>NZ_CP073318.1:0-5804950 GCF_018263855.1 Kutzneria sp. CA-103260 | reverse complement strand
GATCACGGTGGCGCAGGTTCCGTCGGCCGCCGCGGCCCCGGACGCCAAGCCGGCCAAGGCCGACGGCGCCGACAAGCCCTACCTGGGCTGGAGCAGCTGGAGCCTGGAGTCGACGAACTACCCCGGGGTGAACCCGACCGGCCCGGCCAGTTGGCTCAACGAAGCCAATGTCATGAAGCAGACCGACGTCGTGGCCAGCACGCTCAAGTCGCACGGTTACGAGTACGTCAACGTGGACGCGGGCTGGATGGGTGGCTTCGACAGCTACGCCCGGCCGCTGGCCAACGCCACCACCTTCCCACACGGCATGAAGTATCTCGGTGACTACATCCACCGCAAGGGTCTGAAGTTCGGCGCCTACCTGGCCGTCGGCCTGGACATCCGCGCCTACAACAACGGCAACACGCCGATCTACGGAGCCAAGGGCTGCTACACCCGCGACCTGGTCTACCCCGACCTGCGCACCACCAACGGCTGGAACAGCTCGTACAAGATCGACTTCAGCAACCCCTGCTCGCAGGCGTACACCAACTCCATCGCCAACGAGCTGGCCGGCTGGGGTGTCGACTTCCTGAAGCTGGACGGCGTCGGCCCGGGTTCCTTCCAGGGCGGGGCCAACTACGACAACACCAGCGACGTGCAGGCCTGGAACACCGCGCTGGCCAAGACCGGCCGCAGGATCCAGTTCGTCATCTCCTGGGGCCTGAGCCACCGCCAGGCCAGTGTCTGGAAGGCCAACTCCAACGGCGCCCGCGTCGAGACCGACGTCGAGTGCTACTGCGACACCATCGTCACCTGGAACAACTCGGTCAAGCAGCGCTTCACCGACGTGGTGCAGTGGATCCCCGACGCCGGCCCCGGCTACTGGAACAACCTGGACTCCCTCGACGTCGGCAACGGGCAGATGGACGGCATCACCGACGCCGAGCGCCAGAGCTACATGACCCTGTGGGCGATCGAGGCGGCCCCGCTCTACGCCGGCGACGACCTGACCAAGCTCGACTCCTACGGCCTTTCCCTGCTGACCAACGACGAAGTCATCGCGGTCGACCAGGCCGGCATCGCGGCCAAGCCGCTGAGCCAGTCCACCCAGCAGCAGACCTGGTACGCCCGCAACAAGGACGGCAGCTACACGGTGGCGCTGTTCAACCTGGGCGACGCCACCGCGACCGTCTCGGCCAACCTGGCCCAGTTGGGCATCACCGGCTCGGTCAAGGTGCGGGACCTGTGGAGCCGCAAGGATCTCGCCAACGCCTCGGGCACCATCTCCGCGCAGCTGCCCACCCACGGCTCGCAGCTGCTGAAGATCACCCCGACCGGCAAGGACAGCGCGCCGAACCCGCCCGGCGGCCTGCACGCCACCGCCGCGTCCGGCACCACCGCCGCCGGCAACAGCGTGACCCTGGCCTGGGATCCGTCCTACAGCGGCAGCACCGCCGCCAAGAGCTACGAGATCTACAACGGCACCACCCGCCTGCTGACCACCAGTGGCACCTCGGCGACCGTGGCCAGCCTGGCCGCGTCGAGCACGTTCGAATTCACCGTGGTGGCCGTGGGCAAGGACGGCAGGAAGTCCGCGCCCAGCACAACGTTCACGGTGTCCACGGCGGACAAGAACGGGTCGATCAACTACGAGGCCGAGGCCTCGGTGAACACGATCTCCGGCGGCGCGTCGGTCAACGACTGCGGCCCGTGCTCGGGCGGCAAGAAGGTCGGCAACCTCGGCGGCACCGGCGACCTGAGGTTCCCCAACGTCTGGGCCCCCAAGGACGGCACCTACCTGATGACGGTCTCCTATGTGGACGGTGACTCCGGCCGCACCGCCCAGGTGACGGTGAACGGCGTGCCGTTCCGCCTGCCGCTGGCCGGCAGCAACGACAACGACTGGAACACGCCGCAGACCGCGGTGGTGCCGATCACGCTCAAGGCCGGCGGCAGCAATGTGGTGGAGTTCAACGGCCCCACGCCGCAGGACTACGTGGCCGACATCGACAAGATCACCATCTGAGTTGAGAGGGGACATGCCGTGGTGACCGCGACACAGGAGACACTGGCGGTGGCGCCGGTCGCCACGGCACGTCGCCGACGCGTCCGGGGCGTCAAGCGGGGCCACCTGCCGATCGCCCTGATCATGATCACACCCGCCGTCGTCGGCTTCGCGGTGTTCTTCGCCTACCCGACGATCCAGGGCATCTACTACAGCTTCACCGACTTCCACGTGCTGTCCCCGCCCAACTGGGTCGGCCTGGACAACTTCCGCGAGCTGTTCGGCGACGACGTGTTCTGGCACTCCCTGTGGGTGACGGTCTACTTCGTGCTGCTGTCGGTGGTGTTCGGCATCCTGATCTCGCTGGTGACCGCGGTGATCATGCACCGGCTGACCAGGTCCACCCTGATCCGCGGCCTGATCCTGTTGCCGTTCCTGATCTCCGGCGTGGTCGCGGCGATGACCTGGTCCTGGATGATGGACCCGGGGCTGGGCGTCATCAACTCGCTGCTGGTCAAGATCACCGGACATCCGCTGCTGTTCTTCGGTGACAGCGCGCTGGCGGTGCCCTCGCTGGCCGCCATCAGCGTGTGGAAGTCCATGGGATACAACGCGATTCTCATCTTCGCCGGCCTGCAGACCATTCCCGCCACCATCTACGAGGCCGGCCGGGTCGACGGCGCCACCGAGTTCCAGATGTTCCGCCGGCTGACCGTGCCGCTGCTGCGCAACATCCTGGTGATGGTGGTGATCCTGACCGTGATCGGCTCCTTCCAGGTGTTCGACATCGTCCAGGTGACCACCAAGGGTGGCCCGGAGAACGCCTCGCTGGTGCTGCAGATGTACATCTACAACAAGGCTTTCACCCAGTTCGACTTCGGCTACGCGGCGACGATGTCGCTGGCCCTGTTCGTGATGCTGATCGCCATCACCTTCACCCAGCTCCGGATGACCCGCGCCAGCGAGTCCGACCTCAACTGAGAGGAGATGCGGTCGTGGCAACTCGTTCCGTCACCAACCGGCCCTCGGTCGGTCGGGCCCTGGCCTGGATCTACCTGGCCGTGATCATCCTGGTCACGCTGTTCCCGTTCTACTGGATCCTGCGCACCGCGCTGTCCAACAACTTCGCGCTGCACACCGACCCGTCCTCGCTGCTGCCGGTGGACTTCACCTGGGGCGCGTTCAAGCGGGCGCTCGGGCTGGCCTCGGTGGCCGAGGCCCAGGCCGAGGGCGGCTCCGGCGCCTCCCTGGACACCGCGCTGTACCTGCGCAACTCGCTGGTCTACGCCGGCGTGCAGACCGCGCTGGTGGTGTTCTGCTCGGCCACCGCCGCCTACGCCTTCTCCCGGCTGCGCTGGCGCGGCCGCGAGGTGGTGTTCTCGATCCTGCTGTGCGCGCTGATGGTGCCGGGCATCTTCACCCTGATCCCGAACTTCGTGCTGGTGAAGAACCTGGGCCTGACCAACACCTTCGCCGGCATGATCCTGCCCGGCGCGTTCTTCTCCGCGTTCAACATCTTCTTCCTGCGCCAGTTCATGCTCGGCCTGAGCAGCGAGGTGGAGGAGGCCGCGACCATCGACGGGGCCGGGCCGCTGCGGGTGTTCTTCCGCATCGTGCTGCCGATGTGCGCCGCGCCGATCGCCACGCTGTGCCTGCTGACGTTCATCAACACCTGGAACGACTACTTCTGGCCCCTGATGGTCACCACCGACGACACCGTGCGGCCGCTGACCCTGGCCCTGGCCGTGTTCAAGCAGTCCTCGCCCAACACGGCGGTGGACTGGGCCGGCCTGATGGCCGCCACCCTCATCGCCGCTTTGCCGATGCTGCTGCTGTTCGTGCTGTTCGGCCGGCGCATTGTCAACTCCATCGGGTTCACCGGGATCAAATGATGCGACACGACGACTTGGTGCTGTCCTGGCCGACGCCGGCGGCGGAGTGGATCGAGGCCGCGCCGGTCGGCAACGGCCGGCTGGGGGCCATGGTCTTCGGCGGTTCGGGCCGGACCCGCTTGCAGGTCAACGACTCCACGGTCTGGTCGGGCACCCCGCACGGACCGGCCGACAGCCTGGCCGACCTGATCACGCAGGGCGCGGGCCCGGAGCGACTGGCCGAGATGCGGGCCGCGATCCGCGCCGGCGACCACCGGACCGCCGAGCGGCTGCTGATGTCCTTCGAGGGCCCGTACAGCCAGGAGTTCCTGCCGTTCGCGGATCTCTGGCTGACGTTGGGGGAGGGCACGCTCCAGAGTCGGACCCTCAACCTGGACAACGGTGTCGCCCACGAGTTCCTGACCGTGGACGGCCACGAGGTGGAGCGTTCGGTGTGGGCCAGCCACCCGGCCGGTGTGCTCTGCGTGCACGTCGCCGGGCGCACGGATCTCAAGCTGGAGCTGGATTCCCCGCTCAAGGTCGTGCACCGGCTCCTGCGGGACAAGGGATTCCTGCTGGGCGTGGAGATCCCGGTCGACGGCGCGCCCGAGCACGAGCCGCAGGTGATCGAGCCGCTGCACTACGCCGGCGGCCCGGTCGACGACTACGACCCGTTCGGCGCGGTCGTGGTGCAGGTTGACACTGACGGCGAAGTGTCCATTTCGGACCAGACTCTGGTGATCACCGGCGCGACCGAGACTCTGATCGTGCTGGCCAGTTCCACGTCGGCACGGGACTTCTGGGACGGCGAGCCCGCTCGTACCCGCACTGAACACTTCGCGGCCGCCGAGGAACGGGTATCCGCGGCACTGGCCCAGGGCCCAGAGCAGTTGTTGCGGGAGCACGACGCCGACCTGCGGGCATTGTTGGGCGGCACCTCGCTGCGCATCGGCCGCCAGGTCAACGGCCCGATCGATGTGGCCGCCGACGTCTTGTCCGGACGGGACGAGCAGCTCACCGCGACCGTGATGTTCCAGTACGGCCGGTACCTGCTGGCGTCCTCGTCGCGGCCGGGCAGCGGCCCGCCGGCCAACCTCCAGGGCGTGTGGAACGCTGACCTGCGGCCGGCCTGGTCCTCCAACTACACCGTCAACATCAACACCGAGATGAACTACTGGCCGGCCGAGGTGACCGGGCTCGGCCAGTGCCACCTGCCGCTGATCGACCTGCTGGACAAGATGGCGGCCAACGGGACGACGGTCGCCCGCGAGCTCTACGGGGCGCGCGGCTGGGTCACCCACCACAACACCGACATGTGGGGCTGGGCGCTGCCGGTCGGCATGGGCCACGGCAACCCGTCGTGGGCGCTGTGGATGATGGGCGGCGCCTGGCTCGTGCAACACGCCTGGGACCACTACGAGTTCACCGGTGACACGGAGTTCCTGAGGAACCGGGCCTGGCCGCTGCTGCGCGGCTGCGCCTTGTTCGGCCTGGACTGGCTGGTGGAGGGGGAGGGCTGGCTCGACACCATCCCGTCCACCTCGCCGGAGAACCTGTTCATGGTCGACGGCCGGCCGGAGTCGCTGACCTATTCGTCCACTATGGACATAGCGCTGATCCGGGCGGTCTTCACGCGGTGCCTGGACGCGGCGCGCATCGCCGACATCGCTGACCCGGTCCTGGCCGAGATCGAGAAGGCGCTGCCGATGCTGCGCCCGCCGGCCGTCTCCGACGGCGGCTGGCTCCAGGAGTGGGTCACCGACCTGCCCGAGCACGACCCCAAGCACCGGCACATGTCCCAGCTGGTGACCGTGTACCCGTTGGGTCAGATCGACCCCGAGTCGACGCCGGAGCTGGCGCAGGCCGCGGTGAACCTGATGGACCGCCGGGGCAACGGCGCGATGGGCTGGTCGTGGGCGTGGAAGATCGCGCTGCGGGCCCGCCTCGGCGACGGCGAGACGGCGCGTTCCCTGCTGCTGGAGGCGACCCGCCCGCTGGGTTTCGACTGGGACGTCAACGCCCCGACCGACGGCTCGCAGTGGGGCGGCCTGCTACCCAACCTGTTCAGCTCGCACCCGCCGTTCCAGATCGACGGCAACTACGGTTTCCCGGCCGGCATCGCGGAAATGCTGGTGCAGAGCCACAACGACGTGATCCGCGTGTTGCCGGCGTTGCCGAGCAGCTGGCCCAGCGGCGCCCTCACCGGTGTGCGGCTGCGCGGTGGCCTGGCCGCCGACCTCACCTGGCGCGAAGGATCCCTGGCCGCCCTGAGCATCCGCCGGCTGAGCGGCGATCCACTTCGGACGGTCGTGGTCGACTACGCCGGCAAGCGCGAGGAGCTGTTCCTCGCGGTCGGCGAGGAGAGGCGGCTGGCGTGCTGAACGTCTGGGAGTACCGCAGCTCCTACAAGGAACCGGAAGACTTCGACGACTTCTGGACGTCCACCATCGCCGAGGCCCGACAGCACGAGCTGGCCCTGACGATCACGCCGGTCGAGACGCACCTGGTCACCGTCGAGGTGTTCGACGTGACCTTCCCCGGCTTCGGCGGCCACCCGATCCGCGCCTGGCTCCGACTTCCCAAGCATCGCAAGGGAAGGCTGCCGGCGGTGGTGCAGTTCCACGGCTACGCCAGCGGCCGTGGCGCGGCGGTGGAGGACCTGCTGTGGTCCTCGGCCGGCTACGCCCACCTGTTCATGGACGTCCGCGGCCAGGGTGGTGACTGGGCCAGTGGCGACACGCCCGACCCGGTCGGCAGCGGGCCGGCCTACCCGGGTTTTCTCACCCGGGGCATCGAGAACCGGGACGAGTACTTCTACCGCCGGGTCTACACCGACGCGGTGCGGGCCGTGGACACCGTGCGCAGCCTGGACTTCGTCGACCCGGAGCGGGTCGCGGTGATCGGCAACAGCCAGGGGGCCGGCATCGCGCTGGCCGCCGCCGGCCTGGTGCCCGACCTCACGGCCGCGCACTTCCAGGCCCCGTTCCTGGCCGACATCCAGCAGGCGACCCGGGTGGTGCGGACCTTCCCGTACGAGGAAATCACGAAGTACCTGGCGATTCACCGCAACAGCGTGGACCGCGTGTGGTCGACGCTGGCCTACTTCGACGGCATCGCCTTCGCCCGCCGGGCCGAGGCGCCGGCGTGGTTCTCGGCCGGCCAGCTCGACGACGTCGTGCCGGCGCAGGCGGTGTTCGGCGCCTATCACGAGTACTGGGGACCCAAGCAGATCCGGTTGTGGGAGCACAACGGGCACGAGGCAGGCGGCGCCGAGGACTCGGCGATCGCGCTGTCGGCGTTCGCCCGCACGCTCCACTCCGGACAGTCCCATCGAAACGAGGAATAGCCGATGTTGAAGAAGCTGCTCGCGGCCGCGCTGGCGACCGCGTCCGTCGTCGGACTGTCGGCCTGCGGCGGCTCCGGATCCGGATCGTCCACCGGCACGGTCAACTGGTGGACCTGGGACGACAAGCAGGCCGCGGCCTACCAGTCGTGCGCCACCGCCTTCGAGAAGGCCAATCCCGGCGTCACCGTGAAGATCTCGCAGTACGCGGTCGACTCCTACTTCACCAAGCTGACCGCGGGTTTCGTCGCCGGCAACGCGCCGGACGCGTTCCAGAACTCGGTGCAGTTCTTCCAGGCCTACGCCTCCCAGCACCAGCTGCTGCCGCTGGACGACCTGATCAGCAAGAACAACTTCGACCTGAAGAAGTTCTCGGTCGGCGTGGACGCGTGGAAGTTCACCGACGGCAAGCAGTACGCGCTGCCGCTGGACTGGGCCGCCTCGGCCATCTTCTACAGCGCCGACGCGCTGACCAAGGCCGGCTACACGCCGCAGGACGTCGCCAACCTGAACTGGAACCCGGACAACGGCGGCACCTTCGACAAGATGGTGGCCCACCTGACGGTCGACGGAGGAGGCAAGCGCGGCGACGAGCCCGGCTTCGACAAGAACCACGTCGCGACCTATGGCATGGGCCAGTTGGCGGCCAAGGACTTCATCGGCCAGACCACGTGGAACTCGTTCGTGTCGACCACTGGCTGGCGGCAGGGCGACAAGCCGCAGTGGCCGACCAAGTTCAACTACGACGACCCGACGTTCGGCAAGACCATGAAGTACATCAAGTCGCTGACCGACCGCGGCTTCGCGCCGAAGATCAACACGTTCAGCGCCGGTGAAGGCACCGCCACCATCAGCGACGTGGACCTGCTGGGCACCGGCAAGATCGCCATGGAGACCGCCGGCTCGTGGGAGGCGGCCACCTTCGCCAAGCTGCCCGGCGTCAAGGTGGGCATCGCGCCGACCGTGCTCGGCCCCGACGGCAAGACCCGCTCGGACATGTCCAACTCCAACGGCAACAACATCTGGGCCGGCACCAAGAACCCCGACCTGACCTGGAAGTGGGTCTCGTACATGGGATCGCAGGAGTGCCAGTCGCTGGCCGGCGCCTCCGGCTCGTTCTTCCCGTCCATCCCGGCCGCGATGGACTCGGCCGCGGCGGCGATGGCCAAGCAGGGCGTCGACCTGTCGGTGTTCACCAAGGCCCTCAAGGACGGCTCGCTCTACGGCGCGCCGGCCTACGCCAACGGCGCCGACCTCCAACAGACGCTGGAGCCGCTGTTCGAGGCGTACTTCAGCGGCAGCCGCGGCGACGACGTGTTCGCCGAGATGACGCAGAAGGCCAAGGACATCCTCAACAAGAAGAGCTGAACCGGTAGTTCGGTTGCTGGAGAGCGGGACTCGCGGGGTGAAGGGGGACGGGATGCGGTTCGCGCAGTTGCGGGCGGCGGGGGTCGGGTTCGTGGTGGACCTGGCGGCGCTGCCGGTGCCGGTGGTGGTGCACTGGGGGCGCGACCTGGGCGAGCTGGACGAGTCGGGGCTGGCGGCGCTGGCCTTCACCGGTGAGCCAGCAGTGCTGAACAACTCGGTGGACGTGCCGCGCCGGTGCTCGGTGTGGCCATCCGAAGCCGAGGGCTGGGCTGGCACGCCGGCCCTGTCCGGGCACCGCGACGGCGTGGCCACCACGCCCCGGCCGCGGCTGGTCGAGCACGCGCTGGCCGACAACCGGCTGGTGCTCGTCCTGGACGACGCGATCACCGGCCTGCGCATCACGTTGACCTACGAGATGGACGACAGCGGAGTGCTGTCGGCTCAAGCCGCGCTGGCGGCCTCGAAGCACTATGAGGTCGCCAGCGTTTCCACCCTGCTGCCGTTGCCGAGCCGGGCCTTGGAGGTCCTGGACTTCACCGGGAAGTGGTGCCGCGAGCGGTCGCCGCAGCGGACCCGGCTCGGCCACGGCGCGCACGTCCGCGAGTCCCGGCGCGGCAAGCCCGGCCAGGACTCGGCGTTCCTGATGACCGTCGGCGTGCCCGGGTACGGCTTCGGCGACGGCGAGGTGTGGGCCCTGCACGTGGCGTGGAGCGGTGATCAGCGCTACGTGGCCGAGCAGCTGCCGGAGACGCCGCCGGTGCTCGGCGGCGGCGAACTGCTGCGGGCGGGCGAGGTCCGCCTTGGTCCCGGTGAGCGCTACGAAACGCCGATCTCGTTGTTCGCCTGGTCCGATGAGGGTCTGGACGGGCTGGCCGCCCGGTGGCACGCGTTGCAGCGCAAGAAGGTCCGCCCGCCACGGCCGCTGGTGCTCAACACGTGGGAAGCCGTCTACTTCAACCACGACTTGGACCGACTCCAGGCGTTGGCCGACGCGGCGGCCAAGGTCGGAGTGGAGCGGGTCGTGCTCGACGACGGCTGGTTCCGCGGCCGCCGCGACGACACCGCCGGCCTCGGCGACTGGCAGGTCGACACCACGGTGTGGCCGCACGGCCTCACTCCGTTCGTGGACCACGTCAAGGGTCTGGGCATGCAGTTCGGGCTGTGGTTCGAGCCGGAGATGGTGAACCTGGACTCGGACCTGGCCCGCCGGCATCCCGAGTGGATCCTGGGCGTGCCGGGGGAGCCCGGCCCGCCGTCGCGCAACCAGTACGTGGTCGACCTGTCGAACCCGGACGCCTGGGCGTATCTGCTGACGTCCATCGACGATCTCGTCTCGGAGTACGGGATCGACTACATCAAGTGGGATCACAACCGCGACCTGCACGAGGCGGTCACGCACGACGGGCGACCGGCCGTGCACAACCAGACCCTGGCCCTGTACCGGCTGATCGACGAGCTCAAGCGCCGGCACCCGGCCTTGGAGATCGAGTCCTGCGCCAGCGGCGGCGGCCGGGTCGACCTCGGGATTCTGGCCCGCACCGACCGGGTCTGGGCCTCGGACTGCAACGACCCCGTTGAGCGGCAGTCGATCCAGCGCTGGACCGCGCAGCTGCTGCCGCCCGAGCTGATCGGCTCGCACGTCGGCCCGGAACGTAGCCATACGACCAGTCGGCGCGCCGACGTCTCGTTCCGGTTGGCCACGGCCCTGTTCGGCCACGCCGGCATCGAGCAGGACCTGACCGCGTGCTCGCCGGCGGAGATCGACCGGCTGACGGCGTGGGCGGCGCTCTACAAGGAGTTCCGACCCTTGCTGCATTCGGGGCGGATGGTGCGGGCCGACCTTCCTGACGACGGCGGACTTTTTTTCCACGGTGTCATTTCTATCGAGCAAGGATTGTTCTGCCTGGCCCGGATTTCCACCTCGCCTGCGGGACAATCGTGGCGGGTCCGGCTGCCCGGCCTGTCGCGGGGGCGTGACTACCGGCTGCGGATCCGAGGCGACCTCGGACTCCCGTCGATGCGCCAGGTCAGGGCCCCGGAGTGGGTCACGGCGGCGCTGGACGGCTGGGTGCGCGTGCCGGGCGCGGTGCTGGTCGACGCGGGCGTGGCGATGCCTGCGCTCGATCCCGGTCAGGCGCTACTCTTGGAGGTAATCGTAGATCGTGCATGATCCACCAGATCCGGTATTGTATTCCGGGGAGGTTGTGGTGCGGGTGAATGAGACTGGTGGTCCCCGGCTGTCGGCGCTCAAGGGCCGACAGGTGCTCGCGGACGGCGTCTATGAGCAGATCCGGACGCTGATCATGAACGATGGCATCGCCCCGGGCGATCGGGTGAACATCGACGAGGTGGCGCGCGAGCTCGACGTGTCCGGCACGCCGGTGCGGGAGGCGTTGGCCCGGCTGGAGTCCGAGGGCCTGGTGGTGCGGCTGCCGCTGCGGGGCTACCGCGTCACCGAGTTGCTGTCCAAGGCCGAGGTGGAGGACATCTACGGGCTGCGGCTGATGCTGGAGCCGCCGAGCGCGGCGAGGGCGGCGTCGGTGATGACCGACGAGTGGGCCGCCGCGCTGGAGGCCGAGATGGCCAGCTGCCCGGTCGCGCCGGAGGACGACAACTACGAGGACTACAAGGCGCTGTCGGCGCACGACGCCCGGCTGCACGAGCTGATCCTGCACATCGCCGGCAACTCCGCGGTCGAGCAGGCCTTCGAGCGCACGCACTGCCACCTGCACTTCTTTCGGTTGGCCTACAACCAGACCTCGGGCGTGGCGGCGCTGTCCGAGCACCGCGAGCTGGTGGACGCCCTGGTGTCGGGCAAGCCGTCGCTGGCCCGCAAGGCCATGACCAACCACCTGGAGACCGCCCGGGACCGGCTGACCGTTCGGATGTGAACGTCAACGGCGGGACGCTCGCAGGTTCCTGACAAGTTCCTGACACGCATGGGAAAGCCTGCGCATCCATGCGACGAAGGATTGTGATCGCGGGTCTGACCGCGGGCGCGGTGCTGGCCGGCACGGCCGTGGCCGCCGCCGCGCCGGAGCCGGCGGACCAGTCGGTGGTGGTCCTGCTCAAGGACGCCAAGCACGGGGCGGGTCTGCTTCCGCAGCAGGTCAAGGACCTTGCGCTCGGCAACGGGTTCGCGGTCAAGGTGACCGAGGCCCAGCAGCACGCGCTGGCCGCCAATCCCGATGTGGCGGCGGTGATCCCGGACGTTCGGGTGACTCTGCACGGCGAGTCCGCCGGGCCGCCGCACGTCGACGCGGTGGGCCAAGTTGGTGACGCGAAGAACCTCTGCCCGGCCGACCCGGCCAAGCCCCAACTCGAGCCCGAGGCGCTGAACTCCATCCACGCCCAGACCGACGCGACCGGCAAGGGCGTGAAGGTCGCCTACATCGCCGATGGCATCGACCGGGACAACGCCGACTTCACCCGGGCCGACGGCAGCAAAGCCATCGTGGACGTCAAGGACTTCACCGGACGCCCGGCCGATCAGCCCACGCAAGGCGAGGAAGCGTTCGGCGACGCCTCCTCCATCGGCGCGCAGGGCCTGGTCTCGCACGACATCTCCACGTTCGTGAACCCGGCGCACCCGCTGCCGGCCGGCTGCACGATCCGGATCAAAGGCGTGGCCCCCGACGCGGACATCGTCGCGCTCGACGCCTTCGACAGCCCCAACACCACCACGATCTCCAGCGTCCTACAGGCCATCGACTACGCCGTCAACGTGGCCCATGTCAACGTGCTCAACGAGTCCTTCGGCCTCTACGACTTCACCACCACCAGCACCCGGGACGCGGTGGAGCTGTTCAACGACCAGGCGGTGGCTCGTGGCGTCACGGTGGTCACCGCGTCCGGTGACGGCGGCGCGACGAACACCCTGAACAGCCCCGGCGCCGACCCGAAGGTGATCAATGTCGGCGCGTCCACCGACTACCGGCTGTGGGCGCAGACCGGCGCCGACGGCTACGGCCTGGGCAAGGGCGGCTGGCTCGACGACAACATCTCCTCGCTGTCGTCGACCGGCATCAGCCAAGCCGGCGGGACCATCGACGTGACCGCGCCGGGGGAGAAGAACTGGGCCGCCTGCACGGCTTCCGCGCTGTACCGGGGGTGCGTGGACAAGTCCGGCAAACCGGCGTCCGTGCTGCCGTTCGGCGGCACCAGCGAGGCCGCCCCGCTGACCTCCGGCGCGGCGGCGCTGGTGATCCAGGAGTACCGGCAGGCGCACGGCGGCGCGTCGCCGACCCCGCAGCAGGTCAAGCAGATCATCACCGGCTCGGCCCGTGACCTCGGGGTGCCGGTGCAGTACGAGGGCGCCGGCCTGCTCGACGTGCACGCCGCCGTGGACCTCGCTCGTGGCACCAATGGAATCCTGTTGTCCACCAACCAGATTTCCCACGACGGCCAGCCGGGATCGAGCCGTGACGACCAGATCGACGTTTCGAATCCCGGCGGCAAGCCGATCGTCGTGCACGCGGCGACGCGGCACTACGTCGACCGCGGGCCGTCGGCGGAGCACGATATCGCGCTGGATCCCAAGACCGCGCCGACCTTCCGCAGCGACGGTGGTGCGACCATGGCCTACGCGAGCACAACCTTCACCGTTGATCCGGGCACCGATGTGGTGGCCGTCAACGCGGCCTGGCCGGGGTCCTCGGTCGACGGCCAGGACGTGCCGATCACGTTGTTCGACCCGCTGGGACGGATGGCGTTGAACAGCTATCCCGAGGGCCACGGCCAATCGGCCAACTACGCCAACCTGGTCGTGCGCCAGCCGACGCCCGGCACCTGGACCGCCGTTGCCGCCACCGACACCTCGGCGGCGTTCAGCGGGACCGTGCGGGTCAGCGTCCGCCAGCAGTCCGCAGCCCCGGTCGGCAAGGTCTGGCCGGCTGACTTCGTGTTGCTGCCGGGGCAGCACAAGTCCGTCACCGTGACGAGCACTTTCCCGACCACTACCGGGGATTCCGCCAACGCCGTCACGTTCACCACGCCGGCGGGCACCACCGCGGTCGCCGACATCCTGCGCAGCGTGGTTCCTTTGGTCGGTGGCAAGGGTTCCTTCGCTGGGACGATCACCGGCGGCAACGGCCGGGCGTTCGATCCGGCAGAGAGCTTCACCTACGCCTTCGACGTGCCGGCCGGCACGCCGGGCCTGAACGTGGCCGTTTCCCTGGCCAAGCCAGGGAATGTGCTCACCGGCGCGCTGATCGACCCCAACGGCGAGACGCCGAGCGTCGGCACCAACCACTCCTCGCTCGACGATCCGGCGAAGATCGAGCCGGCGCTGAGCCTGAGCGTGGCCAACCCGCTGCCGGGCCGATGGCGCTTCGTGCTGGCGGCTCAGAATCCGGTCGCCGGCGATCTGGAGACACCGTTCACCGGGGCGATCTCGCTGCACTCCGGGCTGACCGTGACCAGTGATCTGCCCAGCGGGGCAACGATTCCCGGCGGGAAGCCGACCACGGCCCACGTGACGGTGACGAACACCAGCCCACAGACCGTCTACGTGCAGACCGACGCCCGAACCCCCGAGGTGCAGGACGTTTCCCTCGCTGGTCGGGTGGGGCCCGGCAACCCGACCGGGCCGACGGTGCACCTTCCCATGCAGGGCTTCGTTTCCCCGTCCTACCTGGTGCCACCGCAGACGTCGGCGGTGACGATCACCAGCACCGCCTCGGTGCCGGCGCAGGTGGAGCTGGCGTCGGTCGGCACCATCGGGCCATGGGGCGCGGTCGACGCGGTCGGCGACCTGAAGTCGGCCCAGGCCGGCAACACCACTTCCACGGCAACGGTTTCCGAGCAGCACGGCTACGTCGGCCAAGGCGACTGGCTGGCCTCGCTGACCGAGATCGGGCCGTTCGGGCCGGCCGGTGTGCCCAAGGCCCAGGGCACGCTCGCCGTCACGGCCAAGACCCTCGGCTTCGACACCACGGTCACCTCGCCGACCGGCGACCCGTACACGGCGTCGACCAACGCCGCCTACGACGGCGGCAAGCCGTTGGCCATCGCGCCGGGGGCGTCGGCGACGATACCCGTGACGATCACGCCGAACGCCGCCGCCGGCACCGTCGTCACCGGCACGCTGAACATCGTTTCCCCTGGTGACGGCACGGAACTCGGCCGAGTCGTGTTGGAGCCGGTGCCGCTGTCGGGCGACGTGTTCGCCTCGGTTCCGTACCGGTACACGGTCGGCTGACCGGCATGGGGGCCATCGCGTGCGCGACGCATGGCCCCCATGCTTTCTCCGCATACTGCCCGGCCGTCGTTGACCGGATTCGTGGCGCAGCGCCACTGTTGTTGGCATGACTGAATATCGCCACTACCGCGGCGGCGAGTGGGCTCCCCACACCGCGACCTTCGAAGTCCACGAGCCCTACACCGGCGAGGTGTTCGCCACCGTCGCCGCGTGCGACCAGAACGACGCCTATCTGGCCGTTCAGGCCGCGGCCGAGGCGTTCCCGGCGTGGGCGGCGTTGTCGGCCGAGGCCAAGGCGACCCTGTTCCTGCGGGCCGCGGACGTCGTGGAGAAGCGGCGTGACGAGATATCGCGGATGCTGGCCCGGGAGACGGGCTGCACCATCTTCTTCGCCAACTTCCAGCAGGACCTGGTTAAGCAGGAGCTGCGGCAGGCCGCCAACTGGGTGTATCTGCCCAAGGGGGAGATTCTTCAGTCCAACATCCCCGGCACCTACTCCACGGCCGTGCGCCGCCCGCTCGGTGTGGTCGCCAGCTTCACGCCGTGGAACGGCGCGAATGTCCTGGCCTGGCGGGCGGTTCTGTCGCCGCTGGCCGCCGGCAACACCGTGGTGGTCAAACCGTCCGAGCTGGCCCCGGTGTCGGCCGGCCTGATCGTGGCCGAAGTCGTTGCCGAGGCCGGGTTTCCGGCCGGCGTGGTGAACGTCGTGACGCACGCGCCGGGCGAGGCCAAGGCCATCGCCGACGAGTTCTTCGAGAACCCCGAGGTGCGGTGCATCAACTTCATCGGCAGCGTGCGCACCGCCCGCATGCTGTCCGAGCGGGCCGGCCGGGCGCTGAAACGGACCGTCATGGAACTCGGCGGCTACAACCCGATGATCGTGCTCGACGACGTCGATCTCGACTACGCGGTGCGGGTCGGCGCCTTCAGCGCGTTCTTCCACCAGGGCCAGATCTGCATGAACGCGCGGAAGATCCTGGTGCAGCGCGGCATCTTCGACGAGTTCGTGGCGCGGCTGGCCGAGAAGGCCCGGTCGCTGCCGCTCGGCGACCCGCAGGACCCGGCGACCGTCATCGGCCCGTTGATCACGCCGGACGCCGTGGCCACGGTGCATGAGCGGATCCAGGAGGCGGTGTCCGCCGGGGCGCGGATCGTGACCGGCGGCCAGAACCACGGGCCGGTCTTCGAACCCACGATCCTGGTCGACGTGCCCGCCTCCTGCACGATGTCGTACGAGGAGACGTTCGGGCCGGTGGTGATCGTGCAGCCGTTCGACGACGTCGACGAGGCCATCGAGGTCGCCAACACGCCGCTGTACGGCCTGACCTCGGCCATCCTCACCGCTGACACCTTCCGCGGTCTCGAACTGGCCGAGCGGATCAAGTCCGGGGCCGTGCACGTCAACATCCCCACCATCGACGACGAGATCCAGGCCCCGATCGGCGGCGTGCGGGACAGTGGCTGGGGCCGAACCGGTCCGTACAGTCTGGCCGACTTCACCGACCTGATCTGGGTGAACGCGCAGAGCGGCCAGCGCCACCTGCCCATCGGCTAAGCTGCCGCCATGACTTCCCCGGAGGCGGACAGACAGTAGCGGCCCAGCCGCTGTTGTCCTGTACCCACACGCCTCCGGAGAGGTTTCTTGCTTCCCCTACCTGTATTTGTGCTGGCCGCTGCCGTTTTCGTCCAGGGCACGGTGCTTTTGCCGCGCGTTCCGCGCGGGGCGAGGCCGCTCGTGACCGGTGCCTCGCCCTTGCTGCATTTCGACCGCCGCATCGGCTCAGTCGTGGGTTGCGCAGGGTAGCGGCGATCGAAATGCAGCAACCGTGCGAAGCACCGGCGCGGCCTCGCGACTCTTTGCCTTACTACAACAGGTTTTGCTGCTGGGCACGCGGGTGATCGCCGCCGTCGCCAACGCCGGATTCCTGGCTGTGGCGCTGGCGTCGTTGCCTTCGTTGGTGCTGCCGGCGTTGCTGGACCGGGCCACGTCGGTGATCCTCGCCGGTGTGACCGTGGCCTGCATCGTCGGCGTGCCGGCCGGCACCGTCCTCGGTCAGCAATTCGGTTGGCACGCCACGTTGTGGGCCGTCGCCGCGGTCACGGCCGGCTGTGCTTTGTTTCCCTTGCGGGTTGGGGGATCTGCGGGCGTCGGCTCGGTCTGGCCGGAATGGCGGAGTGTGAGGTGTTTCCGGCTGATCCTGGTCGGCGTGTTCGTCAACGCGGCGACCTTCGCCGGGTTCACCTATCTCGGCGTCTTCGCGTCCGGGTTCGGCGATGTGTGGGTTCCCGTTGCGCTGGCGCTGTTCGGCCTCGGGTCGTTCGTCGGCGTGCCGGCGGCCGGCCGGGGATGGATCCGCTTCGGGCCGGCGGTGTTGGCCCTGGTGTGGCTGGCCGCGCTGGTCGCGTCGGCCAGCCCATTGGGCCAGCTCGTGGCCGCTTTCGTTTGCGGCGCTTGTTCTTTTGGCGTCGGAGCCACGCTGATCGGGGCGATCGTGCGGACGGCCTCGGGCACAGCGCCCCGCATCGCCGGCGCGCTGGCGACGACGGCGTTCAACGTCGGTGCCGTGGCCGGGCCAGCGCTGGCCGGTCTGGCCGTGGGCCAGGCCTTCCTGGTCAGCGCCGGATTCGCGGTGGCGGCGGCCGTGGTCAGACGGCGCGGAACTTGGTGATGGCCTCGCGCGGGTCGCCGGACTTCACCAGCGCCTCGCCGACCAGCACCACGTCAGCGCCCTGCCGGTGATACGCGGCGACGTCGTCGGGTCCGGCCACGCCGGACTCGGCGACCCGCACCGCGCCGGCCGGGATCAGCGGGGCCAGCCGGCCGAACACCGACTGGTCGACGGCCAGCGTGGTCAGGTCGCGGGCGTTGATGCCGATGACCTGCGCGCCGATCTCGGCGGCGCGGGCCACCTCCTCCTCGGTGTGCGCCTCGACCAGTGGCGTCAGGCCCAGCTCACGGGCCAGCCCGTACAGCTCACCGAGCTGGTCGCCCGCCAGGGAGACGACCATCAGCAGCGCGAGGTCGGCGCCGTGCGCCCTGGCCTCCCACAGCTGATACGGCGTGACGATGAAGTCCTTGCGCAGCAAGGGGACCGACACCTCGGCGCGGACCGCGTCGAGATCGGCCAGGGAGCCGCCGAAGCGGCGCTGCTCGGTGAGCACGCTGATCGCCGCCGCGCCGCCGGCCGCGTACTCGGCGGCCAGCTTGGCCGGGTCGGGGATGTCGGCGAGCGCGCCCTTGCTCGGGCTGCGGCGCTTCACCTCGGCGATGATCGACACGCCGTCCGCGCGGAAGCCCGGCAGCGGGTCGCGCGCGGGCGGTGTGTCGGCGACCCGCGACCGCAGCTCGGCCAGCGGCACCTCGCTCTGGCGCTGGGCCAGGTCCGCCAGCACGCCGTCCAGGATTCCGTCGAGCACCGTCGTCATGCCGCCGAGCCTATCGGTTGACGCCGGCCTCGTCGCTATCTAAACTGAACGTACAGTTCACTTAAGGAGGCTGGGATGAGGACCTGGTTCGTCACCGGGGCGTCCCGCGGGTTCGGGTTCGAGATCGCCCGGCAGGCCCTGGAGCTGGGCGACAACGTGGTGGCGACGGCCCGCCGGCCCGGGGCGATCGCCTCGGCGCTGCCCTCGGAGCGGCTGCTCGCGCTACCGCTGGACGTGTCCGACGAGGACGCGGCCCGGCGGGCGGTGGAGGCCGCCGTGGACCGGTTCGGCCGCGTCGACGTGCTGGTCAACAACGCCGGCCGGGGGCTGCTCGGGGCCGTGGAGGAGGCGGCCGACGCCGAGGTCCGGGCCGTGTACGAGACCAACGTGTTCGGGCTGCTGGCCGTCACCCGGGCGGTGCTGCCGG
The DNA here is from genome assembly GCF_018263855.1 of Kutzneria sp. CA-103260. Taxonomy (GTDB): domain Bacteria; phylum Actinomycetota; class Actinomycetes; order Mycobacteriales; family Pseudonocardiaceae; genus Kutzneria. The sequence goes on along the minus strand of NZ_CP073318.1, from coordinate 5,786,329 downwards.
TGCTGCGCCGGCAGCGGGCCGGCCACGTGATCAACATCAGCTCGGTCGGCGGCTTCAGCGGCAGCACCGGCTGGGGCATCTACAACTCGACCAAGTTCGCCGTCGAGGGCCTGAGCGAGGCGCTGCGGCTGGAGCTGGCGCCGCTCGGCGTGCACGTGACCATCGTCGAGCCCGGCATGTTCCGCACCGACTTCCTCGACGACAGCTCGCTGCACTCGACGGCCACGGCCATCGAGGACTACCACGGCACCGCCGGGCAGACCCGGCAGCGTCCGGCTACCTTCAACCATCAGCAGCAGGGCGACCCGGCCAAGGCTGCGGCGGCGATCATCACCATCGCGTCGGCCGAGAAGCCGCCGCTGCGCGTGCAGCTCGGCGCCGACTGCGTGGCCCGCGTCGAGGCCAAGCTGGCGCACGTCGCCGACGAGCTCGCGCAGTGGCGTGACCTGGCTCTTTCCACCGCATTCGAGGAGCAGTGATGACGTATCTGATCGGCGGCGACCTCGCCGTGAACCGGCTCGGCTACGGCGCGATGCAGCTGACCGGGTCCGGCGTGTGGGGCGACCCCGCCGACCCCGCCGAGGCCGTGCGGGTGCTGCGGCGGGCCGTCGAGCTCGGCGTGAACCTGATCGACACCGCCGACTCGTACGGACCTTTCGTGGCCGACCGGTTCATCCGGGAGGCGCTGCACCCGTACCCGGCGGACCTGGTGATCGCCACCAAGGTCGGCTTCACTCGGGGCGGGCCCGGCGTGTGGACCGCGCTCGGCCGGCCCGAATACCTGCGGCAGCAGGCCGAGCTGAACCTGCGGCACCTCGGGGTGGAGCGGATCGACCTGCTGCAGCTGCACCGGATCGACCCGAACGTGCCGGTGGAGGACCAGCTCGGCGAGCTCGTCGCGTTGCAGAAGGAGGGCAAGGTCCGGCACATCGGGCTGTCCGAGGTGAGCGTGGCCCAGCTGGCCGCCGCGCGGGAGATCACCCCCATCGCCACCGTGCAGAACTCGTACAACCTGGTGCACCGCTCGCACGAGGACGTGCTGGACTACGCCGAGGCCAACGGAATCGGCTTCATCCCGTTCTTCCCGCTGGCCACCGGCAATCTCGCCCGCCCCGGCAGCCCGCTCGCCGAGGCCGCCGAGGCCCACCAGGCCACCCCGTCGCAGCTGGCGCTGGCCTGGCTGCTGCGGCGGTCGCCGGTCATGCTGCCCATTCCCGGCACCTCCAAGGTCGCGCACCTGGAGGAGAACATGGCCGGCGGGCAGATTTCGTTGTCCGACGAGGAGTTCGCGGCGGTCTCCGCGTGACTCGTGTCAACCCCCGTAGTGTCCGCGCGCACAACGACGTGCTCGCGGCCACTATGGCCCTGCTCGACGAGGGTGGCCTGCCCGCCGCCACCGTGGATGCCATCAGCGCCCGGTCCGGCGTGTCCAAGGCCACCATCTACAAGCACTGGCCCAACCGCACCGCCGTCGCCGCCGAAGCCTTCGGCCTCCGCATGGCCGACGCCATTCCCTTGCCCGACACCGGCAACGCCCGCGACGACCTCGCCGAACAGGTCCGCCGCGTCAGCGCGTTCTACGCCGGCCACTCCGGCCGCGTGTTCGCCCAACTCCTCGCCGCCACCGTCGCCGACCCCGAGGCCGCCCCGTACTTCCGCGAGTTCTTCCTCGACGGCCGCCGCCAGGCGATCGGCGTGCTGTGGGACCGGGCCCTGGCTCGGGCGGAGGTCCGTTCCTCGGTGTCCGTGGAGACGGCCATCGACTTGTTGTTCGGACCGCTGATCTTCCGGTTGTTGAGCGGACATGCCCCCCTCACCGCCGCCGAGGCCGACGCCCTCTCCGCCGCCGCTCTCACCGGTCTACTGCCCAACACCTAGCGGCAGAAGCGCAGGGCGGTGGCGGTCAGGGTTTCGGCGCAGCGCACGGTGTCGGCGATGCTGACCCATTCGACGTCGGCATGAGCGCCGTCTCCCGAAGGACCGAACAGCACGGTGGGGATGCCGGCGGCGGAGATGAAGGCGGAGTCGGCCCAGTAGCTGACGCCGGTGATCTCAGCCCCGCTGACCTCGGCCAGCACGGCGACGATGGCGTTGTCGTCGGCGGTCTCGAAGGGCTCCCGGGACAGGGTCGTGCGCTGGCTGGCGACGAGGGAAGGGTCGTCGGCCCGGCAGGAGGCCAGCAACTCCTCGATGTCCCGTTCGACGTCGGCGACGGACTCGCCGGGCAGGGTGCGGCGCTCGATGGTGAGGACGCACCGGTCCGGCACAGTGGACTCCTCCCGGCCACCGCTGATCAGCGAGGCGTGCAGGGTGCCCGGCCCGAGCCGGGGGTGCTCACGGCGGCGCAGCGCGATGCCCAGGCGGTCGAGGGCGATGAGGACGGGGCCGGTGCGCATGATGGCGTCGACGCCGAGCTCGGGGCGGGAGCCGTGCGCGGCCTGGCCGACGACCTCGATCTCGGTCCAGACGAAACCCTTGTGCGCCACGGCAACCGTGGACTCGGTGGGCTCACAGACGATGGCGGCGTCGGCGCTGAGGACGGACAGCACTTCCTGCACGCCGAGGCTGGCATATTCCTCGTCGGCGACGCAGGCGACGACGACCTCGCCGACCAGTGACTCCACGTTGGCGTCCCGGCAGGCGACCAGCGCGGCGGCGAGACCGGCCTTCATGTCGTAGGAGCCACGTCCGAACAGGCGGTCACCGTCCACATGGGACTGATCGGTCGACTGTCCGAAGCCGACGGTGTCCAGGTGCCCGCACAGCATCAGTCGCCGACCGGGGCGGCCCTGGGTGGTGCGGACGATCACGCTGGGGCGACCGGGGGTGCCCTCCAGCACCTCGACGGCCAGCCCGGCCTGAAGGGCCCACGAGGCGACGAAGTCGGCGATCTCCCGTTCGCCGGCCGCGCCGGGCACCAGTGAAGGGTTGACGGAATCGATGTCCACCAACTGCTTCAGCAACTCGTCGACGGTCACTGGTGACGTCCTTCCGTGCACACCAACACGATGGAACCGTCGGACGGAACGTCCAGGGCGTGCCGTGCGGCGCGGACGCCGGCCAGGGTGGCGGCGCCGGAGGGGCCGGCGTTCACGCCGAGCTCCCGGAGATCGTCGACGGCCTGCCGGGTTTGCTCGTCCGTGACGGCCACGGCGGCGTCGAGACCGGCCAACAGGTCGGGAAATGCCGTGCTGGAAGGGGTTCCGCAGTTCAACCCGGCCATCACGGTGTCCGAAGTGTCGATGGTGACCAGCTTGCCGGCGTCCAAACTGGACAGAACGCACGGCGCGGCGGCGGGTTCGACGCCCAGCAGCGAAACGGCGCCGGGAGTGCTGCGGTAGTGCCGAACCGCGGCCTGGGCAAAGGATCCGACGCCCATCGGCACGGCGAGCAGCGTTGGCTGTTCGGTGATCTCCCGGAACAGCGTCGAATAACCGTCGACGATCGCGGCCGGGATGGCCTCGTAACCGTCCCAAGCCGTGTCCTGCACCAGGATTCCGTCCACGCCGGCGGCAGCACGACACGCCTCGTCGTAGGTGCCGTCGATGCGGACGACTTCGGCCCCCTCGCCGCGAATGGCGTCCACGGCGTGCTGCCCGACGTGGGCCGGCACGAACACGGTGGCCGACACCCCGAGGAGCCGGGCGAAGTGGGCGACGGCGCGGCCATGGTTGCCGTCGGTGGCGGTGACCAGCCGAATTCCGCGCCCGGCGACGAGCGCCCGCAGGCCGTCGAGGGTGGCGGGGCCGTCCGGGTCGAAGCCGACCAGCGCCTGCCGGATGCCCCACGACGCGCCGAGCACCTTGAACGCCGGCAGTCCGAGCCGCGTCGACTCGTCCTTCACCAGCACCCGGCCGACCCCGAACTCGGCCGCGAGCTTCGGCACGTCGATCAGCGGCGTCGGGGCGTAGCCGGGCAGCGTGCGATGGAAGTCCCACGGCTGGTCCGGGGCCGGTGAGCAGCGCCAGTGCCGGGCCTCGGGGCGTCGGTAGACGGTCATGAGCCCAGTGTGCCGGGCCGTGACCGTGAAGGAAAAGCGCGCGTTCGTGGCGTATAACGTCCATGTTCTCTTACCATTGGCCGGTGTTCGACCTGCACCGGCTGCGGCTGCTCAAGGAGCTGCACAACCGCGGCACGCTCGCCGCCGTCGCCAGCGCGCTCGGCTACAGCAGCTCAGCCGTGTCGCAGCAGCTGGCGCTGCTGGAGAAGGAGGCCGGTGCCCCGCTGCTCGAACGCGTCGGCCGCGGCGTGCGGCTCACCCCACAGGCGCTGATCCTGGTCGGCCACGCCGAGGCCGTGCTCAACCGCTTGGAGCAGGCCGAAGCCGAGATCGAGGCCTCGCTGACCGCCCCCGGCGGCGTCGTCCGGGTCGCCGCCTTCCAGACCGCGATGCTCACGCTGATGCCACCACTGCTGGATCTGCTTGCGCGCCGCGCACCCGGGCTGCGCCTTGACGCCGTCCAACACGAGCCCGACCACGCGCTGTCCGTGCTCACCGCCGGCGGCTGCGACCTCGTGCTGGCCGAGGAGTACGCCGGCCATCCGCTGCCCCGGCCGGCCGGTCTCGACCGGGTCGAACTCGGCATCGACCGGATGCGCCTGGCCGTGCCGCCCGGCCTGCCCAGCCGGCTGGCTCAGCTCGCCGACCAGCGCTGGATCCTGGAGCCGGCCGACACCGAGAGCGGCCGCTGGGCCCGGGCCCTGTGCCGGAAGCAGGGTTTCGAACCCGACGTCGCCTTCCACTCCACCGACATCGTCACGCACATCCGCCTCGTCGAGACCGGCCACGCCGTCGCCATCCTGCCCGACCTGCTCTGGCCCGACGGCCCGCCGCCCGGCCCCGAACTCGGCCACCGCCGGATCTACACGTGCGCACGGGAAGGCACGCAGCGACGGCCCGGCCTGGTCGCGGTCCGGGAGGGACTGCGCGAGGTCTACTCGAAGCGGGTCGGGTCGCCGGCGCCGTAGCGGACGATCTCGGGCGTGCCGTCGGAGAAGTCGATCACGGTGGTCGGCTCGGTGCCGCACTCGCCGGAGTCGATGACGGCGTCCACGACGTGGTCGAGGCGTTCCTTGATCTCCCAGCCCTGGGTCATCGGCTCCTCCTGGTCGGGCAGCAGAAGGGTGCTGGAGACCAGCGGCTCGCCGAGCTCGGCGAGCAGGCTCTGGGCCACGACGTGGTCGGGGATGCGCACGCCGACGGTCTTCTTCTTGGGGTGCATGAGGCGCCGGGGCACCTCCTTGGTCGCCGGCAGGATGAACGTGTAGCTGCCGGGGGTGCTGGCCTTGATCGCCCGGAACACCGCGTTGTCCACGATCACCAGCTGTCCGAGCTGGGCGAAGTCCCGGCACACCAGGGTGAAGTGGTGCCGGTCGTCGAGGTGCCGGATGGAGCGGATCCGATCCAGGCCGTCGCGGTTGCCGAGCTGGCAGCCCAGGGCGAAGCAGGAGTCGGTGGGATAGGCGATCAGCCCGTCCTCGCGCAGGATGTCGATCACCTGCCCGATGGAACGCCGCTGCGGGTTCGCCGGGTGCACATCGAAGTACCGGGCCATGGCCATGATCCTAGGTGGGCCGGGGCGACTCCCGCTCAGCGGACCACGCCAGACGCAGCGCGAGCACGTCCGTCCCGACCGGACTGTCCTGTGTGACAAGGCCTTCGACCGACCAGGGACCGCGCAGCCGGGCGAGCATGGCCCGCAGCGCGACGGCGGCCTGGCGGCGGGCCAGGTGCGCGCCGAGGCAGAAGTGGATGCCGTGCCCGAACGACAGGTGGGGGTTGGGCGATCGGCGCACGTCGAACGTGTCCGGCGCGGGGAAGACGGCGGGGTCGCGGTTGGCGGCGGAGATCGCGACGATGATCCGCTGCCCGGCGGCGAAGGGCTGGCCGCCGAGCATGCCGGCCCGTGTGCTGAACCGGTCAGTACCGCCGGCGGGCGGCCTGAACCGCAGCACTTCCTCGATCGCCGACGGCACGAGATCGGGTTCGGCTCGCAAGGCGGCCAGCTGCGACGGATGCTCGGCCAGGCACAGCACGGCGTTGACCAGCAGCGTCTTGGTCGTCTCGTGGCCGTTGATCAGCAGCAGTGAAGCCAGGTTGACGATTTCGTCGGTGGTCAGGCCGCTCTCGCGCAAGGTGGCGACGATGCCGTCGGATGCCGGCACGGTGGCCAGGTAGTCACGGAGTTCGGCGACGGCCGCGGTGAAGGCCGGCCGGGCCTCGGGCTGGCCGAAGAACGAGGTGATGGCGTCGGTCCAGCGTATGAAGGCGGCCTTGCCCGCACTCGACACGCCCAGCAATGCGGCCAGGGTCTCGATCGGCAGCGGATAGGCGAACTCTTCGATGAAGTCGGACGAGGGCGTCAGGCGGTCGAGCAGTCGGGCGGCGCACGCCTCGATGGCCGGGGTCAGGGAGTCCACGGTCCGTGGCGTGAAGGCCTGGCTGACCATGCGCCGCAGCTCGTGGTGTCGTGGCGGATCCATCGCGGACATGCTGTGCAGCACGGGATTGTCGCGGTGCGGGACGTCGCTCGCGCTGTGGCGGATCTCGTCCGACGAGAACACGTCGTGCGTGGTGAGCACCTCGTCGACGAGGGCGTGGCTGGTGACGAACATGCCGGAAAGCCTGGCTTTCCCTAGCCGGCGCGGGATTGGAGAAAACGGCCGTGCAGCGCCGCCGGGGCCAGGCCGGTCGCGGCGCGGAACTCGGCGATCATGTGCGGTTGGTCGTAGAAGCCGCAGCGGTGCGCGATGTCCGCCCAGGACGCGGATCCGGCCATCCGCAACGCCGCGTGCAGCCGCACCACGCGCCCGTACGCCTTGGGGCGCAAGCCGACGGCGTTGGAGAACCGCCGCCGCAGCTGGCGTTCCGACAGGCCGACCGCCGCCGCCAGATCGCCCACGCGGGCGGCAGGCTCGTCGTGCAGCATCCGCACGACCCGCTGCACAGCGAAGTCGTTGTCACGCAAGGAGACCCGGTCCAGCGCCGCCAGCGCTGAGGACAGCCGGTCACGCGGGGACCCCGGCTCGACCCGGCCGAACGGCATGCCCTCCAACGGAACCTCGTCAGCGGCGACGCCGAGCGACAGGCTCGCCCCCGGCCACAGCCGCAGGCCGACCAGCCCGCCGGGCGGCAGCGGCCCGGACCGGACGGTCACCTCCGGCCCGGCCAGCCACATCGCACCGTCGGCGAACACCAGCAGGTCGACCGCCGGGTAGGGCAGTGGCAACTCGGCGGAATCGATCCAAGACCCCTCGACCAGAGCGTCCACCGGCACGAACGTCAGGGTAGAAGCATCGGATCCGCCGGACGAGCCAGTTTTGAGACCGGCGTTCAGCTGCTGGGTCTCATTGCTGGACGGACTAGCATCGACGGGTATGAGAAGGACCTCGTTCGCGCACTGGCCGTGCTCGGTCGCCCGCACCATGGACCTGCTGGGCGACTGGTGGACGCCGCTGGTGCTGCGTGAGTCGTTCTACGGCATCCGCCGCTTCGACGAGTTCCAGCAGGCGCTGGGCATCGCCCGCAACACCCTCGTCGACCGCCTGCGCCGGCTGGTCGACGAGGGTCTGCTGGCCAAGGTGCCGTACCAGACCGACCCGGTGCGCCACGACTACGTGCTGACCGAGAAGGGCCGGGACTTCTGGCCGGTGCTGGCCGCGATGATGACGTGGGGTGACCGCTGGCTGTCCGACGACGCCGGCCCGCCGATCACGCTGCATCACGACGCCTGCGACCACGACACCCGGGCCGAGGTGGTCTGCGCGCACTGCAAGGAGCCGCTGCGGGTCGAGGACGTGCGGCACCGGATGGGTCCCGGCTACCCGCCGAAGCTGGCTGCCCGGCCGGACGTGGTGGCGCGGTTCGCGGGTCAGGAAGCCGATCCCGCTCCCTGAATACCCCCATTGACATGCTGAGTCTATCTAAGAGACTATGCCGGCATGGAGTGGACCGGGGCCAGGTACGCCGACAAGCCGACGGTGCAGGTGCAGACCTGGATCGACGGGCCACCCGAGCGCGTGTGGGCGGTGGTCTCCGACGTCGGACTCATGCCGGAGATGAGCGACGAACTCCAGTCGGTCACCTGGTGTGACGGGGCGACCGGCCCCGCCCTGGGGGTGCGCTTCGTCGGCGCGAGCAGTCACGAGGCGCTGGGAGCGTGGTCGACCCAGTCGCAGATCGTCGAGTTCGAGCCGCCGCGGGTGTTCGGCTGGGCGGTGCAGGACCCGGAGAACCCGACAGCGCTGTGGCGGTTCACGCTCCAGCCCCGCGACGGCGGCACCGAGCTCACCCAGTGGATGCAGATGGGGCCGGCGCGATCCGGCCTGTCGCTGGCCATCGACCGGATGCCGGACAAGGAGCAGAAGATCGTCTTCGTCCGCCTCCGGGAGTTCGAGAACGCCATCAGGGGCACCCTCGCGCAGATCAAGCAGCGGGTGGAGCAGGCCTGATGCGCACCGCGACGACGATCGAGGCGTCGGCCGACTGGTCCGCGACGCTGGATCTGGTGCTGGAGGCGGAAAAGCTCGGCATGGACACCTGCTGGGTGGCCGAGGCCTGGGGCTCCGACGCGCCGTCGGTGCTGGGTTTCCTGGCCGCCCGCACGGACCGGATCCGGCTCGGCTCCGGCATCATCCAGCTCGGCACGCGCACCCCGGTCGCCATCGCGCAGGCCGCGCTCACCCTGGCCCAGCTGTCCGACGGCCGGTTCGCGCTCGGCCTCGGCGCGTCCGGGCCGCAGGTGATCGAGGGCCTGCACGGCGTGCCGTTCGAACGGCCGCTCAGCCGGATGCGGGAGACCGTGCGGATCATCCGGTCCGCCTTCGCCGGCGAGAAGATATCCTTCAGCGGCAGGCACTTCACCGTACCGACGACCGGTGAGGGCATCCGCCCGATGCGGCTGTCCATGCCGCCGAACCCGGACATCCCGATCTACCTGGCCACGCTGTCGCCGAAGATGCTGGAGCTGACCGGCGAGATCGCCGACGGCTGGCTCGGCACCAGCTTCGTGCCGGAGGGCTCGGCCGCCTACTTCACGCACCTCGACGCCGGGCTGGCCCGCTCCGGCCGCACCCGCCGGGACCTGGACGTCTGCCAGGGCGCCGAGGTCTCGTTCGCCGAAGACGAGGACGCCCTGCGGGCCATGGTCGCCGGCCGCAAGAAGGAGCTGGCCTTCAGCCTGGGCGGCATGGGTTCGGCCAGCACCAACTTCTACAACAACGCCTACAGCCGGCAGGGTTGGGCCGAGGTCGCCGCCGAGGTGCGGGAGCGCTGGCAGGCCGGCGACCGCGACGGCGCCGCCGCGCTCGTCACCGACGACATGGTGCTGGCCACCACGCTGATCGGCACCGAGCCGATGGTGCGGGAGCGCCTGAAGGTGTGGCGGGACGCCGGCGTGGATCTGGTGCGTATGTACCCGGCCGGCGACACCCTCGACGCCAAGCTGACCAACCTCGCCCGCGCCATGGACATCGTGCGCGACCTGAACTGACGGCGAGTCCCGTTCTCAGGCAACTGAATGTCGAGTTCGGAACTCGACACATGGTAGTGCTTTGTTAGGTGCGGGGTGCGGGTGGACCTCCGCATGTGCCCTTCTTGCAGGGTGACTCCGGAGGAGATGGCTCAGGTTCGGCCGGTGATCGAGGATTTCGCGGCGCGGATGTTCGGTGGGTTCGCGCGGCGTGATCAGCGGGCGAAGGGTGAGCTGTATCTGCGTGGGCTGATGCTGGATGGCAAGCGCAAGTCGATGCAGCCGATGGCGCAGCGGCTCGGGGTCGATCACCAGCAGTTGCAGCAGTTCGTGAGCACCTCGACATGGGATCACGTCGAGGTGCGGCGGCGCCTGGCCGGGTGGGCTGGCGAGTTCGTCGACCCGGACGCACTGGTGATAGATGACACCGGTTTTCCCAAGGACGGCAAGGATTCCCCCGGCGTGGCGCGAATGTACTGCGGCGCGCTGGGCAAGACCGGGAACTGCCAGATCGGGGTCAGCGTGCACGCGGTGACCGACTGCGCCTCGGCCGCGATCGACTGGCGGCTGTTCGTGCCGGAATCCTGGGACGATCAGAAAGCCACTGATGATCAGGCCGCGGCCCAGATCCGGGTACGCCGGGCGCGTAGTGCGATCCCCGACGAGGTGCGGCATCGGGAGAAGTGGCGGTTGGCGCTGGACATGCTCGACGAGGTCACCGGCCAGTGGGGCCTGCCGGATCGGCCGGTGGTGGCTGACGCCGGCTACGGCGACGCCACCGAGTTCCGGCTCGGCCTGACCGAACGCGGCCTGACCTACGTGCTGGCCGTAAGCCCGGCCGCGACCGCCCATCCCGCCGAGGCGATGCCGGCCACCGCGGCCTGGGTCGGCAACGGCCGCCCACCCGGCCCGCGCTACCCCGCCAAACCCGGGGACCTCAAGACCCTGGTGATAGCCGCCGGACGCTCGGCGGGCCGGTTCGTGGTGTGGAGGCACGGCTCCAAGAAGTCACCGGGCAACCCGACCGCGAGCATGCGATCTCGGTTTATCGCGCTGCGAGTACGGCCGGCCAACCGCAACATCCCACGGGCTACCGATGGGAGCCTGCCCGAGTGCTGGCTGCTGGCCGAGTGGCCACCCGGTGAACCTGAGCCCACCGACTCTTGGCTTTCGACGCTGCCCACCGACATCCGGCTGAGGGATCTGGTGCGGCTGGCCAAGATCCGCTGGCGCATCGAGCATGACTACCGCGAACTCAAAGACGGCCTCGGCCTGGACCACTTCGAGGGCCGGTCCTGGCTCGGCTGGCACCGCCACGTCACCCTCGCCACGGTGGCCCAAGCGATCTGCACCCAACTCCGCCGCACCCCCAAAGCCCCTGCGCAGGCCTGACGCTCTACGCGGTCCTGCGCGAACTCCAGGCCTTACTCGCGGTCTGGACAGGTGTCTGCCACACCTGCCGACAAGCCGTCCAGACCCGAACATCCGCAACAACAGCCCAGGTCCACAACACCTAAAGCCCTACTAGAACCGCACGGGCAGCTTGTCGTAGATGTGGCCAAACTGGCGCCCCGGTGCCATTTCCGGAGCCTCGTCCTCGGCCGGTCGGAGGTTCGGCAGGCGATCGAGCACGATCCGCAGGCACTCGTCCACCTGCGCCCTGGCGAGCGCCGCGCCCAGGCAGTAGTACGTGCCCATGCCGAAGCCGAGGTGGCGGTGGGCGCTCTCGCGGGTGATGTCGAACCGGTCGGGGTCGGTGTAGACGTCGGGGTCGCGGTTGGCGTACTGAAGTGACAGCAGGAAGCCCTGGCCTGCCGGGAAGTGGTGGCCGCCGATGATGATCGGTTCCAGTGCATGCCTGGCGATCGCCTTGTTCGGACCGTCGAACCTCACGATCTCCTCGACCGCGGAGGGCATTCGGTCCGGTTCGGCCCGCAGTAGCGTCATCTGCTCGGGGTGCTGCATGAGCAGTGCCAGGCCGTGCGTGATCACCGCCGCTGTCGTCTGATGGGCGGCGAACAGCAGCATGACGCAGTTGGCGACGATCTCGTCCTCGGTGATCCGGCCTTCCCGCTCGTCCTCGGTGAACATGGTGACGAGGTCGTCGCGTGGGTCGGTGCGCCGCTGGGCCACGATCGGCCGGAGGTAGTCCTCCATCTCCCTGATGGCGTCCTGCCCGGCGAGCAGTCGTTCCATGGTGCCCTGCTGGAAGATCTGCAGGACGTTGTGCGACCAGTTGCGCAGCAGTTCCCGGTCGGCGACCGGAATGCCGAGCATCGTGGCGATGACATTGGCCGGCAGCGGGAGAGCCAGATCCGCCCGCACGTCCATGCTTCCCTTGTCCACCACCGCGTCGAGGAGTTCGTTGGTCAGCTCACGCACCCGTGGCCGCAGCGCGTTCACAGCGGACACGCTGAAGGAGCTCTTGAGTTGTTTCTGGAACCGGGCGTGGTTCTCGAAGGTGCTGCCGCCCATCCACATGTCGATGGAACGGCGGACGTGCCGCACCTTGTGCTGGTCTTCCGGTGACAGCTGCTCGAACAGGTAGATCATGGTGGAGTTGATCAGCCTGGGGTCCTTGAGCAGTGGCAACACGTCCTCGTACTTGCTGACCAGGCACGACTGGAACGGCGGCAGCCAGGCCAGTCGGGTCTGCGCGCCGGTCCTCAGCAGGAACCCCGCAGGGTCGGGCTCGCCAAACGGGTCGTGGGAGGGGAGTTGTTCCGGTGTGGTGGTCATGGTCACCCGTTTCTCATGGCGATAGTCGGCTGCTCAGCACGAAACCATCAAGCAGTTGATGGACTTTGGTGACGAGACGTCGCCTGGCGTACCCGTCCAGCGGTCAGTGCTCAGCTGCGGGGCGATGGCCTGTGGTCATTCGTGGTCGCGGGCTGTCACGGCACGGATGATCTCATCGGCCGCCTGACGGCATCGTTGCGGCGTGAGATCCAGTTGTGCCACCAGGCCCTTGAGAAAGCCCAAGACGAGCACGGTCGCTCCCTCCGGGTCGAGATCCGCCCGGAACTGGCCCGCGGCGCGGCCCGCCACGAAGGTGTCGCGCAGATAGTCGGCCCAGTCCTCGTCGTAGGCCCGCAGGACCCCGTGGAGCTCCGCGTCACGGGCGGCCCGTGCGTTCAACTCGTTGAGGATGACGAACTGGTCCCTGTTGGCCGCGAAGCGCGTGAGGATGTGCCCGATGTGGTTGGTCAGCGCTTGTCGTGCGTCGTGCAGGCTTGGCTGAACCGGTTTGAGAGTGCGGACTATGCGCTGGGCCATAGCCTCGATCAGCGCCTGTTTCGTGGGGAAGTAGTAGTGGAGCGTGGCGATGTTGATGCCCACCTGGTCGGCGATGTCGCGAACGCGGAACCCTTCGAAGCCGGTCCTGGCGATCGTGCGTTCAGCGGCGTCGAGGATCTGCGTCCGGCGTTGCTCCCCCTCGGCCGCCGTGCGCCTGGTGCCCGGCATGAGCAACCCCCTCGTTCGATCACCGATCGGACAGTGTACCGCCTGGGAATGCGCCTTCGGCTGCCCGTTCAGTCCGCTATGGACGAACACGTCCCTCCAGTGCCGCGCGGAAGCGTGCGTACTGCGGTGCGCCGACGATCCGCCACACCAGTCCGAACGGTCCGGGCATGTGCTTCTTAAGCCACGCCTTTCCGCCATCGGGCTGGGCGGAGAGGATGGCGCCGACCATGTTCCACGCCTGCCCTTTCGGGGTCGCCTTGCGGCCGTGTTTCTCGAACCACGCCACCTCGGGCTGCGTGACGAGGTGTTCGATGGCAGGCACGATGTTGGCTTCCTCGTCAGGGAAATGCGCGGCCAGGGCGGAGGACACGCCCGCGAGGGCCACCCTTACCGGCTCGGCCTCGGCACTGCCTGCGCTGTCTCGCCAGGCGGGAACGGCCCGGTCGAGTGCTTCGAGGTGGACAAGCATCTCGGCGTGCTGGACCTTCATCCGTTCCACGTGCAGGAAGCAGGCGGGCGCCCGCTGGCCGATCTTGTCCCAGAGTTGCTGGTCCTCGCCCTCGTGGTGGGCGTGCAGCGCGTTGGAGATCAGGTTCAGCTGGTCGGCGACGACCTTGGCGTGCTTGCTGTCTCCAGGTGTGACACCGTCGACGAAGCCAACGGCCTCGTCAAACGACTGCCGGAGCATCCGGTGAATCTCGAACATGCCGCTCGCGTCGCAGGTCTTGGGACCGGCGAAGAGCGGTTTGCCAGCGGACGGAACGGAGGTGTCGGTCATGTGGCCAGAGTATCCATCAAGCAGTTGATTGACAACAGCGTGACGGCGGTGAGCTCTCGGTTCAGCTCGACATGGAATCCCTGGGCCGCGAGTTGCCTGCCTGCGCCGAAGCGAGGGTGAGGAGCCGGCCGCGTTCGTCGAGCGGCTGACCGCAGGCATGGAGTCCGTGATCCGGCTCGCGTTGCTGGAGGGCTCTGTCGGCGGCGGCCGACAAGATCACCGGCGAGATGGCCCCGGTTCTGTGCAGGTGCAGTTGCGAGGGCGTGATCTGCAGTACGTGGACTGGTCGATGCCCCACACGTCATCAGCGATCACCATGACGACCTAACAAAGTCCTGATAGTTGCCCGAGAGCGGGACTCGCGGGGGTTCCCACGGCTTGGTATGGGGTTGGCAGGGGGCGGGGGCGGTGTGACCATCGGCGCATGTCCGGCGCCCCCGCCACCGTGCTGCGTGCCGTGCTCCGGCACGGTCCGTTGGCGCGCAGCACGATCGCCCGGCTGACCGGGCTGAGCCCGGCCGGCGTGTCCCGGCACTGCGGCAGCCTGGCCGACCGCGGCCTGGTGGTGGAGACCGAGGGACCGGTGTCCCGCAACGGAATGGGCCGCCCACACGTGCCGGTGGACATCGACACGGCCCGGCACACGGTGTGCGGGGTGCACATCGCGCACACCCAGTGCACGCTGTCGTTGCTCGACCTGCGCGGCAAAGTCCTTGCCCGGCAGGAGATCCCGCACGAGGATCAGACGCCGGGAACGATCCTGCGCGCGGTGGCCGAGGCGCTGCCGGTGTTTCTGGGCGACCGGCGGCCGCTGGCGATCGGCGTGGCGGCCGGGGGCTGGGTGGACACCGACAACGGGGTGGTCGTCGAGCACGCGTCGCTGGGCTGGCGGAACGTGCCGGTGCGGGAGATCCTGGCCACGGCCACCGGCCTGCCGGTGCACGCGGACAGCCACGCCCGCGCGCTGGTGCGGGCCGAGCAGCTGTTCGGCGAGGTCCGGGCGAGTGAATCGGTGCTGCATCTGTTCGTGGGCAACGTGGTCGACGCGGCGATCGTCACCGGCGGGCAGACGCACCGAGGCCCCCGTTCGGCGGCGGGCGACGTGGCCCATCTGCCGGTGGGCGACCCGGGAATTCGATGCGGGCGTGGACATGCCGGCTGCTTCGAGGCGACGGTGTCCGACGAGGCCTGGGCCCGGCGCACGGCCGGTGTGTCGATGCGGAAACTCCTGTCCGGCAACGCTGATCCGTTCCTGGAGCGGGCGAGGACCGTCGGCCGGGCGGCGGCACTGCTGTACGACGTGGTCAATCCGGAGGTCCTCGTCGTCACCGAGGCGAGCGTGATCCACTTCCCGGAGTGCCTGCGGGCACTGCGGGCGGAGATCGCCGAGCGCTCCCACCTGTGCGCGGCGCCGGAGCACACCGTGCTGCCCAGCAGCTTCGACGGCGACTCGGTGCTGGCCGTGGCCGGCGGCGCGGTCGCGCTGGGCGTGCTCTACGCCGATCCGCTGTCCCACGCAGTGGGCTGACTTATTTTCAGCCGACGCAATGTAGACCACCCAGAGCCGGCGTCCGCATCATAATTCCATGCTGCATCTCAACGCATTTCTGATGGGCGTTGGCCACCACGAAGCGGCCTGGCGACACCCGAGAACCGATCCCGAACTCGTCAACGACGTCCGACATTTCCAGAACCTGGCCAGAATCGCCGAGAACGGCGCGTTCGACTCGGTGTTCCTGGCCGACGGCGTGCAGATCTGGGGCGACGTCCGGCACACCGCAGCCGGCAAGTTCGAGCCGGTCACCCTGCTCACCGCGATGGCCGCGGTGACCAGCCGCGTCGGCCTAATCGCCACGGCGTCGACCAGCTACACCGAGCCGTACAACCTGGCCCGCCTGTTCTCCTCGCTGGACCACATCAGCGGCGGCCGCGCCGGCTGGAACATCGTCACCTCGGCCGGCGACCGGGCCGCGCAGAACTTCAACCGGGACGGCGTCGCCGAGCACGCCGAGCGCTACGAGCGGGCCGACGAGTTCCTGGACGTGGTCACCGCGCTGTGGGACAGCTGGGAGGACGACGCGCTGGTCGTGGACGTGGACAGCGGCGTGTTCGCCGACCCGGACAAGGTGCACGAGATCAATCACCACGGCCGGTTCTACCAGGTCAGGGGCCCGCTGAACGCGGTGCGCAGCCCGCAGGGCCGGCCGCTGCTGGTGCAGGCCGGCTCCTCTGAGGACGGCAAGGCCTTCGCCGCCCGGCACGCCGAGGCGGTGTTCACCGCGCAGCAGACCTTCGACGACGCCCGCGCCTTCTACCAGGACCTGAAGTCACGGCTGGCCCAGCACGGACGGCTGCCCGACGAGCTCAAGGTGCTGCCCGGCATCGTGCCGGTGCTCGGTTCCACCGAGGCCGAGGCGCGGCGGCTGTCCGACGAGTTGGACGGGCTGATCGTGCCGGTCCGCGCGGTGCGGCAGTTGTCCGAGCTGATCGGGGTCGATCTCGACGACCATCCGCTGGACCAGCCGCTGCCGCCGTTCCCGCCGGTCGCCCGGATCAACGGCGCCAAGAGCCGGTTCGAGCTGGTCCGCGACCTGGTCGAGCGGGAGCAGCTGACGCTGCGGCAGCTCATCGGCCGGCTCGGCGGCGGCCGCGGCCACCAGGTGGTCGCCGGCACGCCCGCGCAGATCGCCGACCACATTCAGCACTGGTGCGAACACGGCGCCGCCGACGGATTCAATGTGATGCCGCCGCTGCTGCCGTCCGGGCTGGAGGAATTCGTCGACCAGGTCATTCCGGAACTGCGTCGGCGTGGTTTGTTCCGTAAAGGTTACAGTGCGGACACATTGCGCGGCCACTACGGGCTCGGGCGGCCGGCGAGCCGTTTCGAACGGATTCCGTCATGAGACGGAGAACATTTCTGGCGCTGGCCGGGGCGGCGGCCGTCAGCACGGCCTGCGGCACCGCGAGCGGCAGCGCGACCAAGACGCTGCGCTACCAGGGCAGCGCCGGCTCGGTGACGCTGCCGGAGCTCGCCGCCGACCTCGGCTTCCTCGGCGACGTGCGGCTGGACTGGGTGGGCAACACGATCAGCGGCCCGCAGGACATCCAGTCCGCGGCCACCGGGCAGACCGACTTCGGCGGCGCGTTCAACGGCGCCGTGGTCAAACTGGCCGCGGCCGGCGCGCCGATCAAGGCCGTGATCGGCTACTACGGCTCGGACCAGTACGCCTACAACGGTTTCTACGTGCTGGCGGACAGTCCGATCCGGTCGGCCGCCGACCTGGCCGCCAGGAAGGTCGGCATGAACACGCTCGGCGCCCACAGCGAAGCCATGCTGGACATCTACCTGCAGCGCAACGGCGTCGACGCGAAGAAGGCCGAGCCGCTGGTGGTGCCGCCGATCAACACCGAGCAGTCGCTGCGGCAGCGGCAGATCGACGTCGCCGTGCTCGGTGGCATCCTGCGGGACAAGGCGTTGCAGACCGGCGGCATCCGCAAGCTGTTCACCGACTACGAGCTGCTCGGGCCGTTCACCGCCGGCACCTACGTGTTCACCGACAAGTTCCTGCACCAGAATCCCGACACCGTGCGGGCCTTCGTCACCGGTGTCGGCAAGGCCATCGAATGGAGCCGCACCACGCCGGCCGCGCAGGTGGTGGACCGGATGACCCAGATCGTGGTGAAGCGCAAGCGCAACGAGGACACGTCCGCGCTGAAGTACTGGAAGTCGTGGGGCGTGGCCGAGAAGGGCGGCCGGGTGTCCGAGCACGAGCTGTCGATGTGGCTGGACTGGCTGGCCGGGCGGGGAGAGCTGGCCAACCGGAAGGTCGACGTGTCGGCGTTGTACACCAACGAGTTCAACGGGGTGGGCCCGTGATCACCCTGCGCGGCGTGACCAAGGACTTCGGGGACTTCACCGCGCTGGCCGGGGTCGACCTGGACGTGGCGGCCGGCGAGTTCGTGGTGCTGGTCGGGCCCAGCGGCTGCGGCAAGTCCACGCTGCTGGACCTGCTCGCCGGCCTGACCCGGCCGACCAGCGGGCGGCTTCTGTTGCACGGCAAGCCGATCGACGGCCCGGGGCTGGACCGGGGCATCGTGTTCCAGCAGTACGCCCTGCTGCCGTGGCGGACCGCGCTGGGCAACGTGGAGTTCGGCCTGGAGGCGACCGGGGTGCCGCGGCGCGAGCGGGCCGGACGGGCCCGGGAGTTCCTGGACCTGGTCGGGCTCACCGGCTTCGAGCAGCGGCATCCGCACGAGCTGTCCGGCGGCATGCGGCAGCGGGTGGCCATCGCGCGCAGCCTGGCCTATGACCCCGAGGTGCTGTTGATGGACGAGCCGTTCGCCGCCCTGGACGCCCAGACCCGGGAGTCGCTGCAGGACGAGCTGCTGCGGATCTGGGAACGCACCGGCAAGACGATCGTGTTCATCACCCACAGCATCGACGAGGCCGTCTACCTGGGACAGCAGGTCGCGGTGCTGACCTCGCGTCCCGGCCGGATCAAGCGGTCCGTGCGGATCGACCTCGGCAACCGGCGAGAGGTCCGGGACCTGCGCTCCAGCCCGGAGTTCGCGCGGCACCGGCACGAGATATGGGAGCTGCTGCACGACGAGGTCGCCCGGACCCAGCGCTTGGAGGTGGCGCGATGAGCGGTCTGGAAGTGGCGGAGCGGTTGGCGCCCAAGGCTGTTCACCAGCCGCTGCCGGTGGCCCGGTGGCTGGGCGGACTGCGGCGGATCGCCTTCCGGTCGGCGGCGATCCTCGGCCTGCTGGCGATCTGGGAAGCGGCCCCGCGGCTCGGGCTGGTCGACTCGACCTTCCTGCCTCCGTTCTCCGAGGTCGCGGTCGCCTGGTGGCAGCTCGCCGCCGACGGCCAACTGCTGGACAACACGGTGGCCAGTCTGGGCCGGTCGCTGACCGGCTTCGGGCTGGCGGTGGTGGTCGCGGTCCCGCTGGGGTTGCTGATCGGCTGGTACAAACCGGTGGCCGAGCTGCTGGGCCCGCTGCTGGAAGTGTTCCGTAACACCGCGGCCCTGGCGCTGCTGCCGGTTTTCGTGCTGCTGCTGGGCATCGGCGAGACGTCCAAGGTCTCGATCGTGCTCTACGCCTGCGTGTGGCCGATCCTGCTGAACACGATCAGTGCGGTCCGCACCGTGGACCCGACCCTGCTGAAACTGGCCCGGTCGCTCGACCTGTCACCGGTCCGCCTGTTCCAGAAGGTGATCCTGCCGGCGGCCGCGCCGACGGTGTTCACCGGCATCCGGCTGGCCGGCGCGGTGTCCATCCTGGTGCTGGTGGCGGCCGAGATGGTCGGGGCCAAGGCCGGCCTGGGCTACCTGGTCAACTCGGCCCAGTTCAACTTCGCGATCCCGCAGATGTACGCGGGCATCGTGACCATCTCGGTCATCGGGGTGGGGTTCAACCAGATTCTTGTTGCCCTGGAACGCAAGTTCACGTCCTGGCGAAGGGAACAACCATGACCGCGACAACGGGATTCGAGGTGCGCCGGGTCGGCGGCCGGATCGGGGCCGAGATCGTCGGCGTCGACCTCGCCGCCGGCGTCGAGCCGGCGATCGTCGCCGAGATCAACGCCGCCCTGGTCGAGCACAAGGTGCTCTTCTTCCGGGAGCAGCGCCTCGACGACGCCGGCCAGACCCGCTTCGCCTCGCTGTTCGGCGAGCTCACCGGCGCGCACCCGACGGTGCCGTCGGTCGAGGGCCAGCCGAATGTGCTTGCGGTGAACGGAGAAGAGGGCACCCGGGCCAACCGCTGGCACACCGACGTCACCTTCGTGCGCACGCCGCCGAAGGCCAGTACGCTGCGGGCGCTCGTGGTTCCTCCGTACGGCGGAAACACGTTGGTGGCCAACGCGGTCGCGGCGTACAACGACCTGCCGACGCCGCTGCGGGAGTTCGCCGACAAGCTGTGGGCGGTGCACACCAACGACTACGACTACGCCGACCCGCCGGCCAACGAGCACGCCGCCGAGCGCCGCAAGGTGTTCACCTCCCGCAAGTACCGCACCGCCCACCCGGTGGTGCGGGTGCACCCGGAGTCGGGGGAGCGCGGGCTGTTCATCGGCGGCTTCGCGCAACGCGTCGTCGGGCTGAACGCCACCGAGTCGCACGACATCCTCCGGCTGCTCCAGTCGTACGTGACGCGCCCGGAGAACGTGGCCCGCTGGCGCTGGTCGCCGGGCGACCTGATCTTCTTCGACAACCGCAGCACCCAGCACTACGCCCCGGACGACTACGGCGACCTGCCCCGGCTGCTGCACCGCGTCACCCTGGCCGGCGACGTGCCGGTCGGTGTCGACGGCGCGACCAGCTACGTGCTCGAAGGCGACGAGGCCGGGCACTACACTCGCGTCTGAAACCGTTGTCCGCCAGGGACAATCGCCGCCGAACGGCGCTGGTGACTTGCGTCGTTCGGCGGCGCGAGCTCCGCTCGGGATGCTCCAAGCGGGTTGAGTTGGTCGACGGTCCCGGGAAATTGGGGATCATGTCCAGGTCCCATCACCGTCGATGGAGGCCAACCTCATGCCCGACACCTTCTCGCGCCGCCAGGTCCTGCGCGGCTCGGGTCTCGCCGTCGCCACCACCCTGCTGAGCCGGTTTCCGGCCGGCGCAAGCGCTTTGCCCGTGCTCGGCGAGTACGACGTGGTGGTCGTCGGCGCCGGCGCGGCCGGCATGACGGCCGCCCTCACCGCGGCCCGGCGGGGCCTGAGCTGTGTGGTCGTGGAGAAGGCGCCGACCTTCGGCGGCTCCGCGGCCCGCTCCGGCGCCGGCATCTGGATCCCCAACAACCCGGTGGTGCTGGCCGCGGGTGTGCCCGACTCGTACGACAAGGGCGCGCGGTACCTGGCCGCCGTTGTCGGCGACGGCTCGTCCCCGGCCCGGCAGAAGGCTTTCCTGGACAACGGTCCGCAGATGATCGCCTTCGTGATGGCCAACAGCCCGTTGCGGTTCCGCTGGATGGACGGCTACAGCGACTACTACCCGGAACTGCCCGGCGGCATGCCGAACGGCCGCTCGATCGAACCGGACATGTTCGACGGCAACCTGCTCGGCGCGGAGCTGGCCAACCTCAACCCGTCCTATCTGCCGGTGCCGGCCGGGCTGGTGGTGTTCAGCGCCGAGTACAAGTGGCTGAACCTGGCCACCGTCAACGCGAAGGGCATCTCGGTGTCGGCCGGCTGCGTCGGCCGCTACCTGTCGGCCACCGCCGCCGGGCAGAAGCCACTGACCATGGGGCAGGCCCTGGCCGCCGGGCTGCGCGCCGGTCTGCTGGGCGCGAACGTGCCGGTGTGGCTGAACACTCCGCTCACCGACCTGAACGTGGAAGGCGACCGGGTCACCGGAGTTGTCGTGACCAGCAACGGAATTCCCGGCCTGGTACGGGCCCGGCGGGGCGTGGTCGTCGGTTCCGGCGGGTTCGAGCACAACGCCGCCATGCGCAACCAGTACCAGCAGCAGCCGATCGGCACGGCGTGGACCGTCGGCGCCAAGGAGAACACCGGCGACGGCATCCAGGCCGGCATCCGGGCCGGGGCGGCGCTGAACCTGATGGAGGATTCCTGGTGGGGGCCGGCGATCCCGCTGCCCGACGAGCCCTATTTCTGCCTGTCCGAGCGGACCCTGCCCGGCAGCCTCATCGTCAACCAGGCCGGTTCGCGCTTCGTCAACGAGGCCGCGCCGTACAGCGACGTCGTGCACGTGATGTACAACAAGAACCCGGCCGCGCCGGACATCCCGGCCTGGATGATCACCGACCAGAACTACCGGAACCGGTACCTGTTCCGGGATGTGCTGCCGGCGCTGCCGTTCCCGGACGCCTGGTACCAGTCGGGGGCGGTGGTCAACGCCTGGAGCATCGAGGACCTGGCGGCCAAGGCCGGGCTGCCGCCGGCCGCGCTGCGGGCCACCGTGGATCGGTTCAACGGCTTCGCCTTCAGCGGCGCCGACGCCGACTTCGCCCGGGGCAAGAGCGGGTACGACCACTACTTCACCGATCCAGGCGTGATTCCGAACTCGTGTCTGGCACCGCTGTGGGAAGCGCCGTTCTACGCCTTCAAGATCGTGCCCGGTGATCTGGGGACGAAGGGCGGCATGGTGACGGATGAGCGGGCCCGGGTGCTGCGGGGCGACGGGACGGTGATCAAGGGGCTGTGGGCGGCCGGCAACGCCAGTGCTGCGGTGATGGGGCACAGCTATGCGGGGGCGGGGTCGACCATCGGGCCGGCGATGACGTTCGGCTACGTGGCCGCCAACGACATAGCGGCAACCTGAACCCCCGCGAGTCGTAGGTTCTCCGCGAGTCCCGCTCTCGGGCAACTGAATGTCGAGTTCCGGAACTCGCATCATGGTTGCCGGAGAGCGGGACTCGCTAGGGCCGGTAGGGTCGGCGGAGTGGACAACGAGCCGATGCAGCTGTTCCGGGACGTGGCGGCGACGGTGCCGGCATATCGCCGGTTCCTGGCCGAGCGGGGTGTCGATCCGGCGGCGGTGACGGAGTTCGCCAGTCTCCCGATGCTGGACAAGGACTCCTACCACCGGCGGTATCCGCTGCCGGAGCTGTGCCGGGACGGCCGGCTGGACGGCTGCGACATGATCGCCGTGTCCTCGGGGTCCAGCGGCGAGCCGACGATCTGGCCCCGGTCGGTGACCGACGAGCAGCACATCACCCAGCGGTTCGAGCAGGTCTTCCGGGACGGGTTCGACGCCGCCGGCAAGAGCACGCTGGCGGTGATCTGCTTCCCGCTGGGCACCTGGGTGGGCGGCTTGTTCACGCTGGCCTGCGTCCGCCACCTGGCGGCCCGGGGCTACCGGATCACCTCGGTGGCCCCGGGCAACAACAAGGCGGAGATCCTGCGGGTGATCCCGGAGCTGGCCCCGCACTTCGACCAGACGGTGCTGCTGGGCTATCCGCCGTTCGTCAAGGATGTGATCGACTCCGGCGGGCACTGGGACCGCCACGACATCAAGCTGGTGCTGGCCGGCGAGGTGTTCAGCGAGGAGTGGCGGGACCTGGTGTCCCAGCGAGCGAGCATCAAGGATCCGATCCGGCACGTGGCCTCCCTGTACGGCACGGCCGACGCCGGCGTGCTGGGCAACGAGACGGCGCGGTCGGTGAGCATCCGTCGTTTTCTGGCCGGCCGACCGGAGCTGGCCCGCGAGCTGTTCGGCGACTCCCGGCTGCCGACGCTGGTCCAGTACGACCCGGCCAGCCGCTACTTCGAGACCCACGAGGGCACGCTGCTGTTCAGCGGGGACAACGGGATTCCGTTGGTGCGCTACCACATCGCCGACGAGGGCGGTCTGATCGGGTCGGCCGAGATGCTGGAGTTCTGCCGTCGCAACGGGTTCGAGCCGGCCCCGGGCGACGATCTGCCGTTCGTCTTCGTGTTCGGGCGGTCGCTGTTCACGGTGTCGTTCTTCGGCGCCAACGTGTACCCGGAGAACGTGACGGTGGGCCTGGAGCAGCCGGGCATCAGCGACTTCGTCACGGGCAAGTTCGTGCTGGAAGCGGTGGAGGACGAGAACCGGGATCGCCGGCTGCTGGTCACCGTCGAGCTGGCGCCGGGCAAGACCGGCGACGCACATGCGGTGGCGGCCTCGATCCGGGCGCAGCTGCTCCGCCTGAACAGCGAGTTCGCCCACTACGTGCCGGCCGAGCGGCAGCTGCCCGAGGTGGCACTGCGGCCGGCCGGCGATCCGGAGTACTTCCCGGTGGGCGTCAAGCACCGCTACACCAGGATGGGGCGCTGACCACCCGAGCCGAAACGGACCGACTAGGCGTGCGCGGTCACGTGCGTCGACTGCGCCGCCGAGGTGAGGATCAGGTCCAGCCCGAACCGGAACCGGCTCTCGTAGTCCGCGCCCACCAGATGCGGCAACACCCGGGCCAACGACGGGAACTGGCTGGTCCGGGTCACCTGGTCGGCCAGCTCGCCGGGGGAACCCTGCTCCTCCTGCACCAGGCCGAGCGTGAAGTAGATGATCGTCCAGCAGGTCCACGCCGCGGCCGGGGCCGGCAGCTCGCCGTCCAGCAGCGACGCGACCAGCGTTTCCGCGGTGCTCAGCGTCGCCGGCTCGGCCCCGAACGTGCCGGCGACCAGGCGGCCGCCGTCCCGGTGCGACAGCAGCGCCCGCCGGTAGCGGTGGGCCAGCGCGCTGACCCGCTCCCGCCAGTCCCCGGGCAGGCCGTCCAGGTCGATCTCGGCCAGCACCGAGTCGGCCATCAGGTCGTGCAGCCGGGCCTTGGTCTTCACGTGCCAGGACACGGTGTTCAGCCGCACCCCGATCCGGGAGGCCACCGCGCGCAGGGTCACGGCGTCGAAGCCGGACTCGTCCAGCAGCTCCATCGCGGTCCGCACGATCACGTCCAGCTGCGACGGGGATTGTCGGCCCCGCAACGGCGGCCGCGCGCCGGCCCGGCGCATCCGGTCCAGGGCAACCGAATCCCGGTCCCGCTGGGTGGGCGCCGGCAGCGCGCTCGGCCGGTCTCGCGCGACCCGCAGGCCGTCCAACAGAAAACCGACGGCCCGCTGCTGCGCCTCACCCGCGGCCTGCACCGACAGGGCCAGCGGCAGCAGGTCCGAGGGCTCGAAGTCGGCCCGCAGCTGCCCACTCTCCTTGGCCCGCCGCACCAGCGTGGCCACGTGCTCGCCGATGCGGCGCTCGGCCGCCTCGACCAGATCCACCAGGCCGGTGTGGGCACAGCCCAGAATCTCGCTGTACGCGCCGGTGAGCAGCTCGTGCCAGCCCTTGTCGGCGGCGATGTCCACGGCCATGCGCTCCAGGAACGCGGCGACCCCGGTCCACGGGTCGGCGGCGGCCGCCGCCACCCGGGCCAGCTCCTCGGCCTCGGCCAGCCGGGCCGCGTACACCCCGCGCACCAGGTCGTCCTTGCTGGCGAACCACCGGTACACGGTGGCCACGCCGACGTCGGCGTGCTTGGCGACGTCGGCGAGGGTGGCCGACAGGCCCTGCGTCGCGAACACCTCGGCCGCCGCGTCCAGGATGCGGGTCTCGCGCATGGGGACCAGCGTACCGCAGCCGGGTCACTCCACAGTGGACAAGACAGCTAGTGACCGGCGGCGCGACGCCGGCGCCCCTCCGCGTACGCCTGCTTCCGGTACGCCAGCACGGGATCGTCCGACAGCTCGATGCCTTCGGCCAAGCGGGTCGGGTCGAACACCGCCTGGTCCCAGAACTCCTGGTCCGCCACTGGTTTCACCACCTCCAGCCGGCCGGCGTCGATCTCCGGGCGGTCGGCCGGCCACGGCTGGGTGGGATCGGCGGTCGGGTCCTCGGGGCCGGCGAACTGCACCTTGAGGGTGAACGAGACCGGCAGCCGGTCGGCCAGCTCGTCCAGCAGGTGCCCCGGCCCCCAATCGGCGGAATCCTCGGCGGTCAGGTGGTGCAGGCCGGCGTCGGGTTCCCAGCGGTAGCGGACGAATCGGCGGGTGCCGTCCGGACCCACCCAGACGAACGCGTGCTGGGCCCAGAACCGGATGGTGGCGTAGCTTTCCGGCACCGGGATGGTGGCCGCCTCCTGGAAGGCGTGCACCGACTCGGGGTTCGCGGTGATGAACGCGACGACCGCGTCGGCCCGCTGCTGGCTGCCGCTGGGCTTGTCGGTCAGCGCCCGGGTCATGTCCAGGAACTTGGCCGGCGTCGAGGCCATGAACACCGGCACGTTGAGCGCGACCAGGTCCGTCTCGGGCGACAGGAACTTGACAGCCATGCCCCGCACCGCGGGCCCGGCGTCGGGCTGGCCCGGATCGCCGGCGGTGTTGGAGTAGCGGACGATCGCCGGCGTCGGCTCGCCCCGCAGGTGTGCGGCGGCAGTGTACGCGGCGGCGGCGCCGGAAGGCGTGAAAGTGGCGTCATAGCAGCGGCCGAGGGCATGCGCCCGGCGGAAACCGGGGTGCAGCCCCGACATCCGCTCCATCGCGTCGACAACGGTCACGGGGTCGGTCAACGTAGCGCTCCGAGGATCAGGTCGGCGACCAGCTCGGGCTTCTCGTTGGGCAGGAACCAACTCGTGCCCGGCACGGTCACGACCGCGGTGGTGGGACAGGCGGCCAGCGTGCGGCGCTCGGCCGCGGTGAGCCCGCCGTCGCCCTGCTCGGCGTGCACCACCCAGGCCGGCACGCCCGTGTCGCACAGCCGGGACGCGACGGACCCGTGCCGTCGAAGGTAGTCCAGGTAGGCGCGGATGAGCCGGCGGAGCTGGCGCGGACTGTTCTTCCGGACCTCGTTTCCGAGCACGTTTCGCCGCTGCGGCGACAGCTGGGCGACAGTGAGCGCCACATCGGCCATGGACACCGCCGCCGCGTAGGGCAGCGGGCCGAGCACCGTGGCCAGGCGGTCGACCACCCGCAGCGCCAGCATCTCGTCGGGCAGCGAGAAACTCGGCGCCAGCAGGATGATCGGGCCGGTGAATCCCTCGCCGGCGGCCATCTCCAGGGCCACGTTGGCCCCGATGCTGTGCCCGACAACCACATCGCAGCCGTGCGCGGCGGCCAGTTTGGCGGCGTCGTGCGCGCACGCGTCCAGGCTCGGGTCCTCGGGCGGCTGCGAACCGCCGTGGCCGGGCAGGGTGGCCGCGATCAGGCGGATCTCGCCCAGGCTGGGCTCGGCCGCGACCTCGGCGTAGAACTCGGCCGTGGAGAACCCGCCCGACAGCAGCAGCACAGTGTGCGCCGCGTCGAGCGGGCCGTGCACGCGAATGTCCCAGTCCATGGTGACCCCCTGGATATCCACCATGGTAGATCGTCCATCTGGGACGGGTCAGTACCTGTCGTGGTGACGCAGCCAACCCATGTCGGCGTACTGCTCGCCCAGTGGAGTGAGGTCCAGGTAGTTGTCGAGGGTGTGCACCAGGCCCAGACCCTCGCCGTAGGCCGAGTAGGTGTGGAAGACGGCGTCGCCCTCGCGCAGGAACACGCTGGCCCCGCCCTGTTCGCCGGAGGCGAAAACCTGCTGGTAGTTGTACTCCGCCGGGGTGACCGATTCGTCCAGTGTCACATGGAAGTCATAGTTGAACTGGCTGCCGTGCGACGAGTACCAGGGCATCGTCCAGCCCATCCGCGCACGGAACGGCAGGATCTTCTCGATCGGGGCCCGCGACACCAGGGCCAGTGTGGTGTCGCGCACGTGCAGGTGCGACAGGTGGCCGATGTTGTCGACCAGGTACGAGCACCACTTGCAGCCCTGGTCCCAGCTCGGGTCGAACATGAAGTGGTAGACGATGAGCTGGCGGCGGCCCTCGAACAGGTCGAGCAGGGTCTTCTTGCCGTCCGCGCCCTCGTAGACGTAGTCCTTGTCCACGCGCACCATCGGCAGCTCGCGGCGGGCCGCGCGGACGGCCTCGTGCGCGGCGGCCAGCTCCTCCTCGCGGGCCAGCAACGCTTTGCGCTCGGCCAGCCACTGCTCGGGTTCGACGATCCTGGTCACGGCGTCTCCTTTCGGGTCTTCATCACCCGGTGGTCGGAGCCGCGCCGCGGTTCTCTACATGGTCCGGCCGGCGTATTTCACCTGTTTCCCCATCGGAGAGGTGTCGACCTGGATGACGCCCGGCAGGCCGCCGATCCGGTCGGCCAGGTAGTCGTAGAGGCCGTCGAGATCCGGGACGACGACAAAGGCGAGGATGTTGGTGGATCCGGTGGTGGCCGCGGCGAAGGCGATCTCCGGGTGCCCGGCAAGCGTTTGCGCGACGGTGTTGAGCTGGGCCGGGCCGACCGTGAGCCAGACGATCGCCTGGCAGTCGTAGCCGAACAGGGTCGGGTCGATGTCGACGTCGAAGTACAGGATGCCGTCGGCCCGCAGATCGGCCAGGCGCCGGCGGACGGTCGACTCGGACCAGCCGGTGGCGGCGGCCAGGCGGGGATAGGTGGTGCGGCCGTCGATCGCCAGGGTGGTGATCAGCGCCTGGTCCTGGTCCGTCAGCTCGGTCGCCGGACCGGCGTCGGTCTCGGGTGGTCGCAGGGCCTCGACCTGGTCCTCGGTCAGGGCCGAGGTCCGGCCCGGCCAGCCGCCGACGCCGGCCAGGTCCCGGATCATGCAGTGCGCCGTCACGCCGTTGATGCGCGGCGTGCGGGCCAGTCGTTGCAGCAGCAGGTGATCCGCGCCGGTGCGGACCCGGGTGATGCAGGTGATCTCCGTGCCGCCGGAGAGGATCGCCACCCAGCTCGTGTCGTCACGGCGGGCCAGCGCCGTCGCGATGGTGGCCGCCGCGTCCGGGGCGCAGCGGATGCGCACCAGCCAGTCCACGTGCCCTGCCTTGCGGCCGTTGACCACGCCCACCACGCGCAGGCCCGCCGCGTGTAGTTGGCGGTAGCGGTGGGCGATCGTCCGGTCCGAGCGGTCCAGCACCTGGGCGATCCGGCTGAACGAGGCCCGGCCGTCCACGCCGAGCGCGTGCACCAGCTGCCGGTCGAGTGAATCCACCAGATCAGACTAGTTCGGCTTCGGATTCCGCCGCATCTCGCCGAGTTGGCTGTTTTGTTCCGTCTTGCGGCCGATGCTCGGCCCATGACACAACTCGACCAGGTGGCCCTGACCGGCCGGCTGACCGCCGCCCTGCGGGCCCGCGAATCGGCCCGACCCGACCGGCTGTTCACCGATCCGCACGCCGCGGTCCTCGCCGGCGAGGACGGGCTTCGGCTGCTGGCCGACTTCGGGGACAACTCCACCATTTCCGTGCGCACCAAGTGGCTCGACGACAGGCTCACCCGGCTTCGGCCGGCGCAGCTGGTGATCGTGGCGGCCGGCATGGACTCCCGGGCGTGGCGGCTGGACGTGCTGTCCGACGCCCTGGTCTACGAGCTGGACCGGCCCGAAGTGCTGGACCTGAAGGCATCCCTCATCGACGCTTCGCCGGTCGGCCCCCGCCGTCCGGTCGGTGTCGACCTCGCCGGGGACTGGGCTCCCGCCTTGCTGGCGGCCGGCTTCGATCCCGCCGCGCCGACCGTGTGGACCGTCGAAGGCCTCACCCAGTACCTGCACGCCGCCGACGTCTCCCGCTTGCTCGACGGCATCACCGCCCTGTCCGCCGACGGCAGCCACCTGCTCATCGACCTGGTTGGACAGTCCCTTCTGGACAGTGCGGCCATGAAGCCGATGCTGGACCGCTTCGCCGCCATGGACATGACGTGGCGGTTCGGCACCGACAATCCGGAAGAGTTGCTCGGGGGCCGCGGTTGGTCGTGCGAGGTGTCCCTGTTCGGCTCGGTCGGCAACGACTACGGCCGCTGGCCCTATCCCGAGGTGCCACGGGGTACTCCGGGCGTGGGCCAGGGATATCTGGTGCACGCCCGGCGGTGAAGTCAGGAAGGGGCCCTTCCTGACGTTCAAGTTCGTGAAGGGGCCCTTCATGACGTTGAACGAGAGGGGCGGTCCCTTGATCCTGGGGGTGGGCTCGGGCTAGGCGGGCGTCAGGGAAACCTCGGCCAGCACATGGGTGATGGGGCTGATCGACCGGATCACCGACGGCACACGGAGGTCGTCGGCGGCGAAGGCCCGGGCGAGCGCCGCGGCGTCGTCGGGATCGACGGCGGCGAGTTCGTCCGCCCGCAGCGCGTCAGCCTCGCTGACGGTCGCGTCGAGGTTCATGCTGCCCCAGATGTCCCACAGCACCATTTCGTGCTTGTTGAGGGCGGCGATGTCCAGGGCGAGGTTGTGCCGGGCGTAGGGCAGGCCACGCAGGAACGGCTCGGTCAGGTCGGGGGAGACGGCGAAACGCGCCGGATCGAGAGCGCCGGAGCGCAGCGCCCGCCAGGCGTCGGCCCCGACCAGGAAGCGGTCCCTCGGCACGTCCATGAGGTCGACGTCGAGCTCGTTGTCGCGCGGGAACCCGGGCTCCACCAGCCGCCACCTCTCGCCGTCCCACACTTCGGCGACGACGTGGTCGATGTGCCAGCCCGGCATCAGGTAGCCGCCGAAGCCGACCCGGGTGCGGGCGGGAATGCCGTGGTGGCGCAGGAGCGTGACGTAGAGCAGGGTGAAGTCCCGGCAGCAGCCCAGCACCCGTTCGGTCGCCGAACGCTGAGCGTCCAGCACGGGGTTGAGCTCCCGCAGCCGGCCTAGGATGGCCTCGGCGTACCGGAGATCGATCTCCGCGAGCCGCTCGGGCCCGAAACCGTGCCCGGCCGGATCGCCGTTGCCCCAGTGGTGGAAGACCAGGCCGGACGCGATGTCCCGCAGCCGTTCGAGGTCTGCGGGCGTCGCGTCCAGCCAGTCGCGGTGCCGTCCCGGGTCGGAGAATCGGCTCTGCGTCGCGTAGTCCATGGCTCTGGTCTACGCCCTCTCACCGTGTCAGGGGCAAGGGATTTACCAGCGGTCGTGCACCAGGGGACGGATCCGGCGGTCGTAGAGGTCGGCGACGGCCTTGAGGGTGTCGGCGTCCAACTCGGGCACCGCGGCGGCCGCCGCGTTGGCCTGAGCCTGCTCCACGTTGCGGGCGCCGGGAATGACGGTGGAGACGCCGGGCTGCTGGATGATCCAGCGCAGCGCGGCCTGGGCCGGCGTCACCCCGGACGGGACGAGGGCGGCGAACTCCTGGGCGGCCTCGATGCCGGTCTCGTAGTCGACGCCGGAGAAGGTCTCGCCCACGTCGAAGGCCTCGCCGCGGCGGTTGTAGTTGCGGTGGTCGTCGGCCCCGAACACGGATTCCCGCGTGTAGCGGCCGGAAAGCAGCCCGGACGCCAGCGGCACGCGGGCGATGATGCCCACGCCGGCGGCGGCCGCGGCCGGCAGGACACGTTCGAGGGGCTTGAGCCGGAAGGCGTTGAGGATGATCTGCACGCTGGCCACGTGCTCCCGGGCGATGGCGGTCAGCGCCTCCGCCACGGTCTCCACGCTGACGCCGTAGGCGGCGATCCGGCCCTCGGCGACCAGGGTGTCCAGGCCGTCGAACACCTCGTCGGTGGAATACGCGGCGGTGGGCGGACAGTGCAGCTGGACCAGGTCCAGGGTGTCCACGCCCAGGTTGGCCCGGGACCGGTCGTTCCACTTCCGGAAGTTGTCCAGGTTGTAGCGTTCCACCTCCTGCGGCTCCCGGCGGCCCATCTTGGTGGCCACGAACACGCCGGCGTCCGGCCGCTCCCGCAGGAACCGGCCGATCAGCTGCTCGCTGCGCCCGTCGCCGTACACGTCGGCGGTGTCGAAGAAGGTCACCCCGGCCTCGACCGACGCCTCCAGCACGGCCAGCGCGTCACCCTCGTCGACCGATCCCCAGTCCGCGCCGAGCTGCCACGTGCCCACCCCGACGACGGACACCTCGCGGCCGGTGCGACCGAATACCCGTTGCTCCATGCGAGTGAGCTTACGTATCACCCCAGCAGTTCGGGCCGCCGCCACGGGATGCCCCGCACGTGGTGGTCGAGGAAGGACAGCACGGTCTCGAACCAGACCAGGACGTTGTGCGGCGCGGCGACGTGGTGGTGCTCGTCGGGGAAGTACAGGAACTTGTGCGGGTTGTCCTTGCCGACCCGGGACGACAGGTCCCACCACAGCCGGAGCGCCTGGTCGATGGGGCAGCGGTAGTCCCGCTCGCCGTGCGTGATGAGCATCGGCGTCGTGACGGCGTCGGCGAACCGGTGCGGGGAGTTGGCCTCCGCTGCCTCCCGGGTCATCTCGCGGTTGAAGTAGTGCGGCAGGTCACCGGTCGCGAACAGGTCGGGCAGCGACCAGATCGAGGCGTACGACACGATCGCGGCGAACCGGTCGGTGTGCCCGGCGATCCAGTTGGTCATGTAGCCGCCGAACGACGCGCCGAGGGCGGCCACCCGCTCGGGGTGGATGTCCGGCCGCTGCTGCGCGGCGTCCACCAGCGCCATGACGTCGGTGTACGGCGGGCCGCCCCAACACCCCGCGCCGCGGCGGATGAAGTCCATGCCGTACCCGGTGGACAGCGCGAAGTCGGGCAGCAGCACGGCATAGCCGCGGGCCACCAGCGCCCATGGGCTCCAGCGCCACGACCAGGTGTTGGCCGACATCACCGGCCCGCCGTGGATCATCGCGACCAGCGGCGCCGGCTCGTCGGAGAACGGCAGCGCGAGCCAGCCACGGATCGGGGTGCCGTCCTCCGCGGTCGCCGTCACCTCGGTGAGCCGGCCGGGCAGCGCCGGCGGCGTGACCGGACTGTCGAGGTAGGTCAGGGAGCCGTCCGGCTCGATCCGCACCGGCTTGTGCGGGCTGTCGACGGCGGCCCGCATCGCGTACACACAACCGTCCGGGGCCACGGCGACATCGGTGTACGCGCCGTTGTCCGGAGTGAGCCGGGTGACCTCGTCCGACTCGATGTCCACCAGCCACAGCGGTCCCCGGCCGTGGTCATCGGCGGAGACGATCACGGACCGGCCGTCCGGCGTCCAGCGCGGGAACTTCGGCCAGCGGTCCCAGGCGGCGGCGACCGGACGCTCCGGCCCGCCGGCCAGGGGCACCAGGCCGAGCCGGCGGTCGCCCGGGCCCTGCTCCGGTGTCGGTCGTTCCTGCACGCAGACCACGACCTGCCGGCCGTCGGGGGAGATCCGCGGGGACTCGTACTCGTGGTCGGCGTCGTCGAGCAGGGTGCGTCGATGCCCGGTGGCCACGTCGATGGCCACCAGGGTTCGCCGCTGCGATCCGTTCGGCTCGGCCACCACCCATGTGGCCACCACGGTCCGGCCGTCCGGGGCGAGGTCCCACACCGCCTCGTCGTCCAACGCCCGGCCCACGTCACCGGTCAGATCCCGCGGCTCCGACCCGTCGAGCACGAACAGCCGGGTGCGGTGCGGACCGAGATGGTGGTCCCAGTGCCGGACCGGGAACTCCTCGTGCAGGATGGCCGTGACCTTCTTGGTTTCACGCTCTTTCGACGCCGGTGCCGCCGCGCCGTAGACGATCACGCCGCCCGCGGCCACCGCGCCGCGCACCCCGCCGGGCGCCGAGGCCAGCACCCGGGCATCGCCACCATCGGCCGGCTGCAGCCATAACGCCGGCCCCTCGATGCCGTCCGGCTGTGGCCGCGACGACGTGAAGAGCAGGTCCCCGGCCGGCGTGAACCCGGCCGCCGACTCGCCGGCGGCGCTGTTGGTCAGCCGGCGCGGCGGGTCGAGCTGCCAGATCGCGTTGGTGTAGCGGGACTTCTCCCGGTCGAGCGTGGTCACGCCGACGACCGCGCGGCGGCCGTCGGGGGACAGCCGCAGTCCGGTCAGCTGCGGCAGCCCGATGTAGGAGTCGAGGTCGGAGAGCACGACTTCCTTCCTACACGGTCTTCCTGGCAATGTCGGTCATACGCCGTCATTGGCCTCCCAGCGCAGCAAGTCGCCCGGCTGGCACTCAAGCACCTCGCAGAGCGCGGCGAGCGTCGCGAAGCGAACCGCCTTGGCGCGGCCGTTCTTGAGCACCGCCAGGTTGGCCGGCGTGATCCCGACCCGGTCCGCGAGCTCGCCCACGGACATCTTCCGCCGGGCCAGCATCACGTCGATGTCGACGGTGATCGGCATCAGATCACCTCGTCCAGCTCGGCCCGCAGCTGCGACGCCTCGACGTCGCGGGCGACGGCCTGGGCGAGCAGCATCCGCAGCACGAGCACGATGAGCGCGACCCCCAGGATGGCGACGCCGATCCCGCCCATGATGAGCGAGACGCCCGGGTCGTCGCGCTGGCCCGGCGCGTTGATGGCCGTGACCGCGAACCACACCAGGGCCGCCGCCACGATCGCGCCGATCACGATGTCCACGTACCGGAAGGCGGCGGGGGAGAACACGGTGCCGCGTCGCACCATCGTCACCAGCCGCCACACGCACACCAGGGTGACCTGGACCGTCACCATGCCCAGGATCGTGATCAGGCGCAGCGGGGTCAGCGGGAGCGACCCCTCCACCGGTTTGGCGATCAACGCCCACACCATGCCCGCCTGGATGAGCACGGTGCCGACGAGCACCACCGCGAGCACGGCGCGCAACGCGTGCACGGTCAGCTTGCCCATGACCTGTCCTCCTATCGATTCGCGGCAGGAATCTATCGTAACTCGATAGATCAAGCAAAGGGTCCCCTCGGCCGAAAATCGGGTGCGGCCGATCGGGCGGCCCTGCTACGGTCCGGGCTTCCGTGATCCGGGAGGTTCCATGCGCCGAGTGACGACAGGCCCCATCCGCTGTCGTTCGCTCGCACGTAAGGACCTCACCCCGCATGCGGATGCTCAATCTCGGCATTGTCGCGCACGTCGACGCCGGTAAGACCAGCCTCACCGAACGCCTGCTCTTCGACGCCGGGGCCATCGGCCGCCTCGGCTCGGTCGACGACGGCAGCACCACCACCGACGGCATGGACCTGGAACGCCGCCGGGGGATCACGATCCGTTCCGCGGTGGCGGCCTTCACCATGGCCGATCGTCGTGTGCACCTGATCGACACGCCCGGGCACACCGACTTCGTGGCCGAGGTGGAACGGGCGCTGGGGGTGCTGGACGGCGCGATTCTGGTGCTGTCGGCGGTGGAAGGCGTGCAGGCGCACACCCGTGTGCTGATGCGGACCCTGCGTGCGGCCGGCGTGCCGACGATCCTGTTCGTGAACAAGATCGACCGCCGTGGCGCCCGGCATGCCGACCTGCTCAAGGACATTCGCCGCCTGCTCGGCTCGGACACGGTCCCGCTGAACCGACCAGTACAGGTGGGCACCAGGGAAGCCGACGTCGTCGACCTCGAACCCGGTGTGGAGTTGGCCGAGGTGCTGGCCGAACGTAGCGATGCGGCGTTGAGGTCCTATGTGGACGGCATTGATCCGGTGCTGCTGAACGAAGAACTCCGCCAACAGGCCCGCCAGGGGATCGTGTATCCGGTGCTGTTCGGCTCGGCCGTCACCGGGGCGGGCATGGAATCCCTGCGCCGGGCGATCGTGGACCTGTTGCCGTCGGTCGATCCCGTTGCGGACGGGGAACTGGACGGCGTGGTGTTCGCGGTGGAGTACGACGGCGGCCGGTCGGCGGTCGCCCGTCTGTTCGGCGGTTCCCTGGCCGCGCGAGACCGGGTCAGCTTCGCCCGGCGGGACCGCTCCGGCGCGGTGGTCGTCGAATCCGGTGTCGTCACCGGGGTGCTGGACGCCGCGCGGGAACGTACCCGGGTGCCGGCCGGCGGGATCGCCCGCATCACCGGCCTGCCGGGCCTGCGCGTCGGCGACCGGCTGGGCGCGACCGCGGCGGACCCGCGCCCGACCCGGTTCCGCCTGCCGACTCTGGAAACCGTGGTGACGGCTGAACATCCGGACCGGCTGTTCACCGGCCTGACCCGGCTCGCCGACCAGGATCCGCTGATCGACGTGCGGTGGGGACCGAGTGCCGGCAGCCTCGTCGTCTCCCTCTTCGGTGAAGTGCAGCGGGAGGTGATCGCGGCCCGCCTCAACGAGGAATTCGGCGTGGCAGCGGAGTTCTCCGCGCCACGGGTGGTCTGCGTCGAGCGGATCAAGGGCGTTGGGCATGCGGTGACGATGATGGGGGAGACCTTGCACGTCGCCACCATCGGACTCCGTGTCGAGCCGGGGGATTCCGGGGTTGTGTTCCGCCTGGAGGCCGAGCGCGGGTCGCTGCCGGCGGCATTCCTGACCGCCATCGAGGAAACCGTGCGCGCCACGCTCGGGGAAGGCCGGCAAGGCTGGCAAGTCCCGGACTGTGTGGTCACGTTGACCCACACCGGCTATTGCAGCCCGGTCAGCACTGCCGCGGACTTCCGTGGCCTGACGCCGCTCGTCCTCGCGGAAGCGTTGCGGCGCGCGGGAACCGTGGTGTGCGAGCCGTGGGAGGAGGTGGAGTTGGAGGTGCCGGCGGAGTCGCTGAGCGCGGTGCTCACGGCCCTGGTCCGGCACGGCGGCCTGCCCGAGACCCCGACCGCGCCCAACCGGGTCGACGCCGTGCTGCCCACGGCCAGGCTGCGGGAGTTCCAACGCCTGCTGCCCGGCCTGACCGGCGGCGAAGGTGTGCTGACCGCCCGCTTCGGCGGCTACCGCCCGGTCACCACCCGCCCCTGATGCTCGGAAGGGGGCTTTCCTGGCGTTCAACGCCAGGAAAGCCCCCTTCCGAGCACAAACCGGGAGCCTAGAGGGTCTTGCGGAACCAGTGGTGCGCGTGGGGTTCGGCGTTGAACGGCGCGACTTCCTCGAAGCCGGCCGACCGGTAGAGGGCGATGGCCTCGGTCAGCGAGCGGTTGGTCTCCAGCCGGATGGAGCCCGCGCCCCGCTGCCGGGCCACGGCCTCCAGCTCAACCAGCAGCCGCCGGCCGAGTCCGAGGCCCCGGGCCGACTCGTGCACCCACATCCGCTTCATCTCGCACACGCCGGGTTCCGGCTCGTACATGGCGACGCAGCCGATCGGCTCCCCGTCGAGCCGGGCCAGCAGCACCTGCTCGACGTCGGGCTGGAGCACGACGTCACCGTCGAAGCCGTCCTCGAACAGCACGGCCAGATCGGCGAAGTAGGCCCGCACGCACCGCACCGCCTCGGGATGATCGGGAGCAACCGCTTCGATCTCCACCATTCCGGCGCGCAGCAGGCGTTCCACGTCGGCCATGGCGGCGACCAGCCGCTGCCGCTGGCGTTCGGACAGTGGGGAGAGCATCGCCTCGGCCACGCCGTCGCTGCCGCGGTCCAGCGCCTGGCGCTCACGTTTGCCGGCGGTGGTCAGCTGGGCCACCCGCACCCGCCGGTCGGCCGGATCGGCCTGCACGGTCACGAGACCGGCGGCCTCCAGCGAGCGCAGCAGCCGGCTCAGGTAGCCGGAGTCCAGACCCAGCGTCGCGCGCAGCGATCGGAGGTCCCGGCCGTCGCTGATCTCCCACAGCAGCCGCGCCTCGCCCAGCGGCCGGTCGCTACCCAGGTAGTGGTCGTTCAGGGCCCCGACCCGCTGCGTGACGGTGCGGTTGAACCGCCGCACCTGGGTCACCAACTCCGCGTCCATATCTCTGACTTTAGTCAGACAATGCTGAACATGTCCATTGAAATGAACCGCCGTCGGCGGGCGCCGCCTTCACCGGTCTTTCCTGCGCGGTATCCCAGCACCGTCCCAGCGCCGCCGCGTTCCAGCAGGTCAACGGCCGTTGGGACGTCCCCGCTTCCCGTCACGGCCGCGGTCGGAGGACGGGGACGGGACCCTGGTGCCAGCCTCGTGCCGTCGGGAGACCCCGGCCTCTCATCACGGGGGAAGACATGGTCATCAGGGCCCTTGTGGCGGCTCTCCTGCTCGCGGCGGCGACATCCGGTGCGGTCGTGGGGTCCGCATCGGCTGCCGCCGCCGCGACCTCGGTCTGCGGGCACAGCAGCACCCAGCCGACCCTCAAGCAGGGCGCGACGGGTGCGGACACCGTCGAAGCCCAGTGCGAGCTCAACCTGGCCACCAAGCTCAGCAAGTACACGCCGATCGGCGCCGACGGGTCGTTCGGCCCGGCCACGGACGCCCGTGTGCGGGTGTTCCAGCAGTGCGCGGGCCTGAGCGTGGACGGCAGCGTCGGTCCGAACACGTGGGCCGCGCTGAACACGTGGGCGGCCCACCCGCGCAAGTGCGGTACCACGGGCACCTCTACGGCGGCGCAGAGCGTCGTGTGCGGACACAGCACCTCGCAGCCGACGGTCAAGCAGGGGGCGACCGGCGCGGACGTCAAAGAGGTGCAGTGCCGCCTCAACCTGGCCATGGACCCCGTGCACTACGCGCCGCTGACGATCGACGGCAACTTCGGCGGCGGCACGCAGGGCCGGGTCGAGGACTTCCAGCGCTGCAACAACCTCAGCGCGGACGGCGTGGTCGGGGCGAACACCTGGGCCAAGCTCACGGACTGGTCGAGCCGCAACGCCTACTGCGCCCCGCCCAAGCCCGCCGGCTACGCCATCGACGGCATCGACACCGCCAAGTACCAGCACCCCAACGGCGCGCCGATCAACTGGGCCGCGGTGAAGGCGTCCGGCGTGGAGATCGCGACGGTCAAGGCCACGCGCGGCACCAATGTCACCGACGACTACCTGGCCACCGACCTGCCGGCCGCGCACAACGCCGGCCTGGACGTCGCGCCCTACCACTACTACACGGCCTCCGCCGCCAACACCGGCGGCGCGCAGGCGGACCGCTTCATCGCGGCGGTCAAGGCCACCGGCTACACCGGCAAGCGCCCCGGTGACCTGCCGCCGATCCTCGACTTCGAACGGGCCGACGACGGCACCGGCGGCTGCCCGGCCTTCGGCACCGTCGCCGACGCCAAGGCGTGGCTGGACAAGGTGCAGGCGGCGTTCGGCCGCACACCGATCATCTACACCCAGAAGTCGGTGATCGACGACTGCTATGGCTCCACCACGGCCTTCGCCGGTTATCCCATGCAGTTGGCCGACTACCGGCGGTCCATCACCGCGCCGCCGCTGCCGGCCGGCTCCTCGACGTGGCTGATGTGGCAGTACACCGACGCGGCGATCCCGGACGGCCTCCAGGCCCCGTCGACCGCCGACGTCTTCAACGGCACGCAGGCGGATCTGGACCGCCTGGCCAACAAGTAGCACTTCCAGCTGGCCTTCTGAAAGGGACGACGATGAACCTCTCCATGAGCCGCCGGGCGATGCTGCGCGGGGCGCTGGTCGTCGGCGCCGGTGCGGTGCTCGCGCCGACGCTGCTGGCCGGCACGGCGCAGGCGTACCCTTGGTCGCGCACCCTCACGTCGGGCTCGACCGGCGCGGACGTCACCGAGCTGCAGATCCGGGTGGCCGGCTGGGCCGCGTCCAGCGCCAGCCAGACCCGGGTCAGCATCGACGGCGACTTCGGCCCCGGCACGCTGGCCGCGGTCAAGCGCTTCCAGGCCGCCTACGGCCTGTCCGCCGACGGCGAGGTCGGCCCGAACACCCAGGCCAAGCTGAACTCGCTGGAGCAGTCCGACGGCTCCACCCTGCACTTCAACTGGGTCGAGTTCACCGACCGGGTCAGCGGCACCTTCAACGACGGCAAGGTGAGCGCCGCATCGGCGAAGGAGAACGCGCGACGCCTCATGTACAAGCTGGAGGCGCTGCGCAAGAAGCTCGGCGACAAGCCGATCACGGTGAACTCCGGCTTCCGCTCCATCCAGCACAACAAGGACATCGGCGGGGCCAGCGACAGCATGCACCTCTACGGCAACGCCGCCGACCTGGACGTGCCGGGCGTGGCCAACAAGACCGTCTACCAGCACGCGGAGACCTGCGGCTTCTCCGGCCTGGAGACGTACAACACCGACCACCAGCACGTGGACAGCCGCGCGGATCTGGGCCGTGCCTGGTGGTGGGAGAACGGCACCGTCTGAGTGCCCGAGGGCGGCGCTACCTCGACGGCGAGGGGTTCGGGCTGGAGGTCAGCGCCGCCTGGCACGACGGCCAGTCGTGGAAGTCGTGGTCCACCGCCCACAGCTTGTGGGCGGCCTCGATGTTCCACGCCGGGTCGAACGCCTTGAGCGGCGTGCCGCCCTGCTGTTGCAGGCGGTAGTCGGAGATCTGGAAGACGCCCCAGTTGCGGCTGCCGTTGGAGTTGGGCAGCACGTACAGCGGGTCCAGGAAGGACGCGCAGCGGGCGATTGCCACCGCCGTGTCCGGATCCTCGGTGAACACCTCGCGGATCTTCTGCTCGACCTGTTGCGGCGTCCAGGTGGTCATGTTCGTCCGGCCGGCGTAGAGCGCCTGCTTGGTGGCCGTGTCCACGATGCCCTTGGGCGGCAGGCCGGACAGCACCTGGAAGGCCGTGACCCGGCGCAGGGTCTCCGGGCCGAAGTCGCTGTCCACCGAGATCGTGGTGTGCGCCTTGGACAACAGGGTCTGCACCTCGTTGACGCACTCGTCGTGCTCGCCCATGTTGACGGTGGGGCAGGCGGCGGAGAACAGCACCCGGCCGCCGTCCGCCGTGGACAGGCCCTCGGCGCTGCTCGGGGCCCGCAGGAACCAGACCAGCCCGCCAGCCAGCAACACCACCGCGGCCGCGGCGACGACGGCGTAGCGGGAGGTCAGCCATCTTCGCAGTTTCGGCTCTGCCGGCGCCGGCGGGTTCTGGGGCTCTGCCGGGTCATGGGGCGCTGCTGGGGGCGGCGTGTCGCGTTCGGCGTCGGCCAGCGCCCAGAGTTGGTGCAGCTCCCGGAGTTCGTCCGCGCTGGCCCCGCACACCTTGCCGAAGCTGTGCACCACCCGGTAGTCCGACGGCACGCTCAGGCCCGAGCAGTAGCGGTGCAGGCTCGACCC
Organism: Kutzneria sp. CA-103260; assembly: GCF_018263855.1. Taxonomy (GTDB): domain Bacteria; phylum Actinomycetota; class Actinomycetes; order Mycobacteriales; family Pseudonocardiaceae; genus Kutzneria. The sequence goes on along the minus strand of NZ_CP073318.1, from coordinate 5,746,406 downwards.
GCTCACGCCGGCCTGCTTGCCGAGGCGGTCGAACCCGCGCCCGCTGCGGTCCTTCAACATCCGGAGGTACGCGGCGAACTTGTCCGTCTGGGTGGTAGCGATCACCGGGCCCAACCCCTTCCACGGCTGACGTGAGGCAAGCTAGCACCGCCACGTCTTCGTGAACGTGACTTCTTCCTCTCGCCATAAATCCGAGACGGAACGGCCCGTGGGCTGATAATGTCCCGCCCTGCCGTGGTACGACCGGAGGAGGTGAGCCCTGTGTGCGCAGTGACGACGTGGGTGCTCCCACTCCCTGACACGGCCGGGCCGGCGACGTAGTTGTCGCCTTTCGGGAGCGCCGACAGCCCTCCCGAAAGGCGAACTGCCATGAACCTCAACGAACGTGACTTCACCGTGGGCGATGTCCCCGGTGTGCTGTGGCTGCCGGAGACCCTGCCCGCACCGCTGGTGCTGCTGGGCCACGGCGGTGGCCGGGACCGGAAGTCCCCGCCCATGACCGGACGGGCGGAACTGTTGGTGGCCCAGGGTTTCGCCGCTGCCGCCATCGACGCCCCCGGCCACGGCGACCGGCCCCGCTCCCCGTACGACGACGAGGAAATCGCCCTGATGCAGCGGGCGATGGCCACCGGCGAACCGGTCGGCCCGATCGTCGTGCGCTACAACGCCGACCTCGCCCGGCGGGCCGTGCCCGAATGGCAGGCGGTGCTGGACATGCTGCTGGAGCTGCCCGAGATCGCCGGCCCCGTCGGCTACTTCGGCCTCAACATGGGCTCCGCCATCGGCATCCCGCTGACCGCCGCCGACTCCCGCATCACCGCCGCCGCGTTCGGCCTGTTCTGGCCCGACCTGGTGGCCGAGGCGGCAAAGCGGATCACCGTGCCCGTCGAGTTCGCCATGCAGTGGGACGACGAGCACATCCCCCGTGAGGCCGGCCTCGCCCTGTTCGAGGCCTTCGGCTCGGCCGAGAAGTCGTTGCACGTCAACACCGGCCGGCACAAGGACCTGCCCCGCTACGAGGCCGACAGCGCGGTCCGGTTCTTCGTGCGGCACCTGAAGAAGTGAGGTGAGACCCGTGGGCGGCGCGTCGCCGCCCACGGGCCACCCGTCACGACGTGCCGCAGAACGCGTGCTCCATCAGGTCCACGCTCACGTCGTACTTGGCCGGCGGAGTGCCCTGCTTCGGCACGAGAGCGTCGTTGTTGATGGTGATGACCACGCTGCGGCGGCCGTCCGCGCTGACGCCGTCGCGGGTCTTGAAGCCGGGGATGTCCCCGCCGTGCGACCAGTAGCCGCCGCAGGAAGTCGGGACCCACATGATGCCGAGTCCGTACCGCACGTTCGGGTACGCTGGGTCGAGCTCGTGGGCCGGCACAGTCGTCTGCATCTGCCGCAGTTGGTCGGGGGCCAGCAGCCGGCCGCCGATCAGCGCCTGGAAGAACGTGTTCAGGTCATCGGTGTCACTGATGATCGCACCGGCGGCGTCACCCCACGTCGGGTTCATCACGGTGGCGTCGATGACCGGGCCGTCCGCCGAGAAGCTCTGGTAGCCGACGGCGTGCGGCGTCGGCAGGTACGGCTCGGTGTGCGGCGCGGTGGTGTCCCGCAGGCCCAGTGGCCCGATGATCCGGCGTTGGACCTCCCACTGCCAGTCGTGCCCAGTGATCTTCTGGATGATCATCCCGGCCAGGACGTAGTTGGTGTTGGAGTACTCCCAGCCGGTGCCCGGGGCGAAGGTCGGCGGGTAGCGCAGCGCGATCGCCACCATCTCCGTCGGCGTCAGGGTGCGGAACCGGTTGGCCTGGAAGGACTCCGCCGAGCGGAGGAAGTCCAGGGCCTGCGTGTAGTCCGGCACCCCGCTGGTGTGCTGCAACAGCTGGCGCACGGTGATCTTGGTGCCGTCGTTGCCGTTGCCCGACACCACACCGGGCAGCCAGCGGTCCACGGTGTCCTCAAGGGACAGTCGGCCCTCGCCGACCAGTTGCAGCAGCACCGTGGCGGTGAACGTCTTGGTGGCGCTGCCGATCCGGAAGTGAGTCTGCCACGACACCGGCGTCCGCGCCGCGGTGTTCCCGTACCCGCTGCGGACCTTCACCCTGCCGTCCGGGGTGTCCAGCTCCACCAGCGCGCCCGGCGCGCCCTGATCCAGCAGGGCGTCGGCGTCCCGTTGCAGCACGCTCCGGTGCACATCAGGTGCCGCGACGGCCGCGCCGGTTGACGCCATCACCCCCGTCAGTGCCACCAACGCGATCAGTGTCTTGCGCATAACGCTCCCCTCGATTGCCTGTGGCGGCAGCCAATCAGCCGGGGCAGGGTGGTCGACATCGTCCAGCGGGGCGTCTTCGACTACCCCGCTGGTATCAGACGCAGATCAGCCCATGGGGTGGCGACCGCCGGCCGCGGCGGCGGCTACCGTGGGCTGGTGCGTGGCATCTTGCGGTCCGTCCAGGTCGACATCGCGCTCGCCGCGGTGCTGACCGCGTTCGAGATCGCCTCCGTTGCCGTGCAGACCGACGGCCGGGCCGACTGGGTCGGCTATGTGCTGGCCGCGCTCACGTTCGCGCCGATCGCGTCACGCCAGCGGGCGCCGCTGGCCAGCACGGTCGTGATGGGCGCGGCGGCGACGGCCAGCCTGCTGCTCGGCTATCCCGGCCTCTCCGACAGCGGCGCCGGCATGCTGATCGGCCTGTTCTCGGTGGCCCTGCTCCGGCCGCTGCCGGTCGCGTTGGTCGGTCTCGGCGTCGCGCTGGTCGCGCTGATGGTCAACTTCGCCGTGCTCGTCGGGGACGTCGACAAGCTGGCGCTGGTCGGCAGCCCCGCCGTGCAGTGCCTGGCCGCGTTCGGCATCGGCGTGAGCACCGGCCGCTGGTCGCGGCGGATGGAGCGGCTGGCCGAGCAGGCTACGCGCGCCGTCGCCGAGGAACGCATCCGCATCGCCCACGAGCTGCACGACGTGGTGGCCCACCACATGTCGGTGATCTCCCTGCAGGCCGGCGTGGCCGAGTACGTGCTGGACAGCGATCGTGAGGTGGCCCGCGACGCCCTGGCCACGGTCGGCGACACCAGCCGCGCGGCGCTGGCCGACATGCGCAAGCTGCTGGCCGTGCTGCGGGTCGACGACCCGGGCACCCAGCCCCAGCCCGGACTGTCCGAACTGGACGGTCTGCTCGACCGGCTGCGCGGCACCGGCCTGCCGGTCGAGCTCGCCGTCACCGGGACCCGGCGCCCGCTGCCGCCCGGGGCCGACCTGTGCGCCTACCGGGTCGCCCAGGAATCGCTGACCAACGTGCTCAAACACGCCGGCCCCGCCACCGCGCGGCTGGACCTGGACTACGGGGAGCGCACCCTGACCTTGAAGATCACCGACGACGGCCGTGGCGCCCGGGCCCGCGGCACCGGCGAGCCGGCGCGCGGCATCGTCGGCATGAGCGAGCGGGCCGAGCTGCACGGCGGCGTGCTCACCGCCGGCCCCCGGCCCGAAGGCGGATTCGTTGTGGTGCTACGGCTTCCGTGTCCGGCGGCGGCGTGAACACGCGCGTGCTGATCGCCGACGACCAGGCCCTGATCCGGGCCGGCCTGGCCGCGCTGCTGCGGGCCGCCCCCGGACTCGATGTCGTCGGCGAGGCGGAGAACGGGGCCCAGGCCGTGGAACTCGCCGTGTCGATCCGGCCCGACGTGGTGGTGATGGACATCCGCATGCCCGTGCTGGACGGTCTCGACGCCACCGAACAGATCCTCGCCGCCGTCGACCCGCCGCCGCGCGTCCTCGTGCTGACCACGTTCGACCTGGACGAATACGTCTACCGCGCACTGGGCGCCGGGGCCGCCGGCTTCCTGCTCAAGGAGACCCCGCCGGCCGGGATCGTCGCCGCCGTGCACGCGGTCACGGCCGGCGACGTGCTGATCAGCCCGGCCATCACGCAGCGGCTCGTCGAGACCTACTCGCTGCACCACCGGCGCGCCGCCCTGCGCGACACCGAGCTCGCCGGCCTGACCGGCCGGGAGACCGAGGTGCTTCGGCTCGTCGCGCACGGACTGAGCAACCCGCAGATCGCGCGGCGGCTGGTGCTCAGCGAGTCCACCGTCAAGACGCATGTGAAGAACGTGATGGGCAAGCTCGGGCTCAGTAGCCGCGCCCAGGTCGTGGTCGCCGCCTACGAGAGCGGCCTGGTCATCCCCGGCCGGTCGGACTGACGCGGATCAGCGCAGCCAGCGCAGGGCCGCGTCGGCCATGTCCTCCGGCGTGCTGTTGAAGGCGATGGCGGCGTCGGGCGCGTGCTGGCGGACCAGGTTCACCGTGTTCTCGAACAGCCACAGCAGCGGTTCGTACTTGCGGATGCCGCCGCCGACGATCACGCAGGCGTAGTCGTTTCCGTTCAGGGCGGCCACGATGTCGGCCTCGGGGTCGTCGTCCGGGGCCACCAGGCACATGTCGGCCTCGATGCCCAGCTCCTCGAACCGGGCCTGGCCGCGGACCAGCGCGGCCCGCACCGGCTCCGGGTCCCAGCCGACGAGCCGGGCCGGGTCGAGCCCGATGGCCAGCACTCGTCCCATCAGCTCTCCTCGACCAGTCCGGCGTAGTAGGCCTGCATGGCCGGGTAGTACTCCTGGAAGAAGTCCGGCTGGGCCGTGCCCTCGCGGGCGGCGGTGAGCATGTCCAGGTAGTACTCCCAGCCGGGCCCGACCTCGCCGATGCTGTCCACGGAGTCGAGGTGGTGCACGAACTTCAGCTCGGTGACACCGTCCTGTTCGGACAGCAGGAGCTCCAGCCGCCAGCCGCCGGCCGCCTCGGAGCCCGACACGGCCAGGCGTCGGGGCGGCTCGCAGGCGTCGATGCGCAGCTCGGTCCACGGGGCGTTCTCCTCGAACGCCATCTGGACCTTGATGGTCCGGCCGACCCCGCCCTCGCCCTCCCAGCGGCCGAACCAGCGAGCGGTGCGCTCGGGCTCGGTGACGCTGGCCCACACGTCGTCGATCGGCGCGCGGTAGGTGCGGGTCAGCTCCAGGTCTTTGTCGAACAGCCGGCCGGTGGGTCTGGGGCTCACTGCTGCACCTCGCTAGCGCTCGGTGTCCGCGTTCGCGGACGCTCTGTGCTGAATGATTCGCTCGCAAGCTCGCTCATGCGCTGCACCTCGCTAGCGCTCGGTGTCCGCGTTCGCGGACGCTCTGTGTTGAATAGTTCGCTCGCAAGCTCGCTCACGCCGTCTGCTCCTCGTCTGCGGGCCGGGCGCGGCGCTCCCGGCGGGTGCGGTGGACCTCGGTCTCCAACGCGTCGAGCCGGTGCTGCCAGCCGGTCGGCCGCGCGAACTGGGCCAGCCAGTCGGCCAGTTCGGCCAGCCGGTCGGGGTCGAGCTCGTACAGCCGCTGCCGGCCGACGGGCGTGTCGTGCACCAGCCCGCTGGCCCGCAGCACCCGCAGGTGCCGGGACACGGCCGGCCGGCTGACCTCGAACCGGTCGGCGATCTGCCCGGCCGACAGCGGCCCCTGGCGCAGCATCACCAGGATGTCCCGGCGCACCGGATCGGCGATCGCGCCGGCTACCTCGTCCACGGCGGAAGCGTAACCACCTGGTTACGGGTTCGCAAGGCGGTGCCGGTCGGCGGCGGCCTGGATCCCGGCCACGAACGGGTCCCAGTACTCGGCGCCGCCGAGCTCGTCGTGGTCCTTGCCGCCCCGGCCGTCGATCATCTCCCGCACGATGTCGGCGTGCCCGGCGTGCTGCGCGGTCTCGGCGACGACCCGCACCAGCAGCGAACCGAGGGTGGTCTCGCGCTTCTCCTCGGGCCACCACGGCACGGAGGCGGGCGCGTCGAGGCCCAGCTGTTCGATCGACTCGTCGCTGTGCTGCCAGGCACGGTGGTACAGGTCGAGCAGTTCGGCGCGGCTTTCCTCGGCGGTGGCCCACATGTCGGCCCCGTCCCACACGGAATCGTCGGCGTACCACGGAAGAGTGGCCAGAACCGGCCGGCCCACGCAGTCGCCGAGGTAGCCGAACTCGCCGCCGGCCAGGTGCTTGACCAGGCCCAGCAGGTTGGTGCCGGTCGGCGTGGCCGGCCGCCGGATGTCGTACTCGCTCAGGCCGTCCAGCGCGGACGCCATCCGGTCCCGGGACTGCTGGAGGTAGCGGCGGAGGTCGCCGGTGATATCGGTCATGTGTTCGAACCTAGCCGAGCAGCGACCACACCGCCCCGGCAACGGAGGCATCGGTCGCGCCGATTCCGGTCAGGTCGGCGACCGAGCGCTGGTCGCGGTGCTGGCCTCGCAGCACCGCCCCGATGGGCCGGTCCGCCTGCGGGGCAACGACCCCGGCGCGGACGGCGTGGCCGAAGTCGCCGTGGTCCAGGCACTGGTCGTGGTCGTCGGTGACGACGATCCGGCCGGCGAACAGCTCCGGCGGCAGCTCACCCTTGCCGGGCATGTCGGTGCCGATGCCGGTGACGTGCACAGCGTCACGGAAGGCGTTGAGCGGCAACGGATCGGGCGACGCTGTTGTCGTGACAACGCAGGCCGCGCCGGTCTGGTAGCCGGGGCGGGCGTCGAGCCCTTCGGCTCGGAGCTGTTGACACAACAACACTTCAGCCTCGGGTCGACGGCCCCAGACGTGCACCAGCCGGATCTTGCGCAGCTTGGCCAGCCAGGTCATCTGGAGCCGGGCCTGCTCGCCGGTGCCCATCACCGCGACCTCGTCGACGTCTTGTGGCGTCAGGGCGTCGGTGACCAGCGCCCCGGCGGCGGCCGTCCGCCAGGCGGTCAGCAGGCCGTTGTCGGCGATGAACGCGGTTGGCTCACCGGTGGTGGCCGACAGCAGCAGCATCGAGCCGTTGTTCCGGCCGCCGAAGGAACTCGCCGTCTTCACCACGAAGTGCGGCTGGCCCACAACATGACCAGCTTTGACGTGGCAGTCGCCACCGGCGAAGTCGAGCGCCATCGGCGGCGGCACGACGGTGTTGCCTTCGGCGTGTGCGACCAAGGCCGCCTTCACGGCGTCGAAGACCAGCTCGGGCGGGACGGCCCGGAGATCGTCGATGACCTTCACCGCCTGGCCAGCCAGTCGTCCCAGCGGGCCAGCGCCTCCTCGGGTCCGGTCCGCCCGACGCCGACCCGGAACCGGTCGGTCGGCGTGGCGGTCAGCTCCGAGCGGTAGATGCTGGACGGCAGCAGCAGCACACCCACGTCCTGCACGAGATCGGCGCACATCGCCTCGACGCCGTCGGCACCCAGGTAGCGGGGGAAGCACACGCAGCCGCCCTGCGGCCGTTCCCAGACGAACAGGTCGGGCCGGCGGACGAAGAACTCCTCGAACAGCGGGATGTTCGCCTTGATGATCTCCCGATTGCGGTGCAGCAGCCGGTCTCGTGCCCGCAGGCCGATCAGCGCCAGCACCTCGCTCGGCGCGGAGTTGCAGATCGACGTGTAGTGCTTGGCCCGCTCCAGCCGGTCCAGCAGATCCCGGTCGCGGCCGGCGATCCAGCCGATCCGCAGGCCGGGCAGCCCGTAGGCCTTGGACATCACGTTCAGCGACAACGCGGTGGGGGAGAGGTCCGCGGCCTGGGGCAGCGACGGCCGGTCCAGTTCGAGCCCGCGGTACACCTCGTCGCTGAACAGCGTGATGCCCCGCGCCGCGCACAGGTCGACCAGCCGCCGCCACGACTCGACGTCCGGCACCGCGCCGGTCGGGTTGTTCGGGAAGTTCACCGAGACCAGCCGGGTGTTCGGCCGCAGCGCCGCCTCGACGGCGTCCACGTCCAGCGCCCAGCCGTCGTCCTCCCGTAGCGCGACGCCGGTGACTTCGCACAGCGCCAGCGGAATCGTCTCCGCCGCCTGGTAGTTCGGCGTGAGCACGACGGCGTGGTCGGCCGGCGTCAGCAGCACCTGCATGGCCAGGTAGATGGCCTCCTCGGCGCCGGCGAAGCACAGCACGTCCTCGGGCGCGATGTGGTCATAGGTGGCGGCGATCTCCTCGCGCAACGCCGGCAGGCCACGGGTTTCCGTGTAGCCGAGGGCCAGCGTCTCCCAGCGGCGGCGGCCGTCCTCGTCGGCCATGGCCAGCAGTTCGGCCATCGGCACTGTCTGGGCGTCCGACGCCGTCAGGTGGTACCGGGCGGTGAACTCCCAGGCGGAGAAGTAGGTTTCCAGCCGGAAGTCAGGCAGGGTCGGCATCGCCGGGCTCCTTGCGGGTCAGCGCGAGCAGTTGGTAGACGGCCGAGCGGGAGACCCCCATCGCCCGCGCCACGGTCGGCACGGCCCGCCGCTGGGCGAAGACGCCGGCGGAATCCAGCTGGGCCACCAGCTCCTGGCGGTCCGATTTGGACAGTCCGTCCAGCGTGGTTCCCCGGTCCCGCACGAAGTTCGCGACCGTCTCGTTGAGCTGCTCGGTCCAGTCGCGGGCGAACAGCGCCGCCGGCTGCTCGGTGACCGGTGCGGCGAAGGCCGCCAGGACACGGGCCGCGGCGTCGAACGCGGACCGGTCCACGTTCACGCACAGCACCGCCTCCGGGCGGCCTTCACTGTCGCGGATCACCGCGCTGACACTGGAAAGTCGCCGCCCGTCGGGCAGCGACTTGGGGTACGGGCCGTAGACGTCCGCGCCGACCGGCGTGAGCTCGTCGAGCTCACCCAGCAGCGACGGATCGCCCACGGTCCGCCGGGACAGCGGGTTCCAGACGGCCAGCACCGAGTCTGTGGCCGGGTCGTGCAGCACCACCTCGGCGTGCGGTGAGAGCAGGCGGGCGATCGCCTCGCACACCGGGGCCAGCCGGTCGACCATCGGGGACACGCTGTGGACAGTACATCCACCGTGGACACAGTGTCCAATCTTCTGGGTCCAACGGTGGATGTAAGGGGAGTGTCAGCCCTCGATCTGCACCGGGGCGCCCGCGGTCACCGCGATCTTGCGGGACTGGGCCTTCTCCACCACCGGCACCCGCAGGGTGAGCACACCCGCGTCGTAGCTGGCCTGGATGCCGTCGCGGTCCAGCGTCTCACCGAGGTAGACGCGCCGGGCGAACGTCCCGGTCGGCCGCTCGGCCACCTGCCAACGGGCCTCGTCGTCCTTGGCCGCCGGCCGCTCGGCCTTGACGGTCAACACGTTGCGCTCCACGTTGACGTCGATCGACTCCGGGCTGACACCCGGCAGGTCGAACGTGACGACGAACTCGTCACCCTTGCGGAACGCGTCCATCGGGATGGCCGCGGCGCGCACCCGGGTGGCGCCCGCACCGAACATCAGCCGCTCCAGCTCGCGGAACGGATCCGTGCGCACCAACATCGCGCACCGCCCCTCTCTCGGGTCTCCTGGCGGCCCCTTGCCGCCAACACCCTTGACAACGGTCGACTCAAGCTTTTGATTCCCGATCGGATCAGAAATTTTGGGCCGATGGTTGTCGAGGGGCTGACCTGCGGGTATGCGTCGCGGCGGTCGCCCGGACCGGGACGACCGCTGCGGTGAAGGGGTGGGGCTACCCCGCCGGATGCTGTTTAGCGCACGTGTCGAACTTGTCCTGGTCCGCGGCCAGCTCCTTGGTGTCCGCGTCGACCAGCGCCGTGACCTGGTCCTCGTCCTGCTGCGCGGCCTTGAGGTCGGCGTCCGCGGCCGCGACCTTGGCCTTCGCGTCGGCGGTCTCCTTGTCGATCCGGGCCTGGGTGGCGGCGTCCGGGCCGCCGGCCAGCCTGGCCATCGCCAACTCGGTCTGCGCGTTCGACACGGCCGCGCTCGCCTCGGCGGCCTGGAGCTGGAGCCGCGCCGTCTTGAGCTTGGCCGCCAGTGCCTCGGCGTCGGCCAGCTTCTTCCGGTCCTTCATGTGGTCCAGCGTGGCCTGCTCCTCGGCGCATGGGGCGGCCGTGAACGCCGGCGGGGCACACGCCGTCGTCACCACGGCACCACCGAGCAGCACAGCAAGCAGCGTCAACCGCATCAGGATCTCCCCCCTGAAACACCGTCAACGGGGCACTCTACGGATATCGGACGCTCAGAAGTCCCAGCGGGTCGCCCCGTACGGTTCGGCGCAGGCCACGCCGAAGGCCGTCCTCAGGGTGAGGCGGTACAGGTGCCAGGGCGCGGGGCCGGCGCTCGGCGCCATGAACGGGGCGTTGAAGCCGCCGTTCTCCACCGTGGCCGGCCAGCCGCCGCTGCGGTAGACGGCGGCGATCCGCTCCAGGGTGTCGGGGTCGTCCACCCGGTGGGCGTCGCCCTCCAGCACCAGGTCGATACCCCGCAGGCGCACCGACACGCTGCACGCCGGGTTGGCGGCGAGGTTGCGGGACCGGCGCGTGCCGGGGCCGCCGACGAACCACAGGGCGTCATCCACCCAGATCGCCCCCACGCCGGCCGAGTGCGGCCGTCCGTCGGGCCGCACGGTGGCGACGAAAAACGTCAGGTCGGCGGTGGGGGTGTCGGTGGCCAGCAGGTCGCGGGGACGGCTCCACGGCAGCTCCGCGTGGCCGTCCTGGTCGAGGTTGCGGGTCGAGATCGGCTCGTTCGTCATACCTGTGCGTCGAACGAGCCGACCCCGAATCGACATCCGCTACGACTGGATCTCTATGTGGCGGCCGCCCATGATCACCGCCCGGATGGCGCGGGTGTTGGCGATGTCGTCCAGCGGGTTGGCGTCGAGCAGCAGCAGGTCGGCGGCCATGCCGGGAGCGATCGCGCCGAAGCGTTCGGCGACGCCGAGGAAGCGGGCCGGTGCGGAGGTGGCGGCGCGCAGGGCGTCCAGCGGCGACAGCCCGGCCCGCACCAGGAGCCCCAACTCGTCGTGCAGGCTGTGCCCGGGCACGAAGGTGTCGGTGCCGGCGAGCAGCGGCACACCGGCCTGGTGCAGCTCCCGCACCAGGTGCAGGCTGTGCCGGAACACCGCCTGCTCACGCTCCTTGGCCGCGGCGTCCGGGGACCACGAGCCGGCCCAGGCGGGCCGCAGCGCTGGCTCGATGTCCGGCAGGTACGGCGTGAGCTGGAACTCCGGCGTGCCGATGGTGGCCTTGGCGTGCAGGACGGCCAGCGTCGGCACGTGCCAGGTGTCGTGCCTGAGGAAGACCCGGCACAGCGAGGCCAGCCGCGCCGGGTCGTGGGTCATGGCCGCCACGTGGTTCAGCTCCGACAGCCGGGCGAACATGCCAGCCGGATCACGGACGTCCAATGTGGACAGACCGGCGCGGATCTCCGTCTCGGCCGTGGAAGTGCCCAGCGCCAGCCCGTCCAGGTGCTCGATGCTGCGCTGCCCGGACGCCGCCGCCGTGGCGATCGACACCGCCCAGGGGACGTGCCCGGCGAAGGGAACCCCCGTCGCGGCGATGGCGGCGTACGCCTCGGGCGGCAGCTGCGCGTACACCTTGAGGAACTCCGCCCCGTCCGCCACGCACTGAGCCACCGCCGCCGTGGCCTCGTCGGCGCTGGTCAGAGCGATCGACCCCGGCCGGCTCGGCCGCGGCCCGTCCAGGATGCGGCTGGCGAACACCATCCGCGGCACCAGCCAGTCCCCGCCCCGCAACCGGGCCTGCCACGCCAAATGCACCGGTGCGCCACCCATGTGCCGAATGCCGGTCACACCGCGGGCCAGGAACTTCGGCAGCGTCGACTCGTCGAAGGTGTGCACGTGCATGTCCCACAACCCCGGCAGCGCCACCAGCCCCTCGCCGGCCAGCACCTCCGCTTCGGCCTCAACCGAGGCCCCGACCGCCGCGATCCGGCCGTCCCGCAACAGAATGTCCTGGTGAGTGTGCACCGAACCGTCCGCCGGATCGAGCACGGTCACGTCGGTGACGCGCAGCGGAGCACCGGCCCGGAATCCGGCCAGTTCGGGAATCGCATGAGAACCTGTCATGCCCCTCCAGAATAACATGGGTGTACCTACCTCCACCCCGAACGGGCAGGCAGGTGCATACCGCCGCCGGCTCCGGGGAAATAGCTTTGTGCCATGGCAATCGCATCCGTGACCAAGACCCAGCGCCCGGCCGATCCCCGCAAAGCGGTGGTGATCAACCTTGGTGTCAACCTCATTGCCCCGTTGGCCCTGTTCTACGGCTTGCGCGCCGCGGGCATGGACCAGTGGCTGGCCCTGATGCTCGGCGGTGTCCCGCCCACAGTGCACGCCCTGTACACGGCGATCGCCCGGCGGCGGCTGGACGGGCTGGCCCTGTTCACGCTGACGATCCTGATTGGCAGCATGGCGACCTCGTTCGTGCTGGGCAGCCCCCGGTTCCTGCTGGCCAAGGACGGCTGGATGACCGCGGTGGCCGGCGCGTGGATCCTGATCACGCTGTGCCGGACGCCGTTCCTGCACCAGTTCGTGCAGTCGCTGACCACCGGTGACGTCCACACGCGGCTGGCGGCCTGCTGGCGTGACTCGCCGAGCTACCGGCACGCGATGCGGGTCGCGACGGCGATGTGGGGCGTTGGGCTGGTGCTCGACGCCGGAGTGCGGGTCGTGCTGGCGTACTCGCTGCCGGTGGACCAGGTGCCGCTGATCAGCACCCTGCAGTACGTCGCGGTGTACGCGGTGCTGGAGATCGGCTCGCGCCTCTACCTGCGGCGCAAGTCGCTCAAGGACAAGGTGTTCGCCGAGTCGGGCCAGATGATGATGGGTGGGAAGAAGTGATGGCGGAAGTCGTGTTGGTGACCGGCGGCGCGAGCGGCATCGGGGCCGCGGTGGCCCGGCGGTTCGCCCGCCAGGGGGCCAAGGTGGTGATCGCCGACGTGAACCTGGCCGGCGACGCGGTCGCGGCGGAGATCGGGGGCCTGTTCGTGCCGACCGACGTCTCGCGGCTGGCGGAGAACGAGGCCGCCGTCGCGGCGGCCCGGGAAGCCTTCGGGCGGTTGGACATCGTGCACCTCAACGCCGGCACGGGCAACGGCGGCACGGAGCTCGACCTGGACAAGTACCGGCGGATCATGGCCGTGAACGTGGACGGCACGATGTTCGGCATCAAGGCGGCCGTGCAGGGTGGGGCCCGGTCGATCGTGGTCACGGCCAGCCTGGCCGGCATCTCGCCGACCCCGTTCGACCCGGTCTACGCGGCCAGCAAGCACGCGATCATCGGTCTGGTGCGGTCCCTGACCATTCCGGACGTGACGCTCAACGCCGTGTGCCCCGGCTTCATCGACACGCCGATGATCGCCGGGGCCCGGGAAATACTGCGCGAACACGGCCTGGCCGTCGCCGATCCGGACGAGGTGGCCGTGGCGGTGGAGCAGGCCGTGCGGGGCGGGCAGACCAACCAGGCCTGGGAGGTCCAGGCCGGTCGCCCGCCGGCCGTCGTTGAGTTCCCGACCGTGGAACTCAGCCGGGTCTAGCCTGCACAGAATCTCCACACAACCTCCGCCACGCCAACGGGAACCGTCGCTAGCTTGGCCGTCATGGGGGGACGACTCGCGCTGCTCGTCGCGCTGGGCATCGACAACTTCGGCTCCGGGCTGTTCCTGCCGCTGTCGGTGCTGTACGGGATCCAGGTGGTCGGCCTGCCGGTCGAGCTGGCCGGTTCGGTGGTCACGGCCGGCAAGTTGGTGGGGATCGCGGCGCCGTTGCTGGCCGGGCGACTGGTGGACCGGTTCGGCCCGCGGCAGGTGGTGATCGCCGCGCAGGTGGTGCAGGCGGCGGGAGTGGCGGTCTACCTGGTCGCCGGCGACGCGGCACTGGTGTTCGTGGCGTCGGCGCTGTTGGCGGCGGGCCAGCAGGCGTTCTACAGCTCGGTGTTCGCGCTGATCGCCGACACGACCCGGCACAACGCCAAGGACACGTCGTTCGCCCTGGTCGGAGCGGTGCGAGGGGTCTGCTTCGGCCTGGGCGGCCTGGTGGTCGCCGGCCTGACCACCTTCGGTTCGGTCGGCTACCAGGTCGCGGTGGCGGCGGACGGGGTCACTTTCCTCGCCGCCGCCGCGGTGTTGGCGGCCTTCCTGCCCGTCCCGCACATTCGGCCGGAAGTCGACTCGCCACCGGTGAGCGTGCTGCGCAACCGCCCTTACCTGGTGCTGATCGTGGTGGTGGCGTGCGGCGCGTTGGTGCTGGACCTCTTCCTGGACGGCATCGCGGTGTACGTGACCGAGGTGCTGCACGGGCCGGCGTGGGTGGCCGGGGCCATGATCACCACGCTGACCGTCAGCGGCTTCGTGCTCGGCACGGTTGTCGTGCGGTGGACCCGGACCTGGTGGCGTACCAAGGCAATGCGGGTCGGCTACGGCATCTCCGTCGTCTGGGCGGCGGCCAGCCTCGCGGCCGTGTTCGTGCCGGCGTCGTGGCTCCCGGCGTATCTGCTGGCCACCATGGTGTTGCTGTCGGCAGGCACGCTGATCGGCAACCGTGCCAACGCTTTGTCCGAGGCAGCCGCGCCGCGGGCGACCCGTGGCCGTTACCTGGCGGCTTTCCAGTACGCCTTCACTTCAGCTGGCATCGCCGCCCCGGGCGTGGTGGCGCTGTTCGCGTTCGGACCTTGGCTGCCGTGGCTGGTCGCGGCCACGGCAGCCACCATCGCCGCTGCGGCAATCCCTTACCTGGAGCGGAATCTGCCCCAGGACGCGGTGCGCGGCGACTACGGCAGGATCGCGTCCACGTAGCCGCCGTCCACCCGCAGCGCGCCGCCGGTCGTCGCCGAGGACAGCGGGGAAGCCAGGTACACCACCATGTTGGCGATCTCCTCCGGCTCGATCAGCCGCTGCAGCAACGACTGCGGCCGGTACTTCAGCATGAACTCGCGCTGCGCCTGGTCCCACGGCAGGGACTTGTCCACCAGCTCGTAGACGAAGTCCTCGACGCCGCCGGTGTGGGTGGGGCCGGCGATCACCGAGTTGACCGTCACGCCGGTGCCGGCGGCGTGCTTGGCGAAACCGCGCGACACCGCCAGCAGCGAGGTCTTGGACATGCCGTAGTGGATCATCTCGGCCGGCGTGACGATGGCCGAGTCGCTGGCGATGTACTGGATCCGGCCCCAGCCCCGCTCGGTCATGCCCGGCAGGTAGGCCCGGGTCAGCCGGACCGCCGACAGCACGTTGACCTCGAAGTAGCGCCGCCACTCGTCGTCGGTGATCTCCAGCGGCGCCTGCGAGCCGAAGATGCCCAGGTTGTTCACCAGCACGTCCACACTCGGCACGACGTCCAGCACCTGCCGAGTGCCGTCCTCGGTGGACACGTCGCCGGGCGCGGCGATGAACTCGCCGTCGCCCAACGACTTGATGGCGGCGGCCACGCCGTCGGCCTTGCGCCCGTTGACGGCGACGGTGGCGCCGGCCCGGGCCAGCCCGGCGGCGATGGCCTGGCCGATGCCCTGGGTGGAGCCGGTGACGAGGGCGACCTTGCCGGTCAGGTCGAGTCGCATGGGGGAGGATCTCCTGTTCTCGGGGTTTCCAGCTTGGTCGACGCCGGTCTGGTCGGCGACTCGGATCAGGCCAGGGACAGCTTGGCCGCGGCGGCGGTGGCCACCGCGTGGTCCTGGGTCGGGGCGCCGCCGCCGACGCCGATCGCGCCGACCAGCACGCCGTCGCGGTGCAGCGGCACGCCGCCGGCGATGAACAGCAGCGGTCGGTCCAGGGCGGTGGGCAGGCTGTGGAACGGGCCGTCAGGCTTGACCGCGTCGGCCACGTCGGCGGTCGCCGCGTCCAGCTGGACCGAGGTGTAGGCCTTGCGGGTGCTGGTCTCGCCGGAGATCAGCAGCGCGTCCTGGTCGCGCACGAAGCCCAGCAGGTGGCCGCCGCGGTCGAGCACGGTGACGCTGACCTTGATGCCGGTCCGCTCCGCCTCGGCGGTGGCGGCGTCCAGCAGGTCGCGCAGCTCGGCGTTGCTCAGGTCGGCGGGGTGGTGGGCCATGATGCTCCTCTGTCATTCCTTGCTCGGTACGGAAGCCAGCGTACACAATAGTTGCATACGCCGTCTAACCGCGTCGGTAATCTAGTTGCGGTGAGCTGTGCCACCGGTAGCGTGAGCACGCATGGGGGAGTCGGTGCCGGTGCTCTGGCTGTGCGGTCCGTCCGGGGTGGGCAAGACCGCGGTCGCGTGGGAGATCCACCAGCGGATCGCCGATTCGGCCTATGTGGACATCGACCAGCTGGGGATGTGTTACCCGGCAACGGATTCCGACCCGCATCGGCACGCGTTGAAGGCCCGCAACCTCGACGCCGTGGTCGCCGGCCACCGCGAGGCCGGCGCCAGTTGCGTGGTGGTGTCCGGCGTCGTCGACCCGCGGACGGGCCCGCCGGTCTCGCCGGTGTTGACCGTGGTCCGGCTGCGAGCCGACCGGGACGAACTGCGGCGGCGGTTCGAGGAGCGTGAGGGGGCAGCTCCGACAGCGGAGGTGCTACGCGAGGCCGACGCGTTGGATGCCAGCGACTTCGCCGCCTTGTGCGTGGACACCACCGGAGTCGCCGTCACGGCCGTCGCCGACGAGGTGCTCAAGGCGACCGGCTGGCCGCGCCGGCCCCGGGTGCTGTGGCTGTGCGGCGTCACCGGAGTGGGCAAGTCCGCAGTGGGATTCGCGGTGTACCAACGGTTGTTGAGCGCCGGCAGCACCGCCGCCTACGTCGACCTGGACCAGATCGGCGACGACCACCGGATGCGGTCCCGTACGCTGGCCACCCTGTGGCGGAACTTCCGCGCCGTCGGGGCGCAGGCCATGGTCGTGGTCGGCCCGATCCACGACGCGTCGACTCTTTCCTTGTACGCCGGCGAACTCGGCCCGGTGGATCTTCGGCTGGTCCGGCTGCACGCCGGTGTGGACGAGCTGACCGCGCGGATCCTCCGGCGCGGCCGTGGCGAGAGCTGGGCCCAGCCCGGTGATCCACTGCTCGGCCGCCCGGAGTCGGAGCTGCGGGCCGTGGCCGCCGCGGCGGCCGTCGAGTCGAAGACTTTGACGCTGGGCCAACGAATCGACACCGACGGCCGTACCGTCGACGAACTCGCCGACGCCCTCGTCGCTGCTCCGTGAACGGCGACGCTGACACGAGCGTCGCCTCGCAGCCTTGACCGCCTGAGGGGCCAGATGAATGGCCCCTTTTTGCCGACCGCAACCCGCCTACATTAAGGAGGGCGGAATAGGGCGATAAGCCCCTCCGGGCAGCATCCCGCATGTTGTGAGGTGTATCAGATCATGCGAACGGGGGAGTGTCGCGCACGGGAGCCCGGAATTCGGCATGGCAGATGTGGCCTCTGGTGCACGAGCAACGACAAGGAGTGATGATGGTGCGCAATCGTGTCGGACCCATGACCTTGTTTATCGCTGTGGTCCTCACCATGCTTTTCTCAACCCTCGGCGCGCCGGCGGCGACGGCGCAGGCAGCCCAGACGTATCGGAATTTGGCGACGGGTTTCTGCTTGGACAGCAACGCCGCCAAGAAGGTCTACACGCACGACTGCAACGGCGGCTCCTATCAGAAGTGGCAGGTGTCGGGTAAGGGTACGGTAACTCTTCGGAATTTGGCGACGGGATTCTGTCTGGACAGCAATGCCGCTAAGGAGGTTTACGCGCACGACTGCAACGGCGGCTCCTATCAGAAGTGGCAGGTGTCGCATGGTGGTACGGTGACTTTCCGGAATTTGGCGACGGGATTCTGTCTGGACAGTAACGCCGCCAAGAAGGTCTACACGCACGACTGCAATGGCGGCTCCTATCAGAAGTGGCAGTAGGAGTCGGATGTACGTGGTCGACTTGCCCGCCGGTGACCCCCGACAGCACAGTGTCGGGGGTCACCGGCGTGTGTATCGGGTTGTGGACGGTCACGCGGCGCGCGTGTGGCCGAACCTAGGCCTCGGTGAGGGTCCGGTCGGCCAGGCGGAGGCGGCGGGTGATGCCGATGTCGGCCAGGAACCGCTCGTCGTGGCTGACCACCACGAACGCTCCCCGGTAGGCGTCCAGCGCGCCGGTGAGCTGTTCGACGCTGGCCAGGTCGAGGTTGTTGGTGGGCTCGTCGAGCAGCAGCAGGTGCGGGGCCGGCTCGGCGCACAGCACGCACAGCAGGGTGGCCCGCAGGCGCTCGCCGCCGGACAGCACCCGGATCGGCAGTTGGGATCGTTCGGCGCGGAACAGGAAGCGCGCCAACAGGTTCATCATGTCGGAGGTGGGCAGAGCCGGCGCGAACGCCCGCAGGTTGTCGGCGGTGGACAGATCAGGATCCAGCAGGTCCAGCCGCTGTGACAGGTAGGCCACGCGGCCGTCGGCCCGGCTGAGCACGCCGTGCTCGGGCTCCTCCAGCCCGGCGGTGATGCGCAGCAGCGTCGACTTGCCAACGCCATTGGCCCCCAGCAAGGCAATCCGCTCCGGGCCGCGGATCGCCAGTGTCACGCCGTCGTCGGCGAACAGGTCACGCACCCGCAACTGGTTGCCGTGGAACAGCATTCGGCCGGTCGGCACGGTGGTGTCGGGCAGCGACAGCGAGATCGTCTTGTCGTCCCGCAGCGCCCGCTCGGCCTCGTCCAGCCGGGCCTTGGCGCTCTCGACCCGCTGGCCGTGCATGTCGTTGGCCCTGCCGGCGGCCGACTGCGCCTTCTGTTTGATCAGGCCCAGCGCGATGCGGGGGATGTCGCTACCCGACCGTGCCCCGGTGCTGGCCCGCCGGGCCGCTCGCTCCCGGGCCTGCTGCATCTCCCGCTTCTCCCGCTTGAGCTCCTGCTCGGCGTTGCGGATGTTCTTCTCCGCCGTCTCTCGTGCAGCCTGCACGGCGGCTTCGTAGTCGGCGAAGCTCCCGCCGTACAGGGTGATCTCGCCGTGGTCCAGCTCGGCCACCCGGTCGGCCAGGTCCAGCAGCTCCCGGTCGTGGCTGACCAGCAGCAGGGTGCCCTTCCAATCCCTGAGCACGGCGTGCAGCCGCAGCCGGGCATCCCGGTCGAGGTTGTTGGTGGGCTCGTCGAGCAGCAGCACGTCCGGCCGCTTGAGCAGCTGCGCGGCCAGCCCGATGGAGATCACCTGGCCGCCGCTGAGCGTGCCGACCCGGCGGTCCAGCGCGACGTCGCCCAGGCCGAGCCGGTCCAGCTCGGCGCGGGCGCGTTCCTCGACGTCCCAGTCGTTTCCGACGATCGTGAAGTTGTCCTCGCTGGCGTCGCCGGCCTCGATCGCCCTGAGGGCCTGCACGATCGGGGCGATCTCCAGCACCTCGGCGACCGTCGGCTCGCCGGTCAGCGGCAGCGCCTGCGGCAGGTAGCCGAGCACGCCGTCCACCGTGACGGAACCCGACCGCGGCGTGAGCTCGCCGGCGATCAGCTTGAGCAGCGTGCTCTTGCCGGCGCCGTTGGGCGCGACCAGGGCGGTCCGGCCGGCGCCCACGGTGAACGACAAGGCGTCGAACACCGGGGTGCCGTCCGGCCAGGAGAAGGACAGAGCGGAACAGACGAGCTTCGGCATGAGGGGATCTCCACCGCGAAACGGGCACACGTCAGGCCCGTGAGACGAACAGGTGCGAGGGCACGACCGGACGCGGTGTCACCCGGACACCGTTGTCGTGGGGCCGGTATCAGCCCTCGATGTCGTCCTCAGCCACCATGCGGTGATTACTCCCTGTGCTCTGGAGCTGCCAGCGTATCAGCTCGGCTGCCAGCCCAGCGCCGGCCCGAGGCGGGTCGCCATGTCGGTCAGGATCTGCACGTAGTCCTCGTGCCGGAAGGTGAACGGCAGCGCGAACGCCACCTCCTCGACCTCGCGGAACGCGGCGTTGGCGTGCAGCTGCTCGGCGATCTGCGCCGAGGTGCCGACGATGTCCCGGGCGAACAGCAGCCCGCGCGGACCGAACGGCTTGCCGAAGCGGGTCGCCCGCCTGGCCGCGTACTCCTCGTAGCGGGCGCGCTGGTCGGCGGTGGCGCTGTCGGTCGGGATGACCACGAAGCCGTGCGAGACGCGGCCCTGCGGGCGGTGCTCGCGGTAGGTCCGGATCAGACCCAGCTGGATCTCGTCGAAGTCGGTGCTGGTCCCGGTGGCCGCCACCACGTTGCTGGTCAGGAAGTTCATGCCGTTCTCGCCGGCCCATTGGGCCGAGCGACCGCTGCCGCCGCCGTACCACATGCGGTTGATCAGGTCCGGCGAGTGCGGCTGGACCCGGGCCGAGAACTCCTCGATGCCCTCCTCGCCGCTGAACGTCGACACCTTCTCGCCGCGCACCGCGGCCAGCAGGCGCTGGACCCGCTGGTAGCTGAAGTCCTCGACGTCCTGGGTGTCCGGGTAGAGCGCGTCCTTGACGTCGTCGTAGTGCATCGGCGGGCCGACGCTGATCCCCGGGTTGAGCCGGCCGCCGCTGAGCACGTCCACCGTGGCCAGGTCCTCGGCCAGCCGCAGCGGGTTCTCCCAGCCCAGCGGGATCACCGCCGTGCCCAGCTGGATCCGGCTGGTCCGCTGGGTGGCCGCGGCCAGCAGCGCGACCGGGGAGGAGATGCCGAACTGGAGGTGGCGGTGGCGCACCCAGGCGCTGCTGAAGCCGAGTTGCTCGCCCAGCTGGATGATCTCCAGCGTGGACTCGTGGCCCGGCCGGGGGTCGGCCTCGTCGAACAGGCCGATGGTCAGGAATCCGAGCTTGCGCAGCGGCACGGTGGTCCTCCTTCGCTTCCTGACCCCATTCTGCCGGAAAAAGTTGAACGTTCAGCGATCTCCCACGATGCGGGCGTGCAGGTGCATGTCGTGCCACCCGTCCGCGTGCTTCGCCTCACTGCGCTTCGTGCCCTCCAGGCCGTAGCCCGCCGCCGTCGCCACCCGGCAGGACGGCTCGTTGGCCGTGGAGTGCAGCACCTCGATCCGGTGCAGTCCCAGCGTGCCGAACGACCACTCCGTGAGGGCTTGCAGGGCTCGGCTCGCGGTCCTGCGCCCCCGGGCGTGGGGCAGCACCCAGTACGACACCTCCGCCCGCCCGTCCTGGAGGTCGATCAGGCGGAGGCTGATCTGCCCAGCCATCTTGTCCCCGTCCACGACCGCCCAGCCGGCCCCGGTCTCCGCTGACCAGCGCCGCGGCCAGTTCGCGATCCACGTGCTGGCCTCGTCATCGGTCATCGACCGGGCATGCCAGCGCTGGATCGCCGGGTCCGCGTACGCCGTCGTCACCGCCTCGCGGTCCCCCGGCTGCCACAGGCGCAGCCTCAGGTCGTTCGCGTGGATCTCCGGCTGTTCCCGGTCGGCCATGGTGCCCGGCGGCAACGCGGGCGCGGCAAGTGATGGCACGGCCTCGACGCTACCGACCGAACCCGAACGTGGTGAAGGGGTCCTTCATGACGTTGAACGTCAGGGAAGTTCCCTTGATCTTGGGCGGGGCCTCGGGATGGGTCTGGCGGCCCACGTAAAGGGTGGTGCCGGTGAAGTCGGCCAGATCGACGGAGACACACACGACCTCACACGATATCGGTCGCTTGACCTTCACCCTGGGGACAGCCGCAGAGTCGGGACAACCGGGCGCCGACCGCCCGGGACGAGGGAGACGACCATGGAACTGCTGACCATCGGCGCGTTCGCGCGGCTGGCCCGCCTCTCGCCCAAGGCCCTGCGGCTCTACGACGAACTCCGGCTGCTGCCGCCCGCGCACGTCGATCCGGACACCGGCTACCGCTGGTACTCCCCGGATCAGCTCGCGCCGGCCCGGCTGGTCGCGTGGCTGCGCCAGCTGGACATGCCCCTGGCCCGGATCAGGCGGGTCCTCGACCTGCCACCTCCGGACCGGGCGGTGGAGCTGGCTTCGTACTGGGACGAGCGGGAACAGGGCCATCGGGCGCAGCGGGAACTGGTCGCCTTCCTCATCAACCAGTTGACGGGAAAGGAAACCGCCATGTACGAGGTGTCCGTCCGCGAGCTGCCGGCCCGCGCGCTGCTGACCGTCACCGAGCAGCTGACCGCCGACCAGATCGGAGAGTTCGCCACGCCGCTGTTCAAGCTGTTCGGCGGCCCGACCGTGCCACGGCCGGAGGGCGTCGCCGGACTGCCTTTCCTTCGGTACCACGGCGAAGTGAGCAACGACAGTGACGGGCCGGTGGAGTTCTGCTGCCCGGTCGACGAATCCGACATCGCCGAGGTCGCCGAGCGCTTCCCGGACATGACGGCGAGCGCCGACCGGGCGGGCCGGGAGGCGTACGTCAGCGTGCCCAAGGCGGACATGATGACCGCGCTGGGATTCGAGTCGCTGCACCAGTGGCTGCTCAACCACAACGAGCAGGCCGACTGGCTGCCCCGGCAGACCTTCCTGCTCGACCCGACGACGGCCGGTGACGCCGACGTCGTCTTCGAGCTGGCGGTCCGCCTGAGCTGAGCAGTCCTGGCCGACACCGGGTCAGACGGTGTCGGCCAGGGCCTGCTCGACGTCGGCGATCAGGGCCTCGGCGTCCTCGATGCCGCAGGACAGGCGGATCATGCCGTCGTCGATGCGGGCGGCGGCGCGCTCGGCCGGGCCGAGGGAGAAGTGCGAGGAGTTGAACGGGGTGCTGACCAGGGTCTCGACGCCGCCGAGGCTGGTGGCTTCGGACGCCACGGTCAGCCGCCGCATGACGGCGAGGGCCCGGGAATCGCCGCCGCGCGCGGTGAAGGCGACCATGGCACCACGTCGGCCGGGGCGCATGATGCGGTCAGCGATCTCGCCGCCGGGGTAGCGGACGGCGACGACCTCGGGGTGGGCGGCGAGCCGGGCGGCCAGCTGCGACGCGGTGGCGCAGGAGCGTTCGAGCCGCAGGTCGAAGGTCTGGATCCCGCGCCAAACAAGGAAAGCGGCGTGCGGATCGAGGCAACCGCCGAAGGTGATCATCCGCTTCTGCACCTCGGTCACGGTGTCGGCGTCGCCGAGCACGACCCCGGCGATCACGTCGGAGTGGCCGCTGAGGAACTTGGTGGCCGAGTGCACGACGACGTCGGCCCCGTGGCGCAACGGGTTCACCGTGTACGGGGTGGCGAAGGTGTTGTCCACCACCAGCTTCGCGCCGGCGGCGTGCGTGAGTTGGGCCAGGGCGGCGAGATCGGTGAGGTCCAGCTGCGGGTTGGACAGGGTCTCGGCGTACACGATGGCGGTCGGGGCACCGGCGATGGCCTCGGCCCAGGCGTCGAGATCGGTGGCGTCGACCATGGTGACGTCGAAGCCCAGCGCCGGCAGGTCCCGCACGAGCAGGTCCCGGGTGTCGCCGTACACCTGCCGGGCGGCGACGACGCGGCCCGGCAACAACGTCAACAGGGTGGTGGCGATGGCCGCCATGCCGGACGACGTCATCAGCCCGGCCTCGGCTCCTTCCAGCGCGGCGATCTCGGCGGCCGCGGCGTCCACGGTCGGGTTGGCGAACCGGCTGTACCAGTGTTCCCGCAGCCCACCCTCCTGAATGTCCTTGTACGCCAAGTCATCCAGGTAGAACGTGGCGGACTGGTAGATCGGCGGCACCACCGGTCGGGTGCGGGCGAGGTAGCCGGCGGCCTTCGCGGGCCTGGAGTCGGTCATACGGCCGACATTACGGGCCATGAAGGCGGACTTGGTGGCGTTGCCAGCGTAGAAACCCCAGCTTTGCCGTGGATAATCCGGCCATGGACGCCATCGACCGGACTATCCTCGGCGAGCTCATCCGCGACGGCCGGGTGAGCTACCGCGACCTCGCGGCCCGGGTCAGCCTGAGCCCCACCGCCACCGCCGAGCGGGTGCGCCGCCTCGTCGAGGCCGGCGTGATCGACGGCTTCCACGCCGAGATCAACCTGGCCGCCCTGGGCCGGCCCCTCCAGGCCTTCATCGACGTCCGCCTGAGCCCGGGCGTCGACCACGGCGAGCTCGAAGCCGGCCTGCTCGGCCTGCCGGCGGTGCTGTCCGGCACCCACGTCACCGGCCGCTGGGACTACACCCTCACCGTCGCCTGTCGCGACGTGGCCGAACTCGACGAACTGGTCATGGCCCTGCCGCGCGGCCACGGCGTCATCGAATCCAACACCCGCCTGCGGCTACGTGAACTCACCGGTTCAGGTGTCGAAGCTCTCTGCGCGCTGGTGGCGCCGAAATGATTTGGTAAGACATGCGGCCCACCCCCGGGGCTACATTCGCGTCATGGATCGACGCCATTTCACCAAGCTCCTGGCCACGGGAACTGTGGCACTCGGCGCAATGACCACCGGAACCGCGTCGGCGACGCCGCGCGCGACCGGCAACGTGGTCCTCGTGCACGGCGCCTACGCCGACGGTTCCTGCTGGGGTCAGGTGATTCCGATCCTCCAGGCCGCCGGCGTCACGGTGACGTCCGTGCAGAACCCGCTGACCTCCCTGGACGACGACGTCGCCTGCACAAAAAGGGCACTGGACCAGCAAACCGGCCCGACGGTGCTGGTTGGGCACTCCTACGGCGGCGCGGTCATCACCCAGGCCGGCGACCACCCGCTGGTCAGCTCCCTGGTCTACCTGTCGGCCCGCGCGCCGATGGAGGGGGAGGACTACGCGGCGCTCGCCGGACAGTTCCCGACGCCGCCCGCGAATGCGGGGATCGTTTATCACAACGGTTTCGGCGGACTGACCGAAGAGGCATTCCTGAACGATTTCGCGAACGGAGTCCCGCGCGCCAGGGCCCGTGCCCTGTACGCGGCTCAGGGACGAATCGCCCAGACGTTGTTCGCCGGCCGGACCACCGTCGCCGCGTGGCGGACAAAGCCGAGCCGGTACCTCGTCACGACCGCCGACCGCACCACTTCGCCGGAATTGCAGCGCTTTGTCGCGAAGCGGATGAACGCCGTCGTGAGCGAGTTGCCCACCGGGCACCTGTCGTTCGCGGTGCGGCCCGACGCCGTGGCCCGGCTCATCCTGGCCGCCGTGAGCGGCGGGAAGGCCGCGATCAGCCTTCCCGCCGGGTGACTCAGTCGGTGCCGGACTCGATGGCCGCCAGGTCCAGCAGCTCGTCCTCGGCGGGCAGGTTGGTCACGGCGTCGCCGCGGGCGGCGATGGCCTCCGCGCCGCCTTCCGGCATGGCGCCGATCAGGCCGGTCGCCGCCGCCTGGGCCGCGCCCAGCAGCTGCACCGGGTGCGCGCTGCCGACCATGCCCAGGCCCGCGTACTGCTCCAGCTTGGCGCGGGAGTCGGCGATGTCCAGGTTGCGCATGGTCAGCTGGCCGATCCGGTCCACCGGGCCGAACGCCGCGTCCTCGGTGCGCTCCATGGACAGCTTGTCCGGGTGGTAGCTGAACGACGGGCCGGTGGTGTCGAGGATGGAGTAGTCCTCGCCGCGCCGCAGCCGCAGCGTCACCTCGCCGGTGATGGCCATGCCGACCCACCGCTGCAGCGACTCGCGCAGCATCAGCGACTGCGGGTCCAGCCAGCGGCCCTCGTACATCAGCCGGCCCAGCCGCCGGCCCTCGTTGTGGTAGCTGGCCAGCGTGTCCTCGTTGTGGATGGCGTTGACCAGCCGCTCGTAGGCCGCGTGCAGCAGGGCCATGCCGGGCGCCTCGTAGATGCCGCGGCTCTTGGCCTCGATGATCCGGTTCTCGATCTGGTCGGACATGCCCAGGCCGTGCCGGCCGCCGATGGCGTTGGCCTCCAGCACCAGGTCGACCGGGCTGCCGAACTCCTTGCCGTTGATCGTCACCGGCCGGCCCCGCTCGAAGCCGATGGTCACGTCCTCGGGCGCGATCTCGACGGCCGGGTCCCAGAACCGCACGCCCATGATCGGGTCGACGATCTCGATGCCGGTGTCCAGGTGCTCCAGCGACTTGGCCTCGTGGGTGGCGCCCCAGATGTTGGCGTCGGTGGAGTAGGCCTTCTCGGTGCTGTCCCGGTAGGGCAGGTCGTGCGCGACCAGCCACTCGGACATCTCCTTGCGGCCGCCGAGCTCGGTGACGAAGTCGGCGTCCAGCCACGGCTTGTAGATCCGCAGCGACGGGTTGGCCAGCAGGCCGTAGCGGTAGAACCGCTCGATGTCGTTGCCCTTGAAGGTGGAGCCGTCACCCCAGATCTGGACGTCGTCCTCGAGCATCGCGCGCACCAGCAGGGTGCCGGTGACGGCGCGGCCGAGCGGGGTGGTGTTGAAGTACGTGCGGCCGCCGTTGCGGATGTGGAAGGCGCCGCAGGCCAGCGCGGCCAGCCCCTCCTCGACCAGGGCGGCCTTGCAGTCGACCAGGCGGGCGATCTCGGCGCCGTACTGGTGGGCGCGGCCGGGCACCGAGTCGATCTCCGGCTCGTCGTACTGGCCGATGTCAGCGGTGTAGGTGCACGGCACGGCACCCTTCTCGCGCATCCACGCGACCGCTACCGAGGTGTCGAGGCCGCCGGAGAAGGCGATCCCGACACGTTCGCCGACAGGGAGGGAAGTGAGCACCTTGGACACGTTTAGAAATATACATGGCGATGCATGATCATGCAACGCGGTAGGCTGGGGGCCACCGGAGGAGGGGCGGATGGCGTCCGAGGGTGTGCGCAACGAGGTCACCGGTTCGCCGTCGGCGCCGTTCGTGCTGGCCGGCGTCATCCACGGCAATGTGACGGTGCACGGGACCGAGCCGCCGGTGCCCCGGCAGCTGCCGCCTGCCCCGCGTTGGTTCACCGCCCGCGAGACGGAGCTGGCCGCGCTGACCGAGGCGTTCGAGCGGACGGACGGTCCGTTGGTCGCGGTGATCGTCGGGGTCGGCGGCATCGGCAAGACGTGGCTGGCGCTGCACTGGGCCCACCGGCGGCTTGAGTCCTTTCCGGACGGTCAGGTCTTCGTCGACCTGAGGGGCGTCGCACCGGACGGCCAGTTCCTGCCGCCGGCGGCCGTGCTGCGGTGCGTGCTGGACGCCCTGGGCGTGCCACCGCAGGCCGTGCCGGTCGACTTCGACGCGCAGGTGGGCCGGTATCGCAGCCTGGTCGCCGGCAAGCGGATGCTGATCGTCTTCGACAACGTGCGGGACGCCGAGCACGTGCGGGCCGCGCTGCCCTCGGCCGCCGGCTGCGCGGTGCTGGTGACCAGCCGCAACCAGCTGCGCGGCCTGGAAGCTTCGGTGCGGATCGCGCTGCCGCCGCTGACCGAGGCCGAAAGTGTCGAGCTGTTCGAGCGGCGGTTGGGGCGTCTGCGGCTCGACGCCGAGCCGGAGGCGGTGCGGTGTCTGGTCGACGACTGCGCCGGGCTGCCGCTGGCGCTGGGCCTGGCCGCCGGCCGGGTCGCCGATCACGCGGCGTTTCCCATCGCGGTGTTCGCCCGTGAGCTACGGGAGACCCGGCTGCCGGCGCTGGACGGGCTGGAGACGGTGCTCTCGTGGTCGTATCAGGCCCTGGAACCGGCTCAGGCCAAGGTGTTCGCGCTGCTCGGGCTGATTCCCGGGGCGGACGCCGGCGTGCGGGCCATCGAGTGTCTGACCGAGCTGCCCGATGCGCGGCCGATTCTCCGTGCGCTGGAACGGGTTTCCCTCGTGCAGGAGCATGCCCCGGGTCGGTGGCAGCTGCACGACCTGGTCCGTCTCTACGCCCTGGGTCAGTTGGACGACGCCGAGGCCGCCCTGGACCGCTTCGTCGGCTACTACGTGGTCAACGGGTGCGCCGCCGACCGGCTGCTCGACCCGTGCCGCACGCCGATCGACGTCGGCCCGGCGACCGAACGTTTCGCGGACCGGGCGGCGGCGCTGGTCTGGTTCGAGGCCGAGCACACCTGCCTGGTCGCGATGCAGCGGTTCGTCGCCGAGCGCGGACGTCATGTCGACGCCTGGCGGCTGGCCTGGGTGATGCACAGTTTCCATTGGCAGCAAGGGCTTGTGCGTGACCAGGCCGGCACGTGGCGGGTCGCGCTCTCCGATCGTCTGGACGACGCCTCGTCGGCGCTGGCCCACCGGCTGCTCGGGTCCGCACTGGTGCGCACCGGAGCCGTCGCGGACGCCCTGGCTTTACTGGGGCAGGCTTTGCTGCTCCACCAAGGTGATCGCTGGGGCGAGGGGCACACCCACCGGTCGCTCGCCCGAGCCTGGGAGCGCTCCGGTGACACCGCGCGGGCCTTGGAGCACGCAACCCTTGCTATGACCGCGTATCAGGCGGTCGACGCTCCGTTGGACGTCGCTGATGCCTTGGAGCTCCAGGGGCGGTACGAGGCCGAGTTGGGTCGCCTGGACCGGGCCTTCGGCCACCATGCTGCCGCGCTGGAGTTGTATCGCCGCAACGGAAACGTTGACGGCGAGGCCACCGCCTTCGACGGACTGGGGCACATCGAGCAGCGCGCCGGCCGCCTGGACCTGGCCGTCTCCCACTACGAACGGGCCCAGGCCCTGTTCGACGGCCGCCACGCCTACCACCTGGCCGACACCCTCGACCGCCTGGCCGAATGCCGGGCGCAGCTCGGGCACACTGCTCAGGCCCGGCAGACCTGGGAGACCGCCCTGGGCCTGTACGAGAACCAGCAGCGTGGGGCCGACGCCGAACGGGTCCGTGGCCGTCTGGACGAAGCGTGATCACCGCCGCCAGCTTTCCCACCCCCGACCTGGCCCTTCGCTCCTGCGACCCGGCGGAACTCCGCCGCGTCCATGACTTCGCCCTCGAACAGGCCGCTGCCGCGAACGCCGCCCGCTCGCTCCTGGTCGGCCGCTTGACCCCTTCGCTCTTACGCTCCGTGCACTCCGACCTGATCACCTGGCGGCACCAGCTCGCGCTCAAGGCCCCCGGCCGGATCGGCCAGGGTCTCCCGCTCGACGCCTCCCGCTTCGTCATGTCCCTTGTGGACGGTGGACCCAACTACGACCGCCTCGGCTACATCGGCCGCCTTCGCCATGGCGCTGCGTGGGATTCCGCCTCCCGCACCTACCGTGGCGGCGTCGAAACCCCCGCCTTCCGTCTCATGCTCCGCTACGGCCAGGCCGTCCACGACCGCTTCTCCCTTGAAGGCAACCCCGGTGACGTCTTGGTCAACCACGTCACCCTCCCCAACGGCCTGGTGATCCCCGGCAACCGCTTGGTTCGTCACGCCGCCGCCGCTGACATCAGCACCGCCCTGCTGGCCCGCCTCTCCGCCCGCGGCCACGACGTCTCCCAGGTGGAAACCGGTGGCTCCCCCTGCTACGCCATCTCCGCCGACGACTCCTCCCGTGCCACCATGTTCTCCGCCGCCCTGGACCTCCTGGCTTCTGCTCCAAGCCTTTCCTCCTGGCAGGCCGCCCGCTACCTGCTCTACCAGTCCCCCCGAACGAAGAAGGGCAGCGATGCCGCCAGCCGTGTCTTCCTGGTTGCTGTCGGAAGCGTCCTGTTAGGACAGCCACCCGTGCTGGACCAGGACGTCGATCTCCGCTGCGCCGTTCTCGGTCAGCGAGCCGCGACCGTGCTGCCTAGCGATCCGCGGGAATGACCGGGAGGATCAGGCGGGAGGAGTGGAAGACGGTCTGCACGGCGGTGACCGGGTCGTGTGGGTCGACGAGCCAGTTGCGGCCGGTGTTGGGGTTGGGGGCGGTCAGGGGGAAGCTGCTGGAGCTGAGCTGGAGGCGGAGGGCGTGGCCGGGGGCGAACCAGTAGCTGGTGGGGGACAGCTCGATGCGGATGGTGGAGTCGGGGCGGAAGGCCAGGCGGGTGATGCCCTCGCAGACGTTGACGGAGGTGCCGTCGGGGGAGACGTCGCAGAGCTTGGCGGTGAAGTCGGTGTCGACGGCGGTGGTGGTGGCGTCGAGCTCGACGGTGACCGGGCCGGTGATCTCCACGCCGTCGGTGACCGGCGAGGTGTAGACGAGGACGTCGGCGCGACGCTCCACTTCGGACTGATCGAAGACGCCGGCGGGGCGGATGCCGGTGAGGAAGGTGCCGCCGGCGGACGGTACGGGATCGGACGGGTCGTAGGTGAAGGTGTCGGAGCGGGTGCCGGGCTCGGTGGCCAGGATCCCGCCGGCCGAGGGGTGGAGGGTGGTCCAGACGGTTTCGGGCAGCGGCCAGGTCGAGGTGTGCCGCCAGCGGTCGGCGCGTTGCACGTAAAGGGAAATCACCGGCTCGTCCTCGACGCCGTTGTCGAGGCCGCGGACGAAGCGGTCCATCCAGCGGGTCACCGCCTCCGGCCCGGGCGCGACGGACGTGCCGACGGTGTTCATGGCCAGCGGGTCGGATTCGGCGGCGATCGGCGGAGTCCACTGTCCGACCGGGATCTCGCTGCCGAGGTGGGTGAACGGGGAGATGATCAGGCGCTGCGGCGAACGGCCGGACATCAGGGCGAAGTCGCGCAGAGTGCCGCGGATGAAGACGTCGTGCCAGCCGCCGAGGTGGATCGTGGGCACGTCCAGCTCCGGCAACCGTCGGGCATAGTCCAGGTCGCGCCAGTACGGGTCGGCCGGGTCGGGATGGGCGGCCCACTCCCGGACCCACGGCAGGTGCTTCTCCAGCAAAGAAGTCAGCTCGCTCAACGGCCGGGACAGCAGCCGTTCGGCGGCGGCGGTCTCCGCGGCGATCAGGGCCGGCAGCTTCGCGTACAGCGCTGGATCATCGCGGGCGGCCAGGGCAGTGTCCAAAACGGACGAAGCCATTAGGGTGGCCAGGTCCGGATCGTCGGCCTCGGACAACATGTGCATGATCGGCCACAGGTAGACGAGATCCAGCTGCGGCACGCCGGGGGAGTAGTAGCCGAGCCCGTCGAAGACGGATCCGGTGGTGCCGGGGGCGATCGCCTTCACGGCGGGATGGCCGGACAGCGCGCCGAGCCAGGAAGCGGCCCCGGGGTAGGACATTCCGCTCAGCCCGACGGTTCCGTCGGACCACGGCTGGGCGACGATCCAGTCCACGGTGTCGTGGGCGTCGCTGATCTCGTGCCGCAGCGGCTCGAACTCGCCGTCGGAGCCGAACCGACCCCGGACCTGCTGCCACACGCAGGCGTAACCGCGGTCGACGACCCGTGCGGCGGAGGCCTCGGCGGCGAGGTCGTAGGGCGTGCGGACCAGGATGGCCGGCGCCGGCCGGGCGTCGGGCAGGTGCACAGTGGTGGCCAACTCCACACCCTGGCAAGGAATCCGGACATCGATGCGCTCCGGCACGGGAACCTCCACTAATATCGGGCTATGGCGTCGAGCAGGGCCGAGCAGGCCGAGCGGACCAGGAAGACGGTGTTGGACACGGCCCGCCGGCTGTTCGCCGAGCGGGGGTTCGACGGCACCTCGCTACAGCTGATCGCCGACACCATGGGCGTGCAGAAGGCCAACGTCTACTACTACTTCCGCACCAAGATGGCGATCCTGGAGGCGTTGCTGGAGGGCAGCATCGCGGCGTTCGAGCAGACTCTGGCCGCGGCCGAGCGGTTGGATGGCTTGGCCCGCAAGGAGTTCCTGGTCGACGGGTTCGTGGACCAGGTGGTGGCCAGCCGGTCGATGTCGCCGCTGAGCCGCATCGCCCCGACCGTGCGCCGGGAGGGGCGGATCGGCGAGGCGCTGCGCGCGCAGACGGCCCGCGGCCTGCGGCTGATGTTCGGCGACGAGCCGACCGTCGAGCAGCAGGCGGCGTACTACATGGCCACCGACGTGGGGCCGGTGGTGCCCCGGATGAAGCACCTGTCCGACGCCGAGCTGCGGGATCTGTTGCGTCGGCTGTGCTTGCGCATCCTGGACGTCTAGACGGCGTTGTGGGCCAACAGGCTTCGGCCGCAGTCGACGACGGCTTCGGCCCCCGGCCGGGACTTCCAGCCCAGCACCCGCTCGGCCTTGGCCGTGGTGTGCACCGCGCGGCGGCCCAGCGCCGGCAGGAGCTCCTTCAGGGTGCCGTCGAACTTGGCCAGCCCGCGGACCGCCACGTCCGGCAGGTTGTGGGTCGGCGCCTTGGCAGCGTCCTTGCCGAGACCGTCCCGCAGCGCGCGGGCCAGGTCCAGCATCCACATGAACTCGCCGGTGGCCAGGAAACGCTGTCCGGCTGCTTCTGGCGTGGTCATCGCCCGGATGTGCGCGTCGGCCAGGTCCCGCACGTCCACGACCTCGAAGCCGATCCGGGGCGTGCCCGGCATCCCCTTCAGCAGCCGGCCGATGATCTGCACCGAGCCCAGGGTGTTGGCGCTGAGCAGCGGGCCGAACACCGCGCCCGGCAACACCGTGGCCAGTGTGGTCGGGCCGTCGTAGGTGGCCATGAAGTCCCAGGCCGCCTTCTCCGCGGCCGTCTTCGACCGGCGATACGGTTGCAGCGTCGGGTCGTTCACATCCGTCCACACCGTCTCGTCGTTGACGCTTTCGTCCTGATAGGACGATGGGCTGGCCGTGTTGGCCGCCGACGTCATCACCACCCGCTTCACTCCGGCGGCGGTGGCCGCG
This sequence comes from Kutzneria sp. CA-103260, assembly GCF_018263855.1. Classification (GTDB taxonomy): domain Bacteria; phylum Actinomycetota; class Actinomycetes; order Mycobacteriales; family Pseudonocardiaceae; genus Kutzneria. The sequence continues at coordinate 5,714,312 of NZ_CP073318.1, read as the reverse complement.
CGCAGCACCCGCAGCGTGCCGTCGCGGGCCGGCACGATCAGCGACTCCGCGTCCCCGCCGTGCATGCCCAGCGGTGAGGCCACGTGCAACACGTAGTCCACGCCCGCCACCGCCTCGGCCCAGCCGTCGTCCGACGTGAGGTCCGCGATCGCGAACTCCAGCCGGTCGCCCGGGTCCACCTCGGTCGCCACCGCGCCGCGCACCTGCTCGCCCTTCGCCGCGCTGCGCACCGTCGCCCGCACCGTGTAGCCCCGCTTGACCAGCTCCGCCACACACCAGCCCGCGACGTAGCCCGTGCCCCCGGTGACCAGCACCGTCTCGCTCATCCCAGCTCCTCCAGTTCGTTAGCCATTCGGCTAATGAAACTAAGGTAGCACCGGTGGCGGGCGGGTGCGACCTCGGTGGGAGTGAGAGCTCGGTTACGGCGATCGGCCGGCGGGGCGGTGCCCGCCGGCCGATCGCCGTCCTCATGCCGCCGGTCAGGAGTGGACGAACTGCCAGGTGACCGGGATGTTGCCCAGGTCGGTGCCGCCGGTGAGCTGGGTGAAGACCGGCTTGCCGAGGTCGATGTGCGACGCGTCGCAGCCGGGACACTGGTCCTTGACCGGCACTGTAACGGTCTGACCGTTATAGCTGACCTGGACCGAGACGCCGGAGCAGAGCGGGTCGTTGTTGGGGTTCGCGGAGGTCCAGTAGCTGGGGGAGACGGCGACCAGGTAGTCGGTGCCGGCGTTGATCTGCGTGCCGCAGGCGCCGTAGCCGACGCTGTCGTAGTAGGTGGCGTTGCCGTTGACCGGCTGGTTGAACGGGATGTCGGCGTAGGCGGTCCCGGCGACGGCGAGCGGAATCGTGCCGGCGACGGCCAGCGCGACGAGCGCCTTCTTGACGATGGCCATGTGGTGGCTAACTCCTGGAATAGAAGGACGGAATCAGCAGCTGAGGTTGCCGCCGGGGTCGACGCCGAGAATGCCGGTGAATTGCTTGTAGAGGTTGATCCGGTCGTTCATCTGGTCGGCGTTCTGCCCGCCGCACTCCAGGGCCCCGTTGATGCTGCGGATGGTCTCGCCGAAGCCAGCGCCATTGACCATCGCGTCGTGGCCGGTCATCTTGCCGGCGCCGGTCTGGCTGTTCCAGAACCACAGGCCGGTCTTCCAGGACACGGTCGGGTCCTTTTCGACCTGGGACGGATTGTTGAGCAGATCGATGCCCAGCGCGTCGCCGGCCGCCTTGTAGTTGAAGTTCCAGCTCAGCTGCAGCGGCCCGCGGCCGTAGTACTGGTCCTGGCCGGCCGGGCAGCCGTAGGGCTGGCTCGCGTCGCAGTAGTGCGGGTAGTTGGCGGTGTTCAGCTCGACGATGTACTGCAGGCCACCGGTCTCGTGGCTCACGTTGGCCAGGAACGCGGCCGCCTCCCGCTTCTGGGTGGCGTCGTCGCCGCTGGTGGTGAAGGCCGGGTAGGCGCCGGTGGCGTTGGTCAGGCCCTGGAACGTGTAGAAGGCGTTCCGGTTCGGGAACATCTGGTTGAACTGAGCCTCGCTGACCGTGAATCCGGCCGGCCTCGCGGTGGCGGCGGTCGGCAGTGTGACGGCCAACCCGACCGTGATGGCCGCGGCCGCCAAAGCCGCCGCGACACGTCGTACGAGCATCGAACTGCTCCTTCCAGCGGAGAGGAAAACAGGACGCCTGTCAACGCAATTGATCCTGGCAAACCCGCCGCTGGTGTCAACGACCGTAAAGTGTGCACCGTCTGGAACTGTTTTTTGATCACGCGAAAACCGGCTGGACATGCGGTTCTCGCAGAAAAAGTGAACCGGGTTCTCGTCTGAACATGAGGGAAAGTCACTACGAGAGAGTGGCGCTGTCCAGCCGTCACGCTTCGGAGTGACACCCGCCCAGTGAGAACCCGGTCGACGTGGTGGTGTGCCAGCGGTCAGGTGATCACTGGTTGAGCGTGCAGGGGGCCAGCGCCGCCAGACCCGCGGGCTTGCTCCCGCTGACCCGGCCGATGTCGATGGCGATGCGGTCCAGCACGGCGATCCGCTTGTCCTTCAGCGGCCCGAGGATGGCGTTGTTGACGAAGTTGGGGCCGCCCTGGCCCTGCGAGGTGACGAGGCGGTTGTTCGCCTCGGTGATCTCCTTGGCCAGGTTGGCCAGTTCGGTGGTGACGCCGGCCTGGGCGGCGGCGGGCACGGCGGGGAGCTTGTCCTCGACCGACGGGCAGTTGACGGTCGGCACACCGCCGGCGGAGCCGGCCGGGGCGGAGCTGGTGGTGCCGCTGGCGGCAGAGCCGGAGGTGGAACCGCTGGCAGCGGAGCCGGAACCAGAAGCGCCTGTGGAGCCACCGGAACCCGAAGCGCCGCCGCCGGTGCTCAGGGTGCACGGCGCGAGCGAGTCCAGGCCGGTGGGCTTGGCGGCGTGCCGGCCGATGGCGGTGGCGATGCGGTCGATGGTGGAGACCCGTTTGTCCTTGAGCGGCCCGAGGATGGCGTTGTTCACGAAGTTGGGGCCGCCCTGCCCCTGGGTGCTGACCAACCGCTGGTTGGCCTCGGTGATCTGGGTGGTGAGCAGGTTCAGGTTCCGGGTCACCTCGGCCTGGGCCGCGGCGGGGATGGCCGGCAGTTTGTCCGACACCGATGGGCACACCACGGTGGGCACGGCGTCGGCGGCGTTGGCGGTGCCGCTGTGGGAAGCCACTGCCACCGCTCCGCCGGCCACGGCGGCGACCCCGAGCAACACGGCGGCGACTCGAAACTTTCGCGGAACCGCCGCGTAACTGATCCTCATGGCGTACTCCTGTCACGTCGTCCACGCCCCGTCTCGCATACGTGGACCGCGTGCGGAATGGTTCACCGAGCGGCGGTATTCGACTGTTTCGACAGCAGTCAGTCCGAAGTGGACGGAATGGAGGTGCTGGCGCGCACGGCCAGCCGGGGCGGCAGCAGGCGGATCTCGGGGGCCGGGGAGCCCTCCAGCTGGCTGACGACCATCTGCACGGCCAGCTGGCCGAGCTGGGCGGCTGGCACCTCGACGGTGGTCAGCGTGCACGGGTCGCCACCGTGCGGGCCGACGGCGATCAGGGAGATGTCCTGCGGCACAACGAGTCCCCGGGCCGCCAGCTCGGTCATCAGCGGGGTCAGGGCGTTCTCGTTCTGCACCACCAGGGCGGTGGCCCCGTCGGCCAGCAGTCCGTCCAGACAGGACCGGATGGCGTCGAGATCGTCGTCACAGGGCCGGATGCACACGCGAATCCCGTGCCGGGTGGCGGAGTCCAGCATTCCCTGCCGGAAGCGGGTGGCCTGGCTGACGCCCCGCCGCTGCACGGCCGGCGCGAGCCCGACGAGCCCGACGTTCCGGTGCCCGAGTTCGGCCAGATGGCTCACGCACAGCGCGGCCGCGGCGGCGAAGTCGAGGTCCAGACAGGTGATCGCGTTGGGATGGTCCGGCACACCGACGAGCACGGTCGGCCGGTCCAGCGCGGTGAGCATCGGCACTCGGCGGTCGGTGGCGGTCACGTCCAGCGCGATCAGCCCGTCGGCCAGCGAGCCGACGACCGCCGCGCGTAACTCCCCGGGATCGGAGTCCTTGGTCAGCAGTAACAGGTTCATGCCGAACGAGCTGGCGGCGGCGGTGGCCGCGGCGGTGAACCGCATGAGGGTCGGGGTCTCCACGCCGGGCCGCTGCGGCGCCAGCAGTGCGAGCAGGTTGCTGCGCACGACCAGTCCGCTGCCGCGCGGCCGGTAGCCGAGCAGTCGGATCTGCTGCTGCACTCGTCTTCGGGTCGCGGGCGACACCGCCCGCTTGCCGCTGATCACATAGGACACCGTGCTCGGCGCCACACCTGCGGCCCGCGCGACGTCGTGAATGGTCGCCACGCCGCGAAGTTAGTTGAGGACTCACGTAGACGCAAGGATGATCAACGCGAAACTGTCGAAGGTCCAGTTCTCCGCTTGTCAGCTGGGAAAAAGGTTCAGACCAACCACGATGATCACGCTTGACCGGCCGGACAGTGGCTGCTTAGGTTGTGCCCCGCGTTCGGGGAAACCGATGGTCGCTCGGGTGGCGTGAGGAACAACATGGCTGACAGCGACGCGCTCGCCGGGCTGGTCCGGCCGCCGATCGACACTCCCCGGCCCGACGTCGCGCCGCTGCTGCTGGGCGCGACCTGGGACCCTGACCTGGCCCGACGGGTCGGCGCCGCGTTCGGCGACCGGCACGCCGGCAGGGTCGTCGGCGTGCGGCTGGACCAGGCGATCCAAGATCCGCGGCTGGCCCGCAACGACCTCGCCTACGCCGAGGACTCGCTGCTGGCGGCCCGGCTGGCGGCGGCTCACCTGTTCGGCATGAGCGGCGCGTGCGCGCCGGTGATCACCGACTTCGACGTGGACTCCTGCCATCGCCAGGGATTCACCGCGCGCACCCTGCACGAACAGGAGTTACCGGCCTACCGGGCGGTTTTCGAGACCGGCGGCGCGCGGGGCCTGGTGCTGCCGCGGCAGCTGTTCGACGAGCAGTCGACGCTGATCCGGCTGCTGATCCAGGAAGGACTGCGGCTGTGGAGCGACGGCCGCGCCCCGGTGTTCCTGAGCGGCGAGGGCGGATCCGCGGTGGCGGCGGTGAAATCCGGTGTGGACGGCTTCATCGATGGCGGCCAAGTCTTGGACGAACTCGTGGCGGCGGCCGCCGACGGTCGGGTCGACGAGGCGGAGATCACCGCCGCGCGGTCCCGGCTGGACACCTTGTACGGACACGTGGGCGTGCCGTCCGGTGGTGATCACGACGGCGTCGCGCTGGCCGTCGCCCGCGAAGCCGTTGTGCTGCTGCGCAATGACGGCCTGCTGCCACTGCTCGTCGGCCCGGGGATGCGTGTCGCCGTGGTGCATCCGGGCCAGCCGGGCGGCCTGCCGGCGGCGGTGCGGGGCATGGTCACCGCGGCCGGTGGCACGGTGACGGAAACCGGCGGCAATGACCGGGTGCTGCTCCGCGAGGCCGACGGCCGTCGCTGCCTGGTGGCTGTCGGTGACGAGTTGCGGATGGGCGTGCCGGTCGGGGACAACGCCGTGTTCGACGCGATCGAATGGTCCCGGCACGTCTTCGAACTGCGCAACGGCCGCTGCCGCCAGGTGGTCGAGGTCAAGCCGGCGCAGGGCGGGACCGTCTCGCTCCGCTATGTCCACAGCGGACGGTTGGTCGCCATCGACAACGTGATCTGGGAGGCGGTGTCCGACGGCGCCACCCGGGCGGCCGAGGCGGCGGCCGCCGCCGACGTCGCGCTGGTGGTGATCGGGGACAACGGCCAGCCGCGGGACCGGGAGAACCTGCTGCCACCGGCTCAGCAGGACCGGATGCTGCGGGCGGTGCGGGCGGCCAACCCGAACACGGTGCTGGTGGTGCTGAGCGGCCGGCCGTACGCGCTGGACTGGGCCGAGGCCAACGTCGCCGGCATCCTCTGGAGTGTTCCGGCCGAGCAGACTGACGCCGCCGTGGCCGAAGTGTTGTTCGGAGAGCGTTCTCCCACCGGCCGGCTGCCGCAGACCTGGTACCGCGCCACGGACACGGCCTTCGACACCTACCTGCACCAACGCGCGGAACCCCTGTTCCCCTTCGGCTACGGCCTGAGCTACACCACTTTCCGTTACGACCCGCCGGTGCTGAGCGCGCCCACTCTGGAGATCGACGGCCGTGTCACGGTGTCGGTCCGCGTGCGCAACATGGGCTTCCGCGACGGCGAAGAGGTGGTGCAGCTCTACACCCGCCAGCTCACCTCGCGGGTGCGCCAACCGGTCCGCCAGCTGCGGCACTTCACCAGGATCGCCGTGCCGGCACGGGGTTCCCGCACGGTGACGTTCGCGCTCACCGCCGACGACGTGTCGTTCTTCGACGTCACCACGCAGGACTGGGTGCTGGAGACGGCCGAGCACGAGGTGCTGGTCGGCGGCCACTCGGCCCGCCTCGCGACGGTCGGGGTGGAGATCCCGGTCCGTCGATTGTCCGGAATGTCGTTGCTGTGCACCAGGGTCGACGAGACCGCGGGGTTGACGCTGGTCGACGGGCCGGCGATGGCCGCGACGGCGCAACGGTCCTGGCTGGCGCTGCGGGGCTGCGACCTGGCCGGTTGCCGCACCTGGGGCCTGGTCGCGGACAACCCGGGCCGGTTCTCGCTGTACGCCGGGCTGCACCTGGATGATCCCAAGGGACCGCTGATCGGCGTGCTGGCCGTGCCGCCCGGACCGGTCGCCGAGCACATCGCGCCGATCACCGGCGAGGCCCCGGGCGTGCGGGACGTGTTCGTCGTGTTCACGCAGCCGGGGACGCGCGCCCGCCGGCTGACGTTCGGTTGATCCCCGCACATGTCAGTTCCCACCTGCGTGTTTGAGCCGATCGTCCCAGGTCCGCGTACATAGGGCCGTGAGACAGCGACGACGGGACCTGACCGAGCCGGTGACGGTGATCGGGGTCGCGGTCGCCGCGCTCGTGGCTGTCGTCGTAGTGGTGCAGAGCCAGGGATCGGCCGGCGTCGCCACCGCCGAGAAACCGGTTCCGACCACCACGTCGGTGGCCAGTTCGACAGTGTCCACAACAGCCACCACCTCGTTGCCGGCCCAGGTCCGACTGGCCACCGCCGTCTACGACCTGCGCGCCGGCCGGTACGTGAGCCGGTCGGACGAGGACACTCCGTTCGCCGCCGAGTCGCTGACCAAGCTCCTCATCGCCACCGACCTCGCCGCCTCAGGCCGGTTGGCCGGAAACAATCTGGCCCGGGTCAAGGGCATGCTGTCCACCAGCGACGACCAGATCGCCAACCAGCTGTGGACCGCCGACGGCGGGCCGGCGATCGTCACCCGCGAGGTCCGGGCCATGGGCCTGCGGGCGACGGTCCCGCCGCGCGACCCCGGCCGCTGGGGTGACACCACCATGACCGCGGCCGACGTCGTGCGGATCTACCAGTACGTGATGACCAAGATGCCCGCCGGCCAGCGCGAGGTGCTGCTGTCCGACCTCGCCGCCACGGCCCACGCCGCCGACGGCACCGACCAGGACTTCGGCATCACCCAGGCGGTGCCGGACGGCGAGTGGTGGGCCAAGCAGGCCTGGGCCTGCTGCCGCCCGGCCTGGGACGTGCACACCACCGGCCTGGTCGGGGCCGACCAGCGCTACGTCGTGGTGGCACTGAGCCAGCAGCCGCTGGCCGGCGGTTTCGCCGGCGCCACCAAGGTCGTCACCGGCGTGGCCAAGACCCTGGTGGCCGGCCTCGACCTGACCCGGCCGTAGAAAACTAGAACACGTTCTTGCTATCGGCGCGGTCCCTGGCGGATGCTGGGGATCATGGACCTGGTTGCCCTGGAGGAGATCCGCCGGCTGAAGTACCGCTACCTGCGCTGCGTCGACCGCAAGCTGTGGGACGAGTTCTCGCAGACGTTCACCGCCGACGCCACGGCCGCCTACGGCACTCCGGTGGAAGGGGAGCCGGTCGTGCTGCGCGGGCGGGAGGAGATCACGGCGTTCATGCGCCGGCGGCTCGGGCCGGACGTCGTCACCGCCCACCTCTGCGCCCAGCCCGAGATCGACATCGACGGCGACGAGGCCACCGGGACGTGGGCGTTCCAGGACACCGTGATCATCGCCAGGTACGACATCGTGATCATCGGCCACGCCTTCTACGAAGATCGCTACCGGCGCGAGGACGGTGTCTGGCGGATCAGCCACACCGGTTACGAGCGGCGTACCTACGAGGCGCAGCTGTCGTTGAAGGACCTGCCCAGCTTCAAGCTCACGTCATAGGTCCAGCACCAGGTCGTCGGTGGGGCGGGCACAGCACACCAGCGTGGCGCCGGCGGCCGGCGGTTCCAGGGGGTCGGGCCGGTACCGGACGTCGCCGGACAGCAGGGGAGTCACGCAGGTGTGGCAGACCCCAGTGCGACAGGCCCAGCGGGTCGGCACGTCGCAGGCCTCGGCCAGCTCCAGCAGGTTGTCGAAGTCGGACCGCCACCGGACGGTGAGACCGCTGCGGGCAAAGGTGATCCGCGGGCCGGTGCCGACCGGGCCGTCGGGCTGGTGCGGGGTGGTCGGCGCGGCGTCGACGATGCCGGGGTTGATCGCCGGCAGGGCCCCGAAGAGCTCGGAGTGGACGTCGGTGACGCCGAGATCGCGCAGGGCGGCGGTCATGTCGTCCATGAAGCCGGCTGGCCCGCACAGGTAGGCGGAAGCGTTGGGCGGCAAGGAGAGATCGGCCAGCGCGTCGCGGTTCAGGCGATTGCCGTCAGCGGTGTAGTAGACGTGTTCGTGCGACTGCAATCCAGCGAGCAGGCCGTGGGCCTCGTCGCGGAAGGCGTGTTCCGCGACGGACCGGGTGGTGTGCAGCCACCACACCTCACGCTTGGTGTCGGCCAGGGCCCGCAGCATCGCCAACACGGGTGTCACGCCGACGCCGGCGGAGAGCAGCACAACGGGGGAGTCGTTGTCCTGCAAGGTGAAGTCGCCACGCGGTGCGGCGACGTCCAGGGTGTCGCCGACGCTCAGCCGCGTGTGCAGGAAGGTGCTGACAACGCCGTCACGCTTGACGCTGATCCGGTACTCGGTGTCGGAAACCGCCGACAGCGAATAGCTCCGCACCTGACTGGCGGCTTTCAGCGTCAGAAACTGGCCCGGCAACGGTGTGGGCAGCGGTGAACCGTCCGGTGTGGACAGATGAATGGAGGCGATGGTGCTGCTCTCCGGCACGATTTCCGTCACCCGCAACGGTCGGAACCCCGGCCAGCCCTTGACCACCGGCTCGGCCTTGGGGGCCAACAGGTCCTGGAACGAGGCCCGCCAACCGGGGCTCAGCGCCGGAATGTCGACGGCCTTGCGCAGCTGCACCACGTCCCGCTTCGGCAGGTACAACAAGGCGTCGATGTCGGCGACGTTCATCTCGTGCCGTCCGACGGCGGTGCGGATGATCTCGTCGCCGGCCCGCACCTCGCCCTCCTCGATCACCCGGAAGTAGAAGCCGGGCCGATGCCGGGCGACCAGCAGCGACGGCATCTCCGGTTCGTTGAGCCGCAGGGCGACCCGGAAGCAGGTCACCCGGGGCTGGCTGACCTCGAACTCGGCGTCCCCGATCCGGTACCGGTCGCCGATGTGCACCTCGTCGTCGAGCAGCCCGTCCACGGTGAAGTTCTCGCCGAAGTTGCCGTACTCCAGGTCGTCCCGGTCCAGCTCGTGCCGCCAGTAGTCGTAGGACTGCCGCTGGTACACGAAGACGGCCCGCTGCTCGCCGCCGTGGCCGCCCAGGTCGCCCTGCCCGTCGCCGTCGATGTTGAGCCGGCGGGCCATACGCGCGCCCTCGACCGGGTGCTTGAAGATGCCGGTGTGCACGGTCCGGCCCTGCCAGGGCACGTCCTTGGGCATGCCCACGTTCAGTGACAGCAGTCGCGCCACGGTGATCGCCTCCCTCAGCCCTGACGGCTGCGCTGGTAGTGCCGGCGGGCCTTCATCCGGTTGCCGCACAACGCCATCGAGCACCACCGGGCGCTGTTCGGTTTGCTGTGGTCGATCAGGAACAGTCGGCACTCGGGGTTGGCGCACGGCCGCAGCCGGCCCGGGCTGCCGGTGCGCAGGGCGTCCCAGGCGAGCACGGCCCGCGCGGCGGCGGTTCGCCCGGCCGGCAGGTCGGCGGTCCAGGCCAGGCCGTCTCCGGCCAGCGACGCCCGGTAGCCGATACCGGTCACGAAGGGCGTCAGCTCGGCCGCGGTCGCATCGCCGCGGACCACGTCCTGCAACGCGTCGCGGGCGTCCACGACGGCCCGCCACTCGTCGTCGGAGGCCTCCTGGCCGTGCGCGACCAGCCAATCCCGGCCGGTCGCGGCGTCCTCGAGGGTGTCCCGCTGCGTGCCGTCCACCACCGGGGTCGTGTTGAGCAGGTCCAGCAGCAGTGTCTCGTCGGTCTCGCTCACCCTAACCTCCAAACCCATGCTTGACAGGTTACATCAGACCATGCTTGAGTCTAACCAGTCAAGCGAGCTTAAGGGGTTAGAGATGATGGCGATGACGATGTCCCCGCCCGGGCCGGCGCGGATGTTTCTCCGGGCCGAGTCGGCCGGCGCGGGTGTGCTCGTCGCCGCCATCGCGGCCGCCCTGGCCTGGGCCAACCTCGCCCCGGCGGGCTACGCGCACTTCTGGAATCTGAACTGCACGGTTCAGTTCGGTCCACTTGGGGTGGCGCTGAGCCTGCGAGACTGGGTCAACAGCGGCCTGATGACCCTGTTCTTCCTGGTCGTCGGCCTGGAGGCGCGGCGCGAGATCGACCTCGGCGACCTGCGCGACCACCGGCGGCTGATCCTGCCGGCGGCCGCCGGCCTGGTCGGCATGGCGCTCCCGGTCCTGATCTACCTGGGCGTCAACGGCGGCGGCCCCGGCGCGCACGGCTGGGGCGCGGCGATGTCCACCGACACCGCGCTGGCCCTGGGCGTGTTCACCGTCGTCGGCCGCGGCGTGCCGGACCGGGTGCGCAAGTTCGTGCTCACGGTGTTCGTCGTCGACGACATCGTCGCGCTGGTGGTCATCGCCGTGGCCTACAGCGGTGACGTCAAGCCGCTGGGCCTGGCCGTCGCCGGCCTCGCCTACGCGGGCGTGCTGCTCGGCCGGCGCCGGCTGGCGGTGTTCGCGGTGATGACCGTGGCGGTGTGGGGCGGGCTGCTGGCCTCCGGCATCGACCCGGTGGTCGCCGGTCTGGCCGCCGGCCTCGCGACCTCGGCCTACCTGCCCAAGCGGGTCGCACTGACCGAGGCGACGACCCTGGTCCGCCTGTTCCGCGAGCAGCCGACGCCCGAGCTGGCCCGGTCGGCGGCGATGGGCCTGAACTCCACGCTGTCGGCCAACGCCCGGCTCCAGCACGCGTTCCACCGCGCCACCAGCTTCGTCGTGGTGCCGCTGTTCGCACTGGCCAACGCCGGGATCACGCTGGACCCGGAGCAGCTGTTCACGCCGGTCGCCATCGGCATCTTCGCCGCCTACGTGCTCGGCAAGCCGATCGCCGTCGTCGCCACGTCGTGGCTGATCACCGTGCTGAGCAAGGGAAAGCTTCGGCCGTCGGTCGGCTGGGCGGCGGTTCTGGGCAGTGGCGCGATCGCCGGTGTCGGTTTCACGGTGTCGCTGCTGATCGCCGACCTGGCCTTCACCGGCCCGCAGCTGGACCAGGCCAAGACCGGCGTGCTGGCCTCGGCCGTCGGCGCGGCGCTGCTGAGCCTGGTCGTCTACCGGGTGACCGCGGCGCTGCCCGTCGGGCTGCGGACCCGCCTGCTGGTGGGAAAGTCCAGCCAGCTCACGGATCTGGTGCCGCCGGTCGACGTCGCCCGTGATCATGTCCGCGGCCCCGAGGACGCCGCCGTGACCGTGGTCGAGTACGGGGACTTCGAGTGCCCGTGGACCGGCATGGCCGCGCCGACCGCCCGGGAACTGTTGGCCGACAACGACGACATCCGCTACGTCTGGCGGCACCTGCCGCTGCCCGACGTGCACCCGCACGCCCAGTTGGCCGCCGAGGCGGCCGAGGCCGCCGGCGCGCAGGGCCAGTTCTGGGCCATGCACGACATGTTGCTGGCCAACCAGACCGACCTCGCCCCGGACGATCTGACCACGTACGCGGAACTGCTGGGGCTGGACGTCGAGCGCTTCCGCGACGACCTGCGCCGCCGCGCCACCGCGGTCAAGGTGGCGCAGGACGTCGAATCGGCCGATCTGTCCGGAGTTGCCGGCACACCAACGTTTTTCATCAACGGCCGGCGTCATGAGGGGCCGCAGGACCTGACCGCCCTCAACGACGTCATCCAGGCCGCACGGACCCACGCCGTCGCGTTCGCGACGGTCTAGCAGAGGAGACGAAGTCATGGGACTGGCATGGCAGCAAGGACCGCTGGCCGGCAAGGCGGTCGGGCACTTCTTGACCGAACAGCCGTTGCCGGAGCGCCTGCTGTTCGCCGAGCCGCTGCGCCGGCGGATGCGGGTGCGGCTCGGCGGTGAGTGGATCGCCGACAGCGAGGACGTGATCCTGCTGCACGAGCCGGGGCGCTACCCGGTCGCGTACTTCCCGCTGGCCGACGTGTCCGAGGGCGTGTTGGCTCCGGAAACCCGGACCACCAAACACAAGGATCTTGGCGCCACCGCGTGGTTCACCGTGAACGGTGTGCCGCACGCCGCCTGGCAATTCAGCGATCTGCCGGCCCACGCGGCGATCCTGCGGGACCGGGTCGCCTTCGCCTGGCGGGCCATGGATGCCTTCTACGAGGAGGACGAGCGGATCGTCGGCCACGCCGCCGACATGTACCACCGGATCGACATCCGCAAGACCTCGCGGCACCTCGTCGTCAAGGACGGCGACCGGGTCGTCGCCGACACCCACCACCCGCTGGCCCTGTACGAGTCGGGCTTCGCGCCCCGCTGGTACGTGCCGCGCGAGGACATCGACCAGTCGGCGCTGACCCCGGTCGACGGCCAGACCTTCTGCCCGTACAAGGGATTGGCCAGCTACTACGACATCGGCTCGCGCAAGCGCGCCGCCTGGGGCTACCCGGAGGCGTGGCCGGAGGTCGAGGCCGTGTCCGGCTGGATCTCCTTCGAGCCGGACGTCGTGGACGTCTGGCTGGACGACCGGAAGCAGACCCTGGAACCCGGGCAGAGCGTTGTGCCGCATGGCATCGACCGCGGCCTGGACCCCGAGGAACTGAACCAGAAGGGCCACTGACATGTCTCTCGAGAACCGCACCGTCCTGGTCGTCGGCCGTGGCAGCGGCATCGCCCGCGCCATCACGCTGGCCGTCCGCGCCGCCGGGGCCAAGGTTGTCGTCGCCGGCCGTGACCGGGACAAGCTGGCCGCCGCCTACGCCGACCCCGGCATCACCGCCGAGCAGGTCGATCTGGCCGACGAGGCCAGCATCGCCGCACTGGCCGAGCGGCTGGGGGCCGTCGACCACGTCGTGTCCACCGCCTCGGCGCGGGCCCGCGGCACCGCCCAGGCCCTGACCCACGAGGCCGTTCTCGCCTCGTTCAGCGTCAAGGCGGTCGGCCCGATCTTCCTGGCCAAGCACTTCGCGCCCCGTATGCCGGCCGACGGCTCGTTCGTCTTCTTCTCCGGAGCCTCGGCGCGCAAGGCCATGCCCGGCATGCTGGCCGTCGGCGGCACCAACGCCGCCGTCGACGCCATCGTCCGCGGCCTGGCCGTAGAACTCGCGCCGATCCGGGTCAACGCCGTCTCGCCCGGCACCATCGATTCCGGCGCCTACGACGCCCTCGGCGACGAGGCCAAGTCCGCCCTGTTCGCCAACCGCGAGGCCACCAGCCCGGCCCGCCGCATCGGCACCGTCGACGACATCGCCGGTGTTGTCCTGTTCGCCCTCGACTCCACCTTCATGACCGGCGTCTCGCTGGCCATCGACGGTGGCGAACCGCTCGTGTGAGGAGTGCTGGCCATGACCACCATCGTCGTTCCCGTGCTCGGCCCGATCCCGCCCATCGTCATCAAGCGAGGCCAGTGATGGACTTCCGCATCGAGGTGCTCACCCTGCCCGTCTCCGACGTGGACCGGGCCCTGCGCTTCTACACCGAGCAGGTCGGCTTCGCGCTGGACGTGGACTACGGGCCCAACGACCGGTTCCGGGTCGTGCAGCTCACCCCGCCCGGCTCCGCCGCCTCCGTGCAGTTCGGCGTCGGCCTCACCGACGCCGAACCCGGCTCCGCCCGGGACAACTACCTTGTGGTGTCGGACATCGAGGCCGCCCACCGGGAGCTGGCCGGGCGGGGTGTGCCGGTCAGTCCGTTGCGGCACAAGGCGTCCGCCGACTGGCAGGGCGACTTCGCGCCCGGCGTCGACCCGGAACGCCGGCCGTACGCCAGTTTCCTGGACTTCGCCGACCCCGACGGCAACACCTGGATCATCCAGGAGAAGTAGTTCAGCCCATGCTGGGCGGGGTGAAGGGGCCGGCGGGCAGCCCGACCTGACGCAGCACGTCGGCGAGGTTGTAGTAGTCGTCGACCGCCGTGATGAGGTTGTGGCGCGTGGTGATCACGGTGCTCACCGGCACGGCGAAGGACTTGCCGGCCGCGCTGTAGGGCGGGGTCAGCGCGGCCTTGTCGGTGAAGGTCCCGCTGAACGTCCACGTCACAGCGATGTTGTCGCCCGAGCAGAACGCGTTCTTGACCGTGACCTTGGCGTTGGCGATGCTCCGCATGGTCAGCTCCACCCACAGCTTCGCGCCGGCCGGCCCGGTGAACGCGGCCTGGAAGGCGTGGTCGGTGTAGACGCCGTCGGGGGCGAACAGTGCGCCCATCGCCGCGCCGTCGCCGGTGTTCCAGGCGTTGACCCACTGCTGGGCGAGCCGCGGCAGATGCTGGCGCTGGGCCGCGGCAGCCTCCTGGGCCGGCACCGCCGACGCGGACGGGGCGGTGAGCGCGATCCCTGTGGTGAGCGCGACACCAGCGACGAGGGCGGTGGCGGTGACACGGCGGCGAGTGACGCGAGACATGGCAGAGGTCCTTCCGGGATCACGGGGCCGGGGTTGCCGGTCCGGCACCGTCGGTGCCGAGAAGAACCTTGCCGTGGCGGGGGCGGGGCATGCGTCGGCGAGAACTACGTAGTTACTCACCAGGCAGGTCGAGCCGGGCCAACCGGTCCGGGTCGGCCAGGATGTTGATCTCCACGATGCGGCCGCCGCGCACCGTCGGGCAGAACACCGCGGCGGGCCGGCCGCCGGGCATCGGGACCACGCCGGCCTGGCCGTTGATGACGACCGGCCGCACCGTCGCCGCACCCCGGGAGAACAGCAGCGCCTGCGAGGCCACGTTGGCCGCGCCGCGCACCAGCTTCGACGGGCCGGCGGGGCCGAAATCCACCCGTAGCACGACATCCGGGTCCAGCACCGCGACCAGGGCCTCGAAATCGCCGGCCCGAGACGCTGCCATGAACGCCTCGATCACCTCGCGCTGCGCCGGCAGGTCCGCGTCCGGCAGCGCCGCGCCGCGGACCCGGCGGCGGGCCCGGCTCGCCAGCTGGGTGGCGTTGGCCGTGCTGCGCCGCACGATCGGCGCGATCTGGTCGAACGGCACGCCGAACATGTCGTGCAGCACGAACGACAGCCGCTCGGCCGGCGTCAGCGTTTCCAACACCACCAGCAGCGCCAGGCCCACCGAGTCGGCCAGCACCGCCTCCTCGGCCGGATCCGGATCGGCCGCCGCCACGATCGGATCCGGCACGTGCGTGTCCAGCGACTCCTCGCGGCGGACCTTGCGGGACTTCAGCATGTCCAGGCACACCCGGCTGACCACCGTCGTCAGCCACGCCCCCAGGTTCGCCACCTCGTCCGCGTCCGTCCGGGCCAGCCGCAGCCAGGACTCCTGCACCGCGTCCTCGGCGTCGGTCACCGAACCCAGCATCCGATAGGCCACCGCGCGCAGGCGGTCCCGGTGCGACTCGAACCGCTCGGCCAGAAACTCGTCCACTGTCAGTCCTCTCCGTCCGTCCTTGCTGATGACGATTCGGAGCGGACTTTCATGACAGGGTCAGCCGCGCGGGTAGCCCCGGCGGACCGTGCGCTCCAGGATGCCGAGGGTGGCCCGCAGCGACTTCTGGTCGATCACCGGAAAGATGCCCCGCGCACGCCACTCGTCGCTGATGCCGGACCAGTCGTAGTAGGAGGTCACGAGCGTGCCGCCGTCGACCGGTTCGAGGCGGTAGCCGTAGACGTGGCCGATCGGCGGCTTGATCGTGCCCTCGATGGACCAGGCGATCTCCCGGTCCGGCTCGAACGCCGTGATGACCACCGTCACGTCGTATCGGCCCAGCGGCACGTCGCCCAGGCCCTCGCGGTCCATGTGCACCAGGAACCGGTCGCCGACCGCCGTCACCGGCTTGCCCTCGGCGTCCATCAGCATGCCGGAGGCGTCGATGGCCACATGGCCCTGCGGGTCGGCCAGCACGGCGAATACCTCCGCCGCCTCGGCCGGGATCGTTCTGGCGATTTCGATGCGTTCGTCCACGGTTGCCAACATAGGCCAACGCCTCCCGCGCCGTCGGGAGCGGGAGGCGTCGCGTCGCAGCGCGGGTTCCGGCTACTGGAAGCTGACGGCGGTGGGCTCGATCACCAGGACGACGCGGTCGGCGGCGTCACCGGGCGGGCCGGAGCGGTCGAGGCTGTAGCGGCGGGCCAGGGTCTGGAAGAACTCGCCGGCGGGGTCGGGCTCGACGGCGACGACGGTGCCGCGCAGCTCCAGGTAGCGGTACGGCTGGTCGGGGTCGTTGACCGACAGAGAGACGTGCGGGTCGGCGGCGATGTTGCGGTACTTCTGGCGGGTGGTGGTGTGGGTGAGCCGGATGTGCGAACCGTCCCACAGGAACCACATCGGGTTGACCTGGATGAAGCCGTCGGGACGGCGGGTCCCGAAATGGCCGTAGATGGGCCGTTCCAGCAGGTCAAGGTGCGATTCCGGCACAATGGTCATGAACTTTCCTCCCCATGGGCGGCCGATGTCGATACGGCCGCGACGCCTCCGACCTTAGGGCGTGACCACCGGAACCGAGGGAGCAGTCATGTCTGAGCGTGTTGTCAATGTCGCCGCGGGGATGCAGGAGACGGACCAGGCGGTGCCGGTGCGGGACGAGCGGCACGAGGCGCTGGGGGTGCTGATCGGGAACTGGATCAACGAGGGCCGCACGGCGGGCGGGGCGCCGATCCTGACCAGTGACGTGTACGAGTGGGCGCTGGGCGGGTTTTTCGTGGTGCACACGGCGTTCGGCCGGATCGGGGACACCGGGGTCGGGGGCATCGAGATGATCGGCGTGGACGGGGACGCCTACTTCTCCACCTTCTACGACAGCTTCGGCAACGTGCACCGGTCCCGGCTGGAGATCGACGGGGACGAGCTGCGGTGGATCGGGGAGCGGACCCGCTGCACGGTGACGCTGGCCGACGGTGGCGCGACCCAGATCGCCCGGCACGAGGCGAGCGCGGACGGGGTGAGCTGGAGCCGGTCGATGGACGTCACCCTGCGCAAGACGGCCTGACGGGTTTGACCAGGCCGAAGGATCGCGTCACGGCCGCGGACCGGCGCCAGCGGGGCGTAGACGGCGTCCTGGGCGAAGATCCGGGCGGTGGGCGACGGCCAGCAGCGCGCCGGCGATGGTGATCAGCGCGCCGACGACCTGGACCCCGGTGAACGACTCGTGCAGGAACAGCACGGAGAAGAACGTGCCGAAAACGGGCACCGTGAACATGGTGACGGTGGCGGTGACCGGGCTGACCGAGCGGAGTCCGCGGTAGTAGAACAGGTAGGCGACGGCGGTCGGTCCGATGGCCAGGAAGACGACGTTGGCCCAAGTGGACGGTTGCACCGCGGCCCAGTCCGCAGTGGACAGTGACGGGATCGCCGTCAGGGTCAAGGCCAGCGCGCCGATCCCGGTGGCGTACGTCGTCGCGCGCAGCGGTTCCATCCCACCCAGCACCTTCTTCGAGGCGATGCTGTAGGCGGCCCAACAGGCCGCGGCCACCAGGTAGATGAGGTCGCCGGCCAGGCGCGAGCCGGTCAGCCCGCCGCCACCGATGCCGAGGAAGAACACCACTGCCCCGGCGACGCCGAGCGTCAGGCCGGCCACCCGCACGAAGGAGGCGGATTCCCGGCCGGTCACAAGGAAAACGATGGCCGTCAGCACCGGGCTCAGCACCGGCACGATGACGCTGCCGTCGATGGCCGGGGCCAGGGAGACGCCCCAGAAGAAGAAAAAGTTGTACGCGAACACGCCGATCAGCCCGACCGAGCCGGCAATCCCCAGCTCCCGCCAGGAGAACCGGCCCGGGCCGGGGCGTAAGCACAGCAGCAGCGCGAGAATGACCGCGCCGCCACCGAATCGCAGCATCGCCGCCACGTCGTGGGGCAGCTGCCCGACCACGACCTTGGAACTGGTGAACCCGGACCCGAACAGGACCATCGTGATGAGCAGGTAGAGATGTGCGCCGCGTCGTTCCACATGTCACATGCTCCTGCCGATCACCGCCGGAGTCTTGTACGTTCCTGACATGGTCGGCGAGTCCGCGGTCAGCGCGTGGCGGCCCGAAGTCCCGGGCGTCACCGAGGTTTTCCACGCCCACTTCCTGCGGCACGCCTACCCGGTGCACACCCACACCGTGTGGACGCTGCTGATCCTCGACGACGGCGTGCTGCGGTTCGACCTGGACCGGCACGACCACGGCACGCTGCGGTCCCAGGTTGTGCTGCTGCCGCCGCACATTCCCCACGACGGCCGGACCGCCGCCCCACAGGGCTTCCGCAAGCGGGTGATCTACCTGGCCGAGGACGCCCTCGACGCCGATCTGATCGGCGCGGCCACGGATCGTCCGAACCTGGCCGATTCCTTGCTGTGGCAGCGAGTCAGCCGCCTGCACGGCACCCTGGCCCAGCCCGGCGAGTCCTTCGAGGCGCAGAGCCGCCTGGCCCTGATCGTCGACCGCCTGGGCACGCACCTGCGCCGCCACCCCACCCGCGTGGCCCCACCGCCTCGCGGCGTCGCCGATGACCTGCACGACCTGCTGGACGAGCGGCTGACCACGGGCCTCACCCTCGACGAGGCGGCCGGCCTGCTGCACACCCATCCCGCCCACCTGGTCCGGGCCTTCACCCGCCGCTTCGGCATCCCACCGCACCTGTACCTGACCGGTAGGCGCGTGGAACTGGCCCGGCAGTTGCTGCTGTCCGGCCTACCGGCCGGGTCGGTGGCCGCGGAGGTGGGGTTCTACGACCAGTCGCACCTGACCCGCCACTTCAAGCGAATGTTGGGTGTGAGTCCAGCGCGCTATGCGCGCCGTCGTTGAGCCGGACCGAAACCGGCCAGGAAGGCGTCGAGCCCCAGCCGCCAGCGGCGGTCCACCGACTGCCGCGAGCCGCCGAGCCGCTGCGCCCCCTCGGCCCCGGCCAGTCCCTCGACAAAAACGAAGAACAGCAAGGAGATGTCGGTCGGGTCGCCGACCAGCAGACCGGCGTCGACGGCGGCGCGCACGTGCTGGACGAAGACCTTGCGCACCTTGACCCCGGCCCGGACCTCCTCGGTGGTGGGGTCGAAGTCGGCGAACGGCCGGGAGAACATGACCTGGGCCAGCACCGGGTGGTCGAGCAGGAACCGGCGGAAGGCGTCGGCCAGGCGACGCAGGTCGGCCAGGGGGTCAGCGGTGGGGTTGAGCGCGGCGAGCTCGTCGGCCAGCAGCCGGAAGCCCTCGATGAAGACCTCCCGGACCAGCCCGGCCTTGTCGCCGAAGACCTCGTAGATCGCCGGCAGCGAGGCGTTGGCCCGCCGGGCCACGGTCCGCGTGGTCAGGCCGGCCACGCCCTCCTCGGCCAGCACGGCCATGGCGCTGGCCAGCCCGCGCTCGCGGAGGGCGTCGGTGCGCTGCTTCACCCGGGGCATCCCGCAAGCTTACCACCAGGGGTGACAGTCGTTACGGAACAATGATACGGAACGCTGTTAGGTGTATAAAGACCGTATGGAGACCGTTCTTGAGCTGCTTGGTGACCGCTGGCGACGGGGCAGCAGGCCCGGCGACCGCGACGACGACGCGCGGCTGGTGCTGCTGGTCGAGGGCGGCAGCTCGCGCGGCGCGTACTCCAGCGGCATGACCATCGCCATCGAGCGGCTGGGCCTGTTGCCGGCGTTCGACGCGGTCTACGGCAGCTCGGCGGGCTCGCTGAACGCGGCCTGGCTGCTGTGCGGACAGGCGGAGAAAACCCAGCACGCGTGGTGGGACCCGGTGATCATGGGCACGACCATCAACGTCGGCCGGGCCCTGCGCCGGCAGCCGGTGGTGGACACCCGCTACCTCGTGCACACCGTCTACACCGAGGTCATGCCGATGGGCTTCCGGGAGATCCTGGACAACCCGGTGGAGTTCCACCCGATGGCCACCGACGCCCACACCGGCAAGGCCGTCGACCTGCACGGCCACCTCCGCGACCAGGCCAGTGTGCAGACCGCGCTGCTGGCCTCGACGGCGATGCCGGTGCTGGCCGGCCATCCGATCGAGATTGACGGCCGGTCCTATGTGGACGCCGGCCTGAGCGAGTCGGTGCCGATCCGGTCGGCGCTGGCCCAGGGGGCCACGCACATCGTCGCGCTGCGCACCATGCGCGCCGACGAGACCTCGTCGGCCCCGTCCCGCCTCGAACGTCTGGTGGCCTCGCGCTGGTTCGCCCGGCACGCCCCGGGAACGCTCGACTCCTGGATACGCCACGACATTCTCCGCGCCGAGGAGGAGCGGCTGCTGGCCTCGCATCCGGCCACGCTGCAGATCCGGCCGCCGCTGGGCAGTACCAACATCGGCCGCACATCGCGCCGTCTGGACGTGCTGCGCGCGGCCGTCGACATCGGCCGGGAGGCGGCGCTGGCCGAGCTGGCCGGCTGTGTGGAAGAGCCACTGGAGACGACCTAGGAGGTCGACAATGCCCGACACCGCCCTCGGCGCCGCCAAGACCGCGACCCTACCCGGTGGGCGGGTCGCCTACACCGAGCGCGGCTCCGGCCCGCCGGTCGTGTTCGTGCACGGCCTGCTGGTCAACTCCAACCTCTGGCGCAAGGTCGTGCCGATGCTCGTCGACGCCGGGTTCCGTTGCCTGGCACTGGATCTTCCGCTCGGTGCGCACCAGGTGCCGATGGCGGCCGACGCCGACCTGACGCCGCCCGGGGTGGCCCGGCTGATCGCCGAGTTCCTCGACGCCCTCGACCTGGTCGACGTGACGGTGGTGGCCAACGACACCGGCGGCGCGCTCACGCAGATCCTGATGGCCAACAATCCCGAGCGGCTGGGCCACGTGGTGCTCACGCCGTGCGACGCCTTCGAGGAGTTCTTCCCCGAACCGTTCAACGCGCTGCCCAAGATGATGCGGCTGCCCGGCGCGGCGTTCCTGCTCAGCCGGCTGCTGACACTGCCGGCCGTGCAACGCCGGCCGAACACCTTCGGGTGGCTGGCCAAGAGCGGGATTCCGGCCGAGATCATGGCTTCGTACGTGCGACCGGCGAAGGAAAGCCGGCGGATTCGCCGTGACCTCAAGCGATTCCTGCTCGGCGTGGACAGCCGGCACACCCTGGCCGCCGCGGAGAAGCTGACCGGTTACGGAAAGCCGGTGCTGCTGGTTCGCGCGGCCGACGACCGGATCTTCGCCGCCCACCTGTTCGACCGGCTCGCGGCCACGCTGCCCGACGCCCGCCTGGTCACGGTGGCCGACTCGTACACCTTCGTCTCCGAGGACCAGCCGGCCGAACTGGCCAAGCTGATCGCCGACTTCGCGGCGTGAAACCCGGTCAGAGCAAGCCGTTCAGCCGCGCCCGATGAGCCGCGGCGGTCCGGTTGTGCACGTCCAGCTTGCGCATGGCCGATCGCAGGTAGGCCTTGACGGTCTCCAGGCTCAGCCCGAGCCGGACGGCGATCTCCAGGTTGCTGGCGCCCACCTCGACCAGTCGCAGCGTGTCGATCTCCCGTGGCGACAGCGGCGAGCGAGGGTCCACATGCGACGGTTGGCCGGTCAGCTCCTGCTGGATCCGGACCAGCCGGGCCCGCAGCCGCGGATCCCTGGTGTCACGGATGATCGCCGCCAGCTCGGCCAGCGCGCCCCGGCCACGGCGCAGCCGGTTCTCGACGTCGGACCGCAGCTGCTCGGCCACCACGACGGCGCTGCGCACGGTTCGATCGCCGATCGGCCGGCGGTCGCGCACCGCGCCGTACAGGACGCCATGGACCTCACCCCACACCACGACCGGCACGGCGAAGACGGACGTGAACCGCTCCGCCCGCACCGCCTGGTCGTACTCGTGAGTGATCGCCGCCGTGGTCACGTAGTCGTTGACCCGCAGCGGCGTGCCGCGGCGCAACACGCTGCCGCCCAACCCTTTTCCCGACTGCACAACGAGTCCGTGCATGGCGTCCCCGACGGTGCCCAGGTGGCGGTCGAGCACCAGTTGCCCGTCGGCGAGGCCCCCGCCGAGCACGACCGGCATGCCGGTCACCCGGCGCAGCTGCTCCAGCCGGTCCGGCAGCAGCTCGTCGATCGCCTGGCGGGCAACGGGATCGCCGCCGGTCATGGCTGGTCGAACACCATGCAGGAGCTGGTCGCGTGGGCCAGCAGCCGATCGGCCGAGTCCCGCAGTTCGGCGTTGGCCAGGGCGGTGCGGCGGCCGCGGTTGAGCACGGTGCCGATGGCCCGGACGGCGCCGGTGTCCGCGGTGATGGGGCGAAGGTAATGCACCGTCAGGTCAAGGGTTGTGTAGCCGACGCCGGCCGGCACCGTCGTGTGCACGGCGCTGCCGGCGGCACTGTCCAGAAGGGTCGCCGCGACGCCGCCGTGCACCATGCCGATGGGGTTGTACAGGTGCTCGCCGATCTCGCCGACGAGCACCACCCGGCCCCGCTCGACCTCGGCCAGCCGGAACCCGATGGTGCTGGCGATCGGCATCCGCCCCTCTTCGCCGGCGTCGAGCAGGTGGCGGGTGAACTCCAGGCCGTCCATGCCGCGCCCGAGCTTGTCCAGCTCCCGCGGGTCGTTCCAGGTATACGTGCGGGTTCGCGCCATGGTGCGATCGTACTCCGATGTGCTCGGACATCCTACTGTCGGACGTCATACTTTATGGGGCGTCGACCGGGAACAACATGCAGGAACTGGTGGCATGGGCCAGCAATCGGTCCGCCGGGTCGCGCAGCTCGGCCTGAGCCAGCGCGGTTCGGCGGCCGCGGTTGAGCACCGTGCCGATGGCCCGGACCAGGCCGGTTTCCGCGGTGATCGGACGCAGGTAATGGACGGTCAGATCGAGGCTGCTGTAGGCGGTCCCGGCGGGCAGTGTGGTGTGCACGGCGCTGCCGGCGACACTGTCCAGAAGGGACGCGGCGACGCCGCCGTGTACCGATCCGATCGGGTTGTACAGATGCTCGCCGACCTCGCAGGTGATCACCACCCGGCCTGGATCAGCTTTGGTGACCCGGAATCCAAGGGTGCTGCCCATCGGAATCCCGCCCTCCCGCACCAGGAAGCGCATGAACTCCAGGCCGTCCATGCCGTGGGCGGCCTTGGCCTGCTCGCGCGGATCGGCCCACTCGTGAGTTCGCTCCCGGGTGACTGTCCCGCGCTCCTCGTCGAGCCGATTGTCGATCATGGCGAATCCTCCGCGCTGACAAGGCTTTGCGCCTCAACCCGAGTGGCGTTAACGACCGTTAACATCATCGGCGCGGAGAACGGCCCGAGGCAATGCGGCTACCCTCGAAAGAGGGTAGCCGCCGGTGATCACGGGTCACAGCGGGGAGTTGGCCCCTCGCGGATCAGGTTGTGGTTGAGCATGTTGCCGACCGGCTCGCCGACCTCATCGGCGGTCAGGCCGGCGACGCCCTCCCGGGACAGCTTGGCCCGCACCCCGGCCACCAGGTGCTCGATGCGCTTGGCGCCCCAGCCGCCGTCCGGTTGCAGCTCACCGAGGTGCCGCGCGGTCTGCAGGTACGACAGCGGCTGCGGATACGACTCGTGCATCAGGTAGCGCTGGCCCAGCACCACCAGCACCAGTCGCTCCACTGGGGACAGTCGGTAGGTCTTGGGCGGCTGCGTGGGGTCGGCGTGCCGGGAGGACGGCCGGCTGGTCTCCGGGCCGGCGACGAAGATCTCCATCACGTGCTCGCGGCCGCTCGACCCGTGCACGAACAGCGGCGTGTAGCCCTCGGCCAGCGGGATCGGCTCGTCCTCCGGGAACAGCAGCCGCGAGCCGGGCAGCCGCACGATCGCTCGGGAGCGGTCCCCGATCCCGGTGCTGGCCACTACCGCGGGAGCTTGGCCACGGCCGGCGCGGCCAGCGTCCGGGCCTGGGCGCACATCTGGTCCTGCGGCAGGTCGCCGGCCACGACGACCAGCAGCAGCTCGTCCTTGGGCGTGTCGTCGCCGTCGCGGAACTGGTCGGCGACCACGGCGATCTCGCACGACCCGTCGCCGTAGTAGTTGCCCTTGTCGAACGCGGCGTGACCGGCGATCTCCAGCGGCTGCCCGTCGGAGGCATTCGGCGGGGAGTCGCGGTCGAAGCGCAGGGTCAACTGCTCCCGCTTGGTCGTGCTCTGCCAGACGCAGCCCCAGTTGCCGAAGTCCGGCTGCGGGTGCAGCGCGTCCACGCCGGGGAACAGGCTGAGCGCGTCGTTGTCCAGCAGGGTGCAGGCGTCGGAGTAGAACAGCGACTTCGGGTTCAGCTGGGCCGTCCGCTTCGGGATCGCGCCCGCGGCCACGACCGACACCGCCTTGGCCGTGGCCGTGTCGGCGATCTCGCAGAGGTTGACCGGGCCGTTGCCCTCGTCCACCTTGGCGGTGATGTCGATGTTGCCGCGCGGCAGGGGCAGGGTCCGGTCGCACTGGCCGCCGCTGACCGGGCTGGTCACCACGGTCACGCCGCTCATGGTCTGCACCTGCCCCGTGGGCGGCGGCGTGTTGCCGAACTCGACCTTCACGTCGACCTGGCTGGAACCGGGGTTGATCAGCACGTCGCAGCGGGCGAAGTCGCCGTAGTACGGGTTCAGGTCGGTGGTGCCGAACCGCCCCAGCGCCTTCGTGTCGAGCAGCGCGCACGGATCGGGGCCGCGCTGGTCGGCCAGAATGTCGGGGGAGTCGTGGGGAAGCAACACGATCGCCGCCACTGTTGTCACGACAACCAGAACGGCTGCGGGCACCACCCAGCGGAGCACCCGCCGGGAACGCTTGCGGGGCTTGCGGATCGCGACCGGCGGCCGTCCGGTGGCGACGGCTTCGAGCAGTTGGCGGGCGTGCTCGGCCGTCGGCCGGCTGTCCGGGTCCGGGGCCATCAGCTCGGCCAGCACCGGCGTGAGCGGGCCGGCCTGCTTGGGCGTGGCGACGCTACGGGCGATCGCCCGCCGCAGCTGGGCCCTCGGATTGGCCTGGCCGTACGGGGAAACGCCCTCGACCGCCGCGAACAGCGTGGCCCCCAAGGAGAACACGTCCGAGGCCGGCGACGGATTCCGGCCGTCGGCCACCTCTGGCGCCACATAGCCGGGAGTGCCCGGCACCAGCGTGGCGTCGGAGACCGTCACCTCCGACTCCGCCGCGTCCGAACTGCCGAAGTCGCTCAGCTTGGCGTGGTCGTCGTCGCCGACCAGGATGTTCTGCGGCTTCACGTCCCCGTGCACGATGTGGGCCGCGTGCACCGCCTGCAACGCCCGCGCCACCTGCGCGCCGATGGCCGCGGCCCGGATCGGTGGCAGCACCCCCTGCCGGTCCAGGCTGCTCAGCTCGACGTACTCCATCACCAGCCACACGCTGTCGCCGTCCGGCTCCACGTCCAGCAGCGTGACGATGTTCGGATGGTTCAGGCCGGCCAGGATCTCCGCCTCGCGGCGCAGCCGCCGCGTCCGCGCCGAACCGCTCTCCTCGCTGGCCGAGGCCCGCTTCAGCGCCACCCGCCGGTTCAGCTTGGTGTCCACCCCCAGCCAGACCACCGCGTTCCCGCCCGCTCCCACCTTCTCGCCCAGGCGGTACCGCCCGGCGATGAGCTGGTTCGCCTCCACGCCCGCAGACCCTATTGCACTGCGACCATTGGCGGCACCGCTGTTGCCCCCTTCAGACCATCTCGGTCGGTTTCCCGTCTGGACATCGAGAGTTGTCTTTTCCAACTGACTCTGCCAGGCTGGGCCGCGAGTGAGTAGCAAAACTGGACCCACTGGAGGTCGGCATGGCGAAAATCCCGGCACGCCTGGAGAACCACCCGTCGGTGCGGGCCGTGCGCGAACGGCCGGCCGACACCCCGGCGCCGGTGATCGACGCGGACTGGCTGCGCAAGCTGTGCCTGGACGCCGGCGTCGACGACGTCGGCTTCGTGCCGCTGAACCATCCCGACCTCGGCAGCGAGGTCGAGCACGCCGAACACGCGCTGCCCGGGGCTCGCAGCTACATCTGTCTGGTCGCCCGGATGAACCGCGACAACGTGCGCTCACCGGCGCGCAGTGTCGCCAACCAGGAGTTCCACCGCACCGGCGAAGTGCTCAACGAGGCCGCGTACCGGATCGTGCGGGCCCTGGAGGACGCCGGCCACCGGGCCATCAACCCGTCGATCGCGTTCCCGATGGAGATGGGCCGGTACCCCGGGCGGATCTGGGTGGTCGCCCACAAGCCGATCGCCGTCGCCGCCGGCATGGGCGCGATGGGCATCCACCGCAACGTGATCCACCCCAAGTACGGCAACTTCATCCTGCTCGGCACCATCCTGGTCGCCGCCGAGATCAGCGAGCATGGCCAGCAGTTGGACTACAACCCCTGCCTGGAGTGCAAGCTGTGCGTCGCCGCCTGTCCGGTCGGCGCCATCAGCAAGGACGGCGGGTTCGACTGGATGGCCTGCTCCACCCACAACTACCGGGAATTCATGGGTGGCTTCACCGAATGGGTGGAGACCATCGCCGACAGCAAGGACGGCGAGGAGTTCCGGGACCGGGTCAGCGACTCCGAGAACGCCTCGATGTGGCAGAGCCTGACGTTCAAGCCCAACTACAAGGCCGCCTACTGCCTGGCTGTCTGCCCAGCCGGCGAGGACGTGCTGCCGCCCTACCTGGACGACCGGCGGGCCTTCATGGACACCGTGCTGAAGCCGTTGCAGGACAAGGTGGAGCCGATCTACGTGCTGGCCGACTCCGAAGCCAAGGCGCACGTGGAGAAGCGGTTCCCGCACAAGCTCACGATCGAGGTCACCGGCGGGCATCGGCCTCCGCGCTGACCGCCAGGTTCTCCAGCGCCGCTCGCACGGAGTCGAACGGGGTCGGGCTCCGCAGCGCGCGGCTGGTCACCAGCGCTCCCTGCGCGCCGGTGACCACCGCCTCGGCGAGCCGGCCGGCGGCGTCGCCGTCCAGTCCCAAGGCTTCGAGGCGGGCGGCCATGGCTTCGATGATCATCGTGAACAGCCGACCGCCGAGGTCGCCGAGTTCGCCCTCGATGACGATCGGCGCGATGGTGCAGCCCTCGCGGTAGTCGCTGGCCACCAGCCGCTCGCGGGCCTGGTCGAGGTAGGAGCGGACCAGGCCGGCGGGGGAGGAGGCCTCGGCCTGCTCGATGTGGTCGATCTGCTCCCGGGTGTGCTGTTCCGCGGCCTCCACGGCAAGCTCGGACTTGCCGCCGGGGAAGTGGAAGTACACCGAGCCGCGCGGGGCCTCGCTCAGTTCGAGCACGTCGGAGAGCGCGGTGGCGTGGTAGCCCCGCTCGCGGATGAGCCGCCGGGCGGCGACCACCATCTTCTGCTTCGCGTCGGACCGTCGGCCTGCCATGCCCCGATTCTACCTGAAGGTATGTCGTACGACATAGCTTGTTGACATGTATGCCGTACGACATAGCATGGAGGCATGTCTTCTGTGCTCATCACCGGCGCGTCCCGGGGCATCGGCCGGGCCGTCGCCGTCGAACTGGCTGGTCGAGGCCATCGGGTGATCGCCACCGCCCGCCAGCCGGAGGCGCTGGCCGACCTGCCCGTCGACCAGCGGCTACGCCTCGACGTCACCGATCAGGACAGCGTCGACCGGGCCGTCGCGGCCGCCGGGGAGGTCGACGTGCTGGTCAGCAACGCCGGCGCCACGGTCCGCGCGCCGCTGGAGGGCGTGCCGCTGGCCGAGGTCGAGAAACTGTTCCAGCTCAACACCTTCGGCGCGTTGCGGGTGGCCCAGGCGGTGCTGCCGGCGATGCGCGAGCGGGGAGCGGGTCGGCTGGTGTTCGTCTCCAGCGTCCAGGGGCGGCTGGTGCTGCCGATCATCGCACCCTACGGCGCGAGCAAATGGGCGCTGGAAGCGCTGGCTGAGGGCCTTGCCCTTGAGGCAGGCCACTTCGGCGTCAAGGTGAGCATCGTCCAGCCCGGCGCGGTCGCCACCGACGGCGCCTCCGGGGCTCCGTCCTTCTTCACCGACGACGACCCGTATCTGCCGCTGTACCAACAACTCGGTGCTCTGCGGGGCGAAGTCGTCACGGCAGAGGAAGTCGCAGCCGCCGTGGCCGACACGATCGAGCACCCCGATCCGCCGCTGCGGGTGCCGGCCGGGTCGCCGGCCGAGCGGGCGTTGCAGGCCCGCAAGCAGGCCCCGGAGGACAAGCCGTTCCGGCTCGCCGAACTCAACTGGTAAGGAGAATCCTGATGTCACAACGCATTCTCGTCACCGGGGCCACCGGTCGCACCGGCGGCGGCGCGGTGGCCACGCTGCTCCAGCAGGGCCACGAGGTTCGGGCCCTGGTCCATCACGACGACGACCGCTCGGCGCGGCTCGCCGCTGACGGCGTGGACATCGTCGTCGGCGACCTGCTCGACTTCGACGCCGTTTCCCGTGCTACCAAAGGCATCGACGCCGCCTACTTCGTGCACCCCATCGCGCCCGGATTGCTCGACGCCACCGCCACGATGCTCCAGGCCGCCGAGGACAACGACGTCCGCGCCCTGGTCAACATGTCGCAGATATCGGCCCGCCGTGACGCCGGTAGCAACGCCGCCCGCCAGCACTGGTTGTCCGAACGCCTGCTCGACCACTTCCCCGGTGCTGTCACCCATCTGCGGCCCACGTTCTTCGCCGAGTGGCTGTACATCTTCGCTGACCACGCCGCCGGCGAGCTGCGGCTGCCCTTCGCCGACGCCCGGCACGCCCCCATCGCCGCCGAGGACCAGGGCCGCGTGATCGCCGCGATTCTCGCCGATCCCGGGCCCCACGCCGGAAAGACCTATCCGCTGCACGGCCCGGTCGAGCTCGACCACCACCAGATCGCCGACGCCGTCAGCCGCACCCTGGGCACTCCGTTCACCTACGTGCCGATCTCCATCGACGAGTTCCGAGCCGACCTCGCGCGTCAGGGCCACAACCCCCACCGCATCCAGCACCTCGCGAACGTCGCTGTCGACTACCGCAACGGCATCTTCGCCGGCACCAACGACATCGTCCGCACGGTGACCGGCGTCGAACCCCTGACCGTGGAAGCCTTCGTGGACCGCAACCGCGACCAGTTCGCCGTGCGGTAAGCCTTTCCGTGGCAGGATGGCTTCAGTGAAGCCGCCTGGGGGGGTGTCCCTATGTCGTTGTCAAGCCGCGGCTGCGGCGGGGACGGGTTCGGGATTCCGGTAGTAGGAGCGGTTGCGCAGCATCGCGTAGACCACGTCGCAACGGCGCCGGGCCAGGCAGATCAGGGCGGCGTTATGTTTCTTGCCCTCAGCCCGTTTCCGGTCGTAGTAGGCCCTGCTGGTGGGGTCGGACAGCGCGGCGAACGCAGCCAGGAAGAACGCGCGTTTGAGTTTGCGGTTGCCGGTCCGGGCGGGGTGCTCGCCCTTGATCGAGGAGCCGGAGCTGCGAGTGACCGGTGCGATGCCGGCGTAGGCGGCCAGGTGGCCGGAGGACTTGAACGCCGAGGCGTCGCCGATCTCCAGCAGGATCCGGGCGGCGGTCCTGACCCCGATGCCGGGCATCGAGATCAGGACCCCGGCAAGAGGGTGCGTGTCGAGTATCTCCTCGACTTCGGCAGCGACCTGTTTGCGTTGCTGGAGAATGGTTTTCAGGCTGTCAGCCAAGCGGGGCAGCACGGTGTCGGCTGCGGCGGTGCCCGGGACGGTGACCGTCTGCTCGTCCAGCGCGGTCAGGATCGCGGTGACCAGTTTGTCGCCCATGCGGGGTGCGTGCGCGGTGGCGATAGCGGTGATTTTGCGTCGTCCGGCGGCGCGGATTCCGGTGGGGCCGCCGCAGCGGGACAGGATCTCCAGCACGGCCGGGTGGCTGATCCTGGGGCCGATTGCGCGTTCGAGTGCGGGGTGGATGCCGGTGAGCAGGCCGCGGATGCGGTTGCCGATGCGGGTGGCTTCGCCGGCCAGGTCGTCGTCGAAGCCGACCAGCACCTCCAGTTCGGCCAGGGCGTCGTCGCCGACGTCGACTGGGCGCAGGGTGTGCGGCAGCGAGCGGGCGGCGTCGGCGATGATGAACGCATCTCGGGCGTCGGTCTTGGCCTTGCCGGGGTAGAGGTCGGCGATGCGGCGCATGGCCAGGCCGGGCAGGTAGGCGACCTGGTGGCCGGCGGCGCGGGCGACCGCGACCGGCAGCGCGCCGATCGTGGCTGGTTGGTCGACCACGACCAGCAGCGGGCCGTGGGTGGCGAGTTTGTCGAACAGCGCCCGGAGTTTGGGTTCGCTGTTGGGCAGGGGGGCGTCGTGCAGCCGCTTGCCGGCAGGGTCCAGGCCGACGGCGTGGTGGGCGTCCTTGCCGACGTCCAGGCCGAGGAACACCCCGAAATCGCTGGTCATCCGTCATGCCGTCCGTTCGTTGTGTGTGGTCGCCGGTCGAGCATCGATGGCCGGCACCCACGTTACGACGAGACCTGCCCGGTGGGCGGCCGTGTCCCTATCAGCGGTCCTTCGATGCCACCAGGTCCGGTGACACCACCCCCCGGATCATGGGTTCGACTGGGGGCGTTAGTCATGCCGGGCCTGGCGACCACGACTCCTTGATCAGGAGCTACGAAAAAGGTAACGGGGGAGGCCGGATGCTGCGTGCGTCGAAGGGTCGGTTGGCGCCGTTTCGGGACAGTCGTTTCCGACTGTTCTTCGTGACCTATTCCGGATCGCTGCTGGGGTCGGCGATGGCCTCGGTGGGGCTGTCGTTCGCGGTGCTGGGCAGCACCGGTTCACCGGCTGACCTGGGCTATGTGCTGGCGGCGCGGATCGTGCCGCTGGTGCTGTTCCTGGTCGGCGGCGGTGTGCTCGGCGACCGCCTGCCGCGCCGGCTGGTGATGCTGACCGCCGACGGCGTCCGGGCGGTCAGCCAGGGCGGTGTGGCGCTGTTGTTCGCGCTGGGCCACCCGCCGCTGGGCGCGGTGATGGCGCTGGCCGCGATCGGCGGGCTTGGTGAGGCGCTGTTCACCCCGTCGCTGGAAGGACTCGTGCCGGCGCTGACCCCACGCGAATATCTGCACGAGGCCAACGCCCTGATCGGGCTGTCCCGATCCGCCACCAGCATCGCCGGCCCGGCGCTGGCCGGCGTGCTGGTCGCCCTGGTCGGCGCGCCCGCGGTGCTGGCCGTCGATGCGCTCAGCTACGCCCTCAGCGTGGTGGGCCTGGCCCTGCTGAAGGTGCCAGCGACGGCGTTTGGCCACCGCGACTCACTGCTGACGCAGCTGCGTGAGGGCTGGACCCAGTTCAGCTCGCGGACCTGGCTGTGGGCCATCACCACTCAGTTCGCCCTGTTCAACCTCCTGGTGTGGGCGCCATATCTGGTGCTGGGACCGGCCTCGGCGCAGGCCCACTACGGCGGGGCCGGGGCGTGGGGCGCGATCATGGCCGGCTACGGGATCGGGGCCATGGTCACCGGGTTCGCCCTGCTGGGCCGGCGGCCCCGCCGACCGCTGGCCGTGGCCACCGCCGTCTCGTTCCTGTGGGCGGCGCCCTCGGCCTGCCTGGTGGCCGGCCTGCCGTTGGCGCTCGTGGTGGTCGGCGCGGCGGGCGCCGGATGCGCCGGCGCGGTGTTCAACACCTTGTGGTCCACCACCGTGCAGCAGCAGGTGCCGGCCGAGGCGTTGTCCCGCGTCAACTCCTACGTCTCGTTCGGGTCCTACGCCTTGGGGCCGATCGGGTTGGCGGTGGCCGGAGTGGTGGCCGGCGCCACCAGCATCGGCGCCGTGCTCGCGGTCGGCGTCGGCTGGCAGTTGGTGGCCAGCGCCGTGGTGCTGGCCCTGCCCTCGGTCCGGGCCGTGACGAACGTGCGTCAGCCCTCGCCGTGAACGGTGGCGGCCAGCGCCCGGTGGAAGTCCGTGAGCATGGCCGTCATCTTGGGCGCGAGTGCCTGCAACACCTCGGGATCGGGCTGGCCGGGCGTCTGCAGCGACTCGCGGACGGTGTGCGCCAACAACTTCGCCGTGGCCTCGTCGCTGTGCGTGTCGGCGAACGCCCCCAGCATCGGCCGCGCCAGGTAGAACCCGGTCTGCACGGCGGTCATCAGGTAGCGCTGGCTCTCCAGGTCCTGGTCGGTGCGGACCAGGCCGTGCTCGCGCAGCACCTGGAACATGTCGCCGAACAGGTCGATCTTCACCCGCCGCAGCGGCGCGATGGTGGGATCCGCCGCCAGATCGCCCAGGATCTCCACGTCCCGGCTGAACATGGCCCGCAGCAGCGGCCGCTTCATCACGCCCAGGTAGACCATCTGCGCCTGCTCGGCCGGCAGCATCATCACCGGATCCCGCCGCAGCGCGTCCAGCATGTCGGCGGTCATCGCCACCGACTCCCGCACCAGCACACTCACGAACAGCTCGGCGCGGTTGCGGAAGTGCAGGTAGACAGTGCCTTTGCCGATGCCGGCGTGCTTGGCGACATCCTCGATGGTCACCCGCTTGTAGCCCCAGCGCAGCACCAACTCGGCGGCGGCGTCCAGGATCCGCTCGCCGCGCTCGTCGTCCCGCCCGGGCATCCACCGCTCCCTCATGACGTGAATGTCAAGTCAGGACGGTAGTTTCCGCTGGCCGGAGCGTCAACGTCGGCGTTCAGGGCGACTTGCGGGAGGCCACGATCAACGTGGTGGTCAGCTCGATGTGCGCGGCGAGGGCGGCCACGGCCGCGTCCGCCTCGCCGTCGATGGTGTGCCGCAGGATCGTGGCGTGTTCCAGCGCCGGATCACGCGCCGCGTCAGTGGCGTCGATCGCCTCCGACCAGCGCCGGTACAGGCACGCGCTGGTGCGCAGCGCGGTGGCGATGGCGTAGAGGCGGGGGCTGCCGCAGCCCGAGAGCAGCGCGTCGTGGAAGTCCGCGTGGGCGATCTCCCAGGCCGGTGTGACCCGGGTCGGGTCGGCCTGGTCGCGGCGCGGCGTGTCGGCGAGGGTGAAGTGGGTCGCCACCAGCCGGGCCCGCCAGGCCGTGTCGCCGCGTTCGATGCCGCGTCGCAGCGCCAGGCCCTCGATGTCCATCCGCGTGCTGGTCAGGTCCAGCAGGTCGTCGACGGAGATCGGCGTGACCTGGAAGCCCACCTGCGGGCTGGCCAGCACCAGACCCTGCTCGGCCAGCCGGCTCAGCACCTCCCGCAGCAGCCCGACGCTGGCGTCGTAGGCCTGGCACAGCGGGGCGAACTTGAGCCGCTCACCGGGGGCGAGGCGACCGCCGAGGATGTCGGCGCGCACCCGGTCGAGCACCTCGTCCGTGCGGGTCTTCGCGCTGGTGGGCATGGCCGGCAGCCTACACAACTTCGACATGGCGCTTGAATTTCGAACATCTCTTGACACCTCGAACGCTCGGCGTCGAGACTTCCGCCATGACCTCCAAGCGCACTGTTGTCGTCACCGGCGGCGGCACCGGCATCGGCGCCGCCGCGGCCGAACTGTTCGCCAGGTCCGGGCACGACGTCACGATCACCGGACGCCGTGCGGACGTGCTGGCGGCCACCGCCGAGCGGCTGGGCGTGGCCCACGTCGCGTTCGACGCCGCCGACCCGGCCGCCGTCCAGGCCGCGCTCGACCAGCTGCCGGCCCGCGTCGACGTGCTGGTCAACAACGCCGGCGGCAACACCGACCGCCGCCGCCCCGCCGTCGTCGCCGGCGATCTGGCCGGCCTGGCCGACGCGTGGCGGGCCAACTACGAGGCCAACGTGCTCACCACCGTCCTGGTCACCGAGGCGCTCAAGCCGCGACTGACCGACGGGGCCCGCCTGGTCACCATCGGCTCGATCGCGGCGAAACAGGGATCTGGTTCCTACGGCGCGGCGAAGGCGGCCCTGGAGGCGTGGAACGTCGAGACGGCCCGGACGCTCGGCGGCCGTGGGATCACCGCCAACATCGTGGCCCCCGGCGTCACCCTGGACACCGAGTTCTTCGCCGGCACCGTGTCCGAGGACTGGGTCGCCGCCCGGGTCTCCGCCGCGTTCAACCGCCGGCCGGGCACGCCCGGCGAGGTCGCGGAGGCGGTGTTCTTCCTGGCCCGCCCCGACTCCGGCCACCTCACCGGCCAGGTGGTCCACGTCAACGGTGGCGCTTACGCCGCCCGTTGAACCGATCCGGTCGCGCCCGCGTAAACACACCCGGATGCCTGGAAAGGGGTGTGCCGCGGATATGAGCGGGCCGATCACCGTCACTCTCAGCTATGAGGTGCGTCGCGGGCGTGCGAGCCAGTTCTCCGTGTCGGCGACCGCGCTACTGGGCACGGCGGCGGGGCAGCGGGGCTACCTCGGCGCCGGGGTCATGGGCACCTCGTCGACCGGCCGTGACTGGCAGATCTTCTACCGCTTCGACGACGAGGACTCCCTGGCCGAGTGGGAGCAGTCGCACGCCTACGCCCGCTGGATCGAGTACGTCGAGAAGTTCGCCACCCGCTCCGACGCCAAGCGCGAGGTCGGCGAAGCACAGGCCGCTCCACAACAGCCGCCGGTGGCCGCCCCCGCCGGTCGGGGACGCCGTCGGCGGGAGGCGGCCCACACCGAGGCTGTTCGGGCCGATGCCACGCAGGTGATGGACGCCGCTCGGATGCGGGACACCGCCCAGCAGCGGTCCGGCCAGCATGCGCGAACCCATGTCGAGGAACCCAACGTCGAACCGGCGGTGGCCCAGGTCGATGCCACCCAGGTGATGAGCGCAGCCCGGCTGCGGGACGCCGCCCAGCAGATGTCCGGCCAACAGATGTCCGGCCAGCACCAGCGGCCGCAGGACGCAGTGGCCAACGCTGAGACCGCCCCGGTGGATGCCACGCAGGTGATGAGCGCCGCGCGGCTGCGAGACGCTGCCCAGCAGCGGTCTGCCCAGTTCGAACGACCCCACGTGGAGCAGCCCCTGCCGGAGCCGCCCCGACTGGAACGGCCCCGAGTCGAGCGGCCGCACGGTGAGCAGCTGCCACCCGAGCCGCCCCGCGTCGAGCGTCCCCGTGTCGAACGGCCCCAGCGGGCCTCGGCCCAATGGGCGCCGGACCAGTGGGACGAGGAGTTCCGGGAGTTGGTCGCCCGGGAGTCGGGCTGGGGCCCGGCCCCGAGCCCGCAGTCGCCGGTGCCGCACTCCCAGCCACTGCCCCGGCCCGGCACCGTTCAGTGGGAACGGGCTCAGCGGGAGATGGACCTGTGGGAGGCCGAACAGCAACAGGCCGCCCAATATGAGGCGGTGCAAGCGGCCCAGCGTGAAGCCGCTCAGCGCGAGGCGGCCCAGCGCGACCGAGCCCAGCGTCAGGCCACCCAACGGGATGCCACCCAACGGGAGATCGACGAGCGGATAGCCGCCCAGCGCGAGGCGGCCCAGCAGGAGATCGCCCTGTGGGAGGCCGAACAACAGGAAGCCACCCGGCGCGAGGCAGCGCAACAGCAAGCGGCCCAACAGGAAGCCCAGCGCCAGGCCGCCCTGCGCGAAGCCGCCCAGCGGGCCGTCGGCAACCATGAACAGCCGACCGAGTCCCAGTGGGAACAGCCGGGAGTCCGGCCGGCCGGTCGGAGCGGATCGGCCGACCGGGAGCGGAGCCGCCGCTGGTGGAACCGCCGCCAGCAGCCCGAGCCGGAGCGTGCCCAGGCATCGGAACGCTCCCGCGGCTCCGAGCAGCCGTCCGATTCGGCCGAGGGTCTGTCCCCGGCGCAGCAACGGGAACTGTTCGGCGACATCGAGGTCCCGCGCACCGACGGCGACCCCCTGGCCACCGCCCGCGGCCGCCGCGAACGGTGAACGCAGGTGCCCTCGACGCCGTCGAGGGCACCCGTCGTCAGCCGGCCGGCTGCCACTCGCTGAGTTCGTCGGCGTCATCTGCTGCGCGGTCAAAGCCGGCTACATCGTGCTCTTCCGGCTGCGCGTTCCCCTGCCGCTCGGCGAGCAGACCGTGACCGGCCTGCTGATCCTGATCGCCACCCGTTCGGCCTCATCGGGCTGACCGTGCCCGGCTGGGGACAAAAGCAGTGTTCGCGAACAGCATTTCGGCTCTGGTCGGTGTCCTGATTCCGAAGCTAGCGTCGCCAACCGCAATGTGGCTGCACGAACAGGGTCGAGGGTGCTGGGGAGGCGGCGCGCGTGGTTATCGAGCAGGAACCGGAGAGCATCTACCAGGAGGCGCGCGCCCGCGCGCGGGCCGAAGGCACCCCGGTATCGGTGCGTCATGTCGCCTCCGTGTGCCACGAGTGGCTCGGTGCGCTCGGCGTCGGTGTGTACCTGCTCGGTGACCTCGGCGTGGCGGAGCCCGCCTGCGCGACCACCGACACCGTCGAGCGGATGATCGAACTCCAGATCACCCTCGGGGAGGGACCTGCTCTGACGGCCGTGCGCGACGGCCTGCCCGTTCTGGTCGCGGACCTGTCCCATCAGCAGCTCCTCGCGCGGTGGCCGGTGTTCGGCCCCGACGCGGCGGCTGAGTCGGTGTCCGCGGTCTTCGCGTTCCCCTTGTTGATGGGGCAGATCACGGTCGGCGTGCTGGAGGTCTACCGGGCACGCGAGGGCGCGCTCTCCAGTGACGAACTGGACTTGGCGCTGGCGTTCGCCGAGGTGATGACCAGCCAGTTGATCAACCAGGTGGTCGAGGCCGGCGCACTGGATGAGGAAGCGCTCGCGGTCGACGAGTTCCACGGTCGCTGGCAGACCGTGCACCAGGCCACGGGCATGGTCTCGGTGCAGCTGAGCTGCACGCTCGCCGAGGCGTTGCTGCGGCTGCGCGGCCACGCCTATGCCACCGACCGACGGTTGTCCGATGTCGCTGACGACGTCATCGGGGGCGTGCTGAGACTGCGGCCGAATGACGCGCCGGGCATCCACCGGAGCCGCGACGATGAACATGGGTAGTGCACAGGAGGTGGGCCCAGTGGCGCCGCGACCGAACTCGACGATCACGCGATTAGCCCGGACGGTGGCGAACCGGGGGTGCGCACTCGACGCTGCCTACCTGCTCACCGACGCGTGCGCACAACTTCCGGGCGTGACCGCCGCCGGCGTGTTGGTGTCGGCTGGCCCGGCACGCCGTTGCGTGATCGCCGCGACCGATCCCCGGCTGTTCGACACGTTCCACGCTCTCCAGGCTGAGCGTGACCTCGATCTGACCGACGCGGACGGGCCGGCGACGGCGTACCACGCCCCCGCGACGCGGGCGGAGCAGTGGCCGCGACTGGCCCAGTTCGCCGGCACATACGGGATCAGGACCCTGTACACGGCTCCGATGCGGGCCTTCGACGCCCTCGTCGGGACTCTGGTGCTGCTGTGTCGCCGCGCGCCCGTGTTCACCGACGAACTCGACACCGTTCACAGCTGGGCCGTGATCGCCGCCGCGGGCATGCTGGCCGACTCCGCCGCCGACGCCCTGCCCGACACGGCCTCGCATCTCACGCAGTACCGCGTGTTCCAGAACCAGGTCACCGCCTGGCAGGCGACTGGCGCACTGGCCGCCAGGAGCGGTGCGGACGTCCCCACCGCGCTGGCCACGCTGCGCCGCCACGCCGAGGACAACTGCCGTCCTCTGACGCACAGTGCGCGGCAGGTCCTGGCCTGGACAGCCGAGGCCCGCGATGCCTTTTCCGGCCACGACCGCGACACGCGGGTGCTACTGGTCGAGGCCGACCCGTTCGTCAGCAGGTGTCTGGCGGGGATGTTGCGCTCGGAGGGCCTGGAGGTGGTCACGACCGCGACGGTGCACGCCGCGGTCGGTCAGCGGGCCACCCCGCCGCCGGTGGCGATCATCGACCAGCTCCTGCCCGGCGCGGCCGAGCTCGGGCGCGACCTGGCCGCGGGAGGCACCCGGGTGATCGCGATGTCCGCCTCGATGTCGGAGCGGGTCCCGCCGGACGCTGTCACGCTGCTGCGCAGGCCGATCCCGCCGGCACGCGTCGTGGCCGCCGTTCGCGAGCTGCACCCAGCCGTGCGGCAGCGGGTGCCGGCATGACCGAACGGCTGACCAGCGGGTGCTCCCGGCTGGACACGATTCTGGGCGGCGGCCTGGTCAGCCCGTCGATCATGCTCCTGGCGGGGGCGCCCGGCACCGGCAAGACCGTCCTCGCCCAGCAGTGCGCGTTCGCCAACGGCCGCCCCGACGCCCCCGTGGTCTACCTGAGCACCCTCACCGAACCGCTGATCAAGATCACCCAGTTCGTGCAGGGCCTGGCCTTCTGCGAACCGGACCGGATCGGCACCGCGGTGCTGTTCGAGGACCTCGGCGACGTGGTGGTCAACGCGGGCCTGCGGGCGGCACTGGAACGAGTCACCGAGATCATCGCCCGCACATCGTGCGCGATGCTGGTCATCGACAGCGTCAAGGCGCTGCGGTTCGCCGCGCGCGACGCGACCGACTACGCCCGCTTCCTCTGCGAGCTGGCCGGTCGCCTGAGCGCGCTGGCCATCTGCGCGGTGTGGCTGGCCGAGTACGACACGCCCGAACTGGCGACCTCGCCCGAGTACGCCATCGCCGACAGCACGGTCGTGTTGTCCATCCACACCAGTGGCCAGCGGACCAACCGAGCCCTGCAGGTGCTCAAGCACCGGGGAAGCGCGTGCCGGTCCGGTTGGCACGCCTACCGCATCACCGACCACGGCCTGGATGCGTTCCCCCGGCTGAGCGATGTCGCCTCGGCAACCGAGTGGCGTGGGGAGGTGGGCCGGGTGAGTTCGGGCATCCCCGCACTGGACAAGATGCTCAACGACGGCTACTGGCCCGGTTCGAGCACGGTGATAGCCGGCCCGCCGGGATCAGGCAAAACGGTGCTGGGACTGCACTTCGTGTATCGGGGCGCGGAGTTGGGCGAGAAGTGCACCTTCACCACACTGGAGGAGAACCACGTCCAGCTCGGCCGGGCCATCCGCAGCCTGGGTTGGGACCCGCGGGACGACAACGTCGTCCTGCGTTGCGAATCCCCCAACGACATCTACATCGACCAGTGGTCCTACGAGCTGCTGGAATCCCTGGAAGCCACGGGGTGCCGGCGGCTGGTCATCGACAGTCTCACCGACCTCGCCTCGGCGTGCGAGGACCAGCAGCGGTTCAGCGAGTTCGTGCGCTCGCTGCTGAGCCGCTGCGCGCAGTCCGGCATCAGCACGCTGCTCACGCTCGACGTGCCGCACCTGTTCGGCCAGCACCAGCTCACCCAGCTGGGGACCTCCCATCTGTCCGACCACCTGGTGCTGCTGCACTACGTCCGCAACGGGCCGAAGCTGGACCGCGCGATGACCGTGCTCAAGTCCCGAGCGAACGAGAATCACCCCGAGACCAGGAAGTTCGTGATCACCAGTGAGGGGATCGAGGTCGGCGAGCCGGTGCCGGGGTACTGAGTTCGCGTCGCGATGTCGGCCGTTGGTGGCCGACGGGGGTAGTCGCCGTCCGGCCACGCGCCCAGGGACACCTCGCTGAGCCAGATCGAAGTCTGCCGGAACGCCCACCGGCTGCCGTCGGCTGATCGCGTGTGGACAACAGCGCAGGACGTTCCCGAGGCACGCGGCGTGGTGGTCGTGGACATCACCGAGCGGGCAACGGCCAGCAGCCGCCCGAGCTCGTGGAGTTGGCCGCCGTGCCGATCACTGCTGGCGTCATCGGGGAGCCGATGAGCTGGTTGGTCAAGCCGGCCTTGCCGATCCGGAACTTCGCCGCGCGCATCCACGGCCTGACCGACAATTCGGTCGTCGACGCGCCGGCCTTCGAAGAGATCGCGGCCGACGTGCTCAAGGCGTTGGACGCCGATGTCCTGGTCGCGCACAACGCCCACGTCGATGTTGGCGTTCTTCAGCGGCACCTCGGCGACTGGGAGTGCCCCGAGGTGATGGACACGCTCAAGCCGGCCCGCCGGTTGACGCCAGGGCTGGACACCTACCGGCTCGGCGTGTTGGAGTCCTTCAGCCTGGCCGAGGGCTTGCCGGAAGACCTGTCGCCACACCGAGCGACGTATGACGCACTGGTGGCGGCGATGAGCCTGCGACCTTGTTCCAACAGTGGCAGCGGCGTCTTCGTCACCATCGACGGGCCGAGTCAGCTATTACCGGGAAGCCGGCTGGCACTTCCTCCCGATCGCCAACGAACACGCCGAACTGGCAGGGATCGTCGGCAGCTACAGCCGTAGGCAGTCCACCGATGCCCTCTCGTCCCACGAAGCCAGCGCCCTGATGCTGGCCCGCCGCATCTGGGTGGCCGGGGTCGACATCTACACCGACCACGGTGAAGCGCCGTTTACTGAAATACAGCCGACGTCATGAACGCGGCGCTCACCGTCGCCATCCGGGTGTCGGTGGCAGTGTGCGTCGTGGGGATCGTGTTCATCTCCTGCTGGCTGCTGTTGGACTGGCAACGGGAGCGGCCAAGATCTCGAACACGTTCTTGGCCAAAACCAGCCACGTCCCGCGGGACCGTGGGCTCGCCGCAGGATGAAAAACGCTCAATGCGGGTCGCGAGGCGTCGGCGAGAAGGGCCAGTGACGAGACCGCGTCCGCGATCGATGTCGTTCGACATCCCAGTACAGGACAATGGCGCAAATGCGCCACATGTGGAGGTTTGAGGGCGGCGGCGAACGGCGATCTCAAGTAAGCCCAAGTCGAAGGTCGGCCCGCCGAGCACCGTGTCCCACATCTCCGCGTGGTGCCCGGGAGGACCTTCGCGGCCTGGGCAGCACACGTTTGCCTCGGTTCCTTACAGTGTCAGCGCAGGAGCGGAAAGTGGGGTACTTGCTTGTCGTGACAGAACTGTCCCGCCAAAGTGACAAAAGTGCCCGCCGGTGCGGCGATCCTGCCTTGCGGTAGAGTCGCCACGCGGAAAACTGTCCCTCATGTGGCAAACTGTCGCCACGCAGCATATTTGCGCCCCGTTGACGAACTCACCCCATTTGGCGGTGTTCGATACCCGCGGTGTCGGGTTTGGTGAACGACAAGGTCCGGCGTGGATACGCAGCCGTCAACGACAAGGATGTGCCATGCGCTCGGCGTTGACTGGAAGTCTGCGAATAATGAATGAGAAGACTACAGTGGGATCGCCCGTAGTGACAGCGACGGTGGTCTGTGTCGGGTGCGCGCTGAGCGCCTGGGTGTGGATGTTCCTGGTCCTGCCGCAGGTGCTGACGGACCGGTCCGGAGATGGCGATCTCGGGCAGGTCCTGGTGGTCGCGCTGGCGCTGGCGTTGACCGCGGCCGGACGGTTGGTCGTCGGTGTGCTGACGGACCGCTACGGAGCCCGCGTGTTGCTGTCGGGGATCAGTGCGACTGCCGCGGTGTTGCTGGCCGCGATCGGGATCGTGCAGTCGGCACCGCTGCAAGCCTTACTGCTGGTGTGTGCCGCAGGGGTCGCGGGCGCGATGTTCCCAGCCGGACTTGCCGCAGTCGCACGCGTTTGCCCGCCGAGGCGAAAAGGCCTGATGCTGGCGACCTGCGGGGGCTGCAGCCTTTCGGGGGCGGCAGCAGCTGCCCTCACCCTGCCACTGATGGTCGACGGCCGCTGGCGGCTGATACTGACGGTCCTGCTGTTGGTCGGGTTCGCCGTGCTGGTTCCGCTCCTGGTTCGCGGCAGGCACCGAGGAACCGCGGAGCCCGTCTCCTCGCACACGTTGCGGAAGGCACTGGGTATCCCCTGGACGTTCCACCTCGCCCTGCTGTACGTGGTCGTGTTCGGCACCCAGCGGGGGATGATGCTCTACCTGCCGGCCTATCTGCACGCTGATTACCAGCTGGCTTGGACTCGGGCGGTGTTGTTCACGACGGGCGTCATGGCGGTGGCGGCCCTGGCCCGCCCGGTCGGTGGGTGGCTGGCCGACCGAAAGGCCGGCAGACCGACGCTTGTGGTCTGTATCGCCGCAGCCGGCGCGTGCACGCTGCTTCAGGCGTTCCGGCCTCCCCTGCCGTGGGGTGTGCTCGCACTGGGCGGGGTGGCACTGAGTCTGGGGGTGGCGAGTGGGACGGCACTCGCCCTGATCGGTGTCCGCATCCCGACCGGGCGGGTGGGCGCGATCGCGGGCGCTGTGGAGGCGGCCGGCGTGGTCGCCACGCTGGTGGCGCCGACGCTGATGTTGGTGGCCTACACCCTGAATGACTACTCCTTCGGGGTCGCTCTGGCCGTGATGTCGGCATTGCTGGTGGCCACCGCGCTCGGTGTGCGACGCTGGCAGGGCCTGTTCGGCATGTGTCCCGAGCCGGTGACGACGGTGACCGCCACGGCCGCGCTGCTCGACGAGTTCGATCCCATCGAGTTCCTCCACGGGGTGACCGCGTGGTGCGTGGAGTTGCCCGAGATCGACGCCGCCGGCCTGGTGGTGGTCGATCACGGCGGATGCCTGCGGGTGGTGGCCTCCTCGGTCGAGCTGAACGCGCTGACGCAACTGCTGGTGATCCAGGACGTGCAGAGCCCGAACCAGGAATGCCTACGCGCCAACGCGGCGCTGCACCACGGCGATCTCGCGGCCGCCACCCGCTGGCCGCGCTTCGCCCCACTGGCCGTGCAGGCCGGATTCGCCTCGGTGCAGGCGTTGCCGGTGCGGCTACGCGGCCAGACGATCGGCGTGCTCACTCTGTTGAGCAGGCGACTCGGGGCGCTGAACGACACCGGGGCCATGGTTCAGGCCCTGGTCGACCTGGCCGCCATCTCCCTGGTGCACGAGCGCGCTGTGCGCGATCCGGTGGCGTCGCTGACCCAACGCCATGCGCTGTTGCACGGGCGTGCGGTGATCGAGCAGGCGAAGGGTGTGCTGGCCGCACGCCTCGGGGTGGACATGGACACCGCCTTCACCCTGCTGCGCGGCCACGACCGGCGACTGGTCGACATCGCCCGCGACGCGATCAACGGCCGGTTACCACGGCGATGACCAAACCGAGGATGACCGGTTATCACGGCGGTGACCAAGCCGAGGGACGGATGTGGGCTCGGAACGAGAGCGCTGGGTGACGCAGGCGATTCAGGAACTGGCGCACGCGGAGGGTGCGCCAGTCGCCGTCCGTCACGTCTGCCGGGCCTGCGCCAAGGCGTTGGTGGCCAGCGGAGTGGCCCTGCACATCATCGGCGACCTGGGACTGAGCGAGGTGGTGTACACCACCGACCCGGTCAGCGGTCGGGTGGCCGAACTCGAGGTGACGTTGGGGGAAGGACCAGCCGGTGACGCGTTGGTCCAGGGACTGGAAGTGCTGGTGCCGGATCTGACCGGCGAAGCGACGGCCTGCCGTTGGCCGATGTTCGCGCCGGGAGCGTCGGCCGCGGGCGTTGCCGCGGTGTTCGCTTTCCCACTCGTGATGGGCATGGTCTCGGTGGGGTCGCTTGAGGTCTACCGCGCGACCTGGGGCGACCTGTCGGCCGACGAGGTGACCGACGGGCTGCTGTTCGCGGAGGCGGCGATGCGGTTGCTCATCGAACGCATGCAGGTCTGGCCGGCCACACCTGAGGACGATTTGTTCGCCGAGGGGTTCGGCCCCGACTGGGCGGTGATCCACCAGGCCACGGGAATGGTCTCGATCCACCTCCAGACCGATCTGACGTCCGCCTTCCTGCGGCTGCGTGCGCAGGCCTATCTCACTGACCGTGGTCTGTCCGAGGTCGCCCACGACGTCGTCACGGACCGGTTGAGATTCATCCCGGATCCGGATAATGACGAGCAGTCGTAATGGAACCAGTGGCTCGTCGCGGATCTGCCTGACGCGCTAACACCAGGCGGCGGTCTGATACCTGGAATCCCCCAGTTGTGCCACCGCCCGCATGCACACCTGAGCGTCGTTGACCGTCCGCTGGGCGTCGGTGTAATTCCGCCTTCCCGCCCGAATGGTCCGCCTGTCGCATTTTATCCAGGTCTTACCTCCGTCGCCGGAGATTTCAAGCCAGACGACATCGCCGTCGTGCGCGTCGGACAGACGTGCCCATGCGTGCTGCACACCGCCGACGTCACCCTGCCGGAGTTCGAGCGTTCGCCCCTCCACAACCGCGGACTGGACGTTCGACTTGTTGATCGCATCGACAGGATCGATCATTCCCGAACACGACACCTGAACGGACATGTTCTTCCTCGTTCCTTCGCACAGTTGTGGACGTCTCACCAAGGAGACCGCCTCACCAAGGAGGCGGCCTTACCGAGGAGACTGCGGCCTGTTCGCACCACTGCGGTCGGCCGGTGAGCCGCGCCCGGATCAACGGCGTGCGAACCAGTTCCGTCGCCGTCTACACCGACGGTCGACCCTCGCCAGTGTCGCGCCCTCCGCGAACCTGCCGAAAGGGGCCATGGAACTGTGGTTCCGCTCGTCGGTGACCAGAGCGACCACAACCCCGTGACACCTCGCCGCTAGTCGAACCACAACTCCTGGACGATGACCAGGATGCCGGCCCCGATCAGGACGACAGGCATCAGCACCGGCCCCCACTGCGACAGCAGCGGGGCGATGACTGTCTTGGTGGCGACCAGCCACGCGGCGCCGCACATCAGGGCGAGCAGCACCAGGAATATGGCCATGTAGGCGCAGGCCCCGGTCAGGCCGACCACCGCGAACATCGGCACATACACGCTGATGTTGTCGCCGCCCTTGGTGAAGGTGATGGTGGCGGCGC
This sequence comes from Kutzneria sp. CA-103260, assembly GCF_018263855.1. GTDB lineage: Bacteria > Actinomycetota > Actinomycetes > Mycobacteriales > Pseudonocardiaceae > Kutzneria. Next base: position 5,669,878 of record NZ_CP073318.1, on the reverse strand, counting down.
TGCTCACGCCGGGACCGGTGTCCGGCGCTGGGTTGTCGTCCTCGCCCCGTCGCAGTTGCAGCGCGGCTCGGATCCCCAGGGCGATTGCCGGCAGGCCAAGCCAGGGACGCACATCGTGCGGCAGGCCGCTGACCACCAGCGCGGCGAGGCTGGACAGCACGAGAATGCCGGCGAATCCCAGGAACTGGCCGAGGAACACCCGGGCGACACCACCCGAACGACCGGCGGCACGAGCCACGAGCAGCAGCAGTACGAGGAAGCCGTCGATGTTGGTCGCGATGAACGCGCCGACGGCTTGCCCCATCGTTGTCACCCGCGCCGCCTCTCACACGGGTGCGGCGTCAGCATTCTGGTTTGCCTCATAGCACCGTGTGGTCTGGGCAGGAAGCGAACCGCCGGCTGGTCATCGCTGATCACCCAGGTGGCTGGCAACGTCCCCATCGCCGGCCGGCCGCGGAACGTGGACCAGAAACGTGCGCGCCAGCTGCTCGGTCAGTGCCGCACCGACCCCGACGGCCAGCACCACCGGCCACCCCAGGATGCTGAACACGCCCATCACACCGAGACCAGCGATGAACGCCAGGTGCGGCAGTGAAGGCAGCGCCGAACGGACTTTCACGACGGCGTCCTCGCCCGGCAACGGGGGCAGGTGCACGTCGGTCACTCGCATTCCGACTCTCGGCACGCGGGCGTAGGGGGCAGTGCCGACATCCTTGTCCTGCTTGGGGGTTTCACTTCCCTGTGACGCTGTACGCCGGGTAGCTGGCACTGCCCCACCTCCGAGTTCCTTTGACTGCCAAGCCAAGTCTTCAGTGGCGAGGGTTGCCTGAATAAGAGGCCACACACCCGATCGTCTGTCCACATGGCGTCAGTGGCGCGCTCTGGCACACCGTCGACCCGGCATGACCTCCGACCCCGCCCGCGCCGATCAGCCCATCGCTCACCTGAGGCTGACCTACGTGGCCACCTGCGCGTGTCCGTCAGGGCGTGGGACGGTGGCCAAGTGACCTCACAGCCCCGTTTCGCGCCAGCTCCACTGAGGATTTTCGTGCTCATGCTGGAGAACCGCTCGTTCGATCACATGCTGGGGTTCTCCGGCATCGCTGGCATCGACGCGGTCACCGGGTCGCGGACGACAGTCGACGGGCTGGTCGGCCGCCTCTGCTTCAACACCGATCCCACAACCGGGCGTGCCGTGGTGGCGGGCACGCCGGCCGACTACGTGATCCCCGTGGCGGACAAGGATCCCTGCCATGAGTTCGCCGGCGTCGTGGAACAGCTGTGCGGACCTGACGCCGTCTACCGGCCGCAGGCCGGGTACCCGCCGATCGACAACTCCGGTTTCCTGTCCGGCTACCGCGGAACGGGAACAGCGCATCCGGAGAAGATCATGCGCTGTTTCGCGCCCGCGCAGCTTCCCGTGCTCAACGCGCTCGCGCGGGAATTCGCGATATGTGATCGCTGGTTCTCCGCGCTGCCGGGACCCACCTGGCCCAACCGGTTGTTCGTGCACGCGGCGTCCTCCGGCGGCCTGGACGACAGCCCGAGCGACTGGGACACGGTCTCCAGCTACCTGCTCGACGGGTACCACTTCGACAACGGCACGATCTTCGACCGACTGAGCGACAACCACATCGCCTGGGAAGTTGTCGCTGGCGACGAATTCCCTCAGGTCCTGGCCCTCCGAGGAATGGGCCTCAACCTGCTCGCCGGCCACCTGTCCAGCGCCGCGACCTTCAGCGAGCGCCTACGCGACCCCGGATACCGGCCCCGCTATGTGTTCATCGAGCCGGACTACGGTGACGTCCTGCTCGGAGCGGGGGATTTCCGTGGCGGAAACTCCCAGCACCCGCTCGCCGATGTCACCAGTGGTGAGCGCCTGGTGAAGACGGTCTACGAGGCCATCAGGAACTCCCCGCACTGGGAGCACTCCTTGTTGGTCATCACCTACGACGAGCACGGCGGCTTCTACGACCACGTGGCACCCCCGCCGGCGGTCCCACCCGGCGACCGAGTCTTGTTCCCGCGCAACAACCACCATGGTTTCACCTTCGACCGACTGGGCGTGCGGGTGCCCGCGGTTGTCATCTCCCCGCTGATCCCACGCGGCACGATCGACCACACCGTCTACGACCACAGTTCGGTGCCGGCCACGGTGGCGCGATTGTTCGGGCTGCCGCCCCTGACCCATCGCGACTCGGCGGCCAACGATCTGCTGCACCTGCTCGCACTGCCCGAGCCTCGTCGTGACACTCCGCCCACGCTGCCCGAGCCGGCGGATTCCGGGATCAGCGAGCCGCGCGACGCCGTTCAAGCGATGACGCCCCCCGTCGTCACGGACGCGGAGCACCCGGCCGCTTTCTGGGGAGCTTTCGCGGTCGCCACGCGTCGGCATCTGACCGTCGCGCCGGTCGAACATCACCAACGCATCCGCCAGCGAGCATCTCAGGTGAGCGACCCGACCGAGGCGCTCACCCTGATAGCACAGGCCAGGACGGCCGTGCGCGCCCAGCGTGACGGCAAGAGCTGACCGCATTGCGGGTATGGCGTGACATGCTCGGTTTCGGAGGCGATGACAGTGACGATTGGCGTGTTCCTCGTGGACGACCACGAGATCGTCCGGCGCGGGATCACCGACCTGCTGGGGGGCGAGCCGGATCTCACGGTCGTTGGCGAGGCATCCACGGTTACTGAAGCCCTGGCCCGCGCCCCCGCCGCTCAGCCTGATGTGGCGGTGCTGGACGTGCGGTTGCCCGACGGCAACGGCGTCGAGTTGTGTCGGGAGCTGCGCTCGGCCATGCCGCAGTTGCAGTGCCTGATGCTCACGTCGTTCTCCGACGACGACGCCCTCTTCGACGCCATCATGGCCGGCGCCGCCGGCTTCCTGCTCAAACAAGTCCTCGGCAGCGACCTCGTCAACGCCATCCGCACCGTCGCCGGCGGCCAGTCCCTGCTCGACACCCACACCACTGCCGCCCTGCTCGCCCGGCTGCGGCGCAACCAGGAGCAGCGGCGCGCCAACCCGCTGGCCGTCCTGTCCGACCAGGAACACGTCGTGCTCGAACTCATCGGCGAAGGCCTCACCAACCGCCAGATCGCCGAACGCATGTTCCTGGCCGAGAAGACCGTCAAGAACTACGTCTCCCACCTGCTGGCCAAACTCGGCATGCAACGCCGCACCCAAGCCGCCGTGCTGGTGACAGAACTCAAAGACGACCGTGATCGATGAGCGGCCCTGTCTGTCTCCCCGGGTCACCGCTCGTGTAGATCACCACGTCGTCAGCCCGCACAGGTCATCGGACCGCGGGTCGGCTCAGCACCGCCCACACGACCTTGCCACCCGACCACGCGCGCGAGCAGCCCCATGCGCGCGCACGGCGAACGATCAACTTCAGCCCGCTGTCGGCCGGATCCGGTTGCGCGTCTCGGTGCGGCCACCGCACGGGGCGAGGGTCCTCGTCGGTCACCGCGACCGTCAGCCTCCCCGGCCACAGCTCCAGCCGCAGCCTCGCGGGCGACGCGGTGTGCCGGACGGCATTGCCCACCAGTTCAGCCGCCACCGCGACGGCATCCTCCATGAGCTCGTCAACCTGCCAGTTGCCGCAGGTTTCGGCGACGAACTCCGCCACCACATGCAGGCAGAGAGGGGAGGAGGGCAGCCACAACACGGTGCGGTGGTGCTGCTGCGGCTCGGCCAGGCGCTCCACCGCGTCGCGCACGGTGGGACGGATGGTCAGGAATCGCCGCGCCGGGCCATGCTGGAACTGCGCCGAGTTCGTCGGTCCGGGAACGATCACCAGCGGCACCGGGGACCACTGCTCGGTGCGCATCCACACCGTGACGAACACGCTGACCAGAAACTCCTGGGTGATCGTCAGCGCGGCGAGATCGACGATCAGCGCACGCGGCTGGTCGGCCGCGCACTTGAGCAGAACGTCCCGCAGATGCCCATAGGTGCCGATATCCAGCTGGCCTTCGGGGCGGATGATTGTCGCCCCGTGCTGCTCGGATACCTCGCAGGTCACCAGGCCGCGTTCAGCCTCGTCTCTGCTCGCCATGTTGTGCTCAGCCCCGACCGCTGGTGATTTCCAGGATTTGTCTGCCGGGATAACCGGCGCACCTCGCAGCGTACGCCGGGAAGCGGTCGGTCATGATCGCAGCCAGAACTGGGTCACACGATCGGGTAATTATCCTCTCTGGGGCGTAACGCGATGCACGCCGAGTGCCGTTCCCGTGCGTCAACCATCCGATGTTCCCGGCTGGGACAGCCGCTGTTCCGGCCAGGAGGTGCGCAGCGCCTCAAGCCCCGCCGCCACCGGATCGGCCACTCGGACGTCGTCGGCCGGTGCGACGGGCTCGATCATGCAGCGTTCGACGGACAGCACCGCGCCACCGCCGAAGTCGACCCACACCTCGGCCGCCGACGACGCGTCGTCACCGACGAAGAACGCGATGGTGCCGCACCGGCTGAGGTGACCTCTGCCGGTCACCCGGACCGGCTGTCCGCGGTGCAGGTCGGCGGGTGTCGGCGCATTCATGGGCGCAGACGGTACCGATGTCCCGCACGTTCGCACGCCGCGGCGACCGTGCTCACCAAACGTTCAATCCCCTCGGTCACGCGATCGGGGGACCAGCGTTCGCGCCACCAGCCCAACGAGTGCGCGGCCGAATTCGACAAGGAGGCACCCAGAGTGGTTTCCGCACGTCGAATCGTCGTCGGCGTAATTCGAACCAGTGAAATCCTCGCCGAGTTTCCCGGCGATCCAGCCACCTCGGCGAGAACGTGCTGTGGCACAAGGGCTCCCACGTTGAGCCACGCTCACGCGCGATCTGGCGGACCGGTGGCCGCGTCGAGCCGGGCCATGGCCATGGCGGCGGCTCTGACCAGCGGTTCCTGGTCGTTGCGGGGGCCGGTCTTACGGTAGTGCATCGACAGCACGCCGAGGATGCCGCCGTGCTCGTCGAGCAGCGGGTAGGTCAGCACCGCCCGCGAACCGGCGGCGAGCATCACCTCGCGGGTCTCGTGGCCGGCGAAGATGGGGCTGGTCGCGACGTCGTCGACCAGCACCGGGTCGCCGGTGGCGAGTGCTCGGGCGCACGCGGACGGCGTGTCGGCGTCGACGGTGGCGAAGTACGCGAGGAAGGCCGGCGTGAAGCCGACATGCTGCTCCAGGCGCAGGATCCCGCTCTTGGGGTCGTAGGTCTGCAGATCGCAGGCGTCTGCTCTGGCGTGGCTCTTGGCGGTGGCGACGATGGCCACGTGCAGGACCGTGCGGTCGGCGAGGGCGAGGAAGTCGTCGGCGGTCAGTGTGTCGGGATCGGCGCGTAGCCGGTCGCGGAAGCTGTTGACGATCGCCCGGCGGCTGGCCAGGGTCTCCGCGTCGATCACGCTCTGGTGGGCGCGGCGGAGTGCGCCACGCATGTCGAGGACCAGACGCCTTGCCGTGACTGGTTCTGTCATCTGGTCACCACCTCGGATGGACCATCGTCACAGGCTACGCGTGCCGCCGGTGACCCCCTGAGCCAGCAGGGTGTCCAGGTCAGCGAGGTCGAGCGGCTTGGCGAAGTGGGCGTCGAACCCGGCGGCGCGGCTGAGTTCCCGGTCGGCGTCCTGGCTGAAACCGGAGACCGCCACCAGCAGGGAGTTCCGGTGCAGCAGGTGCCGGCCGGCGCGGACCCCGCGCAGCAGGTCCAGCCCGTTGCCGTTGGGCAACCCGAGATCAAGGACCATCAGGTCGGGGTCGTGCTCGCGCAGCACCGCGGCGGCCGAACGGGCGTCGAGCGCCGTCACGACCCGGAAGCCGTCACGGCGCAGGTAGTTCTCGGCCATCGCCGCGAGGTCCGCCTCGTCTTCGACGAAACGTCACCACCGGCCTGGCCAGCTCCGTGTTGAGCGGTTCGTGAGCCCGGCCGTCGTCGATCGGCTGCCCATCTGGCGGCGGTGCCGCGTCCATTTACGGAAAGTACCACTGGCAAAGGAACCCTCACGCCGACAAAAGGAGCCACCTTGTCCGGTCCCCGTCCTGACGGCGAAGCAGTTTCCGCCAGGGCCCGGCACATCGCCGAGACGACCGAGCGGGTTCGCCTGTGCCGCGACGTCTCGGAGTGGCGCATCGGCCGCGCCGCGAAGCTGATCGAGGAATCGGTGCGACGGCCCGAGAGGTCGGCGGCGCGGTCGCCGCCGAGATGCGGCAGCGGCTCACCGTGAGCGGGTTCGGCGCTCGTTCTCGTTGATCACACCAGTGCCGCGGTGCCGCCGATGGCTCCGCCGGCGGCACCGCGGTTTCGCGTCGGTCAGGTGTTCAGCACCCGAGAAGGGAACAGGCCACCGCCGAGGAGTCGCTGGTCCTGGACGGAGGGGTGCCGGCTGGTGAGTTCGTGGGGAGGTACGTGGCCGACGCCGTGTTCGTGAACGGCAGCAACGTCAGGAGCAGCGACGTCGAACAGAAGACCTGCTTGCTCTGTCCGGCCGCCAGATCGAACGTGCCCGCGGCGGACCGGCACGACGGTGCGGCACTGTCGATGACAGTCACACCGGTGATGCCGGTCGGACCGGCGTCGGTCACCGTGATCCGCCAGTGCGGGTTGGCCAACAGCAGGCCGAGCAAGCCCGGGGTCGCGTGTTTCGTCCATGGTCCCGGGCCACCGGGTTGGCAGTCGTCGTCGTGGATCGATGCGCAGATCTCCTTGTTGATCGTCACTGTCGGCTGGCAGGCCGGCCCCGGTGCGACGGGCAGGCTCACGGTGTTGGAGGTGAACGCGCCGGTGGCGTCACTGCCGGCCGCGGTGTCGGACGCCGCTGTCACGGTGCAGGTCGCCGAGACCGTTGTCCTGAAACAGACCTGCGGCGCGTCGCCGTTGAACGCCACCACCAGGTGCGGCTGGTTGCCGCCGGTGAAGTCGTTGCTGTTGTTCAGCACGAGGTGCGCGGACACGGTGATGCTGGGATGTGCGGCCGGTGAGATCCCCGACAGGTCCAGGCTGCCGTCCGGGGCGAACGTGGGATGGGCGATCACGGAACCGTTGGTGTCGCTGACATCCGCGGTCGACGCGGTCAGGTCGACGTTGGCCAGGTTCATGTTCTCCAGGCGGGCGTCGGTGTAGCTGTGGATGTGCCCGGTGCCGCCGTCGCAGTAGAACGCCGACGGCGTCAGCGTGACGTCCGCTCCACTGTGGATACACGGCGAACTCGACGTGGTGGGGTCCTCGGAGAACAGGATGCCGGCGTCACCGAGGCCGAACAGGCAGCGGGTGACCTGGTCGTACGCGTAGCCGTAGTCCCGGGTGACCCCGCCGTTGGCGCTGGGATGCGTTGCCGGCAAGGGGAAACCCGCGCACGCGGCGGCCGTGGTCCAGTCGTAGCAGACGGTGTCGCCCGCGCTCGACCCGCCCCAGGTTCCGGTGTAGCTGCGCAGGTGGCCGTCCGGGCCGGTGGCGGTCTCCGGGTTGAAGACCAGTTGGTTGGACAGGGAATTGAACACGGTCGGCGCGGCCAGTGGGGCGCCGCCGACGGTGAAGCAGGTCGATATCGACGTGGGATTGCCGGTCGTCGTCGCGCAGGCGCCGACGGCATTGCCCGAGGTGTCGTATGCGGTGTAGGCGTTGTACGTGGAGTTGCCGGGCGGCGCGATGGCCTGCGGGGTGGTCCAGCCGGCGCAGGCGGTCGCGGTGACCGGATCGAAGCAGCCCAGCACCGGCGCCCCGCCCGCCGGCGAGGACGAGGCGAACACCTTGCCGGCGGCGATGGCCATGGACCCCTGGTAGTTGGCGCCGGGGGAGTTGTTGTTGGCCGGCACGATCGCGGCGTACGGCTGGCCAGGACACGGCGACTGGGAGGCGATGGTCAGGCACAGCACCTGGCCGTTGCTGCCGACGCCGTAGAGGTTGCCGGCGGTGGTGACCAGGCCGGCGAGCCCGTTCGCGCCGCCGGAACCCGTGGTGGTCAACGGGAAGTACCCGCAGTTGGCCCGCGCGCCGAGGTCGAGGCACCCGACCCCCACCGAGGAGGCGGTGACCGCGGCGTAGTACACCACGCCGGGCCGGCCGGGATCCTGGACGTACTGCGGGGTCAGGGTGCTGGCGATGTCGCCGGTGGAACCGGAACCGAACGGTCCGGGTGCGGTGTTGACCGGCCGTGGCCACGGGCCGCCGGCGCACGGCGCGCCGGCCGTCAGGTCCGTGCAGACCAGTTTGGGTGCCGAGGCAACCAGGTGGTGGTACATGTTCCACGCCTCGACCGTGCCGTTGGGCTGGCGGAAGACGATCGGCGTGTAACCGTCGCCGCCGGTCGGGTTCGCGGTCGGCTTCACGGGCGCGAGCAGGATGTTCGCCAGGTTGGTGCCGCCCGACCGGGCGCCGGGATTGGTCGCTCGCACCGACACCGTGGCGGCGCCCGGGTCAGTGGTCTGATAATTCGTGCCGTCGGTCGACCAGGACGGCGTCCAGCCAGGTGGCACCTGGAGCGAGCCCGGCACGTAGGTCTGCGCGGTACCAGCACCGGTGATCGGATCGGTGATGGTTGCCGCGGACGGTCCGGCCGGGCCGTTGTTGGCGTAGCTGAGCACCCAGTTGAGGGTGTCCGCGTGGTTCACCGGATTCGCACCAGGACTGGTCACGTCTTGAGCGCTTTTGGTCAGCACGGACGGCGCCGCGGGTGCGGCGGCGACGGGAACCGACACACTGGCCGCCACCGTCACGAACGCGATGCCGATCGCCAACATCGAGCGTGCGTATCGCGCTGTTCTGCCACGTCTTCGATTCATGCTCTCCCTCGCCCCCAAATAGACCGGCGCGGAAAATGTCCACGCCTGCGTGAACGCGAGCCTAGGAAGAGGGCCATGGCCGGGCAATGAGGGTCGCCGGGACGCGAGCGCCGATGGCCTATTTGCGTAAACGCCCGCGTGGTCGGTGCGACTCTGGGCAGAGGTTCACGCCGCACCCCTGGGCGGAACGGGTCATCCGATGGTCCGAACGATTCCCGGCGCAAACCCGCACGTGTCCCGCAAGATCACTCGGGCACGCCGGCGTCGTCGCCGGCATCCGGCTTACCGTGTTTGGCCTGTCCGGACGGCTGGATGTTCTGGTTGATGTGGAACAGGTTGTCCGGGTCGTAGCGGCGCTTGATCCGAGCGAGCCGGTTGTAGTTGCCGCGGTAGGACGCCGCTACTCGGGCCTGGCCCTCGTCCATCAGGAAATTGACGTAGGCGCCGCCGGCCGAGGTGGGGTGCAGTTCCTGCCAGTAGTCCCGGGCCCATTGGGAGATGACGTCGGCCTTGGCCGGATCCGGGTCGACGCCCACGATCACCCCCGCCCAGCCGCCGTCCCGGTAGGCGAAGGCGGTCGCGTCCTCCGGCACGCGGCTGGCGGCGCCGTCGATGGGGTAGAGGTGCATGGTGGAGTGGCCGGTCGGCAGTCGCGCACCCCACTTGCAGTGCACGTCGATCGCGGCGTCGGAGATCTCGTTGAAGAAGTCCGCCCGCCAGTACCACTGCAGCCCGGCCGGGTAGAGGCCGTCGAACGCGCTCTGCAGCATGGTGAACGGCATGGCGTGCAGGCCGACGAACAACGGCGAGCCGTAGGTCGTGATCGGCTCGAACATCTGGTTGGCGCGGGCGTGCGATCCGGTGTAGCACCAGACGACCGCACACGACTTGCGGCCCCAGAGCTTCTCGGGGAACGGCGCGGCCGGCGGGACGGTGAGCAGCGCGAAGAAGCCGCTGAGCTCCTCCGGCAGCGATGACAGCAGCTCTCGGTACCAGCGCAGCACCTCGGCCGTGTCGGCGAGGTCGTAGAGCACCGGACCGCCGATGATCATGCCGCGCTCCCCGATGTGGTGGCAGCGGAAGGTGAAAGACGTGACGACGCCGAAGTTTCCGCCACCGCCTCGCAGGGCCCAGAACAGGTCGCTGTGGGAGCTTTCGCTGGCCGTCACGAACGTCTCGTCGGCGAGCACCACATCCGCGGCGAGCAGATTGTCGATCGTGAGTCCGAAGCGCCGGGAGAGGTGGCCGATGCCACCCCCGAGCGTCAGGCCGCCCACACCGGTGGACGAGAGGAAGCCGGAGGGAGTCGCCATGCCGAACCCGACGGTCGCGTGGTCGACGTCGCCCCAGGTGCAGCCCGCGTCGACGCGGACGGTGTGCTTCTCGGGATCGACCGTGGTGCTGCGCAGCAGGGAAAGGTCGATGACCAGGGCGTCGTCCCCGACCCCGAGGCCGGCGGCGTTGTGGCCGCCACCTCGCACCGCGATCTCGAGGTCGTGGGCACGGCCGAAACGCACGCAGGCGAGGACGTCGACGGTGTCTCGACAGCGGGCGACGGCCGCGGGTCGCTTGTCGATCATGCCGTTGTAGACGGCGCGTGCCTCGTCGTACCGGCCGTCGCGCGGAGTGATGAGTTCGCCGCGCAGGGCGGCTGCCAGTTCTTCGTACGGCGTGTTGCCGATGTCGGCTGATGTGGTCGGCGTGCTGGCCATGCGACCCCTTCCGATTCGGCACTCGACGGGCACGGCGCTCTACCATCGAACACGAGCATCGCGAAGATGAGAGCCATTCTCCCGAAAAGAAGTGGCGAGTTTACCGTCCGGCGGTTCTGTGCGGGAAGTAGCAGGTGACGAGTTCGCGTCAATGACAGAAATAGGCGGCTGCGCAGCGCCATGCGATGAACGCGCCGGCCATTTTCCGTTTGCGATGACGCGCGCCGGCCATTGGCGCCGTTTGGCCGGCCGTGATCGGGACTCGCCCTGAACGGAGGAGCGCCTCGCTGGCCGCCAGTTGGACAATGTGCCGATGGCTGTCCTGACGCAGGACCACGGCGCGGTCGAAGGTGTCGGTCTCCCGCGCGCGATGCGCCTCGCTTGCGGCAAGGCGGCCCGGGCGAAGGTGCCTCGCTCAAGTCATGCCGAGTTCGTGCGAGATCCCGCGGTGCCGTCGCCGCTGGAGCTACTGGCAAGGCAGGACGCGTCGCGGATTCCGGATCTGGTGCCGATCCGCTATGGGCGGATGGCGGTCTCGGCGTTCACGTACTTCCGGGGCGCGGCGCTGCCGATGGCCGCCGATCTGGCCGCCACCCCGCGCAGCGGCCTGTCCGTCCAGGCGTGCGGGGACGCGCATCTGATGAACTTCGGCCTGTTCGCCTCGCCCGAGCGCCGGCTGGTCTTCGACATCAACGATTTCGACGAGACGTCGCCGGGACCGTGGGAGTGGGACGTCAAACGGCTGGCGGCGAGCCTGGAGATCGCGGGCAGGTCCAACGGCTACCCGGCGAAGCGCCGTCGCGGCATCGTCCTGGCCGCGGTTGGCCAGTACCGCCAGGCGATGCGTGCTTTCGCGAGTGCCACCGCGCTCGACGTCTGGTATGCCCACGCCGACATCGAGACGGTACGGACCGTCTACGCGCAGAACCGGGGCGCGGCGAGCCGCCGGAAGCTGGACGCCAACCTCGCCAGGGTTCGCACGAAGAGCAATCTCGGTGCGCTGCGCCGGTTCACCGAGGCCTCCGACGGCGGGCTGCGGATCGTCTCCGAAGCTCACCGCGTGGTCCGGGTCGATGAGATCACCGATCCCGACCAGGATCCCGAGGAGTTGCGAGCGCGACTCGGCGAGGTGCTGGCGGCGTATCGGGAGACGCTGGAACCGGAGCGGCGGGCGCTGCTCGACCGCTATTCCTATGTGGACCTCGCGCGCAAGATCGTCGGGGTCGGCAGCGTCGGCACACGCTGTTGGATGGTGCTGATGCTCGGCAATGACAACCAGGATCCCCTTTTCCTCCAGGCGAAGGAGGCCGGGCCCTCGGTGCTGGAGGAGTTCCTGGCGCCGAGCCGTTTCGACAACGCCGGGCAGCGTGTCGTGACAGGTCAGCGTCTCATGCAGACGGTGAGCGACATCTTCCTCGGCTGGGTCAGGGTCGCCGGATTCGACGGCCAGTCGCGTGACTTCTACCTGCGGCAGTTGCGCGACTGGAAGGGATCGGCCGAGATCGAAGGGATGCCGTGGCGCAACCTGAACGATTACGGCCGCCTCTGCGGTTGGACCCTGGCTCGCGCTCACGCCCGGTCCGGCGACCCGGTCGCGATCGGCGCCTACCTCGGCTCGGCCCCGGTGTTCGACGAGGCGGTCGCGGATTTCGCCGCGGTGTACGCCGACCAGAACGAGCGAGACCACGCCGCCCTGCTGGCAGCCGTCGCGTCGGGTGCGGTGCGGGCCGACACGGACACCTGAGGCCGTCCGGAGGCGCGGCATCGGAATGACGCAAGGCGCCGGCGTAGAAGTCTCCGACAGCCCACCGAAGTGCCAGCGGGCGTCTCCGCCGTCGAAGGTGGAGTTCTCCGTGGCGATCCGCCGAGACGCCCGCTGGCACCACCCGACCCGCGACCTGCGAGTTTCACTCGCACACGCGACACCGTGCTGCGCCCATAGGTTACAATCATTGCTTGTAACGAAACTAGGGCGGCCGGCAGTACGCAGCTCGTTCACGGAGTGTGACGGCGGTGACTGGATGCAGGGAGGTGCTGAATGAAGGCGATTGTGGTGACGGACCAGGCCGCCGGAGCGGCTGGGATGACGCTGGTGGAGCGGCCCGAGCCGGAAGCGGCGGGCAACGATGTCGTCGTTGAGGTTTACGCGTCGGGATTCACCCCGGGTGAACTGACCTGGCCCGGGACCTGGACCGATCGCCTCGGGCGGGACCGGACGCCGTCGATTCCCGGGCACGAGCTGGCCGGAGTGGTCAGCGCTCTCGGCTATGGCACGGCGGGGCTGTCGGTGGGTCAGCGGGTGTTCGGCCTCACGGACTGGACTCGCGACGGCACCCTGGCGGAGTACGTCGCCGTTGAGGCGCGCAACCTCGCGCCGCTGCCGGGCGACGTGGACTTCACGGTGGGCGCGAGTCTGCCAATCTCGGGTCTGACCGCGTGGCAGGGGTTGTTCGTGCACGGCCGTGTCCAGGTGGGGCAGAGCGTGCTCGTGCACGGTGCGGCCGGTGGAGTCGGTTCGGTGGTGACGCAGCTCGCGCGTGCGGCCGGCGCCTACGTCATCGGCACCGGGCGTGCCGCTGACCGGCAGACCGCGCTCGACTTCGGCGCGCAGGAGTTCGTCGACCTCGAGAATGAGGCCCTGGAAGACGTCGGTGGGGTGGATCTGGTGTTCGATGTCATTGGCGGGGACATTCAGAAGCGGTCCGCGCGTCTGATTCGAGCCGGCGGCACGCTGGTGACCGTCACCGGGCCGCCCGAGGCTCGGCCCGCCGACGGACTGGCGATCGACTTCGTCGTCGTGTCCGATCGCGCCCAACTGGGTGAGATCGCCCAGCGGGTGCGGGATGGACGGCTGCGGACGAACATCGGCACCGTGGCGGCCCTCGACGACGCGGTCGCCGCCTTCAACCCGACCGAGCGGGTCAAGGGGAAGACGATCATCCGCGTTCGTCCGTAAGGACTTCGGGACGCGATCGCCGGGCGGCGGATCGGCACAACGAGCCTGGTGCTCCCGAGCAACAAGACCTAGTTGAGTCAGCGCGGAACGTGGACCGGATCCACGTGCCGGGTAGGCGCGGACTGATACGGAGAGGTGTTCACATGAAGGCGATCGTGGTAACGGACCAGGCCGCCGGAACGGCTGGGATGACGCTGGTGGAGCGGCCCGATCCGGATGCGGCGAGGCTCGCCAGCCTCGCGGGCGCGAGCTACGGCGATGTCGTTGTCGACGTTCACGCGTCGGGATTCACCGGGAATGAGCTGGAGTGGCCCTCGACCTGGATCGACCGGCTCGGGCGGGACCGGACGCCGTCGATCCCTGGGCACGAGCTGGCCGGAGTGGTCAGCGCTCTCGGCTATGGCACAACCGGTTTGTCGGTGGGCCAGCGGGTGTTCGGCCTCACGGACTGGACCCGCGACGGCACCCTGGCGGAATACGCAGTCGTTGAGGCGCGCAACCTCGCGCCGCTGCCGGGCGACGTCGACTTCACGGTGGGCGCGGGCGTCGCGATGACCGGCCTGACCGCGTGGCAGGGTCTGTTCGAGCACGGCCGCCTTCAGGAGGGGCAGAGCGTGCTCGTGCACGGTGCGGCCGGCGCAGTCGGATCAATGGCAACCCAGCTCGCGCGTGCGGCCGGCGCCCACGTCATCGGCACTGGGCGCGCTGCTGACCGGCAGACCGCGCTCGACTTCGGCGCGCAGGAGTTCGTCGACCTCGAGAATGAGGCCCTGGAAGACGTCGGTGGGGTGGATCTGGTGTTCGATGTCATTGGCGGGGACATTCAGAAGCGGTCCGCGCGTCTGATTCGAGCCGGCGGCACGCTGGTGACCGTCACCGGGCCGCCCGAGGCTCGGCCCGCCGACGGACTGGCGATCGACTTCGTCGTCGTGTCCGATCGCGCCCAACTGGGTGAGATCGCCCAGCGGGTGCGGGATGGACGGCTGCGGACGAACATCGGCACCGTGGCGGCCCTCGACGACGCGGTCGCCGCCTTCAACCCGACCGAGCGGGTCAAGGGGAAGACGATCATCCGCGTTCGTCCGTGAGGACGGTGGACGAGCATGTGCGACGTGTGAGTAGACCTCGGCGACGCGGAGGATTCTCACCAGTCGGCGACGCCGATCGGCAGTGTGGCGGCCATCCCACGGGCGTGCTGGCCGTCAAGCCGTTCCATGCCGACCCCCCACGCGCCCGCGAGCCGGGTCAGTGTCTGCACGGCGTGCTCCAACGCCGGTGGGCTCGCCGCTGCGATGCGCAACGCCGCATCCACCCGGGGCTCGGTCATGGCCGACCGGCTCGCGGTGACGGTGATCGTCACGGCTGTGTGGTGGGTGGCGGTGAGCAGCCCGTGCACCATTTGCGGCACGGCGGCGGGGGAAAGGCGCGCCCAGCCATCGAGCCGAAATGTGGCCTGTGGGACCGAACCGCTGTGCCAGAGCCGCCACTGTTCTCGAACGCGGCTCCGTCCGGCGGTGACATGGGCGAGTGAGGCGAGGGCGCCGAGGAACTCGCTTTCCGCCAGCCCTATGGTCGGCAGGCCGTCCCGGCGGAGCCGGCGTTGCACCCGTCGAAGTGCGTTGGCGAGCGCCCGCTGGATGTCGGCGTCCCGATACGTGTCGACGGTGCGCAGTGCCTGCAGAGCGAGCCAGATCCGTGGTGGGTGCCGCCGGTCGATGCCGGCGTGGTACGTCACTTGCGCGGCAAAGGCCAGAGCCTCTTCGTTGGGTGGCGGCAACAGTGTCTCGGGACCGGGAATCCCCGCCGGGTCCTGCGTGACCGATTTCGGTTGCAGTACCGCGGTGATCCCGGCGGTGCGGCTGACCATGAACACCGGGTCGTCGCCCAGGTTGTCCACGAGCCCCACCGCTTCCGGTGAGATCACACGCAAGAGGGCGTGGCCGGTGCCGTCCGCACCCGTCAGATTCCGGTCACGGTCGCGCAGAAAGTACGCCGACGACAGGAAGAGCCATTCGTACACCCAGCGGCCACGGACACGCACGGCGGTCAACGCCAGGACGACCATGGCCCCGAGCCCGACCGCGGCGATCATGAACCACGGCCGGCCGACGACCAGGACTGCGGCGATCAGCACGAGTTGCCAGCAGACGATCTGGAGCACGGCTATGCCGGCAAGCGGGCGGGTGGCTTGGCGTCGCGCAGGTCCGGGCGACGCCGCCGTTGCCACCGGGCGCCACGGCTGGGCGGGAGTTGTGACCGGCCATTGCCGGGGCGGGCCGGCAGCCCGGGCCGCCGACAGCGCGGCGGCGGCCGTCCGCGCCGCAGCCTGAGAGTCCGCCGAAACGAGCGCCGCGTTGCCATAAGCCGCGTTGCCGTAACTGGTCGGCTGTGCGACCGGCATCGCCCCCAGTGCTGGGAGCGGCGGTACGACGGCTCGCTGCCTGGCCTGTGCCCCGCCGAGATCGGTCACCGAAACCCTCCTCACGTCCGACGCACACAGCGTCGCGGGACAACATGAGAATTTGGTGACAGCGGTCGTCGAAGTGCTGTTTCAGTGGAATTTCATCGGCCGCGGTTAGCGTCGCGGGCATGGGGCTGGGATGTATCTCTGCTGTAGCTGACTGTCTTACGGTCGCCGCGTGACCATGGAATCGCTCAGCTCGAAGCGTGCCGCCTGGCTGCGGTTCGGCGCGGTGGCCGCCGGCTGCCTGGTGCTCGTGGGTCTGGCCGTCACCAGTCAGGCGTCGCTGCCCAACGGCCTGCAGTTCATCCAGGTCGGCCACTGGGTGTACAACACCTCGTCGCAGTCGGCCGTGCACGTCGACGGGGCGACCGGCCAGGTGGACGCGCAGGCGAGCGTCCCCGGGGCCGGCGCGGGCAGCCAGGTCACGCAGGGAGATCGCGCCGGCTACGTGGTCGACAGGTCGCGGATCACGCAGTTCAGCAAGTCGACGCTGGGCGTCGAGAGCAGTTCCACGCCACCGGCCACCGAGCAGCCGGTCGTGCTGGAGGTGCCGGGCGGCCCGTACCTGGTCTACCGCAACGCCGGGCAGATCGCCCGCCTCGGTGATCCGGCTGCGACGGTCCCGGCCGGCGGGCCGCTGTCCGCGCCGGTGACGACCTCCGACGGCACGGTGTGGCTGCACCGGATCGACAACGGCTCGATCTGCGACCTGCCGCGGGGCGCCACGCTGCTGACCTGCCCCGCCCAGCTGCCCCAGGGCCACGACGGTTCGCTGGCCGTCGTCGGCGACCGTCCGGTGGTGCTCGACACCACGGCCGGCACGCTCAGCTCCGTCGGCAAGAACGGGCTCGGCGACGCGGCCGACATCGGGCTCGCCCTCCCGGCCACCGTGCAGGTGGCGAACAACGACGTGGACGGGCGGCTGGCCGTCGTGGACCCCGGCCAGAACCAGTTGCATCTGATCGACGCCGCCGGGCTGCTGCGCAACGGTCCGGCGGTTCGGCCCGTCTCGGTCGATCTGTCCAAGGACAGCAAGTACTCCGGGCCGGTCGCCACCTCGCACACCGTCGCGCTGGTCGACCAGGTCCGCAACGTGGTGCTCACCTACGACAGCAAAGGCACGCTGAAGGGCACCAAGCCGATTCCCGGCGCGGACGGCCAGACGCGGCTGGCGCTCGGCCAGGACAACCGGATCTACGCCGACAACCACGACGGTTCACACGTGGTGGTCGTGGACGGCCGGAACGGCTCGGCGGCGGACGTGAACGTCGACGACAAGGCGCGCAACCAGTCCACCAACGGGTCCGGTCCGGGCTCGGCCACCGGGCCGAATCCGGGTCCGGCACAGCAGGTGCAGGCGCCCGTCGCGAACGCGACTCCGCCGGGCGCGCCGCGCAACGTCGACGCGACCGCCGGTGTCGGCTCGGCCACCGTGATGTGGTCGGGCGCCCCCGACAACGGCGCGGGGATCACCAGATATCTCGTGTCGTGGTCGGGCGGTTCGACCACAGTGGACGGATCGAGGTCGAGCGCCACCGTGACCGGCCTGGCCAACGGCAGGTCCTACGTGTTCACCGTGGTCGCGGAGAACTCGGCCGGCCGCGGCGCGGGGGCCAGCTCCCGGACGGTGGTGCCGGGCGGGGCGGCCGACGCGCCGAGAGTCACCGCGACCGTCGGGTCCGGCGGGCAGGTCTCGGTGTCCTGGACCACGCCGAACCTCCACGGGGCCGACCTGGATCACTACCTGGTCAGCGCGTCCGGGCTGGGCGACCGCTCGGTGTCGTCGACATCCACCAGCTACCAGGGGCTGAGCGGCGCCATCACCTTCACCGTCCGTGCGGTCACCAGCTACGGCTCGGGTTCCACCTACACCGGAAGTCCGGGCACGGCGAGGGCCACCCTGGCGGCCGGGCCACCGACCTTGAAGATCACCGGTGTGCGCAGCGCGGCGGGTCTCGTCGTGACCGTGGACGCCAACGCCAACGGCGGGCCCGCGACCTGTCAGGCGACCTTCATGACCGCCAGCTCCAGTTGGGTCGCCTGCTCCGGCACCACGGAGATCACCATCCCGAACGTGTTCTGGTTCGGGGCCGTCACGGTCACGGCCACGATCAAGAACTCGGCGGGCACCGGAACGGACAGCTGGACCGGCACACCATCGACATAGTGAGAAGAAGGACGGGCAGTGACCTTCACGCCGAAAGCGGCCTATGACCGCATCGCCGACAACGTGCAGACCGTGCTGCGCGGCCACCCGGACACCGTCCGGATGGCCGTCGCCGCGCTGTTCGCCGAGGGGCACCTGCTGATCGAGGACGTGCCCGGCGTCGGGAAGACGACCCTGGCGCGGTGCATCGCGGCCAGCATCGGCGGCCGGTGGAGCCGGATCCAGTTCACGCCCGACCTGCTGCCCGGCGACATCACCGGCGTGATGGTGTACCACCAGCACGCCGAGCGGTTCCAGTTCCACCCCGGCGGGATCTTCGCCAACGTGGTGCTGGCCGACGAGATCAACCGGGGCACCCCCAAGACCCAGTCCGCGCTGCTCGAGGTGATGGCCGAGCGCCGGGTGACGGTCGATTCGGTCAGCCAGGACGTGCCGCGGCCGTTCCTGGTCGTGGCCACCCAGAACCCGATCGAGATGGAGGGCACCTACCGGCTGCCCGAGGCGCAACTGGACCGGTTCCTGATGCGGCTGTCGGTCGGCTATCCCGACCACGACGCCGAGGTGCTGGTGGTGATGGGCGACTGCGCCGGGGTCACCGCGGACGAGGTGCAGCCGGTGCTCCAGATCGACGACCTGCAGCGGGTCATCGCCCGGGTGCGGCAGTCCCATCTGGCTCCGGAGATCGTCTCGTACGCGGTCCGACTGGCCGCGGCGAGCCGGCGGCATCCGGCGGTTCGGTACGGCGCCAGCCCGCGCGGGAGCATCGCCCTGATCCGGGCGGCGCAGGCGCTCGCGGCGACCCACGGCCGCGACTTCGTGACCCCGGACGACGTGAAGGAAGTGGCGCGTCCGGTGCTGTGCCACCGCCTCGTGCTCACCCCGGACGCCGAGCTGAACCAGCGGCAGGCCGGCGATGTGGTGGACGAGTTGCTGGCCGACACGGCCGTCCCGACGGTCGCGTTCGGGCGTTAGCCGTGCGGCTCACCCGCCGCGGGGTCGCGGTGCTCATCGGCGCGGTTTTTTGTTACGGCACCGGCGAGTTGGCCGGATACCCGCTGTTGCGGGCGATCGCCGGGGTCCTGGTCGGCGCCGCGCTCGCCGCGGTGGCGGTGACCCGGTTCCGGCCGAAGGTCGAGGTCATCCGGTCCGTCCAGCCGGAGCGGATCGAGCGGGGCAAGCCGGCGCTCGCGACGCTGGTCGTGCGCAACAGCGCCGAGCGCCGGCACGGCGGCTTCGTCGCGCACGACAGCGTCGGGACCGAGGTGAAGCAGGTCCAGGTTCGCGCGCTCGCTCCCGGCGCGGCGGCGACGTACCACTACGAGCTGCCGACCGCCGTGCGCGGCCGGATCGAGGTCGGTCCGTTGGTGCTGAACCGGTCCGACCCCTTCGGGCTCGCTCGCGGCGACCGGACGGTGGGGGAGACCGCCTGCCTGTGGGCGTATCCGCGGCTGCATCCGGTGCGTCCGGCCAAGGCCGGGCACCCGCGGCACCATCACGACGGGCCGATCACCGACCCGCCGCTGCGTGGTTCGGCGGACCTGCGCGCGGTTCGGGAGTACGTGCTCGGCGACGAGGTGCGGCACCTGCACTGGAAGGCGAGCGCCCGGACCGGTCAGCTCATGGTGCGCGAGTACGCCGACCCGGCCCAACTGCGCTTCACCGCGGTGCTGGACACGAGGCCGGACGCGATGGGCCCGGACGTGTTCGAGGAGGCCGTCGAGGTGGCGGCCTCGCTGCTCTACGCGTCGGTGTCGACGGGACAGCACTGCCGGCTGATCACGTCGTCCGGCGTCTGCACTCCGGTCGGCAGCGGACTGCCGGTGGCGCGGGTGTTGTTGGACGAGCTCTGCCTGGTCGCGCAGGATGCGCCAGGCGACGCACCGCTGGTGCCCGCGTCGCAGCTGACCCCGACCCGGCCTGGCGGCGCGCTGGTCGTGATCACGGGGCCGGACACCGATCTCGGCACGGTTCGGCGATGGCGGCCGGACACGGTGATCCGGCTCGGCGCCCGGCAGCCGGTCGCGGACACCGGATCGATCAACGCGCTGGACGCCGCCGACGCGGTGGCGAGATGGAATGCCTTGGGGGGCGTGTGAACACTCGCCTGGCGGTCGCTGGACTGCTCGGCTCCACCGCGGTGGCCGGGCTGTTGTTCGCGCCGGTGTTCGGCTTGGCGGCGCTGATGGTGCCCGTGCTTGTGGTCGCCGCGGTCGGTTACGGCTGTGTCGAGTTGTGTGCGCGCTGGCCTCGGTTGACGCCGTGGCGGCCACTTCTCGTTCTGCTGTTGGGGTTGCTCGGGCTGGTCGAGTCGGTGCTGTTCTCGACCACTGTCGCCGGGATTCCCACCGTGGCGTCACTGCAGGGCCTGGCCCGCGGGCTGACCCAGAGCTGGCTGCTGACCCTGGAATCCACCTGGCCGGCGAGGCCGGATGCCGATCAGCTGCTGTTCGTGCCGCTGGCCGTGCTGCTCGCCGTGACGCTCGGTCTGGAATTGCTGCTGCGGCTGCGAAAGCCGCTGGTGGCGTTGCTGCCGAGCCTGGCGGTGGTCGGGCTCGCCCAGGCGTATCAGGCACTTGCCGGTCTCACCGCGATGCTCGCCGCGCTGGCCTACCTGGTGCCGGCCGGCGTGCTGTTGTGGGCCGACCGTCTCGTCGGACCGCTCCGGACTCGGCGTCCGTCCGGCTCGGGCATGCTGCTGGCGCTGCCCATGGTGATCGCGATCGTGGCCGGGGTCGCCGCCATCGGCGGTCTCGATCCAGCCGGCCGGGAGCCGTATCGGCTCGCGGACGCACATCCGGCCCCGCCGCCACAGAGTCCGTTCAGCAACCCGCTCGACGAGATCGCGTCCCGGTTGGCCGATCCCGGCCAGGAGGTGTTCAGCTACCGCAGCGACGTGCCGGTCGACCGGTGGCGGATGGTCGTGCTGACCGATTTCGACGGCGCCAACTGGTCGGCCGACTCGCAGCTGCGACGGATGGGCACGCGCCTCGCCGGCGTGCCGGGCGCGGCCGTGGCCACGGCTGATCTGCGCGTGCGGGACCTGTCCGGGCCGTGGCTGCCGAGCCAGCCGAACCCGATCGATGTGACCGGGGTGGCTCCGCTGGTGGATCAGTCGGCGGGCACCCTGCTGTCCCAGTCCGCCGACGCGGGGCCGGCGACGGACTACCAGCTGACCTGGTCGGCGCCCGATGCCGATGCCGCGTACCTGAAGACCGCCTCAGTTGATCCCCACGCGCCGGGCGGACTCGGCGGCCTCGGCGTGGTGCCCGGCGACATCAGCAAGATCGCCTGGACCGCGGTGTACGGCCAGCGGCCGACCTTCCAGTCCGCGCTGCTGCTCGAGCGCTTCCTCAGCGACAACTACCAGGTCGCGGTCGGCGGCGACCTGCCGACCGGGGACGGCTGGCCGCAGTTGCGACAGTTCCTCACCGAGACCAAGCGCGGGACGAGTGAGCAGTTCGCCGCGGCGTACGTGGCTCTGGCGCGGATAACCGGCATTCCGGCTCGGCTGGTGGTCGGCTACCGCGGCTCGGCCGAGACCGTGGGCGGTTTCCACGTGGTGCGCAACGGAAACGTGCTGGCCTGGCCGGAGGTGGCGGTCGCCGGGGTGGGCTGGGTGCCCCTGGATCCGACCCGGACTGCGAGCAAAGCCGACCAGCCGCAGTCCGGTCTGGCCAAGGCGGCCGCGCAGGCCCGGGCGCAGTTGCCGCCCCCGAACCAGTTGCGCCCTCCGCAGTTGCCGCCGGGCCAGCAGGATCTGGCTGGTGCCAAGGCTTCCGGCCCCGTCGTGTGGCCGGGGTGGTTGGTGGCCGCCGTGGCGATCACGCCGTTCGCCTGCTGGCTGTTCGGGGTGCCGCTGGCGAAGGCCGCGCGTGCCCGCCGTCGTCGGCGTCGACGAACCGGCGCCGACGCCGTGCTCGGAGCCTGGGCGGAGGCGCGGGATCGGCTGTGCGCGCACCGCGTTCCGTACCGGGTCGGGATGACGCCGCGAGACCTGGCCGAATCGGCGGGCTCGGTGCTCGGCGACCGGGTCCGCGAGCCGATGATCCGGCTGTCGCGATTGCTGGACGTCGCGCTGTGGTCCCGTTATCCGGCGACCGACGGCGCCGCCCGAAACGCGTGGGCCGAGGTCCGCGAAATCCGCCGCGCGCTCGCCGCCCGCCCTATGTCGCGTCGCCTCCGTGCCGCCCTCGACCCGCGTCCGCTGTTCCGCTGAGTGGTCAGGAGGAGGTGCAGACGGCGCCGCGGATCGGCACCGGAGCGGTCTGGTAGATGTGCGTGCCGTCCGTGCCGCGGATCTGGAAGCAGTACTTGCGGGCCGGGTCGACCGGCACCGACATCGTGTGGTCCCGGTTGGCCACCAGCACCATCGGCGTCATCCGTTCGCCGCCCACGATCACGGCGAAGTCCAGGTCGCCGTCCGCGCTCCAGGTCAGCTGGATCTTGGTGCCCTGGTCGGTCGGCGTGGCCAGGGCGAGATTCACGTTCGGCGCCGGGCTGGTCGTGGTCCCCGCCGACGACGGCGCGGCGGCGGCCGGTGCTCCGGTCTGCGGGCTCGGGCTCTTCTGGGTGGTGAGCATCGGCACCGCGATCATTCCCGCGACGGCGACGGCGAGGCCCGCCAGGACGGCGGGCCGCCAGCCGATGTGCGGCAGCTTGCTGTCCCGGCGGGGCGGGGCCGCCTCGTCGAAGGAACGGACCAGGGTGCGCCCGGGCGCCGATTCGGGCGCGGGGGCAGGCTGTTGGGCGGGGGCAGGTTGCGGGGGTGTCCCCGCGAAGTCGTCGAACTCGACCTCGACCTGGCCGACGCTCGCCCGGTGCATCTTCTCCAACGACTCCGCCACACTCGCGGAGTCCTGCGGCCGGTCCGCCGGATCCTTGGCCAGCAGCCGCCCGATCAGGTCGGACAGCGCGGGTGGGACTCCGGGCACCTGGATCGGGGGCACGGGATCGCGGAACACCTGGAGGATCCGTTCGGCCCGCTGCTGCCCCGTGTGGCGCGGGAACGGCGACGAGCCGGTCAGCGCCGTGTAGAGCACCGCGCCCAGTCCGTACAGGTCCGACGCCTCGGACAGGGCGTCATCACGCAGCGTCTCCGGGGCGGCGTAGTCCACCGCGTGCAGCGGGTCATGCGGAAACCGCCGGCGCAACGCCAGCCCGAAGTCGGCGAAGACGAGTTCGCCGGATCGGCGGAACAGCACGTTGTGCGGCGTGACCCCGCCGTGCACGACCCCGACCTGGTGCGCCGCGGCCAGTGCGGCGGCGACCGTCCGTCCGACGGCCAGCACGTCGCGCACGGGCAACTGCGCGCCGAGATGCCCGGCCAGCGAACCCTGGCACAGCTCCATCCGCACGCCCGTGCGGCCGTCCTGGAACTCGATCACCTCGTCGACCGGCAGGATCGCCCGCTCGGTCCGCACGGTGTCGAGCGCCTTGCGCTCCCGGCCCAGCCACGCCGCGGTGTCGCGGTCGAGGCTGCCGTCGAACACCTTCACCACGACCTCGGCGCCGTCGAGCCGTCCCACGTAGACCTGGGCAACCGGCCCCTCGGCGAGCAACCTCTCCACGCCCACCCCGATGCTCATGAGCCCATTGTTCCCCCACCCGGTTTCCGCCGCACGGTCCGGCAGGTTCCTGCCTCGGCGTCCCGCGCCTGTCATCAAAACCTCATGTGCCCTGAATAGTTTCGGACGGGTCATCAGCGTCCGGCGGCCGTCCGCCGCCACGAGTGGTTAGGGAAGTCATGGACCTCTTGCACATGTTGGTCAGGCCGATCATCGTCGGCGCGCTGCTCGCCTTCGTGGGATGGCTCAGCGTCACGGTTCGCAAGAGGAAGGTCGCCCAGGCGGAGGCGGCCGCGCCGGCGCCGGTCGAAGACCGCTCGCAGACGCTGTTGCGGCAGGCCCAGCAGTTCGACTCCGACCGGGACTCGCTGGCCGCCCGAGGCCAGCGGGCGGACGCGCTCGCACCGGCCCAGGCGGCGGCCGACAGCTGGCGCGAACTCACACAGGTGCGGCCAGGGCGGTTCCAGACCGAACTCCAGGCGGCGTTGACGCGCCTCGACGAACTGCAGAAGACCCTCGGGCGCGCCTGAGACAACGAGACCGACCCGACCAAGAAGGCGAGACCGCAATGCCTGCCGCCCTGTGGACCGGCCGACGCGCCGACGAGGGGGAGGTGACCGCCGACATCGCCCGGACCATCGGCAGCGAACTCGGCCTCGCCTCCGCACCCGTGGCCATGACGCTGTCGGCCGACAGCACCGGTGTTCCGGCCGGGAGCCTGCTGCCGCCACGCGAGCGGTTCAGCGGCATGCCGGCGCCGACGCACTGTTTCGTCTACGTCGACGCCCAAACGCCACGGCCGTTCGAACTCCGCGCCTCGATCATGAGCGGGCGCACGGCGATTCGCCGCGCCCTCGGACTGGGCAGCTTGCTCTACGCGGTGCCACTGACTCTGCCGAGCCCGGTTCGGGTCGCCCTGGGCGCGGCCCGCGGCTCCGGCCACGCTCCCTTCGAAGGGGACTTCCTGGTCGCGGACCGCCTGAACGCGGACGCCGAGTTGGTGAAGAACGCCAACGCGCTGGCCGCCACCGTGGCCGGGCAACGGAAGCAGAGCATCAGCGCCCCGGGCGTCACCTACGGCCAGACCTGGGAAGTGGAGCGGCTGCTGGCGATCGAGTCGCTGCCCCAGGGCGGGGTTCTGCTCGTGCGCACCCTGCACCGATCCACCATCGGCGGCTGGACGCTCCGCTCCGCCGCCGTACTGGACTTCGCCGCCCGGCTCGAAACGGCACTCCGGACGGTGCGCGCATAGCGTCGTTCTCCCAGTAGTGCCCCTGCGCAGGAACTCGGATTCCCGCGCAGGGGCATTGCGCGGGTGCTGTCGGTGCACAACGCGGACGAGGGCGGCGCGATCGTCGAACCGCGCCTGCCCCTGAGCGCCGGCTGAGCCGCGCGACGCCAATTAGCGGATGTGCTGGACCCACGTGTAGCTTCGGCCCATGTTCCCGCCCACGCCGGGCGTGGTGAGTCCGAGCCATCCGCTGTAGTCCTGGATTTCCTGCCCGGCGTCGTTGGAGCCGTCGGCGTACGCACCGCCCGCGCCGAGCCCATCGCCCCCGCCGGCCTCGTACAGGTCGAACCATTTCTTCTGGTCGTCGACGCTCTGGCCGTCGCTGTAGGTGAACTGCAGGCCGCCCCAGGCGCCGGCGCCCGTGTTGACCCCGACCTCTTTGGACAGCGACTCGGTGACGCCCCAGCCCTGGGGCGTGTGCACCAGGTTCACCGACGCGCCACCCGCGAACACAAAGGCGGCCACACCGCCGCCCAGGCCGATCCCGAAGGTCTTGGTATCCCATTCGTGCCGCACCCAGTTCACCGCCCCGCCGAGCGCGGAGGTCACCGGCCGCAGGAACGAGAACGGGCTACTCGACTGCTCGGTCGCCGTCCCGTCGCCGACCAGGCTCTGGAAAGCGCTCGCGAGGTGGTTCACCAGCCGGGTGCGCAACGGGTGCAGCAGCGATGAGGCGCTCAGCAACTCGTACAGCGGTTCGTTGGCCGCGACCGTGCCGCTGATCGTCTGTTTCACAAAGCTCAGCGCGCGGCTGTAACTCTGCGCCAGCGCGCCCTGGGTCCCCGCCGTCTGGGCGATCTTGCTCCAGTCGCTCGCCACCGAACTCACCTTGTCCACCATGTCCGCGCCGGCCGAGTCGCGCCACACCGCGCCCAGCGACTGGCCGGTCTGGTGCAGGTCGCTGTGCCCGGCCGAGGCGGCTGAGGCGAACGTGCCGAGGTGTGTGCCGAGTTGGTTGGCGACGTCTTCGTTGTCCGGCGGCCACGCGTTGTACTTCTGCTTGATGGCCGTCCACAGGTCACTCGACGGTTCAGCGATCATGGTTCACCACCCTGTCCAGCGCGGTCAGCAACGGGTCGAAGACGGGATCGGCGGATTCCGTGTCGTCGGACAGGAAGCTCGCCGCGATGGCCTCACCTTCCTGCTGGGCCCGCCGCGCGGCCAGGTTGATAGTGTCGGTGATGGTCCGGGCCAAGGCGGCCGAGTCCGGGGCGCGGTAGATGCGCGGGTCCAGCCGGAGTTCGAGCAGCTGGCCGGTTCCCCCTGCCACCGCGGTGATCAGGCCGTCGTCGGATTCCGCCCCGACCCGGATCTCGCCGAGCCGCACTCGCAACGACCGGACGTCCGCGGCCATCCGCTCGTATTCGGCGTGCATGTCCAGTTGCAAGGGAATGTCCACGAAACCCAGTGTGCGCGCGGAATTCGTGCGGCAATCGCACGTGGCCGGTTGCGGCCATGGCCATACACCACGGCCCGCACGCCCGGACGATGACCAGGGTGAGACGACATCGCCTGCTCGCCCTCGCGCTCGCCGCCACGGCGCTGCCCGTCCTCGCGCCGACCCCGGCAGCCGCGGCGCCACCGGCCGGCGCCTGCCAGGACGCCGAACCCGCGCATCCCGTGGTGGCCGCGTTGCCGTGGGCGCAGCAACTCCTCGACCCGGACCGGGTGTGGCCGGAAAGCCGCGGCGCGGGCGTGCTGGTCGCCGTGGTCGACTCCGGCGTCGACACCGATCACCCACAACTCCGCCGGCCGGGAAAGGTACTGCCGGGCAAGGATTTCTACACCCCCGGCGGCGAGCCGGCGACCTTCGACTGCGAGTCGCACGGCACCGAGGTGGCCAGCATCGTCGCCGCCGACCCGGTGTCCGGGGTCGGTTTCCACGGCGTTGCGCCGGACGCGCGGATCCTGCCGGTGCGGGTCACCAACCGCGAACTCAACGATCAGGGCCAGACCCTCCAGATCGACCCGCAGGAGATCGCCAACGGCATCCGCTATGCCGTCGACCAGGGCGCCGGCGTGATCAACCTGTCGCTGGCCGGCACCACGGACTTCCCGGCGGTCCGGGACGCGGTCGGCTACGCGGTGAGCCGGAATGTCGTGGTGGTGGCCGCGGCGGGCAACCAACAGCAGAACGACACCACGGAGCTGCCGTCCTATCCGGCCGGTTATCCCGGGGTGCTTGGGGTGGGCGCGGTCGACATCAACGGGGCCCGGGCGTCCACCTCGCAATTCGGGCCCTACGTGAGCATCGTCGCGCCCGGCGCGGGCGTGCTGGCCGCGACCAGGGTCGCCGGGCAGTCCTATGTGGACGGAACGAGTTTCGCCACCGCGTTCGTGTCCGGGGCCGCGGCGCTGGTGCGCGCGGCGTGGCCGCAGCTGTCCGCAGCCCAGGTCATCCAGCGGCTCGAGGCCACGGCCAGCCCGGCCCGCGGCGGCCGGGACAGCGCCGAGTACGGCGCCGGGGTGGTCGACCCGTATCGCGCGGTCACCGACCAGCTCGATCCCCGGGCGCCCGCGGACCTGCCGGCCTATGTCCCGAAACCACCCGACCAGGCCGAACTCGCCCGGCTGGCCGAACAGCGGCACGTCGACACGGTGGCGACCTGGTTGGCGGCCGGCGCGCTGGGCGTGCTGCTGCTCGCCGCCGCGGCCGCCGTCGTCCTGCGCCGCGCCCGGCGCCGCCACTGGCGGCCGGCCCAGGCCGCCCGGCTGCCGGCCGAACCGGAGATCGTCGAACCACCCGAGCAGATCTTTCTCCTGGACCGCTGAGCCCGCTGAACGCCGAATGCCCGGTGCGATCGGATCGCACCGGGCATTCGCGTTGTGCCGGCTAGATGTTCGACACGATGTTGATGGCCTGCCGCAGGGTCTGCTGGCCGATGTCGGCGACATTCCCGTACGCCGTGCCTTCGGCGTTCATACCGTCGGTGTGGTAGCCGGTCGCCTTCTGCCGCATCTGGTACGACTGGAACGCGGCCTCGGCCGCGTCGTCGCCCCAGGCGCCGCCGAGCATGCCCTGCATCCGGTTGGCCTGCTCGCTGGCGCTCTGGCTGATCTGGTTCGCGGTCCGCTGAGCGTCGGACTGCGCGGTCTGCATCGAATCAAAAACGATCTTGAACTCGTCGCTCACGGGTCACTCCTTTTCAGGGGTTGATGACGCTGCCGGTGCCGTAACTGGTCCGGGTCATGGCGCTGTGCGCGCTGTCCTGGCCGTCGCTGTACTGGGCCACCGCGCGCCGGTTGTTGTCGACGAGCCGCTGGTTGCCGTCCTGGGTCTGCCGCCAGTGGCCGTCGCGCTCCTGGCCGACGGACGCCGCCGCGTTCCGCACGGTGCCGGCCAGGCCGGTCGACACCGTGTCGCTGGTGCGCTGACTGAACGACGAGCTCGCGTTCGCCTGATCCTGCTGACTGCTCTCGGTGAAGCTGTTCAGGCTCTGCACCGAGGCGAAGTCCACGGACAGCTGATTGCCGGTCATACGTCCCTCCCTCGTTCGTGATGGTGTGACGCGAACCGACGCTAGTTCGCCGGACGCCCCGGATCGGTGGCGCGGCACCTTCCTGCCATCGCCGCCACACAACGCGCGCCGGCACGGACCATCAACGGCGTGGCGACAGTTGTGGTGCGCAGGCCCGCACGCAAACCGGCCCCGGACATGCCCTCCGGCGAACTGATGTTGCAGGCGCCGCCGGAGATTCCGACGGCGCCGTCCCGGCAGTGGGCGCAGTTGCTGATGATCCTGCCGATGCTGCTGATGATGGCGGCGATGATGCTGCTGTATTCGGGCAGCACAGGCGGGGCCGTCCGGTACGTCATCTACGGGATGATGGGCGTGGCCGTGCTTGGCATGGCGGTCATGGGTTTTGTGCAGGGCGCCGGTCCCGGCAAGCGCGAGATGGGGCACGCCCGCCGCCGCTATCTGCGGCACCTGGCCCAGCACCGGCTCCGGTTCCGCCGCGCCGTGCGGCGGCAGCGCGCCGCCATGGAATACCTGCACCCGGAGCCGGCCGCGTTGTGGTCGCTGGCGACCGGTCACCGGTTGTGGGAGCGGCGTAAGAACGACCCGGATTTCGGGGTCGCCCGGATCGGCCGTGGACCGCAACGGCCCGCGGTCACGCTGGTCGCGCCGGACACCAAGCCGCTGGAGGAGCTGGAACCGCTGTCCGCGCTTGCCCTGCGCCGCTTCCTGACCACTCACTCCATGGTGGACAGGTTGCCGATCGCCTTGTCGGTCAACGGGTTCAGCCGGATCCACCTGCGCGGCGACCGGGCAGCGGCGCTCGGCCTGGTGCGCGCTCTGCTGGCGCAGCTGGCCGTGCTGCACTCCCCGGACGACCTGCGGATCGCGGTGTGCGTGGCGGAGGCGCTGCGCGCGGACTGGGAGTGGGTGAAGTGGCTGCCGCACGCGCTGCACCCGGACCGTGCCGACGCGCTCGGCCCGCTACGGCTGGTGGCCACCTCCGTCCCCGCGCTGGAGGCGATGCTCGCCGACGAACTGGCCAAGCGGCCCCGGTTCGACCCGGCCTCCGACGTCCGGCTACCCGGCCCGCACCTGGTGGTGGTGCTCGACGGCGGCTCGGTCACCGGGTCGGCGCAACTGCTGACCGGCGGTGGCGTCGAGGGGGTGACCGTGCTCGACCTGGCCACCCCGCCGCCGCGCCTGCCGGACCGGACCACGGTCGCACTGGCGGTGCGCGCCGACGGCGTGCTGGTCAACGAAACCAGCGACGGCCCCGTCCCACTCGGCCGGGCGGACACCCTCGGCCCGGTCGCGGCCGAGGGGCTGGCCCGGCAACTGGCGCCGCTGCGGCTGACCGCCAGGGTGCGCGGCGAGGCCGCGATGACCACCGCGCTCGGCTTGGCCGAGCTGCTCGAACTCGGTGACCCGTTCGCCCTGGACCCGGCGGACACCTGGGCGCCCCGGCCGGACCGGGACCGGCTGCGGGTCAAGATCGGTGTCCGGGCCGACGGCACGCCCATCGAGCTCGACCTGAAGGAGTCCGCGCAGGACGGCATGGGGCCGCACGGCCTGTTGGTCGGCGCCACCGGCTCCGGCAAGTCAGAGCTGCTGCGCACGCTGGTGCTGGCGCTCGCGGTCACCCATCCGCCCAGCTCGCTGAACTTCGCGCTGATCGACTACAAGGGCGGCGCGACCTTCGCCCAGCTGACCGACCTCCCGCACACCAGCGCGGTGATCACCAACCTGGAGGAGGAGCTGCACCTGGTCGACCGGATGACCGACGCGATCAACGGCGAGCTGATCCGCCGCCAGGAGCTGCTGCGCGAGGCCGGGAACTTCGCCTCACTGCGCGACTACAACAAGGCCCGCGCGGCCGGCGCCCCGCTGCCCGAGGTGCCGACCCTGCTGGTGATCTGCGACGAGTTCTCCGAACTGCTGTCCGCCAAGCCCGATTTCATCGACATGTTCGTGCAGATCGGCCGGGTCGGCCGGTCGCTGGGCGTGCACCTGCTGCTGGCCTCGCAGCGGCTGGACGAGGGTCGGCTGCGCGGCCTGGAGGCGAACCTGTCCTACCGGATCGGGCTGCGCACGTTCTCCGAGATGGACAGTCGAGCGGCGCTCGGCGTGCCGGACGCCTTCCGACTGCCGCGTGCACCCGGACACGGCTTCATCAAGGTCGGCACCGAACCGATGGAACGGTTCCGCGCGGCCTACGTCTCCGGGGTCTACCAGCGCGCCAGCGGCGTCTCGGTCACCGCCGCAGCCGGGCAACGCCTCGCGTTGTACGAGTACACGACCGCCAACCTGCCCGCCGAACCCGCCACGGCCGAACCGGAGCCGGACGAGTCCGAGGACACCGTCGGCGAAACCCTGCTGGACATCCTGGTCGGCCGGCTGACCGGCCAGGGGACCCCGGCGCACCAGGTCTGGCTGCCCCCACTGGACGAGCCGCCGACCCTGGACACGGTGCTGCCCGGGCTGATCACCCACCCCGAACGCGGCCTCACCGCCGAACCGGCCGGCACGCTGCGGCCGGTGCTGGGCATCGTCGACCGGCCGCTCGACCAGCGCCGCGACCCGCTGGTGCTGGACCTGGCCGGGGCGGCCGGGCACGTGCTGGTGCTCGGCGCCCCGCAGACCGGCAAGAGCACCGTGCTGCGGACCCTGATCACCAGCCTCGCGCTCTCCCACACCCCGCGGGAAACCCAGTTCTACTGCCTGGACTTCGGCGGCGGCACCCTCGGCGCGCTGACCGGGCTGCCGCACGTGGCCGGGGTGTCCGGCCGACTGGACACCGGCCCGGTCCGGCGCACCGTCGCCGAGGTGGCCACCCTGCTGGCCGCCCGCGAGCGGCTGTTCGCCGCGCACAAGATCGACGGCATTGTCACCTACCGACGGCTGCGCGCCGAAGGACAGTTCGCCGAGGACCCGCACGGCGACGTGTTCCTGGTCATCGACGGCTGGCAAACGCTGCGCAGCGACTTTCCCGAGCTCGAGGACGCGGTCGGCGACATCGCCGCGCGCGGCCTGTCCTACGGCGTGCACGTGGTCGCCAGCTCCGGCCACGTGAACGGCCTGCGGATGACCGTGCGGGACCTGTTCGCCAGCAAGCTGGAACTCAAGATCGGCGACCCGATCGACTCGATCATCGACCGGCGCGCCGCGGCAACCGTGCCAGCGGGAAAACCGGGCCGCGGGGTCGCGATGAGCCGCCACCAGATGCTGATCGCGCTGCCCCGGATCGACGGAGTGTCCGATCCGGACAGTCTTGCCGGCGGCCTGGGCGCGCTGGTCGACGCGGTGGCGACGGCCTGGCCGGGCGAGCCCGCGCCCTCCGTGCGGCTGCTGCCAGGATCGCTGCCCTACGCCGAACTGCCCGAGACCGACGAGCTGTCCGGCCCGGCTGCCGGGTTCGCGGTCGGCATCCACGAACACGACCTGTCCCCGGTCCGGCTGGACTTCGCCGCCGACCCGCACTTCTTCCTGCTGGCCGACACCGAGGCCGGCAAGACCGCGTTCCTGCGGCTGCTGGCCCGCCGGATCTGCCAGGCGTACACCCCGGAGCAGGCCCGGATCGTGCTGATCGACCACCGCCGCGGCCTGCTCGGCGAGATCGACGAGCGCTACCTGGCCGGCACCGGCATCAACGACACGCACAGCGCCGGCCTGCTGGCCGAGGTGGCGGGCGAACTGGCCAAGCGGCTGCCCGGGCCGGACATCACCGCCGAGCAGCTGCGGGCCCGCAACTGGTGGCGTGGCCCGGAGATCTTCGTGCTGATCGACGACTACGACATGGTGGCCGCCTACCAGGACCATCCGGTGATGCCGCTGCTGCCGCTGCTCGCACAAGGCGCGGACATCGGCCTGCACCTGGTTGCCGCCCGGCGCACCGGCGGCGCGGCACGCGGGCTGTTCGAGCCGGTGCTGGCCAGGATGCGCGAGGTCGGCGCGACCGGCCTGATGATGTCCGGCGACCGGGACGAGGGCCCGCTGCTGGGCGGGATGCGCCCGCAGGTGCTGCCGCCGGGACGCGGCTGGCTGGTCGACCGGCGCGGCGCCCGCGGCCTGATCCAACTCGCCTGGCTCGCGCCGGCGATTCAGTAACGCACATCGAGGAGGGGACACATGTCCGGAACCGAGATCAACGGCAATCCAACGGCGATGAACACCTTCGCCACCGGGCTCACCGCACCGGCGATGCCGGCGTCGCTGGCCCGGCTGGGCGCGCCGCCGAACCTGACCGGCCTGGTCGAGGGGGTCATGATGTCCCTTTTGGACAAAGCCGCGACCACCGAGCTGAGCGCCTTTCTGGCCAAGTACACCGAGGACATCGCCAGCTACTCGGTCAAGGGCAACGCGGCCGCGGCGGCCTATTCCACGGCTGACCTGGACAGCGGCCTGGAACTGGTCACCGCGGGCGCGAAGCTCGGCCAGGAAGTCATCAGCTTCGCCAAGCAACAGCTCGGTTCCGGGACATCCGGCTCGACGAAGACCGGCACCACCACCAATCCCGCTGCGGGCAGCGCCACGCAGACCTCTGTCTGAGGAGCCGACCATGATCCCGTACAACCTGCTGCCCATCGAAACACACCTGGCGATGATCACCGCCGAGCTGGCCAACGTGCCCGTGCTGCAGGAAGCGGCCCGGATGTGGACGGAGGCACGCGGCTGGATGGACACCGCCCAGGCCGAACTGCGCACCAGGACCGGCAACCTCACTCCCGAGTGGACCGACGACGCGGGCCGGGCACTGTCCGAGAAACTCCAGCGCTCGCAGGCGGAACTGCAGATGTGGGGCGAGCGGATCGACACGTCCGCCGTCAGCGCGAACCTGACCACGCTGGCCAGCGCGATCCCCGAGGCGCACGCCGAGGTTTCCGGTCTCTACCAGGCATATCTTGCGGCGATCGCCAACCCGCTCACCGCGGGCGCGGCCGTGGCGATCCAGCAGGCGTCCGGCGCGCGGATGAGCGCGCTGGGCGCCCAGTTCGACTCGTCCATGCTGACCGTCTGCGCTGCGGCCGGTGCGGCCAACCCGGCCGAACTGGTGCCCGGCCTGAACACCAGCACGCCGAAGGTGTCCATGGCGGACCTGACCAAGACCGCGACGGATGCCACCGACGCGCTGTCCGCGGTGCAGGGCCTTGAGTCGAGCCTGACCGGCGGCGGTTCGGCGTCGGACCTGTCCGGCCTGAGCAACGCGGTGTCCAACGCCGGAAACGGCCTGACCACACCGGACCTGTCCAGCCTGACCTCCGGGGTCGGCCCGTCCCTTGCCGGGCTGACCGGCGCCACGACCATGCCCGCGCTGCCGGACGGTGGCTTCGGGATCGGCGCGTTGTCCGGTGGCTCGGCCCCGGTCGCGGCCACGTCGCCCGGTTCGGTCAGCGCGCTGGGCGGTGCGAGCGCGATGTCGCTGCCGATGATGCCGAGCGGCCGTACGGCGCGGCAGTCCGCGAGCGAGGAGGTCCAGCCCGGCAACGCCGTCGGCGCGGTGCCGATGGGCGCTCCGCACGCTGGCACGGGTGGCGGCGGTCTGGCTGCCCTGCGGCCCGGCACGGCAGAAGGACCCGGCAACCAGTCCGGCCGGGGCCGCCCCGCCGCGGCCGAATCCGACGGCGTGCTGTCCGCGCTGCGCGGCCGCTCCGGCGCCGGCGAGCAGGGCTTCACCCTGCCCCGCACGGCGCAGTCGGGCGAACCGGACCCGCACTCGGTGGAACTGCTGGACGAAGAGCTCTGGCAGGTTCGCTCCACCTCAACTTGGTGACGGGGATTCCACCATGGTCGATTACAACGCGCTGCTCACCGCCAAGCCGGGAGTCTGGAGCGCCCGTGGGGACGAATGGGCCTCGGTGGCCCAGCACTGCACGCAGTGCGCGGCGGATCTGTACGTCGGGGTGCGCAACCTCACCAGCCACTGGCCCGACGAGGCCGGCGCGCTGAACACGCAGGAGTTGTCCAGCCTGGCCGACGCCTACGGCGCCGCCGGTGACACCTGCAAGAACGTGGCGTCGACGCTGCACACGCTCGCCGACGCCGCCGGCCGGGCCAAGACCGACCTCCAGTCCGCACTGGACTACGCGCATGCCAACGGCCTGACCGTGGAAGCGTCCGGTGGGGCGGCCAAGATCACCGGGCCGCGGGACAAGAGCTGGGAGATCA
Organism: Kutzneria sp. CA-103260; assembly: GCF_018263855.1. Classification (GTDB taxonomy): domain Bacteria; phylum Actinomycetota; class Actinomycetes; order Mycobacteriales; family Pseudonocardiaceae; genus Kutzneria. Next base: position 5,635,339 of record NZ_CP073318.1, on the reverse strand, counting down.
GCGAAACCGACGCGCGCATCAACCAAGCGGTGGCCGCGGCGACCACCGCCGACCAGGATGCCAAGGGCAGACTGGAGTCGTTCACCAGCCAGGTGGGCAGCACCCGTCCCGATCCGGGCGAGCACAGTGGAACCCAGCCCGACGCGCAGATCCAGGCGGGCACGGTGAACGCCACCGGCAAACAGCTCGTCAACCTGGCCAATGACGCCCAGACGGCCAACTCCAAGCTGCTCGCGAAAAGCGAGGCCGGGGTCTACGGCGGGCACAGCCTCAGCACGGTCGAACCCATCAACGACAACCCGGACTGGGAATCCCTGCTGGCGCTGGGGTTCTGCGCGTACCGGTGGCGCCAGCACCTGGACGGCCTGGTGAGCAGGCTCGCCGCCGTGGGGTCGGGCGTGACGGCGTCGGCGAAGAACTACGACGCGGCCGACCAGGAAGCCGCCGCCCTGCTCAACAGCGTGTTCACCGACATGAAGAAGTAAGCGCCGCATAGGAATCAGCCCCGGGCCGCGGCCCGGGGCTGATTCCTATGCGGCGCTTACCCGATGGGTTGCCGGGCCGCGGCCGCGGGATTGAGGCCGGGGCCTTGCGGCAGCCGGGCAACCAGCCCGGCGGGCAGTTTCACCGGCTGGGCCGCGTCGTAGCCCAGGGTCTTGAGCGCATCGGGCGAGGCGAGCGGGTAGCAGCGACCCTCGTCGGTCACCACTTCCACGGTGCCGCTGGGCGCGTTCGGCGCGGGCATGGCGTCCACCAGCACCGCCGCGCCAGGCGGCACATACACTCGGTCGGCCAGCGGAGTTCCGGTCCCCGACCGGCTTTGCGTCGCGGACAACGGGCCCGGCAGCGTCGGGCCGACGGTCAGCTGCGGGACCGAACCGCCGGGAGCGAAGGTCGCGCAGACCGTGGTTGCCGCGTCCGACAGGCCGGCGATCGCCGGACGGGCGCCCGGCACGCCGCCCGCCGCGGTGGCCGACGAGTCGAGGGTGCGCGCCGCGGCCGCCAGCGAGGGATCAAGGCTCATCGCGGTCGGCGTGCCGGACGGATAGGCGGCCATGGTCTGCGGGTAGGCCCGCTGGATGTCGTACTGCGCCTCGGTGATCGGCCGCAGCGCGTCCGGACCGGCCAGGTAGTACTGCTGCGAGCCGCCGTTGGTGTGCACCGCCAGCAGCATGCCGACCCGGATGTCACTGTCCCCGGGTACGGCCGTGGACACCGTCCCCGCCTGCGGCACCGCGATCGGCCCGAGCGGGGCGCCGGCGGGCAGCACGTCCAGCCAGGCCTGATCCACCGTGGCCCAGGGCTGGTTGGTCAGCGCCAGGCCGGTGCCGACCGAGCCGTAGTCGTCGATGTGGTGCCGGTAGCCGTGCCAGATCAGGTACCGGTCACCGGTCGACGCCAGCTGGACCAGCAGGGCGCGGTCGGCAAGGCCGGAACCACCGGCTGCCGAAGCCCCGGCCAGCAGCACCGACTGCTCGATCGGGCTGCCCGAGGCGTCGGTGGCAGGCGCGGAGCACAGCGACCAGGACCCGGTGAGCAACCGGTCCGGGCCGGGCAGCGCGTCCGGCGCGTCCGGGATGCCCAGCAGTGGCCCGCGCGGCGCCCCGGTCAGCGAGTCGCGGGACACCGACAGCGTGGGGCTGTGCTGGCCGAGCACCAGCAGCGCGGACACGTAGTTGGTCACCGGGTGCAGTTGCCCGTCCAGGTAGACGTAGCGGGTCCCGGTCTCCTTCTCCACGATCACCGCGGACTGGGTGCGCCAGCTGGTGTTGCCGCCCGGCACGATCACCCCGTACACACCGAACCCGGCCAGCGCGAGCAGGGCCAGCAGGATCCCGCCCACCAGGGCCCCGGTCGACCGGCGGAACGGCGGCTGCAGTGGATCGGTCTCCCTGGTCACCAGCGCGGAAACCGCGCGCTGCACCAGGAACTGGTATGCCTGCAGCTGGTCGCGTCGCGAGGTCATCGCCGTCAGCCCCCCAGCCCGCGTACGACGCTGTAGAGGTCCAGCACAGCGAGCACCACCGGCACGACGGCCAGCGCGAGCAGCGTCTCGGCGTACTCGGCCAGCCGAGGCAGATACGGGTTGACGACCCGGGTGCTGCCCAGCAGACCCGCGGCGACCGTGATCCCGGCCGCCGCGAGCAGCGCCGGCCCGGCCAGGACCAGCGGTCCGGCGGCGGTCAGCGGTCCGGCCGCCAGGCAACCGGCCCCGGACAATCCGGCCAGCAGCACCGGTATCCGTTGCCGTGGCACCGGATACAGCCGCGCCCGCAACAGGAATCCGGCTGCCAGCACGCCGAGAAGCCAGGTCGCCGCGGTGTCGCCGCTGCCGATCAGCGCCAGCTCGCACCCCAGCACCACGACGCACGCCCCGACCAGCATCCCGGTGAGCAGCGTGTCCGCCCGCGCGACGGCGGCGTGTACCAGCGGCAGCGGCGGCTGCGGGTCGTCGCGCACCAGGTCCGCGGCGGACCGGGGCAGCACCGGCATCGGCACCCGGCCCAGCCGCAACGACAGCGGCGCGAACGTGGGCGACAACGCCAGCACCGCCCCGCTGACCACGGCCGCGGCTCGGTAACCGGCGAACTCGCCGGTGGTGGCCAGCCAGCCGGTCAGCACTCCCAGCACGCCGACCGTGATCGCCGCGTTGAACAGCGTCGGCGCGGCCACCACCCCGAGCCGGGCCGGGACCGCCACCAGCAACAGCGCGGCCGCCCCGCACAGCAGGTTCCCGGCGGACAGCTCGGTCAGCGGGTGCGGCTCGGCCAGCAGCAGCCCGCCCCCGGCGAACGCGAACGGCAACGCGGCCGCCGCCAGCACCGCCCCGGCCCCGGCATCGCCGAGCGCCCGAGCCAGCACCACGCCGGCGGCCAGCAGCACGGCGGCCGCGCCCAGCGCCCACGCGGCCGCCGTGCCCCAGGGCGGACCCGCCCGCAGCACCGCGGCCAGCGCGAGCAGCAGCGCCACGCCGCCGGCGGCCAGCCCGGCCCACCGGGTGTGCCGCGGTCCCCACAGCCGGCCGGTGCGGCCGGAGCCGGTGGCGATCGCGTCCACCACGTCGTCGTACTCCAGTTCGGGCCAGTCCAGCCGCCGGGGCGCGAGGTGCAGGACCTCTCCGTCCCGGATGCGATGCGCGCCCAGCGTGCGGTTGGCATCCAACGCCTCGCCGTCGGGGCGGCGTAACAACCAGCCACCGTCCGCGGTCCCGCCGTCGGCCAGTCCCTTCCCCGCGCGGGCCAGCAGCCCGGGGAGAAGTTCCGCGACGGCGGCGTGTTCGGGCAGCGCCAGGTCGATGCGGCGGTGCGGGGTGGCGACGGTGACTCTCACCAGGCCAGTGGTCTGCATACCTTCCAGCGTCGGGCACCGTCGGGCGGGTGGCCCGGCTCAGGCAGGAACCTGCCAAACTCCCGTGCCGATCCGGCTGCCCCGCACCGAGATACACAAGCTCGACAGCACGGCGGACGCCGCGAGAGAGTCAGCGGCACGCGGCCGGAAAAGCGGCCCGGCCCGGCTGGCTGTGAGGCAGCCGAAGGCCACGCCCGTGGTGCATCTGACGCTCGCCCCGCCGACCGAGCAGGGCACCGCCGTGCAGCTGTTCTGGGTCGCCGACGGTGACCTGGATTTCGCCGTGGTCGTGGCGGGCGAGCACGTCAACACGGTGTGGCCGCGCCTTGTGTCCGCGCGGCCACCATCCACAATGGATCAGTAGTCGCGGCCGGGCTCCGCCATTGCCGAGGCCGCCCGCGCACTACCGTTGTCATAGGCACGCACACTCTGCCGCCCAGCCCCGGACAACCGCCCCACCCGGTCCACCGCCTCCGCGGCCGCCCCACGCAACTGTGCGTCCGTCGGGTGATAGGCCGCCAGAAACCGCGCCCCCATCGGCCCGGCACCCAGCTGCTCGACCGCCGCCAGCCGCCCGGCGGCCGTCGACCACGCCTGGTTCAGCCCGTCGCCGAGCACGCCGAGCCGGGTCGCAAACAGCTCGGCATCGCCGATCGCCATCTCGACCTGGTCACCATCCGCCACCTCAACCACCTCCGGCCACAGTTGTGCCAGCCCGGCCGGCCCTGCGGACGAATCCGGCCGGTTCCTGCCACGGGTCAGGACCGCAGAGCCTGTTGGCGACCAACGCCCACGACTGCGCCCTGAGGACAGCCGGCATCGTCTCGTGAATCGCGCCGGCGCCGGGTGTCGATGGCCGGAACCTGCCGGGGCCGGGAGCTCTACGCTGGCGGGATGGGTGGCAGAACACGGTGGTGGCTGTTCGGGACCGGGGGCGTCGTGATCCTCGCGGTCGCCGTCTTCGCGATCGTGCGGATGAGCACCCCGGATCTGGTCCCGGTCGCGCCCGTGAACACGGGCGGGGTGACCATCGCCGGGCAGCTCACGATGACGCAGACCGGCCCGGCCGTCTCGGCGCATCTCACGATCAGCGCGGACCGGGCGGCGACCCTGCGCCAGCTCGTCGTCCGGGTGCGGGACGAGGCGGGCGGGGCCCACGACTTTCCCGCGCTGGCCAACGTCGCGGTGAGCACCACCCCACGCGAGCTGGTGTTCAACGGCGAACTGACCACGCCCGGCACCTACACCTACTACCTGGCCTACCAGCTCACCGGCGACTGGGTCAGCCTCCCGCCCTGGCAGACCATCGCCATCCGCTAGGACGCGAGGGCCGGGAAGCGCAGTTCGAAGATGGCGCCGCCTTCGTCGGCGTTGTACACCGCGAGGGTGCCGCCATGCGCCTGGGCGACCCAGCGCACGATCGACAGGCCCAGCCCCGACGAGCCGCCGGTGCTGCTGAACCGGTCGAAGGCGTCCGCCGCGGCTGTCGGGTCGATGCCCGGACCGTGGTCGGCGACCGTGACGGCGCCCCCGGCGACGGTGATGTGCACGATCGCCTCCGCGCCCGGCTGCCGGCCGTACCGCACCGCGTTGTCCAGCAGGTTGCCGATGGCTCGGCGGACCAGCGTCGGATCGGCGTCCACCTTGGTCGGTGCGGCGGTGACCGTGACCTGTGCGCCCCCGCTCTGGGTCTGGTCGACCACATCGGTGACCAGTTGGTCCAGCCACACCGGCTGGATGCTGAGCTGCTCCACCCCGGCCGCCAGCCGCGCCCGGACCAGCAGGCTGTCGATGATGCTGCCCATGTCGGAGGCCAGTTGGACGGTGCGCGGCAGCAACGCGGCTCGTTGGTCCGGGTTGGCCTGCGCGGTTTCGGCGAGCGCACGCAGCGCGGCGACGGGTCCGCGCAGGTCGTGCGCCGTCTCGGCGAGCAGCACCTCCTGCTCCTGCATCGCCGCCGCGGCGGGCCGGATCGACCGGCCGGACAGCAGGTGGCTCGCGAACCCGAGCGCGGCGATCAGCGCCACGCAGCCGCCGACCACCAGCAGCACGAACTGGGCGTGATCCGCCTGCTCAGCGGCCATGTCGGCGACCGCGACCACGGCGCCGATGTACTTGCCGCCACGGTTGAGCAGCGGCTCTGCGCGCACCATCACCAGCTGACCGTTGGTGCCCTGCTGATAACCGGCGACCACCCCGCCTTTCTGCACCGCGTCGGCGGCCAGCCCGTTGAGCACGCCGGTGTCCATCGGCACACAGACGCGGTTGGACAGGTGCGCCTGGAAGGTCTGCGCGCCACCGGGCATGATCGCGAACTGCGGGCAGCTGTCGTTCAGCACGTCGGTGTTGACCAGGTTGAAGTCGACGGTCACGTCGAAGGACACCAGCCGGCTCACCGACGAGGTGACGCGGTTCAGGCCGGCATCGACCTGGTCGACACCACGGTTGCCGTCCTGGTTGATCATGAACCCGGCCAGCACCACCAGCCCGATCGCGTTCATCGTGGTGAACAGCGCGGTCAGCAGCCAGCGCAGCCTGCGCAGCCGGTCGGCCGGGGAGCGGTTCACGCGGCGCCGAGCCGGTAACCGAGGCCGCGCACGGTGTGGATCAGCTCCGGCTCCCGGAGCTTGCGGCGCAACCGCTTGACCACCGCGTCCACGGGGTTGGACTTGTCGCCCATGAGATCGGGCTGCGCGTCCCAGCAGTGCTCGAGCAGATCGGCCCGGTCCACCGCCTGTCCCAGCCGGGTGAGCAGGTACTCCAGCACGGCGAACTCCTTGTTCGACAAGGTGAGCAGCACGTCGGCCCGCCGCACCTCGCGGCGTGCGCAGTCCATGACCAGGTCCTGGTGGCGCAGCACCGACGGTCGGTCGACGCCGGCCCGGTGGCACAGGTTGACCACCCGCTCGGTCAGCTCGGCGATGGCGAACGGCTTGACCAGGTAGTCGTCGGCGCCGTGCTCGAACCCGGCCACCCGGTCGGCCAGCGAGTCCCGCGCGGTGAGGAACAGCACCGGCACATGCCAACCCTGCTGGCGTCGGGTGTGGACGTAGCCGATGGCGTCCCCGTCGGGCAACATCCGGTCGAACACCGCGCAATCGTAGCGGCGCTCGCCCAACGCCCGGTCCGCGCTCGCGAGGTCGCCGCACGTCTGGACGTCGAGACCCACGGCGCGCAGCTGCGTGGCCACCGCGAGCCGGATGTTCTCGTCGTCCTCGACGACCATCACCGCTGTCATCAAAACCTCATGTGTGCCGACGGAAAGTTAGCGCATGCAGTTTCATGTACTCGGCCCGCTCGAAGTGCGCACCTCGTGTGGTGCGCGTGTCGAGCTGAGGGCCACGAAGCCCGGCGCGCTGCTGGCCGTGTTGCTCCTGAACGCTAACGCGTGGGTCGGCGTGGATCAGCTGATCGACGGAATCTGGCATGAACAGGCCGTTCCGATGTCGGCGCTGCGCAACCTGCGCAGCTACGTGTGGCAGCTCCGCCAGACCCTGGGCGAGCGGCTGGAGAGCAGGCCGGGCGGCTACCGGATCAAGGTGCTGCCCGGCGAACTGGACACCGAACAGGCCGGGACGCTCGCCGAGTCCGCACGTGCGGCGGTGGCCGTCGGTGCGTACGAGAGTGCTGTCGAGCAGCTCTCCGGCGCACTGGCGTTGTGGCGGGGCACGCCGCTCGAAGGACTCACCTTCGACGCCGCACGGTCGCTGGCGGCCAGGCTGGAGGAGTTGCGCTCGGAGTTGAGGTGCCTGCTGGCCGACGCGCACCTCGCGCTGGACCGGGCGACCGACGCGATAGCGCTGCTGCGGGACGTCACCGACCGGGACCCGTTGCGTGAAGGCGCCTGGGCACAGCTTGTGCTGGCGCTGCATCAGGCGGGCCGCCCAGCCGAGGCGCTTGCCGCCTTCGAGCGGGTCCGGAAGGTGCTGCACACCGAACTCGGTATCGACCCGGGTCCGGAACTCGTTGCGGCGCAGAGGAAAGTGCTGTGTGAGCGGGATCCGGGCAAGAGTGCGAAGCTCAGCCTGGTGGCGGGGAGCGGTCCGGCGTCGCGGCGGAGCGGGATCGACGAGCTCCTGGCGTCGGCCACCAGCGAGGTGCTGATCATGACCGCCGGCGTCGGTCCGGGGCAGATCGACGCGGTGCGCCGGATCAGCCAGGCGAACCTGCGCCCAGGAGTGCGGTGCCGCGTCCTGTGCCCGGACTCGGCGCGGCTGTCCGGAGTGCTGAGCAGCCTGTCGCTCGCCGGAGTGGACGTCCGGACCGACACCGAGATCCCGATGGAGGCGCTGGTGGTCGACCGGACCTCCACGGTGCTGCCCGCGGACCGGTCGAGCAGCGGAAGCTCGTCCGGCGTGGCGGTCTTCCGACTGCCCGGCGTGGTGACCGCGACCGTGGGCCTGTTCGAGCGGATCTGGCCGGGCGCCGTGCCGCTCAGCCCCACCGCGCTGGCCGACGCGGGGGACACCGCGGTGCTCACCAACCGGGAGCACGACCTGTTGACCCTGCTCTGTTCGGGCAGCACCGACGAGTCCGCCGCGGCCCGGCTGGACATCTCGGTTCGCACGGTCCGGCGGATGGTCGCCGACATCATGAACCGGCTCGGCGCCCGCAGCAGGTTCCAGGCCGGGGTCAAGGCGGCCGACCGGGGTTGGCTGATGGACAAGGCGGGCTGATGAAAACGTCGACACCTGGCCGCACGCTGCTGGTCGCGGCCCGGTTCGGCGCCTACCCGACGATCAGCGGCGCACCCACCGACCGTCGAGGAGTCGCGGTACTTGAGCATTGTCGACGTGCGGGCCGCCGCGGCCCGCTAGCCTGCACGTGTGCGAGTGCTGGTGGCCGAGGACGACGACAACGTGCGAACGGCCCTCGGCGCCGCTCTGCGCGGTGCCGGGTTCGCCGTGGATGTCGCGTCCGACCTACCGGCCGCCGACGAGGCTCTCTTCCTCAATTCCTACGACTGCGTGGTGTTCGACCGGATGCTGCCCGCCGGCGACGCCCTGCACTACGTGCACGGCCGGCGGAATGACGGCTGGCTGGTGCCGGTGCTGTTCCTGACGGGGCGGGACAGCCTGGCCGACCGGGTCGACGGCCTGCGTCTCGGCGGTGACTACCTGCCGAAGCCCTTCGCGATGGCCGAGCTGGTGGCCAGGGTGCGCAGCCTGTGCCGGCGCGGCGCGACAAGACCGCCGGCGGCACTGCGCTGCGCGGACGTCGAGCTGGATGGCGGCATGCGTGAGGTGCGCCGAGCCGGTGTGCTCCTTACCTTGACCCCCAAGGAGTTTCTGGTTCTGGAACGGCTGATGACGTCGTGCGGGACGCCGGTGTCGCGTCAGGAGCTGATCAAGTACGCCTGGGACAGGGCGGCTGATCCGGAGTCGAATGTGCTGGACGTCCTGATGGCCCAGCTGCGTCGCAAGCTCCGTGACCCGCCGTTGATCCAGACCGTTCGCGGGACCGGCTACCTGATCACGGCGTAGTCCAGGTTTCGGCCAGAGGGAAATTTCAGGCGAAGCCGAGGTACCCGTCGTCCCTGCGCAGCACCGCCGCGCGCGTGCGCCGTAGCTCCTCGCCCGGCTCGACTTCGAAGTCCCGCACCAGCTGGTCATGGATCCGCCGGTACACCGCGAGCGCCTCGGCGCGCAGGCCGCGGGCGTACAGGGCGCGCATCAGAAGTGCCGCGAGCGGTTCCCGATGCGGGTTGACCGCCAGCACGGCGGACAGCTCGTCGGCCGTCTCGACGTACCGCCCCAGTCGCAGCTGCAGCTCCGCTTTCTGTTGGGACAGCTTGACCTTACGCTCGACGAGCCGCAGCCTTTCGCCTGCCGCGAACGGGCCGGGAAGCCCGGCCAAGGGCTCGCCGTGGAAGAGGTCGAGCGCGTCAGTGCACGCGTCCACCGCCATGGCCAGCTCGCCGGCCTCCTCGGCCGCGCCCGCTTCGGCGGTGATCTCCCGCAGGCGCGTCACATCCATCCGGACGGCGTGTCCGACGAAGCTGTATCCCGTCCGGCTGCGGCGGATCACCGATTCCTTCGTGCTCTCGCCGGCGGCCCGTAGGCACGTGCGCAGCCGAAGCACGTACGTCCGCAGCACGTTGACACCTGTGCCGGGCGGCTCGAGCCCCCAGACTCCGTCGAGGAGCTCGGCGTCGGTGACCGTCTGGTCCGAGCGCAGCACCAGGGCGGCCAGCAACGCCTGTTGGCGGACCGGACCGAGGTCCAGTTGCGCCACGCCGCGCCATGCCCGCAGTGGCCCGAGCGCGGAAAACCGAAGCGGCGGCGCGGAAACCGACCCTGCCCTGACCGTCGGCCGGTCCCGGACGATCGGCCGCGGCGCATGGTCACGCCCAACTTCACCGGGGTTGACGATGCCGTGGTCGAAGGCGTAGATGACGGCGGCGGTCCGGTCGCGCAGCCCGAGCTTGGCGAAGATCCGGCCGAGGTCGCTCCTCACGGTGACCTCGGAGATCACCAGCGAGGCCGCGATCTCGGCGTCGGTCAGGCCACGGCCGACGGCCCGGAGCACGTCCTGCTCGCGGGCGGTCAGCAGCCCGGGCGGCGGCCCAGCGGCCCTGTCGGGGGCGGCCTGCCGGTAGGTGGTGAGCACTCGTGCGGTGACCGCGGCGTCCAGCCAGGCGTCGCCCGCGGCAACGGCGCGCACGGCGCGGATCAGGTCCTCCGCGGAGGAGTCCTTGAGGACGTAGCCGACGGCCCCCGCGCGCAGCGCACCGGCCAGCAACTCGTCGTCGTCGAAGGTCGTCAGTGCGAGCACCGGCGGGTGGTCCCCGGACTGCCGCAGCCGCCGGGTTGCCTCGATCCCGCCCACATTCTTCATCCGCAGGTCCATCACGACGACATCGACCTCGGTCGCGGCGAGCGCCGCGGGCACCTCAGCCCCGTCACCGCATTCTCCGGCGATCACGAACCCGTCGTTGGGGCGCAGGATGAGCCGTAGACCGGAGCGCGCCAGCTCCTGGTCGTCGACGAGCAGGACCCGGATCTCGGCGTCGGCCGGCCCGGTCACGACGCGACCGGCCGATCGGGAGCGTCCACGTCGCACGGCACCCTGACATCCACGACCCAGTCGCCCCCCTTCGGACCGGCAAATAGCTCGGCGCCCAGTTGAGCGGCCCGGGCGGACATACCCGCCAACCCGTTACCGGAAGCCCTGCCGTCAGGCACGGCGCCGGACAGCCTGTTACGGACAGTCAGTATGAGGCCGTCAGGACCCACGCGCAGCCGGATCCGGACAGTGCTGTCCGAGGCGTGCTTGGTGACGTTGGCCAGGGACTCCTGCGCAATGCGGTAGAGGCCGAGCCCGGCCGCGCCGGTCACCGCCGTCAGGTCGCCCGACTGCTCGTAGCGCACGTCCAGGCCGGCCGCACGCGTGCGCTCGACCAGCCCAGCGATGTCGTCGACCCCCGGCAGCGCCTGGGTGCCCGACGAACCGGTGAGCAGGCTGATCGTCCCTCGGAAGTCGGCCATCGCCAGTCTGCCCACCCGCTCGGCCTCGGTGAGCGTGTCGACCGCGTTGTCGACGTTCCGGTCCTGCTGCAGGGCGCGCCGGGCTCCGGTCAGGTGCAGCAGCGTGATGCTGAGCGAATGTCCGACGACGTCGTGCACCTCGCGGGCGATGTGCTGTCGCTCAGCGAGAATCGCCTGCTCGCGGATGGCCTCCTGCTTGCCGCGCTCGGCGTCCAGCGCGCGGACGTACCAGCGGAGCATGAACCCGGCGCACAGACCGAGCAGCACCGCGACCGAATACACGGAGAAGCCCACCAGCCCAGCCCACGCCGTGGCCGCGCCCAGCACCGCGATGCCCACGGCCGCGGTGGCGACCGCCAGCCGGGGACGCGCGATCGCGGCCAACTCGGCCGTCACGAGCGCAAGCAGTATCGGCGCGAAGTCCGGGACGACCGGGCGGTTGAGCAGCACCGCCACCGCCGCGACCACGGTGACCGCCTTCAGCCACGACGGCGCGAGCACGCCGCTGACCACCCACATCAGCGCCGTCACGAGCATGAGGGCGAGAGCCAGCACGATCAGCGCCGGGGGCAGTACCGCGCTCCGCTGCACCACCGCGATGACCGCGAACACCGTGCCGAGCCCGCTCGCCCAGATCGGCACCCACCAGGGAAGGGCGATTCTCGCGTCGGCGAGGCTCGCCTCAAGCCGCGCCCGCAGGCGGTCCAGCACCCTCTCCCACACCGCTCCACCCTAGGAACTCCCGGCGAACGCCGCATCCTTCGGCAGCCACTCGGTCGCGTCGGATGGGCGGCTGGTCTGCGTCCAGCACGGAGTAGCTCGCGGTGCCACGGTCCCGCACATCGAGTTGGGAACCTTCTCGACGCCGTCGCGGACCGACAGTCTCCGAACCTCTACATCACGCGTTATGAAACTGCCGGTAGTGTGGGCTTGCGGGCCAGACCGCCGAAGAAGATGTAGTGCTCGGGATGCGATGGCAAGTCCACGTGGTTATCGGGCTGCCACTCCGGCACGTAGGCGGCGCCGGGTTCGACCAGTTCCCAGTCACCGAACAGGCCCGTGATCCACTGGGTGGTGCGTGCGACTGCGGGGTTGCTGCTGGTGGCGTACAGCTTCTCCAGTGCGCGCATTTCTGTGGGCCGAGAGTCGCCTGTGGCGTGTGTGATGGCCAGATAGCTGCCGGGGATCAGCGCGTCCCGATAGGGAGCGACCAAGGCCGCCGGATCGTCAGAATCGGGCACGAAATGCAGCAGGGCCAGCATCAGCACCGCCACCGGCTGGTCGAAATCCAGCAACCTCCGGACTTCGGGAGCCTCCAGGATGCTCTCCGGCTCACGGACGTCGGCCTGGACGATCGTGGCGTTGTCGTTGTCCTGCAAAATCAAATCGCTGTGTGCCACGGCCACCGCCTCGTTGTCCACATATGCCACCCGGCAGGCGGGGTCGATCGCCTGGGCGACCTCGTGGACATTGCCGACCGTGGGGATGCCGGAGCCGATGTCGAGGAACTGCCTGACGCCGTTGCGCATCAGGAACTGCACGACACGCCGGAGGAAGGCCCTGTTGGCCTGGCAGGAGACGGCTACGCCGGGGAAGACCTTCTCGGCCTTGCGGGCGAACGCCCGATCCACTTCGAAGTTGTGGGCGCCGCCCAGCAGTGCGTCGTAGGCACGTGCCGCGCTCGGCGTGGTCAAGTCGACGTTGGGTGGCACCCAGGCCAACGCATCCGCCATTGGTCACCTTCCACGTCGTCGGGCTGACGGACGGAGCATATCGCCTCGGCCGCGGTGATCTCCGCGTCGCGTATGCGACGCGTCCTGGTGTTCTGAGTTGGTGGTTCGTTGTCAGTGGATACAAGTGGCGCAACCGATTCGCCGTCGACCGGACCGACGTCGAGCGGGTGATCACCACGACGCTGGAGACCACACCGGCCGACGCCGCGCACTGGTCGACGCCGTCAACGCGTTCGGCGTGGACGGTCTGCCTGTCGTTCGGCCAGTTCCTCCGGGCTGACCATGGTCAGGACCGGGGTGCCCGGCGGCGCGAACATGGTCACCACCAGCTGCGACTGCGCGTCCGGAAGATTGTTGGCACCCTGGAGGTGGATCACATCGCCCCCGGGTTCGAACAGGGCGTCACCGGCCTTGAGCACCCGGGGCGGCTGCCCCTCCAGCTCGAAGAGGATCTCGCCCTGGGTCACATAGCCGAAGAGCGGCCCGGGGTGCCGGTGTGGCGGCGCGCCGGGGTCGCCGGGCGGCAGGGTGACCCGGATGGTCCTGGCTTCGGCGCCGGCCGGGATCCGGACCGCCGCCTCCGGCAGGGTCGTGATCACTTCGACGCCCGGGGGCAAGTATGCGTGCTCGGCGCTCATGCGTTCCTCCAAAAGGGACTGTCCACAGAGAGACAGGAGAGCCTCCCCGTCTGTGACAGCCGCGCCATGCGGCAAGCGCGTCCACGTCGCGCTCGGCCAGTTCGATGGCCCTGGTCCCGCCGATGCCCACGACCGGCACGAGTGTCGCGATCTGGTGGTCGGTGTCCTCGCTGGTAAGACCGCGCAGCCCGACGGTTCGTGACTGTCACAAACTCCTCCGCTGTCCGGTCTTCGCTGGTGACAACGACCGGGAGGAGTTTTCAGTGACAGAACGGTTTCCCGCGCCGGAGCAGGGCCTGATCGTGACCCACTTCCTGACCGTGCGCGACGTCAAGGTCTCGCGCGAGTTCTACGCCGACATCTTCGGCGGGCACGTCGTGCTGGCCGAGAACCCCGCCACCGTGCGCGTCGCCAACACGTGGATCATCATGAACCCCGGCGGCGGCCCCACTCCGGACAAGCCGGACGTGACCCTGACCGCACCCGAGCCCGGCGACCCGGTGTCGGCGTTCCTCAACGTCCGGGTGGCCGACATCGTGGAGTTCCACGCCCAGGCCCGCGCGAAGGGCGCGGAGTTCCTGACCGAGCCGCAGGACCGCGGGGCCGAGGTGCGGTGCTACCTCCGCGACCCGGACGGCTATCTGATCGAGATCGGCCAGACCACCGGTCTGCTCACCAGGTGAATGCCGGCGGGCTCGCACCCGCCGGCACTCCGTCAGTCCACGAAGTACGAGTCGTGCTTGGCGAGGAAGTCGGCGCGCTCGTCCGCCGGGATCTGGCCGATCTTCTCGAAGTACTCCTCGCGCGGCGCGCCCGGCGTGAACAGCAGCAGCATCTCGGCCGGGGCGTCGGCGTCGTTGCGGAAGGCGTGCAGCCCGCCCGGCGGCACGTGGAGGAAGTCACCGGCCTGGCCCTCGATCCACTTCTCCCCGTTGAACAGCCGGACCGTGCCGTCGAGGATGTAGAAGGACTCCGAGATCGTCCGGTGAAAATGCGCGCTCGGCCCACCGGCCCGCGGCTTCATCATGACGCGGTACAGGCCGAACTCGCCGCGCGTCAGCTCGGTGGTGGCCAGGTAGTGCATGCCGTCCCCGGGCGTGCCGAGGTCGGGCGGGGTGTCAGCCGCGCGGAAGCTCGCGCTGACCTCGCCGGCGCTGCTGAAGTAGACCTTGTCCGGGTAGGACATGACCGCCATCTCCTTGTCTGTGCCGCCTGTCTCGACAGCAAAGACAAGGAGATGGCGATCCGTGTGACAGGTCAGCGGATCAGGTTCTTGGTTCATCTGCGACCTGCGATCACGCTGGCGCTGGGGGGACTGCCTGGCCGACATCGGCCTCGCCCGCCGCACTCATGCTTTCATCACCGAAACATTCTTCACGGGGGATCTTGCGGTGCCGCCCGGTTCGGGTCAGCGATCGTCGGTTCCTGACGACGCCGATCACGCTCGTCACGATCAGGATCGCGGCACCGGCCGCGGTGACCGCGGATAACTTCGGCAGGACGTCATCAGCGTCGGTCAGGTGCAGCACGGCCGCCGCGATACCGCCACCGACGAACTGCGCGATCCGGTACATCCCACCGACGGAGGCGATGTGCGTGACTGGCGCGAAGTACAGCAGCACGCGTTGGTTGGCGACGTTGACCAGCCCCGCCGGCACCGCGAGCAACGCGGCCACGCCGACGGCAATCTGGAGTTCCGGGACGTTCGGCACCAGCGGCAGCGCGGCGGCCAGCAGCAGACCGAATGCCCCGATGCCCAGCGCCACGTGCGCGCCCGCTCGGCGGACGACACGGCGGGCGATCAGACAAGTGCCGACGACAGCCACCGGCAGCGGCAGCATCGCCAGCGCGATCTGGCTCGCATCCACGGCGTGGGCGGCCAGCCACACCGGCAACGCGTAGAAGACGACATAGAAGCAGCAGTAGAACAGCAGTGTCCGACCGAGCGTGAGAACAAGATCGCGATCGGTGACCACGCGTGGTGCCAGGAACGGCACCGGCGCGAACCGACGCTCCCACACCCATAACACCGCCACCAGCACCGGGAACGCCACGAGCAGGGTCCAGTGTGGTTGCGGCATCGTGATCAGAAAAGTCACCACGACGATCACCGCCGCACAGAACGTCGCCATGCCTGGCAGGTCGAGGGTGACAAGCAATCGTCTCCAGCCCGCCCACGCAGCTCGTTCCCGGCTCGTGCCGACGAGCATGAGGATAGCCGCGACCACTGCGAACAGGCTTGGCATGGCGATCGCCACCCGCCAGCCCGCCCACTGCATGACGGCCGTGCCCAGGCTCGGCGCGGCAGCGAAGGCCACCTCGCTGGCGACGGCGATGAACGCGAGACCGGTGGTGGCATTGGTGACCGACGAGTGTCGTCGGAGCAGGCCGAGCGCGGCGGGGTACTGCACGGCTGTGCCGACGCCGGTGATCGCCCGTGCGACGACGAGCCATGCCGGCGCGGGCGCGAGGGCGGCCAGCGCCGAGCCGACGGCGACCAGCACCAGTCCGCTGACCGCCACGCGGCGGGCGCCGAACAGGTCGGCGAGGCGGCCACCGGTAGGCGCGGCGAGGGCGGCCGCGAGGAAGAACGCGCTGGTGATCCAGGTTCCGGTCGCGCGACCCGGATAGTGATTCTGCAGCGTGGGAAGTAGTGCGGCGATCAATGCCGACGACAGTCCGTGCAGGGCGGTTGCTGACGCCAGCGCGACTAACAGCGTCCGTCTTCTGGGTGGCGTGCTGGGCGAGTCC
Source organism: Kutzneria sp. CA-103260 (assembly GCF_018263855.1). Taxonomy (GTDB): domain Bacteria; phylum Actinomycetota; class Actinomycetes; order Mycobacteriales; family Pseudonocardiaceae; genus Kutzneria. The sequence continues at coordinate 5,619,382 of NZ_CP073318.1, read as the reverse complement.
AGTTCCCTGCTGGTCGGCGGGCAGTCGGTGATGGTGTCAAGCACGAAGTCCATCCACATGTGACGGAGGGCGATCCTCCCCAGTGGACAGCCCTGGCGTATTGATCAACAAAACCCTAGACGCACCAAATAGTTCCTGTCACATCCGCATCGTTGATCACTCGCATCTTCACTCGACTGGCTGACTATTCCAGGTGCGTCCACGAGATGTCGTGGGCCGCACCCGCCCGCGACTGGCCGCGGACCTGGTCGGCGAACTGGACCGGATCGACAAGCGGATCAAGGCCGCCAACGCCGAGCTGCGCGAGTTGGTCGCCGCCAGCGGCAGCACCGTGATGGAGTTGACCGGGATCGGCCCGTCCAGCGCCGCCCGTCTGATCGGGGATATCGGCGATATCGGCCGGTTCGTCGACAAGGGCCGGTTCGCGTCGTGGAACGGCACCGCGCCGTTGGAGGCGTCTTCCGGTGATCAAGACCGGTATGGAGGCCATGCGGTGCCTGAAGCACCGCCTGTCCGACGTGGTCTACCGGCGGATGGTCTGCGACGCGCACCGGGTTGCGGCGGATCGAGGTTGATCTCCGGCGCACTCGGGTCTACATTTGATTACGTACCCGTTTCGTTTCATAAATGGGAGGTGGGTGTGCCCGCTGCCCGCGACGCGCAGCCTGCTCGGGGCAGGCCGCGCGACACCGGCCGAGACCTGGCGATCCTCGACGCGACACTGAGACTGCTGGTCGAGGTCGGATACGACCAGTTGTCCATCGAGTCGGTCGCGGCCGAAGCCGGCGTGGGCAAGCCCACGGTCTACCGGCGCTACGCCGGCAAGGCCGTGCTGGTGGCCGCGGCGGTCGAGCACCGCGCGGCGAGCGTTCCGCCCGCGACTCGCACCGGTGATCTCCGCCAGGACCTGCTGCAGACCGTCGAATGGCTGGCCGAGCAGATCGCCGAGCAGGAGATCGGGCTGCTCGGCGCGCTGTTCGCCGGCATGCGCAGCGATCCGGACCTGGCGACGGAAATGCGGCGGATCCTGCGACGCGACGAAGCGGCCATGACCGAGCAGCCATTCGGCGGCGCGCACGGCGAACACCTCGTCCCCGGAGCGGCCGCACTGTTCGCCGAGATCGTGCCGGCGCTCATCGTGCACCGGCTCGTGCTCGTCGGGGAGCCCAGCGACCAGAGCTTCGTCGAGCACATCGTCGACGACATCCTGCTGCCGCTGCTCCGGCGCCGATGAGCGGCGGAACCTGGACGGCACGGTATCGATCCTCGACACAACGGAGGCAGCAAGCATGATCGTCATCACCGGCGCGACCGGAGCCCTGGGCGGCGCCACCGTCGAGCACCTGCTTGAGCGCATCCCCGCAGACCGGCTCGGCGTCAGCGTCCGCGACGTCGCCAAGGCACAGCATTTCGCCGACCGCGGCGTGCGCGTACGGCGGGGCTCCTACGACGACCCGACCGCACTACGTGACTCGTTCGAGGGCGCCGACCAGGTACTGCTGGTCTCCCAGAACGACCCCGACGGCGACGGAATCGGCCTGCACCGCAACGCGATCGAGGCCGCGGTCGCCGCGGGCGCACAGCGCATCCTGTACACCAGTCACCAAAACGCACGCGCCGACAGCCCGTTCGACCCGGCGCACGAGCACGCCGCCACCGAAGCGCTGCTCGCGGACTCGGGGGTCGCCTGGACCTCACTTCGCAACGGGTTCTACGCGCACAGCCTCGACTGGCTGCTCGGCCCCTGGCGGCAGACCGGCGTCATCGCCACACCGGCCGACGGCCCCGTCTCCTGGACCGACCGCGCCGACGCAGCCGAAGCAGCCGCGATCATCCTTACCAGGCAACACCCCTTCGACGGCCCCGTCACGCTCACCGCGCGCCGCGCCGTCACCTTTGCCGACATCGCCACGACCACAACAGAACTCACCGGCCGCGACATCACCCGAGCCGTCATAGCCGACGAGACGTGGCTCGCCGACCGGATCGCCACCGGCACACCCGAGCCGATGGCCCACATGCTGCTGCGGTTCTTCCACGCCGCGCGGAGCGGCCACTTCGCCGACACCGACCCGCTGCTGGCCGAACTCCTGGGCCGCGAACCACGCACGGTCGCCGACCTCCTCACCGACCGGATCAGCGCCTGAGTTCCGCACTCGATCTGGTCGTGCTCAACTCGGCAGTAGCGGACGTCCGGAGTTCGCAGCTGGTGGACGCCGTGCTCGTGTCCAAGGACGCGTGAAAGTCGCCGCCGACTTCTCCCTGCTGGCTGCTGCGGCCAACCTCGCGCTGGCCGCGCGCGAAACCACCCACGCGGCAGGGGCATGGGTGGTTTCCACCGTCTGACTGGGACAGGGCATCAACATCTACCCATGTCCGTGAAGCCACCGCTAGGGACTGGCAGAGTTCGTGGTCAGCGAGGAGTCGGCGGATTCCCGTGGCCGAGCATCCGGCGCCCGCAGGCCGATGCGGGTGCGGAGCTGGCGGGTGTCGCGCGGCAGGTTCCAGCCGAGCACACCGGTGATCAGGCACTCCTGGGCGAACAGCGCGGCAAACCGGCCGGAGCCGACGTCACCGGCGGCGACCGAGGGCCGTGCGCCGGCCGGGAACGTGCCGTACGCCTGGATCTTGACGTCATACTGGTCGGTCCAGAAGTACGGCACCGGCGCGTACGGCTCGCCCTTGCCCAGCAGCGTGCGCGCCGCCGCAACGGCCTGCTCGGTGGCGTTCATCCGGTGCTCGACGCGCATCCGCACGCCGTGCGCCGGATGCGTCCACGAGGCGACGTCGCCCGCGGCGACCACGCCCGGACCGGCCTGGCACAGCGAGTCGCAGTCGACGCCGTTGCTGAGCGACAACCCGCTGCCCGCCAACCACTCCGTGTTCGGCACCGACCCGATCGCGACGAGCACGACATCGGCCGGCAGCGTGGAGCCGTCGGACAGCTCCACCGCGTTCACCCGGTCGTCGCCGACCAGCCCGGTCACGCCGACGCCCATGCGCAGCCGGACGCCGTGGTCGGCGTGCAGCTTGCCGACCAGGCCGCCGACCCACGGCCCGAACTGGGTGACCATCGGCGCCGGCAGCGGGTCGACGATGGTGACGGCCACGCCCTTGCCGCTGGCGACGGCGGCGACCTCGGAACCAATGAAGCCGGCCCCGACGATCACGACCGACCGTGCCGTCGCCAGGTCCGCCTTGAACGCCAACGTGTCGTCCAGCGTGTGCAACACGTGCACGCCGGCCAGATCCTGCCCGAAGGGCAGCCGCCGCGGCCTGACCCCGGTCGCGATCACCAGCCCGTCGTACTCAAGCGTGTTACCTGTGGACAGTGCGAGCCGCCGAGCCGAGAGGTCCAGCCCCGTCGCCCGCACGCCGAGCAGCCATTCGGCGTCCACAGTGGACGAAATAGTCACCTTTTCTGGTCCCCAGGCACCGGAAAGGATCTGCTTGGACAGCGGCGGACGGTCGTAGGGCATGCGGTCCTCGTCGCCGATCACCGTGAGCGGGCCGTGGTAGCCCTCACGGCGCAGCGTCTGGGCCGCGGTGAGCCCGGCGGCCGATGCGCCGACGACGGCGATCACGATTCCGCCACGGTGATCGCGTGCGCCGGGCACACCTGGGCGGCCTGACGGACGGCGTCGTGCAGCCCGGCCGGCGGGTTGTCCTGCAGCAGCTCGACGATGCCGTCCTCGTCGCGCTGGTCGAACACCTCCGGCGCGAGCAGCACGCACTGCCCCGCGCCACAACACTTGTCCTGCTCAACGGTGATCTGCATGGTCGTCTCCTGAACTGAGATGGTGGAAGTGGTCACCACGTGACCGGCAGCTCGTGGGCGCCGTAGATGGTCATGTCGCTGCGGAACGGGACGTCCTCCAGCGGCACGGCAAGGCGCATCGTCGGGTAGCGGCGCAGCAGCCCTTCGATGACGATCCGCAGTTCGGCGCGGGCCAGTGACTGTCCGAGGCATCCGTGGATGCCGTAGCCGAATGCGACGTGGTGCTGGGCGTTGGGACGGGTGATGTCCAGGCGGTCGGGGTCGGAGAAGGCCTCCGGGTCGCGATTCGCGCTGTGAATCGCGACGATCACGCCCTCGCCCGCCCGAAACAGCTGTCCGCCCACCTCGGTGTCGGCCAGCACCGCCCGGCGCGGGCCGTTGCGGATGATGGAGTGGAAACGCAGCAGTTCCTCGACGGCGCCGGGGATCAGCGCCGGGTCGTCGCGCAACCGCTGGGCCAGCTCGGGATCGCGCATCAGGGTGAGGGCGCTCAGGCCGATCATGTTGGCGGTGGTTTCGTGGCCGGCGACCAGAAGGATCCCGGCGAACGCGACGAGTTCTCGGTGGGTCAGCTGACCCTCGTCAACGATCAGGCGACCGAGGATGTCCTCGCCGGGGTGCTCCTGCTTGGAGGCCACCAACCGGTCGAGGTAGTCGACCAGTTCACGTCCGGCGGCGAGGTGCTGCTTCGGGTTGGTGGTGCGAGACAGCAGAACGCCGGTGAGGTGCTGGAACGTGGCGTGGTCTTCGTCCGGCACGCCCAGCAGCAGGCTGATCACGAGCGAGGGCAACGGCAGGGCCAGCGCCTTGACCAGGTCGACCGGGCGTTCGGCGTGGTCCATGGCGTCGCAGAGTTGCTCGGTGAACGCCTCGATCGACGGTTCCAGCGTGGCGATCCGCTTGACCATGAACTCCTTGGTCACCATGTGCCGGAGGCGGGTGTGCTCCGGTGGGTCCATCCGGATCAGGCCGCCGCTCGTGCTGGCGACCTCGCCGCCCGTCATTCCGCTGACGGGGTAGCCGGGTGCCGTGGTCATCGAGCTGAAGTGCTCGTGGTCGCCGAGAACGGCGCGGATGTCGGCGTGCCGGGTGACGAGCCAGGCCCAGGTGCCGTCGTGCAGCGCCACCTTGCTGATGGGGGCCTCGGTGCGCAGTCGGGTGAGTTCTGTCGGTGGCTCGAAGGGGCAGCCGGGTGGGGGCTCGAGGGGTTGGGGGGCGAGGCTGGTGTCGTGGGCCTGGGTGGGCATGTCACTCCTTACGTCGGTTGGTTCCCGGGCACGCTGGACAGTGCCTGCGTGCCCGGGATTCGTGTTGGTGGAAGGGAAATCGGGCCGGCTTTCAGGCCTTGGTCACGAGATCCGCGGTGTCGCCCGGGTGCGGTGGCACCTGATGGCTTTGCGTTGCTACGGGGTCAGAGTTTGCTGGCGGCGAAGGCGGCCGCGTCTTTGACATAGAGCAGCCCGTAGCTGAAATGAGGAAACGGGTCGATGCCCTTCGTGCAGATCAGGTCGCGGTGAGCGCAGTATTCCTTGGTGCGGGTATAATAGGTGCCGGTAATGCTTTTGCCGTGGGCGTGGATGGGGTTGCCGAACAGGAGCACGGCGGCGATCCTGGGCTCAATCGAGGCGGGAATGGTGGCTACGATCGGTCCACCGACGAGGGCCCCGTCGCTGCTGATCCCCAGTGAGTTGTCCACGACGTTGGCGCCCTGGGAGTAGCCGACCAGGATGAACCGCTGGTGAGGGCATGCGTGAGCCTGGTTCGTGACGTGCTCGACCAGGTCGCGGTTGCCTTGCTGTACTGACTTTGGCTGGTTGAGGTTGGCCGGGTAGTTCACCGGGTAACTGCTCAGTGACGTCGACGGCAGCTTGTGGTGTAGGGCGGAGAACGCCGGGCCGCCGACGATCCAGCCGAGTGCGCCGGGCTCCCAGGTGCCGCGGGCCACGACGACGTCAACGGCGGCGCACGAGGCGACCGGAGCAGCCGGGGCCGCCGGTGCGACCGCAGTGGACAAACTCGCAGTGCCCAGTGGCGCGATAACCGCTGCGATAAGCAGCGCGGGCAGCCAATGTTGCATACGACCGAGAAATGAATACATGAACAATCATCACCTTCGTAATTTGTGTGACGCCAGACAAGGGTCGACGCCGGTGAGATCGCGGCGGCGTCGCATCGCAGGCAGGCGCGAGCCGCGAAACAAAGGAAAAGGAAAAGGTTGAAAGGATCGGGACTGGCGGCAACCGGAGCTTCCCGCATAACCCGTGCTTCAGGTGTCACCACCTGATGTATGCGCGGAAACCGCGGTGACTGGTGCGCCAACGAAAGACGCGTGAACGTGATCTCTGTCGGATTGCCGGGCCTGGCCTGTGGTGTTCACAGTCGTCGGGGGCCCACGGCCGTCACGGGGCGTGTGCTGCCGCGGAAGTTCCCACGTGCTCACCGCTGCAGGCGGGTGTGCTGCCGGTGGTGTCGCACGCGCAGTTGGAGGATCCGGCAGGAGCGCATCCGCGCCAGTGGCAGCTTGTCGCCGCCGACGGCACACCACTCGGGACACCAGTAGATCCGAGAATTGCTTGACTGGATCCTCACCGGGATCACCCAGTCCGCCACGGAACCGAGCGAGGTCATGCACCATGCGAACCATCCCCTCAAAGGCCACTCCATTGGTGCCGCTGTGTGGTGTCGGGTATGGACTGGCCTGGAGCCGGCCACGGCCCTGCTGTCCCCTCTGTGCGCGATGGGGTGTGTCTGCTCCGGTCACTAGCGGTCCCTTCCTGGCTGTGTCGGGCTGATGTCGTTCTAGAACCAGATGTACTGCCAGGGATGTTGTCGCGTGTCGGCGTGCGAGCTGGGGAAACAACGCGAGATAACCCGGTGCGAGCAGGGAAGGGAGGGAGGAAGGGATGCCACGGCCGGAAAGTCCCCTGGACCCGGACGCGGGAGTGGTGCCGCGGTTCGCATGGGAGCTGCGCCGATTGCGGGAGAAGGCGGGCAGCCCGACCTATCGGCAGCTGGCGCGGCGCGCGCACTACTCGCAGGCGACGCTGGCCAAAGCCGCCGGCGGCCGTGACCTGCCGAGCTTGGCGGTCACCCTGGCGTACGTGCGGGCCTGCGATGGCGACGAACAGGAATGGGAGAAGCAGTGGCGGGAAGCAGCCGCCGAGACCGCGCCGAAGGCCCTGGAGGTCAGCACCGAATTTCACGAAACAGACGCAGCGGTGCCGTATGTGGGATTGGCCGCGTTCAGCCCGGAGGACGCCGATCGGTTCTTCGGCCGGGAGCAGTTGGTCGCCGAGTTGGTGGGCACGCTGGAACGGCACCGGTTCCTCGCGGTAGTCGGGGCGTCTGGATCAGGTAAGTCCTCCCTGCTGCGCGCGGGATTGCTCCCGACGGTGCGCGAGGAATGCTCACCCGTGCTGGTCACCCCTGGTACCGAGCCGGAATCCCGACTTCGCCAGGCCCTCAACGCCCGCCCGTCGGACACCGATGTGCTGCTGGTGGTGGACCAGTTCGAGGAACTGTTCACCCTCTGCCCCGACCTGGCCATCCAGGAGCGGTTCATCACCACCCTGTTGGAGGCGGTGCGCGAGCCTGGCAGCCGCACCCGGGTGGTGCTGGCCGTGCGGGCCGACTTCTACGCCCACTGCGCCGGGCACCGTGAGTTGGTGGCGGCGCTGCGGGAGGCGCAGGTGCTGGTCGGTCCGATGAGCACCGACGAACTGCGCACCGTGATCACCGGGCCGGCGGTCCGGTTCGGCTACAGCGTCGAGGGCGCGTTGGTGTCGCGTCTGATCGGCGATGCCACCGGCCAGCCCGGTGTGCTGCCGCTGCTGTCCCACGCCCTGCTGGAGACCTGGCGCCGCCGCCGCGGCAACGCTCTCACCCTGATCGGATACGACGCGGCCGGCGGCATCCACCGCGCCATCGCCCGCACCGCCGAACAGGCCTACGCCAGCCTGGACGACCAGCAGCGGCATCTCGCGCGGCAGATCTTCGGTCGGTTGGTCGCCCTGAGCGAGGGCACCGAGGACACCAAGCGCCGCGTCTCCCGCAGCGAACTCGACCACGACGACCCGACCACCGCCGCCGTGATCGACACCTTGGCCCGGGCGCGGCTGGTCACCGTGGACATCGACAGTGTGGAGATCGCCCACGAGGCGCTGATCCGCGCGTGGCCGCGGCTGAGGGACTGGCTGACCGAGGACCGCGAAGGGCTACGGATCCACCGACAGCTCACCGAGACGGCCCAGGCATGGGACTCGCTGGACCGTGATCCTGGAGCGCTCTACCGCGGCACCCGCCTGGGTCTAGCGCGTGACTGGGCCGACACTGCCCATCAGCGTGATCCCCTCAACGCCCTCGAACGGGCGTTCCTGGACGCCAGCGACCATGCTGCCCGGCGAGGCATTCGACGCCGACGTCAGCTTGTCTCGACGCTGGTCGTCCTGCTCGTGCTGGCCCTGGCCGCGAGCGGAGTGGCTGTCTACCAACGCCAGACCGCTGTGGACCGAGGCCGAATCGTCCTGGTCGGCAAGCTGATAGCGCAATCCACCGCATTGGCTGCGGGACAGCCGGACGCGTCGATGCTGCTCGCGGTCGAAGCCTTCCATCAAGACCCTGACCTGGTCGAGGCACGTAGTGCGCTGCTGAGCAGCCAAAGCCAGTACTTCGCGGCCCGCCTCCCCGCCGGCGCTGTCGACAGCGTGGCGTTTAGTCCTGATGGTCGCATCCTGGCCACCGCCAGCGCCGACACAACGACGCGGCTGTGGGACGTCGCGAACCATAGTCAGATCGTCACCCTCACCGGCCACAACGGCTTCGTCGAATCGGTGGCGTTCAGTCCTGATGGTCGCATCCTGGCCACCGCCGGCGACGACAAGACGGTGCGGCTGTGGGACGTTGCCAGCCGCAGTGTGATTGCCATCCTCACCGGCCACACCAGCCCCGTCACATCGGTGGCATTCAGTCCCGACGGCCACACTCTGGCCACCACCAGCGACGACACCACGACGCGATTGTGGGACGTTGCCAGCCGCAGTGTGATTGCCATCCTCACCGGCCACACCAGCCCCGTCACATCGGTGGCGTTTAGTCCTGACGGTCGCACTCTGGCCACCGCCGGCGACGACAAGACGGTGCGGCTGTGGGACGTTGCCAGCCGCAGTGTGATTGCCACTCTCACCGGCCACACCAGCCCCGTCACATCGGTGGCGTTTAGTCCTGACGGTCGCACTCTGGCCACCGCCGGCGACGACAAGACGGTGCGGCTGTGGGACGTTGCCAGCCGCAGTGTGATTGCCACTCTCACCGGCCACACCTACGACGTCGCATCGGTAGCGTTTAGTCCTGACGGTCGCACTCTGGCCACCGCCAGCTACGACAAGACGGTGCGGCTGTGGGACGTTGCCAGCCGCAGTGTGATTGCCATCCTCACCGGCCACACCAGCCCCGTCTATAGCGTGGCGTCCAGTCCCGATGGCCACACCCTGGCCACCACCAGTGCCGACAGCGTAGTGCTATGGAAGATCAACGATCCCGTTCTCACTCCTTACCCAGCCACGTCCATACACTGCTTGGCGTTCAGTCCCGATGGGCGCACTATGGCCACCGCTAGCGACGACAAGACGGTGCGGCTGTGGGACGTTGCCACCCACAATCAGATCGCCACCCTCACAGGCCACAACGGCCTCGTCACATCGGTGGCGTTTAGTCCTGACGGTCGCACTCTGGCCACCACCAGCGCCGACAAGACGGTGCGGCTGTGGGACGTTGCCAGCCGCAGTGTGATTGCCACTCTCACCGGCCACAACGGCCCCGTCCTCAGCGTGGCGTTCAGTCCCGATGGCCACACTCTGGCCACCACCAGCGCCGACACAACGACGCGGCTGTGGGACGTTGCCAGCCACAATCAGATCGCCATCCTCACAGGCCACACCTACGACGTCGAATCGGTGGCGTTTAGTCCTGACGGTCGCACTCTGGCCACCACCAGCGCCGACAAGACGGTGCGGCTGTGGGACGTTGCCAGCCGCAGTGTGATTGCCACCCTCACCGGCCACACCAGCCCCGTCACATCGGTGGCGTTTAGTCCCGACGGTCGCACCTTGGCCACCACCAGCGCCGACAAGACGGTGCGGCTGTGGGACGTTGCCAGCCGCAGTGTGATTGCCACCCTCACCGGCCACAACGGCCCCGTCCTCAGCGTGGCGTTCAGCCCCGATGGCCACACTCTGGCCACCGCCAGCGACGACACGACGGTGCGGCTATGGGATGTCGCCAGCCGCAGTGTGATTGCCACCCTGACCGGCCACACCGGCCCCGTCGGATCGGTGGCGTTCAGCTCCGACGGCCACACCCTCGCCACCGCCAGCGACGACACGACGGTACGCCTGTGGGATCCAGATCCCGCTCGAGTCATCGCTCACGACTGCACGCTGATCGGGACCATCACCCGCGCCCGATGGGAGCAGCTCATGCCCGATCTTGACTACCACCCCACCTGTTCCTGAATTCCCGGCAAGTCTTCGGCTCGCCTCAGGAGACCAAGTGGCGACATAATCCTGGCGAACACCCAGGCTTGGCTGGGGGCTGCGGTGACGTGTCGGCGCCGGTGACGTTAGGTGGCCTGCCGTGGGCTGCGGATCGCCAGCACGACGGCTGCGGTAGTGAAGGGCTTCGCTAGCAATGAAGCAAAATCTGGCCGCGTCGCAGATCGAGGTCGGGCAGCCCTGTTCCGCTGCGAGCTGTTCGGCATGGCGTTTGACGGCGACACACCACTGGCCAGCGCCGCCGCGGTCGCGCCGCACGTCATGCCGCTGGCGATCTCGCTGTCCCTGCGACTTTTCGGCAACGTCTTCGGCGGCACCATCATGGTGTCCCTGATCATGGCGATGTTCCGCCCTACATCCTGTGGGCACCGAACGTTCTTCGCCCGGCTGACCATCCTCTACTTTAGCCAGGCGACGGAGCCGCCGGACGAGCACCGCCGCACGTCCGTCAGTGGCCGTTCCTGTTCGACTCGCACCGGCCAGGTCCCCACCAGCATCGGCTGACCACCGCCCACCAAAGCGGTGCCGGTTCAGGTGAACCGGCACCGCGACAACAACGAGGTGTCAGTGCTTGCGCAATGCGGTGATGAAGTTCTGGCCGTTCGGTGTGCCAAGGCCAGTCATGGTGTCGTACCCCTCGGCAGTGACCTGGTTGGTGTACGCCGGGTTCTGGTTGTCGAAGGTCCACACTGAGGGTGGAACGGGGATGGTGCCGCCGAACACCGCCGCGGGGACATAGACGCCCTGGTACGCGGCGGGCGAGGACGAGGTGATGGGCAACGGGTCGTTCAGCGCGCTGCTGCCGGCCAGCGAGTACAGCAACGGGTTGATGAACCCGTAGCTGGCAGACTCACCCTGCTCGGCGGCTGCCACGATGCCGGCGACCAGCGGGGCGGCCAGGCTGGTGCCACCCACCGCGGCGACGGTGTAGGTGTCCGCGCCACCGTTCTTCCCCGGCTCGGTGACGGCCACGGCCATACCGGTGACCGGGTCGGCGAGCGCACTGACGTCCGGCACGACCCGCGCCGGGGTGGGGTTGCGGTTGCCCGCGCCTGGCAAGGTCATCGAGCTGGGCACGACGTTCTTCTGGTAGTCGGGCTCGTTCCACAGTGGACTGGCACCACCTCCGGCAGCGCCGAGGATGCCCCGGTCGGTGTAGGTGCCGTCGCTGTTGGTGGCGAGTACGTCGGTCGACCAGCCAGTCTCGAACAGCCGGTTGTTGTTCGCGTCCAGGCCGAGGCTGGTGCCACCGACGGCGGTCGCGTACGGGTCGGACGACGGAAACAGTATCCCCGGGCCGTCACCGGACGAGAAGTACATTCCGACGCCCTCATCGGCCGCGCGCAGCAGGATCGAGTGCATGATGTTGACCAGGGCAGGGCTCCCCTCGGCCAGTCCCCACGAGTTCGAGGTCGCCGACGCGAGCGGGTGGTTGCCGTCGCCGTCCAGCACGGCGTTGTCCGCGTCGAACAGGGCCTGCACACCACCATTCTTGATGTTGCAGCCGTCCCCGCCGACGAGCAACTGGTGCTGGTCGGGCGCCATGGCGTAGCTGGACTCGATGTCCAACTGCTCCTCGATGTCGAAACCGTTGCCGCAGGCGTTGCCGGCGCCCAGCGACAGCTCGGAATAGTTCTGCGGCTTGGGGGAGGGCAGACCGCCGGCCGCGGCCCACTTGGTCAGGGTCTCCATCATCTTGTACGGCGTGCCAATCTCGATGTAGGCGACGGTGACGCCCTTGCCGGTGTTGTCACTGTTCATGCCGTAGGCGGCGCGCAGCTGGCTGCCGTTGTATCCGCAGATGCGGGTGGGGAAGCTGGTGTTGCCGTTGAAGGCGGGCAGGCCGGTCTGGGTGTTCTGGCCGTAGTAGTTGGAGCAGTTGTCGGCTGCGCCCGTGGCCTGCGGCGCAGTGGGCTTGACTGTGGCCATCTCGGTCTTGGGCTGGATGTTGTCCAGGCCGCTGACGCCGATCACGTCACCGGCGATCGTCGCGGGCAGGGTGATATTGCGGTCGTTGGAGGTGACCGGGGTCGGCTGGCCAGCGACGCGGAACTGTTTCATCTGCACGTGGAAGGCGTTCTGCACGGTCGAGATCGGCGCGGTGGCCTGAATGTATGCCCGCTGCGGGTCTGTCGTGGTGTCGGTGAAACCCCGCTGGCTCAGCCATGAGGACACCGCGGTGGCGCTCGCCGCGGTCGCGCCGAACTTCGCGGTGTACGCGCTGGGGCTGAGATATTTGTGGAAGCTCACGCTCGTCGGGTTGCTGACCGCGTCCGCGTAGGAGGCCGCTGCGGTCTCGTTTCCCTTGAGCCACAGCTGAACGGTCAGGCTCTGCGTTGCCGGCACGTCACCCACCGCGGGACCGGCCGCGGTCACCGCGTCCGGGACCGAACCGGGCATGACCACGTCGGGCGGCGAGGCCTGCGCGACGCCGACGCCCCCGCCGAACAGCCCGGCAAGGCAGCATGTCGCCGCCGCAGCTGCTTTGTTGACCCGTGAATTGACTCGCATTCGGGTTCTCCTGTCGGTTGAGTGCCTTGTGTCAGGTGGATCGCGAACCAGCCGAACTGACGAATGCAGCCTGGACTCCGCAGGTCTGGCCAGACATGCGCAAGTGAAACGACGACTGATCGAATACTGAGGAACTCTCGATCAAGACGCCTGGTTTAGGTTCGGTTACCTGCCTGGGTCCCGCGAATGGACACCTCTATGTCTCCAGCCACTGCTCCCATTGAGTCGTCCTCAACCTGCGCCGGCTGTAAGGATCTAGCCTCAGGGTTGGACGCGTCAGGTGCCCAACGCAAGCGGCCATCCACGTGGCCTCTGTCAACCGAAGATCATGTCCCTTCATGGGTGGAGGTCAGGCCGTGTCGGTGCTTCGGGCCGGTTGCCGGGTCGCTTCGGTGGAAGCGTGATCGGGACGTACCTGTCACGCGACTCAGTGGCGGGTAGCCGTCATTCGGTCGCCGCGCATCGGCCAGCAGGACGTGTGATGCGTCGTTCGTTCGGGCTGTCGGCCTGGTGTCGGAAGGCCCTGTCCGCTATGCCGCGGGACGCGGGACGCTGAGTTACCGCACCAACCCGATCAGTAACTTGGGTGGAGGAGACGCTTATGACCTCCGCGTCATCCGACGAATCCATGAACGAGTTCGCCGACGTGCCGCGCCCCAGGATGTCTCGCCGGGGTGTGGTTCGAGCTGGCGCGCTGGCACTCGGGCTGGGCGCGGCCCCGGCGCGGGCGGCGGAGGTGCCCGGCACCGCGCCCGCCGCGGGTGTGCGACCGTTCCGGGTGCACATCTCGCCGACTGTGCTCGGCGACCTGCGCCGCCGGATCGCGGCAACCCGTTGGCCTGACTCAGAAACCGTTGCTGATACCTCGCAGGGGGTGCCGCTGATGCTGATGCGCAGCGTCGCGCGCTACTGGGGCGAAGGGTACGACTGGCGCCGATTCGAGCTCTACCAAGCGCCGCGGACCTGGGCGGAACGCGCGTATCACAACCTCATCTACTTCCACGAGGCCGGAAAGGGCGGACACTTCGCGGCCTGGGAACAGCCATTCATCTACGCCGCCGAGCTGCGGGCCGGGTTCCGGCCGTTGCGTTCCGCACTCTGAGCGCGGAGCGCCACGCGAGCCTCGTCCCGGTGCCAGCACGCGATCGTGGATCGAGCCTGGAGGTTCATCGACGTGAACGACAAGACGACGAACAACCGCGGTGTGCGCACGCCAGCGGTGCCCGCGGTGCTGAACGATCCGACGCGCAACCGGGGCGTGGCGTTCACCGAGACGGAGCGGGCCGCCCTTGGCCTGACGGGGCGGCTCCCCTCGGCCGTGCTGACGCTGGAACAGCAGGCGTTGCGCGCCTACAGCCAGCTGCATCGGCAGAACAGCGATCTGGCCAAGAACGTCTACCTGGAACAGCTGCACGACCGCAACGAGGTCCTGTACTACAAGGTGCTCGGCGATCACCTCGCCGAGCTGCTGCCCGTCGTGTACGACCCGACGGTGGGCGAGGCAATCGAGCGCTACTCGCACGAGTACCGCAGGCCCCGCGGCGTGTTCCTGTCCATCGACCGGCCCGACGACATCGCCGAGGCGTTCGCCACGGTGGAGTTGGGGCCGGATGAGGTGGACCTGATCGTGTGCACCGATGCCGAGGAGATCCTCGGCATCGGTGACTGGGGAGTGGGCGGCATCCAGATCGCCGTCGGCAAGTTGGCCGTCTACACCGCCGCCGCCGGTATCGACCCGCGTCGGGTGATCCCGGTGTCGCTGGACGTCGGAACCGACAACGAGGAGCTGCGCAACGACTACCTGTACCTGGGCAACCGGCATGCCCGGGTCCGCGGCCCCGCGTACGACGCGTTCATCGCCAAGTACCTGCGGACCGTGTCGTCGCTGTTTCCGAACGCGTTGCTGCACTTCGAGGATTTCGGGCCGGGCAACGCGCGGCGGATCCTGCAGACCTATGCGGACGAGTTCCGGATCTTCAACGACGACATGCAGGGCACCGGGGCGATCACCCTGGCCGCCACGCTGTCGGCGGTGAAGGTGACCGGGGTGCCGATGCGTGAGCAGAAGCTGCTGGTGTTCGGGGCCGGCACCGCCGGGGTCGGCATCGCCGACCAGATCCACGACGCCATGGTTCGTGACGGCGCGGCCGCCGAGCAAGCCCGCTCGCAGGTGTGGCTGGTGGACAGGCAGGGCCTGCTCACCAGCGACATGCCAGACCTGCGGGACTTCCAGCAGCCGTACGCCCGTGACCCGGCCGAAGTCAAAGGCTGGGCCGCCGACGGCGGACCGATCACGCTGCTGGACGCGGTCCGGCACGTCAGGCCGACCATCTTGCTCGGCACCTCCACCGCGCACGGAGCCTTCACGCGGGAGGTCATCGAGACGATGAGCGCCGGCGTGCAGCGGCCGATCGTGTTCCCGATCTCCAACCCGACCTCGCGGATCGAGGCCATGCCCGCCGACGTCATCGCCTGGTCGGAGGGCAGGGCGCTGGTCGCGGCGGGTATCCCGGTGCCCCCGGTGGAGTATCAGGGCGTCACGTACCGGATCGGGCAGGCGAACAACGCGCTGCTGTACCCGGGGCTGGGACTGGGCACGATCGTGTCGGGCGCGTCGCGCGTGACGGCGGGCATGTTGCTGGCGGCGGCCGAGGCGGTGGCCGGCCAGGTCGACGTCAGCCAGCGCGGCGCCGCGCTGGTGCCGCCAGTGGACAACCTGCGTGCTTCCTCGGCGACCACGGCCGTCGCGGTGGCCCACGCCGCGATGTCTGATGGCGTTGCCACAACGAAGTCCCAGGATCTGGTCCAGGCCGTCCAGGACGCCATGTGGCAACCCGTCTACCCGGACGGAGCAGGCGCGTCATGACCGGCGCCGAGCCGAAACCGACGATCCTCGAGCTGCCCATCGGCCTGGACGCGACCGGAACTCGCACGGAGTCCGACAGTCTCGGCGAGGTCGAGGTGCCGGCGGACCGGTACTGGGGCGCGCAGACCCAGCGCAGCCTGGAGCACTTCGCCATCGGCCGCGACCGGATGCCGACCGAGGTGTACCACGCCTACGGGTACGTGAAGAAGGCGGCCGCGATCGTGAACGCCCGGGCCGGACGGCTGTCCGCCTGGAAGGCCGAGCTGATCCAGCGGGTCTGCGACGAGGTGATCGCCGGGAAGCTGGATGAGCACTTCCCGCTCTATGTGTTCCAGACCGGGTCGGGCACCCAGTCGAACATGAACGTCAACGAGGTCGTCGCCAACCGGTGCATCCAGCTGGTGGGCGGCACTCCGGGCAGCAAGCAACCGGTGCATCCCAACGATCACGTGAACATGGGACAGTCCAGCAACGACACGTTCCCCACGGCAATGCATATCGCCGCCCACACGATGGCGACGCGGCGGACGATCCCGGCCCTGGCCCGGCTGCGCGATGCCCTCGACCGCAAGGCACGGCAGTGGGCGAACGTGGTGAAGATCGGCCGCACCCATCTCGAGGACGCGGTCCCGCTGACCGTGGGCCAGGAATGGTCCGGGTATGCCGGAGCACTCGACGACGCGATCGCCGATGCCGAGCACGCCACCAGCGGCCTGCTGAACCTGGCCATGGGCGGCACGGCGGTGGGAACCGGGCTGAACGCACCGCCGGGGTTCGGCGAGGAGGTGGCGGCGGAGATCACCGCCATGACCGGCGCACCGTTCCGGACCGCACGGAACAAGTTCACCGCCCAGGGCACCCTGGATGCGATCGTGCGCGCGCACGCCGGACTCAAGGCCGCGGCCGTCACCCTGTTCAAGATCGCCAACGACCTGCGCTGGCTCGGTTCGGGGCCGCGGACCGGGCTGGGTGAGCTGATCCTGCCGGCCAACGAGCCGGGATCCTCGATCATGCCGGGCAAGGTCAACCCCACCCAGGCCGAGGCGATGCTGATGGTCGCCGTCCAGGTCATCGCCTCCGACGTCGCGGTGACGGTGGGTGGCGCCGAGGGCAATTTCGAACTCAACGCGTTTCGGCCGGTCCTGATCAGCAACTACCTGCACTCCGCGCTGATCCTTGCCGATATGTGCGACCACTTCCGCGAGTTCCTGGTCGAGGGTGCTCAACTGAACCAGGCCACGCTGACCGGGAACATCGAGCGCTCGGTGATGATGGTGACCGCGCTGTCGCCGGTCATCGGCTACGACAAGGCGTCCGTCATCGCCCACTACGCCATCGACCACGACCTCACCTTGAAAGAGGCGGCGCTGGCCAATGGCGTCACCGACGAACTGTACGAACGGGTTGTCGATCCGCTCGCGCTGACCCGCGGCGGCGCCGCCGACATCCCGTCGGGGAAGTCGTGAACGCCTTGTCGGTTCACGTTCCCTGGACCCACGCGGTCATCGATCAGAGGGTTCCTAACGGGGATGGGACAGCCATCTGGTCACTCCTGTCTGGTCGGCTGAGTGCGCCGAGGGATCCTGGCCGCCAAGGATGCCGAAGAGATCATCGGCGGCAGTGCGGCGGGTGCCGAACGGGCTTCCCTCGACGGCGGCGTGGCGGTTCAGCTCGCGAGATGGGTCCACCTCGGTGATGCCAGCCACCGTGCCGGATGCTTCGTGAACGGCGACGACCACACGCTGCTCCACGCCGCGTTCGCGTTGGTACTGCTCGACGCTTCGGATCCGGTCCGGGGTCCACTGCGGTGACTCGTAAGCGGATTGGCCGAGGGGCGCGTCATGAATCGCGGCGCGTGCGTCGGCGTAGGAAGTGATGAGGTCAGCGGGCGCGTGGCCGATCCACCGCACGATGCGATAGCCGGCCGGCGGCTCGATTGCCCACGAGGCCGGATCGACGTCTCGAAGCGCCAGCTGCTGGCTCACGGTCGCATGCGACAGCCGAAAGCCACGCGCGAGGGCCCACCGCTCGCCGACACCGTCTCTGGTGATCCACCAGCCCTCTACCGTAGTCCTTGCCTCGGCTCGCAACACCGGGAAAAGAGTACGCAGGAAGTCGCTGCCGATGCCCTGTCGACGCGCATCCGGACGCACGGTGATCTCGACCATGGCGACGTCCTTGGTCTCCAACATCGGCAGGCTCACCGTCATGTGCCCGACGACCTTGCCGGCCTGATACGCGAACCAGTGCCGGATGGTTTCAGCATCCGAACTGGGCCTGCGCAATCGGCCGATCACCCGTTCGTAGTTCACGTCCGGCCAGTCTGGGCAGTCGATCTTCGCGCTTGCCGTGACCAGTTCGTGGTACTCCGCCAGCGCGGCCTCCTCCGCCTGATCCGGGTTGCACGGCCTGATGTCGGCTTGCGGCGCCACGACGATTATCCTCTCCTCGGCTCGACAGCGACACCCGTGAATCCTCCACCGAAAGCGGCTGGCGGCGCCATGGCTGGCGATCATGCCCTTCCCGCTGAACCCCTTCGTCGCAGGTCGGCGCGGGTCCGTTCAGAGTCGTTGAGCGTAGTTCGGGACCGTTCGGCACACATGTCTGCTCCCCATCGTTGGGCGAGGCAACGCCACTACCAGGCACATACCGCGGGAAGGGCTCGATTGACATCCGTTCGACGGTTGACAGTGATCGACGACAATCGTTAGGTCAAGGGGCAGGACCTTGCCACTCTCGATACTGGGGGCGCTTCGATGAGACACCGCACCCTGCTCGTCTCGGTCATCTGCGCGCTGGTCTTCGCCGCTGTGCCCGGGCTCGCCACGGCGGCCACGCCCGGTCCGGTGGACGAGCAGAACGTGACCTGGCTGGACCATGTAGACACACCGACATCGGTGACTGGCCTGGCATTCATCGACTATCCGGACGGTCGCGCGGGAGACGTGATGTTCGGTGACGGGCCGTTCGGGTTGCGCGCCTGGTCGCTGGCCGACCCCGTCCACCCGGCCCTGCTCGACGAGCTTCCGGCCTCGGCGTTGGCCCTGCCCGGCGATGACGTCAGCAGGGGATTCTGGGAAGGCGAGCACCTTCAAGTCGACCCGGTGCGCCATCTGGTGTTCCTCACCCGCGACCCGCGCGCGTTCGGCGGCGACAAGCAAACCGGCACTTCCGGGCTGTACATTGTGGACGCACGCGACCCACGCCACCTCCGCCTGATCACCTTCCACGAGGAGCCCGGCGGACACACCTCGCAGTGCATCTCCCACTGCCGCTACCTGTGGAGCGGTGGCCCCTCGCACACCGGAACGGGCAAACAGCCCCCGGACTGGCAGGGCCAACCCGCGTGGGTCACTGACGTGGCAGACCCCGCGCACCCCTACACCTTCCCGACGCCGGTCGACCTGCACCGCAACGACGGTGTCACCGACTACGTGCACGACACCGACGTCGACGCCATGGGCATCGCCTGGACCTCCGGCGCCGGTGGAGTACGTGGCTACTGGACCTCCGGCGTTCACATCGACCCGGTCAGCGGGCGGGTCCGGTTGGCGACTCCGTGGGACCCGATCCCGTACGCGGGCGGCAAGATCATCAGCCCGAACGACGCCAACTACACCTTCGACCACAACTCCTGGCATCCGCTGCGTGCGATCGGCGGCTTCGACCCGGGAGAACTGCTGTTCGTCACCGACGAGGACTTCGGTAACACGTGTGCCGACTCCGGCCAGCTGCTGATCGCCTCGCTGGCCGGCAGCTACGACGGCGCGGGCTGGCGCTCCACACCGAGCACGCCGTTTCGGCTGCGGGTGGTGGGTAGCTGGAGCCCCGCCGGGCAGCCCGGCGAGGTGGCGGGCGCGGAGAACGACTGCTCGGCGCACTTCTTCCAACCACTGACCGGGGTCGGCGACGGCAACATACTGGTGCAGGCCTTCTATGGGCAGGGCACCCGCTTCATCGACGTCAGCGATCCACGCCACCCGGTGCAGGTCGGGTATTTCGTGCCCGCCGGCAGCGAGGCCGCCACCCCGGCCTTCCACGACGGCCTGGTGTACGCCGCGCAGTACTCCGGTGGCGTCGATGTGCTGCGCTTCAGGCCGCCACACCTCTGACGAGTACTGGTCGTCGGGTCGATGGCCGGCTCGGTCGGATTAAGAAGGTGACGTGATCACTGGGATCTGAACCTGTTGTTGGACGCGGCGAGACGGCGGGAGGAGGGTGGGTGTCGTGGCCGGAACGGCCGGTGTGGAGAGGAAACGGCATGGAATACCGCACGCTCGGCGGGACCGGGACGATCGTGTCGTCGCTGTGCCTGGGCACGATGACCTTCGGCAGCGAGAGCAGCGAGGAGGCGTCGCACGCGCAGCTGGACCGGTTCCTGGAGCAGGGCGGCAACTTCATCGACACCGCCAACGTGTACTCCCGCGGCGTCTCCGAGGAGATCATCGGCCGGTGGCTGGCCACGCGGCCCGGAGTGCGGGACCAGGTGGTGATCGCGACCAAGGGCCGCTTCCCAATGGGTGCCGGGCCCAACGACGTGGGCCTGAGCCGAACGAGTCTGACCCGCGCGCTGGACGCCAGCCTCCGACGGCTCCAGGTCGAGACCGTCGACCTCTACCAGGCGCACGCCTGGGACGCGTTGACGCCGATCGAGGAGACGCTGCGGTTCTTCGACGACGCCGTGAAGGCCGGCAAGATCCGGTACGCGGGCGTGAGCAACTTCCTCGGCTGGCAGCTGCAGAAGGCCGCGATGCTGACCGGTTTCCTCGGCCTGACGCCGATCGTCACCCTGCAGCCGCAGTACAACCTGCTGGTCCGCGAGATCGAGTTCGAGCTGACCGGCGTCTGCCAGAACGAGAACATCGGCATCCTGCCGTGGTCGCCGCTGGCCGGCGGCTGGCTGACCGGCAAGTACCGTCGCGACGAGGTCCCGACCGGCGCCAGCCGTCTCGGCGAGAACCCCGAGCGCGGCATGGAGGCGTACGCGCCACGCAACGCCCAGCAGCGGACCTGGCAGGTCATCGACGCGGTCCGTGAGATCGCTGAGTCGCGCGGGGTGTCGATGGCGCAGGTGGCGCTGGCGTGGACGGCTGACCGGCCAGCGGTCACGTCGGTGATCCTCGGTGCCCGCACGGTCGAGCAGCTCGACGACAACCTGGCCGCCGCGGAGTTCCATCTGTCCGTGGAGGAGACGACGGTGCTGGACGACGCCAGCGAGCCGATCATCGGCGACTACCCGTACGGACCGCAGGGCCGCCAGCAGCGCGCCAGCGGCCGCGAGCTGTAGCCACGCGGTGAGCGCTTCCACACCGGCTGAACCCGTTCGGGTGCGCACCGTCGACGCCGGCCGGGTGACGAAGATCCTTCGATGAACGCGAGCAGCGATCGCTCAGTGCCGTTCACTGTCGTTGACCTGCGGAAATATGATTTCCGCAGGCCAACGCAGGTACGTTCAGAGTCGTTGAGTGCGGTTCAGGGCCGTTCGGCACGCGCAGGGTGCACTGCGACGTCGACCGCAGGTCTGGCCGGGGCCGAGAAGGCGCTCATCCCGTCACCGTCCCAGCGCCCGCGGGAGCGAAGAAGCGTGCGCGTGCACCCACCAGGCGAGCGGAAGTGCGATCAGCGCCACCGCCTGGATCGCGAGCAACGCCGGAACGATGCCCCAACGGTCTGCCACCAGGCCGGCTCCCAGGGCGACGAGCGCGTAGAGCACGCTGCCGAGCAGCGACGCAAGCGAACCCATCGTCGCGCGTTCCCGGTCGGTGAACTCGCGCTGCAGCAACGTCTGCTGGGCGATTGTCGACATGCCGTAGGCCGGTGACCCAAGCAGCACGGGCGAAAATACCGTCGGCTTGACCAGCGCCACGAAGTTCGCCACGTTGTCGAACAGCTCACCGAACAGCAGAGTGCGGGCCGCGCCCACCCGGCCGATCACCCAGCCACTGACGCGGAAGCCGACGAATGACATGCCATGGCCGAAGGTGCGCCACAGGCCCAGCGCCCAGAGCGGCCACAGCCCTGCCACGAAAACAGGCGACAACTGGGCCGCGCTTTCGCTGCTGTAACGAAGCGCCGACACCAGAGTCATTCGGCGGAGCACCGGATTACGGCGGATGCCGCGCAGGGCCGATCCGAGATGCACCAGCACGTTCGATTCCAGCGGGCCGTGCACCCGCGGTTCCCGGACCCGCAAGGCGACGAGCACGCACAGCACCTGCGGCACGACCGACAGCACGACCACCACACGCGGCGACCACGCGCCGGCGACCACGCCACCTATGGCTGCCGCCAGTGCGAGCGCGATCTGGAACATCGAGTTCACCCGGCCCGAGTGCCGGGGGAACTCCTCCTCCCGGCCGGCTTCGAGCAACGTGTCGTAGAGCAGAGACTCGTTGTTGCCGCTCCACAGTGAGGTCGCCAATCCCTCCAGCACAACAGCTGCCAGGAGGAGGCCGTAGCCCGAAGCGCCGGCGTACCCGAGATGGGCGGCCACCATGACGACGGCACCGGCGATCATCGTGCCGCGTCGGTCGAGGCGGTCGGAGAGCACCCCGGTAGGGACTTCGAACGCTGCCGAAGACAGCATCTTCACCGCCAGGAGGCTGGCGGCAGCGGTGTACGAGCCCGTGACTTGCGCGAAGTAGATGACCATAATCGGCCCGTACATGCGGAAGTCGCCGAAGAAGTTGAACCAGCTCAGCAGGCGGACGTTCCGGGTGACAGTCTGATCAGCGGAATTCGGAGCGGGCGGAGCTGACCTCGACCGTTGGGATTTCCCGCCGAACGGGGCGGCGATCAGGCGTTCGACCAGGGCACGTGCACGGAGCAGTGAAGAATGACGAGCGGACACAGCAGAACTCCCGGAAAGGCGAACGGAGACGCCAAACAGCGCCTAGGGCCGGTGACACGTGTCATCTCGCCCCGGCGACCGGGATGTGTGCTGACTTTGCTGCTACACGCGCGGCGTTACAAGCCTGCGACTGCGGTCACCAAGGGGCGAATGGAAGCTCCGGTCATCGTTGTAGACATCAGTGCTCCTCAATTCCCCAGGCGGACGGTATTCCGCAGCAGCTTCGACTCTAGCGACCGAAGGACCTACGTGTCCACCGAATCACGGACACAACGGCGGGTAACCGCGCCTCGTGCCTACGGTGGCCTTTGGCCCCAGCTGCGGCATGAGAACGTGGTGCTGCGTCGACAGGGCAAGGGACGGATTCGCTATGAACCCGTAGACCGGTTCTGGTTGGCCGCGTTGTCGTCGCTGTTGCCGCGTCGCTGCTGGCGCAGTGTCTTCCCGGTCACCCCCCAGGGACGCCTGGTTACGGGCGGGCGTGCACCTCCAGCACCACCGTGACCGCCGTCCCCGCCCACGGCTCACCTTCACGTAAAACGATCATGGCAGGCCCATACCGCACCCGGCACGATGGCACGCGTGCCGACGAATCCCCCGGAATCGATGCAACACCAACTGCGCCAACGCCTGAACCGGCATGCACGCGAGCGGTGGCCGCAGGTGGACGCCATCACGCTCTGCTTCCGCGCCGGATTCGCTTACATGGCAGCCGAACTGCCCGGCGGGGAGAGCCTGCCGCTGTGTCGCCTGCGCTTCACCGGTGTGCTGCACACCTGGGGCTTCGCCCTCTACCAGGCCAGCAACGACAGCTACCGGGACAACATCCTGCCCAGCGGCCTGCTGGCCGGCTCGGCGGAAGAGGCCCTGGACTGCGCGGGCGAGCTCTACCTCAAGCCGCACGCGCCGGGCGGCTCCGGGCCGACCCGCGTGCCGGTGGGACTCGTGGTCCTCGTCGGCCCACCGGCTTCCGGCAAGACCAGCTTCGTGCGGGCACTGATCGCGCGCGGGCAGATCGACGAGGACGCCGTGGTCTCCAGCGACGAGATCCGCGCGGAACTCTTCGGCACCTCACCCACCGACGCGGACCCCGATGCGGCGGACGCTCGGATCTTCGAGGAACGCGACCGCAGGATCGTTGCCCGGCTCGCCGCCGGACAAACCGCAGTCGCCGAGTCCACGAACGTCACCCCACAGGCGCGCGGCCGCCTCATCGCCATCGCCAAGCGCTTCAACGCCCCGGTCACCATGCTGCGTTTCACCCCGGACCTCGCCGTTCTTCTCCAGCAGCACGCGGGGCGAGGCCGCACTGACCTCACCGCCGCGGACGTCCGCGCCTACGCCGCGGTCATGGCCCGGCACGCCGGAACTGACCAACTGCGTTCCGAGGGCGCAAACGCCGTCCACGACGTGCCCGGACGCCGTCAAGGGGTCACGCCCGCCCACGCCGCAGCCCACTTCTCCATCACCTGACAACCCGACGCACAGGGACTCGCCTTCCCACGGCCCTCACGAACCTCCGCGGAGCACACCACCAGGCCGGCACCAGGGCTGCTCGACCACGCCACGTGATCGAGTAGCCCTCTGCCTTGTGGGGTAGTCCCGGGCGTCAGAACCCACGGAAGACGCCGTCTGCACCCACCGAACTCGTGAACTCCGGCCAGTCCATGTTCGCCAGGTTGATGTTGTTCTCCACGCTCCAGAGCGCCGTGGGCACAACCCGGAACGGCCTGTGATCGCGGCCGTCGTCGGCTGAGAAGACCCAGACGGCGAGGACGGGATGCTCGGCACTGGTGAGGGTCGTCTCGTCGGCGAGGAAGGACACGAACGGACCGGTTGACCGTTCCGCTTGCAGCGCTTCGGGGCTCAAGCCTTCCCAAGCCGGCTCGTCTGCTCCCAGAAGTACGAAGAGCGCACCCGAGACAGCAGTGCGCGACGGTGCCGTTCACGGCCGTTGACCTGTGGTTCGACGCCGTTGAGGTCGGTTGGAAGAGCCCATAGGTGTGAACCAAGGACGCCACAGTGCGCTGACCTGCGGAAACGCAACTTCCGCAGGTCAGCGCGGTTTCGTTCCGAGTCGTTGAATGCAGTTCTGGGTGGTTGGGCGCGCCTGTCTGCTCCCCACTTGCTCCCCGAACGTGTGGAGGGGGAGCACCTCCTCCGCGGTCTGTCAGTCGAGCCGAGGAAGGTTCACGACGAAGACTTCTACGGGTTCGTCGCCGCCGCATCCCAGTGCGACAGTTTCCTCGCGAGGGCTGTAGAGGCATGTCAGCTCTGGATACGTGCGTGACGCGATCCGCAGGCCTGTGCCGACAGACCATGCGACCTGAGCCCGCTCGCCGGTCAAGGCGAACGCGCCGTCACCTGAGAGGCGCACCACCGAGATGCGGGTGTCGGCATTCGGGCCGGCGTAGTCGAAGAAGCTGCCGAGATTCTTGAGCTCGACGCCTGGCTCGACCGGGTAGTACGCGAAGTTGCTGGTGTGCATCATGACCGGCGCGTGGTAACCCTCCGGCGGGATGACGAGTTTCCTGCCCGCGTGCTCGTCATGGAGTGCCTCGACGCCGTCACGCACTCGACGTTCGCCGGTTTCCGGGTCGATGTCGATGTACTGGCCGTCCTTGAACTCGCCCTTGAGTCGGAGTCGCTCGGTGGCTTCTCGATACTTGCGAGCCCAGTCCTTCCCGCCGACCGGGTAGTCGTCGCCGAAGCCGTACTGAAGGAGTAACTGAGCGCCGTTCTCCTTGACTTGTGGCCCGTAGTAGGCGCCCTTCGGGAAATATGCGAGATCGCCGGCGGCGATGTCATGTCCGGGGGCGAAGTTGACCGCGCCGAACTCGGTCCAGCGAATCTGCTGGAAACCATGGTGATGCCGTGGGTATCGCGCAGCCCGCCCGCCGTCGGCACTCTCCTGAGTGCGGACGAACCGGAAACGCAGGTCGTCCGGACCGATATCGCCCAGCAGCGACTTGTGCTGAGTGTCGGAGGCTGGGCGGGCTGCGGGGCGTTCATCTTTGGGGCGTTCATTCACGGGAGCTTCCCCGATGACGACTATATCCATCGATGGACCTTTCTCGTCGGCAGGTGTGGACTCTTGGCCACCGGCCCGCCTGGCCGGTGTTGCCGGTAGGGGAACCCGATCGCTGTTCTCGGTCGTCGTCGGCGCGAACTGGCACTTCGGCGGCGACCACGTCCGCGCGGACAGTCAGGTTCGGAGCGGTCAGCGGGTCTTGTCCAGCATCGCGATGATCTCGCCGGTTGTGGTGGTCTCGCCCAGGCGAGGGAAAACGCGATCCACGCTGTTGTTGTGTGCTTCGGCGTCGCTGTCGGTCATCGCATCGGTGGCCAGCACGACGTGATAGCCGTGTTCGTGGGCGGCGCGGGCGGTGGACTCCACACCGCCACTGGTCGCGATGCCGGCCAGGACGACCTGGGTAACCTGACATTCGCTCAGGTAGGTGTGCAGGTCGGTGTCATGGAAGGCACCCCACCGCTGCTTGGCCACCCGGTGGTCGGTCGGCTGCGGATCGAGGCCGGGAGCCGGATCGGCCCAGTTCGGCGGCAGGCTGAAGTTCGCCGGCCGGGCGTGGTTGGGGTTGGCATCGGTGCGGCCACGCGCGCCACCGGTGACGGTGACCAGGACGACCGGTAGGCCGTGACCGCGGAACGCCGCGGCCAACTCCGCCGCATTGTGGACGATGTTCTTGGCCGGATGCGCGGTCGGGGCGGCGAGGATTCCCTGCTGCAGGTCGATCACGATCAGCGCTGGTACGGCGTCCATTGTGGTCAGTGCCATGTTGTGCTCCTTGATTGGTTGTCCTGAACGGCGTCGCGGGCGCCGCTGTGGAACGAGGCGATCGCGGCGAGCACCGCGAGCGCCGTGGACGTGGCGAACACCACGATCAGGCCCTGATGGAACGGCTTGGTGATCAGATCGGGGAAGAACGTGTGGCCGGTGAGCGTCTGTCGGCTGGCTGCGGGCAGCGTGGACAGCACGCCGCTGGGCGCGAGCAGGTACTGGATCGGGTTCAGGCCCAGGATCGCGGCGAACAGGGTGGACACCGGTGGCAGCGCGCCGATCTGTTCGGCGGTCGCGATCGGGACGCCCTGCTGGCGCAGGCCGGCGGTCAGCGTGTGGGGCAGGGCGCTGGCGAGCCCGACGACCATCAGTGAGAAATACACACTGATGGACACCGCGGTGCCGGAGTTCTGGAAGGTCGAGCGCATACCGGAAGCCACACCGCGGGCGCGGGCGGGCACACTGCTCATGACGGATGAGGAGTTCGGCGACGAGAACATGCCCACACCGATGCCGTTGGCCGCGATCAGCAATGCGAAGAGCCAGTAGGGGAAGTCGACCGGTAGCAGCATCAGTCCGACGAAACTCGCCGCGAACAGGGCCATGCCGCCGGTGGCGAAGGCGCGGGCGCCCAGCCGGTCGGACAGCCAGCCCGACACCGGCCCGGAAATGAGGAAGCCGATGGTCATGGGCAACAGGAAGATGCCCGCCCACAGCGGTGTGTCGGCGTAGTCGTAGCCGTGCAGCGGCAGCCAGATGCCCTGCAGCCAGATGATGAGCATGAACTGCAGTCCGCCCTGTGCCAACCGCGTCAGGAAGCCGGCCGCGTTGCCCGCGGTGAAGACGCGGTTATGGAACAGGTGGAGTTGGAACATCGGATCGGCGGCTCGGCGTTCGATGAACACGAAGATGACGAGCAGGACCAGGCCGCCGATCAGTTCGGTGAGCACGGTCGGGCTGGTCCATCCCATGGTGTGGCCGCCGTAGGGCTGGATGCCCGAGGTGATCGCGAGCAGCACCGCGCTCAGGCCGAGAGCGAAGGTCAGGTTGCCCCACCAGTCGATCCGGCCGGGGTGTCGTTCGCCGGTGTCACGGAGTCGGCGGTAGGCCCACCAGGTGCCGAAAATGCCGACTGGGACGTTCACCCAGAACACCGCTCGCCAGTCCCAGAGCACCAGCAGGCCGCCGGCGGCCAGGCCGACAAAACTGCCAGCCATGGCGGCGACCTGGTTGATGCCCAGTGCGAAGCCGCGCCGGTCGGCGGGGAACGCGTCGGTGAGGATCGCGGTGGAGTTGGCGCTGAGCATCGAACCGCCCAGGGCCTGAACCAGGCGCCAGCCGATCAGCCACAGTGCCCCGTGGCCGCCGGTGAACGGGTCGAACGACAACAGGATGGAGGCCAGTGTGAACACCGCGAAGCCCGCGTTGTAGATGCGGACGCGGCCGAACATGTCTCCCAGCCGGCCCAGGGTGAGCACGAAGACCGACTGGACCAGTCGGTAACCCATGATCATCCACAGTAGATAGCCGATGCTGCCCGCGGTCAGCGGGCTCAGGTGGATGCCTTGGAAGATCGCCGGTAGTGCGATCAGCACGATCGAGGAGTCCAGGGCGGACATGAACACGGCCGCGGTGGTGTTGGCCAGAGCCACCCACTGGTACCGATCGCGGACGGTGGACCGGGTCTCGGCTGGCGGGGTGGGGACGCCACCGTCGCTGTCCAGCCGTGCGGACATCAGGATCACCCCTCCGGCCGGTCAACCTTACAAGTAGCTATGTTAGATAGCTATGTTGCATAGGTCAAGTGGGGTTGCTGGACCTCGTCGGGCGACTACGCGTCCGCGTGGTGCGAGCGGAGTGTGCGCGGCCCTAGCGTGTCGAGACGGCATGGGCTTCCTTGCGTGAGCATGACTCAGCGAAATCGACTGGAGTGGACTGTGCGCATGAGCGACCAGATGTCCGTCCACCACGCGACCTACGAACTGCTGCGCGGGCTCGGACTGACCACTGTGTTCGGCAATCCCGGCTCGACCGAGCAGACCTTCCTGCGGGACTTCCCCAAGGACTTCACTTATGTGCTGGCACTTCAGGAAGCATCCGTCGTCGCGATGGCCGACGCCTTCTCCCAGGTGATCGGCCGGCCGGCACTGGTCAACGTGCACACGGCCGCGGGACTGGGCAACGCCATGGGCAGCCTGGTCGCGGCGTACGACGCCCGATCTCCGCTCATCATCACCGCCGGTCAGCAGCATCGCCACATGATGATCACCGAGCCGTATCTGACGAACCGCGACGAGACCCTGCTGCCCCGGCCGTGGGTGAAGTGGGCGTACCAGCCAGTGCGCGCGCAGGACGTTCCCGCGGCTTTCATGCGCGCCTATGCCGTTGCCCTGCAACCGCCAGCCGGGCCCGTGTTCCTTTCCATACCCATGGACGACTGGGCCGAGCCGGCACTCGGACCCGCGGTGATCCGTGAGGTCAGCAAACGCGTCGCTCCCGATGCCGCACGCCTGTCGAGCTTCGCGGAGCGCATCGACAACAGCAGCCGTCCCGCGCTGGTGTTCGGGCCCGAGGTGGACCGGGCCGGTGGCTGGCTTGCCGCGGTGGCGCTGGCCGAGAAGCTGAAGGCGCCCGTCTACAACGCGCCCTTGTCCGACCGAGTGTCCTTCCCGGAGGACCATCCGCTGTTCCAGGGTGCGTTGCCGTTGACGATCGACGGTGTGAGCAAGCGGCTCGCCGGCCACGACCTGGTCGTGGTGATCGGGGCCCAGGTGTTCCGTTATTACCCGTTCATCCCGGGAAGGTACCTGCCGGAGGGAACGGAACTGCTGCACGTCACCTGCGACCCGGACGCCGCCGCGTACGCGGCGGCGGGCGACAGCGCCCTCGGGGACGCCAAACTGGCGATCGAACTGCTGATTGAGAAGGTCGCAGCCCGGCCGGCCGATGTCGCGCCCGCCCCGCTGGCCTGGCCCCGTCAGGTGCCGGCCACATCGAACAGTCCGCTCACGCCGAACGAGGCCTACGCAGCCCTGAGTGACGTCCGGCCCTCCGACGCCGTGCTCGTCAACGAGTCCACCTCGACCATGGTCCAGCAGGCCGAGTGGTTGCCCACGGTGAGATCCGGGTCGTTCTTCGCAAGTGCCAGTGGTGGCATCGGCTGGGGTGTGCCCGCGGCCGTGGGCGTCGCGTTGGGCGACCGCGAGCGAGGTGTGCGGCGGCCGGTCATCGCCACCATCGGTGACGGGTCGTTTCAGTATTCGGTGCAGGCTGTCTGGACTGCCGCGCAGCACGACCTGCCGATCGTGTTCGTCGTCTTCCGCAACGGGGAGTACTCGATCCTCAAGTCATTCGCTCGACTGGAGGACGCTCCCGGCGTCCCGGGCCTCGACCTGCCGGGACTCGACATCGCCTCGGTGGCCAAGGGTTTCGGCCTGCGCGCCGTGCACGCCGACACCACGGACGAGATCAGGGAGCAGTTCACCCTCGCCCTGGATGCCGACGGCCCCACAGTGATCGTCATCGAGACCCAGCCGCAGGACGCGGGTCTCGGCTGACAAGCGCCGTCCACCACGGTTTCGGACTCGATGTCCCAAAAGGACGATTTGGCACCGGCCAACTGGACGCTTGCCTGGAAGCGCCCGCCAGGCATGCAGATCTGGACTGTCGCCGAGCCAAGACCGGCCGTCGCGAGATCGCAGCACGCGAACGCCCAGTCGGGGAGTTGACCCGTTTGCGGGGCGGTGTGCGCGGCTAGGTTGGTCTGATGTTCAGCAGGAGACCGACAACAGTGCTTATGGGCAGGGGCGAGGAGTGCCTGGCGCTGGACGGCTGGCTGGGCGCGGTCGAGGCTGGCCGGGGCGGTGGACTCGTCCTCTGCGGCGAGCCGGGTATCGGCAAGTCGGTGTTGCTGGACTACGTGGCTGCCTCGGCGATCAGATGCGACGTAACCAGGGTTGCGGGCATCGAATCGGAGATGGAGCTGCCGTACGCCGCACTGCATCAGGTGTGTGCGCCGACGCTGGCGCGGTTGGACCGGCTGCCGATACCCCAGCGTGCCGCGCTCGGCGTGGCGTTCGGACTGCAGGCCGGCGCTGCGCCGGACCGACTGCTTGTCGGACTTGCCGTGCTCAGCCTCCTCGGTGAGCTGGCGCGGGAGCGAGCCGCGTTGATCGTGATCGACGACGCGCAGTGGCTGGACACCGCATCCGCCCAGGCACTCGCGTTCGTCGCACACCGGGTCGTCGCCGAACCTCTCGGACTGGTCTTCGCGACTCGGACGGTGAGCGCCGAACTGCGCGGACTACCCACGACGACCGTGTCGGGCCTGCGGCCGGAGAACGCCCGACTGCTCCTCGACTCGGCCCTGCACACGCCCCTGGACGAGCACGTCCGTGATCGGATAGTGGCCGAGGCCGACGGGAACCCGCTGGCCCTGCTGGAGTTGCCGAGAACGCTGACCCCCGCGCAGTTGGCCGGCGGCTTCGGCTTGCCGGAATCGACCGCGTTGTCCGGGCATCTCGAGAAGAGTTTCGCCCGCCGGGCCGCCGCGCTCCCGCCGGCGACGCGGCGTCTGCTGTTGCTCGCGGCGGCGGAACCGCTCGGTGATCCGGTGGTGACGTGGCGGGCCGCTGAACAGCTCGGCATCGACGTGTCGGCCATCGCGGAGACCGACGGCTTGCTGGCCATCGACACCCGGGTGGCTTTTCGTCACCCGTTGGTCCGTTCTGCGGTCTATCGATCGGCATCGGCCGCGCAGCGGCGGGAGGCGCACCGCGCACTGGCGGCGGTGACCGACCCGGAAACCGATCCGGATCGTCGCGTGTGGCATCGGGCGCACGCCGCCGTGGGGCCCAACGAAGAGATCGCCCAAGAGCTTGAGTCGTCGGCCGATCGGGCCAGGGCACGGGGTGGTGTCGCCGCCGCGGCCGCGTTCCTGGAGCGGGCAGTCGCACTGACGGCACTGCCGAGCAGACGCACTGAGCTGGCGCTGGCCGCGGCCACGGCCAAGCACCAGTCCGGTGACTATGACCGGGCGCTGGAACTGCTGGCCGTTGCGGAGGCCGCGGTGCCGGACAAGCTCCAGTTGGCCGAGATCGACCTGCTCCGCGGGCGAACCATGTTTTCGCTCAACCGGGGTGGCGAGGCGGCGGCGTTGCTGCTCAGCGCCGCTCGGCAGTTCGAGTCATTGGACAACGGCCGCTCACAAGAGACCTACCTGCAGGCCTTGGCCTCCACGTTGTTGGTGGGCCGGCTCAACACCGATGTCGGCGTCGTCGAGGTGGCCAGAGCCGCCCGCGGCGTGACCGTGGATTCCGGCCGGGCGACAGATCTGTTGCTGGACGGTTTGGCATTGCTGGCCGAACGGGGCTACCCGGCGGGTGTCCGTCAGCTGGAACGGGCCTTGGCCGCGTTTCAGCACGAAGACCTGCCCAGCCACGAGGGTCTGCACTGGCTGTGGCTGGTCAGCCACACGGCCGGTCTGCTGTGGGACGACGCGTGCTGGGACGTGCTGTCCCGCCGGCTGCTGGAGTCGGCCACCGACACCGGTGTGCTCAGTGCGCTGCATGGCGCGTTGAACACCCGCGCCGGTTCGCACGCGTTCGCCGGCGATTTCGCTCTCAGTGAGTCTCTGGCCCAGCAGGCCCGTGAGATCGCAGCGATCACCGGAAGCAGGGTGGCACCGTACGCGGAGGTGGTGCTGGCGGGCTTGCGTGGCGAGGAGGTCGAAGCCCTGGAGCTGATGGACGCCGCCAGTCGAGCCGCGCGGCGCCAGCGAGTGGGTATGGGGCTGACCGCGGTGCAGTGGATGAGTGCCGTGCTGTACAACGGACTCGGCCGCTACGAGGAAGCATTCGCCGCGGCCCGGGAAGCAGGCGCTGACCACCACACCCAACGATTCCGCAACTGGGCGCTGGCGGAACTCGTCGAGGCGGCCACGAGGACCGGCAGAAGTCGGCCGGCCCGGACCGCGCTGGGCGAGCTGGTCGCCACCACCGACGTGTGTGGCACCGCCTGGGCCGCTGGCATCGCGGCCCGCACCCGAGCTTTGCTGGCGGCCGGCGCGGAGGCCGAGCGCCTGTACTGCGCGGCCATCACCCACCTGGAACACACGCGCATGCGCACCGACCTTGCCCGCGCGCACCTGCTCTACGGCGAATGGCTGCGCCGAGCGCGGCGAAGGCTGGATGCCCGGGAGCAACTGCGTCGTGCGCATCGCATGTTTGCCGAGTTCGGCATGGTGGCGTTCGCAGAGCGGGCACGCATCGAGTTGGAGGCCACCGGCGAGCGAGCGCGCGGTCGAGCAGCTGACGCTCGGATCGAATTGACCGCCCAGGAGACGCAGGTTGCCCGGCTCGCGGCCGAAGGCGCGACCAACGCGGACATCGCGGCCAGGCTGTTCATCAGCACCAGTACCGTCGACTACCACCTGCGCAAGGTCTTCCGAAAGCTCACCGTGCAGTCCCGCACGCAACTTGCGCACCACGTCCACCAGTTCGGACTGCCGACTGCATCCGGCTGACCCCGGCCCGTCGCGGCCTTCCAGCCAAGTGTCTGGACGCACTGGCCGAGACCGGCGACGACATAAGTACCGTGTACGTCATGCGAGCCCGATACACGATCGACGAGATCCAGCAGGCCGCGCTCGAGATCGTCGACCGCGACGGGCTCGGCGGCCTCACCATGCGGTCGCTCGCGTCGGCACTGGGGACCGGGCCCATGACGCTGTACAACTACGTCCAGGACCGCGAGCACCTGGAGGGTCTCGTCGCGGACGCCGTGATCGCCTCTGTGCGCCGTCCGAAGCGCTCCGCCGACTGGCGGCAGGACGTCACGGCGATCGTCACGGCGATCTGGCAGGCCATGCGTGCGCACCCGGCGGCTGTGCCGCTCGTGCTCGTGCGGCGCACCGTGTCGTCGACGAGCTACGACCTCGCCGAGACGCTGATCACGGCACTGGCGCGCTCGGGGCTTTCCGACGCCGACCTGTTGGCCGCGTTTCGCGCCGTGCTCGCGTTTGTCATGGGCAGTGCGCAGAGCGAGTTGGCGGCGCCGGACCGCGACGCAGAGGCCCATGCCACCGCAGCCGGGATCGGCGTCCTCGCGGGGGAGGCGCACCCGGCGGTGGAGGCGCTCTCGGCCGTGAGCCGGAAGTCCACGGCGAAAGCCGACTTCACCCGTGGCCTGGCCATGCTGCTCGCCGGAATCGCGGCCAGCGCGGCCTGAATCCGGCCCGGCGCCCAACGGGATTCGATCTGGCCTCGCACACCTTCTTGACACGTACGTTGTACGTGTCAAGATACGTACAACGTACGTAATGAGGGAGGCTGTCAGTGCCCCATACCGAACGCACGTCCTTCACCTCCGGGGGACAACGTTGCGCTGCTTGGCTGACCCGTCCGGGCGGCGACGGGCCACACCCCGCGGTGGTCCTCGTGCACGGGTTCGGCGCAACGCACGACATGCGGCTGGCTCAGTACGAGCAGGCCTTCGCCGCCGGCGGGTTGGCCACGCTGTCGTTCGACTTCCGACATCTCGGCGAGTCGGAAGGCGAGCCGCGGCAGCTCGTGTCGATCCGGCGTCAGCTCGCCGACATCGAGGCCGCGCTCGACTTTCTCCGACACGTTCCGGATGTCGACGCCGATCGTCTCGCGCTCTGGGGCACGTCGCTGGGCGCCACCCACGTCATGCTGACCGCTGCCAAGCACCCGGAACTCGTGGCGGCCGTGGTCCAGTGCCCGGTGGTCGACACCCGCAACGCCGCCCGCAGCTCCGGCCTGCGGGCGGTCGCCCGGTTGATCGGTCCCGTCGCCGACGACCTCGTACGGGCCGCATTTCGGTTCCCCCGCAGGTACATCGGCATCGTCGACGAGCCGGGGCGCACGGCGGTCGTCACCGTGCCCGGCGCGAAGGAAGGCTGGCACTCCATGGTTCCGCCAGGCATCGCCTTCGACAATCGGGTGACCGCCGCGACCGGGGTCGAACTCGCGGTCCGCAACGCCGCGCGCAAGGCTGCGCTGATCCGCATGCCGTTGCTGGTCTGCGTGTCCGACCAGGAGACGCTGATGGATCCGCGCATCGCCGCCGGCGTCGCGCGGCGGGCGCCACGGGGAATCGCGATTCATTACCCCGCCGACCATTTCGCGGTCTACCATCCGCCACTGGTGGACCGGATCATCGGAGATCAGCTGGCGTTCCTGGGCCGTTGTCTCGCACCGGCCACTGTGGACGGAGTCAACGGTGCGTGAGCTGCTCGCCCGGCAGGACGAGAACTTTCTCGCCTTCGCCGCCACGCTCACGGAGCAGGACTGGGCTCAGCCCAGCCTGTGTTCGGAATGGACGAACAAGGAGGTGCTCGCGCACCTCGCGCTCGGTCTGCACCTGCCGGCTCGTCAGGTCGTCATCGCGATGAGCAGGCGGCGCTGGTCGTTCGACGCGGCCAACGCCCTGCTCACGCAGGAGTACGCCGCGCGGTCGGCGGTGACCGACCTGCTCGTCGCCTTCGAACGCGGCCGCACGGGCCCCCGTGGCGTCGGGCGGCTGCTGCCCGCACGGCTACTGCTGGGCGATCACGCCGTGCACCACCTGGATATCGCCCTGGCCCTCGGTCGTGCGAACGTGTTGTCGCCGGAGATCGCCAACGCCGTGCTCACGACGGAGGTCCGCATCCCCAACCCGTTCGTCCCGGCTGCCGCCCGTGCCCGCGGCTTGACGCTGAGAACCACCGACACGCACTGGAGCCGCCCCGGCGACCATGCTCTTGACGTGGTCGGTCCGGCCGAGAGCATGATCTCCGCGTTGGCCGGACGGAGTCGGGCTCTGGCGTTGCTCACCGGAAACGGCGTCGCGTCGCTGCGGCAACGGCTCTGAGTGACGCCCCACCGGTCCCGTGACCGACTACCTCAGGCGGTCAAGCGTCTCCTGGCTAGCTACCTAAGATAGCTATATGCGCGATGAGGACGTGTATCGACTCCAGCGGCAGGTGCAGAAGCTGTATCGGCGGGTGCAGCGTGAGCAGCCGACGGTCGAGGGCATGTCGAAGCCGACCCTCCAGGTGCTGGACGTGCTCGCGCGCTCTGCCGGCGCGGTGCGCCCCAGCGAGGTGGGCGCACAGTTGGACATGGCGAGTTCGAACGTGGCTGCGGCGCTGCGCGTCCTTGAGGCGCAGAAACTGGTTGAGCGCCGGACTGACCCGGCCGACTCGCGTAAGGCGCTCCTCGAACTGACCAGCAACGGCCAGCGGGTTGTTGCGGACCTCCGCCGTGATTGGCACGCCTGGCTTCAGGGTGCCATCGACACCATGCTGTCGCCTCACGAGCAGCGTGTCCTGCTGGAGGCCTGCGATCTCATGGAGCGACTCGCCGGACACTGAGCCGGGGACCGCGACGGCGAATGTCATCCGAACTCGGCCCCGCCCAGCGCCGCCTGGGCGCCCACGCACCATCGCCTCAATTCGCCGCCTGGTCCTGCGCCTGGCATCCGAGAATCCCTTCCGGGGCCGCCGGCGCCTCCACGGCGAACTTGCCCTCCTCGGCATCACGATCGCTCCCTTGACCGTGTGAGAGATCCTCAAGACCGAGGGGCGTCGATCCCGCCCCGCAACGGACAACCGTCACATGGTTGCTGTCCTACGCTCCCACCGCCCACTTCACCCATGCCCGGGTGGCGCAGGCCATCCGCAACCTGCTCATGGACCTCTAGGACGCAGGAGACCCCGCGCAGGTCACATTCCTCATCCGCGACCACGACGCCAACTACCCCGCGCTGTTCGACCAGATCCTCAGCGGCACCGGGATCACCACCGTGCTGACCGGCGTCCGGATACCCCGGATGAACGCGATCACCGAGCGCCGGGTGCAGACGCTGCGCGCCGAACTGCTGGACCGCGTGCTGATCTGGAACCCGGCCCATCTCCGGCACGCGGTACGCGAGTACGAGTGGCACTACAACCTGCACCGAAGCCACCGATCCTGGCCGCCGCAGCACCCCTGCGAGCCCGGCCACCGGCCCTTGAACCTGGCCGGACCGAACACCTTGTCGTACGCCGACGGGACCGTCTCGGCGGAGTCATCCACGAGTACCGACATGCCGCTTGACCTGCATGGACGTGGTTTTCGGCACGCACAACTCCAAGGGGGTCTTCACGCTCGACCAGTAGGCGGCCGATGTTCCAGACATCGACCAGGAAGCCGCCGAGGCGATCGGTGGTCTGTTCCTGCCGACACCGCTGGAGAAGTCGGCCCGACCGTTCCAACGGCCAGTTAGGCACCGAACGAAGGACGCCATAATGCGCCGGCCTGTGGAAATGCAAAATCCGTAGGCCGGCGCGGTTCCGTTCAGAGTCGTTGAGCGCAGTTCGGGGCCGTTAAACGCGCATGTTTGCTCCCCGCCGTGCTCCCCGGCCGCATAAGCGACTCGCGGAAGCCGTTGATCTACGCGGCGGTTGTGCGACACGCTACCAGGACCCATAGCGGCTGGTCATACATGAGTACCGAAGTAGGGACTTGACCTGCGTGGACGGAGTTCCTGCACGCACAAACAAGTACACGTTCCCAGCTCACCGGGGTCGGCGACGAGTTCTGACGACGGCGCGTGGGGAACACGGCGTTCCCCACGCGCCGCTCGCTAAAGCTCCAGCATGCGGGACATGCCCTCGACGGCCATGGCGTCACCGGGACAGCGGTCGAGGACCGCCGCCCAGTGTGTGTGCGCCGCTTGGTGGTCGCCGAGTTGGAAGTTGGTGAGGGCCAAGGCGTTGCGCGCCTCGGCGTCCAGCGGGCACCAGTGCACGACGGCCGCGAACAGCTCCCTCGCCACGGCCAGCTCGCCGGCCTGGGCCGCGGCAAGGCCCTGGTTGAACAGCTGGTCCGGGTAGGCGGTCAGGCGGGCGAACTCGCGCAGGGGACTGCCGCAGCGGACGCAGGTCTCTGCGTCCGCCACGTTCTCCGCGCCGCAGTCGGTGAGTGGGCAGCGCACGGTCACGTCGTCGAGTCCATGACCAGGCCGTCCAGATCGTCGCGACCGCCGGACAGCAACAGGCTGCGGATCTGGCGCAGCCGCTGGTTGTGCTGGTTGATCCGGGTCTGGGCGCGGGCCGGGTTCTGCTCGGCCTCGCGCTCGCGCACCGTGAGGTCACGCGCGATGTCGGCGATCTCGCGCTGGAGATCGCCGCGCTCCTTCGCCTCGGCCAGCCGCATGACCTCCTTGGCCATGTCGGCGATCGCGGCCGCGTAGTCGGCGATGCGCTCCTGCTCGGTGCGGTTGTCCTTGCCGGCCGGCGTCTGCCGGTAGCGCCCCTGCAACCACCGCAGGATGCCCATGAGCTGCTCGATGGCCTCTCCGTAGGCGCGCTGGTCCCGGTTGCGGTACGCCCGCTCGCCCTGGTCGACCTGGGCGTCGATGGACCTGGCCACCTCCTGCTCGTCGTGCGTGATGGACGTGTCCTCGACGGCCTGCCGGACCCGGTGGTTGAGGCGCCGGCAGTCGGCGACGGTCTCGTCGAACTCCGACTTCGGCGGCTCCAGGGTGACCTCGACCTCGGCCAGCCCGTCGACGAAGTACTCCAGCTCCTCGAACTCGTGCAGGACCAGTTGGTTGTCCTTGCGGGCCACCGCCTTGTCCAGGCTGTCGACGATCCGGTCCCGCTTGGCGTCGGCCACCGCCCGGTCGCCGGCCTTGAGGTAGTGCGCGGCGTCGCGGTACCGGCTGGCCAGGCTGTCGATCTGGTCCTGGGTCGGCACCGGCCGTGGCGGCGCGTCCACCACCCTGACGTCGAACTCGGTGGAGCCGACCGAGCCGCGCACGAAGGTCTGCTGCTGGCCGTCGATGCGCACGTCGAAGACGACCTCGGTGCCCCGCTCGGTGCTGGCCGGGACGGCGACCTCGAACACCTGCACCCGCAACCGGTTCTGGTAGAGGGGGAACAGCACCCGCTCGACGTTGCCCGGGTGCTGGAAGCTGAACCGCACCTCGGCCGGCAGCTGCGCCATCGCCGGCACCAGCTCCTTGAGGTAGGGCTTGCCGGCCCGGTTGACCAGCAGCGAGAACGTCTTGTTCAGCGGGGGTGTCTGCGGCGAGTCCTTGATGACACTGGGGTCGCTGATCACCGAGCGGGCGGCCTCGAGCACCCGCGCGCCCTGCGCGTCGTACAGCTCGAACGACAGGAGGCTCTCCGCCCCGGTCTGCACCTGCACCCGCCTGAAGGCGAAGTCGCCGTCCTTGCCCAGGTCGGCCTCTTCGTCCTGATGGCTGCTGACCAGCCGGATGTGCCCGCCCGTGAGATCAATTCCCTCGGCGAGCGCCTCGGCCCGGCCCGTGACCTGCGTGACGGTCTGATCGGTGGCCGCGGTGCCCCGGAAGGACACCCGCACCGTGCGACCGCGATCGTGGCTGCGCAGGCCACCCGCCGACGCTTGGATCGCCGCGCCGAGGGCCACGATGGTGTCGACCTTCTCGTACACCGGCTCGTCGCGGCGCGCCCCGGTCGGCCCGCACAGCTCGCGCGCGACCATCTCGCGCACCAGCGGGATGTGGGTGGATCCGCCGGCCAGGATCACTTCGTCCACATCGGACAGTGTGATGCCGGCCTGCTTGGCCGCCAGCTCGGCCGCCTCGTGGCAGTAGCCGAGGGTCCGTCCGACCAGCGGCCGGACGATCGCCTCGAACTCGGCGCGCTCCACCATCCGGTCGATGATCACCGGCTGGCCGTCCTTGTCCCGCATGGTCCCGTTGTCGCGGAACATGAACACGTCCTGAGTGGACAGCGCCTGCTTGACCCCCTCGGCCAGCATCTTCAGCTGCGCGAACCGGATCCGGTCCTCGGCGTCATTGGCGGTGTCGAGGTCGAACGCGTAGCCGTCCTCGACCAGGTACTCCTGGAGCCGGACGGCCATCTCCACGTCGATGTTGTCGCCGCCGAGCATGTTGTTGCCACTGATGCCCAGCACCTCGAACGCGCCGGAGGTACGCTGCACGACGCTCACGTCGAAGGTGCCGCCGCCGAGGTCGTAGACCAGGAAGGTGCCGTTCTCGATCCGGCTCGACCAGCAGTGGTAGCAGGCGGCCGCGGTCGGCTCGTGCAGCAGGTCGAGTACCTCGAGGCCGGCGATCTCGGCGGCGTTGCGGGTGGCCTTGATGGCCGGCTGGTCGAAGTACGCGGGCACGGTGACGATCGCCCGGTCGACCTCCCACGAGGTGTCGGGCGAGTCCCAGCCGGCCAGGTCCTGCTCGATCTGGCGCTTCATCTCGGCCAGGATGTGCGCGGAGACCTGCTCGGGCGTCATGTCCTCGTCGGTCACCCGCACGGTCTCGCGCTGGCCCATCAGCCGCTTGATCGAGCGGATCGGCGCCGGCGTGGTGCCGACCCGCCGCGCGGCCATCCGTCCCACCACCAGCTCGCCCGACCGGGGGTCCTTCCAGAGGCAGCTCGGCGTGGTGGCGGTGTACTTGTCGCGGTGCAGCAGGATGTCGGTGTCGGTCCGGTTCATCACCGCGACGGCGCTGTTGGTGGTGCCGAGATCGATCCCGACGGCCTTGCTCAGGATTTGTTCCATCACACGTCTTCCTCGTCACTGTCCGGCGCCGGCGCGCCCATGATCACTTCGCCTTGGCGGATCACCTCGGCGCCGTGGCGGATGATCGGCTTGAGCGTCTCGGCGACGACCTCGCCGTCGAACTCGTCGCCGTGCCGCCAGGCCAGGACCTCGACGGAGTCGGCGATCTCGCGGAACGGCCGGCCGAGCGGGTCCACCACGCTCAGCCCGCTGTCCTCGAGCGCGGTCAGCATCTGCTTGTGCACGATCCGCAGGGTCTTGCGGGCCCGTTCCAGCCCGGCGTCGGCCAGCGCCTGGTCGTGCCGATCCAGCGCGGCGGCGAGCTGGTGGACCAGCACCGCCTGTTCGGCGGCGTCGGCGCGGGCCTTCGCGGCGGCGTCGGCGGCCGCGGCGCGCTCGGCGGTCAGCTCGCGCCGACAGCGCTGCAACGCGGCGGCCAGCTCCGCGGCGGGGGAGAGCAGCTCGACCGGGGCGGCCACCGGCCGTTCCTGGAAGCTCGACCAGTCGAGCGGGAAGGGCGGCGGCAGCGAGTCAGCCGAAGAGGACATGGCGAACCTCCAGCGGTGGCGTGTCCCAGGCCGGGCGCACCGGCGGGTCGGCGAGCGCGGCCGGCAGGTCCGGCTCCGGCGGGACCACGGCCTCGTCGGCGGCCATCCCGAGTACGGCGGCCAGGGTGAAGTCCGCCGGCCGCAGCGGTTCGGCGCCGGCGGCGAGGGCCGTGAAGTCCACGGGATCGCGTTTGTGCTGATGCTCGAACGCCTCCCAGTCCTGGTCGCGGTAGTCGCTGTCGGGGACCTCCAGCAGCTCGTGGCCGAGCCGGACGGCCGGGTGCGTGATCAGCTCACGCCGCGCCTCGATGACGGCGTGCCGTTCGGCGTCGGTCTCGGCCAGTTCGGCGGCTTCGGCGGCGCGGCGGACGATCGTCTCGGCCGTCGCGTCCGTCGGCAACTGGAGGACGTGGAAGGGATTGCGGTTCACAGGCGTCGGCTCACCCCGTTGAGGTTGCGCTGGATGGTCGTGTTCGCTGGATCGAGCCTGCTGGCGTCCTTGAGCAGCGTGTGGCTCCTGGCCAGCTTCGTCGTGCGGGTGCGCGAGGGCAGCGCGTTGATCACCTCGTTGGCCATGGCGGTGGCTCGCTTGTTCAGCAGCACCGCCACCTCCGCGGCGTTCACGTCGGTGGTCCGGTCGCGCACGATGTCCTCGACCGTGTCCCACTGATCGGAGTACAGCGCCTTGGCCAGGTCGAGGAGGACGGAGGTGGTCTCGATGTTGACAAGTTCGGCCTCGACGTCCGCGCGGACGCCGGGCGGGGGGTTGGAGTCGAGGGCCCGTCGCAGGTCGGC
Source organism: Kutzneria sp. CA-103260 (assembly GCF_018263855.1). Taxonomy (GTDB): domain Bacteria; phylum Actinomycetota; class Actinomycetes; order Mycobacteriales; family Pseudonocardiaceae; genus Kutzneria. The sequence goes on along the minus strand of NZ_CP073318.1, from coordinate 5,578,134 downwards.
GCGGGCGGCGCTGGTGGACCCCTTCCGCACCCGCTGCCTGGCCCGCGCCAGCAGCGACTTCGTCAGCAGGCGCTCGGCGTCGGTGTTGCCCGGGTTCCAGTCCAGCGCCTGCTCGTAGCTGGAGATCGACTTGGCCTGGTCCTCCAGCGGCGTGCCGAGGAACATGTGGTGCCGGGATATCGCCTGGTTCGCGACGTCCAGCATCTTCTCCTTGCCGCACAACGACTCCAGGTCGTCGGCCAGCGGAGTGGCGGCCACCCCCACCTCGGCCTGGTCGTCCCAGTCCCCGCGGTGGCCGAGGTCGGAGCGCCAGTCGTTGTACCAGCCGAGCCCGGTCAGCAGCACCGCCCGGACCGGGATGCCCAGGCCGAGGAACGGCCGCAGGACCTCGATCCCGCTCTTGTAGTCGCGCCTGATTCCCTTCGGCTGCGCGGCGATCGCCTTCGGATCGTCGGCCGCCGCGCGGGCGGCGTCGAGCAGGTCGCCGACCCAGCCGTCGAGGGCCTCCTTGGCCACGGCGGCGACGTCGGCGAACCGCTTCGGGTCGTCGGGAACCGGGATGGGCAGGTGCGCCCGGGTGAGGGCCTCGTCAACGGCCATGCCGTCGCCGGCGCACTCGACCAGGCAACGAAGGTGCGCCTTCGCGGTGGTCTTGTCCTTGGCGGCCAACGCCCGCTGGCCGCGGACGCTGTGCTCGGACAGCAGTTCCCGCATCACCTCGGTCCGTAGCCGGCGTTCGTCACCGCGGATTGCCTCGCTCATGCCGGCCCAGAAGTCCTCGGTGCTCAGCAGCCTCGACCACAGCAGGGTTGCCGTCACGAGCGCGGCGGCCGCGTCGGGAGTGGCCAGTGCCCGCTCACGGTGGACCACGGCCAGGGTGTGGCGCAGCGGGAGGGCGACGCCGCGTTCGGGCAGGAACCGGTCCCACGCCGCCAGTGCGCCATGCCGGTTCTCGTCGAGCAGGGCGAACAGGACGTCGCCGTCGCCGCTGAGGGCGCGTTCGAGCAGGTGATGCCGCCCGTGGTGCTCACGGGTGCCGTCACCGGGAAACTGGTACTGGAACAGGCGGTTCACACACGTGCTCAACACGAGTTGCTCGGCCCGCACGACAAGGTGGGACTCGGACGGCGCGCCGTCGCGGCGGTGCGCGCGCAGCCGCTCGACGCACAGCAGCATCAGCATCTCGTTGCCTTGAGCCCGGGCGTCGACGAGAGCGGCCTCAGTGGCGTCCAGGTTCTTGTCCCGCTTGGCGCCGCGCCGGTCGGTGACCCGAAACCCGGTGACCTCCCGCCCCGGGAGCAGCTTGAACTGCGGGGTGGTGGTCTCCGCGACCCGGGCCGCCAGCAGCAGGTGGCCGGCGGCCAGCAGGTCGTCGCCCTGCCGCCGGGCCAGGACCGCCCGATGGCACAGCACGGCGGCGTACTCCGTGCGGGCGGTGCCGTCCGGCTGGTTGATCGCCTTGCGCCACAAGGGATCGGCCGCCTCGTGATCGCCGATGCCGGTCAGGTGGCGCGCGGCGGCCAGCGGGTCCAGCGAGGGCGCGACCTGGCGCACGAGCTGGCGCAGGTGCTCGGGCACCCGTCGGCTGCTCAGCCCCGCTCGCAGGTGTGTGAGGACGTTGCGCAGGTCGACGATGCCGGTCAGGTCGTGCTCACGGAGCACCGGTGCCAAGGTCTGCACTGCGAGCGCGGGGTTTTCGGCCGCCTGCGCTGCCGCGACGAGCAGCCTCGTGGCCAGCCCGATCTGAGGCCCCAGCTCCGGCAGTGCGCCCGCGGTGCCGGCCAACACCGCTGCCGCCAGACCGCAGAACTCGGACTCGGCGGCCCGGAGTGCTTGCACCGCAAGGTCTGTGTCCCCGCCGGCCAGCGCGTGTTCCGCGACGACCAGGGCGGTCGGTCCGTCGGTGACGGTGAGTTCCAGCGCGGCATCGCTGCCTCGCGCGAGGCCGGCCGCCGCCAGCTGCCGCATACGCAACGCTTCGGGATGGCCGGTGACCGCGGCGAGTTCGTCCAACAAGGCGGCGAGGGCCACCGCGCGGTTCGGGTCGCTGGCGGTGAGACAGGCCTTGGCCATCGCGGCCGCGGCGCCCTGGATCGCGGCCGTGGACGGGGCGTCCGCGCGTGTCAGCACGGTGACGAGGTGCCGCCCCGCGACCTGGCCCGTGGCCGTCGTGTCGTCCAACGTGAGCAGCGCCGCCGCCCATGAGAGCCAGGCGGGCGCACCGTCCCCGTCCCACCGCAGGTGCCACCACCACCCCGTTGCTCGTGTGTCGTCGCTCGCGCCGGCGGCGCAAGCGGCGGCCCGCCAGGCCAGCGCGGCATCGCGCGGCACCCGGTCGCCCTGTTTGGCGGCGGCACGGAATTCCTCTGCCGCGGCCGCGAAATCCGCAGTCGTGAGCAGCAACTGCCCACGGGCGTAGTGGGCCCGCCGCTCATCCCGCGCGAGCAGCGCCGTCAGCCGGGCATCGGCGGTGTCGGGTTCCGCCCACGCCCGGAGCAGCTCGATGGTCGGGTCCGACCGCTGGCTCAGCCGCCCCAGGCGGCTCGGATCGGCGGTGTGCACCGACAGCACCAGCGCCGCCCGCTGGTATCCCAGCCCGTCGGCCGCGTGCCTGAGCAGTCCGGTCTCGAAGTAGCCGAGCCCGGCCCACACCAGCTGGTCGGCCAGCGGCAGCCGGGTGAACCACTTGTCGTGCAACCACTTCTTGGTGTCGTTCGAGTTCGGCGCGGCCAGGCCCGCGGCGACGCCGCCGCGCACGCGCTCCATGCTCGCCGTGACCGAATCGCCGTCCTCGTGGTCGGGCAGGGGCGGCGCGGAGCCGGAGTGGATCAGCGACGCGCGGGCCGTCACGATCCCGGCGGCGGGGGACAGCCCGTCGTCAGTGATCTTCGTGACGACCTCGTCCGCGGCGCCGGGGTCGGCTTCCATCAGCAGGAGGCCGACGGCCCACCGCTGCGCCGACCCGGCGGCCGCGTCGAACCGGGCGGCCACCCCGTCGCGGTCTCCGGTCAGCAGAAGTGCCCACGCCGCGTGGTAGTTCCAGTCCGGACGGTCGGGATGGGAGTCGGCGAGCGGCACCATGATCCGCGCCGCGCCCAAGGCGTCACCCTCCAGCAGGTGCGCGCGGGCGATCGCGTAGTCCAGCCATTCGCCGGCTTCCACGGCCAGCTTCAGTTCGGCGAGCCGGGCCGCGTTGGCCGGGCACAGGCCGGCGACCTCGGCGTCGTCAAGCCAGCGCAGTACGGCGCTCAGCTCGGCCAGTTCGGCCACCACTCGCGGGACGTTCTGTTGGGGCACAACGGCGGCGATGCGGTCGTGCGCCCCGACCCGTAGCCACGCGGACACCAGCCCCGCCAGCGAGACGTCGTCCCGGTCCCGCTTCCACGAGGACTCCAGCGCCAGGGCCGCCGTCTTCGGGTCGTCCTCGACGAGTAGGGCCCGCATCCCCAGCGCGAGGTCGATCCTGGGCAGCGTCACGCCGGCCTCGCGCAGGCCGGCGGCCAACTCACTGGCCGCGACGAGCTGGGACCGCTCGACGCCGAACCCGACCACCAGCGCGGACGCGAGGATCGCCGCCATCTCCGGCTCGGCGGCCGGCGGCGTGCTGTTGGACAGGTGGTTGACGTAGACGGACCGGAAGTTCGGACCGTCGGCGCCGCGCCGGGCCAGCTGCCGGGCCACGGCCGCCCGCTCCGCTTCGGGCAGGCCCGACCACCAGTACAGGGCGGCGATCCGGTCGTTCGCGATGGCGTGCTCGCCGCGGTGGTCGCGGGCGGCGATCAGCGGCGACCACGCGTCGGCCAGGCTCAGCCGCCCCCGCGAGCCGTCCGCCACCATCGCGCCCCGGGCCTCGAGGTCGCCCAGGTCGTCGGAGGTCAGCCAGCCGGTCGCCAGCACGCTGTGGACGTACGGCGGCCAGAGCGGCGCGAGCGACTTGGCGTGCGCGCTGAACTCCGGTTGCAGATCGAGCAGGAGCCGTTGGCGGCGCGCCGGATCCGGCTCCGCGAGCGCGGCCGCCCACTGGTTGCGCAGCCGTCCGCGCCGGGTGAGCCTTCCCACGAACGACTGTTGTGGTCGGGTCACCGGCCGCCGCCCCGTTCCCGGCTCCGGTCCGCCTCGAAGCGCTTGGCCTGGAACTCGTTGCCAGCACGGCGATACGCGTCCGCCAGCTCGGTCAGCAGGCGCACCCGCCCGTGGGTGTCCGGCACCAGGCCCGTGTCCTTGGTCATCTCCCACGCCTCGCGCAGCCGGCTCGCGGCCTCGGCGTGTTCGCCCAGCTTGCTGTGCAGCTCGGCCGACGTGCGCAGGAGGTCGAAGCGATCCACGCGGGTCTGGGTCGTGGCAAGCTCCCGCTCCACCTCCTCCCGCGCCTCCCTCAGGCGTCGGGTGGACTTGTCTCCGTCAGCCTGCGTCGATTCCTTCTTGGGAGCAGGCGACGACTTGCGCGTGAGGGCGGCGTGCAGCTCGGCCGCGTCCCGAAACCGTTCGTGTGGTTCGTACTTCAGGCACCGCAGCACGATGCGGTCGAGCTTCGGGGTCACGGTGTTGCTCAGCGCCGACGGGGGCACGACCGAGTGCCGCCGCTTCGCCTGAAGCAGCCAGTCGTCCTGCTCGTCGTCGGACAGGCCGACCGGCGGCACGAGGGCGCGGAACGGGTGCTGTCCGGTCAGCCCCTCGTACATCAGCACGCCGAGCGAGTAGACGTCCGAGGCCGGCGTGCTCTTGCCCGAGGACGCCTCCGGCGCCATGTAGCCGACCGTGCCGGCCACCCCGTCGGAGCGGCGCGATTCCCCGTGCCGGACGGCCAGGCCGAAGTCGATCAGCCGCACCCGGTTGTCCAGACCGAGCATCACGTTGTCCGGCTTGAGGTCGCGGTGCATCAGCGGCCGGGCCAGCCGGTGCAGCGCGCCCAGCGCGCTCGCGATCTGGACCGCCCAGGTGGTGAGCTGCTCGGCGTCGAGCCGGCCCTGCCCGGCGATCCGGTCGGCCAGGCTGATGCCCTCGACGTACTCCATGGCCAGGAAGGCGCGGCCGTCCTCGGCGGTGAGCCCGGCGTCGAACACGTGCACCAGGTGCAGCTTGGCCGCCGTATCGGTGATCTGGTCCATGGCGTCGGCCAGCATGAACGCGTCGCCAAGCAGCTCGACCGCTTCGTCGGCGCGCAGGTCCGTGCGGTGGGACAGCTTGACCGCCACCCGGCGCAGCGGCCGGTCGAGGGCCAGCTGCGTGCTGCGGAAGACCGCGCCGAACGCGCCCTCGCCGAGGAACGCCTCCAACCGGTAGTCGCCGATGGTCTGTCCCTCGAGGTCGCGGGCGCTCACCCGTGCCGTCCCGAGTCGACCGCCGAGGTGAACACGACGTCGACGTCCTGTCCGCGATGGACCAGCTCGATCCGGTCGCACGTCTGGTAGGCCCGCTGGTCGCGGGTCGCCGCGCGCACGATCGGGTCCTCGACCCACTCGGCGATCAGCTTCTTGACGATGCGTCCGCCCTCCTGGCCGTTCGCGTCACGGTTGCGCCTGTCGGCCAGGTCGGCGATGTGCTCCACCAATGTCTCCGGCACTTCCAGTTGCTTGTCCCTGGTAGCCCAGAACCGCTGCCGCTGCTCAAGGACCTTCCGGGTGATGCCGCCCATCGCCGCCCGGTCGAGCGGGTTGAACACGATGATCCGCTGGATGCGGGCCAGGAACTCCGGTGGGAAGACCACCTCGCGGGAGTGATGGTGGCGCATCGTCGGCAGGTGGTCGCGCACGGCCCGCTCGACGCCGGCCGGGGTGGCGCCTTCCCGGTGCAGCTGCGCGATCTTGTCGCTGCCCGCGTTCGACGTGAGGATGAAGATGGCCCGGTCGGCGTGCGCGCGGACGCCGCGCTGGTCCTCGATCCAGCCCTCGTCGAACAGGTTGAGGAACGGCTTCCACACGTCAGGATGGGCCTTCTCGGCCTCGTCGAGCAGGAACACGCAGTACGGGTCGGCGTTCAGGTCGTTGATCAGCCGGCCGCCGCGCTCGTGGCCGACGTAGCCGGCGGGCACGCCGATGATGCCGCTGACCGAGTGCCCTTCGAGGAAGTTGCCCATCGTGTAGACCTGGAGCTTCTTGGACGCCGAGTAGAACCGGGCCAGCGTCTTGGCCAGCTCGGACTTGCCGGTGCCGGTCAAGCCGGCGAAGAACAGCACCGAGCCGGCCCGCAAACCGAACTTGATCAGGCGCAGCTCCTCGGCGACCGCCTTGACCGCGTGCTCCTGGCCGACAACCTCCGCGCCCAGCGCCTTCTCGTAGTCCTCGCCGGCCGCCGGGTCGATTCCGGACAGCTGCCCCTCGGGCACGCCGGAAAGCCGCGCGACCACCGTGATCACGTCCTCGGTCGTGACGCGCTGACGCTCGCCGTCCATCACCGTGCGCTCGAAGTCGAGGTCCTCGCAGGCCCGCCGCAGCACCGCGACGGCCTTGCGCGGCAGCCGCTCGTTGAGGATGTAGTCGGCGCACAGGCCCACCGCGCGCTCCACGGCCTTGGGCTCGATCTCCAGGCCGAACTCCTCGGCCAGACCGCTCGCCACGCGGTCGACCATGTCCAGCGCGATCTCCCGGTCCGGCTCGCGCAGCTCCACCCGGGTGACCAGGGACCGCACCGCCTGGTCGCCCGCGAACAGGTCCTCGTAGTCGGTGGCGTCCAACACGCCGATGAGCTGCACCTGGCCCTGCGTGAGCGCGGCCCGTAACTGCATCCGGTGGTCGGCGCCGGACTCGCCGCGCAGCAGCTGCCCGAGCCCGTCCAGGCAGAGCACCAAGTCGGTGCGGCCGGCCACATGGCTGAAGACCGCGGCGAGCTTGCGGCCGCTGTCGGCCGGCGCGACGTCACGGCCGTCGGCCCACACGAAGCGCTTGTGGCGCAGGAACTGGATCTTCCCGGTGGCGGCCCGCCGGGCCAGCTCGCGCACGAGCGCGGTGCGGCCGACCCCGGCGTGGCCGGTGATCAGCACGTGGTTGCCGGACTTGCGGAACAGGGCCCGCGTCATCAGCTCGACCGGCGCGTCGAGGTGCGGCGCGACCGGAATGCCCTTGGTGCGGGCGGTGTGCGTGAGGTCCTCGGACGGCAGGAGGTCGCCGGGTATCCGGAACGGCACCTCTGGCGGTGGCTTTCCCTGCCCGTCACGCAGGAACTGTTCCAGCTGGCGACGCGCGGTGGCCAGGTTGAGCCGCAGCGGCTCGCGTTCGAGTATCAACACCAGCCGCGCGGGCGGGTCCTCCAGCAGCGCGCCCAACAGGTGCTGCGGCCCGACCCGATCGACGCCCCACACCTGGGACAGCCGGTGCGCGTCCTGCAACAGCGCGACTGTCGCGTCGCCGAGGTCCTCCTGGCGGAGCTGGAGCGGACTCGCCGCGCGCTCGGAGATCCGCAGCGCGTTGGCCACCGCCTCGGCCACGCGGGACGGCCCCAGCTCGGCCGGCACCTGCAGCCGCACCAACCGCTCGGCCAGGCCCTCGGTCTCCGCGAGCAGGGCGAGCAGGCAGTGCGGCGGCAGCACCCGGTCGTAGCCCAGCTCGGCGGCCCGCACGCACGCGTTCTGGAGCACCACCCACGCCGCCTCGGTGAACATCTCGGAGCGCAGCCGCCCGGACGCCCCCTCGAACAGCGTGGCCGGGGGCGCGGACGCCAGCGCGATGTGCTCGCGCAGCACCCGCTCGACGGTCTCGGTGTCCAGGATCGGCACCCGTATCTCCAGGTGCCGCATCACACTCAGCATGAGCAGTTCCAGCTCGGAGCCCGCCGCCTGGTCACGGGCCCGCGCGGCGTCGAACTCGTCCATTGCCCGCAGCGCCGCGGCGGAGAACCGGTCGCGCTGCCCGTCGAACTCCTCGCGCGCCGACCCGGGCGGGTTGTGCACGGTGATGATCTGCCGCACGTGGTCGATCTCGGCGTCCGGCGACAGGGCCATGGTGATCGTGGCGAGCAGCTGGCGGTCGCTGGCGGACAGCGCGGCGGCGAGGAAGTCGCTGGGGCGCACCGGCGCGGTCCGCCGGTCGACCGCCGCCAGCACGATCGCTTCTGTCCTCGGTTCGAGCCCGACCGTGCTCAGCAGACCATTCTCGAACAGCACTCGAAACCTCAGCCCTCGCACGGCGTCGATGTCGGGCCAATTCTGCGCCGACCGGCGGGCTCGCCGCCCAGCAAATGGCCGAAATAGGCCATCCGAGGGTAGTGGTTCGCGTACTATCCGCAGCCCATGGAGACACCGATCCGGCTGGCTGTGCGGCTGGCTGAGGCAAGCGACGATGACCTGGTCGAACTGGTTGATCTGCTGCGCGACGCCGGCGCCGGGGAGGTCGAGCGGCCGCGTTTCGGCGAGACCCAGGCCGATGTTCGGGGCGTGGAGTCCGAGATCGCCGACGTGGTCGCGACCGTGACGCCCGCGGTCGGGGTGGTGGAGCGGATCGTGAAGACCATTCGCGGCTGGCTCGGCCAACGCCCGCGGCGCACCATCAAGCTGGTCATCGGCAAGGACAGCATTGAGATCACCGGATTCTCCACCGCCGCCCAGGACGAACTGGTGCGCGCGTTCGTCCAGCGCGTCTGCGACCAGGACTAGTGCGGTGACCGAGCTGCGCGTCAGCGTGCAGGGCACGCCAGCGGACCTGATCCTGACCTGCGGCTACGAGCTGAGGTCGTCGACGGCGGACGGCGCGGGATCGCTTGAGCAGGAGTACGTGGTCGAGCCGTCGCCCGCGCTCGTGTGGCGATCGTGCGAGGAACTGGACCAGCTGGTCACGGACGTCGTCCGCGCCGGCTCGGCCGACAGCGAGGCCGGCGCGCAACTGGTCAAGATCGGCGCGCGCCTGTACAAGGCCCTCTTCCCCTCCGCTGACGGGAGCATCCCCGAGCTGGTCCGCCGGCTGCGGGAGGCCGAGGGGCCGTTGCTGTTGCGCACCAACGAGTCGACGATCCCCTGGGAGCTGCTGCACGACGGCAACGACTTCCTGGCCATGGGACGCGACATCGGCCGGCGGCCGCTGGTGACCCAGCGGGTGGTCCCCGGTCGCAACCTCGACGCGATCCGCCGAGCGCTGATCATCGGCGACCCGCTCGGCGACCTGCCCAACGCCCGGGAGGAGGCCGAACGGATCAGCGCCTGGCTGCACGACAGGGGCGTCGAGTGCACGACGCTGATCGGCCGGCGGGCCGACCCGTCGGGCGTGCAAGACCAGCTGGCCACCGGCGAATACGACCTGCTGCACTACTGCGGCCATGTGGTGACGGCGCCCGGGACCACGTACGCCGGCCTGTACCTGCACGGCAAGGAGATGTTCGACCAGCGCTCGATGATGAGCCTGGACGCGCACTGCATCCCGCCCGTCGTGTTCGTGAACGGGTGCGCCTCCGCTGACCGGATGGCCAACCTGTGCGTGCCGTTCATGGTGCACGGCGCGAAGATCGTGGTGGGCGCCCGGCATCCCGTGGGGGACGTGCCATCCCGCGAGTTCGCCGAGCACTTCTACACCAAGCTGCTGGCCAAGGCGTCCGCCGGCGACGCCGTGCGGACCGCGCGACAGGCGCTGCGGGACGCCGGCAAGATTGAGTGGGCGTCGTTCGTGCTGTACGGCGATCCCGCGACGCGGATCGCCGTCGGCGAGCCGGCGCCGGCGCCGCCGCCGCAGCCAACGTCCGAAGTGGACAGATACCGGATGGACGCCGAGGCCCGGCTGGTGATGGACCGGATGGTGCGCAACGCCGGGCCGGCCGGCTTCGTCAGTTCGCTCGACCTGTTCCTGGAACTGCTGGCCACCGACGTCATGCGGGCGCGGATCACCGACGCGGTCGGCGCCGAGCACCTCGCCCTCGCCGTCTACGCCGCGGAGCTGCTGCGCACGACCCAGGCCAGCACGCCGGTGGGCCGGGCCAACGCCGACCGGACCGTGCAGGTCTCCGACACCGTCAACAACGTGCTGTGGCGGGCCGAACGCGCCGCCCAGGTGGCCGGTCGCGACGCCATCACCGTCGCGGACCTCATCGACGAGTTCGTGGCAGTGGGCGGCGGCTCGACCGGGCCACTGCTCGGCCTGCTGCGCATTCCCCTGCACCGCCTCGGCCCGTCCGGGCCCCAGTCGGTGGCAATCCGAACGACCGAGTCCCAGCCGGCCGTCGTGCCGGAGGATCCCGCCGCCGCCGACGACTTGTTCGACGAGACCGGGGATCTCCGCTTCGACCGCCTCGGTCCCGATGTCGTCCGTGCCATCCGTACCGCCGGCATGGTGGCTTCGCTCGTCGGCCAGCCGATCTCCAGCGGCCTGCTGCTCTACGGCTTCGCCGCGGCGGGAGGCGGCGCCCTGCGCGGCGCGCTCGACCGTCAGGGCGACGCCGGAGCGGCCGCGATCGAGTCCCTGACGCCGGCCCGCCGGACCCGGGAGAACCGGTTCTCCCCGCGGCTGAGGAAGATCCTGCTAGCCGCTCTTGAGGATCGGCAACGCCTCGACGAAGCCGCAGTCCTGCGTCACCTGGTCGCCGAGCCATCGTCGTCGGCGCGGGAGGTGCTCACCCGGTCTTCGGTCGATATCGCCCGCCTGGTAAGCGACTTGTAGTCACTCATCTCAGCTCACCGCCGACGTCAAGCTGGTGATCTCGATCGGGCCGTTGACCGGGTGAGCAATGGCGTCAGCTTGCTGAGGGAGCCTGTACCGTGCCAGAACTCAGCACTGATGCCGTTAGACCGGGCGGTCCTGTCCGCCCTCGCCAGGATGCTGCCGCACTCACTGAGAGGACATCGGCTCGTCACTCCAGCCATGTTGTTGGCCTGGCACCGGCGTCTGGTCCGGAGCAAGTGGACGTACCCGCGCCGGACAGGCGCCCACCGATCGCCGAGGAGCTCCGTTCCCTGGTTCTGCTTGTAGCGCAGCAGAATCCTCGATGGGGACACCGCCGCATCCAGGGTGAACTCTCCTGGTTGGGTTACCAGGTTGGCACGGGCACGATCCGTAGGATCCTGAGTCAGGGCCGTCTGGGACCGGCGCCACGAGGCGCAGACACGACGTGGCGAACGTTCCTGTGTAACCAAGCACAGGGCCTGCTCGGGGTCCACCTCGACACCCTCGCCTGCGCCGGCGCTCCGTGCTGTTCGTGATGGAAGTGCGCACGCCCAGAGTGCACATCCTTGGTGTCACTGCGAATCCGGCCGCATCGTGGGTCATCCAACAGGCACGGACCCTGGCGATGGACCTCGCGGATCGGATCGCCTCGTTCCGGTTTCTTATCCGAGACAGAGGCACGAAGTTCATCGCCGGGTTCGACACCGTGTTCACCGACGAAGGGATCGAGATCGTGAAGATTCCACCTCGGACACCTCGAGTGAACTGCTACGCCGCGAGGTTCGTACGTAGCGTCCGGGTGGAGTGCACAGACAGGATGCTGATCTACAACGAGCGTCACGCCGCCGCCATCCTGGGCGAGTACGCCTGGCATTTCAATGACCACCGGCCACACCAGGGCCTCGGTCAGCGGCCACCGAACCATGATCCAGCGAGCGTCATCCCGCTGGACGTTCCGATCACACGCCGGAAGGCGCTCGGCGGCGTGATCAACGAGTACCGGCGAGCCGCCTGACCTGACCGGCGAAACGCCTGGTCACCGCCCACGCGTCGACTTTCGGCACGGTACATGCCGCGGCCGTTGCGGTTGGCACGGTTGGGGCACAAGCGAAAAGACGTCGACGACGACTACTCGCACGTGACGGACCAGATGGTCGAGGACATGCTCGACGCGCTCCAGGACCGCTGGGAGAACGACGGCGGGTGGACCTGGGGCGGGGAAACGGCGTGAACTCTTCGGAATCGCGGAAGTGGTCAGGGGGCCGTGCTCCCCATTTGCTCCCCGAAATGGCAGACGCCCTGCCGATGAGCATCATCGGCAGGGCGTCTGGCCTGGTGAAACTTCCTGTGGGCGATACTGGGATCGAACCAGTGACCTCTTCGGTGTGAACTATCGGCAACCGCGTTTCCGCAGGTCGGTGACGACAGTCGATCGAGGCGGACCGGCGGTGACGGCCGCTCACGGTCGCTGCGGTTGCTGTACTTCGCTGCTGTGCCCCGCCGCCGGCTCGCCACCGCCTAGCCGGCCAGCTTTGCGGCCTTTCGGGTTCGGCGCTGACGGCCGGCTGGGGAGTCAGCGTGGCACCTACAACATCGGACGGATTTTGAACGGATCCCAGTTCCGCTCAGTGAGCTGGAGGGATGGTGCGCCCAGCGGCGGTTTGGACGCGAGTTGGACGCAGCACCTGCCGTGTCACTGACTAGCGGTGGCCGCAGCCACCGGAGGCTGCACTATCTGCGCGTACCAAGTGTCGGCAGCCCACCGGGCACGGTGCGCACGACCCCGACCAGGTGTGCCCGGACATGGTAACGGCCGATGTCGGCCGCGGGTTTGCCCGCGACGTCGGCGCGGCCGGCGGTTACGCCGACGCCGTTGCCTCGCTAACCAGAACTCGGCGGCGAACCCAAGATGCGGTTCGCCGCTTATTTATTGATCCTCAAGGATGCGGACTGACACATCCCTGACAAACTCTCGCGCCTCACCGCTTGTCAAATACAACTCACCCTCTAGCACCTTCCGCAACCATGCCGCCTTATTGCCCGCCGGAACCAACGGGTGGAAGCGCTCCAACTCTCCGCAGCGCACCATAAAGACGCCCAGTTTGCGCAGCTCAGAATCGATGTGCTCGAAACTGGCGAGCGCTTCTCCGCCGAGCATACTAGCGCCGCTCTGCTTGAAATCTCTCCAACCGCTCTTTGGTGACACCGCCTCCTTTATTGAATTCGCTTCGCCTGACCCAAGCTCTTTTGTGGCCTTGCCGTCAAAAATTGATACAACCTTCGCTCTTGCGGTAACGCGCTCAACTTTCAAAGAGCGAGATTCCATAGCGTCAACGATCGCATTGCGCCTTGGTCGCAACGCGGCGTAGTCGCCGCCGTACTCCTCAATCAAGCCCTTAAAGTCGGCCTCATTGTGCAAAATATCAATATCGACAATACAAGCCACGGGCACCTTTGCGGCTCGAAGGACCGAAACAACCTTAGCGATTCGAGCCTTGCCGCCGCAGTGCGTAAAGTGGAGGCTCAACGAGGAAACGGGAGTTCCATCATTGAGAGCATCCAGGCCGTCCAAGGTTGCACGGTAGTACGTACAGTCCGCCTCGGATTCACAAACAACGACGCCTTGAGAGAAAAGCCCGTCGAGCACGCCATAGTATCGAACTAGCGGATCGCCGTACAGATCTGCCACGGCTGAACTTGTCAACTGTGCAACGTGGTTAATATCGCCGTTACGTGTGAGTCGAACAATGGAGATATCGTCTTCGGCTGCCTTGACGGAAGTGACGCCCTCGATAATGTCCTTGCTATGGGTTGCAACAATGACCTGCGTTCCATTGTCGCGCCGCTCGGCTAGGATTCTACCGAGCAAGCGAGCCTGTGGCGGATGCAAAAATGCTTCCGGCTCGTCAATCAGAACAATCGGAAACGGCGAGTCCAAGATTGACAGAAGGATGCCCACAAAGGCTCGTATACCATGCCCCTGTGATTGCAGCGATGGCAATGCGTTAAGCTCGGTGAGATACTGTCGAGAAGGCGAAGGTCCATCTTCGGGGACAGACACGGCCCCCACGTGGGGATGGATCATTGATCCCGCATAGCGGTTCACCGTGAGAGGCGCACCAAATGCGCGGCGCATGTAGTCGCTAACTACCCGCTCCAACTCCCTGTTAGCGAAAAGCTTTTGCATCGGATCTTCGGGTAGCGCATGTAGGAGGTCGTAAGACGGCCTACTGTCAACCCGATTCAACCTGCTCTCTGCATCCAGGTGTAGCACGAGGAAGTTGCTAAGAACTTCCAGACTTTCAGCGTTGTTCCAGGCCGCAGCAAACTGATGTGTCACATAGTTTCCACCATTGCGTCTGTACGTCGGCTCCCCGGAAGGACCGTCAACATACTTCCCCGGTGGCCGAGGTGGATAGTTTATATTGAACCAGTTCAGAAACTCGTCAAAGGTCCCCTCTTTGTGTAGCGCAGGACTGGCGACAACGCGTACGCCCTGTATGTGCGCGCCGGGAACAAGTGAAAGTTTCGCCTGAAGCTCGCCAAGTAGTGAGGTCTTGCCCGCGTTGTTAGGTCCAACTATAGCCGTGACACCACTGGCGACTTCAATCTCGTCGCCCGAAAGCAGTTTGATCTTATTTAGTCTGACATGCATCGAATGGACACCTTTAAGCTATTAGCAGCAATTGATCTAATTATGTCACACGTCGCCCGGTCGCACCACATGCGACCATAACGTGACCCGTTCGTGTCAACAGCCCGGCAAGTGACCTGGATTGCAATTGAGCTTCCATCTGGCGCAAGCGCTTGTGTGGGTAACTATCGCAACACCAACGCATTTACTGGCATACCCAAAGTGGCGGCGTGGTCGAGATCGTGCGGGAGCGATTCCTGGTCGGCGCGGACATCGTCGTCCTGGTCGACACCGACGGCGCCGAGCTGGAGCGCTGGCCCACCGGCGCCCTGTACGAGCAGCTGCTGTACGCGGGAGTGCTGATCATTTACGACCCCATCAGCTGGCTCGGCGTGTGTGACGGTCAGCGCTATCTGTCACCAACGCCGGCATGTCACCTGGTCGTTCGCGGTGGAGAGTCACCAGTAGTTGTCACCAGATGTCAGCCCTACCTGTCACCAAACGCAGATGTCAGCGCAGTTGTCACAAGATCGGGTGGCATCCGATGGTGACCGGCCCGCCGTGCGCTTCGATGGCGCGGTGCAGGTGATCAAGCCCTGGTTACCCGACCACGCCGGCGACGAGCCGGCCCCAACGCCGTTGTGGTCGCACCGGTCCGGGTGGCACGAACTGGCCCAGACCAGCACCAACCTCGACCAAGCGCGCGACGAACTCGTCGGTCACGTCGGCGGCGACCTCCAGGGTGCGGAGGAAGGCTCGCAGGCGCCGTTCTCTGGAGCTGGCAGGATGTGGTGGAGGGGAGTCGTGTTTGTCGGACGCGCGTTCCCTTTCCCGACCCGAGGATTGGACGCAATGGGACGCTCGTCGGTGTTCACCTTCCAGTACATCGCCATCGACACGGAGGCTGGTGTCACGCCGGAGGAGTTCGAGACCTTCGTGCGTGGTGAAGGCGTTCACCTGCCCTTGTACCCAGGGTGGCGGTGGACTCTGCTGCGCGGGTTGCGCGGAGAGCGGACCGGGCAGTACCTGATGTTGTACGAGATCGAGAGCGCCGAGCAACGCGACCGCTACGTCACAGCCCAGGGTGAGCAGACCGAGCTGGCCCGGCTGTTCTGGGCGCGGCGCCCCGAGGCGGAGGCTGTGCTGGCACGATGGCGGCGGCTGGGCACGTTCGGTGAGCTGCCTACGTTGTTCACCGACTACCGGCTGCTGGCCGACAATCCGCGGAGCACGGTCACGCCCGGCCCCCGCTACCGCGACCGCCCGGGGGAGGAGCCCGTCGCCCGGGTCGTCGGGATCCACAACCTGGCGTTGCGCGCCGGTGTGACCGAGGAGATGTTCGACCGCTTCATCGCCGAGAACCACCACCGGATCGACGACTACCCGGACTGGCGGTTCCACGTGCTCAAGGGCGAGCGGGGCAACCGCCTCGACCAGTACGTGATGATGATGGAGATCGCGAGCCTGGACGCGCTGGACGTCTTCTACCCCGAGCCCGACATCGCCACCGGCGAGGCCGCGGAGTTCGCGGCCGCCCACCGCGACACCAAGCAGATGTACGAGGAGTGGAAGCAGCTGGCCTCGTTCTCGGGCTCGCCGCAGATCTACACGGACTACCTCGCCGTCGCGGAGAACCCGGCGTAGCCCCGCACGACCGGGACGGGCCCTGGATCAGGTGGTGGTGAGGTGGTGGGTCCGAGGATCGAGAGATCTACCGCTGGAGCGACCAGTGGTGCCACCCAAACCGATACGCCCGGTCGAGGCCCCAGGCTCAGCACGTTGCCCCCTACGAGGCCGCGGCATGGGCTGTGCTGTCCCAGCGGGTCCGGATCGTCCAAGCAGCCCGACTACGCGAGAACCTCATCCGCGACCACGGCCAGGACGGTGCCTTTCCCGCCCCCGGCCTGGTGCGCGGCCTCGATCTCGACCTGCCCGGCCGCAAGAGCGAATACCTGCACGCCGTCGCCGAGGCGGCCCTGGACGGGCACCTCGACGGCGACCGGCTCCGGGCGTTGAATCCCGACGACGCGGTCCGTAGCGTGCAGGAGGTGAAGGGTCTCGGGCCGTTCGCAGCCGAACTGGTCGTCATCCGGGGTGCCAACGCCCCGGACATGATCCCGCACCATGAACACCGGCTCGACAACGAGATCGTCCAACAGTACGGCCCCGGCCACACGCTGGCCGATGTGTCCGATGCGTGGCGGCCGTTCCGCACCTGGGCCGCGGTCCACCTGCGCACCCTGCGCGAAGAACGGACCCACGAAATCTCCGGGCACACGCCGGCCTGAAACGCACCACAACCGGACGCGTCATGGCGCCGGGCGTCGATCGACGCCTTCCTCGCTACCCGAAGATCAACGGCAACCCGAAACGCCCTGCACACGTATCCTCCCACCGCAAGCCCCAGCTGCGGTCACAACTCACGGATACACAGTCCGTCGTCACGCATAGTGCGGTCGCCGCCCACGAACAAGTGCGGTCACATCAGGCCGACAAAACCACTGCCGGTCAGCGGCAGGAGCGGATGTTCGACTGGTCTCGAACCGGTGGTATCCACAGCTGTGCCTTGTGGTGGGTGAAGTGCCGAGCACCCAAGGGGGCGAGGGCCTGTACGGGCTCCGAACCGTGAAACCCGTACAGGCCTGGCAGCGCCTCGGAGGTTACTAGTTCCGGCCTGCAATGACGCCGCCGTCGACGTCCCAGATCGCGCCGGTGACCCAACCGGCCTGGTCGGAGAGGAGGAAGGTGACCACGGCGGAGACGTCCTCGGTGGTGCCGATCCGGCCGACCGGGTGGAAGGCGTTGAACCCCGCCAGCACGGTGTCGACCTCGGCCGGTGGGATGAAGCCCTCGTAGATGGGGGTGGCCACCACGGCCGGGGAGATGGCGTTGACCCGGATCTTGTGGGTGGCCAGCTCCAGGGCGAGGTGCTGGGTCAGGGCGTGCAGACCGGCCTTGGCCATCGAGTACGCCGACGACGGGGTCGCGGCGATGGCCTGCTTCGCCCACATGCTGCCGATGTTGACGATCGCGCCACCGTGGCCGCTGTTGACCATGCCCTGCGCCACGGTCTGGGTGATCAGGAAGGTGGCCTTGTTCAGGTCGAGGTAGGCGTCGTAGTCGGCGGCGGTGTGGTCGAGGAACGGCAGCGGCTTGAACACGCCTGCCGCGTTGACCAGCAACGTGGCGTCAGCGTGCTGGTCGGCCAGTTCCTCGCGGACCCTGGTCGCCTCGGCGGGGTCGCGCAGGTCGGCGGTGATGCCCCACGCCTGTCCGCGGGTGGCCAGGTCGGCCACGGTCTTCTCGACCCGCTCGAGGTGGGAGCCGATGACGACCGCGCTGCCGCCGCGGCTGACGACGTCCTCGGCGATCTGACGGCCCATGCCGCTGCTGCCGCCGACTACGACGAGCTTGCGGCCGGTGAAGTCCTGTCCCATGGTGGTTCTCCTCATCTGACTACCTACTAGTTGGAAGGTTTATTGGTCATGCAAAACGGCGCCGCGGTGCCACGCACGGCGGCCTTGGGTGGTGCGTTTTCAGAGCAGGGCGTCGACCAAGGTCGCCGCCACCGACCGGACCACATCCCGATCCTGTCCAGCGGCGCCGTCCGGCTGCCCGTGAGCGCGGGCCAGGAGCAGCGCCCCCTCCAGGGACGCCAGGTAAGCCTCGGCCGCCGCACCGGTCCGGGTGGCGGGCATGCCCGCCTCGGCCAACACGCCGGCCACCCATTGCCGCTGATCGGCGAAGAACGCGTCCGTCGCCTGCCGTACCTGAACGGGCAGGCTCTCCGCATCCACGGCGAAGACGCCGCAGAGGCAGATGCGGCCGCCTTGGGCAAAGGTCTCGGCGTACAGTCCGGCATAACCCACCAGGCGCTGCCGCGCGCCCGCCGCGTCGTCGTCGACTTCCTTTCGCGCTACGGCGAACCGTTCCCGATAGCGCGCGATCAGCGCCTCGGCCAGTGCGGCTTTGGTGGGGAAGTGGTGGTGGATGCTCGGCTTCGTGATGGACAGCTCGGCACTGATGTCGGCGTAGGAGAAGCCGTTGTACCCCCGAACCTGCACCAGCGTCTGAGCGCTGTCCAGGATCCGATCCGCTGTCGTGGTCACGCGACAATTTCTACCTTCTAGTTGGTAGGCAGTCAAGGGGTGTCCGGCGTCACCGGGTGGGGTAACGACCCGGGAAGCCGTGGTGCGGATGCAGCGGCTGACGTTCGAGACTCAGCGTGCTGCCGGTGATGTGGCGCAGTCGCGGGAGTCGGCCTTCGTCCGCAACGCCGACTTCGACCTGTCAGCGGTGACCGCGCGAACCGTTGTCGGGTCGGGTGATCACGATGTCGACCACTTCCAGACCGCCACGGACTATCTGGCCTCGTCGATCCCTGGCGCGGTGCGGGTGGCCTTGGCCGAGCTGATGGGGGATCTGCCGCTGGCGATGGAGCAGGCTGCCGCCTACATCGACACGACCGGCAGTCCGATCGCAACCTACATCGACCTGGTTGCGACCCGGGGCGAGAAGATGCTCGGCAAGGGCCAGGTCCTCGACAGCCGCCATCGTTTGACCACGGTATGGGACGTGCACCTGGACGCCCTGCACCGTGACCATCCTGCCGCGATGTGCCTGCTCAACATCTGCGCCTACCTAGATCCCGACGCCATTCCGCTGGACCTGTTCACCAATAATCCCGACGAGCTGCCTGAACCCCTGGGCGAGGTGTTCGAGGACCCGATCGAGTTCGTCGACACTGTGGGCGTGCTTGTCGGGTATTCACTGGTACGGAGGGCGAGCGAGACGGTGTCAGTTCACCGTCTGCTTCAACAGGCCTTGCGGCGACGGAACGGCGAGCTGACCGGTGAGCAGCCTGACTGGCGGGCCATAGCCCAACGGCTGCTGTTTGCCGATCTCCCGACCGAGATTATGATTGTCCCGGAGAACTGGCCTCGCTGGCGGGATCTGCTGCCGCACGTACTGGCTTCGTGTCCGGCCAATCACGACCAAGCCAGTTCTGAACTCGAGGTCGTGTCCTGGTTGTTGGATCGTGCGGCGACGTATCTGCAAGTCCAGGGCCAGCCTGGGCAGGCGAAGCTGTTGTTTGAGCGGGCGGTGACCATCGACGAGGCGGCTCTAGGCCCCGACCACCCCACTTCAACAATCATCAGACAACAACTGCGAGACCTGTAGGCCGAAACTCGGCCACGGTGTCCACCGGCCGCCCTCGTTCGGCCGCGCTGCCAGACTGGTCGAATGTCATCGTCGTGGCAGACCCTCAACGCGCACACGCAGACGCTGAACGCACTGCGAGAGACGCAAGTTGAGCAGGGGCAGAAACTCGACGCGTTGGAACGCAAGGTGAATGAACATCAGCAGGAGACCCGCGACGGGTTCGCGAAGGTCGGCGAGGGGATGAGCGGGATCACCAGGCTGTTGACCCAGCTCATCGAGCAGCGACCCGGCAAGTAGGCCCGCTCACGCTTTCGAGGTCTGCGACCCGGCGACCAGCTGGGACCGCAAGCCCTGTTTCGCCTGGTCAGCACCATCAAGCGGCGCCCGGTGGGCTCTGCCGCGAACCCATGTGAGTGCGACCAGGATGGCAACCGTGGACACGGTTCGTCGGCGGTTGGACAGAAACACTCATGTGGCAGAACAGCCCGCTTGACGACCGATGCGGACCCACCATCTATGAAGGAGCGGGGTCGGTCAAGACCCTTGGTAGTGCTGTGTTTCTTCGGTTTTCGGCGGCATAAGGTCAGACGCGTCTAACGGTGGAGGGGTCAAGGCTGGCCGGAGGCCACCCCGCCAGGGGGCTTGGCCTTGACGACGACACCGGGCGCGTCAGGCTGGTCATGCCGAAAGCCGGCACCACCACACAGATTCACGTAACCAGAAGCAGAGATCCTTTCACCGCGGGAACACCGAAGACCAGCCGTGTTCACCAAGAACCGGGGCGTACCCGGCGGCGTGCCGAAGACTCGGCCGCCGTTCATCTATTCGCGTGTCAGCATGGTGAGCTACGACCGTGACCGGACAGGATCAATCAACCCGACGACCACGCCCGAACACAGGGGGTCAGGGTGGGTTCGATCCGTGGCCGGTCACGTCCGAGCCCGCTCACGCCACGCCCACACGACGCTGCTGGGCCAGGGCACGGATGTGCCCGTCGCGCAGGCCGTAGAACACCAGCGTGAGCAGTCTGCGTGCCACCGCCACGGTGGCGATGTTGCGGCCCCGACGCTGCCGGATCCCCTCCCGGGTGGCCACCAGCCAGCCCGCGTCCGCGGGAACCCGCTGGGCGGCCTCGACCACCGCCCACCGCAACAACGTCGAGCCCTGCTTGGTGATCCGACCCCGACGCACCTTCACATCCGACTCTCGATGCCGCGGCGTCAACCCGGCCCACGAACACAAGTGCCGGGGCGTGGCGAACCGGTGCACATCGCCGATCTCGGCCACCAGCACCGCGGCCAGCACCGGGCCGACACCGGGGATGGCCTGGACCGTGGCATACCCGGGATCGCCTGCCAGCCGGGCCGCGATCACCCGGGTCGTCGTCGCGATCTCGAAATCGAACGCCTCGATCAGCCGGCACAACGAGTTCACCCGCGCCCGGTACGGCGGGTCCAACGCGGCCTGGGCCAGCAGTTGCCGGCCCCGGACCCCGAACAGGTCGGTCACCGGCACTCGCAGGCCCTGTTTGGCCAACACCGCGTGCACGCTGGCCTTCAGCCCAGTGCGCTGACTCACCAGCTTCGCTCGATGCCGCACCAGCTCGCGCAGCTCCCGCACCGCCGGCGGGGCGACCCAGGCCTCGGGCAGCCGGCCCATCCGCAGCAGATCCGCCAGGTCCGCGGCGTCCCGCACGTCGTTCTTGACCCGCCGGTAGGCGAATCCCTTGATCCCCAACGGATGCGCCAAATGCACCACGGCCCCGTGTTCGGCCAGCACATCCGCGGCCCAGTACCAGCCGTAGGTGGCCTCCACCACCACCTCCGGCGCCACGCCGGCCTTGCCGATCTCCTCAGCCAACCGCATCGGATCGTTCACGATCCGAACCACGTCCAGCTGCTCACCGGTCGCGGTCTGCCGCACGATCACCGACCGGAACCGATGCAGGTCGATCCCAACGAACTGTTTGCCGTCATACTCAGACACCAGGGGCCTCCCTTGCGTGAGAAGTTGAGCACCCTGAGCATCCCGCTCGGGACCCACCAGGAGCGAGGCCCCGCTCCTTCATCCCATCAACCGACGTTGTCAGTACCGGCAGGATTGACGCCGTGTCGGCCACTCCGAACGCAAGAGCAGCACGTGGTGATCGACAAGACGGTGTGCGGAACACGGACCTTCGACTGGTCGAAGTCCTGGACCTGCGACAAGCTGCTCCCCACGCTGCTTCCGCCCGGTGCGAGCCTGACCGTGGTCCAACCCGATGGGACTACCCTTACCTACGTCGGAGAGGAGGACCCGCTATGAGCGGCTACAGCGCGAGCGCGCCCAGCGAACTCTACGAGGACGGCGGCTTCGACCTGCACGTGACCAGCCCCTCAGACGTGACTACTCTCGTCACCCGCCTTGCCGATCCCTTGACCGGCACGGCGCACATCGAGTTCGAGCAGGGCGAGGGCGTCGTCCAGGCGCATGTCGAGGGCGCGTACGGCTACCTGTTCCACGTCGATGAACGCGGCGCCGCCTACAGCCTGGGCGACCCGGATTCGCCCGCGGTGGACACGGACGAGCAGTCCTTCCCCGCCGGTGGCGGAATCACCATCAACGCCCTGAGCGGCGTGCTGACAGACCTACTGACGAGCAGCAGCCGTCCCACAACCATCGAGTGGCACCCGCTCGACGCTCCTAGCCAGGCATTGACACCCGCCCGACCGTGACGGCTTGTGCCCCTGCCCATTCGCGCGAGCCTGACTTGCTACAGCACGAGACCGCCCCCTCGACCTGTTTTTGCAGGCGAGGGGGCATTTTTGTGCCCCGTCGGGATTACCGCCAGTGCGATTCGAACGCGCACTGAGGTGATCTCACCAAGATCGGTCTGAGGCGGTGGGTGGGCTGCCTCTGACCTGCTTGAAGTGTTGGGATGGCCTGGGGTGAGACGTGGAGTCCCTGGTAAAAGACCTCTCGCCAAAGATGATCTTCGCCAGAAGGACTCCACGTGATCGCCCATCGCGCCATCCTCGATGTGCCCCGCGCACTCGCCCGGTACGTCGGTCGGTTATTACGGGCCGAACGCCGCGAACGCGGCACGCGCCGTGACAGCAGGGCATTGACCTGTTTCCAGCAAGGCGGTGCTTGCCCTGCGCTGGTTCCGGGACGGCCGCGATGTCCCCGCGTTGGCCCGCGACCACGGCGTCTCCCGCGCGACCGGTTACCGCTACCTCGACGAGGCCATCGCAGTGCCGGCCACGCCCGCCCCGGACCTGCACGACGCCCTGCGCCAGGCCAAAGCCAGCGGCGCGACCCACCTCGTCCTCGACGGCAAGCTGTTCGCCGCAGACCGGTTTGGCGAGAAGGCGACCAGTGTCAAAGGAGAGCGAATCGACGCCTGGTACTCGGGGAAAGCGCACGACCACGGCGGCAACTGCCAGGTCGTGATGGCCCCGGACGGCTTCCCGCTGTGGGCCTCCGACGTCGAGCCCGGCTCGACCCACGACCTGACCGCCGCCCGCGAGCACGTGCTGGGCGTCCTGTACTGGGCGGCCTCCCAACTGGGCCTGCCCACTCTGGCCGACGGCGGCTACGACGGAACGGGCATCGGAGCGCTCGCCCCGGTCAAACAGCCCCCTGGCAACCAAGTCCTCGACGCGGACGCCAAGGCGTACAACGCCCTGCTGCGCGACCTGCGCGCCCTCGGCGAGCGCGGATTCGCCCTGCTGACCAGCCGCTGGCGGGCATTTCGGCATACCACCACCAGCCCCCGCAAGATCGGCGACATCGTCAAAGCCGCACTCGTCCTCACCCATTTCGAACACGGCTGGCTCACATGAAACTCGCTGAGACCACTCCACCCATCACCGGTTCGAAAATGTTTCGGAAGCAGTGGCCCTATGGTCCTTCAGGAGTGCCGCTGGGTGATGTTGACCATCCAGCTGATCCCAAACTTGTCCACGAGCGAGCCGGCCTCGTCACCCCACGACTGCCTCTCCAGAGGCAGCGTCACGGTGCCGCCGGCGGACAGCTTCTCGAAGTAGTCAC
The DNA here is from genome assembly GCF_018263855.1 of Kutzneria sp. CA-103260. Classification (GTDB taxonomy): domain Bacteria; phylum Actinomycetota; class Actinomycetes; order Mycobacteriales; family Pseudonocardiaceae; genus Kutzneria. Next base: position 5,554,728 of record NZ_CP073318.1, on the reverse strand, counting down.
GGAGTTTGGCGTCGTCACCCCCGAGGAAAAGCGCGACGTTGTTGCCCGGCCTGAAAGGCACCCTCTCCGGGACGTCCCAGGCCATCACCGTGTAGCCGTCTGAGGTGCTGAGCACGGAGTGCATGACCTTGTCGGCATCGGCGTTGGGCGCCTCCGGCGAGCCGAAATCGCCGTACGTGCCCAGCGCCAGCTTGCCGCCGAGGACTTCCTGGTAGAACTCCATCGCCTGCCGTGCGTTCCCGTTGAAGGCGATGCACGGGTTGAGCTGGGATCCCATCTGATGCTCCTTGCTGTGAGTGCGGACAGCTCGCACCATAGCGACGGACACTGACAATGTGATCGCGAGCCAGCGTCGCGACCTCGACATCCTGGCGGAACCAGCGCAGGCCTAGCACCGCCTATCGGAAGCAGGTCAACGCTCTGAAGTTCTTGCGGGTGCCGCGTCGGCGGCGTTCGGCGCACAGCACCCGGCTGACCCGCCAGGTCAGTTCGCGGGGCACGTCGAGCATGGCACGACAGGCAATCACGTGGAGTTCTTTGGGCAGATGGATCTTGTGGTGAGAACTCATCTACCGGGACTCCACGCCCATCTCCAGCACCGTCCGATAGAGACGATCTGCCCGTGTCATTCGATCAGGCACTGATCCTTGCCGAGATCACCTCGCTGGACGGGTTTTGCTCGGTTGAACGACGTTGCTATCCAGCTGGGCACAAGGTGCTCGCTGCAGTAGTTGTTCCGGCCAAATTGATTAGAGGTGCGCCACTCTGTATCTGGCCTTTGTTTAGCGAACAGACACTGCGTGTAGTTACGTCATCGGCTTTGATGTAGTCGATCGTGCGGTCCGACTCGGTGAGCACTACATACCATTTATCGCTGGTGGATAGCACGTATCCGACGATGGACTGCGGTTTTCCGTCCACTTTAACGTTAAGCGATTCAGGGGGGAGCCACACACTCCGGACGGCGCGACTTAAGTCGACCCCTTCGATAGGGATGGTGTAACACTGCAATATTAGTCCAACCAGTGGAATTGCCAGCAGGGAGCACTGGAGGCCGTAGACCGCCCGCCAGCGCGGCCTGCGCTTCCGTAACGCCCGGCAGACGGTTAAGAGAGTATTGCGCTGATTCTTACGCCAATCTTCCAGCAATCCCCTGTTGGTCAACTCCCTTTCGGGAGGTTTGATAACCGTTGTGCCGACTCTAATCTCATCGGACCACCCCTCCTCAAGGTCCTTGAGTTGATCGGCGATCATCTTCTTTAGCTCCGCATCGTCTATGCGGCGCAGCCTGGCCGGAGCGGACGCGATACCGCAAATAAATGCGAGTGTCGCGACCCATAGTGGCCAGTGATGGAAAATGTCGACGAGGTGACGTGTCATGAACGGATAGGCCCTTGACCAGGCAAACTGGCCCTGTCTCAAGTTGTCCAGATGGTGAACTAGGCTTTCTTCGAAGTGTTGAAGGTCGGACCCTAGTCTTAGTGTCTGACCCCAGAGTGCCTGCCACCAGGAATTCCATGTGAGGTTTGTAGGGGTGAGTAATATCATTGCACCAAAAGCCACAACTGCCAGCATTGGGCGTCGCGCCACGATAAAGCCGACTAAGAGAAGTGGGAGATATTGTGGAAGCAGCGGGATTAGGGTGCCTAGCAGTGTGCCTGCGAGCCCGCCGGACGATGCAATCTTGGTCGCCACCACGGGATCGTAGTTGGCGACCAATAGTAGTCTTGTGGCAGAAGCGATTAGGATGACAGGGGACGAGCGAATGATGGCCATGAGCCATGGTGGGATCTTCAAATCGTGACCAGCCCCGCTCGATCGGCGGCCTTGGCGAACCGGTCAGCGGACAGCTTGGTTTCCTCGCAGAGCTTGACCGCTTTGCTGAGATGCTCTTTACGGTAGGCGGCTGTCAGGGGCGCGACCGTGCCGAGCCCGCCAATCATGGCGAGTACGGCCTTGGCGAAGTCGAATCTACTGGTTGGTGGCCAAGTGTCGCCCTGCAATGAGGAATGACGGAGTGTCCGCCGCGGCAGCGCGCCGACATCGGAGGTGGCGAGGCTGACGACGGCAAGCAAGACCGTGATGTTCACGCCGAGGGATATCCGCATGCGCTGCGTGTGGCCGGCGGTCCCGCGGAGAAGGGGCAAACGCATAACCATGTGTCATACTGCACCAACGCGGTCTTCGCGATGTCATCTGACACATTCACGACATGATCAGAAGTCAACGTCGCTGCTGACGGCGGCGCTGAGGGTCGATGCGGTGGCGAACAGCGTGTCTTCGAGGTCGGTGACGCGCTGGCGTACCGCCAGCCGCACATGGGTTCGTTCCCAGTACGGCAGCCGCTGGTCGAGAGGCCGCGTGTCCCATGCCAATTCCAGCGCGGGCAGCGCCACGGCGACAGCGTCGATCACGGCGATGATCGCCGTGACTAGCTCATACAGCAGCGGATCGGTCGCCTCCGTGTCGATCGTCGACCGGATTTCCCGCAGCGTGTCGCTGGTGACCGCGAGGCGGCGCAGCCGTCCCAGCCAGGCCCCGTCCAGCAGATCCCTCGGGGCTGATCATGGCGATGCGTCGGGGTGAGGTGCTCGGCGTGCCGTTGGACTGCATTGATCTGCTCGACAAGGAGCTGGACATCAGCTGGCAGTTGCAGCGGGTGGGAAACAAGCTGCTGCACAGGGAGACCAAGACAGAGGCCTCTGAAGACACGCTGCCGATCCCGCCGATCGCCGCCACGGCGATCCGGCTGCGGCTCAAGGAACGCGAGCTGGACCGGTAGGAAGCCGATGTGTCCTGGCAGGAATCGGGGCTGCTCATGACCACACGGCACGGCACCCCGATCGAGCCCCGCAACTTCCTCCGATCGTGGGACCGGCGGTGCGAGAAGGCCGGGGTGCCCAAGATCACGATCCACGACGGGCGGCGGTCGTGTGTCTCGCTGCTGGTGGAGATGGGGGTGCATCCTCGGGTGATCATGCGCATCCTGCGGCACGCGAACATGAAGATCACCATGGAGCTGTACGCCGAGGCATCTGACGAGAGTGTGCGTGAGGCGCTGGACAAGCTCAGCGAGGGATTCGACTGAGCTGCTGTACTGCCAAAGGAAAGGCTCTGTTTGGAATAGTCCAAACAGAGCCTGACCTGCAGTGGGCGATACTGGGATCGAACCAGTGACCTCTTCGGTGTGAACCAAGGACGGCATGGTGCGCTGACCTGCGGAAACACAACTTCCGCAGGTCAGCGCGGAACCGTTCAGAGCGGTTGAATGCAGTTCAGGACTGTTCGGCGCGCCTGCCTGCTCCCCAGTTGCTCCCCGCGCTGCTCCCCAGCTGACCGAAGCCGCTTCCAGTCGCTGCCGATCTGTACATTGAGCTCGCCGACGCACGGCATAGCGACCGGCCTCAAGGAAGCCCTCTATGAGTAGTGACATGCCACGCTCGACCAGGGTGGATGCGGTTATCGGCACGCACAGCGTCCGCGTTCTCGGCATCACCGCACATCCCACCCATGCCTGGGTGATGCAGCCGATCCGCAACCTACTCATGGATCTCCAGGACGCAGCAGACCTCGCGCGGGTCAGGTTCCTCATCCGTGACCGCGACGCCAAGTATCCCGCGTCGATCGACGAGATCCTCAGCGCCACAGGAATCACCACGGTGCTGACCGGTGTCCGGATGCCCTGCACGAACTCGATCACCGAACGCTGGTTCAAGACACTCCGCACCGAGTTGCTAGACCGCACGCTGATCTGGAACCAGGCCCACCTACGGCACGCGGTTCGTGAGTACGAGCGGCACTCCGACCAGCATGGGGCCTGCTCTGGCCCATCGGCGGACGGCGGCTTGGACGAGTTACGCGAGTTCTGTCCCAGCCGGCGTGTCAACTCGGTGTTCTCCGCCAGCAGCGCGGCGTTCTCCGTCTCCAACTGCGTGACTCGTGCTTCCCGCTCCGCCAGGCGCGCGAGCAACCGCTCCAGCGACACACCCCGGGCCTGGGGGACCGACACGCCAAAATCATGCCAGGTCGGCCGCAGGCATCGAGAACCGGCGCAACAAGCCTGAACAGTTACCCAGGCCGATGGTGCACACCAGCCGAAGGCCCGGCTGTTCATTCGCCGGGGTGACAATGGCTGCGGCCGGCGTGATCGCCGGGGTGGAGGGCCACGATGACGGACAAGACCGGTGACTCGCGGTGGTTCGTGCGGGTCGTGGGGTGGCTGTTGCGGCGCAACCGGACGGCGATGGCGGTCGGTGTGGGGTTGTTCCTGCTGGCTGTGGTGTGCGGTTCGCTGCCACCACATTCGGCACTGTTGGCGGTGCTGTTCGTCCTGGCGTCGTGCCTGGTGCTCACCGCCGCGGTGGCTGGCAGATCCCGCCTGCGGTGGTTGCCGCTGATCGTGTTCGCGGTGACGATCTTCGGCGGCCTCATGACCAGCGTCTGGGTGGGCCAGGCCGTGGTGCAGACCGCCGGCCACGACGAAACGTGCCAGTACGTGAACTCCACCGAACAGCAGAGCCAGGACTCGAACGACGTGACGAGGACATCGACCCGGTGGGTGGTGGCCTGTCCGGACGGCACGCACACCTTCAGCACCGACGAGGGTGCTGAGATCGCCAATCCGGACGGGTCCATCACGATGCGCACGGCAGGCCCGCTGTTCACCGTCCTGCCCGTCAGTCAGGCCAACGACTACGCGCTCTGGTACCTGTCGTTGTCCTCCCTGGCCGTCCTGTTCGGCTGCCTGATCACGGCCCTGATCGCACCACGCCCGGCGGACGATCCGTTCTCCCGGCGCCTGGACCGTCCGACGACCGGGGCGTGACGTGAGTCGGCCAGTGCGGACCGTGCCGAACCGGCCTGGTGGACAGGCTGCCGATCATGTGTGGTCAGGGGCGGAACCGGGGGCGGCCCGCCCCTGCAGAGCGTTGGATCGAGAATTCAGTACGCTGTGAGTGCGGTCGTTGCTTCACTGCCGACGGATTCGGCCGATGGCGTGTTCGCTGAGGTGATGTGGCCGCCGGTAATAGGCAGCCCGCGGGCCGGGGCGTTTTGCGATTCTCTCAGGCGACCGTAAGCGCAGGCGGATGGTTGGGCGCACACCCGCTCGCCGGCAACGGGGAACGTTCGCTGTCGTCGCGGTCCGCCCTGCTATCCCGTCGGAATCAGGCCTGCCAGCGGGACCGAGTCAGACCGCACAGGTAGACATCGTGAAAGACGTCCCGGTGCCAGATGCGCTCCGCCAGCCGTCCCTCTCGCTGAAAGCCGGCCCGCGACAGCACCCTGATCGACGCGGCGTTGTCCACCAGCACCGTCGCCTCGATCCGGTTCAACGCCATCTGCTCGAATCCCAGACGCACCACGGCCCCGGCAGCCTCGGACATCAGGCCCCGACCCCAGTACGGCCGCGCGAGGTCGTAGCCCAGGATCGCGAAGTGGTGCTCGCGGTTCCAGCAGGTGTATCCGCAGGTGCCGATGATCTGGGCGGCGCCGGCCAGCAGCAGCCGCCACCGCATCGCCTCGCCTTGCTGGTACTGCGCCACGCTGCGGACCGCCAAGTCCCGGGCCTGATCGATGTGGGTGAAGGTGTCGAACGCGTAGTACCGGGTCACCTCGTCGTCGGAGAAGATCTCGAACAGCCCGTCCGAGTCCGACTCGGTGATCCGCCGCAGCCACATCCGGGCGGTATCCAGCATGGGCAGTTCGGTGAACACATCCTCGACAGCCACCACGTCATGCTCTCAGTCAGCGCTCCGACCAGATAGCAGTGTTCCCGCCCGGCGGCATGAGCGGATGTTCAGCTACAGCAGCCCAACGCTCATGCGGCGTAGCGACGGGGTCCCTGAGAATGGGCAGCGCTCTTGACAGCGTTCGAGTCGGGCTTGCCGACAAGGGGAGGAACGCCTTTCCCTCCATATTCAACATATAGCGCACCGGGGCTCTTGCGGCAAGACCCGGGTCTTGCCGCACAATCACCGGCCGTGCCCAGAACCTGCGAAAATGGGAGCTGCGAAGTGCGTGTGTTGTCGACGACCCGGTCGTGCGGGGATGCGACGCCAGACCGGACGGGGGACGGCCGGTAATGGACGTTGACGTGATCATCGTGGGCGCCGGCCCGACCGGACTGATGCTGGCCGGCGAGCTGCGCCTGGCCGGAGTGCGACCGCTGGTGCTGGAGCGGCAGCCGCGCCTGCGAGAGACCCCGAAGGCCAACGGTTTCTCCGGGCAGATCCTGGAACTGCTGCGCTACCGAGGCCTGCTGGACCGGATGGAGGCAGCCAGTACCGACCGCAGCCACCCGGCTCCCGGGTTCCCGTTCGGCGGTGTGCATGTGGACCTCCCGCACCTGGCAGACCCCCCGTTGCGGGTGCTGGGGCTACCGCAACCGCGACTGGAGCGGCTGCTCGATGAGCGTGCTCGCGAACTCGGCGTCGACATCCGCCGCGGACACGAGGTGGTCGGTGTCAGCCAGGACGATGCCAGGGTGACCGCGGATGTGCGCGGCCCAGGTGGGCCGTATCGGGTGACCGCCCGATACGTCGTCGGGTGTGACGGCGGGCGCAGCCGCATCCGCGACAGTGCCGGCATCCCGTTCCCCGGTACTACCTATCCGGAGGTCAACCGGCTCGGCCAGGTCACCGTGCCCGACTCGGTAACCGTGCTCGACAACGGCGACCTCGACGTGGCCGGGCTGGGCAGGATCCGCGCGGGCTTCACCCGGACAGACCGCGGTGTGTTCGCGTGCGGGCGACTCGCCTCCGGGTGCCTGCTCATCCAAACCACCGAAGACGAGCCCGTCGGTGTCGACGACGACACGCCGATGACCCTGGCCGAGCTCCAGGACAGCATCCGCCGCGTGCTCGGCGCGAACCTCCCCTTGGGAGAACCGCTTCGGCTGTCGCGCTACCAGTTTCAGGCTCGACAGGCCGAGCGGTACCGCGACGGGCGGATCCTGCTGGCCGGAGATGCCGCCCACCTGTTCCCCGCCACGGGCATCGGCATCAACACCGGCATGACCGACGCGGTCAACCTCGCCTGGAAATTGGCCGCGGCTATCCACGGCTGGGCCCCGGCCGGCCTGCTGGACACCTACCACCACGAACGCCACTTCGCCGGCGCACGCGCGCTGCTGCAGACCCAAGCCCAGGTGGCGCTGCGGCGCGGACACGACCCAGCCGCCGATGCGCTCCGGGAACTCTTCCTGGAGCTGCTCACAGACGAGCAGCCCTTGCGCCGTATGGGAGCGCTGATCGCCGGCGCCGACATCCGCTACCCGCTCCCCAACCCCAACCACCACGCCCTGGCCGGCGCCTTCGCACCCGACCTCACCCTGCGCACCGACCAGGGCACCACCAGCGTCGCGGAACTCATGCGCACCGCGCGGCCCATCCTTCTCGACCTCGCCGACCGCCCGGACCTGCGCGAGACGGCACGAGACTGGCAGCACCGCATCGACATCCGCACCGCCGAAACCGACCACCGACCAGCCGACGCCCTCCTGATCCGCCCGGACGGCCACATCGCCTGGGTCGCACCCACCGACGAACCCACCGATACCGCCGCCCCCGCGCTGCGAGAAGCACTTTCCCGCTGGCTTGGCACATCCCAGAAAACGACAATGCCTGTCATCAACCGGCGCGCCTGACCGGCCGACCGAACACGGCCAGCAGCCCACAGCAGTCGCCGTTCGGCCAGACGCCGCGCCCGCCCGGCCGGAGATCCGCTCGTCGGCATGAGCGAGCATCTGTGGCGCGAGCCGAGGTCGGCTGTCCCGTGTTCCGCCTGGCCTCCGAACCTGGGTCAACTCGGCTGCTCCCAGAAGTCCTAAGTGCTCACCTCAGGCGCAGCCACCACGCGCGTCCGTTCAGGGTCGTTGACCTGCGGTTCAGCACAGTTGCGGTCCGTTGAGCGCAGTTGGAAGAGCCCATAGGTGTGAACCAAGGACGACATAGTGCGCCGACCTGCGGAAATGCAACTTCCGCAGGTCGGCGCGGTTCAGTTCAGAGTCGTTGTGCGTAGTTGGGGACCGTTCAGCGCACATGTTTGCTCCCCATTTGCTCCCCGCCGGGCTCCCCGGGGCTGGACGTCGTCGATCAACAGGGCGGCTGTGCATGCAGTCCACGCTGTCCTGTCCCGGCGGAGTTGTCAGCGGGTATGCGTGTCGTCTGACCTGTGTGGACGTGGTTTTCGGCACGCACAGCGTGGCCGTCGACTGCACCCCTCTATTCCAGTCGGCGACCATGAGACAGGCCCTGATTCCCCCATCCCCTCGCACAAGCTTCTCATGGGGAAACCCGAGTGCCCCCGCACTCTGACGTCTTGACCGAACCCCCCGCGCCTGGGTGTTCACTCAAGTGACCGACACATCGCATAGTAGTCATGAGTCACCCGGTGCTGTCAGTAGGTTGAACAGGCATCACCTTGGTGTCAGTAGAATGACGCTCCTTGGATGTGGTGGCCGCGCTGAATACGCAGGTCACGGGGGGTGCGCTGGATTGGTGAACCCAAAGCGTCACTATGCGTGACTGAACCCGTGCGACATCGCTAGGATCTCCAGGTGACCGAGCCGTCACGTGATGACGGCACGCGGGCGACAGGACCGGGGGTGAGTGGTGTCAGGGCCGGCCGGAGAGGGCAGCGGCGAGCTCAAATGGGGGATCACGCTTCCGCTCACCGGGTTTTCCCTGCGGGAGCATCGCCGGTTGGTCGAACAGCTGCCGGAATTCGGCTACACCGACGTCTGGACCGGCGAAGGTACCGGTGTCGATGCCTTCACGCCCCTGGCCGTGAGTTCCGCCTGGGTGCCCTCGCTCCGGCTGGGGACCGGTGTCGTGCCGGTGCACACCCGTGGGCCGGCGGTGCTGGCGCAAACGGCGGCCACGCTCGCCGAAACCACCGATGCGAGCGTGCTGCTCGGTATCGGAACGTCCGTTCCCGAGCATGTGACCGACATCAACGGCATCCCGTACACGAAGCCGTACGCCACCGTGCGGGACACGCTCAGGTTCCTCACCACGGCGATGCGTGGGGAAGTGGTGTCCGGTGAGTTCGAGACGTTCTCGGTCCGTCGTTTCCAACTGGCCCAGCCGCCCGTCAATCCGCCCAAGGTTATTCTCGGCGCACTCCGGCCACGGATGCTCGCTCTCGCCTTCGAGGAGGGCGACGGCGCGATCACCAACATCCTGCGCGCCACAGATATCCCGCAGGTCATCTCCGCGATCGGCTCGCCGAACCACGGCAAGGAACTCGTGGTCAAGATCTTCGTATGCCCGACCGAGGACGCCGAGTTCGCGCGTGGTGCGGGTCGCCGGTTCCTGGCCTGGATCCTCAACCGAAACGTGTACAAAGCTTTTCATGAGTGGCTTGGAAACGGTCAGCCGCTCGCTGAAACACACGCGAAATGGGCTGCGGGCGACTCCCTCGGCGCGGAGCGCGCACTTCCCGAGGAGCTCGTGGACGAGCTGTGGATACACGGCTCACCCGAAAGCTGCGCCAAACAGATCCGACAATTCGTCCAACCCGGCGTGACGGCGGTACTGCTGTATGTGGCGTCGACGCCGGAACTACGGAACGACCCCGGCTCACTTCGAGACGTCCTCCGCACCCTGGGACCTGCCGCCCGCTGACCTCGGACAGGAGTTGCTCGTGTCCACTCTCGCCGACCGCCGCGCGCGGGTGGCTGACTTCTTCGCGACGCTGCCGGTATCGCAGGGCATCCACACCGAAGAGACCGTCATCGGCGATCGGCCCGCGACCTGGACACACCCGCTGGGACGGACCGACGATCGGGCGGTACTGCACTTCCACTTCGGTGGCTACTGGGCGGGATCGGCCCGGTCGTCACTGGCCATCACGTCCTACCTCGCGGCTGCCACCGGCTCACCGGTGCTGTCATTGGACTACCGGCTCGCGCCGGAGAATCCCTTCCCGGCCGCGCTGGAGGACGCCGTCGCCGCCTACCGGTGGCTTCTGGACCACGGGCATCCCGCGGGCCGCGTCGTGTTCCTCGGTGAGTCGGCGGGCGGTGGTGTGGTGGCGGCGGCCCTCGCCGCCGTGCGGCAGGCAGGCCTGCCCCAGCCCGCTGCGGCGGTGTGTCTTTCCCCGTTCGTCGATCTCACTGTCACTGCGGACTCCTATCGACGCTGCGCCGACAGCGACGACGCCTTCAGTCACGAACAAGCCGAAGAGGCCGCCGCGTTCTACCTGGGCGGCCACGATCCCCGAGACGCGTTCGCCTCTCCGGTCTTCGCCGACTTCGCCGGACTGGCCCCCCTGCTCATCCAGGCCAGCGAGGACGAGGTGCTCGCGGACGACGCGAGAATGCTGGCGGACCGGGCCACCGCGACCGGCGGCCACGCGACACTGGAGACCTGGTCCGGGATGGGCCACATGTGGCACGTCTTCGTACCGACCACACCCGAGTCCGTCCAGGCCCTCGACAGCGCCGCGTCCTTCGTGCGCAAGCATCAGAGCTGACCAGGCGTCTGGCGGTACGCGTCCGTCGTCCACGAAAGGAAGCGCATGGACGAGCCAGGCCCGCGACAGGCGTCACCAGCCGGTTATCTCGGCTTCTACCTGGTGTTCTTCCTGGTCGGAACCGAGACGTTCCTGGTTTCCCCGCTGCTTCCCGTCGAGTCCCTACGATTCCTCCTCCGCGACCGCGACAGCAAGTACACCGCCTCCTTCGACGCCGTCTTCGCAGCCGAGGAGATGAACGTGCTGCTCAGCGCACCCCAAGCTCCGCGGATGAACGCCCACTGTGAGCGAGTGATCGGCGCCATCCGCCGGGAGGTCCTCGACCACGTTTTGGTCACGAACGAGACCCACACCCGACGGGTCCTCGCCGAGTACCAGGATCACTACAACAGACATCGACCACACCGCTCCCGAGGCCAGCTGCCACCCGATGTCCAGGAGCAACCCTGCGCCGTCCAAGACTTCGAGGCCCGCAGGCTGGTACGGACCCGGGTTCTCGCGGGAGTCATCCACGAGTACCGCTACGCATCCTGAGCTGCAGCGACGACTTTTCGAGCCTCACAGGCTGAACGCGAACCGCCACGGCTAGTCACTGTCGGCACCGTCGCCTTGGTTGCGAGATCGCTTGGGCACAAGGTTGGCGAACACCTCGCTGGCCTGCCGCAGCGGCTCGGGTATGGAGTCCAACGCCCCGATCCCGCGAGCCCGGGCTTGCGCGCGCCGGCGTGCGGACCACAGCTCCTTGTTCAGCAAGCCGTTCAGGAACATCACGTTCACGCGCCAACCACGGTCCTTGACAACCCCCAGGTTCTTGGCCAACTCGCTGCGGATCACCATGTCGGACAGGAACTTCGTGTGCACGTCCAGCCGACGTCCCCCACTGGTGTCCTGGAGAATCTCGTTGGCCAGGCGAACCTCGTCGATCAACCTGTTCCGCATGGTCGGGTCCGGGAGATACCGCGCCCGCCGGAACAGCCCGCGGCCGGGCACGTGCCGGACCAGACCGTGCGCGACGAGCGCGTCACGATGCCAGTGGAAAGCGTTGCGCCGCCGAAGCCGACGTATCACCAACTTGCGCAGCGACACCGCCTCGGGCTCGTTGGCCAACTCGGCGAGCAGTTCGTCGGCCCAGGCCAGACCGACAGGAGCGGGATCGACCAGGTCGATCACGTGTATGGCCCGGCGAATCTCGGCCCAGCTAAACACCATGTGCGGGCTGCGCCGGAGCAGCAGTTTGCCGCGCAGCGCGAGTTCACCGAGTTCGGCCAGGTCGCAGCCGACCTTGGCCTGGACGGAGTCGATCATCTTGCCGGTGTCGGAGAGCGAGAGCAGCGCGAATTCCTCGGGCAGCGTCAGCCGGCCAGCCATGTGTTCGTCCTTCCCGGGCTAGAACCTGTATCGAGGTGGAGAGCCATTGGTTGATCGCGGCAATGTGGACGGTTGCTTCGCCAAAGCCACCTGGGCAACCAGTGTGGGGGCTGGAGTCCGAATCTCAGACCGTGACGCTCTCACCGACCTCAAGGGACATCAGCGGCACGCCGGTCAGGTCACCTATGACCTGTGCGAACGAGGCACCCCCACCTTCGCTCACGGTCTCGTGCCTACCGGTCCGAGGCCGGCGGGCCGACCGCCGCCGCGCTGGCCCGGCTCGCCGAACTCTGGACCGTCACCAAATCAGCCAAGCCCGGAGTTCGGTGTCGGAACTGCGCGGGTGACCACGGACTTCTCAGGGATCAGCAGTTCCCTGATGGCAGCAGCGATCTCGTTCTGCCATCGGTCGCTGTCGTAGACCGCCGTGTAGAGCGCACGGCGCTGCTCCTCGTCGTCGAAGCGTCTGATCCACACATAGCCGTCCGCGTCCTCCTCGTCGATGAACGACGCGGTGACTGACATGCCCTTCGACTCCTGAAACGGGATGACGACGTCTTCCATATAGCGGACCCAGTCGGCGCGGCGGCCGGATCGGGTCTGGTACCGGCGAATTTCGTAGAACATCTCAGTCCTCCTTGACCCGCAGGACGAGCTTGCCTCGGGTGCGGTCGGTCTCGCCTCGCACGTGTGCCACGGCGACCTGCTCCAGTGGGAAGACCGCTTCGACCCCCACCGACACCTCTCCGGCGTCGATGAGACCGGCGATCCGAGTCAGGGCCGGTCCGTCGGGCTCGACGAGGAACGCGCTGGCACGCATCCCCTTGGCCTCGGCCGCGGCGAGCAGTTCGGCGGAGACGCCGGACGGGATCGCGACGATCAGACCGCCGGGGCGCAGCACGTTCAGCGAGCGGGTGCTGGTGTTGTCGTGTCCGTCGCCGACCAGGTCGACGACGACGTCGACGTCGCGGACGGCGTCCTCGAAGCGGACGGTGGTGTAGTCGATGAGTTCGTCGGCGCCCAGCTTGGTGAGCCAGTCATGATGGCCACGGCTGGCGGTGCCGATGACGTGGGCACCGAGGTGTTTGGCGAACTGGACGGCGAAGTGCCCGACGCCGCCCGCGGCCGCGTGGATCAACACTCGCTGACCGCGCCTGACGTCGGCGGTGTCGACCAATGCCTGCCAGGCGGTGAGAGCGGCCAGCGGCACGGCGGCGGCCTGCTCGTGGCTGACCGTCGCGGGCTTGCGGGCGAACTGCCGGGCCGGCGCCGTGACGTAGTCGGCGTAACCGCCTGCGGCGCGGGGGAACCACGGCATGCCGTAGACCTCGTCGCCGGGCTTGAGCGTGGTCACCCCGAAACCCGTCTCCTCCACCACGCCGGAAACGTCCCAACCGAGGATGAACGGCGGTTCGCCCAGCACGCCGGCCATGCCGTTGCCGGAGCGGGTTTTCCAGTCCACAGGGTTGATGCCGGCGGCATGCACTCTCACGAGGACCTCGGTCGGTAGTGGTACGGGACGAGGGATCCGCTCGACCCGCAGCACTTCCGGACCGCCGAAACCGTGCTGGACCGCCGCGCGCATCGAGGATGCGGACATGCTTCAACTCCTACGGTGAAATGTGATGAAAGACCGTTATGCGGCCTTTCTCGGTACATCGCCACGGTATCCGCAGGGATATACTTACCCGCAAGGGTTACTGCTTCCCTTTGGGAAGTATGCTGGTGAGGGGTGTTCAATGACGACGCAGTGTCAGACGGGCAGGCACAGCGACCACGACGTGTACGCGGCCCAGTGTCCCTGCCGCGCCATGCTCGACCTGCTCGCCAACAAGTGGTCCGCGCTGGCCATCGGCGCGTTGGAGGACGGTCCGCTCCGCTTCGGTGAACTTCAGCGCTGTCTGCAGGGGATCAGCCCCAAGGTGCTCACCCAGACACTGCGCCGTCTTGAGGAGTCCGACCTCGTGGTCCGGACCGTCTACCCCGCCGTGCCGCTGCATGTCGAGTACGCCCTCACCCGACTCGGTCTCAGCGCCGCGGTCCCGCTCGGTCTGCTCCGGACCTGGGTCGAGGTGAACATCGACAGCGTCCCGGCCGCTCAATGCGAATCGTCCCGAGAGGGCGTTTTGTGAGTTTCTTGCAGTTCGTCGCCGCGGGATGGTGTGGTGTTCTGGCTGGTGGTGAGGCCGCCCGGTGCTCGGCTGCGTGGCTGGCCGTGGGCGAGTGTGCTGCTGGCGGTAGCCACGCGGGGCGCGGCGTGGACGGTGGCGGCGCTCGCGCCGGCCGTCGTGAAGACCGATGCGTGAAGGTCAGGACCGCAACGGCGGGGGTTCCAGCGAGAGGGTTCGCGTTCTGTGGCCGGGTGCGGTGACGAGCGTGTGACGATGTGAAACATTTCCCTCCATGTCGGATAGGCCAATCGAATGTGGTGATGGTCTTCGTTTCGATCAGGTCTTTCGCAGCGTCATATCAGTTCGGAGGTTCCGCCTGGGTCGCGGGTGTCGGATTTGGCGCGGTGGCGTAAGGGGGGCGTGCCGCGACCGGGCACCGGATGAACCGGTGCCCGGCCGCCACGCTAAATGGCGCCTTCAGCTGTTCAGCTCCACTGCTGGTTGGCGCCGTTGTTGCAGGTCCACGCAGTGACCTGGGCGCCCGAGCCGACGTTTCCGTTGCTTGCGTTGGCGTCCAGGCACAGGGACGTGTTGGCGGCGTTGTGCAACGTCCCGTCGCCGGGGGCGATCCACTGCTGGTTGCTGCCGTTGTTGCAGGGGTACGCCGTGACGTTGGCGCCCGGGCCGACGTTTCCGTTGCTTGCGTCGGCGTCCAGACACAGGCCAGGGCTGGCGCCGTTCACGATCGCGAACGACGTCGCGGTCGTCGCGGCAGACGCGGGGCCTGCCAGGGCTGTCGTGGCCACTACCGCCGCACCGATGGCTGCCGCCGCAGCGATCTTCCTGATGAGTTTCATGCCTATCATTTCCTCGTGTTCTGATTTCCAGGGCTCGCGGTGACCGCTGACGCCGGAAAGGGTCAACGCCCTCCTGGACGTCGTCGGCCGTGGATGCCATAGGGAAGTCCAAGCCGACAGGTACCGCTGGTGAGCCGTGCCATCACGCTATGCGCGGACGCGCTTACTGTGAATGATTGATGATCCGTGTTTCTTGCGCGATAGTTCAGGTGCGGCAGGCTGTACGAACCGCCACACGGTCAGGTACCGACGAACGACCACGGGTAGGCCCCGGTCGGGGTGCCGAGGCCGGTCTCGGTGTCGAATCCCGACCCCACTTCGGGCACCAACGGGTTCGGCGGAGTCACGGGCAGCCGGCCGAGCACGCTGTAGAGCTTCGCAACCCCGCCGCGGCCATGGACGACGGTGGAGGGTGTCGCGCCGTTCGGCAGTGTGTACGTGGTGACGTCGCGCAACGCCGGACCGTGGGCCCGCTGGTAGAGCACCGGGTTGGCAAAACCGAACGGCTTACCCCCTCGAGCTTGCTGGGCCAGCGCCTGCACACCGGCGAACAGCGGGGTCGACAGGCTGGTACCGCCCAAGTCGGCCTCGACATAGCGCCAGGTGCTCGGGTCCGTGGTCGGCGAACCGGCCAAGGCTGTACCGCCGACCAGCAATCCGGTCGCGAAATCAGCGTCCATGGCGACATCCGGTCCGACTCGGTCCAGCTTGCCGTCAGGCCCCGTGGCCAGCTTGACCGGCACGACACCACGTTGGTACCACGGCTGCGGCTCGCCCAGCGCCCAACCGCCGCCCGCGCCCCCGCCCGGCTGGACCGGCTGCTGCCAGGACGTGCCGTCGGCCGACAGCGTGTTCACCCCGTCACCCCAGCCGGTCTCCCACTCCCGCCTGCCGTTGCGGCCGATCGCCAGGGAGGTGCCACCAACCGAGGTCTCCCAGCCGCCGCTCGACGCGGGATTGAGGTAGCTCCCGGTACGGTCGTTGCCGCCGTCCCCGCTGGCGAAATAGAACCCGACCCCCTGCGACGCCCCCTCCTGGAACGCCTGGTCATATGCCATCCGCATGCCGGGCGCGAGGCTGAACGCCAACGACAGCGATACGATGCTGGCGCGCGTGTGGTCGAGGATGTAGCCCACGCTGTCCAGCGGCGTCGAACCCTCCCATGTGGACAGTCCGACCGAGACGATGTCCGCGTCCGGCGCCATGCCGTGCACCGCCTCCACGTCCAGGGTGGTCAGGGTGTTTCCGGAATGCTTCGGCCACGGCCTGGCCGAGGCGATCGACGCTGTCGCACTCGGCGTCCAGCGTGGCCAACAGCCGCAACGCTGGAGCACTCATGGCTCCTGCGGCGCCGGATTTCCCCGCTGGCCCAAGGCGATCCGCGCGATCCCGGGATGGCCGACTCCACGGCCCGCGCTGCGGCGCTGCTGGCGGGCATGATCGGACAAAGCCCCGCCACGGCCCTGCGGGAACTGATCAACGCCGCGACACATACCGCCAACGAGTCAACGGCTCAGCTCACTGGGCACGGGCTGCTGCCAGTTCGCCGCGCGCTCGGCGGCGGTAGTGCAGCGGTGACTCGCCCACCTCACGTTTGAACGCGTTGCTGAAGGCGCTCTCCGACGTGTAGCCCAGTTCGGCTGCCAGCGACTGAACGGGGACGTCGCGGACGCGCAGAGCCCGCCGCGCCAGCAGCATCCGCCAGCGGCTGAGGTAGGCCAGCGGCGGCACGCCCGCGACGGTGCGGAAGCGTTCGGCGAACGTTGTCCGCGACATCGCCGCCTCGCGCGCCAGTTCCTCCAGGCCCCAGTGCTTTCCGGGTTCGGCGTGCATGAGGCGCAGCGCCGGCCGCAGCCGCTCGTCGGTCAGCACCCGCAGCCAGCCCGGGGGCAGCTCGGCCTGGTCGACATAGGCCCGCAGCACCTCCAGCAGCAGGAGTTGCCCGTGCTGCCGGATCGCGAACGCCGAGCCCAGCCGGGTCCCGGTCACCTCCTCGAACAGCCAGTGCAGCCTCGCGCCCATGGCACCCGTGGGGTCGGCCGCCGCCCGGATGTGCCCCAGCGGCGGAAGCGCCGCCAACAGCAGCGCGTCACCGGCCTGGTTGAGCTCGACACGACCGGCGACGATGAGGTCGCCCACGCCACTGTTGGCACCGATGAGGCGGGCGGAGGAAAAACCCACCTCGGGCAGGATCTCGCGGCGTGGCCCGTCGCCGACGCCGCCCTCGATCTGCACCCACGTCCGGCCGTTGAGGATCGCGACGTCGCCCGGCACGAGCTCGATCGGTCCGTCCACGCCGTCGGTGGACAGCCGGGCCCGACCGCGCACCATCGCGAAGAACTTCAGCGGGAAACCGGCGGAGGATGTCAGCGGGACGGCGGTGGACACGCGGGCCACCCAGGGGCCCCGCTCTCCGATACCACTGGACACCATGCCGCGGACCACCCCGCGGACCTCGACGAGGTCCAATGCCTCGGACAGTTGGTCATCGACCACCGCCGTACTATCGCGCAAGTAATACGGACCGTCAATCATTCACAGTACGAGCGGCCGGACATAGCGTAACGACATGCCTCACAACACAAGCGGCACCCGATCGGCCTCGGCTCCACGGCGGCGCCCACGGCCGACGACATCCTGGAGGGCGTCACCTGGGCTCCGGTCGGTGAGATGAAGACCGTGACCGGATGAGCCGGTCTGGTGTGTGAACCGCTTGGAGCGGTTGGTTGGTCTGCTGGCCGCCCGTCTAACCGCAGCCCACTACGACCTTAGCCCGCAGTGTCGCCAGTTGTCGGAATTCATGGTCAGCAGTACTCCGGATTCACCAACTCGTCAGGATGTCCACGTGGAACTCACGAAACACACGCACTCCACCGTCGTCTTCACCAAGGACGCCTCTACCCTCGTGATCGACCCGGGGGCGTACACGCCCAACTCAGCGGAGCTCGTGGCCGGCACGACAGCCGTACTCATCACGCACGACCACCCTGACCACTTCGATGCCGGCATCCTGACGGCAGCTCTCGATGCGCAGCCATCGCTGCGGGTGTGGGCACCCGCAAACGTGGCGACCGAGCTCGGCTTGCACGACGGTCGTGTCGTGGCGGCTTCCGCCGGCGACAGCTTCGAAGCCGCAGGATTTCATGTGGCCGTCTTCGGCGAGCACCACGCGGTCGTCCACGCCGACCTCCCGCTCATGACCAACCTCGCCTACCTGATCGACGACACCGTGTACCACCCCGGCGACTCCTACTTCGTGCCTGGCGTCGCGGTCCAAACGCTGCTGGTGCCGGCGAGTGGCCCGTGGACCAATCTCGGCGAGGGCATCGACTTCGTGCGGGCCACAAAGCCGTCGCGCTCCATCCAGATCCACGACCTCACGCTGAGCGAAGGTGAGGGTGCCTCGTTCGCACAGTTCATTGGTGACCTGACCGGCGTGCCGCTGACGACCCTTGAGGTCGGTGAGAGCGTCACGGTCTGAGATTCGGGCTCCGCCCTACCGCGTGTCCAGGGCTGGCGTGAGGACTTCTGCCCACGCTATGACGCTGCGGCGTCACCGTAACTTCGATTCGAGCCGTAAAGGAACTTCATGCCCGTGACTTCCCCGCTCAGTCCCGACGAGCTGAGCACCGACCTCGAGTTCACCGGCGCGCGCGTCGTCGTCACCGGCGGAACACGAGGCATCGGCGCCGCCACCGCGGCCCTGCTGGCCGAATCCGGCGCCCGAGTGGTCGCTATCGCCCGACGGTCGGCCCCCGTCCCCGCCGGCGTGCACCTGATCACCGCCGACCTGGCGACTCCCGACGGCACCCACGTGGCAGCCGCCGCCGCGCTTGACTACCTCGGCGGCATCGACGTGCTCGTCGACAACGCCGGCGGCAACACGCAGGTCCCCGACGGCGTCCTCGCCGCCACGGACAACGACTGGCACGCGAATCTCGAGGCCAACCTGCTCTCGGTGATCCGGCTCGACCGGGCTCTGGTCCCGCACATGACCGCTCAAGGCAGTGGGAGCGTCGTGCACGTCTCCTCCAACGCGGCCCGCTTCCCGCAGGCCAACGGCGTCCCCTACGCCGCCGCCAAGGCCGCCCTCAATTGCTACAGCAAGAGCCTGGCCACTGCCTGCGGTCCGTACGGCGTCCGCGTCACCGCGGTCATGCCGGGCGTGATCGAGACCGACGCCGTCGAAGCCAGCCTCGTGCGGGCGGCGGAGCGGACCGGCCGCGATCTCGACGCCGTCCGTGCGGAATTCCATCAACGCCTGGCCGCGCCGATCGGCCGCCCCGGGCAACCGCGCGAGGCCGCCGAGCTGATCGCGTTCCTTGCCTCGCCGCGCGCCTCATATCTCACTGGCGTCGCCATCTCGCTCGACGGAGGACTTCTACCCACGCTATGACGCCGCGACAGGCCTGATCAACCGCAAATGTGGACCATCCGATGAGGACCCCGACCTGCTGCTCGCGCGGTCCTCCGGCCACGGTTGCCGGTCGGCGGCCTCACCGTAACCTCGATACAGGCTCGCGTCTGGGGAGGACGGACACATGGTTGGCGCGCTGACGCTGCCTGAGGAATTCGCGTTGCTCTCGCTCGCCGATACCGGCAAGGCGATCGACTACGGCCAGGCCATGGCCGGCTGCGCGTTGGCGGAACTCGGCGAGCTTGCGTTGCGCGGCAAGCTGCTGATCCGGCCGCACAACTTCACGGTGTTCGGCCTGAAAGGGTCCGCCCCGAGCGCGGCGAAGATCGAACTGGTCGACGCCGCTCCTGTTGGCCTGGCCTGGGCCGACGAGCTGCTGGCCGAACTCGTGCACACGGGCGAGACGGTGGCGGTGTCCAAGTTGTTGCGGCGGCGGCGCCGGCGCGACGCGTTCGCCTTGCATCGCGACGCGCTCGTCGCGCGCGGTCTGGTCCGGCAGGTGCCGGTCAGGGGGCTGTTCCGGCGGGAGCGGTACTACCCGGACCCGACCGTGCGGAACGGGTTGATCGACGAGGTTCGCCTGGCCACCGGCGGGGAACGTCGCCTGGACGGGCACATGCTGTTTCTGTCCGACCTGGTGGTCCGCGGCGACCTGCACAGGGGCCTGCGGATTTCGCTGAAGAGGGACCCGCGGAGGTCGGATCTCATCAAATCCATCCGCGAGCGGAACCGGGCTCGCTGGATGTGGGTGGTGGAATCCGTGCCCGAGCCGCTGCGGGAGACCAGCGAGAGCCTCGCCTCGTTGTTGTGGTTCTTGACCAGGCGGTCGGGGGACGATGGCGGTGACTAGTCATGACGGTTCGGCCCAGAGGCCTGTGCCTGTGGGGTTTCATTACTCACGCGTGGTGTTGACCTGCTGTTTCGTGTGGTCAGCCAGTCGTGGATGATCATCGACCGTGATCTTGCGGCTGCTGTATATGATCTTCTGTCAGCTTGTGGCTTGGCTGAGCCTGCTCACCCGGTCCTCGGTGGCCAAGGATGTGGAGATCTTGGTCTTGCGGCATGAGGTCGCAGTGTTGCGTCGTGGGGCGGACCGGCCGCGAATGTCCTGGGCGGATCGGGCGATCCTGTCCGGCTTGGCGCGTGCGTTACCGCGCCTCCTGCGGTCGCATCGGTTGGTGACGCCGGGCACGCTGCTGAGATGGCATCGCCGGTTGGTGGCCCGGAAGTGGACCTACCCGCGACGGGGTGGTCGGCCGCCGACCGATCCCGGTGTGGTGGCGCTGGTGGAGAGGCTTGCGCGGGAGAATCCGCGCTGGGGCTATCAGCGCATCGTGGGTGAACTGCGACACCTGGGTGACCGGGTCAGTGCGGCGACGGTTCGTCGGATTTTGGCGGCGGCTGGGTTGGGGCCGGCGCCGCGGCGGGCGGATGACCGGTGGCGCGACTTCGTTCGCGCTCAGGCGCGGGGAGTGTTGGCCTGTGACTTCTTCTCCGTGGACACGGTCAGTCTGCGTCGGCTGTACGTGTTCTTCGTGATCGAGGTCGGGAGTCGGGTTGTCCACGTGCTGGGTGTGACCGCGCACCCGACCGGGGCGTGGGTGGCGCAGCAGGCGCGGAATCTCCTAATCCAGTTCGACGAGCGTGGGCAGGTCTTCCGATTCTTGATCCGTGACCGCGATACCAAGTTCACCACTGCTTTCGACGACGCGTTCACCGCGGAGGGCGTGACAGTGATGAAGACGCCGGTGCGAGCACCGAGGGCGAATGCCTTTGCCGAGCGGTGGGTGCGGACCGTCCGCGCCGAGTGCACCGATCGCCTGCTGATCATCGGTGAAGGTCATCTCCGCGCCGTGCTGAACGAGTATGTCGACCACTACAACCGGCACCGGCCGCACCGAACGCTGGCGCTGGCAGCGCCGCGTCCAAGACATGACCAGCCACCAACTGAAGGACCGGTACATCGCCGAACCGTGCTTGGAGGGCTGCTCAACGAGTACCACAGAGCGGCCTGAACTCACTCCGCCGGTCCAGGTGAACCGCCAGGTCAGCGCGGTGAGCCGAGTTTTGAAACCCTTCAGGCCGGGCTGAACCCGAAGGAGTGGACACCGCGAGAGCTACGCCACAGCTTCGTGTCACTGCTCTCGGACGGAGGGCTGTCGGTCGAGAAGATTGCGCTGCTGATCGGTCATAGCGGGACGGCGGTGACGGAGAAGGTCTACCGCCATCAGATCCGGCCGGTGATCCGCGATGAGTCGGACACGATCGACCGACTGTTTCCCGACTCAGCGGCTTAGTCAGGCAGTTAGTCAGGCAAAGACAAAATCAGGCCCTGTCCACTCTACTGTGGACAGGGCCTGACCTGCGTGGGCGATACTGGGATCGAACCAGTGACCTCTTCGGTGTGAACGAAGCGCTCTCCCCCTGAGCTAATCGCCCCTCTGGAGTTGTGTTCCCCGCTCTCGCGGTGATGTGGATACCTTACAACATCACCCCCGCAAACGCGAAAACGGGGGGTCCAGTAGCGGGTGGTGGATGCCGAACCAGCCCGCTACCAGGGAGAACATGCCGAGCAGCCAGAGGGTGGCGAGGATGACGAGTCCGGTGGCGGCGAGGACGAGCAGGCGCAGGGGGAGGGGTTGGCGGCCGAGCCAGGCGGTCCACTGGTCGTAGCGGGCGCGGGCGTAGGCGAGGACGCGGCCGGCCCAGGCGAATTCGGTGGCGAGGATGGCGAGGCCGGCGAAGACGACGAGCCAGCCGGGGCCGGGGTAGGGGATGAGGATGACGCCGAACACCAGCACGGCGCTGCCGCCGATGGCGACGCCGACGCGGCGGGCGGTGCGGAGCGGGCTCAGTTGGTCACTTCTCCGTTGGCGATGACGTCGGTGGGCTTGGCCGGCAGGCCGCGGCCGGGTTCGAGGGAGATGGCGAACTTCTGGTGTTGTGCGGCCGCATTGTCCCATTTGATCAGTTCGGCCGCACTGCTGGCGACGTCGAAGGAGCTGAGCGCGATGGGGGTGCCGGTGGACAGGCCCCAGACGACGTAGGTCTGGTCGGCGGCGTTGTTGGGGCGCAGCCCGGTGGGCAGGACGGCGGCGGAGGTGGGGGAGGAGAGCAGCACGGCGGCTTCCTGCCCGTCGCCGGCCCGCAGCACGGTCCGGTGCATCGCGGGGTCGCCGAGCACGGCGAGCAGCTGCGACTGGGTCTGCTGCTGCCCGGTGAGGTTGCTCACCTGCCAGCCGAGTGCGCCGACGGCGACGGCGAGCACCAGGACGACCGCGGCGGCGGCGAGTCGCGGGACCCGGCTGCGGGGCCGTGGGAGGGCGACGATCTCGGCGGGTCGCCCGTCGGACGGTGTGGACAGCGAGGAGCCGATGCGGAACGGCAGCGGTTCGTACGCCTCCTGCGGGGTGTGCGCGACGGACCCGAGGACCTTCTGCCGCAGCCGTGTGGGCGGGTCCTCCTGCGGCAGCGAACCGCCCAGCAGCGCGGTCACCTGTTCGGTGGAGCGCACGATTTCCTGGCACACGGGGCAGCCGGGCAGGTGGGCTCGCAGCGCCTGCTCGTCGTCGGGTTCCAGGGCCCGCAGCGCCCAGCCGACGGCCAGTTCCTCGTTCGGACAGCGCCCGTCCTCTCGCGGCGTGTTCACCGCTGTGCCCCCGTCCGCACGTCGGTCGTCCCGTCTCCGTCGCCCAGCAGCGACGACAGCAGCCCCCGCAGCCGCCTGAATCCGGCGAAGGTCCGCGACTTGACGGTGCCGAGCGGCACGCCGGTCAGCGCGGACACCTCGCACTGGGTGTAGCCGCCGAAATAGGCCAGCGCGATCACTTGGCGCTGCTCGTCGGGGAGCAGCCCGAGCGCCTCCCGCACCTGGCCGCCGACGACACCGAGCAGCGCCTGGACGTCGGCGCCGGGGCCGGGCGGCACCAGCCGTTCGGCCACCTCGTCGGCGCCGGGCACGGTCTTTCGGCGCCGCACCGCCTCCCGCCGCACCGCGTCGACGGCGCGGTGGTGCACCAGGGTTAGCAGCCAGGTCGCGAAGCCGCCGCGGCTCGGGTCGAAGCGTCGCGGGTCGCGCCAGAACGCGAGGAAGGCCTCCTGCACCACGTCCTCGGCGAACTCCGGGTCCACGCACACCCGCCTGGCCAGCGAGTACGCCGGCCGGCAGTGCCGGTCGTAGAGCTCGGCGAACGCCGCCTGGTCGCCGTTCGCGACGCGGCCGACCAGATCGGCGTCGGCCGCGGTGGACCTGGCCGGTGGGACGGGCACGTCAGCCACCACGGAAATCCTCACGTCCAACATTCGCGCAACATGCGGTACCGGGTTCAGGTTAAACCCAGCAAGATGGGGGTCGCCGAACCACAGGGTGCACGGAGCGTGGTTGGCCGGTCGCTCAGGGGCACAAGTCTGGCCCGGACGGGTGAAGTCGGTCGTCTCCGCGAGCGGTGTTCCTCACTTCGGCGTCACAACTGAGGAGCTCGGTCGTTTGCTGGCCGGGAAGGGAGCAGAAGGGTAACGACGATGCGCAACGACCATGTGACGCTCCGCTCGACCGCGGTGTTCGACCTGCTCGCCCCGCGCACGCCCGCGGTGCCCGTGCAGGTGGAGCTCCGCTACGACACCCGCGACCCCTATGCCGTGGTCGCCGCCTTCCGCACCGGGCGCGCCGGTTGGGTGGAGTGGGTGTACGCCCGCGATCTGCTCGCCGACGGTCTGATCGCCGAGGCCGGTGACGGCGACGTGCGGATCAAGCCGGCCACCGACGACCCCGAGGTCGTGGTGATCGAGCTCAACTCGCCGTCCGGGCACGCCACCTTCGAGGCCGCCTCCGAAGAGCTGGCCGACTTCCTGGACAGAACCTACGACGTGGTCGTGCCCGGCAACGAACACCTCTGGGTCAACGTCGATCAGGCGCTCACCCACCTGATCTCCAACGACATGAGCTGACCTCCCCGGACATCCCCTCTGACCTGCGGCGATGTCCTTGGTCGACCCCCGATTTGATCCAGAGCGGGACCATCGGATAAGGTTTCACCAGCACCACGGAGAACGGATCCCAGCCGGGAGATGAACCCCAGGGTTCACAATCGGAGATCCACTCCCGAAGTCGCATGCGGACGTAGCGCAGTTGGTAGCGCATCACCTTGCCAAGGTGAGGGTCGCGAGTTCGAGTCTCGTCGTCCGCTCGGGTAACGGCCCCGCGTCATTCGGGCCGGAGTTCCCGGAGTACCATCCGGGACAACGGCGGAGTGGCCGAGTGGCTTAGGCAAGGGCCTGCAAAGCCCTGTACACGGGTTCGATTCCCGTCTCCGCCTCGGGCGATTAGCTCAGTGGGAGAGCACTACCTTGACACGGTAGGGGTCACTGGTTCAATCCCAGTATCGCCCACCAGTTATATACGCTGGTGACAAGAACGACCGACGATCTTTGTCGGTCGTTTTTTGTGTTCCGGGAAGATCAAATGGGGCCAAAATGGGGATGGGCTCCTCGCACGGCATCCCGCGGCAACGCGTCGATCATCACTCGTACGTGTGGAAACCAGGAGGCGAGCCTGGCCTGCTCCTCCGGCAGCAGCGCCGCCAGCGATGACTGCCACCGGGCCTCGGTCACCTCGATGGCCTGCCGGCGCATCTCCGGTGTCACGTGGTCGTAGACCCGACCCATGCCCTTCATCTTCTGTCCGAGACGAGCCCTGCGCGCGACCTCGGGCACGCCGTCCGCGGCCAGCCGGGGCGAGTGAGTGTGGCGGCCCTCGTGGAACGTGAACCGCGGCAGAGTCGCGGCATGTGGCCTTCGGTGTACGGATCGTTCGGCAGGAGCCCGTCCCACGTCGGCCGCCAGTGCCGGAGCTGAACGGCGGGTACTTCAGGTGAGCCGTTCGGCTCGAACTCGCCACTGGTCACCCTGAAGTCGCCACACGGGCTCGTCGGAATCATGCGCGATTTCGCCGCAGTCTTCATGATCGTAGCGGTCCGCGGTTGGAGGCCGTGCTTCTCGTTGAAGGCGGCAAGGAGCTGCTGGACGTAGACGGCCCGAGGTAAGGGCGTGATTGTGAACGCTCGCTCCACATGTTCGCGTCGACCACACTGTCGAGTCACGGTCGACTTGCTGCGCCGCCGCGGGAGCGTGTGGTTAGATGGCCGAGTCCGACTGGACCAAGGGGGGGCAAACGGGGGGCGCTAATGACGGCTGGGTCTGCGCGGAAGTCACGCTCGGAACATGAAGCATTTCGCCGGCTTTTTTCGAGTTTGCGGGGTTCCGTCTCGTATCGGGCGTTGGCCGAGCGCACAAACTACGACCACAGTCATCTGGCGAAAGTCGAACGCGGGGAACGGGCGCCGACCCGTGATCTGGCCGAACAGCTGGACCGCGCGCTGGGGACGCGCGGGGAGCTGGCGGCGATTTTCCACCGCCGGCCGGCGCAGTTGCCGGCAAGCGCCGCCTTTTTTGTGGGTCGGCGCGCGGAGTTCGAGAGAATCGACGAGGCGGTGGCCCGGGCGAATGGCGACAGCTGTCCCATCCTGATCGCACTGTGTGGGTCGCCAGGGGTCGGCAAGACCAGTATCGCCCTGCACTGGTCCCGTGAAGTCGCTGGTCAGTACCCCGACGGCGTGCTGTTCGCCGACCTGCGCGGCTACGCCGGGACGGCGGCGGCGCTGCCGTCCACCGTGCTCAAGGAGTTCCTGCTGGCATTGGGAATCGCGGCCGGTTCCATCCCGGAGGACGAGAACGCGCGGGCGTCGCTCTATCGGAGCATTGTCGCCGGGCGTCGACTGCTGATCGTTCTGGACAATGCCAAGGACTCGGCCCATGTTCGGCCGCTGCTGCCCGGTGCCTCGGACTGCGTCGTCCTGCTGACGAGCCGGCGTCGCCTTTCCGGGCTGGTGATCAGGGAAGGCGCGGTCATTGTTCCGGTCCAGCCGATGGATTCGGCTGATGCGGGCGCGATTATCGGCAGAATCGTTGGCGAGGACCGGGTGGCCGCCGAGCGGCAGTGGGCAAATGAGCTCGTGATTCGGTGTTCTCATCTGCCGCTCGCATTGAGGGTCGCCGCGGAACGGGTCGCCAGGAATGATCACCGGACGCTGGCGGATCTGGTTCTCGATCTCGAATCTGCGGGTGACCGGCTGGATTTCCTGTCGGCCACGGAGGACGATTCGACAGCGGTGCGGGTCGTTTTCTCGTGGTCCTACGACTATCTGGCCGCGGACACCGCGCGGATGTTCCGGCTGCTGGCCCTGCACCCCGGCCCGGACTGCGGCGTGGCCGCCGCCGCGGCGCTGGCCGGCTGGTCCGTCACCCGCACGCGGCACCATCTGGACCTGCTGATCAGCATGCACCTGCTGGAGCGGACGCCGCGCGACCGCTACCAGTTCCATGAGCTGACCCGGGCCTACGCCCTGGAGCGCGCGCACGTCGACGAGCGGGAGACCGACCGTCGCGCCGCCCAGCGCCGGCTGTTGCTGTGGTGCCTGGCCATGGCTTCGGCGGCGAACCAGGCCATGGCGCCGTACCGGCGGCGCTCCCCGCTGGCGGCCAGCCGGGAGCGGTTGGTGGCGGTCGAGTCGCGGGCCGGGGCCGCGTCCTGGTGCGACGAGGAGCTGGCGGCGCTGACCGCGATTGTCCGGACCGCCGCCGACTGGGGCTTCCCGGAGTTCGCCTACCAGCTGCCGATCGCCATGTGGGACCACTACTGCCGGCGTGGGGCCTCGCCGACGTGGCTGGAGATGAACGAGGTCGGCCGGGTCCAGGCCCGTGACCTCGGTGACGACGCCGGCCACGCGTGCATGCTGCACAACCTCGGCCACGGCTGGCTCGACCTGCGGCGGTTCGAGCGGGCCCGGGAGTACTTCGACGCCGCGCTGGCCATCCGCTGCCGCATCGGCGACCGGGCGGGCCAGGCCTGGAGCCTGCTCGGCCTCGGCACCGTCGCGGCCGAGCTCGGCCAGCACGTGGCCGCGCCGCGCCTGCTGGCCGAGGCAGTCGAGATCTTCGCCGATCTCGGCGACCGCTGGGCCGGCGCCGTGGCCATCGCCCACCAGGCCGAGCTCGGCCGTCGGCTGGGCCACGCGGACGAGGCCCGCTCGCAGCTGGAGCACGTGCGGTCCGTCCTGCACGAGGTCGGCGACCACCTCGGCGAGAGCTACGTCCTCGACATGCTGGGCCGGCCCGTCGTCGAATGCCAGCACGCCGCCACCGCCCGCTGCGACGACGACGGCCGCTCGGCCGCCCTGCACGTCCTGAGCCGCATGAGCCGCCAAGATGAGGAACACTCGGAAGTGCTGACGCGGACCGACATCGTCGTCCGCCGAACCGCCTGAGCCACCTCACACCCGGCTCGGCCCCATGAACTGTCCGTCCTGGCCTTCGGCCTCCTGACCACACGACTTTCGACCCCGCTGGCGTCAGCCGGCGGGGTCTATTCGCAGGTGGAGTGCTATTTCTTCGCGGTGTGGCCGGGCTGGCCACAAATGTCCACACGGTTGGCCGCCGTCGCGGACGTCGAAAGTGCATAGTGACTGTCACGCGGCATAACCGCGGAGGCGGTGGGACGTAATCGAGCGGGGTGGCTCGAAGCGTCCACGGTGTTGTCGACGCCGCCGACGGGAAACTGGGTTCCGGAGCACGGGGGGTTGACTTCGCTATGGTTGATCAACTGGTCGCCGCCCGCGGTATTGATTCCGCGGTGGAGATGGTGTCTATTGGGCTGTTGGTCGCGGGCGACTCGCCGCGGCTGGATGGGGCGAGTGACGAGCATTCTCGGCTGCTCGCCGATTCGAACGCGGTGTTGCCGCCAATTGTGGTGCAGCGATCGTCGATGCGGGTGGTCGATGGTGTGCACCGGCTGCGGGCGGCGATACTGCGGGGCGACACCCAGATTCGGGTGCGCTTTTTCGAGGGTGATGACGACAGCGCGTTCATCCTAGCTGTCGAATCGAATGTCGCGCACGGGCTGCCGTTGTCGCAGGCCGACCGAATGGCGGCGGTGGCCCGGATCGTGGTGGCCCGGCCGGAGTGGTCGGACCGGAAGGTCGCGGCGGTCGCCGGGGTGTCGTGGACCAGCGTGGGCGCGGTCCGGCGCCGTTCGAGTGACCAGCCCGGGCAGTTGAACGCCGGCGCGCGGATCGGCCGGGATGGCCGGGTCCGGCCGGTTGACCAGGTCGAAGGACGACTGCTGGCCAGCGAGCTGATCAAGAGCCGGCCGGAGGCGTCGATCCGGCAGATCGCCGCGGCCGCCGGCGTCTCGCCGGCGACGGCGCTGGACGTGCGCAACCGGCTGCGAGACGGGGCGCACCCCGTGCCCGACGGTCTGCGCGCGTCGCGGCCCGAGAAGAAAACGCGGGAGAGTGCCCGGACCGACGGTGCGGTTCGCAGTCGGAATGCACCGGCCGGCCCCGACTTCGACACGGTGCTGCACATGCTGCGAAAAGATCCTTCATTGCGTTTCTCCGAAGCGGGACGTGCTCTTCTGCGGTGGCTGGACGCGCAGACGACGGGTGTGGTCCAGTGGAAGCAGTACGTCGACAATGTGCCGTCGCACTGCGTGGAGGTGATCGCGGAGTTGGCGCGCCGCAATGGCGAGGCGTGGCTCGAGATCATGCGCTATCTCGAACAGCGCGCTTCCTGAGACTCAGCAACTTTCGGGTTTGGTTTGGGGTGCTCATGTCTGAGGTCCGTAGGCTGCTGCTCGACCGCCTTCTGCAGGCCGAGGGGCTCGGTCCGGCGGAGGAGTTCGGCATTCCTCGCCGGGACGGCGCCACGGCAGCGCTGTCGTTCGGGCAGGAGCGGCTCTGGTTTCTCGACCAGCTCGCACCGAATACCGCAACTTACAACAGTGCGCTTGTTTTTCGCTTGTCCGGCACTGTGCGGGCCGAGGATTTGCGCGGGGCGCTGCAGACGGTCGTCGACCGGCACGAGACGCTGCGGGCCTCGTTCCCGGTCGCGGCCGGCCGGCCCGACGTCCGCATCGAGCCGGGCCACCGGATCGAGCTCGCACGGCAGGACGCCGAGGGACTGGGCGCCGACGAGGTCGAGGCGGCGATCCTGGCGTCCGTCGCCGAACCGTTCGACCTCGCCACCGGGCCGCTGATCCGCGCGCTGCTGATCCGCACCGCGCCCACGGCCCACACGCTGGTGGTGACGGTGCACCACATCGCCTTCGACGGCTGGTCGCAGTCGGTGCTGGTGAAGGAACTGACCACGGCCTACAGCCAGCTGGTCGGTGGCAGCGCGACCGTGCTGCCACCGCTGCCGATCCAGTACGGCGACTTCGCGGCGTGGCAGCGGACGCAGTTCGCCGACGGCCACCTGGACAAGCAGATCGCGTACTGGCGTGATCACCTCGCCGGCGCGCCGGCGTTGCTGGAGCTGCCGACGGACCACGCCCGGCCCGCCGCGCAGACCTTCCGCGGGGCCCGGTCCGCGGTGACGATCCCGGCCGACCTGACGCGGCGGCTGCGGGACCTCGGCCGGCAGCACGACGCCACGTTGTTCATGACCCTGTTCGCCGGGTTCACGCTGCTGCTGTCCCGGTACAGCTCACACACCGACATCACGGTCGGCACGCCCGTCGCCAACCGGACCCGCACCGACCTCGAACCGCTGATCGGCTTCTTCGTCAACACCCTGCCCATTCGGACCCGGCTGGACGACGACCCGACGGTCGCGCAGCTGCTGGACCGGGTCCGCGGCAACGCCCTCAAGGCGTACGACCACCAGGACGTGCCGTTCGAGAAGCTGGTCGAGGAGCTCGCGCCGGAACGCGACCTGAGCCACTCGCCGCTGTTCCAGGTCCTGTTCATCCTGCAGAACACGCCCACCAACGAGGTGCGGCTGCCCGGTCTGACCGCTGAGGTCGTGGACGTTGACCCGGGGGTGGCCAAGTACGACCTCACGCTGTCGCTGAAGGAACAGGGCGACGTGATCAGCGGCGGCATCGAGTACAGCCTGGACCTGTTCGAGCCGGCCACCGTCACCCGGCTGACCGGGCATTACCTGAACCTGTTGCGGGCGCTGGCCGATGCCGGTTCCGGCACGCGGGTCAGCCGGCTGCCGATGCTGTCGCCGGACGAGCACCGGCGCATCACCCGGGACTGGAACGCCCAGCCGGCGCCGGCGCCGATCAATCCTGGCCTGCACCAGTTGTTCGAGGCGCAGGCGGACAAGACGCCGGACGCGATCGCCGCCCGGCACGGGGAGAACCGGCTCTGCTACCGCGAACTCGACGAGCGGGCGAACCGGGTGGCGTGGTGGCTCATCGACCACGGCGCGAAGCCGGGCGCGATGGTCACGCTGCTCGTCGACCGATCGCTGGACACCTTGGTGGGGCTGCTGGCCATCCTCAAGTCCGGCGCCGCCTACCTGCCGCTGGATCCGTCGCATCCCCAGCAGCGCCTGCACCACATCCTGGACGACGCGCGGGCATCGCTCGCGCTGACCCAGACCCACCTGCGATCCCTGCTGCCGGAGACCACGACCGCGCTCGCCCTCGACGACGACGGCGAGGTCGAGGGCCGCTCGACCGAGCGGCCCGATGCCCGCACGACGGCGCGCGACCTCGCATACGTCATCTACACCTCGGGATCCACCGGCAAACCCAAGGGCGTGATGATCGAGCACGCCAGCATCGTCAACCACATGCTGGCCTCGATCGAGATGTACAACGCGACCGAGCAGGACGTGCTGCCGGCGCTGACCACCATCTCCTTCGACATCTCGGCGTTGGAGATCTTCATGCCGCTCAGCTGCGGCGCGACGGTGGAGATCGTCGACGAGGACACCGCGGTCGACGGCGACCTGCTGCACGGCCTGCTGGCGCGGTCGAACGCGTCGATCGTCCAGGCCACGCCGTCCGGCTGGCGCCAGCTGCTGGCGTCCCAGTGGCCGGGCGACCCGACCCTGCGGGCGCTGTGCGGCGGCGAGGCGCTGCCGGCCGACCTGGCGCGCCAGCTCGGTGCGAAGACCGGCCGGCTGTGGAACATGTACGGGCCGACCGAGGCCACTGTCTGGTGCTCCAGCGCCGTGGTGGATCCGGACGCCGAGCGGGAACCGGCGATCGGCCGCCCGCTGCCCGGCCACCGGCTGCACATTCTTGACCGGCACGGAAATCCGACGCCGGTCGGCGTGCCGGGCGAACTGCACATCGGCGGCCTGGGCCTGGCCCGCGGCTACCACGGCCGGCCCCGGCTGACCGCGGAGCGCTTCATCCCCGACCACCTCTCCGGCGAGCCCGGCCAGCGGCTCTACCGCACGGGCGACCTGGCCCGGTACGAGGCCGACGGGACGATCCGGTTCCTCGGCCGCGTCGACCACCAGATCAAGCTGCGCGGTTTCCGCATCGAACTCGGCGAGATCGAGCACACGCTGACCCGCCACCCCGAGGTGCAGGCGGCCGCGGCCGTGCTGGACCAGCCGACGCCGGACAACGCCCGGATCGTCGCGTACGTGGCCACCGCCGACGGCTCGACTCCGGCGACGCTGGCCGACCACCTCAAGACCAGCCTGCCCGACTACATGATCCCGGCCGCTGTGGTCGCGCTCACGGCCATCCCGTTGACCCCCAACGGAAAGCTCGACCGGGCGGCGCTGCCCGAGCCGACGTTCGCCGGCGGCGACCACACCGGCGCCCGCGACGAGACCGAGCAGCGGATCCTCGACCTGTGGTCGGCCACGCTCGGCCGGCCAGCCGAGTCGATCGGCGTCCACGACAGCTTCTTCACCCTCGGCGGCCACTCGCTGCTGGCGATGGCGCTGCTCGCCCGCCTGCGGGAAGCCTTCCCGGAGCGGAAGATTCCCCTCCGAGCGTTCTTCCACACGCCGACCGTCGCCGGCATCGCGGCGATCGTCGCCGGCGCGGGGGAGAGCCCGGCCCGGACCGGGCCACGGCGGCGGTCCGAGCCGGCCGGGCTGTCGTTCGGGCAGGACCGGTTGTGGTTCCTCGACCAGCTCGCACCGAACACCGCGACCTACCACAGCACCGTCATCCTTCGCTTGCGGGGCAAGGTGAACGTCGCGGCGCTGCGCACCGCGCTGCAGGTGATCACCGACCGGCACGAGACGCTGCGCACCGCGTTCGCCGTCGACGACGGCCAGCCGAAGCCCCGCATCGACGGCGAATTCCGGCTGCGGCTCGGTGAGCACGACGCGACCCGGCACCGCGCCGACGACGTGGCCGAGCTGGTGAAGGCCATTGCCACCAGGCCGTTCGACCTCGCCACCGGGCCGCTGGTGCGGGCCCATCTGATCCACACCGCGCCCGATGCGCACACGCTGGTGCTGACCGTGCACCACATCGTCTTCGACGGCTGGTCGCAGACGGTGCTGATCAACGAGCTGACCGCGCTGTACGGGCACCTGGCCGGCGGCGACGACCGTCCGATCGAGACGGTGCTGCCGCCGCTGCCCATCCAGTACACCGATTTCGCGGCGTGGCAACGAGACCTGTTCGCCAACGGCCAGCTGACGGACCAGGTTCGCCACTGGCGCGAGCATCTGGCCGGCGCCCCGCCGCTGCTGGAGCTGCCCACCGACCGCCCCCGGCCCCACGCGCAGACCTTCCGCGGCTCCCGGGCCCCGCTGACGATCCCGCCCGAGCTGACGAACCGGCTGCGCGAACTGGGCCGGCGCCAGGACGTCACGCTGTTCATGGTGTTGTTCGCCGCGTTCAACGTGCTGCTGTCCCGGTTCGGCGGCCGCACCGACATCACGGTCGGCACGCCGATGGCCAACCGGACCCGCACCGAGTTCGAGCGGCTGATCGGGTTCTTCGTGAACACGCTGCCGATCCGGACCCGGCTCGACGACGACCCGACCGTCGCCGAGCTGCTGGCCCGGGTCCGCGACACCGCGCTGAAGGCCTACGAGAACCAGGACGTCCCGTTCGAGAAGCTGGTCGAGGAGCTCGCGCCGCGGCGCAGCCGCAGCTATCCGCCGCTGTTCCAGGTGATGTTCATCCTGCAGAACACGCCGGTGACCGAGCTCCGGCTGCCCGAGCTGACGGCCGAGATGGCCGACATCGACCCGGGCGTGGCCAAGTACGACCTCACGCTGTCGCTGAAGGAGCAGGGCGACGCCGTTGTCGGCGGCATGGAGTACAGCCAGGACCTGTTCGAGCCGGCCACCGTCGCCCGCCTGACCGAGCACTACCTCAACCTGTTGCACGCCTTGACCGCCGCCGACCTCGACAGCCGGGTCAGCCGGCTGCCGGTCGACGGTCCGACCGCCTGAAGGGGAGCACCGCCACCGTGGACTACTCGATCATGTTCTTCTCGAGCACCCCGCGTCAGCGGGGTCGCTACGACCTGGTGCTCGAGGCCAGCCGCCTGGCCGACGACCTCGGCTTCGCCGCGGTCTGGGTGCCGGAGCGGCACTTCGGCGACTTCGGCGGCATCTTCCCCAACCCGGCGGTGATGGCCGCCCACCTGGCCGCCTCGACCCGCCACATCGGCCTGCGGGCCGGCAGCGTGATCACGCCGCTGCACGAGAGCATCCGGGTCGCCGAGGAGTGGTCCATGGTGGACAACCTCAGCGGCGGCCGCGTCTCGGTGTCGATCGGCAGCGGCTGGAACGCCAACGACTTCGCCCTCGCCCCGGACCGCTTCGCCGACCGGCGCGAGGTGATGTGGGAGCAGTTCGGCGAGCTGCGGACGCTGTGGTCCGGCGGGCAGGTCGAACGCCGCAACGGCGCCGGCGAGACGCTGCGTGTGGGCATCCAGCCGCAGCCGGTGCAGGCCGAGATCCCGGTCTGGGCGACCAGCGGCGGCAGCCGCGGCACGTTCGAGCAGGCCGGCCGGCACCGGGTGAACGTGCTGACCCACATGATCGGGCAGGACCTGCCCGCGCTCGCCGACAACATCGCCGCGTACCGGGGCCAGCTCGGCGGGGCCGACGGCCTGGTGACGCTGATGCTGCACACCTACGCCGGCGCGATCGGCGAGGACGTGCGGTCGACCGTGGGCGAGGCGATGCGCGGCTACCTGCGCTCGGCGCTGTCGCTCAAGCAGAGCGAGCTGTCCGGGCGGGGCCGGTCCGACGTGTCGGCCGCGGCCGAGGACGAGGAGATGGTCAACGAGCTGCTGGACGTGGCGTTCGACAAGTACTACGAGCACGGTTCGCTGCTCGGGTCGGTGGAGAAGATCGGCGAGATGATCGAGAGGGTCGGCTCGGCCGGGGTCGGCGAGATCGCCTGCCTGGTCGACTTCGGCCTGCCGCCGGAGGCCGTGCTCGACGGCATCAAGCGGTTCGCGGCGCAGTTCCTGGGCTGAGCGATGACCGCCATCTACACCTCGATCCCGCCGATGCGGGCGGGCGAGGCGCTGGACCGCTACCGCGGGCGGATCGTCGACGTGGCCGGCCACACCGAGGAGGCCGGCTTCGCCGGCATCCTCACGTTCACCGACAACCGCAGCCTGGACCCGTGGCTGCTGGCCCAGCTGATCATCGGGCACACCGACCGGATCGCCCCGCTGGTCGCGGTGAACCCGGTCTACAGCCACCCGGTGGCGGCCGTCCGGATGATCAACACGATCGGCGGCCTGTTCCGCCGGCGGGTCGACCTGAACCTGGTCAGCGGCGGGTTCGCCCGGCACCTGCGGGAGGTCGGCTGTGCCCTGCCGCACGACGACCGGTACGACCGGCTGCGGGAGTACGGCGAGATCGTGCAGCGCATGCTGCTGGAGGAGCGACCGCTGAAGTTCGCCGGGGACCACTACCGGCTCAACGGCGTCCGGCTCTCGCCGCGGCTGCCGGCCGACCAGGTCACGCGGCTGTTCCCCAAGATGTTCGTCTCCGGCGCGTCCGACGCCTGTCGCCGCACCCAGCAGGCACTCGGCGCGACCCGGCTGGCCTATCCGCAGGAGATCGACAACCAGCCGGCCGGCCTGCCGTTCGCCGGCAGCGGTGTCGGCTTCGGGATCATCGCCCGGGACAGCTCGGAGGAGGCGTGGCGGGTGGCCCGCGAGCGGTTCCCGGTCACGGCGGAGGGCGAGCAGCTGCACGACCTCTCGGCCACCCGCACCGAATCGCGGTGGCACCGCAACCTCGCGGACGACGTCTCGCGGTCGCCGGTGCGGGAGGACGTCTACTGGCTCTACCCGTTCCGGTCGTCGCGGACGTTCTCGCCGTACCTCGTCGGCAGCCACGCCGAGGTCGGTGAGCTGCTGCAGCGCTATTTCTCGCTGGGCGTGTCCACCGTGATCCTGGACGGCCTCCTCGACGAGGAGGACCTGCACCACGCGGCGATCGCCCTCAAGCTCACGGCCGACCGGGGAGGAAGGGCGAGCCATGGTTCGGACCCTCTATGACTTGTTCGCGGCCTCGGTGGCCCGGCACGGCGACGAGGTCGCGATCGAGGTGGGCGAGGACCGCCTGACCTACCGGGAACTGAGCGACCTGGCCGACGGGCTGGCCGCCGCGGTGCTCGCGGAGCACCGCACGGCGCCTCGCCGGATCGGGCTGCTGGCCGCCGGTCGGACCTTGTTCGCGTATGCCGGTTACCTTGCGGTGCAACGGCTTGGTGCCACGGTGGTGCCGCTCAACGCCGCCTTCCCGGTGGCGCGGAACGCGGCCGTCGCCGCGGCGGCCGGGCTCGACCTCGTGCTGGTGGAAGACGGCATGGAGGTGGAGCTGCCGGCGCCGATGCTGTACCGGTCGCCTCGATCCGCGCCGGCGGCCGCGCTGCCGCCGTACCGCGGGAATGCCGACGACATCGCGTACATCCTGTTCACCTCGGGTTCGACCGGCGTCCCGAAGGGCGTGCCGATCCGGCACGGCAACGTCACCGCGTATCTGGGACATGTCGTGCCCCGCTACGACATCGGCCCGGGCAGCCGCGTCTCGCAGACCTTCGACCTGACCTTCGACCTGTCGGTCTTCGATCTGTTCGCGACGTGGGCCGGCGGCGGCACGCTGGTCGTGCCGAACCGGGCCGAGCTGATGGCTCCCTCGCGGTACGTCGCGGGCCGGGAGCTGACGCACTGGTTCTCGGTGCCGTCGGCGGTGTCCTTCGCCCGCCGGCTGCGGGCGCTGCCGCCGGACAGCATGCCGACGTTGCGCTGGAGCCTGTTCTGCGGCGAGCAGCTGACCCGCAACCAGGCCGAGGCCTGGCGGGCCGCGGCGGTGAACGGCGAGCTGGAGAATCTGTACGGGCCGACCGAACTGACCATCAGCTGCGCCGAATACCGGCTGCCCCGAAACGTGGCCGACTGGCCACACACGGCCAACGGGACGATACCGATAGGCAACCTCTATCCCGGCCAGGAACAGCTGCTGATCGGCCCCGACGGACCGTCGGATACGGCGGGTGAGTTGTGCGTTCGCGGCCCGCAGCGTTTTCCCGGGTACTTGAACGCAGTCGACAATGTGGGCCGTTTTGTGCGCTGGGACGGCGGCGAGGTCGTCGTACTCGACGAAACCACACCGCTGACCGACGATTTGTGGTACCGGACCGGTGACTGGGTCGTGGCCGACCACGGCGGCCTGGTACACCAGGGCCGGGTGGACCAGCAGATCAAGATCCGAGGCTTCCGGATCGAGCTCGGCGAGGTGGAGGCCGTGCTGCTCGCGCAGCCCGGCGTGCGGGACGCCCTGGTCCTGGCCGTGTCGGAGGGTGCGGACGAGCCCCGGCTGGCCGCCGTGTGCACCGGGGTCGGGCTCGCGCCGGACGTCCTGCTGACCGCCCTGCGGACCCGGCTGCCGGCCTACATGGTGCCGGCGGAAGTGGTGATCCAGGACGATTTTCCGCGCAATGCGAATGGGAAAGTCGATCGCAAGGCGATTCTGCGCGAACTGGTGAGCCCGGCCTGATATCGGCGTGTTCGACTGACCAGTGCGGGCAGTTGAACGGCGGTGGCGTCGAGCGGGGGAGCCGTCCTATTCTGACCCGGTCGCCTTCGTTGTGGGAGACGTCCTCGTATTTGTCCGAGCGCCGGTTCTCGGCAGTCGGGACAGGGGCTGATCGAAGCCGAAAAGGAGAGCTCCAGTCATGCGGGTTGACCATGTTCAGTTCTATGTCGGCGATATCGACGCCGCGTCCGCCGAGTTCACCGAGAAGTACGGCCTGACCCGCTACGCCGCCGCCGGCCGGCCGGCCGGCGTGCGGTCGGTGGCGCTCGGCCAGCAGGACGTCCGGTTCGTGCTGGTCGCGGCCGGCGGCGAGGACCACCCCGCGGCCGGCTTCGTGGAGCGGCACGGCGACGGCGTGGCCGACATCGCGCTGCGCGTGCCCGACGCCCGGGCGGCCTTCGAGGAGGCAGTGGCCAAGGGGGCGTCCGTGGTCGCCCGGCCGGAGACCCGCGACGGCGTGACCACCGCGACGATCGGCGGCTTCGGCGACATCACCCACACCTTCGTGGACCGCGCCGACGGCGTGGACGAGCGGCTGCTGCCTGGCCTCGTGCCGGGGGCCGCCGCGCCGGCCGGCCGGTTCGGCGAGATCGACCACTTCGCGGTCTGCCTGGAGGCCGGTCAGCTGGCCCCGACGGTCGAGTTCTACGAGCGGGCGTTGGACTTCGAAATGATCTTCACCGAGCGCATCGAGGTCGGCCGCCAGGCGATGAACTCGCAGGTGGTGCAGAGCCGGTCGGGCGCGGTCACGCTGACCCTGATCGAGCCGGACGTGACCCGCGACTCCGGCCAGATCGACTCGTTCCTCAAGGACAACGACGGCCCGGGCGTGCAGCACATCGCCCTGACCACCACCGACATCGTGGCCGCGGTCGGCGGGCTGGGCGCGGCCGGGGTCGAGTTCCTGCGCACCCCGGGCGCGTACTACGACATGCTGGGCGAGCGGCTGGAGCTGACCAAGCACTCGGTCCCGGCGCTGCGCGAGCTCAACGTGCTGGTCGACGAGGACCACGACGGCCAGCTGTTCCAGATCTTCGCCCGCTCGACCCACCCCAGGAACACCTTCTTCATGGAGGTCATCGAGCGGATGGGCGCCCGGACCTTCGGCAGCGGCAACATCAAGGCCCTGTACGAGGCGGTCGAGCGACAGCAGGCCGACCGGTGACGGTCTGCCTGGCCGACATCGAGCGCCGGGCGGCGCAGCGCGTGCCCGCCGCCGTGTGGGACTTCGTCACCGGCGGCAGCGGCGACGAGAGACTGTTGCGGGCCAACCGCTCGGCGTTCGACGAGGTGGCGCTGCTGCCGCGGCTGCTGCGCGGGATCGGCGCCGCCGCGACCGACACCACGCTGTTGGGCCGGCCCGCGGCGATGCCGGTGGCGGTGGCGCCGATGGCTTACCAGAAGCTCCTGCACGCCGAGGGCGAGCTGGCCGCCGCGCGGGCCGCGGCTGCGGCCGGTGTGCCGTTCACGGTCAGCACGCTCAGCAGCTGCCCGGTCGAGGAGATTGCCGAAACCGGTGCGGACCTGTGGTTCCAGCTGTACTGGCTGCGGGACCGCGAGCTGATGGCCGACATTGTCCGGCGGGCCGAGGCTGCCGGCTGCCGGGCCCTCGTGCTGACCGCGGACGTGCCGATCATGGCCAGGCGGCGTCGCGACCTGCGCAACGAGTTCACGCTGCCGGCCGACGTGCACGCCGTGCACCTCGCCGGTGGATCGGCGACCGAGGCCCACCGCCGGCGCGGCGCGGGCTCGGCCGTCGCCGTCCACACCGGCGTGATGTTCGACCCCACCCTGACCTGGTCCGACCTCGGGTGGTTGCGTGAGCGGACCGAGATGCCGTTGGTGGTCAAGGGAATCCTCCACCCGCAGGACGCCGGCGCGGCGATCGACGCCGGTGCCGGCGCGGTGGTGGTGTCCAACCACGGGGGACGGCAGTTCGATGGCGCCCCGGCGGCCGTGGCCGCCCTGCCCGGGGTCGTCGCCGAAGTCGCCGGCCGCGCGGAAGTGTTGCTGGACAGCGGAGTCCGCACGGGCACCGACGTCCTCCGCGCGATCGCGCTCGGCGCCGACGGGGTGCTGCTCGGGCGGCCGGTGCTGTGGGGGCTCGCGGTGGACGACGTCGGCCTCGTGCTGTCGACGCTGCGGACCGAGCTGGTCGAGAGCCTCGTGCTGACCGGGTGCGCGGAGCTGGCCGCCGCCCGGGAGCTTGCAACGGTGGGAGCGACATGATCGACATGACCACGGCCGACCTGAACGGCGCCCTGGAGGACGCCGGGCTGGCGTCGATGAACTTCCTCAACGAGATCGCCGGCCGCTACCCGGACGCCATCGCCTTCGCCGCCGGCCGCCCGGCCGAGACCGACTTCCGCCTCGACGACCTGCACGAGCACCTGGACCGGTACTGCCGCTACCTGCGGGAGGAACGGGGGCTCGGCGAGGCCGAGGTGCAGCGCACGATCTTCCAGTACGGCCCGACCAACGGCGTCATCCGGGAGCTGGTCGCCCGCAACCTGCACGTGGACGAGGGCATCACCGTGGACCCGGAGTCCATTGTGGTCACCGTGGGGTGCCAGGAGGCGATGTTCCTGACGCTGCGGGCGTTGCGGGCCCGCGAGGCCGACGTGCTGCTGGCTGTGGCCCCCACCTACGTCGGCCTGACCGGCGCGGCCCGGCTGGTCGACCTGCCGGTGCTGCCGGTGGCGACCGGCACAGCGGGAATCGACCTCGACGACATGATGCGGACCGTGCGCGCGGCCCGGCGGACCGGGCTGCGGGTACGCGGCTGCTACGTGATGCCGGACTTCGCCAACCCATCCGGCGCGAGCATGGACACCGACACCCGCAAGCGGCTGCTGGACGTGGCCGAGAGCGAGGACTTCCTGCTGCTGGAGGACAATCCGTACGGGCTGTTCCACACCGGCCAGGACCGGCTGCCCACCCTCAAGGCGCTCGACCACGGGCGGCGCGTGGTGTACCTGGGCTCGTACGCCAAGACCGCGCTGCCCGGCGTCCGCGTCGGCTACGTCGTCGCCGACCAGCCCGTGCGCACCCGCTCGGGCGAGACCCGGTCGCTGGCCGAACAGCTCGGCAAGATCAAGAGCATGGTCACCGTCAACACCTCGCCGGTGGCCCAGGCCATCGTCGGGGGCAAGCTGCTGGCCACCGACTGCAGCCTCGCCGCCGCGAACGAGGGCATCCGCGCGCGGTACGCCGACAACATGGCGCGCATGCTCGCCGGTCTGGCGCGGCGGTTCCCGGCCGGCGGGCCGGTCACCTGGAACGCGCCGGCCGGCGGTTTCTTCGTGGTGGTGACCGTGCCGTTCCCGGTCGACGACGAGCTGCTGGTGCACTCGGCCGAACAGCACCGTCTGCTGTGGACCCCCATGTCGCACTTCTACGGCGGAACCGGTGGGGAGCACCAACTCCGGCTGTCGGTCAGCGTGGTGACGCCGGCCGAGATCGAGACCGGTCTGGACGCGCTGGCCGCGCTCGTCGCCGAGCGCCTCGGCTGACCACCCGCACACGTGAGTCACGGCTTCGAAAGGGAGAACGGTGAAGGGCACGGACCGTTGTTTGCATGAGTTGTTCGAGGCTGTGGTTGATGGTGTGGGTGGTGGTGCGGCGGTGGTGTGTGGTGGTCGGGTGGTGGGGTTTGCGGAGTTGGATGAGTGGTCGAATCGGGTGGCGTGGTGGTTGCGTGGGTGTGGGGTGGGTCCTGAGGTTGTGGTGGGGTTGTGTGTGGGGCGGTCGGTGGAGTTGGTGGTGGGGTTGTTGGGTGTGTTGAAGGCGGGTGGGGTGTATTTGCCGTTGGATCCGGGTTTGCCGGTTGGGCGGTTGGGGTTTGTGTTGGGTGATGCGGGTGTGGGTGTGGTGGTGACGGAGCGGGGTTTGGTTGGTCGTTTTGGTGGTGTGGGGCGGGTGTTGTGTGTGGATGATGGTTCGGTGTTGGCGGGTGTGCCGTCGTCTCGGGTGGTGTCGGGGGTTCGGGCGGGGAACGCGGCGTATGCGATTTACACGTCGGGGTCGACCGGACAACCCAAGGGCGTCACCGTCCCGCATTCCGCCATCGTCAACCACATCTCGTGGATCACCTCCGAGCTCTGGTCCGGCGAGCCGTTGCGCTTCCTGCAGATCACCTCGCCCAGCTTCGACGCGGCCGGCTGGGAGTTCTACGGTCCGTTGACCACCGGCGGCACGCTCGTGATGGCGCCGCCGCAGTTCAGCGTGGACAGCAAGGCCCTGCGTGAACTCGTTGTCGCCGAACGGATCGACGTGCTCGGCCTGCCGCCCGCGGTGCTGCGCCAGTTCGTCGCCGACGGCGGCCTGACCGGCACCTCGCTGCGGTGGATGGTGTGCGGCGGCGAGGCGCTCGACCACGAGCTCGTCGCCCAGTGCCAGGCCCAACTGCCGGGCCTTCAGGTCGTCAACCTCTACGGCCCCACCGAGACCACCATCAACTCCACCTTTCACCTGCCCGTGGGCGACGTCTCCGAGGGTATGGTGCCGATCGGCCGCCCCATCACCGGCACTCGTGTGTACACAGTGGACGAATCACTGGAGCTCACGGCGGAGGGAACTCCCGGCGAGCTGCTGATCGGCGGCGCCGGGGTCGCCCGCGGCTATCTCGGACGGCCGGCGCTCACCGCGCAGCGGTTCGTGCCGGACGCGTTCAGCGGCATCCCGGGCCAGCGGCTGTACCGCACCGGTGACCGGGTCACCACCGGCCCCGGCGGCGAGCTGGAGTTCCTCGGCCGGATCGACGACCAGATCAAGCTGCGCGGCTTCCGGATCGAGCCGGGCGAGATCGAGAGCGTGCTCGGCGGCCTGCCCGGGGTCACCAACTGCGCGGTCGTTCGCCGCGACGACCCGCGTGCCGGCGCGCGGCTGGTCGCCTACCTGACCGGCGACGCCGACATTGATGAGCTTCGCGACGCGCTGCGTGACCGGCTGCCGCACTACATGGTTCCGTCGCTGTTGGTCCGCCTCGCGGCGCTGCCCCTGACGGTGAGCGGCAAGATCGACCGGAACGCGTTGCCCGAGCCCGGAACCGCCGTCGAGCCGCGAGTCGTGGAAGGGCCGCGCGACCCGGTGGAGCAGGCGCTGGTCGAGCTCGTCGCCGATGTGCTCGGACTGCGCCCGCAGGACGTCGGCGTACATGACGACTTCTTCGACCTCGGCGGCCATTCGATGGCCGCGACCAAGCTGTCCTCGGCCGTACGTGCGGTGCTGGCCGCGGAACTGGCCCCGGTGGATGTGCTGCATCAGCGCACGGTTGCCGGCATCGCCGACCTTGTGCGGTCCCGTGGAGCGGCCGGGACGTCCGCGCCCGTCGTCCCGGCCGACCGCAGCGCCGGCATCGCGCTGTCGGCCGGGCAGCAGCGGATGTGGTTCCTGGAACAACTGTCGCCCGGACTGTCCACCTACACGGTGCCGTTGGCCTATCGGCTGCGTGGCGAGCTGTCGACCGAACACCTCCGGGCCGCCGTGGCCGATGTGGTGGCCAGGCACGAAGTTCTGCGCACTGTCCTGCCGACCGTCGACGGCCGTCCCGCGCCGGCGATCCAGTCCGATGTGGATGTTCCATGGGAGGTCGTCGACGCGACCGGTCTCTCCGAGGCCGAGGTGGTCGACCGCGCGGAGCAGCTGGTCCGATGCTCCTTCGATCTGGCGACGGGGCCGGTGATCCGGGCCAGTCTGCTGCGGATCGGGCCGGCGGACCACCTGGTCGTGATCGCGATGCACCACATGGTGTTCGACGGTTGGTCGGTGGACGTGTTCACCCGTGAACTGGTGCACCACTACG
Organism: Kutzneria sp. CA-103260; assembly: GCF_018263855.1. Taxonomy (GTDB): domain Bacteria; phylum Actinomycetota; class Actinomycetes; order Mycobacteriales; family Pseudonocardiaceae; genus Kutzneria. Next base: position 5,511,855 of record NZ_CP073318.1, on the reverse strand, counting down.
AAAGCCGGGTGTCCGGCGTCGAGGCCGCACTGCCTGCGCTGTCCCTGAACTACGCGGATTTCGCGGCCTGGCAACAGGAATGGCTGGGCACGGAGGCCGCCGAGGCGCAGGCCCGGTACTGGCAGGATCGGCTCGTCGACGCGCCGACCGTGCTGGAGCTGCCGTCCGACCGCCAGCGACCGGCGGTCCAGACGCATCGTGGCGGAGTGGTCGAGCTGACCATTCCGGGCGATCTCGCCGCCGCCGTCCGGTCCCTGGCCGCCCGCGAGGGCGTGACCACGTTCATGACCCTGTTGGCCGCGTTCGATCTGCTGGTCGCCCGGCACACCGGGCAACGCGACTTCCTCATCGGTGTCCCGGTGGCCACGCGCGGCCGGGCCGAACTGGAGCCGCTGATCGGGTTCCTCGTCAACACCCTCGCCCTGCGGGCGGATCTGTCGGACGACCCGTCGGTCGGCGAGTTGCTGGCCCGGGTCCGCCAGACCTGCCTCGGCGCGTACGCGCACGCCGACCTCCCGTTCGAGAAGATCGTGGAGACCCTTCAGCCCGAGCGGGACCCGAGCCGCTCGCCGGTGGTGCAGGTGATGTTCGGCTACGAGATGGCCCCGGCGCCGTCGCGGCCGATGGCCGACGTGGCGGTGGAACTCACGCGCCTGCACAACGGCGCCGCCATCTGCGACCTGATGCTGAGCCTTGAGGACGACGGCGACGGGGTCGCCGGGCGCATCACGTACAACTCCGACCTGTTCGACGCCGCCACCGTGCGTCGCCTGGCCGGCCACTACCTCACCCTGCTCGAGTCCCTGACGACGGCGCAGCCGTCGTCGCGGGTGTCCGGGCTGACCATGCTGACCACCGCCGAGAACGCCGAGATCGCCGACCGGCTGTCCGATGTGGACTGGCCGGAGGACCGTTGTTTGCATGAGTTGTTCGAGGCTGTGGTTGATGGTGTGGGTGGTGGTGCGGCGGTGGTGTGTGGTGGTCGGGTGGTGGGGTTTGCGGAGTTGGATGAGTGGTCGAATCGGGTGGCGTGGTGGTTGCGTGGGTGTGGGGTGGGTCCTGAGGTTGTGGTGGGGTTGTGTGTGGGGCGGTCGGTGGAGTTGGTGGTGGGGTTGTTGGGTGTGTTGAAGGCGGGTGGGGTGTATTTGCCGTTGGATCCGGGTTTGCCGGTTGGGCGGTTGGGGTTTGTGTTGGGTGATGCGGGTGTGGGTGTGGTGGTGACGGAGCGGGGTTTGGTTGGTCGTTTTGGTGGTGTGGGGCGGGTGTTGTGTGTGGATGATGGTTCGGTGTTGGCGGGTGTGCCGTCGTCTCGGGTGGTGTCGGGGGTTCGGGCGGGGAACGCGGCGTATGCGATTTACACGTCGGGGTCGACCGGACAACCCAAGGGCGTCGTCATGACCCACCGGGCCGCCCGCCGCCTGATCTGGGCCACCAGGTCGGTCATCGTCGGCGACGGCGAGTTCCCCCGGCGCATCGGCCTCAACGCGCCCGTCTTCTTCGACAGCTCGGTCAAGCAGTTGGGCTGGCTGCTGGGCGGCGCGACCCTCGTGATGGTGCCCGAGCAGGCCCGCCGCGACCCCGAACTGCTGCTCGACCTGATCGAACGTGAGCGACTGGACCTGCTCGACTGCACGCCGGCCCAGCTGGAGATGCTGCGGGCCATCGGCAAGCTCGACCGCATCCCGCACGGCATCCGGCTGCTGATCGCCGGCGAGGCGATGGGCGACGGCCTGTGGCAGGAGATGGGCGACGGCCGCTGGCGCGCCTTCAACCAGTACGGCCCCACCGAGTGCAACACCGTCTCGGCCGCCGTGGTGGACGCCGCCCGCACGCCGGTGATCGGCAGGGCTCTGCCCGGATACGACATCTTCATCGTCGACGGCGACGGAAACCTCGTCCCCACCGGTGTTCCCGGCGAGCTGGTGGTCGGCGGCGGCCGGCTGGCCCGCGGCTACCACAACCGCCCCGCGCTCACCGCGCAGCGGTTCGTGCCGGACGCGTTCACCGGCCGACCGGGCCGGCGGCTGTACCGCACCGGTGACATCGCCCGATACCTGCCGGACGGCAACGTCGAGTTCATCGGCCGCCGCGACAACCAGATCAAGTTGCGCGGCTACCGGATCGAGCTGGGCGAGATCGAGGCCGCCGTCTCCCGCCAGGCTGGGGTGACCCGCTCCGTGGCGCTGGTGCACGAGGACTCCGGCGGCACCAAGCGCATCGTGGCCTACTACCAGGCCGCGCCGGACGTGCGCGAGCAGGACCTGCTGGCCGCGCTGGCCGACGATCTGCCCGACTACATGGTTCCCGCCGCCCTGGTGCGGGTGGACACCTTCGCGCTGACCGCCAACGCCAAGATCAACCGAGCGGCGCTGCCGGCCCCGGACTTCTCGTCCGCTCCGGCGGCGGGCGACTTCGCGGCGCCGCGCGACCCGGTCGAGGAGCTGCTGGCCCTGCTCTGGGCCGAGGTGCTCGACCAGGACCGGCCGGTGGGCATCCACGACGACTTCTTCCGGCTGGGCGGGCAATCGCTGCTCGCCGTCCAGCTCATCGCCCGCGTCAACCAGGCGTTCGCGGTGGAGCTGTCGGTGCAGGCGCTGTACGCCGACGCCACCCCGAGCGGAACCGCGCAGGCCCTGCGGGCGCTGGCCGAGCCGGAGCTGCTGGCCCGGCGGGCGAAGATCATCGTCGCGGTGGAGGGCATGACCGACGCCGAGGCGGCCGAGGCACTGCGCGAACTGACCGGCCAATCGCACTAGCCAAGCCCACGCCCGCGGCCGACCACGGCCCGGGCGCAGACATATAGGAGCGATCACCCCATGTTGGCAGCCGACCAGACCTTTGCGGACGTCGTTCCCAACGCGCTCGCGCGCTACTCGGCGGGTGTCCAGGCCGCGGCCGGGCGCCTCGCGGCGGGGCGCGCCACCCAACCCCTCGTCCCGCTCGCCCCCGACTGGACAGCGGCCGACTTCGGCGAGTTCACCGCCGTCACCGACGTCGGCCTGACCGAGATCGGCCCGCGCACGCACCTGCTCGACCTGATGCGCAATCCGGGCACCCGCACCACCAAGACCATGGCCTCGCTGCTGATGATCGCCCGCGCGGTCAGCCACATCCGCCGGACCGGCGAGCGGTTGCTGCTGCTGACGCCGACCTCCGGCAACAAGGGCACCGCGCTGCGGGACGCGGTGGCCCGCGCCTACGCCACCGGGATCGCGACGCCGGACGAGCTGCGCATCGTCACGGTGGTGCCGGAGGCGTCGCGAAACAAGCTGCGGGACAGCCCGCTGACCGCGGATGCCGCGCTGCGCAAGGCGAATCCCCTCGTGCTGGCCCAGGTCGACAAGCCGGCCGACGTCAAGCAGCTCGCCGTCGAGATGAACGAGCACCACGCCGAGGAACTGTTGGCGCGGACCGGTTTCCGTCTCTGGTACACGCTCGACCTGGACAACTATCGGGTGGCCGACGCCGTCCGCGCGTTCGTCGAGGCCGAACTGCTGCCGATCACCGCCGACTCGGCCCCGCGGCTGCACCTGCACGCCGTGTCCAGCGCGTACGGCCTGCTCGGCTACCACGTCGGCCACCAGGTGCTCACCGACGGCCTGGCCGGCTTCGCCGCGCCGGCCACGCATCCCGGCTTCTTCCTGGTGCAGCAGTTGGCCACCGCCGACATGGTGACCAGCGTGCTCGGCGCCGAACTGCCGGCCTACACGCACGACCCGGCGGCCGGCGTGTGGCGGCAGCGGGAGGCCGCGGCCTTCCCGGCCGAGACCGACGACCCGAACGAGGTCATCGACCCCACCTTCTACACCAAGGAGCCGCCGACCAGGACCGCGGTCAACGAGATCGTGGCCCGGCACGGCGGCGGCGGGATCGTGGTGTCCAGGCGCGAGTGCCTGGCCCGTTTCGACACCGTCCGCGGCCTCGCCGCCGAGGCCGGCATCGAGATCGCCGCCGACCCGTCGCTGATCCGCGAGTGGTCGCTGGTCAAGGCGCTGACCGGGCTGCTGGTGGCCCGCGAGCGTGGCCTGATCGCGCCCGACGCCGACGTCGTCGTGCACGCCTCCGGCTACTACAGCGACCAGATGATCGACCCGGTCCGCGACGACCAGCTCAGCCCGGTCCGCACCGCCGCCGACCTCGCCCAGCTCCTGTCCTCCGCGGCCGGCCGGTAACCGCCGCGATCCCGAAAGGCGACAGCGATGTTCCGCACCATGCTCAAGTCCAAGATCCACCGGGCCACGGTCACCCAGTGCGCGCTGCATTACGTCGGCTCGGTCACCATCGACGCCGACCTGATGGACGCGGCCGACCTGCTGGAGGGCGAGCTCGTCCACATCGTCGACGTGACCAACGGCAGCCGGCTGGAGACCTACGTCATCGAGGGGCCCCGCGGCAGCGGCGTCATCGGCATCAACGGCGCCGCCGCGCACCTGGTGAACACCGAGGACCTCGTGATCATCATCGCCTACGCGTCCGTCGCCGAGGAGCGGGCGCGCGAGGTGAAGCCCAATGTGGTGTTCGTCGACGGCGACAACCGCGTGGTGGACAAGGACAGCGCGCTCGCGGCCGTGCCGGCCGGCTACGGCCTGGTGTCCGGCAGCCGGCCCGAACTGGTCCAAGGATGACCGCCTTCGGCATCGCCGGCATCGGCGCCGCGCTGGGCCGGCGCACCCGGGTCGCGGACGTCGCCCTGGAGTACACCGAGGATCTGCGCCGGCTCCGCGCCTGGGGATTCCGCAGCTTCCACGAGGCCGAGCCGGACGTGCAGCCCAACGATCTCGCGGTGCGGGCGGCCGAGGCGGCGCTGGCGAGAACCGGGATCGCGGCGACGGAGCTCGACGCCGTCGTTCTGTGCACGACGGGGCCGTCGGAGTACCTGTACTGGGACGCCGCGGCGGCCGTGCAGGGCCGGATCGGCGCGTGCAACGCGGAAGTCCTGCTGGTCAGCCACGCCTGCACGTCGACCGTGATGGCCTTCGACCTCGTCGCCGGCAAGTTCGCCACGCACGCGGACTACCGCACCGTGCTGGTGGTCGGAGTGAACCGCGTGTGCGAGCCGTACTGGAACCGAATGGACTCCAACACGGCGGTGTTCTCCGACGGCGCCGCCGCGGCGGTGCTCAGGCGGGGCGAGAGCCGATGCCAGTGGCTCGTCACCGAAACCGTCACCGACGGCTCGTTGGCCGATCTGCTGCTGCTGGACCGGGGCGGCGTCGCGCAACCGTGGGAGGACGGCGAGCAGTCGCCCGCCCCCGTCGCCCCCGCCGTGCAGCGGCTCCAGTCGTTCTACGGCGAGGACACGGCCGCCATGCAGCGGTTCGGCGAGCTCACCGTGCAGCGCACCAAGGACGTCGTGCTGCGGGCGTGCAAGCGGGCCGACATCGAGGCGTCGTCGATCGCGCGGCTCATCCACCTGAACGACAACATCGTCGCCCTGTCCAGCCTCGCGGCGGCGCTGGACATCCCGCTCGCCCGCACCAACGCCGAGATCGCCATGGAACACGGCCACGCCGGCTGCGCGGACCAGCTGCTCACGCTCGACCTCCACCTGTCCGGCGGCGCGCTCGTCGAGGGCGACCTGGTCGCGCTGACCGCCATGGGCAGTGGCATGCACTGGTCCTGCACGCTGCTGCGGGTCTGATCCGACGTCCACCGAAGGGAGACGATCGCGTGTCCAATCACCGAACCCCGCTCGCCACGGCCAGCACGCTGCCGGAGCTGTTCCGCGGCGTCGCCGCCGCACGGTCGACGGCGCCGGCGGTCGTCGACCGGGACCACGTCCTCGACTACCGGGAACTGGACCGGGAATCCGACGTGGTCGCGGCCCGGCTGGCCGACCTCGGCGTGCGCCGGGGCGACCTGGTCGGGCTCATGCTGGACCGGGGCGCGGACATCCCGGTCGGTGTCCTCGGCGTGCTGAAGGCCGGCGCCGCCTACGTGCCGCTGGATCCCGCCTATCCGGCGGAGCGCCTGCGGTACATGGTGTCTGACGCCGGGCTCCGGGTCGTCATCGGCGACCCGGAGTCGGCGGCCGACCGCGGCCTGACCGACATCGCCGTCATGGCCCCGCATGTCGACGACGTGCTGGACCTGCCGGTGCCGCGGCCCCAGCTGGACGGCGCCGATCCGGCGTACGTCATCTACACGTCCGGATCGAGTGGGCAGCCCAAGGGCTGCGTGGTCTCGCACCGCAACGTGTTGGCGCTGCTGCGGGCCGCGCTGCCGCTGTTCGACGTCGACCACCGGGACCGCTGGGCACTGTTCCACTCGTTCAGCTTCGACGTCTCCGTCTGGGAGTTCTGGGCCGCCGTGGCCACCGGCGCCACGGCGGTCGCGGTGCCGGCGGAGGCGGCGCGGTCGGCCGAGGCGCTGCTGGACCTGTTGGCCGGCCGGGAAGTGACCGTGCTCGGGCAGGTTCCCTCGGTGTTCCGCGCGGTCGCCACGGCCTACGAGGACACCGGCCGGCCGCCGCTGTCGCTGCGTTATCTGGTGTTCGCGGGGGAAAGCGTGAACCTGGAGGTCATCAGCGGCTTCCTCGCGTCCTACCGGGGCACGCCGCCGGCGGCGGTCAACATGTACGGCCCGACCGAGGCCACCGTGTACGCGACCCACCGGCTGCTCACCCGAACGGACTTCGACGGCCCGATCGCGTCGCCGATCGGCGACGGCCTGCCGCACCTGACCCTGGGCATCCGCGACGAGCAGTTGCAGCCGGTACCCGACGGCGAGGTCGGGGAGCTGCTGATCGCCGGCGCCGGCGTGACCGACGGCTACCTGAATCGCCCGGAGCTGACCGCGGAGCGGTTCGTGACGCTGGACGGCGTTCGCCACTACCGGACCGGTGATCTGGCGCGGAAGCTCCCGGATGGGGCGTTCGACTACCTCGGGCGGGCCGATCAGCAGATCAAGCTGCGCGGATACCGCATCGAGCTGGGCGAGATCGAAACCGCGCTGCGGGCGTGCGACGGCGTCCGCGACGCCGCGGTCACGGTGGTCACGACGGCGGCCGCGGCCCAGTTCCTGGTGGCCTGCGTGGTGCTGGCCGATCACGCCGGCACGGACCGAACCACGTTGCTGCGCAAGCACATGCTGACCGTGCTGCCGCGGCACACGGTTCCGGACCGCTACCAGGTGGTCGACGAGCTGCCGCTGACCGGGTCGGGCAAGCTCGACCGGCGGGCGCTCGGCGCGATCGCGTCCAGACGGCGGCGCTGACCGAACGAAAGGGGGGCCCGGTCCAACGGACCGGGCCCCCCTTTCGTTGTGCGCTCTGCGCGGGCGTCATCACCGCCAGGGTCGTCACATAGACGCGGCGGGCGTAGGGGGACAGTGGTCGTCCTTGCTCGATTGTGGTCGGCCGATCAGCGCCGCGCACCGGTCGAGGCTCTCCAACAGCTGCTTGATCTTCTGCAGGAACGACATCGCCTCGCGGCCGTTGACCACACGGTGGTCGTAGGCGACGCCGATCGTCGTGCAGTCCTGCTGGACGACGGATCCGTCGGCGTCGAACTGGAGTTCCTGCTCGGTGCCGCACAGCACGACCATCGCCGACTGACCGGGGAAGACGATGGGCCGCGCCAGCACCACGCCCGGCTCGTTGTGCAATGAGAGCGTGATGTGGGCCCCAGCGAAGTCCTCCTCGCGGAAGTCCTGGCGCACCGCCTTGATTCGGAACTCCATGAGCCGGTCGGCGACCTCGTCGACCCGCAGCTCGGCCGCGCCCGGCACGACCGGCAGGAACAGCCCGTTGCCCACGTCGATCGTGACCGCGACACCAGGGCTGTCGGGCACCCGGACGAACCGGTCGTCCGCCCGGCCGGCGAACAGCATTGGCAAGTCCTTGCGCTGCAGGGCGATCGCCTTGATCAGCAGCTCGACCAGACCCACCGGATCAGCATCGTCCGATGTGGACAGACGGTCCAGCGGGGCGAGCCGGACCTTGATCGCGGCGAACGCCGTCGGCACGTCCCGGTGGGACTCGGTGACAACCGCCGCGATCGCCCGCTGCCGCCGGGAAAGCTCCACAGTGGACTCAGTCGCCGGGGTCCGGGTCGCGTCGACGAGGGCCTGCACATCGGACGTCTTGATGACCTGCTTTCCCAGTGCCCGCAACTGGTCCGGGCCGATGCCGTGCCGATCGGCCAGTTCCTGCGCCGGCCGCGACAACACGAACGAGGCCGGCTGGTCCGCCTCGGCGGCCGGGACGTCCACGCCCTGCGCCAGCTGCTCCTGCCGCTCCTGCTCGGAGTCGAACAGCCACGCCAGCGTCTGCCCGACCCGGTGCTCGGTGCCGGCGTCGACCAGTCGGTGCAGCACCGCCGGCCGGTCCAGCTCCAACTCCTCGATGGCCTTGGACGTCTCCACCTCGGCCACGACCGACCCGGCCGGCACGGTGTCGCCGTCGGCGAACATCCACTCAACCAGCACGCAGGTGTCGTCGTTGTTGTTGAACTTGGGCAGCTTCAGCTCACGCACGGAGGGCCTCGATCACTAGGTCGCGGATGTCTTCGGCCTGAGGGAGCACCTCGCGCTCCAGATGGGCGGCGGTGGGGATGATGCTGTCGGCCGCGGACAGCAGCGCCACCGGCCGGGCCAGCCGGCCCCACAGACGCCGGTAGACCAGCGTCGCCACCTCGGTTCCCCAGGTGCCGCCGGCGCTGGAGTCCTCGACGACGCAGACCAGGCCGGCCGAGCCCAGCAGGTCCAGCAGCGGCTCGACGGCGAACGGGTACAGCCGGCCGGGCACCACGATCCGGCAGCAGATTTCCTCCTGCACGAACAGTTCCCGCGCGGCGGCCAGCACCCGGGCCGACAGGCCGCCGGGGGCGATCAGGACGCAGTCGCACGGCGCGTCGTCGCGCAGGCTGACCACGGTCGTGCCGGATTCGGGGTCGACCAGCTCGTAGCCGAACAGCTCGTCGACCACGCCGTCCTGGTGCATCCGCTGGCCGTACAGCACCTTGTCCTCGAACAGCACGGCCGGCCGGCCGTCGGCCATGGCCAACTCCAGCAGGCTCGCGTTGTCCAGGAAAGGCGACATCTCGTACACCGACAGCCCGGGCACGCCGATGAAGTGCTTCTGCAGGCTCTGGCTGTGGGTGGGGCCGTAGCCGCGGCCGCCGCCGGTCGGGCACCGTACGACCACCGGCATCGGCACGGTGTGGCCGTACATGGACACCGACTTGGCGGCGAAGTTCACGATCTGGTCGAAGGCCAGCGCGACGAAGTCGGAGAACATGATCTCCACGACCGCCTTGCCGCCGGACAGCGCGAGGCCGTTCGCGACACCGACCAGAGCGCCTTCGCTGATCGGTGTGGCCAACACCCGGTCCGGGTGCCGGGTCGACAGCCCCCGCGTCGCCTTGAACGCGCCGCCGTAGGGATCGACCACGTCCTCGCCGAGCAGGTACACGCTCGGATCCCGGTCCAGCAGGCCGCCCAGCGCCCGGTTCAGATTCTCGACCACCCGCTCCATCGCGGTCACGCCCTTTCCCAGACGGACTTCGGCCGCGCGAGCACGTCGTCGACCACGCGGGCGACCCGGTCCCGCTGCTCGCCGTCGATCCGGTCGAACAGGTCCGGGTCCGCGGCGCGGTAGGCGTCGTGCCAGTCGTGCGCACGGGCCTCCTCGCGGGCGGCGGGGTCCCGGGTGTCGTCACCCTTGCTGTGCGGGCCGATTCGCCGCACGTCGAACTCGACCACCGCCGGGCCTTCCTGAGTGCGCACCCGGTCGATCACCGGGGCGAGCCGGGCGCGAAGGTCGGTGATGTCGTTGCCGGTCAGGCGGACGTGCTCGACGCCGAAGGCCGCGGCCCGGCCGGCGATGTCGCCGGCCATGTTCGCCGCGATCGGCGTGCTCTGCGCGATCTGGTTGTTCTCAACCACGACCAGCAGCGGCAGCCGCCACAGGGCGGCCAGGTTGAGCGCCTCGTAGACGGCTCCCTCGCCCCACGTGCCGTCCCCGACGAAGACCGCCGCGATCGCCGACGGGCTGGTTTTCTTCAGCCGCAACGCGACCCCGGCGGCGACCGGCAGGCTTTCGCCCTGCACACCGGTGGACAGGTAGCCCGGGCGGTGGATGTGCTGGCTGCCGCCGACTCCGCCGCACACCGCTCCGACCCGCCCGGTGATCTCGGCGAGCAGCCCGGCCGGGTCGTCGTAGCGGGCCAGGTAGTGGCCGTGGCCGCGATGGTTGCTGAACACCGTGTCCTCCGCGCGCAGCAGCGGCGCCAGCGCGACGGGCACGTGCTCCTGGCCGAGACATGTGTGCGTGGTGCCGTCCAGTTGCCCGTCGGCGAACAGTCGCAGCAGCGCCCGCTCGAAATGCCGGATCAGCAGCAGCGCGGCCAGATCGGCCGGCGGTGATTCGACGGCGACGGCGCTCGGCCGTTTGGCCTCGGTGATGATCTGCATCGATGAGCCCCTGTTCCGCGGTTGCACCGGTAACCGGATCGTAGCCGGGACCGTGAATAGTGGTCGACAGAATGAATGCGCTCCCGGTGGTGTGGCCCGAGGCCGTTCAACTGTCCAGGGTGGGCGGTTGAACAGCGGGTATGGGTTGTCGCCGGCCCGCTTTCGGCACTACCGTACCGCAGCGTCACGCACCGCCCGGTCGGCTGTTCGACCTATTGTGACTTTTGTTTCGGTGTTGGATGTACAGTGATGAAGCCGCCGCTCCCGGTGTTTTGTGCCCGGTGTGGCGATGGTGTCGCGACTTCGCAGAAGGGCGTTCACTCAATGGCAGAGTTCGGCCACCGTCATGGTTTGTCGCAGGGAATTGCGCTCGGCCGCCGCCGGGTGGTGCGCGATGCGCGGTGAATGGCTCCGCCGGCACCCGTCGTCGCCGGCTGACGCGCGGTCGGCGCTGGTCGCGATCCCGCACGCCGGGGGCGGTCCGTCCGTCTTCGGCGACCTGGCCGGCCGCCTCGGCGACGACGTCGCGCTGTGGACCGCCGAGTTGCCCGGCCGCGAGCGGCGGTTCGGCGAGCCGCCGGTGTCCGATGTGGACACTGTGGTTCGGGCGCTGGCCGACGAGATCGCCACCAGTGTGTCGACGCCCTTCACGTTGCTGGGACACAGCATGGGTGCGCTGCTGGCCTTCGAGACCGCGCGCGAGCTGCGGCGGTCCGGACGGCGGCTGCCGGCCAAGCTGATCGCCGTGGTCAGCACGGCGCCGGACGCGGAGCCCGATCCCGTGCCGCGCCACCTGCTGTCGGACGACGAGCTGCTGGCCTGGCTGCGCGGACTGGGCAACCTGCCGGCGGCGCTGGAAGCGGACCGGGAGGTCGTCGACCAGGTGCTCGCGGTGGCCCGGGCCGACCTGCGGGCCGCGGAGACGTACCACTTCGTCGCGGAGGCCCCGCTTCCGCTGCCGGTCACCGCGATCGCCGGCGAAAGCGACCCGAGCGTCAGCGAGCTGGACGCCGCCGGCTGGCGGCGGCACACCTCGGCCGAGTTCCGGCTGGAAGTGCTGCCGGGCGGCCATTTCCCGGCACTGCGGCTGGACTCGTACGCCCCGCGGATCATCGCGGAGCTGCCGCGAGCCGCCGCGGCCGGCGACGCGTCCTCGGAAACGATAGCCACGGTGACCGAGATCTGGGAGGACGTGCTCGGGCTGGCCGGCATCCAGCCCGACGAGGACTTCTTCGACCTCGGCGGCTACTCGCTGGTCGCGACCACGGTGGTGTCCCGCTGCTCCAAGGCCTTCGGCACGACGGTGCCGGTGCACCTGGTCTTCGACCACCCGGTGCTGGCCGAGTTCGCGGAGCGGGTCGAGGAGCTGGTCGCGCAGGACACCGCGCCGGCGGTGAGCGCCGTGGCGCAGCGCCAGGAGGGCTCGCTGAGCAGCCTGCTGGACGAGTTCGAGCAGCAGATGTCCGCCTCAGCGGACGTGTCGTGAGGGGGTGAGTGGGCGTGGGTGTCGCAGATCTGCTTGAGCGCTTGGACAAGATGGGGCCGCAGCGGCGGGCCGACTTCGCGCAGGTGCTGGCCGACCGCGGCTCGTCCTTCGGCGTGTACCCGTTGTCGCCCGCGCAGCGCCGCATGTGGTTCGTGGACCAGCTGTACCCGGACAGCGCGGTGCACAACGTCCCGTATGCCTTTCTGCTGCGGGGCGAGCTGGACGTCGACGCGCTGCGGGCCTCGTTCGACGAGTTGGTCCGCCGGCACGAGGCGTTGCGGATGAACGTGTTCGCCATCGACGGCGAGCCTTGGCAGGCGGTGAACGAGCCGTGGGACGGCGTGCTCGCGGTGGAGACCGCGGCCGACGACGCCGACCAGTCGGAGGCGGCCGAGGCCTACGCCGCCGAGGAGGCCGGCCGGCCGTTCGCGCTGGCCGACGCCCCGCCGCTGCGGGCCCGGCTGGTCCGGTTCGCCGGGGGCCAGGCGCTGCTTCTGGTGACGGCGCACCACATCGTCGCCGACGGCGGCTGGAGCATGCGGGTGTTCTTCGCCGACCTCATGCGGTGCTACGAGTCGCTGTGCGAGTCCGGGCGGCTGCCGACCTTCGCCGAGCTGCCGACCTTCGCCGAGCTCGCCCAGGCCCAGAGCGAGCACACCGCCCGCCGGCGGGCGGGCTCGCTGGCGTACTGGACAACGCAGCTGGCCGGCGCGCCGACCGTGCTGGACCTGCCGCTCGACCGGCCGCGCCGGACGGTGGCCCGGATGTGTGGCGACGTCGCCGAGGCCTGCTGGCCCGGCCGGCTGGCCGGCGACGTCGCGGAGTTCGCCCGGGTCAACCGGGTCACGCCGTTTGCCGTGCTGTTCGCCGGTTTCGCGGCGTTGCTGCACCGCTACTCCGGCCGTGACGACCTGTTGGTCGGCACCGCGGTGTCCAATCGGGACGGTGTTCGCGGCGTGGACGCGATCGGCCTGTTCGTCAACACGGTGGTGTTGCGCAGCCGGGCGCCGCAGGGCTCGACCTTCCGGACGCTCGTCACCGCCGCGATGGACACGGTCACCGGTGCCCAGCGGCACCAGGAGTTCCCGTTCGAGTCGGTGGTCGAGGCCCTCAACCCCGAGCGCGACACCTCGCACCACCCGGTGATCCAGGTGCTGTGCGCCATCCAGAACACCCACGCCGACGGTTTCCGGCTCGGCCGCGCCGAGGCGGAGATCGTGCCCGTGCACACCGCGGCCGCCCGATGCGACCTCGGCCTGACCTACGCGCTCGACACCGACTCCGTGCGCTGCTGGCTGGAGTTCGACACGGACCTGTTCGAGCCCGACACGATGGCGCGGCTGCTGGAGCACCTGCGCTGCCTGCTCACCGCCGCGCTGGCCGACCCCGATCGTGATCTCGCCGCGCTGCCGGTACTTCCTCCGGCCGACCTGGACCGGTTGGTCAACGACTGGGGCCGCGGTGAGCGTGAGACCCGCCCGGCCACGCTGCTCCACGAGTTGTTCGAGGACCAGGCGGATCGCACGCCGATGGCTCGCGCCGTGTCCTGCGGCGACACCGTGCTCACCTACCGCGAGTTGGACGACGCGGCCAACGGGCTCGCACATGTCCTGCGCGCCAACGGGATCAGCCGTGATCGGCGGGTCGGGATCTGCCTACCGCGCGGTGTCGAGCTGGCGGTCGCCGTGCTCGCCGTGTGGAAGGCCGGCGGCGCTTACGTTCCGGTAGACGTGGATCAGCCGCCGGCACGGTCGGCAACCGTGCTCGCGGACGCCGGCGCCGACGTCGTCGTGACCACCGGTGCGCTCATGGACCGGCTGCCGGCCAAGGTGATCGACGTCCATGCCGCTGGTGCGACCGCCGAGCGGCGGCCGAGCACCGCGACCTCGGACGACCTGGCCTACGTGATCTACACGTCCGGATCGACCGGCCAGCCGAAGGGCGTCGCCGTGGCTCACGCGGCGGCGGTGAACACCCTGTTCGGCCTCACCCACGCCACCGGGCTGACGGCGGCCGACCGGGTGCTCCAGTTCGCCTCTGTCGGCTTCGACGCCTCGGTGGCCGAGTTCCTGCTGGCCTTGGCCAACGGCGCCGAGCTGGTGTGCGCGCCGCGGCCGGCGATCCAGCCCGGGCCCGAGTTGGAGGAGACCATCCGGGCCCGGGGCGTGACCGCCGCGCTGCTGTCGCCGACGGTGTTGTCCATGCTGCGTCCGGACCAGGTCACCGGCCTGACGACGTTGGTGGTGGGCAGCGAAATGGTGCCACCCGAGCTCGCGTACGAGTGGTCGGAAGGTCGGCGCCTGCTTTTCGCGTACGGTCCGACCGAGACGACCGTGATCTCCACGGTCGAGCCGTGCGTGCGGCTGGAGCCCACCGCCCCGATCGGCCGACCACTGTCCAATGAGGACGTTTACGTGCTCGACGGCCACCTGCGGCCGGTGCCGCCGGGGGTTCGCGGCGAGCTGTACATCGGCGGCGGTTCGCTGGCCCGCGGCTACCTGGACCGGCCGGCGCTGACCGCCCGCCAGTTCGTGCCCGATCCGTTCAGCGGCCGCCCGGGCGCCCGGCTGTACCGAACCGGGGACATCGTCCGGTTCCGCCCGGACGGCGTGTTGGAGTGCTTCGGCCGGGCCGACGGCCAGGCCAAGGTCCGGGGCATCCGGGTCGAGCTGGGCGAGATCCAGCACCAGCTGGGCCGACAGCCGGGCGTGCGGGCCTGCGCCGTGGTGACCAAGGAGTTCGGCCCCGGCGACGTCCGACTGGTGGCCTACGTGACGCCCGCCGGCCCCGGGCCGCTCGACGAGCGGGGGCTGCGGGAGGCGCTGCGGGTGGTGCTGCCCGAGTACATGATCCCGGCCCGGTTCGTGGCCGTCCGTGAGATGCCGCAGAACGCCAGCGGCAAGACCGACCACCGGGCGCTGGAGGCGCTGGCCGCGCCGGTCGAACCGCCGGCGCCTGCCACCGCCGATGACATGGGCGCGGTCGAGACCGTGGTCGCGGACGCCTGGCGCGAGATCCTGCGGGTGCGGGCCGTCTCCGCCGACGACAACTTCTTCGACCTGGGCGGCAATTCGCTGCTGATCAGCCGGGTGGCGGCCGTGCTCCGGGAACGGCTGGGCCGGCCGGTCACCGCGCTGACCCTGCTGCGCCATCCGACGATCCACAGCCTCGCTGTGCACCTGGGCGGCGAGAGCCGGGAGCCGTCGCCCGCCGTGCGGGCGGGAGCCCGTGAGCAACGCCTCCGCACCGCGGCGCTGCGCGCGCGGCGGCGTGACGGCCGGACCGAGGGGAATGCCGATGAGTGAGCCGTCCGGTCTCGAAGTCGCGGTGGTCGGCATGGCCGGCCGGTTTCCCGGAGCCGCCGACATCCACGAGTTCGAGACGCTGATCCGGGAGGGCCGCAACGCCCTCACCCGCTCCACCGACGAGGAGCTGGACGCGCTCGGCGTGCCCGCGTCGACCTACAACCGCCCCGACTACATCCGGGGCCGGGGCCGGATCGACGGCCCCGAGCTGTTCGACGCCGAGTTCTTCGGCTACACGCCGATGGACGCGGCCCTGCTCGACCCGCAGCAGCGGGTGTTCCTGGAATGCTGCTGGCACGCCCTGGAGGACGCCGGGCAAGCGGGCCGGCCGGACGCGGGGCAGCTGGTCGGTGTCTACGCGAGCGCCAGCCTGAGCAGCTACCTGATCCGGCATCTGCTGACCCAGCCGTGGCTGGTGGCCGACGTCGGCGCGCATCAGCTGCTGCTGTCCAACGACAAGGACTCGCTGGCCGCCCGGGTCAGCTACGCGATGGACCTGCGCGGCCCCTCGGTCGTCGTCCAGTCGGCCTGCTCCAGCTCGCTGCTGGGCGTGCACCTGGCCAGCCAGGCGCTGATCAGCCGCGACTGCGACCTGGCCCTCGTCGGCGGGGCGGCGATTCGGCTGCCGCAGGCCGAAGGGGCGGTCCACCAGGCCGGCGGCATCATGTCGCCGGACGGTGAGTGCCGGTCGTTCGACGCGGCCGCGAACGGCACCGTCGGCGGCAACGGCGTCGGCGTCGTGGTGCTCAAGCGCCTCGCGGACGCGATCCGGGATGGCGACACGGTCCATGCGGTCGTGCTGGGCTCGGCGGTCGGCAACGACGGCGCGGCTCGGGTGGGATTCACCGCGCCGGGCGCCGAGGGCCAGACCGCCGTGATCCGCGCGGCCCTGGACGTCGCCGACGTCGATCCGAAAACCATCGGTTACGTCGAGGGCCACGGCAGCGCGACTCCGTTGGGCGACGCGGTCGAGGTGGAGGCGCTCACCGCCGCGTTCGACGCCGGTTCCGACACCGAGCCCTGGTGCGCGCTTGGTTCGGTGAAATCCCTGGTCGGGCACCTGGACGCCGCCGCCGGGATCGCCGGGTTCATCAAGGCGGTGATCACCGTGCGGGACGGCGTGATCCCGCCGAGCCCGCACTTCACCCGGCCGAACCCGGATTCGGCGCTTGAGCGGAGTCCGTTCCAGGTCAGCCCGACCGCTCAGCCGTGGCCACGGTCGTTCGACGTGCGCCGGGCCGGCGTCAGCTCCTTCGGCATGGGCGGCACGAGCGTGCACGTGATCGTCGAGCAGCCGCCGACGCCCAGCGCCCCGCCCCGGGCCGCGCTCGGAGGGCCGGAGGTGCTGGTGCTGTCGGCGGCCTCGCCGGATGCGCTGGAGACCGGGCGGCGGAACCTGGCCGGGCACCTCGGCGCGAACCCGGACCTCGATCTGCGCGACGTCGCGCACACGCTGGCAACGGGACGTCGCCGGCTCGGGCACCGAATGGCCGTGGTGACCAACAGTTCCGAGGCAGCACAGTCCGCTTTGGACGGTTCGGACGTCCGACGCGGATCCGGCCCGGTCCACCGCGAGGTGGTGCTGATGTTCCCCGGCCAGGGAACACAGCAGGCCGGCATGGCCGCGGAGCCCTATCACGCCGGCGGCGTCTTCCGGGACTGCGTGGACGAATGCGCCAAGCTGGCCGGCGACCGGCTAGGCCTCGACCTGGTGGCCGCACTGACCACAGTGGATGGTGCGGAGACGCTGAAGCGGACCCGCGACGCGCAACCGGCGCTGTTCGCCGTCGAATACGCGACCGCGATGCTGTGGTGGCACCGGGGAATCCGGCCGCGGGCGATGATCGGGCACAGCATCGGCGAGTACGCGGCCGCGGTGCTGGCCGGAGTGATGGACCTGAGCGACGCCATGGCGCTGGTCTGCGAACGCGGCCGGCTGATGGACGGCCTGCCCACCGGCTCGATGCTGGCCGTCGAGGCCGCGGCCGACGACCTGCCGGAAGTACCCGGCGTTGATGTCGCCGCACACAACGCGCCGGGTCTGAGCGTGCTGTCCGGGCCGGACGACCGGATCGCCGCCGCGGAACAGGTGTTGGCCGAGCGTGGCGTGGCCACGCGGCGGCTGCACACCTCGCACGCCTTCCACTCGGCCATGATGCAGCCCATCGCCGACGAATACGCCGACGTGGTGGCGGGTGTGCGGCTCAGCCCGCCGCGAATCCCGTTCGTGTCCAACGTGACCGGCACGTGGATCACTGACGAGCAGACCACGGATCCCGGCTACTGGGCCGCGCAGCTGCGCCGGCCGGTCCGATTCCACGACGGCATGCGCACCCTGCTGGAACGGGACCGACAGGTGTTGCTGGAGGTCGGCCCCGGCGTGACACTGACCAGCTTCGCCGGCCAGCACGGGTTGGCGGCCAACGGTCACGTCGCGGTGAGCTCGTCCACCCGGAATCGGGAGATCACCGCGGATTCGCTGGCCCGGTCCTGGGCGGCCCTCTGGGTCGAGGGTGTGGACCTCGACGAGGCGGCGGTCGGACAGGGTGGCCGGCGGGTGCCGCTGCCGGTGTACCCGTTCGAGCGGGCCCGGCACTGGATCGCCCTGCCCACGGACGTGCCGGACGCGGGCGAGACGGAGGCTTCGCAACCGGTGCCGAGCGTGGCGGAGCCGGGGCTGACCGACACCCAGACCCTGGTCACCGATGTGTGGCGGCAGCTGATGGGCATCGACCGCCCCGGGCTGCACGACGACTTCTTCGGCCTGGGCGGCCATTCGCTGCTGGCCACCCGGATCCTGGCCCGCATCGGCTCGGAGCTGGGCGTGGAGCTGTCGGTGCAGCTGCTGTTCGAGCACCCGACGATCGCCGGCCTGGCCGCCGAGGTCGACCGGGTGTGCGCGGCGGAGGCGTCCGACGCCGAACTGGAGGCACTGGTGGCGCGGTTGGGCGAGCTGCCGGCCGACGAGCTGCGGGCGCAGCTCGCCGGACTCGACGACGCGGGTGAGGGAGCGACGCAGTGAGCGGGACCGCGAGTGAGGATCTCAAGGCCATCGTCGGCGGGCTCGCGCCGGAGCAACGGCGGCGGCTGCTGGCCAAGCTGCGGGAACGGGACCAGGCCGGGTCGGCCGTCCGCTTCCCGCCGGAGCACACCGGCCGGGCGGGGGAGCCGACGCGGCTGTCCTTCACCCAGGAGCACATGTGGTTCCTCGACCAGATCGACCCGGGCAGCCCGGCCCGCAACATCCCGTTCGCCCTGCGCGTCAACGGGCGGGCCGACCGGCCGGCGCTGAGCCGGGCGCTCGACGAGATCGTGCGCCGGCACCACGTGCTGCGCACCGTCTTCCGCACGGAGCCCGACGGTCCTCGGCAGACGGTGATGCCGCCGTACTCGGTGGAGCTGGCCGTCGTGCCGATCGAGGACGACGCGATAGCCGACCACATTGCCCGGCTCGGACAGCACCGCTTCGACCTGGCCGAAGGGCCGCTGCTGCGGGCCGTGCTGCTGGCCGGCCCCGAGCAGGACGTGCTGGCGATCGTCGTCAACCACGCCGTCTTCGACGGCTGGTCGATCGATGTGTTCGTGAACGAGCTGACGGCCTGCTACCGGGCCGCCGTGCACGGCCGAACCCCTGACCTGCCCGCACTCGCGGCCCAGTACACGGACTGGGCGGCGTTCCAGCGCGCGAAGCTCGACGGCCGGCCGATGGCCGACCTGATCGACTACTGGAAGCAGCGGCTGGCCGAGGCGCCCGCACTGTCCACCGTGCCCACCGATTTCCCACGGTCGGCGTCGCCGGGCAGCGAGGTCGGACAGCGGGAAGTCGCTTTCCCGGATGGGCTGGTCGCCCGCCTGGAGGAGTTCGCCCGGGCCGAACGCACCACGCCGAACGTGGTGATGACGGCCGCATTCGCCGCCGTGCTGCACGGGGAGACCGGATCGTTCGACTTCCTGCTGGGCGTGCCGGTGGCCGGCCGCGTGCACACCGCGATCGAGCCGCTGATCGGCTGCTTCGAGAACACTGTCGTGCTGCGGATGGATCTCGCGGGGGAGCCGACGCTGGCTGAGGTCGTGCGACGGGCGCACCGCGCCTTCGTAGCGGCCTACGAGCATCAGGAAGCGCCGTTCGTCCAGGTCGTCGAGGCCGTCGCGCCGCCGCGGTCGCTCAACAGCAACCCGCTGTTCCAGATCCTGTTCAGCCTGTCCGGCACCAACGACACCTGGCTTCAGGACGGGCAGGACGACCTGTTCACGCCGGTGCGGGCGGAGTCCGGCGCGGCCGACTTCGACCTGCTCGTCTCGCTGACCCACCGCCGCGGCGGGGTCGTCGGCACCGCCGGTTTCGACGCCTCGCTGTACCTGCCGGGCACCATCGAGGGCCTGTTCACCCGGCTGTCGCAGGTCCTCACCGAACTCTTCGACCACCCCGACCGCGCGCTCGGCGAGGCCGAGAGCCTGCGCCGGGACGAGGTCCGGCTCTGGAGCTCGTTCGACGCCGGGAACGTCACCGAGAACGTGCGGACCTGGCTGCGAACCCTGCGCACCCGGGCGGACCTGGTGGCGACGGACTCCGCGGCCGCGGCATTGTCTCCGGACCGGAACGGTGCCGCGGTGTGCCTGGTGCGCTGGGAGGACTGCCGGTCGGGTCCGGACGACGCGTCGACGGCGGTCGACGACCTGGCCGCCGCCGTACGGGCGGCCGCGCTGGCTGGAAAAGCCGTGCTGGTGGGCATTTGCCCGCCGTCCGAGGCCACGACCGCATTGACGGCGTGCGACGACCGGTTGGCCGACGCGCTCGCCGGCGTCGAAGGCGTCGAGGTCGTGCGGCCGGAGGAGTGGACCTCGCGCTACCGGGTTTCCCGCGCCGGACGGAAGTCCGACGCGAACGGGTACTCGCTGGAATTCTCGGCGGCGGTCGCGACCGAAGTCGTTCGCCGGCTCGCACGCCCGGTCGCCGGCCACGAGCTCGTGGTGCTCACCGACGCCAAGGCGGAGCCCGCGCCGAATCGCGTGCTGCTGGCCACCAGCCCCGAGGTGGCGGAAACCGCGCGGCAGGCCCGGCCCGACGCGACCGTGGTCTATTGCCCGCAGGACGACCGAGAACGGTTCACCGCCCACCTCTGGGCCCTGGACGAGCCGACCAGCCGCCCCGGACTGCGCACCGTGCAGCTGGACGGGTCCAGGCTGGAGTTCATCGCCAACGAGCTGGCCTCGCCGAGCGCCGTCGCCATGCGGACGCTGTCCTTCGCCGACGCCGCCGAGGACACCGAGCACGAGCGAGTGGCCCCGAGGGACGACCTGGAGCGGCGGGTCGCCGAAATCTGGTGCGGCTTCCTGCCCGACGCCCACGGCGACGTGCGGGAGGACTTCTTCGCGGCGGGCGGCCATTCGATGCTGGCCCTGCGGATGCTCGGCTCGATCCGCGACGAGCTCGGCACTGTCGTGCCGCTCACCGCGTTCTTCGCCGGGCCGACGATCGAACGCCTGGCCGACGCGGTCCGGGAGGGCGGGGCCGACCAGCCGGCGCCGATCCCGGTCGTGCCGCGCGACCGGCCGCTGGAGCTTTCCCTGTCCCAGCAACGCTATTGGACCGCCAGCCGGTTCGGCGACGAGCCCAACCGGTTCAACATCACGTTCGCCGCGCGGCTTCGCGGCCCGCTGGACGTGGCGGCGCTGCGCACGGCGGTCGCCGCCGTCGTCCGGCGGCACGAGGTGCTGCGGTCGACGTTCCCGGACGAGGACGGCCGCCCGTCGGTGGTCTTCCACGACCGCAGCGACCACTGGCTGCCGGCGCTGGACATCAGCGGCTTTCCCGAGGCCGACCGGCCGGCCGTCGTCGACGAGTACATCCACGAGCACTCGCAGGCCGCGTACAACCTGGAGTCGGGCCCGCTGCTGCGCGTCCGCCTGCTGACCGAGTCGCCCGAGCTGCACTACCTGCTGCTGGGCATGCACCACATCGTCTCGGACAACTCGTCGTGGGCGATCTTCCTGCGGGAGCTGGAGACCTGCTACGACATCGCGGTCGCCGGGGGCGGCGAACCGCCGCGGCCGCTTCCCGTCCAGTTCGCGGACTACGCGATGTGGCAACGGGAATGGCTGGCCGGGCCGGAGGCCGCGGCGCACCTGGACTACTGGCGGCAGGCGCTCGACGCCGTGCCGGCGCTGTCGGCGACGGCCACCGACCATCCCCGGCCGGCCACGGCGTCCAACCGGGCCCGGCACACCGACCGGCTGTTCGCGCCGGAGCTCGGGCCGCGGCTGAAGGCCTTGTGCCGCAACCAGGGCATGACGCCGTTCACGGCGCTGGTCGCCGGTTTCGGGGCGCTGCTGCGTCGTTACGGCTGCCAGCAGGACCTGGTGGTCGGCACCTCGGTCGGCGGCCGCTACCGGGCCGAGGCCGAGCCGCTGATCGGTTGCCTCGCCGACCTGCTGCCGATCCGGCTGGACGTCCCGCTCGACGCCACGCTGTCCGAGCTGATCGCCGACGGGCGGACCCGGGTCACCGGGGCCCAGAGCCACCAGGAGATCCCGTTCGCGGCCATTCTCGACGAGGTGCGGCCGGCCCGCGGCGCCGCGAACCACCCGCTGTTCCAATGCGTCGTCAACTACATCGAGCCGTCCGTGGCGGCGGTCGGCGGGATTGCGTTGGAGGCGCTGGACGTTCCGGACAGCGGCCTGGACTTCGACCTGTTCCTCACCGTTTCCTGGTCGGGCGAGCGGCTGCGGGCCAGCCTGCGCTATGCGGCGGACCTGTTCGAACCGGCCACCGTGGCGGCGATGCTGGCGGCGTTCGAGGCCCTGCTGGCCGACGCCGTCGCCGGCACCGGCCTCGCGGTGGGCGAGGTCCCGCTGGGCGCGGACTTCTCCTTGCCGCTGGTCGCCCCGCTGCTGCCGGTCACGGCCGAGAGCGCGCCGGCGCAGGTGATCGGGGTGGCGTCGACCTTCACCGCCGAGCCCGTCACCGCGGGCGTGGAGTTCTGGCTGGGCGCGTTCGGCGCTCGGGCGGAGCTGGAGTTCGCGCCGTTCAGCCAGATCGTGCAGCCGCTGCTCGACCCCAGCGGCCCACTGCACGCCGAACCAGAAGCGCGCAACGTTCTACTGGTGCGGTGGCAGGACTTGCTGCCAACCGTTGCAAGTGGACGGATGCGACCGGGTGCCGCGATCACCGCGCTCGACCGGGCGCTGCACGAGCTGCTGGACGCGGTCCGGCAGCACCGGCAGTGGTCGCAGTCGCCATTGGTGATCGGGATCTGCCCGGCGTCGGCGGCGTACCGGGACCCGACCTGGGACGCCCTGTTCGCCGGCGCCGCCGGCCGGTTCGCCGACTCCGCCCGGCGCGTGCCGGACGTCGTGGTGACCGACCTCGGCCAGCAGATGCCGGTGTTCCGGGTGGCCGAGATCGACGATCCGGTCGGCGACGACCTCGCCCGCATGCCGTACAGCCGAGAGGCGTATGCGGTGCTGGGGACCGCGATAGCCTTCGCACTGGCCGAATGCCCGCCGGTTCGGACCGTCGTCGTCGGCCCGAACGTCGCGATGACCGACGGACTCGTCCGCCACCTGCGGGGACATCTGCGCGCCGGACGCCGGATCGCGGTAGCTGCCGAACAGTTGCCAGCCGCGCTGGCCCATCCACGCAGCGAACTCCTGTCGCCGCAGGGACTGTCCTGCGTGCGTGACGGCGTCGTGCTGGTGCGGGACCAGGCTGCGGCGGGCGAACTCGACGCCACCTCGCCGGATCTGGCCGTCATGGTGGCGCCGGCGGGGGAACCCGATGCCCCGATCTGGAGCGAGTACGGGCCGACCGCCCGCCGGCTGCCGGCCGCGGTGACCCGCGAGCTGGCCAGGGCCACCGATGCCGGCGCGTTGCTGGAACTCGTGTCCGGTAACCGATCCGGCTCCACGGACGCGGACGACCACGTGGCGCCGGAGACCGCCGAGGAGCAGGCGCTCGCCGACATCGTGACCGACCTGCTGCGGGTGCGAACCGTCAGCGTCACCGGGGATTTCTTCGCGCTGGGCGGCGATTCGCTGCTGGCGATCCAGCTGGTGTCCCGTGCGGCTCGCGCCGGGATCCTGCTCACGCCGCGAATGATCCTGGCCCATCGGGACATCAGGTCCCTGGCGCGAGCGGCAGGCGGCGGCATGGGCGCGACGGCGGCCGAGCACAGCGGGCCGTTCGAGCCCATCCCGGGGCAGCGCTGGTTCCTCGACGAGATCGCCCCCACGATGCCCAACCCCTCGCACTACAACCACCCGTACTACGTGTCGCTGAGCCGGCCGGTCGCGCCGGCCCACGTCGAACAGGCCCTCGCGGTGTTGCTGCGCCGGCACGAGAGTCTGCGCACGCGGTACGAGCGGACCGGCGACACCTGGACCGCGCAGATCGTGCCGACTCCCGACCAGATCGACCTGGTGTGCCACGATCTGTCCGATTTGGACCCGCAAGCCAAGGATGAGCGGCTGCTGGAGCTGACGTCGGCCGCACAGACCACGCTCGATCTGGCGGCCGGCCCGGTGCACCGGGCCATGCACTTCGACCTCGGCCCGGACGAGCCACAGCGGCTATTCCTGCTCAACCACCACCTGGCGGTGGACGGCGTGTCCCGGGGCATCCTGCTCAACGAGCTCGAACTGCTGCTCGACCAGCTGGAGGCCGGCAAGGACCCGATGCTGCCGGAGCCCGGCACCTCGCTGAGCACCTGGGCCCAGCGCAGTGTCGAGTACGCGGCGTCGCCGGAGTTGCGGCAGGAGACCGAGTTCTGGCTCGCTCAGGGGCGGCCGGCGGACAGCTCGCTCGCGGTCGACCTGGTCGGCCGGCCGGTCACCATCGACACCATCCGGATCGCCCGGACCGCGGTGTCGCCGGCCCGGACCGCGCGGCTGCGCGAGCTGGCCCGCCGGTCGGGACTGCGCTTCCCGCATCTGCTCGCCGCCGCGGTGGCGACCCAGGTCGCCCGGTGGAGCGGGGGCGACTCGGGGTCGATGTACATCATCACGCTCGGCCGACCCGACACCCTGCCCGACGTGGACGTGTCCCAGACGGTGGGCTGGTTCCAGACCCAGTATCCGGCCGCGTTCACCGTGCCCGCCGACGCCGGCGCGGTGGAGCGGGCGAGGTCCGTCGGCAACCAGCTCAACCGGGCCCCGGACGGCGGTGTCGGCTACGGCACGCTGTTGTACCAGAGTCCGTGGCAGGACGTGCGGCAGCGACTGCGGAACATGCCCAAGCCCCAGGTCAGCTTCAACTACATGGGCGAGTTCGGCCTGAACGACGCCGCCCCCGGCGCGGAGCGGTTCGTGCCGGCCCGGGGATCGTTCGGGCATTCGATGGACGAGCGGGCGGCGTGGCCGAACCTGCTTGACTTCATGGTGACCGCGCACGGCGATGGCCTGCGCATTGAGGCCAACTACAGCCACAACGTGTTCCGCGGCCGGACGGTCGACCGAATGCTCGGGGAACTGGCCGCGGAGTTCGACCGGATGATTCAGGACGAGGAACTGTGAACGTCAGCGTCAGGCCGGAGACCCGGCTGCTCACCGGGGTGTCCGCGCTGGTCGTGCTGGCCGCCGGCCAGCTGCTGTCGGCCGTCGGCACCCGGATGACCAATTTCGCGCTCGCCGTCTACGTCTACAACGAGACCGGTAGCGCGACCCAGTTGACCACCATGAGCATGTGCGCGCTGCTCGCGACCGCGGTGTTCAGTCCGCTGGCCGGCGCGTTGGTGGACCGCTGGCGGCGGCGGACCACGATCATGGTCAGCGACGCCGGCTCGCTGGTCGTGACGGCCGCGCTGCTGGCGCTGTTCGCCACCGGGCAGATCCAGGTGTGGGAGCTGTTCGTGGCCAACGTGCTCACCGGCGCGCTGATGGCCTTCCAGCTGCCCGCCTACATCTCCACCGTCTCGATGATCGTGGACCGCCGCAACTACCCGCGGGCCTCGGCGATCTTCTCGATCACCCGGTCGGCGCCGGCCGTCATCGCGCCCGGCGTGGCCGCGCCGGTGCTGTCGTCGATCGGCATGAAAGCCATCCTGGCCATCGACGGCCTGTCCTACGCGGTCGCGGTGGCCACGGTGTTCCTGGTCGCCTTCCCGGTGGTGGAACCCAAGCTGCGCAAGGGTTTTCAGGAGCTGCTGCGGGAAATGGCCTTCGGCTTCCGGTACATCTGGAACCGGCCGGCCATGCGCGGCCTGGAGACCGTGCAGTTCCTGACGATCCTGCTGTCCGGCTTCGGGGCGGTGCTGATCACGCCGTTCATTCTCGACCGCACCGGAAGCGTGGACGAGGTCGGCCTGGTCAGCTCCATCGGCGCGGTCGGCGGCATCGTCGGTGCGGTGCTGCTGTCGGTGATGAAGCCGACCAGCCGCAAGGCGGTGCGGATGTTGGCCGCCACCATGGTGTTCGGGCTCGTCGGCCGCGCGCTGTTCGGGTTCGCCGACTCCGTGGCGGTGTGGTCGTTCGCCTGGCTGACCACGTGGTTCTGCCTGCCGTTCATCAACTCCTACGGTCACTCGATCTGGCAGGAGAAGGTGGACCCGCAGGTCCAGGGGCGGGTGTTCGCCACCCGCCAGCTGGTCGAGGGGATCGGCATCCCGATCGCGGTCGGGCTCGCCGGCCCGCTGGCCGACACGGTTTTCGAGCCGCAGATGCGGCCCGGGCACCTGCTCGGCGACGTGTTCGGCGGCGTGCTGGGCACCACGCCGGGATCGGGCGTTGCCCTGATGTACGTGCTCACCGGCGCCCTGCTGGCGGTGCTCGCGGTGGTGGGCCTCGCGCTGCGCTCGGTCCGGGACATCGAGTCCGCGGTGCCCGATTTCGTGGCGGAGCAGGAACCCGCCAAGGTTGCTGAGAAGACGGAGGTCTGACATGGGACTCACCTACGCCGTAGTGCGCAACGACGAGGAGCAGTACTCGATCTGGCTCGCCGACCGCGAGCTGCCGCTGGGCTGGCACGGCGTCGGGTTCACCGGGTCGGAGCAGGAGTGCCTCGACCACGTGGCCGAGGTGTGGCAGGACATGCGTCCGGCCAGCCTGCGCCGCGCGATGGGCTGACCGCGATGGAGATCACCGCGCTGGTGGGCGCCATCCTGGACCTGGACCCGACCGACCTGGCCGACGACCGGCCGCTGTCCTCCTACGACACCTGGACCAGCATGAAACACGTGCAGATCGTGGTCGCGCTGGAGTCGGCCTACGGCGTGTCGCCGAGCGTGCAGGAGATCAAGGAGATGAAGACCATCGCCGACATCCGCCGCGTGTACGTCAAGGAGCGGACACCGTGACCGGCGGCGACGCCCGGCTGCTGGTGGACGCGTGGCGGCGCTGGCGAGAGATCGCCCGCGAGGACGCGCCGTACCGGGTGGCGGTGCTGGCCAGCTATACCGCGGACCCGCTGGTGCCGCACCTGGGCCTGGCCCTGCACGACAGCGGGATGCCTGCGCACGTCGAGGTCGGCCCGTACAATCAGATCGCCCAGCAGTGCGTCGACCCGGGCAGCGCCACCGCCCAGGCCGAGCCCGACGTCCTGCTGGTCGCGCCCCGGTTCGAGGAGTGCTGGGGCCGCCCGCCGCGACTCGACGACCCCGACGACGTGGACCACGCCGCCGAGCTGCTCATGCTCGCCGACGAGGCGCTGGCCGCCAGTACCCGGTGGAACGCCACGCTGGTTTTCGTGCTCCCCGCGCTGCCGGAGGACCGGCCGTTCGGGATCGGCGACCACGGCCTGCACCGCGGGGTCGTGGCCACCGCGACGATGGTGCGGGAGGCGTTGCGCGACCGGCTCGCCGGCCGGCCCAACGTCGGTCTGCTCGACGCCGAGGCCGTGGTCCGATCGGTCGGCGTCGCCAACGCGCACACGCCGATGCTGCATCGCCTGGCCGGAATCCCTTACAGCGACACGGTGTTCGCCGGGCTGGCCGACCAGGCGGCGCGGCTGCTGCGGCTGCGCCTGCAGCCCGCTGGCTCCGTCGTCGCGGTGGACGTGGACAGCCTGCTGCGCGACGGGGCGGGTCCGCGGTCCGGCGGCGAGCTGCTGAGGCCGATCCTGGATCAGTTGCGCCACAACGGGTCTCGCACCGTGGCGATCAGCCGTGCGCAGCCGGACGCCATGTGGCCGATCGTGCGGTCGCTGTTCGGTGACGGCTGGGAAGACCTCGTCGATGACTGGGAATTCGTCGACGACACGTGGACTCCTGTCGGACGGCTGCTCACCGCGGACGCCGGCAGCTGGCCGGACCCGACCGGCGTGGTCGGCATCGGCGCGGACGCCGAGATGTGGGCGGCCAACCTGGTCGGCAGCCCCGTCTGGGACCAGGTCCCGCCGCTCGACTCGCCGCGTCCGACGCCGGCCGTGGCCGCCGGGGAGCCGGCCGCGCCCGTGTCGCTCGCCGGTTACATCGCAGGTCTCGGCGTGTCCGTCGACTGGCGGCCGATGGACGGCGAACTGCTGCCGGCAATCGCGGAGATGGCCGAGAAGACCAAGGACTTCACCCTGGGGATCGCCCACGACGAGGACAGCTTGGCCGCCCTCGTCGAGGACGACGACAGCACCATCCTGGTCGGCGAGGTGCGCGACCGGCTCGGCGACTACGGCCACGCGGTGGCCTGCGGCGTCCGCTTCGCGGACGGATCCGGCGTGGTGGACCCGTTCTACGTGAGCTGCCCGGCGATGGGCCGCGGCGTGGAGGACAACACGATCGCCCGGATCATCGAGCTGGCGGTGCAACGGCAGTGCGACACGCTGGTGTTCCGGCACGTCGCGACCGGCCGCAACGACGCCGCGCTCCGGTTCCTGCGGGACATCTCCGCCCAGGCGGGCCCGGTGCGGATCCTCGTCGAGGAACTGCCCACCGACGCCGGAACGGCCGTCGCCGTATGACCGACTTCCTTGTCCTCGGCAGCGGTTCACTGGCCCGAGTGGTCTGCTACAGCCTCGCGGCGGTGGCGACGCGGCCGATCCGGGTGACCGTGGTCGGCCGGGACGCCTCGGTGGTGGGAGAAATCGGCCAGGTTTCCCGCGTGCGGGCGGCGACCGGTGGGAATCCGGTCACCTTCCGGGGGATCACGCTGCCGACCTGGCGAACCGAGGACCTGGCGTCGGTGGTGGCCGAGGTCGTGCCGGACGCGGTGCTGTTGTGCGCGTCGACGCAGTCCCCGTGGGAGGGGACCGCGCGACCGTCGGCCTGGACCGAGTTCACCCGGCGTGCGGGATTCGGCGTGACCCTGCCGTTCCACGTCGAGTTGGCCGAGGCCGCGGCACGGGCGGTCGCCGAGGCGGCGCCGGACAGCCTGTTCCTCAACGCGGCGTTTCCCGACGCGGTCAATCCGGTGTTGTCCGCGTTGGGGATTCCGGTGTTCGCAGGCATCGGAAACGTCGCCGTGCTCGCCGCCGCCGCGCGGGCCCGGCTGGCCGAGGACGCCGAGGCCGGTGAGCTGGCGATGCTCGCCCACCACCTGCACCTGCACGCACCCGCGAACCCCGACCACGAAGCCGTGGTGTACGTGGCGGGGAAGCGAGTGCCGGCCGTGCCGCTGCTCGAAGCGCAGCGGCGGGTGCGGCGGCAGGAGGCGAACCAGGTCACGGGCCTGTCCGCGGCCCGAACCCTGTTCGATGTGGTCGGCGACGCCACCGTCCACACCCACCTGCCGGGACCGATGGGCCGGCCTGGCGGCTATCCGGTGACGGTCGGATCGCGCCGGATCGCGCTGCGGCTGCCGGCCGGCGTCACCGAGGACGACGCGGTGGCGGCCAACCAGGTCTGGGCCGAGCAGGACTCGGTTTCCGTGGAGCGCGACCGGATCCGGTTCACCGGCGCCGCCGCGACGATGCTGCCCGAGCTGGGCCCGGACGTGCCGGTCGAGTTCCCGGTGCGGGACCTCGCCGAGGTCCGCGCCGCGCTGTCCCGGCACCGTGAGCTGCTGCGGGGCCGCGGCCCCGACGATTTTCGAACGAGAGTGGTGTGATGGAAGACGAGCGGTTCGACAAGCTGCTGGCCGTCGCCGGCCGGGTGTTCGGCGGGCCGGTGACGGCCGCCGACTCGTTCCACGGCCTGGGCGGCGACTCGCTGAAGGCGGTCGCGCTGATGGCCGGCCTCGAAGAGGAGACCGCGATCGAGGTCGACACCTTCGAGATGATCAGCGCGGCCAGCTTCGGCGACTTCTTCCGGTCCTATCTCGGCGTCGTCAGCGGGTGACCCGGGCCAGCTTGCGGCCGACCTTGAGGTAGCAGTCGCCGGTCCGGCCGGCGAGCATGCCGTCCACCAGCGCCGCCAGCGGCTCCCGCGTGTCGTCGGCAGTCAGCGTCACCGTCTCCTGGTCGCCGTCGGACTCGACCACCAGGCGCAGGCCGTTCTGTTGTGCGACCCGGCGGACGTCGCCGTTGCTCTTGGCAAAACCGAGCGCCTTGACCACCTCGGTCACCGGCTGGTCCAGGTCGGTGACCGAGGGCAGGTCGTCGACGTCGCCGAACACACGCCGGGAGAAGCGGGCGACGAACTCCTCGCGGGCCTTCATCGCCGCGTCCACACCGTGGATGGCCGCGGTGATCTCCCCGGCCAGGATCTTCTTCAGGTCCATCGGGTGCAGGGAGCCGGCGGCCACCCGTGCGCCGACGACCGCCAGCTCGGCGTCCGCCCACTCCGACAGCGCCCGCAGGTAGGGGTCCACCAGCCGGTCGGGCACCGACATGATCCGGCCGAAGATCTCGCCCGGCGGGGCGACCAGCGGCACGTAGTTGCCCCGGGACTTGCTCATCTTGGTGCCGGCGCCGTCGGTGCCCTCGATCAGCGACGTGGCGACCACCAGCTCCGGGGTCTGGCCGCAGATGTCCATGACCTTGCGGCACATCTGCATGTTGAGGAACTGGTCGATGCCGCCGACCTCGAGGTCGCAGTTGGTCTCGACCGAGTCCAGCGCCATCACCACCGAGTACGCCAGCTCGGCCATCGACAGGCCCTGCCCGGCGTCCAGGCGCTTGCGGAAGTCCTCCCGCTGCAGCGGCATGGACACCGGGATCTGCGACAGGATCTCGATGACCCGCGGCAGGGTGACCTGGCGCAGCCAGTCCCCGTTGTGCCGGAACTGGGCGCGGTCGAAGTCGAAGAACGGGCTGACCTGCTGGCGGTAGGTGGCCAGGTTGGCCGCGATGCGCTCGTCGGTCAGGGCCGGCCGGTCGTCGGAGCGGCCGGACGGGTCGCCGATCTTGGCCGTCATGTCGCCGACGATGAACACGACCTGGTGGCCCATGCGCTGGAAGCGGCCGAGGATCAGCATCGGCACCGTGTGCCCCAGGTGCACCTCGGCCCCGGTCGGGTCGATGCCGAACTTGGCGACGAACGGCCGGCCCTCGCCCGCGGCCTTGGCCAGCCGTTCGGCCAGCGCCTCGGTGGATGGCTGCAGCTCCTGCGAACGCGCGCCGATCAGGGCCGCCTGCTCGGCGAGCGTGAGGTCGGACAGGTCGAGGCTCCGGCGCCGGGTGGTCTCGGCCAGCAGCTCGCGCACGGCCGCGTCGCCCGCCAGATCCGCGTCCTCGAGCAGCGCGGTCACGCGGTCAATTGACTGGCTCAGCCGGCTCATCAGCGCACTCCTGGTAGATCGTCACGACGAGCCGATACTAACGGGAGGTCGTGACCGGACGCCGCTGTTTTCGCGCAGCCGTCACGGTGGCCGTCCTGGTCGTCGACGCTGGTAGGTCCAGCGTCGACGACCAGGACGGTGTGCCAGCGTTTGGAGCGTGCCTGGGGTGACGAACAAGTGCCGACGGCGCGC
This sequence comes from Kutzneria sp. CA-103260, assembly GCF_018263855.1. GTDB lineage: Bacteria > Actinomycetota > Actinomycetes > Mycobacteriales > Pseudonocardiaceae > Kutzneria. Next base: position 5,480,880 of record NZ_CP073318.1, on the reverse strand, counting down.
GGTGGACAGCAATCGGGCCGGTGCGCTGATGACGGAAGCCGTGGTCGGCGTGTGCTGGGCGTCGCGGACCGGATCGGTCACATTTCGAGGTCCGCGGCGTTGTAGTCGCCGGCCTCGATGTCTCGGACGATCATCTGTCAGAAGGAGGTGGGCTCGTCGACCGTGGCGTCGCCGATGCGGCTGATCGCCTCGCTGAACCCGGCCGCGGCGGCGGCCGTTTCGTTGTGGTCCTGAGCGGTCTGATAGAAGGGCAACGAGTCCTCGAAGACGTCCAGGCACGCCGCGAACGCCGGACGGGCGACACAAAGCCGAGCACCGCTTGTGAATCGGCCATCGGTGACGGTGATCGTGTGTCCGATACCGCCGACAACACGGCAATCGTCCGCCATAAATGGTCGTGTTTGTCGGTTATGCGCTGATCAAGTCCCCCGATTGGCGGCAGGACTACGAAGATCACGGGCGTACTTTGCGACCGAGAGCGTGATGTCGTTGCCGATTAACGAGTGAACGACACCGTCCGAGGGGGTACGGGGGAAATGGTGCGGTTACGCACGACTTTGACATGCCTGTTTACGGTTGGAGCGATGCTGCTCGCGGGACAGAGCGCGAACGGGGCGGCCCCGCTTGGCATCGCGCCGGCACACACGACTCCACAGCTGGGGCCGGCCACCAACTGGAGAGCCGAGCCGGGCCAGCACCACGGCCAACTGGTGCCGTCCACCGCTGCGCTGCCGCACCGCCAGCCGGCGGCGACCAGCAAGCCGCTGGCCGTGAGCAAGCCGAAGGCGACCACGTCGGCGACCTACTCGGCGCCGACCACGCCGCAGCGGATGATCCCCGGCGAGCAGTACTCGATTCCGTTCGCACTGACCAACAGCACCGGCAATCCCTTGCCGGCCAGCCAGTTCGAGCTCTCCTACCACTGGACGCTGCCGGACGGCACTGACCGCACCGACCAGTCCAACCGGCTCGGCACCGCGCTGCCGAACGACCTCGCGCCGGGCCAGTCCGCCACCTTCGACGCGCACGTCGTCGCGCCGACGCCGGGCATCTTCGGCAACGAGCGCCAGGCGTACGTGCTGAGGTGGGACCTGCGCGACAAGAAGACCGGCGCCTGGCTGTCGCAGACCGCGAATGTGCCGACGCTGGACCAGAACGTCGCCGTCGAGCAGCCGACCTCCGACCAGCTGGGGCTGGAGAACTTCTACCAGTACAGCGGCGTCGCGACCGGTGCCGGCAGCTCCGTCTCGGTCAACGCCGCCAACGGCAACCTGGTGTTCGGCTATGCGCCGCTGACCAACCCGGGCCGCGGCCTGTCCAGCTTCGTTCGGCTGAGCTACAACAGCTTGGACACGTCGAACTCCTATGCCGGCGCGGGTTGGTCGGTCTCCGCGTCCTCGCTGCCCCGACTCGGCACGCCGCTCCAGTTCGACCTGCTCGGCGGCCTGCTCGGCTATCCCGGCAAGGTCACGCTCGTCGACGGCGACGGCACCAGCCATGTGTTCTCGCTGAACAAGCACGGCAGCAACGATCCGAAGGACTGGGACTACGACAAGCCCGCCGGCGTGCACCTGTACCTCCAGCACACCGGCAGCAGCGACCCCAACCGGGCCTGGGTGATGACCCAGCCCGACCGCACCCAGTTCTTCTTCGACGCCGACGGCTTCCAGACCGCCACCGTCGACCGCAACGGCAACACGATGACCTTCAACTACACCAAGACGGTCATCGGCAACCGCAACACCGGCGTGCTCACCTCGATCACCGACCCGGCCGGCCGCCAGTCGCTGACCTTCGACTACTACAAAGCCGGCGAGGCCGCGAACTACTTCTCCGGTGATGTGAAGAAGTCCACCGCCGCGCTGCCGAACAACCTGATCGTCAACCAGCTCAAGTCGATCACCGACCTGTCCGGTCGGACGATCACCTTCACCTACAGCGACACCGGCCTGCTCCAGGAGCTCGCCGACGGCGCCGGCACGCCGCAGGAGAAGGACTTCGACTTCTTCTACGACAACGGCGCGCTGCTGACCAACCCGAAGCTGATCCGGGTCAACGACCCGCTCGGCCACGGCACCCAGATCAAGTACTTCACCGATCCGTCCGACCAGCTGCGCTACGGCCGCGTGCAGACGCTGACCGACCGCAGCGGCGCCGGCACCGCGTTCGACTACACCGCTACGGATCCCAAGTCCGGTACCAAGCTCAAGCAGACCATCACCGACCCGTTGGGGCACGCCAGTTCCCTGCTGCTGGACGGTTTCGGCCGGATGGTGTCGACCACCGACGCCAAGAACGAGACCACCAACCTGAACTGGGACGCCGACAACAACGTGATCCGGTTGCAGGAAGCCAACAACGCAGTCAGCACCTGGGTGTACGACCAGAACACCGGCTATCCGCTGCAGATCACCGACGCGCAGAACGCCGCAAACGGCGGTGCCTCGATCGGCGTGTCCTATCAGACGTTCCTGAACGGCCATGTCGCCGATGTGGTGTCCAACACCAGCGCCGAGGGACGGACCTCGACGTTCGGCTACGACCAGTCGGGCAACCTGATCTCGGTCACCGACCCGAACGGCAACGTCTCCGGCACGCCGCCGGGACACTTCACCACCAAGTACACCTACGACTCCACCGGGCAGCCGCTGACCAGCACCGACGCCAACGGCCACAGCACGCGCTTCGGCAACTTCGACCCGAACGGCTTCCCACAGACCACAACCGACGCGCTCGGCGCCGTCACCACCACCAACTACGACGTGGTGGGCAACGTCGTGTCGATCACCGACGCGAACCACAAGACCAGCACGTACACGTACGACATCTTCAAGCGGCCGCTGCTGTCCAAGGTGCCGAAGGACCAGGACAAGGGCCAGTACGTCGTCACACCGGGGCCGGTGTACGACCGCAACGACAACGTGGTGCGGCTGACCGCGCCCAACGGCGCCGTCGGCACGGCGAGCTACGACGCCAGCGACCGGGTCGTCGCCAGCACCCTGCCCAAGGACACCGATACCGGCCCGAACCGGCTGACCACCTACGGCTACGACCGCGTCGGCAACACGATCACCACCACCCAGCCCAACGGCAACCTGCCCGGCGCGGCCCGCGGCTCGTTCACCACCACCAACACCTACGACGAGCTGAACCGGGTGATCGCGGAGACCGACGCCAACGGCGGCCGGACCACCTACACCTACAACAACGTCGGCGACAACACGTCGATCACCGACCCGCTCGGTCACGTCACCGCGAAGTACACCTACGACCTGAATCACCGCACCACTTCGGTGACCGACGCGGACGGGCACACCAAGTCCACCGGCTTCGACCGGGACGGCCTGCAGACCAGCACCACCGACGAGGAGGGCAACAAGACCAGCTACACGCTGGACGCCCGCGGCATGACCGTCCAGGTGCAGGCGCCGTTCCGCAACGACAACGGGACGATCACCAACAACACCACCCGGTACGAGTTCGACGAGGTCGGCAACCAGACCAAGGTCATCTCGCCGCGGGCGGTGGCCGCCGGCAGCACCGAGGCCTTCGTCTCGCAGACCCGGTACGACCCGGTGAACCGGGTGCAGGCCCAGCTCTCTCCCTTCGACCCCAACGATTCCCGGTACAACAAGCCGTCCGAGACGGACTACAGCTACGACGCCGCCGGCCAGCTGACCCGGGTCAGCGCGCCGCCGTCGCAGGGGCAGACCGTCCGCAACGACACCACGTACAACTACTTCGACAACGGCTGGTCCCGCAGTTCGACCGACCCGGTGGACATCTCCACCAACTACGACTACAACGACCTCGGCCAGCAGACCGTTCGCACCCTGACCAGCGCCGGCGGATCGTCGTCCCGGTCGATGTCCTGGGACTACTACCCGGACGGCAAGGTCAAGACCCGCGCCGATGTCGGTGTGCCGGCCGGCAGTGCGGTCGAGTTGGTGGACAACTCCGACGCGCAGAACGTGTCCGCGGTCGGCTCGTGGCCGGCGTCGAGCGCAGGCAGCAGCGGATTCCAGGGCTACGACTACCAGACGCACGCGGCCGGCCCGGGGACCGATTCCTTCTCGTGGAACCTGGTGATCCCGCAGGACGGCACCTACGACGTGTACGTGCGGTACCCGTCGGTGGCCGGCGCGGCCAAGGATGCCGCGTACACGGTGAACTTCACCGGCGGCACCGCGAACACCACCGTCGACCAGACGCAGCAGGCCGGCGACTGGGTCAAGCTGGGCAGCTGGGCGTTCACCGCCGACGGCAGCGGGCAGAAGATCACGCTGGCCGCGAACGCCGGCGGCGTGGTCACCGCCGACGCGGTGAAGGTGGTGCGGCAGAACAACAATCCGCCGCCACCGCAGAAGAACCTGTTCAACTACAGCTACGACGCCGACGGCAACCTGACCGATCTCGCCGACCAGTCCACCGGTGCCCAGTTCGACGACTACGCCGCAACTTTCGACGGCATGGACCGGCTGGCCACCGTGAAGGTCGGCAAGGGCGGCGCGGTGCAGCACACCACGACGTTCAGCTACGACGCCGACGGCAACACCCTGACCCGCGGCGACGACGCGGCGGCGGCCTCCTTCGCCTACGACGCACGGAATCTGCTGACGAAGGTGACCAACGCCGAGTCCGCGACCGACCCGAAGCCGAAGGTCACCACGTTCGGCTACGACCCGAGTGGTCAGGTCAACAAGGAATCCCGGCCCAACGGCAACGTGGTCACGTCCAGCTACTTCCTCAACGGCCAGTTGCAGCACCAGATCGAGAACAAGTCCGACGGCACGGTGGTTGCCGAGCACACCCTGGACTACGACCCGGACGGCAACAAGACGCAGGACGTGGCGAAAACGCAGAACGCCGACAACCACTCGGCCTACGTCAACCAGACCACCAACTACAGCTACGACCCGCTGGACCGGCTGGCCGGCGCGACCAAGACCGGCGGCGGGCAGAACGAGAGCTACGTCCACGACGCCAACAACAACGTGGTGTCGCAGACCATCGGCAACCAGACCACCACGTCCAACTACGACCGCAACCGGCTGCAGACCACCAGCGCCGGCGGCTTCACCACGTCGTACAACTACGACGTGTTCGGCCGGCTGGACACCGTGACGCTGAACGGGAACACCCTGGAGCGCTACGGCTACGACGGGTTCGACCACATCGCCACCGACCGCAAGAAGACCGGCGACACCGTCAGCACCACCAGCTATGCCTACGATCCGTTCGACCGGACCGTGTCCCAGACCACCGACGGCAAGAACGGCAAGACCACCACGTTCGACTACCTGGGCGTGTCCGGAGCGGTGACCGCCGAGCACGAGAACGGCAAGCTCACCAAGACGTACCAGTACTCGCCGTGGGGTGAGCGGCTGTCCCAGGTGGTGCACAAGGACGACGGGTCCGAGGATCCCACCTACTACAGCTACAGCCCGCACTCCGACGTGCAGGCCGTCACCGACGCCAACGGTGACACCAAGGCCACCTACGGCTACACCGCTTACGGGGCCGATGATTCCAGCCAGGACACCGGTGCCGACAAGTCCGATCCGGCCCAGCCGGACAAGGATCCGTACAACGCGTACCGGTTCAACGCGGCCCGGATCAACGGCAACAGCAGCACGTACAACATGGGCTTCCGGACCTATGACCCCGGTCTGAACTCCTTCCTCACCCGGGATTCCTACAACGGGGCCCTGTCCGACCTGAGCCTGACCGCCAATCCCTTCACCGGCAACCGCTACGCGTTCGGCGGCGGCAACCCGCTCAGCAACATCGAGCTCAACGGCCACAACTGGCTGTCCGACCTCGGGCACGCCGCCCTCGACGTCGCCGGCATGATCCCGGTTGTCGGCGCCGTCGCCGACGTCGCCAACGCCGCGTGGTACGCGGTGGACGGCGATTACCTCGACGCCGGGCTCTCACTCGCCGGCGCCATCCCCGTCATCGGTGACGCCGCGCTCGGCACCCGCTATGCCATCAAGGGCGCCAAGTACGTCGACGAGGGCATCGAGGCCGCCGAAGCCATTTCCACCGGCGTGAAGGACGCCGAGCACGTCGCCGAGGACGTCAAGGCCGTCGACAAGACCGTCTCCGAGGCCGACCAACAGGCTGCGAAACAGGCCCAGGCCGCCGCGGCGCAGAAGGCCGCCGACGAAGCCGCGGCCCGCAAGGCCGCCGAGGAGGCCGCCGCGAAGAAGGCGGCCGAGGAGAGAGCCGAAGCCGCCGCCGAACAAAAGGCGGAACAGGAAGCCGAGGGACAGGCCGAGTCGCAGGCGTGCCCCGTGACCAACAGCTTCCCGGCCGCGACCGCGGTGCTGATGGGCGACGGCACCACCAAGGCGATCAGCGACGTGCAGGTGGGCGACCGGGTGCAGGCCACCGATCCGACCACCGGTGCCACCCGGGCCGAGCCGGTCGACGCGCAGATCGTCACGCCCGGCGACCAGCAGTTCACCAACGTCACCGTGCACGCGGCGACCGGCGACGGGACCATCACATCGACCCAGCAGCACCCGTTCTGGGACGCGACCGCCAAGAAGTTCGTGAACGCCGCCGACCTCAAACCCGGCGACGAGCTGCGCGAGCCCGACGGCGACCTGGTGGCCGTCGTGTCGGTGGTCAGCTACCTCGGGCAGCGCACGGCGTTCAACCTGACCGTCGATGACCTGCACACCTACTACGTCATGGTCAACGGCGTCGCCGTGCTGGTGCACAACAGCTGCCGCACGGCCCGGGCGCTGGGCACCGCCGGCGAGACCGCACTGGGCATTCCGCCCGGCAAGGTGCGTATCCCGTCGGCCAGCGGCACCGCCAGCTATCGTGTTCCCGACTATCTCTCCAAGAACGTGTTGCTGGACGTGAAGAACGTGTCCCATCTCGACCTGACCGACCAACTGGCCGACTTCTACGATTTCGCGTCCGCGACCAGCCGGACGTTCGCCATCATCGCCCGGCAGGACACCACGCTCAGCCCGGCGATACGAAGCATGCAGAACCTAGGACTGGTGCGGATCTTCCGATGGCTGCCGCCGATCAATCTCTGACCGAACAGGATCTCGTGACCGAGCTGCGCGCCGCCGGCGTGGCCGTGAACTCCGTCTGGGACCTCGTGAACACCCGGTCCGGCTACGCCGGCGCGGTGCCCGTGCTCATCGCGGGCCTGCGCCGGGCCGACCCCGATGACGCCCGCCTGATGGAGGGCATCGCGCGGGCGTTGTCGGTGAAGGAGGCGCGGCCGGCCGCGGCGTCGGCGCTGCTCGAGTGCTTCGGCCGGGTCGAGGATGACTCGGCTCGCTGGGCGATGGGCAGCGCGCTGGACATCGTGGCCGACAGGTCGTCGGTGTCCGGCCTGCTGGAGCTCGCCGGGCAGGGCCGGTACGGCTCGTCCCGGCAGCTGGTGGTCAGCGCGCTGGGGCGGGTCGGCAAGGGCCGGCCGGAGGTCGTCGAGCTGCTGGTGCGGTTGCTCGGTGACGACGACCTGGCGGCGTTCGCGGCCGCCGCCCTGGCCCGGCTCAAGGCCGTCGAGGCCCGCGAGCCGCTACGGCCGCTGCTCGACCACGAACTGCCGCTCGTGCGCAAGCGAGCCAGGGACGCACTGTCCAAGCTGGACGCGATCGCCGAACAGGAAGAGCGATGAGGGGGAGCTGATGAAGGCAAGGGGCTTACTCGCGGTGGCGTTGGCCGCCACGGCGATGGTGGTGGCGCCGGTTGCGGCGCAGGCGAATGTCGGCGGGGCGTTGCCGCTGCCGGGGTTCGGGGCGATCGTGGTGGACCAGGCGCACAAGCACGTGTTCGTGAGCGGTGGGCCGACGGGCAACTCGATCGTGGTGACGGACTTCTCGGGGGACGTGGTCAAGCAGATCACCGGGGAGTTCGGGGCGACGGGGCTGGCGCTGAGCGCGGACGGGGCGACGCTGTACGCGGCGCTGGCGGCGGGTGACGCGGTGGCGGCGATCGACACGGTGAAGTTCACGGAGACAGCAAGGTACGCGACGCCGGCGCAGACGTGCCCGACGACGCTGGCCCGGACGGGCCAGTACGTGTGGCTCGGCTACGGCTGCGACGGGAACTGGTCGGGCGGCATCGGTCGGCTGGACACGGCGGCGGCGACGCCGGCGATCACGTTGGGGCAGCAGGGAAACGCGGTGTTCAACGGGGCGCCGCTGGTGGCGGCGGCGGAGAACGGGCCGGTGGTGGCGACGCAGCCGAACCTGAGCCTGTCCACCACCGACGTCTACACGGTGAACGCGGGTGCATTGCAGGCCGGGGCATCGGGCACGGTGACCGGTAGCGACGTACAGGACGTCACCGTGACGCCGGACGGGGCGACGCTGTACACGGCGGCAGGCTCGGAGGACCACGTGGCGGGGCTGGCGACTGCGGACCTGTCCGGCCGGGGTGCGTACGCCACGGGGCACTTCCCTGACGCGGTAAGGATTTCCGCCGACGGCGGGTACGTCGCCACCGGCGCCTACACATCCGCGCACAAGGTGCTCGTGTTCAAGTCCGGTGGCACCACGCCGGTGAACGCCGTCGGCCTGGGCGACAGCACCACGGCGAGCCGGGGCCTGGCCTGGACCACGGACAACAAGCGGCTGTTCGTCGTCACCCAGCAGACCGCGGGCGGCGCTCCCGGCCTGGCGGTCGTGCTCGACCCGACGGAGCCATGCACGCTGCTCTGCTGATCACAGCGGTCGGTTGAGCGATCCCATCTGCCTCGGCGGGTGGGATCGCTTCTTTCGTTCCGGAGGTCAGCGGTCGATGGGGGCTGTGCGTGTCGGAAACCATGTCCATGCTGGTCAGGCCGCGTGTTTGTACTCATGGATGACTCCACCGAGGCGGACGTTCGAGACTGTCGACCAGGCGCCGGCAGCAACCATTCAGACGGCAGCGTTCCGGCGGGCGGTGCGCTCCAGGATCCCCAGGGTTGCTTTGAGGGCGGACTCCGAGATCACCGGGAAGTCGACGCGCTTGCGCCACTCCTCGTCGACTTCCGACCAGTCGTAGTAGGAGGTGACGCGGGTGCCGTCCTCGGCCGGTTCCAGCCGGTAGCCGTAGATGTGGCGGGCATGCGGTCGGACTCGGCCCTCGACGGTCCAAGCGATCTCCTCGCCCGGGATGAGCTTGGTGATGACGACCTCGACGTCGTACCTCCCCAGCGGAACGTCGCCGAGCGCTTCCCGGTCCATGTGGACCACGAACCGGTCGCCGGGCTGTGTGACCGGCGCCCCTTCGGCGTCCATGAGCATTCCCGACGAGTCGATGTCCACATGACCCTTCGGATCGGCCAGGACGGCGAAGATGGCGCTGGCGGGGACCGGTACGAGTCGGGAGACTTCGATCCGTTCCGTGTTGTCGTCCGGGCGCGGCGTTTCCGCCGTGGCGATCAGGACAGCGCGACCGAGGACGTGCGAGGTCATGGTGAAGCCGAGGACGGCGGGGGTGGCGTCGGCCGGGATACCGATGGACTCGACGTCAAGGGCGTGCACCACGACGAAGTAGCGGTGCGGGCCGTGCCCAGCCGGCGGGGCGGCGCCGATGAAACGCGCGAGGCGGGCGTCGTTGGGTAGCTGGAAGGCGCCCTCCGGCAGGCCCGAACCGGTGTCGTCGCCCACGCCCTCGGGCAGCTCGGTGACGGTGGCGGGGATGTCGGCGACCGCCCAGTGCCAGAACCCGGACCCGGTTGGGGCGTCGGGGTCGTAGACGGTGACGGCGTAGCTCTTGGTGCCATCGGGAGCGCCGCTCCAGGACAGCTGCGGGGAGATGTCCTTCCCGCCGGGGATGCTGGCGGAGAGCTGCTCAAGCGACCAGGCGGCACCGTCGGTGATCGTGGTGCTGGCAACGGTGAAGGCAGCTGCCTCGGGGAGGCGGGCGAACGGGTCGTTGGCGCTCATCGCGTCGTTCCTTTCCTGCCGCGTTGGTGACGTGCCGAGGGTGGGGTCTCGTCGGGAGGCCCGGCCCTCGCCTCTCGGCCTCCGGATCGACCATATCACAGATAATCGATTATCTCTCGCCCTGTCTATACTCTGGCCATGACGCGAACGACGGGTGCCACGACCTCGCGGGGCAAGCCCATGCTCTCTGAGCAGGTCTATGCGCACCTGCGGGACGCGATCATGCACGGCGCCCACGCACCCGGTGATGCCCTCAAACCGCAGGATCTCGCCAAGGAACAGAGCGTGAGCCTGGCCGTCGTGCGCGAGGCACTCGTGCGTCTGGTTGGCGAGGGCCTCGCCGACCGGCTGCCGAACCGTGGCTTCGCTGTCCCGGCCTTCTCCGATCATCGCTGGCAGGAGATCGCGGAGGCTCGGCGGGCCGTCGAACCTGTTCTCCTGCGCATGTCCATCGAGCGCGGTGACCTGGACTGGGAGTCCCGCGTGCGGGCCGCCCATCACCGTCTCGCCCGCACCCCGGCGTTCGTCCCCGGGGAAGGCGAGCACTACAGCGACGCATGGGCCGAAGCGCACCGGATCTTCCACCGCACCCTGCTGGAGGGATGCGGCAACGCGATCCTTCTGGAGACCTTCGACCGAATGTGGACCGCGAGCGAACTCGCCCGCCGCTGGTCGGCCCACCGCACCCCCGACCGGGACCACCTCGGTGAACACCGCCGGCTGGAGGATGCCGCGCTGGCGCGCGATGCCGACGCCGCAGCCGCGGCGCTGGCCCAGCACCTCACCCTGACCGCGGCCGGACTGGCCGACCGCACCCAGCACGAACCCACGACGGAAGCCTGACGCGCCTCAGCAGCGCGGCCGGTCGAGTTCGTACCCCGGATTCCCGGCCGCGCGAACCGCGACGGATCAGAGCGGCCCGGGCTGAGGAGAGTGGCGGGTGGGCTCTGCCGCCCGAGATTGCGTAGCTGCCCAGCTGGCGAGGAGTTTGAGCCGGTCTTCGGATGCGGTGCCGGGTTCGGCGGTGTATGTGATCAGGTTGTGCACGGCTCGGCCGGACAGGGGTAGGTCGAGGGACTGGAAGGTCAGTTCCAGGTGGCCGACGTCGGGGTGCTGGAGCCGTTTGATGCCGTCGTGGCGGATCAGGACGTCGTGCATGGCCCACAGGCCGCGGAACTCGGGGCTGAGGGTGCACAGCTCGCCGACGAGTTCGCGCAGTGCCCGGTCGCGGGGCTCGCGCCCGGCCTCGGCGCGCAGCAGGGCGGCGGTGGCATTGCCGGCGGCGTCCCAGTCGACGAAGAAGTCATGTGCGCCGGGGTCGAGGAAGATGTAGCGGGCGATGTTGGGGCGGCCGCGCTGGTCGACGGTGGCGCTGTCGAACATCGGCGCGTGCAGGGCTCGGGCCAGGGGGTTGCTGGCGACGACGTCCGTGCGGCCGTTGCGTACGAACGCCGAGGACATCGTCATGGAGTCGAGCAGCCACTGGACCCGGGGCGGGACCTCGACGTCCCTGCGACGCGATGGCGTGCGACTCTCGGGCCGCGATGACCGGGCCAGGTCAAACAGGTAAGTGCGTTCGTTGTCGTCCAGTCGCAGGGCGCGAGCGACCGCGTCCAGGACGTCTTCGGACACGCCGCCGATGTGACCCTTCTCCAGCCGCGTGTACCACTCCGTGCTCACACCGGCAAGGACGGCGACCTCCTCGCGCCGCAGCCCGGCGACCCGGCGACGGGCGCTGGTCGGCAGTCCGGCCTGCGCCGGGGTGATTTTGGCGCGCCGGCTGGCAAGGAAGTGCCGGATTTCGCCGCGGTTCCCGGGCTGCTGGTCCATGTCATTCACGGTAGCCGCTGGTCACGGCGCGAGGGGGGTTGAGGTCATACCCCCTGTAAACGCGACCTTCTCCGGTGGCGGCGATCGCGGTCTCCTGGGGATCGAAACAAGCAATGGAGGCAGGGGACATGACGAGCAAGACGCTGACAGCGCCGGCGGTGGCGCTGGGCACGTGGGCCTGGGGAGACAGCGGCGAAGTGGGCGACGGCTATTTCGGCAGTCAGCTGACCGCGTCCGGCCTGCGAGAGGTCGTCGAGAAGGCGCAATCGAACGGGTTCACCCTGTGGGACACCGCGGTGGTGTACGGCATGGGCCACTCGGAGACGGTCCTCGCTCAGGCGCTGAAGGGCTACGCCCGCAGCGAGTACCAGCTGTCGACGAAGTTCACCCCGCAGGTCGCGGGCGACGGCGACGATCCGGTCGCGGACATGCTGGAGCAGAGCCTCGACCGAATGGGTACGGACTATGTGGATCTGTACTGGATCCACAACCCTGCCGACGTGGCCCGTTGGACGCCGCTTCTGATTCCGCTGCTGCGGAGCGGCAGGATCAAGCATGTCGGCGTCTCGAACCACAACATGAAGGAGATCGCTCTCGCCGATCAGATCCTCGGCGAGGCCGGCTTCCGTGTGGAGGCGGTCCAGAACCACTGCAGTCTCCTGTACCGGAACTCTGAGCGGGCGGGCATTCTTGATCACTGCCGCGAGCACGACGTGCGGTTCTTTTCCTACATGGTCCTCGAGCAAGGGGCGCTGACCGGCAGGTACAGCCCGGCCCATCCGTTGCCGGAGGGCAGCAGCCGGGCGGCTGTGTACAACGGCATCCTGCCCCAGTTGCAGGCGCTGACGGACAGGATGGGGGCGATCGGCGAGGACCGAGGCGCGTCCGCCGCCGACGTCGCCACCGCCTGGGCCATCGTCAAGGGGACCACCCCGATCATCGGGGTCACGAAGGCGGGTTACCTCGACGGGTTGGTCCGAGCTCGCGGCATCGAGCTCGCCGACGAGGAGATCGCGGAGCTGGAGGCGCTGGCGGATGCTGCGGACGTCGACACGCGCGGCAGCTGGGAGCACGACATGTAGCAGTCGTCGTCATCGCCGATATGAAGCACAGCATCGACGCCGTTCCGAACCTTCACTGGGAGGCCAAGGAACTGCTGCTCGACCGGAACCGCATCGCTGTGCGCGTTTCGTGCAGATGACAAACCTGCGTGACTCCGCCAGGCCCACCACCGCCACCCACGTCGTGAGGCGTGACGATCGAGCGGGATTCGATGGCAACGAACCGCCATCGAACTCAGCTGATCACCCCGCGGGCCGGACCGGTGCCTGTCTCAGCCGATCTTCGCGATCATCTTGCCGGCGACGCGGCCGGTGAACATCTCCGGGAACGCGACGGGGATTGCCTCCAGCCCTTCGATGACGTGTGTGCTGTAGTGCAGCTTCTGTGTCGCGACGGCCGGGGCGAGATCAGCGAGGAATTCGGGGTAGTAGTCGTAGAACTCGGTCACGTTGAAGCCGCGGATGGTGAGGGTCTTGTAGATGGCCGCCCGCAGCAGGTCCGGCAGATGGTCCGGTCCCTCGAAAGCCCCGGTGCGCGTGATCTGCGACATGACGCCGCCCAGGGCGACCTGCGCGTTCCGGTTCAGGTGCGCCGGCAGCGCGGGGAACAGGGCGACACCCACGTTCTCGTAGAGGGTGTCGATTCCATCGGGCACGGCGCGGGCGAGTTGCTCGGCGAAGTCGGGCGCCTTGTAGTCGGCGGCGGCGTCCAGACCGAGATCATCGAGCAGGTGGCGGGTCTTCTCGGGCCCGCCCGCGATCCCCACGACCCGGTATCCCCGGAGCTTTCCGATCTGAGCCGCGGCCGAGCCGACGGCGCCGGCCGCAGCGGTGACGACGAGCGTTCCACCCGGCTTCGGGTCCAGGATCTTGGTCAGGCCGACCCAGGCCGTGAGGCCCGTCACGCCGAGCACGCCGAGGTTCGCCGCCAACGGCGCCGCGTCCGGATCGACCACCCGAAGGTCCGACCCGTCGGACACGGCGTAATCCTGCCAACCGGTGGCGCCGGTGAAGCCGGCGACGTGGGCACCGACAGCGAACGCGGGATTGTCGCTCTGCTCGACGACGGCGACCGTGAAGCCGAACATCGTGTCGCCGAGCGCGATGGGCGTCTGGTCGCTGTTCGCGTTCCCCATCAGGATGCGGTTGAAGGGATCCAGCGAGACCAGGATGTTGCGAACGAGCACTTGTCCGTCGCCGGGGACGGGCACGGGGCGCTCCACGATCTCGAAGTCGCTCTCCTTCGGGTTTCCGTGCGGCCGTGCCGCCAAGATGATCTGCCGATTCACGCGCGCGCTCACGCTTGTCTGCCTCTCGTAGGGCGGGCCAACTGGTGTGTCCTCGACAGAACGCCACCCGCCGGGACCCAACCAGTGCTCTCGCGGACCCGGGTAGTGACAGGTCCTCCCAGGCCCGATCACCCGCGAGTTACCGTGCTTTCATGACCGACAAGCCGAACCACCTGGGCGAATACCTCCGCGCCCGCCGCGGGCTTGTCCCGCCCGAGCAGGCGGGCGTCCCCGATCTCGGTGGACGGCGGGTGCCCGGCTTGAGGCGCGAAGAAGTTGCCATGCTCGCCGGGATCAGCGTCGACTACTACCTGCGCCTGGAGCGGGGACGCGAGCGCAATCCGTCCGTGCAGGTTCTCGAATCCATCGCCCGTGTCTTCCAACTCGACGACGAGCACACGGCCCACCTGCTGAGCCTGGGGGCGGACAAGCCCCGGCGGACGCGGCGCAGGCCGCGGACCGAGACGGTGCCGGCCAGTACCGTCAAGCTCCTGCCGCCCCTGCCGTATCCCGCGTTTGTTGAGGGCCGCTATTTCGACATCCTGGCCGCCAACGCCGTGGCGACCGCGCTGTCGCCGCGCCTGTCGGTTGGGGGCAACCAGTTGCTCGACGTGTTTCTCGACCCGGCGGAGCAATCCCTCCACCTGGACTGGGACGGGACCACAGCGTGCTACGCCGCCAGCCTCCGCCGGTCCGTGGGCACCGACACCGACGACCCGCGCCTCGTCGAGCTCATCGGAGAACTCTGCCTGGCGAGCCCGCGCTTCCGCGCCCTGTGGAACCGCCACGACGTGGCGGCGCAGCGCGCTACCTCGGTCCCGTTCGACCACCCACAGGTGGGCGAGTTGCGTCTGCATCGTGAGAGGCTCGCGATCAGCGGAACGGACGGCCTCACTCTCGTCATCTACCACGCGGAGGCTGGCTCCTCGGACGACGAAAAGCTGGCGCTTCTGGGGTCGTCCTCACTGACGCAGGCCGAAAACAACGGCCTTTCGCGTCGCCCCTCGGCCGAGCGACACGGCTGAACCACATTTCTCTTCGTCCACCGGGATATGCGGTGACAATGCGCGTCAGTGGATGAGCAAGCCGACGATCTTCGTCGGCTGTTTTTCGTTTCTGCGTCTCATGGTGCCGGCACTGCGGCCGTCTCGCCGTCCATGGCCGCCAGTTGACGGGTGATGCGGTTCGTGTCGGTGATCCGATGCTGAGCGCGGCTCAGGTCCAGGGCACGCTGCCAGGCCTCGCGGGCCTCGGCGTGTTGTCCCAGCGCGGCGTGGGTTCGGGCCAGGTGGTCGAGGGTGTCCGCCTCGTAGTAGGTGGCGCCGAGGTGTCGGCACAGCTTGAGGGATTCCTGGAAGCGGACCAGGGCCCGCTCGTGCCGGCCGCGGCGGTGTTCGATGTAGCCGAGACAGTCGAGGGTGACGGCCTGGCCCTGTCGGTTGCCGTGCCGGACGAACAGGGCCAGCGCCCGCTCGCAGGAGGCCCTGGACTGCTGGAAGTCGCCGAGCAGCGCCTGGTGCCAGCCCACCATGCTGAGCGCCTCCGCCTCCCACACCGGATTGTCCAGCGTCCGGAACAGGCGGAACGCCCGGTCGGCGTAGTCCAGTGCCAGGCGGTCGTCCACGTGCCGCCACACCCAGGTGAGGTCGTAGTACGCGCGGGCTTCCCCATGCGTGTCACCGGCTTCGCTGGCCAGGTCGAGCGCGCGGTGCAGGTGGGAGGCGGCCTCGGTGCGCATTCCGGCCCGAGCGTGGGCCTGGCCGAGCAGGCGGTGCGCGTGCCCTTCGAGTGCGCGGTCGCCCAGTTGCCGCGCGGCGGTGAGCGCGATTCGCCAGGTCGTCAGCTGCTCGTGCAAGTGCCCGCGCCGCAACAGGTAGCCGTGCATCGTCCAGGCCAGCTGCCAGGCCAGCTCCGGCCAGCCGTGCCGGACCGCGGCCTGCTGTGCGGCGAGCAGACCGGCGTGTTCGACGTCGAACCAGGACAGGATCGAGGCGTCGTCGGGGAAGTTGGGGATGGCGAAGTGGCTCGGCCGTTCGCCGATGTCGATCGGCTTGCGGTGCGGGTACAGGAGTCGCTCGCCGACGTAGCTGGCGTGGATGTAGAAGGAGACCAGCTGCCGCAGGGCTGGTGTCCCGCCCGACCGCGGTTCGGCGGCCCGCTCGGCGGCGTAGAGCCGGACCAGGTCGTGCATACGGCAGCGAGGAGAGCCTTGTCGCTGCACCAGATGCGCGTTCTCCAGCTGCCGGAGCAGCGCCGTGACCCGGCTGGCCGGCAGTCCGGTCAGGACCGCGATCGCGGGCAGTCCGATGTCGGGGCCCGGGACCATGCCGAGTAGCCGGAACACCCGGGCGGCCTCGGGGGCGAGCGCTTCGTAGGACCAGGAGAGCGTGGCGCGCAGGTTCGAGGTGAGCTCGCCGCCGTCCAGAGCGTCCAGCCGGGCCGACGCCTCGCCGAGCTCGGCGGCCAGCAACGACAGCGAAAGTTCTGAGTAGGTGGCCGCGCACGCCGCCACGATTCCCAGGGCGAGCGGCAGGCCGGCGCAGTAGGTCACCAGCTCGTCGACCGCGGTCCGGTCGGTTTCGACCCGGTCGGGGTCCAGGCGCTTCGCGAGCAGGTTCCTGGCGTCCGGGGCGTCCAACACGTCCAGCGCCAGCGGCCGGGCGTCATGGGTGGTGACCAGCCCGGTCAGCTGGTTGCGGCTGGTGATCAGCACCGTGCAGCTCGGGCTGTCGGGCAACAGCGCCGCCACCTGGCCGCTGTCCCTGGCGTTGTCCAGCACGATCAGCATGCGCCGGTCCGCCACCGTGTCCCGGTACAGCGCCGCCTGCCCCTCGGCGTCGAACGGGATCGACGCCGGCGGCAGCCGTAGCGCGTCGAGGAATCCGCGCACCGCCTCCACCGGTTCCACCGGCGTGCCGGACGGGTCGAACCCGCGCAGGTTCACGTACAACTGCCCGTCGGGGAACAGGTGGGCGTTCTCGTGGGCCCACTGCAGGGCGAGCCAGGTCTTGCCGACGCCACCCATGCCGACGATCGCGATGATCGTGACGGCGCCGTCCGCCTTGGTGGGCAACGACTTCGTGAGCGAGGCCAGGTCTCGGGTCCGCCCGGTGAACGATCGGGGACGGGCCGGCAGACGGGGCACCGGCACCGGCGCGGTCCGCGCCGGAAGAGGCGCGTCGGCCGGCGCGTAGGGGTGGTCGGGAAGGCAGATCCAGGCCCGCACCGCGGTTTCCTTGACGGTGACGTCGGCGTGCCGGTAGGTGATCGCGTCCTCGATCCGGCTGTTGCGAACCACCTCGTGGAAGAACCAGGACGAGACGATGAGCGCCAGCACCCCCGGCGAGCCGGCCAGGGCCGCCTTCAGCGGCGGCGCGTCGAGCAGCCGGAACGCCAGGTTGATCGACTTCGCGGTGACCCCGAAGTCGTCGTAGGCGATCTCGCCGGCGTGCAGCGCCATCCGCAGCCGGATCCGTTCCGGGGCCAGGTGGGTGTTGTTGTGCCGGTGCAGCGCCGTGGCCAGGGCCTTGGGCAGCGAGTCGACGAACGCGGCCTTGGGCACCTCCGCCCCGGCGAGCACGAACACGCCGTCCCCGCGGTCCTCGATCTCACAGCTGTCCCACGGGATTCCGGCCGCGTCGAAGGCCATCCGCAGCGCTCGGTACACCCCGCCCCGCACCACGACCTGGTCGTTGTTGGTCCGTTGCGGGTGGCCGAACCCCTCGACGTCCACGACGAGAATCGTTCGGTGCACCGCCTGGCGCCGGTCCACCGAACGAATGGCGCGGACCGGCGACACGGGGCCGGAGCCCGTCTCCCAGCGCGGGTCGGGCACGAGGCCGTCCTCGATGTCCGACACGGTCGAGCGGGCAGTGCTGCCAACGACTTCCGGATAGCCCTGGAACATGGCCGGTCCTCCTCCCGAGGAGTGATCGAGCCGTCTGTGGGGTGGGACGTCGGGACGCGGCGGGTGCCCACAAGGATGAGCCAGGGTCAGGAAGCGGGATAGTGTGATTGCAATATTGCACGGGCGTTACCGGGCAGGTTGTGCCGTATCCTTTTGCGAGGAGTATCGCGAGAGTCGGCGAGCAGGGCTCCGGAGAGGAAGGCGTTCGTTCATGTCGCAGGACGCACCGTCCGCGCGCGAGCGTCAGCTGGCGCGGGAACTCCGACTGCTCCGCATGACCGTCGGCCTGACCGGCAAGGACGTCGCGGCGCGGCTGGGCTGGTCGACCTCGAAGGTCTCCCGGATCGAGACCGGACGGATCGGCATCGGCCAGGATGATCTCGAGTCGCTGTTCGGTCTGTACGAGGCGCCCGACGACAAGGCCGAGCACCTGCGCCGGCTGGCCGCCTCGGCCCGGACGCAGGGCTGGTGGGACGCCTACGCGAACAGCCTGTCGTCCGGATACTCGAGCCTGATCAAGCTGGAGGCGGGATCCGCCGAACTCCGGTGCTACTGCGCGCTGGTCCCGCACGCCCTGCTGCAGACCCCGGAGTACTCGCGGCACGTCATCCAGTCGACCCTGCAGGTGCCCGCGCCGACCGAGATCGACCGGCGTATCGACATCAACCGCCGCAGACAGGCGGTGCTGCGGCGGGAGAACCCGCCCATGCGGCTGTCCGCCGTCATCGACGAGGCCGCGTTCCGGCGGCCCATCCGGACCGCCGACGGGCGGATCGACAACAGCGTCACGCGTGCGCAGTTCCGGCGGCTGGCCGAACTCTCGACGTGGCCGAACGTCACCATCCAGGTGCTGCGCTTCAAGTCCGGGATCCCGCCGGTGACCGCAGGCTCGTTCTCCATCCTGGAGTCGATGGCCACCAACACCCCGGACGTCGTCTACCTGGAAAACAAGACCCGATTCTTCTTCATCGACACGGAGCGCGAAGTGCACCAGTACGTGCAGGAGTTCGAACTGCTCAGCTCGATGGCGCTGGACCCGGACGACTCGCGCGTCTTCGTCGAGCGCGCCGCGCAGCGTTGAGGCCACGGTCGATGCACCGGCGTGAACTGGGGGAATCGGGACTCAAGGTCTCCGCCATCGGACTCGGCTGCATGGGCATGTCGGAGTTCTACGGCCAGGCCGACCAGTCGGCGGGCATCCGCAGCATCCACCGGGCGATCGACCGGGGGATGACCCTCATCGACACGGCGCCGTCCTTCGGCGCGCCGTCCTTCGGCGAGTCCGCGAACGAGCTGCTCGTCGGGCGGGCCCTGCGCGGACGGCGGGATTCCGTCGTGCTGGCCACCAAGTTCGGCTTCGCCGGCAGCGGGGACGACCGGGTCGTGGACAATTCGCCCGCCTACATCCGGCGCTCGGTCGACGAGTCGCTGGCCCGGCTGGAGACCGACCACATCGACCTGTACTACCTCTACCGGCGCAGTCCGCACGTGCCGATCGAGGAGGTGGTGCTGACGATGAAGGAGCTGGTCCAGGCGGGCAAGGTGCGCCATCTCGGGCTGTCCGAGGTCAGTGCCGAGACGTTGCGCCAGGCCAACGAGATCCATCCGATCGCCGCCCTGCAGAGCGAGTACTCGTTGCTCAGCCGCCACATCGAGGACAGGATCCTGCCCACCGCGCGGGAACTCGGCGTCGGTGTCGTCGCCTACGCGCCGGTCGCGCGGGGCCTGCTCGCCGGTGCGCTGACCACATTGGACGGCCTGGAGCCCAACGACCTGCGGCGGCATCAGCCGCGCTTCCAGCAGGGCAACCTCGGCCAGAACCTCGCGCTCGTGCAACGAGTGCGCGCCGTCGCCGAGGAGGTCGGCTGCACCACGGCGCAGCTGGCCCTGGCCTGGCTGCTGGCCAAGGACGACGGGATCGTGCCGATCCCCAGCAGCACCAGCCGCCGGCACGTCGAGGAGAACGCCGCGGCGGCCGAGATCGTGCTGTCGGCCCGGCTGGTCAAGGAGCTGGACGAGGCCATCCAGCCCGACGAGGTCATCGGCGATCGGAACACCGCGGCGAGCCTCGCCCTGATGGAGCTGTAGCACCCCATGGAGCACGTCCTGGCCCGGCGGCACGCCGACTTCCGCCGGTTGTTCATCGGGAACTCGGTGTCTTTGCTGGGATCCAGCGTCACCGCGGTCGCGCTGCCGTTGTCGGCGGTGGTGTATCTGCACGCCTCGCCGTTCCAGATGGGCCTGCTCGGCGTGGCGACCCTGGCCCCGCACTTCGTGTTCGGGTTGCCGGCCGGGGTGTGGGTGGATCGGTTGCCGTATCGGCGGATCCTGGTCGCCGCCGACATCGCGCAGACCATCCTGGTCGGTGCGGTGCCGCTGTTGGCCTGGCTCGGGGTGCTGAGCCTGTGGCACCTCTACGTGATCGTGGTGCTGGCCGGCGTGGCCAACCTGTTCGAGAACGTGACGGCACAGTCGTTCACCCCGCACCTGGTGCCCCGCGAGCAGTTGTTGTCGGCCAACAGCACCCTGATGGCCAGCAACGCCACCGTGAACACCACCGGGTCGGCCGTCGGCAGCGCGCTGGTCACGGTGTTCGCGGCGCCGTTCGCGCTGGTGGTGGACGCCGTTTCCTTTGCTGTGGCCGCCTTTTTCAAGGCGCGGATCAGCACGCCCGGTCCGCCGCCGCGAGCGACCGAACGGCGGCTGGCCGCGGAGATCGCGGTGGGGCTGCGGGCCGTCTTCACCCAGCCCACCGTGCGGGTGGTGATCGTCGCCGCCGCGCTGGGCGCGCTGGCCGGGCAGATGCAGAACGTCGTGCTGGTGCTTTTCCTTGTGCAGGGCCTGAAACTCTCCTCCGGGCTGGTCGGCCTGGCGATCACCGTCGTCGGCGTGGCCGGCGTTGCGTCGGCGGTTGTGGCCACGCCGATCACCCGCCGCCTCGGCCCCGGGCCGGCTTTCATCGCCGGCATGCTGATCTCGGCCCTGGCCGGGCTGGTTCTGGTGCTGGCCAGCGGCCCATTGCCGGTGGTGCTGGCCGTGGTCGGGCTGGCCCAGGTGCTGCGCGGCGCCGGGCCGTCCCTGTTCGGAGTCAACCAGCAGACCCTCCGGCAGACGTTGGTGCCACCGGACCTGCTGTCCCGAGTCAACGCCACGTGGCGGTTTCTCGTCTACGGCTTGCAGCCCGTCGGCGCACTTCTGGGCGGCGTGCTGGGGTCGCTCGACCTGCGCCTGACGTTGATCGTGAGCAGTGTGGTGATGTTGCTGGGCGTGGCGGTCGCGGTGTTCTCGCCACTGCGGTCGATGCGGGCGATCGCTTAGGCGAAGTCGGTCAGTCCAGCGGTTTCCTGTTGCGCTGTCACGTCGGCGAGGCGTTCGGACAGGGCGGCGTGCAGGAAGCGGTAGGAGTCGCTGCCGAGCACGAGGCGTTTCGGGGCGGCGGACTGGTCGGCGCTCGCGATGATGCGGGCGGCCATCCTGGCCGGGTCGCCGAGGGAGGGGCGGCCGCGGTCGTCGGCGCCACGAGTCATGGCGGCGGGGGAGGCGTCGTAGGCGGGCATGGGCGTGGCGGTGTGGAGGCTGTCGAAGCGGAATTCGGTGCGGGCGCCGCCGGGTTCGACGATGGTGACCTCGATGCCGAACGGGGCGACTTCCTTGCCGACGGACTCCATGAAGCCCTCGATGCCCCACTTGCTGGCGTGGTACAGCGACGCGCCCGGGTTGGTGGCCTGCCCGCCGTAGGTGGAGATCTGGATGATCCGCCCGCCGCCCTGGGCCCGCAGGTGCGGCAGCGCGGCCCGGGTGACCTGGATGGAGCCGACCAGGTTGGTGGCCAGGATGTGGTCGATCTGCTCGTCGGTGACCTCCTCGGCCGCGCCGAACAGGCCGTAGCCGGCGTTGTTGACCACGACGTCGACGCGGCCCAGTTCGCCGAACGCGCGGTCGACGACCACCCGCACGGCCGGCGTGTCGGTGACGTCCAGGTGGGCCACCCAGAACTGGTCGCCGTACTTGTCCTGCAGGTCACGCACCGAGCCCGCCCGGCGGACGGTGCCGGCGACCCGGTCCCCGCGGCCCAGCAGCTGCTCGGTCAGCTGCCGGCCGAAGCCGCTGTTGACGCCGGTGACGAACCATGTCCGCATTGCTTTCACTCCTCATGTCTTGGCTGCTCAGAGCATGCGGCGCGGCCATCGAGCGAGGGAGTGCCGAGAAGTTCCTGGGAGTGTCAGGACCACCCACCGCCGGGCCGCGGCGGTTAGCGTCGAAGGCATGGACACACGGGAGGCCGGCAACGCGCTCGGGGAGTTCCTGCGGGCGCGGCGGGAGCTCGTGCGCCCGGAGGACGTCGGCATGCGGTCGGCCGGGATCCGTCGCGTTTCCGGTCTGCGGCGTGAGGAAGTGGCCATGCTGGCCGGCATCAGCGCCGACTACTACCTGCGGCTGGAGCAGGGCCGGGACCGGACGCCGTCGACCCAGGTGCTCGACGCGCTGGCCGACGTGCTGCGGCTGGACGAGGCCGGCGCCGCCCACCTGCGGGAGCTGGCCCGCCCGAAGTCCCGTCGCCGGCCCCGGCCCAAGGTCGAACGGGTGCCGGCCAGCATCCAGCAGCTGGTGCGGTCCCTGACCATGCCGGCGTTCGTGCAGAACAAGTACATGGACGTGCTGGCCGCCAATCCGCTGGCCGTGGCGCTGTCCCCGCACCTGGCGCCGGGCTGCAACCGGCTGCGGGCCCTGTTCACCGATCCCGAGGCCCGGCGTGTTCATCCGGACTGGGAGCAGGGCACCGCCGAGGTCGTGGCCCAGCTGCGGGCGGTCATCGGCGGCGACACCGAGGATCCGCGGCTGGCCGAGCTGATCGGCGAGCTTTCCCTGGCCAGCGAACGGTTCCGCCGCCTGTGGGCCCGTCACGACATCCGCCGTCGGCGCAGCGCCACCACCAGGCTGAGTCATCCTCAGGTCGGCGAGCTCATCCTGCACCGGGACAAGCTCGCCGTCACCGGCACCGACAACCTGGTGATCGTTGTCTATCACGCCGAGCCGGGCACACCCTCGGCCCAGGCGCTGGCCCTGCTCGGCTCGCTGATCACTGCGGGGTGAGCCGCTTTGTCAGAGATCGAGCGTCAGGCGGTGTGAACGCGCCCGGGACACGCATACCATCATGGTGTCGCTGCTGGCTCGTTCCTGCGGGTTCAGCACACTGTCGCGGTGGTCGATTTCGCCCTCCAGGACAGCGGTTTCGCACGAGCCGCAGGTTCCTTCACGGCAGGTGGACGGCACCAGCACGCCCACGTCCCGCAAGGCATCGAGCACCGAACAACCCGCGGCCACGTGGACCGTACGACCGTCGCGCAGGCCGACGTCGAACGGTTTGTCGTCTTGGGTCCCGTGATCGCGCGCCCGGGGCGCGAATCGCTCCACCGTCAGCACCAGCCGCGACCAGACGTCCAACTGCTCGATCTCGTCGATCAGCGACGCCGGCCCGCAGCAGTACACCGCGGTCCCATCGGGCAAGCCGTTCATCAGCGCCGACAACGACGGCCGGCCATCGTTCCTCGTCGTCCACAGGGTCGTTTCCGGCCCGGCCAACAGTTCGCGGAAGGGCATCTCGGCCAGCGACCGTCCAATGTAGTGCAACTGCCACCGCCGACCGGTTTCCCGCAGCCGGGCCACCATCGGCACGATCGGCGTGATCCCGATGCCGCCCGCGATGAACACGTGCTCCGGCGCGTCTGTCAACCGGAAGTGATTGCGCGGCCCGTCCACCCGAAGCGTGTCGCCGACCGCCACCCGCTCGTGCACCCAGACCGACCCGCCGCGCCCGTCCTCCCGCCGCCGCACCGCAATCTGCCAGCGATCGGTGCCCGTCCCCGTGAGCGAGTACTGCCGCTTGCCCTCGCCCGTGGTGAGGTCAATGTGCGCACCCGGCTCCACCTCGGGCAGCCGTCGCCCATCCGCCGGCATCAACGTCAGCAATCGAACATCATCCGTCAACGCCTCCACAGCACCAACCCGCAGCAGGCGTCCTTCCCGCGCCCTCTTCACCGATGCCCGCCCCCGAAGCGTCACCTTCAGCGCCACCGGCCCGCGAAACTCCCACCCGTGCACCTTGATCGGCTCTTGCAGACTGAGGTCCGGGAACCGTTCCACCAGCCGTGCCACCGCCACCCGCGCCTCCAGCCTCGCCAGGCTCGCCCCCACACACGCATGCGGGCCCGCGCTGAACGCGATGTGCTGGAGGTCCTTTCGGTCGATGTCGAAGTCGTCCGGGTTGTCCCAGCGCCGCTCGTCGCGGTTGGCCGAGCTCAGCACCCCCGCCACCACCGCCCCCGCCGGCAGGTCCACTCCGGACAGTGTCACCGCCTTCGTTGTCCGCCGTGTCACTGTCCCCACCGGCGATCCCCACCGCAGCGCCTCTTCGATCAGCGCCCCCACCGCCCCCTCGTCCTCCCGCACCCTTTCTCGCACTTCCGCCCGCTCCACGTAGGCCCCCATCGCGAAGCCGAACAGGTCTCTGGGTTCCTGCATGCCGCCCACGATCAGCAGCTTCACTGTCGCCGCCAGCTCACTGAACGTCGCCCCCGTGGCCAGCAACGCCGACAGAATGCTCCCTGCCGGCACCCCTTCGTCCACCCGCCGCCGGAGCATCTCGTCCACCTCGCGTCCAGCCCCCTCCGCCAGCCGACTCTTCTCCTCGTCCCCCTCGTAGTTCGACGCCCCCGCCGCGATCCCGTTTAACCACCCCAGCACTGTCTCCGCCGGCACCTTCGGCAACCCCGTTGCCTCCGTCAACACCCGAATCGCCAGCGGCTGCGCGAATTCCCCAATCAGATCCACCACCCTCCCCGCCTCCAGCCCTTCCACCAGCTCGTCCACCACCCCCTCCACCACGGCTCGCATCCCTTTGGCAATCACCGACGGCCTCAGCCTGTCCGTCAAAGGCTTCCTCAGCCTCCGGTGGCATTCGCCCTCGCTGTGCAACAGATTCGGCCCGATCGCCTCCGTCAGCGGCGAGTCCTCCACCGCCGCGCTGTACGTCCCCGGCTCCGCCGCCAGCGCCCGCACGTCTTCCCACCTGGTCACAAAAAACGCCCTCGCCCAGCCCACCCACACCACCGGCCGCTCTCGCCGCAACCTTGCATAGATCGGATACGGATCCGCATCCAACCCCGCCACCGTGATCCCAACCCCATCCGCAGAGCCCATACCGGCAGCATCTCCGCCCACCCAAGCCAAGTCCAGAGCAGAACCAAAACCAACACACGCACCCCCAACGCACCCACGACGTAACTCGCGCCGAACCCACGCACCCACCTGACGCGCGCACCTACGGACCGCAACCACGGTGCCGGGTGGCAAGGCCGCGGCGGCACACAGGAGTCTTTGGGGAAGGAGTCGGCCGTCGTGGCCGCGGCAGCGGATCACGAGCCCAAGGGTCTGTGATGTTATGGAATTGTGGGAAGGGGCCGTCGATACGATCTCAGAACGGTTCTCATTCAACGGTTCCCGCCAACGGCACAGGTCTGGCGGTGGCAGGTCCGGTGGTCGTGGCGGTTTGGATCAGAACGGCGGCTCATCCAACGGATCTGGCTTGGTGCTGTAGGTCTGCCCCCACCGCGTCTGGATGCTGGCGGTCCCATCCTCGGCGATGGTGACCTTCGCTTTGGTCGCATGCTTGTAGCGGTGATGCCTACGGTCCAACGGCCCGAGATTAGTGCCCGTGGTCTTGCCTTCCGGCCACGCCACCGCATGATCGAGGTCGCACGACCGCGACGGATGCGAACAACAGGGCATCACACACGTCCTGTGCCGGGTGCGAATGAACCGGTCCACCTCCGCCTTCGGCCGGTACATCCCCGGGCTGTACTCCAACAAGTTGCCGGCCCCATCGGTGAGCAGCCGGTGGAACACCGTGCCAGGCTGGGACATCAAGTCCCGCACGACCTCTGCCGGGATCAACTGACCAGCATCGAGCTGCCCCGGCCGATCATCGACACCCAACAACGCGGTGATGGGCACGGTGACCTGGATCAACGCCTTCGAACCGGCACTTTTCGGTTCTTCCAACACCAAGGCGGCCAACACGTCCGCCCGAACCGCGTCCATCGACCTGCCGTTCTTGGGTTCCGCGCGGGCCAGCCGGTCGATCTTGGTGTACATCGCCTGAGCGACCTCCACCGGCTGTTCGGACTTCAGGACGGCCATCCCGTCGTCCTCGTCGTAGAGCTCGACCTTCCGACCCCGCCGCCGCCCCGCACACCGCCGGGCATGCCCAGCAGGATCCGCGCGCTGCAACCGGCGCTGCACCGACCGCCGGAGTTGTTGACAGCACCGGCCCTCCGCCGTCTCCAACGTCTTCGCGACGGCCTTCTGCGCCAACTCTGGTGTGTAGTCCTCGGTCGGATCGACCAGCCCGTGGGCGGACCACTCACTGATCACCCCGGCCTCCATCGCCTCCAACACATCCGGAAACAGTGTGGCCACGCGGGTGGCCCACTGGACAAGCGAGGAGGCGTTGCTGGGCGAGAGCTGCAACGCCATGCCGATGTCGATGACGGCCCAGTCGTCCACGTTCAACTCGGCGATCAACCGCAACCGCTCGGCCTGCGCCCGACGGATACCCCGCTCGTATTCGATCAAACGAGCGACTTTTGCTTCCATACCAGCAATTCTATGCCCACCGCAAGATCCAACTCGACCCACGAACGAGTGAAACCCATTGCCAGACAACGGCTTTGGTGATCGGCGCTCGGCACAGTGTCGAGGCTACGGTAGCGGGCATGCATGAGGTGCTGAGCCGCTCGGTCAGCCATAACGCCCGTGCCAGGGCGATCTCGATCCGGCCGAGCTGCCATTGCCGGCCTGGGCCCGCAAGCACGACTGACCTGCGGCGCGTCATCGGATCCCGACGAATCCGATGACGCGCCGGCAGAATCAGGACCAGGCGACCGGGAGTTCGAACACGCCGTAGACGGCCATCTGGTGGCGGAACTCGAGGCTGTCGAAGGGAACCGCGAGCCGCAGATCCGGCAGCCGACGGAACAGGGTCTCCAGCGCCACCTGCACCTCGATGCGGGCCAGGTAGTGGCCGAGGCAGTGGTGGATGCCGAAGCCGAAGGTGAGGTGGCGAGGGGAGGGACGGCCGATGTCGAGACGGTCGCCGTCGGGGAAGGCTGCGTGGTCCCGGTTGGCCGACGGCAACGCCACCAGCAGCCCGTCGCCGGCCTTGATCAGCTGGCCGCCGATCACCACGTCCTCACGAGCCGCCCGAGGAAGACCGTTGTGTACGACGGTGAGGTAGCGCAGCAACTCCTCGACGGCGTTGGGGACGGTGGTCGGATCGGCCTGCAACAAGGCTCGTTGCTCGGGATGCTGGAGCAGGGCCAGCACGCTGAGGGCGGTCATGTGGGCGGTGGACTCGTGCCCGGCGACGAGGATCATCCGGGCCAGGTCGGCGATCTCCTGCTGGGTGATCGCCCCGATCCGGTACTGGTCGACGACGAGCCGGCTGACCAGGTCGTCGCCGGGGTCGGCGTCCTTGGCCGCGACCAGCCGCACCATGTACTCGGTGAGCTCCTGGTTGGCGGCCCGCACGCCCTCCTCGGAGGTCCGGCGGTCGGCGACGCGGAGGGTGCGCTGCTGGAAGAAGTCGTGATCCTCGTAGGGCACACCGAGCAGCAGGCAGATCACCATGGACGGCAGGGGAATGGCGAACGTCTTGACCAGGTCGCCGGGCTCCCCGCCGGCGACGAGGTCGTCGACCAGACCGTCCACGAGGTGCTGCACCGAGGGGCGCAGCAACTCCATGCGCCGGGCCATGAAGTCCTTGTTGAGCATCCGCCGCAGCCGCCCGTGTTGCGGGTCGTCGTCGCGGATCATCAGCTGCCGGAAGCGCAGGTTGGCCTTGACCGCCGGCGTGATGAACGGGAAGCCGGGAGTGTTCGGGTCGGCGCTGAACCGCTCGTCGGTCAGCACCGCCTGCGCGTCGGCGTAACGGGTGATCAGCCACGGCGTGGTGCCGTCCCACAGCCGCACTTTGCCGACGGGATCATCGTCGCGGCGCAAGGCGAACGGCGCGGGCGGGTCGAAGGTGTGGCTGGCCCGGGCCATCGGGTAGTCCTGGATGGTCACGACGCGGCCCGCAGCAGGTCGGCCAGCTTCTCCCGCATGATGATGTTGGTGCCGTCCGAGTGCAGCCAGATCGCCGCGTCCCGCAACAGCTTCTCGATGCCGTTCTCCCGCATCACGCCAGCCCCGCCCCACAGTTCCATGGCCCGCCGGGCTGAGTCGAAGGTCCGCTCCGAGACCAGCAGCTTGGGGATGATGCTCAGCGCCGGGTCGTAGCCCTCGGTCCGGGTGGCCTCGCTGGCGGCCCGCAGCACGTAGGTGCGCGAGGCGTCCACGTTGACGTACATGTCGGCCAGGTAGGAGCCGACGGCCTGGTGCTCGATGATCGGCTTGCCGCCCTGGATCCTGGTGCGGCAGAAGGAAAGTGTGCGGTCGAAGCACTCGCGGGCGATGCCGAGGGCGCACGCGGCCGCGTAGGTGTTGCCGGCCCGCATGGCCGAGATGGCGTCCTGGCGGGCGGTGTCCGGAGCGCCGAGCACGTCGGCGTCCGGCACGAACACGTTGTCGTAGAAGATCTCCGAGTTGTTGGCGGTGCGCTCGCCGCACTTGTCGTGCACCTTGCCGATGCGCACGCCCTCGGTGCCGGCCGGCAGGATGAAGCCGGTGATGCCGGCCTCGCCGGTGCGGGCGTAGCACAGGATGATCTCGGCCCGGTTGGCGTTGGAGATGTAGTGCTTGACGCCGTTGATCACATAGCCGCCGTCGACCCGCTCGGCCCGGGTGCGCAGCCCGCCGTTGGGACCGGTGTAGGGTAGGAAGTTGTCGGAGCCGGCGGCCGGCTCGGTCACCGAGGCCGCGAACAGGCCGCGCGGGTTGGCCGCCATCCGCGACAGGTGGCGCTCGCGCTGCTCGGGGGTGGCCATGGCGTGGAACATCTGGGCGATCTTCCAGTGCACGCCCAACACCACGCCGATGCCCAGGTCCGCGGCGGCGATCTCCTCCAGCACAGTGACATTGGTGACGTGGTCGGTGCCGCTGCCCCCGTAAATCCTCGGCAGCGGGGCCTGGCGCAGGCCGTGGGCGTCGGCCTGCTCGATGATCTCCCACGACCAGGCGTCTTGCGGGTCGGTCTGCGCGTCCAGGTCGGCCGCGACCGGTCGGACGACCTTGGCGGCGAACTCCCGCGCGACCTCGCGCCACTTGAGCGCTTCCGGCCCGAGGCTGAAGTCCACTGTTGTGCTCTCCTTCTTGGTGTCAGTTCGCGAGTGCGGCCCGCACAGCGGCGGTGAGTCCGCGAAGTGTTGTCTCGCCGAGGAAATCGGTCAGCGGCAGATCCGTGCCGAGTGTTCGGTTCACCCTGGTCCGCAGCCGCGACGCCATCAGCGAGTCCAGGCCGATCGCCCTGAGCGGACGGTCAGCGGGAACGGTGCGCATGCCCAGCGACTCGGCGATCTGCGCGGCGACGAAGCCGTCAGCGTCGGTCGGGGCTTCGGGTTGTGGCTGGGGAACCGGTGCGAGAACCGGCGGTTGGGGAAGGGCTGTCGTGCCGGCGACCGTGAAGCGTAGGCGCAGGCCGGGAAGCTCGGCGACCGTGCGGCCACCGGCATCGACCAAGGCGGCAGTGCCAGGCAAGTCGATCATGATGGGGGAAGAAGTGGAGGGAACCAAGGTCGTCTCCGGAGCTATGGGATTCGCCGCCGGCGCCTCGAACCAGTACTTCTCCCGCTGCCACGGATACCGCGGCAGCCGCACACACCGGGACCCGGCTGGGAACACCTTGTCCCAGTCCGCCTCGTACCCGTGGCCGTGCAGCGCACCCAACCCCCGAGCCAGCGCCGCCAGCTCGGACTCGTTGCGGTACAACGAAGGCACGACCCGCAGACCCTCGAACGCCGTCCGCAGCACCGGATGCGGGCTGATCTCGATGAACACGGCGTCGCTCGTGGCCTGGACCACAGATGCCAGCCGCACCGGATCACGCAGGTTGCGCACCCAGTACGCGGCATCGAGGCCCGAACCGTCCACCACTTCGTCGATCACCGTGGAGTGGATCGGCACCGAACCGGCCCGCGGCTGGAGACCGGCCAGCTCGGCCAGCAGCGGCTCCCGCAGCGGATCCACCTGAGGGCTGTGCGAGGCAAAGGTGACGTCCACCAGCCGACAGAACACACCCTGCCGATCGAGCTTCTGCTGGATCTCCCGCAGCGCCAGGGGATCCCCGGACAGCACCGTGGAACGTGGGCTGTTCAGCGCGGCGATCGCCACCCGGTCGGCGTAGTCGGAGATCGCGTCGGCAGCCTCGGCCTCCGACAGCTCCACGGTGGCCATGCCACCCTGGCCGGCGATCTGCTTGCACAGTCGGCTACGTCGACAGATCACCGCCGCCGCATCGGCCAGGCTCAGCGCCCCGGCCACGTAGGCGGCGGCCGATTCACCCATGCTGTGCCCGATGACGACGTCCGGCTCGACGCCCCAGTGCCGCCAGACAGCGGCGATCGACACCTCCATGGCCCACAGCACCGGTTGGATCCGGTCCAGCTCGGTCAGCCATCCGGTGTCCTCGCCGAGCAGCAGCTCCAGCACTGACCACCCGGTCTCGGCCCGCACGGCCTCGTCGCACAAGGTCAGCTGCTCGGCGAAGACCGGGGACTGGGCATGGAGTTCGCGGCCCATCCCGGCCCACTGCGACCCCTGCCCCGGGAACACGAAGGCGATTCTCGGCCGCCGCGAAGGGCTGGGGGCGGTCGCGGCGAGCGGGTTGTCCAGCTGCTCGGCCAGCTCCTCGCGGGTCCGACCGGTCACGGCCAGCCGGAATTCCTGGTGCTGACGGTGTTTCGCCGCCGTGAAGCAGATGTCGCCCAGAGGCAGGTCCGTGCTCCGGAGAAAGTCCACATAGGACTTGCGTAGCTGGTCCAGGGCCGGCTCGGTGGCCGCCGACAACACCAGCGGCGCCGGGCCGGTGAGCTCCGGGCCACAGGACGACACGTGCTCGGTGAGCACCACGTGCGCGTTGGCCCCGGAGATGCCGAACGAGCTGACCCCGGAGATCGCCGGCCGGCCCCGGTCGGGCAGCTCGGTGAGCCTGGTCGGGATCGTGACGCCGAGCTCGTCGAACGGGATCGAGGGGTTGGGCCGGTTCAGATGCAGGCTCGGCGGCACGACCCGGTGCCGGAGCACCAGCGCCGCCTTGATCAGCCCGGCCAGCCCGGCGGCCGCCTCGGCGTGCGCGATGTTGGTCTTCAACGAGCCGACCAGCAGCGGCCGGTCCGCGGGCCGGCCGGCGCCCAGAACCGTGCCCAGGGCACCGAGTTCGACCGGGTCGCCGACCGAGGTCCCGGTGCCGTGCGCCTCGACGTAGTCGACGGTCGAAGGCTCGATGCCCGCGTCGGCGTAGGCCGCCCGCAGCATCTCCTCCTGACCGCTCACCGCGGGCGTCATCAGGTAGCCGCTGCCACGGCCGTCGCCGATCACGCTGCTGCCGCGGATCACCGCGTACACCGGATTGCCGTCGGTCACAGCTGCTTCCAACGGCTTGAGCGCCAGCACCGCTACGCCCTCGCCACGCACATAGCCGTTGCCGGAGGCGTCGCCGAACTTGCAGCGGCCGTCCGGCGAAAGCACCCCGCCCTGGGACAGCGCCACCGTCTCGTGCGGTTGCAGGATCATGTTGACGCCGCCGACCAGCGCCAGGTTCGACTCGCCGGAGCGCAGGCTCTGCATGGCCAGATGCACCGCGACCAGCGAGGACGAGCACGCCGTGTCCAGCGAGATGCTGGGGCCGCGCAGGTCGAAGAAGAACGACAGCCGGCCCGGCAGCGCGGCCCGAGTGCCGGAGTTCACCCCGGAGTGGATGTCGAGCACGCCGGCTCGGCTGAGCAGGTCCCAGTAGTTGCTCATGGCCTGGCCGACGTAGACCCCGGCCCGGTTGCCGGCGAGGTCGGCCGGCCGGATGCCGGCGTCCTCCACCGCCTCCCACGCCGTCTCCAGCAGCAGCCGCTGTTGCGGGTCCATGGTCTGCGCCTCGCGCGGGGAAATCCCGAAGAACGCCGCGTCGAAGCCGTCCACTTCGGACAGGAATCCGCCCCGTCGGGCGACGGACTTGCCCGGCACGCCGGGCTCCGGGTCGTACACCGCGTCCACGTCGTAGCGGTCCGGCGGCACCTCGCCGACCTGGTCGCGGCCCTCACGCAGCAGCCGCCACAGCTCGTCGGGGCCGGTCGCGCCGGGGAAGCGGCAGCCGATGCCGACGATGGCGACCGGCCCGCCCCCAGCAAGCGCTTTCCCGTGTTCAGTCATCCAGGACTCCCAGTACGCCTAATGTCGGGCCGACGATAACTCACGTGCTGGTTCATTCCGTCTCGCCTGTTATCTTCCCGACAAGACGGATCGTCATTTTCGACAGGTGACACCGTCAATTTACCTGAAGTTACCGGTCGAATAGGGGAATGATGACAAACGTGCAAGTGGTCGATCGTCTACTCATCGCCGAAACCGTGACGACAATGGGTTGGGCCATCGACCGTTCCGATTGGCTCAGGCTGGCCGGGGTGCTCGCCCCGGAGATCGCCCTGGACTATTCCTCGCTCTACGGCGGCGAGCCGCATCGCGTCACCCGGGACGAGCTGATCGGCCGCATGACCCGGTTCACCGAGGCGCTTGACATGGTCCAGCACCTGGTGCTCGGCGTGCTGGCTGCCGTCGACGGCGACCGGGCCACCGCCTCCGCAAACGTTGTCGCCGTGCACCGCAAGGCCACCCACCTGGGCAATCCGCTGTGGACGGTGGCCGGCACCTATGACTACGGGCTGACCAGGACGGCCGATGGCTGGCAGATCGACCGGCTCAAGCTGACCGTGCTCTGGGCCGACGGCAACCAGCACCTGCGGCCGGCGCCGCCTACCACGTAACCGGCAGCGCCCGCAGCCCCCGCACCAGCATCCCCGTCTTCCAGACCAGCTCCTCCTCGGGCACGGCCAGCCGCACGGTCGGCAGGCGGCGCAGCAGGGTCCCGATCGCCGCCTGCAGCTCGATGCGGGCCAGCTGCGCGGCGATGCAGAAGTGGATGCCGTGGCCGAAGGCCAGGTGGGGGTTGCGGCCGCGGGTGAGGTCGAGCCGCTCGGGGTCGTCGAACACCAGGTCGTCACGGTTCGCCGAGGCCAGCTGGGGCAGCACGGTCTCGCCTGCGCGCACGAGGACGTCGCCGATCTGGACGTCCTCGAGCGCCACCCGCGGCCCGCCGGCCGAGGTCTGGATCGGCACGTAGCGCAGCAGCTCCTCGATCGCCGACGGCAGCAGGTCGGGGTCGGCCAGCAGCAGTTCCCGCTGGTCGGGCCGGGTCAGCAGGGTGTAGGTGAAGTTGCCGATCTGGTTGGCGGTCGACTCGTGCCCGGCCACCAGCAGCGTGACGCCGAAGTTGACCAGCTCGTCCGGGCCGAGCTCGTCGACCTCGGCCAGCACGCCGAGCAGGTCGTCGGTGGGCTCGACCCGGCGGCGCTCGACCAGCTCGGCCAGGTACCCCTTGAGCGCGGCCCCGGCCGCCTCGATCTCGGCCGCCGAATACGCGGTGATCGACACGAACCGCTCGGACCAGGCCCGGAACCGGTCGCGGTCGTCGAAGGGCACGCCGAGCAGCTCGCAGATCACGGTGATGGGCAGCGGCAGGGCCAGGCCCTCGATCAGCTCGGCCGGCGGCCCGGCGGTGATCAGGCCGTCCAGCAGGTCGTCCACGATGGCCTGCACCCGCGGGCGGAAGTCGTCCATCCGACGGCTGGTGAACGCCCGGGCGGCCAGCCGGCGCAGCCGGGAGTGCTCGGGCGGGTCCATGGTGAGAATGGTCTTGGCCCGGGCGATCACCGGCTGCGGCCGCGGCACGTCCGCCCCGAGCACGGCCGCCCGGCTGAACCGGGAATCGCCCAGAATCGCCTTGACCGCGGCGTGGCCGATGGCCAGCCAGCCCTCGCCGCCGTACGGGAGTTCGACGCGCAGCAGCGGTTCCGCGGGGCGCAGCTGCCGGAATTCCGGATCGAGGTCGAGTTGGTGCGCGGTGCGGAACGGAAAAGGGCGTGCAGGTGTCATGGCGCGAGTAGACCATCCACGCCGGTGCGAATTCGGCGTGAAGCTACTTTAGTTACATTCGCCGACCTGCCCATTATGGACACGTTGAGTCGTTGCCCAGAGTTTCGCCGTTGTTGGGACGTTCGACGGTCACCGCGGGTTGCTTGGGCGAGGCGATTCCCACTTACGAGTGTTGCTCGATAGGGTGTCGGGTAGACCTGAGGGTGAGCGGTGACCACCCGCTCACCCTCCGAGAAGGGAGTTATCCTCATGAACACCGGACTCCGTCGCACCGCGGCGGGCGCCGCCGTCCTCGGCGCCGTCGCCGTGGCCGCGCTCGTTCCCGCCGCCGCGGCCTCGGCGATGCCGACCGACTTCCGGTGTACCTCGGCCCAGGTGACCACCACCCTGGTGCCGGGCGAGCCCGGGGCCGGCCAGCGCTACGCGCAGGTGAAGTTCACCGCGAAGCCCGGCCAGTCCTGCAACTTCCAGGGCAGCCTGCCGGTCTCGCTGACCGGCGCCCCGGGCATCACCGTGACGACCGCGGCGGACGCCGCGAACGCCCCGCTGGTGACGATCTCGGACGGCCAGTCGGCCACGATGTTGTTGCACTGGACCGGAATCGAGGCCCCGTCGAACCAGGTCACGCCGGCCAGCGTCACCGTGGTCGCGCCGAGCACCACCGACCCGCGCGGCATCAGCAGCGACCCGAACATCACGCTGCCGTGGAGCCTGGGCGCGATGGACGACTCGGGTCAGGCGCACGACCTGATCGTCAGCGCCGTCACCGCGGCCTGACGCCGGTTTCCACTGGCCGGCACGGTTCTCCGTGCCGGCCAGTTTTCCGTTCCGTCCAGGTGGGCGGTTCGCCGTAACCGGTGTCGGAAGTGACGGGCATGTCCGTTCAGGCACATCGGATCGTCGGTTCACCCGGTGGCCCGGCGAGAGCGGTCCCGGGGCGGCATCCTGCCCCTCAGACCCGAACGGCCGGAGGATCGAACATGACGCTCGCGGACGTCAGAGCCATCTACCTGGTCCACGCGATGGTCCAGCGCGAATTCGGCTTCATGCCCGAGCTCGTGCGGGCCGTTGTCGGCGGCGACGTGGACCGGGCTCGGGTCGTCATCGGGCACGTCGAGCTGGTCGCCGGCCTGGCGCGCCGGCACCACCGCGTCGAGGACCGGCATTTCTGGCCCAAGCTGCTCGACCGGTTGCCGGCGGAGGCCGCGCCGCTCGTGCGGGCCATGGAGAGCGAGCACCAGGATATCGACGTTCTGGTCGGTTGTTTGGGGAAGGCACTGGATTCTTGGCGTGCCGCGGCTGCCCCGTCGGCACGGGACGCCACCGCGGCCGTGCTCGACGCGTTGATCTTGCCGCTGGCCGATCACCTGGCCCGGGAGGAGGAGCACGTCGTCCCGCTGATCGCCCGGTGCGTGACCTCGGCCGAGTGTGACGAGATGCTTGCCGACCACGTTGAAGACACCGAACTGGCCCCGCTGATCTTCGGTTTGCTGCGCTACGACGCCGATCCCGACGTGTTCCGGATGACGGTCGAGCGGCTGCCCCTGCGTTCGGCCATCCTGGAGCGTTCGGAGCAGGCCTTCGCCGAGCACGCCCAGCGCGTCTACGGCACCGCCACCCCGCCCCACGCCCCTGGCCCGCCGTCGCCGGCCGACGGGCCGTGTTCGCTGACGGGCATCGCCTAGAGGCTCGCCGGATAATGGACCGCAGGGTACATTCAATGGGTGCTCACCAAGAAGGGGGCCGCGACCCGCCTGCGGATCGTCGAAGCGGCGGCCACGGAGATCCGCGAACGCGGCGTCGGCAATGTCACCCTGGACGACGTCGGCAGCCGCAGCGGCACCGGCAAGAGCCAGCTGTTCCACTACTTCCCCGAGGGACGCGAGCAGCTGCTGCTTGCGGTGGCCCAGCACGAGGCCGACCGGGTGATCGAGGACCAGCAGCCCTACCTCAGCGAGCTCACGTCATGGACGGCGTGGCGGCAGTGGCGGGACGCCGTCGTCGGGCGCTACCGCCGGCAGGGCGTGCACTGCCCGCTGGGCGCCCTGATCATGGAGATCGACCGGCGTACCCCGGCCGCGCAGGAGGTGACCCGGCAGCTGTTCGCGCAGTGGCAGCGGCAGGTCGAGATCGGCATCGAGAAGATGCAGGCCAGCGGCCACATCAGCCGAGACATCGAAGCCTCCGCGGCGGCGTCGGCGCTGCTCGCCGCGATCCAGGGCGGGGTGGTGATCCTGATGTCCACGGGATCGTCCGAGCACCTGGAGGCGGCGCTGGACTTCTGCCTGGACCACCTGCGTGCGGCCTAGCGCGGATCGCACGGATCCGGCCACTGCCAACAGATCCCGCCACGCCGGCCGCGGGTAGGCTCGCCGACGTGCTGTTGGGACGCAGACGCGAGCAGGAGACGCTGGACCGGCTGGTGCGGGACGTCCGCGACGGCCGGAGCCGGGTGCTGGTGCTGCGGGGTGAGGCCGGCGCCGGCAAGACCGCCTTGCTTGACTACGTGGCCGGCACGATGCCCGCCGAGCGGGTGTCCCGGGCGGTCGGCGTCGAGTCGGAGAGCGAGATCGCCTACGCGACGCTGCAACGGTTGTGCGTCCCGCTGATGACCCACGTGGACCGGCTGCCGGCGCCCCAGCGCGAGGCGCTGCTGGTGGGGCTGGGTGAACGGGCCGGTGCAGTTCCGGACGCGTTGCACGTCGGGCTGGCGGTGCTCGGGCTGTTCGCCGAGGCGGCGGCCGAGCGGCCGCTGCTGTGCGTGGTGGACGACGTGCAGTGGCTGGACAAGATGTCCGAGGTGATCCTCACCTTCGTGGCCCGGCGGTTGGACGCCGAATCGGTGGCCCTGGTGTTCGCCTCCCGCGACGAGGAACTGCTTGACGGCCTGCCCGAGCTGCGGGTCGACGGCCTGCCCGACGGGGACGCCCGGGCGCTGCTGGACTCGGTGCTGCCGGGACCGGTCGACGCCCGTATCCGGGACCGGATCGTCGCCGAGACCCACGGAAACCCGTTGGCGCTGCTGGAACTTCCGCGCGGCCGCACGCCGGCGGAGCTGGCCTTCGGCCTCGGCGGCCGGACCACGGCCCCGATCCCGAACCGGATCGAACAGGGCTTCCAGCGGCGGATCGCCGAGCTGTCCCAAGACACCCGCACGCTGTTGCTGGCCGCCGCTGTGGAGCCGCTCGGCGACGTCCCGCTGCTGTGGCGGGCGTTGGAACGGCTCAACGTCACACCGGACGCCGCCGCCCCGGCCGAATCGGCTGAGCTGCTCGAACTCGGGGCCCGCGTGCGGTTCCGGCATCCACTGGTGCGTTCGGCCAGCTGGCGCTCCGCCACCCCGGCCGAGCTCCGCGCGGTGCACGGGGCGTTCGCCGACGTCACCGATCCGCAGCAGGATCCCGATCGCCGGGCCTGGCATCGCGCCCACGCCACCCTCGGGTTGGACGACGAGGTCGCGGCCGAGCTGGCTCAGTCGGCCGACCGGGCCCGTTCCCGTGGCGGCCACGCCGCGGCCGCCGCCTTCCTGGAGCGGGCCGCGGAGCTGACCGCCGACCCGAAGCCGCGGGCCGCCCGCGCCTTCGCCGCGGCGCAGGCCCGGTTCGCCGCCGGCCAGCCGGCCAAGGTGCCGGAGTTGTTGGCAGCAGCGGAACTCGGCCCGCTCGATCCGCTGCACCAGGCCGAAGTGGAGCGGCTGCGGGCCCAGGTAGCCTTCGCCGTCAACCGGGGCCGCGCAGCCGGCCCGCCGTTGCTCGCCGCCGCCCGGCGGCTGGCGGACCTCGATCTGGCCGCCGCCCGGGAGACGTACCTGGCGGCATTCGGCGCGGCGGTGCACGCCGGTGACCACCCGCGTCCGGCGGCCGAGGCCGGTCGGGCCCTGCCGGCGGGCGACGATCCGGCCGGGCTGCTGCTCACCGGCCTCGCGGCGTGGGCGCTCGACGGCTACGTCGCGGCGTTGCCGAGCCTCAGGCGGGCGTTGTGCGAGGCTCCGCTGTTGCTGGTCGCCCCGGTCGCCCAGGAGATCTGGGACGACCAGGCGTGGCAACGGATCACCGAGACGGTGCTGGCCGAGACCAGGGTCACCGGTGCGCTGTCCGTTCTGCCGACGTCGTTGACCGCGCGGGCCGGCGCGCTGCTGGCCGACCTCCGCCTGACCGACGCCGCCGCGTTGCTCGACGAGGTCCGCACGCTGCGGGAAGCCACCGGCCTGGCCGGGGATCCGTTCGCCGAGCTCACGCTGCTTGCCTTGCAGGGCAAGGAAAAGCCGGCGGTCGAGCTGATCGAGACCGTGACCAGGGACGCCGACGAGCGCGGCGAACGACGGCTCACCGCCATGGCCGACCATGCCCTGGCCGTGCTCAACAACGGCCTCGGCCGGTATGCCGCCGCTCAGGCCGCGGCCGCCCGCGTCGGGCCGCACCTCGGGATTTCCCCATGGACGGAACTGGTCGAGGCCGCCATCCACGCCGGCGACATCGCTGCGGCGACCGAGGCCCGCGACCGGCTGGCCGAGCACACCGGCCCGGCCGGCACCGACTGGGCGCTGGGCACACAGGCCCTCGCCGACGCCCTCGTCGCCCCTTCTGACGACAAGTTCCGTGAGGCGATCGACCGGCTGCCACTGGCCCTGCCCGCCGCCCGCGCGCGCCTGCTGTACGGGGAGTGGCTGCGCCGGGAGAACCGCCGCGCCGACGCCCGTGACCAGCTCCGGCCGGCCCACGAGGCATTCCTGGCCGCCGGGGCCGGCGGCTTCGCGGAGCGCGCCGGCCGTGAGCTCGCCGCGACGGGGGAGACGGTCCGCAAACGCGGCGGCGGCGCTGTGGAGGAACTGACCCCGCAAGAGGCGCAGATCGCCCGGCTGGCGGTCGCCGGCCGCACCAATCCGGAGATCGCCGCCGCGCTGTTCCTCAGCCCCCGCACGGTGGAATGGCACCTGCGCAAGGTGTTCACCAAGCTCGGCATTACGTCGAGACGGGAGTTGGCTACTTCTTCGCTTTGAGCGCCGCCTCGAACGACTTGCGCAGACTCGCCGGGCCGATGATCGGCAACGCGGCCGCCAAGAGGCGCTGGCGGAAATTGTGCGGTTCCCGCGTCAACTCGACGTCGATCCGGGTTCCGTCGCCGTCCGGCGTCAGCTGGAAAATCCATCCGCCGCCCACCCCGAAAAGCTTCGACTCGTGCGTGGACACCGTGACCCGCCGCCGGTCGGCGTCCCATTCGTAGCGGGCCCGCTCCCACGCGGCGGCGGTGCCCTCGGTCACCTCGGCCCAGGAATCGCCCCGTTCGTGCACCTCAAGGGTGTCGATGGACGGCCAGTCCCGCACGCGGGCCGGGCCGAAGTCGGTGAGCACGGCCATGGCGTCGGCCGGGCTGAGCGTGGAGACCAGGTGAAAACGTGTGACGGACATCGCTGTTTCCCTCGCTGTTCGGATTTGGCGTGACGGGAAATATGGTCACCGCCGGGCCCGGTCCATCGCCCCCGGGTGACTCACTGGCCGACACCCTGGCCGCACACCGGGCAGAGCTCGGTGCCCGAACGTGCGGTTGCCGGTGGTCACGGTGGGCTTGGATAATTCGACCATGGGTAACTGGGCACTCGAGAACCGTGACGGCATCGCTGTTCTCACCTACACGCGGCCGCCGCGGAACTATCTCGACTTCGCCTCCATCGCCGAGCTGGGGGATCTGCTCGAACGAGTGGGCAAGGAATCCGACGAGCTGAAGGCCGTGATGCTGACCGGCGGCGTCGACGGCTATTTCATCGCGCACGGCGACCTCGAGGACCTGGCCCGCCTCGGCCGCGGCGAGGGCGAGGACGGCCCGCCGGCCTGGCACCGGGTCACCGACCTGGTGCGGGACATCCCGCAGCCGGTGGTCGCGGCCATCGACGGGCAGGCCTGGGGCGCCGGCAACGAGCTGGCCATCGCCTGCCAGCTGCGGGTCGCCTCGCAGCGCTCGCACCTGGGCAACCCCGAGGTGAACGTCGGCATCACCACCGGCGGCGGGGGCACGCCGCGGCTGCTCCGTCTGATCGGGCCGGGCCTGGCCGCCGAGGTTCTGTTGCGGGGCCGGGTGTTCAAGGCCGAGGAGGCGCTGAAGGTCGGCTGGGTCAACGAGGTGCTGCCCACTGAGGGCTTCGTCGACGCTGCCGTGGCCTGGTGCCGCAAGCTCGTCGAGCTGCCGACCGAGGCCGTGTACGCGGCCAAGCGGGTGCTGGTGCAGTCGGCCGAGCTGTCCCTGGACGAGGGGCTGGCGCTGGAACTGGCCGAGTTCAAGCAGATCACCGGCAACAGCCCGGCGATGGCCGCCCGGATCAAGCAGATCGCCGCGGGCGGCTGACCGTCGGCAGGCCGTCGCCGTGATCGCGGCGACGGCCAGCCCTCGCGCTAGTCAGGGCTCCAGTGCGGGTCGAGGCTCTGCCCGTGCCCCCGCGGGCACCGTCCGTATCCGCTGCCGGACACCTGCCAGTGAGCTGGGCAGTAGGGCCGTTCGCACTTTCGGCAGAACCCGGCCAGGTCGTACAAGTCCAGTGTGGACACTCCGGCGAAGCTGACCGGTCCGCCGAAGACCTACGCCGTGCGCTGCCCCTCTTCCGCCCGGCGGTATCACCTCGACCTCAGCGGCCGATCCTGAAGGTGATCGATCACCTGCTGGGATGAGAAATCCTGTTTGCGAGGTTGCCCGGGCTCTGAGCCAGTTCTGAGGCACGGGGCCGCCGCCTGTTGTTACGCTGATACCAGTATACGAATACATGTATTGAACTGGAGGATGGGTGATGGCTGGACGGGTGAGCAGGCGGGGCATGCTGGGTCTCGGCGCGGCGGCGGCAGGCCTGGGCGTGGCCTCGCTGGCCGGCCGGGCCAGCGCGTCGACCCCCACGTTCACGCCGCTGCCGGCCGACGCCCGCCCGCGTCCCGTGCCGGCCGAGGGATACATCCTCGACCGCATCGGCGACGCCATGTACGCCGTCACCGCCGGCGGCAACCAGTCCGCCTTCGTTGTCACCAAAGCCGGTGTCGTGCTCATCGACGCACCCCCGAGCCTCGCCACCGCCCTGCCGGCCGCGATCAAACGGGTCACCGCCAAGCCGGTCACGCACATCATCTACAGCCACTCCCACGCCGACCACATCGCCAACGCCAAGGCCTTCGGCGACGTCGTACGGGTGTCCCATGTGGACACTGCCGCCACCGTCAAGGCCAACCGCGACCCCAACCGTCCCATGCCCACGACCACCTTCACCGACCGCCGTGTCCTGCACGTCGGCGGGCATGCCTTCGAGCTCAGCTATCCCGGCCCCAACCACGAGGCCGGCAACATCATCGTCAACGTGCCCCGTGAACGCGCCGCCGTCATGGTCGATGTCGTCCTGCCCGGCTGGTCCCCGTTCAAGGCCTGGGGCACCGCCGACAGCGTCCCCGGCGTCCTGCGTGCCCACGATGTGTTGAGCCGCCTGGACATCGACACCTTCGTCGGCGGCCACGTCCATCGCCTCGGCACCCCCGCCGACATCCGCACGTCCCGCGACTTCACCTACGACCTGTGGGACACCACCAACCGCGTCGTCGGCCAGACCAGGCTCGCCGACTTCACCGCCCAGGTCGAGCCCGGCAACAACTGGGCCGCCTTCCAGCTCTACTACGACGCCATCGCCACCCGTGCCGAAGCCGAGATCCGCCAGCGCTGGCTGGGCAAGCTCGCCGGCGTCGACGTCTTCACCCGCGACAACATCATCACCATCGCGGTCTCACTCCTGCTCGACGCCCCCAAGGACATCAGCTGAACGTGGTGAAGGGGTCCTTCATGACGTTGAACGTCAGGGAAGGTCCCTTGATCTTGGGCGGGGGCTGACGTACGCCTGAATGGACTAAAGGGCGGCGGCCAGGGCGACCGACACGGTGGGGTGGCGGAACTCGAAGCCGTGGCGGATCAAGGCGTCGGGCACGGCCCGCTGGCCGGTCATGGCGCCGGCGTCGGCGAGTTCGCCGGCGAAGAGGCGCAGCAGCCAGGGCGGGTAGACCCACGGGGTGGGGCGGTGCAGGAGGCGGCCGACGGCGCGGACCATCTCGGCGTTGGTGACCGGTTGCGGGCCGGAGAGGTTGACGGGGCCGCTGATCTCCTTGTGCTCCAAGGCGAACTGGATGGCGGCGACCTCGTCGTGCAGGGAGATCCAGGCCAGGTACTGGCGGCCGGTGCCCATGCGGCCGCCGGCGCCCCAGGCGACCATGGGGCGCAGTTGGCCGAGCAGCCCGCCGGTGGGGGAGAGCACGATGCCGGTGCGCAGCAGGACGACCCGCGCCGCCAAGGCGGCCTTGGTGGCCTCTTCGCGTTCGCGGTCCATGTCGGCCAGGAAGCCGGTGCCGGCCGGCACGGACTCGTCGACGACCTGGTCGCCGGTGTCGCCGTAGTAGGCAACGGAAGAGCTGTTCAACAGGGCGGGCACGCCTTGTGCGGCGACGGCCTCGGCCAGCACCCGGGTGGGCACGACCCGGCTGTCGGTGAGCTCCTTCTTGAACTCGGGAGTCCACCTCTTGGCGGTGGTGTCGACGGCGCACAGGTTGATCACGGCGTCGACGCCGTCCAGCGCGCCGTCGGCGATGGTCCCGGCGACGGGATCCCACTGGCGCTCGTCGGGAGCCGAAGGCGAGCGGCGGACCAGCCGCAGCACCTCGTGCCCGGCGGAACGGAGCACCGGCGTCAGGGCGGTCCCGATCACCCCGGACGCCCCGGCGACGACTACGCGCATCGGCCTGCCCTTCTCACGACGGAAGTGATTAACGGTGTTAACTCTAGCGGGTCGGCCCGGCTCGCTTGACGGTGCGGATGATCGGCGCGGTCTCGATCGTGTGGATCTGCGGCAGCGCGGAGAGTCGGTCAGTGAGGTAGCGGTAGAGGTCGCGGCTGTCCCGGCAGACGACGGCGACCAGCAGGTTGGTCGGCCCGGTGGTGGCGGCGCAGAAGGCGACCTCGGGATGCGCGGCGATGGTGGCGCCGGTCGTGACGAGGTCCGCGGGCGACACGGACGCCCACAGCCGCGCCTCCGCGTGGTAGCCGAGCAGTTCGGTGTCGACGTCCACATCGAACCACAGCAGCCCGGCGGCCCGCAGCGCGTCGAGCCGCCGGGCGACCCGCGACTGCGACCAGCCGGTGGCGGCGGCCAGCACGGGATAGGGTGCGCGGCCGTCCTCGGCGAGCGCCCGCAGCAGCGGACGGTCCGCGTCGGTCAGGGCCTCCGCCGGCTCGCCGTGCACCGGTGCCAGGGCCGCGATCTGTTCCGGCCCAAGGGATCCCGGACCGTCGAGCCCTTGCCGGCCGCCGCCGAAGACGTGCATGACGTTGTGCGCGGTGACAGACAGGACCGGCGCGGTGCGCTGGAGCCG
This sequence comes from Kutzneria sp. CA-103260, assembly GCF_018263855.1. GTDB lineage: Bacteria > Actinomycetota > Actinomycetes > Mycobacteriales > Pseudonocardiaceae > Kutzneria. The sequence continues at coordinate 5,437,368 of NZ_CP073318.1, read as the reverse complement.
GTGCAGGAGCAGTTCATCGCGTTCGGTCGCGGACCAGGAGCGCAGGCTGGCGCAGATCTCCGTGCCGCCGGAGACCAGGTTCACCCACCGCGTGTCGTCGCGACGGGCCAGCGCCTGCGCGACATCGGCGGCAGCGCCCTGCTTGCACTGCACGCGGACGACCCACTCGGCCCCGCCGATCCGGACCGGGTCGACGTCCCCGACGAGGCGGACCAGGTCGCTCTCCAGCATCCGGGCGTAGCGCCGCGCCACGGTGCGGTCCGACACGCCCAGCACCTCGCCGATACGCGCGAACGACGCCCGGCCGTCGACCACCAGGGCCTGGAGCAGGCCTCGATCGACATCGTCGAGCACGACGGATTCCCTCGTCATAAGCTCCATCATGTCGGATTCTCCCGCTGACAGCGACCTGGCTACGCGTTCGTCCGATCGCAGGCCAGTGTCTGTCGCATGGAAACCGTCACCGAAGCACTGGAGCTGTTCGACTCCCCGGAGCCGCTGAGCGTCCTCGAACGAGACGCGAACCTGCTGCTCGCGCCGCCGCACCCCAGCGGCCTGCCCGTCACGCCGTGGCACGACCAGGAACCGTTGGCGGTCGTGCACTTCCCGCGGGAGCACGTGCCGCAGGCCTTCGCCGCGCCGCGCGGCGTGTACGAGAACGATCACCTGCGCATCGAGTGGCAGACCATGGACGACACCCGACAGCCCTTCTACCACCGCAATTGCGACGTCGACGAGCTCTGCTTCCAGATCGCCGGGGAGCGGACCCTGATGACCGAGCGGGGCGTGATCGAGCACCGCGCCGGCGAGTTCTCCCGCATCCCCCGAGGTGTCGCGCACGACAACTACGGCCGGCGCGAGAGCCACCTGCTGTTCTACTCGCCGGCCCCGATGATCGAGGAGCGCCAACCCACACGCCTCGCGCAGGCGACGTTCCCGCCGTTCGAGGGCTGGCAGGCCGGCCCGGTGAACGAGGCGGTGACCGAATGCATGGGCACGCCGGGCCACGACATCGCGGTCTTCCCAGTGGACGAGAAACGCCTGCTGAGCAACGACTCTGAGCGCCTGGAAGTCCTGACCACGACCCCCGGTGCCACCGGCGTGACCTGGCAGTACCGGTCGCCGCGCATGCGCCTGGGCAGCGTGTGGCTGCCGGCCGCCGACGGCCGGCACTACCGCCGAACCCTGGACGCCGACGAAATCCAGTATCAGATCAGCGGTCGTCGAATTGTTGTCTCCCAACGAGGTTCGGTCGAGCTGAGGCCGGGTGACCTGGTTCGGATCCCGTTGGGTGTGGCGCACACCAGCATCGCCACCGAGCCGACCGAGCACCTTGTCCTGTTGTCCGACCGGGCCCTCACCCAGGTCGCGCCCACCGACCGTTACGCCGAGGGACACAAGTGAAAGCCCAACTGCTCACCGCCTTCGGCGGCGTCGAGAACTTCACGCTCACGGAGGTGCCGACGCCGGTCCCCGGTCCTGGCCAGGTCCTCGTCCGCACCAACGCGTTCGGGGTCAACAGTCTGGAGTGCAAGATCCGTGCTGGGACAGTCCAGCATGCGTTCCCGACACCGCTGCCGGTGATCCTGGGCAAGGAAATCGCCGGCCACGTAACCAAAGTCGGTGACGGCGTGACCGGTCTGGCGGTCGGTGACCGGGTCGTGGGGTTTGCCGACTCGGGCGCCTACGCGGAGTACGCCGTCGCTCGCGTCGAAGCGCTCACGATCCTACCCGACGCCTTGGAGTTCACCGCCGCGGTCACGCTGCCGGTGGCCGTCGAAACGGCCACGCGGGGCATCGCAGCCCTTGGTGTCCAATCGGGCTGGACCGTCGTGGTCAACGGGGCGACCGGTGCGGTCGGCACCGCGGTCGTGCAACTCCTTGCCGCACAAGGCGTCACGGTCATCGGCACCGCGTCCGAGCGCAACCACGAGCACCTGGCCTCGTTCGGCGCGACGCCCATCGCCTACGGGCAAACCATTCGGCGGCCCGTCGATGCCGTCTACGACGTGACCGGGCACGGCTTCGTGCCGACGGCCATCGAGCTGACCGGCGACCCTCGGCGAGTCCTGACCATCGCCGACTTCACCGCCGCCCGGCTCGGCGTCCTGACCTCCACCGGCGCCGGCAAGCAGACCGCCGAGTCCTTCGCACCGGTGCTACCCCTTGCCGCTGAAGGAAAGTTCCGGACCGTGATCGACCGGGTCTTCCCGTTCACGGACATCGCCGAAGCCCACACCCGCAGCGAACAGGGCCATGCCCGCGGCAAGATCGTCGTTCAGTCCGGATAGGGCACGAAGGTGCTGCGGTTCTCGTCGACCCGCAGCGCCCGGCCGATCTGCGGGGCGGCGCGCTGGGGGCACAGGGGGCGGTCGCAGGTGCGGCAGCCGGGGCCGATGGGGGTGGCGGCACGGAGGTCGTCGAGGTCCATCCCGGCGGAGTAGACGAGCCGGCCGGCGTGCCGGATCTCGCAGCCGAGGCCGATGGCGAAGGTCTTGCCGGGCCCGCCGTAGCCGCCCCGGCTGCGCGCCACGGTGCGGGCGATCCACAGGTACCGCTGCCCGTCGGGCATGGCCGAGACCTGGGTCAACACCTTGCCGGGGGCGGCGAAAGCCTCATAGACGTTCCACAGTGGACAGGTGCCGCCCGATCGCGAGAAGTGGAACCCGGTGGCGGACTGGCGCTTGGAGACGTTGCCGGCCCGGTCGACCCGCACGAACGAGAACGGCACGCCGCGCAGGCCGGGCCGCTGCAGCGTGGTGAGCCGGTGGCAGATGCTCTCGTAGCCCATGGCGAAGTGGTCGGCCAGCAGTTCGATGTCGTAGCGCAGCCGCTCGGCGGTCTCGTGGAACGCCCGGTACGGCAGAATCAGCGCGGCGGCGGCGTAGCGGGCCAGGCCGATGCGCACCAGCGACCGGCTCGCGCTGTCGTCACCCTCGACGACGGCATCCAAAAGGTCGGGGAATTCGAGCTGGGCGATGAGCGTGGCCATTCGGAAAGCCTGTTGTCCGGGGCGCAGGTGAAGGGAAAGATGCAGCACTCGGGCGGCCGGGTCGTAGTGATGCATTTCACCGGCGTTGGCATTGTGGGATGTGTCACTCGGGGCGGTGACGACGCGGACGCCGTGCATTCGAGAGAGGTGCGAAGACAGCGCGGTGCGCACTTCGCCCGGGCGGACGCCGGCGGCCTCCGCAATCGATTCAGAGGCCTCGTCCAATTCCGGAAAATGGTTGCGATGCCGGTAGAAGAAGTCCCGGACCTGCTCGTGCACGCCGATCGACTGCTCGACGGCCCGGTCCCCGGCCAGCGCCTCCACCTGCTCGGCCAGGCTGCGCCCGCGCCGGTGCAGGGCGATCACCGCCTCGGCCACCTCGGGCATGCCCGAGGCCACCTCCCGCAGGTCGGCCACTGACACCCGGTCCATCGGCAGCGCTTCGCGCAGCTCGGCGACCAGGCGGGCGGCGTCGTCGGCGGCGAAGAAACCGGCGTCCACGCCGAACGCCTCGGTGATGCGCACCAGCACCGGCACGGTCAGCGGCCGGGAGTCGTGCTCGATCTGGTTGAGGTAGCTGGGCGAGATGCCCAGCAGCCGGGCCAGGTCGGCCTGCCGCATCCCGCGCTCGTCACGCAATCGGCGTAGCCGGGCGCCGACGAAGGCCTTCTCCATCCGCCCAGCGTAGGGCCATCTTGCTAACCCCGCCATTAGCAAAGTTGGCAGATCCGGGTATGAAGATTTTCAAGAATTCGCCGGTTCCGCGGTGTCGACAGTCGAAACGAGGAAATGGCACGGTCGGTGCAACGAATTCGACCACGGGAGTTGAGCCTCATGTCGACGGCACAGGAAATCGCGAAGCAGTGGGCGACCGACCCGCGCTGGAACGGCGTGGAGCGCACGTATTCGGCCGAGGACGTGGTGCGGCTGCGCGGCACCGTGCAGGAGGCCCACACACTGGCCGACCGTGGTGCCCGCCGGCTGTGGGACCTGATGCGGACCGAGGACTACGTGCACGCCCTGGGCGCGCTCACCGGCAACCAGGCGGTGCAGCAGGTCCGGGCCGGCCTGAAGGCGATCTACCTGTCCGGCTGGCAGGTCGCCGCCGACGCCAACCTGTCCGGCCAGACCTACCCGGACCAGAGCCTGTACCCGGCCAACTCGGTGCCGGCGGTGGTGCGCCGGATCAACAACGCGCTGCTGCGGGCCGACCAGATCAGCCACGCCGAGGGCACCGTCGCTGAGCAAACCAAATATGGCCAAGACTGGCTGGCCCCGATCGTGGCCGACGCGGAGGCCGGCTTCGGCGGCGTGCTCAACGCCTACGAGCTGATGAGCGCGATGATCGCCGCCGGCGCGGCCGGCGTGCACTGGGAGGACCAGTTGGCCTCCGAGAAGAAGTGCGGCCACCTGGGCGGCAAGGTCCTCATCCCGACCGGCCAGCACATCCGCACCCTCAACGCGGCCCGGCTGGCCGCCGACGTGGCCGGCGTGCCGTCGGTGGTGATCGCCCGCACCGACGCCCAGGCGGCCAGCCTGATCACCACCGACGTGGACGAGCGTGACCGCGAGTTCATCACGGGCGAGCGCACCGCCGAGGGCTTCTACCGCGTGCGCAACGGGATCGAGCCCTGCATCGCCCGCGGCCTGGCCTACGCCCCGTACGCCGACCTGCTGTGGATGGAGACGTCCCTGCCGGACCTGGAGGTGGCCCGCCGGTTCGCCGAGTCGGTCAAGGCCCAGTACCCGGACCAGCTGCTGGCCTACAACTGCTCGCCCTCCTTCAACTGGCGCAAGCACCTGGACGACGCCACCATCGCCAAGTTCCAGCGCGAGCTCGGGCACATGGGCTACAAGTTCCAGTTCATCACCCTGGCCGGCTTCCACGCCCTCAACCACTCCATGTTCGATCTGGCCCGCGGCTACGCCGAGGACGGCATGACCGCCTACGTCGAGCTGCAGGAACGGGAGTTCGCGGCCGAGGCCCACGGCTACACCGCGGTCAAGCACCAGCGTGAGGTCGGCACCGGCTACTTCGATCTGGTCAGCACCACCCTCAACCCGGCCGGCGAGACCACGGCCCTGGCCGGTTCCACCGAGCAGGCCCAGTTCTGATGCGCAGCGTCGAGATCACCGGGGAACGCGGCCCCCGGTTCGACGAGGTCCTCACGCCCGAGGCGGTCGCCTTCGTGGTGCGGCTGGACGACGAGTTCGCCGGCCGCCGGTCCGAGCTGCTGGCCGCCCGCCGCGAGCGCCGGGCCCGCTTCGCCGAGGGCGAGCTGCCCGACTTCCTCCCGCACACCAAGCACATTCGCGAGGACGAGTCGTGGCGGGTGGCCTCCCCGTCGCCGGGGCTGGCCCGCCGCCGGGCGGAGATCACCGGGCCGCCGGAGCGCAAGATGGCGGTCAACGCCCTCAACTCCGGGGCCGACGTGTGGATGGCCGACTTCGAGGACGCGTGCGCGCCGACCTGGCACAACGTGATCACCGGCCAGCTGACCCTGATCGACGCGCTGGACCGGCGCATCGACTTCACGGCCGACAGCGGCAAGCGCTACGAGCTGTGCGCGGAGCCGGCGACCATCGTGGTGCGGCCCCGCGGCTGGCACCTGGTGGACAAGAACATCATTGTCGACGGTCGGCCGGTCTCCGCTTCCCTGCTGGACTTCGGGCTGGCTCTGTTCCACAGTGGACGGCGGCAGCTGGAGCGTGGGCACGGGCCGTACTTCTACCTGCCCAAGCTCGAAGGCCATCTGGAAGCCCGGCTGTGGAACGACGTGTTCTGCTTCGCCCAGGACCAGTTGGGCCTGCCGCGCGGCACGATCCGGGCCACCACGCTGATCGAGACCATCACGGCCGCGTTCGAGATGGACGAGATCCTCTACGAGCTGCGCGAGCACAGCGCCGGCCTGAACGCCGGCCGCTGGGACTACATCTTCAGCGTCATCAAGAACTTCGGCGCCCGCCCGGAGTTCGTGCTGCCGGACCGCGGCCAGGTCACGATGACCGTGCCGTTCATGCGCGCCTACACCGAGTTGCTGGTCCGCACCTGCCACCGGCGCGGCGCGCACGCCATCGGCGGCATGTCGGCGTTCCTGCCCAACCCCGACCCCGAGACCAACACCGCCTGCATGGACATCGTCCGACAGGACAAGGAAAGGGAGTCCATCGACGGCTTCGACGGCTCGTGGGTGGCGCACCCCGCGCTGGTCGAGACCTGCCGGGCGGCCTTCCCCCGTGACGACCAGCTGGATCGGCAGCGCACCGACGTGGTGGCCACCGCCGCCGGTCTGCTCGCGGTGGACCGCACGCCCGGCCGCGTCACGGAACCGGGGCTGCGCAACAACGTCTCGGTCGCCGTCCGCTACTTCGACGCCTGGCTCGACGGCACCGGCGCCGCCGCGATCAACGGCCTGATGGAGGACGCGGCCACCGCCGAGATCGCCCGCTGCCAGGTGTGGCAGTGGCTGCGGCACGTGACCCCGCTGGCCGACGGCGGCGTGGTCACCGCCGACCTGGTGGAGGACATGGTGGACAAGGAGCTGCTGTCGCTGAAGCCGGAGCGCCGCGAGCCGGTGCGGGAGCTGTTCCGGCGCAACGCCCTGGCGTCCGAGCTGCCGACGTTCTTCACCACCGGCGCGTACGCGCGGCACCTGGCCTGACCGTTCCGGATGGTGGGCATGAGCGGGACCCGCGGGGCCTCGGCCGGTATCCTCTGGCCGAGGCCCGCGGTGCAGGGAAGCCGGTGCGAATCCGGCGCGGTCCCGCCACTGTGACCGGCTCGACGGGCCGGGAGTCAGACACCGGCCGCGGGCACGGCTGTGTTGTCCACGAGGATGGAGCTGACACGCGTGGAGTTGTCGTGCGCGCATGTGCTGGATCGCCTGAACGGGCCGGGACCGGTGTTCTCGGTGGAGTTCTTCCCGCCCCGCGACGCCGCCGATGAGCAGCGGCTCTGGCTGGCGATCCGGCAGCTGGAGGGGTTGGACCCGGCGTTCATGTCGGTGACCTACGGGGCCGGCGGGTCGAGCCGGGACCGGACCATCCGCACCACCGGTCGGGTGGTGCGGGAGACGTCCCTGCTGCCGATGGCCCATCTGACCGCGGTCGACCACTCGGTGGCCGAGCTGCGCAACGTCATCGGCTGGTACGCGGCGGTGGGCGTGCGCAACATCCTCGCCGTGCGGGGCGATCCGCCCGGCGACCCGATGGGGGAGTGGGTCAAGCACCCGAACGGGCTGACCTACGCCGAGGAGTTGGTGGCGCTGGTCCGGGAACTCGGCGACTTCTGCGTGGGAGTCTCGGCTTTCCCTTATGGTCACTCTCGTTCGACCGACCTGGACACCGACACCGAGTACTTGGTGCGGAAGTTCCGTGCCGGGGCCGATTTCGCCATCGCGCAGCTGTTCTTCGAGGCCGAGGACTTCCTGCGGCTGCGGGACCGGATGGCGAAGCGGGGCTGCGACGCGCCGCTGCTGCCGGGCATCCTGCCGCTGACCACGGTCCGCACCCTGCACAAGACCGTGGAGCTGTCCGGCGCGCCGGTGCCGCCGTCGATCGCCCGACGGCTCGAACCGCTGGCCGACGACCCCAAGGCCTTCCGGGCCGAGGGCATCGACGTGGTGACCGAGCTGGCCCAGCGCCTGATCGACGAGGGCGTGCCGGGTGTGCACTTCTACACGTTCAACATGTCCAAGGCGACCACCGAGGTGGTCGGCCGGCTGGGGCTGCTGCCGGCCCGGGCATGATCGTTTGAGCCGGCCGAGCTCACAGCGTCGTGAGCTTGGCCGGGTTGAGGACCCACATCACCTGGTCGATGCCCTCGGCCGAGCCGACGATCGAGAGCACGCCGATGGTCTCGCCGTCCCGCTGGAGCAGCAGCGCGTCCGCGCCGTTCAGCATGGCCGGCACGGTCCGCACGTCCTCCCAGAAGTTGGTCGACCAGGCACGGACCAGCTTGGACACCGCGTCCGCGCCCGTGACCACGTACTTCGTGGCCCGCGTGACACCGCCCCCGTCGGAGTAGCTGACCACGTCCGCGGCGAACAGCTCCTCCAGCGCCGACAGGTCCCCGGCCTGCGCGGCCTGGACGAACGCGGTCAGCAGCCGCCGCTGCTCGGTCGGATCGACCGGGGCGCGGCGCTCGGCCGCCAAGTGCTTGCGCGCCCGGCTGACGTACTGCCGGGCGGTCGCCTCGGTGGTCTGCACGATCTCGGCGATCTGCTGGTACGGGTAGTCGAACGCCTCCCGCAGCACGTAGGCGGCGCGTTCGGTCGGCGTGAGCTTTTCCAGCAGCAGCAACACACCCAGTTCCAGGGCAGCGGCCCGCTCGGCGCCCAGCTGCGGATCCGCTGACGTGTCAACCGGTTCCGGCAGCCACGGCCCGACGTAGCGCTCCCGCCGCGCGTAGGCGGACTGGGTGGCGTTGATGGCCAGCCGGGTGGCCGTGGTGGCCAGGTAGGCGGCCGGATGCTCCACCTTCGCCCGGTCGGCGGTCTGCCAGCGGATCCACACCTCCTGCACCAGATCCTCGGCGTCGGCGGCGGTGCCCAGCATGCGGTAGGCGATGCCGAACAGGCGGGGCCGCACCTCGGCGAAGACCGCGGCCGCGTCGTCGAGCGTCGTCTCCATGCTGTCTGGTCCCTTTCGACGGGGCTGGCCGGGCGGCGCACTGCCAGTCGCAGCGTACGCCAGCCCGGCCGCCTTCCCCGTGCCCACGGACCAGGTGGGCATCATCCGTTGGGCTGAACATCCGCTCTGCCAACGGAAACCGCGTCGCTACACAGGAAGACCGAGTCCTCGACGGCCTCGATCCGGTGCCGGCGGTGCGGCAGCGACAGCAGGTCGCCCGGCTGCGCCTCCCACGACTCGCGCCCGGCGATCAGCCGGACCCGGCCGCGCAGCACGTGCACCGTGGTCGCCCAGCACAAGTCCTGCTCGTGCAGATGTTCGTTGGCCAGCACCGCCGTCACCGTGTGGCGCACCCGGTGTTCGTGCACGGTCAACGAACTGCGCCGCTGTGGGCACGCCCGGGCCTGGTCCAACTGTCCCTGCGCCACCGCGACCAGCGACGTCTTGGTCATGGGCGCGGCGCCCGGCGGTCCTTGCGCTGCTCCAGTTCCTCGGCGCTGACCGGCACCAGCATCGGCTGCCCCGGCACGCAGAACATGGTCACCACGAAGGCCGATTCGGCGTCGGTCAGGTGGTTGCCGTCCTGGTAGTGGATCACGTCGCCGCCCGGCTCCCAGAACGCCTCGCCCGCCTTGACCACCCGCGCCGGCTCGCCCTCCAGCTCGAAGACGATCTCGCCCTTGACCACGTAGCCGTAGGCCGGGCCGGAGTGGCGGTGCGGCGGCGCGCCCGGGCTGGCCGGCGGCAGCGTGACGAGAATGGTCATCGCCTCGGCGTGCTCGTGGATCTGGGGCGCGTCCGGCACGGTCGCGACCACGTCCAGCTGCGGCGGTGGCCCGGCGGCGTAGAAGTCCTCCACGGTGTGCTCCTCCAGTTCGTGGGTTGACGCCAGCTAGGACCGGCCAGGCCTCGGATGTGTGACAGCGGGAGACGGCCATCACGTCGCTGTCACACATCGGGGCTGTCACAAACCCCGGTGCTGTCCGGTCCTAGCTGGAGCTGAGGCTCACTGGGAAGGACAGACCATGAAGATCGTCGTCATCGGGGGCACCGGCCTGATCGGCTCCGGCGTCGTCCGGCAGCTGACCGAGGCCGGCCACGAGGCCGTCGCCGCCGCGCCGAGCACCGGCGTGAACACCCTCACCGGCGAGGGGCTGAAGGAGGTGCTGCGGGACGCTCAGGTGCTGGTCGACGTGTCCAACTCGCCGTCGTTCGCCGACGACGACGTGATGGACTTCTTCGTCACCTCCACCGGCAACCTGACCGAGGCCGCCCGGGAGGCCGGCGTCGGCCACTACGTCGCGCTGTCCATCATCGGCATCGACCGCTCGCCCGAGATCGGCTACTACCGGGCCAAGGTCGCGCAGGAGACCGCCATCCGCGGGGCCGGGCTGCCGCACACCATCGTGCGGGCCACTCAGTTCTTCGAGTTCGCCGGGGCCATCGCCGACACCTCCGTGGTCGACGGCGCCGTCCGGCTGCCCGGTGTCGGCGTGCAGCCCATGGCCGCTGTTGACGTGTCAACGGCCGTCGCCCGCGCCGCCGCCGGGGACCCGGTCAACGGCGTGGTCGAGATCGCCGGGCCGGAGGCGTTCGGGCTCGACGAGTGGGTGCGCCGAGTGTTGGCGTTCCGGGGCGACCCGCGCCAGGTGATCACCGACCCCGACGCCCTGTTCTACGGCGGTGTGCCCGGGCAGTCCGTGCTGCTGCCCGGGCCGGACGCCCGCCTGGCCCAGACCCGTCTGGACGCGTGGCTGGCCGCGCAGAAGTGAGAGCTCGCGCGGGTGGCGTTCCTCCATGCGCCACCCGCGCGTCCTAACGGTGGTGGGCGGCGAGGTGCCGGGCCAGGACGTCGTCGCCGAAATCGCCCTCCGGGTCCCGCCACACCGAGTGCACGTGGTTGACGTCGCGCTGCGTGTTGTCGTACTCGGCGAGCAGGCGCGGGCCCTGGAGGCGGTAGTAGTGCGGCTGGCCCGGCTCGATTCCGCCGGCCCAGGCGAAGTGCACGTCCAGCAGCTTGTCGCCGGCGAACTTGGCCGCCTCCCGCTCGGCCAGCTCGTCCGGGACACGGCCGAGGAACACCATGAGCAGTGCTCGCAACTGGTCCCTCTGTTCGGGGGAGAACCTTGTCGCGGGCACTCCCTTCGGGGCGGTCGTCAGGCTCACGTCGTCGAGGTGCTTCGGCTGGAGGCCCACCTTGGCTTCGGCCGCTTGCTGGATCTCCTCCACGGAGTCGGCCAGCCGAGGTTCGGTGAAGCGGCCGCGCCAGACGTCCGGCAGGCGCATCGCCGTGTTCCCCTCGCCGATCCGGGGCCGGTTGCCGGTGACGATGTCCACCGGCGGCGTCGCGCTGATCACCGCTTGCTGGGCCAGCTCCTCGTCGAGCGAGCGCACCAGGTCCCGTCCGAGATCCTCCACCGCCCCGAGCGGCCGGAGCAGGTGTCCGCCCAACAGCGGCGAGGCCGCGGGGTCAGCGCCCAGGAAACAGGGCGTGCTGGCCTGAACTGTGCCGTTCAGTACAACGTGGTGCACCGACACGTGGTGCCCGCCGAACCGCCACGACCAGGGGCCCTCGTCCGACGGCTCGCCGAACACCCGCAGCCAGTACAGCTGCGGATCTCGGCCGCGCTCCCGGCCCCAGTCCACCCGGAAGCCCTCCAGGCCGTCGAGCACGTTCTCCAGGCCCATGATCGTCGACACCGTCACGAAGCCCGCCCGCGACAGCCCCGACGCCACCAGCCGCATCGCCAGCTGCTGCTGCGCCGGCCGCATCCTGGTCAGCGGCAGACCCCCGTGATCCGTTGGCGTGTAATACCAACGGTGCCGCTCCTCCTCGGCCGGCCACGGCCAGGCCGCCGCCGCGCGCTGCTCGTCATCCAGACTGTCCAGCCAGGCCCGGGCGGCGTCAACCATCCGCCCGGCCGGATCGCGGTCCGTCACACTGTCGAACCTACGACTCGCTCACCACCAGCACCAGCGAGCCCTCGAAGGTCGGCTGCGTGCGCAGGTGGCCGTGCTTGCGGTCCCAGGTCCCGTCGGCCAGGTCCCGGCGCAGATCCCGCTCGAACCGCTGCTGCGCCTCCGGCTGCACGAAGCTCCACGCCGAGCACGCCTGCCGGTCAACGCCTGGCCCGGCGCTCCCGCCACACGCCTGGTTCGTCGCGGCGCTGCGGCGGCACCAGGAACTTGGGGCGGTTGAACCAGGCGATGCAGAACTGGAGGGCCAGCCCGAGCATGAACAGCAGGAGCAGGCCGCCCTCGACGTAGGCGAGCCAGGTCGGCCCGCGTACGACGCCGCGCGCCGGGTCGGTGTAGGCGATCAGCGGCACGGCGAGCGCGAGGGAGGTCATGCTGAGCGTGAAGGCGGTGAAGCCGCGGGCCAGGCCCCGGTCGAAGTCCGGCTTGAACCCGTACCGGCCAGTGAACCGAACGATGTGGTTCGGATCCCGCCACATCCGGATCGTGCTTCGCAACATGACGCCGGCACTCAGCCAGAAGAAGGCAGCCACCAGATACACCACGACACGATCATCTGCCTCGGGCGGCCGCGGCGGTAGAGTCAGATCCGGAGTCGGTTCCGTTTAGGCGAGGGGTGCGGGGTGGCGGAGGGTCGCAGGCTGCGGGCGGACGCGCAGCGCAACGAGGACCGGCTGCTGGTGGCGGCGGCGGAGGCGTTCGGGCGGGACGGGGCGAATGCCTCGGTGAAGGACATCGCCAAGGCGGCGGGGGTGGGTGTGGGCACGCTCTACCGGCGGTTTCCGTCGAAGGAGCTGCTAATCGAGGCGACGTACCGCAACGAGGTGCAGCGGCTGTGCGACGCGGCGCCGGAGCTGGCGGAGCGGCTGGAGCCGGGCGAGGCGCTGCGGAGCTGGATGGAGCGGTTCATCGACTTCATGGCGGCCAAGGACGGCATGGCGGACGTGCTCCGAGTGGTGCTGACCGATGAGGGGGAGCGGCTGGAGACCCGGGCGATGCTGGCGCGGGCGATCGAGAGCCTGCTCACGGCGGACATGCGGCCGCAGGCGCACGCGGGGGACGTGCTGATGGCGCTGGGCGGGATCAGCCTGATCGCGGCCAGCGAGGGCCGGCGTGACCTGGCGGGACGGCTGATCGATCTGCTGCTGCACGGGGTGCTCGTGTAACCCCCGCTCCTATCCGTCTTTCGGGGACGGGTGGAGGATGGTGGCGGGTGGGCGAGCGAGCCGAGGCACAACACGAGCGGCAGCGGGCGGAGCCGAGGGGGCTGCACCTGGTGGGGCAGGATGTCTACGCCGACTGGGAGGCGGTCTACCGGGACAACGTCGGCCGGATACACCGGCTGATGTACGCCAAGGTGGGCAACCGACCGGACGCGGAGGACCTCACGACCGAGGTCTTCCTGACCGCGCTCAAGCCGTTGCGGGTCACGGCCAGCATCGGCGAGGTGCGCTCCTACCTGCTCGCCACCGCCCGCACGGTGCTGGCCGACTACTGGCGGCGCACCCTCGGCCGGGAGGTCACCACCCTGGACGAGGAACTCGGCATCTCGACGCCGGAGCCGGCGCCGGAGAATCCGACGGCGCCGGCCCGGGCGGCGGCTATCCTGGCCGCGCTGCCGGAGCGGTACCGGCGGATCCTGGAACTGCGGTTCCTCGGCGCGTGCTCGCTGCGCGAGGCGGCGGAGCAGATGGGGGTTACGGTCGGCAACGCGAAGGTGCTGCAACACCGGGCCCTTCGGCAGGCCGCGACGGTGGCGGAAGGGATGCTGTCGTGAAGACTCCAGCGTGGCGCTATGTCGAGGACCTGCTGGCCGGGCGCAAGCCGAGGCCGTTCAAGGCGACCGAGGACGAGGCCGCCGAGGTGCGGGCGGCGATCCTGTTGCAGTCCGAACAGGACAGTGGCGAGCCGTCCAAGGAGTTCGTCGCGGCACTGCGGGATCGGCTGGCCGGCGAGATGGCGGAGAAGCCGACGCCATCCGGCAATCGCCGCCAGTTCGTCAAGATCACGACGGCCGCCGCAGCCGCTACGGCGGTGGGAGCCGGCCTCGACCACGTGCTGGTCTCGCAGACGGCGGCCGCCCCGGAGCAGCAGAACATGGTGCCCGACAACGGGGAGTGGCGGACCGTCGTGGCCTCGACGGACCTGCCGGACGGCAGCGTGCGGCCCTTCGATCTCGGCGCGGTGACAGGCTTTCTGCGGCGCAGCGGGGGAGAAGTGTCCGCGGTGTCGGCGATCTGCACCCACCTCGGCTGCCGGCTACGGCTGGATGCGCCAGAGCGCAAGCTGAACTGTCCGTGCCACCGAACCTCGTTCAATGTGGACGGATCGCTGGCCCAGCACGAGCTGCCGGTCGCCCCGGCGCCGCTGCCGACCCTGCTTGTGCGGGAGAACAGCGGCCGCGTCGAGGTTTTCGTGCCGCCGCCGGCGTAACCCGGACCCGTATCCCTGGGCATGAGGAAATCCCATGGGGCAAGGGGGATCGTGGCCGTCGGCGCGGCGATGCTCGCGCTGACGGCGTGCAGCCCGGCCGTGTCGACGCCCGGTCCGACCACGTCGATGCCGAGTATGTCGATGCCGACGACGTCACAGTCCACTTCGGACCAGCCGGTGGCGACCAACACCGTGTCCATCAAGAACTTCGCGTTCGACCCGGCGGTGATCACGGTCAAGGTCGGCACCACGGTCACCTGGACCAACGCCGACCAGGACCCGCACACGGTGACCAGCGACGGCAAGTCCGGCCCGCTCAACTCCAAGCCGTTCAACCAGGGCGACACCTTCCAGTACACCTTCACCCAGGCCGGCACGTTCTCCTATCTCTGCACCATCCACCCGTTCATGACCGCGACCGTGACGGTGACGCCGTGAGTGACGCGGAAGTGGACGAACATGGCATGACCCGGCGGCAGTTGCTGCGGCACACGGCGTGGTTCGGTGCGGCGGTGGTGCTGACGGTGGCCGGCGGCGAGGTGATCAGCCACATCTCCGGCCCGGCCGAGGCAGCGGCCCCAGTCGACCCGCTGGCCGACCCGCACGCGCTGCGGTTCGTGCAGGTCAGCGACAGCCACCTGGGTTTCAAGGGCACGGCCAACACGGCCGTCGAGGACTCCTTCCAGCACGCCATCAACCAGGTCAACGCCCTGCCGTTCCGGCCCGACTTCGTGATGCACACCGGGGATCTCACCCACCTGTCGACGCCGGCGCAGTTCGACCAGGTCAAGCAGATGATGAGCCACCTCAACACGTCGCAGACCCTGACCGTGCCCGGCGAGCACGACTCCGTGGACGACACCGGCCAGAAGTACCGGGCCGCCTTCGGCGCCGGCACCGCCGGCGACGGCTGGTACAGCTTCGACATGAAGGGCGTGCACTTCCTGTCCCTGGTCAACACCCTGAGCCTGGAGAAGCTCGGGCACCTGGGCGCGGACCAGTTGGAGTTCGTCCGCAAGGACGTGGCCAAGCTGTCCGCGGACACGCCGATCGTGGTGTTCAGCCACATCCCGCTGTTCGAGATGTACCCGGCCTGGGGGTGGGGCACCGACGACGCCGTGCAGGCGCTGTCCTACCTGCGCCGGTTCTCCTCGGTGACCTGCCTGAACGGGCACGTGCACCAGCTGTTCACCAAGACCGAGGGCAACATCACCTTCCACAGCGCGACCACCACCGCGTACCCGCTGCCCAAGCCGGGCGTCGGCCCCGCGCCGACACCGCAGACGCTGCCGGCGGGCAAGCTGGCCGACGCCCTCGGCATCCGCGAAGTCGCCTACCGGCAAGGGAATCCGGGCCTGGCCGTGAAGGACGTGAAGCTGGCATGAGGTACGTCACCGCTGTCCTGCTGGCCCTCAGCGGCTACATCCACGCCGACCTCTACCTGCACGGGTATCGGGTGATTCCCCTTGTCGGGCCGGCGTTCCTGCTCCAGGCCAGCGGCTCGTTCGCGATCGCCGTGCTGTTGCTGTTCGGCAACGCCCTGATCCCGCGGCTGGCCGCCGCCGGACTCGCCTTCGGCGCGCTGGCCGGCTTCGTCATGTCACGGACGGTCGGCATCGGCACGTTCGTCGAGCAGGGCTTCGATCCCGCCCCGCAAGCGTTGATCAGCGTGCTGGCTGAGGTCGCCGTGCTGGCGCTTCTTGTGGTGGCGTGGCGGATTCAGGCCAGCAGGGCCGGTGCGAGGGTCACCAGCTGATCGATGCCGGTGGCGAAGTCGGTGCCCACCGGCACCGAGATCTCCACGTGGTCCGCGCCGGCAGCCAGGTGGTCACGCACCATCGCGGCGATCTCCGTTGGCTTGTCGGAAGAAATGGGCTGGCCGACCACCAGCAGCTTGTCCGGGCCCAGTATCTCGCGGGCCTTCGCGGTGAACTCCGGCGGCTGCCACGCCGGCAGGGCGCCGTCGGCGACTTCCCCGGCCAGGGCCAGCATCTTCGGGCCGTTGGCGGCGATGATCCTGGGGAAACGGACATCCGGCGCGGGCGCCTGGCCCACGGTCGGCATCCGCTCCAGGTAGCCACGCATGGTGGCCAGCGGCCGGCCGAACTCCAGGCCGGCGCTGGCCGCCTGCTCCGGGTAACCGACGCCGAGGCCGAGCACGAACCGGCCCGGGAAGGCCTGCTCCAGCAGGGCGCCGGCGGCGTGCATGGTCTGTGGGTGCCGGGCCCAGATGTTGGCGATGCCGGTGCCGAACGCCATCCGCTCGGTGGCCGCCAGCAGCACGGCCAACTGCACCAGGGCGTCCTTGCCGCCGATCACCTCGTTGGTCCAGGCCGCGCCGTAGCCCGCGTGTTCGAGCCGGCGCACCGCCTCACGCTGTAGGTCGATCGGCGGCACTTCGGTGAAGGAGACCGGCAGGTGCACGCCGACCGGTCCCAACGCTGGCTTTGTCATGACACCAGCCTCGGGGCGGAGCGGTCGGCGTGTCCAAGTCCCGTGCCGCACCGGCCGATGCGGTTCAGGCATCGCCCCTGGTCAACGCGGGTGGCCTTGGTTGGGGAGGGAGCAACCAAGGCCGCCTTCGGGTGTCAGCCGCCTCCCTCCCTGCTTGCCATCCGTCGCCACCTCGGCGTATAGATAGACCGGTCGATCTACTTCGAGGTGGTGGCCTGGCATGACCCGACCGGGACCCCGGGAGCGGCTGCTGGCCGCGACCACGACGCTGAGCTACACCCGTGGCGTCGGCGTCGGGCTGGACGCCATCCTCAAGGAGGCCGACGTCGCCCGCCGGTCCGTCTACCAGCACTTCGGTGGCAAGGACAATCTGATCGCCGAGGCCATCGCCGGGGCGTCCACAGTGGACCTCGACGCCATCGAAGCCCGGATGGAGCAGGCCGGCGCCGACCCACGCGGCCGGCTGCTGGCGATCTTCGGCTTCTACGTGGACCGCTCCTCGCACAAGCACTTCAAGGGCTGCCGGTTCGTCGCCGCCGATCTGGGGCTGCCCGATCCCGAGCATCCCGTGCACGCCAAGACCCGCGCCCACTTCGAGCGCCTGCACCACATGCTCGTGACCGAGCTGACCGCCCTCGCGCACCCGGACGTCGCCGGCGCCGCCGACCGGCTGATGCTGGTCATCGACGGTCTGCTGGCGCAGAACGGGACCCACCCGAGCCCGGGCACGGTGCCGGCCGCGCGGGCGATGTTCACGCACGTGCTCGACCAAGCCTGAAGGAGCACACCATGGATCTCAGCAACGCGACCGCCCTGGTCACCGGGGCCAACCGGGGGCTGGGCAGCCTCTATGTCGATCAGTTGCTGGCCCGCGGCGCGAAGGTGTACACCGCCGCCCGCCGGCCGGAGACCATCGAGTCCCGTCCCGGTGTCACACCGCTGCGGCTGGACATCGCCAACCCGGACGACGTGGCGGCCGCCGCCGCGACCGCGGCGGACGTGAACCTCCTGATCAACAACGCCGGCGTGCTCACCGAGGCGTCGTTGCTCACCGGCGACCTCGCCGACGTCCGCGAGGACCTGGACACCAACTTCTTCGGCACGCTCGCGACGATCCGCGCGTTCGCCGGCGTGATCGAGGGCAACGGCGGCGGCACCATCCTGAACATGCTGTCCATGTTCTCGTGGACCAGCGCGCCCGGCGCCGGCGCGTACTGCGCGTCGAAGGCGGCTCTGTGGTCGCTCACCAACTCCGTGCGGCTGGAGCTCGCGCCGCGCAAGGTTCGCGTGGCCGGGCTGCATGTCGGCTTCGTCGACACCGACATGGTCCGGCACCTCGACCGGCCCAAGGTCTCCGCCGAGTCCGTTGTGGACGCCGCGCTGGCCGGGCTGGCCGCCGACGACTACGAGATCGTCGCCGACGAGACCAGCCGCAAGATCAAGCAGGGGCTCAGCCAGGACCTCCGCGTCCTGTACCCGAACCTGCCCTGACCCGAACAGGAGCCGTCCCATGCCGATGTGGCATGTCCACTACCCCAAGGGCGTCTACGACGCCGCCGACCGCAGGGCCCTCTCGACCCGGATCACCGAGCTGTACCACGAGCGGGTCAAGCTGCCCAAGTTCTACGTGAGCGTCGCGTTCCACGAGTTCGACCCCGAGCACTTCTTCGTCGGCGGCGAGCCGGCCGAGCGCTTCGTGCGGATCTGGATCGACCAGATCGCCCGCCAGAACGCCGATCCCGAGCGTCAGCGCCGGTGGATGGTCATGCTCAACGACTGGCTGTCGGCTTTCCTCGCCGACCGCGGGTTGAACTGGGAGATCCACATCGACAACACGCCGACCGACTTCTGGACCATCGACGGCTATCTGCCGCCCCCGTACGGCTCCGAGGACGAGCAGCGCTGGCTGGCCGAGAACAAGTCCTCCGAGCTGCTCGGCCGCTGATCAGCGCGCCAGCGGGACGGCGATCCGCCCGGTGTGGCGGGGCGTTTCGGCCTCGTCGAGCATCGCGGCGGCGACGGTGGCACGACTGACCCGCGCCGGGAAGAACTGCCTTGGCACGCCGTCGATTCCGACCGTGCGACGGGTCGGACTGATCGGACCGTCGAACAATGGGCCGGCGTGGAAGACCGTGCCACCCGCCCGCAGAACAGTGGTGTCGGCGGCGATCCGGTCCGGCAATTCGGCCCGCATGAACAAACCGAGCAATGCTCGGGTGGCCCAGCCCGCTGCTGCCGCCGACTCGCCGGTGCCGAGAGCGGCCAGCCAGACGACCCGACCGGCGTCAACGGCGGCCCGCGCCCCAGCGGTCAGGATCCCCGCACCGCCGAGGCCGGACAGCACGATTTCACTACCCCGCAAGGCTTTGGCGATACCTTCGGGATCGGTGACGTCGGCGGCGACCCGGATCAGCCGGTCCGAGTCCGGGAGGGCGATCCGTTCCGGCGCACGGGCGATCGCCGTCACGAGATGCCCGCGGGCCAACGCCTGCCGGGTGAGCTCAAGGCCGGTCGCCCCGGCGGCCGCCAACACGGTCAGCTCCATCACGCCACCGCCGACAGCACGGAGACGGCGGCGCTGTGCAGCCCGGGCGCGGCGACGAGCACGTCCGGGCTGCCGGCCCGCCATGGCGAGCCGTCGATCCGGCTGACCACGCCGCCGGCCTCGGTGGCCAGCAGCATGCCCGGCGCGATGCCCGGCAGCACCGGCTCGTACTGCCAGAACACGTCGTGCTGGCCGGATGCCAGCAGCAGCAACGGGAACGTGGACGGCACGAACGCCCGCACCAGCAGCGCCTCGTCCAGCATCGCGGTGATCGACTCACCGATGCGGCGATGCGTGTTGGGCAGTCCGGCCTCGGCCTGCCCGGTGCTGACGATGGCGGCGTCCAGGTCGGTCTTGGCCGACGCCCGCAGCCGCTTTCCGTTGAGATAGGCGCCCTCACCGCGGGTCGCGGTATACGTGCGGTCGCCGATCGGTTGGCGCACAACGGTGTGGACCGGCTCGCCGTCGCGGATCAGCGTCACGGTGACGCACCACTCCGGCATGCCGTGCACGTGGTTGACGTTGCCCTCGACGGCGTCCACCGCCCAGAACTCGCCCGGCGGCAACGGTGTCGTCTCCATCTCGTCGTCCAGCCACACGGCTTCGGGCCGCAGCTCCTTCAGCGCCGGCCGGAGCAGGTCGAGCGCCACGGTCTCGTTTCGGCTGCCGGCCTCGAACATGTCGGACTTGCCGCCGGGGCGCGCGTCCGCGGAGAACACGGCGAGCAGTCGGTCGGCGGCTTCGGTGACAACGGGGGTCAGGTTCATGCCCACGACGCTAGGAGCGGGCTGGCCTAACGTCCAGTGCACTCTTGTTACGCCAAGAGTTACCCTCGTGCATGTGGACCTGAACCTACTGGTGGCGCTGGACGCCCTGCTCGAGGAGAACAGCGTGGCCGCCGCGGCCGACCGGCTACACCTGTCGCCGCCGGCGATGAGTCGCACGCTGGCGCGGATCCGGCGGGCCACCGGGGACGAGATCCTGGTGCGAACCGGCCGCACGATGACCCCGACGCCGCGGGCGCTGGAGCTGCGGGAGGAGACCCGTGAGCTGGTCCGCCGTGCCGCCGCTGTGCTGACTCCCGTGCAGGAACTGGATCTGGACAGCCTGGAGCGGACGTTCACCGTGCGTTGCCATGACGCCCTGGTGTTCGCGCTGGCCAGCACGCTGACCACCGCCGTCGAGCGGGCCGCCCCCGGCGTGCGGATCCGGTTTCTCGGCGAGCCGTCCGGCGACGTCGCCGATCTCGCCCGCGGCCACACCGATCTGGAGGTCGGGGCGACCGAGCCGAGCCGCCCCGAGATCGCCGCTGAAACCATTGGCGCAGACCGGCTCGTGCTCGCGTGCGGGACGACTCATCCGCTCGCCGACGGCGATCTCACGCCCGAACGGTTCGCCGCCGCCGACCACGTCAAGGTGTCCCGCCGTGGCGGGCTCCGCGACGTGATCGACGACCGGCTCGCCGAGCTCGGGCTGCACCGGCGAGTGGTCGCCGCCCTGCCGATCACCAGTGCCGCCCTGGAACTGGCCGCGAGCGGCTCCGTCGTCACCGTTGTGCCCGAGCTGGTCTGCCGCTCCGCGTGGACCCGGCTCGGGCTGCGCGTCCGGCCGCTGCCGTTCGAGCTGCCGCCCGTGCCGGTCATTGTCGCGTGGCACCACCGCTACGACGGCGATCACGCCCACGCGTGGCTGCGCGCCCAGGTGCGGGACGGCCTGCGGGCCGCGCTCTGATCAGACGCTGCTGAGGGCGGCTCGGTGCGGTCATCCCGCGTCAGGGGGAGTGACCTCCAGCCTGAGCACGGGTTCGCCGTTGTCGATCTCGCCGGTCGGCACGAAGCCGTACTTCCGGTAGAACGGGCCGGGGCCGTCCTCGGCCGGGTGGTGACTCGTCAACAGCTCCGTCGCGCCGTCCGCCCGGATCAGGTCGACGACCAGGTCCAGCACCGCGGTCCCGTGGCCCCGGCCCTGGTGCCGGCCGTCGATCAGCAGTCGCCACAGGTAGTACGGCCCGAGAATGCCCGGCCGGCCCGGCGGCACGTTCCAGCTCAGCATCACGAAGCCCACCGGCTCGTCGCCGTCGTACACCGCCCGGTACCAGGGCTCGGCTTCCGGTATCTGTACCGCGTCGTTCAGTGAGCTCGTCACCGACCCGACGAACCGCTCCTGTGACGGGTGCACCTTCAGCGCGCGCACCGCCTCCCGGTTCTCGTCGGTGATCTCCACCAGCCGCACGCCCATTGCGCGGACGCTAGCCGAAGATGTGGTCCAGCTGCGCGGCCATTACCGCCCGGGCGGTGGCGCTGGTCTGCTGCCCGGTGACCACCACGAAGATCAGGCCCTCCAGCAGGGCGATGAGGCCGTTGGCGGCGAGATCGGCGTCGGTGTCGGGGCGGGCGAGGCGGATCTGGTCGGCGAGCATGTCGCGCAGGTCGGGCTTGCCGGCGCCGAGCGTGGCCAGGCTCTCGGGCCGGAGCTGGAGGCGGCGCATGAACACGGCGGCGGTCTCGGCCTCGTTCGGGCGGTCGCGGGGGACCAGCTCCATCATCACGGCGGTGACGAGCTGCCGCGGGCTGCGGGGCTCGGGCAGGGCGGCGACGACCTTGCGGATCTCGGTCCGCACGTCCTCGATGATGATCTCCAGCGCGAACCGCAGCATCTCGTCCTTGCTGCGGAAGTAGTGCTGCACCAAGCCCATCGACACGCCGGCCTCGGCGGCGACGCCGCGCAGTGTGATGGCCTCCCAGCCGTCGCGGCGGGTGATCCGCCACAGCGCGTCGGCGATCTCCCGCCGCCGCGCCTCATGGTCCACGATCTTCGGCACCCGTTCACAATACGCTGCATTGCCAAAGCGGTTACCGTGCAGTGCATGGTGAAAACGACGACCAACGGGGATGTGGTCCTCGCCTACGAGACGTTCGGTCACGAGGGTCGGCCGATCCTGCTGCTCACCGGGGCGGCCGCGCAGATGGTGATGTGGCCGACGGCGTTCTGCGAAGCCTTGGCCGCCAAGGGTTTCCACGTGGCGCGGATGGACAACCGCGGCACCGGCTTGTCCCAGGACCCGACCACGGCCCAGTTCACCCTGGACGACATCGCCGCCGACGTCACAGCCGTGTGCGACGCCCTGGGCTGGCCCGGGGCCCACCTGTTCGGCATGTCCGAGGGCGGGATGTTCGCGCAGGCCACCGCCGTTCGCCGACCGGAACGGGTGCTCAGCCTGATCTCGCTGGCGTCCGCGCCGGTGCTCCGGCCGTGGATCAGCGGCCCGAACCTCCGGGCGGCCTGGCGGGTGTACCGGGTGATGAGCCGCGGGGCGACCAACCGTGAGGAGCTGAGCCAGCTCTGGGTGGACGTCTACAAGATCGCCGGCACGCCGCCCGTGGACGAAGAGCTCTGGCGGGAGGTGGGTCGGCAGCACTTCGACCACGGCCTGCGGCCGGAGGGCGACAAGCGGCTGTTCAAGGCGGTCATCAAGGCCGGCGACCGCCGCCGGGAACTACGCGGGCTGCGGGTGCCGACACTGGTGCTGCACGGCGAGGCCGACCGGCTCGCGCTGCCCAAGGCCGGCCGGGAGACGGCGAAGGCCATCCCGGGCGCGAAGCTGGTGACGTTCCCGGGCATGGGCCACGATCTCCCGCCCCAGCTGTGGTCCCGGATCATCGACGAGGTCGACGCGTTCGTCCAGGAGGTGGCGGCCGTCACGGGCAGAGATCGGCCGATTACTTGAATGGTCACGTGCTCGTTGCTACGAAGGAGACCATGGCACCCACAGCCGTCCGTCCGCCCGCCGGCGCCTGGGAGGAGCACGCGATCCGGTCCCTGGCCGACGGCGTGGGCGCGAACGCCTGGGCCCGCCGCGCCCAGCTGGTGATGGCCGCCTGGCGCGGCGACTCCGTGGCGTCGATCGCCAGCGACGCCGGCCTGACCCCGCACACGGTCAAACGCTGGTTGACCATGTTCGACGAGCAGGGTGTGCCGGGACTGATGGCGCAGCCGGGATCGGGCCGCCGCTCCCGGGTCAGCGACGGCGACCGCGACCGGATCGTCGCGGTCGCCCGGAAGGGCCGGTGGACCCTGGAGTCGCTGACCGAGGCGGTCCGCGCCGAGGGCATCGACCTCGGCGCGGGACAGCTCCGCCGTATTCTCATCGCCGCCGGCGTGAACTGGCGCTAGACCGGCGTCTTGTGCGCGGCCCGCACCGCGTGGCTCAGGTCCAGACCAGTCGTCTCCGGGGCCAGGAACTGCGACACCAGGCCGCCGATGGCCAGCACCGCCGCGCCGATCAGCAGCGTGAACCCGACGCCGACCTGGGTCAGCGCGATCGGCAGCAGGAACGTGCCGATCGCCGCGCCGACCCGGCTCATCGCGGTGGCGAAGCCGACGCCGGTGGTGCGGATCGAGGTCGGGAACACCTCCAGCGGGTAGACCGCGGTCAGCGCGCTGGACGCGGCGTTGAGGAAGGAGAACACCAGGAAGCAGATCACCACGACGGCGATCGGGGCGTTCGGCCAGACACCGACCACCGCCAGTGCGACGGC
This sequence comes from Kutzneria sp. CA-103260, assembly GCF_018263855.1. Lineage (GTDB taxonomy): Bacteria > Actinomycetota > Actinomycetes > Mycobacteriales > Pseudonocardiaceae > Kutzneria. The sequence goes on along the minus strand of NZ_CP073318.1, from coordinate 5,413,799 downwards.
GGTGATCCAGAACGGCGGGATGAGCAGCTTGCGCCGGCCGATCCGCTCCACCAACAGGCAGCCCACGGCCACGCCGAGCACCGCGAAACCGTTGCTGGCCAACGAACCCGCCAACGCGTCGTCGCCGAGGCCCAGCGCCGCCAGCACCTGCGGGTAGAAGGTGCTGATCGCGAAGTACGGCAGCACCAGACAGGCCCAGAACGTGCTGGCGAAGATGGTGCTGCGGATGTGCTCCTTGGTGAACAGCGCCCGCAGACTGTTGCGGGGCTCGGCGTCCGCGACCTCGGTGTCCACGTCGATGTCCATGCCGAAGCGGTCGATCAACGCCTGCGCCTCGGCCCGCCGCCCCTTGCTCAGCAGCCAGCGCGCCGATTCCGGGATGCCGCCCCGCAACGACACGCAGATCACCGCGATCACCGTGCTGCTGGCCAGCGTCCACCGCCAGCCGTCGGGCACGTTGACCAGCGCGTAGCCCACGGCGAAGGCCACCATGTAGCCGACGTACCAGCTGACCTCCAGGCTGGCCAGCAGCCGGCCCCGGTTGGCCTTGGGCGCGTACTCCGACAGCAGCGGCGCCCCGATCGCGTACTCGCCGCCGATCGCGATGCCCATGATCAGCCGGATGATGAACAGCTGCCAGGCGTCGTGCACGAAGAACTGCGCCACCGAGCCGACCAGGAAGATCAGCATGTCGGTGAGGAACACGATGCGCCGGCCGTAGCGGTCGGCGAACCAGCCGAACAGCGGGCCGCCGACGAAGATGCCGACCAGCGCGGACGAGCCGATCAGCCCGACCATCCACGCGGACATGTTCAGCGCCGTCGTCACCGCGGGCACGACCGCGCCCAGGCCGCCCAGGATGTAGCCGTCGATGCCCTCGCCCACCTGCGTGGCCAGGGTCAGGCGGAGACGGACGCGCGAGGTGGATCTGTCGGTGTCGGGCTTCGTTGCCATCTTCCGATCCTGTTCTGTCAGGGGACGTTCGGCCAGTCCACAGCGATGTACTTCGTCTCGAGGAAGGCGTCGATGCCCTCGCGCCCGCCCTCCCGCCCCAGTCCCGACTGCTTCACGCCGCCGAACGGGGCGGCGGGGTCGGAGATCAGCCCCCGGTTCAGCCCGACCATGCCGGCCTCCAGCCGGTCGGAGATCCGCAGTGCCCGCTCCAGGCTGCCGGAGTACACATAGGACGCCAGCCCGTGCTCGGTGTCGTTGGCCCGCTTGAGCATCTCGTGCTCGTCCCGGTAGGTCAGGATCGGCGCCACCGGTCCGAACACCTCGGTGGCCAGCAGCTCCGCGTCCGGCGGGACGTCGGTCAGCACCGTCGCCGGGAAGTACCAGCCCGGACCCTCGGGCGTCGGCCCCTGGGCGGCGATCTTCGCGCCCTTGGCCAGCGCGTCGTCCACCAGGCCCTGGATCTTCTGCCGCGCCGCCTCGTTCACCATCGGGCCGAGCGTCACGCCCTCGGCCAGGCCCGGTCCGATGTGGACGGACGCCATCGCCTCGCCGAACTTCGCCGTGAACTCCTCGGCGACGTCCTCGTGCACGTAGAACCGGTTGGCGGCGATGCACACCTCGCCGCCGCCGCGCATCTTGGCGTCCATCGCGCCGCGCACCGCCGCGTCGACGTCGGCGTCCTGGCAGACGATGAACGGCGCGTTGCCGCCCAGCTCCATCGTCACGTTGACCACGTGGTCGGCGGCCTGCTTCAGCAGGACCCGGCCGGTCGCCGTCGACCCCGTGAACGAGAACTTGCGGACCCGGTCGTCCTGGAACCAGACGTTGGCCACCTCGGCCGCGCGGTCGGTCGGCAGCACAGTGCACACACCATCCGGCAGGCCGACTTCCACCAGCAGGCCCGCCACTGCCAGCGCCGTCAGCGGCGTGTCCGGCGCCGGCTTGAGCACCACCGGGCAGCCGGCCGCCAGCGCCGGCGCGATCTTGCGGGTCGCCATCGCGGCGGGGAAGTTCCACGGCGTCACGAAGGCCGTCACCCCGACGGGCTGCTTCCGGACCAGATGCCGGAACCCGCCCGCCGGTGCGTCGCCGAAGCTGGAGCCGACCCGGACCGCTTCCTCGCTGAACCAGCGGAAGAACTCCGCCGCGTAGAACACCTCCGCCTTGGCGTCGCGGAGGGCCTTGCCGTTCTCCAACGTGATCAGCCGGGCCAGTTCGTCGGCGTGATCCCGCATCGCCGCGAACATGTCGTGCAGGATCTCCGACCGCCGCCTCGGCGCGGTGGCCCGCCAGCCCTCGAACGCCTCCGCCGCCGCGTCCACCGCCGCGCGGGAGTCCGCTTCCCCTGCCGCCGACACCTCGCGGATCACCTCGCCGGTGGCCGGATCCGCCACCGGATACGTCCGTCCGTCGACCGCCGCCCGCCATCGGCCGCCGATGAAAAGATCCCCGCTCCCCGACGCCTTGGCGATTCCATCCACGTCCATGGGCCGGAATTCTCGACCCGGAATACCCGGCTAACAAGGAATCAGCCGAATTCGACACCTCAGTTGCGCTGAGGGCAACTACCCGGCGAGTCCCGCTCTCGGGCAAGCGAAATACCGGTTCAGGTCAGCCAGGCCTGGGCCGACCGCACGGGCCGGGCCTCCCAGCCCATCTGCGCCGACACCGTGCCCGCCGCGGCCGCGGTGATCCGCCCGGCTTCGTCCAGCCGCGAGCCCAACCGCTCGGCCGGGGCGGAGACGTTGAGGGCGGCCACGACCCGGCCACGGAAGTCGCGGATCGGGGCGGAGACGCCGACGAGGGCGTCCTCGAACTCCTCGCGGACCCGGGCGTAGCCGTCCCGGCGGGCCTCCTGGATGCGGGCCCACAGGTCGGAAAGGGTCCGGACGGAGGAGTTGGGGAAGCCGGCGGACAGGTCGCCACCGGGGAAGCGCACGTAGAGGTCGTCGGGGGTGGAGTCGAGCAGCAGCACCCGGCCGGCGGAGGTGCACGGCACCGGAACGCCCCGGCCCTCCCAGCCGTGGGCCCGGAAGGAGTGCCCGGAGATGGACAGCAGAGTCAGCACCTGACGGTCCCGCAGCACACAGAGGTGCACGGTCTCCTCAAGATCGGTGGACAGCCCGCGCATGATCGGCTCGGCCACCCGGACGAGGCGGTTCTCCACGGATCGGGCGACGAGGGAGAACAGCCGCCAGCCGAGGCGGTACTCCAGGGTGTCGGGGTCGCGCTCGACGATGCCCTCCTCGGCCAGCGCCCGCAGGGCCCGGGAGACCTGACTCTTCTCCCGGCCCACCAGCTGGGCCAGCCGCACCACGCCGAGCCCGCCGGCCCGCTGGGCCTCGGCCGAACCGAGCGCCTCCAGCAGTTCGATGTCGCGGCGCAGCCCATGGCCCTGGTGGCGTTCCACCCGATCAGCCTACGGCCAGTTGGCGGCAGCGCAACCAGCGTTGCGATTGCTTGCCCGCGGTGAGGACCGGACCTAAATTCGGATTCATGATTCTCATCGGCGAATCATTCGTCGGCAACGGCGCTAATGCCGCCCACACCAACATCGTGCTCGGCCGAAAGGACGGCCCGATGGCGTCCGCGTGGGCGACCGCGCTGGCCACGCCGAGCGCCGGCCACGTGCCGTTCGTGACGGTGCTGCGGCCATCGGTGCCGGTGAAGCCGTTCACGCTGTTCGTCAGCAAGGCTGCGCCGGCGGGTGAGCTGCACGAGCGGGCGATCTGGGGCTCGGCCCAGGCCGGCCTGGCCCAGGGCGTGGCCGACGCGGTCGCGGCCGGCCTGCTGGACGACCCGGACAACCTGCTGATCATCGCGGCGGTCTGGGTGAACCCGGCGGTCGACGACCTGGACGAGTCGTACCGCAACCAGCGGGACGCGGCGCTCGGCGCGGTCCGGGCGGCGGTCGAGGGCACGCCGACCGTCGAGGACGTGCTCAAGGCGGCGGAAGCCGGTGCGTACAACCCGTTCTACACACCTGGGGACGCCTGATGAAGATCACGGACATCACTCTCGACCGATTGCGGCTGCAGCTCGACCCGCCGCTGCGCGCGGCCTGGGACCCGGAGCCGAGGACCAGCTTCGACGCCACGATCGTGCGCGTGCACACCGACGAGGGCGTCACCGGCATCGGCTCGGGCGACACCATGGACGGCTTCGACGCGTTCAAGGACCTCTTCCTCGGCCAGGACCCGCTGGACATCGTCCGGCACGTCAAGGCGATCGAGACGGCCAACTTCCACGGCGGCTACTACTGGCCGGTGGAGGTCGCGCTGTGGGACATCATCGGCAAGGTCGCCGGCCTGCCGGTGGCCACGCTGCTCGGCAACGCCGCCCACTCGGTGCCGGCCTACGCCTCCTCGGCCGAGCTCAAGCCGCCGGCCGAGCGGGTCGAGACCGCCCTGCACGCCCGGGAACTCGGCTTCCGGGCGATGAAGATCCGGATCGACCGGGACCGCGTCGAGGACGGCGTCAGGGCGGTCGCCGCGGTGCGGGAAGCGCTCGGCGACGGCTTCGAGATCATGGTGGACCTGAACCAGTCCTGGCGGATGGCCGGCGACACCGCCAACGCCTCCGACCTGGTCAAGACCCGCAAGCTGGTCCGGAGGCTGGCCGAGCTGGACGTCTTCTGGGTCGAGGAACCGTTGCCGTACAACGATCTCGACGGCTTCAAGACGCTGCGGGCGGAGAACCCGGGAGTGCGCATCGCGGCGGGGGAGATGCAGCACTCGCTGCCCGAGCTGCTGCGCTACCTGGAACACGACGTGCTCGACATCTACCAGATGGACGTGGTGCTGGCCATCGGCATGCACCGCGCCCGCACACTAGCCGAGCTGGCCCAGCTCAAGCACCGGCAGTTCACCCCGCACAGCTGGACCAACGGCATCGGCGTGCTGGCCAACCTGCACGTGGCAGCCGGCGTCGGCGGCGGCCCGTACTTCGAGTTCCCGTTCGACCCGCCGGGCTGGACCCCGCAACGCCGCGACTTCATGCTGGCCGAACCGGTCATGGTCAACCGTGCGGGCGAGCTGGAGGTGCCGCAGACTCCGGGGTTGGGCATCGAGCTGGACGAGGACGCAGTGCGGCGCTGGAGGATCGCATGAACCACGAGTACTGGCTGACCGCCGCGGCGAAGATCGAGCCGGAGACCCGCCCGCACATCGGCGGCCGGTTCGTCGACGCGCGGTCCGGCAGGACGTTCGACAGCGTGTCGCCGCGCGACGGCAGCGTGATCGCCCAGGTTTCCGCCGGTGGCAAGGAAGACGTCGACGAGGCGGTGCGCTCGGCGCGGGCCGCCTTCGACAGCGGGGTGTGGCGGGAGCTGCCGCCCAAGGAGCGCAAGCGGATCATGCTGCGCTGGGCCGAGCTGATCGTCGAGCACGCCGAGGAGTTGGCGCTGTTGGACACGCTGGAGATGGGCAAGCCCATCGGCGAGGCGATCCGGGTGGACGCGACCAAGGCGGCGGAGACGATCGCCTGGTACGCCGAGACGATCGACAAGACCTACGACGAGGTCGCGCCGGCCCCCGGCGACGCGCTGGCGCTGATCACCCGCGAGCCGCTGGGCGTGATCGGCGCGGTGGTGCCCTGGAACTACGCGCTGCTGATCGCCTCCTGGAAGCTCGCGCCGGCCATCGCCACCGGCAACTCGGTGGTGCTCAAGCCGGCCGAGCAGACGTCGCTGGCCGCGCTTGTGTTGTCCCGCTTGGCATCCGAGGCCGGACTGCCGGACGGCGTGCTGAACGTGGTGCCGGGCCTGGGCGAGGAGGCCGGGCAGGCGCTGGGCCGGCACCCGGACGTGGACAAGATCGCGTTCACCGGCTCGGCCGAGGTGGCCCGCCTGTTCCAGGTGTACGCCGGCGAGTCCAACGGCAAGCAGGTCGCGGTGGAGGCCGGCGGCAAGTCGCCGCAGCTGGTCCTGCCGGACGCCGACCTGAGCGCCGCGGCGTCGGCGATCGCCTGGGGCATCTTCTACAACGCCGGCCAGACCTGCAACGCCGGCTCGCGGGTGATCGTGCACAACTCGGTGCGGGACCGGCTGATCGAGGAGATCGTCAAGGTCACCGCCGAGACGTTCAAGGTCGGCGACCCGCTCGACCCGGCCACCGTGATGGGGCCGATCGTGGATTCCGCCCAGCTGGCCAAGGTTCTCGGCTACGTGCGCACCGGGGTCGCGCAGGGAGCCCGGGTCGTGACCGGCGGGGACGTGGTGGACGGCAACTACATGGCGCCCACCGTGCTGGCCGACGTGTCCAATGAGGACACCGTGGCCCGCGAGGAGATCTTCGGCCCGGTGCTGGCCGTGATCGGCTTCGACGGCGACGCCGACGAGGGCGTGCGGCTGGCCAACGACACCGACTTCGGCCTGGCCGCCTCGGTGTGGACCCGGGACATCTCGGTGGCGCACAAGGTGGCTCGGCGGCTGCGGGCCGGCACCGTGTGGGTCAACACCTTCGACGCCAGCGACGTGATCACCCCGTTCGGCGGCTTCAAGGCCACCGGCGCGGGCCGGGACAAGTCCCTGCACGCGCTGGACGCGTACACCGCAGTGAAGACCACCTGGATCGACCTGAGCAGCTGAGAGGCAGCAGATGAGAATTGGTTTTGTCGGCCTGGGCAACATGGGGCGACACATGGCCCGGCACCTGATCCTCGCCGGCCACCAGGTCACCGTGCACGACGTGCGCGAGAAGGCCGCCGAAGAGCACGTGGCTCTGGGCGCGACCTGGGCCTCCACCCCGGCGGAATGCGCCGCCGGGGCGGACTTCTTCATCACGATGGTGCCGACCCCGCGTGTCGTCGAGGACGTCATGCTGCGGGCCGGAGCCGCCGCCGCGCTACCCGAGGGCGCGCTGTGGATCGACATGTCCACCTCGACCCCGGCGGCCGCCGAGCACGTCGGCATCCGCCGGCTGGACGCCCCGGTCAGCGGCATGGCCAAGGGCGCCGAGGCGGGCATGCTGCAGATTTTCGTCGGCGGTGACGCCGGAGACTTCGCTCGGGCGCTGCCGCTGTTCCACGTCATGGGCGACCCGGCGAAGGTGCTGCACGTCGGCGGCCTGGGCGCCGGCTACACCGTCAAGCTCATGATCAACCTGCTCTGGTTCTGCCACCTGGTGGCCACCTCCGAGGTGCTGGCCATGGGCGTGAAGGCCGGCGTCGACCTGGCCGTGCTGCGCGACGCGCTGCTGGCCAGCCCGGCTGCGTCGAACTTCCTGGCCAGCGACGTGCTGTCGGTGCTGAACAACGGCGACTACGACGACTCGTTCGCGATGATGCTGGCGTGCAAGGATCTCGGGCTCGCGGTCGACCTCGGCCGGGACCTCGGGGTGTCCACCGAGCTGTCCGCGCTGGTGGAGCAGATATTCCGGCGGGCCCGGGCCCAGTACGGCGACCTGGCCGGCGAGATGAGCCCCGTCCGGCTGTACGAAACCCTTGCCGGCAAGCAGTTCCGGCTGACCGAGGGAGGCGAGCCGTGTCTGGTGCCGGCGGTCTGAGCATCGAGCCCACCGCCCGGGTCGAGTTCGGCCCCGGGGTGGTGCGGCGGTTGCCCGAGTTCGTCGCCGATCTGGGCTTCACCCGTGCGTTTGTCGTCACCGACCGCGGCCTGCGGGCCGCGGGCATCGTGGACCGGGTCGTGAAGATCCTGGACGCGGCCGGCGTGGAAACCGCCGTGCACGACGACATTTCCCCCAATCCGTCCACTGTGGAGATCGACCGGGGTGCGGCCCGCGCCCGCGCCTTCGGCTCCGCGGTGATCATCGCCCTTGGCGGCGGCTCTCCCCTCGACGCCGCCAAGGGCATCTCCCTGCTGGTCGGCAACCCGGAGTCGGCCGCCGCCGACGCGGACAACCTCTGGGGCGCCGAGCCCGGGCTGCCGCTGATCGCCATCCCGACGACGTCCGGCACCGGCGCCGAGACCAACGGCTTCGGCGTCATCGAGGACACCCATGCCCGGCGCAAGGTCTACATCGGACACTCGTCGGTGCAGCCCCGGATCGCCGTGCTGGACCCGGAACTGGTCCTCGGACTGCCGGCGCGGGTCACCGCGGCGACCGGGATCGACGCCCTCGTACACGGTGTCGAGTCGCTGGCTTCCCGTGGTGCCAATGCCTTCTCGCAGGCGTATGCCACGCAAGCCGTGACCCTGGTCAGCCACTGGCTGCCCGTGGCCTACCGTGACGGTTCCGATCTGGAGGCCCGGTCGCAGCTTATGCTCGGCGCCCACCTCGCCGGCCGGGCGCTGACCATCTCCGGCCTAGGTCTCGTGCACGGCATGGGGCATGCCCTCACCGCGCACACCGGCACGCCCCACGGCATCGCCTTGGCGGCAGTGTTCGAGGAGGTCATGCAGTTCAGCCTCGTCGAGGCGGCCGACGCCTACGCCGAGGCCGCGCGGGCCATGCAGGTCGCTGACGCCATCGGGGCCGTGCGGGAACTCTGTGGCGTGGTGGAGATCAAGCGCCCGCTGCGGGAACTCGGTGCGACGACGGAGCTGCTGCCGGCCATGGCTGCCGCCACCGTCGCCGACGCCGTCACCAAGAACAGCCCGCGCCTGCCCAGCGAACCGGAAGTGCTGGAGCTCCTGCGGGAGGTCTACTAGCCCTCGCGAGTCCCGCTCTCCAGCAATCATGATGCGAGTTCCGGAACTCGACATTCAGTTGCCCGAGAGCGGGACTCGCGAGGGTTCAGGCGGGCCAGATCGGGGTGAGCTTGTAGGTTGTCGACTTGACAGTGACCGTGCCCCCGGACGCGGTGATCGTGATGCCGCTGTCGTTGGGCAGGTAGCAGCGCGAGATGGAGACCTCGCCGTCGTTGGCGAAGACCTCGATGGAGGTGCGGTCGACAAGGATCTCCAGTGCTGTCAACGGTTCGGCGAGCTGTTGGTCATTGACGCCACGGGCGGTGGCCACGATCGGCACGCCGAAGACGGTGAGCGTGAGCGTCGCACCGTTGGGAATCGCTGCGTCGAGCAGGATGTGGAAAGCGCCGGTGCTCGGGGTCAGCGTGACGACCTTGCCCGGGGCCGGCGAACCGGACCATGTCGTGCCGCCGGCGTGCAGGGAGGCCAGTTCGGCGACGGGCTTGCGGAACAGGCGCGGCGCGCCACCGACGGTGTGCAGCGTGAGTTCGCACGGGAAAGTGACTTGCTGGTTGAACGGCATGCGCGGATACGAACCGCCGCGCATCCACGCCGCCTGGATCCGTCGCCCGTCGCCGGTCTCGGTGTTGTTCCAGGTCTGGGTGGCGTAGAAGTGGGGCCCGGTGTCGGAGGGCAGCTGTTTGGTCTGCTCGGTGAAACGAGTGCCGTCGAAATCGCCGATCGAGTAGTAGCCGTTGCCCCGCACCAGAACCCACTTCGTGCCGCCGTCGACCGGCAGCTCGAAGAAGTCCGGGCACTCGTAGCTGTCGGGCACCGGATTGCCGGTGTCGGTCCAGTGCAGCAGGTCCGGCGAGGTCAGGATGTGGTACTGCCCGCCGCCGTACAGCATCATCACCCAGTGCTTGCCCGGCGCGTACCAGAACACCTTGGGATCCCGCTCGGGCATGACCAGCACCGGGTTTCCGGCGTAGTGCCGCCAGGTTCGGCCATGGTCGAGGCTGTAGGACAGGCACTGGCTCTGATTGTCGTTGCGGGCCCAGAAGGCGACCATCGGCAGAGTGTTCGGATCGGGGGACAGTCGCGAGGTGTTGCCGTAGTCGATCACCACCGAGCCGGACTGCACGCCGGTGCCCAGCGACTCCTCGAAGAAGGCGGGCGCGAGTTCGGTCCAGTGCACCAGATCCCGGCTCACGGCGTGGATCCAGCACTTGTTCCACCGCTGCGCGAACAGGTGGTACTCGCCGTCGTAGTACACCAGACCGTTGAGGTCGTTGAGCCAACCTTCTTGCCGCTGCCCGGGATCGAGCCGGGTCATCGCCCACTGCCGCGCGGTGAAGTGCACCTGCGGCCGCCAGGTCTCGCCGTACCGGGGCTGAGTGGCGGCCGGTAACTGCTCGGGATGATCCGTCTGCACGACGTGGTCCACGATCACGTGTCCCCAGTCGCCACTCGCGTTGTCGACGAGCTGGATCCGGGCGGTGCGCCCGGCCAACTCGCCGACGTCCCAGCTGTCCGGCATCAGCGTGTCGGTGTTCCGCCCGGTGGCGCTGCGCACGACCTGCCCGTCTACCACCAGGTTCAGGCAGGTCACGTACTCGTAGTCGCCGCCGCCGATGCCGAACGCGAGGTAGCGGCGCTGGATGGTGAACTCCGGTGAGGTGATGGTCCCGGTCAGGCCGTCGCCCTGAAGTTCGCTGCTGGCCACCCCGTCGCCGTGGAAGGCGTAGACATCCATCGACGTCAACTTGGCCACGCCGTGCACCGGTCCGCTGCCGAAGGCCGTGCCCTGCACGCTCCAGCCGGCCCAGTCGGCGCTCTCGAAGTCGGCGACCACGATGTCGCCGGAGGTCGATCTCGTGTCAGGCGACGCCGCGGCGCGGGGCAGCGTCGACGGGGCGATGGTCGACAGGGTGATGCCGAGTCCGGAAGCGATGCTGGAGCGGAGCAGGTCACGGCGCTTCATCGAGCCTCCCCACGGGACGATCCCCTCGCTGGGATCGGGCCGGACCAGAGTGCTCCGCGCACCGGCCGGCGACAACGATTTGCGCAAACACCGGCGGGCGACCCTCCACTGTGGCCGCTCGCCGCCTCTTCCGGCCGGTCAGTCGTGCCAGGGCTCGTCGTCCACGCGGGCGGCGAGCCCGCTGTCCGCCGCCTCCTCGATGGCCAGCGCGATCCGGTGGTCCTGGATGCCGTCGGCCAGCGGGTAGGGCTCGGGGCCGTCGCCGCGGACCCAACTTCCCATGTCCTGCAACAGGGTGGCGATGGCGATTTCCTCGTCGTTCCACCGCTTGCCCTGATAGGGGTTGCGGTACAGCACCTCGTCGCCGAAGGTGATGTGGTCGGTGTCGAAGCCGTCCAGGTCCAGGTCGTAGCCGGTCTGCCGGCGGACGATCTCGGTGCGGGCGATGGTCTTCGGCGCGGTCAGGCGCACGACCTCGTTGTCCCGCAACTCACCCAGCGTGCCCCGGACGAGCAGACGCCGCATCAGCAGCTGGTTGTGCCACTGGTTGTCGGTGAAGTCGTAGACCCCGAGGCCGCCGCCGTCGAACTCGATGGTGGCGATGATCGTCGTCGCGTCCTTCACCTCGGCCGGCTCGGCCCAGCCGTCGCGGCTGAGTGGGTCGGTCAGCCGGGCGATGGTCCGCACCGCCCGCACGTCGGCCCGGCCCCGGCCGATGCCCAGCAGCGTGCGGATCAGCGACACCGCGTGGTACTGGTGCGTCGACGACACGTCCACCCTGGTCGGCTCGCCGACAATTCCCTTGCGCACCAACGCCAACCGGGCCGCGTGGGCGGGCATCCGGGTGTACTGCTCCGCCACCTGGACCAGGCCCGTCGACCCCACCTTGGCCCACAAGTCCCGCAGCCCGGCCAGATCCGGCGCCGGCGGCGTCTCCGCAAGCACCGGCACCCCACGCTCGGCCAGCTCTGCCACCAGCCCCGGCGTCACCGCCCACGGTGTCGCCGTCACCACGAACGACGGCTTGGCCGCCAGACACTCGTCCACTGTCCGGAACACCGGCACCGGCAGGTCGCTGCGGCTGCGGGACACCACCCCGACGCATTCCAGGTCGGCCAGCTCCGCCGCCAGCCGCCAGAAGAACTCCGCCCGCCAGCCCGTTCCCACGATCGCGAATCCAGTCACGCCACCACGATAGGATCAACCGTGGACCGACACACGCGCACCGTCGACGACCTGCTGCGACTGCTGGACGGCCTGTTCACCGACACCGACGCCGCCCGGTGGGACGACTTCTACGCCGACCGGTCCCGGCCGGTGCCGTTCTTCGCGGCCAAGCCGGACGAGAACCTGGTGGCCTACCTGGAACGCGGGCTGATCGAGCCGGGGCGGGCACTTCGCCCTCACCTGCTTCACCGCCGAGGAGGGCTCCAGCCATTCCGACAGCGACTTCTACCGCGAACCGTCGCTCGGCGGCGGCGTCGGCTACACCCCCGAGTCGCTGCGGTGGATCTTCTCCGACCTGGAGCCGGTCGAGCTTCGGCTGATGACGGAACAGCACGCCGACACCCCGCTGTTCGGCGTGCCGTTCCTGTGGACCGCGCTGTTCCGGCGGCCCTAGAGCGCGATCTCGGCCAGGCGCTCGACGTCGTCGATGTCGGCGGTGCCGGGGGAGAGGATCAGCTCATCGGCGCCGATCTCGGCGAAGGCCGCGATAGTCGCCCGCACGGCGTCGGTGTCGCCGCTCATGCCGGCCGCGACGTGGTCGGCGTAGTCACCCATGATGGAGTAGTAGTCGTGCAGCTTGGCCCGGCCTTCGTCGGGGCGGCCCAGGGCGAAATAGGCGAGGGCGACCAGGCGCGGCTGGCCGGGCCGGCCGGCCTCCTGCCACGCCGCGCGGGCCTGCTCGAAGAAGCCGGCGACGTCCGAGGCCGCCCCGCCGCCGGCGATGTAGCCGACGCCCCACTTGGCCATGCGGGTGAAGGAGGCCGGCGCCATGCCGCCGATCAGCAGCGGCACCTCGCGGGAGCCGGCCGGCACACCGGGGTTGTCGCCGCCGCCGACCGGCTGGCCGGTCCACAGTTCCCGGTAGTCCGCCAGGTCGGCGTCCAGGCGCTTGCCCAGGCCCCTGGACCCGAGCCCGTCGACCACGAAGTCGTCCGGCCGGCCGCCGAGGCCGATGCCGACGGTGAGCCGCCCGCCGGACACCCCGTCGATGCCGGCGAGCTCCTTGGCCAGCAGCTTGCCCGGCCACACGGTGGCCAGCAGGATGTTGGTGGTCAGACCGATGGTGCTGGTGGCGCCGGCCGCGGCGGCCAGCGCGACAGTGTCCATCACGCCGGGATAGGCGATCCGGCCGATCGTGCCCAGGGTCGAGAAGCCCGCCCGCTCCGCGCGCTGCGCCCAGGTCGGGATGATCGCCGGGTTGACGTCGCGCACCTGGTTGGGGAGGCCGATGCCGATCTTCATCGCGTCCTGCTCCTCAGTTGAGGTTGAGAGCTCAATAGTAACTTATCTTGACTGTATCACTCCATGACTGTCAGCGATGCTGTCAGCCGGGCGACGAGCGTGGCCATGGCGGCGCGCAGCTCCGGGCCGCCCTCGACGCGGAACGGCAGCGAGATGGTGGCCAGCCACTCCTGGGCGTACATGGTGGGATTGTTGGTGCTGCCGACCAGAACGCAGCCCTCGCCGGCCGGCTCCAGCCGTCCCATCGGGCCGCGGATCCACGGCGCGACCTGCTCGACCGGCGCGTCGAAGACCACCCGGGTGGGGAACTCCCAACCCGCGCCCAGGTTCTCCTCCAGCGACCGGACGGGGTCGAGGTCCGCGGGCGGCTCGAAGACGTGTGAGGTCTGCTCGACAGACCGCACCCGGTCGATGCGGTAGGTGCGGACAGCCTGTGCCCGATGGGACATACACAACACGTACCAGCGCCCGTGCCGCACGACCACCGCCCACGGATCGACCTCGGTCGTCCATTCGTTGCCGCCCTCGCTGCGATAGGTGACGACAACACTGCGGCCGGCTGCGACGGCGGCGACGAGCGCGCTGGTGGTGGCCGGATCCGGTCGGGCGGCGTTGCGGTCGGGCGCGGCGGCGGCGTGCTCGCGCAGGGCGGCGGCCTGCCGGCCGACACTGTCCGGCAGGGCCCGGATGACCTTGCCCAGGGCGCCGCCGAGCAGGTCGTCGCCGGCCGGCTGGCCGTCGAGCACGGCCATCACCAGCACCAGGGCCTCGGCCTGGGTGAAGACGATGGGCGGCAGCTTCATGCCGCGCCCCAGCGTGTATCCGCCGTGCGGACCGCGCACCGACTCGACGGGGATGCCGGCTTCGCGCAGGATGCCGACGTAGCGGCGGGCGGCCCGTTCGGTCACGCCCAGCCGCTGGGCCAGCTCGTCGGCGGTGGTGCCGGGGCGGGTCTGGAGGATTTCCAGGGTCCGCAGCGCCCGTGCGGTGGGGCTGATGTCCGTGCTCACCCCGGCAGGCTAGGCGAACCGGAAGTAGAACGTCCGGAATTGCCCCTACGGTGCCGCTCATGGAACTTGTGCTCGCAGCTGGCCTGTGGCTGGACGGGTCCGCCGCCTGGGCTGATGTCGTGTCGGAACTGGAGCGGCTAGGTCACCGGGCTGTGCCGCTCACGCTGCCCGGCCAGGGCGACGGCAACGCCGCCGCCACCCTCGACGACCAGCTGGCCGCCGTCCTGTCCGCTGTGGACAGTGCGGCCGAGAAGCCGGTGGTGGTGGGGCATTCCGCCGCCTGCACGCTGGCGTGGCTGGCCGCCGACGCGCGGCCGGACCGGGTCGCCCGGGTGGTGCTGATCGGCGGCTTCCCTACCGCCGACGGTCAACCGTATGCGGACTTCTTCGAGATTCGCGACGGCGTGATGGCCTTCCCGGGCTGGGGGCCGTTCGAGGGGCCGGACATCGTCGATCTGGACGGGGCGGCCCGGGATCGCCTGGCCGCCGCGGCGATCCCGGTGCCGGCGGGCGTGGCCAACGGGGTCGTGCGATACGGGGAGGAGCGCCGGTTCGACGTGCCGGTCACGCTGATCTGCCCCGAGTTCAGCCCGGCGCAGGCGCGGGAATGGATCGCCGGCGGAGAACTGGCCGCGGCCAAGCACCTGGAGCTGGTGGACATCGACTCCGGGCACTGGCCGATGGTCACCCGGCCCGCCGAGCTGGCCCGCCTGCTGGTCTGAATTTGCTCGCGGAAACGTGTCGATTCCGGGTGCGGCTGCTCGACGCGCAGGTGAGGGTTGGGGCGATCCCGACCACTGACGCTAGGAGCACGGCATGCGGTTTCTCATGGTGCACCGGATGGACGAGAGCCTGCCCGAGGCCTGGAACCCGAGCCCGGAGTTCATTGAGCAGATGGGCGCGAAGATCCAGGACTGGATGGCCCGCGGCATTCTGATCACCGCCGAGGGGGTGCACCCGTCGGTGAAGGGCGCCCTGGTCCGCAAGACCAGCGCCGGGGCGACCACCGCCACCGACGGGCCGTTCACCGAGGCCAAGGAGGTCATCGGCGGCTTCGCGCTGATCAACGCGGCCGACCGGGCGCAGGCCGTGGCCTACGCCGAGGAGTACGCCGCGCTGTTCACCGAGATCGAGGTCGAGGTCCGCCAGGTCGTCGAGTTCGAGGACCTTCAGCAGGGCTGACGATCAGCGGGCCGGTCGGGTCGGCGCGACCCGACCGGCCGCGGCCGGTCGGCTAGCGATCCGGTGCTGTGGCGGCGACTTCCGCGCGGATTCCGGCGACGATCAGCCGCAGCCCGTGGTGGAAGTGCTGCTCCGGATGCGGCGAGGGCACGTGGGCCAGCGCGGCGTGCAGATGCGGATGCCGCACGGGGTCAACGGCGGCCTCAAGACGGTCCGGGCCCTCGGCGGCCAGCTGCTCCTCGATGGTGTGCGCGACAACGTGATACGTCACGGTGTCGGCGGTCCACGCCGCGTCCTTCGGCGACAGGCCGGCCTCCAGCAGCGCCCCGATCAGGGCGTTGCCGTAGGCCAAGGCGTTGGGCAGCGGGAAGAAGACGCCGGAGAACACCCGAGCCCCGTCGCGGCGGGCCAGCAGCGCGCGGCGCAGCCGGGTGGCGAGCTCGGTGACCCGAGCCTCCCAGGGCAGCTCCGTGACGTCGGCGACACCGGCCAGCAGCTCGTCGGCCATCGCCTCCAACAGGGCCTGTTTGCTGCGGAAATGCCAGTAGGTCGCCCCGTTCTGCACGCCCAGCGCGGTGGCCAGCCGCCGCATTGAGAGCTGGTCCAGCCCGGCCTCGTCGAGCAGGTCGAGCGCGGCGGCCAGCACCTGCTCGCGATTGATTCGCACGACACCTCCAGTTGACGGCCGCCACCAGTATGCCGCAAACTTCAACGGTGTTGAAGTTCAACGGTGTTGAAGAAGGTGGGGGAATGCGTCGAGTTGTCCATCGCCGGCACGGCGGCCCGGAGGTCCTGGAAGTCGACGAGGCGTCGCGCCCGGTGCCGGGGGAGAACGAGCTGCTGGTCGAGGTTCGGGCAATTGGCGTCAGCCTGCCGGTCGTGCGCCTGACCAGGGCGGACAGCGCTGAACTCCCGCACGTGCCCGGCGGTGAAGTGGTCGGCCGGGTGGCGGCGATCGGCAAGAACGTCACCGGCTGGGAGATCGGCCAGCGCGCCGCCGGCCTGGCCTTCACCGGTGCCTACGCCGAGTACGTCACGGTCGCCGCCCCGTTCCTGGCCCCGGTCCCGGACGCCGTCGATGACGCCACGGCAGTTGCCCTGGTCCGCAGCGGCCAGGTCGCCCTCGGTGCTCTGCGGGCCGGCGCGTTCCAGGCCGGCGAGAGCGTGTTGATCACCGCCGCGGCCGGCAGCGTCGGCAACCTCGCGATCCAGCTGGCCAACGCCTTCGGCGCGAGCCGGGTTGTCGCGGCGGTCGGTGACGACAGCAAGGCCGACTTCCTGCGGGGCGTCGGCGCGCACGAGGTCATCCGCTACGACCAGACCACCGAACCGGTCGACGTGGTGCTCGACGGGGCTGGTGGCGAGGCACAAAACGCGGCCCTGCAACAGCTCGCGCCGTTCGGCCGGCTCGTCTCGTTCAACGCCGCCGGGCAGCCGGTCGACGTCAACGAGCTGCGATATAACGCCCGTGGCGTTATCGGCTTCGCCATGGCCCACCTCGCGTCCCGTCGCCCGGAGGTCTACGCGCGGCACCGCCAGGAACTCTGGGACCTGCACACCCGGGGCGCTCTGAAGCCGGCCATCCACGCCATCCTGCCGCTGGAGCAGGCGGCCGAGGCGCACCGGATCATGGAATCCCGGGCCAGCCGGGGCAAGATCGTGCTGGCGCCCTAGATCCCCTCGGCCATGCGCTCGATCAGCGGCGCGGCGGCGGCCAGCACGTCCAGCTCGTCGCCGGAGAAGGCGGCCAGCGCGGCGGCGAGCTGCTGGGCGTGCGCGGCTCGCTTGCGCCGCAACACTTCCCGGCCGGACTCGCTCAGCGACATGATGATCCGACGTCCGTCGTGCGGGTCGTTGCGCCGCTCGACCAGGCCCCGCTGCTCCAGGCCGCTGATGGTGGTGGCCATGGCCTGGGGCGTGATCTGCTCGGCCCGGGCCAGCTCCGCCGACGTGGCCGAGCCGCCGCGGTCCAAACGGGACAGTGCCGACCGCTCGGGCAGCGTCAGCTCGCCGGGCGTCGAGGTCTGGCGCAGCCGGCGCGCGAGCAGACCGATGCTGTCCTGCAGCGCGGCGGCCAGTTCCTCGACGTCCATGCAGGCCAGCCTAGCGGGAGTGCTGCATCCCGGATTCCACGTGGAAGCGCTCGATCAGGTCGGCCGAGTTCCGGGCCGCGTCCTGGGCCCGGAACAGCTTGGCCATCCGCCGTGCGTTGGACCTGATCTCGGAGGTGTCGAGCAGCCGCTGGACGGCCGCGCGGATGGCGGCCGGCTTGGGCTTGCCGGTCCGCAGGTTCACCCCGACGCCGGCGCGGGCGACCCGGGCGGCGACCTCCGGCTTGTCCTCGGTCGTGCCGGCGACGACCAGCGGAACCCCGTGCGACAGCGCCTGTTGCACGCCGCCGAAGCCGCCGTTGGTGACCATCACCGACAGTCGGGGCAGCAATCGGTCGTAGGGCAGGAACGGCGCCACCCGGGCGTTGGCCGGCACGGTGTCCGGCGTCTGCCGGCCGACGCTGGCCACCACCAGCACGTCCAGGTCGGCCAGTGCCGCCAGCGTCGGCAGCACCAGGTCGCCGAGTTCCGTGTCGGCCACGGTGCCCTGGGTGACGTGCACGATCGGCCGGTCGGTGTTCTCGACGTCCGCCCACCAGGACGGAACTTCCTTGGACGCCACGGGATCCACCAGCGCGCCGACGAAGTGCACCTGCGACGGCAGGTCCGGCCGCGGGTGCTCGAACTCGGCCAAACCGTTGTGCAGGTGCAGATGCGGCGACAGTCCGCTCAGGCCGCCGCCGGTCGGCGGTAGGCCGAGGGAGCGCTGGACTTCGGCCAACCGGTCGTGCACCTCGCGCAGGACCACCCGGTCCAGCAACGTCTGCAGCGCCCGGTTGCGCAGTCGGCTCACCGCGCCCGAGCCGGGTTGCAGGCCCAGCCCGAACGGGGCGGTGTGCGGGCTGGCCAGGGTCATCGGGCCGATGCCGACGCTGATCGACGGCGGCCCGTCCAGCGCGGCGAACGACAGCGCACCGCCGAAACCCATGTCGTTCACGATCAGATCGGCCGGCTGCTCCGCGTGCAGCCGCCGCAAGTCGGCCAGCTGCACCGGGATCGGCTCGATGAACACCGAGCACAGGTCGTTGCGGAGCTTGGCCAGGCCGCGAAGCGCCTGCCGCTCCGGGAAGACCTCGTCCACGCTTCGTCCATTGTGGTCGATCGTCTCGGACATCGGCGTGAACTCCGCGCCGGTGGACCGGATCCGGTCGGCGAACTGCCGGCCGCCGCACCAGCGGACCCGGTGGCCGCGCGCCGTCAGCTCACGGGCGATGGGCAGCAACGGCGCGGTGTGGCCGGCTTGCGGGATGCTGGCGAACAGGGCATGCATGGCGTCACGGTAGGGGGCGACCCACCGTCGAACCGTCGCGAACCGGCGGCGCCTTTCCCGGGTCGGCACGACTGTCTGCCCGTATGTCGTCGCTCGCGACGGCCATGGCCGCCCGCACGAACGCGGCCACGGCCGGCGACCGCGTCTCCCGGGGCCAGGCCACCGCGAGCGTGCTCGGCGAGATGTCGATGACCGGCCGGTAGGCGATGCCCGGCCGGACATGCCGGCGTGCCACCGACTCCGGCGGGAACCAGACGAGCCGGCCCAGCTCGACCAGGCTGAAGATCTGCGCGATGTCCAGCTGCCGCCGGGGTCGCAGATCGTCCGGCTGCGGCAGCCCGTCCAGGTCCGCCAGGCACAGGGTGTCCCGGGCGGCCAGCGGGTCAGTCGCCGGCAGCGCCACCAGCCTGGGCTCGGTCACCAGCGGCTCGAAGTCCAGGTCCCGGTCGTCGAACGGCAGCGGGAGCAGCGCGACGTCGGCCCGGCCCTCCCGCAGCGCCGGCGGCTGCTCGCCTCGGCCACCCAGCTGCACCGACACCGGGATGGCGGCGTCGTCTTGCTCGTACAGAGCCAGGATCTTCGGCAGCAGCCCCGCGTCGTAGTCGGCCTTGAGCGCCAGGCGCAGCGAGGGCTCCGGGTTGCCGGCGTGCTGGGCCCGCCTCTCGGCCGCTTTGACCGCGTCCAGCACAGCGCGGCCGTCACGCAGCAGCACCTCGCCGGCGCTGGTGAGCGTGACCTGCCGGGTCGTGCGCACCAGCAGTTGCACGCCCAGTTGCCGTTCCAGGTCCCGGATCGCCCGCGACAGCGGCGGCTGCGCCATGCCCAGCCGCTCCGCCGCCCGCCCGAAGTGCAGTTCCTCGGCGACCGCGACGAAATAGCGGAGCTGCCGCACCTCCAGGTCACTCATATCATCAGGGTATCAATCGGAACCGGATTGGTCATTCCGGTTGACCGGAAATCCGAGTTCACTTCAGTGCCATGATCGTTGTGACCACTCCCACCGGGGCCATCGGCAGCAAGGTCGTGCGGAACCTGCTCGACCGTGACGCCAAGGTCCGCGTGATCGTGCGCGACCCGGCCAAGCTTTCCGACTCTGTTCGCGACCGTGTCGAGGTCGTGCCCGGCTCGCACAGCGACGCCGACGTCGTCAACACCGCTTTTGTCGGTGCCGACGCCGTTTTCTGGCTTGCGCCGCCGAACTTCCGGGCCGTGAGCCTCGACGCCGCCTACTCCGATTTCGCCCGCCCGGCCGCCGCGGCCTTCGTCAGCCAGGGGGTCGGCCGCGTGGTCGGCGTTTCCGCCCTCGGCCGCGGCACTCTCGTCGCCGGCCAGGCTGGTTTCGTCACCGGGGCGCTGGCCATGGACGACGTCATCGCCGCGTCCGGCGTCAATTTCCGTTCGCTGGCCCTGCCCGGTTTCATGGACAACGTGCTCCGCCAGGTCGACGAGATCATGAACGAGGGCGTCTACCGCACTCCGCTGCGCGCCGATCTCAAGCTGCCGCACTGCGCCACCCAGGACATCGCCGCCGCGGCCACCCGTTTGCTGCTCGACGACACCTGGACCGGCCAGGGCCACGTCGCCGTGCTCGGGCCGGAGGACTTGTCCAGCAACGACATGGCGGCGATCATGTCCGACGTGCTCGGCCGCCCCGTCCGCTGTGAGCAGACTCCGCCCGAGGCCTTCCTGGCCGGGCTTCAGGCCTCCGGCATGTCCGAGGCGACTGTCCGGGCCTACTTCGACATGATGACCGCCAAGAACAACGGCCTGGACGAGGCCGAGCCGCGCACCCCGGAATCCAGCAGCCCCACCAGTTTCCGCCAGTGGTGCGAGGAAGTGCTCAAGCCGGCGGCCGCCGCCCGCTAGTCCGTGTTTCACCGGTGGGTGGCCCCGGCACCGCTTGTTGTCTGTGGGCAACAAGCGGTGCCGGACTGGGTTCGGTTGGTGGCTAGCTGGCTTCCGCCCACCCGAATTCCGGTGCCCCGTCGTTGATCTTGACTGACCAGTGGCTGTGGTGGATCAGTCGATGATGTTGCCCGCAGAGCAGGACGAGGTTGTCGGTGCTGGTGGGTCCGCCGTCGGCCCAGTGGATCACGTGGTGGGCGTGACATTGCCGTGGTCTTCGATGACACCCGGGGAAGGCGCATCCCCGGTCTCGGATGATCAACGCCCGGCGGATCTGCGTCGGGATGGTGCGGGTGGCGCGTCCGATGTCCAACGGCTGCGACTGGGCACCCAGGACCACGCGCAGAACGGTGCTGTCGCAGCCGATCCGTCGCGCTGAGGTGGCGTTGAGCGGCCCCGACCCGTCCATCTCGGCCGTGCCCCGCTGAGCCAGAAAGTCCGCCAGCGGCATGGTTAGAGCCAGGTGGGGCTTCTCGCCGCCCTCATCCGGCAGGCTGTCGCTGCCGGCGGCCAGGTCGATGATCTCGGCGAGGGCGTCGCCCTGGCGTTGTGGGGTGGTGCGGGTGTCGTCGGCGGAGGCGGGCTTGGCCAGTGGGCTGAGCATCGCTTCCAGCTGTGCTCCGCTTTCCGGGTCGAGCTTGCCCCGAAACACCATGGAGCCGTCGCGCCGGTTGGTGTAGTGGAATTCTCGTTCGGGTTCGGCCAGGTCGGGGTCGTCGGGTTCTTTGCCGTCCTGGTCGAGCAGTTGCAGAATCCGCTGTCCGAGCGTCCGCAGCGCCGCCCCGTCGAACACGCGTGCCTTGTCCAGCAGCTCGGCCTCGACCTTGTCCCGGTCAGGCTCGGGCGCTTCGGCCAGAGTCTTGTCCAGCACAATGAGGTGCTGCTTGCTGAGCATCCCCGCCCGCGCCGCCTCACGAACCGCCTCGCGTCGGAACAGCTGCGCGTGCCGCAGCAGGTCCCGCGCCTCCGCCCGGGTGATCTTCCACCGTGCCGCCAGATCCGTCACCAGCGCCCGCTGGTCGTCTTTGCCTTGTGCGGTGCGGTCCCACAGCTCTGATACCAGTTCGACCTGCCGCACGTACTCCGCGCGCTGCCGGTCCTGGCTCTGCTGGCCGGCGGCCCACAGCGATCCCTCGTCCATGCGCCACCACTGGGCGTCGGCGGTCAGGGTCGCTTCCATACCCTCGATTCTACCGCCCCACAGTGATCGATTCCTGTTGTGGGGCAAGGAATACCTGTGTGGGTGACAAAACCAGGCAAGCGCTTTCCGAGCTGGAAGCAGCGGGCGGTGGCGGTGCGGCGGCGACGACGATGCACGGCGGGTGGGAAGGGGCGTGAGGCGGTGCAGGGCAAGGGTGATCGCTGGTGGGAACCGGCAGCCGGCGACCGGGGAATGGCATACCGGTCAACGGTAACTGTGTGGTGTGGACACCCGAGCCACAGCCGCGCCCGGTCAACGGCGACTGCGCGGTGCGGACACCCGAACCACACCCCCGCCACCCCGCCCCACGGCAAGACAACCACCCGAGCCCGCCCCCACCCCAGTCCACAGCCCTCCCTAGACGCAACACCCCACCCCACCGCCGGCAAACCACCCAACGCCACGACGCACCCAACCCCACCACCCGCCCAACCCAAGCAAACTGGGAAACCGCGCGGCGCGGGCACCTCTCAGGCCGGCGCGGTGTCCAACGCCAGCTGTAGGTCGACGACCATGCCGTCGTCGACCTCCTCGGCTCGTCGCACCTTCGCCTTGAGTGGCACGATGTAGCCGCCGTCCTTGGGGAACATGGAGGTTCGCCAGGTGCTGCCGCCGAGTGTGACGGTGCACGGCAGGCAGCCCCAGCCGTAGGTGAGCGCGGCGGACACCTCGCGTAGGTCCCGGCACTGCTCCTCGGGCACGGTGACGAAGTAGAACGGCGAAGGCCCGCGCCAGTACCAGATCTCGCCGCTGAAGCGCAGGCGCATCACGGCGCGTCCTCGCCGACCCGGCCGTCGATGGCCTCGCGGATCAGGTCGGCGTGGCCGAGGTGCCGGGCGTACTCCTCGATCATGTCGGTGAGGATCCGGCGCAGGCTGGGCGTGCCCCAGCCGTCGGGGAACTCGTGTCCCTTGGCCCGGTCGAGGCCGCCGTCGGCCAGCGCTTCGGCGATCAGCCGCCGGGACCGCTCGATGGCTTCCTGCCACTCCCGCCACGTCTTCGCGACGTCGCTGTCGGCCGACCACTCCCAGTCGGAATCCCAGTCGGCGCGGGTGAAACCGGGCCCGCCGTTGAGCTTCCACACGAAGGACGAGGCCTCGCAGCGGGTCAGGTGCCGCAGCAGTCCGCCGAGTGTGATCGCCGACCGGCCGATCTTCGTCGCCATCGCGGCGGCGTCCAGGTCGGCGCACTTCCAGGCCAGCGTCCGGCGGTTGCGCTCCAGGGTGGCCAGCAGCGTGGTGATCTCGTCGCCGGCCATCGGCGGCTCGGTGAGCACTTCGGTCATGCCGACACGCTACGACCGGTTCCGGACGTTCCCCTTCCGGAATCGACACAGCCGGAATCGACACAGCCGGAATCGACCAGCGTGTCCAGATCACGCTCCGCGTAGAGCCGGTGCTCCCACTCCTCGTTGAGCACGGTCAGCAGGCACTCCCGCACCGGGAAGCTGCGTGCCGGCGGCCAGCCGGGGGCGTCGACCGGCTCGGTGTCGCCGGCCAGGGACTCCTCCGTGAGATCATCGACGACCTCACGCACCGAGGCCATCCGGTCCCGCCGCAGCTCCAGCACTTCGTCCAGGGACGGTCGCACCTCTCGGTCCCGGGGCACGCCCGGGGTGTCCGGCATTCCGTCCCACGGCAGGGAAAGCGCGTGCCACGGCGCCGGATCGCCCTGCATGCCGCGCAGGATCCAGCACTCGGTGGCGAACGAGAGGTGTCGCAGCGTCTCGATGAACGACCACTCGCCGCCCACGGATTCGTGCAGCAGCGCGGGATCGAAGGTGCGGGCCCGCCGAACCGTGCCGTCCCACAGGCGTTCCACCACGTCCCAGGCCTGGCGGAAGCCGGCCGGGTCGGTGGGCCGCATCTTCGCCCGGTCGGGGTGTCTGCGGTCCAGTTCGGCCTCGACCAGCGGGCCGATGTCGACGCCGTTCACGGTCACGTTGACCAGCTCGCCGCTGATCTCCACGTCGCGCAGCTCGATGCCGCGCAGCGTGGCGTCGCTGAGCAGGACGCCGCGGAACCGCGTCCCGGTCAGGTCGACGGTACGGAACTCGGCCCCCGTCAGGTTCACCCGCTCGAACCGGGTGCCGCTGAGGTCTTGCCGGAAGAAGTCAGCCATGCCTGAGGAATGTAGGTGCCGGTGCAAGCCCCCGCGCTGTGAGGCTCCGCCTAGCACAGCTTAGGAATCCGGTCGTGGAAACCCACATCTTGTTGGAGCATCATCGAACTAGCAAGACCGGATGACACGGAGGACGAGATGAGTTCAGCACAGAAGGTGGCCATTGTCACGGGGGCGTCCCAGGGTATCGGGGCCGAGCTGGTGACGGCGTACCGCAAGCTCGGCTACCGGGTGGTGGCGGTTTCCCGGACCATTCAGGAATCCGACGACCCAGAGGTGCGGACGATTCCGGCTGACCTTTCCCAACCCGGGGCCGGCGCCGCAGTCGTCGAACAGGCGCTGGCGGGGTTCGGGCGGATCGACACCCTGGTGAACAACGCCGGCATCTTCGTGGCCAAGCCGTTCACCGAGTACACCGACGAGGACTACGACGCGGTCACCGGCGTCAACCTGCGCGGATTCTTCGACATTTCCCGGGGCGCGGTGGCGGCGATGGTGGAGCAGGGCGGCGGGCACGTCGTCTCGGTCTCGACCACGCTGGTCGACCACGCCCTCTCGCAGGTGCCGGCCGCCCTGGCCGCCCTGACCAAGGGGGGTCTGAACGCCGTCACCAAGTCCCTGGCCATCGAGTACGCGGCCCGCAACGTGCGGGTCAACGCGGTGGCGCTGGGCATCGTCAAGACGCCGATGCACGCCCCGGAAACGCACGACTTCCTGGCCGAACTGCACCCGATCGGCCGAATGGGCGAGGTCGACGAGGTGGTCGACGCTATCGTGTTCCTGGAGAACAACCGATTCGTCACCGGCGAGATCCTGCATGTCGACGGCGGCCAGAGCGCGGGGCACTGACAATGAACGCTGAAGTGGCGGTACTGACCACTGTCCTGGACCGGTGGAAGGAAGCGGTCGACGCGCACGACCCGGAGCGGGTGGCCGAGAACTTCACCGAGGACGCCATTTTCCAGGGCCTGCACCCGTACACGGTCGGGCCGAAGGGAGTCGCCGAGTACTACGATTCCCAGCCGATCGGGATGACGGCGACGTACACCATCCAGGAAACCCGTCGACTGAGCGACAACCTGGTGCTCGGCTATCTGCACGTCGATTTCGACTTCACCGACCGGCCGACCGTGAGTGTGCAGCTCAGCCTGCTGGTCGAGGGTGAGAAGATCCGGCACTACCAGGTGTCGCGGCTCTGAAGGAACGGCGTCACCACATCGCGGAATTCGGCCGGGCGCTTGCTGTGCACGCGGTGCCCGGCCGCGATGGCGACCAGCCGGCCGTGCGGCAGCCGGCGAGTCATCTCGTGCAGGTGGTCCAGCCGCACGTGGCTGGCCGACCCGCCGTGCACGAGCAGCGCCTGGGCGGTGACCGAGGCCAGCCGCGACCACCAGTGCGGGTTCGGCGTGCGGAACTCGGTGATCATCGGCTCGACCATCGACCGGTCGAAGCGCCGCCAGAATGCCAACCCGGCCAGCGCCGCCGGCGACCGCGTGGGCGGCGGACCCGGTTCGTGGGGTGGCGGTGGGGTGTCCTCCAGGACCAGTCGCCGCACACGGCCCGGCATCTCCTGGGCGATCAGGCAGGCGACCCGGCCGCCGAGCGAGTGACCGACCAGGTCCACCCGGTCCAGCCCCAGCTCGTCCAACAAGCCGACGATGTCGTCCCGGAACCCCGGCAGCGAGTAGTCGTCGGCGCGGGAGCTGCGGCCGTGGCCGCGCAGGTCCGGAGCGATCACCCGGCGACCGGTCAGATCGAGGGCCAGTCGCCGCCACGTGCCGCTGTCGCTGGCCATCGCGTGTAACAGCACAACCGGCTGCCCGTCAGGATTCCCGGTCTCCCGGTACGCGATGTCGACCTTTCCGACACGGACGGTTGCGGGCATCGGTCCAGCCTACAGAGATGATCATGGGACGACAGGGGCGGTCACTCGGACGTCCCAGTCAGGTCTTCCGGGCCGGAAATCCGCGCCGGCCATGGCGTCCGGCCGGGTCACGGGGTACAACTAGCCAACCCTATGACAGACCCCTGAGCCAGACCCCTCCGGCCCGCGGGAGAGAGCGCTCTCACCAGGGCCCGTCAGTCACCGACGACAGGACGGTTCGCATGATCATGGCCCGAAGACTCGGCCGGGCGCTGGTGCTCGGCCTCGCGCTGGCGACAACCCTGCCCGCAGCCGCGACAACCCTGCCCGCAGCCGCGACAACCCTGCCCGCCGCCGCTGCGACGGCGGCCCCCACGTCGCAGTTCCATCCCGGCGGCGCGCCCGATCTGGGCGGCAACGTCACCGTGTTCGACCCGTCGATGCCGGTCGGCCAGATCCAGGCGGCGCTGGACAAGGCGTACGCCACGCAGGTCGACAACGAGATGGGCACTCAGCGCTACGCGTTCCTGTTCAAGCCCGGCGCCTACGGCACCGCGACCCAGCCGCTGCAGATCAAGGTCGGCTACTACACCGAGATCGCCGGCCTCGGCGCGTCCCCGAACGACGTCGTGATCAACGGCAAGATCGACTCGTACAACCGCTGCCTCGACGGCGGCGGCACCAGCAACTGCCTGGCGCTGGTGAACTTCTGGCGCACCGTGTCGAACCTGTCGATCGACATCAACGCCACCGGCCAGGACGGCTGCCGTGCCTCCGCCGACTTCTGGGCGGTGTCCCAGGCCGCGTCGATCCGCCGGGTCAACGTCACCGGCGGCGGACTGTCGCTGATGGACTACTGCACCGCCGGACCCCAGTACGCCAGCGGCGGCTTCATCGCCGACTCCAAGCTGCCGTCGGTGACCAACGGCTCGCAGCAGCAGTGGCTGATCCGCAACAGCGAGATCGCCGGCTGGTCCAACGGCGTGTGGAACCAGGTCTTCTCCGGTGTGGTCGGCGCGCCGGCCGAGACGGCGTTCCCCAACCCGCCGTACACCACGCTCGACACCACTCCGGTCAGCCGCGAGAAGTCGTACCTTTTTGTTGACTCGCACGGGAAGTGGAACGTGCGCGTGCCCTCCGCGCAGCACAACAGCCGCGGTGTCACGTGGGCCAACGGCTTGACGCCCGGACGCACCGTGCCGCTGTCCGACTTCTTCGTGGCCAAGCCCTCCGACCCGGTGTGGCTGATCAACGCGGAACTGGCCCTGGGCAAGAACCTTCTGCTCACGCCGGGCGTGTACGACATCGCCCAGAGCATCCACGTGTTCCGGCCCGACACCGTCATCCTCGGGCTCGGGCACGCCACCCTCACCGCCGACCGCGGCGCCATCCCGCTCGACATCGCCAGTGTGCCCGGCGTCATCGTCGCCGGTGTCACCTTCGACGCCGGCGCGCAGAAGTCCCCGGTGCTGCTGCGGGTCGGCCAGCAGCACGGCTTTGGCTTCAGCTCCGCCAACGACCC
This sequence comes from Kutzneria sp. CA-103260, assembly GCF_018263855.1. Classification (GTDB taxonomy): domain Bacteria; phylum Actinomycetota; class Actinomycetes; order Mycobacteriales; family Pseudonocardiaceae; genus Kutzneria. Next base: position 5,386,618 of record NZ_CP073318.1, on the reverse strand, counting down.
CACCACACTGTCCGATGTGTACTTCCGGGTCGGCGGGCCGCACGTCGGCAGCGCCGACACCGCGCTGGAAGTCAACAGCGACAACGTGATCATCGACAACACCTGGGTGTGGCGGGCCGACCACGGCGTGGAGAACCTGACCAACACCCAGCGCTGGAACACCAACATCGGCCGCCAGGGCGCGGTGATCAACGGTGACCACGTGACCGCAACCGGCATGTTCGTCGAGCACTTCCAGACGTACAACACCGTGTGGAACGGCAACGACGGCACCACGATCATGTACCAGAACGAGCTCCCGTACGACCCGCCCACGCAGGCCGACTGGATGCACGGCTCGGTGCTGGGCTATGGCGGCTACAAGGTCGGCGACAAGGTCAGGACCCACCGCCTGTATGGCGCCGGGGTCTACGTGTTCAACCAGAACAACCCGGCCATCCACACCGCCAACGGCTTCGAGGTCCCGACCACGCCCGGGGTGACGCTGCACCACATCATGACCGTCAACCTCGCCGCCGGCACCATCGACCACGTCGTCGACGGCGTCGGTGGACCGGCCGACACCACCAAGATCGGCCAGCCGGTCTTCGTGACCGACTATCCGTGACAAGGGCGGCGGCCGCGCGGGAGCCCCCTCGCGGCCGCCGGTCCTCAGTGTCGGGCCGACAGCCAGAGGCGGATGAGATCCCGGCGCAGCGCCGGATCGGGATGGTCCTCGAACGCGGTGCGGCTGTGCATGGTGACGTGGTTGTTGAGGAACTGCATGTCCCCGGGGCGCAGGTCCATGCCGAGCACGAACCGCGGATCGCTGGTGAGCCGGTCGAGCGCGGCCATGGCGGCCAGCTGCTCGGGGCTCAGCGGCGGCACGTCGGCGCCCCGCTGCGCGGAGCGGATGTAGTCGGGGCCGTAGTTGGTGCGCAGCCGGCCGTCAGCGTCGATGTCGTAGACGGGCTCGGTGTAGAAGCTGTCCGGACCGTCGCCGCTGCGGCGGTCCCGCCACCACGGTTGGTACAGCACTTCGGCGAGGTCGGGGTGGTGACGCACGATCTCGTTGTGCACGGCCGGAGAACTGACGGCGGTGCTCAGTCCGCCGGACATCGCCGGGCGCAGGCAGAGCAGCGCGACGAAGTCGTACGGGTCCGAGTGATAGCCGAGGGCAGCGCGGTGCTGGAAGCTGCGACTGGTCGGCGCTGTCGGGTCGACGCCACGGTCCCGTACGTGTTCGAGCACGGATGTTCCTTGTGGCATCACGGTTGCGACGTGGCCGCCGATGCCGACGGCGAGCAGGTCGGACTGCTCGGCCGTGCGCCCGTCGACCGGGATGCCGGTCAGCAGCCCGAATCCCCGTCCGTGCAGGAGCTCGCTCGCCAGCTCGGCCAGCACGGGACCCAAGGTGGGCAAGGGAAAGTTCGACACCGACACCTCGGCCGGCTCGATTCCGGCGACGGCGTCGAGCGCCGTCAACAGCTCGGCTTGATGTCCGGGTTCCAGGGCGATCCGCCACTCGGCGCTGTCGGCGATCTCCGCGCCCCGCCACACCGCCGGCCCCCGCTGCTCCGTGATCGTCACCATGCCGCCGATTCTGCCGACGCGGCCGCAGTTGGCGTCGCCGGTTCGCTGTGAGCGCAGTGAAGTAAGAACTGTAGTATTGATGGTGGTTTCTTGTGGAAGGAGTGGCGGCGATGGTGTGGCCGGCGAGCGGGCGGTACCGGATGGACGTCGCCCCGGCGGGGCTCGGCTTCGTGCACGACCTGCTGAACACCATTCCCGCCGGGCGACCGCGGACCCGGGACCTGCTCGCGGAGGTGGCGGACGCCCAGCCGTGGCTGGATGAGGCGCTTGCGGTGTGGGCGGCGGAGACCGGCCGTCAGCAGCCCGAGGTGACCCTGACCGAACGGGATCTGGACCAGGTTCGGACGCTGCGGGACGAGCTCAAGGGCTTGCTGACCGGCGTCGAGTCCGCCCACGAGCTGTCGTCGGCCACGCTGCGCCTGGACGCGTCCGGCACGGTGGTCATCGAGCCGCGGGGCGGCGGTGGCCGGCTCGTGTCGTCGCTGGTCCTGGTCGAGATGCTCACCGCCCAGCAGGCCGACACCTGGCGCCGGCTGAAGGTGTGCCGCAACCCCCGCTGTCAGGTGGCGTTCTACGACCGGTCCCGCAACAACAGCGGCGTCTGGCACGCCACCAAGGTCTGCGGCAACCTCGAGAACCTGCGGGCGCACCGGGCCCGAGTCAAGGCCTCGGACCGGTAAGAGCCAAACGCTCTTCGGTGCTTACCAGAGTTCTGCCGCGTCTTCGCTGACCGGATTTCCGACGGTCACGGGCCGTCGCCCTTTTGTCGCGTGACGGAAATGGTGCTCCGGGCCGGCGTGGCGCATCGTAACGGGCGGCTCGCTCGTGCTTCCGGGAAATGGCCTCCGACCTGCGTAATTGCCCGCAGATACAAAATCCGCCGACCGAATCCCGACCCGGTTCCAATCCTGGCCTCGTGGGGGCATCGTCCCAGGTCGCCATCGTTGTAACGAATGTGGCTGGTCGCCTCCCCGTCGCTGGGCTACACTGGCCGACGAATCGCAGAAAAGCGTTTCATGCGAGTTGTGAGACACGGGGGAGGGTGACCCGCTGGGGGTGAGTCACCCTCCCCTCGCGGCTTGTCGCACATTCAACTTTCCGCGCGTCCCCCGCTGTGACGAAAAGGCGGAAATTCTTCATCTCCGGCTCGGTCAGCCGTGGAGGGCGGCCAGGGCCGCGTCGAACAGGTCCGCGAAGGACTCGACCCCGTTGCCGCGCGCCCACTCGGCGGTGGCGACGTCCAGGCACGACAGGGTGGCGGTGATGATCGAGCCGGCGGCGAGTGCGGGCCGGTCGGTGTGAGCGAGGCGGCGGGTCATCTCGGGGAGCAGGAGTTCGGTCCACTGCAGGTGCTTGCGCATGATGGCCAGGCGCAGGGCGGGGGTGTCGGCGAGCATCCGGGCCCGGCCGAGGTCGGGCCCGGGCGAAACGCAGAGGTCGAGGGCGTGTCGCAGGGCGGTGCGCGGGGGCTCGGCGTCGGGCCGGGCGCGCAGGACGGCGGCGACCTCATGGCCCCGTTCGGCCAGGCCGTCGACGGCCATGTCCTCCTTGGTGGCGAAGTAGCGGAACACGCTGCGCTGGGACATGCCGACGGCGGCGGCGATCTGGTCGACGGTGGTGTGCTCGAAGCCGTGCGCGGCGAACAGGTCGACGGCCGCGGCGGCGATCTGGGTCCGGACCGCCCGGCGAGTCGCCTCGCGCAGTCCCGCGCCGCGTTGAAGATCCACTGGCTCATCCTGCCCGTTGTGGCAGCGGCTGTCGAACCCGGCAGTGGTTGACAGGTCACTCCACCGGAGCCTGCTCCCGCCAACCGCGGGTGAAGACCACCTTCGCCTTCTCGGTGATGGCCTGGTCCAGGTCGATGCCGAGCTCCTGGGCGCTGACGAAGGCCGTGATCACCACGTCGGCCAGCTCGGCTCGCATCTCCTCGGCGGTGCCGCTGCGCCGGGCCTGTCCGGACCAGCGGCGGTAGGAGCCGACGAACTCCCCGCACTCCTCGGCCAGGGCCAGGACCTGCCGGTTGGCCGCCCCTTCGGCCGAGAAACCGTTGGCGCGCAGGTGTTCGGAGATCACGCGGGCCAGCTCGCGGAGGTTGCCGGTGTTGATGTCCACGGCTGCCATCCTGCCGGGGTCCGGGGCGAAGCCCTGGCGTGGGGGTGTGGGGGCCGGCCCCCACGGGGGCGCTCCGAGTGACGTGGTCCGCGCTCTCCGTGGACGCATGTCCGCGGAGTGAGGACGGTGAGCCGTGACTTCCCCTCACGGCTCACCGTCCAGTAGCACTCTATCACGGTCTCGAACGTGTGTTCGACTCCGGGTGGCGGGGATCACGCGGTAGGGTCGGCGCAAAAGGGGGAGATCCATGATCGTTCAGGTCAACGGCGTCGAGATCGAGACGGACACCTTCGGGGAGCCGGGGCGGGCGGCAGTGCTGCTGCTGGCCGGGGCTGGTGGCTCGAAGGACTCGTGGCGGCCGGAGTTCTGCCGGCGGCTGGCCGAGGCGGTGGGCCTGGTCATCCGTTACGACATGCGGGACACGGGCCAGTCGGTCAGCTACCCGGTGGGCGAGCCGGGCTACACGCTGCTCGACCTGGCCGACGACCCGGTGGCGCTGCTGGACCACTATGGCGTCGAGCGGGCGCACCTGGTCGGCATCTCGATGGGCGGCGCGATCGCGCAGTTGATCGCTGTCGGCCACGGGGACCGCGTCGCCTCGCTGACCCTGATCGCCACCAGTCCGGGCCAGCCGGGCCTGCCGGCCTCGACGCTGCCCGAGGTCACCGAGCCGCTGGCCGATCCGATCGAGCGCAGGGTGGAGGCCTGGCGCGCGATGGCGGCGCAGTCGGTGCCGTTCGACGACGAGGCGGTGCGTGAGCTCGTCACCCAGGAGCGCGCGCGGGCGAGGAATCCCGAGGCCACCGCGCGCAATCTGCACGCGACCAAGCGCATCGAACGCTGGTACGGCCGGCTGCCCGAGATCACCGCGCCCACCATCGTCCTGCACGGCGACGAGGACCGGATGTTCCCGATCGAGCACGGCCAGGCGCTCGCGGCGGCGATTCCCGGGGCGGAACTGCGCATCGTGCCGCAGATGGGCCACGAACTGCCGGCCCGCACCTGGGACGCCGTGATCACCGCCGTCGCCGACCTGGCCACGACGGACTGGGATCTGCGCGGCGATCGCCTTGCGGCGCAAGCAATTGCCGCCGGTCAGCCCACCGTGTGGTTCGACCGCCTCTACGCCGAGGGCGTGCGCGGCGAGGTCAAGATGCCGTGGAACCGGCAGCAGCCGAACCCGGCGCTGGTCGAGCGGCTCAAGGGCGAGGACAGCCAGGGCAAGCGCGGCCTGGTCGTCGGCTGCGGTCTCGGCGTGGACGCCGGATTCCTTGCCGGCCTTGGCTTCGCCACCACGGCCTTCGACGTCTCGCCGACGGCGGTCGAGATCGCCCGCGAGCGGCACCCCGATGTCGACTTCCACGTGGCCGACCTGTTCGCTTTGCCAGACAAGTGGTTGCGAGCCTTCGACTTCGTGGTCGAGATCTTCACCGTGCAGGCATTGCCCGAGTCGGTGCGGGCGCGGGCCAGTGCCGCCGTCGCCGGCCTGCTCGCCCCCGGCGGCACGCTGTTCGTGGTCGCCAACGGTCGCGAGGAGGGGACCGTCGCCGACGGTCCGCCGTGGCCGCTGACCCGGAGTCAGCTGGACGGCTTCGCCGTCGAGGGCGTGACCGCCGTGTCGGTCGAGCGGCGCGACAGCCAGTGGATCGGAGAGTTCACGCGATGAGCCTGTCCAGCAAGGGTTTGACCCGCCTGCGCGACACCCTCGCGCGGCACGTCGACAACGGCGAGTGCCCGGGGCTGGTCAGCGTGATCCGCCGACGCGGCGAGACGCACGTGGACGTGATCGGGGACGTGCGGCGGGACACGATCTTCCGGATCGCCTCCATGACCAAGCCGGTGACCGCCGCGCTGGCCATGGCGCTGGTCGAGCAGGGCCGGCTGCGGCTGGACGATCCCGTCGACGAGCTGCTGCCCGAGCTGGCCGACCGCCGCGTGCTGACGTCGCTGGACGCCGAAGTCGACGACACCGTGCCGGCCAACCGGGCCATCACCCTGCGCGACCTGCTGACGTTCCGCCTGGGCTGGGGCGGCATCTACGCGCCGCCCGGCACCTATCCCGTGCAGGCCGCGGCGGCCGAACTCCAGCTCGGCCTGGGCGAGGGCCCGCCGCGGCCGGCCGGACCGCCCGAGCCCGACGAGTGGATGCGGCGGTTCGGCACGCTGCCGCTGCTGCACCAGCCGGGGGAGCGGTGGATGTACCACACCGGCTCGGAGGTGCTGGGTGTGCTGCTGGCCCGGGCCACCGGCCGGTCGCTGGGCGAGGCCATGCGGGAGCACCTGTTCGAGCCGCTGGGCATGATCGACACCGGCTTCCACGTGCCCGAGGCGCAGCTGGGCCGGCTCACCGTCAGCTACTCGGACGGCAAGCTGTTCGACGCCGTCGACGGCCAGTGGAGCAAGCCCCCGGCGTTCGAGGCCGGCGGTGGCGGTCTCGTCTCCACTGCCGACGACTACCTGGCGTTCGCGACCATGTTGCTGGCCAACGGAAAACACGGCCGCGAACGCGTCCTGTCGCGGCCGGCCGTGCGGCTGATGACCACCGATCACCTGACGCCCGGGCAGCACGCCGCCGACGGCTTCTGGCCGGGATTCTTCGGCGCGCACCGGGGCTGGGGCTTCGGCGTGCAGGTCGTCACCGGGCGGGACGAGCTGTGGGCCACGCCCGGCCGCTACGGCTGGGACGGCGGTCTCGGCACCTCGTGGCACAACGACCCGGCCGAGGACCTGACCGCCATCCTGCTCACCCAGCGGGCCGGCTTCCTGCTGCACTGGCCGCTGTACCTGGACTTCTGGAACGGGGTCTACGCCTCGCTCGACGACTGACGGCTTCTTCCACCTGAGTGGCTCCATGGCTTTGGAGCGCAATTGAGCCACTCAGGTGGAACGAAGAAGCGAGCACGGTGCTACGGAACTGCTCGGGTGAAGTCGAGCCATCAGGCGCATCACGGCCGTCAAGACGACCCGCTCGGCACCGCCATCCGGTTGATGATCGACCAAAACACCAGAAGGTCTCAACCGTGCGTGTCACCATGACGCTCGCCGTTTTTCCTTGGGGGTGCATCGAACGTGGCCAGCGACGAGCAGCAGGATCATCGCCCAGTGCCATCGCCGCCTGCTTCCAGTGACAGCCACACGCCGGAGGCGAGCTCAGCGGCCGACCAGGGACGGGAGGGGCAGTTCGCGCTGGCCACCGACCTGGTGGTGTGGCAGCACTCGTCCTGAGATGCCAACACCGTTCAGACTGCGGGCCACACTTTGCCCACACCTCTGACCTCGACTCACGTCGGCTCGCACGCGTCGTTGACACCTGCGCGTGGCCCGGAGGCGGTCGCCCTGCGCCACGAGTCCCGCGTCGCTCAATCCCGACGCCACCATCTTGCGGCAGACGTGGCTGGTCGCCCGAGGGCTCACCGCGCGAGGTGACCGTTCATGTGTTTGGTGGCCAAGGAATGTCGGTGACGCCTCTGCGCCGCTGCCTGCCGCCGCGTCGCACGAAGGACATGGAAAAGGCTGACAGCGCCGGCCGCCCGATTATCGCATCGGAGGTGATCGTCATGAATGGAAGTGAGAATATCGGGCACCTGTCGCGGCGTCGATTTTTCGGACTCTCTTCCACCGTTGGTGTTGCCGCGCTCCTGGTGGGTGCGGAAGCGGACAGGAACGTTGCCACGGCGTCCCGGGCACCCGTATGTGGAGACCCTTCCGCTGCCACGAACAGCTGTCCGCCTACGTCACTCCAGGTCATCTGCGGTGATCCCGGTGACAGAAACGATCCACTATGGAACGATGTTCAGTACTGCATTCACGGGGTAGTTCCGCCACCGCCCCAGCTGCCGCCCGACTGTGTGCACAAGACCGCCCAGTATGTCGTACTACGCGGCAAACCCGAGAATACTCACAATTACCTCCTGTTGCCAGCGCGTCGAATTGCGGGCATTGAATGTCCGTTCATATGGGAAGCCGGTGCGCCGCATTACTGGAACTACGCCTGGGGCAATGCGATGCCTGGCGGGGTGGTTCCTGTGAAGTATCGAAGCATAGGGTTCGGGGTCAACTCGCAGGATGCCAGGCGCTTCAATCAGCTGCATATCCACATGGCCGGAGTGCGGGACAGCTTGCAACGCCGCTTGCACGAGCTCGAAAATTCGGGAGATATCGCCGATGATCCAACACGATGGGCTGATCCGAAATATCGTGTCACCATCAACGGCTCTCAGGGAGATCGGACGTACCGGGCCCTCGTTCTCGCCGGTCTGGACCAGAACATCTTCACATTACTGTACCGCAACGTGGTGCAGAAATCGCACCTGAAAATGGCCGACCAAACGTTGATCGTGGTGCCGAAGAAGACGAACGGCGGATTCGTCGGGACTTTCTATGTCCTGAACAGCGATAAATCGCTCCACGGTGGCACGTCTACCTGTGATCAGTTGCTTGTGTACAGCTGAGTCGCCGCGGAACCACAGGTCAGGCTGGTCGCCAGGCAGCGGTTGGCGGCTACGGTGCGGGTACTTGACCGTCGGACTGCGTGGAGGACCGGGGTGGGTGCGGAGACGGCGCTACCGGTAGCCCTTTTCCTGGAGGACCCAGGTGTTGCCGTCGGGGTCGGCGAAGTCGGCGAAGGAGTTGTAGTCGGTGTGGTCCGGGTCCACGCCGGGCTGCCAGCCGTCCTTCATGTGCCGGACTTCGCTGACCGCCAGGCCCTTGGCCGCCAGCTCCTCGCGTACGGCGACGATGTCCGACACCACCAGGTGCAGGCCCTTGATCGTGCCGGGGGTGGCGTCGGTGATGCCGACGCCGAAGGCGATGGAGCAGGCGGAGCCGGGCGGGTCCATCTGCACCACCCGGAAGTTCTCGCCGGCCCGGTGGTCGACGTGCACGGCGAAGCCGCACTGGTCGGCGTAGAAGGCCTTGGCCCGGTCGACGTCGGCGACGGGCAGCAGCACCAGCTCCAGCTTCAGCTCCACGGCGCCACCCTCTCACACCTGCCCTGATGCCACATGTGGTCCGCAGGCATCGTTTGAAGTCGACTGTGGCGCACATGTGGCGGAAAGCGGTGTGAGGGGCGGGGCGTCAGCGGGGTGGGAAGACGCGGTCGAGGTTGTAGTCCAGGGTGGCGAGCACGTCGTCCGCCGTGGCGGTGCCGATGAGCACGTCCGGGCCCATGCCGTTGGCCACGGCCAGCAGGGTGGCGGCCTCCCGTTCGGGATCCAGCCACGAGGGACTGTGGCCGGCGGCCTGGGAATCGCGGATCAGGCCAGCGAAGAAGGCGGCGAGCTGATCGGTGCCGTCGCCCTGGAAGGCCTCGCCCAGCACGGGATCGGACAGAGCCCGCACGAAGTAGGCGATGAACACCAGCGACACCATGCGGCTGTGCTCGTCGGCCGGCACGAGCTCGGCCAGGCTGGTGCGGATGATCTCGCGTGGCGTGGGCTCGCTGCCCAGTGCGGTGCGGACCCGGCTCTCCAGGACCTCGTTGAGGTGCCGCAGGGCGAACCGCAGCATCCGGTCCTTGGTCTCGAAGTAGTACTGCACGAGCCGCATGGACACGCCGGCCTCGGCGGCGACCTGGCGCAGGCTGACCGACTCCAGCCCGTGCGTGCTGGCCAGGCGCCAGACGGCGGCGGCGATCTCCCGCCGCCGCTGCTCGTGGTCGACGACTTTCGGCACCGCGACTCCTCACGATCTGTTATGGTGCGATCGCATCATAAAAACTCAGGGGGTAGTGATGAGCAAGAAGACCTGCGAGTTCCTGCAGATGATGGCGGCTCTCATCGGGATCCACAGCGGTGTGCTGCCGTTCGTGTTCAAGCTGATCGGTCGCGGCGCGTCGGGCCTGGCCCTGCCGCTCTACCTGCCGGACCCGGCCTCGTTGATCGTGGCCGGGTCCGTGCTGGTGCTCTGCGTGGCGGCGCTGTGGCTGCTGGAGAACGCCAAGAACCGAGCCACCTCTTAGACCGCAGTCGGCTCCTCGCGGAACTGCGTGTTGTGCAACTCCGCGTAACGGCCGCCGGCAGCCATCAGCGAGGTGTGGGTGCCCCGCTCCACCACCTCGCCGTCCTCGATGACGAGGATCTGGTCGGCGGCCCGGATGGTGGACAGCCGGTGCGCGATGACCAGCGCGGTCCGGCCCTGCAACGCCTCGGTCAGGGCGGCCTGCACCGCGACCTCCGACTCGGAGTCCAGGTGCGCGGTCGCCTCGTCCAGGATCACCACGCGGGGCCGGGCCAGCAGCAGCCGGGCGATGGTCAGCCGCTGCCGCTCGCCGCCGGACAGCCGGTAGCCGCGTTCGCCGACCACGGTCTCCAGGCCGTCGGGCAGGCTCCGGATCAGGTCGCCGAGCCGGGCCCGCTCGATGGCGTCCCACAGCTCCTCGGCGCTGGCCTCGGGCCGCGCGTACCGCAGGTTGGCCTCGATGCTGTCGTGGAACAGGTGCCCGTCCTGGGTGACCACGCCGACCGCGTCCCGGACGTCGTCGAACGACAGCTCGCGAACGTCCACATCGGACAGTCGGACCGCGCCCGAGACGGTGTCGTAGAGCCGCGGCACCAGCGAGGCGATGGTCGACTTGCCGGCGCCCGAGGACCCGACCAGGGCCACCAGCTGGCCGGCCTCGGCCCGGAAGCTGATGCCGTGCAACACTTCCTGCCCGCCGCGGGTGTCCAGGTTGGCCACCGACTCCAGCGAGGCCAGCGACACCTGGTCGGCCGACGGGTAGCCGAACCGCACGTCGTCGAACTCCACCGACACCGGCCCGGCGGGCAGCGGGGTCGGCCGGTTCGACTCCACGATCATCGGCCGCACGTCCAGCACCTCGAAGACCCGCTCGAACGACACCAGTGCGGTCATGATGTCCACCCGCGCGTTGGCCAGCGCGGTCAGCGGCGTGTAGAGCCGGGTCAGCAGCAGCGCCAGCGACACGACGGTGCCCGCTTCGAGCTGACCGGTCAGCGCCAGCCAGCCACCGACCCCGTACACCAGGGCCTGGGCGATGGTCGGCAGCAGCGACATGCCGGTGAGGAACCAGCGCGACGCCATCGCGGTCCGCACGCCGATGTCCCGCACCCGCCGGGCCTTGTCGCCGAAGTCCTCGGCCTCGGCCTTGGGACGGCCGAACAACTTCACCAGCGTGGCCCCGGGAGCGGAGAAGCGCTCGGTCATCTGGTTGGTCATGCCGGCGTTCAGCCCGGCGGCCTCCCGCTCCAGCCCAGCCATCCGCGCGCCCATCCGCCGCGCCGGCAGCAGGAACGCCGGCAGCAGCACCAGGGCCAGCACCGTGACCTGCCACGACAGCGACAGCATCACGACCAGCGACAGGGCCAGCTGGATGACGTTCGTGACCAGACCTGACAGTGAAGAAGTGAACGCCCGCTGCGCGCCGATCACGTCGTTGTTCAGGCGGCTGACCAGCGCACCCGTGCGCGTGCGGGTGAAAAACGCGACCGGCATGCGCTGCACGTGCTCGAACACCGCGCGCCGCAGGTCGTAGATCAGGCCCTCGCCGATGCGCGAGGACTGCCAGCGCTCGACCAGGCTGGTGCCGGCGCTGACCACGGCCACCAGGGCGATCAGCCCGGCCAGCCCGATCACCAGGCCCAGCGCGGCCCGGTTGATGATCGCGTCCACCACCCGGCCGGCCAGCACCGGCGTGCTGACCGCGAGAAACGCGTCCACCACGGTCAGACCGAGGAACACGGCCAGCTTTCCCCAGTGCGGCCGGGCGAACTCCAGCACCCGGCGCAGCGTGCCGCGGCGCACCTGGTTCGGGGCGTCCGCCCGAGCCATCACGCCGCGCATGAACATCCAGGACGAATCCATCGATCCCCCCGACTCTCCAACGTTGTGACGACCGGGGAACCGAGCCGTCTACTCTTCTATTCCATGTACCTCGGCGCCGACGCGGGCGGTTCGAACACCAGGGCTGTGCTGGTCGACGCGAACGGCGAGGTGCTCGGCACCGGCAAGGCGGCCGGCGCCAACCCCGTCGTGCACGGGATCGAGCACGCCGGCCAGCAGCTGGCGGCGGCGTTCCGCCAGGCGCTCGGGGACCATTCTCCCTCCGGTGTCGCCGCCGCGGTGATCGGGCTGGCCGGCGGGCCCACCGCGGGCCGGCCGCTGGTCAACGAGGTCAAGCGGGTGGCGACCGAGATCGGCCTGAAAGTGGCCCCGCGGGTGCTCAGCGACGCCGAGGTGGCCTTCGCCGCCGGCAGCCCGGTGCCCGACGGCGTGCTGGTGATGTCCGGCACCGGCGCGGCCGCCGCCGAGCTGCGGGACTGGCGGATCAAGCGGCACATCGACGGCAACGGCTGGCTGGTCGGCGACGAGGGCTCCGGGTTCTGGATCGGCCGGCAGGCGGTGCGGGCCGTGCTGCGCATGCTCGACGGCCGCGGCCGCCCGACCAAGCTCGTCGACCTGGTCACCTACGCCCTGGCCACCGAACCGGACACGTCGGCCATCGAAGCCGCCGTCTACCGCGAGCCGCCGGTGCGGCTGGCCACCCTCGCGCCGCTGGTCACCGGCCTGTACGCGGACGACTCGGTGGCGGCGGAGATCGTCACCGAGGCCGCCGAGCTGCTGCTGGCCTCGGTGGACGCCCTCGACCCGGTCGGCGCCGGCTACCACGACGTCGTGCTCGGTGGCGGGCTGCTGCTGGCCGACGGCCCGCTGCGGGCCCTGGTCGCCGGCGGCATGGCCGACCGCTTCGGCCTCACCGCCCGCTTCGCCGAGGACGGCGCCGTCGGCGCGGCCAAGCTGGCCCGCATCCTCTGACTCAGCCGATTGTCGCCAACAGCGCACGGATCGCACCGGCCTCGCGTTCGTAGACGGCGGGGCGTCCGGACGTCCGCACGAGGTCCAGCGCCTCGGTGAGCAGCAGGCGGGCGCGGTCCGGCTGGCCGGCCTCGTGGAGCGCACGGGCCAGGGAATGCCGGCTGTGCACCTCGCCCCAGCGGTCGCCCAGGCCCCGCCACAGCTGGAGGGCGTCGTCGAGATGCTTGATCGCCTCGTCCAGCCGGCCGGCTCGCCGGCAGGCCCCGCCGATCTGGGCCATGCCGTGCGCGAGCATGTGCTCGGACCCGGTCTGCCGGGCCAGGGCCACGCATCGCAGCCCGTGCTCGATCGCCTCGTCGTGCCGGCCCTGCCTGGACAGCACGGCGCTGAGCGCTTCGGAGACGGCGGCCTCGACGAACAGGCTGTCCTGCCGGCGGGCGATCGCCAGGGCGTCCTGCAACAGCGGCAGCGCGTCCAGCCGCAGGCCCATCATCAGGTAGGCCACGGCCAGGTTGGCCGCGATGGCCTCCTGGTTGCCCTCGCCCAGTTCGGCCAGCTCGGTCAGCAGACCGGCCGCTTTCTGGTGGCAGGCCACGGCTTGGTCGCCGTGCCCGAGGAAGTGGTGCACGACCCCGGCGTCGTTGTGCAGGCGGGCCACGCTGAGCCGGTCGCCGGCCCGCTCGGCCGCGGCCAGCCCGATTTCGGCTATGCGAAGCCATTCCGGCCAGCGGCTGGTGCAGTGGCACAGGCTGCCCAGCGCGCTGGCGAGTTTGGCCGCGTACGCGTCGAGGCCGCGGTCCACGGCCAGCCGCAGCACGTCGGCCAGGGCCGCCAGCTCACGATTGGTCCAGGCCTGCGCGTCCTCGTAGCCGTTGGGGGCGAACGGCGGGTGCTCCGGCGGCTCCAGCTCGATCGGGCCGAGTTCCGGGGTCAGCACCTCGCGGGCGGCGGCGGCCGAGGCCAGGCACCAGCGCGCCAGCCGCCGGACGGCCTGGTCGATGGCCACCCCGGCCTCGTCCCGCTCCGCGCACTCGGCGGCGTAGATCCGCAGCAGGTCGTGGAACCGGTGGCGATCGCGGGCGACCGGCTCCAGCAGGTGCGACTGGGCCAGCCCGGCCAGCAGCCGCCGGGCGTCCGGCACCGGGACGTCGAGCAGGACGGCCGCCTCGGTCACGCCGAACTCCACCGACGGGTGCAGACCGAGCAGCCGGAACGCCCGGGCCTCCTCGGGTTTGAGCGACTGGTACGACCAGGAGAACACGGTCCGGAGCACCGAGGACTCATCATCCAAAATGGACAGTGCGTCCAGTCGGTCCCGCTCCGCCCGCAACTCCTCCACGAGATGCGCGATGCCGCGCTGGCCGATGACCCGCTCGGCGGCGATCCGCAGCGCCAGCGGCAGATGGCCGCAGAACTCGGCCAGGGCCCGCGCGTCCTCGACGTCGACCGCCACCCGCGCGGACCCGAGAACGCGGCGCAGCAGCGCCAGGGACTCCGCCGGCTGGAGCACGTCGAGGCTGAGCCGGGTCGCGCCGTCCCGGGCCACCAGCCCGGCCAGCCGGTTGCGGCTGGTCACCAGGGCGAGGCAGCCCGGCGAGGCCGGCAGCAGCGGGCGGACCTGCTCGGCGCTGACGGCGTTGTCCAGCACCACAAGGAGTCGACGGCCGGCCAGCAGCGAGCGGTACAGCGCCGACTGCGCGGCCAACCCGGTGTGCTGGGTGTCGGCCTGCGCGCCGAGGCCGCGCAGCAGATGGCCCAGCGCGTCCTCCGGCGTGACCGGCGAGAAGTGCGGGTCGAAACCGCGGAGGTCGACGAACAATTGGCCGTCCGGGAAATCGCCGGAGACCCGGTGCGCGAGGTGGATGGCCAGCGCGGTCTTGCCGACGCCGGCCGCGCCGTCGATGGCCGAGATCACCACCGATCCGCCGTGCGCCGCGCCGGACGCCTCCGCGCACAGCTCGCCCAGCCGTGCCAGTTCGGCCTCGCGACCGGTGAATTCCGCGACGCCGTGCGGCAGCTGCGCGGGCGTCACGCGGGGGAGTGGGAAAGCCGTCGGCTCGGCGTCCTCGCCGGCCCGCACGCGCTCGTGCATCTGACGCAGCGCCGGGCCCGGTTCCACGCCCAGTTCCTCGACCAGACGTTCCCGAATCCGTTGGTACGCCTCGATTGCCTCGGCTGGCCGCCCGGTGCGCAGCAGGGCCAGCATCAGCAGCTCGTGCAGCCGTTCCCGCAACGGGTGCTGGGCGGTGAGCGTGGCCAGCGCGGCGACCGCGCCGCCGGTGGCCCCGGTCTCCAGCAGTGCCGCGCACCGCAGCTCCGCGAGATCCAGCTCCAGCAGTTCCAGGCGGGACCGCTCGGCCTCGGCGAACGGCCCGGCCGCCCCACCGAGCGGCGGCCCGCCCCACTCCCGCAGCGCGCGGTCGCAGTGGATCAGCGCGCCGTCGAAGTCGTTGGCCGTCCAACAGCGCCGGGCCTCGGCGGCCGCGGTCTGGAACCGGAACGCGTCCACGGAATCCGGTGGCAGCAGCAGGCAATACCCGGCGCGACTGCTGGTCAGCACCCGCGGCTCGTCCTTGCGGCCACGGCCCGGTTCCAGCGCCTTGCGCAGTGTCGAGACGTGCGAGTAGATGCCACCCTCGGCGGTCCGCGGCGGCGTTTCGCCCCACAGGGCGGAGATCAGCTCGTCCAGGGTCACGGTTGTGTTGGCGCGCAAGGCCAGCACCGCGAACACCGAGCGCGGCCCGGACGGGCCCAGGTCGACCGCCGTGGCCCCGTTGAGCACCTGGATCCGGCCCAGCAGCCGGACGGCCGTCCCCGGATTTCCCCCGCCGCCCATGACCACCGTTCCGATCGCCCTCGCCCCGGACCTCCCATCTTCGCCGGTGATGGAGTCGTTGCCTAGCGTGAGTGGCGGTAAGGGCACAGAAGAACGCCCCACTCCTCAGAAAAAGGAGCGGGGCGTTCCCGGATCAGTGCGATCAGTGGTTGCTGACCACGGCCCCGGTCTTCGGGTCCAGGATCAGCTGCTTGTTGTTCGGGCGCTGCCAGAAGTTGAACATGTCGAACAGGCTGCCGGCGCGCTGGTCGAACGAGTGGTCGCCGATCTCGCCGGTCCGCCAGTTCTGCTCGATGAACTTCAGCACCGAGGTCTGGTCGGTCAGCGTGTGGTCCACGTGGTTGGTCTTGGCGTAGGGCGAGACCACCAGCAACGGCAGGCGCGGGCCGTAGCCGCAGCGGTCGGCGTAGCCGCCGGCGACCAGGCTGTGGCCGCACAGCGCCGCCTGGTCCAGAGCGGCGTCCTTGGAGCCGTTCACCGTCGGCGGCTTGACGTGGTCGTACCAGCCGTCGGAGTCGTCGTAGGCCAGGATGACCGCGGTGGAGGACCACTCCTTGGACTTCTGGAGCTGGTTGATCTCCTTGACGATGAACGCCTGCTCGTCCAGCGGGTCGGAGTAGCCGGCGTGGCCGTCCTGGTACTCGCCGGCCTTCAGGAAGCTCACCGACGGCAGGTTGTTGGCCGCCACGGCCTTGTCGAAGTCCGACGTGTCGTACTGGTGGTTGGCCTGGTCGGTGTGACCGATGGCGCTCACCGACGACGGCGGCAGGTGCTTCGGGTTGGCCGTGGACTGGTAGTACTGGAACGGCTCGTGGTGCGGGCTGTAGTCCAGCGCCGCGTTGCCGCCGACGTTGGCGTGCTTGGCGCCGCAGACGGCCTTGCCGTTGTTCTGGCTGGTCGGCGCGAAGCCGCCCTGGAACCAGCCCCAGGTGACGTGCTTCTGGTTGAGCAGGTCACCGATGTTCTGGCCGTGCATCGCGGCCAGGTTGTTCGACGCCGTCCCGTTGGTGTTGGAGCAGTCGTCGTAGAACGGGTCGGGGTCGTTGGTGATGGTCCCGATGCCGTTCTTGTCCGGCGACTGCACCGCGTAGGCGTCCGTGGTGGGCTTGCCGGTCTTCGGGTCCATCGCCTGACCGCCGTGGGTCTGGCCGGAGATCAGGTTGAGCGCGCCCGGGGTGGACGGGCCGTACACCGTGTCGAAGGAGTTGTCGCTCAGCGCGTAGTGCTGGGCGTAGTTCCACATCGCGGTGACGGTGTTGCCGTCGTAGTAGTCCATCACCAGGCCGGGCTCGCCGAACAGAACCGGCTGGCCGGTGCACTTGTCCGTCTCGGTGTTCTCGACGAACTTGTCCATCTTGCCGCCGTTGACGGCCTTCTGCTCCGGACCGTAGCTGTGGTTCTGGTCGCAGGTCAGGGCCTGCGACGGCGAGAGCCGCTTGGGGTCGTAGGCGTTCGGGTTGTCGGTCAGCAGCTGCTTGGACAGCCCGTTGACCTTGGGCGTGCCCGGCGCCGCCTTGAACGGGGTGCCGTCCGCGTTGGTGGCGTTCGGGTACGTGCCGAAGTAGTGGTCGAACGAGATGTTCTCGCCGAAGATCACCACCACGTGCTGGATCGGCGTGGTCGGGTGGACCAACTGGTACGAATCGGCGGCGTTGGCCACCTGGTTGGTGTCACCGCCGCCGCAGGCGGCCAGCAACAAGCCCGTCGCGGCCACGGCGGCCGTGGCCAGGACACGGCGTCTTGCACGCATGCCTTCTCCTCCTGAGTGACTCATGCGAGCAACGACCGGCCGAAGTGGTCGTTGCTGTCCCGAACACCGGGAAGCGCGAAGAAATAACCGCCGCCGACCGGCCGGATGTAGTCGACGAGGGGCTCGTCGGCCAGCCGGGTCTGCACGGCCTCGAACTGCCGGGCGATGTCCTGCTGGTAACCGCAGAACAACAGCCCCATGTCCAGGTCCCCGACCGAGTCGGTGCCCTTGTCGTAGTTGTAGCCGCGGCGCAGGAACTGGCTGTCCGCGGTGTCGGTGGTGCGCGGGTTGGCCTTGCGGATGTGGCTGGTCAGCGGGATCGCGCCGCCGGTCGGGTCGGCCGGGTAGTTCGGCACGTCGGTCTCGGTGTTGCCGTCCAGCGGCGCGCCGGAGTCCCGGCGGCGGCCGAACATGTTCTCCTGCTCGCTGACCGAGACCCGGTCCCAGAACTCGACCAGCATCCGGATCTGGCGCAGCACCTGGTAGCTGCCGCCCTCGGTCCAGGCCGGCTCGCCGTTGCCCTTGCCGACCCACACGAGCTTGTCGAAGTCGGCCGGCACCGGCTTGACGATGCCGTCCTTGAAGCCCATCAGGTTGCGCTGCGTGCCCGAGGGCCGCGGCGGGCTCTGGAAGCCGTCCACCCGCCAGCGCAGCTGCATCCCGCCGCGGGTGTGCCGGGCGATGTCCCGCAGCGCGTGCAGCACGGTGTCGGTCTCGGTGGCGCACAGCTGCAGGCTCAGGTCCCCGTGGCACAGGCTGTCGTCCAGGCTGTCGTTGGGGAATTCCTTCATCGCCGTCAGCTTGGCCGGCTTGCGTTCCTTGATGCCGTACCGGTCGTCGAACAGCGACGCGCCGAGGCCGACCGTGACGGTCAGGTCGTCGCCCGGCATGTCCGGTCCGAGCACCCCGGAATCGGCCGGCGGGGCCGTGATCCCCAGCGGCGGCAGCGCGCCGCCGGCGGTCAGCAGCCGGGCCCGGTCGGTCAGCGTCTGGAGCAGATCGGTGAGCTCGCCCTTGTCCGCCGCGATCACGTCGAACGAGGCGAAGACGGCCTGCTTCTGCTGCGGGGTGTCGATGCCGGCCTGGTGAACCCCGTGGAACGCAACGGAGTTCGAGGTGGCGGCGTCGGCGGACACCGACAGCCCGGTCACCGCCGCCGCGCCGGCGCCGACGATCGCGCCGCGCAGGAAGGAACGGCGGCCGAGGCCGGTCATGAATCTCTCCGAACTTCGAGGATGGCGGCGACCGGGGCGAGCTTCTCCAGCAGTTCGCCGACGGCGCCGTTGAGCTGTTCCCGGGTGGCCTGGTCCAGCTGGCCGACCGGGGTGTTCTGGTGCGCGGTCAGCAGCGCGCGGGTCCGGTCCGCCCACTTCCGCACCTGGGGCAGGTCGGGGTAGCGGGGCTGGAGCACCGGGTCCAGGATGGCTAGCACCTTGGCCGTGCCGTCGAGGTTGGCCAGCGCGGTGTTCAGGCTGGTGCCGCTGCCCTGGTCGTTCTCCCCGGTCAGCTCGAACTGGAGGGCGTTCTCCATGATCTCGTGGGCCCGCAGCCCGAGATCGTTCGGATCCACCTGT
The DNA here is from genome assembly GCF_018263855.1 of Kutzneria sp. CA-103260. Lineage (GTDB taxonomy): Bacteria > Actinomycetota > Actinomycetes > Mycobacteriales > Pseudonocardiaceae > Kutzneria. The sequence continues at coordinate 5,368,002 of NZ_CP073318.1, read as the reverse complement.
TCGTTGGGCAGGTCGTCGGCCAGGCCGCGCACGGAGTCGGCCAGCTGGTCGGCGATCGGCTTCAGGTCACCGGCGGCGGCGTTGTGCCACAAGCCCTTCTCGAGCGGGTGGAAGCCGGCGTCGGAGCCGTCGATCTTGTCGGCGAAGTCGCCGAAGGCGTCGTAGGCCGCGCCAAGGGAGTTGTAGGCCAGGTGCGCCGGCAGCCAGTCGGCGCGGGCGGCGTCGAGATTGCCGGCGTCCACGTCGCCGCGCAGCTTGTCGGTCTTGGCGGCCAGGTCGGCGACGCCGCTGGCGACGGCGGCCTCGTACTGCTTCACCAGCGGCAGCATGTCGTTCTTAGTCACGGCCACCGCGGCCGGACCGCTCTTCGAGTCACCCGTCAGCGTGACACTCGGACCAGTGATCGCGTCGGTGTCCTCGATCAGGCAGCGGAAGGCGTACTGGCCGGCGCCCAGCTGGACGTCCATCGGCGCGCTGGTGTTCGGGCCCAGGCCCTCCAGCTCCCCGTACACCTTGTTGCTGCCGAGCTCGACCAGGTCGACCTCGGCCGCCGCGTCCCCGGTGTTGCGCAGCGTGAACGTCTGCCGGCCGGTCTTCGCGTCGGTCCACCCCTGGCCGCACTGGCTTCGGGACACGGTGATCTGGGGCGGGCCGCTGGCCGCGTCGGCGGAGCCTTCCCAGGGCCGCCACACCGCCACCGTCACGACCGCCGCCACCCCGACCAAGGCGATCGCCGCCGGCAGCGGACGGGGAGTGCGCACGGGGTCGCTCCTGGTGATCGACGATTTCTATCGTGGGGAATCCTAAGGGGGCTGTCACGGGAGTCGAACGGTGTTGGCCCGCTCGTCACGCATTGTTTGTCCTAGTCGGACAGAATGGGCATCGTGGCCACGGATGGACGCACAACTCATCGACTGTCAGTAATGGGATCGGTACTCGATTGGGTGGTGCGGCCGGTGATCGCCGCGCCGGTGCCCGACGCGGATCTCGGTGTGGCCGCCACGGGTTCGCCCTGGGGAGACGACGGCCGGTGGGTGCTCACCAACGGCCCGGACGTCACCCCGTTGAAGCGCCGGCTCTATCTGAACCGGCCGTTGCCGGTCGACCAGCCGCCGCCCGAAGTCGTAGAAGGCCCGAAATTCCGTCGCATTCACACCGGAATGGACGGTTTGGTCGATTGGAGCGAATTCTGCTTCACGCCGACCTACCGCACCGCCGTCGCCGGCACGGCCTTCGAGATAGACCAGGCCGAATGGCGGACCTTGAAGGTGGCCAGCACCGGCCCGGTGTTGCTGCACGTCAACGGTGAACTGCTGCTGCACGCGGACACCGTCACCTACATGGAGCCGGCCGAGCACGAGGTGCGGGTCTGGCTGCCGTCCGGGATCTCCCAGGTCGTGGTGACGTCCTGGCAGGTCGGCTTCCGCGAGTGCCGCCAGGTCGTGCGGCTGCGGGTCGGCGGCCTGCCGGTGCGGGTGGTGATTCCCAGCCCCGGTGCGGACGAACGGGTGGCCGCCGAGGCGGAGCGGATCCTGTCCGCGGTCGGCACGCCGACCTGGGGCACGGTCGACGGCGCGGTGGAGCTGACCGGTCCCGCTGATGCCCGGCTCCGCGTCGGCCGCGAGGTCGTGACGTTGACCGATGGCCGGGCGACCGCGCGGCTGGTCGATCTGGGCGATCTGGGCGAGGACGCCGAAGGGGCCGTGGGGTCGGCGTCGATGCTGGCCAGCGGCGAGGTGGTGCTGCGGGTGTCGGTGGACGACGACCGCTCGCCGGTGTTCCGGGAGTTCCCGATCGCGGTGCTGCCGCCGCGCTACCGGCCGGAACCCGTTGGCTCGCCGGAACAATGGCGGGCCGAACTGCTCGCGCACGTGCAGACGACCACGCCGAGCGTGGCGACCGCCCTCGCCGCCGGCCGGGTGCGTGCCGAGGCCCTGGAGCGGTCGCTGTGGATGATCGCCAGCCGGGCCGACTGCGCCGACTTCGAGGCGGTCGGGCTGATCACCCTGCTGCACCGCGTCGGGGCCGAGCACTGGGATCCAGGGCTGCGGGACGAGGTGCGGGCCGCGCTGCTGGGCTTCAAGTACTGGATCGACCAGCCCGGCCTGGACGCCATGTGCTACTTCACCGAGAACCACCAGCTGGTGTGGCACACCGCCGAGCTGCTGGCCGGCTCGCTGTTCCCCGGTGAGGTGTTCGGCAACACCGGCTGGACCGGCTCGGACCACGCCGCGCACGGCCACGAGCTGGCGGCGGAGTGGATCCGGCGCCGGCTGGCCGGCGGCTTCAGCGAGTTCAACTCCAACGCCTACCTCGCCATCGACGCGCTGGCCCTGGTGTCCATTGTGGAGTTCGCCGGGGAGCCGTCGCTGGTGGCCGACGCCCGCGTGCTACTGGACCGGATCCTGACCGGGTTGCACGTCACGTCGTGGCGGGGCGTCAACGGGGCCGCGCACGGCCGGTCGTACGTGAACACCGTGCGGTCGTCACGGTTCGAGGAGACCGCCCCGATCCTGTGGTTGTGCTACGGCATGGGCGCGTTGAACAACGCCGTGCTGCCGGCGACGGCACTGGCCACCGCGGTGAAGTACCAGCTCCCGGCGGCGCCCGAGGCGCGGGAGCTGGTGCGGATCAGCTCGGCGGGCGAGTACCGCTTCGAGCACGACCTGCTCTCGCGGCCTTACCACTCGGACATCGTGGTGTACAAGACGTCCGACGTGATGTTGTCCACAGTGGAGGATTACCGAGCCGGCCTGCCCGGGCTCCAGGAGCACGTCTGGGGCGCCACGCTGGGGTCGGAGACGCAGGTCTACGTCACCCACGCGCCGAACTCGTCGACCAGCTCCTCGGCCCGGCCCAACGCCTGGGCCGGCAACCGGATCCTGCCCCGGGCCCGGCAGTTCCGGGACGTGGTGCTGGCCCTGTACCGGATCCCGCCGGACGACCCGATGGGCTACACCCACGCCTGGTTCCCACTGTCCACACTGGACTCCTGGGAACAGCGCGGGGTGTGGACGATCGGCCGTCGCGGCGCCGGCATCGTGGCGCTGGCCTGCGAGGGCGGCGCGCGGATCGTCACCACCGGTCCGGACGCCTACCAGGAGCTGCGGCCCAACGGTCCCGGCACGGCCTGGGTGTGCGTGGTCGGCGATCCCGCCCCGGCGGAGCCGGTGTTCTGGTCTGATGGTGTGACGTACAAAGGACTGTCGCTGGACTGGGAGGGGCCGTGACCGGACTCGACCCGAGCTCGGCCGAGCACGCCGAACCGCTGCGGCCGCCGGTGGATCCTTCGGTTTTGACCGTTGACGTTCTCGCCGACACCGGCCGGCGGATCGGCCGGCGCGCGGCGGAGATGGGGCTGCGCCGCTGGTTCTGGGGCGAGGGCGTGGTGCTGCTCGGCCTGCTGCGGCTGGCCTCGGCCGCCGGGGATCCGTTGCCGCCCTTCGTGGTCGATTATGTGGACAATCACCTCCGGCAGGGCATAGCGCCTGATCACGTCAATTCGATCATTCCCGGCGCGGCCTGCGCGTGGCTGTACAAGGAGACCGGCGAGCGCCGCTACGCCGACGCCTGCGAGCAGCTGCTGTCGTGGCTGGCCGAGCGGACCGGGCCGGGAGCGCTGGAGCACTGGCCCGGCGGTGTCTGGGCCGACACCGCGTTCATGGCCGGCGTGTTCCTCGTCCAGTGCGGACAGGCCTTGGGACGGCCGGAGCTCATCGCCGAGGCGGCAAGGCAGTGGCTCGCGCACGCCGACGTGCTGCGCGATCCGGCCACCGGTCTGTTCGCCCACGGCTCGCACCGCGGCGAGACGGTCTGGTGCTTCTGGGGCCGGGCCAACGCCTGGATCGCCTTGTCCGGTGTCGAAATCCTCGAAGCCGATCCGAGCCACGGTCACATCCGTGAACTTCTTTCCGCCCAACTGGCCGCGCTGGCCGGAAACCAACCGGCCCACGGCGTGTGGGACGTGCTGGTCGACGGGCACCCGGAAACCCGGGGAATCATCGAGACCTCCGCCACAGCCGGCATCGCCGCCGCGCTGTTCCGGGCCGCCGCGCTGGGCGTTTCACCTGCGGTGACCGGGGAATCGGCCTGGCGAGCCATGGGCGGGCTGCACCCGTACGTGGCCGCCGACGGCGCCGTGACCAGGACCAGCGCCGGCACCGTGTTACAACTCGTGCCGTTCGGGTATTCCGTCATTCGTGACGACCGCATCCAGCCTTGGGGGCAGGGCCTCGGGCTGCATGCCTACGCGGCCGCCCTGGTCACCCGCTCGTGTCAGTGAGTCCGTTCGCTACGGTGAACCCACGCGCGGCGCGTGGCGTGGTCCCGAACGGGAAGCCTGGGCGTCAGCTGTCGAGATGCTGAAGGTCACCTGTCCGGCCCAGTCCCCGGGGGCGGAGGTGAATCCCCTGGTCGGAAGGGTTGCTGGCGCGTCATGGGAGCACAGGTCGAACCATCATCAGGATTTCGACAGGCAATGGGGCCGCCATCCTTAAGCCACTCTCAGGTCGAGGTTGCAAGCTAGTCACCGATCACGAGTGGGACGAGGGAGGACACGCCCGATGAGCGTTCAGATGCTCCCCGCCGCGCCGGCGGCCAAGGCCACGGCGAAGGCGGGCAAGGGACACCTCAACCAGGTCGACCTGGTCCGAGTGCTGACCTTCGCCAGCGTGATCGCGGTGCACGTCATCACGTACACCAACGACGGCGCCGACGTGACCGCCTACGGGGCGCTCACCCTGCTGCACTTCACCCGGTCCGTGTTCTTCTTCCTCACCGGGTTCGTGCTGGTCTACACCTACCGCAAGCGCCCGCTGGCCACCGGCAACTTCTGGCGGCGGCGGATGTCGCTGGTCGGCATTCCGTACCTGATCTGGACCGCCTTCTACTTCGGCGTCCTGCAACAGGTCGGCATGAGCTCCATGCCGCTGGGCGACTTCCTCGACAACCTCTGGGGCTGCATCTACAAGGGACTGGGCTGGTACCACCTGTACTTCCTGCTGGTGTCGCTCCAGTTCTACATCCTGTTCCCGTTCGTGCTGTCGGTGCTCAAGAAGACCGTCCGGCACCACAAGAAAATCCTCGTCGGCTCGCTGGTGCTGCAGGTCGGGCTCTCCCTGGCCGAGACCTACCTGCCCGCGCCGTCCGACCCCGACTCGCTGCTCGGGCAGCTGTGGTCCAACGACGGCACGCTGGTGATCACCTACCAGTTCTTCCTGCTGGCCGGCTGCATCGCCGCCTTCCACTACGAGGCGTTCCAGGCCTGGATCACCGCGCACAGCCGGCTCATCTGGTGGGGCCTGGCCGGCTCCGCCGCGCTCGCCCTGACCTGGTACGGAGTCAACCTCGCCTACGGCCACACCCCCGGCGACGCCACCGGCGTGCTCCAGCCGGAGATGCTGCCCTGGTACGGCTTCGTCGTGCTGGCCCTCTACCTCGTCGGCTCCCGCTGGGCCGCCCGCCAGCAGGCCGGCTCCCGCTCCCAGCGGATCATCGCCGCCGCCTCCCAGCGCTCCTTCGGCGTGTTCCTGGTGCACCCGGCCATGCTGTGGGTGTTCCTCAACGAGTTCGGCGAGTGGTTCCCCAACCACATCCCCCAGGGCTTGCCGCTGACCGTGTCGGCCTACCTGTTCGCCGTGATCACCTCCCTGGTCGTCGTGGAGATCGTGATCCGCACCCCGCTGGCCAAGGTCCTCATCGGCCGCGACCGCATCCGCCGCGCCCCCAAGCCCGTCAAGGCCGAAGTGCACCCCGTCGCCGCCTGACCCCCGCGAGTCACGCTTTCCGTCACACCGAATGTCGGTTTCCGGCACATCGACAAGCCGCCCACCCGGGCGGCTTGTCGCCGTTCGGGCGTCGCTGCTCGACGCGACGCGCGGACGTGAGAGTGTGGGCTGATGCGATCCCTGCCGCGGTGCGTATCGGCCGCGCTGCTCGTGACGGCGTTAGCCGGCTGCGCCACCAGCCCGCCGCCGGTTGCCCGCTCGGCTGCCCACGAGAGCAGCACCCCGCCGAGCAGCACCAGCACGACAACGGTGCCGGCATCAACGACGACCACCGCGCCGACGACCACCACGCCGTCGACCACCGTTCCGACAACCACCACGCCGGCCCCTCCCGCTGGTCAGCCGTTGCCGCTGACCGCCGACACCGGCTCGGCAACCCAGGTGATCACCGTCGTCGCGAAGAGCGCCTCCGCCACCACGGCCCAGGTGCGGGAATGGACCAAGGTCGCCGGCGGCTGGCAGCCGGTCAGCGCGAACATCCCGGCCAACCTCGGCTCGGCCGGGCTGACCGCCCACCCCAGCGAGACCCTGTCCGCGACCCCGATCGGCAGCTTCACCCTGACCCAGGCCTTCGGCCGCGACGCCAACCCCGGCACCGCCCTGCCCTACCTGCGCACCACCCCCGACGACTGGTGGATCAGCCAGCCCGGCCCGCTCTACAACACCCACCAGCGCTGCGCCAGCGCCTGCCCGTTCGACACCACCAGCAGCAACCCCAACGAACACCTCTACTACGAGACCCCGTTCTACAACTACGCCGTGGTCATCGACTACAACACCGGCCCACGCATCGCCCAGGGTGCCGGCAGCGCGTTCTTCCTCCACGTCACCACCGGCGCATCGACCCAGGGTTGCGTGGCGATCCCCGTCGACGACCTGCTCCCGCTGATGCGCTGGCTCAATCCCGCCGCTGAGCCACGCATCGTCATCGGCATCGGATAATCGGGCTCATGCCTCCGCCAGGTCCGCGCTCCTGGTCAACGCCTCGTTGGCGTCGATCTCGCCGCGCACCCGGTCCAGACGGGCGCGAGCCCCGGCGAGCGCGTCGGAGCCCAGCAGCAGCCGGAGCGGCGGTGCCTCGGTGTCCACGATCGCGGCGATCGCCGCGGCGGCCCGTGCCGGGTCGCCGGGCTGGCGGCCGGACACGGCCAGCGTGGCGTCACGGCGTTTGCCGGCGGTCTGCTCGTAGTCGTCCAGGCGGGTTGGGGACTGCCGCATCGACGCCCCCGCCCACTGGGTGCGCAGGCCGCCCGGCTCGACGATCGTCACCGCGATGCCCAGCGGCGCGAGTTCCGCGTGCAGCGACTCCGACAAGCCCTCCAGGGCGAACTTCGTCGCGTGGTAGTAGCCGGTCGCGGCGAAGGCGGCCAGGCCGCCGAAGGACGAGACGTTGACGATCCGCCCCGAGCGGCGGGACCGCATGCCGGGCAGCACCGCCTTGAGGACGGTCACCACGCCGTGCACGTTGGTCTCGTACAGCGCGCGGACCGCCGTGTCCTCGCCCTCCTCGATGGCGGCCAGGTAGCCGTATCCGGCGTTGTTCACCAGGACGTCGACACGTCCGAAGGCCTCCTCGCACGCCTGGACGGCCGCGGCCACCGACGCCGGGTCGGTGACGTCCAACTCCAGGGCCAGCGCGCGATCGCCGTGCTTGTCGGCGAAATCGGTCACGGTCATGCGGTCGCGGGCGGTGACCGCGACCCGGTCACCCCGGTTGAGGGCGTGTTCGGCCAAGGCCCGGCCCAGGCCGCTGGAGCATCCGGTGATCAGCCACACCGGCGATTGGGGTGTTTCGTTCGACATGCCTTCATGCCACCAGCGCGCCCCTGGACGTGCCACACCCCCGTGAGGGTGGCTCCCGCAGGGTCAGCTTCGCGTGTGACCAGCGGTAAAGTCGGTCCTGATGGCACGTGACGACAACCAGCTCGGCTCCTTCCTGCGTAGCCGCCGGGAGAAAATCGACGCCGCCTCCGCCGGCGTCCGCGACAGCACGCGACGGCGGGTCACCGGGCTGCGCCGCGAGGAGCTGGCGCTGGTGGCTGGGCTCAGCCCGTCCTACTACACCCGGATCGAGCAGGGCCGCGACCGGCATCCCTCCCGCGAGATCCTCGAAGCCCTGGCTCGCGCGCTACAGCTGGACGACACCGAGCGGGCCTACCTGTGGTCCCTCGCGACGCCGCCGCTGGCCCCGGCCGACCCCCACGCCGTCCCCGGCCACACCGTGCGGCCGGGGGTGCTGGCCCTGCTGGAGCGCTGGGCCGACCTGCCCGCGTTCGTCGTCGGCCCCACCCGTGACGTGCTGGCCGGCACCGCGCTCGCCGCACGGGTCAACCCGGCGTGGAGCCCCGGGCACAACCTGATCGAGTTCACCTTCCTCGACCCCCGCGCGCCCGAGGTCTACCCCGACTGGGACGACATCAGCCAGCAAGCCGTCGCCGGTCTGCGCGCCACGTCAGGCGTGCGCGGCGCGGAACTCGACCCGTTCATCGCCGGCATGCGCGAGCGCAGCGAGACGTTCCGGGCACTGTGGGACTCCCACGACGTGTACGACCGCGTGACGGGCGACAAACGACTGCGCGTCGACGGCATCGGCGTCCTGCGCCTGAGCTTCGAGACCTTCGCGTGCGCCGGGCCCGAGGGCCACGTGCTGTACGTGTACTTCCCCCACCCCGGCAGCGGGGACGACGAAACACTGCGCAGCCTCGCCTGACCACGACCGGAAACCGACATTCGGTGTGACGGACAGTGCTGAATTTCCTGGGTGAACTCGCCGGGGTTTTCAACTGTGAACTGTTGGGGGTACCGGCGAGTAGCGATCACTGCCTACGGTCTTGACCATGCGTGGGGTGATCCTGGCGACGGCGCTGGCGATGACGGCGATGGCGGCTCCGGCGGTGGCGACACCGCAGGCGGCGGCGGAGGTGTCGGGGACACCGGCGCAGTCGGTGCAGGGGTTCGGGGCCTCGGGCGCGTGGTGGGTGAACGACCTGGCGCATTTCGCCCCGGCGGTGCAGCAGCGGGTGGGTGATCTGCTGTTCGGTCCGGATGGGCTGGACCTGAGCGTCTACCGCTACAACGTGGGCGGCGGGGGAGTGGGCGTGACGAATCCGCCGCGAGCCCCGCAGACGGCGCTGGTCAGCCCGGGCGTGTACGACTGGACGAAGGATCCGGGCGGCACGACCTTCGTGAAAGCGGCGGCCCAGCACGGAGTGCCGGACCTGCAGGCGTTCGTGAACAGCGCCCCGCCGGTGTGGACGACCAACGGCAAGAGCTGCGGCGGCTCCCTGACCAGCGGCGACGAGGCGGCGTTCGGGCAGTACCTGGCCGACGTGGTGACCCACTTCCAGCAGCAGGGCGTGACGTTCTCCCAGGTCAGTCCGATGAACGAGCCGGACAACAGCTTCGGCGACTGCGGCCAGGAGGGCATGTCGGTCGGCACGGGCCAGCGCGGGGCTATCGTGCAGGCGCTGGGGGCGGCCCTGGCCAGGTCGGGCGCGTCGGCCCAGGTGCTGGCCGACGAGACCAGCTGGGCGTTGCAGGACATCTTCGAGCTGCCGCTCTGGGCCGGGGACGCCAACACCCAGCGGTACCTGGTCGCGCTGGCCCACCACACCTACGACTTCCCGACCAACGCCACTCTCAACACCCTGCGGGCCAGTGCCAAGAACTACGGCAAACCGCTGTGGGCCACGGAGATCTGCTGCTCCAACGGCGGCGGCTACGGCCAGGGCTACGACCCGACCATCGACGGCGGCCTGCGCATGGCCGACCTGATCCACCAGGACCTGACCGAGGCCAACGACGCCCAGTTCGACTGGTGGACGGCGCTGTCCCCGGTGCTGGGTTGCGACCCGGTGGCCACGCCGAGCTGCCCGACCACCAAGAACGGCCAGGGCTGGAACGACGGCCTGATCTACTACGACCCGAACTACGCGACGAACGGCAACCAGAACCTCTATGTCACCAAACGGTTCTGGGCGCTGGCCAACTTCAGCCGGTTCGTGCGGCCCAACGCGCTGCGGTTCCCGATCACCGGCATGCCGGCCAACGTGTGGCCGGTGGCCTTCGAGTCCGGCGGCACGTGGACGGTGGTGGCGATCAACGACAACACGTCGGCCACCTCCTTCCCGCTGCACTTCGGCGCGACCAACGGCCAGCTCACCGCGACCGGGGCGTACCGGACGAGCGCCACCGAGGACCTGGCCCCGGTGGACCTGCCCACCGTCAGCGGCAGCACCGCGACCGCGACGCTGCCGGCCCGCAGCATCACCACGTTCACCTTCGGCCAGCCGACTTCCGCCGTCCCGGGCCGGAACTACGTCGTGCAGGCGGTCAACTCCGGCTCCGCCGCCGACGTCGCCGGAGCGTCCACTTCGGACGGTGCGGCGGTGATCCAGTACCACACCACCGGCGACGCCAACCAGCGCTGGACCGTGCAGGCCAACGGCACGATCACCTCGGTGAACAGCGGAAAGTGCCTCGACGCCTCGGCCACGACCGTCGTGCAGCGGACCTGCGACGGGTCGGCGGCCCAGCAGTGGACCGTGAGCAACGGCACGATCTCCAACCAGGGCAGGGGATTGACTGCGGCGTCCACATCGGACGGTGTGCAGCTGACCGTCGGCGCCGGGCAGCCGTGGACGCTGAACGCTACTGGTTGACGATCGTGTCCTTGTTCATCGACAGCAACGTGCTCGTCGACGCGTCGATGACCAGCTGCAACGACAGCGGCCCGACATTGGCCACGTACAGCGCGCCCTGACGGCCGTCCAGGTCGACGGAATTAGGGTCGAGCAGGCCGACTTCGGGCTGCCGCAACAGCAGTTTCACCGTCACCGCGCGCATCTGCTCGCTCAGCCCCGGCTTGCTGAGCAGGTCGGCGAGCACCTGGCCGTTGTACATCTTGGTCCGCTTGGCCACCTCGCTGATCACGTCGGACAGCGCGGTCTCGGTGGTCGGCAGGTCGGCGACGATCGTGCGCTGGTCGGCCACCAGCACGTCCGGCGACATCTTCGCGAACTCCTCCGGCACACCCGGCCGGTTCAGCGCGATCGGCTCCGGCACGTCGGTGAAGGTCCGGTCGAACGTCGGCGACTTCAGCCGCACGGTGTGGCGCACGTCGTCGATCCACACCTCGTCGCTCCCCGGTCCGTTCGGGCTCAGATGCGGTGTGGTCCAGCGCAAATGGCGGATCGATGGTGGTGCGCTCGCCTCGTGCACGTCGGTCGGCGTGCCGATCGGCGGCCGGATCACGGTCAGCACCAACAGCCCGGCCGCGACGGCCGCGGTCGCCGCCACCGGCAGCCAGCGGCGACGCTTGCGGGGCGGCTCGACCTGCCGCAGCCCGGCCAGCATCCGCTCCTCGAACGGGGTCAGCTCGGGCATGTCGATCCCTCCCCGACCAGCGGCACCAGCTTGCGGCGGGCCCGGGCCAGCCGCATCCGCGCCGCCGAGGCGGTGATGCCGAGCACCTGCGCCGCCTCGCCCGGCGTCAGCTCGTCCAGGCTGACCAGCAGGAACAGCTCCCGCTCGGCCGGCGGCAGGTCGTCGAGCCCGGCCAGCACGGCGGTCGCGGCGGTGGCGGCGTCCACGCGGGCCTCCAGTTCGGCGAAGTCGTCGGGCGCGAGTGTGCGTTGACCGTAGACGCGATGCAAGGCCCGGAACTCCGCGCCCCGCCGACGACCGCGCGAGGCGATCAGGTTGGCGGTGATGCCGAACAGCCAGGACCGGGCCGTGCCGCGGGCCGGGTCGAAGCCGCCAGGCCGCTCCAGCACGGCCAGGAACGTCGCCGCCACCACGTCCGCCGCCTCGTTCGGGTCGCCGAGCCGGCGCGCGGCGTAGCCGAGCAGCGCATGCACGTGTTCCCGGTACAGCGACTCCAGGTCCTCCACGCCGTGGACGACGAACAACTGGCGTCGGACGTTGCGCCCCGGGACACTCGTGCCAATCCCCAGTGACGCCGATTCGCTCGCCCAAGGGATCCGAGTACATGTCGAGAACCGCGAAAGCGCTGGTCGCAGGCTCTGTTGCGCTGCTGGCCGCCGCCTGCGCCCAGGCCCAGTCCGCGACCGCGCCGGTGGCGCAGACCGTGACCTCCGCCACAGCCACCACCACTGTCGTGCCGCCCAAGCCGGCCCCGCCGACGGTCGCCGAAGCGCAGCAGATCCTGCACGACCTCGGCTACCAGGCCCGAGGCGTGAACGGGACCCTCGACGACGAGACCAAGCACGCGATCGTCGCGTTCCAGAAGGTGCAGGGCCTGCTCCGTACCGGCGTCATCGACGACGCCACCGCCACCGCCCTGCGCTCCCCGTCGCCCAAGACGATCAAGCCGCAGCACGCCACCGCCGGCACCCACCTGGAGGTCGACATCGCCCACCAGGTCGACTACACCGTGGTCGACGGGGCCGTGAACCGCATCTACGACGTCTCCACCGGCGACAACACCGGCGACCGCGTCACCCCGCTCGGCGACTTCCACGTCTACTACCAGATCAACTTCTGGGAGTACGCGCCGCTGGGCCGGCTCTACCGGCCCAGCTACATCACCACCACGGGCATCGCCGTGCACGGTGGCGAGGACGTCGCGCCGGTTCCGGCCAGCAACGGCTGCGTCCGCATGACCGACCAGTCCATCGACGACGTCTACCCGCTGCTGCACCCCGGGGCCGAGGTGCTCATCTTCTGAGGCGCTTGTCTAGACGCAACGTTGCGTCTAGCCTGAGTGGACCGTTTCACTAAGGAGTGACCGTGTCCGCTGCATCCGATCGCCTGGCCCTTGTCATCGGCGCCTCCCGGGGTCTGGGTCTCGTCCTCGTCGACGAGCTCGCCCGGCGGGGCTGGCAGGTGATCGCCACGACTCGCCAGCCCGGCGGCCAGCTCCGGGTCGACGCCTCGGTCGAGGTCGAGTCGTTGGAGATGACCAGCCCGGAGCAGGTCGCCGCCCTGCGCTCGCGCCTGGCCGGCCGCCGCCTCGACCTGCTCTTCGTCAACGCCGCCATCGACCGGGGCGACCTGCCCATCGACCAGGTCCCCACCGGCATGTTCACCGAGGTGATGATCACCAACGCGCTCAGCCCGCTGCGCGCCGTCGAGGCCCTGCGTGACCTCGTCGTCCCCGGCGGGACTGTCGCCGTCATGTCCTCCGAGCAGGGCAGCATCTCGCTCAACACCGGCGGTGGCTACGAGCTCTACAAGGCCAGCAAGGCCGCGCTCAACCAGCTCATGCGCAGCTACGCCACTCGGCACGCCCACGACGGGCACACCAAGCTGCTCATCGATCCCGGCCACAACCAGACCGAGCTCGGCGGCCCCGACGCTCCGCTCAATCCGTCGGAGAGCATTCCGGCCGTTGTCGACGTCCTCGAAGCCCAGGCCGGCGCCCCCGGCCTCCAGTTCCTGGACCGTCACGGGAAGTCCGTTCCCTGGTAGGGGATCAGGAGTGCGGCGTCAATCGCCTGACCCCTGCCGCTCGGTCGCCTGACCCCTGGGTGGTCTCCTTTTCGTCCGGAAGCATTGCGTGCGATTTAAGTGTGCGCTAGGGTCTTGGTGTAACCACCACTCAGGGAGGCCACAATGCCCAGCCGCGACGCCACCACCCACTGGGAAGGCGGACTGCAGAACGGCAAGGGGACCGTCACGTTCGACTCCTCGAACGCGGGTCAGTTCGACGTGTCGTTCCCGACCCGCACGGGCAACCCGGACGGCCAGACCTCGCCGGAGGAGCTGATCGCGGCCGCGCACAGCTCGTGCCTGGCGATGAACCTGTCCGGCGTGCTCGGAGCGGAAGGCCTCACCGCGGACTCGCTCGACGTGAGCGCCGAGGTGACGCTGGGCCCGGACCCGGCCGGCGGCTTCGCGCTGACCGGCATCGCGATCACGGTGAACGCCAAGGTGCCGGGCCTGGACGCGGCCAAGTTCGCCGAGCTGGCCCAGACCGCCAAGGACACCTGCCCGGTCAGCAAGGCGCTGACCGGCACGACGATCACGCTGGACGCGACGCTGGTGTGACGGCGGCTGTGCTGGTTTCAAAGGCCAGCCAGAGTCGAGCGTAGTGGTCGCTGTCGGCGAGCAGCTGCTCATGAGTGCCGACGGCGACCACGCGCCCGGCGTCCATCACCACGATCCGGTCGGCGGCGCGAGCGGTCTGCAAGCGGTGCGCGACCAGGATCGTGGTGCGGCCCTCGGCCAGCGTGGACATGGCGGCGGACACGACGGATTCCGTGGCCAGGTCCAGATTGGCGGTGGCCTCGTCCAGCAACAGCAGCACCGGATCGACGAGTTGGGCCCGGGCCAGGCACAACAGCTGCCGCTGCCCGGCGGACAGGGATCCGCCCCGCTCACCCATCTCGTGCAGATAGCCGCCCGGCAGCTTGGCCACGAAGTCGTGCGCGCCGATGGCCCGCGCGGCCGCCTCGACCTCGGCGTCGGTGGCCTCGGGCCGGCCGTAGGCGATGTTGTCCCGGATGGTGCCGGGGAACAGGAAAGCCTCCTGCGGCACGTAACCCAGCTGTCGGCGGAACTCCGGCGGATCCAGCTCGCGCAGGTCGAAGCCGTCGATCGTGACGGATCCCCGGTCCGGGTCGTAGAACCGGGCCAGCATCTTGACCACAGTGGACTTGCCGGCCCCGGTCTCGCCGATCAGCGCGACCGTTTCCCCGGGCTCCACAACGAGATTCACGCCCCGCAGCACGTCGGTGTCCACGCCGGGGTAGCGGAACCACAGGTCCCGCACCATGATCCGGCCGGTCAGCCGGCCGGGGTGGGTCGGTTGGGCGGCGGTCGGTGTGAGATCGGGCTCGGCCAGCAGGTCGTTGATCCGCTGCATCGACACCCGTGCCTGCTGCCAGTCGTCGAACACACCGGACAGCTGCTGGATCGGGGCGAAGAACAGGCCGAGGTAGAGCACGAACGCGATCAGCTCGCCGGCGGTCAACTCGTTGCGGGCGATGAGGAAGTAGCCCGCGCCGAGCACCAGCGCCGCGCCGAGGTCGGACAGGAACTCCAGGAACGGGAAGTACGCGGAGATCAGCCGCTGGGCCTTCATCCTGGCGTCCAGGTAGCCCCGGGTGAGCCGCTTGAACTCGCTGTGCCGGCGCTGCTGCTGCCCGAACGCCTGAGATTCCCTTACGCCGGAAAGGCTTTCCTGCAAGCCGGCGTTGACGTCGGAGATCCGCTCCCGGGCCTGCACATAGCTGCCCTTGGCCAGCCGCCGGAACAACGTGGTGGCCAGCACGAACGGGATCAGCACCAGCGCGGCCACCCCGGTCAGCTCGATGTTCATCACGGCCATCGCCACGAACACGCCGGTGAAGGTCAGCACGCTGGCCGCGGCCTGGAGCAAACCGTTCTGCAGCAAGGAGGAGAACGAGTCGGTGTCGGTGGTCATGCGGGTCATGACCTGGCCGACCATCTCCCGGTCGTAGAACGAGACCGGCAGCCTGAGCAGCCGTTTGAACACGCGGACCTTCAACGCCATCAGCAGCCGCTCACCGGTGCGGCCGTTGACCAGCGTCATGGCCACCGACACGGCGAGATCGCCCAGCACCACCGCGAAGAAGACCAGGGCCGACAGCATCAGCGCCGCGCTGGACCCGTTGAGCACGCCGTTGTCGATGCCCTCACGGGAGAAGTACGGGCCGGCGGCGGTCGCGACGGCGTCCAACAACACCAGGAACAGACCCAGCCCGAGCGCCGTGCGGTGCCGCCACACGAAGCGGCGGAAGGAGAAGTGCGGGTCGTCGTCGCCGACGGTGTCGACCTCGGCGCGGTCCCGGGCCGGTGGCAACGCGGCGATGCCGGCGGCCATCTCCCTGGGCGTCTCCATGATCGCCAACTGCTTGCGCTTGCCGCCATCCGCCTGCCAGGCCTCGGCGGTGACGCCTTCGGTCACCTCGACGTCGATGTCCTCGTCGGTGCCGGCCAGCAGCCGCCGATACAGCGGACTGGCGGCCATCAGCTCCTCGTGACTGCCCTGCGCGACCACACGTCCCTTGTCCACCACGGCAATCCGGCTCGCCAGCCGCAGGGTGGAACGGCGGTGGGCGATCAGCAGCGTGGTGCGGTCGACCATCACCCGGCGCAGCGTGGCGTGGATGCCCTCCTCGACCCGGGCGTCCACCGCGCTGGTCGCGTCGTCCAACACCAGGATCCGCGGATCGGTCAGCAGAGCCCGGGCCAGCGCGATTCGCTGCCGCTGCCCGCCGGACAACGTCAGCCCGCGCTCGCCGACCTGCGTGTCGTATCCCTCCGGCAGCGCTTGGATGAAGCCGTGCGCCTCCGCCGCTCGTGCTGCCGCCTCGATCTCCGCGTCGGTGGCGTCCGGCCGGCCGTAGCCGATGTTGGCCCGCACGGTGTCGGAGAACAGGAAGCTCTCCTCGAACACCATGCCGACCTGGCTGCGCAGCGAATCCACCGTCACGTCCCGGACGTCGACTCCGTCGATCTTGACGCTGCCGCCCTGCACGTCGTGGAATCGCGCCAGCAGCATGGCCACGGTGGACTTTCCGGAGCCGGAAGTGCCCACCAGGGCCACGGTTTCACCGGGCTCGACGTGCAACGTGAAGCCGTCCAGCACCGGTTCCGAGCGCAGGTAGCCGAAAGTGGCGTCGGTGATGGCGATGTCGCCGCGCACTGGCGGCAATGGCTCGGCGTCCGGCTTGTCCGTGACCGCCGGCACCGAGTCCAGCAGGTCGAAGATCCGCCGCGCGGAGATGCCGGCCCGCTGGGTGGCGCTGATCATCCCGGCGAACATCTGCGCCGGCCCGATGACCTGGGCCAAGTACGTGGCGAAGGCCAGGAAGGTGCCGACGGTGATGTTGCCGTGCAGCGCCAGCCAGCCGCCCAGGGCCAGCAGCAGCACCTGCCCGATCGCTGGGATCGCCTGCAGCAGCGGCTGGTACTTGGCGATCAGCCGGACGGATCGGATGCGTGCACCGTAGAGTTGTTGGCTGGCCTCGACGAACCGGTCCAGCTCGTGGTCCTCCTGGCCGAACGCCTTGACCACCCGGATGCCGGACACGGTCTGGGTGACGGTCTGCGTCACCTCGGCGCCGCGCTGCTGACTGTCCCAAGTGGCCGGTCGGACCTGGCGGCGCATCTTGTACACCACAAAAACCAGCGCCGGCACCACCAGCGCGCTGATCACCGCCAGTAGCGGCGACAGCACGACCATCACCACCAGCGACACCACGATCAGCAACACGTTGCTGCTCAGCGCCGGCAAGTAGGACAGCACCCGGACCATCACGCCGGCGTCGGTGGAGATCCGGGACACCAGCTGCCCGGTCGGCATCGACTGGTGGCTGCCGATGTCCAGGCGCTGCAACTGCTCGTGCACCGCGTTGCGGATCTGGTACTGGACCTCCAGCACCACCTTGGCCGCCCGGAAGCGGCGGATCCGCGACGCGAAGAAGGTCAGCACGCCGACCGCGATCAGCGCGATCAGCCACGGCAGCAAGGGGGAGCGATGGCTGAGGATGACGTCGTCGACGATGTGCCGCTCCAGCAGCGGTGTGACCGCGGCCAGACCGGCGCCGGCCAGTGCGGCGGCGAAGGTGAGGACCAGGCTGCGGCGCTGGATCCGCAGGAACGGCAGCAGGCGGCGGATCCAGTTGCCGCCCATGGGGTTCACCCGCGGCTCAGTCATCGGCCAGCCGATCCATCAGCTCGGCCGCGTCGGCCAGCAGTTGCCGCTCGGCTGGGCTGAGCTGGATGTCCATGGCCTTGGCCAGCCACAGTTCCCGGGCCTGCATGTCCTCGGACAGCGCGGTCACGCCGGCCTCGGTGATGCCGATGACCGCCTGCCGGCGGTCCAGCTCGTCCGGCCGGCGCAGGATCAGGCCGTCCTCCTCCAGCGCGGCCAGCGTCCTGGTCAGCGACTGCGGCTGCACCCGCAGCAGGGAAGCCAGGTCGCCGGCGCACATCCGGCCGTTGCGCCACAACTCGGCCAACACGGCGATCTTGGTCGCTGCCAGGGCGTCCGCCGGCCGTTCGGCCCGCAGCCGGCGGGACAGCCGGGTCACGGCCGACCGGATCCGGCGGACGTTCTCGTCTCGAGGCACGTTATTACGCTACTGCGTACTAACGCGACGACGCCACCGGTTTTAGCGCGAAGGTTTCCGGGCTTTGAACTTGAACGCCCCCTCCTTGAGGGTCACCTCGACGTCCTCGAAACCGGCCCGCCGCAGGCGTTCCGGCAGCTCGTCCGGGTCGACCACGTTCATCGTGTCGCCGATGTGCAGCATCCGGAACCGCAGACTCAGCCGGCTGTCGCTGCCCGCGAACACCCCGCCCGGCCGCAACACCCGCAGCGCCTCGGCGAAGATGCCGTCCTGCATGTCCCTGGTCGGCACGTGGTGCAACATCGTGAAGCACACCACCGAGCTGAAGTCGTTGTCCGGCAACGACATCTTACTGCCGTCGCCGTGCAGGATCCGGGCCCGGCCGTCGAACTCGCCACGGAGATCCTCGGCCGACCTGGCGTCCACCTCCACCGCGGTCACCTTGGGGGCCATCTCCACCAGAACCCGGGTCGTGGCCCCGTAACCCGGCCCGATCTCCAGCAGGTCCTCGCCCAGTTCCACGCCCGCCAGCGACCAGGGCAGCTTCTGCTCGCGGACCTGCCGGGCCCAGTCCTGCGAGGAGCAGATCCTCCGGTGCATGAAGTTCATCGGCATGGCTTCGACGGTAGGGTGGGCCGGAGGTGTCCGCTACCGAGTAGAAGGACAGGTGATGTCGTCAGACGGACACGCCATCATGGTGCTCAGCGTGACCATGCCCAAGGGGGAGTGGTTCGACTGGCACGTGCATCCCGACCACCAGTTCGCTTGGGCCGCCGAGGGCATGCTGACCGTGCAGGTCGGCGACGCCACCTGGGTGCTGCCGCCCAGCCGGGCGCTGTGGATCCCGGCCGGCACCGTGCACCGCACCGGGGCCGCCAGCACGTCGTCCATGCACAGCGTGTACTTCGGCGGGCGGCGCTGGGGCGAGCCCACCGTCGTCGCCGTCGGGCCGCTGCTGGCCGAGATGATCCGCTACCTCGCCGACCTCACCCTGCCCACTGCTCCCCGCCGCCGCGCCGAGGCCGTGCTGCGGGACCTGCTGGTGCCCGTGCCGGTGTCCACCATCCACGTGCCCACCGTCTCCGATCGCCTGGCCGTGATCGCCCGAGCCCTCACCGACGACCCCGCCGACGACCGCGACCTGTCCGCCTGGGGCCGCCTCGTCGGCGCCTCCTCCCGCACCCTGGCCCGGGCCTTCGTCGCCGAGACCGGCATGACCTTCGGCGCCTGGCGCACCCAGATCCGCCTGCTGGCCGCCCTGCCCCTGCTGGCCGCCGGCATGCCCGTCGCCACCACCGCCCGCCGCGTCGGCTACGCCACCCCCAGCGCCTTCGTCGCCGCCTTCCGCCGCGTCACCGGCACGACTCCGGGCACCTATTTCATTTGAGCCCGGTTGACGGCGCGGCACGGTAAGGTGCCCGCACAGCGTCGGCGGCACCACCGGAACGTGTTGGAGCGTGCGAGTGACGTTTCTCCAGTGGGCCCCGGTGGTCAGCGCGGGCGTGGCGGTCCTGGTGATGGTTGTCGGCGCAATCTGGTGGGTGGGAAGGAAAACCATCGACGCCAAGGTCCTCACCCTGGAAGCCGAGGCCAAGGCGGAGACCGCGGCGCTGAAGACGGATCTGCACGAACAGGTGCGGGCGGCCCAGCAGCTGGCGGCCGCCGCGCAGCAGCGCGCCGATCGGGCCGAGGCCGTCGCGAACGCCAAGAAACGGGAGCTCTACTACGAGATTTTCGAGGACCTGCGCAGCAAGATGTCGTCCGAGGCGTCGCTGCTGACCAGCGGCGGCCTGCTCCGGTACGAGGTCGAGAACGAGCTTCGCAACGTGATGCAGGATCTGGGGGCCACCGAGTCCTCGGTGATCGTCAAAGATCCCGAACCGCAGTCCAACTCCTTCATCTTCCTCGTCGCCCATGGCCCGGCCGCCCCGCGGCTGGAGAAGATGAAGGTGAAACCGCAGTCGATCGCCGGCTTCGTGTTCCGGGACGGCCGCCCGGTGATTGGCGATCCCCAGGAGAATCCCCACTTCTCGCCCGCGGTGGACTCGCGGGCCGAGCATGTCACGGAGAACATGCTCACCGTGCCGCTGCACTACGGCGGCAAGGGCCCCGTCGGTGTCGCGCAGTTCCTGAACAAGGACGGCGGCTTCGAGAGGGGGGACGAGCAGGCGGCGGTCGCGGCGGTGACCAGGATGGCGGTCAAGGTCGGCGAATTCGTCAGCGACACCGACCATTTCTCCCAGATCGGGCTGTACTCGCCGCCGAGCCGCTACCAGGCGGCCATCGTGTTCTGCGACCTCAGCCACTCCTCGTCGCTGTTCGACGCGCTCGGCGAACCGGGCGCGGTGGCCTGCATCGACGAGTACCTGACCGGTGTCACCGAGTTCGTGCTCAACGCGGGCGGCGCGATCGACGGATATCTCGGCGACGGCGCGATGTTCCGGTTTGTCGACGACCAGCTGGCGGTCTCCGGGAACTCGACGGCGGTGGACGCGGCGGTCACCACGGCGCTGCGAGCCGCCGAGGACTTCGCGCGGATCAAGAAGGTGTGGCGGGATCGAGGCTGGCAGGTCGACCGGGTGCACAGCCGGATGGGCATCTCGTACGGCCCGTACCGCGAGGTCCGGATGGGGCCGGTGCGGCACCGGGAGAACCTCGTGGTCGGCGCCAGCGTGCACAAGGCGGCGCAGATCTGCGATCTGGCCTCACGCGACCGCACGCTGGTCGTGGTGGACCGCGCGGTCGCGGAACGCGTGGGCGACCGGTGGTGCCTCGAAGTCCCGGACGCCGACCTGCCTGAGCCCTTCTTCGAGGTCAGGTCAGCAGCCGGGCCAGCTCCGTCGTGAGCAGGTCCAGGCCCATCGGGCCGAGGTCCAGCGCCGTCTTGTGGAAGGTGCGCAGGTCGAAGCGGGCGCCCTGGCGGGACTGGGCGGCGGCGCGGGCGGCGAGCCAGGAGCGTTCGCCTACCTTGTAGGCGATGGCCTGGCCGGGCAGGCCCAGGTAGCGGTCGACCTGGAAGCGGGCGAACTCCTCGCCGCCGATGGAGCCGGAGCGGTCGCGCACGAACTCCACGGCCAGTTCGGGTGTCCACGGCTCGCCGTCGTGGAAGCCGACGCCGTGCGGGATGGACAGTTCGAGGTGCAGGCCGATGTCGACGATGACGCGGACGGCGCGCAGCTGCTGGCCGCCGGCCAACATGCCCATGCGGTGCGCGGGAAGCTCGTAGCAGCCGAGCTCGTCCATCAGCCGCTCGGCGTAGAGGCCCCATCCCTCGCTGTGCCCGACGTGCAGTTCGGCGCTGAGCCGCTGGAATCGGTTGAGAGTACGGGTGTTCAGCACGTTGAGGCCGAGCTGGAGGTGATGCCCCGGCGCGCCCTCGTGGAACATCACCGACGGCACGGACCAGGTGGCCGGCTGCTCCTCGGTGACCGAGTACCACACGATGCCGGGCCGGCTGAGGTCCTCGGCCGGCGCGAGGTAGTAGATGCCGGTGTTGGAGCCGGGCACCCGGCATTCCAGGCGCCGCAACGGTTCCGGGATGTCGAAGTGCACGCCGTCGAGATCGGCGATGGCCCGGTCGGCCAGCTCCTGGATCCAGCCGCGAAACTGGTCGACACCGGACGCCCGGTGCGCGGGGTCGGCGTCCAGGGCGGCCAGCACGGCCGGCAGCGGCTCGCCGGGCCGGATGTGCGCGCCGACGGCCCGCATCTCCGATTCCAGCCGGGCCAGCTCCCGCCAGCCCCAGTCGTACGTCTCCACAAGGTCGATCTCGCTGCCGAGGAAGTTGCGTGCCTCCAAGGCGTACCGCTCAGACCCGACGGCGTCCCGCGCCGGAGCGTACGGGGCCAAACCTTCGGTCAGGTACGCCGCGAACTCCAGCAGCGCGGCCCCGGCCCGCTCGGTCTCGGCCCGGAAGTGGCCCGGCAGCGTGTCCAGGTAGTCGGCGAACTCCTTGCTCTGCCGGGCGCAGTTGACGACCTGTCGCACGGCCGACACGCGCCCCTGCTGTCGGCCCCGCTCCAGGGTCGCCCGCAGCCCGGCCAGCGCCTCGGGAATCCCGGCCAGCCGCGAGCGCATGTCCGCCTCGACGGTCCGTTCGCCCTGGTCCAGCACCTCGATGGCCTGCCGCAACCGTTGCGGCGGACTGTCGATGGTGTTGAGGTCCGCTTCCACGTAGCCGGCGGCGAACCGGGCCAGTTCGATCTCCAGCCGATCCCGCAGCACCGCCGCGGCCCGCCGCTGCGCATCCGAACCGAGCGGGACGGCGGTCAGCTCGGTGAGGGTGCGTTCGGCCAACTCGTGCCGGGCCGCGAAGCCGTCCGGCCCGTAGTCGGTCAGCGCGCCGTCGTGGCCGGCGATGCCCATCATGGCCGCCAGGCAGGGATCGGTCGCGGCCAGTCGGCCCACGTACCGGTCGGACAGCTCGTCGACAGGGTTCACCGGCCGAGCATAGGTGGTCCACGGCACGCAGGTCGCTAATTGCCGTTTGCCACCAGCTTCTGGGCCACGGTCTTGGCCGTGTTGCTGGGGATGGCGAAGCCCAGGCCGATGCTGCCGTCGCTGGTGGAGTAGATGGACGAGTTGATGCCGATGACCTGGCCCTGCAGGTTGAACAGGGGGCCGCCGGAGTTGCCGGGGTTGATGGACGCGTCGGTCTGGATCGCGCCCTTGTAGGTGGTGGCCGAGTTGGCCGAGCGCGAGTACGGGCTGTTGCCCTGGTTGTCCGAGGCGGTGACGGTCCGGTTCAGCGCGCTGACGATGCCGGTGGTGACGGTGCCCTGAAGTCCTTCGGGGGAGCCGATCGCCACCACCTGGTCGCCCACCTTGACCTGCGAGGAGTCGCCGAAGGTGGCCGTCTTCAGCCCGCTGACGCCCTGGGCCTTGACCACCGCGAGGTCGGTCGAGGGGTCGGTGCCGACCACGGTCGCCGCGACCTTCTTGCCGTCGTTGAACGTGACGGTGAAGGAGCCGCCGCTGGCCACCACGTGGTTGTTGGTGAGGATCAGCCCGTCGGAGCTGATGATCACGCCCGAGCCCAGGCCCTGCGAGTTGGAGATCTGCACGACCACCGGCAGGCCGCTGGCGGCCACCGTGCTGACCGAGCCGGACGTGTTGTTGGCGGCCGGGGTTGCGGTGGTGCTGCTGGAAAGGCTGCTGACCACAGTGGACTGGGCGTTGGCCGTGTAGATGCCGTAGCCGGTGCCGCCGCCGACCACCGCCGCCAGCACCGCGGCCCCGATCAGGACCGCGGCGCCCTTGCGTGACTTGCGGGGCGGCTGCGGTGGTTGCGGCACGAACAGCGGGTTCGGGAAGCCGGTCGGCGGCGTCGGCGTGTTGTCGGTGTAGACGGCGGCGGGCTCAGGGGTGCGGGGCGTCTCGGTCATGGCACCAGCCTGACTTCGCCACATATGAGGAACCTGAGGCGAAGGCGTGCGCACCCCAAGAAGTTCCTGGGTTTGTCTAACGGGGAGTGAGGCCGGCCTTCCGGTAGATCTCGTCGATCACCGTCATGGTGCGGATCGAGTCGGACGGCGGCGTGAGGATCGGCTCGCCCCGGAGCACGGCCCCGCAGAAGGCGTCCAGCTGATAGCTGTAGGACGGGCGCTTCGACAGCTGCTCCACCCGCTTGCCGTCGGCGGTGCGCACGGTCAGCCGGTGATAACCCTGCGGCATCACGAAGTTGAACACGTTGACGCGGCCCTTGTCGCCCACCGCCGAGGCGGTGATCTTGAGCAGGTCCCTCGACCACAGGGACGCGGTCAGTGCGCCCGTGTGTCCCTGGGGGAAGACCAGGTCCGCCTTCATCGCCCGGTCCACGTCCGGCTTGTGCAGTTTCGCGTGCGCGGACACGACATCCGGCTCGCCACCGCCGAGCAGCCGCACCATGTGCAACGCGTAGCAGCCGGCGTCCATCATGGCTCCGCCGCCGAGGTCGCGGTTGTAGCGGATGTCGGAGAACTTGGGCAGCGGGAAGCACAGGGCCGCCTGCACGTGGCGCAGCGTGCCGATCTCGCCGCTGGCCAGGATGTCGGCGACCCGCTGGGCCAGCGGGTGGTAGCGGTAGTGGAACGCCTCCATCACCACCAGGCCGCTCTTCTCGGCGGCTTCGGCCACGGTCTTCGCCTCGGCGGCGTTGCTGGTGAACGGCTTCTCGCACAGCACGTGCTTGCCGGCGTCCAGCGCCGCGAGCGTCCACCGCGCGTGCAGGGCGTTGGGCAGCGGGTTGTAGACGGCGTCGATGTCCGGGTCGGCGAGCAGTTCCTCGTAGCTGCCGTGCACCCGGCCGATGCCGTGTTTCTGCGCGTACGCCGAGGCCCGGTCGCGGTCGCGGGCCGCCACCGCGACCACCTCGGCCTCCGCGTTGTCCCGGGCCGGCGCGATCAGGGCGTTCGGCGCGATGCGGGCCGCGCCGAGCACCCCGATGCGGACGGTCGTCGTATTGCTCATGCGGCGATGATGCCGCATGGTTGGTTAACAGGTGTAACTAGCCCTGTTCTCCCTGCTGCGTCCCCTGCTGGGGGCCGCCTTGCTGGCTGCCGGGCCCGAAGCCGCCGCCGCGGCCGAAGCCGCCCTGGGGGCCGTACTGGGAGTACGTGCGGTGCATGCCGGGCCCGCCGGTGTGGTGCGCGCCGATGATGCCGCCGATGCCGCCGCCCACGATCAGCCCGACCACCAGCGCGGCCACCACCTGGGTGACCCGGTTGCGGGCGAAGGCGGCGAACTTGCCGGGCGGCCGCTGGACGTAGATCACCTGGGGCTGGGGCGCGCCGGGCGGCGGGGGAACGTAGGACGCCTGCGGCTGCTGGACACCGGGCTGGGCCTCGGGCGGCGCGTCGGCGGCGAAGGCCGCCGGCTGAGGCTCCTCCTGCGCCGGGGCCTGTTCTGGCTGGGAGGGCTGCGGCGGCTCGGCGGCGGACGGCTGCTGGTGCGCGTCGGGGCCGGCCACCGGCTGCTGGTGCTGCTCGGCCGGCTGCTCGTCTGGGGTGTTCGGCTCGGACATCTGGCCTGCTCCTGGGGTTGCGCGTTGCTGCTGAACACCAGAGTGCGAGAGCCGGCTGTGCTGCCGCTGAGTGGAACCTGTCGAACTCGTAGCGAAACCATGACAGGACACGCACAGTTCACACACAGCGCACCGGCAGTGTTGATCGCATGAAGCTGCTGCCCGTGGGGGGATGCGTGGTCGGGTTCGTGCTCGCCTACGCGGTGTTTGTGCTGTCGCCGACCGGCCGCCGGCTGGAGGATGCCACGCTGCTGCCGCCGGACATGACCGGCACGCTGGGCGCGATCAGCCCGGGCCTGATCGCCGTCGGCATCGTGCTGGTCCTGGCCACCGGCGTGCTCCAGCGCCGCTGGCGGGGCACGGCCGCGGCGGCGGTGCTGATGGCGGCGGCGATCTCGGTGGCGTGGGTGCTGAAGGAGTCGCTGCTGTACCGGCCGGGTTCGGTCGGCAACAGCTTCCCCGGCGGCCACGTCACCGCCTGTGCGGCGATCGTGCTGGGGGCGATCCTGGTGCTGCCACGGGACATCCGGCCGGCGGCGCTGGTGCTGGGCGCCGTGCTGACGTCCTACATCGCGGCCACCACCGCCGAGCTGGGCTGGCACCGGCTCAGCGACACGATCGGGGCATTGGCGTTGTGCGGGGCCCTCGCGGCGGCCCTGTCCGACGTCCGGCCGACCCTGTGGGCGGCCCTCACGGCGGCCTGCGCACCGGCCGCTGCCGTGCTCGCCGGATATGTGGTACTTGCCTCGACCACCAGCTCCGACCTGGTGATTGTCGCCACCGGGGCGATCGCCGCCGGCACTGTCGCGGCGGTGGCCCTGCCGCTGTGCGCCCACCCGAGGGCTACGGCAAACGCCCAGGTGGCCGCTGGATACGATGGGATACCGACTTATCCCGTGTTGAAGGAGTCATCGTGTCGCAGCCGCGCCCCTCAGGCCCAGGATCAGCACCGCGCGTGACGGTGCCGGCCGGGACGACGGCGGGCACCGCGGTCCGCGACGCCGGCCTGCCCGGCAAGGGCTCCGACGCGATCGTGGTGGTGCGGGACGCCGAGGGCAAGCTGCGCGACCTGTCCTGGACGCCGGAGGCCGACGTCGAGGTGGAGGCGGTCGCCGCCGACACCGAGGACGGCCGCAGCGTCATCCGGCACTCCACCGCGCACGTGCTGGCCCAGGCCGTGCAGCAGGCGTTCCCGGAGGCCAAGCTGGGCATCGGCCCGCCGATCAAGGACGGCTTCTACTACGACTTCCAGGTCGACCGCCCGTTCACGCCGGAGGACCTGGCCGCGCTCGAGAAGCGCATGAAGCAGATCATCAAGGGCTCCCAGCGGTTCTCGCGCCGGGTCGTCGAGTCCGTGGACGCGGCCAAGGACGAGCTCAAGGCCGAGCCGTTCAAGCTGGAACTGGTCGACATCAAGTCGGACGTCGACACGTCCGAGGTCATGGAGGTCGGCGCGGGCGAGCTGACCATCTACGACAACCTCGACCCGCGCAGCGGCGACCGGGTGTGGGGCGACCTGTGCCGCGGCCCGCACGTGCCCACCACCAAGCACATCCCGGCATTCAAGCTGACCCGCTCGGCCGCCGCCTACTGGCGCGGCAACGAGAAGAACCCGCAGCTGCAGCGGGTCTACGGCACCGCCTGGGAGTCGCAGGAGGCGCTGGACAAGCACCTGGAGCTGCTGGCCGAGGCCGAGCGCCGCGACCACCGCCGGCTGGGCACCGAGCTGGACCTGTTCAGCTTCCCCGACGAGATCGGCTCCGGGCTGGCCGTCTTCCACCCGCGCGGCGGCATCGTGCGCCGGGCCATGGAGGACTACTCGCGCCGCCGGCACGAGGAAGAGGGCTACGAGTTCGTCTACTCGCCGCACATCACCAAGGGCGCGCTGTTCGAGACCTCCGGCCACCTCGACTGGTACCGCGACGGCATGTACCCGGCCATGCACCTGGACGCCGAGTACGACGAGGACGGCAAGGTCCGCAAGCCCGGCCAGGACTACTACCTCAAGCCGATGAACTGCCCGTTCCACGACCTGATCTTCCGGTCCCGCGGGCGGTCCTACCGCGAGCTGCCGCTGCGCATGTTCGAGTTCGGCACCGTGTACCGCTACGAGAAGTCCGGCGTGATTCACGGCCTGACCCGCGTGCGCGGCATGACGCAGGACGACGCGCACATCTTCTGCACCCCCGAGCAGGTGCAGGACGAGCTGAAGTCGCTGCTGGGCTTCGTGCTCAACCTGCTGCGCGACTACGGCCTGGACGACTTCTACCTGGAGCTGTCCACCCGCAACGACGAGAAGTACGTCGGCTCCGACGAGGTGTGGGAGAAGGCCACCGAGGCGCTGCGCGAGGCGGCCGAGGACTCCGGCCTGGAGCTGGTGCCGGACCCGGGCGGCGCCGCCTTCTACGGTCCCAAGATCTCCGTGCAGGCCCGGGACGCGCTGGGCCGCACCTGGCAGATGTCCACCATCCAGCTGGACTTCAACCTGCCCGAGCGGTTCGAGCTGGAGTACACCGCCAACGACGGCAGCCGGCAGCGGCCGGTGATGATCCACCGGGCGCTGTTCGGGTCCATCGAGCGCTTCTTCGGCGTGCTCACCGAGCACTACGCCGGCGCGTTCCCGGCCTGGCTGGCCCCGGTGCAGGCGGTCGGCATCCCCATCGCCGACGAGCACGTCGAGCACCTGCTGCAGGTCACCAAGGCGCTGCGGGCCAAGGGCGTGCGGGTCGAGGTGGACGCCTCCGACGACCGGATGCAGAAGAAGATCCGCAACCACACCCTGCAGAAGGTGCCGTTCATGCTGGTCGCCGGCCAGAAGGACGTGGAGAACGGCGCGGTGTCCTTCCGCTTCCGCGACGGCAGCCAGGTCAACGGCGTGCCGGTCGAGCAGGCCGTGGAAGCGGTGGTGGACTGGGTCAGCCGCCGCGAGAACGCCTCGCCCAACGCGGAGAACTTCTCGGTGGTGGCCACCGCGTGACCTCACCTGAACAGGGACCCCCGGCAGGGAAGTCGGTTCAGCACGGTGTGGGGGTCCCGGACGCGCTTCAGCGGCTGTGGACCCCGCACCGGATGGCCTACATCCAGGGCGAGAACAAGCCCGAGAGCGACGAGCCGGCCGGCTGTCCGTTCTGCGCCATCGTGCGCCTGCCCGACGAGCAGGCACTGATCCTGGCCCGTGGGCAGCTGGTGTACGCGGTGCTCAACCTGTACCCGTACAACGCCGGTCACCTGATGGTGGTGCCGTATCGGCACGTCGCCGACTACACCGACCTGAACGCGGCCGAGACCGTGGAGCTGGGGGAGTTCACCCAGACCGCGATGCGGGTGGTGCGCAGCGTGTCGGCCCCGCACGGCTTCAACATCGGCATGAACCAGGGCACGGTCGCCGGCGCCGGCATCGCCGCCCACCTGCACCAGCACGTGGTGCCCCGCTGGGGCGGCGACGCCAACTTCATGCCCGTCATCGGCCAGACCCGCACCATCCCCCAACTCCTGGGGGAGACGTGGGCGCTGTTGTCGAAAGCCTGGCCCAAATAACCGCGAGTCCCGCTCTCCAGCAACCGTGTGTCGAGTTCCAGAACTCGACATTCAGTTGCCCGAGAGCGGGACTCGCGGGGGTCGGGGCATCAGGCCTGGAGGCCGGCCTCGACGTCCAGCTCGATCTTGATCTTGTCGCTGACCACGGCCGCCGGGATGCCGCCGCCGACGCCGAAGTCGGAGCGCTTGATCTCGGTGGTGGCCGACACGCCCAGCACCTTGCCGTTGGGGCCGTCGCCGAAGCCGCCCAGCTCGCCGGTCAGGGTGACGGCCTTGGTGACGCCGTGCAGGGTCAGGTCGCCGTCGATCTCGATCTCCTCGCCGTCGATGCGCACGGCGGTGGAGGTGAAGGTCAGGTGCTCGTGCTCCTCGACGTGCAGGAAGTCGGGGGACTTCACGTGGCCGTCGCGCTGCTCGTTCTTGGTGTCGATGCTGTCGGCCACGATGCTGGCGGTCACCGTGGAGGCGGCCGGGTCGTCACCGGTCACGATCGTGCCGGAGATGGTGTTGAAGCGACCGCGAACCTTGGAGACGCCGAGGTGGCGGACGATGAACGCGACGTCCGAGTGCACCGGGTCGATGGTCCAGGTGCCGGCGACGTATCCGGGGATCTGGGTTGCGGCAGTCATCTTTCGGTCCTCCATGAGCATTGGTTGAACTCTCAACCGAACTCTAGCACTGAGATTGAGAGTTCAACAACAGGTACGATGGTAGCCATGAGCGAGCCGCGATGGTTGTCCGAGTCCGAGCAGTGGGCGTGGCGGGCCTACACGGCCGCCACCAAGCTGGTCAACGAGCGTCTGGACCGCCAACTGCAGCGCGACTCGGGCATGCCGACCACCTACTACGAGATCCTCGTCGCACTCTCCGAATCACCCGACCGTGAGCTGCGGATGAGCGAGCTGGCCGAGTTCACCAAGTCTTCCCGCAGCCGGCTCTCGCACGCCATCGCCCGGCTGGAGGAGAACGGCTGGGTCAGCCGGCGGTCCTGCCCCACCGACAAGCGCGGCGCGTTCGCGGTGCTCACCGACGATGGTATGACCGCGGTCGAGCAGGCCGCCCCCGGGCACGCCGCCGAGGTCCGCAGCGTGCTGTTCGACGGGCTGAGCGAGGAGCAGGTCAAGCAGCTGGGGCTGATCTCGGAGGCCATCACCGCCCAGGCCAGCAAGGGCTGTCCCAGCAACCCGTGTGAGGAATGAGACGGGACCGATGAACCGCGGGGGTGTCGCTGGCGGGGTGATCGGGGTCGCTGGCTAGGCTGGCCGTACCCCGTCCTGAAGTGCAGGTAGGTGCCTCCGCCGCCCCATGCTGAACATCTTCGCTCGCGCCTCCGTCTCCCGCGTCACCGACCCGGTCGGGACGTGGCTGCTGCGGCGTGGTGTCACGCCGAACGCCGTCACCCTCGTCGGCACCGCGGGCACCGTGCTCGCCGCCCTCTGGTTCATCCCGCGCGGGCAGCTGCTCGCCGGCACTCTCGTGATCACCTTCTTCGTGCTGTTCGACCTGCTGGACGGCGCGGTGGCGCGGGCCAGCGGGGCCGGCACCCGGTTCGGCGCGGTGCTCGACGCCAGCTGCGACCGGATCGCCGACGGCGCGCTGCTCGCGGCCATCACCTGGTTCTGCCTGTCCGCCACCAACGACCGTGTGGGCGGGGCCGCGGCGCTGATCGCGCTGGTCGGCGCCCAGGTCATCTCGTACGTGAAGGCCCGCGCCGAGGCCACCGGCCTGTCGGCCGACGGCGGCCTGGTGGAACGGGCCGAGCGCATGATCCTGGCCCTGGTCGGCACCGGGCTGACCGGCCTCGGCGTGCCGTACGCGCTGGACGTGGCCCTGTGGGTGCTGGCGGTGCTGGCCGTGGTCACCGTGGCACAGCGGCTGCTGGCCGTGCACCGGGCGGCCAAGGAGCAGACCCAGTGAAGGGTTTGCTGGTCACCGCCGCCTTCCGGGCCGGCTGGCTGTTCGCCCGGATCGTGCCCGAACAGGTCGCCGTCGGCGTGTTCCAGTGGGGCGCGGACTTCGCGACCCGGCGGGGCGGCCGTGGCGTCGCGCAGTTACGCCGGAACCTGGCCCGGGTGGTGCCCCGGGCCGGGGCGGCCGAGCTGGACGAGCTCGTCGCGCGGGCGATGCGGTCCTACGCCCGCTACTGGTGCGAGACGTTCCGACTGCGGCCCGGCGACGTCGAAGCCGTGCACCAGGCGGTCGAGCGGACCGCCACCGGCCAGGAGAACCTGCTCGCCGCGTGCGCCGAGGGCAACGGCGTGATCCTGGCGTTGCCGCACTGCGGCAGCTGGGACCTGGCCGGCGTGTGGCTGCTCGGGCACGCCCGGCAGGTCAGCGTCGTCGTGCAGCGGGTGCGGCCGGAGTCGCTGTACCGGAGCTTCACCCGGGCCCGGCAGCGGCTCGGCTTCGAGGTCGTGCCGTCGGCCGGCGGCGACGTCCGGCCGACCGAGCTGCTGGCCCAGCGGCTGCGGGACGGCGGCGTGGTGTGCCTGTTCGCCGACCGGGACCTCACCGCCAGCGGCGTGCCCGTGTCGTTCTTCGGCGGCACCACCAAGATGCCGGCCGGACCGGCCTACCTGGCCGCCACCACCGGGGCCGCGCTGCTGCCGGTCGGCACCTGGTTCACCGAGACCGGCTGGGGCATGCGGGTGCACCCGCCGGTCAAGGTCAGCGGGGTGGAGGGCATTCCCGCCGCCACCCAGGCCCTGGCCGACGTGTTCGCCGCCGACATCGCCGCTCACCCCGAGGACTGGCACATGCTCCAGCGGCTGTGGCTGGCCGAGGAGCCCGCCCACAATGAGGATTGACCGGTGAGGATCGGCCTGGTCTGCCCGTACTCGCTCGCCGTGCCGGGCGGCGTCCAGGCCCATGTCACCGGGTTGGCCGCCGCGCTGCGCGGGCTCGGGCACGAGGTGTCCGTGCTGGCGCCCGAGGGGCGGGCCATGCCCATTCCCTTCAACGGCTCCGTCGCGCGGCTGGCCTTCGGGCCCGGCGCCTACGTCCGGGTGCGGCGGTGGCTGCGGGCCGGCTCCTTCGACGTGCTGCACGTGCACGAGCCCATCGCGCCCAGCCTGTCGTTCCTGGCCCTGACCCTGGCCGGCGGCCCCATCGTCGCCACCTTCCACACCTCGTTCACCCGGTCCTGGATCCTGCTCGCCGCCCAGGGCGTGCTGCGGCCGCAGCTGGAGAAGGTCACCGCCCGGATCGCCGTGTCCGAGCCGGCCCGGCGGGTGCAGGTCGAGCACCTGGGCGGGGACGCCGTCGAGATCCCCAACGGCGTCGACGTCCGGTTCTTCGCCGACGCCCCGCCGCTGCCCGGCTATCCCCGCGCCGGCGGCACCATCGGCTTCGTCGGCCGCTTCGACGAGCCCCGCAAGGGCATGTCCGTGCTGGTCGAAGCTGTTCGTCTGCTGGCCCCGCGCTATCCCGACCTCCGCCTCCTCGTCGCCGGCCGCGGCGACGCGACCGCCCTCCAGGCCGCCTGCCCCCAGGCCGTCGTCCTCGGCGAAGTCTCCGACGCCACCAAGGCCGCCTTGCTCCGCTCGGTCGACGTCGTGTGCGCCCCCAACACCGGCGGCGAGAGCTTCGGCATCGTGCTGGCCGAGGCCATGAGCGCCGGCGCCCCCGTCGTCGCCAGCGACCTCGACGCCTTCCGCCGCGTCCTCGGCCCCGCCGCCCTCCTCGCCCCGCCCGGCGACCCCGCCGCCCTGGCCGCCGCCCTCGCCTCGATGCTCGAAGACCCCGTGCGCCGCATGGAATTCGGTTTCGCCGGCGCCTCCCGCGCCCTAGCCTTCGACTGGTCCGTCGTCGCCGACCAGGTCCTCCGCGTCTACGAAGCCGCCACCTCGGCCAACCCCCGCGAGTCCCGCTCAGCGTCCCACCGAAATGCAGGTTTGAGGTAGGTCGAATGCCCCGCCACCGCAACGACAGCCGCTGGCTCGGCGTCGGCGCGGACCGCTACCGGTGGCATGTCGGCCACAGCCACGACAACATCGAGGACCCGGTCGAGCGGGACAAGACCTGCCACGAGTTCCTGATGATCCGCCGCGATCGCTCGCCCGGCCGCCTCTTCGTCGAGTTCCACGTCGGCAACGGCTTCCTCGTCGCCGAAGGCTGGCTCCTGCACTCGGGCCAGGTGCGGCACGCCGACGGCCGTGGCCTCAACCTCAACCAGCCCGGCGTCGTCCGGGCCCTGCTGGACGCCGCGGTCGCCGACGGCTGGGACCCGCTCGCCAACGCCACCACCGAGCTCGACGGCTGGGCCCTGTTCGACACCGCCTTCGCCACCACCACGTCCGGCCGCTACTTCCCCCGCCCGGAGTAGGGTCGAGCGGTGATCATCGAGGCGCTGGCGGCGGGGCTGGTGGTGCTGCTGATCCTCGTGGCGCGGACGATGCGGTTGACGAGCCGGCTGGACCGGTTGCACATCCGGACCGACGCGGCGTGGGCGGCGTTGGATGCGGCGCTGGCGCGGAGGGCGCTGCTGGCCCGGTTGGCGAGCCCGAAGCTGCAAGCGGCGACGGAGGCAGCGGAGCAGGCCCTGAAGGCGGACCGGGAAGCGGCCGAGAACGAGGTGAGCCGGCTGCTGGGGGACCTGGACCGGGCGGCGCTGCCTGAGGAGATCGTGACGGAGTTGGCCGACGCCGAGCATCGCCTGGTGTTGGCCCGGCGGGTGCACAACGACGCGGTGCGGGACACGCTTGCCTTGCGGCGCAGGCGATCCGTCCGGTGGCTGCGGCTGGCGGGCACGGCGCCGCTGCCGAGCTACTTCGAGATCGCGGAGCCGGTGGCGCCGGAGAGCGGGGAACAGGCGCTGGTGCCGCGGGCCTCGGCCCGCGTCCTGCTAGTGGACGACCGCGACCGGGTGCTGTTGTTCCGGGGCGGCAATCTGCCGCCGAACAACACCGAGCAGTGGTGGTTCACCCCGGGCGGCGGCATCGAGCAGGGGGAGAAGCTGCGTGAGGCGGCGGTCCGGGAACTGTTCGAGGAGACGGGAATCCGCTGCGCGCAGGACGACCTGACCGGCCCGGTGTGGCTGCGGCGGGTGACTTTTTCCTTCGACAGCCGGTGGTTTCTCGGCGAGGAGTGGTTCTTCCTGTTGCGCACCAACACGGAGACGATCGACACCTCGGGATTCACCCAGCTGGAGAACGACATCGTCACCGGGCACCGCTGGTGGACCACGGCCGAGCTGGCCGACACCGGCGAGCTGGTCTACCCGCCGCTGATCGGCCCGCTGCTCGACGACCTGCTGGCCACGCCCTGGGACGGCACGGTGCGGCCCGTGCGGTGACGTCCCCCGGCGCCACCGCACGAACGGGCCTCAGGCCTTGGCGGCCAGGTTGTCCGGCAGCGGGTCGTACCGCGCGAAGTGCCGGGTGAACGTCGCCGTCCCGGAGGCCAGCGAGCGTAGCTCGACGGCGTAGCGGATCAGCTCGGTGGCCGGCACCTCGGCCCGGATCAGGGTCCGGCCGGGGACGATGTCGGCCTCGGTGCCCAGCACCCGGGCCCGCTTGCTGGACAGGTCGCCGAGCACCGAGCCCAGGTACTCGTCGGGCAGCCGGATGGTCACCTCGTCCATCGGCTCCAGCAGCGAGATCCGGCTGTTGGCGGCGGCCTCCTTCAACGCCAGCGCGCCGGCGGTCTGGAACGCGGAGTCCGAGGAGTCGACGCTGTGCGCCTTGCCGTCGACCAGGGTCACCCGCACGTCGACGCACGGGTGGTCGCCGTGCAGGCCCTTCGCCAGCTGCGCCCGCACTCCCTTCTCCACGCTGGGGATGAACTGGTGCGGCACCGAGCCGCCGATGACCCGGTCCACGAACTCGAAGCCGGATCCGCGCGGCAGCGGCTCCACCTCCAGGTCGCACACGGCGTACTGGCCGTGCCCGCCGGACTGCTTCACGTGCCGGCCGTGGCCCTTGGCGGCCTTGGCGAAGGTCTCCCGCAGCGGCACCCGAACGTCCTCGGTGTCGACCTCGGCGCCGCCGGCCCGCAGCCGGGCCAGCACCACGTCGGCGTGGGCCTCGCCCATGCACCACAACACCATCTGGTGCGTCTCGGTGTTGCGTTCCAGCCGCAGCGTCGGATCCCCGGCGACCAGTCGCGCGAGGTTGCGGGCCAGGGTGTCCTCGTCGCTGCGCTTGCGGGCCGTGATCGCCACCGGCAGCAGCGGTTCCGGCATCAGCCACGGCGACATGAGCAGCGGCTGGTCGGGATCGGACACGGTGTCGCCGGTCTCGGCCGAGCCGAGCTTGGTCAGCGCGCACAGGTCGCCGGCCACGCAGAACGGCACCTCTCGCAGCTGCGCCCCGAGCGGCGAGTAGATGTGCGCGACCCGTTCGTCCTCGTCGTGGTCCTCGTGCCCGCGGTCGCTCATGCCGTGCCCGGACACGTGCACCGACCGCTCCGGCCGCAGCGTCCCGGAGAACACCCGGACGAGCGACACCCGGCCGACGTAGGAGTCGACGGCGGTGCGCACGACCTCGGCCGCGAGCGGGCCGTCCGGGTCGGTGCTGATCTCCAGCACGGTGCCGCCGACCGGGTCGGTGACCGAGGGCAGCGGGTGTTCCAGCGGGGACGGGAAGGCCCGCACGATGCCGTCCAGGATCTCGGCCAGCCCCAGGCCGGTGGCCGCGCAGGCCGGCACCACCGGGTAGAACGAGCCCCGGCTGACCGCGGTCTCCAGGTCGGTGATGAGCACGTCGGGGTCGATCTGCTCGCCGCCGAGATAGCGGTCCATCAGGGTCTCGTCCTCGCTCTCGGCGATGACTCCCTCGATCAGCGTGTTGCGGTGGTCGGCCAGGAACTCGGCCAGCGCGGCGTCCGGCTCGCGGACGGTCGGCGGATAGCCGTCGGAGTAGTCGAAGACGCTTTGGGTGATCAGGCCGACCAGCTTGGTGTTGGCCGAGCCGGGCACCGGCAGGTAGAGCGGCAGCACGCCGGCTCCGAACGCCTCCTGGCAGGCGGCCAGCTCGGCGTCGAAGTCGGCCCGGTGGTGGTCGAGCCGGGCGATCACCACGCCGCGGGGCATGCCGACGGCCGCGCACTCCTCCCACAGGGCCATGGTCATCGCGTCCACGCCCTCGGCCGCGCCGACCACGAACACCGCGGCGTCGGCGGCCCGCAGCCCGGCCCGCAGCTCGCCGACGAAGTCGGCGTAGCCGGGCGTGTCGATGAGATTGATCTTGACGTCCTGGTGGACCAGCGGGGCCACCGCCAGTCCGACCGAGCGCTGCTGGCGCTGGGCCGCGGGGTCGTGGTCGCACACGGTGGTGCCCTCGGTGACCGACCCGGCCCTGGTCAGCACGCCCGAGGCGGCCAGCAGCGCCTCGGTGAGCGTGGTCTTGCCGGCCCCGGACGGGCCGACCAGCACGACATTGCGGACCTTGGCCGGGTCGGCTACAGCGACCGCGCCGCCGGAATTGGTGTTGTCGGTGTTCTTGGACCCCATGGGGTCACCTCCCGCACGAACCGAATTGGCCTGGCGTACACCTCGATGTGTCCGATCTCACACCCGAACCGCTGGTCGGACAAGCCCACCCGGCAAGTGGCCTTCCGAAATTGTGTCAGATTGGCCTCAAACAGCAGGCCACGTCCGACCTAGCATCAAGGTGTCCCCCTGGTCCGTTCCCGAAAGGTCGGCACGTTGAACATCGACACCACTCCCGCCACCGGCACCGCGCGGGTCAAGCGCGGCATGGCCGAGATGCTCAAGGGCGGCGTGATCATGGACGTCGTCACCCCGGAGCAGGCCAAGATCGCCGAGGACGCCGGCGCGGTCGCCGTCATGGCGCTGGAGCGCGTGCCGGCCGACATCCGCGTGCAGGGCGGCGTCGCCCGGATGAGCGACCCCGACATGATCGACGGCATCGTCGCCGCGGTGTCCATCCCGGTGATGGCCAAGGCCCGCATCGGCCACTTCGTCGAGGCCCAGGTGCTGCAGTCGCTCGGCGTCGACTACATCGACGAGTCCGAGGTGCTCACCCCGGCCGACGAGGCCAACCACATCGACAAGTGGCCCTTCACCGTGCCGTTCGTGTGCGGCGCCACCAACCTGGGCGAGGCCCTGCGCCGCATCGCCGAGGGCGCGGCCATGATCCGCTCCAAGGGCGAGGCCGGCACCGGCAACGTCGTCGAGGCCACCCGGCACATGCGCCAGATCCGGGCCGACATCCGCCGCCTGACCGTGCTCGACGACGCCGAGCTCTACGCCGCCGCCAAGGAGCTGCGCGCGCCGTACGAGCTGGTCAAGGAGATCGCCACCACCGGCAAGCTGCCGGTCGTGCTGTTCACCGCCGGCGGCATCGCCACCCCGGCCGACGCCGCCATGATGATGCAGCTCGGCGCCGAGGGCGTGTTCGTCGGCTCCGGCATCTTCAAGTCCGGCGACCCGGTCAAGCGGGCCGAGGCCATCGTCAAGGCCACCACCTTCCACGACGACCCGGACGTGATCGCCAAGGTCTCACGCGGCCTGGGCGAGGCCATGGTCGGCATCAACGTCTCGGAGCTGCCCGAGTCCCAGCTGCTGGCCACCCGCGGCTGGTAGTCGCCGTTGTCGTGAAGGGGTCCTTCCTGGCGTTCAACGTCAGGAAGGACCCCTTCACGACGTTCAGACGACCATCCAGCTCAGGATCGGGGTGGACTGGAGGAAGACGAGCAGGCACATCGCGGCCAGCAGGATCAGACTCCACAGGAAGACCCGGCGGAACAGGTCGCCCTCGCGGCCGGCCAGGCCGACGGCGCCGGCCACGATGGCCAGGTTCTGTGGGCTGATCATCTTGCCCAGCACGCCGCCGGCCGAGTTGGCCGCGGCCATCAGCGTCGGGCTCAGGCCGGCGTGTTGGGCGGCGGTCACCTGCAGCGCCCCGAACAGGGAGTTGGACGAGGTGTCGGACCCGGTGACGGCGACGCCGAGCCAGCCGAGCACGGGCGACAGCAACGCGAACAGGCCGCCGGCGTTGGCCATCCAGGTGCCCAGGGTGGTGGTCTGCCCGCTGGCGTTCATCACGTAGGCCAGTGCGAGCACCGCCATCACGGTGACGATCGCGGTGGCGAGCTGGCGGTAGGTCCCGCCGTAGGCCCGGAGCGCGGCGCCGGTGCCGATCTTGATCACCGGGATGGTGATCAGGCCGGCGATGACCAGCAGGCTGCCGGCGGCGTCCAGCCAGTCGAACTTGAACGCCGGCAGCGTGGACGCCTTGCCGCTCAGGGTGGCCAGGTGCAGGCCGGGCCAGTTGAACGTGACGGTGACGCTGGTCAGGGCGTTCTTGATCGCCGGGACCTGGGCCAGCGCGAAGACGATGATGATGATCGCGTACGGGGCGTAGGCGCGGAACACCTCGACCCGGCTGTCGGTGGCCTCCGCCTTGCTGCGGCGGCGCACCACGGCCACCACGGCCAGCGCGCTGAGCAGCGAGGCCACGATGTCGGTCAGCGGAGCGCTGAAGAAGTTCGACGTGGCGTACTGGGCGATGGCGAACACGACGCCGCAGGTGAGGGTGGCCGGCAGCGTCTCCCGCACGCCGCGCCAGCCGTCGATGATGCCGACCAGCACCATCGGCACGAACACCGCCAGCACCGGCGTCTGCCGGCCGACCATCGCCGCCAGGTCGGACAGCGGCAGGCCGGACACCGTGGCCAGGGTGGTGATCGGCGCGGCCAGCGCGCCGAAGGCCACCGGCGCGGTGTTGGCCACCAGCGCGACCGTGGCCGCCTTCAGTGGCTGGAAACCCAGCGCCACCAGCATCACGCTGGTCACCGCGACCGGTGTGCCGAAGCCGGCCAGCGCCTCCAGCAGCGCGCCGAAGCTGAACGCCACTATCACGCCCTGGATCCGCTGATCGTCGCTGATCCGCGCGAAGGACCGGCGCAGCACGTCGAAATGTCCGGTGTGGACGGTCATGTTGTAGATCCAGATCGCGTTGATCACGATCCACAGGATCGGGAAGAAGCCGAACGCGGCGCCCTCGGTGGCCGCGAGCACGGCCTGGCCGACGGGCATCGGATAGCCGAGCACCGCGACCAGCAGGCTCACCGCCAGCGAGATCGCCGCGGCCAGCCAGGCCCGGATGCGGAACACGCCCAGCAGCACGAACAGCACCACCAGCGGCAGCGCGGCCAGCAGGGCGGACAGGGTGAGCGATCCGGCAACCGGGGCAAGGACCGGGGTGTACATGCGGGAACCACCTCGCCGTTGAAGGTCCGCAAGACGCTAGTCCACGGCCGTCGTGGTGGAGTAGAGGGGCACGGATCACAGTTGACGCAGTCCATGGTCCAGTCGGGAGGCGCGGTGTCGGCGAACGTCACGGTGGTCGGCGGGGGATCGAGCGCGGAAGTGGTGCTCGGCTCCGGCGGCAGCGCCAACGCGCTGGGGCACGACGACTGGCGCGCCCTGGAGCGTGCGTTCCGGGAGTTGGCGCTGGACCAGGAGATCCGGGTGATCGTGGTGCGTGGCAGCGGCGGCACCTTCAGCGCCGGCTCCGACCTGCGCGAGTGGGTGCACGCCGCACCTGACGACGTGGACCGGGCCTTCGCCGCCATGGAGGCCGCGTGCACGGCGATCGAGGAGTGCCCGACGCCGGTGATCGCCCAGGTCAACGGTGTCGCCGCCGGGGCCGGCTGTCAGCTCGCTTTGGCTTGTGACCTCAGGGTTTTCGCCGACGACGCCCGGATCGGCATGCCCATCGCGCGGCTCGGGATCCTCGTCAGCCCCGCCTTCGCCGCCCGGCTGGCCCTGCTCGCCGGGCACGGGCTGGCCCGGGAGCTGCTGTACACCGGGCGGCTGCTGGACGCCGTCGAGGCGGTGTCGGCCGGCCTGGCCAACCGGCGCGTGCCGGCCGCGGAGCTGGCGGCCGCGACCCGGGAACTGGCCGGCGCGGTGGCCGCCCAGCCCCGGGCCGCGCTGGTCGCCGCCAAACAGGCCGTCAGCGTCGGGCTGTCACCGACCCGGGCCGCCGCCGACAGCTTCGCCAGCGGACCGGCAGTGTCCTATGAGGACTTCCAACGCGGCGTGACGGCCTTCCTGTCCCGCAGCCGCCACCCCGAATAGGTGCTGGGAAGGGGGCTTTCCTGGCGTTGAATGCCAGGAAAGCCCCCTTCCGAGCGGTCACTTCTGCCAGAAGGTGATGTTCTTGAAGTGGGCCTCGGCCTTGGCGCCGGTGGTGTTGTAGACGCCGTTCTTGAAGTACCAGACCTTGCTGGCCGGCGCGTCGTAGTGACCGGACAGCACCTGCTTGCCGTCGATCCACACCCGGAAGGCGCCGGTGGCCGGGTTGAAGTCGGTGTTCAGGTGGAACCACTTGCCCCACAGGCCGGTGGCGATCGGCGTCTTGTTGACGCTGTTGTACAGATTGCCCTTGTCGTGCACGTTGATGTACACGGCCTCGCCGCCGGTGGAGCCCTTGACCTGCATGATGCAGGCTCCCTCGGTGCCGGAGTCGATCAGCACGTCGGCCGACCACTGGTGCTCGGTCTGCGACCAGGTGCTGTGCCAGCGCATCTCGGTGCGGGGACCGGTGCCGGAGCCCTGCTTGAAGGGCTTGTCGCCCTTCTGGATCCAGGCGTTGTAGACCGGGCCGGCCGAGGTGGAGAACCGGGCCGACTGGTCGAGGTCGTACGGGTGCTGCACGCTGAACGTGTCGCTGTACTGCTTGAGTCCGGCCGTCGGGTCGGCCTGCGGCGCGGCGTGCGCCGCAGGCCCGACGACTCCCGGCAGGGTCGCGCCGGCGATCGCCAGCGCGGTCAGGAGCTTCCTCATCGCCTCACTCCACTGATACGTCGTGCAAACGTTTACAGCGGCGGTGGGGCGACTGTATCAGTAGCGGTAGTGCTCCGGCTTGTACGGACCGGCGACATCCACGCCGATGTAGGCCGCCTGGGTCTTGGACAGCTCGGTCAGCCGCACGCCCAGCGCGTCCAGGTGCAGCCGGGCCACCTTCTCGTCCAGGTGCTTGGGCAGCCGGTAGACCTCGCGCCCGTACTCGCCGGGCTTGGTGAACAGCTCGATCTGGGCGATCACCTGGTTGGAGAACGAGTTCGACATGACGAAGCTGGGGTGGCCGGTGGCGTTGCCCAGGTTCATCAGCCGGCCCTCGGACAGCACGATGATCGCGTGGCCGTCCGGGAACACCCACTCGTGCACCTGCGGCTTGATCTCCACCTTGCGGATGCCCGGCACCTTGGCCAGCCCGGCCATGTCGATCTCGTTGTCGAAGTGGCCGACGTTGCCGACGATCGCGTTGTGCTTCATCCGGGCCATGTGCTCGGTCATGATGATGTCGCGGTTGCCGGTGGTGGTGATGAAGATGTCGCCCTTGTGGGCCACGTCGTCCAGGTGCACCACCTCCAGGCCCTCCATCGAGGCCTGCAGCGCGCAGATCGGGTCGACCTCGGTCACCACGACCCGCGCGCCCTGGCCGCGCAGCGCCTCCGCCGCGCCCTTGCCCACGTCGCCGTAGCCGCAGACCACCGCGAGCTTGCCGCCCAGCATCACGTCCGTGGCCCGGTTCAGGCCGTCGGCCAGCGAGTGCCGGATGCCGTACTTGTTGTCGAACTTGGACTTCGTCACCGAGTCGTTCACGTTGATCGCCGGGAACAGCAGCTCCCCGTCGGCGGCCAGCCGGTACATCCGGTTCACGCCGGCCGTCGTCTCCTCGGTGACGCCCAGCATCTGCTCCGCGACCCCGGTGAACCGCTTCGGGTCACGGGCGAGGCTGGCCCGAATGGTCGCCAGCAGGATCCCGTACTCCTCGCTGTCGTCCTCGCCCGCCTGCGGGACCGCGCCCGCCTTCTCGAACTCGACTCCCTTGTGCACCAGCAGGGTCGCGTCGCCGCCGTCGTCCACGATCATGTTCGGCAGCTCGCCGTCCGGGAACGTGAACAGCTGGTCCGCGCACCACCAGTACTCTTCGAGGGTCTCGCCCTTCCAGGCGAACACCGCCGTGCCCTTCGGCTCCTCCAGCGTGCCCTCGCGGCCCACCACCACGGCCGCCGCCGCCTCGTCCTGGGTGGAGAAGATGTTGCAGGACGCCCAGCGCACCTTCGCGCCCAGGTGCACCAGCGTCTCGATCAGCACCGCCGTCTGCACCGTCATGTGCAGCGAGCCCGCGATCCTGGCTCCCCGCAACGGCTTGCTCTCGCCGTACTCCTGGCGCAGCGCCATCAGGCCCGGCATCTCCAGCTCCGCCAACCGGATCTGGTGCCGTCCCGCCTCGGCCAGCGACAGGTCCGCGACCGCGAAGTCGATCCCGTTGACCTGCCTCAGCTTCGTGCTCATGTCGGTTTCCTCCGCATGCTTCGCCGGGAGGCCGCCCGCACGACGAAGGGCGCCTCCCGCTGGGGAGGCGCCCTTGTGACGATCACTCGGAGCCGAGCGTGGCGGACCTGGTCCGTCGCAGCGCCTCTCGGCTCCGCCGAAGACGGTAGCCACGCCCGTCGCCGGCTGTCAACGTCTTGTCACGACAGTGGGTACAGCTCGATCGTGGCGTTGTGCCCGTTGCTGCCAGCCAACTTCGCGTCGCAGGTGATGAGAGGGACATCCAGTTGTTCGGCCAGTGCGACGAAAAACGCGTCGTATGCGGTGATCGCGTTCTTGAGTTCCCATGCGCGATCGACGAGCGGGCGGTGCGGTGAGCGTGCGATGGCCATGTCCCTGATGTCCTTCAGGACTTCACCGGCCTCGGAATCGATGATCTCACCCC
This sequence comes from Kutzneria sp. CA-103260, assembly GCF_018263855.1. GTDB lineage: Bacteria > Actinomycetota > Actinomycetes > Mycobacteriales > Pseudonocardiaceae > Kutzneria. Next base: position 5,325,920 of record NZ_CP073318.1, on the reverse strand, counting down.
TGTGTGTGAGCTTTCGTAGGACGTGGGCTGATTCGGGGTCCAGCAGTTCGGGTGCCGCTAGGTCGCTGAGCAGGACGCGCTGCCGGAGCTTGACATCGGGGTCCTTGCCAGTAAGCACCTCGATGAGCGCGGATGTGTCGATGACGGCTTGCGGCATGTCAGTCGTCACCCTTCTCGCGGGCCTCGCGAACGGCGTCGACGACCGCTTGACCGCTGACGCTGACCCCTCGGGCTCGCCGTCGGTCGGCGCGCTCGAGTATTTCGGCCATCGTCGGCCCGGCCGCCATGGCTTCCAGCTGCCGCTTGAGGTAGGCGGTCAGCGACAGGTGCTCGGCCGCGGCTCGGGTGCGCAGGACCGTGTAGGTCTGCTCGTCGACATCGCGAATCTGGATGGTTCTGCCCATGCATGCATTCTAGCGCTAATGCATGCATGTTGCGTTCATTGCCGCGATCGGATTACACGTGCTCCATCACCATGACGGTCACGCTGTCGGGGACCAGGGCTTGGTAGATGTGGGGGATGTCGCCGGGGTAGGAGAGGTAGTCGCCGGGGCCGAGTTCGACGGGGTCGTCGGCGGGACCGGCGAGGACGCGGCCGGTGGAGACGACGAGGTGTTCGACGGTGCCGGGCATGTGGGGCACGGAGTGGCGGCCGGCGTCGGAGCTCATGGTGGCGAGGTAGATGTCGCGGCGGGCGCCGGGGGGACAGGCGGAGAGCAGGGCGGCGCTGTAGTTGGACTGCTCGGACCGGAGGTAGGGGCCTTCGCCGAAGCGCACGACGCGCACGGGCGGCCGAGGCGGGTCGACGAGGCGGGAGAACGGCACGCCCAGAGCCACGCCGAGGGCCCAGAGGGTCTCCACGGAGGGGTTGCCGGCGGCCGACTCCAACTGGGAGAGGGTCGACTTGGCGATGCCGGCGCGCTTGGCGAGCTCGGAAAGAGAGAGCCCGACCCGTTCCCGTTCCCGGCGCAGTGCGGCGGCGATCACGTCCAGTGGGGCGGAGCTGCGGTCCTGGTCCACGTGTTCGTTCCATCAGTCGGGACGTTCGGCTTGACGAACGCCGGGGTGGGGTGTTCAGCTTGGGCTATGGTTCGTTCGATCTGGCGAACATTAGACCCGATCGTGGTTCGCAATGTCTCGCCCATCGCCCTCACCGCCTTCGTCACGGGCGCGTCGTTCGGCGCGATCGCGGTGGCGGCGCACATCTCGGTGTGGCTGGTCTGCGCGATGTCGCTGCTGGTGTTCGCGGGCGGCTCGCAGTTCATGGTGGTGGGCATCGTGGCGGCGGGCGGCAGCCCGATCGCGGCGGTGGTCGCCGGCCTGCTGCTCAACGCCCGCCACCTGCCTTTCGGCCTGGCCATGGGTGACCTGCTCGGCCAGAAGCTGGCGGCCCGGATCGTCGGCAGCCACATCCTGATCGACGAGTCGGTGGCCTTCGCGATGGCGCAGCGCTCAACCAACCCGGGTGACCGCAAGCGGGCCAAGGCGGCCTTCTGGACCTGCGGCGCGGCCCTGTTCCTGACCTGGAACACGGGCACGCTGCTGGGTGCCCTGATCGGGCAGGTCATCGGCGACCCGAACCGGTTCGGCATGGACGCGGCGTTCCCGGCGGCGATGCTGGCTCTCGTCCTGCCGGCCCTGAAGGACCGGGTCACGCTCCGCGTCGCCCTGCTGGGCGCGGCCATCGCGGTGGCCACCACGCCGTTCCTGCCGGCCGGCATTCCCGTCGTGCTGGCGGCGCTGGGTGTGGTCGCGGCCCTTCCCACCCGCGAGAAGGCGGTGACGGCATGACGCTGGCGGTCGTGTTGGCGTTGGCCGCCGGCACCTACGGCATTCGCTTCGCCGGCCCGCAACTGCGCAATCGCATCACCGTGCCGACGCGCGTGCAAATGCTGCTGTCAATGGCCGCGACGGCGCTTCTTCTTGCCCTTGTGGCGGTCAACGCGTTCGTCCCGGGAGGGAAATTCGGCGGCTGGGCGCTGGTCGCCGGCGTGGCTGTCGGCGGCGTGGCGGCCTGGCGGAAGGTTCCGTTCGTGCTGGTCGTGGTGTTGGCCGCCGGCACGACGGCGGTGCTTAGGCTGTTCGGCGTCACGTAAACCGTGGCGGTCGTCACATCAAGGCTTGCTCAAACGGAATAGAGCGCTGCTCCGAACGCTGGCTAGAGTCCCGACCTCATCGGGCTGTGGCATGCCTCACCCGAGGTCGAGTTTTTCTCCAGCGTTGGAGCCGGGGGCGGTTCCAACGCCAATTGTGGCAGTGAAGGGACCGTTTCCGTGGATTCTTCCCACGGCGGCGAGGGCTACTCGAAAGCTCTCGGAAACCGCCAGGTGCAGATGATCGCGATGGGCGGCGCCATCGGCGTCGGCCTCTTCCTCGGCGCCGGCGGCCGCCTGCACACCGCCGGCCCGGGCCTGATCCTGTCCTACGCGCTGTGCGGCGCGGCCGCCTTCTTCGTCATGCGGGCGCTGGGCGAGCTGGTGCTCTACCGGCCCACCTCGGGCAGCTTCGTCACCTACGCCCGTGAGTTCATCGGCCCCTGGGCCGGCTTCACCGCGGGCTGGATGTACTGGCTGAACTGGGCCATGACCGGCGTCGCCGAGATCACCGCGGTCGGCATCTACGTGCAGCGCTGGCTGCCGAACCTGCCCACCTGGATCACCGCGCTGATCGCGCTGGCCGCGCTGCTGACCATCAACCTGGTCTCGGTGAAGCTGTTCGGCGAGCTGGAGTTCTGGTTCTCCGTGCTCAAGGTGACCGCGATCATCGCCTTCCTGCTGGTCGGCATCGGCCTGGTGGTGACCTCCACCGACATCGCCGGCCACCCGGCCGGCCCGGCCAACCTGGTCGCCGACGGCGGCTTCTTCCCGCACGGCGTCGGCGTCGCGCTGATCGCGCTGCAGGCGGTCATCTTCGCGTACTCGGCGATCGAGCTGGTCGGCATCGCCGCCGGCGAGACCAAGGACGCGCGCAAGGTCATGCCCAAGGCGATCAACGGCGTGGTCTGGCGTATCGCCATCTTCTACGTCGGCTCGGTCACCCTGCTGGCGATGCTGCTGCCCTCGGTCATGTACAGCTCGACCACCAGCCCGTTCGTCACGGTGTTCAGCGCGCTGGGCCTGCCCTGGGTCGGCGACGTGATGAACGCGATCGTGCTGACCGCGGCCCTGTCCTCCTGCAACTCGGGCCTGTACTCCACCGGCCGGGTGCTGCGCTCGCTGGCCGACAAGAAGGAGGCCCCGGCCTTCGCCGGCAAGATGAGCAGCCGGCACGTGCCCTACGGCGGCATCCTGTTCACCTCCGTGGTCTACGTCGCCGGCGTCGCGCTCAACCAGCTCAAGGGCGCGACCGCTGCGTTCGACATCGCCACCGCCATCGCCTCGCTGGGGGTGGTCGCCACCTGGGCCACGCTGGTGTTCTGCCAGATGCAGCTGCGCAAGAAGGCGCTGCGCGGGGAGTTGGAACGGCCGTCCTACCGGATGCCGGGCGCGCCCTGGACCAACTGGCTGACGCTGGCCTTCCTGCTGCTGATCGTGGTGATGATGGGCTTCGCCGGCGGCGCCGAGCAGATCGCCTTCTTCTCCATCCCGGCCATCGCGGTGGTCATCGCGGTCGGCTGGTGGGCGGTGCGGCGGCGCAACCCGCAGGCGCACGACGACCCCACCAGCGCGGTCCCGGTCGGCGGTCAATAGACTAGGACGTCCAGGTACTGCCCGTTCAGGAGGTCGCTCACCCGTGCCCGCCCAGCCCGTCATCGGTGTGCTCGCCCTGCAGGGCGATGTGCGCGAGCACCTCGTCTCGCTGGCCGAGTGCGACGTGATCGCGCGGCCGGTGCGCCGGCCGGAGGAGCTCGCCGAGGTCGACGGCATCGTGCTGCCGGGCGGCGAGTCGACGACGATGAGCAGGCTGCTGGAGACCTTCGAGCTGCTCGAACCGCTGCGCAAGCGGCTGGCCGACGGCCTGCCGGCGTACGGCTCGTGCGCCGGCATGATCCTGCTGGCCGGGACGGTCGTGGACGGCCGCCCCGACCAGCAGCAGCTGGCCGCCGTGGACATGGTGGTCCGGCGCAACGCCTTCGGCCGGCAGGTCGACTCGTTCGAGTGCGAGCTGCCGGTCACCGGGGTCGACGGCGGCCCGGTGCACGCGGTGTTCATCCGCGCCCCCTGGGTGGAGTCGGTCGGCGAGGGCGTCGAGGTCCTCGCCCGGGTGCCCGACATACCGTCCAGCGGTGCCGCCGCCGGTAGGATCGTCGCAGTTCGGCAGGGGTCCGTGCTCGCGACCGCGTTCCATCCCGAGCTCACCGGCGACGAGCGCGTGCACCGCCTGTTCGTGGAGATCGTCCGCGCGGCCTGAGGCGTGGAGACGGTCGTCGAGTCGTCGAGTCTGACGGAGGAAGTTTCATGAGCGGCCACTCCAAGTGGGCGACTACCAAGCACAAGAAGGCCGCGATCGACGCCAAGCGCGGCAAGCTGTTCGCGCGGCTGATCAAGAACATCGAGGTCGCGGCCCGCACCGGGGGCAGTGACCCCGACGGCAACCCCACGCTGTACGACGCGATCCAGAAGGCCCGCAAGAACTCGGTGCCGCTGGACAACATCGAGCGGGCCCGCAAGCGCGGCGGCGGCGAGGAGGCCGGCGCGGCCGACTGGCAGACGATCATGTACGAGGGCTACGGCCCGAACGGCGTGGCCGTGCTGATCGAGTGCCTGACCGACAACCGCAACCGGGCGGCGTCCGAGGTGCGCACCGCGATGACCCGCAACGGCGGCAGCATGGCCGACCCGGGCTCGGTGGCCTACCTGTTCTCCCGCAAGGGCGTCGTGCTCATGCCGAAGAACGACGTGTCCGAGGACGACGTCCTGATGGCCGTGCTGGACGCGGGCGCGGAGGAGGTCAACGACCTCGGCGAGAGCTTCGAGATCGTGTCCGAGGCCGGCGACCTGATCCCGGTCCGCAAGGCGCTGCAGGAGGCCGGCTTCGACTACGAGTCGGCCGACGCCAACTTCCTGCCGTCCATGACGGTCCAGCTGGAGGCCGAGGGCGCCCGCAAGATGTTCAAACTGATCGACGCGCTGGAGGACTGCGACGACGTGCAGAACGTCTTCGCCAACTTCGACGTGTCCGACGAGGTCATGGCCGAGGTCGACGCCTGAGCTTGGTGTTCTTGGTCGCAGGCATCGGCGGGGTCGCGAGGCCCCGCCGATGCTGTGCCCGGATGCCGGATTTCGAGCGCCGCCACCCGACGTGCCGCACCGCCGAGCCGACGCGGCGGTCGAAATCCGGCTAGGGCAAGGCATCGGCCCCGAAGGGGCCGAGCCCCGCGCGGAACGCGCGGCAAAAGCACTGCCCGGCAACGGATGTTGCCGGGCATCACTTTTAGTTCACCCGGTTTCTGTGCAGAATGACGCTGTGCCACCGAACTCCGCGATGAACAACCTCTCGCAAGAAGACCGTGACCTGCGCCAGTGGCTGCTGAAGCAGGCGGAGGACCACGGCAACGCGGTGGTGGAGGTGGCCGGCGACGAGCACGGCGCGCCGTACTGCTTCACGGTCGGCGCGTGGCGGCGGTTCGGGGTGGCCGAGGCGGTGGTCATCGGGCTGCCGCTGGAGCTGGGGCGCGTGCTGGTCACCGCCTACGTGAACGAGGCCCGGCAGGGCGTGCGGTTCCAGCCGGGGCAGCTGTACGGGCAGTTCTTCAATGGTGTGCCGATCACCGTGGAGCGGGTGGCCCGGGGCTGGTACCCGGAGTTCTTCGGCAGTGCCTTCCTGTTGCACCCCACCGGTGATTTCCCGGCGGTGCAGCTGATCGTGCCGTCCGAGGGCGGCTACTGGCCGTGGCATCCCAAGGCCCCGCCCGGGTTCGCGCAGTGGCAGCCGGTGCTGACCGCGAGCGGCCGACCGGAGTCCTGGCGTCCGGGCATCGACGGGGCCTAATTCCCTGGCCCTGCTGGGGATACTGGCCTGATGGACGACGTGCAGACCAAGGTCGAGGCCAACCGCCGCAACTGGGAGCAGCGCACGCCGGTGCACCTGGCCAGCCAGTTCTACGACGTGCACAACACCGAGGTCGACCGGATGGCCCCGTTCGAGTGGGCCGAGCTGGGCGATGTCGCCGGGCTGCGGATCGCCCATCTCCAGTGTCACCTCGGCACCGACACCCGCCTGCTGGCCCGGGCCGGCGCGCGGATGACCGGCCTGGACTTCAGTGCGGCCTCGGTCGAGGCGGCCCGGGAACTGGCCGGCGACCTGGACATCACCTACGTGCGGGCCGACGTGCACGACGCCGTGGCCGAGCTCGGCGGCGGCTTCGACATGGTCTACACCGGCAAGGGCTCGCTGATGTGGCTGCCGGACCTGGACCGCTGGGCCGGGATCGTGCGCGACCTGCTGGCCCCGGGCGGGCGGCTGTACCTGGTGGAGTTCCACCCGCTGGCCTGGATGCTGGACGGCGACTTCAACATCGTCGGCAACTACCTGGACGAGGCGGTGAGCAGCGACTCCGCGCGCACCTACACCGACGGCCCCGAGCTGGCCGGCGACACCGTGAACTTCCAGTGGAACCACGCCCTGGGCACGGTCGTCACGGCGCTGAGCCGGGCCGGGCTGCGGGTCACGGAGCTGCACGAGCACCCGGTGCTGGCCTGGGACCAGTGGCCGGGCATGGTCCGTGACGAGACGTCAGGCTGGTGGCGCCTCCCGGCCCACCGACCCCGCATCCCGCTGACCTACTCCCTCACCGCGGTCCGCTGACCGCTCGGAAGGGGGCTTTCCTAGCGTTCAACGCCAGGAAAGCCCCCTTCCCAGCACAATGCGGAACGGCGTGTTGGTGGCGGAGGCGATCAGCGCGGCCGGTAGGGTCGTTGCTCGAACGGGTGTTCGGCGATACTCCGGAGGCGGGACGAAGTGCGGGTGCTTGGCGTCGACCCTGGGCTGACCCGGTGCGGCCTCGGCGTGGTCGACGGCGGCCCCGGGCGCACGGTCCGCTGCGTGGACGTGGGAGTGGCCCGTACCCCGGCCGACGACGACCTGGCCCACCGGCTGCTGGCGCTGTCGGAGGTGGTGGAGGACTGGCTGGACCGGCACCGCCCCGAGGTGGTGGCGATCGAGCGGGTCTTCGCCCAGCACAACGTGCGTACGGCGATGGGCACGGCCCAGGCCGGCGGTGTGGTGGCGCTGCTGGCGGCCAAGCGCGGCCTGCCGGTGGCCTTCCACACGCCGAGCGAGGTGAAGGCGGCGGTCACCGGCTCCGGCACGGCGGACAAGGCACAGGTCACGACCATGGTGACCCGGCTGCTGGGGCTGACCGCGGCGCCGAAGCCGGCGGACGCCGCCGACGCGCTGGCCCTGGGCATCTGCCACCTGTGGCGGGCCCCGCTGGCCGCCCGGCTGGCCCAGGCCGAGGCCCGCGCGGCCGAACTGCAACGACGACACAAGGCCCGGCTGGCCGAGGCCGCGAACAGGGGAGCAGCACGGTGATCTCGTCGGTACGCGGACCGGTGCTGTCCATCGCCCTGGACCATGCCGTGATCGAGGTCGGCGGCCTCGGCTACGCCGTGCTGGCCACGCCGACGACGCTGTCGAGCCTGCGCCGCGGCGACGAGGCCATGCTGCACACCGCGCTGATCGTGCGCGAGGACTCGCTGACCCTGTACGGCTTCACCGATCCCGACGCCCGCCAGCTGTTCGGCCTGCTGCTGACCGTGTCGGGCATCGGCCCGAAGATCGCGCTGGCCACGCTGGCGGTGCTGGAGCCGGACAAGCTGCGGGCGGCGCTGGCCGAGGGCAACACCTCGATGCTCACGCAGGTGCCGGGCATCGGCCGCAAGGGCGCGGAGCGGCTGATCATCGAGCTGCGGGACAAGGTCGGCGCGCTGACCAGCGGCACTCCCGGCCCGGAGGTCAGCGCCGACGCCGAGCTGGTGCGCGCCCAGGTCACGGAGGCGTTGCTGGGCCTCGGGTTCGCGGCCAAGGCGGCCGAGCAGGCGGTGGACGCGGTGCTGGCCAAGGACGGAGCCCGCGACACCTCGGCGGTGCTGCGCCAGGCGTTGACCGCGCTGGGACGTAAGCGATGAGCGAGCTTGCGAGCGAACCATTCAACGCAGAGCGTCCGCGAACGCGGACACCGAGCGCTAGCGAGGTGCCGCAGTGAGCGACTTCGAGGAGCACGGGCCGCTGTCCGCGCTGGCCGAGCCGACCGAGCGGGACGTCGAGTCGACGCTGCGGCCCAGCCGGATGTCGGAGTTCGTGGGCCAGCCGCGCGTGCGCGAGCAGCTGGAGCTGGTGCTCAAGGGCGCGCAGCTGCGCGGCCAGCCGCCGGACCACGTGCTGCTGTCGGGCCCGCCCGGGCTGGGCAAGACCAGCCTGTCGATGATCATCGCCGCCGAGCTGGGCAGCGCCATCCGGATCACCTCGGGCCCGGCCCTGGAGCGGGCCGGCGACCTGGCCGCGATGCTGTCCAACCTGGTCGAGGGCGACGTCCTGTTCATCGACGAGATCCACCGCATCGCGCGGCCGGCCGAGGAGATGCTCTACCTGGCGATGGAGGACTTCCGGGTCGACGTGGTCGTCGGCAAGGGCCCCGGCGCCACCAGCATCCCGCTGGAGATCGCCCCGTTCACGCTGGTCGGCGCGACCACCCGGTCCGGCTCGCTGACCGGCCCGCTGCGCGACCGCTTCGGCTTCACCGGCCACATGGAGTTCTACACGTCCGAAGAGCTGGAGCAGGTGCTGCGCCGGTCGGCCTCGATCCTGGGCATCGACCTGCCGGCCGACGGCGCGGCCGAGATCGCCCGCCGCTCCCGGGGCACACCCCGTATCGCCAACCGGCTGCTGCGCCGGGTCCGCGACTACGCCGAGGTGCGGGCCGACGGCCTGATCGACACCGCCGTCGCCCGGGCCGCGCTGGCCGTCTACGACGTGGACGACCTGGGCCTGGACCGGCTGGACCGGGCGGTGCTGAACGCGCTGGTCAGGAGCTTCAACGGCGGACCGGTCGGGGTGGCCACGCTGGCCGTGGCGGTGGGGGAGGAACCCACCACCGTGGAGGAGGTCTGCGAGCCATTCCTGGTCCGCGCCGGTCTGCTGGCCCGTACGCCGCGCGGCCGGGTGGCCACGGTGGCCGCCTGGCATCACATGGGGTTGACACCGCCGGCCGAGGCGCCGGGCGAGCCCCCTGCCACGGCGTATGGGCGATAAGGGGTGTGGCAGACTCAATGGGCATACCCCAGCATGTGACGCCCTGTGAAGGTATGGGCCGTCACTGAACGGAGAATGATGAACCCCCAGGACTTGCTGCTCCCCCTGCTCATCGTGCTGGTCGGCGGCATGCTCTTCTTCGGCAGCCGTCGGCAGCGCAAGGCGGTGGCGGAACAGCAGAAGCTCCAGACCTCGCTCCAGGTCGGCGACCGGGTGATGACCACCTCGGGGCTGTTCGGCACGGTGGCCGGCGTCGACTCCGACACGGAGATCGAGATCGAGATCGCGCCGGGCGTGGTGACCTCGTGGCTGCGCGCCGCGGTCCGCGAGAAGGTGAACCCGACGACCGACTCGGACGTCGTGGAGACCGAGGACGCGGACGAGGAGCCGGTCGCGGGCGAGCCGGAGAGCCACGCCGAGGTCGCTGCTCCGCTGGAGAGCAAGACCAAGAGCTGAGCCGTCCGGCCGATGCGGGGTCGTCCATGCAGGGGCGACCTCGCACAGTGACGCGTGCCTCACACGGTGAGGAGTACGCTGCACCCTCGCCCGCACTCTGACCGCCACGTGAGGGCTACCCCGCAGTCCGACCCGGGCTCGGGGCCACCGACAACGACTATCAGCACGAGGAGACCGACCGACCGTGGCACCTCCGGCCGGGCAGATCCGCCCAGTGCGTTACCTGGGTGTCTTCGCCCTCATCGTGGTCGTGCTCTATGCCTTGGTGTTCTTCACCGGCAATGGACAGCCGACGCCCAAACTCGGTATCGACCTGCAGGGGGGCACCCGGGTCACGCTGACCGCGATCTCCCCGGACGGCAAGCCACCATCACAGGACTCCCTCAGCCTGGCCAAGCAGATCCTGTCCGACCGCGTCAACGGCACCGGTGTCACCGGCGCCGAGATCGTGCAGGACGGCAACAACCTGGTGATCACCGCGCCGGGCAACGACGGCGACCAGCTCAAGGCCCTCGGCCAGGCGGCTGTGCTGCGCTTCCGGCCGGTGGCGGTGGACCCGTCCTCGAACCAGCCGCTGCAGATCCCGGTCGCGCCGCCGAGCACCTCGGGCACGCCGAGCAACTCGGCCAAGCCCAGCGGGTCGGGCACGCCCAGCAGCTCGACCAAGCCGAGCAGTTCCGCGCCGGCGACGTCCACCTCGCCCAAGGCGCAGGGCGCGCCGGTGCCGATGAAGCAGGCCGCCGCGCAGGCGACGACGACCACCCCGCCGTCCTCCTCGGCCGCCACCAGCACCAGCACCCCGCCGGCCAGCGTCAGCGGCGTCGCCGACCCCGAGCAGGCCAAGGCGATCCAGCAGGCCAAGGCGATCCGGCAGAACCCGGCCCTGCTGACCGACCCGAACGCGATGTCGGCCGCGGTGGCCGCCACCGACTGCAGCAAGAAGGACCCGCTGGCCGGCTACGACGACGCCGACAAGCCGCTGGTCACCTGTGACATCAACAAGCAGTACAAGTACGTGCTGGGCCCGTCGTTCCTGGACGGCCGGCAGATCGACTCCGCCACCTCCGGCTACGACCAGCAGGGCGGCTCCGGCTGGATCGTGCAGCTGACCTTCAAGCCGGACGGCGCCAAGACCTGGGCCGACTTCACCGGCGCCAACGTCGGCAAGCAGGCCGCGTTCACGCTGGACGGCCAGGTGGAGTCCGCGCCGCGGATCAACCAGCAGATCATCGGCAACACCGAGATCAGCGGCTCGTTCACCCAGCAGTCCGCCAAGGACCTGGCCAACGTGCTCAGCTACGGCTCGCTGCCGCTGTCGTTCACCATGTCCGAGAACCAGACGGTCTCGGCCACGCTGGGCCTGTCCTCGATGCAGGCCGGCCTGCTGGCCGGCGGCATCGGCCTGCTGCTGGTGATCGTGTACTGCCTCTTCTACTACCGGGCGCTGGGCGTGCTGACCCTGCTCTCGCTGATCTGCTCCGGCCTGACCGTGTACGCGGTGCTGGTGCTGTTCGGCCGCTGGATCAACTACAGCCTCGACCTGCCTGGCATAGCCGGCTTCATCATCGCCATCGGTATCACCGCCGACTCCTTCGTGGTGTTCTTCGAACGCATGAAGGACGAAGTGCGCGAGGGACGGTCGTTCCGCTCCGCGGTGCCCAGGGCCTGGGTCCGCGCGCGGCGCACGATCCTGTCCGCCGACGCGGTCAGCTTCCTCGCCGCCGCGGTGCTGTACACGCTGGCCGTCGGCGACGTGCGCGGCTTCGCGTTCACCACCGGCATGTCCACCCTGATCGACCTGCTCGTGGTGTTCCTGGTGACGCATCCGCTGGTGGCGCTGGCCTCGCGGTCGAAGCTCCTGTCGAAGCCGTCCTTCTCCGGCCTCGGGGCCGTGCAGCAGGCCGGCGTCGAGCTGCGCGCCGCCGAGCGCGCCGCCAACCCCGCCGTGAAGGAGGCGTGACGTGTCGACTCCGACTCCCGTGACCCCGCAGAAGCACGGCGTGCTGCACAACCTCTACGTGGGCACCGGCGCGTTCGACATCATCGGCAAGCGCAAGCGCTGGTACATCGCGTTCGCCGTGCTCATCCTGATCTGCCTCGGCTCGATGGCCATCAAGGGCTTCAACTACGGCATCGAATTCTCCGGCGGCACCCAGATCCAGATGCCGGTGAAGGGTCAGGCCGGCGACGCCACCACCGACGGCGTGCTCCAGGTCTACAAGCAGACCCTGGGCCACGACGCCGAGCAGGCCCAGACCGTCGGCTCGGGCGGCTCGGAGACCATTCAGCTGCGTTCCACCCCGCTGGACGGTCCCTCGGTGGTCAAGCTCAAGGAAGCGCTGTTCGCCAAGTTCAAGCCGATCGGCTCGAACGGCCAGGCCAGCCAGCAAGCCATCAGCGACAGCGCGGTCAGCTCCTCCTGGGGCGACGACATCTCCCGGCAGGCGCTCATCGCGCTTGCGGTGTTCCTGGTGCTGGTGACCATCTTCCTGGCGTTCTACTTCGAACGCGCGATGGCCGGGGCCGCGCTGGCCTCGCTGGTCAACGACCTGCTCATCACCGCCGGCGTGTACTCGATCGCCGGCTTCGAGGTCACGCCGGCCACGGTGATCGGCTTCCTGACCATTCTGGGCTTCTCGCTGTACGACACCGTGGTCGTGTTCGACAAGGTCCGGGAGAACACCCGCGGCCTGCTCAAGCTGACCCGGCGCACCTACGGCGAGGCCGCCAACCTGGCGCTCAACCAGACCCTGATGCGCTCCATCAACACCTCGCTGATCGCGCTGCTGCCGGTGCTCGGCCTGCTCGTGGTCGGCGTGGTGCTGCTGGGCGTGGGCACGCTGCAGGACCTGGCCCTGATCCAGCTGACCGGCATGCTGGTCGGCGCGGTGTCGTCGATCTTCCTGGCCACCCCGCTGGTGGTGGACCTGAAGATGCGCGACCCGAAGTACAAGCTGCAGGCCGAGCGGGTCGCCCAGCGGCGCGCCAACCTGGCCCGCAAGGCCGAGCTGGCGGCCCAAGGGGAATCTGGCCAGGGTGTCGAGGACGACTTCGACCCCAGCGACGACGAGCAGCTGGAGAACGAGCTGCGCAAGGAGAAGGCCATGGCCGCGGCGGCGAGCACGCCGTCGCGCACGCCCAAGGCCCGGCCGTCCGGCAAGAGCGGCCGGCCCAGCGGGAAGAGGCGGCACTGAGCACCACACTCGACGGCGCGCTCGGGCTCATCCGGGAGGTCCCCGACTTCCCCGAGCCCGGCGTGCTGTTCCGTGACATCAGCCCGGTGCTCGCCGACCCGGCGGCCTTCCGTGTCCTGGCGGACGCGATGGCCGCCGGTCTGCCGGCGGGCACCGAGGCGGTCGTGGCCATCGAGGCCCGTGGTTTCATCCTCGGCGCGGCCATCGCCTACGCCGCCGGCCTCGGCCTGGTGTGCGTGCGCAAGCCCGGCAAGCTGCCAGCGGTCCGGCACCGGGTCAGCTACGCCCTGGAGTACGGCACCGCGACGCTGGAGCTGCCCGAGGACACCATTCGGGCCGGTCAGCGCGTGGTGATCGTGGACGACGTGCTGGCCACCGGCGGCACCGTGGAGGCCACCCGCGAGCTGGTCGAGCACGCCGGCGGCGTGGTCGACGGCGTCTCGGTGATCCTGGAGCTGGCCGCCCTCAAGGGCCGCTCCCGCATCCCCGACATCCCCGTCACCACCCTGCTCACCCACTAACCCCGCGAGTCCCGCTCTCGGGCAACTGAATGTCGAGTTCCGAAACTCGACATATGGCTGCCCGAGAGCGGGACTCGCGGGTTGTGGGGTCGGTGGGTGACTAGCTGGGCCGATATTCGGACGGCGTTCACCGTGTCGAGCGGCACGCTTGTCGCGACCGGGAATCGTCCGGCTCGATCCAGAGTTATCCTCGGTGCAGTACAAGGTCCAGCCGAGCAGCACCGGGAGTGTGGTTGAGCCAAGACGTCGAACCCACGGCATCGCCACAGCCGGTGGCCGCTCGGCCACCCTCGGCGACGCGTCGGGTACGCGCGCGCCTGGCCCGACGAATCACCGCGCAACGCGCCGCACCCGTGAAACAGGTGCTGGAGCCGCTGGCCGCGGTGCACCGCGAGCTGCACCCCAAGGCCGACCTGGGCCTGCTGCAGTTCGCCTACGACGTGGCCGAGGAGAAGCACCGCAGCCAGCGCCGCAAGTCGGGTGACCCGTACATCACGCACCCGCTGGCCGTGGCCACCATCCTGGCCGAGCTGGGCATGGACACCACCACGCTGGTGGCCGCCCTGCTGCACGACACGGTCGAGGACACCGACTACTCCCTGGAGCTGCTCAGCGAGGACTTCGGCGACGAGGTGGCCCACCTGGTCGACGGCGTCACCAAGCTGGACAAGGTCAAGCTGGGCGCGGCGGCCGAGGCCGAGACCATCCGCAAGATGGTCATCGCGATGGCCCGCGACCCCCGGGTGCTGGTGATCAAGCTCGCCGACCGGCTGCACAACATGCGCACCATGCGCTTCCTGCCGCCGGAGAAGCAGGCCCGCAAGGCCCGGGAGACGCTGGAGGTGCTGGCCCCGCTGGCCCACCGGCTGGGCATGGCCACCGTCAAGTGGGAGCTGGAGGACCTGGCCTTCGCCATCCTGCAGCCCAAGAAGTACGACGAGATCGTGCGGCTGGTGGCCAACCGGGCCCCGTCCCGCGACACCTACCTGCGCAAGGTGCTCGACGAGCTGCACAGCCAGCTGGAGGCCTCGCGGATCAACGCCAACGTGGCCGGCCGGCCCAAGCACTACTACTCGATCAACCAGAAGATGATCGTCCGGGGCCGCGACTTCGACGACATCCACGACCTGGTCGGCGTGCGCATCATGGTCGACGACGTGCGCGACTGCTACGCCGCGATGGGCGTGGTGCACGCGCTGTGGCAGCCGATGCCCGGCCGGTTCAAGGACTACATCGCCCAGCCCCGGTTCGGCGTGTACCAGTCGCTGCACACCACCGTGATCGGGCCGGACGGCAAGCCGCTCGAGGTGCAGATCCGCACCCACGAGATGCACCGCACCGCCGAGTACGGCATCGCCGCGCACTGGCGGTACAAGGAGACCAAGGGCACCCACTCCGGCCGCGGCGTCGAGGTCGACGAGATGGCCTGGATGCGCCAGCTGCTGGACTGGCAGCGGGAGGCCGCCGACCCGGGCGAGTTCCTGGAGGCCCTGCGCTACGACCTGGCCGCCCGCGAGATCTTCGTGTTCACGCCCAAGGGCGACGTGGAGACGCTGCCGGCCGGCTCCACCCCGGTCGACTTCGCCTACGCCGTGCACACCGAGGTCGGCAACCGCTGCATCGGCGCGCGGGTCAACGGCCGGCTGGTGGCGCTGGAGCGCAAGCTGGAGAACGGCGAAGTCGTCGAGATCTTCACCTCGAAGGCCGAGGGCGCCGGGCCGAGCCGGGACTGGCTGGCCTTCGCCGCCTCGCCGCGGGCCCGGGCCAAGATCAAGCAGTGGTTCGCCAAGGAACGGCGTGAGGAGGCGATCGAGGCCGGCAAGGAGTCGATCGCCAAGGAGGTGCGCCGGGTCGGGCTGCCGATGCAGCGGCTGGTCACCGCCGACTCGATGGGCGCGCTGGCCCGGGAGCTGCGGCTGGTCGACGTGAGCGCGCTGTACCGGGCGGTCGGCGAGGGGCAGGTCTCCGGCCGGCACCTGGTGCAGCGGCTGGTGGCGCTGCTCGGCGGCGTGGACCACGCCGAGGAGGAGCTGGCCGAGCGCTCCACCCCGTCCACGGCGGTCCGGCGGCGGGCCCCCGGCGACCCGGGTGTCGTGGTCAAGGACGCCAGCGACGTGTGGGTGAAGCTGGCCCGGTGCTGCACCCCGGTGCCCGGCGACGACATCATGGGCTTCGTGACCCGCGGCGGCGGCGTGTCCGTGCACCGCACCGACTGCACCAACGCCAGCGAGCTGCTCGCCTCGCCGGAGCGGCTGGTCGACGTGGAGTGGGCCCCGAACTCGTCCTCGCTGTTCCTGGTGGCCATCCAGGTCGAGGCGTTGGACCGGCACCGCCTGCTGTCCGACATCACCAAGGTGCTGGCCGACGAGAAGGTCAACATCCTGTCGGCCTCGGTGACCACCTCCAAGGACCGGGTCGCGGTCAGCCGCTTCTCGTTCGAGATGGGCGACCCCAAGCACCTGGGCCACGTGCTCAAGGTGGTGCGCAGCGTGGAGGGCGTCTACGACGTCTACCGCGTGACCTCGGCGTCCTGAGGGACCCACTTTGTGCTCGGAAGGGGGCATTCCCAGCGTTCAACGCTAGGAATGCCCCCTTCCGAGCATGGGGGGAGCAGACGAAGAACGGGCCGGCTCCGCAGGGGAGCCGGCCCGTTCTCGGGTGCTGGGTCAGGCCGCGACCTGGGCCTTGGTGATGGTCACCTTCTTGTTGGGGTGGCCACCGCCGGCGCTGCTGTCGTACGCGCCGTCGTCACCGGCGCGGGCGATGTCGTCGATCACCTTCAGGCCGGCGTCGGAGATCGTGCCGAACACGGTGTAGCTCGGGTCCAGCTGGGCGTCGCCGTAGACCAGGAAGAACTGGCTGCCGTTGGTGTTCGGGCCCGAGTTGGCCATGGCCAGGTAGCCGCGGCCGTACTTGATCGAGCTCCACACCTCGTCGTCGAACTTGTAGCCCGGGCCGCCGGTGCCGTCGCCCTTGGGGTCGCCGCACTGCAGCATCTGCAGGCCCGAGGTGCTCAGCCGGTGGCAGCTGGTGTTGTCGTAGTAGCCCTGGCCGGACAGGCTCACGAAGCTGTTCACCGCGCACGGCGCGAGCGAGCGGTCCAGCGTCAGCGGGATGTCGCCGTCGTTGGTCTTCAGCGTCACCGACACCGTGCCCTGGCTGGAGATGTTCGAGCCGTTGGGCAGGTTGTTCTTCTTGGCGGCGTCGCCGTCCTTGGTGTACGTGCAGTTCACCGTGGCGGCCAGCGGCGTGGGCCGCTTCGGCGCGGGAGCGTCCGCGGTCGGGATGCTGATCGGCGTCGAGGAGGTCGGCGCCGCCGAGCTCGACGCGGCGGCCGCGTCCGAGCTGGTGCCGGGGCTGGCCACCAGCCACCACACGCCGCCAGCCACCACCACGACTACGACGGCCGTGACGGAAATGCTGGTGATGCGGCGCCGGCGGGCGCGCTGAGCTCGACGAACGAGCTGCCGCTCCAACTTCCGCTTCGCGGCCTCGCGGCGCTGTTCGTTGCTCGGCACCTGCGCTCTCCCCGGGTTGTGACGACAAGACTGCCGCGAGTGTAGGACGACGGGGTGTGACCGCTGTGTGGTGGTCCCCGCCCGGTAGGCTTGCCGGGTCGATTCGCCCCTGGATGGAGGTTCCGCCCGTGCTCGTCGTCGGGTTCCCGACCGGCGCCCTCCAGGCCAACTGCTATCTGCTCGCGGCCGGCGAGGGTGAGCCCTGCGTCATCGTCGACCCCGGCCAGGACGCCGAGGAGGCTGTCGCGCAGGCGCTGCGCAAGCACCGGCTGTCACCGGTCGCGGTGCTGCTCACGCACGGCCACTTCGACCACGCCTTCTCGGTCACGCCGGTGTGCGACGGCAACGACATCCCGGCCTGGATCCACCCGGACGACCGGGACATGCTGTCCGACCCGCTCAAGGGCGTCAGCCGGGAGACCGCGTCGTTCTTCGGCGGCCGCCTGGAGATGCGCGAGCCGTCCGAGGTCCGCGAGCTGGCCGACGGCGTGGCACTGGACTTGGCCGGGATGGGCCTGCTGGTCGACCACACGCCGGGCCACACCGGCGGCTCGGTGATGTTCCGCGCCGGCACCGAGGAGGGCGGCCGGCTGGTGCTGTCCGGCGACACCCTGTTCGCCGGCTCGATCGGCCGCACCGACCTGCCCGGCGGCGACCACGCCGCGATGCTGGACTCGTTGCGGCACAAGGTGTTGCCCCTGCCCGACGACACCGTCGTGCTACCCGGGCACGGGCCGAGCAGCACCATCGGCCGGGAGCGCGCCGGCAACCCGTTCCTCCACGGCCTGGATGACGATCGCCCGGCCGCCCCGCGACGGGGGATGTGAGGCGTGGCCGAGCGCATCCCGCTTGACCTGATCGACCCCGCGGCGCTGCGCAAGCGGGCCCGCCTGGTGGTGGTCGCCGCGCTGGTGCTGGGACTGGTGATCGGCGAGGTGGTGGCCCTGCTCGGCGGATTCCTCGCCGGCGGGATCACCGCCGTGGTGGTCGCGGTGCCACTGATCGTGCTGGCCGTCGTGGAGTCCCGCCGCCGGGTCTGGTTGGCCGGCTCCCAGGTGTCGGTGCGGGCGCTGGGCACCCGGACCGTGGACCTGCACGGCCTGACCGGGTTGGACCTGATGGTCACCGACGTGCGCGGCACCCGCACCATCGGGCTGCTGATCACCGGCGCGCCCAAGGGGCGCACCATCAACGTCGCGCTGGCCACCTACGCCGCGGCCGGCGGCCGCGAGCTGGGCGTGCTGGCGCTGCGCAAGCTGGCCGACGGCCTGTCCGGCGCCGGCGACCCCGGGCCGCTGGTGTTCGCCGAGCTGCTGGTGGCCCAGCTGCGGGCCGAGGCCCGCGGCGAGGACATGGGTGGCCGGCCGCTATATCAGTTGGCCGGCGTCGTGCCGGCCGGCAAGCTGGCCCAACGACTCCAGACCGACACCGTGACCAGTTTCGTGGCCACGCTCGACTCCTAAACCACTCGCTAAGGACCGCAAGGTGAAGATGGACAACAGCCCCGCCCGGGGCACCCGTGACCTGCTCCCGTCGGCCGTGGCCACCCGTGACCACGTGCTCGCGACGATCACGGACGTCTATCATCGGTTCGGCTACCAGCGCATCGAGACACCGGCGCTGGAGGACATCAACCGGCTTACCGGCGGCCAGGGCGGCGAGAACGAGAAGCTGCTGTTCCAGGTGCTGCGCCGTGGCCTGCCGGCCGTGGTCGAGGCCGGGACCCCGCTGCACGACCTGATCGACTTCGGGCTGCGCTTCGACCTGACCGTGCCGCTGACCCGGTTCTACGGCAACAACCAGGCCACCCTGCCCACGCCGTTCCGGTCCTTCCAGTTCGGGCCGGTGTGGCGGGCCGAGCGGCCGGCCAAGGGCCGCTACCGCCAGTTCTACCAGTGCGACATCGACCTGATCGGCGAGGCGTCGGTGCTGGCCGAGGTGGAGCTGATCGAGGCGACCGCGCAGGCGCTGGCCGGCGTCGGCCTGACCGGCACCACCGTGCGGCTGTCCGACCGCCGCTACCTGTCCGCGCTGGCCGCCGCGGTCGGCCTGGACGAGTCGGCCTGGTCGACGTTCTTCATCGGCCTGGACAAGCTGGACAAGATCGGCTGGGACGGGGTGCGGGCCGAGCTGGTCGGCCGGGACCTGCCGGGCGAGGCCGTGGACGCCGCCCGGGAGCGGATCGAGTCGCTGACCGGGCTGGCCGCCGACAAGGTCGCCGACACGCTCTCCGACGTCATCCCGGCGCTGGCCGAGGACGTGGTGGCCGACCTGGGCACGGTGGCCGGCTGCCTGGACGAGCTGTCCGGGCTCACCTGGGAGTTCGACCCGACCCTGGTGCGCGGCATGGGCTACTACACCGGGCAGATCTTCGAGGTCGGCCACCCGTCGGTGTCGTACTCGCTGGCCGGCGGCGGCCGCTACGACAAGCTGATCGGCCGCTCGCTGGGCAAGGACGTGCCGGCCTGCGGCTTCTCCATCGGCTTCGAGCGCATCGTGGACATGCTTGGTGAGCTGCCCCGCGAGGACAGCGTGGCCGTGCTGTTCGAGTCGGACGTGCCGCTGGCCACGGTGTTCCGGGTGGCCCGCGAGGTGCGCTCCGGCGGGCGGACCGCGGCCGTGCAACCGCGTTCCGGCAAGTTCGGCGCGCAGCTGGGCCGCCTGGAGGCCGCCGGCTTCACCTCGCTGATCCACCTCAAGGCCGACACCGCGGAGCCCGAGGAAAGGCCGCTGGGCAAGTGAAGTCGCTGCTGGTCGCCGCCGCGCTGATCGTCTCGAATGTGCCGGCGGCGGCCGCGGTCGCCCCAGCCGCGGTGTGCTCCGGCGTTTCCGTCGGGCCGGCGGTCGAGGTTGTGTCCAATCAGGACCGTCAGGCCCACGGCCTGGACGAGTGGCCCGACAGCGCCTTCGGCTACCTGCCGGACCAGGGCTTGTTCCTGACCGCTGGACTCAACGAGCCCGGCGGACACGCCGTTGTGGTCGCCACCAAGGGCACGCTGGACAATCCGATCGCCGGGGATGTGGTGGCGCGCAAGGACGTCACCGGTGTGCCGGCCGGGTTCCAGTACGTGGCCGGCGGTCCGGTGCTCGACGTCGACGGCACGATCCTGCAGACCGTGCACGCCGAACACCGGTTCGCCAACGCGCACTTCTCGTCCGAGCTGCTGATCGGCGCCTTCGACCCGGCCACCTACACCACGCGCTACCTGGAAACCGCCGTCACGCCTCGGGCGACGCCGCAAGAGGTTGAGGCCGCCGGTGGGGACGCTGACCTCGGCGACCCGATCCTGGTGCGGCGTGGCGACTATCTGTACCTGTACTTCGCCGACTTCGACGACAACCTGGTGCCGACGGTGCTGTCGGTGGCGCGGGCCAAGGTGTCCGACGTGCTGGCCGGGGTCGCCGGCGCGTGGTCGAAGTACCACAACGGCGGCTGGGAAGAGCCCGGCGTCGGCGGGCAGTCGTCGTCCGTCCAAACGGGATCGATGGCCTGGGCCCCGGCCGTGACCTCGTTCGGCGGCGGCACCGTGATGGTGGCCGGCGTGTCCCCGCACGAGTTCGTCCTGTCGACGTCCACCGACGGGCTGCTCGCCTGGTCGGACCGGGTGACCTTGTTC
This sequence comes from Kutzneria sp. CA-103260, assembly GCF_018263855.1. GTDB lineage: Bacteria > Actinomycetota > Actinomycetes > Mycobacteriales > Pseudonocardiaceae > Kutzneria. The sequence continues at coordinate 5,305,422 of NZ_CP073318.1, read as the reverse complement.
CGTGACCCCGAATCCTTCGACGCCTACCCGACGATCGTGCCGGGGCCCGGGGCGAACCAGTTCTTCGTCTTCTACACCCAGTGGCCGAACACCCAGACGCCGCAATGGAACAACGCGCACCTGATGCGGCGGCTGGTGACCTGCACCGGCGGACAGTCGGCCGCGTACTCCACATTGGTCGGCTACACCGACGGCAGCCACGACCGGACCGCCACCGATCTGGTCACCGCCCCCGGCTTCTACCCGCAATCCGGCTCCGTGTGGCGGATTGCGGTGACCGAGCAGCCCGGCGCGGTGCGGCTGCTGTCCTGCCGCACCAGTGCCGACGACTACATGCCGTCGACCAATTCCGGGTGCGAGAGCCCGAACAACGCCATGCTCGGCACCCTGGGCTGGCTCTACACCTCGCCGCCGGCCCAGCCCAACACACCGCTGTACCGGTGTTATCCGGCCGCCGGCAACGATCACTACCTGTGGTCCGACCCCGGCTGTCGCGGTGGCCAGCTGGATGGCCTGCTCGGCTACGCCCTGACCACCACCCGCGTGCCGTTTTCCCTGTACGCCAACGGCAACGGCCTGCACTGGGCAACGAGCGGTCCCGTCACCGCTGACTACACCGCCCAGCGGCAGTGGTTCCTCGACGGCTCGACTCCCTTGTACGGCTGCGAATACGCCGTTCCCGGCGGCACTGACCACATGGTTTCCCTGGACCAGCACTGCGAGGGCGTCACCTTCGACCGGCTTGAGGGCCAGGTGGGCAGCAGTGGCGTGCCTCTCTACCGTTGCTACCGCGGCGACACCTACGACCACTTCGTGTTGGACGACGCCAGCTGCGACGGCGCCACCACCGAGTCACTGCTGGGCTACGCCGCGGCTTCCTAACGCCACGACGTTTCCTCGTCGACGATTGCTGGTCTCCAAGACCTACAAACGTCGACCATGGCGGTCTTCAACTGCCTCAGGCCCGGCGGGGGTTTGGGGTGGTTGGCGGTGGCTCCGGCAGCTGTTTGCGGGTCTTGGAGACACCCGTACCCCGGGGTGGCGGGTCTTCGGCGGCGGGACCCGCCGGTGGCACTCGGCGGCTCGGGGACTGCGGTGGCGCTGGTGGCCGCTGAGGCTGGCCCTCGGGCCGGCGCCGGCGGGGGTTTGAGGCGGTTGAAGACCGTTGCGGGGCTGGTTCGGGGGTCTTGGAGACAGGCAAACCCTGGATCTCCTCGGTGGGCATGTCGTCCTGGGTCGGTGGCTTTCGCTTGCGGCGCACCGGGATGGCGATGTGCTCCTGCATGGCGATCAGCGCCGCCAACAGCGTGGTGATCGGCACCGACGCGACCAGGCCGATGCTGCCGACCAGGGTCCGCACCAGCTCCTGGGCCACCGTCTCGGCCGTCAGCACGTCGGTCAGGCCGCGCCCGCTCGCGGCGTAGGCGAGCAGCAGGGGCAGGGCCGCGCCGGCATAGGCCATCACGAGGGCGTTGACCGAGGACGACATGTGGTCGCGGCCGATGCGCAGGCCGGCGGCGTACAGCTCGCGCCAGCCCAGCTTGGGGTTGGCCCGCCGCAGCTCCCACACCGCGCTGGTCTGCGTGACCGTGACGTCGTCGAGCACACCGACCGAGCCGATGACGATGCCGGCCAGCAGCAGGCCCCGAGCGTCGATGCCGTGGCCCAGCACAGTGATCAGGTTCGCCGTGTCCTCGTCCAGGCCGGTCAGGTTGCCCACGAGCGAGAACAGCCAGCCCAGCACGCCGATCAGCCCCAGGCTGACCAGCGTGCCCACCACGGCCGTCGAGGTCCGCGCGGACAGGCCGTGGGTCAGGTACAGCACCATGAACATGATCACCGCCGCGCCGACCACGCCGACCGACAACGGATCCTTGCCGGCCAGCATCGCCGGCAGCACAAACAGGACGATGACCACGAACGTCAGAATCAGCGCGCCCAGGGCCTTCAGCCCCTGCATCCGCCCCAGGATCAGCACCGCCGCCGCGAACAGCACTCCCAGCAGCGCCAGCGGGAACCCGCGCTGGAAGTCCAGCAGCTGGTAGGAGGACGGGTCGCTCGGATCGGCGCCGTTGTAGCCCAGCACCACCTTGTCGCCCACGCTGAACCGGGGCGTGGACGGCTCGATCGGCATCGGCTCGGTGATGGTCTGCTGGTTGTCCAGCTGGACGGTGACCGCCTCACACTGCGCCCCGCCGCTCCCGTTGCCGCCGCCTGAGCCCCCGTTGTTTCCGCCCGAGCCGCCACCACCCCCGCAGCCGCTGGCCGCCACCTTGGTGACCACGCCGTGCTCGGTGACGGTCGGCCCGTCCACGCCGGCGTTGGCCGCCGTCGCGTGCCCGCCCCACGGGTACAGCACCGCCACACCGACCAGGGTCAGCGCCATCAGCGGCAGCAGCAGGCCGATGACCAGCCGGCGGACCCGGGCCGAGGCCGGTGCCGCCGGTCCGTGGCTGTGCCCGTGCCCGTGGCTCACCACCACATCCTGACCGGTCCCGGGGTCGGCCGTGACACCGGGGACCGGCTCCGGGGATCCCTTCACCATGTCGTGGCTGACTCCGGGCCGGCCCGTTCGGTTGCTCCGAACGCCGCGAGGCTACTTCTTCACCGGCTTCGAGCCGGCCTCCTTGACGATTCCGTCGCCTTGGGCGACGGAGTCCCACAGCTCACGGTCGACCCGGACCTTGCGAGCCCGGCCGGTGGACATCCGCACCGTGAGGTAGCGGTACAGGTTCGCGCCGTCGGTCATGCCGCGCGACTTCTCCAGAACCACACCTTCCCACGCCTCTTCCGGCGCGGGCTGTCGTGAAGTGAACATGCAGCCAGTCTGCGAGGCCCCGGGGTGCGATCACATCGACCGTGAGGGGAGAGCGAAATCCACCTGTTGGTTGATGCCCCGATCAGCCCAGCGCGGCGGGCGGCCGCCACGGGTGGGGGAACGCGGTGGCCGTTCGGTTGACGTTCGATCGAACACGTGTTCGAATGGCGGGGTGCGATGGGACGAGCAACGGGTGGACCGCGACCAGCCGGCCCTGCTGGGACTGTCCGGCCTGATCAGGTCGGTGCGCTCGCCGGAGTTCGCCGGCGTGGTGTTCCACGAGGTGCGGGCCAAGAGCGTGCTGAACCGGGTGCCCGGCGGCTCGCCGATGCCGTTCAGCTGGACGGTCAACCCCTATCGCGGCTGCACCCATGGCTGTGTCTACTGCCTGGACGGGCAGACGCCGATCCTGTTGGCCGACGGCGGCACGAAACCGTTGGCCCGGCTGGAAGTCGGCGACGACATCGTGGGCACGAGCGTGGTCGGCGGCGAACGCCGTTATGTGCGAACGACAGTGTTGGCCCACTGGACCACGAGCAAGCGGGCCTACCGGATCACCCTGCGCGACGGCACGGAGATCGTGGCCAGCGGGGACCACCGGTTCCTGACCGCGGACGGCTGGCGGCACGTGGCCGGGACGATGCGTCCCCACCTGACCGTGGGCACGGAACTGGTCGGCACCGGCAAGTTCGCGTTACCGCCGGAGGAAACCGAGAGCTATCAACGGGGTTACCTGTGCGGCATGGTGCAAGGCGGTGGCACGCAAGGTTTCCGGGTGGCGCTGGCCGGGGCCGAGGGCATCGACCGCACCGAGCGCTACCTCTCCGAGTTGGGCACCTCGGCCGTTTCCGCCGAGGTGATGGATGCTGACCTGCCGCTGGCCCCGGGGCTGGACTGGCACAAGGGTCTGCTGGCCGGGATCTTCGACGCCCGCGGCAGTGTGCGCGACGGCGTGCCGCGGATCTTCACCCGGGACGCCCGGCTGCTGGACGCGATCTGCTTGGCGTTGAAGGAACTCGACTTCGACCACCACGTCACCGAGGACCGTCGGGCGGTGGTGCTGACCGCCGGGCCGGGGGAGCGGCTGCGGTTCCGGCAGACCGTCGACCCGGCCACGGCCGGCCGGCTGGACGTGCGGGGCGAGCTGGTGCCGGCCGCGGACCAGACCGTGATGAAGATCGAACGCCTGGACACCCGCCGCCTCTACGACATCACCACCGGCACCGGGGACTTCATCGCCGACGGCGTGGTCAGCCACAACTGCTTCGCCCGCAACACCCACACATACCTGGATCTCGACGCCGGCCACGACTTCGACAGCCAGGTGGTGGTCAAGGTCAACGCCGCCGAAGTGTTGCGGGCCAAGCTGTCCTCGCCGCGCTGGACCCGCGAGCACGTCGCCATGGGCACCAACACCGACCCGTACCAGCGGGCCGAGGGCCGCTACCAGCTGATGCCGGGCATCATCCGGGCGCTGGCCGACTCCGGCACGCCGTTCTCCATCCTGACCAAGGGCACCACGATGACCCGGGACATCCCGCTGCTGGTCGAGGCGAGCACACGGGTGCCGGTCGGGCTGGGCGTCTCGATCGCCTTGCTGGACAAGGAAGTCCAGCACAGCCTGGAGCCCGGCACGCCCAGCCCGCAGGCCCGGCTGGAGCTGGTCCGCCGGGTCGCCGACGCGGGCCTGCCGTGCGGGGTGTTCGTCGCGCCGGTGCTGCCCTGGCTCACCGATTCACGGCAGCGGCTGGACGACTTGCTGGGCTCGATCGCCGCTGCCGGCGCCAGCGGTGTCACCGTGCTGGCCCTGCATCTGCGTCCGGGGGCCCGGGAGTGGTTTGCCGGCTGGCTGAAACGGGAACACCCGTCACTGGTTCCTGGCTACCGGCGGCTCTACGGCAACGGCAGCTACGCGGACCGCCGGTACCGGCGACAGCTCGCGGCTCTGGTGGAACCGTTGGTGCGCAAGCACGGCTTGGCGCCGAAGGTGTCGAGGGAGGCCGCCACCGGCGTTCCCGGCGCGGACCAGGAGGCGACCTGGCCGGCCGGGGCGCTGCCGGTCGACGCGGTGGCCCCTGCCCACCGCGTCGACCAGGAGCAGCTCACCCTGCTGTAGGGCGACGGCCGCCGGCGACTGGGGGTCGCGCCGGCGATCCGGCCGGGACTACGGCTTGCGGCCGATGCCGCCGACGATGCAGTACTGCACCGGGTCCATCGGCTTGATCTGCGGGCCGTCCGGCCACCAGCGCACGCACTCCACCACGCCCGGCTCGACCATCTCCAGGCCCGGGAACATGCCCTCGATCTCGGCCCGGGTGCGGAACACGCCGCTGCCCATCGGGCTGTGCACGAACATGTCCTCCATGCGCCGGGCCAGCTCGTTGTACTGCTCGGACTCGGGGTCGAAGAAGTGGCTCAGCCCCACGTACGAGCCCGACGGCAGCGCGTCGACGTAGGTCCGCATGATCTCCTGCGCCCGGTCGCCGGTGTAGTGGTGCATGGTGCCCATGTGGAACAGCGCCAGCGGCTCGTTGAAGTCGATGTACTTGCGCACCACCTCGTCCTGGAGCAGTTCCTCCGGGTTGAAGATGTCGGCCGCGCTGAAGTGCGTCTGGTCGTTCTCCTCCAGCAGCGCCCGGCCGTGCGCGATCACCACCGGGTCGTTGTCCACGTAGACGACCTTGGAGTCGGGGTTGAGCCGCTGCGCCACCTGGTGGGTGTTCTCGGCCGTGGGCAGGCCGGACCCGCAGTCCAGGTACTGGGTGATGTTGGTCTGGCTGGCGATGAAGCGGGTGGCGCGGATCAGGAAGTTCCGGTTGTCGACGGCGAGCAGGGCGGCCTCCGGGGCGACCGACTTGACCCGCCGGAACACCTCCCGGTCGACCTCGTAGTTGTCCTTGCCGTTCAGAAACGCGTCGTAGACGCGGGCAATGCTGGCCTTGGTCGTGTCGATGTGCACTGGTGCTTTGGGAGTGGGCATCTCCGCCTCGCAGACCGTCAGGGTGGTTCCGGCAAACCGAGCGAGTAAGCCTATTGCTGCGTCGCGACTGCGGTAAACGGCGGTGCGCTGTCGGTCTCCACCGGGCTCGGTGTACGTTGAGTAGTCGGGATCGCCAGGAAAAGGCCCTGATGGAAGCACCTGGGGAGGGCACCGCGAGCAGGGCGGATCCGGGTGGCGATGGCGTAAGGGAGGAGCCACGATGGGCGCGATTGACCCCACCAATTCATCCGAAAGTGGTAACGGCCGCTCGGTGGATCATGGTGCCGGGCCGACAGCGCGGCGAATCGTGCTCGGATCCCAGCTACGCCGGCTGCGGGAGGGCGCGGAGATCACCCGGGCCGACGCCGGGTACGCCATCCGCGGCTCCGAGTCCAAGATCAGCCGGCTCGAGCTGGGGCGGGTCAGCTTCAAGGAGCGCGACGTCGCCGACCTGCTGTCGCTGTACGGGGTGGACGACCCGGGCGAGCGCGAGGTCTTCCTGGACATGGTCAAGCGGTCCAACGAGCCCGGCTGGTGGCACCGCTACACCGACCTGATGCCCGACTGGTTCCAGGACTACGTCGGCCTGGAGGAGTCCGCGGCCCGGATCCAGACCTACGAGGCCCAGTTCGTGCCGGGCCTGCTGCAGACCGAGGACTACGCCCGGGCCATCGCCACCCGCGGCCGGCCCGACGCGGCCAGCGACGTGGTCGAGCGCCGGGTGCGGCTGCGCCTGAAGCGGCAGGAGCTGCTGACCAAGCCCAACGCGCCGCGGCTGTGGGCCGTGCTCGACGAGTCGGTGCTGCACCGGCCGATCGGCGGCAAGGACGTGATGCGGGCCCAGCTCAAGCGGCTGATCGAGTACACCAAGCGCCCGAACATCACCATTCAGGTGGTTCCGTTCGATTTGAGCGGGTACGCGGCCGAGGGCTCGTTCACAATGCTGCGCTTCGCCGAGCCCGAGCTGCCCAACCTCGTCTACATCGAGCACCTGACCGGGGCCCTGTATCTGGACAAGCGGCAGGAGATCGAGCAGTACAGCCGGGTGGTGGACCGGCTGATGGTGGACGCCGAGACCCCGGAGCGGACCCGGCGTTCGCTGGCCGAGGTCATGGACGCCCTTTAGGCCCTGGCCCGAAGATCACCCTGCCGGCCCAACTTGCGAGCGGCTCATCTGCACGTGCATGTGGCCGTGCTAACGTGACCCAACACTCAGATGCACGTGCAGCTGCAAGCTCGAATGCGAGCGTGAGGGGTGGGGAGCATGACCGGCCAGGTCCACGACGCTGTGGCGCCACTGCGGGCGATGGGTTTGGGAGCGATGGGGCGACCGGGCGTGCGCGACTGCTCCCGCTTCCCGATCGGCCCGGCGCTGGCCGGCACCCGAGCCGAGATCGCGGCCCCGGCGGCCGGCGCGAGAGATGGCGAGTTCGATGACTTCCTCGACTGAGGCATCAACGTCCACGGACCAGCGGCTGGCCGAACTGGTGGCCAAGGGCTTCCGGTTCATGCACCCGCGCAACCCCGACGGCCACGTCGTCGCGGTGATCGGCGTGCGGGCCCACCACAACGTCGTCGACGTGGTCTGGCTGCGCGGCGAGGACGACGTGGTCGCCACCCGGATGCCGGGCGACGAGACCAACTACCTCACCCCGACCCGCATCACCTGGCGCTCGGCCGGCCCCGCCGGCGAGGTGCTGACCGAACTGCTGGACCTGCCCGACGACCGCACCCCCGGCTCAGTGCTGCTGCGCCACGCGGTCGCCAGCTGACCCTTCCGGCGGCACCCGCACCCGTTCGTCAGCGCTGGGAACGGACTATTCCTCCACTCGGAGTGGGGAAAGCCCTGTGCACAGCTTCAAATGTGGCGGAAAGCGCTTTCCGTACTGCCGGTCGGGACGTCCCTCCGTCCTGACATGCCGCCCCGGACCGGTGACAGCTCCGCCGGTTCGGGGCGGTTCCGGTGTCACAGACCTACGATCGGCGCATGACGGCCGGTCGCCAACTCAAGAGAGCGCGAGGCATCGGCTACCCGGGGGCCGAGCCCCGCGCGGAACGCGCGGCATGTAACTGCCGAGCCAGAAACGCCTCCTCCGCCGAGTTTTCCGTGAGCTCGATGGCTCGGCGATAGGCGTCGGCGGCCTCGTCGAGCCGGTGCAGCCGCCGCAGGAGATCGGCCCGCACGACATGGAACACGTGGTACGACGGGAGATCCAGACCATCCACAATGGCCAGCGCGGCCGACGGCCCCGATACCTCCGCGACCGCCACGGCCCGGTGCAGCGCCACCACGGGCGTGGGCGTGAAGTGCAGCAACTGGTCGTACAGCTGGACGATCTGGTCCCAGTCGGTCGGCGGTTCGCTGTGCACGGCGTTGATCGCGGCCTGGATCTGGTACGGCCCGGGCCGCCGCCAGCGCAGGCACTGCCGCACGATCGCCTGCCCCTCGGCGACCAGGCCGGCGTCCCACCGCGAACGATCCTGGTCGGGCAGCAGCACAAGATCGCCGGCGTCGGTGGTGCGGGCGTCGCGGCGGGCGTGCACGAGCTGCATCAGCGCCAGCAGCCCCCACACCTCAGGCTCGTCCGGCATCAGCTCGGCCAGCAGCCGGCCCAGCCGGATCGCCTCCGCGCACAGGTCGTCCCGCAGGACCGCGTGGCCCTCGGTGAAGATCAGGTACAGCACTGCCAGCACTGCCTTGAGCCGGTCCGGCAGGTCCGCGTCGCGGGGCACCCGGTAGGGGATGCCGGCGTCGCGGATCTTGGCCTTGGCCCGGACCAGCCGCTGCTGCATGGTCTTCTCCGGCACCAGGAACGCCCGCGCGATCTCCGGCGTGCTCAGCCCGCCCAGCAGCCGCAGCGTCAGCGCGACCCGGGCCGCCGGGGCCAGCGCCGGGTGGCAGCAGGTGAAGATCAGCCGAAGTCGCTCGTCCCGCACCGGTCCTTCCTCCGTTGGCTCTTCAGCGGCGTGCAGCAGCGCCGCCTGCGCGTGTTTGTCCGCTCTGGCCGCCTCCCGGCGCAACCGGTCGATCGCCGCGTGCCGGGCCGTCGTGATGATCCAACCGGCCGGGCTCGGCGGCACGCCCGTCTCCGGCCACTTCCGCACCGCCGTCGCGAACGCCTCCTGAACCGCCTCCTCGGCGACGTCGATGTCGCCGAAGACGCGGACCAGGACGGCGACGGCCCGCCCGTACTCCTGGGCGAACACCTCCTCGATGTTCACTGGAACGGTCGAACCTCGATCGGCAGCGTCGTCGCCGCGGCCAGCTTGCGCCCCCACTCCAGCGCCGCGTCCAGGTCCGCCGCCCGCACGATGGTGAAGCCGCCCAGGTGCTCCTTGCCCTCCACGTACGGGCCGTCCGTCATGCCCACCTCGCCGTCCGTCACCCGCACCACCGTCGCCGTCGCCGGCGGGAACAGCCCGCCGTCGAACACCCAGGCTCCGGCGGCCTTCATCTCCGCGTTGAGCTCGCCGAGGGCCTGCACGATCGGCCCCAGCACCTCGGGGCCGGGGATCGGGCCGTCCGGCTGGTACACGCTGAGCAGGTAGTTCTTCATGGTGCGCGCCTCCTTGAGGTGGATTCTCACCCTTTACACGAACAGCGGGCCGCCGGATCGACACCGGCCCGCGCGCACTAACAATCAGTCTTGACTGTTTGTTAGTTCGGGGCCACACTCGCTGCCATGGCACCGGAGCTGACGCGGCAGCGGCAGGCCGACCGCAGCCGGGAGACCAGGCGCAAGCTGATGGAGGCGACGGTCGACTGCCTGGTGGAGCACGGGTGGTCGGGCACCACGACGACGCAGGTCGCCGAGCGGGCGGGGGTGTCGCGGGGCGCCCAGCTGCACCACTTCCGCACCCGCAACGAGCTCGTCACGGCGGCGGTGGAGTACGTCGGCCAGGAGAGCGCGGAGCAGCTGCTGCGGGAGTCGGCCCACGTCGAGACGGCGGCCGACCGCACCCGCGCGGTGGTGGAGCTGGTGGTGGACTTCTTCGTCAGCCCGATGTTCACCGCGGCCCTGGAGCTGTGGGTGGCGGCGCGCACGGACCCGGAGCTGAAGCCGGTGGTGGTGGACCTGGAGGCGAGGCTGGGCCGGCAGTGCCACCGCCTCACGGTGGAGCTGCTGGGCGCGGACGAGAAGAAGCCGGGCGTGCGGGAGACGGTGCAGGCGACGTTGGACCTGGCCCGCGGCCTGGCGCTGGCCAACCAGCTGTCCGACGACTCACGCCGCCGGAACCGGATCGTGCGGCAGTGGGCATCGATGCTCGACGCGGTGTTAAGGGAGCAGGCATGACGGACATCGCCGCCCTGGTGGCGGATCTGGTCGCGGAGAGCGAGAGCGCGGACGGCCTGGTCGCGGAGCTGGCTGAGGACCGCTGGGCGGCGCCGACGCCGGCCCCGGGCTGGACGGTCGCGCACCAGGTGGCGCACCTGGCCTGGACGGACCGGCAGGCGCTGCTGGCCGCGACCGACGAGGAGGCCTTCGCCGACACGGTGCGGCAGGCCCAGGCCAATCCGACCGGCTTTGTCGACGAGGCCGCCGAGCAGTGGTCACGGCAGGACCCGGCGGAGCTGCTGGCGGAGTGGCGGCTGAGCAGAACCGAGCTGGCGCAAGCGCTTGCGACCGTCCCCAGTGGACAGAAGCTGCCGTGGTTCGGCCCGCCGATGGCCCCGGCGTCGATGGCCACGGCCCGGATCATGGAGACCTGGGCCCACGGCCAGGACATCGCCGACACGCTGGGCGTGCGCCGCGAGCCGACGGCCCGGCTGCGGCACGTGGCCCACATCGGCGTGCGGGCCATGGGTTTCGCCTTCCAGATCAACGGCCTGCCCAAGCCGGCCGAGCCGATCCGGGTCGAGCTCACCGGCCCCGACGGCGAGGCCTGGACCTGGAACGACGAGGGCGCGGCGAACCGGATCACCGGGCCGGCGCTGGACTTCTGCTATCTGGTCACGCAGCGCCGGCATCTCGACGATCTCGACATCACGGCGACCGGCCCGGTGGCCGAGCAGTTCCTCCGGGTGGCGCAGGCGTTCGCCGGCCTGCCGGGCGCGGGTCGCAAGCCGGGGGAGTTCCTATGACCTATCGCATCGGCAACGCGTCCGGCTTCTACGGCGACCGCTTCGACGCGGTCCGGGAGATGCTCGACGGCGGCCCGCTGGACGTGCTGACCGGGGACTACCTGGCCGAGCTGACCATGCTGATCCTGGGCCGGGACCTGATGAAGGACCCGACCAAGGGCTACGCGAAAACCTTCCTGCGCCAACTGGAAGGCTCCCTGGGCGCGGCCGTGGACCGCGGCGTGAAGATCGTCGCCAACGCCGGCGGCCTGAACCCGGCCGGGCTGGCGACGGCCATCCGCGAGCTGGCCGACCGGCTCGGCATCGCGGTCAAGGTCGCCCACGTCGAGGGCGACGACGTCCGCTCGCAGTTCGACGGATTCCTCACCGCCAACGCCTATCTGGGCTGCTGGGGCATTGTCGAAGCGCTCAACGCCGGCGCGGACGTCGTCGTCACCGGGCGGGTGACCGACGCCTCGCTGATCGTCGGGCCGGCGGCGGCCCACTACGGCTGGGCCCGTGACGACTGGGACAAGCTGGCCGGGGCGACGGTCGCCGGGCACGTGATCGAGTGCGGCGCGCAGGCCACCGGCGGCAACTTCGCCTTCTTCACCGAGATTCCCGACCTGCTGCACGCCGGCTTCCCGATCGCCGAGATCGAGGCCGACGGATCGTCGGTGATCACCAAGCATGCCGGCTCCGGCGGCGCGGTGACCACGGAGACCGTGACCGCCCAGCTGCTGTACGAGATCGGCGGGCCGGATTACCTGGGCCCGGACGTGGTCAGCCGGTTCGACACGATCTCCCTGGCCCAGCAAGGCCCGGACCGGGTGCGGATCTCCGGAGTCCAGGGCACTCCGCCGCCGCCGGACGCCAAGGTGTGCCTGAACCGGCTCGGCGGCTTCCGCAACGCCATGACGTTCGTCCTGTGTGGACTGGACGTGGAAGCCAAGGCGGAACTGGTGAAACGCCAGCTCACCGAGCGCATCGGCACCGACGGTGTGACCTGGAGCCTCGGCACAGTCGCGCACGACGAGCCACCGACCGAGGAATCGGCCAGTGCGCTGCTGCACGTGACCATCAAGGACGCTGACGGTAAGCGATCGGGACGAGTGTTCTCGCAAGCCGCGGTCGAGCTGGCGCTGGCCTCCTACCCGGGCTTCCACGTCACGGCACCGCCGGGCGACGCCACGCCGTTCGGGGTGTTCTCGGCGGCTTTCCTGCCGCAGCAAGCGATTGCCCACACGGTCGTGTTGCCGGACGGTCGGCGTGTCGAGGTGACACCGCCGACTCAAACCGCTCACGTCCGCGAGCAGGTCAGCGTCGAACCCGACGGTGAACCCGTTGCCACGCCCAGGTTCCGCATCGGCGAGAAGTTCGGCGCCCGCTCCGGCGACAAGGGCGGCGACGCCAACCTCGGCGTGTGGGCCCGCACCGACGACGACTACGCCTGGCTGGCCCAGACCCTGAGTTCCGCGCGGCTCAAGGAGCTGCTGCCCGAGCTCAGGGACCTGACCGTGAAGCGGTATCCGCTGCCCACGCTGCGGGCGGTCAACTTCGTGGTCCGCGGCCTGCTCGGCGAGGGCGTCGCGGCCAGCACCCGGTTCGACCCCCAGGCAAAGGCGCTGGGGGAGTGGCTCCGATCGGTCGAGGTGAGCGTGTGAGTCCCTGGGAGACTCCGGAACGACGGCAGCTGCGCGACACCGTGCGCGCGTTTGTCGAGCGCGAGGTCCGCCCCAACATGGACCAGTGGGAGCGTGACGGCGAGCTGCCGAGGTCCCTGCACCGCAAGGCGGCCGAGGTGGGGCTGCTCGGCGTCGGCTTCGACGAGAAGGTCGGCGGCAGCGGCGGCGACCTGCTGGACACCGTGGTGGTGACCGAGGAGCTGATCCAGGCCGGCGGCTCGTCCGGCCTGATCGCCGGCCTGCTCACGCACGGCATCGCCATCCCGCACATCGTCGCGGCCGGCGACGCCGACCACGTCGAGCGGTTCGTCCGGCCGGCGCTGGCCGGCGAGAAGATCGGCTCGCTGGCGGTCACCGAGCCGGACGGCGGCTCGGACGTGGCGTCGCTGCGGACGCGGGCGGTCCGCGATGGCGACCACTACATCGTCAACGGCAGCAAGATGTTCATCACCTCCGGCACCCGCGCCGACTTCGTCACCACCGCGGTGCGCACCGGCGAGGCCGGCTACCAGGGCGTGAGCCTGCTGGTGGTCGAGCGCGGCACGCCCGGCTTCACCGCCAGTCGCAAGCTGGAGAAGATGGGCTGGCACTGCTCGGACACCGCCGAACTGTCCTTTTCGGATGCCCGGGTGCCGGTGGCCAACCTGGTCGGCCCGGAGAACGGCGGCTTCCCGCAGCTGATGCAGCAGTTCCAGGTGGAGCGGCTGTCGCTGGCCGTGCAGGCCTACGCCACCGCGCAGCGCTGCCTCGACCTGACCGTGGACTACGTGCGCAACCGCATCACCTTCGACCGGCCGCTGATCAGCCGGCAGGTGGTGCGGCACAAGTTGGTGGAGATGGCCCAGCGGACCGCGCTGACCCGCACCTACACCCGTGAGGTCGCGGTCAAGGTGGCGGCCGGCGAGGAGGTGATCGCCGAGGTGTCGATGGCCAAGAACGCCAGCACCGACGCGTGCGACTTCGTGGCCAACGAAGCGGTGCAGCTGCACGGCGGCGCCGGCTACCTGCGGGAGTCCGAAGTGGAACGACACTACCGGGACGCGCGGATCCTCAGCATCGGCGGCGGCACCCGCGAGGTGCTGGCCGAGCTGGCCGCGCGCAGGATGGGATTCGCCTGATGACCGCACTGAAGTCCACTGTGGACGTGAACAGCGTCGAGCACAAGGAGAACCGCGAGGCGCTGCTGGGCAAGCTGGCCGAGCTGGACGCCGAGCACGCCAAGGCGCTGGCCGGCGGCGGCCCGAAGTACGTGGAGCGGCACCGCAAGCGCGGCAAGCTGATGGCCCGCGAGCGCATCGAGCTGGTCGTCGACCAGGACGCGCCGTTCCTGGAGCTGTCCGCGCTGGCCGCCTGGGGCAGCGACTACCAGGTCGGCGCGAGCGTGGTCACCGGCATCGGCGTGGTCGAGGGCGTGGAGTGCCTGATCACGGCCAACGACCCGACCGTGCGCGGCGGCGCGAGCAACCCCTGGACGCTGCGCAAGACGTTGCGGGCCAACGACATCGCGCTGGCCAACCGGCTGCCGGTGATCAGCCTGGTCGAGTCCGGCGGGGCTGACCTGCCCAGCCAGGCCGAGATATTCATTCCCGGCGGCCAGATGTTCCGCGACCTGACCCGGCTGTCGGCCGCCGGCATTCCCACCGTGACGGCGGTGTTCGGCAACGCCACCGCCGGCGGCGCGTACGTGCCGGGCATGTCCGACTACGTGATCATGGTCAAGGAGCGCTCCAAGGTGTTCCTGGGCGGCCCGCCGCTGGTCAAGATGGCCACCGGCGAGGAGGCCGAGGACGAGGCGCTGGGCGGGGCCGACATGCACGGCCGCACCTCCGGCCTGGCCGACTACGTTGCGGTGGACGAGGTCGACGCCATTCGCAACATCCGGCGCGTGGTGGCCCGCCTGAACTGGCGCAAGCTCGGGCCGCAGCCACGCGCGACCGTGCTCGAACCCCGTTACGACGCCGAGGAACTGCTCGGCCTGGTGCCGACCGACCTGCGGATTCCGTTCGACCCCAGGGAAGTCATCGCGCGCATCGTCGACGACTCCGACTTCGACGAGTTCAAGCCACGCTACGGCGACAGCCTGGTCACCGGCTGGGCCACCCTGCACGGCTACCCGATCGGCATCCTGGCCAACGCCCGCGGCGTGCTGTTCAGCGAGGAGGCCCAGAAGGCGACCCAGTTCATCCAGCTGGCCAACCGCGCCGACACCCCTTTGCTGTTCCTGCAGAACACCACCGGCTACATGGTCGGCGCGTCCTACGAGCAGGCCGGCATCATCAAGCACGGCTCGATGATGATCAACGCCGTGTCCAACTCCAAGGTGCCGCACCTGACCGTGGTGATGGGCGCGTCCTACGGGGCCGGCAACTACGGCATGTGCGGCCGGGCCTACGATCCGCGCTTCCTGTTCACCTGGCCCAACGCCAAGTCGGCGGTGATGGGCCCGGCCCAGCTGGCCGGCGTGCTGTCCATCGTGGCCCGACAGGCCGCCGCGGCCAAGGGCCAGCCGTACAACGACGAGCACGACGCGGCCATGCGGCAGATGGTCGAGGGCCAGATCGAGTCGCAGTCGCTGGCCCCGTTCCTGTCCGGCCGGCTCTACGACGACGGCGTGATCGACCCGCGGGACACCCGAACCGTGCTGGGCCTGTGCCTGTCCGCGGTGCACAGCAACAACGTCAAGGGCGCCGAGGGCTTCGGCGTCTTCCGGATGTGAGGGCCATGATCACTCGACTGCTGGTGGCCAACCGGGGCGAGATCGCCCGCCGGGTCTTCCGGTCCTGCCGGCTGGCCGGCATCTCGCCGGTCGCGGTGTTCTCGGATCCCGACGCGGACGCCCCGTTCGTGGCCGAGGCCGACCACGCCGTCCGGCTGCCCGGGGCCGCGCCGTCCGAGACGTACCTGCGGATCGACGCGCTGATCGCGGCGGCCCGGGCGACCGGGGCCGACGCCGTGCACCCCGGATACGGCTTCCTGTCGGAGAACGCCGGGTTCGCGCGGGCGGTGCTGGCGGCCGGCCTGACCTGGGTCGGCCCGTCGCCCGAGTCGATCGAGGCGATGGGCTCCAAGGTGGCGGCCAAGAAGCGGGTCGCCGCCGACGGCGTGCCGGTGCTGGCCGAGCTCGACCCGGAGACCGTGACCGAGGACGACCTGCCGGTGCTGATCAAGGCCTCGGCCGGCGGCGGCGGTCGCGGCATGCGGATCGTGCGCGAACTGTCCACGCTGCGTGAGGAAGTGGCCGCGGCCCGTCGCGAGGCCGAGTCGGCGTTCGGCGACGGCACCGTGTTCTGCGAGCCGCTGCTGGAGGGCGCGCGGCATGTCGAGGTGCAGATCCTGGCCGACTCGCACGGCACGGTGTGGGCCTTGGGGGAGCGGGAGTGCTCCATTCAGCGGCGGCACCAGAAGATCGTCGAAGAGACGCCTTCACCAGCGGTGACACCGGAAATCCGCACGAAACTTTTCGACGCCGCGGTCGCGGCGGCCCGGTCGATCAGCTACGTCGGCGCGGGCACCGTGGAGTTCCTGCTGTCGGCCAGGGGGACCATCCACTTCCTGGAGGTCAACACCCGGTTGCAGGTGGAACACCCGGTCACCGAGTGCGTGTACGGTATCGACCTGGTTCGCTGGCAACTGGCCATCGCTGAGGGTGCCCAGTTGCCGGCGGACCACCCGACCCCGAACGGCCACGCCATCGAGGTCCGGCTCTACGCCGAGGACCCCTCCCTGGACTGGCGGCCGCAGAGCGGGGTGCTGCACCGGTTCGCACTGTCCGATGTGGACGGCGAGTTCACCGTGCCCCGGGAGTACGGGCTGCGGTTGGACAGCGGCGTCGAGGACGGGTCGGTCGTCGGCGTGCACTACGACCCGATGCTGGCCAAGGTCATCGCCTGGGGCCCGGACCGGGCCGCCGCCGCCCGTCGGCTCTCGGCCGCGCTGGCGAGTGCGAAGATCCACGGTGTGCTGACCAACCGCGACCTGCTGGTGAACGTGTTGCGCAGCAAGGAGTTCCTGGCCGGCGACACCGACACCGGCTTCCTGGACCGGGTCGGCCTCGACCAGCTCGCCAAGCCATTGGTGTCCGATGTGGACCGAGGTGCGCTGGTGGCGGCGATCGCCCTGGCCCAGGGCCGGCAGAGTCGATTCCCGTTGGGCTGGCGGAACATTCCGTCCCAGCCGCAGAAGACCGTCTTCGAGCAGGCCGAGGTCACGTACCGCTTCGACCGCGATGGCAAGCTCGTCGAACCGGCCGGCATCGAGCTGGTTCGGGCCACCGAGCACGAGGTCGTGCTGGACGTCGACGGTGTGCGGCAGCGCTACGAGGTCGCCCGCTACGGCGACACGGTCTACGTCGGCCCGCTGGCATTGACGCTGGTCCCGAGGTTCCCGGACCCCACCGACAAGATCGCCGAGGGGGCCACCGTCGCCCCGATGCCCGGCACCGTGGTCCGGGTTTCCGTGCAGGCCGGGGAAACCGTCGCGGCCGGCGCGGAACTGCTTGTGCTGGAGGCGATGAAGATGGAGCACCGGGTGGTGGCCGCTGCCGGCGGCACCGTCGCCGAGGTGCTCGTGCAGGCAGGTCAGCAAGTCGAGGCGGGCGCCGTGCTCGCTGTGGTGGAGGGTGAGTAGGGCATGAGTTTTGTGGAGAGCGAGGAGCGGCGGGCGCTGCGCAAGGCCGTCTTCGACTTCGGGTCGCAGTACGGCGCCGACTACTTCACCGCCAAGGCGCGGGCCGGGGAGAAGACCACCGAGCTGTGGTCCGAGGCCGGCAAGCTCGGCTATCTCGGCGTGGCCGTGCCCGAGGAGTTCGGCGGCGGGGGCGGCGGCATCGGCGACCTCGCCGCCGTGTGCGAGGAACTGGCTGCCGCCGGCAGCCCGCTGCTGATGATGGTGGTGTCGCCGGCCATCTGCGCGACCATCATCGCCCGTTTCGGCACCGACGCCCAGAAGCAACGCTGGCTGCCCGGGTTCGCCGACGGCAGCACCAAGATGGCCTTCGCCATCACCGAGCCCGACGCCGGCTCCAACTCGCACAAGCTGGCCACCTCCATCCGCCGCGAGGGCGACGAGTGGGTGCTCAACGGACGCAAGACCTTCATCTCCGGCGTCGACGAGGCCGACGCGGTGCTGGTGGTGGCCCGGCATGTGGACACCAAGGGACAGCGGCTGCTGCCGTCCCTGATGATCGTGCCCACCGCCGCCGCCGGCTTCGAGTGGCAGCCCATCGAGATGGACATCGTCTCGCCGGAGAAGCAGTTCACCCTGTTCCTGGACGAGGTCCGGCTGCCCGACGACGCCCTCGTCGGCCGGCCCGACGGCGGCATCGGGCAGCTGTTCGCCGGCCTCAACCCCGAGCGCATCATGGCCGCCTCGTTCTCCACCGGCATCGCCCGCAACGCGCTGGGCCGGGCCGCCGAGTACGTCAAGACGCGCAAGGTGTGGGACGTGCCCATCGGCTCCCACCAGGGCCTTTCCCACCCTTTGGCGCAGTGCGCGATCCAGATCGAGCTGGCCCGGCTGATGACCCAGAAGGCCGCCGCGCTCTACGACTCCGGTGACGACCAGGCTGCCGGCGAGGCCGCCAACATGGCCAAGTACGCCGGCGCCGAGGCCGCCGCCACCACCGTCGACCAGGCCATCCAGTCCCACGGCGGCAACGGCCTGGCCACCGAGTACGGCCTCGGCGCGCTGCTGGGGGCCAGCCGGCTGGGCCGCATCGCCCCGGTCAGCCGGGAGATGATCCTCAACTACGTCTCCCAGCACACCCTGGGGCTGCCCAAGTCGTATTGATGGCGCCGCCTTCGGCGTCGCGGCTCGGCCCCCGGGTAGCCGATGCCTCGCCCAGGGCGAAGCATCGGCGGGGCCTCGCGACTCTTCGGAACCGGGAGCCTCATGGGTACATGTGGGGCGCGCCGGCGATCGTCTCGTCGCCCTTGCCGTCGTTGTGCCAGACCGTGGCTGTGTCGGCGCACATCGCCCGTGCGCCGGCCCAGTCCCGGTTCTCCAGGTGCCGGAGGTAGGTGACCGCCCGGCCCTTGAGGTCGTAGGCGAGGGCCCGTTCGCCCGCCTCGATCCGTAGCGGCAGGTGATTGCCGGGTGGCGAAAGCGGGCAGGTGAAGACCCTCGGGGACACGTGGTGATGTGACAACGTCGCCTGGTTGAAGTCGACCGTCACGGTGCTGCCCGGCTCCAGCAGCGGCAGGACCAACCAGCGGCCGATACTGGGCGTCTCAGTGCCGCTGGTCTCGTCGGTGAAGACCACAAGCCGTTGCCCTGGCATGTCTTCCAGTACGGACAGGACGTGCTCGACGCCCGCGATGGTGACCACAAGGTCGACCGGTGCCAGGATGGCTTCGGTACTGCGGGGAGTCGTCAGCCGCTCCACCTCGATGCGGCGGCCTGGTTCGGCGGCGCGGTACTCGCCCTCGAAAACCCAGGCCGGGTCATAGGGATAGGCGTCGATCCCGCTGAGCCCCGACCGGGCCAGCGCGCCCTCGTCCATGACGACCACGCCGTAGAAACCGCTGGCGCCGCCGGCGAAACCCTTGCGGCCACCGGGGAATTCGAGGGAACTGCCGGCAGGCACCTCGACCGTGCCGGCCGCCGGCTCGCCGTTGATCTCGACACCGTCCTCGGCCGTCACGGTCAACGTCCCGGCGTCGGTGACCCGCCACTGCCCGGGAACTCCGGGCAAGACCACGGGATCCGGGCCGGAGATCCGACCGTTGGCGACGACCTTCGCCTTGCCGTTCGGGCCAGCGAGCTCCTGCCACCGGGCCTCGCGCCACGCCGCGTGCTCGGCGGGGACGACTTGATCCGTAGCCATGAGGTTGATTCCTTTCTCCGTGCTCCTGGAGATCAACCTACGAACGTCGTGCGCCAAAGGCATGCTCCGTTGCCTATGAAGCAAGACGATCGGTGGCGGGGCTGCCGTTCCGGCAAACGGTCAGCTCTCCCGGTGTCCCCGGCGGGCGTCGCGGTCGAAGATGCCGAGGATCTCGCACGGTCCGCCCTCCGCGCCGATCGCGTGCGGCAGCATGGTCGGGAACTCCGCGGCCTGGTTGGTCTCCACCCGCAGGCGGCGATTGCCCAGCAGCAGCACGGCGGTGCCGGACAGCACGACGAGCCATTCGCGGCCCGGGTGGGCGCGCATGCGGGCGACGTTGTCCGGCGGCGGTCCCGTCATGCGCTGGCGCACCACGGTCATGCCCGGCTCCGCCTTGATCGGCCAGCGCATCAACCCGTGCCCGCCGTCGATCATCGGATTGGCGATCACGTCGTCGGTGTCGGTCTCCACCAACTGGTCCAGCGAGGTGTCCAGGGCACGGGCCAGGTCGACCAGCTGGTCTAGGGCGAGACGGCGCTGGCCGGTCTCGATCCGGCTCAGCGAGGACGGGCTCAGTCGCGCGCGGGTGGCCAGCTCCTCCAGGGACCAGCCCTGGGCCACCCGCAGGGCGCGGATCCGTTTGCGCACGAGACTGTCCAGGCCGTCCTTGTGCGTCATGGGCATGACCGTATGTCGGTGACGCAATACGGGCCCGCCGGGAATGGAATCCCGGCCGCCCGGGTTGTGTTCGACAGGAGTCGTACAAGGGAGGGTGGGCCATGAGCACGACGGCGCAGTTGGGGACGGGGTGGCGGCTGGGCGAGCTGGCCGCGAAGCCGGGGCAGCCCTCTCGGGAGCGGCTGGCGGCCGGCACGCACGCGTTCGCCGACGGGCTGGTGCACGTGCCGGCGGACCTGCCCGAGGGACCGGTGGCGCTGGTGGTGCTGCTGCACGGGGCGGGTTCCACCCCGGAGCGGGCCCTCAAGCTCATGCAGGACCGCAATGCCCTGGTGTACGCCCCGAAGTCGCGGGCCCGCACCTGGGACGCCATCCACGGGAACTTCGGCCCGGACGTGGAGGCGCTGGACCGGTCGCTGAGGGAGCTGTTCGAGCACTTCGACGTGAAGACGGCGGCGATCGCCGGCTTCTCGGACGGGGCTTCGTACGCGCTGTCGCTGGGCCTGGTCAACGGCACGCTGTTCGAGCACGTGGTGGCGTTCTCGCCGGGGTTCGTGGTGCCGGGAGCGCGGGCGGGCAAGCCGAATGTGTTCGTCTCGCACGGGCGTCACGACGGCGTGCTGCCGATCGAGGCCACCAGCCGGATGATCGTGCCGGCGCTGCGGATCGTGGGCTACCGGGTGGACTACCGCGAGTTCACCGGCGGCCACGAGGTGCCCTCGACGGTGGCCGACTCGGCCTTCCGTCGCATTGCCCCTTGAGGCAGAACAGAACCCTGTTGCCGGTCACGGCCGCCCGGAAATGCGCCTAGGGTGGTCGTAACTGGGGCAAGGGAGTTTTGTCGTGCGGCACATCGTGATCGTCGGGGCCGGGCAGGCCGGCTCGCTGTTGGCGCTGGGACTGGTGGACGCGGGCTATCGCGTGACCATGGTGTCCGACCGCACCGCCGAGGACATCCGGGACGGGCGGATCCTGTCCAACCAGTGCGTTTTCGAGCCGGCGCTGGCCCACGAGCGGGCGCTGGGGCTCAACCACTGGGACGGCGAGGTGCCGCCGGTGACCGGCATCGCTTTCGCCGCAGGCCTGCCGGGCTCGCCGGACCCGTTCATCTCCTGGGTGTCGCCGCTGGACAACCCGGCCCAGTCGGTGGACCAGCGGGTGAAGATGTCCTTCTGGCTGACCGAGTTCGTCAATCGCGGTGGCGAGCTGCGCATCGGCCGGGCCACGCCCGAGGATCTCGCGGACTACGCCCGTGAGGCCGATCTGGTGCTGGTCGCCGCCGGTCGTGGGCCGCAGTTCGACAGTGTTTTCCCGCGTGACGACTCGCGATCCCCGTACTCGCAGCCGCAGCGCGGGATCACCTTGCAGCTGATGGAGCAGGATCCCGCGGCCTTCTACCAGGGTGTCACGTTCGGGTTGGCGCCGGGCATCGGCGAGTTCTTCGCGCTGCCGGTGTTGTCGGTCGCCGGACCCCGGTTCGGGCTGTACGTCTCGGCGATTCCCGGCGGTCCGATGGACGTCTTCGACGGCGTCACCGACGCCGAGCAGCACCTGGAACTGTGCCAGGAGCAGCTGCGCCGGTTCTTCCCCTGGTCCGTCGGGATGGCCGAAGGGGCACAGTCGGGTGGGCCGCAGGCGGTCCTCACCGGGCGCATCACCCCGGTCGTCCGGCACGGCGTGGGCACCCTGCCGACCGGTCAGCACGTGCTGGCCATGGGCGACACCGCCATCACCAACGACCCGATCGGCGGCCAGGGAGCCAACAACGCCGTGCACTGCGCGCGGATCTACCAGCGGCTGATCACCGAGCACGGCGACCGCCCGTTCGACGCCGAGTTCATGGCCCGCTGCTTCGACGCCTACTGGGACTACGCCCGGCACTCCACCAGGTTCAACAACGACCTGCTCGAACCGCCGCCCGTGCACATCCTGGACACGCTGCGGGCGGGTCAGGAGTTTCCCGAGGTGGCGCACCGGTTCGCGCACCTGTTCAACGACCCGACCGGCTACGAGCCCTGGCTGGGCGACCCGGAGACGGCGCAGGCGTACCTCCGCGAAGTGGCGGAACGCGCGGCGTAATCACAGTCGGGCGTGACCCTGTTGCGCACCTACGTGACAAGTCCTCGGAACACACCATGAACTGACTCACAGCGCCGCCGCCGGACGGTTCGGAGCTGGCTACGGTCCTGGCAATTCCCCCTGCTACGAGAGGAATTCCCATGGGTCGTCACAGTGTGGTCCGGCGGTCGGCGGTGTCCGCCGTGGTCGGCGGCGGCGTGGTCGCGGCGATGGTGATGCTGCCGCTGTCCGGCACGGCCAGCGCGGCCGAGCCGACCGACTTCACCGACGCCGGCATCGACGTCGGCGGGCAGCTCGGCACCAGCCTCGGCGGGTTCGCCGGCGGCACGGTCGGCACGATCGCCGACGGAATCTTCGGCAACAAGGACGGATCCGGGCACAAGGCCGGCGAGCAGTTCGGCCAGAAAACCGGTTCTGTACTGGGATCCACCGCGGGCGGCGGCTTCGGCGGGGCGGTGGACGGCGGCATCGGCGGCGTCACCGGAACCGCGACCGGCACCGCCAAGCCGGGCAGCGACATCGGCCGCACTGTTGGCGGCGCGGTCGGTGGGGCGGCGGGAGGCGCGATCGGCGGGGCCGTCGGCGGCGCGATTGCCCCGCCGGCCGCACCGATCGGCACGGCCATCGGCACCGCGGTGGGCACCGCCGGCGGTCAGCTGGCCGGCGCGGCCGCCGGTGGCGCGGCGGGCGGGGCTTTCGACGGTGCCGTCAAGGGTTACGAGGACGCCACCGGCCAGCTGCCGCCGTTCCTGCCGGGTCAGCTCACGCCGCTGACCTGAGGATCAAGCCCCGATTCGGGCCAGCACCCCGGTTGGCGCCTCGTCGTCCCGGCGGATCTCGTCACGCAGGTAGCCGGAGAACCGGCCCGCGCCCTGCGACGAGAAGGACGTGCTGCTGAGCACGGCCGACGCCGGGGCGACGTAGTCGGCGAGGTAGTCGTGGTTGGACACCAGCGGAACCCGGGAGTCCAGCGACAGCACGGTGGTGGTGGCCTCCAGCAGCTGGTGGTACGACACCCGCCGCAGGCCGCCGCGCACCCGGAACCGGCCGTTGTCCGAGGCCAGCGCGCGGGCCGGCACGTTCAGCAGCGCCGCCGCGTCCCGGTGCAGACCCCAGTAGGCCGACGCCGCCGCCTTGCGCAGCGCGATCCCGCACGGCACGCCCACCGTGTGCAGGGCGTGGCCGGAGCTGAACCGTACCGTCGCCTCGGACAAGTGCAGCTCTTCGGCGATCATCCGGCTGGCCGCCGCCTGGGCCACCGCGTCGAAGGCGATGTCCCGGCTGTACAACAGGATTTCGCCCGCGCGCAGGATCAGCCAGGCGTCCGGCGCGGGCTGCGGCTCCGCGTCCCGCTGGAAGGTGAAGCCGACGGCCAGCGAACCCGCGTTTCTGGTCCGGCCGAGCCGAGGACGTCGGCTGGCCGGGGCCAGCGCGGAACGGCAGGCAGCAGCGGTGCTGGTGTGCATTGGAGCCTCGCAGAAAAGTGCGCGCGATCACACGCAATGGTTGTCTCCCCACAGAAGTTACGCCGCCCTCGGCCGGCCGTCAGCCGAAACTGTCCCCTCGGTCGTCGATTCCTGCCCCATCGTCGAATTGTGTATCTCGCGGGAATTAGCCGGCACCTTTGTCCGTTGAGGTGTGGACGCGGACACCGCCCGCCCAAGGCGTCGGGGGTGGCCTGTTCTACGCTGCCCTCGTGGTGAACTTGCGCGTGTTGCTCGTGCCCGCCCTGCTCGTCCTGGCCTGCGCCGGGTGCAGTCGGGAGGCCGGTCCGAGCGGCCCGCCGGTGGCCAAGTACGGGCCCTCCGTGCAGGACCTGACCGTGAAGGTCACCGCCCTGCAGGCCGACCAGTGCCAGACCGTGCCCGCCGCCACCGTGTTCCCCGAATGCGAGCGCTACGCCACCGAGGTCGTCAACTTCGGCAACAGCGTCATCTCCGAGACCGCCGGCAGCAAGCAGGCCACCGCCATCAAGGCCGTCGTCGACCAGATGCAGGCCGCCGTCGGCGACTACGAGAAGCGCCAGTGCGGCGTCGGCACCCAGAATCCGGGCCTGAACAACGCCAACCCGGCCACCAACGGCCCCAATGCCGCCCCCTGCGCCGCCGCCCTGACCACCGTCCGCGAACAGGTCGACGCCATCGGGAAACTGCTCAACCAGATCAGTTAAGACGGCGTCGCAACTCGGCGGTCAACTCCTCCGCTGGCATCGAATCCGGGAAATGGGTCACGTATCGGCCATCGGGGGAGAGCAGATAGGTGATGGCGGTGTGCGGCACGGCATAGCCGTCTGGATCCTCCGGATCGTCCCGGCGGCGGGCGAATACGCGGAACTCGCGCTTGGCGGCGTCGATGGCGTCGGGGGAGCCGGTGAGGCCGGTGAAGGCGGGATAGGCGCGGAGGAAGTCCCGCATCACCGGGGGAGTGTCCCGGTCGGGGTCGACGGTGATGTAGAGCGGGCGAATCCGGTCGGAGAGGTCGCGGAGTTCGGCCAGAACGGTGGAGAGGCGGCCGAGGGCGCGGGGACAGACGGCGCGGCAGTGGGTGAAGCCGAAGAACACCAGCTGCCACGAGCCCTGGTAGCTGGCGGAGGTCACCGCATGGCCGTGGTGGTCGACGAGGGAGTACGTCGGCGTGGTCGGGGCGCTCACGGTTCCCGCCGGAAGGTGAAGGTCCGAGCCTCGTCGGGACAGCGCAGCACGACATTGTCGCCGTCCACCCGGAGGAAGTCAGAGGAATCGAGCGGCTGGTCGTCGACGGTCCACCGGCCGGTGAGGCGGGAGATGGTGACGGTGCCGTCGCCGGGAAGGCCGGGGGCCCGGCGCAGGCGGGTGTGCAGGACACCGTCGACGACCTCGGCCCGGCTGACGTCGACGTTGCGGTCGACGGCGGTCAGCGCCGGTTCGGCGAGGCGTGACCGGTCCCAGGGCTGGTTGTACAGGCCCCACAAGCCATCGGGGACGTTGAGCCGGGCATAGCCGATGAGCACGTTGCCGGTCATGGGTTCCATCTCGACCCGGTTGCCGTCCGGATCGGCCTTGGTGTCGTTGCGCGGGTAGTACAGGCCGCCGTCGCGCCAGGTCGGATTCATGAACTGGTCGACGTGGTCGAGCAGCCCCCGCAGGGTGGGCTCGTCGCCCATCTCCGACGCCCACGCGGCGACCCAGCCGAAGTCGCAGGTGTCGCTGACCACGGTCTGCCCCATGACTTCCTGCGGCGCAGAGGCGGCCACGGAGAGCGTGCCGGCGGGGCTCCGGTGCACGAGATTCGCCACCTGGCGCGGATAGTTGGCCCGCACGAAGTCGCGGTTCCACATGTTCATCAGGGCCCCGCACCACGCGTCGACCCAGGCCAGCTGCCGCGCGTTGGGCAGCACCCGCTGGGAGTCCCGCAGCACCATCATGTTGTACCGGCCGGTCTCGTCCAGCCGGCCGAAGTCCCGCCACGCCTGCTCGTAGCCGGCGACGACCTCCTCGGCCCGGCGGCCGCCGGTGATCAGGTCGTGCAGGCGGAAGCCGAGAATCGCCGGCTGGTTGCAGATTTGGAACACGCAGTTGGGTTCGCAGGCCACGCCCAGGTAGCCGCTGCCGACCATCTGCCAGTAGATGTGCTCGTTCAGCGAATTCCGGTCGTACGGGAACTCCCGCGGCTCGCCGCCCCAGAAGAAGGACCAGTAGCCGAACGTCAGCGAGCCCTCGGCGGCGTAGCGGTCGCTGTCGAACAGGTAGTCGTGCAGCAGGGCCATGGACTGCACGTAGGCGCTGTACATGATGTTGTCCCGCACCACGGGATCCCACTGCTCGCCGACCTCGTCGACCAGGTGTGCGTTGTAGACGCTGCCGCCGCGGCTCACGTCGCGCCAGTACATCCAGACCTCGGGATGCATGATCTTGTCGATGAGCCGCTGCATGATCGGCTGGAACAGGCCGGGGGCGGCGGGCAGCCGGTGCCGGTGGGTCAGCGCCAGGGCGTAGGCCATGTACGCCAGCTGGAACCGGTACCCGCCGAAGTCCTCCTGGTTGGTTCCCTTGCCCTGCATCAGGGACCAGTCGTTGGGCAGCTGCCGCGAAAGGTTGTCGAAATGCCGTAGATGGCCGAGCTGTTCGGCGGTGAGCGTCGTGGACACCCGGGACCTCCTGCCTTCGCCGACGAAGCTACGCTGGTCCAGCGCTGATGATGTTGCCCCAGGAAACCGAATCTTTTTCACGGATTTCGGGTGGCCTGTTCGTTGGGGCAGCGGTGGCGGGACGATCGGCTCCTGACGTTCGGCCCGGCGATCAGCGGGTGCGATTGTGGACGAGTAGACGTGTTTTCGCAGGCCGGAGGGGGTCCTGCCGGTGATGTCGACCGGGTCGGTGGCAGCGGGCGCGGTGCATCCGGAAGGGGTGCCCGGCGACGGCATCGGCCAGCTGCTGGACCGGATGAACTACCGCCGGCACAGCGCGTCCGTGCTGGGCGCCCTGGTGGCGGCCCTGCCGAGGGACGAGCGCCTGCCGGCCGTGGTCCGCACCTCGGCGAAGCGCACGGCCAAGCGGTGTGAGCGGGAGTCGATCGTCCTGCCGGGACTGCACTTCGGACAGTCCGGGGCGGTGTGGGCGCTGCTGGACGCGGCGGCGGCGCTGTCCGACCCGAAGCTGATGGCCCGCGCGGTCAAGCTGGCGACCGAGATTCCGCTGCTGAGCAGCAATCCGGACGTCTGCGACGGTTCGGCCGGCGCCGGCCTGACCCTGCTGCACGCCTGGCGGGTCACCGGCGACGAGCAGTTCCTGGACCGGGCCAGGGAATGCGCCCGCCACCAGGACATCACCGAGGGCAAGTACGGCTTCGGCCATGGCGTCGCCGGCATCGCGGCGTTCCTGCTGGATCACGCGTTGGTCACGGGTGACCAGCAGAGTCGGATCAAGGCGATCCGACTGGCCGATGTGCTGTGCGAAGCCGCGATGTGGGACCGCACGTCCGCGCGCTGGCCGTCGGGGGCGGGGGAGAGCATTCCGCTCGGCGGCTGGTGCGGCGACGCGGCCGGTGTGGGCAGTTTCCTCGTGCGCGCTTGGCTTGCCACCGGCGATCAGCGCTACCGCAAGGTGGCCGACGCCGCCGCGGCGGCGGTGCGGGCCGACCAGTGGACCATGGCCACGGCCAGCTGTCACGGCGTGGTCGAGAACGTGGAGTTTCTTCTCGACATGGCCGAAGCCACTGGCGACGACCGGCACCGCGACTGGGCCCTCAAGACCGTCGACCAGCTGGCCTGGCCGGACGACGCCGCCCTGCCGGTGCTCATCGCCGCCCTGGTGCGGCTGGTGGTCCCGGGGTCGCCCCGGCTGTGGATGCCCCCACTGGGTAGTGCAAAATCGTTGGGGCAATAGGCAAACCGGGCGGCCGCGGCCGCCCGGTTTGCCGGATCCCTGTTTACACGAAGGCGCTCAGGCCGGTGATGGCGCGGCCGGTCACCAGCGAGTTGATCTCCCGGGTGCCCTCGTACGAGTACACCGCCTCGGCGTCGGCGACGAACCGGCCGACGTTGTAGTCCAGCACGATCCCGTTGCCGCCCAGGATCTCCCGGGCCCAGCCGACCGCCTCGCGCATCCGCGAGGTGCAGAAGGCCTTGGCCAGCGAGGAGTGCTCGTCCTGGTACACGCCCTCGTCCTGCAGCTGGGCCAGCCGGACGACCATGCCCAGCGACGCGGTGACGTTGCCCAGCATCTTCACCAGCAGGTCCTGCACCAGTTGGAAACTGGCGATCGGCTTGCCGAACTGGACGCGTTCCTTGGCGTAGGCCAGCGCGAGGTCGTACGCGCCCATCATGACACCGACCGACTGCCAGGCCACGCCGCCGCGGGTCTGCCGCAGGATGTCGGCGGTGTCCCGGAAACCGTGGGCGTTCTGCAGCCGGTTGGCCTCGGGCACGCGGCAGTCGGTCAGCGTGATGTCGGCGTTCTGCACGGTGCGCAGGGCCATCTTGTGCTCGATCTTGGTGGCGATGAAGCCGGGGGTGTCCTTCTCCACCACGAAACCCTTGACCTTGTTGTCGGCCTCGTCCCGGGCCCACACCACGACCAGGTCGGCGAAGGTGGCGTTGCCGATCCACCGCTTGGCGCCGTTGAGGATCCAGGTGTCGCCGTCCCGCCGGGCGGTGGTCTTCAGGCCGCCGGCCACGTCGGAGCCGCCGTTGGGTTCGGTCAGCGCGAACGCGCCGATCTTCTCCATCCGAGCCATCGCCGGCAGCCAGCGCTGCTTCTGCTCGTCCGAGCCGCAGCGGTTGATGCTGCCCATGGCGAGTCCACTGTGGACGCCGAAGAAGGTGGCCAGCGACGGGTCGACCCGGTTCATCTCCATGGCCAGGAAGCCGGTGAGCAGGCTGCGGCCGCCGCGGTAGGCCAGGCCGGCGATGTCCAGCTCGGCGAAGCCCTTCACGATCTGGTGCGGGAACTCGGCGTTGGCCCACGCCTCGTTGGCGATCGGCGCGACCTCGGTGCGCAGGAACTCCCGGGTCTTCTCGACGATCGCCTGCTCCTCGTCGGTCAGCAGGCCCTGGAAGTCGTAGAAGTCACCGGACATCGTTGTCACGCTCCTTGAAACTGATGATCTCGAGCTGCTGGCGGTCGCGCTTCTCGGCGCGCTTGTCGTTGTCCGCCAGGGGATAGACGGCCTCGACCTGGTCGGCCAGGCGCGCCTGCACGTCTTCGGGGATGTAGGGCATGAGGTGGGCCATCATGTGCCGCAGCCCGCCCGGGCCGCCGCCGAGGTGGAAGGCCAGGAACGGTCCGACCGTGGCCCACCGCACGCCGATGGAGTTGGTGACGATGTCGTCCAGCTCCGGGATGGACACCACGCCCTGCTCGACCAGGTTCACGCACTCCTCGAACAGCACGCGCTGCAGGCGGTTGGCGACGTGACCGCGGATCTCCTTGTGCACCACCACCGGAACCTTGCCCAGCGAGTGGTAGAACTCCTTGGCCCGCGCCACTTCCGCCTCGTCCGCGCCGACCACCTCCACCAGCGGCAGCAGGTGCGGCGGGTTGAACGGGTGCCCGACCACGAGCCGCCCGGGGTCGGCCATCTTCGCCGACATCGAGGACGGCGTCAGGCCCGAGGTGGAGGACAGGATCAAAGCGTTGGCCGGAGCGGCTTTCTCGATGGCCGCGAACAGATCCTGCTTGAACTCCAGGCGTTCCGGGCCATTCTCCTGCACCGCGTGCACACCGTCGACGGCCTGCTCGACCGAGCCGACGATCTCCAGGCGGGACAGGAGTTCCGCCGCTGTCCCGGTGAAACCGGGGACGGTCGGGGCGAACTCGCGGACCGCGTCGTGCACGGCCTGCTCCAGGTCCGGACGGGGATCCGTGACGCGCACGGTGTGCCCCTCGGCCAGCATCAGGGTCGTCCAGGACAGGCCGATGGTGCCGGCGCCGACGATCGCGAGAATCATGGGTCAGCGCTCCTTCAGGTAGTCGAACACCGGCTGGACGCCGGACAGCGTCAGGTCGGTGATGATGTGGCTGGCCGACACGACCTCCAGCACCGGCAGGTCGGCCAGCGGGGCCAGCACGTGCTGGAACAGCTGCAACCGGGCCGGTCCGGTCCACGCGGCCTTCACCGTGATGTCGGTGATCTGGGTGCGGACCAGTTCGCACACCCGCGGCGCCCGCTCGTAGCCGGGCACGATCTTGACCATGTAGGTGGGCAGGGTCAGCTCGGCCTTGGCCGCTTCCAGGTCCATGGCGTAGTGCTTGTAGCCCATGGTCGCGGTGGCCACCCGCTGCGTGCCGTAGTCCAGGGTGCCGACCAGCGCGCCGGTGTCGGCGAACAGCCGGGGCGAGCCGGTGCTCTTGGGGTAGGCGCTGATCTCCCGGCCGGCCACGGTCGCGGCCACGTTGTCCAGGTACATCGCGTGCAGGTACTCGCCGCGCTCCTCGCCGAAGCGGACCGGGATCACCTGGCCGGACTCGGTGTACGGGCCGAAGCTGGTGCTGTCGCCCATCTTCATGACCTCGAACCGGACCAGGGGTTCGTCGAACTCCAGCGGCTCCGGCACGGCGGCGCGCAGGGCCTCGGGATCCGTGCGGTAGACGATGTTCAGGTACTCGCGGTCGGTGAACCGCGACCGGACCGGCGCCCAGGCCGGCGCGGTCAGCGGGGTCGCCAGCCGGGTGGCCACTTCGGATGCCTTCACCACTACCTCCTTGCCGTGACGCCGGCCTCGGCCAGCTCACGAAGTTCGTCCGCGGAGTACCCGAGCTCGCCGAGCACCTCGTCGTTGTCCTGCCCCAGTCGCGGCGCGTGCCTCCGAACACTCGCAGGCGTGGCCGAGAACCGCACGGGGGAGCCGATCACCCGATAGGTGCCTTCGGTGGGGTGCTCGGCCGTCTCCAGCAGGCCGACCTCGTTGACGTAGGGGTCCTCGGTGACGTCGTCCAGGTCCAGCACCGGGGCGAAGGGAATGCTCAGCCGGGCGCAGGTCGCTTCCCATTCGGCCGTCGTCCGCTCGCCGGCGTACTTCTCGATCAGGTCGTAGAAGGCGTCGAAGTTGGCGGCCAGGCTGGCCGAGTCCTGGAACCGCGGGTCGGCCAGGGCCTCGGGGTGGCCGACCTCGGTGAAGAAGTCCTCGATGTTGCGCTTGCTGTAGGGCAGGATGCAGGCCCAGCCGTCCCTGGTCTGCACGGCCCGGTGGCCGGGGGACAGCGAGCGGGAGAAGCCCATCAGGCCGGCGGCCGGCTCGAAGGTGCGGCCGGCCAGGTGCTCGACCAGGTTGAAGGCGAGCATCGTGTCGGTCATCGGCACCTCGACGCGCTGGCCCTCGCCGGTGCGCTGCTTGTGCACCAGTGCCGCCAGGACACTGTAGACAATCGTCAGCCCGCTGACCTTGTCGCCGAGAATGGTCGGCATGTAGGTCGGCGTGCCGGTGGCGCGGCGCATCAGGTCGGCGGTGCCGGACGCGGCCTGCACGATCTCGTCGTAGGCGGCGCGGTCGGCCAGCGTCGAGTCGCTGCGGAAGCCCTGCGCGTTGCAGTAGATCAGGCCGGGGTTGACCTCAGCCAGCTGTTCGTAGTCCAGGCCCAGCCGGTGCAGCGCGCCCGGGCGCATGTTGGTCACCACCACGTCGGCCGTCTTCACCAGGTCCAGGAAGACCTGCTTGCCGCGCGGGTTCTTCAGGTCGATGCAGACCGCTCGCTTGTTGCGGTTCACGTTGAGGGCCAGCGATCCCATGCCCTCGTTGCGGTACGGGGCGGTCAACCGGCTCATGTCGCCGGTCGGCGGCTCCACCTTGATCACGTCGGCGCCCATGTCGCCGAGGATCTGTGTGGCGTACGGGCCCATGACCACCGTCGCGAGGTCGATCACCCTGATGCCGTCCAGAGCCCCCATGCTCTCCGCCTCCTCAGTTGTTTGCCTTACATGAACTACTTTGCCCCGCCGGTCAGCTTTACGCAATGTGATACG
This sequence comes from Kutzneria sp. CA-103260, assembly GCF_018263855.1. Taxonomy (GTDB): domain Bacteria; phylum Actinomycetota; class Actinomycetes; order Mycobacteriales; family Pseudonocardiaceae; genus Kutzneria. The sequence continues at coordinate 5,273,859 of NZ_CP073318.1, read as the reverse complement.
GTTCTACCTATATAGGTAAGGAGGCGATCATGGCGGAGCTCCGGCCGCACCACCGGGCGGTGGACCGGATCGCGGAGATCCTGGAGGCGGTGGTCACCGAGCGGGCCGGCCTGACCCTGACCCAGCTGGCCCTGCGCCTGCACGCGCCGGTGTCCTCGGTGCAGAAGCTGGTCAACGGCCTTGTCGCCGTCGGCTACCTGGAGGAGGACGGCAAGCGCTTCCGGCTCGGCGCCGCGCCCTACCTGCTGGCCATGCGGTCCGGGCAGCGGCTCGTGTCCACGGTCAACCACTCCGACCTGGTCGACCTGTTCGACCGCACCGGCCTGAGCGCCGTGCTGGCCGTGCGCACCGGGGACACCTCCGTGTACGCCGACTGGGCCGGCACCGACGATCCCTTCAACTACCTGACCGTGCAGCAACTGCGGACCCCGTTGCCCGAGACGGCAGTAGGTCGCGTTCTGCTGGCGTACATGCCCGACCGTGAACGCCATGAGATGGTCGCTGCCCGCTATCCCGACGACCGGGCCGCCGCCCTGGCCCTGCTGACCGAGCTCAGCGGTGTCCGCGAGACCGGCTACACCTTGGGGGACAGCGGGCCCATGCTGCGGGGCATCGCGTCGGTCGCCGCGCCCGTGTGGGAGCAGGGCCTGGTCGTCGGCGCCGTGGCGTTGGCCGGCCCGCACGACCAGGCCGTCGAGAAACTGCCGGAGATGGTCGATCTGCTGCTGGCGGAGCTGCGGCGCTACGCCCGCCGCCGGGTGAACTGAGCGATGTCCGCGATCACGGTCTCGTCCAGGTGGGAACCGTTGCTGGCAAAGAACATGTGGTCCAGCTCCGGGTAGATCCGGACCTCGGCCCGCGGCACCCGCCGCCAGCCCGGCAGGTCGTCCTCGACGGTCACCTGGTAGTCCCGGCCGCCCTGTAGCGCCAGCACCGGCCGGTCCACCTCGATGGCCGTCCGGACCTGGTCGTACTCCCTGAGCTGCAACCAATATGTCGCTGGGAAGCCGAACGGCAGCTCGCTGGCCGGAGTGTCCGGGGTGAGGTCGGGGCTCGCCGCCCGCGCGGCCAGCCGGGTCATCAGCTCCACCCCGAGGTCCAAGTGCCTGGCCACGCGCAGGGCCGCCGCGGGCATCGGCGACGTGTCCGCGGCCAGCAGCACCACGCCCGCCACCGCCGGGGCCCACTGGGCGACCTTGGGGGCGATCTTGCCGCCGGCGCTGTGGCCGGCCACGAACACCCGATCCACATGGCCGGCAAGGAGTTCCACGCCCGCGACCGCGGCCGGCAGGTACTCCTCGACCAGGGTCGGCGCGTCGGCCGGCTTGTCGAACCGGACCGACGCCACACCCAGGCCGGCCAGCCCCCAGGCGAGGTCCTTGAGCATCTTCACCGGGCCGGCGGTCTCGTCCCGGTCGAACGCGCCGGCGCCGCTCAGCAGCACGATTCCTGCGCCGTTTCCGTTGTGCGGCAACACCAATGCCCCGGGCTGGGAGCCGACCAGCACCTCCTGTTCGGTGAAGAGCTCCGGCTTCGCGTACAGCGGCGGCTCCCACTGTCCGGCCGCCGTCAGCCGGAGCCCGTTCACCCGCCCCTGGTCGTCCACCGACATCCGCAGTTCGACGGTCCCGTTCAGCAGCACGCTGAACCGGTTGTCGCCCAGGCTCACCGGCTCGCCGACGGCGTGCACCGCGCCGACCTCCTTGGTCCAGGCGATCCGCACGAAGTCCGCCGACACCGCCGCCCGCAGCTCCGGCGCGAACAGGTCCACCACCTCGTCGAACCGGCCCGCGCCGGCCAGCTTCACCACGGCTTCGATTGCCATCACGGTCTTCCCCCTACCATTCTCGTCTTATGCGAACGGTAGCACGATGTGAGAAAATAAGCCCGTGAGCACCATGGAACTGCTGGCCCACCCGGTTCGGATGCGGATCGTGCACGCCCTGCGCGGGCGGGAGCTGACCACGGGGCAGCTGTGCGAGCTGCTGCCGGACGTCTCGAAGGCGATGGTCTACCGGCACGTCGAGGCGCTGGCCGCCGGCGAGGTGCTGGCGGTGGCCAGCGAGCGTCGGGTTCGTGGCGCGGTCGAGCGGACGTACCGGCTGCACAACTCGACGATCGAGACCGAGGACCTCACCGTCGACGACTACCGGCGGGGGTTCGATCTGGCGCTGGCCACGCTGCTGGCCGAGTTCACCGCCTACCTGGACCGCGACGGCGTCGACCCGACCGCCGACCTCGTGGGCTTCCGGCAGCACGCGATCTGGCTCAGCCGTGCGGAGTTGGCCGAATTCATGGCCGATCTGCGCGAGGTGATCGTGCCGCGGCTGGCGCAGGAACCGACCGCGGACCGGTCGCGCTACCTGGTGAGCCCCATCGTGTTCCCGGCCGAGGAGTGAGCGCTGGGTAGCCCCGGAAATGACAGTGCCCCGGACGCTTGAGGAGCGCCCGGGGCAGCAGGAAAGCGGGAGATCAGCCGAGACCGCCGCGCATGGCCGAGGCCAGCTCGCCGTTGGTGGTGTCACCGTCGGCGGACCAGAAGAACGCGCCGCCCAGGCCCTGGGACTTGGCGTAGCTCATCTTGCCGCCGATGGTGGACGGGGTGTCGTAGCTCCACCACTGGCTGCCGCACTTGGCGTAGGCGGTGCCGGCCACGGTGCCGGTGGCCGGGCAGGAGGTCTTGAGCAGCTTGTAGTCCTGGATGCCGGCCTCGTACTTGCCGGGCGCGGCGCCGGTGGCGGAGCCACCCGGGGCGGACTGGGTGACGCCGGTCCAGCCGCGGCCGTAGAAGCCGATGCCCAGCAGCAGCTTGGCCGCCGCGATGCCCTTGCCCTTGAGCTTCTGGATGGCCGCGTCGGCGTAGAAGCCGGCGGTCGGGATGCCGCTGTAGGAGTTCAGCGGCGCGTTCGGGGCGGTCGGCCCGGTCGGGGCCCAGGCGCCGAAGTAGTCGTAGGTCATCACGTTGTACCAGTTCACGTACTGCGCGGCGGCGGCGTAGTCGGCGGCGTCGATCTTGCCGCCGCTGGTGCCGTCGGCGGTGATCGCCGCGGTGACCAGGGCCCCGGAGCCGAACTTGGCCCGCACGGCCGACAGCACGTTCTTGAACGCCGCCGCGCCGCTGGTGTCACAGCTCAGGCCGCAGGCGTTGGGGTACTCCCAGTCCAGGTCGATGCCGTCGAAGACGTCGGCCCAGCGCGAGTCCTTGACCATGGCGTAGCAGGAGTTGGCGAACGCCGCCGGGTTCTTCGCGGCCTCGGTGAAGCCGCTGGACAGGGTCCAGCCGCCGACCGAGAACACCACCTTCAGGCCGGGGTGCATCTTCTTCAGCTTGCGCAGCTGGCCGAAGTTGCCGTACAGCGGGCCGGTGTCGGCCTTGCCGTCGACGCTGGTGCTGGCGTCGAACACCTTCTGGTAGTCGGCGTAGGCGTCGGTCAGCGAGCACTGGCCGTTGGCGGTGCTGCCGAACGCGTAGTTGATCACGTTCAGCTTGCCCGCGGTGCCGCTGCTCTGCAGGTTCTTCACCTGGTAGGCGCGGTCGTAGATGCCCCAGTTGGTGAAGTAGCCGACCATCGTGTTGCCGCCGGCGGCCGGAGCGGCGGTGGACGCGGGGGCGGCGCCCACGAGCGAGGCGGCGACCAGGCCGACCAACGCCGCGGCGCCCGCCATGAGCCGCCGCTTTCCGAACATTGCCATGCGTTTCTCCCTGAATCCGCAGGAGGGATCCCGGCACGGGGCGGCGGCGGGGGGCCAGTGCGGGGACCCGGTGAAAAGGGACAAAGCGTGTGCCGTGCCTCACGGTAGGTGGTCTGGACCACTTCGTCAACGGCACCGCCACGAATGGGGTCGCACGAGATTGGCTAACCTGTCCGTTGACTGGTTTGACCAAGTCCACGACCCGATCACATGAGGAGTGCAGTACCCGTGATGCGCACGCACGAGGCCGGGACGCTCCGGGCCGAGCAGGCCGGGCAGTCCGTCACCCTGACCGGGTGGGTGGCGCGCCGGCGCGATCACGGCGGCGTCATCTTCATCGACCTGCGGGACGCCTCCGGCGTGGCCCAGGTCGTGTTCCGCGAGGGCGAGATGGCCGAGCGCGCGCACCGGTTGCGCGCCGAGTACTGCCTCAAGGTGACCGGCGAGGTCGTGCGCCGCCCCGAGGGCAACGACAACCCGGACATCGCGACCGGCCAGATCGAGGTCACGGTCACCGAGTTCGAGGTGCTGTCCGAGGCCGCGCCGCTGCCCTTCCAGCTCGACGACAACCTGGAGGTCGGCGAGGAGGCGCGGCTGCGCCACCGCTACCTCGACCTGCGCCGCAGCGGCCCGGCCAAGGCCATCCGGATGCGCAGCGCCGCCAGCCGCATCGCCCGCCACGTGCTGGAGGAGCGGGACTTCGTCGAGATCGAGACGCCCACGCTGACCCGGTCCACCCCGGAGGGCGCGCGCGACTTCCTGGTGCCGGCCCGCCTCGCGCCCGGCTCCTGGTACGCCCTGCCGCAGTCGCCCCAGCTGTTCAAGCAGCTGCTGATGGTCGCCGGCATGGAGCGCTACTACCAGATCGCCCGCTGCTACCGGGACGAGGACTTCCGGGCCGACCGCCAGCCCGAGTTCACCCAGCTCGACATCGAGATGAGCTTCGTCGAGCAGGACGACGTGATCGAGCTCGGCGAGGCCGTGGTCAAGGCGCTGTGGAGCGAGCTGGCCGGCCACACGATCGAGGGCCCGATCGCCCGCATGACCTACGCCGACGCGATGGCCCGCTACGGCACCGACAAGCCGGACCTGCGCTTCGGCCTGGAGCTGACCGAACTCACCGAGTACTTCCAGGACACCCCGTTCCGGGTGTTCAAGGCCCCGTACGTGGGCGCGGTGGTCATGCCCGGCGGCGCCGACCAGCCCCGCCGCACCCTGGACGCCTGGCAGGACTGGGCCAAGCAGCGCGGCGCCAAGGGCCTGGCCTACGTGCTGGTGGCCGAGGACGGCACGCTCGGCGGCCCGGTGGCCAAGAACCTGTCCGAGACCGAGCGCGAGGGCCTGGCCAAGGCCGTCGGCGCCAACCCCGGCGACTGTGTCTTCTTCGCCGCCGGCGACCCGTCCGACGCCCGCGCCCTGCTCGGCGCGGCCCGGTTGGAGATCGGCCGCCGCGTTGGCCTGATCGACGAGTCGGCCTGGTCGTTCGTCTGGGTCGTCGACGCCCCGCTGTTCGAGTCCGTGGACAAGATCGGCGACGACGTCGCGGTCGGCAGCGGCAAGTGGACCGCGGTGCACCACGCCTTCACCTCGCCGACCCCGGAGTGGATCGACCGCTTCGAGGAGGACCCGGGCAAGGCCCTGGCCTACGCCTACGACATCGTCTGCAACGGCAACGAGATCGGCGGCGGCTCCATCCGTATCCACCGCCCCGACGTGCAGAAGCGGGTCTTCGCGATCATGGGTCTCAGCGAGGCCGAGGCCGAGGAGAAGTTCGGCTTCCTGCTGGAGGCCTTCAAGTTCGGCGCCCCGCCGCACGGCGGCATCGCCTTCGGCTGGGACCGCATCGTCATGCTGCTCGCGGGCGAGAGCTCGATCCGCGAGGTGATCGCCTTCCCGAAGTCCGGCGGCGGCTACGACCCGCTGACCGCGGCCCCCGCGCCGATCACCGCCCAGCAGCGCAAGGAGGCCGGCGTGGACGCCAAGCCGGCCAAGTCGGCCGACACCGCCAAGGCCTGACCCTCGATTTGTTCGCCGGGGGTACCCGTTCAGGTGTCCCCCGGCGGCACCAACCCGTTACCAAGCCGTATTCCAGCGCGGTGATGCTCGAACATGACGGCACAGCGACTGCTCCGGGTAGTCGATTGTGCCGATCGTGTGGACGTGCTGTGCACTCGAAGGAGTAGGGTCGGAAGGGATGAGCGTGGAGACCACCGCTGGCCCCGCCAACGCCGCCGGGGCAGCGGACAACGAGGTCGTGGCGACCGTCGCGGCCGCAGAGTCAGTGCTCAGCAGGCGATTCGGGGCGTCGATCCGGTTGGCGGACCCCGAGGACCTGCGTGGTAGCGGGAAGTCCACCGTGCTGCGGGTTCGGGTGGCGTCGACCCCGTTCTCGCTGCCCAAGACGCTGGTCGTGAAGAGCTACGCCGAGCCTCCGGTCGGCGAGCTGATCGACCCTTTCCCGCACGAGGCGGTCAGCTACCAGCTGTTCACGGCGTTGGGCGGCGAGGACCGGATCTGTCCCGAGCTGATCGCTCACGACGGGACCAAGCGGCTGATCGTGCTCGAGGATCTCGGCCGCGTCCCGACGCTGGCCGACAAGCTGCTCGACCATGACGCCCGCGGCGCGGAGCGCGCGCTGCTGGCCTGGGCTCGGGCGCTGGGCCGCCTGCACGCCACCACCGCCGGCCGCGAGGCCGACTTCGACGCGCTGACCCGCCGGCTGGGTGGCCGTCCGGGCCAGGATCCGGTGGCGCGCCGGGCCAAGGTGGCGCTGGCCGAGCTGCCGGAGATGCTGCAGTCGGTGCTCGGCGTGACCGTGGGCGAGGAAGCCCTCGCCCACGCCCATCGCGGCGGCCGGCTGCTCAGCAGCAGCCAGCACCGGGCGTTCAGCCCGTCCGACGCGTGCGCCGACAACAACCTGATCACCGGCAAGGGCTTGCGGGTGCTGGACTTCGAGGGCGGGTGCGTGCGGGACGTGGCCCTGGACGCCGCCGCGCTGCGCATCCCGTTCCCGCTGTGCGGCTGCTCGTTCCGGCTGCCCAACGGCATGACCGAGGCCATGGTCGCGGCCTGGCGGTCCGAGGTCAGCCAGGTCTTCCCCGACCTGGAAGACGACGATGTGCTCATGCCCAAGCTGCTGCACGGCCAGCTGCTGTGGGTGTGGCTGTCCACCTGGATGTACCTGCCGCGGCCGGGTGTGCCGGACGGGCCGATCACCAACCGGCTCCCGTCGCCCCGCCGCAGCAGCGCCCTGCACGCCCGGTGGCAGCGCCTGCGCGACGACGCCGCCCGGGCCAAGCGGCCGGCGCTGGCCGAGCACGCCGACCAGGTGGCCGCCGCGATGGCCGAACGCTTCGGCGCCGAGGCCGCTCACCTGCCGTTGTTCCCCGCCTTCGGCTGACCGTCGACGGCTGAGCTGACTGTTCGCCCAGCCGTCCCCGGCCCGCCACCCGACCATCACCGGGAGTGATTGTCCGCGGGTGATCGTGGACGGGTGACGGTTCAGGCGATGTCGGAGAGTGTGCCCGCCCGCCGCGCGGTCGGACGCCTCGTCGTGCTGGGGGACTCGACGAGTGTCGGTCTCGGTGATCCGCTGCCCGGCGGCGGCTGGCGTGGCTTCGGGCCGCTGCTGGCCGAGGCGCTCGGCGGCAGCGACCTGACGAACCTGTCCCGCACCGGGGCCCGGATCGGGACCGTGCGGCACGAGCAGTTGCCGATGGCGGCGGCCCTGCGGCCGGACGCGGTGGTGATCGTCGCCGGCATGAACGACACCATGCGCTCGGACTTCGACCCCGCCCAGCTGCGGGCCGACCTCGACCACGTGGTGGTCAAGCTGCTGGCCGTCGGCGCCGTGGTGGTGCTGGCCCGCTACCACGACCACGCCCGGGTTTTCCGGCTGCCCAAGGTGTTGCGCCGCGCGCTGCGCCGTCGGGTGGACGAGCTGAACGCGGTGATTCACTCGGTGGTGGCCGACCGCGGCGTCGGCTGCGTCGACCTGGACGCCCTGCCCGGCGCCTACGACCTGGCCGCGTGGAGCGTCGACCGGCTGCACCCGTCCGAGCTGGGGCACCGCATGCTGGCCCAGGGCTTCGCCGAGGAACTGACCCAGGCCGGCTGTGCCGTCGAGTCGCCGGTCAGCCTGGTGTGCGCCGGCGGCCGGGTCGTCGCCCCGTGGCAGCATGTCGCCTGGCTCGTGCTGAAGGGCATTCCGTGGCTGTGGCGCCGCGGTTACGATCTGGCTCCCTATGCCTTCGCTGTCTTGTTCCGGACAGCCGCCGGCGATTCACGACAGTCGTCGTGGGCCACTTGGACGAATTATTCACAAGATAATTCCGTGAATAGTTGATTTCGGTCAACTACTGAATTCTGTGGGTACGCTCCCGACGTTGGACGTGTTCTTCCATTTCAGGAGGACAAGTGTCGCGAGCGTTTGTCAGATCATCCCTGTTCGGTGTCGGCGCGGCCGTGGTGGCCGCGCTGACCGCTCTGGCCCCGGCCGCCCAGGCGGCCGGTGACCCGCACGTCGTCACCCCGCAGGTGCAGTCCCTGCGGGCCCAGGTCCACAACGGCACGCTGCTGAACTCCCATGGCACCGTCGCGCCCTGCGTGTTCTGCCAGTCCAAGCTGGTCACCGCCGCACCCGGGTCGAAAACACCCCTGTCGACCACGGTTCCGGCCGGTTACGGCGCCGACGACCTCGCCACCGCCTACCACCTGCCCGCCGCCGCCACCGGCGCCAAGGGCACCATCGCGATCATCGACGCCGGCGCCTACCCGAACCTGGAAGCCGACATCAACGCCTACCGGACGCAGTACGGCCTGCCGGCCTGCACCGTGGCCAGCGGCTGCCTGAAGATCACCGACCAGAACGGCGGCCCCGGCCAGACGCCGGCCACCACCTTCCCGGACACCTACTACGAGGAGTCCGTCGGCGTGGAGACCGCGCTGGACGTGGACATGGCCTCCGCGGCCTGCCCCTCGTGCAACATCATCGAGCTGCAGCTGCCCATCGACGACGCGCTCAACGGCACCAAGGAGCACGTCGACGCGGCGATGGCCGACTTCGGCACGGCCGTGAACACCGCGGCCAAGCTGGGCGCGACCGCGGTCAGCATGAGCTACCAGTACCCGAGCGACACCGACGTCGAGTTCGGCCAGGCCGGCCGCGACCTGTTCCACCCGGGCATGGCCGTGCTGGCCTCCTCCGGCGACGGCGGCTACGAGGGCAACACGCACACCGGCTGGCCGCAGAACCTGCCGTGGGTGGTCTCGGTCGGCGGCACCTCGCTGTTCCAGAACGGCGACGGCTACACCGACATCGCCTGGGCCGGGGCCGGCAGCGGCTGCGAGACCGACCTGCCCGCCGCCATCGGCGCCCCGCCGGCCGTCAGCGCCAACTGCGGCGGCCACCGCGCCTCGTCCGACGTGTCCGCGGTCGCCGACCCGAACACCGGTGTCTCCGTGTTCGACACCTACGCGCCGTTCAGCGGCTCGCCGTACAACTGGATCCTCGTCGGCGGCACCAGTGCCTCGTCGCCGTTCGTCGCCGGCCTGTACGCCCGGGGCGGCCACACCTCGCAGGTGATGGGCCCGAACACGCTGTACACCGCGCCCAAGGGCGCCTTCACCGACGTGACCCTGGGCCAGAACGCCCCGGCCCACGTCTGCCCGACCGCCACGCCGGCGCTGTGCGTCACGGGCAAGGGCTGGGACGGCCCGACCGGGGTCGGCGTGCCGAATGGCCTCGCCGGATTCTGATTCAGCAGTGAATAACGACGGGCGGCTCCCATTCATGGGAGCCGCCCGTCCAATTACGTGAGCCTATCGAAGTGTCTTCCCGAGGGCTCGCCCGGCGGCCCGCCCGGAAAAGATGCAGCCGCCCAGGAATGTGCCTTCCAGCGCGTTGTATCCGTGCACGCCGCCACCGCCGAATCCGGCCACCTCGCCGGCCGCGTACAGGCCCGGGAACGCCTCGCCGTCCGGCCGCATGACCTGCGAGTCGAGGTTGGTCTGCACGCCGCCCAGCGTCTTGCGGGTCAGGATGTTGAGCCGGACCGCGATCAGCGGGCCGTGCGCCGGGTCCAGGATGCGGTGCGGCTTGGCCACCCGGACCAGCTTGTCGCCCAGGTACTGGCGGGCGTTGGTGATGGCCATCAGCTGCAGGTCCTTGGAGTAGGGGTTGCGGACCTCCCGGTCGCGGGCCCGGATCTGGCGCAGCATGTCCTCGTAGGAGATCTGCGGGCCGCGGGACAGTTTGTTCATGCCCGCCACCAGGTCCTGGAGGTTGTCCGAGACCACGAAGTCCACGCCCTGCTGCTTGAACGCCTCCACCGGGCCGGGCGCGCCCTTGCCCAGCCGGCCGGTCAGCGCGAGCTTGAGGTCCTTCTCGGTGATGTCCGGGTTCTGCTCCGAGCCGGAGAGCGCGAACTCCTTCTCGATGATCGACTGGGTCAGCACGAACCAGGAGTAGTCGTGGCCGGTGGCCAGGATCGCCTTCATCGTGCCGTTGGTGTCGAAGCCCGGGAAGTTGGGGGAGGGCAGCCGCTGGCCGGTGGCGTCGAACCACATCGAGGAGGGGCCGGGGATGATCCGGATCGCGTGGTCGGGCCAGATCGGGTTCCAGTTGTTGATGCCCTCGGTGTAGTTCCACATCCGGTCGCGGTTGACGATGCGGCCGCCGGCCGACTCGGTGATGGCGATCATCCGGCCGTCCACGTGGGCCGGCACGCCCGAGATCATCGTGCGTGGGGCCGGCCCCATCCGCTCGGTCGGCCAGTTCTGCCGGATCAGGTCGTGGTTGTGGCCGATGCCGCCGGAGGAGACGATGACCGCCTTGGCCCGCAGTTCGAACTCGCCGACCTTGGTCCGCGAGGACGCCTTGCCCCGCTCCAGGTCGGTCGGCTCCAGCACGGTGCCGCGGACGCCGACCGCCGCGCCGTCCTCGACGATGATGTCGTCCACCTGGTGCCGGAACGCGAACTCCACCAGGCCGCGCTTCTCGCCCTCCAGCACCGGTTCCAGGAACACGCGGACCACTTCCGGGCCGGTGCCCCAGGTCAGGTGGAAGCGGGGGACCGAGTTGCCGTGGCCGTCGGCCGGGCCGCCGCCGCGCTCGGCCCAGCCCACCAGCGGCGTGACCTTCAGGCCCAGCTCGCTCAGGTACTGGCGCTTCTCGTCGGTAGCGAACCGCACGTACGCCTCGGCCCACTGCCGGCCCCAGTGGTCCTCGTCCTCGCGGTCGAAGCCCGCCGAGCCCTGCCAGTCCTGCCAGGCCAGCTCGTAGGAGTCCTTCACGCCCAGGCGGCGCTGCTCCGGGCTGTCCACGAAGAACAGGCCGCCCAGCGACCAGAAGGCCTGGCCGCCCAGGTTGTTGCGGTTCTCCTGGTCCACCACGAGGACCTTGCGGCCCGCCTTGACCAGCTCGTGCGTGGCGACCAGGCCGGCGAGTCCCGCGCCGACCACGATGACGTCGGCCTCGATTGTCATGACCGTCCTCCGGTTTCGATGCTGTAGGCCGTCAGGACCCGTTCGAACAGGTCGGCTCGGCGCCGCCAGACGACGGGGTTGTCCGGTTCCAGCAGGCACTGCGCCGCCGTGCCGTCGTGCACCGCCACCACCGCCTGCCCCAACGCCACCTGATCAGGTGTTTCTCGTCCGATGTTGGCGAGCAGTTCCGCGATCACCGGCGTGATCGCCGAGCTGATCGCCTCCTCGCGGGCCGTCATCACCCGGCGCAGGCCCGGGTTCCGCAGCGCGTGGGCCGTGAACTCCGCCGTGATGCGGAACCACGTGTCGTCCACCGGCACCGCCGGCGTCACCAGCTCCACCACGCCCCGCACGTCCTTGACCCTGGACGTGTCCATCTCTTCGAGGGCCTGCTTCAGTCCGTCGATCAGCTCGGTGGACCGCTGCTCCCACATAGCGAGGAAGAGGTCGTCCAGCGACGCGAAGTTCGAGTAGAAGGCGCCTCTCGTGTAGCCCGCTCGCTCGCACACCTGCTCCACCGTGGAGCGCCCGAAGCCCTGGTCCGCGAACACCCGCAGCGCTGCTTCCAGCATCCGCTGCCTGGTCTCGCCCCGCCGCTTCGTCACCCGCTTCGGCGCCGCCACCGCCACCTCCGCCCGCTCACTTCCGATACAAAAATGTATCCGATACGCGCGTGGATTGGAAGCGCGGAGTCGGCGGGTTCTCCCGACACTGTGTTCACGCTGAGTGCTCGGGAGGTCACTGTTGTTCGCCGTGAAGATCGCCGCCGCCGCGCTGCTTCTCGCCCCGCACGTGGCCGTCTTTCCCGATGTCACCGCCTTGCACCACTTGGTGCAGTCCGGTTCCCTGCTGGCCAGTCATGGCGTGGTGGCCACGTGCGATGTCTGTGATTCCGAGGTTGTGACGGTTGCTCAGGGTTCTCTGGTCCCGCTCGCCACTCCGGTGCCTATCGGCTACAGCGCCGCCGAGCTCGCCGCCGCCTATCACCTGCCCGATGCTTCGGTGGGCTCTTCCGGCACTGTCGCCATCATCGACGGCGGCGGCTATCCCGACGTGGAGTCCGATCTGGCCCACTACCGCACCGAGTTCGGTCTTTCCCCGTGCACCTCTGCTTCCGGCTGTTTCAAGGTCGTCGACTACCAGGGCGGTCCGCCGCTGCAACCGTCCGGTTCGGAGGAGGAGAAGCAGCTTTCCGCCGAGACGGCCCTGGATGTGGAGATGGTCTCCGCCGCCTGCCCTTCGTGCAAGATATTGCTGGTGCAGGCCCCCGCCGCCGATTTCTATCTGTCCGCCCTGCATCCCGCCGCCGCTGCCGTCCCTTCCATCGCCAAGGCCGCTTCCGTCGCCCTGGGCCTGGGTGCTTCCGCGGTGAGCATGAGCTTCGGCTATCCGTCCACCAAGGACATCGACACCGGCTCCGTCAGTTCTGTCTTCTCGCACCCGGGCGTGGCTTTTGTCGCTTCTTCCGGCGATTCCGGCTATCTCGGCACCGTGCACGGCTTCTGGCCGCAGAATTTGCCTTCGGTCGTCTCCGTCGGCGGCACCGCCTTGTACCAGTCGGACACTGCTTTTTCGTCTGCCGCTTGGAATCAGGCCGGCAGCGGCTGCGAGTCCGATCTTCCACCGGCCCATGGCCAGCCCACTTCCGTCTCCGCCTTCTGCTCCGGCCATCGCGCCGCCACCGACGTCTCCGCCATCGCCGATCCCGCCACCGGCGTCGCCGTCTACGACAGCTACGGCATCGGCGGCTGGTTCGTAGCCGGCGGCACCAGCGCCGCCGCCCCCTTCATCGCCGCCATGTTCGCCCGCGCCGGCCACACCGCCACCGTCGACGGCCCCTCGACCCTCTACTCCGCCCCCGCCACCGCTTTCACCGACGTCTCCTCCGGCCAGAACGGCGCCGCCCACTCCTGCCAGACCTCCGCCCCCCAGCTCTGCGTCTCCGGCCCCGGCTGGGACGGCCCCACCGGCATCGGCACCCCCAACGGCCTAGCCGGCTTCTAGCCCCCCGAACTCCGGCCACCCCTCGTTGATCTTCACCGTCCAGTGGCTGTGGTGGATCAATCGATGATGGTGTCCGCAGAGCAGCACGAGATTGTCCACACTGGTCGGTCCCCCGTCCGCCCAGTGGATCACGTGATGTGCGTGACACTGTCTCGGTCTGCGTTGGCATCCCGGGAATGCGCACCCCTTGTCCCGGATGATCAACGCTTTCCGGATGCTGGTGGGAATCGTCCGGGCGGTCCGCCCGATGTCCAGCACCTCGGACTTGGCCCCCAGCACCACCCGCATCACCTTGCTGTCACAACCAATCCTCCGCGCCGAGGCCGCATCCATCGGCCCCATGCTCTCCACATCAGCCGTGCCCCGCTGCTCCTGAAAGTCCTTCAGCGACATGGTCAGCGCCAGATGCGGCCGCTCCCCGCCTTCCGCCGGCAGGTCTTCGCTGTTGGCGGCGAGGTCGATGATCTCCGCAAAGGCATCGCCTTGGCGTTCGGCCGTGGTGCGGGTGTCGCCGGCGGAGGTCGGCTTCGCCAGTGGGCTGAGCAACGCCGTCAGCTTCGCCCCCGACTCCTGGTCAATCTTCCCCCGAAACACCACCGACCCGTCCTTACGGCTGGTCAGATGCAACTCCCGCCTCGGCTCCGCCAACTCCCGATCATCCGGCGCTTTCCCATCCTGATCCAGCAACTGGAGAATATGCCGGGCGATCACCCGCAACGTCGCCCCGTCGAACTCGCGGGCGTTCACCAGCAGCGCAGCCTCAACCTGGTCCCGCTGCTCTTCAGGCGCTTCGGCCAGTGTCTTGTCGATCACCACCAGATGCTGCTTACTCAGCAGGCCTTCGCCGGCCGCCTCACGGACCGCCTCCCGCTCGAACAACTCCGCGTGCCGGAGCAGATCCCTGGCCTCCGCCCGGGTGATCCCCCACCGCGCCACCAGATCCGCCACCATCGTCGCCTGATCGTCCTTGGCGCGGGCAGTCCGTGACCACAACTCGGCCACCACCTCCACCTGCCGCACATAATCAGCCCGACGGCAGACTTCGGCCCTCTCACCCTCCGACCACAACGCCCCGTCGTCCAACCGCCACCACCCGGCGTCGGCAGACCGATCCAACGTTGCTGTCATACCCCCATTCTACCTCCCCTTGGATATCGATTTCCCTTACACACCAACAAATACCCATGTGGGCGACACACCGGAAAGCGATTTCCGCAACAGTCGCGCAGACGTCTGGATCACTCACGACACAACCAAGAACGCACACCCCACCCAACGCACCCCGACAACGAAACCCACACCCCACCCCACCCCACGTCCCAAGCCCTCCCTAGACACAACCACCCACCCCACCGCCGGCAACCCACCCAACCCGCCACCCACCTGACGCACGCGGCCTGGCCAACCGTCCACGCAGGCCCGCAACCCACCACCACACAAGGCAAACGAAACGGGACGGCAGTTGGGAGATGAGGGTCAGGGGAGCAGCGGCAGGTGCGAGGGCAGGAATCAGTAAGGACTGGACGACAAAACCGGTCGGCGGCAGAGTTGAGCGGCCGCGGAGCTCGCGGTGGACGTGCCTGGGCCAGCGGAGCTGAGCGCCGCCAGAGCTGGCCGGCGGTCGAACTGCGGCGGTGGCAGGGCCGGCCGACAGGGCTTGGTGCCAGTAGGGCTGGGCGGTGGCGGAACTGGCTGACGGGCACCGCCGGCGAGCCTCCTTGCCCACAACCCCCCAAACCCCCCACTCGGGGCACTCCGCTCCCACCCGCCCCACCCCCAACTACTGTCCTGTCCATGTCCCTGATCGATCGTGTGCTGCTGGGCCCTGGCCCTTCAAGCCCGTATCCAGAGGCCACTGCCGCCCTTGCCGCCCCGCTGCTGGGCCATCTGGATCCGGAGTTCCTCCGCATCCTGGACGAGACTTGCGACCGTCTCCGCACCGTCTTCCAGACCGCCAACCGCCGGACTCTTCCTCTCTCTGGCACGGGGTCGATCGGCATGGAGGCGGCGTTCGCGAACACGGTTCAGCCTGGCGACACGGCGGTGATCGCCGTGAATGGGCTGTTCGGCCAGCGCATGGTGGAGGTGGCGTCCCGGTACGGCGCGACGGTGGTCCCGGTGGAGCATGACTGGGGTCAGCCGGTGGACACGGACAAGGTCCTCGACGCTCATCCGAACCCGAAGATCGTCGCGGCGGTGCACGCGGAGACGTCCACAGGCGTGCGAAGCGACATCGGGACTCTCGGCAAAGCGGTTCACGACCGCAACCCGGATGCCCTGGTCATCGCCGACTGCGTCACCTCCCTGGCCGGCATTCCCATCGCCGCCGATGAGTGGGGAATCGACATCGCTTATTCGGGCACGCAGAAGTGTCTGGGCGTCGCCCCGGGGCTGTCGCCGTTCACGGTGTCGGAGCGGGCCTGGGAGCACCGCAATCCGAAGCCCCCGACCTGGTATCTGGACCTGGGTCTGATCGGCGACTACGTGAGCGGCACGGCGGCGGGTGGGCGCACGTACCATCACACGGCCCCGGTGGCGATGATCGCTTCGCTGCACGCGGCCCTGGGTCGCATCCTCGAAGAAGGCCTGGACGCGGTCTTCGAGCGTCACCGCGCCGCCGGTGAACGTCTCCAGGCCGGACTTCAGGACCTGGGTCTGGAGCTGTTCGCGGCCGAGGGCCACCGCCTGCCCGAGCTGACCACGGTGAAGGTCCCGGACAACGTGGACGGCACGAAGATCCGCCACCAGCTCCTCGCCGACTACAACATCGAGATCGGGGCGGGCGCCGGCGCGTTCGCGACGTCGGTGTGGCGCATCGGCCTGATGGGCCACAACGCCCGGCTGGACCGGGCCGAGCTGGTGCTGGCCGCGCTGGCCCGGCTGCTCTGACCAAGGGAATCCCAAGATACGGACCGATGGTCCGATGCTGCTACGGTCGGTCCCATGGGCATCGGAATCACGTTGCAGGGGCCGGCCGGGGTGGACAACTACGTGGACGCGGTCGTCGGCCGGGCCAGGAAGGCGGCGGCCGCGGGGGTGCGGTCCGCCTGGTTCGGACAGCGGTTCGACTACGACGCCGCGGCGCTCGCGGCCATCGTGGGGCGCGAGGTGCCGACGCTGCAGGTCGGCACCTCCGCCATCCCGATCTTCGGCCGGCATCCGCTGCTGGTCGGGGCGCAGGCGCAGACGGCCCAGGCGGCCACCGCCGGTCGGTTCCACCTCGGCCTGGGGCTGGGAGCCGGGCCGTTTGTCGAATCCACGCTCGGGATCAGCTTCGACCGCCCCATCGCACGCCTACGGGAATTCCTCACGGCACTACGCCCGTACCTCGAAACCGGCCACACCGACCACCACGGTGACCTGATCACCGCCACGACCCCGATGCCGTCGGCCCTCCCGGGCGCGTCGCCGGCCGTGCCGATCCTGGTCGCCGCCATGGGCCCGCAGGCCCTGCGGGTCACCGGTGAGCTGGCCGACGGCACGCTGCCGCTGCTGGCCGGGCCCCGGGTGATCGCCGAGCACATCGTGCCGCCGCTGGCCAAGGCCGTCACCGAGGCCGGCCGCTCCGCGCCTCGGGTTGTCGCCTTCGTGCACGCCGTGGTCACCGACGACGTGGACAGCACCCGCGAACGCGCAGCTGCGCAGATCGGCTTCCTGGACCAGTTCCCGTCCTACCAAAGGGTTCTGGCCCTCGGCGGCGTCACCCGCGGCGTCGAGCTGGCGGCCATCGGCGACGAAAAGCTCGTCACCGCAACGATCCGCGACCACTTCGACGCCGGCGCCACCGAGGTGATCGTCGGCAGCGCCTTCGGCACCGACGCGGACCAGGAACGCACTTGGCGGCTGCTCGGGGAACTGAACCGGGAGTGGGCCTAGCTCCACCCCGCGCGGGGGCCTGGGGCCACTGTTTTCTCCGCCGTCACAAGCCAGGCTGAGTCATGGTCACATCCCTGTCCCGAATCCTGGCCACGACGGCCGCGGTCGCGCTGACCGCTGCCCTGATTCCGCCCGCTGCTCAGGCGGCGACGGAGACATCTCTGTCCTGGACGACGTGTCCCGCCGACACTCCGGTGCCGGCGGGTGCGTTGCCCCTCGACCGATATCAGTGCGCGACGCTCGAGGTCCCACTGTCCTATCGGGACCCGAACGGCACGAAGATCCAGCTGGCGGTGGGACGGCTGCCAGCCGCGGACCAGGCGCACAAGCTGGGCACGGTGTTCTACAACCCTGGCGGCCCGGGCAATCCCGGGCGGATTCCACCGGTGCTCACGTCCGATCTGCACCAACGGTTCGACCTGGTCGGCTTCGATCCGCGCGGCGTCGGGGCCAGCACGGTGGCGCACTGCTTCACCTCGCCCGACCAGTTGGCGATCCTGCAGCGCGTCGCGGCCCAGTTCCCGATGACGCCGGCCCAGGCGCAGCAGCAGATCACCGACGCGCTCGCCGTCGACGACCTGTGCGCGCAGAACGCCGGCCCGCTGTTCGGCCACCTGTCCACGGCCAACGTGGCCCGTGATCTGGACCGTCTCCGCGCGGCGGTGGGCTCGCCGATGTTGTCCTACTACGGGCTTTCCTACGGCACGGTGATCGGCGAGACGTACGCGAACCTGTTCCCCGACCGCGTGCGGGCGATAGTGCTCGACGCCGTCGACGATCCGGTCAACTGGACCACCGGCTACCACCCGGCCGACGCCAACATCCCGTTCAGCGTCCGCCTCGGCGCGGATATGGGTGCCCTGCAAGCACTCCAGTCCTTTCTCGCCGCCTGCTCCGCTTCCAGCCGCTGCGCCTTCAACACCGGCGGCGACCTGTTCGCCAAGTTCAACCACGTCCTCGACGGCCTGACCGCCGGCCCCGTCACCATCACCGATCCGAACACCGGCCAGCCGGCCACCATTCGCTACCAGGACGTGATCGCCCGGACCATCAAGTACCTGACCAACGCCGACAACTCGCCGCGCCTGGCCGATTTCCTGCAAGCGCTGAGCACAGCCACCACCCCGGCCCCCGCCATGGCGCCGGCTGCCACCCCCATCGCCACCCCGGCCGACAGCCTGCTCGGCGGCGGCGCGACCCAGTGCGCCGATGCCCTCAACCCCACCGACCCCGTCGCCTGGACGAGCATCGCCCCGATCACCGACCAGCGCGCCCGGGGCTTCGGGCCCTACTACACGTACCTTTCGCTGCCCTGTGTCCGCTTCCCCTCGGCCGATCCCGACCACTACGCCGGCCCCTGGAACCGCCACACCGCGAACCCGGTCCTCCTGATCGGCAACAGCCAGGGCGACCCGGACACCCCGTATCCCGGCGCGCAGCGCACCGCCAAGCTGCTCGGCAACGCGCGGCTGCTGACGCTCGACACCTTCGGCCACGGCGCGCTCAGTCACAGCCAGTGCATCGACGACGCCGTGGACGCGTACTTCGTCCGAGGCCGCATGCCGGCCGCCGACACGGTCTGCGAACCGAATCACGGGCCGTTCGACTGAGCTCGATTCGACCCGCCATTGTGCTCACACCGATTGCCATTGTGGGGCTGTAGTGCGAAAGTCACGGGATGACTGCACAGGCGCGGCTGCTTCCGGAACTGGTCGAGCACTGGGCGCAGACGACGCCCGACGCCGAGGCGATCAGCTATGAGGGGCGAAGCTTCACGTGGTCGCAGTGGCGGGAGCGGATCCGCCGGGTCGCCGGTGTGCTGCGGGCGGCCGGGGTCGGGCGGGGCGACCGGGTGGCGTATCTGGACAAGAACAACCTGTCCTGCCTTGAGGTTGTGCTCGGCGCGGCCTCGCTCGGCGCCGCCACCGCCATCCTGAACTGGCGGCTCGCTCCCGACGAGCTGGACTACGTCGTGCGCGACTCCGGCGCCCGGGTCCTGTTCGTCGCCGACGAGCTGCTGCCCGGCGTCGAGGGCATCGTCGAACGGCCGGCCACCGTGCCGCTCAGCGGCTACGAGGACCTGATCGCCGGGGCCGGGCCGGTCGGCGTCCAGTCCGATGTGCGGGGTGACGACCCGGCGCTGGTCATGTACAGCTCCGGCACCACTGGCCGGCCCAAGGGCGTGGTGCTCAGCCACGGCAACGTGCTCGCGCACACCCGAAACACCCTGAGCGCCATGCCCATCGGCCCCGGCTCCCGCAATCTGGTCGCGATGCCGCTGTTCCACGTCGGTGGCACCTGCTACGCGATTTCCGGTTTCCACGAGGGCATTCCGTCCACGCTGCTGCGGGAGCCGACCGGGCCCGCGCTGATCGGGGCCATCGTCGAGGGCTGCACCCACGCCTTCCTGGTGCCGGCCGTGGTGGCCGGCGTGATGGCCGCCGGGCAGCCCGCCATCGGCGCGTTCGGCCGGCTCCGGCAGCTGGTCTACGGCGCGTCGCCGATGCCGCTGCCGTTGCTGCGGGCGGCGATGGCCGCGTGGCCGGAGACCGATTTCGTGCAGGTGTACGGCATGACCGAGATGGCTGGGGCGATCACCGTGCTCAGCCCGGCCGACCACCGCGACGCCGAGCACGTGGAGCGGCTGACCTCCGCCGGCCGGCCCGTCGACCAGGCCGAGCTGCGGGTCGTCGACCCCGTCACGCTGGCCGACGCCCCGGTCGGCGAGCTCTGGTTCCGCACGCCGCAGGCCATGGTCGGCTACCTGGGCCAGCCCGCGGCCACCACCGAGACCCTCACCGCCGACGGCTGGCTGCGCACCGGCGACATCGGCCGGCTCGACGAGGGCGGCTACGTGTACGTCGTGGACCGGGTCAAGGACATGATCATCACCGGCGGCGAGAACGTCTACTCGCCCGAGGTGGAACGGGTGCTGGCCGAGCATCCCTCGGTGGCCGACGTCGCCGTGATCGGCGTGCCCGACGACCGCTGGGGCGAGTCGATCAAGGCCGTCGTGCAGCCGGCCGACGGCCAGACCGTCGACCCCGAGCAGCTGGTCGCCTTCGCTCGCGAGCGCCTGGCCGGCTACAAGGTGCCGCGCACCGTCGACGTCGTCGCGGAGATGCCGCGCAACGCCACCGGCAAGATCCTCAAGAAGGTCCTGCGCCAGCCGTACTGGACCGATCGGGCTCTCTAGAAAACCGGTTGCCCGGCTGGGGTAGAACCGTGCCATGGCCACTTTTCGCGTCGCCCCGGGGTTGTTCCCGCCGCCCACCTACTCGCACAGCGTGGTGGTGGAGGCGGGGGAGCGGCTCGTGTTCACCGCCGGCGGCGTTCCCCTCGACGAGGACGGCAAGCTGGTCGGGGCGGATGACCGGGTCCGGCAGGCCGAGCAGGTGCTGGCCAACCTGGCCGAGCAGCTTCGCCAGGCCGGCACGGACCTGGAGCACGTCGTCAACACCACGGTCTACGTCGTCGCCGACCAGCCCTCGGACCTGAGCACGGTGTGGGACGTGGTGACCGCCTCCGGCCTGTCCGTGGGCCCGCACAGCTCGACGCTGCTGGGCGTCAGCATGCTCGGCTACACCGGCCAGCTGGTGGAGATCACGGCGATGGCGGTGATCCCGGCCTAGGCGGCGAAGGGAAGGGCCTCGGCGTAGTCGGCGAGCTCGACCATGGCGCGGTTGGGGGTGGTGCGGCGCATGCCGGCGTCGAGGCAGCGGCGCACCACGGACGGCTGCTCCCGCCACAGCCGCAGGCCCCGGCGCAGGAGCAGCGGCACGGGCTTGCGGTGCTCGGCGACGTCACGGGCGAAGCGACGCAGGAAGGTCACGCCGGCCGGCGGGGCCAGCACGAGGGCGTCGGCGAGGATGCCGGCCTCGCGGCAGCCGGCGACGAGGCGGTCAGCGAACAGGCCCTCGGCGAAGAACAGCGGGGAGTCGCCGAGCTCGATGCGCTGGCAGCCGACCCGGCGGTCCTCGCCGAGCACGTAGACAGGGGCGTCGACCTGGCCGGTGCCGGCCAGGTCGACCACGGCGGCCAGGGCGTCGGCGGTGTTCCAGGCGTTGTCGTCGTCCCAGTCGACCCGGCCGGAGGCGTCGCGGGGCAGCAGCGGATCGGAGCCCTCGCGGTAGAAGTCGTCCAGGTTCAGCACCGGCCAGCCCAGGTGGGCGGCGAGGGTGGACTTGCCGGAACCCGAGGGCCCGGCCAGCAGCACGACGCGCGGATGAACGGAAGCTGACGGCACGGGTAACGAGTATCCCATACCGCCGGGCGTTGTAACGTCGAACTTATGAGCGACGGGTTGTACGACGGCGGGCTGTTCGGCGCCGACGTCGAGGAGCGGAGCAAGGCGCAGCTGGCGGCCAACGCGCCGCTGGCGGTGCGGATGCGTCCCCGGTCGCTGGACGAGGTCGTCGGCCAGGACCACCTGCTCGGCCCGGGCGCCCCGCTGCGCCGGCTGGTGGAGGGCGCGGCGCCGGCCTCGGTGATGCTGTACGGCCCGCCCGGCACCGGCAAGACGACCCTGGCCACGCTGGTGTCGCAGGCCACCGGCCGGCGCTTCGTGGCCCTGTCGGCGCTGTCGGCGGGCGTGAAGGAAGTCCGCGAGGTGATCAACGACGCCCGCCGGCGGCTGGGCCGCAGCGGTGAGGCGACGGTGCTGTTCATCGACGAGGTGCACCGCTTCTCCAAGACCCAGCAGGACGCCCTGCTGGGCGCGGTCGAGGACCGGATCGTGCTGCTGGTCGCGGCCACCACGGAGAACCCGTTCTTCTCCGTCGTCTCCCCGCTGCTGTCCCGATCCCTTGTGCTGCAACTGAAATCCCTCACCGACGAGGACGTGCGGGAGGTGGTGCGGCGGGCCGTGGCCGACGAGCGCGGCCTGGGCGGCTCGCCGACGCTGTCGCCGGAGGCCGAGGACCACCTGGTCCGGCTGGCCGGGGGCGACGCCCGCCGGGCGCTGACCGCGCTGGAGGCGGCGGCCGAGTCGGCCCAGTCCACCGGCGCGGACGTGATCGATCTGGCCACTTTGGAGGCCACGGTCGACAAGGCGGCCGTCCGCTACGACCGCGACGGCGACCAGCACTACGACGTGATCAGCGCGTTCATCAAGTCCATCCGCGGCTCCGATGTGGACGCCACGCTGCACTACCTGGCCCGCATGATCGAGGCGGGGGAGGACCCGCGGTTCATCGCCCGCCGGCTGGTGGTGCACGCCAGCGAGGACGTCGGCATGGCCGACCCGACGGCGATCCAGGTGTGCGTGGCGGCGGCCCAGGCGGTGCAGCTGATCGGCATGCCCGAGGCCCGCATCAACCTGGCCCAGGCGGCGATCCACCTGGCCACCGCGCCGAAGTCCAACTCCACCGTGATGGCCATCGACGCGGCGCTCGCCGACGTCCGCAAGGGCGCCACCGGCGCGGTCCCGCCGCACCTGCGCGACGGCCACTACGCCGGGGCCAAGAAGCTGGGCAACGCCCAGGGCTACCGGTATCCGCACGACGTGCCCGAGGGTGTGCTGACGCAGCAGTACCCGCCGGACGACCTGATCGGCCGCGACTACTACGCCCCGACCACCCGCGGCAACGAACGAGCGTTGTCGGAACGAGTGGTCAGGTTGCGGAAGGTCATCAGAGGCCAGGAATAACCGCGAGTCCCGCGCTCAGGCAATCATGTGTCGAGTTCCGAACTCGTGTTTCGGTTGCCTGAGAGCGGGACTCGCGGGGGTTCAGGTGGTGGTGTCGGCCCAGGTGTTGAGGGCGGTTTCGTAGACGGAGGCGTCGGCCTCGAAGTTGAGGTCGTGGCCGGCGCCGGGCAGGGTCGCTGCGGTGAAGCTGGCGGCGTTGGCGAAGTACGGGGCCTCCTCCGCCGTCAACGCCGCGGCGTCGGAGCACTGACCGCCGAGCAGGTGGCCGCAGAAGATGGCGTCCGCGCCGCCGTCCACCAGGTACACCGGCACGGTGACGGCCAGCGACGTCGGCAGGGTGAAGCCGAGGGCGATGGCGTCGGCGGCCTCGGTCGCGGACACGACGCCCTTGGTGGCCTCGTCGTAGGCCAGCAGTTCGGGATCCGGGTGCGGCCCGTAGAACAGCGCCGCCCGGGTGCCGGGCACGGTGGTCAGGTAGCCGGGGTCGTACTCCGTGGTCAGCGGGCTCGGGTCCACTGTGACCGGACGGATCGAGGTCGCGAAGATGGCGGCCAGCTCGTCCGGCGAGATCCGGTGCGTGACGCCGGTCAGGGCCACGGCGTCGGCGTCGTTGTACAGCGACGTCTCGATCAGCGACACCGCGCTGCCCACGGAATGCCCGACCAGCAGCACCTTGGCGAAGGACTGCCCGCCGACCGAACCGGCCCGCAGTTGCCCGATGATCTGGTGCACGGTGGTGGCCTGCGTGGTCGCGGTCAGCGTGGCACTGAGCTCACGGCTGCTCTGCCCGTAGCCGACGCGGTCGATGGCCAGCGTCGCCCAGCCGTCCCCGACCGCGTGCCGCACATACGAGTAGTCGCCGACCGGCTCATCCCAGTACCGCGAGTCGTAGGTGGCGCCGTGCACCAGCAGCTGCACGCGGGAAGCGCCGCCCGCCGGCACGCACAGCCGGCCGTGCACCTGTGCCGGCAGTAACACGTCGAGCTGCACCGGCAGGGACACGTCTTGGCAGCTCGGCGCGGCGGCGGCCGCCGGGGCCACCAGTCCGATGAGCAGAGCCAGGGTGATTCCCATTGCCCGCCAACGCATCGCGATCCTTCCAGGATGACCGTAGCCCCGGGTGGAGCGTAGGCCTGGAAAAGGGTTTCCGACTCCGAACGGCCTAATCAGGAAGGAGCCCGTGCCTGATCTTCCAGCAGCCGGTGGGCCAGCAGCGTGCCGCCGGCGGTGGCGGCCGGCATCACGATGACGGCCAGCAGCGGCACCAGGCACAACAGGTAGGCCGGCAGCGCGAAGCCGAACGCCATCGCCCGCCGCCGGCCCAGCATGTGCCGGCGGGCGGCCAGCGGCAGGCCCCGCCGGGAGAACGGCACGACGCTGAGCTCCAGTCCGAACAGCCAGGCGCTCACGCAGACGCCGATGACCGGCCCGGCGAACTCGCCGATGCCCGGCACCAGGTCGATGAAGAACATCGGGATGGACAGCAGGGCCGAGGTGCCGACCACCTTGGCGTTGTCCATGGTGTCGGTCCACCACGACGTGTCGTGCTCGGTGGACACGCCGCCGAGCCGGTCCTCGACCCGGCGGGCGATCGACTCGTAGAACGGCGCGCCGACAGCCAGCGTGACGGCGGCGAACAACAACAGTCCGAAGTAGATCAGCGCCACCACCGCCGCCACGCCGATCAGCTCGCGCAGCAGCTCGCGGTAGGTGGGGTCCCAGCCGTCGAGGAACGGGGTCGCCCAGTCGATCACGCCGGGCAGGAAGACGGCCAGCCCGATCACCAGGGCCAGCAGCAGGCCGCCGGTGAGCAGCGCCGGCAGCGCGCCGAGCAGCAGGAGGCGGGGCGTCCGGAACACGATGCCGAAGCCACGCAGCAGCAGGCCGATGCCCGCGAAGAAGTCCCTGATCATCAGGCGGAAGGATAGCCCTTCGCGAGATAGGGGAAACCTGTCCGTATTGTTCATTTTGTGTCCGTACGCCGTACATGTGCGTTCCGAAGCATGTGCGCCCATGGAGATCCCCAGAACCGGTGTGCCCGAGGCGCTGGCCAACCGGCTGTCCATGGCCGAGCAGCACGACTACCTGCGCTCCCGCTTCGGCCGCCGCAGCATGCTGCGCGGTGGCCTGCTGGTCGGCGCGGCGGCGGCCGCCGGCCCGGCCTTCCTGCCCGGCATCGCCTACGCCGACGGCAATCACGTCACCCCGACCGCGCGGCACCTGGCGTTCGGCCGCAACCCGCGCACCGAGATGCGGGTGGGCTGGCAGGTGCCGACCCCGGTGCGCAAGCCGTTCGTCCGGGTCGGCACCGACCCGAGGCACCTGTCGCAGCGCATCCCGGCCGAGGTCCGAGCCCTGCACTCCGAGGTCCCCGGCGTGATCGCGCCGTACGACCAGTACTACCTGCACGCCGACCTGTGCGGGCTGCACCCGGGCCAGACCTACTACTACTCGGTCGGCCACGACGGCTACGAGGGCACGGCGGTCAGCACCTTCCGCACCGCCCCGGCCCGCTGGCTGCCGACCCGCCCGTTCACCTTCACCGCGTTCGGCGACCAGGGCGTCAGCACCGACGCGCTGGCCGAGAACGGCGTTGTGGCGCAACAGAACCCGATGTTCCACCTGCTGGCCGGCGACATCGCCTACGCCGACCCGAACGGCTCCGGCAGCCCGATCGGCGGCAAGCCGGACGCCACCCACGACACCTTCGACCCGAAGGTCTGGGACGCCTACCTGACCCAGATCGAGCCGGTCGCCTCGAAGGTCCCGTGGATGGTCGCCACCGGCAACCACGACATGGAGGCGCTGTACACCGACCACGGCTACGGCGGCCAGACCGCGCGCTGGGACTTCCCCGGCAACGGCCCGGCCTCCTGCCCGACCGTGTACTCCTTCATCTACGGCAACGTCGGCGTGATCTCCTTGGACGCCAACGACGTCTCCAACGAGATCCCGCACAACCTGGGCTACAGCCAGGGCAGCCAGACCGCGTGGCTCAAGCGCCGCCTGGCCTACCTGCGCTCGCAGCCGGACGTGGACTTCATCGTGGTGTTCTTCCACCACTGCGCCTACTCGACCACCAAGAACCACGCCTCCGAGGGCGGCGTGCGCGAGCAGTGGACGCCGCTGTTCGACCGCTACCAGGTCGACCTGGTCATCAACGGCCACAACCACGTCTACGAGCGCAGCGACGCCATGCGGGGCGGTCAGGTCAGCACCGAGGTGCCGATCGGCGGCGTCGTGCGGCCCGACCGCGACGGCACCGTCTACGCCACCTGCGGCTCTGCCGGCCGCAGCCTGTACGCGTTCCCGGTGCCGGACAGCTATGCCGGCCACGAGATCCCGCTGCGTGAGGTGCCCTCGTACTACTGGGCCAAGGGTGGGGCCAAGGTCACCGAGACCGTCACCTGGTCCCGGGTCCGCTACACCGGCTACGCCTTCATCGCACTGGACGTCAAACCCGCCTTCTTCGGCGGCAAGTCGACCATCACGGTCCGCTGCGTGACCAACCACGGCCAGGAGATCGACCGCTTCGTCATCGAGCGCCGCGCCGGCCTGCACGCCGGTATCGGCCTCGACCTCGGCGGCGACCTCGGGGATCTGTAATCGGTAGGTGGCCGTCCCGCCGCGCCGCTAGCGTGGCGGGATGGCCACCCGACGTGAGCTGATCGACGCCGCCATCGCCCTGATCGCCGAGCGGTACGTCTTCCCGGATGTCGCCGAGAAGGTCGTGGAAGTGTTGCGGGGCAACGACTACGAGCACCTCGCCGACATCGACGAGTTCGCCGCGGCGGTCACCGCCGATCTCCAGTCCGTCAACGGCGACAAGCACTTCCGGCTGCTGCACGAGCACCGGACACCGCCGGCCGCCGACCCGCGACACGGCTTCGACAAGGTCGAGATCCTGGACGGCAACATCGGCTACGTCGAGAACACCCGGCTGCGCGACGCCGCCAACCACGGGGACATCGCCGCCGCCGCGATGACGCTCGTCGCCGACACCGACGCGCTGGTCATCGACCTGCGCCGCTGTCGGGGCGGTGACCCGGCCATGGTGTCGCTGATCTGCGGCTACCTGTTCGACGAATCCACGCACGTCAACGACATCTACGCCCGGGCGACCGGCGCCACCGACCAGTTCTGGACCCCGCCCTACGTCCCAGGCCGGCGGTTCGGCGGCAAGAAGCCGATCTGGGTGCTGACCAGCGACTTCACCTTCTCCGGCGGCGAGGAGCTGGCCTACGACCTGCAACAGACCGGCCGGGCCACCATCGTCGGCGAGACCACCCGCGGCGGCGCGCACCCCACCGACTGGCACGAGCTGGCCGAGGACCTGCACGTCACCATTCCCGAGGCCCGGTCGATCAACCCTCGTTCCGGCGCGAACTGGGAGGCCGTCGGCGTCGTGCCGGACATCGCCGTGCCGGCCGCGGCAGCGCTGGACCATGTCCTCGACCTGGCTCGAAACTCGCGCTCTGAGCAGGGCAACTGACGCGGCACGTGCTCAGCGTCGGCCTCGGTCTCAGGCACTCGGCCACCGTCCACGTTTTCACCCTCACGGGGTCGAATCGCCTGGTAATCGACGTGGACCACCGATCGCGCGGTGTGATCACGCCACCACTCCTTTGACCGATGACCCTGCCCGCCGCAGCCCGTACGGTGAGCCCGTCAGGGTCCCCTAACTAGGAGGTTGGCGATGGAGAGCGGCCTGCTGATCAGCGTCGAAGCCCTCGAGTCCGCGGTCGACCGCGGCAAGGCCAACGGCGCGGTTGCCGACAACGACGGCAACGACTGAGTGACCGGCATTCCCACCCTGGCTGACCTCGTCGCACCGATCGAGGTCAGCCAGTTCTTTGCCGCGGTGCAGGGCCGGACCCACCGGCGGTTCGCCGGCCAGGCCGGCCGGTTCGCCCACCTGCTGCCCTGGACCGACCTCAACCGGGCGCTGCGCCAGCACCGGCTGGACTTCCCGCGGCTGCGGCTGGCCCAGGACGGCGACGTGGTGCCGGTGCACACGTACACCGAGATGGTGGACACCCGCCGCAACGGGCAGGTGCCGAGGCTGCTCAACGCCCCGCTGACCGAGCGGCTGCGGGCCGGCGCGACCCTGGTCGTCGACTCCGTGCAGGAGATGTTCGACCCGGTCGGCGACCTGGCCGCCGGCCTCGAACACGACCTGCGGGAGAAGGTGCAGGTCAACCTGTACGCGGGCTGGGGCACCACGCACGGCTTCGACGTGCACTGGGACGACCACGACGCGTTCATCATCCAGATCGCCGGCCGCAAGCGCTGGCGCATGCACGGCGTGAGCCGCCCGTTCCCGCTGCAGCGCGACACCGAGCTGCCGACCCGTCCCGAGGGCGAGCCGATCGACGACTTCGTCATGGAAGACGGCGACGTGCTGTACCTGCCGCGCGGGCACTGGCACGACGTGTCGGCGATCGGGGAGCAGTCGCTGCACCTGACCATCGGCTTCAACCGGGCGACCGGCGTGGACCTGGTGGCCTGGCTGGCTGACCAGCTGCGGGTGGACGAGCTGTTCCGCGAGGACCTGCCGCGCTTCGCCGCGGCCGAGGAACGTGCCGAACGAGCGAAGGCGCTGCGGGAGAAGCTGGTCGCGCGGCTGACTGACGACGTGGTGGACCGGTTCCTGACCGACCGCGACGCCCAGGCGCCCGCGCACAGCCGGCTCGGCCTGCCGTTCACGGCGACCCCGGGTCTGCTGCCCGAGGGCGACGAGGAAGAGGTGCTGCTGGTCGCGCCGCGGGCCGTCCTGGAGCGTGGTGAGGGCACGGTCGCGCTGTCGGCGGCCGGGAAACGACTAGTCTTCGCCGCCCCCGCGGGACCGGTTCTGGAGGCTCTGCTGCCTGCTCAGCCGGTGTCCGTCAAGGCATTGGTCGAGCTCGCGGCCCCGACACTCGATAGAGGGACCGTTCGGGCGCTGCTCGGCGAGTTGGTCAACCATGGGGTGCTCTCGCCGCGCTGACGGTGTAGAGTTAGGTATGCCTAAGGTAACTTCCGAGGATGCCGCACAAGGGTGTGCCTTTGTGACCAGGCTTCTCGGTGGCAACCCGGCCGGGACCGCGGCCCTGATGACCTCGTGGCTGCTCATCGAGCAGCCCGGGCCGTGGCCGGCCGACGCGCTGGAGACCGTGCTGGACGAGGCTTTTCCGGCGGGGCGGATGGAGCAGCTGCGGGCCCGTGGCCTGCGCCCGCTGCTCATCCGCACCCCCGGCCGGCACCAGCGCGACCAGCAGGCGACCCGAACGGTCTTCGTCGCCAGTGGTGTGCCCGGGGCCCGCTGGCTGGAACGTCTCGTGATCAACGATCTCTCGGAGCTGGCCGCCATCGACCTGGACGCCGTCGTCGACGGCCGTCCCGGCCACGGCGAGCCGGTGGCCACTCCCTTGTTCCTGGCCTGCACCCACGGTGCCAAGGACATGTGCTGCGCCGTGCTCGGCCGCCCCGTCGCCGCCGCGCTGGCCGAGAACCACCCCGGCCTGTCGTGGGAGGTCAGCCATGTCGGCGGCGACCGCTGGGCCGGCAACCTCCTGGTGGTGCCCGACGGTTTCCTGCACGGCCAGCTCACGCCGGCCGAGGCCGTGCTGGTGGCTAAGGATGCCCTGAAGGGCCAGGTCCAGCTGGAGCAGCTTCGCGGCCGTACCGCCTCGCCGACCCAGTGGACCCAGTACGCCGAGATCGTCGTGCGTCGGCACGCCGGCCTTCGCGGCCTCGACGACGCGGTGGCCACCGGTGAGCGCTTGAACGCGGACGACACCCGCACGGTGACAGTTCGCTGCCCGTTCGGGCTGTATGAGGTGACCGTCGGTAAGGGTGCGGCGGAGCAGGCCGGCACCAGCCGCTGCGCGGGCCGCGTCGCCCCGACCGGCTTCCACGCCGACACCCCCCGGCTCCTGGCGACGGTCTGACCCCACAAGATCAACTACGGGGCTCGGAAAGACCACTCGGCGCAGGTCGTGAAATACGTGGGCGATAAGGTGGCGTTCACCCCACGTCTCGCCTAGGAGGATCCGTGTCACCGGAGTGGATCACCGCGCTGGTGGTGGCCGCCGTCGTCGTCGTGCTGGCGGTGGTGGTCGTGTTGGTGATCGTGCTGGTCAAGCTCGGGCGCACGCTGGACGAGGCGACCAAGGCGATCCGCAAGGCGCACGAGAACAGCGAGCCGCTGTTCGTCGAGGCCAACACCACGCTGACCCACGTCAACACCCAGCTGGAGCGGGTGGACGGCATCACCGCGAACGCCCGCGCGGTCAGTGGCAACGTCTCGGCCCTCACCTCGCTGTTCACCGCGACCCTGGGCGGTCCGCTGGTGAAAGCGGCTGCGCTTTCGTACGGAATCAGCAAAGCTGTGAGGGCCCGCCGCGCGAAGGCGGCGGCCAAGGAGACCCGGCGACCCAAGCGTGGGAGGCGATGATGCGACGGCTGTTCTGGCTCGGCCTCGGCGTCGCCGCCGGGGTCGTGGTGACCCGCAAGGTCGCCGGTCTCACGTTCAAGGCCACCCCCGCCGGCGTGGCCGAGAACCTGGGCGACGCCATGCGTGAGATGGCCGGCGCCATCGGCACCTTCGGGGCCGACGTGCGCGCCGGCATGAGCGAGCGCGAGGACGAGCTGGCCCGCGAGGTGCAGGCGAAGACCGGCTACAGCTACTCGCGTAGCGCCGAGGCGCGAGCGCGCAGGGCGGGCGGCAAGTAGTTCCCGCCCGCCGTTGACGCGCCCACGTTCACCTGACACCGCAAGGAATACAGCCGTGCAGACCC
Organism: Kutzneria sp. CA-103260; assembly: GCF_018263855.1. Classification (GTDB taxonomy): domain Bacteria; phylum Actinomycetota; class Actinomycetes; order Mycobacteriales; family Pseudonocardiaceae; genus Kutzneria. The sequence continues at coordinate 5,243,376 of NZ_CP073318.1, read as the reverse complement.
ACGAGATCATCAAGCGCTTCCGCGAGCACTTCGAGCGCAACGGCCACACGGTCGTGCCCAGCGCCTCGCTCATCCTCGACGACCCGACGCTGCTGTTCGTCAACGCCGGCATGGTGCAGTTCAAGCCGTACTTCCTCGGCGAGGCCCCGGCCCCGTACAAGCGCGCCACCAGCGTGCAGAAGTGCGTGCGTACCGGCGACATCGACGAGGTCGGCAAGACCGCCCGCCACCTCACCTTCTTCCAGATGGCCGGCAACTTCTCGTTCGGCGACTACTTCAAGGCCGACGCCATCAGGTTCGCCTGGGAGCTGGTGACCAAGTCCCAGGACGAGGGCGGCTACGGCTTCGACCCGAACCGGATCTGGGTCACCGTCTACCAGAACGACGACGAGGCCATCGAGCTCTGGCAGAAGCTGGCCGGCCTGCCGCCGGAGCGGATCCAGCGCCGCGACGGCCTGGACAACTACTGGGACATGGGCGTGCCCGGTCCCGGCGGCCCCTGCTCCGAGATCTACTACGACCGCGGCCCCGAGTTCGGCAAGGACGGCGGTCCGATCGCCGACGAGGACCGCTACATGGAGATCTGGAACCTGGTCTTCATGCAGGATCTGCGCGGCGAGCAGAGCCCCAAGTACGGGCACCCGCCGATCGGTGTGCTGCCGGCCAAGAACATCGACACCGGCATGGGCGTGGAGCGGGTTGCCATCCTGCTGCAGGGCGTCGACAACATCTACGAGACCGACCTGGTCCGGGCCGTGATCAACAAGGCCGAGGAGCTGTCGGGCAAGCGCTACGGCGACAACGAGGTCGACGACGTCCGGTTCCGAGTCATCGCCGACCACGCCCGCAGCGGCATCATGATCGTCTCCGACGGCGTGAGCCCCGGCAACGAGGGCCGCGGCTACGTGCTGCGCCGCCTGCTGCGCCGCATCGTGCGCTCCTCCCGCCTGCTCGGCATCACCGAGCCCGTGCTGGGCACGTTCGCCCAGGTCGTGCGGGACGAGATGGGCCCGTCGTACCCGGACCTGGTCACCGGCTTCGAGCGCACGCTGTCGGTGGTGCAGGCCGAGGAGAACGCCTTCCTCACCACGCTGACCGCCGGCTCGCGCATCTTCGAGACCGCCGCCGGCGAGGTCCGCTCGGCCGGCGGCACCGTGCTGCCCGGCGACAAGGCCTTCCAGCTGCACGACACCTACGGCTTCCCGATCGACCTGACCCTGGAGATGGCCTCCGAGCAGGGCCTGAAGGTCGACGAGGACGGCTTCCGCAAGCTGATGGCCGAGCAGCGCGCCCGGGCCAAGGCCGACGCCGCCGCCCGCAAGACCGGCCACGGCGACAAGACCGTGTACCGCGAGCTGCTCGAACTGGGCGCCACCGAGTTCACCGGCTACCAGGAGCTCGACACCGAGGCCACCGTGCGCGGCCTGATCCGCGAGGGCCAGCGGGTGCGCAGCGCCGGCGAGGGCGAGATCGTCGAGGTCGTGCTGGACCGCACCTCGCTCTACGCCGAGTCCGGTGGCCAGGACAGCGACGCCGGCCTGATCGTGGCCGACGGCGTCGAGCTGGAGGTCGTCGACGTCCAGAAGGTCGCCCGCAAGCTGTGGGTGCACCAGGTCCGGGTCAGGCACGGCGAGGTCGTCGAGGGCCAGCACGTGCTGGCCAAGGTGGACCCGGAGTGGCGGGTCGGCGCCCGCCAGGGCCACTCCGGCACGCACGTCGTGCACGCCGCCCTGCGCCAGGTGCTCGGCCCCAAGGCCCTGCAGAGCGGCTCGTACAACAAGCCCGGCTACCTGCGGCTGGACTTCGCCTGGCAGGGCGGCCTGTCGCCGGAGACCCGGTCGGAGATCGAGGAGGTCTCCAACCTGGCCGTGCGCAAGGACCTGCCGGTCAAGGTCATGTACGGCACCATCGAGGACGCCCAGCGGCTCGGGGCCATCGCCCTGTTCGGCGAGACCTACGACGAGACCGTGCGCATGGTCGAGATCGGCGGCCCGTGGTCGCTGGAGCTCTGCGGTGGCACGCACGTGGAGCACTCGTCGCAGATCGGCCCGATCACGCTGATCGGCGAGTCCTCGGTCGGCTCCGGCGTGCGCCGCGTCGAGGCCTATGTCGGCATGGAGGCCTTCCAGTACCTGGCCCAGGAGCGGGCCCTGGTGCAGAACCTGGCCGGCATGCTCAAGGTGCCCGACGCCGAGGTGCCGGCCCGGGTCGAGGCCCTGGTCGAGCGGCTGCGGGTGGCCGAGAAGGAGCTGGACAAGCTGCGCGGCGCCCAGCTGCTGTCCTCGGCCGGCACGCTGGCCGACGCCGCCGAGGACCTGGGCGGCACCTTCCTGGTGGCCGCCGCCCCGGCCGGCGTGTCCGGCAACGACCTGCGCACGCTGGCCGTGGACGTGCGGGGCAAGCTCGGCGACAAGCCGGGCGTGGTCGCCCTGTTCTCGGCCGCCGACGACAAGGTCAGCTTCGTGGTGGCCACCACCGCCGCCGGCCGGGACAAGGGTCTGGCCGCCGGCAAGCTGGTGCCGGTGTTCGGCCCGGCCATCGGCGGCCGCGGCGGCGGCAAGCCCGACCTGGCCCAGGGCGGCGGCACCCAGCCGGGTGGCATTCCGGACGCCATCGCCGCCCTACGGACCGAGATTCAGAAGTGAGCGAGCTTGCGAGCTCACCATTCAGCACTGCGGCACCTGCCGCGGGCCGACGAGCGCTAGCGAGGAGTGCCCGTGGCTCGTAGCAAGGACAAGCGGCGGTCCGTCCCCGAGTTCTCCTCGGGGGCGGGCCGCCGTCTTGGCGTCGACGTGGGCTCGGTGCGGGTCGGCGTGGCGTTGAGCGACCCGTCGCCGATCCTGGCATCGCCGCTGGTCACGCTGCCGCGTGAGGGCAGCGTGGACGCACTGGTGGCGCTGGCCGCCGAGCACGAGGTCGTGGAGATCGTCGTCGGCCTGCCCCGGACGCTGGCCGGCAGGCACGGCACCGCGGCGGAGATCGCCACCGAGTTCGCCGGACAGCTGGCTGAACGGCTCGACATGCCGGTGCGTCTAGCCGATGAGAGGCTGACCACGGTCACCGCGACCAGGGTGCTCGCCGACGCCGGCGTGCGCGGTCGGCGCCAGCGGGCCGTCGTCGACCAGGCTGCCGCCGTGGAGATCCTCCAGGCGTGGCTGGACGCGCGGGCCGCCGCACTCGCCAGGGAGGGCAGGCCGTGAACGACGTGAACGACGATGTCGACCGCTCCGGGGCCGAGCGCTACGAGCATGAGGTCGACGAGCACGCTGCCGACGAATTCGAGGGCGACGACCTCGATCTGTTCGAGAGTGGCGAGGAGACGGCCGGCAAGAAGCGCAAGCCGCGCCGCCGGACCGTGCTGCTGGCCGTGCTGCTCGTGGTGGTGATCGTCGGCGGCTGGGGCGCGTACTACGGGGCCGGCGTGATCCTCGGCATCGGCGGCTACGGCAACTACGGCGGCGACGGCGACACGGACGTGCTGGTCCAGGTTGACAACGGCGCCACCACCCGGGACATCGCCGAGAAGCTCCAGTCGCAGGACGTGGTGCGCACGGTGCGGGCGTTCCTCAACGCCTCCGCCGGCAACACCGACGTCGCCAACGTCCAGCCCGGCTTCTACGTCATGAAGACGCACATGTCCGGCGAGGCCGCCGTGACCCGCCTGGTCGCGCCGACCAGCCGCGTCGGCAACGTGCAGATCAAGGCCGGCGAGCAGCTCGACGACACCAAGAACCCGGACAACTCGGTCAAGCCCGGCATCCTGTCCGAGATCGCCACCGCCAGCTGCGTCACGCTGAACGGCGCCAAGAAGTGCGTGTCGGCCGACGACATGCACAAGGCCGCGGAGACCGCGGACCCGGCCAAGCTGGGCATCCCGGACTGGGCGGAGCCGATCGTGGCCAAGGCCGACCCGAAGCACCGGCTGGAGGGCTTGATCGTCTCCGGCGTGTACGACGTCAAGCCCGGCACCGACGCCGACACCACGCTGAAGTCGGTGCTGTTGCAGTCCGCGGCCAAGCTGAACACGCTGCCGCAGACCTCGCAGGACACCGGCCTGTCGCCGTACCAGGTCCTGACCGTCGCGTCGCTGATCGAGCGCGAGGCGATCACCTCCGACTTCACCAAGGTGTCGCGGGTGATCTACAACCGGTTGGCCCGGGGCATCCCGATGGGCGACGACTCCACCATCAACTATGTGCTGGACCAGCCGCTGATCACCACGTCCGACGCGGACCGGGGCAAGCCCGGCGCGTACAACACGTACCTGAACACCGGGCTGACCCCGACCCCGATCTCGTCGCCGAGCCAGGAAGCGCTCACCGCCGCGCAGAAGCCGGCCGACGGGCCGTGGCTGTTCTTCGTGAAGTGCGACAAGAGCGGCAACTCCTGCTTCGCCGTCACGCAGGCCGAGCAGGACGCCAACACCGACAAGGCGCGGGCGGCGGGGGCGTTCTAATGGCTGCTCGTCAGGCCGCGGTGCTCGGCTCGCCGATCGAGCACTCGCTGTCCCCGGTGCTGCACGCCGCCGCCTACCGTGAGCTGGGGCTGTCCGACTGGACGTTCTCCCGGGTCCGGTGCGAGGCCGACGAGCTGCCCGGGTTCGTGGACGGGCTGGGACCGGAATGGGCCGGGTTGGCGGTCACGATGCCCGGCAAGCGGGCCGCGTTGGCCCATGCCGTGGAGCGCACTCGGGTCGCGGAGCTCGTCGGCGCGGCCAACACCCTGGTGCCGCGGGCGGCCGGCGGTTGGCTGGCCGACTGCACCGACGTCGAGGGCATCGTCGGCTCCCTGCGGGCCGCTGGCGGCGTGCAGGGCGGTCGAGCCGTGGTGTTAGGCGCCGGCGGAACCGCCACCGCCGCGCTGACCGCCCTGGAGGCGCTGGAGATCCCGTCCGCGACCATCGTCGTGCGGGATCCTTTGCGGGCCGGTGAGGCGCTGGCCTGCGCTGAGCGGGTCGGCATCGATGTGGAACTCGTCCGGTGGGACGCCGTGGACTTCGCGACGCTGTGCGGGGGAGCGGAGCTGGTTGTCAGCACTGTGCCGGTGGGGGCCGTCGAACCGGTGGCCGGGGACATCGTCCGGGCCGGCTGCGTTTTCGACGTCATCTATCACCCGTGGCCCACGCCGCTGGCCCAGGCCGCGGGGGAGCGGGGCACCAGGCTCGTCACCGGGCTGGACATGCTGCTGCACCAAGCCTTCGCCCAGGTCCAGTGGTTCACCGGCCAGCCGGCCCCCCGTGCCGCCATGCGGCTCGCTCTGCGCTCCGCCACCGGAAACCACCTCCCCCTACCCGTTTAACCCCCCGCGAGTCCCGCTCTCAGGCAACCGAATGTCGAGTTCCGGCCGTCCTCCCTCGCGAGTCCCGCTCTCGGGCACACCGAATGCACGTTTGCGGCAGACACAAACGGTCAGCGTCGGGTCGCGTACCGCAATCGTTTGGGCAATTCCCTTGGGACAGTTGGCTTCCCGCCCGGTTTGGCCTCTTGACACCCGTGATCGCCGGGCGGAGGGTGTGGCCACCAATTGGTGTAGACCAAACAGGGAGCTGCGCATGCCCCGCACCAGAGGCAGGGTCGCCATCGCCGCGGCCGTTGTCGCGATGGCCGGCCCGTTGCTGGCGGTCCCGGCCGTCGCCCAGACCGCCACCCCGGCCTACCGCCACGACGACGGCCGCGTCGTGTCGGCCTACTTCGCCGACTGGGACGTCTACGGACGTGGCTACAACGTCAAGGACATCCCCGCCGACAAGATCAACGTCATCCAGTACGCCTTCGCCGCGCCCACCTTCGACAAGGCCACCGGCGCCGTCGGGTGCTCCGTGCTGGACCCGTGGGCCGACTACCAGCGGCCGCTCGACGCGTCCCTGTCGGTCGACGGCGTGGCCGACGTCGCCGGGCAGCCGCTGTCCGGCAACTTCAACCAGATCCTGAAGCTCAAGAAGGCCCACCCCGGCCTGAAGGTGGAGATCTCCCTCGGCGGCTGGACCAAGTCCACCTGGTTCGCCGACGTCGCCGCCACCGCCCAGCGCCGGCAGGACTTCGTCAAGTCCTGTGTGGACACCTTCATCAACGGCAACATCCCCGGGCTCGCGCCCGGAGCTGCCAAGGGCGTGTTCGACGGCATCGACATCGACTGGGAGTACCCGACCCAGCTCGCCGGCGGCAACGTCGACTACGGTCCCGCCGACAAGCACAACGCCACCCTGCTCATGCAGGAGTTCCGCCGCCAGCTCGGTCCCGACCGCCTGCTGACGGCTGCTTTGCCGGCGACCTCCAAGGCCGGACAGTACTGGGAACTCCCGGCGGCTGTCGCTCCGATGAGCTGGGTCAACATCATGACCTACGACTACAACGTGCCCAGCGGTGGTGTCGCCGGTCCGGACACGCTGTTCACTCGGGACAGTCGTGACCCCGGCGCTGCCGACCCGACGTGGAACACCGTTGGGACGGTGGCCTACTACCTCGGCAAGGGCGTGCCGGCGGGCAAGATGGTCGTCGGTGTTCCCTTCTACGGCAACGAATACCTGCGGGCCGGAGGGCTGTACGCCAAGTCGGACAACAGCGGGCAGGACGCGAACAGTTTGGCGTGGGACGCCAAGCCGCAGCCGACGTACCATGATTTGGTTGACACGGCTGGGATCGTTGGCAGTGGTGGGTATTCTCGGAACTGGAACGCTCAGGCCGGTGAGCCCTGGCTGTTCAACCCGGCCGGCGCGCACAACCTGTGCGGGGCGTTCAACGCTGACGGGACCTGTGCGACTCCTTACGTGGCAACCGTTCCGACGGTGATCACGTACTCGGACCCGCGGTCGATCGGTGAGCGCACCGCGCTCATCAAGGCGGCTGGGCTGCGTGGGGCCATGGCCTGGGAGATCAGCCAGGACTCGGACAGCCATGCGCTGATCTCGGCGCTGTCGCCGTTGCTGCACTGAGCGGTTTGCGGGTTGAGGGCCTTCCCGTCTGTGGTGGCGGGAAGGCCCTTTTTTGTATTCTTTCCCGCCCTCCGCCCTCCGCCCTCCGCCCTCCGCCCTCCGCCCTCCGCCCTCCGCCCTCCGCCCTCCGCCCTCCGCCCTCCGCCCTCATCTCTCAACTGCCACCCCGTCCTGCCTCCTGCCTCTCTCGTCCCGTGGTGGGTTGCGGGCCTGCGTGGACGGTTGGCCAGGCCGCGTGCGTCAGGTGGGTGGTGGGGTTGGGTGGGTTGCCGGCGGGAGGGTGGGTGGTTGTGTCTAGGGAGGGCTTGGGACGTGGGGTGGGGTGTTGCGTTTCGTTGTCGGGGTGCGTTGGGTGGGGTGTGCGTTCTTGGTTGTGTCGTGGGGGATCTGGTTGTCTGCGCGACTGTTGCGGAAAGCGCTTTCCAGCGTGTCACCCACATGGGTGTTTGTTGGCGTGTAAGGGAAATCGTTCTCAAAGGGGAGGTAGAATGGGGGTATGACAGCAACGTTGGATCGGTCTGCCGACGCCGGGTGGTGGCGGTTGGACGACGGGGCGTTGTGGTCGGAGGGTGAGAGGGCCGAAGTCTGCCGTCGGGCTGATTATGTGCGGCAGGTGGAGGTGGTGGCCGAGTTGTGGTCACGGACTGCCCGCGCCAAGGACGATCAGGCGACGATGGTGGCGGATCTGGTGGCGCGGTGGGGGATCACCCGGGCGGAGGCCAGGGATCTGCTCCGGCACGCGGAGTTGTTCGAGCGGGAGGCGGTCCGTGAGGCGGCCGGCGAAGGCCTGCTGAGTAAGCAGCATCTGGTGGTGATCGACAAGACACTGGCCGAAGCGCCTGAAGAGCAGCGGGACCAGGTTGAGGCTGCGCTGCTGGTGAACGCCCGCGAGTTCGACGGGGCGACGTTGCGGGTGATCGCCCGGCATATTCTCCAGTTGCTGGATCAGGATGGGAAAGCGCCGGATGATCGGGAGTTGGCGGAGCCGAGGCGGGAGTTGCATCTGACCAGCCGTAAGGACGGGTCGGTGGTGTTTCGGGGGAAGATTGACCAGGAGTCGGGGGCGAAGCTGACGGCGTTGCTCAGCCCGCTCGCGAAGCCGACCTCCGCCGGCGACACCCGCACCACGGCCGAACGGCAAGGCGATGCCTTTGCGGAGATCATCGACCTCGCCGCCAACAGCGAAGACCTGCCGGAGGAAGGCGGGGAGCGGCCGCATCTGGCGCTGACCATGTCGCTGAAGGACTTCCAGGAACAGCGGGGCACGGCCGATGTGGAGAGCATGGGGCCGATGGACGCGGCCTCGGCACGGAGGATCGGCTGTGACAGCAAGGTGATGCGGGTGGTGCTGGGGGCCAAGTCCGAAGTGCTGGACATCGGACGGGCCAGCCGGACGATCCCCACCAGCATCCGGAAAGCGCTGATCATCCGAGACAAAGGGTGCGCGTTCCCGGGATGCCAACGCAGACCCAGGCAATGTCACGCCCATCACGTGATCCACTGGGCGGACGGGGGACCGACCAGTATGGACAATCTGGTGCTGCTGTGCGGAAGTCACCATCGGCTGGTGCACCACAGCCATTGGCAGGTGACGATCGGCGACGGGAAAGCGGAATTCACCGCTGGCCCCGATCGCGGGGATCGGGGCCAGCGGTGGCAGAGGGCGGGCTAGCCGTCGAGGTCGGTGGTGATGACGTCCGCGACGGCGGCCAGGGCCTCATCGGCGCCGGAGCCCTCGGCGGACAGGATCACCTCGTCACCGTGCATGGCGCCGAGGGTCATGAGGCCCAGGACGCTGGCGGCGTCCACCTGCTCGCCTCCCTCCTTGCGGATGGAGACGGGCACGGCCTGACCGGAGGCGGCCTTCGCCAGCAGGGCGGCCGGCCTGGCGTGCAAACCAACCTTGCTGGCCACGGTGACCCGAAGTTCCGGCATGGTCTTCCCTTTCGTGCGGTGTGGCGGTCCTACTTGGACTGGCGGCTGCGCGGAGCGGTCTCGGTGACCGCGTCGCCGCCCTCCAGCTGCTCGTCAGCGTCATCCTCGCGGCCCGGCGTGCGGAGGTTCCACCTCTTGATCACGAAGCTGAACACCAGGTAGTAGATCACGCCATAGATGACGCCGACCAGCAACAACAGCAACGGCTTCTGGGCGATGCCCCAGTTCAGCACGAAGTCGATGGCGCCGGCGGAGAAGTTGAAGCCGTCATGGATGCCCAGCAGGTTCACCACGGCCAGCGAAGTGCCGGTGAGGATGGCGTGGATGACGTACAGCGGCCACGCGACGAACATGAACGAGAACTCGATCGGCTCGGTGACGCCGGTCAGGAACGCGGTCAGGGCAGCGGAAATCATGATGCCGCCGACGACCTTGCGCTGCGAGGGCTTGGCGGTGCGCCAGATCGCCAGGGCTGCGGCCGGCAGAGCGAACATGAAGATCGGGAAGAAGCCGGTCATGTAAGCGCCGGCGGTCGGGTCATGGTGGAGGAACCGGGTCAGGTCGCCGGTGTAGTCCTTGCCGTCCGCACCGGTGAAGTGACCGCTGAGGAACCACACCACCGAGTTGATGACGTTGTGCAGGCCGAACGGGATCAGGAGGCGGTTGACCACGCCGTAGATGCCGCCGCCGACGACCGGGTTGTTCGACAGGAGGTTGCCGAACGCGGTCAGGCCGGTGTTGAAGATCGGGTACAGCAGGCCGAAGATCACGCCCAGGACGATCATCACCAGGGAGTTGATGATCGGCACGAACCGGCGGCCGCCGAAGAACGCCAGGTACGGAGGCAGCTTGATGCGGTAGAAGCGCTGCCACATGTAGGCCGAGACGAGACCGACGACGATGCCGGCGAGCACGCCGTAGGGCCAACCCCCTGGCGGCGTGGGGGCGTCGCCGACCTTCTTCGCGACCACCGGGGCGAACACCTGGACGACCTGGGTGAACACCACAAAACCGACGACGGCGGCCACGGCGGTGGAGCCGTCGCCCTTGCGGGCGAAGCCGATGGCGATGCCGACGGCGAACAGCAGCGGCAGGTAGTTGAGCAGGCCACCGCCAGCCGCGACGAACACCTTCGCGACGTTCTGCATGAAGTCGTTCTTGAAACTGCCGAGCAGGTCGTCCTGCCCGAGCCGCAGCAGCAGGCCGGCGGCGGGCAGCGTCGCGATCGGCAGCATCAGGCTCCGACCGAGGCGTTGCAGCCCGGCCAGACCCTTGTTGCCGCCGGCCACCGTGGGGGCGCTGGCACTCATCGGTTTCCTCCGTGGGCGGAAAGCGGACCGGAACCCGGGTCGCCCCGGTCCAATTGCATGGTTACCTGGTAGAGGTCGCCCCGGTACCAGGACGTCATGTCCTCGATGGCCTCGCCGTCGGCGGTCGAGATCCGTCGGAACACCAGCACCGGCGAACCGGTGCGCACCCCCAGCAGCCTTGCCGTCTCGCGATCGGCGGCCTCGGCCCACACGGTCTGCCGGCCATGGCTGAGCTGCACGCCGAAATGCTCAGCCATCAGCGTGTACAGCGACCGAGTGAGATCGAGGTCGAGCAGACCGGGCAGCCGATTCGGGTTGTACCACCCGCGCTCGACCGCCAGCGGCGTGCCGTCGGCCCGGCGCAACCGGAACAACCGGTACGCGGGGTCGCTCGCCTCCAGACCCAGCGCGGCGGCCGCGGCGGGCGGAGGCATCTCGAGGGCACGCGACAGCACCTCAGTGCTGGGCGCGTGCCCCCGCCGCCGCATGTCGTCGGTGAAGGACTCCAGATACAACTGGGCCTCCATCCGCCGCTGCGCGGTGAACGTGCCGCGGCCACGCGCCCTGGCCAGAAGTCCCTCGGACACCAGCTGACCGACCGCCGCCCGCACCGTGAGCCGCGACACGCCGTACTGCTCGGCCAGGTCGCGTTCGGACGGGATCGGAGAGCCGGGCGGCAGGTCCTGCTGGGCCAGTTTGCGCAGGATTTCCCGCAGTTGGGCGTGCTTGGGCTTGGGACCGTCGACGATCCGGTCCGGGGCGCCCGACACGCCGTCGAACGCGGCCATGGCACCTCCCCTGGATTCGTCTCGATTCGGCCCCACCTGTCGATCCTCGCCGCGAACATTGGTACGTTCCGGTCTAGACCAGTGGTGCGGGGAGGATGCGCCGCCGGGCGACCGGGTGTCAACCGCCGTTACGTGTTCGTGCCACGGGCGGCCACCATCCGGCCGACTCGCGTACGACTGGCGGACGTCTTGTCCACAACCGACTAGTGAGAGCGGGCGACCAATGGCAGACGACAGGGCGGAAAAGATCCTGGCCGCGATCGGTGGCGCTGACAACATCATCGAGATCGAGCCGTGCATCACGCGGCTGCGCTGCGAACTCGAGGACGGGTCCCAGGTGGACGAGGCGGCGCTCAAGGCGATCGGCGCCCACGGCGTGATCCGCGCCGGCAACGTCGTGCAGATCATCGTCGGCCCGGAGGCGGACACCATCGCCTCCGACATCGAGGACCTGTTGTGAGCGAGCTTGCGAGCGAACCATTCAGCACAGAGAGCCGGCTCAACGAGCCGCCGAGCGCTAGCGAGGTGGCTCGATGAGTGTGACGGTCCTGAGCCCGGTGAAGGGCGTGCTCGCGCCGATCACCGAGGTGCCGGACCCGGTCTTCGCGCAGGCGATGGTCGGCCCGGGCCTGGCCGTGCACCCCGAGCTGACCGCCGGTGACGCGGTGTCCCCGGTGGACGGCACGGTGGTCACGTTGCACCCGCACGCGTTCGTGGTCGCGACCGCGGACGGAGCCGCGGTGCTGGTGCACCTGGGCATCGACACCGTCAAGCTCAAGGGTGAGGGTTTCACCCTGCACGTGGTCAAGGGTGAGACGGTCCGCGCCGGCCAGCCGGTGATCGGCTGGGACCCGGCGGCGGTGCAGGAGGGCGGCAAGTCGCCGATCTGCCCGGTGGTGGCGCTGGACGCGACCGCGGAGAATCTGGTCGACGTGCGCGAGCCCGGCCCGGTGGAGGCCGGCGACGCGCTGTTCACCTGGCAGCGCTGAACTGACGCGAAGTGGTCCTCCTCGACGGGAGGACCACTCGCGTCCTCAGTGGACGGTGACGGTGGGTGTAACCGGCGTCACGTAGCGGCCCGGGGTGTGCCTGTCCCGGCCGGTGCGGGCCCGGATGTGAAAGGATCCAGGGGTGCTGCGCTGGATCACCGCTGGAGAATCGCACGGACCCGCGCTGGTGGGTGTGCTCGAGGGCATGATCGCCGGAGTGTCCGTGACCACCGAGGACCTCTCGGTCCAACTGGCCCGTCGGCGGCTGGGCTTCGGCCGCAGTCCCCGGATGGACTTCGAGACCGACAAGGTCGAGATCCTGGGCGGGGTGCGGCACGGGAAGACACAGGGCGGCCCGATCGCCGTGCACATCGAGAACGCCGAGTGGCCCAAGTGGGAAAAGGTCATGGCGGCCGACCCGGTGGACCCGGCCGAGCTGGAGGGCTCCGCGCGCAACGCGCCGCTGACCCGGCCCCGGCCCGGCCACGCGGACCTGCCCGGCATGCAGAAGTACGGCTTCGATGAGGCCCGGCCGGTGCTGGAGCGGGCCAGCGCCCGGGAGACGGCGGAGCGGGTGGCGCTGGGCACGGTGGCCCGCAACCTGCTGCGCCAGGTGCTCAACGCCGAGGTGGTCAGCCACGTCGTCTCGATCGGCGCGGCGGAGTGCTCGCCGGACGCCCCGCTGCCCAAGCCCGAGGACCTGGCGGCCATCGACGAGAACCCGGTGCGCGCCTTCGACGCCGCCGGCACCGAGGCGATGGTGGCCGAGGTCGACGCCGCGAAGAAGGACGGTGACACGCTGGGTGGCGTGATCGAGGCGATCGTCTACGGCCTGCCGCCGGGCCTGGGCTCGCACGTGCACTGGGACCGCCGCCTCGACGCCCGGCTGGCCGGCGCGCTGATGGGCATCCAGGCCATGAAGGGCGTGGAGATCGGCGACGGCTTCACCACCGCGCACCGCCGCGGCAGCCAGGCCCACGACGAGATCGACCGCGGCCCCGGGGTCTCCGGCGTGACGCGGCGGTCGAACCGGGCCGGCGGCCTGGAGGGCGGCATCACCAACGGCGAGCCGCTGCGGGTCCGCGTCGCGATGAAGCCCATCTCCACGGTGCCGCGTGCGCTGGCCACGATCGACGTGCAGACCGGCGAGCCGGCGGTGGCGATCCACCAGCGTTCCGACATCTGCGCGGTGCCGCGGGCCGGTGTGGTCGTGGAGTCGGTGGTGGCGCTGGTCGTCGCCGACGCGCTGCTGGAGAAGTTCGGCGGCGACTCCCTGTCCGAGACCCGGCACAACGTCGAGGGCTACCTCAAGTCGCTCCAGGACCGCTGGTGAGTCCTAAGGCGGTGGTGGTCGGCCCGCCGGGCGCGGGCAAGACCACTGTCGGGGAGCTGCTGGCCGAACGGCTGGGTGTGGCGTTCCGGGACGTGGACGCGGACATCGTCGAGCAGGCCGGCAAGTCCATCTCCGACATCTTCACCGACGACGGCGAGCCGGAGTTCCGGCGCATCGAGCGCGAGGCGGTGGCGCGTGCGCTGGCCGAGCACCAGGGCGTGCTCGCGCTGGGCGGCGGCGCGGTGCTGGCCGACGAGACCCGCAAGCTGCTGGCCGAGCACACGGTGGTGTTCCTCAACGTCGGCATGGCCGAGGGCGTGCGCCGCACCGGCCTGTCGACCGCGCGTCCGCTGCTGGCCGGGGTCAACCCCAGGGCCACCTTCAAGGCGCTGCTGGACGCCCGGCTGCCGCTGTACCGCGAGGTCGCCACGGTCGAGGTCGACACCGACAAGCACGAGCCCGAGGGCATCGTCGACGAGATCGTCGCGACCCTGGAAGGAAGCTGATGTCCGAGCCCGTCCGGATCCACGTCGCCGCCGAGCGCCCGTACGACGTGATCGTCGGCCGCGGCCTGCTCGGCGACCTGGTCGACACGCTCAAGGGCGTGCCGACGGTGGCGATCCTGCACCAGCCGACGCTGACCGCGACCGCCGAGGCGGTCCGTGAGGAGCTGGAGAAGGCCGGCATCGACGCGCACCGGGTGGAGATCCCGGACGCCGAGGACGGCAAGGCGCTGGCCGTGGCCGGCTTCGCCTGGGAGGTGCTGGGCCGGATCGGCCTGGACCGCACCGGCGCGGTGATCGGCCTGGGCGGCGGCGCGGTGACCGACCTGGCCGGCTTCGTCGCCGGCACCTGGCTGCGCGGCGTGAAGGTCGTGCACGTGCCGACCACGCTGCTGGGCATGGTCGACGCGGCGGTCGGCGGCAAGGCCGGCATCAACACCGACGCCGGCAAGAACCTGGTCGGCGTGTTCCACGAGCCGACCGCGGTGCTGGTCGACCTGGCCACGCTGGAGACGCTGCCCCCCAACGAGCTCGTCGCCGGCATGGCCGAGGTGGTGAAGGCCGGCTTCCTCAACGACCCGCGGATCCTGGAGCTGATCGAGGCCGACCCGAAGGCGGCGGTGGACCCGTCCGGCGAGGTCATCGGCGAGCTGGTCACCCGGGCCATCCAGTACAAGGCCAGCGTGGTGTCGAGCGACCTGCGTGAGGCCGGACAGCGGGAGTTCCTGAACTATGGCCACACTCTGGGCCACGCCATCGAGCGCCGCGAGCGCTACCGCTGGCGGCACGGGGCGGCGGTCAGCGTGGGCCTGGTGTTCGCGGCCGAGCTGGCCCGGCTGGCCGGCCGGCTGGACGACGCGACCGCCGACCGGCACCGTACCGTGCTGACCTCGTTGGGCCTGCCGGTGAACTACGAGCCGGGCGCGCTGCCGCAGCTGCTGGAGGGCATGCGCAACGACAAGAAGACGCGGGCCGGCGTGCTGCGGTTCGTGGTGCTGGACGGGCTGGCCAAGCCGGGCCGGCTGGAGGGCCCGGACCCGAGCCTGATCGCCGCCGCCTACTCGGTGATCGCCGGCGATGACACGCCGAGCGGAAAGGTGCTTCTGTGACCGAGCTTGCGAGGGCACCAATGGGCACAGAGGGCCGGGTCGCAGACCCGCCGAGCGCTAGCGAGGTGGGACTGTGAGCCGGGTTTTTGTCCTCAACGGCCCGAACCTGGGCCGGCTCGGCGCGCGCGAGCCGCTGATCTACGGCAGCACCACGCACGCCGACCTGGTCGAGCTGTGTGTGAAGGCCGGCCAGGAGCTGGGGCTGGACGTCGAGGTGCGGCAGACCGACTCCGAGGGCGAGATGATCGGCTGGCTGCACGAGGCCGCCGACGCCGAGATCCCGGTGGTGCTGAACGGGGCCGCCTGGACGCACTACTCGATCGCCATCCGGGACGCCTGCTCGCAGCTGACCTCGAAGCTGGTCGAGGTGCACATCAGCAACATCCACAAGCGCGAGGAGTTCCGGCACCACAGCGTGATCTCGGCGGTGGCCGATGGCGTGATCGCCGGGCTGGGTGTGACCGGATACGCGTTGGCGCTGAGGTGGATCGCCGAGCATAGGTAACCCACACGGGTGACGGGATTCCCTAGACTGGCCCGGGAATCACCGTCACCCGATCGTGGAGGTAGCCGCGGCATGCCGAGACCCAGCAGGGCCATGGCGAGCACGGCTGGTTACCTCGCCGCCGCTGGCCTGCTCGCGGCGTGCGGCAGCGCCGAGGGCACGACCACGCAGCAGGCCACCCCGACCGCGGTGCAGCTGCACGCCGACCAGCCGCCGGCCGACGCCGCCGAAGCGCCGTTACGCACTGACCGAGCCAGACAAGGGGCCGGCACGCTGGTGTCCGGCGGGCCGGCCGCTCCGTACAACTACGCGCCGACCGCGCTGTCAGACGGCGGTCAGTACCGGATCTGGTGGTGCAGTCAGCTTCCCGGCATCGGGGTGCCCGGCGACGACGTGCTGACGTCCTCCGCGAGCGCGGTGACCGGGCCGTTCCCCGATGGGACGGCCGTGCTGCACGGCTCGGGTGAGGGATTCGACGCCGTGCACACCTGCGACCCCTCGGTCATTCGGGTCAACGGCATCTACTACATGTACTACACCGGCGCGGCCGGCGACGCTCCGTACGGCAACGCTATCGGGCTCGCGACCAGCGGCGATGGCGTGCACTGGGACCGCAGGCCCACCCCCGTCGTGCTGCCGTCGATGGATGTCAGGCGGGCCAACACCTACGGCGTCGGGCAGCCGTCGGTGCTGCGCCTGGACGGCTGGTTCTACCTGATGTTCACCGACACCAGCGGCGCCGCCGCGAACTCGGCCGGCGCCGGGCAGTTCGTGCTCCGGTCGCCGGACCCGGCCTTCGCCACCAGCGTGCAGGCCCTGACCCCCGCCGGTTTCCAGGATGTCGCCAACACCAAGGCCAAGCGGTCGTTGTCCATCGCCAACGCCTACAGCGCCGACTGGATGTGGGTGGACAGCCTCAACGCGTTCGCCGTGGCCCACGAGGTCGACGGCAAGGGCACGGTGATCTCCTTCTGGGACAAGGACTTCACCACGCATCCGTACCAGGACCTGGTGCTGGACGGCTCGTGGCGGGAAGGCCCGGGGCTGGTGCGGCGCATCGACGGGCACGCGCCGCCCGGTGCTGATGATCCGTGCACGCGGGTGCCGATCGACGTCGTGCGAGCCACCGGCGACGACGGCGACGGGCCGACCACGCTGCGCCTGTTCGGGCTGGACGTGACCAACGCCGGCGGCTGCCAGACGCTGGCCACGGCCGACGGGGTGGCCATGCCGTCGCCGGACCGGATGATCGTGCTGGTGGTCGGCGGCCGGCTGGTGAAGATCGAGCGGCGGTCGGTGTCCGCGCAGATCGCGGCGAAGGTGCTGGACAAGCCGGTGCCGGGGCTGGACTCGCTGCCGGTGGTGGCGACGATCAAGGCCGGCACGCCGGTGCTGCACGCGCCCGACCGGCCCTACGCGTTCGTGGTCGACGGCAAGCTCTGGCCGGTCGGCCCGGCCGCGGTGTCGGCCAACTCCTCTGGCGTCACCGAGACGAGTGACGCCGACTGGGACGCCCGGCCCGTGGGCGGCGACCTGTCGGCCTACCGGGGGAACTGACAGTTCGTCAGGCGATCCTGGCGGGGTCAGGCGTCGGTGGTGGCCCTGGGCCGCGCCGCCCGGCCGATGAACAGGCCGACGCCGGCCGGGACCAGCACCAGCAGGGCGATGAACGCGGCCCCGCCGGTGATCGCCACCGGCAGCGCCTCCACGCCCGTGTCGTCGACGAACACGCCCTGGCCGATGACTCCCAGCACGCCGCCGACCGGACCGGCCAGCAGCGCCGCCTTGAACCACACCATGCCGTGCCGCTCGCGGCCCAGCCAGCCGTCCAGGCCGGCCCACACCACGGCGACAGCCACCAGCAGCCCCAGCGCCGTCGGCCGCAGCCAGCCGATCGCGTCCGGATTGCCGGCGCGCACCCAGGCCTCGCCGGTCTGCACCGCCGCGTGCACCACGGCCAACACCAGCCCGCGTACCAGCCATGCCCTCATCACCCCACCCTAAGCCCCCACACGCCCACCCACCCGAACCCCCTCTTTTCGCACAAGCAAACGCCACATGTGGACCACATTCGACTTCTGACGCCACATGTGGACCACATGTGCCAGAAAATGGGGGGGTGGGAAGGCGGGGGTCGGGAGGGGCGCGGGGGCAATAGGCTGCCGGGTATGGGCGAGGTGCACGGCAGGAGACGGGAAGCGCTGCGGCGGCTGCTGGGGGAGCGGGAGCTGGACGCCCTGCTCGTGACGAATCTGCTCAACGTGCGCTACCTCACCGGCTTCACCGGATCGAACGGGGCGCTGCTGGTCACCGCGGACGGGGCCGTGTTCTGTACCGACGGCCGGTACGAGACGTCGTCGGCGGTCCAGGTGCCGGACATGGAGCGGGTGATCGTCCGCAACTGCGACCTGGAGCTGGCGGCCCGGGCCAAGGGCCGGATCGGTTTCGAGAGCGATCACGTCACGGTGGACCGCCTGGCCGCGCTGACCGAGGCCGCGTCGGCAGTGCTCCACCGGGCCCCGGGGCTCACGGCGGAGCTGCGCCTGGTCAAGGACGAGACGGAGATCGACGCGCTGCGGATGGCCTGCGCGGCGGCCGACCGGGCGCTGGCGGCGCTGATCGAGCACGGCGGCCTGCGGCCCGGCCGCACCGAGCGGGAGGTGGCCCGGGCACTGGACGACGGCATGCGCGACCAGGGCGCCGAGGGGCCGGCGTTCGACACCATCGTGGCGGCGGGGGAGCACTCGGCCATCCCGCACCACGAGCCGACCGACACCCCGCTCAAGACCGGCGACCTGGTGAAGATGGACTTCGGCGCGCTGGTCGACGGCTACCACTCGGACATGACCCGGACGGTGGTGCTGGGCCGGCCGGCGGACTGGCAGACCGAGATGTACCAGCTGGTCGCGGCGTCCCAGGCGGCCGGCCGGGCGGCCCTGGCCCCGGGCACGCCGCTGGCCGACGTGGACGACGCGGCCCGCTCGGTGATCGAGGCGGCCGGCCGTGGCGAGGAGTTCGTGCACGGCCTCGGACACGGGGTCGGCCTGGAGATCCACGAGGCTCCGGCGCTGTACAGGGGCAGTGCCGGTACACTAGCCGCCGGCATGGCGGTCACCGTCGAGCCCGGCGTGTACGTGCCCGGGCGGGGCGGGGTCCGCATCGAGGACACCCTCGTCGTGCGCGAGGGCGCGCCCGAGTTGCTCACCCTGACCACGAAGGAACTCGTGGTCGTCTGAACCCCAGCGGTCCGCGAGTGCGGCCCGTCCGCGACTACAGGAGACTCCACGACCGTGGCGACCACCAACGACCTCAAGAACGGTCTCGTGCTCAACCTCGACAACCAGCTGTGGACTGTCGTGGCCTTCCAGCACGTCAAGCCCGGCAAGGGCGGCGCGTTCGTGCGCACCACCCTCAAGCACGTGCTCACCGGCAAGGTCGTGGACCGGACCTTCAACGCCGGCACCAAGGTCGAGACGGCCACCGTCGACAAGCGCGGCATGACCTACCTGTACAAGGACGGCGCCGACTTCGTCTTCATGGACGGCGACACATACGACCAGATGAACATCCCGGCCGCCACTGTCGGCGACGCCGCCAACTACATGCTGGAGAACACCGAGGCCGTCGTCGCCGTGCACGAGGGCGTGGCGCTGTTCATCGAGCTGCCGACCTCGGTCGAGCTGGTCATCCAGCACACCGACCCGGGCCTGCAGGGCGACCGCTCCACCGGCGGCACCAAGCCGGCGACCCTGGAGACCGGCGCCGAGATCCAGGTCCCGCTGTTCGTGACCACCGGCGAGAAGGTCAAGGTCGACACCCGCGACGGCCGCTACCTGGGCCGGATCAACAACTGATGGGTGCCCGCAGCAAATACCGCAAACGCGCGGTCGACGTCCTGTACGAGGCGGACCTGCGCGACGCGGACGCCGTGACGCTGCTGTCCGGGCGGGTCGGCTCGCCCGACGTGCCCCCGGTCAACGACTACACGATCGCCCTGGTCGAGGGCATCACGGCCAATCGGACGCGGATCGACGAGCTGATCTCCGAGCATGCCGAGGGCTGGACCCTGGCCCGGATGCCGGCGGTGGACCGCGCGGTCCTGCGGCTGGGCGTGTACGAGCTGCTGTGGGCGGCCGACGTGGACGACGCGGTGGCCATCAGCGAGGCCGTCGAGCTGGCCAAGCAGCTGTCCACCGACGACTCGCCGCGCTTCGTCAACGGCGTGCTGGACAGCATCGCCCGGATCGCGGTGCACCTGCGGGCCGCGTTGTAAGCAGCCAGAAGCAAATCTGGAAGGCCGCCCCACCCTGGTTGATCGGGTGGCGCGGCCTTCCAGCGTTTGTCCCCAGGCTTGTGCGCGCGTGGCGCGGGCTCAGTCCTCCTTGGAGGGCCGGGCCTCAGGCGGCAGGACGCCCCAGTCGATGAGCTGCTCGGTGAGCTCGCCGGGTGTCATGTCGTAGATGATGGCCAGCGACCGCAGGTCCTCGGTGCGGATGGAGAGCACCTTGCCGTTGTAGTCGCCGCGCTGGCTCTGGATGGTGGCGGCGTAGCGGGCCAGCGGGCCGACCTTCTCCGCCGGCAGCTGCTGTAGCCGCTCCAGGTTTATGACGATCTTGGTGGCCGGCTCCGCCCCGGACGGCACGCGGCCCTCCGGCAGCAGCTCGGCCACCGGCACGCCGTAGAAGTCCGCCAGCTCGGCCAGCTTCTGCACGGTGACCGCCCGGTCGCCGCGCTCGTAGGAGCCGACGACAACCGCCTTCCACCGACCGCCGGACTTCTGCTCGACGCCATGCAGTGACAATCCCTGCTGCTGGCGGATGGCGCGGAGCTTGGCCCCCAGCGCCTTGGCGTAATCGCCCATGTGGCGGTTCTCCGTTCATTCGCCCCGTCGGCCGGTAGCCATCGCCGCGGGGAGCCTGAGATCAATACGCAGAGTAATGGTCGCTCGCTGTCGTCACCAGGTCAAGCTGACTTCGCTGCGTCATGCGGGGGAGGGGGGTCCAACCACCCGGAAGGGCTACGGAGCGTGGCTGGTAACGTGGCCCCTGAACTCGGCAGATGCCGAGTTGACCCGACGTCCTTTAAGGACCCGTCCGGTGAGGCGGGGAAGGAGGTCCACCGTGGCGCCGCGTGTTCGTGGCGCGACGGACCCGGCCGAGCGCGAGCTGCTCTCGGCCGGCGATGTCGCGCGCACCATCGCCCGAATGGCCCATCAGATCATCGAGAAGACCTCGATCGGCAGCTCCGATGCGAGGCCGGTCGTCCTCCTGGGCATCCCCAGTCGAGGGGCGCCGCTGGCCCGCCGGCTGGCCGAGCTGATCGCCGAGTTCAGCGAGGTCCAGGTCCCGGTCGGGGCCCTCGACATCACCCTCTACCGCGACGACCTGCGGCGGCGGCCGAACCGGCCGCTGGAGCCGACCACGCTGCCCGAGGGCGGCATCGACGACTGCCTGGTCGTGCTGGTCGACGACGTCCTGTTCTCCGGTCGCACCATCCGCGCCGCCCTGGACGCTCTGCGCGACGCCGGCCGCCCGGCCTCGGTGCAGCTGGCGGTGCTGGTCGACCGCGGCCACCGCGAGCTGCCCATCCGCGCCGACTACGTGGGCAAGAACGTGCCGACCTCGCGCACCGAGGAGGTGCACGTCTGCCTGGCCGAGGTGGACGGGCGCGACGGCGTGTACCTGCGACGGGAAGCTGACCAGTGAAACACCTGCTCTCCACCGACGGCCTCGACCCGGCGCAGGCCACCGCGGTGCTGGACACCGCGGACACCCTCAAGCGCACGCTGCTGGGCCGCGAGGTCCGCAAGCTGCCGACGCTGCGCGGGCGCACCGTGGTCACGATGTTCTACGAGAACTCCACCCGCACCCGGGTCTCCTTCGAGGTCGCGGGCAAGTGGATGAGCGCCGACGTGATCAACGTGTCGGCCGGCGGCTCCTCGGTCGGCAAGGGCGAGTCGCTGCGCGACACCGCCCTGACGCTGTCCGCGGCCGGGGCCGACCTGGTGATCGTGCGGCACCCGGCCTCCGGCGCGGCGCACCGCCTGGCCGGCTGGCTGGAGGGCACCGGCACGGCCGTGGTCAACGCCGGCGACGGCATGCACGAGCACCCGACGCAGGCCCTGCTCGACGCGGCCACCCTGCGGGAGCGCCTGGGCCAGATCGCCGGCAAGCGGATCGCCATCGTCGGCGACGTCCTGCACAGCCGGGTCGCCCGGTCCAACGTGCACCTGCTGACCGCGCTGGGCGCGGAGGTGGTGCTGGTCGCGCCGCCGACGCTGCTGCCGACCGGCGTCGAGAACTGGCCGGTGGCCGTCTCGCACGAGCTGGACGCCGAGCTGCCGGCGCTGGACGCCGTGATGATGCTGCGGGTGCAGGCCGAGCGCATGCACGGCGGTTTCTTCCCGTCGGCGCGGGAGTACTCGATCGCCTACGGCCTGAACGAACGCCGGCTCAAGCTGCTGCCCGAGCACGCCGTCGTGCTGCACCCCGGGCCCATGCTGCGCGGCATGGAGATCTCCGCGGCCGTCGCGGACTCGCCGCGCGCCGCCATCACCGAGCAAGTCCGCAACGGGGTGCACGTCCGCATGGCCGTGCTGTACCACCTGCTCGCGGGGGAGGAAGAAGCCGCATGATGCTGATCAAGGGAGTCCGCCTCTACGGCGAGGGCGACCCGGTCGACATCCTGGTGCGCGACGGCGTGATCGCCGAGATCGGCCCGTGGCTGGACGCCGCGAGCACCCAGGACCTGACCGGCGTCGAGGTGATCGACGCCGACGGCCTGGTCGCGCTGCCCGGGTTCGTCGACCTGCACACGCACCTGCGAGAGCCGGGCCGCGAGGACACCGAGACGATCGCCACCGGCTCGGCCGCGGCGGCGCTGGGCGGCTACACCGCCGTGTTCGCCATGGCCAACACCGATCCGGTCGCCGACAACGCGGTGATCGTCGAGCACGTGTGGCGCCGCGGCCGCGAGGTCGGCCTGGTCGACGTGCACCCGGTCGGCGCGGTCACCGTCGGGCTCCACGGCGAGAAGCTGGCCGAACTGGGCACGATGGCCCGCAGCCAGGCGAACGTCCGCGTGTTCTCGGACGACGGCCACTGCGTCGCCGACCCGCTGATCATGCGCCGGGCCCTGGAGTACACCAAGGCGCTGGACGGCGTGATCGCCCAGCACGCCGAGGAGCCCCGGCTGACCGCCGGCGCGCAGGCCCACGAGGGCGAGCGGGCGGCCCGGCTGGGCCTGGCCGGCTGGCCGGCGGCGGCCGAGGAGTCGATCGTGGCCCGGGATTGCCTGCTGGCCAAGCAGACCGGCGCGCGGCTGCACGTCTGCCACGTGTCCACGTCCGGCACGGTCGACGTGCTGCGGTGGGCCAAGGAGCGCGGCACCAAGGTCTCCGCCGAGGTGACGCCGCACCACCTGCTGCTCACCGACGAGCGCCTGGCCACCTACGACCCGGTGAACAAGGTGAATCCGCCGCTGCGCACCGAATCCGACGTGCAGGTGCTGCGGGAAGCGCTGGCCGAGGGCGTCGTCGACTGCGTCGCCACCGACCACGCCCCGCACGCCCCGCAGGACAAGGACTGCGAGTGGTCGGCCGCCCGCCCGGGCATGCTCGGCCTGCAGACCGCGCTGTCCATCGTGGTGGAGACGCTGGTGCGGCCGGGCCTGCTGGACTGGCGCGGCGTGGCCCGGGTGATGAGCGAGAAGCCGGCCGAGATCGCCGGCCTGCCCGACCAGGGCCGGCCGCTGGTGGTCGGCGAGCCGGCGACGTTGACGCTGGTCGACCCCCATGCCCGGTGGACGGTGCGGGGCACCGAGTTGGCCAGCATCGCCGGCAACACCCCGTTCGAGGGCATGGAGTTGCCGGGTGTCGTCCGCGCCACGATGCTGCGCGGGCGGGTCACCGCGTCCGACGGGAAGGTCCGGCCATGACCAGGCTTGTGTTGGTGCTCATCGTGCTGGCCTTCTTCGTGCTGTGCGGCGCCGCGATGTGGTGGGGCTGGCGCAACAAGGCCCGCCGGCAGGCCCAGACGCTGCCGGCCTTCCCGGCCGCGCCGACTGAGCTGGGCGGCGAGCTGCTGCCCGAGCAGACCGGCGTGTACGTCAGCACAACGCTGGACGACAGCTGGCAGAACCGGGTCGCGGTGGGCGACGTCGGCTTCCGCTCGGAGGCGACGCTTCACCTGCACGACAAGGGTTTGCTCATCGACCGGGTGGGCGCGAGCCCGGTCTGGATCCCCCGGGACGCGGTCCGGGACGCAGCCGTCGGCCAGGGCCTGGCCGGCAAGGTGATGTTCGGCGACGGCCTGCTCATCGTGCGGTGGCAGGTGGAGGACCAGCTGCTGGACAGCGGGTTCCGCGCCGACGAGAAGGAGCACTACCAGGAGTGGGTGACCGCGCTGCGGTCCATGGCAGGCGTTGGAGGTGGCGCGCAGTGAGCGCTCGCGAGCAGGCAGCGTTGGTGGTCGAGGATGGCCGGGTCTTCCGCGGTGAGGCGTACGGGGCGCTCGGCGCGACCCTGGGCGAGGTCGTGTTCTGCACGGGTATGACCGGCTACCAGGAGACGCTGACCGATCCCTCGTACCACGGGCAGATCGTGGTGCAGACCGCCCCGCAGATCGGCAACACCGGCTGGAACGACGAGGACGACGAGTCGTCGCGGATCTGGGTTTCCGGTTACGTGGTGCGGGATCCGGCCCGCCGCCCGTCCAACTGGCGGGCCACCCGCTCGCTGGACGACGAGCTGGTGGCGCAGGGCGTCGTCGGCATCGCCGGCGTGGACACCCGCACCCTGACCCGGCACATCCGCGAGCGCGGGGCCATGCGGGCCGGCGTGTTCTCCGGCGCCGAACTGTCCGATGTGGACACGATGCTGGCCAGGGTCAAGGCCGCCCCGCAGATGAAGGGCGCGGACCTGGCGGGTGACGTGACCACCGCGCAGACCTACGTGGTGCCAGCCGACGGCGAGCGCCGGTTCCGGGTGGCCGCGCTGGACCTGGGCATCAAGTCCAACACCCCGCGCATGATGGCCGCTCGCGGCATCGAGGTGCACGTCCTGCCGCTGAACTCCACCCTGGACGACGTGCTGGCGGTCGAGCCGGACGGCGTGTTCCTGTCCAACGGTCCGGGCGACCCGGCCACCCAGGACCACGGCGTGGCGCTGACGACCGGCGTGCTGGAGCGGCGGATTCCGCTGTTCGGCATCTGCTTCGGCAACCAGATCCTGGGCCGGGCGCTGGGTCGCGGCACCTACAAGCTCCAGTACGGCCACCGCGGCATCAACGTGCCGGTGATCGACACCGCCACCGGCCGGGTCGCGATCACCGCGCAGAACCACGGCTTCGCCCTGGAGGGCGAGCCGGGGGAGCGCTTCGACACCCCGTTCGGCGCGGCCACCGTGAGCCACTACTGCCCGAACGACGGCACGGTGGAGGGCCTGCGGTGCCTGGAGGCGCCGGCGTTCTCCGTGCAGTACCACCCCGAGGCCGCCGCCGGCCCGCACGACGCGGCCGCCCTGTTCGACGAGTTCTGCCAGCTGATGAGTGAGGCCCGCTGATGCCGAAGAGGACCGACATCTCCCACGTCCTGGTGATCGGGTCGGGTCCGATCGTGATCGGCCAGGCCTGCGAGTTCGACTACTCCGGCACCCAGGCGTGCCGGGTGCTGCGGGCCGAGGGCCTGCGGGTGTCGCTGGTCAACTCCAACCCGGCCACGATCATGACCGACCCGGAGTTCGCCGACGCCACCTACATCGAGCCGATCACGCCCGAGTTCGTGGAGAAGGTGATCGCCGAGGAGCAGGCCCTGGGCCGTCCGATCCAGGCGATCCTGGCCACCCTGGGCGGGCAGACCGCGCTCAACACCGCCGTCGCCCTGCACGAGCGCGGCGTGCTGGAGAAGTACAACGTCGAGCTGATCGGCGCGGACATCGGCGCCATCCAGCGCGGCGAGGACCGCCAGCTGTTCAAGGACATCTGCGCCTCCGTGGGCGCGGAGACCCCGCGCAGCCGGGTCTGCAAGTCGATGGACGAAGTCCGTGCCACCGTTGAGGAACTGGGTCTGCCGGTGGTCATCCGGCCTTCGTTCACCATGGGCGGCCTGGGTTCCGGCATGGCCCACACCCCGGCCGAGCTGGAGCGGCTGGCCTCGCTGGGCCTGGACGAGTCGCCGGTGACCGAGGTGCTGATCGAGGAGAGCGTGCTCGGCTGGAAGGAGTTCGAGCTCGAGCTCATGCGGGACCGCAACGACAACGTCGTGGTCATCTGCTCGATCGAGAACATCGACCCGATGGGCGTGCACACCGGCGACTCGGTGACCGTGGCCCCGGCCATGACCCTGACCGACCGCGAGTACCAGCACATGCGCGACGTCGGCATCGACGTGCTGCGCGCGGTGGGCGTGGAGACCGGCGGCTGCAACATCCAGTTCGCCATCCACCCGCAGACCGGCCGCATGGTCGTCATCGAGATGAACCCGCGCGTCTCGCGGTCCTCCGCGCTGGCCTCCAAGGCGACCGGCTTCCCCATCGCCAAGATCGCCGCTCGGCTGGCCATCGGCTACACGCTGGACGAGATCCAGAACGACATCACCGGCGAGACCCCGGCCAGCTTCGAGCCGACGCTGGACTACGTGGTCGTGAAGGTGCCGCGGTTCGCGTTCGAGAAGTTCCCCGGCGCGGACCCCACGCTGACCACGACCATGAAGTCGGTCGGCGAGGCCATGTCCATCGGCCGCAACTTCTCCGAGGCGCTGAACAAGGCGCTGCGGTCCATGGAGACCAAGGCCGCCGGCTTCTGGACCAAACCGGATCCCGAGGGTGTCACCCTGGAGGAGACGCTGGAGGCCCTGAGGAAGGGCCACGACGGCCGGCTCTACACCGTGGAGCGGGCGCTGCGGCTGGGCGCGACCGTGGAGCAGGTGCACGAGGCCTCGGGCATCGACCCGTGGTTCATCGACCAGATCCTCGCGCTGGGCGAGCTCCGTGAGGAGATCGTCGCCGCGGCGGTGCTGGACGAGGCGCTGCTGCGCCGGGCCAAGCGGGCCGGCCTGTCCGACCGGCAGATCGCCTCGCTGCGGCCGGAGCTGGCCGGCGAGGACGGCGTGCGCACCCTGCGGCACCGGCTGAACGTGCGGCCGGTGTTCAAGACCGTGGACACCTGCGCCGCCGAGTTCGCCGCCCTGACGCCATACCACTACTCGGCCTACGAGTCCGACCCGGCGGCCGAGACCGAGGTGCTGCCGCAGCGGGAGAAGCCCAAGGTGCTGATCCTGGGCTCCGGGCCCAACCGCATCGGGCAGGGCATCGAGTTCGACTACTCCTGCGTGCACGCGGCGATGGAGCTGCGGCGGGCCGGGTTCGAGACGGTGATGGTCAACTGCAACCCGGAGACGGTGTCCACCGACTACGACACCTCCGACCGTCTCTACTTCGAGCCGCTGACCTTCGAGGACGTGCTGGAGGTCGTGCACTCCGAGCGCGAGTCCGGCACTGTCGCCGGCGTCATCGTGCAGCTGGGCGGGCAGACCCCGCTGGGGCTGGCCCAGCGGCTGGCCGACGCGGGCGTGCCGGTGGTCGGCACCTCCCCGGAGGCGATCAACCTGGCCGAGGACCGCGGCGCGTTCGGCGAGGTGCTGACCGCGGCCGGGCTGCCCGCGCCGAAGTACGGCACCGCGACCTCGTTCCCGCAGGCCAAGCGGATCGCCGACGAGATCGGCTACCCGGTGCTGGTGCGCCCGTCGTACGTGCTGGGCGGCCGGGGCATGGAGATCGTCTACGACGAGGACACCCTCGCCGGCTACATCGCCCGCGCCACCGAGGTGTCCCCGGAGCACCCGGTGCTGGTCGACCGGTTCCTGGACGACGCCATCGAGATCGACGTGGACGCCCTGTGCGACGGGGAGCAGGTCTACATCGGCGGCGTCATGGAGCACATCGAGGAGGCCGGCATCCACTCCGGCGACTCCTCCTGCGCGCTGCCGCCGATAACGCTGGGCCGCAGCGACCTGGAGGCGGTGCGCCGCTCCACCGAGGCCATCGCCCACGGCGTCGGCGTGCGCGGGCTGCTGAACGTGCAGTACGCGCTCAAGGACGACGTGCTGTACGTGCTGGAGGCCAACCCTCGCGCGTCCCGCACGGTGCCGTTCGTGTCCAAGGCGACCGCGGTGCCGCTGGCCAAGGCGGCGGCCCGGATCGCGCTGGGCGCGACCATCGCGCAGCTGCGGGAGGAGGGTGTGCTGCCGGCGTCCGGCGACGGCGCGGAGATGCCCGACGACTGCCCGGTCGCGGTGAAGGAAGCGGTGCTGCCGTTCCACCGGTTCCGCACCCCCGAGGGGCACGGCGTGGACTCGCTGCTGGGCCCGGAGATGAAGTCCACCGGCGAGGTGATGGGCATCGACTTCTCCTTCGGCAAGGCCTTCGCCAAGTCGCAGACCGCGTCCTACGGCTCGCTGCCGACCAAGGGCCGGGTGTTCGTGTCGGTGGCCAACCGGGACAAGCGGGCCATGGTGTTCCCGGTCAAGCGGCTGGCCGACCTGGGCTTCGAGATCCTGGCGACCGCCGGCACGGCCGAGGTGCTGCGGCGCAACGGCGTGGCCTGCACGGTGGTGCGCAAGCACTTCGAGGGCGAGGACAACATCGTCGACAAGATCCTGGCCGGCGAGGTGGACATGATCATGAACACTCCGTACGGCAACCACGGCCCCCGCGTGGACGGCTACGAGATCCGCACCGCCGCAGTGGCGCGGGACATCCCGTGCATCACCACCGTTTCCGGGGCTGCGGCGGCCGTACACGGCATCGAGGCCCTCATCCGGGGGGACATCGGCGTCCGGTCGCTCCAGGGCCTCCAGGCGGCGCTGAAGGGTGCGAAAGCATGAGCGAGCTTGCGAGCGAATCATCCAGCACAGAGCGTCCGCGAACGCGGACACCGAGCGCTAGCGAGGTGCCGCAGTGAGCGAGTTTTTTGGGGCCCGGCTGGCGGCCAAGGTGGCCGCCGCCGGGCCGCTGGTGGCCGGTATCGACCCGCACCCGGGGCTGCTGTCCGACTGGGGCCTTTCCATCGATGTAAACGGTCTTGAGCGGTTCGCGCTGACCTGTGTCGAGGCCTTCGGCGCCGAAGTGGCCCTAGTGAAGCCTCAGGCCGCGTTCTTCGAGGCCTTCGGCTCCCGTGGGGTGGCCGTGCTGGAGCGGACCATCGCCGAGGCGCGGGCGGCCGGCGCGCTGGTGATCGTGGACGCCAAGCGGGGCGACATCGGCTCCACGATGGCCGCCTACGCGACCGCGTTCCTGTCCGACGACTCGCCGCTGGCCGGCGACGCCGTCACGCTCTCGCCGTATCTCGGATTCGGTTCCCTCGACCCGGCTTTGGAGCTGAGCGAGAAAACCGGTCGCGGGATTTTCGTGCTCGCCTTGACATCCAACAAGGAAGGCGCGTCCGTGCAGCGGGCGCGCGCCGATTCGGGTGTCTCCATCGCGCAGTCGATCGTCGACGCGGCGGCCGAACGCAATGAAAGCGCTAAACCGTTGGGCCATGTGGGTGTTGTCATCGGGGCCACGGTCGGGCGAACCGAGCTCGACCTGTCTCGCCTGAACGGCCCAGTGCTGGCTCCCGGGCTGGGCGCGCAGGGCGGCACCGTCGCCGACCTGCGCCGGCTGTTCGGCGGCATTTCCGGTCTGGTGCTGCCCAATTCCTCGCGGGATGTGCTGCGGCACGGGCCCGATGTGGCGGCGTTGCGCGCGGCCGCCGTCGCGACCAGGGAATCCGTCCGCGAGCTGGGTGAATCCGCAGGCGTGGCAGGGGGTTTCGCAAGTTGATCTTGGAACCGCGCTGGTCGTGCATAGCACACGGGCCGGTGGGGGCACATCACCGGTGGCGGTGATCGCGCGGTCGAGGGACCTTGGTAGTACTTCTTTCACGTCGTGACGGCCGCTTTGGTCGAGATGCACCCGACCGGGTGGGGGAGTGTCACCGCATTGGTTGCGTTGTCACCACGGGGACCCACGTTGTACCGGGCGGTACTCGATCGGTACGGTCGCGACACCGATCCCACTGAAGAACACCCACACCACGGAGGAGATCGTGGCCCTTCCCCAGCTGACCGAGGAGCAGCGGGCCGCAGCGCTGGAGAAGGCGGCTGCCGCTCGTCGCGCCCGGGCCGAGCTCAAGGAGCGCCTCAAGCGTGGCGGCACGAACCTGAAGGACGTGCTGACCGCCGCCGACACCGACGAGGTCCTCGGCAAGATGAAGGTCTCCGCACTCCTGGAGTCCCTGCCCGGCGTCGGCAAGGTCCGGGCCGCGCAGATCATGGAGCGGCTGGAGATCGCGACCAGCCGCCGTCTGCGTGGTCTCGGCGACCGCCAGCGCAAGGCACTGCTGACCGAGTTCGGCGGCGAGTGAGCAGGTTGGCCGAGAAGGGGTCGGGCACCCGTGCCCGACCCCGCCTCACCGTGCTGTCCGGCCCGTCCGGGGTCGGCAAGTCCAGCGTGCTCAGCGAGCTGCGCGGACTCGGTGAGGACGTGTACTACAGCGTCTCGGTGACCACCCGGAAGCCCCGCCCCGGCGAGGTGGACGGCGAGCACTACCACTTCGTCGACCGGGACGAGTTCGACCGCATGGTGACCGCCGGCGAGCTCCTGGAGCACGCCGAGTACGCGGGCAACTGCTACGGCACGCCGCGGCGGCCGGTCGAGGCCGCGCTGGAGCGGGGAACTCCAGCGATCCTCGAGATCGAGCTGCAGGGCGCCCGGCAGGTGCGGCGGGCGATGCCCGAGGCCCAGCTGGTCATGCTGATGCCGCCGACGTGGGAGGTCCTGGTGACCCGGCTGACCGGCCGGGGCACCGAGGATCCGGCGGTCGTCCAGCGCCGGCTGGAGGTGGCCGAGCGTGAGCTGGCCGCGGCCGAGGAGTTCGACGAGGTGCTGGTGAACTCCGATGTTCGTACCGTTGCCCGTGAGTTGCTAACCTTGGTGGTCGGCTCGCCCACCGAGCGTGTGTCCAGCGAGCCGTGACTACCTCCAGGAGCGTTGTCTTGACCATCCCGAGCCACCTGACCGCCGTCGGCGAGCCCGCCTCCGCGCCGGAGGGCATCACCAACCCGCCGATCGACGACCTGCTGGAGCAGGTCAGCTCGAAGTACGCGCTGGTGATCTACTCGGCCAAGCGCGCCCGGCAGATCAACGACTACTACGCCCAGCTGGGCGAGGGCCTGCTGGAGTACGTCGGCCCGCTGGTCGAGCCGGGCCCGCGCGAGAAGCCGCTGTCGATCGCGCTGCGCGAGATCCACGCCGGCATGCTCGAGCACACCGAAGGCGAATGACCTCTCCGCAGGTTGTTTTGGGCGTGGGCGGCGGCATCGCCGCCTACAAGGCCTGTGAGGTGCTGCGCCGGCTGACCGAGTCCGGTCACCGGGTGCGCGTGGTGCCCACCGAGGCCGCGCTGAACTTCGTCGGCGCGGCCACCTTCGAGGCGCTGTCCGGCCAGCCGGTCGCCACCGGTGTGTTCTCCGACGTGCCGGCGGTGCCGCACGTCAAGATCGGGCAGACCGCCGACCTGGTCGTGGTCGCCCCGGCCACCGCCGACCTGCTGGCCCGGGCCGCGCACGGCCTGGCCGACGACCTGCTCACCGGCACGCTGCTGACCGCGCGCTGCCCGGTGCTGATGGTGCCGGCGATGCACACCGAGATGTGGGAGCACCCGGCCACCCAGGCCAACGTCGCCACGCTGCGCTCGCGCGGCGTGATCGTGGCCGAGCCGGCCAGCGGCCGGCTGACCGGCAAGGACACCGGCAAGGGCCGGCTGCCCGAGCCGGCCGAGATCGTGGAGCTGGCCCGGCTGCTGCTGGCCGCCCCCGACGCGCTGCCCCGGGATCTGGTGGGGCGGCGCGTTGTCGTCTCCGCCGGCGGCACCCGCGAGGCCCTCGACCCCGTCCGCTACCTGGGCAACCGCTCGTCCGGCAAGCAGGGCTACGCCCTGGCCCGGGTCGCCGCCCAGCGCGGCGCCGAGGTCACCCTGGTCGCCGGGCACACCGCCGACCTGGCCGACCCGGCCGGCGTGCGGGTGGTGCGGGTCGGGTCCGCGATGGAGCTGCGGGACGCGATGCACGCCGAGAGCGCCGGCGCCGACGTCGTCGTGATGGCCGCCGCCGTCGCCGACTTCCGCCCGGTCGCACTGGCCGGCTCCAAGATCAAGAAGGGTGACCGGGACCCGGAGCCCATTCGGCTGGCGGTGAACCCGGACATTCTGGTCGAGCTTGTCAAGGCGCGTCCCCCCGGTCAGGTGATCGTCGGCTTCGCCGCCGAGACCGGCGACGAGACCGGGGACGTGCTGCACCACGGCCGGGCCAAGCTCGCCCGCAAGGGCTGCGACCTGCTGGTTGTCAACGCCGTCGGCGACGGCCTGGTGTTCGAGCAGGAGGACAACCAGGGGTGGCTGCTGTCCGCCGATGGTGACGAACGTCCCATCCCCCTTGGTTCCAAATCCCGGCTCGCGGCCACAGTCTGGGATTCGGCCCAGCTCTTGCTCGGGACTTGAGCGGGACTGGACGTCACGCCCGGTACGGTTGACGCGATAAACGCGGGCGCGAGGGGCCGTTTGGGCGCCGTGAACATCTGTGAGGAGTGTCGTGAGCCAATCCAGCCGGAGGCTGTTCACGTCGGAATCGGTGACCGAGGGTCACCCCGACAAGATCTGTGACGCCATCAGCGACTCCATTCTCGACGGGCTGCTGTCCAAGGACCCCCGCAGCCGGGTCGCGGTGGAGACCCTGATCACCACCGGCCAGGTGCACGTGGCGGGCGAGGTCACCACCGAGGCGTACGCCGACATCCCGACGATCGTCCGGGAGAAGATCCTGGAGATCGGCTACGACTCCTCGGCCAAGGGCTTCGACGGCAACTCCTGTGGCGTCAACGTCGCCATCGGGTCGCAGTCCCCGGACATCGCCCAGGGCGTGGACACCGCGTACGAGTCGCGGGTGGAGTCGGCCGAGGACGAGATCGCCCGGCAGGGTGCCGGTGATCAGGGCCTGATGTTCGGCTACGCCACCACCGACACGCCGGAGTTGATGCCGCTGCCGATTGCCTTGGCGCACCGGCTTTCCCGTCGGCTGACGGCCGTGCGGAAGAACGGTGCGCTGCCGTACCTGCGGCCTGACGGCAAGACCCAGGTGACCATCGAGTACGCCGGCGACCAGCCGGTGCGGCTGGACACGGTGGTCGTGTCCTCGCAGCACGCCGACGGCATCGACCTGGAGAAGATGCTGGCCGTGGACGTTCGGGAGCAGGTCGTGCTGCCCGAGCTGGCCGAGCTCAACCTGGACACCGAGAGCGTGCGGCTGTTCGTCAACCCCACCGGCCGTTTTGTCATCGGCGGTCCGATGGGTGACGCCGGCCTGACCGGCCGCAAGATCATCGTCGACACCTACGGCGGCATGGCCCGCCACGGTGGTGGCGCGTTCTCCGGCAAGGACCCGTCGAAGGTCGACCGCTCCGCGGCGTACGCGATGCGCTGGGTGGCCAAGAACGTCGTGGCGGCTGGTCTGGCCGGGCGCACCGAGGTCCAGGTCGCCTACGCGATAGGCAAGGCGGCCCCGGTGGGTCTGTTCGTGGAGACCTTCGGCACCGAGAACGTCGACCCGGCCAAGATCCAGCAGGCCATCAACGAGGTCTTCGACCTGCGGCCCGCCGCGATCATCCGGGACCTGGACCTGCTGCGGCCGATCTACGCCCCGACCGCCGCGTACGGGCACTTCGGCCGGCCGGACCTGGACCTGCCGTGGGAGCGCACCGACCGCGCCGACGCACTGAAGTCCGCCGCCGGCGCGTGACCCAGCCCGTCCCCGACGAAGCCGCCCGTGACCTCTACGGGCGGCTTCGCCGTTTCCTGGCGGGGACGGTTCTGGACGTTGGCTGTGGCGTGGGCTCGGTGGCCGCCGACCTCTCCGGCCGCTTGATCCTTCTCGATGCCGTCGACCTCCGTGGCCCTCTCGCCGCCGGATTTCCCTTTGTGCTCGGCGATGCCTGTGCCCTGCCCTTCGCCGCCGGCTCCTTCGACGGCGTGCACCTGGCCCGAGTCCTGCACCACGTTTCCGACTGGCGTGTGGCCCTGACCGAGGCCCGCCGCGTGGTCCGCCCGGGCGGTGCCATCGCTGTCACCCTCGGCGGCCGGATGTTCGCCTCCGAGCTGTCCCCGTTGCGCGACGCCGTTTTCGACGAGGGCCGGCGTCTCGGCCTCCGAGGAGCCCACCACGTGCACGGGCCGGCCGGCTATGAGGATGTGGATGCCGTGCTGGGGGCGGGTGAGGTGGTCGAGGTCGTTTTCCCGCAGTCCGACACTGCTCGCCGGGTTGTGGTCGACGCCGCCAACCACCCGTACGCCTGGTTGCCGGGCCAGGACCTGTCGCCACTGCGAGCAGTCGCGGAGCAGATGCTGGCCCGGTCCGGCCTGGACCCCGACGAACCGGTCATACACGAACGGGTCATCTCTTACCGGGTGTACCGCCGCTGACTCAGCGGGCGAGCTTGAAGCCCTCCGGCATCTGCAGGGTGAACGGAGTCGTGTCGGACGTCGTCGACACCGGCAGCGCGTCGGGGTAGTCGTAGCGGTAGAAGCCGACGAAGTAGGACGTGTCGTCGGTGCTGGGTTTGTCGGTGCTGTCGTCGAGCGCCGGGTTCAGCGACACCACCTCGTACGCCGGCAGCAGGGTTTTCGTGTCCAGGTAGTAGACGACGTGCGAGCCCGTGACACCGGTGTGGCCGTTGGTGAACGGCCAGGACAGACCGTCCAGTCCGGTGTCCTTGAAGGCCCAGATGAAGATCTGGTTGCCCTCGTAGCCGTCGTTGGGGATCTTGACCGGGCCGAAGTCCACCGCCATCCGCACGTACTGGCTGCCGTTGGCGCTGAACAGGGTGGGCTTTCCGGCCTTCACGAAGCCCTGGTACTTGTTCTGCAGGGCGTTGATGTACGCGTCGGCCTGCGTCTGGTTGAGCCCGCTGGGGGCGATCCCGTCGCTGCCCGTGTAGAGCAGGCCCTGGTCCTGCACGGTGCAGGTCGTCGGCCGCTCGGGCGGCTGGGCCGACCACCGCTGGGAGCTGATGTAGTACGTCTGCTCAACCCCGCCGACGCACTTGTCCAACGAGGACGGCTTGCCCTGCAGGAAGTACGTCCGCTCCAGGAACGGCTTCTTCGCGCCGTGGTCCACCCCGGCTTTGAAGATCGAGTCGTACTGCCCGGACGCGAAGGCGTCCTGGGAGTTGAACGACGCGCTCGTGAGCACGGCGATCTTCGCCTGGATCTGCCGCCGGAACACCGACCAGAACTGCGCGTCCGCGGAGACGCCGGCGAGGGTCTGCGCGTTCACCGCCTGCCCTGGTTGCAACGCCGTGCCCGCGTCGGCGCCACCGCCGCC
Source organism: Kutzneria sp. CA-103260 (assembly GCF_018263855.1). Classification (GTDB taxonomy): domain Bacteria; phylum Actinomycetota; class Actinomycetes; order Mycobacteriales; family Pseudonocardiaceae; genus Kutzneria. The sequence continues at coordinate 5,208,566 of NZ_CP073318.1, read as the reverse complement.
CCCGGAGGACGGCCTGAGCACAAACACCCCGACCGCGACAGCGACCACCACGACCGCGCCGATGACACCCCCAATCACCCACCCGCGCCGACGCTTGGCCCGCGGCTGCTGCTGCTCGCCAGGGAAAAGCGATTGGCCGGGGTAGGGCTGAAGGCCAGGGAAAGGTGGCTGGCCGGCAAAGCCTTGCTGGGCGGGGAATCCCGGTTGGCTCGGCGCGGCCTGCTGACCGGAGAAGCCCTGCTGGGCCGGAAATCCCGGCTGCCCGGCAAATCCTGGGCCGAACACCCCTGGTTGCGCCGAAGGTCCCGGCTGGCCGGGACAGGGCTGCGGATGGGGAGCCTGCTGCGGGTTACCGGCCGGCTGCGGATAACCGGGAGCCTGTGGCTGGCCGGGAGTCGGCGGCTGCTGTGGGCCTGGTTGCGGATAGCCGGGAGGCGGCGGCTGAGAGCCGGGAGCTTGCGGCTGCCCGGAGGCCGGCGTTTGCGGGTAGCCGGGGCCGGGCTGTTGCTGGCCGGGCTGCTGCTGCCCGGGCAGCGGCCAGCCGCCGGGATAGGCCTGGCCGGGATCGTTCGGAATGGACACTGTGTGTTCCCCCCTGTTGCGTCGCCGGTGATGCTAGTGGCGTGCGGTGAGGACCGCTCACGCAACGGCGAGACGGACCCGATAGGTCCACCACCAGATGCGCGGGGTGGGGATGCGGCGCTGGGCGACCTCGCGGAGGCGGGTGAGGCCGATCTCGTCCTCGGTGATGCCGCGTTCGAGCAGGGCGACGACGCCGCCCTGGCTGCGGAGGATGTCCACGAAGCGGGCGGCGTCGCCGATGTCCTTGGCGTGCACGGCGACCTCGGTGACGTGGCGGAACAGGCCGCTGTCGCGGAGGCGGGCGGCGTGGTCGGCCTTGGCGGCGTAGGGAGGACGGACGTGGTGTCGGACCTCGAGAACGCGGTAATGGTCCTCGACGGAGCGGTAGGCGGCGTCGCACTCGGGGTCGACGGCAGGCGGCCATTCGCAGTCGAAGGCGGCGAACACGCCACCGGGGCGGAGGATGCGGGCGACCTCGGGGAAGGCGCGGGCGGGGTCGAACCAGTGCAGGGCCTGGCTGGCGGTGACGACGTCGGCGCAGTTGTCGGGCAGGGTGGTGGCCTCGGCGGTGCCGTCGACGACCCGCAGGCCCCGGGCGGCGGCGATGGCCCGCATGCCGGGATCGGGCTCGACGCCGATGGCGGCCGGCCACAGCGCGGTGGCCAGGCCGGTGCCGGCGCCGAGGTCGACGACATCGGGCTCAGTGACCCCGGCCCACTGGGTGATCAGCTCGGTCAGGACGGCGGGCGGCGTGGGGCGGACGCGGTCGTACTCGTCGGCGAAACCCCCGAACCGGGTGGTGGCATCGGTCATGCCCTGGGACGGTAGCAGTACGTACGTACGGTTTGCTAGGGTCTCAGACGGCGCTCATCACGTGCTTCACCCGGGTGTAGTCGTCGAAGCCGTAGCCGGAGAGGTCCTTGCCGTGCCCGGACAGCTTGAACCCGCCGTGCGGCATCTCGGACACCAGCGGCCCGTGCGTGTTGACCCACACGCAGCCGAAGTCCAGCCCGGAGGTCACCCGCAGGATCCGCCGGTGGCTCTCGGACCACACCGACGACGCCAGCCCGTAGGGCACGCCGTTGGCCAGCCGTACGGCCTCCTCCTCGGACGAGAAGCCCTGCACGGTGATGATCGGGGCGAACACCTCCTCCTGCACGATCTCGTCGTCCTGACGCAGGCCGGAGAGCACCGTCGGGGCGAAGAAGAAGCCCCGGTCGCCGACCCGGTGGCCGCCGCAGTGCACGACGGCATGGGCGGGGAGCCGGGAGATCAGGCCGGTCACCCGGTCGAGCTGGGCCTGGCTGTTGAGCGGCCCGAAGTCGGCGGCCTCGCGGGGCCCCTTGCCGGTGCGCTGCGCGGAGGCGATCTTGGTCAGGGCCGCCACCAGCTCGTCGTGCACGTCGTCGTGGGCCAGCACGCGGCTGGCGGCGGTGCAGTCCTGGCCGGCGTTGTAGAAGGCGGCGGCGACGATCTTCTCGGCCACGTCGGCCACGTCGACGTCCGGGAAGACGATCACGGGAGCGTTCCCGCCCAGCTCCAGGTGGGTCCGCTTCAGGGTGGCCGCGGCGCTGGCGGCCACCTGCATGCCGGCCCGGGTGGAGCCGGTGATCGACACCAGCGCCGGCACCGGGTGCTCGACCAGCAGCCGCCCGGTGTCCCGGTCGCCGCAGATCACGTTGACCACGCCGGCCGGCAGGTACTCGCCGGCCAGCTCGGCCAGCAGCACGGTGCTGGACGGCGTGGTCTCGGCCGGCTTCACCACGGTGGTGTTGCCGGCGGCCACCGCCGGGGCGATCTTCCACACGGCCATCATCAGCGGGTAGTTCCACGGCGTGATCTGCGCGCACACCCCGACCGGCTCGCGCCGGACCGTCGAGGTCAGCCCGGTGGCGTACTCGCCGGCCGAGCGCCCCTCCAGGTTGCGGGCCGCCCCGGCGAAGAACCGCAGGGCGTCCACACTGGCCGGGATCTCCTCCTCCAGCACCACGTGCCACTGCTTGCCGGTCTCCGCGCACTCGGCGTCGGCCAGCCGGGTGGCGTTGTCCTCGACGGCGGCGGCCAGCCCGAGCAGGGCGTGCGCGCGGTCGGCGGGCGTGCTGCGCCGCCAGCCGTCGAAGGCGGCCGCCGCGGCCCGCGCCGCGTTGTCCACATCGGAGGCTCCGGAGACCGGCGCGCTGTCGCTGACCTCGCCCGTCGCCGGGTCGACGACACCGGCCCGGAGACCGTCCACTCCGGACAGTCGCTCGCCGTTGATCACGTTGTGGGCCATTGCACCTCCTGGTGGGTCGGCGCGAACATCGTCAGTCTGGCCGGCAGCACGACCACGCTCGGGCCGTCCACCGCCAGTGAGTTGATCATGTCGGACGCCAGTCGGGCCGGTGTGCTCAGGGTCGCCGGCACCCCGAACGACCTGGCCAGCGCCACGAAGTCCGGGTGGGTCAGCTCGGTGCCGTATGGAGTGTCCATGTACTCGCGGAGAATCCCATAGCCTCCATCATCCACGATCAACCACGTGACGCGCAGCGCGTGCTGGGCCGCGGTGGCCAGCTCGGCCAGCCCGTACATCGCCCCGCCGTCGCCGGAAACGGCCAGCACGGGCCGGTTTCCCCGCAGCGCGGCGGCCGCCCCGACCGCCGCTGGAAAGGCCCAGCCCAGGCCGCCCGAGCCCTGCGCGGTGTGCATGCCGCCGGACCTCGGGTCCCAGGCTGACCAGGCCCAATACCCGAGAATTGTCATGTCCCAGAAGCTGGGCACGTCCGCCGGCAGCGCTTCCCTTAGCGTGCCCAGAATGGAGCGCTCCAACGCCAAATCCTGCCCGTTCAGCCGCTCCTCGACCCGGGTCAGCAGGCCGGCGGTGTCCGGCGACACTCGTGCCCGCGAGCCAACATGTTTGACAACTTCGGACAGAAACTCCCCGGCGTCGGCGTGGATCCCCAATGCTGGGTAGTTCGCCGCCAGCCGCGTGGCGTCGGCGTCCACCTGGATCACCCGGCCGGTGGGCCGGAACGTGCCGTAGTTCGTGGACAGCTCGCCGAGGCCGGAGCCGACCACCAGCAGCACGTCGGCCGAGGCCAGGAACTCCGTGGTGTGCCAGTCCTCCAGCCAGGAGCGCAGCGACAGCGGGTGCTCCCACGGGAACGCGCCGCGACCGCCGAACGTGCTGGCCACGGCCGCGCCGAGCCTCATCGCCAAGGCCAGCAACGCTTCCTGCGCGCCGGCCCGCACCACGCCGCCGCCGGCGAGGATCATGGGACGCTCGGCCGCGTCGAGCAGCCGCGCCGCCTCGGCCACCAGTTCTGGTTGCGGACGCAAGGTTCTCGGCTCACCGTCGACCGAGACCACCGGCGGCTGCTCGGTCGGACCGGCCAGCACGTCCTGCGGAATTTCCACCCATACGGGTCCGGTCGGCGCCGTCGAAGCGGTTCGCCACGCCTCGGCCAGCGCCGCCGGGATCTGCGCGGCGGTGCGGACCACGTGCGTCGACTTCACCACATCGCGGAAACTCGCCTGCTGGTCGGGAAGTTCGTGCAGGTAGCCGCGCCGCCGGCCGCCGAGCCCGTCGGACGGGATCTGGCTGCTGATGCCCAGCACCGGCGACGAAGACGAGATTGCCTCATGTAGTCCGGCCAACGTGAGCAACGCGCCAGGACCGGTTGACACGACGAGGGGTGTCACCCGGCCGGTGATCCGCGCGTGCCCGTCCGCGGCGAACGCCGCCGAGGGTTCGGTGCGGTTGCCGACATAGCGCAGGTCGGAGCGGCGCAGCGCGTCGAACAGGCCGAGCGCGTGCTGGCCCGGCTCGCCGAACACGGTGTCCGCGCCGAGCGCCTTGAGCGTCTCGACGACCAGGTCCGCGCCGATCCTGGGCATATCGGGCCGAGTCACGCCGACACTCCCATCGACAGCAGCGACACCAGGTCGTAGGCCACGTGCGAGGCGGCGATCGAGGTGATCTCCGCGTGGTCGTAGGCCGGGGCGACCTCGACCACGTCGGCCGACACCAGGTTGGCGCCGGCCAGGCCGCGCAGGATCTCCAGCAGCTCGCGGCTGGTCAGCCCGCCGGCCTCCGGCGTCCCGGTGCCGGGCGCGTGGGCCGGGTCCAGCACGTCGATGTCCACCGACACGTACAGCGGCCGGTCGCCGATGCGTTCCCGCAGGCCGCCGACCACCTCGTCCACGCCCCGTCGCAGCACGTCGGCCGAGGTCACGATGCCGAAGCCGAGCTCCTTGTCGCCGGTCAGGTCGCCGCGGTCGTACAGCGGGCCGCGGATGCCGACGTGGCACAGCGCGGAGGTGTCCAGCACGCCCTCCTCGACCGCCCGGCGGAACGGCGTGCCGTGCGTGTAGGACGCCCCGAAGTACGAGTCCCACGTGTCCAGGTGCGCGTCGAAGTGCAGCAGCGCCACCGGCCCGTGCCGCCGCGACAGGGCCCGCAGCAGCGGCAGCGCGATCGTGTGGTCGCCGCCGATGCTGACCAGCTTCGTGCCGTCGTCCAGCAGCACGCCGGCCTCCCGCTCGACGGTGTCGATGGCCAGCGGGATGTCCATCGGGTTGGCCGCGATGTCGCCGGCGTCCACCACCTGGGCCCGCTCGAACGGCGACACGTCTAGGCCCGGGTGGTAGGGCCGCAGCAGCCGGCTGGCCTCCCGCACCGCCGCCGGGCCGAACCGCGCGCCCGGGCGGTAGGACACGCCGGAGTCGAACGGGATGCCGACCACGGCCACGTCGGCCCGGCTCACCTGGTCGATGCGCGGCAGCCGGGCGAACGTGGCCAGGCCGGCGAAGCGCGGGACGACGGACGAGTCGGTCGGGCCGATCGGGGTCATGCGGACGCTCCAGCGAGTCGTTGTTCCCAGTTGTGCAGCACGGAGTCGGCCGTGCGCGGGGTGGCCAGGCTGACCGCCACGTACACGACGAGGCTGGCCAGCAGGCCGAAGTAGATGGGCTGGTCGGCGAGCAGGCCGTAAGCCAGCATGCACGCGACGACTGTGAGCGCACCGGCGATCATGGAGGCGATGGCCCCGACCCGGGTGCCCCGCTTCCAGAGCAGGCCGCCGATGATCGCCACCAACAGGCCTCCGACCAGCAGGTTGTAGGCCACCGTGAGGGCGGCTACCACGTCGTCCACCACGATCGCAATCAAGATCACCACGACCCCCAGCGCGAGGGTCGCGAGGCGGTTGGCCCGCACTCCGCCACGCCGGAGGATGTCGTTCTGGGCGACGGTCGAGCAGGCGATCAGCGCGCCCGAAGCGGTGGACATCATCGCCGCCAGGGCGGCGGCCAGGACCAGCCCGCGCAGGCCGGCCGGCAGCAGGCCGGTGACGATCGTGGCGAACGCGTCGTCCGGGTTGGGCAGGTTCGGGTACAGCACCTTGGCCGCGCTGCCGATCAGCGCGCCGGCGATGGCGTAGACAACGCAATACAGGCCCGAGGCGAGGCCGCCCGTGGTCGCGACCCGTGGCGTGCGGGCGGTGAACACACGTTGCCAGATGTCCTGGCCGATGAGCAGGCCGAACACGTAGATCAGCAGGTACGTGACGATGCGGCCGGTGCCGATCGAGCCGACATCGAAGAAGCTGGCCGGCAGTTGCGCGTGCAAGCCGCCGAAGCCGCCCACCGCGACCAGCGCCGTCGGCAGCAGGACCAGCAGGATGCCGACCGTCTTCACGACGAACTGCACGATGTCGGTCAGCGTGATCGACCACATGCCACCCAGCGCCGAGTACAGCACCACGATGACGCCGCCGATGATCACCCCGCCCACCTTGGGCAGGCCGAACAGCACCTCGAACACGGTGGCGTACGCGATGGTGGAGGTGACCGACAGCATCAGGGTGTAGCCCCACATCACCACGCCCGACACGATGCTGGTCGACCCGCCGTAGCGCAGGTCCAGCATCTCGGGCACGGTGTAGACCTTCAGCCGGACGATTCGGCGGGCGAAGAACGCCGACAGCGCCAGGATGCCCAGGCCGATGGTGAACACCAGCCACGCCCCGGACACGCCGAACTGGTAGCCGAGCGCGATGCCCCCGATGGTCGAGGCGCCGCCGATGACGACCGCGCTCATGGTTCCGGAGTACATCGCGAAGCCCAGCCGGCGGCCGGCGACCAGGTAGTCGCTGCGGGTGGTGGCGCGGCGCATGCCCCACCAGCCGACCCCGACCATGCCCAGCACGTACGCCGCGATCACCGCGTAATCGAGTGCCATCGGCTTCCTCCTGTCGTTCAGGTCACCCTAGGAAGCGACGGCGTGCAGCCCGTCTGGACGAAGTGCACAATCTCGTGCCATGTCATTGGGCCGAACGTCCACAGTTCCCCTGGGCGACCTGGTGCGCCGGCCGGAGCTGGGCCTGGTCGTGCTGGCCGGGGCCGACCGGCTGGACCGGCCGATCCGGTGGGCGCACGTCAGCGAGCTGCGCGACCCGGTGCCGTACCTGCTGGGCGGCGAGCTGCTGCTGACCGCGGGCGTGAACTTCCCCGAGGACGTTGACGGTTACGTGCGCGGTTTGGTTGCTGCGGGCGTGCAGGCGCTGGGTTTCGGCGTCACGCCGGTGTACGACGAGGTGCCCGCATCGTTGGTTGACGCTTGCGCGCAACAAGGGCTGCCCTTGCTGGCGCTACCTGCCACTACACCCTTCCTTGCTGTGAGCCAGGCCGTCGGGGTGGCGCTGGCCGAGGCAGAGCACGCCGAGCTGCGGTGGCTGTCCGAGGCGCAGGCGACGCTGACCCGTGCCGCGTTGCGCCCCAATCCCATGCACGCCGTGGTCGCCACGCTGGCCGAGCTGTCCGACTGGTGGTGTGTGCTGCTGGACGACGCCGTGGTCGCCCAGGCGGGCATCGAGGCTGTCGACCCGGTGGTCGCGGAACTGGCCTCGCGGCTTCGGGCCGGCAGCGGTCCGCGCAGCGCCTCGACGGAGGTCGGATCATGGCATGTCGTCGGATATCCGGTGGATTCCGTCCGGGCGCTGGTCGTCGGCGCCGCGCGGCCATTCTCCGTCGCGGACCGGGCCGTGATCGCGGTTGCGTTGGCACTGCTGGCTTTGGCCGATCGTGCCGACGGTCGTTCGGTCACGAAGATGTTGCTCGGCGACGACTCCCATCAGGGGTACCGGGTCGTGCGCGGTCGGCGGAAAGCCCGTGGCGAACGGGAAATCGATCTCGGCACCGCGTGGATCGACGCGGACGGCGGCCAACTGCGGGCGATTGTCACCACTGTGCCGGATGTTGTTGCGGCGCAAGCGGCTGGCTGGCTGCTGGCGGTGAGTTCCCCGGTGGGCGTGGCCGATCTGCCGTCCGCCGACCGGGAAGCCGCGCGGATGCTGGAACGGGCCGTCGCCGTCGGCAGACCGATCACTGTCGACGATGGCGTGTCCGCTCTGGTCGATCCCGAGGCCGCCGCCCGATTCGCCGCGACCGTGCTGGAACCGTTGGCGGCGCGGCCCGAACTCGTCGAAACCCTGCGGACCTGGTTGGCTTGCAACGGAAACTGGGATCGGACCGCGGCCGAACTGGGCGTGCACCGCAACAGCGTGCGGCACCGGATCGGCGTGGTGGCCCGGGAACTGGGCGTCGACCTGTCCGATGTGCAGCGGCGCATGGAACTTTGGTTCGCTTTGCGGTGGTCTGACTGATTCAAGGGTTCGCGCCAAGGGGTTTCCCGCTTCACCGCGGGGTGTGACGAACCTAGCGTTTCCCGTGCAGCGCCACTTACCCCTGCACGAGGAGAACCCCGTCGTGAAGTCGCCTCTGCGCATCGCCGTCGCCGTGCTCGCGCCGCTGGCCGTGATCGGCCTGGCCGCCCCGGCCGTCAGCGCCGCCCCGGCCCCTGTCCAAAAATCGACACTGCACAAGCCGCTCAACCACGGACTTTCCCACAGCACCAGCGGGAACTGGGCCGGCTACGCCGTGACCGGCGGCAAGTTCACCAGCGTCTCGGCCAGCTGGGTGCAGCCGGCGGTGAAGGCCACCTCCCAGGACGCGTACTCCAGCTTCTGGGTCGGCATCGACGGTGACGGCAGCAACTCCGTCGAACAGCTCGGCACCGAGGTCGACTACATCAACGGCCGCGCCGAGTACTACGCGTGGTACGAGATGTACCCGGCCTACCCGGTCAACTTCAGCGACACCGTCAGCCCCGGCGACCACTTCACCGCGTCGGTGACGGAGACCACCGGCGGCAAGTTCACGCTGAAGATCGCCGACACCACCCGGGGCTGGAGCCACACCGTCAGCAAGACGTACTCGGCGGCCAAGCTGGCCAGCGCCGAGATCATCGCCGAGGCCCCCTCCGACTCCAACGGCACGCTGCCGCTGGCGAACTTCGGCAGTGTGAACTTCACCAACGCCACCGCCAACGGCAAGGCCATCGGCAGCCAGAGCTACGACCCGATCACCCAGGCCAGCGGCGGCACCACCAAGGACGCCGTGTCCGGCCTCACCAGCGGCACCAACTTCACCTGCACCTGGAAGCACGTCTAACCGCTCTCGCGAGTCCCGCTCTCGGGCAACTGAGTGTCGAGTTCGGACAGTAGCCCGCTCGGAAGGGGGCATTCCTGGCGTTCAACGCCAGGAATGCCCCCTTCGCGGCACTGCCGGGAGCCCCTTCTGGTAGACCTCAGGGCGTGGCAACCAGCGGGAACGTCCGGCGCGGTGAGCGGCAGCCCGCCGCCACCGCCGCGGTCGCGCGGGTCAGCGTGGACGTGCCGCTGCCGTACCACCTGGATTTCCCCTTCGACTACCGGATTCCCGCTGAGTGCGACGCCGACGCCCGGCCCGGGGTGCGGGTGCGGGTGCGGTTCCGGGGCAAGCTGACCGACGGCTTCCTGCTGGAGCGGGTCGAGCACACCGAGGTCGCCGACAAGATCAAGTACATCGAGCGGGTGGTGTCCCCGGAGGTCGTGCTCACCCCGGAGATCCACGGCCTGGCCCGGGCTGTCGCCGACCGGTACGTGGGGTCGCTGGCCAACGTGCTGCGGCTGGCGGTCCCGCCGCGGCACGCCCGCGCCGAGGCCCGCGCCGCCGACGAGCCGACAGCGGCGCCTGAGCGCCCATCGGCGGACAGCTGGCAGCGCTACACCCGTGGCCCGGCCTACCTCGACGCCCTCGCCGGCGGTCGATCGGCCAACGCCGTGTGGCAGGCCCTCCCCGGCGAGGACTGGCCCGCGCGGCTCGCCGAGGTCGCCGCCACGGTCGCGTCGGCCGGCAAGGGCGTGGTCATCGTGGTGCCCGACTACCGCGACGTGAACCGGGTCTTCGCGGCGTGCCAGCGGCTCATGGACGGCGTGGTGGCGCTGTCCGCCGACCTCGGGCCGGGGGAGCGGTACAAGCGGTGGCTGTCGGTGCTGCGGGGCACCGTGCGCGTGGTCGTCGGCACCAAGGCCGCGGCGTTCGCGCCGGTCGCCGATCCAGGGCTGTTCGTGGTGTGGGACGACGGTGACAGCGGGCACGCCGAGCAGCTCGCGCCGTATCCGCACGTGCGGGATGTGCTGGTGCAGCGGGCGCACATGGCCGGGGCGTCGCTGCTCGTGGCCGCCTTCGCCCGTACCGCCGAGGCGCAGTTGCTCGTGGACACCGGTTGGGCCCCGGAGATCGTCGCCGCGCGGGAACAACTCCGCGCCGCCGCGCCGCGCGTCACCGCCATCGGGGAGACCGACGCCCAGCTCGCACGGGACGAGGCCGCCCGCACTGCCCGGCTGCCGGCCATTGCCTTCGAGGCCGCCCGTGAAGCGTTGAAGGCCGGGCGGCCCGTGCTCGTGCAGGTCCCGCGCCGTGGCTACGTGCCGGCGCTCGCGTGCGCCAACTGCCGTGTGCGGGCCCAGTGCCGCAAATGCGCCGGGCCCCTGTCGCTACCCGGCGGCAGCGACAACGGCACGCCCCGGCCCGCCGAGTGCCGCTGGTGCGGAGCCGTCGAGGTCATGTTCCGCTGCACCGCCTGCGGCTCACGCCGGCTGCGGGCCGTGGTCGTCGGCTCCAAGCGCACCGCCGAGGAACTGGGCCGCGCCTTCCCGGGCTTCGTCGTACGGACCTCCGGTGCCGGCGAGGTGCTGGCCGAGGTGCCCGACGCCCCCGCCCTCGTCGTCGCCACCCCCGGCGCTGAGCCCCACGCCGTCGGCGGCTACGGGGCCGCCCTGCTGCTCGACGGCTGGGCCATCCTCGGGCGGGCCGACCTGCGCGCCACCGAGGAGGCCCTGCGCCTGTGGATGACCGCCGCCGGCATGGTCGTGCCCGGGGCCGCCGGTGGCCGCGTCATCGTCACCGCCGAGTCCAGCCTGCCCACCGTGCAGGCCCTCGTCCGCTGGGACCCCGTCTGGCACGCCAGCCTCGAACTCTCCGGCCGCACCGAGCTCGGCTTCCCGCCCGCCGTCCGCATGGCCACCATCGACGGCGTCCCCGACGCCGTCAACGCCGTGCTCGACGACCTCAAACTGCCCGCCACCGGCGAGATCCTCGGCCCCGTCCCCCTCGGCGAGGACAAGGAACGCGCCCTCGTCCGCACCACCCGCGCCGAAGGCCGCGCCCTCGCCGAAGCCATCGCCAACGCCGTCCGCGTCCGCACCGCCCGCAAGGACCCCGACCAGGTCCGGGTCCGCATGGACCCGCTGGAACTGCTCTAGCCGACCAGCTCGACCCGGCAGAACGACGTCGCCGTGCGGGCAAGCCTCCCGTCTGCGGTCACCAAGGTGACGCCTTGCGCCTCGGCCAGTGCGACGTACGCGGCGTCGTAGCCGCTGACGTTGCCGCGCAGTTCCCACATCCTCGGCAGCAGGTCGTCGAGCGAGACCGTGTCCACGCGGAGATGGGGCAATCGGTTCACTGCCCGGAGCCCCTCATCCTCACTGATCTTGCGACCTAGCGTCAGTCCCCGGACAACCGAGAAGAGCTCTGCTTTCCAGTGCTCCGGCGCGATCCACTCGATGTCCCTGGCCAGCACCGCACGAGCCTTGCGACCGCAGCTGTCGGCATACGCCAGCATGTTCGCCATCGCCGAGGCGTCGACCACGATCACGCCGCACCGCCGTCCCCATGCGTCCGATGGTCGCGGGTCTCGGTCTCGCGCCGGGCCGCCTCCAGCACCTCGGCCGCGCTGGGCGCGTCGTCACCGGCCCAGCCACCCTGGGCCATGTCCCGTTCAATCTCGGCCAGCAGTTGTCGGTTGCGGCTGAACCCGGCCTGTCGCTTGAGGATGGACAGTAAATACGCCTGCAACGACTGGCCGCGCTCACGCGCCTCGTATGCGAGTGCGGCCTTCACATCGTCGGGCACGTCGCGGATGGTCAGCACAGAGGGCATGACTGCATAGTGCAGTCACTGAGCCTCTACTGTCAAGTCTGGTTGATCGTGGGGGAAAGCGTCATCCTCGGGGATGACCGGCGGGACCAGACCCGGTGGCGACGCGGGATGACGGCTCGTGGGGCGAACCTTGAGTCACGATCGACCCGAGGAGCACACGATGACCACGCTGACGATGACCGGCCAGACCACCACCCCAAACAACATCACCGTCCGCTGGCCGGCGCAGCTCCTCACGGCGGCCAAGTTCACCGGTCACTTCGTGGTGGCGCTGGCCACGGTGCTGTTCGTAGGGGCCGACCACTGAGCCCATGCCGCCCGTTCCGGGCGGGCGTGGCCGCCTCCAAGCCGGTGCCTTCCCTTGTCTCATTCGAATGCCGGGTGGCTCGGTGGTGGGTGCGTCGGGTGCGGCATTCGAATGAGCCTGCGGTCCAGGCACCGGCGGCGGCCACTCAGAGTACTGATCTCCTAGACTGGGACGGCAAGGCCCGTCCAGCCCAGGGAGACCAGTGACCGTCCAGCCCATCCGCCTGTTCGGGGACCCGGTGCTGCGCACCCGCGCCGCCGAGGTCACCGACTTCGACAAGGAACTCCGCGGCCTGGTCGCCGATCTGTGGGAGACCATGGAGGACAAGGGCGGCGCCGGCCTGGCCGCGCCGCAGCTGGGTGTGGGACTGCGGGTGTTCACGTATCACTGCGACGGTTTCGCCGGCCACCTGATCAACCCGACGTTCGACGTCGTGGGCGAAGAGATGCAGGACGGCCTGGAGGGCTGCCTGTCCATCCCGGGCCTGTCCTGGGACTGCAAGCGGCACCTGCACGTGGTGGCCAAGGGCTGGAACATGCACGGCGAGCCGATCGAGGTGGAGGGCAGCGAGCTGCTGGCCCGCTGCATCCAGCACGAGTCGGACCACCTGGACGGCGTGCTGTTCCTGGACCGCCTGGACCCGCAGACCCGCAAGGAGGCCATGAAGGCCATCCGCGAGGCGGAGTGGTTCGCGGGCTCGGTCCCGACGATCAAGCAGAGCCCGCACAGCCTGTTCGGCGGTGGCCACTGATGCGGTTGGTCTTCGCGGGCACGCCGGAGGTGGCGCTGCCGTCGCTGCGAGCCTTGATCGCGTCCGAACGGCACGAGGTGGCGGCGGTCGTGACCAGGCCGGACGCCCCGGCCGGGCGGGGCCGGCACCTGGTGCGCTCGCCCGTGGGAGCGCTGGCCGACGAGCACGGGATCGAGGTGCTGACGCCGGAGAAGGCGGGCGCGCCGGAGTTCCTGGAGCGGCTGCGGGAGATCGGCCCGGACTGCTGCCCGGTGGTGGCCTACGGCGCGCTGCTGCCGCAGCGGACGCTGGACGTGGTGCCGCACGGCTGGGTGAACCTGCACTTCTCGCTGCTGCCGGCCTGGCGCGGCGCGGCCCCGGTGCAGGCTTCGGTGCGGGCCGGCGACGAGATCACCGGCGCGAGCACGTTCCGCATCGTCAAGGAGCTGGACGCCGGCCCGGTGTTCGGCGTGGTCACGGAGCGTGTCGGCGAGCACGAGACGTCCGGGGAGCTGCTGGACCGGCTTGCGATCGTCGGCGCGGACCTGCTGGTCCGCACGCTGGACGGCATCGAGGACGGCACGCTGGAGGCGCGCGAGCAGCCGGCGGCCGAGGGCGTCAGCTACGCCGGCAAGATCACCGTGGACGACGCGCACCTGGACTTCGCCGCTCCGGCGGTGGCGGTGGACCGGCTGGCCCGGGCCGTGACGCCGGAACCCGGCGCGTGGGCGCTGTTCCGGGGCGAGCGGCTGAAGCTGGGCCCGGTCCGACTGTCCGATGTGGACGACCTGGCCGCCGGCGAGCTGCGGGTGGAGCGCAAGCGGGTCCTGGTCGGCACGGCCACGGCGGCGGTGCAGCTGGGCGAGGTGCAGGCGCAGGGCAAGAAGCGGATGGCGGCCACCGACTGGGCGCGCGGTTCGAGGATCGAAGCAGGGGAGCGGTTGGCGTGACGGAGCGAAGCGGCGGACCGAGCAGGCGTCCGTCCCGGCCGCAGCGTCAGCATCCGCCGGCCCGGCGGCAGGGTCCGCGCCGGCCGCCGGAGGACGACCCGGCGCGACAGGCGGCGTGGGACACGCTCAAGGCGGTCCGCGAGCGCGACGCATACGCCAACCTCGTGCTGCCGAAGTTGTTGCGGGAGCGGCGGATCAGCGGCCGGGACGCGGCGCTGGCCACCGAACTGGCCTACGGCGCGGCGCGGGCCCGCGGCCTGCTGGACGAGATCATCGCCGCCTGCTCCGACCGTCCACTGTCCGAAATAGACGGACCGTTCCTGGACGCGATGCGGCTGGGCGCGTATCAGCTGCTGCGCACCAGGATTCCCTCGCACGCCGCGGTGGCGTCCACTGTGGACCTGGTGCGCGCGGCGCACGGCTCCGGGCCGGCCGGCTTCGTCAACGCGGTGCTGCGTCGGGTCGGCGAGCAGGACGAGGCGGCCTGGGTCGACAAGCTCGCCCCCGAGGACCCGGTGGGCCGGCTGGCCTTCGCCAACGCCCATCCCAAGTGGATCGCGCAAGCGTTTGCCGATGCCTTGGGGGACAAGGGAGACGAGCTCGCCGCCGCGCTCAGGGCCGACGACGCCCGGCCGGCCGTGCACCTCGCCGCCCGGCCCGGTGAGATCAGCAACGAGGAGCTGGCCGCCATCGTCGGCGGCGATGTCGCGCCGTACTCGCCCTACGGCGTGCACCTGGAGTCCGGTTCCGGCGACCCCGGCGACCTGGAGCCCGTGCGCGAGCGGTTCGCCGCCGTGCAGGACGAGGGCAGTCAGCTCTGCGCCCTCGCCCTGACCCGTGCCCCGCTCGACGGCCGCGACGAACGCTGGCTGGACCTGTGCGCCGGCCCCGGCGGCAAGGCTGCCCTGTTGGCCGCCCTGGCCCACTTGCAAGGCGCCACCCTCGACGCCGTCGAGAAGGCCCCGCACCGCGCCGAGCTGGTGCGTAAAGCCACCACCGGCCTCGAGATCACCGTGCACGTCGCCGACGGCCGCGACCCCGGCCTGCCCGAGGGCGGCTTCGACCGCGTGCTGGTCGACGCCCCGTGCACCGGTCTTGGCGCGCTGCGCCGCCGCCCCGAGGCCCGCTGGCGCCGCCGTCCCGACGACGTCGCCGACCTCACCAAGCTCCAGCGTGAACTCCTCACGTCCGCGCTGAAACTGGTCCGCCCCGGCGGGGTTGTCGTGTACGTGACGTGCTCGCCGCACCTGCGGGAGACCATCGGCGTCACCTCCGACATCGTCCGCAAGGGCCTGGCCGAGGCGGTGGACACGCGGGACCTGTTCCCCGGCGTCCCCCAGCTCGGCGACGGTCCGCACGTGCAGCTCTGGCCGCACCGCCACGGCACCGACGCAATGTTCTGCCAGGTGCTGCGCCGAGTGTGAGGGCCGGGGTGTGACCTACGGCCTATCGGGGCGATCGGCGCGGGGCCTAATACATGCGGGTCCGGCAACTAGACTCGGCGTGTGCCACAGTCGCCGCTGATCGCCCCGAGCATCCTGTCCGCCGACTTCGCCCGGCTGGGCGAGGAGGCCAACGCCGTGGCCGGCGCGGACTGGCTGCACGTGGACGTGATGGACGCGCACTTCGTGCCCAACCTGACCCTGGGCCTGCCGGTGGTGCAGGCGATCCGCAAAGCCACGGACATCCCGCTGGACTGCCACCTGATGATCGACGACCCGGACCGCTGGGCGATCGGGTACGCCGAGGCCGGGGCCTACAACGTGACGGTGCACGCGGAGGCGGCCGAGGACCCGGTCAAGATCGCCCGGGACCTGCGGGCCGCCGGCGCGAAGGCAGGCCTGTCGGTCAAGCCGGGCACTCCGCTGGAGCCCTGGCTGGACGTCCTCAAGCACTACGACACGCTGCTGGTGATGTCGGTGGAACCGGGCTTCGGCGGCCAGTCCTTCATGCCGGAGGTGCTGGACAAGGTGCGCACCGCCCGCCGCCTGGTCGACACCGGCCACCTGACGCTGCTGGTGGAGATCGACGGCGGCATCAACGACGACACCATCGAGCAGGCGGCCGAGGCCGGCGTGGACTGCTTCGTCGCGGGCTCGGCGGTGTACGGGGCGAAGGACCCGGCCGAGGCGGTCCGCAAGCTCCGGGCCAAGGCCGCGCGATGACCACCGAGGCGACCCACGGGCCGATGCGGGCGGCGATCGAGGCCAGCGAGCGGACGCGCGGCATCACGAGCCCGAACCCGCCGGTGGGCGCGGCGATCGTGGCCGCGGACGGCACCATCGCCGGCATCGGCGCTACGCAGCCGCCGGGCGGCCCGCACGCGGAGGTCATGGCCCTGCGCGCGGCGGGGGAGCGGGCCCAGGGCGGCACCGCGTACGTGACCCTGGAGCCGTGCTCGCATTACGGCCGCACGCCGCCGTGCACGCAGGCGTTGCTGGCCGCGGGCATCAAGCAGGTGTACTACGCCGTCGCGGACCCCAACCCCCGAGCGGCCGGCGGCGCGGACGTGCTGCGCGCCGCGGGCGTGGGGATCGAGGGCGGCCTGCTGGCTGAGGACGTGGAGCGCGGGCCGCTGCGCGCGTGGCTGCACTACGCCCGCACCAGCCGTCCGCACGTGACGTGGAAGTACGCGGCGAGCCTGGACGGCCGGGTCGCGGCGGCGGACGGCACCAGCCGCTGGATCAGCTCCGCGACGTCCCGGGCCGAGGTGCACGACATCCGCCGCAAGGTGGACGCCATCGTCGCCGGCACCGGCACCGTGCGCACCGACGACCCCCAGCTGACCGCCCGCGAGGAGGACGGCACGCTCTCGGCGCGGCAGCCGCTGCGCGTGGTGGTCGGCACGAGCGAAATAGACCCCGCCGCCCGCGTGTTGGACGACGCGGCGGAGACGCTGCACGTGCGGAGCCACGACCCCGACGAGGTGTTGGCCGCACTGGCCGAACGGGGAGTGGTGGACGTGTTGCTGGAGGGCGGGCCCCGGCTGGCCGGCGCCTTCCTGCAGGCGCACCGCGTGGACCGCGCCCTCGTCTACGTCGCGCCGATGATGCTCGGGGCGGGCCCCGCGGCGCTGCTGGACGCCGGCGTGAACACCATCACCCAGGCGCTGCCTTTCGGCATCGAAGACGTCACCATGAGCGGACCCGACGTGCGGATCTCCGCAGTGCCGGTCAAGACCGAGTAAGGGGGATCCCCGTGTTCACCGGGATCGTGGAGGAACTGGGCGAGATCGTCGCCGTCGAGCAGCTGCCCAACGCGGCGCGGCTTACCGTGCGCGGTCCGCTGGTCGTGTCGGACGCCAAGCACGGCGACTCGATCGCCGTGAACGGCGTGTGCCTGACCGTGGTGGAGACCACCGAGGACACGTTCACCGTGGACGTCGTCGACGAGTCGCTGCAGCGGTCCAGCCTGGACAAGATCCACGAGGGCGACCGGGTCAACCTGGAGCGCGCGATGGCCGCCGGCCAGCGCCTCGGCGGCCACATCGTGCAGGGCCACGTGGACGGCGTCGGCCTCTTCCTGGAGCACCACGACGGCGGCCTGACCAAGTTCGCCATCCCGGCATCGCTGTCCCGCTACCTGGTGCAGAAGGGCTCGGTCACCATCGACGGCATCTCGCTGACCGTCGTGGACGTCACCGACGACACCTTCTCGGTGGCGCTGATCCCGACCACGCTGGAGCTGACCACGATGGGCCGCCGCGAGCCCGGCGACCGGGTCAACATCGAGGTGGACGTGCTGGCCAAGTACGTGGAGCGGCTGGCCACGCCCCATCTGGCCGCGCTGACCCAGAACGGCCCGGTGGCGCAGCAGGAGGAGGTCCGGTGATGAGCAACCCCATCAGCGCGAACGCCGCCATCGAGCAGGCCATCGCCGACATAGCCGCCGGCAAGGCGGTCGTGGTGGTCGACGACGAGGACCGCGAGAACGAGGGCGACCTGATCTTCGCGGCCGAGAAGGCCACGCCCGAGCTGATCGCCTTCATGGTGCGCTACACCTCCGGCTACATCTGCGTGCCGCTGCCCGAGTCGGTGTGCGACCGGCTGGACCTGCCGCCGATGTTCCACACCAACCAGGACGCCCGCGGCACCGCCTACACGGTCACGGTGGACGCGCGCCAGGGCGTGACCACCGGCATCTCCGCCGCCGACCGCGCGCACACCATCCGGCTGCTGGCCGATCCCCAGTCGGTGCCCGGCGACTTCAACCGGCCCGGCCACGTGGTGCCGCTACGCGCCCGGGAGGGCGGTGTGCTGCGCCGCGCCGGCCACACCGAGGCGGCCGTGGACCTGGCCGTGCTGGCCGGTCTGCAACCGGCCGGCGTGCTGTGCGAGATCGTCAGCCAGAAGGACGAGGGCGACATGGCCCGCCGTGACGAGCTGACCGTGTTCGCCGCGGAGCACGAGCTCCAGATGATCACCATCGCCGACCTGATCGCCTACCGCCGCCGCACCGAGCGGCACGTGATCCGGGTCGCCGACGCCCGCATCCCCACCGCGCACGGCGAGTTCACCGCCGTCGGCTACGACTCGAAGCTGGACGGCATCGAGCACATCGCGCTGGTCAAGGGCGAGATCGGCGACGGCGAGGACCTGCTGGTCCGGGTGCACTCCGAGTGCCTGACCGGCGACGTGTTCGGCTCGCTGCGCTGCGACTGCGGCCCGCAGCTGGACGCCGCCATGGAGGCCGTCGCCGCCGAGGGCCGCGGCGTCGTGCTGTACATGCGCGGGCACGAGGGCCGGGGCATCGGCCTGCTGCACAAGCTCCAGGCCTACCAGCTCCAGGACCGGGGCGCGGACACCGTGGACGCCAACCTGGCGCAGGGCCTGCCGGCCGACGCCCGCGACTACGGCACCGGCGCGCAGATCCTCGTGGACCTGGGCATCAAGTCGATGCGGCTGCTCACCAACAACCCGGACAAGCGGGTTGGCCTGGAGGGATACGGCCTGAAGGTGGTCGACCGGGTGCCGCTGCCGGTGTGGCCGAACCCGGAGAACCTGCGTTACCTGAGGACCAAGCGCGACCGCATGGGACACGACCTGCATCATCTAGAGCAGTACGAGTCCACGAGTAGCGACGATGAATGACGGAGCGCAGCGATGAGTGGGGACGGCCGGCCGACCATCTCGGTGCCGCAGTGGTGTGAGGACCTGCGGCTGGCGGTGGTGGCCACCCGATGGCACGAGACGATCACGTCGAACCTGCTGGAGCGGGCGCTGACCGCGGCGTCCAAGGCGGGCGTCAAGGAGCCGACCGTGGTGCGGGTGGCCGGGGCGATCGAGCTGCCGGTGGTGGCCCAGGCCCTGGCCAAGCACCACGACGCGGTGGTGGCCCTGGGTGTGGTGATCCGCGGCGGCACCCCGCACTTCGAGTACGTGTGCGACGCCGTGACGGCCGGGCTGACCCGGGTGTCGCTGGACGAGGGCACGCCGATCGGCAATGGGGTGCTCACCTGCGACACCGAGCAGCAGGCGCTGGACCGCTGCGGCATGCCGTCCTCGGCCGAGGACAAGGGCTTCGAGGCCTGCGTGGCCGCCCTGGACACCGCCGTGCAGCTGCGCAACATCCACAAGCCGTGGACGGATCGGGGGCTGGCATGAGTGCCCCGGTGACGTTCCGGCCCCGGCGGGTGCGCTTCGTCGCCGTGCCGGTGGCGTTCGGGCTGGTCGCCGTGTTCGTGGTGATCGCGATCCTGCTGCGCAACACCCCGACCGGCGCCTACTTCGAGGTGTCCGACCAGATCGCCATGGCCATGGTGGGCGTGTTCCTGGCCTGCGGCGTGCTGCTGCTGACCCGGCCCCGGGTGCGGGCGCAGGAGGAGTGGATCGAGGTCCGCAACCTGCTGGGCGCCACCCGCTACGCCTGGAGCGAGGTCCGCGGGCTGAGCTTCCCCGACGGCGCCGCGTGGGCCCGGCTGGACCTGCCGGCCGACGAGTACGTCTCCATCATGGCCGTGCAGGCCGCCGACGGCGCCCGCGCGGTGACCGCCATGCGGGCCCTGCGCTCCCTGTACAAGGACGCCACCAACTACCGCGAGGCCACCACCCAGCCCCACGCCTGAGCCCGAACGCGTGGATGCCCCGGGAGACTCGGATAACCGCTCGTCAATGAGGAAGCCCAGGCCGGAAAGGCCTGGGCTTCCTCATATTCCCGACTAGGCGGTGCGGACCGCCCGGATGGCGTCCTGGACCTCGCGCACGGCGTTGAGCTGCCGGTAGTGCGCCGACTCCGTCACGAAGTCCTGGAGCTTGCGCCGGACCCGGCCCGACCGCAGCCGCACCACCATCGGCAGCACGGACTGGATCAGCTCGCAGGCCGCCTCCGGCTCGCCGGTGGCCAGCCGGGTGCGGGCCAGGCCGATCACGTCGAACACCCGGCTGCGCACCTTGGACGGGTCACGCAGCGCCAGCGCCCGGCGGATGTGCCGCTCGGCCAGCATCGCCTGGGTGGGATCGTGCCGGGCCAGGTCCCGCAGCCGGGCCCCGATCACCCCCTCCATCTCCGCCTCGTCGAACGACGCGTTCCAGCGCGGCTCCGTCGTCCGGTCCCGGGCGGCGAAGCACTCCTGGGCGTGGCCGACCGCCCGGTGGAACTCGTGCACCCGGCCCATCAGCGCGTACGCCCAGGCCTCACGGGTGTGCAGCAGCGCCCGCAGCCCCGCAGTGGCCGTGCGGCGGGTGCCGTACTGGCCCAGCTGCACCAGCTCCAGTCCGTCCTCGGGGCGACCGAGGTCGAACATCTGCCGGGCCATCGAGGCCAGGCACAGCGCGCCGAACGGCTCGTTGCGGCTGGCCTTGGCCATCCGCACCGCCAGCACGTAGTAGCGCTGGGCCGAGTCGTGCAGGCCGGCGTCGAACGACATGCTGGCCGCCATCTTGGCCAGCTCCGCGCCCACCTGGAAGGCCTGCTGCGTGTTGGGCGAGTCCGGCGCCCGGCGCAGCCGCTCGGCCAGCTCGTTGAGCTGGCCCAGCACCGCCTTGCGGGCGATTCCGCCGCCGCCGGACCAGCCACGCAGCCCGTCGACGACCATCCGCATCGCCGCCAGCTCGTCCGTGCCGATCGCGCCGCCGGCCGCCCACTTGGCCAGCGGCTGCAGTGGCGTCAGCCAGTGCTGCATCGGTTCGACGAGGGCGGGTCCTACCGTCACCGCGGCGCCTGCGGTCAGCGCCGCCCTTCTGCTGAGTGTCAAGTCGCTCCTCGTCACCTCTTCGACGGACCGGGCAGTGCTCAACGCGTCCCAGGACGGCGTGAAGACGTCCTGGGATCCTGAGCCCTCGGGGTCACGGGGTCGGGGAGGACCCGTGCGGTCGAACCAGAGGCGTTCGGGGGGCACCCCGAGCACCTCGGCGAAGGCACGCAGCTTGTCGATCCGGTCGATCGGGTTCTCCCCGTTCTCGTACCGGGACAGTTGCGCCTGGCTGATGCCCAGCCAGCCCGCCATCCGATCCTGGGTGATCCGGTACGGATGCCGCGGATGGTGGCGGTACGCTGCTATCAGGCCGCCCATGCTCTGATCGGCGAAGGCCTCGGCGAGCACCGGGTGGTCCCAGAAGCCCTCGGGCAGCGGGGGTGGCCCGAACACCTCGGTCCGCGCGCCTCTGCGGCACGCGGTGCACAGGCGGTCCGAGTTGTCGGACGCGATGCGAGCGCCACACGGACATGTTCGTCCGGTGCTGGCTTGCCGTAACCCGACCGGTTCCATGGCACCTCGCCCCCGTCACTGAGCGTGTTCACAGTGTAATCGCTGGTAGGGGCATGTCTATTCACCTGATGCATGAAACCGCCGACCCTTCATCCGGACCGGTGATGCAGCAGCTGGATACAACCCATCCGGGTGCGGATTGGAGTGGGCCGGCGTGTCGGCGCACGCTGCTGGCACACCAGGGCGCCCGGCGACGAACCCGCCGGCCACCGCCGCAGCGACCGCCCCACCCGGGAGGACGTCCGCCATGCGTACCTCGACCCAGCCACCACGAGTCCCGCAGGCCGTCGTGCAACCGCCGCAGCCGCCCGAGAGCAGCTTCGGCCGGACCCTTGGCGAGGTCGTCGCCAACTACCGGATGCTCGGTTGGAAGGTCAACGTCACCGAGCAGGGCGTGCTGCTGCCGCTCGGGCCGACCACCACCGCGATCGTGATGCCCGCCCGCATCGGCTCCGCCGTGCTGGCCGAGCTGCGGGCCCGCATGCTCGCCGGGCCCACCCTGGTCATCCCGAGCCCCCAGGAGAACTGGGTGTTCCTGGCCGAGCTGGTCGCGCTGCTGCCGGCCCAGCTGCGCACGCCGTCCGAGATCCGGTTCGTGCGCTCGCCCAGCAGCATCGTGCTGCCGCCGACCATGACCCCCTACGGCCGGGTCCGCTGGGCCAACGCCCCCTCCTTCAGCCGGCACTGGCTGCCGCCGTTCACCGCCGTGCTCGCGGTGGCCCGCACCATCGCCAGCACGGCCAACTAGAGCCCTGTCGCGGGGAACTCGGCGCCCGCCCGCGTTCGGGGCGCGGGTGGGCGCCGACCTTTGTCGGAATTGGCCGCCGACATCGCATTCCCGGCTTTTCTGAGTGGATCCTGAGGAAATGTTTCGGGGCGATTCACAGGCAATGCCGATGAACCCCTGATCGAGCCGACACGTGTATCTGGTGGACTGTGTCTTCCCACCACGTGCACGGAGGCTCGTTTTGAACACGCCCGAGGTCATCGCCAACCCGAACCGCCGCCAGGTGCTCTGCGGCCTGGTCGCCGCGCTGGTCGCCGGCGGCGCGGTCACGACGGCGTGCAGCAGCGCGGCCACCAGCACCGGCTCGGGCACCAACACCGGGAGCCAGCCGCAGGCCGCGGCCGGCACCGAGGTCGCGAAGCTGGCCCAGGTCCCGGTCGGCGGCGGCCTGCTGGTCGACGCGCCGGGCGGCAGCGGCAGCAAGCTGCTGCTGGTCCAGCCGGCCGCCGGTGAGGTCAAGGCGTTCAGCGCCACCTGCCCGCACCAGGGCGTCACGGTGGGCGTGCCGCAGGGCGGCACCATCACCTGCCCGGGGCACGGCAGCCAGTTCGACGCGGCCACCGGCTCCCTGAAGAAGGGCCCGGCCACCACCGGCCTGACCACGGTCAACGTGAAGGTCAACGGCGCCGCCGTCGTACTGGCCTGATCGCCGCTCCCGCACGCGGTCGCCGACCGCGTGCGGGAACTGTCAGACCGCCGCCGTAGGCTTGACGGGTGGCCGACCCGTCGACCTATCGCCCAGCACCAGGCACGATCCCCGACAACCCTGGCGTGTACAAGTTCCGCGACCAGCACCGCCGGGTGATCTACGTCGGCAAGGCCAAGAGCCTGCGCAGTCGCCTGTCCTCCTACTTCGCCGACGTGGCGACGCTGCATCCGCGCACCCGGCAGATGGTGACCACGGCGGCCAGCGTCGAGTGGACGGTGGTGGCGACCGAGGTCGAGGCGCTGCAGCTGGAGTACTCCTGGATCAAGGAGTTCGACCCGCGCTTCAACGTCCGCTATCGGGACGACAAGTCGTACCCGGTGCTGGCGGTGACGCTGAACGAGGAATTCCCGCGCCTGCACGTCTATCGCGGCCCCCGGCGCAAGGGGGTGCGCTATTTCGGCCCGTACTCGCATGCCTGGGCGATCCGCGAGACGTTGGACCTGCTGCTGCGGGTCTTCCCGGCCCGAACCTGCTCGAACGGGGTGTTCAAGCGGCACGGCCAGATCGGCCGGCCGTGCCTGCTGGGCTACATCGACAAGTGCTCGGCCCCGTGCGTGGGCAAGGTGTCGGCGGCCGAGCACCGGGACATCGTCGAGGACTTCTGCGACTTCCTGGCCGGCCGGACCGACGGCCTGATCCGGCGGCTGGAGCGGGAGATGCTGGCCGCCTCCGAGGAACTGGAGTTCGAGCGGGCGGCCCGGCTGCGCGACGACCTGAACGCAGCGAAGATGGCGCTGGAGAAGCAGGCGGTCGTGCTCGGCGACGGCACCGACGCCGACGTCGTGGCGTTCGCCCAGGACGAGCTGGAAGCCTCGGTCCAGGTGTTCCACGTCCGCGGCGGGCGAGTTCGCGGCCAGCGCGGTTGGGTGATCGACAAAGCCGAAGGGTCGCTTGCGGACGCGAGTGTCGATCCAGCGGAGACCGACACCGCCGGCCTGGTGGACCAGTTCCTCAGCCAGTTCTACGGCGACCAGGCCGACATGGCCGAAGGCGCGGAGCAGACCGGCAGCGCCGTGCCGCGCGAGGTGCTGGTGCCGGAGCTGCCGGACGACGCCGAGGCGATCACCGACTGGCTGTCCGATTTGCGAGGGGCCCGGGTCCAGCTGCGGATCCCGCAGCGCGGCGACAAGCGGGCGCTGATGGAGACGGTGCAGCGCAACGCGGCGGAGGCCTTCGCCCAGCACAAGCTGCGCCGCGCCGGCGACCTGACCGCCCGGTCGGCGGCGCTCCAGGAGCTCCAGGACGCGCTGGGCCTGGACTCGGCGCCGCTGCGCATCGAGTGCACCGACGTCAGCCACGTGCAGGGCACCGACGTGGTGGCCTCGCTGGTGGTCTTCGAGGACGGCCTGGCCCGCAAGTCGGAGTACCGCCGGTTCGCCATCCGTGAGGGCGCGGAGGGCGGCGACGTGGGCTCGATCGCCGAGGTCGTCCGCCGCCGCTTCGCCCGCTACCAACAGGAAGCCGCCGGCCCGGTGGACCCGGATCGCCCGGGCAACAGTGCTGCTGACTCGACCCTGCGAGCAGGTCTCGACCCGGAGACCGGCCGCCCGCGTAAGTTCGCGTATCCACCGAACCTGCTCGTGGTGGACGGTGGCGCGCCCCAGGTGGCCGTCGCCGCGGACGTGCTGGCCGAGCTCGGCGTCACCGACGTCGCCGTGATCGGGCTGGCCAAGCGCCTGGAGGAGGTGTGGGTCCCCGGCGAACCCGATCCGGTGATCCTGCCGCGCACCAGCGAGGCGCTGTACCTGTTGCAGCGCGTGCGGGACGAGGCTCACCGCTTCGCCATCTCCTACCACCGTCAGAAGCGCGGCCAGCGCATGACCGTCTCGGAGCTGGACCAGGTCCCGGGCCTGGGCCAGACCCGCAAGGCGGCGCTGCTCAAGCACTTCGGCTCGGTGCGCAAGCTGCGTGAGGCCACTGTCGACGAGATCAGCGGGGTGCCCGGCGTGGGCCGGCGCACCGCCGAAGCCGTACACGCGACCCTGGCGAGTGCCGGGAAGGAAAGGGAATCGAAGTGAGTGCACCCGCCAGCAAGTCGGGCATCGAAGTCGCCGTCGTCACCGGGCTGTCCGGCGCCGGCCGCAGTACCGCCGCGAAGTGCCTGGAGGACCTGGGCTGGTTCGTCGTGGACAACCTGCCGCCGGAGCTGATCGCCACCATGGTGGAGCTGGGCGCGCAGGCCCGGGGCGCGATCACCCGGGTCGCGGTGGTGATGGACGTGCGCAGCCGCGCTTTCACCGACGACCTGGCCGCCATCATCAAGGACCTGGACGCCCGCGGCTACAAGCCCCGCGTGCTGTTCCTGGAGGCCACCGACGACGTGCTGGTGCGCCGGTTCGAGTCGGTCCGCCGCGGCCACCCGCTGCAGGGCGACGGCCGGCTGGCCGACGGCATCGCCGCTGAGCGCCTGCTGCTCACGCCGCTGCGCGAGGCCGCCGACCTGGTGCTGGACACCAGCGCCCTGTCGGTGCACCAGCTGCGGGCCAAGATCGAGGACACCTTCGGCAGCGAGACCAGCGCCCGCACCCGGGTCACCGTACTCTCCTTCGGCTACAAGTACGGCCTGCCGATGGACGCCGACCTGGTGATGGACGTGCGCTTCCTGCCCAACCCGTTCTGGATCCCGGAGCTGCGCGAGCAGACCGGCCTGGACGCCGACGTGCGCAACTACGTGCTCAGCCAGGAGGGCGCGGAGGAGTTCCTGGACCGCTACCACGAGCTGCTCAAGCTGATCGGGGCCGGCTACCGCCGCGAGGGCAAGCGCTACCTGACCTTGGCCGTGGGTTGCACTGGTGGTAAGCACCGAAGTGTGGCGATTTCCGAAGAACTTTCAGCTCTGCTGTCGACGGAGGACGGGATGACCGTCAAGGTCGTGCACCGCGACCTGGGGCGCGAGTGATCCCCGTGCAGCCGTCCGGCGCGCACGACAAGCCCCTCCGGGCGGTGGCCCTCGGCGGGGGCCACGGCCTGCAGGCGACCCTGCGCGCCCTGCGGCTGCTCACCCCGGACGTGACGGCCGTGGTCACCGTGGCCGACGACGGCGGCTCCTCCGGCCGGCTGCGCCGCGAGCTCGGTCTGCTGCCGCCCGGCGACCTGCGCAAGGCCCTGGCCGCGCTGGCCGCCGAGGACGACGCCGGCCGGATGTGGTCGGAGGTGTTCCAGCACCGCTTCGGCGGCAACGGGGCGCTGGCCGGCCACGCCGTGGGCAACCTGCTGATCGCCGGCCTGCTGGAGACCCTGGGCGACCCGGTGGCGGTGCTGGACGAGGTGGCGCGGCTGATGGGCCTGCGCGGCCGGGTGTTACCGATGTGCAACGTGCCGCTGGACATCGAGGCGGACGTCACCGGCCTCGACGAGGACGTCACCGCGGTTCGCCGGATCAGGGGACAGGTGGCGGTCGCCACCACACCCGGTCAGGTGCAGCGGATCCGGCTGCGGGCCGACCGCAACGGGCCGCCGGCGGCCTGCCCGCAGGCCGTGCGGGCGGTGCTCGACGCGGACGTGGTGCTGCTCGGACCTGGATCTTGGTTCACCAGCGTGCTGCCGCACCTGCTGGTGCCGGAGCTGCACGAGGCGCTGGTCGACACCGCCGCGTGCAAGGTCGTGGTGCTCAACCTCGTCCCCCAACCAGGTGAGACCGCCGGTTTCTCACCGGAACGGCACTTGGACGTACTCTGCCAACACGCACCGAGGCTGCGGGTGGACGCCGTGATCGCCGACGGGGACTCGGTGCCGACCCCGGAGCGGCTGCGCACTGCCGCGGCCTCGCTGGGGGCGACGGCGCACCTGTCCACCGTGACGGCCGGGGGCGCCGCCGACCGGCACGACCCGGCGGCGCTCGCGCTGAGCCTGCGGGACGCGCTGCAACTGCACGGACTGCACGACCGAGTGTGACGAGAAGCGGAGGGCCCCACCCGTGGCGATGACCGGCGCGGTCAAGGACGAGCTGAGCCGGCTGGCCGTGGCCAAGACCTGTTGCCGACGGGCCGAGGTCTCCTCGCTGCTGCGGTTCGCCGGCGGCCTGCACATCGTCGCCGGCCGGGTCGTGGTCGAGGCCGAGCTGGACACCGGCTCGGCCGCGCGCCGGCTGCGCAAGGAGATCCACGACCTGTTCGGGCACCACTCCGACGTGCACGTGCTGACCTCCGGCGGGCTGCGCAAGGGCACCCGCTGGGTGGTGCGCGTGGTCAAGGACGGCGAGGGCCTGGCCCGGCAGACCGGCCTGCTCGACCCGCGTGGCCGCCCGGTGCGGGGGCTGCCGGCGCCGGTGGTGTCCGGCGGCACCTGCGACTCCGAGGCAGCCTGGCGCGGCGCGTTCCTGGCCCACGGCTCGCTGACCGAGCCCGGCCGCTCCAGCGCGCTGGAGGTGACCTGCCCGGGGCCGGAGGCGGCGCTGGCGCTGGTCGGCGCGGCCCGGCGGATGGGCATCCAGGCCAAGTCCCGGGAGGTGCGCGGCGCCGACCGCGTGGTCGTCCGGGACGGCGACGCCATCGGCGCGCTGCTGACCCGGCTGGGCGCGCACGACTCGGTGATGGCCTGGGAGGAGCGGCGGATGCGCCGCGAGGTCCGGGCCACCGCCAACCGGCTGGCCAACTTCGACGACGCCAACCTGCGCCGCTCGGCCCGGGCCGCGGTGGCCGCGGCCGCCCGGGTGGAGCGGGCGCTGGACATCCTCGGCCCGACCGCGCCGGACCACCTGGTCACCGCCGGCCGGCTGCGGCTGAGCAACCGGCAGGCCTCGCTGGAGGAGCTGGGCCAGCTGTCCGAGCCGCCGATGACCAAGGACGCGGTGGCCGGCCGGATCCGCCGGCTGCTGGCGATGGCCGACAAGCGGGCACACGAGCTGGGGCTGCCCGACACCGAGTCGGCGGTGACTCCGGAGATGTTGGACGTCGAGGAGGCCGACGTCTGATATCCCTGACCGGTGCTCACAGTGATCGGCGGGCTACCGGCCACGGGAAAGACCACGGTTTCCACCGCGTTGGCGCGCGCCACCAGGGCGTCCTATCTGCGGGTGGACACCATCGAGACGACCGTCGTGCGGACCACGGCGCTCACCCACCCGGTCGGCGTCGTCGGCTATGCCGTCGCGTTCTCCCTTGCCACGGAACAACTCCGGCTCGGGCTGGACGTGATCGTCGAGTGCGTCAACCCGCTGCGGGAGACCCGGGACGCGTGGCTGGGCGTCGCCGCGGAGGCCGGCGTCGGGCTGCTGGAGGTGGAGCTGGTCTGCTCCGCCGAGTCGGCCCACCGGCGTCGGGTGGCGACCCGCGAGGTGGACATCCCCGATCTGCCGCTGCCGTCCTGGGAGCAGATCCAGGCCCGCGAGTACCAGCCGTGGGAGCGGGACCACCTGGTGATCGACACCGCCGTCGTCCCGGTGGATTCGGCCGTGGCGACGATTCAGCGGGCGCAGACCGGGTACTCCCGGAGGTGAGGTCGTGCCACCCGATCCAGACCTTGCTGCGCCGGTGTCGCTGCCGAGACCATGGCTGCGCTCGTCGCTGAGGGGAACGTGACATGACCGAGGACCACCGGTTAGCCGACCAGGTCCGGACCCTGCTGCGAAACTCCGGGCGCGCCAGGCCGTTCCGGCGGGGGGACGTGCTCATCGCGGAGGGCGCGCCGGCCGACGAGGTGCTGCTGATCGAGACGGGCAAGGTCAAGGTCGTGCTGCACGGCTCCAACGGCGCCGACTCCATTCTCGGTTTCTACGGCCCGGGCGAGCTGATGGGGGAGATGGGCGTGATGGGGGAGCGGCCGCGCAGCGCGGACGTGATCGCCCGCACGCCCGGCGTGGCCGTGCACGTGGACGCGCACACCTTCCGGACCCTGCTGCGCGACCACCCGTCGCTGTCCTCCCACGTCACCGACGTGCTGAGCAACCGGCTGGTCCTGGCCGACCAGCGGCAGCGACTGCACGCGTCGTTCGAGGTGTCGGTGCGGGTGGCGCGGCAGCTGCTGAGCTGGGCCCAGTCCAGCGGCGAGCCGGCCGGGGACGGCGGGCTGCGGGTGCGGGGCCTGACCCAGCTGGAGATCGCCCAGTTCGTCACCGCCTCGGCCAAGACCGTGGACCACGTGCTCAAGCAACTGCGGGCCGACAAACTGCTGGAGACGGGCCGGCGCAGCTACGTGCTGCCTGACCCGCTGCTGCTGGAGCGGTGCCTGGCCGATCCCGACTGGCGGCCCGGTCGTGGCGATGTCTCCCGCTTTTCCGGGAGACCGGACAACTTCGCGCCTCCAGACTCCACTCGTGCGTCCTGACCGTCGGCCATCTGGAGGACATGTGGACACCGTCGCGGAATTCCGGGTCCTGCTGGGCGTGGACGTGATCGACTCCGCGAGCACCGCCCCGCACCTGCTGCCCCAGGTCCCGACCGTGCTCAAGGCGCTGCTCGGCGCGGGCATGGACGTGGTCGGGATCAGCCGCGACGACGCCGTCGACACCCAGTACACCGGCGACGGCTGGCTCTACGCCTTCCCGACCGCGCTGCTGGGCCGGGTCGTCGACCTGGGCCACGCGCTGGACGGGATCGTCGCCGAGCACAACAAGTGGAACAAGCTGGAGCTGCGGCTGCGGCTGGCCGTGGAGGTCGGGCCGCTGCCGGACGGGGAGGGCTTCCACCCGTCCAACATCACCCGGGCCCGGCTGCTGGAGGCGCCGGCGTTCAAGCTGCTGGCCCGCCGCTGCATCGCGGCCCGCCCGGACGGCGCCATGAGCACCGCGATGATCATGTCCGACGCCGTCTACCAGCCGGTCTTCCGGTCCGACTACACCAAGGTCGCGCGCAAGGGCGACTACACCGAGCTGGCCGTGACCAACAAGGAGTTCAAGACCGGGGCCTGGGTCGCCGTGCCCGGCTTCGACGCCCGCACCCTGGCGGCGATGATCGCCGAGGACCAGTCGGCCGCGGCGGCGTCGTCGGACAAGCCCGCGCGCCCGGGCAAGACGACGAACGTGGTGCACGGCACGGTGCACAACAGCGTCATGGCCGACACCATCAAGGGCGACGTCACCATCCGCGGCACCGGCGCCTGACCCGGCCCGTTCTGTAACAATTCAGGGCCGATGTTGGGCCGAACGGAGCAGTCTCAGCTGGCTCGATCAAGAAAGCTGCCATACCACTGTGACCAGCGCTACTTCGTAACGCTAGTGTTGCCGGCAGGCAGCGTCGCCGCATCTACTGGGCTCCGGTATTTGACCGGTTCGAGTTTCGAGGAGACACACCGTGACGGTTCGCGTAGGTGTCAACGGCTTCGGCCGCATCGGCCGCAACTTCTTCAGGGCGGTCAAGGCCAGCGGGCACGACATCGAGATCGTGGCCTTCAACGACCTGGGTGACGTCGCGACCATGGCGCACCTGCTGAAGTACGACACCATCCTGGGCCGGTTCCCGGGCGAGGTGGCGCTGCACGAGGACGGCATCCAGGTCGACGGCAAGGTCGTCAAGGCGCTGGCCGAGCGCGACCCGGGCAAGCTGCCCTGGAAGGACCTCGGCGTGGACGTCGTGGTCGAGTCGACCGGCTTCTTCACCGACGCCGCGGCCGCCCGCAAGCACGTGGACGAGGGCGGCGCCAAGAAGGTCATCATCTCGGCCCCGGCCAAGGGCGAGGACCTGACCGTGGTGCTGGGCGCCAACGACGACCAGTACGACGGTTCGCAGACCGTGATCTCGAACGCCTCCTGCACCACCAACTGCCTGGCCCCGCTGGCCAAGGTGCTGCACGACGCGTTCACCATCGAGCGCGGCCTGATGACCACCATCCACGCCTACACGCAGGACCAGAACCTGCAGGACGCGCCGCACAAGGACCTGCGCCGCGCCCGCGCCGCCGCGCTGAACATCGTGCCCACCTCCACCGGCGCGGCCAAGGCCATCGGCCTGGTGCTGCCGGAGCTGAAGGGCAAGCTGGACGGCTACGCGCTGCGCGTGCCGGTGCCGACCGGCTCGGCCACCGACCTGACCGTCACCGTGGGCCGCGAGGTCACCGTGGACGAGGTCAACGCCGCGTACAAGGCGGCCGCCGAGGGCGCGCTGGCCAAGTACCTGCGCTACAACGAGGACCCGATCGTGTCCTCGGACATCGTCACCGACCCGGCCTCGTGCATCTACGACGCGCCGCTGACCAAGGTCATCGGCAACCAGGTCAAGGTCGTCGGCTGGTACGACAACGAGTGGGGCTACTCCAACCGCCTCGCCGACCTGGTGTCGCTGGTCGCCTCGAAGCTCTGAGAGGGCAACCGCAAGTGAAGACTCTCGACGATCTGATCGCCGAGGGCGTCTCGGGTCGGCACGTCCTCGTACGTGCCGACCTCAACGTCCCGCTGGACGGCGACAACATCACCGACGACGGCCGCATCCGGGCCTTCCTGCCCACCGCCCGGCGCCTCACCGAGGCCGGCGCGCGGGTCGTCGTCACGGCCCACCTGGGCCGCCCCAAGGGCGAGCCGGACCCGAAGTTCTCGCTCGCCCCCGCCGCCGCCCGGCTGGGCGAGCTGCTGGGCTCCGAGGTCGCGCTGGCCGCCGACGTGGTCGGTGACTCGGCCCGGTCCGTGGTGTCCGCGCTGGCCGACGGCGGCGTGGCCATGCTGGAGAACATCCGCTTCGACGCGCGGGAGACCAGCAAGGACGCCGCCGAGCGCGAGGCGCTCGCCGACGACCTGGTGTCGCTGGTCGGCGACAAGGCCGCCTTCGTGTCCGACGGCTTCGGCGTGGTGCACCGCAAGCAGGCCTCGGTCTACGACGTGGCCGCCAAGCTGCCGCACTACGCCGGCGGACTGGTGCTGGCCGAGGTCGAGGTGCTGCGCAAGCTCACCGAGGACACGGCCCGCCCGTACGTGGTCGTGCTCGGTGGCGCGAAGGTGTCCGACAAGCTCGGCGTCATCGCGAACCTGCTGACCAAGGTCGACCGGCTGCTCATCGGCGGCGGCATGGCGTACACCTTCCTCAAGGCCCAGGGCCACGAGGTCGGCAACTCGCTGCTCCAGGCCGACCAGCTCGACCAGGTCAAGGGCTTCCTGGCCGAGGCCGACAAGCGCGGCGTCGAGCTCGTGCTGCCGGTCGACGTGCTGGCCGCGACCACCTTCGCCGAGGACGCGCCGTTCGAGGTCGTGTCCACCGACGCGATCCCGGCCGACCGCGAGGGCCTGGACATCGGCCCGAAGACCCGTGAGCTGTTCGCGGCCAAGCTGGCCGACGCCAAGACGGTGTTCTGGAACGGTCCGATGGGCGTGTTCGAGTTCGCCGCGTTCGCCGGCGGCACCCGCGCCGTCGCGCAGGCGCTGGTCGACTCCGACGCGTTCACCGTGGTCGGCGGCGGCGACTCGGCCGCGGCCGTGCGCCAGCTGGGTCTGCCCGAGGACGGCTTCTCGCACATCTCCACCGGCGGCGGCGCGTCGCTGGAGTACCTGGAGGGCAAGGAGCTGCCCGGCGTGAAGGTTCTGGAGGACTGATGGCACGGCTTCCGCTCATCGCCGGCAACTGGAAGATGAACCTCAACCACCTCGAGGCCATCGCGCTCACCCAGAAGATCGCCTTCTCGCTGCCGGAGAAGTACTTCGCCAAGGTCGAGGTGGCGGTGCTGCCGCCGTTCATCTCGCTGCGCAGCGTGCAGACCCTGGTCGACGGGGACAAGCTGCTGCTCAAGTACGGCGCGCAGGACCTGTCCCCGCACGACTCGGGGGCCTACACCGGCGACGTGTCCGGTCCGCAGCTGGCCAAGCTGGGCTGCACCTACGTGGTGGTCGGGCACTCCGAGCGGCGCGAGTACCACCACGAGGACGACGAGCTGGTCAACCGCAAGGTCAAGGCCGCGCTCAAGCACGGCCTCACGCCGATCCTGTGTGTGGGCGAGCGGTTGGAGGTCCGCGAGGCCGAGGGCCACCTGGAGCACTGCAACAGCCAGCTGATCGCCGGCCTGAAGGGCCTCAAGGCCGAGCAGGTGGCCAAGGTCGTCATCGCCTACGAGCCGGTGTGGGCCATCGGCACCGGCAAGGTGGCCACCCCGTCCGACGCGCAGGAGGTCTGCGGGTCGATCCGGGCCACCCTGGCCGAGAAGTACGGCCAGGAGGTCGCCGACACCGTGCGCGTGCTCTACGGCGGCTCGGTGAAGTCCGGCAGCATCGCCGACCTGGTGAAGCAGCCCGACATCGACGGCGGCCTGGTCGGCGGGGCCAGCCTGGACGGCGACGAGTTCGCCAAGCTGTGCGCGCTGGCGGCCGGCGGGCCGCTGCCGTAGATCGTTGTCGCAGGTCGGGGCCCCGGCGCAGGCGCGGCGGGGCCCCTGTCCGTTTTCCGTGACCATTCCTTTCCGGACCGTGCGCCGAAGCCGGGCCCGGAGCAGGTAGCCTGTAGCGTCTAAACGCCTTACAGCGAGGGTGAGATGAACCTGTTCCTTCAGATCCTGCTGATCGTCGCCAGCCTCCTGCTGATCCTGCTGGTGCTGCTGCACCGCGGCCGTGGCGGCGGTCTGTCCTCGCTGTTCGGCGGCGGCATGCAGTCGAGCCTGTCCGGGTCGAGCGTGGTCGAGAAGAACCTGGACCGGATCACCCTGTTCGTCGCCGCGATCTGGGTGATCAGCATCATCGGCATCGGCCTGCTGGCCAAGCTCGGCGGCTGAGCGCCGCGTTCACGTCACTGGGGTTTGTTCAACCACGTCCTGTGGGAGTGTGAGGGTCGATGACTGGCGGTAACGCGATCCGCGGTACCCGAGTCGGATCGGGCCCGATGGGCGAGTCGGAGCGCGGCGAGTCCGCGCCCCGGCATCGGGTGTCGTACTGGTGCGCCAATGGCCACGAGTCCCGCCCGTCGTTCGCCCTGGAGGCCGAGGAGCCGGAGTCGTGGGACTGCCCGCGCTGCGGACTTCCTGCCGGCCGGAACGAGAAGGCCCCGCCGGCGCCACCGCGCAACGAGCCGTACAAGACGCATCTGGCGTACGTGAAGGAGCGGCGCTCCGACGCGGACGGCGAGGCGATCCTGGCCGAGGCGCTGGCCAAGCTACGGGCCCAGCGCGAGGGCGAGTTCTAGATCCGATTCAAGCAAAAGTCGCCTTGCCCGACGGCAAGGCGACTTTTGCTGCGTTCCGGAGCGTGTTTCGCAAGGATGCGATTCGCGAGGCCCCGCCGATGCTTCGCCCGCACGCCGGATTTCGGCCGCCGCCACCCGACACGCGCGGCCACTCAAGCCGATGCGGCGGGCGAAATCCGGCAAGGGTGAGGCATCGGCCCCAAAGGGGCCGAGCCCGCGACGCCGGAGGCGGCGCAATTCAGCACGGCCGGGGAGGGGGAAGCCCGCGCCTGCGTCCCCCTCCCCGGCCGTTTCCTACGCGTGCTGGGGAGCCTGCGGCGCCGGCACACCGGGCAGGGCGAGCGGGAAGTGTGAGGTCACCACGAACCCACCGTCCCGACTCGGCTCGGCATGACAGCTGCCTCCCAGCAGCTCGGCCCGTTCGGTGAGTCCGACCAGGCCATGGCCACCGGAGGGCAGGGCAGGGGTCCGCTGTCCTCGGGGCCGTCCGTTGCGCACCCGCACCTCCAGTTCGTCCTCGCCCACCTGGACGAGCACGGACACGGCGGCCGACGGGGCGTGTTTTCCGACGTTGGTGAGCGCCTCCTGCACGGTGCGGTACGCGGCGGCGGACACCGGCCGCGGAATGTCCTCCAGGTCGCCGTCCACGTTGAGCGTGACGGCCAGGCCGCAGTCGGAGACCAGGCGGCGCAGGTCGGTCAGGTCGGGGTGGCCGTCGTCATCGTCGGCCGAGGTGCGCAGCACGCCGACCAGCTGGCGCAGCTCCTCCAGTGTCTTGGTGGACAGGCGGCGGATGGTGTTGGCGATCTCCCGCGACTCGGCGTCGGTGACCGTCATCTTCAGCGCGCCGGCCTGCATGGCGATCAGGGTGACCTGGTGGGACACCACGTCGTGCATCTCGCGGGCCAGCCGGGTGCGCTCCTCGGCCCGGATGGCCTGGGCCTGCAGGTGCTGCTTGCGCTCGCGGGTGATGGCCAGCTCGGTCAGCTTGTTGACGAGCTCCTTGCGGGTGGTGACCAGCAGGCCCAGCGCCAGCGGCATGCCGGTGAGGATCACCGCCCAGAGCAGGTTGAGCACCTGCTCCTGCCAGCCGAGGCTGAAGAACTTGGTGAGCGGCCAGGCGACGAAGGCGCACAGCATCATCAGCACCGCGCCGGCCATGGTCTGCCAGTTCCAGGTGCGCTTCTTGGCCAGCGTGTACAGCGCGATCATGCCGGCCAGCTGGGACCAGCCGGCGAGGTAGCCGGGCACGGTGGCCAGCA
Organism: Kutzneria sp. CA-103260; assembly: GCF_018263855.1. Taxonomy (GTDB): domain Bacteria; phylum Actinomycetota; class Actinomycetes; order Mycobacteriales; family Pseudonocardiaceae; genus Kutzneria. The sequence continues at coordinate 5,173,209 of NZ_CP073318.1, read as the reverse complement.
GCACCAGGAACGGGTAGCGGCGGCGCAGCACCAGGGCGAGGCAGGCCACGCCGGACAGGATGTGCGAGTACAGCTCGGCGTCCTTGGGGGACACCAGCAGCACGTCCATCAGCGCCAGCGCGATGGCGCCGACATCGCTGAGCGGGCCGGAGTGTCGCCGCAGGAAGCCCTCGAGTCTGCCGACCACCTCGCGTAGCGAGCCGCCTAGCCCGCTGCCGCGGCGGACCATCACGGCGCTGACGATGTCGGCGGCCTGCTCGCCGCTGATCGGCTCGCCGGTCCAGATCCGGTCATCGTTGTCACGCTGGGTCGGCACACCGACCTCGGGCATGTCGGGACCGTTCACGGCGTCGCGCGGCCGGTTCGGCACGGTTCCGTCCTCCTCGGGCAGGGCGAGTTGGTCTTGCGCTCTTAGACAGTCCTGACACTCGTTCGGGACGCGCCACCCGAAACTTGTGTGCAGATGCACACGTCGGGTGTCCGTCTGGTCACACCATGTGAGCTTTGACCTGCGGTTTTGCGGCGTACGCTAACACGATTTGTCACGCGCAGTGCCGGTCGAACTACCCGTAAACGGCGTTCAACGTTAACCGTGGAAGTCCAGACCTTCGGCGGTTGCCCAGATCCGGTCGACCGAGTCCAGTCGCCGATCGCTCACTCGGACCAGCCCGATCAGGGCCAGCAGGGGCAGGATCGCGACCACCGCGAACACCGGCCGCACCCCGATCGTCGTGGCCAGAAACCCGCCCAGTGCCGCGCCGAGCGGCTTCGTGCCCCAGGCGACCAGGCGGTGGGTGCTGTTGAGTCGGCCGAGCAGCCGGTCCGGGGTGATTCGCTGGCGCAGCGAGACCATCACGATGTTGGTCACCAGCACGGCGGCACTGCCGGTGAACAGCCCGATGCCGACCGTGACCGGGTTGGTCGTCATCGTCGGCACCGCGATGGTCACGGCGCTGACGACGTAGGAGAGCTGGAGCGCGCGGGCCCGGCCCAGCCAGTGCTCGATCCGCTCGGCCAGCAGCGAGCCGAGCAGGCTGCCGGCGGCGGTGCTCGCGATCAGCACGCCGTAGGTCTGCTCGCTCAGGCTCATCGCGCTGCCGGGGCCGACCGCGTAGAGCACCAGGATCGCGAACGTGGCGCTGGTGGCCAGGTTGAACAGGGCGGTCGCGACCGTGAAGGTGCGCAGGATCGGCTGCCGGACCAGGAAGCACAGCCCCTCGGCGATGTCGGCCCGCAGCGTGGTCGGCTCCGGCCGTGCGACCTTGAATCGGCCCGGCAGCGTGGCCAGGACCGCCACGGCGGCGGCCCACAGTGCGACCGGCGCACCGAAGGCGGCCATGGCTCCCACACCCACCAGCAGGCCGGCCAGCGGCGGGCCGGCGAACTCGTTGGCCATCAGCTCCACCGCGTAGAGGCGGCCGTTGGCCCGGGGGAGCAGGTCGCGGTCCACGATCTGCGGCACGATCGACTGCGCCGCCGTGTCGTACACCGTCTCCGTGACGCCGACGCACAGCGCCACCGCGTAGAGCGCCCACAGCTCGTGCACGCCGAACATGACCAGGAGCAATGCGCCCCTGGTGGCGTTGGCCGCGAGCATCGCGCGCCGTCGGTCCACCCGGTCCACCAGCGCACCCGCCGGCAGCGCGCACACCAGCCACGGCAGCGTGAAGGCCACGCCCAGGCCGGCGACTGCCACCGGGTCCCTGGTCAAGCCGACCGCGATCAGCGGCACCGCCGTCTTCAGCACCCCGTCGGCCAGGTTCGACAGCCCGTCCGCGGTCCACAGTCGCCAGTACGGCTTCACCTGATGGAGTATCACCCATCGATTGAGAAAACTCCATCGATGTAGCCTTTTCGCATGGCTCTGCCGCACCGCGACGCCTCCGAGCGTGAGGCCAAGGCCCTGGCCCATCCGCTGCGGCTGCGCATTCTGCGGCTGTGCTGGCAGGCCGAGCTCACCAACAAGCAGCTCGCCGAACGGCTCGACCGGGACCCCGGCACCGTGCTCTACCACGTGCGGCAGCTCGTGGCCGCCGGCCTGCTGGAGCCCGCGCCCGTGCGGGCCGGCGACTCCGGCGCCCTGGAGAAGCCCTATCGGGCCAAGGCCCGCTCCTGGTGGCTCGACGATCCACCGGGCACCGGCGCCGACGCCGCCTTCGCCCCCGTCGAGGCGCTCCAGGAAGAGCTGCGCGCCGCCGGCCCGTCGGCGGTCCGCACCTTCGTCCGGTTCGCCCTGCACCTCTCACCCGAGGCCGCCGCCGAACTCGACCAGCGCCTCATGGCCCTGCTGGACGAATACACCACCACGGATTCGGACCGCCTGGACCAACCCGCCCACGGCGGCATCATCGTCCTGCACCGCCTGGCCGACTGACCTCTCGAACCACATCGACCTGGACGTCTCGGCGTGGCACGAGACGCCCGCCGAGCTGACGGTCGACGGGCGTCTCCTACCCGATTACAAGAACCCGGCTAGAAGCCGGTCCGGGCCGCACTGCGTGGATCGTCCCGGATGATGTGCAACTCGTAGATGCCGCCGCGGGCGGTCCGCCGCCACGGCCGGGCCAGGTTCTCGGCGTTGCCGTCGAGATCGGCCACGGCGAGCGGACCGTCGTCGGTGCGGGCCACCCACTCCCCATCGGGCGAGATGACGCCCGAGCACACGTCGGAGGCGTAGCCGACCCAGAAGCTGTTGGTCGCGGCGTGGGACTGGGCCTCGGTGGCGAACACGGCGGTCGGCGCGGCCGTCGCGTACAGCACGGCGTCCACGTCCAGCCGCTCGTACTCCTGGAACAGCTCCGGGAAGTGGGCCTCCATGCCCAGCGCCAGGCCGATCCGCACACCGTCGACCTCGAAGGTGACCGGCGCGGCGCCGGGCGTGTACATGAAGCTGACCTTGGTGTTGGACAGCATCCGCTCGTCGTAGCGGGTGATCACCTCTCCCTTGTCCGACAGCACGTACAGACTGTTGTGCGGGCGGTGCGGCGGAGTCAGCCGGTGCACCGAGCCGAGCACCGTCCACAGCCCCAGTTCCTTGGCCAGGTCGGCGATCCGGTCCAGCTCCTCGCGCAACACCGCCCAGTCGACCAGGCTCCAATCGGCCGGGCCGACCAGGTTCGGGTCGGCCGACATGACTCGCTTGTGCGGCGAGCAGGTGGCCCCCTCGGGGAACACCACCAGCCGCGCGCCGGCGGCGTACGCGTCGCGCATCAGCCGGCGGATCTCCTGCCCGCTGTCCCGCAGCAGGCCGGCGTCGCGTGGATCCTGCCGCAGCGTGGTCCTGGCCGTGGCCAGCCGCAGCGTCTTGGTCTTCGGCATCTCGTCGTCTCCCGGTGTCCGACGGAAGTGCCGAAGCGCGGTCGTGTAGGACTGCCCGGTCTTGGCCGCACGGGCTCTGACCCGGCGCTTGAAGTTGCCCTGTCTAGTCATATCTGGGCTGCCACGTCTTCGGCCTTCCACGTCCCGAACCGGCGATCCCCCAGCGACGCGCGTGTCCGGAACGGACGGCTTCGGACGACGACCCGAGACAGGAAGTCCCTTTGCCTCCGCGGGGAGCCGGGCTGGGGCCGGCTCGTGGAGGTTGGGCGTGGGCCACGCCTTCGCTCACCTTACACCCTCACGACGACCTTGCCACGGGCTTGGCCGCGTTGCACGTAGCTGATCGCGGAAACGGCTTCGCTGAGCGGAAAAACGCGGTCAAGGACCGGCTTGAGGCGGCCGTCCTCGACCAGTTCCCGGAGCGTCAGCAGGTCCGCGGTGCGCTCGGCGGAGGCGAACAGCCCGGTGAGCCTCTGGCTGATGAAGGGGGAGAGCAGGACGGCGCGCAGGGTGCGGGCCACGCCGCCGCCGATGACCTTGCCACCGCCCTCGCTGCCGACCAGGACCAGCGTGCCCCTGGGTGTGAGGTGTTGGCGCAGCAGGGAAAGCGGGCGGTTGCCGGCGGTGTCGAGGATGACGTCGTACCGGCCGGTGATGGCTTCCCGCGTGTAGTCAATGACGGACTTGGCACCGATACCGCGAACGAAGTCCGCCTTCGTCGCACTGCAGACGCCGGTGATTTCCGCGCCGCGGGCCTTGGCCATCTGGACGGCGTACGCACCGACCCCGCCGCCGGCGCCGATGACCAGCACCCGCTGTCCGGAGTGGACGGTGGCGGTGGCCTGCAGCGCGGTGCAGGCTGAGACCGGAATCGCCGCCGCCTGCTCGAAAGTGAGGCCGGCCGGCTTGGGCACGACCCTTGTCGCCTTGACGGTGACGTACTCGGCGAACGAGCCGTCGGCGGTGCCGAAAACCTCGTCGCCGGGGCGGAGGCTGGTGACGCCCGGGCCGATCTCCTCGACAATGCCGGCGAGATCGAGGCCGGGCACCGGTCTTTTCGGTCTGGTCAAGCCGAAACCCATCAGCCGGATCAGGTACGGCGTGCCGGTGACCAGATGCCAGATGCCCGGGTCGACGCCGGCCGCCCGCACCCGGACCAGCACCTCGCCGGGGCTGGGGACCGGCCGGTCGAGGTCGTCGAGCCGGAGCGTGTCCAGCGGGCCGTAGCGGTCGCGAACGATTGCCTTCACGGGGATTCTCCCTCCGGATACTGGAAGACGTCGTCGAGCGGGACCTGGAACACGCGGGCGATCTGGAAGGCCATCTCCAGCGAGGGCGAGTACTTGCCCTGCTCGATCGCGAGCACCGTCTGCCGGGTGACCCCGATCCGGTCGGCCAGCTCCGCCTGCGTCATCTCGTCGGCGGCGAACCGCAGCGCCCGGATCGAGTTCGTCACCCTGGTCGGCTTCACCACGCGTGGTACCCCTTGCGGTAGCCGATGATCCGCGCCGCCGAGCCCAGCACCGCCGACAGCGTGAATCCCAGATAGATGACGTTGGCGATCCAGAAGTCGCCGACCTCGAACATGGCCAGCAGCATCGCCAGTACCGCGCCGACCACCACGAACGACTGCCCGATCCGGTCGCCGAAGCGGCCGATCTCGCGGTCCCGCTGGTCGGCCCGCCGATCTCCCGGCGACCCGATCGAGGCGGCGATGTTCAGCACGATCGAGGCCACGATCGACGTCCCCACGACCCACAGCAGCGTCGTCGCGTACGGCACCTCCCACAGCGGTCTTGTCGCCGATCTGCTCACCACCAGCGCCGCGTACACCGCGTAGCTCACCGCCGACACCACCAGCATGATCCACGCGCGCTTCTCTTCGTACGCCACGATTCCGCCCTCCCTGGTCGACACGGTCGAATGTAAAGAAGACCAGACATCGTGTCAAACATTCTTAACTTCGGCGATCGGGTGGACCGGCGCGCGACCCGGCAAGGTACTCCCTGCAAGCGCTTACCGCGCGACTTACTCCAAGTCGAGATTAAACCTTGCCTTGCTGGTCTAGACCTCGGATACTCCTGGATACCGCCGTCAGCTAACGATCATGAGGGAGCTTCGAGAACCGAGAACTGAGAGGTGATCATGACTGTGACGCCTACCCTGCGGCGATCACGTCGAATCCACACCCGAGCGTGCCTCGCGGCCCTGCTCACGGCCACGCTCGCCACTGTCGGGGCCGGCCCGGCGACAGCCTCCTCCGCCGCGGTCACGCCCCACGGCACGACCTTCTCCGACGACTTCGACGGCCCCGCGGGCGCCGGTGTCGACCTGGGCAAATGGCACTTCGAGACCGGCGACAACGTCAACAACTACGAACGCGAGTGGTACACGTCCGGCGCCGACAACGCGGCGATGGACGGACAGGGCAACCTCGTCATCACCGCCAAAAAGGAAAATCCCGGCAATTACCAGTGTTGGTACGGGCCGTGTGAGTACACCTCGGCCCGACTGTCCACGGCCGGCCAGTTCACCCAGGCCTACGGGCACTTCGAGGCCCGCATGAAGATCCCCCGCGGACAGGGCATGTGGCCCGCGTTCTGGCTGCTCGGCGACAACATCGGGGACGTCGGCTGGCCGCAGTGCGGCGAGCTGGACATCATGGAGAACGTCGGCTTCGAGCCGAACACCGTGCACGGCACCATCCACGGCCCCGGCTACTCCGGCTCCAACGGCCTCGGCGGCGCCTACAGCGGGCCGGTCTTCGCCGACGACTTCCACACCTACGCGGTGGACTGGTCGCCGGACTCGATCAGCTGGTCGGTCGACGGAAACGTGTACGAGACACGGACTCCGGCCGACGCCGGCGGCAACCAGTGGGTGTTCGACCACCCCTTCTACATCATTCTCAACCTCGCCGTGGGCGGTGACTGGCCGGGCGACCCGGACGACAGCACGCAGTTCCCGCAGCAGCTCGTCGTGGACTACGTGCACGTGACGACCGGCGACGGCGCGGCGCACCGCTGATCTGACCGTCGAACACCCGAAGTCTGCGCGCGTCGCCCGCGCGGCTGTGCCCTGTGTGGGCGACGTGCCGGAAACCAGAGGAGGAATGTCCGTTGCGGACATGGCAACGCAAGCTGTTGACGATCACGCTGTCGGGCTCGGTGCTGACCGCGCTCGTCGCCGCGCCGGCCGCGCACGCCGCGAATCCGAGCGACGCGCCCGATTTCGGCCCCAACGTGAAGGTCTTCGACCCGTCGATGTCCTCGTCGGACATCCAGTCCCAGCTCGACGCGATCTCCAACCAGCAGGTGGGCAACGAGTTCGGCGGCGACCGCTACGCCGTGCTGTTCAAGCCCGGCACCTACAGCAACGACGTGAACGTCGGCTACTACACGCAGGTGCTGGGGCTGGGGCGAAACCCCGATGACGTCACCATCAACGGCGCCGTGCACGTCCAGGACCAGGGCGGCGGCGCGCTGGTCAACTTCTGGCGCAGCGCGGAGAACCTCGCCGTGAATCCGTCCGGCGGCACCGACACCTGGGCGGTGTCGCAGGCCTCGCCGATGCGCCGAGTGGACATCCACGGCGACCTCCAGCTCTCCGACAGCGGCTACTCGAGCGGCGGGTTCCTGGCCGACTCGAACGTGACCGGCCAGGTCCGCTCGGGCTCGCAGCAGCAGTGGATCTCCCGCAACACCTCGTGGGGCAGTTGGGACGGGGCCAACTGGAACATGGTCTTCGTCGGCGCGCAGAACGCCCCGGCGCAGTCCTTCCCCGACCCGCCCGACACCACCGTGGACCAGACGCCGGTGGTGCGCGAGAAGCCGTTCCTGTACATCGACGACTCGGGCAACTACCAGGTGTTCGTGCCGGCACTGCGGACCAACTCCGCCGGCCCGACGTGGGGCGGCGGCAACGCGCCGGGCACGTCCCTGCCGATCAGCAAGTTCTACATCGCCAAGCCCGGCGACACCGCCGACACGATCAACGGGGCCCTCGCGTCCGGCCAGAACCTGCTGTTCACGCCGGGCGTCTACCACCTGGGCAGCGAGATCCACGTGACCCGGGCGGACACCGTCGTGCTCGGCCTCGGGCTGGCCACCCTGACGCCGGACAACGGCAACGCGGCGATGTCAGTCGACGACGTGAACGGTGTGTCGATCGCCGGCCTGCTCTTCGACGCCGGACAGACCAGCTCCCAGCAGCTGTTGGCGGTGGGCCCGAACGGGTCGAGCGCCGACCACAGCAGCGACCCGACGACGCTGTCGGACGTCTTCTTCCGCGTCGGCGGGGCCGGGGTCGGCAAGGTGAACCAGGCACTGGTGGTCAACAGCAACAACGTGATCACCGACGACACCTGGATCTGGCGGGCCGACCACGGTGACGGCGTCGGCTGGTACGACAACACCGCGGCCAACGGCGTGGTCGTCAACGGCGACAACGTCACCGCCTACGGGCTGGCGGTCGAGCACTTCCAGCAGTACCAGGTGGTCTGGAACGGCAACGGCGGCCGCACCTACTTCTTCCAGAACGAGATGCCCTACGACGTGCCGGACCAGGGCACCTGGCGCGGCGACGGAAACGGTTACGCCGCCTACAAGGTCGCCGACAACGTCACCGACCACCAGGCGTGGGGGCTGGGCAGCTACTGCTACTTCAGCACCAATCCCGGTGTCGTGGCCGATCGCGCCTTCGAGGCGCCGAACACCGCGGGCGTGAGTTTCCACGACCTCGTCACGGTTTCGCTCGGCGGCACCGGGACGATCAACAACATCATCAACGACGCCGGCGGCTCGGTGAACTCCGGCAACACCGTGGCCAAGCTGGCCAACTACCCGTAAGTCGCGTGTTCCCGCACCATCCCTGCGCTCACTGGAGAGCACACATGCCCTGCACACGCAGCACAATGCTCAGTGCCGGCGCGGTCGCGGCCGCACTGTTCGGTCTCGCCCCCGCCGCACACGCCGCGCCCGTCGCCCTGCCGGCCCACTTCGCCGCGCCCTACCTGGAACTCAGCGACTCCACCGCCGGCCTGATGGCCGAGGACATGCAGGCCACCGGCACCAACCACTACACCCTGGCGTTCCTGATCCCGCAGAACGGCTGCACCGCCCAGTGGGAAGCCGGCGGCGCGCCCGTCGGCTCCTTCGCCCAGCAGATCAAGGATCTCCAGTCGGTCGGCGGCGACGTGATCATCTCGTTCGGCGGCGCGGAAGGCGGCGAGCTGGCCCAGACCTGCACCTCGGTGCCGGACCTGACCGCCGCCTACGCGAACATCGTCGACACCTACGGCGTCACCCGGCTGGACTTCGACATCGAGGGCAACACCCTGAACGACCCCGCCGCCAACCAGCGCCGCAACCAGGCGCTGGCCGCGTTGCAGCAGCAGAACCCAGCCGTGCAGGTGGACTACACCCTCGGCGTGTCCCCGGGCGTCGGCCTGCGTGACGGGGAGATGGCCGTGCTGCAGGACGCCAAGTCGCAAGGCGTGAACGTCAGCGCCGTGGACATCATGGCCATGGATTTCGGTGACGGCGAGAGCCCGCTCAACGACGGGATCTCGGCAGCCCAGGCCACCAGCAACGAGCTCGCCGGGCTCTACGGCATCTCCCAGTCGGAGGCGTACGGCCGGATCGGCATTACGCCGATCGCCGGGCAGAACGACGACAACGAGTACTTCGGCCAGGACGACGCGTCCACCCTGGAGAACTTCGCCCAGACCAACGGCTTGCAGCTGCTGGCCTTCTGGGAGGTCGCCAGCTACGACAAGGCCGCCGGCTACGCCTACTCGCGGATCTTCAACCAGCTCGGGGGAGGTGCTTCGTGATGCTTCGACTGACGGCCATGCTCGCCGGCCTGGTGACGGCGGCGGCGATGATCACCGCGGTGTCCACGGCGGCCCACGCCGCGCCGGCCTCGTTCGTGGTCAGCGAGGACCAGTTCAACCAGATGTTCCCCGGCCGCAACGGTTTCTACACCTACGACGGCCTGCTCAACGCCATGAACTCGTACCCGGGCTTCGCCACCACCGGCGACGACACCACCCAGAAGCAGGAGGCGGCGGCCTTCCTGGCCAACGTCAGCCATGAGACCGGTGGCCTGGTCTACGTCGTCGAGCAGAACACCGCCAACTATCCGACCTACTGCGACTGGAGCCAGTCCTACGGGTGCCCGGCCGGGCAGGCGGCCTATTACGGCCGTGGGCCGCTCCAGCTGAGCTGGAACTTCAACTACAAGGCGGCCGGCGACGCACTGGGCATCGACCTGCTCGACAACCCGTGGCAGGTCGAGCAGGATCCGGCGGTCGCCTGGCAGACCGGGCTCTGGTACTGGTTCACCGGGACCGGGGCCGGCGGCACCACCTCGCACGACGCCGTGGTGAACGGCGCCGGTTTCGGCGCGACGATCCGGGCCATCAACGGTGGTCTGGAGTGCGACGGCAACAACCCCGACGAGATGCAGGACCGGATCAATCTCTACCAGCGGTTCACCGGAATCCTCGGCGTCGACCCGGGCGGCAACCTGTCCTGTTGACCCACGCGGGCTCGGATCACGGGCGGGTGCCGGGCCCGCGTGACGGGAGCGGTTGTTCGGGGCGCCACCCCGAACAACCGCTCCCGTGCCTTGCGGACCGCGAGAAGTTGTGAAACCACTGTGCGGCAATGACTTTCGGCCCTCGTCGGCGGGCTGCCAGGTACGGGTCGGGGACCGTTGCTTGATCGTCCTGAAAGTGTCCGGACGCGGGTGTTGAATCGAGCGCATGGACACACCACCGATCGTCCCCATCGAGCAGTGGCGCCAGGCCCGGGCCGAGCTGCTCGTCGCCGAGAAGGAAGCGACCCGGGCCCTGGACGCGATCGCGGCCCGCCGACGCCGGCTGCCCATGGTCGAGTTCCCCGACACCTACGAGTTCGACACGCCCGCCGGCAGTAGATCGCTGCTGGACCTGTTCGACGGGAAGCCGCAGCTGGCGGTCTACCAGTTCATGGACATCGGGCCGGACGCCTTCTGCCCCGGCTGCACCTGGCTCACCGACAACGTGCCGGCGCCCGCGGTCGGGCTGCTCGCCGACAACGACGTCAGCTGGTGGACCGTGTCGGACATGCCGCTCGCCCAGATCGCCGGCTACTGGGAGAAGAAGGGCTGGACCACCCCGTTCGCCTCGTCACGCGGCACGACCTTCGCCGCCGACTGCGACACCCAGGGCTTCATGCTCACCGTGTTCCTGCGGGACGGCGACCGGGTCTTCCGCACGTACAACACCAGCCAGCGGGGCGTGGACCGGCTGGTGTTCACCAACAGCCTGCTCGACCTGATGCCCTACGGCCGCCAACAGGACTGGGAGGACTCGCCGGCCGGCTGGCCGCAGCATCCGACCTACGGCTGACCCCGGCCCCGCGTCCGAGCCCCGCCCGGTCGGCCCGGATCGCCTTGACACGAAATCTGTTGGACCCGATGACATGATGGGGAGGTGGAGTCCACCCGAGTGGACCGCTGGCTGTGGGCGGTCCGGCTGACCAAGACCCGTCCGGACGCCGCGGCGGCCTGCCGGGGCGGGCACGTGCGCGTGAACGACAAGCCGGCCAAGCCGGCGACCACGGTGTCGCCGGGCGACGAGGTGCGGGCCCGGGTCGGTGACCGGACCCGGATCATCGAGGTGGTGCGGGTGATCCAGAAGCGGGTGGGCGCGGCCGACGCGGCGACCTGCTTCATCGACCGCACGCCCGCGCCCCCGCCGGAGGCGGCCATCCCGGTGGCCCGCCGTGAGCGGGGTGCCGGCCGGCCCACCAAGCGGGAGCGGCGCGTGCTGGACAAGTTCCGTTTCGGCCAGTAGCAGCCAGCGCTAGTCCAGGAACTCGGCCAGCATCGGCAGCAGCAGTTCGGGCCGCCGGGTCGCGGTCATGTGCGTGGTGTTCGGCAGCACGGCCAGGTGCGAGCCGGGGATCAGGTGCTTCATCAGCGCGCCGTGCTCGATGGTGACGAAGTCGTGGTCGCCCATCACCAGCAGGGTCGGCGCGGTGATGCCGGCCAGCTGCTCGTCGCTCCAGCCCTTCAGGTCGGCGTTGGACGCGGACAGCGTGCCCAGGAACTCGGTGAAGTGCTCCGGGTGCGGGGACAGCCGCTGGTAGGCCGCCTGCATGTCGGCGAAGTCCTGCGCCGACGGCATCCGGGTGGAGGTGGCGTGCCGGGACGGGTCCATGAGGTCCTCGTGCATGCCGTCCGGCCGGACGCTGGCGGAGATCGGCACCGCCGAGCGGACCCGGCCCGGGTGGCTGACGGCCAGCTCCAGAGCGATCGCCGCGCCCATGCTGTGGCCGAGCACGTGGGCCCGGTCGACGCCGAGGTGGTCCAGCAGCGCCACCACGTCGCCGGCCAGCACCGCCGGGGTGATCTCCCGGTCGATGTCGGCGGTGCGGCCGTGGCCCTGCAGCTCCACGGCGATCACCTGGTGGTCGCGGGCCAGCGTGTGGATCAGGCCGGCGAAGTTCAGGTCGATGGTCATCATGCCGCCGTGCAGCAGCACCAGCGGCGTGCCGGCCTCGCCGTGCTGCTCGTAGTACATGTGCAGGCCGTTCACGTCCGCGTAGCCCATGGCGGTTCCTCTCACTGATCCGGTGCCGTCACCACTGCGTCGAATGGAGGTCCATCGGGATCGACACGACCCTAGAGTTTTTTCGTGACGAGTTTTCGCGTCGACGACGTGACCCCCGCGAGGGATCCATTGCCCACCGTGCGGCTGGCCGAGGTGTACGACGACGTGCTGGCGCTGGGCGGCGACCCGGACACGCCGGTGATCGAGCCGGTCGGGGTGCACCCGTTGCTCGACGCGGTCGCCCGGGCGTTCGCCGGCCACCGGCCGCTGGTGCTGTCACCGGACGCGGTATGGCTGACCATCGTCCAGGGCCTGGCCCAGCACATCCGGCTCCACGCCGAGGAGCTGCGGCCTGGGCTGGTCGACCACGCCGGCCGTGAGGCGCTGGTCCGGGAAGTCTTCGCGATGCCGAAGGACGCCGACGGATGGCGTCAGCTGATCGACGACTTCGGCAAGGAGGTGGCGGCCAGGGCCGAAGGCGCGGACCTGTTCGAGTGCGACTTCACCACCAGCACGGCGGTGGAGCGAACAGCTGGCAGGGTGGTGATGCTGGACGGATATTCGCCGTATTTCTCGTACTGGATGAGGTTTGTCTGCGGCATCCCGCGGATCACGCTCACCGGGACGGCCGCGGACTGGCGCAAGATCCGGTCGCGGGTGGACCGGCTGCCGGAGTTCGGGTTGGCGAAGTGGGCCCGGTCGCTGGCGCCGATCGCCGACGAGTTCGTCCGAGCCGTGAGCGGCGAGCCGAACCTCTGGTTCTGGCAGCGCATCTACAACCCGGCCGACGCCTACGGCGGCGAGGTGATCACTGGGTGGGTGGCGCGGTTCTACCCGTACCTGAGGAATGAGGGCGTCGCCAACGTCCCGAATCCGCTGCTGGAGCTGCCGATCGGCGAGCCGCGCAACGTCGTGGCCGACGAGCGGGGCCGCCTTGAGTGCCCGTCGATCCGGACCGATCAGGTGCCGGCCACGCTGGCACAGGCGGTGGTCCGCATCACCAAGGGGCTGACCAGGGGACACTCGGCCGTGGCACTGCAAGCCGGCCTGGTCGGCGTCACCCAGGACCGCAACTGGCAGCTGAAGCCGATCGTCGGCTGGCACGTGACCGAGGCGACCCCACAGCTCGGGCCGGTGCTCGACCGCCTCGTCCGGGAACACGAGACGACACCGGCGGTGCAGGTGGTGCATTTCGCCGCCTCAGCCGAGCTGGTGGAGCTCTACGAGCGGATCGGCTCCGCTGCTGCATCCGACGGCTCGTGGCGGATCCGGCCGGCTGAGCGGTGGTCGATGTCCGAGCTGCGGGCCGTGGTCGAGCTCGCCGACGGCCGAGTTATCGCGATGCTCACCCGCGGCCAGGAGTTCCACTGGATCCTGTGTCGCCTGGCACCGGATGGCGGCCGGATGCCGCGGACCGCCGGGCCGGACAGCGAGGTGCCGGTGCTCGGCACGTCGCTGGCGATGATCCTGGACGTCATCCTCGACGGCGACGACCCGGCCCGGTTGGAGGTCGGCCGGCTGGACGAGCTGGGCACCGGCGCGGGCGGGGAACTAGGCGACGACTGGCTGGATGGCGAGCTGTAGCAGCGCTCGGGTGTAGAGGAGGTCGAAGCCACGACGCTGCACGTTCTGCTGGGAGCGGCTGCCGGGCGAGGTGGTGACGGTGGCGATGTCGCAACCGGCGGCGATGGCGTCGGCCAGGCGGGTGGCGATCAGGGCGGTCTGCACGCCGCGGCGGCGGTGCCGCACGGAGGTGGCGGCGCCGGCGAAGTAGGCGGTGCCGTCGGAGATACGCAGGCTGCCGGTGCCGACCGGGACGCCGTCGATCAGGGCGAGGTAGCGGCGGGTGCCGGTGGAGTCCATGTCGCGGATGACGTTGCCGAGGACGTCGCGGGGGAAGTGCTCGGCCGAGGGTACGCCCTCGATGTCGGGGGTGAGCAGGGCCTCGATCATGACGTCCAGGGCCGTGTCGGTGTCGTCCTCGCGGCTGAGGCGGACCTCGACGCCGGGCGGCGGCTCCGGGGCAGACAGACCGTCGAGGGACAGGCCGAGCACGTCCTCGTAGCCGGTCAAGCGGTAGCCACGGCCGGTCAGCAGCTCGCCGATGGCCGGGTCGGCCAGGTTGGACAGCTCGACCGTCACCGGCGAGCCGAGGTCGTGGAAGGCCTGTTCCAGCTCGGCCAGCTCGGCCTCGGTGGGCACACCGGCGAAGCCGAGGCCGGCGACCTTGTTGAACGGCGAGTCGGCCTCGGCGTAGCTGGCGACACCGCCGCCGATCTCGCGGACGAAGCCGGCGGAGTCGCCGTGGCGGGCCCGGGCCGCGGCGCTGGCGTGGGCGACGAGCTGGGCCTCGACCCGCTCGATGCGCTCGGCCAGGGCAGTGCCGCAGAACAGTGGCGTCCGAATTGTCATGGTGCCTCGCAGTGTCGCCACCGGCGTCGCCGCGCGGCAACCGGTTTTCGTGTGGGAGTCTGCTGCATGTGCGAGTGGCCGTCGTCGCCGGGCCGGATGCCGGCCATGTGTTTCCCTCGGTCGCGCTGTGCCTGCGGTTCGCGGCGGCCGGCGACGAGCCGGTGCTGCTCACCACCGATGGCTGGCGTGACGCCGCGATGGCCGCCGGGATCGACGCGCCGCCGCTGGAGTGGCTGACGTTGCGGCACGAGGCCGACATCGGGCGTTGGCTGCACGATCGGGCGGCCGAGCTGGCTCGCGATCTCGTGCCGACCCTGACGGCCTTGAGCCCCGATCTTGTCGTGTCAGACGTGCTGGCGACCTGCGGCGGCATGGCCGCCGAGCTGACCGGGTTGCCCTGGGTCGAGCTGTCGCCGCATCCGCTCTACCTGCCGTCCCGCGGACTGCCGCCGATCGGCAGCGGACTCGCACCCGGTGTCGGTGTCCGCGGTCGTCTTCGTGACGCGCTGCTCCGGCGGGCCACCGCCCGCTCGCTACGGCAAGGGCATCGGCAACGGGCCGCCGCGCGGCAGGGAATCGGTTTGCCGGCAACGGATCCCGGGCCCGCCGCGCGGTTGGTCGCCACCCTGCCGGCCCTTGAGGTTCCCCGCCCGGACTGGCCTCCGCAGGCCCACGTGGTCGGTCCGCTGCTGTGGGATCCGGTGCCCACCGGCCTCACGCCGCCGCCCGGCGACCAGCCGCTGGTGATGGTCGCACCTTCCACTGCGGTCAACGGTGCGACCGACATGCTGTCCGCAACCCTTGCCGCACTGGACAATCTGGGCGTCCGGGCGGCGATCTCCACCTTCCAGCCTCCGGACCGCCTGCCGGACTGGGCCCGGGCCGGTGCCGGCGGCCAGGACGAGTTGTTGCGCCAGGCCGATGTTGTCGTCTGCGGTGCGGGGCATGGCCTGCTGGCCAAGGCTTTGCTCGCCGGCGTGCCCGTCGTGGCCGTGCCCGGCGGCGGCGACCAGTGGGAGCTCGCCAACCGCGCCGCCCGTCAGGGCAGCGCCGTCGTCGTTCGCCCGCCGACGGCTGATGCTGTGCGGGAGGCAGTGGTGAAGGTGCTGGGGGATCAGCGTTTCGCCGCCGCTGCCGATGAAGCCGCGAAGACGGCCGCCGAGGTGGCCGATCCGGTCATGGTCTGTCGGTCGGTGCTCTGAGGGCTGACTGGATCGCGTGTTGAAGGCAGTATGAGCCGATGGTTGAACATCGACTCGAGCCGACCGTCGACACCGTCACCGACGTCTTCGACCGCGACCGGGCGCCCGTGCTGACGGTGGACCCGGGCGACACGCTGACTGTGCGCAGCCTCAACGCGTCCGGGCACCTGGCCAAGGACATCCATGGCCTGAAGCTGATCCCGGAGCCGAAGGGGCACTGCCTGACCGGGCCGATCGCGGTGCGCGGGGCGGAGCCGGGCATGGCGCTGGCGATCCGGCTGGAGTCGTTGCAGCCGGACGACTGGGGCTTCACGGTGGCGGCAGTGCGGGACAACGCGCTGAACCGGCGGCTGGGGGTGGTGCCGGGCGAGCCGGTGGAGTTGACGTGGGACATCGCGGACGGTAAGGCGGTGAACCAGCTCGGGTTCGAGGTGCGGCTGGCGCCGTTCCTGGGCGTGATCGGGCTGACGCCGGCGGAGCCGGGACCGCACTCGACGGTGCCGCCGAGGCCGTGCGGCGGCAACATCGACTGCCGGGAGCTGGTGGCGGGCTCGACGCTGTTCCTACCGGTCACGGTGCCGGAAGCCTTGCTGTGTCTGGGCGACGGTCACGGGGCGCAGGGCGACGGCGAGGTGAGCGGCACAGCGGTGGAGTGCGGCATGACCACGCGGCTGATGGTGGATCTGGTGCGAGAGCCGGCAATTCGGACGGCACACGCGATCACCCCGGCCGGAAAGATCACGTTCGGCTTTGATTCGGACCTGAACGAGGCCGCGGCGCAAGCCCTGTCGGCCATGTTGGACTGGATGGCGGTCGGGTACGGCGTCGACCGGACGACAGCCCTTGCCCTGGCCAGCACGGTGGTGGATCTGCGGATCACCCAGGTGGCCAACCAGACCTGGGGTGTGCACGCGGTCCTGCCCGACGGCGCGCTGACCAGTGCGTGAACGAAATCCCGGGTGGGCACGGGATTTCGCCTGACGGTGCGCTGACCAGCGTGTGAACGATACCGGCGGACCTACCGGAGTCACGTTCCAACTGCTACTCGTAGTGGTCGCGTCAGCATCGTCCGCTATGCCTTGGAAAACGGAGCATCCATGCGTCGTCTGGCCCTGCTGCTCGTCCCTGTCCTCGCGATCCTGTTACCCGCCACGGCCGCCGCCGCCCCCGCAGCCGCGGGCAGATACGTCGCCCTCGGCGACTCCTACGCCGTCGGCGTGGGCACCTACACCTACGACAACCCCAACGACCCGTGCCGCCGCGGCCCGCTGGCCTACAGCCGGCTCTGGGAGGCCGCGCACCCGACCACCACCTACGTCGAGGAATCCTGCTCGGGCGCGGTGGTGGCCGACGTGGTCAACCAGGCGGCGGCCGGCCTGACGCCGGACACCACGCTGGTCACCGTGCAGGTCGGCGGCAACGATGTCGGCTTCGTGAACGTGCTGGAGACCTGCATCCTCAACCTCGCCGACTCCACCTGCATCAACGCCGTCAACGCGGCGGTCGCCACCGGCCAGTCGGTGCTGCCTGGGGCGCTGGCCAACCTCTACAGCGGCATCCGGGCCAAGGCCCCGTCGGCCCAGGTGGTCGTGATGGGCTACCCGCGCTTCTACAAGATCGGCGGCAGCTGCTGGGTCGGGCTCAGCGACACCAAGCGGTCGGCCCTGAACAACGGGACCGACGTGCTGGACGGCATCCTGCAGACCGCGGCGGCCAACGCCGGCTTCAAGTTCGTGGACGCCCGCACCGCGTTCGCCGGCCACGAGCTCTGCTCCGGCAACACGGAGTGGATGACCAGCCTGCAGTGGGACAAGCTGAACGAGTCCTACCACCCCAACGCCCTGGGGCACCAGGCCTACTTCGGTGCGCTGAAGGCGATCACCGGCTGATTTCCTTGCGGTGCTCGGCCTGACCGTCCCAAAGTGACGGTCAGGCCGAGCACCGCGACGACCGCGGAAGCGGCGAAGGCCAGCCCGTAGCCGTTGGCCGCCCACCGTGCTCGCTGACCTGACTGACGACTGGTCGCTAGGGTGGGCGCTGTGGCGCGCGTGGCGAGGCTGAGCCGGGACATGATCGTCGCCGCCGCGTGGCGCATCGCCGACGAGTCCGGTGTGGACGGTCTCACCCTGCGCGTGGTCGCCGCCGCCCTGGACACCGGGCAGGCGTCGCTGTACCGGCACATCGCCGACCGCCGGGAGCTGCTCGCCCTGCTCGCCGACGAGGTTGCCGCCGCCATGCCACGTCCCGACCCCGACCTGCCACCGGCCGAACGCCTGCCCGCGGCCTGGCTCGCCATGCACGACTACCTGTCCGCGCACCCCTGGGCCGCCCGCGTCATCGTCGATGGCGAACTCCTCGCCCACCAGGGCGTCATGGTCACCTGGGCCGTGGTCGCCGCCTTCGAGGCCTACGGCCTCAGCCGCGACGACGCCGTCCGCGCCTACCGGGCCCTGTTCAACCTCATGCTCGGCCACCTGCTCAACCGCCATCCTCTGGGCCACGGCGACCTACCTGGAGAAGCCGACTTCGATTGGGCCCTGCGCCGCTTCCTCGCCGGCCTCAGCTGACCAGGGTCTCCAGCCGCGCTACGACGTCGGCCACCGGGACGATGGCGTTGATCTCGAGGGTGCAGGTGGCGCGGAGTAGGGGCTCGACAGTGGCCAGGTTGGCGAGGATCTCGGCGCGTTCGGCCGGGGTCTTGCCGTACGGGTTGTCGGCGCGGGCGGTGACGCGGGCCAGCAGGACGGATGCCGGGGCACTGAGTAGGACGATGTGGTCGAAGCGGGAGTAGAAGCGGCCTTGATTCGTCTTGCAGCCGGCGACGAACAAGGGACCAGGCGACGTGAGCAGCGCGGACATGGCGTCCTCGCGCCAGATCCAGTCGTTGTCCGCCCAGTGGCTCCAGCGGGAAGAGTCAGTGTCGACGGTTCGGTGCCCGCGCGCGGCCAGTTCGCGGAGTGCCGTGGACTTGCCGGTGCCGGACATGCCGGTGACGAGGACCTTGGTCACGAGGTCCAGTCGGCCACTGTCAGCACGTCGGCCTGGCGGGGGAAGACGGCGGTGGTGAGGACGCGGTGGACCTCGGGGTCGCTGTCGAGGCAGCCGTCGGACAGGACGGTGAGGCGGTAGTCGAGGTCGAAGGCCTGGCGGACGGTGGAGAGCACGACACCGCTGGTGGCGATGCCGGTGAGGACCAGACTGTCCACATCGGACGATCGGAGCACCTGGTCGAGGTCGCTGCCGGCGAAGGCGCTGACCCGCTTCTTGGTGAAGACGAGGTCGCCGGGGGCGGGGGCGATGTCGGGGTGGATCTCGGCGCCGGGGTCGGCGGGGGTGAAGGCGTCGGTGCCGATCATGCGGCCGAAGATGGCGTTGGCCGGGTTGACCTCGGGGTGCCCGGGGCGGAAGCCGACGACGACGTAGCCGACGAGCATGTCGCCGGCCCGGGCATGGTCGACGGCCTGGCGCAGGCGGGGCAGGTAGTCGGGGTCGGAGTCGAAGCGCGACACGATGGCGCGCTGCACGTCCATCAGCAGCAGGGCGGTCTTAGCCATGGAGGAATTCAACCACGTCGAGAATGCGGTCCAGAGCGGAGATGTGACCGTCCGAAGAGGATGGACGCAGGGTGGCCGCCGGCAGGTGGCGGGCGAGCCATTCGGCGTGGGATAAGGGAATCACCCGGTCCTCGACGCCGTGCAGCAGCAGCGTGGGGCAGCGGACGTCGGACGCGGCGAAGCCCCACGGCATGACGTAGGCCAGGTCGTCGTCGATCATGCCGTCGAGGCCGTTGGCGGTGGCGAGATCGGAGTTGCGGCCGAGATCGGACCAAGCGCCCGAAACGGCGGCGTGATCGGCGGCGGTGAAGGAGTTCTCGTCGAACAGGGCGGCGGCGAGCACCTCGGCCAGCGCGTCCCGGCCGGCGACGGAGGCCCGCAGTTCCTCGGGGGCGACCATGCCGGCCCACCAGTCCAAGCCGTCGGCCTTGAACGGGGCCAGCGCGCCGACCGTCACGCAGTGGACGACCCGCTCGGGCAGCAGGGCGGCGCAGGCCAGGGCGTGGTTGGCGCCGCCGGAGTGCCCGAGCACGGAAAAGCGGGAGACGCCAAGGGAATCGGCGACGAAGGCGGCATCGGCGGCGGCCGAGCCGATGGTGCGGCCGGGGTCGGCGGTGGAGCCGCCGTAGCCGGGACGGTCGTAGGACAGCCAGCGAATCCCCGGCAGGGCAAGGAGAGGAGCGGGCACGGCGCCGATCTGCGGCGTGCCGTGGTGCCAGAACACGGGATCGCCGGAGCCGGTGTCGTAGACGCGCAGCGTGCGGCCGTCGGCGAGGGTGAGGTCGGTCTCCACGGCCGGCAGCCTAATGGTTTGAGCGTCTCCAAGACCTACAAACCGCCGGCCCGGAGACAGCTGACCGCCACAAACCCCGATCGGGTTTGTGGCGGTCAGCGGTGGCGCTCCCAAGGGTTTGTGGGTCTTGGAGACACCCAAACTCTAGGGAAGCTTTGCGGCGGCTGAGGAATCCAGGAGCCACAGGGTGCGGTTGACACCGCGGGCGCCGGCGGCGGGGATCTCCACCTCGGAGGCGCCGGCCAGGGCGCGGGCCACGGGATCGGCCTTGGCCTCGCCGGTGGTCATCAGCCACACCTCGGTGGCGCGGCGGATGGCCGGCAGGGTCAGGGAAACCCGGGTCGGCGGAGGCTTGGGGCAGTCGCGCACGGCGACGACCGTCAAGGACTCCTCGTGCACGGCGGGGGAGTCGGGGAAGATGGAGGCGGTGTGCCCCTCTTCGCCAACCCCCAGCAGCAGCACGTCGAAGGCCGGCACCGGAGAACCGAGCTCCGAGGCGTAGGCGGCAGCCGCGGCGTCGGGATCGTCGCCGAAGCGGCCGTCGGACGGCTCCATCACGTGGACCCGCGCGGGGTCCAGGGCGATGTGGTCGAGCAGCGCCGCCCGGGCCTGGGTCTCGTTGCGGTCGGCGTGCCCCGAAGGCAGGAAACGCTCGTCGCCCCAGTAGAAATCGACCCGGGACCAGTCGACGGCGTCACGGGCGGGACTGTCCCGCACGTGCTCCATCACGGCGTTGCCGGTCCGCCCGCCGGTGAGCACCAAGGACGCCGAGCCGCGGGCGGCCTGGGCGTCGACGAGCTTGGTGATCAGGCGGGCCGCAGCGGCGGCGGCCAGGAGGTCGCCGCCGCTGTGCACCACAACATCGGTGGCACCGGTCACGAGTCGGCCTTGGCGGACGCCTTCTTCGAGGCGGCCCGCTTCGGCTTGGCCTCGGCCGCGGGGGCCTCGGCCTTCTCCGCCTTGGCCGAAGCCTTGGCAGCGGCCTTCGAAGCGGCGGTGGGCTTCGAGGGAGCCGTCGGGGTGACGGCGTTGCGGGCCTTGCTGACCTTCGGGACGGCCATCAGGGCGTCCTTGTAGATCTCGTCCGGGTCCAGCCGCCGCAGCTCCTCGGCCAGGCAGTCGCGAACCGACCGGCGCTGCAACGCGATCCGGCGGTCCGGCTGTCCGGGCTGGGTGAGGGTGCCGGTCTTGGCGTCCGGCCGGAGCAGATCGACCGCCCCGGACCGGCGCTGCAGCGTCACCTGGACGATGCCCTCGCCGGTGGTGGCCTTGGCCCGGCTCACCGGCACGTTCAGCCGCGAGGCGAACCAGCCGGCCAGCAGCTCCGAGGACGGCGAGTCGGCCTCGCCGATCACCGAGGCGCCGGTGACCTTCTCGTACGGCGGCAGGTCCAGCGCCGCCGCCAGCTGGGCCCGCCAGTTGGTCAGCCGGGTCCAGGCCAGGTCGGAGTCACCGTCCACATAGGACTTTCGACGCTGCTCCAACGCCTTGATCGGGTTCTTCTCGGCGGCCGAGTCGGTGATCCGGCGGGTGGCCAGCTGGCCGATGGCGTCCTCGGCCGGCACGTCGGGCGCCTCGGACGGCCACCACGCCACCACCGGCGCGTCCGGCAGCAGCAGCGGCACCACGCAGCTGGCGGCCTGGTCGGCCAGCGGCCCGTACAGCCGCAGCACCACCACGTCGCTGGCCCCGGCGTCGCCGCCGACCCGGATCTGGGCGTCCAGCCGGGCGGCCGCCTTGCGGGCCCCGCGGGCCAGCACGATCACCCGGCACGGGTGCTCGCGGCTGGCCTCGTTGGCCGCCTGGATGGCCTCCTCGGTCTTCGCGCTGTCGTCGGTGACGATCACCAGCGTGAGCACCCGGCCCAGCGCCACGGCGCCGCCGGTCTCGCGGACCTCCACCAGCTTGCTGTTGACCTGGGCGGTCGTGGTGGACGGCAGGTCGATGATCACGGGCGCCTCCAATGACGACCGGTGCGGGTGAGCATCTCGTCGGCCGAGGGCGGACCCCAGCTGCCGGGGGCGTAGCCCTCCGGCATGCCCTGCTTGGCCCAGTGCTCCAGCACCGGGTCCAGGATCTGCCAGGACAGCTCGACCTCTTCGTTCATCGGGAACAGCGACGGCTCACCGAGCAGCACGTCCAGGATGAGCCGCTCGTAGGCCTCGGGCGAGGACTCGGTGAAGGCGTGGCCGTAGCCGAAGTCCATGGTGACGTCCCGGACCTCCATGGTGTTGCCCGGCACCTTGGAGCCGAACCGCATGGTCACGCCCTCGTCCGGCTGCACCCGGATGACCAGGGCGTTCTGTCCCAGCTCCTCGGTGGCCGTGGAGTCGAACGGCAGGTGCGGGGCCCGCTTGAACACCACGGCGATCTCGGTGACCTTGCGGCCCAGACGCTTGCCGTGCCGCAGGTAGAACGGCACACCGGCCCAGCGGCGGGTGTTGACCTCCAACGTGATGCCGGCGTAGGTCTCGGTCTTGGAGTCCGGTGCGAAGCCGCCCTCCTCCAGCAGGCCGAGCACCTTCTGCCCGCCCTGCCACCCGCCGACGTACTGGCCCCGCGCGCAGGTCTCGTCGTACGGCGTGGGAACCCGCGCC
This sequence comes from Kutzneria sp. CA-103260, assembly GCF_018263855.1. GTDB lineage: Bacteria > Actinomycetota > Actinomycetes > Mycobacteriales > Pseudonocardiaceae > Kutzneria. Next base: position 5,150,734 of record NZ_CP073318.1, on the reverse strand, counting down.
GCCGACAGCACCTTGATCTTCTCCGCGCGCAGCGCCCGCGGGTGGAAGGAGACCGGCTCCTCCATCGCGGTCAGCGCCATCAGCTGGAGCAGGTGGTTCTGGATCACGTCGCGGGCCGCGCCGATGCCGTCGTAGTAGCCGGCGCGACCACCCAGGCCGATGTCCTCGGCCATGGTGATCTGCACGTGGTCCACGTAGTTGGCGTTCCAGATCGGCTCGAACATCTGGTTGGCGAAGCGCAGCGCCAGGATGTTCTGCACCGTCTCCTTGCCGAGGTAGTGGTCGATGCGGAACACCGACTCCTCGGGGAACACGTCGTTGACGACGTTGTTGAGCTCCTTGGCCGACTTCAGGTCGTGGCCGAAGGGCTTCTCGATGACGACCCGGCGCCACTGCTCGGCGTCCTGGTCGGCCAGGCCGGCCCGGGACAGCTGCTTGGTCACGACCGGGAACGCGCCGGGCGGGATCGACAGGTAGAACGCGTGGTTGCCGCCGGTGCCGCGCTGCTCGTCGAGCTCACGCACGGTCTTGGCCAGGTTGTCGAACGCGTTGTCGTCGTCGAAGGTGCCCTGCACGAACCGGATGCCCTCGGACAGCTGGTTCCAGACCTCGGCCCGGTAGGGCGTGCGGGCGTGCTGCTTGACCGCCTCGTGCACGACCTCGCCGAAGTCCTCGTTGGCCCAGTCCCGGCGGGCGAAGCCGGTCAGCGCGAAGCCCGGCGGCAGCAGGCCCCGGTTGGCCAGGTCGTAGATGGCGGGCATGAGCTTCTTGCGCGACAGGTCGCCGGTCACGCCGAAGATCACCAGGCCGCACGGGCCGGCGATCCTGGGCAGCCGCTTGTCGCGCTCGTCCCGCAGCGGGTTGCGCCAGCTGCTCACCTCTTGACCTCCTGGACGGCCTTGGTCAGCTCGACCAGGCCGGCGGCCCGGTCGGTCAGGTGCAGACGGAGCACCGGGCGGCCGTGCTCGGCGAGCACCGAGCCGTCGCCCAGCGCCTGCGCGTGCTGGAGCACGCCCAGCGTGTACGGGCGGTCCGGCACCGCGAGGTCTTCCACGACCGCGCCGGTGACCTGGAGGAACACGCCGTTCTGGTGACCGCCCTTGTGGTACTGGCCGGTCGAGTGCAGGAACCGCGGGCCCCAGCCGAACGTGGTCTGCAGGCGGCTGGCCCGGGCCACCGCCGGCCGCAGCACGGCGGCGGAGGCGTCGTCGAGCCGGTCCAGGTAGGCCTGCACGGCCACGTAGCCGTGGTCCGGCGCGGCGGCCAGGAAGGCGTTGAGCACGTCGGCCAGGGTCGACGCGGTCGGCGGCAGCCACTCGCCGCTCTCGTACACCTCGACCGAGCCGATGGTCAGGTTCGGCGCGGCCTCGGTCTCGCCACCGACCGGCCCAGATGAAGTAAACGCTGTCAGCAGGGCGCGGGCGGCGGCCTTGGCGGCCTCCACGTCGGGCTGGTCGAACGGGTTGATGCCGATCAGCCGGCCGGCGATCGCGGTGGCGAACTCCCACAGCAGGAACAGGCCGCCGAGCTCGCCCGCGGTGCTCATGAACGCCGCGTCCACGTCCGGGCCGATGGCGATCGGGGTGGCGTCGGTGCCGGCGGTGACGAAGCCCGGCGCGTCCGCGTTCTCCACCGCCACCGGGAGCAGGCCGACGCCCTGCTTGCCGGTGGACTCGGCGATCAGCTGCTCCGCCCAGTCGGGGAAGCCCTTCACGCCGGAACCGGTGTCGGCCAGGATGACCTTCTCCGCGCCCTGCGCGTGCGCCGCACCCCAGGCTGCCCCCAGCCACAGGGCGGGGTTGGTGTCGTCGTCCTGGGACAGCAGCTTGAACGCCGCGTCCGCGTCGTCCAGCAGCTGGCCGATGTCCGCGCCGGCCAGGCCGGCCGGCACCAGGCCGAACGCGGTCAGCGCCGAGTAGCGGCCACCCACGTGCGGATCGGCGGTGAACACCTTGCGGTAGCCCGCTTCGGTGGCCATCTTCTCCAGCGGCGAGCCCGGGTCGGTGACGACCACAATGCGGCTCTTGGCGTCGATGCCGGCGTCCGTGAACGCCTTCTCGAAGATGCGCCGGTGGCTGTCGGTCTCCACGGTGCCGCCGGACTTGGACGACACCACGATGGCGGTGCGGGGCAGGTCACCGGCCAGCGCGTCGGCTACCTGGCCCGGGTCGGTGGTGTCCAGCACGACCAGCGGCACGCCGGCGGTCGCGGTGATCACCTCCGGGGCCAGCGACGAGCCGCCCATGCCGGCCAGCACGATCCGGTCGATGCCCTCGCCGGCCAGTTCGGCCCGCAGCGCCTCGATCTCCCCGACCAGCGGCCGGGAGCTGTCGTGCAGCGTGGTCCAGGACAGCCGGATGGACGCCTCGGGCTCGGCGTCCGGCCCCCACAGCGTCGGGTCCTGCGCGGCCAGCTTGGACGCGACCTTGTCCGCGATCAGCTGGTCGACCAGCGGGCGCGCCTTCTCCGCGAGCCCGTCGTGGACGATGTCGACGGAAATCCCCACTGCTTATCAGCCCTTCGCCTTGTCGAGCTGGCCCTGCACGGTCTCGAGCAGCTCGGCCCAGGACTTGACGAACTTGTCGACGCCCTCGGTCTCCAGCACGTCGTAGACGTCGTCGATGTCGATGCCGGCCTGCTCCAGGGCGTCGAACGTCTCCTGGGCCTGCTCCTCGGTGTTGCTGACCGTGTCGCCGCGCAGGTTGGCGTGGTCGGCCACCGCGTCCAGGGTCTTCTCCGGCATGGTGTTCACCACGTTGTCGACCACGAGCTCGTCGACGTAGCGGGTGTCGGAGTAGTTCGGGTCCTTCACACCGGTGGAGGCCCACAGCGGACGCTGCGCGTGCGCGCCGGCGGCGGCCAGCTCCTGCCAGCGCGGCGTGCTGAACGCGCCGACGTAGGCGGCGTAGGCCAGCCGGGCGTTGGCGATGGCCGCCTCGCCCAGCAGCGCCTCGGCCTCCGGGGTGCCGATGGCCTTGAGCCGCTTGTCCACCTCGGTGTCCACTCGGGACACGAAGAACGAGGCCACCGAGTGGATCTTGGCGATGTCGTGGCCGTTGGCCTTCGCCTGCTCGATGCCGGCGATGAAGGCGTCCATCACGTCCAGGTAGCGCTGCACCGAGAAGATCAGCGTCACGTTCACGCTGACGCCCTCGGCCAGGGTGCGGGTGATCGCCGGCAGGCCCTCGACGGTGGCCGGGATCTTCACCATCAGGTTCGGGCGGTCGACCGTCTTCCACAGGTCAAGCGCCTGCGCGACGGTGCCCTCGGTGTCGTGGGCCAGGCCCGGCTCGACCTCGATCGACACCCGGCCGTCCTTGCCGCCGGAGGCCTGGTAGGTCTCGCGGAACACGTCGCACGCGTTGCGCACGTCGGTGGTGGTCAGCTCGCGCACCACCGCGTCCACGTCGGCGCCGCGGGCGGCCAGCTCGCGCACCTGCTCGTCATAGGCCTCGCCGTGCGACAGCGCGCCGGCGAAGATCGTCGGGTTGGTGGTCACCCCGACGACGTGCTTGTCCTTGATCAGGCCGACCAGGTTGCCGGTCTGCAGCCGGCTGCGCGACAGGTCGTCGAGCCAGATCGACACGCCGGCCTCGCTGAGCGCGGCCAAGTTGTTGGCGCTCATCTTCTACTTTCCCTCCACCTTGGCGATGCTTCGGCGTGCGGCCTCGACGACGTGCTCGGTCGTGAAGCCGAACTCGCGGAACAACGTCTGATAGTCAGCGGATGCCCCGAAGTGTTCAATCGAGACGATCTCACCCGCGTCGCCGGCGAACCGGTACCACGGCTGGGCGATGCCCGCCTCGACCGTCACGCGTGCCTTCACGGACGGCGGGAGCACCTGGTCCCGGTAGGACTGGTCCTGCTCGTCGAACCACTCGACACACGGCATGGACACCACACGGGTTGCAACGCCCTCGGCCTCGAGCACCTTCCGCGCCTCGACCGCGATCTGCAGCTCGGAGCCAGTGGCGATGATCACCAGCTGCGGCTCGCCGTTGCCGGCGTCGGCCAGCACGTAGCCGCCCTTGGCCACGCCCTCGGCGTCGGTGCCCTCCAGGACCGGCAGGTTCTGCCGGCTCAGGGCCAGACCGGTCGGGTGGTCGTGCCGGGACACCAGGGCCCGCCACGCGAACGCCGTCTCGTTGGCGTCGCCGGGGCGGACGAACGACAGGCCCGGGATCGCCCGCAACGCCGCGTAGTGCTCGATCGGCTGGTGCGTGGGGCCGTCCTCGCCGAGGCCGATCGAGTCGTGCGTCCACACGTAGGTGACCGGGATCCCCATCAGCGCCGCCAGCCGGACCGCCGGCCGCATGTAGTCGCTGAACACGAGGAAGGTGCCGCCGTACGGGCGGGTCGGGCCGTGCAGGGCGATGCCGTTGAGGATCATGCCCATGGCGTGCTCGCGGATGCCGAAGTGCAGCGTCCGGCCGTACGGGGTGGCCTTCCACTCCTTGGTGGCGATCGAGGTCGGGCCGAACGAGTCCGCGCCCTTGATCGTGGTGAGGTTGCTCTCGGCCAGGTCGGCCGAGCCGCCCCACAGCTCCGGCAGCACCTCGCCCAGCGCCGACAGCACCTCGTTGGACGCCTTGCGGGTGGCCACGCCCTTGGGGTCCGGGCTCCAGGTCGGCAGCTTCTCGGCCCAGCCGGCCGGCAGCTCGCGGGCGATCAGCCGGTCCAGCAGCGCCTTGCGCTCCGGGTTGGCCGCGGCCCACACGTCGAAGGACTTCTGCCACTCCACGTGCGCCGCGTTGCCCCGCTCGACGGCCTTGCGGGCGTGCGCCAGCACCTCGTCCTCGACCGGGAACTTCACCTCGGGGTCGAAGCCGAGGATCTTCTTGATCTCGACGATCTCGTCCTCGCCCAGGGCCGCGCCGTGGGCCTTGCCCGAGTTCATCTTGGTCGGCGCCGGGAAGCCGATGATCGTGCGCAGCACGATGATCGAGGGACGGTCGGTGACGGCCTTGGCCGCCTCGATGGCCGCCAACAGGCCCTGCACGTTCTCGCCGCTGTCGACGTGCTGCACGTGCCAGCCGTAGGCCTCGTACCGCTTGCCGGTGTCCTCCGACAGGGCGATGGCGGTGTCGTCCTCGATCGAGATCTTGTTGTCGTCGTAGATCAGGACCAGGTTGCCCAGCTGCTGGGTGCCGGCCAGCGAGGACGCCTCGGAGGTGACACCCTCCTCGATGTCGCCGTCGGAGGCGATCACGTAGACGTGGTGGTCGAACGGGCTCTGGCCGGGCGCGGCGTCCGGGTCGAACAGGCCGCGCTCGCGGCGGGCCGCCATCGCCATGCCGACCGCGGAGGCCAGGCCGCTGCCCAGCGGGCCGGTGGTGATCTCCACGCCGGCGGTGTGGTGCACCTCGGGGTGGCCCGGGGTCTTGGAGCCCCAGGTCCGCAGCGCCTTGATGTCGTCGAGCTCCAGTCCGTAGCCGGACAGGAACAGCTGCAGGTACAGGGTCAGGCTGGAGTGCCCGGCGGACAGCACGAACCGGTCCCGGCCCAGCCAGTTCGGGTCGGTCGGGTCGTGCCGCATCACGCGCTGGAACAGGGTGTACGCGGTCGGGGCCAGGCTCATCGCGGTGCCTGGGTGGCCGTTGCCGGCCTTCTGCACCGCGTCGGCGGCCAGCACCCGGACCGTGTCAACCGCGCGCTTGTCCAGCTCGGTCCAGTCCTGGGGCAGATGGGCGGTGGTCAGCCGGGTGACTTCGTCGGTGTCGGACACGGACCTGAGCTCCCACTCTTCACGTCAGGCGGAACAGGCCGTGACGGCGCTGGTCGGCAGGCTCTGGATCGATCCCGAGAGCCGACCGTGCCCAGCCCATCCCGCTCGCTTGGGTCGTCGTCGGCAAGCCTAGTCCCGAGCTGTCGAAAATGTGATCTCAACGTGGCCGAGTGGGTCGTGAGGGACGTCGCAACGACCCCACAAGTGCGGGCCGGGGGCACGCGGTTACGATTCTGACGATCGACGGACCCGACGTCGGTCCCCATTCTTGTCAACTGTCCGATTCGAGGAGCGAGATGCCGCCGGTGAGCCCCGCCAAGGGAATGCCTGGCAGCACCGCCGTCGACGCCACCACCACATCCGGTCGCTCCGCGCGCGCCGTGCTCGGGGCCTACATCGCCCTGATGAAACCGCGCGTGATCGAACTGCTGCTGGTGACGACGATCCCAGCGATGTTGCTCGCACAGCGTGGAATTCCGTCCCTGTGGCTGGTGCTGGCCACCCTGCTCGGCGGCACCATGGCCGCCGGCAGTGCCAACGCGCTCAACTGCGTCTGGGACGCCGACATCGACGCGGTGATGAAGCGGACCAAGGCCCGCCCGCTGGCCAAGCACACGGTGCCGGTCCGCAACGCGCTGATCTTCGGCCTGGCGCTGGGCGTGGCCTCGTTCGCCTTCCTGTGGCTGACCACCAACCTGCTGTCCGCGGTGCTGGCCGTGGCCACCATCATGTTCTACGTCCTCATCTACACGATGGTGCTCAAGCGGCGGACCGCGCAGAACATCGTGTGGGGCGGGGCCGCCGGCTGCATGCCGGTGGTGATCGGCTGGTCCGCGGTCACCGGCACCGTCGGCTGGCAGCCGCTGGTGATGTTCGGCGTGATCTTCTGCTGGACGCCCCCGCATTTCTGGGCGCTGGCGATGAAGTTCAAGGACGACTACGCCGCCGTGAACGTGCCCATGCTGCCGGTGGTGGCAACTCGGGTAGAGGTTTCCCGACAGATTGTCGCCTACTCCTGGGCGATGGTCGGCCTGTCGCTGCTGTTGCTGCCCGCGACCAGCTGGATCTACGGAGTGTTCGCCGTCGTGTTCGGCGCCTGGTTCCTGGTGTTCGCCCACCGTTTGCACAATGAGGTGCGGCGGGGCCAGGAGGGCAACCCGATGAAGCTGTTCCACCTCTCCAACACCTATCTGATGCTGGTGTTCGTGGCCCTGGCCGCGGACGCCGTTGTGGGCCTGCCCACGTTCGGCTGGCCCTTCTGAGCGAACCCCCGATCGGGCGACGCCTCGCGTTTGGAAAGGACCATTCCTCTCGTTGGATGAGAGGAATGGTCCTTTCACAACATCTGGGTGGTGTCAGAGCGTGATGGACGGCGTGGTGAGCGACACGTCCGTGGCGCTCACGATCAGGTGGGCCGGGCCGTGCCGCAGGCCGTTGATGGTGAACCGGCCGTGCACGTCCGAGCGGGTGCACAGGCGCTGGTCGTCGGTGCGCAGCTCCACGTCGTGGCTGCCGGGCGGGGACAGTCTGCCGTCCATCCGCACCGAGCCGTCCAGGTTGACGCCGACACTGAGGCTGATGGTCAGCGCGTCGCTGTCGAAGGTGATGCGGCCGACGTCCTCGGAGCCGGTGCGCTGCCGGCACACCGCCACGGTCGGCTCCCCCAGGAACGCCCCGGCCAGCGCCACCGCGCCCCGGACCCGGTCGACCAGGTCGGCCGGCGGTGGGTCGGCGGCCGTCCACAGGTCCCGCACGGCGGCCAGGATGCGCAGGTCCAGCTCGTCGAGCGGCTCGTCCGGTCGCACGGTAGTCATCCCCACTCTCCCTCCGGGTCGGAGATCAGCAGCTCGCGCAGCTTGGCCAGGCACCGGCCCCGGGTCGGACCGATGCTGCCTCTGGGCATGCCCAGTCGGTTCGCGACCAGGCCGTAGTCCGGGCGGGGCGTGAACGCGACCACCCGCAGCAGCTGCTGGCAGCGGGTGGACAGCTGGTCGACGGCCTTCCACAGGCGGCGCCGCTGGTCGGCGACCAGGGCCTGCTCCACCGGGCCGATGGAGGCGTCCAGCAGGTCGTCGAACATCTCGTCGCCGGCCAGGGTCTCGTTGCGGTGTGCGTCCTTGGCCCGCCAGGCCTCCCGCTTGGTCGCGGTGACCAGCCACGCGGTGAGCGCGGCCGGCGTGTGGATGTCGGCCAGTGACCGCAGCAGGTTCAGCCAGGTGGTCTGCACCACGTCGGCGCAGTGCGCGGCGTCCAGGCCCTGGGCCCGGGCCACGTGCCACAGCAGCGGCGTCAGCTCGATGATCAGCGGGTCCATGCCGCCGCGCGGATCGGCGCGGGCGGCCTCCAGCAGGACGGCGATGTGCTCGTAGCGATTGTCGGTGTCCCCGTCACCCATGTCGGCCGGTGGTTTCGGTCCGTGCCGCGGGCCTCCCACCATTACCCCCTCCGCTCCCTCGTCCTGGTAATCAGGGACGGTCGGGCCGGATGGGGATACCTGGGGGTAGGTCACGAACAGGTAACGCGGTGGGCCCGTTAGGCTCGCGGACCATGCGCACAGCCGGCCTCGCGGCCCTGACTCTCGCCACCCTGCTCGGGGCGGCCGCCTGCGGCGGCTCCTCCTCCAGCGCGGGCAGCCAGCCGACCTCCAACGCCCCGAAGAAGCCCTGCACGGTGGACGACATCCAGGTCAGCGGCGCCTTCGGCAGCAAGCCCAAGATCACCATCCCGGACACCTGTACGGCGCCCACCCAGGAGCTGACCAAGGACCTCACGCCGGGCTCCGGCGCCGCGGTCAAGGCCGGTGACGCGGTGTCGGTGTACTACGACCTGGCCACCTGGTCGGACAAGCAGGACGTGCAGTCCTCCTGGGACCAGCAGCCGCTGCAGCCGTTCACCGTGCAGCCGGTCGGCCAGGCGACAGTTATCCAGGGCTGGAACGACGGCCTGGTCGGCATCAAGCAGGGCGGTCGCCGGCTGCTGGTCATCCCTCCGGACAAGGGCTACGGCCCCGGGGGCAACCGGGGCATCAAGGGCAATGAGACTCTCGTGTTCGTGGTCGACGCTGTGACGGTCACCCCGGCGTCGTGATCCTCGCCTCGCCTCTCCGTGGCCGCCGCCACGGAGAGGCGAGCATCACTCACAGTGGTCACGTTCGGTGGCCATGTCACCGTGGTGGAGTATTGTCGCACTGTTGAGATTTTCGGTTAACTCTTCCCTGGCGGCCGATGCGCTTGTGTGGGCCGACTGCAATGGGGGTAGGAAAGCCCGCAGCTCCACACGTGACCTGCAACGGCAGTAGTTGCTTTGGCCAGGACCCGATTGCCACCGGGTGCGCGAACGACGCACAGACGTACAAGAGCTTCTACCTCCAGAACATCGATCTCTACGTCGAGGCACGGTGGTCGCCGGCCTGCAACGCGGCCTGGGCGAGGGCGTCGACCTGTTGCAATGCGCAGGGCACGCTCAGCGTGGGGCAGCCGCCGCAGCTCGGACAGAGCACCTCCATCCCGTCCGGCTACACGCGGATGATCGTGTGGGCCGGCGGCCCTCGAGCGTGCGTGATCGTGACCGACCCGCCGGGCATTCCCAACACCTGCACTCCGGCGTGACCTCTCGGCCCGCCGCCCATCCGGGCGGCGGGCCGTCCTCTGCGCGCTGACCTGCGGAAACGGCACCTGCGGTCCGGCTCGTCCGGGCCGGACCGTATGGTGGGCGCTCGTGACGGGTGACGATGAGGAGGCCGAGTTCGTCGCGGACTCGGTGGCCGAGAAGATGTACACGGTGTGCCACCAGTGCGGCGGCATCGGCGAGGTGCCGATCCCGGTGATCGCGGTGGTCGGCGGCGTGGGCCGCACCGCCACCGCCAACCGCACCTGCCACGTCTGCGACACCAACGGCCGGCTGACCGGCATGGTGCCGCCGATCTGACCCTTGCTCCCTGGATCCGGTAACGCTGGCCCGGCCGATTAGGATCATTCACCGTCGCGACTGGCGTGTTGGGGTGGAATCGACCACCGGGGAGCGACTGGGAGACGGTGGCGTCGCGCGCCTGGGTGTCAGCTGCCACAACCGCATCACATGGGAGTCCGACGATGCATCAGCCCGCGCTCACCGCACTGACCGCCGCCGACCCGGAGCTGGCCGGACTGGTCGAGTCCGAGGCCAGGCGCCAGCACGACAAGATCCGTCTGATCGCCTCCGAGAACTACGTGTCCACCGCCGTGCTCGAGGCCACCGGCACGGTGCTGACCAACAAGTACTCCGAGGGCTACGCCGGCAAGCGCTACTACGAGGGCCAGCAGTTCATCGACCCGATCGAGCAGCTGGCCGTGCAGCGGGCCAAGGACGTGTTCGGCGTCGAGCACGCCAACGTGCAGCCGTACTCCGGCTCGCCCGCGAACCTGGCCATCTACCTGGCCTTCCTCAAGCCGGGCGAGACCGTGATGGGCATGGGACTGCCCTCGGGCGGGCACCTGACCCACGGCTGGACAGTGTCGGCCACCGGCAAGTGGTTCAACGCCGTGCGCTACGGCGTCACCAAGGAGACCGGCCGCGTCGACATGGACGAGGTGCGCGACCTGGCGCTGGCCGAGCGGCCGAAGGTGATCTTCTGCGGCGGCACGGCCATCCCGCGCACCATCGACTTCCCGGCCTTCGCCGAGATCGCCCGCGAGGTCGGCGCGGTGCTGGCCGCCGACATCGCGCACATCGCCGGCCTGATCGCCGGCGGCGCCCACCCGTCGCCGGTCGGCCACGCCAACGTGATCTCCACGACCACGCACAAGACGCTGCGCGGCCCGCGCGGCGCGATGCTGATGTCCGACGCCGAGCACGCCTCCGCGCTGGACAAGGCCGTGTTCCCGGGCCTGCAGGGCGGCCCGCACAACCACACCACCGCCGGCATCGCGGTGGCCCTCAAGGAAGCCGCCACCGACGACTTCCGGACGTACGCGCACGCCGTGGTGGCCAACGCCAAGGCGCTGGCCGAGGCGCTGGTGGAGCGGGGCTTCGACCTGGTCTCCGGCGGCACCGACAACCACCTGCTGCTGATCGACCTGACGTCCAAGAACGTCGCCGGCAAGCCGGCGGCCAAGGCCCTGGACCGGGCCGGCATCGAGCTGAACTACAACACCGTGCCGTTCGACCCGCGCAAGCCGTTCGACCCGTCCGGTATTCGCCTCGGCACCGCCGCCGTCACCACCCGCGGCCTCGGTGTCGAGCAGATGCCGCAGCTGGCGACGTGGATCGACCGGGTCGTGACGGCGGCCGCCGACGGCGACGAGTCGGTGGTCGACGCCACCGCCGCCGAGATCGCCGAGCTGCTGGCCGGCTACCCGATGCCGGGCTGGGTCTGACCGATGCCCGCCGCCTCCGGTGACTCGCTCGGCTACGCCGTCGTCGAGGGGTCGCTGGAGCGGATCACCTTCGCCAACGAGGAGACCGGGTACACCGTCGCCAAGGTCGACACCGGCCGCGGCGGCGGTGACCTGCTCACCGTGGTCGGCGCGCTGCTGGGCGCGCAGCCGGGGGAGAGCCTGCGGCTGCGCGGCCGGTGGGGCAGCCATCCCCAGTACGGCAAGCAGTTCCACGTCGACTCGTACACCACGGTGCTGCCGGCCACCGTGCAGGGCATCCGCCGCTACCTCGGATCCGGTCTGGTCAAAGGGATCGGGCCGCGGATCGCGGACCGGATCGTCGAGCACTTCGGACTGACCGCGTTGGACGTCATCGAGACGGACGTGGGCCGGCTGATCGAGGTGCCGGGGCTGGGTCCCAAGCGCACCAAGCTGATCGCCGGCGCGTGGGAGGAACAGAAGGCCATCAAGGAGGTCATGCTGTTCCTGCAGGGCGTTGGCGTGTCGACGTCGCTGGGGGTGCGGATCTACAAGACCTACCGGGACGACTCGATCCGGGTGGTCAAGGAGGAGCCGTACAAGCTGGCCGCCGACGTGTGGGGCATCGGCTTCAAGACCGCTGACGTGCTGGCCAAGGCCGTGGGCATCCCGCACGACAGCCCACAGCGGGTGAAGGCCGGCATCCAGTTCACCCTGTCGGAGGCCAGCGGCGACGGGAACTGCTTTCTGCCGCAGGACGAACTCGTGGCCAAGGCGGTGGAGATCCTGGAGGTCTCCAGCGTCCTGGTGACCGACTGCCTGCGCGAGTTGGTCGCCGAGGAAGGCGTCGTCCGCGAGGAGATCTTCGAGGGCGACCCGGCCGCCATCTACCTGGTTCCCTTCCACCGCGCGGAGATCTCGCTGGCCGGGCAGCTGGGCCGGCTGCTGCGGTCCGATGTGGACCGAATGCCGGCGTTCGGCTCCGTGGACTGGGGCAAGGCCCTGGACTGGCTGCGGCGGTCCACCGGCACCACGTTGGCGCCCGAGCAGGAGCAGGCCGTTCGGTTGGCGCTGACCGAGAAGGTGGCCGTGCTGACCGGGGGACCGGGCTGCGGCAAGAGTTTCACCGTGCGGTCCATCGTGATGCTGGCCAAGGCCAAGAACGCCAAGGTGATGCTGGCCGCCCCCACCGGCCGGGCCGCCAAACGCCTGGCCGAGCTCACCGGCGTCGACGCCGCCACCGTGCACCGGATGCTGGAGCTCAAGCCCGGCGGCGACGCCGCCTACGACCGGGACCGCCCGCTGGACGTGGATCTGCTCGTCGTCGACGAGGTGTCCATGTTGGACCTGTTGCTGGCCAACAAGTTGCTCAAGGCCGTGCCGCCCGGGGCCCATGTGCTGCTCGTTGGCGACGTCGATCAGCTGCCCAGCGTCGGGGCCGGTGAGGTCCTGCGGGATCTGCTGGCCGCCGAGCCCGTGCCCCGGGTTCGGCTCACCCAGATCTTCCGTCAGGCTCAGCAGTCCGGTGTGGTCACCAACGCCCACCTGATCAACTCCGGCCGTCAGCCGGTGACCGAGGGGCTGCCCGACTTCTTCCTGTTCGCCCAGGACGACACCGAGGAAGTCGCCGCCCTGACCGTTGATGTCGTGGCCAACCGAATTCCCCGCAAGTTCGGCCTCGACCCCCGGCGGGACATCCAGGTCCTGGCCCCCATGCACCGCGGTCCCGCCGGCGCCGGCTCGTTGAACGTGTTGCTGCAGGAGGCTTTGACGCCCTCCAAGCCGTCACTGCCCGAACGTCGCTTCGGTGGCCGCGTCTTCCGCGTCGGCGACAAGGTCACCCAGATCCGCAACAACTACGACAAGGGCGTCGCCGGCGTCTTCAACGGCACCGTCGGCGTGGTGACCGCACTGTCCACTGAGGACCAGACCCTCACCGTCCGCACCGACGAGGACGAGGACATCGACTACGAGTTCGGGGAACTCGACGAGCTCGTGCACGCCTACTCCATCACCATCCACCGCTCCCAGGGCAGCGAATACCCCTGTGTGGTAATCCCCATCACCACCAGCGCCTGGATGATGCTGCAACGCAACCTGCTCTACACCGCCGTCACCCGCGCCAAGAAGCTCGTCGTCCTCGTCGGCTCCCGCCGCGCCATCCAGCAGGCCGTCCGCACCCCCTCCACCGGCCGCCGCTACACCGCCCTGGCCCACCGCATCCGCACCGCCTGAACCCCCGCGAGTCCCGCTCTGCGTCACACCGAATGTCGGTTTCCGGCAGATCGCGTGGGCTGGGCCGTCTCCACGAAGTACTCGTCACATCGCCGCATCGGTGGGGCTCATGAGGGTGTGCGGACGACGCACCTCGTGAGGAGGACATGATGCAGTTCGTGTTGGTGATCCACCACGGCACATATCCGTTGCCGGGCACGCCCGGGGCCGAGGCGGTGTCGGCGGAGGACAAGAAGGCCGCCTACGCCGACTGGGCGGCCATCAGCGCGATGGAGAACGTCGCCGGCGGGCCGCCGTTGGGCCTGCCGGCGGACGCGACGACCATCAGGGTCGAGAACGGTTCGACCGTCCGGACCGAGGGCCCGTTCCTCGACGCCGCCAGCGCGGTGGGCGGGTTCCTGGTGGTCGAGGCCGATGACCTGGAGGCCGCCGTCGCGGTCGCGGCCCGCGTTCCGCAGGCCCGCCTGGGTGGTGCGGTCGAGGTGCGGCGGGTGGCCCGGTACTGGTGAGCGGTGGGGCCCGGCGCGCCGGGCCCCATTCACTCGACCTGGCCCAGGACCGTGGCAGCGACCCCGCCGACGCGGTCGGCGTCGCGGATGACGTCGATCCGGGCGATCCGGTCGTTGGCGACCGTGAAGACCATCACGGAATGCGGCCGCCCGTCCCGAGTGATCAGGGCCCCTACCGCGCCGTTGACCAGGATCGGGCGCAGCCGGCCGCCACGGGGCGCGCGAGCCTGCGCGGCCACCGCCGACGCGCCGTGCACCACGCTCGACGGGCGGGCACCGCCGAAGTCGGTCCGCAGCACGACCTCCGGATCCAGAACCCGGACCAGCGCGTCGAAATCCGCCGTTCGCGCCGCCGCGTAGAAGGCTTCGACCACCTTCCGCTGCCGCGCGAGATCCGGCTCCGCCGGTGGCACTCCGGCTCCGTGCACCCGCCGCCGCGCCCGGCTGGCCAGCTGGCGCGTGGCGGCCGGCGTGCGTCCCACGATGTCGGCGATCTCCCCGAACGGCACGTCGAACATGTCGTGCAGCACGAACGCCAACCGCTCCCCGGGCGTGAGCCGCTCCAGCACCACCAGCAAGGCCAGGCCCACCGAATCAGCCAGCAGCGCCTCCTGCTCCGGCCCTTCGTCCGCGACCACCAGCTCCGGCCGGTGCTCGGCCAGCGGATCCTCCCTGCGGTGCCGTCGGGACCGCAGCTGATGCAGGCACTCCCTCGCGACGACCGTCGTCAGCCAGCCGCCCAGGTTCTCGATCTGCCCCGAGTCGGCCCGACTCAACCGCAGCCACGCGTCCTGCACCGCGTCATCCGCCTCCGTCACCGACCCCAGCATCCGATACGCCACCGCCCGCAACCGCGTCCGCTCCCGCTCGAACCGCTCGGCCAGCCACTCCGTCTCGTCCACCGGTCACACCATCCCGTCGTCAAGGCCCACCCCATGAGCCCCCGGACGCCGCTGATGTGACGGCCCCGGGTGGGCGGGTCATAGGGCAGGGCCGGTTGAGCCGCGGACGTTGAGGGTCAACGGGGCGGTGACCTGGGTGGGGGTTGCGCCGGCGATGTCGGCGAGCAGGGCCTGGACGGCGAGCTGGCCGAGGGATTCGGCGGGGATGGCGACGGAGGTGGCTTCGGGGGAGAGGTAGCGGGCGAGGTCGACGTCGTTGAAGCCGATGAGGGAGAGGTCGGCGGGGATGGCGACGTGCAGCAGGGAGCAGGCCCGGTAGAGGGCGGCGACGAGGATGTCGTCGTCGCAGAAGATGGCGGTGACGTCGGAGCGGCGGAGGAAGCGCGCGGCGAGGAGGGTGGCCTCGTCGATGTCGAAGGGGGAGCGGTAGCGAAGGGGGGTGAGGCCGTGGCGGCGGAGCTCGGAGGTGAGGAAGCGCTGGCGCAGCTGGAAAGTACGGCGGCGGACGGCGGCCTGGGCGTGGCCGATGCGGCGGTGGCCGAGGCTGTGCAGGTGTGAGACGACGTCGCGGAGGCCGGCGGCGATGTCGATGTCGACGGCGGAGCGGCCGGCGGGGTCGGGGCATTCGACGAAGACGACGTGGTCGAGGTCGGCGGCGAGGCTGGCGGTGACGGGGGCGGCCTCGGCGTAGACGATGGCGCCGGCGAACATGCCGACCTTGCTCATGGAGGCGAGCCGGGCGGCCCAGTCGTCGTCGGAGGCGGTGTCGACCAGCAGCACGGCCATGTCGGCGGAGCGGGCGGCCTGTTCGGCGCCGAGCAGGACACGGGCGAAGTAGGGATTGCGGACGTCGGGCACGGCCAGGGCCAGGACCTGGGGGCGGCCGCCGCGGAGGACCCGGGCGGGAGCGTTGGGCACGTAGCCGAGCTCGGCGGCGGTGGACTCGACGAGGGCCCGGGTGCGGTCGGAAACGCGCCCGGCGGCCCGGCCGGAGAACACCAGCGACACGGTGGTCTGCGAGACGCCGGCCGCGCGAGCGACATCGACGCTGGTCGCGGGCCTGCGCCTGGTCAACGGATGTCCTCCTTGACGAGTCCGTGCTAGCTTGCCACGTACTACGTAGTACTCGACGTGAGGACTCGCCATGACGACGGCCACCCGGATCGACTGGACGCGGGAGCACTGCCGGCTGCTGAAAGGCGTGCGGGACGAGTTCGCGACCACACGGCCGTTCGAGGGGCTGACGATCGGCACCGGAATCCACATCGAGGCCAAGACGGTGGCGCTGCTGACCACACTGCGGGCCGGCGGTGCGGAGGTGGTGGCGGCGGGCAACCTGAACAGCACCCAGCCGGCGGCCGTCGAAGCCCTGCGGGCTGAAGGCGTCACGGTGATCGGGGAGCAGACGAAGGACGAGCGTGAACACGGGCACTACCAACGGGAACTGCTGACAACTCGACCGGATCTGATCCTGGACAACGGAGGCGATCTGTTCGCGCGGTACCTCGATGACCCCTACGTTGGCCTCAAGGGCGGCACCGAGGAGACGACGTCGGGCCGGATGCGGCTGAAGCCGCTGCGGGACCGGCTGCGCCGGCCGATCCTGGTGATCAACGACAGCCCGATCAAGCAGTTCGCGGAGAACCAGCACGCGGTGGGACAGAGCACGCTGGAGTCGTTGCTACGCCTGACGAATCGAGTCACCAACGGTGAGCGGGTGACGGTCGTGGGCTACGGCGCGTGCGGCCGCGGGGTCGCGGACAACTTCCGCGGCGCGCACGCCAAGGTCTCCGTGGTGGAGGTCGACCCGGTCACCCGGCTGCGGGCCCACCTGGACGGCTTTGACACCCCGCCGCGGGACGTCGCACTGTCCACAGCGGACGTGATCATCACGGTCACCGGGGCCCGCGGGGTGATCACCGTGAAGGACCTGCCGTTGCTGAAGAACGGCGTGGTCCTGGCCAACGCCGGCCACTTCCCGGTGGAGATCGACGCCGACGGCCTGCTCACGTCGCCCGAGGTCAAAACGATCCGCGAGTACGAGGACGACCTGGCGACCCTGGAACTCCGCGACGGCCGCCGCGTCCATCTGGTGGCCCGCGGGCACATGGTCAACCTCGCCGGACCCCGAGCCCTGGGTAACTCCATCGAGTCGATGGATCTCGGCTTTGCCTTGCAGGCCCGGTGTCTTCAGGCCGTAGCCACCGGCCAGGTGGACAGCGCCAGCTGTGTGGTGCCGGTCCCGGCGGAGATCGACGCGCAGGTGGCAAACGCTTACCTGGCCGACCGGTATCAGTAGCGGACGTCCATGGACAGCAGCGGCGGGTACACAGTGGACTCCTCACCGTCCACAGTGGTCCCAGCGAACTGGAGCATCGCCCGCTGCGCACCGTGCATCGGCGCCGGATAGTTCAGCACCGGCTCGGAAACCTCGTCCAGCAACCGGATCTGCGACGACAGCAGCGTGACGTCCAGCCCGTCCAGATTGTCGACGAGGTGCTCCAGCCGCCGCGCGCCGACAATCGGCACAACGGTGCCCGGCCGGGCCCGCAGCCAGGCCAGTGCCACGGCGGCCGAGGAAGCGCCCAGGTCCTGGGCGATGTCGGAGACGGCGTCGATGACGTCGAAGTCCTCGTCGCTGGGGCCGCCGACGTAGGCGACCCGCTCGGAGTCGGTGACCATGGCGCCTCGCCGGTACTTGCCGGACAGGAAGCCGTTCTTCAACGGGCTCCACGGGGTCAGCGCCATGCCCTGGTCCAACGCCAGCGGCGCGAGCTCGCCCTCCACGGTGCGGGCCAGCAGCGAGTACTCGACCTGCAACGCGATGATCGGCGACCAGCCCCGCAGCAGGGCCGTGGTCTGGGCCTGGGCGGTGACCCAGCCCGGCGTGTTGGAGAAGCCGACGTACCGGATCTTGCCGGCCCGCACCAGGTCGTCCAGGGCCCGCATGGTCTCCTCGACAGGAGTGTTGCGGTCCCAGTTGTGC
Source organism: Kutzneria sp. CA-103260 (assembly GCF_018263855.1). GTDB lineage: Bacteria > Actinomycetota > Actinomycetes > Mycobacteriales > Pseudonocardiaceae > Kutzneria. The sequence continues at coordinate 5,133,044 of NZ_CP073318.1, read as the reverse complement.
AGCCAGTACAGGTCGAGGTAGTCGGTGTTCAGCCGGCGCAGGCTCTGCTCCAGCTGGGCGATGATCGACGCCCGGCCGGCGCCGCCGCCGTTGGGGTCGCCCGGCCACATGTTGCCGAAGAACTTCGAGGCCAGCACCACGTGCTGGCGCTGCCCCGGGCCGGGCGGCGAAGTAGTCGCCGAGGATCTTCTCGGAGTGGCCGTTGGAGTAGAAGTTGGCGGTGTCGATGAAGTTCCCGCCCCGCTCCAAGTAGGCGGACAGGATCTTCTCGGACTCCTCGACGTCGCAGCCGGACGAGCCCGGGTCAGCGCCGAAGGTCATCGCGCCCAGGGCGAACGGGCTGACCCGCAGCCCGGAGCGGCCGAGGGTGACGTAGTGGTCGAGCGGCATGATCGGCTCCCGGTGTCGTGCTCTGGTGTCCACTCCATCTCAGCGCCCGGCCCCGGGCCGGCGGTAGAGACATCCGCCCGACCTCTTGCCCGATCCTGCCGATGTCGGCTCGATCGGGTTGCCTGCGGGCCCGGCTGGTGGTGCCATGGGAACCATGGCGCTTGACGAGATCCGGGACCTGGTCGCCCGGCATGCCCGACCGGACGGCACCACGGCGATCACCGGCCTCCGGCTGTCCAGTGTGGACAGCACCGACGAGCACCACTCGCTGACCGCGCCGCAGCTGGTGCTGCTGGCGCAGGGTGGCAAGCGTTTGCTGCTGGGCGAGGAGGTGTTCGAGTACCGGGCCGGGGACTGCCTGGTGGTCAGTGCCGAAGTGCCGGTGAGCGGCCACTTCTTCGGCATCAGCCGGCAGCGCCCGGCGCTGGGCCTCGGCCTGGAGCTGCGCCCGACGGTGATCGCCCCGCTGCTGCTGGCCGCGCCGGCCGACCGGCGCTCGGCGCCGGCGATGGCCACCGGCAAGGCCGAGCCGGAGTTGCTGGACGCCGTGCTGCGTCTGGTCCGACTGCTCGACCAGCCCGGGGACGTGAAGGTGCTGGCCCCGCTGTACGAGCAGGAGATCCTGTGGCGGCTGCTGACCGGCCCGCACGGCGCGCTGGTCCGCCAGATCGGGCTGGCCGACAGCGGCCTGTCCCTGGTCGGCCGGGCGATCAGCTGGATCCGGGACAACTACGCCGAGCCGATCCGGGTGGCCGACCTGGCCCGCCTGGCCGGCATGAGCGAATCCGCCTTCCACCGGCACTTCCGGGCGGTCACCACGATGAGCCCGATCCAGTACCGCAAGCTGATCCGGCTCCAAGAGGCGCGGGCGCTGCTGGTGGCCCGCCCCGGCGACGTGGCCGGCATCGGGCACCTCGTCGGCTACGACAGCCCGACCCAGTTCAGCCGCGAGTACCGCGAGCTGTTCGGCGCGCCGCCTGGCCAGGACGCGGCCCGGCTGCGCGCCGACGGCTCGTTCGGGGTCATGCAGCTGCCCTGACCGGACGGTCCCTCGCGCAAGCCTGGCTCATCGAGAAGCTGGGCTGCCCGAAGGGGTTATTCGGTGGACTCCACCGAAAATGGCGGGTTTCACTGGCCCGGTGGGACTTCCGGAGGGGTATCGGACCGAGCGGCCAGCGCTGGCGGACATCGAGGCGATCCTGGAGTTGGTGCACGCCAGCGAACAGGTCTACCTCGGCTACCCGGACTTCGAGCGCAGAGAGGTGATGGACGCGCTGACCGGGACCGGCGACTCCTGGCTGGTGCGTGACGGGGACGGCCGGCTGATGGGCTGGGGCCAGCTCTACCCGTCGGGCTGGTTCTGTGACGCCTACGCGCGGCCGGGTGAGGGCCCCTCAGTGCAACGGGTCCTGATGGAGCTGCTGCTCAACCGGGTGGCTGAGCGCGCCGGCCGGTCGGTGGTGGCCAAGGCCGGCGCGCTGGTCACCGAGGAGCAGTACATCGGCGTGCTGGCCGGCCTCGGCTTCGAGTTCGACCACTTGCAGGCCCGGATGACCCGGCCGCTGGCCGGCGACGAGCAGCCGCCCGGCCCGGTGCCCGGCCACACCATTCGGGCCATGCGGGCCGAGGAACTGCCGGCCTGCGGCGAGGTGCTGCGGGCGGCCTTCGGCGACCAGCACGACTACGCCGCGACACCGAGCCTGGTGCCGGCGGAATGCTTGGTGGCCGAGACCGAAACCGGTGCGCTGGCCGGCGTGCTGCTCTCGTCGGCGCCGTCCGACAACACTGGCGAGGGCTGGGTGAAGTGGCTCGGCGTGCATCCGGACCACCGCCGTCGCGGGCTGGCTGCGGCTCTGCTGGCCACCGCCGTCGCCGCCAACGCGCGGCTGGGGCGCAAGGCTCTCGGGCTCGGCGTGGACACGTCCAGCCCGACCAAAGCCTTCACCCTGTACGAGCGGCTCGGATTCACCGTGGCGTACCAGGCCAACATCTACCGCCGAACCGTCGATGGCAGCATGATCGGGACATGACCGAACAACGCCAGCCGCGCCGGCCCGAGGACTTCGTTCAGGCCTACGCCGAGCAGCCACCGTGGGACATCGGCCGGCCCCAGCCGGTGATCGCCGCCCTCGCCGAGGCCGGTGGCCTGCGCGGCCGGGTGCTGGACGTGGGCTGCGGCACCGGCGAGCACGCCCTGCTGGCCGCCGGGCTCGGGCTGGACGTGACCGGGGTGGACACCGCCGCGCCGGCGATCGAGCGGGCTCGGGCCAAGGCCGCCGAGCGTGGCCTGAAGGTCCGGTTCGAGGTGGCGAACGCCTTGGAGCTGGAAGGGTTCGGGCCGTTCGAGACCATTGTGGACAGTGCGCTGTTCCATGTTTTCGAGGACGACGACCGGATCCGCTACGTGGCGTCGCTGGCCTCAGTGCTCGAGCCCGGCGGACGCCTGCACCTGTTGTGCTTCAGCGACCGGCAGCCCGGCGTCTGGGGTCCCCGCCGGGTGAGCGAAGCAGAACTACGGGCCGCCTTCGGCGCGGGGTGGCGGATTGAGTCGATCGACGCCGTCGAGCTGGAGCTGACCCGTGGCCAGGCGCAGGCGTGGCTGGCGGCGATCATCCGGGACTGACAGCCTGAAGCCATGACCACACGGGTGATCCTCGACTGCGATCCCGGCCATGACGACGCGCTGGCCATCCTGCTGGCCGCGCGGCGCCTCGACCTGCGGGCGATCACCACCGTCGCCGGCAACCAGACGCTGGCGCGGACCACGCTCAACGCCCGCCGGATGTGCACCGTCGCCGGCATCACTGACGTGCCCATCGCCGCCGGCGCCGACCAACCTCTGGCCCAGGATCCCTTGCACGCCGGGGAAATCCACGGCGAATCCGGCTTGGACGGCCCCGACTTCCCGCCGCCCACCGTCGACGCCGACCCGCGCACCGCCCTGCAGTTGGCGTCCGATGTCCTGCGAGAGCCGACCACCGTCATCGCCACCGGCCCGCTGACCAATGTGGCTACGTTCCTCCAGAACGGCGTCGGCAACATCGACCGCATCGTGCTCATGGGCGGCTCCACCGGCCGCGGCAACATGGCCCCGCTGGCCGAGTTCAACATTCTCGCCGACCCCGAGGCCGCCGACATCGTCTTCCGCTCCGGGCTGCCGATCACCATGTGCGGGCTCGACGTCACCCACCGAGCCCTGGCCACACCCCCGGTGCTGCGACGAATCCAGCAGATCGGCACGCCACTGGCCGGTATCTGCCACGACCTGCTGACCTACTTCGCCGACTCCTACCGCGCCTACTTCGGCTTCGAGTCGCCGCCCCTGCATGACCCGGTGGCCGTCGCCGCCGTCATCGACCCCACGATCATCTCGGCCCGCCCGCTCAACGTCGAGATCGAGCTCACCGGCACCCACACCCGCGGTGCCACCGTCGTCGACCTGGACCGCGTCACCGGCCGCAAGCCCAATGCCCTGGTCGCCACCGGACTGGACGTGGACCGGTTCTGGGACCTGATGATCGGCGCTGTCGAACAGTGATCAGGAATGGGACCACGAGCAGTCGCCGTCGAACTTGACGAATTCGCCGGCGTTCACCGTGATGGAAGCCGGACCCTTGATGTTGTCATTGGCGATGATGGCCGAGAAGTCGCCGGAGTCGTTCTTCTCGCGTTCCCAGTAACACATGCCGAGAGCGCTGGCGCCGGACGGGCCGTCGGTCTTCCACCGGTCGGCGACAATGTCCTCGCCCACGTGGAAAGTGCCGTTGACGACCTGGGTCTTGGGGCCGGGCGGCTGTGTGGTGGTCGGCTGCACGGTCAGGGTCTCGATGACCGTCCGGGTCGGGCCGGGCACCGTGACGGTCACCGTCTTCACCGTCGCGGCCGCCGGCGTCACGGAATTGGATCCCCCGGAACCGGCGGCCACACCGACACCGAAGACGACGACACCGGCGACAATTCCACCGACGACCTTCACGGCGGTGTGCTTCTTGGTCGGCGGCGGAACGGGCAGCGGCAGCTGATAGACCATGGCTAAGTGGTCCTTTGTTCAGTGCCCCGAGCGGCAAGGGGCGGCTGCCCGGGCTATTCGCGTTTCGCCGCGCGCGTGTTACCGCGCTATTCGCTGAGCAAACCCTTGCGCAGCTCCACGAGAGTCCGGGCCAGCAGCCGGGACACGTGCATCTGGGAGATGCCGATGCGGTCGGCGATCTGGGTCTGCGTGAGATTGCCGAAGAAGCGCAGCAGGATGATGGTGCGCTCCCGCTCCGGCAGCTGCTGCAGCAGCGGCTGCAGGGCCTCGCGGTTCTCCACGCCCATCAGCTCGGGGTCCTCGTCGCCGAGGGCGTCGCCCAGGGACACCGACTTGTCGGTGCCGACCAGGAGCTCGTCCAGCGAGGAGCTGCGGTAGGCGTTGGACGCCTCCAGGCCCTCGTACACGTCGTCCTTGCTGATGCCCAGGTGCGTGGCCAGCTCGCTGGGCGTGGGGGCGCGGCCGAGGTGCTGGGACAGCTCGTTGGTGGCGCTGGTGATGGCCAGGTGCAGCTCCTTGAGCCGCCGCGGCACCCGCACCGACCAGCTGGTGTCCCGGAAGTGCCGGCGCACCTCGCCCATGATCGTGGGCACCGCGAAGGACAGGAAGTCGCTGCCCCGCTCCGGGTCGAACCGGTCGACGGCGCTGATCAGGCCCACGGTGGCCACCTGCACGAGGTCGTCGTGCGGCTCGCCGCGCTGGCCGAAGCGCCGCGCGATGTGCTGGGCCACCGGCAGGAACTCGGTCACCAGCTGGTCCCGCAGCTCGGTCCGCCGCGGGTCGTCGGCGGCCAGCCCGGATAGCTCCTCCAGCAGCGGATCCAGGTGCGCGTAGTCGTTGGTGGCGTGCTCCGAGGACCGAGTCACAGTCCCACCTCGCTAGCGCTCGGCGAGTCTGCGACCAAGGCCGCTGCGCCGAATGGTGCCCTCGCAAGCTCGGTCACAGGGCCACCGCGTCGGATCGCTTCTTGACCAGGTCGAACCGCAGCACATGGCTGTCCCCCGGACCGGGGACGACCCACGTGTTCACGGCGTCGGTGAGCGCGGTGAGCACCCGCCAGCCGAAGCTCTCCCGGCTGGGCGGGGTGAGCGAGGTGGTCGGCGCCTCGGCCGAGAAGTGGATCTGGTCCGGCTCCACGCTGAACCGGCACACCAGGTCGGCGTCCGGCACCGACCGCGAGATCAGCTCCGAACAGGCCTCGTCGACGGCCATCTTCAGGTCGGAGATCGCGTCCAGCGTGAAATCGGCCCGCATCGCCAGATCCGCGGCCACCGCGCGCAGCACCGACAGGTGCACGGGGGCGGCGGCGATGCGCACCTCCACGTCGGCCCCGGCCAGGGGCTTCTCGCTGGCGGTGCTGGGCTCGTGCTCGCTCACTGTCACCTCGGTGCCGTCGACGTCTACCTCGCCCATTGTTCCCCCACATCTCAGCCGGGCGCGCCGACCGCGTCGTCCCGGCTGGGAAACGTGGTCAGCACCTCATTCAGTCCGGTGATCTCCAGCGGCCGTCGCACGGTCCGGCCGGTGGCCACCACCCGCAGTTCCACCTGCTGGCGCTCGGCCTCGTGCGCGGCCTCCACCAGCACGGCCAGGCCGGCCGAGCCGAGGAAGGACACGCCGGACAGGTCGATCACCAGCACCGCGCACCCGGCCAGCTCGGCCGTCACGACGGCGCGCAGGCGGGGCGCGGTGAGCATGTCCAGCTCTCCGCTGACGGAGGCGACGACCATGCCGGGCGACGGCCGGTCCAGCACCACGTCGATAGGGAGAGCGCTGCTGCTGCTGTTCTCGGTCACAGTTCCTCACGAGTCGTGGGAAGGGGCACCTGTCGGGTCACGGCACCGACTCGAACGCGGCGGCTGGCTGCTCAACCACTGCGTGCTCACCGTAGCGCACGGGCGGACGCCCCGTTGATCAACGAAGAGCTTGCCAGGTCATCCGCGCGGCCCGCGCGGCCGGCTCCGGCGGCGCGCCGGGTGGTCCGGCGCCGGGCTCCTGGTCGGCGACCGGCGCGCCGCCGACCACCTCGACCAGCGCGGCCGACAGGTCCCGCAGCTTGACGTTGAAGTGCTGGCTGGACCGGACCAGGGTGCGGAACGCCGCCCCGGCGTCGCACCGCGTCGCGCCCATGACCAGGCCCTTGGCCTGTTCGATGAGCCGGCGGTTCTGCACCATCTCGACCATCTGGTCGGCCCGCAGCACCTCGTCGGCGCAGAACTCGATCACGGCGGTGGCGGTGGCCAGCAGGGGCTCGGTCTGGTCGATCAGCCGGAGGTCGTCCTCCTTGGGCTCGTGGTCGGTGTAGACCGACAGCACCGACGGGCCGTCCTCAGTCCAGCTGCCCGGCACGGCGGTGACCCAGGTCACGCCGTCGGGCAGGGTCTGGACCAGCGTCTCGTCGCCGGTGGCGGCAGCCACCACCGGTCCCTCGCCCCGCTGCCACTGCTCGGCGTCGCGCTCGACGGCCGTCCCGACCGCCCGCAAGCTCCTCGACACCGTGCTCACCCCGGCGCCGTCGCATCCGGGCAGACGGGCGACCAGGTGCGCGAGCAGCCGGTCCAACAGCTCTGGGCCGAATCTCACCTCGTCCACGCCCCCGGTTACCCGGATGGGGGAGATCGCCAAACCCGGGGGTTTGGGCATGTCGGGCGCGGGTACCAGAGTGCCGACGAGTTCGTACTAGGAGGCGCGCTATGGCCGACGTGCACCGGCTACCCATCCCGGTCTCGGAGAACTGGGACTGGCAGCGACTGGGCGCCTGCCGCGGCGCCAACAGCGCCGTCTTCTTCCACCCGGACAGCGAACGGGGTTCCGCCCGGCAGGCGCGGGAAGCCAACGCCAAGCGTATCTGCCACTCGTGCCCGGTGCGCGTCGAGTGCCTGAAGCACGCGCTCCAGGTGCAGGAGCCCTACGGCATCTGGGGCGGCATGGGCGAGAACGAGCGCCGCGCGGTGATCTCCGCCAGCCGCCGCCGGATCAAGTCAGCCGTCAGCTGACACCTCGACGACGGTGACCGACTCGGGGTCGCCGGGCGTCGCCGAACTGAACAGGACCGTGCCGGGCGGTGGCTCCACCCGCTCGTCGCCCAGGTTGCACACCACGCGCAGGTCGCCGCGGTGCAGCACGACCACGCGGTTCTCCTCGTCGATGTCGACCGACAACTGGCGCAGCCGCGGATCGGTCAGCTCGGGGCGGCTGCGGCGCAGCGCGATCAGCGCCTTGTAGGTGGCCAGCATCTCGGCGTGGCCGGCAGTGGCGATCTCCTCCCAGCGCAGCTTGGACCGGTCGAACGTGGCCGGGTCCACCGGATCCGGCACGTCCTGCGCGTCCCAGCCGTGCTCGGCGAACTCCCTGCGGCGGCCGGTGCGCACCGCGTCGGCCAGCTTCGGGTCCGGGAACGAGGCGAAGAACTGCCACGGCGTAGATGCCGCCCACTCCTCGCCCATGAAGATCATCGGCGTGTAGGGGGAACACAGCACGATGGCCGCGCCGCAGGCCAGCAGGCCCGGCGACGCCGTGTCGGACAGCCGGTCGCCGGTGGCGCGATTGCCGATCTGGTCGTGGTCCTGGAGGTATGCCAGGAACCGGTGGCCGGGCGTGGTCAGCGTGTCGACCTTGCGGCCGTGGTGGCGGCCGCGGAACGACGACCAGGTGCCGGCGTGCCAGAAAACGCCGGTCAGGGTGGCCGCAAGCGCTTGCAGGGAGCCGAAGTCGGCGTAGTAGCCCTGGCGCTCGCCGGACAGGGTCGCGTGTAGACAGTGGTGCAGGTCGTCGCTCCACTGTGCCTGGAGGCCGTAGCCGCCGGCCTCGCGCGGCGTGACCAGCCTGGGGTCGTTGAGATCCGACTCGGCGATCAGGGTCAGCGGCCGTCGCAAGTGGACGGAGAGCGCGTCCACTTCGGACGACAGCTCCTCCAACAGATTGGTCGCGCGGCGGTCGGACAGCGCGTGCACGGCGTCCAGGCGCAGACCGTCGACATGGAAGTCGCGCAGCCAGCTCACGGCGTTGTCGATGACGTAGCGGCGGACCTCGTCCGACTGCGGGCCGTCCAGGTTGAGCGTCGGGCCCCAGATCGTCTCGCCGGCGAAGTACGGGCCGAACCGGTCGAGGTAGGCCCCGGACGGGCCGAGGTGGTTGTAGACCACGTCCAGCAGCACGGCCAGGCCGCGATTGTGGCAGGCGTCCACGAAACGCTTGAAGCCGTCGGGGCCGCCGTACGGGTCGTGGGCGGCGTACCAGCACACGCCGTCGTAGCCCCAGCCGTGCGGGCCGTCGAAGGCGTTGACCGGCATGACTTCCACGAAGTCGACGCCGAGGTCGACGAGGTGGCCCAGCTTGCCGATGGCCGCGTCGAAGGTGCCCTCGGGGGTGAACGTGCCGATGTGCAGCTCGTACACGATGCCGCCGGGCAGCTGGCGGCCCGTCCAGTCGGCGTCGGTCCACTCGAACCCGGAGTGGTCATAGCGGTGCGAGCGCTTGTGCACGCCGTCCGGCTGCCAGCGGGACCGCGGGTCTGGCAGCTCGTCCGGCTCGTCGTCGAGCTGGAAGGCGTAGTCCGGGGCGGCGTCGGACACCTCGGCCCGCCACCAGCCGTCCTCGCCGACGGCCATCTCGTGCACGGATGGTCCATTGTGGACCCGAACTCGGGATCGGTTCGGGGCCCACACGGAGAATTCGGTCACGAACGCACCACCAAGGCAACCGGGTAGGGGGACAACAGCTCGGACAGCAACGGGGATCGGGAGACCGGACGGCCGGTGATCACGTCCGTCCACTCGCCGGCCGGGAGCGGGAGCACGGTGTCGCGCCAGCCGCCGGCGGCCTCCAGGCGGATCGGCAGCCGCGTGCACACGGCCACCAACCCGTTGCGGGCGAAGGCCACCGCGTGCTCGGCCGCCGGGCCCTGGGCCGGCACCGGGAGGTAGCCGGTGAACAGCTCCGGCCGGTCGCGGCGCAGCCGCAGCGTCCGGGTGGTGACCAGTAGCTTGGCCGCGCCGGAGACGTCCACCTCGGGCAGCCAGCCGTCGTCGATCCGGGCCAGCAGCGCGGCCCGCTGCTCGAAGTCCACTGGCCGCCGGTTGTCCGGATCGACCAGCGAGAAGTCCCACAGCTCGGTGCCCTGGTACACGTCCGGCACACCCGGGCCGGCCAGCTGCATCAGCTTCTGCCCCAACGAGTTCGACCAACCGGCCGGCGTGATCCGGTCGATCAGCTCGGTCACCTCGGCCATCAGCGCCGCGTCGCCGAACACCTCGTCGGGCCAGGCCGCGATGGCCTTGTCCACCTCGGGGTTGCCATCCACCCAGGATGTGGCGATCTTGGCTTCCTTGGCCGCCTTGGCCAGATAGTCCCGCAGCCGGTCGGCGCTGATCGGATACGCGCCGACCAGCGTCTGCCAGGCCAGGCGGGTCAGCGACCGCTCGGGCAGCGGCTTCTTCTCGGTCCACCGGGCGAACGCGGTCTCGAACTCCACTTCGGACAGCACCGCCAGTCGGGCCCGGACATCCTCGGCCCGCTTGGTGTCGTGAGTGGACAGGGCCGTCATCGTGTCGGGTGCGCCGGCCTCGCGGGCCTGCATGGCGACGTGGAACTCGGCTGGCGGCACGCCGAACCGGGACGGGTCGCCGCCGACCTCGTTCAGCGCCACGAACCGGTTGTAGCGGTAGAAGGCGGTGTCCTCGACGCCCTTGGCCATCACCATGCCGGATGTCTGCTGCACGCGCGTCGCCAACTCACCGTGCGGATCGGCCAGCATCAGTCGTGCGATCTCCGCAGCCCGCGGATTCATCGAGGCCGCCTGCTCCAGTGAGTTCCGGCCCTCCGGTAGATAGCTGCGGTAGACCGGGAACAGGGTCAGCAGCTCGATGACGGCGTCCTCGTCGTCGAAGGGCAGCAACGCGTTGATGCGCCGCACCTCCGCTCGCAGCAGCGTTCGCGCCGCCGTCTCCTTGCAGCGGGTTTCCAGGTACAGCAGCGATCCCGGGGTCGGCGGCTCGCCGGCGGGGTCGATGAACAGCCCACAGACCTCCCGCAGCGCGTCGTAGCCGGTGGTGCCGGCGACCGGCCACGACACCGGCAGCGACTCGCCGACGCCGAGGATCTTCTCCACCACGATCCACGTCTCCGGCGCGGCCTCGCGCAGCCGGCGCAGATAGCCGCCGGGGTCGGAAAGCCCGTCCGGGTGGTCGATGCGCAGGCCGTCCACGCCCCAGCTCAGCACCTCGCGGTGCGTCGCCTCGAAGACCGCCGGGTCCTCGACCCGCACCGCCGCCAACGTGTTGATGTCGAAGAACCGCCGGTAGTTCAGGTCGGTGTTGGCCGTCCGCCAGTGCACCAGCCGATAGTGCTGACGGTCGTGCACCTCCTGCGGCGTGCCGCCGGAAGTGCCGGGCGCTATCGGGAATATCTGGTCGAAGTAGGCGAGGTGATCGCCGTCCACGGCCAGCGCTTCCAGACCGTGCTCGTCGCCGAGCACCGGCGCCAGGATCGGGGCGCGCGACCAGTCGATGTCGAACTTGTCGGCGTGCTTGGACTCTCGGCCGTAGCGCAGGACGTCCCACCACCACGGGTTGGCCTGCGGCATCGAGATGCCCACGTGGTTGGGCACGATGTCGACGACAAAACCCAGGCCCAGCTCGCGAAGCCGGTGTTGCAGCACCTCCCGGGCCACCGCGCCGCCGAGACCGGCCGACGTGGTGGTCGGGTCGGTGACGTCGTAGCCGTGGGTGGAACCGGGCGTGGCCTGCAACAGCGGCGACGCGTACAGCGCGCCGACACCCAGCCGGTGCAGGTAGCCCGCGACGTGCTTGACCCGGTTGAAACCCATGTCCGGCCCGAACTGCACCCGGTAGGTGGACGAGGGGATCATTCGGCGCTCCGTTGCAGGAGCACCAGCGACCGGGCCGGCACCGGCAGCGTCGAGCCGCCGGCCAGCTGCGTGTCCGGCTCCTTGGTGGACTCACACGACGTGTCCACCACCACGTGCCAGTTGCTCCCGTACTCGCCGTCCGGTATCCGGAAGTCGACCACCTCGTGCCAGGCGTTGAAGCACAGCAGGAACGAGTCGTCGGTGACCCACTCGCCCCGCCGGTCCAGCTCGTCCATCGCGTCGCCGTTGAGGAAGACCCCGACCGCGCGGCCGAAGTCGGTGTCCCAGTCGGCCTCGGTCATCTCCTCGCCGTCCGGGTTGAACCAGGCGATGTCGCGGCGGTCGTCGCCCTTGCGCAGCGGCCGGCCCTGGAAGAACTTGCGCCGCCGGAACACCGGGTGCTTGGCCCGCAGCGCCGCCAGCCGGGCGGTGAACTCGACCAGGTCGGAGTTGGTCTTGGCCAGCGACCAGTCCACCCAGGAGGTCTCGTTGTCCTGGCAGTACACGTTGTTGTTGCCGTGCTGGGTGCGGCCCAGCTCGTCGCCGTGCAGCAGCATCGGCACGCCCTGGGACAGGAACAGGGTGGCGATGAAGTTGCGCCGCTGCTGGGCCCGCAGGGCCAGGATCCCCGCGTCGTCGGTCGGGCCCTCGGCGCCGCAGTTCCAGGATCGGTTGTCGTTGGCCCCGTCGTTGCCGCCCTCGCCGTTGGCCTCGTTGTGCTTGTTGTTGTACGACACCAGGTCGTTGAGGGTGAAGCCGTCGTGCGCCGTGACGAAGTTGATCGAGGCGAACGGCCGCCGGCCGTCGTCCTGGTACAGGTCCGAGGAGCCGGTGATGCGCGAGCCGAACTCGCCCAGGGTGCCGGGCTCGCCGCGCCAGAAGTCCCGGACCGTGTCGCGGAACTTGCCGTTCCACTCCGTCCACAGTGGAGGGAAGTTGCCGACCTGGTAGCCGCCCGGCCCGACGTCCCATGGCTCGGCGATCAGCTTCACCTGGCTGACCACCGGGTCCTGCTGCACGATGTCGAAGAAGGCCGACAGCCGGTCCACGTCGTAGAACTCGCGGGCCAGGGTGGCGGCCAGGTCGAACCGGAAACCGTCCACGTGCATCTCGGTCACCCAGTACCGCAGCGAGTCCATGATGAGCTGCAGCGTGTGCGGATTGCGGGCGTTGAGCGAGTTTCCGGTGCCGGTGTAGTCCATGTAGTACTGCTGGTCGTCGTCGACCAGCCGGTAGTACGCGCCGTTGTCGATGCCGCGCATGGACAGCGTCGGCCCCATCTGGTTGCCCTCGGCGGTGTGGTTGTAGACCACGTCGAGGATCACCTCGATGCCGGCGTCGTGCAGCGAGCGCACCATCGCCTTGAACTCCTGCACCTGCGTGCCCAGCGCGCCCCGCGAGGCGTACCGGTTGTGCGGGGCCAGGAAGGCGATCGTGTTGTAGCCCCAGTAGTTGGTCAGGCCGCGCTCGGTGAGGTGGTGGTCGTTGATGAACTGGTGCACCGGCATCAGCTCGACCGCGGTCACCCCCAGCCGGGTGAAGTGCTCGATCATCACCGGGTGGGCCAGGCCCGAGTAGGTGCCGCGCAGGTCCTCGGGGATGAACGGGTGGTTGATCGTGGTGCCGCGCACGTGCGCCTCGTAGATCACCGTCTCGTGGTAGGGCGTGCGCGGGCGGCGGTCGTCGGCCCAGTCGAAGAACGGGTTGATGACCACCGACTTGGGCAGGTGCGCCGCCGAGTCGGCGTCGTTGCGCTCGTCCGGGGTGTCGAACCGGTAGCCGAACAGCGACTCGTCCCAGTCGACCTCGCCGTCCACCGCCTTGGCGTACGGGTCGATGAGCAGCTTGTTCGGGTTGCAGCGCAGGCCGTTGGCCGGGTCGTACGGCCCGTGCACGCGGTAGCCGTAGCGCTGGCCGGGGCCGACGCCCGGCAGGTAGCCGTGGTGGACGAAGCCGTCCATCTCCGGTAGCCGCACCACCGTCTCGGTGCCGTCCGCCTCGAACAGGCACAGGTCGACGTACTCGGCGACCTCCGAGAACAGCGCGAAGTTCGTGCCGGCGCCGTCGTAGGAGGCGCCGAGCGGGTAGGAGGTGCCCGGCCACGAACGCATTGCCACTCCTTCCAGCGAGTGCGAGACGATCAAACCAGTCGGGCGGTCGCTGAGCCACTGAACCACGAAAGTGGGAGTGTGGGGTGATACGCGACGACCCGGCTGCGTACGAGCGGTTCGCCACGCAGTGGTGCAGTCCGGACGGGCCGTTCGCGATGCTGCACTGGCTCACCGCCGCCCGGGGGCGCTACTGCCACCCGCGGCACGACCTGGGGCGTTGCTCGTCGACCTCGGGTGCGGCGGCGGCCTGCTCGCCCCGCGGTTGGCCGCGCTCGGCTACCGCCACTTCGGCGTCGATCTCCTCGACAGCGCGCTGCGGCAGGCCAGGGCACACAGTGTCGTGCCGGTCAAAGGTGACATGCTTCACCTGCCGTTGGACATCATTGCCGCCACCGTCGCCGAGCGAGCGCCCGGCGTGCCACTGTCGTACGGGAAATTCGGCCCGCCGCGGGGCAACCCGTCCGGTGGCTGGCGCTGCGACGGGGCAAGGTGGACATGCGGCCGTCGACCTCAACGGCCGTGCTGTTCCAGGGGTGGGGATCAAGGAGGCGGGATGAGCGCCGTGGCCATCGCCGGCATGGGGCAGGCGCTGCCGCCGACCGTGTCGCAGCAGGAGCTGTGGGACGGGTACTTCCACCGACACGTCGATTCGCCCGGCTTCGGGGCCCGCATCTTCGCCAACTCGGGCGTGCGGCGCCGGCACGCCGTGCTGAACCCGCTGGTGGAGGACGTGTCCGGGTGGTCGACCGGGCAGCGGATGCGTCGCTACGCCGCCGAGGCCGTGCCGCTGGGGTCCGCGGCGGTCTCGGCGGCCCTGGACCAGGCCGGCGTGGCCGCCTCCGAGGTGGGGCTGTTCGCCGTCGCCTCGTGCACCGGATACGGCAGCCCCGGCGTCGACGTGCACGTGTCGCTCGACGTCGGCATGCCATCCGACCTGCGGAGACTGGTGTTCGGGCACATGGGTTGCTACGCCGCCCTGCCGGCCCTGGGCGCGGTGTCCGACTACGTCGCCGCCCACTCCCGGCCGGCCGTGCTGCTCAACGTGGAGCTGACCTCGCTGCACGTTCAGCCGGCCGGCATCGCCCGGGACCAGATCGTCGCCCACGCCCTGTTCAGCGACGCCGCCGTGGCGACCGTGCTCACCCCCGGCGGCTCGCTGCGAGTGGTCGACCTGGTCGCCGTGACCGATCCCGCCACCCCCGACCACATGACCTGGGACGTCACCGACCTGGGGTTTCGCATGGGGCTGTCGCCCAAGGTGCCCGACGTGCTGGCCGTGCACCTGCGGCCGGCGGTGGACACCCTGCTCGGCCGCAACGGCGTTCGGGACGTGGCCGGCTGGGCCGTGCACCCCGGCGGGCCGCGCATCCTCGAGACCGTCGAGGACGTCCTCCAACTGCCCGGGGATGCCCTCGACGCCTCTCGCGCCGTGCTGGCCGAGCACGGCAACTGCTCCTCGGCGACCGTGTTGCTCGTGCTGCAACGGTTGCTGCCCGTCGACGGGCCCGTCGTGATGCTGGCCTTCGGTCCCGGCCTGACCCTCTACGCCCTGCTGCTGCGGCCGGACCACCAGTAGCGGCCGTCGATGAGCTCCGCCAGGCCGGCGATGCTGCCCACCCCGGCGTTGGGGTCGCCTTCGAGGGTGAGGCGGACGTCGGAGGTCACGTAGTTGGCGTCGCGGACCTCGCAGGCGGCGCGGAGCTCGTCCTCGGGGACGGCCGTCTGCTCGGTGACGACGTCGAGGACGGCGGCCATGTGCGGGCCGCTGAACCGGATCAGGAAGAACCAGTCCTCGGCCGGCTCGGCCAGCCGGGCCCACTCGAAGTCCAGCAAGGCTGTAACGGTGTCACCGTTAGCCAGCCAGTTGGCCCAGTGGCAGTCGGCGTGCACCGGGACCGCGGCCTCGACCCGATCCGGGGCGCGGTCGGCGATCTCCTTGAGGCCCTTGATGATCTGGGCCGGCACGACGCCGTCCCGGTCGGCCTGCTCGAGACGTTCGATCTCCTGCTGGAACGCCTCCCGGCCGGTGAAGCCGCCGTGGTCCAGCTCCTCGGTCAGCGTCCGCGTGGACTCCGGCCGCCAGGTGTGCAGCCGTTCCAGCCGCTCCACCGCCTGCTCGGCCAGCTTCCTCGCGGTGGCGGCGTCCGTGTTGGGCAGGTGCAGGCCCGGGGCCGCACCCGGCACCCGGGTGTAGCAGGCGTAGCGCAGATCCTCGTACTCGCCGCTGGCCAGCAACGGCGCCGCGATCCCCGCCGGGAGCATCGGCGCCAGCGCGATCTCCCGGTTCAGCCGGGAGTGCCGGTCCGCGTGGATGATCTTCACCACCACGTCCGCGCCGACGAACACCCGGTGGGACAGGCTCTTGGCCCTGGTCAGCGGTCCCGGGTCGCGGCCGAGCGCCGCCTCGGCGATCGTGCGGGCGATCTCGTTCATCGAAGGCCCTCCTGGAAAGCCGCCAGCGTCGGCGCGCCGAGAACGGCGAACACTATGTGGTCGAAGAACCGGTTCCGGTCGATCGCCTCCCGGAACGCCTCCGCGACAGTGGCCGGCTCGTTGCCGAAGACCCCGCATCCCCAGGCCCCCAACACCAGGTTCCGGTGACCGTGTGCGGCCGCGACCTGCAACACCCGGGCCGCCCTCCGGCGCAGGATCGCCGGGATGCCTTCGGCTCTTTCCGGCTGGTTGCTGATGACCGCCGCCCGATTCGGCGCCGCCGCCGTCAGGAAGGACACCGCGTACGGCTCGGCCAGGAGGGCACCGTGGTCGTCCCGGAACACCGGCACGTCAGGGGAGTAGATGACCCGGTCGCTGTAGGTCAGATCGCTGTCGGCCCGGTGATGGGCGTAGAAGTCGTTGGCCGCCAACAGATAGGGGTGCAGGGCCGAGCTGCGGGCGATGCTCTCCTCCTGCGCCTGCGCCCCGTTGAGGAAGCCGCCGCCGGGATTGCGGGCCGAGGCGAACACCAGCGCTGCGACGTTGTTGTCCAGACGCCGGGTGGCGTGCAGCGTCGACTCGTTCGTGACGTCGATCCGGGGAAGTTGGCTTTGCTGCGCGGGCAGGCTCAGCGGCTCGTCCGGGCCGTGGAGGCGGGTGCTGGCGGGGTTCACCGTGATCCGGACCGGGCCGCGCTCGGCCTCGTAGGAACCGCGGTCGCAGATGGCCACCGTGTCGGCGGCGATCGCGCGGAGTCGGCTGGTCATCTCCCCGCTATTGTGCCGGCCCGGCACGCCCCGTGTCCTGGGATTTCACGGTTCGCGCCGGGCCGTTTCCCGGTGCTCAGCCGACAACCTGCCAGTGGCTGTACGGCGTGATCATCTTGTAGCTGCGGCTGGAGCAGTCGTAGGCCGCGTCACCCGAGTCGAAGCGGGTGTCGGAGTTGCCCGGGCCGGCCGCGGTCCAGGTGCCGCCGAGGTTCACCTGGATGTTGCTGGCCGAGAACGTCTTGCCGGCCATGTCCGCGCAGGCGTAGCTCTGGCCGTTGCTCTGCAGTTCGGAGTACAGCTCGTTGACGTCCCAGCCGGTGGTGCCGGCCTGCGTGTTGCCCGAGGACGTGTAGAGCTTGTCGTAGGCCTTGGTGGTGTAGTTGTACAGGTACGCCACCCAGGTGCTGCCGGTCGTCTTCACGATCTGCGTCGTGTACGCGCCGCCGCTGGTGTACTTGCTGACGAATGACGAGTTGATCGCCACCGACGCCTCGAAGTCGATGTGGTTGCACCAGTCCCACGCCTCGACCGCCTGCGTGGTGTTGGTGTACACCGTCGTCACCTCGATGCACGAGCCGCCCGCCGGGTACAGCGTCGGCGTGTAGATCGTCGTGCCGCCGTTGGTCGGGTGCACCGCCGTGCTCACGCTCTGCGCCGCCGACGCGCCCTGGTTGTTGCCCTTGTTGATGAACGCCGTGCCCGCCGACGGGTGGATCGTCGCCGGCGCCGCCACCGAGTGGCCGCTCAGCCTCCGGCCCAGCAGCCCCTCGTGCGCCGTCAGGAACGACTCCTTCTGCTGGGCCGTGGCCTGCCGCACCGCGTCTCCGCGCTGCACGCCCGCCACGTCCGCCTGGCTCTTCGCCGCCGTCGGCGACACCGCCGCCGCGTCCGCCGGCGCCGCCATCAGCACCACCGCCGTGCACGCCACCAGCCCGGCGCCCACGCGCCGGAAAATGCTCGCTCGCATAGATGATGTCCGCTCGTCGCAGGGTTACGAGTGGCACCACACGCTACCGACGGGGCCCCGTTCCGGAACCGGCCAGAAGTTCTGTCCGGTGGTCAGGAAATCAACAGTGAACGTTGCTCAGGCCCGTCCAGCCACAGGCGCTGGCCCTGCTCGGTCACCGTGAGCCCGAACCGCCCCCAGCCCGGCCGGCCCCAGCCGCACCACGCTTCGTAGGCCCGCTCGACTTCCGACCACAGCCCCGTCGCTCCCGCCTCGGTCACGACGCCTTCGCTCACCCGGCACCACGACCCATCCGGCGCTTGCAGCGACGATCCCGTCGGCCGCCGCGTGACCGGATCCAGCACGTAGCCGTACCGCATCCCGGCCGGAAGTTCGAGGGCGGCCAGGAACCAGACCTCGCGATGGCCGTCCCAGGGCCGCTCCGGCGCGGCCGTCTCCCTCTCCTGCCCACCCTCGGCCTTCACCGCTCGCACCGGCTCGATGTCGCCGTCGTGCCGCATCGCCATGAACGCCGCCCACCGCTCGGTGAACCGCCCCTCCAAACGGTCGTTTCGCTTCTCCAGCAGCACCAGGTTGCCCGCCCCGGTGTTGACCTTCACGTCCACCAACACCTTGCCGCCCACCGTCACCTGGTCCAACCAGGCCTTCGGGATTCGCGGCACCGCGCAGGTGGCGATGATCCGGTCGTACGGCCCGTGCTCCGGCCAGCCCCCGATCCCGTCCACCGCCGCCAGGTGCGGCCGACACCCGAACCCTGCCAGCCTCTCCCGCGCCGTCTTGACGATCTCCCGATCCACGTCCACCGAGTACACGTTCCCGTCGCCCAGCCGATGCGCCAGCAACGCCGCGTTGTACCCCGTGCCCGTGCCGATCTCCAGCACCCGGTCCCCGTCCTCGACCTCCAGCGCCTCCAGCATCCGCACCATCAGATCCGGCTTCGTGCTCGACGACACTGGTCTCCCGTCCTCGACCCGCGTCACCAGCGTCGCCGTCGAATACGCCAGCTCCCTCGCGCCGACCTCGGCCCAGCCGCCGTCCGCCCCCTGCTCGTACGCCGTCGGCACCAGCAGATGCCGCGGCGTCTCCGCCACCGCCGCCACCCACGCCGGATCCCGCAGGTCACCGGCCTTCGTCAACCGCTCGGCCAGCGCTGCCGCGTCCGTCTCCCACTCGGTGCCGGTCATCCGACAGGTCTAACAAGGAGGTCGGCGAGCTGGGCCGTCAGCGGCGCGTCGGTGGCGTTCTCCACGAACCCATACTGGCCGGTCGGATTGATCTCCAACAGCACCCACTCACCGGATGGTGTGATGACGAAGTCCAACGCGCCGTAGACCAGACCGAGTTCAGCCATCAGGAGCCGGATGCCGGCCACGACGTTGGGCGGCGGCGTCTCCAGCGCGTACGACAAGGCCGAATAGTCGACCCGGTAGTCGACATGAGTGGCGGCCGTCCCCGCGGTGATCGCCGCCGCCGTGACGTATTCGCCGATCACGATCACACGTGCCTCCCGGGCCTTGGGCACCCACCGCTGGAACAGGTGCGCGGTGTGTTCGATGCCGCGCAGGTCCACGAGATCGTCAGCGGTCACGCGTCGGGTGTAGACGTTCTTGCGCACGCCGTCCTCGTCGATCGCCATGCCGCCGACCAATTTCGTCACCGTCGGACCACTGCTGGCGAAGGCACGAGCCGGCACCGCGTCGTTGGTGATCACCGTTTTCGGCACGGTGAGCCCACAGCGCGCGGCGCGCACCAGTTGGAGCGGCTTGTACGCCGCGTCCGCCACCCGGCCCGGGTGGTTGCACCACAGAGCCGGCAGCGACGCTAGCACGCCGCCGAGTCCGTATTTCGCTTCGACGTGGGCATGCTGCGCCTCGGCCGGGCTCAGCTGTGCCGGCATTCGGTACGCCTCCGGCGACCGGTACCAGACGGCGTGCACCGAATCGAGGTCGAGCCGCCCACGAGGAGTGTGCAGCGAGCCCCGCCAACGGCCGCCGTCCAACTCGGCCACCACGCGAACCTGGATTGGGAACCAGGCCGTGTTGAGACGGAAGACATCAGCCTGCCGGGCCGCGAGCGCGTCAACCACTCGGTCTGCGGTCGGATCGAAATCCCGGGCCAGGACCAGCACGGTCATGCCGGCGTTCCCGACTCGTCGGGACAGAAGTCGTACTGCCAGTCCTCCGACTTGCCTTCGTCACCGTCCAGATCGGACACCGAGTCCGCGCTCGGATCGGCCGCCACCACATCGCTCAACCGCCGGCCGTCCGCGAGCAGAGCAACTTGACGATCGTGGTCGTAGAGCCAGCCGCCGACGCGGATGCCGGGTGAACCTGCTTCCGCGCCCCGCAGGTTCCATGGGCGGACGCCGATCGCCGAAGGCGCGTCGTGTGTGGCTGGCCGGCCGATGGGTCGGCCGAGGCCGAACTGTGCGGAGTGCGAGGCGATCGGGTCGTCGGCGAACCCGTACGGGTACATGAGATTCCTCCTTGGGAACGATCAGCAGCAGCGAGACTGAGAGAACCAGACGTGATCGGCGTGCCACTAGGCTGAGCGCGTCTTCACGGTGGGTTCACGCCCGCTCACGGTCCGGGAATGGGAGGACGGCGTGCCGGCCAGCGACGACGGGGCGAAGGACGACGGGTTCGCGGTCGAACTCGCCCGGTGGCGAGACGTGCGAGGGTTGTCCAGGACCGCGTTGGCGAAGCAGATGGGCTACGACCGGTCGTACGTGTCCAAGATCGAATCGGGCTCGGAGCGTGCTTCGAAGGAGTTCGCCGCCCAGGCCGAGACCGTGTTGCGGGCCGGCGGCGCACTCAGAACCGCATTCCGCGAGCAGGAGGCGGCACGTACTGGCAGTCGCCCCCGACCGATGACCGTCGCCGGCCCCGCGGATCAGATCGGGGCCGGCACGCTGGTGGTCGATCATGACGATGCGACGCTCCACTACGACGGTGGCGCCTACCGGTTGACCCATCGACGCAGGTTGGTCAACGGCGGTCGCGAGCCGATCGCCCGGTACCTGATCCGCATCTCGGTCGACCGGTATCCGGGTGATCCCGAACGGTCCAACCAGTTGTACGCCGACAACCCGCTGTCCTGGTCCGAGTTGGACCTGCACGCCTGGCACGGCGACAGCCGGAACGAGTCGATGACCTGGAGCGCGCACCACGACCGGGACGCGTTCAAGGAGGTCTGGCTGCACTTCGCGGGGCCGAGCGGGCACTTCCCGCTGTATCCCGGCGAGTCGACGTGGATCGAGTACGAGTACACCGTGCGGGACGAGCACTGGGGGCACTGGTTCCAACGCGCCGTGCGCCTGCCGACCACCAGGCTGTCGGTGCGGTTGGAGTTCCCGGCCGAGTTGTCGCCGGCGGTCTGGGGCCTGCACACGTCGATGACCGCCGACGCCATGCCGCTGCCGACGGCCATCGACCGCTCCGCCGAGGAGGATCGCGCGGTTTTCGCCTGGTCGTGCGAGAACCCGCCGCTGCATGCGCGTTATCGTCTCGAATGGGACTTCCGTGCCCGCAGGGAACCGCCCCGTCCGGTTCAGCCGAGCGAGGCGATGGCGGCGCTTGGGGTCGTACAGGACGGTGATCCACTGCTGCGGCGGGTGGCGCGCAGGCTCGATCTGCCGTCGGAGGCCGAAGATGCCCGTCGGGTAGTGGCGGAGTTGCAGTCGGCGTGTGAGCGGATCGCACAGGCGCACCCGTTCGGCAAGGGGATGGGGCTGGCGGCGCCGCAGATCGGGGTGGACCGGGCGGTGGCGTTGGTGCGCCCGCTCGGTGGGGGAGAGGCGATCACGCTGCTCAACCCGGTGATCGTGGAAGCGGGATCGGATTCGGATGAGCAGTACGAGGGCTGCTTGAGCTTCTTCGACGTCCGGTGCCGCGTGCCGAGGCCGTTGACGATTCACGTCGAGCACGAGGACGTGACGGGGTACAAACACATCACCGTGTTCGAACGCGGCCTGGCCCGGCTGGTGGCCCACGAGGTGGACCACCTGCACGGCGTGCTTTGCCGGGACCACCTGCCGCCTGGGCGGGAGCCGATCCCGGTGGAGCAGTACCGAGGCACCGGAACGGCCTGGAACTACGCCGACCAGGAGTGACTCCTCCGGACGACCACTCCATCCTGATGAACCATGACTATTCTAGTTATCACTAGAGTAGTCTGGGTTGGTGAAGATCGTGCTGCCCGGCGGGACGGGCCATGTGGGTGGGTTTCTGACCAGGGAGCTGGCGGCGGCGGGCCATGAGGTGGTGGTGCTGAGCCGGCGACCGGGGCACGTCCACTGGGACGGCCGGACGTTGGGGCCGTGGGCGGCGGAGCTGGACGGCGCGGACGCGGTGGTGAACCTGGCGGGACGCAGCGTGAGCTGCCGATACACGGCGAAGAACCTCAAGGAGATGATGGATTCCCGGGTCGACTCCACGATGGCGGTGGGGGAGGCGATCAAACACGCGAGCCGACCGCCGAAGGTCTGGTTGCAGATGAGCACGGCGACGATCTACGCCCACAGCGTCCAGCCGAACGACGAGGCGACGGGGGTCATCGGCGGCCGGGAACGGGACGTGCCGGGCTACTGGGAGTACAGCGTCAGGATCGCGAAGGCGTGGGAGCAGGCCCAGCAGAGCGCCATCACGCCGAGCACCCGCAAGGTGGCGTTACGGACGGCGATCGTGATGAGTCCGGACCGGGGCGGCGCGTTCGACGTGTTGCGGACGATGGCCCGGTACGGCCTGGGCGGCCCGGTCGCCGGTGGACGGCAGTACGTCTCCTGGATTCATGAGCGGGACTTCACGAGGGCTGTCCTGTTCCTGCTGGAACGTGAGGACATCGCCGGCCCGGTCAACATCGCGGCGCCGAATCCGTTGCCGCAGCAGGAATTCATGCGCACGATGCGAGCCGCCTGCGGGGTCTTCGCCGGCCTGCCGGCGACCAGGTGGATGGCCGAGCTCGGCGCGTTCGCGCTCCGCTCGGACACCGAACTGCTGCTGAAGAGCCGGCGGGTGGTCCCGGGGCGGCTCCAGGACGCCGGCTTCCGCTTCGACTTCCCACGCTGGTCGGAAGCGGCCTTCGACCTGGTCGCGAGGAGCTAGAGCAGCTCCAGGGCCACCTCACTCGCCTCGCGCACGTCGGAAGCGGTGCGGACGAGGGAGCTGTCGGGCACGCCGCCGGCCGGCTCGCCGACCACGACGTGCGGGATGCCGGCCAGCAGAGCGAGCAGGTGCGCGTCGAGGTCGTCGGTGACGAGCACTCGCCCGCCGCCGAGCACGGTGAGGGCGTGCTGCACGTGGGCCTTGGCCAGCGGCACGAAGGTCGCGGACAGGGCCCGCCAGGTGCGGCGCGCGAACTCGGGGTCACGGGAGGCCCGCGACCGCAGCTCGGAGCTGGCCCGGGCGGCGACGACCTGCTTGGGGTTGTGGCCGAGGTCGGGGGAGCTCCACGAGACGACGCGGCCGTCCACGCCGGCGGGCGGGGCACAGTGCCACACCACGTCGACCTCCACGGTGCCGAGCCGCGGCAACGCCCCCAGCGCGAGGGTGAGGGGCGGCACCTTGAGGTCGAACAGCGGCACCACGGGCACGTCGACCGAGGCGAGCAGACTGGTGTCGACGGGGGTGGCGAGCAGCAGCGGACCCTCGGCGGACCGGACGGCCTCGGCGGACAGGGTCTCCGGCAGGCACTGGTACGCCACGCGCACGCCCAGCCGGCGCAGCGCGATGCGGGTGCCGAGCCAGCGGGCGGCGTCGCCGGGGGACGGGGTGTCGGGGAAGTGCGCCAACGAGACTCTGCGGGCCTCACCGAGCGCGGCGAGCAGGCCGTCGTCGATGGCGGTGTTCAGCGAGCGGAGCAGCGTGCTGTCGGGATGCGGCACCGACAGATCATGGCAGGCTCGCCGGTCACCTAGACTGGGAGGGGAGAAATCCACGCGCGTGCCCGAACCGCGGATGGCTACTCTGAGAGATCAAGCTCCGAGAATTCACATGGGATCGCTACCGGTGACTGCTGCCCACATCGACCTGCCCCAGCTGATGCTGCGCGACGAGCATCGGCTGCGCCGGCGTATCGACGGCGCCCGCAAGATCCGGGACGAGGCCAAACGCCGCGCCGCCCTGGACCAGATCGACGACGAGGTGCTGGCCGCGCAGGCCAAGCTGGCGGCCCGGGTGGCGGCGGTGCCGCGGATCAGCTACCCGGAGGAGCTGCCGGTCAGCCAGCGCCGCCAGGACATCCTGGACGTGATCCGGGACAACCAGGTGGTGATCGTGGCCGGCGAGACCGGCTCCGGCAAGACCACCCAGCTGCCCAAGATCTGCCTGGAGCTGGGCCGGGGCGTGCGCGGTGTGATCGGCCACACCCAGCCCCGCCGGCTGGCCGCCCGCACGGTGGCCGAGCGGGTGGCCGAGGAGCTGCGCACCGAGCTGGGCCAGGTGGTCGGCTACAAGGTCCGGTTCACCGACCAGGTCGGCGACCAGACCCTGGTCAAGCTGATGACCGACGGCATCCTGCTGGCCGAGATCCAGAGCGACCGGCTGCTGTCCCGCTACGACACGCTGATCATCGACGAGGCCCACGAGCGCAGCCTCAACATCGACTTCATCCTCGGCTACGTCAAGCAGCTGCTGCCGCGCCGCCCCGACCTCAAGGTGATCATCACCTCCGCCACCATCGACCCGGAGCGGTTCTCCCGGCACTTCGGCGACGCCCCGATCGTCGAGGTCTCCGGCCGCACCTACCCGGTGGAGACCCGCTACCGCCCGGTGATCGACCCGGAGGACCCGGACGCCGACCCGGACCGCGACCAGGTGCAGGCCATCGCCGACGCGGTGGACGAGCTGTGCGCCGAGGGCCCCGGTGACATCCTGGTGTTCCTGTCCGGCGAGCGGGAGATCCGCGACACCGCCGACGCGCTGTCCAAACAGGATCGTCGCAACACCGAGATCCTGCCGCTCTACGCCCGACTGTCGTTCGGCGAGCAGCACCGGGTGTTCCAGCGCCACACCGGCCGGCGGATCGTGTTGTCCACCAACGTCGCCGAGACCTCGCTCACGGTCCCCGGCATCAAGTACGTGATCGACCCGGGCAACGCCCGCATCTCCCGCTACAGCCACCGGCTCAAGGTGCAGCGGCTGCCCATCGAGCCGATCTCCCAGGCCTCGGCCAACCAGCGCAAGGGCCGCTGCGGCCGCGTCTCCGAGGGCATCTGCATCCGGCTGTACTCCGAGGAGGACTTCGAGAGCCGGCCGGAGTTCACCGACGCGGAGATCCTGCGCACCAACCTGGCCTCGGTCATCCTCCAGATGATCGCCGCCGGCCTCGGCGACATCGCGGCGTTCCCGTTCATCGACCCGCCGGACCGGCGCAACATCAACGACGGCATCGGCCTGTTGCAGGAGCTGGGCGCGCTCGACAAGGACAAGCTGACGCCGATCGGCCGCCGGCTCTCGCAGCTGCCGGTCGACCCGCGGCTGGCCCGGATGGTCGTGGCCGCCGAGGAGAACGGCTGCGTGCGCGAGGTCATGGTGATCGCCGCCGCACTGTCCATTCAGGACCCTCGCGAGCGGCCGACCGAGCAGCAGGAACAGGCCCAGCAGCAGCACGCCCGGTTCCGGGATCCCGACAGCGACTTCATCAGCTTCCTCAACCTCTGGAACTACCTGCGGGAGCAGCAGAAGGAGCTGTCCTCCAACCAGTTCCGCAAGATGTGCCGGGCCGAGTTCCTGAACTACCTGCGGGTCCGCGAGTGGCAGGACATCTATTCCCAGCTGCGCCAGGTGGTCAAGGGGCAGGGCGTCTCGGTCAACGGCGGTGAGCTCGACACCAAGGGCATCCACCTGTCGCTGCTGGCCGGCCTGCTGTCCCACCTGGGCATGAAGGACGTCGTCACGAAGGGTGTCGTGACAACGGGATCTGGGCGAAGGGGCCCCACCGAGTATCTCGGCGCCCGCGGCGCGAAGTTCGCCATCTTCCCGGGATCGACGCTGTCCCGGCAGCAGCCGCAGTGGGTGATGGCGGCCGAACTGGTGGAGACCTCCCGGCTCTGGGCCCGGACCGTGGCCAAGATCGAGCCGGAGTGGGCCGAGAAGCTGGGCGCGCACCTGGTCAAGCGCAACTACAGCGAGCCGCACTGGGAAGCCAAACAGGGCGCGGTGATCGCCACCGAGAAGGTCACCCTGTACGGCCTGCCGATCGTGGCCGCGCGCCGGATCAACTACGGCCGCATCGACCCCGAGGTGAGCCGCGAGCTGTTCATCCGGCACGCCCTCGTCGACGGCGAGTGGCGCACCAACCACCAGTTCTTCCACCACAACCGCAAGCTGCTCGACGACGTGGACAAACTCGAGGACCGGGTCCGCCGGCGCAACATCAAGGTCGACGACGAGACCCTGTTCGACTTCTACGACAAGCGGGTCGGCGCCGAAGTGGTGTCCGTGCGCCACTTCGACACGTGGTGGAAGAAGACCCGCCGTGAGCAGCCCGACCTGCTCACGTTCGACCCGGAGATGCTGGTCAACGAGAGCGCCGGCGGCATCACCGAGGCCGACTACCCGGACCACTGGACGCAGGGCGGCGTGCAGCTGCCGCTGACCTACCGGTTCGAGCCGGGCCGCCGCGACGACGGCGTCACCGTGCGGGTGCCGCTGCCGGTGCTCGGGCAGGTCGACGGGGACGGCCTGGCCTGGCAGATCCCGGGCCTGCGGCTGGAGCTGGTGACCTCGCTGATCAAGTCGCTGCCCAAGCAGATCCGCCGCAACTTCGTGCCGGCCCCGACCTTCGCCCAGGCCGTGGTCGACCGGATCGGCGCCGACGACCAGCACGTGCTGGAGGCGGTGGAACGGGAGCTGCGCACCCTGTCCGGGGTGGACATCCCGCGCGAGGCCTGGCAGCTGGACCAGGTGCCCGAGCACCTGAAGACCACCTTCCACGTGGTCGACGAACGGGACCGCACCCTGGCCGAGGGCAAGAACCTGGCGGCGATCAAGGAGGACCTGCGGGCCACCATGCGGGCCGCGCTGTCCGCCGCCCCCAACGACATCGAGCGCACCGGCGTCACGACCTGGGACTTCGGCACGCTGCCGCGCTCGCACCGGCAGGCCGTCACCGGCTACGAGGTGACCACCTATCCGTCGCTGGTCGACCGCGGCGATCACGTGGACATCAAGCTGCTGGACAGTGCCGCCCAGCAGCGGGCGGCCATGGTCCTGGGCACCCGGCGGCTGCTGCTGCTCCAGCTGCCGTCCCCGGTGAAGCTGATCGTCCGCAGCCTGAGCAACGACGCGAAGCTGACGCTGAGCCGCAACCCGCACGGCGGCGTGCCGGCGCTGCTGGCCGACTGCGTCGCCACGGCCGTGGACAAGCTGGTCGCCGACGGCGGCGGCCCGGCGTTCGACCAGGCCGGCTTCGAGAAGCTGCTGGTCCGGGCCCGCCAGGGCCTGAACGAGACGGCGCTGGACGTGGTCAACCAGGTCCGCCGGGTGCTCAACGAGGCCCAGGCCGCCGAACGGCAGCTGGCGGCGGCCAAGTTCGCCCCGGACGCCTCCGTCGCCGACATCCGGGCCCAGATCAGGGGCCTGGTGCACGCCGACTTCGCCGCCGAGTTCGGCTACCAGCGGCTGTCGGACGTGGAGCGCTACCTCAAGGCGATCCAGCGGCGGCTGGACAAGCTGCCCGAGAACCCGCAGCGGGACGTGCAGCGCACCGAGGAGATCGCCGAGATCACCGCCGAGTACCGGGCGCTGCTGGCCGCGGTGCCGCCGGGCGAGCCGGTGGAGAAGCCGCTGCGCACCATCGGCTGGATGATCCAGGAGCTGCGGGTCAGCTACTTCGCGCAGACCCTGGGCACCGCCTACCCGGTCTCCGAGAAGCGGATCTACAAGGCGATGGACGAGCTGTGAGCAACGCTTTGGCCGGGGTGGGCGTCTAGCGTTCGATGGACCAGTCGTTCGATGACTTCGTGCACTCCCACCAGCAGGCGCTGGTCCGCTACGCCACGCTGCTGTCCGGCGGGCAGGGCGAAGCCGAGGACCTGGTGCAGGAGGTGCTGATCCGCGTCTACCCGCGCTGGGAGACCCTGGACGGCTCCCGCTACGCCTACGTGCGACGGGCCGTGACCAACGAGTTCCTGTCGTGGCGGCGGCGCTGGAGCACCCGGCACATCCGGCCGACGGCCGAGATCCCGGAGACGCCGGTCGGGCTGGAGTGGTCCGAGCCCGATGAGCGCCTGGCTCTTGAGCTGGGAAAACTGCCCCGGCAGCAACGAGCGGCGGTCGTGCTGCGTTATTACGAGGACCTCACCGACACGGAGATCGCGGCCGTGCTGGGGGTCCGCGAGGCTTCCGTGCGGTCCCACATCAGCCGCGGGCTCGCGGCGCTGAGGTCGGTTCTGGGGACGTCGGAACGCGCGTGGAGGGGTCATGAGTGACGAGGAGGACGAGCTGCGGCGGATGCTCGCGGCTCGGGCCGACCGGGTGCACTCGACCCTGTCCGGGCCGGCGATCCGGGCCCGGGCGCAGGCCCGCCGGCCGATCCGCCGCTACGCCCCGGTGCTGACCGCCGCGGCCGTGCTGGCGGTGGTGGTGGTCAGCCTGGTGCTGCTGCAACGGGGCGCATCGACGCCGCCGACGCAGTTGCCGCCGGCCGCGCCCGTGACCACCACCACGATGCCTACCACGACGACGCCCACCGCGCTGGTGACCCCGACGTCGGTCGCCGTGACGCCGCCGCACACGTCGCTGAGCACGTCGCCCCTGCCGACGACCGTCTCCCGCTGAAACCTTTTTTGGCCCCGCTGCAACAGATCCGGTTCGGGCCGCATGGAAGTGGTGTCAGATCCGCTGATCGAGAGGACACACTCCATGCGTAAGGCCATCGTCGTGGCGGCGGTCGCCGCCGGCGTGCTGGGGGCTGGCACGGTCGCCATGGCGGCGACCTCGGCGTCCGGGGGCGCGCCGCAGCCGCTGCCGACCACCGCCGTGCCGACGTCGTCCGCTCTCCCGACCTCGCCGGTGTCGGTCACCCCGCCGGTGACCAGCCCGCTGCCGACCACAGCGCTGCCGACGACCGCGCTGCCGAGCACGGCCCTGCCGACGACCGCGCTGCCCACGACCGTTCTGCCGACCTCACCGGTGACGTCCAAGCCGCAGGTCACGCCGCCGCCGACCTACTCGACGACGCCGGCGCACCCGCCGACCACCTGGACGCCCCCGGCGTCGACGCCGGCTCCCGGTCGTTGACCAGCCGGTCGTTGATCAGCCGAAGGCCTTGACGACCCCGGCCTCCCAGCCGGGGTCGCCGGTCTCGGCGAACCGCACCCAGGCCGCGTTCATCTCCGCGGCCAGCTCCCGCGGCGCGTCCGGGCCGACCAGCTCCCGCGCGATGGCCAGGTTGTCGAACACGAACGGCATCTCCAGGCCATGGCACGCGCCGAGTTGGCCGTCGAACTGCGGCGACCGCCACTCGAAGCGGTAGCCGAACTTGCGGCCCGGGTGCTCGGCCAACAGCCGCCGGACGCCGTCGGCGAACACCAGGTCGGTCAGCGCCCGGGACAGCACCTCGCCGGCCGGGTCCTGGCCGAGGCCGTACTTGCCCAGCACCTCGGCGGCGTCCGGCCGGCTGGCCGACAGCAGCGCCAACGCCATCTCGTCGGTGGCCGCGGCGAGCACGCCGGTCGGCACGAAGTACAGCTTCATCTCCTCGGCGTTGAAGCCGGCGAGGAGGTCCACGTCGGCGTTGAGCGATTCACGCGGCTGCGCCGGCAGCACGTCGTCGCCGAGCACCGGGCAGAACGGAGTCATGCCGTACAGCGGGTCGACGCCGTGCTCGTCCCGCAGGTCCGGCAGGGCGCCCGGAGTGGCGATCGCCATCTGGGCCGCCAGCAGCTGCTCGGTCGTGAACCCGCGGAACGCCTCGGCGGTGGGGGACACGCCCAGCTTCGCGGCGACGTGCTCGGCGATCTTCCGGGCCCGGTCCGGGTCGCGGACCATGTCCGAGTGTCCACTCTCGACGATGGCACGCCGGAACAGGCCACGCGCCAACGGAGAACCGAGCAGGCAGGCAACGCTGACCCCGCCGGCCGACTCGCCGAACACGGTGATGTTGTCCGGATTGCCGCCGAACACCGCCGCGTTGTCCCGAACCCAGTGCAGCGCCGCGATCTGGTCCCGCAGGCCGTTGTTGGTGTCGCCACCGTCCAGCGCCAGGAAACCGTCGACACCCAGCCGGTAGTTGATCGTCACGATGACCACACCACGCCGGGCGAAGCCCCGGCCGTCGTACAGCACGGCCGTGCCGGTGCCGCCGACGAACGCGCCGCCGTGGATGAACACCATCACCGGCAGCGAGCCGGCGGCCGGGTCCGGGGTGTGCACGTCCACGGTCAGGAAGTCGCCGCCCTGCGGCCCGTCGTTGCTGATCAGCGCGGCCAGGTCCAGGCCGGGCAGGCTGCGGTTGACCTGCGGCGCGATCGGGCCGGGCTTGGTGGCGTCCCGCTCACCGTCCCAAGTGGACGGTCGGGGCGCGGCGAAGCGCAGCTCGCCCACGGGCGCGGCGGCGTAGGGCACGCTCCGGAAGCGGTGGATGCCGTCGACGACCTCGCCGCGGATCCGGCCGGAGGTGGTGTTGATCACGGTCACGAGGCGAAAACCTTCCCTGGGTTGAGGATTCCGTGCGGATCGAGCGCCTTCTTCACGGCCCGGTGCATGTCCAGCACCGCCGGGCTCAGCTCCTGCACCAGGCCCTGCCGCTTGAGCAGGCCCACGCCGTGCTCGGCGGTGACGGTGCCGCCCAGGGCCAGCGCGTCGTTGATGATGTCGGTGAACGCCGCCTCGGCCCGCTGCCGGGCGCTCTCGTCGTCCAGCGGCGTGATCAGCAGCGGGTGCAGGTTGCCGTCGCCGACGTGGGCCAGGTTGGCGATCAGGATGTCGTGCCGCTTGGCGGTCGCCTCGATCCGGCCCAGCATCTCGGCGATCTTGTTGGTGGGCACGCAGATGTCCTCGGTGAGCACCGGCCCCAGCCGCTCCAGCGCCGGATAGGCCAGCCGGCGGGCCGAGAACAGGGCGTCGGCCTCCTCCTGGTCGGTGGACATCGCCGCCCAGGTCGCGCCGGCCTGCTCGAAACAGGCCAGCATCACCGTCGCCTCGTCCTCGCCGGCTGTGTCGGTGCGGCCCAGCAGCACCACGTCCGCTTCGTCCGACAGACCCATGTTCTTCCACGCGTCGACCGCCCGCAGGCAGTGCCGGTCGACCAGCTCCAGCGCCGAGGGCACCACGCCGGCCGCCGCCACCGCCGCCGCGGCCTCGCCGGCGGCCACGATCGAGTCGAAGTAGCCGGCCACCGTGCGCTCGGGGGCGCGCTTCGTCCGCAGCCACACGGTGATCTCGGTGATCACGCCGAGCGTGCCCTCGGAGCCGACCATCAGCCCGGTCAGGTCGTAGCCGGCGACGCCCTTGTGGGTGCGGCGGCCCAGCCGGACGATCTCGCCCGTGCCGGTGACGACCTCCATGCCCAGCACGTAGTCCCGGGTCACGCCGTACTTCACGCAGCACACGCCGCCGGCGTTGGTGGCCACGTTGCCGCCGATCGTCGACCACGGCGAACTGGCCGGATCCGGCGGGTACCAGAGGTTCTGCTCGGCACACGCCGCTCGAAGATCATCGTTGACCACGCCCGGCTCGACCACCGCCAGCCGCTCCACCGGGTCGATCTCCTTGATGGCGTTGAGCTGGTCCAGCGCCAGCAGCACACAGCCCTCGACCGCGTTCGCCCCGCCCGACAACCCCGTGCCCGCACCACGCGTGACCAACGGGGCGCCGTGCTTGACGCACTGTTGGACCGTGGCTTGCACGTCCAGAGTGCCGCGCGGGCGCACCATCGCCGCCGGCAGCGTGTGCGGGGCCCATTCCGCCTCGTCGTGGGCGAAGCTGGCGAGCACATCCGGATCCGTCACCACTCGGTCCGGCGGCAGCACCTTGAGCAGGTCGTCGATCAGCACGCCTTTCACCGTAGCCGCACGATGGCCCGATCGAGGTCCCTGATTGTGTTGGCTCCGACCAGCCGCAGGGTGCGGACCAGCTCCTCGTGCAGGATGGAGATCACTTTGGTCACCCCGGCCTGCCCGCCGGCCATGAGCCCGTACAGGTAAGGCCGCCCGATCAGGACCGCCCTCGCGCCCAGGCCGACCGCCGCCGCGATGTCGGCCCCGCTGCGGATGCCGCCGTCGACATAGACCTCCGTCCGGTCGCCGACCGCGTCCGCCACCGCCGGCACCAGCTCCAGCGGCGCCGGACCGCGGTCCAGCTGCCGGCCGCCGTGGTTGGACAGCACCAGGGCATCGGCGCCCGACTCGGCCGCCGTCCGGGCGTCCTTGACGCTCTGGATGCCCTTGATCACCAGCGGGCCCGACCAGATCTCCCGCAGCCAGGCCAGATCCGCCCACGTGACGTCGCGGTCGAACATCTTCGCGCCGACCTCCGCCGGAGCCATCGAGCCGTCGCCGTCGATCGCCGCGAAGCGGAGCGGCTCGGTGGTGAGCATGTTCCACCACCAGCGGGGTTTCGTCGCGCCGTCGACCAGGGTCTTGAGGCTCAGCCGGGGCGGCAGCGTCAGGCCGTTGCGGACGTCCCGGACCCGGTTGCCCGGGACCGGGGTGTCCACCGTCAGCACCAACGCCTTGAAGCCGGCATTTTGCGCCCGGGCGATCAGATCCTTGGTGAAACCGCGGTCCCGCCAGACGTAGAGCTGGAACCAGAGGTTGTCGCCTTTGAGGTCTTCCGGCGCGGTTGTGCCCATAGTGGACAGTGTGTAGGGAATGCCGGCTTCTGTTGCGGCGCTTGCCACCGCCGGCTCGCCGACGTGCTGCATCATCCGGGTGTAGCCGGTCGGGGCGAGGATCAGCGGCAGCTTTGCCGGTGCGCCGAGGAGTGTGGTGCTCGGGTCGGCGTCGCCGCCTATCAGGACCTGCGGGCTGAATTCGATCCGTTCGAACGCGGAACGGTTGCGCCGCAGGCTGATCTCGTCGTCCGCGCCACCCTCCACGTAGTCGAACACCGCTTTCGGCACCCGCTTGCGGGCCGCCGCCCGCAGATCGTGGAGCGTGTGCGCCCGCTTGACGGGATCCAGCTCCGGGCTGCGGGGCTGCAACAGGGGCCGGAGTTCCCGCCAGCGGGGCACACGTCGGGTCATGCCTGCCAGTCAAGCACCGCGCGCCAGGCCTTTTCCAGCTCCTCGGGGGCGAAACCCCTGCTGCGCCAGGCGATCACGAAGTCCGGGCGGACCAGCGTCGCCCCTTCGGGCGAGATGCCGTACGCCCGGAAGAACTCCGGCTCGTCGAGCACGTGCACCTCGATCTTCGCGATGATGTCCCGGTAGGCGTGGTATCCGGTGAGCAGGACAAATCCGCGACCCAGCAGATCCGTGGTGGATCCGTTGCGCAGCTTGACGTACGGGGCTCGCACCCCCGGCCGGCCGGTCGGCTGCGCCGGGTCCTCCCACAGGTCGCCCGGGTCGCCCGGATCGGCGATGATCGCCCCGCCGAGCTGTCGGCAGCCGAAGAACAAGGCGCTCACCGGCTGCACCGGCTTCGGCAGCGCGGGGTCGTCGGCCAGGTCCGGGCGGCCGCGCTGGCTGAACAGCAGCAGCTGCTGGTCCGCGATGATCTTCGAGTAGGGCCGGCGCTCCGGATCGTGGCTGGCCAGCAGCCCCGGGCCGGCCTCGCCCCTGGTGACCATGGCCAGCTTCCAGGCCAGGTGGAAGCCGTCCATGATCGCCGTGTTGCCGCCGAAGGCGCCCGTCGGCGGCATCAGCCGGGCCGCGTCCCCGACCAGGTGGATCCGGCCCTCGCTGAAGCGCTCCGCCACGCCGTGCGTGGTCTGCGACCGTCCGTGCGGCAGGTCCAGGACCTTCGGCTCCAGATCCGGGATTCCCGTCGCCGTGCGGATGATCTGCACCCAGTCCTTCGGGCTGTCCGTGCTCGACACCCCGACCGCGTAGCGGCCCGGGACGTCCGTGCTCACCAGCACACCCGCCCCACCCGGGAGGTCCGAGTTCAGCAGGTAGCAGAGCACTTGCCGGTGACCGAGGTCCGCCTCGAACAGCGTGCCCGTCCCCTCGCCGAGCACGCCCCGCCCGATCAGCTCGATGCCCAGCTTCTCCCGGATCGGGCTCCGGTGCCCGTCCGCCGCGACGAGGTAGTCGACCTCCGTTTCCTCTTCCTCTCCGGTCGCGAGGTTCCTCAGGCGCGCCGTGATGCCGTTCTCGTGCTGCTCGAACGACACCAGTTCGGTGTTGAACCGGAGATCCGCCCCCAGCTCGCGGGCCCGATCCACGAGGATCGGCTCCATTCGCTCCTGGCTCACGTTCGCCCAGGGGGCCTGCGACAGGGCGCTGAAGTCCGGCGACTCCGTCATGATCTCCTGCAGCACCGGGCCGTTCAGGCTCACCGCCCGGATGATCCGGAACTCCCCGTCCGGCGGCGAGGCCGCCGTTACCTGTTCGTCCACCCCCGCCACCCGCAGCGCCTCCATGACGTGCGGGAACTGGCCCCTCGCCTTCGGGTGCACCGACGTCGTCGGGTGCCGTTCGATCAATAGCGGCGGGGCTCCGTGCAGGGCCATGAACATCGCCGTGGACAGCCCCGACAGGCCGCCGCCGACCACCAACACCGTCATTGTTTCGTCCCCCTCTTGCACCTTCGAACACCGTTCGTTCTGACGTACACCGTTTGTAGTCGCGAACGGCGTTCGTGTCAACTAGAGTGGGGTGGTGCCGCTTCCGGAACCCCCGTGGCGAAAGCCCGTGCGCCAGCAACTCAGCCGCGAGCTGATCGTCGACACCGCGCTCGACATCCTCGACCGGGAAGGCATGGCCGCCCTCAGCATGCGGCGCATCGCCACCGAACTCGGCACCGGCGCCGCCTCGCTCTACGCCCACGTCAGCAACAAGGAAGAGCTCCAGGAGCTGCTGCTGGAACGGGTCCTCTCCCAAGTCCCCCACGAGACCCCCGACCCGGCACGGTGGGCCGATCAACTCCGCGAACTCTGCCGCCAAACCGTCGGCGCCCTCATCTCCCACCCCGGCATCGCCCAAGTCGCCCTCACCACCATCGTCCCCACCGGCGAAGCCTCCTTCGACCAAGCCGAAGCCTTCCTCGGCCTGCTCCGCGTCTCCGGCCTGTCAGATCCCCAGATCGCCGTCGCCTTCGACGTCCTCAGCCTCTACGGCACCGCCTACGCCGTCGAGGCCAACGCCATGCTCACCGGCGAGTTCTCCCAATCCGAGATAGCCGAACGCTCCCGTCAACTCGCCGAATACATGGCCTCCCTGCCCGCGGAGCGCTTCCCTGCGCTGCTTGCTCTCGGCTCGCACCTCGGTTCTGGTGACGGCGAGCAGCGTTTTCTTGCGGCGGTGGATCTGGTTATCGCTGGGATGGAGGCGTTGGCGGCGCGTTCGGAGGGGTGAGGGGGTAGCTGCCCCTGCCCCGTCTTTCAGCTGCCGCTCGATCTCGTTTGGCTTGTGTGGTGGTGGGTTGCGGGCCTGCGTGGACGGTTGGCCAGGCCGCGTGCGTCAGGTGGGTGGCGGGTTGGGTGGGTTGCCGGCGGGAGGGTGGGTGGTTGTGTCTAGGGAGGGCTTAGGACGTGGGGTGGGGTGTTGCGTTTCGTTGTCGGGGTGCGTTGGGTGGGGTGTGCGTTCTTGGTTGTGTCGTGAGGGATCTGGTTGTCTGTGCGGTCGTTACGGAGAGCGCTTTCCAGTGTGTCACCCACATGGGTATTCGTTGACATGTAAGGGAAATCGATCTTTGGCGAAGGGTAGAATGGGGCTATGAAAGCGAATCCGGGCATCGGCTGGTGGCGACTCGATGGAGAGTCGTTGTGGTCGGCTGGTGCGCGGATGGAGGCCTGTCGTCGGGCTGACTATGTGCGGCAGGTGGAGGTGGTGAAGGAGTTGTGGGAGCGGACTGCCCGGTCGAAGGATGATCAGGCGACGATGGTGGCGGACCTGGCGGCGCAGTGGGGGATCACCCGCGCGGAGGCTCGGGATCTGCTCCGGCACGGGGAGTTGTTCGGGCGTGAGGCGATCCGTGAGGCGGCGGGGGATGGGCTGCTGAGTAAGCAGCATCTTGTGGTGATCGACAAGACACTGGCCGAAGCGCCTGAAGAGCGGCGGGACGAGGTTGAGGCTGCGCTGCTGGAGAATGCCCAGGAGTTTGACGGGGCGACATTGCGGGTGATCGGCCGGCATATCCTCCAACTTCTCGACCAGGATGGGAAAGCGCCGGATGATCAGGAGTTGGCGGAGCCGACGCGGGAGTTGCATCTGACCAGCCGTAAGGACGGGTCGGTGGTGTTCCGAGGGAAGGTCGACCAGGAGTCCGGGGCGAAGCTGACGGCGTTGCTGAGCCCGCTCGCGAAGCCGACCTCCGCCGGCGACACCCGCACCACGGCCGAACGCCAAGGCGATGCGTTCGCGGAGATCATCGACCTCGCCGCCAACAGTGAGGATTTGCCGGCGGAAGGTGGGGAGCGGCCTCATCTTGCGCTGACCATGTCGCTGAAGGACTTTCAGGAGCAGCGCGGGACAGCCGATGTCGAGGGCATGGGGCCGATGGACGCGGCCTCCGCGCGGAGGGTTGGCTGTGACAGCAAGGTGATGAGGGTGGTGCTAGGAGCCAAGTCCGAAGTGCTGGACATCGGACGGACCGCCCGGACGATCCCGAACCAGATCCGCCAAGCGCTGATCATCCGAGACAAGGGGTGCGCGTTCCCGGGGTGTCAGCGCAGACCGAGGCAGTGTCACGCGCATCACGTGATCCACTGGGCGGACGGGGGACCGACCAGTGTGGACAATCTGGTGTTGCTGTGCGGAAGTCATCATCGGCTGGTGCATCACAGCCATTGGCAGGTGACGATCAGCGACGGGAAAGCGGAATTCACCGCTGGCCCCGATCGGGATCAACGGTGGGGGAGAGCGGG
This sequence comes from Kutzneria sp. CA-103260, assembly GCF_018263855.1. GTDB lineage: Bacteria > Actinomycetota > Actinomycetes > Mycobacteriales > Pseudonocardiaceae > Kutzneria. The sequence goes on along the minus strand of NZ_CP073318.1, from coordinate 5,096,504 downwards.
CTGAAACGCGGGTGCCGAAGGCCGATCAAAGTCAGCAGTGCCAACACGAAGGCGGCCAGGGTAGCTACGGCGAAGCCGCCGTGGGGGCCGAAGGCGTCGACGGCCCAGCCGGTTGCGGCGGCGGAGGTGGCGGAACCGGCGGCGCTGGCGGAGTTGAGCCAGACGAAGGCCTGGGTGAGTACGGCACGGGGGACGGTGGCCTCGGTGAGGATGGAGCTGAGGACGATGATCAAAGGGATGGCCAGGCCGGTGAGGGCGACGCCGAAAGCCAGCTCGACGGGGGAGCGGGCGAACAGGGACGGTAGGGAGCCGAGGGCCAGGAGGGTTGCGGCGGCGGTGAGTTGAAGCGGGGGAGAGGTGCGCCAGCGGCGGAGGCCGTAGAGCCAGCCGGACAGCAGGCTCGCGGAGCTGGAGACGAGGAACAAAGCGGGGCTGTGCGAGGCGGTGAGGGAAATGGGCATGGCGCCGAAGAAGCAGCCGAGGAACAGGTTGACGGCGGCGAGGACGGCGAAGCCGGGGCGCAGCAGGGGGCGGGCGGGGCGAGGAAGGACAGAGGGGTGGGAGACAGGCGGAGCGGTGCGGCGTTGGGAGACGAAGCAGAGGCCGCCGAGCACGACCAAGGTCGCGGCGAGCAGGGTGCCGGCGGCGGGAAAGCCACTGGTGCCAAGGAAGCTGACCAGAGCGGGACCGGCTAGATAGGCGAGCTCGTTGGCCAAAGACTCCAAGGCGAAAGCGGCGGGCAGAGACTGCCCGGCGCGAAGCAGGGAAGCCCAGCGGGCGGCGGACAGGGCGCCGAGTTGGGGGATGGTGGCGCCGGCCAGGACGCCGGCGGAGGTCAGAAGCCAAGCGGGGGCAGCCACAACAACCAGGAACAGCAGGGTGGCAACGGCGCTGGCGTGAGCCAGAAGACAGACGGGCAGCACGCGGGACTGGCCGAAGCGGTCGGTCAGACGGGCCAACTGAGGGCCGGCTACGGCCTCGGCGACGGCGAACCCGCCGGTCACCAGGCCGGCGGTGATGTAGGAGCCCGTACGGGCGTGCACGAGCCAGACGATGCCCAGGCTGGTCATGGCGATGCCGACACGGCCAACAACAGAAGTCAGGAAGAAAGCGGCAGCGCCGGGGATGCGCAACAAAGTGCGGTAGGTGGCCGAAGACATGACGTGTCCCGTTCGCCGCCCGGCGGGGCGGACCGCACTGGGTCGTCGGCGTCCGGATTTACCGACCCGCGGTCACCGCCTGGAACCGTCCACAAGTGGCATGGGGTAGGGACACGCACCCCACACCGGCTCCATCACCGGGCAGAAGTTGATCTCAGCTGACCACCAGCCTAGAAGCTACGGCCGGGGCGTGTCCACGGAATTGAACTCCTCGACGCCGAGCACCCGCAGCAGATCGAGGCGCTCACGGGTCTCGGGATCGGCGGGGGTGAGGACGAGAAGCTTCTGGCGCTGGTCAGGGGTCACCAGGGTCTCGCAGTCCATGACCAGGCGGCCAACCCGGGGATGCAGGAAAGTCTTGCGGTCGGAACGGCGGACGGCGACGTCGTGGACGGCCCAAAGGTCGCGAAACCCGGGGCTGGCGTCCCGCAAGCGGGAGACGAGCCCGGAGACGGCGGGGTCCTGGGGCCGGCGGCCGGCCACGGCGCGGAGATCGGCGACGAACTGGCGGGAGCGGAGCTCCTGCTCCTCAACAGGACAAAGGGCGCGGGCAGCGGGATCGGTGAACCAGCGCCAGACGAGATAGCGACGGTCGCCGGAGAAGCGGGTGTTATCGCCGGACAACAGCACCGAAGCCCGGTTCTGGGCGAGGACTTCGCCGAGGTCCGAAAGCACCTGGGCGGGAGTGTCGCCGAGCAGGTCGAGCAGGCGGGTCAGACCAGCGCGGGCCAGCTGGGCGACGCCGTCGGCGGGCGGCGGCTGGTGGCCGGCAAGATGGAACAGGTGATCACGCTCGTCCTCGGACAGCCGCAACGCCCGGGCCAGCGCGGCGAGCAGCTGGGTGGAGGGCTGGCTGCTGCGGCCCTGCTCAAGGCGGATGACGTAGTCCACGGACATGCCGGCGAGCATGGCGACTTCCTCACGCCGCAGGCCGTCGGCGCGGCGGCGGGGACCGTCGGCGATGCCGACCTCGGCCGGCCGGATCGCCGCGCGGCGACGTCGGAGGAAGTCGGCGAGCTCGTCACGTTGCACAAGACCATGCTCCTCCCAACACGACCGGTCAGCCAGGGAGCGGCTCTCCCACGATGGACGCTCCACTCGCGCGACCCCGGACATCGGGGCCAAGGTGGACCCATGACAACGATGCAGACACGCAAGCTCGGCAGCACCGGACCGACCGTCTCCGCGCTGGGCCTGGGTGCGATGGGAATGTCCGGCGCCTACGGCGAAGCCGACCGCGCGGAAAGCGTCGCCACGGTGCACGCCGCGCTGGACGCGGGCGTCACGTTGATCGACACGGGCGACTTCTACGGCATGGGCCACAACGAGATGCTGCTGGCCGAGGCGCTGCGCGGCCGGGACCGGGACAGCTACCAGCTCAGCGTCAAGTTCGGCATGCTGCGGGGCCCAGGCAGCTTCTTCGGCGGGCCCGACAACCGGCCCGAGGCGGTGAAGAACTTCCTGGCCTACTCGCTGACCCGGCTGGGCGTCGACCACGTCGACATCTACCGCCCGGCCCGGCTCGACCCGGCGGTGCCGATCGAGGAGACGGTGGGCGCGGTCAAGGAGATGATCGACGCCGGCTACGTTCGGCACCTCGGACTGTCCGAAGTGGACGCGGAGACGATCCGTCGGGCGCACGCCGTGCACCCGGTTGTCGACCTCCAGATCGAGTACTCGCTGATCTTCCGGGCGGTGGAGGCCGACGTGCTGCCGACGCTGCGGGAGCTGGGCATCGGCCTGACCGCGTACGGTGTGCTCGCCCGAGGCCTCATCTCCGGCCACTGGACCGCCGGCCACAGCGCCGGACCCGGCGACAACCGCGCCGCCAGCCCACGATTCGCCAGCGGCAACGTCGAGCACAACCTCGAACTGGTGGCGGCCCTGCGTCAGGTCGCCGAGGCCAAGGGCTGCACCGTCGCCCAGCTGGCCATCGCCTGGGTCGCCGCGCAGGGCAACGACATCGTGCCGCTGGTCGGGGCCCGCACCCGCGAGCGACTGACCGAGGCGCTGCCCGCGTTGGACCTGAGCCTCAGCTCGGACGACCTCGCCGCGATCGAACGGGCAGTGCCGGCGGGCGCGGCCCGCGGCGACCGCTACCCGGCCGCGGCCATGTCCCAAGTGCGGAGCTAGAGCTCCCGGGCCAGTTGGGTTGCGCAGAGCGGCGCAGAAGCACGACATTGGCCAGTATTCGCCCGCCTCGTCATGTTCCTCGCCATGCTCGCGGGCGCGTACTGTGCCCGCAATGGAAAACGGTCCTACCGACGGATCTCCGCTGGCTGTTCCCGTCGACCGGCTACAGCTAGGTGATCACGCATGTATGGCGTTCACCGACGTCGAGGCCCGCTGGCAGGTGCTCACCGCCTACACCCGGACCGGTCTGGCCCAGGCGGAGAAGGTGCTTCTCATCCTGGCCCCCGGTGATCTCGACGACGACGTGGTGGCGCGCATGGATGGTAGTAGCGATCACGTGAAGGAAGCTCACGACAGCGGCCAGTTGACGATCGAACGCAACACGTCCATGTACCTGCCGGACGGCTCCTTCGACACGGAGCGACAGCTCGAGACCTACGTCACCGAGCGGGACCGTGCCTCCAGCGATGGCTGGTCGGGAATACGGGTGGCGGCCGACATGAGCTGGGCGCTGCAACCAGGCGTGGACAGCGAAGAGATCGTGAACTACGAAGCCTCGCTGGGGCCGCTGTTCGCTGATCGCCGCTTCGTCGCGATTTGCTGGTACGACCAGCGGCTGTTCCGCGAGCACGTGGTGGCCGCGACGCGCGCGGTCCACCCGATCCAGGTCATGGAGCGCCTCGACGCGATCGACGTCACGCGGACCCAGGACGGAAGTCGGATCGCGGGCTCCGCCGAGCTGTCCACCCGCGGGGATTTCGTCGACGCCCTGCGCGAGGCACTGAAGCAGCCGGATGCCCGGGAGCCCTTCCACTTCGAGCTCGACCTGACTGATCTGTGCTTCATGGAGGCGCACTGCGCCTGGCAACTGATCAGCTTCGCCGCCGCGCTGCCGGAGCGCAGCAAGGTCACGCTCCGCTGCGGACCGTTGCTCGAACTGGTCCTGCGCGGACTCGGCGCCGCCACCGTGCCCCAGTTGGAGCTGAGCGTTGCGGAGGACCTGTGAGGGAGAACTGCCTGCTGCGGCTCGGTTTCACCGCCGCCGATCTGCCGATGGTGCGGGTCAGGGTGGCCGAGAGCCTGCTCCGGGCCGGAGTGAGTGAACCGGTACGGCGCACCTTCGTCCAGGCGGCACTGGAGGTCGCGTGCAACGCGGTCGTCCACGGCGGCGGTTCGGGCCACCTGGAGCTGTGCCTCGTGAACGAGGAGCTGCGCTGTGAAATCACTGACCGGGGCGTCGGCGTGCTCGGCGACGATCACTCGCAGGACATGTCCAGCCACAGCAATCCCGGCCTACGGCTGGCTCGGGCGCTCACCGGGCGTCTCGAGCTGTGCCGTGACCCCGAGAGCAGGGTCACTACTGCGAGGTTGGCTGTTCGCCTGGAGGCTGTTTCGAGTTGAACCAGCAGGCCAGCTGGGTGCGGTTGGTGAATCCCAGCTTGACCAGAAGACGCTGCACATGTCCCTCGGCTGTGCGCTGGGCGATCACCAGGGCGGTCGCGATCTGCTTGTCCGTCAGACCCTGGGCGACCAACTCGGCGACCTGCTTCTCCCGCGGGGTCAGCTGGGTGGCGGGCACTCTGTCGGCCGCGGCCGAGGTTGTCCTGGACGATTCGCCCCGGGTGGGGGCGCTGGGCTGATCCTGCAAAGCGTAGGCGACGACATCTTCGCCCGAGAGTTCGCTGCCGCGCTGGAGAGCCGACTCGAAACCACAGTCGCCCAGAGTCTTGCGGGCCTGTCGTTCGCTCGCCCGGAGCTGGCCTGCCTGACGACGCTGCAACTCCAGTGGACTATGGCCGATGTCGTGCCAGATCCGCTCGGCCGCGCCCTGTAGCACGGCGGCGTGCTCGGCGTGGCCGGTGCTGGCGGCGATGGCGGCCAGCAGGTCCAGGGTCCTGGCCACGCTCTGCTGGTCGTGGACGACGTACTCGAGCCGCAGACATTCCCGCGCGTGCACGTCGGCATTGTCGTACTCGCCCAGCATCCACTCCGCCAGCGCGAGAGTGCGCAGCGCGTACGACCGGGCCCACTCCTCTCCGCGGGCCTCACAGATGGCGACAGCCTCGACGCACAGCGGCACGGCCTGGTCAGGTCGTGCGCGGAAGACGAGCGTGCAGGCGAGTTCGATCCGACTGAGAACGACAAAGCTCAACAGCTCGCGTTCGGCGTGCTGCCGGTCGGGAAGATACTTGGCCACCGGTGTGGGGATCGGCTGGCCCTCGGACTCCCGCACGGGCCGGCCGGGCGGGGGGCCGACGATCAGCACGGCGGCCGAGCGCGTATGGATCACGACGAGCAGGCCGCTCACCCAGTACGCCTTGAACCGAGCGCCGCTCGGTGTCGCACCTTGGCGTCCGGCCTGGTTGCACCAGCGCCGCAGCTCGCAGACATACGCCCCGCGAGGGCCCCAGTAGCACCACATGCTCGCGATCAGGCGCAGCCCGCGCTGCGCCTCGCCAGGGGTGGTGACGCAGTAGGTCAAGGCGGCGCGGAAGTTGTCCAGCTCCGTCCGGAGACTCCCCGAGATCTCCAGCTGACGCGGGCCGAACCACTGCTTCTCGTACTGCTCGGCCACGTGCAGGTAGTGGTCCCGATGCCGGTGGCGAGTGGCGGACACCTTCCCGAACTCGGTCAACTTCTCCAGACCGTAGTCCCGCAGGGAGCTCAGCAGTCGGTATCGGACCCGGTCGCCGTGATGCTCGGTGACGAGGATGGACTTGTCCACCAGCCCGGCGACGGCGTCGAGGATGTCGTCGGGCGCGATGTCCTCGCCGGCGCAGACCGATTCCACCGCGTCGAGATCAAAGCTGCCGGCGCACACCGCGAGCAGCACCCACACCAGCCGCTCCTGCCGGGTGCACAGCTCGTAGCTCCACGCCATCGCGGCGCGCACCGTCTCGTGGCGGGACAGCGCGCTGCGCCTGGCCCCGGTGAGCAGCCGGAACCGGTCGTCCAGCCGCTCGACGAGCTGCTCGAGACTGAGGTGCCGGATCCGCACGGCGGCCAGCTCGATCGCGAGCGGCAGACCATCGAGCCGATGGCACAGCCGGGCCACGCGCTCCAGGTTCCCGGCGGTGACCCGGAAACCGGGGACAACACTGGCCGCACGATCGGCGAAGAGCTCGAGGGCCGAAAAGGTCTTGGCGTTGTCCCCGTTCTGAGCCAGTTCCTCGGGCGTCGGGACGTGCAGCGGCGGCACCTCCAGCAGGTGTTCCCCGGCGACATTGAGCCGGTGTCTACTAGTGGCCAGGATCCGTATCTCCGGCGCCTCCAACAGGATCTCGCCCACCAGGCGCGCGCTGGCGTCGCTCAGATGCTCGCAGTTGTCCAGCACCAGCAGCAGTCGCCGCTCCCGCAGGTACTCGACGACGACATCGGATGTCGTGCGGCTCGGGTCGTCGCGGATGCCGAGCACGTCGGCGACGGCATGTGGCACCAACGCGTCATCGTCGATTGTCGCCAGCCACACCAGCCACACGCCGTCGGGGAAGGCACGCGAGACCTGCTCCGCCAGTTGCAGCGCCAGCCGGGTCTTGCCGACCCCGCCGACGCCGGTCAGCGTCACCAGCCTGCTGACCGACAGCAGCCGCTTTGCCTCCGTCAGCTCATGCCGCCGGCCCACGAAGCTGGTCATCTCCGCGGGAAGGCCGAAAACACGATCCGCCCGGGATCTGGCCACGACCCTCACACCCATCGAATCTGGACAACGACGAGGAACCCTGTCATATCGTCCCGTTGATACACTAGGAAACCCTTCGCTGGCACGTCTGTGAGGGGTCCTACAGACCGTGGCCGAACCGGACATCCGAGCACCGATGGGCGCATCTTCTTGTGACATCGGCCAATAGTGGTCGTGCCCGGAAGATGCGCCGGCCGGTTCCCGGCGCGTACGGTGTCGCCACGTGACCGAGCGGCCAGAACTCCCAAGGCGGACTGTTCCCGTGGATCGGTTGCGGAGAGGTGATCACTCGTGCACCGCCTTCACCGACGAGGAGGCCCACTGGCAGGTGCTGACCGCGTACACCCGGACCGGTCTGGCCGAGGGCGAGAAGGTCCTGATCATCCTCGACCCCAATGATCTCAACGACGACGAGGTCGTGGCCCGCATGGACTGCGGCAGCGGTCGGGTGGAAGCCGCCTGGGACAGTGGCCAGCTGGTGTTGACCCGCGGTCCGTCCTTCTTCGATTTCCCGAACGGTCGTTACGACAAGCAGCGCCAGGCCGAAACCTTTGAGAAGGAGATAGCGCGCGCCCGTGCGGAGGGCTGGTCGGGGTTACGAAACGCGGGCGACATGGGATGGGTGCTGGAGCAGGGCCTGAGCGACGATGAGGTGGTGGACTACGAATCCTCCGTGGAGTCGTTGTTCGCGGATGGTCGCTTCACCGCGATCTGCTGGTACGACCAGCGGCGGTTCAGCGACTACCTGGTGGCCGCGGCGTGCGAGGTCCACCCGCTCCGAGTGCTGGAACGTCTCGACGCGATCGACGTCGTGCGGACCACGGAGGGTGGACGAATCGCCGGCGCGGCGGAGCTGCCCACCCGTGAGAAGTTCACGGAAGCGCTGCGCGTGGCGCTGGAGCGACCGGGAAGCCGTGGCCCCTTCCATTTCGAGCTGGATCTGACCGATCTGACCTTCATGGAGGCGCACTGCGCCTGGCAGCTGATCAACCTCGCCGGCTCGCTGCCCGAGGGCAGCAAGGTTGTCGTCAGCTGCGGGCCGCTGGTCGAACTGGTCCTTCGGGGACTCGGCGTCGACAGCGTGCCGCAGCTGGAGCTCAGGGTGGAGGATTTTGAATGAGCGAAGGCCAACTCCTGCACCTCGACTTCGGTCGCGCCGATCTTCCGCTGCTGCGGCACCTGGTGGCCGAGTGTCTGTTGCGGGCCGGGGTGAACGACCGGGCACGGCGAACGTTTCTCCAGGCGGCGCTGGAGATCGCGTGCAACACGGTGATCCACGGTGGCGGCTCGGGCAACCTGGTGGTGCGCTTGGCGGACGGGACACTGCGGTGCGAGGTCACCGACCAAGGCGCCGGCCCGCATCGCCTGCTGTCGCCGGGCCCGCCCACCGGAGGAAACCACGGCTTGTGGCTGGCCGAGGCGCTCACCGGGCGGCTCGAACTGCGCGCCGGCCCCGGAGGCCCGGGCACTACCGCGGCGGTGGCCGTTCGCCTGGAGGATCTGTCGAACTGAGCCAGACGGCCACCTGGGTGCGGTTGGGCAACCCCAGCTTGGCCAGGATGCGCTGCACATGGTCCTCGGCGGTGCGCTGCGCGATCACGAGGGCACTGGCGATCTGCTTGTCCGTCAGGCCCTGGGCGACCAGCTCGGCGACTTGCCGCTCGCGCGGCGTCAGCTCAGCGGATGCCGCCCTGGCCGTTGTCTCCCGTGGTGTGCCCCGACGGGAGGACCGCTCCTGCACAGCGTAGGCGAGGGCCTCGTCCGTCGAAAATGTGAGGCCGCGTTGGAAAGCCCGCTCGAAACCGCGGTCGCCCAAGGTCTTGCGGGCCCGCCGCTCGCTCACCGGGATCCGCCCCGTCTGCTGTTGTGCTTTCGACTGATCCCCGCTGATGTGGTGCCAGATATTGTCGGACGCGCCCAGCAGCACGGCGGCGCGCTCGGCGGCGCCCTGGCCGATGGCGATCGCGGCCAGCACATCGAGGGTCCTGCTGAGTCCTTGCGGTGAATGGACGACGTACTCGAGCCGTAGGCAGTCGCGGGCGTGTGTGGTGGCGCTGTCGTGTTCTCCCATCGCCCAATACGCCATGGCGAGTGTGCGCAGCAGGTACGACCGGGCCCACTGCTCGCCGTGCGCCACGCAGACGGCGAGGGCTTCGGCGCACAGCGGCACGGCCCGTTCGGGACTGCTCCGGAAGACAAGCGAGCAGGCGAGCTCGGCCCGGCCGAGCACGGCGAAACTCATCAGATCGCTGCGAGCGGAGACGATAGCGGCGAGCGAGGTGACCGGCGGGTCCGCCTGCTCGGGCACCGGTCGACCGGAGCGGTCATCGGCCCGGAGCACGGCATCCGACCGGCTGTGGATCAGCGACACCACACCACTGGCCCACTGCGCCTTGGCGGGGGCGCCGCGCGGCTTCATGCCTTCGCACAGGGCCAGGTTCCGCAGCCAGTGCCGTACCTCAAAGCGCAGCACGCAGCAGCTCCAGTAGAACCACAGGGTCCCGACCAGCTTCAGGCCGAGCTGGGCCTCGCCGGGAGTGGTGAGACAGAAGTCGAAGGCCGCGCGGAGATTGTCCTGCTCGGCCCGCAGATGGGCGATGATCTCCCGCTGGCGCGGGCCGAACCACTGCTTCTCGTACTCCTCGGCCAGGCGCAGGTAGTAGTCCCGATGCCGGCGGCGGACGGTGGACGCCTCGCCGAGCTCGTTCAGCTTCTCCAGACCGTAGTCCCGCAGGGAGCTCAGCAGTCGATACCGGACCCTGCTGCCACCAGGCACCGCGACCAGTATGGACTTGTCCACCAACCCGATGACCACATCGAGCACGTCAGCGGGCTCGACATCCTCCCCGGCACACACCGCTTCCGCCGCACTCAGGTCAGCGCTGCCGGCGAACACCGAGAGCAGCGCCCAGACCAACTTCTCTTGTGGGGTGCACAGGTCGTAGCTCCAGTCCACGGTCGAACGCAGCGTCTGGTGGCGGGGCAGCCTGGTGCCGCTGCCGCCGGTGAGCAGCCGGTAACGGTCGTCCAGCCGCTCGACGAGCTGGTCGACCTTCAAGATCCGCATCTGCACGGCGGCCAGCTCGATCGCGAGCGGCAGTCCATCCAGCCGGCGGCACAGCCGGGCCACGGCCCGCTGGTTCTCCGCGGTGATCGCGAAGCCGGGGGCAACGGCGGCCGCGCGGTTGGCGAACAGTTCCAGGGCCGGGAAGCGTCTGGCGGCGGCCACGTCCCCGGCCAGTTCCTCACGTTTCGGGACCGGCAGGGGCTGTACCTCCAGCAGGTGCTCCCCGAGCAGACGCAGCCGGTGCCGGCTGGTGGCCACAACTCGTACCCCTACCGCCTGCATCAGGACCGTGCCCACCAGTCGCGCGCAGGCGTCCAGCAGATGCTCGCAGTTGTCCAGCACCAGCAGCAGTTGCTGCTCCCGCAGGTGCTCGACGAGAACAGCCAACGGGTCTCGGTCCGACTCGTCGCGGATCCCCAGCACGTCGGCGACCGCATGGGGCACGAGCGCCTCGTCCTGAAGCGGGGCCAGCGACACCAGCCACACGCCGTCGGCAAAAGCGCGCAAGAGCTGTTCCGCCACATGCACCGCCAGCCGGGTCTTGCCGACCCCGCCGACGCCGGTCAGCGTCACCAGCCGGCCGACCGACAGCAGCCGCTTCGCCTCCGCCACCTCGTGCCGCCGGCCCACGAAACTCGTTGTCTCCGTGGGAAGGCAGGCAGTACCCCGCGACCCGGATCTGCCCATGACCGGTCACGCCTTTCGCGTTGGAACCTGCATCGCCGACCAGATGCAAATCCTGACCACGCCGGACACGCGGCGAAACAACATATGACGGCGCATTGTCGTCGACGCCGTTTTCCGCCAGTGACCGAACCCGGTCCCGGGTTCAACGAGGTCGCCGGTTGATCCAGTCAGTGATGAGCTCCGCCAGCACCGACAGGGGAACGGGGCCCTCGCCCAGGACCGCCTCGTGGAAGTCGCGGATGTCGAAGCGGGGGCCGAGTTCGGACTCGGCGAGGCGGCGCAGGCGCTGGATCTCCAGGCGTCCCACCATGTACGCCAGCGCCTGACCGGGAGCGGCGAGGTAACGGTCCACTTCGGACACCACGTGGTGCGGGGCCATGGGGGTGTTGGCCAGCAGGTAGTCGATGGCCTGCTGGCGGGACCAGCCGCGGGCGTGCAGGCCGGTGTCGACGACGAGGCGGCCGGCCCGGGTGGAGTCCATCATGAGCATGCCGAGACGGTCCAGGTCGGTGGAGTACAGGCCCATCTCGTCGGCGAGGCGTTCGGCGTACAGGGCCCAGCCCTCGCGGTACGCGGTGACGGCGGCGGTGCGCCGGAGCATGGGCAGCGAGGTGAGGGACTCGGCCCGGGTGACCTCGAAGTGGTGCCCGGGAACGGCTTCGTGGAAGGAAGTGACCTCGGTCTTGTGCCGGGCGGCCTCGTGTGGCACGGCGGTGTTGACGTAGTAGGTGCCGGGGCGGGAGCCGTCGAGGGTGCCGTGCCGATAGGCCGGCGGCGTGGAGGCGGGAGTCGACGGGGGATAGGGCAGCACCTCGCAGGCGACGGCCGGCAGCCGGTGGAACCAGGCCGGGGCGGCGGCCTCGGCCCGGCGCACGGTGGCCTCCGCGGCGGCGACCATCTCGTCGCCGGTGGTCCAGCGCAGGGCCGGGTCCTCCCGCAGCCGGCGGAAGATCTCCGGCAGCGAGTCGGTGCCGAACACGGCCCGGCCGAGCGGGACGTACTCCTCGGCCAGGCCGGCGATCACGTCGAGCCCGATCTGGTGCAGCGCGTCGGGGGTCAGCGAGGTGGTGGTGTGGGCCCGCACGGCGACGGCGTAGCGGCGGTCGCCGTCGGGCAGCCAGCAGACGCCGCCGTGCTCGGGGTTCCGGCCGTGCGGCAGCAGTTCGGTGGCCAGGAAGTCCCGGTACGCGGCGATGGCCGGGGCCACCGCCGACTCCACCACGGGACGGCACGCCTCCGACCCGACATAGGCGTCCACTGTGGACAATCGGGTGTCGAGGTTGTCGATCGCCTGCCGTACGAGGTGGGCGACGGGGGTGAGTCCGTCGGCCAAGCCGTCCCGCTGCCGCTGGGCGATGGTCGCCAGTGCCTCGGGCACGGTGGCCAAGCGCTGGGGCAGGTCATCGGTCACGGGCACGTCGGCCAGGAAGGTGAGCAGCCCGGCCGCCGGCGTGACGAACAGGCCGCTGACCGTGAACTCGATCCAGCGGGCCTCGATCCGCCCGAGCTGCACCTCGGCCTCGTGCTCGATGGTCCGCTTGGTGATCCGGTCCGAGCTGCTCAGGCCCTCGTCGGGCACGGCCCGGGCCCGCGCGGCCACCGACCCGAAAGCGGCGGAAAACCGCTGGTCGGCGGCCTGGCTGTAGTCGGTGAGCCGGTCTTCGTGACCCGGCAGGCCCATGAAGCTGGCGCCCAGCGGGTTGCGGTCCAGCAGCAGGTCGAACAGCTCGTCGGCGAGGTCGACGATGACGGACATGCGTTCCCCCCAGGTGGATAAAAGGGGAACGGGCTGTATCATCGGACGTCTCGGTTCCCCCGACGGCGACCCTACCGGGCCCGTCGGGCACTCCGATTGCCGCAGACACCCTTCCTCGCGGCTCGGGCGGGCCCCTCGACCGGTGGCCGCCCCGGCGTCGGACCCACTGTCGTGGACGCACCGCCAGCCGTAACCGTGTGACCTGCGGATTCGATACCTCGAACGAGGGCAACGGCCGCCCCCGATACACCAAGATCCGTCAAAAAGGCGTATCTGTCACCCCAAGGGAGGTTAGGCATGGCTAACCTTCTAGAGAACCCCTATAAAGCATCACGAAGATCCCTAAACTTGGTTGAGTCCAGGGAAGCGCTCAGGCACAGTGATGTTGGCCACAGCGAAGTGGAGACAGTGAAGGAACCCGACGACATGAGATCTGGGGAGTGACACAGATGGGACGTCTGGACATCGACGACAGCCCTCGCACCTGGAGCTGGAACTGGGGCGACGACGAGGGTGAGGGCCAGGAGCAGCTGCCGCAGCAGAGCCTGGTCTGGAACGCCGACCGCGAGGACGGCTACGAGCCGCAGATCATGCGCGGCTTCGAGTAACGGATTCAGCGGAAGCGTCTGCTGGATTCCCGGACCACGAGCTCCGGGGAGAAGACCACGTGATGATGGACGTGCTCCTGCGGTGACTGGGTCTCACCCAGCACCAGTTCGGCCGCGCGTCGACCGAGCAGCCGGCTCGGCTGGCGCACGGAGGTCAGGGGCACTGCGGCGGCCGCCGCGAAGTCGATGTCGTCGTACCCGACGATAGCGAGTTCTCCGGGCACGCGCACACCTGCGCGCACCATCACCTGGAGCACGCCGAGCGCAAGCAGGTCGTTGGCGCAGAACACCGCGTCCGGCCTGCGCGTCCCGGCCAGCATGCGTTCTCCGGCATCGCGGCCGGAGACCACGTTCATCGCGTTCACCTCGATGACCCGCAGCCCCTCGGGGTCCCGCCCGGCCGCCACGAGCGCGTCGCGTGCCCCGTCCAGGCGCTGCCGGCACTGCGCGATGGACAGCGGGCCCGTGATCATCGCCAGCTCACGGTGCCCCTCGGCGAGCAGGTGGTTGATCGCCAGCGTGCCGCCGTGCCGGTGGTCGACCGACACCGAGCAGGTGTCCTCCACGTCGGCGTGCTGGTCCAGCAGGACCACGGACACGCCGCGTTCCCGCAGCCGCCGCACCGGCTCGGGCGCCGCCTCGACCGGCGTGATCAGCACGCCGTGCACGCGCTGCTCGGCCAGCAGTTGGAGGTGCCGGTCCTGGCGTTGCTCGGACTCGTCGCTGTTGCACAGGATGACCACGTGCCCGGCGTCGCTCGCGGCGTCCTCGGCGCCGCGGGCCACGTCGGTGAAGAACGGGTTGGACACGTCCGGCACGATCAGCCCGATGGCCCGCGCGGTGCCGGTGCGCAGCTGCCGGGCCGACTCGTTGCGCACGAAGCCGAGCTCCTCGATCGCCGACAGCACCTTGTGCCGGGTATCGTCGGCGACGACGTCGGGCCGGTTGAGCACGTTGGACACCGTGCCCACGGAGACGCCGGCCCGGGCCGCGACGTCCTTGATGCTGACCGGCACTGGCTCCCCTTAACGCCTCGAATCGTTTCAATCAGAATAGCCCCTGGTCAAGCGTGTGACTCTTGACACCTTCGGGTGGCGCGGGCACGCTTCCTGCCGTGTCGGGTTGAAACGATTTAGGGGAGGGTGCGGGTGGAGGTCGCCCTGGCGGACGTCAGTAAGTCCTTCGGCGCGGTGCGGGCGCTGCGCGGGGTGTCGCTGACGCTGACCGGAGGCCGGGCGCACGCGCTGCTGGGGGAGAACGGCGCCGGCAAGTCCACACTGATCAAGGTCCTGGCCGGGGTGCACCGGCCGGACTCGGGGCAGCTGCTGGTCGACGGCCAGCCGGCCCGGTTCACCTCGCCGGCCGACGCCAAGGCCGCCGGCGTGGCCGTGATCTACCAGGAGCCGACCCTGTTCGGCGACCTGTCGGTGGCCGAGAACGTGGCCATGGGACGGCATCCGACCTGCCGCGGCGGTCTGGTCGACACCGCCGCCATGCGCGAGCAGGCGGAGCTGCTGTTCGAGCGGCTGGGCGTGGACATCGACCCGAAGCGGCCGGCCCGCGGGCTGTCCATCGCCGACCAGCAACTGGTGGAGATCGCCAAGGCGCTGGGCTCGGAGGCCCGCGTGATCATCATGGACGAGCCGACGGCGGCGCTGTCCGGGACCGAGGTGGCACGGCTGTTCGGCGTGGTCGGGGCGCTGCGGGAGCACGGCGCGGCGGTGCTGTTCGTGTCGCACCGAATCGACGAGGTCTTCGAGCTGTGTCAGGACGCGACCGTGCTGCGGGACGGCGGGTTCGTCTGGTCGGGGCCGCTGACCGAGCAGACCCCGGACAGCGTGGTGCGGCTGATGGTCGGCCGCTCGCTGGACGCGCTGTTCCCCAAACAAGAGGTCGACGCCGGCGAGACCGTGTTGTCGGTGCGTCGGCTGACCCGAGAAGGTGTGTTCACGGACGTCTCCTTCGACGTCCGAGCGGGCGAGATCCTGGCGCTGGCCGGGCTGGTCGGGGCCGGGCGCAGCGAGATCGCCCGGGCGGTGTTCGGCGTGGACAAGCCGGACGCCGGCGAGGTTCTGGTGCGGGGCAAGCGGATCCGCCCGGGATCGCCCGGGGCGGCGATGAGCGCCGGCATCGGGTTCGTGCCCGAGGACCGGCGGCAACAGGGCCTCGTGCTGGAGGCGTCGATCGAACGCAACGCGGCGCTGGCCTCGCTGGACCGGTTGTCCCGCTTCGGCTTCCTGCGCAGCTCGGCCGAGCGGTCGCTGGCCGAGGACTGGGCGGTCAAGCTCCAGCTGAAGTTCGCCAAGCTGACCGACCCGGTCGGCGTGCTGTCCGGCGGCAACCAGCAGAAGGTCGTGCTGGCCAAGTGGCTGTCCCGACAGCCGAAGGTGTTGATCGTGGACGAGCCGACCCGCGGCATCGACGTCGGCACCAAGGCCGAGGTGCACCGGCTGCTGTCGGAGCTGGCCGCGCAGGGCGTGGCGGTGCTGATGATCTCCTCGGAGCTGCCGGAGGTGCTGGGCATGGCCGACCGGGTGCTGGTGGTCCGGGAGGGCCGGGTGGTCGGGGAGTTCGACCGGGCCGAGGCCGACGAGGAGCGCATCGTGCTGGCGGCGACGGGGGTGGCGGCCGGATGACTGCCATCCGTGAGCTCGGGATCCTGATCGCGCTGGCCGTGGTCGTCGCGGTCACGACCGTCGTCAACCCGCTTTTCCTGAGCGGGCAGGGGATTCGGGACCTGCTGCTGAACGCCTGCCTGGTCGCGCTGCTGACCGTCGGGCAGACGATGGTGGTGATCACCCGCAACGTGGACCTGTCGGTCGGCTCGGTGCTCGGGCTGTCGGCGTTCATTACCGCCGACACCTTCGCGGTCAACCCGGTGCTGGCGATCGTGGTCGGCATCGCCGTCGGCGCGCTGTGCGGGCTGTTCAACGGGGCCCTGGTCGGGCTGGGCAAGGTGCCGAGCCTGGTCGTCACGCTGGGCACGCTGAGCGTGTTCCGCGGCCTGGACTTCATGTGGGCGCACGGCCGGCAGATCAACGCGGCCAACCTGCCGGACGGCTTTCTCGCGCTGGGCAGCGGAAGCGTGCTCGGCGTCCCGTACCTGGTGATCATCACGTTGATCGTGCTGGCGATTGCCGCACTGCACCTGGGCAGCTACCGCAGCGGCCGCGAGCTGTACGCGATCGGCTCCAACCCGGAGGCGGCGGTGCTGGCCGGTATTCCCGTGGGGCGCAGGGTGTTCACGACCTTCCTGGTGTCCGGCACGGTCGCCGGTCTCGCCGGCGTGCTCGCGGTCGCCCGCTACGGCACCGTGGACGCGACCGTCGGCACCGGCCTGGAACTCCAGGTGATCTCCGCGGTTGTGGTCGGCGGTGTGGCGATCTTCGGAGGCAGCGGCACCGTGGCCGGTGCGGCGCTCGGCGCGCTGCTGCTGTCCACCATCGGCAGTGCGTTGGAAGTCGTGCACATCGCGCAGTTCTGGCAGCAGGCGATCACCGGCGCGCTGCTGATCGCGGCCATCGCGCTGGACCGCGGGGTGGCGTTGCGGGTGGCGGCCCGACTGCGCCGCCAGTCGAGGGGAGTCAGCGCATGAAGTCGTTGCTGCGCTGGGAAAGCGTGTTGTTCGTACTGCTGGTGCTGGTCGCCGTGGTCGGCTCGGCGGCGACCGGCGGCAGCTTCCTCACCGGCCGGGGCGCGTTCAACGTGGGCAGCGATCTGGCCGTGGTGGCGCTGATCGCGATGCCGCTTACGCTGGTCGTGGTGGCCGCCGAGATCGACCTGTCGGTGGCCTCGGTGCTGGGCCTGTCCAGCGCGCTGATCGGCATGCTGTGGAACGCGGGCTGGCCGCTGGAGGCCATCCTGCCGGTCGTGATCGTGGTCGGCGCGGTGTGCGGGGCCATCAACGGATTCCTGGTCACCAAGCTGGGACTGCCGTCGCTGGCCGTCACCATCGGCTCGCTGGCGCTGTACCGGGGGCTGGCGTTCGTGGTGCTGGGCGACCAGGCCGTCGCCGACTTCCCGGACAGCTACACGCAGTTCGGCACCACGCCGGTGCCCGGCACATGGATCCCTTACCCCATCGTGCTCTTCGCGGTGCTGGCGGTGGTGTTCGGGCTGCTGCTGCACGCCACCACGTTCGGCCGTGCGGTGTTCGCCATCGGCGCCAACGAGGAAGCGGCCCGGTTCTCCGGGATCCGGGTCAAGCGGGTCAAGTTCATCCTGTTCGTGCTGACCGGCGCGGTCGCCGCGCTGGCCGGCATCGTCTACACCCTGCGCTACGCCAGCGCCCGCGCCGACAACGGCACCGGGCTGGAGCTGGACGTGGTGACCGCCGTGCTGCTGGGCGGCGTGTCCATCTTCGGCGGCCGCGGCAGCATCGTCGGCGTGATCCTGGCGGCGCTGGTGCTCGGCGGCCTGACCGACGCGCTGATCCTCGACGACGTCGCCAACGAGGTGGTCAAGCTCGTGACCGGAATTCTGTTGCTGGCCAGCGTGTTCGCGCCGGCCGTGACCAAGCGCCTGAGAGGTGCGACACCATGAAGCGTGTGATCGTCCTGCTGTCCGCCGCCCTGCTGCTGGCCGGCTGCGGCGGCACCACCAAGAACAACTCCGGCGGCGACACCGGTGGCGGGCAGAGCCAGACCGCCGCCAACCCGAACGCGCCGACGGCCAAGGACCTGAAGATCACGTTCCTGCCCAAGCAGGTCAACAACCCGTACTTCACGGTCGCGCAGGGCGGCGCCCAGCAGGCCGCGACCGCGCTGGGCGAGCAGTTCAAGGCCACCGGCCCGTCCGACGCCGACGCGTCCTCCCAGGTCACCTACATCAACACCGCCGCGCAGCAGGGCCAGAACGCGCTGCTGCTGGCGGCCAACGACAGCAACGCCGTCGCGCCGGCCCTCAAGGCCGCCCGCAAGCAGGGCATGAAGGTGGTGACCTTCGACTCGGACGCCGCCCCCGACGCCCGGGACGTGTTCATCAACCAGGCCTCCGCCCAGGAGATCGCCGCCGGCCAGGTGAAGCTGATCTCCGACGCCATCGGCGGCTCCGGCGAGATCGCCATCCTGTCGGCGACGGCCAACGCGACCAACCAGAACGCCTGGATCGACATCATGAAGCAGGAGCTGGCCAAGCCGCAGTACGCCAACATCAAGCTGGACGAGATCGCCTACGGCAACGACGACGACCAGACCTCGTTCCAGAAGACCCAGGGGCTGCTGCAGGCCCACCCCAACCTCAAGGGCATCATCTCGCCGACCACGGTCGGCGTCGCCGCGGCCGCCCGCTACCTGGACTCCTCCTCGTACAAGGGAAAGGTCGCGCTGACCGGGCTGGGCACCCCCAACCAGATGCGCAAGTTCATCCAGGACGGCACCGTCGGCTCGGTCGAGCTGTGGGACCCGGCCAAGCTGGGCGCGCTGGCCGCCTACACCGCGGTCGCGCTGGCCTCCGGGCAGATCACCGGCAAGCAGGGCGAGAAGTTCAAGGCCGGGGACCTCGGCGACTACACCATTGGGGCGAATGGTGAGGTGGTGCTGGGCCCGCCGCTGACCTTCACCAAGGATAACGTCGACAAGTACAACTTCTGAGGCTCGCTGGCGAAGGAGAGACGCCGTGGAAGGCGTGAAGGCGCAGCTGCGCAGGCACCGCATCGAGACGCCCTCTTGGGCGTACGGCAACTCGGGCACCCGGTTCAAGGTCTACGCCCAGGCGGGCGTGCCGCGCACGCCGCAGGAGAAGATCGCGGACGCGGCCAAGGTGCACGAGCTGACCGGGGTGGCGCCGAGCATCGCCCTGCACATCCCGTGGGACAAGGTCGACGACTATCCCGCGCTGGCCCGGTTCGCCACCGACCACGGCATCGCCATCGGGGCCATCAACCCCAACGTGTTCCAGGAGGACGACTACCGCCTGGGCAGCGTCTGCAACCCCGACCCGAAGATCCGCCGCAAGGCCACCGACCACCTGCTGGAGTGCGTCGAGGTCGGGGTGCGGACGGGGTCCACCATCCTGTCGCTGTGGTTCGCCGACGGCACCAACTATCCCGGCCAGGACTCGATCCGGGCCCGCCAGGACCGACTGGCCGAGGCACTGTCCGAAGTGTACGGACAGCTGCCCGACGGCATGCGGATGCTGGTGGAGTACAAGCTGTTCGAGCCCAGCTTCTACACCATGGACCTGCCGGACTGGGGCACCTCGTTCGCGCACTGCGTGAACCTCGGGCCCAAGGCCCAGGTGCTGGTGGACACCGGGCACCACGCGCCCGGCACTAACATCGAGTTCATCGTCGCCCTGCTGCTGCGGGCTGGCAAGCTCGGCGGCTTCCACTTCAACAGCCGGTTCTACGCCGACGACGACCTGATGGTCGGCGCGGCCGACCCGTTCCAGCTGTTCCGGATCATGCACGAGATCGTGGCCGCGGACGCGCTGGCCCCCGAGGCCGACGTGGCGTTCATGCTCGACCAGTGCCACAACATCGAGCCCAAGGTGCCGGCGATGATCCGGTCGGTGCTCAACGTGCAGGAGGCGACGGCCAAGGCGCTGCTCGTCGACCGCGAGGTGCTGGCCAAGGCCCAGGCCGAGGGCGACGTGCTCGGCGCCAACGCGGTGCTGATGGACGCCTACAACACCGACGTCCGGCCGCTGCTCGCCGAGCTGCGGACCGAGGACGGGCTCGACCCGGACCCGATCGGCGCGTACCACCGGTCCGGCTACCAGCAGAAGATCGAGGCCGAGCGCGTGGGCGGCTCGGCGATGGGATGGGGCGCGTGAACCCGGAAGTCGCTCAGCTGCTGGCCCGTGCGCACTCGATCGGCGCGGACCGGCGCAACACCAACTACGCCGGCGGCAACGCGTCGGCCAAAGCCGTCGACCGCGACCCGGTCACCGGCGGCGACGTGGAACTGATGTGGGTCAAGGGATCCGGCGGCGATCTCGGCACCCTGACCGAGGCCGGCCTGGCCGTGCTGCGGCTGGACCGGCTGCGCGCCATGACCGACGTGTACCCGGGGGTGGAGCGCGAGGACGAGATGGTCGCCGCGTTCGACTTCTGCCTGCACGGCAAGGGCGGCGCCGCGCCGTCCATCGACACCGCCATGCACGGCCTGGTCGACGCCGCGCACGTGGACCACCTGCACCCGGACGCCGGCATCGCGCTGGCCACCGCCGCCGACGGGCCGGCGCTGACCCGAGAGTGCTTCGGCGACCGGGTGGCCTGGGTGGACTGGCGGCGGCCGGGTTTTCAGCTGGGGCTGGACATCGCCGAGATCAAGCGGGCCAACCCGCAGGCGATCGGCGTGATCCTCGGCGGTCACGGCATCACCGCGTGGGGCGCGACTTCGCAGGAGTGCCAGGCCAATTCGCTGGAGATCATCGGGAAGGCCCAGGAGTTCCTGGACTCCCGGGGTTCCGCTGACCCGTTCGGGTCCGTTGTCCCGGAGTGGCGGCCGCTTGAGCCCGCTGCCCGGCGTGAGCGGGCCGCGGCACTGGCTCCGGTGATTCGGGGGTTGGCGTCGACCGACAACCGTCAGGTCGGGCACTTCACGGATTCGCCCGAGGTGCTGGAGTTCCTGGCCGGCTCCAAGGCCCCGGCGTTGGCCGCACTGGGGACCTCGTGCCCGGATCACTTCCTGCGCACCAAGGTCCGGCCGTTGATCCTCGACACCGCCGCGGATGCGCCACTTGAGTCCGTTGTGGAGCGACTGCGGGACCTGCACCACGAGTACCGTGAGGACTACCGGGCCTACTACGCCCGGCACGCCCTGCCGGACTCGCCGGCGATGCGCGGGGCGGATCCGGCGATCGTGCTGGTGCCCGGCATCGGCATGTTCTCCTTCGGGGCCGACGAGCAGACCGCCCGGGTGGCCGGCGAGTTCTACGTCAACGCCATCAACGTCATGCGTGGGGCCGAGTCCGTGTCCCGGTACGAGCCGATCCCGGAGAGCGAGAAGTTCCGGATCGAGTACTGGGAGCTGGAGGAGGCGAAGCTGCGTCGGCGCCCCAAGCCGAAGCCGCTGACCGCGCGGGTCGCCTTCGTCACCGGCGGCGGCTCCGGCATCGGCCGGGCCACCTCCCTGCGGCTGGCCGCCGAGGGTGCGTGCGTTGTCGTCGCCGACCGTGATCTCGCCGCCGCCGAGGCCGTGGCCAAGGAGATCGGGCCGTCGGCCGTCGCCGTGCACGCCGACGTGTCCTCTTCGGACGCTGTCGACGAGGCGATCGCCGCTGCCTGCCTGGCTTTCGGTGGCGTCGACCTCGTCGTCAACAACGCCGGGCTGTCGGTGTCCAAGCCGCTGGTGGACACCAGCGACGAGGACTGGGACCGGCAGCACGGAGTGATGGCCCGGGGCTCTTTCCTGGTGTCACGGGCCGCCGCCCGCACCATGATCGCGCAGGGCATCGGCGGCGACATCGTCTACGTGGTCAGCAAGAACGCCGTGTTCGCCGGGCCCAACAACGTCGCCTACGGCTCGGCCAAGGCCGACCAGGCGCACCAGGTCCGGCTGCTGGCCGCCGAACTGGCCGCCCACGGCATCCGCGTCAACGGTGTCAATCCCGATGCCGTGGTGCGGGGGTCGGGCATCTTCTCGTCGGGCTGGGGCGCGCAGCGGGCCGCCGTGTACGGGGTGCCGGAGGAGAAGCTGGGGGAGTACTACGCCCAGCGGACCCTGCTCAAGCAGGAGGTGCTGCCCGAACACGTCGCTGCCGCGATCTTCGTGCTCACTGGCGGGGAACTGTCCCGCACCACCGGTCTGCACGTGCCGGTCGACGCCGGCGTCGCCGCCGCGTTCCTGCGATGACCTCCTATGCAGCTGTCGACCTCGGCGCGTCCAGCGGGCGGGTGATGCTCGGGCGCGTCGAGGCCGACCTCCTGGAGCTGCGGGAAGTTTCCCGCTTCTCGTACCGGCCCGAGGTTCGGGACGGGGCGCTGCGCTGGGACGCGGCACTGCTGCGGCGGTCAGTCGAGGAAGGCTTGCGGGGCTTGGACGTTCGCAGTGTCGGGATCGACTCGTGGGCCGTGGACTACGGCCTGCTTGACGACTCCGGTGAGCTGCTGGCCGATCCCGTGTGCTACCGGGATTCCCGGACCGATGGTGTTGTCGACCGGGTGCTTGCCGCCGTGCCGGCCGAGGAGTTGTACGGCGTCACTGGCATTCAGATCCTGCCCATCAACACGTTGTATCAGCTCGTCGCCGATCCCTTGGCTCAGCAGGCCGCACACCTGCTGCTGATCCCCGACCTGGTCGCCTACTGGCTCACCGGTGAGATCGGGGCCGAGTACACCAACGCCTCCACGACGCAGCTGCTGGATGTCCACACTGGACAGTGGGCGACGGGGTTGATGGATCGACTGGGGATTCCTTCGGGCTTGTTCCCACCCATCCGGCAACCCGGCTCGGCCATCGGTGGCACCGTCGTCGTCGCCGTCGGCTCCCACGACACCGCGTCGGCTGTGTACGCCGTGCCTGCCCTGACCTCCCGCTTCGGCTACATCTCCTGCGGCACTTGGTCCCTGGTCGGCGTCGAGTTGGACCGCCCCGTGGTGACCGCCGACAGCCTGGCCGCCAACTTCACCAACGAGGCCGGCGTCGGCGGCACGGTCCGGTACCTGCGCAACGTCATGGGCCTGTGGCTGCTGGAGGAGTCCTTGCGGGTCTGGGGCCTGGAGCGGGATCCCTTGCTACGGGCCGCCGCTTCTTTGCCTCGCCGGTCGGTCATCGACCCCAACGCCTCGGAGTTCCTGCCTCCCGGCGACATGCCGTCCCGCATCGTCGCTGCCTGCCGGAATTCGGGTCAGCCGGTGCCGGTCGATCCGCCGGAGATCGTCCGCTGCATCCTCGACAGCCTCGCCGACGCCTACCGCGACACGCTCCTGGATGCTCAGCGCTTGTCGGGCAAGGAGATCGACGTCGTGCACATCGTCGGCGGCGGCTCCCGCAACGAGCTGCTCTGCCAACTCACCGCTGATGCCTGCCGTCTCCCCGTCCTCGCCGGGCCCGTCGAAGCGACCGCGTTGGGCAATTTGCTGGTGCAGGCCGGGATTCCCGACCCGCGCCGCTTGGTGGCCGCCACCCACGAGATCCGCCGCTACGACCCGTTGGCCTGAATCCCAAGGTTCGCGCCGACGCCGCCGGATCGGGCGGCGATCCAATCGCTGAATTCTGGGCTGGATTTGGGGTGGCTCCGGGTGGATTTTGCGTGGAGCCTCTGGGCGATGGCAATCGAGGCAATCATCGGGCAGGCTGCGCCTGCCTCGATTCGCGGACGAGCGTACGCCATCGCCCCCCTCCACGCAAAATCCACCCTCCGAGGCGAGAGGGGGCGGTGGTTTGGTTTGTGGGGTCGGGTTTGCGATTATGCATGAAACTCGGATTCACCCGTTAGTGATTCGAGTTTGATCTTTGATAGGCGTATTCTGGAGGTATGGAAGAACTCACCCGAGAGTTGGAGAGCAGAGAACCGTCGGGGGCTCTGCTGGATCTGCTCATGGGTGTGGATATCGCCGATCTGGCCGCTGATCAGCAGGTCACGGCGTTCATTCTGGCGCGGAAGATCAAAGCGTTCGTCGATCATGTGCAGTTGTCGATTCTGCGGGATGTGGAGGATACCGCTGAGTTGGCGATGGCGGTTCATGAGCCGGAGCAGTCGGTGGTGCGACAGAAGCGGTGCAGCGAGGTGTTGGACCGGTTGCCTCGGCTGTCGGAGCTGCTACGGCGAGGCGAGCTGGATCTGCGGCGGCTGGAGACCGTGGACGAGCGGATCGTCAACCTGCCCAATCCGGCCATGGTTGCTGAGGTTGAAGACGAACTGATTGGGGTGGCTTTGGGGCTGACTCGCACGCAGCTGGCCCGGCGGACTACCGGGCTGGTCGCGAAGGTCGATCCGACCGGCTACGACCAGCGCCGCCTGAAGGCCAAGCAGGAACGTCGGGTCGAGTTCACGCCCCTTCCGGATGGCATGGCGCAACTGCGGATCACCCTGACCGCCTTGGATGCTCGCGAGGTGTGCGACGTCCTGACCCAGGATGCCCGCGCCCTCGTGAAGGACGACCGCACCACCGACCAGAAGCGCGCCGACGCCTTCCTGGACCGGTTCCTCGGCTACGGCATCGACCGCAAGGTCAAAGTCCACGTCACCATCTCCCTGGAAACCCTCATGGGCCTGACCGAAGACCCCGGCCTCCTGGACGGCTACGGCCCGATCGCCGCCGACTCCGCCCGCGAACTCTCCATGCACGCCCCTTGGCGCGGCCTGCTCCTCGACCAGTACCGGCAGGCCTCCGAACTCGGCACCGACACCTACCGCCCCACCGCCCGCATCAAGGAATTCGCCGAACTCAACGCCGGTGGAGTCTGCTCCGCCCCCGGCTGCACCACCCCCATCCAAGAACTCGACCACACCACCCCCTGGCCCACAGGAAAGACCGCTGCCACTCAGCTCAAGGGCTACTGCGCCCATCACCACCACCTCAAACACGGCAACCACACAGTCACCCTGGATACAGACAACACCCTCCACTGGGTCACCCCACTAGGCCGCCACTACACCACCCACCCCCACCAATACTGACCACCCGCCCCACCCGTTCTTTGATAACTCCACAGCGAAACCAGCCCAGCCCACCCAAGAACCCACAACAACTCGAATCGGAGGGTGGATTTTGCGCGGAGGGGGGCGATGGCATACGCTGATCCGCGAATCGAGGCAGGCGGAGCCTGCCCGATGACGCCTCGATACGCCATCGCCCAGAGGCTCCGCGCAAAATCCATCCGGAGCCATCTAAAATCCGAACGAGCCAACCCCAACCACGCCAACCTCCTACGCAGGAGACGGATCGGTGCTGGCGATCACCCAGCGGTTTCCGGCCAGCGGATCGGCGTCCACCGGAACCGGCCCAGCTCCATAGCGGGCGGTGTAGTCGAAGCAGGTGTGCACGGAGACGTCCCAACCAAGGGCGGAAAGCAAGGAGACCGAGTCGGGGCGGGGGTTTTCGGAGAACAGAGCCAGGAGGTCGATGCCGGTCTCGGCCAAGGTGGTGGAGTAGAGGGGGCTGGCCCGGACGGCGGGGCTCTCGACGGCCAGCTTGATCTCGTAGAACAGGCGGCTGCCGGGCTCGGAGAGGGTGTTGATGGTGCGCATCAACGAGGTCTCGGCGGCGGAGGACAAATACAGCAGCAGGCCCTCGGCGATCCAGGTGGTGGGCAGCCCAGGGCAGAAGCCGGCGTCGAGCAGGGCGGCGGACCAGTTGCCGCGGAGATCGGTGTCGACGGGGGTGCGCTTGACCAGGGGAGCGGCACCGATATCCGACAGGACCTGGTGTTTGAAGTCCAGCACCGGCCCACGGTCGAGCTCGAAGACGTGGGAGTCGGGCGGCCAGGGCAGACGGAAGGCGCGAGTATCGAGGCCGGCGCCCAGAAGCACAGTCTGGGCGGAGCCGGGGATGAAGTCGTCGAGCAATCGGGTGCGCAGACCGAAGTACCGGCCGAGACGGCTCCACAGCGGACTGGAGTCCACAGTGGATGAATACGACACGGGCCAGTCGACGCCGGCGGCGCGCACGAAGTGCTGGGCGAACTGGTCCTGGGCCAGGGAATCGGGGCGGGTGGCCTCGATGGCCCGGGCGGCGGCGACCAGCAGGGCGGTCAACCCGACATCGCCGGCCATGACTCCTCCTCATCGGGTAGGCGCAGCCAGGCCGGATCATCATGGGCCAGCAGCCGAGCGCCGTAGAACCTGGCCATATAGCGGTGAATGAGTTCGTCCGGCAGGCAGAGGCTGGCAGTGCAGTCGGTGAGCAGCGTGATGTGCCAGCCCTTCTGGAAGCCGGTCCGGGCGGTCGAGTCGACGCAGACATCGGTGTACAGCCCGGCGAAAGCCAAGTGCTCGATGCGCCGCAGCCGCAGGTGATCCTCGAAGCCCTCGCTCAGGAAGGCGTCGAACTGGGCCAGCTTGGTGAAGACGTGCTCGCCGGGAAGCGGGGTCACACGGGAGAAATCCGCGCCCTGGGTGCCGTCCACGCACTTCTGACGCTTGCCCTGCAAGCGATTGCGTCGTCGCCAGCTGGCCCGTTGGTGCTCGACGTCGCCGAGGAAGCGCACGAAGATCACCTCGACGCCGGCCTCCCGGGTGCGGTCGACGGCGGCGGCGACGTTGGCGGTCACCTCGTCGAATCCGGTGCAGAAGTCGTTCTGCACGTCCACGACAATCAGCGCGGTCGTCAAGGGCCGGCCACCGGCTGCACGGCCAGAGCCTCCAGCAGTGCGTCCACCACGGCGGAGGTGCCGTGCCGGCCGCCCACGTCCCGGGTGCCGATGCTGTTGTCCCGTAACGACTCCAACACCCGCTCGACCATGCCGACCGCCCCGGGGCAGCCGGCGTGCCGCTCAGCGATGGCCGCGGCGGCCCGAACCGTGGCGGTGGGATTGACCTCGTCGCGGCCGGCGAGGTCGTCGGCGGAGCCGTGCACCGTCTGGTACTCCACCAGACCCGCCACCTCCGGATGCAGGTAATGGTTCTCGGCGCAGCGGTTCTCCTGCCGGTGTCGGCCGAAACGGTCCAGCAGCATCACGTGCATGATGTCGGCCCACTCGTTGCCGGCGATCAGCAGGGTCCGCGGCCCGAAGCCGTGTTCGACCAGGTTGCGGTTGGCGGTGTCGGGCTGGCACAAGGTGATCCGCACGCCCCGCCGCGCGGCGATCTCCGCCACCCAGCGGCCGAAGACTCCGTCCAGCAGATGGAACTTGTAGGCCATGACGATCCGCGCCGGCCCCTGCCCGGGCCAGTGCCGCTCGGCGGCGCGCAGCGCGAAGTCGATGACCTGCTCGGTCAGGTCCCGCCGGAACACCATGGTCCGTTCGACCACGCCGTCGGCGTGCGCGTTGCTGCCGGTGTAGAAGCCCTGGGCCTGGTCGCGGACCAGCAGCAGCGGGCCGATGGCGTCGACCTTCACCGTCCACAGCCGTTCCCGCACCAGGTAGAGCGACTGGGCGTTGATCGCGGTCCGGAACACCGCGGTGACGCCGCCGCCGGCCAGCTCCCGGCAGAATCCCTCGTAGTGCTGGGCGTCCTGCCGGGTCAGCCGCTCGGTGTCGCCGGTCGGCTCCAGCGTGAAGTACGAGTGGTAGGCCCGCGGCGACCGTCGGATCGCGATCTCCCGGCCGTGCAGCCGGCCGATGCCGCCGAGCACCCGCTCGAAGACCTCGGCCAGCTCCGGACCGGTGCCGCGGCCGACGGCGAGCCCGATGATCGGTTCCACTCGGTCAGCCCTCGGCGGGGACCAGCCGGTCGCCGGCGATGCCGGCCTTGTCCGGGCGGTAGTACTCGACGATGGCGTCCCGCCACACCGGCACCGGCACCCGGTCGTTGTCGTCCGGCCCGAACACGGTGTACAGGTCGTGGATCTGGTCCGCGCCGAAGCCGATGGCCTCCATCAGGGCCACGAAGACCGGTCGCTCGACCAGGCCGTCGCCGTCGGGGTCGCCCAGCGCTGAGAGCGCGTCGGCGAACTGCGCGATGGTGCCGTCGAACCGCTCGGGCGCCAGCACGCAGGCGGTGAACTCGTCGTAGCTCACCTTGCCGTCCGCGTTGGTGTCCAGTTCGGTTTCCAAGGTGGCCCAGTACTGGCGAAACGCGGCCGCGATGGCCTCCCGGGCGGCGTCGCCGGACGCGGCGGCGGCCGCGACCACCCGGCCGCTCATCAGTTCGAAATCATCGGGTTCGAGATAGCCGTTCCGGTTCACGTCGAACAGCTGGAAGATGAGCTTGACTCGGTCAAGGGCTTCCTCGCGCACGCCCGCGCCGCCTTTCTCGTCGGATCTCCGCCGATGGCGATGCCAGTGTGGGGTCGGCCCGGGAGGCGCACAACAACCCTTCACCGGAAGGTGTCAATCGGTCATCGCCTCGGTTTTCCTGACGCCGCAAGGCAATACGGCAAACGTGCCACAGTGTGCGGCAGTCGGGGGACACCCCTGGCCAAACCGCGATCAGTCGTCGACCGGCGGCAGGCCCTGTAGCTTGCGGATCTGGTCCAGCACCGCGGTCACCGCGTCCAGGCTCTCCGGCGGCAGGCCGACCGCCCGCAGCGCGATGGACCGGACGCCGGCCTGGTGCAGCTCGTCCAACATGGCCAGCTGGCGGGAGGTCTGGTCGGCGTGGTCACGGTCGTAGAAGTACGCCGGGGCGACGCCGAAGAAGGCGGCCAGCGCGTCCAGCAGTTCCCGGGACGGCCGCTCGCGTTTGCCGGTGCGCAGCGCGGACAGGTACGCCCCGCTGACCCGCAGCCCCGGATTGACCGCCTTGAGTTCGGTCGCGACCTCGTCGTTGGTCCAGGTGCGGCCGCGCGGCCGGCTGGACCGGAACAGGCCGTCCAGTCGCTCGGCGAGCACGGATTCGCCCTTGTCCTGAGCCATGTCCGTCCTTCACTGCCGAGGCTTCGTCGCGTCGCCAGTCCAACTGTATCAACTGGCAGTCCCATCGCGAAGTGACCGAACTCACAGCCGCCGACCGCGGTCGACCGGCGTAGATTCAACTGTCAGTTCAACTGGATCGTCCATTGGTCGAGGGGGCTGAGTGACCACCACGGAACGCTCCGACACGCTGCTCGATCGGCTCAGCGATCGTGAGATGCAGGTGCTGGCGCTGGTCGCCGAGGGCAGCTCGAACCTGGCCATCGGCCGCCGGCTGCGGCTGCGCCCCAAGACGGTTGAGGCGCACGTGCGCAGCCTGTTCACCAAGCTGGAGCTGGAACCCCGGCCGGACGAGCACCGGCGAGTGCTCGCCGCGGTGACCTACCTGCACGGACGGCGGGCATGAGCCGTGCCGTCCACACCGGTCACGGTCTGCGCCATCGTCGCCGCGGGCTTGCTCGTGCTGGCGGCTGACGGGGGGCCGCCGTTCCCGGCCTTCCAGTCCGAAGTGGACGGTCTGGTCACGCTGGTCGGCCGCACCGGCGGCTTTACCGTGGACCCGCGGGACGGCCAGGGCCCGAAAGCCGGCTACGCGGTGGCCACCGGCCGGGCCACGGCGCGGATCGAGCCCGCCGACCGGTTCTTCGACGGCGGCGGGCCGGCGGCGCTGCGGGCCTATCTCGAGGACAAGGCCGAGCAGCTGCGGGACGATCCGGCGTTGCTGGTCGGCGCCTGGTACGACCGACCCGGCCGACGCGTTGTGCTGAGCCTGGTCGAACTGGTGCCGGACCGCACCGACGCGATCAGCGCCGGCGTCGCCCACCGGCAGCGGTCGATCTACGACCTCGCCACCGGCGCCGAGGTGCCGACCGGCTACACCGGTCAACGCTGACTCCGCTGGTAGGCCACGAACTCGTCGGCCCACTCGGTCAGCCACCGGATCTCGTCGCGCAGGTCCCGGTCGGCCGGCGCCACCTCGGCCCGGTCGTCGGCCCGGGCCTGGGTCGCGGCGATCGCCGTCGGCACGTCCTCGCCGCGGCGCAGGGCCCGCCGCGCGTCCTGGATCTCCACCACCCGGCGGTGCAGCCAGAAGTCGATGTCCCGCAACCGGAAGAAGTCCCGCCAGGTCGAGGTCGGCGGATCCAGCGCGACCACCGGCACCTCGGCGCACAGGGCCCGCCACAGCGGATACAGCCGGTGGTAGTCGCGTTGGGCCCGCAGCCACCGGCGGGCGGCGGACAGCCGCGGGCCGATGGTCGGCAGCACCCAACCGATCAGCGCCAGCATCGACCCGATGTCGCCGCACGCCCACGCGAGCGGCTCCAACGGCCGCAGATCGCCGCCCAGTGGCCCGGCGAGCAGGTCGGCGACCCGCACCGCGCAGTACACCAGGATCACCGCGCCGCCGATCGCGGTGGTGACCATGCCGCGCCGCAACCAGCCCCGGTGCGAGATCTTCGCGTAGCGCCAGCAGTGCCGCACCACGTCGACCTGTCCGATGATGCAGGCCAGGATGTAGATCACCAGGTACGGCGCCTGCGCGAGCTGGTGGGTGTACTGCACGTAGAAGTCGTCGAAGCGCCGCTGGCGCGGCTCGAACACGAAGTAGGTCACCACGTAGCCGGTGAAGATCGGCGCGGCCAGGGTGAACCGGTTGCGCACCCGGCGTTTCGCGTCCGCCGGGCGGTACGTCCAGTGCATCAGCAGGAACTGCTGGGCGATGGTCAGGCCCAGCACGCTCATCCCGGAGCACAGGCCGGCGCTGTTGGGCATGCCGGTCAGCTCGTCCACGAACACGTACACCGGCGGCAGCAGCACCAGGTAGCTCAGCGCGGACAGTCCCACGTACAGGCAGAAGGCCACCGCGACGGCGTCGGCGCGCTGGCCGCGGGCCAGCCCCCACACCTTGTGCAGCAGGATCGCGAATCCGACGACCAGGCAGAAGGTGTGCAGGACCGTGGTCACCCGGCGCCACCGCCGCCGATGTAGAAGGAGCGTTCCAGGCGGTCGAGCACCTCGCGTGTCTCCGGGCTGCCGTCCATGGCCGCCGGCTCGGGCGGGCGGGCGTTCATCCGCTGCAGGATCGCCGACGCCATCACCTCGGCCTCCAGCTCGTGGCCGTTGTCGTAATCGGCGCGCAGCAACATGTCCCGCACCAGTTGCGGGTCCAGGTCGGGGAAGATCAGACGTGAGTCCGCGTCGGCCACCGGCGCGGTCGTGCTGTGCCCGCAGAGGATGTGGGCCAGCTCGTGCGCGATGATGTGTTCCTGGTGGGTCCGGCTGGTGTCGGCTTCGTAAACGACGACGTCCATCGCCGGCAGCCGCAGCCAGATCCCCGAGGGCCTGGCCGCGCCCATCGGTGCGGGCACCAGATGGATAAGCCGGTTCCGCCTTCTGCTCAGGTGCTCGACCAGACCGGTCAGATCGAACGGCCGGTCCAGTCCCCACTCGGTGAAGCGGGTCTCGCACATTCTGAGCAGACGCCGGACCCTGCGCGTGACACGTTCCTTGCCGTCCAACAGATCGCCCCCAGCAACCGTGGCACTGCGGCGCGGCGCGACACCGCCTTCGCTCGATGCTGCCAAATCGGTTGCCGGTTGACAAGCGCGCTACCGCTCGCGCACCGGCCGGACTCGGGCCGCCAGCTCTATCTCCGCGTCGTGGCCGTAGGCCGCGCCCAGCCGCGAGAGCAGCGATGTCAGTGCGATCGTGTAGGACTGCGGACCCGGTGACTCCAAGGCGAAACTCGCCGCCACACAACCTAGTTGCGCCGACCGCGCGGTGCCCATGCCGGCCTCCACTCCGGCCAGGAAACCCGCGCGGAACGCGTCGCCGGCCCCGGTCGGGTCAACCACTTCGACCGTGACTGCTTTTACCACAATGGGTTCCGTCCCGCGTGACTCGACGCGGACCCCGTCCGCGCCGAGCGTGGTCACCCAGGAACCGACCCTCGACAACACGTCCTCGGCCGTGCACCCGATGCCGGCCAGCAGCAGCTCGCGCTCGTACTCGTTGGTGAACAACCAGGTCGCGCCCTCGATCAGCGCTCGCATCTGGGTTCCGTTGACATAGGCCAACTGTTGCGAGGGATCCGCGACGAACGGGATGCCCGATTCGCGGCAGTCACGGGTGTGCCGGAGCATCGCCTCCGGATCGTTGGGGGAGATCACCACCAGGTCGGCGCCGGTCCGCAGCATCGGCGCCAGCGCGATGTCCCGGGCCCGGGACATCGCGCCGGCGTGGAACGACGCGATCTGGTTGTGGTCGGAGTCGGTGGTGCACAGGAACCGAGCGGTGTGCAGCTCCTCGGCCACCAGCACCGAACCGGTGTCCACCCCGTGCGAGTCCAGCCAGCGCCGGTACTCGCCGAAGTCCTTGCCCACCGCGCCGACCAGCACCGGCCGCAGCCCCAGCTGCGCCAGCCCGTACGCGATGTTCGCGGCCACCCCGCCGCGCCGGATCTCCAGCTCGTCGACCAGAAAGGACAATGAGACGCGGTCCAGCCGGTCGCCGACGAACTGGTCGGCGAACCGGCCCGGGAACCGCATCAGGCAGTCCGTCGCGATCGATCCGGTGACCACGAGTCGCAAGGTTTTCCCGTTCCGCTCTAGAGGTTGCGGCCGCGCAGGCGCCGCGGCCAGATGCCCTGCTTGCCCGGCGCCAACACGCCCGCGGGGTCCAGCGCGTCCTTGATCTTCTCGCTCAGCCGCAGCAGCGCGTTGTCGTTGAAGCTGAACGTGGCCGCGATCTCGTCCATCAGCGCCGGATGCACCCGGTACTCGCCGTAGCCCAGTTCGGCCGCCTCGCGGATCAGCGTGCGGCACAGGTCCAGGGTGGCGACGCGGTCGGCCGGGTCGGCGGTGTCGAACATGAGCATGCAGATGTGGTGCATCTCCCGGCGGCCGACGATGAAGTTGCCCATGTAGTCCTTGCCGGCCTCGCGGCAGCGGTCCCGGGCCATCTCGTACTGCCGCATCGCGTCCTCGGCGGTGGCCGGCGACACCGGGGCGAAGTCGATGTGGCCGCCGTTGTCGTGCCACTGGAGGATCTTGTAGGTGTCCAGGTTGGGCTGCCCGGCCATGATCTTCGCCCGGGCGGCCAGCACCGGGCTGGGGTGCTCGCCCTCGAAGTGGAAGCCGGCGCCGGGAATGCCGGCGAACGCGTCCCTGATCACCTCCCAGGTGGCCGCGCGCACGGCCGGCGGCCCGTACAGCGCGCCGTAGAAGTTCCACTGGCCGATGCCGTGCTCGTCGGCGATCCTGCGGGCCACGCTGTCCGGCACGGGGCCGGCGCCGGTGAAGAACCGCGAGCGCGGGCCGACCGCCGCCGCGTCCAGCAGCAGGCTGCGCAGCGTCGGCACGTTCGGGATGGTGCCGTTCAACCGCAGCGGCCGCACCGCGTCCACCACCGCGCCGAGATCCTCCTCGCGCGGCAGGGTGATCATGTACGCCTGGC
This sequence comes from Kutzneria sp. CA-103260, assembly GCF_018263855.1. Taxonomy (GTDB): domain Bacteria; phylum Actinomycetota; class Actinomycetes; order Mycobacteriales; family Pseudonocardiaceae; genus Kutzneria. The sequence continues at coordinate 5,063,555 of NZ_CP073318.1, read as the reverse complement.
AGCCGGCCGGCTCGGGCATCAGCCAGATGCCGAGCTTGGTCACGATGCCGTAGTTGGACTGGGTGAACATCGGGTCGAACTGCGGGCCGTAGCCGTACTTGAACAGCTGCCAGGTGTTGCTGCCGGGCAGCGCGCCCATGCCGGTGCGCACCACGTCGCCGTCGGCCAGCACGACCTCCATGCCGCACTGGATGGACAGGTGGTCGCCGTAGGGCGTGTAGCCGACGCCGCGTTCCAGGGTGTTGCCGATGATGCCGCCCCAGCCCAGGTCGGGCACGTCCAGCATCAGTTTGCTGCCGCGGGCCCGGAGATGGTCGTACAGCTCGAAGTAGCTCACGCCCGGTTCCACCAGCGCGTAGCCGAACTTCTCGTCCACCTCCAGGATTCGGTTCATCCGCTTGAGGTCCACCACCACCGCGCCCGGCAGCCGTGGGGCCGCGCCGCCGAAGCCGAGGTTCTTGCCGGTGGAGATGGGGGAGAGCGGCAGGCCGTGCTCGGTGGCGATCCGGACCGTGGCCTGCACGTCCTCGACCGAGCCCGGCAGCACCGCGGCCGACGGGCTGAAGTGGTCGGCCTCGTAGATCGGGCAGGGGTCCTGGTAGTGGACCAGCTCCGACTCGTCGGACAGCACCCATTTCGCGCCCAGCGCCGAACGTAACTCCGCGAGCGCCCGGTCCAACCGGTCCTGGTCCATGTCCGGGGGCAGGTGCCTGGTCATGGGGTCTCCCTCTCCTCGATCCGGGCCGGTGAGTTGGTCGACTCCACGAAGGCGCTCACGGTGGTCCGCTGCCAGATTCCGTTGACGGTGAACGGGTCCTCGTCGACGTAGCGGCGCACGGTCTCGCGGTCCGGGGCCCGCAGCACGATCAGGCTGCCGACCGGCTCGCCGTCGTCGCCGACGAGCTGGCCGTACAGCACCGGAGCCACCAGGCCGGAGCGCAGCCGGGCCGAGTGCTCCGCCCGGTGCACCGGGCGCAGCCGCGCCGCGTCCGGACCGTCGAGGCAGTGCACAACCCAGAGCATCGACGCGCGCCTTTCGTTGCGGGACAAGGAGAACGACCAGGGACGACGCTAGTTCACCGGCGGCCGGCGGGCATCGGGGCTAACCCTGATGCGCGGCGTCCCTTGTGGACTTGCGGCTGATCGCCCAGTAGGCGCAGAACAGCGCGCCGAGCACGGCCACCGCCGCCGCCACCACCGGGATGGAGCGGAAGCCGAGCGGGGCCAGCAGCAGGCCGCCGACCGCCGAGCCCAGGGACGTGCCCAGGTACATCGAGCTGCTGTTCCAGGCCAGCAGCGAGCCGCTGTTGGCCGGGAAGGTGGCGACCAGACGGGCCTGGTAGGACGGCAGGCACGGGTAGGCGCACACCGCGAACACCAGCAGCGAGGCCAGCAGCAGCGGGGTCGACGCGGGCAGCAGCAGGTCGACGACCAGCAGCATCACCGCGACGAGGGCCAGGCTGGTGGTGGCCACCCGGCCCGCGCCGTAGCGGTCGGCCAGCCGGCCGCCGCCGAGGCTGCCGATGACCGCGCCGACCCCGTAGACGATCAGCGCCAGCGCGACCAGGCCGGTGGACAGGTGGGCGTCGGTGCTCAGCCCGGTGCCGAGGTAGGTGTAGAAGGCGTAGACGGCGAAGCCCCACAGGCCGGTGACGGTCACGGCGCGCAGCCGGACCGACAGGGCGATCGGGGGCGGCGTGGCGGCGGCGGCGCCGGTGGCCGGCGTGGGCCAGGCGAAGGCGTTGACGACGGCCAGCACCCCGGACAGCGCGGCCAGTACCACGAAAACGGCCTGCCAGCCCAGAACGGCGGCCAGCGCGGTGCCGCTGGGGGCGCCGGTGGTCAGCGAGATCAGGAAGCCGGCGACCGCGGTGGACATCCAGGCGCCGCGCTTGCCGGCCGGCGCGGACCCACCGACCAGCGCGTACACCGACGGGCTGACCGCGGCGGCGGCCAGGCCGGCCAGCACGCGGGCGACCAGCAGCAGCCAGAACCAGGGCGCGAGGCCGGTGAGCAGGTTGGCCACGCCGAAGCCGACCAGGCCGATGACCAGCACCCGGCGGCGGCCGATCCGGTCGGCCAGCGAGCCGAACCAGGGCGCGCCGAGCACGTAGACGATCGAGAACAGGGTGACGGTGTTGCCGGCCTCGCCCGGCGTGACGCCGAAGCGGGACGAGATGGCCGGCAGCAGCGGGGAGACGACGAACAGGTCGGTGCCCACCACCAGCAGGGTGAGGAAGCCGACGGCGAGGCTGGCGCGGCCGCCGGCCGAGGGCGCGGCGGCGGGCGCGGACGGGGCGACGCGGGGCGTGGACATGAACTCACGCTAGCGTATATCTCACCAGTAAACAATTTTCCGGCGAGAAACTTTCCGGGAAGCGAGCCTGGTAGAGTGGTCGGCGTGGACCGTGACGACGCCATCGACGTGCTGCTGGAACAGTGGCGACGGTCCCCGTACGACCTGCCGCTGGAGTCGATGGCGGTGGCCAAGCGGATCTCCCGGGTGGCCCGCAACCTGGAGCAGCACCTGGCCAAGGCGCTCGCGCCCTACGGCCTGGACCCCGGCGAGTTCGACGTGATGGCCACCCTGCTGCGCAGCGGCCCGCCCTACGAGCTGACGCCCAACGCGCTCAACCGGTCCCTGCTGATCTCCTCCGGCGGCCTGACCAAGCGGCTGACCCGGCTGGAGTCCCGGGGCCTGGTGTCCCGGCGGCTGGACCCGGACGACCGCCGCTCGCTGCTGGCCGCCCTCACCGAGCCGGGCCGGGCGCTGGCCGGCGAGGCCGTCGTCGCGCACACGCGGGCCAGTGCCGGGCTGGCCGACTCGCTGCCCGCGGCCGACCGCGCCCGGCTGACCGAACTGCTCAGGAGCCTGCTGCTGCACCAGGAGAGCTGATCCCGCCGATGTGCACGAACTTCGTCTCCACGAAGTCCTCGATGCCGTGGTGCGAGCCCTCCCGGCCCAGCCCCGACTCCTTGACCCCGCCGAACGGCGCCACCTCCACCGACAGGAAACCGGTGTTCAGGCCGACCATGCCGACCTCGAGCGCCTCCGCGACCCGCCAGGCCCGGCCCAGGTCGTTGGTGAAGAAGTAGCCGGCCAGCCCGGATCGGGTGTCGTTGGCCAACTCCACCGCGGCTTCCTCGGTGTCGAACGAGGTGATCGCGGCGACCGGGCCGAAGGTCTCCTCCCGCATGACCCGCATCTGCGGCGTCACGTCGGCCAGCACCGTCGGCTGGAAGAACGTGCCGCCCAGCGCGTGCGGGGCGCCGCCGACCAGCAGCCGCGCCCCCTTGTGCACGGCGTCGTCCACGTGCGCCGCCACCTTGGCCAGCCCGTCGGCGTCGATGAGCGGGCCGACGTCGACCCCGGGCTGCTTGCCGTTGCCGACGGCGAGCTTGCCGACCGCGGCGGTGAACCGGTGGGTGAACTCCTCGACGATCGACGCCTGCACCAGGAACCGGTTGGTGCACACGCAGGTCTGCCCGCTGTGCCGGTACTTCGACAGCACCGCGGCGGTGACCGCGGCGTCCAGGTCGGCGTCCTCGAAGACCAGGAACGGCGCGTTGCCGCCGAGTTCGAGGGTCAGCCGCTTGACGGTGTCGGCGCACTGCGCGGACAGCAGCTTGCCGACCTCGGTCGACCCGGTGAACGAGATCAGCCGCACGGTCGGGCTCGCGCACAGGGCGCGGCCGATGGCCGGGGCGTCGCCGGTGATCACGTTGAGCACACCGGCCGGCAGCCCGGCTTCCTGTCCCAGCGCGGCGATGGCCAGCGCCGACAACGGGGTCTGCTCGGCCGGCTTGAGCACCACCGTGCAGCCGGCGGCCAGCGCGGGCGCGGCCTTGCGGGTGATCATGGCCGCCGGGAAGTTCCACGGCGTGATGCAGCCGACCACGCCGATCGGCTGGCGCAGCACCATGATCCGGCTGTCCTCGGCGGTGGCCGGGATGATCTCGCCGCGGACCCGCTGCCCCTCGGCCGCGTAGAAGGTCAGGAACGAGATGGCGTAGCCGATCTCGCCGCGGGCCTCGGCCAGCGGCTTGCCCTGCTCGGTGGTCAGCAGTTCGGCCAGCTCGTCGGCGTGCTCGGTCATCAGCTGGGCCCAGCGGGTCAGCACGGCGGCCCGGTCCTTGGCGGTGCGCCTGCGCCACGGGCGCAACGCCTTCGCCGCGGCCGCGATGGCGGCCTCGGTGTCGGCCTCGGCCATCAGCGGCACGGCGGCGATCTTCGCGCCGGTGGCCGGATCGGTGACGTCGAAGACCCGGCCGTCGGCCGCGGCCCGCCACTGCCCGTCGACCAGAGCCGCCTCGCGCAGGAGCGTGGTGGACACCATCGGTGTTTCCTTCCAACGAATCGAGGGCGGGCCGTGGCCGTGCCACGACCCGCCCGCTGATCAGGGCTGGACCAGCCGCCAGCCGCGTTCCCGGGCCAGGTCGGCGATCTCGGCCCGGTCCGACACCAGCACCGGGTGGCCGACCTCGGACAGCATCGGCACGTCCGAGCGGTCGTCGCCGTAGGCCCAGCAGTCCGCGCCGGTCGCCGCCTCGGCGGCCAGGAACATCCGCACCGCCTCGGCCTTGCCGGCGCCGATCGTCTGCGGCGGCACGATCTCCCCGGTGTAGCACCCGTCCTCGACCACGACCCGGGTGGCCAGCATGCGCGTCACGCCGAGCTCGTCGGCGATCGGGCGGAGGATGTCCACCATGGACCCGGACACGAACACGATCTCGTGCCCGGCCTCCTGGTGCTCGCGCAGGGCCCGCAGCGCGCCGGGAAAGTACAGCCCGCCCGGCATCGCCCGGACTTCCTCGTACCAGCGCCGGGCCAGCTCGGCCACCCGCTCGGGCCGCCGGCCCCGCCAGGTCCGGTAGTACATCCGGTTGAGGTCCTCGCGGGGCCGGCCGGTGGCCAGGTAGTGCTGGCGCTCGGCCTCGAACCGCGCCGCCCTGCGCTTGCCCAGCACCGAGGGCAGCAGACCGGTGTGAGTGTAGTAGTAGTCCTGGAACGAGAACATCGTCTTGATCCGGACCACAGTGTCGTCGACGTCGAAGAACGCGAAGGTCCGCGCCGCCTGGGTCGTCTCGCTCACGGCTTGGTCGCGCCGACGACGAAGCCGGTGAAGGAGGCGAAGAACCGGCCCTGCTCCTGGGCGGCGAGCAGCGGCTGCCACCACTGGCTGAGCTGCTCGCCGGTCAGCGCCAGCTCGCCGTTCTCCTGCGCGGTCTTGAGCCGGCCGGCGGCCAGCGTGCGGAAGAACTCGAACGGCATCACGACGGTGTGCGGCGAGACCGTGACGTCCTGCAGGCCGCGGTCCAGCATTCGGCGGTACAGCTGCCGGCCACTCCACTTGTTGCGGTGGGCGTCGGAGAAGCAGCGCATCACCTCGCGGGTGGCCGCCTCGTCCGGGTGGTCGACGATGGTGGTGTCGAAGTCGTAGTCGAACACCGACAGCCGCCCGCCCGCCCGTAACACCCGGACCAGCTCGTTCAGGCCGGTCTCGATGTCCTCGCAGTGCATCAGCACCAGCTTGGCCCGTGCCCCGTCGAAGCTGTTGTCGGGGAAGTCCAGGCCGCTCAGGTCCGCGACGCGGAACTCCAGCGGCAGGTCGGAACCCTCGCTGCGGCGGCGGGCTTCGGCCAGCATGGTCTCGCTCAGGTCGGTGGCCACCACCCTGCCCTCGGCCCCCACCAGCGCCACCACCTCGCGGGCGTCGTCGCCGGTCCCGCAGCCGACCTCCAGCACCGTCCGGCCGGCGATGTCGCCGAGGGTGGCGTTGAGGTCGTCCTTCATGGCGCGGTACTCGGGCAGCGCGTTGGCGATGTCCATGAAGTCGATGAACCACGACGCGTCCGGCGCCCGGTCGACCGTGGTGAAGTTGCCGATGTTCCCGGTGGCGCTGCTCATGACCGGCTTTCCTCCATGTCGCTGGTTGACTTCACATCGGTGAGCGCCTGCCGGGCGGCCATGGCCTCCTGCTTGGCGCCGATCTTGCTGACGATGACCCGGTAGTGCACGTCGAACTCGGCCGCCACCGCGCCGCGCTGGCTGATCGTCAGGGTGGCGTGGAAGCGCTGGCCGACCGGGCCCTGCTCGTGCGCGACCAGGTGGTAGCGCACGACCGTCGGCAGGGGGAAGACGAACGTGTCGAACCGGGACCGCAGCTGCTCGATCACGAACCGGCTGGGCGCGCTCGGCGGGTAGCGCAGCTCGGTGACCGCGGTCCACATCTGCCGGGCCGCCTCGATCAGCGCGACCGCCGGCACGTGCTGGCCGGTGATGTGGTCCTCCAGCACTTCGTTGCGCTCGTCCAGCACCAGCGGCGCGGTCCACACACCGTCCACAAGGGACGGTTCGCCGATCATCACGTTCTTGGCCGCCCGCTTGTGGGTCAGCTCGCGGCGGGCCGGCGCCGGCACGTCCCAGCGTTTGGCCAGCTCGGCCAGCAGCTCGCCGGACAGCCCCTGCCCGGCCACCAGCTCCTGGTCGCCGAGCTCGTCGGCGCGCAGCCGGGAGGCCGCGATGGTGCCCGGATTGGCCAGGAAGTCCTCGAATCGGTCGCCGACGACGACCAGTCGGTCCTCGCCCATGGATTCCCCTCCTCCCGGGCCGGTCAGGCGCCGGTCGCGGCCAGGCCGCGCTCGTACACGGTGACCAGGTCGTCCAGCGACCGGACGTCGGAGATGACCACGTCCTCGGCGAACGGGTCGACCCCGATGGCGGCCTCCAGCTCGATCACCAGCCGGGCCAGCGTGAGCGAGCTCAGCCCGAGGGTGTGCAGCTCCTCCCGACCGGTCAGCGCCGGCGGCTCGGGCTGCGTCTCGCGTAACAGGTCGGTGACCACCTCATGCACGGTGGTCCGGACCTGTGCCTGGGTCAGCATGTGATACCTCCGTCGACGACGATGGACTGGCCGGTGACGAAGCCGGCCCCGGTGGAAGCCAGGAACAGCACGGCGTCGGCCACCTCGTCGGCCGTGCCGAGCCGGCCGAGCGGGGTGCGGCGTTCGATCCGCTCGCGGGTGCGCTCCTCGACGTGCGAGGTCAGCTCGCTGTCGAAGAAGCCGGGCACCACCGAGTTCACCCGGATGCCCAGCGGCCCGAGCTCGCGGGCCAGGCTGCGGCCGAACGCGTCCAGCCCGGCCTTGGCCGCGGCGTACACCGACACGCCGCGGAAGCCCCGGATGGCGTTGATCGACGAGACGTTGACGACGCAGCCGCCGCCGCTGCGGCTCATCTGCTTGGCACAGCTACGCGCCAGCAGGATCGGCGCGGTCAGGTTCACGGTGACCAGCTCGGCGATCCGCTTGGGCGGCATGGTCAGCAGCAGGCCCTCGTGCAGCACCGCGGCGTTGTTCACCAACAGGTCGAGCCGCTGGAACCGGTCGCGCACCGCGGCGGTGAACGCCGCCAGCGAGTCCGGGTCGGCCAGATCCGCCTGCTGCCACAGGAAGTTCGCGCCGGCCAGCTCGTCGGTGGCCGCGCTCGGCTTGCGGCTGAAGGTGGCCACCCGCCAGCCCTCGGCCAGCAGCCGCCGCACCAGCAGCAGGCCGAGGCCCCGGCTGCCGCCGCTGACCACCGCGACCCGGCCGGTCACCGGACGCTCCTGATCTTCTTGAACCGCTCGGAGTACTGGCGTTCCCGGTTCACCTCGACCACCACCGGCACCTTGAACGGCTCCAGCCGGTGGCCGCAGAACTCCCGCACCCGCCGCCGCACCGCCCGCTCGTCCTCGTCCTCGATGAGCTGGATGGTCGCCTTGACCACCATGCCGGTGACGTGGCTCTGCCGGCCGCTGACCGTGACGTCGGCGACGTTGGGCATCTCCAGCAGCACGCCCTCGACCTCGCTGGGGTACACCTTCTCGCCGCCGACGTTGATGATCTCCGAGCGGCGGCCCAGGATGCGCACGTAGTCGCCGTCCACCCGGACCACGTCCTGGGTGTTGAAGTAGCCGTCGGCGTCGAAGTCGGCCGGCGCGTTGAGATAGCCCAGCATGGCCATGTCCGAGCGGACCCACAGCACGTCGTCGACGATCTTGTAGTCGAAGCCGGCGCCGCCGATCTTGAGCCACAGCGAGTCGTCGGCGCGCGACCGGGTCGGCATGATGCCCAGTTCGGACAGGCCGTAGGTCTGCTTGAGCCGCACGCCGGGCAGCGCGGACCGCAGGCGGTCCAACGTCTTCGGCGGCATCGGCTCGGTGCCGTAGGTGATCAGTTCGAGCGAGTCCGTGCGGTGCCGCTCGTAGGCCCGGGAGACCAGGGCCATGTTGAGGAAGGTGGGCGTGGTCGGGAGCACGCCCACCTGGTCTCGTTCGATCGCCGTGAACACGGCGTCGGGCGTGCGCTCCGGCACGGTGATGATCGCGCCGCCCTGGCTGAACGTGTGCAGCAGCGTGTTGATGCCGCCGATGTGGTCCAGGCTCAGGAAGGACAGCGTGCGCCGCGGCCGGCTCGGCTCCCCGTAGCGGCCGAGCACCTTGTCGAAGTCGAGCAGGGAAGCCTTGCTGCGGCCCGAAGTTCCGGAGCTGAACAGCACCAGGCCGGGGGTGGCGGTGGCCCGCAGCTGCCCGTAGAGCTCGTGCGACGCGGTGCCGCCGGTCGATGTGAAGGTGTTGTTGCCGTTGGGTTTCACCGTGATGACGGACTCGACCTCGGCCACGGCGAGGAATTCGGCGCGCTTGGCCGGTGGCGTCGAGGACAGCGGCACGATGATCGCGCCACGGGCGATGAGCGCCAGCAGCGCCGCGCAGGCCGCGGGGGAGTACGCGGCCTCGAGGCAGACCACGTCCCCGGCGCGCACTCCGTGCCGGTCGAGTTCGGCCGTCCAGTCGCCGACGAGCGCGCACAGGCTGGCGTAGTCGTGCGGCACGCCGTCGACGATCATGGCCTCGGCCGCGCCGAAGCCGGCCAGCCTGGTCAGGAACGAGTGGTTCACTTGCGTCTCCCGTCGCCACCCGTCGCCCCCAGACGACGGGCCTGCTGGTTGAACCAGATCAACGAAGAGTTGAGGACGTGACGGGACGGAGACTACACCGATGATCGCGGCCGGTGTCAACAACGCTGTGGCGCAAGGAAAAACGCTATGAGGGCTAACCCTGATGCCCGGCGCCGGCGATTCTGCCAGCCTGGGGCCATGCGCAGGTTGTTCACTTCAGAGTCGGTCACCGAAGGCCACCCGGACAAGATCTGTGACGCGGTCAGCGACGCCGTGCTGGACGGCCTGCTGGCCAAGGACCCGCGGAGTCGGGTCGCGGTGGAGACGCTGATCACCACCGGCCAGGTGCATGTGGCCGGTGAGGTCACCACCGAGGCGTATGCCGATATCCCGACGATCGTGCGGGAGAAGATCCTGGAGATCGGCTACGACTCGTCGGCGAAAGGCTTCGACGGCAATTCCTGTGGGGTGAACGTGGCCATCGGGTCGCAGTCGCCCGATATCGCGCAGGGTGTGGACACCGCGTACGAGTCGCGGGTGGAGTCGGCCGAGGACGAGATCGCCCGGCAGGGTGCCGGTGATCAGGGCCTGATGTTCGGCTACGCCACCACCGACACGCCGGAGTTGATGCCGCTGCCGATTGCCTTGGCGCACCGGCTTTCCCGTCGGCTGACGGCCGTGCGGAAGAACGGTGCGCTGCCGTACCTGCGGCCTGACGGCAAGACCCAGGTGACCATCGAGTACGCCGGCGACCAGCCGGTGCGGCTGGACACGGTGGTCGTGTCCTCGCAGCACGCCGACGGCATCAGCCTGGACGCCATGCTGGCGGTGGATGTCCGTGAGCAGGTGGTGCTGCCGGAGCTGGCCGAGCTGAGCCTGGACACGGACGACGTGCGGCTGTTGGTGAATCCGACCGGCCGTTTTGTCATCGGCGGTCCGATGGGTGACGCCGGCCTGACCGGCCGCAAGATCATCGTCGACACCTACGGCGGCATGGCCCGCCACGGCGGCGGCGCGTTCTCCGGCAAGGATCCGTCCAAAGTGGACCGTTCGGCGGCCTACGCCATGCGGTGGGTGGCCAAGAACGTGGTGGCGGCCGGGTTGGCGTCCCGGACGGAGGTCCAGGTCGCCTACGCGATCGGCAAGGCGGCCCCGGTGGGTCTGTTCGTGGAGACCTTCGGCACCGAGAACGTCGACCCGGCCAAGATCCAGCAGGCCATCAACGAGGTCTTCGACCTCCGCCCGGCCGCGATCATCCGGGACCTGAACCTGTTGCGGCCGATCTACGCACCGACGGCCGCCTACGGCCATTTCGGCCGGCCGGACCTGGACCTGCCGTGGGAGCGCACCGACCGCGCCGAGGCACTGCGGTCCCAGCTCTCATGACGGCCGCGCCGGCGGTCGCCGTCGCGAGACTCAACGCTCGGCACTGGTTCGTGTTCGCGGTCTGCTCGGTCGGCTTCTTCTTCGACTCGATGGACCTCCAGATCATGTCGCTGGTCGCGCCGCAGCTGCTGCGGGAGTGGTCGCTCAGCCCGCAACAGGTCGGCCTGATCACCTCCGCCGGCATGGTCGGCATGCTGATCGGCTCGGTGCTGTTCGGCGTGTTCAGCGACCGTGTCGGCCGCCGGCCCGGCATCCAGCTCACCATCGCCGTGTTCGCCTGCTTCTCGGCGCTGGGGGCGCTGGCCCAGGACCCAGCCCAGCTGATGGTGTGCCGGGTGCTGGCCGGCCTCGGCATCGGCGGCTTCGTGCCCATCGACACCGCGCTGATGTCCGAGTTCGTGCCGGCCCGCTGGCGCGGGCGGCTGATCGCCTTGTGGGCCATCGCCTTCCCGGCCGGTGGACTGGCCGCCGCCGGCCTGGTGCCCTTGGTGCTGCCGGCGTTCGGCTGGCGCGGCGCGTTCCTGCTCGGCTTCGCGCCGGTGGTGCTCATCCCCGTGGTCCGGGCCTGGCTGCCGGAGACACCGCGATTCCTCGCATCCACGGGGAAAGTGGAACAGGCGCGGCGGTCGCTGGCCTGGATCTCACCGGGCGAGGCGTTGCCGGACATCGACCCCGCGCCCGCCACCGGATCCTCCGCCGGGCTTTTCGCCCCGGCACAGCGCCGCGGCACCGCCCTGGCCTCGCTGCTGTGGTTCGCCTGGAGCTTCGCCTACTTCGGCATCATCCTCTGGCTGCCGACGCTGTTGGTGCTGATGCGGGTCCCGCTGGCCGAGGTTTTCCTGTACACACTGGGATTCCAGCTCGCGGCCATCGCCGGCCGGGCGGTGACGCTGCTGTTCGCCGACCGGGTGAGCCGGCCGGCGATGGTCGTGGTGACCGGGCTGTGCGCCGCCGCCGCGATGCTGGTCTTCGGCGCGCAGCACACGATGCTGTGGCTGGTGGTCGCCGGCTATGCGCTGTCCTTCTGTCAGGACGGCGGGTTCAGCGGCATCGTGCCCTACACCCCCGAGCTGTTCCCGACCCGGCTGCGGGCCACCGGCGTCGGCTGGGCCAACGGGACCGGCCGGCTGGCCAGCCTGATCGCCCCGCTGCTCACTGGCGCGCTGGTGCAGGCCGGCTCCGCCGGCACCGTCTTCATCGTGTTCGCCGCCTGCTATGCCGGCGCCGTCGCGGTGGTTCTCCTGCTGGGCAAGGGAACCCGCAGACACCTCAGCCAAACGTGAAGTCGTAGGCGTCGACGCCGGGCGTGACGTCCAGGGTCAGGGTCGAACGCTGGTACGGCCCGTTGTCCACAAGGGTGTACAGCTTCGGCACACCGGACACGGCGATGGTCTGGGTCTGGCCATTTGCCCGCACCGTCACCGTTCCCGAGCCGCCGAGCACGAGATACACGTACTTGGCCTGATAGCTGAGTTCCAGCTTCGCGCCCGGCCCTGAGGTGATGGACTCGGCGTCGGCTGCCTTCCAACTGCCGGCCAACGCGAAGGTGTCGGGTTGCAGCGACGGCGGGAACTGGAACGCCTGTAGGGTGCTGCCGCTCGGCGTGCCGCCGCTGACGTGCAGCGGCGCGTACTGTGAGCCCAGGTAGGTCTCCGGCGTCTGTTGCTCGGACGGCGTGGTGTCGGCGACCTCGGTCTCGGCGGGAAGGTCCACAGTGGACGAAGCCGAGGTCAGCAGCTGGCGGATCAGCTGCTCGGTGCCGGAGTAGTCGCCCTCGCCGAAGCTCACGTGCCGGATGTGGCCGCTGGCGTCGATCAGGTACTCGGCCGGCCAGTACTGGTTGCTGTAGGCGTTCCAGGTCGCGTAGTTGTTGTCCACGGCGATCGGGTACTTCACGCCCAGCGCCTTGGCCTGCGCCTCGATGTTGGCGGTGTCGTGCTCGAAGGCGAACTCCGGGGTGTGCACGCCGATGATCTCCAGCCCGGCCTTCTGGTAGGCGCTGTACCAGGACTCGACGTGCGGCAGGGTGCGCTGGCAGTTGATGCAGCTGTACGTCCAGAAGTCGATCAGCACCACCTTGCCGCGCAGGCCGGCGAGGGTGAGCGGCTTGGTGTTGAGCCAGTCGGTGATGCCGGTGAGCTCGGGCGCTTTGCCGCAGTCCTGGAGCGTCTGGCCGCCGGGAGTGCAGTTGGCGCCGGGGGCGGCGGCGGTGTTGTCGGTCGACCCGGACGCGGGACTGTTGAGCTTGTGCAGCTCGCCCTGGGCCTCCGAATTGCTCTCCACCGATTGCTGCAACGCTTCGGTGTATCCGGGCACCGCTGTCTGCAATCCGTCGGTCAGGTTGAATGCGATGGCCACCGCCACCACCAGCATGACCGCGCCGGTGACCATGCGAAATCCGCGGGCCCGGTCGCGAATGGCCGCGACCCGGCGGGTGATGGCGTCGCCCGCGACCGCGAGAACGAGCAGTGGCACCCCGCAGCCGATGGCGAACGCGGCGGTGAGCACCAGCGCGCCGGCGCTGAACGTGTGATTGGCGCCGATGACCGCGATCGTCGCCAGCACCGGGCCGGCGCACGGCACGAATAGCAGTCCGAGTCCGAGACCGAGCACGATTCCGTTGCCGTCGGGATTCACCGCACGGCCGGACAGCCGCGCGAACGGCCGTTCCAGCAGATCCCCGAACCGGGGCCAGAGCAGCCCGACGCCGATCAGCACGAGCACCGCGATGCCGGCGTCGCGCAGCAGTGTCTGGGGCAGCCCGAGCGCGCTCAGCACCAGCGAGCCGAACAGCGTGGACAGCGCGAAACTCAGCACCAGACCGGCGATGACCAGGTACGGCCGCCACTTGCGGCGCTGCGGGCCGCCCGAGGTGAGCACGATCGGCAGCACCGGCAGCACACAGGGGGACAGGCTGGTGATCACCCCGGCCAGAAACCCCACCACGACCAACGTGACCATGTGGGCAAGGCTACTGCCCGCATAGCCTTGTCCGCGGTTACCGATCTCTTACGGCGGCCGGCGCAAGGGCGTGCTACGGTACGCACTTGACCGGATTCACTAGGTGATCAACCGTTCCACACACGGCTTTTACGCCCACGGAAGCGGAACCGCCAGTCGCCATTCGGTCGCACCGTCCCTTTTGCTGTTAACAGTTACAGTGGCGTTCTGTCCGTAATTACGGATAAGCCCGAAACTACCCCTCTTTCTGACCTGCTCCGCGGCGGAGATCACACATAGGCTCCGGCGGTCCGAAGTGGAGTCGCCCGGAATGAGGTGTGCGCGGATGTTCCGCCAACAACGCCGAAGACTGGTGCTCGTCGTGGCCACGGTCACCGGCGTGCTCGCCGCGACCGGCCCGAGCGCGATGGCCGCCGGCGCGGCCGCCGCCGACGCGGCGCTGGCCCAGGGGAGCAAGCAGTCGGTGATCGTGGTGCTCAGGAACCAGCACCCCGAGTTATCACCCAAGGCCCAGCGCGGCCAGCGCCAGCAGACCGAGGGGCAGGAGCAGGCCCCGCTGGTCAACCAGGCCAGGCAGGTGGGCGCGCAGAACGTGAAGTCGTTCGACGTGCTCAACGGCTTCTCGGCCAAGGTCACCGACGCCGAGGCGGGCAAGCTGGCCGCGGACCCGAACGTGGCCGCGGTCGTGCCGGACCGGACCCGGGCGGTCAAGCCGCTGGACGCGGCCCAGAAGCAGCAGATCAAGGCGGCCGCGACGCCGCCCCCGGACCAGCCGCTGGCGGCGGGCGCCTGCCCGACCGACCCGAGCAAGCCCCTGCTGGAGCCGGAGGCGCTGCAGACCACGCACACCGCCTACACCAACCCGAGCACGCCGCAGGCGCAGCACATCGTGGACGGCAAGGGCGTGACGGTCGCGTGGATCGCGGACGGCATGGATCCGAACAACCCCGACTTCATCCGGGCCGACGGCAGCCACGTCTTCACCGACTACCAGGACTTCTCCGGCACGGACCCGAACGGCCCGCAGTCCGGTGAGGAGGCCTTCGGCGACGCCAGCTCCATCGCGGCGCAGGGCCGCGTGAACTACGACCTGTCCACTGTGGTCGCCGCCGCGCACCCGCTGCCCAAGGGCTGCAACGTCACCGTGCGGGGCATCGCCCCGGGCGCGAGCCTGGTCGGCCTGAACATCTTCGGCAGCGCCGAGCTGGTCACCAACTCGATCATCCTGCAGGCCATCGACTACGCCGTGAACAACGACAACGTCGATGTGATCAACGAGTCGCTGGGCGGCAACCCGTTCCCGGCCGACGGCGTGGACCCGGTCGCGCTGGCCAACGACGCCGCGGTGGCCGCGGGCGTCACGGTTGTCGCCTCCACCGGCGACGCCGGCCCGAGCGGCACCATCGGCACGCCCGCGGTCGACCCGCACGTGATCTCCGCCGGCTCGGTCACCAACTACCGGCTGTACGCGCAGACCGGTGAGCGCGGTGCCCGCACGTTCGCCAAGACCTGGGCCAACGACAACATGTCCGCGCTGTCCTCGGGCGGCGTCGACGACCTGGGCCGGGTGCCCGACCTGGTGGCGCCGGGCGAGTCCGGCTGGTCGGTGTGCGACGCCGATCCCCGCTTCGCCGGCTGCACCGACGAGCAGGGCCGCCCGTCCAACATCCGCACGTTCGGCGGCACCTCCGAGGCCTCGCCGTTCATCGCCGGCGGCGCCGCGCTGGTCATCGAGGCGTACAAGAACACCCACCACGGCGCCAAGCCGAGCCCGCAGCTGGTCAAGCAGATCCTCACCGGCACCGCGAGCGACCTCGGCCAGCCGGCTGACGAGCAGGGCGCGGGCGAGCTGAACACGTACGCCGCCGTGCGGGCCGCGATGTCCATCCAGGACAGCAACGGCAAGCCGGCCGCGCAGGGCGCGGGCCTGCTGGCCACCACCACCGGCGGCGACACCCAGCTGACCGCGGCGGCCAAGCCCGGCAGCAGCGTCACCGAGCCGCTGACCGTCACCAACACCAGCCCCAACACCCAGACCGTGTCCGCGCACGGTCGCGTGTTGGGCAAGACGCTGTCCGACACCACCAGCGGCGTCGCGCTGGACGCCACCTCGACGACCGCGCCGACCTTCATCGACGGCACCAGCGCCACCCGGGTGTACGCCAAGACCACCTTCCAGGTGCCGTTCGGGGCCGACCACCTGCAGGGCGACCTGGCCTGGCCAGGCAACCCGTCGCAGTCGGCGACGGTGCGGCTGGCCCTGATCGACCCCAACGGCGTCTACCAGTCCGACTCCCGGCCGCAGAACAGCAGCAGCCAGGCCAACCACGGCCGGGTCGACGTGCGCTACCCGGCGCCGGGCAACTGGACCGCGGTGTTCTACGTGACCCAGGGCAAGACCGGGTTCAAGGGCAACGTGGCCTACGAGTTCACCAGCACCAAGTACACCGACTTCGGCTCGGTGAGCCCGTCGACGCTGACTCTCAAGCCCGGCCAGTCCGGCACCTTCCACGTCACCGCCAAGACGCCGGGCCAGCCCGGTGACCTGTCGGCCGCGGTGGAGCTGGACACGCCGCTGGGCGCGGTCACCTCGGTGCCGTTCACGCTGCGCAGCCTGATCACGCCGGCCAACGACGGCGCGTTCAGCGGCACGATCGTCGGCGGCAACGGCCGTGACTTCGCGCCGGCCCAGACCCAGACGTACTGGTTCGACGTGCCGGCCGGCAAGAAGGACTTCGGCCTGGACGTCAGCCTCGGCGGCGACCCCAACCAGACCGTCTACGCGGCGCTGAAGTCGCCCAGCGGCCAGATCCTGTCGCTGTCGACCAACCAGCAGCCGGGGGCCAACGGCACGGTCCGGACCAAGACGCTGCAGTCCTACGTCCGGGCGCCGGAGAAGGGCCGCTGGGAACTGGTGATCAACGTCAACCAGGGCGTCAGCGGCACGGCGCTGTCCCAGCCGTTCACCGGGCACCTGAAGTTCAACGCGGTCGACGCGTCGTTCGACGGCCTGCCCAGCGGCGCCGTCCCGGCCGGCAAGCCGATCCAGGTCAAGATCAAGGTCAAGAACACCGGCGTGGCGCCCGAGTCCGTGTTCGCCGACCCGCGCCTGACCACGGAGACCGACCAGGACCTGGTGGTGGTCCCGCCGACCACGGCGGCCCAGCAGTTCCCGCAGCCGGCCACCGCGACCGGCACCGAGTGGCTGGTGCCGACCGAGGCCCGGTCGTTCACCATCCAGCAGAACGCGACGATCCCGGCCGACTTCGACGCCTCCGCCTTCAGCGGGGTGCCGGAGCTGTACGGCTCGCCGCGCGGCAACTCGGCCACCGCCACCTCGGCGGCGTCCGAGGTCACGCAGGGCCAGTGGCTGGCCCTGGCCACCGCCGTCGGCCCGACCAACGCGGAGGTGACCGGCTCGGCCACGCTGGCCGCGCAGGTGCACGCCCAGGCCTTCGACACCGCGGCCACCAGCAACACCGGTGACCTGTGGCGGCTGAGCGTGGACGCCAACGCGCCGGCCTTCGCGCCGACGCAGCTGGCCCCGGGCCAGACCGCGACCATCACCGTGACCATCACCCCGACCGGGGCGAAGGGCACGACGGTCAGCGGCGTGCTGTACCTGGACAACTTCAACAGCGTCCTGCTCAGCGGGGACGAGTTGGCCGGCGTTCCGTACAGCTACACGATCGGTTAAGCCTGTTGCGGTACGGGGACCCCGTCGGACACTAGATGTCAGACGGGGTCCCCTCGCATTTGGAGGAACCGTGCTCACCGACCACCTCGCCACCTGGGCCGCCGCCAACGCCGACGACGCGGCCGTCACCTACGTCGACCACAGCACCAGCCTCGACGGGCTGTCGGTCACCGCGACCTGGGGTTCGCTGCACCGCCGGGTCGCCGCCACCGCCGCCGCGCTGCGCCGGGTCGTCGGGCCGGGCAGCCGGGCCGTGGTGCTCGCGCCGCAGGGCGTGGACGACGTCGTCGCCCTGCTGGCCGCGCTGTGGGCCGGGGTGGTGGCGGTGCCGCTTGACCTGGCCGACCTCGACGACCATCCGGCCCATGTGCACGCCGTGCTGGCCGACTGCCTGGCCACCGCGGTGCTCACCACCAGCGCGGTCAAGCCTCGGGTGCAGGCGTTCTTCGACGCCCCGGTGGTGCTGGTGGACGGCCTGCCGGAGGGGGAGCTGGACCGGTTCCCGGCCGCCGCCTCCGACCTCGCCATGCTGCGCTACCCGGTCGATCCGGGGGCCGACCCGGTCGGGACGCCGCTCAGCCACGGCGATCTGGCCGCGGCCGGCCGCCGCGCGGTGACGGCGTTCCGGGCGGTCACCGGGCGGTCGGTGACCGTGAACTGGCTGCCGCTCTGCCACGACCTCGGCTTCGTACTGGGCTTGGCCGCGCCGCTGGCCGGCCGGCTGCGGACCGTGCTGCTGGAGCAGTCTTCGGTGCTGGAGCAGCCCCGCCGGTGGTTGCAGGCGCTGGCCTCGGGCCAGGACGTGATCACCGCCGCCCCCGACTTCGCGCTGGCCTACTGCGCCTCCCGAACAACCGAACAGGACCGCTCGTGGCTGCGGCTGTCGCAGGTCAGCAGCATGGTCGACGGCGGCGAGCCGATCAACGCCAGCACTGTGCGGGTGGCCGTCGACGTGTTCGGCCAGTGCGGGCTGCCGCCGCAGTCGCTGCGCACCTGCTACACCGCCGCCGGCGCGATCGGCCCGGTCACCATGACCGCCGCCGGCGCGCCGCCACGGCGGATCACTGTCGACCGCGAGCAGCTGTCCGCCGGCAAGGCCGTGCTGCGCACCGACGGCCGGCCCACCCTGCTCGTGTCCTGTGGCGTGCCCGTCGACGGCCAGGTGCTGATCGTCGACCCGAGCGCCAGGTGGGCCCTGCCCGACGGCATGGTCGGCGAGATCTGGCTGTCCGGTGCGGTCGTGGCCGCCCGGCAGCGACTGGTCTGTTTGGACGGTCGGGAGTGGCTGCGCACCGGCGATCTCGGCTTCCTGCACGAGGGCGAGCTGTTCGTGTTGGGGCGGCAGGAGGATCTGCTCACCGTGGACGGCCGCCGCCTCGATCCGCACGAGGTGGAGCTGGTCGCCCGGGCCGCCCACCCGGCGATCCGCCCCGACCGGGTGGTGGCGCTGTCGTTCGGGGAGGCCGTGGTCGTCGTCGCCGAACGCTCCCAGCACCTGCCGCCGGCCGAGCTCGACGTGACCGCCGTCGTCGACACCGTCCGGGCCGCCGTGGCCAAGCGCTTCAACGTGCGCGTGCGCGACGTGGTGATCGTCGAGTCCGGCTGGATGCCGGCCGGCTGGACCGGTCGCCCGACGCGGGCCGCGATCCGGCGGCGATACCTGGACGGCGAGCTCTAGCCGACGTCGAGCTTTCCCTTGCGGCAGGCCGTCCCCGCCTGCTCGGTCAGGGGATGATCACGCCGAGGACCACCGTGAGCAGGTTCCAGGTGGCGAAGCCCACGCCCAGCAGAATCAGCAGCACCACCAGCCCCACCATCAGCCGGCGGTGGCCGCTGGACCGGTTGGCGGACTCGGCGAAGTCGGTGACCCCGGCCAGATAGCCCTCCACGGTGTAGCCGTTGCGGACCCGTTCCATCCGGTCCAGGTGCTCGGCGAACGCCTTGACCTCGGGATCGTCGCGGTCCAACCCGATCAGGTCGTCCTCGAATCGGTCCTTCGGGCCCGGCGGCTGGTGCCCTTCCATGCACACAACGGTACCCAGCTTGGCACCAAGACGGCCGCGCCTTAGTCTGGCTGCGGTCCGACGCAGAGCCGAACAGGATGTCGCCCATGTCCGTTCAGCCACCCGACGGCGCCCATCCGCAGTTGGCCGTGGACGTCACCGACCGGCTGGAATGGGTGTCCGGCCTGTACCCCGGCTACCGCCGGGCCCACGCGAAAGGGGCCTGCTACCGAGCGGTTTTCCTGCCGACGGGCGCGGCGGCCGAGTACACCACCGCGGCGCACCTGCAGGGCGACCCGGTCCCGGCGACCGTGCGTTTTTCCAACTTCTCGGGAAATCCCTACATCTGGGACCGCACCCGGTCGGCCCGCGGCCTGTCGGTGGCCTTCCACCTGCCCGGCGGCGTCGCCACCGACCTGTTGTCGGTGAGCCAGCCGGTGTTCGTGGCCGCCACCCCGCAGGCCTTCCGCGACTTCCTGGAGGCGGCCGAGCCCAACATGTTCACCGGCTCGCCCGACCCCGAAGTGGTGCGCAAGTACGCCACCGAGCACACGGAGGCGATGCGCGGCCTGCGGGCGGTGAAGAACACCCCGATCCCGGTGAGCTACGCGACCCTGCGCTACTGGGCCGTGCACGCCTTCGTCTGGCTGGACCGGATGCGCCGCCGCACGGCCGTGCGCTACCGCTGGGAGCCGGAGGCGGGCGTGCAGCAGCTGTCCGACGAGCGGGCCGCCGAGAAGTCGCCGACCTACCTGTCCGACGAGCTGGCCGAGCGGCTGGCCACGACCACGGTGGCGTTCCAGCTGAAGGTGCAGATCGCCGAGCCCGGCGACCCGACCGACGACTGCACGGTGCTGTGGCCGAGCGACCGCACGGAGATCACGGTGGGCCGGCTGCTGGTCACCGGCCCGGTCGAGGACCAGGCCAAGTGGGACCGGCGGATGTTCGACCCGACCCGGCTGGTGCCCGGCATCGAGTTGTCCGACGACCCGGTGCTGCGGTTCCGCGGCCAGGTCTACGCGGTGTCCCACGGGCGGCGCAGCCAGGGTAAATGACATTGGGGGAAGGTGAGATGGCTACAACGGTCGCCACCACGATCGGCCAGGTCCGCGGCGTCGATCTCGGTGGGGCGGTGGCCTGGCGCGGCATTCCGTACGCGCAGCCGCCGGTGGGGCCGCTGCGGCACCGGCCGCCGCTGCCGGCCGACTCGTGGATCGGGGTGCGGGACGCCTCCCGCTTCGGCCCGCGCGCGATGCAGATCGTGTTGCCGGTGGCCATGATCCCCGGCCCGCGACCGGCCGCTGTGGACGATCCACAGCGGATCAGCGAGGACTGCCTCTACGTCAACGTGTGCGCCCCCGAGCGGCCGTCGGCGACGCCGCGGCCGGTGTTCGTGTGGATCCACGGCGGCGGCTACATGAGCGGCGCCGGCCCGGACGGCATCGGCGACGGCGAGACCTTCGTGCGTGACCACGATGTCGTGGTCGTGACGTTCAACTACCGGTTGGGGGCCTTCGGCTTCCTCGACGACACCAACTGTGGCGTGCTGGACCAGATCGCCGCGCTGCGGTGGGTGCGGGACAACATCGCCGCGTTCGGCGGGGATCCGCGCCAGGTGACCGTCGGAGGGGTGTCGGCCGGGGCCAAGAGCGTGGCCACGCTGATGGCCACCCCGGCAGCGTCCGGGCTGTTCCAGCGGGCGATCTCGCAGAGCGGCGGCGGTGATCACGTGACGACGCCCGAGGTCGCGCGGGCCACCGCGGACCGGCTGGGCATCGACCGCCGGCATCTTCCGTCCGTGTCGGCGGCGGAGCTGGTGGAGGCGCAGCTGACCGTGTCGCCGCCGCTGTACGGAGTTTGGACGTGGCGGCCGGTGGTCGACGGCTCGCTGCTGCCGGACGTGCCGGTGCGGCGGATCGCCTCGGGTTCGGCGGCCAAGGTCGCCTTGCTGGCGTCCAGCGCAGCCAACGAAGCCGGCACCTTCACGGCCCTGGATCCCCGCGCGGCGCAGCCGGCGACCCGGGTGCTGACCGAGGCGTTCGGGCCCGAACGAGCGCAGCGGATCATCGACGCCTACGACGGCGACCTCGCCGCCGTGATGACCGACGAGCGCTACGGGATCCCGACGCTGCGGCTGGTGGACGCCCAGTCCCGGCACGCGCCGACCTGGCGTTACCGGTTCGACGGCGTCCTGCCCGGCGTGCCGTCCTCGATGGCCGCCGCCCACGGCACCGACGTCGTGTTCGCCTGGGCCGTCGGCGGCGGCGACCTCGGCGATCCCGCCGCCACGGAGCTGTCCCGGGTGATGCACGGGGCCTGGGGCTCCTTCGTCCGCGACGGCAAGGTCGACTGGACTCCGTACTCCTCGACGAGCCGCCCCACCATGATCATGGGAACACCGGTGCGGGTCGAGGACGACCCCAACTCCGCCCGCCGCCAGGCCTGGGCCGAAGAAACCTGGCCCTCCAGCACCTGGTTCTGACCCCCGCGAGTCCCGCTCTCGGGCAACTGAATGTCGAATTTCGGAACTCGACCCATGGCTGCTTGAGAGCGGGACTCGCGAGTCAGTCGGCGCCGGTGGGGAGTGGGGGTTCGGCGGAGATCTGCTGGAACTCCTCGTCCGTCAGGAGGCGGGAGCGGATGAGGAAGCGGACGCCGTGCGGGGCCTCGACGGAGAAACCGCTGCCCCGTCCGGGAACCACGTCCACGGTCAGGAAGGTGTGCCGCCAGTACTCGTACTGACTGGACGACATCCAGAACGGGATGTCCTCGCCGACCTCGCCGAGCAGCACGTCCGAGCCGCCGACGCGGAACTCCCCGCGGGGATAGCACATCGGCGCGCTGCCGTCGCAGCAGCCGCCCGACTGGTGGAACATCAGCGGGCCGTGCTCCTCGGTCAGCGTCGCGACCAGCGTGCGCGCCTGATCGGTCAGCTCGACCCGCCGGATCCGTTCTCCCATCAGAAGAAGCCCAGCTTCTTCGGCGAGTAGCTGACGAGCAGGTTCTTGGTCTGCTGGTAGTGGTCGAGCATCATCCGGTGGTTCTCCCGGCCGATGCCGGACTGCTTGTAGCCGCCGAACGCCGCGTGCGCGGGATAGGCGTGGTAGCAGTTGGTCCACACCCGGCCGGCCTTGATCGCCCGCCCGAACCTGTACGCCGTGTTGCCGTCCCGCGACCAGACGCCCGCGCCCAGCCCGTACAGGGTGTCGTTGGCCAGCTTCAGCGCCTCGTCCTCGGAGTCGAAGGTGGCCACCGACACCACCGGGCCGAAGATCTCCTCCTGGAAGATGCGCATGTCGTTGGTGCCCTTGAAGATCGTGGGCTCGATGTAGTAGCCGCCCTCCAGGCCCGCCACCTTGCGGGAGTGCCCGCCGGTGAGCACCTCGGCCCCTTCCTTCACGCCGATGTCCAGATAGGACATGATCTTCTCGTACTGGTCGTTGCTGGCCTGCGCGCCGATCATCGTGGCGGGGTCGAGCGGGTTGCCGGCGACGATGGCCTCGGTGCGCGCCACGCAGCGGGCGATGAACTCGTCGTAGATGGACGAGTGGATCAGCGCCCGGGACGGGCAGGTGCAGACCTCGCCCTGGTTGAGCGCGAACATCACGAAGCCCTCGACCGCCTTGTCCAGGAAGTCGTCGTCGGCCGCCACAACGTCGGGCAGGAAGATGTTGGGGCTCTTGCCGCCCAGCTCCAGGGTGACCGGGATGATGTTCTCGCTGGCGTACTGCATGATCAGGCGGCCGGTGGTGGTCTCGCCGGTGAACGCGACCTTGGCCACCCGGCTGCTGGACGCCAGCGGCTTGCCGGCCTCCACTCCGAAGCCATTGACCACGTTGACCACGCCCGGCGGCAGCAGGTCGGCGATCAGCTCGATGACCATCAGCAGGCTGGCCGGCGTCTGCTCGGCCGGCTTGATCACCACGCAGTTGCCGGCGGCCAGCGCCGGGGCCAGCTTCCAGGTGGCCATCAGGATGGGGAAGTTCCAGGGGATGATCTGGCCGACCACGCCCAGCGGCTCGTGGAAGTGGTAGGCGACGGTGTCCTCGTCGATCTGGCTGATGCCGCCCTCCTGGGCCCGCACCACGCCGGCGAAGTAGCGGAAGTGGTCGATGGCCAGCGGGATGTCGGCGGCCAGCGTCTCGCGCACCGGCTTGCCGTTCTCCCAGGTCTCGGCGACGGCCAGCTTCTCGAGGTTCTCCTCGATCCGGTCGGCGATCTTGTTCAGCAGCACCGACCGCTCGCCGGCCGAGGTCCTGGTCCACTTCTCGGCCGCCACGTGCGCGGCGTCCAGGGCCAGCTCGATGTCCGCCTTGGTGGAGCGGGCCACCTCGCAGAAGGGCTGACCGTCCACCGGGCTCGGGTTGTCGAAGTACCGCCCCTCCGCCGGCGGCGTCCAGTCGCCGCCGATGAAGTTGTCGTAGCGCGCCTTGAACTGCACGACGCTGCCGTCTGTCCCAGGCTTGGCGTACACCATTGTTCGCACTCCCTCACGCCGTCGGTGACCGGCGTCACGCTGCTCCTGAGGGGTTGCCGCGAGGTTTCCGCGCAGGTCAAACGAGGGCTAGGTCAGACGAGGGCTAGGTCAGACGAGGGCTGGGTCAGGCCTTCAGGTAGCGGGCCGCGACGGCGTCGTTGTGCCGGGTCAGCAACTCGGCGAAGGTGTGCAGCTCATCCGGTGTCCAGTCGCCGAGCAGCTCGGCCGAGATGGCCAGCCGGCGCTGCCGGGTCAGCGCCATCAGCTCCAGCCCCTGCTCGGTCGGCGCGATGATGCAGCGTCGGCGGTCGGCGGTGTCGTGGATCTTTGTCACCAGGTCGCGGCCCTGCATGCCCGTCACCTGCCGGCCGACTGTCGACGGGTCCAGGCCCAGCGCGCCGGCCAGCGTGCTGACGTCGGCCGGGCCGGTCTGGTCCAGCGTGCGCAGCAGCAGGTACTCGGACTTGTCCAGCTCCTGGTAGGCGTCGGTGCGCCGGCGCAGCAGCTCGAAGTTGCGGTTGAGCACCGCCGTGGCCAGCTCCAGCACGTCGAGTGCCTGCGCCGTGTCGACCATGTGACGCCTCCGAGAACTGGCGGTATGACACCGGTAATTAGCGGTATGGTACCGGTATCGAGGAATGGGGGCCTGGATGACACTCGCGCTGAGCGAGGTGCGGGACCGGGTGGTGGCTTCCGACCCGGGGTTGAGCCGGCTGTGGTCGGCGGTGTCGGCGACCTTCGCGATGGCCAGCGCGCTGGCCGTGGAGTTCGGGTTCGCCCTGGTCACCGGGGCGGACGCGATGGGCACGCTGATCGCCATGCTGCTCGGGGCCGTGGTCGCGATGATGGGCGCGATGGCCCTGGGCTCCGGCGACGCGTGGGCCAAGACCCGCACCGCCGCGTTCTTCCCGGTCGCCTTCGGCGTCGGCATGGTCGCCGGCGCCCTGGTCGGCAGCGACACCGTGTTGATGCTGACCGTGTTCGTGGCGGTGATGTTCGCCGCCGTGTACGTGCGGCGGTTCGGCGTCGACTACTTCTTCTACGGCTTCATGGGCTGGATGGGCTACTTCTTCGCCGCCTTCCTGCACACCACGTTGGCCATGCTGCCCGGTCTGATGGTCACCGTGATCGTGGCGACGGTGTGGGTGCTGCTGCTGTCGATCACCGTGCTGCGGGTGAACTCCGCCAAGACGCTGGCCCGGGTCGTGCGGGCCTTCGACGCCCGGGCCCGGGCCGTGGCCCGCGCCGCCGCGGATCTGTTGTCCTGCACCGATCCTCGCCGCATCGACCGGTTGCGCCGTCGCCTGCACGGGCGGCTGGCCGCCGTCACCGAGGCCGCGCTGATGGTCGAGGGCTGGTCGGCCGAACCCGGCGCGCTGCCCGCCGACAAGTCGCCTTCTCGCTTACGCCGCAAGCTGATCGACGCCCAGCACGTCCTGGAGCAGCTGGTCACCGCCGCCGAGGCGCTCGTCGGCACCGACCAGGCCCGCGCCGCCGCCCGGGTCGCCGACCGCCTGGCCCGCCGTGACGACTCCCGTGCCGCCGAGCTCGCCCGTGTGCTGCCCGATGAGCACTTCTCCGTCGCCGTAACCGAATTCGTCGCCCTCGCGTCCGGTTCGGACGCCACCACCGACGACGTGCTGGACGAGTTCGAGGCCTCCATCTCGCTTGCTTTCGGCGCCCTGCCCGGCTCTCCCGCCGTGGCCAAGGACGTTCCGGCTCGCGGCGGACACTGGAATCCCTTGGCCCGCCTGGACATGACCACCCGCCAGGCCGTCCAGGTCGCCGTCGCCGGGGCACTGGCGATCATCATCGGCTCCGCGCTCTCGCCCGCCCGCTACTACTGGGCCGTCATCGCCGCCTTTGTGCTGTTCGCCGGCACCGCCACCCGCACCGAGACCTTCGCCAAGGGCCTCAACCGCGTGCTGGGCACCCTCTTCGGGCTGATCGCCTCCGTGCTGTTCGCCGCCCTCACCGCCGGCAACACCGCCGCCGTGCTCGCCGTGATCATCGGCAGCATGTTCCTGGGCTTCTACCTGATCCGGGTCTCCTACCTGTACATGATCTTCTTCGTCACCATCATGGTCGGCCAGCTCTACAGCGTGCTGCACGAGTTCTCCACCGACCTGCTCCTGCTGCGCCTGGCCGAGACCGCCGTCGGCGCCACCATCGGCTTCGTCGTCGCCCTCGTCGTCACCCCACTGTCCACAAGGGATACCATTCGCTCTGCCCGTGACGCCGTGCTCACCGCCCTGGCCGCCGTTCTCGACGCCGCCTCCACCGGCCTCGACCTTGACGCCCCCATCCGCACCCTCGACACCCGCCTCTGGCAGCTCTCCCTCGTCGCCCGCCCGCTCACCGTTCCCATGCTCGGCGGCACCGTCTCGCCCCGAACCCGGCACCGGCTCGCCCTCTACGCCTCCCTCGGCATGCACGCCCGCGCCTTACGCCGCCCCGCCGCCACTTCCTCCCCGCTTGCGCCCGCCTGCCGGGCCTTGGCCGACGCCGTGCGCCAGCTCATCGCCGCCCCCGTCGGCGCCGTGCAGCCCGCCGCCGAAGGCCCCCTCGCAGCCGCCGACGCCGCCCTCTTCGCCCCTGGCGTTCCCGCCTCCCCGCCGCTCATCCACCTCCGCCACGTCCTCCGGGAACTCAGCGGCATCCCCCTCGGCGGCGGCGCCGTTGCCGGCACCACCCGCCCCCACGCCGCCCTCAGCGTCCTCGACCGCGACGGCCGCATGGTCGCCTCCACCACTGCCGACCACCATGGCCGCTACCACGTCACCGGCCTCCCACCCGGCCCGTGCACCGTCCTCGCCACCGCCTTTCCCCCCACCGCCCACCACATCCGCCTGCACACCAGCCAGGTCGCCCGCCTCGACATCACCCTCGGCTGCGCCCGCCGCCGCGCCGAAGCTCAGCCCTGACGGCGGGATCGTCGGGGCACCGCGGCCGCCAGCACGGCGCTGGTGTCCAACATCGCTTCCGGCAGCAACGCGACGGAGCCGCCGCCACGGGCGCGCTTCAGGCGTTGCTGCACGGGGATGGTGATGTTCAGGTCCCGGGCCAGCCCGCATCCCACGACGAGATCCGACAACAACAGCATGTGGGCGTCCTGCATCTGCAGCCCGCGGCCGGTCGCGTGGATGTCGGCGGCCAGGGCGTCGCGCACGGCGGTGTCCGGAAGGTAGCGGGCCTCTGCTCCGAACAGGCGTCGGACGGACTCGTGGCGTACCAGGCCGCGTTGGACAAGTGTGGCGCAGTGCAGCGAGAACGCCCCGCGGCGGCGGCGCAGCCATTTCGCCAGCACGATCTTCCCGTGCTCGACGCCATGGCTGGCCAACTCCGCCAGCAGCGCGTCCGCCCACGCCAGGCCGGTGCCGCCCGTGTCGACGAGACGTACCCGCGCGCCGCCGGTCAGGTAGACATGCAGGCCACCCACCTCGCGCTTGCGGCAGTCGACCAGCACCTTGCCGCGCAACGCCAGCTCGCCGAGCTCGGCGGCCGCGCAGCCGATCGCCGCCTGGGCTGCGTCCCGCACCGCGCCGGTGTCGGTGACTGACAGCAGAGCGAATTCCTCGGGCAGCGACAGGGCATAGCGCACGGGGCCAGGTTCGCACAGTCGGTGGCGGCAAGTCCGCCGCCCACCACATCCGCCTGCGCGCCAGCCAGGCCGCCCGCCTCGACATCACCCTCGGCTGCACCCGTGCCCGGTTGAACCCATCGCCTACTCTTCCCTCGTGAGCTCGGATCCCGCGTCGCGTCAGCCCACGGCGGTCGGCCAACAGGCCCCGCACGAGCGCCGCGCGCGGATCTGGCTCGGCGGAATCCTCCTGCTCAGCGGCGCTTTCCTCGTCGGCGACACCGCGCACCGCCTCAGCGTGGCGTGGAACCTGTTCGCGCACTGGTGGCCGTGGGCGCTGATCGGCCTCGCCGTCGTCAACCTCGCGCGGCGCTTCCTGCGAATCGAATCGCTGCTCGCGCCGGGCCTGTTGGTCCTCGTCTCGGTGGTGTACCTGGCGCTGCAACAGGGCGTCGAGCCTGATCTGGTCATCAACTTCGCGGTGCCGCTGGTCGCCCTCTTCGCCGGCCTGGCGCTGCTGGCCTCCATCAGCTCGGCCGCCGGCCGGTCGTGGACCCGCGTCCTGCTCACCGGTCGCGTCGAACCCACGAGCCTGGTCGCCGCCACCGTGAACCCCCGGGCCTTCCTCTGCGAGAACCTGGTCGACCTGTCGAACTGCCCGCCCGACCCGGACGGGATCACCATGAACGTCACGGTCCTGTTCGGGCACGTGCAGCTGACCGTGCCTGAGGACTGGCACCTCTGTCTGGAGCCGGGCGGAAGGCTGCTGGCGCCCGTTCGGGACACGTCACCCACACCGCCGGAGGGCGCCGGCCACGCCGGCCTACTTCGGATCCACGTTCTCGGCTTCGGCGGTGTCGTCAGCATCCACCGCGCCTGAGTGGTGGTACTCGCGCAGGTAGGCCGGGTACTTCGCGAGCCGGTTGCGGTCCCCGGTCATGTCCTCGGAGACCCGGAAGAACAAGGAGAGCCGCTCGAACATCGCGTGCTCCTCTCCCGGTGTCCTCGGGAGGGGATAGTGCAGCGCCTTCAGCATGTCGAACCGGTGCAGGTCGTAGGCGGCCCGCAGATAGGTTCCGTACTGGACGGCCGCCGCCACCGCGCCCGTGTAGCAGACGCAGGTCAGCACCAGACTCAGCAGCGGGATCCAGTAGTAGACCGGTTCGCGGCACAGACCCGCGACCGTCATCGCCGTGGCCAGGAAAAAGCTGACGGTCAGGTTCGCCGCGGTGTCGACCGAGTCCTGGGACGCGTTGTGCACGGCGCGGAATCTGTCCGACAGATACGGAAAAAGCCGGGACCAGGACGCCAGCGTGTTCAGTCCGTAGCGTTCGCCCGCCGAAACCTCGCCCGCGCGCAGGGCATTGCCCAGCGCCGTCGGCAGCAACTGGTCCGTTGTCGCGCTGTCCGGGAACCGGTTGAGCCGGGCGAGGACCCGGCGATGCTCGGTGCGACGGTGGGCCAGGAGTCGTTGCCGCGCCGCCTGTTCGGTCAGGTTCATGCCCGGGGCGGCTGCGACTTCTGGCCTGCTGAGGGCCGCGTGCCGCTCGCGCAGACCGGCCAGCCGACGGCGCTGCCACTCGACGAACAGGGGAGCGATTCGGGCCGTCACCGGCCAGCCGTCCCAGTACCCCTCCAGCATCCGGACGAGCCTGATCTGGAACGGCTGCCACACCGCCGAGACGACCACGATGGCCGCCACCACGAGCAGCAGCCCGAAGGAGTCGTTCACCAACGCGGTCGGCGCGACCTGCCGCCAGTCGGTGTGGCCGGTGAAGCTGCCGGCCCGCAGCAGGGTCCAGAGCGTGCCGATCGGAATCGCCGTCGGCACGATCATGGTCATCAGCAGCCGTCCGAACGACGCCGCGGTCGTCGTCAGCAGGGACGTGAACCACATGGCTACTCCTCGCCGACCGCAACGACATCCGCCGGGTCCAGGGGCGACTTGGCAAAGGCCGTGTGAGGTATCACGAAACTCGGCGTCGGCTCGGCCCAGAGCCTGCCGTCACGGTCGACAAAACAGCGGTGGTCCTCGTAGTGGTCTTTGTCGTCGGCGAAAACCAGTCCGTAGCGGCACCTGCCGCATAACCACACCTGCCGCTCCACCCGCCTGTGCCGTTTGCGACAGCTTCGCTCGCTGTGGCCCCGATAGGTGCGGAACTCGAACGCCACCCGGCAGTGGAGACACACGTTGACCCAATAGGTGGGCGAGACCTGGTCGAACTGCAATCCGCGCAGTATCCCCTCGTGCTCGCTCGTGTTGAGCAGCATCAGGCGGAGGAGTCGGGCTGGTCGCATGCTCCTCACCACCCGACGCAGGGAACGGTACGGGGTCCGAGGGTACAAGCGGGTGACGGCGGGGCATGGAGTCCAACGACGGGGCCAACCCGATCGGAGCAGTGTCAGTCGGCCCAGGTGAGGCGGGCGGCGGCGATGGCGCGGCGGGGGTCGGACGGGGGGAGGAGGAGCTGGGCGCGGGTGTGGATCTCGGCGTCGTGGGGGTGGAGCTCGCCGAAGCGGAGGGCGTGCTCGGGGTCGCCGGACCGGAGGACCGCCTGGCGGACGGCGACGGAGATGTGTTCACGCCAGGTCTCGATGCCGGGGGCGGTGGAGGTCGGCAGCAGGGGACCGTTGTAGAGGCGGACGGCGCCGGTGACGTCGCCGGCCCGGAGCAGGCGGAGGACTTCGACGGCGTCGCAGGCGATGGACTCGGTGAGCACGTAGCGGCGGTTGCTGACGGAGCCGTGCAAAGCGCTGCGCAGCTGGGAAACCTGCGCCTTGAGGGTGGCGGCGGCGACGTCGCGTTCGCCGAAGAGGGCGTCCCGGAGCTGCTCGGGGGAGAGGCCGCGAGGATGGTGCAGGGCCAGCAGGGTGAGGATCTCCAACTGCCGGGGCCGAAGGGACAGGAGCTGGCCGCGGTGGTGGGCGACGGCGTCGCCGAGGCACTGGAGTCGGAGCCCGGTGACCGGGGCCTCGCTGACGCGGGCCTCGATGGCGGACACCAGGGTGCGCACGGTGGACATGGCCAACGGGTGCGAGCGGTCCCAGGTGCTGGACAGGTCGAGCACGCCGAGGACGTTGCCGTGCTGGTCGTGGATGGGTGCGCAGTAGCAGACCCAGCCGTGCAGGGCGTGCACGAGATGTTCGGCGGAGAAGACGCGGTTGGCCCGGTCGGTCCGAAGGGCCAGGGACAGCGCGTTGGTGCCCATGGACGGCTCGTTCCAGCAGCCGCCGGGCGCGAAGTTGACCTGCTCGGCCCGCCGCCGCATCACCCGGCCGCCGCACGTCCACATGATCGTGCCGGACTCGTCGGTGACGGCGGCGATGAACTGGGCGTCGTCGGCGATGCTGCGCAGCTCGTCGGCCAGTTCCAGCACGGGCTCCCGCAGCGGGGAGGCGGCCCACCGCTCGGACAGGTCCCCGCCCGCCACCGCCGGCGCGGAGTCCCGTTCGGGATCCACGGTCGGCCGGGACCGGGACCACGAGGCCAGCACCTCGTCCCGGGTGTCGCCGGCGGCGGTGCCGGCCATCCATTCGGCCCAGTTGCGTTCCAGCTCGGACCTCCGCCTGCGCAGCGCGCTGGACGGTGCCATACCCCGATACTGCCTGATCAAGACGAAGGACGCACCAGGCAAGCCCGGTGCGTCCTTCGGGAGAACCAACGTCAGCGAACGGTGTGCTCCGCGAGGGCGGGGGCGAAGCCGTTGGCGAAGTTGCCGTCGGCCTCAGCGACCTCGGCCGCCGAGGGGATGGCGTTCTTGCAGGCGGTGCCCGGGCCGTGGCCGGACATCACCTCGGAGCAGGGGCCGGTGTAGTCGTCGGCCAGGCCGAGGTTGTGGCCGAACTCGTGGGTGATGATGCGCGTCGGGTCGAAGCCCTGGGCGACCTGCTGGCGGTCGATGTAGATCTGCCCGTGGCCGTGCCCGTCGGTGGTGGTGTAGGAACCGCCGCCGTTGACCTCGTGCAGGGTGATGGTGGCGCTGCCGCCGGACACCAGCTGCACGTTCTTCAGCCTGGTGTCCCAGTTCTTCACGGCCTGCACCACCTGGGCCGAGTAGTGCGTGATCCCGCTCGCGTTGTAGTGCAGGGTAACCACGGTCGGCGCCGCGTCCGCGGGCGCGGCGACAGCGATGCCGGCCAACGGGAGCAGGGCGGCGGCGAGGCCGAGGGTCAAACGTCGAAGCATCTCGTCACTCCTCTGGCGAAGACGTGCGGTCAGGGTGGCAGCACGGAATGTGACGCAGCCACCTGCGATCGTCGGGCCGAATTCACGGTTGACCCGGGTAATTTGCTGACCATGAACCTCCCCGAGGAACTGTCGCTGGCCGTCGACGGACCGGTGGCCACGCTGACCATCGACCGCCAGGCCAAGCGCAACGCCTTCGCGCTGCGGATGTGGCAGGCGATCCCGGAGGTGGTGAGCGCGGTCGAGGACGACGGCGCGGTGCGGGTGCTGGTCATCCGCGGCGCCGGTGACGGCCCGTTCTCGGCCGGCGCGGACATCGCCGAGTTCCAGACGGTGCGCAAGGGGGAGGAGGCCGCGGCCGCCTACTCGGAGGTGGTGCACGCGGCGGAGCGGGCGTTGGCAACGATGTCAAAGCCGTCGGTGGCGCTGATCCAGGGCTGGTGTGTGGGCGGCGGCTGCGAGTTGGCACTGGCTTGCGACATCCGGATCGCCGACGATACGGCCCGGTTCGGCATCACGCCGTCGAAACTGGGCGTTGTGTATCATCAAATGTCCACGGCCCGGGTGGTGGAGACGGTCGGCCCGGCGTGGGCCCGCTACATCCTGTTCACCGGCGAGCTGCTGGATGCTGAGGTGGCGCTGCGCATCGGCCTCGTGCACGAGGTGCACCCGGTGGACCAGGCAGCGGCCAAGGCCTATGCGCTCGCGGAGACACTGGCCAAGCGAGCACCGATCACATTGGCCGGGGCCAAGCAGTTGATCGCCCGCGCCGCCGCCGGCCAGGCCGCCGACGACGAGTGGTCGCACCGCTGGTACCGCGCCTCCTACGCCAGCCGCGACTACGCGGAGGGTGTCGCCGCCTTTGTGGACAAGCGCCAGCCCGACTTCACCACGATCCTCTGGCCCAAGCTCGACGAGGACGGCGCACCGGCCTGATCTTCGTCATGAAGGGCCCCATCCTGACGCTCAACGTCAGGATGGGGCCCTTCATGACAGAAAAGGTAGATCAGGTGGTGGTGGCGTCGAGGGGGTGGGAGTCGAAGAAGGACCACATGATCTCGTTCGGGTCGATCTTCGGCAGGCTGTAGCCCTTGGCCATCGCGCCGGCCACGCCCGGCCACGAGTGCCGCTGCCCGGTCACCGTGTACAGCACCACCTGCCGGCCGCCCTGGCAGCCGTTGTACGTGGTGCTCATGACACCGTTGACAACCTGCTGCGTGACGCCCTTGCCGCAGTGGTCGGCGGTGGCCCAGCGCTGCGCGGCGGCCGGCACGCCGTAGGACCAGTAGAGCTGCTTGCTGCCGTTGTACGGATTGGTCCCGTCCGAGGTGCCGTGGAAGGACAGCACCGACTGCGGCCGGTTCAGCTTGCAGTTGGTGGGCAGGCGCAGCCCGGACATCGGCGCGATCGCGGCGACCTCAGTGGACAGTTCGCAGCCGATCTGGGAGGCCATCCGCGCCCCGCCGGAGAAGCCGGTGACGTAGATCCGCTTCTGGTCCGCGCACAGGGACTTGCTCATGGTGGCGATGGTGTCCCGGATGAACTGCACGTCGTTGGGCGCGCCCGAGGGCACCGGCCGGCCGTTCATCAGCGGCACGCCCGGCACGTTCCAGGCGAAGCCGTGCGACTTGCCGGCGATGAACGGAATGCCGGCCTGCGGCGCGACGACCGCGAAGCCGTGTTTGTCCGCGGTGGCCGCGATGTTCGACCCGGAGATCTGCTGCAGCGGGGTGCTGCCGCTGCCGTGCAGGTCCAGCACCATCGGGATGGGCTTGCCCGGCATCCGGCCGTGCGGGTAGTAGACGACCACGGTGCGCCGCAGGTCGCCGGACATCACGTGCTGGGTGCTCAGGCCGGCCGGCACCTCGGGCGTCTTGCACGCGCCCTGCGCGGCGGCCATGGCCTGCGGCTTCGGCGAGGAACCCTCGACTACACTGGCGACGCCCGCGCCACAGGCGGAGGCGGTCAACGCGACCAGGAGCGAGCCCAGAGCGAGCCCGTATCTGCGACGCGTGGCGGCGGCGGTGGTCATCGGCGGTTCCCTTTGCGGCGGCGGGGCCGACGGCGTCGTCGACGGTCGGCCCCTAATCTACGTTAAGAACTTCCTGAATTTTCCCTGTAGACGTGTTATCCGCCGGTGGGGTTGCAGGCGTTTCACTTGACAACGTTGTCATCGGGGTCGAAGTGGTCAGGACCACACCGTGCGCGGGTGCAGCAGGTCGGCCAGGCCGATCCGCTCGTAGAAGTCCGAGCGCAGCCGGTCGGCCACCGCGTTGACGACCTCGGCGCCGTCCTGCGACGGGTCGATGTGGGTGCGCAGCGGGCGCTTGCCGTACGGGGTGTCGACCACGCGGACCACGGCCCGGGCCACCTCGGCCGGGTCGGCGTCGGTCGGCTCCAGCTCGGTTAGCTTGGCGGTGACCTGCTCATTGAGGCCGGCGTAGAACTCCTCGTAGGCCTTGGCCGTCTCGGTGTCGGCCGGCTGGCCGGCGTTGGCGAAGTGGTTGGTGCCGCCGGTGAAGGCGCCGGGCACGATCAGCGAGGTCTCGATGCCGAACCGGGCCAGCTCGACGGCGTAGCTCAGGGCCAGCGAGTCCATGGCCGCCTTGGCCGCGAAGTACGGCGCGAGGTAGGGCGGCGTGCCGGCGCGGGCCGAGCTGCTGCTGCTGTTCCACACCACCAGACCCTTGCGGGCGGCCCGCATGTGCGGCAGCACGGCGCGGTTGACGCGCTGCGAGCCGAGCACGTTGGAGTCGTAGATCTGGGCCAGCTGCTCGGGCGTGAAGGCCTCGGCCGGGCCCAGGGTCATGTGGCCGACGTTGTGGAACAGCACGTCGATGCGGCCCTCCTCCTCGATGATCCGCGCCACCGCGGCGTCCACCGAGGCCTGGTCGGCCACGTCCATCTCGACCGCCCGGATCCGCACGCCGTTGTCCGCGGCGTACTGCTTGATCTGGGCGACCTTGTCGGCGTTGCGGCCGGCGGTGGCCCGCATCCCGGCGTACACGGTGTGGCCGGCGTCGGCCAGGCGGTGCGCGCTCATCCAGCCGAAGCCGCTCGACGCGCCGGTGACAACAACGATCTGGCTCTCGCTCATCGTCCTCGCTCCTCGGTTCGTTTGTGGACGTTGTGTACATATAAGCACTCGTGGAGACACTGTGTCCATATCTCTGGTTGTGACGGCGGTCACGACAAAAGCGGCCGGCCGCGCGGTGCGCGGCCGGCCGCTGGATCAGCCGATGGGGGTCAGCCCACGTGGACCGCGGGGCGGAGCTCCGGATCGGGTTCGGCGCGGCGGAGCACCTCGCGGGTCACCGGGGGCACGTCGCCGGCGCCGGAGAACAGGTAGTGGAAGAGGAACAGGAACGGATTGCCCTCGGCCCAGGCGAAGTAGACGTGCGGCACGACGCCGGTCTCGTCGCGGATCTTGAGCAGGATGGCGGCGATGGCGTTGGGCACGGTGGGGCTGTTGACCTTGAGGATCTGGTAGCCGAAGCGCTCCTCGCCGTGCACCGACAGCTCGGTGGTGAAGTCCGAGGCGTCGCCGATGGTGATCTCCAGGAACATCACCGGGGAGCCGGCCGGGATGTGGTTGTCCTCCCGCTGCTCCCGTTCCTTGTCCACGTACTCCTGCTCGTCACGGGCGTCGGGCTCGTTGGCGATGAGCTGGATCTGCCCGGCGGCGGCGTGTTCGGCGATCAGGCGCCGGGCGGTGTCGTCGAAGTCGACCTGGGTGAAGCGCAGCTCCAGGGAGCGGGTGGCCCGCGAGACGAACGACGTGACGATGATGGCCACGATGAAGAACGCCGCGATCCGCACGCCGTCGGGGCGTTCGATGACGTTGACGACGGTGGTGTACGCGAACACGGCGGTGATCACACCGAAGCCCACGGTGGCGGCCCGCTGTCGCTTGCGCAGCGCGGAGAGCATCACGGCGAGCGCGGCCGACGAGATCAGCACCAGCACGCCGGTGGCGTAGGCGCCGCCCTGGGCGTCCACATCGGCCTGGAAGATCACCGTGATGCCGAAGGCGATCGCCAGGAACACCAGCACCAGCGGGCGGTTGGCGCGCACCCAGTCCGGCGCCATGCCGTAGCGGGGCAGGTAGCGCGGCACGATGTTGAGCAGCCCGGCCATCGCCGACGCGCCGGCGAACCACAGGATGCCGATGGTGCTGATGTCGTACACGGTGCCGAAGGCGCTGCCCAGGTACTCGTGCGCGAGGAAGGCCAGCGCCCGGCCGTTGGCCTCGCCGCCGGGCCGGAACTCCGCCTGCGGGATCAGCACCGAGGTGATCACCGAGGACGAGATCAGGAACACGCTCATCACCACGGCGGCGGTGGTGAGCAGCTTGCGGGTGTTGCGGATCCGCCCCTCGGGCCGGGCGGCGGTGTCCCCGGCGGCCCCGCGCACCTGAGGCATCACCGCGACGCCGGTCTCGAAGCCGGACAGGCCCAGCGCCAGCTTGGGGAACACCAGCAGTGCCACGCCGATCATCAGCCACGGGTTGTGGTACTGGCCGACGAGCAGGCCCTCCCAGTCCAGCACCAGCTTCGGCGACTCGAAGACGTGCACGAGGGACACCACGACGACCACGACGTTCAGCGCCAGATAGGCGCCGACCAGCGCGACCGCGATGCCGATGGCCTCGCTGAAGCCCTTGAGGAACACCGCGCCCAGGGCGGCCAGCAGCACCAGCGTGACCAGCACCTGCTGGCCGTGCAGGAAACTCGGGAAGAACGGGTTCTCGATGGCGTGCGCGGAGGCGTCGGCGGCCGACAGCGTCATGGTGATGACGAAGTCGGTGGCCACGAAGCCCAGCAGCACCAGGACGAGCAGCTTGCCCTTCCACTTGGGCAGCAGCTTCTCCAGCATGGCGATGGAGCCCTGCCCGTTCGGGCTCTCCCGGGCCACCCGCCGGTACACCGGCAGCGCGCCGGCCAGCGTCAGGGCCACCAGCACCAGGGTGGCCACCGGCGACAGCACGCCGGCGGCCAGCGCGGCGATGCCCGGCTGGTAGCCCAGCGTGGAGTAGTAGTCCACGCCGGTCAGGCACATCACCTTCCACCACGGCTGGCTGGGGTGCTCGGGCGCGGCCTGCTTGGACGTCTGCGGCGGCTGGTCGAGCAGCCACCGGCCGAGTCGTTTGCGGGTCTGGTCGCCGGTGTTCGGGGTCACGTCGGTGGTCGTGGCCAAGGTGGTGCTCTCCCCAGAGTGATCGTGCCTGCTGCCGGCGCCAGCGTACGGATCTTTCGGACGGATCGTCGGCAGGGGGTTTGCGGTGGTCGCCGACCCGTGGGGCCGGGTTTGTGGGTCTTGGAGACCCACACCGGTGCTTTACCTGTCGTTGCCCAACCCTTGTCGGTACGTTGACGCGGATTTCGCGCCGAGGGGCTTGGGTGAGGCGCTGCCCGATTCGTCCCACCCAGATCGATTGATGATGTCAGGAGCTCCAGACCATGAGCAGAACGCGGATCGCCGGGATCGCGCTGTCGGTGGCCGCGGCCGTCGCGGTGACGGCCATCCCGGCCGCGAGCGCACCGCAGGCCGAGCAGACCCAGGGTGGCGCGAGCCAGCCGATCGTGATCGGCCACCGGGGCGCGTCCGGCTACCGGCCCGAGCACACGCTGGCCTCCTACGAGCTGGCCGCCCGGATGGGCGCCGACTACGTGGAGCCGGATCTGGTGTCCACCAAGGACGGTGTGCTGGTGGCCCGGCACGAGCCGGAGATCGGCGGCACCACCGACGTGGCGCTGCACCCGGAGTTCGGCGGCCGCAAGACCACCAAGCTGCTCGACGGCGTGCCGGTGACCGGCTGGTTCACCACCGACTTCACACTGGCCGAGTTGAAGACCCTGCGCGCGGTGGAGCGGCTGCCCGGCGTCCGCCAGCGCAACACGGTCTACGACCGCCGTTTCCAGGTCCCGACCTTCCAGGAGATCATCGACCTGGTGCAGCGACTCGATCGCGAACTGCACCGGGACATCGGCATCTACCCGGAGACCAAGCACCCCACCTTCTTCAAGAACCTCGGCCTCCAGATCGAGCCGAAGTTGGTCGACGCCCTCAACCGCAACGGCCTGAACCGCCCGGGGGCCAAGGTCTTCGTGCAGTCCTTCGAGGTGTCCAACCTCAAGCAGCTGCACCGCCAGCTGCGGGTGCCGCTGATCCAGCTGACCGAGGCCACCGGCCAGCCCTACGACTTCACGGTCAGCGGCGACAGGCGGACGTACGCGGACATCACCTCGGCAGCCGGCATGCGGGAGATCGCCACCTACGCGCAGGGCGTCGGCCCGGACAAGAACCAGATCATCCCGCGTGACGCCACCGATCACCTGGGCCGGCCGACCTCGTTCGTCAAGGACGCGCACGCGGCCCGCCTCAAGGTGCACCCGTACACGTTCCGGCCGGAGAACGTGTTCCTGCCGGCGGACTTCCGCTCCGCAGCCGACCCGAACGCCTACGGGAACCTGTTCGGCGAGATCGAGACCTACCTGCGGGCCGGCGTCGACGGCTTCTTCACCGACACGGCCGACATCGGCATCGTGGCCCGCGACGAGTTCCTGAAGGGGTAGGCGCGGAGAGGCTGGAGCCCCTGTCCGGGGGGTTGGCAAGGGCTCCAGCGGTCGCCTGCCACCAGGGGGGATTGGCGGCGCGGCTGCGGGCCAGCTTAGGGCGTCGAGGATCGGCCCGGGACGGTAATGGCCAAATCAGTTGGTGGTTGAGAGCAACTGGGCTAGGGCGGCGTCCACACCGTCCCCGCTCTGCACCGAGGACAGGCTGCCGCCGGTGTCCTGCGCGATGGCGCTGAGCTGGTCGTGGTCGGTGTTCGGGCCGACCGCGATGATGTTGACCGGCACCGGCCGTTTGGCGTCCTTGAGCTGGCCCAGCTGGGTGTGCAGCTGGTCGAGGGTCAGGCCGCCGTCGTTGCGGCCGGCCACCACCACGACCACCCGGTTGTGCTTGCCGTTCTGGTAGTTGGCCAGCACCGACTGGTACACCGCCAGCACGCTGCTGTAGAGCTGGCTGCCGCTGGCCGGGTTGAGCTTGCCGATGCCGGTGTGCAGCTGGTCGATGCTCTGGTCGATCCGCACCACCGGCACCAGCTGCTTGTACGGCTTGTCGCCGTCCAGCCCGGCCGCGTACGCCCACAGCCCCATCGATCCGGACACGGCCCGGTTGACCTCGCCGGTCAACGCGCCGCGCACCGCGTTCACGCCGGACGCGCCCATCGCCGGCGAGGTGTCCACCAGCACCGACAGCACCTCGTTGCCGACCGCGGCCGCGGTCCAGCTGGCCGAGATGTCCTGGGTGGTGGTGGCGTCGGCCGGCACCAGGGTCTGGGTGAGCGCCGGCCAGCGCATGCCGACGGCGTCGGTCGGATGGTCCGGCGTGGATCCCTCCCGCAGCCCGGCGGCGGCGAACAGCTTCTGCTGCGCCGGCTGCCGCACGAAGTCGCGGAACTGCTGGGCCGCCTTGTTCTGCGTCTGGTTGATCCAGCTGCCCGACAGCGTCACGAACGGGAAGTCGGCGGCCGGGCTCGCGCCGCCCATGCCCACCTCGTACAGCGGCTTGTCCGGCTTGGGCGCGCCGTCCTTGCCCAGGTTGCGCCGGTACAGGTCGACCTCGGTCACCGGCACCGCGCTGTAGCTGGCGGTGCCGATGTCGGCCGCCTTGGCCAGGCCGTCCAGCGCGTCCAGGGTGTCGGCCGGCGCGCCGGAGGCCCGGGAGTTGGCCAGCTTGGTGATCAGGTCCTTGACGCCCTGCTGGGCCAGCATGTCGGTGGTCACCGGGCCGACGCCCTGCGCGGTCGCGCCGGCCAGCGCCGACTGGATGGCCAGCGCGCTGGCCGGGTTGGTGGCCGGGTCCGGCACCGCGAGCCGGAACTTGCCCCACTGCGGCTTGCCGTAGCCGGCCCAGCCGTTCGCGGCCGAGGTCAGCGCGGGCAGGTCGGTCCACTGCACGAGGTTGCCGCTGGCCAGCGCGTCCGCGCCGGGCTGCTGGGTGGCCAGCACCACCGGGCTGGTGGCGATGGACTGCGGGGCCGTGCTGACCAGGGAGTTGTTCTGCGCGGTCAGCCGGTTGGCCCACAGCGTGGAGTCCGGCAGCCAGGCCGCGGGCGGCGCGCCCAGCTTGCTGTCGTCCCACTGGCCGGTGAGGCCGGCCAGCACGGTCTGCGAGTCCACCGACTGCACTTCCAGCCGGACACAGGCGTCGTCGACCACCGGGGTGGTGTCGGTCCAGCGTTGGGCCGCGTCCCGCACCGGCTCGGCGATGCTCGGCGTGACGGCCACCCGCAGCACCACCTGGCCGTCCGAACAGCCGTTGGCCTCGGCCGCGGCCCGCCGCTCCAGCACACCGCCCAGCCACGTCCAGGCCACCCAGCCGAGCAACAGCAACACGACCAGGCCGGTGATCGCGACCGGCCACTTGGCCATGCCGCGCCGGACCCTCGTCACCAGCGCGCGGTGTCGAGCCATCACGTCCCTCTCCGAGCCCCAGGAGTCCCTATCGGGCCAAGGTGACTTACAGGGTGTTACGTCAGCGTGTTGATCGCGGCAGATTGTGCCCTAGCGGCCGGCGGCGCGGTGCCTGTTCGGCCCAACCGGGGGGGTACCGAGGGTCACCTTCCGGACACGTGTGTGCCGTCCCGGACCGTGCCGACATACTCCTCGACCAGGTCCTCCAACGCCACCACACCCAACTGCTGCCCGTCGGCGTCCACCGCGCGGGCCAGATGGCTCTGGGCCCGGCGCAGGGCGGCTAAAGCGTCGTCCAGGCGGGCGTCGGCCGGCAGCTCCGGCAGGCCGCGCACCCGCTCCCGCGGCACCGGCGTCGACGGCGGCCGGTCGGCCAGGTCCAGCACGTCCTTCACGTGCAGGTAGCCGGCCAGCCGGTGGTCCGAGCCGCGCAGCGGGAAGCGGGAGAACCCGGTGGCCGCCACCGCCGCCTCCACGTCGCCGAGTGTCGGCTCGGCCGGCACCGTGGTCAACCGGTCCAGCGGCACCAACACGTCCTTGACGGTCCGGGTCGTCGACGACAGCGTCTTGGCCAGCCGCCGGTGCTCCGGCTCGTCCAGCAGGCCCTCCTGGCGGGACTCGCCCAGCAGGGAGGCCAGCTCGTCCGGGGTGTAGGCGCCCTCCAACTCGTCCTTCGGCTCCACCTTGATCAGCCGCAGCAGCGCCTGCGAGATCACCGTGAACGCGGTCAGCAGCGGCCGGGTCAGCCGGCAGAACGCGAAGTGCACCGGCACCAGCCACAGCGCCGCCCGCTCCGGGCCGGCGATGGTCAGGTTCTTCGGCACCATCTCGCCGATCACCGTGTGGCAGAAGGACACCAGCAGCAGCGCGAGCACCAGGCCGATGGCGTGCACCACCGCGTCCGGCACGCCCAGCGGAGCCAGCGGCGCCTCCAGCAGGCCGGCCACCGTCGGCTCGGCCAGCGCGCCCAGCGCCAGCGAGCACACGGTCACGCCCAGCTGCGCGCCGGCGATCAGCAGCGGCAGCTGCTGCCCGGCCCGGATCACCGTGCGGGCCCGGTTCTGCCCCTGCCGGGCCAGCTGCTCCAGCCGGTCCCGGCGGGCGGTGATGATGGCGAACTCGGCGCCGACGAAGAAGCCGTTGCCCAGCAACAAGAAAAGTGTCAGAGCGAGCGCGAGGCCGTCGTTCACGACGACACCCCGATCCGGCCGGCCTCCGGCGCGTCCGCGCTCGTGCCGACGGCCTCGCCCACCTTGGCCACCCGCAGCTCGGCCACCCGGTGCCGGTCCATCGCCATCACGGTGATCCGCCAGCCGTCCACCCGAAGTTCGTCTCCCACCGAAGGAATCACGCCCAGCCGGGTCAGCACCAGGCCGGCCAGGGTCTCGTAGTCGCCGTCGGGCATCCGGAAGCCGGTGGCCTCCGCCACCTCGTCGGCCCGCAGCAGCCCGGACACCATCCAGCTGGCCTTGCCCAGCGGCCGGACCGGGGCGGCCTCGCCGCGGTCGTGCTCGTCGCGGACGTCGCCGATGATCTCCTCGACCAGGTCCTCCATGGTGACGATGCCGGCGGTGCCGCCGTACTCGTCGACCACGATGGCGATCTGCAGCCCCGAGCCGAGCCGCTCCAGCAGCGCGTCGGCCTCCAGGCTCTCCGGCACGGTCGGCACCGGCCGGATCAGCGCGGACACCGGGGTGCTGGCCCGCTGCGCGGCGGGCACGCTGAACGACTGCTTCACGTGCACCACCCCGCGCA
This sequence comes from Kutzneria sp. CA-103260, assembly GCF_018263855.1. GTDB lineage: Bacteria > Actinomycetota > Actinomycetes > Mycobacteriales > Pseudonocardiaceae > Kutzneria. Next base: position 5,022,093 of record NZ_CP073318.1, on the reverse strand, counting down.
CGTCGTCGAGGTCGCCGTCGTGCACGAGGAACCGGGAGAACCCGGTGCGCCGGGCGGCGTCGATCAGGTCGAGCACGGTGTCGTCGCCGCGCAGCGCCTCCACCTGCACCCGGGGCGTCATGAGCTCGTCGGCGGTCCGGTCGCCGAACCGCAGCGACCGGTCCAGCAGCGTCGCGGTGCCCTGGTCGAGGGTGCCGTGCGCGGCGCTGGACCGGACCAGCGACCCCAGCTCCTGGGGCGACCGGGCCGACCGCAGTTCCTCGGCCGGCTCCACGCCGAAGCGCCGCACGATCCAGTTCGCGGTGCCGTTGAGCACGGTGATCGGGGCCTTGCAGGCCCGCGAGAACGCGTACTGGAAGCCGGCCACGGCGCGTGCGGTCGGCAGCGGCCGGGCGATCGCCAGGTTCTTGGGCACCAGCTCGCCGAGCACCACCGACAGCGCGGACGCCAGCAGCAGCGCCACCACCGCGCCGATCGCCTCGGTCGCGCCGCTGGGCACGCCCAGCGCCGCCAGCGGTGTCTCGATCAGGTCGGCCAGCGCCGGCTCGGCCAGAAAACCGGTGACCAGGGTGGCCAGGGTGATGCCCAGCTGGGCGCCGGAGAGCTGGAACGACAGCGAGCGGTGCGCCTTCTGCACGGCCCGCGCCCGGGCGTCGCCGACGTGGGCGACATGGGTGTCGACCTGGCTGCGTTCCAGCGTGGTCAGGGAGAACTCCGCCATCACGAACACGGCGTTGGCCAGCGTCAGGGCCAGCACGGCGAGCAGGCAGAGGAGGTCGAAGAGGTATCCGGTCATCGGGAACTCACGCCCGGGACCGGGTCGGTATCGCAGCCGGGGCTTTCCCCCGGCTCACTACTGTGGCCAGGTGACCGCGCGTCAGGCACGGAGACAGTCACTCCTCAGATGGTGAACAACGTGACACTTCGGGATCCAGTGTAAGGGCTGCGTATATGCGCCGGCCGGACATCCACGTGTCCGTGACCGTGATGTCGCCGAGCGGCGTGTGCTCCGGGTCACCGCTCAGACACACCAAGTCCGCACGCCGGCCCACGGCGAGCTCGCCCCACTCGTGCTCGGCCCGCGCCTGCCACGCCACACCGGCGGTCTGCGCGGCGATGGCCTGCGCCACATCGAGCCGTTCGCCCGGCAGCCACTCCCGGCTCGTGGCCACGCGCAGGCCTTCGAGCGGATCAGCCGGGCTGACCGGCCAGTCGCTGCCGAAGGCCAACCGCGTGCCCAACCGGGCCAGCGTCGCGAACGGATACTGCCGCTCGGCCCGTTCCGGGCCGAGCCGGGGAATGGTCAGCTCGGTCATCACCGCGTCGGTCTGCGCCCACTGCGGCTGCACGGTCGCGATCACGCCCAGCTCCGCGAACCGCGGCCGGTCGGCCGGATCCACCACCTGCGCGTGGGCGATCACCGGCCGGCGGTCCCAGGCCGGATTGGCCCCCTGGGCCCGTTCGACGGCGTCCAGCGCGGCCCGCACCGCCGCATCGCCGATGGCGTGCACATGGATCTGGAACCGCTCCGCGTCGAACGCCGTGACAGCCTCGGCCAACTCCGCCGGCGACCACACCGGCATCCCGTGCGAATGCGGCACATCCAGGTACGGATCGAGCATCGACGCCGTACCGCTCTCGACCACTCCATCGGCGAAGAACTTCACGGTGCGGGCGGTGACCAGGTCTCGGCCATAGCGTCGGCAGCGCTCCCGATTGTCGGCGAAGGCCGAGATCTGGCCCCGCCACCGGTCGGGATCGGCCCGCTGAGCCAGATCCGCCCGGAACAACAGCCGATCCTGTTCCACCGCAAGGAGATACGCGTCCACCAACGCCGGTTCGACCCACGCGTCCTGCACCCACGTGACCCCGACCGACGCGTACACCCGCCCGGCTTCCGCAAGCGCCTCGACCAGGTCCTCGGTCGAGCGCTGCGGAACCAGGTCCAGCACGAGATCGCAGGCGTGCCACTCCAGCAACGTGCCCAGCGGGCTGCCGTCGGGCCGCCGCAGAATCCGCCCCAGCCGAGGATCGGGCGTGTCGGCCGAGATCCCGGCCCGTCGCAGCGCAACGCTGTTGCACCACACGGCGTGGTAGTCACGGGACCGCAGCGCCACCGGCCGATCCGGCGCCGCCGCGTCCAGCCAGCGCGCGTCGAACGCCCCGTCCGGGGCCAGCGCCGGGTCGTAGCTGGCGGCGACGATCCAGCCGTCGCCGGGATTCTCCGCGGCCCACCGGCCGATCTCGACCACCACATCGTCCACAGTGGACTTGTCGGTGATCGCCGGCCCCTGCCGCTCCAGCCCGCCCAGCACCGGATGGGCGTGCCCGTCGCCGAAGGCCGGCGACAAGGTGCCCGCCAGCTCCATCACCTCGGCGGCGTCCAGCGCCTCGGCCTCCGGCCCCACGGCCACGATCCGGTTGCCGGCGATGGCCACCGACTGCTTGGCGGTCCGCAGCAGGATCAACGGCCGCGAGTGCTTTCCCGCAGCACGACCTGGGCCGCGATGCGCACCGTGCGCGGCTCGCCGCTCGGGTGGTCGCTCAGCGCCATGTGCGCCGCCCGCGCGCCCATCTCCTCCAGCGGCAGCCGGACGGTGGTCAGCGTGGGGGAGACGTCCCGCAGCGTCGGGATGTCGTCGAAGCCGGCCACCGAGATGTCGTCCGGCACCCGGATCCCGGCCGCCCGCATCGCCGCCATCGCGCCCAGCGCCATCACGTCGTTCACGGCGAACACGCAGGTCGCGTCGGTGCCCTCGGCCAGCAGCTCGGTCACCGTGTCGTAGCCGGCGTCCCGGGTGAACCCACCGTACCGAATGGACTTGTCGGACAGCTCCACCCCGGACTCGGCCAGGCCGGCGCGGAAACCCGCCACCCGGTCCCGGCTGGTCAGCAGTTCCTCCGGCCCGCCGAGCACCACGAACTCGCGGTGCCCCAGCCCGGCCAGCGCCACCGCGAGCGCCTTCGCGCCGGCCCTGTTGGCCGGCACCACCGTGTCCACCGGCAGCTTGGCCTGCGACACGCACGCCACCCGGCCGCCCTGGTCGGTGAAGGCGGAGATCTCCTCGGCCAGCCGCGCCGTGGCCGACCGCTTCGTGGTCCGGCTGCCGATCATCACCACCGCCTTGGCCCGGTGGGCCCGCAGCGTGGACAGCAGTTCCCGCTCCCGGTCCGAGCTGCGCGCGGTCGTGCCCAGCACGACGACCAGGCCGGCGTCCTCGGCCACCCGGGTGACGCCGGCGGCGATGCTGGAGAAGTAGGGGTCGGTGATGTCGTGCACCACCAGGCCGACCAGCGAGCTGCTGTTGCGCGCCAACGCCTGCGCCGAGGCGTTGGGCAGGTAGCCCAGCGAGTCGGCGCTGGCCAGCACGCGGTCCCGCAGCGGGTCGCTGACCTGGCGGGTGCTGCCGTTGATCACCCGCGACGCCGTGGCCAGCGACACCCCGGCGTGCTGGGCCACCTCGGCCAGCGTGGTCTGCCGTCCAGGCACCGGCCCACCTTCCCTTCGCCCGACTGAACAGCGACAGTACCGGTGAGCTGTGCGGCAGTCGTGCTAGCGTCCCCGGCTTGTCGCGCCCGCGGTTCGTCTTGTCACGCGGCTGAGCGCGTCGACGGTGGCCTTGATCGCCGGCCGACGACTCGTGCGCTCCCGCCACACCGCGTACAGCCGGCGGGTCGGCACCGGCTCCAGCCGCACCGCGACCACGCCGTCGGGCAGCGGGGCGCGGCCCAGCCGGGGCATCAGGGCCACGCCGACGCCGGCCCGCAGGAACTCCAATTGCGTTTGGTACTCGGAAACCAGGTAGCCCACCACCGGCTCGTGGCCGGTGGTGCGGACCGTCCGGACCAGCCAGTCGTGGCAGATCGACCCGGGCGGCTGGCACAGCCACTGCTCACCGACGAGGTCCGCCGCCGTCACCCACTCGCGGTCGGCCAGCCGGTGTCCGGCCGGCACCAGCAGGTCGGCGACGTCCTCGCCGATCGGGTGGCGGGTCAGGTCGTCGGGGACGGCCAGCGGGGCGGTCTCCCAGTCGTGCACCACGGCCACGTCGACATCACCCCGCTCCACCGCGGTCACCGCGTTCGGCGGGTCGATCTCCAACACGGTGACGTCCAGCGCCGGATGCTCGGCCGCCAGCTCGACGACCACCGGCGGCAGCAGGCCGCGGCAGGCCGTCGGGAACGCGCCGAGGGCCACCTTGCCGACCGGTCGGCCACGCTGCTCCTCCAGCTGGATCTCCGCCTGCTCAACGAGTTTCAGCACCTCGGCCGCGGTGCCGGCCAGCACTTGGGCGGCGTCGGTCAGCACCACGCCGCGGCCGCGCTTCTCCAGCAGCGTGGTCCGGGTCTCCCGCTCCAGCTTGTTCAGCTGCTGCGAGATCGCCGAGGGCGTGAAGCCGAGCGCCGTCGCGGCCCCGTTCACCGAGCCGTACACCGCGACCGCGTGCAGCGCCCGCAGCCGAGCCAGGTCAATCATGTAGCCATGCTAAACCGAACCGTGAAGGACAATTCGCTGGTGCTTAACTGACCGTGCGCCGAGGCTGGTCCCCGTGCAGCCACGTCACCTCCTGGCGGCCCTGGTCGTCGCCGTCATCTGGGGAATCAACTTCATCGCCATCGACATCGGCCTGGAGACCTTCCCGCCGCTGTTGCTCACCGCCCTGCGGTTCACCGCCGCCGCCGTGCCCGCGGTGTTCTTCGTCGGCCGGCCCGGCGTGCCGTGGCGGTGGGTGCTCAGCGTCGGCCTGGCCATCGGCGCGCTCCAGTTCGGGCTGCTGTTCCTGGGTATCCACCTCGGCATGCCGCCCGGGCTGTCCTCGCTGGTCGTGCAGGCCCAGGCTGTGTTCACGATGGCCTTCGCCGCGGTGCTGCTGGGGGAGCGGCCGGGGCGGTGGCAGCTGGCCGGCATGGCCGTCGCGCTCGGCGGCATCGTCCTGGTCGCGGTGGACTACGGGCAGGGCAGCCCGCTGCCGGCGTTCCTGCTGGTGCTCGGCTCGGCCGTCGGGTGGGCGCTGGGCAACGTCGCCACCCGCAAGGCCGCGCCGCCGGACGCCTTCCGGTTCATGGTGTGGGTCAGCGCGGTGCCGCCGCTGCCCATGCTGGCCCTGTCGTTGCTGGTCGAAGGCATTGGCCCGGACCTTCGGGCGCTGGCCCGTCCGAGCGTGCCGGCGCTGCTTTCCGTCGGCTACGTCGCGTGGCTGGCCACCCTGGTCGGTTACGGCTTGTGGGGCATGCTCATTCGGCGCTATGGCGCAACCGCCGTTGCTCCTTACTCTCTGCTCGTGCCCGTGTTCGGAATGTCATCCTCGGCGCTGTTTCTGCATGAGGAAATGTCCGGACTCAAGATCGCCGCAGCCGCCCTGGTGATCGCCGGTGTGGCCCTGACCTCGGTGTTCTCCCCGAAAGCGACAGGGTCTCACCAGGCCTCGGCGGTCAACCGCTATGGTGCGCCTCACGACGTTCGGTAAACACCGATCTCACTGTCAGTGCACCATGGGAGGTAGTGGGTTGAGCGCCACCGTTGAGAGCGCGAAGCCGCCTCAAAAGGGTTTCTTCGGGCACCCCGCCGCTCTCGGACCGCTGTTCTTCACCGAGTTCTGGGAACGCGTCTCCTACTACGGGATGCGCGCGATCCTGCTGTTCTTCATGTACAGCAAGCTCAGCGACGGCGGCCTGGGCCTGGATCCGACACTGGCCAAGAGCCTGATGTCGATCTACGGCGCGAGTGTGTTCATGTCGGGCGTGCTGGGCGGCTGGCTGGCCGACCGGATCCTCGGCTCACGCCGGGCCGTGCTCTACGGCGGCGTGCTGATCATGTTCGGGCACATCGCGCTGTCGTTCCCCTCGGGCGTGGCCGCGCTGTACGTGTCGATGCTGCTGATCACCATCGGCACCGGCCTGCTCAAGCCCAACATCTCCAACATGGTCGGCGGCCTCTACGACGAGAAGGACCGCCGCCGCGACGCCGGCTTCTCGATCTTCTACATGAGCACCAACCTCGGCGCCGTGGTCGCGCCGCTGCTGGTCGGCACGCTCGGCCAGCAGGTCAGCTACCACCTCGGCTTCTCGGTGGCCGCGGTCGGCATGTTCCTGGCCCTGGTGATCTACGTCTTCGGCCGCAAGCGGCTGGCCGCCGTCGGCGACGCGCCCAGCAACCCGCTCACCGCCGAGGAACGCGGCAAGGTCTTCGGCCGCATCGCCATCGGCGCCGTGGTCGTGGTCGTGCTGTTCGTGATCGTCCTGCTGGCCGGGCTGTTCACCGTCAAGCTCGTGATCAACGTGATCAGCGCGCTCGGCCTCATCCTGCCGGCGCTGTACTTCATCACGATGATCCGCAGCAACCGGGTCAGCTCGGTGGAGCGGTCCCGGGTGATCGCCTACATCCCGCTGTTCATCGCGTCCCTGTTCTTCTGGATGATCGAGGAGCAGGGCTCGGTCGTGCTGGCCGACTACGCCGACAACCGAACCGACCTGCACATCGGCGGCCTGCCGCTGCTGGCGTCGTGGTTCCAGACGCTCAACCCCGGCTTCATCGTCGTGTTCGCGCCGCTGTTCGCGCTGCTGTGGACCAAGCTCGGCAGCCGCCAGCCGTCCACGCCGGTGAAGTTCTCCCTCGGCCTCGGCCTGGCCGGCCTGTCCTACCTGCTGATGATCCTGCCCGCCGCGCTGTACGGCCCGGACGCCAAGGTCAGCCCGTTCTGGCTGGTGGGCAGCTTCTTCATCGTCATCATCGGCGAGCTGTGCCTGTCCCCGGTCGGCCTGTCCGCCACGACCCGCCTGGCCCCCAAGGCCTTCGGCGCCCAGATGATGAGCCTGTGGTTCCTGTCCGACGCCGCCGCCCAGGGCATCAGCGCCCAGATCGTGCCGTTCGCCACGCCGCAGACGGAGATCCCGTACTTCGGCATCGTCGGCGGTGTGACCGTGGTGCTGGCCATCGGCCTGCTGTTCCTGGCCCCGGCCATCTCCCGCAAGATGCAGGGCGTCGACTGAGTTCTTGCCGCGCGTTCCGCGCGGGGCGAGGTCGCTCGTGACCGGTCTCTTCCCTTGGCTCAGCTCGATCGATGGACAGACTCGATCGAGCTGAGCCCGCGGTCCAGAGACCGGCGCGACCTCGCGACTCCGCAGTCAGCGGCTCAAGTCCTCTTAGGACGGCAGCGCCCTCGATCCGTCACGGCGGCGGGGTGGCGGATCGAGGAGCGCTGCTTCCAGAGTGCATGAAAATCCGGGAAATGCCGCACAGCATGACCCGAAAGGGTGGGTGATACCCATCTCTTTGACCGTGGGTGGTCAGCCGATCGCCGCCGGGTGACGAGCGGTGACGCGCACCGGCAGGTGCAGCGGCCCCCGCACGGCCCGGCTGGGGTGGCGTCGCACGGTGCCGCCGACGCGGAGGTCGGGGAACCGGCGGAACAGGGCCCGCAGGGCGATGGCTCCCTCCATCCGGGCCAGCCCGGCGCCGAGGCAGTAGTGCACGCCGGAGGAGAACGTCAGGTGCTCCCGGGCGTTGGGGCGATCCGGGTCGAAGCGGTGCGGATCGCCGAACACGGCGGGATCCCGGTTGGCGGCGGCGGTGAGCAGCACGATGACCCGGCCGGTGGGCACGGGCCGGCCGGCCAGTCGGGCCTGGCCGCCGGGCAGGGCCATCCGGGCGGTGTACTGGATCGGCGGATCGAGCCGCAGGATCTCCTCGACGATGGTGTCCGTCGCGCTGGGATCGTCCACGAGTCGTTGCCGCACAGCGGGATTGGCCAGCATCGCCAGCACGCCGTTGCCGATCAGGTTGACCGTGGTCTCGAAGCCGGCGGCCAGCAGCAGCCCGGCGGTGGCCAGCAGGTCGTCCTCGGCCATGCTGCCGTCGGCCAGCATCCGCCCGATCACGTCGTCGTTCGGCTCCGCACGATGCTCGGCGATCCGCTCGGCCAGGAAGGCGTTGAGCTCCCGCAGCGTGGCCCGCCACTCGCGAACCTGGGCCATGCTGCCCATGCCGTCGATGGACGTGGCCAGCACGGTGCCCCAGTGGATCATCCGCCGGTGCTCGGCGTCGGGCACGCCCAGCAGGTCGCAGATGATCTTGATGGGCACCCGGGCGGCGAACTCGCCGACCAGGTCGAACTCCTCGCGGCCGGCCAACTGGTCCAGGAAGTCGTCGACCACGGCCTCGATGCGGGCCCGCCGGTCGTGCATGGCCCGCGGCGTGAACAGCGGCGACACCACGTGCCGCAGCCGGCCGTGGTCGGGCGGATCGCGGAACAGGAACGAGTCGGAGAGCGGGTCGACCATGCCGCCGACCTTCGGGTCGGGCTGGCCGACCTCGGCGTTCGGGGCGACACCGTACGCCGGGTCGCGCAGCACGGCGTTGCACAGCTCGTAGTCGGTGACCAGCAGCATGCCGAGCTTGCTGGGCACCACCTTGCCCAGCGCCCGGATTCGCTCGTAGAGCGGATACGGGTCGATGGACTGGAACGGGCGGATCAGCATCGCGCCGGGATCGCGCCGCAGCCGGAACGCGCCCAGCACGGCCTTGCCCACCAGGATGGACGTCGCCAGTCGTCGGTCGGACATGGTGTTCTCCTCACCCGCGTCGACGACGCATTTCTACCACCGGCTTGACCCGTGCCCGTCAGGCGGTGAGAATCTTGGCGAGTAAGAGATTAGGGGGTGGGCGTCATGTCGCTGCCCGAGCCGGCGCGGTTCGACGCTGCTGCGTTCGACGCGTCTGGGACGGCCGTGCCGCTGCGGCTGTCCAACGACGACCGCGAGCACGCGGTGGAACAGCTCAACCGGGCCGTCGCCGACGGCCGCCTGACCTGGACCGAACACGCCGAGCGGGTCGAGGCCGTCTACGCCGCGCGGGTGACCGGCGACCTGCGGCCGCTGCTGGCCGACCTGGGCTCGGCCGACCTGGCGCCGCTGTCCAACACCGTCACCGAGGTCAGCGCGGTCCTCAGCAAGATCGTCCGGGTGCCGGACACCAGCCGCCGCATCCACGCCCGCTCGCTGTTCGGCGCGGTGGTGCTCAACCTGGTCTCGGTGCCGCCCGGCCAGGAGATCGAGGTCCAGGTGGACGCCTTCTGCGGCAAGGTGCAGCTGATGGTCGCCGACGACGCCACCGTGATCGACGACGGCGCGGCCGTCCTCGGCAAGCGCGCCGTCTACGGCGAGCAGGACGGCCGCAACGGGCCGCTGATCCGGCTCACCGGCACCGTGAAGTTGGGCAACCTCAAGGTGTTCCGGGTCTGAGCTCGGCCGCCACCTCGGACACGAGCGCGCGTGCCCACACGTGCGCCGGGTCCGAGTTCAGCCGTGGGTGCCAGACCATGCCGTAGGGGAACGGCGCGGCCAGTTCCGCCGGCGCTTCCACGAATCGCACCGAGTCGTCGCCGCGGCGGGCCTCAGCCCCTCGCCGCGGCACCAGCGCGACCAACCGGGTGCCCGGAAGGGCGGCGAACGCCGCCTCGAAGTACGGCACGCTGTGCCTTTGCCGCGCGTTCCGCGCGGGGCTCGGCCCCTTCGGGGGCCGATGCCTCGCCCTTGCCGGATTTAGCCCGCCGCATCCGGCTCGGGTGGGTGGGCGCGTCGGGTGGCGGCGGCCGAAATCCGGCGTGCGGGCGAAGCATCGGCGGGGCCTCGCGGTCTTCTTCGTTAGCGATCCAGTCAGACCGCGCCGGCGGCTCAATCACACGCGCCGAACCCGGCCGTGCTCGATCTCCTCGTACGTGCGTGGGCTGAGCGGCTCGACCGTCAGCGACAGGTGCGGCGCCTGCTCGAACAGCCGGGGGAACAGGCGGGTGCCGATCACCGTGACGGCGTAGTCGGTGCAGTTGACCCGGATCGCGTCGGTCGAGGTCGCCGGGTCGAACTCGCCGCCGCGGACCAGGGCGCGCAGCCGGGGCAGGATGAACTCCAGCTCCTGCTGGATGGCCCGGGCGCGGGGCGTCAGCTCGTACCCTTGGGCGGTCCGGACCAGCAGCTCGTCGCCGAAGGTCTCGCGCAGCCGGCTGAGCGTGCGGCTCATCGCCGACTGGCTGAGGTGGAAGCGCGCCGCCGCCCGGGACACGTGCCGCTCCTCGAGCAGGACATCGAGCGCCTTGAGCAGGTTGAGGTCGGCGTTCTCGATGTTCACGGTCACCCGCCTCTATGACGCGATCGACGTTCTCGATCTTGATCGGAGAACAATCATCGGTGGCCGGTCGCTAACAGTTACGACGGTGCCGGCGGACGGTCTCCTCGACCAGGTCCAGCACCGGGCCGAGGTCGTCGGCCGGCAGGCCCATGGCCAGGTGCGAGACCAGGCCCTCCAGGACCAGCTCCAGGAAGTCGGACAGCACCTCGACGGCGACGTCGTCCCGCAGGTTGCCGGCCTCGCGCTGGCGGCGCAGGCGGTCCTGGGTGGCCTTGGTCAGCTGCTCGGAGCGCTCGGCCCAGCGGGCCCGGAAGTCGGGGTCGGTCCGCAGCCGCCGGGACACCTCCAGGCGCGTGCCCAGCCAGTCGGCCGGGTGCTCCTCGTTGTCATCTTCCTTGCGGCCCGCGAGCAGGTCCCGCATGACCTGCACCAGGCCCTGCTCGGCGACCACCTCGGCCATCCGCAGCGCGTCGTCCTCGGCCAGCGCCAGGAACAGCGACTCCTTGTCCCGGAAGTGATGGAAGATCGCCCCGCGGGAAAGTCCGGTAGCCTCTTCCAACCGCCGCACGGTCGCGCCCTCGTAGCCGTGGCGGGCGAAGCAGGCGCGCGCGCCGTCGAGGATCTGACGGCGGCGGGCCTCGAGGTGGTCCTGGCTGACGCGGGGCATTCCTCCATCGTCTCGCCGTGGATCGCCAATTGCAATCCGTACGTACGGATTGCATACCGACCGTAACTGACGAAACATCCTATGACTTCAGTGGCGAGTGAAGGCAAGCGCTTTCACGTATTGACACCCGGACGGACAAATGGTGTGATCCACCTTACGGAGAAGGGCCCTTCCGCTCCGTTCCGCCGCCACCTGACACCCCTGCTGTGGGAGGAACAGTGGCACCCCCATCCCGATGGCGGCTCGCGCTCGCCGGTGGCCTGGCCGCGGCGGTCGCGCTCGCCGTGGCCGTGCCGAACGCGACCGCCGCGCCCAAGGCCGGCACGGTCTACGAGGCCGAGAGCGCGACGATCTCTCAAGGGACCGTGGCGACCAACCACACCGGCTACACCGGAACCGGCTTCGTCGACTACACCAACGTCACCGGCAGCTACGTCGAGTTCACCGTGAACTCGCCGACCGCCGGCAGCGCGCGGCTGGACTTCCGCTACGCCTTCGACGCGCCGGACAACCGCCCGATGGACGTGACCGTCAACGGCACCAAGGCGGTCAGCAACCTGTCCTTCCCGACCACCGGCAGCTGGACGACGTGGCAGACCGCCACCACCACCGTCAACCTGACGGCCGGCAGCAACAAGGTCCGGGCCACCGCCACCACCGCCAACGGCGGGCCCAACCTGGACAACCTCACGGTGACGCCGAACAACGTCGACACCACCCCGCCGACGCCGCCGACCAACCTGGTGGTCAGCGACATCACCCCGACCACCGCCCACTTCACCTGGGGCGCGGCCACCGATGACACCAGCGTCGTGCGCTACGAGATCAACCGCGGCGGCAACGTGCTCAAGACCGTGGACGGCAAGACGCTGTCGGCCACTGTGGACACTCTGACGCCCAACACCGCCTACGACATCTCGGTCGGCGCGTTCGACGCCGCCGGCAACGCGTCCCAGCAGAGCAACGTGGTCACCTTCACCACGCCGCCCAGCAACGACAAGACCCCGCCGACCGTGCCGGGCAACCTGCGCTCCACCGGTGTCACCGCGGACAGCGCCGCGCTGGCCTGGGACGCGTCCACCGACAACGGCGGCGTGATCGCGGGCTACGACGTGTACCAGGGCGCCACCAAGGTCGCCACCACCAACTCGACCAGCACCACGGTCACGGATCTCAGCCCCAGCACCAAGTACACGTTCACGGTCACCGCGCGCGATCCCGACGGCAACACCTCCGCGGCCAGCAACGCGGTCTCGGTGACCACCGCCGCGCCCGGCGGCAAGGGCGGCATCCCGGTGTTCGACAAGACGGTCGCCAAGCTGGACCTGCCGTGGGGCATCGACTGGCTGCCCGACGGCTCGGCGCTGGTGGCCGAGCGGGACCGGTTCGAGATCGACCGGGTCACGTTGGACGGCAAGGTGACCGTGCTGGGCAAGGTGCCCGGCGCCGTGACCACCAACGGCGAGGGTGGCGTGCTCGGCCTCGCGGTGTCGCCGAACTACAACACCGACCACTACATCTACATCGACCACACGGCGGCCAACGACAACCGGATCGTGCGGATGACCTACCAGGACGGCAAGCTGTCGACCACGTCGACGCCGATCCTGACCGGCATCGAGAAGAACCGGTACCACAACGGCGGCCGGCTGCGCTTCGGCCCGGACGGCAAGCTCTACGCCACCGCCGGCGACGCCAAGGACGGCGCCAACGCGCAGGACAAGAACTCGCTCAACGGCAAGGTGCTGCGGCTCAACGCGGACGGCAGCGCGCCGACCGACAACCCGTTCTACTCCTCGGGCGGCAACGCGCGGTACGTCTACAGCATGGGGCACCGCAACCCGCAGGGCATCGCCTGGGACTCCAAGGGGCAGCTGTGGGAGACCGAGTTCGGTGAGAACAGCCAGGACGAGCTGAACCTGATCAAGAAGGGCGGCAACTACGGCTGGCCGTCGTGCGAGGGCACCCAGGGCAACTGCGCCGGCTACATCGCGCCCAAGCAGACCTGGCCCACCGCGCAGGGCGGGCCGAGCGGCATCGAGATCGTGAACGACTGGATCTACGTCGCCGCGGTCACCGGCGAACGGATGTACGTGGCGCAGATCAACTCGGCCGGCACCGGCACCAGCACCCCGCAGTCGATCTTCGCGGGCAAGTGGGGCCGGCTGCGCACCGTCGTCAAGACGCCCGACGGCGGCCTGTGGGTGACCTCCACCAACAACGACAAGAACGGCGGCACGCCGGACGTGCTGGACAACGTCATCGTGCGGCTGAAGTTCCCGTAGTGGTTCTGCCGCCCTGTAGCACGGATTGACTCGCTGGCATAGCCCCCGTGGCCAAACACGGGGGCTATGCCAGCGTTTGGGTTCGGGTCCCGGCGGGCCGTGATATCACAGCTGTGACTGGCCGTCTAGTGGACAGGACAGCAGATGTCGATCAACGTCTTGCCGGGTGGGCTGCCGCTGCTCGGCCACGCGATGGATCTTCTCCGCCGGCCGCTGTCGTTCGTCGAGCAGCTGCGCGACACCGGTGGTGTGGTCCGGTTCAACCTGGGTCCGCGACCGTCCTATCTGATCAGCACACCCGACCTGGTCAAGGAGGTGCTGATCTCCAAGTCGCACTGCTTCGACAAGGGCGGGCCGCTGTTCAAGCAGTCCAAGCCGTTGCTGGGCAACGGTTTGGTCGGCTGCGACCGGGAGCAGGCCCGCCGGTCACGGCCGCTGATGAACCCGGCGTTCCACCACAGCCGGATGGCCCGCTACACCGAGGTGATGTCCCAGGTGTCGCGGGAGATCGCCGACGGCTGGACCGACGGGTCCACTGTGGACTTCGACGACCAGATGAACATCGCCACCATGGACGCGCTGACCCGGTGCCTGTTCGCCGGGGTCTCCGACACCGAGACCGCCGCCGAGGTGCGGACCGTGATGCAGGTGATCGTCAACGGCGTCGGGCGGCGGGCGTTCATCCCGATCTCCTTCGTGCACAAGCTTCCGCTGCCGCCCAAGCTGCGCGAGGACGCCGCCATGCGCAAGCTGCACACCGTGGTCGACGGCGTGATCGCCTCGTACCGGCAGGGTGGCGTCGACCATGGCGACCTGATGTCCATGATGATCATGGCTCAGGACGACGCCGGCAACGGCATGACCGACACCCAGCTGCACGACGAGGTCCGCAGCATCATGGTCGCCGGCACCGAGACGTCCGCGACGATGATGCTGTGGATGGCCTACGCGCTGCACCAGCACCCCGACATCCGCGCCCGCATGCAGGAGGAGCTGGACCTGGTCCTGGCCGGTCGCCGCATCGACTACGAGGACATCCCCAAGCTCGAGTACACCTCCCGCGTCGTGCAGGAGGCCCTTCGTCGCTATCCCGTCGCCTGGCTGCTCACCCGCTACGCCACCGTCGACGTCGAGATCGACGGCGTGACCATCCCCGCCGGCTCCGACGTCATGTTCAGCCCGTACGCCGAGCACATGGATCCCCGCAACTTCGACGACCCCTTCGCCTTCGACCCCGACCGCTGGCTGCCCTCCCGGGCCCGCGCCATGCACCGCCAGGCCTTCCTCCCCTTCGGCGCCGGCGTCCGCAAGTGCGTGGGCGAGTCCTTCGCCTTCACCGAGATGATGATCATGGTCGCCACCTTCTTCGGCTCCTGGACCATCACCCCTGTGCACGAGGACCCCGAGCCCACCGCCAGCACCACCTACCGCCCCCGCCACACCCACTTCACCCTGCGCCGCCGCTGATTCCAGCGCCTTCGGGGCTGACTCGAATCCTCCGACTCGGGTCAGCCCGAAACACCTTCCGGGCCTTCCTTGTCCGTGGCTACGGCTCACATCGGCATGGGGACCTGGTTGACCGGGTCGTCGAGCCACACCTGCTGGCGGTGCGCGGTCACCGTCAGGCCGAACTGGTGTCGGGCCGGCCGGCCGTGCTCGATCCACCAGGCATGAGCCGCCTCGGCCTCGTCCCACAATTGGCGCGGTCCGTATTGCCTGACCGGATACCGATCGCCACGCGCACCGGTTTCGGCCACGGCCGTCGCGGCTGACTCCGAGGCCACGTCGAACAACAGAACCTCGAACGTCCCCGGATGCTCGTCGTCCCACCACACCGACGACTGGACGCCGGGCAGCGACAATCCCACGACGAACGCGCAGTCGTCGTCGAACGCGAGATCGTCCGGGCTGATCGCTGTGCCGGACTCGATGGTGGCTGACGACTCGTCGACCATTGTGGACAGACGTGCCGCCCCCAGTGGCGTGCGCTGGTCGCGAAGTCGCATGAACGACGCGTTGTTCACGATTCGGCCGGTGGCCGTTCCATCGTCGTGGACGATCAGCGCGAGCAGTTCGCCGTTGTGGAAGGACGTGCCCGCCGGGGTGATGATCCGACCGTCGGGACGGGTCTGTCTCACCCACGCGTACGGGATCTGCCCGATCAGCACGGCCGCCGTGGAGATGATCCGGTCATAGGGCGCTGACCCGGGACAGCCTGCGGCCCCGTCCGCACACACGACGTCAGCTCCGGCACCGGCCTTCGCCAGTGACAGTCGTGCTTGTTCGGCCAGGACAGGATCGAGTTCGACGGTCGTCACCCGCTCGCCGCCGAGCCGCTGGGCCAGCAGTGCGGCGTTGTATCCGGTGCCGGTGCCGATTTCGAGCACCGTGTCGCCCGGCTGGACGTCCAGGGCGGCGAGCATGGCAAGGACGACGCTGGGCTGCGAAGCGGAACTCGTCACGAGCGGGCTCACGTCGGGCCATCCGACCCGGCCGTCGTCGAGCTGAGTGACGATCGGAATGTCTGAATAGATCGCGGCGGCCCACAGATCGGGCGCTGTGCCCCGGTCAATGGGACGCAATCGGCCGTGCTCGTCGTCGCACCACATCTGGTCCGGGACGAACGCGCCGCGATCGACCGACGCGAACGCCATGGCCCAGGCCGCCGGCACCTTGTCGGCGGCGCTCAGCCCGGCGACAAGATCTCGTTGTGTCGTCACTTGCCGTGCTTCCGGTCGGGTTTGTCCGCGTCGGGCTTCGGGCTTCCGCGCGGTCCGTGTGGCGGCCGCGCCCCGTCCTGATCGGTTTTGTCCTCGTGTTTCGCCATGTCTTCCCCAGATCGCGAGCTGTGTCGTGCGCGGTGACCACCGTGGCAGCCGGTCGGTGGGCACGACAGTCCCCAGCCGAGCGATGCGCGGTGCTGTCCCTCGATCGGGGGCGCTGTCACCTCGGGCAGGCGGGGCGGCACGGACGGTCGGCGAGTCCTTAAGAAGGGATAAACGATCGACGTCCTGACCTGGGATGTCGTGCGATTGTCAGACCCCACGTGTAGCGTCGGAACGACGACGATCACGAAGGGTGGTAACGGTGACTACCGTCAGTGTTACTCCCGCCGCCGATCCGGCGCCCGACTTACTCCGGGACCGTGAACGGGCCGAGGCCTACGTGGCCTCGGTCTGCTTCAAGCACGGGCCACCGCGGTACGTGGGGGCTGAGATCGAGTGGACGGTGCACCACGCGCACGACCGATGTCAGCCGCTCGACCAGGAAGTGCTAGCTAGAGCCCTGGGGCCGCACGCCCCCGCCACGCTCCGGCCGGACAGCCCGAACCTGCCGCTTCGCGGTGGTTCCCCTGTCACCGTCGAGCCCGGTGGCCAGGTGGAGATCTCCACTCCGCCCAAGACGACCACAGCCGACCTGCTCACCTCCGTCTCCACCGACATCGCGCAGCTCACCGACCTGCTCGCGGTGGAAGGACTGGAACTGGGCACGGCCGGCGCCGATCCCTATCGCCCCCCGCGGCGGGTGCTGGACACCCCGCGGTACGCGGCGATGAACTCCCGCTACGACCGGCTGGGACCCGACGGCGTCGCCATGATGTGCAGCACCGCCGGCCTACAGGTGTGCCTCGACACGGGCGAGGCGGGACAGGTCGCCAACCGCTGGAACGCGCTGCACGCGCTGGGTCCGGCGCTGCTGGCGGCGTTCGCCAACTCGTCGGGACTGGCCGGCGAGCCGACCGGGTGGGCCTCGGTCCGCACCCGCGTGGTGCTGGGCGCCGAACCCGCCCGCAGCAGCCCGGGCGAGACCGGCGACGACCCGGCGGCCCGCTGGGCCCGGCGGGTGCTGGACACGCCGATGATCTGCTTCCGGCATGGCGGCGACAGCTGGGACGTGCCCGGCGACATCACGTTCGCCGACTGGATCGGGGGCGCGCTGCCCGGCGTGCCCACGACCGAGGACCTCGACTACCACCTGAGCACGATGTTCACGCCGGTCCGGCCGCGCGGCTACTTCGAGGTGCGCTACCTCGACTCCCAGCCGTCCGACGACTGGAGCCCGGCGGTCGCCCTGCTCATCGCCCTGTTCAGCGCGGACGACGTCGTCGACGCCGTGCTGGACGCGGCCGCGCCCGCCGCCGGGCGCTGGCTGCCCGCGGCCCGGGACGGCCTGGACGACCCCAGGGTCGCCGCGGCCGCGGCCGCCGCACTGGAGCTGGGCCTGCGCAACACGCATCGGCTCGGCCTGCCGCCGGAGCTGTCCGAACCGGTGATCGACAGCCTCGATCGCCGGCTCGCGACGGCCACCGCGAAGCTTGGAGGCAAGACGCTGTGACGACATTCGATCTCCGTTCGACCATCGCCGAGGCGCTGGGGCGCTCGCGTGACCGCAGCACCCTGCTCACCGACGCCGTGGACGACGACGACCTGGTCCGCCAGCACTCCAAGCTGATGTCCCCGCTGGTGTGGGACCTCGCGCACATCGGCAACCAGGAGGAGCTCTGGCTGGTGCGCGACGTCGGCGGCCGGGAGCCGGTGCGCCAGGACATCGACGAGCTGTACGACGCGTTCCAGCACCCGCGCGCCCAACGGCCGGCGCTGCCGCTGCTCAACCCGGGCGAGGCCCGCGCCTACGTGCGGGAGGTCCGGGACAAGGTGTTCGACGTGCTGGACCGCACGCCGCTGGAAGGCCGCGAGCTGGTCGACAACGGCTTCGCGTTCGGCATGATCGTGCAGCACGAGCAGCAGCACGACGAGACCATGCTCGCGACCCATCAGCTCCGCAAGGGCGCGCCCGTGCTGCACGCGCCCAACCCGCCCGCGGCGCCCGCCGCGCCGCTGCCGGCCGAGGTGTTCGTGCCCGGCGGGCCGTTCCAGATGGGCACCACCATCGAGCCGTGGGCGCTGGACAACGAGCGGCCCGCGCATCAGGTGCACGTCGACTCGTACTGGATCGACACCACGCCCGTCAGCAACGGGCGGTACCTGGCGTTCATCGACGCTGGCGGCTACGACGACCCGCGCTGGTGGAGCGAACGCGGCTGGGCCTACCGCAACGAGGCCAACCTGGTCGCCCCGAGGTTCTGGCAGCGGGACGGCGATCACTGGGTGCGCACCAGATTCGGTGCGGTGGAACCGATTCCGCTGGACGAACCGGTCGTGCACGTCTGCTACTTCGAGGCGGAGGCGTACGCGGCGTGGGCCGGCAAGCGGCTGCCGACCGAGCCGGAGTGGGAGAAGGCGGCCCGCTTCGACCCGGCCACCGGACGGTCGCGCCGCTATCCGTGGGGTGACGAGGACCCGACGCCCGAGCACGCCAACCTCGGCCAGCGGCACCTGCGGCCGGCCCCGGTCGGCGCGTACCCGGCGGGGGAGTCGCCGCTGGGCGTGCGGCAGCTGATCGGCGACGTGTGGGAGTGGCTCGCCTCCGACTTCCAGCCGTATCCGGATTTCCGGGCGTTCCCGTACAAGGAGTACTCCGAGGTGTTCTTCGGCGGGGACTACAGGATGCTGCGAGGCGGCTCGTTCGGCACCGACAAGGCGGCCGTGCGTGGCACCTTCCGCAACTGGGACCATCCGATCCGGCGGCAGATCTTCGCCGGCTTCCGGTGCGCCCGCGACCACCGGCAGGACTGACGCCGGTGTGCCGCCATCTGGGTTATCTCGGCCCCGCCGTGCCCTTGACCGAGCTGCTGCTGGCACCGCCGCACTCGCTGCTGCGCCAGTCGTACGCGCCCCAGGACATGAGGCACGGCGGGACCATCAACGCCGACGGGTTCGGCGCGGGCTGGTTCACGCCCGGCGAGAAGGACCCGGTGCGCTACCGGCGCGCCGTGCCGATGTGGACCGACACCGCGTTCGCCTCGCTGGCCGCGGCGACACGGGTGACCGCCCTGGTCGCCGCCGCCCGGTCCGCGACCGTCGGCATGCCGGTGGTGGAGACGGCCAACGCCCCTTTCGCCGAGGGGCGCTGGCTGTTCAGCCACAACGGTGTCGTGCGCGGCTGGCCGGACAGCGTGGCGCTGCTGGCGCAGCGGCTGCCCGTGACCGACCTGATCACGCTGGACGCCCCGACCGACGCCGCGCTGCTGTGGGCGCTGGTCCGGCACCGGCTGCGGGCCGGGCAGGAACCCGTCGACGCCATCGAGGCAGTCATGCTCGAGGTCGCCGTCGCCGCACCCGATTCGCGACTGAACCTGTTGCTGGGCAACGACGAACTGCTCGTCGCCACCGCCTGGTGGCACTCCCTGTGGGTGCGGCCCGGCCCCGGCGCGGTGACCGTCGCCTCCGAGCCGATCGACGACGACCCGGCGTGGGTCGCCGTGCCCGACCACAGCCTCGTGTTCGCCACCAAGACCACTGTGGACATCCGACCCCTGGATCCAGGACGGCAGGAACCATGACCAACCCGGTAGTGGAAAACCACCTCACCGCCGACCACATGGCCCGCGCGCTGCGCAACGACGTGCGCGCCGGCCTGGCCGGTCCGCTGAAGTCGTTGCCGCCCAAGTGGTTCTACGACGCGGTGGGCAGCGATCTGTTCGAGCGCATCACCGAGCTGCCCGAGTACTACCCCACGCGGGCCGAGCGGGAGGTGCTGCGGGCCCGCGCCGCCGAGATCGCCGCCGTGACCCGGGCCCGGACCCTCGTCGAACTCGGCTCCGGCTCGTCCGACAAGACCCGCACCTTGCTGGATGCCTTGCGGACCAACGGATCCTTGCGCCAGTTCGTGCCCATGGACGTCTCCGAGAGCGCCCTGCGGTCCGCCGCCGAGACCATCGTCGGGGAGTATCCGGGCCTGTCCGTGCACGCCGTCGTCGGGGACTTCACCGAGCACCTGGCCCTGCTGCCCGGCGACGGTCCGCGGATGATCGCCTTCCTCGGCGGCACCATCGGCAACCTGCTTCCCGCCGAGCGCGCCAAGTTCTTCGGCTCCATCCGCGAGGTCCTGGAGCCCGGTGAATGGCTCCTGCTCGGCACCGACCTCGTCAAGGACCCGGGCGTGCTGGTGCCCGCCTACGACGACGCCCAGGGCGTCACCGCCCAGTTCAACCTCAACGTGCTCCGGGTGGTCAACCGCGAGCTGGACGCCGACTTCGACCCCGACTCGTTCGCCCACGTCGCGGTCTGGGACGCCGCCAACGAGTGGATCGAGATGCGCCTGCGGGCCCTGCGCCCCATGCACGTCCGCCTCCCCGAGGCCGGCATCGAGGTCGACTTCGCCGCCGGCGAGGAGCTGCGCACCGAGATCTCCGCCAAGTTCCGCCACGAGCGCGTCACCGCCGAGCTGGCCGACGCCGGCTTCACCCTGGCCCACTGGTGGACCGACGAGGCCCAGCGCTTCGCCGTCTCCCTCTCCCGAGCCGAATAACGCCCACCGCCCGCCGCGCCCGACGGCCACCCCGTCGGGCGCGGCGCCGTATCTTTCGACCCGGTGTCGGCGGTCCGTCGAACCGTTCGGGTCCGCACGACCGTGTGGCCGCCATGACCACTCTTCGAACCTTCCAGCTGCCCACCGAGGTCACCGGTTCGATCTGGGACATCTCGCTGGGCGTCGAACTCGTGCGCACCTGGCAGTCCGACGGCATCTTCCAGGTCGCCACCGGTGGCGTGGCCAACAGCATCACGGCCGCCGCCCTGAAGGAGAGCCGGCGCTTCTTCGCGCTGCCGCCGGCCGAGAAGGCGAACCTCGTCAGCGACCTCACCTACGCCGGCTACGTCGCCTCGGGGGAGGAGGTGACCGCCGGCGAGCAGGACTTCTCGGAGATCTTCACCGTCTGCCGGGACATTCCCGGCACCGACCCCCGCGTGCGCGCCGGCTGGCCGTGCCATGGCCCCGTCCCGTGGCCCGACACCATCTACCGCGACGTGATGGCCGCCCTCATGTCCCAGTTCGGGCTCGTCGGCGACAAGATCCTCAAGCTCACCGCCCTCGGCCTCGGCCTGCCGGACATGAACGCCCTCATCGACCTCGCCACCAACGGCTGGCACCACATGCGGGTGCTGCGCTTCCCGGCCCGGTCCGCCGCCACCAACCGGGGCATCGGGGCCCACACCGACTACGGCATGCTCGTCATCGCCACCCAGGACGACGTCGGCGACGGCCTCTACGTCCGGCCCCCGGTCGTCGGCGAGAAGCGCCCGCGCAACTGGCTCGACCACGAGAGCTCCGCCGGCGCCTTCGAGAACGAAGCCCCTTGGCACCTCGTCGATCCCGTCCCCAGCACCTTCACCGTGTTTCCCGGCGACATCCTCCAGTTCCTCACCGGCGGCGAACTCCTCTCCACGCCCCACAAGGTCAAACTCGCTCCGCGCGAGCGCTACTCCATCGCCTACTTCCACGAACCCGACTTCACCGCCGCCCTCCGGCCCTTCCGCGGCGGCGACCCCGACGACGCCATCCACTACGGCACCCACTTCACCAGCATGTTCATGCGCTGCTACCCCGACCGCCTCACCACCCGCCGCATCCTCGCCGACAACCGCCTGGCTGTGCTCACCCAGCTGCGCGACTCGGTGCTGGCCGGCTGACGCCGCGAGTCCCGCTCAGCGTCGGGGCGAGTTGCGGTGTGGGGCAGGGCGAGCCCCGCTCTCGGGCGCCAAGGCCCGAGAGCGGGACTCGCGAACGGTCAGCTGGCGGGCACTAGGGTCCACTTCTGGTTGGCGCCGCCGTTGTCGGACCACTGGATGACGGCCGCGCCGTCGGTAAGGGAGTTGTTGTAGGCGTCCAGCGAGAGGCCGCTGGAGGCGCTGACGATCTTGAGACGGTTGGGGCCGGCGTCGACCAGACGCCAGCGGGAGTTGGCGTTGCCGTCGTCGTGGTACTGGATGAGCTGGGTGCCCTGACTGGTTGACGCGCCAGGCACGTTGAGCAGCTTGCCGCTGTTGACGTTGGTGATGGTGTACAGGCCGTTGCCGGCGGGGGACAGGGTCCACAGCTGGTCGGAGCGCTCGTTGTCCTCCCACTGCAACACGTTCGCCCCGTCGGCGGTGGAGTCGTTGTCGACGTCCATCCGGCCGCCGCTGTTCAGGTTGACCAGCTTGTAGCGGGTGCCGGCGTCGACGATCGGGGTGAGCTGCCACTGCTGATCTGCCGAGCCGGTGCCGACGGCCTGCACGACAGCGCCGTTGGCCGCGCCGACCACAAGTCCGTTCTGGGCGCTGGTGATGGCCCCGCCGGACGACACCCGCCACTGGGCGGCCGCGCCGGTGTCATGGGACTGCACAAGCGCGGCACCGGGTGTCGCGTTGGGCACGGTGAGCAGCCGGCCGGAGCTCCGGTTGACCAGCTTCACGGTGCCGGCGCCGGTGGACACGGCCTGCCACTGCTGGCTGGTGCCGCCACTGGCGGCGCGCTGCACAACGGCGGAACCGTCGGCGGACGACGTCACGTCGAGCGCGCCGTTGGCGTTGCCGACCGTGTAGTACATGCCGGTGTAGTGGAAGCCGGCGGACGGCACGACCCGCAGCAACCGCGACGCGTGCGGCGCCAGCGAGGTGCTGAACGTGTCGGTGGCGGTGCCGAGATCGGTGTGCGTCCACAGGTCCCGCACCGATGCGGCGCCACCGAAGCCCAAGTCGCTCCAGCGGGCCGTGACGGTCGCGGTGGAGCCGGTGAGGTTGAACAGTGCCACGGTGTAGCTGCCGTCGGCGTTGCCGGTGGCCCAGGTCTGCGTCTGGGTCAGCCGGTCCACCGGCCGGGCCGCGTTGCCGCGCTGGTCCACGGCCAGCACCTCGTCGTTGGTGAGCAGCGACAGGTCGTCGGCGGTGAGCGCGGTCAGGTCGGTGCCCAACGTGATCGGGGAGGCGGTGACCGCCCACAGCGTCATGGCGGTGCGCCGCTCATCGGCGGTCAGGCCGGTGTTGCCGCCGCCGATCTCCAGGGAGTCCGGGTCGTTCCAGCCGCCCGCACTCGCCCAGTCGGTCCAGTTCGGCAGGTCGCCGAACCGCTGGGACACGTTGTTCCAGTTCGTCAGGGTGCTGCAGTAGCACTCGACGTCGCCCTCGATCCGCCACCCGTTGGCGTACTGCTTCCAGGTCGCGGCGTCCGACAGCGCCAGCGAGTTGGACAGCTCGAAGTGGATCGGCCGCCCGGCCTGGTTGAGCGCCTGGGACCAGTGCTGCACGTCGGGGATGTCCCAGTCGCCGACGCCGTCGAGCTTGATGTAGTCGACACCCCAGGACGCCAGCTGGTTCGCCCAGGAGTTCAGGAACGCCTGCGCGGCCGCCGGGTTCTTGGCGAAGTCGATGTAGTACATCGAGCCGTTGCCGAAGTTGTAGTTGGTCTCGTACTTGCTGGTGTCGGACACGATGTCGCGGGCGTGCCACGAGGTGCCCTCGATCGCCGTGTTCTGGTTGTACGCGGCGACCGGGATGCCGGGCGTCAGGTACATGCCGAACTTCTCACCGAGGCCGTGCACGTAGTTCGCGACCGCGGCCATGCCGTGCGGGAAGCGGTTCGGGTCGATCGCCCAGCGGCCGCCGCCGTCCACCGTGGTCGACGGGTTCAGGTAGTAGAAGTCGTCGATGTTGAGGTAGGTGTAGCCGTGCGCGACGAGCCCGCTGTCGTGCATCGCGCGGGCCTGCGCCTCGATGTTCGCCTCGGTCGGGTTGTTCCGCACGAAGCTCCAGCTGCTCCAGCCGAGCTGTGGTGTCGAGGCCACGCCGTTGGCCTGCATCGGAGCCAGGCCACCCGACGTGGTCTGGTTCTCGACGCCGCGCGCGTGTGCGGCCGGCAGGGGCAGCACGCACAACAGGGCCGCGCAGAAAAGTGAATGTGTCAACCGTCTGAAGGACAACGCCCACCCTCACAGGGTCCGGGGCGGCGGAACGCCGATCACCGTCGCACGCGGCGTGAAGGCGGTCAAGCCGCCGCCGGGGTGCGGGACCATACCGGCATGTCGGACATCATCGGGCTCAGCGCGGCGGAACTGCTGATGTACGAACTGGTGATCGACGGCGGTCCGATGACCGCGTCCACCATCCGGAGCAGCTCGCGGCTGTCACCGGCGCAGGTCCGCACCGGGCTGCGCACGCTGCGCCGGCTGGGGCTGGTGGCGCTGGAGGCGGAGACCCCGGTGCGCTACTCCGCCGTGTCCCCGGACCTCGCCATGGTCCCGCTGCTGCTGGCGGTGGAACGGCAGCTGGTCGAGGCCAGGCAGCAGACCGAGCGGCTGGCCCAGAGCTACCGCGCGGCCACCGCCGACCGGCATCCGCGTGACCTCGTCGAGGTGGTGCACGGAGCCGAGGCGATCTCCCGCCGGGCCGACCAGGTGATGCGCGGGGCCCGGCACACGGTGCGGTTCATCGACAAGCCGCCCTACGCGCAGCTGCAGAGTTCGCTGCACCCGGTGGAGGCCGAGCTGCTCACCCGGGGCGTCACCGTGCAGGGCATCTACGACCGGGAGGGGCTGACGCTGCACGACCTGCACACGGACCTGGAGGCGGGACTGGAACTCGGCGAGCAGGCCCGGGTGATCGCCGACGCGCCGACGAAGATGATCATCGCGGACGACTCGCTCGGGCTGATCCCGCTGCGGGCCACTCCCACCGTGATGGAGAGCGCCGTCGTGGTGCAGCAGTCGGCGCTGCTGACCGCGTTGGCGGCGCTGTTCACCATCCTCTGGCGGGACGCGGTGCCGCTCGCGCTGCTGGGCACCCCGTCGAGTCCGCGCGACGGGGTGCCCAGCGAACAGGACAAGCGGCTGCTGGCCCTGCTGACCACCGGCATGCCCGACCGCAGCATCGCCAAGCAGCTGGGCCTGAGCTACCGGACGTTCCAGCGCCGCCTGCACGCCCTGATGGCGGCGCTGGACGCCGACACCCGTTTCCAGGCCGGTCTGCGCGCGGCCGCCCGGGGCTGGGTGACGGTGCCGGTCAGCCGGCGGCGCTGACCGGGTACGCCCGCTGCACGGTCTGGGTGACCGTGTTGCCCGCGCTGTCCCATGCCTGCGTGCGCAGCCACACGAAGCCGGCCGTCGGGTCGGCGACGACCACCGACCAGACCTTGCCGTCGGCGGACGGCGTCACGGTGGCCTGGTTCCAGGTCGTGCCCTCGTCCGTCGAGTACGACACCCGGACCCCGAGCACCGGCCCGGCGCCGACCGCCCCGGTGTGCGAGCCGGCGGTCAGCTGGAAGGTGAACGGCCGCCCGGCCGGCGCGGTGTCGTCGAGCCCGAGACCGAACCGGTAGTTCAGCCCGATCAGCGGCTGGAACGAGCACGCCGCGCCGGTGAGGCAGGCGTAGCCGGTCGGCGGCGGGTTGTTCGACCTGGCCGAGGCGAACCGCCAACTGGTGTCCACCCTGGTGGCGGTGCGGAACAGGGCCGTGCTGGCCGCGCCGACGACCGGCGGCGTCGCCAGCACGTCGGTGACGTCCAGCCGGTAGGTTCCCGGCTGCGCCGACAGCTCGTAGACCGGGAACAGCGCGTACGGGTCGGAGGCGTTGGACCTGGGGATCTCGGTGGCGCCCGCGTACAGGTGCGCGGTGGTGGTCGTGAAGTACGCGCCGTTGTCGAACGGGCTGGTCACGTGGCCGGGCGCGGAGTCGGACCACTGGAGGTTCGGCACGAACATGTCCGGGTCGGAGCCACCCCGGCAGCCCGCACAGGTCTGCCGCCAGGCGGCGCCGACGTCCGGATAGCGGGCCGGGTTGTCCGGGGTGAGCTCCGGGGCACTGCTGTGCATCGGCGCCTGGAACCAGTCCTCGGCCGGACGTCCGGTCTCGCCGGCTCGATATCGGTCCAGGGCGTACATGGTCAGCGCTCCCTGGGGCGCGGACAGCGTCACCGCGCGTTTCCACACGGTCAGGTCGTCGCCCGGCCCGACGTATTCGGTCCACGCGCCGGGGACGGGCATCTTCACGCCGGCCTGGTATTCGGTCACCCAGCGGCCGGTCGGGAAGGCGTACCACTGCTTGGTGGCGGTCAGTCCGGGCAGTTCCGCGTGGTAACGAGTGGGAATGGCGACCAGTGAGTGCGGATCGGCGATCCGCGCCTGATTCTGATCGATTCCGTTGGGATCGAGATAGCTCAGGTCGTACATGGCGTCCGGGCTCCGCCGCACGGTCAGCGTGATCACGCCCGGCTGGTTCCACAGCCCGGCGCCCTCGTCGCGGCTCAGCGCGAGCACCGGTAGGGACGCGCTGGAGACGCCCGCGACCGGCAGCGCCCCAGGACTGTCCACATAGCACACCAGCGCCGCCGCGCCGGCTTGCGCCGCGGCGGTCGCGGCCTGTGCGGCGGCGGCCGAGACCAGGGCGACGGCGGCCGCGCCGGACGACCCGGCCGGCTCCGGGATCCGCACGAGCGCGACCTTGCCCTTGGCGACGCTGTAGTCGGAACCGACCGGCACGACCGGCAGTTGACGGTCGCCCGACCACTTGGCCTGCATGCTGTACGAGTCGTAGAGGGGATGCAGCGCCGTGGCCCCGACGCGGAGATCGACCGCGGCTGTCTGCAAGGTGTCGGTGTCCTGCAAGCTGATCACGCCGTTGTGGGTGGCCGGCGCCGGGGTGGCGTAGACACGCCAGTCCTTGGCGCCGGCGGCGATCGCCACTTCGGCCATGTATCCGGACCCCCTCCCGGACGGCAGCGCACGCCGCAGCGCCACCATGCGGTCGCGCTGTTCGGTCGGTGTCGCGGCGCTGACCGTCACCGGCACCGCGGACCGGGCGTCGAGAGTGATGTCGGTGCCCGCCTTGACACTCACCTCTGCGGCCGACAGGGCGGTCCACCGCCGGGACGTCAACCCCTGTTCGGTGACCGTCGCCAGCGCGGAGTAGGTCCCAGCGGGAACCTGCGCGGTGGCCGTGCCGCCGGAGACCGTGAGCAGATAGCCCGGCTGCTCGGTGTACGGGTCGTTGCCCAGCGTGGTGGCCGCGGTGTCGCTGATCAGCTGCACCAGCCCGCTGGCGGCGGGATTGCCGGCGGAGTCGAGCACGTGCACGGTGACGGGGTGCATCATGGGCGCGTCGTAGATGTCGATGACGGTCCGCACAGCCGTGCCGCCGGCGGTCGCCGTCACGATGCCGCCGTACACACCGGGATCACCGGCGTTCGGGTCCGCCGTGAGCGTGGTCGTCGCGGTGGACTTCGCCGGCACGGTCAGCGAAGTCGTGCCCAGGGTGAAGTTCGTGGCCGGCTTGCCGGTCCACGCCTTGGCCGACACCGACAGCGTGAGAGTGACCGGGCTGCTGCCCCGGTTGGTGTAGCCGAGGGTGCGGACGAGCTTCGGCTGCACGGCGCCGGCACGGGGTGTCCGGCCGAAGCTCACCGTGGCGGTGCCGCTCACCGGCTGGCTGATCGCGCGGGCGATGTCCAGCCGACCCGCGCCCTGCTGGTACCAGGCCAGCCCGTCGTCATGAGCACTGCTCACCAGGGTCTGCTTGAGCTGCGCCGCCGTCCAGTCGGGGTGCTGCTGGAGCAGGATGGCCGCGCCCCCGGTGACGTGCGGCGTCGCCATCGAGGTGCCCGACGCGGCGGTGTAGTAGTCGTCGACCGGGTCGCCCATCGAGGTGCCGGCCGCCCGCGCGGCGACGATGCTGACCCCCGGCGCGGCAATCTCCGGCTTGACTGTCGCGTCACCCAGCCGCGGTCCCCGGCTGGAGAAGGCGGCGAGGGCGTCCTGCTTGGACACCGCGCCGACGGTGAGTGCGTCGGCCGCCGCCCCGGGTGCCTCCACCGACAGGTCACCTGGACCGCTGTTGCCCGCCGCGACGACGAACAGCGCGCCGGTCTGCTCGGTCAGCTGGTCCACCAGCCGGCTGATGTCGTCCGTGCCGTCGGTCGGCCCGGCGCCGAGGCTGAGATTGATCACCTTGGCCCCGTGCTCGGCGGCCCACTCCATACCGGCCATCACCTGCGAGTCGGTGCCCGACCCGGACGCGTCGAACACCTTGGCTATCACCAGTTTCGCGCCCGGCGCGATGCCCCGGTACCGGCCGCCGGACGCCTTGCCGGTGCCGGCGATGATCGACGCCACATGCGTGCCGTGGCCGTAGCTGTCGGTGACACCGGGGTCGGTGGTGAAGTTCGCGGCGGCGACCACGGCGCCGGCCAGGTCCGGATGGGTCAGGTCGATGCCGGTGTCCACGATGCCCACCGTGGTGCCGGCGCCGTCCAGACCGGCCGCCCAGGCGGCGGGCGCGCCGACCTGGGGCGCGCTCTGGTCGAGGGTGACGTGCGCCTTGCGGTCCAGCGCGATGTGCGTGATTCCCATGCCCAGCGCCGGTTTCGCCGCACCGGCCGGCGGCGCGACCGCCCGCCAGAAGTCGGCCGCGTGCGCCCGGTCCACCCGCATCCCCCGTGCCGGCAGCGCGGGAATCGCGACGCCTTGCTGGGCCGCGGGCGGTGCGGCCGCCGGCAGCATGGTCCGCGCCGGATAGCTGACGATCACCGGCAGGCTGCGCGCGGAGGCGTCGTCGAGGCCCTCGCGCACGAGCTCCGTGACGTCGAACAGCGCGCGGTCCACCTCGCCCGCGGCGATGGCGGGCACCACGTCGGTGGGGAACACGTAGGAATCGTCCGATGTGGACATCGTCTGGAACGCGACGCCCGCCCGGTCCGGCGCGGCCGCCGGCTCGACCGACAGCGTGTGGTGCCCGCCACCCAGATCGGTGTAGTCCACGACGTCGCCGGTGATCAACGTCACCCGGTGGGACACCGGTCGTGGCGCGGTGGTCGGCGTGGCGGCCGCCGGCGGCGACAGGACCGCGACCGGTGGCAGCGCGAGCAGTGCCGTGGTCAGCAGGATGCGAACGGTTCGGATCATCGAGACCTCACTCTCCGGCGCACGGCAGGGTGTGCCACCGGGAACAGGGAAACCGTGCCCAGAGAATGAGGTCCTTCGGTTACGGACGGTACATCTTCCTGCGGCGCGTGGTCGTCGGTGGCGACACGACGCCACGCAGGCCGAAGCCCGGGTCATCCGATCGGACGACCCGGGCCCCGGTGGAGCCGATCAGTTCATCGCGCCCGGAGTCCTCTGGTGCAAGGAGAAGTCCTGGCGGTTGTTGTCGGTGTCGGTGCTGAGAATGTCCCGTGCGGAGGACGCGCCCAGCACTGCGGTCGCCTGGCTCTGCGGGGTGGCGGGGGTGCCCTCGCGCGGTGTGATCGCGGTCGTCGAGAAGCTCACGCCGTCAGTCTTGATCCCGCTCGGGTTGAACATGGCGACACCGCCGTTGTCCGGGATGCCGACGGTGGTGCCGGGCACCGCGAGCGGCAGCACGTTGGTGGGGTCGGCCACCGTGCCGCCGAAGGTCGGGCCGGTCAGCACCAGGAACTGTCCAATGTTGTCCCTCGGCGAGAGCACGATGCCCGCGGGCACCACGATCGTGGCGACCGTCCGGTTGGCGGCGTTGTAGACCCGCAGCTGCCACCCGCTCAGGTCCATCGGGGAGTTGTTGACGTTGCGGACCTCCACGAACTCGTCCAGCGGGCCGTTCGGGCCGACGGTCGCGACCTCGTTCACCACGACCGTCTGCGACACCTTGGGCGTCGCCGGGGTGTTGGTCGCCGCCGTCGCACTCGGAACGCCCGCGGCGGTCACGGCGAGTCCGGCGATGACCAGCGCGGCGGCGCCGTTCAGCAATCGACGCATTTCATTTCCCTTTCACAGACTTGTGATGGATGAGGTCGGCAATTTCGAGGCGTCGGGTCGTAATTGCCGGCCTCCGGATCCATCCTGCGACGTCTGTAAATTTTGGGTAAGGGGCCAGTTTTGCGCGCGTTACACCGAATGCTGTGTGATGTTGTTCGGCGAATCAATTGTTGTGTTCGTCCGGTGTGTGTGAACGACATGTGAAATCACGGGCATTGTCGAAGGTGTTGTCGCTGGCAGCGTCGCGCGCCGTTGGTCCGCTCGCGCGGCGCGGCGCCGGACGACCACGAGCGCAGTCGGACCCCTCGACTGAGTCGACCGCGTCAACGATGTTGCCGCCCGCGTCGACCAGTCCACGCCCGATCCGTCGATGCGCGGGACCACCAAGTGCGTGGTGACTGTGCCGCCGAAGTCGACGCCGACGACCAGCGGGAACGCGCCGGGATCGAGGGTTGGGCCGGCGAGCGTGGCGGCGCTGCCTCAGGTGTGCCTGCGTACGGCCCACCCGGTGAGGTCGACCGATGTCGCCGAGTGGTTGACCAACTCGACGAACCCGGTCGGCCCGGCGGCCGGTTCGGTGACTCGAACGGCCGCGGAGATGTGAGTGACGGTGCTGTCGGTGGCGTGTGCCGGCGTCGCGATCGTCAGCGTCGCGAGCACGACACCTGTTGTCGTGGCAAGAATCCTCGTTCGGTCGCCCAGGTGCCGGCGGTCGCCTGGTCCGGCCGCGGTCGGCCGGGGCCACGGCGCCGGTCGGGCGGGCAGGGCGGCCCTGACCGGCGGAGTCAGTCGAGGTTCTTGCGTCGCTGGTCCGGAATGTTGCGCGAGCGCCGGGCGGCCACCGCGGCGCTCTCCCAGCGCTCGGCGGGACAGCCGAGCACCTCGCTGAGCCAGTTGCGCCAGTACGGTCCGGGGATGCGCTTTCCGCGCTCCCAGCGCGAGACCTCCTCCCTGGTCACCCCGTCGTTGCCGGACACCCCCGCCAGTTGGTCGGCCAACTCGTACTGAGTCAGCCCGTGTTGCCCCCGCAGGTGGATAATCAACTCCCCGATGGACAGCTGAGTCCGCATTCCCGTGCCGCCGACCACGGTCAACTCCCTGCTGCATGTGGCAGATTAGGGTATCCATGCACGCCACATGCCCGCCGCGCGTGGATCGTTTCGGATCTTATCCACGGCGTGGTGGCCGTAGCTACGGGCGGTACACGGATTTCTCAGTGAGTCTGACGATCTCGGTGACGGTGCCGGCGTGGAACTCGAACGCAATAGCCGGAATGGAGTAGAAGTAGCCTCCAGATATGCGTGTCCGCTGCGCGCGCGTATGCACAACCGGCGTCGCGGCGGTGATGTGATCATCGGCCCGCTGACACGGCGAAGGGCCGCCGCCGAGGATTCCGGCGACGGCCCTTCGGGCTGCTCAGGTCAGCTGTTGACCATCTTGCGCAGCACGTACTGCATGATGCCGCCGTTGCGGTAGTAGTCCGCCTCGCCGGGGGTGTCGATGCGCACCACGGCGTCGAACTCGACCTTGGCGCCGTCCACCCTGGTCGCGGTGACCTTGACCGTGCGCGGGGTCGAGCCGTTGTTCAGCTCGGTGACACCGGCGAAGTCGAAGGTCTCGGTGCCGTCCAGGCCCAGCGACGCGGCGTTCTCGCCGGCCGGGAACTGCAGCGGCAGCACGCCCATGCCGATCAGGTTGGAGCGGTGGATGCGCTCGAACGACTCGGCGATGACCGCGCGCACGCCCAGCAGGCTGGTGCCCTTGGCCGCCCAGTCGCGCGACGAGCCCGAGCCGTACTCCTTGCCGGCCAGGATCACCAGCGGCACACCGGCCTCGATGTAGGCGGCCGACGCGTCGTAAATGGTGGTCTGCTCGCCGTCGGCGAGGAAGTTGCGGGTGAAGCCGCCCTCCACGCCGTCCAGCAGCAGGTTGCGGAGCCGGATGTTGGCGAAGGTGCCCCGGATCATCACCTCGTGGTTGCCCCGGCGGGAACCGTAGGAGTTGAAGTCCCGGCGCTCGATGCCGTGCTCGGTGAGGTACTTGCCGGCGGGGGAGTCGGCCTTGATGGAGCCGGCCGGCGAGATGTGGTCGGTGGTGACCGAGTCGCCCAGCAGCGCCAGCACCCGGGCGCCGTTGATCTCCGTGACCGGGGACGGCTCCAGCGCCATGCCCTCGAAGTACGGGGGCTTGCGCACGTAGGTGGAGTCCGCGGCCCACTCGAAGGTGTTGCCGGTCGGCGTCGGCAGCGACTGCCAGCGCTCGTCGCCCGCGAACACGTCCGCGTAGTCCTTGGTGAACATCTCGGCGGTCACCGCGGTGGCGATGACGTCCTGCACGTCCTGCGGGGACGGCCAGATGTCGGCGAGGTAGACGTCCTTGCCCTCGCTGTCCACGCCGATCGGGTCGCTGGTCAGGTCCAGGTCCATGGTGCCGGCCAGCGCGTAGGCCACCACCAGCGGCGGGCTGGCCAGGTAGTTCATCTTGACGTCCGGGTTGATCCGGCCCTCGAAGTTCCGGTTGCCGGACAGCACGGACACGATGGCCAGGTCGTTCTCCTGCACGGCGGCGGAGATCTCCTCCGGCAGCGGGCCGGAGTTGCCGATGCAGGTGGTGCAGCCGTAGCCGACCAGGTTGAAGCCCAGCTTGTCCAGGTACGGGGTCAGGCCGGCCTTCTCGTAGTAGTCCATGACGACCTTGGAGCCCGGCGCCAGGGTGGTCTTCACCCACGGCTTGCGGGACAGGCCGCGCTCGACCGCGTTCTTGGCCAGCAGCGCCGCGCCGATCATCACCGACGGGTTGGAGGTGTTGGTGCACGAGGTGATGGCCGCGATGCCCACGTGGCCGTGGTCCAGCGTGGTCTCGGTGCCGTCCTCCAGGGTCACCGACACGACCTTGCGCGGGCGGGCGCCGTTGGCGGCCGCGTTGTGCGCCGGGGCGTCGCTGGCCGGGAACGACTCGTCCAGCTCCTCGTCCACGTTGTCGTCGGCCTTGACGTAGTCGCGCACGTTCTGCTGGAAGCGCTTCTTGGCCTCGGCCAGCTCGATGCGGTCCTGCGGGCGCTTCGGGCCGGCGATCGACGGCACGACGGTGGCCAGGTCCAGCTCCAGGTTCTCGGAGTAGACCGGCTCGCGCTCGTCGGAGTGCCAGAGCCCCTGCTCCTTGGCGTACGCCTCGACCAGCGCGACCTGCTCGGCGCTGCGGCCGGTGAGCTTGAGGTAGTCCACCGTCTCGCCGTCGATCGGGAAGATGGCGCAGGTGGAGCCGAACTCGGGGCTCATGTTGCCGATGGTGGCGCGGTTGGCCAGCGGCACCGCGGACACGCCGGAACCGTAGAACTCGACGAACTTGCCGACCACGCCGTGCTTGCGCAGCATCTCGGTGATGGTCAGCACCAGGTCGGTGGCGGTGGCGCCGGCGGGCAGCTCGCCGTGCAGCTTGAAGCCGACGACGCGCGGGATGAGCATGGAGACGGGCTGGCCGAGCATGGCCGCCTCGGCCTCGATGCCGCCGACGCCCCAGCCCAGCACGCCGATGCCGTTGACCATGGTGGTGTGGCTGTCGGTGCCGACCACGGTGTCCGGGTAGGCCACGCCGTTGCGGACCATCACCACGCGGGCCAGGTGCTCGATGTTGACCTGGTGCACGATGCCGGTGCCGGGCGGCACGACCTTGAACTCGTCGAAGGCGGTCTGGCCCCAGCGCAGGAACTGGTAGCGCTCACGGTTGCGCTCGTACTCCAGGTCCACGTTGCGCTCGAAGGCGTCGGGCCGGCCGAAGATGTCGGCGATGACCGAGTGGTCGATGACCAGCTCGGCCGGCGCCAGCGGGTTCACCTTGGCCGGGTCGCCGCCCAGCTGGGTGACGGCCTCGCGCATGGTGGCCAGGTCCACCACGCAGGGCACGCCGGTGAAGTCCTGCATGATCACCCGGGCCGGGGTGAACTGGATCTCGGTGTCGGGATCCGCGCTCGGGTCCCAGCTCGCCAGCGCACGGACGTGGTCGGCCGTGATGTTCGCACCGTCCTCGGTGCGCAGCAGGTTCTCCAACAGGATCTTGAGGCTGTACGGCAGGCGCTCGGCGCCGTCGACCGCGCTCAGCCGGAACACCTCGTAAGAGGCGTCACCGACGGTGAGCGTGCCACGGGCGCCGAAGCTGTCCTTGCTCGCAGGTGCAGTCACGTCAAACTCCATCGTGCGACGGCGCTGGTCAGTTCGGGAACGTAGGGACCGAGTGTCGCGCACCTTGGTGGGGTGCGCCGCCGGACCCTGCTCGGGCTTAACAGTACGCTTGTCCTGTATTCGGCTTCAAGGGGGGTCGGCCACGGTGGGCTTCGCGAGCTCGCTCACGTGAATCTCTCATCACCTGTGCCAGGATCGGTGATCGGGAGGGGTGGCCTTGATCACGGTCGACGGGGTGTGGATGCGCTACGGCCGCGGGCCGATGGTGCTCAGGGGCGTCGACGCGGAGCTCGCGCCCGGCACGGTCACGGTGGTGCTCGGCGAGAACGGCTGCGGCAAGTCGACGCTGCTGCGCATCGCCGCCGGCATCACGGTGCCCAGCACGGGGGCCGTCCGGGGTCGGCCGCCATCGGTGTCGTACCTGCCGGAGCGGTTCCCGGACCAGCTGCGGCTGTCGGCGCGGGCCTACCTGCGGCACTTCGCCCGGATCCGGCGGCTGCCCACCCGTAGTGAGCTGCTGGAGCGGCTCGGCTTCGCCGGCGATCTGGACCAGCCGATGTCGGAGCTGTCCAAGGGCAATGCCCAGAAGGTCGGCATCACCCAGACGTTCGGCTGCACGGACGGCTTTCTCGTGCTGGACGAGCCGTGGGCCGGGCTGGACGTCGCCGCGCGAGCAGTGCTCAGCGAGCTGGTCCGCGAGGCGGCGGCATCCGGTGCCACGGTGCTGGTGACCGACCACACCGGCGCTGCGGCGAAGCTGCCGGGGGCGACCGTGCACCAGATGAGCGAGGGGCAGCTTCGACCGGTGGCGGAGGTCGGTTTTGTGGAGCTCGTCGTGACCTGCACGTCGGAGGCGGTCGACCAGGTGGCGCAGCTGCCCGGTGTGCAGTCGGTGCGGAGGATGGCGTGATCCGCTACCTGCTCGCCGACCTGTTCAAGTCGCAGCGGTGGCTGCCGCCGGTGTTCGTGTACCTCGCCGTGGCCGGCATTCTCTACGGCGGCGATCCCGGCACGCCCCGGCCGCCCTACGGCGTGTCGGAGATGGCGTTGTTCCCCTTGGCGGCGTGGCTGACCGTGGTGCTGGTCAACAACGAGGACCCGGTGCAGCGGCACGTCACCCTGGCCGCCGTGGGCGGGTGGCGTCGGCTGCTGGGCGGTCTCGTCGGGGCGGCGGCGGTGCTCAACGGCGGGCTGGTGCTGGTGGCGACGTTCGTGCCGGCGTTGATCCACCATCACCCGTACGCGGTGTCCGACGTGGCACTCGGGTTCGTCGCGCACGTGATCGCCGCCGTGACCGGTATCAGCCTGGGGCTGCTGTGCGCGCGGCCGATGATCCCGACCACGGGGTGGTCGCTGGTCGCGGTGGTGGGCGTGGCACTGGCGCTGCTGGTGGCGAACCAGTTGCCGCCGGTGGGGGCGATGGCGCATCTGCTGTTCGACACCGCGCCCGTGTCGGCGCCGGCGGTCGCCGTGCAGGTGGCGGTGGCGGCTGTGGTCGGCGCTGCGTGCGTCGGCGTGGTGTACCGCGTCGGGCGTCGGCGGTTCTAGCGGTGATTTCTAGTTGGGCTCGGCGGACAACTGGCTGATCCGTTGCGGTGACAGTCCGAGCACCCGGGCGGCATCTCGTTTGGACAGCCCAGTGGCGAGCACGTGTTGGACCAGCTTGCGTGACGCCGTGGCGGCCTTGCGTTGTGCGTCCTCGGCGAGCCGCTGCTGTCGGCGGGCATCCTCGAACTCCACGGCGAGTTCGTCGGAGAGGCGGTAGACGATGTCGACCACGAACTCCGAGGGGGCGATCCCCAGCATGGCCACCCCTTCGGCAGGCACTGCCATGCGTTCGCCGATCGACTTGACCACTGCGAGCGCAAATCTAAGTGGGCTGGCCGTCGACATCTCACCCGTCCAGACGATCGGGTGATCTTGCTCAAGGTCACGGTCGGCAGTGCGGCCCGCATGGGCCGTTTGGGCCAATACGGTGATTGGACTGGTCCCTTCGCGTCCTGGGGCGCAAGGTCGCCCGCCGACGCGCCGACAACCTTGTCAGGGAGCAAATCGCCAACCACGAGGGAGGCGACCGTGAGCAGGTCGAAACATGAGCCGCGGCCCGACATGCCGGCGCCGGATCTGCCGATTCCGTACCCGCGGCGGCCGGTGCAACAGCGCTGACCAATCGCGGGGCGGCGTGGTTGGCGTGCGGGCCACCGCTTCCCCTTCACCAGGTGGCCCGCACGCCGGCTCGTCGGCGGGGCTGACGCTGCTCTCCGCTATGAAGTGGCAACGTAGCGTGGCCTGGATACCCCCGGGGCGTTCTGTCACCCGAAGTGCCCAATGGTGCTGGTCGTCCGTGCCATTTGACGCAGACGGGCGGCCCCGACCCTGGTTAGCCTTGCCCGCGACGGGGCCGGACGACCGGCGGCGACCTACGATGGCCCGGCGAAGATCGTGAGCGACGGGGGAGGCGCGCGTGGGCTCTGCTGGCCGGCCGCAGTTGCCGGAGCACGTGCGCAACCGGTTGGTGGCGCTGTTGCTCGAGGTGGAGGACCTGCGCGAGCTGGGCACCCGCGGCCTGCTCGTGTCCGAGTTGCGCAACCGGTTGGGCCCCGGCTTCGAGGTGCCGATCCACAACAGCGACCGGCTGTACACGATCGCCCTGGTCGAGGAGTGCCAGCAGCACTACGGGGGCCTGCGCAAGCTGGTGGACGCGCTGCGGCTGATCAGCCCGGGCCACTACCGCGTGGACGAGGCGGCGGAACTGGTGGCCTCGCACATCCCGCTGGAGATCCTGCACGCCGCCGAGCGCGCGGACCTGCGCAAGCTGCTGGCGGCGCTGACATCCGAGGTGGACTCGGGGAGCCTGTACCGGGCGGCGGTGGGGCCGCTCGCGCCGCAACTTGAGTCGGCCCCGAACGACCTGCTCGGCGTGGTGGACGAACTCGTCAACATGATGACGCCGCCGGGACAGCTGCCGCCGCTGCTGGTGTTCGTGGAGTACCTCGCGGCCGCTGTGGACGGTCGCGGTCAGACGGCGCAGGCGTTGCGCCGCTGGAACGCCGACGTGGTGCGGCGCTGCGAACTGCCGCCGCAGCTGCTGGCCGCGGCGCGGGAGAGCGCGCACTTCCACACCAGCAAGCCCGCCGGGCGTGCCTCGCTGCTGGTGCAGATCGAGGAGGACGGCCTGGACCACAACCGGTTCCAGGTGTCGGTGTGGCTGTGGCTGGACACCGACAGCCAGACGCTGGCCCGTGACGACCGGTCGTACCTGCTGGACGAGATCCCGGACGTCATCGACCGCGCGCTGCTGGACTGCGGCAGCCTGCTGGTGTCGGACTCCGTGGAGCCGATGGTGGAGTTCATCCTGCCGCACCGGCTGCTGGTGACGCCGGTGGACAAGTGGCTGATCACCTCCGGCACGCCGTTCCGCAGCCGGCTGGGCGTCTACTACCCGGTGGTCGTGCGCAGCCTCGACCGCCTGCGCACGACGTCGCTGCCGCTGCGCCAGCAGTGGCGCGCGAAGTGGCGCTGGCTGCAGGAGCACAGCGGCCTGCACCCGGAAGCGGCGGTCCGGTGGATGGCCGACGAGGACGGCCGCGATCCACAGCGGCTGTACCGCGAGCTGTCCGGCGACCAACCCGTGGCGGTCGCGTGGCCGGGCCCGCCGCCGCCCGGGCACCAGGAGGCGGACTCCGTGCTGGGCGCGGCGGTGTGGGCCGGCACGCCGGTGGCGCTGTGGTGCCGTGAGCACCACGGCGAGGGCGGTCACCTCCAGCTGACCGACATGCTCGCCCACGGGCCGCTGCCGCGGCTGCCCGACCACGCGCTGCGCGCCCGCAAGGAGGCCGACGCCCCGGGCGCCGCCGACGACCACTGCGGCAACCATCTCAGCCTGCTCTGGGACGACCCGTCCCGCCTGCCCGAGCCGCGGTTCGGGCTGTCCGCACCGAGCTCAACGGGAGGATCCCCACCATGACCGGGGACGAGGACTGGCTGATCTACCGGGGCGCCGGCGAGCCGCACGACGGCATCGACCGCCTCCCGCCGCCACCGCGGTGGCGGGAGTTCGGCGGCCTGCCCCTCGTGGAGCCGAGGCTGGGCGTCGACGGCTCGGGTGGGCGCAAGCTGGGCGAGCAGGAGCGCGCCATCACCTACCGCGCGGACAGCGAGGTCACGGAGATCGTGAACGCGGCGCTGTACCTGCGCCGCCCGCTGCTGGTCACCGGCAAGCCCGGCACCGGCAAGTCCACACTGGCCTACAGCATCGCCCACGAGCTGAAGCTGGGACCGGTGCTGCGCTGGCCGATCACCAGTCGGTCCACTCTGGAGCAGGGCCTCTACCGCTATGACGCGGTGGGGCGACTGCAGGACGCGAGCCTGCGTCAGAACGGCACGCGTCCGTTGTTGCGCACGGGGAGCGGGGAGTCGCCGGCGCCGCCGAGCATCGGGCGCTACATCCGGCTGGGCATGCTGGGCACCGCGTTGCTGCCGCAGGCGCGGCCGCGGGTGCTGCTGATCGATGAGATCGACAAGAGCGACGTGGACCTGCCCAACGACCTGCTCAACGTGTTCGAGGAGGGCGAGTTCGAGATCCCCGAGCTCACCCGCCTGCCCGACGACCAGGCCGCGGTCGAGGTGATGATCGCCGACGGCACCGACCGGGTGGCGATCCAGCGCGGCCGGGTGCGCTGCCACGCGTTCCCGGTGGTGGTGCTGACCAGCAACGGCGAGCGGGACTTCCCACCGGCGTTCCTGCGGCGCTGCCTGCGGGTGGACATCCGCACCCCGAACCGGCAGCAGCTGACCGACATCGTGGCCGCGCACCTGGGGCCGGAGACGGTGGCGGCCAGCGAGGACGTGATCGAGCGCTTCCTGGAGGACCGCCGGGTCGGCGACCTGGCCAACGACCAACTGCTCAACGCCATCTACCTGGCCGCGTCCGGCGGCCGACCGCCCGAGGAGACCCGGGCCCGGCTGCTCGACGCCCTGTTGCGGCCGCTCAGCCAGCCGGGCCAATGAGGCTGGAACGGCTCGTCGACGCGCTGGCGGCCGCTCAGGTGGACGTCACCGGCGAGGAACTGGCCGACGCCGTCTGGCTGGCCGGGCACCTCGGCGACGCCCGGCCTCGGGGCACGGGCGAACCGGCTCCCGAGCGGGAGCCACTGCCGCCGCCGGTGGAGCCGGCGGAGCCGGCCTCGCCCACCGGTGGGGAGACGGAACCCCAGCGGCGCTTGGGAAGTCGGCCGTCGCCGGGGGCCACCGAGGTGCCGGCGTCGTCCGCGGCCATGCACCTGCCGGGGCGTGGCAGCCAGGTGGACGGCATGACCGGACTGACCATGCTGAGTCCGGCGGCGCCGGCGTTGCCGGACATGCTGCGGCTGTCGAGGGCGCTGCGGCCGCTGAAGCGGCGCGTGCCGGATCCGCACCGGATCATCGTCAACGAGCAGGCCACCGCCGACCAGATCGCCGACACGGGACTGTGGCTGCCGGAGTGGCAGCCGGAGATGACGCGGTGGCTCGACGTCGCCCTGGTCGTCGACGCCGGGCCGTCGATGCGGATCTGGCAGCGTGCGGCGACGGAGCTGCGGGTGTTGCTGGAGCGCATGGGGGCGTTCCGGGACGTTCGGGTGTGGGAGATGGACAGTCGGGAGGACGAGCCGCGGCTGCGCCGGCCGGGCGCGCCCAGTCGCAGTCCCCGTGAGCTGATCGATCCGAGTGGTCGCCGGCTTGTGCTGATGCTCAGCGACTGTGTCGGCGAGGCGTGGCTTTCCGGTGCCATGTCACGGTTGTTGGCGATGTGGTCGCAGTCGGGGTCGGTGGCGATCGTGCAGCCGCTGCCGCAGCGGCTGTGGCATCGCACGGGCGTGGTGCCGGTTCCGGTGCGGCTGCGGGCCTTCGAGTCGGGGCTGCCGTTCCGGCGGTTCGAGTTCCAGCCGCGCAACCAGGGCTTCGGCGCGCCGCCGCCGGCCGGGATCCCCATCCCCATCATGGAGTTGTCGCCGCGGTGGATCGGTCGCTGGGCCTCGCTGCTGGCCGGCGAGAGCCGCGGCTGGGTCGACGGCATGGTGGTGCTGGCCGGTGGTGAGCTCGGGTCGCGTCCGGAGTGGATGGTCGACGTGCCACCGGATTCGCCGCTGGAACTCGTGCAGGCGTTCCGCGCGACGGCGTCCCCCACCGCCTTCCGGCTCGCGTCGTACTTGGCGACAGCGCCGCTGAACCTGCCGGTGATGCGGCTCGTGCAGGCGACGATGCTGCCGGAGTCGGGTCCGGCGCACCTGGCGGAAGTCTTCCTGGGCCAGCTGCTGCACCGGATCGGCCACGACCAGCCGGACGAGGACCCCGACGAGGTGCAGTACGACTTCCGCAAGGGCGTCCGGGAGACGCTGCTGGGCACCCTGCGCCGGGACGAGGCCATCCGGGTCTTCGGCGAGGTGTCGAGATACGTCGGCAGCAGGATGGGGCAGCCGCTGGACTTCGCGGCGATGCTGGCCGACCCGATCGGGGGCGACGGACCCCGGCTCGCGCCGAGCAGCATGGCCTTCGCCCGGGTGCTGCACACCGTGCTGGAAGCGCTGGGACCGCCCTATTCGAACGCGGCCCGCCGGTGGAGCCAACTGCTGCCGGCCCCGGAGGACGACACGTCCACGGGCATGGTCGAACTGACCACTTTGGACGGAACCGAGACGGAAACGGAAACGGAGGTGGTGGGCGAAGAGCAGGACAGCGCGGAGCGGTTGGCGTCGCAGATCTGCCTCAGCTACCACCCCCGGGACTATGCCTGGGCGGAATGGCTGCGGTGGGAGCTGGACCGGCTCGGCTACGCCGTCGTGATCAGGCCGCTGTCCGAGGCGTCGACCCCGGACGGCCTGCGCCGGCTCGCGGCGGAAGCGTTGGAGCACGGCCGATACGTCATCACCGTGATCTCCGCGAGCACGGTCGCGCTGCCCTACGCCGGTGAGTCGTGGCTGCAGGCGTTGATCGACAGCCCCGGAAGTCGAGGCCGGGTGCTGGCGGTGACCATCCACGCCGGCCTGCTGCTGGCCGAGATGGTGGACCGCATCGACGGCGTCACCTTCGAGGGCAAGGACGCCCGCACGGCGCTCAGCTCCATTGTGGACTGCCTCGGCCGGGTGGCCGCCCGACCGGCGCGCACCACGCCGCCGGAGGTGCTGCGGTTCCCGCCGCCGCCGTTCCCGGGCGACGACGCGCATGTCGGCGATTCGGACAGCCAGGGGCCGGTGTGGGTGCTGGCCGAGATCCGCTCGGGCGGCCGGTCCCTGCTCGCCCGCGGCGGCGCGGACGGCGCGGTGCGGCTGATCGACGTGGCCAGCGGGCAGACCGTGCTCAACCTGGAGGGCCACATCGGCCCGGTCCGGGTGCTGGCGGCCATCCCGGCCGCCGAGAGCGAACACGGCATGATCGCCAGCGGTGGCGTGGACGGCATCGTCCGCACCTGGGACCTGGACTCCGGCGCGCTGCACCGGGAGACCCGGTTCCTGGAGGGCGAGGTGTGGGCGCTGGCCACGGTCCGCGTCGGCGGCCGGATCTGCCTGGCCGGCACCGGATCCGGGTCGATGATCCAGCTCTGGGACCCGGACAGCGGACAGCGGCTGCGCACCCTGGTGCGCGGCGGCAGCCGGGTGTGGGCGCTGACCTCGGTCGAGGTCGACGGCCGCGAGCTGCTGGCCAGCGGCGGGGCCGACGGCACCATCCGGCTGTGGGACCCGGAGACCAGCTCGGTGCTGCGCACCATCCAGGCCCACCGCAGCACGGTGTGGGCGCTGACCACGATCGCCGTCAACGGCGAGTCGCTGCTGGCCAGTGGCGGCGCGGACGGCATGATCCACCTCTGGCGCCCGCGCAGCGGCGCTCTGGTCAACTCGTTCGTCGGGCACGTCAGCACCATCCGCACGCTCGCGGTGGTGCCGACCGAGCACGGCGACCTGCTGGCCAGCGGCAGCGCCGACAGCACGGTGCGGCTGTGGAACCCGCGCACCGCGCGGGACGGCGTCGAGCACCGGTTCAGCCACCACACCGGCGAGGTGTGGGCGCTGGCCCCGGTCGA
The DNA here is from genome assembly GCF_018263855.1 of Kutzneria sp. CA-103260. Classification (GTDB taxonomy): domain Bacteria; phylum Actinomycetota; class Actinomycetes; order Mycobacteriales; family Pseudonocardiaceae; genus Kutzneria. The sequence goes on along the minus strand of NZ_CP073318.1, from coordinate 4,980,186 downwards.
GGTCGAGGGCCGAGTGCAGCTGGCCAGCGGCGGCGTGGACGGCACCATCCGGCTCGCCGACCCGGTCACGTTCCAGACCGACGAGTTGCAGTCGGTGCGGTCCAGCGCGGTGTGGGCGCTGACGTCCGTGCTGCTGCCGGACCGGACGCTGCTGGCCAGCGGGGCGCTGGACGGATCCGTGCACCTGCACGAGCTGTCCGGCTTCTCCGAGGAGCGGACCCTGCGCGGGCACCGCAGCACGATCCGGGCCCTGGCCTCGGTGCCCGGTCCGGGCCGGGTGCTGCTCGCGACCGGGTCGTCGGACGGCACCGTGCGGATCTGGGACGCCGACAGCGGGGAGCACGTGTCCACCAGGGCCGAGCACACCGGCGAGGTGTGGACCGTGACGCCGCTGCTGCTCGACGGTGAGCGGTTCATGGCCAGCGGCAGCGCCGACGGCACCATCCGGCTGTGGCCGCTGGACCGGGCCGAGGAGTCGCAGGTGCTGCGCGGGCCGGCCGCCGAGGTGGTGTCGCTGGCCGCCCTGGACGGCGCCCGGGGTCCGCTGCTGGCCAGTGCCGACAGCGACGGCCGGGTGCTGCTGTGGGATCCGGCGACGTGCGAGTTTCTGGGCACCTTCGACGACGGCCTGGCCGGCGTGGTCACCCTGACCGTGGTCGACGGCCGGCTGGCCGCCGGCTGCCAGGACGGCACGATCGCCGTCGGTGATCCCGGCGACCAGGTGCGGCTGGTGATGGACAGCGGCCTCGGGCATGTCGGCGCCCTCGGGCCGGTCCGGGTCGGCGACCGCCGGCTGCTGGCCAGCGGCGGCTTCGGCGGGTTGGTGCAGTTCTGGGACGTGCGCACCGGCGAGCTCGTCGGCGAGTACCAGGCCCATGGCGGCACCGTGCGCGCCCTGACCCGGGTCCGCGTCGACGGCCAGCCGCTCGTCGCCAGCGCCAGCGACGACGGGGACTTCCTGCTCTGGGACCCGCAGAGCCGGATGCGACCCCGGTCATGAATGTCGTGCGGAGAAAGGACAAGAGGGCCGTGCGGCTGAGGCTGGACGCGCTGGACTGGGTGGCGGTCGGGCTGCTCGCGCTGGGGCTGGTGTTCCTGGCCAGCGGGCTGCTGCCGGTGGCGCAGGCGCAGGGCACGCTGGCGCGGATCGGGCCGATCCTGGTGTTCCTGGGCGCGGTGATCGTGCTGGCCGAGCTGACGGCCGAGGCCGGGGTGTTCGACACCATCGCGATCCGGCTGACGATCCTCGCGCGGGGCGACTTCGTGCTGCTGTTCGTGCTGTGCGTGCTGTTCGCGGCGATCACCACCGCGACGTTGAACCTGGACACCACGGCGGTGCTGCTGACGCCGGTGATGCTGGCCGTGGCCAAGAGGTTGGGGATTCCCGGGGCGCCGCTGGCCATGACCACGGTGTGGCTGGCCAACACCGCCAGCCTGCTGCTGCCGGTGTCGAACCTGACGAACCTGTTGGCGATGAACCGGGTGGCGCTCAGCGCGCCGGAGTTCGCCCAGCGCATGGTGCTGCCGGAACTGGCGTCGGTGGCGGCGACCGCGGTGTGCCTGTGGATCTTCTACTGGCGGCGGGGCCGGCGGGGCGTGGACCGCTACGAGCCGCCGGCGGCGCCCAAGGCCGCCGATCCCGTGCTGTTCGCCATCTGCGCCGCCGCCTGCGTGATCTTCGTCGCCGGTGTGGTCACCGGCCTGGAACTGGCCCTCGTGTCGCCGGTGTGCGCCGGTGTCGTGGTGATCGCCTTCGCCGTGCGCAAGCGGGGTTCGCTGCGCTGGGGCCTGCTGCCGTGGCGGCTGCTGGTGTTCGTCACCGGGCTGTTCTTCGTCGTGCAGACGATCAGCGACCACGGTCTGGCCGGCGTCATGCAGGCGGTGATCGGCGGCGACAACGGTCCGGGCGGCGTGTTCCGGGCCGCCGGCACCGGGGCCGGGCTGTCCAATGTCCTCAACAACCTGCCCGCCTACACCGCGGGGGAGGCGGTGGTGCCGGTCGCCAACCACAACCAGTTGCTCGGGCTGCTGATCGGCACGAACGTCGGCCCGATCGTCACGCCGTGGGCCTCCCTGGCCACGCTGCTGTGGTACGAGCGGTGCAGCTCTGCCGGGGTGAAGATCGCCTGGCCCCGGTTCCTGCGCACCGGCCTGGTCACCGCCCTGGCCTGCCTCGCCGCGGCCACCGGGGCGCTGGTGCTCACCAGCTGACGACCGCGCCGGGTCGGCCACCCGGCGACGGCCGGCTGATCAGGCTAATTTTTGGTCTAAACCATGCCCGGCTCTTGCTGATCGTGATCGGGTCACTACAGAGTGGCGGGCATGTCTTCCCTGCGTGTTGTGACCGCCCTCGGGCTGGCGGCGCTGACGGTTGTCGGGACGGTGGCGGGCTCGGCGTCGGCGGCGACCGCCGGCCCGGCCGCGCCGGACCATCGCGGTGCGCCGAACCATGTTGTCGGGGCGTACTTCGCCGGGTGGGAGAGCGGCGACTTCCCGGTGTCCAAGATTCCGGCGGACACGGTGACGAACGTGTTCTACGCGTTCTCGACGATCGCCGACGGCGCGTGCACCGTGCCGAGTGGGGCGGCGGGTGACTTCGCGGCGTTGAAGCAGTTGAAGGCGAGCCACCCGAACCTCAAGGTGTCGATCTCCATCGGCGGCTGGGGCGCGGGGGGATTCTCGGACGCGGCGTTGACGGACGCGTCGCGGAAGAAGGTCGTCGGCGCCTGCCTGAACACGTTCTTCCGGGGCTATCCGGGCGTGTTCGACGGGGTGGACATCGACTGGGAGTTCCCGGTCTCGGGTGGCCCGGCGGAGATCCCGGCCCGGCCGGCGGACAAGCAGAACGCGACGTTGCTGGCCAAGGAGTTCCGCAAGGAGCTGGACCAGCTCGGCGGCGGCCACAAGCTGTTGACGGCGGCGCTGCCGGCGGGCCGGCTGCAGACGGGCAAGGGCAAGTACGGTGACCCCTACGACCCGGCCAACAGCTTCGACCTGGGCGGCATCGCCAAGGTGCTGGACTGGATCAACCTGATGACCTACGACATGGGCACGGGCTTCTCGCCGGTGTCCACGTTCAACGCCCCGATGGCGCAGGTGCCGTCGGATCCGTTGGGCCAGCCGATGAAGCGCTGGAACAACGTGACCGGCGCGGTGCAGTACTACGAGCAGCACGGGGTGCCGGCGGACCGGATCGTGCTGGGCGTGCCGTTCTACGGCCGGGGCTTCCACGTCACCCAGGCGGGCCCGAACCACGGCCTGTTCCAGCCGTGGGACACCAGCTTCGACCCGGGCAGCTGGGGCGACATCAAGGCGAAGCTGCTGACCGACCCGGCCTGGGAACAGCACTGGGACGACAACGCGCAGGCGCCGTGGCTGTACAACGCGGCCGAGCAGAAGTTCGTCAGCTTCGAGAACCCGCGTTCGATCGGCATCCGCTCCGGCTACGCCCGCGCGGCCGGCCTGCGAGGCGCGTTTATGTGGGAGATCGCCGAGGACGACTCGGCGCACTCGATGCTCAACGCCATGGCCAAGCCCTGGTGACCGAGCCTGGCCGGTCAGTCCTGGTCGAGCAGTGAGGCCAGGATCGTGACCACATCGCCGTGCAGCGCGTCGACGTCGAGGCTGTCGTCGCCCTCGATGCGCTGCACGGCGGTCAGCAGGGCGGCCAGGCCGCCGTTGCGGGTCATGCACGTCCGGACGATCGCGCGGACGTCCATGCGCGCACGGGGACTGCGCGGGATGGACACGCGGATCTGCGTGGGCAGTTCCTCGAGGACGTCCCGGCGGGCCAGGTCGTCCACCATCGACGGGACCCGCAGGAAGGCCTCGGCCAGGGCGTGCAGGGCCTCGTCGGGGTTGCTGCGGAGGTCGTGCTGAGGCCACCGGGACCGGGTGGCGTCGAGCAGCGCGGGGGACTGCCGGATGGCGTCCACGAGTTGGCTGACAAGGCGTTCGCCGCCGGGAACGACCCGGACCACGCCGCTGTCGTCCTCCAGGACGAGCGGCAGCCGCGAGGGCTGGGGCACAACGGCCTGGGCGACGCCGCCGCGCAGCCAGCCGACGCAGTCGGTCTCCTTGGCACTGACCTGCACCTCGGCGTAGCTGGCGGGGGCGGCGGCGGGCTCGCCGCTCACGACCTCGCGGTAGAAGTGGTCCGACACGATCAGGGCAAGGGGCGCCTCGCCGCGTTTCAGGGCGTCCCGCACCGGATGGCTGTCCACGAGCCGGCAGGCGTGGATCACCGACGCGGCCGACGCGCCGGTCTCGTCGAAGAACACCTGACCGTGGTGCAGAGCCACCCGAAGGCGGATCTGCGCGCCGTTGGCGTACCGGCTGTTGTGCTCGCGCAGCATGGCCTCCAGCGCGACCGGCAGGTGGCGCACCAGCTGGCTTTCCGGGATGTCGGGGGTGAGGAACACGACCACGCCGTCGCCGGTGTCGTTGTGGTACCCGGCCTGGTAGTCGTGCCCGAGGGCGCCGAGCGCGGCGACGAGCATGTCCCGCAGGCCGGCGCGGACGATCCGGCGATGGTCCTCCGTGCGGTGGCCACCGCTGAAACTCTCCACGTCGACCACGAGGATCGCGCGGTACACCGCAGGCTGACGCTCTGCCATCCGTGTCGTGCCCCTCCAGCAACTACTCTTGCCGAACACCATAGGGGAGGTGATCGCGCTGACCGGTCCGGCCGGCACGTTCTGGGGGCGGCTGTCACCGGCCGAGCAGGCCGCGTTCGCTGCCGCGTCGACGCGCAGCAAGTTCGCGGCCGGCGAGGTGATCGTGGGACAGGGGGAGCAGACCAAGCAGGTGTACGTCGTGCTCGCGGGGCACATCAAGGTCATCGCCGGCGGGGCCGCGGGCCACGGCATCATGCTGGCCGTCTGCGGGCCGGGGGAGGTCCTGGGGGAGCTGTCGGCCATCGACGGGCGGCCGCGGTCGGCCACGATGACCGCCATCGACGCGGTCGACGTGCTGCTGCTGCCGGCGGTGCGGCTGCAGGGGCTGTGCGACGGACATCCCCGGATCGCCTGGTCGCTGCTGGAGGTCGTCGCGCGGCGGTTGCGGGAGACCGACCAGCAGCGCGCCGAGTACGGCGGGGGCAGCACCATGCAGCGCGTGGTGACGCTGCTGCTGGACCTGGCCACGCGGCTGGGGAAGCCGGGAACGGACGGGGTGCACATCGCGTCGCCGTTCACCCAGCAGGAGCTGGCGGAAACGGCGTCGACGTCACGGGAATCGATGGCCCGGGTGTTGCGGGAACTGCGGGAGGAAGGGGCCATCACCACCGGGCGCGGGCACTTCGTCATTCACCGGATGGAACGACTGCGGGATCTGGTTCGTTAGCCGGATTGCTCCTGTCCACGCTGGTCAGGGCTTTGGGAATCACACGCCGACGGTGCCGTCCACGGCCTCCCGCAGGAGATCGGCGTGCCCGTTGTGGCGGGCGTACTCGTGAATCATGTGGTGCATCACCAGCCGCAGGGAAACCCATTCCTCCCAGCGCGGCTGATACCCCTTGACGTCCAGCGACTCGGCTTCCAGTTCGATTCGCCGTGCCTGTTCGACCTCGGTTTCCCAGGCCGCGAACGCCTCCTCCCGGGTGGCCGTGGAGGCGTCGTAGGCGACCTGGTAGTCGCCGCTGTCCGAGTGGACCAGCCCGATCTCCTCGCCGTTGATCACCTTGCGGAACCAGGTGCGCTCGACTTCGGTCATGTGCCGCACCAGCCCGAGCAGCGAGAGCGTCGACGGCGGACTGGCCTGCCGGCGCAGCTGGTCGTCGGTGAGGTCGGCGCACTTGAGCGCGAGGGTGGCGCGGTGGAAGTCGAGGAAGGCGCGCAGGGTGGCGCGCTCGTCGCCGAGCAGCGGGGGTGAGAGGCGTTCGAATGTCACCGGCACAGCGAACCACAGGTGTCCGGCGTGCAAGTGCACGGCGAAATTTCCTCGTGGAAGTTCCGTTCTGTGTCAGGTGACGCAGATCTCCGCCGCCGGCCGGTCTACAAAGGTGTCATCTGCCGGATCGGCAGACCGAGGAGGGGACCAGAGATGAACACTCAGCACGAGGAGCGCCGACCCTACAACCGAGTCTTCACCCGCGTCGTCCTGACCGTGGTGTTCACGGCGGTGCAGCTCTGGGCCGTGGTGGTGTTGCTGACCCAGCTCCACGTGGCGGGCGTGGTGGCGGTCGCGCTGGCCATGGTCATGGCGGCGGCCGTGCTGACGGTCGTCTACGGCTGGCAGGAGGTCCGCGCGGCCAGCCGCCAGCAGACCGGCGGCGACGAACTGTCCGAACGGGTCCGCTGGACCCGTGACAACAGCCGGTTCCTCGACGACTTCTACCCGATCGAGCAGCGCCAGCGTCGCCAGGAGGAGCGCGACCGGCTGGCCGCCTAGGGCCGGGGGGAGAGGGCCACCCGCCTCGCCGGTCGGGGAGCGCGGGGCGGGTGAGCAAACCAGAGGGGGAACAGGTCCGTGGCGCTTCCTGTCGGGGCAGGAAGCGCCACGGGCTTTTTGCCTTTCCGGGCCACAGTTCGCGGAAACGTCCACGGCGTCGACGCCGCCGAGGTTAATCTCCGACAATGCAGTTGCCGTGGCGGACGTCCGCTCGCACCGGCCTGAGCAGCGGAAGTTCCGTCGTGGTGGCGGCGGTGACCGGCCTGCTCCTGGCTTTTGTCGCCGCGTCGGCCGTGCTGTGTGCGGTGAGCACCGGAAACGCCGCGCTGAGTTACCAGGTCGGGCGGTCCTGCCCGCAGTCGCTGGCGGTGGCGGTCAACGGCATCGCCACGCCGCCGGAGCTGGTCGGGAAGGTGGCCCAGGACGCCCGGGAAGTCGCGGCGCGGCAAGGATTCCCGCAGACGTTGTTCGGCGCCTACACCCGGACGTACCGACTGGACCTGGGCGGCCGGCCGTCGCCATGGCTGAGGTTCGGCTTCCGGGACGAGGCGACGAGCAACCTGAGCCTGGTGCGGGGCGGCGCGCCGAACGGCATGTGGCTGGCCCAGAGCCCGTCCCAGGACGCGCACATCGGCCTGGGCCCGCTCAGTCCGCAACTCCCGCCGGTGACGGCGATCTACTCGGACCTCGACGAGCCGGTGCCGCCGTTCTGGTGCACCGAGGTGTCCTCCGTTTTCTACAACCGGCAGGCCCCCGACGGCGGCAGTTCGACGACCGCGTTCCTGCCGACGCTCGACGACGTCGTCAAGATCGGCCAGCGGCTGGACACCTCGGCGCGTTTCCCCGTGGCGGCCCCGAAGACACTGGCCGAAGCCCGCGATCTGGAGGCCCGCAGCGAGCGGCTGGCCGACGCGCTGCGGGCGAAGTTCGCGGCCGACGGGCTGACCGGCGTCGCGCCGGTGCGGCTGCCGTTCGCGTCGGCGCTGGCCGAGGCGGAGAAGGCGCAGGCCAACATCGTCGCGTTCGTCCTGCCGCTGACGGCGATCAGCCTGCTGGTCGGCCTGGTCGGCGTCGGGGCGGTCGCCGCGCAGTGGTGTCAGCGCCGGCAGCCGGTGCTCCGGGTGCTCTGGGCCCGCGGCAGCGCGCCGATCTCCTTGGGCGCCAAGGCGTTGCTCGAACTCGGCGGTCCGCTGTTGGTGGGTGCGATCGCCGGCCTGGTTGCCGCGCGGACGGCCCTGCCTTGGTACGCCCCGGTTGCCGAGCTGGATCCCGGCACGACGGTGTGGGCCGGCCTGGTGGTGTTGGGCGCTGTCCTGGCGGCCGCCGCGTTGGTGACACTGACCGCCACCTGGCGTACGCACCGGATGTTCCAGGCGCAGGCCCGTCGGCGGATGCCGAGGGTGCTCAAGCTGATTCCGTTCGAGTTGCCGGTCGCGGTCGCCGCGGCGTTCTCCTGGCTGCGGCTCACAGCGGCGACCCCGAAGACCGGTGTCGTGACGGTGCCGGTCGACGCCTTCGCGTTGGCCTTTCCGGTCCTCGTGGTGGTGGTGATCGCCGGCATCGCGGCCCGGCTCGGCCGGCTGCTGCTGGCCTGGTCGCACCGGTTGAGCGTGTGGTCGCTGCCGTCGGTGCAGCTGGCAGTGCGCCGGCTCGCGGCCGCCAGCACGGCGGCGACCGGCGTGGTGCTGGTGGGCGTGCTGGCCGTCGGCACGCTGGCGGTCGGCGACAGCGTCAGCCGGGCCGAGCAGAACGCGCTGGCCAGCAAGTCCGGCACCCTCATCGGCGCCACCACCTCCGTGCAGATCTCCACCACCTTCGGACAGAGCAGCGCCCAGCTTCCGTCCACAATGGACGGCCGCGCCACTGTTGTCGGCGTGGTCGACCGGGGCGTGCACAACATGGTCGCGGTCGACCCGGCGACCTTCGCCAACGGCGCGTGGCTCGATCCGGACCGGCGGACGGAACTGCTGGACCTGGTCGGCAAGCTCGGCCATGGCGCGGCGATCGCCGTCGGCGGCGCGCCCACCGGAGCTGTGTCGGTCCCGGGTTTCGGGCCGCTGCACACCATCGGCCGGCTGCCGATCTTCCCGGGCATGCCGGACAACGCCGGCTACGTGACGGCGCGGTCGGACATCACCAGCGCATCGGAGATCAACTCGTTCTTCGTCTGGTCCGGCGTGGACGCCGACACCCTGCTCGGACAGCTGTCGGCCGCGCACATCGACCACATCGGGTACCAGACGGCCGCGCAGGCCCTGGACGCGCTGCCCTTCTACACCGTGGGCTGGACCTTCGGCTACATCGAGTCGGTGGGCGCCCTGCTGGCCGTGATCGCCGCGGCCTCGCTGCTGCTGGCAGTCGGCGCACGGCGCAAGCAGACCGCCCTGTCCGGCGCGCTCGCGACGCGGATGGGGCTGCGGCCGACCACGCTGATCGTCAGCCATCTGCTGGAGTTCGGGGCCGTGGCCGGAGCGGTGCTGCTGGCCGGAATGACGGTCGGGCTGGTGACGGTGGCGGTCTCGGTGGCGCGGCTGGATCCCGCGCCGTGGCTGCGGCCGCTGGTGGCGCTGCCCGACTCGGTGACGTTTGTGCTGATCGCGGTGGTGACCGGGCTGGCCGTCGTCGCGGTGGCGGGCTTGATCGCGGTGCGCGGCGTGCGCACCGCCCGAGTCGGGGAGCTGATCCGTGGCTGATGTCCTTGTCGCCCAAGGGGTTGGCGTCGACTATCCGACGCCGGCCGGCGCGGTGACGGCGATCGACGACGTGACGGTGACGGTGCCCGACCAGGGCATCACCGTGTTCGCCGGGCCGTCCGGTTCCGGCAAGTCGACCCTGCTGCGGGTGCTGGCGCTGGTCGAGCGGCCGACTCGCGGTGTGGTGCAGCTGGACGGTGAGGCGGTGAGCAGTCGATCGCACCGCCAACTCAGGGCGCTGCGACGGCAGACCATCGCGCTGATGTTCCAGAACCCGTTGGAGAACCTGCTGCCGGAGCTGACGGCGGCGCAGAACGTGATCGCCGCCGCGCAGAGCGCGGGTCGCCGGACCGACCTCGGCTTGCTCGATGTCGTGGGGCTCAAGGGCATGGGCAACTATCGGGTGCCGGCGCTGTCCGGCGGCCAGCAGCAGCGGCTGGCCCTGTGCTGTGCCCTCGCCCGGGAACCGAAGGTGGTGCTGGCCGACGAGCCGACGTCGCAGCTGGACGACATGTCGGCCGGACTGGTGCTGGAGTCGCTGAAAGTGTTGGTGGAGCGGGGAGTCCCCGTCGCCGTGGCGTCGCACGACGACCGGCTGACCGAGTTGGCCGACCTCGTGGTGCGGATGAGCTCCGGCCGAGTGGATCATGGACGGGTGGCGTGATGGCGTTGACGGCCAACGGGATCGGCCGGTCGTTCCGGCAGGTCGAGGTGCTGCGCGGGGTGGATCTCGCGGTGGAGCCGGGAGAGTTCGTCACCATCGGCGGCCCGTCCGGCTCCGGCAAGAGCGCGCTGCTGTCCATCCTGTGCGGCTTCGACCGGCCCGACGTCGGCCAGGTGCTGATCGGCGACGTCGAGCTGGACGGCGCGCCGAGCTGGCAGCACTGCGCGGTGCTGCCACAGGCCCTCGGGCTGGCCGGCGAGCTGACCCTGGTCGAGAACACCGCGCTGCCGTTGCTGCTGACCGGATCGGCGGAGGCCAAGTCGCGCAGCCTGGCCGTGCTGACCGAGCTCGGCGTCGGCGACCTGGCCGACCGGTACCCGAACGAGGTGTCCTACGGGCAGCAGCAGCGCGCGGCGCTGGCCCGGGCAATCGTGGTGGAGCCGGCGGTGCTGCTGGTCGACGAGCCGACCGCGCACGTCGACCACGCCAGCGCCGAGGTGGTGCTGACCGTGCTGCGCCGGGTGGCCGACCGCGGCACGGCGGTCATCGCGGCGACGCACGATCCCCGGGTGCACGCCGTCGCCGACCGCCGGCTCCGGCTGGACAAGGGCCGGCTGGTGGCGTAACCAGGAGGGCATGCGGGAGGCGATGCGGCTGATCGGCGGTTCGCGGCGGATCACCGTTCTCACCGGGGCCGGCGTGTCGACCGCGTCCGGCATTCCCGACTTCCGCGGCCCGGACGGCGTGTGGACCAAGGATCCCGAGGCGCAGCGACTGTCGTCGTTGCCGGACTACCTGGCCGATCCCGAGGTGCGGCAACGGGCCTGGCGCAGCCGGGCCGTGCATCCGGCGTGGACGGCCGAACCCAACGCGGCCCACCGGGCGCTGGTCGACCTCGAACGGTCCGGCCGGCTGGGGGCGTTGCTGACCCAGAACATCGACGGCCTGCACCAGCGGGCCGGCTCCGACCCGAAGCTGGTCGTCGAGCTGCACGGGTCGCTGACCGAGACGGAATGCCTGAACTGCGGCGACCGCCGGCCGATGGCCGAGGCCCTGGACCGGGTCGCCCGCGGCGAGGCCGATCCGCCGTGCCGCGAGTGCGGCGGGATCATCAAGTCCGCGACGATCTCCTTCGGACAGGAGCTCGACCACGAGGTGCTGCGGCGGGCCCAGCGGGCGGCCCTGGACTGCGACCTGTTCCTGGCCGCCGGCACCTCGCTGACCGTGTACCCGGCGGCGGCGCTGCCCGAGCTGGCGGTGCGGGCCGGGGCACGGCTGCTGATCTGCAACGCCGAGCCCACCCCGTTCGACGACGCCGCCGACGCGGTGGTGCGGGAGCCGCTGGCCGAGTCGCTGCCGGCGCTGGTGGCCGCTGAAACGATCGAGCCCACGGGTCGGCTGTCGACATGGGGCGATCCCGCCACTTGGTAGATAGGGTGCAGTGATGCGGGTCCCACTCACCGTCAGTGACTTCCTGGACCGTGCAGAGACGGTCCTCGGCGACAGCGTCGCGATCGTGGACGAGCCGGCCCAGCCGGCCGATCCGGTCGCCACCACCACCTATCGCGAGCTCGCCGGGCGGGTCCGCGCCTGGCAGGCCGGCCTGGACGCGCTGGGCGTCGGCGAGGGCGAGCGGGTCGCCGTCGTCAGCCACAACTCCGCGCGGCTGATGGAGCTCCTGCACGCGGTCCCGGCCAGCGGCCGGATCTGCGTGCCGGTCAACTTCCGGCTGCGGGCCGAGGAGATCGCCTACATCGCCGAGCACAGCGGCGCGTCGGTGCTGCTGGTCGACCCCGAACTGGACGACTCGCTCAAGGCCGTCACCGCGAGGCACCGGTTCGTGCTCGGGACCGAGACCGAGCAGCTGATGCGCTTCGACACCGAGCCGCGGCCCTGGTCGTCGCCGGACGAGGACGCCACCGCGACGATCAACTACACCTCCGGCACCACCGCGCGGCCCAAGGGCGTGCAGCTGACCCATCGCAACATCTGGACCAACGCCGTCACCTTCGCCATGCACACCCGGGCCTGGGAACGCGACGTCTACATGCACACCCTGCCCATGTTCCACTGCAACGGCTGGGGCATGCCGTACGGGCTGACCGGCGTCGGCGCGCGGCACATCGTGCTGCGCAAGGTCGACGGCGCCGAGATCCTGCGTCGGGTCGACGAGCACGGCGTGACCCTGATGTGCGGAGCCCCGGCGGTGTGGAACGCCGTGCTGGACGCCGCGCAGACGTGGACCGGCGAGATCCCCGGACGGGACAAGGTGCGGATCGTGTGCGCCGGCGCGCCCCCGCCGACCCGGACCATCGCCCGCGTGCAGGACGAGCTGGGCTGGGAGTTCCTGCAGATCTACGGCCTGACCGAGACCTCGCCGCTGCTCACGTTCAACCGGACCCGGCCGCAGGACCTGGACCTGCCGCCGCTGGAGCGCGCGGCCAAGCTGTCCCGGGCCGGCGGGCCGGCGCTGGGCGCGCGGATCGCCATCTCCGACAGCGGCGAGGTGCTGGCCCGGTCCAATGTGGTGCTGGAGGGCTACTGGGAGAACCCCGAGGCCACCGCCGACGCGCTGGAGGACGGCTGGTTCCACACCGGCGACGGCGGCTCCATCGACGAGGAGGGCTGCCTCGTCATCTCCGACCGCCGCAAGGACGTGATCATCACCGGCGGCGAGAACGTGTCGTCCATCGAGGTCGAGGACTGCCTGTTCAGCCACCCGGCCGTGGCCGAGGTCGCGGTCATCGGCGTGCCGCACGAGAAGTGGGGCGAGACCATCAAGGCCCTGGTCGTGCTGGCCGACGGGGCGTCGGTGGACGAGGCCGGCCTGATCGCCCACTGCAAGCAGCGGCTGGCCGGCTACAAGGCCCCCACCTCGGTGGAGTTCCGGGAGTCCATCCCGCGCACCGCCACCGGCAAGATCCAGAAGTACAAGCTCCGCGAGCCCTACTGGGCCGACCGCGCCCGCAAGGTCAACTGACCACCCCCGCGAGTCACGCTCTCCGTCACACCGAACTGTATGAATCCGTTTCGGGCTTTCGGTGTGACTGTGGGCGGGACTCGCGGAGGCGGGTGGGGCATGCTCCGGGATACGCCGAATGCGTGCAGTGTATTCACGCATTCGGTGCATACGTAGGTTCTCGCAATTCTGTTCATTTTGTGTCCGATTTATCTGGCCATGGTGTTTGGTTTACTTCGGGCTCGGTCGGCGCGGCAGGGCCTCTTCTTGTGAACGTGGACGGCGAAATCAGTGGTTTTCCCAGTCGCTGATGCCCGTTCGGTGTGCGCCGGCCGGCCTGCGGCGCATGCTCCCGCCGGGAGTGCGGACAAGGGGAGCGGTCAGTGTTGTTATCCGAGGGAAAATCACCAGAGGGAAAATCGACGGACACGTCCAGAGCCGACGTGGGGACGGCGGTGGCGGACTTTGCCGTACTGCCGGTCGTGTTCGTCGCGGGCCTGCTGGGCGTCGTGCTGCTGGCGGCCAGCGGCCGCTATGGCTACTTCGGCGATGAGCTCTACTTCGTCGCCGCCGGACATCATCTGGACTTCGGCTACGCCGACCAGCCCCCGCTGGTGCCGTTCCTGGCGCTGATCGCCGACACGATCGCGCCGGGAAACATCGCGGTGGTGCGCATCCCGGCGATCCTGGCGACGGTCGCCGGCATCGTCGTGGCCGCGCTGATCGCCCGGGAGCTCGGTGGCCGGCGCCGGGCGCAGATCATCACGGCGGCCGCCTACGCCGTGGCGCCGGTGGTCGACGTCGGTGGCCACCTGCTCGCCACGACCAGCGTGGACCTGTTCTGGTGGACGGCCATCACCTGGCTGCTGGTGCGCTGGGTGCGACTGCGTGAGGACCGGCTGCTGCTGTGGGCCGGCCTGGCCACCGCCGTCGATCTCCAGGCGAAGTACCTGATCGTGTCCTTCTGGGTGCTCGCCGGCGTCGCGATCCTGATCGCCGGCCCCCGGGACATCTTCCGCAGCAAGATGCTGTGGCTCGGCGCCGGCATCGCTGTGCTGACCTCCGTGCCGTCGCTGCTGTGGCAGGCCGACCACGGCTGGCCGCAGATCCAGATGATCCATGAGGTCGCCGTCGAGCAGGAGGGCGGTGGTGGCGGCGGTGCGAGCGGATTCCTGCTTGCCCTCGGCGGGGCCGGCGGAGTCATCGGGGTCCCGCTCGGGCTGTACGGCCTGTGGCGCGCGATTCGCCTGCCCCAGTACAGGTTTCTCGCCATTGTCGCGGTGTCGCTGGTCGTCGTGTTCATCGTGATGGCCGGCCGGCCGTACTACGCCGCCGGCATCCTGCCCGTGCTGTGGGCGTTGGCCGCCGTCGGCCTGGACGGCCCGCGGCGGAGGCGTTGGGTGCCGTGGGTCGCGTGGCCGGCCGTCGCCCTGTCGGTGGCGATGCTGCTGCAAACGCTGCCGCTCGAGCCGCGTCCGTTACGGGGCGACGACGACACGGTGGACGCCCTCGACGTCGAGAGCGTCGGATGGCCGCAGGTGACCGGCGACATCGCCGCCGCGTACCGCGCGCTGCCCGAGGACGTGCGGCGGCACACCGCAATCGTCGGCGACTCCTACTGGTTGGCCAGCGCGATCGCCCTCTACGGGCCGGCGCGCGGTCTGCCCGCGGCCTACAGCCCCAACCGCGGTTACTGGTATTTCGGCGTCCCGCCGGAAAGCGCCACGGACGTGCTGTACGTCAATGCCTTGCTCAACACCGACGCGACCATGCGCCGGCACTTCGCCAAGGTCACCCAGGTGGCCACCGTGGACAACAAGCTGGGGGTGAACAACCTCTATCAGGGCGCGTCGATCTCCCTGTGCGTCGGCCGGGACGAGTCGTGGTCCAGGCTGTGGCCGGAACTGCGCAACCTCTGACGCGGTGGTGTGGACCTTGAGGTGGTGGCGCCCGACCCGCCGCAGGGGTTCTAGGCCATTCGTGTGACACGTGTGGCTGATGATGGGTGAGTTTTGCACGGGATTTGTGGCGTCGGTGGGACACGAGTGGCACAGTGACACGGTGCCTGGTTGACGCCGATCGGCTTAATAGCTACTGCTCCGAACGGCCTAATCCGTGAGGAGGTGTGCGGTGGTGCGAACATCCGTGGTGGCCGCGGTGGTGCTGGCCGTCCTGGTGGGAGCGGCCGCGCCGGGGGCGGCGCTGCCGCCACCGCCGAGCGATCCGTCGGACTCGGACATCAGCGCGGGCCAGGACCAGGTCAGGGACAAGGCGGCCAAGGTCGGCGACCTGACCAACCAGCTGGCCGCGGCCGACGTCAGGCTGTCGGACCTCCAGGACCAGGTCGAGGCCCGGATGGAGGAGGTCAACAAGGCCCGGGTCGACCTGGAGACGGCGCAGGCGGCGGCCCGGCAGGCCAGCGACGACGCGGCGGCGGCCAAGACAGAGGCGGACGCGGCGGCGAAGTCGATGGACGACGCCCGCAAGCGGCTCGACGACTTCGCGGCGGCCAGCTTCTCGCAGGGCAGCGCGGTCGGCGGCTTCTCGGCCCTGTTCGACGCGACGAGCCCGGACAACCTGCTGGCCCGGGTGCAGATGCTCAACGCGGTCAGCGAGTCCGAGCTGAAGGCCATGGACGTGGCCCAGCGGGCCGATGTGGACCGGGCCAACAAGGATTCGGCCAGCCGCAAGGCCCTTGAGGTGGCCAAGGCCAAGCAGGCCGAGGCCGACGCGGCCAAGCGCAAGGTGGACGCCGCGATGGCGGCGGCGGTGGCGGCCCGGCAGCAGGAGGCCGACCAGGAGAAGCAGCTCCAGTCGTCCAAGTCGGACATGGAGAGCCAGCTGTCGGCGGCGCAGGCCAACGTCAGCGATCTCCAGTCGCAGCGGCAGCGCTACGACGACTGGCAGGCCGAGAAGAAGAAGGAAGAGGCCGCGGCGGCCGCTGCCGCGGCCGCCGCGGCGGCGTCCCGGCCGGTGCCGAACCGGCCCGCCCCGCCGCCGGCCGGGGTGTCGGTGGCCGCTCCCGGCCGGGCGGCGGCGGTGATCGCCCGGGCCATGGCCGAGCTGGGCATGCCCTACGCCTGGGGCGGCGGCACGCCCAGCGGCCCCAGCCGCGGCATCAGCGACGGCGGCGGCGACGCCGACTACTACGGCGACTTCAACAAGATCGGCTTCGACTGCTCGGGGCTGATGGTCTACGCCTTCGCCGGCGTCGGCGTCTACCTGCCGCACTACAGCGGTTACCAGTACTACGCCGGCCAGCACGTGCCGCTGTCCCAGATGGCCCCCGGCGACATGCTGTTCTACGGCAACCCCAGCAACATCCACCATGTCACGATGTACGTCGGCGGCGGCCGGATGATCGAGGCGCCCTACTCCGGCGCCTACGTGCGGGTGGTGCCGGTGCGCTGGGGCGAGATCATGCCGTACGCCACGCGGGTGCTCTGACGGCCGATCATCGTCAGCGGCGTGAGCAGGGCCAGCACGCCGGCGGCGGCGATCGCCTCACGCGGCCCGACGAGACCGGCCAGCAGGCCCCAGATCGCGGTGGTGGCGGCGATGCTGACCTTGGTGGTGACCGACCAGGCCGACAGGACCCGGGCCACGGTGTCGGGGGCCGAGTGCTCCAGCCGGGCGGTCGCCGACACCGGGGCGTAGACGCTGCAGGACACGATGATGCCCAGTTCGAGGACGATCACCAGCAGCAGCCCCGGCAGCCCCGGCCCGACAAAAGCCAGGCCTGGCACGAAAACCACCCGTGCCACGCTGGTGGCCAGCAGCACCGGCCGCTGGCCGAACCGCCCCACCAGCGGCCGGGCCAGTCGCGCGCCGACCAGCCCGCCGATGCTGGGCACGCCGAACGCCAGGCCGTACTGCCACGGCGTGAAGCCGAGGTCGCCGAGCATCAGCACGGCCAGCAAGGGGGCCGTCGCCATCAGCAAACCGTTGAACAGGGCCGAGTTCAGGAACAGCGGCCGCAGCACCGGGTGCCGAAGGATGTGCCGCCACCCGTCGAAGATCTCGCCGAGGCTGAGCCGGGGAGCCTGGCCCGGGGCCGGCTCCTGGCCGCGGATGGCCCGGATTCCCAGTGCCGACAACAGAAAGCTCACCGCGTTGGCCACGATGGTCGTCAACGGCCCGAGCGCCCCGATGGCCAGCCCGCCCAGCGGCGGTCCGACGGCGACGGCCGCCCAGTTCGTGGCCTCGAACCGGCCGTTGGCCTGAAGTAGATGCTCCTTGGCCACCAACGACTTCAGGAACGCCCCGCTCGCCGCCGTGAACACGATGTCGGCCGCGGCGACCACCACCGACACCAGCACCAGCTGGCCGAACGTCAAGCCGTGCAACAGGTATGCCGCCGGCAGCGTCAGCAACGCCAGGAACCGCAGCAGATCCATCGCCACCATCACCGGCCGCTTGCGCCGGAACTCGATCCACGGCCCGAGCGGCACCGCCACCAGCGCCCCGACGATCAGCCCGGCCGCGGCCAGCAGCGACACCTCCGCCGGGGTGCTGTGCAGCACCAGGATCGCCACCAGCGGAAAGGCGTCGAACGCGAACCAGGTGCCGACTGCGCTGGCCGCGAACGCGGCCCAAAGCCATCCGAAATCCCTACCCATGCCGGCGATCTTCACGGTGATGGTGCCGCCGGATCAAACAACCCCGCGCCGCCGAGCCACAACCGTCGGTTGTAGCCTCGCGCCGTGGACCTCAACGCCGTGCGGACCTTCGTGGTGGCGACCGACGAGGGCCAGCTCCAGGAAGCCGCCGTCGAGCTGGGCATCAGCCAGCAGGCGGTCTCCAAGCGCGTTGCCGCGCTGGAGAAGGAGCTCGGCGTCCGCCTGTTCAGCCGCACCGCGCGGGGCATCCAGCTGACCAGCGAGGGCGAGGCCTTCCTGCCGCACGCCCGCGCCCTGCTGGCGGTCGCCGACCGGGCCGTGGAGTCGGTCCGACCGGGGCGGCGTCCGCTGCGGGTCGACGTGCTGGGCCGACGCTCGGTCTGCGCCTCGCTGGTGCAGGAATTCCACCGCCAGCACCCGGAGATCGAGCTGGAGGTGGTCACGCTGCCCAACGGCACCGCCGCCACCGCCGCCGTGCGGTCCGGCGAGATCGACGCCGCGTTCTGCGCCACGCCGACCCCGCCATCGGACGGCCTGCGCACGATGCGCGTCGACAACGAGCCCCTGCACCTGCTGGTCGGCTTGGACCACGAACTCGCCGATGCCACCGAGCTGACGCCGAAAGACCTTGTGGGGCACCGCATCTGGATTCCCGGCATCGTGCCGGGCGCGGAGTGGGGCGTCTACTACGAGGAACTCGCCACCGCGTTCGGTCTGTCCATCGACGCCGAGGGCCCGAACTTCGGCACCGAGCACATGCTGGACCGGATCGCCGACACGCCGTCGCTCGCGACCTTCTTCGGCACGGTGATCCGGCTGCACCGGTCTGAGGACCTGCGGCTGATCCCGGTGCGCAGGCCGACTCCGGTCTACCCGCACTCGCTGATCTGGCGGGCCGACAACGCCCATCCCGGCCTGGCCGGGCTCCGCCAACGGTTGGCCGAGAACTGGCTTTCGACCCGCACCGACGACGTGTGGACGGCCAGCTGGGCCCGTTAGGCGGCTTCCAGCGAGCGGATGGCGAGTTGGGCGAACCGTCGCGAGGCGGCGGCGAGGGTTTCCGGTGCGGCGGCCTGGATTCCGTTGTTGGCCATGAACACCAGCACGACGTCGTCCACGACGAGGTCGGCGCGCAGGCGGCCGGTGGCCTTGGCCCGGCGGGTCAGTTCGGCCAGTGAGGTGAGCGAGCGTGAGCGGGCCGCGGGCAGGTCGAAAACCGTGGGGAAGGCCGCCGCGATGGCCGCGGTGGCCCCGAGATCCCGGGTGTTCAGCTCGCAGATCTTCGCGATGACCAGGCGGAGTCCGTGCCACGGGTCGGGATCGGCCAGCCCTTCCTCGATGACCGCGTGGCAACCGCCCATCCGGTCCGCGAGCGCCTCGGCGGCCAGCGCTTCCTTGGTGGGGAAGCGGCGGTAGACGGTGGCGAGGCCCACACCGGCCTGCCGGGCGATGTCCCGCATCGCCACCTCGGGACCGGCCGTGGCGAACAGGGTGCGGGCCGCGTCGAGGATGCGTTCGCGGTTGTCCTGGGCGTCGGAGCGCAGGATGTGAGTCGCCTGGTCGGTCACGGTTCTCACTTTAGCCCGGCGTCGAGCGGGGCTCGTTAGCGTCGAAACCATGAAGGCAATCGCGATTCGGACGTTCGGCGGCCCCGACGGGCTGGCCGTCGTCGAGCTCCCCGACCCGGTCCCGGCCGCCGGGCAGGTCCTGGTCGACGTGGCGGCGATCGGCGTCGCCGGCGCGGACACGTTGATCCGCAGTGGTGCGCTCGCCGCGTACGGTTTCCGGGCAGGACACGTCCCCGGCAGCGAGGTGGCCGGTACGGTGACCGCCGTCGGCGACGGCGTCGGCCCGGAGTGGCTCGGTCGACGGGTGTGGGCGTTCACCGGCACCGGGGGCGGCTATGTCGAGCAGGCGGTCGCCCCGCTGGCCGACGTCGTCCAGCTGCCGCCGGATCTGTCCTTTGTGGACGCCGTGACGCTCGGCAGTGCCGGGGTGGTGGCGCATTTCGGTCTCGCCCACGCGCACTTCGCACCCGGCGAGTCGGTGCTGGTGCGCGGCGCGGCGGGTAGCCTCGGGATCATGACCGTGCAGCTCGCGGCCCGAAGCGGCCCGGTGTCGGTGACGACGTCCTCGCCCGAACGCGGCGAGCGCCTGCGTCAGCTCGGGGCGACCCATGTGCTGGACCGCTCCGGCGGATCGAGTGCGGGCTGGGACGTGATCATCGACGTGGTGGCCGGCCCCGATCTGCCGTCCTTCCTCGACCGGCTCAATCCCAACGGCCGCATGGTGGTCGTCGGCGCGGTGGGCGGCCAGCCGCCGGCCGACTTCGGCGTGACGATGATGGCGGCGTTCCGGAGGTCGACCTCCTTCGCCACCTTCAGCTCCGACACCGTGTCCGCCGACGATCGCCGCGCCGTGCGGACCGGCCAGTTCGCCGCCGCCGAGCGGGGCGAACTGGCCGCCGTGGTGCACGAGGTGCTGCCGTTGGAGCAGGCCGTGCTGGCTCACCGGAAGATGGACGCCGGTGAGGTCTTCGGCCGGATCGTGCTGACGACCTAGAGCGCCCGGACGATGTCCTCCACCCGCTGCTTGGCGTCGCCGAACAGCATCTTGCTGTTGTCCCGGAAGAACAGCGGGTTCTGCACGCCGGCGTAGCCGACGGCCATGGAGCGCTTGAACACGATGACGTTCTGCGCCTCCCACACGTGCAGCACGGGCATGCCGGCGATGGGGCTGCCGGGGTCGTCGGCCGACGGGTTGACGGTGTCGTTGGCCCCGATCACGAGAACCACCGACGTCTGCGGGAAGTCGTCGTTGATCTCGTCCATCTCCAGCACGATGTCGTAGGGCACCTTGGCCTCGGCCAGCAGCACGTTCATGTGCCCGGGCAGCCGGCCGGCCACCGGGTGGATGCCGAACCGCACGTCCACGCCGCGTTCCCGGAGCTTGCGGGTCAGGTCGGCGACCGGGTACTGGGCCTGGGCCACGGCCATGCCGTAGCCGGGGGTGATGATCACCGACTCGGCCTCGCGCAGCAGCTCGGCGGTGTCGTCGGGGCTGATCTCCCGGTGCTCGCCCTGCTCGATGGCCGCGAACGTGCCCGACTCCACGCCGAAGCCGCCGGCGATCACCGAGATGAACGAGCGGTTCATGGCCTTGCACATGATGTAGGACAGATAGGCGCCGGAGGAGCCGACGAGCGCGCCGGTGACGATGAGCAAGTCGTTGTCCAGCAGGAAACCCGAGGCGGCGGCGGCCCAGCCGGAGTAGCTGTTCAGCATGGACACCACCACCGGCATGTCGCCGCCGCCGATGGACGCCACCAGGTGCCAGCCCAACAGCAGCGCGATCGCCGTCACGGCGGCCAGCACCGGCAGATTCGGCGTGATGACGAAAAAAACCGTCAGCACGACGAACGCCACCAGCGCGCCGAGATTGAGGAAGTGCCGGCCGGGCAGCGTCATCGGCGCGGACTTGATCCGGGCCGACAGCTTCAGGAACGCCACGATCGAGCCGGTGAACGTGACCGCGCCGATGAACACGCCGATGCACACCTCGGCGTGGTGGATGCCGGGCAGGTCGCCGGCGTCCCCGTCCAGATAGCCGTTCCAGCCGACCAGAACCGCGGCCAGGCCGACGAAACTGTGCAGCAGGGCGATGAGCTCCGGCATGCCGGTCATCTCCACCACCCGGGCCCGCCACAGCCCGATGCCGCCACCGGCGGCCATCGCCACCACCAGCAGCACGATGCCGGTGACGGCCATTCCCTGCAGCGCCAACACAATGGTCGCCACCAGGGCCAGCGCCATGCCGCCGATGCCGAACAGCACGCCGTTGCGGGAGGTCTCGTGCTTGGACAGGCCCGCGAGGCTGAGCACGAACAGCAGCGCGGCGATGAGGTACGCGGCCTGGGCCGCCGTGGTCACGGTCATGGTCAGCTCCTCGTGAACATGCCGAGCATGCGCCGGGTCACGGCGAATCCGCCGAAGATGTTGATGCTGGCCAGCAACACCGCGGCCGTGGCCAGCACCGTGACGACCACGCCGCTGTGGCCGATCTGCAACAGGGCGCCGACCACCACGATGCCGGAGATGGCGTTGGTGACCGACATCAGCGGCGTGTGCAGCGCGTGGTGCACGTTGCCGATGACGTAGAAGCCGATCACCACGGACAGCGCGAACACCGTGAGGTGGCCGATCAACTCGTTGGGGGAGAAGCCGACCAGCAGGAACAGGGCCACCGCGGCGGCGGCCACCAGGATGTGCCGACCTCGGCGCGGCTGCTGTTGCTGTTGCGGCGCAGGGGTTTCCTGCTTCTGCTGTGGTGGCGCGGCGCTGACGCTGATCTTGGGTGGCGGCCAGGTCGTCTCGCCCTCGCGGACCACGGTCATGCCGCGGATCACCACGTCCTCGAAGTCCAGCACCACTTCGCCGTCCTTGCCCGGCGTCAGCAGCTTCAACAGGTTCACCACGTTGGTGCCGTACAGCTGCGAGGCCTGGGTGGGCAGCCGGCCGGCCAGATCCGTGTAGCCGATGATGGTCACGCCGTTCGGCGTCACGACCGCTTCGCCGGCCACGGTTCCCTCGACGTTGCCGCCCTGCACGGCGGCCATGTCGACGATCACGCTGCCGGCCTTCATGCTGGCCACGTGTTCCTTGGTCAGCAGTCGCGGCGCGGGCCGGCCGGGGATCAGCGCGGTGGTGACGATGATGTCGACGTCGCGGGCCTGTTCGGCGTAGATCTCGGCCGCCCGCCGGTCGTAGGCCTCGGAGGTGGCTTTGGCGTAGCCGTCGGTGCTGACCTCCTGGGCCACGTCGACCGCCAGGAACTCGCCGCCCAGCGACTTCACCTGCTCGGCGACCTCGGCCCGCGGGTCGGTGGCCCGGACCACCGCGCCCAGGCTGTTGGCGGTGGCGATCGCGGCCAGGCCGGCCACGCCCGCGCCGGCCACCAGCACCTTGGCCGGCGGCACCTTGCCGGCCGCGGTGACCTGGCCGGTGAAGAACCGGCCGAACACGTTGGCCGCCTCGATCACGGCCCGGTAGCCGGCGATGTTGGCCATCGAGCTGAGCACGTCCAGGGCCTGGGCCCGGGAGATGCGGGGCACCGCGTCCATGGCCAGCGCGGTGATCGGCCGCTCGGCCAGCGTCTGGACCAATTCAGGCCGCAACGCCGGGCCGATCATGCCGATCAGGGTCGCGCCGTCGCGCAGGGCCGCGACCTCGGGATCGGTCGGCGGGTTCACCTTGATCACGACATCGGCGGTCCAGGCCTCGCCGCGGTCGGCGATCCGGGCCCCGGCCTGCGTGTACGCCTCGTCGGGGAAGCTCGCGGCCGCGCCGGCCCCGGACTCGACGAGCACCTCGTAGCCGAGGGCGGCCAGTTGGCGCACGGTCGCCGGCGTGGCCGCCACCCGCGTCTCGCCGGCGGCGGTCTCGGTGACCACGCCCAGTGTCCGACCCATCACGGCTCCCGTCTGTCGGCTGACCCCCTCCCCATCTTCGTTCAGAATGACCGGCGCTCGACTTGTTTCGGTTCACACGTGAATGGGATTACCAAGGTTTTCCCTGGTGGCGACGGTCGAATCGTTGCCTGGGCGTGACACTTCCGTTTACGTTCGTTCTAGCGCGGCCAGCCGGGGCACCAGCAGCAGCGACAGGGCCAGCACCACGCCGCCGATCACCAGCGGCGCCCGGATGCCCAGCGCGGTGCCGAGCGCGCCGCCCAGGACGGCCCCGACCGGGCCGCCGCCCCAGCCGATCAGCCGGTAGGCGCTCGTGACCCGGCCCAACAGCTCACGGGGGACGAGCCGCTGGCGGATCACCACGACCTGAACGTTCCACAGCATGATGCCGAAGCCGCCGAGGGCGTAGCCGACGGCGACCACCGGGACCGCCCAGGCGAAGCCGACCAGCAGCAGGGCCGCGGCGACCACCCCGATCGACAGGCCGATCCCCGGGCCGAGGCGCAGATTCTTGCGGATCCAGGCGGCCGCGAAACTGCCGAGCAGGCCGCCGACCGCGCCGCAGGCCAGGACAACGCCGTAGCTGGCCTCGGGGCCGTGCAGGACGTTGACGATCAGCAGTACCAGCACGGTGGTGCCCATCTGGAGCGTCAGGTTGGCCAGGCCCAGCTCGAAAGCCAGCAGACGCAGGCCCTTCTGCCGCCACAGCCACCGCACGCCCTCGGCGATGTCGGCGCGAATCGTGGTGGTCACGGCGGAACGGGCCGGGGCGTGCCGGGCGCGGATGGCGAAAACCAGGCCCGCCGCGGCGATGAAGGTGGCCGCGTCGACCACCAGCGGGGCACCGGCGGAGACGGCGAACAGCGCGGCCCCTACCGGCGGGCCGAGGAACTGGAAGCTGACCAGCTGGGATGCTTGCAAGCGGCCGTTGGCCTTGGGCAGCTCGGCGGGTTCGACGAGATCGGCGATGAACGGCCCGGAGGTGTTGTCGAACACCGCGCCCGCGCTGCCGAGCAGGAAGGTCATCACGGCCAGGCCCCACAGCGGCGGCACGCTCGTCAGGACCCAAACGGCGAAGGCGGCCACCACCAGGCCGCGAGCCAGGTCGATGCGCCACATCAGGTTCCGGCGGTCGTGCCGGTCGGCCAGCGCCCCGCCGAACAGCGAGAACAACAGGATCGGGATCGTGCCGGCGAAGGTGACGACGCCGACGGCCGCCGGCGTGGGCGACAGCGAGGCGGCCAGCAGCGGCAGCGCAGCGGTGCGAATACCGTCGCCCAAAAGGGAAGTCGACGCGGCCGCCCACAACAGGCGGAAGTCGGTGGTGCGAACTGCCTGTTGTGCCCCCATAGGCGGTCAGCCTACGTCACGCTGCTCCGACTGCCCCGGCTCGCGGCCGCCGAACCGGGCCGTCGCCCGACGGGCCGGCCAAGCCGCGCCGACGGCCTCGTAACGACGCACCGCCTCGGCCAGGGCGGCCTCACCTTCCGGACGCTGGCCGTTCTGGGCCAACAAGACCGCCAGATCCTCCAACGCCTGGGCCAATTCGACCGGGCGGCCGACCTTTCGGTAGTGGGCCACGGCGTGCTGCACCTGCGCCGGATCTCCAGTGGCCAGACCACGGCAGCGCAGCAGGGCGGCGGCGGCCCGAGCCGGGACGAGCTCCTTGGCCACCTCGCCCTCGCAGATTTCCAAGGCCCGCGCGACAATCGCCGAGTCGCCGGCCTGCATGGCCAGGCGGACAACGTCCGGCAGCCACTGGTGGCGCAGCATCATCGGCGCGTAACGGGGATCCAGCACCGGTTCCAGCGCGATGAGTGCCGCGTCGACGCGGCCGTCCCGCTCGGCCGCCTGGGCCTCGGCCATCAACAGGAAGTCGCAGTTCTCGCGGTCGGCGGTGGTGAGCATCGGCAGCTCGTCGGCCGCGGCCAGATGCGCGGCCACCTCGGCGCCGTCGTCCCGCAGCGCGGCGATCAGCGCGGCGACGCCGTGGGAGAGCAGCAGCAGCGGGCTGCTTTCGCGCAGGCCGAGGAAAGCCAGCTCCGGTCCGGTCTGCGTGATCACCGACAGCTCGACCAGGGCGTCGCTCCAGCGACCGGCCCAGTAGTGGTTGACGGCGGTGGACATCGGCAGCCCGCCGGGCAGTTGGTACTGGTGCACCAGACCGCGAACCGCCGCCAGCGCCTGGTCGGCCTCATCCAGACGGTCCAGGTTCTGCAGGCTGAACACCCGGTTGTCGAGCAGGCTCAGATGCAGGTGCGCCAGCCCCGGATCCTCGGCGACGACGGCCAGAGCCTCGTCCACGTAACGCAGAGCGTCGACGTGGTCGCGGGCGATGGACTGGAACAGCCACAGCGCCTGCAACGCGTAGGCCACGGCGAAGCTGTCGCCGGCCTGCTCGCCACGCTCGATCGCCGCCGCCGCAGTGGTCTTGGCCAGGCCCATCTCGTTGAGCCCCATGCCTTCCCGCACGGCCAGCAGCGCCTGGCACCGGGCCTGCCACACCGGCGACACCTCGGGCGCGTCGACCGCTTCCCGCAGCGCCGCAACGGCTCGGCCCTCCTGGCCACGGCGATAGTGCACCACCGCGTGGATCCACTGCATCTCGCCGGCCAGGTCGGGATCCCGGGTCAGGGCCAGCACGGACCGGACCTCGTCCTCGGGAAGCTCGCCGCGCCAGTACAGCACCCGCGCGAGCACGGCGGTCAGCTCGACGTGTCGGGGATCGTCGTGCTCGCAGCCGGTCACGACCTTGCGCAACAGGTCCAGGCCGATGTCCGGGGCCCGGTGGGCCACCCGCTCGCCGTGCCGCAGCATCCAGTCTATGACCCACGAGTCGACCGCCACCGGGGCGGCGACCAGTTGGCGCGCAACGGTTTCCATCGACGCCCCGGCCCGGTCCAGCCGCTCGGCGGCCTGCCGGTGCAGCACGGTCCGCACGGTCG
This sequence comes from Kutzneria sp. CA-103260, assembly GCF_018263855.1. Classification (GTDB taxonomy): domain Bacteria; phylum Actinomycetota; class Actinomycetes; order Mycobacteriales; family Pseudonocardiaceae; genus Kutzneria. Next base: position 4,954,449 of record NZ_CP073318.1, on the reverse strand, counting down.
GCGACGTCGCGTCGTACAGGGCCTGGCGGATCAGGGCGTGCCGGAAACCGAAGCGATCACCGTTGGCCAGCAACACCTTCGCCGACGCCGCCTCCTCCAGCCCCGGCAGCAGCTCCTCGGCCGGCCGGCCCTGGATCACCGCCAGGTCGGCGACCATGAAGTCGTTGCCGAGCAAAGCCGCGCGCCGCAACACTTCCGCGGTGCTGGCGGACAGAAAGCCCAGCCGGTGGGTCAGGGCCGACGACAGCGAGGTCGGCACCGACACGTCGTCGCCGGACGACACCTCGGCGTGCCCGGCCGACACCTCGACATGGCGGTCTCGCAGTAAAGCCTCCGCCAGTTCGCCGACGTACAACGGGTTTCCGGCGGCCCGATCGGCCAAGCCCAGCAGACCCGCGCCCGGTGTCCCGCCGACGATGCCGGTCAGCATCTCGGCCACCTCGCGCTCGGCCAGCGGCGCCAGCTGCATCACCGAACCGCCTTGGCGGGACACGACATCGCGCACGCCGTCGAGCACCGGGGTCCGCGGCACCGGCCGCAGCGCGCCGACCAACAGCAGTGGCAGCGTCGAGGTTTCCAGCGCCAGCCGGCTGAACACCAGCAGGCTGGCCTCGTCGGCCCACTGGATGTCGTCGGCCACCAGGGCCAGCGGACCGTCGGCGCACATGTCCTGCACGATGGCGACCAGTTCGTTGACCACGGCCAGGGTGGGATCGCCGCCGCCCAACGGATCCCGGCTGGACTGGGCCTGCCGCATCATCTCGGCCACCCGGGCCCGGGCCGGATCGGGTGAATCGGCGTCCACACCAAGACAATCGAGCATCAGCCGCAGCGGGAACCGGCTGGCCAACTCGTCGCCGGCGCCCCACACCAGCCGCACACCCTCGTCCTCGCAGCCGGCCATGCCGGTGGTCAGCAGCTCCGACTTGCCGATGCCGGGCTCGCCCTCGACGAGCAGCACGCCACCCCGTCCGGAGGCCACCGTGTCGACGGCCGACCGCAGCGCCGACAGCTCGCGGGCTCGGGCGACGAAGGTCCGGGCCCGTGGCCGTGGCCTGGCGGCCCACCATGCCGGGCGGCGTTGGGTCCGAGTCGGCGAAGGCGCGTCCGGTGCGGCCAGCGCCGGGTCGTTGGTGAGGATCTGCTGGTGGATCTCGGCCAGTTCGGCCCCCGGCTGCGTGCCCAGCTCCTCGGCCAGCACCCGGGACGCCTCCCGGAACTGCTCCACCGCGTCGGCTTGCCGGCCGGCCCGGTACAGAGCCGTCATCAGCAGCCCGCGCAGGCCCTCGTGCAGCGGATTCTCCTGGACCAGCGCGGCCAGCTCGGCCACCAGCTCGGCGTGTTGGCCCCCGGCCAGCGCGGCAGCGGCTCGGATCTCCACCAGGTCGAGCCGGTCGGACAGCAGGCGGTCACGCAGGCTCGCCGCCCAGGGGCCGGGCAGACCGGACAACGGTTCGCCGTGCCACAGCGCCAGAGCCTGGTCCGCCGCCTCGACCGCCGCCGCCTGGTCGCCCGCTTCCGAGGCCTGCTCGGCCTTGCGCTTCAACGCGTCGAACTCGTGCAGGTCGACGGCGTCGACCCGCAACAGATAACCCGGCCCCTCGGACAGCAGCACCGAGGAGGCGGCCCGGTTGCCGCGGCCCGGCTCCATCGCCCGGCGCAGACCGGAGACGTAGGTGTAGATGCTGCCCTCGGCCGACGTCGGCGCTTCCTGACCCCAGATCGCGGTGATCAGATCCTCGCGCGACACCGCCCGGCCGGCGCGGGAGGCCAGCACCGAGAACAGCACCCGCTGCCGCGGCGCGCCCAGCCGCAGCTCCTCGTCACCGCGCCGCACGAGCACCGGGCCCAGTAGTTCAGCCCGAAGGGCCTGCTCAGCCACCGTGCTCCCCAGTCTTAGCCGGCTCCGCGTGAATGCCCCGACACCTTACCCATCAGCTCCGGCCGGGAGTCCACTCCCAGCTTCTGCATGATCCGCGAGACGTGCGCCTGCACGACCCGCCGGGACAGCGCCAGCTCGGCGGCGATCTCCGGGTTGGAGCGGCCGGTGGCGACGAGTTCGGCCACCCGGAGCTCGTCGCCGACCAGGGAGTCCCAGCCGGCGATGGTCGGCTGGCCGGTGGACACGCCGGCCCGCCGGATGCCGAACTCCCGCAGGCGCGACTCCGCTCGCCGGATGTCCCAGGAGGCGCCGAGATCGGCGTAGACCAGCAGCGCCTCCTGGAAGGTCTGGCGGGCCCGGTCGATCTCGCCGCGTCGTCCCAGCAGCACGGCCGCGTCCTCGCAGGTGGCGGCGAACTCGACCCGCCGGCCGACGTCCCGGTAGCGCTGGGCCACGGCCAGCAGCGGCTCGGGATCCCCGTCGATCAGCGCCGCGCACCGCTGGGCGGCGTTGGCCGCCCGAATCGGCACGGTTTCCGAGGACGCCTCGGCCTGCGCCAGCCGTAGCGCCGCTTGGGCGACGTCGGGCTCGCCGGCGTCGAGGGCGAGCCGGGTCAGGTCCGGCAACCACTGGTGGCGCAGGGTCATCCGACCGTAGGACGGGTCCAGGATCGGCTCGTACGCGGCGATGGCGGCGGACAGGTCGCCGTCCTGCTCGGCCGCCATCGCCCGGGCGGCCAGCGCGAAGTCGCTGTTCTCCTGGTCGCCGGGGGCGATCACCGGATAGGAGGACGCCGTCTGCAGATGCGCGTGCAGCTGCTCGCTGTCGCCGCGGTGGCCGGTGATCATCGCCGCCGTGCCGTACTGCAGCAGTGGCACCCGGGAGCGCAGGTCGAAGATGGTGATCACCGGCTCGTCGCCGATGATCGAGTCCAGCTCGGCCAGCGCCTCGTCCCACCGGCCCAGCCAGTAGTAGTGCACGGCGGCCCCGATGTGCACCCGCCCCGACGGCCGCCCGGTGCGCCGGACCATCGCCTGCGTGCGGGCCACCGTGTCGGTGCCGTCGTTGAGCCGGTCCAGGTTCTGCAGCGAGAACAGCCGCGCCCCCAGCAGGTTGATCTGGAGATCGACCAGATCCTGGTTGCCGGTGGCGGCGGCGAGCGCGTTGTTCACGTGGGTGAGCGCGGCGGAGTGGTTGCGGCGCACCGATTCCACGTACCACAGCTCGTGTTCGGCCGCGGCGATCGCCGGCGCGTCGTTGGTGTCGGTCGCCTGCCCCAGCGCCGCGGCCGCGGTGGCCTCAGCGGTGTCCAGATCGTCCAGGCCGGTCCGCTCGAACTGGGCCCGCAGCGTGTCGTGGCGGGCCACCCAGAAGTCGGGCGCGGACGGATCCTTCGCCGCCGCACGGAGATCGGCGATCGCCTGCGCCACATCCCCGCGGGCGTAGGTCAGACAGGCCAGGATCCAGCGCATCTCCGCGGCGTGGGCCGGATCCCGGGTCATGTCCAGCAGCCCGCGGGCGGCCGCCTCGGGCTGCCAACCCAGCCGGAACTCCCAGCGGACCTGGCTGACCATCAGCACTTCCCGCTCCTCGCGGGCCGGCGTCGTGCTTTCGAGGGCGGCGTCCAGCAGCCGCAGGGCCAGCGCCGGATCACGGCCGGCCACGGCCTCCACATTGGCCAGCAACCATTGCACGGACCAGAGATCGAAGGCCCCGGCCGCGGCCAGCTGGACGGCGGTGCGCTCCACCGGCGCGCCGGCCTGCGCCAAGGCCTTCGCCGACTCCCGGTGCAGGGTGGTCAGCACACCGGCCGGGCGTTCGCCGTACAACGCCTGCCGCACGGCCGGATCCCGGAACGCCAGCCGGTTTCCGGCGTCCACCAGCAGGCCGGCGTCGGTCGCCTCCTCGATCGCCCCGACCAGGTCGGCCGGTGTGGAGCCGACGATCGCGGCCAGGTCGGCCAGATCGAACTCGACGCCCAGCAGCGCCGCCCAGCGCAGCCGGTCCAATGCCGTGGGGGACAGGAACTCCAGCCTTCGCGCGGCGACGGCGGCCGTCATGCGGCGGGTGTCGAAGCCGGTCGAGGGGTCGATGTCGGCGACGCCGTCGACCGTGTGCAGCACCGAATCCCGCAGCAGGCCGGCGACCAGTTCGCGGATGTGGAACGGATTGCCGGCGGCCCGGTCGACCAGTCCACGCAGCACCGGCCCCGGCGACCCGCCGATCAGGCGGGCGACCAGATCGTGCACGTCGTCCTCGTGCAGCGGTCCGATCGTCAGCGTGCGGCCGCCGGCCAGGTCCACGTGGTGCGCGGTCGGATTGGTGCGGCGGGCCCCGACCAGCAGCAGTGGCAGCTGCTGGGTCAGGCGGGAAAGGCGGTGCCAGGCCAGCAGACCGGGCTCGTCCAGCCACTGCACGTCGTCGATCACCAGCACCAGTGGGGCTTCCGCGCACGCCTCGTCGACGAAGGACAGCAGCCGGTTGATCGGCGCCAGCGGTCCCTCGGCCGACAGGTCCTCGCCCAGCGCCCACACCACCCGGCAACCGGCCACCGGAGCGTCGGCCAGACCGACCGCCAGCAGCGCCGACTTGCCGATGCCGGGCTCGCCCTCGACCAGCACGCAGCCGCCGGTGCCGTCGGCCAGGGCCACCACGAGCGCCCGGAGCCATGCCACTTCGCGTTGCCGGCCCACGAACTGCGCCGGCGCCTCCGGCTGCCGGGTGGAGGCGGCCAGTTGCTCGTGCCGCGACCCGATGCCCGGGATCGGCACCTTCTGCCGGGCCACGATCCGGTCGTGGATGTCCTGGAGCGCCGGCCCGGGATCGAGACCCAGCTCCGCCACCAGGAACTGCCGGGCGCGCTCGAATTCCGTCAGCGCCTCGTCGCGGCGACCGGCCCGGTACAACGCCACCATCAGCAGGCCGCGCAGGCCCTCCCGGCGCGGGTGTTCCTGGGCGAGGCCAGTCAGCTCGGCGATGGCCGTGTCCTGGTTGCCCAACGCCAGCAGCAGCGCGCAGCGGCGTTCGAGAGTGGCCAGTCGCAGCTCGCCGAGCCGGGCCCGGTGCAGCTCCGCGAACGGTCCGGCCAGACCCGAGAGAGCCTCGCCTTGCCACAGCGCCAGCGCCGCGGTGACCGCCCGCAGTTGGCCGCCCAGGTCTTCGGCCGACGTGCGGAGCTCGTCGAACCGGGTGACGTCCAGCTGCTCGCGGTCCACCCGCAGCGCGTAGGACGAGCCCACCGAATCGAGCAGATGCTCGGTGGGCTGTTTGCCCCGGCGAACCTGTTCCTGCAGGGATCGCCGCAGGTCGGAGACGTACGTGTGCAGGATGCCGACCGCCCGGGCCGGTGGGTCCTCGCCCCAGATGCCGTCGACCAGCTCCTCGCGGGTCACCGCCCGCCCGGCCGCCAGCGCCAGGATCGCGAACACCGCCCGCCTGCCGGCCGAGCCGAGATCGACTTCCTGGTCGCCGCGCCAGGCGCGGACCGGGCCCAGGAGTTGGACCCGCAGTGGAGCGGTCACGCCCGGGCGTCCCCGGGGTGACTGGCGGCGGAGCGACAAACCATGTGCGGAGTGTAGCCACCGTCGCGTTTATCCCGATGCCGCCCAACGGCTCGATCACACATGTTGCGTGGCGCTCTTGCGTCGGGGGCCCAATGGTGTCATTGTCAACACATCGGTTGATAAACAGATTGGTTGACAATGGCTTCCGACGAGCAGCTGGACCGGGCGTTCGCCGCGCTCGGCGACCCGGTGCGGCGGGCGCTGATCGCCCGCCTGTCCCGGGGCGACGCGACGGTGAACGAGCTGGCCGAGCCGTTCGACATCACCAAGCAGGCGGTGTCCCGGCACATCCAGGTGCTGGAGGCGGCCGGCCTGATCACCCGCAGCCGTGACGGCCAGCGCCGCCCGTGCCACCTCGACGCCGGCGCGCTGGAGCAGCTCACGGCCTGGATCGACACCTACCGGCTCGCGGTCGAACAGCGACACCGGCGGCTCGACGCCGTGCTGGAGGCCCTCAAGGAGGAGGAACAGACATGAGCAACCCGACCACCATCACCGCCCAGCCCGGCACCCCGTTCATCGACATCGAGCGGGAGTTCGACGCCACCCCGGCCCAGGTGTTCCGGGCCGCCACCGACCCATCGCTGGTCGCCCAGTGGCTCGGCCCGCGCGAGCTGGAGATGGACATCGTCGAGTACGACGTCCGCCCCGGCGGCAGCTACCGCTATGTGAACCGGGACGCCGACGGTAACGAGTACCGGTTCCGCGGCGTGTTCCACACCGTCGCCAAGGACGAGCGGGTCATCCAGACCTTCGAGTTCGAGGGCGCGCCCGGCCAGGTCAGCCTGGAGACCGCCAGCTACGAGGACCTCGGTGGCCGCACCCGGCTGCGCACCCACTCCGTGTTCCCCTCGGTCGAGGCCCGCGACGCCATGCTGGCCAGCGGCATGGAGCACGGCGTCAACGACTCGTACGACAAGCTGGCCAAGCTGGTCGAGGGCTAGGGTTCAGCGTGTGACGGACTTCGCCGCGGTGCTGCTGGCCGGCGGGCGCGGCAAACGGATGGGCGGAGTGCACAAGCCGGCGCTGGTCGTGGCCGGCCACACCCTGCTCGACCGCTGCATAGCGGCGGTCCACCCGGCGGACCCGGTGGTTGTCGTGGGTCCGGAGACGCCGACCGAGCACCCCGTGCTGTGGGCCCGCGAGGACCCGCCGGGCGGCGGTCCGGTGGCCGGACTGGCGGCGGGGTTGAAGCTGATCGACTCTCCGCTGGTCGCGGTGCTGGCCGCCGACCTGGTCGGCGTCACGGCGGACACCGTGGCCCGGCTGCGGGCTCACGTGGCGAACGACGGGGCTGTGCTGGACGACGGCCACCGGCAGTGGCTCATCGGCGTGTGGCGGGCCGAAGCCCTGCGTAAAGTGCTTCCCGAGAACCCGGCGGACGCGTCGCTGCGTTCGGTGCTGGGGGTGTTGGACTACGCCCCGGTGGCCGCGGCGCCGGGGGAGACCGTCGACGTGGACACGCCCGCCGACCTGGCCAGGGTTGCTTCACAGCACCCACACCGGTGATCGGGTTACCTACCGTCGGAGCACGCCGTCATCTAGGAGGTCCGCACGTGGCCGAGCCCGCCAACACCGAGGGCACGCCGCCGAACACCCCGGCTCGGGACGCCCAGCTGCTCGAGCGCACCGTGTTCGAGGTCAAGCGGGTGATCGTCGGCCAGGACCGGCTGGTCGAGCGCATGCTCGTGGGCCTGCTGGCCAAGGGGCATCTGCTGCTGGAGGGCGTGCCCGGCGTGGCCAAGACGCTGGCCGTGGAGACCTTCGCCAAGGTGGTCGGCGGCACGTTCAGCCGGGTGCAGTTCACCCCGGACCTGGTGCCCGCGGACATCCTCGGCACCCGCATCTACCGGCAGGCCAGCGAGACCTTCGACGTGGAGCTGGGCCCGGTGGTGGCCAACTTCGTGCTGGCCGACGAGATCAACCGGGCGCCGGCCAAGGTGCAGTCGGCGATGCTGGAGGTGATGGCCGAGCGGCACGTGTCGATCGGCGGCCAGACCTTCCCGATGCCGGACCCGTTCCTGGTGCTGGCCACCCAGAACCCGATCGAGAACGAGGGCGTCTACCCGCTGCCCGAGGCCCAGCGCGACCGGTTCCTGTTCAAGATCGTCGTGGAGTACCCGACGGCCGAGGAGGAGCGCGAGATCGTCTACCGGATGGGCGTCGCGCCGCCGCAGGCCCAGCAGGTGCTCGGCACCGACGAGCTGGTCCGGCTGCAGGACGTGGCGGCCAAGGTGTTCGTGCACCACGCCCTGGTGGACTACGTGGTGCGCCTGGTGCTGGCCACCCGCTCGCCCGGCGACCACGGCCTGACCGACGTGGCCGGCTGGGTCGCCTACGGCGCCTCGCCGCGAGCCAGCCTCGGCATCGTGGCCGCCGCCCGCGCGCTGGCCCTGGTCCGTGGCCGCGACTACGTGCTCCCGCAGGACGTGGTGGACGTGGTGCCGGACGTGCTGCGCCACCGCCTCGTGCTGTCCTACGACGCGCTGGCCGACGGCGTGCCGCTGGACCACATCGTCGCCCGCGTGCTGCAGACGGTGCCGCTGCCGCAGGTCTCTGCGCGGCCGCAGGCCGGCCAGCCGATCGCCACCGGCCCGCAGCCGCAGCAGCAGCCGTTCCAGCCGCACCTCGGGCCGATGCAGCCGCCCGCGCCGGTCGGTAGGCCGTGACCGAGCTCGCGAGGGCACCATTCAGCGCAGGGACCTGGGTCGCAGACCCGCCGAGCGCTAGCGAGGTGGGCCTGTGACCGAACCCCGCCCCCGCTGGGCTCCTCCCGTCCTGAGGGAGGAGAAGCTGGAGTCGGCGCTGCGCACGCTGGAGCTGGACGTGCGCCGCCGGTTGGACGGCCTGCTCCAGGGCAACCACCTGGGCCTGGTGCCCGGGCCGGGCACGGAGCCGGGCGAGGCGCGGCCGTACCAGCCGGGCGACGACGTGCGCCGGATGGACTGGGCCGTCACGGCCCGCACCACGCAGCCGCACATCCGCGAGACGGTCGCCGACCGCGAGCTGGAGACGTGGCTGGCGGTCGACCTGTCGGCCAGCCTCGACTTCGGCACCGCCGCCTGCGAGAAGCGCGACCTGGCGGTCGCCGCCGTGGCCGCGTTCACGCACCTGACCGGTGGCGGCGGCAACCGCATCGGCGCCGTGCTGTCGACCGGCCAGGAGATGGTTCGGTTGCCCGCGCGGGGCGGCTTGGCCCATGCCCGCACCCTCGTGCGACGGGTGGCGATGACGCCACGGGCGCCGGAGGGCGTGCGGGGCGATCTGGTGGCGCTGCTGGAGCAGCTACGGCGGCCGCCGCGCCGTCGCGGGCTCGTGGTCGTGATCTCCGACTTCCTGGGCGACCTGTCCTGGCAGCGGCCGCTGCGCGGGCTCTCGGCCCGGCACGACCTGGTGGCCGTCGAGATCGTCGACCCACGGGACGTCGACCTGCCCGAGGTCGGCCTGGTGACGCTGGTGGACCCGGAGAGCGGCCGGCAGCGCGAGGTGAACGCCTCGCCGTTGCTGCGCCGCCAGTTCGCCGCCGCCGCGGACGAGCACCGCGCACAGGTCGCCGCCGGACTCCGGCAGGCCAACTGCGCGCACCTGGTGCTGCGCACCGACTCCGACTGGATCGCTGACATGGTCCGATTCGTGGTGGCCCGTAAGCGGCGGTGGTCCGGGGGCGTGGCTGGGTGAAGGAGCTTGCGGATTCGCCCATCGACACAGCGAGCCGGCGAACGCCGCCGCCGAGCGTCAGCGAGGCGGGGGCACAGTGAGTTTGTCGGGTTTCACTGACCCGCTCTGGTTGCTGCTGATCGTCGTGGTGGCCGCGCTCGCGGTCGGGTACCTGGTCATGCAGCGGCTGCGTCGCCGGGACACCGAGCGCTACACCAATCCCGAGCTGCTGTCCCGGGTCGCGCCGCGGCGGCCGGGCTGGCCCCGGCACGTGCCGCCAGCGGTGCTGGCGGTCGGCCTGATCCTGCTCAGCATCGCGCTGGCCGGCCCGACGGCCGAGCAGAAGGTGCCGCGCAACCGGGCCACCGTGATGCTGGTGATCGACGTGTCGCTGTCCATGAACTCCAAGGACATCCCGCCGAGCCGGCTGGCCGCGGCGCAGAAGGCGGCCAAGTCGTTCGCCGACCAGCTGACCCCGGGCGTGAACCTGGGGCTGATCGAGTTCGCCGGCTCGGCCACCGCCCTGGTGTCGCCGACCACGGACCGCCAGCAGGTCAAGGACGGCATCGACGCGCTGAAGCCGGCCGAGGGCACCGCCACCGGCGACGCCATCGCCGCGGCCATCCAGTCCATCCAGTCCTTCGGCAAGCTGATCACCGGCGCGGACGGCCCGCCGCCGGCCCGCATCGTGCTGCTGTCCGACGGCCGGGAGAACAACCCGGCCGACCCGAACGCCCAGCGCGGGGCGTACACGCAGGCCAAGGCGGCCAAGGCGGCGCAGATGCCGATCTCCGGCATCTACTTCGGCACCAAGGGCGGCACCGCCGACGTGCAGGGGCAGCAGGAGGACGTGCCCGGTGACCAGCAGGCGATGCAGCAGGTCGCCCAGCTGTCCGGCGGCGAGGCCTACGACGCGGAGAGCGCCGGCCAGTTGCAGAGCGTCTACAGCAACCTGGCCTCGCAGATCGGCTACGAGACCAAGCAGGTCGACGCCAGCCAGCCGTGGCTGGCCCTGGGCACGCTGGTCTCGCTGCTGGCGGTGGCCGGCTCCATCGTGATCAGCCAGCGGATCACCTGACGACTGTCATGAAGGGCCCCTTCCTGACGTTCAACGCGAGGAAGGGGCCCTTCATGACGTCTATCGTGAGGATGGGGCCCTTCATGACGGTGAACGTGTGGGATGCTCCCTTCTTGGTGGGGGCGGGGAGACTGAAGGGCATCGGCTTGCTGTCAGGTAGACCAGAAAGTCGATCTTGATCTTGCGGACCGGCCCGGCGGCTGGCGATGATGCCCCGATGGGGCGCTGCCTGTGAACAGATGGAACCGCCCCGGCGGTCTGTGCGGCTACTCGATCCTGTGGGCCGGCCAGATCCTGTCGGTCAGCGCGGCCCGCATGGTCAATTTCGGGTTCGGCGTCTGGCTGTTCATGCGCACGCACAGCGCGGTGGACCTGTCGCTGATGACCGGCGTCGCGTTCGTGGCGACGATGCTGGTCAGCCCGTTCGCGGGCGCGGCCGTCGACCGGCTGCCGCGCCGGCTGACCATCGCCGTCGGCGACGCCGGCACCGTGGTGGTGCTGGGCGCGCTGCTGGTGCTGTTCGCCGTGGACGGTGTGCAGGTCTGGCAGTTGTTCCTGGCCAACACGATCACCGGCGTGCTGGTGGCGTTCGAGGTGCCGGCTTATTCGGCCACGATCGCGCTGATGGTGGCCAAAGAGGACCTGTCCCGGGCCAACGCCATGCGAACGATTGCCGACTCGGTGCAGAACGTGGTCGCCCCGACACTGGGCGCGGTTGCCTTGCAGTGCCTGGGAATCGATCTCGTGGTGCTGATCGCCGTGCTGGCCGGCCTGGTCGCGGTGGGCACCGTGTTCCTGGTCAGCATCCCGCAGCCCGACCGCACCGCCGCCCGCGCCGCCGGCTGGTGGCACGGCGCCTGGGTGGGCTTCCGCTACATCGCCGCCCGGCCCGGGCTGGTCGGCCTCCAGCTGACGTTCTTCGTGGTCAGCATGTTGTCGGTGATGGGCTGGCAGGTCCTCATGCCGATGGTGCTGTTACGCACCGGGAACGACGAGCTGGCCGCCGGTCTGGTGCAGACCGTCGGGGCCGTCGGCGGCGTCGTCGGCGGGGTGGTGATGCTGTTACGACCGCCGCCGGTGCGTCCGGTGCGGTCGATGCTGTTGGCGGTTCTGGTGTACTACTCGCTGGGCCGAATCGTGCTGGGCATGGGCGGCGGCATGTTCTGGTGGGCCGCCAGCTGGTTCTGCTCCTGGCTGTGCATGCCGTTCCTGCGCGGCAATCTCGACGCCATCTGGCAGGTGAAGGTCGACCCGGCCATGCAGGGCCGGGTGTTCGGGGCCCGGCAGGTGATCGACAACCTGGCCCTGCCGCTGGCCCTGGCGGTGATCGGGCCGCTGTCCGACTCCGTGCTGGAGCCGGGCATGCAGCGCGGCGGCGCGCTGCTGCCGGTGTTCGGCTCGCTCGTGCCCGGCGGCCCCGGCGGCGGCATGGCCCTGGTCTTCTTCGGCACCGGCGTGCTGGGTGTGGTCGTCGGACTCTGCGGCTTCTTCGTACGGGTGGTCCGCGACGTCGACACCGACCTACCCGACCACGACGCCCTCCCCGAGCTGGCCACCACCCGCGCCTGACCCGCGAGTCCCGCTCTGGGGCAACCGAATGTCGAGTTCCGGAACCTGTGTTTCAGCTGCCTGAGAGCGGGACTCGCGGATTGAGCTTCGCTCGTTAGGGGGACGCCGGTTGCCGGGGTTCGGAAGCAGGATCACCCTCCGAGTCATGACGAAGGCGGAGAAACGCGCGGCGGTGGGCGGATTCCTCTGGATCGTCGCGGTGGTCCAGTACTTCGTCGCCCAGGTCGCCGTCGCGTCGCAGTGGCGCACCCCGTACAGCTGGTGGGACAACTACATCAGCGACCTCGGCAACACGGCCTGCGGCCGGTTCATGGGCAACTACGTGTGCTCGCCGCTGGCCGGCGCGATGAACGCGTCGTTCATCATCGCCGGCCTGCTCACCGTGGCCGGGGTCGGGCTGATGGGCTCGGTCTGGCCGCCGACCAGCATGGCCTCGCTCGGCGTGCTGCTGTGGATCCTGGCCGGCGCCGGCCAGGTGCTCGTCGGCGCGGCGCCGGAGAACGAGGACCTGCCGCTGCACCTGATCGGCGCGCTGAACCTGCCCGTGGGCAGCGTGGCCATCCTGTTGCTGGGACTGGCATCCCGGCGCACCGGGCTCGGCCTGTTCGGCATCGTGCTGGCGGTGGTCGGCCTGGTCGGCACCACCCTGTCGATCTTCGCGCCGGATCTGGTCGGCGTCGGCGGGGCCGAGCGACTGGCCGGATATCCCGGGGATCTCTGGCTTCTCGTCGTCGGCGCCGCCGCGCTGCTGCCTCGGCCCGAGCCGGCCTCAGCCGAGGTGCTCACGAAGATGGCGTAGCTGCCGCTCGACGTGCCCGCGCGGCACGTCGTGCACCCCGAACGGCGACACGGCGATCTCCTTGGGCGCGCGAATCTCGTTGTACGCCGCGAAAACCGTGGACGGCGGGCACACCATGTCCATCAGCCCCACGCTGAACAGGCTGGTCGCGGTGATCCGCCGGGCCAGCAGCGCGCAGTCGACGTAGCGCAGGGTCTCCAGCGCGGCCGGCACCATTTCCACGTGCTGGGCCAGGAAATCACTGATCTCCGTGTACGGCGACTTCGGCCCGATCCGCACGGCCCGGTGCAGGTCGCACAGGAACGGGATGTCCGCGTGGCACACCCGGACCCGGTCGCCGGACAGCGCCGCCGCGGCGATCGCCAGCCCGCCGCCCTGGCTGCCGCCGCCGACGGCGATCCGGGCCGGATCCACACCGTCCAATTCGGACGCCACGTCGACCGCGCGCACGGCGTCCACGAAAAGCCGGCTGTAGTAATAGGTTTCCGGGCTGGCGATGCCGCGGGTCATCACGCCGGGCACCTCCGGCCCGGCCGGCGTCCGCCCCGGATCCCCGGTCGCGCCGACCGTCCACCGCGCACCCTGGCCGCGAGTGTCCATCACCAGCACGGCGAATCCGGCGGCGGCCCACAGCGTGTGCTCCAGCGGCAGTCCGCGCCCGCCGCCGTAACCGATGTACCGCACGACGATCGGCAGCGATTGGCCCTCGGAGCCGGCCGGCCGCAGGTACCAGCCCCGGATCCGGTCACCGCCGTCGCCGGAGAACTCCACGTCCCACACCGGCATCGGCCCGTAGGCCAGTTCCTCGTGCCGCACCAGCGTTGTCGGCTCGGCCGCCGCGCGGGCGCGCTCGATCCGGCCCGCCCACCACGCGTCCAGGCCGTCCGGCTCGGTCGCGGTCACCCTGTGCTCGGCCAGCTCCGGTTCCGAGAGGTCGAACAGGGGCATGTGTTCCTCCTACTGGCAACAGGTCAGGTCCTTGGGCGAGTATCGCAGCAGCACGACGTCGCCGACCTGGGTGCAGCCGAGGAGTTTCATCCGGGCCGTCGGCCCGCCGGGATAGTTGGCCGGGCGCAGGAAACGCGGCGCCTCTGCTTGCCCGACCACCAGCGGGGCCACCGCGACGTGCAGCTCGTCGGCCAGGTTCAGCGCCACCAGCTGGGTGTGCACGGTGCCGCCGCCCTCCACCATCAGCCGGTCCACGCCGCGCTCGCCCAGTCGCGCCAGGACGGTGTGCCAGTCGAACACCGCACCGGTGCTGACCACCTCGGCCAGCGTGCCGAGCCGGTCGCGCACCTTCTCGGCGGCGGAGTCCACCGTGAACACCAGTTTCTCGCCGCCGCAGCCCCACACCGCCAGCTCCGGGTCGAGGTCGCCGGAACCGGTGACGATCACCTTCATCGGGTGCGCAGGCAGCCCGCGGGCCTCGCGTTCGGCCCGCCGCTGCTCGGAGTGCACGATCAGGCGCGGGTTGTCACGTCTGATCGTGTTGGCCCCCACCAGAACCGCGTCCACGTCGGCCCGCACCGCGTCCACCCGGTCGAAGTCCTCCGGACAGGACAGCAGCAGGCGCCGGCACCCGGCGTCGTCGAGGTAGCCGTCGATGCTCACGGCCGCCGACAGCACGACATACGGCAGTTTCATGGGCCTCAACTCACGAGACTGGACAACGTGATGGTGTGTCCGGTGTGGTCCACCTTGGCCCGCAGGTAGCGCAGGTTGCTGTCGGTGGCGAACACGCCGGTCGGCACGCGGCGGCGCACCGTGACGCCGAGCTCACGCAGCTGCTCGGCCTTGTCGGGGTTGTTGGACAGCAGGTCGATCTTCTGCACGCCCAGCGCGGCCAGCATCTGCGCGGCCGCGGTGTAGTCGCGGCCGTCCTCGGGCAGGCCCAGGGCGGTGTTGGCGGCGTAGGTGTCCAGGCCGTTGTCCTGCAGGGCGTACGCGTCGAGCTTGTTGTACAGGCCGATGCCGCGGCCTTCCTGGCGCAGGTAGAGCAGCACGCCGCCGGCCGCCGAGATGCGCTCCACGGCCTCCCGCAGCTGTGGGCCGCAGTCGCAGCGGGCCGAGCCGAACACGTCGCCGGTCAGGCACTCGGAGTGCGGGCGCACCAGGGGAGTGCCGGTCGTCGGGTCCCCGAACACCATCGCCACGTGCTCCAGGCCGTCGGCCAGCCCGTGGAAGGTGACCGCTTCCGCGGTGACGGAGAAGCCGTCGGCGAAGCGGAGCGGGATCCGCACCCGGGTGCGGACGGTTGCCTCGGCGTCGCTCGTCGACATGGTGGACTCCGATCTGCCAGTGGCCGCGCTACGACCGATTACATGTTCAAATTTCAACAACATCGCGGCGGCCCGGATGGTTTCCCGGCGAGATGTGACCTGTGTCGCATTTGCTACGCCCTGGTGAAGCATCGCCGAGCCTAACTCCTCTCCCTCTGTCCAAGGACACGATCACGGAGTCCGCCTGGTTCATCCCAAGCTCGGGGAATTCGGTTGCGTGGACCCGTCCGGCGCTGTCCACACGGTCCTGTGTGCCGGAAGATGCCCGCATGGAGATCAGCGAGGGCAGCCGCCGGCGGATCGTCGCGGTGCTGCTGGTGTCGGCCGTGATCACGGTGTCGTACATCCTGTTGTGGCTGTTCGCCCGGGACGTGGTGGCCAGCGAGACCCGCGCCGGCTACGTCGAGTTCGAGAACTCCTTCCCGCTGGCCGACACCTGGCTGCTGATCTGCCTGCTCGGCGCCACCGTCACCCTGCTCGCCCGCCGGCCCAGCGCCCTGCTCTGGCTGCTGGCCGGCGGCGGCGCCGGCGTCTACCTGCTGGGCATCGACTCGCTGTACGACCTGGAGAACGGCATCTGGTGGCTGCCCGGCGGGGCCGGCCTGCTCGAACTGGCCATCAACCTCACCACGCTGATCGTCAGCCTCGGCCTGCTCCGCTGGGCCTGGCGCCGCCGCACCACCCTCCTCACCCCCTGACCTCCCCCTTCACCGCCACATGTGGTCCGCGTTCGTGACCTGAAGTCGACTGTGGCGCACATGTGGCATCGGTGGGCGGTGGTGGGGCGGGTGATCAGCGCAGGATCGCCGCCAGCATCACGCCGCGGATCTCGGCGGCGATGTCGGCGACCGGCCACGGCGGACGGTGCGCCTGCCATTCTCGCAGCAGTCCGGTGATCGCGCCGACCAGGGCGATGGCGGTGAGGCGGTAGTCCCGGTCGGGGGCGACGCCGTGGGCGGCGGCGTGTCGGGCCTCGGACTCGATGAAGTCGGCCCAGCGGGTGACCCACTCCTGGTGCTGTCGCTCCAGTTCCTCGCTCACGCCGACCGCCTCGACGTAGTTCAGCCGCGGCAGCCGGGGATCGGCGGTGACGCTGGCGACGAAGGCGTCCAGCAGCACGGTGATCCGGGTGACGACGTCCGGTGAGTCCAGTTTCGCCAGCGCCGTCCGGACCTGTTCCAGGGCGGCCGAGTTGATCAGGTCGTGCAGGGTGACCAGCAGCTGCTCCTTGCCGGTGAACTCCTCGTAGAAGTTGCGGGTGGACACGCCGGCGTCGGCGCAGATCTGGACGATCTTGGTCTGCCGGTAGCCGAGCGTGGTGAACAGGTGCAGGGCCGCCTCCAGCAGCCGCTGCCGGCGCTGCGCCCGCCGCTGCTCGGAGGCCACTCCCGCGTAGCCGCGTCTGGCGATGGCCGACTCCTCACCCGCGTGACAAAAACTGGTAATCGGGATTGCCAGATTACCCGAGCCGCGCCTACCTTGTGAAAATCCTGATTACCACTTCAGCTCGGAGGCAACGATGCTTCGCCGAGTGCTCGTGCCGCTGCTCGCCCTGTGCACGGCCCTGCTGGCTGCCCCGGGGTTGATGGACACAGCCGCCGTCGCTCAGGCCGATGCCCGCCCGCCGGCGCCGTCCCAAGACCCCTTCTACACGCCGCCCTCGCCGCTGCCCGGCCAGGCCGGCGACCTGATCCGGCAACGCCAGGTCGACTGGTACCCGGAGCCGTTCCGCGTCTTCTCCGCCCCGGTCCACACCTGGCTCGTGCTCTACCGCTCCACCTCCGCCACCGGCGCGCCGAACGCGGTGTCCGGCCTGGTGCTGGTGCCGCCGATCCCGTGGACCGGCCCGGGCCAGCGGCCGATCCTGGCCTACGCCATGGGCACACAGGGCCTCGGCGACGACTGCGCGCCGTCCTACCACCTGCGCACCGGCACCGAGGTCGAGATCGCCTTCCTGGCCCAGGCCATGCTCAAGGGCTACGCCGTCGCGCTCACCGACTACGAGGGCCTGGGTACCCCGGGCACGCACACCTACGCCGTCGCCCAGTCCGAGGGCCATGCGTTGCTCGATGTGGCCCGTGTGGCCAGCAAGGTCGACGGCGCCGGCCTCAGCCCGGCCGCACCGGTCGGCGTGTTCGGCTACTCCCAAGGCGGCCAGGCCGCGGCGGCCGCCGGCGAACTACAGCCGACGTACGCGCCCGAGCTGCCGGTCGTCGGCATCACCGAGGGCGGTGTGCCGGCCGACCTGAGCGAGGTCGCCGCCTACAACGACGGCAACGCCGGTTTCAGCCTCGTCGCCGGCGCGGCCGTCGGCTACGCGGCGGCGTATCCCGAACTGCCCTTCGCCACTGTGCTCAACGCCAAGGGCCGCGAGGTCGTGCAGAAGGTCGAAACCTCCTGCATAGTCGAACTCGCGCTGGCCGATCCGTTCGACCGGCTGAACAATCTGACCACCGTGCCCGACATGATCAAGGATCCGCGCTGGCAGGCGCGGCTGGCCGAGAACCGCCTCGGCGCGCACAAGCCGGCCGCCCCGGTGTTGCTCTACCACGGCACACTCGACGAGCTGATCCCGTTCCACGTCGGCGAAGAGCTCCGCGACCGGCTCTGCGCCCTCGGCGCTTCCGTGCAGTGGCAACCGGTTCCGCTCGCCGGCCACATCGTGGCGGTCAGTGTCTACGGCACGGCGGCGCTGAACTGGCTCGGGGACCGCTTCGCCGGCAAAGCCCCCACGCCGAACTGCTGATCGTGATAGGCAGTCGGCGTGGAACTGTTCACGCGCAGCTGGGGGTCGCCGTCGGCCCCGGCGATGGTCCTGCTGCACGGCGTCACCGGCGACGGCGGCACTTGGGCGGGGTTCGCGCCCCGGTTCGCCGACCGCTGGCACGTCATCGCCCCGGACCAGCGTGGACACGGCCGGAGCCGGCACGCCGAGGCCTACTCGTTCGACCTGTTCGCCGATGACCTGCACGGCCTGCTCGACGCGTACGACATCGAGCAGGCCGTGCTCGTCGGCCATTCCATGGGTGGCGTCGTCGCCTACCGCTTCGCCGAGCAGTACCCCGACCGGGTCGCCGCGATGGTGCTGGAGGAAGCGCCGCCGCCGGTGCCGCTGGGCCGTGAACTCGGCCCTCGGCCGGCGGGCGAGCTGGACTACGACTGGGCGTTGCGCGCGCCGATCCTGGCCGAGCTCAACGATCCCGGTCCAGACTGGCCGGCCCGGCTGGCCACGATCGCCGTTCCGACGCTGGTGATTGCCGGGGGCGGGCAGAGCCACCTGCCGCAAGCCGACATCGCCGCCATGGCCGGTTTCCTGCCGACGGCCCGGCTCGTGCGGATCGAGGCCGGCCACCTCGTGCACGAGACCCGGCCGGACGAGTTCGCGGCGGTGGTCGAGGAGTTCCTGACCGACACCAACAGGTGAATCGCCGTGCCGTCCGAGGACGGCTCGCCTAGCGTGACGCCGGATGAACAAGGCGCGGATCATCGTGGTCGGCCTGGTGATCGCGGTGCTGACCACCAGCGGCATCATCGGCTACCGGACCGACGCCCAGCGCGGCACGGCCGAGTACGTCGCGGGCAGCGACGACCCGAACCGGGTCGAGCTGGACGTCACCCTGCAGCGGGTCGACACCGCGGCCCGCGAGCTGGACCTGCGGGTGATCCCGCTGCTGCGCGGCACCCTCGCCGAGGACGTCTCGACCGGGCCGGCCAAGGACCTCGTGGTGGACACCTCGTCGCTCAGCGCCGGCGCGCTGCGCTTCAAGGCGCACGACCGGCTCTCGCTGCAGAACGTGCGGTTCGGCGTGGACGACGGCCTGGTGTCGGACTATCCGTTCGACACCTACTCGGCCTCGATCGAGTTCTATGTGACATTCGGCGACGAGAACGTGCCGGTGTCGCTGCGGTTCCGCTCCTACGACTCGCTGTTCACCGGCCGGCTGGACGACGTGAGCTTCAAGCCCGGCCTGATGAGCGCGCACGCGGTGGCCGGCCGGTCGATCGGCTCGTCGGCGCTGGCGTGGTTCCTGATGGTGGTCATGTGGGCGCTCGCGCTGACCGTGCTCGGTGCGGCGCTGACCATCGTGGCCAAGGACATGGGCCTGGTGTGGCCGGCGATGGGCTGGATGGCCGCCACCCTGTTCGCGCTGGTCGGCTTCCGCAACGCCGCCCCCGGCTCGCCGCCGATCGGGGCGCTGATCGACTACGGCGCGTTCTACTGGTCCGAGCTGCTCACCACGGTCTCGCTGATTTACGTGACGTGGCACGGCATCCGGCTGGCGCGGGCCGGCTGATACGTTGGGCGGCATGCTGTTCCTGTCGGCCGCCGAAGTCGAGTCCCTGCTGGATCCGGACGCCGCGATCGCCTCGCAGCGCCGGGCGTTCGCCGCGCTGGCCAGGGGAGCGGTCGACCTGCCGCACAAGATCATGCATCCCAGCGGCTTCGACGACTCGGTGGTGTTCTGTTACGCCGCAAGGATGTCCGGCGACACCGGGGCGGTGGCCAAGGTCGGCAGCATCAACCCCGGCAACCCGGCCCGGGGGCTGGCCAGCATCCATGCCCTGGTGATCGCCTTCGACCCGGTCACCGGGCAGCCCGTGGCCGCGATGGACGGCGGCGCCGTGACCACCCTGCGCACCGCCGCCGGCAGCGCCGTCGCCGTGGACCTGCTGGCCGTGCCGGCGGCCGCGACGCTGGCGGTGATCGGCTCCGGTGTGCAGGCCAAGGCCCATGTCCGGGCCATTTCCCGGGTTCGCGAGCTGGCCGACGTCCGCATCTGGAGCCCGTCGGACCGGCGTGTGGCGACCGCCGCCGAGCTCGATGCGCGGGCGGTGGACAGCGCAGAGGAAGCCGTTGCCGGGGCCGACATCGTCGTCACCTGCACCCTCAGCCGCGAGCCCGTGGTCCGTGGCGCGTGGCTGTCGCCCGGGGCCACTGTCGTCAGCGTCGGCTCCTTCGAACCCAGCCGCCGCGAGGTCGACGAGGACCTGGTCCGCCGGGCTGCTGCCGTGGTCGTCGACGACCCCGAGACCGCCGCCGGCCACGCCGGCCCGATCATCGGCGTTGTGGCGAAGGCGGATCTGGTAGCGCTGGGCGACGTCGTGACCGGCCTTCGCTCGCCCCGCACCTCCCCCGACGACGTGATCTTCTACAACAGCACCGGCATCGGCGTCCAGGACGCAGCCGCCGCCTGGGCCATCATCGACACCCAAACCCCCGCCCACTGACCCGCGAGTCCCGCTCTCGGGCAACTGAATGTCGAGTTCCGAAACTCGACATATGGCTGCCTGAGAGCGGGACTCGCGGGGTTATCGGGCTCGTTTCTCGAGTAGGGGAGTGATGCGGTAGCTGACCAGTTCCCGCATCACCAGGGCGGTGCTGGTCCGCTCCACCCCGGGGATCGCCAGCATTCGGCCGGCGATCCGGTACAGGTCGTCGGCGTCCTCGGCCACCACCTGCGCGAACAGGTCGGGCTGGCCGCTGATGCCGTGCACCTGGAGCACCTCGGGCACGTCGGCCAGCGCGGCGGCCACCTCGTCCAGGCGCTGCTGGGTGACGACCATCGTCACCAGCGCGGTCAGCGGATAGCCCAGCGCCCGCGGCGGGATCCGCCGCTCGAACGTGTCCAGCACGCCCGGCTGCTCCAGCCGCAGCAGGCGGGCCTGCACGGTGTTGCGGGACAGCCCGGTCTGCTCGGCCAACGCCACGGCGGTGGCCCGCGGCTGCTCGGCCAGGGCCTGCAGCAGTCGGATATCGGTCTGGTCGAAGCGGTCCTCGTTGCGCACTCTGCTCGCTCTCCCCGGTCCGCACGGGTACGGATCTGTGCGTTTTGCTCAACCCAACGCCTCTGCATTGTGCGTCGTGAGCGTCGGTGTTGTCATTTGAGCACGTTGTGCACCCCGGGAAGGTGGACCGATGACCAGGCAGAGCCCGGCCGCGCTGGCCGTGCTGACCGAGATCGAGCGGCGCGTGCTGTGGCTGTCCACGGCGGTGATCCACCATGCGAACCTGGTGCGCCCCAACGCCTCCGGCCTCAAGGTCGGCGGGCACCAGGCGTCCAGCGCGTCGATGGTGTCGATCATGACCTCGCTGTGGTTCCGGCACCTCCGCCCGCAGGACCGGGTCTCGGTCAAGCCGCACGCCTCGCCGGTGCTGCACGCCATCAACTACCTGCTCGGCGAGCTCGACGAGTCCTACCTGCCGACACTGCGGGCCTTCGGCGGCCTGCAGAGCTACCCGAGCCGGTCCAAGGACCCGGACCCGGTCGACTACTCGACCGGCTCGGTCGGCATCGGTGCGACCGCCCCGATCTGGGGCGCGATCGCCCGCCGCTACGTCGACACGGCGATCGGGACCGCCGGCGCCGGCCGCCAGTACTCGCTGCTCGGCGACGCGGAGCTGGACGAGGGCGCGGTCTGGGAGGCCGTGCTCGACCCGTCGGTGGCTGAGCTGGGGGAGATCGTCTGGATCGTCGACCTGAACCGGCAGTCGCTGGACCGGGTGGTGCCGCAGATCGCCGCCGACCGGCTACGCGACATGTTCGCCGGCGCCGGCTGGCAGGTGATCACCCTCAAGTACGGGCGGCTGCTGGCGGAGCTGTTCGCCCGCCCCGGCGGCGCGGCCCTGCGCCACCGTATCGACGGCATGCCCAATCCCGAGTACCAGCGGCTGCTGCGGTGCGACGCGGCGCAACTGCGGGACCGCCTGCCGGCCGGCGACCCGGACGTGGCCGACCTGCTGTCCGATGTGGACGACGAGACGCTGCTGGCGGCGATCCGCAATCTGGGCGGGCACGACCTCGCCGCGCTGGACGGGGCTTTCGAGCAGATCGAGGACACCCGACCGACCGTCATCTTCGCGTACACGGTGAAGGGCAACGGGTTGCCCACCCAGGGCCACCCGCAGAACCATTCCTCCCTGCTGACCGCCGACCAGATGGTGGAGTTGGCCCAGCGACTCGGCACGGATGTGGGCACTCCGTGGCAGGCGTTCGCCGAGGGGACCGACGCCGCGAGGCTCTGCCGGGAGACGGCGGATCGCTTGCGGCGCGACAAGGTCACGACAGTCGAACCGCCGTCGATCCCGCTCGACCTCGGGCGGGCTCATCACGGCACGTCCACCACGCAGGCGGCCCTGGGCCGCACCCTGTTGGACCTGACCCGCCGTGCCCCGCAGGCCGCGCGGCGCGTGGTCACGGTCAGTCCGGACGTCAGCTCCAGCACCAATCTCGGCGGCTGGGTGAACAAGGTCGGCGTGTGGTCGCCGCGCGAGCGCGTCGACTGGTTCGCCGATGACGCCGACACCATCCTGCACTGGAGGGAAAGCCCTGGGGGACAACACATCGAGCTCGGTATCGCGGAGACCAACCTGGTCGGCCTGATCGGGGAGCTCGGCGCCACCTGGAGTCGCTGGGGTCAGCCGCTGCTGCCGATCGGCGTGCTCTACGACCCGTTCGTGTCGCGGGCCCTGGAGCCGTGGTCGTTCGGCATCTACGCCGGCGGACAGTCCATTCTGGTCGGCACCCCGTCCGGCGTGACACTGGCCCCGGAGGGCGGCGCGCACCAGTCGATCACGACCCCGTCGATCGGCCTGGAGCAGCCCGGCTGCGTCACCTACGAGCCGGCGTTCGCCGTCGACGTCGAGTGGACCCTGCTGGCCAGCCTGGCCAAGCTGGGCCGGCCCGACGGAACCTCGGCCTACCTGCGGCTGTCCACCCGGCCGGTGGACCAGACGCTGGCCGACGTGCCCACCGACCCTGCGGCCCGCGAGCGCCGTCGCCGGCAGGTCGTCGCCGGTGCCTACGCCTTGCGCCGCAAGGAGAATCCGGCGATCACGATCGCCGCCATGGGCGCGGTCGTACCCGAGGCGCTGCAAGCCGCCGAACGGCTCGCCCAGGTCGGCATCGAAGCCGACGTCGTCTGCGTGACCAGCCCCGGTCTGCTGTTCCAGGCGCAGCAGGCGAGGCATGGACTCGCCGACGGTCCGTCATGGATCCTGGACCAGGTGCTGCGCCCCACGCCCCTGGTGACCGTTTTGGACGGTCACCCGCACACGCTTGCCTTCCTGGCCAACGTGAACCGGGTGCCCATTGTCCCGCTCGGCGTCACCCGCTTCGGCCAGGCCGGCTCGCTGGAGGACGTCTACCGCTACCACGGCCTCGACGCCGACAGCATCGTGCGGGCGGCCCTGGACCTCAGCTGATCTCCACCACTCGCCGGTCGAACGCCACATACCCGGCGAAGTCCGAGCCCACCCGCTCCACCGCCGACGCGGGCGGCGTCGGGTAGCTCCAGCCGGCGTCCGCCTGACCCGCCACGTTGTGGTACTGCGCCGCACCCTTCCAGGGGCAGGTGTACGGAGTGGGGCTGTCCGCCAGCTCTCCGTCCACGATGGACGAGGGCGGGAAGTACCAGTTGCCCTCGATGGACACCAGCTCGGACTCGGGCGCTTCGGCCACCACGCGGCCGTTGAGGGTTGCCTTCATGCTCGGGCCAACACCGGTCCGTGCCCCGGCATTCCGCCGCCCCGGTAATTCCGTCGTGCGCGGGGATGTTCGCCGATACGCTCGCCCTGGTGACCATGCCTCGGCGCCTGCTGGTCGATGCCGCCCCGCTCCGCCAGTCGCCGGCCTTCCGGCGGTACTGGATCGGTTCCGGGCTCTCGGCGATCGGCACCCAGATGACCATGTTCGCGATCACCTACCAGGTCTTCACCATGACCAACAGCTCGTTCGCGGTGGGGGCGGTCGGGCTCTGCAGTGCGGTGCCGGCGATCGGATTCGGCATGCTGGCGGGGACCATCGGGGACGCGGTGGACCGACGGCGGCTGGTGCTGATCACCAGCCTGGCCCTGGCCGGGGTGTCGGCGCTGTTCGCGGTGCAAGCCTTCCTCGACCTCCGCCAGCTGTGGCTGCTGTACGTGCTCACCGTGGTCGAGTCCCTGATCGTGTCCGTCAACGTGCCGGCCCGCCGCACGTTCACGCCTCGCCTGCTACCCACCGAGCTGCTGCCGGCCGGCGCCGCGCTGAACATGATGACCATGCACCTGAGCAACACGCTCGGCCCGCTGCTGGCCGGCGCGGTCGCGGCGGTCGGCGGCCTCAAGGCGTGCTACGTGATCGACGTGCTCAGCTTCGGGGCCGCGCTGTACGGCGTGTTCCGGCTGCCGCCGATGCCGCCCGAAGGCACCCTGGCCAAGCCTGGCATGACGGCGGTCGTGCAGGCCGTCGGCTTCATCAGGGGCTCCCAGGTGCTGACCGGCGCGGTGCTGGCCGACTTGTTCGCGATGACCCTTGGCGCGCCGTTCGCCCTGTTCCCCGCCATCAACGCGGCGTTCTTCGGCGGCGGCCCACAGACCCTAGGCCTGCTCAATGCCGCGCCGGCGATCGGCGGCGTGCTCGGCTCGGCGTTGTCCGGTCCCGTGGGGCACGTGTCGCGACAGGGCCGCGCCATGCTGCTGGCCGGCGCCTGCTGGGCGATCACGCTGATCGGCTTCGGGCTGTCCACCACGCTCTGGCTGTCGGTCGCGCTGCTGGTCGTCGGCGGCGCGTGCGACGTGATCAGCGTCGTGTTCCGGACGACCATCCTCCAGGTGGCCACGCCCGACCGGTATCGCAGCCGGATCGGCGCCGCCGAGTACGTCGTCGGCTACGGTGGCGCACAACTGGGGAACTTCCGCGCCGGCACGGTCGCCTCGCTCACCACGCCCGGGCTGTCGGCGGTGATCGGCGGACTGTCCACCATCGCCGGCGCGGTCGCGTTGTGGCGGTGGCTGCCCGGCTTCGCCGCGTTCAGAGCGGAAATCGCCTTTCCGGATGATCAGGCAACAACCGGGTGACAATCGTCCCCAAGAGGTTTGAAATGCTCGCGTGCGCGGCCGGTGAGCGATCGCGCCGGCAGCGTGATCTGGGGCGGGATTCGTGACCATGTCGCACTTTCACGCGTTCTACCGGTTGCGGACCGTCCCGGTTGGCGGTAAGTCTCTACACCTGTTCTTAACCCGCCGGCCACATGTGCGCGAACGTTTTCGCCAACGCACGCGACATCGGGAGAAAACGATGACAGCTGCCAGTCCCGCCGGCACGGCGACACCCCAGGTGAGCCTTGTCCCCGCCCGCATGGACCGGTTGCCGTGGACCCGGTTCCACTGGTCCATCGTGATCGGCCTGGGCGTGTCGTGGATCCTGGACGGCCTCGAGATCCAGATCGTGTCGGCCGCCGGCTTCCAGCAGACCCTGCACATGAGCTCGGTCGAGGTCGGCTTCACCGGCACCATCTACCTCATCGGCCAGGTGGTCGGCGCGCTCTACTTCGGACGGCTCACTGACAAGATCGGCCGCAAACGGCTGTTCATCCTGACACTGGCGATCTACCTGGTGGCCAGCGGCATCGCCGGCTTCTCGTTCAGCGTCTGGTTCCTGTGGATCTTCCGGTTCATCGCGGGCCTGGGCATCGGCGGCGAGTACACCGCGATCAACTCCGCCATCGACGAGCTGATCCCGTCCCGCTACCGGGGCCGCGTGGACATCGCCGTCAACGGCACCTACTGGGGCGGCGCGATGATCGGCGCCACCGCCAACCTGTTCCTGCTCGACCCGAACCTGCTGGCCGTGGATTGGGGCTGGCGGATCGGCTTCTTCATCGGCCCGGTGCTCGGCCTGATCATCATCTACCTGCGCCGGCACATCCCGGAGAGCCCCCGCTGGCTGATGACGCACGGCCGGCTGGAGGAAGCCGAGAAGACCGTCGACGAGATCGAGGCCGGCGTGCAGCGCGAGGGCGTGACCCTCACGCCGGTGCCGCCGGAGAAGGCGATGTCGATCGTGGAGGCGCCGCGGCTGGGCTTCCGCACCGTGTCCGGGATCTTCCTGAAGAAGTACCCGAAGCGCAGCTTCCTCGGCTTCTCGATGATGGTCACGCAGTCGTTCCTGTACAACGCGATCTTCTTCACGTACGCGTTGGTGCTGCACAACTTCTACCACGTCAGCGACAGCGACACGTCCTGGTACTTCTTCCCGTTCGCGGTGGGCAACCTGCTCGGCCCGCTCATCCTCGGGCCGCTGTTCGACACGGTCGGCCGGCGCAAGATGATCCTGGGCACCTACGGCTTCGCCGGCATCGTGCTGGCCGTGTCGGCCGCCCTGTTCAGCGCGGGCACGCTCAACGCCACCACCCAGACCATCTTCTGGTGCGTGTCGTTCTTCTTCGCCTCGGCCGGCGCGTCGTCCGCGTACCTGACGGTCAGCGAGATATTCCCGCTGGAGCTTCGGGGACAGGCGATCTCGTACTTCTTCGCCATCGGCCAGGTGGCCGGGGCCGTCGCTCCCACCGTGTTCGGCGCGCTGGTCGGTGAGGGCACCGAGCGCGGGCCGCTGACCGTCGGCTACTACGTCGGCGCGGGCATCATGATCCTGGGCGGCCTGGTCGCCTGGTTCTTCGGCGTCAACGCCGAGGGACAGTCCCTGGAGGACGTGGCCGATCCGCTGTCCAAGGCGCCCGCCGCCGAGGCCCGCTAGGATCCGCGACGACGAGGAGGTAGCCGTGGCTGATTTCATCGTCGTGGGCGTGAGCGTCCGCAGTGGATCCCCGACCGCGTTGCGCTGGGCCGCCGACGAGGCCCGGCGGCGGCGGTGCGGCCTGGTCGCCGTCCGGGCGTGGCGGGCCCCGCGCCCGCCGGCCGCGCCCGGTGGCCGCCCGCCGGGCGTCAGCCGGGACGTCGACGCCGCCTTCACCGCCGGTGAGGAAAAGCTCGCCGCCGACGTCGCCGCGGCCCTCGGCGAGGACGCCAAGGTCGAGTGCCGGCTGGTGAAGGGCACCGCGGTTTCCGTGCTGCTCAAGGAGAGCGAGGGCGCGCTGATGCTCGTGCTCGACGCTCCGCGCAGCACCGATCTCAAGGCAAACACCCTGCTGGCCCATCGCCTCATGTACCACGTGGGCTGCCCGGTGGTGGTCATGCCGCCCGCCCTCACGCTGCCCGGTCCCGGCCGTGCCGCCCGCCTGGGCAAGCAGGTCGGCACGCGGTTGGCCAAGGCCGCCGCCAACGCGGGGCGGCCCGGCATCAGAATCCCGCGCCAGACGGACTGAGTTCCTGGTGCCCGGCCGCTTTGTGGCCGGGCACCAGGGTTTTCCGGGTCCGACCGGCGACGGGGATCGCCGCCGCGATGAGGACGATCCCCACCCACTGGGCCGGCGACAACGCCTCGTGCAGAAGCAGAGCGGCGATGACCGCCGCTCCCGCCGGCTCCAACAGCGTGATCGTCACCGCCGCCGCGGCGCCGATGTGCCTGATGCCGCGGGCGAACAGCCAGTAGGACATGCCGGTGGTCACCACGCCCAGGTAGGCGATGCCGGAAATCCCTTGCCACGTCAGGAGATTCCCGGTCGCGGTCACCGCGATCACGGGAGCCATCAGCACCGCGCCCGTCCCGCAGATCCCGGTCAGCGCCGTCGCGTCGTCATGACGTGTGGTCAGCTCTTGGATGGATATGGCCTGAAGGCTGAAGAACGCCGCGGCCAGCACCGAAAGTCCCAGTCCGACAAGGGAAAAGATCGCCCCTTTCGACAACGCCAGCAGGCACAGGCCGCCTACCGCCAACGCGGTGCCCAGCAGCCAGCCGGTGCCGGGGGAGCGGCGGCTGCGCACCACAGTCCACAGGCCGGTGAAGACAGGGGACAGCCCGATCCCGACTGCCGTGCTGACGGCCACGCCCGCGCTGCCGATGGCCCCGAAGTAGGCCAGCTGAAACCCGGCGATGCCAACAGCTCCGCCGGCCAACGGCAGGAGATCGGCCCGTCGCCACACCCTCTTCAGCGGTCGCCCCTTGGCCACGGCCAGCAGCACGAGAGCGCCGATGGCCAGCCGGATGCCGCCGGCCGCGATGCGGTCGCCGGTGTCGAAGAGCGCGGCGACCGGGCCGAGGGTGCCCCACAGCAGTGCGCCCGCGGCGGCACTGGCCGCGGCCTTGCCACTCGTTGTCACGGGCTGACGGTAATACGGTATGACAGTCACACGCAACGGTCTGACCGCTAGACTCACGCGGTGTGACGGCGTTGCAGACGACCAGCACTCGGGACGCCCTGGTGGCCGAGGTGCGCAAGCTGATCCTCAGCGGCGAGCTGGCGCCGGGGTCGAGCCTCACCGAGACGATGCTGGCCTCGATGTTCGGCGTCGCCCGGCCCACGATCCGGTCGGCGCTGCAGGAGCTGGTGGCCCGCAACCTGGCCCAGCGGGCCAACGGCCGGTCGCTGGTCGTGCCGGTGCTCACCGAGGCCGACGTCCAGGACCTGTTCCTGGTGCGCACGCCCCTCGAACTGGAGGCCGTCCGCGTCATCGTCGAGTCCGGCGTCTCCCTGGACGGGCCCGAGCGCCTGCTGGCCAGGATGGACGCCCTGCCGCCCGACACCAGCTGGGCCGACCGGGTCGAGCTGCACACCGAGTTCCACATCGCCCTCGTGGAGTTGGCCGGCAGCCCCCGCCTCAACCGCGTCTACCCAGCGCTCCAGGAGGAGATGCAGCTCTGCCTGGCCCAGCTGCACACGTTCTATCCGGGCGGCAAGGCGCTGGCCGCCGAACACCGGCAGCTCCTCGCCGCCATCGCCTCGGGCGACGTCCACACCGCCCAGACCGAGATGCGCTCGCACCTCTCCGGCGCGATCCGCCACCTCGCCGCCCGCCGATAATTCGGTTGCCCCGCCGCACCTGTTCTGCTGCACTTCTCGCGTCCCCGATCCAGGAGTTGAGATGCGAGCTCGCGTCATGGTCACCGCAGATGGAATCACCCTCCTGCTGAAGGACATGACGCCGCATGGCAGTGCTCAACCTCGGGATTCTCGCGCACGTCGACGCCGGTAAGACCAGCCTGACCGAGCGGCTGCTGTTCACCGCCGGAATCATCGACGCGATCGGCAGCGTCGACGACGGGAACACGCAGACCGATTCGATGGCGCTGGAGCGCCGTCGCGGGATCACCATCAAGTCGGCGGTGGTGTCGTTCACCATCGGCGACCACACCGTCAATCTCATCGACACGCCCGGCCACCCCGATTTCATCGCCGAGGTGGAACGGGTGCTCAGTGTGCTCGACGGTGCGGTGCTCGTCGTCTCGGCGGTGGAAGGCGTGCAGGCGCAGACCCGAATTCTGCTGCGGGTCCTGCACCGCCTGCGTATTCCCACGCTCATCTTCGTCAACAAGGTCGATCGCGGCGGGGCCCGATACGACGACCTGATCGCCGACATTTCCGCCAAGCTCGCGACGTCCATCGTGCCGATGGGCGCTGTCACCGGACTTGGCACTCGGGCTGCCCTCGCCGTGCCTTTCGGATCGGACGACGTGGGCTTCGTCGAACGGCTCGTCGAGCTGGACGACGATTTGACCACCGCCTACCTGTCGTCCTCGGACGTCCCCTATCGGCGAGCCTTGGCCGTGCTGGCCGAGCGATCCCGCCGAGGACTGACGCACCCGGTGTTCTTCGGTTCGGCGATCACCGGGACCGGCGTGGATGCCCTGGTCGAGGGCATCATGTCGCTGCTCCCGACCGCCGCCACCGAGGCGGACGCCCCGGTGTCCGGCACGGTGTTCAAGGTCGAACGCGGCGCGGCCGGCGAGAAGATCGCTTACGTCCGAATGCACGCCGGCACGCTCCGCGTCCGGGATCGCCTGCCCGGCTGGGACGACAAGGTGACGGCGATCGCCGTCTTCGCCGAGGGCGCAAGCGTTTCACGCCAGTCCGTGTCCGCCGGCTCCATCGCCAAGCTCTGGGGTCTCAACGGCATTCGCATCGGCGACGCCATCGGGGCCTCCCCGGCCGCTGCGGAACACTACTTCTCGCCGCCGACCCTGGAAACGGTTGTCCTGCCCGCGCGTTCCGGCGAGCGTGGAACACTGCGGGCAGCTCTCGACCAGTTGGCCGAACAGGATCCGCTCATCGACGTCCGCCAGGACGAAATCCGCCGCGAGATCAGCGTCTCCCTCTACGGCGAGGTGCAGAAAGAAGTCATCCAGGCCACTCTGGCCGAGGAGTTCGGCATCGAAGTCACATTCCGGGAGACGACCACCATCAATGTCGAACGTGTCGTCGGCACCGGTGCGGCCTTCGAGATAATCGACGTCCCGCCCAATCCCTTCCTCGCCACTGTCGGCCTGCGAATCGAACCCGGGCCGATCGGCCGTGGGCTGACGTATCGGCTGGCCGTCGAGCTGGGCTCCATGCCGTACGCCTTCATGAAGGCGGTCGAGGACACCGTTCGGGAAACCCTGTCCCAGGGCATCCATGGCTGGCAGGTCATCGACTGTGTGGTCACCATGACCCATTCCGGTTATTACGCTCGGCAGAGTCACGCGCACGGCACGTTCGACAAATCGATGTCCAGCACCGCCGCCGACTTCCGCGGCCTCACGCCGCTGGTGCTGATGTCCGCCCTTGCCCAGGCCGGCACTCGTGTCCACGAGCCGTTCCATCGCTACCAGCTGGAAATCCCCACCGAGGCCTTCGCCGCCCTGCTCCCCGTGCTGGTCCGGCTGCGGGCCGCACCGCTCATGTCGGAGATCCGCGGCCGCACCCACGTGCTCACCGGCGACATTCCCGCCGCCGAGGTCCACGGTCTCGAACGCCGCCTACCCTCGCTCACCAGTGGTGAGGGTGTCCTGGAGTCCGCGTTCGACCACTACCGGCCGGTCGACGGCCCGGCCCCGGACCGTCCGCGCTGGGACCACAATCCGCTCAACCGCAAGGAATATCTGCTGCACGTGGTGCGCCGCATCTGATCCCGGGTTCAGTCCCGGTAACGCCGGTAGCCGACCCGGCCGATGTTCGCCAGCGCCGTCACCGACAGCACCGCCAGCAGCACGCCCGCCCACGCCATGCCCAACTGGAAGCAGAGGACCGTCGACGCCGCGCACAGCGCCAGACCCACCACCGCCAGCCACAGTCGTGTCGTCCGCGTCGGAACCACCCCGCCCATGCTGGCCGTCGGGTCGTGGAAGGCCCAGGGCCGTCCAGTCTCGGGGTGCCCCATGCTGCCCGCTGTCATGCCTCTCCTGTTCGACGTGACTCCCGTGACAATTCAAACAGACGCCCCCGACAGCGCCGTCCGCCCGTGGCCATCATCTCCCGGCCCACCCCGCGATTGTCAGCCCCGTCGGGTGGATTGATTCGGCGACTGCCCCGAATGGCCCAGCGTGGCCCGGCCCCCCTACTCAGGGTGCGACCGCCGCTACGCTGCGGGAGTAGTGGTTTCGGGGCGAACCGGACTCATCACTGTGGGAAGGCAAGGGATGCCCAACTATCGGGAAACCAAGCATCGGATCGTGACGTCCTTCCAGCGCCGGATCGGCAACCCGATCCTGATGCGCCTGCCGGGACAGACGGTGCTGGAGACGACCGGCCGACGCTCCGGCCAGCCGAGGCGGACTCCGATCGGCGGTCGCCTGGTCGGCCGGGACTTCTGGCTCGTCTCCGAGTACGGCGAGAAGTCCCAGTACGTGCGCAACATTCGCGTGGATGCTCGGGTGCGCGTTCGGATCCGGGGACGCTGGCGGGCCGGCATCGCGCACCTGATGCCGGAGGACGACGCCAGGGCGCGCCTTCGCGCGCTGCCCGTGTTCAACAGCGCCGCTGTGCGTCTGCTCGGCGCGGACCTGCTGACCGTGCGGATCGAGCTGACCGAGGACTGAAGCGCCTTACCCTCGGGGATGGAGGTAGGCGAGCAGGTCGTCGACCAGGTCCTCCGGATCGGCGTTGCCCTTGCCGTTGGCCGCGAGGTGGCCGGCCGACGCGAGGTTGGCCGCGCCATGGGCCAGGGACCGGAGCAGCGCGGCGAGCCGGACGGGGTCGCCGGCCGGGAGCAGGTCGGCCTGCTGGGCGGCCAGCACGGTGTCGACGAACCGGGTGTGGGCGGCGTGCGCGGCCTGGTACAGCTCGGACGAGTCGACGGTCCACGGCCCGAAGATCAGTCGGAACCGGGCGGGGGAGTCGAGCGCCCAGCGGATGTAGTCGTGCAGGGACCGGCGAAGGCGATCGGCCGGCGGGGACGACGGATCGTCGCGGTCAGCACGGCGTTCGAGCTCGCGGGTGGCCAGCGCGGCCAGCAGGGCTTCCTTGCTGGGGAAGTGCTTGTACGGGGCGTTGTGCGAAACCCCGGCCTGCCGCCCGACTTCCCGCAGGGTGACGGCCTCGACCCCGCCGGCGTCGAGCAGTCGCGCCGCGGCGTCGAGCAACGCCTCACGGGTCCCGGCAGCCATCTGTGCATCGTAGACGCTGGTTGACGCTGTCAACCTGGAGAGCTAGGTTGACAGCGTCAACCAGAAGGGGGAGTCATGCGAGCAGTGGTGACCGGGGCGACGTCGGGCATCGGCGAGGCGATCGCGGCGAAGCTGGCGGAGCGGGGCACGGTGGTGTTGGTGGGCCGCGACGACGGCCGGCTGCGCGACGCCGCGGCGCGGATCGAGCGGGCGGCGCCGGGCGCGGACCTCGTCCTGGAACGGGCGGATCTGGCGCTGGTCAAGGAAGTTCGGGCATTAGCAGAGCGCCTGCCGGCGGCGGACGTCGTGGTGAGCAACGCGGCGGTCATCACGGATCTGGATGACCGCACGGCGGAGGGCCTCCAGACGCTGCTGGCGGTCAACCACCTGGCGCCGTACCTGCTGCTGCGCCTGCTGGCGGAGCGCATCGGGCAGCGGCGGGCCAGGTTCGTCATCGTGGGCGCGGATCCGGTGGCGTTGGCGCGGGTGCCGGTGGACCTGGACGACCTGGAATCCGGGCGACTTCGGGTGCCGGACCCGGACATGTTGCCGTTCGCGGCCTACGGCCGCACCAAGAACATGAACGCGATGTTCGGCTACGAGCTGGCCCGCCGGCTGACGACGATCACCGTGACCGCTGCGCATCCGGGCATCATCGCCGGCACGAGACTGGGCCGGAACTCCCGTGGGGCGCTGAAGCGGCTGGCCGACGAGCTGAAGCTCACCGCGCCGGGGTCGGAGGTGGGGGCGGACACGCCGGTGTGGCTGGCGACATCGTCCGAAGTGGACGGACAGACCGGCGGCTTCTACGTGGAGCGTCGGCTGACGCCGACGGCGGAGCACACCACGGACCGGGCCCGGTGCGAGCGGCTGTGGCGGGAAAGTGCCCAGCTGGTGGGAATTTCCAACGGGTAACCGTTTTCCGGTAGCGTGCCGGCACGTGCGTGAAGGCCGCTGGAACCGTGACTTCTCCCTGTTCTTCGTGGCCCGGGCGGCGGCCCGGCTCGGCGACATGATGCTGCCGGTGGCGCTGGCCGCCGGCCTCATCCAGTACGGCTACGGCGTCGGCGCGGTCGGTGTCGCGATGGCGGCCAACAGCGCCTGCTTCGCCGGGTTCGTCATCTTCGGTGGCGTGATCGCCGACCGGTTCGACACCCGCACCGTGATGGTGTGCGCGGACCTGACCCGGGTCGTCACGCAGTCGTTGGTGGCGGTCATGTTCTTCACCGGCCACGTGGTGTTCTGGCAGGTCTGCGTGATCGGCGCGGTCAACGGCCTGTGCGCGGCGCTGTTCCAGCCGGGCATCGCCAGCACGATCCCGCGCATCGCCACGGACGTACAGGGCGCCAACGGCCTGATCCGCATCGCCGAGTCGGTGATGGGCGTGGCCGGCCCGGCCTTCGCGGGCGTGCTGATCGGCGTCACGTCGGTGGGCGGAGTGTTCGCGGCGCACGCGGCGACGTACCTGACGAGTGCGTTGTGCCTGCTGGGTTTGCGCCTGCGCCGTGGCCCGAGGCCGGCGCGCCGCGAGCGGTTCCGGGCCGATCTGGTCGAGGGCTGGCGGGAATTCCGGTCCCGGGGCTGGGTGTGGGGCGTGATCCTGGTCTGGATGGTGCTGATGATCACCACCTTCGGCCCGCTCACCCCGCTGGCCGCCACCGAGATCATCACCAGCCACGGCGACGCCGCCTACGGCCTGGTCAACTCGATCGGCGGCGTGGGCATGGCCGTCGGCGGCCTGATCGCCATGCGGCTGCGCCCACGCCACCCGCTGCGGGCCGGCGCGATCGCCATGCTGGCCTACGGCATCCAGCCGATCACGGTCGCGCTGCACGCCCCGATCTGGCTGATCGCCGCCGGCTGCGCCGTCACCGGCGGGGTGCAGACGTTCTGGAGCGTGATGTGGGCGACGAGCATCCAGACCCAGATCCCGGGCTCGATCCTCAACCGCATCCACGCCTACGAGGTCGCCGGCTCGCTGGCCATGATGCCGGTCGGCCAGGCCCTCGCCGGCCCGGCCGCCGGGGTGATCGGCAGCGGCCCGGTGCTGGTGGTCGGCGCGGTCACCGCGGTGGCCGGCATGGCGGCGCTGCTGCTCGCGCGACCGGTCCGCGACCTCGGCCGGGCCGAACCGGAGCCGGCGGGGGTTCGAGTCCTGGTCGCGCCGACCGAGGGCTGATGAGAGTCTGGCCGCATGCGCACCGATCTGCTCTCCGTCCCCGGCGTCCCGGAGCACGCCAACGAGGACTTCGCCGCGGTCTCGCCGCTGGGGGCCGCAGTGGTGCTGGACGGGGTCACGCCGCCGCCGAACGGCCAGACCGGGTGCATCCACACGGTGACGTGGTTCGTGCAGCGGCTGGGACCGACCTTGCTGGACCGGGCGGCGACGAGGCGTGACCAGTCCCTGACCGACTGCCTGGCCGAGGCCATCGCCCAGACGGCCGCGGTGCACGAGGCGACGTGCGATCTGACCCACCGCCGCACGCCGCAGGCGACGGTGGTGGCCCTGCGCTGGGACGACGACCGGATCGAGTACCTCGTGCTGTCGGATTCGGTGCTGCTGCTGGACATCGACGGCACGGTGACGCCGATCCTGGACGGCCGGCTGGACGAGGTGACGGGCCGGCCGGAACTGCGGGCGATCCGCTACACGCCGGAGTACTTCGGCGTCATGGAGGGCCTGCGGAACGCGGAGGGCGGCTTCTACACGGCGGCGGCCGATCCGGACGTCGCCAAGCGGGCGGTGACGGGCCACCTGCCGCGGGCGCAGGTGCGTGCGGCGGCGGCGATGTCGGACGGCGCGACGCGGTGGACCGAGGTGTTCCGCTTCGGCGACTGGACGGCGCTGTTCACCCACGTCCGGGACGCCGGCGCGGAGCAGGTGATCGACGAGGTGCGCGCGGCGGAGAACGCCGACCCGGACCGGAAGGCGTTCCCGCGCGGCAAGTCCCGCGACGACGCCTCGGTCGTGTTCCTGGAGTTCTGAGACGCACCCGACATCCGGCCGTGCGTGGTTGACGCACGCCCTCGTCCGGCCTAGCGTTTTCATTAATAGAAACTCCACTTTCACATAATGAGACCCCATGACTCAGGGTGAAGCCCAGCGGACCGAAGGCGGCGAGACGGCCCGCCGCGCGCTGCGGTTGATCGAGGCCGTCGTCACGGCCGGTGAGCCGATCGGGCTGGACGACCTCGCGGCCCAGGTCGGCCTGTCGAAGAGCACCGGCTACCGGCTGTTGCGCGTGCTTCAGGACGAGTTGTACGTGGAGCGGGCCGACTCCGGTGGCTACCGCGTCGGCAGCCGGCTGGTCGCGGTGTCCGCGGCGGTGCTCGCCGACAACGCGCTCTACACCGCCGCGCGGCCGGCGTTGAAGGCGCTGTCCGAGGCCGCCGGCGAGACCGCGACCCTGCATCTGCGCGCCGGCAACCAGAACGTGTTGGTGCTGGGCGTGGAAAGTGCCGATCAGGTGCTGCGCCGCGCGGCGACGGTCGGCGAGACCACGGACCTCAGCAGTGGCTCCAGTGGCCGCTCGATCCTGGCGTTCCTGAAGCCGGCGGCAGCCGAGCCGATCATTCGCGCCGATGCTGATCAGCCGGCGCTACGCCGGGCACTCGACGAGATTCGCCGCGACGGCTACGCGCTGTCCTTCGGCGCTAACCACCCCGGCCTGCACGGCATCGCCGCGCCGGTGCTGTCCACTTTCGACGGTGCCGGCCCACCTATGTCGGTGGCCCAGCCGATGTCAGTAGCACTGTCCGGCCCGGCCGACCGGTGGACCGGCGACCGCATGGTTTCCTTCGCCGACAAGCTGATCGCCACCTGCGCGCGGCTGTCGGACCTGTTCAGCGAGAGGCGCACATGATCGAAAACATCACCCGGGTGCCGACCACCAAGCGGGACAACGCCTTCCTGATCGAGGAGAACGACGGCTACACGCTGGTCGACGTCGGCTGGGCCAGCGCGCCCAAGGTCATCGAGGAGTTTCTGGGCAGCCTCAAGGACATTCGCCGGGTCGTGATCACGCACGCTCACCCCGATCACGTGAAAGGGCTGGCGGAGCTGAAAGAACGAACCGGGGCCACCGTCCACATCCACGCCGACGACGCGCCGTGGCTTCAGGCCGGCCGAGTGCCGACGGAGGGCCGGGCCGGCGCCCTCGGCCGCGTTGTCGACCGGCTTCCGTTGGCGCACTGGACATCCGTGACGCCGGACGAGCGGGTCGAGGACGGCGACCTGATCGGCAACCTCCGCGTGATCCACACGCCCGGCCACACCCCGGGACACATCGCCCTGCTGCACGAGCCGACCCGGGCGCTCCTGGTCGGGGACCTGGTCTTCAACCGGGGCGATCTCGGCATCGGCCCGGCCGCGATGGCCGCCGACCCGGGCCGCCGGCCGGAAAGCCTGGCCCGGCTGCCTCAGGACGTCAGCGCGGTCGGCCTGGCCCACGGCGATCCGCTCATCGGCTCGGCGACAGCGCGTTTTCGAGCGCTGCTCGCGGATACGGGGTCTGGCGGCTCGTGACGAACAGGTCGCTCCAGAACTCGTTGAACGGCACCGCAAGGTGCTGGTAGCGAAGCACGATCTCGGCAAACGCGGCCGGAAACGGCGTGTCCGCGGTGAAGTCGCGGATGAAGGCGAAGCGGTTGACCGGCTCGCCTGGGACGTTGCCCAGCACCCGTACCAGCATATTCACCAGATGGGCGAGCACGTAGACACGGTCGTGGCCGGCGTTGTGCTCAAGGAATTCCCGTTCCGGCGGCGACAGATCGAACCGGGGTGAGGTGGCCAGCCCCAGATCGGCGATGTAGAGCCGCTCGCCGTCGGTGAGGATGTTGCCGAAATGGGCGTCGAAATGAAACAGTTCCCGCTGTTCCAGAAATGCGAAGACGTCCAACAGGTCACGCTCCACCATCGCCACCGCGGCCGTGTCGCCGGCGACCATCCGGTCGTCCAGCCAGCCGTGCAGGGTGTGCGGGAAGTGCTCCATGAACAGCACCACGCTGGCCTCGGCGGCGAGCAGCGCCTCCACCCGCTCCCGGACGCCCGCGCCGTGGTGCAGGAACTCGACGTACCGGTCGACGTCCTGGAGCTCGTCCCACAGCCGGGGCGCCGAGTCCACCACCCGCCAGTGGTAGAGCAGCGGGAAGTTGGCGCACTCGCCGGTCAGCACCCAGTTGGTGGTCATCACGTGCGCGGCGACCTCCCGCCAGGCGCCGAACCCCGGCGAGCGCACGCCGTACTGGCACCAGGGCGCCAGGCCGAACATGTTCGCGGTCGAGCGCAGATTCTCCGGCCGCAGTTCCAGCTCGGTCAGCGGCACCTTCTTGACGAACACCTTCGTGCCGGCCACGGTCAGCACGCCGGCCGAGCCGCCGGCGCCGGAGGACTCCACCGGAGTCGCCGTCTCCACCAGGTCGGCCAGCTGCCGGTCGCTGAGCAAGGCCAAAGCCGTGGACACGTCCGCGAAACGCCCGGTTCTCGTCACCTGGTCACGCTACCGGTCGGGATGATCGGTTCGCGACCGGGTTTTGACAATCCTCCTTTCGTCGGGCCGTCGGTGTTGATGCCTGTTGACGCCCGCGATCCCACAGAATGGGCATTAGGCTGTTATTTTGTCCGTTTTGTCGGGCAATTCGTCACGGTATGTCGACCGGTGCTGTCACGTACGTGATCGCCGGGTCACGATATGACCAACGGTGATGGGCGATTCCATACGTTGGTAGGGAATCCATTCCCCGGCCCATCTTCGGCTGTTATTGTTCCGGCAACCCCCTCGCCGAGGGAAATAACCCCTGCCCATTTTTCATCTCCCTGTAGGGATGGAGCAATCGTGAAGCTGACCCGTCGCGCCTCGGTGGCGCTGCTGGTGGCCGCGCCGCTGGCGCTGGCGACCGGCGCCGGGTTCGCCGGCGCCGCGCCGTCGACCCCGCACACCACCCAGCTGGCCAACAGCGCCGCCCCCGGACTCGAGTTCGCGACAAGAACCGGCTCGGTGGCCGCCGACAGCCAGATGCAGGTCGCCGTCTCCCTGAACTACCGCGACGCCGCCGGCCTGGACGCCTTCCTGGCCCGGCTGAACAATCCCAGCTCGGCGGACTACCACCACTACCTGACTCCGGCGCAGTTCACCGCCCGGTTCGCGCCCACCCAGGCCCAGGTCGACCAGGTCAAGGCCTACCTGCAGGCCAAGGGCCTGACCGTCACCGACGTGGCGTCCAACCACATGCTGATCGACGCCAAGGGCCCGGCCAGCACGGTGCAGAGCGCCTTCGCCACCTCGGTGTCGAACTACCACGACAACAAGACGAACAAGGACTTCACCGCCAACGACACCGCCCCGTCGGTGGACGCCTCGGTGGCCGGCCTCATCGGCGGCATCTCCGGTCTGAACAACCACTACCAGATGCACAGCTACGCGCAGGCCCCCAAGGCCGGCTCGCCCAAGGTCGGCAGCGGCCCCGGCGGCGGCTACACCGCCCAGGAGCTGCGCTCCGCCTACGGCGTGGACAAGCTGGTCGGCGCGGGCACCGACGGCACCGGCCAGAGCATCGCGATGCTGGAGTTCTCGCACTTCACGCAGTCCAACATCAGCAAGTACGACACGCAGTACTCGACCGGCTCGCCCACCCCGACCGTGGTCAAGGTCGACGGCGGCGACGACGACACCGCCGGCGACGGCGTCACCGAGGTCGAGCTGGACATCGAGGTCGCGCACGCGATCGCGCCCAAGGCAGGAGTCGCGGTCTACGAGGCCCCGAACAGCGACCAGGGCGAGATCGACATGTGGAACAAGTTCGTCACCGACAAGGTGTCGGTGGTGTCCTCCAGCTGGGGCGCCTGCGAGCTCGACGACACGGCGTCCACCGAGACCGCCGTGGACAACGTGGCCAAGCAGGGCGCGGCCCAGGGGCAGACCTTCCTGTCCGCGGCCGGCGACTCCGGCGCCTACGACTGCTACCGCCACTCCGGCACGCAGTCGCCCAACGCCAACAACCTCGCGGTCGACTTCCCCGGCTCCGACCCGTACGTCACCAGCGTCGGCGGCACCAGCCTGACCGAGGGCAGCGGCGGCACGTACTCCGGTGAGACGGTGTGGAACGAGGGTTCCACCAAGTGGGCCGGCGGCGGCGGCGTCTCCAGCAAGTTCGCCCGCCCGTCCTGGCAGACCGGCCCCGGCGTGAGCACCAGCTCGCTGCGCCAGGTGCCCGACGTGTCGGCCAACGCGCAGAACTACTCCATCTACACCGTCGGCCAGTGGACCTACGTCGGCGGCACCAGCGCGGCCACCCCGTTCTGGGCGTCCGTGCTGACGCTGGCCAACCAGCAGGCCGTCGCGGCCGGCCACGCCAAGGTCGGCCAGGTCAACTCCACGCTGTACCAGCTGGGCTCGTCCAGCAACTACGGCACGCTGTTCCACGACATCACCAGCGGCGACAACCTGCACTACAGCGCGGCCGCCAACTTCGACGAGGCCAGCGGCTGGGGCTCGCCCAAGGCCGACGCCCTGGTGCCGAACCTGTCCGGCGGCGGCACCACCCAGCCGGGCGCCCCGGCGGTGACCAACCCGGGCAACCAGTCCAACCTGGTCGGTGACAGCGTCAGCATCACGGCCAAGGCCACCGGCGGCACCACGCCGTACACCTGGAGCGCGACCGGCCTGCCGACCGGCGTGTCCATCGCCTCGGGCACCGGCGTGATCAGCGGCAAGACCAGCACGGCCGGCACGTACAACGTGACCGTCACGGCGACCGACGCCGCCGGCAAGGCCGGCAGCGCCTCCTTCACCTGGACCGTCAGCACCACCGGCGGCTCCTGCTCCGGCCAGCAGCTGGGCAACCCCGGCTTCGAGACCGGCAGCGCCACCCCGTGGAGCACGACCAGCGGCGTGGTCAGCAACGCCTCGGCCGGCGAGGCCGCGCACTCCGGCAGCTACCTGGCCTGGCTCGACGGCTACGGCAGCACCCACACCGACACGCTGTCCCAGTCGGTGACCATCCCGGCCGGCTGCAAGGCCACGCTGAGCTTCTGGCTGCACATCGACACCGCGGAGACCACCACCACGACCCAGTACGACAAGCTGACCGTGAAGGCCGGCTCGACCACCCTGGGCACGTTCTCCAACCTGAACGCGGCCAGCGGCTACGCGCAGAAGTCCTTCGACGTCTCGGCCTTCGCCGGCCAGACGGTGACGATCACGTTCACCGGCGCCGAGGACTCGGGCCTGCAGACCTCGTTCGTCATCGACGACACCGCGGTCACCCTCAGCTGACCTGAGCAGTCAGTGCTTGGAAAGGACCATTCCTCTCGTTGGATGAGAGGAATGGTCCTTTCACAACGTTCAGGCCTGTACACGGGGGAGAGCCGCGTGTTACAGAGGAGGGTTGGCGGTGAGGTGGGTGAGGGCGGAAAGCGCCGTCGCCGCCGCATCGGGGTCCACGCCGTCGACCAGTTGCAGGCCGACGAGGGCGGCGCACAGCGCCTCGGCCAGGCCGGCGGCCTCGGGCCGGTCGGGCAGCAGCCGCTCCAGCGTCGTGCGGACCGGGGCCACCCACAGTCGCAGCGCGGCCGCCGTCGTCTCGGCCAGCTCCGGATTCCCCCGCGCCCCGGCCATCATCTGGGCCAGCACCCGCAGGATGCCCCGCGCCTGCTCGTCGGTGTGCAGCGCGAGCAGGTCGCCCAGGCTCTCCATGCCGGCCAGCCGCTGCTCCAACAGCGGCAGCCGGTCCCGGGTGACGGCCAGGCAGGCGGCCTTGACCAACTCGTGCACGCTGCCGAAGTGGTAGAAGACCAGCGCCTGGGTAACGCCCGCGGCGGCCGCGATGCTGCGCGCGGTGGTGCCGGCGATGCCGTGCTGACGGATCGTCTCGACCGTGCCGTCGATGAGACGCTGTCGCGTGTCGGGCATGGGATCACCGTAGGGGCAGCGTTCAGTCACCGAACCGCCCGGGTGCATCCGGTTATCGGTTGGTCGCCTGATCGTGCTGCCACTGGGCGTCCTGCCGCCCCGGCTCCTCGCGCAGGATCGCGGCGTCGAGGAAGCGCTCGGGAATGGCGAAGGCGTCCACCAGCGTGCGGGCATGCGGCCGGAGCTCAGCGCAGAGGGCGTTCACCGCGCCGTTCACGGCCTTGCCGCGACCGGTGGTCAGCCGGCCATGGACGAGGAACCAGGCCAGGTCGTCGTTGATGACGTGGAGCGCGTACAGCGAGCACACCCGGTCGAGCAGACGCTTGGCGTCGGGCTCGGCGCAGCGCTCGACGGCGTCGACAAACGCTTGCAGAACAACACGTTCGGTGTGCACCCGGCCGGCCCGCAGCACATGGTCCTGGGCGTTGTTGAAGACCTCGAACGGATCGGCGTCGCCCGAGGCGGCTCGCCGCAGCCGGCGGGCCAGGCCGTCGAGCACGTGGGCCTCCCGGTCCTCGAAGGCCCGCAGCTGCCAGGCGCGGTCGTGCAGGGCGTCGGCGTCGTCCCGGCCGATGCTGGGCAGCCGCTCGGTCACCATGCCGACGAACTGCTCGGCGACGAAGCGCGCGGTGGCCAGCGTGCCGAGATCCTCGAAGTGGCTGCGGTAGTTGGTCAGCAGCCCCTTCGCGACCAGTTGCAGCAGCACGGTGTTGTCGCCCTCGAACGTGGTGAACACGTCCGTGTCGGCCTTCAGCGTGGTGAGCAGGTTCTCGGCCAGGTAGCCG
The DNA here is from genome assembly GCF_018263855.1 of Kutzneria sp. CA-103260. Lineage (GTDB taxonomy): Bacteria > Actinomycetota > Actinomycetes > Mycobacteriales > Pseudonocardiaceae > Kutzneria. Next base: position 4,912,688 of record NZ_CP073318.1, on the reverse strand, counting down.
GCCCCGCCGCAGGCCTCGCGGCAGGTCTGGATGGCGGCGGTGGCGTGCCAAGTGGACAGTGCCTTGATGCCGGCGGCACGGGATTCCAGCTCACGCTGCCGGCGCTCGTCCGGCTCGGTGGCGCTCTGCAGCTCGTGCAGGGTTGCGGTGAGTTCCTCCTGCGCGAAGTGCAGGGCATAGGTCGTGGCCAGGGCCGGCAGCAGTTTCCGTTGGTGCGACTGGTAATCCAGCAGCACTACCTCGCGCGCGTCGTCGGGGCGGTTGAACTGGCGGCGCGTGTCGGCGTAGCGGACGGCGATGGTGAGCGCTCGCTTGGCCGCGCTGCCGGCGCTGCCGGCGACGCTGACCCGGCCGCGGATGAGCGTGCCCAACATGGTGAAGAAGCGCCGGTTGTCGCTGTCGATCGGGCTGCGGTACGTGCCGTCCGCGTCGACCTGCCCGTAGTGGTCGAGCAGGTTCTCGCGCGGCACCCGCACGTGGTCGAAGGCCAGCCGGCCGTTGTCCACGCCGTTCAGGCCGCCCTTGCGGCCACAGTCCTCAATGGACACACCAGGCAGCGCGGCGCCTTCGGCGTCCCGGATCGGCACCAGGAAGGCGTGCACACCCCGGCCGCGCCCGTCGGTGATCAGCTGGGCGAACACCACCGCCGCCCGGCCGTCGCGGGCCGCGTTGCCGATGTAGTCCTTGCGGGCCGACTGGTGCGGCGTGTGGATGACGAACGCGGCGCCGTCATAGGTGGCCGTGGTCCGCAGGTGCTGCACGTCCGAGCCGTGACCGGTCTCGGTCATGGCGAAACAGCCCGGCAGCGTGAGATCCATGATGTCGGCCAGGTAGCGCTCGTGGTGCCGGCGCGTGCCCAGCAGCTGCACCGCACCGCCGAACAGGCCCCACTGCACGCCGGCCTTCACCATCAGCGACAGGTCGCCGAAGCCGAGTGTTTCGAACGCGACCACCGAGCCGCCGATGTCGCCGCCACCACCGTATTCGCGGTCGAAGCCCAGTCGCGGGCCGTCAGTCTTGGCCAGCGCGTGCAGCTGGTCGAACACCAGCGTGCGGTGCTCGGCTGTGCTCAGGTCGCTGGCCTCGCGGTAGTCGACGCTGGCCAACTGCTCCCGGACCGTGCGCCGCAACTCGGCCCACCGCCCGTCCAGGATCTCGGTGATCGCACTCGGCTCCACGGGCCGAGCCTAGCCACGGACCGCGGCGGTCGCATGATCACTTGGCCCGCGGTCATCGGCGCCGGGCCCAGGACAGTTGGGCCTTGCCCTTCCAGTACAGCTCGCGCAGCGCCATCACCGGCGGGTGCTGCTCGCTGAACTCGCGGAGCAGGCGCTTGATCTGCTCGGTCGGCGTGTCGCGGTCCGGACTGGCCCGCATCTGGGCGACCAGGTCGGCGAGCGCGGTGACCGCGGTGTCGAGAAGTTCGGCGTCGGTGGGGCAGCCGGCGGGTTCGGGCCTCGCCGTCGGCAACAGATCGTCCAGGTCGCCGACGACGTCGTAGCCGGCGCGCTCGATCTCCGTGACGAAACGCTCGGCGCGAGCCCGGACCCAGGGCAGCTCGCCGGCCGGCAGGGCGACCTTTCCGTCGCCGTGACCGGCGAGGATCGTGTGCGCCAGATACTCCTTGACCACCGTGTCGTACTGCGGCCACGGCACGTCCCGTTCGACGGCGATGTTGACGCGGCGCAGCACCTCGGTCTGCGGTGCGCCAAGGGAGTGGTTGTCGTGGTCCACGGGGTGCGCGAACCGGTCCGGGGCGACGTTGAGTGTCGAAGCGTATCGATGCCACAAACCGGGGCCGGCCGCCGGGACAGTGACGACGTGGACCTGCTGCGGCGGCAGGGTTTCGCCCCAGGCGGCGAGGACGCGGGGGAGATCCTGGTAGCTCCAGAACAGATCGTGCAGCGGATTCGAGTCATCGGCGCGGATCGCCGCCAGGAACTCGCCGTAGGGTTCGACGCGACGGTTGCGGGTGTTCTCCTGCCACATCGAGGGAATCTGGCGGGCCAGGTCCCGGGCCGTGCAGATCACGTGCACCTCGGCGAAGTCCAGGCTGCGCAGGGCCCGCGTGATCTGGGTTTTCGTGGCGGTGGCCAGCAGTTCGCTGGAGATGACCGAATCGCCGGGCCAGCCGCGGATGTGCGCGACGAGACGGTCCCAGGCCTGGTCGGTCAGCGGGGAGGCCCAGTCCGGGTAGCGCTCGCGCTGCAGGTCGACGGCGGCGTGGAAGTGTGCGGAGTGGACGTAGCCGGGATAGAGCAGACCCTGTGCGGCGGCGGTGTCCCTGTTGTGCCAGAGCATGTTCTGGAGGTGTGTCGTGCCGGTCTTGGGCAGGCCGACGTGCAGGTGCACGCGAGGGGTCATGGCCGCGGAGCGTAGTTCGCGGGCCGCCGGATTGGCTGTTCGCACGCTGTGAGTTTTCTACGATTCGTTTAAGAAGCGGTGACCGGTCGCCCGGGCCGTGGCTACGGTGGCCGGCATGCAACACCGCAGTGGCGCGACAATCTGGTTCACCGGGCTGTCCGGAGCCGGCAAGTCCACCATCGCCCGCGCCGTCGAGTCCCTTGTGGACTGTCCGGCCGAGGTGCTCGACGGCGACGAGCTGCGCGCCACCATCTCCAGTGAGCTGGGATTTTCCGCCGAGGACCGGGATCGGCACGTGCTGCGGGTCGGCTACATCGCCGAACTGTTGGCCCGCAACGGGATCGTCGCCCTGGTGCCGGTCATCGCCCCGTACGCCCGCGCCCGGGACCGCGTGCGGCGGCGCCACGCCGACCGGGGCTCCACCTATCTGGAGGTTCACGTCGCCACGCCGCTGACCGTGTGCGCCCGCCGTGACCCGAAGGGACTGTACGGCAAGGCTTCCCGTGGTGAGCTGCGGGGCCTGACCGGTGTGGACGACCCCTACGAGCCGCCGACCGCCCCCGACCTGCGGCTGGACACCACCGTCATGGACGTGCCGACCGCCGCCGACCAGGTCGTGCGACTGCTGGCCGAGCACGGCCTGCTGCGGTGACGGATCACAGCCCGCCGATGATTCGACCGACCGCCTCGGCCGGGGTCAACCGGGTGGTGTCGACGATGGTCCCGGCGGCCCGCAGCCACGGAAGCGCCTGCTCGTACCGGGTCACGTGGTCCAGCCGCCACTGCTTGGCGCCGGCTTCCTCGTGATCGGACTCGATCCGGCGAACCAGCTCCTCCCGGTCGACGTGCAGCACGAAGTGGTGAACCTTGACGCCCTCGGCGGCGAGGCCGTCGAAGATCTCGCGGGCGAAGGACTCGGTCAGCACGGTCTGGGGGATGACCAGGGTGCCGCCGACGTGGTTGAGGACCTCCACCGCGGTGCGCACGGACAGGGCCCGCCAGGGCGGGTTGTCCTGGAAGTTGTCGACCGGCTCGGTGAGCACGTGCCGGAGCATGAAGCCCACGTACTCGGTGTCGAAGATCCGGGCCTGCGGCAGCTCCCGCACCAGCAGCCGGGCGGTGGTGGTCTTGCCCGCCCCGAAGGTCCCGTTCAACCAGACGATCATGTGTCACGGTAGCGCGGAACAATCGGCGGGGGCGGCGGCGTTGCACCTGGTACCCGACATGTCGAGGAGTTGACGCAGGTGAGCAAGCAGGTCCTCATCCCGAACGAGAAGCACCCGATCACGGTCAGCGCCGGCGGACAGCACGTGGTGGCGACGGTCGGCGGCCAGGTGATCGCGGACACCCGGGACGCGCTGACGCTGCAGGAGAGCACCTACCCGGCGGTGCAGTACATCCCGCGCAAGGACGTGGACTTCGGCCTGCTGGAGCGGTCGGACCACTCGACCTACTGCCCGTACAAGGGCGACGCCTCCTACTACAGCATCCGCGCGGGCGAGACCTCGGCGGACAACGCGGTCTGGACGTACGAGGCTCCTTACGACGCGGTGGGGGAGATCAAGGACTACGTGGCCTTCTACCCGAACGTGGTGGACGTGCAGGTCCGCGAGGACTGACTGCAGCCCCTCGACCGTGCCGCCGGCGAACAGGCCGGTGGCGCTGCCTGGCGTCATCGGCCGCCGGCGTCGACGAACTCCCGCGCCCACGGCCCGGTTCCTCTGGTAAGACCAAGGCATGGGCGTGCTGAAGGTGCGGTTGGGCGTTGGACTCGGGCCGGGCATGGGCGTGGCCGGCTTCCCGGACATGGTCGACGAGCTGGAGGCGGCCGGCGTCGACTCGCTGTGGCTGTCGGAGATCGTCTACGGCACGCAGGTGGAGCCGATGATCGGCATGGCCCACGCGCTGGCCCGAACCGAGAAGCTCAAGGTCGGCACCGGCGTCGCGGTGCTGCCCGGGCGGAATCCGGTGCTGGTGGCCAAGCAGCTGGCCACGCTGGCCGGCCTCGCGCCCAAGCGGGTGCTGCCGGTGTTCGGGCTACGTCCGGCGCGGCGCGACGAGTGGAACCTGTTCCCGGTGCCGGCGGGCCGCCGCGCCGCCGTCTTCGACGAGTCGCTGCTCCTGCTGCGGCGGCTGCTCACCGAGGACAACGTCAGCTTCGAGGGCGAGTTCTTCCAGCTCGACGGCGTTTCCCTGCCCGACCGCCCGGCCCGGCCGCTGGACATCTGGGTCGGCGGCAGCGCCCCGGCGGCGCTGCGCCGGGTCGGCCGGCTGGCCGACGGCTGGCTGGGCAGCTTCGTCACCCCGGAGCAGGCCAAGCTGCACGTCGAGACGATCAAGGCGGCGGCCGCCGAGGCCGGCCGCGAGGTCGAGGAGGACCACTACGGCCTCTCGCTCGCCGTCGCCCCCAACGGCCTGCCGCCCGAGCTGGCGCGCGCCGCCACCGAACGCGCCCCCGGCGTCGATCTCGACGACCTCGTGCCGACGAGCTGGGACCACGCCCGCCGCCTGATCGACCGCTACCTCGACGCCGGGCTGACGAAGTTCGTGCTCCGCCAGGCCGGACCGCTGCCGTGGTCGGAGTTCCTGGCCGAATTCCTGCCGCTGGCCCAGGCCCTGCACAATTAGACGCTGCACAACTAGAAACCCAGCCAGCGCAGGACTTCCTCGGTGTGCTGACCCAGCGCCGGCACCGCGCCCATCTCGGCTTCCCGGCCGCGGAAGGTGGCTGGCGGCAGCAGGGCCCGCACGTCGCCGCCGGGTGTGGACACGGTGCGCCAGCGGTCGCGTTCCCGGAGCTGGGGGTGGGCGGCGAACTCGGCGACGGTGCGCTGCTGGGCGAAGGCGATGCGCGCGGAGTCGAGGCGCGCCACCAACTCCGGGCCGGTGAGGCCGCCGAGGACGGAGTCGATGACGGCGTCCAGCTCCGCACGGTGAGCGAGGCGGGCGGAGTTGGAGTCGAACCGGGCGTCGGCGGCGACATGGGGCATGCGGAGCACGGTGGCGCAGAACGCCTGCCACTCCCGCTCGTTCTGGATGCCGAGCTGGATGACCGTGCCGTCACCGGCGCGATAGGCGCCGTAGGGGGCGATGGTGGCGTGGTGGACGCCGCTGCGTACCGGGGCGGCGCCGCCGTAGTTGGTGTAGTAGAAGGGAAATCCCATCCACTCGCCGAGGGCCTCCAGCATGGAGACCTCGACGGCGCTGCCCCGGCCGGTGCGCTCCCGGTCGTAGAGGGCGGTGAGAATGCCGCTGTAGGCGTACATTCCGGCGGCGATGTCGGCGGCGGCGATGCCGACCTTGGCCGGCGTCTCGGGCGAGCCGGTGATCGAGATGAGCCCGGCCTCGCTCTGGATGAGCAGGTCGTAGGCCTTGCGGTCACGGTAGGAGCCGTCCGGCCCGTAGCCCGAGATGTCGCAGGTGATCAGCCTCGGATGGGTCTCGGCCAGCGCGCCGAGGCCGAGCCGGGCGACGGCCCCGGGCGCGAGGTTCTGCACGAACACGTCGGCCCGGTCGACCAGCGCCCGCAGCACGTGGGTGTCTTCCTTCACGTCCAGTTCGATGCTTTCCTTGCCCCGGTTCAGCCACACGAAGTGGCTGGACTGCCCGTGCACGGCAGTGTCGTAGCCGCGCGCGAAATCGCCGACGCCGGGCCGCTCGATCTTGATGACGCGGGCCCCGAGATCGGCCAGCTGGCGGGTGGCGAACGGCGCGGCGACGGCCTGCTCCAAGGCCACGACGAGCACTCCGGACAGTGCTCCGGGCATTTGGGGTCCTGGCATCAGTACCTCCCTATTTTGGCAATAATGGACCCGTGACGCGAATTCTGATCATCGGCGGCGGCATCGCGGGCACCTCGGCGGCGCTGGCCGCGCACCGGGCCGGGTTCGACGTCGCGGTTTTCGAGGCCCACCCGGACAGCGGCGCCGACATCGGAGCGTTCCTCACCCTGGCCAGCAACGGCATGTTGGCCCTGGCTCAGCTGGACGCCGCCGAGGCGGTGGCCCGCGTCGGCTTCCCGCTGACCACCATGCGGGTCACCGCCCCCACCGGCGATGTGCTGGCCGTCACGCCGATCGGCGAGCAGGGTGACCCGCTCAAGCACTACCGGTGCATCGGCCGCGCCGAGCTGGGCGCGGCCCTGCGCGCCGAGGCGGCGCGGCGCGGCATCGAGATCGTGCACGGCAAGCGGCTGGCCGCGGTCGATGACGGCACCGTGACCTTCACCGACGGCAGCACGGCCACCGGTGACCTGATCGTCGGCGCGGACGGCCTGAACTCCACGGTCCGCGGGCTGATCGCCCCGACCAGCCCCCGCTACGCCGGGCAGCGCGTCTTCTACGGCTACACCAGCGACGCCAAGCCCGACCACGAGCCGGCCCGGATCGACATGGTCCGCGGCAGCAGCACGGCCATGGGCTACGCCGTGTCGCCGTCGGGGGAGGTGAACTGGTTCTGCCGGGTGCCGGAGCCGGAGCTGTCGGCCGCCGAGATCGCCGCCGGCTCGCCCGCCCGGTGGCGGGAGGCGCTGCTGCCCCTGGTCCGCCCGGACGCCACCCCGGCGGCGGACATCATCGCGGCCACCGCCGACCGACTCCTGGTCACCAACGCCTGCGACCTGCCCGAGGGCATGCCCTGGCGGGCCGGCCGGATGCTGCTGGTCGGCGACGCCGCCCACGCCGCCTCTCCGGCGACCGGCCAGGGTGCCTCGCTGGCCATCGAGGACGCCGTCGTGCTGGGCAAGGTCCTGCGCGACCTGGGCGTGACGGCCGAGGCCCTTGACGCGTACGAGACCCTGCGCCGCCCGCGCGTGGAGCAGAACATCGCCACCAGCGCCACGTTCACCGCCGCCCGGACACCCAGCCAGACGCCCCCGCGCGCCCGGCCCACGCCCTCCGAGGACGCGGCGCTCATGGCCCAGCTGGACTGGTCCCGGCCGATCACCGAGTCGCTCTGAGCCCCGGGTTCGCGCGGATGAGCTCGCTGGACGAGATGCGAACCGCGATGGACGTCCTGGTGCGCCGGCTGGCCCCGGGGCTGCCCGGATCGGACCTGGGGGAGGTGTTCGACCACCTCGTCTGGCTGACCGACGACAACGGCGTCGACCTGACCACGGTGTGCCTGGAGTGGCTGCGCGGCGACGATCTGCGCCGGGTGCAGGCCGCGCTGTCGGTGAGCGAGGTGTTCCTGTTCCACACCCGGTCGGAGCTGGCCGACAACCTGCTGCCGCTGGCCGAGCGCTGGCCCGAGCTGGCGGGCCGGGTGCGGGGGATTCTCGCGGCGTGGGACGACCAGCACGGCTAGGTATCTGGCGGTCGTACGGGTAGCTCCTGTGACCTGTCGGGATCGGCCACTACCCTGTTCCGTCTGCCCTCGGGGTAGGGTCGGGCACGGGGTGCGGGAGAGGAAGCTGGTGCGCTGCGAGACGTGTGGTGCCGAGCTGCCGCCGCGCGGTGACGGGCCGGGGCGGCCCGCCCGCTTCTGCTCGCGTGCCTGCCGTCAGCGTGCCTACCGCCAGCGCAGTGGCGAACAGCAGCCGGAGGCCGTGGCCGGCCAGCAGCCGATGGCGGTGCGCCTGCCGGCCAGCCGGGACGCCTTCATCGGCCGGGCCCAGGAGCTGGCCGACATCGGGGTGCTGCTGCGCCGCGCCCGCCTGGTGAGCCTGGTCGGCACCGGTGGCGCCGGCAAGACCCGGCTGGCCGCCGAGTACGCGGCCCGGGCGGTGGCGACCTATCCGGACGGCGTGTGGATCGTCGAGCTGGCCCCACTGACCAGCGATCACCTGCTGGCGCAGACGATCGCGTCCGCGCTGGGGGTGCGGGAGCAGGGCGACGAGGACACCGTGGACACGGTGATCGGCGCGCTGCAGGACAAGCGAGCGCTGCTCGTGATCGACAACTGCGAGCACCTGGTGGACGCGAGCGCGGCGCTGGCCGACGCCCTGCTCAGTGGCTGCCCGCAGCTGCGGGTGCTGGTCACCAGCCGGGAATCCCTTGACCTGCCTGGGGAAGCGGTGCTGAGGGTCGGTCACCTCACGCTGCCGGACGAGAGCGCTACGCTGCGATCAGACGCCGTGCAGCTGTTTGTCGAGCGGGCGAAGCTGCTGCGGCCGGATTTCGAGCTCACGGAGGCGAACCGCCCCGTCGTCGCGGAGATCTGCGTGCGGCTGGACGGCATGCCACTGGCCATCGAGTTGGCCGCGCGGTGGGTGCGGGTGTTGGCGGTCGAGGACATCCTGGCCCGCCTGGACGACCGGTTCGAGCTGTTGTCGCGCGGTCCGCGCACGGCCGCGACCCGGCACCGCGACCTGCGGGCCACCATCGAGTGGAGCTACGAGCTGCTCGACGACCAGGAACGGGCGGCGCTGCGTCGGCTTTCCGTGCTGTCGGGGGATTTCAGCCTGGACTCGGCCAGCGCGGTCTGCGGCCTGAGCCCCCAGCGCACCCTGCGGCTGCTGGCCGACCTGGACGCCAAGTCGCTGGTGGTGGCGGTGCCCGGGGTGGTGCAGCGGTTCCGGCAGTTGGAGTCGATCCGCCTGTACGCGCGGGAGAAGCTGGCCGAGGCCGGCGAGGTGGACAACACCACCGAGCGGCTGGTCGAGTGGCTGACCTCGCTGGCCGAGACCCACTACGTCGGCCAGATGCTGCACACGGTGGACGACAACCGGCCGAAGGTGCACGACGAGCGGGACAACCTGCTGCGGGCGGTGGAGTGGACCACGGCGCGCCGGGACGAGCGGCTGGCGGTGCTGGCTGCCGCCCTCGGCGGGGCTTGGCGCCGGCACGGGCACACCGTGCAGATCCGCAAGCTGCTGGAGGCGGCGCTGACGATCACGCCGGCCGACAACCGCTACCGGTGCCTGGCGTTGCAGGAGCTGGGCTGGTTCACCTACAACGCCGGGGATTTCCGGCGCACCAAGGAACTGGCCGACGAGGCGATGGCGCTGGAGGAGCCCCGTGGCCGGCCGGTGGTGCTGGCGCGCAACCTGACCCTGCTCACGGTGGTGCACCAGGCGTTGGGCGACCCGGCGGCGAGCGTGCGCAGCGCCGAGCGCTGTGCCGAGCTGTTGCGGCGGCAGGACCTGCCGCTCGACGCCGCCGTCGCGCTGCACAACCTCGGCTACGCCCTGATGTCGGCCGGGGACCTGGAGCGCGCGGCCGAGCTGATCGAGCAGAGCCTGCCGACCTACATCGAGCTCGCGGATCCGGTGAAGCGCATGGAAACCCTGCACTCGGCCGGCGCGCTCGCCCTGGAGCGCGGCGAGATCGAGCAGGCCGCGGACTACTTCCGGCGCAGCCTGGAGGCCTGTCCGGAGGCCGGGCTGCCGGCCGTGGACACGCTGGAGGGGCTGGCGGTGGTCGCCGCGCACACCGGCGAGCCCAAGCGGGCCCTGCTGCTGGGCACCGCGATGGCGACGCACCTGCGGAAATGGCGCCTGGGCCGGGAACCGTACTGGCAGCGGCACGTCGACACCGCGATGGCCACCGCCCGGGCGGCGCTGAGCGCGCAGGCGGCGCGGGAGGCCACCGAAGCCGGTGAGCGGATGACCCTGGTGCAGGCGATCGCCTACTCGCTACGGGAAACGGTGGCGGACCACGACGACTCGCCGCTGTCGCAGCGGGAGCTGGACGTGGCCATGCTGACCGCGGAGGGGCTGACCAACCGGGAGATCGCGGTCCGGCTGTCGATCTCCGAGCGGACCGTGGAGACGCATCTGCTGCACATCCGCACCAAGCTGGACCTGCGCACCCGGGCCCAGGTGGCGGCGTGGGCGGTCGAGCGGGGCCGGGTTTCGTCACGCCGCTGAGCGCTGTGGGTTTCCCCGATGTCCACGGCCGCCAGCTGGTCGAGACTTGAACCATGGCGAGGGGTGAGAAGGTCGTCCGGGCGTTGTACCAGCAGCACGGGGGTGCGTTGCTGGCTTACGCCATGCGGCTGACCGGCGGTCGTCGGGCCTGGGCGGAGGACGTGGTCACGCAGACCCTCGTCCGAGCCGCTCAGGCCCGTGACCTGGGTAAAGGTGTGCAGACCCGGCTGTGGCTGTTCCGCACCGTGCAGGACGTGGTGGGTGAAGGCACCGACAGCGTGGTGCCGGCCGAGCGTCGGCGCCAGCTCGCCGTGGCCGACGCGCTGTTCGCGTTGCCGCCCCGACACCGTGACGTTTTGGTCGCGCCAGGGGCCGGGGCGGCCGCGCCGAAGGCCGCCTTCGCCGCGCTGCACGCCTTCAAGGACGCCCTCGCGGCTCGTGGCGTGACGAAATCAGGTCTCGACGATCTCCTTGCCGAGCGGCAGCAGTGACACCGGGATCAGCTTGAAGTTGGCCACCCCGAGCGGGATGCCGATGATCGTGACGCAGAGCAGGAAGCCGGTGACCAGATGCCCCAGTGCCAGCCACCAGCCGGCCACGACCAGCCACACGAGGTTGCCCAGCACCGCGCCCGCGCCGGCGGTGGGCTTGTCGACCAGGGTCCGGCCGAACGGCCACAGCGCGTAGTTCGCCATCCGGAACGAGGCGATGCCGAACGGGATCGTGATGATCAGCACGCAGCAGATCAGGCCGGCGAAGGCGTAGCCCAGCGCCATCCAGAAGCCGCACAGCACCAGCCAGATCAGGTTCAGCAAGGTCTTCATGCCTCCATCCTGCCCGGCCGTGGCCGCCCGTGGCGCGGAGGTCGCCGAGGTCCAGGGTCATTTCAGGGTTGGCATCAGGGTCTGACCGACTCAGTGGGCGAGCAGCCGGCCGACAGACGTCCGGTAGCCGCGCAGAGCCAGACGCGGATCCTCGGTCTCGGCGTCCGTCCCCTCCCGCCACTGGTCCGCTGGCAGCCGCTTGCGCTGGCTGAAGGCTGAGGCCAGCCCCTGCGCCGGGCGGTGGCTTACCGTCCGTCAGGTGCTCAGAGCATGCACGAGGCGATCAGCTGGCTGATGCCGCGGACGTCGCTGCGGCCGCGGAACTCGAAGCGGACCCGGCCCAGGCCGCTGAACCACAGGTCCAGCTCGGCGTCGAGGTCGAAGTGGCCGGCCGTCTCCACCGAGAACGCCTGGATCTTGTTGTACGGCAGCGTGGTGAAGTCCTTCTTCTTGCCGGTCATGCCCTGCACGTTGACGGCGATCACCCGCTTGTTGGTGAACACCACGAAGTCCCGCACCGTCTTGAACGCGGCCCGCAGCTCCTCGCCGGGTATGATCAGCGGCCCGACGGTGTCGGCGATGTCCCGGGGATCGATCGGCGCGAGCTTGAGCAGTGCCGCCTTCTCGAAGTCAATCATGTACCGACTGTAACCACGACACCGGTTATCATGGACGGAAATCGGGACAAACGGGAAGGGGGCCCGGTGGACGCCGTCCCGGTGGTCGTGCTGGCCGGTTTTCTCGGCGCGGGCAAGACAACCCTGCTCAACCACCTGCTGCGGGCCAGCGGCGGCACCCGGATCGGGGTGGTGGTCAACGACTTCGGCGCGGTGAACATCGACGCGATGGCGGTGGCCGGCCAGGTCGACGCGATGGTGTCGCTGTCCAACGGCTGTGTGTGCTGCGTGACCGACGAGGGCGGCCTGGACGACGTGCTGGGCAAGCTGACCGGCGCGCGGGTGGACGTGATCGTGGTGGAGGCCAGCGGCATCGCCGAGCCGCAGGCGGTGGTCCAGCAGGTGCTGGCCAGCGCCGACCCGCGGGTCGGGTACGGCGGGCTGGTCGAGGTGGTGGACGCGGTCGAGTTCGCCGACACCCGGGCCCGGCATCCGGAGCTGGACAAGCACCTGCAGATCGCCGATCTGGTGGTGCTGAACAAGGTCGACCGGGTGGACGCCGCGGCGCTGGCCGAGGTGTTCGCGGTGGTGACGGAGCTGGCCGAGGGCGGGGCGATCGCCACCACCGAGCACGGGCGGCTGGATCCGGGGCTGCTGTTCGACCTGCGGGAGCGGCCCAAGCCGGCGCAGCTGTCGTTCGACGACCTGGAGGACCACTCGGAACACGTGCACGCGCACTACCAGAGTGTGGTGTTCACCAGCGACGAGCCGATGCATCCGGAGCGGCTGGTGGACTTCCTGAACGGCCGGCCGGACGGGGTGTTCCGGATCAAGGGGTTTGTCCATTTCGGACGGTTGGAGCGCTACGAGCTCCAGGTGGTCGGCGGCTACCTGCGCTTCCGGACCGCCCGATGGGGCAGGGGTGAGGCGCGGCGCACCAGCCTGGTGCTGATCGGCGTGGACATGAGCGGGCTGGACGACCAGTTGGCCGAGTGCGTCGGCGAGGGCGACGACCAGGCCATGTTCGCGGTGCACCGGCACACCGAGTCCTAGACCGTTATTCAACAGCTGTTGAGTTCCGTGTCATCCGGTCTTAACCTCGGTGTGTGCTGACCCTGGACTTCACCCACATCGACGCGGCCATGCTGGCTGTCGTCGGCGGCAAGGCGGCCAACCTGGGGGAGCTGACCGGGGCGGGCCTGCCGGTGCCGCCCGGCTTCTGCGTGACCACCGAGGCCTACCGGCGGGTGGCCGCCGGCGTGCCGCTCGACCGCGTGCGGGAAGTGTTGCTGGGCACGGAGATCCCGGCCGACATCGCCGACGAGATCCGCGCCGGGTACTTTGCGCTCGGCGCGGACGCCCCGGTCGCGGTGCGGTCGTCGGCGACGGCCGAGGACCTGCCGTTCGCCAGTTTCGCCGGCCAGCAGGACACGTACCTCAACGTCGTCGGCGCGGACGCGGTGCTGGACGCCGTGCGCCGGTGTTGGGCTTCGCTGTGGACGGACCGGGCCATCGCCTACCGGGACAGCAACGGCATCGATCACAGCACCGTCGAACTCGCGGTTGTCGTGCAGCTGATGGTGGACGCCGAGGTGGCGGGCGTGCTGTTCACCGCCAACCCGGTCACCGGCCGGCGGCGCGAGGCGGTGATCGACGCCAACGCCGGGCTGGGGGAGACGGTGGTGTCCGGCTCGGTCAACCCCGATCACTTCGTGGTCGACACCGCGACCGGCCGGATCACCCAGCAACGGTTGGGAGACAAGAAGATCGCCATCCGCGCGGTGGCCGGCGGCGGCACTCGGGAGGTAGCCGTCGACTCGGCCGAGGCGTGCCTGTCGGACGCGCAGATCCGCGAGCTGGCGGCGTTGGGGGACCGGGTCGAGCAGCACTACGGCAGCCCGCAGGACACGGAGTGGGCGATCGACGGCGACGGCCGGTTGTGGCTGACGCAGGCCCGGCCGATCACGACCCTGTTCCCGGTGCCCGACAGTCCGTCCAACGACGGCCGGGGCCGACGCGCGTATCTCTGCGGTTCCGTTGCGCAGGGCCTGTATCGGCCCATCACGCCGATGGGGCTGGCGTCGTTCCGGCTCATCGCCAGCGGCGGGCGGCGCATGTTCAGGCTGCCGGTGACCGATGCGCTGGCCGGGCCGGCGTTCTTCGCCGACGCCGGCCAACGGGTGTACGTCGACATGACGCCGGTGCTACGCAACCGCATCGGCCGGCTGGTCATTCCCCGTGTGCTGGACGTGATGGAGGCGCGGTCGGCCCACGCCATGCGGTCCCTGTTCGACGACCCCGACATGTCCCTGCGGTCCGGAACCGTGCGGGCCGCGGTGCGTATCCTCCGGCTGGCGCTGCACATGGGATTCCCGTTCCGCCTGGCCGAAGCCCTGCTCCGACCCGATGCCGCGGAACGGCGTCTGGACGGCATCGGTCGACGGATGGTGGCGGTGGCGACCCCGACCGGGCAGCCGGATTCCCGGGCCCGGCTGGAGCTGGTCATCCAGGCGCTGCCGGTGATTCCGACCATGCTGCCGAAGGCGCTTCCGGTGCCGCTGGCCGGATTCCTCGCGCTGGCCTTCGCCCGCCGGCTGTTGGGCAGCGGCGAGGGGCTGGAGACCGTCCTTCGTGGACTCCCACACAACGTCACCACCGAGATGGATCTGGAGCTGTGGCGGGTCGCGACCCGGCTCCGGGCCGACGGCATCGGCCCGGCCGACCTGTCCGTCGACCGGATTCCGCCTGCGCTGCAAAGGTTCCTGGACCGCTACGGCCATCGCGCCGTCGCCGAGATCGACCTGGGCATGCCCCGCTGGTCCGACGATCCGACCCACATTCTCGGCGTGCTGGCCAACTACCTTCGTCTGGACGATCCCGAGGCCGCGCCGGACGCCCAGTTCGCCCGGGGGCGCGACGAGGCCGAGGCGATGATCCAGTCGTTGTCCCGCAAGGCCGGCGCGCGTGGGCCGGTCGTTCGCTGGGCCCTGCGCCGGGTCCGTCGCCTGGCCGGCCTGCGCGAGAAGCCCAAGTACATCCTGATCGAGACCCTGGCCGAGATCCGCCGCCAACTCCAGCACGTGGGCGCCGAACTGACAGCCGCGCACCGCATCGACACCGCCGACGACGTGTTCTTCCTGACGTTGAAGGAATGTCGGGAAGCCCTGTCCGGCCAGGACTTCCGCGAGGTCGTCGCCGCCCGGCACGAGTCCTACGACCGGGAGCTGCGCCGCCGCAAGGTGCCCCAGATGCTGCTGTCCGACGGCACCGACCCGGAGGCCGTCGCCGCCCCACCGGCCGACGGCGCCATGATCGGAACCGCTGCCTCCACCGGCCGCGTCACCGGAGTTGCCCGGGTGGTGCTCGACCCCGTCGGCGCACACCTCGAACCCGGCGAGATTCTTGTTGCCCCGTCGACGGATCCGGGCTGGACGCCGTTGTTCCTCACCGCCGGCGGGCTGGTGATGGAGATGGGCGGGGCCAACTCGCACGGGGCGGTGGTGGCGCGGGAGTACGGAATTCCGGCGGTGGTGGGGGTTCCCGACGCCACGCACCGGATCGCGACGGGGGATGAGATCACGGTGGACGGGGCAGCGGGGACGGTTTCGGTGGAGTGAGAACGGACCCGGTGTCAGTCCCCGGCTTTCGGAACTCCCGCCGCTTCCCTCAGTTTCCCGAACTCCTCGGCCAGTTGCGGCAACTGGTAGTGCGCGTTGAGTCCGCTGGGATTGGGCAGCACCCACAGCCGGGTCTCGCCGATCGTCTCCGGCTGCGGCCCGACCACGGCCTTCGGTGACCCGAAAGCCGTGCGATAGGCCCCCATTCCCACCACGGCCAGGAATTCGGGCCGCCACTGCGTCACGAACTCCCGCAAACGCCTGCCCCCGGCGACGAACTCCAGCGGCGTGAGTTCGTCGGCCCGGGCGGTGGCGCGGGCGACCACGTTGGTGATGCCCAGACCGAGCCCCAGCAACAGTTTCTGCTCGGACGCGGCGAACAGCCGTGGGGTGAAGCCGGACAGGTGCAGCGCCGGCCAGAAGCGGTTGCCCGGGCGGGCGAAGTGGAAGCCGGTGGCCGCCGACCACAGCCCCGGATTGATGCCGCAGAACAGCACGCGGAGATCCGGCGCGATCAGGTCGTCGATGACGGTGCCGTGGGCGGCGGCCAGTTCCGCCTTGGTGGGGCGCTGCACCCGGTGAGCCTAGTTGAACGGGTCCAGGGTCATCGTGGCGCTGGCCGGGTTGCCGTCGTTGACCAGCGACTCGAAGTTGCCGACGTCGTCGAAGGCGAACGCGTAGGCCTTGCCGTCGGCCATCTGCGCGTGGATCAGGCGCGCGTACTGGTTGGTGACGGCGTCCTTGTAGAAGTCACCGGCGTTGTTGTCGGGCTGGTTGGCCGAGGTCAGCAGCGTCCCCCGGTTGTAGCCGGCGCACAGCGTCCGCGAGATCGGCCCGCGCACCAGGTCGTTGGGCGCGTCCAGCAGCTTGAAGCAGCCGAAGATGCTGGAGGCGTCCGGCTTCTGGAAGGACGTCACGACCTGGCCGGAGCCATTGGTGAAGTTCATCGTGTTGCCGGAGACCTTGCCGAAGTACTTGGTGTTGGGCTGGTCGGCGAACGGCGTCACGGTCAGCGTGGCTGAGCTGTACTTGCTCCACACGCGATTGACGTAGTCGTTCATGGCGCTCTCGGTCAGCGCCCCGGTCTCCACGCCGTGCCCGGGCGACAGGGCCCGCAGCACCGAGCCGTTGGGCGCGGTCTGGACCAGCCCGCCCCAGCCACCGGCCTGCGACTTGAGCCCGTTGAGCACGGCGTTGTAGCCGCCGGCCTTGAGCTTGCCCTCGGTCTTCGCGCCCACCCCCACGGAATAGGGCGCGGAGAACATGTCCACCTGGGTGCTGTTGATCCAGATCCCGGAGTCGTTGAGCGTGTACTCCGACCAGTTGAACAGGATGTTCCGGTTGGGATCGCTGGGGTTCTGCACGGCCGGCTGCACCAGGCCGCCGGTGGCCAGCTTGAACACCAGCTTCTGGCCGTAGGAGAAGTAGATCCGGCCGGAGAACTTGGGGATCTTGATGGTCACCGAGCCGCCGTTGCCGGGGCCGGCGATGGACGCGTCGGGCGCGTCGGTCGGCGGGTTGCCGCCGGCCGGCCAGGCGTGGAACGTGCCGTTGGCGTCGGCCCAACCCTGCTGGCCGGTGGCCAGATTGGTGCCCAGGTCGTAGAGGTAGACCGCGTCGCCGCGGCCCGAGTTGTTGGTGATCTTGAGCGGAATGGTGGCGGGCACCGCGGCCTGGGCCGGCGCGGCGGCGGTCAGCGCGGCCGCGGCGGTCGCCGCCGCGGCGAAGATCGTGCACAACTTCCTTGTCGTGCGCATACGTGAATTCCCCTCGTCGGGTGCAGGGTGGCGAGGCGGCCATGCTCTCTGGCAGGGGTGTGAGAGCGCTCTCATGGTTAACCGGACCGCCATCGGCTGTCAATGTCGGAACCGGTTCCGGGTTTGTTCGGTCAAAGGTCTGGACCTTCGGTACCGGTACCGGGAGGCTGTGGGGATGGTGATATCGAGACTGGCCGCGGCGGTGGCGCTGGCCGCGCTGGCCGCCACCGCCGTGCCCGGCAGCGCGGCGGCTGCCGGGCAAAGCGGTTCCGCGCACGGGCGGAGCATCCCCGAGCATGTGTTCGCCCCGTACTTCCAGACCTACATCCCGGGCGACCCGGCCGAGCAGGCGGCGGCGTCCGGCGCCCGCTACCTGACCATGGCCTTCCTGCAGACCCCGGCTCCCGGCTCCTGCGAGGCGACCTGGGACGGCGACCCCAACCGGCCGATCTCCCAGGCCCAGTACGGCGACTCCATCGCCAGGCTGCGGGCCATGGGCGGGGACGTGATCGCCTCCTACGGCGGCGGCGACGCCTCCGGCCACGGCACCGACATCGCCGACAGCTGCGCCGACGTCGACAAGATCGCCGCGAACTTCGAGAAGGTGATCACCACCTACGACATCACCCGCATCGACCTCGACGTCGAGGGGCCGATGCCGAAGAACCTGCCCGGGGTGGACCGTCGCAACAAGGCCATCGCGCAGGTCGAGAAGTGGGCGGCGGCCAACGGCCGGACCATCCAGTTCGACTACACCGTGCCGACCGACGTCGCCGGCATCACCCAGGACTCGAAGGACATGCTGGCCAACGCCGTGGCCAACGGCGCGGACATCCACATCGTCAACATCATGACCTTCGACTACTACGACAACAAGCCGCACGAGATGGCCGCCGACACCAAGACGGCCGCCAACTCACTGCTGGCCGAACTGCGCACCCTGCACCCCGGTGTGCCGGACTACAAGCTGTGGCAACAGGTCGGCGTCATCGAGATGGTCGGCCTCGACGACTACGGCTCCGGCGGCGAGACCGGTCCGCTGGAGATCTTCACCCCGCGCGACGCCGTCGACGTGACCGTCTGGTCGTGGCTGCACAACATCGGCTCGCTGTCCTTCTGGGCGCTGGGCCGCGACAACGGCACCTGCCCGGGCGAGCACTCCGACAAGTGCTCCGGCGTCCACCAGGCCCCGTGGCAGTTCACCCGCACCATGGCCACCTTCACCCACAACTGACCAGCGCTTGTCAAGGGCGGCGTGATGGGAAAGGACCATTCCTGACGTTGAACGAGAGGAATGGTCCTTTCCAAGCGTCAGGCCGGCGTGTAGATCAGCTCGACGGCGCCGTTGGGGTGCGGGCGCTGGCACTGGAGGTGGAGGGCCTGGGCGGTGTCGGCGAACAGCGGGATTCCCTTGCCCAGCAGCATCGGCAGCACCACCACGCCGAGCCGGTCGATCGCGCCGAGGTCGAGGAAGGCTCGGATGGCGCGGGCGCCGCCGAGCAGGTGCACGTCGCCCATCAGACCGGTGAACTGCAGGCGGCGTAACAGCTCGGCGGGGCTGGGGCACGGTCGCGCGCCGATGCCCTCGGGCAGCGGGCGGGAGGTGAGCACGTGGACGTCCTTGTCCCGCCAGGGCCAGTCGCCGGCCCATTTGGACAGTCCACGGTCGAAGGTGGCCCGGCCCATCACCACGGCCTCGCAGTGTTCGAGCACCTCGGCGATGCCGTGTGAGTGGCGCTCGTAGCCGGGCAGCGACTCCCAGGCGGCCACGCCGTCCGCGTCGGCGAGGAAGCCGTCCAGGCTCACGCCGACGTGGGTGCGGATCACCATGCGCGGACCCCTTCGTGTCGGTGTCCCCAGGACACGCAGGTGTCTACCAGACACTTCGGTGTACGGTAGACAGGCCTGGGGAGGACAGCAAGGGGTCAAAGGTGACGGAACGGCCCGAACTGCTTTGGGGCCTTGGGGATCAGGAGATCCGGCCACCGCTGACCGTGACCCGGGTCGCGGCTGCCGGCATCGCGCTGGCCGACGAGGTCGGTTTGGCCGCGGTGTCGATGCGGCAGGTGGCCGGGCGGCTCGGCGTCACGAAGATGGCGCTGTACCGGCACGTCGTCAGCAAGGCCGAGCTGGTCGCGGTGATGATCGAGATCGCCGTCGGCGCGCCGCCGGACCTGTCCACGACCCAGGGCTGGCGGCCGAAGCTGACCGAGTGGGCTGGCCTGATGCGCGAGACCTGGCAGCTGCACCCGTGGCTGCCGGCGGCCACGGTCGGGGAGCGGGCGATGGGCCCGCGCGAGATCGGCTGGACCGAGGCGGCGGTCGCCGCCCTGGCCGACACGGGCCTGAGCGGCGGCCAGCGGTTGGACGCCGTTTTCCTGCTCAGCGGCCACATCCGCAACACCCGGTCGACGGCCACCGCCGGCACGCAGCCATGGAACCGGGACAAGAGCCTGCGCCGCCAGATCGCCGACCACGGGGATCGGTTCCCGGCTCTGGTCGCCGCCACGGACGAAGCCCACGGGGACGACAGCAGCTGGGAGTTCGGGCTGGCCCGGATCTTCGACGGCCTGGCCCTGCTGATCGCCGCGTCGTGAGCCACAGTTCGGCGCTCCGGGTGGGCATGATCGACGCGAGCCTGCTGTTATGGAAGGCATGAGCATCTATCTGCGCGTCGAGATCACGCCGCACGACGGCAAGCAGGCCGAGTTCGAGACGGCGGCGAAGGCGCTGGTCGCACAGGCCGCCGACGAGCCCGGCACCCTCACCTACCGGGTGTTCGCCGGCGCCTCCGGCGGCTACACCTTCATCGAGGAGTACGTCGACGCCGCCGCGTCGGCCGAGCACGGCAAGACCGGCCGGGAGCTGCTGGCGCAGCTCGGCGCCGTGGCCACGATCGACCGGGTCGACGTCTACGGCGGTCCCGAGGACAACGTGGAGAAGATGGCCAAGGTGTTCCCCAACGGCACCGGGCACACCCAGGCGTTCTAGCGCTCGGGCGTGACGATGCCGTACTCGTGGATCTTGCGGTACAGCGTCGCCCGGGACATGCCGAGCAGCTGAGCGGTCTGCACCTTGTTGCCGCCGCTGTCGGCCAGGCCCTGCACGATGGCGTCCCGCTCCATCGACTCCAGCCGGGACAGCGGCCGCCGCGTCAGGGTGCGGAACTCGGCCGGCAGGTCGCCCGGCTGGATCGTGCCCGTCCGCCGGTGCTGCACCGCGAGCTTGAGCACGTGGTGCAGCTCGGCGACGTTGCCGGGCCAGTCGAACCGCATCAGCAGGTGCATCGCCGCCGGCGAGCAGGTCAGCTGGCCGCCGTGGCCGAGCCGGTTCAGGAACAGCGGCACCAGCTCGGACAGGTCCTCCACGTGCCGGCGCAGCGGCGGAACCCGCACCGTGCGGGGGAAAAGTCCGCGCAGCTCGGCCAGTTCCGGGCGGCCGACGTTGTTCTCGGCCATCGTCGCCGCCACCCAGGTGGTGGGGGAGGCCAGCCGCAGCAGCCGCATGGTGGTGGCCAGGGCCGACCCGGAGAGCCGGTCCACGTGCCGGATCACCAGCGCGTCCACCGGGTCCTCGACCAACTCCCGGCGCAGCTGATCGGGCCAGTCCGCGTCGGCATTGGCGGCGTCGAGCAGGTGCACCCGACCGGTCGGGTGCCGCCGCTGGTGCACGCAGCGGGCCAGCGTCGTCTTGCCCACGCCGGGATCTCCGCCCAGCACCAGCCATTCGGCCGCGTTGTACGCCGAGTCGACGTCGTGGGCGCAGCGCAGCCACAGCGGCGCGGACCCCACCGCGCCGGGCAGGAACATCGGCAGCCGCGGCTCGGGCACACCAGCCCCCTCCGACTCGGAGTCGATCAGCTTGCCGCACAGCACCACGCCGGCCACCTCGTTGCGGGTCTGGCCGAACACCTTGCGGCATTGGGACCGCACCTTGCTGCCGGTCGGCAGGGCCACGTCGGCGGTGCAGGTCCGCCGCTCCACCACCGCCTGGGTGGCGTGCCCGATCAGCACCGACTGGTCGGCCGGGTCGAGCAGCTGCCGGGCGTGGTCGTTCATCATCACCAGGCCGTCGTTGAAGGCCAGCACGATGCCGTTGGTCCGCCGGCAGGCGCGCAGGTAGGCCTGGAACAGCGCCAGTTCCCGCGGATTGCTGTGGGTCAGCAGGGTCTGGCTGATCTGCTCGGCCGCCGACTGGGCCAGCGCCACCAGCAGCCGGCCGGCGTCGCGGCTCCAGCACGTCAGGTCCACCGCGCCGACCAGCTTGCCGGTCACCGGGTGCAGGATCGGCGCGCCCGCGCAGGCCAGCACCTCCAGGTTCTCCGCGTAGTGCTCGTGCCCGAACACGTGCGTCGGCCGGCCCTCCTCCAGCGCGGTGCCGATGCCGTTGGTGCCGACGAACTGCTCGCCGTAGCTGAAGCCGGGGACCAGCTCCACCCGCTCCAGCTTGCGGTGCAGGTCGGCGTCGCCGGTGCGCTGGGTCAGCACCACACCCGTCGGATCTGTCAGGATCAAGCTGATGGGCTGGCCGTCGAGCTGGTCGCCCAGCCGCTCCAGCACCGGCGTGGCCGCGCGGATCAGCGGCGAGTCGAGGTCGGGTTCGCGGACGTAGGGCAGCACGATCTTGTCGGCCGGCACGCGCAGCCGCCGGGACCGCCACCACGAGTCCAGGATGCTCTTGCGCACCTGGTCAGCGGCGAACGCCTCGGTGGTGGAGGTCAGAAACCTCTCCCGAGTGCTGGCGAGTCGCCTCTCGTCGGCCGCCACTGCGTCCTGCACATGGACCTCCTATACCCACGGACAGCCCTGGCCGCGGGCACCCGGCGGTGCCTTCCGCACGGCCCAGCCTAGGCCCCGGGTCCACACGGCGGGTGTCTCAAATTGAGACAGTCCGCGGCTTCACACGAGCGTGTGATGAGAGGTCGGAGGTGTGTGGGCAATGACTGACAACGAGTCCTACAACCCGTGGACGATCGTGAACCTGGTTTTCCACCACCTGGTCGAACAGGGCTACCACCCGGTCCTCGGGGAATCGGGTCACCCGGGCGAGCCCGCCGCGCAGCTGCTGCGCGCGCTGGGCATCACGCCCGTTGTCGGCGGTACCGACGAACGGGTGATCCGGGAAAACCGCGCCAAACTCGCGGAGATGCTCGACCGGCAGTTCGGGCCGCGCTGACTGTCTCATTTTGAGACCGGGAGTGACGCCGATCACGGGATGTAATTCCTCTCGCAGCTAAGGCGCAACGACGACGCGCTCACCGCCGGCGACGGCGGGTTAGGAGTGACCATGAGCCGCCAGAGCGTGGCGAAAGCACACCAGAAGATCCAGGAGCTCAGCTGGGACCCGGTGTACCACGAGCCGGTCTCCCACTACGGCACCGACTACACCTTCCGCAAGGCCAAGAAGAAGGACCCGCTCAAGCAGGTGCTGCGGTCCTACTTCCCCATGCAGGAGGAGAAGGACCACCGCGTGTACGGCGCCGAGGACGGCGCGATCCGCGGCAACATGTTCCGCCAGGTCCAGGAGCGTTGGCTGGAGTGGCAGAAGCTGTTCCTGTCCATCATCCCGCTGCCGGAGATCTCCGCGGCCCGGGCGATGCCGCTGCTGTTCCGCACCGTGCCCAACCCGGAGCTGCACAACGGCCAGGCGATCCAGATGATCGACGAGGTCCGGCACTCGACGATCCAGCAGAACCTCAAGCGCCTGTACATGAACAACTACATCGACCCGGCCGGCTTCAACTCCAGCCTGCGCAACTTCCAGAACGACTACTGCGGCACCATCGGCCGGCAGTTCGCCGAGGGCTTCATCACCGGCGACGCCATCACCGCGGCCAGCATCTACCTGACCATCGTGGCCGAGACGGCGTTCACCAACACGCTGTTCGTGGCCATGCCGGCCGAGGCCGCGGCCAACGGCGACTACCTGCTGCCGACCGTGTTCCACTCGGTGCAGTCCGACGAGTCCCGGCACATCAGCAACGGCTACGCCACCCTGCTGATGGCGCTGTCCGACGAGTCCAACCACCAGTTGCTCGAACGCGATCTGCGCTACGCGTGGTGGAACAACCACCGCGTGGTGGACGCCGCGATCGGCACCTTCATCGAGTACGGCACCAAGGACCGCCGCAAGGACCGCGAGAGCTACGCGGAGATGTGGCGGCGCTGGATCTACGACGACTACTACCGGTCGTATCTGGTGCCGCTGGAGAAGTACGGCCTGACCATTCCGCACGACCTCATCGAGGAGTCCTGGAACCAGATCTGGAACAAGGGCTACGTGCACGAGGTCGCGCAGTTCTTCGCCACCGGCTGGCTGGCCAACTACTGGCGTATCGACGCGATGACCGACGCCGACTTCGAGTGGTTCGAGTACAAGTACCCGGGCTGGTACGACAAGTACGGCAAGTGGTGGGAGAACTACAACCGGCTGGCCACGCCCAACGGCCACCACCCGATCGTCGCCGAGAACGTCGACTACGTGTACCCGCACCGGTGCTGGACCTGCATGGTGCCGTGCCTGGTCCGCGAGGACATGGTGATGGACAAGGTCGACGGGCAGTGGCGGACCTACTGCCACGAGGCCTGCCGCTGGACCGACGCCGAGGCGTTCCGGCCGACCTACCAGGGCCGCAACACGCCCAACATGGGCCAGCTGATCGGCGCCCGCGAGTGGGAGACCCTGTACCACGGCTGGAACTGGGCCGACGTGGTGAAGGACATGGGTTTCGTGCGCGACGACGGCAAGACCATGGTCGCCCAGCCGCACCTGGACCTGAACCCGAAGAAGATGTGGACGCTGGACCACCTTCGCCGGATGCCCGCGGTGCAGAGCCCGAACGTGCTGCTCAATCAGATGACCGACGCCGAGCGGGCCGCGTTCAAGGCCGACTACAACCGGCAGGGCCCCGCCGGCAGGCCGGCTCCCGCCACGGCCTGACACGCGGTCGGAGGGAGGCGACCTCCGGCCGCCTCCCTCACCCCAGCGACAGTGCTCCATTGAGAGGCGAGCAGCCATGGGTGACAAGCACCGCGTGCGATTCGAGCCGGTCGGCATCGAGATCGAGGCCGACGAGGACCAGAACATCCTGCGTGCCGCCGCCGAGCAGGGCGTGATGCTCATGCACGGCTGCAAGGAGGGCCAGTGCGGCTCGTGCAAGTCGTTCATTCTGGACGGTGACGACGTCGAGCACGACCGCTACTCCACGTTCGCGCTGCCCGACTACGAGAAGGAGGAGGGCTACACCCTGCTCTGCCGGGCGCACGCCTACGAGGACCTGACCATCGAGCTGATCAACTACGACGAGGACATGATCCGCTCCGGGCTGCCCATCCAGCAGGCGGTCGTCGAGGTGGTGTCCAAGGAGCACGTCACGCACGACATGGTGCAGCTGGTGGTGCGGCTGGTCGAGCCGGCCGACCTGAAGTTCTTTCCCGGCCAGTACCTGGACTTCGAGGTGCCGGGCGCGGACGCCACCCGCTCGTTCTCGATGGCCACCACCTCGGCCGCGGGCGGGCTGCTGGAGTTCGTCATCAGGATCTACCCCGACGGCCTGTTCTCCGGCTATCTGGACGGCGAAGTCGCGGTCGGCGACCGGATGAGGGTGACCGGGCCGTTCGGGGTGTTCACGTTGCGGGATTCCACCGCCCCGCTGGTGTTCCTGGGCGGCGGGGCCGGCATCGCGCCGATCCTGGCGCTGCTGCGATCGATGGCTGAGCGCGGCATCGAGCGCAAGGCGGTGTTCTACTACGGCGCCCGCCGGCGGCGCGATCTCTGTTTCGAGAAGGAGATTGCGGAGCTGGCGACCCGGCTGCCCGGCTTCGAGTTCGTGCCGGCACTGTCCGAACCGGACGGTGAGCCGTGGGACGGCGAGGTCGGCCTGATCACGGATGTGGTCCGGCGCCGGGAGTCCGACCTGACCGGGGCCGACGCCTACGTGTGCGGCCCGCCGCCGATGGTGGAGGCGGCGATCGAGCTGTTGCCCGCACTGGGTGTTGCCGACAAACGGGTCTTCTACGACAAGTTCACCACGACCGGCGGCTGAAGGAGTTTAGCCGATGACAACGACCGCAGACCCCAGCACGACCGAACGCAGCGTGCCCAAGCCGGTGTTCACCGACGCCGAGGCGGGCGCCAAGGTGTTCCCCGACTCCGACGCGCGCCGCTTCAACTACTTCAACCCGGCCAAGCGCAAGCAGAGCCACTACGAGGACGTCACCGTCGAGGTGCAGCCCGATCCCCGGCACTACCTGGCCCAGGGCTGGCTGTACGGCTTCGCCGACGGCAAGGGCGGCTATCCCTTGGAGTGGACCGCTTTGCGGGCCTGGGGCAGCGACCGGCCGGTGCCGGAGCGCTACGCCGGCTCCGGCGGCCAGGGCTACGAGTGGCCGGCCCACGGCTGGCACGAGTTCCGGGACCCCAACGAGGAGTGGGAGCTCACGCTCTACCGCTACAACTCCAACGTGGTCCGCCAGCTCAACCAGAACATCGAGGCGGCCCGCCAGGCCAAGGCGTTCGACCAGTGGAACCGCAACTGGGTGCAGTTCGTGGCCCAGCACGTGGGCTCGTGGATGCACGTGGACCACGGCCTCGGGCTCTACCTGTTCGCCAACGCCAACCGCCGGGCGCCCACGAACATGCACAACAACGCGATCTCCGTGAACAGCATGCACCGGATCCGGGCCGCGCAGGACCTGGCCCTGTACAACCTGACGCTGAGCGAGGAGATCGAGGGCTTCGACGGCAGCGCGCACCTGGCGACCTGGAACTCCGACCCGTCGTGGCAGGGCGTGCGCGAGACCGCCGAGCAGCTGACCGGCGTGTGGGACTGGTGCGAGGCGGTCTTCGCGGCCAACATCGTTTTCGAGCCGCTGGTCGGGGAACTGTTCCGCAGCAACCTGGTTCAGCAGGCCGCACCGTCCAATGGGGACTTCATCACGCCGACGCTGATCGGCGCGGAGGAGTACGACTTCGCCGAGCGGGATCTCCGCTACACCAAGCCGTTGTTCCACCTGCTGGTCACCGACAAGCAGTTCGGCGCGGAGAACAAGAAGCTGATGCAGCAGTGGCTGGAGACCTGGGTGCCGCGCTGCATCCGCGCCGCCCGCACGCTGCAGCCGCTGTGGTCGCAGCCGGACGCCAAGCCGCCGCGCTTCGAGGACGGCCTGGACCGGGCCAAGAGCCGGTTCAGCGCGATCCTGTCCGACCTGGAACTGACACCGCCGAAGGAGCTGGGCCAGTGACCACGTTCAAGACGGCCGAGAGTCCGTTCAAGCAGAACAACACCGCGTCCAACATGTGCGGCTTCACCCTGATGAACAACCAGGTCGGCGCGATCATCGCCGAGGTGATGGCGACCAAGGACAACGTCACCGTGCTGCCGCTGCCCTCGATGATCCGGGTCGACGCGGTCGGCCGGGTGGACGTGGTCTACAGCGAGATCGACGAGGCCGCCGGCGAGGAGGAGGGCTGGTTCAACGCGGCCGAGTTCGAGGAGAGCATGTCCACCCACTACGGGCGCATGATCCACGAGGACGACCGCACGATCATGTTCGCCAATCCCGAGGACGCCGCCGAGTACCTCGACTTCGATCTCGTGGCCCGCTCCTGAACCGCCGGTAGGAGGAAGCGTGTACGTCAAGGACGGTGTGAAGTACTTCGTGGTCGACGGCCACACCCACTTCTGGGACGCCAGCCCCGACAACTGGGTGCCCGGCCAGGAGGAGTACGCCAAGGGCTGGATCGAGTGCTTCCACGCGTACCAGAGTCTCGGCCCGGCCGAGACGCACTGGCCGATCGAGAAGTTCCAGAAGTACTCCGAAGAGCAGATGATGACCGATCTGTTCGACGAGGGCCACGTGGACGTCGCGATCTTCCAGCCGACCAATCTCCGTCAGTGGTACACGACGGGGTTCAACACCACGGAGACCAACGGGGAGCTCGCCGAACGCCACCCCGGCAAGTTCGTGGTGAACACCAACTGGGATCCCCGCGACGGCGAGGACGGCCTGAAGGCGCTCGAGGAGCGAGCCAAGCGCTGGGGTTGTGTCGGGGCGAAGCTGTACACCGCGGAGTGGAAGGGCGACTCCCGGGGCTGGAGCCTGAAGAGCCCCGAAGCCGCGCGGTACCTGGAGAAGTGCCAGGAACTGGGCATCAGGAACATCCACATCCACAAGGGGCCGACCATCTGGCCGCTGGACAAGGACGCGTTCGACGTGTCCGATGTGGACTTCGCGGCGACCAACTTCCCCGAGCTCAACTTCATCGTCGAGCACGTGGGCCTGCCGCGGATCGAGGACTTCTGCTTCATGGCCACGCAGGAGCCCAACGTCTACGCGGGACTGTCCGTCGTGGTCGGCGGCCTGATGCACGCCCGGCCGCGGTTCTTCGCCAAGGTCATGGGCGAGCTGCTGTTCTGGCTGGGCGAGGACAAGCTGCTGTTCGGCGCGGACTACGCCATCTGGGAGCCCAAGTGGCAGGTCGAGGGCTTCGTCGACTGGCAGATGCCCGACGGCGAGGAGTTCTCCGACTACGCCAAGCTCTCCACCGCCACGAAGAAGAAGATCCTGGGTCTGAACGCGGCCAGGTTGTACGACCTGAAGGTGCCGCCGGAGTGCGAGGTCGACGCGCCCGAGGTCCAGCCGGTCGGTGTGCCGGCGTCATGACCTCCGTGACTCGCACCCCCGACCAGGCCGCCGCGGTCCTCGCGGCGGTCTGGTCGGCCCTGGGCGGCGTGCTCGACCCCGAGCTGGACGAGCCGTTGACCCAGCTGGGTTTCGTCTCCCACTGCCTGGTCACCGAGGAGGGGGAGGTTCGCGTGCGGCTGCGGCTGCCGACGTATTTCTGCGCGCCGAACTTCGCCTATCTGATGGTGGCGGACTCCTATGACGCCGTTCGCGCCGTGCCCGGCGTGACCTCGGTGTCCGTGAAGCTGGAGGACCACTTCGCCGCCGAGGCGATCAACGACGGGGTGGCCCGCCGGTCCGGCTTCATGGACTCCTTTCCCGGCGAGGCCGTGAACGAGTTGGACGACCTGCGCGCGGACTTCCTGCGCCGGGCCGTGCTCGCCGGCACCGACCGGGTCTGCCGGGCCATGATCGCCGCCGGCGTCGACCGCTTCGGCCTGACCGAGCTGACTCTCGGCGACGCACCGGAGGGCGCCGACCGAGAGCGGTTGCGTTCCCGCAGAAGGGAACTCGGCCTGCCCGACGGCGACTCGTCGCCGCTGGTGCTGGATCCGGCGACGGGCGAGGCGGTCACCGACATCAGGACACACCTCGGCCTGGCCCGACTGACCCGGGTCAGCCAGGAGGCGAACTCCGGGGTGTGCCGCGGAATGCTGCTCGGCCGTTACGGATTGAAGGAGGAGCGATGAGAGCCGTCCGGCTGCACTCCTACCACCAGCAGCCCGTCGTCGAGGAGGTGCCGCAGCCCCGCGCCCGCGATCCGTTCGACGTGGTCGTGCGCATCGGCGGGGCCGGTGTCTGCCGCACCGACCTGCACATCATCGAGGAGCAGTGGCGCGACAAGTCCGGCGTCACGCTGCCGTACACCATCGGGCATGAGAACGCCGGCTGGGTCGAGGAAA
Source organism: Kutzneria sp. CA-103260 (assembly GCF_018263855.1). Classification (GTDB taxonomy): domain Bacteria; phylum Actinomycetota; class Actinomycetes; order Mycobacteriales; family Pseudonocardiaceae; genus Kutzneria. Next base: position 4,884,115 of record NZ_CP073318.1, on the reverse strand, counting down.
TCGGCTCCGGGGTGTCCAATGTGGCCGTCGGGGACACGGTGATCCTGCACCCGACGCCGACCTGCGGGCTGTGCCACGCCTGCCGGGCCGGCGACGACATGCACTGTCTCAACAGCACTTTCCCCGGCATCAACACCGACGGCGGCATGGCCGACTACCTGCTGACGTCGGCGCGGGCCTGCATCAAGCTGGATCCGGCCACGCAACCGTCCGATGTGGCCGCCCTGGCCGACGCCGGCATCACGGCTTATCACGCCGTGCGCAAGGCCGTGCCGCTGCTGTATCCGGGCACGGTGTGCGTGGTCAACGGGGCCGGCGGCCTGGGGCACATCGGCATCCAGTCGCTGGCCGCGCTGACCGCCACGACCATCGTGGTGGTCGACCGCAACGCGGAAGCCCTTGACCTGGCGGCGAAACTCGGCGCCGACCACACCGTGCTGGCCGACGGCAAGCACGTGGAGGCGGTGCTGGACCTCACCGGCGGGCACGGGGCCGAGGTGGTGCTGGACTTCGTCGCCGAGCAGGGCGCCCAGCAGGACGCGTTCGCGATGACCCGGCGGGCCGGCTCGCACTTCGTCATCGGCTACGGCAGCAACATCGACATCCCGACCATCGACATCATCTCCACCGAGCGCAACGTGATCGGCAACCTGGTCGGCACCTACAACGACCTGGTCGAGCTGATGGTGTTGGCGCAGAAGGGGAAGGTGACGCTGCACACCAGGAAGTACCCGCTGGACGCCGCCCTGGACGCGCTGGCGGACCTCGACGCCGGCCGGGTGCGCGGCCGGGCCGTGCTCACCCCGTAGAGAGGCAGCCAACCATGGCCAAGGAACTGCGCTTCGGCGCGCAAGCCCGGGACCTGCTGCTCGCGGGCGTGGACAAGCTGGCCGAGGCGGTCAAGTCGACGCTGGGGCCCAAGGGCCGCAACGTGATCATCGAGAAGATCACCGGCTCGCCGGTGGTCACCAACGACGGTGTCACTATCGCCCGGGAGATCCACCTCAAGGACCAGTTCGAGAACATGGGCGCGCAACTGGTCAAGGAAGCGGCCATCAAGACCAACGACGTGGTCGGCGACGGCACCACCACCGCGACCGTGTTGGCCCAGGCCATCATCCGCGAGGGCATGCGGGTGATCGCCACCGGCGGCAACCCGGTGCTGATCAAGCGCGGCATCGACCACGCCGTCGGACTGTTGGTGGAGCACCTGGAGAAGGTCGCCCACCCGGTCAGCTCGCGGCAGGACTTCGCCCGGGTGGCCGCCATTTCCGCCAACGACGACGACCACGTCGGCGCGGTGATCGCCGACGCGTTGCACACCGTCGGCGAGGGCGGCGTGGTCAGCATCGAGGAGTCGCCGCGGATCGGCATGCGGGTGGACTTCGTCGAGGGCTTCGAGTTCGACAACGGCTATCTGTCGCCGTACCTGGTCACCGATCCCGGCCGGCTGGAGGCCGTGCTCGACGACCCGTACATCCTGATGTGCAGCGAGAAGATCACCAAGGTCCAGGAGCTGATGCCGATCCTGGACAAGGTGATGCGGGATCCCCGGCCGCTGGTGCTGATCGCCGAGAACGTCGAGGGCACCGCGCTGAGCATGTTGGTGCACAACCACGTCAACGGGGTGTTCCGGGCCTGTGCCGTGCGGGCCCCCGGCTTCGGCGACCGTCGCCTGCACAAGCTGGAGGACCTCGCCGCCGTGGTCGGTGGGGCCGTGCTGTCGCGGCAGTCCGGTTTCTCGCTGGAGACCATGACTCTGGCCCATCTCGGGCGGGCCCGGCAGGTGCGCGTCACCGAGAACTCAACGACCATTGTGGACGGTGCCGGTAGCGAGGCCGACATCGAGTTCCGGGTGACGCAGCTGCGATCCGAGCTGGAACGTGCTCAGAACGGCACCGACGAGGACGTGCTCACCGAGCGGATCGGCGCCCTGACCGGCAAAGTCGCCCTGATCCGGGTCGGCGCGGCGACTCCGGCCGAGCTCAAGGAGTTGCAGCACCGGGTCGAGGACGCCCTGTCCGCCACCCGGGCGGCGATGGCCGAGGGCATCGTCCCCGGCGGCGGCGCGGCTCTGCTGCACGCCGAGAAGGTTCTCGACGATCTCGACCTCACCGGCGACTATGCCACCGGCGCCAACATCGTGCGGCGGGCCCTGTCCGAACCCGCGTTCCTGATCGCCGCCAACGCCGGCCTCCCGGCCGCGCAGATCCTCCAGCGTTCCCGGGAACTCGCCGACGACGAGGGCTTCGACGCCCTGCACGAGCGCTACGGCAACATGGTCGAGATGGGCATCGTGGATCCCCTGCGGGTCTGCCGGTCGGCACTGCAGAACGGCGCCTCCGTCGCCGGTCTCCTGCTGACCACCAACTCCTTGATCGCCGAAGAGCAGACCCCGTGGGGCGGCAGCCCAGCCCTGATGACCGAGTTCGGGCCGCTGGACGAGGGGCTGCACCAGCCCTCACCCGACTCCAGCACCCCCCAGTCCCTCGGCATGGGCCCCTCCGTCGCCTGACCACATCCCTGCTCACCGTTGTGAAAGGACCATTCCTGACATCCAACGTGAGGAATGGTCCTTTCCAAACATTCAATCCTTGACGTGGAGGAGGTGGCGGTGCTAGAGCGCGATCCCGCGACCGTGACCACGCTGCGGCCCGCCATCTCGGCGAAGCTGGTGGGCCCGGCCTTCGTCGCCGCGGTGGCGTACATCGATCCCGGCAACTTCGCCACCAACATCACCGCCGGCGGGCTGTTCGGGTACCGGCTGCTGTGGGTGATCGTGGTCGCCAACGTGATGGCGATGCTGGTCCAGTACCTGTCGGCCAAGCTGGGCATCGCGACCGGCCGTGATCTGCCGGAGCTGTGCCGGCAGCACTTCCCGAGGCCGGTGTCGCGGGGCCTGTGGGTGCAGGCCGAGCTGGTGGCGATGGCCACCGACCTGGCCGAGCTGGTGGGCGCGGCGGTGGGCCTGAACCTGCTGTTCGGGGTGCCGCTGCCGATCGCCGGGGTGCTGACGGCGCTGGTGGCGTTCGGCGTGCTGGCCCTGGAGCAGCGTGGCCGTCGGCCGTTCGAGCTGGCCATCGCGGCGATGTTCGGGGTGGTGTTCCTGGGCTTCGCCTACGACCTCGCGACCGTCGGGGCGCATGGCCCCGAGGTGGCGGCCGGGCTCGTGCCGGGATTCGCCGGCTCGTCCAGCGTGCTGCTGGCGGTGAGCATCATCGGCGCAACCGTGATGCCGCACGTGATCTACCTGCACTCGGCCCTGACCAAGAAGCGAGCGCACCACCGCAGCGACCTGTCCCGGCACACGCTACTCCGCTCACAGGCCGTGGACGTGCTGCTGGCGCTCGGCACTGCCGGCCTGATCAACATGGCGATGCTGGTGCTGGCCGCCTCGCTGCCGATCACCGGCGACCCGATCCTCTCCGCGCACGACTCGTTGGGGCGCTTGGTCGGGGGCGGCGCGGCGCTGGCGTTCGCGGTGGCGCTGCTGGCGTCCGGGGTGTCGTCGTCGAGCGTCGGCACCTACGCCGGGCAGGTGGTGATGCGGGGCTTCATCCGTCGCGGCATTCCGCTCTACGTGCGGCGGTCCATCACCATGCTGCCCGGGCTGACCGTGCTCGCCCTGGGGCTGCCGACCACCGACAGCCTGGTGATCTCCCAGGTGGCCCTGTCGTTCGGCATTCCGTTCGCGCTGATCCCGCTGGTGCTGCTGACCCGGCGGCGCGACGTGATGGGCTCCTTCGTCAACCGCCGCGTCACCACCATCGCCGCCGCCGGCTGCGCGGCGCTGATCACCGTGCTCAATGGATACCTGATCGTCGCGGAGGTGCTGGGCGCATGATCGAGTTGATCGTCTTCGGCGGCACGCTCACGTTGGCCCTGCTGGCCTTCCGGTTCGCCGAGCTGCACTCCGTGCCCGAGTGCGTCCGGGCCCGGGTCACCTGGTTCAGCGCCCACACCTCGGTCCTGCTCACGATCGGCGCGACCGCAATGATCATCGGTATCGTGGGCCTGGCCCACTCGACAGGAGGCTCGCCTTGATCTTCATCGTGGTCAAGTTCACCGTCCGCCCCGAGGTCGCCGACAGCTGGCTCGACCTCACCGCCGACTTCACCGCAGCGACGCGGGCCGAGCCCGGCAACGTCTTCTTCGACTGGGCCCGCAGCGTCGACGACCCCAACGTCTTCGTGCTCACCGAGGGCTTCCAGGACGACGCCGCCGAGGCCCACGTCACCTCCGACCACTTCAAGCAGGCCATGGCGGCGTTCCCCAAGGCCATCGCCACCACGCCGCAGATCATCAACGTCACCATCCCCCAGGACGGCTGGTCCGAGATGGCCGAACTCAAGCCCGCCTGACCTCGCGAGTCCCGCTCTCCAGCAACCGAATGTCGACTTCCGCCACATCGGCCGCGCCGGTCCGATCAGCGGAATCCCCTGACGCAGTCCGCCGCCGTCCGCTACGGTCGGTGGCGTGACGGACTTCAAGCTGCCGCTCTACGGCGCTGACACGGAACGCGGCGACCTCGCTCCCTGAGTCGCCCCGTTCTCTCCGTCCGCACATCCGTTTTTCCCTCAGGGAGCCCACAACTATGCCCGGCGACAGCCTGCGTTCGTTCATCCATGCCCTGCCCAAGGTCGAGCTGCACGTCCACCTCGTCGGCTCCGCCGGCGTCGACACCGTGCTCGCCCTGGCCCGTCGGCATCCGCAGGCCGGCGTGCCGACCGACCGCGCGGAGCTTCGAGACTTCTTCACGTTCCGCGACTTCCCGCACTTCCTCAAGGTGTACTGGGCCGTTCAGTCCCTGCTGACCGACCGGCACGACATCGAGACCCTGGTGGTCGGCCTGGCCGATGAACTGGCCCGGCAGAACGCCCGCTACGCCGAGGTCACCGTCACCCCGCACAACCACGTCGTGGACGGCCTGCCCGCCGACGAACTGTTCGCCGGCCTCGCCACCGGCCGGGCCGAGGCCGCCCGCCGGGGCGTCGACCTGGCCTGGTGCTTCGACATCCCCGGCGAGAAGGGCCTCGTCGCCGCCCAGGAAACCCTCGCTTTCGCTCTGGCCCGTCCCGACGGCCTCGTCAGCTTCGGTCTCGGCGGCCCCGAACTCGGCGTGCCCAGAGCCCAGTTCGCGCCGTTTTTCGCCGCGGCACGGGAAGCTGGGCTGCACAGCGTTCCCCACGCCGGCGAGACCTCCGGGCCTGAGACCGTCTGGTCCGCGGTCCGTGACCTCGCCGCCGAACGTATCGGCCACGGCACCAGCAGCGCCGCCGATCCCCTGCTCCTGGCCCATCTCGCCGAACACCGCATCCCGCTGGAGGTCTGTCCCACCTCCAACCTCCGCACCCAGCAGGTCCCGACGATGGCCGCACATCCCGTCCGCCGCCTGCTCGACGCCGGGGTCATCGTCACCCTCAACACCGACGACCCGCCCATGTTCAACGCCAGCCTGGAGGGCGAGTACCTGGCCGTCGCCGAGACGTTCACCCTGGGCGCCGAGGACCTGCGTCACATCGCCGCCAACGCCGTGGAGGCCTCTTTCCTCCCGCCCGCACGCAAGTCCGCCTTGCATGCCGAGATAGCCGCCGTCTAACCCTTCGGCGGGCGCACCGCTCGTCGGCGGTGCGCCCGCGCCACCCGTCACCAGGCGACGGGGAGGGTCTGCACGCCGTAGACGGGGGTGGTGGTGCGGAACTGGATGTCGGCGGGGTATACGGCGGGGCGCAGGGTGGGGAAGCGGCGCAGCAGAGCCGGGAAGGCGATGGTCATCTCCAGGCGGGCGAGCGGTGCGCCGACGCAGTGGTGGATGCCGTGGCCGAAGGCGACGTGGGGCGACGGCTTGCGGGTGATGTCGAGGCGGTCGGCGTCGGGGAGCAGGGCGGGGTCGCGGTTGGCGAGCATGATGAGGCACAGGACCAGTTCGCCGACATCGAGACGGTCGCCGGCGACGGTGACGCGGGTGACGACCTCGCGGGGGAGTCCGAAGTGGACGACGGAGAGATAGCGCAGCAGCTCCTCGACGGCGTCGTCGACGAGGGTGGGGTCGTCGCGCAGAAGGGCCAGCTGGGCGGGATTTTCCAGCAGCAGCAGGGAACCGAGGCCGAGCATGTTGGACGTGGTCTCGTGCCCGGCGATGAGCAGCATGCTGGCCAGGCCGAGGAGCTCCTCGAACGAGAGATCGTTGCCGTGCAGGGTGATGAGGGTGCCGATGAGGTCCTCGCCGGGGGCGCGGAGGTGCCGTTGGACGAGGCCGGCCAGGTACTGGCCCATCTCCTCGCCGGCGCGGGTCCGCTCCTCCAGGGGCACGGCGAAGTCGAGTTGGCGGTGGGTGAGGCTCTGGAACGTGGCCCGGTCCTCGTACGGCACGCCCAGCAGCTCGCAGATCACCAGTGAGGGCACGGGAAGCGCGAACCCGGCGACGAGGTCGACGCCGGGACCGGCCTCGGCCATGGCATTCAGGGCGGCGTCGACGATCTCCTCGATGCGGGGGCGCATGGCCCGCATGCGGCGCAGGGTGAACTCGGGGGTGAGCATCCGCCGCAGCCGGGTGTGCGCGGGCGGGTCGTAGCCGAGCAGGAAGCCGACGTTCTCGGTGCCCTCCAGACGGGACTGGGCGCCGTTGCTGAACTCGACGGAGTTGCCGTACACGGCCCGCACGTCCTCGTGCCGCACGGCGATCCGGGCCGGACCGAACAGGGAGGTGATGCGCGGCAGCCCGGGCTGGGCGGCCAGCGCGCGTAACTCGGGGGAGGGGTCGAAGCGGTCGCGGGTCATCTCCAGGGGAGTGGTCATGGGCGCCCCCTAACAACTGGTAGTGGACTCTCGGATAAGCCTAGCAAAAGTGAGAGCGAACTATCAGTGCTAATATCGGGCGTGCCGTCGTCACGCGAATCCGCAGGTCAGCGGGCTCCCCGCACCGATGCCCGGCGCAACGCCCAGCGCATCCTGGCGGTGGCCGAAGACCTGTTCGCGGCCGGCCGGCACGACGTGTCGCTGGAGGAGATCGCCCGCCGCGCGGGCGTCGGCCCGGCCACCCTGTACCGGCACTACCCGAGCAAGGACGACCTGGTCGCGGCGGTGGTCCGCGAGCGGTACACCGAGCACGTGCTCCCCGTCCTGGACGAGGCGGACGCCGATCCGGACGCGCTGCGCGGCCTGCTCCGGGCCCTGGAGGCGGCCCTGGAGATCCGGGCCCAGCACATCCGGGTCGTCGCCACCACCCGCCGCCTCCCGGCCGCGACCGACGGCCTGGCCCGGGGGTTTTTCCACCGCTTGGCCCCACTGCTGGCCCGTGGACAGGAGCAAGGAGCGGTACGCCAGGATCTGACCGCCGCCGACCTGCCGAAGCTGCTGTCCATGGTCGTCGGCACCATCCAGTACGACGAGAGCGGCGGCTGGCGGCGCTACCTGGCGCTGCTGGCCGACCTGCTGCGCAGCGAGCCGACCGGGCCGCTGCCACCGCTGGTGGGTGACGATCCGGACGGCCTGTCGGCCGGCGGGCCGTTCGGCATGGACTGACCGTTCCCTCCGCCCGGGACCGCAAATATGCTCGGCCGATGACCAGCGTGCAGCGGCTGTGGTCGACCCCGGCCGCCCTGCGAGCGGTGCGGGCGACCCTGGTGGTGCCGGGCCTGTTCGCGTTCAGCTACACCGTGCTCGGCAACCTCCAGGTGGCGACGTTCGCGGCGTTCGGCGGGTTCGCGACGCTGGTGCTGGCGTCGTTCGGCGGCCGGGCGCGGGACAAGGCGGTGGCCCACCTGGGCCTGGCGGTGGCCGGCAGCGTGCTGCTGGTGATCGGCACGGCGGTGAACACGTCGGTGGTGCTGGCGACGCTGGTGACGCTGCCGGTGGTGTTCGTCGTGCTGTTCGCGGGCGTGGGCGGGCCGAACGCGGCGTCGGGAACGACCGCGGCGCTGCTGGCCTACGTGCTGCCGGCGGCGTCGCCGGGAACCATGGACATGGTGCCGGACCGGCTTGCAGGCTGGTGGCTGGCGTCGGTGGTGGGGACGATCGCGGTCCTGCTGCTGTCGCCGAAGCCGCCGGGCACGGAGCTGCGCCGGGCGGTGGCGAAGAACGCCCGCGCGCTGGCGGATCTGCTGGCGGCGGCGTTGCAGGGCGACCGCGACCCGAAGTACCGCCAGCACGCCCTGGACTGCAAGCACAACCTGCTGACCACGTTCACGGCGACGCCGTACCGGCCGACCGGGCTCGCGGCGGCCGACCAGGCGCTGGACAGCCTCGTGGGTCTGCTGGAGTGGTGCACGTCGGTGATCTGCGACAGCCTGCACGAGTACGACGACCTCACGCGCATCGACGAGGTGGAGCGCCGTCTGCTGACCGACACGGCGACGGTGCTACGGGACGTCGCGGCGGTGCTGGAGGGCGAGCCGACCAAGCCGGAGCTGGACTGCCTGGAGCGCAGCCTCGCCGACAGCGTGGAGCATCTGCGGCAGTTGCGTAGCGACAGCGCGGACTTCGGCGCGGCGGTGCACCTGTCGTTCCACGCGCGCACGGCGGCCGTCGCCGCGCACACGGCCCTCGCGGACGCCCTCATCGCCTCGCACATGGCGGACCCGGCGATCGTGTCCAACGGCCGAAGGCGTTGGTACGGCACAGATCCCACGCAGAGCGAGAGCCGCCTGGCCGGCCTGACCACCGTCGCCAACGCGGTGTCACGACACGCCAGCCTGCGGTCGGTGTGGTTCCTCAACAGCGCACGGGGTGCCATCGCCCTGGCGGTCGCGGTGGCGGTGGCGGATCTGACCGGCGTGGAGCACGGCTTCTGGGTCGTGCTCGGCACGCTGTCGGTCTTGCGTACCAACGCCGCGTCGACCGGTTCGACAGCCCTCCGCGCGTTGGTCGGCACGGTGGTCGGCTTTGTCATCGGCGCGGCGCTGTTGCTGGCGATCGGCTCCAGCACCGCCGCGCTGTGGACGGCGCTGCCGCTGGCGGTGCTGGTCGCCGCGTACGCGCCGGGGGTGCTGCCGTTCGAGGCCGGGCAGGCCGCGTTCACGGTGGTCGTGTCGGTGCTGTTCAACCTGCTGGTGCCGGCGGGCTGGCAGATCGGCGTGGTGCGGATCGAGGACGTGGCGATCGGCTGTGCGGTGAGCTTCCTGGTCGGGGTGCTGTTCTGGCCGCGTGGCGCCGGCTCGCTGGTCGCCGACGACCTCGCCGACGCCTTCCGTACCGGCGGCCGCTACCTGTCCGACTCCGCGCACTGGGCGCTCGGCCTGCGGCCCGACGCCCCGGTCGCGTCCTCGGCCATCGCCGCCGGCATCCGGCTGGACGAGGCGCTGCGCGGCTTCCTGGCCGAGCAGGGCACCAAGCGGGTGCCGAAGGAGTACCTGTGGCGGCTGGTGGCCGGGGCGCTGCGGGCCCGGCTCACGGCGCACTCCCTGGCCGGGCTGCCGGCCGCCCCGGGCGAGCCCGATCCGCTGCGGCTGCTGCTGGGCGAGCACGCCGGCCAGGTCGCGGCCTGGTTCGACCACCTGGCGTCCCGCCTGGACCGCACCGACCACGGCGACGTGCCGATGCTGGCCCCGCCGCAGTTGCGGGACCCGGTCCTGCCGAACGGGACGGCGGTGCCGGACCTGCCGACGGCGCTGTGGGTGAGCGAGCACCTCAGGCACGTGACGCCGCGGCTGACCGAGCTGGTGGAGCCGGCCGGGGCGGTGGCGGCGCAGCGACACCGCCCCTGGTGGCGGTAGCTAGAACTGGCTGGCCGGCTTGCCCTGGAGGTAGGCGTTCATGTACCGCTGCCAGATCCCGGTCGGCACGTCCACGCCCTCCTGCATGGGGGCGAGGTCCTTGCGGTGGCCGACCCAGACCGCGGTGACGACCTGGGGCGTGTAGCCCACGGTCCAGGCGTCGGAGTTGTTCGGGGTGTCGAGGAACTCGGTGGCGCCGGCCTTGGCCGCGACCGGGCGGCCGCCGTCCAGCCCGGGGCCGGTGAGCATGGACTGGGTGACCAGCTGGGCCTGGGCCGGGTCGAACACCTGGTTGGGTATCAGCTTCGGGTTGGCGTCCGCGTCGTACATCGGGTTGCCGGTGGCGGACGCGATGCCGGTGATGAAGTGCGCGGGCTTGTACTTGCCGTTGGCCGCGAGGGTGGCGTACGCCTGCGCCATGTCCCTGGGGCGCACCGGGTAGGACCCCATGGCGATGCTGTCGGTGGTCTGGTTGTCGCTGGACCGCAGCGACGGCCCGGCCTTGCCGCCGATGACCTGGGTCTGGGACACGCCGGCCTCGAAGGCCGCCTTGGCCACGTTCATGGGCCCGATGTCGTCGGTCATCTTGTAGAAGACGGTGTTGGTGTTGTTCTTCATGGCGTCGCCGACGGTGCACTGGGGGCCGCAGTCGGCGCCGCTGAAGTTCTTCACCTGCGTGCCGCCGATGGTCTGCGGGCTGGTGCCGTTGTACTGCGAGGCCAGCGTGATCTGCGGATTGGCCCGCACGGCGCCCAGCAGCACCAGCGGCTGGAAGACCGGACCGGGCTGGGCGGCGTTGTCGGCGGTGTCGATGGGCTGGGCGGCGTCGCCGCCGCCGAACCAGGACAGGATGGCCCCGGTGGTCGGGTCGATCGACACGAGCGCGTCGCCGACGTCCGGGTCGGCCGACTTGAGCGATTGGGCGGCGGCCTCGGCCATGCCCTGGGCCTTGGCGTCGATGGTGGTGTGGATCTGGGCGCCGGCGTGCCGCAGCGCGTCCTGGCTCAGCCCGAACAGCCCGGCCTCGGCCAGCACCTGCTTCGCGATGAACGACCGCGCCGGCGGCAGCGAGCCGGTGACCGGGGCGATCGTCTTGGGCGGCGCGGGGTAGCGGTCGCGGTCGCTCTGCGTGAGCCAGTTGTTGGCGACCATCCGGTTCAGCACGTGTGACCACTGCTGCTTGGTCCAGGTGTCGTCCTCGTTCTTGGCCGGCTGGTCGATGCAGCCGGCCAGGAACGCGGCCTCGGAGGCGTTGAGGTCGGCGACGTTCTTGCCGAAGTAGGCCTGCGCCCCGGCCTGGATGCCGTACGCGCCGCGGCCCAGGTAGACCAGGTTGAGGTAGCCGGCCAGGATGTCGTCCTTGGGCTGCTGGTGGCCGAGCTTGACCGCCCGCACCAGCCGCAGCCACTGGTCGGGCAGCGACTGGGCGTCGACGCCGGTGGCCAGCCGCACGAACTGGGTGGTGATGCCGCCCAGGCCGATGTTGGTCTCGAAGCTCTCGTCCTCGGCCGCCTCGACGGCGTGCTGCACGACCTGGGGGATCTGGTCGATCCTGACCACGGTGCGGTAGCCGCCGCTGGCCGGGCCGATGGTGGTCATCACCGAGCCGTCGGCGTAGTACAGCGTGACGGTCTGCTGCTGGTCGGTGACCGCCTTCGGGTCGGGCGTGGTGACCATCGCGTAGGTAATGCCGAACGCGATCAGCGGCAGCCCGACGACCACGGCCGCCACCACGTACCCGAACCGGCGCACGCGCCGCCAGTTGATGTCGGGATGCGTGGCTTCCTCGTTCACGCTGTCGTTCCCCCTTGTGATCGGCCCATCAGCCATCGGAGCGTCATGTCTATCAGTTGGCGGTAAGGACCACGTCAGGCGGTGGCGGGGAGATCGAACCGCGCGAAGTGCTCGCCGCCCAGGAAGGAGGTCAGTGCCGCGATCCGGTCGTCCCGCAGCGTCAACACTGTGATCGACCAGGCCCGGTGCGGGCCGTCGTCGTCGCGGCGCAGGTAGAACGCCACCGCGGGCTGGCCGTTGGCGGTCACCGGCACGTGCCGCCAGCTGCCGCACGAGCTGAGCGGCACCCGCGCGGCGAAGTCCAGCACCGGCCCCACGCCCGCGTACCACTCGGTCATCGGCGGCATCGACCACGTGACGTCCTCGGTCACCAGCGCCAGCAACGCGTCGGCGTCGCCGCGTTCCAGCGCCCCGGCGTAGGCGGCGACGATCTCCCGCACGCGGGCGTCGCCGATCTTGCGCAGGGTCTGCTGCTGGTCGATCTCCGGTATTCGGTCGGACACGATCGCCCGAGCCCGTTGCAGCGCGCTGTTCACCGACGCGGTCGAGGTGGCCATCACCTCGGCGATCTCCGCCGCCGAGAAGCCGAGCACGTCGAACAGCAGCAGCGCGGCCCGCTGGTTGCCGGGCAGGTGCTGCAACGCGGCGACGAACGCCAGTTCCACGGCCTCCCGCTGCTCGTACCGGGCGTCCGGATACGGCCCCAGCCAGGCGGTGTCCTCGCCGTAGTCCATCGGCAGCGCCCGCCGGGCCCGGCCTTCGGCGAGGTCGAGGCACGTGCGCGTGGCGACCGTGTACAGCCACGAGCGCAGCGAGCTGCGGCCCTCGAAGCCGCTCAGCCCCCGCCAGGCGCGCAGCAGTGCGTCCTGCAAGGCGTCGTCGGCGTCGTGGGCGGAGCCGAGCATGCGGTAGCAGTGGGCGTGCAACTCGCCGTGCAGCGGCTTGACGAGTCGGGTGAACGCGGCGTCATCCCCCGCCCGGGCTGCCGCCAGGTCGAACTCGGATGAAGAAATCTCGCTCACAGCCGATGATTCTGCCGGAGGCGGCCGGTCTCACCTCTGTACGCGCAACCGCGAGGGGATTTGGACATGAAGGAAGACCTGCGCCGCTACCTCCGGGACGCCCGGGAGGCGATCCTGTGGAAGCTCGATGACCTGGGCGAACGTGACATCCGGCGGCCGCTGACGCCGACCGGGACGAACCTGCTCGGGCTTGTCAAGCACCTCACCACGGTGGAGCTGCTGTACTTCGGGATCGTGTTCGACCGGCACCCGGAGAACCCGGTGCCGTGGCTGCGGCAGGGCCTGGAGCCGAACATCGACATGTGGGCGGCGGACGACGAGTCCCGCGACTACATCGTGGGGGCGTATCGGGCCGCCATTCGGCACGCCGACGCCACCATCGAGGCGCTGGACCTGGACGCCCCGGGCACGGCGGTGTGGTGGCCGGAGCCGAAGGTGACCCTGCACCGGGTGCTGGCCCACGTGGTCGCCGAGACGCAGCGGCACCTCGGGCACGCCGACATCGTGCGGGAGCTGATCGACGGGGCCGCCGGCCACAGCCGGGGCAACGACTTCCTGCCGCCGCGGGACGAGACCGGGTGGCGGGCGCACGTGGCCCGGTTGGAAGCGGTTGCGGACCGGGCCTGAACGTCATGAAGGGCCCCTTCCTCGCGTTGAACGCGAGGAAGGGGCCCTTCATGACAGAACGGGGAGCTAGCCGGCGGCGACCGTCGACTTGACCCAGGAGGAGATGGACGACGAGCTGGCGTCGCCGTAGATGGACTTGGTCTTGCCGCAGGTGTCGGCGCCGGGGCCGTCCGCGCCGCGGCTGTCGGTGCCGACCAGCATGCCGTTGACCACGGCCGGGCCACCGGAGTCGCCGTAGCAGTCACTGCCGGACACGGTGGTGTTGAAGCACAGCTCGACGCTGCCGACGATGCCGCCGCAGTTGCTGTCGGCGGACACGGTGGTGGACAGCTGCCGCAGGGTCGAGCTCATGTCGCCGCAGCCGCGGGTCCCGCAGGTCTGGCCGAAGCCGTACAGCGTGACCTTGGTGCCGGTGGCCGGCGAGGTGGTGGCGATCTGGATCGGCGTCTGGCTGACCGGCGCGGTCAGCTTGTACAGCGAGAAGTCGTAGCCGCCGCCGTTGTACTTGGGGTTCTTGACCCACTTCGAGACCTTGGCCAGGGTGCCGCCGCTGTTCAGGCTCTTCGAGCCGACGCGGATCTGGGTGGCGCCCTCGCAGTGGCCCGCGGTCAGGACCCACTGGCTGGCCACGAGTTCGCCACTACACCACATGCCGGAGCTGTCGCCGACGGCGGCGGCCCAGGACGGGGCGGTGGTGACGGTGGAGCCGCCGACGATGTTCGGCGTGCTGGCGGCTTCGGCCGGCACGGTCGCGAAGCCGAGCAGCGCGAGCGCCATGGCGGCGACGGCAGAGAGCCTGCTGATCTTCAAGGGGCACGCCTCCAGGGACCGGTGGCGCCGGGCGGGCTGTCAGGGGTTCCCGTGCGCCACAAGCGGATGGTGCGCCCAACGTAGGATGCCTCGGGTATCGGCGGGCAGAGCCGAAAGTCGGGTAATTCGGACGAACTCGATTACCGGATGGCGGCGACCGCCGTCAACCCGCCGAAAGGCCGTCCCACGTCCAGTGCGGCATGGCCGCTTCGGTCGGCACCACGCTGTCCTTGGGCGCGTACACCAGCACGTCGGCCACCGCCCATTCCATGTACGCCCGCATGGCCGCCCGGAACTCCGGATCCACCGGCAGGCCCGCGTCGTCCATGGCGTCCACGAAACATCGCACGAACCGGCGGCCCAGGTCGTCCATGTCGCCGTTGTGGGCGTGCATCGACAACACCGCCGAATGGCCGCCGGCGATCGTCGTGTACCCGGGTGGCCCGCCCAGCACCTCGGCCCAGTAGGCGGCCAGCCGCGCCACGTGCTGCGGATGCTGGTCCGGGTGGGAGAACGGGTGGTTGAGTTCCGGATCGGCCAGGCAACGGCGGTGGTGCGCGGCGGCCAGCGCCAGGAAGGCCGGCTCGCCGCCGGCGAACTCGTACAGGCTGGGGCGCATGTCACCATGGTGGCACGACGGCCGGGAGTCCGTAGTGGACAACGTTGTCCGTACCTGTGGATGCGCTGTGAATCGGTACACCGGGGTCACTTTCGACGTATTCGACCCTCGGCTGGGGTGTCGCGTGTGGTTGCATCTGTCCCTCACCACGGAAAGGGATCGCGGGATGCCCATCCAGCAGCGGCGTGCGGTGCTCCTGCCGGCCGAGGCGGAGATACTGCGCCGCGGCCTGGACGCGTTCGCCGAGCTGGGCTACGAGGCGACTTCCGTGCGGGAGCTGGGCAATCGCCTCGGGGTCAGCCACAACTTCGTCAACGACCGCTACGGCTCCAAGGGCGCGTTCTGGCACGCGGTGGTGGACTTCGCGCTGGACGACGCCCGCCGGCAGCTGGATCCGGTGCTGGCGCGGCACTTCGAGGACCCGGCCGAGCGGCTGGCCAGCATCGTGCGGCGCTTCTACCAGATCGCGGTGCGCAGCCCGCAGCTGTCGTGGCTGATGGCGTATGAAGGGACAAGGGAGTCCGCCCGACTGGACTATCTTCACCGGCGCTTCCTCGCGCCGATAGTACTGGCGTGCGAGCCGTCGATCGAGCAGCTGGTGGTCGCCGGCCGGATCCGGCCGGTGCCCCTGTTCCAGTTGTACGCACTGGTCACCGGCCCCATCGCGACCCTGACCCAGTGGCCACTGGCCCGCCGGTTCGGTGAACCGCCGGTGAGTGAGGGAGAACGCACCGCGACCGCGGACTCGTTGGCCAGCATGGTGATGGCGGGCCTGCTGCGCGAGTGATCGTGGGATGATGGCCCCGTTGGGGGTGGGGTTTTGGTTCAGGTTCATCCGTCGGCGGTCGTCGCACCCGAGGCCGAGCTGGCCGACGACGTCGTCATCGGTCCGTACGCGGTGGTGCACGGCTGTGTGCGGCTGGCCGCCGGCGTTCGGGTGGACGCGCATGCCGTGCTGGGCGGGGATCCGCAGGACCTGGCCTTCGCCGGTGGCCCGACCGGCGTGGAGATCGGGCCGGACACGGTGATCCGCGAGGCGGCCATCGTGCACCGGGCGACCACGTCGGTGCCGACCAGGATCGGCGCCGGCTGCCTGATCATGGGGCAGGTGCACGTGGCGCACGACTGCCAGCTCGGCGACGGCGTGATCGTCTCGCAGGCGACCAGTCTCGGCGGGCACGTGGTGATCGACGACCGCGCCGTCGTCGGCGGCATGTGCGGGGTGCACCAGCACGTCCGCATCGGCCGGCAGGCCATGGTCGGCGCGATGTCCAAGGTGACG
This sequence comes from Kutzneria sp. CA-103260, assembly GCF_018263855.1. Classification (GTDB taxonomy): domain Bacteria; phylum Actinomycetota; class Actinomycetes; order Mycobacteriales; family Pseudonocardiaceae; genus Kutzneria. Next base: position 4,868,248 of record NZ_CP073318.1, on the reverse strand, counting down.
CGGGACGTGCTGCCGTTCTGCGGCGTGGACGGCATTCCGGCCACGCACCGCGCGCTGAACGTGGTGGGGCTGCGGCGATCCGGCATGCCGCCGGCCGAGTACAACCAGCTGCGCCTGGTGTTCGACCGATTACGCGACGGGCACGAGCTGGAGTCGTGGACCGACGGTCCCGTCGCGCAGCTGGTGGAGTTCCTGGCCGGACCGTCCCGCCGCGGCATCAGCCCGTTCCGCCAGGTCCGGAGGGAAGCCTGATGCCATGGACGTTGGCGGAGCTGGCTTCCGTCATCGGCGCCGAAGCCGTGTCGTCGCCGGGCTTCGTGGTCACGCGGCCGGTTCCGGCCGATTCCGATGATCCGGCGGGATTGGCGTTCTGCGCGAACGCCAAGTACCTGCGGCAGGCGTTGGCGCACGGTGTCGGTGCGCTGATCCTGCCGCCGGGATTGGACGCCGATCGCCCGCATCTGCGGTGCGCCGATCCGCGTCTCGCGTTCGCCCGTTTCCTTGAGCTGTACCGGCGTCCGTTGCCACTGGCCGCCGGCGTGCACGCCACCGCCGTGATCGATCCTTCGGCTTCGGTCGACGTTTCGGCGTCCATCGGCCCGTATGCCGTGGTGGAGCGGGGTGCTGTCATCGGTCCGCGGGCGCGGTGCTGGGCCGGCATGTCACCATGGCCGGGAACACCGGCGTCGTCGATCACGCGGTGCTGGGTGATGACGTGACCCTGGCTGTCCGAGCGCTGGCCATGAAAGACATCCCCGACGCCGGTGTCTACTATGGACAGCCGGCGATTCCGGCCGCACAGGGGCTTCGCGCCGCCGCGCTGATGGCGTCGCTGCCGGAGCTGCGTCGGCGGATCCAGGCGCTGGAGGAGCGTCTGTGAGGCGCACGGTCGCCCGGCCGGCCCGGTTCGCCGGACTCGGCCTGCACTCCGGCCGGCCGGTGACCGTCGTGGTGCACCCCGGCGACGCCGGAATTACGTTCCGGCACGGGGATTCCCGAGGTGCGGCCCGGCTCCGGCTTGTGGTCCTACACCTTCGTCCGGGGTGCGGTGACACAGACTTTCACGTGTCGGCTGCCCGACGACTACTTCGCCGAAGTGGCTCCCGCGCGCACGATCGCCTTCGCCGAAGAGGTGCCGCGTGCGCACGAGTTGGGACTGGGCCGGGGACTCACCGCGGAGTCGGTCGTGCTCCTCGGCCCGACCGGCTACGACAACGAGCCCCGGTTCCCCGACGAGCCGGCCCGGCACAAGCTGCTGGACCTGGCCGGCGACCTGTACCTGACCGGGATTCCGTTGCGGCGCCTGGACGTCACCGCCCGGCTGAGCGGTCATACCGACGCGGTGCGGGCGGCGTCGCTGGTGTCGGCGTGCGGTCGGTGATCGTCGCCTTGGGCAGCCGGGACAGCACCTTCGGCGTCACCCCGGCGTAGGCGGCGGGATCGACCGGGTTGAGCCAGTGGGCGGCTCGGACCAGCGGCGAGATGTTGGCGTCCAGGTCGGCGAGCACCTCGTCCACGTTGTGCATGGAGAACGGGATGATCTTCGTGCCGCGGCAGTGGTGGGTGTCGGTGGCGACGTCCATGAACGCCAGCTGTTCGCGGATCTCCTGCCGCATCTGGGAAGCCGGCGGCAGGTCGACCGCCCCGGCCAGGTCGGCGGCGATCCACACGGCGGCCATCTCGGCGTTGAGCGGGCTGAAGAACGAGGAGTTGTAGCCGTTGAAGTACAGGCCGGGCACCGAAACCGGCCGGATCTGCCGGTACAGCATGAAGTTGCCGCGCTCGTCCAGCAGCTCCCGCTGCACGTCCTCGGGCAGGAACGGCACGCCCTGGCGGAAACCGGTGGCGCAGACCACCAGATCGGCCGGCAGCACCGTGCCGTCGCTCAGCTCGGCCCGCGGCGAGTCGCCGCCGAGCAGCCGGCTGATGGTGGTGTCCCGTCGCACGGTGATCGTGCCGTCGGCCACGCCCTCGAAGAAACCCTCGGTGGCCAGGCCGATGGCGCCCTTGACGATGTCCTCCATCTGCCCGTGCGGCACCAGTCCCAGGGCCTTCAACCCGAACTGCCGCACCGACACCGTGCCGACCGAGTTGAGCATCCGCCGCCGCAGGCCGTTGCCGGGGCCGTGCAGGAAGCGCTCGACGCCGCGCAGCCGCAGGTACCGGAACAGCGCCTCGCCCATACGGGTCAGCAGCAGCATCTTGAAGTTCACCTTGCCGGCGATGCGCCGTGGCACCTTCCACAGCATCTGCCGGGCGATGATGTCGGTGCTGGCGGCCACCTTGCTCACCGGCACGGTCACGTCGCAGGCCGACTTGCCGTAGCCGACGACCAGCACGTGCTTGCCCCGCGCGTCCTCGGCGTCGTGGAACTCGGTGCCGGCGCACAGCCGCCCGCCGGCCGCGGCGAACTCGGCCAGCCCCGGATAGTCCGGCACGGCTGGCTCGCAGAACACGCCGTTGGCCACCACGACCCGGTCGAACAGCTCGCCGTCGACCAGCCAGCGGCCGGCCGCCGGCTCCGCGGCCACCACCTCGGTGTTCAGCCGGAACAGCCGGTCGACCCCGAAGTTCTCGGCGTAGGCGGCGAAGTAGCGCTGCACCTGCTCGCCGTCCGGCCACTCCGGATAGTCGGCCGGCATGGCGAAGTCCGACAGCGAGTACTGCGCCTTGGGGCTCTGTGTGGTGACGCCCGGGTAGCGGCGGCTGCGGCTCCACACCCCACCCAGGTCCGGCGTCTTGTCGTAGCCCACGACCTCGTGCCCGGCCTGCGTCAGCACCTTGGCGGTGGCCAGCCCGGCGACGCCGGCCCCGATGACCGCGACGCGCATGGTCAGCCCGCCTCGGGCAGCTGGAGCACGATGCCGAAGTCGGCCATGATGCCCTTGAGCACGGAGATGTCCTTCGGACCGGGCGGCAGGTCGGCCAGCGCCTGGTAGTAGTCCTCCAGGCCGGCCGGCGACACCACGGAGATCACCCGCGCCTCGTCCTTGGTCGAGTTGCGGAACGTGTGCACCACATCGCGCGGCAGGAACAGGTAGTCGCCCGGCTCCAGTACGAAGTCCTCGCCGCCGAGCATCACGTCGAGGCGGCCGGACAGGCACACGAACGACTCGTCCTCGCGGGTGTGCAGGTGCGGCGGCGGGCCGCTGGTCTCGCCGGGGACGGCGTACTCGAACAGGGAGTACGCGCCCTGGGTGGAGTCGCCGTTGGTCTTCATGGTGATGCCGAGCCCGATGGCCGGGATCTGCCGCCCCTGCCGGTTCCGGAGCATGTAGCCGCCGCCGAGAGTCACCGCCGCCTCCTCCTGTGTGGGACCCTCAGCCTGGCTTCGCCCGTGGGCCAGGCGCAATTTCGGGTCCCGCTCAGCGGGACTTGGCGTAGGCCCGGGAGGCCGCGGCGGCGGCCAGCCGGACCGCCGGCCCGATCCGGTCGGCCCGCACCAGCTTGCTCGGCCCGGTCACCGACATCGCCGCCACCACCTCGCCGAGCGGCCCGAACACCGGCGCGGCCACGCAGCTCACGCCGATGACGCCCTCCTCGCGGTCGACCGCCCAGCCCTGGTCCGGCACCGCCGTCAGCTCGCGTAGCACGGCCACCGGGTTGGTGAGCGTGCGTGGCGTACGGGCCGGCAGGCCGGCGGCCAGCACCTTCTGCACGGTTGCCGGATCGGAGTAGGCCAGGATGGCCCGGCCCAGCCCCGAGCAGTAGGCCGGGACGACCCCGCCGGCCTGCTCCAGCATCGGCATCGGTCGGTGTCCGCTGATCCGCTCGACCACCAGGATCTTGGCCCCGTCCAGCACGCCCAGCTGCACGGTGGCGTGCGTGGCGTGGTGCAGGTCCTGCAGGAACGGCAGCACCGACTCGCGCAGCTCGTGCCGGATCGGGGCCAGGCTGGAGATCTCGAACAGCCGGTTGCCGACCCGGTAGCGGTCGCGGGGCTTGTCCAGCCAGCCGAGGCGGATCATCTTGTCGGCGGTCCGGTGCACCGTCGAGCGGGGCAGGCCGCTGCGCTCGACCAGGCCGGCCAGCGTCAGCTCGCGGTGCCCGGCGTCGAACGCGCCCAGGATCGCCGCCGCCCGGTCCAGACCACCCGTGCCGTCCCGCTCAGCGGGACTCATCGTTGTCCTGCCTGGTTCATGCCGGTCAGGCTAGCGCCGACAGCACCGACTGGGGGAGGCCGACATCAGCACCCGAACCGCGCTCGTCGGCGGTGGCGCCACCGGCATCGGCCACGCCGCCGCGGCCCACCTGCTGCGCCAGGGCCACGGAGTTGTCCTGACCGGACGGAACAACGACACGTTGCAGGCCGCGGCCGAGAAGCTGCGGGCCGGCTGCACCGGACCGGTCGGCACGCTCGTGCAGGACGTCGCCAAACTGTCCGATGTGGACGCCGCGCAGGCCGTGCAGCACGTGGAGGAGCGGTTCGGCTCGCTGGACGTGTTGGTGCTCAACGCCGGCGGCCCACCGCCCGGCCGGGTCCTGGACGTGACCGACGAGCAGTGGCTGCGCTCCATCGAACTGCTGCTGCTCGGGCCGCTCCGGCTGGCCCGGGCCGCGCTGCCGGCGATGGCCCTGCGCGGCTTCGGCCGGGTGGTGCTGGTGACCTCGGCGATGGTCCGCCAGCCCGATCCGAACCTGGCCATCTCCGTGGTGCTGCGTTCGGCGGCTACGGCGGCGGCGAAGCTGATGTCCAGGGAGTACGCGGCCAACGGCGTCACCGTGAACTGCGTCGCGCCCGGCGCCACGGCGACCGACCGGCGGACCGAGGTGCTGGCCGCGCGGGCCGCGGCCAGCGGGTCGACTCTGGTCGAGGTGGCCGCCCGCGACACGATGGCGGTGCCGGCCGGGCGGCCGGCGACCGCCGACGAGATCGGGGCCGCGGTGGCGTTCCTGGCCTCGCGGGCGGCGAGTTACGTGAACGGGACCGTGCTCACGGTCGACGGCGGCAGGACGGAGACGATCTGATGGCCCAGTCCGGACCGGACTTCAGCATGGCCGAGTTCCTCGGTGCGATCAGCGACAGCGTGCGTCCCAGTGCGGCGCGGCCGATCGTGGTGCGGGCCGCGGAGCTGGAGCGGCTGCCGGCCGACCAGGTGCACAACCCGACCACGCTGTCCATCGCCGGCCGGCTGCCGACCGTGTCGTTCGAGATCTTCCGGCAGACCATTCCGCCCGGCCTGAGCTCGGACATGCAGCGCCACCACCACGAGACTGTGCACTACGTGATCTCCGGGACCGGCCACAGCGAGGTCGAGGACGAGACCGAGCCGTGGTCGGCCGGCGACTTCGTCTACACGCCGCCGTGGACCTGGCACCGGCACTACAACGACTCGGCCGACGAGCCGGTCGAGTTCCTGACCATCGAGAACTCCCGGCTGCTGGGACTGCTCGGCGTGGGTCGGCGGCAGAGCGCCGGGCTGGCCACCATGGCCGAGGCGCGGGCGAAGTTCGGGGAGGAGCAGTCGTGAAAGCGTTGCCGGAGCACATCTCCATCTGGGATGAGCTGTCCGATGTGGACCACGAGCTGCGGCACGTGGACGTGCGGGGCGTGCGCACCCGGGTGCTGCGCGCCGGCTCGGGGCCGGATCTGGTGCTGCTGCACGGAACCGGCGGCCACCTGGAGGCGTACGCGCGGGACATCGCCGGCCTGGCCGAGCACTTCCGGGTCACCGCCTACGACATGGTCGGCCACGGCTGGTCGGACCTGCCCGACCACCACTACACGATCGACGTGCTGTCTGATCACCTCGTCGCCCTGCTCGACGTCCTGGGCATCGAATCCGCGCACCTGTCGGGGGAATCGCTCGGCGGTTGGGTCGCGGCGTGGACGGCCGCGCACGCCCCGGGCCGAGTGGACCGGCTGGTGCTGAACACGCCCGGCAACATCGCCAACAAGCCCGAGGTGATGGCGCGGCTGCGGGACAGCACGATGGCCGCGGTCGCCGACCCGTCGGACGAGACCGTGCGGCCGCGGGTGGAGTTCCTGTTCCACCACAAGGAGATGGTCACCGACGAGCTGGTGCTGCTGCGGCGCAAGGTGTACAGCCGGGTCGGCTTCACCCGGGCCATCGCCAACACGCTGGTGCTGCAGGATCCGGTGGTGCGCGCCGACTTCGCGTGGGAGCCGGCCTGGGTCGGCAAGATCACGGCGCCCACCCTGTTGCTGTGGACCGACCATGACCCCACCGGCGGCCTGGACGAGGCGGCGCTGCTGCTGGAGTGGCTGCCGAACGCCGAGCTGCACGTGATCTCCGACGCCGGGCACTGGCCGCAGTGGGAGAAGGTCGACGAGTACCTGGCCGTGCACAAGCGCTTCCTGCTGGGAGACGCGGCATGAGCGAGCTTGCGAGCGAATCATTCAGCACAGAGCGTCCGCGAACGCGGACACCGAGCGCTAGCGAGGTGCCGCAGTGAGTGAGCTTGTCGGGCTGGTCGCGTTGTCCCACTCGCCGTTCGCGACGATGATGCCACCGTCCGAGGTGGACGCGCCTGGGGCCGCCTTCCTCGCCGCCGCCGAGCGGGTCCGGCGCGCGGTCGCCGCCCGTCGGCCGGACGCCGTCGTGGTGATCGGGCCGGATCACTTCCACGCCAACTTCTACGACGCCATGCCGCCGTTCGTGCTGGGTGTGGAGGAAGCCGTCGGCTTCGGCGACTTCGCCAGCCGGGAGGGGCCGCTGCCGGTGGCCGGTGAGTTGGCCTGGTCGGTGCGCGACGGCTTGGCCGGGGCCGGTTTCGACCTCTCGCTGTCGTATTCGCTGACCGTGGACCACGGCGTCGTGCAGAGCTACGACATGGTCGTCGGCGACGTGCCGATGGTGCCGCTGGTGGTGAACACCGCTGCGCCGCCGTTGCCGAGCATGCCGCGCTGCCTGGAACTCGGCGAGGCGCTGGGCAAGGTGCTGCGGTCCGCGCCGTTCCCGGGCCGGGTGCTGGTGGTGGCCAGCGGCGGACTGTCGCACTGGTTGCCGCCCAACGATCCTCGCGACCCGACGGTGGTGGGGGAGCGGCGGGTCGCGATGATCCACGGCCGCAAGGACGCCCGCGCCTTCGCCGCCGCCCGTGAACCGCGGGTGCGGGCGATGGCCGGCGACCCCAACGCGCCCGTGAACGCCGACTGGGACCGCTGGTTCCTCAAGCAGCTCGCTGCCGGCGACCCGGCCCCGATCGCCGCGCTCGGCGACATCGGCCTGGAGACGCAGGCCGGCAGCGGCGGCCACGAGATCCGCACCTGGCTGATCGGGGCCGCCGCCGTCGGCCGGCCGCTGGTCTGGACCGGCTACGAGGCCGTGCCCGAGTGGATCACCGGTATGGGCCTGGGCACGACCTTTCCGGTCGACTAGCCCAGTTTCTTGTCTACGAAGCACCACCGCCAGCTCTCACCCGGCTCGTAGCTGCGCATCACCGGGTGCCGGGTGTCGCGGAAGTGCTTGTCGGCGTGCTTGCCCACCGACGAGTCGCAGCAGGCCACGTTGCCGCACTTCAGGCACATCCGCAGGTGCACCCAGGTGATGCCCTCCTCGACGCAGGCGGCGCAGCTGTCCTCGCTGCTGGCCGGGACGTCCCGCCACTCGTGGGCCAGGTGCTTGCACGCCTCGGTCAGGGTCGCCGGCGCGCGTAGCTCGCGGCCCTCCTGGGGCGGCTCCTCCTCGTCCCGGTCCAGCATGGACTCCTCGACGTCGAGCCGTTCCAGGACGCGCCGCAGCACCACGTCGTCGGCAGTGCCCTTGTCCCGCGCCTTCAGACAGTGCTCGCGCTCCACCTGGAGCAGCTCCAGGCGCAGCCGGCGGTAGGCGTCGCTCGGCGTCTCGCTGAGCGCGCTCTGCCGCCCCAACTGCTCCCACGCCGCGTCCGTGCGACCTTGGAGGCGCTCACGCAGCCGCTGCACCACCTCCGGCGGGTCCGCCGGGGTGCTGATCTCGTCCAGCTTGACCAGGGCGACGCGGACCATGTCATGTAGCAGAGCCGCTTCCTGCAAGGCATCCTGCGCCGGGTCGGGGCCGGGCAGGCCCATCCGCCGCACCAGCATCGGCAGCGTCGTGCCCTGCACCAGCAGTGTGCCCGCCACCACGACAAAGGCCGCGAGCACCAGCACCACCCGCTGCGGCGTGTAGGCCGGCAGCACGAACGCCGCCGCCAGCGTCACCACCCCGCGCATGCCGGCCCAGCCGATCACCACCGAATACCGCCAGGGCCACGCCTTCTTGCGTTTCATGCCCAGCATGGCCGTGATCCGCTTCTCGGCCGCGACGCCGACCAGCCACACCATCCGGGTCACGATCGTTGCCGCCAGCACCGCCGCGCAGATCAGCGTCAGCGTGAGCACCGACAGGCCGCTGTGCGCCACCTCGGTGAGGATTCGCCGCAGTTGCAGGCCGATCAGCAGGAAGACGATGTTCTCCAACAGGAACTGCACCGTCTGCCAGTTGTGCCGGCTGGCCGTCCGGGCCGCCCCCGACAGCACGCGCGGGGACCGGTGGCCCAGCATCAGGCCGGCCACCACCACTGACAGCACTCCTGAGCCGTGCACCGACTCGCCGAGGATGTAGGCCACGAACGGCACCGCGAACGACAGTGCCGTGTCCGCCACCGGCTCCGTCAGCTTCAGGCGTACCAACGAGGCCACGAAGCCGACCACCAGGCCGGCGGCAACCCCGCCCACCGCCGCCAGCACGAAGTCCAGACCCACATGCCACAACGAGATCGAGCCCGTGATCGCCGCGATGCCCGTGCTCAGCGCCACCAGCGCCGCCGCGTCGTTGAACAGGCTCTCGCCCTCCAGCAGCCGCACCATCTTGCGGGGCATCGCCACCCGTCGGGCCACCGCCGTCGCCGCCACCGCGTCCGGCGGCGCCACGATCGCTCCCAGCGCGAAACCCGCCGCCAGCGGCAGGCCCGGGATCACCAGCCAGGCCACCAGGCCCACACCCGCCGTCGTGAACAGCACCAGGCCCACCGACAGCACCGCGATCGGCCCCCGGAGCCGACTGAAGTCCACCAGCGAGGTCTGGATCGCCGTCGAGTACAGCAACGGTGGCAGCAGGCCGACCAGCACCACCTCCGGGTCCAGTTCGTAAGCCGGCACCCCCGGCACGAACGACACCGCGACGCCCACCACGATCAGGCACAGCGGCGCCGACCAGTCCAACCGTCGGGCCACCGCCGTGACGGCCAGCACCGCCACCACCAGGGCCACAATCTCCGCCGCGATCTCCACGCCGCAAATCATCACTCGAACGGCGGCCGGCAGGCCAGCCGGGCACCGCCGGGCGTCCCGTCGCCGGTCTGTCCTTGCCCGGCCGTTCCGGTTCCCGCTCTTTGTGAGAGTCCACTTGCATGGGATGAGGGTCCCAACCTAGACTCGTGAGAGTTCACTCTTACGAAGGAGCTGGCATGAGTCGGGTGTTCGACCTGGGGGACGGGCTGTCGGTCACGGTGGATGTGCGGGAAGGGGCGGGGGAGACGGCGCTGGTGCTGCACGGGGGTGCGGGGCCGAAGTCGGTGGCGGGGCTGGCGGGAGTGCTGCCGGGGGATCGGACGGTGCTGACGCCGACGCACCCAGGGTTTGACGGGCAGCCGAGGCCGCAGTGGTGCGACAGCGTGGCGGATCTGGCGGTGGCCTACCTGGACCTGCTCGAACGGTTAGCGGCGGAGCGGGTCCTGGTGGTGGGCAGCTCGATCGGCGGCTGGATCGCGGCGGAGATGGCGACCCGGGACAGCTGGGGGCGCATCGGCGGGGTGGTGCTGCTGAACGCGGTGGGCATCGACCCGAAGGAGGGGCAGCTGACCGACACCCGGGGGCTGCCGCCGGTGAAGCTGGGGGAGCTGGCCTTCGTGAACCCGGCGCTGCGGCTGGATCCGTCGAAGCTGACGGAGGAGCAGCGCGCGGCGGGCCTGGCCAACCAGGAGGCGCTGGCGGTGTACGCGGGGGAGCCGTTCATGTACGACCCGAAGCTGCGCCGCCGGCTGCGCGGGGCGAAGGCGCCGGCGCTGGTCGTGTGGGGCGAGGAGGACGGCATCGCGACTGTCGACTATGGACGGTCCTACGCGGAGGTGTTCACGCGGGGGCGGTTCGTGCCGGCGCCGGGGGCGGGGCACTTCCCACACATCGAGGCGGCGGAGCTGACGGCGGCGGCGATCGAGGACTTCGTGAAGCAGGAGTTCTGAGGCGGGTGGGCCCCGCGCAGGGGCCCACCCGAAGGCTCAGGCGAAGTCGGTGGCGGGCGTGGTGGCGTAGCGGCCCATGACCTCGACGGTGGCGGCCGGGGTCAGCGTGCCGTCGGCGGCGACCACGTCGCGCAGGTCCCGGAAGTACTGCACGTACAGGTCGGGCGTGAAGGTGTTGAGCATGACGGCGGGCTCGTCGCCGGGATTGGCGAACGTGTGCGGCACGCCCGGCGGCACCATGACCAGGGTGCCCTTGGCGGCCACGTGGTCCTGGTCGCCGACGGTGAACCGGACGGTGCCGGACACGACGTAGAAGCCCTCGTCGTGCTGGGCGTGGCGGTGCTGCGGCGGACCGGCGCTACGTGGGGCCAGGGTGATCTCGCCGATCCCGAGCCGGTGCTGGGTGACGCTGCCGTCCTCCATGATCCGCATCCGGGCCGGGCCGAGTTCGATGACCTCGCCCCCGTCCGGGCCGGTGATCGAGACGTCGTTCACTGGGGTGCTCCTTCGTGAGAATTAACTCTCACGAAGGTAGTGCGCTGTAGCGGCACGATGCAAGTGTTCTCTTACGAATCGGATAGGATGGCGGGCATGGCGCAGACGACCTCGGGCCGGGTGAACCAGAAGACCCGCACCCGCAACGCGATCGTGCGGGCAGCCGCGGAGCTCAGCCGCAGCGGCCGCGAGGTGACGATGCCCGAGGTGGCCAAGGCGGCCCTGGTCTCGGAGGCCACCGCCTACCGCTACTTCCCGGATCTGCTTTCCCTGCTCCGGGAAGCGATCGCCGGTCAGTTGCCCAGCCCGGAGGAGGCGCTGGCCCCCGTCGCCGACTCGACCGACCCGGTCGTCCGGATCGCCGCCGCCGCCGAGTTCCTGCTCCGGCACGTGCTGTCCAGGCAGGGCGTGGTGCGCGCGATGATCTCCGCTACCGTCGTGCGCCCCGAGCAGGCCCAGACCCGTCCGGGCATGCGCTTCGGCCTCATCGACTACGCCCTCGCGCCGCTGGCCGGCACGCTCGGCGGCCGTGACCCGCAGGCCTTGGCCCAGCTCAAGAACGGCCTGGCCGTCGTGGTCAGCGCCGAGGCGTTGTTCTCCCTGACCGACCTGTACGGCATGGCGCCCGAGGCGGCCATCACCAGCCTGGTGCAGACGGCCACCACTCTCACTCGGGCCGTCCTGAACACCCAGGCATAGCCTCAGAAATCGAGCGCCCCTCGGATCTGTTGGATCCGGGGGGCGTCTTTCGTGATCGACAAAGGCGCTGTCGGTGAAGGACAACGGCGACGGTCCATTCAGGACAGACGGTCGACGTGACGTCAAACCTGACTCAAGTTACTCGCTGGTACGTAGTGACTGATCGGCCGATCGTACGTATAACTTGTTCTAATCTCTCAACGGTGAGGAAGATCACATGAGCGAGAAATCCATGCAAAGTAACGCTTCTGGTCGTGTCTCCCGCCGCGCTTTCATCGCTGGAACAGGTTCTATCTTGGGGGCGGTGGCCCTCGGCGGTCGGGCCCTCGCGGCACCGGCCGCGGCCGGGCCGATCCAGTCCGGCGCCCACGTGCCGGTGCTGGTGATCGGCACCGGATACGGCGGCTCGGTCGCGGCGCTGCGGCTGGCTCAGGCCGGCGTGAACGTGCAGATGGTCGAGATGGGCATGGCCTGGGACACGCCCGGCGCGGACGGCAAGATCTTCGCCAACACCACCAACCCCGACGCCCGGTCGTACTGGTTGCGCACCAAGACGAAACAGCCGCTGAGCAATTTCCTCGGCTTCCCCATCGACCGGGACATCCCACGCTACACCGGGATCCTGGACGCCGAGGAGTTCGCCGGCATCATCGTGTACCAGGGTCGGGGCATCGGCGGCGGGTCGCTGGTCAACGGCGGCATGGCGGTCACGCCCAAGCGGGAGAACTTCGGCGCCATCCTGCCCTCGGTCAACGCCGACGAGATGTACAACACCTACTACCCGCGGGCCAACGCCGAACTGGGCGCGGGCCTGATCGACCCGGCCTGGTTCGACACGGTGGACTGCTACCAGTTCGCCCGGGTCGGCCGCAAACAGGCCCAGCGGTCGGGTTTCCCGTTCGTCTTCGTGCCCGACGTGTACGACTGGGACTACATGAAGCAGGAGGCCGCGGGCACCGTGCCGAAGTCGGCGGTGGCCGGGGAGATCCTGTACGGCAACAACTACGGCAAGAAGTCGCTGCAGAAGACCTACATTCCCAAGCTGATGGCCACCGGCCGGGTCACGATCTCCCCGCTCCACAAGGTGACCTCGGTCAGCCCGGCGGCCGGCGGCGGCTACACCGTGCTGATCGACCAGCTCAACACCAACGGGGACATCACGACCACCAAGACGGTGACCGCGGACAAGGTGTTCTTCGCGGCCGGCAGCGTCGGCACCAGCAAGCTGCTGACCATGCTCAAGGCCACCGGCAAGCTGCCCAACCTGAGCTCGGAGATCGGCAAGGGCTGGGGCGACAACGGCAACGTCATGGTCGGCCGGGCCAACTGGTGGTGGGACGCGACCGGCTCGGTGCAGGCCTCGATTCCCTGTGGCGGCATCGACAACTGGACCGCGGGCGGCGCGTTCGCCGAGGTCGCCCCGTTGCCCACCGGCATCGAGACGTACGCCTCGTTCTACCTGTCCATCACCAAGAACCCCAACCGCGCGGAGTTCTCCTGGAACGCCGCCACCAACCAGGTCGACCTGAGCTGGCAGACGGCATGGAAGCAGCCGTCGATCGACATGGCCAAGACCATCTTCGACAAGATCAACTCCACCGAGGCGACGGTCTACCGCTCGGATCTGTTCGGTGTCAACAAGATCTGGGGCGACCACCTCACCTACCACCCGCTCGGCGGCGCGGTGCTGAACCGGGCCACCGACAACTACGGCCGCCTGAACGGATATCCCGGCCTGTACGCCATCGACGGCTCGCTGATTCCCGGCAACACCAGCGTGAACCCGTTCGTCACCATCACCGCGCTGGCCGAACGGAACATCGAGAAGATCATCGCGACCGACCTGTAGCGGCGGCTGCCGGGGCCCGGTCAGTGCCCCGGCAGCACGCACACCGCGTCGATGCCCAGCACGTGGTTGAGCCGCCCGAACGCCAGCCAGGAGCCGATGCTCATGCTCAGCTCCACGATCTCCTGCTGGCTGTAGTGCTCGGACATCCGCGTCCAGAACGCCTCGTCGATGTTGTGGTGGTCCAGGGCGTACCGCTCGGCGTACTCGGCGGCCAGCCGGGTTCGCTCGTCGAAGGCCTCGGTGGTGCGCCACTCGGTCACCGCCTGGGCGAACTCCTCCTCGACCTTCGCGCCGTCCCGGTCGGTCCGCCAGTCCAGGCAGAACAGACACCCGTTGATCTGGGCGATCCGCAGCCGCGCGGCCTCGAACTCCCGCAGCCCCAACGTGGTGTGCTGGTACACCGACAGCGAGAAGTTGGCGGCCGCGGTCCCGATACCGGGCACCATCTCGCCCCACACGTAGCCGATCGCGTCCTTGCCCGCCGGGATGTCGATGTTCATCGCGAACGTCCTTTCCGGACAGTCAGGGGCGGCCGAGTTTGCCGACGGCCGGCCGCAGCGGCACGTCGAGCGCGTCGTACAGACCGGGCTCGGCCTCGACCAGCCAGTCGATGGCGTTGACCAGCCGGCCCACCGCGGTGGCGTTGCCGCCGGCCGAGCGGTTCTCGCTCTCGTCGGTCGCCTCGATGGTGACCTCGATGCGCGGCCGGCCCTCGATGATCACCCGGTGCGCGCCGTCGCCGCTGGGCGGCTGCGGCCAGTCCGGGGCGCAGGACGAATGGATGCGGGTGACGTGCTCGATGACGATGCGGGCCGCGCCGTTGACGATGCCCTGCACCTCGAACCGGACCGCACCCTGGGTGCCGGCCTCGAACTCGCCCATGGTCCTGGTGGTCACGCCTGCGTCCAGCGGGCGACGGTCCATCGTCTCCCGGATCTCGTCCAGCTCCACGCCCAGCGCCCGGGCCATCATCCGGATCTGGCCGCCCCACACCATCGTCGGCACCGTCGCCATCAGCATCGGCGCCTGGTAGTCCATGGGCTGGCCCATACCGACGAGGTAGCGGACCGAGTCGGGCTGCTCGTAGGTGGAGTAGTCGAAGATCTCCTGGCAGCGGATCACGTCCACGGTGCTGCCCAGGCCACTGATCAGCAGCGGCAGCACGTCGTTGCCCCAGCCCGGATCCACTCCGGACACGAACAGCGACCCACCGCCCGACTTGATCGCCGCCAGGATCGGGTCGCGCAGCTCGGCCGGCGCGTTGCGGTGGTCGTAGAGCGGATACAGCGAGGGAGTGACCACCACCGCCCCGGACTCGACCGCCTTCACAAGATCCGCGAGCGCTTCGAGTCCCCGGACGTCGCCCGAGGCCGCGTACACGATCGCCCGTGGCCCCGTGGCCAGCACCGCGTCGATGTCGTCCGTCGCGGCTACGCCCAGCTCGACGTCCAGCCCGGCCAGCTCGCCCGCGTCCCGGCCGACCTTGGCCGGGTCGTGCACGAGCACCGCCGTGAGCTTCAGCGCCGGGTGGGCGGCCACGGCCCGAATGGCCGCGCGACCGACGTTGCCTGTGCCCCAGACAACCGTGGCAATCATGGGCAAAACCTAGCAAACGCTTGGTTGCGTCACGAGGGGCCGAACGAGTGAGGGCCCCGCCGACGGCGGGGCCCTCACAGGTGGACGGGGAACGCGGTCAGGTGCGGGAGCCGATGCCGGTCAGCGCCCGGACCTCCATCTCGGCCTGCTTGCCCGGGTCGCTCTTGCGGCTGCCGACGAACGTGCCGACGATGCCGCACAGGAACGAGAACGGGATGGAGACGATCCCGGGATTGCTCAGCGGGAACCAGTGGAAGTCCATCGACGGGATCAGCGAGGTCGGCGCGCCGGACAGCACCGGGGAGAACGCGATCAGCACCAGGCAGGAGCCGAGGCCGCCGTAGATGCTGGACAGCGTGCCGGTGGTGTTGAAGCGCTTCCAGAACAGCGCGAACAGGATGGTGGACAGGTTGGCCGAGGCGGCCAGGGCCAGCGCCAGCGCCACCAGGAAGGCGACGTTCTGGCCGTTGGCGGCGATGCCGCCGATGATGGCCAGCGCGCCGATGGCGACCGCGGTCAGCCGCGCCACCCGCACCTCGCGCCGTGGATCGGCCTTGCCGTGCTTGATGATGTTGGCGTACACGTCGTGCGCGAACGAGGCCGAGGCGGCCAGGGTGAGGCCGGCGACCACGGCGAGAATGGTGGCGAACGCGACCGCCGACACGATGCCCAGCAGGACCGCCCCGCCGACCCGGAAGGCCAGCAGCGGCGCGGCCGAGTTCTCGCCGCCGGGCGCGTGCAGGATGGCGTCCGAGCCGACCAGCGCGGCCGAGCCGTAGCCGACGACCAGCGTGCACAGGTAGAACACGAACATCGTCCAGATCGCCCACACCACCGAGCGGCGGGCCTGCTTGGCGTCGGGCACCGTGTAGAACCGCATCAGCACGTGCGGCAGGCTGCAGATGCCCAGCACCAGCGCCAGCGCCAGGGACACGAAGTCCAGCTCGTTCTTGCCGTACTGCGCCCCCGGCCCGAGGATCGCGGTGCCCAGCTTGTTGTTCTGGGTGGCCCGGTCCAGGATCGAGGAGAAGTCGAAGCCGAACTTGCCCAGCATGAACACGCTGATCAGGGTCACGCACAGCAGCAGCAGGACGGCCTTGATGATCTGCACCCAGGTGGTGCCCTTCATGCCGCCGACCAGCACGTAGAAGATCATGATGGCGCCGACGACCACGATCACCAGCGACTGCCCGGCCCGGTCGGTGACGTTGAGCAGCAGCGCCACCAGGCCGCCGGCGCCGGCCATCTGGGCCAGCATGTAGAAGAACGAGATGACCAGCGTGGAGATGGCGGCCGCGGCGCGCACCGGGCGCTGCCGCATCCGGAACGCCACCACGTCGCCCATGGTGAACCGGCCGGTGTTGCGCATCATCTCGCCGATCAGCAGCAGCCCGACCAGCCAGGCCACCACCCAGCCCACCGAGTACAGGAAGCCGTCGTAGCCGTGCACCGCGATGCCGCCGGCGATGCCCAGGAACGAGGCGGCCGACAGGAAGTCGCCGGACAGCGCGATCCCGTTCTGCGCGCCGGTGAAGGCGCCGCCGGCCGCGTAGTAGTCCGAGGTGGTCGCGTTGCCGCTGCTGACCCGGTAGACGATGTAGAGCGTCGCCGCCGCGAACAGCACGAAGACGCCCAGGTTGATCAGCGGGTTACCGGTCGCGGTCCCGTCCGCCAGCACCTTCACTTGTTCTCCACCCCGGCGTGCGCGCGGATCAGGGCCACCTGCGGGTCAATTCGCTTTCGGGCGAACCTGTTGTACGCCAACGTGATCAACACCGTTGAGACGAACTGGGCCAGGCCGAGCAGCAGGCCGACGTTGACCAGTCCGAAAACCTGCTGAGCCATGAACGCGTGGGCATACGCCGACAGCAGCACATAAGTGAGGTACCAGACCAGGAACAGCCCGGTCATCGGGAAGATGAACCGGCGCAGTCGGCGGCGTAGCTCGGCGAACTCCGGAGTCTCCTGGATGGCCTCGAAGTCCGGCCGCCCCGGAGCGGCCGGCCGACCACCGAAAACCTGCTGCTCCGGTTCGACCGCCGCGTGCCGACCCGTAGTCGACGCTGTGGTCACCTGTCCTCCAGGGCGAGCCGACACGTTGAAGAAAGTGGGCCAACTCTAACGGGGGCGTGAACGGAGTCAACCGCAGGCCGGCCGCGGGCGGGCGGTCCAATCCGGCGGCCGGGAGCACCCGGGCTGACGTGTCGGCCTTGACAGCGGAATTCGGCCTGGAGTACACCCCAGCAGCGGCCGGACGACCGTAACGCGTTTCCCTTATCGGCAGACAACCGAGCAAAGGGGAAGCCGGAGGTTTCCGGTGCGATACTTACCCGCGCCCCGCACCAGAACCTGAGGAAGGACGTATCGTGGTTCAGCCCAGCCCGGGTCCGTGGTGGCACACGGTCGCCCGGTGGCGCAACTGGCCGGTGCTGGTGAAACTGGCCGCGGTGCTGGTGGTGCCGGTGGTCGTCGCGGTCACCCTCGGCTTTCTCCAGGTGCGCAGCGAGATCGGCCAGGCGGACCAGTACCTCACCATTCAGCGAGTGATCGCGCTGCGTGACTCCCTGACTCCGCTGACCGCGCAGCTGCAGCGTGAGCGCACGCTGGCCGCGCAGGTGCCGACCCAGGGCGTCGCCGCGTTCCACGCGCAGGCCAAGAACGTCGACGACGCGGCGGCCAAGGTCGCCGACGCCGCCCACCGCACGGTCGGACTGTCCGCGGCCTCCTCGGCGTGGTTCAACGACCTGCAGCTCAACCTCGGCCAGCTGCCGGCCATCCGCCGTCCGGTCGAGCAGTCCAGCGACGCCGACACCGACGCCGTGTCGGCGTACACCCAGGTCATCGAGACCGCCCTGAACTTCGACCAGGCCCTGGTGGTGCAGCTGGGCGACCCGTCGCTGTCCAGCCCGGCGACCGCGCTGCTGGACCTGGAGGGCGCACAGGAGCAGATCCGGCTGGAGCAGGCGGTGGTGCTGGTCGGCATCGCCCGCGGCCACCTGATCGACGCCGAGGCCAAGATGCTGGCCGCCTCCGCGACCCGCTACGACGACAACGTGGCCAACTTCCAGGCGGTGGCCTCGCCCGAGTGGCAGCAGGCGTTCCAGCAGACGGTGTCCGGCGTCGACGTCGGCACCCGGCGGCAGCTGCTCGACTTCGCCAGCACCCAGCCGGTCGGCCAGGCCGCCCCGGCCCAGAACGCGGCCAAGAAGACCGGCGGCGTGCACAACGCCCCCGCCACCGGCGGGCTGACCATCCCGCTGGACGAGTGGAACCGCACCTCGGACGCCACCGTGACGCTGGTCAACAAGGTCGCCACCGGCCTGGCCGGGCAGGTCCGCGACACCGCGACCGCCCTGCAGGAGGGCAGCAGCGACCGGGCCGGCCTCGAGTCCGTGGTGCTGGTCGTGACGGTGCTGCTGGCCGGCGGCGTCGGCCTGGTCGTCGGCCGCTACCTGCTGGGCTCGCTGGGCGTGCTGCGGCGCACCGCCCTCGACGTCGCCTCCCGCCGGCTGCCCGAGGCGGTGGCCAAGATCCGCGAGGGCCGCGGCGAGGACGTGCGCATCGACCCGGTGCCGGTGTACACCACCGAGGAGTTCGGCCAGGTGGCCCGGGCCTTCGACGAGGTGCACGGCCAGGCCGTCAAGTCCGCGGCCGAGCAGGCCAGCCTGCGCAGCAACCTGGGCAACATCTTCGTCAACCTGTCCCGGCGCAGCCAGGGTCTGGTGGAACGGCAGCTGCGCCTGATGGAGCAGCTGGAGCGGCACGAGGAGAACCCCGAGCAGCTGGCCAACCTGTTCAAGCTGGACCACCTGGCCACCCGCATGCGGCGCAACAACGAGAACCTGATGGTGCTCTCGGGCCTGGACCTGTCCCGCCGGTTCACCAAGCCGCTGCCGCTGGGCGACGTGCTGCGGGCGGCTGTCTCCGAGATCGAGCACTACCAGCGCGCGGTGGTCCGCTCGGCGCCGACCGCCACCGTCGTCGGCTACGCCGCCGGCGACCTGGTCCGCCTGATCGCCGAGCTGCTGGACAACGCCACCGCCTTCTCCCGGCCGGACACCCAGGTCACCGTGGACAGCCACCGCGACACCAACGGCGACATCGTCGTGCAGGTCGTGGACCAGGGCATCGGCATGGGCGACACGGAACTGGCCGAGGCCAACAAGCGCGTCTCGGCCGGCGCCGCGGTCGAGGTGCCGGTGTCCCGCCAGATGGGTCTGTTCGTCGTTGGTCGGCTGGCCAGCCGGCACTCCTTCCGGGTCCGCTTCGAGCAGGGCGGCGGCGGTGCGGACGGCCTGACCGCCTCCGTCACCGTGCCGGCCGAGCTGGTGGTGCGGGGCAGCGGTGACCGGGAGCGGCCGCTGAGCACGCCGGGCGAGGTCGCGCTGAACGGCATGCCGCCCGCCCCGCGGCTGGGGCCGGACGACACCACCCGCATCGAGCGCATCGACGAGGTGGTGTGGCCGAGCGACAGCGTCGAGGACGAGCCGTGGGACCCGCCGGAGCGCAACGCGCCGGTGGTGCCGGACACGCCGCCGAACGTGGTGAAGGCGATCGACCCGTCGCCGACGCCGCTGCCCACCCGCCGCGTGCCGCGCAAGCCGGACATGCCGCCGGCCCTGTCCGGTCCGCCGGTGCCCCGTCCCGGGCCGAACTCCGGTCCCACGCCGCCCGAGGTCCTGTCGACCGGGGGGATGGAGCTGCCGCGGCGGACCTTCACGCCGCCGCCCACGGTGCAGCCGCCGGTCCCGGCCGACGGGGCGACGGGCTGGTTCGCCGCCAACACACCCGTCGCCGACGAGAGCAAACCGCCGCGTCAGGACGAGGAATCCGTCCTACGACCGGAGGTCTCGCTGGAGCCGACCAGCTACGCTTGGTTCGAGCACATGTCCGGGGGACCGGCGATCGAGTCCTCCGATCAGGTGAACCCGTCGGGCGCCACCGCGCCCGAACCGGCCCCGCCGGCGACGCCGGAGCCGGTCTGGCCGGCCGAGCAGCCGGCGGCGCCACCCGCGCCGCAGCCTCGTCCCCAGGGCGTCCAGAACGGGGCTGGCCTGCCGAAACGCGTGCCGAAGGCTGGGTTGTTCCCGGCTACCGGGGCGCCGGCGGCCGGACCCGCGGCGGGCGCCGCCCACCGCGATCCGAACCGGACACGCGGCTTCCTGGCCAGTTACCAGTCTGGTATCCGTCAGGACCACACTGGTGCAGCAGCGTCGAGTGAGAACGAACGGGGGCAGGAGAGCCCATGACCGCACCCCAGTCGCGGCAGGTGAACCAGTTCGGCTGGTTGGTCAACAACTTCGCCGAGCACGTGCCCGGTGTCGCGCACGCGGTCGTCGTGTCCGTGGACGGTGTGTTGCTGACATCGTCCGCGCGGTTGCCCGCCGAGCGGGCCGAGCAGGTCGCGGCCATCGCGGCCGGCGCGGTCAGCCTCACGCAGGGAGCCTCGCGCTGCTTCGACGGCGGTCCGGTGCGCCGGACCGTGGTGGAGATGCAGGGCGGCATCCTGTTGCTGATGACGATCATGGACGGCTCGTGCCTCGCGGTGCTGGCCGCTCCCAACTGCGATGTGGGCCAGGTGGCCTACGAGATGACGGTCCTCGTCGACCAGGTCGGACCGCTGCTCACGCCCGAACTGCGCAGCGAGCTCAGGGTCGCCAAGCAGGCCATGGACAGCCAGCCCGTCTGAGGGTGGAGATGAACACCGAGGACTGGGGCGAAGACCCCGCGGAGAGCACGTTCGCGGACGTGCTCAACGGCTTCACGCTCAACGGCGGAGGCGGCTCCCGCCGCCGCGGCCGGCGGGAGCCCGACGGCCGGCACGCCGAGCCGGAGCGGCCGGTCGAGCAGCCGGCGCCCGCCCAGGCGCCGGTACCCGACCAGGACGAGTCGTCGGCCGCCATCGTGCGCGCCTACGCGTGGACCGGCGGCCGGACCCGGTCGGAGGTGCCGCTCCAGATCGAGACCCTGGTCTCGACCAGCGAGCACGGCAGCACCACGACCGAGCCGCTGCAGGCCGAGTACCGGGCCATCGCCGAGCTGTGCGCGCAGACCAGGTCGGTGGCCGAGATCGCCGCGCTGCTGTCGATCCCGCTCGGCGTGTCCAAGGTGCTCGTCGGCGACATGGCCGGCCTGGGCCTGGTCTTCGTGCACGCCGCCGACACCGGCGGCGACGGCGCGCCCAACCTGGGGCTGATGGAGCGGGTGCTCAGCGGGCTGCGCCGGCTGTAGTGCGCTTCTCCGCCTGGAACGCGTCCTCGTGCAGGCCGCGCCGCCAGTAGCCGGAGATCGACAGCTGCTCGCGGTCGAGGCCGCGGTCACCGGTCAGGTGGCCGCGGAGCTCCTTGACCATGCCCATCTCGCCGTGCACGAAGGCGTGCACCCGGCCGGCTGGGAAGGTCAGGGCTCGCACCGTGTCGACGACGTCGGCCGGGTCGACCCAGCGGACCTCGCGGTCGAACGGCTGCGGCTCGGCGCTGCCGACCACCGCGACCACGTTGGCCGCCGGGGACAACGCGTCGATGGCCGCGCCGATCGCCGGCAGCGCGCTCTCGTCGCCGACCAGCAGGTGCCAGTCCGCCGTCGGGTCGGGGGCGTAGGCGCCGCCCGGGCCGAGGAAGTAGAGCTCGTCGCCGGGCTTCGCGCTGGCCGCCCAGGGGCCGGCCAGGCCGCTGTCGCCGTGGTGCACGAAGTCGATCGTCAGCTCGCCGCTGTCCGCGTCGTGCGAGCGGATCGTGTAGGTGCGGCGGGGCGGCAGCTGGTCGCGGGGGAGGTCGTCGAGGTTGTCCGGGAAGCCGCCCTCGCCCGGGAACAGCAGCTTGACGTAGCGGTCGGTGAAGCCGTTGTCGACGGCCAGGCCGTCGCCGGCGAAGGTCACGCGGACCATGTGGGGGGTGATCCGCTCGCTGCGGCGGACCTGGATACGGGTCGCACTCATTGGGTCAGCTTAGCCTAACCTTACATCTAGTTGTAAAGCTATAACTGTCTCCGTGTGGATAGGGTAGCGCCCATGAACGATCAGCGCGAGGTGCTGACCTGGGAGCTGTTCGGCTCCGCGAGCCGCGAACTGGCCGAGATGGTCGCCGCCGACGGCTTCGAGCCCGACCTGCTGCTGTCCATCGCTCGCGGTGGCCTCTTCGTGGCCGGCGCCCTCGGCTACGCGCTGGACGTCAAGAACCTGCACGTGATGAACGTCGAGTTCTACACCGGCGTCGACCAGCGGCTCGACCTGCCGGTCATGCTCCCGCCCGTGCCCAACGCCGTCGACCTGCACGGCGCCAACGTCCTCGTCTGCGACGACGTCGCTGACACCGGGGCCACGCTGAAGCTCGTCCGCGACTTCTGCGCGGACAAGGTCGCCGACGTCCGCTGCGCCGTCGTGTACGAGAAGCCCCACTCCACCGTCAAGTGCGAGTACGTGTGGCGGCACACGGACCGCTGGATCAACTTCCCTTGGTCGACCCTGGCGCCGGTGGTCCAGCGCCGTGGCCAGGTGCTGGACGCCTGACGTGCCCGTCGAGATCGTCGAGGGGGACATCACCACGCAGCAGGTGGACGTCATCGTCAACGCTGCCAACACTTCTCTGCTCGGCGGCGGTGGTGTCGACGGCGCCATCCACCGCCGTGGCGGGCCCGAGATCCTGGCCGAGTGCCGCAAGCTCCGCGCCGGCCACTACGGCCGTGGGCTCAAGGTCGGCCAGGCTGTCGCCACCACCGCCGGCCGCTTGCCGGCCCGCTGGGTGGTGCACACCGTCGGTCCCGTGTGGTCGGACACCGAGGACCGGTCGGCGCTGTTGGCCGACTGCCACCGCAATTCCCTGCGCGTGGCCGCTTCGCTCGGCGCTGTCACCGTCGCCTTCCCGGCCATCTCCACCGGCATCTACCGGTGGCCCCTGGAGTCGGCGGCCAAGATTGCTCTGGAGACGGTGACCGCCGAACTGGCCGCCGACACGTCGGTGCAGACGGTGCGCTTCGTCCTCTTCGGACAGCAGGCCTACACCGTCTTCCGCACCCACCTCCCCTAACCCCTCTCCTCTCCCTCCCTTTTTCCGCCACATGTGGTCCACATGTGGCGTCTGGAGTCGACTGTGGCGCACATGTGGCGTTTGCCGGGGGCGCGATGGGGGTTAGCGGGTGAGGCGGAGTTGGAGTTGGGCGACCAGGCGCTGGTCGGGGTCGGCGAGGTCGAGGCCGCTGAGTTCGCAGGCGCGGCGGACGCGGTAGCGCAGGGTGTTGGGGTGGACGTGCAGGCCGGCGGCGGCGGAGCGGACGTCGCCGAAGGCGTCGAGGTAGGCGAGCAGGGAACGGCCGATGTCGGTGCCGGCCAGGGGATCGAGGCGGGGATCGCGGATGCGGGGGTTGTCGGACAGCAGGGTGAGGGTTTCGCTGAGCAGGACCTGGGTCCGCACGTCGGCCAGGGCGGCGACGGCGACCTCGGGGCGGGCGGCGATGGCGTCGAGGACGCGGTCGGCCTCCTGGCGTGAGACCGGCACATCCGCGAGGCCGGCGACCACGGAGCCGATGCCGGCCTGGACGGTGAGGCCGAGGTGCCGGCTGGTGGCGGCGACGGCGTCGCGGGTCATGGCGGTGACGGTGCCGGCGTCGGAAACCTCGGGCAGCAGCACGTAGACCCGGCCGCCGATGGGAGTGACGAGTGCGGACCGCCGGTACGAGGCGGCGTGCACGGAGACGATGCTGATCATCTCGGCCCGGTGCAACTCGACCTCGGAGCGGGTGCGATCGGTGCTGCGCAACAGGAAAGCCACGACGGCGGCGGGTTTGAGGGGGTCGGCGCCGATCTGGCCGGCGACGGAGACGCCGGTGATGCGGCCGTCGAGCACGCCGGTCAGCAGGTTCTCCCGCAGCCGCAGGCCGGCGCTGGCGGTGTTGCGGTGCTGCACCAGGTGCAGCGCGGTGATCCGGGCGGCGCCGAGCAGCGCGCGGTCGGCGTGCTCGGTCAGTGGGTGACTGCCCTCCTGCACCCACACGGTGCCGAGCGGCTGCGACCCGGCGTGGATGCCGACCGCGATCCGGCGCTTGATGCCCAGCTCGGGCCGCTCGTCGATGTGCACGACGTCCTCGCCGGAGCGAAGTCGTTGGTACACACCCCATTCCCGGAGCATCGCGAGGTACGGCTCGGGCCCCTGGCGGCCGAGGATGGACAGCCGGCGCAGCTCGTCGACCTCGTCGGAGGAGCGCGAGTAGGCCAGCACGCGGTTGGCGGTGTCCTCGATGCTGACGCTGCCGCCGGTCAGGGCGGCGATGGTCTGGGCCAACGAGAACAGGTCGCCGAGCACCTCGCCGGCATCGGCGTCGGCGGTGCCCCGAGCGGTGCTGACCACATTGCGCGCCAACGACTCCAGCTGTTCCCAGCGCACCTCGGAGCGGACATCCAGCAGGGCCACGCCGGCGTCGGCGGCGGCCTGCCGCAACGGCTCGGCGTCCTTGACGGCGACGGCGGTCGCCCCGCGCTTGCCCGCGGCCCGCACGTGCGCGGTGGCGGACTTGCCCCGGGCCCCGATCACCAGCACCAGGTCGCCGGGGCGGGAGTCGGGGGCGTCGTCGGGATCGAGGATCACCACGTCCCGCACTTCGGCGTCCAGGCCGTCGGGGGCGGTCAGCACCTCGACGAACGGCTCGCCGAGGGCGAGCAGCAGCTGCTGGACGCTCGACCCGCTGATGATCCGCTCCTTTGTTCACCCGGACAACCCGGCACCGGCAAGCTTAGCCGTCCGAACAACACACCGCCGGTCGGCGCTGCATAGCCTTTGCCCATCGACGACGACGCCGAAGGAGTGCCAGTGGACGCCGTGACGCAGGTCCCGACCCCCGTGAACGAGCCGGTGCTGCAGTACGCGCCGGGCAGCCCGGAGCGGGCCGAGCTGACGGCGAAGCTGGTCGAGCTGGCCAAGGAGCAGATCGAGCTGCCGCTGACCATCGGCGGCGAGCAGCGGATGGGCGGCGGCGAGCGCGTCGACGTCGTGCAGCCGCACAACCACCGCGCCGTGCTGGGCACCTTCGCCGGCGCCACCCAGGCCGACGCCCGCGACGCGATCGCCGCCGCCAAGGCCGCCGCCCCGGCGTGGCAGGCGATGCCGTTCGACGAGCGAGCGGCGATCCTGCTGCGCGCCGCCGACCTGCTGTCCGGCCCGTGGCGCGCCACCCTCAACGCCGCCACCATGCTCGGCCAGTCCAAGACCGCCATCCAGGCCGAGATCGACTCCGCCTGCGAGCTGGCCGACTTCTGGCGCTTCAACGTGGCCTTCGCCCGCGAGCTGCAGGCCAAGCAGCCGGAGAGCTCGAAGGGCGTCTGGAACCGCACCGACCACCGGCCGCTCGAAGGCTTCGTCTACGCCATCACGCCGTTCAACTTCACCGCCATCGCCGGCAACCTGCCGACCGCGCCGGCGCTGCTGGGCAACGTGGTGCTGTGGAAGCCGTCGCCGACGCAGACGTTCGCCGCGCACCTGACCATGCGGCTGCTGGAGCAGGCCGGCATGCCCCCGGGCGTGATCAACCTGCTGACCGGTGACGGCCTCGCCGTCTCCGAGGTGGCGCTGGCCGACCCCGACCTGGCCGGCATCCACTTCACCGGCTCCACCAAGACCTTCCAGCACCTGTGGTCGACGGTCGGCGCGAACATCGCCAACTACCGCAGCTACCCGCGGCTGGTCGGCGAGACCGGCGGCAAGGACTTCGTGCTGGCCCATCCGTCGGCCGACCTGGACGTGCTGCGCACCGCGCTGGTCCGCGGCGCCTTCGAGTACCAGGGCCAGAAGTGCTCGGCCGCCTCGCGGGCCTACGTCCCGCGGTCGGTGTGGGCCAAGCTGCGGGACGGCCTGGTCGCCGAGACCGAGGCGCTGACCATGGGCGACGTCACCGACCTGAGCAACTTCATGGGCGCGGTGATCGACCGCCGCTCGTACGACAAGCTCGCCGGCGTGCTGGACCGGGCCCGCGGCGACAGCAAGCTGGAGGTCATCGCCGGCGGCACCGCCGACGACTCCGACGGCTACTTCGTGCGGCCGACCGTGCTCGTCGGCGAGGACCCCTCGCACGACGTGTTCAAGACGGAGTTCTTCGGTCCGGTGCTGGCCGTGCACGTCTACGAGGACAACGACTTCGACTCGGTGCTGTCCACTGTGGACTCGGCGTCGCCGTACGCGCTGACCGGCTCGATCATCGCCGACGACCGGGCCGCCGTGGTCCAGGCCTCGCAGGCGCTGCGCTTCGCCGCCGGCAACTTCTACGTCAACGACAAGCCCACCGGCGCGGTCGTCGGCCAGCAGCCGTTCGGCGGCGGCCGGGCGTCGGGCACCAACGACAAGGCCGGCTCGGTGCACAACCTGCTGCGCTGGGTCAGCCCCCGCTCGGTCAAGGAGACCTTCGTCGCTCCGACCACCGTGCGTCACCCCCACCAGGGGTGAAACGCCACATGTGGCGCGCATGTGGCCCACAACGCCACATGCGCGCCACATGTGACCAAACTTGGTGACAGAAAGTGAGGAGATCCCATGCTGCGCACCGCTTTGCTGGCCGCCGCCCGCTCACCGCTGGCCCGGCAGGCCGTCGAGCGCACCCCACTGGCCAAGCCGGTGGTGCGCAGGTTCGTGGCCGGCTCGTCGCTGGGTGAGGCCGTGGCCGTGACCGCGTCGCTGATCGGCGACGGCCGCAAGGTCACGCTCGACCACCTCGGCGAGGACACCATGGACGCCGCGCAGGCCGCCGCCACCGTGCACGCCTACGAGCGGCTGCTGGCCGAGCTGGGCGACACCGGGCTGTCGGCCGGCGCCGAGGTTTCCGTGAAGCTGTCGGCGGTCGGCCAGTCGCTGCCCAAGGACGGCGAGAAGATCGCCCTGGACAACGCCCGGCTGATCGGCGAGGCGGCCGCCGCCGTCGGCACCACGGTCACGCTGGACATGGAGGACCACACCACCACGGACTCCACCCTGGGCATCCTCGCCGACCTCCGGGTCGACTTCCCGTCCACCGGCGCCGTGTTGCAGGCCTACCTGCGGCGCACCGAGCAGGACTGCCGGGACCTGTCCGGCGCCGGCTCCCGGGTGCGGCTGTGCAAGGGCGCCTACAAGGAGCCGGAAACCGTTGCGTACCAGGACAAGTCCGAGGTGGACCGGTCCTACGTCCGCTGCCTGAAGATCCTCATGGCCGGGGACGGCTACCCGATGGTCGCCTCCCACGACCCGCGCCTGGTGTCCATCGCCGCCGACCTGGCCGACGCCGCCGGCCGCACGCCCGACACCTACGAGCACCAGATGCTCTACGGCGTGCGCCCCGACGCCCAGCGCCAGATCGCCGCCGCCGGCAAGACGCTGCGGGTCTACGTCCCCTACGGCGACCAGTGGTACGGCTACTTCATGCGCCGCCTGGCCGAGCGTCCCGCCAACGTCGCTTTCTTCCTCCGCTCGCTGGCCACCAAGAGCTGACACTGCGGCGGTCACGCTTTCGGGCACACCGAATGTAGAGTCCCGGTGTGTCACGTGCGAGGTCGCGCCGGTCTCTGGAGCCGCGGGTCGGGAAAATCGCGTCTTTTCAGCGATTTTTCCGACCAAGGCGAAGAGACCGGCTTAGAAGCGACCTCGCCCCGCGCGGAACGCGCGGCATGGGCACAGCCTGGCGGCCGGTCCTGATCGTCGCGGCGGTGGCCGCCGTGGTGCACCTGGCGGTGGCGTTGCGCTACGGCTGGCATCGTGACGAGCTGTACTACGTCACCTCGGGCCAGCATCCCGCGTTCGGCTACGTCGACCAGCCCCCGCTGACGCCGGTCCTCGCGGCCCTGGCGGGAAACCTGCTGGCACTGCGGATCCTGGCGCTGGCGGCGCAGGTGGGCTGCGTGGTGTTGACGGCGATGCTGGCGGCGGAGCTGGGCGGTAACCGCAAGGCCCAGGCGTTGGCGGCGGGTTGTGTGGCGGCGTCGCCGGTGTTCGTGGGGGCGTCGCTGTTGTTCGGCACGACGGTGCTGGACCAGGTGGTGTGGGTCGCTGTCTTCCTGACGGCGACGCGCGCGGTGCGGATCGGCACGGTCAGGGCGTGGCTGCTGCCGGGGATGATCGCCGGCCTGGGCATGGAGAACAAGTCCACGGTGGTGGTGTTGTTGGCCGGCATCGGGATCGGGTTGCTGATCTTCCGCCGGGACGTGCTGCGCACCGGAGGACCGTGGCTGGCCGCGGGGCTCGCGCTGGTGATCGCGCTGCCGAACATCATCTGGGAGTTCGCCAACGGCTGGCCCGAGTTCGGGATGGCGGCGGTGTTGTCGAACCGGACCGGTGGCATCCCCGGGTCGTCGGTCCAGTTGGTGGTGCTGGCGTTGCTGCTGGCCGGGCCGCCGCTGGTGGCGGTGTGGGTGCTCGGCGCCCGCTGGCTGGCCAAGGGCGAGCACCGCTGGCTGTTGGTGGTGGTCATCGTGACGGCCGTGGTCTTCACGCTGTCGGGCGGCAAGTCGTACTACACGGCGCCGGTGCTGGCGCTGTTGTTCGCGGCCGGCGCGGTGTGGAAGGGTGCGGCGCCAAAGGGGTGGATCATCGCCGTCGCGGCAACCGGTGTGGTGGCCGTGTTCCTGACGCTGCCGATCCTGCCGCCGTCGGTGCAGACACACCTGCGGGCGATCGACCCGGAGCCGACGGAGACCTACGGCTGGCCGGAGTTTGTGGATCAGGTGAAACGGGCCGAGCAGACGATGCCGCCGGGCACTCCGGTCTTCACCAGCAACTACGGCGAGGCGGGCGCCCTGACCATCATCGGCGGCCTCGCCAACGTCTACAGTGGACACAACGCCTACGGTGACTGGGGCCCGCCGCCCGGCACCTCGCCGACGGTGTTGTGCGTCGGGGAGTTCACCGCCGACCAACTGCGCCGGGGCTGGCGGGTCGTTCAGCCCATCGCGCCGATCACCATGCCGGACGGCGTGCAGAACGAGGAGACCACCAACCACGCCACGATCTTTCGCTGCGAGCAGCCGGTCGGCAGCTGGGCCCGGATGTGGCCGATGATCCGCCACCTCAGCTGATGGTCAGGCCGTTCTCCGTCCCCTCGACGCAGGCCAGGTAGTGCCGGGCCACGTCGGCGGCGGGTGTGCCGTCGGCCGGGTCCATGCCCAGTGACACCAGGGTTTCCCGGAGCCAGCCGGGGGCGACGAGGTTGAGGCGCAGCTCGCGGGGCAGTTCGGCGGCGGCGTTGGTGACGAAGCCGGACAGGCCGGCGTTGACCAGCGCGCCGAGCGAGCCGCCGGCCAGGGGAGCGGCGAAGGTGCCGCCGGTGAGGGTGATGGATCCGTTGTCCCGCAAGTGGTGCAGCGCCCGGCGGGCGAGGGCGACCTGGCCGAGGAGCTTGCCGGACAGGCCCGCGGCGAACTCGGCGTCGGTGGCGGCGGCGAGGTCGAGCAGGGGGCCGCTGGCCGCGCAGCACACGACTGCGTCGACGTCAGGCACGGCTGCGAACAGGGCGTCGATGGAGGACGGGTCGTCGAGGTCGACGGCGATCGGGCCGCGGCGGGACGCGGGGATCACTTCGTGGCGAACGGAAAGGGCGGTGCTGACGGCCCGGCCGAGGGTGCCGGTGGCGCCGATGACGATGATCTTCACAGCCCCAATGCTGCCCTAGTGACCGGCCGGGGTGGGGCCGGCCAGGACAGAATCATGGCGCTGGAGGTCTCGCCGTAGCCCCACAGGCGTTCCAACACGGCGGTGAGCTGCTGCACGTCCCGGGCGGCGATGTGCACGATGGAGCAGACGTCGCCGGTGAGCCGCACGATGGACAGGATCTCGGCGAAGTCGGCGACCCGCTCGGGTTGCAGCGTGATGCAGCGCGGTCCGTAGCAGCGCATGGAGACCAGGGCCTGCACGCCGAGGCCGACGGCGGAGACGTCGACGGTGGCGCGGTAGCCGGTGATCACGCCGGACTCCTCCAGCCGGCGCACCCGCTGGGCGATGGTGGGAGCGGAGACGCCGAGGCGGCGGGCGAGTTCGTTGAACGAGGTCCGGGCGTCGGCCTGGAGCTCGGTCAGCAGGCCCCAGTCGAGGTTGTCCAGCTCCATCTCACGAGTGTAAGCCGTAACCGCTCACATCTTTACGACCAACAAGCAAATGGCGACCGGCACCTGTCGACAGCCATTCCGAACGTCCCTCGATCGGGCGACGATGTCCGGGTGAAAACCGAGCCGAAGCTGGAGTTCGCCGAGGCCAGCCCGTACGACCAGTACGTGCACGCCTCGGTGCTGACGTCCCTGCAACAGCCTTGGTCCGACGACCCGGCCGAGATGGCGTTCCTGATCACCACCCAGGTGATGGAACTGTGGTTCACCCTGCTCGTGCACGAGTGGCGCACCGCCCGCGACGCGCTGCGCCAGGACCGCCTCGGCGACGCGCTGGCGGCGCTGCGCCGCAGCCAGCCGCAGCTCAAGGCGCTCAACGCCGCCTGGCAGCCGATCGCCTCGCTGACGCCGGGCCAGTTCAACTCCTACCGCTCGGCGCTGGGCGAGGGCTCGGGGTTCCAGTCGGCGATGTTCCGCCAGCTGGAGTTCGTGCTGGGCGACAAGAGCGTCAGCCTGCTCCAGCCGCACAAGGCGGTCCCGCAGGTGCACCGGGAGCTGGAGCGGGCGCTGCACGAGCCCAGCCTGTACGACGAGGTGCTGCGCTTCCTGCACCGCCGCGGCTTCGACATCCCGGCCGAGGTGCTGGACCGCGACGTCTCCCAGCGCTACCAGGAGAATCCGGGCGTCGAGGCGACGTGGACGGAGATCTACCAGGATCCACGGCATGATGACCTGGTGACCCTGGGAGAGGCATTGACCGACGTCGCCGAGCTGGTGGGCCGATGGCGCACCGACCACCTGCTGGCCACCCGCCGCGCGATGGGGGCCAAGCCCGGCACCGGCGGCTCGGCCGGCGTGGCCTGGCTGGAGAAGCGGGCCAACAAGGTCGTGTTCCCTGAGCTGTGGACGGCGCGCAGCCATGTCTGAGCTCGCCGAGCGGGCCGCGAAGGCCGACGCCAACGATCCCCTGGCCGCCAAGCGCGACCTGTTCGACCTCGACGACGGCGTGATCTACCTGGACGGCAACTCGCTGGGCGCGCTGCCCCGGCACGTGCCGGCCCGGGTCGCCGACGTGCTGACCCGGCAGTGGGGCCGGATGCGCATCCGGGGCTGGACCGAAGAAGGCTGGTGGGACGCCCCGCAGCGGATCGGCGACCGGATCGCCCCGCTGGTCGGCGCGGCCCCGGGCCACGTCGTGGTCGGCGACTCGACCAGCGTCAACATCTTCCGGGCGGTCGTCTCGGCGCTGCGGATGACGCCCGGTCGCGGCGAGATCCTGGTCGACGCCACGACTTTCCCGACCGACGGCTACGTCGCGGCCTCGGCGGCGCGGCTGACCGGGGCGACGATCCGCCCGGTTGAGCCGAAGAACGTTCCCGACGAGGTGGGCGACGACACCGCGGTGGTGCTGCTCAACCACGTGGACTACCGCTCGGGCCGCCTGCACGACATGGGAGCTCTCACCGCCGCCGCGCACGCGGCCGGGGCCCGGGTGATCTGGGACCTGTCGCACAGCGCCGGTGCGCTGCCGGTCGATCTCTTGCAGCACAACGTGGATTTCGCCGTTGGCTGCACGTACAAGTACCTCAACGGCGGCCCGGGCGCGCCGGCCTTCTTCGCCGTCCGGCCGGACCTGCTGCCGGTGCTGGACCAGCCGCTCGGCGGTTGGTGCTCGCATCGCGAGCCGTTCGCCATGGACCCGGAATACGTTGCGGCGGAAGGCATCGCCAAGGCCCGTGCCGGCACGCCGGAGATCGTGTCGCTGCTGACCCTGGACGCCAGCCTGGACGTCTGGGACGACGTCGATCTGGCCCAGCTGCGAGCGAAAAGCCTGGCTCTGACCGAATTCTTCGTCGACTGTGCGCGTGAGCTGGCCCCGGCGGCCAGGAGCGTCACGCCGGCCGGCGAGGACCGCGGCAGCCAGGTGTCACTGTCCTGTGTGGACGCCGAGAAGGTGATGGCCGAGCTGATCGCCAGGGGAGTGGTCGGCGACCACCGTCCGCCGGACCTGCTGCGCTTCGGCTTCACGCCGCTGTACACCCGGTTCGCGGACGCCTTGCGGGCGGCCGAGATTCTGGGTGAGATTCTGGCATGAGGACAGTCGACTACGGCGACCACGCGGATCAGGTCGTCGACGTGTGGGACAACGGCTCCGACACCGTTGCGGTCCTGGTGCACGGCGGCTACTGGCGAGTCCGCTACGACCGGTCGTACCTGGTGCCGTTCGCGGAATACCTGGTGGCCCAGGGCTTGTCGGTGGTTTCGTTGGAGTACCGGCGGATCGGCAACGGCGGCGAGTGGCCGGTGATCTTCGAGGACGTCGCCGCCGGCGTGGACAAGGCCGTGGAACTGTTCCCCGGCAAGCGGATCGTGCTCGTCGGCCACTCGGCCGGCGGCCACCTCTCGCTGCTGGCCGCCGACCGTCCCGGCGTGGCCAAGGTGGTGGCGGTCGGCGGCCTGTGCGACCTGGCCCGGGCGCACGAGCTGGGGTTGAGCGACAACGCCGTGACCCTGTTGCTGGGTGGTGACCTCGGCCGGCTGGCGGCGGCGGACCCGATGAACCAGGTGCCGCCGCCCGTGCCCGTCACGCTGCTCCACGGCGACGCCGACACTCACGTCCCACTGGAGCTTTCCCAGCGGTACCAGGAGAAAAGCGGGGCCGAGCTGGTGGTGCTGCCCGGGATCGGCCACTTCGAGCCGGTCGAACCCGGGGCAGCGGCCACGGTGGCAGCGATTCGTTCCAACTAGCGGTCAGCGGCGGTAGGTGTACACGGTGACGTCGGTGTTGCACGGGCTCGGTGGCACGACCTCGACCCGCAGCTCACCGGTCACCGTGTCGTAGTCGACGCCCTCGGCGGTGTACGCGCCGACGCAGGTGCTGACCAGCGGCAGCTGCCCGAGCGAGGTGACGTGTGCCCGGACGTCCTGGCCGCGCAGCTGGTGCTGGAGGTCGATCTGCAGCAGCGGCTTGCTGGTCGGGTACAGGTCGTTGTTGGAGTCGTCGGACGCGCAGATCAGCCGGGTCGAGGTGATGAAGTCGCAGCCCTGGAGGTTGCGGACCGGCTTGTCCAGCAGCACCTTCGCGGCCAGCGGCAGGGTGCCGCCGCCGGCCGGCAGCGCCTTGTTCAGGATCGGCGCCGGGAACACCAGCAGTCGGTCGACCTGGGCCAGCTCGCTGGACACCAGCCACTGCCCGTCCGGCGTGACGGCGGTGTAGGCGTTGGCGTTGGGCACGATCTCGTCGGGGCCGAGCGTGTGCGCGTACTCGTACTGCTGACCGGTCGGCGTGGTCACCAGCATCATCTTCTGCGTGATCGTGGCGGTGGTCTGCTGGTAGGGGTCGAAGACGTAGCCGTGCAGCGAGTCGGGGTCGCCGATGTGACCCCAGCCCTCGGCCTTCAGGTTGGCCGGGATGGTGTTGCCGGCGGTGTAGTACACCTTCACCGGCTGGCCGGGGAGTCTGACCGTGGCCACTCCCTCCCCGCCGACGGCCGCGCTGACGGTGGTCTTGTCCACGACGTGCCAGTGGTCGTGGTGCGCGTCGTCGGCCAGTGCCGCGGGCGCGGCGACAGCGGTCAGCAGGGCCGCGAACAACACGGCCGTCACGCCACGGATCATCGAGCTGCCTCCTCGAAGCTGATTTCGACCTGGAAAAGCTAGAAGGCGGTTGTTCGCCCGTCAATGATGCATTTCTGGCGTTCACGTCGGTGAACAGAACGGGACCTTCTTCTTGGTCCACGATGACGTCAGGGCCGACTGAAGTTCGTATATGTGAAATGCGACGCACGAAATGGAGCAATGAATTCCGGCGGATGAACGGCGGGTGTCCGCCGACTGACCGTGACCCGCCGGTCACGCCACGCGGCTAGTTAATGCCGTTCACTCACCCGTTCGGGTATAGCGTGAGGTCAACTGGTATCGCTCTCACGCACGGAGTCCTGGCGTTGACGATCATCGAGGAGACGACCCACCTCCGCATCGGCCTGCTCGGACCGGTCCGCGCCTGGCGGGGCGGGGCCGAGGTGGCGGTCGGCCCGCCGCGCCAGCAGGCGCTGCTGGCGGTGCTGGCCACCAACGCCAACCAGGTGATCTCCCGGGCCGAGCTGATCGACGCCATCTGGGGCACCGAGCCGCCGGCCAGCGCCGTCGGCAGCGTGCACACCTACGTCGCCGGCCTGCGGCGTGCCCTGGAGCCGGCCCGCAAGACGTTCCAGGTGCTGGTCAGCGCCGGCTCCGGCTACAGCCTGCGGGTCGAGCCCGACGACGTGGACGCCGAGCGCTTCGCCCGGCACCGCCAGGCCGCGCGGCAGCTGTCCGGCAACGATCCCGACGCCGCCCTGGCCGAGCTGGACCGGGCCCTGGCGCTGTGGTCGGGCACCCCGCTGGGCAGCATCGGCGGCCCGTTCGCCGACGTCGAGCGGCACCGGCTGGCCGAGCTGCGCCTCGATGTCGTCGAGGAGCGCGCCGACCTGCTGCTGACCCTGGGCCGACCGGCCGAGGTGGTCAGCGAGCTCAAGACCGTGCTCGACGACCACCCGCTGCGTGAGTCGAGCCGGGCGCTGCTCATCCGGGCGTTGCACCAGCACGGCCGCACCGGCGAGGCCAAGTCGGTCTACCAGGCCGGCGCCCGGCTGCTGGACGACCGCCTGGGCGTGCAGCCTGGCCCGGCGCTGCGCTCCGTGTACGACACGCTGCTCAACACCGCCGGGCCGGCCGAGGACTCGCTGCTGCCGCGGGTCGTGCCGTCCCAGCTGCCGCACGACACCCGCCGGTTCACCGGCCGCGGCGAGGAGCTGCGGCGACTGGACGCGCTGCTGCCGGTGGCCGGCGCGGTCAGCCACGGCGGCACCGTTGTCATCACCACCATCGAGGGCACCGCCGGAATCGGAAAGACCTCGCTCGCCGTGCACTGGTCGCATTTGGTCCGCGACCTTTTCCCGGACGGCCAGATCTATTTGAACCTGCGCGGATTCGACGTCGCCGACAAACCCGTGCAGCCGCACGACGCGCTGTTCACGCTGCTGTCCGCTTTTCGGGTGCCGGCCGAGAAGATTCCGCGGACCACCGCCGAGCGCACCGTGCTGCTGCGCAACGTGGTCGCCGGCCGGCGGATGCTGATGGTGCTGGACAACGCCGTGTCCACCGACCAGGTCACGCCGCTGCTGCCGGCCAACCAGAGCTGCGTGGTCCTGGTGACCAGCCGCAACCGGCTGGACGGCCTGGTCGCCACCGGCGACAGCCAGCAGCTCACGCTCGGCCTGTTCGACGAGGTCGACTCGGCCGCGCTGCTGGCCAGCTACCTCAGCCCGGAGCGGGTCGACGAGGAGCGCGAGGCGTTCGACGAGCTGCTCGCGCTGTGCGCCGGCCTGCCGCTGGCCCTGAGCATCGTGGGCGCGCGGGCCTGGTGCAGCCCCAACCTGCCGCTGGCCCAGTTCGTCGACGAGCTGCGGGACGACTTCCGGCTGGACGCCCT
Organism: Kutzneria sp. CA-103260; assembly: GCF_018263855.1. GTDB lineage: Bacteria > Actinomycetota > Actinomycetes > Mycobacteriales > Pseudonocardiaceae > Kutzneria. The sequence continues at coordinate 4,832,923 of NZ_CP073318.1, read as the reverse complement.
GGACACCGGCGACGACGCCGCCTCCAGCGTGCGGGCGGTGTTCTCCTGGTCGTACGCCGCGCTCAGCCCCGAGGCCAAGCGCATGTTCCGCCGGCTGGGCCTGCACGCCGGGCCCGACGTCAGCCGGCACGCCGCCGGCGCGCTGGCCGACGTGACCGAGGACGAGGCCCGGCAGCAACTGGACGAGTTGGTCCGGGCGCATCTGCTGGAACTGCGCGGCGACGGCCGGTACCAGTTCCACGACCTGCTGCGGGTGTACGCGGTGGAGCGGGCCGACAACGACGAGACCGCCGCCGAGCGGGACGCCGCGGTCCGGCGGTCGGTGAGCTGGTACCTGCACGCCGCCAACGAGGCCGACCGCAAGATGCTGTCGTTCAAGCCCGTGCACAACATCATCGACCCGCCCGCGCACTGGACGTTCCACGAGCAGGACGACCCCGAGGGCGTCAAGGCGTGGTTCATGACCGAGGAGACCAACCTCGTCGAGGCCGTGCGGCGGGCCGTGGAGCTGGCGGAGCACGCCGTCGCCTGGCGGCTGCCGCAGACCCTGTCCAGCTTCTGGTACGTGTGCAACAAGCGCTGGGAGCTGTGGGGCGAGATGATCCGGATCTCGCTGCGGCACGCCGTCCTCGACGGCGACGTCAACGGCCAGGCGTCCGCGCACGGGATCCTCGGCATCATCGCCAACGACCTGCGCCGCTACGACGAGGCCGTCGACCACTACCAGCAGGCCATCGCCCTGTTCCCGCAGATCGACGAGAAGTGGCTGGTCGGGATCACCTACAACTCGCTCGGCCACACCTACGTCAGCATGGGCAAGCTGCCCGAGGCCATGGCCGCGCTGCGCACCGCCGCCGAGGCGTACGCGGCGATCGGCAACACCTGGGGGCGGGCGTGGGCGCTACAGGGCACCGCCTCGGCCTACAACGCCATCGGGGACCACGAGAAGGCTTTGGAGTACGGCCATCTCACGCTTGAGGCCTGGCACGACGTCAACTACACGCACGGCATCGGCTCCGGCCTCAACCTGCTCGGCGAGATCCACCTGGCCGCCGGCAACTACGCCGAGTCCATCGACTACTACGACCAGGCCATCCAGGCCCGGCAGTCCATCAACGACCGCTTCGGCATCGCCAACGCCCTGCGCGGCAAGGCATTGGCCGAGCTGCGGGCCGGCCGGGTGGACGCCGCACGCGAGTCCTACCGGCTGGCCCTGCCGATCCTGACCGCCCTGGAGTCCCAGGACACCGCCGAGGTCGAGGAGCAACTGGCCCAGCTCGACGCCACCCAACCCTGACCCCCGCGAGTCCCGCTCTCCAGCAACCGAAACACCGGTTTCAGTTCGTCCTGAAACCGGTGTTTCATGTGCCTGAGAGCGGGACTCGCGAGGTTACTGGGGGTCGTAGGCGAGGTTGGGGCGCAGCCAGCGCTCGACCTCGGCCACCGGCACGCCGCGGCGGGCGGCGTAGTCCTCGACCTGGTCGCGGCCCAGCCGGCCGACGGTGAAGTACTTGGACTCCGGGTGGGCGAAGATCAGGCCGCTGACGCTGGCCGCCGGGGTCATGGCGTACGACTCGGTCAATGCCATGCCGAACTCCTCGGCCCCCAGCATCTGGAACAGGTCGGCCTTCTCGCTGTGGTCGGGGCTGGCCGGGTAGCCCAGCGCCGGCCGGATGCCGCGGAACCGCTCGGCGTGCAGGTCGGCCAGCTCCGGCTGGGCGTCCGGCTCGAACCACTCGCGGCGGGCCTGCAGGTGGATGTACTCGGCGAAGGCCTCGGCCAGCCGGTCGGCCAGCGCCTTGACCATGATCGCCCGGTAGTCGTCGTTGACGGCCTCGTACTTGGCGGCCAGCTCCTCGGCGCCGAGGATGGTCACCGCGAAGCCGCCGAGGTGGTCGCCGGCCGGCGCGATGTAGTCGGCCAGACAGCGGTTGGGCCGGCCGTCGGGCTTCTCGGTCTGCTGCCGCAGCATCGGGAAGTCCGGCGCGCCATCCAGGATGATGTCGTCGCCGTCGGAGTGCGCGGGCCAGAAGCCGTAGACGCCCTCGGCCCGCAGCGTGCCCTCGGCGATGATCTGGTCCAGCAGCGTGTTGGCGTCGTCGAACAGCTCCCGCGCCACCGGCTGGTCCAGGATCGCCGGGTACTTGCCCTTCAGCTCCCAGGCCAGGAACAGGAACGTCCAGTCGACCATCTCACGCAGCGTCGTCAGGTCCGGGCTCACGCGCTTGGTGCCGGTGAACGGCGGCGTCGGCACGTCGTCGAAGGACACCACCTCGCGGTTGGCCCGGGCCTGCTCCAGCGTGAGCAGCGGCCGCTGCTGGCGGTTGGCGTGCTGCTCCCGCAGCCGCTCCTGCTCGACGGCGTTGTTCTCGGCCAGCACCTCGGCCCGCTCCGGGTCGAGCAGGTCGGACACCACGCCGACGACCCGGGAGGCGTCGAGCACGTGCACGGTCGTCGACTCATAGGCCGGGGCGATCCGCACCGCGGTGTGCTGGCGGGAAGTGGTCGCGCCGCCGATCAACAGCGGCAGCTTCAGCCCGCGCCGCTGCATCTCCGCCGCCACCGACACCATCTCGTCCAGCGACGGCGTGATCAGGCCGGACAGTCCGATCGCGTCCGCGCCCTCGGCCACCGCGGTGTCCAGGATCTTGGCCGCCGGCACCATCACGCCCAGGTCGATCACGTCGTAGCTGTTGCAGCCCAGCACCACGCCGACGATGTTCTTGCCGATGTCGTGCACGTCGCCCTTCACGGTGGCCAGCACGACCTTGCCGTTGCCGCGGGCTGTCTCCTGCACGCCGGACAGCCGCAGCTGCTCCTTCTCCTCCTCCATGTACGGCTCCAGGTAGGCCACCGCGCGCTTCATCACGCGGGCGCTCTTCACCACCTGGGGGAGGAACATCTTGCCGGAGCCGAACAGGTCGCCGACGATCTTCATGCCGTCCATCAGCGGACCCTCGATGACCTCCAGCGGCCGCGCGGCCTCCTGCCGGGCCTCCTCGGTGTCGTCCTCGATGAAGTCCACGATGCCGTGCACCAGCGCGTGCGACAGCCGCTCCCGCACCGGGGACTCGCGCCAGGACAGGTCCACGACCCGCTTGGTTCCCTTGCCCCGCACCGTCTCCGCGAACTCCACCAGCCGGTCGGTCGCGTCCTCCCGGCGGTCGAACAGCACGTCCTCGACCAGTTCCAGCAGGTCGGCCGGGATGTCCTGGTAGACGGCCAGCTGGCCGGCGTTGACGATGCCCATGTCCAGGCCGGCGGCGACCGCGTAGTACAGGAAGGCCGAGTGCATGGCCTCGCGCACGACATCGTTGCCACGGAAGGAGAACGACAGGTTCGAGATGCCGCCGCTGGTGCGGGCGCCCGGGCAGCGCTGCTTGATCAGCGGCAGCGCGTCGATGAAGGCCTTGGCGTAGCCGTTGTGCTCGCTGATGCCGGTGGCGACGGCCAGCACGTTCGGGTCGAAGATGATGTCCTCGGCCGGGAAGCCCACTTCCTTGGTGAGCAGGTCGTAGGCGCGGGCGCAGATCTGCACCTTGCGCTCGGTGGTGTCGGCCTGGCCCTGCTCGTCGAAGGCCATCACGACCACGCCGGCGCCGTACTCGCGGATCGTGCGGGCCTGCCGCAGGAACGGCTCCTCGCCCTCCTTCAGGGAGATCGAGTTGACCACGCCCTTGCCCTGCACGCAGCGCAGGCCGGCCTCCAGCACGCTCCACCGCGAGCTGTCGACCATGATCGGGATCCGGGCCACCTCCGGCTCGGTCGCGACCAGGTTCAGGAAGGTGGTCATCGCCTGCTCGCTGTCGAGCAGGTCGGCGTCCATGTTCACGTCCAGCAGGTTGGCGCCGCCGCGCACCTGCTCCAGCGCCACGTCCACGGCCGCCTGGTGGTTGTCCGACTCGATGAGCCGGCGGAACTTGGCCGAGCCGGTGACGTTGGTCCGCTCGCCGATCATCACGAAGCCGGTGTCCGGGCCGATCGCGAACGGCTCCAGGCCGCTGAACCGGGTCGCCGGCTCGATCGTCGGCAGCCGGCGGGGCGGGAGGTTCTTGACCGTCTCAGCGATCTTGGCGATGTGCGCCGGGGTGGTGCCGCAGCAGCCGCCGACGATGTTGACCAGGTGCGACTCGGCGAACTCGCCGATCAGCGCGCTGGTCTGGGCCGGTGTCTCGTCGTAGCCGCCGAAGGCGTTGGGCAGGCCGGCGTTGGGGTGGCAGGCCACGTGCGTGTCGGCCAGCCGGGCCAGCTCCACCAGATGCGGCCGCATCTCGGTGGCGCCCAGCGAGCAGTTCACGCCCACCGCCAGCGGCTTGGCGTGCTCGATGGACCGCCAGAAGGCCTCCACCGTCTGCCCCGACAGGGTGCGGCCGGACAGGTCGACGATCGTCACCGAGATCCACAGCGGCAGGTGCGGCGCGACCTCCTGGGCCGCCGCGATCGCCGCCTTGCAGTTCAGGGTGTCGAAGATGGTCTCGACCAGCAGCAGGTCCACGCCGCCCTCGGCCAGCGCGCTGATCTGCTCGGCGTACGAGTCGCGCACCTGGTTGAAGGTCACCGCGCGGTAGGCCGGGTCCTCGACCCGCGGCGACAGCGACAAGGTGACGTTGAGCGGGCCGATCGAGCCGGCGACGTAGCGGCCACCGAACTCGTTCGCGGCCTGCCGGGCCAGGCCGGCGGCCTCGATGTTCATGTCGCGTACCAGATGCTGCAGGTCGTAGTCGGCCTGCCCGATGCTGGTGGCGGTGAAGGTGTTCGTGGTCGTGATGTCCGCGCCCGCGGCCAGATACTGGCGGTGCACGTCCGACACGACGTCCGGGCGGGTCAGGTTCAGCAGGTCCGGGTCGCCCGTGACATCCTTGCTGTGGTCCTCGAAGCGGCCGGCCTTGTAGTCCTCGGGCTTGAGTCCCGCGTTCTGGAACATCGTGCCCCAGGCCCCGTCCAGCACGGCGATCCGCTGCCGGAGCAGTTCCCTCAACGCGTTTTCGGACACCAGCCACCTCCCAGTCGCGGGAGGCGCCCTTGGTCGTCGCGGAACAAAGTCGAGCGTGGCGGGCTGTTGCCCGTTGCAGCGCCTCTCGACCTCCCGACAAGGCTACCGGAGGCGGGCGAGAGGCGACCAGAAGGTTCGGTGGGATGGGTGGGCTCGGGGTGTGACCTGGTGATCAGCGGGGATAGATGGGATCTCAGGATGTGGGACGGGGGAGGTTGGGTCCACAAGCGACGGTGGGTGGTGTGGGGCGGGGTGGTTGGTTGGTTGGTTGGTTGCGGGGTGTGTGGGATTGGCGGGGGTTGGGCGGGGTCAGGTGGGGATTGGGTTGGGCTGGTCGGCGTGGGTTGGGTGGGTGGCTGGGTTTAGGGAGGGCTTTGGACGGGAGGGATGGTGGGGGTCGTTCGGAGGTGGGGGTGATGGGGTGGTGGGGGAGGGGTGGTTGAGGGTGTCGAGGGTTCGGTGGGGGTCGGGTAGCTTTTCCGGGAGCCGGGAGCCGGGAGCCGGGAGCCGGGAGCCGGGAGCCGGGAGCCGGGAGCCGGGAGCCGGGAGCCGGGAGCCGGGAGCCGGGAGCCGGGAGCCGGGAGCCGGGAGCCGGGAGCCGGGAGCCGGGAGCCGGGAGCCGGGAGCCGGGAGCCGGGAGCCGGGAGCCGGGAGCCGGGAGCCGGGAGCCGGGAGCCGGGAGCCGGGAGCCGGGAGCCGGGAGCCGGGAGCCGGTCAGTTCCCGTGGTTCCCGTGGTTCCCGTGGTTCCCGTGGTTCCCGTGGTTCCCGTGGTTCCTTTATAATCCCCGGCACTTCCTCGGCTTTTCGCCAGGCCTTTTCCTTCGGGCTTCTTCCGCTTTGTAGTTGTCAAAGAATCGGTGCTCAGTACTGGTGTGGCTGGGTGGTGTAGTGCCGTCCCTGTGGTGTGACCCAATGTGTCGTGCCGTCGGGGTCCAGGGTGACGGTGTAGTTGTCGTGTTTGCGGTGGTGGTGCCAGGAGCAGAGGCCCTTGAGTTGGGTGGCGGTGGTTTTGCCGATGGGCCAGGGGGTGGTGTGGTCGAGTTCTTGGATGGGGGTGGTGCATCCGGGGGCGGTGCAGGTGCCGCCGTCGCGGACTTTGATGAACTCGCGGGTCTTAGCGTCGGCCCGGTATTTGTGGGTGTTCATGGAGTCGGCTTGGCGGCGTTTGTCGAGCAGGATGCCGCGCCAGGGGCCGTGCATGGCGAGTTCGCGGGCGGAGTCGGCGGCGATGGGCCCGTAGCCGTCCAGGAGGCCGGGGTCTTCGGTCAGGCCCATCAGGGTCTCGATGGAGATGGTGACGTGGACCTGGACGTTGCGGTCGACCCCGTAGCCGAGGAACCGGTCCAGGAAGGCGTCGGCGCGCTTCTGATCGGTGGTGCGGTCGTCCTTGGGTAGGGAGCGGGCGTCGCAGGTGAGCAGGTCGTAGGCCTGGCGGGCGTCGACGGCCGGCAGGATGATGCTCAGTTGGGCCATGTCGTCGGGCAGCGGGGTGAACTCGACTCGGCGGTCTTCCCGGGCGAGTTGGCGGCGTTGGTCGTAGCCGAGGGGGTCGGCTTCGGCGACGGCTTTGGTCGCGCGGCGGGCCAGTTGGGTGCGGGTCAGGCCGGGTGCCACGTCTGCCAGGGCCTGGTCGACTTGGGCGATCAACTCGGGGTCTGCCAGGTGGGCCACCCGGTCGTCCATCGCCTTGAGTCGGCGGGGGTCGATCTCGCCGCGCCGCAGGAGTTCGGCGCATTGGGGGAGTCGGTCCAGGACCTGGCTGTACTCCTTCTGGCGGACCACGGACTGTTCTGGTTCGTGGATGGCCATGGCGATTTCGGTGGTGTCGTCGAGGTTGTGGAGAATGGCGAGCTGGAGGTGTTCGGCCCAGGATGTGAATTTGCGGGCGAGGATGAGCAGGGTGAGTTTTTCGCTCAGGGTGAGGGTGGTGAGGTCTGCACCCATGGCTAGGTCCATTAGGGCCCCGGAGGGTTCCTGGGACTCCAGGTCCTGGGTGAGTTCTGGCATACGTTCAGAATACGCTTGCTAAAGATCGAACTCGAATCACTGGTGGGTGAATTCAGTTCGAAGACCACATTCCTACGGCGTCGAGATGACGCAAGAGGCGTTGTTCGCCGTCCTGGACGTGGCGAAGGGCGGCGGAGCGGGCCGCCTCGGGGTCACGGGAGCGGAGGGCGGCCAGCAGATCGGCATGGTCGGCGACGACCTGGAGCCGCCACTGGGGATCGGCGGTGTAGACCCGGGCCGGGACATAGCGGCTGGCCATGTCGAGGAAGCGCGCCAGCTTGCGGGCGGCGGCGGCCTTGTTGATCAGGCGGTGGAACTCGTACTCCAGGGCGCTGAGCTCCTGGTGGCCCACGGCCGACGCAAGATCAAGAGCGACCTGGGAGACGTGCTGGAGCTGCTCGGGGGTGATGAGCTCGGTGGCCCGGACGGCGAGCTGGACGGCGAGGTCGGCCTGGAGGCGGAACATGTCCTCGACGTCGCGCCGCGAGAGTGGGCTGACGACGAAACCGCGACGGGGCTCGAGCTCGACCATGTCCTCGCCGCGCAGCGCGAGCAGGGCCTCGCGGACGGGGGTGACGCTGACGCCCAGTTCGGCGGCGACGGCGTCGAGGCGGACGAACTGCCCGGGGCGCAGCACGCCGGACATGATCGCCTCGCGGAGGTGCGCGGCGACCTCGTCGGACAGCTGCGGACGAGCGGTCAGTGGCCTGGCCATAAGATATATTATATGTCCTACGGCCGACGGCCGGTGCGACGAGGAGGTCGGACATGCGGCTCAGCGTGCCCCTGCAGTACGCCGGCGACCCGGTGCAGTTGATCGAGCAGGTGGTCGCCCTGGAACGGGCCGGCCTGGACGCGGTGTGGGTGGCCGAGGCCTACGGCTTCGACGCGCCGACCCTGATGGGCTACCTGGCCGCGAAGACCGAGCGCCTGCTCATCGGCTCCGCCATCCTGCCGATCTACTCCCGCACCCCGGCGCTGATCGCGCAGACCGCCGCCGGCCTGGACGCCGTCTCCGGCGGTCGGGCGCTGCTCGGCCTCGGCGCGTCCGGGCCGCAGGTGATCGAGGGCTGGCACGGCGTGCGCTACGACCGGCCGCTCGGGCGCACCCGGGAGATCATCGACCTGTGCCGGCGGATCTGGCGCCGCGAGGTGATCACCAACGACGGCATCTACCCACTGCCGCTGCCGGGCGGCACCGGTCTGGGCAAGCCGTTGAAGATGCTGACCAAGCCGCTGCGCGAGTCGATCCCCGTCTACCTGGCCTCGCTGGGTGACAAGAACGTCGAACTCACCGCCGAGATCGCCGACGGCTGGCTGCCCACGCTGTTCCTGCCGGAGAAGGCTTCCGCGGTGTGGGGCAGGGCGCTGGAAGCCGGTCGCGCCAAGCGGGTCGGCCTGCCGCCGCTGGACGTGGTCGCGGGCGGCATGCTGGCCATCGGCGACGACGTGGCCGAGATGCGCGAGTGGGCCCGGCCGATGATCGCGCTGTACGTCGGCGGCATGGGCGCGCGGGACCGCAACTTCTACAACGACCTGATGCGGCGCTACGGCTACGAGGCCGAGGCGCGCACGATCCAGGACCTCTACCTGGACGGCCGCAAGGACGAGGCCGCCGCCGCGGTGCCGGCCGAGTTCCTGGAGCTCAGCTCGCTGGTCGGGCCGGCAGGGTACGTCAAGGAACGGGTCGAGGCGTTCCGCGCGGCCGGCGTGACCATGCTCAACGTGACCCCCGTCGGTCCTGATCCGATCGGGGACGTGCGCACGCTGCGTGAGTGGCTGGGCTGAGGCGATGGGCCGCTGGGACAACCTCCGGCGCATCCTGGCGCTGGACCCCGAGCGTGACCACCAGGAGATCTACCGGCTGTCCGCGGGCTTCGAGTTCCCGTGGGACTACCAGCGGTCGCTGGAGTTCGCCCTGTTCCGGACGTACTGCGTGCCGTCGATCTCCCGGCTGCTGGCCGCCACCCAGGAGTTCGAGAAGCGGCCGCAGCGGCGGTACGACGACACCGCGTTGCTGATCGCGGAGATGATGGAGCACGGCTACGACTCGCCTCGTGGCAAGTCCGCCCTGCGCTCCGTCAACCGCGCGCACGGCCGCTACCGGATCACCAACGAGGACATGCTGTACGTGCTGTCCACCTTCGTGTACGAGCCGGTCCGCTGGCTCGACCGCTTCGGCTGGCGGCGGCTGTCCGACCACGAACGCCTCGCCGCGTTCCACTTCTACCGCGCCGTCGGGGCCCGCATGGCGATCCGCGACATTCCTTGCGACTACCGGGAATTCGAACAGTTCAATGTGGACTTCGAGCGGCGGAACTTCGTGTACACCAAGGACAACGCGGCCATCGGCGGCTACACCCTGGAGCTGTTCTGCTCCTGGTACCCCAAAGCCACTCGTGCCCTGATCCGACCCGCGCTGCGGTCCCTGATGGACCGTCCGCTGCTCGACGCCTTCGGCTTCCCGCCCGCGCCGGCCTGGCTGACGTCAGTGTCCGAGGCCGGGATCCGCTTCCGCTCGGCGATCGTGCGTGAACTGCCGCCACGACGCCGGTCCAAGCTGGCCCGGGATCCACACAACCGGACCTATCCCGGCTACCCCAACGGTTACGACCCGTCAACCATGGGCGCTGGGGAGCCGCCCGCTGACATCGACCCAACCTTCCTGCGCCGAGGCTGACCGGACGCACGGATTGGGGGGTGCAGGGGGCGAAGGCCGCCCTGCCTGGGGTGTGGGGCGCGAGCCCCACACAACACGATCAGGTCCCCATGTCTGCGCTTTCCGCAGACATGGGGATCCCCGGGACCTAAATGCTGTCGGAGCGCTCGATGACGTGGTCGATGAAGCCGTAGGCCAGCGCGTCCTTGGCGGTGAACCAGCGGTCGCGGTCACCGTCGCGGATGATGTTCTCGACCGGCTGGCCGGTCTGCCGGGCGGTGATCTCGGCGAGCTCCTTCTTCCAGAGCCCGTACACCTCGGCGCGGATCTTGATGTCGGAGGCGGTGCCGCCGACGCCGCCGGACGGCTGGTGCATCATGATCCGGGCGTAGGGCAGCGCGTAGCGCTTGCCGGGGGCGCCGGAGGAGAGCAGGAACTGCCCCATCGACGCGGCCAGGCCCATGGCGTAGGTCTGCACGTCGGGCTGCACGAACTGCATGGTGTCGTAGATCGCGAAGCCCGCGGTGACCGAGCCGCCGGGGGAGTTGATGTAGAGCTTGATGTCCTCTTCGGGGTTCTCCGCGGTCAGCAGCAGCAGCTGAGCGACGATCCGGTTCGCCACGTCGTCGTCGACCTCGGAGCCGAGCACGATGATCCGGTCGCGGAGCAGGCGCTCGTACACCGAGTCGGTGAGGTTCATCCCGGACGCGCGCGCCACGAGGTTCGCGTTGGCGTGGTGTTCCACTTCTGTCCGCCTCTTCTTGAAAGCCAGGACTCCTGATTCCTGCTCGCTACTCTAGCCGAGCGGATCGGGCCGGAGTTCGGCGGCACGGCCGTGTTCGCCCACAGCAGTACGGCGATCATCGGCGACCATCCTGACCTGCGGCGATGCGCCGGTGTTCTGGTCATCACGGCGTGTCGCACGCCATTCGCCACATTCGGCGTTCGCCTTCGGCGGAATTGTTTTTCGCCGCGGGAATTCGTCAGCCGATCAGGGCCAGCGTCTGGGCCGCGTTGCGGGCGAGCAGGTCCCACCGGCCGGTGTGGGCGCAGTAGGCCTGGGCGTCCAGCCCGATGTGCACCTGGTAGGCCAGCAGCGGCCCCCGGCCGATCATCCCGGCGATGTCGATGTCCCGCCAGGCCGGGTACCAGGGCCACCAGTAGAGCAGCCAGGCCAGGTCGTAGTCGGCGTCGCCATGCAGCGAGTTTCCCCAGTCCAGGACCGCCGTGACCCGGTCGCCGGACACGAGCACGTTCCGGTAGAGCAGGTCGCCGTGGATGATCTCCCGCCGGTCGGGGCAGTCGGCGACCAGCTCTGGCAGCGCGGCGGCGGCCTCGTCGAACGGCCCGGCCCCGGTGGGAGAGGACTCCAACGCGGCCCGCCAGCCGTGGATCCGGCCGCCGGGTTCGTCGTTGACGATGTCGAGCAGCGCGTCGGCCCAGGTGGCGAACGGGGCGGAGCCGTCGGGCCGCCACGGCCCGTAGCCGGTGGTGTCGGAGACGTCGATCCGCCGGACCTCGTCGAGCATGGCCAGGGTGGCCGGCAAGACGGCGTTCATGGCGTCGCCGTCGAGCTCGTCGAGGAAGTCGCCGTACGCCCGGCGGGTGATGGCGAAGTAGCCGTCCTCGGTCTCGCCGGAGTCGACGAACTCGGGGACGGGCAGCGCGGCGGACCGATGCCGGGCCATGCGGCGGTCCTTGGCGTAGTCCTCACCGTGCTGCCCGAAGCGGGCGACGACCTCGCGGCCGTCGAGCTTGAGGGCGTAGGCGCTGGACCACTCGCCGGCGCCGAGCGGGGAGGGCGTGGTGGCGCGATCCCCGTAGCGGCGCCGGAGGAAGTTCTCGATCACGCGCCGCCAGTGTAGAAGGCGATGGTCCGGTCGCCGACTTCTTTTGCCTTGGCGGGATCGGTGCCGAAGGCGATGTCGGCCTCGGTCCACTGCCGGCCGCTGGCGGTGTAGAACTCCTTGGCCTCGGCGGAGGCCATCCACTTGGCCGCGGCGGCCTGGTCCATGCCCTCGCCGGTGGCGAGGTGGTTGGCCAGGCCCAGGAGCATGCCGTCCCAGCCGATGCCGACCGCGCCGGGACCGTAGGTGTCCCAGTGGTCGCCGACGATGGCGATGTGGTGCAGCTCGAACCGGGCGCCGCCGTCGACGGGGGACAGGCGCACCTCGATCCAGCTGACCTGGTCGCCCATCTCCCACGTCGCGTCGTAGGCGGTGGGCGGCTGGCAGGCGGTGACGGTGCCGCCGGCGTTGCCCTGGAGCTGGTAGTGGCCGCCCAGCTTCAGCTCGCCGGTGACCGGCAGGAACCAGCGGCCGATGCGCTCGGCGCTGGTCACGGCGTCCCACAGGTCGTCGACGTCGGTCTTGTACGTCTGGCTGACGGTGACGGTCCGGGCCTCGCCAGCCTCCAGCGTCCGGCCGCCGACCTGCCGGCTCACGGCGTTGATCTGCTGCTTCACGTCGAACATGCCGGCAAAGTATCAGCACGAGCTTATATAAGCAACGGGTGTGGAGTTAGGCTGGGGCGGGGACGGTGCTCTTCCGGGGAAGGGCACCGCCCCCGTTGTCACCAGGCGTAGTGCTCGGGCGCGGTCTTGTAGCCCGGGAATATCTCGTCGATCGCCGCCAGGTCGTCGGCGGACAGCTTGATCTCCAACGCCTTCAGCGCGCCCTCGAAGTGGGCCGGAGTGCGGGGGCCGACGATCGGGGCGGTCACCGCCGGCTGGTGCAGCAGCCAGGCCATGGCCAACTCACCCGGCTGGTGGCCGAGCTTGTCGGCGAGGTCCTCGTACGCCCCGAGCCGCTCGCGGTGCTTCTCCAACTGCTTGGCGAGGAAGTCGCTGAAACGGCGCTTGCCGTCACGCTGCCCGCGGACCGAGCCGCCGAGCAGGCCCGAAGCCAGCGGGCTCCACGGGATGACGCCGATGCCGTGGGCCTGGGCCGCTGGCAGCACCTCCAGCTCGACCTCGCGGGTCAGCAGGTTGTAGTGCGACTGCTCGCTGACCAGGCCGAGGAAGTTGCGCTTGCTCGCCTCGGCCTGGGCCACGGCCAGGTGCCAGCCGGCGAAGTTGGAGGAGCCGAAGTAGAGGACTTTGCCCTGGGCGACCAGGGTCTCGCAGGCCTGCCAGAGCTCCTCCCACGGCGTGTCCCGGTCGATGTGGTGGAACTGGTACAGGTCGACGTAGTCGGTCTGCAGGCGGCGCAGCGAGGCGTCGATGGCGCGGCGGATGTTGAGGGCGGACAGCTTGCCCTCGTTGGGCCAGTCGCCGGTGGCGCCGTAGAGCTTCGTGGCCAGGACCGTGCGCTCACGGCGGTCGCCGCCCTTGGCGAACCAGTTGCCGATGATCGTCTCGGTCGCGCCCTTGCCGGCCGCGCCACCGTAGACGTTGGCCGAGTCGAAGAAGTTGATGCCCTGCGCCAGGGCCTCGTCCATGATGGCGTGGCTGGTCGGCTCGTCGGTCTGGGAGCCGAAGTTCATCGTGCCCAGGCACAGGCGGGAGACGGACAGGCCGGTGCGGCCGAGGTGCGTGTACTCCATGCCTGCCATCTTGGTACGTGGCCGGGGAAGTAGTCACGTCAAGGCCTGCCGGGACAGCAACGGTGCAGTTCCAACGGTCCTTCGTGCCGACGCCCGGGCCTTGCCGGTGTCACGGGCCGGGCGGCAGCGTCACGCGGGTGACTCTGGCACCGGCCTATCTCCGTCTGATGCGGGCGGACAAGCCGATCGGCGCGCTCCTGCTGTTGTGGCCGACGCTGTGGGCGCTGTGGATCGCCACGCCGGGGATCCCGGATCCGTGGACGCTGGCGGTGTTCGTGGCCGAGGTCTGGATCATGCGCTCGGCCGGATGCGTGGTGAACGACTACGCCGACCGCGGATTCGACGGCCACGTCAAGCGCACAGCCGGTCGTCCGCTGCCCAGTGGCGCGGTGACCGAGCGGGAGGCCCGGATTCTGTTCGCCGTGCTGGTGTCGCTGTCGTTCTTGCTGGTGTTGACCCGCAATCTGATGGCCATCCTGCTCTGGGTGATGGCGGTGGGGCTGGCCTGGGTCTACCCGTTCGCCAAGCGCCACACCCACCTGCCGCAGCTGGTGTTGGGCCTGGCCTTCAGCTGTTCGATTCTCGTGGTCTTCGGCGCGGTGCGGGAATCGCTGCCGCCGATCTGCTGGCTGCTGTTCGTGGCCAATGTGGTGTGGGTGCTGGTGTACGACACGCAGTACGCCATGGTCGACCGCGACGACGACGTGCGGATCGGCATCAAGTCGCTGGCCATCCTGTTCGGCCGGCACGACAAGGTGATCATCGGGATCTCGCAGGTCGTGGTGCTGGCGCTGATGGTCGCCGTCGGGCTACTGGCCAACCTCGGCTGGCCGTTCTCTGTCGCGATCCTGGTCGCCGGCGCGCTGTTCGCCCACCAGCAGAAGCTGATCGCCCATCGCGAGCGTGCAGGCTGCTTCAAAGCCTTCCTGAACAACAACTACGTGGGAATGGCGCTGTTCGCGGGAGTGCTGCTGAGCCAATAAAACGAGGCGGGCCCCCGAAAATCGAGGGCCCGCCACGTGATCACACTCCAGCGGTCGACTTGATCCAGCTCCGGCTGGCCGCGACGCTGGCGTAGTTCTGCACGCCCTGCGGGTCGGAGCCGCTGTTGCCGGCGGTGGAGGCGACGCCGACCTGCACGCCGTTGGACACCTCGGGCCCACCGGAGTCGCCGTGCCAGGCGGCCCCGTTGATGCCGGTGCTGGCGATGGCCCGGCCGCCGTAGGCGTCCGTGCTCCGCCCGCTCACCCGCACGTTGGCGGTGCGCAGCACCGACGCCGGCGGCGACTGGTTCAGGGTCCGGCCCCAGCCGTAGATCTGGTTGGTGCTGCCCGTCGCCGGGTCCGCCGAGCCCAGCTTCATGTACGTCGTCTGCACGGCCGTGGCCAGGTGCAGCAGCGCGATGTCACCGTTGGGCGACGTGTACTGCCGGTCCACGGCCACGTTCGTGCCCTGGTCGAAGTTCACGTTGCCGACCTTGACGTGCATGCCCGAGCTGCTCTGGCAGTGGTGCGCGGTCATCACCCACTGGGCGGCGATGATCGTGCCCGAGCACTCGAAGCCGTCGAACTCGCTGCCGCCGCTGTTCCAGAAGATCTGCGCGCCCCACGGGGCCGAGCTGACCTGCGTGCCGCCGATGATGTTCGGAGTGCTGACCGCGGCCTCGGCGACCGGGGCGGCCATCATGGCCGCCCCGACCAGAGCCGCGGCGATGACGCCGCGCATCAGACGCCCGCGGTGTTCTTGATGAACGTGCGGCTGGACGCGACGCTGGCGTAGTTCTGGGTGCCCTGCGGGTTCGAGCCGCTGTTGACGCCGGTCGAGCAGACGCCGACCTGCACGCCGTTGGACACCTCGGGGCCGCCCGAGTCGCCGTGCCAGGCCGCGCCGTTGATGCCGGTGCTGGCGATGGCGGAGCCGCCGAACGCGTCGGTGCCGTGGCCGGTGACCCGCACGTTCGCGGTCTTCAGCACGGGGGAGGGCGGGTTGCTGCCCTGGGTGCGGCCCCAGCCGTAGATCTGGTTGGTGGCGCCGGTGGCCGGGTCGGCCGAGCCCAGCTTGCTGAACGTGGTGTTGATGGCGGTGCTCAGGTGCACCAGCAGGATGTCGCCGTTGGGCGAGGGCACCTGGCGGTCCACGGTGGCCTTGGTCCCCTGGCCCAGGTTCAGGCTGCCGACCAGCACGTACATGCCGGGGTCGTTGCGGCAGTGCTGGGCGGTGAGCACCCACTGCGGCGCGATGATCGTGCCGGAGCACTCGAAGCCGTTGGCGGAGCCGGCGTTGGTCCAGTAGATCTGGGCGCCGTAGGGGATGTTGCTGGCCGCGCCACCACCGATGATGTTCGGGCTGGCGCTGGCCGCCATGGCCGGGGCCGCGGCCAGACCGGCCGCGAGGGCGGCGCCGGCGAGAGTTGCCGCGACGAGAGACTTACGCATGATGGGGTACCTTTCGGCGACTGGCAGGGACAGTCGTGCGTAAACCGAAAGCTAGACCCGTGCGCGCGGCCGCGGCACCCGACGATCGTCGGTACCTTTTCCGCCGTTTTACCCGAGTTTGCGGAAGTCCCAGGAGACTACTGTGTGCGGCCGCAGCCGCATCCACGCGTGCCGGCCGTCATGGAACATCTGGTCGCCGCCGAAGTACTTGCGGGCGAACAGCCGCTCCGGTTCGGCCAGCTCGGGCACGTTTTCCCCGGTGCGGGGCGCTTCCCCGACGAACTCGACGTCCCCTCGCAGCTCCGCGCCGCGCAACTCGGCGTAATCATGACCGGCGTCGACCAGCACCGACACCTGAGGGTTCCGCTTGAGCTGGGCCCAACGCTTGGCCCGGGTGATCGAGGTCAGCCACAGCGTCCGGTCGTGCCACAGGAACCACAGCGCGGTCAGGTGCGGGCCGTCCGGGCCGGTCGTCGCCACCCGGCACGTGCGCTCGGCCGCCAGGAACTCGTCGAGTTCCGCGTCGCTCATGGCGATGCGTCGGCCACGTCGCTGTTCTGCCACCGTTGTCCTCCGGCCAGTCCGTCGATCACCGTGGTCGCCTGGGCCACGATGCCGGTGATCAGTTCCTCGCAGCTTGGCAGGTCCCGCAGCACGCCCACCACCTGGCCGGCGGCCAGCACGCCGGCGTCGGTCCGGCCCTGCACCAGCCCGGACCGCAGCAACATCGGCGTGTTGGCCGCCATCAGGACCTGAGACCAGCTCAGCTCCCGGCCGTGCTTGAGCCGCCGGCCGTCGCCGACCATGGTCCGCCAGCTCAGCCCGGTCAGCGCCTTGAACTTCCGGGCGTTGGCCAGCGCGCCGAGCAGCGACCTGAGCCGTCCGGTCCGCTCCAGCCGGTCCACGAGCTCGGTCCGCAGCACCCGGTGCGGCATGCCGTCGACCTTGGTCGTGACGACGGTGCCGTCCAGGCCGCGCTCCAGGTACAGCCGCTTCACCTCGTCCGGCACCGAGCTGTCGCTGGTCAGCAGGAACCGGGTGCCCATGGCGATGCCGGCCGCGCCGTAGGCCAACGCCGCCGCCAGGCCCCGGCCGTCGAAGAAGCCGCCGGCCGCCACCACGGGAATGTCCACGGCATCGACCACGCTCGGCAACAGCAACGTCGTCGCCACCGCGCCGGTGTGCCCGCCGCCCTCGCCGCCCTGCACGACGACGGCGTCCGCACCCCAGGCGGCGACCTTCTCGGCGTGCCGGACCGCACCGATGGACGGCATCACGACCACACCGTGATCCTTGAGCCTGGCGATCAGGTCCTTCTTGGGGGCCAGGGCGAACGAGGCCACCCTGACGCCGTGCCGGATCAGCAGCTCGACCCGGTCGACCGCGTCGGACGCGTCCGAACGGAGGTTGACACCGAACGGATTGTCGGTGCGGCGCTTGGTCTCCACGATCGCCGCGTCCAGCTCGGCCAGGGTCATCGTGGCCGAGGCGATGATGCCCAGCCCGCCGGCGTTGGCCGTGGCCGAGACCAGGCGCGGGCCGGCGACCCAGCCCATCCCGGTCTGCACCACCGGATGCCGGACGCCGGTCAGCCGGGTCAGCTCAGTCGCGAGCATGGTTGGGATCCAATTTGTCGATCAGCTCCAACTCCTGCTGGGACGGCTCCCGGGTCTGTGCGGCCTCGCCGATGTCCAGCGGAAACCCGGTGTTGTCAAGGACTTCGTCCACGGTGACGCCGGGATGGGTGGACACCAGGCGCATCGAGCCGTCCGGGGTGGCGAAGTCCAGCACGCACAGGTTGGTGACGACCCGGTGCACATGGTGGAAGCCGCGGTCGTGGCCGACGCCGCTGACCACGTCGACCCGGGGCACGAAGACCCGCTTGCTGTGCTTGGGAACCCAGTAGCTGGTGCGGTGGTTGGCGGTGTTGCCGGGCGCGCCCCGGAAGCCCAGCAGCTGCCGGGTCGGCCGGTCGTGGTCGCCGATGCACGAGATGTTCTGGTTGCCGAAGCGGTCCAGCTGGTTCGCGCCCATCACCACGTGCCGGCGGCCGTGCGCCACGACGTCGAACACCTTGCGGTACGGCAGCCAGCCCTCGACTCCGTTTTCCCCCACCAGATACGCCTCGCCGTCGGACAGCAGCAGGTCCGGCTCGGTGGTCAGCCGGGCCAGCTTGGCGCCGAGCTGGGGGACCAGACCCATCGGGCTGGCCAGGATCTCGCCGGCGCCGAGGAACAGGTCGGCGCAGGCGGCGACGCAGACATCGATGCGGCTCATGACATCCCCTGCACGGCCAGTTGGTACCCGGTCTCGCCACGGGACAGGAACTGGTCCACGAAGGACGGCCATAGTTCCTCGTCGGCGGCGGATTTCGCGTAATGTCGCTGGAAGGTCTCGTCGCGGCCGTAGTCCGGCACGCAGGACGTGAAGTGCGCGCCGTTGGGCGTCTCCACGACGCCGTCCACCATCATCCGGTTGGTGAGCAACGACTGCGGCGGCCCGTCCAGCTCGGCGGTGTCCACGATCCGTTCGCACGACAGGAAACGACGCTTGGCCGCCATGCAGAACAGGTCGTCGAAGTACGGGTCGGGGCCGAGGTACTGGCCGTTGCCGTGCCGGTCCGCCCGGTTGAGGTGGATCAGCGCCACGTCCAGCGTCAACGCCGGCATGGCCACCAGTTCCTCGTTGTCGTAAGGGGACCGCACGGTCTTCAGGTCCGGGTTGACCCGCAGCACGTCGGAGCCCAGGCCGGCGCGGATCGGCAGGAACGGCAGGCGGTGTGAGGCCGCCAACAGTCCACTGTAGAGCATGCCCTCGTCGTACTCGCCGACCTCGATGCCGCCCTGCTGGCGCACCCGCTGGAACCACGGGTCGTAGGCGATGCTGTCCAGGGACACGAATCCGAACACCAGCCGGCGGACTTTGCCGGCCGCACACAGCAGTCCGACGTCCGGCCCGCCGTAGGACACGATCGTCAGGTCGCGCGCAGGGGAGTCGAGAATGGCCCGGACCAGAGCCATCGGTTTGCGCCGCGAGCCCCAGCCGCCGATGCCGACGGTCATGCCGTCGGAGAGTTCGGCGGCCACCTCGGCGGCGGTCATCCGCTTGTCCCGCATGTCATCCCTCCAGGAAGGCCCGCCGCGCCTCGTCGGACACACCGGACAGGTTCAGCTCGAAGGTGAAGCCCTGCTCGTAGCGGTAGCTGCGGTGCACGTGCTGTGGGTCGATGCCGTTGAGCGCCTCCTTGGCGCAGCGGATCACCCGGGTGTCCTTGGCGGCGATCTCCTCGGCCAGCGCCATCGCCGCCGCGTCCAGGTCGGGCGGTGGCACCACCTCGTACACCGAGCCGTGGTGGTGCAGCTGCGCGGCGGAGATCCGCCGGGCCGTGTAGTACAGGGCGCGCAGGAGATGCGGCGGCACCATCCGGGCCAGGTGGGTGGCCGCACCGAGGGCGCCCCGGTCCACCTCGGGCAGCCCGAAGGTGGCATCTGTCGACGCCACGATGATGTCCGCGTTGCCGACCAGCCCGACGCCGCCGCCGAGACAGAAGCCGTTGACCGCGACCACCACCGGCACCTGGCAGTCGTAGACCGCCGCGAACGCCGCCGCGCAGCCCCGGTTCGCGCCGATCAGGGCGTCGAATCCGGACGTGCGCTGGATTTCCTTGATGTCCACGCCCGCGCAGAAGCCCCGGCCCTCGGCCCGCAGCACCACCGCGTGGGTCTCCGGCCGGCGGCCGGCGGTGGTCAGCGCGTCGGCCAGGTCGAACCAGCCCTGTACCGGGACCGCGTTCACCGGCGGGTAGTCGATGGTGATCACGGTGACGCCGGATCCGGTGTGGCTGCTGGAGATGCCCATCGGCACTCCTTCCCAACCTAGCGGTTGCTTGGTACGTTAACAGGCATCGGCGGACCTTGGAAGTGCCCATGGAACTGACGAACAGGGTGGTTCTGGTGACCGGCGGCACCCGGGGCGTGGGGGCCGGCATCGCCCGGGTGTTCCGGGCCGCCGGCGCGACCGTGCTCACCTGCGCCCGACGGCCGCCGGAGCAGCCGGATCCCGGCTTCGTGGCCTGTGACGTGCGGGAACCCGAGCAGGTGGCGGCGCTGGTCGACGGCATCGTCGACCGCCACGGCCGGCTGGACGTGCTGGTTAACAACGCCGGTGGGGCCCCGAACGCTCCGGCCGCCGAGGCGTCGCCGCGCTTCCACGCCAAGGTCGTCGAGCTGAACCTGCTCGCGCCGCTGCTGGTCTCGCAGGCGGCCAACCGGGTGATGCAGGGCCAGCCGGACGGCGGCGTGATCGTCATGGTGAGCAGCGTCAGCGGGCAGCGGCCCTCGCCCGGCACCGCCGGCTACGGCGCGGCCAAGGCCGGGCTGGACAGCCTCACCGGCAGCCTGGCTGTGGAGTGGGCCCCGAAGGTCCGGGTCAACGCGCTGGCCGTCGGGCCGGTCCGCACCGAGCTGTCCGACATGCACTTCCCCGACCTCGCCGCCGTGGCGAAAACCGTGCCGCTGGGGCGGTTGGCCGAGCCGGCGGACGTCGGCAACTGCGCCCTGTTCCTGGCCTCCCCGCTCGCCTCCTACGTCTCCGGCGCCACGCTGCTCGTGCACGGCGGCGGTGAGTGGCCGGCATTCCTCACCGCACAAGGAGATCGATGAGCAGGGTCGTGATCATCACCGGCGCGGGCCGAGGCATCGGCCGGGCCCACGCGCTCGCCTTCGCCGCCGCCGGCTACTCCGTGGTCGTCAACGACCTGGACGAGGCTGCCTCGGAGGTCGCCGCCGAGATCGGGGCGGTGGCCAACCGCGACGATGTCGCCGACTGGGACGGCGCGGCCCGGCTGGTCGACACCGCGCTGGATGCCTATGGGCGGCTGGACGTGTTGGTCAACAACGCCGGCTTCGTCCGGGACCGGATGCTGGTCAACCTCAGCGAGTCCGAATGGGACGACGTCGTCCGCGTGCACCTGAAGGGGCACTTCGCGCCGCTGCGGCACGCCGCCGCGCACTGGCGGGCCGAACACAAGGCCGGCCGGCCCGTAACGGCCCGTGTGATCAACACGACGTCAGGTGCGGGACTGCTGGGC
Organism: Kutzneria sp. CA-103260; assembly: GCF_018263855.1. Lineage (GTDB taxonomy): Bacteria > Actinomycetota > Actinomycetes > Mycobacteriales > Pseudonocardiaceae > Kutzneria. The sequence goes on along the minus strand of NZ_CP073318.1, from coordinate 4,812,196 downwards.
AGTGTCGGCCAGGGCAACTACGCGGCCGCCAAGTCCGGCATCCTCGGCTTGACGTTCACCGCCGCCGCCGAACTCGGGCGCTACGGCGTGACCGTCAACGCCATCGCGCCTGCGGCGCGGACTCGGATGACCGCCGAGACCTTCGCCGCGCAGATGGCCGCGCCCGCAACGGGCTTCGACGCCATGGCGCCGGAAAACGTGTCACCGCTGGTGGTCTGGCTCGGCAGCGAGGACGCCGGCGACATCACCGGCCGTGTCTTCGAGGTTGACGGCGGCCGCATCTGCCTGGCCGACGGTTGGCGCCGCGGCCCCACCGTGGAACGTGAAGAACGTTGGCCCGTAACGGAAGTCGGCCCCGCCGTGCGAGCACTGCTCGACAAAGCCGTGTCGCCGGAGCCGGTCTACGGCGCGGAATGAGCTGACTACCCAGCGACGTTAGCGCTAACGAAGCGGCAACGACACTGTCCATTGTGGTCTCGGCGGCGCATTCTCCGAGTGGAACTCCACTCCTGCGTCGCTGGAGGCCGCCATGGCCAAGTCGGTTCTCAGATTCGTCGCCGCCGCCGCGCTGATCGTCGGTGGCGCGGCCGTGTGCGCCACGGGCGTAGCGTCGGCCGCCGGGGACACGCCGCCGTCCGGCGACCCACGGGCCGTCGTGCACTCGGGCAACGCCACCACCTGCGCTCAGGCCGGCCTGGCCGGCGGCACCATCACCGTGACCGCCACCATCACCGGCAACACCTACATCACCGTCACCGCCGTGCCGGCCGGCACCACCGTCACCGGTGTTGTGGTCAAGGGCAGCGACGGCTACAACGTCTACCTGCCCGGCGCTCTCGGTTCGCTGCCGTGGACCGACCTGCACTCGCCCATCGCCGGCAACAGCGGCAAGCCCGCCACCATCAGCCACTGGTTCGCGTGCGGCACCGAGACGACCACCACCAAGCCGACGACCACGGTGCCGACAACAACAACCACTGAGTCGACGACCACGACAACCAAGTCGACCACCACCACGGCACCGACGACGACCACCACAACCACCACGACCGCGCCGACCACCACCACGACGACCACGACGGCCCCGACCACCCCAACAACCACGACTCAGCCGACGACCACGACCAAGTCAACGACCACCAAGCCGACCACCACCACAACCACGACGACCAAGTCGACCACCACGACGACGCCGTGCCCGACCACCACCACGTCGCACAAGACCACCACGACTACCAGCACCACGACAACGGCACCGACCACGACCAGCACCACGACGGCACCGCCGACCACCACCAAGGCGTCGCCCACCACCACCGAGACGGTCGTGACCGCCATGCCGGCCGGTGGCGCGCTGGCCTACACCGGCTTCTCCGGCGGCTGGCTGATCGTCGTCGCGCTGGCGCTGATGCTGGCCGGCCTGTCGCTGCTCACGATCCCGAGCCTGCTGGCCCGGCGGCGCTAACCGATCTCGGTCGACACCGGCGGCAGCGAGCCGTCGGTGTCGGTGAAGCCGTAGCGCTCGGCCAGTTCGGCGGTGGTCTCGACGCCGCCAGACCGGCCGAGCCGGGCCGGATCCGTGGCCAGCCCGACAACCCCGCGCCCGATGAACCGCGGCGTCTCGGCCTGGCTCACGTCCAGCACCCGCCCGTCCGGGAAGTCCAGCACCTGACGGCCGTCCTCGGTGGTGCGGGCGGCGGCCAGCAGGAACTCGGTCCGCACCAGGCCCGGCCACAGCGAGAACACCGACACACCACGGACCTTGAGCTGGCCGGCCATCTCCGCGGCCAGTCGATCAGTGGCCGCCTTGCCGACGGCGTAGGCCACGTTGGGCACCTGCTGGCCGCGCGACGACACGTTGACGATCAGCCCACCAGAGGGCATCAGCGGCACCGCGTGCGTCGAGGCCACGTAGTGCGCCCGCGTGCCGAGGCCGAGCACCCGGTCCCAGGAGTCGATGGGCAACTCCCAGAACGGCCGGGTCAGCCAGCCGGACAGGTCAGGGGAGCAGAAGACGTTGTTCACCAGAATGTCCACGCGGTCCAGCGGCCGGAACAGGGCCGCCGTCTGCTCGTCGTCGAGGTGGTCGCACGCGACCGCGATGCCGGTGCCGCCGGCTTCCGTGACCGCGGCCGCCGTCTCGCCGATCGTGCCCGGCAGCCGACCCGGCTCCACACTGCGGCCCGTTACGTACACCGTCGCGCCGGCTGCTCCCAGCTCGATGGCAATGCCCTTGCCGACTCCACGGCTCGCGCCGGTGACCACGGCGATGCGACCACTGAGATCCATCCCGCCAAGCTACGTGATCACGCCGCCGCGACCGGTTCCCGATGTCCGCCCGTGCACTGTTTTCGGGCTCGCACGGAGAAGGTGATCGGCGTCGGCTCGTCGCCCTCGCCGAACCGCTCCAGCGTCAACCCGGCCTCGGGGAAGGCGTTCAACAGCTGGTGCGCCGGCCAGTGCGCCGCGCCGACCCGGTTGCGGACTCCTTGGTCCGTCCAGGACTTCTTGGTCCAGCTGCCGTCGTGGTAGCCCGGGGTGATCACGATACTGGCCGGATCCGCCCGGTCGGCGAAGTGCCCGCAGAAACACGGATGCACGCCCACGTGCACAAAAACCCCGCCCGGTCGCAGCACCCGGCGCACTTCGCGCAGCACCGCCGGATAGCCCGGCATGTCGGTGTGCACCATGACCGAGACGACCGCCGGCAGCGAGTCGTCGGCGAACGGCAGGTGCTCGGCGTTGGCCCGCGCGACCGGCAGCCGGCCGTTGGCGTAGCCGAGCATCTTGGTGGACAGGTCCAGGCCGATCGGCGTCCAGCCCAGGGACCGGACCGTCTCCGCGTGCGCCCCGGTCCCGCAGCCGATCTCCAGGCACAGTCCGGTTCCCGAGCCGAGCAGGTCGCCCAGCTGCCGGTACAGCCCGGGCAGCGGCTGGAACTCCCGCTCGTACCAGTCGGCGATCTCGTCGTATGCGGCCTTCACGCCGTCCACGCTGGCGTGGACGGCGTGACCCAGCAAGCGTGTTCGCTACTGGATGACCATCACCGGCTCCGGCGCGAACCGGATGTCGGCCAGCGTGCCTGGGCGCAGGTCCACGGCGGCGGAGCTGGGCAGGTCGCTGTCCACCTCGGTGCCGTCGGCCAGCTCCACGGTCACCCGGGTCACCGGGCCGCGGAAGCTGCTGCGCGCCACCCGGACGTTGCCGGCGGCAGCCGGGGTGAGCAGCACGGACTCGGGCCGCACCAGGGCGGTCACCTTGGCGCCGGCGGGAACCTCCGGGGCCTGGGTGACGACCAGGCGCTGGCCCAGCACCTCGATCTCCGCGCCGGAGGCGATGCCGCTGATGCGGTTCATCGCGCCGACGAAGGCGGCCACGAACGGAGTGGCCGGGCGGCTGTAGACCTCGTCGGGACTGGCGCACTGCTCCAACCGGCCGGCGTTCATCACCGCGACCCGGTCGGACATGCTCAGGGCCTCCTCCTGGTCGTGCGTGACGAACAGGGTGGTGATGCCCAGACGCTGTTGCAGGCCACGGATCTCGTCCCGCAGCTGGACCCGGACCTTGGCGTCCAGAGCGGACAGCGGCTCGTCCAGCAGCAGCACCTTGGGCTCGATGGCCAGGGCCCGGGCCAGTGCGACCCGCTGCTGCTGGCCGCCGGACATCTGGGTGGCGTAGCGGTCGAAATGCTGGTTCAGGCCAACGAGTTCCAGCAGCTCGCCGGCCCGCTTGCGGCGCTGCGCCGGGTTCACGCCGCGCAGCCGCAGCCCGAACGCCACGTTCTCGCCGGCGGTCAGGTTGGGGAACAGGCTGTAGGACTGGAACACCATGGCCATGTCCCGCTTGTTGGCCGGGATCTTGGTGATGTCCTTGCCGTCCACGAAAACCGCGCCGGCGTCGCTGTGCTCCAGCCCGGCCACGATGCGCAGCGCGGTGGTCTTGCCGCAGCCGGACGGGCCGAGCAGGCTGACCAGCTCGCCGGGGGCGATGTCCAGGTCGAGGCCGTCCAGCGCGACCACCTGGCCGTAGCCGCGGCGCAGGCCGGCCAGCCGGACCGGGCTGCCGGGCTTTGGGCTGCCCGGCCCGGCCTCGGTGCTGGGATCGAGTGTCACGGTCACGACGACCTCCCGGTGCGGCGGGCGCCACGCTGCCCGAACACGGACATCAGCAACAACAGGGCCCAGGTGACGATGAGGATCAGCATCGAGGCCGCGGTGGCGACCTCGCCGTCCTGCTGGCCGGCCTGGACCGTCCAGACCGGCAGGGTGTTCATCAGCAGCAGGTTGGCGATGGTGAACTCGCCCAGCACCATCGCCGCGCTCAGGATGGACGCGTTCAGGATGGCGGTGCGCAGGTTCGGCACCACCACCCGCAGCAGCACGGTCAGCCAGCTCGCGCCGAGGTTGCGGCCGGCCTCCACCAGCGTGGTCAGCGGAATCGCCGACAGGCCGGCGTCCAGCGTGCGATACGTGAACGGCAGGGCCAGCACCACGTACTCCAGCGCCAGGATCACCGGGGTGCCGGTGATCCAGCTCGGCCCGCCGCGGAACGCCACCAGCACGCCGTTGGCCAGCACCACCGCCGGGATCACCAGCGGCAGCACGCAGATCGCCTCGATCAGCCGGCGGAGCTTCGGCAGCCGCAGGTGCACCCACGCCGTGGTCGGCACCATCAGCACCAGTGTGATCACCACCGTGCCGGCGGCCAGCTCCAGCGAGGTGACCAGGTTGTCCAGGAAGCCGGGCTGCCCGAACAGGTTCTCCCAGGTGGACAGGTCATGGGTGTCGTGCACGCCGCGCAGGCTGAACTCCACCGACGCCGCGATGGGGACGAGGAAGTACAGCGCGGCGATGATCAGCACCAGCCACGCGGCGATGCGACCCTTGCCGAGCCTGCGGCGGGTCGCGGTCCGCGGCGCGGTGGTGAGGTCGACAACTGCGGTCATCGCAACCACCTCGACGTCCGACGCTGCATCAGGGCGTAGCCGGCCAGCGCCAGGCCGACGATGAGGATCATGCCGAGCCCCAGGGCGTTGCCCAGGTTCTCCTGCCCCACGGCCACGTTGCCGGACATCACCGCGGCGATCTGGATCGGCACCAGCGGGATGATGCCGTTGGTCAGCGCGGCAGCCGTGGCGTAGGCGGCGAAGGCGTTGGCGAACAACAGCATCAGCGCGCCCAGGAACGGCGGCAGCAGCAGCGGGCCGCCGACCAGCCGCCAGTACTGCCAGCGGCTCGCGCCCAGGTTGCTGGCCGCCTCCTGCCACTGCGGGCGCAGGCCCTCCAGCGCCGGGAAGATCACCAGCACCATCAGCGGGATCTGGAAGTACAGGTACACCACCGTGATCCCGGCGAAGCCGAACAGGCTGAAGCCGGAGATGTCCAGGCCCAGCGACCCCAGCCACTTGGTGACCAGGCCCTGGCTGCCGATGGCCGCAATGAACGCGAAGGCCAGCGGCACACCGGCGAAGTAGGCCAGCACGCCGGAGGCCGTGGACACCACCTGGCGCAGCACGCCGCCGGGCGGGGACGCGCTCACCGCGAAGGCGATGGCCAGCCCGACCACCGCGCCGATCGCCGCCGTCAGCGCGGAGACCTCCGTGCTGACCACAAAAGCGTGCAGATACGGGTCGCCGACGGCGGCGCCGATGTTGCTCAGCGTCCAGCCGCCGGAGTCGTCCTGGAACGCGCCGACGACGACCGAGACCGTTGGCACGCCCAGGAACACCGCGACATAGGCCAGAAACGGCAGCAGCCCGAGGATGTCGAGCCGCTGCCGGTTCCGGGACTTGATGTCAGCCAACGGTCTTCGCCCAGCTGTCGGCGATGACCTTCTTCGCCGCGTCCAGCTGCGCCTCGGTCGGGAACGGCGAGTTGCCGTCCACCTGCGGCAGCGCGGCCAGCTCGGTCTTGTCGACGGTGCCGGCGGCCTGCATCGCGGCCAGCTCGACCGGACGGGCCCAGCCCTTCAGGAAGCCGTTCTGGCCCTCGGCCGAGTACAGGTACTCCTCCCACAGCCGGGCCGCGGCCGGGTGCGGGGCGGTGGCGCTGATGGCCTGGTTGTAGTAGTTGGCGTACAGGCCGTCCTTGGGCACGACGACCTTCCAGTCCACCTTGCCCTTGAGCGTGTTGGCCGCCGAGACCTGCAGGTAGTCCCAGTCGATGGTGATCGGCGTCTGGCCGGACTGGATGGTGGCCTGGGTGGCGCCGACCGGGATGAAGTTGCCGGACTTCTTCAGCTCGCCGAAGAAGTCGATGCCCGGCTGGATGTTGTCGGCGTTGCCGCCCTTGGCCAGCGAGGCGGCGAACACGCCGGCGAAGGCCGCGCCGGCCTTGGTCGGGTCGCCGTTGAGCGCCACCTTGCCCTTGTACTCCGGCTTGGCCAGGTCGGCGAACGAGGTCGGCGGCGTGGTCACCTGCTTGGCGTCGTAGCCGATGGAGATGTAGCCGCCGTAGTCGTTGTACCAGCGGCCCTGGGCGTCCTTCTGCGACTCCGGGATGTCCTTCCACGACGCGACCTGGTACGGGGCCAGCAGGTTGGCGCTGGCCGCCGACAGCGCGAACGAGGAGCCCAGGTCGAGCGCGTCCGGCGCGCGGTCCTGGCCCTTGAGCTGCTTGACCGCGTTGATCTCGTCTTGGCTGCTGCCGTCCGGGTTGGCGTCGGTGATCTTGATGCCGTACTTCTTGGTGAAGTTGTCCATCAGGTCGCCGTAGCCGGCCCAGGTGCGCGGCAGCGTGATCAGGTTGAGCGTGCCCTCGGCCTTGGCCGCGGCGATCAGGGCGTCCATGCCGCCGAGGTCGGCGGCGCTCTTGGCGGTGGCGGCCTTGGTGTCGCCGCCGCTGCTGCCGGCGCTCGACGAGGAGCCGCATGCGGTGGCGGCCAGCGCGACGACGGCCAGCAGACCGGCCGCGAGGGCGGTACGGCTTCTGTTCACGGGGACTCCAGGGGAGTACGGGGAAGGACTGGCGGCAGACTTGTTCACCGAACTGACGACTTGGCTAGATAAGTCGGAACATGGTCGGACACGAAGGTGAACGGTGGATGTCGGGTTGCCCTCACGGCGGGTGACCGACCGGTTGCGGGTTACGGTGCAGGGCATGGGGACCACGCTCTACCGCCGAGTGGCCGAGGACATCAAGGCAGCCATCGTTTCCGGTGCGTACCAGGCGGGAGCCCGACTTCCGTCCGAATCGGAGCTGGCCGCCCGCTACGGCGCCTCGCGCGGGACGATCCGGCAGGCCTTCGCCGCGCTGGTCGCCGACGGCGTGATCTCGTCCCGGCAGGGCGCGCGGCGCGTCGTGCTCGGCGGGCCGCGGCTGCAGACGTTCAACGAGCTGGTCAGCTTCTCCCGCTGGGCCAAGGCGATCGGCGAGGAACCGGCCGGCCGGGTAGAGCGCATGGAGCTGCGCGCGGCCAGCGAGGACGAGTGCGCGCACCTGGAGGTGCCGGCGGGCAGCCGGGTCTACCACCTGACCCGGGTGCGCTACCTGTCCGGCCGGCCGGTGATGATCGAGCGCACCGCCTACCGGGAGCCGGTCGGGGCCATGGTCGCCGGCATGGACCTGGACGTCGTGTCGATCACCGAGCGGCTGGAGGACCTGGGGGTGATCTTCGCCGACGCCGAGCATCAGATCGACGCGGTCGCCGCGACCTCCGAGGACGCCCGGCTGCTGGAGATCCGGCCCCGGACGCCGCTGCTGCGCGAACGCCGACGCACCGCGGACCCCAACGGCGTGCTCCTGGAATGGTCCGATGATCGGTACGTCGGCGACGCGGTGGCCTTCACCGTCCGCAACTCCGCCAGCGGCAAGGCCCTGTCCCGCCTCCCCTCCCCCCGCTGAACCCCCGCGAGTCCCGCTCTCAGACAGCTGAACTACCGGTTTCGGAACTCGACATTCAGTTGCCCCAGAGCGGGACTCGCGGGGGTGTCAGGGGCGGACGAGGCGCTCCAGCAGCGGGGCAAAAAGGGAAAACCCGGGCACGGTGGCTTCGGGATCCTTGGCGGCCTCGTCCCACCGCCGCACCGTGACGGCGTCTTCCGCGTAGGGGCCGGCGGCGAACTCCGCAGCCTCCACTTCGGACATTGGCCCGCCCTGAAAACCCAGCGTGCGCACGGAGGCTTGGGACAGGGACTCGAAGTAGCCGGGTTCGGTGGCGCAGAGATAGCGCTTGGCGGCGACGTGCAGGCGCACGGGTTCGGTGACGGCTGGCGGGAACCAGCGGGCCAGGAACCGCGCCCCGGCGGTGTCGTGGTGCTGCTCGTCGGCGACCAGATGCCCGATGTCGTGCAGCAATGCCGCTGCGACAAGGTGATCGGGTGCCTGGGCGTGCAGCGCCGCCGCGCCGGCAAGGAGCATGTGCTGGGCCTGGGTCACCGGCTCGCCGAGGTACGCCGCCGCGCCGGGGCCGGTGAACATGGCGGCCAGCTCGGCGACTGGCGTCCGCCGGAGGACGGCGGCGGAGCTGGCCAGGGCGTCGATGTCGGCGTAGCAGCCCTGGAGGTGCCTGGAGCCGCTGGTCTCGAAACCGGTGCGGGCGTGCAGGATCCGGGTGTTGTCGAACAGCAGGCAGTCGCCGGGCTCCAGCCGGAACGCCGCCTGGGACTCGGTCAGCAGCGCCCGGAAGGCCCGGTACGCCCGGTAGAACTCGGGCCCGTGCTCACGGCCGGGCTGCATCGACCGGTTGTTGATCCGCACCTCGCGGATCCGGCCGGCCGGGTCGACGTCGATGATCGGCCGGAACGCCGACAGGAAGGTGGTGGCGTCGGCGAAGGAGAAGGTGACCGGAGTCTGCGTCAGCACGGCGAAGGCCTCCGGGTCTTCGGCGCGCAGCCGGGCGGCCACGGCGAAGCCGTCGACGAGGGTCGTCTCCCCGCCGGCGGCGGCGTTCTCCAGGCAGTGCAACAACTGGAGCGTCGGCACCGGATCCCGGTACGGGTTGTCGGTGTGCGGCGTGATCGGCTTGCTGGTGAAGGCCAGGTTGTTGGGGGAGTCGACCACGTGCACGTCGAACAGGCGGCCGTAGTTGGTCTCGCGCACGAACCCGAACGTCTCGGCGACCTCCAGCACCGCGCCCGGTCGGGTGGGCACGCCTCTGAGCAGGACAAAACCGTTGCGCAGCACGGAATCCAGACAGCGCAGGCGTTCGGCGTCGTCATCCAGGTACGCCAGCCAGGACGCCGACACCACGTCGGTGCGGGTCCACAGGTCCTTGGACGACTCGTCACGGTGGCCCAGCGGCGCGGGCGCAGCCAGCCAGGCCCGGTCGAAGACCGAGCGGTGGCCGTCGGCGAACACCACGGTCACCTCGGCCGCGGACTCGGCGATCTCGGCGATGGCGGGGGAGTCGGCCAGGTCGAACAGCTTCTGGCCGCTCACCGCGTCCCGGCACTCGGCGCACCGGCAGTTGTCCCGCAGCCACTCGGCGGAAACTCCAAGACTTGTCTGCACAAGTCCCAACATGGTCGGACAAGATGGCGTCCGGTGGTCCGGCGGGCGAACGGCGGATGTCAGATCCGTTCCAGGATGCTGCCGGTGGCCAGCGCGCCGCCGGCGCACATCGAGATCAGCGCGGTCGAGGCGTCCCGGCGCTCCAGCTCGTGCAGCGCGGTGGTGATCAGCCGGGTGCCGGTGCTGCCGACCGGGTGGCCCAGCGCGATCGCCCCGCCGTTGACGTTGACCTTGGCCGGATCCGGCCGGTGCACCGCCTGCCAGGACAGCACCACCGAGGCGAAGGCCTCGTTGACCTCGAACAAGTCGAGGTCGTCGATCTTCATGCCGCTGCGCTCCAACACCCGACTGGTGGCGGCGACCGGGCCGTCCAGGTGGTAGTAGGGCTCCGCGCCGACCAGGCACTGCGAGACGATCCGCGCCCGCGGCGTGAGCCCCAACTCCTTGGCCTTCTCGAGAGAAACCAACAACACCGCGCTGGCGCCGTCGGAAATCTGCGAGGAGGTGCCGGCGGTGTGCAGGCCGTCCTCCAGCACGGGCTTCAAGCGCGCCAACGCTTCCATGCTCGTCTCACGCAGGCCTTGATCGATGTCGACGCCCTTCACCGGCACGACCTCGTCCCGGAACCGGCCGGCGTCCCAGGCGGCGCGGGCCAGTTCCTGGGAGCGCAGCCCGAACCGGTCGGTGTCCTCACGGGTGATGCCCCGGCGCTGGGCGATCCGCTCGGCGGCCAGGTACTGGTTGGGCAGGTCGATGTCCCACGACTCCGGTCGTGGCATCCCGGCGTCGGTGCCCACGTTGCTGCGCAAGGGAACTCGGCTCATCGCCTCCACGCCGCAGGCGATGCCGACGTCGATCGCCCCGATGGCGATCAGGCCGGCGATCAGGTGCGTGGACTGCTGGGCCGAGCCGCACTGGCAGTCCACCGTGGTGCAACCCGCGCCTTGCGGCAGGCCGGCGTGCAGCCAGGCCGTTCGGGTGATGTTGTTGGACTGCTCGCCGGCCTGGGTGACGCAGCCGCCGATCACCTGTTCCACCAACGCCGGATCGACGCCGGACCGCTCGACGACGGCCTGCTGCGCCGCGCCCAGCAGCTCGGCCGCGTGCAGGCCGGCCAGCCAGCCGCCGCGCCTGCCGATCGGCGTCCGCGCCGCCGCCACGATCACCGGGGTGCCCATGCCCTCAAAACTAGAACAGGTTCTCGTTCGTCGCAATGGTCATTTGAGCAGCGGGGTTCCGTTAGTTAACGCTGTATGCTAGGAACTTGGTAGAACCCGTTCCAGCACGACGAAGTGCCTGGAGGCAACGTGGTACCCGAAGGCTACGACTTCACCGATCCCGACATCTACGCCAACGGCGTGCCCCACGAGCACTTCGCCGAGCTGCGCAGGACCGCGCCGGTGTGGTGGAACGCCCAACCCGACGGCTGCGCCGGCTTCCAGGACGGCGGCTTCTGGGTCGTCACCCGGCACGCCGACGTGCGCGAGATATCCAAACGCAGCGACGTGTTCTCCTCGTCAGCCAACGGCGCGATCGTCCGCTTCGGTCACGAGATGACCGCGGAGCGTATGGACATGATCAGGCTGATCATGCTCAACCAGGATCCGCCGCAGCACACCAAGGTCCGGGGCATCGTGTCCCGCGGCTTCACCCCCAAGTCGATCAACTCGCTGCGCGACGCACTGCGCGAGCGGGCCGAGCGCATCGTCGACGAGGCCCTGGCCCGCGGCACCGGCGACTTCGTCACCGAGGTCGCCTGCGAGCTGCCGCTGCAGGCCATCGCCGAACTGCTCGGCGTGCCGCAGGAGGACCGGCGCAAGATCTTCGACTGGTCCAACCAGATGATCTCCTACGACGACCCCGAGTACGACATCGAGCCGGAGGCGGCCAGCGTCGAGCTGATCGGCTACGCCTGGAACATGGCCGAGCAGCGCCGGGCCTGCCCGATGGACGACATCGTCACCAAGCTGGTGCAGGCCGACGTGGACGGCGAGGCGCTGGGCTCCGACCAGTTCGGCTTCTTCGTGCTGCTGCTGGCCGTCGCCGGCAACGAGACCACCCGCAACGCCATCACCCACGGCATGGCCGCGTTCCTGGACCACCCCGAGCAGTGGGAGCGGTTCAAGGCCGAGCGCACCGCCACCGCCGCCGACGAGATCGTGCGCTGGGCCACGCCGGTGGTCGCCTTCCAGCGCACCGCCACCCAGGACGTGGAGATCGGCGGCGTGGCGGTCAAGGAGGGGCAGCGGGTCGGCATGTACTACAGCTCGGCCAACTTCGACCCCGAGGTCTTCGACGACCCGCACACGTTCGACATCGGCCGCGACCCCAACCCCCACCTCGGCTTCGGCGGCAGCGGCACGCACTACTGCCTCGGCGCCAACCTGGCCCGGCTGGAGATCGAGCTGATCTTCAACGCCATCGCCGACCGGATGCCCGACATCCACAAGCTGGCCGAGCCGGAGCGCCTGCGCTCGGGCTGGCTCAACGGCATCAAGCACTTCCCGGTCGCCTACACCTGATCTTCCCTCGCAACCTGAGTGGCTTACTTGACCCTGGTGGCCAAGTAAGCCACTCAGGCGTCTTTACTGGGTCGTGAACACGAGTGCGGGCCGCGACCAAGTAGAGATGTGATGACAGCAACCGACGAGGCGGCGCCACCGGGCCACCTCGCGGATTTCGAGCAGCTGTTCGAGGCGCATGCCGATGATCTGCACCGCTACCTGGGCAGACTCGTCGGCGGCGTGGCCGACGACCTGGTCGCCGACACGTTCGTCGCGGCCCTGAAGGGTCGGGACGGCTTCGACCCGGCGCGGGCCTCGGTCCGCGCCTGGCTGTTCGGGATCGCCAACAACCTTGCCCGCAACCACCTGCGCCGACGCAAACGTGAGACCGCGGCCACGGCCCGCTTGGCTGACGCCGCCCGCGCCGAGAGCCACGAGAACCGCGTCGTCGAGCAGGTCGACGCGCAGCTGCGCGCCCGCCAACTGACCGCGGCCATCGCCGAGCTGGACGACGCCGACCGCGATGTGCTGCTGCTGACCAGCTGGGCCGGCATGGACTCCAACGAGATCGCGGAGGCGCTGGGCATCCCGGCCGGCACCGTGCGGTCCCGCCTGCACCGCGTGCGCCGCCACCTCCGCGAGGCCGCGCCGCAGATTGATCTTGGGGGTAGCGATGATGTGGACTGACAGCGAGCTCGACCAGGCCCTGGCCGACCAGCCAGCGGGGCCGGCGTTCAGCCCGGAGGCGCGGGCCCGGGCGCTGGCGGCGATCCGTGCCGCGTCGGCGGAACCCCGTCGACGCAGCGGCCGGGCCTGGTGGCTGGCCGCCGCCGCGTCGGTCGCGGTGGCCACCGGCGTGTCGGCCACCTTTCTCTCCGGCGGACCGGCACCGCAGGCCAGTGCGGCGGCAGTGCAGCGCCTCGAGCAGGCGTCCAGCGGCTCGGCGGAGGTGACGGTGGGGCCGGGACAGTACTTCTACCTGTCCATCCACAGCTGGGGACTCGACGCCGTGCAGACGAAGTCGGGCAAGTACCTGGACGTCATGCAGGAGAACGTCAGCGACCTGTGGATTCCGGCCAACCGGTCGGACGTGTGGCTGATGCGGTCCCAGGACAGCGGCCGGCACACGTGGATCGTCGGCAACGACGAGCTGGCCAAGGCCGAGGGCGACGGCTGGATCCTCGAGCCGGGCAAGCCGACCGAGCGACAAGGGCCGTGCGCAGACTGGGACGGACACCAGATACCCACCCTGGGCGGTTCGCCCGACGACGGCAAGCCGTGCGACCAGCGGATCGGCAACTGGTACGAGCCGACGCCTCGGTTCATCGCCGAGCTGCCGACCGATCCGGCCAAGCTGTACGACCGGCTGCGGGCGGACAACAAGCAGGGCGGCAAGGGCGACATGCTGAAGATGGCCGCCGGCGTGCTGTCCTCGGGCGACGCCTCTCGGGAGGTTCGGTCCACTGTGTACCGTGCGCTGATGTTGATGCCCGGCCTGGACGTCACCGACAATGCGGCCAACCTGGACGGTCAGCGGGGCGTGGCCCTCGGCGCTGTGGACGGCACCCTCCGCCAGGAGATCGTCATCGACCCCGACTCCGGCAGCTACATCGGCAACCGGTCGACCACCCTCGCCGCCGGCACCGAGGCATGGCAGGGCGTACCCGCCGGAACCGTCGTCGAGTTCACCTCCGTGCGAACCGCCGTCGCCACGAAAATCGGTGTCGCGCCTCGGTAATCTGGATGTGTGTTGACGCAGAGGCTCACGCGGGCGATCGGTACGCCGGTCGTCCGCGTGACGCCGTTCACCGGCGGTGGCTACACGCCGGCGCGGCGGATGATCGTGGAACTGTCCGACGGCACAGCGGTGTTCGCCAAGCAGGGCGTGAACGAGTACACGGCCGGCGCAATCCGCCGCGAACACACGAACTACCGCCGGCTGCGCGGATCCTTCCTGCCCAGGTTGGTCGGCTGGGACGACGACGGCGATGTGGGGCCGATCCTCGTGCTGGAGGACCTGTCCCGTGCGGTGTGGCCGCCGCCGTGGTCGGTGGACCGGGTGCGCAGGGTGCTGGACACGATCACCGAGATCGCCGAGCAGCCGGTCCCGGACGGCTTGGCCGCGCTGGAGTTCGACGGAGTCGGCGGCGGCTGGCGCGAGGTCGCTGAGGATCCGGAACCGTTCCTGTCGTTGGGAATGTGCACGTCGGCGTGGCTGGACCGGGCGTTGCCGGTGCTGCTGGCGGCGGCGGAATCCGCACCGCTCAAGGGCGATCGGGTGATTCACTTCGACGTCCGCAGCGACAACCTGTGCTTCGACGGCGACCGGACGCTGTTCGTCGACTGGAACCACGCGTGCCTCGCCAACCCCGAGGTGGACAGGACGTTCCTGATGCCCAGCATGGTGTCCGAGGGTGGACCGCAGCCGGAGCAGGTCGGGACATTCCAGCCGGAAATGGTCGCGGTCGTCGCCGGCTTCTTCGCTTGCCGGGCCGGACTGCCGCCGGTGCCCGGTGGGCCGGGGGTGCGCGGCGTCCAGCGCACACAGCTGGAAGCCGCGCTACCGTGGGCGACCCGGGTCCTGGGGCTGCCCTCACTTGGCGCGTAGGGTGCCCATCGCGCGTTCCATCTCCCAGTGCGCCCGGACCGACCGGATCAGGCCGTCCTCGTTGATCCGGTAGACGAACACCCCGTCGGTGTCCATCAGGTTGCCGCCGGGCAGGTGGATGGTGATGGTGCCGACGTTGGCGCACTCCAGGCCGTTGGCGAACGAGTCGGTCATGGTGAAGTCGAAGCCCTCGGCCAGGGCGATGGCCTTGTCCCAGAAGGCCCCGATGGCCTCGTGGCCGTGGTGGCCGACGCCCTCGGGGTCGAACGGCGACGGACCCACCGGGTCCTCGACCGAGCCGTCCGGGGCGAACAGGGAGATCCACTTCTCCTTGGCCCCGGCCACCACCGCCTCCATGGACCGCCAGGAGGCCAGCCGCGCCGGGTGCTCGACCTTCGACGCCCGCCAGTCGATCACGCCGTCACCTGCTCGATCACGTCGTGGGTGAAGCGCCGCACCGCGTCCTGCTTCGCGGCCAGCTCGCCGTCGAAACCGATGCCGTAGTTCATCCACGGCATCACGATCACGTCGGTGACGCCGGCCTCGAACAGGTCCCGGTAGCCGTCGACGCCGAACTTGTCGATGCACACGGCCTGGATCTCGAACGGCTCGTCGGCGCGGCCGTACTCCGCGCGCAGCTCGCCGAGCCGGCCGATGACCTGCCGCAGGTCGTCGAACTTGATCATCGCGGAGGTCCAGCCGTCGCCCGTGCGGGCGGCGCGGCGCAGGCCGGCCTCGGTGTGCCCGCCGACGTAGATCGGCACCGGCCGCTGGGGCGCGGGGCTCATCTGCAGCTTGTCGAAGTCGTAGTACTCGCCGTGGTACTCGACCATGCCGCCGCCGAGGATCAGCTTCAGGACGTCGATCATCTCGTCGCACCGCGGCCCGCGGTGCGCGTACTCCGTGCCGCACCAGGCGAATTCCTCCGGTGACCAGCCGAGGCCGACACCGAGCCCGAACCGGTCGCCGGTCAGCGCCGCGACGGAGCCGACCTGCCGCGCGAGCAGCACGGGGTTGCGGGAGCCGAGCTTGAGCACCTGTGTGTAGAAGCGGATCCGCTCGGTGGCGGTGCCCATCGCGGCGGCCGCGATCAGCGGGTCCACCCACGGCGTGTCGGCGTTCCAGAACCGTGAGCCGTCCGGTGTGTACGGATAGTCCGCGGACACCTTCTCCGAGTAGAACAGGGAATCCGGCAGCGCGACGGACGCGAAGCCGCACTCCTCGGCCGTCCGGGCCAGCTCCACCAGCTGGTCCAGCGGATTCATCGCCACCGCAAGCGTGAACTTCACCGCGCACCCGGCCTTTCCGATCCGACCACCCAGAGCGAGAAGTACTGCGAGCCGCCGCCGTAGGCGTGGCCCAGTGCGACACGGGCGCCGTCCACCTGGTGCTCGCCGGCCCGGCCGAGCACCTGCATCGCGGCCTCGGCGTAGCGCAGCAGCCCGGACGCGCCGATCGGGTTGGACGACAGCACGCCGCCGGACGGGTTCACCGGCAGCCGGCCGCCGATCGCCGTCTCGCCGGCCTCGGTGAACTTCCAGCCCTGGCCCTCCTCGGTGAACCCGAGGTTCTCCAGCCACATCGGCTCGAACCAGGAGAACGGCACGTAGATCTCGGCGACGTCCACTTCGGACACCGGGTCCTTGATGCCGGCCTGCCGCCACAGCGCCGCCGCCGCGTCCTTGCCGGCCTGCGGGCTGACCTGGTCGCGGCCGGCGAACGTGGTCGGCTCGGTCCGCATGGCCGTGGCGTGGATCCACGCCGCCGGCCGGCCCTTGGCCGTCTGCTCGTCGGCGATCACCACCGCGGCCGCGCCGTCGGAGGACGGGCAGGTCTCGTCGTAGCGGATCGGGTCCCACAGCATCTTCGACGCCTGCACCGATTCCACCGTGATGTCGGCCTGTTTGAGATGTGCGTACGGATTCAGCGCGCCGTTGCGCCGGTCCTTGGCGGCGACGATCGCGCCGATGTGGTTGGGCGCGCCGGACCGCCGGATGTAGGACCGGACATGCGGCGCGAAGTAGCCGCCGGCACCGGCGCCGACCGGCATGTGGAACGGCGGCATGACCGACAGCGCCCACATGGCGTTGGACTCGGACTGCTTCTCGAACGCCACCGCCAGCACGCGGCGGTGTACGCCCGACTGCACGAGGCTGGCCGCCACGTTGCCGGTGGAGCCGCCGACGGAGCCGGCGGTGTGCACGCGCAGCAACGGTTTCCCGGTCGCGCCGAGCGCGTCGGCCAGGAACAGCTCGGGCATCATGACGCCCTCGAACAGGTCCGGGGCCTTGCCCAGCACCACGGCGTCGATGTCGGCCCAGTCGGTCCCGGCGTCGGCCATCGCCCGGTCGATCGCCTCCCGGCACAGGCCGGCCATGGACACGTCCAGGCGCTTGGCGGTGTGGTGCGTCTGGCCGGTTCCGATCACGGCCGCGAGTTGCTGGCCCATCAGCGTCCCTCCAGCACGCAGACGAGATTCTGTTGCAGCAACGGCCCGCTGGTGGCGTGGGCCAGTGCCCTGTCGGCGCGACCGGCGGTGATCTCGCCGGCCGCCGCGCCGATGCGGATCAGGCCGGCGGCGAACATCGGGTGCCCGGCCAGCACACCGCCGGACGGGTTGACCCGAACCTCCTCACCCAGCCCGAAAGCCTGGCGCAGCAGGATGTCCTGGTGGGTGAACGGCGCGTGCAGCTCGGCCACCTGCACGCCGTCCACGCCGGCCGCCTTGGCCGCGGCGATGGTCGACGGCGAGGTGGTCAGATCCCGGGCGCCCAGCAGGGGAGTGTCGATGCGGTGCTCGAAACCGGAGATCCACGCCGGTCGCTCGCACAGGTCCCGGGCCCGGTCGCCGGCGGCCAGGATGATCGCCGCCGCGCCGTCGGTGATCGGCGCACAGTCGTGGGCTCGCAGGGGATCGGCCAGATAGGGCTGTTTCAGCAGCTCCTCGGCCGTGGTCTCACCGGCCAGCTGGGCGTCCGGATTGGACAGTGCGGCCCGGCGGCTGGCCGCCGCCACCTCGGCCATGTCGGCCTCGGTCCACAGGCCGGCGTCGATGCCCAGCCGGGCCTGAAGCCCGGCCACGCCAACGGAATCCGGCCACAGGGGCGTCACCAGGTACGGGTCCATCTGCATGGCCAGCACCCGCCGCAGCTCGCCGGCCGAGGACTTGCCGAAGCCGTACACCAGGGCGGTCTCGACCTCGCCGGTGCGGATCTTCACCCACGCCTCGTACAGCGCCCACGCGGCGTCCATCTCCACGTGCGACTCCATGATCGGCGGGAACGCGCCGATGGCGTCGACCGCCGCGATGAACGAGAACGCCCGCCCGGCCAGGTAGTCCGACGACCCCGAGCACCAGAACCCGATGTCCTGCTTGGTCAGGCCGGTGTCGGCGAGCAGCCGGTGGAACACCGGCACCAGCATCTCGACGCCGTTGGTGGTGCCGGGTGTGCGGCGCACGTTCGGCGCCTGCGCGAAGCCGACGACCGCCACCTCGCTCACGAGGGCCTCCTAGAGATGTTGGGCGAAAGACTCATAGGGCGCGTCCGGTTCGCCGGAGGGCTCGAAGTGGTCGATGTTCTCCAGCGTGGTGCCCCACTGCTCGCGCGGCCGCCAGTGCGCCCGCACCCGCAGGCCCATTCGGACCTCGTCGGCGGTGCAGCCCAGCACCAGGTGCTGGAACGGAATGTCCGCACCCTCCAACAAGATGTACGCGGCCACGTAGGGCGGCTTGATCCGCTGGCCGAGGAACGGCACGTTCACCACGCAGAACGTGGTGACCACACCGTGGTCGGGCAGTTCGACCTCGTCCTCGGTGGGCACGCCGTCGGTGGGGCAGGAGCCGCGCGGCGGGATGTAGACCTTGCCGCAGGCCGGGCAGCGCTGTCCGAGCAGCCGGCCCTCGGCCAGTCCGCGCAGGTAACGGCTTTCCTCCGGCGACGCCGTGTGCTGGTACTGGAGGTGGATCGGTGTCGTCAGCATCGTGACGGCCTCGCCGCCGACCGGATCGCGCTGAACCGGTTCCGCGTCAAGAGGTTCGAAGCACTCGATGTCACGGATGCTGCCGGTCGGCCCAGCCGCCCAACGCACGCGGACCCGCATGCCAGTGCTCATCCGGTCCGGCGACCTGGCGTCGACGGCGTGCAGCAGGCCGGTGTCGGCGCCGTCCAGTTTGACCAGCGCCCACGCGAAGGCGTGCGAAAGTGGTTGCCCCGCAGGCGGTTGCGGGTTCCACGACCACGTCTGCACGACGCCTTCGGTGGCGACGTCGACGAACTCGGTCAGCTTCTCCGCGGTCACCGGGTCGTATTCGGCCGGCGGCACCAGGACCCGGCCGTCCGAGCCGCGCACGCCGGCGATCCTGTGCTCGCGCAGACCCGTGGCGAACCGGCCCAGCACCGGCCCGAGCGAGCGGGTGTAGTCGAAGCCCACGTCCAGCGGGGCGCTCAACGGTTCCGAGCTGATCGTCACCTTCGAAGTGAAACACGTTCTCGTTTTTGCGGCAAGATGAAGCCATGAGGCTTGGACTGCAACTCGGCTACTGGACCCCCGTGCCGGCCCCGAACACCCCGGAGCTGGTCGCCGCGGCGGAGCGGTGCGGCTTCGACTCGGTGTTCGCGGCCGAGGCCTGGGGCTCGGACGCGTTCACCCCGCTGGCCTGGTGGGGATCCCGCACGTCACGGCTGCGGCTGGGCACCTCGGTGGCCCAGCTGTCGGCGCGCACGCCCGCGGGGTGCGCCATGCACGCCCTGACCCTGGATCGGCTCAGCGGCGGCCGGTTCATCCTCGGTCTGGGCGTCTCCGGGCCGCAGGTCGTGGAGGGCTGGTACGGCCAGCCGTTCGCCCAACCGCTGGCCCGCACCAGGGAGTACGTGTCGATCGTGCGGCAGGTGCTGGCCCGCGAGGCGCCGGTGGTGAACAATGGGCGGCACTATCCGCTTCCGTACCAGGGGCCTGGGGCGCTCGGGCTGGGCAAGCCACTGAAGTCGATAGCCCATCCGCTTCGCCCTGATGTGCCGATCATGCTGGGGGCGGAGGGGCCGCGCAACGTCGCCATGACCGCGGAGATCGCCGACGGCTGGCTGGCCATCTACTACACGCCGCGGCTGGCCGGGCTGTACAACGAATGGCTGGACGAGGGCTTCGCGCGGCCCGGTGCGCGGCGGTCCCGCGAGGACTTCGAGATCGTGGCCAGCTGCCAGATCGTGCTCACCGACGACCGGGCTGCCGCCGTCCAGGCCATGAAGCCGGTGCTGGCGCTGTACATCGGCGGCATGGGCGCGGCCGGCATGAACTTCCACGCCGACGTGTTCAGCCGGATGGGCTATCCGGATCAGGTGGCGGAGATCGGCGAGCTGTTCCGCGCCGGCCGCAAGGACGAGGCGGCGGCCGTGGTGCCGGACGCGCTGGTCGAGGACATCGCCGTGATCGGCAACGCCGACGAGGTGCGGGACCGGGTCGCGGAGATGGAACGGGCCGGTGTGACCACCCTGCTCGTCGGCTGCGGAAGCACGGCGCAGGTTGAGCAGCTGTCCTCGGCCCTTGTCGGCGAAGTGGAACACGTTCTAGATTGAGATGCATGACGGCGCCTGGACTGTGGAACATCGCGGCTGCGGAACCCGGGTTGACGGCGGTTGTCGACCCCGACGGCGGAGAGGTCGGCTACGGCGAGCTGGCCGCCGCGGCGGACCGGTACGGGCGGGGGCTGCAGGCCATGGGCCTGCGGCCCGGCGACAGCGTCGTGGTGCTGCTGCCCAACAGTTCCGAGCTGCTGGCCATGTACTTCGCCGCGATGCAGACCGGCCTGTACATCGTGCCGGTGAACTGGCACCTGATCGGGCCGGAGGTCGCCTACCTGGTCGCCGACTCCGGGGCCAAGGCGTTCGTGGCCTCGCAGCGGTTTGTCGACACCGCCGTGGTGGCGGGGGAGTCGCTGCCGCCCGACGCCCGCTTCTCCGTCGGCGAAATCCCCGGTTTCCGGCCGTTGTCCGAGTTGGGTGCGGACGAACCCGTTGGGCGGCCGGACATCCGCACCGCCGGCGCGCCGATGCTCTACACCTCCGGCACCACCGGCCGGCCCAAGGGCGTGCGCCGGCCGCTGACCGGGGCCGACCCGGACGTGCTGCCGGCGGCCGGCGTCTGGTTCTTCGGCATCTTCGACCTCAAGCCGTTCGACGGGCACGTGCACCTGTGCGGCTCGCCGCTCTACCACACCGCCGTGCTGAACTTCGTCTCCCTGTCCGTCCAATTCGGACACAAGACGGTGTTGATGGACCGGTGGGACGCGGCCGAGATGCTGCGCCTGATCGAGAAGCACCGGGTCACCCACAGCCACATGGTGCCCACCCAGTTCCGCCGGCTGCTGGCGCTGCCCGAGGATGTGCGGTCCTCGTTCGACGTCTCCTCGCTGCGGGCCGCCATCCACGGTGCCGCGCCGTGCCCACTGGAGGTCAAGCGCCGGATGATCGACTGGTGGGGACCGGTGGTCACCGAGTACTACGCCGCCACCGAGGGCGGCGGGACCATGATCGAGGCGGCCGACTGGCTGCGCAAGCCCGGTTCCGTCGGCCTGCCGTGGCCCGGCTCGGTGGTCAAGGTGCTCGCCGACGACGGCGCCGAACTGCCGGCCGGCGAAGTGGGCACTGTGTACATGCGGATGGGCACCTCGACTTTCGAGTACTACAAGGACAAGGCCAAGACCGACGCCGGCCGGGTGCGCGACCTGTTCACCCTCGGCGACGTCGGTTACCTGGACGAGGACGGCTACCTCTACCTGCGCGACCGCAAGGCCGATATGATCATTTCCGGCGGGGTGAACGTCTACCCGGCCGAGATCGAGGGCGAACTGGCCTGTCACCCCAAGGTCGCCGACGTGGCCGTGTTCGGCATCCCGCACCCCGACTGGGGCGAGGAGATCAAGGCTGTCGTGCAGCCCGTGGACGACGTCGTCGGCGACGACGCCCTCACCGCCGAACTGCTCGCCTTCGCCGCCTCGCGCCTGGCCAAGTTCAAGCTCCCGCGCAGCGTCGACTATGTCGCCGAGCTGCCCCGCGACCCCAACGGCAAGCTCTACAAGCGTCGCCTGCGCGACCCCTACTGGCAGAACCAGGAGCGCGCCATCTAGAACCTCGCGAGTCCCGCTCTCGGGCAACCGTGTGTCGAGTTCCGAAACTCGTGTTTCAGTTGCCTGAGAGCGGGACTCGCGGGTGTTAGCGGCCGTTGAACTCCGGCTTGCGTTTGGCGGCGAAGGCGGCCGGGCCCTCCTTGGCGTCCTCGCTGAGGAACACCCGCGTTCCGTGCTGGGACTCGATCTTGAACGCCTCGTTCTCGGGCAGGCCCTCGGTCTCCCGGATGGTGCGCAGGATCGCCTGCACGGCCAGCGGTCCGTTGGCGGCGATCATGTCGGCCAGCTCCAACGCCTTGGCCAGCGCTTGTCCGTCGGGCACAACATGACCGATCAGGCCGATGTCGAACGCCTCGGCGGCGGTGATGTGGCGGCCGGTCAGCAACAGGTCGGCGGCGACGGTGTAGGGGATCTGGCGGGGCAGCCGGACGGCCGAGCCGCCCAGCGGGAACAGGCCCCAGCGGGCCTCGGACACGCCGAAGCGGGCGCTCTCGCCGGCCACCCGGATGTCGGTGGCCTGAAGGATCTCGGTGCCGCCGGCGATCGCCGGCCCCTCCACCGCGGCGATCAGCGGCTTGCTCAGCCGGCGGCCCTTGAGTAGCGGCTCGATCACCGACAGGTCCCAGCCGCCGCCGGAGAACGAGTCGCCGGGATGGCTGGCCGTCATCGCCTTGAGGTCGGCGCCGGCGCAGAACGCGCCGCCCGCGCCGGTCAGCACGCAGACCCGGACGCTGTCGTCGGAGTCGACGCGGTCCCAGGCCTCGCGCATGATCGCCATCATCGGGCCGGACAGGGCGTTGCGTGCCTCCGGGCGGTTCATCGTCACCACGAGGACCCCGCCTCGTTGGTCTACCAGGCAGTGCTCGGACTCCTGCGTCGCGGTCATCAAGCCTCCCAGGGGATTGCCCAAAACAGTAACACGTTCTAGTTTGCAGGGGTGGCCCTGAACATCGCAGACCTCGTGGAGCACGCCGCCGATCTCGTCCCCGAGCGCGCCGCGGTGATCTGCGGCGAGCGCCAGGTCAGCTACGCGCAGCTGGACGAGCGCGCCAACCGGCTGGCCAACCACCTCGCCGCGCACGGCGTCGGACCGGGTGACCATGTGGGCGTGCACTCCCGGAACTCCATTGAGATGGTGGAAAGCATGCTCGCGGCGTACAAGCTGCGGGCGGTCGCCATCAACATCAACTACCGGTACACGCGCGCCGAGCTGCGCTACGTGTTCGACAACTCCGACCTCGTCGCCCTGGTGCACGAACGCCGCTTCACGCCGCTGGTGGCCGACGTCCTGCCCGAGGTGCCGCGGCTGCGGCATGTGGTCTACACCGAGGACGGCACGGACGAGAACGTGTCCTACTCCGCGGTCGAGTACGAGGCGGCGCTGGCCGCGGCCAGCCCGGCCCGCGACTTCCCGGAGCGCAGCCCCGACGACATCTACATCCTGTACACCGGCGGCACCACCGGCCATCCCAAGGGTGTGCTGTGGCGGCAGGAGGACGTGTGGCGCGTCCTCGGCGGCGGCATCGACTTCCTCACCGGCGTGCCGGTGGAGGACGAGTGGCAGCAGGCTCGGCAGGGCCAGGCCTACGGGCTGGTCCGGCTGTGCGCGCCGCCGATGATCCACGGCGCCGCGCAGTGGGGCGTGTTCGGCGCCCTGTTCACCGGCAGCACCGTTGTGCTGCTGCCGCAGTTCGACGCCGACCAGGTCTGGCAGGCGGTGGAGCGGCACAAGGTGCAGGTGATGATGATCGTCGGCGACGCCATGGCCCGGCCGCTGATCGAGTCCTATCGGGACGGTCAGTACGACGTGTCCTCGCTGGGGGCCATCTCCAGCAGCGCGGCCCTGTTCTCCAAGGCCGTCAAGGAACAGTACGTGGCGGCCTTCCCGAACATGGTGATCACCGACGCCATCGGCGCCTCCGAGACCGGCTTCACCGGCATCGGCGTCGTGCAGAGCGGCGCCCCGCAGTCCGGCGGCCCGCGCGTGAAGGCCGACCCGGCCAGCATCGTGCTCGGCGACGACGGCCGGCCGGCTCCGCCCGGCGTGGTCGGCAAACTGGCCCGTGGCGGGCACATCCCGCTCGGCTACTACAAGGACGAGGCCAAGTCGGCCGCGCTGTTCACCGAGGTCGACGGCAAACGCTATGCCGTGCCGGGGGATTTCGCCCGCCTCGAGGAGGACGGCACCGTGACCCTGTTGGGGCGCGGCAACATGTGCGTCAACACCGCGGGGGAGAAGGTGTTCCCCGAGGAGGTGGAGGGCGTGCTGAAGTCGCACCCGGACGTCTTCGACGCGCTGGTGCTCGGCATCCCCGACGACCGGCTCGGGCAGCGGGTCGCCGCCGTCGTGCAGGCCCGCCCCGGCCACACGCTGGCGTTCGACGAGCTGGAGGCCCATGCGCGGCAACAGATCGCCGGCTACAAGGTGCCGCGCAGCATCTGGGTGGTGGACGAGATCAGTCGGCTGCCCAGTGGCAAACCCGACTACCGGTGGGCGCAGGCGCTCGTCGCCGACCAGCCGCCGACCGTAGAGGTGCAGACCAAGGCCGGGCTGGGAGGTTCCCGTGCGCACGGCACTGTGTGAGCGGTTCGGGATCGAGTATCCGATTTTCGGCTTCACGCCGTCGGAACACGTCGCCGCGGCGATCAGCCGGGCCGGCGGGCTCGGGGTGCTGGGCTGCGTCCGGTTCAACGATCCCGGCGAGCTGGACGCCGCGCTGACATGGATGGACGAGCACACCGACGGCCGGCCCTACGGCGTGGACGTCGTGATGCCGGCCAAGATCCCCACCGAGGGCACCGCCGTCGACCTGGACGCGCTGATTCCGGCTGAGCATCGGGAGTTTGTCGAGCGCACCCTGACCGAGCTCGGCGTTCCGCCGCTCGACTCGCACGGCACCGGCGTGCTGGGCTGGCTGCACTCCGTAGCACGGTCCCATGTGGACGTTGCCCTGCAACATCCCATCCGGCTGATCGCCAACGCCCTGGGTTCGCCGCCTGTTGACGTCATCGAGCTGGCCCACGAGCACGACATCCCCGTGGCCGCCCTCGCTGGCAAGGCCGAGCACGCCCGGCGGCACGTGGCGAACGGCGTGGACATCGTTGTGGCCCAAGGCTACGAGGCCGGTGGCCACACCGGCGAGATCGCCAGCATGGTGCTCGTGCCCGAGATCGTCGACGCCGTCGACGTTCCCGTGCTCGCCGCCGGCGGCATCGGCACCGGCCGCCAACTCGCCGCCGCTCTCGCCCTCGGCGCGTCCGGCGGCTGGCTCGGCTCGTGCTGGCTCACCACCGCCGAGTACTCCGAGGGCCTGCCCGTCTCCGCCACCCAGCAGGCCCTGCTCGCCGCCAGCTCCTCCGACACCGTCCGCAGCCGCATCTACACCGGCAAACCGGCCCGGCTGCTCAAGACCCGCTGGACCGAGGCCTGGGCCCAGCCCGGCGCCCCCGCCCCGCTGCCCATGCCCCTGCAGAACCTGCTCGTCGCCGACGCCCACCAGCGGATCACGCTGTCCGGCGACCCCACCGTCGTCTCCATGCCCGTCGGCCAGATCGTCGGGCGCATGAACGAGATCCGCCCCGTCGCCGCCGTCATGGCCGACCTGCTCCGGGAGTTCGACGACACCCTCACCCGCCTGGACAAGCTCCGCTGACCCAGTCCGCCAGCCGGGCCAACGATTCCCGGCTGTGCGGGTCGATGCCCCGCCTCGACCGGCCGAACGCGAACAGCCTGGTCCGCCGGTCGCCGAACTCGTCCCGCCAGAGCAGGGCGTAGCCGGCCTGGTCGACGCCGAGCACCGCGTCGGTCGGGATCCGCACCGTGCGCACCCATCCCCGCACGGCGATCGTGTCGGCCGTGCAGTCCACCCCGCACTCCGTGCCCCGCACGCTCAGCGTGATCGCGACCAGCAGCGCCACGCCCAGCAGCGGGATCTCCAGCGTGTTTCCGACGATCGGCCCGGCCAGGATCAACGCCCCGAAGGGGAGTAACCAGCTGAGCACGATGATCGCGATCTGCGCCTGCACGGTCATGCGAAGCCTCAGTGGCACGGCGAGATCATAGCGAGGTCACACCGGGGTCGCGGCGAGGGCGGCTCCGATGTGGCGCAGGTGGGCGGTGGCGCCGCCGAGGGCGAACTCGTGACGTTTGGCGGCGGTGAAGTAGCGGTGCAGGGGGTGGCTGACGTCGATGCCCATGCCGCCATGGATGTGCACGGCGGTGTGGGCGACATAGTGCCCGGCTTCGGCGGCCCAGAACTTGGCGGTGGCGAGCTCGGTGTCGCAGGGCAGCCCTTCGCTGAGCCGCCAGGCAGCTTGCCACAACGTCAATCGAATGGCTTCGACCTGGATGTACGCGTCGGCGAGGCGCTGGGACACGGCCTGGAAGCTGCCGATGGGGCGGTCGAACTGCTGCCGCGTCCGGGCGTACTCGGTGGTCATCTCCAGGGCCCGTTCGACGACGCCCAGTTGCAACGCGCACAGGCCGACCACACCCCGGTGCAGCGCGTGGGAGACGGCGGCGGCGTCGAGCACCCGGGAGGCGTCGACCTCGACGTCGGAGAGATCGAGCAGGCAGGTGTCGCCGTCCACGAGTTCCTGAGGCTGCGGGGAAACCTGGTCGGACTCGACGAGGAACAGGCGCACGCCGTCGGTGGTGCTGGCCGGGACCAGGAAGAGATCGCCGGGCGGGACAAGGGACTTCGCGCCGGTGAGCCGCCAGCCGCCGGAAATCGGCGACGCCTGCGTAACCGGGGACAGGGGATCGTCGTTGTTCTCTTCGGACAGGGCGACCGACAGCACGGTCGACCCGGTCAGCGCCGGCCGCACCCAGCGGTCGACGTGCTCGGCCGTGCCGAACCGGGCCACTGTCGACGCCGCCTGCACAATGGAGTGCAGGTACGGCGCCGATGACATGGCACGGCCGAGTTCGACCAGCACGCTGCACTGTTCGAGAAGCCCGAAACCGTTGCCGCCGGCGGATTCCGGCAAGGTGGCGGCCAGCACGCCGGAGGCCGCCAGGTCGGTCCACTGTGGATGCTCGCGCACCATGGCGGCGAGGTCCCGCTGCGCTTCCGAAAACTCGAAGTCCACCGGAGGTTTCCCTTTCAGCGCCGGCCGACGGGCAGGCCGAGGCCCACCGCGGCGATGATGTCCCGCTGCACCTCGTTGGTGCCGCCGCCGAACGTCAGGATCAGTGACGACCGATGCATCCGCTCGATCCGCCCGTGCAGCAGCGCGCCCGGCGATCCCTGGCGCACCACGGCGTTGGTGCCGAGCACCTCCATCAGCAGCCGGTAGGCCTCGGTGGCGAACTCGGTGCCGTACACCTTGGTCGCGGACGCGTCGGCGGGGCTGGGCGACTGCTCGACGCCCCAGGCGATCCGCCAGTTCATCAGCTTCAGGAACTCGGCCTTGGCGTGCACCCGGGCCAGGTGCAGCCGCACCCACTCCTGGTCGATCACCCGGTTGCCGTCGGGCAGCTTGGTGCGCTGCGCCCACGCGATCACCTCGTGCAGCGCGGTCAGCACGGGCGCGGCCGAGGTGAGGGCGACCCGCTCGTGGTTGAGCTGGTTGGTGATCAGCGGCCAGCCCCGGTGCTCCTCGCCGACCAGCGCCGTCGCCGGCACGCGCACGTCCTGGTAGTAGGTGGCGCTGGTGGTCGGCCCGGCCATGGTGTGCACCGGCGTCCAGCTGAAGCCCTCGGCGTCGGTGGGCACGATCAGGATGCTCAGTCCCTTGTGCTTCACCGCGTCCGGGTCGGTGCGGGCGGCCAGCCAGACGTAGTCGGCGTACTGGATCAGGCTGGTCCACATCTTCTGGCCGTTGATCACGTAGTCGTCGCCGTCGCGGACCGCCCTGGTCCGCAGCGAGGCCAGGTCGGTGCCGGCCCCCGGTTCCGAGTAGCCGATGGAGAAGTGCAGCTCGCCGGCGGCGATCCGGGGCAGGAACTGGGCCTTCTGCGCGGGCGTGCCGTACCGCATGATCGTCGGGCCGATGGTGTTCAGCGTCAGGAACGGCACCGGCACGCCGGCCGCGGCCGCCTCGTCGAGGAAGATCAGCTGGTCCAGCATGGACCGGTCCTGGCCGCCGTGCTCCTGGGGCCAGCCGATCACCAGCCAGCCGTCGCGGCCCAGCTGGGCGACGACTTCCTTGTACGCGACGCCGTCGCCGTACTCGCCGCCGGTGGTGGTCAGCGCCTCCCGCCGCTCCGGCGTCATCAGGTCCGCGAAGTAGGCCCGCAGCTCGGCGCGCAGCCGCTCCTGCTCGGGGGTGTACGCGATCCGCATCCGGCCTCCCGGCTCGGCGAGGTGGAACGTGTTCTAGTAACCGTAGCACGGTGTTACCGTGAATCGCGTGGCTTCTGGCGAGCGGGAGGCGGCCGTGGCGATCGAGGTCGATCGGAATCTGTGCGAGGCGAACGGCCTGTGTGTGGCGGCCGTGCCCGAGGTGTTCGAGCTGGACAGCGACGAGGAACTGGTCATTCACGAGGCGGCCGTGGACACTGTGTCGGCCGAGCGGATCAAGGTTGCTGTCGCGAGCTGTCCGCGTTACGCGCTGCGTGTGACCGGCTGAACGGTCTTGCCCAGAACGAGAACAGATTCTAGTGTGGCCTGGATTACAGTGTGGTGATCCCTGGCGACTAGGAGCGGCGAGTGGAGCTGGACGGGAAAGTCGCGATCGTCACCGGTGCCGCCGCCGGGCTGGGCCGCGCCGAGGCGCTGGCGCTGGCCGCGGCCGGCGCGTCCGTGGTGCTCGGTGACGTCGCCGACGCGTCCGACGTGCTGGCCGAGATCGAGGCGCTGGGTGGCAAGGGCGAGATCGTGCCCGGAGACGTGGCTGACCGCTCCACCGCGGACGCCCTCGTGGCCGCGGCCGTGGAAGGCTTCGGCGGCCTGCACATCGTGGTGAACAACGCCGGCGTGCTGCGCGACCGGATGCTGTTCAACATGACCGACGAGGAGTGGGACACCGTGATCCGCGTGCACCTGCGCGGACACTTCCTGTTGTCCCGCAAC
Organism: Kutzneria sp. CA-103260; assembly: GCF_018263855.1. Lineage (GTDB taxonomy): Bacteria > Actinomycetota > Actinomycetes > Mycobacteriales > Pseudonocardiaceae > Kutzneria. The sequence continues at coordinate 4,783,496 of NZ_CP073318.1, read as the reverse complement.
GCCTCAGCCTACTGGCGACAGCAGTCCAAACAGGACGGTAAGCCGGTGTACGGCCGGGTGGTCAACACCTCGTCCGAGGCCTTCCTGCTCGGCTCCGAGGGCCAGCCCAACTACGCCGCCGCGAAGGCCGGCATCGTCGCGCTGACCGTGGCCACCGCCCGGGGCATGGCCCGCTACGGCGTGAAGGCCAACGCGATCTGCCCCCGCGCCCGCACGGCCATGACCACCAACGTCTTCGGCCCCGCACCGGATGGGGCGGATCCCCTTTCCCCGCAGCATGTCGCGCCGTTCGTCGGCTACCTCGTGTCCCCGGCGGCCGACCACATCAGCGGCCAGCTCTTCGTCGTGCACGGCGGCATGGTGGCGCTGATCGCCGCGCCGTCGGTCGAGCAGACCTTTCACGCCGCCGACGGCGACTGGGCCGCGGTCGGCGGCTACTTCACCGACCGGGACCCGGCGCGCACCTTTGCCTGCACCGAAGTTATGACCCTCAGTTAGGAGAAGGCCATGACCGGGCGACTGGACGGCAAGACCGCGCTGATCACCGGCGCGGCCCGTGGACAGGGCGCGGCCGCGGCGCGGCGGTTCGTCGCCGAGGGCGCGCGGGTGATCATCGCGGACGTCAACGACGACGCCGGCAAGGCGCTGGCCGACGAGCTCGGCGACGCGGCCGACTACCAACACCTGGACGTCAGCTCGGAAGACGAGTGGGCGCAGGTCACCGGCGAGTTGGAGCGGCTGGACGTGCTGGTCAACAACGCCGGCGTGCTGCACTTCTCGCCGCTGCCCAAGACCACGCTCGCCGACTACGAGCGGGTGATCCGGATCAACCAGATCGGCACCTTCCTGGGCATGCGCGCGGCCGTGCCGCTGATGAAGGGCCACGGCGGCTCCATCGTGAACGTGTCCTCCGTGGAGGGTCTGGCGGCGATGCCGTTGCTGGTGGCCTACTCCGCCTCCAAGTTCGCCATCCGCGGCATGACCAAGGTGGCGGCGGTGGAGCTGGGCCGCAAGAACATCCGGGTCAACTCGGTGCACCCCGGCGCGATCGACACCGACATGGTGAAAACCGCCCTGGGCGGCCACGAGATGGACATGACGCCGGTGCTGAAGAAGCTGGCCATCCAGCGGGCCGGGCGGCCCGAGGAAGTCGCCAACCTGGTGCTGTTCCTGGCCAGCGACGAGAGTTCCTACTGCACCGGCGGCGAGTTCTCGGTCGACGGCGGGGCCGCCGCCACCCACGCGCTGGCGCCGTCGTGATCGTCGCGTTCCGTCAGGTCGGGCGGATCTCCCTGCTGGGCTGGGAAGTCGTGCGGTCGGTGCCGCAGCGGCCGTTCCAGTGGCGGGAGCTGGTCCGCCAGTCCTGGTTCTTCGCCAGCGTCACCATCCTGCCCACGGCGATGGTGGCGATCCCGTTCGGCGCGGTCATCTCGCTGCACCTGGGCTCGCTGACCAAGCAGATCGGCGCCCAGTCGTTCACCGGCGCGGCCAGCGCGCTGGCGATCATCCAGCAGGCCAGCCCACTGATCACGGCGCTGCTGGTGGCCGGCGCGGGCGGCTCGGCGATGTGCGCGGACGTCGGCGCGCGGACCATCCGCGAGGAGATCGACGCCATGCGGGTGCTGGGCGTGCCGCCGGTGCAGCGGCTGATCGTGCCCCGGGTGCTGGCCGCGATGTTCGTCTCGATCCTGCTCAACGGCCTGGTCAGCGTGGTCGGCGTGCTGGGCGGCTACTTCTTCAACGTGATCATGCAGGGCGGCACGCCGGGCGCGTACCTGGCCAGCTTCAACGCCCTGGCCCAGCTGCCGGACCTGGTGATCAGCGAGATCAAGGCGGTGATCTACGGCTTCATCGCCGGCGTGGTGGCGGCCTACCGAGGGCTGAACCCGTCGGCCGGCCCCAAGGGCGTGGGCGACGCGGTCAACCAGGCCGTGGTCATCACCTTCCTGTTGCTGTTCCTGGTGAACGTGGTGCTGACCGGCATCTACCTCCAACTGGTTCCGCCGAAGGGCATGTGAGACATGACAGCTCCTGCGGCGCAACTGGAGCAACTCGGCCGCCAGATGGCGTTCTACGGCCGGGCCATCGCCTGGGCGCCGCAAGCGATCCGGCGGTATCCACGCGAGGTGCTCAGGCTGCTGGGTGAGGTCAGCTTCGGCAGCGGGGCCCTGGCGGTGATCGGCGGCACGCTCGGCGTGATGATCGGCATGACCCTGTTCACCGGCACCGTGGTCGGACTGCAAGGCTATTCGGCGCTGAACCAGCTCGGCACCTCGGCGCTGACCGGGTTCATCTCGGCCTACTTCGACACCCGCGAGGTCGCGCCGCTGTCGGCCGGCCTGGCGCTGTCGGCCACGGTCGGCTGCGGCTTCACCGCCCAGCTCGGCGCGATGCGGATCTCCGAGGAGGTCGACGCGCTCGAGGTGATGGGCGTGCCGAGCCTGCCCTACCTGGTCACCACCCGGATGCTGGCCGGTGTGGCCGCGGTCATCCCGTTGTACGTCATTGGTCTGCTCTGCTCCTATCTGGCCTCCCGCGAGATCACCGTGCTGTTCTACGGCCAGTCGGCCGGCACCTACGACCACTACTTCGCGCTGTTCCTGCCGCCGGTGGACGTGCTGTGGTCGTTCGGCAAGGTGATGGTGTTCAGCGTCGTGGTCATCCTCGTGCACTGCTACTACGGCTACACCGCCAGCGGCGGGCCGGCCGGGGTCGGCGTGGCCGTCGGCCGGGCGGTGCGGGCCGCGCTGGTGTCCCAGGTGGTGCTGGACTTCTTCCTCAGCCTGGCGATCTGGGGCTCGTCCACGACGGTGCGGATCGCCGGATGAACCGGTACCACGTGTTCGGCGCGGCCTTCCTGGTGGCCATCGTGGCCTTCCTGTCGTTCACGGTGGCCGTCTACGAGAAGGCGTTCACGCCGGCCGTGCACGTGACGCTGGAGACCGACTCGGTCGGCAACCAGCTGACCCCGGGCTCGGACGTGAAGGTCCGCGGTGTGGTGGTGGGGGAGGTGCGGTCGGTCCGCACCGACGGCGGCCTGGCCTCGCTCGACCTTGCGCTGCAACCGGATCTGATCGACCAGGTGCCCTCGAACGTGACGGCCCGGCTGCTGCCGAAGACGTTGTTCGGCGAACGCTATGTGGCGCTTCAGATCCCGAACCAGCCGGCGGCGCCGATCCAGGCCGGGGCGGTGATCGGCCAGGACCGCAGCAGCTCGGCCGTCGAGATCAGCAAGGTGCTCGACGACCTGATGCCGGTGTTGCAGGCCGTGCAGCCGCAGAAACTCGCCGGCACCCTGACCGCCCTGTCGCAGGCGTTGGACGGCCGAGGCAAGCAACTCGGGGAGGTGCTGACCCAGGCCGACTCGTACCTGCGGCAGCTGGCCCCCTCGTTGCCGGACCTGAACGCCGATCTCGCATCCCTGTCCCACGTCGCCGACACGTATTCGACCGCCGCGCCGGACTTTCTGCACGCGCTGGCCGATCTCACCACCACCAGTCGGACCCTGGTCGACCAGCGGTCCCAATTGGACACTCTGTACTCGGTCGTCACCACGACGTCGGTGGACCTGGACAGCTTCTTACGGGTCAACGAGGCCAACGTCATCGGCCTCGCCGGCTCGGCCGCGCCGACCCTGGCCGTGCTGGCCAAGTACGCCCCCGAGTACCCGTGCGTGCTGGGCCAGCTCGCCGACCAGTTGGCCAACGCCGACTTCACCTTCGGCAAGGGCACCGACCACCCGCAGATGGGCAAGTTCACGCTGACGATCACCGCCAGCCGGGGCGCGTACCAGCCGGGCGTGGACACGCCGAAGTACCTGGACACCCGTGGGCCGCAGTGCTACCAGAAAGCCAGCAGCGGCAACCTGTTCCCGCAGTACCCGCCCGGCGGCCCGATCAAGGACGGTTCGACCCATCCCGGTACCCAGGACTCCGCCGGCCAGCCGGCCACCACCCACCCCGCAAGCGCTTCCGTCGCCGGTTCGTCGGCCGAGCAACAACTGCTCAACCTCCTTGAGGCGCCCCAACTCGGCCTGATGCCGCAGCAGACGCCCGGCTGGAGCGCCCTGCTGATCGGCCCGCTGCTGCGCGGCTCGGAGGTGACGCTGAAATGAGGTCCGTCCTCGGCCCCGGCCTGAAGATCGCGATCTTCACGGTGGTCACCGTGGTGCTGACCGGCATGCTGGCGGCGACCATCGTCAACGCCAACCTCGGGAACACCGCCACCTATCACGCGATCTTCTCCGACGTCAGCGGCCTCAACAAAGGCGATGACGTACGGGTCGCCGGTGTCCGAATCGGACAGGTCGACGACATCGCCCTGGTGGACGACAAGAACGCCGAGGTGACGTTCGACCTGGCCGCCGACCGGAAGCTGCCGGCGGCGACCACGGCGTCGGTCAAGTACCGGAACCTGGTGGGGCAGCGGTACATCTCGCTCGGCACCGACGTCGGCGACCCGAACGCGGTGCTGCGGCCCGGCACCACCATCCCGCTGGACCGCACCCAGCCGGCGCTCAACCTGACCGCGCTGTTCAACGGCTTCAAGCCGCTGTTCCAGGCGCTGTCGCCGAAGGACGTCAACCAGCTGTCGTACGAGATCATCCAGGTCCTGCAAGGGGAAGGCGGCACGGTCAGCGACCTGCTCGCGCACACCGCGTCGATCACCTCGGCGGTCGCCGGGCGGGACCAGGTGATCGGGCAGGTGATCGACAACCTGACCGCGGTGCTGGGCACCATCAACGGCCGCGGCGCCGAGCTGTCCAGCCTGATCAGCACGGTTCAGCAGCTGGTGAGCGGGCTGGCCGCGGACCGGCAGCCGATCGCCGACGCGATCACCGCGCTGGACGGCCTGACCACCGCGACCGCCGGGCTGCTGGCCCAGGCCCGGCCCTCACTGCAGTCGGACATCGGCAATCTCGGGCAGGTGTCGCAGCTGCTCAACCACGCCGACCCGTCGCTGGACTCGTTCCTGCAGAAGCTGCCCGGCGACCTCCAGGCCTTCACCCGGACCGCGAGCTACGGCAGCTGGTTCAACTACTACCTGTGCCGGCTGTCCGGCTCGGTCAGCATCGGCTCGCTGGGCGTGTCGCTGCCGATCGTGCCGTTCCCGGTGTCCCAGATGCCGGCGAGGTGTGGCCCATGAGGCGGGAAGTAGCCATGAGGAGGGAAATACTCGTCGGAGTGGTCACCGTCGTGGTGCTGGTGCTCGGCGTGCTGGCCGCGTTCAACGCCGACGACCTGCCGATCATCGGTGGCGGCACGACGTACTCGGCCTACTTCGGCGAATCGGCTGGGCTGGTGGCCGGCAATGAGGTCAGCGTGGCCGGCGTGAAGGTCGGGCAGGTGCGGCGAGTGTCCTTGGCCGGCAACAAGGTGCTGGTGGAGTTCCGGGTCAGCGACGTGTTCCTCGGCGACAAGACCAGCGCCTCCATCCAGATCCGGACCGTGCTCGGTGACAAGTACCTCGCCCTGCAATCGGCTGGCTCCCAGGCCCAGGATCCACGGCAGACCATTCCGCAGTCCCGCACCATGTCGCCGTTCGACGTGACCGACGCGATCAACCAGCTCGGCCAGACCGTCGGCCAGATCGACCCGAACCAGCTGGCCGCCAGCTTCCAGGTGATCTCCGACGCGTTGAAGGACACGCCGGAACCGTTGAAGCAGGCGGCGTCCGGGCTGTCGTCACTGTCCACGACAATCGCCTCCCGTGACGATCAGATCGCCGGTATGTTGGCCGGCACCAACCAACTGAGCTCAACCGTGTCGGCCCGGGGCGCCGAGATCAGCAAGCTGCTCGACGACGGCAACCTGCTGCTTTCCGTGGTGCAGCAGCGCAAGCAGGCCATCGCCCAGCTGCTCACCGGCACCCAGCAGCTGGCCAAGCAGCTCAGCGGGCTGGTCACTGACAACCAGGACCAGCTGCAGCCGGCGCTGGACCAGCTCGACGAGGTCACCGCGGTGCTGGCCCGCAACCAGGACAACCTCAGCCAGGCGCTGGCCTCGCTGGCTCCGTTCGTACGGGTGTTCAACAACACCATCGGCACCGGTCGCTGGTTCGACGGCTACATCTGCGGCCTGCTGCCGCCAGCCCAGACCACGGCCGGCCTGGAGTTCAATCCCGGCGGCTGCTCGACGCCGCTGGCCGATCCGAGCCTGGGGTCGAAATGACTCGCATCCTGGCAATCGCTTGCGTCGTCGCGTTGGTGCTGGCCAGCGCCTTCCTGTGGCTGGCCCCGACTTCCGGCACGGTCGTGACGGCGTACTTCGACAAGACGATCGGCCTCTACGCCGGCTCGGCGGTCCGGGTGCTCGGAGTGAAGGTCGGCAGCATCGACTCCGTGATGCCGGTCGGCGGCCAGGTGAAGGTTCAGTTCACTGTGGACCGTGACGTGCAGATCCCGGCCGGCGTGCATGCCGTGGTGATCGCGCCCAGTCTGGTCAGCGACCGCTACGTGCAGCTGACGCCGGCCTACGACGGTGGGCCGGAGCTGCCGCCGAACTCCACGCTGTCCCGGGACCGCACCGCCAGCCCGGTCGAGCTGGACCAGTTGTTCACCAGCGTCGACCAGCTCAGCCAGGCCCTGGGGCCGTCCGGCGCCAACAAGAACGGCGCGCTGTCCAACGTGATCGACTCCGCCGCGGCCAACCTGGCCGGCACCGGTGACGCCTTGAACAACACCGTCAAGCAGCTCAGCCAGGCCGCCGGCGCCCTGGACAGCTCCAAGGGCGACCTGTTCGGCACCGTCGACAACCTGAGCAAGATCACCTCCACCCTGGCCGCCAGCGACCAGCAGGTGCACGACCTCAACGGCCGCCTGTCCGACGCCACCGGCTTCCTCGCCGACAACCGCCAGCAGCTCGGCGCGGCCGTGTCCGCGCTGGCCTCGGCCCTGACCAAGGTGCAGAAGTTCCTCACCGACAACAAGGGGCTGATTCAGACCAATGTGGACAATCTGGCCGCCATCACCAAGACCCTGGTCGACCAGCGCGCCGCCCTCGCCGAAGTCCTCGACGTGGCGCCCACCGCCGCCACCAACTTCGTCAATGCCTACGACGCCAAGTCCGGCACCATCGCCGTGCGCGGCAACATCAACGAGCTGACCTATCCGCCGGTCATGATGATCTGCCAGCTGTTGCAGCGCAGCACCCCCACCCAGATTCCCAGCGCCCTGGCCGACATCTGCAAGCAGATCGCCCCGCTGCTCGACGGGACCCTGCACCTGCCGTCGGCGGCGCAGGTGCTGTCGGCGCTGCAACAGGGCAAGCTACCGCCGCTGCCGTTGCCGCTGTTGGGAGGAGGAAAATGAAGCGCTGCCTCATACTCCTCCCGCTTCTGCTCGTCGCCGGATGCAGTCTCTACGACACACCGCTCCCCGGTGGCGCGGATCTCGGCGACCGGCCGTATCACGTGACCGTGCAGTTCGCTGACGTTCTCGATCTGGTGCCGCAGTCCAGCGTGAAGGTCGACGACGTGCCAGTGGGCCGGGTCGACCGCGTGGACCTGGGGCCGGACAACAAAACCGCCCTCGTGGACGTGCTGATCAACGGCTCGGTGCGGCTGCCGGCCAACGCCGGGGCGCAGCTGGGGCAGTCCAGCCTGCTGGGCGAGAAGTACGTGGAACTGACCGCGCCCGCGCAACCCAGTGGCCAGTTGCGGGACGGGGCGGTGATCACCAAGGACCGGACCGGCCGCAGCCCGGAGATCGAGGAAGTGCTGGGGGCGCTGTCGCTGCTGCTCAACGGGGGCGACATCGGCCAGATCCAGAACATCGTGCGGGAGCTCAACGCGGCCATGACCGGCAACGAGCCGCAGATCCGCTCGTTCCTGTCTCAAGTGGACAATCTGGTGCGGGACCTGGACGGCCAGAAGGACAGCATAGTCAAGGCCATCGACGCGATGAACCGGCTCACCGGCACCCTGGCCGGCCAGCGCGACAACATCGCCACCGCCCTCGACCAGCTCGGCCCCGGCCTCCAGGTCGTCACCCAGCAGCGCGACGAGCTGACCAGCATGCTCAACGCCCTGGACCACCTGTCCTCGGTGGCCGTCGACACGATCAACCGCAGCCGCGATGACCTGGTCGGCGATCTCCAGCAGTTGCAGCCGGTGTTGCAGAAGTTGGCCGAGACCGGCTCGAAGCTGCCGACCGCGCTGGAGTACCTGGCCACCTACCCGTTCAGCGACTATGCGGCCAACGACGTGAAGGGCGACTACTTCAACTCGGACATCCGGTTCAACCTGGACCTGAGCTCGCTGCTGGGCCCGCAGTCGCCGATCATCGGGGGTGCGGGATGAGGCTCCGCGTCCAACTGGCCGTCTTCCTGGTCATCGCCCTGGTCGCCATCGTCGGCCTGTACCGGTTCCTCCAGACGCCGGGCTATCAGATCACCGTGCAGCTCAGCGATTCCGGCGGGGTGTTCCCGAACGCCGAGGTGTCGTACCGGGGTGTGACGGTCGGGCGGGTGAACCAGCTGAAGCTGTCGCCGGCGGGCGTGCAGGCGCTGCTGACCATCGATTCGTCGGCCCCGCTGATTCCGGCCAGTGCCAAGGCGGTGGTGGCGAACCGGTCGGCGGTGGGGGAGCAGTACATCGACCTGGAGCCGGCGGACGACAAAGGTCCGTACCTGGCCCAGGGATCGACCATCGCGCAGGACCGGACATCGCTGCCGCCGACTCCGGACGAAGTGCTGTCCAATTTGGACTCGTTGGTGAAGAGCGTGCCGGCGGACAAGCTGAAGGTGGTGGTGGACGAGCTGGACAAGACGTTCGCCGGTACGGGTCCGGATCTGCAGAAGCTGTTGGACGCCAGCCGTGATCTGACCGCCGCCGCGGCGCAGCACCTGCCGCAGACCAAGGCGCTGCTGGCCGATGGCAAGACGGTGCTGGACACCCAGAACCGGGACGCGGCCGACATCACCTCCTTCGCGACCTCGCTGAACCAGATCGCCGGCCAGCTCAAGGGATCCGACGCCGACATCCGGTCGCTGATCTCCGCCGCGCCGGCGGCCGCCCAACCAGTGGACGACATCCTGCGCTCCTCGGGCCGCAATCTCAGTGTGGTGCTGGCCAATCTCTACACCACCACGGCCATCACCTCGACCCGCACCGCCGGCATCGAGGAACTGCTGGTGGCCTACCCGGTGATCACGGCGTTCACGCCGGGCTTGTCGCCCGACGGCACCGGGCACCTGGGTCTGATCCTGAACTTCTTCAATCCGTTCCCGTGCACCAAGGGCTATGAGACGACCCAGGAACGCCCTGCGAACAACACCGCCCCGGCGGCCGCGAACAGCCAGGCCTACTGCGCCGAGCCGCCCAGCAGCCCGATCGACGTCCGTGGCTCGCAGAACGTGCCGCGGGGCAACACACCGCGCCTCCCTGGTGCGCTGGGGACGACTCAGACCACACCCTCGCCGACGAACATGGCCCAGCTGCTGGGATTGCCGGGATGAGCCGGGTCCTTTCGGTTATCGCCTTGCTGGCCGTGCTCGGGGCCGGCTGGGCTGGTTGGAGTTGGTGGCAGTCCGCGCACTCCGACGACGTGACGTACGGCCAGGCCCGGGACCTGGTGCTGGCCGCGGCCTCCGATCAGATCAAGACGTTGAACACGGTCGACTATCGCGAGGCGGATGAAGACCTGACCCAATGGCAGCGGGTGACGACCGGCAACCTGCTGACCCAGTTGACCAATCAGCACGACAGCGACGTGAACTCGACCAAGTCACAGAAAACAGTGTCCACGGCCAAGATAATCGACGCCGCGGTCAGCACCTTGGACAGCAGGGCCGGCACCGCGACCGTCCTTGTCGCAGTCGAGGTGACGATCAGGCAGGCTGACGGTCAGCCCTCGGTGCGAAAGAGCCGGGTGGACGCGGTGCTGTCCAGGACTGAGGACGGCTGGAAGACCGGCACCGTGCAGGTGATCGAATGAAGGCCGCCATCGCGGTCATCGTCGTCGCACTGGCGGCCACGGGATGGTTTCTGCTGAACCAGGCGCCACCGATGGCCAACACCGCCTTGGTCGACACCACGACCACGAGCCAGGTCGAGGCGCAGGTCAAGACGGCGGTCGAGAATTCGTTCTCCTACGACTACACCGACACCGCCCGCACCGAGAAGGCCGCCAAAGCGGTGCTGGTCGGCGACGCCATGCGGGAGTACGAGCAGTTGTTCGCCAAGGTTCGCACGCAGGCCTCCGAGCAGCAGTTGGTGCTGGTCAGCACCGTCCGGGCGATCGCCGTCCGCGAGCTCAAGGGAGACGACGCGACGCTGCTGGTCTTCGTGGACCAGCAGGCCGTACGAACGGGAGACAACGGCAATACATCGACATCCGCCCAGCTCACCGTGGTTGCACACCGAACCGGCGACAGCTGGCGGATCACCGGGCTCACGGTGCTCTGAACTCGACATTCGGTTGCCTGAGAGCGGGACTCGCGAGTTGACAGCGGCCATATAGTCGGATCCGAACAGTCGGATCCGAGGGGTGGACGTGGTCAGGAGAAGTCGGAACACGCTCGCGCTGGCGGTGCTGGGCCTGCTCATGGAGCGGGCGTCGCACCCGTACGAGATGGCGCAGACGCTGCGGGAGCGGAACAAGGGAACAAGCTTCAAGGTCACCACGGGCTCGCTCTACGACGTGGTGGAGGGCCTGGAACGGGACGGCTGGATCCGCTCGGTGGAGACGGTGCGGGAGGGCAACCGGCCGGAGCGCACCGTGTACGAGCACACCGAGCTGGGGTTGGCCGAGTTCCAGAAGTGGATCGACGAGCTGGTGCGGGTGCCGGTCAACGAGTACCCGAAGTTCATCGCGGCGGTGAGCTACGTCGGAGTGCTCGGTCCGGACGGCGCGGTGGACGCGCTGACCGAGCGGGCCGAGCGGTTGGCGAAGACGATCGACGAGACCGATGAGCACATGAGGACGGTGCCGGTGCCGCGGTTGTTCGTCATCGAGGTCGAGTACGCGCAGGCGATGCGCCGTGCGGAAGTGGAGTGGCTGCGGCGGACCGCGGCCGAGATGACGGCCGGCGGGATCACCTGGCCGAAACCGGGGGAGTTCTAGTGCGCACAGATGTGGTGATCGCCGGCGCCGGGCCGGCCGGACTGATGCTGGCCTGCGAGCTGGCTACCGCGGGCGTGGAAACCGTGCTGCTGGAACGGGAAGCGGCCAGGCCCGCCTTCTGCCGCGGGTTCAACCTGAACGCGCGCAGCCTGGACGTGCTGGACCGGCGCGGCATCGCCGACCGGTTCATCAACGAGGGGCTGAAGGTGCCGGTCTCCTTCTTCGGCCTGCCGGCGCCGCTGGACATCGGCCAGCTGGACTGGGACCACCCGTACACGCTCGGCATCCCACAGACCCGGGTCGAGGAGATCCTGGAGGAACGTGCCGTCGAGCTCGGCGTGGACGTCCGTCGGGGCGAGGAAATCCGCACGTTCGAGCAGGACGAGGACGGCGTGACCGTCAACGACTCGATCCGTGCGAAGTACCTAGTCGGCTGCGACGGCAGTCGCAGCGTGGTCCGCAGGATCGCCGGAATCGGCTTCCCGGGCACGGAGACCACCCGCTACGTCATGTTCGGCGATGTCGAGGCCGACATCGCACTCGGCAAGCACGAGGGTGGCGTGCTGGTGATCCCGCGCACCGGTTACGTCCGCGTCGCGGTCGCGGATCCGGTGCTCAACCGCGCGGAGCCGATCACCCTGGAGATTCTGCAGTCCACTGTGGACGAGGCGCTTGGCCGGCATGTCGAGCTGGCGAATCCCCGTTGGGTGACCAGGTTCGGCAATGCGGTGCGGCAGGCGGAGCGCTACCGCAGTGGTCGGGTGCTGCTCGCTGGCGACGCGGCGCACATCCACCCGCCGGCCGGCGCACAGGGCGTCAACCTGGCCATCGCGGACGCCATGAACCTCGGTTGGAAGCTGGCCGCCGCGGTGCAGGGCTGGGCGACGCCGGAACTGCTCGACACGTACCACTCCGAGCGGCATGCGGCCGGTGCGCGGGTCCTGATGCATACGCAGGCGCAGGCGTTGCTCGGCGGCGACAGTGTCGGTCCCTTGCGCGAGCTGTTCGTTGAACTGAGCGAGCTCGACGGTGTCGGAAAATATCTCGCGGAACTCGTCACCGGTGTGGAAACCTGTTATCCCATGGGGGAATTCACCTCACATGCGTGGCTTGGCCGAATGGCGCCGGATGTCGCCGTCGCCGTCGACGGCCGCCCGACCAGTGTGGCCCGGCTGCTGCGGTCCGGCCGGGGAGTGCTGCTCGACTTCGGCGTGGCCGACCACCCGCCGCTGGACCGGATCGACGTGATCAGGGCCGAACCCCTGGACGACGTGCCGGTCGGCGCGCTGCTGCTCCGCCCCGACGGGCACGTCGCCTGGCTGATGACTCGCGACGGCCGCCTGGAGCCAGGGCCGCTGGCCGACGCGCTGTCCCGGTGGTTTGGCCTGGTGCCGGCGTGACGACGGACGGCCTGGTGCGCCGGGTCGCGGTGCACCAGGCCGTCCGGCCGGGAGCGAGAGTCTGGCTCGACGGGGCTGACGGTGTCGGCCTGATCGAGCCGGTGGGCGCTGATCCCGGTTCCGGCGGCTGGGGCCGGGGCGGGCGGTGTGCCTGACGGCCCTGCGTGCGGTGCGTGCGGTGAGCCGCCCGAGAGGCCGTGGTGTACCCGGGCGCCCTGGCGCTGTGCCGGGCGTTGGGGTTCGCCGGCTACGCGCGCAGCGTCGACTTCCGGCGTTGAGCGGTCGGTGGCGACGAGGGGAGACGCCACCGACCACCACGGGAGGAGATCAGCACTGCTTCCACTCGAAGTGATAGGTGGAGTGAATGCTGCCGTCCGTCGAGTCCATCTCCATGAAACTCGTGCTGGCCGGATCGGAGCTGCCGGCGGCCACCCGCAGCTCGGTGTTGACATTGAGCAGCCGGTCGACGCCGCACGGCGCGAACACCAATGACGCGACATCGGTCGCGTCGACCGTCTCCCAGTCATCCTGGAACGGTCCGGAGAACTTGTGGGGGACCCGGGCCGTCGGCGCCGTGCCCTGGAAATAATAGTTGGCCTGTTCCATGCCGGTCGCGCCCGAGGACAGCGCGGCGAAGCCGCGGTAATCGGCCTCGGCGATCGCGTAGGTGAACCCCTGCGGCACGTGGATCCGCAGAGCCAGCTGGCAGTTCTTGCGGATGTCGGTCGGCGAGGACTGCGGGCCGACCTGGGCCAAGTAGTTGCTGTAGGTGACGGTGAACGCGGTGTTGTCCCTGGCCACGGCGACGGCGGCGGTTCCGGCGGGGCACCCGGACCCGTTGACCGTGACGACGTCGACCGTGATCGGGCTTGAAGGCGGCGGAGAAGCGGGAGCGGAAACACCGGAAGTGATCATCGATAAAGCCAGACCGGTGGCCGCCATCGTAGTAAGCATGGGTTTCCTTCCCAATACTTTTCACGACAAGGATCGCACGCGTCGCTCACCGTAGCGCCAAGCGTAACAACGCGGCACCCACTGAACGGTGCAACATGAAAACACCCCGTTGTCCGATCGTGGGATGAATTGACGCCAGCTGGTTTCCGTGACGGAAACCGCATTGGCTGATTTAGTGCGGACGGGCTATCGGAACACGCTCACGTCGGTGCTGCGACCGCCGAAACGCGATGGCTCCGTTCGGCCGAGACGTTTGACTCGGCAGCGACCGGGTAACCGCTCCCATCGGGCCGGACGGGGCCCAGTGGAGGTGAACGGCCATGATCGTCGGAATCGTGCTGGTCGTGCTGTCGGTCGCCGTCGGGGTGGCGGCGGTCGCGTTCAACGGCGCCGGTTCGACCCACGAGATCACCGCGTTCGGGCAGCACGTGACGAACGCCAACGAGACCCAGGTCTTCGTCGGCGGCATCGTGATCGGCCTGGTGTTCTGCGTGGGTGTGTGGATGGTGTCGGTGGCCGGCAAGCGGCGGCGGGCGCTGCGCGCCGAGTTCCGTGCCGCGCGCCGGGAAGCGGCCGACGCCGGCCGTGAGCGGGACCGCCTCGCCGAGCAGTTGAGCACCCAGCAGGAGATCACCCAGCGGGAGCAGGAGACCACGGTGCCCGGTCGCCACCGCGACCGCGAGGTCACTTCCTGAGTTCCTTGCGCCAGACGAACTTCAGCCCCGACCAGTCCTCGGACAGGGCGGCCACCTTGACGTCCACCAGTCCGGTCGGCAGTAGAAGTTCACGCAGCAGGTTGTCGGTGATGTCGCTGCGGTGCCCGCCGGCGCGGCGGGGCCAGCAGACCCACAGCGACGACGCCACCGCCAGTCCCGACGCAAGGGTGGTGACGTCGTCGCCGAGGTCGGCGTGGCGGCGGTAGAAGGCGAGGACGACATCTGCCCCGGCGATGTCGTCCTCGACCAGTTCCACGTCCGGCAGGGCCCATTCCCGTGGGGTCCATCCCGGCGGGGCATGCCGCAGTGTCACCCGGTGACCCGGCTTGACGCCGAGCTTGCGGTCCAGCGGCGTGCCCTCGACCATCCGGTGATTCTAGGGCGTTCCGGTCGCGGCTGACGGGGCCCATTGGGCGAGTTCGGCCCGGGCCGCGGCGAGCTGGCTGTCTGAAGGCGACGCGGACGGCTCGGCCACCAGGGCGTAGTGCAGGCCGGGGGAGGCGGCCAGCAGCAGCTGGTCGCCGCTGCGGGTCGATGACACGTCCGAGACCACCGTCGCGTTCATGCCGGCCGGCACGTGCAGTTCGGTCGGCGCCGCCAGGTCCGAGCCCTGCCAGACCAGCACGCCGTAGCGGCCGCTGCCGACGATCGCCGACGTGGCGGGCATCGAGCTCGGCACCGAGTTCCAGGTCAGCACCTGGCTGCCGTCGCGGGACCGGTCCTCGTAGGTGAACGCCAGCGTGTGGCCGGCGACCGCCGCCGGGTACAGCCGGTCCAGCAGCCGCGGGTCCTGGCGGAGCTGATTTCCTTGCACCGACGAGTAGTCCTCGCCGTTCCAGCCGTCGCCGATGGTCTGCACCTTGCTCGGATTGTCGTTCATCAGCTCGTGGTGCTGGCCGCTGTAGACGTCCCAGTGCCACTGCGTGCCGGACAGCACCGGGCCGGACTGGCCGGGGTGGCTCCACCAGTTCGCGCCGGACAGCCGGGAATCCAGGGCCTGGTACATCGCCTTGTCCACGGTCGGCGTCTTGTCCGAGGTGTAGCCGGTCAGCGGATGCCCGAACTCGGTGACGATCGCCGTGGTGCCCAGGGCCTGGGCCCGGTCCCGGATCGTGCCGAAGTCGGTGCTGTACTGGCCGTCGCCGGCCTTGCCCGGCATGAGCACGCCGGACTGGGCCAGCTCGTCGTAGAAGTGCGTGTTGAAGACGTAGCGCGAGCCGATCGCGCCGGTGTCGAGGAAGCCGCCGGTCTGCCGTTCGAAGGAGATGTTGGCGTTCCAGAACATGCTCGGCTCCACGAAGGCCGGCTTGTCCTGCCAGCCGGCGGTGTCCATGGCCTGCCGGAAGCGCTGGAAGAAGGGCCAGAGTGTGTTCTGCTCCCAGGTCTGGCTGTTCTGGTTGGCGTCGTAGCGGCCGGCGTAGGGCTCGTTCCACGGGTCCATGCCGGCGACACCGGCGAACTCGTCGGCCGTCAGATGGTCGTGCAGGTACTGCATGGTCTGCGTGGCCTGGCTGACGAACTCGTCCTGGACTCCGTTGGCGTTGTGCCAGAAGTCGCTGGTGGCGTCCTGCACCGCGCCGTTCTGGGTGACGTTCTGTCCCCAGTGGACACACGCGCCGCAGTTCTCCTGCGGGTAGTGGCCGAGGTCGACGACCCACTTCGGCGCGCCGTCGCCGCTGTACCAGCTGCCGGTGTTGAACAGGTAGCGGGAGTAGAGGTCCTGGTGGTAGTCGGGCAGCACCTCGATGCCCGCGTCGAGGAACGCCCGCATCTGGTCGGTGAGCTTGGCCAGGTACGTCTGGTCGAGCTGGCCCCGCGTGGGTTCCGCGCCGGCCCAGGAGACCAGGAAGCGGACCGCGTTGGCACCGGTCAGCTGGCGCATCGCCTGCGCCGACGACTGCGCGTCGGCCGTGCTGGCGAACGGCAGGAAACCGTTCTCCGCCAGCTTCACCTCGCCCGAGACGTTGAAGCCCCGCAACACCACCTCGCGGCCGTAACCGTCCACGAATGTTCCATTGTGGACAGTCAGCTGGCGTGCCCGGACGTCATCGGCCATCGCCGCGGGGGCCGTGCCCAGCACCGCCGTCGCCGCCGCGAGCACCGCAACCAGTGCCCTCATCACGCTCCCAATAACGTGAAAAAAATTCGCGACCGACGGTAGTGAGGGGTGGGGAGTCGGTCAAGGGGCCGTTCCGGTGGCAAGGGGTGGTTGTTGTGAGGTTGTCGGGGGTGTGGCGATGGTGGTGGAGGGTGGTGGGGTGGGGTCAGGTGGGTGGGTGCTTCGGGTGGGTCGGTTGCGGTTGGGTGGGCGGCTGGGTTTAGGGCGGGCTTAGGACGGGAGGGAGGGTGAGGGGAGTGTGGAGGTGAGGGTGATGGGTTGGCCTGTGGTTGTGGGTGGGGGTTCTACGGTGTGAAGGGATGCTTGTTTTTGGGTGGTTGGGTGAGAGATTGTTGTTCGCGGGCCCGCTTCACTGTTGAATTGTCAAAGAACGGTGTGGCTGTCAGTACTGGTGGGGCTGGGTGGTGTAGTGGCGGCCTTGCGGGGTGACCCAATGGAGCGTTCCGTCAGAATCTAGGGTCACGGTGTAGTTACCGCATTTGCCGTGCTTGACGCGATGATGATGAGCGCAGTAGCCCTTGAGTTGGGTGGCGTTGGTCTTACCTTGTGGCCAGGGAACGGTGTGGTCGAGTTCCCTGATTGGACTGATACAGCCTGGGGCCGAACAGGTGCCGCCGTCGCGGAGGGTGGAGAAGGCGCGGGTTTCGGCGTTGGGGCGGTAGGTGTGGGTCCCGATGGCGGCGGCATGGCGGTACTCGTCGAGAAGGAGACCGTTCCAGGGGCCGTGCATGGCGAGTTCGCGGGCGGCGTCAGCGGCGATGGGGCCGTAGCCGTCGAGCAGGGCGGGGTCCTCGGTCAACCCCATCAGCGTCTCCATCGAGATGGTGACATGCACCTTGACCTTGCGATCCACGCCGTAGCCCAGGAAGCGGTCCAGGAAGGCGTCCGCCCGCTTCTGGTCGGTGGTG
Organism: Kutzneria sp. CA-103260; assembly: GCF_018263855.1. GTDB lineage: Bacteria > Actinomycetota > Actinomycetes > Mycobacteriales > Pseudonocardiaceae > Kutzneria. The sequence goes on along the minus strand of NZ_CP073318.1, from coordinate 4,766,337 downwards.
CGGTCGTCTTTGGCGAGGGAGCGGGCGTCCTGGACCAGCAGTTCATAGGCGGCGCGGGCGTCGATGGCCGGGAGGGTGAGGCGGAGTTGGGCCATGCCGTCGGGGAGCGGGATGAACTCGACCCGGCGGTCCTCGCGGGCCTTCTGGCGGCGCTGGTCGTAGCCGAGGGGGTCGGCCTCGGCGACGAGCTTGGTGGTGAGGCGGGCCAGTTGGGTGCGGGTGAGCCTGGGGGCGATGTCGACCAGGGCGTCTTCGACCTGGGCGACCAGGTCGGGCCTGGCCAGGTGGACAATCCGCTCGTCGACGACCTGGAGCCGGCGTAGATCCAGTTCGCCGCGCCGGACCAGGTCGGCGAGTCGGGGCAGCCGGACCAGAGCCTCGGCCTGATCCTTCTGACGGACCACGGACTGCTCAGGCTCGTGAATGGCCATGGCGAGCTCAGTGGTGTCCTCGACGCACTGAAGAATGGACAACAGCGCGTGATCGGCAAAGGCCTTGATCTTGCGGAGACAGATGGTCGCAGTGGTTTGCAGTTCCGGTGTGAGACTGGTCAGATCCGCACCCAGAAAGAAGTCCAACATGGCCCCCGACGGTTCCATGCTCTCCATCTCGCGGGCGAGGTCTTCCATGCCTCCAGAATACTCACACACATGATCGAACTCGAATCACTAACGAGTGAAAATTTGCTGCATAATCGCAGTTATTCATCACCTTGCGCTGATCATTGGGTCAATGATCGACCACACCAATATCGGAGGGTGGATTTTGCGTGGAGGGGGGCGATGGCCCTCGCTTGTACGCGAGAGGGGCAGGCCTGCCTGCCCCGGAAGTGCCCCTCGTAGGCCATCGCCCAGAGGCTCCACGCAAAATCCATCCGGAGCCACCACGAGAACTCCCCGCCACTGCCCCAACTTTCGCCAGACTATCCACAATGGACTGAACGTCCTGCGCGCCTACCCCGAAATTCGGGTGCGACCACCCGCACCCCATCGCTACCGTCGCCCCATCATGACGAAGCTGAACCAGATCATCGCGGTCGAGAAGGGCGTCAAGAGCGGCGCGCTCCGGGACCTGACCGATGCGCACCACGCCCTCCAGAAGCCCGCGCTGCTGGCCGGCATCTCCCGTACCTACCAGCCGAAGGACGAGGACGGCGAGGTCCTGCCGCCGGAGTCGACGCGCGTCCAAGTCAAGACCGAGGACGTGTTGCGGCGTACCGCGACTGTGCTCACCCGCCTGTTCGACGTCACCGCGACCAAGGACTGGGCCAACTGCGTGGCCCGGGCAGACGTGGTGGTCGACGGCCGCACGCTGCTGGCCGATGTGCCCGTCTCCTACCTGCTCTTCCTGGAGAAGCAGCTGGTCGACCTGCACACCTTCGTGAAGAAGCTGCCGCTGCTCGACGCCGCCGAGTCGTGGAACTTCGAGGAGTCCGCCGACTACTGGCGCACCGAGCAGGTGCGGACCATCCGCACCAAGAAGGTGCCGCGCAACCACGTGAAGGCCGAGGCCACCGAGAAGCACCCCGCCCAGGTCGAGGTGTACTACGAGGACGTGCCGGTGGGCTACTGGACCACCGTCAAGTTCTCCGGCGCGCTGCCGGCCCGCCGTGTCAACGAGCTGCTCGACCGGGTCGAGAAGCTCCAGCAGGCCGTCAAGTTCGCCCGCGAGGAGGCCAACGGCCACGAGGTCACCGACCAGCGCGTCGGCGACGCCGTTTTCGGCTACCTGTTCGGGTAGCGTCACAGACTCCCCCGCTGGAGCGCGGGGGCGCGCCCCGGACACCGGGGCGTGAAGCTGAAACTGAGTCGTCAGCCTGATTTCTCCCGGCCACAGCGGAGGTTCGAGTCCTCCTCCCGGCACTTCCGCGCCGGGGTAGCCCAACTGGCAGAGGCAGCCGGGAATCAACCTCAAGCTCTCGCTCCAGCGTCAGCATTCCGCCGAACACCGGATCGCGCGGGGACGGGCGACCATCGTCGAGGTGCTGGTTCAAATCCAGCCGGCCGCGCCAACCATGCGGCCGTAGCTCAACGGAAGAGCGCGGCGACCTGACACTGACCCGTCCCCTTAAACGTGCCGGTGTGCGCAATTGGGCGGCCAAGCAGGGCCCCGGACTGGCCATGTCCGGGGCCCACCGTCATTTCAGCGATCTCGGCGACTGCGACCTCGCCGTCGTCGTCACGATCGGAAACCGCATTTCGATGTGTCTGAGAGCGGGACTCGCGGGGGTCAGCCGGCTTGCTGGTCGTCCTGGTCCTGGGGCGTGGACTCGGTGAGGGAGGCGGCGCGGAGGGCGACCTCCAGTTCGAAGCGGGCGTCGGGGCAGCGGAGTTGGTCGCCGAAGAGGCGTTCGACCTGGCGCATGCGGTAGCGGACGGTCTGCGGGTGCACGCGGAGGCGGGCGGCGATCTCGGGGGCGCCGCCGCGGGTTTCCAGCCAGGCCAGCAGGGTCTCGCCCAGTCGCTTGTGCTGTTTGTCGGTGAGCGGGGCGAGCGGGGCCAGCCGGGTGCGGATGAGCTGTTCGACCAGGAACTCGTCGGTGAGCAGCCACAGCGTGGACAGGTGGTCGGCGCAGCGCACCGGGAAGGTCTCGGCGATGGTGTTGCGGCGCACCAGGTCCCGGGCCAGCTGGGCGTGCCGATGCGACTTGGCGGCGTCGGCCAGCGCGGTGGTCGGGCCGATCACGACCCGCCAGCCGGCGAGTGCGGCGGCGCACCGCGGCCACCAGTCGGAGTCCTCGGAGTCGGGCACGATCAGACAGCCGACCGCGCCCTGGAAGTCGGCCAGGATCTCGGCAGACAGCTCGGGTTCGGCCTCGGCCGGCCCGCCGGCCCGGTCGACCATGACCACGCACAGCCGGTCGGGCAGCGGCCAGCGGGCGGCGGTGGCCAGCTCGACGGCCTCGGCCCTGGCCGTGTCGTCCTCGCTGATCAGCAGCCGCAGCAGGCGCTTGCGCCGTCGTTGCCGGCCCTGTTCGCTGCGGGCCTGCATGTCGGCGTAGCCCTCGACGGACAGCGCAATGAGCTCGTCGGCATAGGCCAGGGTGGCCTCGCCGAGCGTCCACATCATGGCCGTGGGCAGGCCGCTGCGCTGCCGGAACCGGATCAGGTGCCGCCAGGCCACCCGGGTGCCCAGCCGGTAGGCCTTCTGCAGCGAGTCGAGGCTGCGGCCCTCGCTGGCCTCCAGCCGGCCGAGCTGGCGGTACACCTCGGCGAAGTCGGGGCGCGGCCGGTCGGGGTCGGCGATGCGGTCCACGAACTGCGTCAGCGCCTGGTTCACGCCCAGCCGGATGGCCTGCCCGTAGCAGCCGTCCAGCGGTTTCGCGTACTCCGGGATGGTCGCCCGAATGGCGTGCACGATCTCCTCGGCCAGCGGGGGCAGCTGAGGTCGGATCAGTGTCGCCAATTCCCTGGGCAGCCGTTCGGCGGTCGTTCTCATGGCGTCATCCCCAGAACTGTCAGGTGTTCGGCGATTCTGCCACACGGGACCGCGTTTTGACTCCGGTCGGTAATCGTCAGAATCGTGACAGTGAATGCTCACGATCATGACAAAGAGCCGGGGTGGAGCGCTCCCATGCGCTCCACCCCGGCGTAGAAAGGCCTTTCAGCTCAAGGTGAGCGCCGTGTCGTCGAGCACGAAAGAGGTCTGCAGTGAGGAGTCCTCACTCCCACTGAATGAGACGGTGACGGTCTGGCCGGCCAGCGACGAGACGTCGTACGAATGCTGAACGTAACCGCTGTTCGCGTTGAGGTTGGAGAACGTGGCCACGGTGGTCGAGCCGACCTTCACGGTCAGCTTGTCGTACTGCGTGGTCGTGGTGGTCTCGGCGGTGTCGATGTGCAGGTAGAACGACAGCGTCGCGTGGCAGCCGGCCGGAATGGCGACCGACTGGGTGGCCGAGTCGGTGTGGGTGGTGCCGTAGCCGTCCAGCCAGGCGAAGTGGGTGCCGCCGTGGGCGGTCTCGCCGGAGCCGTTGGCGTTGACCACACCGGAGGTCGTGGTCCACGGCGCGGTCCCGGACTCGAAGCCGGCGTTGCCCAGCTGCTGGCCGGAGCAGCCGCCGCCACCGCCGGTGGTGATCGTCCACGAGAACGAGGCGCTGCCGGTCTTGCTGGCCGCGTCGGTGACGGTCGCGGTCACGGTGTTCGAGCCCGCGGTGGTCGGCGTGCCGGAGATCAGACCGGACGAGGAGATCGACAGGCCGGCCGGCAGGCCGGTGGCGCTCCAGGTGTACGGCGCGGTGCCGCCGGTGGCCGAAAGCTGGAGGCTGGCCGCGGTGCCGACGACGCCGGACTGGCTGCCCGGGTTGGTGACGCTCGGCGAGCCGGGCGGCGGCGGGGTGCCGCCGGCGGTGAACGCGGCGGTGCCGTTCGGGGTGCCCAGGCCGGTCGGCCCGTCCCAGCCGGCGCCGGCCTTGCACTGCACGGCCGTGGAGCAGCTGCCGTTGCTGCCCGAGGTCACGTCGTAGAGGGCGCTCGCGTTGGCGTACGGGTAGGCGGCCGGGCGGTCGCTGGAACCGGGGGCGCCGGCGAGGGCGTAGACCGAGGCGATGATCGGCGAGGAGGCGCTGGTGCCGCCGTAGACGGCCCAGCCGCTGCCGCCGTAGGTCTGGTACACGGCCAGGCCGGTGTTCGGGTCGGCCACCGCGGACACGTCGGCGTCGGCACGGTTGTTGCAGCCGGTGGTGACGCCGCTCTGGAAGGACGGCTTGGCCACGTCGCTGGAGCAGCCGGAGCCGGCGCCGCTCCACGCGGACTCGGTCCAGCCGCGGCTGTTGCTGGCCTTGCTCAGCGAGGTGCCGCCGACCGCCGTCACGTACGCCGAGGAGGACGGGTAGCTGATGCCGTAGCCGCTGTCACCGGTGCTCGCGGTGATGGCCACGCCCGGGTGGTTGAAGTAGCTGGAGTCCGAGGAGTTCTCCGTGCCGTCCTCGGAGCCGCCGTAGCTGTTGGACACGTACTTGGCGCCCATGCTCACCGCGGTGTTCACGGCCGTGCCCAGGTCGCTCATGGACGGCTGGTTGGCTTCCACCAGCAGGATGTGGCAGCCGGGGCAGATCGCCGACACCATGTCGACGTCCAGCGAGATCTCGCCGGCCCAGCCGGTGTCGCCGGAGGGCAGCGGGCTGGTCTGCCCGTTCTCGTTGACCTTCTTGAAACATCCGTTGGCCGTGGTGCAGGCCGGCAGCCCGTAGGTGGACCGGTAGGTGGCCAGGTCGGACTCGGCGTTCGGGTCGTCGTTGGAGTCGATGATGGCCACGGTCGCCGACGCGCTGCCGGACGCGGTCAGGTTGTAGGCGCTGCGCAGGTCGCTCGGGCCGTAGCCGCTGGGTAGCGCCGGGGTGTTCGGGGACGCGGTGACGTCGGTTCTGCGCAGGGCGAAGCAGGACACGAAGCCGGGCTTCGGGTTCTGGTCGCAGACGTGGGTTACGGGGTGGTTGGACGGGGTGGCGATCGGGGTCGCCGACGCCAGCGCCGAGCCGGCGGTCAGCGCCAGTGCGGCCATTCCGGTGAGAGCGGCCAGCCATCGACTGGGACTGCGCACAGTTTCCTCCCTGGCAGGGTAGAGGGAAAGCCGTGCTCGTTGTGTACCGTGCCGCGGCGTCAATCGGTGGCGCACCGGTGTCAGTGGCACTAATGTGCCGAAACGAACGCCAGCCCAGGGAGAAACCATGGTTTCGGCGGACACCGGTCACCTTGTCACCCTCGGACTCGGCGAACAGGCCGCCCGGGCCTATCTCGCGCTGGCCGCCCTCGGAACGTCCACACTGGACCAACTGGCCGACGCGGCCGGCCGCCGACCGGAGCAGATCCGTTGCAGCGTAGAGGAACTGCTCCAGGTGGGGCTGGCCGGGCGGTCCGGCTCCGACCTGGTCGCCATGCCGCCCGGCCCCGCGCTGGACCTGCTGGCCCGGCGCAGAGAGGCCGAGCTGGCGGCGGCGAGAGTGGCCGCCGCCGACACGTTTCGCCTGCTGCGCCAACGGGTCTCGGTCGGCGTGGACACTCTCCTGGAGATCATCGACGAGGCGGCCGTGCAGGACCGGATCCGGCAGCTGGAGCAGTCGGTCCGGGCCGAGGTGCGCGGCCTGGACTCGCCGCCGTACTACACCGGGGCCGACGTCAATCAGACCGAACTGGACAATCTCGGCACCGGCATCCGCTATCGCGCGGTGTACGCCAAGACGGCGCTGGATCGCTCGGAGTACTTGGCGGACAACGTGGTTCCCTGCGTGAAGGCCGGCGAGGAGGCCCGCACGCTGCCGGACGTGCCGGTGAAACTGTTGATATTCGACACGGACTGCGCGGTGGTGTCGCTGTCCAGCGCCGAGGCCGACAACGTGGGCGGCTCGGCGCTGCTGATCCGCCCGTCCAGCCTGCTGTCCGCGCTGATCGGGCTGTTTGAGATGTGCTGGCGGGCCGCGCTGCCGCTGGCTCTGGGCGACTCGGCCGGCGGCCCGTTCCTGCAGCCGAGTGAACGTCGCCTGCTGGGGCTGCTCGCCGCCGGCCTCGGCGACGAGCAGGTGGCCCGCACCCTGGGCATCAGCCGGCGGACCCTGTTCCGGCACCTGGAGAGCCTGATGTCGCGCACCGGCGCGGCCAACCGGTTCCAGCTGGCCCTGCACGCCAAGCGCAACGGCTGGATCTGACACCCCCGCGAGTCCCGCTCTCGGGCAACTGAATGTCGAGTTCCGGAACTCGACACACGGTTGTCTGAGAGCGGGACTCGCGGGGTCAGTGGCGGATGGCTACCAGGGACTTGGTGAGGCCGGCGGCCTTCTCGTGCCAGATGTCGGAGTCCGGGAACAGCAGGCGCATCTCGGTGAGCGACAACAGCTCCGTGGCCAGCACGGCGTCGGCCGAGGCGGCCCAGCCCTCGGCCTTGGCGTGTCCGAGCGGCCACACCCGGATCGCCGCGGCCCGCGCCGACACCGGCAGGAACTGCAGGCCCGGGAACGCCCAGTGCGGCTCGATCGGGAAGTACCGGTACGGGGTCTGCACCCAGTGCCGCTTGGCGTAGCTGTGGATTACGTCGGCCAGCTGCCGCCGCCGGGCGTAACCGCCGACATGCTCCAGCAGGCTGTTGGACACCACGAGGTCGAACTCCGTGCCGGCCAGGCCCGCCGGTTCACAGGCGTCGCCGACGATGTGGTTGAGCCACGGCTCGTCGGCGTCGGCCGAGGACAGGTTGACGGTGGTGACGTGGGCGGGCCGGACGGCCGACTTGCGCCAGAAGTCGGGCAGGCCGCCGAGGTCGAGCACCCGCATCTCGGCCAGCGACGGGAACCGCCGCATCAGCTCGTCCCAGCGCTTGGCCCGAGCCCGCGCGGACAGCGACCGCGGGTTGTTCGGGTTGGTCAGCTGCTGCTGAATCCGACGCGCCACGCTCATCCCAGGCTCCTAGTCCCTCGCCGCATACGGGACCCATCGCTTCGACCGCCGGGGGGATTACGGGCGGCCGCCAGATCCGGGCGATCGGGCCAGCGCCCTTCGGCCACCCGACCGACTACGTAGACTCGTCCGGTGAGCGAAACGGCCGGTGTCCCAGTCCGCCAACAGGGGATGCGCGACCACAACCTGGGCGTGGTGCTGCGCTGCGTCGCCGACGGCGAGGGTGTGTCCCGCGCCGAGGTGGCGGCCGCCACCGGGCTGACCAAGGCGACGGTGTCCAGCCTGGTGGACGAGTTGGCCCGGCATGAGCTGATCGTGGAGGCCGGCCTGGCCGGCAACAGCGTCGGCCGGCCCGGGCAGGCCCTGCGGCTCAACCCGGACGGCCCGGTCGGCGTCGGCGTCGAGATCAACGTGGACTACCTGGCCTGCTGCGTGCTGGACCTGTCCGGCCGGCCCCGGCACCAGGCGGTGTCCCTGGTGGACAATCGGGACCGCCCGGTGGCCGAGGTGCTGGCCGAGGCGGCGGGGCTGGTCGAGGCGGCGCTGGACGCCACCAGGGCGGCCGGTCTGCCGGCGGCCGGCGTCGTGGCGGCGGTGCCTGGACTGGTCCGCACGTCGCAAGGGTGGCTCGCGTCGGCTCCGAACCTGGGCTGGAACCGGGTGCCGGTGGCGGCCGAGCTGTCCCGGGACGGGTGGCCGCCGGTGAGCGTGGAGAACGAGGCGAACCTGGCCGCGCTGGGCGAGCTCTGGTTCGGCGAGCCGCCCAGGACCGACTTCATCCACGTCTCCGGGGAGATCGGCATCGGCGCCGGCGTGATCGTCGGCGGCGAGCTGTTCCGTGGCCGCAACGGCTTCGCCGGCGAGCTCGGCCATGTGACGGTCCGGCCGGAGGGGCCGGTCTGCGGCTGCGGCGCGCGGGGTTGTCTGGAGGCGATCGCCGGGCAGGAGGCGATCCTGCGCGCGGCCGGCCTGCCGCCGCGCACCGGCACGACCCTGGCCACGCCGGCCGGTCCGCTGGCGCGGCTGGTGGAACGGGCCGAGTCCGGCGACGAGCGGGCGGTCGACGCGGTTGAGGTGGCTGGCGAGGCCCTCGGTATGGCGTTGGCCAGCATGGTGAATCTGCTCGACTTGGACGCCGTGCTGCTGGGCGGCATGTTCGCGCTGCTGGCCCCGTGGCTGCGGGAACCGGTGCAGGCCGAGTTGTCGGCCCGCGTGCTCGGCGCTGAGTGGACGGAGCCGCAGGTGGTGGTGTCACGGCTGGGCTGGGAAGCAGCCGTGCGCGGCGCGGCCGGCTCGGTGATCAACCGGATCGTGCAGAATCCCGCTGATCACGTGCGCCGCACCGCCTGACGTCAGGGTCGTCGGCATGAGGCTGACGACCCTCGGCGGCGGATTCCGGGACCCGTTGGCGCACAAGGCCCTGTTGGCCGACAACACCGTCACTTCCCTGGTGCCGCACGACGTCGACGAGCGGATCGCCGTCGCGGAAGGCGTGGCCCTGCGCCTCTTCGACCGATACGTGGAAGAACACCTGGAGCTGGCTCACCTGCGCCGACCGTGACCGTTCCCGGCGATAAGGTTGTGCCCTCAAACTTTCGGCTACAGTGACATCCGGGGGAGGTGAGGATCTTGAACATCAAGCGTGCCTATCACCAGTACTGCGGCTTGGCGTCGGCGCTGGACGTGCTGGGGGAGCGGTGGACGCTGCTGATCGTCCGCGAGCTGTTGCTGGGGCCGCGCCGCTACAGCGACCTGCTGGCCGACCTGCCCGGACTGGGCACCAACCTGCTGGCCGACCGGCTGAAGTTCCTGGTCGACAAGGGGGTCATCCGGCAGTGCCTGAGCCGACCGGCCTACGAGCTGACCGAGGCCGGCGCCCTGCTGCGGCCGGTGGTGCTCGACCTCACCCGCTGGGGCTTCGGCTTCACCCCGGACAAGTCCACTGTGGACGCCGTCCGCCCGCGCTGGGGCTTCCTCGCCGCCGAGACCCGGCTGCGGGCCGAGTGGGCCGGGGATGTCGACGAGGACTACGAGTTCCACGTCGACGACGAGGTCTTCCGCTTCGAGGTCCGCGCCGGCCAGGTGCAGGCCGCTGCCGGCCGGGCCCCCGGCCAGGCCACCGTCGTGGCCACCGCTGACGCCGTGACCCTGGTGCGCCTGGGCTCCGGCCAGATGACCGCCGCCGACGCCCTGGCGGCGGGGGAGCTGACCATCAGCGGGCCGACCGACGCGGTGCAGCGCTGCCGCCGCCTGCTCGACCTCGCGTGACAATCGCGCCGCCGTTGTCAGCACGCACGTGAGTGGCTCACCTGGCCGGCGCGGCCAAGTGAGCCACTCATGTGAACGTGTGAACCGCGGGGATTACGACGGTTAGGGGCAGGTCTTCCACGCGAAGTGGTAAGTGGTGGTGATGCTGCCGTCCGTCGAGTCCATCGACAAGAAGCTGGTTGTCGTCTTCGTGTTAGACGTTCCGGCGGCAACCCGCAGTTCAGTGTTAATGTTGAAGTTGCGTTCCTGGCCGCAGGGCTCCCAGATCAGCGACGCGATGTCGGTCGTGTCGGTGAACTGCCAGTCGTCGTCGAAAGCGCCGTTCAGGTTGTGGGCAATGTACGCGGTCGGGGCGTTCCCCTGGAAGTAGTAGTTCGCCCGCTCCGTTCCGGAGGCACCCGCTTCCAGATGGCCGAAGCCGCGGTAATCGGCCTCGGCGATCGCGTAGGTGAATCCTGACGGCACGTGAACCCGCAGGTTCAGCTGGCAGTTCTTGCGCAGGTCGGTCGGCTGCGCGCCCACCCCGACCTGTGCGATGTAGTTGCTGTAGGTCACGGTGAACGCCGTGTTGTCCGGGGCGACGGCGACCGCGGCCGTGCCGGCCGGGCACCCGGAGCCGTTGACCGTCGCGACGTCGATGACAATCTTGTCGGGCGGCGGCGGGTTGGTCCACGCAAACGGTTGGGGAGTTTGCAACAGTGAGAAAAGCACACCGGTTGCGGCCAGCGCTTTCAGCATGGGTGTCCTTCCCAATACTCCACGACTGGGGGGCGGGTGCGACCCACGGTAGCCGCAAATGCGAAAAATGGGGCCCACTGAACGGAGTAACAAGTTGAGTCGTATTCAGCTTCGTCCGGACAGGGCACGATGGGATCGTCCCATGAGTGGTCGGCGATTGTGTCAGCCGCGTCCGATGAATGGCATCGACGTCGCCATCACCGTCATGAACTGCACATTGGCGCTCAAGGGTAGTCCGGCCATGTAGAGCACCGCGTCGGTCACCGCGGAGACGTCCATACGCGGTTCCGCGCGAATGGAGCCGTCGGCCTGCGGCACACCGTCGGCCATTCGGGCGGTCATCGCCGTCTCGGCGTTGCCGATGTCGATCTGGCCGCAGGCGATGTCGTACTGGCGGCCCTCCAGCGACAGCACCCGGGTCAGTCCGGTGATGGCGTGCTTGCTGGCGGTGTAGGCGGCCGAGTTGGGCCGCGGCACGTGCGCGGACAGCGAGCCGTTGTTGATGATCCGGCCGCCCTGCGGCCGCTGCCGCTTCATCACCCGGAAGGCGGCACGGGCGCACAGAAAGGAGCCGGTCAGATTGACGTCGATCACCTTCCGCCACATGTCGACCGGCATGTCCTCGATCGGCGCCGCCCGACCGTTCGTGCCGGCATTGTTGAACAGGAGGTCGAGCCGGCCCCAGGCGTCGTCGACGATGTCGTAGAGGTGGTCCACCTGCTCCTCGACGGCCACGTCGGTGGGCACGACCAGGGCGTTTGGCCGATCGCCGGCCGTCTCCCGCAGTGCCTGCTCGCGCCGTCCGACCAGGGCCACGTGGTAGCCGGCGTCCAGCAGGGCCACCGCCGCCGCGGCCCCGATGCCGGCGCCCGCGCCGGTCACGATTGCAGTCCTCATGCTGGTCAACGTACCGTCGGACGTCCATAGTGGACCGGCTACGGGTGTGGCCAACACCTACTGCCCGTAGTAATGCATGGTCGCTATTGTGTGACCCATCGAGGGTGTGCGGGTTCGGGTGTTCACGAGGAGTAATCGGTCATCGACACGGGGCAGCTGATCGCCGGGCACTACCGGCTGGTCGAACGGGTGGGCAGCGGCGCCATGGGCGTCGTCTGGCAGGCCAGGGACGAGCGGCTCGAGCGCATGGTCGCGATCAAGCAGCTCGTGCTCCAGCCGGGCCTGTCCGAGCAGGAGTGGGACGAGGCGCGCCGGCGCGCCATGCGCGAGGCCCGGATCGCCGCGCGGCTGCAGCACCCCAACGCGATCACCGTGTTCGACGTCGCCGAGAACGACGGCGAGCCGTGCCTGGTGATGGAGTTCCTGCCGTCCCGCAGCCTGTCCTCGGTGCTGGCCGAGCGGGGCACGCTCACGCCCGAGGAGGCGGCCCGGATCTGCGCCCAGGTGGCCTCAGCGCTGTCGGCCGCGCACGCCGCCGGCATCGTGCACCGGGACGTGAAGCCGGCCAACATCCTGCTCACCGAGAACGGCACCGCCAAGATCACCGACTTCGGCATCTCCCGCGCCGTCGGGGACGTCACCGTCACGCAGACCGGCATCTCCGCCGGCACGCCCGCGTACCTCGCGCCCGAGGTGGCCCGCGGGCACGACCCGAGCCCGGCCGCCGACGTCTTCTCGCTCGGGGCGACGCTGTACAACGCCGTCGAGGGCCGGCCGCCGTTCGGCACCAGCCAGAACCCCCTAGCACTGCTGCACGCCGTGGCCACTGGTGTGGTGCCACCGCCGAAGCAGGCCGGGCCGGCAACCACGCTGCTGATGGGCATGCTGGACGCCGAGCCGACGGCGCGGCCGACCATGCGCGAGGCCGCCGACGCGTTGACTGAGATCGGCGCCGGCCGGCCCGCCGGCTGGACGCCCACCGTCAAGACCACGGCGCTGGCGGCCGAGGGCGCCGATCCCGAGCCGCCGTCGCTGTTCCTGGCCACCGCAGTGATGTCCAGCGACCAGCCCACCGCTCAGGACGTGCAGCTGCCGCCGGAGGACAAGCCGGCCAACCGTCGCGCCGTCATCATCGGCGCGGTCGTCGTGGTGCTCGTGATCGCCGCGGGCCTGATCATCATCGCGCGGCTCAACAGCCACGACAACACGCCGCCGCCGGTGAACACGACCAACCCGCCGGCGACCAGCGCCGGCCAGGCCCCGCCGCCGGCGGGCACCACGTCGTCCTCGCACGCGCCGTCCACGTCGTCGAGCACGGCCAGCAGCACCACGACGACAACGACGACGACCACCACCACGACAACCACGCCGGGCAGCGTCACCAACGACCCCAGCGGCGGACCCATCGACTTCGGCCAGGCCGGCCAGCTGGTGATCAACTTCTTCGACCAGGGCAACGGCCCGACCGGCAACTGGGGCATGCTCTCGCCCAACGTGCAGGCCCTGTTCGGCAGCCAGGACGCCTTCAACCAGTACTGGGCGCAGTACAGCAACGTGGTCGGCAACAACGCCATGGGCGTCACCGCCAACCCGGACGGCTCGGACAACGTGCCGGTAGACGTGACTTACACCAAGAACGGGCAGCCGGGGGTCACCCAGCACAAGAACATCAAGGTGATTCGCTACAACGGCCAGATCCTGATCGACGGCGACCCCCGCCAGAGCTGAGCGGGGGCCGCCGCCGCGGGCGTCAGCCGGTGAAGCCCTCGAAGCGCTTGCTGAAGTCCCACGGCTGCTGCGTGACGTTGGTGCAGTCGGTCAGGCTGCCCTGGCACGCGTTGCGGTCCCGGGTGACCTCCCAGAACGCCAGCTCACCGAGGTGCTGGCCGTTGGCGTAGCTGACCAGCGACGAGGCGTCGGCCAGCGAGAACGTCGACGAGTCGTCGTTCACGCCGAGCATCGGCGTCACCCCGACCAGGCCCCACAGCTGGGAGTCGGTCTTCGCCGGGTAGATCGCCTTGAGCTGGTCGTGGGTGGCCTGCGCCGCCTGCTGCGCCTTGAGCCCCATGTCCACGCCGTCGTGCTGGCCGTAGTCCATGGCCATCACGTTGACCAGGCTGAGGTTTACACCGTGGTTCACCGCCGACTGCACGATGTAGGTGCCGTCGGAGGTCAGGCCGTAGGGCATCACCGGCAGCGTGTACGAGACCTGCAGCCCGGGGTTGGCCGCCTGGAGCTTGGCCAGCACGGCGTTGCGCCGGTCCACCGACGTGTGGTCGACGACCGCCGCGCCCTCGATGTCGAAGTCGATGCGGCTGGCCGAGTAGGCCGTCACGATCGCCTGGTACTGCTGCTGGATCGCGGCCTGGTCGGTGCAGGATCCGGCCAGCTCGGTGCCGGCCTCGCCGCCGAAGGAGATCGTCACGTCGCCGCCCTGGGCCCGCAGCGCGTCGATGTCGTCCCGGTCCCAGCCGGTGGTCGGGTCGTAGGCGTTGAACCAGGTCGCCTTACAGCCGTTGCCGGTGACGAAGGCCAGGGTGAAGTTCTGCAGCCCGGAGGCGTTGGCGGTGTCGGTCAGCACCGGCGTCGGCCAGGAGCCCATGTCCACGTACGGGGCGACCTTCAGCGGCCAGGTGCTGCCGCTGCCGGAGCCGGCCTGGGTGGTGACGGTGATGGCGTTAGATGCCGCCGACTGGTTGCCGGCGAGGTCGTGCGCCCTGACCGTGAACGTGTAGGAGGTGGACGGCGCCAGCCCGGTGACGGTCGCCGAGGTGCCGGCGATGGTCAGCGCCCTGGTCGAACCCTGGTAGACGTCGTAGCCGGTGACGCCGATGTTGTCGGTGGACGCGGACCATGACAGAGCGACGCCGGTGGTGGTGATGGTGCCGGCCTTCAGACCGCTGGGGGCCGACGGCGGGGTCGTGTCCACGACGCCGGCGCAGGTGGCGCCGTTGAGCAGACAGTTGCCCGGCAGCGCGGAACCGCTGGCCACGAAGCCGAAGGCGGCGGTGGCGCCGGCGGCGACGGTGCCGTTGTAGCTCTTGTTGGTGAACGTGTAGTGGTTGCCGCTGACCGTCTCGGTGGCGTCCCAGGACGAGGACACGGTGGTCCCGGCGGGCAGGTCGAACTCGACCTGCCAGCTGGTGATCCCGTGGTTGCTCTGGTTGGTGACGGTGTACTGGCCCTGGTATCCGCCGCCCCAGGTGGAGGTCTGGGTGAAGTCGGCGCTGACCGCGCCAGGTGTGGCGGCGGAGACGGGGACCGCGGCGATCGCCGCGATCGCCAGGGCGGCCGCCGCCGGCAGGGTGAGGCGTCTGAACATGTGGCTGCTCCATTGTGGTGGTGGCAGCCGTGCACATGGTGCGGGACCCTCCGGCCGCCGCGCTAGGGCCGTTCGCCGTAGCCTCCCCCCATGCAACCGGTGTTGACCTCCATCGCGTTCGTGGTGTTCACGGTGGCGACCTCACTGCTGTTCGCGGCCATGATGTCGCGGCTGCTGGGGATGGGCTTCGGGCTGGTGCGGCGGCTGATCGCCGGCGTGATCGCCATCGCGCTGTTCGACCCGGTGCTCAACGGGATGGGGTCGACCATCACCAACGCCGACGTGGCCACGAAGTTGTTCCTCGGCCTGCTCGGCTTCTGCGTCTGCGTGCTGGGCGCGATGATCTTCCTGGTGCTGGCCGAGGTGCTGGTGCCGACCGGCTCACTGCCGTACCCGGTGGACCTGGTCCGCGGGCTGCGCGGCCGGCTGGCCCGGGCCCGGCGGTACTCGAAGATCACCCGGATCGCCGTCCGGCACGGCCTCGGCCCCTACCTGTCCGGCCGCCGCCGAACCGACTTCGAGCTGCCCAGCGGCCGGTCCCGGATGGCCGCCGCGCTGGCCGTCGCCCTGGACGAGGCCGGCGTGACCTTCGTGAAGCTGGGCCAGATCCTGTCCACCCGCCGGGATCTGCTGCCGC
The DNA here is from genome assembly GCF_018263855.1 of Kutzneria sp. CA-103260. Classification (GTDB taxonomy): domain Bacteria; phylum Actinomycetota; class Actinomycetes; order Mycobacteriales; family Pseudonocardiaceae; genus Kutzneria. Next base: position 4,751,087 of record NZ_CP073318.1, on the reverse strand, counting down.
CGGAGTTCGTGGCCGAGCTGAGCCGGCTGCGGGACCGGGTCACGCCGGCGCCGTGGGACCAGGTCGAGGCGGTGCTGGCCGAGGAGTTGGGCCGCCCGGTGGCGGAGGTGTTCGCCGAGTTCGACCGCGAGCCGCTGGCCGCCGCCTCCATCGCCCAGGTGCACGCCGCGACGCTGCGGTCGGGGGAGCGGGTGGTGGTCAAGGTGCAGCGGCCGGGCATCGGCTCGGTGGTGGAGCGTGACCTGGACATCGTGGCCCGGCTGGCGGCGACCCTGCACGCCCGGACCCGCTGGGGGCGCACGCTCGGCGTGCGGGAGCTGGCGACCGGCTTCGCCGACGCCATGCGGGAGGAGCTGGACTTCCGGGTGGAGACGGCGAACATGGTGGCCGTGGCCGCCGGGAGCCATACCGGGGTTCGGTATCCCGAGCCGCACGAGTCGTTGAGCGGCAAGCGGATCCTGGTCATGGAGCGGCTGGATGGCGTGTCGCTGAGCCAGGCCGGGCCGGACACGCCGGACCGCGAGGGCCTGGCCCGCACGCTGCTGGACACCATGCTCCGCCAGGTCATGATGGACGGCGTCTTCCACGCGGATCCCCATCCCGGCAACGTGTTGCTGCTCGCCGACGGCGGTCTCGGCATGATCGACTTCGGTTCGGTCGGCCGCTTGGACGGCGCGCTGCGGGAGGCGTTGCAACGGCTGCTGCTGGCCATGGACAAGGCCGACACGCTGGGCGTGACCGACGCGCTGCTGGAGGTGGTGCGCCGGCCCGACGAGATCGACCAGGTCGGCCTGGAGCGGGCGGTCGGCCAGTTCGTGGCCCGGCATCTCGGCGCCGGGTCGGCGGCCGGGGTGCGCATGTTCACCGACCTGTTCCGGATCGTGGCCGACTTCGGGCTGTCGGTGCCGCCCGAGGTGGCGGCGGTGTTCCGCGCGCTGGCCACCCTGGAGGGCGGGCTGACCCAGCTGTCGCCGGGCTTCGACATGGTAGCCGAGGCCCGTGGCGTGGCCACCGGCTACGTGAACCAGAGCATGGACGCGGACTCCCTGCGTCGGGCCGCGGTGGACGAGTTGGTGACCCTGGTGCCGATGCTGCGGCGGCTGCCGCGCCGGATCGAGCGGATCGCCGGCGCGCTGGAGAACGGGCGGCTGAGCCTGAACATCCGGCTGTTCGCCGACCAGCGCGACCGCGAGCACGTGACCGGGCTGCTGCACCAGGTGCTGCTGACCGCGCTGGGCGCGACCGCCGGCGTGATGGCCGTGATCCTGCTCACCGCCGACACCGGGACCTCGCAGCTCACGCTGCCGCGGCTGTGCGGCTACAGCTTGCTGATCATTAGCGCTGTGCTCGTCCTCCGAGTGCTGGCGCTCATCTTCCGGCAGGAACGGTAACGTCACGACCGTGATCGAGGACTTGCTGCCCGCCGAGGTGGTCTCCGCGGACGTGCTCGGCGACGACCCCGACGCCCGGCTGCTGCCCGAGGAGGAGCCCGAGGTCGCCAAGGCCGTCGAGAAGCGGGTGCGCGAGTACACCATCGCCCGCAGCTGCGCCCGCCGGGCGCTGGGCAAGCTCGGTCTGCCCGAGGTGGCGATCCTGCGCGGGGCCAAGCGGCAGCCGCTGTGGCCGGAGGGCATCGTCGGCAGCATCACGCACACCCGGGGCTACTACGCGGCGGCGGTGGCGCGGGCCGACGAGATGCTGACCGTCGGCATCGACGCCGAGACCCACGAGGTGCTGCCGGACGGCGTGCTGGGCATCGTCACGCTGCCCGAGGAGCGGGAGATGCTGGCCGGGCTGCCGGCCGGCACGCACTGGGACCGGATCCTGTTCAGCGCCAAGGAGAGCGTGTACAAGGCGTGGTTCCCGCTGACCCACAAGTGGCTGGGCTTCGACGACGCGCGGCTGACCTTCCATCTGGACGAGAACAAGTTCTCGGTCGAGCTGCTGGTTGAGCCACCGCTGGTGCGTGGCACGCCGCTGACCGGTTTTGACGGCCGGTACTTGATTCGCGACGGCTATGTGGTGACGGCGATCGCCGTCCGCTGATACCGTGGACTAGAACGCGTTCTAGTTTCTAGTCTGCGAGGTGCCATGAGGTTCGGGGTGGTGCTGTTCAGCAGCGACCGGGGCGTCCGGCCGGCCGTGTGCGCGAAGGCGGCCGAGGAGGCCGGCTTCCACTCCTTCTACGTGCCCGAGCACACGCATATCCCGGTGCGGCGGGACGCGGCCCATCCCCGCACCGGCGGCGCGGACCTGCCCGACGACCGCTACCTGCGGACCCTGGACCCGTGGGTCTGCCTCGGCGCCGCCGCCGCGGTCACCTCCACCATCCGGCTGGCCACGGCCGTCGCGCTGCCGGTGGAGTCCGACCCGATCACCCTGGCCAAGACCATCGCCACCCTGGACTTCCTGTCCGGCGGCCGGGTCACGCTCGGGGCCGGCTTCGGCTGGAACACCGACGAGCTGGCCGACCACGGCGTGCCCGGCAAGTTCCGCTACACCGCCCTGCGCGAGTACATGGAGGCGATGCGGGCGTTGTGGACCGAGGACATCGCGTCCTACCTTGGGAAGTTCGTGTCCTTCGGGGACAGCTGGGCCTACCCGAAGCCGGTCCAGGCCCACCTGCCGCTGCTGATCGGCGCGGGCGGCACCGAGCGGACCTTCGACTGGATCGCCGCCAACGCCGACGGCTGGATCACCACCCCGCAGGAGGGCGACGTCGACGGCAGCGTGCGGCTGCTGACCGAGCGCTGGGCCAAGGCCGGCCGTACCGGCAAGCCCTACATCGTCGCCCTGGACCGGGCCACCCCCGACCGCATCGAGCATCTCGCGGCCCTGGGCGTGGACGAGATCGTCATCGGTGTGCCCGACGCCGACGAGGCCACCGCCCTGGGCTTCCTGACCAAGATGGGCAACCGCCTGCACGCCTAGCAGCCGCGAGTCCCGCTCTCAGGCAACCACGTGTCGAGTTCCGGAACTCGACATTCGCTTGCCCCAGAGCGGGACTCGCGGGGGGTTGGGGCTAGCGTTGTCGCCGACTCATGGAGGTGGGAGATGACCAGTCGGGCCGCCCAGATCATCGCCGCGCTGCGCGGTGGGCACGACAGCCTCGCCGGCCGGTTGGCCGCGCTCGGAACGGACGACATCGTGCGCCCGTCGGGCTCGAAGGAGTGGACCGTGGCCCAGGTGGTCAGCCACCTCGGCAGCGGAGCCGTGATCAGCAGGACGACCCTGGGCGGCGCGCTCGCCGGCACCGGCCCCGGCGGCATGGAGGCCAACAAGGCGGTGTGGGCCCGCTGGGACGGCATGGCGCCGGCCGAGCAGGTGGCCGAGTTCCCGGGCGTGGACGAGGAACTGGTCGCGGCCCTGGAGGCGCTGGACGAGAAGGCGTTGCGGGAGCTGCGGATCGACGTCGGCTTCATGCCGCAGCCGCTGGACGTGGCCGGGTTCGCCAGCCTGCGCCTCACCGAGCTGGCGCTGCACTCCTGGGATGTGGCCGTGGCGTTCGACCCGGCCGCGACCATCGACGCGGACGCGGCGGCGCTGCTGGTGGACGCCATCGCCCCGCTGCTGCGCTTCGCCGGCAAGGCCGACCAGATCGACGGCTCGGTCACCATCGCCGTGCAGGCCCTCGACCCGAGCCGCTCGTTCGGGCTGACCATCGCCGACACGGTGAGCCTGACCGACGACGTGCCGGCCGGCGCCGACGCGGAGATCACCGCGCCGACCGAGTACCTGATCCGCCTGTTCGCCGGCCGGCACGACGCCGCCAACACGCCGGAATCCTTGCAGGTCAAGGGATCCGTCACGCTGGACGACCTGCGCCGGGTGTTCCCCGGCTTCTGAGCCGGGGGAACGCTAGTTGGCGGCGATCACGCCGATCGCGATGCTCACGGTGGCGGTGTTGTAGAGGAAGCTCAGCACGCTGTGCGACAGGACCCGGAACCGGGCGACGGGAGTGCGGGTCTCCACATCGGACACCGCGAACGTCGTGCCCACGGTGAAGGCGAAGTAGGCGAAGTCGGCGAAACTCGGCTTGTCGGTCTCCGGGAACTGGAACTGCTTGGTCGGCAGGGCCGCGTAGTACGCGGTGGCGTAGCGCTCGGCGTAGCCGAAGTGCAGGATGGCCCACGCCAGCAGCACGGCCGGCACGCCGATGAACTTGTCCTCCAGCGTGCCGTTGACGACGATGGCGATGGCCGCGCCGACGCCGACCAGGCTGGTGAAGATGGTGAACAGCAGCCCGAGCCGGGCGAACACCCCGCCGCTGACCGGCACGAGCTCGGTGCCACCGGCCGAGCGGGCCACCCGCCACGCGGACAGCACCACGTAGGCGATCGCGAGCAACACCCAGGTTGCCAGATAGGTCAGGTTCTCCGAGAAGAACACGAGCACACCGAACACGAACAGGGCCAGCTCGAACAGGCGCAGGGTCATCCGAGACATCACGGCGACGACCGTATACCAGCCAGCGCGGCCAGCACCGCGCCGATCGCGGGTCTGGTTCGGGACCCTGCCCGCACGACCGCGTCTATGCTGCGCGAGCGGTCGGTCGGAGTGGTCGGCACGTCCACGTGCTGGAGGGCGAGCCGCGGCAGCACGGCGGCGCCGACGCCCGCGGCCACCAGCCCGGCGATCGTGGACAGGCCCATGAACTCCCAGCGGGAGTCGGGTTCGACGCCGAGCTCGGCCATCACCTCCTCGGCGACCCGGCGGGACGGCTGGTCGTCCGGCGCGACCAGCCAGGTGGTGTGGTCGACGGGGCCGGCGATGACCACCGGGTCGACCAGCAGCCGGGTGCGGACCAGGTCGGGCTGCGGGGGAACGTCCCGCCAGCTGTCGATGATGGCGATGTCGACCTCGCGGGCCCGCAGCCGGTCCAGGGCCTGTGCGTCGTCGGTGTGCTGGCGGAGCACGACCCGAGGACCGCTCAGGTCGAGCAGACCGGGGGCGATGGACAGGGCCACGGTGGGAATGGTGCTGATGACGATCCGGCCGCTGGTGTCGTTGGCCGCGTGGGCCAGGTCGGACTCCGCGGCCTCCACGGCGTCGAGCACCGTGCCGGCGTGCACAGCCAGGCGGTGGCCGGCCTCGGTGAGGGTGGCGCTGCGGGCGGTGCGTTCCAGCAGGGCCACGCCGGCTTCCCGTTCCAGCACGGCGAGCTGCTGCGACACCGCTGAGGCCGAGTAGCCCGTGGCGGTGGCGACGGCGGCGATGCTGCCGAGGGCGGCGAACCGGTGCAGCAGGGAGAGACGGTGCAGATCGAGCATCGGTAGAGCTTATGCTCGGCGTCGACGATTCGCGCTGTACGTGATGCTCGTCCGGCGGCACGGTGGGGGCCATGGCCGTCTCCGCAACGCTCGCCGCCAACGACGTGATCGCCCGCCGCCGCACCGAGGGCCTGCCGGTAGTGCCGCTCGGCTTCGGCGAAGCCGGGTTGCCGGTGCACCCGATGCTCACCGCCGCGCTGGGCGAGGCCGCCGGCAGCGCCGGATACGGGCCGGTCGCCGGCATTCCCGAGCTTCGCGAGGCGGCCGCCGGCTACTGGAGCCGGCGCGGGCTGCCGACCTCGCCGGCCCAGGTCGTCGCCGCGCCGGGCAGCAAGCCGCTGCTGTGGGCGATCCTCGGCGCTCGGCGTGGCGGCGTCGCGCTGCCCAGGCCAAGCTGGGTCAGCTACGCGGCGCAGGCCGCCATGCACGGCCTCGACACCGTGCGGATCCGCAGCCTCGGCGGCGTGCCCGATCCGGCTGAACTTGACGCTGTGGCAGCGGCTCTGCGGCTGTCCACGGTGATCGTCACCCTGCCGGACAACCCGACCGGCCGGCTGGCTTCGCCGGCGGTGATCCGGGAGCTGTGCGAGGTCGCCGAGCGCCGTGACCTGCTCATCATCTCCGACGAGATCTACCGCGACCTCACCGACGCGGAATTCCTCAGTCCGGCCGAGCTCGTGCCGCATCGCACCGTCGTCACCTCCGGCCTCAGCAAGAGTCTGGCGCTGGGCGGCTGGCGTCTCGGCGTCGCCCGCTTCACCGACGACCACCTCCGCGACACGGTCGTCGACACCGCCAGCGAGGTCTGGTCCGCCCCGTCCCGCCCGGTTCAGCACGCCGCGGCGCTCGCCTTCACCGAACCGCCCGCGCTCGTGGAACGCGTTGCCCAGAGCCGAAAACTCCACCTGGCCGTGGCCGCCGCCGTCGCCCAGCTCTTCGACACCCCAACCCCCGACGGCGCCTTCTACCTCTACCCGCACGTCCCCGGCTTCCGCACCGACCGCGAGCTCGCCGACCACCTGTTGGCCCGCAACGGAATCGTCGTGCTGCCCGGCGCCGAGTTCGGCGACGACCCGTCGGCCGGCATGATCCGGGTCGCCACCAGCCAGCTCTACGGGGACACCGACGCCCAGAAGGAACAGGCCCTGCGCAGCGACAACCCCACCGCCCTGCCCTGGATCGCCGCCCACCTCGACCGCATCCGCGACGCCCTGCGCTGACCCCCGCGAGTCACGCTCTCCGGCACACCGAACTGACGAAACCGATTCACGTCCACTCCCAGCGGATGCCGTGCACCCCGGGCCGGGCGTCGAGGGTGACCGTGTGCGCTGAGAGGTCCCCGGTCAGCGCGATGGGCGTCTCCACCATCCGGGTGCCGATTCCCTGATACCCCAGGCATCGCGCGGGCGGGGCGGCCGGGTGGAAGCGGACCTGGATGACCAGGTCCCAGGCCGGCGTGGTGAGGACCTGCTCCCAGTGGTCGGCCGGCAGCCGGTTCTGCTCGTACTCGACGATGCACGTCTCGCCGGTCAGCAGCGGGTTGTCCAGCAGGAGAACGGATCCGGCGGCCCGGCAGTTGCGGGTGTCGATCACCCGCGCGCCCGGCTCGATGCCCGGCAGGAACCGGTCCACGCCGTCACGGCGGGCTCGCAGCACGGCCCGGGTGCGGGCGGTCTGGCGGGGCGCGTGGACGACGGTGTGCAGCGAGACGATGAAGGTGTCGGCGGCATCCGGTGGGTCGCAGGTGGTTCTGGGGGCGGGAATCGTCGGCACGGTACTCCCTGACGCGGCGGTCGTCCGCCGTTGATTCTCCGCCGCCGGACGCTGCGCCGGATGCCTTAACTCTTCACTGCCGGCGGGATGAACATCACCACGAGTGTTCTAGGATAGGCTCACCTAAGTTAGGTTAGGGTTCCCTGAACCGTGGGGACAGTCTAGGGAGCGACATGACTGCTGAGGCCGGCGAACAGGTCCCGATCTACGACGTTGTAGGGGTGGGGTTCGGGCCGTCGAACCTGGCGCTCGCGATCGCGCTCGCCGAGCACAACGCGAGCACGGCCGAGCCGGTGACGGCGCACTTCCTGGAACGCCAACCGCGGTTCGGGTGGCATCGCGGCATGCTGATCGACACCGCCACCATGCAGGTCTCCTTCCTCAAGGACCTGGTCACCATGCGCAACCCGACCAGCGAGTTCAGCTTCGTCAACTACCTGCACTCGGTGGGCCGGCTGGTCGACTTCATCAACCACAAGAACCTGTTCCCGCTGCGGGTCGAGTTCCACGACTACTTCGAGTGGGCCGCGGCCAAGGTCGACGACGTCGTCTCCTACGGCGTCGAGGTGGTGTCGGTGAAACCCGTGCGGGACGGCCGGGAAATCGCTTTCTTCGACGTGACCACGTCGGACGGCGGCACGCTGCGGGCCCGCAACCTGGTGATGGGCACCGGTCTTCGGCCGCAGCTGCCCGCCGGTGTCGAGGTCGGGCCGCGGATCTGGCACAACAGCGAGCTGCTGCACCGCGTGGAACGCCTGCGCGGCGCCGATCCCCGGCGTTTCGTCGTGGTGGGGGCCGGGCAGAGCGCGGCCGAGGTGGCCGCCCTGCTGCACGACGAGTTCCCGCGAGCCGAGGTGTGCGCGGTGTTCGCCCGCTACGGCTACAGCCCGGCCGACGACAGCTCGTTCGCGAACCGGATCTTCGACCCGGAGGCGGTGGACCACTTCTACCGGGCCGGTGAGCCGGTCAAGGACCGCCTGATGCGCTACCACGGCTCCACCAACTACTCCGCCGTGGACGTGGACCTGATCGACGAGCTCTACCGCCGGATGTACCGGGAGCGGGTGCTCGGCGTGCAGCGGCTGCGGCTGCTCAACGTGTCCCGGCCGGTCGAGGTCGTCGACACCGGCTCGACCGTCACCGCCGCCGTCGAGTCGCTGACCACCGGCGAGCGGACCGTGCTCGACGCCGACGCCGTCATCTACGCCACCGGCTACCGTCCGGCCGATCCCACGCCGCTGCTCGGCGAGCTCGGCCCGCAGTGCGTTCGCGACGCCGAGGGCCGGCTGTGCGTGGAGCGGGACTACCGCATCACCACCGAGCCCGAGGTGCGCGGCGGCATCTACCTCCAGGGCGGCACTGAGCACACCCACGGCATCACGTCGTCGCTGCTGTCCAACACCGCCGTCCGCGTCGGCGAGATCCTGGCATCCATTGTGGACCGCCGCACCGTCCAGACCCCATCAGCGGAGTACGCCATCAGCGCCCACTAGTCCCATCCCGCCCACCTGTCAACCCTTTGTTGTTTGGAAAGGACCATTCCTCTCGTTGGATGAGAGGAATGGTCCTTTCACGACGTTGGGGGAGGGGCGTCAGGCTGGGGTGCGGTGGTGGCGGCTGATGGGGATCACCATGGGGGTGCCGCTGACCGGGTCCGGGGTGATCTGGCAGCGGACGCCGAAGACCGCGTCCACCAGCTCCTCGGTGATGACCTCCGACGGTCGGCCGGCGGCGGCGATCCGCCCGTCCTTCATGGCGATCACATGGTCGGCGTAGCGGCAGGCCTGCGGCAGGTCGTGCAGCACCATCACCACCGTCCGGCCCTCGTCCCGGTTGAGGTCCACGACCAGGTCCAGCACGTCGATCTGATGCGCCAGGTCCAGATACGTCGTCGGCTCATCCAGCAGGAGCACGGGAGTGCCCTGCGCGACGGCCATGGCGATCCAGGCCCGCTGCCGTTGCCCGCCGGACAGCTCGTCGACCCGGCGGTCAGCCAGATTGGTCATCTCCGTTGCCGCCAAGGCGGCCTTCACGGCCCCCTCGTCCGAAGTGGACCATTGCCGCCACCAGTTCTGGTGCGGGGCCCGGCCGCGGCTGACGAGATCGGAGACGGTCATGCCCTCGGGCGCGATGGGGGACTGCGGCAGGATGCCGAGCCGCTGCGCGACCTGGCGGGTGGGCAGCGAGTGGATCGACTTGCCGTCCAGGTAGACCCCGCCGGCACGCGGCGTGAGCAGGCGGGCCAGGGTGCGCAGCAGCGTGGACTTGCCGCACGCGTTCGCGCCGACGATGACGGTGATCTGCCCAGGCGGGATCTCCAGGTCCAGCCCGTCGATGACAACCCGGTCGTCGTAGGCGACCCGCAGCCCCTGCACCCGCAGCGATGGCGTGTCCGCCGGGGATGTGTTGGGAGATGTCATGTGTCAGCCTCCGGAGCCGGATCGGTTGGCCCTGACCAGAAGCCAGAGCAGGACCGGTGCGCCGAGCACCCCGGTCACGATGCCGACCGGCACCCCGGACGGCGTGATCACGCGGGCGATGACGTCGCTGCCCAGCACCAGGACCGCGCCGCCCAGGGCGGAGGCGGTGACCGGCGGCGCGGGCAGCCGGGCCAGCCGCTGGGCGATCTGCGGCGCGGTCAGCGCGACGAAGGCGATGGGACCGGCCGACGCCGTGGCGAAGGCGACCAGTCCGGCGCCGGCCAGCATCAGGCCCAGCCGCACCGGCTGCACCGGCGTGCCCAGGCCGGCGGCGACCTCGTCGCCGAGCTGGAGCGTGCCCATCAGGCGGGACAGGCCCAGCGCTAACGGGAACAGCACCGCGAACGCGACCAGCAGCGGCACCACGTTCTCCCAGCCGCGATTGGCCAGGTTGCCCACCAGCCAGCCGACCGACGCCTGCGCGTCGGTGATGTTGGCCCGGCTGAGCAGGTAGTCGGTCAGGCTGGTGGCCATGGCGTAGACACCGATGCCCACCAACAGGATGCGGTATCCGGTGGTGCCGCGCCGCCAGGCCAGCACGTACACCAGCAGTCCGGTGAGCAGGCCGCCGGCCAGGCCGAGCGTGGTGGTGCCGAGGCCGTCGCCGAAGCCGAACCCGATGCCGGCCACCACCGCGGTCGCCGCGCCGGCGTTGATGCCGATCATGTCCGGGCTGGCCAGCGGATTGCGGGTGATGGTCTGGAACACCGCGCCGGACGCGCCGAAGGCCAGTCCGGCCAGCAGTCCGGTCAGGGCCCGGGGCATCCGCAGGTCCTGCACGATGTACGTGGTGCCGGCGTCACCGGCCCCGAACACCGCGGACAGCACGTCGGACAGGCCCAGCGGCACGTCGCCGATGGTCATTCCCAGGCAGCCCAACAGGAACACCAGCACGGCCAGGATCAGGCAGACGAGCACCAGGCGCGGCCGGATCCGGGCGGACACCGGCGGCTTGGCCAGGCGGACGGTGACGCGGTCGCGCCGCAGCAGGGGCAGGCTCATGGTCAGGACTCCAGCTGCTTGCGCCGGCGGACCAGGTAGATGAAGAACGGCGCGCCGAGGAACGCGACGATCACGCCGGCCCGGATCTCACTGGGGCGGGCCAGGATCCGGCCCAGGATGTCGGCGGCCAGCAGCAGGCACGGCGCGAGCACCGCGGAGTACGGCAGCAGCCAGCGGTGGTCGGGGCCGATCGCGAACCGCACCGCGTGCGGGATCAGCAGGCCCAGGAACACGATCGGCCCGGCGACGGCGACCGCGGCCCCGGTCAGCAGGGTGATCGCCAGCGCCCCGCGCAGCCGCAGCGGGCCGAGCCGCCGGCCGAGCGCGACCGCGACGTCGTCGCCGAGGGCGAGGCTGTTGAGCGCCGGGCCGCTGGCGATCGCCAGCACCATGCCGATCAGCATGAACGGCAGCACCTGGAGCAGCGCCCCGGCGTCCACACCGGTCAGCGAGCCGGCCGACCAGAACCGGAAGCGGTTGAGCGCCACCGGATCGGTCAGCACCATCGCGCTGGTGAACGAGCCCAGCAGCGCGGTCACGGCGGCGCCGGCCAGGGTCAGCTTGACCGGGCTGGACCCGGCCTGGCCGCGGGTACCGAGGAAGTAGACGACGGCGGTGGCGGCCAGCGCGCCGGCGAAGGCGAACCAGATGTAGCCGTACAGCGAGCTCACGCCGAGCGCGGTGATCGAGAACACGATGGCGAACGCGGCCCCGGCGCTGACGCCCAACAGGCCGGGATCGGCCAGCGGGTTGCGGGTGATCGCCTGCATGACCGTGCCGGCCAGGCCCAGGGCCGCGCCGACGAGCACCGCGAGCGCGGTCCGCGGCATCCGGACACTGTGGATGATCACGGCGTCGGCCGAGCCGTCGTCGTGCAGCAGCACCCGCCAGACCTCGCCGAACGAGATCTCCTTGCTGCCCAGCCAGATGCTCAGCAGGCACAGGAAGATCAGCACGCCGACGGCGGCCACCAGGCCGACCGCCCGGGCCGCCTGCTGTGGCGGACGTCGCGCCAGCTCGACGCCTTCGGGGTCTGGCCGCACCACGCCTCCGATTGGTACGAAATTTAGGTAAGGCTAACCGATGGTACAGGAGTGCATCCTTACCTTCCTTTTGTTAGGGTCGCCTAAGTTTGTGCCCGGTCGCGGGCACCGCGAGCAGCGAGAGGCTGGTCTACCGGTGAGCAACGGTGACGCTGTGCAACAGGTCGCGGACCTTGGGTTCTGGCTTGACCGCCTTGCCACCGCGCCGAAGGAGCTGCTGCTCCCGGTGGACCGGCCGCACCCGGCGGCGCCGACCCCGCCGCGGGCTCGGCGCACCTGGGAGCTGGCGTCGGCCGACCATCCGCAGGCGACGTTGATGACCGCCTTCGCGGTGTTGCTGCACCGCTACACCGGCACCGCAGACATCGTCTTCGGCACCGGCTCGCTGGTGCCGGTCCGGGTGGATCTCGGCGGCTCGCCGGGCTTCGCCGACGTCGTGGCACGGGTGCGAGCCGCCCATTCGGAGGCGGTCCAGCACCAGGTTCCGTTCGACGACCTGGTCGGCGAGCTCCAGCCCGAGCGTGGTCGGGGCGGCTCGGTGCTGGTGAACGTCGGCTTCGCCGCCGAGACCGACCTGCCGCTGGATCTCGTGCTGTCGGTGGACGGCGCGGTGCTGACCGCCCGATACCGCGAGGACGTGCTGGACGCGTCCACTGTGGACCAGATGCTGCGGCATTTCGAGCAGTTGCTCACGGATGCCCTCGACCGCCCCCAGTGTCCGATCGGGCAGCTGAACCTGTTGTCGGAGCCGGAACTCCGGCAGCTGCTGGTCGAGTGGAACGACACCGACCTGAGCACGCCGCTGGCGACGCTGCCGGAGCTGTTCGCGGCCCGGGTCGCCGAGGCGCCGGACGCGGTGGCGCTGGTGTTCGGGGACCGGCAGCTGACCTACGGCGAGCTGGACGCCTGGGCCAATCGCTTGGCTCACGTGCTGATCGGCCACGGGGCCGGCCCGGAGCGCGTCGTCGCCCTGGCGGTGCCGCGGTCGATGGAGATGATCGTCGCCGAACTGGCCGTGTTGAAGGCCGGGGCCGCGTATCTGCCGCTGGACCAGGACTATCCGGCCGAGCGGATCGCGTTCATGGTGTCCGACGCCGGCCCGGTGTGCGTGGTGACCACGCGTGAGCTGGCCGACCGCTTCGACGGCGACGTCGTGCTGCTGGACGAGGTCGACCTGGCCGCCGCCCCGGCCAGCGACCCCGCGCCGGCGATCGTGCCGGCTAACGCCGCGTACGTTATCTACACCTCCGGCTCCACCGGCCGCCCCAAGGGTGTTGTGGTGTCCCACGCCGGCGTGGCCAAGCTGGTGGCGACGCAGGTGGAGCGGTTCGGGGTTGGCCCGCGGAGCCGGGTGTTGCAGTTCGCGTCGCCGAGTTTCGACGTGGCGTTCTGGGACTTGTGCCTGGGTTTGCTGTCCGGTGGGCGGCTTGTCGTTGTGCCGTCGGAACTTCGGTTCCCCGGGGCCGGGCTCGTGGAGTACGCCTACGCCCACGAGGTGAACTTCATGATCCTGCCGCCGGCCTTGCTGGCGGAGATCCCCGAGGACCTGGATCTGCCCCGGGACAGCGTGTTGCTGGCCGGCACCGAACGGGTGTCCCCGGAACTGGTGCGCCGTTGGGCGCCCGGCCGGCGGATGTTCAACGCTTACGGTCCGACCGAGGCGACGACGAACTCCACGCTGGGCTTGTGTGATCCGGCCAGTTCGATCGTGCCCATCGGCATTCCCGATCCGGGTACGCGGGCTTACGTGCTGGACGCTTCGTTGCGCCCGGTTCCGCCCGGTGTGGTGGGCGAGCTCTACCTGTCCGGTTCCGGTCTGGCGCGGGGATACCTGGGCCGGGCCGCGCTGACGTCCGAGCGGTTCGTGGCTTCTCCCTTCGGTTCCGGTGAGCGCTTGTACCGCACTGGTGACCTGGTCCGGTGGCTGGCCGACGGTCGGCTGGTGTTCCTGGGGCGGGCCGATGACCAGGTGAAGATCCGGGGCTATCGGATCGAGCTGGGCGAGATCGAGTCGGTGGTGGTGGAGCACCCGCAGGTGGCCCAGTCGGTGGTGATCGCCCAGGACGGCCGGCTGATCGCCTACGCCGTGCCGGTCACCGGTCGCGACGAGGAAGCCGAGCGGTTACACCTCGATGAGTGGCGCGTCGTACACGAGGAGATGCACGGCCTCGCCGACGACAGCTTCATCGGCTGGAACTCCAGCTACGACGGCACCGCGATTCCGTTGGCGCACATGCGGGAATGGCACGTGGCGACGGTCGAGCGGATCGCCGCGCTGCGGCCGCGGCGGGTGCTGGAGATCGGTGTCGGCACCGGGCTGGTGCTGTCCCGGATCGCACCCGAGACCGAACTCTATTGGGGCGTCGACGTTTCCGAGCGGGCGATCGCCAAGCTGCGCCGGGATCAGCCCGAGCACGTGCACCTGGCGGTGCGGCCGGCCCACGACCTCGGCGAGCTGCCCGACGAGCTCGACACCGTGATCATCAACTCGGTCGCCCAGTACTTCCCGAGCGCCGACTATCTGGCCCAGGTGGTGCGGACCGTCGCCGACCGGCTCACCCCGGGCGGCGTGATCTTCCTCGGCGACATCCGCAACCTCCGCTCCCTCAAGGCTTTCCGCACCGCGACCGAGCTGCGGCACGGCCGTCGCACACTCGCGGCGGTGGAGCAGGCGATCGCCCGCGAGGGCGAGCTCGTGCTTGACCCCGACTTCTTCACCGGCTTCGACGGGCTCGACGACGTCGAGATCCTGGTCAAGCGCGGCGAGGCGCACAACGAGCTGACCCGGCACCGCTACGACGTGGTGCTGCGCAAGGCCGCAACGCCGGCCATCGACGAGCGGATCATCGCCTGTACCGACCTGGCGGCGGTGGAACAGGCCCTGTCCGACCCGACCCGTCTGCGGGTGACCGGGATTTCCGACGCGCGGCTGTCCGGCGAGCTCGCCGCCGTCCGCGCGCTGGGCGACGACGATCTGGCGACGGCGCTGACCGCGCTCGACAGCCGGGATGGGATCGACCCGGAAGACCTCCACAAGCTGGGGGAGCGTCACGGCTTCGGGGTTGCCGTGACGCTGGGGGCGCAGGCCGGTGAGCTGGAGGCCGTCTTCACGAAGGGGGAAGGCGGCCTCGCTTACCGGCCGGCGAATGCCACTGCGCTGGCCAACAACCCGGCGGCGCGCCGGCGTACCGGTGGCCTGGTGTCGGCGCTGCGGGCGCATGTGCGGGACCGGTTGCCGCAGTACATGGTTCCGTCGGCGTTTGTGGTGCTGGACCACGTGCCGGTGCTGGCGTCGGGCAAGCTGGACCGCAACGCCCTGCCCAAGCCGGAGCGGGCCGCCGCTGGCCCCGGGCGGGCCGCGCGCAACCCCGTCGAGCAGTTGCTGTGCGAGCTGTTCGCGGACGTGCTCGACGTGCCGAGGGTCGGTCCGGATGACGATTTCTTCGACCTGGGCGGACATTCGCTCACCGCGACCCGGCTGATCCAGCGCATCCGCTCGGCCGTCGGGGCCGAAGTGCCGGTGCGCGTGGTCTTCGACGCGCCGACCGCCGCCGCGCTGGCCGACCGGTTGGCCGGGGCCGTGTCCGACACCGCCCGGCAGTCGCTGGCCTGCGTCGCCGAGCGGCCGGCCCAGTGCCCATTGTCCTTTGCCCAGCAGCGGTTGTGGTTCCTGCACGGGCTCGAAGGCGGATCCGCCACCTACAACATCCCGTTCGTCCTGCGCCTGTCGGGCGAGCTGAACGTCGACGCGCTGCGGGCGGCGCTGGCCGACGTGCTCGACCGGCACGAGGCGCTGCGTACGGTCTTCCCCACTGCGGATGGCGTTCCGTACCAACACGTTCTGGCTGAGGCCTCGGTCGAGTTGACCATCCGCCCGGTGACGGAGTCCGAAGTGGACGTCACGGTCGACGAGCTGGTGCGCACCGTGTTCGACCTGGCGGCCGGCCCAGTGGTCCGGGCCGAGCTGCTGCGGATCGACCAGCATCGGCACGTGTTCGTGCTGGTGGTGCACCACATCGCCGCCGACGGCTGGTCGATCGCCCCGCTGTGGCGTGACATCGCCAAGGCCTACACCGCCCGCCGGACCGGCAACGATCCACAGTGGACTCCGCTACCAGTTCAGTATGCGGACTACACACTCTGGCAGCGGGACATCCTGGCCGCCGAGGAAGCTGACCAGCTCGCATACTGGCGCAAGGCCCTCGCCGGCCTGCCCGAGCGCATCGCGTTGCCGGTGGATCGGCCGCACCCGTCCGTGTCCTCTTTCCGTGGCGAGCACTTCACCTTCGTCTGGGACCACGGTCTCCAAACCGCCCTGGCCGATCTGGCCCGTGCCTGCGGGGCCAGCGTGTTCATGGTCGTGCACGCCGGTCTGACGGCCCTGCTGTCGAGGTTGGGCGGCGGCACCGACATTCCCATCGGCACGCCGATCGCCGGCCGGACCGACCAGGCGCTGGATGATCTGGTCGGGTTCTTCGTGAACACGTTGGTGCTGCGGGTGAACACCGAGGGCGACCCGTCGTTCCGGGATCTCGTGGCCCGGGTCCGCGAGCGCAGCCTGGACGCCTACGCGCACCAGGACGTGCCGTTCGAGCGACTGGTCGAGGCGCTGAACCCGACCCGATCGCTGGCCTACCACCCGTTGTTCCAGACCATGCTGGCCTGGCAGAACACCCCGGCCTCGGACGTCGACCTGCCCGGCCTGAGCGTCACCGAGCAACCGATCGGCACCGGCACGGCCAAGTTCGACCTGTGGATCTCGCTCACCGAGCGGGCCGACGGCATCCACGGCCAGACCGAGTTCAACGCCGAGGTGTTCGACCGGGCCACGGTGAACGCCGTCCTGGCCCGGCTGGTGGTGTTGCTGCGCCAGGTTGTCGCCGACCCCGACCGCAAGCTCAGCGGCCTGGACGTGCTCACCGCGACCGAGCGAGACCAGCTGGAAACTGTGTGGTCCGGCGATGTCGAGGACGTCCCGGCGGTCACGGTGCCGGAGCTGTTCGCCGCGCAGGTCAATCGGACTCCGGACCACCCAGCCCTGTACTTCGAGGGGGAACAGCTCAGCTACGCCGAGCTCGACGCCGCCTCCGACCGGCTGGCCCACGCCCTCATCGCGCGCGGCGCCGGCCCGGAACGAGTGGTCGCCCTGGCGCTGCCGCGCTCGGTGCACCTCGTCGTGTCGATCCTCGCCGTGCTCAAGTCAGGGGCCGCGTACCTGCCGCTCGACCCGGGTTATCCGGCTGACCGCATCGAATTCATGCTCGGCGACGCCAATCCCACACTGGTGCTGGCGGTTGAGGCGACCAGTGTGCCCGGTGCGCTCCTGCTCGACGACCCGGCGACCATCGACGAACTCGCCGGCCTGCCGGCGACCCCGCCGGAGAACGCTGTGGTGCGCCTGGAGAACCCGGCGTACGTGATCTACACCTCCGGCTCCACCGGCCGGCCCAAGGGCGTGGTCGTGCCGCACGCCGGCATCGTCAACCGTCTACTGTGGATGCAGAACGAATACGGCCTCGGCCCCGATGACAAGGTTCTGCAGAAGACGCCGTCCAGCTTCGACGTCTCGGTCTGGGAATTTCTCTGGCCGCTGCTGACCGGGGCCACCGAGGTGGTCGCCCGGCCGGACGGCCACAAGGATCCGGCCTACCTGGCCCGGCTGATCCGCGACCAGCGGGTCACGACCGTCCACTTCGTCCCGTCGATGCTCCAGGTCTTCCTCCAGGAGCCGGCCGCGGCCGAGTGCACCAGCCTGCGCCGGGTCGTGTGCAGCGGCGAGGCGCTACCGCCCGAGGCGGTCGCCCTGTTCCACCGGACGCTGAAGGCCGAGCTGCACAACCTCTACGGCCCCACCGAAGCCTCGGTCGACGTCACGGCTTGGCGCACATCCACTGTGGACGTCAGTGTGCCGATCGGCCGGCCGGTGTGGAACACCCGCACCTATGTGCTCGACGCCGCCCTGTGCCCGGTTCCGCCGGGTACCCCGGGCGAGCTGTACCTGGCCGGCGTCCAGTTGGCCCGGGGCTACCTCGGCCGGTCCGCGCTGACCTCGGAGCGGTTCGTCGCCGACCCGTACGGTGAACGGGGTTCTCGGATGTACCGCACCGGCGACCTGGCCCGGTTCCGTCGGGACGGCGTGCTGGAGTTCCTGGGCCGCGGCGACGAGCAGGTCAAGATCCGCGGCTTCCGCATCGAACCGGGGGAGATCGCCGCCACCCTCGCCGCCCACGACAGCGTCGCCCACGCAGTGGTGGTACCCCGCGAGGAGCGGCCCGGCGATGTCCGGCTCGTCGGCTATGTCGTGCCCGCCGCCGAGGACGCCGAGCCGGCGGAGCAGACCGAGCAGATCGGCGAGTGGCGCGAGCTGTACGACTCCATGTACGCCGCGCCCGGACAGGAAGGCGACGACTTCACCGGCTGGAACTCCAGCTACACCGGTGAACCCATTCCCCTGGCCGAGATGCGCGAGTGGCGGGACGCGGTGGTGGACCGCATCCGCGAGCTGCGGCCCCGCCGGGTGCTGGAGCTCGGCGTCGGCACCGGCCTGCTGCTGACCGAACTCGCGCCCGAGTGTGAAAGTTACTGGGGCACGGACTTCTCGGCCGAGGTCATCGCCTCCCTTGGCCGCAGGGTCGCCGTCGAGCCGAAGCTGGCTGGGCGGGTCGAGTTGCGGACCGCAGACGCCGCAGACCTTTCCGAGCTGCCGACCGGGTTCTTCGACGTCGTCGTGCTGAACTCCGTCGTCCAGTACTTCCCGAGCGGCACCTACTTGCTCGATGTGCTGCGTGGCGCGTTGAACCTCGTCGCCCCTGGCGGCGCAGTGGTCATCGGCGACGTCCGCGACCTGCGCCAGGTCCGGGCTTTCCACACCGCCGTCGCCCGGGCCCGCGGCGAGGAGGACCGCGTCGAGCAGCGTCTGCTGCGGGAAAAGGAACTTCTGGTGGCGCCGGAGTTCTTCGCCGGCATCGACGGGATCGCCGGGGCCGACGTCCGGGTCAAGCGCGGGCGGGCGGTCAACGAGCTCACCCAGTACCGCTACGACGTCGTCCTGCACACCGACCCGGCCCGCGTATGCGCGGTACCGGCAGCCGCCCTGGCCTGGGGTGTCGACTTGTCCACAGTGGACGAGATGGCGGCGCTGCTCCAGGACGGCACCGAACTTCGGATCAACGGCGTGCCCAACGGCCGCACCGACGAGAGCGGCGTCGACCCGGAGACCTGGTACCAGCTCGGCGCGGTCGTGACCTGGTCCGTCGCTGGTGACGGCTCTGTCGATGTCGTGTTCGCTGCGGACGACCGGTTCCCGGTCGGAGCGTTCCGGCCCGGTGTCGAACAGCTGCTGTCCTACACCGGAAACCCGGGCCGGTTCCGCCGGATCACCGCGTTGTCCACGGAGCTGCGGGCGCTGGCCCAGGACCGGCTGCCGGAACACATGGTGCCGTCGGCGATCGTCGTGCTGGACGCGCTGCCGGTGACGGCCAACGGCAAGCTCGACCGCCGGGCGCTGCCGTCGCCGGACCCGGTGACCCCGACCTCGGACCGTGAGCCGGCGACGCCGGCCGAGCGGCAGCTGTGCGAGCTGTTCGCCGAGGTCCTGGGCCTGCCCAGGGTCGGCCCCGACGACAGTTTCTTCGAGCTGGGCGGGCATTCGCTGCTGGCCACCCGGCTCATCGCCCGAATCAGGAGCGCCTTCGACGTCCAGTTGGAAGTGCGGTCGGTGTTCGAGACACCGACCGCCGCCGGTTTGGCCGGTCTGCTCGGCGGGGCCGGCTCAGCTGCGCGGCCGGCGCTGACCCGGCAGGAACGCCGTCCGGCGCTGGTGCCGCTGTCCGGCGCTCAGCGGCGACTGTGGTTCCTGCACAACTTGGAAGGCCCGTCCGCGACCTACAACGTGCCGCTGATCATGCGGCTCGAAGGTGACGTGGACGTCGATGCGCTGGACGCCGCACTGTCCGATGTGGTCGTTCGGCACGAAGCGCTGCGGACTCGGTTCCCGCAGCAGGACGGTGTGCCGTACCAGGACATTCTGGACGACGCTGGAGTGGGCCTGCACGTCCGAGAGGTCGCGCCGAGCGATTTCGACGAGGTCCTTACCGGGCTGGTGCGCGGGCCGTTCGACCTGGAGCGGCACGTGCCGATGCGGGCCGAGCTGCTGCGGCTGGGTGCACGGGAACACGTGCTGGCCCTGGTGTTCCACCACATCGCCTCCGACGGCTGGTCGATGGCCCCGCTGTGGCGGGACATCGCCACCGCCTACACCGCCCGCCGCACCGGTGAGCCTCCACGGTGGACGCCGCTGCCGGTGCAGTACGCGGACTACACGCTGTGGCAGGAAGAACTGCTCGGCGGCGAGGATGATCCGGACAGCACGCTGTCCGCGCAGCTGGACTACTGGCGGGGCATACTGGAGGGTCTGCCCGACCGGATCGAGTTGCCGCTGGATCGGCCGCACCCGGCGACCGCGACGTTCAAGGGTGAGCTGCACGCCTTCGACTGGGGTGCCGACCTGCACGCTGGTCTGTCCACATTGGCCCGTGAGTGCGGGGCCAGTGTGTTCATGGTCGTGCACGCCGCGCTGGCCGCGTTGCTGACGCGTCTGGGCGCCGGCACCGACGTGCCGATCGGCTCGCCCATCGCCGGCCGCACCGACGAGGCGCTGGACGATCTGGTCGGGTTCTTCGTGAACACGTTGGTGCTGCGTGTGGACACCTCCGGCGCACCGTCGTTCCGCGAGCTGGTGGGGCGGGTCCGCGAGCGCAACCTGGACGCCTACGCCCACCAGGACGTGCCGTTCGAGCGGCTGGTCGAAGTGCTCAACCCCGCTCGCTCGCTGTCGTACCACCCGCTGTTCCAGGTGATGATCGCCGGGCAGAACAACGCCCGGGCCGAGGTGGTGCTGCCCGGCCTGACCGTCACCGAGGTCCCGGTGACCACCGGCACGTCCAAGTTCGACCTGTCGATCTCACTGACCGAGCGGGACGCGGGCATCGCCGGCGTGCTGGAGTTCAACAACGACGTGTTCGACCACGCCGGGGCCGACGCGATCCTGCGCCGCCTGGAGGTGTTGCTGCGGGCAGCGTTGGCCGCGCCGGACCGCCCGGTCGGGGCGTTGGACCTGCTGGCCGGTGACGAGCGCGAGCGGGTGCTGACCCAGTGGGCCGGTAGCCTGGAGCCGGCCGGCACGGAGACCTTCCCGGGCCTGTTCGCCGCCCAGGTCCTGGCCCGGCCGGACGAGGTGGCGCTGGTGTTCGAGGACCGGCAGCTCACTTACGCCGAGCTCAACGCCGAGGCGAACCGGTTGGCGCACTTGCTGATCGCCCAGGGTGCGGGCCCGGAGCGGGTGGTCGGGCTGGCGGTGCCGCGATCGTTGGAGATGATCGTCGCCGAGCTGGCCGTGCTGAAGGCGGGGGCAGCCTATCTGCCGCTGGACGCCGACTACCCGGCCGACCGCATCGCCTTCATGGTCGAGGACTCGGCCCCGGTGTGCATCGTCACCACACCTGAGGTGGCAGCCAAGCTCCCGGCCGACGTGTCGACGGTGTTCACCGACGATCCGATGCTGCCGGACATGTCCACTGTGGATCCCAATGTCGCGGTGCGGCCGGAGCACGCCGCCTACGTGATCTACACTTCGGGATCGTCGGGCCGGCCCAAGGGGGTTGTGCTCCAACACTCCGGCGTGGCCAAGCTGGTGGCGACGCAGGTGGAACGATTCGGGGTTGGCCCGCGGAGCCGGGTGTTGCAGTTCGCGTCGCCGAGTTTCGACGTGGCGTTCTGGGACCTGTGCCTGGGACTGCTGTCCGGTGGCCGGCTCGTGGTCGTGCCGTCGGAGCTGCGGTTCCCGGGTGCGCCGCTGGTCGACTACGCGTTCGCCAACGACGTCAACTTCATGATCCTCCCGCCGGCTCTGTTGGCCGAGATGCCCGAGGACCTGGATCTGCCCCGGGACAGCGTGTTGCTGGCCGGCACCGAGCGGGTGTCCCCGGAGCTGGTGCGCCGCTGGGCCCAGGGCCGGCGGATGTTCAACGCTTACGGTCCGACCGAGGCGACGACGAACTCCACACTGGGCTTGTGTGATCCGGCCAGTTCGATTGTGCCGATCGGCATTCCGGACCCGGGCACGAAGGCGTACGTGCTGGACGCCGGTCTGCGCCCGGTGCCGCCGGGCGTGGTGGGGGAGTTGTACCTGGCCGGATCCGGGTTGGCCCGGGGCTATCTCGGTCGCGCCGCCCTGACCGCGGAACGTTTTGTCGCGGACCCGTTCGGCAGCGGTGGTCGGCTGTATCGGACCGGTGACCTGGTCCGGTGGCTACCCGACGGTCGGCTGGTGTTCCTGGGGCGGGCCGACGACCAGGTGAAGATCCGGGGCTACCGGATCGAGCTGGGCGAGATCGAGTCGGTGATCGTCGAGCACGAGCGGATCGGGCAGTCGGTGGTGATCGCCCAGGACGGCCGGCTGATCGCCTACGCGGTGCCGGCGGCCGGCCGGGACGAGGAGTCCGAGCGGGACCACGTCGGCGAATGGCACGAGCTGCACGAGAACGTGTTCGCCGACGCCGCGGCCGGCGGCATGGAGGAGAACTTCGCCGGCTGGAACTCCAGCTACGACGGCACCGCGATTCCCCTCGACGAGATGCGGGAATGGCACGCGGCGACCATCGACCGGATCTCCTCGCTGCACCCCAGGCGGGTGCTGGAGATCGGCGTGGGCAGCGGCCTGATCCTGTCCCGGATCGCGCCGGCGGCCGACGAGTACTGGGGTGTCGACCTGTCCGAGAAGGCGATCGCCAACCTGCGCCGGGAGATGCCGCCGGAGCTGGCCGCCAAGGTGCACCTGGCCGCGCGGCCGGCGCACGACCTCGGCGAGCTGCCGGACGAGCCGTTCGACACGGTGATCATCAACTCCGTCGCGCAGTACTTCCCGAGCGTCGACTACCTGGCCGAAGTGATTCGCACGGCGGCCGCGCGGGTGCGCCCGGGCGGCGTGATCTTCATGGGCGACATCCGGAACCTCCGCTCGCTGCGGGCCTTCCGCACCGCCACCGAGTTGCGGCACGGTCGTCGCACGGTGGCCGCGGTCGACCAGGCGATCGCCCGTGAGGGCGAGCTCGTGCTCGATCCCGACTTCTTCGCCGGCTTCGAGGGCTTCGACGATGTCGACGTCTGGGTGAAGCGTGGCCACGCGCACAACGAGCTCACCCGACACCGGTTCGACGTTGTTCTGCGGAAGGCTCCCCGGCCGGCCCCGGTTGAGGAACAGGTCGTCGCGTTCGAGTCGATCGAGGACGCCAAACGTTTGCTGCTGGCCAAGCCGGCCCGGCTGCGGCTGACCGGCGTACCCAACGCCCGGCTCTCCGTCGAGCTCGACGCCATCGCCGTGCTGGCCACCGGCGACGGTGACGGTGCACTGTCTGCTTTGGACGGACAGTCGTCCGGAGTGGATCCGGAGACCCTGCAAGCGCTTGCGGCCGAACAGGGCTACCGGATGTACGCGACGGTGACGGCCGACGTCGGCACCCTGGAGGTCGTGTTCACCACCGGCGAGCCGACCAGGATCTACCGTTCCCGTGCGGCTCGGACCGCGCTGGGCAACAACCCGGCGGGGCAGCGGGACACCAGCGCGCTGGCGTCGTCGCTGCGGGCCTATGTTCGGGACCGGCTGCCGCAGTACATGGTTCCGTCGGCTTTTGTGGTGCTGGACCGGCTGCCGCTGCTGGCCTCCGGCAAGCTCGACCGGCGTGCCCTGCCGAGCCCGGACCAGCAGGTCGTCACCGCCGGCCGCGCGCCGCGCACCCCAGTGGAAGAAGTGCTCTGCGGCCTGTTCGCGGAGGTCCTGGACGCCGTGTCGATCGGCATCGACGACGACTTCTTCGCCCTGGGCGGACATTCGCTGATGGCGACCCGCCTGGTCGCTCGGCTGCGGTCGGTGTTCGGCGTCGAGTTGCAGGTGCGGTCGGTGTTCGAGACACCGACGGTCGCCAGCCTGGCCGTGCTACTGTCCACTGCGGACTCATCGACGACCCGCCCGGCGCTGGCGCGGATCGAGCCTCGGCCCGAGGTGTTGCCGCTGTCGTTCGCACAGCAGCGGCTGTGGTTCCTGCACCGGCTCGAAGGGCCGTCGCCGACGTACAACATGCCGACCGCGGTCCGGCTCACCGGCGTTCTCGACGTCGAGGCGCTGCACTTCGCGCTGACCGACGTGATCACCCGGCACGAGTCGCTGCGCACCGTGTTCCCGGAGATCGACGGCGAGGCCCGGCAACTCGTTCTCGACGACGTGACCGTTCCGTTGCAGGTCAACCGGGTCACTGAGGCGACGCTGGCCGCTGCCGTGGCCGAGGCGGCGAACACGGTGTTCCAGTTGGAGTCGGAGATCCCGCTCCGCGCCACGCTGTTCAGCCTGGGGGAGCGTGAGCACGTCCTGGTGCTGGTGTTCCACCACATCGCCTCCGACGGCTGGTCCACTGCCCCGCTGTGGCGGGACCTGGCCACCGCCTACACCGCCCGCCGCTCCGGCGAGCCTCCACAGTGGACGCCGATGCCGGTGCAGTACGCGGACTACACGCTGTGGCAGCGGGAAGCCCTGGGCGAGCCGGTGATCGAGCCGCAGCTGGCCTACTGGCGGCAGGCCCTCGCGGATCTGCCGGAGCGGATCGAGCTGCCGACGACCCGGCCACACCCGGCCGAGGCGTCCTATCGGGGCGAGCAGTTCGGCTTCGCCTGGGACGCCGAGCTCCACAGTGGCATCGTCGACCTGGCCCGTGCCTGCGGTGCCAGCGTGTTCATGGTCGTGCACGCCGGTCTGACGGCCCTGCTGTCGAGGTTGGGCGGCGGCACCGACATCCCGATCGGCACCTCCATCGCCGGCCGGACCGACCAGGCGCTGGACGATCTGGTCGGGTTCTTCGTGAACACGTTGGTGCTGCGGGTGAACACCGGCGGCGACCCGTCGTTCCGGGACCTGGTCGCCCGGGTCCGCGACCGCAGCCTGGACGCCTACGCCCACCAGGACGTGCCGTTCGAGCGGCTGGTGGAAGCGGTGAACCCGGCGCGGTCGCTGGCCTACCACCCGCTGTTCCAGACCATGCTGGCCTGGCAGAACAACGCCGTCGCCGACATCACGCTGCCCGGCCTGACCGTCGCCGAGGAACCGGTCGGCACCGGCACCTCCCGGGCCGACCTGGTGTTCTTCGTCGGCGATCAGGGCGGCATCCGCGGCACCGCCGAGTACAACAGCGACGTCTTCGACCGGGCCGACGTGGAGACGATCCTGGCCCGGCTGCGCGACTTGCTGCGTGCCGCCGTCGCCGACCCGGACGTCCGGATCGGCGAGATCGATCTGCTCACCGAGGCCGAGCGGGCCCTGCTCGTCGACGACACCGTGACGGCGCTGCCGGCGGAATCGGCGGCCGAGCTGTTCGCGGCCCAGGTTGCGCGGACCCCGGACGCCGCTGCGCTGGTGATCGGCACCGTGCGGTTGACCTACGCCGAACTCGACGCCAAGGCCACGGCTTTGGCCCAGGGGCTGCTGGCGCGGGGCGCCGGTCCGGAGCGGGTGGTGGCGATCGCGCTGCCGCGCTCGGTCGAGCTGGTCACGGCGATCCTGGCCGTGCTCAAGACCGGCGCGGCCTACCTGCCGCTGGACTTGAACCACCCGGCCGAGCGGATCGAGCTCATGCTCACCGATGCCGCCCCGCACCTGGTCATCGCCGCCGACGGCTTCGGCGATCGGCTCGTCCGCCCGGACGCGACCGGGCCGGAACCCGCTCAGTGGCCGGTGATCCACCCAGACAGCCCGTCCTACGTGATCTTCACGTCCGGTTCGACCGGCCGGCCGAAGGCAGTCGCCGGCACGCAGCGGGCTTTGGCGAATCGCCTGCACTGGGGCCGCGATCGGCTCGCCGGCGTGCGGATCGCCAAGAGCGCCTTGACGTTCATCGACGGGTCCACCGAACTGCTCGGCGGACTCGTGGCCGGCGACCCGGTGATCCTGGCCGACGACACCACCGCCACCGATCCGCTGGGTCTGGCCGACCTGGTCCGCCGCAGCGGGGCCCAGGTGCTCACCGTGGTGCCCAGCCTGCTGGCCAGCTTCGTCGAGGACGCGCCCGCTGGGGCGTTCGAGTCCGTGACGACGTGGATCACCAGTGGTGAGGCGCTGTCCTCGACCCTGGCCGAGCGGGTGACCGCGCGGTGGCCCCAGGCCCGACTGGTCAACCTGTACGGCTGCTCCGAGGCGGCCGGCGACAGCCTCATGCACGTGTGTGCCGACGAGGACGGACTGGTGCCGATCGGCCGGCCCATCGCCAACACCCGGGCCTATGTCCTCGACGATCGGCTCAATCCGGTGCCGCCGGGCGTTCGGGGCGAGCTCTACCTGGCCGGCGCTGGTCTCGCTCGCGGCTACCTCGGCCGCCCGGCCCTGACCGCCGAGCGGTTCCTGGCCGATCCCTTCGGCGTTGCGGGTTCTCGCATGTACCGCACCGGTGATCTCGTACGCCGCCGGGCCGACGGCTCGCTCGACTTCCTCGGCCGTGCCGACCAGCAGATCAAGATCCGCGGCTTCCGCGTCGAACCCGGTGAAGTGGAAGCGGTCCTGTTGACGGACCCGTCGGTGGCCAAGGCCGTGGTGATCGCCCGCGAGGACCGGCCGGGCGATGTGCGCCTGGTCGCCTACGTGGAACCCGCCGGCGACCCGGCCGCGCTGCGCAAGCTGCTCGCCGACCGACTGCCCGAGCATCTGGTGCCCACGGCCGTCGTCGTCCTGCCGCAGTTCCTCCTCAACGCCAACGGGAAACTCGACCGACGAGCCCTGCCTGCGCCGGAGGTGCAGGCCTCCGAGCGCGCTGCCCGAACCCCGGTCGAGCAGGCGCTGTGCGAGCTGTTCGCCGACGTGCTGGGCGTGTCGACGGTCGGCCTGGATGACGGGTTCTTCGCGCTGGGTGGGCATTCGCTGCTGGCGACCCGACTGGTCAGCCGGATCCGGGCCATGCTGGGCGTGGAGGCGCCGATCCGGGCGGTGTTCGACGCACCGACACCGGCCCGGCTGGCCGAGCTGCTGGACCCGGGTCGAGGCCGCCGGCCGGCGCTGACGCGGGCGGTGCGGCCCGAGGTTCTGCCGCTTTCCTATGCGCAGCAACGACTGTGGTTCCTCGACCGGCTGGACGGCCGCACGCCGACGTACAACATCCCGTGGGCGTGGGAGTTGACCGGCCGGGTCGACGTCGGCGCGCTGGCCCTGGCGCTGGCCGATGTCGTGGCCCGGCACGAGATCCTGCGCACGGTGATCGTCGAGACGGACGGCACACCGAGCCAGGTCGTGCTGCCGGAAGCCCGGCCGGTGCTGGAGACCGTGACGGTCACCGAAACCGAGCTCGCCGACCGGGTCGCCGAGGCGGCCGGGCACTGCTTCGCGCTGGACGCGGAGATCCCAGTGCGGGCCACGCTGGTGTCGACCGGGCCTGAGCAGCACGTGTTCGTGCTGCTGGTGCACCACATCGCCGGCGACGGTTGGTCGCTGCCGGCGCTCAAGCGGGATCTCGACACCGCGTACACCGCCCGTCGTCGCGGCGATGCTCCACAGTGGACTCCGTTGCCGGTGCAGTACGTCGACTACACGTTGTGGCAGCGGGAGGTCTTCGGTCGCGCCGACGACCCGGACAGCCTGCTCGGTCAGCAGGCGGAGTTCTGGCGGGACACCCTCGCCGGCATCCCGGACGAGCTGACCCTGCCGGTCGACCGGCAGCGGCCGCCGCGAGCGACCAACCGTGGCGGCGCAGTGCCGTTCACTGTGCCGGCCGCCGTGCACCGTGGGCTGCGTGATCTCGCGAACGGCAGCGACACCAGCACGTTCATGGTGTTGCAGGCGGCGCTGGCCGCGCTGCTGACCCGGCTCGGCGCGGGCGTCGACATCCCGCTCGGCACGCCGGTGGCCGGCCGCTCCGACCACGCGCTGGAAGACCTCGCCGGATTCTTCGTCAACACTCTGGTGTTGCGCACCGACACCGCCGGCGATCCCACGTTCCGTCAGCTGCTGGCCCGGGTCCGTGAGGCCGACCTGGCCGCCTACGCCCACCAGGACCTGCCGTTCGAGCACCTGGTCGAACTGCTCAACCCGCCCCGCTCGCTGGCCCGGCATCCGCTGTTCCAGGTGATGCTCGCGGTCTACCATTCGACCGCCGGCCAGGAGAAACTGCTCGGGCTGCCATCGTCCTATCGGGACACCGGGCTCCGGCAGGCCAAGTTCGACCTGTCCTTCGACCTGGTCGAGACGGCCGGCGCGGACGGCATCGACGGCGAGCTGGAGTTCAGTCTCGACCTGTTCGATGAGACCACCGCCCGCACCCTCACCGAGCGGCTGGTGCGGCTGGTGACCGCTGTCGTCGCTGACCCGGACCGGCCGCTGAGCCGGATCGACGTCCTGGAACCGGTTGAGCGGGAATGGATCCTGCACGAGTGGGGCGACGGGCAACCGCTCACCATGACCGCGCCCACAGTCGTGGACCGGCTGGCCGCACAGGCGGCGGCGACGCCCAACGCGACCGCGCTGAGCGACGCCCACGGCAGCGTCACCTTCGCCGAGTTCGCCGCTCGCACCGACCGGCTGGCCCGCTGGCTGGCCTCGCACGGCGCCGCCCCGGAATCCGTGGTGGCACTGGTGTTGCCGCGATCGGCGGCAGTCGTCGAAGCGATCTTCGGTGTGTTCAAGTCGGGCGCGGCCTACCTGCCCGTCGACCCGGACCAGCCGGCCGAACGTGTCGCGGCCGTGATCGAGGACTCCGGCGCGGCCCTGGTGTTGACGACCAAGGCCCAGGCGCTGTCCGGCGAGCGGGTGCTGTTCATCGAGGACATTGTGGACAGTGATGCGGCGATCACCCCGCCGGCTCCGGCGAATCCGGCGTACGTGCTGTACACGTCCGGCTCGACCGGCAAGCCCAAGGGTGTGGTCATCCCGCACTCCGGCCTGATCAACCTGTTCCACAGTCACCGGGAAGCGCTCTACCGGCCGGCGGTCGCCGCTGCTGGCGGGCGGCAGCTGCGGGTCGGCCACGCGTGGGCGTTCGCCTTCGACGCCTCGTGGCAGCCGCAGCTGTGGATGCTGGATGGGCACGAGGTGCACGTCGTCGACGACGACACCCGCCGCGACCCGAATCGCCTTGCTGCCGTGGTGATTGAGCGGGGCATCGACTTCATCGAGCTCACGCCGTCGCACTTCGCCCAGCTGGCCGCGGCCGGCGTGATCAAGGACGGCAAGTGCTCGCTCGGCGTGGTCGGTGTCGGCGGCGAGGCCATTCCCCAGCCGCTGTGGGAAACCCTCCGCGAACTTCCCGGCACCGAGGCCTACAACCTCTACGGCCCAACGGAAGCCACCGTCGACGCCCTCGTCGGCCGGGTCCGGGACGCCGACCGTCCGGTGGTCGGCCGGCCGGTCGCCAATGCCCGGGCGTACGTCCTCGATGACTATCTCAACCCGGTGCCGGCCGGCGTCCGCGGCGAGCTCTACATCGCCGGCGCAGGCCTGGCTCGCGGCTACCTCGGCCGGCCGGAGCTGACGGCGGAACGGTTCGTGGCCGATCCGTTCGGGCCGGCGGGGGAGCGGATGTACCGCACCGGCGACCTGGCCCGCTGGCGATCCGACGGACAGCTGGAATACCTCGGCCGTGGCGACGACCAGGTCAAGATCCGGGGTTTCCGGATCGAGCCCGGCGAGATCGAGACCGTCCTTTCACGACACTCCGATGTGGACCAGGCGCTGGTGGTTGTGCGCGAGGACCGGCCAGGCGACAAGCGGCTCGTCGCGTACACGACGCCGGAAACCGCCGACCCGCGGCAGCTCCGGGACCACGTCGCCCGTTCGCTGCCGGAGTACATGGTGCCGGCGGCCGTCGTGCCGCTCGCCACGTTCCCGGTGACTCGCAACGGAAAGCTCGACAAGGCCGCGCTGCCCGTGCCCGATCTCGGGGCCCGCGGCCGGGCGCCCGAGACGCCGTTGGAGAAGTCCCTCTGCGAGGTGTTCGCCGAGGTGCTGGGCGTCGACTCCGTCGGCGCCGACGACGATCTGTTCAGCCTCGGCGGTCACTCCATGCTGCTGGTGGTCCTGCGCAACCGGATCACCGCGCGGCTGGGGACCGAGATCCCGATCGCCGAGTTCTTCCGCACGCCCACCGCCGCCGGCCTCGCCGCGCTGCTGACCCGAGACCCGAGGTAGTAGTCGATGCACCGCACCCTGATGAACGGCAAGATCCACCGGGCCACCGTGACCCAGGCCGATCTGCACTACGTCGGTTCGCTCACCATCGACGCCGACCTGATGGCCGCCGCCGACATCGTGGAGGGCGAGCGGGTCCAGATCGTCGACATCACCAACGGCGCCCGGCTGGAGACCTACGCCATCACCGGTGAGGCCGGCTCCGGCGTGATCGGTGTCAACGGCGCGGCCGCGCACCTCGTGCACCCCGGCGACCTGGTGATCATCATCACCTACGCCCAGGTCGACGAGGCGGAGCGGGCCGACCACCGGCCGAACGTGGTGCACGTGGACGCCGACAACCGGCAGGTCCACTTCGGTCACGACCCGGCCGAACCGGTGCCGGGGGCGCGGGCCCAGATTTCCGGCCGGCGTTGACCGATCGTGAGTTAAGGTATGCCTACCCTAAGAACTGGCGAGAGGTAACCATGTCCGTGTTTCAAGGTGCCGCCGGGCTGAGCAGGCGCGGATTCCTGGTCGGGGCGGGCGGCGTCGCGGCCGCAATGGCTCTCGCCGCGTGCGGCACTGGCGACAAGTCCACCACCGCCGCGTCCAGCGGCCCGTGGACGTTCACCGACGACCGGGGCCAGAAGGTCTCCCGCGACCAGCGGCCGACCCGGGTCGTGGCCTACGCGAGCTCCGCCGCCGCGCTGTGGGACTACGGCGTGCACCCGGTGGGCGTGTTCGGGCCGCAGAAGACCGCCGACGGCAAGAAGGAGGTTCAGGTCGGCAACGTCGACCTGAACGCCGAGACGTCCATCGGCAACGCCTGGGACGACTTCAGCATGGAGAAGTTCGCCGCGCTCAAGGCCGATCTCGTGGTCACCGGCCTCACCGGCGCCAAGCCCACCGACCTGTGGGTGCTCAAGGACGACCTCGGCGCCAAGGTGCAGGCGATCGCCCCGATCGTCGCGCTGTCCGAGTACAAGGTCACCTGGCCCAAGGTCATGCAGCGGTACGAGGATCTGGCCGTTGCCCTCGGCGGCGACGCCAACTCGGCGGCGATCACCAAGGCCAAGGCCGACTTCCAGCAGGCGTCGGACGATCTGAAGGCCGCCATCAAGGCCAAGCCCGGCCTCAAGGTCCTGGTCGTGTCCAGCGACAAGGACAACCTGTACGTCTGCAAGCCCGAGTTCTTCGCCGACCTGTCGTACTACCGCGATCTGGGCATGGACCTCGTCAACGGCGGCGGCAGCGACGACTACTTCGAGACGCTGAGCTGGGAGCAGGCCGGCAAGTACCCCGCCGACCTGATCCTCACCGACAGCCGCACCTTCGCGTTGTCACGTCAACAGCTCGCGGCCATCCCCACCTGGGCCCAGCTGCCGGCCGTCAAGGCCAACCAGCTCGCGGACTGGTCCACCGAGCCCCGCTTCAACCCGGTGCTCGCCGCACCGGTCATCCAGAAGATGGTCGAGGTCGTCAAGAACGCCCGCACCGACATCGTCGCCTGAGGAGGCCCGCCGTGACCAACCCGTTCGAGGACCAGGACGGCACCTACCTGGTGCTGGTCAACAGCGAGAACCAGCACAGCCTCTGGCCCGTCGCCGTCGACGTGCCCGCCGGCTGGACCACCGTCTTCGGCCCGGACGCCCGCCAGGCCTGCCTGGACTATGTCGAGGCCAACTGGACCGACATGCGGCCCAAGTCCCTCGCCGACGTCATGGATTCCTGACTGTGTTTTTGGCGCCGCCTTCGGCGTCGCGGCTCGGCCCCTCGTGACCGGTGCCTTCCTTAGCCGGATTTCGCCCGCCGCATCGGCTTGGGTGGTGGGTTGCGTCGGGTGGCGGCGGCCGAAATCCGGCGACAGTCCAGGCACCGGCGGGGCCTCGCACTCTCCGGACTAGCACCGCATGACAACGGCCCGCCGAGGGTTCTTCTCGGCGGGCCGTCGCGTTCCGGAGCCGTCCCTCAAGATCATGGGACCCATCCTGGCGTTCAACGTCATGAAGGACCCCTTCATGACGCCGCCGCGAAGATCGAGGGACGAATCCTCTCGTTGAACGTCAGGATGGGGCCCTTCATGACATGAATTAGGGCCGCTGGCCGGACCAAGCGGCCCAGAGTGTGGCGTACCGGCCGTTGGCGGCGACCAATTCCTCGTGGGTGCCGGTCTCTACGACAGAACCGGCGTCCAGGACCACGATGCGGTCGGAGGCGGAGGCCTGGGTCAACCGGTGGGCGACAACCAACGCGGTGCGGCCCTCCAGCGCTGCTGCGGCGGAGGATTCCAGCACTCGGGCGCCGGCGCTGCCGGCGTCGGCGGTGGCCTCGTCGAGGATGGCGATGGGGGGATCGGCCAACACGAGGCGGACCAGGGCCAGCTGCTGGGCCTGGGTGACGGTGAGCTGGTGGCCGCCCTCGCCCACGACGGTGGCCAGGCCGTCGGGCAGACTGTCCACCCAGGACAGTGCGCCGACCTTCTCCAGCGCGGCAAGGAGTTCCGCGTCGGTGGCGGCAGGGTGGGCCAGGCGCAGGTCGTCGGCCAGCGGACCGGCGAAGACGTGCACCTCCTGGCTGATCAACGCCACCATCTGACGAACACCGGTGGGACCGAGCTCGTCCAGGCCGACACCGCCGAGGGTGATGGAGCCGGCGGACGGCCGGTGGATGCCGGCGATCAGCTTGGCCAGGGTGGTCTTGCCGGCCCCGGAAGCGCCGACCAGGGCCACCCGCTCGCCGGGGGCGACGGCCAGGTCGACGTCCCGCAGCACAGGATGTCCGTCCACATAGGAGAAACCGGTGCCGGCGGTCTTCACCGAGGCGTCGACCGGTCGGGCCGGCTGCGAGGGCTCGGCGACCGGGGGCAGATCGGCGACGCCGATGAGCCGGGCCAGGCTGGCGGTGGCGGCCTGGGCGTCGTCGACGAGGGCCAAGGCGGTGGTGATCGGACCGAACAGGCTGTGGAAGTACAGCGCCGCGGCGGTGGCGACGCCGACAGTGACGGCGTTCGCGCCGACGAGCAGGAAACCCATGGCCAGAATGGCCGACAGCCCGACGAACTCGGCGAGGTTGAGCCGGGCGTAGAACCGGGTCACCAGGCGAACCCCTTGCAGGGCAAGGTCGACGGCGCTGCTGGAGCGCTGCCGCACCCGGTCCAGATGGGTGTCGGTGAGCCGGAAGGCCCGCACGGTGGCCGCGCCGCCGATGGTGTCCAGCAGCTGTTGTTGTTGCGTGCCAACGGCTTCACGCTGGCTGGCGTACAGTGGCTTGGCCCGCGGCACATACCAGCGCACGGTCCAGACCTGGATCGGCACAGCCACCAGCGCGGCCAGCAGGAACCGCCAGTCCAGCAGGGCCAGCGCGCCGAGCGTGAGCACGACGGTCAGCACCGACTGTCCCAGCTCGGGCAGCGCCTCGCGGACGGCGTCGGCGACCACCGAGACGTCGTTGGTGACGCGGCTGGTGAGGTCACCGGAGCCGGCCCGTTCGAGCTGGTCGAGCGGCAGACCCAGGGCCCGTTCGACGAAGCGTTCGCGCAGCGTGGCCAGGATGGTCTCGCCCAGTCGGGCGACCAGCGACACGCCGATGGCGGTGGCGATGGCCTGGCCCACGGCGACGAGCACCAGCTCCACCACGGGAGTCACCAGCTCGACAGCCGGCCGGTGCTCGGTGACCAGGTCGACGACCCGGCCCAGCAGGGGAGCGGTGAACCGCCCGATGGCGGTGGCGATCACCAGCATGGCGAACGCCGCCGCGGTCTGGCCCTTGGCCTGGCCCAGCAGTTCGCCGACGACCGCGCGGACGCGGCGCCCGTCGGCGACGGGCAGGAGTTCGCGGGTCATGCCAGCACCGCCGCCTGGTAGTCGGCCCGCACGGCCAGTTCGGCGTGGCTGCCCTGCTCAACGATCCGGCCGCCGTCGAGCAACACGACCCGATCGGTGGCGGACAGCAGGGCTGGACTGGTGGTGACGAGAATTGTTGTGCGCCCACGCCGTAATTGGGCCAGCCCGGCGGCGATTCTGGCCTCGGTGACGGTGTCGACGGCGGTGGTCGGATCGTGCAGCACGAGCACCGGCGCGTCCACGGCGAGGGCTCGGGCCAGCGCGACTCGCTGGCGCTGTCCGCCGGACAGCGACCGTCCCCGCTCGGTGACGGAAGTGCTTACGCCGTCGGGAAGTGCGCTGGCCACCTCGTCCACGGCGGCAGCGGTCAGCGCCTCGTCGGCGAACGGCCCGTTGCCGACGTTCTCGACGATCGTGCCGGCGAACAGGTCGGCGTCGTGCGCGGCCACCAGGACCACCTCCCGGACCCGGCTCGGATCCACAGTGGACAGGTCGACCGAGTCGACAAAAACCTTGCCGTCAGCGGGATCGGCGGCGCGGCCCAGGCAGTCCAGCAGGTCGGTCGCGGCGGCGGCGTCGGTGGCGACCACGCCCAGCAGCTCACCGGGCCGGGCCTCGAACTCGACGTCCCGCAGCGCGCCCCGGCTCAGCCTGTCGACCCGGACGTGACCGGAGGCGGGCACCGGCAGTTCGGCCTCGCCGGCCCCGACCGAGGACGGCGCGTTGAGCACGTCGGCGATGCGCCCGGCCGACGCCCGGCCCTGGGCGAGCTCGCCGTTGACCCACGAGAAGATGGAGAACGGCGTGATCAGGTACTGGGCGAGGCCGACCGCGGCCACCAGGTCGCCGACGCTGATCTGCCCGGCCGCGGCCAGATTGCCGCCGACCAGCGCCACCACCGCGATGAAGATCCCGGTCAGCGCCAGCAGCGCCCCGTTGTGCCAGGCCTGGGCCCGCGCCGCCCGCAGGGTCGCGCGCAGCGAGTCCTGGCTGGTCCGCCGGTAGCGGTCGATCGCCGCCCGCTCGGCCCCGATGCCCTTGAGCACCCGCAGCCCGGCGACCAGATCGGTGGCTACGCCGGAGGCGAAGGCCGACCGTTCCTGTTCGGCCTCGCTACGCCGCTCCAGCGGCTTGCCGATCAGGTGGGCCAGATAGAGCATCGGCGGCGTGCCGAGCAGGACCAGCAGGCCGAGCGGCAGCGACCGGGTGAGCAGGGCGATCGCCGTGACCAGCAGGCCGGCCAGCGCGGCCGCGCCGAACGGCAGCACCTGGTTGACCTGGCCGACCCGCTTGGCGTCCGAGGTGCCGATGCTGACCAGTTCGCCCGCGAGGTTGCCGGCCTCCGCGCCGCCACCGGGGTGCAGCACCCGGCGGGCGATGTCCAGGCGCAGTTCGTGCCCGGCCCTTTCACCCGCCCGCTCGGCGAACCGCGCGCCGTGCCGGTAGCTGGTCGACAGCGCGGCGAACAGCACCCCCAGCACCGCCAGCCACAGCACCAGTGTCAGCACCGAGGCGCCGGCGACGGCCTGGTCGATGATCACGCCGATCACCACCGGCACCAGTGCCTCGCCGCCCTGGTGGCCCGCTGTCAGCAGCGATGCCAACGTCACCGATCGTCGTTGCCCGGCGATCGAACGGCGGAGGACTTCCCGTCCGGTCGTGCTCACCCGCGCCTCCCTGTCCCTGTCGTGGGTAAGGTAAGGCTAGACTAAGTGAGCAGCCCGCGAACATGGCCAGCTGGCGACTCTGGGTGAGCGTGCCGCATTCGCCGCGCCGTGTTGGGGGGTGCAGGGGGGCGAAGCCCGCCCTGCCTGGGGGTGTGGGGCGCGAGCCCCACAAAACACGGCAAGCGAGGTGGCGGGCGCGTCAGCGTTCCCGCACACCTCGCCCACTCGCTTGTGGGGCGCGAGCCCCACAAAATACAGCGAGCGAGGTGGCGGGCGCGTCAGCGTTCCCGCACACCTCGCCCACTTGCCAGGGCACACCTCACCCCATTCAGCCGTTAGCTGCTTGGAAACGGGTCACCAGTTCGGCGGGGATGCGGCCGCGGTCGGAGATCTTCTCGCCCTGGCTGCGCGCCCATTCCCGGATGGCCTGGTTCTGCGCCTTGTCGCCGGTTCGGCCGGTGGGCCGACCGATCGCGCGCTGCTTGCGGCCACCCACCCTGCGTGCGCTGTCCACATAGGTCGACAGCGTTTCTCGCAGTCGTTTCGCGTTCTCCGTGGACAGATCGATGCTGTACTCGATGCCGTCGAGGCCGAATGCGACGCTCTCGGAGGCAACACCGCCGTCCAGATCGTCGACGAGTTCGACGATCGTCTTCTGTGCCATCGTTGCTCCACCTGACGTATGCCAATATTCCAAGCTCGATTCCCACGGTATCGCACGGCCGGCGGTTTCGGGGCGGACTCGCCGACTGAATACCACGGATAGGTGCATGCGTTGGTCTGACAGCAATGCGCCATTCGACGTCCATATTGCCGCCGCCGGGCAGGTCGTCTATGTTGGTATACCAGATACCAACGAGAAGGGGCGGTCATGCTGGAGGACGTCAAGAGGGCGCTGCGCGCCGTGGTGATGATCACCGTCACCCCGTTCGACGGCGCCGGGCAGATCGACGGCCCCGGCTACCGGTCGGTGCTGCGGCGGACCCTGGACGCGGGGATCGACGTGGTCACCCCGAACGGCAACACCAGCGAGTTCTACTCGCTCACCGCCGTCGAGCGGGACCAGGCGCTGGCGTTGACCGTCCAGGAGGCCACGGGCCGGGCACTGGTGGTCGCCGGCGTCGGCTACGACGTGCGGACCGCCGTGGACTCGGCGGTCTCCGCGCGCGCCGCCGGCGCCGGCGCGGTGATGGTGCACCAGCCGGTGCACCCGTATCTGTCGGCCGCCGGCTGGGTCGACTACCACCGGGCCGTCGCCGAGGCGGTGCCGGAGCTCGGTCTCGTCTGCTATCTGCGCAGCCCGCACATCCCGGCCGGCGCGCTGGCCGAGCTGGCCCGGGTCGCCCCCAACTTCGTCGGCGTCAAGTACGCCGTGCCCGACCCGGTCGCCTTCGGCCAGGCCGTCACGGTGGTCGAGGACGCCGCCGGCGCCGACCGGCTGGCCTGGATCTGCGGCCTGGCCGAGACCTGGGCCCCGTTCTTCTGGCCGGTCGGCGCCGAGGGATTCACCTCCGGCCTGGCCAACGTGACCCCGGAGTTGTCGCTGCGGCTGCTCGCAGCGCTGCGCACCGACCACAACGCCGCCCGCGACCTGTGGCGGTTGCTCAAGCCGTTCGAGGACCTGCGCGCGGCCAACGGCAGCGCCGACAACGTCACCGTGGTCAAGGAGGCGCTGGCCCAGCTCGACCTGTGCGGCCGGACCGTGCGCCCGCCGATCAGCGAGCTGCCGGCCGCCGGTCAGGCCGAGGTGGCCGCCTGGCTCAAGGCGGTCAGCTCGGGAAGTTGATGTGGCCGACGATGGAGTCGGCCTGGACGAGGTGCCCGGTGATATCGCCGATGACGACGTTGCCGCCACGGTTCGCCCGGGGCCCGAACAACACCTCGGGCCACAGCGTGTCGAGCAGGATCGCGAATGCGCCGCCCTGGTCGTAAACGGCCTTCAGGCCGTCGGCCAGGGCCTCGGCCAGCGGAATCCGGTCGTCGTCGCCGGCGGCGCGGGCCGCGTCCAGGGCGTCGCCGAGATTGGGCGCGGAACGGGCCGCCTTCTCCAGCGCGGCCAGGGCCGGCGAATCGGCGTCTTGGACGTGCTCGATGAGCGCCGCCGCGACGGACAGCATCCACATGTCGGCCATCGGTGTCCCCCCGAAAAGCGCCGCTCGGACGGGGAAGATTAACACGGAAGAATTGCCGGTCAACGCCCTGAGTCGAACGGACCAGCGAGCTGGGCCGTCGAGGCCGCGACTTCCACCGCGCGCTGTCCGGACAGTTCTATGTGCCGGCGGGTCAGCCGCTGCGCGGATTCGGCGTCGCCGGCCGCCACGGCCTCCAGGATCCGTTCGTGTTCGACGTGTTCCTCACGCCAGGTCGGCCAGTGCGGCCACAACAGGCTCACCGCCGCCAACGCGGCCAGATCCCTTACGCCGTCCAGACTGCCCACCACGAATTCGTTGCCGCAACCGGCGTAGAGGGCCCGGTGGAAGTCCCGGTTGGCCACGCTGAGCTCGCCGTGGTCCACGGTGTCCAGGCTGCCCGCCGACCGGGCCAGCGCCGCCCGCGCCTGAACCACCGCGTCGTCGTTGCCCAGCCGGGTCGTCGCGGCCACGGCCCAGGGCTCCAGCAGCAGCCGGACCTCCTGGATCTTGCGCAGGTCGTCGGCGTCCAGCAGCCGCACCGAGGTGCCGCGGGTCGGGGTCAGCACAACCAGGCCGCTGGCCGCCAGCATGATCAGCGCTTCCCGCACCGGCGTCTTGGACACGCCCAGCTCGGCCGCCAGCCGGCGCTCGACCAGCGTGTCCCCGGGCCGGATCCGGCCGGCCAGGATGGCCGACCGGATGGCCTCGGCCACCAGATCGGCCCGGCTGGACACCGGGCTGAGCGGGCTCAACCCCAGTGACGGCAGCGCCGGCCGGACCCCCTCCAACGACATCAGGACTCCAGCGAGATCAGAACTTGAGCAGCCGCTTGCGCCGGGCGGCCATCGCCTGCACGGCCCGCCGTCGCTCGTCGCGCAGCTTCTCGATCACCGGGATGTCCAGCGGGGCCAGCGGCTCGCCGACCGCCCAGCTCAGCAGCAGATCCGCGAACGCCGGGTTGCGGGCCAGCACCGGGCCGTGCATGTAGGTGCCGACCACGTGCCCGGCGTACGCCCCGTCGGCCCCGTCGCCGTTGCCCGTGCCGTAGACGACCTTGGACAGCGGCCGCGATCCCGGGCCGACCTGGGTGTGCCCCTGGTGGTTCTCGAAGCCGGTCATGGACGCCTGCAGCAGCGCCGGGTCCGGCGTGGTCAGCAGCTCGCCGACGGCCCGGGCCCCGGTGCCGGGCGTGGTCCGCACGTCCAGCATGCTGAGGCCGCGGTGGGTGACGCCGTCGGTGCCGGTGAAGTCGTGGCCCAGGATCTGCAGGCCGGCGCAGATGGCCAGCACGACCGCGCCGCGGGAGGCCGCCTCCTGCATGCCCGGGTTGGCGGTCAGGTGCGAGACGGCCAGCGTCTGCGCCCGGTCCTCGCCGCCGCCCAGCAGGTAGAAGTCCAGGGAGTTGGGCACGGTCTCGCCGACCGCGAGGTCCACGATCTCGGCCTTGTAGCCGCGCCACTGCAACCGCTTCTCCAGCACGGTGGCGTTGCCGGAGTCGCCGTAGGTGCCCAGCACGTCCGGCAGCACCAGGCCGATGCGCACGACAGAGTCACGAACCATTGCTCAACCCCGTCTTCAGGTCCCGGAACGCGGTGTAGTTGGCCACCAGCTCGATGGGGCCGGGCGGCATCGAGTCGATCGCCTGGTAGGGATCGGGGAGGTAGGTGTGGGCCACGTCGGCGTAGGTCAGCCGCACGGCCAGGTCGGCCGACCGCTCGCCGGTGGCGATGACGGTCCGGCCCCGCAGCCGCTCGAACGGCACGTCCCACAGCCACGACTTGTCCCGGCCGTCGGCCTCCCGGCCGTTGATCGCGATGATGATCGGGTGGTCCGGGCTCTTGGCCAGCAGCGGCAGCGTCTCGGCCCAGCCGGCCGGGTTCTTGGCCAGCAGCAGCCGCACCACCCGCTCGTTGCGGGTCAGCGTGGTGTAGCGGCCGCCGACGCCGGTGATGGTGCGGATCCGCTCCAGCGCCGGCCGCAGCGGCACGCCCAGGTGGGTCGAGGCGGCCAGGGCCAGGGTGGCGTCGGCCTCGTTGGCGCTGCCCGGCAGCCGCAGGTTCAGCTCGAACGACTCGCCGTCCGGGCTGGTCATCTTGCCGTCCACCACCGACCAGGTCGGGGTGGGGCGGGCGAAGCCGCAGTCGCAGTACCAGTCGGTGGCGCCGCCGTGCACCCGCATGCCGCAGCGCGGGCACGAGGTCGAGTCGCCGCGCCAGTTGCCGCCGGCGCTGACCCAGATCACGCTGGGGGAGTCGATGGCGGCCGAGGTGACCAGCACGTCGTCGCAGTTGGCGACCACGGTGGTGGTGCGCAGCCGGGAGATGGCGGTGCGCAGGTTGCGCTCGGTGTGCCGGACCTCGCCGACCCGGTCCATCTGGTCCCGGCTCAGGTTCAGCAGCACGATCACCGCCGGCTGCACCGCGTCGGCGATCTTCGGCAGGTAGTTCTCGTCGATCTCCAGCACGCCGACCGGCGCGGTCTGGTCGGTGGACAGCGCCGCGACCAGACCGTCGGGCATGTTGGCGCCGGTGTGGTTGGTGGCCACCGGGGCGATCACGCTCATCGCCTTGGCCAGCATCATGGTCGTGGTGGTCTTGCCGTTGGTGCCGGTGACCAGCGCGACCGTGCGCCCCTGGGACAGCGTGCCCAGGGCGTTGGGGTCCAGTGCCAGCGTCACGCGGCCGCCGATGATGCCGCCGGCGCGGCCGGCCGCCTTGGACAGCCGGGAGGCCAGGTTGCCGGCCTTCACCGCCGCCGCCGTTCTGGTCGGCAGGTCGCCACCCAGGTGGCTGGACGACACGTCCAGTCCGCTGCTCCTCGGATCCATCGGCCACCCATCAGTCGACAGCAAGATCTTAAGTAGTTCTCAGACTACGTGTTTCAGGGCGTGCTACCGGCACCGGGGTTCCCCGGACACACCACGGGGCCCGCACAGCACCATGGTGCCACGCGAGCCCCGAGAAGCCCTGCTCCAACCCGCCGGAATCAGCTGACGGGTCAGGCCCGCACGGTCATCCACTTGCGCATGGAGTGCTCGACCAGCGTGATCAGCGTCTGCTTGGTCGACTCCCGGTTACGGGCGTCACACGTCACGATCGGCACCGACTGGTCGATGGTCAACGCCTCGCGCACATCGTCGATCCGGTGGTGCAACATGCCGTCGAAGCAGTTCACCGCCACCACGTACGGCAGCTGCCGGTCGTCGAAGAAGTCGATCGACGCGAACGCGTCGGCCAACCGCCGGGTGTCCACCAGCACCACCGCGCCGATCGCACCCCGCACCAGGTCGTCCCACATGAACCAGAACCGGTGCTGACCGGGCGTGCCGAACAGGTACAGAATCAGGTCGCTGTCCAAGGACACGCGACCGAAGTCCATCGCCACCGTGGTGGTGACCTTGTTCGGCGTGGCCGAGAGATCGTCCACGCCCAGACTGGCCTCGGTCATCACCGCCTCGGTCGTCAACGGCACGATCTCGGACACCGACCCCACGAACGTCGTCTTGCCGACACCGAAACCGCCGGCCACCACGATCTTCGCCGACGTCGTCGCCTGCCGGGCGACCTGCGCGCCCCGGCCCTGTCCAGATTCCACTCGGCTCCAGCCCTCTAGAACCGCCGCGTCGCTCACCTGCGCGCCGCGGCCAACTGCAACTGCTCCCGCAGCTCGGGGGTGAGCTGCTGGCCGACCCGTTCCACCAGCCTGGCCATGGCGTACCCGACCAGTCCGATCTCGCAGCCGGGCGCCGCGAGCACCGCGAGGCACGACCCGTCGCTGATGGACATCAGGAAAAGATACCCGCGCTCCATTTCGACGACCGTTTGGTTCACACTTCCGGCCTCGAAGCAGCGTGCGGCGCCGGCCGTGAGGCTGATCAGACCAGAGGAAACGGCGGCCAGCTGCTCCGCCCGGTCGCGCGGCAGACCCTCCGTCGAGCACAGCACCAGGCCGTCCGCGGAGACCACGACGGCGTGCGCCACGCCGGCCACCCGGTCGACGAAGTCGTCGATGAGCCAACTGAAGTCGGCGATCTGCTGGTCGGACGCGGTGCTCACGACTGCTCCTTGCCTTGCTCAGACTGCTTGTCGTCCCTGGGCGGCACCTGGTAGCCGGCGTCGATGGCCTCGTCGGGGGCGGCCGAAGGGGCGGAGTGCCGGCCGAGGCTGACACCGTGCTGGTACGTGGACATCCGGTTGCGCAGGGCGTCGGGCGAGCGGCGGGGCATCGCCGGCGCGGTGCCCCGGGCCGGTTGGGCCTGCGGCCGGGGCGTGGCCGAGCCCGGCACCAGCTGCGACTTCGGCACCCGCTTGGGCAGGCCGGCCTCGGTGACCGTCTCCGGCTCGCGGGCCAGCAGCGTGTTGGCGGCGGCCCAGCCCTCGTCGCCGGCCGAGCGCCAGCCGTTGCCGGTGGCGGTCGCCGCGGGCTCGGCCGGGGCCGGCTTGTTCGGTTTCAGGGCCTCCGTGGCCGGCTCGGCGTCCTCCTCGCGGGGCGCCGGCACTGCGGTCTCGGACTCCTCGACCGGTGCCTTGTCGACCGCGGCGTCGTCGGCGGGGGAGCTCTCGACCGGGGTGTCCTTGGCCTGTGTGTCCTTGGCCGGGGTGCTCTTGGTCGGGGTGCTCTTGGTCGCCGCGGCCTCGTCGGAGGCCGACGAGAACCACTGCGACAGGACTTCCTGGTAGATCGGCAGCCGCTCGGTGGGCGGGTCGTCGTAGTCGAAGCGCCGCTGCGGCGTCGGCCACGGCTCCACGCTGGTCGCCGGCGTCACCTCCGGCTCGGCCGGGGCGGTCTTGCGGCGCGGCGCGAACAGGTCGACCGACTCGGTCACCTCGGGCTCGACCGGGCGGTGCGTGACGATCGGCGGCAGCTGGCCCGGGGCCCACTTGGGCAGGCCGACGATGTCCTGCGGCAGGTCCGGCTCGGGCAGGGGAGTGCGCTGGGTGGCGGCGGCGGCCACGGTCGGCGGGGCCGCGGGCGGCGGCGGCACGGCCTCGGCCACGTCCACCAGCGTCGCCGGCACGATCACCTGCGCGGTGACGCCGCCGTCGATGTCGGCGTTGTCCCGCAGCCGGACCTTGATGTCGTGCCGCTTGGCCAGCTGCGCCACCACGAACAGGCCCATCTGCCGGGCCGCCGTGACGTCCACCTCGCCTGGCTCGGCCAGCCGCTCGTTGGCCGCCGTCAGATCGGCCTCGGGCATGCCGACGCCGCGGTCGTGGATCTCGATGGCCAGCTCGCCGCGGCGCATCCGGGCCGACCGCACCGTGACCTTGCTGGACGGCGGGGAGAAGGCGGTGGCGTTGTCCAGCAGCTCGGCGATCAGGTGGGTGATGTCGTTGACGGCGCGGCTCTGGATGGTCAGGTCCGGCGCCGGCGCCACCTGCACCCGGGCGTACTTCTCCACCTCGGACACGGCCCCGCCGAGCACCTCGGAGACCGGCACCGGCTTGGTCACCCGGCGGGTCAGCGTGGTTCCGGCCAGCACCAGCAGGTTCTCGCTGTTGCGGCGCATCTGGGTGGCCAGGTGGTCCAGCTCGAACAGGCTGGCCAGCTGGTCCGGATCCTGCTCCTCCTGCTCCAGCCGGTCGATCACGCTGATCTGCCGCTCCACCAACGCCTGGCTGCGCCGCGACAGGTTGACGAACATCGCGTTCACGTTGCCGCGCAGGGCCGCCTGCTCGGTGGCCAGCCGCACGGCCTCCCGCTGCACGGCGTCGAAGGCGCGGGCGACCTGGCCGACTTCTTCGGTGGTGTGCACCGGAACCGGCTCCACGGCCTCGCCTTCGGCCTCGCGGTCGCGCAGGATGCGCTCGATCGCCGCCGGCAGCTTGACGCGGGCCACTTCCAGCGCGCTGCGACGCAGCACCCGCAACGGAATCACCATCGAACGGGCGACGATCACCGTGAGCGCCAACGCGATCAGCAGCGCCACGATCACCAGCGCGCCGTCCCGGAACGCGGCGCCGCGGGCCCCTCGGATCAGGCCGGTGATGGCATCGTTGGCCTGCTGCTGGATCTGCCCGATCACCTTGCTGAACAGGGAAGCGGTCGTGGTGGTCAGCGTCTGCACGTCGGGAGCCCGCACGGAGACCGCGCCGCCGCCCTCGCCGGACTGCACGAGAGCCAGCTGCACCACGCGGTTGCGCTCGTCGACGTCCGGACCGCTGACGGTGTCCTGCAGCAGCTGGCGGTTGTCGGCGCTGGCGGCGTTGGTGAAGTCCTCGAGGTCGGCGCCGTAGCGGGCCTGCGCGGCCCGCAGCTGGTCGACCAGATCCGGCGCGAACTCCTTGTGCAGCGCGGCGGAGACCACGATGCTGCTCTGCAGCCGCAGCTGCTCCTTGGCGTCGGTCAGGGCCTGCACCGAAGTGTCCAAAGGGGACAGTCGAGGGTGACTCACGTTGGTGGCCGTGACCCGGACGATCTGCAGCAGCGAGTCGATGATCTCGGTGTACGAGGTGAGCGCGGCGGTGTCCGGCAGCCGGGTGGTCAGCGAGCTGTTGCGCAGCGCGGAAAGCCCGTCCAGCTCCTCCAGCGCCTTGTCGACCGCGTCGTGCACCGCACCGGTCACGCTGACCTGGTTGTCGTCGTTGCGCAGCGTGTCGATGGCCGCGTCCACCGGCCCGAACTTCGGCGACTGGTCGGCCCGGCCGCCGGCGATGTAGGCCACGATGCCGTCGCGCTCGGCCTGCAGCAGGTCGACCACCTGGGCCGCGTGGCCGGCCACCGCCAGTTGCTGGCGCTCGTCGCCGTACTGGCGGGCGTCGTCGAGCTGGCTGGACAGCCGCAGCCCGGCCAGGGTCAGCGTGCTCAGCGCCGGCACCAGCAGGATGACCACCAGCTTGCGGCCCAGCTTCCAGTTGCGCAGCCGCCACCCGGCGCTCGAACCGTTCCGCCCGCGCTGGTCGGACACAGCCTCCCCGGCCGCACCACGCACGGTC
The DNA here is from genome assembly GCF_018263855.1 of Kutzneria sp. CA-103260. GTDB lineage: Bacteria > Actinomycetota > Actinomycetes > Mycobacteriales > Pseudonocardiaceae > Kutzneria. Next base: position 4,706,753 of record NZ_CP073318.1, on the reverse strand, counting down.
AGCACTCCCCCACGGTTCGTCCACTCCATCGCCGAAGGTGGATCTTGGAGTGCTTCAGGATCATTCCGTACCGCCGATCGGAGTACTGGAGAGGACGGTCACGCGCATGGTGGTGCCTTCGGGCCAATGTGATCAAGCATTTGGGGGTCTGGACGGCGGCGGTCGCCGGTCGGGATGATCCTGCACCGTGAAGGGGCGGTGACGTCCGGTAGTGGTGCCGGGGCCGGGGGGAAGGAAATTGGCATCTACCGCAAATCCTCACTCCTCCCGGTGTCATCCGCGTCCATGATTGAATCACGCAGGGTGTTCGATCGGCTACGGTGGTCGCCGTTCCGGGTCAGGTCTGCCCGTGAATGGGTCATTCCCTTCACAACCGCACCCCGAGCTCCACTCAAAACTGTTGATTAAAGGAGAGTCCTCGATGGCTACCCGCGCCACTCGCTGGGCCGCCGTGTTCGCCGTGACCGTTCTCGCCACTTCCGGCTGCAGCCTGCTCAACGGCGGGTCGGCCGACACCGGCGCGCCGGCCGCGGGCCACACCAAGATCAACGTGGGCATCATCGCCACGGTCGATGACGCGCCGGTCAAGCTGGCCCAGGCCAAGGGCTACTTCGGCGAGGAGGGGCTGGACGCCACCGTCAAGGTCTATCCCTCCGTGACCCAGACCATGCCGGCGCTGCAGTCCGGCGAGATCGACGTCACGCTGATGAACTACGTCTCGTTCTTCCAGGCCGAGGCGGCCAAGACGCTGGACGGCAAGGTCGTCTCCGACGCCTACCAGGGCACCCCCGACTCCCTGGTGCTGCTGGCCAAGCCCGACTCCGGCATCCGCACGCCCAAGGACCTGGCCGGCAAGAAGGTCTCCGTGCACTCCAAGGGCAACATCGTGGAGCTGCTGATCAAGGCCGTGCTGCAGGACAACGGCGTGGACCCGAACTCGGTGAGCTACCTGGAGGTGAAGTTCCCGCAGATCCCGGCCGCGCTGGCCAACGGCCAGATCGACGCCGGCGGCGACCTGGAGCCGTACATCACGCAGGGTGAGCAGCAGTTCGGCGTGCAGCCCACGTTCAAGATCGTGACCGGCGCCACCGACAACATCCCGCTGTCCGGCTACGTGGCCACCAACAAGTGGATCAACGCCCACCCCGACAGCGTGGCGGCTTTCCAGCGGGCCATGGTGAAAGCCCAGAAGGCGGCGGCCGACCGCAGCGCCATCAGCTCCGTGCTGCCCGACCTGACCGGCGTGGACAAGCAGACCTCGACGCTGCTCAAGCTGGGCATCTTCCCGACCTCGGTGGACGCCACCCGGTTGCAGCGCGTGGTCACCCTGATGAAGACCTACGGCTATCTGCAGCAGTCGATGGACGTGAGCGGTCTCGTCGTGCCGACACCGAACAGCTGATCCGCCGTGCCCCCGTTCGTCCGCAAATTCGCCGGTCTGGTCGGCTTCCTGGTGTTGTGGGAGGCCGCCAGCCGGTTGGGGCTGGTCGACGCCCGTGTGCTGCCGCCGCCCTCGCAGGTGCTGCTGCGGTTCGCGTTGCTGTTCACCGACCAGCACTTCGTCGCCGACGTCGTCTCCACCGTGTTGTCGTGGCTGATCGCCCTGCTGTGCGCGACGGTCATCGGCGTCGGGCTCGGCATACTGTTCGGCTCGGTGCCGGCATTGCGGTTGATCAGCATGCCGGTGGTGGAGTTCCTGCGGCCGCTGCCCGCGGTGGCGCTGATCCCGCTGGCCATCGCCCTGCTCGGCACCCAGGCCCAGACCAAGATCGTGCTGGCCGCTTTCGCCGCCACCTGGCCGATCCTGCTCAACACCAGCTACGCGCTCGGCGAGGTCGACCCGCGGCTGGTGGAGACCGCGCGGTGCTTCCGGGTCAGCCGGTGGCGGCTGCTGACCGGCGTGACCCTGCCCAGCATCGGGCCGTTCGTGCTGACCGGCGTGCGGATCTCCGCCTCCATCACGCTGATCGCCGTGGTGGGCACCGAGTTTCTCGCCGGCGGCAGCATCGGGTTGGGGCAATACGCGTTCATCCAGGGCACCAGCGGCGGCCGAATGGACGTGGTGCTGGCCGCCACCGTGTTCGCCGGCCTGTTCGGTTGTCTGGTGAACGCCGGATTCCTGGCCGCGCAACGACGTTGGGTGTCGTGGGGCAGTGGGGAGGTGGCGGCGTGAAAACCTGGCTGCGCGTTGTTGTCCTTCTCGGCGCCCTTGTCGTGTGGCAATTGGTGACACTCGCCGTCGGCAATCCTTACTTTCCGCCCCCGTCGCGAATCGCCGAGGCGGCCGTTCGGCTGTGGCCGTCCGACCATTTCCTGGACGATGTGCTGCCCAGTCTGCTGCGGGTGCTCGGCGGGTGGGCCGCCGCTTGCGTGCTCGGCATTGTCGCCGGCGTGGCGCTGGGCCGTTCCCGGACCGCCGCCGACTACTTCGAGTACGTGTTCACCTTCCTGCGCACGCTGCCGCCGCCGCTGCTGGTGCCGGTGTTCATGCTGATCTTCGGCATCAGCACCGAGATGGAGGTGGCCACCATCGTGTTCGGGGCGGTGTGGCCGGTGCTGCTCAACGCCGTCGACGGCGCCCGCTCGGTCGACCCCGTCATGGCCGACACCGCCCGCGTGTTCCGCTTTTCCCGTTTCCGCTGGATTTCCGGCGTCGTGCTGCCCGCCGCCGGACCGAAGATCTTCGCCGGGCTGCGGGTGAGCCTGTCCATCGCGCTGATCCTGATGGTGATCTCCGAGGCGGTCGGGGCCACCAGCGGCATCGGATACCAGTTGGGCACCGCCCAGGGCGCGGCCGACCTGCCCGGGATGTGGTCGTGGATCGCCTTGATCAGCCTGCTCGGATACCTACTCAACAGGGGGTTGCTCGCCGTGGAGCACGGGGCGCTGGCCTGGAGCCGGCCGTGAGCATGCTGGAAGTGGCCGGGCTGGGCCACACCTACGGTTCCCATGACGCTCTGCGGGACGTCTCCTTCGCCGTCGAGCCGGGGGAACTCGTCTGCATCGTCGGGCCTTCCGGCTGCGGCAAGTCCACCCTGCTGCGCTGCGTCTCCGGGCTGCTGCCGCCCTCCCAGGGCATCGTCACCCTGCACGGCGACCAGGTTTCCGGCGTGCCGTCCGATCTCGCCGTCGTCTTCCAGGACTACAGCCGTTCCCTGCTGCCGTGGAAAACCGTCGCCGCCAACGTCGAGTTCCCGCTGCGGGACCGCGGTCTGTCCACTGTGGAACGCCGCTCCCGGGTCTCGGAGGCCCTCGAGTGGGTGGGTCTGTCTGCCGCCGCCGGGAAGCATCCCTTTGAGCTGTCCGGCGGAATGCAGCAGCGGGTCTCCATCGCCCGGGCGCTGGCCTACCGTCCGGCTTTGATGCTCATGGACGAGCCCTTCGCCTCTGTCGACGCCCAGACCCGGGCCGACCTGGAGGACCTCGTGCTCAAGGTCCGCGCCTCCGCCGGCATGACCGTCCTGCTCGTCACCCACGACATCGACGAGAGCGTCTACCTCGCCGACCGGGTCCTCGTCCTGTCACCCTCACCGGCCACCGTCGTGGAGACCCTGAAGGTCGACCTCCCCGCACCCCGCGACCAGATCACCACCCGCGGCAGCGAGTCCTTCGTCCACCTCCGCACCGAAATCGCCCGCCTGATCCGCCACTGACACCTCCGCGGGTCAGTCCACTGTGGAGACGGGGTGGTGGGCGGCTTCGCGGGCGATCTCGCTGCGGGAGTGGGCGGCGAGTTTGACGAGGATGTGCGAGACGTGGGTCTGCACGGTCCGGCGGGACAGGAACAGGGCGGCGGCGATGTCGGGGTTGGAGCGGCCCTGGGCGACGAGGTGGGCGACGCGGAGCTCGGTGGGGGTGAGGCTCTCCCAGCCGGTGGTGGGACGGGCTCGCCGACCCCGTTGGCCCCGGCGAACGCCGTAGGGGCGGGTGCGGGCGTCGGCGCGGCGGATGTCCCAGTCGGCGCGGAGCTCGGTGTAGACCTCGATTGCCTCGGCCAGGGCGGCGCGGGCCCGTACGAGGTCGTTGGCCTCGCCGAACAGGACGGAGGCGTCCTCCAGGGCGTTGGCCAGCTCCAGGCGCCGGCCGGCGGAGCGGAAGTGCTCGGCGGCGGTGACCAGGCGCTGCGGGTCCCGTTCCAGCAGGCCCTGGCAGCGAGCGGCGGCGGCCTCCTTGACGGGCATGGGGGCTTCGTCGGCCTCGGCCAGGCACTGCTGGGCGGCGGACAGGGCGGTCTCCCGGTCACCGGCGGCCAGGGCCAGGCGGGTCAGCTCGGGCAGGCACAGATAGCGGACGTTCATCTCCAGCCCGGTCTGCGGACTGAGCAGCACGGGAGACAGCTCGACGACGGCCTGCGCGGGTAGGCCGTCCCGTTCACAGGCCAACGCCCGGGCCAGCAGCACGTACCCGGCGTTGCGGCGGTCGTCGGCGATGGCCAGCGGCTCGGTCTGCACGGCCTTGAGGTGCACGGCGGCGGTGGTGCGGTCGTCCCGGTGCCCGGCGATCAGCGCCAGCATGCCGTGCAGGTTGAGGAAGGAGTACCGGCCCTCGCTGAGCTCGGGGATCGACTCCAGCTCGCTGAGCGCGTCGTCCCACTGCCCGAGCTGGAAGTAGTGCGCGGCCATCATCACGTGCACCTGGGTGAACCGGGCGGCGCCGGCCTGCTCGGCCAGAGCCCGGACGCTGGTGATCCGCTCGGCGATGCCGGTGGTCTCGTCCAGGTTGAGGTCGGCCACGATCCGGTTGCACAACAGCAGCAGCCGCAGGTCCAGGTGCTCGCGGTCGTCGCCGAGCACGGTCAGGGCCTGGTCGATGAGCTCCCGGTTGCCGCGCTCGTCGCCGACGAAGCTGCGGTCCAGGGACATCACGTGCAGGCCCATGCCCACGGCGAAGCGGTCCGGCGCGGACCGCCCGGCCTCGATGGCCAGCCCGGCGGTGGCCAGGGCGGCGGTGGTGTCGAGGTCCACGGCCTGCACGAGCGCGGTGAGCGACAGCAGCCGAGCCCGCCAACCGGAGACCAGCGGGGTGGCGAGGCCTTGGGCCAGCGCCTCCAGAGCCTCGGCCGAACGGCCGGTGCGCAGCGACGTGTAGGCCAGCACCCAGCTCATCTCGGCGACCCGGTCGGGGTCGATGGTGCGGCTCAGCACCTGCCGGGCCTGCTGCGCGGCGTCGGCGTTGCGGCCCATGCCGGCCAGCGAGGTGGCCAGCCAGCTGGCGAACACGTCTCGCCGCGGGTCGTCGGAGCCGACCTGGTCGATGGCCCGCCGCAGCAGCTCGATCGCGGTCTGGGGAGCACGGTGGGTCAGGATCGGGGCGGCGCCGGCCAGCCAGTCCAGGAACCACTCGTCCTCGCTGCCGGCGGCCGGCAGCAGCTGCTGGGCGACCTGCGAGGTCGGGGCGCCGGCCTCGGCCAACGCCTTCGCCGCCTCCCGGTGCAGGGCGGTGCGCACGGCCACCGGGGTGCCGTCGTAGAGGGCCTGCCGGATCAGCGGGTACCGGAACGCCAGGTGACTGCCGGCCTCGGTGATCACGCCCGCGCCCACGGCCTCGGCCAGCAGCAGGGCCAGCTCGGAGGCCGGCATCCGGGCGACCACGGCGAGGTCGTGCACGGCGAACTCGGCGCCGAGCAGCGAAGCGACCCGCAGCGCCTCGGTGGTCTCGTCGGACAGGAAGCCCAGCCGGTCGGCGATGGCGGCGGCGAGCGAGGCCGGCGCGCTCCAGCCGACGGCCCGGCCGGCCAGTTCGGCGACGCGGCTGATGACCCGGACGGCGTTCTCCCGCAGCAGGGCGTCGACCAGCTCGGTGAGGTAGCCGGGGTTGCCGGCGGCCCGCTCGGCCAGCCGGGTCAGCTCCGGCCCGACCTCCCGGCCACCGGTCCGCACGGCGATCAGCTCGGCCACCTCGTCGGCGGCCAGCGGCCGCAGCGACAGCTGCACGCCGCCGCGGGTGGCGGCGCTGCGGCGCAGCTGGTCCAGCTCGGTGCGCCGCGGCACCGGCCGGTAGGCGCCGACAAGAAGTAAAGGAAGCTGCTCGGTGGCCCGGGTCAGCCGGTGCCAGACCAGCAGACTGGCCGGGTCGGCCCACTGGAGGTCGTCCAGCACCATCAGCACCGGCTTGGCCTCGCAGGCCCGGTCGACCAGTGCCAGCAGCTGCTCGGCCGCGCCGAGCACGGCGTCCCCGGTGCCGGTGACGCCGGGGGAGTGCTCCTGGCGCAGCAGCCGGAGGATGTCGGCGCGCCACGGGTCCTCGGCCCGGCCGACCACTTCAAGGCAGTCGAGCACGGCGCGCAGCGGGAAGGGCTGTCCGAGTTCGTCGGCGGCCGTCCAGAACACCTCGCAGCCCAGCTCACGGGCGGCGCGCAGGCCGGCGGCCAGCAGCGCGGACTTGCCGATGCCGGGGTCGCCTTCGACCATCACGGACTGGCCACGGCCGGCCACGACCTCACGCAGCAGCCGGCCGAGCAGGGCAACGTCCGCGTGCCGCCCCACGAAGGTCTCGGTCGCCGCGGTAGGCCCCATGGTGCGAGGGTAGACGGATCTTGAGCCGTGTCGCTCGACCACCACCCGGACGGAGCGCTCACCGGTCCGTGTGCGGAGCGTGGTGGTGTGGACCAATTCACCGGGACTTGGCGACTCTGCGTCACCACCGGTTGGGGTGACGGTCACAATTCTCCGCCGGATGGCGGATGTCCTTGACGGCGCATGCGCGGATGGTAATCGTTGTGGCGGCTGCCACACCTCAACAGAGTAGTTGAGGGGCGAACTCGGAAGGCGGTGAGCACGGATGGTGCTCTCGGTACAGCACCCCGATGCCACTCCCAGCGGCGCGCGCGGGCTCGAGGACCTGCTCGACTCGTACCACCACATCGCCGCGGACGTGCTCAACGCGCACGTCCGGACCGGTGAGCACTGCCAGGACTGCGGTCAGGTCTGGCCCTGCGCCCCGGTGAACTCGGCGGCATTCGCCCTCGACCTCTAGGCCGCCACCGGCCACAGGGGGATGCCGGGCCCGGCACTGGGAGGGTCGGCCTGGCGGGTTGCGCCGTCCGGCGCAGCCCTGGGGGACATATCGGCGGAACACGGCCGCGTCGGTGAACCGGCGCGGCCTCCTTGTGCGTGCCGATGGAGAAGCGCGTCACACCTGTCTGGTCTATTCGTGCACACTTTGGGTGCCGGGTGGCCAAGCGCACGCAGCCAACCAGTGGGAACATTGGTCCGGCGCTACCGCTGTGGCCTGGCCGGGCCGTAGCGTCGTTGCCGTGGGAACGGGCATTGCGCTGCATCCGATCTGGTGGGTCGAACAGAACGAGACGGAGCTGGCGATCCAGGTGACGCATCCGGAGGGTGCGCGCTTCGCCGACCGCGCGGTGAGCGAGGCCGGGGCCGAGGTCAAGGTGGAGCTGGCCACGCTGGCCGGCGCCGAGACCCCCGTCGAGACCGATCGGCTGACCGGGGCGCTGTCGACGCTGCGGGTGCGGCTGCGCGAGCCGATGGCCGACCGCCGCCTGGTGATGCTGGTGGACGGCGAGCCGATCACCGCCGCCCGGGTCAACCCGACCATCCAGAACCTGACCACCGACCTGGCCGATCCGGCCCGGCACCGGGCCGGCGAGCCGGTCCGCGCCGGCATCCCCGAGGACGGCCGGGTGCCGCGCTACTACGCGGTCAAGACCCAGCTGCTGGAGCTGACCGGCAAGCTCGGCGAGGGGGCGGCCCTGCCGTCGGAGCGGGAGCTGGCCGAGCGCTTCGGCGTGGCCCGCATGACGCTGCGCCAGGCCGTCTCCGAGCTGGTGCTGGAGGGCAAGCTGCAGCGCCGGCACGGCAGCGGCACCTACGTGATGCCGCCCAAGCTGGTGCAGCCGCTGTCGCTGGCCAGCCTGTCGGAGGGCCTGCGCCGCCAGGGTGCGACGCCCGGCCGCAAGCTGGTCACCCTGGAGCACCTGCCGGCCGACCCGACGCTGGCCGCCGACCTGCACATCGCCCCTGGCGACCTGGTGTTGCACATCGAGCGCACCGTCGAGGCCACCGGCCAGAACGTCGGGCTGGAGTCCACCTACCTGGCGGCGGCCCGCTTCCCGTCGCTGCTGGACGTGTTCGACCCGGCGACCTCGCTGTACAACTGCCTGGCCAACCGCCTCGGCGTGGTGTTCGCCGAGGCCGAGGAGCGGGTGGAGACGGTGCTGGCCACGCCGCGTGAGGCCAAGCTGATCGGCACCAACCCGGCGCTGCCCATGCTGTTGCTGCACCGCAGGTCGCTGGACCCGGACGGGGTGCCGATCGAGCGGGTGCGGTCGCTGTTCCGCGGCGACCGGTTCAGCTTCAGCACCCGCTTGCGGCCGGAGCACTGATTCACGTCACCGGCATTTCACCCTGTCGGACGTCTCAATTCGGCATGACTGGATGACGATGTTTACCGATCGAGGCCACGGGGTAACGCCTCGCCCGTGCCCTTTACGGTGGTCGGTTCACGCCCGGTTCGTCCCGACGGCGGTTTCCCGGCCCAGCCAGGACCCGATCGGGTAATTCCCTGGCCGGTCGACGGCACCGGCTTGCCCGGGCGGCCTCGTCCGTATCATCGTGACCGTGGCCGGGGCGGCAGACCCGGGCATTGTAGAAACCGGCGGTGAATGCCGGGTGAAAGCCGGGGGAGGGACCTTGTGCTCGCCCGGTGAACGTATCCGGTGAAGCCGCGACCGCACATGGTGCGGCCTTCCTGGGAACATGTCAAGCTCGCTTACAAGGCGAGTGATGTAGATCACGTAACACCCGAAAGAGGCGCTCCACGCTGACCGGTCCTCGATATACTCGGGGACAGTGCCGCGAATTCCGGGGACCAAGAACCGCGGCTGAATATGTGGAGAGCCACGTGTTCGTTAGGGCCCTGGTATGAGCATGTTGGACGGAGCCGCCCCGAGGGCGGTGTCGCGCCCGGTCAGTGACGGCTGCGCCGAGCACTTGGTGGCGGCCGCCGGCTGGCGGCGACTGGCCGATCTGGTGCAGCGCGATCCCGAACTGCGACTGCATCTCGCGCTGCGTCCCCCGCGCGACCTGTCCGCCGATCTCGGCGACGGTCCGCAGCCGACGCACCCGCGCGCGTCCGACCGAGTCCACATCGCGCCGCTGGCCGCGCTGCTGGGGCGGCGCGCCGCCGACGAGCGCAGCTTGCTCGAACAGGTCATCGCCAACCAGCACGAGCCGGTGGACGCGCTGGACTTCCTGGTCGAGCACTTCGTCCGGCCGGTGGTCACGGTGTGGCGCGCGCTGCTGGACCGGCACGGCCTGGTGCTGCTGGACCTGGACGCTGACAACCTCACGTTCGAGCTGACGCCCGGCGTGCGCGCCACCGGCCGGCTCGTCGTGACGTCGGTGGCCGGGCTGCGGGATACCGCCGAAGCCGACCCCCTGGACGTGGACCGGGCCGCCCGCGCCCTGCATGGGGCGCTGATCGGGTTGGCCGCCGGTTTCCAGCGGGCCAGTTTCGACGGCCGCCGCTACCGGGGCCGGGCCGTGCGCGCGGCCGTGGAGTCGGTGCTGTCGGCGGAGTTGCGCTACCTCGCGCCGGAGACCGCCGCCCTGCTGCACGGCGACCACCCGCTGGACCGGCACGTGCACTCGGTGCCCGAGGAGCAGGACCGGCTGCTGCGGGAGGTGCTGCGCCGGGTCGAGGAGAGTTCGGCCGCCCGGCGGCGGGACCCGGCGCTGCCGGTGCCGGCCGTCGTCATCGACCTGGATCTGTGCGGGCTGGTGCCCAAGGCCCGCACCCTGCACGCCGCCCGCACGCTGGCCGGGCCACGCGAGGGCGCCCCACGGGGCATCCCGGAGCTGGCCCGGCCGGACACGCTGGCCGCGCTGCCGTCGTACTCCAAGCCGGCCTGGGACCGGTTCCTGGAAGTGTCCGGCGTGGCCGGGCGCTACCCGGACGTGGAGTGGGACGACGTGCACGCCGAGTTCTGCCCGGCGTTCTACCGGCCGTGGGAGCGGCTGCGCTCCGACTCGCTGGCCCCCGGCCTGGTCCGGTTCGTGCGGGACGTGGAGGACGCCGGCGGCGAGGTCGTGTTCAACACCGGCCGGCGCGACCGGGTCCGCGAGCACACCACCGCCGTGCTGGCCCGCGGCGGGCTGACCCACGTCCGCCTGCTCACCCTGCCCGACGACCGGGTGCGGCCGATCGCCGAACTGAAGGTGGAGAACCTGCGCCGGCTGGCCGGGCTGGACGTGGTCGCCGTGTTCGACGACCTGACCGAGAACCGCCAGGTGCTGCGCGACTCGTTCCCGGCCGCGATGGTGATCGCCGTGGAGGCCCCCGGCTTCGCCAGCGACCGGGCCCCCGGCTGCCCACCGCCGGACGGCGCGCCACTGGTCGCCACCTTCGAGCGACTACCCAGGCAGGCCGGGGCCGCCACGCCCGTCCTGTCCCACACCCATTCCATCGCCGAGTTGCAGGTCGGCGAGCTGTCGGTCGGCCTGCCGGCCCGCGGCCACGCCGTGAACCTGTCCGTCGCGCAGACGCTGTCCCTGATCGACCGGCTCGTGGCCGACGCCGACGCCTCGGCCCAGCGCACCGCGGCCGCCGCGCCCGGGCACCTGCGGGCCGCGCTGTCCACCGTGACCGATCCGCTCGACGAGACCGTGTTGCTGCTGCATCACGTCTTCATGCGCAAGCAGTTCCACCGCGGGTCGCGGGCCACCTACACGCCCGAGATGGCCGCCATCGACCTGCTGCCGTTCCTGCGCCGGCGGGAGCCGATCCAGGTGGTGGTGCCCGGCTTCCCGGTCAAGCAGAGCCAGAGCGGGCTGAAGGCCTCCGGCGTGCTGCCCGACCTGGCCGAGCTCGGCGTGCTGGTCCGGCTGCGGGAGCTCCAGCAGGCCGTGAAGTGCGTCTACGCGCCGGGCCTGAAGATCACCGTGCTCACCGACGGGCACCACTTCCGGCCGCGACCCACCGTGATCGTCGAGTCGTACCTGCGCAAGCTCAACCAGTACCTGCGGCTGGTGGGCGGCCAGGACTTCCTGGAGTTCGCCGACATCGACGACGTCGCGCGCACTCGCATCGGGTCCTGCCTGGACAGTGAGCGGATCGTGCTCATCGAGTACTACCAGAACATCTTCCGCAAGGCGTTCCGGGAACTCGACATCACCTCCGACCCCACCGCCGTGCTGTCCCGGGTGTCCGATGTGGACCCGATGGGCGATTACAGTGGCGGGCAGTCGTTCCGGGACATGTTCCGGTCCATCCTGCACTCCGTGGCGCTGGACGTGCCGGCCGGCCGGGACCGCATGTCCTGGGCCCGCGCGGTCTACACCGACCCGTACCAGCTGGCCGATCCGGCCACCCCGGCCGAGATCGTGCGGGCCCGCAAGCAGGTATTGCGGCAGGCCTGGAGCGACACCGTGCGCTACCTGTCGGCCGTGCTCACCGACCGGGAACTGGGCTACGACAACCTGTTCGAGCACCGCGTCCGGCTCACCGTCAGCATGCCGTCGCCCGGTCGGGTCGGCTTCGCCGCGCTCGGCGGCTCCGCCCTGCTGCCGTGGCACGGCACCGCCGCTGTCGACGAGAAGGGCACGCTGTCCACCGACTTCGCGATCTGGCTCTACGACCAGGGTTTCGTGCCGGTGTACTCGCCGGTCCTGGGCTACCGCCAGCCGTGGTTGATGGCCCCGGTCACCTCCACCGCCGTCGACAGCACCCGGGGCGCCCAGCTGGTTCCGGAGCTGCTGGAAGGCATCCACCTGAGGCGGAAGTGACCGAACACGGCGTGCTCCGGCGGGGACGTCGACGCGACGGCTTCGTCGCGTTGACGTTCGGCGTGCTGGTGATCTTCGCCGGGCTCTCGTTCCGCATCGGGCCGGCTTGGGCCGTGCTGTGCGCTCTTGCCCTGCCGGCCATCACTTTCGGGGCGACCGAGCTCGTGCTGCGCAGGGTCGCCGGCGACGGCTGGGCTGCGTCGCTGCCGTTGGTTTTCGCGCACCGCCTGGGTTTGCCTGGTGCCGGTCGGCACGGGCGGTGGTCGGACAAGCAGCGTTACGACCGGCAGGAACTGCTCGGGCGTCTCGTCATCGACGGCGACATCCTGCGCTGGGAACCTCGTGAAGCCGACTGCCGGCGCGGCGTGCCACCCATCGAGTGGCAGCGCCCGTGGGGCGGTGAGCTGGTTCGGCTCTGGGGCCCGGATTGGTTGCGCTGCCTGACTCTTCCCGGCCCTGACGGCGAGCTCATGGATCTCTGGATCCGTGATCCCCGTGGCACCGCTGGCCGCCTCATCCAGGACTAGCGGATGAACACGAGCCGGTCCCGCAGGGCACCGGCGGCCAGGGACGTCAGCAGGCCTCGGGCGACGAGATCGTCGACAGAAGTGAAGCCACCGACCAGATCCCGATCGGTGACAACCCGGACCGCCAGCTCCGGCGGGAAGCCGTCAAGCGAGCTGAGCACGTGCTCCGGCACCGAGTTCACGTCGACCAGGCCGCCATCGTCGTAGCGGCGGGGGAGGTCGGGCCGGCCGATGCACAGTTCCCGGGCCAGCGCCGGATCGGTCGCCAGCAGCCGGCGGGCCTCGGCGCGGCGGGACCGGGCGGCCATCGCCTCCGCCACAGCGGGATCCCGGCGCCGGTTCAGCCGCGGCCGCAACAGGAGGGCGTGGGTGGTGCCGCCGATCCACGGCACCACGAACGCGGCGCAGACGAGCGCGCCGTAGCCGGTGGTCGACAGCCACAGCTGCCAGCCCTGCAGCTTCGTCGCCGTGGCCAGAAACGCCGCCCACGTCAGGAATCCGGCGCTCAGCAGCGGCACCGCGACCAGCCACCAACCGGCCAGGTTCACCGACCGCTTCGGGCGTTGCTTCACCGGGTGTTCCGGCGGTGCCACCGGCTGCGTCAGCAGCAGCGCCGGATCGCCGACCAGCATCCGGTCGTGAAGAGTCTGCAGCTCGTCGCCGGGCTCGATCCCCAGCTCCTCGGACAACTGCCGCCGGGTGTCACGAAACGCCGCCAGCGCCTCAGCCTGTCGGCCGGACCGATAGAGGGCCAGCATCAGCAGCCCGCGGAGACGTTCGCGGTAGGGGTAGTGGACGGTGAGCTGGCGGAGCTCGCCTATCGCCTGGTAGTGCTGGCCGAGTCGCAATTCGAGGTCGATGCGGTCCTCAAGGGCATTGGCGCGGCTCTCTTCCAGCCGGGTCCGCTCGACGTCGAAAGCAGGTCCGTCCAGGCCGGCCAGCGCCGGGCCCCGCCACGTCGCGAGGGCGTCCCGAAGCGCCTCGGCCGCCGGACCGACCGGCAGCGTTCGCGCGTGGCTGATCCTCGCTTGAAAGTCCTCGGCGTCCAGGCCGCCCGGCTCGACGTGCAGGGTGTAGCCGGCGTCGGTCAAGGTGATCAGCTGCCCCGGCGCGCGAGGCGTGCGCTCCGGTTCCAACACCTTGCGCAGCCCGGCGACGTGCTTCTGGACGACGTTCGGGCCGTTGGCCGGCGGATCGTCCGGCCACACCGCGTCGATGATCGCCGCGGTCGACGCCGGACGGTTGGCGTGCAACAACAGCGCCGCCAACACCGCTCGCTGCTTGCCCGGCCCGAGAGCGAGTTCCTGGCCCGCCTGTAACACCCGCACCGGCCCGAGCACCTCGAAGCGCAGCTCGGCCACGTCTTCCCTCCCCTGTCCGACGCTGGCAGCAAGGTAGCAGTCGCACGGCAGTCCGACGGCAGTTGACCTGTCCAGGCTGGTGGCGGAAACAACCAGGCACAGAGGGGCACGGACGACAATGCGTAAGGGAACAGCCGGATTGGCGTTGGCGCTGGTGCTGGTCGGGGCCACGGCCTGTGGGCCGCTGCCGGACCAGGGGAGCGCGCCGAGTTCTGCGTCGGGTTCGGGGGCGGTGACGGCGGCGAAGGTCGGGCAGGCGGTCAAGGTCACCGGCGACGACGGGGCCACCGCTGAGGCGACGGTGCTGTCGGTGAACGCTTCGTCGAAGGGCCAGGGTGATCTGGCGCAGGCGCCGGCGAACGGGCAGTACTCGGTGATCGACGTGGAGATCAAGGTCACCGGCGGCACGTTCCAGGTGAACCCGCTGTACGTGCGCTACCAGGCGGCGGATGGCAAGACCTACGACCAGAACACCGGCAACAGCATGACTGCCGGCTTCAGCCCCGAGTTGACGGTTGGCGGTGTGCCGAGCGGGCAGTCGACGCGGGGAGTGGTGGCTATCGATACGCCGGCGGGGCAGCCCAAGGCGATTCAGTTGACGAATGTGCTTGGAGATGTGATTGGGGCTTGGCAGCCGTAGGGGGTTGGGGTGCTAGTGGTGGGTTGCGGGCCTGCGTGGACGGTTGGCCAGTTCGCTTGGGTCAGGTGGGTGGTTGGGGTGGGTGGTTTGCTGGCGGTTGGGTAGGGGGTCGTTTTTAGGGCGGCTTTGGACGGGAGGGAGGGTTGGGGGCGGCTTGGGGGTGATGGGTGATGTGGTTGGGGTGGGGGTTAGGGTTCAGGTTTTTTTGGGGGGCGGGCCTTGGTTTCCCTTGGTTCGTTTCGCTGTGGAGTTGTCAAAGAACCGGTGCTCAGTACTGGTGTGGCGTGGTTGTGTAGTGGCGGCCTAGTGGGGTGACCCAGTGGAGGGTGTTGTCGGAATCCAGGGTGACTGTGTGGTTGCCGTGTTTGAGGTGGTGGTGATGGGCGCAGTAGCCCTTGAGCTGAGTGGCAGCGGTCTTTCCTGTGGGCCAGGGGATGGTGTGGTCGAGTTCTTGGATGGGGGTGGTGCAGCCGGGGGCGGAGCAGGTGCCGCCGGCGTTGAGTTCGGCGAATTCCTTTATGCGGGTGGTGGGGCGGTAGGTGTCGGTGCCGAGTTCGGAGGCGCGGCGGTACTGGTCGAGGAGCAGGCCGCGCCAGGGGGCGTGCATGGCCAGCTCGCGAGCGGAGTCGGCGGCGATCGGCCCGTAGCCGTCGAGCAGACCGGGGTCTTCGGTCAACCCCATCAGGGTCTCCAGCGAGATGGTGACGTGGACCTTGACCTTGCGGTCCACCCCGTACCCCAGGAACCGGTCCAGGAAGGCATCGGCTCGTTTCTGGTCAGTGGTCCGCTCGTCTTTGACCAGGGCCCGGGCGTCCTGGGTGAGGATGTCGTAGCAGGCGCGGGCGTCGAGTGCGGTGAGGGTGATCCGCAGTTGCGCCATGCCGTCCGGGAGTGGTGTGAACTCGACCCGACGCTCCTGCTTGGCCTTCAGGCGGCGCTGGTCGTAGCCGGTGGGGTCGACCTTCGCTACCTGCGCGGTGGTGCGCCGCGCGAGCTGGGTGCGGGTCAGCCCGGGAGCCACCTCAACCAGTTCGTCTTCGACTTCGGCGACCATGGCGGGATTGGGCAGGTTGACGATCCGTTCGTCCACGGTCTCCAGCCGCCGCAGGTCCAACTCTCCTCGCCGCAGCAGCTCCGACAGCCGGGGCAACCGGTCCAACACCTCGCTGCACCGCTTCTGCCGGACTACCGACTGCTCCGGCTCATGCACCGCCATCGCCATCTCAGCGGTGTCCTCGACATCCCGCAGAATCGACAACTGCACATGATCGGCGAATGCTTTAATTTTCCGCGCCAGAATGAATGCCGTGACCTGTTGATCGGCGGTCAGGGTGGCGAGATCCATGCCCATGAGCAGATCCAGCAGAGCCCCTGACGGTTCCCTGCTCTCCAACTCCCGGGCGAGTTCTTCCATGCCTCCAGAATACGCCTATCAAAGATCGAACTCGAATCACTAACGGGTGAATCCGAGTTTCATGCATAATCGCAACCCCGACCCCGCAAACCCAACCACCGCCCCCTCTCACTTCGGAGGGTGGATTTTGCGTGGAGGGGGGCGATGGCGTACGCTCGTCCGCGAATCGAGGCAGGCGCAGCCTGTCCGATGATTGCCTCGATTGCCATCGCCCAGAGGATCCACGCAAAATCCACCCGGAGCCAACCCAACATCCACCCCCTAAAAAATGGCTCTTCGTACTGATGTGTGGGTGGGTATGCCCAGGTAGCAGAAGGGCACGCCGGTGCAGCGTCTAGGTTTCTGAGCTGTCGAGGAACAGAAACTGCATAGACGGAGAACGACGTGCCCTCTACCAGGGTATGGGGTCGGCTGCTGGGCTTGCCCACCGCGGTCGTGGAGACAGTCGCGTTCGACGAGCACGAGCAGGTGTTCGTCGCTTCGGTCCGAGCCCGCAGGCGTGATCGTGGCCGATGCGGGATCTGCCAGCGCCGCTGCCCCGGGTACGACACCGGGCAGGGACGACGCCGATGGCGGGCGCTGGACCTGGGGACCGTGCGCGCGGTCGTGGAAGCCGACGCGCCCCGGGTGGCCTGTGCCGAGCATGGCGTCGTGGTCGCCGCGGTGCCCTGGGCCCGTCACGGCGCCGGACACACCCGGGCCTTCGACGACACCGTGGCCTGGCTGGCCACCACCTGCTCGAAGACCACGGTGCGGCAGCTGATGCGGATCGCCTGGCCCACCGTCGGCTCGATCATCACCCGGGTCCGGGCCGACATCGACGCCGAGGTGGACCGGCTGGCGGGGTTGCGTCGGATCGGGATCGACGAGATCAGTTACAAGAAAGGCCACAAGTACCTCACCATCGTTGTCGATCACGACACCGGGCGGCTGGTCTGGGCCGCGCCCGGCAACGACAAACAGACATTGACCCAGTTCTTCACGCTGCTGGGGCCCGCGCGCTGCGCGCAGATCACCCATGTGTCCGCGGACGCCGCGGCCTGGATCGCCCGCGTGGTCGAACAGCGCTGCCCGACCGCGATCCGCTGCGCCGACCCGTTCCACGTGGTCAAGTGGGCCACTGACGCGTTGGACGCGGTGCGGCGCCAAGCGTGGAACGCCCTGCGTCGCAGTCCGGGTGGCAGTGGTCGGGATCGCCGGGGCCGCGCCGCGTCGGCCGGGGCGGCGCGAGGGCTCAAACGAGCACGGTGGGCGCTGTGGAAGAACCCGGAGAACCTCACCGACAAGCAGCAGGTCACGCTGGACTGGATCGCCAAGGCCGACCCCCGGCTCTATCGGGCCTACCTGCTCAAGGAAGGACTCCGGTACGTCTTCGCCGTCGGCGGCCAGGACGGCAAGCACGCCTTGACGCGGTGGCTGTCCTGGGCCGCGCGGTGCCGGATACCGGAGTTCGTCAAGCTCGGACGCACGATCCGGACCGAACTCGCCGCCATCCACGCCAGCCTCGATCACGGACTGTCCAACGCCCTGATCGAGTCCACCAACACCAAGATCCGGCTGCTCACCCGGATGGCCTTCGGCTTCAAACGCCCCGAAGCTCTGATCTCGCTGGCACTGCTCGCTCTGGGTGGTTACCGACCGACCCTGCCAGGCCGGTAACCACCCACACATCCCTACCAAGAGCCTAAAAAATCCACCCCCAAACCACCCCCGCAGAACTCCCCCTAATCCGCCACCAGCTTCAGCATCGCCTGAACCGCCCGCTCCGCCTCCTCCGCAGACCGACGCCCAAGCCCACAATTCGTAGCGATATCCACCGACCTCCCAACAGCCTGCTCAACAAGCTCCCGAACCCGCAACTGATCACCCGAATCCTGGAGCTCATGCGCGATGCCAGCGATCAACGGCATCTCCCGCAGCCGCCGCAGCGGGGCATAGAACTCCCCATCCGTGGACGGCGGCTCGTCACCACCCGACATCGGCAGGTGCACGTACTCCAACACCCGCCCATCGGGCCAGCGGCGCACGATCGCGTTGGCCAGCAACACAAGCGGGCCGGCATCCGGCAGCTGTCGCAACGCCCGATGCCCAAGATCACCAAGGCACAGGTGCACGCCGAAACGCGACCCCTCAGGCGCGCGGGCGACTTGCCGTGTCACCAGGTACGCCATGAAGTTCGCCATGGCCGGCCGCAGGAACGCGGGCGCGGAGGCGACGGCGATCAGGGCGGCCGGAACCTCCAGTTGGAACACGACGTCCGGCGCCGCGATGTCGGCGATCTGCTCGGCCACGGCCAGCAGGAACCGGCGGCTGTGCCGGATCGCCCCGAGCGGTCCGAAGGTGAACAGGGCCATGTCGAGGTAGCCGGGAATGCCGACCTGCAACGGAAGTCCGGGATCACCATCCACAACGGACGCCAGGGCGGCCCGGTCCTCGGCCGCGTACTGGGCCAGGCGAAGCGGGATGTGCAGTCGCTGTCCATGTCGGACGGTCAGCAGATCCGTGTCCTCGTAGGAGGTCCAGTCGCCGTCGCGCACGGCCCGGATCTCCGGGCGGGCCTTGAGTTCCTTGACCAGCGGCACGAACCACATCAGCCGTGGCCCGGTCTCGCCGCCGGACAGCCGGCGCAGCTGGCCCCGGACCTCCTCGCCCAGCTGCCACGAGAACGCGGCGCGGGCGTCGGGAAACTGCGGCATGGTGCCGAGAAAGTGCAATCGCCTGCGGGCCATGCCCTTCAGCATTGGCCACGCAGGCGGCTAGGTGGATCTCCGGCGGGCACACGTCATCTGATCGGTTCCCGTCCGGACAGGTTCAGGCCGAGTAGTCGTAGAAGCCGCGGCCCGACTTCTTGCCCAGCAGGCCGGCGTCCACCATGCGCAGCAGCAGCGGCGGCGGGGAGTACAGCGGTTCCTTGAACTCCTCGTACATCGACTCGGCGATCGCCTTGGTGGTGTCCAGGCCGATCAGGTCGGTCAGCTGCAGCGGCCCCATCGGGTGCGCGCAGCCCAGCACCATGCCCTGGTCGATGTCGCCGGCGCTGGCGTAGCCCGACTCCATCATCCGGATCGCCGAGAGCAGGTACGGGATCAGCAGCGAGTTCACCACGAAGCCGGCCCGGTCCTGGGCGGTGATGACCTCCTTGCGCAGCTGCCCGGCGGCGAAGCCGCGGGCCCGCAGCGCCGTCTCCGGGCTGGTCAGCAGCGACGGCACCAGCTCGACCAGCTTCAGCACCGGCACCGGGTTGAAGAAGTGGATGCCGATGACGTTGGCCGGCCGCTGGGTGGCCATGCCCAGCTTCATGATCGGGATCGACGAGGTGTTGGACGCGAAGATCGCGTCCGGGTCGGTGACCACCTTGTCCAGGGTGGTGAACACCTCGGTCTTGACCTGCTCGTTCTCGGCGACGGCCTCGACCACGAGCTCGCGGTCGGCGAAGTCGCCCAGGTCGGTGGTGAACCGCAGCCGGCCGAGCGCCGCGTCCCGGTCGGCCTCCGACAGCTTGCCGCTGCGCACGCCGCGGCCCAGCGACTTGGCGATCCGCTCGCGGCCCGCCTCCATCGCGGTCGGGCTCGCCTCGCTGACCACCACGTCCAGTCCGGCCCGCGCGCACACCTCCGCGATGCCCGAGCCCATCAGTCCGGCGCCCACGACGCCCACCCGGCGGATCTCAGCCACAGGGATCCTTCCTCCTTGCTCGTTCCACGTCGCCGGGCGGGATCGCCGACCGGCGGGTCCAACTGTATCGGCCGGTCACAGCCCGCCGGCGATGCGGAAGACTGCCCCGGTGGCGTAGGAGGCCTGCTCCGACATCAGCCACGAGACGGCGTTGGCGATCTCGGCCGGGTCGCCGGGCCGGGCCATGGGAATCCGGCCGGCCACGTTCCAGGCCCGCTCCGGGTCGCCGGAGACGACGTGGATCTCGGTGTCCACCATGCCCGGGGCCACCGTGTTGACCCGGATGCCCTCCTTGGCGACCTCCTTGGCCAGGCCCACGGTCAGCACGTCGACCGCGCCCTTGGACGCCGCGTAGTGCACGTACTCGCCGGGCCCGCCGTGGATCGGCGCCGACGAGGAGATGAACACGATGGAGCCGCCGTTGCCGCCGCGGGCGGTGGACATCGACTGCACGGCGCGGCGGGCTGACAAGAGCGCGCCGAGCACGTTCACCTCGATCACGTGCCGCAGCTGGCTCACCGGCTGGTCGGCCAGCGGCATCATCGGGCTGGTCACGCCGGCGTTGGCCACCAGGCCGGTGATCTGTCCGAGTTCTTCGCGGGCGGTCCGGAACAGCACCTCGGTGTCGTCCTCGCGGGACACGTCGGCGCGCACCGCGACGCACCGGCCGCCGGCGTCCACCACTTCGCGGACCACTTTCTCCGCGGCGTCGGAGTTCTCCCGGAACGACAGGCACACCGCGTGCCCGTCGGCGGCCAGCCGGCGCACCGCCGCCGCGCCGATGCCGCGACTGCCGCCGGTGACGATCGTGACTGGAGACAACTCGTTTCCCCCTACTCGCACTTGTCAGTACCGGCATCATCTCAAGCGTGGGGGTGCGCTACCGGGTCCTCGGACCCCTCGAGGTGACGATCGACAACAAGCCGACAGCGTTGCCGGCCGCCAAACAGCGGATCGTGCTGGCCGCGCTGCTGCTCAGCGCCAACCGGCCGGTGTCGGTGGACGAGCTGGCCGAGCGGCTGTGGGGGGAGCGGCCGCCGGCCAGCGCGAAGGCGACGTTGCAGGGCTACGTGCTGAGGCTGCGTCGCACGCTGACCGCGTCCGGGGTGGATCCGGTGCGCACCCGGCCGCCCGGCTACCTGATCGAGGTCGAGCCGGAACAACTCGACCTGGACCGATTCAGGGCGCTGGTCGCCGAGGCCGAGGCGGCGCCGGCGACGGTCGCCGCCGGCCTGCTGCGGGAGGCGCTGGACCTGTGGCGCGGGCCGGCGCTGGCCGACGTGCCCTCGCCGTCCCTGCACGCGGTCGCCGGAGTCTGGCTGGCCGAGCTGCGAATCAACGCCCTGGAGCGGCGCATCGACGCCGACCTGCGGCTGGGCCGGCACGCCGACCTGCTGGGCGAACTAGCCGGCCTGGTCGCGGATTCGCCGCTGCACGAGCCGTTCCGAGCTCAGCTCATGCTGGCCCTGCACCGCGCCGGCCGGACCGCCGACGCGCTGGAGACGTATCGGGACGCCCGGGCGGTGATCATCGACGAGCTGGGCATCGAGCCGGGGGAGCGGCTGCGCCAGCTGGAACGCGGCGTGCTGGTCGGGGATCCGGCCCTGGACTGGCGGCCTGAGGTGCCGGACAGAGCTGTCGTCAGGCCGCAGGCGTTGCCGCCGGACGTGCCGCTGGTCGGCCGAGCGTCGCTCGCGGACGAGCTGACCCGGCGGCTGGCCGAGCCGTCCCCGCACAGCGGCATGCCGGTGGTGCAGGTGATCGCCGGCATGTCGGGCGTCGGCAAGTCCGCCCTTGCTGTCCACATAGGCCACCAATTGCGGGATTGCTTCCCCGACGGCCGCCTGCACGCCACGTTGAGCGACGCCACCGGTCCGGTGCACCCGGCCGAGGTGCTGGGCCGGCTGCTGCGGCTGCTCGGCGTGCTCGGCACCCACCTCCCGGACAGTGTGGAGGGCCGTTCTACGTTGCTGCGTGACCGCCTGGCCGGCCGGCGGGTGCTGCTCGTGCTGGACGATGCCGCCGACGAGGCGCAGGTCCGGCCGCTGATCCCGGGCGACGAGTGCTCGGCCGTGCTGGTCACCAGTCGTAACCGGCTGACCGGGCTGGCCGGGGCCCGCACCGTCGACCTGACTGTGCTCGACGACGAGGAGTCGCTGCGGCTGCTGGAGACCGTGCTCGGCGCACAGCGCGTAGCCGCCGAGGTCGAGGCAGCCCGTGACCTGGTCCGGCACTGCGGTGGACTGCCGCTGGCCCTGCGTGTCGCCGCGGCCCGGCTGGCGGCCCGCACGTCGCGGCCGCTGAGCTGGCTGGTGGCTCAGCTGGCCGACGAGCAGCGGCGGCTGGACGGTCTTGAGGCCGGCGACATGCAGGTGCGGGCCAGCCTGGGCGCCGGTTACCGAGCGTTGGACGACGAACGGCGGCGGGCCCTGCGGCTGCTGGGCGCGCTCGACACCATCGACTACTCGCCGCGACTGGCCGCCGCTGTGCTCGACCGGCCGCCGCACCGGGCGGAGCGGCTGGTCGAGGACCTGGTGGACGCTCAGTTGCTGGAACTGACCGGGGTCGCCGACCGCTACCGGATGCACGGCCTGGTCCGCATCTATGCCCGGGAACAGGCCGACGGCGAACGGGATCTGGCGGTGTCCCGGGCGCTGACGGCGTGGCTGGCCGCCGCCGAGGAGGCGGAGACGTCGCTGCCCAACGCCGGGTGGCTGCCGCACCTGCCCGGCCGCGGCACCATGGCCACCGGCGATCCGATGGCCTGGTTCGAGCTGGAACGCCAGGAACTGGCCGTGGCCATCGAGCAGGCGGCCGCTGAAGGGCATGCGCGCCACGCCTGGCGGTTGGCTGCGGCCTGTGAGGGCTTCCTGGAGCTGCGGGGGCACTGGGACGACTGGCGGCGGTGCCAGGAGCGGGCCCTGGTCGCGGCCGTGACTGCCGGTGATCGCTGGGGCGAGGCCCGGATGCGGTACGGGTTGGGACGGCTGTGCTTCGCCCAGGAACGTCACGTGCTGGCCGAGCGGCTGCTGACCCAGGCGTTGGAGTTGTGGCGGGACGACGAGTTGTCGCATGCGCACGCGTTGATGGCGCTCGGCGACGTGCACCATCACAACGGCCGGCTGGACCTGGCCCGGCGCTGCTTCGACGAGGCCGCTGTCGGTTACGCCTCGGCGCACCACGAGCGCGGCGTTGTCAACGTCGGCTTCTGCCTGGGACTGGTGGCACGGGACCTGGGCGACGCCGACGCGGCCAGGACCGCCATGGCGGCGGCGCTGTCGGCGTTTCGCGGCCTCGGCGACTCGTACGGACAGGCCCAGGTGCTGCTGTTCTTGGGCGCCTCGCACTGCAAGTGGGGCGACCAGGACGCCGCCGAGCGCTGCCTGGTGGAGGCCACCGCGCTGTATCGGGGCTTCGGGGACCGGCTCGGGGAGCTGCGCTGCGTGCGGCAGCTCGGGCACGTGCTCGTCACCCGTGGCGAGACCACCCGCGCCGAACGGGTGCTGACCGGCTGCCAGCGGGCGTTCGCCGAGATCGGCGACCTGTTCGGGGAGGGCACCAGCTGCTGGAGCCTGGCCGAACTGGCCTTGCGGGACGGCGACGAGCGGCTCGGCCGCCGGCGGCTGGCCGACGCCCTCGATCTGTTCACCCGGGCCGGGCTCGGGCCGTGGCAGCGGCGCATGCGCGACCGCTTGGCGGAACTGCCCAGGTCAACACCGGTGTGATCGGCCCGGTGACCAGTGCGGCCGATCGGCGGTACCTGTTACGGCCGCCGTTGGTCGGTCGCACAGCTGCGCCGAACGGCATCCGGAGTGACCCCTGCCGCAAGTCGATCACGTGACGCGGATCGCAGCTTGGCGCTGTATCCGCCCCGGCGGGCGCGGGCGGCCGGGATTTCGGTTTCAGGCGGCGGAAACGGGTCCAGAATCGTCCGCATCGGGGTAGCGCACAGCGACCGGGTGACGATTTCCCGGACGGTACCCCTCACGGAGGATTCAGCCAGTCATGAGCGTCACTGCCGAGGCAACCAGCCAGTTCGAGGCGACCCGCAACTCCCGTCCGCTGCCGACCGCGCCGTGCAGCGTCGTGTGGAGCGGTGGGCACGCGTACGTCCTGGAGGGATCGCACGGCCGGGCCCGCTGGGTCGGCGTCGACGACCGCGGCCGCCCGCGCTTCTACACCGGCGACGAACTCCAGCTCCGCGGCTGGTCCCGCTCGCGCTGATTTGCCGCGCGTTCCGCGCGGGGCGAGGTCGCTCGAACCCGGCCTCTTCGCCTAGTCCGGGAAAATCGCTGAACAGACGCGATTTTCCCGGCCCGCGGCTCCAGAGACCGGCGCGACCTCGCGATGTTGCCGGCGACCGAATTCCTGGCTGGCCGGATCCGGCCAGCGGCGCGACGCGCACTCCCGCCGGGCGGGTTCCACGCCGTCGCATAGGCTTGTGGTGTGGTCCAAGGCAACGCGAACGTCCGGTCCGACCGGGTGTTCACCATTCCCAACCTGCTGAGCGTGCTGCGCCTGGCCGGTGTGCCGCTGTTCCTGTGGCTGCTGCTCGGCCCGCACGAGGACGTGTGGGCCATCGTCGTGCTGGCGCTGGCCGCCATCTCCGACTGGTTGGACGGCAAGCTCGCCCGCTGGCTCAACCAGATGAGCCGCCTGGGCACGCTGCTCGACCCGGCCGCCGACCGGCTGTACATCCTGGCCACCGCGTTCGCCTTCGTGGTGCGGGGCATCCTGCCCTGGTGGTTCTTCGCCCTCATCCTGCTGCGTGACGCCGCCGTCTCGCTCTGCCTGCCGCTGCTGCGCCGCGCCGGCTACGACAC
The DNA here is from genome assembly GCF_018263855.1 of Kutzneria sp. CA-103260. Classification (GTDB taxonomy): domain Bacteria; phylum Actinomycetota; class Actinomycetes; order Mycobacteriales; family Pseudonocardiaceae; genus Kutzneria. The sequence goes on along the minus strand of NZ_CP073318.1, from coordinate 4,682,569 downwards.
TCCCGAGGTCATCTACCTCGGCAAGGCCGCCACGTTCTGCCTGCTCTACGCGCTGCCCATCCTGCTGCTGGCCCAGATCGGCCCGACCACGGCCATGATCGCCGGCCCCATCGGCTACGGCTTCGCCTTCTGGGGCCTGGGCATGCACGTCTGGTCCGGCGCCCTCTACGTCGTGCAGAGCCTGAACGCGGTCCGCCACCCCAACCGCTCCTAGGGCACGCTGGCTGGCCGTGACCATCGAGGCCATCGCCACCCCGAGACTGACCCTGCTGCCGCTTCGCGTCGAGCACGCCGAGGAGATGGCCGCCGTGCTGGCGGATCCGGCGCTGCACACGCACATCGGCGGTGTGCCGCTGACCGTCGACGAACTCCGTCGCCGCTACCAACGCCTGACCGCGGGCTCGCCCGATCCGGCAGTCGCCTGGCTCAACTGGGTCATCGACTTCGCCGGCGACCTGGCGGGCACCGTGCAGGCGACCGTCGGTCCCGGACCGACCGCCGAGATCGCCTGGGTCGTCGGCACGTCCTGGCAGCGTCGGGGCATCGCCAAAGAGGCCGCGAAGGGCCTGGTCGACTGGCTCGGGCGGCAGTCGATCCGCACCGTTGTCGCGCACGTCCACCCCGCCAACCACGCCTCCGCGGCTGTTGCGGTCGCGGCCGGCCTGCGTGCCACCGACGAGTGGCAGGACGGTGAGCGCCGGTTTCGTTACAGCTGTTGACTGTAACCCAACCTTGGTCCTACCTTGGGTTCACCGGCAGCGAGGAGGCAGACGTGAGCACCGCGCAGGAGTTGATCGACCGCAGCATCCCGTTCCTCGACGAAGTCAAGAACCGGACCGCGGGCGGCAAGCTGGAGACCTGGCTGAACGAGACGTACGGCCCCGGCACGGCGTTGTACGACGACCTGGCCCGCATGATCAGCGACGGCGTGCGCGAGGGTTGGGCGGCCAACATCGAGGTGGACGGCCCGCACTATCGGCGTAGCCGCATCGCCGATCCGGCCGACGCGCTGAACTACTTCAGCATCACGGCGGTCTACATGGACAGCGTGGAGCCGTTTCGCGGCCAGTACCACCAGCATCCGTACGGCGAGCTGAACCTGGTGGTGCCGCTGACGCCCGGCGCGGAGCTGATGGGCCCGCGTGGCTGGCAGGGCCCCGGGTGGACCGCGCCCGGCCCGGGCAGCCACCACTACCCGGAGGTTCGTGGCGGGGCGCTGATCGCGCTGTTCTACCTGCCCGCTGGCCGGATCTCCTACGACATCACGCCGCCCGCCGCGTAAGTCCACAATGGACCTAACGCAGACCTTGTCGGGCCGGCGGAGCTGCCGCGCCTACCTGTCCACTCCGGTGCCCCGTGAGAAGCTGGAACAGGTGCTGGCGCTGGCCTCCCGCTCGGCCAGCAACTCGAATTCCCAGCCGTGGCAGGTGCATGTGGTGACCGGCCCGGCTCTGCGCCGCCTGACCGAGGACTTGCTCAAGGCCTACGACGCAGGCGATGGCGGCGCCGACTACGACCACCAGCCGCCGGCCGGGAGCTGGCCGGAGCCGTTCCTCGGCCGCCGCCACGAACTCGGCCACCGCCTGTATTCCGAGGCGATGGGCATCGCGCGTGATGACATGGCGGGGCGGATGGCCCACCACCGCCGCAACTACGAGTTCTTCGGCGCGCCGGTCGGTATGGTCCTCACGGTCAGCCGTAGTCGGCGGCAGGGGGCGTTGGTCGACGCCGGCCTGTTCCTCCAGGCGCTGATGCTCGCCGCGCGGGCGGCGGGCCTGGACACCTGCGCGCAGGCGGCGCTGAGCGACTTCGCCCCGGTGCTGCGGCGGAATCTGGACATCCCGGACGACGAACTGGTGGTGTGCGGGCTGTCGCTCGGCTACGGCGATCCCGACCATTCGTCCACTCGTTGCCGTACGTCCCGAGTACCGGTCGCCCGGTTCACGACGTTCCACGAGGACGGCGGGGCATACTCCCGAGAATGAGCGAAGCGCGGCGAAGACGGGACGACTGGCCGGAGGTCGGCTGGACATCGTTGCGGCTGCGGCAGTTCGACAACGCCGAGCAGGCGGAGCTGCACCTGCCGCCGACTGACGACCAGTGCATCGTGCTGGTCGACTCCGGGGTGACGACCATCGAGTCGCGGCACGGAACTTCCTGGCACGGCGCGGCTTACGGCCCCGGACTCATCGGCCTGACCGCGCCGGGGCAGTCCACCGACATCCGCTGGCGCGGCACGGAACGGACTTTCACCACGCATGTCGAGCTTCCCGGCGCGCTGATCGACCGCATCTGCGTGGAGCTGTGGGGCCGGGACGCGACCCGGCTCGGCCGGCCGGACGCGTTGGCCGTGCAGGATCCCGTGCTCTCGTCGGTGATCGGCGCGCTGTGCACGGCCGCCCGCGGCGGGGTGGACGAGTTCTACGCCGAGTCGGCGGCCACGTTCCTGGCCGCGCACCTGCTCACCGTGCACGCGGCCGCGCCACCGCCGCGCGAGCCGGGTCGGGAGGACCGGCGGGTGCGGCGGGCGGCGCGGTTCATCCGCGACAACCACCAACTTCCGTTGACCCTGGCCGAGATGGCGGCCGTGGCCGACCTGAGCCCGTTCCACTTCCTCCGCGTTTTCAAGGCGCACACCGGCGAGACGCCGTACCGGTACCTGACCAAGGTGCGGGTCGACCGCGCCCGCCGGCACCTGGCCCGGCCCGGCCTGTCGGTCACGGAGATCGCCCACCTGTGCGGTTTCGCCTCGCCGTCCCGGCTGGCCGCCGCCTTCCGCAGCGAGACCGGCCAGTCACCGTCCGCGTACCGGGCGGCCGCACCGCAATAATCGGGTGTTGACAACGCAATCCGTGGAATGCGCCGGCGTGGTCGGTTACCTACGGTTCTCGGCGTGTCCACGAACGACTCGGTCGAGGTGACCTGCACGGTCAACGGCGAACCCGTCCAGCTCCGGCTGGATCCGCGGGAGTCGCTGCTGGACGTGCTCCGCGAACGGCTTGTCCTGACCGGCACCAAGAAAGGCTGCGACCACGGCCACTGCGGCGCGTGCACGGTGCACCTGGCCGGCCGCCGCGTGGTGTCCTGTCTGACCCCGGCCGTGCAGGTCGACGGCCAGGACGTGCGGACCATCGAGGGTGTCGCCGGCCCGGACGGCGAGCTGCATCCGTTGCAACAGGCCTTCGTCGACAACGACGCGCTCCAGTGCGGCTACTGCACGCCCGGCCAGATCATGTCCGGGCTGGCCTGCATCGCCGAGGGGCATACGGTCGACGATGACCAGATCCGCGAGTACCTCAGTGGAAACGTCTGCCGCTGCGGCGCTTACGTCGGCATCGTCGCGGCCGTGCGGCAGGCCGCCGGCGCGGCGCGGGAGGGCTGACCCGTGCGACCGTTCGCCTACGCCGCGCCGGGCAGCCTTCCGGCAGTGCTCGACGCGTTGCGGGATGCCCGGCCGGGAACCAAGATCCTGGCCGGTGGCACCACCTTGTACGACTTGATGAAGCTCGGCGTCGAGGCGCCGCCGGCGGTGATCGACGTGCACCGGCTGCCGGAGCTGACCGGCATCTCGGTCACCGAGACCGAGTTGGTCTTCGGGGCCGGCGTGCGGATGGCCGACGTGTCCGACCATCCGGTGGTGAGTGCCGACTATCCGGCGCTGGCTGAGTCGATCTGGCGGGCAGCCTCCCAGCAGCTGCGCAACATGGCCACGCTGGGCGGGAACTTGTTGCAGCGCACCAGGTGCAGCTACTTCCGGGACACGGACTTCGCCTGCAACAAGCGCAAGCCGGGCAGCGGGTGCGACGCGATGGAGGGCCTGGACCGGCACAACGCGTTGCTGGGAGCCAGTTCCTCGTGCAGCGCGACCTATGCCGGCGACTTCGCCATCGCGCTGGTGGCCTTCGACGCCGTCGTGGACGTGGCCGGGCCCTTGGGGGAGCGTTCGCTGGCGCTGGCCGATCTGCACGTCGAGCCGGGTGAGAACCCGGACCGGGAACATGTTCTGGCGGCCGACGAACTGATCGTGCGCATCCGGGTGCCGCTCACCGCCGTCGGTCGGGGCTCCACCTATCTGAAGATTCGGGACCGCGAGTCCTACGCGTTCGCTCTGGCCTCGGCGGCGATCGGGCTGGTGCTCGACGACGGCGGCGTGGTCACCGAGAGCCGGATCGCGCTGGGCGGGGTGGCCACTCGGCCGTGGCGGGCGGTCGAGGCGGAGCGGTCCCTGTTGGGCAGCGTGCTCACCGAGGAGTCGGCGCGGCGGGCCGGGGAGATCGCCTTCGCGGCTGCACGGCCCGGCCACACCAATGGATTCCGAGTCGAGCTGGGCATTCGCACGGTCGCCGAGGCCGTGCGGATCGCCGGGAAGCGGGCCGTCCGATGAGGGTCGACGCGTACGACAAGGTCGCCGGGAAGGCGCTCTACGGCGCCGACCGCGTGCGGCCCGGGATGGCGTTCGCCGCCCTGGCCCTGGCCAAGGTCGGCCGAGGTCGACTGTCCAGTGTGGACACCAGTGCGGCGCTGGCCGTGCCGGGGGTGCTGCTGGTGGAGACCCGGTTCGACGGTGAGCTGGCCGGTCCTGGGTTCGTGATGGCCGGCGGCTTCGGTTTCCAGAGCCTGCAACCGATGACCGGCGATCACATCGCCTACCGCGGCCAGCCCATCGCGATTGTGGTGGCCGAGACCCCGGTTGCCGCGACCGAGGCCGCCGAGGCGATCACCGCCGAGTACGAGCCGGAGCCGTTCGCTCTGCACCTGGACTCCGAGGGCGCCACCACACTGGTCCAGGAGGAGGCGATCCCGCTGCCGTTCCTGGCCGACATCAAGGTCGGCGACCCGGACGCGGTGATCGCCGGCAGCCCGGTCCAGATCGACAACGTGTACGAGCATCCGCCGCAGCACGCCGTGCCGATGGAGCTCAACGGCGGCGTCGTGGAGTGGCAGGGCGACACGCTGATCGTGCATGAGGGCACCCAGAACGCCAACGCCGTGCGCTACGGCCTCGCGCAGCAGCTCGGCATCGACGCCGGGAACATCGAGGTGCGGTCGCCCTATCTCGGCGGCGGCTTCGGCCAGAAGAACTCGTTGTTGCTCCACTTGGGACCGATGGCTGTCCTGTCCCGGCGGCTGGGCCGTCCGGTGAAGCTGGTGCTGGCCCGCCCGCAAACGTTTCAGAACGGCAGTTTCCGGCCGGCCAGCAAGCACCGGATCCGGCTCGGCGCTGACGAGTCCGGCCGGATCCTGGCCGCCATCCACGAGGTTGACCAGCAGACCTCCCGGCACGATCTGTTTCCCGCCATGCATACCGAGGTCACCGGCCGGCTGTACGGGTTCTCCGCCTTCCGTGGGCGGCAGCGGCTGGTGCAGACCGACGTGCAGACCCCCGGCTACATGCGGGCCCCGTTTGAGAGCCCGTCGATGTTCGCCTTCGAACAGGCCGTGGACGAGCTCGCGCTGGCCGTCGGCCGGGATCCGGTGGAACTTCGGCTGGCCAACGACACCGACACCGATCCGATCACTGGACTGCCGTTCTCCAGCCGTCACGTCGGCGACTGCCTGCGGCGCGGCGCCGAACTCTTCGGCTGGTCCGGTCGAAATCCCGAGCCCCGGTCGATGCGGGCCGAGGACGGTTCGCTCGTCGGCTGGGGTGTGGCCATCGGCAACTATCCCGGCAACGTCGCCGCCGCCATGGCCACTCTCACCGCCGACGCTGACGGTCGGGTCACGGTCAGTGTCGACGGACACGAGATGGGGCAAGGGATCCGTTCCTCCATCGCCCTGCATGTGGCCCAGGATTTAGGCATTCCCGCCACCGATGTGGTCGTCCAGGTCGGGGACACCACTGTCGGCACCCAGCACCTCACCGCGGGCTCGTGGGGCACCGCCACCGCGCTACCGGCCGTCCACTCCGGACTGCGTGAGCTTCGCAAGCTGTTGAACGTCGCCGACACCGGTGACGTCGATGTCGCCGCGGCCGTCGCCATCGCCGGCCATCCGGTCCGGGTCACGGTCGATTCCCTTGGCCCCGGCCAATCTCGGGACGTTCTGGCCCAGTTGCGGTCCGGTCACCTGGCGATCGCCGGCCCGGTGTTCCCGGGCTTCGTCACCTTCAGCTGGATCGCGCACTTCGTCGAGGTCCGGGTCGAGCTCGGCACCTGCCGCATCCGCGTGCCCCGAGTCGTGAGCGTCGCAGACTGCGGCCGGGTCGCCAGCCCGGTCACCGCCACCAGCCAGGTCCGCGGCGGCGTCATCTGGGGCATCGGCGCCGCGCTGCGCGAGGAAACCCTGACCGACGACCGGTTCGGCTTCCTCAACACCACGCTTGAGGAGTACCCGGTCATGGTCAACGCCGACGTCCACCGCATCGACGTCGACTTCATCGACAAGCCCGACTACCAGTTCAACCCCGTCGGTGTGAAAGGCCTGGGCGAGGTCTCCATGGTCGGCGCGGCCGCCGCCGTGGCCAACGCCGTCCACCACGCCACCGGTCGACGCCACCACAGACTGCCGATCCGCCTTGAGCACGTCCTCTGACCGGCCATCGGTCAGCGCCCCGGACGCGTTGAGCCCGGAGGCGCTGGCCGATGCCCGGCAGGGGCAGCCGCGACGCGGACTGCTGGGGCTGCTGTTCGTGGTGCCGGCGGCGGTGCTGCTCGCCGTTGGCTGGGGCGGCCCGGTGCACACGTTCGAGGTGCTCGGGCCGCTGCTGACGTTCGCGTTGCCGATCGTCGCGGTGATCGCCTTCTGGTGGCAGGACTGGCCGGGCTCGCTGCTCAGTGGCGGGTGGTCGGGTCTCGGTGACACGGCGATCGTCGCAGCCGGGGGAGTGGTGCTGACGCTCCTGGGCCAAGGCCTGCTCGAAGGTATTGACCTGCAAGGGGTTTTCGCTCGCGGGGCGTCGGTGGAGGTGCCGCTCGCGGTGGCCATCTTCGGCGTCATCCTGCAACTCACCCTGGTCGGTGAGTGCTGGCCGCTGCGTGGCCTGTCCCGGATCTGGTCGGGCCTGGCCGCGCTGGTGCTGTGCTGGCTCGTCGGCCTGTCCGTCTACAGTGGACTCGTTGGAACTGGCTCGGTCACCGGTGAAGTCTTCGCCAGCTGGTTTGCGGCCCTCGGCGTCTGGCAGATGGTCTGGTACGTGGCGTTGCGGGGCTGGCCGTTCGCCCGGATCCGGCGTCGCGCGGTCCGGCTGGTCACGGCCCACCTCTCCGTCCTCGCCTGCGGCTGGATCAGTTACCTTGTCGCGGAACGGGTTCTGGGCTGGGAGCCCGGCCGGATCGCCGAGGTCTCCGGCTCGGCCATCGCCGCCATTCTCGTGATCGCCATGCTGTTCGAGGCCTGGCCGACGATCCGGCTCACGGTGGTGCCCGGCCGCAGCATCATGCTGGTGCTGATGGCGGTTCTCACCGCGATCCTGGCCGTGTTGTTGCCGCTGGTCGCAGCCGGCCTCGGCCTGTCCGACCGGCAGTCGCTGAGCTGGTCCACCCATGCCACCCTGAATGCCCTGAGCCTCGCCGTGATCCTGCACGTGGCCGTCTGGCGGCGTTGGCTCGCGGACTAGGGCTGCCACAATGGCTGGGGGATTTCCGGGGTATACGGGCGACCCCACCGATTGCGGCTGCTGACCTCGTGCACCGGCCGGCGGTTGGCGGCGACGCCCCAGCGACCGAGCGGGTAGCCCAGGGCCAGCATGGCTGTCATCTGCCACCCCTCGTGGGTGGGCACGCCGAGCAGCTTGTGCACCTCGTCAGCCTTGTACCGCAACATGGTGGTGATCGTGCCGCCGACGCCCTCGGCGCGGGCCGCAAGCAGGGCGCTCCAGATGGCGGGGTAGATGTTCGCGCCGCCGTGGTCGTCGATGGCGAACACGAACAGCAGCAGCGGGATCTCCTCGAAGTGCTCGGTCAGGTAATCGCCGGACTTCTTGATCCGGCCCATGGTCTCGGCGTGCGCGGCGGGATCGTGCACGGTCCGGGCGAGCGTGCCGGCGGTGAACTCGGCGTACTCGATCTCGCGGGCGGCGCGGTAGAGCGCGGCGAGCTCGGCCTTGAGCGTCGGGTCGTCCACGGCGAGGAAGTGCCAGCGCTGGGCGTTGCCGCCATTGGGGGCCCGAATCGCCGCGTCCAGGATCCGGCCCTGCACCTCGACGGGCACCGCATCCGGGCGCATCCGGCGCATCATCCTGGTGGTGTACAACGCTTCGCGCACGTCCATGGTCACTCCTTGCCGACGGCCGGCCACAGCACGGCCACCACCCGCTCGGCGAGGTCCTTGGTCGGCTCGCCGCGGTAGAAGGCGGCGAAGTAGCTGCCGAAGCACATGATCGCGATGGTGTGCGGGTCGATGCCCTCGCGGACGGCGCCGCGGTCCCGCAGGCACGTGAGGAGGTCCTCGACCAGCGACACCCGGGGCTCGACGGCGTGCGTGCGCAGCAGGTCCAGCAGCTCCGGGGTGCGGATGGCCTCGCCGGCGAAGTTGCCCATCAGCACCATGGCGTCCGGGTTGAAGTAGGCCGGGTCGAGCCGTCGCACCGCCTCGGTCAGCGCCTCCCGCGGCGACAGGTCGGACAGGTCGATCGTGTACATGTCGCGCTGCCGCCGGAAGCCGTAGTCCAGCGCGTCCACCACGAGGTCGAACTTGGTGGCCCAGCGGCGGTACAGCGTCGGCCGGGTGACGCCCGCGTCGGCGGCGATGTCGCCGATCGTCATCCGCGAGTACCCGTCCCGCACCAGCCGCTCCCGGGTGGCCAGGATGATCGCCTCGTCGATGGCCGCGTCCCGGGGCCGTCCGCCGAGGTTGCGCTCGCTGTCGTGGGCCATGCCCTCACCGTACCGGATAAGTTACAGCCCTTGGTTGTAACCTCGACACGGTTAGGTTACGGTCATACCTTGTAACGAAACCTGAGTTTGGGGGACACCTGATGGACATCGCCCGCGCGCTCCGGCCCGGCGACGGGGACTCGGTGGCGATCCCCGGCTTCGGGGCCACGTTCAAGCTGGAGAGCCGGGACAGCGGCACCGTCGCCATCGTCGAGCACCCCTTCGCCGTCGGCACGATCACCGCCCCGCACCGGCACACCCGCGAGGACGAGCACTCCTTCGTGCTGGCCGGCCAGATCGGCTTCCGCTCCGACGACACGGAGGTCGTGCTCGGCCCCGGCGGCTTCATCACCAAGCCCCGCGGCCAGATGCACGCGATGTGGAACGCCGGCGACCAACCCGGCCGCATCCTGGAAGTCATTGCCCCCGGCGGCTTCGAGACCTACTTCCGCGAGCTGGCCGAGCTGCTGGTCTCGGTCACCCCGCCGCCCGGCACGTCACTGCACGAGACCGTCGAGTTCGCCGGCCTCGCCGCCCGATACGGCCTGACCTACGGCAACCCTGAGTGGCTGGACGACGTCGTCGCCCGCTACGGCTTGACGCCGCCCAGCCACTAGTCGTCACGGATAGCTCGTCACCGTGGAGGGAACGGTCGCGGTGCCGACAGTCGGCGGGCCGACGTCGTTGATCACGTGGTTGTACTCGCCGTCGCCGGCCAGGGAAACCACCGTGAGGTCGTGCATGCGGACGCCGGCGGTGACCGGGACCTCGAAGCCGTGGTCCTGGCGGATCGTCTTGTCGGCGGTGTAGTTGCAGTAGCTGCCCAGGCCCCAGGCTTCGTGGCTGGTGACCGAGTTCTCCACCTTGTACGCGGCGAAGCCCAGGGTCGGGCCGTTCTGCACGGCGGCCTGGTTGGGGGCGTCGTAGGCCTTCTCGTTCTGGAAGAAGAGGGTGCGGCCGCCGTTGCCGAACCAGTCGACGTCGTACTTCCTGAAGTGCTCGCTGAACAGGCCGGTGGCGAGAACGTTGTTGCCCCGCACCACAAGGCCGTAGTCGGCGGGGTTGTCGTTCCAGCCGACGCCGTCGCCGTGGTCGGCCCGCCACAGCCAGGTGTGGTCGACGACGGTGTCGTTGCTGTCGATCTCCATCGCCGTGCCGGCGGCAGCCTTGCCCGCGCCGCCCACGCGCACATAGACGTCCTGGATGACAGTGGGATCGTTGCCGTGACTGATGGTTGAGCCGGGAGCGCCGACCTGGATCATCTGCGGCGACGACACGGGCCCGGCGTCGAGCAGCAGCCCGGCGACGCGGACGCCGTCGACATCGCCGACCCGCAGCGGCACAACGCCGTTGTCAGGAACGATGGTCGCCTCGCCGAGACCGAGCACCACGGTGTCCGGCCGCGTGACGGCGATGGTCTGGTCGACGTGGTAGATGCCCGGCGTGAACAGGAGATTCAGGCCCTGCGCCAGCGCCGCGTTGATCGTCGCGGCGGTTGCGCCCGCCTTGACCACGTAGAACCGGCTCAGCGGCAGGGAAGTGCCGGGCGTGTGGCCGTTGGCCCAGGACACGCCGCGCGCGTTGGTCCGCTTCGACGGCACGAAAACGGCGTAGTTGCCGGTGTTGTCGAGGTAGAGGTACGGCTTCTCGACGGACACCGGCGTGGTGTCGAGGGTCGTGTAGGTCGGGTTCGGGAAACCCTGCGCGGGAGCGCCCTGCACGCCGGAGAACACCTGGTTCCACACGCCGTTGCTCCAGCCGCCGACGGAGCTGTCCCGCGTGTAGTACTGCTGCTGCGCGTAGTTGCCGACCTGTCCCGAGATCCGGCTGTCGGCGATGTAGCCGCCGCTGGCCCAGCCGTAGCTGGCGGAGTCCAGGTTCAGCCCGCCGTGCACGTCCATCCGCCGGAACGGGGCGGCCTGCGCGACCGCCCAGCGGTCGGTGCCGCTGACCGGGTTCAGCGCCATGTTCTCCGCTGAGCGCCAGAAGTTGAGCGTCGCGTTGCCGGCGTTCCAACCCGCGTCGACCGTGATGTCGCCGTTGACGGTGACGTCGTCCGGGTCCTGGCCGAGGCCGGAGATTGAGGTGTAGAAACCGATCTGCGCATTGATGTTGTTGTAGGCGCCCGGCTTGAGCAGGATCTGGTACCGGCCCGTGCCGAACTGGGCCGACTCCTGCCGCTGGAACACGGCGTCCAGCTGGCCCTGGATGTTCGGCGTCGACGGGTCGAAGACCAGCACGTTCGGGCCGAGGTCGCCGCCGCCCTGAACCGGCCCGGTGGAGCCGCCGCCGGTCGTGTGGACCTGGAATTCGTACACCGAGTAGCCGTAGCCGGTGGCGCGCTGGGTTCCGTAGAGCCGGACGTACCGCGCGTTTCCGGTCACCGTCAGGGTTTCCGTGCCGCCTGCGCCGGTGGTTGTGGAGTAGGCGGTGGTCCAGTTGCTGCCGTCCGTGGAGAGCTGGATCTGGTACGCCTTCGCGTACGCCGCCTCCCACTGGACGACCACCTGGCCGACGGCGTCCACCGCGCCCAGGTCGACCTGGAGCCACTGGGGATCCGCGGCCGCGCTGGACCATCGGGTGGTGGCGTCGCCGTCGACCGCCGCCGACGCTGGCGTGCCGCCGTTTTCCTGGCTGGAGGCAGTGGCCGTCTTGCCCTGGGACAGCGGCGTTCCAGCCGCGTGCGCCGGGCCCGCCGACACCGCCACCGTCAGGCCGACCAGCACCGACAGCAGTACACCTAGGGCACGCGGTCCCGACCGCGCTGACACATGCATGGGGACGCTCCTGGGAGTGGGGAACAGGGAACGGAGCCGGAGCGCCCGGCGGGTTCCAGGTTCGGAGAGCGCTCTCCCGAAGCATGTTCCACGGACGTTTCGACGGTGTCAATGGTGTGGTCGACGGTGGGGCAGACGGGATGAAACAGCCATAACGGCCAATTGAGAGAGCGCTCTCCGGGGGCTGGATAAGGGGGTGGAGAAGGACGAGGGGGAGCGGAGAGGGGATGGGAGACAGGAAAGCGAAGGGAGGGAGGTAAGTGGAAGGAGGGGAGATGGGGCGGAGGAGAGGAAGCGGCGGACGGGAGCGTGCGGAGGAAAGAGAGAGGAGAAGTCGCTCGGCTGTCGGTCGGGGAGGCCGCCGTGGCCAAGCACGTCGGCAACATCTTCGGGAAGCTGGGCCTGACCGCGGCCGACGGGCGCCGCCGGGTGCTGGCCGTGCTGGCCTACCTGGGCGGCCCGTGACCACTGCTCCACCCGGGCGATGACGAGAACACTCTCTGTGTCTTTCATTCGCCTCCGTTTGATCACGATCCAGGTACGGTGGGCACTCCCGGCAGCGGTTCGGCGGCGGCGGGTGACATCCTCGTCGGTGCGGCCGACGCGGCGATGACCAGGAAGAAGGAAGGCTCGTTAGGTGGTTCCACAGGACCTCAGGTACACCCGTGAGCACGAGTGGGTGCAGGTGACGGCGCCGGGCACGGTGCGCATCGGCATCACCGGCTACGCCCAGCAGCAGCTCGGCGACGTGGTGTTCGTCCAACTGCCCGATCTCGGCGCGCGGGTCGCCGCCGGTCAGACGCTGGGCGAGGTGGAGTCCACCAAGAGCGTGTCCGACCTCTACGCGCCGGTCGACGGCGAGGTCAGCGCCCGCAACGACGAGCTGGACGGGACCCCGGAGCTGATCAACTCCGACCCCTACGGCGAGGGCTGGCTGGTCGAGTTGGCGGTGGCCGACGCGACCGCCGTCGAGGCGCTGCTGACGCCGGCCGACTACACGGAACTCACGGAGCAGGGCTGATGTCGATCTTCCAGAAGCTCTTCGGCTGGTTGGGGAGCCGCCAGGGGCGCGATCAGTCCAGCACGGTAGGTTTGAGCGGTCCCGAAGGATCCACCAGCAGGAGGCGAGCTCAGGTGAGCACGAACGACGGGCCCGGTGTTCCGCCGGAGCAGTCCCCGGAGCGGACCACTGTCTTCCGGGCAGACTTCCTCACCGACGCCGAGGGTGTCGAGGCCCCTGTCCAGGAGCCGGCGGTCGCCGGTGTCGACGCACTGCCGGCCGGGTCGGCCCTGCTGGTGGTCAAGCGCGGTCCCAACGCCGGTTCGCGCTTCCTGCTCGACCAGGACACCACGAGCGCGGGTCGGCACCCCGACAGCGACATCTTCCTCGACGACGTCACGGTCTCCCGCCGGCACGCCGAGTTCCGGCGTGAGGGCGGCGAGTTCGTGGTGATCGACGTGGGCAGCCTGAACGGCACCTACGTCAACCGCGAGCCGGTCGACCAGGCCGTGCTGGCCAACGGCGACGAGGTGCAGATCGGCAAGTTCCGCCTGGTGTTCCTCACCGGCCCGGGAGCCGGGGGTCAGGGGGGCCAGTGACGGCGGCCGGGCGGCCACAGCGCGACGGGCTGAGCATCGGGGCGGTGCTGGCGCAGCTGCGCCCCGAGTTCCCGGACGTGACCATCTCCAAGATCCGGTTCCTCGAGTCGGAGGGGCTGCTGCGCCCGGCGCGTTCGCCGTCGGGCTACCGGCAGTTCACCGAGACGGACGTGGACCGGCTCCGCTATGTGCTGGCCGCCCAGCGCGATCACTACCTGCCGCTGAAGGTGATCAAGCAGCAGCTCGACGCGGCATCCGACCCCGACCAGCCGGCTCGCGCCCTGGTCGGGGTCGATCGCTTACCCACGCCAGAGGACTTCGCCGCCGGCCACGAGGTGCGGATGACCCGTGAGGAACTCTTCGACGAGACCGGCATCGATCAGCGGCTGCTGACCGAGTTGGAGAACTACGGCCTGGTCCGGTCCGGCGCGGCCGGCTTCTACGACTCCGACGCCATGCTGGTCGCCCGCATCGTGGTGGCCATGGGGGAGTTCGGCATCGAGCCCCGCCACCTGCGCACCTTCAAGGTGTCGGCGGACCGCGAGGTGGGGCTGCTGCACCAGATCGTCGGCCCGATGTACCGGCACCGCGACCCGGACGCGCGGGAGCGGGCGGACGAGATCGTCCGCGAGCTGGCGTCGCTCTCGGTTGCGCTCCATACACTTCTGGTCAAGACCGGCCTGCGCGGCGTGGCCGGCGGGTGATCTTGGCTACGGTCCGCCCGCAAGCGTCGTGCCCGCATGGCGGGTAGCGTTGAAACAGTCCGTGGGGGATCCTCGTAGGTGCGGGGACGCCGAGGTTCAGCCCGCTGAGGGAGGCGATACCCGATGAGCGAGATGCGCGTCGTCGGAGTTCGGGTCGAGCTGCCCGCGAACAGCCCGATCCTGTTGCTGCGCGAGACCGATGGGGACCGCTACCTCCCGATCTGGATCGGGAACGCGGAAGCCACCGCCATCGCCATCGAGCAGCAGGGTGTGCGGCCGGCCCGGCCGCTGACCCATGACCTGCTCAAAGAGGTGATCGCCGCGCTCGGCCGGGAGCTGACCCAGGTCCGCATCACCGACCTGCAGGAAGGCACCTACTTCGCCGAGCTGGTGTTCGACGGCGGAATCAAGGTCTCCGCCCGACCAAGTGACTCGGTGGCGCTCGCGCTGCGCGCGGGTGTGCCCATCCACGCCGAGGAGTCCGTGCTGGCCGAGGCCGGCCTCGTCATCCCGGACGAGCAGGAGGACGAGGTCGAGAAGTTCCGCGAGTTCCTGGACTCGGTCTCACCCGAGGATTTCCGCGGAGCCGAGCAGTAGGCGCGGAGCAGTAGGCAACGTCAGCTTTTCGCACCTGAGTAGCTCACTTGGCCCCTGAAGCCAAGTGAGCTACTCAGGTGCGTGTTGGGGGTTGGCGCGTGAGTCAAGTGAGCCACTCAGGTGCGGCGCTGGGGTCACTTGGGCCACTCAGGTGCGGGACAAGCCCGACTTTCGGGGGCGGCGGGGTCACGGGGCAGGCTCTAGGGTGTCCCGATGATCTCCAGTCGGGTTCTCGCGATCGCCGCCGCCGCTGCCGTGCTGTGCCTGTCCGGGGTCGTCTCGGCCAGCGCCGCGCCCACCGTGAACACGCTTGACGTGCCCGTGAAGCCCAAGGCCGCGCCGACCGCGCCGGCGGCCAACCCGGCCTGTGTCTACACCAAGGCGGTGCCGGCCGACAGATTCAAGGGCCTGCCCAGCTTCGACCCGGTCAAGGCGGCCAAGCCATACACCGCCCGCCTCATCACCGACCAGGGCCTGATCACCTTCCAGGCGTTGACCGACAAGGCGCCGTGCACCACCAACTCGTTCCGTTTCCTGGCCGAGCACAACTACTATGATCTCACGCACTGTCACCGCCTGGTCACCCAGCGGATCTTCGTGTTGCAGTGCGGCGACCCCACCGGCACCGGCAGCGGCGGCCCCGGCTACTCGTTCCCGGACGAGAACCTGACCGGCGCCACCTACCCGGCCGGCACGGTGGCGATGGCGAACGCCGGCCCGAGCACCAACGGCTCCCAGTTCTTCTTCTGCACCGAGGACACCAAGCTGTCCCCGAACTACACCCCGTTCGGACGAGTCACCGGCGGCCAGGACGTGCTGCGCAAGATCGCGGCCGGCGGCGAGGACGACCAGAACAGCACCGGCGACGGCTTTCCCAACCTGCCCGTCGACATCCTGCACGTGCAGATCTCGGGCCGCTGACCACCTACTGTCAACTTTGTTCTCGGTTCAGTGACACGCAGTCGTCACCGTGACGACCGACTCCACATGACGGTTCCGCCACTCCGCGCGTCGCGTTGACCCGTCCCATGGGCGGACTTACCGTCAGAGGGGAGTCGGTCGTGGCGGTGTGAACCCCCATCGTTGCGGCCTTGTGACCGACGGTTCCCCGTAAGGAGGACCGTCGGTTCCGGTCGCCGGTCGTCAGGCCGGTCGAGGGGAGGCTGTCGTGGTGGAGGGTGCGCCCGCGCACGCCGGCGCCGGTGAACAGGGCGCCCTGTTCCCGGACGCGTCGGTGCCCGACGAGCTCGTCGGCTATCGGGGGCCCGCCGCGTGCCAGATCGCCGGGATCACCTACCGGCAGCTGGACTACTGGGCGCGCACCGACCTGGTCGCGCCGACGATCCGCAGCGCGCACGGCTCGGGCAGCCAGCGGCTGTACTCGTTCAAGGACCTGCTGGTGCTCAAGGTGGTCAAACGGCTGCTGGACACCGGCGTCTCGCTGCAGAACATCCGGGTCGCGGTGGACCACCTGCGCCGCCGCGGCGTCGCCGACCTGGCCCGGATCACGCTGTTCAGCGACGGCACGACCGTATACGAGTGCACCTCGCCGGAGGAGGTCGTCGACCTGCTGCAGGGCGGCCAGGGCGTGTTCGGCATCGCGGTCAGCGGGGCCATGCGGGAGATCAGCGGCACCATCCACGAGTTCCAGGCCGAGCGGGCCGACGGCGTCGAGCTGGAGCCGCAGGGCGAGGACGAGCTCACGCACCGTCGCCGGACCCGTCGGACCGGTTGAGGGGCGCACGACCCCGAGCGGACCTGAGAGCCTGGTCCGGGACGTGATCGAGATGACACGCGGCGACCGAACTCTGGGACTGGTAACTCGGCCGGGGTAAACTCGCCGGCGTAGTCGTTCATCCCGTGCGGGAGAGTCCGGGCCGGTGACCAGCCGGTTCGGCGCCGAAGGAGCAAATCCTCCCCGGAACCTCTCAGGCCCCAGGACCGCACGGGACAGACGCCTCTGGAAAGAGGGCGCGGGGTGACAGCCGCCGCCCCGCCGACGGTGCAAGCCCACGTGTGTGGGTGAAGCTCTCAGGTGCCCGTCACGGGCGGGGACAGAGGGGGAGGGCAAACGGCCCGCGCCCGTATGCCCGACGCCCCGGAGGCCCGACGCATGACGACTGACCGCATTCCCCTTGCCGCGCTCGAGCACGGCACGCCCTTCGCGGACCGCCACGTCGGTCCCCGTGCCGCGGAGCTCGGCAAGATCCTGGACGTGATCGGCGTCGGCTCGCTGGAGGAGCTGGCCCAGCGCGCGGTGCCGTCGGCCATCCGCAGTGACGCGCTCACGCTGAGCCTGCCGGCCCCGGCCACCGAGACCGGGGCGCTGGCCGAGCTGCGGGCCCTGGCCGACCAGAACCGGCCGATGACCCAGATGATCGGCCTCGGCTACTACGGCACGATCACCCCGGGTGTCATCCTGCGCAACGTGCTGGAGAGCCCGGCCTGGTACACCGCCTACACGCCGTACCAGCCGGAGATCTCCCAGGGCCGGCTGGAGGCGTTGCTCAACTTCCAGACCATGGTCGGCGACCTGACCGGGCTGCCGGTGGCCAACGCCTCGATGCTGGACGAGTCGACCGCCGCCGCCGAGGCGATGACCCTGGTCCGCCGGGCCGGCAAGGCCAAGTCGAACAAGTTCGTGGTCGACGCGGACACGCTGCCGCAGACCATCGCCGTGATCGAGACCCGGGCCGAGCCGCTGGGCATCGAGGTCGTGGTGGCCGACCTGTCGCAGGGCATCGAGGGTCTGGGCCTGGGCGGCGACTTCTTCGGCGCGCTGCTGTCCTACCCGGGCGCCTCGGGCGTCATCCGCGACCACGAGTCGGTGATCGCCGAGATCCACGCCGCCGGCGCGGCCGCGGTCGTCGCGGCCGACCTGCTGGCCCTGACCCTGCTGCGCGCCCCCGGCGAGATCGGCGCGGACGTCGCCGTCGGCACCACGCAGCGGTTCGGCGTGCCGATGGGCTTCGGTGGCCCGCACGCCGGCTACATGGCCGTGCGCAAGGGTTTCGAGCGGCAGCTGCCGGGCCGGCTGGTGGGCGTGAGCGAGGACGCCGACGGCAACCGGGCCTACCGGTTGGCGCTGCAGACCCGTGAGCAGCACATCCGCCGCGAGAAGGCGACCAGCAACATCTGCACCGCGCAGGTGCTGCTGGCCGTGATCGCCTCCATGTACGCCGTCTACCACGGCCCCGAGGGTCTGCGGGCGATCGCCACCCGGGCCCACCGGATGGCCACCGTGCTGGCCGCCGGCCTGTGCGAGGGCGGCGTGAACGTCGTGCACGGCGAGCTGTTCGACACCGTGCTGGCCGAGGTGCCGGGGCAGGCCGCCGAGATCGTGGCCAAGGCCCGGGAACTGGGCGTGAACCTGCGCCTGGTCGACGGCGACCACGTCGGCGTGGCCTGCGACGAGACCACCACCCGTCAGCACCTTTCCCTGGTGTGGCAGGCCTTCAGCGTTACGGTGTCCGATGTGGACGGTCTGGACGCGGACACCGCCGACGGCATCCCGCCGGCCCTACGCCGCACCTCCGAGTTCCTCACGCACCCGGTGTTCCATCAGCACCGCTCCGAGACCTCGCTGCTGCGCTACCTGCGTTCCCTGTCGGACAAGGACGTCGCGCTGGACCGGAGCATGATCCCGCTGGGCTCGTGCACCATGAAGCTCAACGCCACCACCGAGATGGAGGCCGTCACCTGGCCCGAGTTCTCGCAGCTGCACCCGTTCGCGCCGGCCGAGGACGCGGCCGGGCTGCTGACCGTGGTCAAGGACCTGGAGCAGTGGCTGGCCGAGATCACCGGCTACGACGCGGTCTCCTTGCAGCCCAACGCCGGCAGCCAGGGCGAGTTCGCCGGCCTGCTGGCCATCCGGGCCTACCACCGGTCGCAGGGCCACGGTGAGCGGGACGTCTGCCTGATCCCGGCCAGCGCGCACGGCACCAACGCCGCCAGCGCGGTGATGGCCGGCATGCGCGTCGTGGTGGTGAAGTGCGACGAGCAGGGCAACATCGACCTGGACCACCTGCGGTCCACCGTCGCCGAGCACCGCGCCGACCTGGCCGCGATCATGATCACGTACCCGTCCACGCACGGCGTGTACGAGGACACCGTGCGCGAGGTCTGCGGCCTGGTGCACGACGCCGGCGGCCAGGTGTACGTGGACGGGGCCAACCTGAACGCGCTGATCGGCCTGGCCCAGTACGGGAAGTTCGGCTCCGACGTCTCGCACCTGAACCTGCACAAGACGTTCTGCATCCCGCACGGCGGCGGCGGCCCCGGCGTCGGCCCGATCGGCGTGCGGGCGCACCTGGCGCCGTTCCTGCCCAACCACCCGCTGCAGCCGGAGGCCGGCCCGGCCACCGGTGTCGGCCCGATCAGCGCCGCCCCGTGGGGCAGCGCCTCGATCCTGCCGATCTCGTGGGCGTACGTGCGGATGATGGGGGCCGACGGCCTGCGCCGGGCCACCCTGACCGCCGTCGCGGCGGCCAACTACGTGGCTCGCCGGCTCGACGAGTACTTCCCGGTGCTCTACGTCGGCGAGGGCGGTTTCGTGGCCCACGAGTGCATTCTCGACCTGCGCGGCATCACCAAGGCCACCGGCGTGACCGTGGACGACGTGGCCAAGCGGCTGGCCGACTACGGCCTGCACGCGCCGACCATGTCCTTCCCGGTGGCCGGCACGCTGATGGTGGAGCCGACCGAGAGCGAGGACCTGGCCGAGCTGGACCGCTTCTGCGACGCCATGATCGCCATCCGGCGGGAGATCGACCGGGTCGGCTCGGGCGAGTGGCCGGTGGAGGACAACCCGCTGCGCAACGCCCCGCACACCGCCGCCTGCCTGACCGAGCAGGAGTGGAAGCACCCGTACACCCGGCACGAGGCCGTCTTCCCGGCCGGTGTCGGCGCGCCCAAGGTCTGGCCGCCGGTGCGGCGCATCGACGGCGCCAAGGGCGACCGCAACCTGGTCTGCTCCTGCCCGCCGCTGGAGGCGTACCAGAACTGAGAGGTCACGCTGGGAAGGCGGCTTTCCCCGCGTTCAACGCGGGGAAAGCCCCCTTTCCAGCAGCAGACACCGAGGGGGGAACGATGTCCTATCCAGAGATCCGGTATGACGGCGAGGGTGGCGAGGCGAGCGCCTGGATCCGCCCCGCCGCCACCCCGGCCGACCTGACCGGCAACTCCGGCACCAGCTTCAGCTACCTGGCCACCGGGGCGCAGACCGGCGGCGACTTCGGGCTGTACCGGCTGGACATGCCGCCGCGGACCCGGGGCGCGGGGGACCACTTCCACCGCACCATCACCGAGTCCTTCTTCGTGCTCTCGGGCACGGTGAAGCTGTTCAACGGCGAGAAGTGGGTGGACGGGCGGGAAGGCGACTTCCTGCACGTCCCGCCGGGCGGCCGGCACGGCTTCCACAACGAGTCCGACGACCCGGTGTCGATGCTGCTGCTGTTCACCCCGGGCGCGCCGCGCGAGGCGTACTTCGAAGGCCTGAAGACGGTGGGGGAGTTGCCGGAGCACGAGCGGCTGGAATTCTTCCTCAAGCACGACAACAACTTCACGAGCTGACGCGACGCCAGGCGGGCACCCACGCCTGGCGTCACTCTCGGCTCAGCCGACCGGCGTCTGGTCGCCGCTGGGCAGCAGGTCGGCGTCGGTGGACCACAGATCGGCGCCGAACACCTCGAAGTTGATCCGCTCGGCCGGCATTCCCCTACGCAGCAACGAAGCGCGGACATCACGCATGAACGGCAACGGGCCGCACAGGTAGGCGGACGCGCCGGCGGGGAGCGGGATCTCGTCCGGACGCACCCGACCCGGGCGTGCGGTCGGGCCGGCCTCGTACTCGTAGTACCTGATGTGCTCGAAGCAATGCAGCCGCGCGCCGTACCGCAGCATGTGCCCGAGCAGCGCGTGCCGACCGGGTTCGCGCTCGGCGTGCACGGCCACCACCGAGCGAAGCGGCTGCTGCTCGGCGATGTGCTCGATCATCGCCGCCATCGGCGTGATGCCGATGCCGGCGCTGACCAGGAGCACCGGGGTCATGTCCTCGTCGAGTGTGAGGTCGCCGAACGGCCGGCTCACGGCGACCGTGTCGCCCGCGTCCAGCCGATCCGCGATGTGACACGACACGAGTCCGTCGGGAGTGCCGCGGACCGGGCGAACCGTGACACGCAGCGCGGAATGCCCGGTGGCGTGGGAAATCGTGTACTGACGGGCCTGCCGCCCGGCACCGGGCAGGTCGACCGCGACACTGACGTACTGCCCGGGCCGGTGCTCCGGCACGCGGCCGGATTCCGGGGCCAGCAACAGGGAGACGGCGTCGTGCGCCTCGATGTGCTTGCCGACCACCCGCCACGGCTCGTGCGGCTGCGCCGGGTCGACGCCCTGCTGTTGGTACAGACGGGTTTCCGCCGCGATGAGCCGGACGGCGAACAGCCAGAAGACCTCGTCCCAGGCGGTTTCCACCGCCGGCGTCACCGCCGGTCCCAAGACCTGCGCCACTGCCGCCATCAGGTGCCGGCTGACGATCGTGTACTGCTCGGGCCGGATGCTCAGCGAGGCGTGCTTGTGCGCGATGCGCCGCACCACCTGGTCGACATCCGTGCCGCCGATCAGACTGTGCGCGTAGGCGATCACCGCGCCGGCCAAGGCCCGCTGCTGGTCGCCGTTGGCCTGGTTGCCCCGGTTGAACAGGTCCAGCAGCGCCGGGTGCTCGGCGAACATGCTGGCGTAGAAGGTGGTGCTGATGTCGACCGCCGCCGCGCGGACGGCCGGCAGCGTCGCGGCCACGATCGTGGCCGATGACGAGGACAGCATCGTCGTACCCCTAAGTGAGAGTCAGAAGAACGGTGCCCGTTGGCTGCGCGATCAGGTCCTGCAGGACCACGTCGTCGAGTGAGGCGAAGAATGCCTCCTGCGCCGTGCGTAGCGCGCCGCGCAGTCGGCAGGCCGCGCGCAGCGGGCACGGCGGCGTCTCGCAGTCGACGACCTCGGCGGTTCCCTCGAAGTCGCGCACGATCCGACCGACGGTGGTCCGCAGGGTGGCGTCAGGCAGCGAGATGCCGCCGCCGCGACCGCGCGTCGTGGTCAGCCAGCCGGGGCGCTGCAGTCGCTGGACGATCTTGGCGACGTGGTTGCGCGGCACGCTGAGGGCGTCCGCGAGCTCGTCGATCGTCAACTGCCGGCGCTGGGCGGCCGCCAACATCAGGATCCGGAGGGCGATGTCGGTGGCTCGGCTGAGGTGCACGGGTCGACGCTAGCTAAAAGGGGTATCGGCCGTACCTGTTCTGTGGCCGCGATCACCGGCCGGTTGTCCGGGCTCCAGCAGGAAAACCCGGATCTCGCGCTGCCCGGCGCGGGACGCGTAGGTGTTGTAGGCCGGCCAGTAGGCCACGATGTCCAGCCAGGCCCGGGCCCGCTCGTCGCCGTCGAGCAGCCGTCCGCGCACCGGGACGGTCCGGCCGTCCACGGCCGCCGTCGCGTCCGGGGTAGCCAACAGGTTGCCGGTCCAGGCGGGGTGGCGTTCGCCGCCCCAGTTCGAGCCCACGACCAGAAGTCCGTTGCCGTGTCGGACGAAGACCAGTGGAACCTGCCTGGCCTCGCCGCTGTGCCGGCCGACCGTGGTCAGCAGCAGCGTGCGCACGCCGACCGCGGTGCCCACGCCGATCTTGCCCCTGGTGGCCCGCATGAGCGCGCGATCCATCGGCGCCAGCGCCCGGCCGAGGGCGGCGTAGGCCTTGGTCTTGCCAATGCCCTGGAACAGGCGTCGAAATTCGATCACCGCCGAAACGTAGCAGCGCCGCCACCCACCCCGACATCGCGAGTCCCGCTCTCGGGCAGCTGAATGTGGATAGGCCGGATATCCGCATTCGGTGTACTGAGAGCGGGACTCGCGGGGGTCAGGGCTGGTTCTCGGAGGCGATGCCGGCGGGGGCGTGGTCCAGCGCGGCGGTGATCGCGGCGGCCAGCGCGCGGGCCGCCTCCTCGGTCAGCTCCACGGCCACCCGGGCGCCCGGGCCGTCGGCCGGGTTCAGGAAGTCGATGTTCAGCGTGTGGGTGTAGCGGGCGTGGGTGGGGTGGTCCACGTAGACCGAGCCGTCGGTCAGCCTGAACCAGCCGCTCGCGCCCTTGCCCGCGCCGTCCAGGGCGACCTTCTCGGTCAGATAGGTGCACATTGGACAGTCCTTTCAGGACGCGAGGTGGCGGCCGTAGAAGGCGAACACCTTCTGCCAGCCGTCGGCGGCGGCCTCGGAGCGGTAGCTGGGCCGCTCCACCGAGAAGAACGCGTGGCCGGCGCCCTCGTAGGTGTGGAACTCGGTGCTCTTGCCGTGCTTGCGGAGTTCGGCCTCCAGTTCGGCGGTCTCGTCCGGGGTCGGGAACTTGTCGTCGGCGCCGAACAGGCCGAGCAGCGGGCTGGACAGGTTGGGCGCGATGTCCATCAGCGGCTTCATCGAGGTCATGCCCATGGCCGGGTCGGGCAGCCGGGTGACGAACGCGCCGTAGCAGTCGACGGCCGCCTCCACCTGAAGCGAGCAGGCCACCAGGAAGGTGTGCCGGCCGCCGGAGCAGTAGCCGATCACGCCGACCTTGCCGTTGCTGGACTCCAGCGACCGCAGGTGCCGGATCGCGCCGTCGGAGTCGCCGACCACCTGTGAGTCGGGCACGCCGCCCTGGGCTCGGGCCGCCGCCGCGGCGTCGTCGGGGCTGGCTCCCGGGGCCACCCGGAAGAACAGGTTGGGGGCGATGGCGTTGTAGCCGTTCACCGCGAACCTGCGCACGATCTCCTTGGTGCCCTCGTCGTAACCGGGCATGTGGTGGATCACCAGCACGCCGCCGCGCGGCGTGGTGTCGAGCGGCCTCGCCAGATACGCCTCGATCTCGTCACCGTTGTCGCCGGTGATGGTGATGGTCTCGGCCAGCATCGCGTCGGACACGTCAGTCGTCCCTCCGTCGTTCGTGGACGGGACCAACCCTACTCGGAATCTAAGTTCCGTTTAGTCCGGCTCCGGCCAGAGCAGGAGTTCCGCGTCCAGCTCGTGGACGACCATCGGCTGGCCGGTGAGCACGGCGACGGCGGCGTGGTGGCGGGGGCCGGGGTCGAGCGTGGCCAGTCGGACCTGGTCGACGGGGATGTCCAGGGGCCAGGCGAGCAGGGCGGGCGGGTCGGTGGCGGGGGAGACCTCGATGCGGCTCATGGGTATGCGCAGACCGTGGCCGGTGGCCTTGAGCAGCGCCTCCTTGCGCACCCACAGCTGGCGGAAGTCCATGCCGGGATTATCTGATCTGTCGACAATAGACAGTTCTTGTGGGCTGAGGGCGTTCTCGGCGAGCTCGTGGTCGAAGTGGTTGGCCAGCGGGGCGAACTCGACGTCGATGCCGACCTCGCCGAGGCGGGTGAGGGCCACGGCGACGCGTTCGCCGGCATGGGAGACGGAGACCTCGATGCCGACGGCGGCGGGCAGGCGGGGGCGGCCGTGCTGCTGGCCGCAGTCGGCGCAGGTCCGGTCGACCAGCACGTCGGACGGGCGCTCGCCGGTCAGGGCGGCGACGGCGGTGCGCAGCAGCCAGGCGCCGGTGAGGGATCGGAGCCGGTCCAGCCGCTGCCGGTAGCGGGCGGCCCGGCGCTGCTCGGCCTCGGGCACGACGGCCAGCAGCAGGTCGTCGGGCGCCTGGTCGGGCCGGGCCCACCAGACTCGGCACTCGCCGTCGAGCAGAGGATCAGCAGCCACGTCTGCCACGGTAGGGCCGGGGCAACGGGCTATTCCGGTGACTTCGGCGTCCGATCCGGTGTACTGTACTCACCTATCGAGTTCGACCTATCGAGGTCGATCTGTTTGGGGGGAAGCATGATGCCAGGCGGCGGTCGGCCCGGTGGCGGTCGGCGGGGCCGGACGACGACGGTGCCGGACAGCGGGCTCACCGGCTCGGTGGACATCCCGGATCCGGAGCCGTCGGACGAGCCCAAGGACCTCCGGTCCCGGCTGGCCCGGCTGCGCCGCTCGGTGGGCGGCCTGCTCAAGGGCCTGCCCCGGGTGGTCAAGCTGGCCTGGGACGCGGGCCGCTGGCCCACGCTGTGGCTGGTGTTCGCCACCCTGGTCGGCGGCCTCACCCCGACGGCGACGGCGTACATCTCCAAGCTGCTGATCGACTCGGTGACCGGGGCGATCCGGGTGCACGCCGAGCACCTGCCGGACGCGGTGCGGCTGGGCCCGGTCACGCTGACCACGGTGCAGGCGATCATCGCGGTGGCCGCCCTGCAACTGCTGGTGTATGTGCTGAACGCGCTGATGACGGCGGCCTCCACGATCAGCCAGCAGGTGCTGTCCGACCGGGTGTCGCAGACCATCCGGCTGCGGGTGATGGCCCACGCCAGCCGTCTGGACCTGGCCTTCTTCGAGGGATCGTCGTCCTACGACCTGATCCGGCAGGCCCAGGACGAGGCCCCGTCCCGGCCGGTGGCCATGCTGACCTCGGTGTTCGGGCTGATCCGCACCGGCATCACGTTCGCCAGCATGATCGCGCTGCTGCTGTCGATCAGCCCACTGCTGGCGCTGGTCGCGGTGCTCTCGCCGATCCCGGCGTTCATCGCCGATTCCCGTTACGGGGCCCGCAGTTACGTCTTCGCGGTGTGGACCTCGCCGATCCGCCGCCGGATGGACTACCTGTCCTCCCTGGTCACCACCGACACGTACGCCAAGGAGGTCAAGCTCTTCGGCCTCGGCGACTACCTGGTGGACCGGTTCCGCCGGATCAGCGCCGTCTACTTCACCCGCAACCGCAAGCTGGTCACCGAGCGGAACCTGCGCGGCACCGGCTGGGGCCTGATCACCACCATCACCGGATCCCTGACGTACCTGTACATCGCGCTGCAGGCGGTCGCCGGCCGGCTCACCGTCGGCGACCTGCTGCTGTTCACCCAGGCCTCGAACTCGGTGCAGCAGTCGGTCTCCCAGCTGTTCAGCGGTTTCACCGGGATGTACGAGAACAACCTGTATCTGGACAACCTGTACAAGCTGCTGGCCACGGAGCCGGCGGTGGTCGCGCCGGCGCGCCCGCGCCCGCTGCCCGAGCGGATCCGCGGGCACGTGGTGTTCGAGGACGTCACGTTCGCCTATCCGGGCACGGATTCGGTGGCCCTCAACGGGGTCAGCTTCGAGATCCGCCCCGGCCAGACCACCGCCGTGGTCGGCCGCAACGGCGCCGGCAAGTCGACGCTGTTCAAGCTGCTGTGCCGGCTCTACGACCCGACCAGCGGCCGGATCCTGTTGGACGGCGTGGACATCCGCGAGTACGACCCGGACGCGCTGCGCCGCCAGATCAGCGCCATGTTCCAGGACTACGTGACCTACCAGGCCAGCGCCTCGGAGAACATCGGCCTCGGCGACATCGAGCACGTCACCGACCGGGCGCTGATCGAGAAGTCGGCCGTCGCCGGCGGCGCCGACGAGCTGATCGCCGGCATGCGGATGGGCCTGGACACGCCGCTGGGCCGCTGGTTCAACGAGGGCGCCAACCTGTCCGGCGGCGAGTGGCAGAAGATCGTGCTGAGCCGGGCGTTCATGCGGGACGCGCCGCTGCTGATCCTGGACGAGCCGACCTCGGCGCTGGACGCCCAGGCCGAGCACGACCTGTTCGCCCGGCTGCGCAACCTGTCCGAGGGGCGCACCACGCTCTACATCTCGCACCGGTTCTCCACCGTGCGTCAGGCCGACCGGATCCTGTTGCTGGAGAACGGAAAGCTCGCCGAGTACGGCACGCACGCCGAGCTGATGGCCGCCGACCAGGAGTACGCGCACCTGTTCACGCTCCAGGCCGCGGCCTACCTGGACGCCCCCGAGCGGAGCTCCTGATGTCGTTGCGGCACGCGCTGTTGGGGCTGCTCAACCTCGGCCCCAACAGCGGCTACGCGCTGGCCAAGCTGTTCGAGGACCCGCTGCGGCAGATATGGAACGCCCGCAACCACCAGCTCTACCCCGAACTGGCACGGTTGTCGGCCGACGGGCACGTGGAGATCGTCGAGGAGGGCAATCGCGGCAAGCGGATCTACGCCATCACCGCCGACGGCCGGGCCGAGTTGCGGCACTGGCTGGTTGACGTGGAGCCGGACCGCACCATGCGTAGCGAGGTGTATCTGCGGGCCTGGCTGCTGTCCACCGTCCTGACCCGCGTGGAAGCCCTGCACGTGCTGGCCCGCGACATCGAGGCGTTGCGGGAACGCCGAAAGGGCCTGCTCACCATGATGGAGCGCAGCGCCGCCATCTCCCCGCCGCACGGCCCGCACAACCTGTCCATGGACCTGTCGCTACGCCTGAACGAGGCCATGCTCGGCTGGTCGGAGGAAGCCGCCCGCCGCATCGCCGAACGCCCCTGACGGCCTTCGGTCACGGTGCGAACGACAGGCGAACGACAAGCCGCCGTCATGGAGATCCTCATCCGCGGCGGAGAGGATGTTGGGCAACGGCAGGGGCGGGAAAACGGGGGACCGTCGCCTCTTGCCGGCATGGGGTACAGCCTCGATTGGGGAGAAAAGGCTTATGTACATCGGAAAGAAGCTGGCCGCGACCGCGGCGCTCATCGGCGCTGCGGTAGTGGGTGGAGTGGTGGCCGCCGGACCGGCGACCGCGGCCCCGCTGGATGTGCAGGGAATCCACCTGACCGCCGGGCACAACGTGGGGTTGTACAACGACTACAACAAGGTTGACAACCAGGACAAGGCTCCTGTCCCGGACCTCCTGTACAGCAACAATCCGAACGTCCCCACGGACGGGATCGGCGCCGACTGCTGGAGCGACCGGGGGCAGGCTGTGATCCCCGGACAGCCCTACTGGTACCACGTGGTATACGAGTACTACAACCACAACGGTGTGAAGTTGCAGAGGTACGCGTGGGCCTACGCGCCCTACGTGGACAACGCTTACGCCAAGAGCATCAACCTCGTGCCTTACTGCAACTACTAGCACGAAGAGGTTCTGAGCGGGTCGGGGACCGGCGTGGCGCCGCGCCGGTCCCCTCCGCTTCGCCGCGCCAGGCCGAACAAGCGACCTTTGCCGCATAACCGGCTCCCGCCGCCCTGCTCTCTCCCCCGGACAGCCCGAAGTCGAACCCGCACGGCCCGTCGACCAGGTATGGTCCGACAGGGTTGTGCGGGATCAGCGGCTGACCGTTTCCAGGGGGAGGAAATGGGCGGTAGTGCGTTTGGGGGGCTTCTGCGCGAATGTCGGCTTTCGGTCGGCTGGACGCAGGACGAACTGGCGGACCGGTCCGGCGTGTCGGTCCACTCGATCAGTGTGTTGGAGGCGGGGCGAAGACAGCCGCGGCTGTCGTCGGTGAGCCGGCTCGCCGACGCTCTCGCGCTCGATCCGCGCCGCCGCGAACAGTTGCTCGCGGCGGCGCGCGACAATGCCACCCTGGTCGCGGCCACCACGGTCGCGCCGCCGGCCGGGTCGAGTGGCCCGGTGCCCCGGCAGCTGCCGTGCGCGGTGGCGGGTTTCACCGGTCGGGCGTCCCAGCTCAAAGAGCTCACCGGCTTGCTGGACCGCACCGGCACCGTGGTGATCTCGACGATCAACGGCACCGCCGGGGTCGGCAAGACGGCGTTGGCCGTGCACTGGTCGCATCAGGTCGCGGACCGGTTTCCTGACGGGCAGCTCTACGTGAACCTCCGGGGTTTCGACCCCGGCGGTCAGCCGGTCCAGCCGGCCGAGGCGATCAGGGGGTTCCTCGACGCGCTGGGCGTGCCGGCCCAGCGGATACCGGCCGGCCTGGCCGAGCAGGCGGCGCTGTACCGGTCGCAGCTGGCCGACCGGCGCGTGCTGGTGGTGCTGGACAACGCCCGCGACACCGGGCAGGTCCGGCCGCTGCTGCCGGGCTCGGCCCAGTGCCTGACCGTGGTCACGAGCCGTGATCACCTCGGCGGGCTGATCGTCAGCGAGGGGGCGCGCCCGATCCCGCTGGACCTGATGACCACCGCCGAGGCCTACGACCTGCTGGCGGGCCGGCTGGGCCCGGAACGGCTGGCCGCCGAACCGCAGGCCGTCGACGACCTGATCGAGTTGTCCGTGCACCTGCCGCTGGCGCTGAGCATCGTCGCCGCCCGAGCCACCCTCACGCCCACCCTGTCGCTGACCGAGCTGGCCCGGCAGCTGCGTGACGTCCGCGATCGCCTGCACGCCTTGGACATCGGTGACACCAGCGTCGACCTCGGCGCGGTGTTCTCCTGGTCGTACCGAACGTTGAGCGCTGCGGCGGCACGGATGTTCCGGTTGCTGAGCCTGCATCCGGGCCCGGTCATCTCGGTGGCCGCCGCGGCAAGCCTCGTCGGCACGGACCGTGACGAGGCCCGGGCGGCCCTGTCCGAGCTGACCAGGGCGCAGCTGCTCACCGAACCCAGCGCCGGTCGGTTCGCCTACCACGACCTGTTGCGGGCCTACTCGGCCACCAAGGCGCGCCAGGACGAGAACGAGCAGTCGCGCCGGGCCGCCCTGCACCGCATGCTCGATCACTACCTGCACACCGCGCACGCCGCGATGGTGCTGCTCAATCCACCCAACGACCGGCTGCCCCTGAACGACCCCCAACCGGGGGCCGTCGTGGAGGAACTCGCCGACGACGAGCAGGCGTGGCAGTGGTTCAGGGCCGAGAACCCGGTGTTCCCGGCCGCTGTCGAGCGGGCCGCCGGCGCCGGCTTCGACACTCATGCCTGGCGAATCGCCTGGAGCGTGGCCAACTTCTGCATCCGTGCCGGGCATTGGGCGCAGATGGTCGACACCCAGCTCGTGGCGATCGACGCGGCCGAACGCGCGGGTGAGCCACACGGGCAGGCCCGGTCGCTGCGTGAACTGGCCCGCGCCCACATCCGGCTTGGCCGTCATGCGGAGGCGCAAGACGTCCTGCACCGGGCGATCGAGCTTGACGAGCCGCTCGGCGATCTGGTCGGACAGGCCCGAAGCTACAACAATCTCGGCATCGTGTCGTACGCGCTGGGCGACAATCCGGAGGCGCTGGCGCACGGCGAGGCGGCCTACGCGCTGTTCCGCGCGGCCGGGCACCAGGCGGGGCAGGCGGAGGCGCTGAACGCGGTCGGCTGGATGCAGACCGAGTTGGGCCGGCACGGGGAAGCGCTGCGATCCTGCACCCACGCCCTCGAACTGCACCGGGCCGTCGGCAGCAAGCATGGCGAGGCCGATACCTGGGACAGCCTCGGCCTCGCCCACCACAACCTCGGCGAGCACCGGCGGGCCGTCGACTGCTACCGCAACGCGCTGGACCTGTACGAGAAGTTGGGCAGTCGCCACCCACAGGCCGACACACTCATCCGCCTCGGCGACACCCACCAGGACGCCGGCGACTCCCACGCCGCACACCAGGCATGGCGGCGGGCGCTGCCCATCCTGGACGACCTGCACCACCCCGACGCCGACGCCCTGCGCGCCCGACTGGCCGGATCCGTGGGTTCTTAAACGTCCCTCAGGTCGGCAGGGCAAGCTGACCACGTGGCAGGCAGCAGGGGTCATCTCAGGCAGGTGGATCTGGTCCGGGTGGTGACGTTCGCGGCGGTGATCGCGGTGCACACCATCAGCCAGACCAGCGATCCCGGCAACGTGGCCGCCAACGCCCTGCTCACGCCGCTGCACTTCACCCGGTCGATGTTCTTCTTCCTCACCGGGTTCGTGCTGGTCTACACGTACCGGGGCCGAACGCTGGAGCCGGGGAGGTTCCTGCTGCGGCGGCTGACGCTGGTGGGAGTGCCGTATCTGGTGTGGACGGTGCTGTACTTCGGGCTGCAGCAGGTGGACGCGCCGCCGCTGACCCTGCCGGACGCGGTCAAGACGTTGTGGGACGACCTCTACCGCGGCATCGGCTGGTACCAGCTGTACTTCCTGTTGGTGTCGATGCAGTTCTACGTCTTGTTCCCGTTGGTGATGCGGCTGTTGCACCTGGCCCGCCGGCACCACGCGGCGGTTCTGGGTGTGAGCCTGGCGGTGCAGCTGATGGTGACGGCGACGCTGACCTACGCGCCGGCGCCGACGGCCGACTCGTGGCTGGGCGACCTGTGGGCCAACCAGGGCACGCTGGTCATCAGCTACCAGTTCTACCTGGTGGCCGGATGCCTTGCGGCGTACCACTTCGAGGCGTTCCAGGCCTGGATCGACGAGCACCGCGGCCTGGTCGTCACCACAGTTCTGGCCACATTGGCGTTTTCTGAGGCCTGGTACTTCACGGAGATCGAGCGCGGCGTGCCGCCGTGGCAGGCGACCAGCGTGCTCGGCCCGGAGATGGTGCCGTGGTTCGGCGCGGTGGTGCTGGGCCTGTACCTGCTGGGCTCGTGGTGGTCGCGGCGGACGCCGGCCGGGTCGGCGGGCGACCGCCTGGTGGCGGCCGCCTCGACCCGGTCGTTCGGGGTCTTCCTGGTGCACCCCGCGTTCATCTGGCTGTTCAACTGGATCGACGACGGCTGGCTGCCGGCCCACCTGTGGCCGTTCGCCGCGACCCTGGCCGCCTACGCCTTCGCGGTCGGCGGCTCGCTGCTGTTCGTGGAGGTCGTGATCCGCAGCCCGCTGTCCAAGGTGCTGATCGGCCGGGAGCGGCTGGCCCTGAAGGCCAGCACGGTGAGCATCCCGATCGCCAGCCAGACGTAGGCGTCGCCGGGAATGTGCTGCCACAGCGTCCAGTTCAGCTCGCGGTCGTCGCTGGAGGGCATCCACTTGAACGGCGCGACGCAGAACACCGCCAGCGCGCCCAGCAGCACCGGAGTCCAACGCCAGGCCCGGGCCCGCCACAGCTGCCAGCCCAGCGCCAGGAACGCCGGCGCGGCCCAGACCCAGTGGTGCGACCAGGAAACCGGCGAGGCCAGCAGCCCGGCCACGGCGATGGCGGTCAGCGCGACCACGTCGTTGGCGGCGCGGCGGGCGGCCCGCCAGGCCAGGGCCAGCACCATGATCGTCAGCACCGCCCACAGCAGCGTCTCGACCACCGGCAGCGGGTGCAGCCGGTGCAACACGCCGCGGATGGACTGGTTGTTCATGTAGGCCAGGCCACCGATGCGGCTGGGGTCGAACACCGTGCTGAACCAGTACTCGCGGGAATCGACCGGGTCGAACAGGAAGCCGACCAGTCCGAAGCCGACGAAGGACGCGATCGACGTCGCGGCGGCCTTCCAGTCCCGCTTGACCAGGAAGTACAGCACGAACACGGCCGGCGTCAGCTTGATCGCCGCCGCCAGCCCGACCAGCACGCCGCGAAAACGCCTCACCGCCAGGCAGTCCACCGCGACCAGCGCCATCAGCGCCAGGTTGACCTGGCCGAAGCTGAACGTCGAGTTGACCGGCTCCAGGCCGAACGCGGCCACCGCGGCCACCGGCCCGAGTGTCCACTTCAGACGGTGGTCCAGCCGCCCGGCCACGACCACCGTCGCCGCCGACAGCGCGAGGAAGCTCACCATCGTGACGAGCCCTCGGGTCAGCCAGTACGGCGTCCAGGCGAACAGGCTGAACAGCACCGCCGACAGCGGGGGATAGGTGAACGGCAGCCGCGGCCCGGGCAGGGTCCCCGGGAAGCCGTCGTAAAGCGAGATCCCGTTCAGCCAGGCCAATCCGCCGTTGCGGTACACCTCCAGGTCCAGCATGCCGTTGTCCTGCCAGCCGACCAGGATCAGCGGCAGCCCGACGAACGTCACCGCCCACACGGTCATGCTGAGGCGGCGGGCGATCCGCAGCCCCCGCTCGGAGGTGACCGACGCCAGGAGTCTGGCGCCCCCGTTCGCCGCCAGCACGTCTTCGTTGGCTCGCATTTCGCTCCCGATTCGAAGAGGGCACGGCGCACCGGTCCTCAAATGTGAACCCCTGAATGGTGTGGAGGGCGGCCGTCAGGCGGCCACCGTCACATGACCAAATGCCTGGTCGCGGGGTGACCGGGCAGATTCCGCCACATCAGTCATTCGACTGCGCGCACCGGTGTTGACCAGGGAAGTCATGTCCACGGGAGGTTATTGACCGTAACCCTCGAACGCGTTCCCGTTATCTCGATCGGGTAACGGTGATCGGTGTGGCGGGAACGCCAAAGGGGGTGGCGGTGAATATGGGTTCGTGCGAGCGCCTTTCGAACATGGGGAATTTCTCGGCCTGAAGCGCTTCCCGGCGCTGGACGGGTTGCGCGCGGTCGCCGCGCTGATGGTGGTGTTGTTCCACAGCCAGGGGCCGGACTGGCTCCAGGGCTGGCTGGGTGTGCAGGTCTTCTTCGTGCTGTCCGGCTTCCTCATCACCACGCTGCTGCTGCGCGAGGAGGGCCGCAAGGGCCGGATCAGCCTGGCCGACTTCTACCGGCGGCGGGCCTTCCGCATCCTGCCGGTGTACTTCCTGGTGCTGCTGCTGACCGCGGTCGGCCTGCTGGTCGCCGGGGAGTTCTTCCGCGACCCGCTCGGCCACGACTTCCCGCTGTACCTGGTGTTCTTCAACGAGTTCGGGCACGGCGGCCCGTACGGCCAGTCGTGGTCGCTGGGCATCGAGCAGAAGTTCTACCTGCTGTGGCCGTTGCTGGCGTTCGTAGTGGGCCGCAGCCGCCGGCTCAGCGTCACGCTGGGGCTGATGGCCGTCGCGCTGGCGGTCGCGCCGTTCACGGTGTCGGCCGACCCCCGGGGCTGGCCGGTGCACTACTTCTCCGTGCTGGTCGGCTGTCTGCTGGCGATCACCATGCACAGCCCACGCGGCTACCGGCTGATCCGCCCGCTGACCCGGCCCTGGGTGACCGTGGTGGCGGCCGTGCTGTTCGTCGGCGCGCACCTGTCGGTCACGGCCGTGTCCAACGCCATCGACAAGAGTTGGCTGCTGTCCACGATTCCCGGCTTCGTGTCGGTGGTGCCGCTCTACGCCGTCGCGGTCGCGTTGATGTTGCCGGCGCTGCTCGTGCCGGGACCGCCGCAGTGGCTGTTGTCCCGACGCCCCATGGTGTTCCTGGGTGAACGCTCGTACTCGATCTACCTGTGGCAGTCCATCGCACAGGGCGTGGTGATCGCGATCCTGCCGGCCTCGGCCGGCATCGGGCGCTGGCTGCCGACGGCGATCGTCGCCGTCGTGCTGGCCGACCTGTGCTACCGCTGGCTGGAGCGGCCGATGATCCGCCGTGGTCGACAGGTGACACAACGCCGACGAACGGCCCTTGACGCGACCAGCGGCCACTGATTGTCTCCAACCCGTCACCGAGCGGGTCTTGGTGACAACGTTGTCATCGAGAAGGGAGCGCTGTTCGATGCGTCGATCCCTGGGGTTGGTCCTCCCGCTCGCGTTGGCGGCCGGCGTGCTCGCGGCCGTGCCCGCCAGCGCGGACTCCGATCATGGAACCGACCTGGCCGCCTATGTGAACCCGTTCGTCGGCGCGGCCGCCGGCCAGGACCCGGAGAGCAACGGCTACGCCGGCGACACGTTCCCGGGCGCGGACGTCCCGTTCGGCATGGTGCAGTGGAGTCCGGACAACCCGCTCGAACCCAAGGCCCCGGACGGGGCCGGCCGGTACTACGTGCGCGATCGCGACAGCGGCTACGCGTGGGAGGAGAACCGGCTCAGAGGCTTCAGCCTGACCCACTTCAACGGGGCGGGCTGCGGCGGCGCGGCCGGCGACCTGCCGTTCATCCCGTACGCGGGCGCGGTGACCGTCTCGCCGGCCGCCGACCAGGCCCACTACTACTCGACCTTCTCGCACAGCAACGAATCGGCGTCGCCGGGCTACTACAAGGTCACCACCGACGCCGGCATCACCACCGAGCTGACCGCCACCCTGCACTCCGGCATGGGCCGATTCACCTTCCCGGCCAACAGTCCGGCCACGCTGCTGGTCGACACCGCGGACTCGGCCATGGGCAGCGACGACGCCTCGGTGACCGTGGACGCGGCCAAACACACCATCTCCGGCTGGGTGTCGAGCGGCCACTTCTGCGCCGGCCCCAACAAGTACAAGGTCTACTTCACCGCCACCTTCGACCAGGCCTTCGCCAGCGTCGGCACCTGGCAGAACGGCACGGTCACGCCCGGCGGCACGCAGGCCCACGGCGGCAACCTGAGCAACACCACCTGGGACAAGCAGGTCGTCACCGCTGACGGCGGCTCCGGCGCGTTCGTGACGTTCAAGCCGGGCAGCACCGTTCAAGCCCGGGTTGGTCTGTCCTATGTGGACCCGAACGGCGCCGTGAACAACCTGCGGTCCGAACAGGGCGGCTTCGACCAACTGGTCCGCCAGGCCCGGCAGGCCTGGAACGACCGGCTCACACAGGTGCGGATCGGTGGCGGCACCAAGGACCAGCTGACCACCTTCTACACCGCGCTGTACCACTGCCTGTTGCAGCCCAACGTGTTCTCCGACGTGGACGGCCGCTACATCGGCTTCGACAACAAGATCCACAAACAGCCGCGCGGGCACGCCCAGTACGCCAACTTCTCCGGCTGGGACGTCTACCGCGACGAGATCCAGCTGCTGGCCCTGCTGGCCCCGCACGAGACCTCGGACATCGCGCAGTCCCTGTACAACCAGGCCACGCAGGCCGGCGGCATCTGGGACCGCTGGTCGCAGAACAACGACTTCATGGGCGTGATGGCCGGCGACCCGTACCACTCGATGATCGCCAGCGCCTACGCCTTCGGGGCCAGGGACTTCGACGTGCGCGGCGCGCTCGCGTCCATGGTCAAGGGGGCCACCCGGATCCAGCAGCCGGGGGAGCGGGCGCTGGAGCGGCCGGGCCTGTGGGACTACGAGACGCTCGGCTACCACCCCGACAACGTCTCCGACATGCTGGAGGAGACCACCGCCGACTTCGGCATCGCGCAGCTGGCCGGGCGGCTCGGGCAGCGCGACGTGCAGCAGCAGTTCATGACCCGCGCCCAGTACTGGGAGAACGTCTACAACCCGGACACCGGCTACCTCCAGACCCGCGACCGCACCGGCCAGTTCGCCACGCCCTTCGACCCGGCGGTGCACCAGGAGTTCCAGTACCAGGAA
This sequence comes from Kutzneria sp. CA-103260, assembly GCF_018263855.1. GTDB lineage: Bacteria > Actinomycetota > Actinomycetes > Mycobacteriales > Pseudonocardiaceae > Kutzneria. Next base: position 4,647,088 of record NZ_CP073318.1, on the reverse strand, counting down.
GGCAATGCCGCCCAGTACACGTGGATGGTGCCGTACGACGTGTCCGGCCTGGTGACCGCGATGGGCGGGCCAGCGGCCACGACCAAGCGGCTGGACTACTTCTTCACCAAGCTGAACAGCTCCCAGGACGAGCCGTTCGCGCTGATGTCCAACGAGCCGTCGTTCGAGGTGCCGTGGGAGTACTCCTACGCCGGCGCCCCGGCCAAGACGGCCGACGTGGTGCGGCGCAGCGCCGAGCAGCTGTTCAAACCGACCGCTGACGGCCTGCCCGGCAACGACGACCTCGGCGCCACCTCGTCCTGGTACGTGTGGGCGGCGCTGGGCATGTACCCGGAGGCTCCGGGCCGGGCCGAGATGGTGCTGGCCAGCCCGCTGTTCCCGAAGATCACTGTCACCCGCGAGGGCGGCCAGCGCATCGAGATCACCGCGCCCGGCGCGTCCTCGACCAACAAGTACGTGCAGTCCTTGCGGCTCAACGGAAAGCCCAGCGCCAAGGCGTGGCTGCCGGAGTCGCTGGCGGTCGACGGCGGCCGGCTCGACTACACGCTCGCCAGCTCGCCCAGCCCGACCTGGGGCACCGACCCGAAGGACGCGCCGCCCTCGTTCCACGACGGCGAAGTCCCGGTGCGGGGCGCGGTGTCCGGCGCGGTCCAGGTGACGCCCGGCGGGTCGGCGACCGCGACCGTGCGGGCAGAGGGCATCACCGGCTCGGGAACCGTGACGTGGCAGGCGAATCCGCCGGCCGGCATCACCGTCACGCCGTCCAGCGGCACGTTGACCGTCGGACCGAACGGCAAGTCCACACAGGACGTGAAGGTCACCGTGTCCGGGGCGACCTACACCACAGTTCCGTTCGCCTTCAAGGGATCCGGGGCGCAGCAGCTGCCGGCGCAGCTGACCGTGGACGCGGCCGAGCCGGGCAGTTTCGCCGCTGCGGCCAACAACATGGGCGTCAGCGACGACAACACCGTGTGGCTGGGCAAGTTCGGCGACACCAGCCTGTATCCGGGCAACTTCGCCTACTCCAAGCAGCAGCTGGCGGCCAATGGCATCACGCCCGGCGGTCAGGTGGACGGCTTCACCTGGCCGGCTACCGCCGGCACCGGCCGGCCGGACAACATCGTCGCGAACGGACAGACGGTTCAGCTGAACGCGCCCGCCACCGCGACCAGGCTGGCGTTCTTGGGCGCGGCGACGGGCGGCGACGCCACCGGCAAGGTCACCATCACCTATACCGACGGCAGCACACAGGCGGCCGATCTCGGGCTGTCCGAATGGCTGCTGCAGGGCGGCCAGGAAAAGCCGCAGTTCGGCAACACGGTGGTGACGAGCACGCCGTACATCAACTCGGCGTTCCCGCGCTACGGGTTCCGCTACCACCGGCCTTACACGTCCTACCTGTTCGCCACCGCGCCGATCGCGCTGGCGGCGGGCAAGCAGGTCCGCAGCGTCACGCTGCCGGCGGGAACGGCCGGCGGCGCGGCGCACGTGTTCGCGGTCTCCGTGAGCTAGGCTCGGTTGCGGCTCAGATGCCCCGGGTCCTCGGGTGGGCCTTCGGTGGCCTCCTGTTCACGCAGGAGGCCACCCACCCCCGACGGGCTTGGTCAGGCCAGGTCGTCGAACTCGCCGTCCTTGACGCCGCCGACGAACGCGGTGATCTCGGCCTGCGTATACACCAGGGCCGGACCGTTCGGGTAGCGCGAGTTTCGGACTGCGATGTCGCCGTTGGCCAGCCGGGCCACCTCGACACAGTTGCCGACCGCGCCGCTGCGCCTGCTCTTGCGCCAGGCGACGCCGGACAGGTCGGTCGCGGACATGCCGTTGTGGATCTCGATCTGGTCTGCCATGACCCCTCCCGGATCACTAGCCGTTCCAGTGCACATGCACGTGCAGGGGCTCGTGCACATGCTGACCGTACCAGCTAATCGTGCACGTGCATATGGCTGTGCAGTCGGCTCAAGGCTGTGACCAGCGACGCTGACCAGGCGAAGTCATCCCATCGGGTGATGTCGACGCGCAGCCGGGGCCCGGGTTGCTGTGAGGTTCGCCCGGTGGCCATCGGGTCCGGCCCCGCGCCAAGATCGGGTCACGATTCCAGGGAGGGAAATCGATGATCGGGAAAGTTCTCGCCGTTCTGCCCGTGGCCGCCGCCGTCGCCGTGCTGGCCGGGCCGGCCGCCTTCGCCGACACCACGCCGGTGGCCAGCATCGCCATCACCGCCGAGCCCGGCTCGTACCCGGTGACGGCCAGTGGGCACTGGGCCGCGCCGGACCAGGAAGTGCTGGTCAGCAGCCCGCAGAACGTGCTCAAGGCGCAGACCGACAACGGCCTCGGGTACATCGCCGTGCTGCTGCGCGGTCCCCACAACGAGCCGTTGCACGTCGGCTCGTACGACACTGTCGGCGACCCGCAGGCGCATCCCGAGCTGGCCAGCGTCCAGCTGATCTCGAACGGCCTCGGCTGTTACGCGGAGCAGGGCGGCTTCACCGTCGACCGGATCGAGACCGACCCGGCCAGCGGTGTGCTGACCGCCTTCGACGGCACCTTCGACCAGCGCTGCGCGGGCTCCACCGGCACCGCCCACGGCGAGATCCACTTCCAGCGCTGACTGCGGGGGAGGGCACATTGCCGGACAATGCCCCTCCCACCGCGCTGACTTAGTGCTCGGAAGGGGGCTTTCCTGGCGTTCAACGCCAGGAAAGCCCCCTTCCGAGCAGCTGGGTCATGGGATGAGCAGCAGCTTGCCGGTGGTGCGGCGGCCCTGGAGGTCCTCGTGCGCCTTGGCCGCGTCGGCCAGGGGGTAGCGGCCGCTGATGCGGATGGTGAGCTTGCCGGACTCGATGCCGGCGAAGACCTCGCCGGAGCGCCAGGACAGCTCGTCCACGGTCAGGGTGTGGTGGGCCAGCGTGGGCCGGGTGACGAACAGCGAGCCGCCGGCGTTGAGGCGTTGCAGGTCGAACGGCGGCACCGGGCCGCTGGCCGCGCCGTACAGGGCGAGGGTGCCGCGGATGCGCAGGCTGTCCAGGCTGGCGTCGAAGGTGTCCTTGCCGACGCCGTCGTAGACCACGGCCACGCCCTGGCCGTCGGTGAGCCGGCGGACCTCGGGCGCGACGGCGGTCTCGGTGTACCGGATGATCTCGTCGGCCCCGGCCTCGCGGGCCAGCTTCTCCTTCTCGGCGCTGGACACCGTGCCGATGACCGTCCCGCCCAGGGCCTTGACCTGCTGGGTGAGCAGCAGCCCCATGCCACCGGCGGCGGCGTGCACCAGCACGGTGTCGCCAGCCTGCACCGGATAGGTCGACCGGGTCAGGTAGTGCATGGTCATGCCCTGCAACATCGACCCGGCGGCCACGTCGAGCTCGACGCCGTCGGGCACCGGGACGGCGAGGTTCTCCGGCACCCGGGTCAGCTCGGCGTAGCTGCCGATGGCGCTGGCCCACGCCACCCGGTCGCCGACCTTGAACCGGCTGACGCCGGACCCGACCGCCACCACCTCGCCGGCGCCCTCCAAGCCCGGCACGAACGGCGTCGGCAGCGGGTAGGCGCCGGTCCGGTGATAGGTGTCGATGTAGTTCACGCCGGCGGCCGCCACCCGGACGAGCAGCTCGCCCGGCCCCGCCTCCGGATCGGCGACCTCGGTCGCGACCAGCACCTCGGGACCGCCGGGGGTTTGGACCTGTACCGCCCGCATGGGCTCTCCTCCTAGATCAGCTCCTGTGTCAGCGCCAACCAGCAAACTCCCCCGGTTGTTCCAGCACCACCCGGCGGGCCAGGCCCAGCGGCATCGCGCCGGAGCCGGCGATCCGGTCGTGGAACGACTTGAGGGTGCCCAGGCCCCGGGCCAGGAACTCGTCCCGGATCGCCTCGATCTCCATCGCGCCGGTCAGGTAGGACGGGGCCTGCGTCGGCCACGAGCAGTACCGGTTGACCTCGCCCTTGGCCGTGCCGGCGGTCAGCGTGTACTTGGTGGTCATGAACTCCTCGGCCTGCTCCACGGTCATGTCGCCGCAGTGCAGCTCGGTGTCGACGATGATCCGCGCGGCCCGGAACAGCCGGAAGTCCAGGTGCGCGAGCAGCTGGCCGGGAGTGGTGTAGTAGCCCTGCTCGCGCATCATGCGCTCGGCGTACAGCGCCCAGCCCTCGGAGAAGTACGAGGTGCGGAACACCTTGCGCACCAGCCTCGGGTTCCCGGCGTGCCAGGAGAAGTGCCAGTGGTGGCCGGGGTAGGCCTCGTGCACCGAGACCGTGCGCAGACCCGGGTTGGAGTTGGTGCGCAGCCGCTGCTCCACCTGCTCCGGGGTGGCGTCGTCGGGCGTGAACGGCACGAAGTAGTGGCCGAGCCGGGACGGGGTCGCGGCCGGCGGGGTCATGTAGAACGGCACCACGAACATCGGCCGCAGGAACGACGGTGACGGCACCACCCGGCACTGCTCGCCCTCGGCGAAGGTGACCAGGTCGTGGTCCTTGAGGAACTGCCGGGCCTGCTCGGTCTCCTCGGCGACGACGGTGAGCAGGTCGTCCAGCGTCGCGGCATGGTCCTCCTGCAACGCCCGCACCGCGACCCGCCAGTCGCCGCCGGCCACCGTCGTGGCCTCGGCGTCCAGTTCCGCGTAGGCGGCCTCGCCGCGGGCATGCAGCTCGGACGCCCCGTAGCCGAGCAGCTCGCACTCGGTCAGCAGCGTCGAGTACAGCTTCTCGCCCATCCGCCAGTCGCCGGTCGCCCGGTCGGCCAAGCCCTCCAGGTACGTCGTGAGCTCGTCGGCGGCGTCGGCGGCCCGCTCGCCCGCCTCGACCAGCCGGGCCCGGTCGGCCTCGTTCTCGACGTTGGCCGGCAGCACCTCGGTCAGGAAGCCGCGGGCGGTGCGCAGCTGGCCGAGGCTGCGCCGGACGATCAGCGGCGAGGCCAGCTCCGGGTCCAGGTTCTCGCGGCACGCGGCGTAGATGCCGGGCAGCTCGGCCAGCCGGCTCAGCGCCGACTCCACCAGCTCCGGCTCCGGGCGCAGGCGGTGCAGGAACGTCGTGTTCAGGCCGCCGAGCGTGCCGACGTACACCGCCGGATCCCGCCGCCAGGCCGGCCAGTCGGCCATCGCCCGCTCGCGCCGCAGGTGGGTGAGCACCAGCTCGTGGTCCACGCGGTCGCTGAAGTCGGCCGGCAGGTCGGCCGCGGTGAACTTGGCCAGCCACTCGGCGTGCTCGCGCTGTCGGGCCAGGAAGCCGGCCTCGGTGAAGTCGCCGAACGTGCCCTCGTGTTCGGTGAGGCCCAGGTGCGCGGCGGTGATCGGCTGCGCGGGCAGGTACCAGTCGAGGAAGGAGGTAACAAGCGTCACTGCGCCCAATCTAGTGTCGAGAACGCTGGTTATGGTGGGCGGATGTCGGAACAGACCCGGATTCCCCGCCGCGCCGTGTCCTCGGCCAAGGCCTTCGTCGCCGCGCACGGCCGCCCCACCCGGGCCGTGGTCGCCCCGATCGGCCGGGCCGGCGCCCGCCTCGTGCTCGTCGGCAACGACGGCGCGATGGGCGACATCGTGGTGCCGGACGTGGCCACCGGCGAGGCGGTCATCGAGGCCGCCGGCGCACAGGCGGCCGAGTGGGACCGCGAGACCACCGCCGCCACCAAGATCGGCCCCCGCCACCGCCGCCGCATGGCCGCCCCCAAGGTCTGACGTATTAGCTCGGAAGGGGGCATTCCTGGCGTTGAACGCTAGGAATGCCCCCTTCCGAGCGTTAGTGGCGTGTCCAGGGGCGGGCCCACTGGTGCAGGGCGATGAGCAGTGCGGGGGCCAGGGGCTGGCCGTTGACGGGGCTGCCGGCCGGGTGGAAGAAGTGGTCGATGCCGTTCAGCGTCGACAGTTTCTCCCCGCGCAGGGCCCGCAGCAGCGGCGGTGTGGTGGCACACGGCACGTTCGTGTCGGCGGTCCCGCAGGTCACCAGCACCCGGGTCCCGGCCGGCACCCGGCGGGCGATGTCCGGCGGGTAGATGTCGTCGTTGGTGCGCAGGTAGGCGCCCTGGGCCAGCAACGTCTGGAACAGCTGGGCGATCGTCGGCAGCATGCCGGTCGTGCTCACCGGCTTCTCCGCCCGGTAGTCGGCGATCCAGGCGGCGATCAGGTCCTTCTGGGCCTGCGCCTGATCGGCCGGCAGGGCGGCGTCGAGCTGTTCGCCCAGTTGCAGGTCGATCAGGTCCAGGATCCGTTCGTCCTGTGGGGCGAGCAGCGCCAGGCCGGCGGGTCGCGGCCACACCGAGGTGTCGACCAGCAGGGCGTTCATGCCGCCCTCGCTGTGCCCGACGATCAGCATGGCGCGCGGATTCGTCTCGGGCTGCTTGAGCAGCGCGGCATACGCGGCGTCGGCCTGGCGGATGAAGACGCTGTAGTCGGCGCCGGCCGGCGGGGGCGTGCGGGTCGGGCCGCTGCCGTACTTGTCGAACCGGAACGTCATGATGCCGTCCTGACCCAGCGCGTCGGCCAGCAGCGACAAGGTGTTCGGCTGGATGGTCGGCAGCTGGTCGCCGTTGCGGTCGGTGGGACCGCTGCCGGGTAACAGCAGCGCGGCCGCGAGCCGGTCCCCGGGTTTGTGCGCGGGGACGTGCAGCGTGCCGTACGCGGTGACGCCGTCGGACTGGAAGGTGATCTCCCGATCCGTTGCCGGGATACCGTTCGCGGGCGTGATGGCGGCGGCGACCATCGCCGCGACAACAAGGCTGTGCATGGGTTTCTCCTTCAGCGCAGGATGAACGGCAGGATCATGCTGAACGCGAGGACGACGACCACCAGCCCGCCGCAGACGGCCAGCGCGGTGCGGTTGCCGATGTTGATCGTCCAGCCGAAGCCGAAGCGCCGCTGCACGAACCAGGACGGATCGTTGGCGTTGCGGTAGATCACGCCGCCGATCCAGTTGCCGTCATCGTCCCGATGGGACAGTCCGGTGTGCTCGTCGGGCTCCTGTTCGCGGCCGCGCTGCACGACGATGATCGCCAGCAGCCCGACGCCGAGCAGGATCGGCGCCAAGGCCACGGCCAGCAGCGTCCCGATCCGGGCCGTGCCGGTCCACATCGCCCAGTCGACCGCCGCCAGCCCGAGGTTCATCAGGGCCGCGAAGATGATGAACCCGCGGCTGAGCCGGACGACGTGCTCCCGGTGGGCCTGTGCCGACGCCGCCGGCCGTGCCGGGTCCACGTCGGCCGGGGCACGGCCGATCAGCGCGCCGATCCCGCACAGCAGCACCGTGAGCACGGCCTGCACGAACACGATCCCGAACACGCTGCCCACCGACTTCGGCGCCCACCGGTTGACCACGCCGTTGGCGTCGTAGTGCATCGGCAGCGGGTCGGGCAGGCTCGGATAGAGGACGGTGCCGATCACCGCGGTCGCCGCGACGACCAGGAACGGCAGCAGCAGCCACAGCCACGGGAACTTCGGCGGGTCGCTGCGCAGTGTCGTGTCGGCCGTGACCGCCTGGCGGACGCCAGCGAACCAGTCCTGGTCCCGCTTGGCCGCCGCGATCGCCTGGTGGGCCCGGTAGTACAGGCCGTACCAGACGAGTTCGACGACGATCACCGGCAGCGGCAGCAGCGCCAGCCCGATGGCCAGCATCAGACCGACGCCGAGCAGCCCGGTGATTCCCCCGTAGAGCAACAACGCGGTGCGGAACCGGGTGGTTTCCCGCCGCACCACCGGATCGTCCACCCGCTCGTCCGGCACCCGGACGCCGAACCGCACCGTGCGGGCCGACAGCGACGGCGTCAGCCAGGCCAGGTAGAGCAGCAGCCCCGTCAACATCAGGTGCGCCACAACGGCAGTCGTGGTCACTTTGACTCATCCCCTCGGTTTGTCGAATCCCGCGAGGACCGCCTGGCACGTCGCCAGCACCTCCGCCGCGGACACCCCCTTGGCCACCGCCTCCGCGAGCAGCGTGCGCGCCCGCGTCGTCCAGTCGGCCACGAACGCCTCGTCCGACTCCGTCGGTCCGACCACTGCCCCCGTCTTGCGGTTGACGCGCACGAATCCCTGTTGCCGCAACAGGTCGTACGCCTTGTTGACGGTGTGGAAGTTGATGCCGAAGTCCGCCGCCAGCTGCCGGGTGGACGGCAGGGACTCCCCGTCCGGCAGCGTGCCGTCCGCGATGCCCTCCACGATCCGGTCCCGCAGCTGCTGGTAGATCGGCACCTCGCTGGTCAGGTCGAGGCTGATGATCACGTGACCTCCCTCCTGGTGGTCTGTTGTAGTAGTTATAGAACAAAGCAATCGAGGCGGCAAGGGGCAGGCGGGGGAGGGGGAGGCGCAGGGAAGGGGACAGCGGCGAGGGGGAGGGTGTTCTTTGGGAGTCGACGACGGCCGCTGACCGAGGCGTGAAAAGCCGTTGGCGGAGCACGGCGGCCGGCTGCTACCTTTCCGGCGGCCGTGCGAGAGACCGAGGAGGTGGTACCCGTGAACATTTCGACATGGGTGCTCCCCTCCGGGGTCACGGTCGGGCGATAGGTCGTCCGGGAGCGCCGTTTCACGCGCAATCCCGAAAGGCACGACCATGGACTTCACCTCTGAGCGGCGTCTCGACGACGGCGTCCTCGAACGAGAATTCACCCTCGGCGAGATCCCCGGCATCCTGTGGACGCCCGGATCCACGTCCGAGCCGGCCCCGCTGATCCTGCTGGGCCACCCCGGCGGACTGGGCAAGATGTATCCCCGACTGGTTGCCCGGGCCCAGCGCTCCGCGGCGCAGGGTTTCGCCGCGGCCACCATCGAGCTTCCCGGAAGCGGCGACCGGCCCCGTTCCGCCGCCGCCGAGCAGGCCCGCGCCGACCTGCGCCGGGCTCTGGAGGCCGGCGAGCCAGTCAGCGACGAGATCGTCGACGCCCTCATCCTCCCGCTGGTCGACCAGGCGGTCCCGGAATGGCGGGCCACCCTGGACGCCCTCCTCGCGCTGCCCGAGATCGGCGGCCCGGTCGGGTACGCGGGAGGGGTGATCGCCATCGGCGTCCGGCTGGCGGTGGTCGAGCCGCGCATCGCGGCCGCCGGCCTGTTCGCCGGAAGTTTCGTGCCCCGCAGCATGTTCGAGGAGGCCCGCCAGGTCACCATTCCGCTGCACGTCCTGCTGCAGTGGGACGACGAGGGCAACGACCGGCAGGCGGCCCTGGACCTGTTCGACGCCTTCGGCTCCAAGGAGAAGACGTTGCACGCCAACATGGGCGGGCACACCGGCGTTCCGCAGTTCGCAGGGGAGGACGCGGCCGGGTTCTTCGCCCGGCACCTGAAGTGACGCCGGGCCGGTAGCGGGATGCCGCTCATCGAGGACAGGTCCCGGCCGTCCTCGATGAGCGGCGCCGCTATGGCGTGGACTCGTTGGTGTCCAAGCTGTCGAGGCGGCTCTGCACTCGGCTGGCGTCCTCGTCACGGCCCTGCTGCCGATACAGCTCCACCGCCTCCCGCCACGCCGCACGGGCCTGGTCGCGGTCGCCGGAGGCGACGTGCGGGAATCCCAGGTTGTCCAAGGTGTTGGCGGCCTCGTAGGCGTTGCCGAGGTCGTGGAACAGGGTGAGGGCCTGCCGGTAGAAACTCACCGACTCCTGGTGGTCACCGCGGTGATGGGCGATGTAGCCGAGGCTGTCCAGGGTGTTCGCCTCAGCCTCGGGGTTGTGGTGGCGCCGGTTCAGCGTGAGGGCGGCCTGGCAGTGGTCGCGGGCCCGGTCGTACTGGCCCACCCGGGCGGCGTACCAGCCGACCGCGTTGAGCGCGTCGGCTTCCCACACCGGCTGGCCGACGACCCGGAACAGGTCCAGTGCCTGGGCGGCGTGGTCCAGTGCCTGCCGGGCGTCGTCCCGGGCCCAGGCCCGCGCGAGCACCCGGTGGGTGGCGGCCAACTGGAGAGGATCCTGGTGCACCTCCGCCAGCGCGAGTGCCTGGCGCAGCTGGCTGATCCCCTCCTCGTGGTGCCCGAGTTCGGCGTGGACCGCGCCCAGACGGCGGTGGGCGTAGATGCCGGGTACGGGTTCGGGCAGGTGCTCGGCGGCGTCCAGAGCGGGTTGCCACGTCGCGAGCTTGGCATGCCGATCTCCGCGCCAGTTGTGGAAAGTGTCCACGGTCCACGCCAGCTGCCACACGATGAGGTGCCACTTGTGGCGAGCAGCGGCGCGTTGCGCGGCCAGCAGCACGGAGTGTTCGGTGTCGAACCAGGCCACCGCCTCGGAAACGTCATGGAGTGGCTGGGGTTGGACGCCGTGGGCCGGCGGGCCGAGTCGGATCGGCGGACGGTGGGGATCCAGGAGTCGGTCGGCGGCATGGGCGGTGTGACTGTAGAAGGTGAGCACTCGCCGCAGCGCCGCATCCTGTGTCTGCTCGTCCACCTCTTCACGGGTGATGCTCACGGCATAGGCGCGCATCAGGTCGTGCATGGCGTACCGGTCGTTGGCGCGACGTTCGACCAGTGACGCCTCCACCAGATGGCGCAGGATCTCACGCATCCGCACCGGAGGCAGGCCGCACAGGGTGGCGGCGGCCGCGAGCCCGATGTCCGGGCCGGGGGCGATGCCCAGAAGTGCGAACGCCGTGCGCTGCTGGGCGGTCAGGCCGTGCAACGACCAGGACAGCACGGCCGGCAGGCTGATGGAGACGTCGGCGTCGTCGAGCGCGTCGATGCCGAAGGCCCGCAGATCGGTGGTGAAGTCGGCCAGTGGCAGGTGGGGGTGGGCCTGGGCCCGGCCGGCGATGACGCTCAGCGCGAGCGGATACCCGCCACAGAGCCGGATGAGCTCGGCCACCGCGTCCGGCTCGGCCGCGACGCGGTCGGTTCCCAGCCGTCCGGCAAGCAGGGCGTGGGCTTCGGCGCTGGACAGGACGTCCAGGTTCAGGCTGCCGGCGTTGTGCCGGACGACCAGCGGCGTGAGGATCTTGCGGCTCGTCACCAGCACGGTGCACGACGGTGTGCCGGGCAGCAGCGGGACGACCTGGTCCGCGGTGGCGGCGTTGTCCAGCACCACAAGGATTTTCTTGCCGGCGAGCTCACTGCGGTAGCGGGCGGTGTGCTCGGCCAGCCCGCCGAACACGCCCTTCGTGTCGACACCGAGGCCGTCGAGGAAACCCCGCAGCGCCGTCAGCGGATCGACCGGCTCGCCGTCCGGGCTGAATCCGCGGAGGTCGACGAACAGCTGCCCGTCGGGGAACCGCTCGGCGTGGGTGTGGGCCCAGTGCAGGCCGAGCCAGGTCTTGCCGATCCCGCCCGCCCCGGCCAGCCCGGAGATCAGCACGGTCGCCCCGTCCGCGGTGTCCAGGGCGCCGGTGAGCGTGTCGAGTTCGGCGTCGCGGCCGGTGAATCCCGTTGGCGCGGGCGGCAATTGGCGGGGCGTGATCTTCGACGTCGTGACCGGGGCGGCCAGCGCGTCGTCCGCGGTCAGAATGCTCTGGTGCAGTTGCTGGAGGGCGGGTTCCGGGGCGGCGCCGAGTTGTTCGGCCAGCTCCTCACGTACGCGCTGGTAGTGGTGAAGCGCGTCGGCCTGGCGGCCTGAGCGGTACAGCGCGAGCATGACCTGCCCGGCGAGGCGTTCGTCCAACGGGTGTTGCGCCGCCCGGGTGCTGAGCTCGGCGAGCAGTTCGGCATGCCGACCGCAGCGCAGCGCGGCATCAGCACGGTCGAGTTCCGCGGTTCGCCGCTCGGCCTCCAGCGCCGTTCGCACGGCCACGAACCACGGGCTGTCCAGTTCGGCGAGCGCCGTTCCCCGCCACAAGGCCAGCGCACGGTCGAACAGCACCAGCGCTTCGCTGTCGTCCGCGCACGAGCGGGCCTGCGTGACCAACTGGCGGAACCGGTGCACGTCGACCGCGGCCTCGTCGACCACGAGCCGGTATCCGGTGGAACTTCGTTGCAGGGACACATCCGACATCGAGGCGAGAATCGCCCGCAGGCGGGAGAGGTAGCTGTAGAGGGCGTCACGGCCGCGTTGGGGCAGGTGTTCACCCCAGACGTGGTCCAGGAACTGGTCGGCGGGCACCGGATGGTTGGCGTGGACCAGCAACACCGCCAACACACCGCGCTGCCGGGCCGGGCCGAGGTCGACGAGGTGACCGCTGTCGTGCGCCTCGACGCTGCCCAGCACGCGAAACTCCGTAGCCACCCGCAACCCCCATCGCCCCGCCCCGTGAATAGCAGAGCTGACCAGCGGTTTCAAGCTTCCGCGAAGGTTTCACCAGGATCGCGCGGCCATGGTGGGACCACAGCGAAGTCGACAAGTTCGGAGGTTTTCCGTGCGTCACAATCGTTTCGGCAGGTTCGCCGCCGTGGTCGCCCTGGCGGGCACCGCTCTGCTGGCCGCGGGCGCGACCGCCGAGGCCAGCCCGGCTGATCCAGTGCAGGCGTCCCCCTCGGCGGCGTCCGGCTGCCTCGTGCCCAAGCAGGGCTCCATCACGATCGCCGGCAGTGTCGCGATCGCCGTCTCCCACCTGGCGAACTGCGGCCCGGACTCCGTCATCCTGTCGCCGGGGCAGGACACCTACCACACCCTCGGCTGGAAGGAAGCGGCTGGCGCGTACATCGGCAGCGGGTTCACGGCTCACTGGTACGTGAAGGGGGTTTCGGGGCAGGGCTGCCACGTGAGCAACGGCGGCTGGGTGTTGAACCTGGACGGCGGCAACCTCGTCGTCTGGGCCGACAAGAGCGGTTGCTGAGTCGACCGCTCCCAGGGGGGACGGGGCCGGCCGGGCGTTCCCCGGTCGGCCCCGTGGTAAATGCGGCGACGTGGGCGATTGATGCCGTGACAATGGCCGGCGTGGAGAAGGTCGAGGTCGTCGTGGCCCATCAGGAGCGCACGACGCTGCGCGTGGGGGACGTGTTCCTGAAGGTGGACGCCGACCAGGCGCGGACGGATGTCGAGGTCGAGGCGATGGCGATAGCGCCGATCCCGACGCCGCAGGTGTTGTGGCGGAAGCCGCCGGTGTTGGCGCTGGCGGCCCTGCCGGGGACGGCGCTGGGGCGGCTGGGGGAGCCGTCGACAGCGTCGTCGAAGGCATGGGCGGCGGCGGGGGCGGCCGTGCGGACGCTGCATGAGGCGCCGCTGCCGCCGTGGCACAGCCGGGACTGCGACGAGATGGCGGCGGACCTTGTGAGCGAGTGTGAGTTGCTTGTGGCGAACGGGGTCCTGTCCGCAGGGTTGGTGACCCGCAACCGGGAGGTTGCCGAGGCGGCGCTCCGGCCCCGGACACCGGTGTTCACGCACGGAGACCTGCAGATCGCCCACGTCTTCGTGGACGGTGACGAGATCACCGGCGTGATCCGCGGCTGGTGGTCGCTGCGCAGCCTGCTGGCGATCCGCTGGCTGGTCGAGCACGGCTTCGACCCGTTCGCACCGGGCTGCGAGGTCGACGTGCTGAAAGCCCGGATGTGAGGCCCAGCGCCGGATCGTTACGGGAAAGAAGCGCGTTCCCCGAGTGGTGCTCGCGCGACCAGGACACGATCTTGGGCATGGCTGACAGCGGGTGGCGGTACTCCCTCCGGGCGGCGCTGGTGGGCGGCGGCCTGGCGGCGTTGTGGATCGCCTTCGCGTTCACGGCTTCGACAACGGTGTGCCGGAACTCGTGGACCTGCGCGATTGTGCTGATCTACGGGTACTGGGCCATGCCGGCGATCGGGGCGCTGGTGGCGTGGCCGGTGACGCGGTGGGCGGGCCTGCGGCCGGCGTGGCTGGTGGCGTTGCTCGGCTCGGGAATCGGGCTGGCGGGCCTGTTCGCCCGGGACTCGTTCGGGTTCCAGCCGACGTTGACGTCGCCGTGGCTGGTGCCGATCGAGGCGATCGGGTTCGTGGTGGCGGCGTGGGTGGTCGTCACCAGGATTCCGTTGGTGTGGCGGGCTTTGCTGCTGGTGCTCGTGTTGCTGCCGCTGCCGGTCGCCGAGCTGACCGCCGGAATCCGGGCCAACAGCGCCAAACAGGACACGTTGGCCCAGGCCGGTGTTCCGCTGTACGGCCCGGACGTCCCGGCCGGCTACCAGATTCGGTTCGCGGGGAACATCGGCTACGGGGAGCACAAGTTCTTCTACAGCATCGAGCCCACCGCGATCGGGACCAAGCCGGATCCCAATACCGAGGACGAGACCTCGGTCCGGGTCACCGTCGCCGCGGTGTCGCCCAGCTTCGCGCCACCGGACCACTGCACGTTCACGGGTTCCATCGCCGAAGGCGATCGCGTGCCGCCGTGTCCCTCGGTCGGCACCGACATGTGGCGCTGGAACAGCAAGGACGGCAGTTACGTCAGCTACTTCGTCCGTCGGGACGGCGTCGGCGTGGAAATCGAGCGGCACAGCGACAAGGTGCCCGAGGACATCCTGCGCGGCATCGCCCGGACGCTGGCCGTGCGAGACCCGTCCTACTTCACCGGCGGCTGAGTCAGGCGGGTACGCAGAGCGGTGAGGTCGGTGTCGGACAGGCCGTTGTCGAGCAGGAAGTCCGGCATCCGCAACGTGGCGATCGTCGAGGTCAGCGATTCCTCGAACGTCGTTCCGTGGGCGGTGAGGAGTTCGGTCACCGCGCCGAGCTGGTCACGGACGCCCATTTCCTCGAACCTCGGCTTCATTCGCTCGTACGTCAGCAGGTAGTCGGCGATGATCTCGTCCGGCGTCGCCTCGGCCAGCGTGAGCAGCACCAGCGACAGCAGCCCGGTCCTGTCCTTGCCGGTGGCGCAATGGAACACCACACATCCCGGCGCGGCGTTGGCGATGGCCCGCACGGCACCGACGACCAGCTCGGGGAATTCGGCCAGCAGCCCCGGGTAGTGCAGCGGCGAGGACAGGTAGTCGGTCTTGCACCAGTGCTCGTAGAACGGCGTGCCGACGGGATCCAGCGGGGTGTTCAGGGTGGTCAGCCCCGCTGGCCTCGGCACGTGGTCCGGCTCGGGCTCGTCGGGATTGCGCAGGTCGATCACAGTGCGAACGCCGTAGTCCCACACCGCCGACCATCCCGCCTCGCTCAACCGCGTCGGTGCCTCCATCCGCACCACCGCGCCCGGCCGGAGCCGCCCCATCCCGCCGAGGTCACGGGCGTTGACGCAGCCGTCCCAAGAAAGCTCCATGATCACAGGACGTGTCAGCGGCACCGGAGTTCACTCGGATATTTCGGTTGACCGGGTTTGGGAACCCGTTGGCAGGTGGGAGAAGTGGTCTCCTGAGACTCCCACAGCCAAAATCGTTGTGAGTCGCGGTTGTCCCCGGGGCACGATGGCGCTGTGGACTCGGGTGTGGCCTGGCGGATGGATGTGGCACGGCGCGTGGCCGATGCCTATGGCGTGAAAGACAATCTGGCCGCCGTCACGGTCGCGGGATCGGTGGGCGCGGGGCTGGCCGACCGGTGGTCGGACCTGGAGCTGGACTGCTACTGGCGGCAGCCGCCCACCGACGCCGACCGTCGCGGCCCGATCGAACGGCTCGGGGTGGACCTGGAGACGTTCTGGGACTACGACCCCGACGACCAGGAGTGGAGCGAGGACTACCGCCTGGGCGGCCTGGGGGTAACAGTCAGCAACTTCACCGTCGACGTAGTGGACGGGATCCTCGACGTGGTCGTCGGGCAGGCCAGCACGGATCCGTTGGCACATATGAGGGTCGCGGCGATCCAGCGCTGCCAGCCGCTGCGAGGCGGCGATCTCGTGCAGGCGTGGCGGATGCGAGCCGACAAGTACCCTGACCGCCTGGTCGCGGCGATGGTCGAGAAGTCGCTGACGCCGGGTGTGCTGGCGGGTTGGCCGGCGCGGGAAGCGTTGGTGGAACGGGGTGACACCATCGCCGTGCACGCGTTGCTGGGCCGGATCGAGCAGGCGGTGTTCGCGGCGGTGTCGGCGTTGAACCGGATCTACCAGCCGCACCGGCTCGGCAAGTGGCAGCGCCACCACATGGCCCGATTCACCATTGCCCCCAACGAATTCGCGCGGCGGCTGGACGACCTCGGGCAAGGGCCGCACCACGAACGGCTCGCGACCGCCGAAGCGTTGCTGGCCGAGACCGTCACGCTGGTGGGGGAGCACTCTGCGGCCGACCTGACGGCGCTGTCCGATGTGCTCGGCCAGCGACGCAAGCCGGTGCCGTTGTCGCTGGGGGACAACGGCAAGCGCGGTCGTTGACGGCCCAGCCCTATGGATGGTCGGACCATCCCTGCTTGTCTCTTTACTGACCGGTAACACGTTCGGTTCAGTCGGGAGGATGACTCGATGACGAGTCCGCGGATGGGCGACAACAGCTTGAGCCGCCGGAGTCTGCTGGCCGCGGGCGGCGGGGTCGCGGCCGGCACGGCGATGGGGATGCTCGGCCTGGGCGGGGTTTCCGCGGCGGCGACGGCGGCGGACGACGCGGACGCGATTGTGGTCGGCCATGGCCTGGCCGGCCTGGTGGCGACCTCGGAGCTGGTGGCTGCCGGCCGGCGGGTGCTGCTGCTGGACCAGGAGCCGCAGGCCAGCCTCGGCGGGCAGGCGTTCTGGTCGCTGGGCGGCCTGTTCTTCGTCGACTCTCCCGAGCAGCGCACGGCCGGCATCAAGGACTCGGTCGACCTGGCCCGGGCCGACTGGTTCAACACCGCGGGCTTCGACCGCGGGGTGGACGACCCGCTGGGCGAGGACTACTGGGCCTCCCGCTGGGCCGACGCCTACGTGCACTTCGCCGCCGGCGAGAAGCGGGCCTGGCTGTCGAGCCTGGGCGTGACGTGGGTGCCGATCGTCGGCTGGGCCGAGCGTGGCGGCGTGTCGGCCTCCGGCCCGGGGAACTCGGTGCCGCGCTTCCACCTGACCCTGGGCACCGGCCCCGGCGTGATGGAGCCGTTCGCGAAACTCGTCACCGACGCGGCGGCCGCGGGCAAGGTGACCTTCGCGTTCCGACACCAGGTCGACGGCATCATCACCACCAACGGCGCGGTGACCGGCGTGCACGGCAGTGTGCTGGAGCCCAGCAGCGCGGCCCGCGGCACCCCCAGCTCCCGCACCAAGATCGGCGACTTCGAGCTGCACGCGCCGATCGTGGTCGTCACCTCCGGCGGCATCGGCGGCAACCAGAACCTGGTGCGGGCCAACTGGCCGGCCCGCCTCGGCCGCCCGCCGGCCCACATGATCACCGGCGTGCCGGCCCACGTGGACGGCCGCATGCTGGCCATCAGTCAGGCGGCCGGGGCCCGGCTGGTCAACCCCGACCGGATGTGGCACTACACCGAGGGTCTGACCAACTTCGCCCCGATCTGGCCCAACCACGGCATCCGGGTGCTGGCCGCGCCGTCCTCGCTGTGGTTCGACGCCAACGGCCGGCGGCTGCCCAACCCGGGCGTGCCCAGCTACGACACCCTCGGCACGCTGGAGCTGATCGGCCGCTCCGGCTACGACTACACGTGGTTCGTGCTCAACAAGAAGATCATCGACAAGGAGTTCATCCTCTCCGGCTCCGAGCAGAACCCCGAGCTCACCCGCAAGGATCTGCTCGGCTACCTGGCCATGCGGATCCTCAACAGCACGCCGCCGCCGGTGAAGGCGTTCATGGACAAGGGCCAGGACTTCGTCATCGCCGACACGCTGCCCGACCTCGTCGCCGGTATGAACCGGCTCACCGGCACGAACCTGGTGGACCTCAACCAGATGCAGGCCCAGATGTCCATTCGGGACGCTCAGGTCGACAACCCGTTCACCAAGGACAGCCAGGTGATGGGCGTGCGCAACTCGTTGGCCTACAGCGGCGACAGCCTGGCCCGCACCGCCCCGCTGCACAAGATCCTCGACCCGTCGGCCGGCCCGCTGATCGCCATCCGGATGAACATCCTCACCCGCAAGACCCTCGGCGGCCTCCAGACCGACCTGTCCGGACGGGTGCTCGGCGCCAACGGCCAGCCCATCACCGGCCTCTACGCCGCGGGCGAGGTCGCCGGCTTCGGCGGCGGTGGCGTGCACGGCTACCGCGCGCTGGAGGGTACGTTCCTCGGCGGCTGCCTGTTCTCCGGCCGGACGGCCGGTCGCGCCGCCGCAGCGGAGAGCGCCTGACCCCTCGCGGGCTGACGAGTCGGCGGCGGCTCGTCAGCCCGCGAGGCCGTTGATCATCATGCCCAGGGTGAAGTCGAAGCGGTCGTGGCCGTCGCCGGCGGTGAGCTCGGCGGCGTGGGCGACGGTGTGCGGGAAGGTCGCCACCGGCAGAGCGGTGAGGCGGCCCCGGAGTTCGTCGCGGTCGACGACCCAAGGGGCGTCGGCGCTGGTCCCACGCTGGTGCCGGATGGACGTCTCCAGGCAGTACGCGGCGACATAGAGCAGCAGGGCGTCGATGGCCCAGGCAGCGGCCTGCGGGGCCACGCCGCCGGCCACCATGATCGCCAGCATGCCCTCGCTGACCCGCAGGACCTCGAGGTCGGTGGGGGCCAGGGCGAGCGCCGCCCGGGAGACGCCGGGGTACTTCAGGTACTGGTCGCGGATCTGCCCGCACACGCCGCGGATCTGCTCCCGCCAGGCCGCCGGCTCGGGTTCGGGCAGCACGAGCTCGCTGCACAGCCGGCCGATCAGCAACTCGTCGAGATCGGCCTTGTCGACCACGTGGGCGTAGAGCGAGGCCGGCCCGGTGTCCAGCGCCGTGGCCAGCCGGCGCATGGTCAGCGCCTCGTAGCCCTCGGCGGCGATGAGGCCCAGCGCGGTGTCGACGATCTGCGCCGGTGTGAACACGGTCTTGCGCCGCCGCCGGGTGGCGGCCTCGGTCTCGGGGTTCGGCGGCTGGTGGCGCGCGGCGCGTCGCTCTCTCGGGTTCACCCGCACAGCCTAGCTTGACAGGAACGATGTTCGTAACTAGAACAGTGTTCGTGATTCAAGACGCGAACGTGACCGTGGTCGGCGCCGGGCCGGTGGGCCTGGCCCTGGCCGCCGAGCTCGCCCTGGCCGGAGTGTCCGTGCAGGTGCTGGAGCGACTGCCCGAGCCGGACCGGGCCATGAAGGCCCAGTCGATCAACATGACCACCGCCGGGGCGCTCGACCGCCGCGGCCTGCTGCCGGCGGCCGAGAAGGTGCAGCGGGAGACGCTGGGCCGGATGGGGCCGGTCGTCGAGGGCAAGTCGCCGTCGGACACCCGGATCACCGGGCATTTCGCCGGCATGGCCGTCGACGCCGACCTGGTCGACTGGGACGACCCTGACTTCGTCGCGCACACCGCGGCCGCCGGCGCGCGAGTGGTGCCGCAGCCCGAGTTGGTGGCGCTGCTGACCGAACACGTGACGCGGCTCGGCGTGCCGGTGCACCGCGGCGTGGAGGTCACCTCGCTGGAGGACACCGGCGACGGTGTGCTCATCGGCACCACCGCCGGCTCGGTGCGCACCGACTGGCTCGTCGGGTGCGACGGCGGGCACAGCGCCGTGCGCCGCCTCGCGGGCATCGAGTTTCCCGGCGAAGCCCCGGAGCTCACCGGTATTCAGGCGGTCGTCGACACCGCCGGCGACTTGCCGCTGACGAACGGCTGGACCTGGACACCCCGGGGGACTTACCGCTACGGGCCGCAGCCGGGCCGGGTGGCCATCGTCGAGTTCGACCACCCGCCGGCCGACCGCTCGACGCCGATCACCCTGGACGAGGTGCAGACCAGGCTGCGCCGGGTCACCGGCCTCGACATCACGCTGACCGCGCTGCGCGGCACGCCGACCCGCTGGACCGACAACACCCGCCAGGCCGCGAGCTACCGCAAGGGGCGCGTGCTGCTGGCCGGCGACGCCGCCCACGTGCACCCGCCGTTCGGCGGCCAGGGCCTCAACCTCGGCTACGGCGACGCGGTCAACCTCGGGTGGAAGCTCGGCGCCGTGATCGCCGGGTGGGCGCCCGAGGGTCTGCTCGACACGTATGACGCCGAGCGGCGGCCCATCGGCCAGTGGGTCCTGGACTGGACGCGAGGCCAGATCGGCGTGCTGCGTCCGGACGTCAAGTCGGGCGCGCTGCGGGAGATCGTGGCCGATCTGCTGGGCACCCGGGACGGCGCGACCTACGCGGTCAAGCAGCTCGCCGGGGTCACCCAGCGCGTCGACCTGCCCGGCAACCATCCGCTGGTCGGCCGGTACGTGCCCGATCTGTGGCTGCGCGACGGCTCCCGCCTGGTCGACCACGGCCACAGCGGCGGATTCCTGCTGCTCGACCGCACTCCCGACGGCGCGTTCGCGCGTATCGCCGAGCCGTGGGCCGGGCGGGTCACGACCGTGACCGACGAGCCCGCGACGCCCGCCGGTGTGCTGGTGCGCCCGGATGGCGTCGTGGTCTGGGCCACCGACTCGACCGACATCGCCGGTCTTGAGGACACCCTGCGCCGCTGGGCCGGAATCTAGTTCGACCGTCCGAGCAGGCGGATGCCGTTGAGGATGAGGTCGATGCCGGCCAGGAACTGCTCGCGGTCGTCGTGGTCGCGCAGCTGGCCGGCGACCTCGCGGGTGAACGGGAACTCGTCGGGATCGAGGCTGGCCCACAGCGCCGAGACGTCGGCGAGGAAATCGGCCCGGCTGGTGCCGGGCGAGACGCTGCGGGCGTTGGCGGCGT
The DNA here is from genome assembly GCF_018263855.1 of Kutzneria sp. CA-103260. Classification (GTDB taxonomy): domain Bacteria; phylum Actinomycetota; class Actinomycetes; order Mycobacteriales; family Pseudonocardiaceae; genus Kutzneria. Next base: position 4,626,599 of record NZ_CP073318.1, on the reverse strand, counting down.
TGAGGCCGCCGACGCCGAGGATGTAGTTGGTCACGGCGGACGTGGCGGCGAACTCGGTGCCCGCGGGCACACCGAGAGCCTTGACCTGCCGGCCGATGCTCTCGAACAGCCGCAGCATGGCCGGCTGGGTCGAATTGGTGGACAGCTGCGTGCCGATCCAGGGGTGCACGTCGATGGCGTCGAACACGGCCAGCGACACCGCCCGCACGTCCGCGGCGACCTCGGCCGCCAGCGCCGGGGCCAGCACCGCGTCGGTCGCCGCGGCCAGCAGCTCGCCCTTGTTGGCCACGTGGTTGTAGATCGCGCCGGGCCCGGTCCGCAGGCTCTCGGCCAGCCGCCGGAAGGTCAGCCCGCTCTCACCGGCCACGTCGAGCAGCGCCACCGCCGCCTCGACGATCCGCTCCCGGGACAGGGCGTCGGCCCGCCGCTCGATGTGACGTGTCATGCCCTCATCTTGACACGCCTGGAACGCTGTTCCAAACTGGCTTGGAACAGCGTTCCAAAGAGAGGTGATCACCATGACCGCACCAGTCACGATCGTCGGCGCCGGGCTCGGCGGCCTGACGCTCGCCCGCGTCCTGCACGTCCACGGCATCCCCGTCACCGTCTACGAGGGCGAGGCCTCGCCGACCGCCCGCGCCCAGGGCGGAATGCTCGACATCCACGAGGCGGACGGGCAGGTCGCCCTCAGGGCCGCCGGCCTGTACGACGAATTCCTCGGCCTCATCCACGAGGGTGGTGAGGCGACCCGGGTGCTCGACATGCACGGGACCGTCCTGTACGACGAGCCCGACGACGGCGAAGGCCGGCGGCCCGAGGTGCCCCGCGGCCGGCTTCGGCAGCTCCTGCTCGACTCCCTGCCCGCCGGCACCGTCCACTGGGGACACAAGATCACCGGGGTGCGCGCCCTCGACCCCGGCCAACACGAGCTCACCTTCGCCGACGGCTCAACCGTCACGACCGGTCTGCTGGTCGGCGCGGACGGCGCGTGGTCGAAGGTCCGTGCCCTGGTGTCCGCGGCCAAGCCCGAGTACACCGGCACCACGTACGTCGAGATGTACCTGCACGACAGCGACGAGCGGCATCCCGCGAGCGCCCAGGCGGTCGGTGGCGGCGGCATGTTCGCGCTCGCCCCTGGCAAGGGCATCACCGCGCACCGGGAGCCGGCCGGTGTTCTGCACGCCTACGTCCAGATCATCAAGCCCCTGGAATGGCTCGACGGCATCGACTTCACTGACCCCGCCGCGGCCGCCGCCCAGATCGTCACCGAGTTCGACGGCTGGGCCCCGGAGCTCACCGCCCTCATCACCGCCACCGACACCCCGCCCGTGCCGCGGCCCATCCACACCCTGCCCGCCGGCCACCGCTGGGACCGTGTCCCCGGCGTCACCCTGGTCGGCGACGCCGCCCACCTGATCGCGCCCTCCGGCGAAGGCGCCAACATCGCCATGCTCGACGGCGCCGAACTCGCCCTCGCCCTCGCCGCCCACCCCGACGACGTCGAAGCCGCCCTGACCGCCTACGAGACCGCCCTGTTCCTCCGTACCGCCGGCGCCGCCGCCGACGCCGTGGAGCTGAACGTGATCATGTTCGGCGACAGTTCCCCGCACAGCCTGGTCGAGATGTTCACGGCGTAGCGGCGGTCAGCGCTCCGGGCGGGCCGCGACCTGGATCAGGGTCTGCTGGCCGGCGGCGACCATGGTCCGCTGGTCGCCGTCGACGGCGTACACGTCGAGCCGGGTGACGGTCAGGGTGCGGCCGGGCTTGAGCACGGTGCCGACGGCCTCCAGGTGGTCGCCCAGCGCCGGGGCCAGGAGGTTCATCGTGAACTCGACGGTGAGGACCGAGGTGTCCTCGGGGAACAGGGTGTAGGCGGCGTAGCCGCCGGCCGAGTCGGCGATGGCGCTGGTGGCGCCGGCGTGGAAGTAGCCGTTCTGCTGGGTCACTTCGGGCCGGGCCGGCAGCAGGATGTGCACCAGCCCCGGCGCGACGGTCCCGAGTCGGGCCCCGAGGTGGGTCATCAGGCCCTGGCGGTCGAAACTGGCCCGCACCCGGGCCAGGGCGTCGAAGGAGGTCACGGGGCGACGGTATCCCGGTGCGTAAGGTGCGAAGGGCACGGGATGCCAGAGGGGGAGCCTTGCCGAAGCTGAGCCAGAAGATCGTCGTGCCCGTCGTGTACGTCGCCGCGGTGTTCATGTCGATCCTGGACAGCACAGTGGTGAACGTGACGCTGCCGGTGATCGCCCGCCGCTTCGACGTGCAGCCGGAGCAGGGCCACGCGGTAGTCATCGGCTATCTGCTGAGCCTGGCGGTGTTCATGCCGGCCTCGGGCTGGCTGGCCGAGCGGTTCGGCGTGAAGCGGGTGTTCCTCACGGCGCTGGCGCTGTTCGTGGCGGCCTCCGGGCTGTGCGGGCTGGCCATGAGCCTGCCGGAGCTGGTGGTGTTCCGGGTGGTGCAGGGCGCGGGCGGTGGCCTGTTGGTGCCGGTGGGCATGACGATGGTGCTGCGCACGTTCGCGCCGGTGGAGCGGCCGCGGGCGACCCGGCTGATGAACCTGGTCACGATCCTCGCGCCGGCGTCCGGACCGGTGCTCGGCGGCCTGCTCACGGTCCGGCTGTCCTGGCGGTACGTGTTCCTGGTGAACCTCCCGATCGGGGCATTGGCGTTCCTGTTCGGGCTGCTGTTCCTGCACCAGACGTCCGACGTCGTGGCGCGGCGCTTCGACGTGAAGGGCTTCCTGTTGTCGGGCTTCGGTTTCGCCGCGGCCGTGTACTCGCTGAGCGAGGGGCCGGACCGGGGGTGGACGCAGCCGGACGTGATTGTCACCGGGCTGCTTGGCGTGGCTCTGCTGACCACTTTGGTCCGGGTCGAGCTGCGCGTCCCGGGGCCGCTGCTGAACCTGCGATTAGTGGGCCGCAACCGGCCGTTCCGGACGCACAGCGTGGTGACGATCCTGAACTCCGGCGCGTTCCTCGGTGTGCTCTATCTGATGCCGCAGTTCCTGCAGACGGTCCGTGGCTTCGACCCGCTGGAATCGGGACTGACCACCTTTCCGGAGGCGCTCGGAGTGGTGCTGTGCATGCAGCTTGTGGCGCGGATCTATCCGCGGGTCGGCCCGCGCCGGTTGCAGCTGCCCGGTCTGCTGGGGCTGGCTGTGATCATCTGCGGCATGGCGCTGATCGGCCTCGACACGCCGCGCTGGCAGATCATCGCGCTGATGTTCGCGGCCGGCGTGAGCGTGGGCTTCGTGTTCCTGCCGACCCAGACCGCCGCGTTCGCCACCGTGCCGGCCGAGGAGCTGGGCCAGGCCTCGGCGCTGTACAACGTCGGCCGGCAGCTCGGCTCGGCCGGCGGGGTGGCCGGCCTGAGCACCGTGGTCGCCGCCCTCGGCTCCGACGGCGATGGGCCCGGGCTGATCGCCTACCACGCCGGCTTCTTCACCGCCGCCACCCTCGCCCTGCTGGCCGCCGCCGTCGCCATCACCACCCGGGACGCCGACGCCGCGCCCACCATGCGGCCTCGTGAGCGTGTCGCCGACCGCGGTTAGCTCTCACCTCCTACACTGGGGCTTCAGTGTCGATTGAAGTCGATCGAGGGGCAGGTCATGGCGACGCAGAGCCAGCTGTCGGCGTGGATCGAGCGCATGGCCGCGCACTTCGTGCCCGAGGGCATTCCCCTGATCGGCGGCCGCATCCTGGCCTACCTGCTGGTGTGCGACCCGGTGGAGCGCACCGCCGCCGAGCTGTCCGAGGAGCTGGAGGCCAGTAGCGGCTCGGTCAGCACCAACGTCCGGCTGCTGATGAACCTCGGCGTCGTCACCAAGACCACCCGCCGCGGCCGTCAGGCGGCCGAGTACAAGCTCAACGAGCAGGGCTGGAACGACATGATCGACCGCCGCCTCCGGGCCCTCGCCGCCACCCGCGAGCTCACCGCCGCCGGCCTGCGCCTGCTCAGTGGCGACCCCCAGCGCGCCCAACGCCTGCGCAACATCGACGAGATGTACGGCTGGCTCGCCGACGAGCTCCCGGCGGTCTGGGAGCGCCGCCCCGCCCCGCCGCGCTGACCAGCCCGAAGTCGCCGTATCACCCCAGGCGTGCCTTGCCCTGCTTGGTCACGCCGGTCAACCCTGCCCTCATCCCCAGATATTTGGCTGCGAAAAAGTTTTGGCGGCTCCAAAAATTCTCGCGTAGGGTGAGGGCATGGCCGGGCTTCGGGAGCGGAAGAAGGCGCAGACGCGGCAGCACATCGCTGACACGGCGGCGCGGTTGTTCGGGGAACACGGGTATGACCGGGTGTCGGTGGTGGACGTGGCCCAAGCGGCCTGCGTGTCGGACCAGACCGTCTACAACTACTTCCCGGCCAAGCAGGACCTCGTTCTGGACCGGGCCGACGAGTATCGCGAGCGGTATCGGCGCACGGTGGTGGAGCGGCCGAGCGGGATGAGCCCGGCGGCGGCCCTGAGGGCCCTGGCCCGGGAACACCTGGAGCGGCACCGGGGCACGGATCTGGCGGAGGCGCGCGGGGCGCTGCCGGCGATGTGCGTCAGCAGCCCGACCATTCGCCGCTTCGCCCTGGAAATGTGTGACGAGCACGCCGAAGTGATCGCCGCCGCGATCACGGAGACCTGCCCCGGCCTGCATCCCGCGGTGGCCCGGGCCCGCGCGGCGGCGCTCATGTCAGCGTTCCAGATGATCACCGATCACCTCGGCCGCAGTGTGCTGGCGGGGGAGCCGCCGGCGAAGACGGCCGACGAGCTGGCGCCCGCGGTGGAGGCCGTCTTCGACGATCTCGACCGGCAGTTCCAGGGCGACTAGCCGATCAAACCCGTTGCCGCGCCGGCCCGACGCCGGGGCGCGCTGCGGCCTGCCCAAAAAACGTGCCCGTCAAAGGAGAACCATGTCCGTCACGATCATCGGCGCCGGGCTCGGCGGCCTCACGCTGGCCCGAGTCCTGCACGTCCACGGCATCCCGGCCACGGTCTACGAAGCCGAGGCCTCGCCGACCGCCCGCGCCCAGGGCGGCATGCTCGACATCCACGACTACAACGGCCAGCTCGCGGTCGAGGCGGCCGGCCTGATGGACGAGTTCCGCGGCCTCATCCTGGAGGGCCGCCAGGCCATGAGGGTCCTCGATCCGAACGGGACGGTCCTGTTCGAGAAGGCCGACGACGGCACCGGCGGCCGTCCCGAGGTGCAGCGCGCCGACCTGCGGCAGATGCTGCTCGACTCCCTCCCCGCCGGCATGGTGCGGTGGGGCCGCAAGATCGACAGTGCCCGCACCCTCGACGACGGCCGCCACGAGGTGACCTTCGAGGACGGCACGGCGGTCGTCGCGGACCTGCTGGTCGGCGCGGACGGCGCCTGGTCACGGGTGCGGCCGCTGCTGACTGCCGCCACGCCGGAGTACACCGGCACGGCGTTCGTGGAGATTTACCTGCACGAGGCCGAGACCCGGAACCCGACCGCCGCGAAGACGGTCGGCGGTGGCTCGATGATCACGCCGGCCAAGGACCTGGAGATCCACGCCCACCGGGAGAGCGGCGACACCCTGCACACCTACGTGGTGCTGGCGCGGTCGCTGGAGTGGTTCGCGGCCATCGACTTCACCGACGCCGCCGCGACCGTCGCCCGGATCGCCCAGGAGTTCGACGGCTGGGCGCCGGAACTCCTGACGCTGATCACCGACGGCGACACCGCGCCCGTGCTGCGTCCACACTACGCGCTGCCGATCGGGCACCGGTGGGACCGTGTGCCGGGGGTGACCCTGGTCGGCGACGCCGCGCACCTCTCGGCCCCGAACGGCGAAGGGGCCAACCTGGCCATGCTCGACGGCGCGGAGCTGGGCCGGGCCATCGCCGCGAAGCCGGACGACGTCGAAGCCGCGCTGGCCGGGTACGAGGCGGAGATGTTCCCCCGTGCCGAGGAGATCGCCGCCCGCACCAAGGAGGCCGCGGACCTCACCCTCCAAGACATGATCGACTTCTTCAACCAGCCCCAGTGACCCCGCGAGTCCCGCTCTCAGGCAGCCATGATGCGAGTTTCGGAACTCGACATTCGCTTGCCCCAGAGCGGGACTCGCGGGGGTCAGCGGGTGGCCAGCTCCGGCTCGGAGATCTCGGTTGGAGCGGGGCGGGAGATCTCGGGGGCGGGGCCGCGGTCGCGGCTGGCGGTCCACAGCGAGGCGCCGGCGATGAGGATCAGGGTGGCGCCGAGGACGTGCACCAGGACCAGGATGTCCGGCACACCGGTCCAGTACTGCACGAGACCGACCACGCCCTGGGCCAGCGTCACAGCGACCAGCACCCAGTAACGCCGCCACAGCACCGGGATGGCGTCCTTGATCTTCATGCCGAAGCCCAGCGCGAACAGCGAGCCGACGAGCAGGAACACCAGATCGGCGTGGATCTGGGCGAGGGTGGCGATCGGGACTTCCAGCCGCGGCGTGTGGATGTCACCGGAGTGCGGGCCGGCGGAGGTCACGAGGGTGCCGGCGATGAGGATCACTCCGACCATCACGGCCTGCGCCAGCTGAAGACCCAGCAGCGGGCGGGGGAGCAGCGGCCGGGGCTTCTCATCGCCCTCGCCGACGGCCCGGAACAGCAGCACCGCCAACCAGATCAGCGGCATCGAGGCCAGGAAGTGCAGGGCGACCACCCACCACTGGAGTCCGGTGAGGACGGTCATGCCGCCGATCACCGCCTGCGCCACCACACCCAGCGGCATCATCAGCGACAGCACGATCACCCGCCGCCGGCGGGGCCGGGCGAAGATCGCCATCAGCACGCACAGCGCGGACACCACGCCGAGCCCGCCGCCCAGCAGCCGGTTGCCGAACTCGATCCACTGGTGCGCCTGCCCGCCGACCGGGTCGGCGACCGGCACCAGGCTGCCCGGCTGGCACTCCGGCCACGTGGTGCAGCCCAGACCCGAACCGGTGACACGGACGACCGCGCCGGTGACGGCGATGCCGGCCTGCGTCACGACAGCGGCCCCGGTGATGACGCGCTGCACGGCGCGACTGGGGGACGGGACGCGGGACAGCAGCGAGGGGGTTGACACGAGTCGATGGTAGGACCGGCCGCCGGGCCGCCCGGCACCGGGCCGTTTGTCCGGATCCAGGGGTGGGGTCATCGGACCGAGGGATTTCCCCCGTTGGCTGTCCGCAATCGTCTGCTTACGTTGGGAAAGCGCTCCCAACCCACTCGGGGCGTGCCCGACCCCCCACTCCCTGCGTGGAGGTCCCTGTGAAGTTCAAGTCCCTGCTCGCGGTCGCCGCGATGGCGGCCACGGCGCTGGCCATGACCGGCACCGCGAACGCCGCCCCCACCGGCATCACGACGGTGCACTCCTGCGCCACGACCCCGGCCCCCGGCTACGCGGCCTGTACGGCGCTGCGCCGCACCGACGCTGGCGCCAAGTCGTTCGGGCCCCTGGTGTCCGGCCTCACCCCGGCCAACCTCACCTCGGCCTACAAGCTGCCGGCCGGCGGCGCGGGCAAGACGGTCGCGATCGTCGACGCCCAGGACGACCCGAACGCCGAGTCCGACCTGGCCACCTACCGGTCGAACTTCGGGCTGCCGGCCTGCACCACGGCCAACGGCTGCTTCAAGAAGGTCAACCAGACCGGCGGCACCAGCTACCCGACCGGCGACACCGGCTGGAGCGAGGAGATCTCGCTGGACCTCGACATGGTGTCGGCGGTCTGCCCCAGCTGTCACATCCTGTTGGTGGAAGCCACTTCCGCCTCGTACGCCAACCTCGGCACGGCCGTGAACGAGGCGGTCAAGCTGGGCGCCACCGCGGTCTCCAACAGCTACGGCGGCGGCGAGTCCTCGGCCGAGACCAGCTATGACTCGTACTACAACCACCCGGGCGTGGCGATCACGGTCAGCTCCGGCGACTCCGGCTACGGCGTCGAGTACCCGGCGGCTTCCCGCTACGTCACGGCGGTCGGCGGCACCCACCTGACGACCAGCTCCACCAGCCGCGGCTGGACCGAGACCGCCTGGAGCGGCGCGGGTTCCGGCTGCTCGGCCTACGAGTCCAAGCCGACCTGGCAGACCGACACCGGCTGCTCGCGCCGCACGGTCGCGGACGTGTCCGCGGTCGCCGACCCGGCCACCGGTGTCGCCGTCTACGACACCTACGGCGAGTCGGGCTGGCTGGTCTTCGGTGGCACCAGCGTCGCGTCGCCGATCGTCGCCTCCGTGTACGCCCTGTCCGGCAACGTCAGCGGCGTGCCGGCCTCGCTGGCGTACTCGCACACCTCGTCGCTGTTCGACGTGACGAGCGGCTCCAACGGCAGCTGCGGCAGCAGCTACCTGTGCACCGCCAAGGCGGGTTACGACGGCCCCACGGGCCTGGGTACCCCGAACGGCACAGGGGCCTTCTGACGGACGACGCCGGGCGGCATCCAGCCGCCCGGCGTTTTGTCCGTTGCGAGGGCAGGTTCCATCATTTCGCGTATTGGCGCAGGGTGACCGGATCCTTACCGTCGGGGAGCTTCGTCCCGACTTCCCGTGGAGGAAACGGTGACCGGAAAACCCCTGAGAATCCTTGCCGTCGTCGCGCTGTGGGCCGGCGTGACGGCGCTCGGCGGCGTGACGGCGGCACAAGCCCAGACCCAGTCCACGATCACCACGGCCCGGTCCTGCGCCGCGGCCCCCGCTCCCGGCTACGCCGCGTGCACTGCCTTGGTGCGCACCGATTCCGGCGCGCGGCCGTTCGCCCCGGCGGCCCCGGCCGGCCTGAGCCCGGCGAATCTCCAGTCCGCGTACAAGCTGTCCACCGCCGGCGGGGCCGGCCTGACGGTGGCCATCGTGGACGCCTATGACGACCCGAACGCCGAGAAGGACCTGGCCACCTACCGGTCCACGTTCGGCTTACCGGCCTGCACGACGGCCAACGGCTGCTTCAAGAAGGTGAACCAGAACGGCGCGGCGAGCCCGCTGCCGGCCGGCAACACCGGCTGGGCCGAGGAGATCTCGCTGGACGTCGACATGGTGTCGGCGATCTGCCCGAAGTGCCACATCCTGTTGGTGGAGGCCAGTTCCGCGTCCATCGCCAACCTCGGCACCTCGGTCAACACCGCGGTCCGCCTCGGCGCGGTGGCCGTCTCCAACAGCTATGGCGCCGGCGAGTTCTCCGGTGAGACCTCCTCCGACACGTACTACAACCACCCCGGTGTGGCGATCACGGTCAGCTCCGGCGACGCCGGCTACGGCGTGGAGTACCCGGCCGCGTCGCGCTATGTCACGGCGGTCGGCGGCACCCACCTGGTGACCAGCTCCACCGCCCGCGGTTGGACGGAAACCGCTTGGAGCGGCGCGGGTTCCGGTTGCTCGGCGTATGAGGCCAAGCCGACCTGGCAGCACGACACCGGCTGCACCCGGCGCACTGTCGCCGACGTGTCCGCGGTCGCCGACCCGGCCACCGGCGTCGCCGTCTACGACACCTACGGCGTCGGCGGCTGGCTCGTGTTCGGCGGCACCAGCGTCTCCTCACCGATCGTCGCCTCCGTGTACGCCCTGGCCGGCCGCCCGGCGGCGGGCAGCATCCCGGCCTCGCTGGCGTACTCGCACACCTCGTCGCTGTTCGACGTGACCAGCGGCTCCAACGGCAGCTGTGGCGGCAGCTACCTGTGCACCGCCAAGGCCGGCTACGACGGCCCGACCGGGCTGGGCACCCCGAACGGCGTCGGCGCCTTCTGATGCCCCACCAATGCTGGGAAGGGGGCTTTCCTGGCGTTCAACGCCAGGAAAGCCCCCTTCCCAGCGTCAACGGCGGACCAGGGAGCCGATCTTGTCCAGGGCCGGGCGCAGCTCGTGCACCCGCAGCAGGGCCATCACGCCGAACGCCGCGAGCAGGCCGAGAATCCCGCCCACCAGCAGGGAAGTGAACGCGCCGAGCGCCCCGTGCAGGCCGCCCGGGAGGTAGCTGCGGACGCCGAGTTCGACCAGCAGCGCCACCGCCGCGCCCCACACCGCGGCCACCGCGACCTTGATGTACGTCTTCACCACGCGCCGGCTGCCCAGCCGCCCGAACCGCCTGCGCAGCAACAGTTCCCCGACCAGGGTGCCCAGGGTGAAGCTGATCGCGTCGGAGAAGGTCAGCCCGAACACGACCTGGTTGGGCGGCAGCAGCTGCGCGGCCAGCAGCACCACCGGCACCTTCAGCGCGATCATCGCCGCGTTGATCAGGGTCGGTGTTCGCGAGTCCTTCATCGCGTAGAACACGCGCATCTGCAACATGATCAGCGCGTACGGCAGCAGTCCGAACGAGGACGTGGTGATGGCCAGCCCGAGCCGGGTGGCGTCCGAGCCGCCCTTGCCGAACACGGTGATGGCCACGGCCAGGGCCGGCCCCAGCACGGTCATCAGTGCGCTGATCGGGGCCAGCATCACCGCCGACATCCGGCTGCCCAGCGACAGGTCGTCCAGCAGCGCTGGGATGTTCCGGTCAGCGGCGGCCTTGCTCATCCGCGGCATGATCGCGGTCAGCAGCGACACGCCGAGCACGCCGTAGGGCATCTGCACCAGCAGCCACGAGTACGTGTAGATGGTGATGCTGCCGGGATCGGCGTTGGTGCCGACGCGGGTGATGGTGATGTAGCCGATCTGGCTGACCACCACGTAGCCGACGACCCACAGGGCCAGGCTGCCGAACTCGCCCAGCCGCCGGTCCCAGCCCCAGCGCCAGCGCGGCCGGTAGCCGCTGCGCAGCAGCGGCGGGATCAGCGCCACGGCCTGGATCACGATGCCGAGGGTGGTGCCGGCGCCGAGCAGCAGCAGCTTGAAGTCGGTGATGTGCACCGGGTTGGTGGAGATGTCGCCCGGCAGCACGAAGTACACCGCGATGGTGGCCAGCAGCGTCAGGTTGTTCAGCACCGGCGCCCAGGCCGGCGGCGCGAACACGTTGCGGGTGTTGAGGATCGCGCCGACCATCGCGAACAGGCCGTAGAAGAGGATCTCCGGCAGCAGCAGGTAGGCGAACGCGGTCACCAGCTCCGGGTTGGCGTGGCCGCTGCTGCTGTCCACGAACAGCTTGGTCAGCAGCGGCGCGGCCGCGACCGCCAGCACGGTCATGCCGAACAGCATCGTGAAGCTGACGGTGAGCAGCCGGTGCGTGTACTCGTCGCCGCCGTCGGCGTCCTCTTTGCGGGCCCGCACCAGCAGCGGCACCACCACGCTGGTCAGCACGCCGCCCAGCAGCAGCTCGTAGATGATGTTGGGCACGGTGTTGGCCACCGTGTAGGAGTCGTTGATCGCGCCGGCGCTCAGGCCGATGACCGCGGCCAGCAGGAGTTTCGACAGGAAGCCGGTGATGCGGCTGACCAGGGTGGCCACGGCCATCGAGCCGCTGGCGCGCGCGAGCGACGGTTCTTCGTCGCGTTGTTGGTCCACGGTAGTCGTGCTCAAAGTAGGGGGAACGCCTTCTCGGTCAGGTCAGCCGGGTGGTCTTGGTGGCGACGCCGCCCGCGGCGGCCGCCCAGATGATCAATACCAGCACCGGCTGCCAGCCCGGTGCGCCACCCTGGGTCAGCACGGTGTGCAACGCCTCGGCCAGCGCGCCGGACGGCAGCAGCTGCACGATGACGCCGAGCCCACCGGGCAGCGAGCTCGCCGGCAGCGCGATGCCACCGGCCAACAACAGCACGAACCACACGATGTTGGCCACCGCCAACACGATCTCGGCCCGCAGCGCGCCGCCCAGCAGCACGCCCAGGGCGCCGAAGGCGAGCGTGCCCAGCAGCACCAGCACGATCGCCCACACGATGCCGCTCGCCGCCGGCGACCAGCCCAGCAGCGCCGCCACGACACCCAGCGCCACGATCTGGACGGCGACGATGGTGACGGCCGCCAGCACCCGGCCCGCACCCAGCAGCCAGCGCGGGATCGCCGTCGCGGCAAGGCGCTTGAGCACGCCGTAGCGGCGGTCGAAGCCCAAGGCGATGGCCTGCCCGGTGAACGCCGAGGACATCACCGCCAGCGCGAAGATCCGCGGCGTCACCTCGTTCACGCGCGGCTCGGGCAGCGGCACGATCTTCAGCAGGGTCAGGCCGACCAGCAGTGCCAGCGGGATCAGCAGGGTCAGCAGCACCTGCTCGCCGTTGCGCAGGGCCAGCGCCGTCTCGGTGCGGGCCTGGGCGACCAGCATCCGGCCGAGTCTTCCTCGGCCGGGCGCGGGAGTGAACGCGCCGGGGGAGAACGTGCTCATGAGCGGAGCTCCCGTCCGGTCAGCTCCAGGAACACGTCCTCGAGGCTGCGGCGGGCCACCCGCAGCTCTTCGGCCAGCACGCCCTGCTGGGCGCACCAGGACGTGACGGTGGAGACGACCTGGGGGTCGATGCAGCCCATCACCACGTAGGAGCCGGGGCCGATCTCGTCCACCTTGAGGTTCTCCGGCAGGGCGTCCACCAGCAGCCGGGTGTCCAGGCCGGGGCGGGCCCGGAAGCGCAGCTGCTGCTCGGCCGTGCCGCCGCTGGTCAGCTCGCGCGGGGTGCCGCTGGCCACCACCCGCCCGTGGTCGATGATCACGACCTGGTCGGCCAGCGTCTCCGCCTCGTCCATCAGGTGCGTGGTCAGCAGCACGCCGACGCCGTCGGTCCGGAGCGCCTGCACCAGGTCCCAGACCAGGCGGCGGGCCTGCGGGTCCAGGCCGGCGGTCGGCTCGTCCAGGAACACCAGCTCCGGCCGTCCGACCAGGGCGCAGGCCAGCGACAGCCGCTGCTGCTGCCCGCCCGACAGCCGCTTGTACGGCGTGCGGCGCGCCCCGGACAGACCCAGCACGTCCAGCAGCCACGCGGGATCCAGCGGATTGGCCGCGCAGGCCGCCACGAGTCGCAGCATCTCCTCGGTGCGCACGCCCGGGTACGCGCCGCCGCCCTGTGGCATCACGCCGATCCGGGCCCGCAGCTGCGCGCCCTCCCGCACCGGGTCCAGGCCCAGCACGCGGATCGTGCCGCCGTCAGGACGCAGGAAACCCTCGCAGAGCTCGACGGTGGTCGTCTTGCCGGCGCCGTTCGGGCCGAGCAGGGCCAGCACGCTGCCCCGGTCCATGGTCAGGTCCAGGCCGTTCACCGCGACGGCCGACCCGTAGCGCTTCACCAGGCCCGACACCTCGACTGCCGGGGCGGTCGGGGATGGGGTCACGTCCGCCGAGCCTAGGGGGTGACTCGGACGCAGGCTCGTGGGGCTCATCCGAGCTGCCCGGAACTGAGCGGTTCGGACGTGTCGGGGGTCACGGTCAGTTCACCTCGGGGTTCGCGTTCGGGGAGTTTGCCGCGCACCAGCAACAACAGCAGGCCGACCGTGATGAGCGCGGCCGCGGCGGCGGTCGGGATCAGGAACGCCCGGCCGTCGAAAGTGGACCCGGTGGGCGGCGTGACCAGCGCGATCAGGGCGCTGAACACCGTCACCACGAGCCGGAAGCGTTTGCTGGCCTTGCAGGTGGCCAGCGGGATGATCGCCCACAGCGGGTACCAGGGCTGCACCACCGGGCCGAGCACCACGAACCAGAACAGGAACAGGCCCAGCCCGGCCATGGCGCTCAGCCGGCCGCGGTAGGCCTGCCACAGCAGGGCCACGCCGGCGGCGGCGAAGCCGACCCAGCCGATCGCCCGGGCCACCGCGATGGTGTTGTCGACGTGGTTGCCCACCTGGAACAGCACACCCAGGCCTACGCCGCCGAGTGCGACCAGGGTCACCGGGGACAGCCAAGTGTAGATCTTGGTGCCGCCGGTCAGCGTGTTCAGCCAGCCCCAGCCCAGGCCGCTGGCCACCGTGATCAACGTCATCACGCCCACGCCGACCACCAGCATCACCACACCCGCCTTGAGCAGGTGCGACAGCCCGCCGCCCCAGCGCCGGGCGATCATCACGCCGACGAATCCCAGCGCCACCAGGGCCGGGGCCTTGACGCCGGCGCCCATGGTGATCAGCGTCGAGCCGGCCAGGATGCCGATCAGCTCCTCGCGTGACCACGGGGGTATCGGGTCGCCGGGATTGACCTTGGGCAGCCGCCGGATCGCGACGTGGAAGCCGGCCAGCATCAGGCCGATCGCCAGCGCCTCGTTGTGCACGCCGATGACCAGGTGGAACACCACCAGCGGGTTGGCCGCGCCCAGCCAGATGGCCGCCACGGGCGGCACCCGGAACCGGCGGGCCAGCCGGGGCAGGGCCCACACGATCAGGCCCAGGCCGACCAGCGCCAGCACCCGCTCCAGCAGGATGCCCACCACGATGTTGTCGCCGGCGATGCCGGTGATGGCCCGGCCGATGGTGAGGAACAGCGGGCCGTAGGGGGAGGGCGTCTCCCGCCACAGCGTCGGCACGTTGCGGGCCAGGATGTTGTCCGGGCCCAGGGCCTGCGCCGCGCCCACCGTGTACGGGTCCATGCCGTGCTGCACCACGGCGCTCTGGGCCAGGTAGCTGTAGACGTCCTGGCTGAACATGGGTGGCACCAGGATCAGCGGGATCGTCCACATCACCAGCGTGCGGTCCATCTGCGCGCGGGACAGCATCCGCGGCCGGCCCGGCCACACCAGCCGGCCCAGCCACAGCCAGGCCAGCACCATCATCAGCATCCCGGAGAACGCGCTGGCGATGGCCACCGTGGGGATGCGGGCGAAGACGCCGAGAATGGGGGTGTCCAGCAGCGGGTTGATCGTCGGCGACGCCCCCGCGCCCAGGCCGCCGCAGGCCAGCAGCAGCGAGCCGATCGTGCCGAACCGCCGGATCACCTGGAGCTGCCGGCGCTCGGTCCGGTCCAGCCGCAGCGGCGCGTCCGGCACCGGAACCAGCCCGGGCGGACCGGTCTCACCGACCGACCCGGTCACCAGCTCTCGAAGTTTGGCGGCCAACACCCAAGCAGAGTAGCGAGGCCCGCGTGAGCCCCACCTGAACACCCGCGCCCGCCCACCCCTCAGTCACATTTCGCCCACCCCTCCTCCCTCCCCTTCGCCACATGTGGACCGCATGTGGCGACTGAAGTCGAATGTGGTCCACATGTGGCGAAGGGGAGGGGGTGTGTCACCCGGTCGGGTGTGAAGCGAGTCACGTTGGGCGCACTGTCTGGGGCGGTGGCTTTGCTGTACCGATCGAAATAGGCAACACTTGTGTTGTGAAAAACGTCGGGAGCGATCAGACGCAGGGTGCGGCGCCGCCGCAGCCGGCCGACGGCCGCACCCGGCAGGCGGTGGCCAGGCTGCTGCTCGAACGGGGACCGGTCACCGCGGCCGACGTCGCCGACGAGCTGGGCCTGAGCCATGCCGCCGTGCGCAGGCACCTGGACGCCCTGCTGGCCGACGGAGAAGCGGCCACCAGGGACGCGCCGCTGCGTGGGCGCAGGGGGCGAGGCCGGCCGGCCAAGCTGTTCCTGCTGACCGAGTCGGGCCGGGCCCGCTTCGGTCACGCCTACGACGACCTGGCGGTCGCCGCGCTGCGCTTCCTCGCCGAGAGCGGCGGGGAGCAGGCGGTCCGGGCGTTCGCCGAGCGCAGGGTCGAAGCCATGATCGAACGGCACCGGGACGCCGTGACCGAGCCGAAGCAGCCGGCGGAGCGGGCCAAGGCCCTCGCCGCCGCGCTGACCCGCGAGGGCTACGCTTCGTCGTCACGGCACGTCGGCGCCGGGGAGCAGCTGTGTCAGCACCACTGCCCGGTGGCGCACGTCGCGGCCGAGTTCCCGCAGCTGTGCGAGGCCGAGACGACGGCGTTCGCCGCCATGCTCGGGGTACACGTGCAGCGACTGGCGACCATCGCCCGCGGTGACGCGGCGTGCACGACCCACGTGCCGCTGCTCCCGACCCAAGGTAAGACCCCGAACACGACACCACCCACCCCGGACGGAGGGGAGCTCGCATGACTGCCGCTGCCGAGCAGCGCACGCCCACCACGCCGCAGGCCGAGCCGTTGACCCAGGAAGAGACCCTGGCCACGCTCGGGACCTACGAGTACGGCTGGGCCGACTCCGACGCTGCGGGCGCGAGCGCTCGCCGAGGTCTGAACGAGGACGTCGTCCGGGACATCTCGGCCAAGAAGAGCGAGCCCGAGTGGATGCTCGAGCACCGCCTGAAGGGCCTCAAGCTGTTCGAGCGCAAGCCCATGCCGAACTGGGGTTCCGACCTCTCCGGCATCGACTTCGACTCGATCAAGTACTTCGTGCGCTCCACCGAGAAGCAGGCCGCCACCTGGGAGGACCTGCCCGAGGACATCAAGAACACCTACGACAAGCTGGGCATCCCGGAGGCGGAGAAGCAGCGCCTGGTCGCCGGTGTGGCCGCCCAGTACGAGTCCGAGGTGGTCTACCACAAGATCAACGAGGAGCTGGAGCGCCAGGGCGTCATCTTCCTGGACACCGACACCGGCCTCAAGGAGCACCCGGAGCTGTTCCAGGAGTACTTCGGCTCGGTGATCCCCAGCGGTGACAACAAGTTCTCCGCGCTGAACTCCGCGGTCTGGTCCGGCGGCTCGTTCATCTACGTGCCCAAGGGCGTGCACGTGGAGATCCCGCTGCAGGCCTACTTCCGGATCAACACCGAGAACATGGGCCAGTTCGAGCGGACCCTGATCATCGTCGACGAGGGCGCGTACGTGCACTACGTCGAGGGCTGCACGGCGCCGATCTACTCCTCCGACTCGCTGCACTCGGCGGTCGTGGAGATCATCGTCAAGAAGGGCGGCCGCTGCCGCTACACGACCATCCAGAACTGGTCGAACAACGTCTACAACCTGGTCACCAAGCGCGCCAAGGCCGAAGAGGGCGCGACCATGGAGTGGATCGACGGCAACATCGGCTCCAAGGTCACCATGAAGTACCCCTCGGTGTTCCTGATGGGCGAGCACGCCAAGGGCGAGGTGCTCTCGATCGCCTTCGCCGGCGAGGGCCAGCACCAGGACGCCGGCGCGAAGATGGTGCACCTGGCCCCGCACACCTCCTCGACCATCGTGTCGAAGTCGGTGGCCCGCGGCGGCGGCCGCACCTCCTACCGCGGCCTGGTCCGGGTCAACAAGGGCGCGCACCACTCCGCCTCCACGGTGAAGTGCGACGCGCTGCTGGTCGACCAGATCAGCCGGTCGGACACCTACCCGTACGTGGACGTCCGCGAGGACGACGTGTCCATGGGCCACGAGGCCACCGTCTCCAAGGTGAGCGCGGACCAGCTGTTCTACCTGATGTCCCGCGGCCTGACCGAGGACGAGGCGATGGCCATGGTGGTGCGCGGCTTCGTGGAGCCGATCGCCCGCGAGCTGCCCATGGAGTACGCGCTCGAACTGAACCGCCTGATCGAACTGCAGATGGAAGGGGCCGTCGGCTGACATGGCCAGCCCAACGACACAGCACGGGTTGACCGAGCACTCGCACGGCGGCCCGGTCGTCCCGCAGAGCTCGCGCGGCGACCGCTTCACCTCCTACGACGTGGACGCCTTCGAGGTCCCGGGCGGCCGCGAGGAGGACTGGCGGTTCACGCCGCTCAAGCGGCTGGGCGGCCTGCACAACGGCACCGCCGTGGCCAGCGGCACGGCCGTGGTCGACGTGAAGGAGTCGCCGGAGGTGCGCGTCGAGCGCGTCGCCCGCGACGACCAGCGCATCGGCCAGGGTGGCGTGCCGGCCGACCGCGTCTCCGCACAGGCCTGGTCGGCGTTCACGCAGGCCACCGTGGTCACCTTCGCCAAGGAGACCAAGGCGTCCCGGCCGACCGTGGTCACGGTGACCGGCCCCGGCGAGGGCGGCGTGGCCTACGGGCACGTGCAGCTGCGCGCCGAGGCGTTCGCCGAGGCCGTCGTGGTGGTCGACTACCGCGGCTCCGGCACGTACGCGGACAACCTGGAGATCGTCGCCCTCGACGGCTCGAAGCTCACGGTCGTCGTGGTGCACGACTGGAACGACGACGCCGTGCACGTCGGCGCGCACCTGGCCAAGCTGGGCCGGGACGCGCAGCTCAAGCACACCGTGGTCACCATCGGCGGCAGCCTGGTGCGGGTCAGCCCGACCGTCACCTACGGCGACAAGGGCGGCGACGCCGACCTGGCCGGCCTGTACTTCGCCGACGCCGACCAGCACCTGGAGCACCGCACCTTCGTCGACCACGCGGTGTCCAACTGCCGCAGCAACGTGGTCTACAAGGGCGCGCTGCAGGGCGATGGCGCGCACACGGTGTGGATCGGCGACGTGCTGATCCGGGCCGCGGCCGAGGCCACCAACACCTATGAGCTGAACCGGAACCTGGTGCTCACCGACGGCGCCCGCGCCGACTCGGTGCCCAACCTGGAGATCGAGACCGGCGAGATCGAGGGCGCCGGCCACGCCAGCGCCACCGGCCGGTTCGACGACGAGCAGCTGTTCTACCTGCAGGCCCGCGGCATCCCTGTGGACCAGGCGCGGCGGCTGGTCGTGCGCGGCTTCTTCCACGAGGTGCTGCAGAAGATCGACGTGCCCGAGGTGCGGGAGCGCCTGGAGGCGGCGATCGAGGCCGAGCTGCAGGCCGTGGGGGCATGACGATGCGACGGGCGTGTTCGCTGGCCCAGCTGGAGGACGGCAAGCCGTTCCCGGTCGAGCTGGCGGACACGCCGATCGTCCTGGTGCGCCAAGGGGATCAGGTGCACGCGCTGCGCGACGAGTGCACGCACGCCGAGATCGCCCTGGCCGAGGGCGAGCTGACCCGCAAGGGCCTGGAGTGCTGGCTGCACGGGTCGTGCTTCGACCTGCGCACCGGCGCCCCGTCCTCGCCGCCCGCCACCGAGCCGGTGGCCGTGTACGCGGTGACCGTGTCCGGCGACGACGTGCTCGTCGACCCGGATCACCGAACAAACTGACTTGCTGTCTCGAACCGCCACACAGGAGAACGAAGAACCCATGGCCACCCTGGAGATCAAGGACCTGCACGTCTCGGTCGTCACCGACGACGCCCCCAAGGAGATCCTCAAGGGCGTGGACCTGACGATCAAGGCCGGCGAGACGCACGCCATCATGGGCCCCAACGGCTCCGGCAAGTCCACCCTGTCCTACGCGATCGCCGGCCACCCCAAGTACGAGGTCACCTCGGGGCAGGTCCTGCTCGACGGTGAGGACGTGCTGGGCATGGCCGTCGACGAGCGGGCCCGCGCCGGCATCTTCCTGGCCATGCAGTACCCGGTCGAGGTGCCCGGCGTGTCCATGTCGAACTTCCTGCGCACCGCCGCCACCGCCGTGCGCGGCGAGGCCCCGCAGGTGCGGCACTGGGTCAAGGAAGTCAAGAACGCCATGTCGGAGCTGGAGATCGACCCGTCGTTCGCCGAGCGCAGCGTGAACGAGGGCTTCTCCGGCGGTGAGAAGAAGCGCCACGAGATCCTGCAGCTGGCGCTGCTCAACCCGAAGATCGCCATCCTCGACGAGACCGACTCCGGCCTCGACGTGGACGCGCTGCGGGTGGTGTCCGAGGGCGTGAACCGCTTCCGGGCCAACGGTGAGTCCGGCGTCATGCTGATCACCCACTACACCCGCATCCTCAAGCACATCACCCCCGACTTCGTGCACGTGTTCGCCGGCGGCCGGATCGTCGAGTCCGGCGGCGCCGAGCTGGCCGCGCGCCTGGAGGACGAGGGTTACGTGAAGTACACCGGAAAGCAGGAAGCAGCGCAGGTCGGCTGACGTTGCACCTGTTGACCCGTAGTCGTTAGAACGCGAGGAGGCGCCGGCAGTGACCACCACCGCTGCACCCTTGGACGTCGCCGCACTGAAAGCCGACTTCCCGATCCTGGCTCGCACGGTGCGCGAGGGCAAACGGCTGGTCTACCTGGACTCCGGCGCCACGTCGCACCGTCCCCGGCAGGTGCTCGACGCCGAGCGGGCGTACATCGAGACGTCCAACGCCGCCGTGCACCGGGGCGCGCACCAGCTGTCCGAGGAGGCCACCGACCTCTACGAGGCGGCCCGGGAGAAGATCGCCGACTTCATCGGCGTCGGCATGGACGAGGTGGTGTTCACCAAGAACGCCACCGAGGCCATCAACCTGGTCGCCTACGCCTTCGGCAACGCCACGTACTCCGACGACCCGGCGGCCAAGCGCTTCGCGCTCGGGCCGGGCGACGAGATCGTGGTGACCGAGATGGAGCACCACGCCAACCTGCTGCCGTGGCAGCAGCTGGCCCAGCGCACCGGCGCGACGCTGAAGTGGTTCTCCGTCACCGAGGAGGGCCGGCTCGATCTGTCCAATATGGACGAACTGATCACGTCGCGCACCAAGGTGGTCGCCTTCACGCACCAGTCCAACGTGCTCGGCACCGTGAACCCGGTGTCGGCGCTGGTGGCCAAGGCCCAGTCGGTCGGCGCGCTGACCGTGCTGGACGCCTGCCAGTCCGTGCCGCATTCCACTGTGGACTTCCGGGCGCTCGGCGTGGACTTCGCCGCGTTCTCCGGCCACAAGATGCTCGGCCCGTCCGGCATCGGCGTGCTCTACGGCCGGTACGAGCTGCTCGAGATCATGCCGCCGTTCATCACCGGCGGCTCGATGATCGAGCAGGTGTTCATGGAGAAGTCCACCTTCGCGCCGCCGCCCGCGCGGTTCGAGGCCGGCGTGCCCATGACCTCCCAGGCCATCGGGCTCGGCGCGGCCGTGGACTACCTGCGGCTGCTGGGCATGGACGCCGTCGCCGCCCACGAGCACGAACTCACCGGCGCCGCCCTGGCCGGGCTCCAGGCGATCCCCGGCGTCCGCATCGTCGGCCCCACCGACAACGTCGACCGCGGCTGCGCCGTCTCGTTCGTCGTCGACGGCGTGCACGCCCACGACGCCGGCCAGGTCCTCGACAGCCTCGGCATCGAGGTCCGCGTCGGGCACCACTGCGCGTGGCCGCTGCACCGCAAGCTCGACGCCGCCGCCACCGTGCGGGCCACGTTCTACGTCTACAACGACCTCGCCGACGTGCAGGCCCTGCTTGACGGTGTGCGCGAGACCCAGCGCTTCTTCGGGGTGAACGCCTGATGCAGCTCCAGCAGATGTACCAGGAGATCATCCTGGACCACTACAAGAATCCGCACCACCGCGGCCTTCGGGACCCCTTCGAGGCCGAGGTGCACCACGTCAACCCCACCTGCGGGGACGAGGTCACCGTGCGGGTGCACCTGGAGGGCGAGGGCCCCGAGGCCAAGGTCGTCGACGTCTCCTACGACGGCCAGGGCTGCTCCATCAGCCAGGCCTCCACCTCGGTCCTGACCGACCTGGTCATCGGCCGCACCGTCGGCGACGCCTTCGGCACCCTGGACTCCTTCGTCGAGCTCATGCAGGGCCGCGGCAAGATCGAGCCCGACGAGGACGTCCTGGAGGACGCCGTCGCCTTCGCCGGCGTCGCCAAGTACCCCGCCCGCGTGAAGTGCGCACTGCTCGGCTGGATGGCGTTCAAGGACGCGGTCGCCCGCGTCGTCGATGGAGGACAACAGGCATGAGCACCGAAGACGTGACCCGGACCGCTGAGGCGCTGCCCGAGGTGCCGGTGAAGGCCGACGCGCCGTCACTGGAGGACATCGAGGAGGCCATGCGCGACGTGGTCGACCCCGAGCTCGGCATCAACGTGGTCGACCTGGGCCTGGTGTACGACATCCACCTGGACGACGACAACGTGGCCACCCTGGACATGACGCTGACCTCGGCGGCGTGCCCGCTGACCGACGTGATCGAGGACCAGACCCGGTCGGCCCTGACCGGCGGTCCCGGCGGCGGCGTGGTGAGCGACTTCCGCATCAACTGGGTGTGGATGCCGCCGTGGGGCCCGGAGAAGATCACCGACGACGGCCGGGACCAGCTGCGAGCCCTCGGCTTCACGGTCTGACGCCAACGGCCCCTCCCCTCGGGAGGGGCCGTTTTTGTTGGGGGAAGCATGGAAGTGCCGTTCATCGACGAGCATCGCGAGCTGGTGCCCGCGCCGGCCGAGGAGGTCTGGCCGGCCCTGGTCGCGACCGTCACCCACGGCCTCGCCGCCCCCGCCCCGCTGGCCGCCGTGCTCGGCACCTCGCCCCGGCACGCCACCGTCGGTGTCTTGGCCACCGGCTCGACCATCGTGGGCTTCGCCGCCGCCGAGGTCGTGCCGCCGCGCCTGATCCGCCTCGCCGGCCGGCACCGCTTCTCCCGCTACGAACTCGTCTTCACCCTCGAACCGGCATCCGGCGGAACGGTGCTCGCCGCCAGATCCTCGGCCGAGTTCCCCGGGCCGCACGGCTTCCTCTATCGCACCCTGGTCATCACCAGCGGCGCTCACCGTCTCCTGGTCACCCGCCTGTTGCGGACGATCGCTCGTCGCGCTTCCACGCCCTGATCAGGAATCGGTGGGTGCGGACGGCGAACGGGCCGTCGGCCTCGATGCGGGAGTGCAGCCGGCGCAGGGCCTGGTCGTAGCGGGGGACCGAGAAATCGGGAACCTGCCAGGGAACCATCCGCAGCTGGTAGACCACCGCGCCGATGTCGTGGAAGGTGAGCAGGGGCCATTCCTCCTTGGCGTCGAGGATCTCCAACCCGGCAGCAGCCAGTGCTTCCGTTGCCACGTCGAGGTTCCAGTGGCGATCGGTGACAGGAGCACCGAGGGCGTGGTTGAGGTCCACGCAGTCGTCGCTGCCGACCTGCTGAGTCAGGACCGTGCCGCCAAAGGCCAGCACCCGGGCGATGCCGGCGGCGTCGAATCGGCCGTGGCGGTTGAGCACAAGGGAGAACTCCCGGTCAGGAAAGGGAAGTTCCTCGGTGCCGACGACGGTGACGCCCAACGGCGCCAGTCGCCGGGATGCCACGGAGACGTTCGGCGGCCAGCTCTCGGCGGCCCAGGTCCGGCCAGCCGGCGGCGAAAGGGTGGCGAGGAGTTCGCCGCCGCCGGTGTCGATGTCCAGCACCCGGTCGGCGTCGCGCAGCAGGCCCAGGGCCAAGTCCGGGTAACGCCACGACGGCTCCGCGGTGACGGCCCGCCCGGCCAGCCAGCCGAAGTCCCAGCCGTGCAACGGAACCGCCGCGGCGGCGGACACCAGTGAGTCGTAGTCCCCCATGACGCCAACGTACCGGGGGAGTCGAGCGAGTTAGTGGTGGAACAGTCTCAGGTCGGTGCGGACGAGGGTGATGCCGTGCTTGCGGCAGGCCTCGGCGACCTCCTCGGAGCGGATGGAGCCACCGGGCTCGGCGATGTAGCGCACACCGTGCTTGGCGGCGTGGTCGACGTTGTCGCGGAACGGAAGGTAGCCGTCCGACACGAAGGACACGCCGGACAGGCGTTCCATCCACTCGGCCCGCTCGATGGCGGTGAGGTCCTCCTCGATGTACCGGATCTGCTCGTTGATCAGGTCCTGTCTGCGGGTGCCGGGCTTGACGTCGAGCAGCACCCGGACGGCCGGATGCCGGCGCAGCCACCAGATGTCGACCTTGCTGCCGGCCAGCCGGGTGCAGTCCACCCGGGACTGCTGCCCGGCCCCGATGCCCAGCGTGACACCGTCCTTGACGTAGCAGACGGAGTTCGACTGGGTGTAGCGCAGCACGGCCATGCCCAGCAGCAGGTCGTCCACGGCGGTGGAAGGCAGGCACTCGCCGAGCAGGGATCGGGTCAGCGGCACGGGATCGCGGTCCTGGGTCAGCCGCATGCCGAAGACCTCGCGAGTTTCCCGTTGCGGGGGAACGAAATCCGGGTCGGCCTCGACGACGAGGAAGCGGCCGCCCTTCTTGGCGCTGAGCGTGGCCACGGTGCCGGGCTCGAAGCCGGGGGCCACGATGCCGTCGCACACTACGGCGCTGAGCAGCTCGGCCAGCTCGGCGTCGACCGGCGCGGACACGGCGGCGAAGTCGCCGTAGGAGCACTTGGGGTCGGCGTCCCGGGCCCGCAGGTAGGCGCTGGCCACCGGGCCGACGTCGTCCATCCCGTACAGGTCGGCGGTGACCTGGTCGATCGGCCCGGACAGGGCCGCCCCGGCCGGGGAGACGTGCTTGAACGAGGCGGCGACGGTCCGCCCCAACGCCCGGGAGGCCTCCCGCACCAGCTGCCACGCGTTGAGGGCGTCCAGCAGGTTGACGTACGAGGGCTGCCCGTTGACCATCCGGACGGCCGATCCCTCGAACTCGGCGGCCTGTTGCGGGTTGATGCCGTAGCGGAGCTCCATCGCTGCCTCCTCAGCCTGTTTGCTGACGGAGACGCCCAGGCGGTCGACGCTCGCATCCGGTCCCGGTCGCTCCCCGGTGGTGTCCCACCCTCGCCAGTCACGACCTCACGCGATGATACCTTATCGAACATGGGTTCGAGTGAACTGCCGCGCGAGTGGCCGGCGACCGACGCGGCCGACGAGCTGACGCTGCTGACCGAGTTCCTGACCTTTCTGCGGATCACGGCCGTGAACAAGCTGGCCGGGCTGGACCGCGAGCTCGCGGCGGCCGCGCCGTTCCCGGCTTCGCCGGTGTTCAGCATGCTGGGCGTGATCCGCCACCTCACCTCGGTCGAGCGCTACTGGCTGGCCATCGTCGGCGGCGGCCTGGACGTGCCCAACCGCTGGGAGAGCCCGGACCGGGACATCGACTTCCGACTGTCCGAACAGGACACTCCGGCGTCGGTTGTCGCCGAATACCGGCAACAGTGGGAACTCTCCCAGCGGGCGCTCCAGGGCAAGGCGGCCGGCGACCCGTCGGCGGCGGACGCCGACAAGACGGTCCGCTGGCTGCTGACGCACGTGGTGCAGGAAACCGCGCGCCACGTCGGGCACCTGGACGTGCTCCGGGAGTTCGCTGACGGCACGACCGGCGAGTGAGGCTCACACCAGCTCATCGGCCCCGGCGGTCTGCGCGGTCAGCAGGTCGACCACGTCGGTGAGCTTGCCGTTGCGGGCGAACGCCCGGCGCTGCCGGTCCGCCCCGCATCCCTTGGCCACCAACGACTCCAGCAGATCCAGCACGAGGTCGAGGTCGCCGGCGTCTTCCAGCGCGGGTCGGATCCGCCCGATCAGCTGCCGCACCAGCACCGGCGTGGGCAGGGGGTGCCCGGTGACCGGGTTGACGCAGCTGCCGCCGAGCCCGTCCCGGGCCGCGCGCCAGCTGGCCGCCTTGAGCAGGTGCTGCGGCATGGCCAGCGGCGGCCGGGTGTCCTGTAAGGCGGTGGCGACCATGGCCCGGGTCAGGGCGGCGATCAGGACCGCCTCGTCGGCCGTCGCGGCCACGTCGCACACCCGCAGCTCGATCGTCGGATGTTGTTGCGACAAGCGGATGTCCCAGTACGCCATGGCCCGATCCATCGCCGCGCCGACCTGCAGCAGCGAGCGCACGGCCCGCTCGTACTGCTCGGGCGACTCGAACACCGGCGGCGGGCCGGCCGTGGGCCAGCTGGCCCACACCAGGTAGCGCCAGCTCGCGTAGCCGGTGTCCCGGCCCTCCCAGAACGGCGAGTTGGCGCTCAGCGCCAGCAGCACCGGCAGCCACGGCCGCAGGTGGTTGCTGGCCCGGATGCCCTCCTCCGGGCCGGGAATGCCGACGTGCACGTGACATCCGCAGATCGACAGGCCGTCGGTGACCGCGCCGAACTCGTCAGCCATCTGCCGGTAGCGGTCGTTGTCGGTCAGCGGCGGCGGCGCCGCGCGGCCGAGCACCGGGGTGCCGACGGCGGCCAGCCGCAGCCCGTGCCGGCGCGCCGTGCCGGCCAGTTCCTCCCGGCTGGCAACAAGATTCTCCCGGACCTCGGCCATCGTGGTGCAGACCGGGGTGGCCGTCTCGACCTGGAACTGAGTGATCTCCGGTTGCAGTCCCGGCAGTCTGCCGGCGGCCGCCGCCAGCACGACCGGCGCCCGCGGCGCCACCCGCCGGGTGCGGTAGTCGACCAGCAGGAACTCCTCCTCGACGCCGACCGTCAGCGGCGTCCTGGCACCTCCCGGCCTGGGTATGGGCACGACCAGTCGGCCCGTTTTCCCGTGGTGCTGACGCCCGATCTCACCAATGGTGTGCACCGAAACTCCCGCCGCCGACTGGCATGGTCGCGCTCCGTCACCCTGCTGATGCTAGGAGTGAGTGTGCTCCGAGCTCCACGATGGTGGCAGCACTTCGGTCGACTGTGGGAAGTACTAACCCGCTTGGCGGTGGCGCGGCGCACTCATACGAGCGCTGCTCACGCCGGCGTCCGGGCTGAGGCGATCAGGCGGTCACCGCGCCGTGCCGGGCCGGCGGCACTCTTGGCGCGGTGTTGCCGCCGCGCAGCACGTCCATCCGCTCCGAGCCGGGCCGGCCGAGCACCCAGCTGTCCCCGCGCAGCGCCTTGGCCTGCTTCTTGAGCGGCGCGAGCTGGCGGGACACCTCGCGGTAGTCGGTGACGCTGCCGGGGGAGCAGACCAGTGTGGCCAGCGACATGGAGATCACCAGCCCGCCGGCGGCGTGCTGGGCGTCGAGCTGGCCGGAGGACAGCGGCACCAGGTCGTCCAGACCGGAGACGAACACGAAGTCGTCGCCGCCGACGTGGCCGACCTGCACGGTGGGCAGCACGGCGGCGGCGTCGGCCAGGGCCCGGCCGATCTCGCGGATGAGGTCGTCGCCGGCGGCGAACCCGGCGGAGTCGTTGACCTGCTTGAAACCGTCCACGTCGAGCCAGCCGACGGCGAAGATCTCCCGCATCGCGATGCGGCGGTCGACCTCCCGGGCCAGCGCGTCGCTGCCGGGCAGCCGGGTCAGCGGGTTGAGCGAGGCGGCCTGCTCGACTTTGAGCTCGGCGATGCCGCGCACCACGTCGGCGCTGTGCACCACGCCGAGGCAGCGGTCCTTCGCGTCGACGATGACCACCTCGTCGTTCATCCGCTGCCGCTCGGCCTTGGCCAGCAGGTCGAGCAGGTCCAGCGCGGTGGCGTCGCTGGGCAGCACGTACGGCCGGTCGGCCAGCCGGGTGGCGTCCCGCTTGGCGTGCAGGGCGTGCCCGTACGGCCCGGTGACGGCCAGCAGGAACCGCATCCGGTCCACGGTGAACAGCGGCCGGTTGTTCTCGTCCACGAGCACCACGCCGCCGACGCCCTGTTGGGCCAGGATCGACCGGACCTCCTCGGCGGTCGCGGACACCGGCAGCATGGTCGCGGGGTGCAGGAAGTCGGTCACCCGGGGGCCGTTGCGGTGCCGCACCGGGCCGGTGAGCTCGCCCTCGGGCAGCTTGGTCAGCGCCGCGGCGATGGTGGTCTCCACGGTGGGCCGGCGGCCGGCCTTGGCCAGCAGGTTGCCCTGGGCCATGCCGAAGCCGAGCCGGCGCACCGCGGCCAGTTGCAGCTCGGTCTCCACGCCCTCGGCCACCAGCTGGGCCCCGTTGTGCTCGGCGATCACGGCCAGCGCCTGCACGAGGGCGGCCTTGCCGGCGTCGGTGGGCAGCCCGGCCACCACCCGCCGGTCCAGCTTGATCATCTCGGGGGCGAGCTCGGTGTACAGCGCCAGCGGCACGTCGCCGTCGCCCACGCCGTCCAGGGCCACGTGGAAGCCGCTGGTCCGCAGCAGGTCCAGGCCGTTGCGCAGGTTCTCCCGGCGCAGGCGGGAGAACGGGGTGCCGACCTCCAGCCACAGGGTGTCCGGGGCACGGCCGGTCTCCCGCAGCGCCTCCAGCAGCGGGCCGATGGACTCGGCCGCCTTGGACACGGTCGCGGCCAGCACGTTGACATGCAGCGGCACGACGTTGTTGTGCTCGGCCGCGGCCCGCACGGCCGAGGCGGCCAGCGCCACGTCGGTCTCCAGTAGCTCGCCGGCGCGGGCGGCGTCGCGTAGCAGCTCGTACACAGAACGAGAGGCAGGCCTTGCCAACGCCTCGATCGCGACGACTCCGCCGGTGTACAGGTTGAACAACGGCTGGAACGCGAAGCGCACATCCTCCAGCAACCCGGTCACACTTCGATACTAAACAGGCCGAGTGTGAAATTGCCGAGTGGCTTCACTGGCTGTTCATCGAGTCGTTGCGGCAAATGCAATAGCGCTGCGTAACCGGGGTGGCGCGGACCGGAACAGGGCCAGCATCGCAGCCGCCGTACCGGTGAAGTTCTCACGTCCTGTGAGGTAGTCGCGTTGATTTTTTGTGGGCAATCGGAAGAAAAGCTCAAAGAACTCGGGAACGCGTGCCGGCGGCATACGGAGCAATGCGGCCAGGCCTCGTCGCCGCAAAACGTGCGTCATTCTGGCGTCGATCGACCAGATCTGCCGGCCGGCTGTGACTGGTCTCTCGGTCGCTGCCCGGGCCACCCGGGGGGCCAGCGTGAGCGCGGTGGCCACGCTGAACCCGGACGCCGGGTGCACCAGGCCGGCCCGCGCCCCGAACGTGAGCAGCGGTCCGCGGGGCAGCGGCGGGTTGAGCGGGAAGCGCACCCGCTCGTGCTCCGGGCGGTCCAAGGGCCAGCCGTGCACGGCCAGCCGCCGGTGCAGCCGCTCGCGCAGCAGCGCGAACGAAAGCCCCGGCAGATGCGCGAGCGAGGTCTCCTCGACCAGCACGCGCTCCCCGTCCAGCGGCAGCGCGTAGCAGAACGTGGGCGGGTCGCCGGCCTGCCGCCAGTCCATGAACATCGCCTCGCCGGGCGGCAGCACCCCGGCCGGCAGCACCACGCCGATGGCGGTCTGCTCGGCGTGCCGACCCGGCGGCGCGCCGGTGGCGTCCACGACGAGCCGGGCCCGCAGGGTGCGGCCGTCGGCCAGCCACACCTCGGTCGGCGTGATCGACTCGGCCCGGCCGGCCACCGTCTCGATGTCCGAACGGGACAGATGCCGACGAAGATTCTCGTTGTGCAGCACCACATAGTCGCCGTCGAGCCGGTGCTCGGTCAACGCGTGGGCGCGGACGGTGGTGGCCCGGGCGGCGATCACCTCGGGCGGCAGCGGCGGCAGCTCGTGGGCCCACGAGCCGTAGGTGGCGCGCCACGGCCGGTCCGGCGCCCGGTCCACCAGCATGGTGCGCAGGCCGACGTCCGAACAGGCGGCCGCGAGGGCGGACCCGGCCGGCCCGGCCCCGACCACCAGCACGTCCACCACGCCGTCCAGGCTAACGTCAGGGTCATGCACGACCTGCGGGCACACCGCCGTTCAGCCGGGCACGACGCCACCGTCGATCTCGCCGCCAGTCCCTTCCGGGCGGACCGGGACCGGGTGGCCAGCTCGCCGTTCTTCGCCCGTCTGGGTGGTGTCACCCAGGTGGTGAGCCCGACCGGCTCCGGCCTGCTGCTGCACAACCGGCTCACCCACAGCCTGAAGGTGGCGCAGGTGGCGCGGGTCATCGCCGAGCGGCTGACCGCCCGGGCCGAGACCATGGCCGTGCTGGACAAGCTCGGCGGCTGCGACCCGGACGTGGTGGAGGCGGCCAGCCTGGCCCACGACCTGGGGCACCCGCCGTTCGGGCACCTCGGCGAGGAGGTGCTGGACCGCCTCGCCCGCAACCGGTTCGGGCTGGCCGACGGCTTCGAGGGCAACGCCCAGTCGTTCCGCATCGTCACCACGACCGATGTGCGCGGGCCGTCGGCGGTCGGCCTCGACCTGACCGTCGCGGTGCGGGCCGCGCTGCTGAAGTACCCGTGGACCCGGCTCTCGCACCCGACGCCGCACCCGCGCACGCTTCGGATCCCGCCGCGCGGCGCGTCGGAGCCGCCGGAGGCGGTCGGCAGCGGTTCGGCCAAGTTCTCGGCGTATGTGACGGAACTCGACGACTTCGAGCAGTCGCGGGCGCCGTTCCGCGGCCGCGTCGAGGACTGGCAGCAGACCGTGGAAGCGTCCATTATGGACACAGCGGACGACATCGCGTACGCCATCCATGATGTCGAGGACTTCCATCGCGTCGGTGTGCTCCAGCATGCGACCGTGGCGGCGGAACTGACAACTTGGCTCAACGAAGCCCTGGATCTGGCTGCACTGTCCAAAGTGGAGCTCGCTGTGCAGTCGCGGCTGCCGGGCCGGTCGCTGGAGGCGATGCGGCGGCGGCTGCACGAGAAGGACTCCTGGGCGGTGGACGACGACGCCTTCGCGGCGGCGGTCCGGCGCGTCCGGACGGAGCTGGTGGACGGCCTGCTCGCGGTGCCGTTCGACGGCTCGGCCGAGGCGGAGCAGCGGGTCGCCGCCTTCTCCGGACGCTGGACGACCCGGCTGGTGGACGGCGTGGAGGTGCTGCTGGACCCGACGCCAAGGTCTGGTCACGTGCTGCTGGCCCCGGCCCAGTGGCACGAGGTGGCGGTGCTGAAGTTCGTGCACCGGCGGTTCGTGTTGCTGCGCCCCGATCTGGCGCTGCACCAGCGCGGCCAGGCCCGGCTGCTGACCAACCTGGTGGAGGCGCTGGACCAGTGGCTGTCCGACCGGCACGAGGCCGACCGGCTGCCGCGCCGGCTGCACGACCTGGTGGAGCTGGCCGATTCCGAGTACCGGTCACTGGCCCGAACGGCCCCGGAACTGTTGGCCGGACCGGCCGGCGACGTTCGGACTGGGCCGGATGCCGTGCGCGCGCTGGCCCGCGGCCGGGCCGTGGTGGACTTCGTGGCCTCGCTGACGGACGGTCAGGCCGCCTCGATGCTGGATGCGCTGTCCGGGCGAACCGGACAACTGTGGACAGAGGCCTTTGTGCTGTAGTTTTCGACAAAACGTGACGACTGGCCTGTTTGGGCGACACCCGCAAGGCAGCTGTGGGTGATCGTGCGGAAACTTTACGTTGGGCTTACGGCTGGTGATCACCGGCCGTGAGCCCAACGCCGCACCCCTGGGAGCCCAGTTGCGCAGATCCGCTCACCCCAGAAGAACCCTGTTAGTCGCCGGGGCCGCGTGCCTGGCCACAGTGCTCGGTTTCGCGCCGGCCACCGCCGCCCCCCACCCCAACCCGGGCCTGCTGCCCGCCAACGCCGTCGCCCAGATCGCCGCGCTGCAGCAGCTGAAGGCGTCCGAGTCGGCGACCGACCTCAAGGTCGACAGTCAGCTTTTCGTCGAGACCAGGCTCCGCACCGACCGTTCGGCCCGCTCCGCGCTGCCCGACGTCAAGTCGGGCGTGAAGTTCGGCGCCGCCGACACCGTCTCGGTCGACATCCACGCCACCAAGACTTCCGACGCGCTCCTCGACGCCGTGCGCAAGGCCGGCGGCCAGGTGAAGGACGTGTCGCAGCGCGAGGCCACCGTGCGCGCCGACGTGCCGCTGTCCGCGGTGCAGTCACTGGCCACCCGCGATGACATCAAGCAGATCCTGACGGCCAGTGCCGCGATCCTGTCCGACAGCGCGGCCCCGGGCCGCACCACCGACACGCCCGACCCCGTCTCGAAGCAGACCCGGGACGCGCGGGTCGAGCAGGTCACCCGTGACTCGATGCGAGCCCGTGTCGCCGCGGCCGTGGTCAGCGAGGGCGACCGCGCGCACGCCGCCGACACCGCGCGCCAACAGAACGGCGTGACTGGCGTCGGCGTCAAGCTGTGCGCCATGTCCGACGGCGTGTCCTCGCTGGCCGCCTCGCAGGCCCGTGGCGAGCTGCCCGACGTCGACGTGCTGCCCGGCGCCGAAGGCAGCGGCGACGAGGGCACCGCGATGCTGGAGATCCTGCATGACCTCGCGCCCGGCGCCGCCCTCGGCTTCGCCACCGCGTACAACACCGACGCTGACTTCGCTGACCACATCCGCAAGCTGCGCAGCCAGGAGCACTGCGACGTCATCGTCGACGACGTCTTCTACTTCGACGAGCCGGTGTTCCAGGACGGCCCGATCGCGCAGGCGGTCAACGACGTGACCGCGAACGGCGCGCTGTACTTCTCCTCCGCTGGCAACGAGGGCAATGTCGGCGACGGCACCTCGGGCCACTGGGAGGGCAACTACGTCGACTCCGGCCAGACCATCGGCCGTTTTGCCGGCGGTGCCAACAACTTCGCCGCCGGCGCCGGCAACGTCCAGGTGCTGGAGCCGCTGTCGGCCGGGTCGGCCGGTGTGGTGACCACGCTGAAGTGGAACGACCCGATCGGCGCGGCCACCGACGACTACGACCTGTACCTGTTGGACGCCAACGGAAACGTGGTGTCGTTCAGCCAGAACCCGCAGACCGGCACCCAGGACCCGTACGAGCGGGTCGGCACCACCGCCGGCAACCAGCGGCTGGCCATCGTGAAGTTCAAGGGCGACAACAAGTATCTGTCGCTGTCGGCGCTGCGCGGCCGGTTCACCGACTCCGGTCCGCTCAAGGCGTACGTGACGACCGGTGAGACCGGCGGCCACTCCTCGGCCAAGGACGCCTTCAGCGTCGCCGCCGCGCCGGCCGCCGCCGCCTTCCCGCGGGCGCTGGAGCCCGGCGACCCGCCGAACCCGGCCGGCCCGTTCCCGGGCGCGTTCAGCGCCAGCACCAAGATCGAGCGGTTCAGCTCCGACGGCCCGCGCAAGATCTTCTTCAACGCCGACGGCAGCCCGGCCGGCGCCGGCGGCGCGCCGGTGGTCCGACAGAAGCCCGACATCACCGCCGCCGACGGCGTTTCCACCTCGGTGCCCGGCTTCTCGCCGTTCTTCGGCACTTCCGCCGCCGCCCCGCACGCCGCCGCCATCGCCGGCCTCATCCTGTCCGGCAACCCCGGCATGTCGCCCGCCGACATCCGGCAGGCGCTGACCGCCACCGCCGTCGACATCGGCGCCCCCGGCGTCGACGAGCGCACCGGCTACGGCGTCGTGCAGGCCGACAAGGTGCTGGCCTACACCGGCGCCAGCCCGCAGCCGCTGGCCACCGCCCAGGCGCCGACCGTCAAGGGCCCCAACGGTTCCCCGTACGTCAAGCCCGGCGACACCGCCACCGTCACGCTGCCCGTCTACAACGGCGGCGACGGCACCGCCGCCTCCACCAGCGTCGTCGTCGACTCGCCGACGCCCGGCGTCACCATCGCGCCCCGGTCCAAGCGCTACGGCACCATCGAGGCCGGCCAGACGGTGATCAACTCGTTCACCCTGACCGTGCCCGCCACCCAGCGGCTGGGCGTGCCCGTGGTCGTCACCGCCAAGGTCACCTTCGCCGGCGCGCACTCGCCGACCACCCAGACCTTCCAGATTCCGATCGGCCAGCCCTCCCCGGTGGTGCAGGACTTCGCCTACGCCGGCGCCGTCGCGGCCATCCCCGACAACAGCCCCGTCGGGGCCAGCGTGCAGATCCCCGTCACCGGCGTCGGGCAGGCCTCCAAGCTGACCTTCTCCATCGACGGCAGCTCGTGCACGACCACCGCCGGCGCGACCACCGTCGGCCTCGACCACACCTACGTCGGCGACCTCACCGGCACCCTCACCTCGCCCTCCGGGGCCACCGCCGTCCTGTTCCAGCGTCGTGGGGCCGGCGGCCACAACCTGTGCCAGGTCGTCTTCGACGACTCGGCCGCCACCGCCTTCTCCACCGTCAGCTCGGCCAACGCCCCCTTCACCGGCTCCTGGAAACCGCAGACCACCCTGGGCTCCCTGCTCACGGACTCGGTCGACGGCACGTGGACGTTCAAGGTCGTCGACGGCGGCGCCGTCGACACCGGCAGCATCCGCGCAGTCTCCTTGCACTTCAACGGTTTTGTAGCCTGACGTAGGCCAGCGGTGTGGCGCTCCCCGGCCGGGGAGCGCCACACCTGTCCGGCCTCGTTGGGCGCGAGGCCCACCCGGGCCGCCGGGTCGCTACGACACCATCGCCCGGTGCTTGAGGGTCTCGTACTCCGAGGTGCTGATCGCCCCGCTGTCCAACAACTCCTTGGCCTTGGCGATCTGGTCGGCCGGGCCGCCCGCGGCCGACACCGAGCGCATCTGCCGGTCGTACTGGCCGCGCACCTGCATCGCGTCCGCCTCGCGCCGCACCGCCATCGCGCCACCCTGGACGATCAGGTACGCCAGCACACCGATGAACGGCAGCAGAATGACCAGCACCGTCCAGCCGGCCTTGCCCCAGCCGGAGATGTCGTGCCGGCGGAAAAGGTCGGCGAAGACGGTGATGAGCAGCCAGAACCAGATCACCCAGGCGAACACGATCAGCATCGTCCACAACACGTCCAGCATGGGGTAGCCGCTTGACTGCGCGATATTCATCGTGCCTCCCTCGTCGGGCGCCTGGCATGCGGTCGCACGCCAGGTGTTCACGCTGTCCGCGCCGCGACCGCGGCGCCTCCTCCCGCGCGGATGGACCGGCGAATACCATGCGGGACGGGACTTCCGGAGGGAGGTCGATGTGAGCCGGACACGGATGCTGCGGCGGGTCACGCTGGCGGCCCTCCGGCCCGTGCTGTCGGTCGTGGCGCTGGTGACGCTGTACTACGTGCTGCCGATGAACCGTCCGGCCGGGGTCGGCGCGTTCGCCCTGCTCGCCGCGGGGCTGGCCGCGGTCGTCGGCGTGGTGGTCTGGCAGACCAGGGCCATCCTGCGATCCACCCGCCCGGTGGCCCAGGGGGTGCAGGCGCTGGCCGTGGCGATTCCCTTGTTCCTGCTGGTGTTCGCCTCGGCCTACCACCTGCTGGCCACCGACGTCCCCGGCAGCTTCAACCAGTCGCTGACCCGGACCGACGCGCTCTACTTCGCCGTCACGGTGTTCGCCACGGTCGGCTTCGGCGACATCGTCGCGGTCAGCCAGCAGGCCAGGATCGTGGTCACGGTCCAGATGGTGGGTGACCTTCTGGTGCTCGGTGTGGTGCTGCGAGTCCTGCTCGGCGCCGTGCAGCGCCGCCGCCACGACCGAGGATCGTGAGCAGCACTTCGTACATGCCGAGAACCGTTGCCACGACAAGCAATCCGGTCCACGACGACAGCACTGACGCCACCACTGCCGCTACGACGACGCCCATGATGCGGAGCAGGTCGACGTGGCGTCGGATCCAGGCCGGGGTCGCCGCGGCTGCCGGCCGCGCGGCCAGCCACAGCCACCGGCCGCCGGCGGCCGCCCGGCTCCGCGCCCAGGTCGGCAGCCGGCCCGGCCCCGTCAGGTAGGCGAGTGCCGCCACCAGGGCACCGGCGACGAGCAGAACGTATCCGCTCTGGCGCAGCCCGGAGAAGACGACGGTGACGGC
Source organism: Kutzneria sp. CA-103260 (assembly GCF_018263855.1). Taxonomy (GTDB): domain Bacteria; phylum Actinomycetota; class Actinomycetes; order Mycobacteriales; family Pseudonocardiaceae; genus Kutzneria. Next base: position 4,591,664 of record NZ_CP073318.1, on the reverse strand, counting down.
GGTGTCCGCCGCCGATCGGTAGACACCGGGCGGCACCTGGGCCAGCACCTGTCCCTTGACCACGCGGATCGTCGCCGTCACCGCCACGACCCACACCGAGAGCCAGACCCCGAACTGGAGCAGGGTGCGGCGGCGGGCCGTCGACGCCCACAGCGCGCCGGCGAACGCCGCCACCGTCACCGCGATCACGCCGTACAGCCAGCGCTTCGCCAGCACGACCGCCTGTTGCAGCTGGCGCAGTTCGTCTCCGCGGTAGACGGTGAACTGGGCGAAGTTCTCGGGCAGCGTGACACCCAGCGCGTCGCCGACGATCGCGCGCAGCCGTGGGGGCACCGCGCCGCTGGTCACGTCGGGCAGGTCGAGCCGGTGTCCGAAGAACGTCGGCAGCTGCTGCTCCAACTGCCGGAGCACCTGGTTGACCACGGGCAGCAGGTCGATGCGCACCTGGTCGCCGGTGGCCGCGATCACTTGGCTGTCGCCCTCCAGCACCGCCACAGCCTGCTGGTGGACCAACCGGTTGGCCGCCACCCACAGGCTCTGGAACTGGTCCGTGCGCACCAACTGGTCGACGCTGCGCTGCACGAACTCGTGCAGCTGGCCCGTGATCGGCCCGGCCACGAAGGCGGCCGGGCCGGGCAGCACCTCGGCCAGCCGCCGCCGCACGTCGACCGCCTGGAACACCTGGTCCGTCGTGTACGTGGCGATCGCCGTGGCCACCTCGGGTTCCTTGGGCAGCGGCGCGACGGTGGCCACCCAGCGGTCGGTGTCCAGCACGGTCAGCGCGGACCACGAGCCGACCATGCCGATCACAGTGCCCAGCGCCGCGACGACGACCAGCACGGCCGCCGCACATCGGCGTGCGACGGCCAGGCGTCGACCGCGTGCGCGTCGCGCGTCCAGCTCGGACCGCAGCGCCAGCACCTCGGCCCGCAGCCGGGCGAGCTCGCCCTCCGACACGCCTCAGGTCGCCTTGGTGCGGTCGCCGAACGAGGTGGCCGAGCTGGTGTCCTGCGTGCGCACCTCCTGCCACCGCACCGTGAGCGCGTACAGCACGACGGTGTCCAGCGCGATCATCAGCATTGACCACACGGGATACGCGCCGAGCCAGAACACCTGCACGGCGGCGTGCACGCCGACGATCACGATCGCGGCGATGCGCGCGGCGCTGCTGGCCGCGAACAGGCCGAGCCCGGACGCGAGCATCACCGCTCCGAAGATCACCAGTGCCCAGCCCCAGCCGCTGATGTCGATCATGTACAGCTTGTCCTCGACCATCACCACCCGGGTGCTCTGGCTGAGGGCGATGAAACCCTCCACCACGTTGAGCACTCCGGTCACCAGCAGCATCACGCCGGCGAAGAACACCCAGCCGGCCCACGTCGTCTTGTTCAACACCATCTGCCGTCCCTTCACGGGTAACGATGTCGTCGCCGGCAGACCCTGGCCCGTGGTCGCCGAGGATGCCTCATCCGCCCGGGGTGAACGCGTGGTCGCGGCGCCGGTCCTCATCCGCCCCGGGTGACGACCCGGCGCCGCCGGCTCGGCAGGCTCGCACCGCCCGGATCTCCCCACGACGTCACGGAGGACGAAGCCATGGAGGAAAGGCAGGTCTGGCGGGCGTTGCTGGCCTCGGTGCTGTTGCTGGTGGGCACGCTGGTCGCATGCGCCGACGCCACGCCCGGGTCCCCGACGGCCAGCACCCCGACCGGCGTCGCGTCGACGACACACTCGGACGCGCTGTGCGAGTCGTTGCGGCAGTTGGGCTCGGACGTGCACAGCCTGCGCACGCTCGACGTCGTGGCGGTCGGCGCGAACGGGCTCAACGCCGCCGTGCACCAGGTGTACGTCCAGTTGGGCGACGTCGCCCAGCAGGCGGGCAACACGCTCGCCCCGCAGGCCCAGGCGTTGCGAGCCGGTCTCGACGACCTGAGCGACACCGTGTCCGGCCTGACCGACGCGGCCAGTGTCCGCGCCGCGCTGCCCCAACTGGGCTCGCAGCTGGCGGCGGTGTCGGCAGGCTGGGACACCCTCAGGCGTCAGGCCGCGGACATCTGCCCGTGACCACACCGCCCGCGCGACCGGAGCCGGCGGGCGGTGGGCGTGTGGCCGTCAGCGCTCGCCGGCCGTCGGCGGGGAATCCAGGCTGGTGAGCTGTTCGGCCTCCTGACGGGTGGTCAGGCCGATGTCGACCAGGTCGAACGGGCTGATGAACACGTCGCCGACGCGGAAGCCGCCGGTGCGCAGCAGGGCGTCCCGCAGCGGCACCGCCCAGTGGTGCTCCACCAGCAGCAGCGTGGCCGCCGAGTCGTTCGGGATCTCCGCGAGGATGTCCCACACCTGCTCGTCCCGGAACACACGTACCCCTTCCCGGCCCGCGGCGCGGGTGCCGGCCACCATGCCCGCCACGGCGCCGGCCTCGCCCTCGGCGCCGAGGCCGACCAGCGCGCCGATCTTGCCGCCCAGCTCGATGCCTTCCGCCCGGGTCAGGTTGGTCAGGTGCTCGACGCCGACCCGGCCGGTCTCGTCCTTGTGCACGATCACCGCGTCGATCACCCGGATGGTGTCGCTGGACCGCAGCCGGTCCAGCTCGGCGAGGACCTCTCCCCGGAAGTCGGGATGCCGGAACCCCAGCACGAGCAGCTCCACCGGACCGATCGCCATGTCCGCTCCCTCCCTCAGCGCGCCGGGTCGGCGGCCGGCCGCGCGTGCTGTCCGGACGGCCGGGTGTGCTGTCCGGCCGGCTCGGTGTGCTGCCCGGCCGGCTCGCCGTGCAGCGCGGTCTGGAGCTGGACCTCGGCCTGCTCCGGCAGCGAGGACTTGAGCACCGTGCCGCCGAACCGGCCCAGCGCGGCGACCGCCTTGTCCGGCGTGGCCCGTTCCACGATCAGGAACAGCGCCGACGTGCCCGGCTGGAGCATGTCCTGCACCTGGTGCTGGAACTGCTTGCCGATGCCGGACTTCTCCACCTTGCCCAGCAGCACGCCGAGACCGGCGCCGACCGCCATGCCCAGGAACGGCACGAACAACAGCAGCCCGAACAGCAGGCCCCAGAACATTCCCCAGGTCGCGCCACCCGCCACGCTGTGGTGATTGGTCGTGGTGTGGAACCCGCCGTCGGCGTCCCGGCTGACCACCGCGACGGCGTCCGGCTCGATCACCAGGTCGGCCGCGAGGCGCTGGACCTCCGCCGCGGCCGCCGCGGCAGTGTCCTCGTCGGGATATCCGATGGCCACCAACGTCGCCATGACTCGCACTCCCTTCCGCCGTCCCGGTGCGGGCCGGCTTCCGGGTCCATGCCAGCCGCCGGGGGCGCGCGGCGCCTCATCCGCGGCGCATGACCGCACTCGTTGCGACACGAACCTTTTTCCACGCCGGCCTGACACCGCTCAACGTCATTCGTGTGAGGTGATGTATCAGGTGGTGGCGGACAGCAGACTCGGCCTCGGCCGGGCACCGCGACGCGACCGCTGGTCCTTCTCGACGACGACGATCAGGCGGGTGAATTGAGGTGTGTGCCGAGACTGCCGCTGCGTACGCCGTGACTCCCGGCGGCGATCCGCTGATGTCGGCCAAACTCCGGGTCGCCGAGATCCGGTCGCGGGTGGTGCTACGGCCACGGCTGCTCGACCGGCTCCAGGAGGCAACCCGAGGACCGCTCACCCTGATCGGCGCGCCGGCCGGCTCGGGCAAGACCGTGCTGGCCAGCTCCTGGCTGTCCGCCGGCCGGGCGCCCGGCCGCGTGACCTGGCTCAGCCTCGACGCCGGCGACGACCAGCCCGGCATCTTCTGGACGTACGCGCTGGAGGGGCTGACGCGCAGCGGCGTGCGGCTGGACGGGGTCGACCCGCCGGCCCGCGCCGACGCCGTCGACAGGTCGCTGCTGACCAGGCTCGCGGCCGGCCTGTCCGAGCAGGCCGAGCCCTCCGTGCTGGTGCTGGACAACGTGGAGGTGCTCGGCCGTGGCCAGGTGATCGCCGACATCGACTTCCTGATCCGACACGCCAGTCCGCAGCTGCGGGTGGTGACGATCAGCCGAACCGATCCGGCGCTGCCGCTGCACCGCTACCGGCTCGCCGGCTGGCTCACCGAGATCCGTGCCGGCGAACTCGCCTTCACCGTGGACGAGGCCCGGATGCTGCTGGCCGAGCACGGTGCGCGGGTGGCCGCGGACACCGTCGAGCTGTTGGCGCACCGCACCGAGGGCTGGGCCGCCGGCCTTCGGCTGGCGGCGCTGTCGTTGCAGGACCAGGACCTGCGGACGGCGGCGGAGATCGCCCGCCGGTTCGGCGGCGGCCGACAGGACGTGGCCGAGTACTTCCTGGCCGAGGTGCTCGACCACCAGCCGGCCGGCATCCGTGAGTTCCTGTTGCGCACCAGCGTGGTGGACCGCCTGCCGCCCCAGCTCGCCGACGAGCTCAGCGGACGAACGGACAGCGCGCGGCTGCTGCGCGACATGGTCCGCGCCAACGCGTTCGTGCTGCCCACCGACGAGGGAGGCTTCCGCTACCACCGGTTGTACCGCGAACTGCTGCGGACTCAGCTCGGCAGCCGTCCGACCGAGGAGATCGCCCGCCTGCACCGCACGGCGGCGCGCTGGCTGGCGGCGGACGGGCAGATCGGGCCGGCCGCCGCCCAGGCGGCAGCGGCCGGGGAGTGGACGCGGGCGGCGACCCTCGTGGTCGAGAACTTGTCCGTCGGCGGCGTGCTGACGGGTGCGGACGAGCAGCTGGCCGACGTCTTCGCCGACATGCCGGAGAACGTCCAGGGCCCGCACGCGACCGTGGTGCTGGCGGCGCTCGCGCTGGCCGACGGCGACCACGAGCGGTGCGCCCGGCAGCTCGCGTTGGCGCGCCGGGCCGTCGACAACGCGCGGCCGCCGGCCAGCAGGGCGCTCCGGCTGGCGATCACCGCCCTCGACGCGGCCGGCGCCGGCCCGGACGAGGCGGTCGCCGCGGCCGCTCGTTTCGATGAGGTGGCCGCGGAGCCGGGGCAGCCGCCACCGCCGGACCTGCTGGCGGTCGTTGGCGCCAGCAGCGGCGCGGCCCGCCTGCTGGTGGGCGGTCCGGACGAGGCGGAGGACACGCTGATGGCTGCGGCGCGGTCCGCCGACGCCGCGGGGCTCGGCCGGCTGCGGGCCAAGATCCTGGGCCAGCTGGCGCTGCTCAACGCGATCCGGGGCCGGTTACGCCGGGCCGGCAAGTTCGCGTTCGCCGCGACGAGGGTCGCCGACCGCTGCGGCCAGTCCGGCGAGGACCGGCCAGCCGCCATCGACACCGCCCTGGCCTGGATCCACCTCGACCAGTACGACCTGCCCGCCGCCAGACGCCATACGCGCACCCGGGCCGACCAGGACGATCCGGTGACCGCCGCGGCCCTGTCGGTGCTGCGGGACCGCCTGCTGCGCAAACGGACCGACGCCGACGCCGAAGCGAAATGGCCGCCGTGGCTGGCCGCCGCCGGCCAGGACGCCGAGGCCGGTGGTGTCCTCGCCGCCCAGGTGGAGTCGTTGCTGCGCAAGGCCGCCCGCGACCTCGACCACGGCCGCGGCGACCTGACCCGGCAGGCCCTCAGCCACGCGCTGCGCCTGGCCGCGCCGGAGAGCCTGCGGCGGCCGATCCTCGACGCCCCGTCCCGACTGCGGCGGTTCCTCTTGCAGGACAGGGAACTGCTCGAACGGCACCGCTGGCTGGGCGGCACGCTCGCCGTCGTGCCCACGATGCGCCCGTCCGGCGAGTCCCGGCCGGCCGCGCTCGTTGAGCCGCTCACCGACCGCGAACACGAGGTGCTGCGCAACATGGCGGCGCTGCTGTCCACCGAGGAGATCGCCCGCGCGATGTTCGTGTCGGTCAACACGGTGAAGACCCACATCCGCGGCATTCTGCGCAAGCTGTCGGTCAACCGGCGCAACGACGCCATCCGGCGCGCCCGTGAACTCGGCCTGCTCGCCATGGCCGCCGACGAATCCTCACCGACCGAGGGCGAAGCGTCGCACTGAGGGCGTCCGCGCCGATCATCCCGCGCGGGTGAGGACACCGGGTCCCGCACACCGCACGGTTGACCGCCGAACGGGCTTCGGCCCTCGACCTCCAGGCGGTGGACCCGATGGGGACCGGATCCGACGTTGTCGCCCACCGCGGGCGGCCGCGATGACACGCGCCGGGGCGGGCGCGTTGGTGCTGCCGCTGGCGCTCGGGCAGTTCGTCGCCAGCTTCGCCGCGACCACCATGAACGTGGCGATCAGCGCGATCGCGTCGGACATCGGCACGACCGTGATCGGCGTGCAGACCACGATCACGCTGTTCACCCTGACCATGGCGGCCCTGATGATCCCGGGCAGCAAGCTGACCGACATCTGGGGCCGCAAGGTCTGCTTCGTGGTCGGGCTGACCGTGTACGGCGCCGGCGCCGTGCTGGCCTCCCTGGCCACCGGCCTGGGCCTGATGGTGCTCGGCTACTCGGTGCTGGAAGGGATCGGCTCGGCGCTGATGATCCCGCCCATCTACATCCTGATCACGGTGTCGTTCGACGACGTGGAGACCCGCGCCCGGCACTTCGGGGTGGTCAGCGGCGCGGGCGGTCTCGGCGCGGCGGCGGGGCCGCTGATCGGCGGCCTGATCACCAGCGCGTTCAGCTGGCGCGCGTCGTTCCTGCTCCAGGCGCTGCTGGTGCTGTGCATCATCATCCTGTCCCGCCGCGTGGCCGATCCGCCCAGGACCGAGCCGCGGCCGGGGTTCGACCTGCTCGGCGCGGTGCTGTCCGCCGGCGGCCTGTTCCTCGTGGTGTTCGGCATCCTGCGCACCGGCGTCTACGGCTGGTTCGTCGCGCGCACGGCCTTCTCGGTGGCCGGCGCCGTCGTCATCCCGGCGGGCGGCCCGTCGCCGGTGTGGATCTTCATCGGGGCCGGCGTGCTCACTCTCGTAGGGCTGGTGCTGCACCTGCGCGCCCGGGAGCGCGCGGGCCGGGACCCGCTGTTCTCCGTCGAGCTGTTCCGCGACCGCACCACCAGTCTCGGCCTCGTGACCCAGCACCTGCAGTGGCTGGTGCTGCAGGGCTCGTTCTTCGTGATCTCCGTTTTCCTGCAACAGGTTCGCGGCTACGACGCGATCGGGACCGGCCTGGTGCTGCTGCCCGCGACGGTGGGCATCCTGCTGTCGTCCGCCGCGGCGGAACGCCTTGCCCACCGCCACAGCCAGCGGCGGCTGGTCCGCGGCGGCTTCGTGACCACGATCGCCGGCATGGCGCTGCTGCTGGCCCTGGTCCGGGACGACTCGGGGGTGCTCACCTTCGTGCCCGGCCTGTTCCTGGTCGGCGCGGGCATCGGGATCATGCTGACCGCCTCGGTGAACGTGGTGCAGTCCAACTCGCCGCCGCGACTGCAGGGCGACATCTCCGGCGTCTCGCGCAGCGTGTCCAACCTGGGGTCCTCGGTGGGCACCGCGCTGGTCGGCTCGGTGCTCGTGGGCGCTTCGCATCCGGGTGGCAGCCCGTTCGCACTCTCCCTCGTCGTGCTCGGCGCCGTCGCGGTCGCCGGCCTCGTCGCCGCCGTCATGCTGCCCCGAACCACCCGCCCGGCATGACGTCGCGTGCGCCGCCCAGAGCACATGCTGGCGCCATCACCGATCCGGCCACGTTGGAGGTGGGCACCATGTCCGATGCGGAGCGCGAGCGACTCGCCGACGCCGACGCGGGGGTCGCCTGGCGGCGTTGGGGGCCGTACCTCAGCGAGCGGCAGTGGGGGACGGTGCGGGAGAACTACGGCGTCGACGCCTGGTCGTCGTTCCCCCACGAGCAGGCCCGCTATCGCGCGTACCGGTGGGGCGAGGACGGCCTGGCCGGATTCTGCGACGACCGGCAGCGGCTGTGCCTGGCACTCGCGCTGTGGAACGGGGTCGACCCGATGCTCAAGGAGCGTCTGTTCGGGCTCACCAACGCCGAGGGCAACCACGGCGAGGACGTCAAGGAGTGCTACTTCTACGTCGACGCCACGCCGACGTCGTCCTACCTGAAGATGGTCTACAAGTATCCGCAGGCCGAGTTCCCGTACGCGGAGCTGGTGGCCGTCAACGCCGCGCGGGACCGGTCCGAGCCCGAGTACGAACTGCTCGACACCGGGGTCTTCGACGACGACCGGTACTTCGACGTGGTGGTCGAGTACGCCAAGGCGGGGCCGGAAGACGTGCTCATGCGGGTGACCGCGTACAACCGGGGCCCGGCGGACGCCGTGCTGCACGTGCTGCCGACGCTGTGGTTCCGGCACACGTGGTCCTGGGCCGGCGGCGCGCAGCAGCCGGTGTTGCGCGCGGTGGACGGGCCGACCGGCGTCAGCGCGATCCGGGCGGACCACGAGGAGCTGGGCACCAGGTGGTGCTACACGGACGGGAAGGTTCCCGTGCTGGTGACCGGGAACGAGACCGACAACGAGCGCGCGTTCGGGTGGCCCAACGATGCCCGCTACGTCAAGGACGGCATCGACCGTGCGGTGGTGCACGACGATCCCGACGCGGTCGATCCCACCGGTGTGGGCACGAAGGCGGCGATGCACCACGCGCTGGTGGTGCCGGCCGGGGACAGTGTCACGGTTCGGGTCCGGTTGACCGACACCGAGCGCGGCGCCCCGTTCGAAGTCTTCGACCACCTGCTGAGCCGGCGCCGCGACGAGGCGGACGCGTTCTACAGCACGCTCACCGAGGACCTGACCGACGACGAGCGCCTCGTCGTGCGCCAGGCGCTGGCCGGCATGCTGTGGTCGAAGCAGTACTACGCGCTGGACCTGGAGCGGTGGCTGGTCGAGCACGGCGCCGACCCGATCGACGGCGACCTCCCGCTGCGCAACCGGGAATGGCGGCACCTGCTCGCCGAGGACGTCATCTCCATGCCGGACAAGTGGGAGTACCCCTGGTTCGCGGCCTGGAACCTGGCCTTCCACGCCGTCGCCATCGCGTCGGTCGACATGGCGTTCGCCAAGCACCAGCTCGGTCTGCTGCTGGACCGGCGGTACCTGCATCCCAACGGCCAGCTGCCGGCGTACGAGTGGAACTTCGGCGACGTCAACCCGCCCGTGCACGCGTGGGCCACGCTGTTCGTCTACGAGCTGGAGAAGGCCAGGACCGGCGAGGGCGACCGGCGCTTCCTGGCGAACGCCTTCCACAAGCTGACCCGCAACTTCGGCTGGTGGCTCAACCGCAAGGACGCCGACGACCGCAACATCTTCCAGGGCGGCTTCCTGGGACTGGACAACGTCGGCGTGTTCGACCGCAGCGCGCCGCTGCCCGGCGGCGGCCGGATCGACCAGGCCGACGGCACCGCGTGGATGGCGTTGTACTGCCAGAGCATGACCCGCATCGCCGTCGAACTCGCCGAGCACGACCCGGTGTACGTCGAACAGGCCCTCGCACTGCTGGAGAACCACGCGTGGATCGCCGCCGCGACCACCCACGTCGGTCCGGACGGGATCAGCCTCTGGGACGAGCAGGACGGCTTCTTCTACGACGTGCTGCGCCGGCCGGACGGCAGCGCGGTGCCGCTGCGCGTGCGCTCGGTGGTCGGCTTGATGCCGCTGGCCGCGGCGACCGTTGTCGGAGCCGACGTGCGAACCCGGTTCCCCGAGCTCGTGGACGGCGTCGCGGAGTTCCTCGACCGCCATCCGGCCGTGACGGCCGCGCTGTGGGGCCACGGCCGGCAGGCCCGGGAGACCGGCCCGGCGCTGTTCGCCCTGTTCGACGAGCACCGGCTGCGCCGGATCCTGTCGCGGATGCTGGACGAGGCGGAGTTCCTCAGCCCGTACGGCATCCGCTCGATGTCGCGCTGGCACGCGGAAAACCCGTACGTGCTGGACGTGAACGGCCAGGAGCACCGCGTCGGCTACCTGCCGGCGGATTCCGACAGCGGCATGTTCGGCGGCAACTCCAACTGGCGCGGCCCGGTGTGGTTCCCGGTCAACCTGATGCTCGTCCGCGCGCTGCTGAACCTGCACGCCTACTTCGGCGAGGACTTCACCGTGGAATGCCCGACCGGTTCCGGCCGGCAGTGCACGCTCTACGAGGTGGCACAGGACATCGCGGACCGGCTTGTCCGGATCTTCCGGCCCGACGCCGAGGGGCGCCGGCCGGTGCACGGCGGCCGCCCGATCCCGTGGGACAACCAGCACTGGCGCGACCTGCCGCTGTTCTACGAGTACTTCCACGGCGACAACGGCAGCGGCGTCGGCGCGAGCCACCAGACCGGCTGGACCGGCACGGTCGCCGTGCTGCCGCTGCTGTTTCGCAGCCCACTGGCCCGGACCATGCTGCCCGGCGGGCGCCCGGCGGTGGCGCGATGAGCGGGTGGCCCGACCAGCCGGTGATCTACGAGGTCAACACCGCGGTGTGGCTGAACGCGCTCTCCCGCCGTTCCGGCCGCCACACGACGCTGGCCGACGTGTCCGCCCGCGACTGGGACGCGATCACCCCGCGCGGTGTCGACGCGGTGTGGCTGATGGGCGTGTGGCGGCGCAGCCCGGCCGGTCTCGCGCTGGCCGTCGCCGATCCCGAACTGCGTCGGGCGTTCCGTGAGGCACTGCCGGACCTGCGCCCGACCGACGTGTTCGGCTCGCCCTACTGCGTGCGCCAGTACGTGGTCGACGCGGCCTTCGGCGGGCCGTCGGCGCTGGCCGCCGCGCGAGGCGAGCTCGCCGACCGCGGTGTCCGGCTGATCCTCGACTACGTGCCCAACCACGTCGCGCCGGATCACCCGTGGGTCACCTCGCGCCCGGAGCTGTTCGTCCCGGGCGGGCCGCAGGACGTGCGGGCGGACCCGAGGGCATGGCTGGAACTGTCCGAGCACGTTCTCGCCCGCGGGCGGGACCCGTACTTCCCGCCGTGGCCGGACGTCGTGCAGCTCGACGCGTTCTCCCCGGACCTGCGCGCCGCCACCGCGGCCACGCTGGCCGGGATCTCGGACCAGTGCGACGGGATCCGCTGCGACATGGCGATGCTCGTGACGAACCCGGTGTTCGGGGCGACCTGGGGCGGGCGGGTGGGGCCGGAGCCCGCTGAGGAGTTCTGGCCGGCGGTCATCGGCCGGCTGCGCGCGCTGCATCCCGACACCGTGCTCGTCGCCGAGGCCTACTGGGACCTCGAGCGCACGCTCCAGCAGCAGGGGTTCTCCTTCTGCTACGACAAGCAGCTCCGCGACCGGGTTGTCGGGCAGGACCCGGCCAGCATCCGCGCGCATCTCGGAGCCGACCAGGGCTACCAGTCCCGGCTGGTGCGTTTCCTGGAGAACCACGACGAACCCCGCATCGCCGGCCAGTTGCCCGCGGCCGCCGGGCGGGCCGCGGCCGTCGCCATCGCCACCGTGCCCGGCGCGACCCTCTGGCACGAAGGCCAGTTCGAGGGGCGCCGGGCCCGCCCGTCGGTGTTCCTGTCCCGGCGCCCCGACGAGCCCACGGACCACCGGCTCGCCGAGTGGCACGCCCACCTGATCGCCACCGTCGCCGGCCACCGGGTCCGGCGCGGCGCCTGGCGGCCGCTGGAACCGGCCGGGTGGCCGGACAACCAGTCGTGCCGGAGCATCCTCGCCTGGTGCTGGCTGCCCGGCGGCGGCACGAGCCGCCACCTCGTGGCGGTGAACTTCTCCGGGCAGCCGGCGCAGACGCGGATCCCGCTGGGCTGGCCCGATTTACCCGGCCGCCGCTGGCGCCTCACGGACCTGCTCGGCGGCGAGGTGTTCGACCGGGACGGCGACGACCTGGCCGGCTCGGGCCTGTACCTCAGCCTTGGCCCGTGGCAGGCCCACCTGCTGTCCGTCGAGTCGCCCGGGTCCTCGTAGCGCGGGAGCACCGCGTGGCTGTCGGAGTGAGTACACGTCGGTGAAACAACGGGCGGTTCGCGTAACCGCCCGTTGTTCCGGTTGACACGCGCCGGTCATCGTCGCTCACTCTACTTGTTTTCGTGAACGGCGATTCGGTCGCGAATTCCGAGAGGGACGGCCTGGACGGCGCGTATTTCCCGGTCCTTGTCGTCGGTGGCGGTCAGGCGGGGCTGTCGGTCAGTTATTGGCTGACCGCCCGTGGCATCGGCCACGTGGTGTTGGAGAAGTCGACGGTCGGCGCGGAATGGCGGGACCGGCGCTGGGACTCGTTTTGCCTCGTCACCCCGAACTGGCAGTGCCGGCTGCCCGGGCACGCCTATTCGGGTGACGATCCGCACGGTTTCATGGTCCGGGACCAGATCGTCGACCACGTCCGGGACTACGCGGCGAAGATCGAGGCGCCGGTGGTCGAGGGGGTGACGGCGACCCGGCTGCGGGTGGGCGCGGACGGCCGGTTCACGGTGGCGACCACGGCCGGCACGCTGACCGCGGACCAGGTGGTGATCGCCACCGGCCCGCACCAGGTGCCGCTGACGCCCCGCCTGGCCGAGCGGCTGCCGGCGGGCATCGCGCAACTGCACTCCGCCGACTACAAGCGCCCGGACGCGCTGCCCGCGGGCGGCGTGCTGGTGGTGGGCACCGGGCAGTCGGGCTGCCAGATCGCCGAGGACCTGCACCTGGCCGGCCGGCAGGTGCACCTGGCCACCGGCAGCGCGCCCCGGGTGAGCCGGTTCCACCGGGGCCGGGACGTCGTGGACTGGCTCGACGACATGGGCTACTACCGGCGGTCGATCGCCGAGTTCGACGACGCCGACGCGGTGCGGCTGCGGGCCAACCACTACGTCACCGGCCGGGACGGCGGCCGCGACATCGACCTGCGGGCCTTCGCCCGGGACGGCATGCGGCTCTACGGCCGCCTGGCCGGCATCGACGCCACGAAGGTCGCCTTCGCGGCCGACCTGGCCGCCAACCTCGACCACGCCGACGACGTGGCCCGGTCGATCAACGCTGGCATCGACGACCACATCGAGGCCAACGGCATCGCGGCCCCGCCCGCGGCCCCGTACGAACCGGTGTGGACCCCGCGCGACATCCCCACCGAGATCGATGTGGCGAAAGAGGGCATAACCTCGGTGGTCTGGGCCACCGGATTCGGTCGCGACCACCGCTGGATCGACCTTCCGCTGTTCGACGGGAAGGGATATCCGACCCATGATCGGGGCGTCACGAGTTTTCCCGGCGTTTACTTCATCGGGCTCCCGTGGCAATGGACGTGGGGGTCGGGACGATTCTCCGGAGTGGCCGCCGACGCCGAGCACATCGTGGCGGAAATCGAATTCGCGCGCCGCCGGAATCGGACGTTCGACATGCCCTGGATCGCCGGCACACCGACCAGCACGTATCCCGGCGACGACAACTGGGTCGCCCCGCGGACGGCGGCGTGATGGCCGCGCCGCGCTGGATCTGCGACGCGCACCGGCACCTGGGCGCGATGCCGGCCCACCCCTTCTACCAGGGCCCGCCGGTGCGCCCGGACACCACGGCCCGGGCCACCATCGCCGAGCTGATCGCCGACATGGACGCCGAGGGGGCCGAGCGGGCGCTGGTGATCCCCAACTACGGCGTGCCCGAGCCGGACCTGGCCTTCTCGTTCAACGAGCTGGTCGTGGAGGCGGCGGCCGCGGACGACCGGATCCGGGCCGCGCTGTGGGTGTCGCCCAAGCCGGCCGACGCCGCGCGCACGGCCGCCGCCCTGAGGCTGGCCGGCGAACCCGGCGTGCGGGCGCTCAAGCTCAGCTTCCTGCTCGGCGGCCGGGCCGACGACCCCGACTGCGCCCCGCAGCTGGACCACATCTTCGACCAGGCCCGGGAACGCGACCTCGTGGTGCACGTGCACACCTCGCCCGGGGCGGCCTCCGACATCGACGAGGTCGGCAAGCTCGTCGATCGCTACGGCGACCACGTGCGCATCCACCTCGTGCACTTCGGCGGCGGCATGAGCGGCCACATCAAACTGGCCGGCGGCCGCTTCCTGGACTGGGTGCGGGCCGGCAAGCGCGTCTACACCGACCTGTCCTGGGCCATCGGCTTCGCCCCGCGCTGGCTGGTGGCCGAGCTGGACCGGCACGGCCTCGGCCACGACCGGGTGCTGTTCGCCAGCGACCAGCCGTGGGGCGAGTTCGACGGCGAGCGGGCCAAGCTCGCCGCCGCCACGGGCGACGGCGACCTGTCCGCCGCCGTGTTCCGCGACAACTTCCAGCACCTCTACGAGTGAAGGAGCAGTCGATGCCCGAGTTGACCGAGGCCGAGTCCCAGAGCCTCAACGAGATCCCGCACCCGGCGCTGCCCGAGGGCACGAACCTCTACGGCGGCACCAAGGTCTTCCCCGACTACCAGGCCGAACCCGGCCAGTCCTACTTCACGCTGGTGCACGGCATCGCGCACGAGTCCTCGGTCAGCTTCGTGGCGATCCTGCAGGCGACCCGGGCGCTGCGCAAGGGCTTCGAGACCGCCATCTACTTCTACGGCCCGGGCGCGATGAACTGCATGGCCACCCGCGGCTTCCCGACCACCGGCAACTCGGCCTTCCCGGGCGAGCACAACATCAACGAGTCGCTGAAGACCTTCATCAAGGAGGGCGGCAAGGTCTTCTGCTGCCGGTTCGGCCTGTCCCTGCACGGACTGCGCGAGGAGGACCTGATCGAGGGGGTCATCCCGACGCACCCGCTGGACGTGCAAGACGCGCTGATCCACTACGCCCGCAAGGGCGCGATCATCAACTCCACCTACATGGTCTGAGGCGGGAGGCGCCGTGCGAACCGTCACCTTCGTCGAACTCGCGCTGGTCGGGGTCCGGGGCGCGACCCCGGTCCGGCGCGGCATGGGCGCCGGGCCCAGCGCCGACGGCCATCTTGTGGTCGACGGCCTGAACGCGGCGCTGCCCACCAATCCGGACTCGCCCTACGAGCTGCGGGACGGCCGGGTGCTGGCCGGGGAGACCGACCTGGGCCTGTCGGCCACCCCGGTCCGGCGGCCCAGGTTCTACGATCTGTCCACTGTGGACGGCGTGTCCTACGAGAAGATCGCCCGCCTGCACGGGGCCGACGTGCTGGCCACGACCGTCGTGCAGACCTGCGTCCGGTACGCCGAGGACCAGCGCTGCCGGTTCTGCACCATCGAGGAGTCGCTGCGCTCGCGGGCGACCGTCGCCGCGAAGACGCCGGCGCAGCTGGCCGAGGTGGCCGAGGCGGCCGTGCGGCTGGACGGCGTGCGGCAGATGGTCATGACCACCGGCACGACGACCGGCCCCGATCGCGGGGCCCGCAACCTGGTCCGCTGCGTGCAGGCCGTGCTCGAGGCCGTGCCCGGGCTTGCGATCCAGGTGCAGATCGAGCCGCCGGCGGACCTGTCCGTGCTGACCGAACTGCGCGCTGCCGGCGCGGTGTCGATCGGCATCCACGTCGAGTCCCTGGACGACGAGGTGCGGCGCAAATGGATGCCGGGCAAGGGGGCCGTGCCGATGAGCGAGTACGAGGCGGCCTGGGACGAGGCGGTCCGGCTGTTCGGCCGCAACCGGGTCTCGACCTATCTGCTGGTCGGGCTGGGCGAGGACCCGGACGAGCTGATCGCCGGCGCGGCCCGGCTGATCGACCGCGGCGTGTACCCGTTCGTGGTGCCGTTCCGAGCCATGCCCGGCACGCTGGCCGTGCGGGACGGTGCGCGGCCGCCGGACGCGGCGCTGGTGACCTACGTGACCGAGCGGGTGGCGACGTTGTTGCAGGAGGCGGACATGCGGGGTGCGGACCAGGAAGCCGGCTGCGCGGCCTGCGGCGGGTGCAGCGCGCTGCGGATGGCCGGCGCATGACGGCCATCGGCGAGGTGCTGTTGGGAACCACCCCGCGGTGCCGGATCCGCGTGGCCGAAGCGTCCGATGTGGACGCCTACCGTCGGTTGCGGACCGAGGTTTTTGTTGCCGAGCAGGGATTGTTCCATGGCAGCGATCTCGACTGGCGGGACGAGGACCCCCGCACGGTGGTGCTCGTCGCCCACGACCCGGCCGGTGCGGTGATCGGCGGCGTCCGGCTCGGGCCGGCCACGCCCGGCGAGGATCTCGGCTGGTGGGTCGGCGGCCGGCTGGTGGTCCGGGCCGGCGACCGGCGGCTGCTCGGTGTCGGCGCGGCGCTGGTCAACGCCGCCGCCGCGCATGCGGAAGGCGCTGGTGTGTTGCGGTTCGAGGCGACCGTGCAGGCGGCCAACGTGATGCTGTTCCGACGACTGGGCTGGCTCGCCGTCCGGGACGTCGAGGTCGCCGGGCGGCCGCACGTGCTGATGCGCTGGCCGGTCGACCGCATCGCCGCGCTGGCCTCGGCGACCAAACGCGAGCTCGGTCCGCTGCTGAATGGCCTGCTGCCCCGAGGTTTCCTCGGCGACGACGGCGCGCCGGTGCCCGGCAGCGACCTCGTGGCCTGCTGCGACGCCATCACGCCGGCCATGGTCGAACGTGATCCCGAGTGGGCCGGCTGGTGCTCGGTTCTGGTCAACGCCAACGACTTGTCGGCGATGGGGGCGCGCCCGGTCGGGCTGCTCGACGCCCTCGGCGCCCGGGATGCTTCGGCGGCCCGCCGCGTGCTGACCGGCCTCCGCGCCGCTGCTGAGGTCTACGGCCTGCCCGTGCTCGGCGGCCACACGCAGCTCGGGGTGCCCGCCTCGCTGGCCGTGACCGCGTTGGGCCACGCGCAACGGCCCGTGCCCGGCGGCGGTGGCCGGCCCGGGATGCCACTGCGGCTCACCGCCGACCTCGCTGGCGGCTGGCGGCCCGGATATGCCGGCCGGCAATGGGATTCCACCACCCATCGCAGCCCCACCGAGCTGCGCGCCATGCTCGACGCCGTGCGCCGGGCCCAGCCGGCGGCGGCCAAGGACGTCTCGATGGCCGGCATCGCCGGCACGCTCGGCATGATGGCCGAGGCCGGCGGCTGCGGGGCTGTCCTCGATGTCGACGCCGTCCCCCGACCGGCCGGGGCATCGATGGGGGACTGGCTGACCTGCTTCCCCGGCTTCGCCATGCTCACGGCCGGTGAGCAGCAGATGGACGCCGGCCCAGCCATGGGTGCGACGTGCGGGGAACTGACGAGTGAACCGGGGGTTCGGCTGCGCTGGCCGGACGGGGAGACGACCGAGGCGATCGCCGGCCCGGTCACCGGACTGGGGGCGGCATGAACTGGTCGGTACAGTACAAGGCGGCGCCATGACCACCCTGCGCATGGCGGCGGTGTCCGCCAACTTCGGCAGAGACATCGACGTCGCCCTGGTCACCGTGGCCAAGCTGATCGCCGAGGCCCGAGAGCAGGGCGTTGGCCTGCTGGTGCTGCCGGAGGCGACGCTGGGCGGCTACCTGGCCTCCCTCGACGGCACGGCCGAGGGACCGCCGCCACTGGAGGTGGACGGCCCGGAGATCGGGCGGCTGGCGGCGCTGGCGGGGGACATGGTGGTGACGGCGGGGTTCTGTGAGCGCGGCGAGGGCACGGTCTACAACAGCGCGGTCTGCGTGACGGGGGACGGAGTGCTCGCGGTGCACCGGAAAGTGCACCAGCCGCTGCTGGAGAGCGCCAGCTACGGGGCGGGGCAGCGGTTCGAGGCGTTCGACACGCCGGTGGGCCGGCTGGGCATGATGATCTGCTACGACAAGGCCTTTCCGGAGGCGGCCCGGGCCCTGGCGTTGGGCGGGGCGCAGGTCGTGGCCTGCATGTCGGCCTGGCCGGGCAGCCGCACCAATCCGGCTCCGGACCTGCGCCAGGACCGCTGGAAGCGGCGCTTCGACCTGTTCGACCGGGCCAACGCGCTGCAGAACCAGCTGGTGTGGGTGTCGGCCAACCAGACCGGCGACTTCGGTACGCTCCGGTTCGTGGGCAGCGCCAAGATCGTCGACCCGGGTGGGGAGATCCTCGACGACACCGGGGTGGGCGAGGGCGTGGCCGTGGCCGAGCTGGACGTGCCGGCGGCGCTGGAGCAGGCCCGCCGGGCCATGGGGCACCTGCGCGACCGCCGGCCCGACGCGTACTGACACCATGCTGCGGATCGGCGCGGTGGCGGCCGCCTTCACCCGGGACCTGGACTTCGACCTCCAGCGCATCGCCACGCTGATCGAGCACGCCCGCCGCGACGGCGTCGGCCTGCTGGTGCTGCCCGATGCTGCCCTGGGCGGCTACCTGACCGACCTGCGCCAGCCGGACCTGGCCGCGCTGCCGCCGGCCCTGCCGGTCGACGACGTGCACCTGCGCAAGATCGCCGGCCTGGCCGCGGACATGGTGGTGTGCCTGGGTTTCTGCGAGGCCGACGGCGGCTCCCGCTACAACAGCGCGGTCTGCGTGACCGGGGACGGCGTGCTCGGCCTGCACCGCAAGGTGCACCAGCCGGCCGGGGAGTCGGCGGCCTACGCGGCCGGGGACCGGTTCACCGCCTTCGACACGCCGGCCGGCCGGCTGGGCATGATGATCGACTACGACAAGTCGTTCCCGGAGTCGGCCCGGGCGCTGGCCCGCGACGGCGCGCAGGTGCTGGCATGTCTGTCGGCCTGGCCGACCAGCATCACCAACCGCGCGCCGCGGATGGCCCAGGACCGTCAGTCCCGCCTGTTCGACCTGTACGACCAGGCCCGGGCGGCGGAGAACCAGGTGGTGCTGGCCTCGTCCAACCAGACCGGCGCGCTGGGCGGCATGCGGTTCCTCGGTCAGGCCAAGGTGGTCGGGCCGGGCGGCGACGTGCTGGCCCGGACCTGGTCCAAGGCCGGCATCGCGGTCGCGGAGCTGGACGTGCCGGCCGAGATCGAGCACGCCCGCCGGGTGCTCAACCACCTGGACGAGCTGCGGCCGGAGGCGTACCGCTGATGCGGATCGCGCTGCTGACCTACTCCTCGAAGCCCCGCGGCGGCGTGGTGCACACCCTCGCGCTGGCCGAGGCCCTGGCCGCCCTCGGCCAGGACGTGACGGTCTGGACGCTGGGCCGCGGCGGCGACGACCGCTTCTACCGGCCGGTCGACCCGGCGGTGACGGTGAAGATCGTGCCGTTCCCGAGCGTGGACGACGTCGGCGAGCGGGTGCTGCGGTCCATCGCCGCGCTGCGCGAGGCCTTCGATCCCGCCGGGTACGACATCGTGCACGCCCAGGACTGCATCAGCGCCAACGCCGTCGACCGGTGCGTCCGGACGGTGCACCACATCGACCACTTCACCACGCCGGAGCTCGCGGCCTGCCACGAGCGGGCCATCGTCAATCCCTACGCCCACGTCTGCGTTTCCGCTGCCGTCGCGGCCGAACTCCGTGACGGCTGGGGGATTTCCGCGATGGTGATCCCCAACGGCGTGAACTACGAACGCTTCGCCACCGCCGATGGCCGGAAGTGGCGGGAACGCCTCGGCCCGTACGTGCTGTCGGTCGGCGGAATCGAGCCGCGCAAGGGCTCCCTCGACCTGCTGGCGGCGTACCAGCGGCTCGGGCGGCCCGACGTGCGGCTGGTGATCGCCGGCGGCGAGACCCTGTTCGACTACCGCTCATACCGCGCGGAGTGGGACGCCCTGGCCGCCTCGGTCCACCCCGAGCCGGTGGTGCTCGGTCCCGTCGCCGACGACGAGCTGCCCGCCTTGGTCGCCGGCGCCTCGGTGTTCGCGTTCCCGTCCACAAAGGAGGGTTTCGGCCTGGCGGCCATGGAGGCCCTGGCCGCCGGCGTGCCCCTGGTGGCCCGGGACCTTCCGGTGCTGCGGGAGGTGTTCACCGGCGCCGCGCTGTTCGCCGACACCGTGCCCGACCTGGCCGCCGCCCTCGCCTCGGCCCTGGACTCCGGCGGCGGGAACCGCGTCGCCGCCGGCCGGCAGCTGGCCGCCGGCTACACTTGGTCCGCCGCGGCCGAGGCCCACCTGCGGCTCTACCATGGGTTTCCGTGGACATCCGGCAGATCGAGTTCTTCGTTGTCGTCGCCGAGGAACTGAACTTCACGAGGGCCGCCGAGCTGACGCCCGTGACGCAGTCGGGGCTGTCGTTGTCGATCCGGAGCCTGGAGCGGGAGCTGGGCGCGGCCCTGGAAACGGTGCGGCTCGGCGCGGAGCAGTGTCTGGGGGCTGCGATCGCCCTGCCGGACGTGCTGGCGGCGTTCCAACGCCGGCGTCCGGCGGTCACGCTCCGGTTCGAGCAGGTGGGCGGCCGGACCCTGCTGGACGCCGGCCTGTTGGCGCAGGCGGGCGACGCGCCGCCGCAGGTCGCCCTCCACCATGTGCAGGTTGGAACGGCACACGCCGCAGCCGGCGACGCGCACCAGCAGCTGCCCGGGGCCGGGCTTGGAGGGTCGAGATTTCCTTCCAGGCCAACGGGTTCTGGGTCAGCGGGGCGGGAGTGTCCAATGTGATCGCGTGCATGGGTCCATCCTGCGAGCGCCGCCCCGCCCCGTCCAACGGGTAACTCTCATCGCTGCGATGAGTGAATCCGATCGCTCAGCTCCCACAGCGCCACCGCAGTCTCCACGTCGACGGCGTGCGGCGCCACTCCCACCGGCCACTCGCCGCGCATCGCCGCGGCCGCGTCGTCGGGCGAGGCGATGGGGGAGACGTTGTTGTTCTCGCAGTACACGCCGCCGAGGCCGTCGAGCAGCGGGCTGGTCGCGCACCAGACGCTGGTCGACGCGCCCTGCCGCACTGTCTTCGCGCCGCGTTCGGGGTCGATCACCGGGTGGCCGGCGTCATCGACCAGGTTCAGCGCCCGCAGGTCGGACTCGTTGGCGTAGCGAGAGAGGTCGGTGCCGATGATCGAGCCGGGGTGCAGGGAGAAGCCCCGGATCCCCTCGGATTCGCCCCGGCGGTCCAGTTCCAGCGCGAACAGGATGTTCGCGGTCTTGGACTGGGCGTATCCCTGCCACTCGTCGTACGGGCGGCGCTTGAAGTCCGGGTCGTCCAGGTGCACCGAGGAAAGCCGGTGCGCCCAGGCCGAGACGGCGACCACCCGCGCGCCCTGCGCCTTCCGGAGGGCCGGCCACAGCCGGGTGGCGAGCCGGAAGTGGCCGAGATGGTTGGTGGCGAAATGGGACTCGTGGCCGCCGACGGTCCGGGCGAGCGGCACGCACATGATTCCCGCGCTGTTGACCAGCATGTGCACGGGCCGGTCGGAGGCCAGGAAGTCCGCGGCGAAGGTGTCGACCGAGGCCGGGTCGGCCAGGTCCATCGGCGTGATCTCGACGCGGTCGATGCCGGTCAGCCGGGCGCGGGCCTTGTCCGGGTAGCGGACCGGCACCACGACCGTCGCGCCGGCGGCGCTGAGCACGCGGGTGGTCTCCAGGCCGATGCCGGAGTGCCCGCCGGTGATGACGGCTGTCTTGCCGGTGAGGTCGATGCCGTCGAGCACGTCTTCGGCGGTGTTGGCGGCGGTGAAGGGGGAGTTGATCGGTAGCTGCGCTGTCATGCTTTCAGGTTGCCGTGCGTGATTCGGACTTCCAATGCTTGAGGATCCGTCTTTGATGCGCGAGAGTCCAGGTATGGAGGTCGATCCGCTGTCTGGGGCGCTGACGCTGGTCCGAGCCCGGTGTCGCATCACCGGGCGGCTCGCGGCCGGCGGCGACTGGTCCGTGCGGTTCCGCCCCGAGTTCCCGCTCAAGCTCTACGGCCTGGTCCACGGCCGGTGCTGGCTGATCCTCGACGGCGAGGCGAGGCAGTTCCATCAGGGGGAGGTCATCGTGCTCAACGGGGTTGACTCCGTGGTGCTGTGCAGCGATCCCGCGGTGCGCCCGATCGAGGCGGCCGTGGTGTACGGCGAGGACCCGTCGTCGGCCCGGATCGGTGACGGCGACGACTTCGACCTGGTGGGTGGCCATGTGGAGATGAACCGCAGCGGCGACGACCTGTTGCTGGCGGCGCTGCCGAGGATTGCTCATATCGCTGACACGCCCGAGGCGGGGGAGATGCTCGGCGTGCTGACCGGGCTGCTGCGGGAGGCCGGCGACGGCCGGCCCGGCGCGCACTTCGCGGCCGCCCAACACGCCCAGCTGCTGCTGGTGCACGTGCTTCGGTTCCTCGTCGAGCACGACGCCGCACGCCCGGGCTGGCTGACGGCTCTGGGTGACGCTGCCCTGCGGCCGGCCGTCGAACTCATGCACGGCGATCCCGCGCGGTCGTGGGGCCTCGACGAGCTCGCCCGCGCCTGCGGCATGTCCAGGAGCACCTTCGCCGCCCGCTTCCGTGACGTCGCCGGCCAACCACCCGTCGCCTACCTCAACCGCTGGCGGATTCGCTTGGCGGAACAGGCCTTGCGGGACACCGACATCACGGTGGCGGCCCTCGCCGCCCGTCTCGGCTACGCCACACCCAGCTCGTTCAGCCACGCGTTCCAACGGATCACGGGACTGTCGCCGGGGCAGCACCGTCGGCTCGAACCGATCCCGTGATCGCCGAACCCTCGCGCGCTTCGCCCGGACGCCGCCGCACTTCCCGACGTCTTGCGTCCGGGGTCCCGGCGAGAGGGGGACCTACGTCCCATGGTCTCCCAGCGCGCCCGCGAGTAGAACGGACGCATGGGGAAAACCGGGGGATTCAACGACGAGCTCTCCGCTTCGCAGTACCGCGGGATCTATGCCCGGGTGCGAGCCCAGTGGCCGGCGGCGGCCGAGGATCTGGACGTGCCGACCAGGTT
This sequence comes from Kutzneria sp. CA-103260, assembly GCF_018263855.1. GTDB lineage: Bacteria > Actinomycetota > Actinomycetes > Mycobacteriales > Pseudonocardiaceae > Kutzneria. The sequence continues at coordinate 4,569,147 of NZ_CP073318.1, read as the reverse complement.
CGGCCGCACCCATGTGATCAAGTACGGCCAGGGCCCGCCGGTGGTGCTGGTGCCGGGATCCGGAGCCACGGCGGCGAACTGGTCGCCGAACGCGGCGGCGCTGGGGGAGCGCCACACGGTGATCTCCGTCGACACACTGGGCTTTCCCGGGCTGGGGCAGCAGACCGAGCCCTTCACCGGCCCGTCCGATCTCGGCGTGTGGCTGGCTGATCTGCTCGACGGGTTACGTGTCGACACGGCCCATGTCGGCGGATTGTCCTACGGCGCTTGGGCATCCATGCAACTGGCCTGGCACGCGCCGGCGCGGGTGGAGTCGCTGCTGCTGCTCGAACCCGGCGGCAACTCCCTTGGCCGGCCGCCGTTACGCAGCCTGCCGGCGATGGTGCGGCTGCTGCTGGCCAGAAGTGAGGCCGCCTACGAGCGGTTCGGTCGGGTGGTGGAGGGCGGCTGGCCCAATGACCGGGACCGGCAGCGGCTGGTCAATTTCGGCATGGCCAATTATCTGAGCGCGGTGCCGATGATCAAATACGTCTCGGACGATCAGCTGCGCCGATTGGATCAGCCCACGCTGCTGTTGCTCGGCGGCACGAGCATCGTGCACGACCCGGTCACAGTGTTGGCCCGGGCCCGGGCGCTGATGCCCAACGTGCAGGCCGAGATCATCGAGGGAGCCCCGCATCCGCTGGCCGAGACGCACGCCGAGATCATCAACGAGCGGATGCTGGAGTTCCTGGGATAGACACCGCCAAACCGAGTATCGGTCGTCCGGTTCATCACGTTGCTACTTGTGGCGCAGCTCGCTTGCGATTGACCGATTTGGGAGTTACGGTCTGCCCAGCTGAATATGGGTGGGGGGAATTCTGGTGCGTCTGCGCACTGTGCTGGCTGCTGTCTGCCTGTCGTTGGCGACGCTCGTGTCCGGGGTGGGGCCGAGCTTCGCGGCGACGCAGGACACGTCGGCCGACAAGATATGGGTGCAGTACCTGGCCTATCGCGACTCGCGTTCCACGGTGCGCATCGGCGCCTGGCAGGCGCTGCTGTCCAGCACGCCGGACGCGGCGATCGCCCAGTTCGTGGCCACCGGCTACGACTACTCGGTGAAGCTGGCGGCGGAGACCAAGGCCCGCAATGCCGATTTCGCGCGCCGGATCCTGGACACCTACCCGGCGGAGTACGCGCCCGAGGTGCACTCGGCCGCCCAGTACGCGGTCAACAGCCGGGACGACGCCGATCGTGAGCGGTTCGCACATGGCGGTTTCCAGGCGGCCGAGCAGCGTGACCGGCAGGTCCGCCAGACCCGGGGCGACCAGGCCAAGGCGCTGGTCGAGGCGGACCGGGCCTTCGTGCGCGACCTGGCCGCGAACGACCCCGGCACCCAGGTCCGGGTGAGCGCCTCGTACGCCACGAGGGTCGGCGCCACCGACGACGACCTGGTCGACTTCTTCGCCTCCGGCTGGGCCCTGGGCGCCCGGCTGGACCTGGAGTCCTACCGCTTGCAGGCGGCCGACAACGAGAACAAGTGGCGAGCCTCGCTCGCCCGCCTGATCACCGACGCCCAGGCCGCCGAGCAGGCGGCCAAGAACGCCTCGGGTGACGCCGCCGCGAAGGCCCGCGAGGCGGCCGGGCAGGCCTGGCACGCGGTGGGCGACCAGACTGCCCCGGCCCGCTCGGCCTGGGACCAGGCCCAGCAGGTCGCCGACCGGCAGGCCCGCAACTGGGCGGCCATCGCCCAGGCGGCGGCCGCCGCCACCGGCCCGAACTGGGCGGCCGTGGTCGCCCCGGCCCAGGACAACTCGACGCAGTGGTCGGACGAACGCGGCTTCGCCGCCGACCAGGCCCGCTACTGGAATGCCTTGCTGCAGCAGGCTTTGGACGGCGAGCAGCGGGTGCGGTCCGGCAGCTGAGGCTGCCTCGGTTCCCTTCGGCTTCACTTCTTTTTCCACCATCGATGAGGACAGGTGTATTCGGCATGCCTACGAACAGACCCGGTGCGGTCGGGCGGGCCCTGCTCGTCGCCGCCACGACGACGGCGCTGACCGCCGGCACGCTGGCCACGGGGGCCCTGGGCGCGGGAGTCGCCAGCGGCGCTCCGGCCGTGGCCACCGCCGCGCCGCAGGCCGACAAGGCCGCGGTGACGGTCGCCGAGGCGACCCAGGAGGAGAAGGTCAACGCGATCCGCGCGCTGGGGATCGACATCGACAACACCTGGCTGGTGTTGCGCGACCGCGACTTCGTCTTCAAGATATTCGACAACGCCGACGCCACCCGCTTCCCGCTGGTCAAGGACGGCGCGCTGCAGTCCTATCGGGACGGTGACACGGCCGCGACCGTGTTCATCCGCACCGGCATCTACGACCTGGCCCAGCGCGACCGCGACAACTGGGCGCGGGCCAAGGTGGAGCGGGACCTGGCCCGCAAGCTCAAGCAGTCGGCCGCCTCGCTGATCGCCATGCCGGTCACCGACCAGCAGCTCGACCTGGGCTACAAGGACTTCGTCTACAAGATCTGGCAGTTCACCCGCAACGTCCAGGACAGCAAGCGGGTCAACGCCGCGGCGCTGGACGCGTTCGGCGGCAGCGACGCCGACCAGAAGACCTTCCTGGAGTCGGGCCTGCTGGCCGCGGTGCGCCAGGACCAGGACGACGCCATCAAGGCGGCCAAGGACGCCAGCGATGCCGAGAAGGCGCGGCTGGCCGCGCGGGCGGCCAAGACCAACGCCGCCTCGGTGGTGCTGCTGCCGGTCGACGACACGGTGCTGAGCCTGTCCGACGACAACTTCATCCGCAAGATCATCGAGCGGGCCACGCCCAACAGCGAGGTCTACAACGCCGCGTGGGCGGCGCTGCGCAGCACGGTCCCGGCCGACTGGAGCGCCTTCATCACCACCGGCATCTTCGACGCCAACAAGCGTGACATCGACATCGCCCGGCAGAAGAAGGCCGAGGAGGACCGCAAGGCGGTCCGCGAGCTCAAGGCCCGCGCCGAGAACGGCCGGATGCAGCCCCGCCTGGTGGCCGCGGCCGCCGCGGCGCTGGCCGGCGACGACGCCGCCGTGGCCGCGTTCCTCAAGGACGGCCAGTACGCCGTGTCGACCCAGTCGCTTCAGGTGACCACCGAGGCCACCGGTGTGCGCGGGGCTTACGCGGTCAGCGCCGGCGGCGACGTCAACATCTGGTTCGGCGACGCCGGCACCAACGGCACGGCCAAGATCGCCGACGCCACCTGGAAGGTCGTCGCCGGCCTGGCCGACCCGAACTGCTTCTCGCTGGAGTCGGCCACCATCGCCGGCAGCTTCGTCCGCCAGCACGACCTGCGGGTGCGGCTGGAGGCCAACGACGGCACCGCCGGCTTCAAGAACGACGCCACCTGGTGCTCCCGCGCCGCCCTGGACGGCAGCGCCGACGTGTCGCTGGAGTCCAAGGCGCAGCCGGGCCGCTTCCTGCGGCACATCGACGGCGGGCTGTGGGCGGCCAACGACAGCAAGCAGAACCCGTCCGACAGCGACTTCCAGTTCGCGCAGGACGCCACCTGGCACATCGCCGACAACAACCCCGACGTCACCACGCCGATCGGGCAGCGCTGGTACAACGACGCCGCGTTCCGCCAGGCCGTCGGCGACCCCAAGGGCACCGAGGTCTACGACGACGGCGTGCGCTACCGGGACTACACCAACGCCCGCGTCTACTGGAGCGCCAAGACCGGCGCGCACAGCATCGCCGAGCCGATCCTGACCAAGTACCTGGCCGAGGGCGGGCACAAGGCGTTCCTGCCGGTGACCGACACCAACGCCACGCCGAACAAGCCGGGCCGCTACAACCACTTCGTCAACGGCATCTCCATCTACTGGAGCGCCAAGACGGGCGCGCACCTGGTGTACGGCGCGATCCGCAACCACTGGCAGGACATGGGCTGGGAGAACTCCTACCTCGGCTTCCCGACCGCCGACGAGTTCGACATCCCGGGCGGGCGCCGCAGCACCTTCGAGGGCGGCCACATCGACTTCAACGCCACCACCGGCGCGGTCGTCGACGTCCACGGCAACTGATCCACATTCGCGAGGGGGGCTCGGCGCGCGCCGAGCCCCTCTTTCCTCGGCGGGGAGCCAGAACGTGAGAGTGACAACAAGAGCAGTGGGCGCCGCGCTCGCGCTGGCGGTGCTCGCCGGGGTGGTGCAGGCGGCGCCGGCCACAGCCGCAACCGCGGCCCCGGTCCGCCCGGCGGCGACGTCTGACGAGTCGCCGGCGCGCCCGATGCCGCCGGAGCTGTACCACGAGTGGGACGGCAAGGACGGCCTGCCGCCGCTGACCAGCGATCCGCGGCTGCGCCAGATCGTCGTGGACAACGCCGAGCTGGATCCGGACCAGGAGGTCCGGGACGCCGCGAAGGCGGCCTTGGACGCGAACACCAACGACGCGATCATGGCTTACCTCAACGGTGGCCAGGACACGGCCCGGGCCAAGGCCGACGCCCGGCGGGCCGAGGCGGCGCGCCAGGACCGGGCGGCCATCGAGCCGCTGCGCGGCACCGGCGGCCCCTACCTGCGGGCCGAGGTCGACCGGGTGCTGGCCGGCACCGACGCGGACCGGGCGCAGTTCGTCGCCTACGGCCGGGCGATCGCCGAGCAGCGGGACGCCCAGGCCACACAGGACGAGAAGACGCGCCTGGACCAGAACCGGGCGCGGGTGCAGGCGCTGGTCGCGGCCGGCGGCCCCGCCGTGTCCAAGGCCGCCCAGGCGGCGCTGGCCGGCGGCGACGCGGCCGTGGCCGAGTTCCTCAAGACCGGCTACCTGACCGCCGCGAAGGCCGACGCCGACGCCCGCGAGCAGGAGCTGAAGGACCAGGAGGAGCGGGACAAGGCCGCCGACGCCCTGTCCGACCTGGCCAAGAAGGCCGCCCGTGCCTCGGCGGCCCGCCAGCAGCTGATGGTCGCGCACGGCAACGGCGTGCGGGCCCTGGAGCAGGCGTCCAACGCCCTGGTCCTGGCCGGCGCCGAGGCCCGCAAGGCGGCCCAGATCCTGGCCGCCAACACCGCCGGCGGTCAGCATCCGGCCGACTCCTTCGACGTCGTCAAGGCCGAGGTCGCCCGCCAGCTCGGCTACGCCCGCACCGCCGCCGGCCAGGCCGCGCAGGCCGCGACCGCGGCGAAGGCACAGGCCGACGTGCTGGTGGACACCGGCCTGACCTACGGCACGCAGTGGGCGCAGATGGCCCAGGGCATGGCCGACGCGGCCCAGGCCGCGGTGTCGGCATCGGAGACCGCGCAGCACGCCATCGACGCCACCGCGTACACCGACCAGGCGCGCAACGCCCAGGAGCAGGCCGAGCGGCACGCCGCCGAGGCGGCCGCGTGGCGTCAGCACGCCGAGGAGCACGCCCGTGCGGCGGCGTCCATCGCGGCGGCGGCACAGGCGCAGGCTGACGCGGCCAAGGACGCGGCGGCGCGGACCAAGCAGGCCCGCCAGGTCGCCGAGGCGGCCCGGGATCGGGCCCTGGCGGCGGCGCAGCGCACCCGTGACGCGCGGATCACCGCGGAGAACGAGGCGGCCAAGGCCGCCGCGGCACGGCAGGTGGCCCAGCAGGAGCAGGCCAACGCGGCCTCGGCTCGCGCTCGGGCCGAGCAGCAGGCCGCGGTGGCGAAGTCCGCGCGTGGCGAGGCCGACCGGTACGCGGGCATCGCCGCCGCGGCTCGCAAGGACGCCGAGACCCAGGACGGGATCGCCGGGCAGGCGGAGACCAACGCCACCAACGAGGAGCACAACGCCGCGGCTGCCCGTGACCGGGCCTTTGCCGCGGAGCGGAACCAGCAGGCGTCCGAGGCCCGCGCCCAGGCGTTGGAGGCCGCAGCCGCCGCCGCGCGGGGCACCGCCAACGAGCAGCCGGCGCGGGATGCCGCGAACCAGGCCCGTAGCGACGCCACCACGGCCATGTCGGCCGCGGTCGGGGCCCGTGGTGCCGCGAACACCGCGACCGGTGCGGCGGTGGGTGCCCGCTCGGCAGCCACCGACGCCACCCGTGCTGCGGCCCGTGCTCGGGCTGCCGCACAGCAAGCAGCCGCCGCTGCGGCACGTGCCAACGCCGCGGCCAACAAGGCCGAGGCTGAGGCCGCCGCAACGCATGCTGCGGCATTGCAGGCCAACGCCGCCGCTGCGGACGCGACCGCGAACGAGGCCCAGGCCGCTGAGGCGGCGCGGGCGGCCGTGCGGCTGGCCGAGCAGGCCGCCGCCGAGGCCGTCGAGTCGCTGCGGTCGGCCGAGCGCACGCGCGCCGAGGCCGACGCCGCCGCCACTGAGGCGGTTTCCGCGGCCACGCAAGCGAACTTGGCAGTACAGGCGTCGACCGCCGCCCGTGCGTCGTCGCAGGCGATCACTGACCCGGCCAACACGGCGATCACCGTGGCCGCGCCGTTCGCCGGCAGCGACGTGGACGCCGACTTCGTGATCCTGGTGGCCAACCAGGCCAAGTCGGTCGGCGCGGAGCAGGCCAAGGCAGCCCAGGACCGGGCCAACGAGGCACTCGACGCCGCCAACAAGGCAGCCGACGCGGCAGCCAAGGCCGCCGCTGAAGTGAAGCCCGCCTTCGATGCGGCCGCCGCGGCGGCCAAGTCGTCGGCCGACGCCGCCCGCTCGGCCGCCCAGGCCCAGCAGGCCGCCGCCGACGCCGCCGTCGATGGGGCGGCCGCCCGGGCTGCGGCCGCGAAGGCCAACGACGCCGACGCGCAGGCCCACGCCGACGCCGTGCGGGCCCGCCAGGCCGCCAACAACGCCAGCAACGACGCCGCTATCGCCGGCCGCAGTGCCTCCGCCGCCGAAAGCGACGCCGCCGCTGCCCGCAGCACCGCCGCCGCCGCCGAGGCCGACGCTGCCGCCGCCCGTGGGGCAGCCGACCAGGCCGAAGCCGACGCCACCAAGGCCAACGCCGCCGCCGACAGCGCCCAGAAGCACGCCGACGCCGTCGCCGAGGCGGCCAAGAACGCGCGCGACAGCGCCGTCCAGGCCCAGCAGGCCGCCGACCGCGCCGAAGAGGCGGCTCGCAAGGCCGAAGAGGCCAACCGGCGGGATCAGGTCAACCAGGGCGACGCCAAGCAGGCCGACCTGACCCCGGACGAGGAGCAGCTGCTGCTCCAGGCCGGCGGGCCGGATCTGCTCAAGCAGTACAAGGACGGGCTCGCTGAGGCCAACAAGGGCATCCTCGACTTCATCAAGGAGAACGGCGCCGACGTCCTGCTGGAGCTGATCGGCGTGAAGGACGCCGAGCGGTGCTTCGGCGAGGGCGACATCATCGGCTGCCTGTGGACCGTGGTCAACGTCGGCTCGCTGCTGATCGCCATCGGCAAGATCCCGGCGGTCAGCAAGGCGATCGGCCGGGTCGCCGAGGGACTGGCCAAGTTCCTCGACGGCACCAGCGCGGGCCGCAAGCTGTTGGAGCGGCTCAACAAGTTCCCGGTCTGCAACTGCTTCCCGGCCGGCACGCCGGTGGCCACCGAGCACGGCTCGAAGCCCATCGAGCAGATCGCGGTCGGCGACCGGGTGTGGGTGCGCGCCCTGGACACCGGGCAGTCGCGGCTGCGCGCCGTGTCCTCGCTGTTCAGCAAGCACGCCGACACCCTGCTCACCATCACTGCCGGCACGGCCGTCGTCGAGGTCACCCCGCAGCACCCGTTCTGGGTCGTGGACAGGGGATGGGTCGACGCCGGCGATCTCCGAGTGGGCGAGCACCTGCAGTCCCGTGACGGCAGCCAGCCGGCCATCGCGAGCATCACCACGAAGTCCACCTCGACCACGGTCTACAACTTCGAGGTCGAGGGCGACCACAACTACTACGTCACCGAGGGCCAGCTCCTCGTCCACAACTGCGCGCGGATCTGGGAGGCCATCAAGGGCACCCAGGACGTCTATGAGGGGACGGCGCTGCCGAAGTCCTTTGAGCTGAGCCTGGAGGGAGCCGACAAAGTCTGGGTCGCGCCCAATGCCACCAAGCACATGCTCGAGCGGATGCCCAGCGACGTCCGGCCCGCGCTGCGTGACCTCGCGGCCCAGGTCCAGCTGTCCAGCCTGCGCAGCGCGGTGCAGAAGGCCGTCAAAGCCGGGTACAAGTACGATGAGATGGTCGTCGTGGACGGCTGGGAGCTCATCTTCGGCCCACCCAAGACGGGGCCGCTGCCGACTCTCTATCACGCCCTGCAAAAGAATTGACGGAAATGGTGCTGAGGGTTACTCGAGTCGTCGAGGCGCGGACCGGCGACGTGGAAGGCGACGTGTACGTGCCGTTCTCCGTCGACTGGGTCCCGGTGGGGTCCGCCGGCACTCCCGCCTACTACTTCGCGGAGGATCGGGACGGGGGCTCGTCGGCCGGTTACGTCGAACTCAAGATCGAGCGGGTGACCGGCGAGGTCATCGCGGTCGTCGTGGTCAACCTGCCCAAGCGGCAGGCGGCGATGCCGGACCTGACGGGCATCCCGGTGGTCGAGGGCGGCGTGCGGGTCGATCTCGCGCCGTGGGAGCCCAATCCCGACCTGGTTCCCACCAAGGAGCGGTTCGACGAGCGGTGTCCGCTGTCGGTGGCCGAGGACGAGACCCACGTCTACTTCGGGCTGTCCGACACCGCCCCGGTGCGGCTGGTGATGGCCGGCCCCACCGGGTTCGGGATCGGGCCGGACGACGAGCTGACCGGGATCGTGGTGGCCCGGACCCCGGGTGTGTGGGAGTCGATCCCGCAGTGATCGAGTTCCGTTGACCTGGTTGGCTTGGACGTGCGGATCCGTACTCTCGTTGAGTCGAAGGGCGAGTTGGTCCGCCTTGACGACATCACCCCGCAGCTGCGCCTGCGGCGTGCTGAGCACTTCGATGGCGTCATCGTGTTGGGGGTCAAGGACCGGCCGGTGATCGACGAGACCGTGGTGGATGACGTCGACTGGTTCTGGGGTTTTCTGTGGACCGCGACCAAGGACTTCGTCAACGGCTGCGACGTGAAGATCGGACTGCCGACGCTGCCGTACGAGTTGGAATTCATCCACCTGACCGAGGGGAACGCGAGGATATCCTTCTCCGGCCGAGGTACCTCGGTGCAACGGTTCTGCGTGGCGCAGGAACTCGTCGAGGCCATCGTCACGGAGGCGGATTCGTACTATCGGAACATGATCAGACTGGCGAAGAAGCAACAGCGTCTCTGGCACGACATGCTCGACGATGTGCGCGCTTTTCGAGACTAGGCGGGTCGTCTTGTCGGGTGGTCGCTGTGGCAGACGCGGCGGCGACCACCCGAGGACCTCACAGTGATCGAGTTCCGCTACGGCGAGCTGACCACCGACGGCCTGACCTCGCGTAACCGGGCCGAGGTGCACGCCGCCCTGGATGCCGACCTGGTGTTGGCCGAGGACGGCCGTGAGCTGTACTCGGAGGTTCAGTTCCCGGTGGTGCAGGTGCTGGCCGCGTTGCGCGAGTGGCAGCGGGATCGGGGCGTCTTCGAGTTCTGGGAGCCGTCCTTCGTGCGGGACCGGTGGGGCGTGCGGTTCCGGCCGGTCGGCGACGGCTGGCAACTCGTCAACGACGACGAGGATCCGGTGGTGACCAGCTCGGTGCTGGCCACCGCCGACCTCGACGCCGCGATCGACGACTTCGGGGCCCGGCTGCGGGTGTCGTGCGTGGCGCGGCTGGGCGAGTGGATCACCGAGTTCGTCTGAGTGCCGGGCTTGCCGGGCCGGCGCGGGGCCAGCACGATGTCGGCAACGACATCGGGAGGCGGGTCGATGGATCTCGGACTGGACGGCAAGATCGCGGTGGTTACCGGCGCCAGCAAGGGGATCGGCCTGGCGATCGCGATCGCGCTGGTCGCCGAGGGCGTGCACGTGGTGGCCGGTTCCCGCAGCGGCAGCCCGGAGTTGGAGGCGTTGATCCGGGACGGCAAGGCGCATGCCCTGGCCGTCGATCTCGGTAGTCCGGACGGCCCGGGTCGTCTGGTCGATCTGGCGTTGGCCGAGTGCGGGCGCGTCGACATCCTGGTCAACAACGTCGGCGCGGCGACCCCGAGGACGACCGGCTTCCTGAACGTCACCGACGAGCAGTGGGCCCACTCCGTCAACCTCAACCTGATGGCCGCGGTCCGCACCACCCGCGCCGCGTTGCCCTCGATGCTGGCCGCCGGGAGCGGCTGCGTCGTCAACATCGCCTCCATCAACGCCAACCTGCCCGATCCCGGCGTCATCGACTACGGCGCTGCGAAGGCCGCCTTGGTCAACGTGACCAAGGCGCTGTCCAAGGAGTTCGGGCCGCGCGGGATTCGGGTCAATTCGGTCAGCGCCGGCCCCGTCGCCACCGACCTGTGGCTCGGCGATGGCGGTGTCGCCCAGACTCTGGCCGCTGCCACGGGGTCAGACCCCGCCGCCGTCGCCGACGGGGCCGCCGCCAACGCCGTGACCGGCCGTTTCACCAGGCCGGAGGAGGTTGCCGACCTCGCCGTGTTCCTGGCCAGCGACCGCCGGGCCGGCAACGTCACCGGTGCCAACTTCACCATCGACGGCGGCTACACCACGGAAACCCACTGACGGATCTGGTAGACGTGTCGGCATGAGCGATGTCATTGACCTGACCGGGAAAACGGTGATCGTCACGGGTGCGTCCGCCGGCATCGGCGCGGCGACCGCGCGGGCCCTGCACGCCGCCGGGGCGTTCCCTGTCCTGGCCGCGCGCCGGGCCGACCGGCTGGCCGGGTTGAGCGAGGAACTCGGCGGCGCGCTGGCCGTGGCCACCGACGTGACCGATCCCGATCAGGTGCGCGGTCTGGTCGCCGCCGCCCTGGAACGGCACGGGCGCGTCGACGGCCTGGTGAACAACGCGGGCGCCAGCATCCAGGGCCCGATCGCCGATATCGACGTCGCCGAGTACCGGCGGATTCTCGACCTCAACGTGGCCAGTCTGGTCGGCGTCACCCAGGCTGTGCTGCCGGCGATGCGGGAGCAACGGTTCGGTCGCATCGTCAACGTCAGCTCGGGCACCACCCGCCGGGTGGCGACCGGCGTCGGCGCCTACGCGGCCACCAAATCAGCCGTGAACATGATCAGCGCCGTCATGCGCGAGGAACTGGCCGGCGACGGGATCGCGGTGTCGCTGCTGCTGCCCTCGGTGACCGCGACCGAGTTCGGCAACGGCATCTTCAAGGACGGCGTGCCTCCCCGCCCCGGCATGGTGGTGCACCGCCCGGAGTACGTGGCCGGTGTGGTGCTGCGGCTGCTGCGCACCGGCGAGGACACCTTCGACATCCCGCACGGCCCCGAGCAGCCTGATATCGCCCGCGTGCCCGAGTGAGCATCGTATCGGCGAGGGAAATCGAAGCGGGTTGTTGGGTGTTTCGGCGCGGTTGTGGTTGTTGCTGGTGATGGGTGCTGGGGTGTTTTGGTCTGGTGGTTATTGGGTGGGGTTTTTGGGTTGCTCCGGGTGGATTTTGCGTGGAGCCTCTGGGCGATGGCAGTCGAGGCAAGAATCGGACAGGCTGCGCCTGCCTCGATCGCCGGAGAGCGTATGCCATCGCCCCCCTCCACGCAAAATCCACCCTCCGAGGTAAGGGGTGGGGGTTGCTTGGGCGGTCGCGCTTTTCGGCGCTGACGCTTTGGCCAGATTTGGATCCTCATTACCTTTTCTTTGGTCCGCCCGATTTTATCTCCCGCGCTCCGCTCGGGCCGTCTTCTCGCCACCTTCTTCCTGGTCTTCACTTCAAACCCAACCTTCCGACCCCACCCTTTGTTGGCCAGTTATTTCTCTTTGTCGGGTGCTGTTTCGCTGTGGAGTTGTCAAAGAACGGGCGGTCAGTACTGGTGGGGCGTGGTGGTGTAGTGGCGGCCTTGCGGGGTGTGCCAGTGCAGGGTTCCGTCTTCGTCCAAGGTTGCCGTGTAGTCGCGGTGTTTGAGGTGGTGGTGATGGGCGCAGTAGCCCTTGAGTTGGGTGGCGTTGGTCTTGCCTTGTGGCCAGGGAACGGTGTGGTCGAGTTCCCGGATGGGACTGACACAGCCGGGGGCTGAACAGGTGCCGCCGTCGCGGAGGGTGGAGAAGGCGCGGGTTTCGGCGTTGGGGCGGTAGGTGTGGGTGCCGATGGCGCAGGCGTGGCGGTACTCGTCGAGGAGCAGGCCGGCCCAGGGGCCGTGCATGGCCAGTTCGCGGGCGGAATCGGCGGCAATCGGGCCATAGCCGTCCAGCAGGGCCGGGTCCTCGGTCAAACCGATCAGCGTCTCCATCGAGATGGTGACATGCACCTTGACCTTGCGATCCACGCCGTACCCCAGGAAGCGGTCCAGGAAGGCGTCGGCGCGTTTCTGGTCGGTGGTGCGGTCGTCCTTCGGTAGGGAGCGGGCGTCGCAGGTCAGGAGGTCGTAGGCCTGGCGGGCGTCGATGGCGGGCAGGATGATGCTGAGCAGGGCCATGCCGTCGGGTAGCGGGGTGAACTCGACCCGCCGGTCCTCGCGGGCCTTCAGGCGGCGCTGGTCGTAGCCGAGGGGGTCGGCCTCAGCGACTGCTTTGGTGGCCCGGCGGGCCAGCTGGGTGCGGGTCAGGCCGGGGGCCACGTCCGCCAGGGCCTCGTCCACTTGGGAGATCAGCGCGGGGTTGGTCAGGTGGACCACTCGGTCGTCGACGGTCTTGAGTCGGCGGGGGTCGATCTCGCCGCGCCGTAGTAGCTCCGCGCACCGGGGTAGCCGGTCTAGGACGTCGCTGTATTCCTTCTGACGGACTACCGACTGCTCCGGCTCACGAACGGCCATGGCGATCTCGGCGGTGTCCTCGATCCCTCGAACCAGGCTGAGCTCGATGTAGTGGAGAGCCGCCATGGCCTTACGAGCCACAATAAGCAGAGTGAGCTTCTGATCGTCGGTAAGGCCCTCGACATCCACACCCAGGAGTAGATCCACCATGACCCCTGAGGGTTCCATGGACTCCAGCTCTCGGGTGATTTCCTTCATGCCTCCAGAATACTCGCACACATGATCGAACTCGACTCACTAATGGGTGAATTCAAGTCTGCAAAGAAAGTCTTTTCTCAACCCATCTCACCCAATAGTCCTCGCCCCTTACCTCGGAGGGTGGATTTTGCGTGGAGGGGGGCGATGGCATAAGCTGTCGGCGATCGAGGCAGGCGCAGCCTGCCCGCTTCTTTGCCTCGATGCCATCGCCCAGAGGCTCCACGCAAAATCCACCCGGAGCAACCCAAAAACCCCCACCCTTCAAACGCAACACACCCCCACTCCACGCAAAATCCTCCGGAGTCACCCCGTGGAATCACCGCGGAAACCTAACTCGCAAACCCCGACAACCCTCAACAAAACCGCCCCCGCACGCACAACCACCACACCCCACCCCCAGACCGCTAAGTCGCCCGAATCACCGTCCGGCACCGGTCAACCACCGTCTCCCCGGGCTTGGCCGCGACGCTGTGGTGTTCCAGCTCCGCGTAGCCCCCATAATGCCCGTCGTCCTCGAACACCTGGATGACGTCACCGCTCTCCTGATACGGCCCGTCCCGGTAGTCGCCACCGGGCCGCACGTCGATGTGGCGTTCCATCACCAATCCGGGCCGCGTGTAGCGGAGCAGACCGGTGGCGATCTCGGAAACCACACCGAACTTGCTCATGCGTCGCCCGGACAGGTCAATAGCCGCGATGCCTCGGGAAACGGTGAAGCGGTCGGGATCCACCGGCTCGGGGAGGTGGTCCCGGAACGAGAACCCGCCGGTCACGCCGATCTCCAGCCGTCCGCCGAGGGGAACCTGCACGACGCTCCACACGTCCACGGCTTGTCCACTTTGGACGTGGAGGACAGTTTCGGTCTCGTATTCGGCGACGTAGCGGGTGTCGGCGTGCACGGTGACGTGCCGTTCGACGACAACGCTGCTCTCGGCCCCGGTGTTGCGGTCTCGGAGGGTGGCGGTGAGCACCAGGTCGAGACCGTCGGTGGACTGGTGCACAGCGTCCCAGTTGCCGGGGTCGATCTCGCCCGGAACGGTGTGGTTGACCAGATCGTCTCGACCGGCCCCGCGCCAGAACCAGTCCCGCTCGGGTCCGAGCCAGAGCCGGTCGCCGCCGAGATTCCAGCCGGAAGGCTCGGCAGCGACCCAGAACGCATCCCGACCACGCACCGAAACCTGGAGGATCCGGCCGGACGGCGGGGCGAAGGTGATGGTCAAGAACGCTCCAGCACGATCACGTCGGCGTCTACGGACTCCCAGTCGACCGGCAGGCCGGCGGACATCAGATGGGCCCCGGAGTATGCGCCGTACCGAGCTGAAGGGTCCAAACCGGACAGCCGGATCCGGGGCCGCCGGGCCGACAGGGCCGGGGTGCCGTCCAGCGGTCCGGTGTTCCAGGCCAGCACGACAACCTGGTCGGGGCCGGTGTACTGAAGGGCGAACGTCGGGTCGGCGGGCGTGCCGATCATCGTCACCGACGCGGAGTGCAGGAACTCCCGCAGTTCCTTGTACTGCGCCACATACTGGGCGGCCTCGGCCCGCTGCTCGCCCGTCCACGACCGGATGTCGGCCCCGATGCCCAGCGCGCCGGCCATGGCCAGCACGAACCGGAACCGCAGCGACCGTGGCCGGGGATCGAACATGCCGGGCGCGTCGGTGACCCACGAGCTCATCACGTGTGGGGCGTGGGCGTGCAGGAAGCCGTACTGAATGGACAGTCGGTCCAGTGGGGCGGTGTTGTCGCTGGGCCACACGACATCGGTGCGGGCGATGGTCGCCAGCTCGACCCGGGCGCCGCCGCCGGCGCAGCCCTCGATGGCCACGTCGGGGTGCGCGGTCCGCAGATGGTCCAGCACCCGCAGGTAGTTCCGGGCATGGGCGCCGTCAAGGTCCAACGACTCCGGCGCGCCGCCGCCGGGGCGGCCACGCTCGGTCGGCGGCCGGTTCATGTCCCACTTCAGGTACCGGATCGGGTACTCGGTCAGCAAGCCGTCCAAAGTGGACAGGACAAAGCCGAAGACGTCTTCCCGCCCCAGGTCCAGCAGGAGCTGGTTGCGGATCAGGGTCGGCTCGCGGCCGTCGAGGTGGTAGACCCAGTCGGGGTGTTCGGCGTACAGGCGGGACTTGGGGCTGATCGACTCCGGCTCCACCCACAGCCCGAACTCCAGGCCCAGCGCCCGCACGTCCTCGACGAAGGAACCGAAGCCCTGCGGGAACTTGGCCGGGTCGGGCGTCCAGTCCCCGAGTCCGCCGGTGTCGTCGTGCCGGCCGACGAACCAGCCGTCGTCCACCACGAAAAGCTCCGCACCCAGGTCGGCGGCCACCTTGGCCAGCTCCAGCTGGCCGGCCGCGTCGACGGCGAACTCCGTTGCCTCCCAGGAGTTGTACAGCACTCTCCGCCCGCCACGGGAGATCTGACGTTCGTACGAGTGCCACGCCCGAGCCAGACCGCCGAGACCGTCCACACTGTAGGCGGCGGCGACCTGCGGCGTCTCCAGCGACGCACCCGGCTCCAGCAGCACCGCAGACTCGTGCGGCTGACGGCCGACCCGCACCCGGCAGGAGCCGCTGAGCTCGATGTCGGCGTCGATTCGCCAGGAACCGGGCCATGCCAACGAGAATCCCCACGTGGGGCCGTCGGGCGCCGAGTCGTCCTGCACAGCCAGCCAGGGGGAGTAGCCCTGCCCGGCGACGCCTTGCTGACTACCGATCTCGAACCGTCCGGCCGGCAGCACCAGCTGCTGTAGCTGGAACTCCTGAGCCCACTGTCCACTGAGGAACGACAGTCGGGCGGTGTCGACCGGCACGCAGAAGCCGGCGGAGTCGAAGCGCTCCAAACGAATCGCCGTGTCACCGGTGTTGGTCAGCTCGGTCCACCGCAGCAGCACATCAGTGCCGGGCACGACCTCGTAGTACAGGTCGGTCCGCAGTCCGCTCAGCGGATCGGCGAACGTTAGCCGCAGGGAACTCTCCTTGGCCGAGGCCGAGTCGAACGTCCACCACGATTCCCGAGCCGCGCCAACGGGTCCGGCCACCAGATCCGCCCCGGAGAACGGCCGCAGCCCGAACGGGGCGTACTCGACGGGTGCCCCGTCGGCCTCCGTCATGTACGGCGTACGACCCACGTTGGCCAGCGGTGACGGCCCGTCCTCGATCCCCGCCGGACCCCAGGACCGCAGTTCGGCCCAACGCTGATGTTCCGGCAACCCAACCGTGTAAGTGGTAGTCGCGAGCCTAAGTGTCCACTGAGTCACTTGACCGCCCCCAGTGCGAGCCCGGCCACGAAATGCCGCTGGAACCGGAGGAACACGGCGATGGTGGGGATGGCGGCGATCACCGAGCCGGCAGCGATCACGTTCCATTGCGACACATACTGTCCTTGCAGGCCCAGCAGGGCCGAGGTGATGGGCATCTTGGAGTCGGTGCGGATCACCGTGATCGACCACAGCAGGTCGTTGAACACCCAGGTGAACGACAGCGCGGCCAGCGAGGCCAGCGCCGGCCGGGTCAGCGGCAGGATGACCCGCCAGAAGATCTGCAGCGGCGACGCGCCGTCGATCACCGCGGCCTGCTGGATCTCGTTGGGGATGGCCCGCATGAAGCCGTACAGCACGAAGGTGTAGAAGCCGAGCCCGAAGCCGATCTGCACGCCGATCAGCGCGGCCAGGGTGTCGTAGATGCCCAGCATCTCGGCCATCTTGGACACCGGAACCAGCAGGATCTGCGGCGGCAGCAGGTTGCCGGCCAGCATGACCAGCAGCACCGTCCGTCGGAACGGCAGGTCGTAGCGGCTCAGCGCGAACGCCGAGATCGCGCCGAGGGCCAGCGTGATGACCACCGCCGGGATGGTGACGACCAGGCTGTTGACCATCGCCTGGAACTCGCCGCCGTCGATCCAGGCCTGGGCGAAGTTGTCCAGTGTGAACGAGTGCGGCAGGCCGCCGACGCCGTTGGCCGCCACGTCGTCGAAGGTGCGCACGCTGGTCACGATCACCAGCAGGATGGGCAGCAGCCACAGAACCGAGATGCCGCCGGCCACCAGGTGGAAGCCGCCGGTGCGCAACGCCTTGGCCCGGCTCACTGCTGCACCTCGCTAGCGCTCGGTGTCCGCGTTCGCGGACGCTCTGTGTTGAATGATTTGCTCGCAAGCTCGCTCATGCGTCGGCGTCCCGGAACGCGCGGACCAGGTAGGTGAGGATGACCCCGAAGGCCAGCACGAAGATCACCACGGCGAGCGCGGAGGCGTAGCCTAGGCGCAGCGACTGGAAGGCGGTGGAGTACATGTAGGTGCTCAGCAGTTCCGAGGAGTGGTAGGGGCCGCCGCGGGTCAGCGCCCACACGACGTCGAACGAGCGCAGCGAGTCGATGATGATCACCGAGAGCACCACCGAGTTGACGCTGCTGAGCTGGGGCAGCGTGATCTTCGTGAACTGCTGCCACTTCGAGGCGCCGTCCACAGTGGCCGCTTCGTACAGGGTGGGGTCGATCCCCTTGAGGCCGGCCAGGTACAGCACCATGATGTAGCCGATCTGCCGCCACAGCGCCGGCACGATCACCGCGTACAGCGAGGTGTTGGCGTCGGCCAGCCACGAGTGCTGCCAGCTGTCCAGGCCCAGCGCGCCCAGCACGGTGTTGACCAGGCCGTCCGGCTGGTACACGGCCTGCCAGATCAGCGCGGTCGCGACCAGCGAGAACACCACCGGCGTGAACAGCGCGGCCCGGTAGAAGCCGACGCCCTTGCGGTCCTTGAGCAGCAGCAGGGCCATGCCCAGGCCGCCCAGCGCGGACAGGCCGCCGAACAGCACCAGCCACAGCACGGTGTCCAGGAAGGCCTTGCCGAAGGTCGGGTCGCTGAACAGTTCGGCGTAGTTGCCGAAGCCGACGATCACCGCCGGCGAGACGCCGTCCCAGCTGGTGAACGACAGGTACACGCCCTGCAGTGCCGGCCAGAACACCCAGAACGTCTCGACCAGCAGCGGCACCAGCACGAAGGCCAGCAGCGCCGGGGACAGGGTGCGGCGCCGGCGGCGTGGCCCCGTCGGCGAGGACGGGGCCACGGCCGGCGCCGTGAGGGTCGCGGTCACGTCAGGAGGTCCAGATCTTCTTGGCGTTGGCCTGCCACTCGGTCAGGATGGAGTCCACCTGCTCCGGGTGCTGGATGAACTTGATCAGCGCGGTGTCGGCGGTGGGCTGCAGGGCGTCGCTGGAGTCCCGGTTGAAGAACTGGGTCAGGTCGGCCGCCTTGTTCAGCATGTCCTTGCCCTTGGTGATCAGGGCGGTGCCGGCGTCCTTGGCCGCCGGGTTGGCCGGCAGCGAGCTGCCCGAGGACGACTTCAGGTACGCCTCCTGGGCCTCGACCGTGGTCAGGTACTTCAGGAAGTCCTTGGTCGGCTGGGTGCGCTTGGTGCGGGAGCTGGCGAAGAAGCCGTCGGTCGGGGCCTCCTCGGCCAGCGGCACCGCCGGGTCGATCACCGGGAACCGGAAGAACCCGATGTCGTCCACGTCCTCCTTGGGCGTGGTGTCCAGCAGGAAGGTGCCGATCAGCATCATGCCGGTGCGGCCCTGCAGCAGGTTGGTGGTGGCGTCCTGGAAGGACAGTGCCGTGCCCTTCGGGTCGAAGTGCGGCAGCGCCGTCTTCCACTGGTCGAACACCTTGTGCACCTGCGGGTCGGTGAAGGAGTGCTTGCCGGCCAACAGCTCGCGGTGGTAGTTCGCGCCGTTGATGCGGATGTTGAGGTAGTCGAACCAGCCCGAGGCCACCCACGGCGTGGAGTTGTCCGCGCCCAGGCCGATCGGGGTGACGCCCTTGGACTTGATCGTCTCGCAGACCTGGAGGAAGTCGGCCCAGGTGGTCGGTTCCTGCACGCCCCACTTGGCGAAGTTGGACTTCCGGTAGAACAGGCCCCAGAAGTAGTAGCTGGTGGGGATGAAGATCTGCTTGCCGTTGTCGGTGCTGAGCTGCTTGAGGGCGTCGCTGTAGCCGGTGACGCCGTTCCACACGTCGCTGACGTCGAGCAGCAGGCCCTTGTCGGCGTAGGAGCGGGCCACCGAGCCGGCATACCAGGTCATCACGTCCGGCGGGTTGGACGAGGTGAGGTAGGTCGGCAGCTGGGTCCGGAAGGTCTCGGCGGCCACCGTGTTCAGGCTGGCCTGCGAGCCGCCCTTCTTGTTGAACGCGTCGACCAGGGCCTGCATGGCCGCCTTCGCCGACGGCGCGGAGAGGTTGGACTGCACGGTCACCGGGCCGGTGGCCGACCCGCCGCCCGCCGAGCTGCCGGTGGAGGTCACGCAGCCACCGAGGGCGGTGGCCGCGCCTACGGCGCCGAGTCCGGCCAGGAAACTGCGCCGGGAGAAGCCCGTGGTGGTCATCAGCGACCCCTGTCGTTCACGTGAGATGGGAAGTGACAGTGAGGTTGCAGCGGCGAGGCGACGGTGTCAAGATATATTACTAAATTAGTATCTGCGGTGGCTGGGCGATACTGTGCTGTCTTCACACAAGGTGTGGGATGCCGACAGCGCGAAGGGGTGGAGGGCGTCAGGTGACCGGTTACCAGCTCAGGGGCGTGCACGGGCAGACCGTGGAGGCGCTGGCCCGGCGGATCCTGTCCGGCGAGATCCCCGAGGGCGCCACCCTCGACCTGCTCGCGCTGCGGGAGGAGCTGGACGTCAGCCTCACCGCGCTGCGCGAGGCGCTGAAGGTGTTGGCGGCCAAGGGCATCATCGACGCCCGGCAGAAGCGGGGCACCTTCGTGCAGCCCCGCAGCGGCTGGAACATGCTCGACGGCGACGTGCTGCGCTGGCGCTCGGCCGGGCCGCCCGACCCCGACCTGCTGGAGCACCTGGCCGAGGTCCGGGCCATCGTCGAGCCGGCCGCCGCCAAGCTCGCCGCCCAGCGGGCCACCGACGCCGACCTGGCCGACCTCGACACCGCCCTGGCCCGGATGGCCGAGGCCGCCGGCAACCCCGGCAAGCTCGTCGACGCCGACCTCGACTTCCACCGGGCCCTGCTCGGCGCCACCCACAACCAGCTCGTCGTGCAGATGGAACGGGTCATCGCCAGCGGCCTGGCCATGCGCGACCAGGTCGTGCACAACGCCGATCCGGCCGACGACCCGGTGCCCAGCCACCGCAAGGTCCTCGACGCCATCCGCGGCCGTGACGCCGAGGGTGCCGAGCAGGCCATGCGGGCGCTGGTGGACAAGGCCAGCGAGGACCTGCGCCGCATCTCCGGAAACTGACTCCGGCCACACGGTTCCTGCTGCGGGGATCGGCCCATGACCGACGCGTCCGCGCAGGCGGCCCAGGTGCTGCGGGCCGTCGAGGCCCAGGCCGCCGGGCATCTGGTCAACGTCGATTACCTGGGCGAGAGCTGCCGGGACGCCGACCGCGCCGTCGCCGAGACCCAGGTTTTCCTCGACGCGGCAACGCGGCTGCCGGCCGGCTGCGCGATCTCCCTCGACCTGTCCCACATCGGCCTGGCTGTCGACCCGGACCTTGCCTTGGACAACGCCCTTCGCATCGCGCGGGCGACCGCCGACACCGGTCGGGAGATGGTGATCTCCGCCGAGGGCTCGGACCGCGCCGACGCCGCTGGTCCGAATTAGGGGGATATGTCCCACTAGCGTTGGCTGACCGGTTACGGTGTGCCGCTATGGAGCCGCACACCGCAGTGATCCTGGCGCTCGTCGCCGTGCTGGTGATCGCGTTGGTCGGCGCCATCAGACCCCGGTCCATGCTGCCCGCCGGAGCCGCCGAGCACCAGTTGCTGCTCGCGCGGCTGATCACCCTGCTGGTGGCCTGCGTGTGCGCCGCCTTCCTGCTGGTCGAGGCGTTATGACCCGGCCAGCTCGACGAACCGGGCCGCCCGCTCGGCCAGGGCGGTGAGGTCGCCGCCGGAGGCCGCGTCGCCGACCAGGGGCGAGCCGACGCCGACGGCGATGGCCCCGGCGGCCAGGTAGGCCTCGGCCTCGGCGACGCCCACGCCGCCGACCGGCACGAACGGGACGTGCGGGAACGGTTGGCGCAGCGCGGAAAGGTAGGCGGGGCCGCCGGCGGAGGCGGGGAAGAGCTTCACGGCCTCGGCCCCGAGCGACAGGGCGGTCTCGATCTCGGTGGGGGTGAAGGAGCCGGCCAGGATGGGCAGGCCGGCCTCCACGCAGGCGGCGACCGACGGCGACAGCGCGGGGCTGACGGCGAAGGTGGCGCCGGCGGCGATGGCCGCGGAGGCGTCGGACGCGGTGCGCACCGTGCCGGCCCCGAGCCAGCAGCCGTCGGGGACCTTGACCGAGGAGATGGCCTCCAGCGCGCCGGGACCGGTCAGCGAGACCTCGACCAGCCGCACCCCGGAGTCGAACAGCACGTGCACGGCGTCCCGCGTGTGGCCGACGCCGTCCCCGCGGACGATGCCGACCAGCCGGCATTCCCGCAGCGCGCTCCCGAAAGTCACCATTCCGCCAGGCTCCCGTCCTCGTGCCGCCACACCGGCGACCGCCACGCGTGCCCGGCCTCGGCGGCCTGGCGCACGGCGTCCTCGTCGATCTCGATGCCGAGCCCGGGTCCGGTCGGCCGGGCCAACTGCCCGTCGGTGAAGGCGAACGGGCTGGTGTCGGCAAGATACCCGGTGAGCTCGCTGCCCGCGTTGTAGTGCAGGTTCAGACTCTGTTCCTGGATCAGGAAGTTCGGCGTGGCGAACGCGACCTGCACGCTGGCGGCCAGCGAGATGGGCCCGAGCGGGCAGTGCGGGGCGATGCTGGCCCCGTAGATCTCGGCCAGCGAGGCGATGCGGCGCAGCTCGGAGATGCCGCCGGCGTGCGAGGGATCGGGCTGGGCCACGGCGATGCCGGCGTCCAGCACCGGCTTGAACTCCCAGCGCGAGTACAGCCGCTCGCCGGTGGCGATGGGCACCGGGGAACTGTCCACAACGGACTTGAGCACGGCGGCCGGTAACTCCGGCAGGATCGGCTCCTCCACGAACAGCGGCTGCACCTCTTCGAGCCGGGGCAGCAGGCGCTTGGCCATGGCCGGGGACACGCGGCCGTGGAAGTCGATGGCCAGGCCGCGATCCGGCCCGAGCACGTCGCGGGCCTCGTGCGCCCGCGCCAGCACACCCTCGACGTCGGTCGGGGTGGCGATGGCGTCGATGGGCCCGCAGGCGTTCATCTTCACGGCGGTGAAGCCGCGGTCCACCTGTCCCTGCACGGCTTCGCGAATCCCTTGTGGACGGTCGCCGCCGACCCAGGAGTAGACCCGGATCCGGTCGCGCACGGGCCCGCCGAGCAGTTCGTGCACGGGCACACCCCGCACCTTGCCGGCGATGTCCCACAGCGCTTGGTCGTAGCCGGCCAGCGCACTGGACAGCACCGGCCCGCCACGGTAGAAACCGCTGCGCCGCAACACCTGCCAGTGCTCCTCGATGCGCAGCGGGTCCTGCCCGCGCACCAGGTCGGCCATCTCCCGCACAGCGGCCCGCACGGTCTCGGCGCGGCCTTCCACCACCGGCTCGCCCCAGCCGACGACGCCCTCGTCCGTGCTGACCTTCAGGAACAGCCAGCGCGGCGGCACCAGGAACGTCTCGATGTCAGTGATCTTCACAGGCCTGCCTCACGGTTCGTCCGCCGATCATCACCGAGGGTACATCAAATCATTAATTATGGATACTTATTGCGAGCTGATTCCTCTGGGCCCCTACCATGGCCCCATGCTGATCGACGTCACCCTGGCCATCCGGCCGGACATGCCGCACTGGCCGGGCAGCACCGCGCCGGTGTGCGAGTGGGAGACCCGCCTGGACCGCGGCGAGGAGTCCGACGCCAGCAAGTGGACGCTGTCGGCCCACCAGGGCACCCACGTGGACGCCCCCTCGCACTTCATCCCCGGCGCGGCCGGCATCGAGGAGATCGGCCTCGACGTGCTGTGCGGGGCGGTCGAGGTGGTCGGCATCGCCGAGGACGGCCCGATCCGCGCGCACCACGTCGCCGGCATCGCCGACGGCGCGGAGCGGGTTCTGTTCCGCACCACCAACTCCACCACCGGCCGGCTGTTCCGGGAGTTCGACCCCGGCTACGTCGCGGTCAGCGCCGAGGCGGCACAAGCCTTGGTGGACAGGGGAATCCGTCTCGTCGGCATCGACTACCTGTCGGTGGAGTGCTTCGGCGACAGCGAGTTCCCGGCCCACCACATCCTGCTCGGCGCCGGAGCGCCGATCATCGAGGGCCTGGACCTCGCCGCCGCCGAGCCCGGCCGCTACCAGCTGACGTGCCTGCCGATCCGCCTCACCGACGCCGAGGCCGCCCCGGCCCGGGTGGTGCTGACCCGCTGATCACGCCGAGTCCTTCCGCACGGTCCACCCGCCGTCCACCAGGATGTCCGCCCCGGTGACGAAGGACGCCCCGGCCGACAGCAGGAACGCGATCACCGACGCCACCTCCGCCGGGTCGCCGAGCCGCCGCAGCGGCGTGGAATCCTGACTGCGCAACCGGTCCTCTTCGGACACTCGGTCCCACGCCCCGGTCAGCACCGGGCCCGGCAGCACAGTGTTCACCCGCACCTCCGGCGCGTACTCCACGGCCAGTTGACGCCCCAGCGACACCAGGGCGCCCTTGCTCGCGGCGTACGCCGGATGCCCCGGCAGCCCGGCCCGGGCGTGCACCGACGACACCAGCACGATCGCGCCACGCCGCTCCCGCAGCGACGGCAGGAACTGGTGCGCGGCAAGGTAGGCGGCGGTCAGGTTGACGTCGATCTGACGCGACCACTCGGCCGCCGTCTGCTCGTGCAGCGGCTTCACGACGACCGTGAAGGCGTTGCTCACCAACGCGTCCACCTGCCCGCCGGCGACCCGGGACACCTCGTCCCAGGTCGCCTGCGCGCTGACGTCGCCGCGGACGGCCACCTCGGCGCCGTCGGCGATGTCCACGCCGATCACCCGGTAGCCGTCCGCGGTGAGCCGCCGGGCGGTGGCCGCGCCGATACCGGACGCGGCCCCCGTCACGACAGCACAGCGTCGATCCCTTTTGGGTTCAGACAACACGAACTCCTTGCGTCACAGCACTGTCTGGTGCACGTGGTCGTCCACACCGCGGACGGCCACCCACGCCGAACCGTTCGCGCCGGCCGCGACGCCGAGCGTACCGACGATGGCGTTGCTGGCGAACTCGCCGCGGGGGAACCATCCTCCCCACGAGCCGTCGGTGAAGTTGCGCTGCCACAGCGTGTAGTCACTGGCTCGGGCGAACATGTACAGCCGCCCGGAGGTTGCCAGCAGCGTCGGGGCGGTGCTGATCACGCCGCCCAGGCCGGTCCAGCCGGTGTTCTGCTCCCACAGCCATGCGCTGTCGTCGAAGGCCCGCACCACGATGTGCGTACCGTTGGCGTCGGCCACCGCGCTGGGACGGCCGTAGATCGGCTGGTCGCTCGGCGAGCCCAGGGAACTCCACGTGCCGTAGCCGCCGGAAGTACGCTGCCACACCTTGCCGTCAGCGCCGCGGGCCACCAGGGTCCACTGTGTCGGCGAGGTGAAGGCCACGGTGGGGGAGTCGGTCAGGTTGCCGCCGAGCTTGACCCAGTTGCCCCAGTGTCCATTTTGGAACGTCCGCTGGTAGGCCGCGTTGTCCGTGCCCCGCACGAAAACGTCGACCCGGTCGGCGCCGGAGGCGTAGGCCGCCGGCTGGCCGAGGATCTGGTTGTGGGTCGGGCCGCCGAGCTGGGCCCACTTGCCGCTGCCCACGGTGCTCTCCGCGAGCTGGCCGGAAGCGTCCCGCACGAAGGTGTACGCGTGCGTGTCGTCGAACCGGACCAGGGCCGGGCTGTCGCTGGCATTGCCGCCGAGGTCGTTGCCGGGGGCCAGATCCGTGCCGGACAGCTTGAGCATCACGGTGCCGTGCGCGGGAACGGTCGCGGTGTAGGAGCCGGTGGTGGTGCCCTTGTCGGCGCGGGCCCGCAGGTCACGCACCTTGACGTTGCCGCTCAGGCCGGCCTTGGCGAAGTCCACGGTCATCGAGGATGCGGAGTCGCTGCGGTTGAGCAGCACGACCGCCCGGTTTCCCTTGCCGGACAACACCTTGCTGTAGACGTTGCCGCCGCCGGAGTCCGCCACCCGAACGCCCTGGATGGCCAGCGGGTCCTGGTCGACGGCCAGGATCTCCGGGTTCTTCAGCGTGTCGAGCATCGACTGGGGCAGCGTGCGCGGGTCCGCCCCGATGATCAGCGGCGAGCCCATCTCGGCCCACATCACGAACTGCGTGGTGGACTCCTCCTCGGTCAGCTCGGTGCCACCGGTCGGGAAGGGACGCATCGGGATCAGGTAGTCGGGGTCGTTGTAGTGGCCGGGGCTCTGCGCCTCGGGGTGCGCCGCGTTGTCGTCCATGTTGCGCAGGATGTCCGGCCACTCGCCGGGCGTCGGGTTGCCGAAGGCCACGTCGGTGTCGGTGCGCCAGGAGGTCGCGTTGTCCGGGCCCCAGGTGTAGGCGTAGCCGGCCATCCGGGTCGACGGCCAGTCGGGCACGCCCCAGTCGGAGGTGACCGGGTCGCACAGGTTGAGGATCATCTTGCGGCCGGTGTTGGCGACGGCCTGGGAGAACTGGTGGAAGGCCACCGCCGGGTCGAGCTTCTGGGCCAGGCCGCACAGAAAGTCGATCTTGATGGCGTCGAAGCCCCACCGGGCGAACTGGTCGGCGTCGCGCTGGTAGTAGCCGCCGCCGCTGCCCAGCCCGCAGTTCTTGCCGTCGTAGGCGCCGGCGTCGGTGTAGATGCCGGCCTTGAGGCCCAGGCCGTGGATGAACTTGACCAGGTTGTCCATGCCCGACGGCCAGCGCGCCGGGTCGACCGCCAGGTTGCCCTGGCCGTCGCGGGGCGGGCTGGCCTGCCAGCCGCCGTCCAGCCACACGATGTCGTAGCCGGACTTGGCCAGGCCGCTCGACACGAGGAACTGGGCCACGCTGTGCACGTTGTCCTCGGTCGGGGCGCCGAGGCCGAAGTAGGAGTTCCAGCCCATGTACGGGGTGGGGGACACCACCGGTGCGTTGGGCTGCTGGTGGTCGGGCTCCGCGGTCGCCGTCGGCGCCGCCAGCGAGCCGATGCCGAGCGCGATCGCGCAGGCGAGCGTGAGTCTGCGTAAGAACATCGATTCCCTCGTTCCTGGCGGCAACGCTGCTGCCGGGGACGAGGTTGCCGGGGCGGCCCCGGCGATGTCAATATTTATTCCTAATTTACGAGCAGGGAGGGGTGTGGCGAAGCCTGTGCGGGCGACGGGCCGACACGAAAAAACCCGCCGCCGGGGATCGGCGACGGGTTCCTTCGAGACCGGGTTACCGGCTGGGCCAGTCCCAGCGGATGCCGAACACGCCCGGGCCGAAGCCCAGGGCGACCGAGTGCACGCCGCCGGACGGGTCGAGCGTGAGGTTGCGACGGCGGGACGGGCCCTCCTCGCCGGCCGGCACCGCGTACTGCTGGCAGCGGGCCGGCAGCCGCGACTGGTCGAAGCGCACCTCGATCACGTACTCGCGCACCGGCAGCCGGAACTTGCGGCAGTAGGCGTTGCCGCTGGCCGGGAACTGCGGGCCGGCGTGGTTGAGCTGGTACTCCATGATCACGGTGTCGCCGCGGGCCAGCGTGCGGTCGAAGACCAGTTCGGCCACCAGGATGCTGGACTCCTCGTCCACCGCGGTCCGGCCGACCCGGCAGTTGCTCAGGTTGGTCAGTTCCGGGATCACGCCGGGGCCGGACTCCGCGTCGTAGACCATCACCCAGCGGTCGGCGCCGTCCTGCTCGGCGCGCAGCACCTGGCGCACCCAGAGCGAACGATGGCCGCCGTCGGGGGCGATCTCGATGCGGTCGTGCTGGCTGAGCCGGCCGAGCCGGCAGTCGGAGCTGGTGTCGACCCGGTTCAGCAGGCTGGCCAGCCGCTCGCGGCGGGACCAGAGCGCGTCGATCGGCAGCACCCGCGTCGGCCGGCTGCGGCGTCCCCGCGGGCGGGGTGGCCCCAGCAGCGCCGTCAGCGAGCTCGGCGGCACGCCGAGCACTGCCTCCAGGTGGCGCAGTGCCTCCAGCGACTCCGGCCGCTCCGGCCTTCGGCGGCCGGACTGCCAGTAGCTGAGGGTGGCGACGCTGATGGTGATGCCGCGCAGCCCGAGCCGGTGCTGGATGCGGTCCAGACTCAACCGGCTGGTCTTGATCGCGGCGCGCAAGGCGTCCGGAAACGGTCCGGTGGCCAGCAGGCCGACCAGTTCGTCCCGGTCGGCTGGCACGGTGTCGGCGAACGACAGGTCCGGATGACCAGCAGCGATCGTCATAGTGACTCCTCGCTGTCAACTTGTCACGCAGCAGTGACACTACTGGGTGAGCACGTGACCATGGCACCTCTGAACGGAGGCTGTGTGTACTCCTATTGGCGTAAAGTATTACTTGGAGTCGCCAAGTGTCCAGTCGTACCCGGTTCGACGGTCACGCTTCCGGGTTGGTTCATCTTAGTGTCGGACCGCTGGCAAGCCCCCGGCGGGCGGCCCCGTAGGCTTGGCCGGTGACCACCCCGAGACCCGCGGGCGACCGCGTGTTCGCCGACGTGGCCACCGCAGTGCTGGGCCCCGGCGACCACCGGTTCGCCGATCTGCTCGACGTGCTGACCCAGATGCCGGCCGTTCAGCTGGATGTGGTGCACGCCAACGACGACCTGCTGCCGCGGCTGGCCCATGAGAACGGCCTCGAAGCGGCGCTGGCGGCGGCCCGCCTGGCGCTGCGACCGGGCGGCCTGTTCATCGCCGCCGTGCCCGAGCTGGACAAACTGCGCCGCCTGCGCCCCACCGCCCCGCCCCCGCGCGTCTCCGGCCGTGGCGACCAGCGCCAGGTCACCGTGCAGCTGTGGGACTGGGCCGAGGACGGCCAGTCCTACGGCCTGGAAGTCCTCCAGCTGGCCCGCTCCGGCAGCCAGTGGGAGCTGATCCAGGCCGTCTCCACCCGCCATCAGGTGATCACCGGCGCCCAGGTCACCGCCGGCCTCACCGCCGCCGGCTTCGCCGCCGTGCAGCGGCTCACCCCCAAGGAGAGCGGCCACCCCCTCCCCCTCTGGGTGGCCGTCGCCCCCTAACCCCCACCAAACGCCACATGTGCGCCACATTCGACTCCCAGCGCCACATGTGGACCACAGGTGGCGAAAAAGGCGGGGGTGGCGTCAGCCGAAGGTGACGTGCTTGGACCAGAAGGCCAGCAGGTCGGCGTCGCCGGTCACGCCGGTCGGCTCCCGGCGGCGGTAGATGATCAGCAGCAGGTCGGTCAGCGGCGCCTCGACGGTGACGGCGGCGTCGGCGCGGCCACGCTGGTTCACGATGGCGTCGCCGGTGAGGTCGACCTGCCAGGCGACGTCGGCGTCGGTGGCCCGGAAGGACAGGGTGCGACCGCGGCCGAGCAGGTCTCGCTTGGCCGGGTTGAACTCGAAGTGCTGGGGCAGCGCGTCGAGCTCCATCCACTCGTCGACGGCGTCCACCACGACCTCCGGCTCGGCGGTGAAGGGCTGGCCGGCGGCCAGCATCGCGTCGGCCCGGTGGACCAGCGTCTCGTGCACCATGCGGCGGGCGAAGAACGACACCGGCATCGGGGCCAGCGGCGTCCACACCACGGTGTCCGGCCCGGCGTCCCGGATCGACGCCGCCAGCCGCCGCGCCCCGTCCAGCAGCCACTCCACCGGCGGCTCGCCCGAGTCGTCGCCGTTCACGTCGCGACTCGGATCGGGCACCGGTCCCTCGGCCCGGGTCCGCACGATCTCCTCGATCCAGGCGTGCGCCCCGCCGAGGTGCCGCAGCAGCCCGCCCAGGCTCCAGTCCGGGCAGGAAGGCACCCGCGCGGTCAGGTCCGCCCCGGCCACGTCGGCGGCCAGCAGCTCGGTCTGGGTGACGATCTCGGCGCGCTGGCGCTCGAAGTCCATCGGTCACGTCTCCTCACATCGGCGTCGTCACCCCAAGGTCGGAGCCCGCCCGCGGTCCTCGACACTACGGTTCGCGCGGATGTGGGGGATGATCGTGGCGTTGATCGACTTCGGCTGTCTGGTCGCGGCCGCGGCGATCTGGGGGCGGATGACGGCCGCCCACAGCCGGGCCGGGATGCGGGTGTTCGCGACGACGCCGCTGGCGGCGAGGCGACTGCTCAGGGGCACTTCTCCGTTGTCTTGACCACCCCGAAGTCGATCTTCACGCCGACCTGGATCTGCTGCCCGGCGGCGATGTTCTGGTCGCACACCTTCCAGTTGCGGTCCAGGATCTGGTGCCGGCCCTGGCCGCTGACGTCGTGCGAGCTGGTGAAGAACACGACGTTGCCGGTCAGCTTCTGGATGGCGTCCTGCGCGTCCTGCAGGCCCGAGCCGACCAGGTTGGGCATCGTCCAGTGCTCCACGGGTCGCGCCGTGGTGGTGGTGTGCCCCGGAGCCGGCGTGGCGCCGGGCGTGGATCCCAGCTGGCTCGGCGCGCAGCTGGTGGCGACCGCGGCTAACGTCACGCCCAAAGCGAGCTTCAACACGACAACAGCCTCCCCAGTTAGGCTCTCGCCTTCGATCGTGTCGGTGATCGCCCGTCAGCGGAACACACGATCGGGTGAGATCACCACGTCACGGGCAGGCTCTTGACGCCGTTCTGGAAGTTCGACCGCAGTCGCACCGGGTCGCCGGCCGGCCGCACCTCACCCAATCGGTCCAGCACAGCCGTGAACACGGCGGTCATCTGCGCGCGGGCCAGCTGCGCGCCGAGGCAGAAGTGCGGGCCGTGACCGAACGTCAGGTGGTCGTTGGGGGAGCGGCCGACGTCGAACCGGTGCGGGTCGGCGAACACGCGCTCGTCCCGGTTGGCCGCGGAGAACCACACCACCACCTTGTCCCCGGCGCGAATGTCCACATCGGACAGTGTGGTGTCGGCGGTCGCGGTGCGGCGGATGTGCATCACCGGCGTCCACCACCGCAGGATCTCGTCGATCGCGGTCGGCAGCAGCGACCGGTCGGCCAGCAGCCGCCGGTACTGGTCGGGATGGCTCATCAGCGCGATCAGCCCGCCGGGGATGCCGTTGCGCAGCGTCTCGTTGCCGGCCACCGCGAAGAGCCAGAACAGGTTCTCGAACTCCTCGATCGACACCCGCCCGCCGTCGTCGTCGACGTGCCGCATGAGGTCGCTCATCACGTCCTCGCCGGGCTGGGCCCGCTTGTGCTCGCCCAGCGCCGTCGCGTACGCGTAGAGGTCGGGCATGCCCTCGCGGGTGCGGGGATCGGGCATCTGGCCGTTCACACCGGGTTCGGGCCGTAACGCCAGCGCCGCCCGGGCCATGTCGGTCACGCCTTCGGTGTCGACGGTGTCGATCGCGGCGTACTCGGCGTCCTGGAAGCCGATCACCCGGCTGCTCCAGTCGAACAGCAGCCGCCGGTCCTGTTCCGGCACGCCGAACACCTCGGCCAGGGTCAGCAGCGGCAGATCGGCCAGCTGCTTGGCCAGATCCGCCGCACGCCGATCAGCGACGGCGGCAACCAGATCGTCCGCCCAGCCGGTGATCCGATCCACCAGCCGGGCCACCGCCCGCGGCGTGAACGCCCGTGCCAGCAGGCCCCGCAGCCGGGGATGGTCGGGCGGATCCATGTTGAGCATCATTCGCCGCACGTACCGCAGATCGGCCGGTGTGGCCGGGTCCCGGATCTGCGTGCCGCCCAGATTCGACGAGAACAGCTGCGGATGACGCATCACCTGCCGTACCTCGGCATGGCGGAGCACGGCCCAGAAATCGTCCACCCGGACCACGGCCGCCTCGCGGCGCAGCTCGTCGAGAACATCGTGCGGCACGGCCCGGACATAGGTGTCGGGATTGGTGATCACGGCGGCGTCCACGGCCACGACGCTAGCCCGCCGGGCCCGTGGTGGGGAATGATCCGGCCGGTGGACACGCTGAGGGTGCGAACAGGCGGAGCCGGCGGACCGGCCGTGCTGCTGCTGCACGGGCTGGGTGCGACCGGCGCGGTGTGGGACGGCTTCACCGAGCGGCTGGACCGCCGCTGGGTCGCCCCCGACCTGCCCGGCCACGGTCGGTCGGGCCGGCTCAAGCGGTACTCCTTCGGCGGCATGGCCGGTGCGGTGGCCGAGCACCTGCCGGCCGGCGAGCCGGTCACGGTGATCGGTCACTCGCTCGGCGGCGTGCTGGCGATCGCCCTGGCCAGCGGGTGGTTCGGCGTCGAAGTGCGGCGCGCGGTCGCGGTCGGCGTGAAGGTGGAGTGGACCGACGACGAGCTCGCCGGGGCGGCGGCGATGGCGCAGCGGCCGGTGAAGGTGTTCGGCAGCAAGGAAGAGGCGGCGCAGCGCTACCTGAAGGTCTCCGGCCTCGGCGGCCTGATGCCGGCCGACCCCGACGGCCTCGCCGCCACCGGCGACGGCTGGCGGCTGGCGCTGGACCCGCAGACGTTCGCCGTCGGCCGGCCCGACATGCGTGGCCTGCTGGCCGCCGCTCGGTGCCCGGTGCTGATGGTGACCGGCGAGAACGACCCGATGAGCGCCCCCGAGCAGGTGCGCGCCCTGGCCGAGCACGTCGAGGTGCTGCCCGGGCTCGGCCACAACCTGCACGTGGAGGACCCGGGCACGCTATTGGAAGTGATCAGCCGCACCGGCGGCTGGTAGGAAGGTTCTATGACCGCTCTCGGCACCGTGTTCCGGCCCCAGTTCCCGCCCGAGGTCCTGCGCTCGATGGCGGAGACCGCCGACGCTACCGGGCTCGACCAGTTGTGGGTGTGGGAGGACTGCTTCTCCGAGAGCGGCATCGCCACCGCCGCTGCCGCCCTGGCGTGGACGTCGCGGGTGCGGGTCGGCATCGGTCTGCTGCCGGTCCCGCTGCGCAACGTCGCCCTGACCGGCATGGAGCTGGCCACGCTGCACCGGCTGTTCCCCGAGCGGGTGATCGTCGGCGTCGGCCACGGCGTGCAGAGCTGGATGGGCCAGGTCGGCGCGCGGGTGTCATCGCCGCTCACGCTGCTGCGGGAGTACCTGGACGCGCTGCGTGCGTTGCTGCGCGGCGAGGAGGTCAGCGTCGACGGCACCTACGTGAAGCTGGATCGCGTGCGCCTGGATTGGCCGCCGTTGACGCCGGTGAAGGTGTACGCCGGCGGCGTCGGGCCGAAGACCCTTCGGCTGACCGGAGAATCGGCCGACGGCACGCTGACCGTCGCCGACGAGTCCGCCGACAGCGTGCGCCGGATCCGGGAGCTCGTCGGCGACCAGCAGGAGATCATCGCCGCCCTGCACGCCGCCACCGGCCCCGACGCCCTCGAACGCCTGCGCCGCACCAGTCCGGACGTCGGCGTCGCCGGCGACGCCGAGACGGTCGCCGCCGCCGTCCGGGAACTCGCCGCCGCCGGCGCCGACACCGTGGTCGTCCAGCCCACCGGCGACGAGCCCGACCCGGTCGGCTTCGTCCGTTTCGTCGCCGAACAGGTCCGCCCGCTGGTGCCCTAGAAGCCGGCGGAGCGGTAGGCGTCGAAGGGCACCGGCGGGGCCTGGTCCACGTCGGCGCACTTCTGGGCCCGGGTCAGCGGCCACTGGGTGAGGTACTGCACGGTGCGGCCGGTGTCGGCGATGGCCCGGTGGATGTTGTCGGCGGCGGTGCCGTCGTCGAAGTAGGTCTCGCCGATGATCCACGGCTGGTGGTAGCCGAGCGAGGTCATCTTCTGGTCGGCGTCGACGAACTGCTGGTACTCGTCGCCGTTCCAGTCGTCGCCGTACAGGTGCAGCTCGAACACGCTGGGCGGGTTGGAGCCGTAGACGGCGGACATCTGGGTGACCCGGTCGGCGATCCACACCGTCATGGAGAAGCCGACGGTGTCGGCGCTGCCGAAGGCGGCGGTGTAGTCGGCCCACAGCCGCTGCGTGTACGCGCGCAGCGCCGGCTGGTTGGACATCGGCATGCCCTCGTTGAGCAGGTCGATGCGGTACGGGATGCCGGCGGCGGCGATCAGCGGGTGCAGCCGCGAGATCACGCCCCAGTCCTCCTGGTAGGCCGACTCGTTCATCGAGGACCAGGAATGCGGGTCGTCGGCCCCCAACGGCATGAAGACGACGTCGATCTCCTCGAAGCCGGCGGCCTTCACCGCCGCGAGCAGGTCGACCAGCTGCTGGCGATCGACAGGGGAGAGGTCGCCGGAGCTGGAGTCCATCACGGTGCCGGAGTCGGGGCCGTGCTGGTGGAAGATGCCGATCCGGAGCCGGCGCTGGCCGGCGTCGTACATCTGGTGCAGCTGGGCCGTGATGGTGTCGCGGCCGTCGTTGAAGCTGTCGATCACCCCGTACGGCTCGCGGTCGCAGCCGCCGCTCAGGTTGTAGAAGTCGTAGTTGGAGCCACCGGCTTCCAAAGGCCCGGCGGGTGCGGCGCCGGCGGTCGGCGTCAGGACGGTCAGCAGCAGGGCAGCGGCGGCCAACGGCAGCCACTTGTGCTTACGGCGCAAGGAATTCCCCTCACCGGTCGGATTCCGGGCGCGCGGCAGCCCACAGGGAAAGCGCTTACCCCGGAAAGAGATCAATGCGGCGGAAGATCACGAACAGTTGTTGATCACGCAAGCGGTTTACGCCGTCGGAGTGTAGGCATGACCCGATCGGAGTAGTCAATACATTCACATTTGACGGGTCGTAACTGTGTGTCGAGTCACAACCGGAGGGGTGGGGCGAAAACGGTTCGCGTCAGCACGTAAACTCGATGCGTGATCAAGTTGATCTGCTAGGCGGCCGCCGGGCCCGCCGGCCGTGGCCGGTGGGCGGACGAGTCCTGCCCAGTCGATCCGCACCGGAGTATGTCTTGATCACCGTCACCGACCTTGAACTGCGCGCAGGTTCGCGCATCCTGCTCTCCGACGCCACGCTGCGCGTGCAGCCGGGCGACCGCATCGGCCTGGTCGGCCGCAACGGCGCCGGCAAGACCACCTCGCTGCGGGTGCTGGCCGGCGAGGGCCAGCCGTACGCCGGCGAGGTCCGCCGCAGCGGCGAACTCGGTTACCTGCCACAGGATCCCCGCGAGGGCGACCTGTCGGTCACGGCCAAGGACCGGGTGCTGTCGGCCCGCGGCCTGGACCAGTTGCTGCGCGAGATGGAGAAGGCGCAGACCACCATGGCCGAGCTGGTGGACCAGGACGCGCTGGACAACGCGGTCCGCAAGTACGGCCGGCTGGAGGAGCGCTTCGGCGCCCTCGGCGGGTACGCGGCCGAGAGCGAAGCGGCCCGCATCTGCGCCAACCTGGCCCTGGCCGACCGTGTGCTGGCCCAGCCGCTGCGCACGCTGTCCGGCGGCCAGCGCCGCCGGGTCGAGCTGGCCCGGATCCTGTTCGGCGCCTCGGAGTCCGGCGTCGGCGGCAAGGCCGGCACCACGCTGCTGCTCGACGAGCCGACCAACCACCTGGACGCCGACTCCATCTCCTGGCTGCGGTCCTTCCTCAAGCAGCACACCGGCGGCCTGGTCGTGATCAGCCACGACGTCGAGCTGCTGGCCGACGTGGTGAACAAGGTCTGGTTCCTCGACGCCACCCGCGGCGAGGTCGACATCTACAACATGGGCTGGTCCAAGTACCTGGAGGCCCGGGCCGCCGACGAGAAGCGCCGCCGCCGCGAGCGGGCCAACGCCGAGAAGAAGGCGTCCGCGCTGATGGCCCAGGCAGACAAGATGCGGGCCAAGGCGACCAAGGCGGTGGCCGCGCAGAACATGGCCAAGCGGGCCGAGAAGCTGCTGTCCGGTTTGGAGGATCAGCGGGTCGCCGACAAGGTCGCCCGGATCCGCTTCCCGCAGCCGGCCCCGTGCGGCAAGACCCCGCTGGTGGCCGAGGGGCTGAGCAAGTCCTACGGCTCGCTGGAGATCTTCACCGGCGTCGACCTGGCGATCGACCGGGGCAGCAAGGTCGTGGTGCTCGGGCTGAACGGCGCCGGCAAGACCACGCTGCTGCGGTTGCTGGGTGGCATGGAGAAGCCGGACGCCGGCGGCCTGGTGCCCGGGCACGGTCTGCGGATCGGCTACTACGCCCAGGAGCACGAGACCCTCGACCACGACGCCTCGGTCTGGGCCAACATCCGGCACGCCGCGCCGGACGTGCAGGAGCAGCAGCTGCGCTCGCTGCTGGGCACGTTCCTGTTCAGCGGCGAGCAGCTGGACCAGCCGGCCGGCACGCTGTCCGGCGGCGAGAAGACCCGACTTGCCCTGGCGGGTCTGGTGTCCAGCGCGGCCAATGTGCTTCTGTTGGATGAGCCAACCAACAACCTGGATCCGGCCAGTCGGGAGCAGGTCCTGGACGCGTTGCGGCGCTTCGAGGGCGCGGTCGTGCTCGTGACCCACGACCCGGGCGCCGTGCAGGCCTTGGAACCCGAGCGGGTGATCCTGTTGCCGGACGGCACCGAGGACCACTGGTCGGATGACTACCTGGAGCTCATCGAGTTGGCATGATCCGCTGGTCGGGGCGCTGATCTGCCACAATGGCCACAGTGATCACTTCACTCACACCGGTGATCAGCCAGAGGTAACTCAACGATCACCGAGCGATGATTTTGCTTGATCGCCTGGCGTTCGGGCCCGTCGTGTTCGATCATTGCGACGACAGGGGCCGCGAGCGGCCCGACCTGCACTCCCACGGAAGGCGGGACAAGGTGGCTGACCTGAAGAAGGGCGCCCGGATCACGGGGCCCACGCGGGACAAGCTGGCCGCTGACCTGAAGAAGAAGTACGAGAAGGGCGCCAGCATCCGCGCGCTCGCGGAGTCGACGGGGCGTTCCTACGGCTTCGTGCACCGGGTGTTGTCCGAGTCCGGCGTGCAGCTTCGGGGCCGGGGCGGTGCCACGAGGACCAAGAAGAAGTAGGGCGGGGCATCACCCGGACGACCCGATTCCCCTAGGCCGTCCGGGTGATCAGTGGGGATCAGCCGATCGCGCGCAGGAACGTGCCGGCCACGTCGACCGCGGGGCCGGACGTGTTCGCGTGCGGCAGCAGCACCGCGAAGGCGACGTCGCCGCGGTAGCCGACGAACCAACCGTGCGCGGCGCCGGTGTCGACCTCGGCCGTGCCGGTCTTGCCGAACGTGTTGGGCAGCGAGGCCAGGCCGCGGGCGGTGCCGGTGGTGCACACCTCGCGCATCATGTCGCGCACCTGGGCGAGCACGCTCGCCGACGGGGGCGCGGTCTTGCCGTTCGCGGTGGTCTGCTGGCCCCTGATCAGCACCGGCGTCGGCACCTGTCCGTTGTGGACGGTGGCGGCGACCACCGCCATGCCGAACGGGCTGGTCAGGTCGGTGCCCTGGCCGAAGCCGTCGACGGCGCGGTCCACCTGGTCGGGTGCGGAGTCCACGCGCCCGGTGTTGGTCGTGACGCCCGGAATATCGAAGTCCACCCCGAGGCCGAGTTGCTTGGCGGCGGTGGGCAGATCATCCGCGCCCAGGTTCGCCGCGATCTGGGCGAACGTGGTGTTGCACGAGGCCGCGAACGCCGAGTGCAGCGCGGTGTTGTAGTCCGGTGCGGCGCCGAGCTGAAGCGTGCCCTCGTTGGGAATCGTGCGCGGTCCGATGTGGACCGTGTTCGGACAGGACACAGTGGACTTCTCGGACAGGCCGTGCTCCAGGCCGGCGGTGGCCGTCACGATCTTGAACGTGGAGCCCGGCGGGAAGGTGCCGGTGAGCGGGCTCTGGCCGCCGTTGTCGAACAGCGTGTTCGTTGCCACGGCAAGGATCTCGCCGGTGGAGGCCTGTATCGCGACCAGTGTGGCCGCGCCGGTGAAGCCGTCCACCGCCTTCTGAGCCGCGTCCTGGGTGCCGGCGTCGATGGTCAGCGCGTAGGCCGCCTTCTTGGCCCCGTCGAAGTTCTCGAGCGTCTTCACGTCCTTGCCGGCGGAGTCCACAATGGCGATCGCCTGACCGTCCACGGCCTGTAAGTCGCCGCCGATCGCTTGCTGCACACCGGCTTTCACCGACTTCGGCACGGCGTCCAGGGCCAGCGGCTTGCCGTCGCGGTCGGTCAGCGTGGAACCGCCGGGCGTGGTGTGGAAGGCCAGCGACTGGCCCGGCGTCAGCTCCGGCTCGATCACCGCGTCCGACCAGTGCACGAGCCACTTTCCGTTGCTCTGCACCATTTTCAGCGGCACCTGGTAGACCGCGTCGACCTTGGTGGCCCGCCAGTCCACATCCACCGTCACGCCGTCGGAGGTGAGACTGGCGGATAGTCGAGCACCACTCATGTTCTTGTACACGGTGGTGAGCGCTGCCGTCGCCGCGGTCGGGTTGTCGGTCAGCGCCGCCGCGGCCGCCACGTCCAGCGTGCTGAAGGACTGCACGTAGTCGCGGGCGACATCGTTGGCGGTCAACGGTTGTGGCTGGTTCGCCGGCGAACTGGTGACGTATTTGGACGGCGGCCCCGGCGCGAGCAGCAGGTAGGCGGCGACGGAGACGACCGCCACCACCGCGGTGCCACCCGTGCCCAGGATCCACCATCTGGTCTTCGACTGCATGAAGTTGAGTCCCCCCTTGCGCGTCACGTGCTCGCACGGACGCTAACCCCTGCGTGACTTCCTTTCCTGGGTATTCCTACTCACGCGCGGTGTCGGTTCCGTCACGCCAGAACGTCGATCCGAGGTGTGTACTTGGCCAGCAGCGCCTTGTTGGCCGCGTCCCCGCCCTCCACGTTGGCGCTGCGCCACAGCGGCAGGTCGAAGCCGGCGGCCTTGGCCCGGTCCAGCAGCCGCACCAGCAGCAGGTTCCACAGGAAGGCGTTGGCCAGCGACGAACTCGGCGCCGTCACCGGAGACTCCGCCGGGTAGGCCGAATCACCCGGAATGACCAGGTTGTCCAGCACGAAGGTGGCCTCCTCGGCCAGCGTGCTGCCGGCCCGCTTCGGCGCCACCGAACTGGTGGCCACCGAGGTGAACGCCACCACCGGCGTGCCGGCCGCCTTGCCCTGCCGGGCCAGCTCCACCGGGTACGGGTTGACGCCCGAGGTGGAGAAGATCACCAGCACGTCGTGCTCGCCCAGCTCGACGCCGTCCAGCACCTCCGCGGCCAGGCCCGACCGGCGCTCGGCCGTCGTGCTGGACACCGCGCCGTGCATCGGCAGCAGCGTGGGGTGGTAGAGCGGGCGCACGCAGGCCAGGCCGCCCGCGCGGTAGAAGGTCTCGGCGACCGCCGCCAGCGAGTGGCCCGCGCCCGCGGTGAGCACCACGCCGTCCTGGGAGATGCCGGCCAGCAGCGCGTCCGCCACCTTGTTCAGCGTGTCGGCGTTGTGCCGCTCGATCCGGCCCAGCTCCTCGCGCAGGCTCGAACCGTAGTCCTCGGTCATTCGCTTCCTCTGTGTTCATGCCGCCCGTACCGGGCGGGGCGAGGTCGCTCTAAGCCGGTCTCTTCGCCTTGCCCGGGAAAATCGCTGGAAAGATGCGATTTTCCCGGGCCGCGGCTCCAGAGACCGGCGCGACCTCGCGTTAATGGTCCACACCACTCTGCTCCTCGCCGGCCATCCGGTCCAGGTGTTGTTCGAGCGCGTCCAGGCGGCCCGCCCACAGCTCGCGGTAGGGCGCGAGCCAGTCGTCCAGCTCGCGCAGCGGATCCAGGCGCAGCCGGTAGCAGCGGCGCTGGGCGTCCACCCGCACCGTCACCAGGCCGGCCTCGCGCAGCACCCGCAGGTGCTTGGACACCGCGGGCTGGCTCAGCTCCAGCTGGTCGACGAGCTGGCCGACGGAGCGCTCCTCGGCCCGCAGCAGGTCGAGGATCCGGCGTCGGCTCGGCTCGGCGAGCACTTCGAAGGTCGTGGCCACCGGATTGGAGTACGTCACCGGCTATATGCTTGTCAAGGCATGAGCGAGCTTGCGAGCGAATCAGTCGATGCTGAGTGTGGCGATCTGGCCGTGCTCGCCTGCGGCCCAGCAGGTGTTCGGGCAGTCCACGGTGTCGAAGCTGCCGCTGTCGAACGGCCGCCAGTGCCGGCCGCCGTCCACGCTGAGGTCGCTGCCGGTGGGGCCGACCGCGATCACCGCCGCGCCCAGCCAGGCCGCGCCCGACCGGTAGCCGGTGATGGCAGCCGGCTGCCAGGTCCTGCCCTGGTTCTGGCTCGTGGCCGCGGCTCCCGTGGTCGGCGCCGAGTAGTCGCCGCCCACCGCGACGCCGTGCTCGCGGTCGCGGAAGGCCACCGCGAACACGCCCGAGGACTGGCTGCTGGGCAGGGGAGTGGTCGTCTCGTGCCAGGTGCGGCCGCGGTCGGTCGAGTGGTAGATCCGGGACTGCGCGCCGCCGCCGCTGCCGATCCACGCGTCCCTCGAGCCGCTGGTGGCCACACATTGGCCGCTGGCCGCGAATCCCGCCTCACCCGGCTGCGCCGCGGGCATTCCGTCGCTCGGCAGGACCTGCCAGCTGCGGCCGCCGTCATCGGTGGCCAGCACCTCGAACTTGCCGTTCACCGGGTCGCCGACGATCAGGCCGTGCCGCTGGTCGAAGAACGCCATGCAGTCGTAGAAGGCGTTCGGGTCATTGTTGGTCTGCGTCTGCCGCCACGACTTGCCGCCGTCCTCGGTGCGGTAGACCCGGGAGCTGTCGCCCGTGCCGATTGACAGCGCCACTGCGTGCTGCGCGTCGAACGCCTCGATGTCCCGGAAATCCAGGCTTTGCGTGCCCTGCGGCGCCATCTGGGCCCAGGTCCGGCCGCCGTCGGTCGTGCGCAGGACCGTGCCGCCGCTGCCGCTGGCCCAGGCCACCAGCGGGCTCACCGCCGACAGCCCCCGCAACCGGGCGTCGCTTCCAGTCGCGTGCAGCTGCCACGTCAGCCCCGGCGCTGCCTGCGCCGGCGCCGCCACGGCCACTGCCAGCAGCGCCGCCACGATTCCCGTCATCCACCTCATGGAAGATCCTCCGGCCGGTCCACGTCCTGCCCGTCCGCCACATCCTCACAGGCGATCTCCGTGACGTCATGCCGCCGGAGGTAGGCCCGTGCCCCGGCATCGCCCTGCGCGAGCTCGTGCACCCCTTGCCAGTGCTCGCGCCCGATCAGCACCGGGTGCCCCCGCTTGCCGTGATACGTCGCCGCCGCAAGGACTTCCGGGTCCGCGAGGGCGATCACCCTGGCGATCGCCGCCGTCGTCACGCCCGGCAGGTCCACCGTCATCACCGCGACCGCTAGTTCTTCTTGCAGGGCCTCGATTCCCCGCCGGAGCGACGACCCCATGCCTGTCGGCCAGTCCGGGTTCTCGACTACATCGGCGTCCCCGAGGTCCGCCGCCCGGACCTGGTCCGCGGCCGCCCCTGCCACCACGACGATCCGTGCGCACCCGGCCGCCCGCAGCCGGTCCACTGTCGACTCCACGAACAGCCGGCCGTGGTACGGCACCAGCGCCTTCGGCATCCCGTACCGCCGCCCCTCGCCGGCCGCCAACACCAGCCCCGCCACGCTCGTCATCCTCCGGAGCCTAGTGACGCCGCCGACTTACTACGCATCACTTACTAAAAGAGCCGATGAAACGGCCTTGACGTTGATTGGTTAGTAAGTGATAAGTTACTAGTTGTGGACGACGGGGAGCTGGCGGAAATCGCCACCGAGACCAGGCGAGCGATGGCCCGGCTGAGCCAGCGGCTGCGCGCGGAGCGGTCGCCGGACTCGCTGAGCCTGAACAAGCTCGTCGTGCTCAGTCACCTGTACCGCGGCGGACCGAGCACGCCCGGCGAGATCACGCTGGCCGCGTGGCAGCGACCGCAGTCGCTGACCAGGGTGTTCGCCGAGCTGGCGCGGGAGGGTCTGATCACCCGCCGGCCCAGCGAGCGCGACGGCCGGGAATCCGTGCTCGACCTGACCGAGGCCGGCCGGGCCGCGCTGGTCGCCGACGCCGGGCAGCGGGACGCCTGGCTGACCGCCGCCCTCGCCGAACTCACCGAAACCGAGGCTCGGATGGTGCGGCTGGCGGCCGGTCTGCTGGACCGGCTCGCCGACGCGGACCCGGGCGAACACGACTGAGGAGGCGCCGCCATGTGCGGAATCTCAGGCTGGGTGGACTTCGAACGCGACCTGGCCGGGCAGGCCCCGGTCGGCCGGGCGATGGCCGACACCATGGCGTGCCGCGGGCCGGACGCCCACGGCACGTGGACCGACCAGCACGCGGTGCTCGCCCACCGGCGGCTCTCGATCATCGACATCGAGGGCGGCCGGCAGCCGATGGCCGTCGGCGACCTGGCCGTGATGACCTACAGCGGCGAGGTCTACAACTACCGCGAGCTGCGTGCCCAGCTGGAGGGCGCCGGCCACGCCTTCACCACCGACAGCGACACCGAGGTGGTGCTGCGGGCCTACCTCGAATGGGGCGAGAGCTTCGTCGACCGGCTCAACGGCATGTACGCCTTCGCGATCTGGGACCGGCGCACGCGACAGCTGCTGCTGGTCCGCGACCGGATGGGCATCAAGCCGCTGTTCTACTTCCCGATGCCGCACGGGGTGCTGTTCGCCTCCGAGCCCAAGGCGATCCTGGCCCACCCGGACGTGCGGACCGAGGTCGACATCGACGGCCTGCGCGAGCTGTTCGGCTTCGCCAAGACCCCGGAGCGCTCGATCTACCGCGGCATGAGCGAGGTGCGTCCCGGCCAACTGGTCCGGGTCGACCGCCGCGGCATCGTCAAACGCCGCTACTGGCAGCTGACGGCCCAGGAGCACACCGACGACCTGGACACCACGATCACCACGGTCCGCGGCCTGCTCGAGGACATCGTGCGCCGCCAGCTCATCTCCGACGTCCCGCTGTGCACGCTGCTGTCCGGCGGGCTCGACTCGTCGGCCATCACCGCCCTCGCGGCCCGCGCACTCGACGTCCCGGTCCGCTCGTTCGCGGTCGATTTCGCCGGCTACACCGAGAACTTCACGCCCGACCCGCACCGCGGCTCCGACACCCCGGATGCGCCCTACGTGCACGAGCTGGCCGAGTTCGTGCAGGCCGACCACACCGACATCGTGCTGTCCACGGCCGACCTGATGGACCCGGCCGCCCGCGCCGCGGTGCTGCGGGCCAGCGACGACCCGGCGCACGCCGGCGACGGCCACACCTCGCTGTACCTGCTGTTCCGGGCCATCCGGGCCCGCTCGACGGTGGCCCTGTCGGGCGAGTCCGCCGACGAGGTCTTCGGCGGCTACCGGCAGTTCCACGACCCCGACGTCGTCTCCGCCGACACCTTCCCGTGGCTCGCCGGCCTGGGCCGCGCCGCCGCCGGCCGGTCCATCCTGGCCGAGGACTTCCTGGCCGCGCTGGACATGCCGGCCTTCCGGGCCGACTCCTACCGGGCCGCCCTGGCCGAAGTTCCGCACCTGGACGGCGTCACCGGGCACGAGCGCCGGATGCGGGAGATCTGCTACCTGTACCTGACCCGGTTCCTGCCGATCCTGCTGGACCGCAAGGACCGGATGAGCATGGCCAGCGGCCTCGAGGTACGCGTGCCGTTCTGCGACCACCGCCTCGTGCAGTACGTGTTCAACACGCCGTGGGCCATGAAGACCTTCGACGGCCGGGAGAAGAGCCTGCTGCGGGCCGCGACCAAGGACGTGCTGCCGGAGTCGATCGCCCAGCGCCGCAAGAGCCCTTACCCGCGGACCCAGGACCCCAGCTACGGACAGGCCCTGCGCGATGCGCTGGGCGATGTGCTCGCCGACCGCGAAGCCCCCGTGCGCCGCCTGCTCGACGTCCCCAAGGCCAAGGACATGCTGCTCCGCACCGCCGACCAGGGCCGCTCGCTGGCCGCCGGCCGGGCCGGCGTGGAACGGGTGCTCGGCCTGAACTCCTGGCTGTCCACACATCGGGTGGACCTGCTGATCTGATGGTCGGTCACGCGCTCGGCCCGTCCTGTCCCATGACCTGGTCGAGCCGGGCGAGTTGGG
This sequence comes from Kutzneria sp. CA-103260, assembly GCF_018263855.1. GTDB lineage: Bacteria > Actinomycetota > Actinomycetes > Mycobacteriales > Pseudonocardiaceae > Kutzneria. The sequence goes on along the minus strand of NZ_CP073318.1, from coordinate 4,526,356 downwards.
CCCGCACCGAGGCGGTGTCGGTGATCTCCGTCTTCGCGAGCACCTCGTCGGCACGGGACCAGTGCGCACGGGCGCGGTCCGGGCCGCCGGCGTCATGAACAGCGGTGGCCAGGGCCAGAAGGGCGAGGGGAGTCGCGGGCATCCCGGCCCAGGGCCGTCAGCGGAAAACCGGATGCGTGCTCCCGGCATGATCCGCAGACTGGTCGGAGTGAGCTCTCCTCTCAAGCGGCCCGCCTTCCGCTGGTTCATCACCGGCCAGACCGTGTCGCTGCTGGGTGGTTCGATGGCCCCGGTGGCGCTCACGTTCGCCGTGCTCGACGCCTCGAACAGCACCACCCAGCTCGGCGTCGTGCTGGTGGCGCGGATGGTTCCGCTGCTGGTGTTCCTGCTCATCGGCGGCGCGACCGCGGACCGTTTCTCCCGGCGGACCGTCCTCGTGCTGAGCAACATCGGCTCGGCGCTGACCCAGGGCGCGGTGGCTGCGGTCCTGTTGACCGGGCACTACTCGCTGGCCCTGGTCTCCGTGCTGGAGCTGCTCAACGGCGTGCTCACCGCGTTCACCACGCCCACCCTTCGCGGCGTGCTGCCCGAGCTGGTGGAGAAAACCCAGCTGCGGCAAGCCAACTCGCTGCTGGGCACCGTCCGCAACGCGACCAAGGTCTTCGGGCCCAGCGTGTCCGGTCTGCTGGTCGTGGCCGTCGGCAGCGGCCCCGCCATCGCCGCCGACGCCGCCAGCTTCCTGGTCGCCGCCGTCTGCCTGTCCCGGCTTCCCCTGTCCGGCCACGTCTCTGGCCGCAAGAACGTGCTGCGGGACATCCACGACGGCTGGACCCAGTTCCGCACCACGCCGTGGCTGTGGCCCGTCACCGTCGCCTTCTGCCTCGTCAACCTGGTGCTGACCGGCACCTGGCAGATCCTCGGCCCGGAGCTCACCCGTCAGCTCAGCGACATCCAGACCTGGGGCTTCGTGCTCAGCGTCCGTGGTATCGGCCTGCTCCTGATGGGCGTGGTCATGTACCGCCTCGTCGTCCGCCGCCTCCTCCGCTTCGGCCTGCTCATCGGCGTCCTCAGCACACTGCCCCTCATCACCCTCGGCCTGCACCTGCACGCCCCGTGGCTGATGGCTGCCGCCTTCATCGGCGGTCTCGGCTTCTCCGCGCTGGGCATCGCCTGGGACACCTCCCTACAGGAGCACGTGCCCACCCAGTCCCTGTCCCGGGTCTCCTCCTTCGACGACCTGTTGTCGTACATAGCCATTCCCATCGGTCAGCTCCTCGTCGGCCCTTTGTCTTCCCTCCTCGGCGGCTTCCACTTGGCTCTCTTCGCCGGCCTCCTCGCCGCCGCCGCGGCGCTGGCCCCGCTGGCCTCACCCGCCGTCCGCCGCCTGCCCCACCACGCCGCCGACCCTCAGCGCACCCCGACACCACAGGCCAGCACGCCGGCTGCCCCTGACGCGACGTACCGAACGGAGACCTCATGCAGGGCACGATCTTCATCGCGGCCCCACCCGGCACCACCTGGCCACTGAGCCTGGACGACGTCGAACAGCAGTTGCGGCAACGCTTGCCGGGCGTGCGGACCTTTCACCGGCATGCCGCCGTCTCCAACACCGACTACATCGATTTCCAGGTCACGGTGGACGGGCTGCTCAGCATCAGCAGCTACTTCGCGGGTGGCACGCTGATCCTCCGTGACGGCTCTGCCGCGGACTGGGCCGACACAATCGAGTGGTTTCTCGGCCTACTCCCGCCCGGCACGCCGGCGGTGGCGATGATCGAGGAGAACCCCGACGAGATCGTCCCCGTTCCCCTGGACGCGACCGCCGCCGCGATCGAAGCCCTGCTCGACGCGCTGGCCGGGATCAACGAATAGGGGAGTCCGGTGGGCAAGTTCCGATTACGAGCTCAGGTCGAACGTCGTCGGCGACGCTGACTCCGGATGAGAAACGGGCCGCGGTATGCCGAAGGAGGACCGCCGGATCGGCGGTCCTCCACGGGAAAAGCCTTATCGCGCAGGTGGTTTAGAGACCGGCGCTGCGTATCTGTTCGTTCATGATGAGGAAGGCGCCGAGGCCGTGGGGGTCGTTGGTGGCCTTGGGACGCGCGAGGTAGAAGGCGGTGTCGCCGACGTTGGTGCCGATGCAGATGTCGGCGATGTTGGTCAGGCCGTCGGTGCCGACGGAGACCTGGGCCAGCACGCCGCGGTAGCCACGGGCGGCCACGGACTGGTAGCTGTGGTCGATGTAGCCCTTCTGCACGGCCTTGGACAGGGTGTAGGTGAACATCGCCGAGCAGGAGGTCTCGGTCCAGTTGCCGGCCAGGGTGGGCTTCTCGGGCACCTGGAACCAGCGGCCGGTCTTGGGGTCCTGGTACTTGCGGATGGCCTTGGCCAGGTTCTGGACGTTGGTCACGATCTTGGCCCGGTTGGGGTCGGACCGCGGCGTGTAGTCGAGCACGTCGACGCTGGCCATGGCGTACCAGCCGATGGAGCGGCACCAGAACTCGGGGGAGTGGTGCGTGGTCGGGTCGGCCCAGGTCTGGGTGCCGGACTCGTCGTAGGCGTGGAAGAAGAAGCCGGACGGGTCGGCCAGGTGGCTGCCGTAGGTCACGAGCTGCTTGGCGGCCTCGGCGTTGGCGTAGGCGGAGTCGTTGAACGTCGCGCCGTAGCGCTCCAGGAAGGGCAGCACCATGTAGGTGCCGTCGAGCCACAGCTGGTGCTCACGGCTGGTGGCGTGCCAGAAGCCGCCGTCGGTGGTGCGGGGGTAGGTGTCCAGGCGGGTCCGGATCTGGGCGGCGGCCTTCTGGTACCGGGGATCCTTGGTCTCCTGGTACAGCAGCACGAGCAGGTTGCCGGACTGCATCGAGTCCAGGCTGCTGAAGCTGTTGCTGACCTTGCCTCCTGTGTCGACGAAGCGGTCCACCCAGGCCTTGATGTAGTCCAGGTACGTCTTGTCGTGGGTCCGCTTGTACACCAGGTACTGGCCGTAGAGGTACAGCCCGGTCTGGTAGCCCCAGCTGCCGAGGGTGGCCGGCGTGAAGCGCTTCATGGTCGAGTCGACGACGGCCTTGGACCAGTCGGTGACCGGCTTGGGGTGGGCGTCGGCGGTGGCCGTGACCGGCAGGATCGGGGCGAGGCAGGCGACAAGGACGATCCCGATCCGTCGGATCCAGCCGCTCCGCGTGCGCGGGCTGGGCATCGTGCTCCTCTCGGTGGAGCCCGCGGCGGAAGGCTCATGGCTTGGCTCTGAACGAGTACCCCGGTCACGCCCGGCACGTCAAGGCTGGACATCGGATCTATGGTCGTAGTATTCGTCTGGAATACGGTTACATTCAGCAAGTCATCCGATGTATTAGGTGTTACGGCGTTCGGGCCAGTCCGAACGGGCGGGCAGGGCTCCGATCGGTTGAACCGCGGGCGGCCTACCTGCGTAAATCCGGAAGTGTGCGCAGTCCGATCGAGCACAGGGCGAACGCGAGTGGAGTCGAGACCCAGCCGGACCGGGGAGCCCCGGTCGAAGGGGTTTTGGGACCGTGAGGTCGGCCGCCTACCGCTGCGGGTCGCCCTCCCGGTGGCGCTCGCGCTGGTGACCAGCGCGGGCATCGCCGTCACCACGCTGTGGGTCGGCGGTCCGAGCCGGACGACCGCGTCGGCGCCGGCGCCGACCGGGCCGTCGGTGATCGCGTTGCCGCCGGCGGGATCCCCGCCGGTCACGACCACGTCGCCGGCCGGCACGACAACGTCCACAAAGGCCGGCACCAGCAGCAAGCCGCCCACCACGGCCAAGCCGCCCGCCGGGCCGACGCTGCCCGGGGCGGTCGTCACGATGCTGGACGACATCACGGCGGTTTTCGAGCAGGGCAAGACAACCCCGCAGTACGCCACCGTGGTCAACGATCACGACGGCTGCGGCTTCAAGGCCGGCTGGGCCAGCTTCTGCACCGCCCGCGGCGACGTGTTCACAGTGGTCAGTCAGTACACCGACGACGTGCCGGACAATCCGCTGCGCCGCTACCTGCCGACGCTGCAGAAGCTCGGCGAGACGCACAGCGACGACACCAGCGCGCTCGGGGACTCGTTCGTCAACGACTGGCGAACCGCCGCCGGGGACCGGAAGTTCGACGAGATCCAGCTCCGCGTCGGCCACGAGCTGTTCCTGACGCCGGCGCTGGCCATCGCCAACCAGCTCAACATCCGCAGCAACCTCGGCGTCGAGGACCTGTTCGACACCGCGCTGATGATGGGGTCCAGCAGCAGCGACTGCGACGGCCTGCCCAAGCTGATCACCGAGACCGTCATCGAGGCCTCCGGCACGCCGGTGTCCGGCATCAGCGAGCAGGCCTTCCTGACCTCCTTCAACCAGGTGCGGATCAAGCACCTGCGCAACCCGTGCACCCCCGGGCGGCAGAAGGTGTGGAGCGCGGCGGTGGACCGGGTGCAGGCCCTGCAACAGTTGGCGGACAAGAACTGTTGGAGCCTGAACCCGCCGCTGACGATCGGCGCGGACTTCAACCTGACGATCCGCACGCCGAGCGATTAGGCCGACGCCGGCCTTGCCGATGCCGGAATGTCAGGAAGGGCCCTTTCCTGACGCCAGATGTCAGGAAAGGGCCCTTCCTGGCGTTGAACGTGAGGATTCGTCCTTTGATCTTGGGGGAGGGGTCAGGACGGGTCGGCGAGGATGCCGTTGACGTACGAGCCGGGGTGGGTGGCGGAGTCCTGGCGCAGCACGGGGATCTTGGGCGTCCAGTCCACGGTGATCGACTGCGACTGGGTCGGCGGGGTGATCTTGGCCTTGGTGGGCAGCCAGCTCTTGGAGCCGAGGCTGCCGACGGAGTCGCCGGAGGGTTCGAGGACGGTGATGCTCGCCGTGGCGGTCTCGCCGGGGCCGACCTGGTTGCGAGGGGCGCCGTTGTCGGTGGTGACGAGCTGGTACGTGGACCCGTTGGGGTCGTCCGGGCCGAGCAGGGAGACGTCGGGAACGCCGTACAGGTCGCAGGAGTGCGACGAGGTGTTCTTGAAGACCACGGGCACCTCGAACTGACCCGAGCCGTCGTCGTGCTTCTTCGGCGCGCCCAGGGTGACGGAGAGGTCGCCGGTGGCGCAACGGGAATCGCTGGAGCCGGAGCTGGAACCGGCGGCGTTGGCGCTGGTCTTGGCGACCGGGGTGGCGGAGTGGGTGGTGCTGGAGGTGCCGGCCGCGGCGGTGTTGCTGGGGGTCGCGGTCCCGCAGGCGCCGAGGAGTCCGCCCGCGGCCACCACACCGATGGCCATCGCGACAGTCGCCTTCTTCATGGTTCGTCCCTTCCGTGGATCTTGTGGGGAAGGATGCCCATGGAGCGGCCAAGTAAGCCTCGAAATGATGTTGATCACTCGAAAGCAACCTCATCGGGCGATGGACGTCATCCAGTGCGGCGCTGGCGGTGGTCGGCGACGTGAACCCTGGTGGCGCAACGGGTCGAGCAGAACCGGCGGCGGCCGTTGCGCGAGGTGTCGACGAAGGCGATGGCGCAGCCGTCCCGGTCGCAGACGCCGGCCCGGTCGGAGTCCTCGCACACGAGATGGGCCAGGCCGCCGGCGGTGTAGGCCCGGACCCGATCCACAATGGACCCGCCGGCCACATGGTAGTGCAGGTGCGGCGGCCGGCCGTCGTGGCGGGAGATGGTGGGCGCGCTGGCCGAGTCGGCCAGCAGGCGGTTCAGCTGATCGACTCGGACGTCCACATCGGACTCGGCGAACACCGCCCGCAGGCGCTCGCGCCAGGCCAGGATCGCGGCGGCCTCGTCGGCGGTGACGGCGGTGACCGCCATGCCGTGGTCACGGAGCGTGGCCAGCACGGCCTCCGGCCCGGCCAGGTTCACCAGCGCGGCGGCCACCTGGGCCCCGGAGCCGCCGTAAGGGTTGAAGTGCACTGAAGCATTACAGCACGCTGGGTTCATGACCGACGAGGCCTGTCCCCGCTGCTCATGGCCGGTGGCCGAACTGCCGCCGGAGGCCCGCCACCGGGGCCGCGGCGGCGTCGAGTACCTGCGCTGCCTGTGCGGCAGCTGGCTGGCCCGGGTCGACGGGGTCATCGTCGGCGCGACCAGGGCCGACTGAGCCGACTGCGCAAAACTGCGCGGTTTACCTACTTTCGACGCATGGACACGCAGCCAGTGCCCACCGTAGCGTCCGTTCGCGGCGACTACCCGGTGGGAGGCACCGATGGAGATAGGCCGGCGACGGTTCCTCGCCATCAGCGGACTGGCCCCGCTGGCCGTGAGCATGCCGTCGCGAAGACACCGCTTCGGCTTCGCCGCCGACGGCAGCGGCTTCCTGCTCGACGGCCGGCCGTTCCAGATCCGCAGCGGCGAGATGCACCCGGCGCGCATCCCGGTCGAGCACTGGCGGCACCGCATCCTCATGGCCAAGGCGATGGGGCTGAACACGATCTCGATCTACGTGATGTGGAACTACGTGGAGTCGAAGCCGGGGGTGTTCGACTGGCGGAGCGAACGCCGTGACGTCGAGGCGTTCATCCGGCTCTGCCAGGCCGAGGGCATGTGGGTGCTGCTGCGCCCCGGCCCCTACGTCTGCGGCGAGTGGGATCTCGGCGGCATCCCGCCGTATCTGCTGGCCACGAAGGACATCCGGCTGCGGGTGCACGACGACGCGCGGTACATGGCCGCCGTCGGGCGATACATCGGCGAGCTGGCACCGCGGATCAAGCCGCTGCTGAGCGAGCTCGGCGGCCCGATCCTGATGGTCCAGATCGAGAACGAGTACGGCTCCTACGGCAGCGATCCCGCCTACCTGGCACAACTCCGCCAGCTGTGGCTCGATCAGGGCGTCGACGGCCCGTTCTACACCGAGGACGGCCTGGGCCAGGTGGAGCAGAACCACAGCAACGTCACCGGCGGGGCGATCGCGCTCAGCGGTGGCGACGCGCAATCGATCGCCGCCGCGCGCAAGGCGTTCCCGGGCGTGCCGGCGATGGCCGGCGAGGTGTATCCGGGCTGGCTGACCCACTGGGGCGAGAACTTCGCCGGGCCGTCGGACATCTCCGCCGACCTCAAGGCGTTCATGGCCGGCGGCCTGTCGTTCAACCTGTACATGGCGCACGGCGGCACCAGCTTCGGCTTCTACGCCGGGGCCAACGCCAACAACCTGTCCGGCGCCTACCAACCCGACATCACCAGCTACGACTACGCCGCGCCGATCACCGAGCAGGGCGTGGCGACCCCGCAGTACCACGCCTATCGAGACCTGATCGCCGGCTACCTCAAGACCACGCCGCCGCCGATCCCCGACCCGAAGCCGACCATCGTGCCCGCGCCGGTGACGCCGGCCGTGCACGCCTCGCTGTGGGACAACCTGCCGAGCGCCGTCACCTCGACAGACCCCCAGCCGTTCGAGATGCTGGGCCAGAACTACGGATTCGCCCTGTACCGCACGACGATCGCCGGCGCGGGCTCGCTCGACATCCGGTGGGTGCACGACTACGCCACCGTTTTTGTCGACGGCCACTACCAGGGCGGCCTGTCCCGCCCGCTCATCCCGGACGCCGAGGCGCGCAAGCTCAACGTCACCAACAACAACGCGCCGCTGACCCTGACCACCTCCGGGACCACGTTGGACATCCTGGTCGAGGGTATGGGCCGGACCAACTACGGTCAGGCCATCGTGGATCGCAAGGGCATCCTGGAATCCGCCTCCCTGCAAGGAAAGCCGCTCACCGGCTGGCGGATCTTCCCGCTGCCGCTGGACAACGTCAGCGCACTCAAGCCGACCGTCACCGATCCGACAAGGCCCGGGCTGTTCTTCCGGGCCACGGTCACGCTGGACCGGGTCGGCGACACCTACCTGGACCTGTCCGGCTGGACCAAGGGCGTGGTCTGGGTGAACGGCCACAACCTGGGCCGCTACTGGGAAATCGGCCCGCAGCACCGGCTGTACTGCCCGGTGTCGTGGCTGCGGCCCGGCGCCAACGAGATCCTGGTGTTCGACCTGCACCAGACCACGCCGCGACCGATCAGCTTCGCCCGAACCCTGAACTGACGCGGCACCCGATCAGCTTTGCCCGCACCTGAGCTGAAAGGTAGAAATCCAGTGCTACCGAAGATCCTGCTCGCCGCGGTGACGGCGGCGTCGTTCCTGACGACGCCGGTCGCCACCGCCGCCGCCACCCCGACCCTGGCGGAGACCCCGCCGATGGGTTGGAACGACTGGGCGCACTACCAGTGCGACTTCACCGAGCAGACCATCCTGTCCAACGCCGACGCCCTGGTCTCCACGGGGCTGGCGGCCAAGGGCTACAACACGGTTACCATCGACGACTGCTGGATGGCGAAATCCCGTGACAGCAAGGGAAACCTCGTTGCCGACCCGGTGAAGTTCCCGGACGGCATGGCCTACGTCGGCCAGTACCTGCACCAGAAGGGCCTCAGGTTCGGCATCTACGAGGACGCCGGCACCCTCACCTGCGGCGGCTATCCCGGCAGCTGGGACCACTTCCAGCAGGACGCCAACCTGTTCGCGAGCTGGGGCGTGGACTACCTGAAGCTGGACGGCTGCAACCTGCCGACCGTGTCGGGGCAGACCGAGGAGCAGACCTACAAGTCGGCCTACGCCCAGCAGTCCGCCGCCCTGGCCAAGACCGGCCGCAAGATCGTGTTCTCCGAGTCGGCCCCGGCCTACTTCCAGGGCGAGACCTCCTGGTACAGCGTGCTGACCTGGGTGAAGCAGTACGGCCAGCTGTGGCGTGAGGGCTACGACATCGCCACCTACGACAAGAACAAGCCGGACACCGGCCGCTGGGGCAGCGTGCTCGGCAACTACGACTACAACCACCCGATCGGCCGCTACGCCGGCCCGGGCAACTGGAACGACCCGGACTTCCTCATCGCCGGTGACGGCGGCGTGACCGCCGACGAGTCCCGCAGCCAGGTCGCGCTGTGGGCGATGATGGCCGCGCCGATGATCCTCAGCTCGGACGTCAGCACGTTGTCGCCGGCCGCGGTCGCCACCCTCGGCAACACCGACATCGTTGCCGTGGACCAGGATCGGCTGGGCAAGCAGGGCACGGTGTACAGCCAGGACGGCACCACCGACGTGCTGTACCGGCCGCTGGCCAACGGTGACCGCGCGGTGGCCATCCTCAACCGCGGCGGCGCGCCGGTCACCACCAGCACCACCGCCGGCCTGCCGAGTTGTTCCTACACCGCCAAGGACCTGTGGACCGGCAAGACCTCGAACACCCTCACCGCAACGGTTCCGGCCCACGGCACCGCCATCTTCCGGGTCAAGCTGGGCACGGACTGCGCGAAGCCGGCGCCGGTCGGTCAGATCTCCGGCACCAGCGGCAAATGCGTCGACGACTCCAACAGCGGCACCGCCGACGGCAACCCGGTGATCCTGTGGCCCTGCACCGGAAACGCCAACCAGCGCTGGCAGCCGGTCAACGGCACCGTCCAGACCCTGGGCAAGTGCCTGACCAACAGCGGCAACAAGGCGGTGCTGTCCACATGCGACGGTGGAGCCGCGCAGCAGTGGTCGTACCAGCTGAACGGGAACCTGGAGAACTCCGGGCTGTGCCTGGACGTCACCGGTGGCGGCAGCGACAACGGCACCGCGCTGGAGCTCTATCAGTGCGGCGACAACCAGCTCAACCAGATCTGGACGCTGCCTAGCTGAGGTCTAGCGCCGACAACGTCCGATCCAGCGCGGCCTCCTGTAGTTCCGCGCTGTACGTCGAGGGATCCGCCGAGGCCAACGCGGCGGATCCCTCGGCCATGCCCATCAACACCAGCGCGGCGGTGGACACCTCCTCGGCCGACCACTCCGGCGCACTGGCGGCGACGAGTCGCAGGATTCGTTGCCGCCAGGCCCTGGTGTTCACCCGGTGCAGCGCCAACAGCTCGTCGTCGCCGACCGCCGCGGCGAGAAACCCGATCCACACCACGCTTTCCAGCGTGCCGGCCTCGGTCGTGGCCAGCCCCTGGGCCAGCACGGCCCGCAGCGCCGCCCGAGGCGTGGCGGCGGCTCGCTCCAAGCCTTCGACCCGTTCGAGGGTCCGTGCGTGCAGCAGCTCGCGGGCGTGCGTGAGCAGGGCCCGCCGGTTGGGGAACCGGTGCATCACCAGCCCAGTGGTGCAGCCGGCGGCAGCGGCCACGGCCCGGATGGTGAGGCGTTCCAGGCCCTGGTTGGCCAGCACGGCCCACACCGCCTGCGACAGCTGCTCCGCGGCTTGTGGGTTCGCGGCTCGTGACATGCAACCCTCCCGTAACAGACGTTACCGTAACATCTGTTCCGTGACCATGATCGAAGCCCGCCCCTGGACCGACCCGGCCGGCGTGCACCTGCGCGCCAAGCAGCGTGCGGAGGTCCTGGAGCGGTACGGCGGCGTGGACACCGAGCCCGGCGTGCACCCCAGCGCCGACGACATCGCCGTCTTCCTGATCGCCTTCGACGACGCCGGCATGCCGCTCGGCTGCGGCGCCCTCAGACAGCTCGACGTGACATCGGCCGAGGTCAAGCGCATGTACGTCGAACCACAAGCCCGCGGCACCGGCGTGGCCACGGCCGTGCTCCGCGCCCTGGAACAGGCGGCCGTCGACCGCGGCTGGACGACCGTCCGGCTCGAAACCGGGGCGGCCCAACCCGACGCGATCCGCTTCTACGAGCGCGAGGGCTACCGGCCGATCCCCAACTACGGCGACTACATCGGCTTCGAGCTGTCCCTGTGCTACGAGCGGGTGCTCAGCTCCGGTGCGCCAGCAGATGCTCGATGAGGACCCGGCACAGCTCGTCGGCCGCCTCCTCGGGAATCCAGTGCGAGACGTCCTCGACGATCTCCAACCGGTACGGCCCGGTCACGTGCTTCTCGGTGGCCAGCACCCCGGCCGAGCCGATCGCGTTGTCCTCGGTGCTCCACACCATCAGCGTCGGCGCGGCCACCGGCCCGATCGAGCCGGACAGGTCCATCGCCCGGTACCAGTTCAGCGCCGCGGTCAGCGCCCCCGGCTGGGTGAAGCGGTCCAGGTAGTGCTCGACGTGGTCCTCGGGGACCTTCCAGTCGTAGATGCGGCGCAGCCGGTCGGCGTTGTCGGCCAGCAGCGTCTTCTCCGCCGACCCGGCCTGCCGGAACGTCTGGATGTAGCGGGACCGCTCGTGCTGGTCCTCGTCGGTGGCGCGGGCGTGCTCGAAGGCCGCGGGATGCGGCACGGAGACGGCGGTCAGGGTGCGGACCCGCTCCGGCATGGCGGCCGCCGCCGACCACGCCACCAGCGCGCCCCAGTCGTGCCCGACCAGGTCGAACCGCTGCCAGCCGAGCTCGTCGGCGATCGCCGCGACGTCCCCGACCAGCTCCTCCATCCGGTAGTCGCTGACGTGCTCGGGGCGCACCTCGGGGGAGTAGCCGCGCTGGTCCGGGGCCACCGCCCGGCAGCCGCCGCCCCCGAGCACCCGCAGCTGCTGCTCCCACTCCAGCGACGACTGCGGGAAGCCGTGCAGCAGCAGCACCTCGCGGCCGTCCTCGTCGCCGCTGGCCAGCGCGTCGAACGTGCCGGCGGGCGTGGCGATGCGCGTCTTCTCGATCACACGGTCGACTCTAGCGCCCGCTCCTGCGCGACCTCATCCGGCTGGTCCGGCGTGTACCGGCGGATGAACGCGTCCTTCCACAGCAGCGTCACGCCCCACACCGCCAGCCCGGCGACCACCGCGACCAGCGCGCCGGCCACGATGTCGGCCGGGTAGTGCACGCCGACGAACACCCGGGACACGGCGATCAACGCGGCCACGCCCATGAAGTACGGGCCCCACTTGGCCGACACGAAGAACCACACCGCGACGGCGACCGCGAACGACGCGGTGGAGTGGTCGCTGGGCAGCGACACCCCGGGGGCGTGGTCGAGCAGCTGGTGCACCTCGTGGGTCTGGAACGGCCGCTGCGACAGCCCCAGCATGCGGATCCCCACCGACAGCGCGAAGCCGACGGCCAGCGTGAGCCCCACCTGCCCGATCCGCCACGCGCCGGCCGGCCACCAGCCGTCCTGCCGGGCCCGCAGACCCGTGACGACCGCGCCCGCCGCGAACAGCAGGAAGATCAGGTACTTGGCGGCGACGACCATCAGCACGTCCAGCGGGCCGAACTTGCCGGCCATGCCGTTGACCATGCTGAAGATCTCGTAGTTCACGCGTGCTCCTCACATCCGATGTCGATCAAGGATGCCGCACCGCCGGTTCACCCTGTGGACACCTAATCCACACTGCCAGGACATCTGGGGTCTGGTGTGTACGCAACGTCACACCGAACCGGATGATCGGGTCGTGCGAACGCCGTGACATGCCCAGCTCAGTCGCCCCCGGCCTGCGGGAACGGGGTGGAGACCGGCGGCCGACCGGCGTGGCGCTGCTGCTGCACGGCGGCCGCGCCCGCAGCCACGCCCCGGCCACCCGGTCGAAGCTCACCTACCTGCGGATGACGCCGTTCGCCCGCGACCTGGCCAACCACGGCGGCCGGCACGGCCTGCTGGTCGCGCAGCTCAGCTACCGGTACCGCGGCTGGAACGCCCCCGACCTCGACCCCGTGACCGACACCCGCTGGGCCCTGGATCAATTGCGACGGCACGACGCCCCGGTCGTGCTGGTCGGGCACTCCATGGGCGGCCGCGCCGCCCTGCACGCCGCCGACGACCCGTCCGTGCTGGGGGTGTGCGCGCTGGCGCCGTGGACTGAGCCGGGGGAGCCGGTCGAGCAGCTGGCCGGCAAGTCGCTGCTGATCGCCCACGGCGACCGCGAGCGCTGGACCGATCCGCGCCTCTCCTACGACTATGCGGTGCGGGCCAAGGTAGTCACCGCCGACGTGTGCCGCTTCGACGTGCTCGGCGACGGGCACGCGATGCTGCGCCGGGCCGGCGAGTGGACGAGGTTGGTCCGAAGTTTTGTCCTTGGTCGCCTGGGCTACGAACCACTGGCCCCCTGGATCGCGAACGCTGTGCGTGAACCGTCGCCACGGGGCCTGCGGGTCCCGTTGAGCCTGGAAGGGGCCGCTGGATGAGGGGCAAGGTCGCGGTGATCGGGGCCGGCGTCTCTGGACTGACCGCCGCCTACCTGCTGCAACGCCGCTACGAGGTGATGCTGTTCGAGGCCGACGTCCGCCTCGGCGGCCACGCCCACACCCACGACCTGCCGACGCCGGGCGGCGGCTACACGGCCGTGGACAGCGGGTTCATCGTGCACAACGAGCGCACCTATCCCAACCTGATCCGGTTGTTCCGGGAGCTCGGCGTGCCGACCCAGGACTCGGAGATGTCGATGAGCGTGCGCTGCGACGGCTGCGGCCTGGAGTACGCCGGCTCGAAGCGGCTGCCGGGCCTGTTCGCCCAGCGGGCCAATCTGGTCCGCGGTCAGTACCTGCGGATGCTGGCCGAGGTGACGCGGTTCCACCGGCACGCCCGGCGGGTGATGGCTGACGAGCGGGCCGGCGACGTCACCCTCGGCGCGTTCCTGGCGGTCGGCGGCTATTCGACGTACTTCACGCGGCACTTCATGGCCCCGGTGGTGTCGGCGGTGTGGTCGGCGGGGGAGTCGGTGTCGCTGGACTACCCGGCCCGCTACCTGTTCACCTTCCTGGCCAACCACGGCATGTTGTCGGTCGGCGGGTCGCCGCAGTGGAAGACGGTCGTCGGCGGCTCGCGGCGTTACGTGGAGCGGGCGGCCAAGGGCCTGTCGGCGGTGGAGGTCTCGACGCCGATTCGGGCCGTGAGCCGGACTTCTGGCGGCGTGGCCATCCGGGATGACGCCGACCAGACGTACGAGGTCGACAAGGTGGTGATCGCCACCCATGCCGACCAGGCGCTGCGGCTGCTGGCCAGCCCGTCGTCGGCGGAACGCGAGGTGCTGGGGGCGTTCCAGTACTCCCGCAACGAGACCTGGCTGCACAGCGACCCGTCGGTGCTGCCGGTCAGCTCCGGGGCGCGGGCGTCGTGGAACTACCTCAAGACCAGCTGTCCGGACGGCGGCGGCCCGGTGCTGGTCAGCTACGACATGAACCGGTTGATGCGGCTGAATTCCCCCGTCGGCTACGTCGTGACGTTGAACGCGACCGACCGCGTGGCGCCGGATTCGGTGCTCGCCAAGATGGTGTACGAGCATCCGATCTACACCCCGTCAGCCCTTGCGGCCCAACGGAAGTTGCCGGCGCTGAACGACGGGACCGTGGCCTACGCGGGGGCTTACCACGGCTGGGGCTTCCACGAGGACGGTTGCGCCGCCGGCGTGCGGGCGGCCGAGTCGCTGGGCGTCACGTGGTAGCCCCCGCGCTGTACGACGTCGAAGTCGCGCACGCTCGACGTGAACGCATCGACTACGCGTTCAAGCACCAGGTGTTCCTGTGGCTCGTCGACCTCGACGAGCTGCCCTCGCTGCCACGGTGGCTGCGGCCGTTCGCCCGGTTCGAGGCTCGCGACCACCTCGGCGACCCGTCCGCGAGCATCCGGCAGAACGTGGATGCTTTCCTTGCGCGCCAAGGTATCCAGTGCTCGCGTATCCTGATGCTGGCCAACGCCCGGTCGCTGGGGCACGTCTTCAACCCGTTGACCGTGTTCTGGTGCTACCAAGGGGAATCGCTGGCCTGCGTGGTCGCCGAGGTGCACAACACCTACGGGGAACGGCACTGCTACCTGCTGTTCCCTGACGAGACCGGCCGCGCCCGCGCCGACAAGGCGTTCTACGTCTCGCCGTTCCTCGACCTCGGCGGTGAGTACCTGATGCGGTTCGGCGAACCCGGTCCGCGGCTTTCCGTCACCATCGTGCTGTGCCAGGGCGGAAACACCCCGCTGACCGCCACCATGCGGGGCCATCGCCGGCCGGCCACCCCGTCCGCGCTGGTCGGGCTGCTGCTGCGCCGGCCGTTCAGCACCCACCGTGTGTCCGCCCTGATCCGCAGGCACGGCATCGGGTTGTGGCTGCGCCGGATCCCGATCGTCCCCCGTCCCCAGCACGAGGCCCAGGAGACAGTGCAATGACCAAGACCAGGACCTCCATTCCGCTGCCCAGCAAGGGGATCTGGCCCGGGCTGGCCACGGTGCCGGCGGCGCCGCTGCGGGCCGCTGCGGCCGAACGCTTGTTCCGGCACGCCGTGCGCACCATCCCGGTGCGCGTCGAGTTCCCCGACGGCCGCGTGCTCGGCGCGGGCGGCCCGGACGCGCCGGTGATGCGGCTGCACCGGCCCGGGCACTTCTTCCGCCGGCTCGGCGCCGACGCCAAGATCGGCTTCGGCGAGGCCTACATGGTGGGCGACTGGAGCAGCCCCGAGGTCGCCGACGTGCTGACGCCGTTCGCCGCGCGGATGGCGACCCTGGTGCCGCGGCCGCTGCAGGCGCTGCGGCGGATCGCCGAGCGCACCCAGCCCTCGGCCGAGGACAACGACCTGGCCGGGGCCCGGGAGAACATCCACCGGCACTACGACCTGTCCAACGAGCTGTTCTCGATCTTCCTCGACGAGACCATGACCTACTCCTCGGCCTGGTTCTCCGACCCTGAGCAGCCCCTGGTCGACGCCCAGCTGCGCAAGATCGACGGCGTGCTGGACTTCGCCGCCGTCGGCCCGGACACGCACCTGCTGGAGATCGGCACCGGCTGGGGCGCGCTGGCCATCCGGGCCGCCCAACGCGGCGCCCGGGTCACCACCCTGACCCTGTCGGCCGAGCAGAAGACCCTGGCCGAGCAGCGGATCCAGGCCGCCGGCGTGGCCGACCGGGTGCAGGTGCTGCTGCGCGACTACCGCGAGGCGCACGGCAGCTACGACGCCGTGGTCAGCGTGGAGATGATCGAGGCCGTCGGCAAGGGCTACTGGCCCACCTACTTCGCCACCCTGGACCGCCTGGTCCGGCCGGGCGGGCGGATCGGGCTGCAGGCCATCACCATGCCGCACGAGCGGATGCTGGCCACCGCCAACGCGTACACGTGGATCCACAAGTACGTGTTCCCCGGCGGCCTGATCCCGTCGGTCGAGGCCATCGAGGACGCCGTGGCCCAGCACACCGGGTTGCGGGTGGTGCACGACCGGTCGTTCGGCCAGGACTACGCGCTGACCCTGCGCCTGTGGCGGCGGCGGTTCCTGGACCGCTGGCGCGAGGTGGCCGCCCTCGGCTTCGACGAGACGTTCCGGCGGATGTGGGAGTTCTATCTGGCCTACTCCGAGGCCGGATTCCGGGCCGGCTACCTCGACGTGCGGCAGTTCGGCCTGACCAAGTGACCAGCCGTCACCCGCCCGGGCGTCGTTGATCTTGGTCGACGTGCGGCCGCGGCCTAAGGTGCCAGGGGTGGAAACGGCGTCAGCAGGGCAAACCCCGAAGTTCGACGTGCTCCTGTCCGGCACGGTCTTCCTGGACATCATCTTCACCGGGCTGGCCCACCAGCCGGCGGCCGGCACCGAGGTGTGGTCGACCGGCCTGGGCTCCAGCCCCGGCGGCATCGCCAACCTGGCCGTCGCGCTCAGCCGGCTCCAGCTGCGCACCGCGCTGGCCGCCGCGTTCGGCGAGGACGTCTACGGCGACTTCTGCTGGGAGGTGCTGGCCAACCAGGAGAACGTCGACCTGTCGTGCAGCCGGCGGTTCTACGGCTGGCACTCGCCGCTGACCGTGTCCATGGCCGTGGACCGCGACCGCAGCATGGTCACCCACGGCCATCCCTCGCCGGTCGGGCCGGACGAGCTGCTCAACCCGCCGCCGCCCACCCGGGCCGCCTACGTGCACGTCGACCTGCAGGAAGAGCGGTGGATCGGCGCGGTCAAGGAGCAGGGGGCGCTGCTGTTCGCCGACGTCGGCTGGGACCCGACCGAGAAGTGGGCCCCGTCCATGCTGCGCAAGCTCGACGGCTACGACGTGTTCCTGCCCAACGCCGTCGAGGCCATGAGCTACACCCGCGAGGACACCCCGGAGAAGGCCGCTCAGAGGCTGTCCGAGCTGGTCCCGGTGGTTGTGGTGACCCGCGGCGGCAACGGGGCGTACGCCATCGACTCGGCCAACGACGTCACCGTCGACGTCGGCGGGCTGAACATGGCCGCCCTGGACCCGACCGGGGCCGGCGACGTGTTCGGGGCCGGCTTCGTGGTCGGCACCCTGGCCGGCTGGCCGCTCGCCGACCGGGTGAACTTCGCCAACCTGTGCGCGGCGCTGTCGGTGCAGCACTTCGGCGGGTCGCTGTCGGCCCCCGGCTGGCACGACATCGCCAGCTGGTGGCGGCACCTCGGCCGGCGTGACGCCACCGAGCTGCACTCGTACGAGTTCCTCAACACCGTGCTGCCCACCGACCCGGCCGCCATGGTCCGCCGCGCCAGCGCCACCATCGGCCTCCGCGGCCTCAACTGATCGCGAGTCCCGCTCTCAGGCAACTGAATGTCGAGTTCGATACTCGACACACGCTTGCCCGAGAGCGGGACTCGCGGAGGTTTTACCTGGGTATTGGTTAACTGGCGGGGTGGGGATCGATGGGTTCGCGTCGCCGGTGTGGTTCGCGCTGCTGCTCGGCGTGGCCGCGGTGTTCGGCGCCTACTTCTGGACGCAGCGCCGCCGACGCCGGCACGTGGTGCGCTTCGCGAACATGGCCGTCCTGGACCGGGTCGCCCCCAAGCGGCCGACCCGGTGGCGGATCGTGCCCCCGATCCTGCTGCTGGTCGCCTTCCTGGCCCTGACCGCCGCGCTGGCCGGGCCGATGGCCGAGGCCAAGGTGCCGCGCAACCGGGCCACCGTGATGCTGGTGATCGACGTCTCGCCGTCGATGGACGCCACCGACATCCAGCCGTCCCGGATCAAGGCGGCGCAGGCCGCGGCCAAGTCCTTCGTGTCCAACATGACCGGCGGGGTCAACCTGGGCCTGATCACCTACGGCGGCTCGGCCACGGTCGACGTGAGCCCGACCACCGCCCGCAAGCCGGTGGTGGACGCCATCGACAACATCCAGCTCCAGCCGGCCACCGCCACCGGCGAGGCGATCGCCGCCGCGCTCCAGTCCATCCAGCAGTTCGAACGCGGCCTCGGCGGCCCGGCCGGCGCGCCGCCGGCCCAGATCGTGCTCATGTCCGACGGCAAGCAGACCGCCGGCCGGGACGAGTTCGCGATGGCCAAGGAGTGCAAGGACGCCAAGATCCCGATCAACACCATCTCCTACGGCACCGCCGACGGCGTGGTGCTGCTGCAGAACCAGGAGCAGCCGGTGCCGGTCGACGACGAGTCGCTGCACCAGCTGGCCGACATCTCCGGCGGGCAGTTCTTCAAGGCCGACACCAGCGACAAGCTGAACCAGATCTACGCCTCGCTGGGCGAGCAGATCGGCTACGAGACGCAGGAGACCGACGTCAGCAAGCCGTTCATCGCGCTGGGCGCGGTGCTGACCGTGCTCGGCGCGGCCGGGGCGCTGGTCCTCACCCAGCGCCTGCCCTGAACCCGACGGGCAACCAGCACGTGTGACCATACGTCCCTATTGTGGACGTTCTGGTCTACGTGGAGGTGTTCTCTGTGCGCATCGGGCGTGTCATCGGGGCCGTGCTGGTGGTCCTGGTCCTGCTCGTGCTGGGTGTGTTCGTCTACGCCGACTTCTCGCTGAAGCGGACCGACGCCCTCCAGGACTACGGCGGCCGGCCCGCGGCCGGATCCGGCACCAACTGGCTGATGGTCGGCTCGGACAGCCGTGACGGCCTGAGCGACGCCCAGAAGCAGGAGCTGGCCACCGGCTCGGACAGCGGCGCCCGCACCGACACCATCCTGCTGCTGCACGTGCCCAGCAGCGGCCAGCCCACGCTGGTCAGCCTGCTGCGGGACTCCTATGTGGACATTCCCGGGCACGGCAAGAACAAGCTCAACGCCGCCTTCGCCTACGGCGGCGCGCCGCTGCTGCAGCAGACCGTGGAGGGCGCCACCGGGCTGCACATCGACCACTACATGGAGATCGGCTTCGCCGGTTTCGCCGGAGTGGTCGACAACATCGGCGGCGTGAACATGTGCATCGACAAGCCCATGGTCGACCCCAAGGCCGGCCTGAACCTGCAGCCCGGCTGCCAGGACCTGACCGGGACCCAGGCCCTGGGCTACGTCCGCACCCGGGCCACGCCGGCCGCCGACCTGGACCGCGTCGTGCACCAGCGGCAGTTCCTGTCGGCCGTGGTCAGCAAGGTGACCAGCCCCGGCGTGATGTTCAACCCGTTCCGTGTCTTCCCGCTGATGTCGAGCGTGCCGGCGGCGCTGACCGTCAACAACGGCGACCACATCTGGAACCTGTCCAGCCTGGCGTTCTCGCTGGCCAGCAAGGATCTGGTGACCACAACCGTGCCGATCTCCAGCACTCCCACCATCGCCGGCGCGGGCTCGGTGGTGCTGTGGAACAAGGACAAGGCGACCCGGCTGTTCGACGCCCTGCGCACCGACGCCGCGGTGCCCTCCGACGTGCTCAGCGGCCACTAGACTCGGCCGGGTGCCGTCCTTCCAGGAGATTCTGCGCAGCCGGCAGGCCGGCGGTTTCATCGGCCGGGAGCAGCAGCTGGCGCTGTTCGCGGAGAACCTGCGGCTCCCGGTCACCGACCGACAGTTCCTGTTCAGCGTGCACGGCGCTGCCGGCATCGGGAAGTCGTTCCTGGTGCGGCAGTTCCGTCGCATCGCCGTCGAACACGGTTGCGCCGCCGGGCAGGTCGACGAGTCCGCCTACGACCTGCCCTCGGCGCTGGCGGCCCTGGCCGTCGGTCTGGGGCCGTGCAAGGAGTTCACCAAGCGCCTGGCCGCGTACCGGCAACACCGCCAGGACCTGGACTCCGACCCCACGGCCCCGGAGGGCCTGTCGTCCCTGCTGACCCGCTCCACCGTCCGGGCCGGCCTCGCCGCCGCCGGCGAGGTCCCGGTGGTGGGCGGCATCGCCAAGGCCATCGACTCCAAGTCCGCCGCCGAGGACGTCGACAAGCTGCGGGTTTTCCTGTCCCGCAAGCTCCGCAGCCGCGACGACGTGCAGCTGGTGATGTCCCCGGCCGATGTCCTGACCCCGGCCCTGGTCCGTGACCTGAACTCCCTCGGCAAGCCCCTGGCCCTGTTCTTCGACACGTACGAGCGGACTTCGCCCTTCCTGGACCAGTGGCTCCGGGAACTCCTTGTCGGCAAGTACGGTGACCTTCCGGCCGACATGGTCTTCGTGGTCGCCGGCCAGAAGCCCCTGGACCTCAACCAGTGGGGCGACTTCCTCAGCGTACGAACGGATCTCCCGCTGGAAGTCTTCACCGAGGAGGAGGCCCGCCGCTTCCTGACTTCCCGCAACGTCACCGATCCCCGGGTGGTCGAGGTGATCCTCGGCCTCTCGGGTCGTTTGCCGGTGCTGGTCGCCATGCTCGCCGAAGCCCACCCCGCCGAGGTCTCCGACGTCGGTGACCCGAGTGGTAGTGCGGTGGAACGATTCCTCAAGTGGGAACCCGACCCTGACCGCCGCACCGCCGCGCTTTTCGGTGCCCTGCCAAGGAAGTTCTCCTCCGAGGAGTTCGCCATCGCGGCAAGTTCGGCCGACCACCTGTCCTGGCTGGTGCAACAGCCCTTCGTCACCGAGCAGGCGGACGGCTTCCACTACCACGACGTGGTCCGCTCCCAGATGCTCCGAGTCCTGCAACGCCGCTCCCCGGCCGAATGGCGCTCCCGCCACCTGGCTTTGGCCGACCAAGCCGAGCCCCTGGAACACGCCTACCACCACTTGTGCGCCGACCGGGCCGCCGCGCTGCCCGAGGCCCTGTGCGGCTTGATCACGGCCTTCTCCGTTCGCCGATCCCGAGCCCCGCAATGGGCTCGGATGATCCTGCAAGCAGGTCGCGAGACCGACACTCCTGAGGTGGTGCGGCGCGGCACCGAGCTGGTCGAGAACGTGGACTACACGGCGTTGATCGGCCTGCTCGTCGATGACTCTTCCCTACCGGCCCCGGCCCGTGCGCTCGCCCGGGCCGAGCGAGGCGTTCTGCTGCGTGCGGCCCGTGACTTCGACGTGGCTCTGGCCGACTTCCAGTCCGCGATCGACTTGGCCCCGGACGAAGTCCGCTACATCGGTGAACGCGGCGAAACCCTCCGCCGCATGGGGCGGCCCGCCGAGGCGCTCCCCGATCTCGATCGCTTGCTGGCCGACGAGCCCGACAATGCCTGGGCATACGGCTGTCGTGGCGCGGCCTTCCAGGCGCTCGAGCGGTTCGAGGAATCCCTCGCTGATCTCGACAAGGCGATCGAGCTGCGGCGGAAGTACACCTGGGCCATCGGCACTCGCGCCGAGACCTTTCGTAGGATGGATCGCCTCACCGAGGCATTGGCGGATGCCGACCTCGCCATTGAGCAGTCGCCCGACTATACCTTCGGCTTGATCCTCCGCATCACCATCTTCTTCACGATGGGGGAATCGGACCGTGCCGAAGCGGATGTGAAGCGGCTAGCCAAGATTGATGATGGACGTCACGCCCGCGACTTGCTGGAGGTCCTTACCAAAGGGTCGCAAAAGATCCACCGCATTCGTGAGGAACTTCCCTGACCTACCGCAGGACCTTGCCGTCCCGCACCAGCTCGCCGTACATCTCCGGATCCACCGGCTCCGCCAGGATGAAGTCCAGCAGATCCTTCGCCGCCTGGGCCGGGGTCTTGGCCTGGCTGAAGTCGTCGAACCACGGCCGCGACGTCGGGGTGTCCACCAAGCCTGGGCACACCGCGGCGATCAACCGGTCCGCGGCCAGATCCTCCTGCCTGCGCTCCCGGGCTACCGCGCGAACGGCTTCGACCTGGGCGATCTTGGACGGGATGTTGATCCATTCGGGCCAGCCCTGATCCTGGGCCGTGCCGTCGTGGATGGCGGCCTGCCACTTCGCCACCACGGCCTCGATCTCGTCGAGGGAGGCGTTCTCGAACAAGGGGCGTAGCCGGGAATCCAGGTTGCGGAGCAGGCCGAGGGAGCTGGCGACGATGATCAGGCGGCCGCCGGGCCGGATGATGGGGGCGAAGGACCGCAGCACGGAGTGGGTGGCGCCGTTGGCGACGGCGATGAACTCGTCGGCCTGCTCGGCCTGGGTGCGCTCGGGAGTGATGCGCATGGTGGCGTTGGAGAGGAAAACATCCACCGCCCCAAGGGAAGCGGCCAGCGAGGCGATGGCGGCGGGGTCGGTGACGTCGAGGACTCGGCCCTCGACGCGGGCGGTGCCCCGGATGGCCGCGGCGGCTTCGGTGACGCGGGCGGGGTTGCGGCCGGTGAGCAGGACGAGATCGTCGGCGGTCCAGCGGTCGGCGAGGTCCTCGACGAGGGCGCGACCGATGCCCTGGTTGGCGCCGGTCACCACAGCGATGCGTGTCATGCCAACCACGCTAGGGGCGAGAACGGCCATGAGTCCAACGAAAGTATGGCAAGCATGGTATGCGTAAACGTCATGGAATTCACGATGGCCGGGCTGCGGGTGGTCCGGGAGATCGCCGAGCGCGGCACGTTCAGCGCGGCGGCGGAGTCGTTGGGCTACACGCAATCGGCGGTGTCCCGGCAGATCGCGGCGGTGGAGAAGGCCGCGGGCACAACGGTCTTCGAACGCAAGCGCGACGGGGCGGTGTTGACGCCGGCGGGCCGGATCATCCTTCGGCACGCGGCGACGGCGCTCGACGCCGTCGACTCCGTGGAGCGAGAACTTCGAGGAATGCCAACGGAAACCGGGCATGTGCGGGTCGGTGTCATCCCCACCGCCGGCGCGGTGATCCTGCCCCGTGCCCTGACGATGCTGCGCCGCACGCACCCGGGCATCACCGTCACCAGCCGGGAGGGCTACACGCCGGCGCTGACCCGGTCCCTCCGGGCCGGCACGATCGACCTCGCGGTGCTGGCCGCGGCCCCGCCGTTCCGGGCCCCGGACACCGAGAAGCCGGCGCTGCACATGGAGACGCTGCTGGAACGCGAGCTCTGCGTCGGCGTCCCCGCCACAGACCCGCTGGCCGACAACGACTCCCTGCACATCGACGACCTGTCCGGCCGACGCTGGATCGCCAGCGTCGGCGTCGGCGACGAGGCCCTGCTGGGCGTGTGGCCGGGCCTGCCGGAACGGGCCGAGATCGCCCACGTCACCCGGAACTGGCTGACCAAGTTCCAGCTCGTGGCGGCCGGCTGCGGCCTGACCACGGTGCCGTCGTCGATGATCCCGGCCGTGCCGGCCGGCGTTCGGGTGCTGACGGTCCGCGGTGGCCCGCGGGAAAGCCGCCGGGTGATCGCCGCCCGCCTGCCGGGCCGTCAACCCGAACCGGTGGCCCGCGTGCTGGCGGCCTTGCGCGCGGCCAGTCGGCAGGTCTGACGACACGCCGTCCGGCGGTGTCCGGCGGCTGGTCGACGTCGAAGAATCGCCGATGGAAGGTCTCCGGAGGTGGTTCGACGCCATGCGCCCGCATCGGCACGCCCGCGCATCGCGGCGCCGGCTCACCCACTTCCTGCCGCCCGTCCTCGTCGCCCTCCTGGCGGTCACCGCCGTCGTCGCCGCCAACGCCACCAACGCCGCCCACACCTGCGGCGGCGAGCTCCCGCTCCGCGTCACGGTGACGCCGGCGATGCAACAGGTCGTGCGGCAGGTGGCCAACGGCTTCGAGCAGGACCGGTCGGGCGTCAACGGCCTGTGCGTGAAGGTCCAGGTCGTCGCCGAGCAGGCCGCCGACGTGGTGGCCGAGCTGCCGACCAAGCCGATCGACCCGCCCGCGCTCTGGATCCCCGACTCCTCGCTGTGGGCGTCGACCGCGGCACAGAAGGACGCCGCCGTGCCCGGTGTGACGCCGAAGATCGTCCCGCACGCGTCGCTGGCCACCTCCCCGCTGGTGGTGGTCGGTGGCATGGACGAGGTGGCCAAGTTGGGGTGGTCCCAGTCCAGTGTGAGCTGGCAGCGGCTGGTCGACCCGGGCGTGCCGGTGGACATCGCCGACCCGCTGACCAACACCGAAGGCCTTGCCACCCTGGGCCTGGCCGAGGGCATGGCCCCCGCCCAGAACGGCGCACCGCCGCCGGAGCTGATCGCCACCCTGCTGCGGCTGCGCGACGCCACGCAGCCCAACATCGCCACCTGCTACCAGCTGATGGCCAAGAATCCGCAGACCGCGCCGCTGTTCACGGCGACCGAGCAGTCGGTCATCGCCCACAACACCGACTCCTCCGGGCCAAATTCCTCTGGGCAGGCGGTCGCGCTCTACCCCAACGAGGGCTCGGTGCTGTTCGACTACCCGGTCGTTCGGGTCCTCACGAACGAGGAGCCGGCCGGCACGGACGCCGCCGCGGCGGCCTTCGAGAGCCGGCTGAGATCGGCTGGCGCCGCGAAGTCGTTGAGCGACGCCGGATTCCGCGAACCCGGCGGCCGCGCCGCCTGGGCCATGCGGGCAGGCGTCCGGATGGACACCCCGAACCGGCTGCCCGCCCCGACTTCCGACCAGGTCACCACCGTGCTGCGGGCCTGGGACGTGATCCACCTGGACGGCCGCACCCTGGCCGTGATCGACACCTCCGGCTCCATGGCCGAACCCATGCCCGACGGCCAGTCCCGCATCGAGGTGGCCCGCGACGGGGCGCTGGCCGGAATGTCGCTGATGCCCGACACGACCGCGGTCGGGCTGTGGACGTTCGCCGACCAGTGGAGCGAACTCGTGCCGCTCGGCCCGCTCGGCGGCCAGACCAACGGGGCCCCACAACGACAACTGCTGCAACAGGCCGCGATGTCGTTGCCCGGCAAGGTCAAGGGCAGCACCGCCCTGTACGACGCCGCCCTGCAGGCCTACACCGTGCTGCGCAACGGCTACGACGCGTCCAAGGTCAACTCCGAGGTGCTGATCACCGACGGCAAGAACGAGACGCCCGGCGGTCTGGACCTGACCGGCCTGCTCACCGCGCTGCGGGCCGAGGTCGACCCCACCCGCCCGATCCAGATCATCGGCATCGGGCTCGGCCCCGACGCCGACATGGACGTGCTGCAACAACTGGCCGCCACCACCGGCGGCAAGGCGTACCAGGCGCTCAACGGCGCGGATTTCCGAAGCGTCCTGTTCGACGCCCTGAGCCGCCGCCCGTGCGCCACGTCCAACTGCTGATCGCATTTCGGGCAAAAAGACTCGTGTTGAACCGAAGTCGAACCGCGTCCGTGTGCTGAAGTGGCACCACCGCCACCACACGGAAGGACCTCGGCTTGTCGATCCTCACGCGCCTTCGCCGGCAGCCTGATCAACCAGCTGACCAGGAACCGGGCGACCGCACTCCGCCGTCGACCACCCGCCGCGTCCTCGCCGCCACGGCGACCGTGCTCGCGTTCCTGCTGGTCCTGTTCGCGCTGGTGGCGCCGGACGACCTGAGCAAGCTGACGCCGCTGGCGTTCGTGC
This sequence comes from Kutzneria sp. CA-103260, assembly GCF_018263855.1. Lineage (GTDB taxonomy): Bacteria > Actinomycetota > Actinomycetes > Mycobacteriales > Pseudonocardiaceae > Kutzneria. Next base: position 4,501,004 of record NZ_CP073318.1, on the reverse strand, counting down.
GCATCCCGGTCGAGGGCCTGGTCGGCGTGGTCCTGCTGCTGCTCCTGCCCACCAGCTGGCGCAAGCCGGTGGCGTTGGTCGGCGGGGCCGTTCTCGGCGTGCTGACCATTCTCAAGTTCGCCGACATGGGCTTCTACGCCTCGCTGAACCGGCCATTCGACCCGATCTACGACTGGACCTTCCTCGGCCCCGGACTGGAGTTCCTGCAGGGCGAGGTCGGCGATGCCCTGGGCTGGGTGGCCGCAGGGCTGGTGGTCGTCGTCGCGATCGGACTGATCGTGCTGACCGCGCTGGCCGTGACCCGGCTCAGCGGGCTGGTGGCCAACCACCGCACCGGCACCGTTCGCGGCGTCGCCCTGCTGGCCGTGATCTGGCTGGTGCTGGCCCCGACCGGCGCGCAGCTCACCCCCGGCCAGCCGCTGGCCGCCAGCAACGCGGCCGCGCTGGCCGTCAACGACCTGCGCCAGGTCAGCGCCGACCTCAAGGACCAGCAGGACTTTGCCCACCAGGTGGCGACCGACAACTTCGCCGCCACCCCGAGCAACAAGCTGCTCACCGGCCTGCGCGGCAAGAACGTGCTGCTGGTGTTCGTGGAGAGCTACGGCCGGTCCGCGGTGATGAACTCCAGCTTCGCACCCGGCATCGACGCCGTGCTCGACGCCGGCACGCAAACCCTGCAGAAGGCCGGTTTCGCGGCCAAGTCCGGGTTCCTGACGTCCACCACGTTCGGCGGCGGCAGCTGGCTGGCCCACTCCACGCTGGAGTCCGGTGTGGACGTCAACAGCCAGTACCGCTACACCAACCTGGTCAGCGGCAGCCGTTTCACACTGGCCCGGGCGTTCAAGGACGCCGGCTGGCGGACCTTCGCCGACGACCCGGCCAACACCCGCGACTGGGTGCCCGAGACCCAGTTCTACGGCTACGACAGCGTCTACGACTCGCGCAACGTCGGCTACAAGGGCCCGGTGTTCTCCTACGCCACGATGCCCGACCAGTACACGATGAACTTCATCCGCCAGCACGAGCTGTCCAAGCCCGGGCCGGCGTTCGGCGAGATCGACCTGGTGTCCAGCCACGTGCCGTGGACGCCGCTGCCGCAGCTGGTGGACTGGGACTCCATGGGCGACGGCTCGATGTTCGGGCCGCAGGCCGCCGCCGTCGGCAAGCAGGTCAAGGACGTCTGGCCCGACCAGGCCAAGGTGCAGCAGGCCTACGGCGAGTCCATCCAGTACTCGCTGAACACCCTGATCCAGTTCCTGCAGCGCTACGGCGACCAGAACACGGTGATGGTGTTCCTCGGCGACCACCAGCCCGGCACCCTGGTCAGCGGCACCAACGCCGACCACGACGTGCCGATCAGCATCGTGGCCAAGGACCCGTCGGTGCTGGCCCGGGTGTCCGGCTGGGGCTGGACCGACGGCCTCAAGCCCAGCCCGCACGCCCCGGTGTGGCCGATGAGCTCCTTCCGCGACCGGTTCATGACCGCGTTCGGCGACTCGGCCAGCAAGTGATCACCGGCACCGGGCCGGGTCGCGGCGACCCGGCCCAGTGCCTCCTCGCGGACTAGCGGCGCTGGCTCTGGGCCAGGCTGCCGCCGCCGTCCACCCGGATGACCTGTCCGGTGGTGAAGCCGCCGTCCTCGGACAGCAGGAACGAGACCGCCGCCGCCACCTCGGCCGGCCGGCCGATGCGGCCGACCGGGATGCGCTCGAAGAACTTGGCCTCCTGCGGCGAGCCGGCGGGGGTGTTGCGGCGGAACATCTCCGTCTCGATCGGACCCGGCGCCACCGAGTTCACCGTGATGCCGCTGCCGGCCAGCTCGCCCGCCCACACCTTGGTCAGCGCGTCCATGGCGGCCTTGGCGGCGGCGTAGGAGCTGCGGTTGGGCGTGCCCAGCGTGACCAGGCTGGTGATGTTGACGATCCGGCCCCAGCCGGCCGCCCGCATCGCCGGCAGCGCCGCCTGCGTCACCTGGACCGCCACCCGCACGTTGCCGTCGAGCGTCCAGAGCAGGTCGTCGAGGTCGATCTCGCCGACCGGGGCCATCCGGGCGAAGCCCACGTTGTTGACCACGCCGTCGACGTCGCCGACCTTGCCCAGCACGTCGGCGGTGGCCGCCCGGTCGAACACGTCGACCTCGTGGAACTCGCCCGGGAAGTCCGCCGGCGCGGTCCGGGCCAGGCCGATCGGCAGGTGGCCGGCGTCAGCGACGCGCTGCGCCAGCACCCGGCCGATGCCCTTGCTGGCCCCGGTGATCAGAAATCGCCTCGTCATGGCCATAACGCTACTGTTCTGGCTGACGGCCGTACAATCACTTCCCTGGTATACGGCCATAACCGATCGGGTATGGAGGCGGCGATGACCCTGGCCCAGCTCCGGGCGCTGCTGGCGGTCGTGGAGCACGGCGGCTTCACCGCCGCCGCCGATCGCGTCGGCATGTCCCAGCCGGCGGTCAGCCGCTCGGTGTCCGCCCTGGAGGCGGAGCTCGGCGCGCCGCTGCTGACCCGTGGACGTGACGGCGTGAGCCCCACCGAGGCCGGCGAGGTCGTCGTGCGCCACGCGCGGGAAGTGTTGCGGCACTTCGACTTGATGCGCACCGAGGTCACCGCCCTGGCCGGCGAGATCACCGGCACGCTGCGGCTGGCCAGCCTGCCCACCGCCACTGGCACCCTGATCGCCTCGCAGCTGCGCCTGTTCCGCAAGCGCTATCCACGAGTCGCCGTGCGACTGTTGGAGGGCAGCGACCACGAGGTGCGGGACTGGCTGGACCAGGGCGTGGTCGACGCCGGCGTGGTCACCCTGCCCGCGCCCGGGATGCGGACCGTGCCGCTGGACACCCACGAGATGGTCGCCCTCGTACCGGCCGATCACCGCCTCGCCACCGCGGAAACCGTTACGTACGAGGAATTGTCCCGGGAACCGTTCATCCGCTCCACCGGTGGCTGCGCACGCGTGTTCAACGAGGTCGCCGCCACCGTCGGGGTCCGGCTCGGCTCCGCCTTCGAGGCCCGGGAACCGGCCGCCGTGGTCGAGATGGTCGGCGCCGGGCTCGGCGTCAGCATCCTGCCCACTGTCGGCCTGCCCGTGGATCTCAGCGACGTCGTCACCCGCCCCCTGTCGCCCCGCACCGTCCGCGAGCTCGCCGTGGCCATCAGCGCCAGCGCCGCACCCGCCGCTCGCGCCCTTTTGGAGCAGATCGCCGGCGGGTGAATCCCAGTACGGTGATCGAATGCGTGCCTTTCGGCTCACCGAGTGGGGCAAGCCGCCGCAGGTCGTCGACGTGCCGACGCCGGAACCCAGGCCCGGCCAGGTGCTCGTCCGGGTCGCCGGCTGCGGGCTGTGCCACAGCGACGTCACCGTGCCCCAGCTGCCGGCCGCCGTGGGGGAGCGGCTCGGCTGGCAGGTGCCCTTCACCCTCGGGCACGAGGTCGCCGGGTGGGTCGTCGGTGACGGCGTCCCCGGCTTCGCCGACGGCGATCCCGTCGCCCTCGTCTCGCCAACTTCCTGTGGCCAGTGCTGGCACTGCCAGCGGGGCCTCGACTCCTCCTGCCCCAACGGCCGGGCCGGCCGCGGCTACGGCCGTGACGGCGGACTCGCCGAGTACGTGCTCGTCGACTCCACCCGATCCCTCATGCCGTTGGGATCCCTCGACCCCGTCACCGCCGGTCCCCTCACCGACGCCGGCGCCACCTCCTACCACGCCGTCCGCCGCATCCTGCCCCGCCTGCACCCCGGCGGCCTCGTCGCTGTCATCGGTGTCGGCGGCCTCGGCTCCTTTGCCGTCCAGTTCCTGCGCCTGCTCACCGCCTGCCGCATCCTCGCCGTCGACACCAACCCCGCCCGTCTCGCCGCCGCCCCCTCCCTCGGCGCCGACGAGACCGCTCCTTCCCTGAGCGGCCGCCTCGGCGCCGACGCCGTCCTCGACTTCGTCGGCGCCGACGACACCATCGCCGCCGGCCTGCGCGCCCTGCGCCCCGGCGGCTCCTACGGCCTCATCGGCGCCGCCGGCGGCCGCCTCAACGCCCCCTGGCTCGGCTCCCTCCCCGCCGACGGCGAGGTCTTCACCTTCCAGGGCTCCGCCATCACCGACCTCCAGGACGTCATCTCCCTGGCCGCCACCGGCGCCCTGCGCAATCCCGTCCAGCGCTTCGGATTCGACGCCGTCGAGCTGGCCTACTCCCGCCTCGCCGCCGGCACCCTCGACAGCCCCCGCGCCCTCATCGAGTTTTGACCGTTGGGGAGCCCACCCTGTCGGACCAGTGACTCCCGCCCCAGGCTCACCTACCGTCGAGTGTTGATGGTCCACCTGGAGATACACCCCGTGCGCCCCGACGAAGCGCCGGCACTTGTCGCGGCGGGCGGCCAGGCCGGATACATCGCCGACCGCCTGGCCCGTCAGGCGGCCGACCACGGGGTGCTGCTCGCCGCCTGGCTCGACGGCCGGCCCGTCGGCTGCGTCTACCTGTGGCTGGAGGACGCCGAGGAGGAGGAAATCCGCCGGCACCTCCCGGACATCCCGCTGATCACCCACCTCGAGGTGTTCGAGCCCGACCGCAACCAGGGTTACGGCAAGCGGCTCGTCCGGGCCGGAGAGCAGGAGCTCCATCGCCGAGGCTTGGCCGTCGCCGCCTTGGCCGTTGAATACTCGAACAAGCGAGCCGTGCGCTTCTACGAACGCCTCGGCTACCAGGACTGGGGACGCGAGTTCGTGGACTGCAACCGCCGCGACTGGCACGAGGACGGCACCTTCACCGACACGCCGGAGAAGTGCTACGTCTTCACCAAATCCCTAACAGACGCTCCGCAAGACTGACAGGCCCTGGATGTGCCGGCCGGCCGCTTGCAGCCCCAGGTGACGCAACACGTCCTTGACGGTCGGCGATTCCCGGCGCCCGAACAGGAACTCCTGGTGCTTCAGATAAGTGCTCCACCGCGTCCGGTCCTTGTGCCACGCCTGGAGGTAGTTCACACACAGTTCGGGATCGACGGTCTGGCAGCGTCCCCGGGCCGCCTTCAGCGCCGCGATCATCGGCCCGCGCTCCTTCTCCTCCATCGGCTGCACGGAGGCCCGGGCGAGCACCTCTGTGATGAACTGCTGCCGCATGTTCAGAAACTGCCGCCAGTAGCCGATATCGGCGTCACGGACACGTTTGCCGTTGTCCAGCAGCCAGAAAACGCCCTCGGCCAGGCAGTCGCCGAACTCCTCGGCCCGAGCCCTGCGCACGTCGGTGAACGGGTCATAAGGCTTCTGCACGGCGATTCCCTTGGTCTTCGCGGTCGGGCAGAGCCGGCTGCGCCCGAGAATGAAGAACCAGTCCTCGTTGTAGATCTCGGGAAAGAAAGCGGCGCACGTCCCGTTCACCGCGAGCGCGCCGCCGCCGACGAACGTCTCCTGGAAACCGCCGGTCTCCCGGTTGGCGTGGCACACCACGGAGTTGTCCGGGTAGCCGCCGTTGGTCAGCCCGACGGCGTCGAAGTCGTGCAGCAGTCCCACCGCGTCGACGAGGTCCTGCGGCTCCGGGATGTCGATGTCGTCGTCCAGGAACACGATGTGCTTCCACCGCATCAGCCGTGCGATCAGCAGGCCGAGATTGCGCTTGAAGCTGGTGTCCGTGCGCCGTTCCCAGGTGGTCCCGGCGAGGAGATCACTGGTCTCGAAGGCCGGGAGCAGGCCGGGTAGCACCGACGCCATGTCGACGGCAACGGCCTCGACGTCGCTTTCCTCGGCCAGCTTCGCCACGCGGCCGGCGTGGGAATGCTTGCTGCACAATGCCACCAGCGTGCAGTTCAGCTTGCCCGCGAGTTCGATGGCCCGGCGCAGATACGGCGCCGATCGCGCGGTGGGCACGATGATCGCGTCGACATTGCAGAGCCCGATCGGCTTCGTGTCGATGACCGTCATCAGGGCGTTGTGATCGCCATGGTGCACTTCGGAAGGCGCCACGACGGGGGGAAACGTGGCGCCGATCGCTGCGGTCACTGTGCGGCCTCCGGCCGTTGGTGGAGGCGCATCTCCGGCTTGGTCCAGTCCGGGGTCAGCGTGTGGCCACGCAGGATTCGGACCCTCGTCACCAGGCTGAAAGTGTCGTCCTCGTCGAGGTTGGCGCGAACGTACTCGTCATTGCGGGCCCGAAGCCGGGCATCCGTCAGCGCGCGGACCGCCCCGTAGGTCCCCCGCCCGAACATGCCGTTGCAGACCGTGAGAGTGCGTTCGTTGTTGTATGGATTGGGCAGGCGGTAGAAATGCGCCACGTCCTCGATGAGCACGTCGCCGCGGAACACCGGCCGGAACGACTGGCCGCCGGCGCCGACCACGACCTCGAAGCCACCGGGATCATCGGTGTCCACTCTGGTTATCTGCCGCACAGGAGGTCTTACGTGCAGCAGCACGTCCTGGGTCAACGTGTTCCAGTCGACGCCGCCGAGCAACACCAGATGTTTCGTGTAGTCGTCCTCGACGAGTTTGTTAGAAGTCGTGAAGTTCACCGTACTCTGCGGGTTGGTCATGCGCAGGTGGCCAAACAGTTCGATGAGCGCGTCCGGGTCCGCGTAGGTGTACAGCTCCACGTAGTCGGCGTCGCTGGGTTTGGTGAACGACCCGAGCCCGCCCGCGTACTTGGCCGGCAGCGGGGCGCAGACGATGAGGATGTCCTCCTTCACCGGAAAGTGCCACAGGCTGTCCGAGACGTCAGACGGGCGGGGGACCGTGCCCGTGTGGCCGACGACAGCCGACCGCAGCCCGGTGAGCTCGGCCAGCAGTTCCCTGTACCGCGTGCGTTCGGTGTCGGCGAGCTGGTCGACGTGCAGCAGCCGGGGCTCGTCCCCTTCGATCGACCGCGGGGTCGCGAAGAACCGGGCGTACGCGTCCAGCCGGACGGCCGGCGGGGTCTTCGGACTGGTGCTGCTCTCCCATGAGGAGATCAGGGGAACGCTGGTGGACCGCTCGGCGCTGAACGCGTCGGCCAACTGGAGCTGCGTCACGGGCTGCCCCGGCCATGTCTCTTCCCGCAACGCCCGCAGGCGGGCGGGCAGAGTGCCATCCGGGACAACGGTCGGCTGCACGGCGGTAACCCTTCAGTTAACTTCACCATACTCGCTGAAGCTCGCAACATACACCACCGGGCAGGTGGCTTGAACTAGGGGAAGCATCAGCGTGTTGTCCCTGGTCGGCCAGTTCGGTGGCCAGTTTTTACCCCTTGTCGACCAGGGTACAGAGCTCTACCCTGAACTTCACTCCGCTCGGTCAAGTTCAGTTCGAGTTGGTGAACTTCAGGAGGTGGTGAAATGAACCACCAGGCCAGGCAGCCGCCGGCAGCCCGCCGCCCAGCCTCTTCCGGTTCACGGCCGGCCACGCCGGCCTGGGCGTCTCCACACCGTCCCTGACCGCGCACCACCCGCAGTCGCCGGGGGTTCCCATGAACAGCTCGGATCTCTCCACCTTGTTCGCCGTCGCGCTCGTGCTCGGCATCGTGCTCTTCATCGCCGTCATCCGGGTGCTGATCCGCATCCTGTCGTCCGTGCAGAGCCTGCTCGGCACGGCCGGCAAGGTCTTCGCCGGCATGCTGTTCGCCTCGACGGTGTGCGGGGTGCTGCTGACCACCATCGTGCTGGCGATGACGGCCGCCTGATGCCCTCCGGCTACGACGCGGCCGCGTTGTTGTCGGCGGGGAGGCCGGTCGGCGCGGCGGCGTTGGAGGCGGCGACGGAGGTCGGGGCGACGAGGGTGCTGCCGCTGGGGCCGACCTGGACGGCCATGTGGGTGCCGCTCTTGCCGAGCATGGTCTGCCACGAGTCGAACCAGTCGGTCCAGCCGTCGCCGGGAGTGCCGGCCAGCGGGCTGCCGGTGATGGTCACCGGGTCGCCCATCAGCTCCTCCTGGTAGTAGGCCTGGGCGGCGTCGGGGGCCATGTTGACGCAGCCGTGGCTGACGTCCTCGGAGCCCTGCTGCCCCACCGACCAGTAGGCGTCGTGCAGGTAGTCGCCGCTCCAGGTGAACCGCACGGACCACGGGACCTTGAGGTCGTAGTAGCCGGGACCGCCGGGGGCGATGTCGGACGGCTTCATCTCGACCGGGTTGCCCTTGTCGATGGTCAGGTAGGTGCCGTTGGGGGTGTCGTGGCCGGGTTTGCCGGTGCTGATGGCCCAGTCGTACTGCAGCGCCCCGTTCTTGTACACCTGCATGCGGTGCGTCTGGGTGCCGGCGACGACGACGAGGGAGTCGCCGATGCTGAACGTCTGCGTGAGCTCGGCGGCCCCGTACACGCCGGGGGAGACCTGCACGCCGTTGAGGTGGCCGTCGAAGGAGACCTTGGTGTTGGCCGGCCAGTACTCCCGCGGCCGGAAGTCCACATGGGTGTCGTCGGCCCACGACCAGGCCCCGACGACCGGGTTGGACGAGGTGATCTGCAGCGCCTGCTCGACGGCGGCCTTGTTCTGCACGGGCTTGTCGAAGGTCAGCATGATCGGCATGCCCACGCCGTAGGTCTCGTTCTCACCCTCGTAGATGTGGGTGTGCACGACGCTGGCCGGGGTGAGCGTGGTGAAGCTGCTGGAGCCGGTGGTGGTCTTGCCGGCGGCGTTGGCGACGGTGGCGGACACGGTGTAGGTCCGCGCCACGTTCAGGGTGCCGGTGCTGGTCCACGTCTTGCCGTCGGCGCTGAGCTTGCCGTCGACGTGCTCGCCGCCGGAGACCTCGACGTCGGTGACCTTGCCGCCGTCGGCCTTGACGGTGATAGGTGTGTCTGGGGTGACGTTCTGGCCGTTGGCGGCGGGGGTGATGGCCAGCTTGGCCGGTGGGAGCGGCGGCGTGGTGCTGGTGGTGGGCGCGCCGACGCCGGTTCCGCCGGAACAGCCGGCGACCAGCAGTCCGCCCACGGCCACCACGATCGCCGGCCACTTCTTCATCACGACACGTCCTCCCGAGAACACCGCCACCGTTCGATCATGCCGCGCCGAGGCGCGGATCGCACGGCCCTTCAGTGCATCGGACGCTCCTCGGGCCGGACGGGTTGCTTCCCCGCCCGGCCCGGTTGAAGGTCACCGCCAGGTGAACGTGGCGACTGCCTTGGCCGGCAGGGCGTAGCTGAACGAGCGGCCGTGTGCGGAAACGTTGAAGGTGCGGGCGTTCGTGGCGTCGGCGTTGAGCACGACCAGCGCGGTGGAGCCGTCCGGATTGCGGAAGGCGACGTCCTCGACGTTGCCCGGCCCGAAGGTGTTCGAGTCGATCCGCACGGCCCCCGGCTTGACGAACTTGCTGGCCTGACCGAGCACGTAGTACTCGGCGTTGTAGGTGGCGGATCCCGTGGTGTTGTCCACAGTGACCGCGCCGGTGCAGGTGGTGCAGTGCATGGTCGGCCCGCCGCTGGGGTCGAGCGCGACGTTCCACGTCACCACCGACTTGGCCCAGTTGCGGGTGCCGCCGATGATCAGGTGCTCGGTCTGCCAGTCCAGCGAGTCGGCGAACGTGTTGGCGTGGTTGGCCGACTGCGACCCGGAGCACTCGGTGAAGTAGGCGTCCTTGCGCGGGAAAGCGTCGTGCACGGTGGACTGCGCGTCGGGATTGCCGCCGTAGCAGTGCCAGGCCACGCCGGCCGTGTACTGGGCGGCCTTCGCGTCGGCGAGCACCGTGGACGGATAGGTTGTGTCGTCCCAGTTGTGGTCGTAGGCGAGGATTCCGGTGCGCAGCCCGGCCGAACGCAGCGCGGGGCCGAGGTAGTCGCCGATGAAGCGGGCCTGGTCGGCCGCGGTCATGGTGGCGCCCGGGTAGTCGGCGGGGGAGTACTCCGGCTCGTTCTGCGGCGACAGCAGCGACACCGGCACGCCGGCCTTTCCGTACGCCTGCACGAACTTCACCAGATAGTCGGCGTATGCCCGAAGTGTCTGGTCGTCGGTCCTGACCGAGCCGCCGATCATCGAGCCGCTGGTCTTCATCCAGTCCGGCGCGCTCCACGGCGTGGCCATCACCGTGGTCTGCGGGTTGAGCCGCAGGGCCTGGCGCAGCACCGGCAGGATGTAGTCCTGGTCGTGCGCGACCGAGAACCGGGACAGCGTCGGGTCGGCCGACCCGTTGTCGTAGCTGAACAGCGAACGGGAGAAGTCGGACGCGCCGATCGGCTGGCGCAGGAAGTCCAGCCCGATGCCCCGCCGCGGGTCGAACAGCTTGGTCATGATCGCGTCGCGCTGCGGCGAGTTCGCCACCAGCCACGCCGACGAGTCGGTGAACGAGGCCCCGAACCCGGTCATCGACTGGTATCTCTTGGTCTCGTCGATGGTGATGGTCGGTCCGCTCGGCGTGCCGCGGCCGAAGACGGCCCCCGGCAACGGGGTCAGGAGCTTGTTCTGGTCCGCCGTCGTCGCCCACACCGACACCGCCGTCCACGGCGTGGCCTGTGCGGCTAACGGTGTGCCCAACACGAGCGTCGCGGCCATCGCCGCCGCGAACGTGGCACGGGACGTCATCGGCCCTCCCAAAGGGTTCTGAAACAAAATGGAACAGAACTGGAACAATTGCCGGCGGCGTCAGCAAAGCAGCCGCTCTCCGCACTGTCAACGCCGCCGGAATCCCGCCGAGCAGGAAACTATCCGTCCAGCTGCTCGGAGCGGGTACTGGAAAACGCTCTCCCGGTTACACTGACCGAATGAAACAAAGGGCTGTAACAAATGGCTAGGAAGGTCGGCGGGCGGGCCACCGTGCGGGACATCGCGGCCGACGCCGGGGTGTCGATCGCGACAGTCTCGCGGGTCCTCAACGACAGCGACGACGTGGCGCCCGGGACCCGGGACCTGGTGCTGGCGGCGATCGAGCGGCTGGGCGGCCTGGCCCCGGTGCCGCGGGCCCGCCGCAGCCGGATCGCCGAAGGCGCGGTGTACGTGCACTGCCCGTACGCGCTCGCCGACTACTTCGGACTGATCGTCTCCTCCATCGCCGAAACCCTCGACCTGCACGGCCGCCGGCTCACGCTCAACGCCGGCGAGGCGGTGCAGCGCAAGTCCGTGCTGCCCGGCCTGCCCCTGATGAGCGGTGTCGCCGGCGCGATCATGCTGCTGCCGCCGGAGCCCAGCGAGCAGCTGATGACCCTGCGCGGCGCCGGTTTCCCGTTCGTGGTGGTGGATCCCCGCACGACGCTGCCCCGTGACATCGCCGCCGTCTCGGCGGCCCACTTCACCGGCGCCCGCCGCCTCACCCAGCACCTCGTCGAGCTGGGCCACCGCCGCATCGGCGTCATCGGCGGACCCGGCAACTGGCTGGCCGCCGACGGCCGCCGCGCCGGGCACGCCGCCGCACTGTCGGAGGTCGGCGTGCTGACCTCGCCCGAACTGGTCCGCAGCGCCGAACCCACCACCGACAACGGCTTCCGGTTGGCCGCCGAGCTGCTGGCCCTGCCGGACCGCCCCACCGCGCTGCTCGGCTTCAACGACAAGATGGCCGTCGGCGCGATGGCCGCCGCGGCTCGGCTCGGCCTGCGCGTGCCCGAGGACATCTCCATCGCCGGCTTCGACGACATCGACCTGGCTCGCGCCACCAGCCCGCTGCTGACCACCGTCCGCCAGCCGCTGGAGGAGATGGGGCGCATGGCCGTCACGCTGCTGATGCGCCTGCTGGAACGGCACCAGCTGGAGGCTCTGCACGTGGAGTTGGCGACGGAGCTGATCGTCCGCGGCTCCACCGGGCCGGTACCGGCCTAGAGTCAGTGGGCATGTACACCGACGCCACCGCCGCCGCGATCGCCCGGGCCCGCCAGCACGGCGTCGGGGACCTGCTGCACCGCACCGCCCGCCGCTACCCGGACAAGCTCGCGGTCGTCTTCGGCGACCAGCGCTTCACGTACGCCGAGTTCGACGCGGCGGTGAACCGCTGCGGGCGGGCGCTCGCCGAACGTGGCCTGGCCAAGGGTGACCGGCTGGCCCTGCTGTCGCACAACTGCTGGCAGTTCGCGGTCCTGGTGTTCGCCACGGCCCGGCTCGGCGTGGTGCTGGTGCCGGTGAACTTCATGCTGGGCGCGGACGAGATCGCCTACATCCTCACCCACTCCGGCGCGGCCGGGATGGTGGCGGAGAGCGCGCTTCGCCCGACGGCCGACCAGGCCCTGGCCAAGGCCGGCATCGAAGGCGGGATTCGTGGCGCCATCGGACCGGCTCAGGAGGGCTGGGAGGACGTCGACGCGTGGTGGCGCGAGGGCGATGACAGCCCGATCGACATCGCGGTGGCCGACGACGACCCGCTGCGCCTGATGTACACCTCTGGCACGGAATCCCGGCCCAAGGGCGTGCTGCTGTCGAGCCGATCCCTGATCTCGCAGTACGTCTCGTGCATCGTCGACGGCGGCATGACCGTGGACGACGTGGAACTGCACTCGCTGCCGATGTACCACTGCGCGCAGCTGGACTGCTTCTTCTCAGTGGACGTCTATCTCGGCGCCACCTCGATCATCCTGCCCGCCCCGGACCCGGCCACCATGCTGGCCACGATCCACCGCGAGCGGGTGACCAAGCTGTTCTGCCCGCCCACGGTGTGGATCTCGCTGCTGCGCCACCCGGACTTCGACCGCACCGACTTGTCCAGCCTGCGCAAGGGTTACTACGGCGCCTCGCCGATGCCGGTCGAGGTGCTGCGCGAGCTCCAGCGCCGGCTGCCCGACGTGCGACTGTGGAACTTCTACGGCCAGACCGAGATGGCCCCGCTGGCCACCATCCTGCGTCCCGACGAGCAACTCGCCCACCTCGGCAGCGCCGGCCGCGCCTGCCTGAACGTGGAGACGACGCTGGTCGACGGCTTCGGCGAGCCGGTCCCGCCCGGTCAGGTCGGCGAGATCGTGCACCGCAGTCCGCACGCCGCGCTGGGCTATTACAACGACGAGGAGAAGACCGCCGAGGCCTTCGCCGGCGGCTGGTTCCACTCCGGCGATCTCGGCGTCATGACCGAGGACGGCTATCTGTCCGTTGTGGACCGCAAGAAGGACATGATCAAGACCGGCGGCGAGAACGTGGCCAGCCGCGAGGTCGAGGAAGCCGTGTACGAGCTGGACGGCGTGGCCGAGGTCGCGGTGTTCGGCATCAGCCATCCGCACTGGATCGAGGCGGTCACCGCCGTGGTCGTGCCCCGGGCCGACTCGACCCTGACCGCCGAGGATGTGCACGCCCACGTCAAGGAGCGCCTGGCCGGCTTCAAGCGCCCGAAGTTCGTGGTGCTCGCCGACGCCCTGCCCAAGAACCCCAGCGGCAAGATCCTCAAGCGCGACCTGCGGGCGACCTACGCGCACCTGGCCGCCGAGGAGTGATTACTGCCCGATGAAGCGGCCGTTGCCCAGCGGCCATCGCGTCGACCACGACAGGATGTCCTCGTCCGGCACGCCCGCGGTCCACAGCACCGCCTGCCGGATCAGCTGCCGGAACCAGGGATTGCCCCAGGCACGGGGATCGTGGCCGAGGGCGGTGTAGCAGACCCGGCCCTGGCCGTGCTGGCGCACGTAGGCGATGGGTTGCGGGCCGTCGGAGGTGTCCCGTGTGGCCAGCACCTCGATGTCGGGCTCGCAGTCGATCAGGTAGTACTCGTCGTCGATGGCGAAGTCGCCGAGGTGGCGGGTGACCGGGTGGCCGGCCTGGACCCGGACGTCGAATCGGCCCTCGGAGCCGGCGTCGCCGTGGGACAGATACCGGGAGCCGACCAGTTCGACACCGGCCCGGTCCGCCTCGACGCCGCCGGGACCGAACCCGAACAGGTTGCTGGCGTGGATGGCGACCAGCCCCTTGCCGGCGGCGACCAGATCGGACAGCGCTTGCTGCTCGGCGGGCTCGAAGCGGGGGCCAGACAGGTAAAGCACGTAGACGTCGGCCTCGGCGGTGGCCGGCATGGGATCGGCGAAGCGGTGCACGCCGACACCCCGGGCGGCCGGCAGCCCGGCCTCGGTGACGATCTCCTGCAGCGCCAAGGCGGCGCCGATCAGGTCGTGGTGCAGGTCGGTCCCGTCGACCAGCACCAGCGTGGACGGAATGGCGCGCAGCTTCACGGCCACCGACGCTACCGGCAATACACAGCATCGACAATACAAAGAGCAGTCCAGGGTCATACCAGTTGAACCAGAGCGGGCCGTCGGCTAGCGTCGGTGTGGTGCCGACCACGATCCTGACCAGTCACCTCGGCTACGACACCGCCGGCAGCAAGAAAGCCATGCTGCTGCACACCGAGCCCACCGAGATTCGCACGGCAGCGGTGGTGGGCGCGGACGGCACGCGGCTGGAGCTGACGCCGGGTCCCGAGGTGACGGTGGATCGCTGGTCGCTCGGCGCCTTCCGCCGTCTCGACTTCAGCGGTGTCCGCGAGCCGGGCACCTACCACCTGGAGATCGAGACGGCGGACGGCGTCCAGCGTTCGGAGCCGTTCGAGCTCGCCGACAAGCGCGTCCCGGCCACCGCGATGTCCGACTGCGTCAACTACTTCCGGGCGGTGCGCTCCACCGGCGAGATCGACCGCAAGGACCGGGCGGCCAAGTTCTACGGCGACGACTCGGGCCGCACCGTCGACGCCCGCGGCGGCTGGCTGGACGCCTCCGGCGACTTCAGCAAGTTCCTCAGCCACCTCACGTACACCCGGATGATGAGCCCGCAGCAGATTCCGTTGTGCGCCTGGGCCTTCTTCGCCGCCCGGGACAACCTGCGGGCCACCGACGAGACCCTGGCCGGCGCGCTCGGGGCCAAGCTGCGCGACGAGGGCCTGCACGGCGCCGACTTCCTGGTCCGCTTCCAGTCGCCCGAGGGCTACTTCTACACCGGCATCTTCGACGCGCTGACCAAGGACCTGAACGAACGCGTGATCAACGCGCCGCTACAGGACAGCGTGCGCACCCAGCGCTGGCAGGCCGCCTACCGGCACGGCGGCGGGCTGGCGATCGCCGCCCTGGCCCGGGCGTCCATGTCCGAGGTCAGCGGCGACTTCACGCCGGCCGAGTACCTGCGGGCGGCCCGCCGCGGCTTCGACCACCTGGCGGACCACAACACCGAGTACAGCTTCGACGGCACCGAGAGCGTCATTGACGACTACTGCGCGCTGCTGGCCGCCACTGAGCTCGTCTGCGCCGGCGAAAGCGTTGTGGTGCATGCGGAATCCCGGGCCCGGTCGCTGATCGGCCGCTACACCAACGGTCCCGGCTTCGGCTACCTCGTCGGCGACGTCGAGGGCCGGCCGTTCTTCCACGCCGCCGAGCCCGGCCTGCCGATCGTCGCGCTGCTCCGGTTCGCCGAGGTCTGCGCCGACTCGCCGGTCGCCGCCCAGGCCCGCATCACCGCCCTCGCCCTGGCCCGCGACGCCGTGCGGCTCAACGAGGAGGTCGCCAACCCGTTCGGCCTGGCCCGCCAGTACGTGCAGCCGACGGGGGAGGAGCCGCGGACCAGCTTCTTCTTCCCGCACGGCAACGAAACCGGCTACTGGTGGCAGGGCGAGAACGCCGGCATCTGCTCCACCGCCTACGCAGCCCTGGTCACCGCCGCGCAGCCCGAGTGCGACGAGGAGTTGCGGCAGCGCCTGCACGTGCTGGCCGATGACCAGGTGCACTGGGTGCTCGGCCTCAACCCGTTCGACAGCTCCATGTTGCAGGGCCGCGGCCGCAACACTCCTGAGTACCACGCCATTTTCAAGAACGTGCCCGGCGGCATCCTGAACGGCATCACCGCCGGTTTCGAGGACGAGCACGACATCGACTTCATGCCCGCCGGGCCGGTCGCGGCCGGCAACGCCTGGCGCTGGGCCGAGCAGTGGATCCCGCACTCAGCCTGGTTCCTGCTGGCCGCCTCGCTGTTGCGGTGATCAATGCTGGGGCGAGAGCCGCCTCAGCGCCAGCACCACGCCACCGGCCACCGGCGGCACCTCCAGCAGCCGCAACGTGAGCGACGGGTAGAAGTCGACCAGCTTGGACCGCAAGGCCTCGGCCAGCCGCGGCTGCTGGACGATCACGCTGCCGGCGGCGACCACCGTGTCGCCGACCGCGCCGCGCTTCTTCAGTTGGCAGACCAGGAGTTTCAGACTGCGAGCGGCCTCGTCGACCACCCAGCGGGCCAGGGTCGAGCCCGCGTCGGCCGCCTCGAACACCGCCACCGCCGCCGGCCCCCAGTTCTCCGGCGTGGGGAAGTCGTTCACCGCCCGGGCCAGCCCCGGCGCATCCGCGACGCCATAGTGCCCGAGCAGCGCCCGCAGCAGGCCATCATCCGGCCGTCGATCGTCATAGGCAGCGAGGGCGGCCTTCGTGGCCTCACGCGTGATGGCCGGCGCACTCGCCTCATCCCCGAGCACCCAGCCCCACCCGCCCGCGAACAACACCGTGCCGTTCGCGTCCGCCCCGACCGCGATCGACCCCGTCCCCGCGATCACCCCGATGCCTTCGCTCAACCCCGCCGCCGGCACCAACAACGCCGCGTCGTTGACCACGGTGGCGTGCACTCCCAGGGCCGCCACCGCCTCGGCCAGATCCCGGCAGTGCTCCTGGGTGTCGCACCCCTGCGCCCCGATGCCCGCCGCCACGATCTCGTCCTCCGCCGGCACCGCCAGCGAGATCACCGACCGCAACCACCGCGCCGCCGCCGCCACCGGCGACGCCGACCACCCGTCCGCCGGCCACTGGTGATCGCTGACCACCTCGCCGTCCAGCGTCGCCACCCGAACCGCGACCTTCGTGCCCCCGACGTCGACCCCGACCACAACTCTCATAGCTCCGGCACCTTGATGTCGTTGTTGTGGAAGACGAATTCCTCGATCGCCACACTACGCACGGCGGCGACGGCCTCGACCAGGATCTGCACCACGACGATCTGGGCGATGGCGGCCTGGGACGGCGGCAGCGCGGGCAGGCGCACGAGGTGCGCCAGGGGGCCGGGGTCGAAGTCCTCGCTGGTCACGAGGATCGCCGGATGGCCGGCGCCGGCCAGGGTTTCGGCGGCGGCGAACTCGCGGTCGCCGCCGAACAGGACGTGCACGCCGCCGCCGGCGGACTCCATGGCGCCGTGCAGGTACTGGCGGGTGCTCATGCCCGTGGCGGGAATGCGCGCCACTTCACGGAACAGCAGGGCGCCGGCCTCGGCGGAGCCGACGAACGGCCCGGCGCCGACGAAGTCGGCTGAGGTGGCAGCGGCGAAAAGCGGGGCCAGGGAACGGATCTGCGGCCCGAGGTCCCGTTCGACGGCGGCGACGACGTCACCGATCCGCGACCAGCCCTCGTCGACGCGGCCGCCGTGCCAGGCGTCGGCGATCAGGCCCAGCGCGGCGACGGTTGCGGTGAAGCCGATGGTGGAGGCGTAGCTGTCGGCGATGTTGCCCAGGTCGACCAGGCCGGAGGCGAGGTCGGCGATCGGCGAAGGCACCACGTTGACCACGGCATACCGCTTGCCGACCGGAATGGTCTCCAGCACGGCCAGCGTCTCCGCGCTGCGGCCGCTCTGCGACACCCCGAACACCGGATGGCTGCTCGGCGGGAAGGGCAGCGGATGGTCGCCCGCCCCCAGCCGCCACGAGTGGATGCCGCGCTCCCGCAGCGTCCACACCGGCGCGCACGCGGCCGCGAGGCTCGCGCCGATACCCACGAAAACCGGTCCAGGACCGGAAAGACGACCCCCAGCGGCGAGCTCCGCAACCGAGCTCGCCAGACGGTCGACCGCCGCCGCGAGGTCCGCTGCCTGGGTGGCGCGGGCCCGCGTGTAGGCGATGAAGCCGTCGACCATTTCTACTCCGTTCCCGCGTTTCTGGTGAAGGACGTGCGCAGGCGGTAGCGGTCGCCCGCGTACCGGATGGTGGACGACAGCAGCGGCCGGCCGGCCCGGTCCCGGACCACCTGCCGCATCTGGAGAATGGGCGTGGCCTCGGGCACGCCCAGGTGCTCGGCGACGGCGGCGGTCGCCGGCCGGGCCTCGATCGTGGTGTCCGCCTGCGCCAGCTGGAAACCGCGGTCGGTGACGATCTCGTAGAGCGAGGCCGTGGTGAAGTCGACGAGCTCGAAGTCCTCGGCCACGTCGGCCGGCAGCAGCGACTCGTCGACGGCGATCGGCACGCCGTCCAGGCGGCGCACTCGCTCCAGCCGGAACAGCGGCGTGCCCGGGGCGATCTGGAAGGTCTCGGCTTCGTCGAAGCTGGCCGGCGCGGCGGCCGCGCGCAGCACCTCGGAGGTCGGGGCCAGGCCCATCCGCCGGGCCGTCTCGGAGAACGACTCCAGGGTGTTGGGCCAGTCGCCGCGCGGCGGCGCGGTGACATACCAGCCGCGGCCGTGGGCCGAGCGCAGCACGCCCTCGTCGACCAGCGCGGACAGGGCCTTGCGCAGCGTCACCCGGGAGATCGACAGCTGCTGGCACAGGTCCCGCTCCGGCGGCAGCCGCGCGCCGGGGCGCAGCTCGCCGTCGGCGATGCGGGTGCGCAGCAGCGCCGCCGCCTGCGTCCACAGCGGCTCCGGGTAGGCGGCGGGCAGCACCGGCTGCTCGGCGGTCACGCTGGCCCCTGCATCGGCTCGTACCTCCTGTCGGCGGGTGACCAGAATACCAAGTGGTATTACTTTGGTCTGCTATCGGTCTGCTCGATGAGTTGATCGAACGCCGCATCCAGGCCTTCGTCGACCGCCCGCAGCCGGGGCTCCTTGTCGTGGTGGGCCACCAGCTCCCGGGCGCCCTCGGCGAACGACACCGCCGGCGCGAAGCCCGGCACCAGCGCGCGCAGCTTGGCGGTGTCGAAGAACATCGAGTGCCGGAAGTCGTGCTCCAGCACGTCCCGCCAGCCGGGCAGCACCGCGCCGATGTCCTCGCTGGACCGGTGCCGCAGCAGCGGCCGCCGCACGCCGGCCGCAGCGGCCAGCTCCAGGTGGATCTGGTCCCAGGTCAGGATGTCCCCGGAGACCACGTTCACGCTCTCGCCGACGGTGTGCCCGTTGCCCAGCAGCGGCACGAAGGCCCGCGCGAAGTCCCGGGAGTGCATCAACGTCCACAGCGAGGTGCCGTCGCCGTGCACCACCACCGGCCGGCCGGCGCGCATCCGCTCGATGGCGGTCCAGCCGGCCAACACCGGCACCACGGTCCGGTCGTAGACGTGTGCCGGCCGGACGACGGTCAGCGGCAGGCCGCTGTCCCGGTACGCCTCCTCCAGGAACGCCTCGCAGGCGATCTTGCCCCGGGGATAGCCGAACACCGGCTGCCGGCGCGGCGTCGACTCGGTCACCGGCAGCTGCGGGACCGGTCGGGCGAACACCGAGCAGGTGCTGATGAACACGTACTGCCCGATCCGGCCCTCGAACACCTCGGGATGTGCGCGCAGGTCGTCGGGGTTGAAGCCGACCCAGTTCACGACCGCGTCGAACTCCTCGTCACCGAGGACCTCTTGCAGGGCAGCGCTTTCCCGGACATCGGCCCGCAGCGTGCGGACCCCGGGTGGCGGCGGCCGCCTCGGTTCGGTGCGCGTGACGACGGTGACGTCCAGACCGGACGCCACCGCCTCGTCCGCGCAGGCGGAGCCGATCATGCCGGCCCCGCCCAGGAACAGCACCTTCATCGCGCCCCCAGCGAGAGTCCGTTGCCGACCAGGTGGTCATAGCTGCGCCGCAGCGCCTCGAACGTGTCGATGTGCAGCCGTTCCAGCTCGACGATGTGCCAGCGCAGCCCGGACGGCGCGGACAGCGTTGCCCGCCAGTCGATCCGCCCCTCGCCGATCGGCACCATCACATCGTCCTCGTAGCTGACCGCCGGCCCGTCCTTGACGTGGATGAACCGCGCGCGGTCGCGGAGCCGGCTGAGGATCTCCGCCGGATCGGCCCCGCCGAGCACGGCCCAGTAGGCGTCCAGCTCGACCAGCACCCGCTCGTCGAGCAGTTCCAACAGCAGGTCGTAGGCCTGCACGCCGTCGAAGAACTGGGCGAACTCGGCGAAGTGGTTGTGGTACGCGATGGTCATGCCCCGGGTGGACGCGTGCTCGGCGGCCACGTTGACCCGCTGCACGCCGCGCTTGATCGCGTCGGGCGAGTCGAACTCCTCGCGTTCCATGCTCCACACCAGGACTTCCGCGCCCAGCTCCTGGTTCTGGTCCAAGATGGACTCCGCGTCCGGGCCGGCCGGGAACGGCGCGTGCGCGCTCGTCACGACCAGCCCGGCCGCGTCCAGCGCGTCCCGCACGCGCGCCGGTCCGAAGTGCTCGACCAGGCCGTAGGTCTCCACGCCCCGGTAGCCGATCTCGGCCAGCCGGGCGAACGTGCCGTCGAGATCGGCGCGGGCCTGGTCGAGCACGGTGTACGCCATCACGGCGAGCTCGGCGGTCACGCGGGCTTCAGCCTCAGCGCCACCACCACGTTCGGCACCGCGGTGAAGTACGGGTGGTCCGGGTCCGGGAAGCCGGTCACCTTGGCCGTGCTCCAGCTGCTGTAGGAACCCCAGTAGAACATGGGGATCCACGGCAGCTGCTCCACGAACACCGTCTCGATCTTGTCCAGGATCTGCTGCCGCGCCTCGTCGGTGTTGGCCAGCGGGTACTGCTTGAACAGCTCGGCCGCCTGGTCGTCGCGGAACCGCTCGATGTTCTGGTACGACGGCGTGGACTGCCCGATCGGGTAGTACAGGTTGGGATTCATGGTGTCGTTGTAGAACGAGAACCCGCGCGGCGTCGGGCTCACCGGGTAGCCCATGGTGGAGTCGAAGTCCCCCTTGGCCGTGCGGGGGTTGATGTCGTCCACCGTGGTCGTGTCGATGTTCAGCTTGATGCCGATGTCCTTGAGCTGCGACACCAGCACCTGCACCCGCGCGGCGATCTCGGTGTAGGAGGCCGGGAAGCTGCAGCTGAACTCGACCCGTTTGCCGCTCTTGGCGTAGTAGCCGTCGCTGGCCTTGACGTAGCCGGCCGCCTGTAGCGTCTGCTCCGCCTTGGCCTTGTCCTCCTCCAGGTTCACGTTCTTGTACTGCGGGGACACGGAGGACTGGTAGGCCGGCAGCGGCAGGCCGGTGACGCTGGTCGCGGGCTGCTCGCCGCTGGCCGCGGCCACCTGCTTCCGTTTCACGCCAAGGCTGATCGCCCTGCGCACGGCGACGTCCGAGAGCGGCCAGCGCTCCAGGTTGGGAATCAGGCCGTCGGTGCCGGCGCGCGGCGCCCAGAAGTGGTAGTTGGAGCTCTTCGAGGTGAACGTCTTGTCCGCGTTGGCGATGTAGGTTCCGGCCCAGTCGGCCTGGCCCTGCACCATCGCGTTGGTGATGGTGGAGTTGTCCTTGTACGGCACGAATCGGATCGCCGCGATCTGCGCCTTGGTCTGCCAGTAGTCGTCGTTGCGGGTGAGCAACAGGCTCTGCGCGGAGAACTGGCCCACCTTGAACGCGCCGGTGCCGACCGGGTTCGGGTCCTGGTAGCTGGTCGGGTCCTTGACCGACTCCCACAGCCGCTTGGCCACGATCGGCACGGACACGAGGTTCGTGAACAGCTGCTGGGACGGGTCCTTGAAGGTGAAAACGACCTTGTTCGGAGCCGGCGAGCTGACGTCGCCGGCCGGCGCGCCCTGGAGGTTCAGCGCCGGGTACTTGGCCAGCAGCTGGTAGCTGAACACCACGTCATCGGCCGAGAACGGCTTGCCGTCGTGCCATTTCACGTTGTCCTGCAACGTGACCGTGAACGTCTTGTTGTCGTCCGACCACTCCCAGGACTTGGCCAGCCACGGGATGTCCTTGCCGATGTCGACGGTGTTGACCTGCACCAGCGGCTCGTAGATGAAGCTGCCGTTGTAGGTCACGCCGAGCGCGGTGTTCTCCAGGAACGGGTTGAACACCTGGGTGAGGTTGTCGGACTGGCCGGCGACGGTGATGGTCAGCCCGTTGGCCGACGAGCCGCTGCCCGACGAGCAGGAGGCGAGGGCGAGGCCGCCCGCGGTGGCGAGCATTCCCGCCAGCAGGCTCCTTCTGGTGATTTGAACCGAACTGGTCACGAGGCATCGGGCCTTTCTGGCACAGCGGCGGGCTCAGAATTGTCCGCGTACAGCCAACACCGCGCGGTGTGGCCATCGGCGAGTTCGAAGGTCGGCGGCTTCTCCTGCTTGCAGCGAGCAAGAGCGAACGGGCAGCGGGGATGGAACCGGCAGCCGCTGGGCGGCGTGATCAGGCTCGGCGGCTGCCCGATGTCCTTGACCCGCCTGGCATCCGTGCGGGACGGGTCCGGGGCCGAGGAGATCAGCAGCTGGGTGTAGGGGTGCGCGGCCTGCTGCGTGACGGTCTCGGACGGGCCGGTCTCGACGATCTCGCCGGCGTACATCACCGTCGTG
This sequence comes from Kutzneria sp. CA-103260, assembly GCF_018263855.1. Taxonomy (GTDB): domain Bacteria; phylum Actinomycetota; class Actinomycetes; order Mycobacteriales; family Pseudonocardiaceae; genus Kutzneria. Next base: position 4,478,757 of record NZ_CP073318.1, on the reverse strand, counting down.
TCCGAAGCGAAGTAGCGGGCCGAGGCGATGTCGTGGGTGACGTAGAGCATGGCCACGTCACGCTCCTCGGTCAGGCGCCGCAACAGGTTCAGGATGCCCAGCCGGATGGAGACGTCCAGACTGGACACCGGCTCGTCGGCCAGGAACACGTCCGGGCTGGCCGCGAGCGCCCGGGCGATGGACACCCGCTGGAGCTGGCCGCCGGACAGCTCGTGCGGGAACTTCTCGGTGAACTGCCGTGGTGGCACCAGATTCGTCTGCGTGAGCAGGTCGTCGATCACCGCCAGCTGCTCGGCGCCGTGCTTGTCCTCGTGGTGGATGGACACCGCGCGGCGCAGTGTGCTGGCGATCGAGGCCACCGGGTTGAAGGACGCGAACGGGTCCTGGAGGATCAGCTGCACCTTGCTGACGTGCTCGCGGAACGCCTTGCCGCGGGTGGCCTGCACCGGCTCGCCGTGCAGCCGGATCTCGCCGCTGGTGACCGGATAGAGCTGGGCCAGCAGACGGGCCAGCGTGGACTTTCCCGAGCCGGATTCGCCGACCAGCGCGGTGATCCGGCCCGCGTACAGCTTCAGCGACACGTTGTCCACGGCGTGCACCACCCGGCCGCCGCCGCGCTTGACCAGGCCGCGCACCGGGAAGTGCTTGGTGACGTCGACGGCCTCCAACACCGGTGCGGTCATGCGGTCTCACCAATCCTGACGGCGTGGTTGTCGGAATGGAGCAGGCAGGCCGCCCGCGAGGAGCCGATCTGGTACAGCGGCGGCTCCTGCTCGGCGCAGGCGTCGAAGGCGACCGGGCAGCGCGGCCGGAACGCGCATCCCGTGGGCAGCCGCCGCAGGTCCGGCGGCGAGCCGGGAATGCCCGACAGCTCCCGCTTCGGGCCGCTGAGCGTGGGGAACGACGCCAGCAGGCCCCGGCTGTAGGGGTGCTGCGGCCGCTGGTGGAAGTCCTCGGCCGCGGCCAGCTCCACGATCCTGCCGCCGTACATCACGGCGATCGTGTCGGACATCTCGATCAGCAGCGACAGGTCGTGGGTGATGAACACGACCGAGAAGCCGAGCCGGTCCTTCAGCTCCATGATCTTGTCGATGATCTGCCGCTGGATCACCACGTCCAGCGCGGTGGTCGGCTCGTCCATCACGATGATCTCCGGGTCGAGCGCCAGCCCGACCGCGATCATCGCCCGCTGCCGCATGCCGCCGGACAGCTCGTGCGGGTAGGAGTTGGCCCGGTCGGCTGGAATGCCCACGATGCCCAGGAGCTCGACCACGCGGGCGGCCCGTTCCGGCGCGGTGCTGCCGGGCCGGTGCGCCACCAGGGCGTCCTCGATCTGCTCGCCGATGCGCATGATCGGGTTGAGCGCGTGCATCGCCGACTGGAAGACGATGGACAGCTCCTCCCAGCGGAAGGCCCGCAGCTGCTCGTCGTCCATCCCAAGCACGTCCACAGTGGACCCATCGGGATTGGTGTAGCGGATCTCGCCCTGCGGGATCTCGGCCGGCGGCTTGTGCAGCCGGGTGATGGCGTAGGCCAATGTGGACTTGCCCGAGCCCGACTCGCCGGCGATGCCCAGGACTTCCCCCCGCCTCAAGGTGAACGAGACGTCGTCGACGGCGGTGACGGCGCCGTAGTTCACCTTGAGGTTGCGGACTTCCAGGATGACGTCCGTGCTGTCCGCGGTGAACGGCGTGCCCGCCGGCCTCGGTTGCCGAGCCTGAGCACGCTTGACCCGCTTGGTGCGTTTGCGGGACACCTGCGCCCGCTGCGCCTTCAACGTGGCGATGCCGGCCTGGCGCAGCCGGGGGTTGATGAACTCGTCGATGCCGAAGTTGACCAGCGACAGCGCGGTGCCGATGAGCGCGATGGCCAGTCCGGCCGGGACGAACCACCACCAGGATCCGGTGAGCAGCGCGCTGTCGGCCTGCGCCCAGTACAGGATCGTGCCCCACGACCACTGCGTGACGTCGGTCAGCCCGAGGAACGCCAGGCTGGCCTGGGTGAGGATGGCCGCGGTGACCGTGCCCAGGAAGGACGCGGCGATCACGGCCAGCTGGTTGGGCAGGATATCCCGCAGGATGATCTTCGACGTGCGCTCGCCGGTGGCCCGCGCCGCCTCCACGAAGTCGCGTTTGCGCAAGGACAACGTCTGCGCCCGCAGCACCCGGGCGCCCCAGGCCCAGCCGGTCAGGGAGATCACCAGGATGATGCCCAGCGACCCGCTGTGCGGCAGGTAGGCGGCCAGGATGATGGTCAGCGGCAGGCCCGGCAGCACCAGGAACACGTTGGCCAGCAACGACAGCAGCTCGTCGCTGGTGCCGCCCAGGTAGCCGGCGGTCACGCCGACCAGCACCGACAGGATGGTGGTGATCACCGCCGAGCCGAGGCCGACGACTATCGACGCCTGCGCGCCGAACAGCATCTGGGACAGGATGTCCTGGCCGTTCTGGGTGGTGCCCAGCCAGTGCGCGAACGACGGGGGAGCGGTGGCCGCGTCGCTGACCGCGGACGGGTCGTAGGGCGCGATCCACGGCCCGATCACCGCCAGCACGACGAAGACCAGGGTGATGATCACGCCGGTGAGGGTCAGCGGCTTGCGCAGCGCACGCGCCCAGAGGCGGCCGGCTTCCGGTTCCACCTGTTCGGTCTCGGCGAGGACAGCGGGTTGCACGGCCATGCTCAGCTCTCCCTCGTCCTCGGGTCGAGGAACACGTAGACGACGTCGGCGAGCAGGTTGGCCACCAGCACCATCACGGTGATCAGCAGAAAGATGGCCGACATCAGCGGGTAGTCCGCGGCCTGCGCGGCCTTGAACAGCGTGGTGCCCAGGCCCGGGTAGTTGAACACCACCTCGGTGACGATCGAGCCGCCGATCACGAAGCCCAGCGACATCGCGAACCCCGACAGCGACGGCAGCATCGCGTTGCGGGCCGCGTACTTGTACATGATCCGCCGCCGGGACAGGCCCTTGGCCTCGGCCAGCCGGACGTAGTCCTCGGACAGCGTCGTCACCATCATGTTGCGCATGCTGATCAGCCATCCGCCGACCGAGGTGATCACGATGGTGGCCGCCGGCAGCACCGCGTAGTACAGGGCGCTGGCGATGAAGTCGCCGGAGAAGCCGATGGTGGTGTCCACCGAGTAGCCGCCGGACAGCGGGAACCAGTTCAGTGTGATGGCGAAGACCAGCACGATGATGATGGCGAACCAGAAGTACGGGATGGACGACAGGAACGTGGTCACCGGTATCAGCGAGTCCAGCCAGGTGCCGCGTTTCCAGCCGGCCAGGATGCCCAGGCCGGTGCCGATCACGAAGCCGAGCACCGTGCACGCGGTGATCAGGCCCAGCGTCCAGTACATGCTCTGGCCCAGCACGGTGCCCACGTCGGCCGGGTAGTAGGCGTAGGAGATGCCGAAGTCGCCGGTCAGGATGCTGTGCCAGTAGTTCAGGTACTGGGTCCACAGGCTCGCGTCCGGCTGTCCGAACAGGACGCGCAGCGCCTGGATGGCCGCCGGGCTGAGCTTGCCGTGGAACTGGTTGATCAGGTGCGAGGCCGGGTCGCCCGGCATGATCCGGGGGATCAGGAAGTTCAGGCTGATCGCGACCCAGGCGGTGAGCAGGTAGAAGCCGAGCTTCCTGAGCACGGTGCGCATGGCTCGGCTCCCTTCACGCCCTGACGGACGACGTACCAGTTGCAGACCACGGCATACCAGGGTGGCCAGGCGGAACTCTACTGTCTAGCGGCTGAACGGAGTAGTGACCCCTGGTAGTGACACGGTGAAAACGTGATGCGACCATCGTTGGCGGCGCTCGGGCGTGCGACAGGTCACCAATCCACCGCATACCACTTCAAACCACCCGGAGACGAGCATGAGACTCAGCCAGCTGGTCGGCCCGCGCACCTCGAAGGTGGTCTCGCTGTCCGATCCGGTGCCGGCCGCCGACCAGGTGTTGGTCGAGGTGCTGGCTTGCGGCGTCTGCACCTCGGACCTGTCGGCCTGGCGACGCCACGATCCCGGCGCCGAGCCGATGCGCCTCGGCCACGAGATCGCCGGCCGGGTCGCGGCCGTCGGCGCTCAGGCCACCCGCTGGGCCGTCGGCGACCTCGTCACCGGTCTGGGCGGCGAGGGCTTCGCCGAGCTGGCGGTCATGGACGCGACCGCGGTTCTCCCCATCCCGGCGGGCATTTCGCCTGCTCACGCCCTCGGCGAGCCCGTCGCCGTGCTGGAGGAAGCGCTTTCCCGCTCCCCATCAGCGGTCGGTCTCCGGGTCGCCGTCGTCGGCCTCGGCTTCATGGGCCTCGGCCTCGTGCAGTTGGTCAAGCGGCACGCCCCGGCCCTGCTCATCGGTGTCGACCCCGACCCCTCGCGACGTGAGCGAGCGCTCTCACTCGGCCTCGACGCCGCCGTCGCCCCCGACGCGCTGGATGGCTACCTCGGCGATGGCCGCATGGATCTCGTGCTGGAGGCCACCGGCGTCACCCCGGGCCTGGCCACCGCCGGCTCCCTGGTCCGGCCCTTCGGCACGCTCAACGTGATCGGCTACCACCACGCCGGCGAGGCCAAGATGGACATGGACCTCTGGTACAAGGGCGTCACCGTGGTTAACGGCTTCTGCCCCGACCGCACCCGCACGGTGGCCGCCATGGTCACCGCCCTGGACCTCATCGCCCAGCGCCGGTTCAGCTACGCCCCGCTGGTCACCCACCGGTACACCCTGGACCAGGTCGACGAGGCCTTCGAAGCGATGGAGGCCGCCGGCCCGGACTTCGTGAAGGGAGTGCTGGTCAGCTAGTGCGGCTGAACGAGGTGCGCAGGCGGTAGCGCTCGCCGGCGTATCGGATGGTCGACATGAACAGCGGCGACTGGTTGGCGTCGAGGGCGAGCTGGTGCATCACCAGCAGCGGCTCGCCGGGGTCGACCTCCAGGTGGCGGGCGGTGCGGTCGTCGGCCTTGGTCGCCTCGATGGTGGAGTCGGCCCGCACCGGCTCGACGCCGGCGTCGGCCAGCGTGGCGTACAGCGAGCGCTCGCCGAAGTCGAGTTCCCCGATGCCGGCCACGAGGCCCAGCGGCAGGCGGGTCAGGTCCAGCCCGATCGGCACGTCGTTGAGCAGCCGGACCCGTTCCAGCGTGAACAGCATCGTGCCGGGCGCGATGCCCAGCCGCTCCGCCTGGTCGATGGTCGCCGGGTCGACCCGGTTCTGCAGCACCTGCGACCGGGGCGTCAGGCCCATCCGCGCGGCCGTCTCGCTGAACGACTCCAGCGTGTTCGGCCACTCCTTGCGTGGTTGCGCCGCCTTGCTGACGTACCAGCCGCGGCCGCGGGACGCGCTCAGCACGCCCTCTTCGACCAGGTGGCCCAGGGCCCGGCGCAGCGTCACCCGGCTGATGCCGAGCTGCTGGCAGAGCTCGCGTTCCGGGGCCAGCCGCATGCCCGGCTTGAGCACGCCGCGCTCGATCTCGCCCCGCACCAGCGCGACCGCCTGGATCCACAGCGGGTCCGGGTAGCCCGGCAGGACGGCGGACGAGTCGCTCATGCTTCGGGACCCCATGGTCGGCGGCGGAAACTGCGGGCGCTCCAGGATAGCGACGACGCCCGGGGCCTTCCAGCAGGCGCGCGGTGGTTAGAGTCGGGTGGTGACCATGATCTACGGCTGCATGGGGCTGGGCGGCGCCTGGGACGACACGCCGGTGGCGGCGGCGGACATCGACCACGCGGAGCGGGCGGTGCACGCGGCGGTGGAGATCGGGGTGACGTGGTTCGACCACGCCGACATCTACACCCGGGGCAAGGCCGAGCTGGTGTTCGGCGAGGTGCTGCGCCGGGATCCCGGGCTGCGGGACCGCGTGAAGATCCAGACCAAGTGCGGGATCAGGCTGGGTGAAAGCGGTCTCCAGGCGTACTACGACCTGTCCAAGGCCGCGATTCTGGAGCGGGTGGACGCCAGCCTGGCGCGGCTGGGTGTGGAGCGGGTCGAGATCCTGCTGTTGCACCGCCCCGATCCGCTGCTGGATCCGGCCGAGGTCGCCGAGGCGTACGGCGAGCTCCGCGCGGCCGGCAAGGTCGGCTCGCTGGGCGTGTCCAACATGTCCGCCGCGCAGATGTCCTTGCTGCAACGGCATCTCGACGAGCCGCTGGTCGCCAACCAGCTGGAGATGAGCCTGCACCGGCGGGACTGGCTGGAGGCCGGCGTGCTGGTCAACCATCCCGAGGGCAGCGGCCTGAGCTTCCCCGAGGGCACGATCGAGTACTGCCGCGCCAACGACGTCCGGATCCAGGCCTGGGGCTCCCTGGCCCAGGGCATCTACAGCGGCGCCCCGCGTTCCGAGTCCGACAACGCGGCCTACGACCTGGTCAACGCCATGGCCGCGGACAAGGGCACCACCGCCGAGGCCATCGTGCTCGGCTGGCTGATGCGCCACCCGGCCCGGATCGAGCCCGTCATCGGCACCGCCAATCCCGACCGCATCCGGGCCTGCGCGGACGCCGAGGCCCAAGCCGCGGCCATGACCAACGTCGAGTGGTACGCGCTCTGGACCGCCGCCCGCGGAAGGCCGGTGCCGTAGCCGCTTGGGGGAAGACTGGGCCATAACGTTCCTCCGAACCGGTCGGACCTGGTAGCACAGGGATGTGGACTTCGAGACCGTGCGGGCCAGGCTGCGGGCGCTCGGGCGGCTCGCGGCGTTTCGGGGCGGCGAGCTGCTGTGCGTGGCCGGCGAGGACAGCGACGAGGTGCTGCTGATCGAGACGGGCTCGGTGAAGGTCGTGCTGCCGGGCAAGAACGGCGTGGACTCGATACTGGGCTTCTACGGCCCGGGGGCGGTGCTGGGCGAGATGGGCGTGCTGTCGGGCACCCGGCGGTCGGCGACGATCATGGCCCGGACCGGCGGCCACGCGGTGCATGTGGACGGGACGAGGTTTCTGGCGCTGGCGGACGAGGATCCGGAGGTGCTGAGGTTCGTCACGGACCTGTTGCGGCAGCGGCTGTCGCTGGCCGACCGACGCCAGGAGTACCGGGCGTCGATGGACGTGCCGGCGAGACTGGCCCGGCAGTTGCTGGATCTGGCCCGGGAACTGGGGGAGCCGGCGGGGCCGGGTTTTGTCGTGCGCGGCGTCACGCAGGCGGAGCTGGCCCAGCTGGTGACGGCGTCGCCGAAGTCGGTGGAGCACGCGGTGGCTCTGCTGCGCCAGGACGGCGTGCTGGTGACCGACCGGCGCTATTACCAGATCGTGGACGCCGATGCCTTGGAGCGCAAGCTGGCCGACCCCGGCTGGCGACCCGGCGGTTAGACTCGGCGGCGGTTCGCTGATGCTGACGGGAGTCCCGAATGCCGTACGTCGCCGATGGCGCGCGCTATGCCGCCATGCCCTACCGCCGCGCCGGTCGCAGCGGGCTGAAACTGCCGGCCATCTCCCTGGGCCTGTGGCACAACTTCGGTGACGTGAACCGGATCGACACCCAGCGGGCGGTCCTGCGCCGGGCTTTCGACCTCGGCGTCACGCACTTCGACCTGGCCAACAACTACGGCCCGCCGCCCGGCTCGGCCGAGCAGAACTTCGGCCGCCTGTTCGCCGAGGACCTCAAGCCCTACCGGGACGAGATCCTGGTGTCCACAAAGGCCGGTTACCTGATGTGGGACGGCCCCTACGGCGAGTGGGGCTCCCGCAAGTACCTGGTGTCCAGTTTGGACGCCAGCCTGCGCCGCATGGGCCTGGACTACGTGGACGTGTTCTACCACCACCGGCCGGACCCGGAGACGCCGGTCGAGGAGACCATGGGCGCGCTGCACTCCATTGTGCAGCAAGGAAAGGCGCTCTACGTCGGGGTGTCCAACTACTCGGCCGAGCAGACCCGTGAGGCGGCCGCGGTGCTCGGGAGCCTGGGCACGCCGCTGCTGATCCACCAGCCGTCGTACTCGATGGTGAACCGCTGGGTCGAGGGCGGGCTGCTGGACGTGCTCGACGAGGTCGGCGCCGGCTCGATCGCTTTCTCCCCGCTGGCCCAGGGTCTGCTGACCGGCCGCTACCTGAACGGCATCCCCGAGGGCTCGCGGGCGGCCAGCGACAGCCCGTTCCTCACCAGCGAAGGCGTTGCGGCGCAACTGGACCGGGTGCGGGCGTTGAACGAGGTGGCGCAGGGGCGCGGCCAGACGCTGGCCCAGATGGCCATCGCGTGGGTGCTGCGCGGCGGCCGCGTCACCTCGGCGCTGGTCGGCGCGAGCAGCGTCCGCCAGATCGAGGACAGCATCGGCGCCACCGCCAACCTCGACTTCAGCGACGAGGAGCTGGCGCTGATCGAGAAGCTGCTGGCCTAGATGTACCGGGCCGTCGGCGGCGCGTGCGTGTGCGCGTCGCCGGCTCGGCCATTGTCAGCAAGGTGAGTAACGCGCGTCTCGTGGTGGGCGGCCGGACCGGGAGTGCTACCCGTTCGCCCCGCGACGAGCCGCGGTCAATCGGCTCGCCCGGGTTCACGGTCGCTGGGCGTAGTGGCCGGCCAAGGCGAAAAGGCTCTGCCTGCGCAAACGGGACACCGGCGCGTTGACGGCGCTCATCGCCCGGTCGACGCGAAAGGTGCCGCAGTGAGCGAGCTTGCGAGCGAATTATTCAGCGCAGAGCGTTCGCGAACGCGGACGCCGAGCGCTGGCGAGGTGCCGCGCATGAGCGAGCTTGCGAGCGAATCATTGTTCCTGGCGCTGATGGGCCGGATGGTCGCCGCCCTGGTGTGACTATGCTCTGTCGTCGTGGCAACCACGTGCGAATGCGGTCATGCGCGGGCCGCGCACGAGCACTACCGGCCCGGCAGCGACTGCGCGCTGTGCGACTGCCCGCGTTTCCGTGACTCCGACGCGCCGGCCGGCCTGGTGGCGAGACTGCGCCGGCTGTTCAGGCGGTAGCGATCTGGAAGACGTTGCCGTACGGGTCACGCACCATGGCGCGGCGCTGCCCGCACGGCGGCCTCAGCCCGACGGATGTCCCAGGCCGCCCCGAATCCCCGGTACAGGTCAAGGCATTGCCCCAGCACGCCCTCGGCCTCGTCCCGGTGACCAGCATCAGCGAGCAGGATCGCCCGTTCCTCCAACGTCTGCGCCAGCTCGAACACCCGGCCCACGGCGCGGTAGTGCGTAGCCACCGGCACCAGGGCCTCGGCGTCGCGGTCGATGACGGCCCGGCAGCGCGCGGCGGCGGCGTCGGCGCGGGCGGCGGTGGTCTCACGGTGGGCCTCGGCCTCGCAGGCGGCGACGGCGTCCCGCGCGGTGGCCACGTCGCCGTTGTCGATGGCCATGCGCACCAGCTCGGGCAGCCACTGGTGCCGCAGCATCATGCCCTCGTACTTGGGGTCGAGGATGATCCCCAGCTCGGCGATGGCGTCGGACAGCCGCCCGGCGCGGGCGGCGGCCATCGCCTTGGCCGCCACCAGGAAGTCGCAGTTCTCCCGGTCGGCCTCGCTGACCACGGGCAGGTTCAGCCCGGCGTCGAGATGCTGGTCCAGGCGTACGACGTCGTCCCGGTGCGCGGCGATCAACGCCCCGGCGCCGTGCAGCAGCAGCACCGGACCGCCCTCACGCAGGCCGTAGCCGGTGAAGTCGGGGGAGTCGCCGAGCGCGGCGGCCAGGTCCCGCTGCGCCTCGTCCCACTGCCCCAGCCAGTACCGGTGCACCGCGCCGGCCACGTGCAGCCCGGCCAGCGGCGTGCTGTGGCCCGCCAGCTCGAACGCCATCCGCAGGTCCTCGCCGGCCTCGTCGAGGCGGTCCAGGCACTGGAGCGTGAACATACGGTTGTCCAGCAGCACCAGCCGCAGGTCGGTGAGGCTGATGTCGGTGCCGACGATGTCCATGGCGCGGTTCAGGAACTCGACGCCGCGGGCGTAGTCGCGCCGCACCGCCTCCACCTGCCACAGCACCTCCAGCGACTGCCCCACGGTGAAGGCGTCGCCGACCTCCTCGCCCAGATCCACTGCCCGCTGCGCCGTCACCTGGGCGACCTCCATCTCGCCGACGCCGGCCCGCTGCACCAGCGCCAGCAGCGACATCAGCCGGGCCCGCCACAGCTGCGGCAGCGCCGAGTCCGCCAGCGCCTCCTCCAGCATCGCCAGCGCCCGCGCGGGCTGCGACATCCGATAGGGCACGTAAGCGAGCACCCAGCGGATCTCCGCCGCCAGGTCCGCGTCCTTGAGGTGTGACAGCGCCTTGCGGCCCCAGTTCTCGGCGTCGGCGTCACGACCGAGCCGGAACAACACGTTCGCCAGGTGCGCCATCAGCGGCGCGCGGCGCGCCTCGTCGAGGTGCACGGACTCCAGCACGCGCTGGAGCAGTTCCACCACGACCAACGGCGCACGGTGGTGCAGCACCGGGGCAGCCTGCGTCAGCCACTTCGCCGCCCACGGCCCCATGCCCGCCTCGGCCGCCAGCAACTGCTCGGCGACGTGCTCCTCGGGCACGCCGGCGTCCGCGAGCGCCTGCGCCGCCTGGTAGTGCAGGGCCACGCGCAGCGCCGACGGCGTGCCCTCGTACAGGGACTGCCTGATCAGCGGGTGCCGGAACGCCAGCCGCAGGCCGGCATCACGCAGCACGCCGGCGGCGATGGCCTCCTCGAACGGCTGCACCAGCGCCGACACCGGCTTGCCGACCACCACCGACAGGTCGACCACGCCGAACTCGCCGCCGAGCAGCGCCGCCCAGCGCAGCACCTCACGTGTCGCCTCCGACAGGAAGCCGAGCCGTCCGGTCACCGCCGACACCAGCGACACCGGCACCCGCTCGAACGCCTCCGGCGGCACCTCCGCGGTGTCCGCCTCGACTCGCACGACCCGTTCCCGCATCAGGGCGTCGGCCATCTCCCGCACGTACAGCGGATTGCCGCCGGCCCGCCGGGCGATCTCCCGCAGCCGCGGCCCGGGCGGGGCGCCAATCAGCTTGCCGACCATGCCGGCCACTGCGTCCACGTCCAGCGGGGTCAGCCGCAGCACCACGCCGCCGAGGATCTCGGTGTCGCGGCGCAGCTGCTCCACCTCGGGGCGCTGGTGCGCCGGGCGCGTCACGCCGACCAGCAGCAGCGGCAGCTTGGCGGTGAGCTGGCACAGCCGGTGCCACACCTCCAGGCTGGACTCGTCGGCCCACTGCACGTCGTCGAGGCCGACCGCGAGCGGGCCCTCCGCACACAGCTCCTCGACCAGCGCCACCAGCCGGTCGATGGTGCTGAAGATGCTGTTGCCGCCGCCGACGATGGACTGGCTGGCCTCGCCCTCCCGCAGCGCGTGGGCCAGCGCCACGCGGCGCGGGTCCGTGGACTGCGGCGTCACGTCCAGGCAGTCGAGCATGGCGCGCAGCGGAAAACGCTGCCCCAGCGTGTCGGCGACGGCGTGCAGCACCTTGCAGCCGGCCCACTCGGCGTGCGCGAGACCCGCGGCGAGCAGAGCGGACTTGCCGATGCCCATCTCGCCTTCGATCCACACCGCCTGGCCGCGGCCGGCGCTGACCTCCGTGACGGCGGCGCGCAGCGTGTCCATCTGGGCGTCGCGGCCCACCAAAGACAGTGTCGGGGGAGGAGTGGTGGGCGTCGGCACGCGCACCGAGACCGCCGGGCCGAGGTCCAGTTGGAGCGACGGGTCGTTGGCGAGGATGCGTTCGTGCAGCTCCTGTAGCTGCCGCCCCGGTTCCACGCCCAGCTCGTCGATCAGCACCTGTCTGGCGTCGCGGAACGCCGTCAGCGCCTCGGCCTGCCGCCCGCAGCGGTACAGCGCCAGCATCAGCAGCGCGCGCGGCCGCTCCCGGATCGGGTACTCGTGCACCAGCGCCGAGATGTCGGCCACCGCGGTCGTGTGCTGGCCGTTGGCCAGCGACGCCTCCGATCGCAGCTCACGCGCGACGACCCGCAGCTCGGCGAGCCGGCTGCGTTGCGCGAGCGCATATGGTCCGGTCACGCCCGACAGCGCCTCGCCCTGCCACAGCGCCAGCGCCTCGTCCACGGAGCGCTGCGCCGCAACCGCATCACCGGCCGCGAGCTGCTGCTCCGAGCGCTGCCGGAGGCGGTCGAACCGCACCACGTCCAGGTTGTCCGGCGTCAGCAGCAGGCGGTAGCCGGCGCCCTCCGAGGCCAGCAGCCCCGACGCGTCGCGCCGCCCGCGGTCGGGCTCCAGCGCCTTCCGCAGCGACGAGATGTAGGTGTAGAGACTGCCCTCGACGGTCGCCGGCGGGTTCTCGCCCCACACGCCGTCGATCAGCTCCTCCCGCGAGACGACCGTCGACGTGCGCATGGCCAGCATCGCGATGACCGCCCGGGGCAGCGGCGACCCGAGGGTGACTTCCCTGGTCCCGGCCCACAGCCGCACCGGCCCGAGCAGCTTGGCCCGCAGCTCGGGTGTCGGTTGACTCGTCATCAGGAATCACTCCGCCGGCTCGCCTGGTCACGATCACCGCACAGTGTCACGTATCGGGCACCGCACGTGCCACAACCGCTCTGGAGACGGTGTTGAGAACGTTTGAAGATCGGTCCTCGACCCTGTGCTGGTGGGTGGATGTGGATTGTGCGTGGAGGTGGGCGGCGGGGTGGACGACTCCGGCGCGTGGCGGCCGGACGGGCATGCATTTGTGACCGCCCGTACGACGCTCGGGGACGTGGTCGGCTTCTCCACGGCCTGCTTCTCGCCGTCCGAGTTCACGGTGGCGGCGCTGGCCTGCCAGGCCCACGGCGGCAACGCCGTGGAGATCGTGTGCGGTGAGACGGTGCGCACCGACGCCCTGGTCCATGCCTGTGAGCAGCTGCGGGTGCACGGGCTGCGGGCTTCGCTGCGCGCCCGCTGCGCGGTCGAGCCGCTGCTGCGCCTGGCCGTGCCGGTGACCGTCGCCGCCGACCTGCCGCTGGGCGACGCCCCGCTGAGCCGGCTCGTACAGCTGCGCAACACCGCTGACCCGGATCTCGTGGACAAGGCGCTGGACGCGCACCCGGAGACCTCGTTCTGCCTGGACGCCTCGCTGGCCTTCGTGTCCGGCGGGTTCACGCGGCTCAGGACGTTGGCCGCCGCCCACGCCGACCGCCTGACGCAGGTCGCCGTCGGCGCCGTGGACGACGACCCGCATCTCCAGGACCTCGTGCAGGCCTGCTTCGACGCCGCCGGCCGGGCCGTGCCGGTGGTGGTGGAACGGCCCGGGCCGGTCTGGTCGAGCGACCTGTCCGACGAGATCGGTCGCCTGCGGGCGCTGTCCCGACGCTTCCTCACTCCCTACCGGTGAACTCCCTACCGGTGACGGCCTTTCGGGCGCGCAGCACGTACGTGTCCAGCGCCAGCGGGACCGTCGTCGTGAGCTCGAAGCCGGCCGCCGCCAGCAGCTCGCGGTAGTGCGACTCGGTGCGCTCGCGGCCGCCGACATTGCACAGCATGTGGATGTCCCACGGCACCGCGAGGGAGTCGGTGTCGGCGTCGGCCGGCAGCAGCCGCTCGATCACCATCAGCTCGGCGTGGTCGGGCATGGCCGCCGCGAGGTTGCGCAGGATGCCTTGGCACTGCGTGTCGTCCCAGTCGTGCAGGATGCGCGACAGCAGGTAGGCATCGCCGGTGGCGGGTATGCACTCGGTGAAGTCGCCTGGGACGAGCGAGCAGCGGTCGGCCACCGGCGCGAGGGTCGATTCGGCGGCGGCGAGGGCGTGCGGGCGCTCCAGCAGCACGCCGCGCACATTCGGGTTGGCGCCGAGCACTCGTGACAGGAGTGCACCGTTGCCGCCGGCGACGTCGACCACGATCTGCATGTCGGTGAAGTCGACCACGCGCACGAGGTCGGCGAACACGGCGTTGCTGGCCGCCATGGACTGGTGGAACATCTCCGCCAGCTCGGGATCGGCGGCCATGTGGGTGAAGTGGTGCTGGCCGAAGACCTTGGCGTAGGACTCCTCGCCGGTGCGCACGGCGTCGGTGAGCGCGGCGAACGACTCGTAGAACGGGCCGCCGTACATCAGCGCCAGCGGCCGCAGCGAGCCGTCCACGTCGGACCGCAGCAACGTGCCCAGGTCGGTGAGCGCGTGGCCGTCCTCGGACGCGCGGACCAGACCGAGGGTGGTCAGGTAGCGCAGCAGGCGGCCGAGGCTGTCCTGGTCGGCGTCGGTCGCGGCGGCCAGGCCCGGCAGGTCGGAGATCGTCACCAGGTGGTCGGGCAGGTTCAGCTCGACGGCGGTGGTGATGGCCTGCGTCGCCCACGCGCCGGTCATCAGGCGCAGCAGTCGGGTGCCGGCGGCGGATTCCCGCTGGTGGGTGGCCAGCAGCGCGGGGTAGCGGCCGGCGCTGATCAGCTCCAGGCGGCGGTAGGCCGGGGCCGGGTGGTGGGCGTCGCGGAAGTACAGGACGGTGTTGTCCTCGTGGCCGTTGTAGCCGCCGCCGTCGGGCAGCATGCGGGTGCTCACCGCGGTGCGCAGGCCGGCGAGCAGCACCGGGTCCGCGTGCGGGACGGCCAGCGCGAAGTGGTTCTCCCGGCCGTGCCGGCGTTCGTCGGCGGCGATGTGGGCCAGCTCTGGCGGCGTGACCATGGCGAAGATCTCCAGCTCGCACGGGCTGCCCAGCCGGTCGGTCATCCGCGCCCGCAGGATGCCCACGGTCAGGTCCGGCAGCGGCACGCCGTAGCGGGTGCTCAGGCGCTGGCGGACGACGACGCTCGGGAACATCGTGCCGACCTGCAGCCCGAGCCGTGTCAGCTCCTGCCGCAGGCCCTTGAATGTGTTGGGGAACACCAGCACCGCGGCGTGTGTGAACCGGGTGTACCGGGTCAGGGCGGCGCGGTCGGCCGCGTCCAGTTGCGGCATGGCCTTGGCGATGACCGATTCCGTGTCGTTGGTGCGGATCAGCGCCGTCACCATGGTCAGGCGGTCGAGGTCCTCCGGGGCGAGCGCGGGTGCGATCGTCGCGGTCATGTTGTGCACTCCAACTGGGTCAGATACCGACGTAGTTCTCAGCGAAGAAGTCCTGGTGGGCGCGAGAGTCCCGGAGGCTGTCCAGCCGGGCGCGGCGCAGTAACCGGTGGAAGTCCGCGTCCGGGCCGTCGTCGGGCCCGTGCAG
Source organism: Kutzneria sp. CA-103260 (assembly GCF_018263855.1). GTDB lineage: Bacteria > Actinomycetota > Actinomycetes > Mycobacteriales > Pseudonocardiaceae > Kutzneria. The sequence continues at coordinate 4,463,716 of NZ_CP073318.1, read as the reverse complement.
CAGGGTGATCATCCAGTGCGAGAACTCCTGGGCCCGCCAGATCCGCGGCCGGCAGGCGCTCGAGTACGCGGCCAGGGCGTGTTCGTCGTCGCGGGCCAGGGCGTCGGTCAGGGCGGCGGCCAGCAGCTCGGCCTCCATGATCGCCAGGTTCGCGCCCTTGGCCGCGGACGGGCTGATCAGGCTGGCGGCGTCGCCGGCCAGGAACAACCGCTGGTGCTGCAACGAATCCAGGACATCGGAGCGCAGCCGCACGATCCGCCGCTCGATCACCGGGCCCTCGCGCAGCGGTCCGAACTGGTCGACCCGCATCCGCAGCCGTAGTTCGGACCAGATCCGCTCGTCGGACCAGTCCGCCGGGTCGGTGGCGGCCGTGTTGCCGTCGGCTCGCACCTGGAGGTAGTAGCGGGTGACCTGCGGACCGCGGGCCATGTGGCCGGCGAATCCGTTGTCGTGCATGGCGTACGTGGTGGTGCCCATGCTCGGCGGGGCCTCGGCCAACACCGCCAGCCAGGCCACGCCGTGATCCCGGGCCTGCCGGCGGGCCGGGACGGCGCGGCGGCTCATGCCGTTGCTGCCGTCGCAGCCGACGACGAACCGGCCCTGGGCCTGCCCGCCTTCGTAGCTGACAGTAGCCGTCGTCGGGTCGATGTGCGTGACGGTGACTCCGAAGCGTAGTCGGCCGCCGCGGTCCAGGTACTCGGCGATGAGATCGGTGACGAGGTGCTGCTGGGGGTAAACGGTGTGCACTTCGCCCCGGCCCAGCTGGCGGTAGTCGAGCTCGAACTGTCCGTTCTCATCACGGAAAGCGCAGGTGTCGTGCTGGTGTCCATTGTGGAGCATGCCGGCGCCGAGGCCGTGCTCGGTGAGCACCCGGGCGCTGTTGGCGCCCAGAAACCCCGCCCTGGCCCGGTTCTGCACCTTCGCGCGGCTGCCCCGTTCCAGAATGAGGGTGTCGATTCCGTTGGCGCGCAACAGGTTTCCCAGTACCAGCCCCGCCGGCCCCGCGCCCACGATGAGCACGGTCGCCCGATCGGCCATGATCGCCCTTGTCTGTGGATGGTGCACGGGCATCACTGACCGTGTTTGCGGTGACAACTATCGGAGAGTTTTGATGATCTTCCGGGCGAGAGCTAACAGGGCCGCCCCGAAGCTCGTCCAGTTGGATCTGGTCCATTCACCTGACCGAGTAATACCGGCCGGTACAGGTCACAGTTGAGCACTCCTGACAGGTCAGTGCATACGGTATACAGTAGTCGGTACGGTGTGAGTGAACGGAGGCACGCGTCCCCATGTACACAGTCACCAATCCCGCCACCGGCGAGCTGGTCGAGCAGATCCCCAACGCGACGGACGACGAGGTCCGGGCCGCCATCGCCCGGGTGCACGGGGCGTTCGCCGACTGGCGGCGGCGCCCGGCCACCGAGCGGGCCAAGATCGTGCTGCGGGCCGCCGAGCTGTTCGCGGAACGGGCCGACGAGCTGGCCGCGATCATGACCCTGGAGATGGGCAAGCGGATCAACGAGGGCCGCGGCGAGGTCGGCGTGGTGGTGGACATCTTCACCTACTACGGCCAGCACGGGCCCGACCTGATCGCCGACCAGCCGCTGGCCATCCGCGGCGGCGAGGCCGTCATCCAGAAGACGCCGCTCGGCGCGCTGCTGGGCGTCATGCCGTGGAACTTCCCGTGCTACCAGGTGGCCCGCTTCGTCGCGCCGAACCTGGTGCTGGGCAACACGATCCTGCTCAAGCACGCCTCCATCTGCCCGCGCTCGGCGCTGGCCATCGCCGAGATCCTGCACGAGGCCGGCGTGCCGGAAGACGTCTATGTCAACACCTTCGCCTCCAGCCGCCAGGTGCCGGCCATCCTCGCCGACCCCAGGATCCAGGGCGTTTCGCTCACCGGCAGCGAACAAGCCGGCATCAGCGTGGCCGCTGAGGCCGGCCGCAACCTCAAGAAGGCGGTGCTCGAACTCGGCGGCTCCGACCCGCTGATCGTGCTCGACACCGACAACATAGACGAGACCGTCGCCAGGACGGCCACCGCGCGGATGCGCAACTGCGGGCAGTCCTGCAACGCGCCCAAGCGGATGATCGTGCTGGCCGACGTCTACGACGAGTTCGTCGAGAAGCTGACCGCGCGGATCGCCGAGTACTACCGGCCCGGCGACCCGGCCGACCCCGCCACCAAGCTGCCGCCGCTGGCCTCGGTGGCCGCCCGCGACGAGGTCGCCGAGCAGGTGGCCACCGCCGTGCTCCAGGGCGCGACGCTGCGGACCGGCGGCCGGGCGATCGACGGGCCCGGCGCCTATCTGGAGGCGACCGTGCTCACCGACGTCACGCCCGAGATGAACGCCTACTACGAGGAGATCTTCGGCCCGGTGGTGCTGGTGTTCCGGGCCGAGAGCGAGCAGGAGGCGATCGCCATCGCCAACGACTCGCCGTTCGGCCTCGGGGCCAGCGTCTGGGGCACCGATCCGGAGCGCATGCGCCGGGTGGCCGAGCAGATCGAGTCCGGAATGGTGTACCTGAACAGCGCCGGCGGTTCCCAGGCCGATCTGCCGTTCGGCGGCATCAAACGGTCCGGCATGGGCCGTGAGCTGGGGCCGGCCGGAATCGCCGAGTTCATGAATCAGAAATCTATTCGGTTTTAGACCGTTCGGGTAACAACGGCCGCCCTTCCGCCCCGGGGTAGATCCGTCCCGCCGGTTTCTGCGTGTGTCCTGGCATCCGCACTTGGGAGGGTGCCATGACAGCCGCGACCGATCGCCGCAGTTTCCACAGCCGCCGGGTGTTCCGGCTGCACGCCCATTTCCGCCGCGAAGTGGCCCGCGGCGCCGACCTGGTGCGCGCCGTCACCCCCGACGACGTCGAGCGCGCCCAGGCCGTCGCCGCGCGGGTGCGGATCGTGGACGACGCCGTCTACCGGCACCAATGCGCCGAGGACACCCTGCTGTGGCCCAGACTGGTGGGGGACAAGCCCAGCGAGGCCGACATCATGGTCGACGTCATGGTGCGCCAGCACCGGGCGCTGGACGCCATGTCCCTTGCCGTGCAGGCCGCCGTCCTGGCCTGGGAGGACGAGCCCACCGAGCATCGCCGCGACATGCTCGCTGACGTCCTGGCGCGGTTCTCGAACGCCCTCGGCGAGCACATCTGCGCCACCGAGCTGTTCCTCGTGCCGCTGCTGGAGCGCTTCCTGTGCGCCGCCGACTGGGCCGACGTCATCCGCCTCGGCGTCGCCGACTGCGACCACGAGACCGCCCTGCAACTGGCCGCCCTCCTCCGCCAGGCGTGAAGGGGCGTCAGCTCAGGGCGCCGTCGTAGTCGGGCAGCTTGAAGGTGCGCTCGGCGTGCCCGCCGTCCAGGTCCGTCGTGTTGTTGCCGATGTTGGCGACGATCGTGTAGCCCTGCGCCTCGATCGCGGCCCGGGCGTTGGTCTTGTTGACCTGCACCGGGTCGGTGTTGAAGTTGGGCCGCATGGACAGCCCGTCCACCGGATAGCCGACGCCGGTCAGGCTGCTCTTGGTGGGCGTGCGCAGCACCTCGAAGCGGTCGGTGACGAAGAAGACGCTGGCGCCCTTCGACTTGGCCAGCTCGACCAGGGCCAGCGTCGGCGGCACCGCCGGCATGGTGAACGGGTGGTAGTGCGTCTCCAGCGAGGTGTTGTCGATGTCCAGCACGATGGCGGTCTTGCCGCCGGGGGTGGACAGCCGCTGCTGGAGGTAGGCCGACGCCTGATCGGTCACGGCGGTGACGTCGGAGAGCCAGGTCGCCTCGCTCGGCGCGGCGGCCGGGGCGGCGTTCGCGGCGCCGGCGCCCATCGTGAGCAGGCCGGCGGCCGTGCCGATGGCGGCCAGACGGAGAGCGACCAGGCGAAGAGTGATCTGCATGCCGGGCAGTCCAGCATCGATCACGCGCCGACAAGAGTCCCTACGAAGTGAATTCTATTCATATTGCCAGTGTGTCGCCGTGGTTCGGGTCAGCAGTGCCCGGGACGGGCCGCGGTCAGCAACGGGGCGGCCAGCTTGGGCGCGGCCGGATCCTGGGTCAGCAGGCCGCCCGACGGCGCCGGATGGTTCTGGTACCAGGCCGTGAGCTCGCTCAGCACCTGGTGCGCGGCGGTGTTCACGACCAGCCCGTTGAAGCCGGTGCCGATGGCGAAGTCGACCGTCTGATCCGGGCGGTTGTCCCGGACCAGCTGCGCGCACGGCACCAGCAGGCTCAGCATCCGGGCCCCGCTCACGCCCTGCGCGCCGAACCGGATCTGGCCGACGCAGCTCATGTTGCCCAGCGGGTACGACGGGTCGACGGCCGGCGGCGCGGCCGGCTGGAAGCCCAGGTCGGTCAGCTCCGCGGACATCAGGCTGGCCGCCCCGCGGGCCGGGCTGGCGTTGACCACACGGACCGGAATCTGGCCCGGCGACGCCGGGGCGACCTGGTCCAGATCGTGGTAGCCGAGGACCGTGCCGCCCGGCCGGGCCGGCGTGCAGCCCACGGACTGGTCGATCGTGGGCACGCTCTGGAACACCCGCACCCAGACCACCATCGAGGTGACCAGCAACAGGCTCAGCAGCACCAGCGAACGAGTTCGCCGCCAGCGTTTCGACCGCACGTCACCACCCTCGCCCCGCCGACGCGTGTGCCGCCGGATCCTAGTGGCTGTTGATCACTATCGGGTGACGATCCGGGGAGGTCCGGCCGAACTTCCCCGGGCGGATTTCCGCTGTCGGCTCAGTGCGGGTCAAAATCGACCATACCTCACCAACGCGACAAGCAGACCTGCGTCGACTCCCAACCTGACGGGATACCCCAAGGCGAGAACCGAGAAACCCTCCGATCGCAGGGTGCGCGGTGACCGAGCGTTCGGTCAGAGTCGACGCACCGGCGGGGCCACCCGGCCCCAACCCTGCATCCGGGAGGTTTTCCACTATGCGAGCACGTCTTCTCGCGTTCGCCGCGGCCGGCGCCGCCACCCTGCTGGCCGGCGCCGTCCCCGCTGCCGCGACCGCGTCGGCCGGCTTCGCGCCCCAGCACGCCACCCACACCACCCATGCCCGTCCCATGGTCGGCGGCACGTTCAACCAGGACGGCGGCAACTGGTCCGGCTGGGTGTCCACCGGCAGCGGCTTCAGCTCGGTCAGCGCCAGCTGGAACGAGCCCGAGGTCACCTGCAACTCGTCCAACGACCTGTACGCGCCGTGGGTCGGCATCGACGGCTACGGCAGCCAGTCGGTTGAGCAGACCGGTGTGGCCACCGACTGCTCGTCCGGCTCGCCGGTGTACCAGGCGTGGTACGAGATGTACCCGGACGCCCCGGTCTACTACAACGACCCGGTCAGCGCCGGCGACAACTTCACCGCCAGCGTGCAGCGCAGCGGCACCAGCTACACGCTCACCATCAGCGACACCACCCAGGGTTGGACCGAGCACGTCACCAAGTCCTACAACGGTGCGAACGCCTCGGCCGAGTTCATCCTGGAGTCGCCGACCGGCGCCTACCCGAACTTCGGCACCGTGCACTTCAGCGGGGCCACCGTGGACGGCGCGACCTACACCGGTGACAACGGCGTGGCCCTCGACGCCAGCAACAACTCCGGCTTCGAGGACCACACCGGCGCCCTGTCCAACGGCTCGTTCGACGTGACCTACAGCCAGGAGTGAGCCACTGACCGAGCGGCCCGTTCGCTGTCGCGGACGGGCCGCTCGTCGGCTGTTCGGACAGGAATCGGCGGCCCGGGCCGACCATCGCGCGGCTCGTCGGGTGCGCGGGGTGTGCCTGCCCGACGATCCCGCCGATATGGCCGCGCAGTCCGGTGCCACCCGGCTCGACATGGACGTCGAGGACGCTTCGCTCACCAACGCCGCCGGCATCGACCGCCGGAACAAGGCCCTGCGGGAGACTGAGGACTAGGCCGCCGCCCAGGGTCGGCCGCTGCAGGTCGTCTACACCATCGGCACCGGCCCCACCGCCCCCAACGGCGACGCCGTCACCATGCTCCGCAACGTCGCCGCCAACGGCACCCGGGTGGACGTCGTCAACATCATGACGTTCGACTACTACGACAACAAGCAGCACGAGATGGCCGCCTCCGCCCTGGTCACCACCCTGCACGGGCTGTGGCCCGACAAGTCGCCGTCCCAGCTGTGGGGCATGGTCGGCGTCACCGCCATGATCGGGCTCGACGACTACGGCTCCGGCGGCGAGACCGGTCCCGCCGAGGAGTTCACCCCTGCCGACGCCCTGACCCTCACCGCCCGGGGCTGGGCTCGCGGCATCGCCCAGCTCTCGTTCTGGGGCCTGCACCGAGACAACGGCAGCTGCCCCGGCCAGCACCAGGAAGCCTGCTTCGGCGTGGCCCAACTGCCGTGGGAGTACTCCCGGATCATGGGAGCCTTCACCCATCGCTGACGCGACCGCCCCAGAGCCAACGGCTGAATGACGCCCGCGCCAACCAATCCCGTCGGTCCAATCAGTTCTCCGCGATCCCGGTTCAGGTCCTTCCGGTCGACAGCAATTTTCGGTTGTTCGGGGACCCATTCGTGAAAACCGCAGGTCGTTCGGGTGGGGGTCGGGCGTCGATTGGACGGGACTGAACGAATTCTGAACTGAATCGTATAGTTTGGTCGGCGAGTGGCGTGGCGGATCGATGGGACGGGATCGTGGAGTCGTCCTTCTGGTGGACTGTGCTGGGGCCGGTGCGCGGCCGGCGAGAGGGGCGCGAGGCAGGCCTGGGATCGCCGCAGCGGCGGGCGCTGATGGCCCTGCTGCTGGCCCGGGCGGGGCGGCCGGTGACGATGGGCGAGATCACCGGGGCGCTGTGGCGGGGCGAACCGCCGGAGCTGGCGGCGAACGTGGTGCAGGGCCACGTGGGCGCGATCCGAAGGATGCTGGAGCCGGGCCTGCCACGCCGGGCGACGGGCAAGTGGCTGCTGCCGACGCCGGGCGGCTACCGCCTGGCGATGACGGCGGAGACGCTGGATCTGTTGCGGTTCCGGGAACTGACGGCGGGGCAGCCGTCGCTGGGCGAGCTGGTCGAGGCATTGTCGCTGGCCGTCGGGGAAGTCGCCGAGGACGTGCCGGCTGAGGTTCGCTCACATCCGGTGTTCACGGCGGTGAGCGAGGAAGTCGACGCGGCGCTGCGCACGGCGGCGGACCGGGCGCTGGCCGAGGGAATGGCGGCCACGGTGCTGCCGATGGTCCGCGCGGCAGCGGCCCGCCGCCCGCTGGACGAGGAGCTGCACGCCCGGCTGATGTTGCTGCTGCACGCGGACGGCCAGCAGGCGGCGGCGCTCGAACTGTTCGGCGAGACAAGGGATCGGCTTCGGCTGGAACTGGCCGTGCACCCGGGATCGCGCCTGCGCGAGGCGTACCGGCGGGTGCTGACGGACGTGGATCCGGCGGGGCCGGAGGCGTTCGTCGGACGGGACGACGAGCTGAAGGCGCTGCTGGAGCGATTGCCTCAGCCGGACGAACCGGCGGCGGTGATCGCGGTGACCGGCATGGCCGGCGCCGGCAAGACCGCCCTGGCCCGGCACGCGGCGCGGCTGGCGGCGGACCGGTTCCCGGACGGCGTCCTGGACGTTGATCTGAACGGTTCAGTACAGGCGCTGACCACCAGCGAGGCGGTGCGGACGCTGGTGGGCGCGCAGGACGTCGGCGATCCGGCGGCGCTCTACCGCAGCTCGCTGTCCGGCCGCCGGGTGCTGGTGCTGCTCGACAACGCCCGAGACGCCGAACAGGCCCGCGAGCTGCTGCCGGGCGCCGACGGCTGCGCGGCGATCGTCACCAGCCGGGACGACCTCGCCGGCTTGGTGGCGTTCAACGACGCGTACCCGATCCGGCTGCGACCGCTGGCGCTGACGACCCTGACCGAGGACGTGCGGACCTCGTTCGCCCGCTCGTACGAGGCGTTGTCGCCGGCGGCGGCCGGCCTGTTCCACACGCTGGCGCTGTACCCGTCGCGGGAGATCGGGTCGCCGGAGGCGAGCAGTCTGATCGGGGCGACGCCGCAGCAAGCCCGGCTGCTGCTGGCCGAACTGGTGTCCACGCACCTGGTCGACGAGCACCGGCCGGGTCGGTACAGCTGGTCGGGGATCGTGCGCGACTACGGCGTCGAGCTGGCCACCGCGCTGTCGGCCGACCAACGGGACCTGGTGCGCCGCCGGCTGTTCGACCACTACCTGTTCAACAACCGGCAGGCCACCTCGATCGCCCGGATGAAGCTGACCGCGATGCCGCCGGAGGCGCCGGTCCGGCCGGCCTGCCCCGGCTACGAGGCCGAGCGGCGGATGCTGCGCACGCTGATCACCGAGGCGCTGGCCGAGGGCTACGGCGACTACGTCTGGCGGTTCGCCGGCGTGATCGGCGACTACCTGGACCGCGCCCGGCTGTGGCCGGAGTTGCTGGCCGCCGGCGCCGACGCGCTGCGGGCCGCCGAGCGAACGGGGGATTCGGCGCGGACGGCGCAGGCCCTGCGCGGTCTCGCTCGCGTGCACGCCGGGCTGCGCGACTATCCGACCGCGATCAAGCTGATGAGCGTCGCGATGTCGATGTTCGTGCGGCTGGACGACCGGAAGTCGCTGGCAGGGCTGCATCTGGGCGCGGCCTGGCTGCGGGCCCGGGCCGGCCGGCCGGCCGCCGGCGCGCTGCACGCAGACCGGGTGTTGACCCTGGTCCGCCAGGGCGACGACCCGGCCGAGACCGCGTCCGCGCTGAACGCCGTCGGCTGGTTCGAGGCACGGCAGGACCGCTACGAGGCCGCCGTCGCGCACAGCCGGGAGTCCCTGCGCATCCTCGCCGACCTCGGCGTGCGCCGGGCTCAGGCCGACACGTGGGACACCCTCGGTTTTGCCAACCGGCGACTCGGCCGGCGGCGGGAGGCCCTGGTCAGCTACCGCCGGGCGCTCTCGCTGCACCGGGAGTTCGGGGCCCGGGCCGCCGAGGCGGCCACCCTGCGGTGCATCGCGCAGGTCGCCCCCGACGTGCCCACCGCCCGCCAGGCCGTCGACGAGGCCGCCGACATCCTGCGGGAACTGGGCGTCCCCGAGACGCCCGCGGCGGTGGTCCCGGCGGCTGATCGTCAGGATCATTGACGGTCGGGAGTCCTGACGTGTGCGATGATCACCTGACTCGGGGAGTCAGGAGGCGCAGGTGGGCACGCGGTCGGAGCGGAACAAGACCAACCCGGATCTCGGCGTGCTCTCCGGCCGCCTGCTGTTCGCCATCCAGCAGGAGCTGTTCGCCACCCTCGCCGCGCAGGGCTTCGGCGACCTGCATCCCCGGCACGGCGCCGTGCTGGCCTACGTCGACGTCGAGGGCGTGCGGGCCACCGAGCTGTCCCGGCTGTCGGGCCAGCACAAGCAGGTCATCGGCACCATGATCGACGAGCTCGAGGCGCTCGGCTACGTGGAACGCAGGCCCGACCCGGCCGACCGCCGGGCCAAGCTCGTCTGCCCCACCGAGCGCGGCCAAGCCCAGATGCGGGCCGCCGACAAGATCATGGCCTCGATCCAGGACCGCCACGCCCGCCGCCTCGGCCGCGAGGCGTTCGCCCAGTTCAAGGCCACGTTCATCGACGTGACCGAGCATCAGCGCCGCCGCCAGCACCCCTGACCGGAGTGCGGCGCGGCGGTCACCGAGGCGTTGCCAGCGCAGCCAGTTCGCGGTCGAAGTCGACCTGGTCCCACTCGGCGCCGGGCGGGACCTGGTCGTAACTCAGGTCGAGGAAGTCGGCCAGTTCGCCGGCGGAGGCCTCCATGACGGCGGCCCCGTCGGGGGAGGTCAGCACGAACAGGACCATGTCGGAGCCGGCGACGGGGTTGATGTGCAGGTCCCCGTCCCCACTGGGGGCGAGCAGGCCGTCGGCGAGCAGGTCCCGGGCGAAGATCCAGCTGACCTCGCCCTGGCCGTGGTGGAACGTCGCGGTCACCGCGTACGGGTCGCTGGGGTCGTAGCGCAGTGCGGCGGGCACCGGGACGGCGCCGCCGAGCAGGCCCCGCAGACCCATGACGGTCTCGACCTCGATGATGACTGGTGCAGTGCTCATGGCCGTCGCTCCTTCCGCTCGTGCTTGCAGCGGTGTGACGGACCAACTCGCCGACCGGAACGCGACTCGGGCCCGAATCACGCGACGGAGTGAGACGCGCGTCTCGAACCGGTGTTTCGGTTGCCCGAGAGCGGGACTCGCGAGGTCAGATCAGGCCGGTCTGCAGGGCGTGGGCGACCACGTGGGCGCGGTTGCGGGCCTGGTAGCGCTGCATGAGCTCGCGCACCAGGCGTTTCACGGTGTGGCTTGAGCAGTGCAGGTCCCGGGCGATGGCCGCGGTGTCGGCGCCGTCGGACAGCAGGACGAGCAGCCGGGCCTCCCGTTCGTCCAGGCCACGAGGGCCGCCTTCGCGGCGGAGCTCGGCGAGCAGGCGGGCGAGGTGCACGGCCGGCTCGTCGGTCGTGGTGCGTTCGGTGGCGATCCGGTGCAGCAGGGCGGCGATGCCCGAGGTGGTGGCGTCGCGGCGGGGGAGCAGCCGGACGGGGCCGGACGAGAGCTCCCGGGTGAGCGGCTCGCCGGCGACGGACCGGGTGACGACGAGGATCGCCGGCCGGCGGCGGGAAGCGGCGGCCCGCAGGAGGATCGACGCCAGCTCGTCGGTGAGATCCATGGTCACGGCGAGCAGCGCGTCGGCGCGGTCGGGCCCGGCGGCGAAGCGCAGCCGAGCGTCGGCGGCGGCGACGCCCTCGGCGGCGAGCACGTCGTCGCCGAGCATCGTGAACCACACCGTCGGATCCTCCCGCAGCGCGGCGTCCATCGCGTTCTCCAGTTCTCCCAGGCGACGGCGCCGACGTTAGTCACCGGAACTGACGATCGAGTGACCGCGCCGCACCCGGAGTGTCGAATCGGCGACCCGTTGGTCGCGGGAGCTGTCCGGACCCGCTTCGGCTGTGGCCTGATCGAGGTCGGACCACGGGAGGAGCCGATGGAGGCGGTCGAACGGCAGTCCGGCCTGGACGTGCTGCGGACGACGTCGCACCCGCCGCTGCCGGCGGGCGGCCAGCCGCGCTGGGTGTGTGTGGAGGAGGGCGACGTGGTGATCGCCGCGGTGCCCCGGGCCGCCCGCGCGCTGGCCGGGCTGATCGAGGCGGTGCTGGGCTTCGCGATCCGCAGCACGCTCCGCCCCGACGGCGACCACGTGCTGCTCGACCTGCGGGTCAGCTACCTGCGACCGGTGCCGCCGACCGCCGGCGAGGTGTACGTCCGCGGCTGGGTCCGGGAGTCCGGCCACCAGGTCCGGTTCGCCGAGGCCGACGTCTGCGACGTGGCCGGCGGCGTGCTGGCCACCGCGTCCGCCACCTGCCTCGTGGTGTCTGCGGAGGAGAGGACCCGATGAACACGATGCCTTTGGGCAGGCCCGAGCACTGCCCGTACGACCCGCCGGCCGAGCTCAGCCGGCTGCGGCGTGACGAGCCGGTGTCGCTGGTGCTCACACCTGCGGGCACGCCGGCCTGGCTGGTCACTCGGCACGAGGACGCGCGCCACGTGCTGGCCGACCGGCGGTTCAGCGCCCACGGGCCGGGCGCGGCGAGTGGTCTGCTTGACTCGGACGGCGATCAGCACGCCCGCCTGCGCCGGCTACTGGTGCCGGAGCTGACGATCAGGCGGGCTGACGGTTGGCGGCCACGCGTCCGCGCGATGGCCGAGGACCGGTCCGAAGCCCTGGAGTCGCCGGCCGACCTCGTCGCCGACTACGCCCGGCCGCTGGCCGGCCAGGTCCTCGGCGAGCTCGTCGGCCTGCCCGACGGTTTCCCGCCGGACGCCGCCGCGCTGCGGCCGCGGCTGGCCGACGTGGTCGAGCAGCGGCGGCGCACCCCGACGACCGATTTGATCAGCGGTTTCCTGCGGCAGGCTGCGGTGCTGCCGGAGCCGCCGTCGACCGCGGAGATGGTCGACCTCGCGGTGGCGGCGCTGCTGGCCGGCTATGAGACGTCGGTCGGCATGCTGTCGCTGAGCGCCCTGGTGCTGCTGGACGATCCGCGCCGGGTGGCGTCGCTGACCGAGGGCGAGGTCGCCGTGACGGTCGCGGTCGAGGAGCTGCTGCGTTACCTGTCGGTGGTTCAGCACGGCATCACCCGCTACGCCACCGAGCACGTGCGGGTCGGGGATCAGCTGGTGCGCGAGGGGGAGTGCGTGGTGGTGTCGGTGAGCTCGGCCAACCGCGATCCCGAGGTCTTCCACCACCCGGACGAGCTGCGCCTCGTCCGCCCGATTTCCCGAGCGCATCTCGCTTTCGGCTACGGCCCGCACCAGTGCGCCGGCAGCCAGCTCGCCCGGGTGCTGCTCCAGGAGGGCCTGAGCGCGCTGTTCGGCCCGCATCCACGGATGCGGCTGGCCAAGCCGCGGGCCGAGCTGGTGTTCACGGACCGGTCGCCGGTGCACGGATTGCGGGCGCTGCCCGTGCACTGGTGACGATCGTCAGCACTGCTGACTATCCCGGCCGGTGACCGTCCTAGAATGGCGGGGGTGTTGACGTTCACGGTGCTCGGTCCGGTGACGGCCGCCCGCGACGGCGATCCCGTCGAGCTGGGCCCGCCGCAGCAGCGTGCCGTGCTGGCCCTGCTGCTGGCCAAGGCGGGCAAGCCGGCCGGGCAGTCGGAGCTGATCGACCTGGTGTGGGGCGAGCGGGCCCCGACCAGTGCCGCCAACCTCGTGCACCGCTACGTCGGCGCGCTGCGCCGGGCCCTGGAGCCGGGGCTGACCACCCGCCGTCAGGGCGAGCTGCTGACCAGGCAGGCCGGTGGCTACGAGCTGCTCGTCGACCCCGACGCGTGCGACCTGTCCCGATTCCGTGCACTCGTCGCGCGGGCCAACATGTCGGCCGGTCTCGACGACTACGTGGCCGCCCTGGAGCTGGTGCGGGGCCGCTGCGCCGCCGAGGTGGGCCGGTCGCATCCGGTGTTCGCCGAAGTCGATCACGAGATCGCCGACGCCGCCCGGGCCGCCGCCGACCGAGCGCTTGCCCTCGGGCGTCCCGAAGTGGTGCTGGCCGGGGTGCGGCGGGTCGCCGGCTGGATGCCGTTGGATGAAGCGCTGCACGTGCGGTTGATGCGGTTGCTGGTGGCGCTCGGGCAGCCGGGTGCCGCCGAGGATGTCTACCGGGACATCGCGCAGCGGCTCGTCGACCAACTCGGCATCGACCCCGGCAAGGAGCTGCGGGCCGCGCTGCGGATGGCCGACGTGCGGGCCGCCGTGCTGCGGCCGGCCCAGCTGCCGGCCGACGTGCGGTCCTTCGCCGGCCGCGACGACGAGCTCGCGGCCATGGACCGCTGGGCCGACGAGTCGGTGGAAGTCCTTTGTCTGGAAGGTATGCCCGGCGCGGGAAAGTCCACTTTGGCCGTTCGCTGGGCGCAGCGCAGCCGCCATCGCTTCCGCGACGGCCAGCTGTACGTGAACCTGCACCATACCGGCCCGGACAGCGCCGTGCCGATGCTGCGGTCGTTCCTGCGGGCCCTGGGGCTGCCGGCCGACCAGGTGCCGGAGAGCCTGGACGAGCTGGTCGCCGAGTACCGGCGGATGACCGCCGGCAAGGAGCTGCTGGTGGTCGTGGACGGCGCGTGCCGCGTCGAGCAGGTGCGGGGGCTGGCGGCGCCCGGTGCGCTGGTGGTGGTGACGTGCAAGCGGAGGTTGCCGGGGTTGTCCGAGGTAGGCAAGGTGGGTGTGGTGTCCGTCGGCATGCTGGACCCCGGGCAGTCGCGGGAATTGCTCACCCGCCGCCTCGGGGCCGCCCGGATCGACGCGGAACCGGTTGCGGCCGAACGGATCGTGCAGGCCTGCGGCGGGCTGCCGCTGGCCCTGTCGCTGGTCGCCGCGCGGCTGCTGATGAATCCCGGCTTCACCCTGGCCTCGGTGGTCGACGACCTGACCACCGTGTTCGGCGGCAGCGGCCTGCGGACCGTGTTCTCGTGGTCGTACGAACGGCTCGGCGCGGACGCCGCGCGGCTGTTCCGGTTGCTGGGCCTGCATCCCCTCGACGGCTTCTCGGCTCCCGTCACGGCCCGGCTGCTCGACGTCGACCCGCCGACCGCCGAGGCCGCCCTGGCCGAACTCGTCGACTCGTGGCTCGTCGACCAGCCGCGGCCCGGCCGGTACCGCGCGCACGGGCTCGTGATGGCCTACGCCCACGACCTCAGCCAGGAGATCGACTCCGACGCCGCCCGGACCGCCGCCCGGACCCGGATGGTCGAGCACTACGTGCAGGGCGCGCAGTGGGCCCACGACAGCCTGGCCGCGGCCCGCAACGAGCGGGAGGCCGTCGCCTGGTACACCGCCGAGTACGAGGTGGTCGAGACCCTCATCCGGCAGGTCGACGAGCCGTGGCGGCTCACCATTCCCATGCAGCGCTTCTATCTTCGGCGGGGGCTGTTGCAGGACTGGGAGGACAGCGTCCGGCTCAGCCTGGCCAGGGCGGTCGACCCGGGACCCCGGGCCCGGCTGCTGATGGGCCTGGCCGGCGTCTCCCAGTGCACCGGCCGGTTCGACGAAGCTGTGACCCTGTATAGGGAATCCCTCATCGTCGGCAAGGAGGTGGACGACCCCAAGCGGGTGATCATCACCCTGATCGGCCTGGCCGGCGTCGAGGAATCCCGTGGTGACAGGAAAACCGCCGGCATCGTGCTCACCGAGGCCTGGCAGATCCTGGAAACCCGCCTGGGGGTGGAAGGCGGTCCGCTGCCCGACGACACCAAGATCCTGCTCCGGTACCTGCTCGACGCCGGTGCGGACCTCGGCCTGTTCGAGGCCGAAGTGGTCCGTGCCCGCCTGGCTTCCGCGCTGGAGTAGAGATTCCCCTTAGATGGCCCCGATTTTCAGGGCGTAGGCCACCGCGTGGGCGCGGTTGCGGAGGTTGTGGCGGCTCAGCAGGTCCTTGAGGATGCGCTTGATGGTGTGCTCGGAGTACCGCAGTTCACGGGCGATGTCGGCGTTTTCCGCGCCCTGGGCGACCAGGCGCAGCACGGCGACCTCGCGGGCGTCGAGGCCGGCGGCGCCGTAGCCGGTGGTGGTGATGAGCATGTGGTCGATGCGCCGTAGGTGGTCCACCAGCAGCCGGGCCGCCGAGGGCGGCAGCACCGAACCGCCCTCGGCGGTGGTGACCAGGGCTCTGGTGATGGTGACCAGGTCGGTGGAGCGGCGGGGCAGGAAGCTGACCACGCCGGCGTGCAGGCTGCGCAGCAGTTGCCGGCCGCCCAGGCGATCCGCGACCAGCAGCACCGGGCGGGCGGCGTCGCCGGTGATGACGGCCAGCAACTCGTCGGTGACCTCGGTGGTGATGGCCAGCAGCACCTCGCCCGGCCCGGCCGTGTCGGTGAGGTGCAGCCGCGGATGGTCGGCGATGGCCTGTGCCACCGCGTCCCGCGTCAACGCGTCCTCGACGGCCAGGCGCACCGGGAAGACCTGTTCGGCGCGCGACCCGATCGCGGACACGGTGGCGAGTGCGGTGTTCATGCCCGCCGACGGTAGGCGGCGGCACTGACGAACGAGTGACCGTCGCGGTGTTGTCGGCCCACGCGCACACAACTGTCACAGAACCAGGAGAACGTGGGGGCCACGGGTCGAATGAGAGGGGTGCCCGTTGGATCTGCGTCCGGTTCTCGCTGCCTTTCTGGCCGTGCTGCTCACCTCCGCGTGCGGCAGCAGTGCCGCCGCGCCGTTGGGGGACGCCGACGGTTTCATCCCGGACAACGGCAGCGTCAGCCCGTTCGACACCTCCGTCACGGCGATCCGCAACCTCGACCCGGCCCTGCTGGCCGCGGTGCGACAGGCCGCGCGGGACGCGCAGCGGCACGGCATCACCGTGCAGGTGACTTCGGGCTGGCGCAGCAAGGCGTACCAACAACAACTGCTCGACGACGCCGTGCGGAAGTACGGATCACTGGCCAAGGCCCGGGAATCGGTCAACACCCCGGAGAAGTCGACGCACGTGACCGGCAAGGCCGTCGATCTCGGGCCGACCGACGCCGACGACTGGATCGGCCGCCACGGCACGGACTACGGCCTGTGCCAGGTCTATTCGAACGAGATGTGGCACTTCGAGCTGCTGACCGCGCCGGGCGGGCAGTGCCCGCCGCAGCTGCCCAACGCCGCCGGCTGACCCACCGCCGGGAGCGGTGGGTCAGCCGCGCTCAGCGCCGACGCCACCACAGGTGCCAGACGGCTAACGCCGGGAAGCCGGTGGCCAGGGCGGCGCCGATCACGACCGTGGCCGGCGAGTCGATCTGGGCGCCGGACACGGCGATCACGATGCCGCTGGCGTGCATGGCGACGCAGCCGCCGAGCATGGCCAGCACGGTGCCGAGGGTGAGCGGGCGCAGCTCCGCCAGGCGACGGGCCAGGTGTGGGTCGGTCTCGGTGAGCGATCGTTCGATCTGCGCGAGCGATCGCAGCTCATCGTCACGCAGCGTCATGGCTCCCCCTGCCTGTTGATCGGCTGACTGCTACCATTGTTCCAGGCCGGGGCGGCTGTGTCGAACATGTTTTCGACTTTGCTCCATCTTGGGGTGTGAACGACCGTGTCTTGACGGTGATCGGCAGCCGTCGCTATGGTCTGAACCACATTTCGTTGCTTTTCGTCCGCTCCCGCCCCTCTGGCGCTCGCGACGCCACTTCCGGGGCCACCCTGCAAGGAGTCGGCATGAACATGAATCGAAGGCTGGTCGCCGCCCTCATCGGCGCGATCGCGGCGCCCCTGATCGTCGTGGTCGGCCCGGCGGCACTGGCCAGTGCCCACGGATACGTCAACTCGCCGGCCAGCCGGCAGGCCCAGTGCGCGGCCGGCACGGTGTCCTGCGGCGACATCAAGTACGAGCCGCAGAGCGTGGAAGGCCCGAAGGGTCTGCGCAGCTGTAATGGCGGCGTGGCAAGGTTTGCCGAGCTCAACGACAACAGCAAGCCGTGGAAGGCGGCCAGTGTCGGCAAGTCCGTGACGTTCAACTGGACGTTCACGGCCCGGCACCGCACCACCAACTACGAGTACTACGTCGGCGGCAGCAAGGTCGGCGACTTCAGTGGCAACAACCAGGTTCCGCCGGCCACCGTGTCGCACACGGTCAACCTGAGCGGCCACACCGGCCGGATCACGGTGCTGGCCATCTGGAACATCGCCGACACGGCGAACGCCTTCTACTCCTGCATCGACCTACAGGTGAGCTGAGTCGGCAAATGAGCTGAGACAGGCTGGTTCGGGCGTCCACAGTGGACGCCCGAACCGTCACTGCCTGGCCAGGTGCAGTTCCACGCCGTCCAGGATGCGGTCCAGGCCGAATTCCAGGCCCTGGTCCCGGGAATCGTGCCGCGCGGCCGAGGCCAGCGCGGCGACGACGTGCGGAAACCGGTCGGCGCGGGAGGCCAGCACCGCGGTCCAGCCGGCGACGATCTTCTCCTCCGAGTTGTTCGCGGTCTGCTCGACGATCAGCCGGATGTGCCCGGTCAGGGTCACCACGACGTCGAGCATCTGACCGCCGTTGAGGGCGACGCCGTCCAGCGCGGCCAGCGCCTGTTCGACCCAGCCGAGCTCGTTGGGGCCGGTGACGCGCGGCCCCGTGGTGGCGCTGAGCGCCCACGGATGCGCCCGCATGCGTTCGTACATGGCCAAAGTCCAGGCCCGTAGCTTCGGCCGCCAACCGCCCTCGATGTCGTCCAGCGACGGCGGTTCGCCCATCGCGGTGTCGGCCATCAGCGCGACCAGTTCGTCCTTGCCGGGCACGTATCGGTACGTGGCCATCTTCGTCACGCCCAGCGCCTCGGCGACCCGCTGCATCGTCACCGCCGTGAGGCCCTCGGCGTCGGCCAGTTCGATGCCGACCCGCGCGAGGTCGCCCACCGTGAGCGTCGGCCTCGGCCCGCGGCGCGGTCCGGTGGGCTCGCCCCACAGCAGTTCGATCACATCCATCCAGACTCCCGCTTGCCCTCGCCGGCTAACTGTGTCTATCGTACACTGTGTCTGAGGGACGCAATTAACGGGAGGCGATCATGCGGGCACTGATCTCGGGCGCGGGTGTGGCCGGGCCGGCGCTGGCCACGGCGTTGGGGCGGCACGGCATCGAGGCGACGGTCGTCGAGGCCGCCGACAAGCTGCGGACCAGCGGCTTCGCCGTGGATTTCCGTGGCGCGACGCACAAAGCGGTGCTGACCGAACTGGGGGTCCTGGACGAGCTGATCGCGGTCCAGACCCACGGCGGCGCCATGCAATCGGTCGACGAGCACGGCCGGGAGATTTTCCGCTTACCGGAGGAGTTTGCCGGCGGCGAGGTGGAGGTCCGGCGCAGCGACCTGTCCAGAATCCTCTACGAGCGCAGTCTGGCCCATGCCGACTACCTGTTCGGCGACACCATCACCGGCCTTGCCGAGACGGCGGACGGCGTGCGCGTCGACTTCGCCAAGGCGCAGACGCGGACGTTCGACATCGTGATCGGGGCGGACGGCCTGCACTCGGGTGTGCGGCGGTTGGCGTTCGGGCCGGAGAGCGACCATGTCAAGCACCTCGGCTACTACCTCGCCGGCTGGGACCTGCCCAACGACCGCGGCTATGGCACGACCGCCGTGCAGTACAACGTGCCCGGTCGGATGGCCAGTGTCAGCGCCGACTTCCGGGATCCGAGCCGGGCCGGCGCGCTGTTCGTGTTCGCGGGGGAGCGGCGGGATGTCGACTGGCGCGACCTGGGCCGGCAGCGGCAGATGATCACCGAGGCATTCGCTGGCATGCGGTGGCACGTCCCGTATCTGCTGGACACTCTGGGCAATGTGGACGAAATGTACTTCGACTCGATCAGTCGGGTCCGGGCTCCGCGGTGGACCAAGGGGCGGGTCGCGCTGCTCGGCGACGCCGCGTGGGGCGTGACTCTCGGCGGCATGGGCGTGGGCACCGGCGTTGTCGGCGCGTATGTGCTGGCCGGGGAGCTCTCGCTGGCCCGGGGTGATCACCGGGCGGCCTTCGTGGCGTATGAGCGGCGGATGCGGGCCTACGCCGGCCGGTGGCAGAAGGGCGCGAGCCCCGGCCAGTTCCTCGCGCCGTCCAACGCGGCCCTGTTGTGGCTGCGCAACACCATGTTCGCCACCAGGACCTTGCAGAAGATGATGGTCGCCGGCACCACCAGGCTGGCCGCCGACATCGAGCTGCCGGACTACTCGGCGGCCTGAGCTCGTCTCGGGTTCATATCCTTGACGGCCCCATCGGACGGGTCTACCCTTCCGAATCAATAGGAAGGTAAGTTTCCTAAACACCGATGTGAGGCGGCCTCGGCCGCCGAACCGGAAATCACTGCCGCCACAGGGGTTTCTACTCAAGCGAACGCGCTTCGCGGAGGGATCCTGATGGGCGCTCGGTGGCGGTGGTCGGCGGTGCTGGTGGTCGCGCTGGTGGCCGCCTGCGGCACGGCCCAGTCCACGCCAGCGGACAACTCGTTGCCACTGAAGACAATTCCCACCAGGCAGGGCCCGGCCGGGTCGGTGCTCACCCAGCGTGGCGACAACACCCGGCTCGGCTGGTATGCCAACGAGACCACGCTGACCACCGCCGCCGTGGCCGGCCCGTTCGGCCGCAGACGGTCGCTACCGGTCGACGGCAAGATCTACGCCCAGCCCCTGTACTTCTCCGACCACGGTCGTGACATCGTTGTCGCGGCCACCGAACACGGCACCGTCTACGCGTTCGACGCGGCCAGCGGCGCGACGGTGTGGCAGACCTCGGTGATCGAGCCCGGGGCCCGGCCGTTCCAGGCGGCGACCGATCACGTGGCCGACAACCGGCTCTGCGACTCGATCACGCCCGAGGTCTCGATCACCAGCACGCCGGTGATCGACTGGGCGGCCCGGACGCTGTACGTGCTGGCCCTGGATGTCGAGTCGGGGCAGCTGAAGTACCGCCTGAACGCCCTGAATCTGAGTACTGGCAAGCGTTTGCGAACCTCGTCGGTGGTGGCGGCGACCGTCGACGGCACCGGCCTGGACGCCGTCGGCAGCAAGGTTTCCTTCAGCGCCAAGGACGAACAGCAGCGGATGGGGCTGGCGCTGGTCGACGGGACCGTCTACGCGGGATTCGGCTCCTGGTGCGGACTCGCGCCGTACCACGGCTGGCTTTTCGGGTTCCGTGTCAACGACGATCGGGCCCCCACGCTCGATCAGTCGGTCACCTACAACACCAGCCCCGACGACTACGCCGCTGGGCTCTGGGAGTCGCAGGCCGGCGTCACCGCCGACGAGCACGGCGACGTGCTTCTGGTCACCGGCAACGGATCCTTCAATCTCGACCGCGGCGGCCACAACGCCGGCGACACCGTGCTGCGGCTGCGTCGGGAGGGCGGGACGCTGCGTCCGGTCGACACGTTCACGCCGTACGACCAGGAGTGCCGGGCCCGACACGACCAGGACCTCGGCTCCGGATCGCCCCTTGTGGTGCCCGGCCACGACGAACTCCTGCTGTCGTCCAAGACCGGCTCGGTGTACGTGTTAGACCGCGATCGCCTCGGCGGCTACACACCGCTGACCGACGCGTGCAAGCACCACGATCGCACCGACGTCGACAAGGTCAAGCAGGAGCTGACGATCAACACCGTGGCTGGCGGCATGTGGGGCACCTGGGCCTATTGGCGCGGCCCCACCGGCGAATACGTCTACGGCAGCGGCGCCGGCAGCCGGCTCACCCAGTGGCGGCTCGGCCCCGACGGCCGCCTCCAGCCGACTCCCAAGGCCCAAGCGCCTGAGGCTTTTGCCTTCCCCGGCGCGATTCCCGTCGTCTCCAGCAACGGGTCCACATCGGACACCGGCATCGTGTGGACGGTCGACGGCAAGGACGGCGCCACCCTGCGCGCCTTCGACGCCGCCGACATCGGCCACGAGCTGTGGAACAGCGACCGGGACAAGGCTCGGGACGGGCTGGACGACACCGGCGGCTTCAACCACTTCGTCGCCGCCACCGTCGCGGGCGGCCAGGTGTTCGTCGGCGACCAAGGCCACCTGGAGATCTACGGAACCTTCTGACTCCGCCGCACAACCCTGCCAATCCTGTGGAGGAGCTTCCATGCTCAGAAGAGTGTTGTTGGCCCTGCTGGTGGTCGTGATGGGCGCGTCGCTGGCCGCCGCCTCGCAGGCGACGGCCGCGCCGCACGACAGCTATCTGGTCACGCTCTACGGCTGGCCCGACAATTCCCCGCCGGGAGGCGACATCGCCTATCCGCAGATCCACCAGTCGGCCGGTGGCACCGGCACCTACGACGACCCGATCACCTTCGCCACCGACAAGGGTGAGCTGGCCCCGGGCACTCGTGTCTACTACCCGTACCTCAAGCGCTACTTCATCATGGAGGACGGCTGCGTCGAGTGCAGCCAGGACTGGCAGAACGGCAAGCGGCACATCGACCTCTGGGTCGGCGGCGAGGGCGGCGACGCCAACGCCGTGATCAACTGCGAGGACGCGCTCACCCAGGACTCCGGTGACGTGATCATCGACCCCGACCCGAACCAGCCGGTCGACAGCGGGTCGGTGTTCAACTCCAGCGACAATTCCTGTTACCAGCCAAGCGGTTCCGCCGCCAAGGCCAACGCCAGGCCGGCCGCCGCCAAGCCAGCCAGTGCCAAACCGGCCAGCGCCAAGCCCAGGTCCGACGACGGCAACCCCACCGCCGACCAACTGCTGGCCAAGACCGCCCAGTGCAACCAGGTCTCCAACGGCACCTACTCCGACAAGAACGGCGGCCAGACCCCGATCTGCGGCGCCGGCGACGCGTACTTCTGGACGTCCGGCATGGCCGTGGACTGCGACGGCCAGCGCACCGCCACCTGCAACGAGAACACCGACTGCTGCTTCTACAACGACACGTCCTTCCACCAGTCCGACGGAAAACCCTTCGACGCCGCCCAGGTTCCCTACGTCGTCATCCCGCTGCCCAGCTCCCGCTGGAACTACGGCGACGCCGGCGTCGAGGGCGGCGACGTGCTCGCCGTGATCTACCACGGGCACGTGGAGTACGCCGTGTTCGGCGACGAGGGTCCCGACGACAGCATCGGCGAGGCCTCCTACGCCACCGCCAAGTCGCTGGGCATCGACCCCGATCCCAAGAACGGCGGCACTTCCGACAAGGTCACCTACATCGTGTTCAAGAACTCCAAGGTCTCGCCGGTCGAGAACCACGAGAGCGCGGTGGCCCAGGGCCGCAAGTTCGCCCAGCAGTTCGTCGACGGCAGCTGACCCGCCGGAGACAGACCCCACCCATGCTGGGAAGGGGGCATTCCTGGCGTTCAACGCCAGGAATGCCCCCTTCCCAGCGTCAGGGGAGGAAGGCGTCGACCAAGGCGTCGGTGAAGTCCCGGGACACGGGCTCGCCGGTGACCAGGACGCGGTAGTGCACGACTCCGATCAGGCGCTCCACGAGGGGGTCGATGTCGGTGTCGGCGGGGAGTTCCTGGCGGGCGACGGCGCGTTCGAAGGGGAGGCGGTCGCGGGCGTGCTGGGCGGCGAGGTGGCCGTCGCGCAGGCGGGTGCCCAGCACGGGGTCGTGCTGGGCCTGGCCGATGAGGGCACGGTAGACGGCGCCGGCGTCGGAGGTGGTGAGGAAGTCGGCCACGGCGGCCAGGTGCTCACGGAGGTCGACCGCCAGCGAACCGTGGTCGGCGGGGGTGAGGGCCTTGGCCTGGTCGTCGCCGAAGGCCTCCAGCAGGATGTCCACTTTGGACGGCCACCAGCGGTAGATGGTCTGCTTGGCCACGCCGGCGCGGGCGGCGATCTTCTCCACGGTCAGGCCGGCGAAGCCGTGTTCGACCAGCAGGTCGTCGGCCGCCTCCAGAACGGACTCGCGCGCCCGCTCGCTGCGCCCGTACCGGTTGCCGTGATGATCGGTGCCCACGGTCACACAGCCTACCGAGTTCTAGACAAGACGCAACGTTGCGTCTACCGTAGCCGTCATGACATCGACCCTGCACGAACCGAACGTGCGAACGCTGCTGGCGAAGCTGTTCGCGGCGGCGGCCAAGGACGAGGAGTTGCCGGCGCGTGAGGTGCCGAAGGACGTCAAGGGGCGCTCGGACGCGCTGGCGGACGTCTACATGCCGGTGTCCGAGGCCGGCGGCCGGCTGCTGTACGCGCTGACCAGGGCGGTCAAGCCGACGACGGTGGTGGAGTTCGGCACCTCGTACGGCATCTCCACGCTGCACCTGGCCGCCGCGGTCAAGGACAACGGCGTCGGCCACGTGTACGGCACCGAGCTGAGTGCGACCAAGGTCACCGCCGCGCGGGCGAATCTGGCGGCGGCGGGACTGACCGACCGTGTGACGATCCTTGCCGGGGACGCCCTCGACACGCTCGCCGGAGTCCCGGGGCCGATCGGCCTGCTGTTGCTGGACGGGTGGAAGGAGCTCACGCTGCCCGTGTTGCGTCTGCTCGAACCGCGCCTGGCGCCCGGCGCGCTGGTGGTCGCCGACGACATCACGCTGCCGTCGATGCGCCCCTACCTGGACCACGTCCGCGACCCGGCCAGCGGCTACCTGGGCGTGGAGTTCCCGGTCGAGGACGGCATGGAGATCAGCTGCCGCCTCTGAGCGGCGGGGGAGAGGGGGACCATACGATGTGCGCCACCTGCGGGGTGCCGACCCACGTGCCGGCCGAAGTGCCGCCGCCGCCGCGCAAGTTCGCGGCCCTGCGCAACGCCGACTGCCGCACGTACCTGATCGGCGCGGCGCTGGCCATGATGGCCGACAACATCGAGCACGTCATCACCTACTGGGTGTTGTGGGAGAAGTTCCAGTCGCCGGCGCTGACCGGCTTCGAGGTGATCAGCCACTGGGTGCCGTTCCTGTTGGGCTCGGTCTACTTCGGCGGCCTGGCCGACCGGTACGACTGCCGCCGGGTGATCCAGGCCGCGCAGGTGCTGTTCATGCTGGTCTCGGTGGCCTGGGGCGTGCTGTTCCTGACCGGGTCGCTGCAGATATGGGAGGCCTGCCTGCTGCTCGTGCTGCACGGCTGCGCCGGCGCCATCTGGGGCCCGGGCGAACAGTTGATGCTGCACGACTTCGTCGGTGAGCGGGAGTTGCCCAGCGCGGTGCGGCTCAACGCCACGTTCCGCAGCCTGGGCATCCTGTTCGGCCCGGTGGTCGGCTCGGCGCTGCTGCTGGGTCTGGGCCCGGTCGCCGGCATCTTCGCCAACGTGCTGTTCTACCTGCCGCTGACGCTGTTCCTGTTCCGCACCAAGTTCACCGGCCACAGCCGGGACGGCGGCGTGGCCAGGACCCGGCTCGGCCTGATGGACTCGATCCGGGTGTTCCGGGAGGTCCGCTCGGACCGCACCATCGTCAGCATGATCATCCTCGGCGGCCTGGGCGCGTTTTTCGTCGGCGCGTCGCTGCAGACGTCGATGCCGATCTACGCCCAGGACCTCGGGGCCGGCAACGCCGGCACCGCCTACGGCGTGCTGCTGTTCGCCAACGGCGCCGGCGGGGTGATCGGCGGCATTCTGCTGGAGGCCACCGGCCGCATCAGACCCACCGTCACCGCGGCCGTGGTCAGCACCGGGATCTATGGCCTGACCAGCCTGTTCTTCGCCACCACCGGTAGTTACGCGCTGGCCGTGGTCGCGCTGCTGATCGGCGGCGTGGCCAACCTGGCCTCCATGTCCATCGGCCAGACGGTCGTGCAGCTGCGGGCCAAACCGGCCGACCGCGGCCGGGTGATCGGCGTCTACGGCGTCGCCGCCAACGGCCTGCGTGCCGGCAGCGGCTTCACCGTCGGACTGCTGGGCGCGGCCGTCGGCGTGCACTGGTCGCTCGGCCTCTCGGCCACCGCCCTCACCCTGGGCACGGGCGTGGCCGGCTGGCACGCGCTGCGCAAGCGCTGACAATTCCGGAATTCATCGGATGGATTTCCACGTGACCGGGGTCATGGTTTCGCCGGAATAGCCGCCAGCTGTATCGAGAACTGAACCGATTTGGATCGCAAACGGGTGTTAGCGCGGCCACCTGCGATTGCGGGAGTGCCTTCTCGGCCCAACACTGGACGATCTGTCGCCCAGCCGAGGAGGCCCCGCCGTGCCCAAGTTCGTCTACGCCTTCGCCGAAGCCAACAAGGACATGAAAGACCTGCTCGGCGGAAAAGGGGCCAACCTGGGCGAGATGACCCGGATGGGCCTGCCGGTGCCGCCGGGATTCACCATCACGACCGAGGCCTGCCTGGGCTATCTGGCCCACCGCGAATTTCCCGACGGCCTGGCCGACGAGGTGTCGGAGCAGCTGGCCAAGCTGGAGCAGAGCATGGGCAAGACGCTCGGCGATCCCGGCGACCCGTTGCTGGTATCGGTGCGCAGCGGCGCCAAGTTCTCGATGCCGGGCATGATGGAAACCGTCCTGAACGTGGGCCTGAACGACGAGTCGGTGCACGGCCTGGCCCGGCAGGCCGGCAATGAGCGGTTCGCGTGGGACTCCTACCGCCGGCTGATCCAGATGTTCGGCAAGACGGTGCTGGACATCGACGGCGAGCACTTCGAGGACGCGATCGAGGCGGCGAAGGGGGCCAAGGGCGTCCGCAACGACGTGGACCTGGACGCCGACGACCTGCGCCAGCTGGTCGAGGTGTACAAGAAGGTCGTCCACGAGCACGCCGGCCGGGACTTCCCGCAGCAGCCCCGCGAGCAGATGGACCTGGCCGTGCGGGCGGTCTTCGACTCCTGGAACACCGAGCGCGCGGTGATCTACCGCCGCCAGGAGCGCATCCCGTCGGACCTGGGCACGGCGGTCAACATCGTGGCGATGGTGTTCGGCAACATGGGCGACGACTCCGGCACCGGCGTGGCCTTCACCCGCGACCCGGCCAGCGGCGCGCAGGGCATCTACGGCGACTACCTGCAGAACGCCCAGGGCGAGGACGTGGTGGCCGGCATCCGCAACACGGTGCCGCTGCGCGACCTGGAGACCATCGACAAGCGCTCCTACGACGAGCTGCTGCAGATCATGCAGACGCTGGAGGAGCACTACCGGGACCTGTGCGACATCGAGTTCACCATCGAGCGCGGCAAGCTGTGGATGCTGCAGACCCGGGTCGGCAAGCGCACCGCCGCGGCCGCCTTCCGGATCGCCACCCAGCTGGTGGACCAGGGCCTGATCGACATGACCGAGGCGCTGGCCCGGGTCAACGGCGCGCAGCTGGCCCAGCTGATGTTCCCGCGCTTCGACGAGAAGGCCGACCGCCACAAGATCGGCCAGGGCATGAACGCCTCGCCCGGCGCGGCGGTGGGCAAGGTGGTCTTCGACTCGTACACGGCGGTCAAGTGGTCGCGCTCGGGGGAGAAGGTCATCCTGGTGCGCCGCGAGACCAACCCGGACGACCTGAACGGCATGATCGCGGCCAACGGCATCCTGACCAGCCGCGGCGGCAAGACCTCGCACGCGGCGGTGGTGGCCCGCGGCATGGGCAAGACCTGTGTCTGCGGCGCGGAGGAACTGGACGTCAACACCAAGGAACGCGTGCTGCGCGCCCCGCACGGCGTCACCGTGCACGAGGGTGACGTGATCTCCATCGACGGCGCGACCGGCGAGGTGTTCCTGGGCGAGGTGCCGGTGGTGGACTCGCCGGTGGTGCGGTACTTCGAGGGCGAGATCGACCCGGCCGCCGAGGAGGCCGACGACCTGGTGCGGGCGGTGCACCGGATGATGGGCCACGCCGACGGCGTGCGGCGGATGGCGGTGCGCACCAACGCCGACACCCCGGAGGACGCGGCCCGCGCCCGGCGGTTCGGCGCGCAGGGCATCGGCCTGTGCCGCACCGAGCACATGTTCCTGGGCGAGCGACGGTCCCTTGTGGAGCGACTGATCCTGGCCGACACCGACGAGGCGCGGGAGCGCCAGCTCGGCGAGCTGCTTCCGTTGCAGCGCCAGGACTTCATCGAGCTGCTGGAGGCGATGGACGGCCTGCCGGTGACGATCCGGCTGCTCGACCCGCCGCTGCACGAGTTCCTGCCGGACATCACCGAGCTGTCGGTGCGGGTGGCGGTGGCGGAATCCCGTGGTGAGAACCGGGAGAACGACCTGCGGCTGCTGCAGGCCGTGCACCGGCTGCACGAGCAGAACCCGATGCTGGGCCTGCGGGGCGTGCGGCTGGGCGTGGTCATCCCCGGCCTGTTCCAGATGCAGGCCCGGGCCATCCTGGAGGCGGCCGCGCACCGGATCAAGGCCGGCGGCGTGCCGCGGGTGGAGATCATGGTGCCGCTGGTGGCCAACGTGCAGGAGTTCGAGACCGTCAAGCAGGACATCATCCAGGTGGCCCGCGAGGTCCGGGAGGCCGAGACGACGCACCTGGAGTTCCTCATCGGCACCATGATCGAGCTGCCGCGGGCGGCGCTGACCGCGGACCAGATCGCCGAGGCGGCCGAGTTCTTCTCCTTCGGCACCAACGACCTCACCCAGACCACCTGGGGCTTCTCCCGGGACGACGTGGAGGCGGCGTTCTTCTCGGCCTACCTGGAGAAGGGCATCTTCGGTGTCAGCCCGTTCGAGTCGATCGACCGGGACGGCGTCGGCGAGCTGGTGCGGATCGCCTCGGAGAAGGGCCGGGCCCAGCGGCCGGGCCTGAAGCTGGGCGTGTGCGGCGAGCACGGCGGCGACCCGGACAGCGTGCAGTTCTTCAACGAGGTCGGGCTGGACTACGTGTCGTGCTCGCCGTTCCGGGTGCCGGTGGCCCGGCTGGAGGCCGGCCGGGCGACGTCGGCCAGGCGGGCCAACGGAAACGGATCCCGCTAGTTCGCGGCGTGCTCGCCGGGCCGTTGCCTGGCGAGCACGCCGGCGGCCAGCGCGGCGACGACCAGGATCGCCGCGGCCAGCAGCAGCGCCGGCTGATATCCGTTGTGCAGCAGGGGAGCGGCGGCCAGCGGGCCGACGATCTGGCCGACCGAGTAACCGGCGGTCAGCAGCGCCACGGAGCGGGGGAACCGCAGGTCCGCGCCGGTGGCCAGGGACAGCGTGGCGATACCGATGAACGTGCCGCCGAACAGCACGGCGGCCACCAGAGCGGCGGCCACGTTGTTCAGAAGTGCCGGCAGGGCAACGCCGATCGCCTGCACCAGCAGCGCCACGACCAGCAGCCACGGCCGCGACCAGCGTCGCCCCAGCCAGGCCCACAAGGCGGCCGACGGCGTGGCGGCGAGCCCGACGATCACCCAGGCGCCGCTGCCGAGCCAGCCGGGAGAGGTCTGGTCGATGGCCGCGACCAGGAACGTGCCGGCGATGATGTAGCCGACGCCTTCCAGGCTGTAGCTGGTGAACAGCGCCGCGAACGACCGGTTGGCGCGGGCCGGTTTCTCCACAGTGGACTCGGTGTCCGGCTCCGGGTGCGTGTTCCACGCGGGAATCGCGAACAGCGCGGCCAGTGCGGCCGCGGACCACCACGCCGTCGACCAGTCGCCCACGGTGCGGAGAACCAGCACCAGCACGCCGGAAAGCGCGATACCGCCGCCGATCCCGCCGAAGGCCCAGCCGGGCAGGTGCGCGGGATGCTCACGGAGATGGTGCAGGGCCGAGCCGACGGCGGCGACAAACGTCACCGCGCTGGCGATGCCGGCGATGAGCCGGAGTGCCAGCCACACGATCACGTTGTGGGCCAACGGCATCGCGGCCAACGTGAGCACGATTGCCAGCAGCGAGGCGCGGGCCACGACCGGCCGGCGGAACACCGGCAGCGTCCCGGCCAAGGCCCCGATCAGGTAGCCGACGTAGTTGGACGTCGCCAGCGCGGCCCCGCCCTGGGCCGACAGACCGGCCTGTGCGCTCATCAGCGGCAGGATCGGCGTGTAGACGAACCGGCCGATGCCCATGCTGGCGGCCAGTGCGGCGGCGGACCGCCCGACGTGCAACCAGGGCGTGCGCGGTGGGGCGATGGTCACCACTGGTTCAGCACGGGGTCGTTCGGGTGCGACTCCAGCTCCACGATCTCCGGGCTCATCCACTGCCACAGCGGCAGCGTGCCGAGCACGTTGTCCAGCAGGTCCCGCTCGTCCTCGGCCCGCCAGATGCCGATGCTGCGCTTCTCGCCGGCCGGCCGCCAGATCCGGTACAGGTGCCCGGTGGCGGCGAGTTCCTTGGCCCGCTCGTGCTCGGCGGCGCGGCGGCGGTCGACCTCGGCCGGGTCGGCGCCGTCCGGAATGGTGGTGGTGATGGTGACGACGAAGTCCTTCATGCCCCCATCTTGGGCCCGTGGCCTGCGACAACGCCACGACCGGCTGACTCACCTGTGATAGGCCCGGCCTCCTAGGATCGTCCCGTGGAGCTACGCCAGCTGAGGTATTTCGTCGCGGTAGCTACGCATCTTCTAGTGCACACTCGGTGTCATGGGACCTTCGCAGCCGCGACGTGAACGGGGTCGGACGCTCATCGAGCACGACCCTGACCAGCTAGTTTGGATCCTGTCTGCCCGTGAGTCCAGGGAGACGCCAGGCAGTGCCCCGGAGGGTGAGAGTCAGGTCGACTACCAGCTCAGCGACCTACGGGAGTTCGTCGGCCAGATCGGCGGTCGCATCGAGCGCGAGGTCCCAGAGCCGAACGTGTCATCGTTCAAGCGGAAGCGTGTCCTGTTGCCGGACGGCACCTACGGGTACCGGGTAGTGCGGCCTGACTGGGAATCCATCCTGACGTCACTGCGACGGCGCGAAGCCAACGCTCTTGCTGTGCCGGATATCGACCGTGCCACCCGGGATCCACGTATTCTGGAAGACCTTATTGACGCCGTCGAATTGTATGGCGTCTACGTGGTTAGTATAACCGGCAACATCGACTTGTCCACCGATGCTGGTATCGACTCCGCCCGGAGTTTGGTTAATCAGCGCAACAGTGAGTCTCGAAACACGTCGCGCCGTGTCAGCGACGGGAAGCGTCGGGCGGCGAAGGCTGGAAAGAATCATGGCGGTCCTAAGCGTCCATTCGGATGGCGAAAGGATCGACTTGCTTTGAATAAGCGTGAATCAATGCATATTCACAAAGCGGTTCTCCGTATTATTGGCGGAATGGGCGCACTGGCGCTTGCTCGCGAATGGAACGAGCGAAAAATCCCAACCGTCACTGGCGCTGAATGGAGGGCTGCCACTCTTCGGAACATGCTCCTGAACCCGCGCATGTGTGGCATGGTCGTGTATCGCGGTGAGATTCTGAGGGACGAGTCTGGCGCTCCTGTGCGCGGCAAATGGGAACCGATTCTTACCGACGACGAATACGCCAAGGTTGTGCGGGCATGGCGGCCGGCTGAGGAGGGTGAGCAGTCGCGCGTAACCGGCAAGGGGCGTGGCTACCGGACCATTCAT
This sequence comes from Kutzneria sp. CA-103260, assembly GCF_018263855.1. GTDB lineage: Bacteria > Actinomycetota > Actinomycetes > Mycobacteriales > Pseudonocardiaceae > Kutzneria. Next base: position 4,433,409 of record NZ_CP073318.1, on the reverse strand, counting down.
CTTTTGTCGCCGTTCGTGCGATGCGGTAAGTGTAACTCGCGTATGGTGGGCTCGAATCGGCGGGATACCAAGACAGGTGAGCTGGTCAATATTTACCGCTGTCCAGCTAAGGGGCAGGGTGGGTGTGGCAGTTTGGCGCGAGAAGCTGCGCCGATCGACACCTATATTACTGCGCTGGTCATCGCGGATCATCAGCGGATTGCATCGCTGAAAGTGGAAGAACTGCCGCCGTGGCCGAAAGAGAAGGAACTTGCCGACCTGGAAGGTCGAATTAAAGAATCGATACTCAGGTATGAGGCGGGTCAGTACTCGGCAGAGAATCACTTTCCTAGCCTGGCTCGCATGGAAGCAACGCAGTCTACGCTCCGGCGCGAACAGCGCAAGTACAACTCGCAGCAGGATAGGCACAAGAAGGTCATCGCCAACCTGGCGGAGGAGTGGGTGAAGCCGAGCTTCACTACGGAGCAGAAACAGGCGGCGATTGCGCGTACGTTGACGGCCGTCGTGATCGGTGCGGCCGGTAAAGGGGTCCGGTTCCACCCTGGCCAGCTTACGCCGATCTGGCGAGAAGGGTTGTGATTTCGTAAATACGACGAAAGTGGATCGTATCTGGTTCTGTATCGCCATTGCGGCCATGTCAACGACGAAAAGTTGCGGAGTGCCTGTTGTTTTTCTGATCGACTGGCGTATCCTTGATGTATGGAGCAGCTGCGGAAAGCGTTTGGCGAAAAGTTCCTCTGTTATGTTCTTGCGTGCGATCCGCCTGCTCTCGCGCTCGATAGTTGGAGCGAGGCGCAGCGTACTGTCGTTGAATCTCTAACATCAATGCTGGACTTTGCCTCGCGTAAGAATTCAGCCGAACAGCACTTCTGGCTTGTTAGGCTCGTTTTGGCTTGGGAGCCGAACGGGGGAATGTCGTTGGCGAACGCTTGGCGATCTATGTGTGGTGGCGACTCGGCAGTATCTTCGGCCGAGGGTGACGAGTGCCTGAATGCACTTTCGAGGATGGCAAGAGATGTATATCCAGGCTTTCTGATTCCGCATCAAGATCAGGTTTATGGCATGTCTACTCCGGCGGTCACCAGTGTGTTGCTTAATCATCGTGATTGCGGGAAGTTTAATAGTCTCGCTCTGACCGATAAGCGCCTCAAGAAGCTATTTCCTGGCGTCGAAGGCAGATCCGATTCCGGCGATAACAAAGACAATTTGCGTGAAGTGCAGTCGGTTATTCAGTATTCGCTAGGTAAGGTTGGGGGGTTGCAGCTCGCCTTGCTTGCCAATTTTGTACTCAGATCCGCATTTGATCGCACGATATTCTTTGACATCTTTGGCTTGCAATGCTACTTGCGAACTGTTGTAGACGTGCTGGAAGATGTCCGTAAGCTTGCTGATGGCAAAGAAGTGAAAGTGCCGGCGTTGCTCGGGTTAACCAATATTCAGCTGAGCGTAGATGGCGTTTTAAACCTGCCTTGGGGTAAGCTGTGTAGACCTAGTCAAGTTGATGCCAGGTTCTTGTCAACTGACGAAGATCAGCCCACTGTAGTGCTGGTAACCAAGGTGCCGATGAAGATTGTCGGCGTGCGGAAATGGAAGCCTGGTGGCGAAGAGGGAATAGTCGAGGAATTGGAACAAAGTCGCCCCCATTTCAATCTGTGGAACAGGGAAGTTCAGCGCACTATTGACCTAACTCGCTATGCGCTTCTACTTGCCTCTCATGATGGAAGCTATGCCGCCGCGTCTCACTTTTCAACTTGCGTACTCGACCCGCTGAGCGCTGGTCTTCAAAAGACTTGGGGTTTCAAGGCTTTCAATTTGCTTTCAGAGATAACGCTTAGTGTTGCTATGGAGTCTCGTGTCGTTGAATGGGCAGAAAAGATAAGTCACCAGCCGCATGCGCTCGATGTTGCCATGCGTAGAACCCTGTCGGCGATGACGGAGCGGCCAGACCCGCTCGACGGATTCATTGACGCGGTACTGGCGTGGGAAAACATGTTCAGCGGAAGCCCTGAAACTACTTTGCGTGTGTGTGGCTCGATCGCTGCCTTGCTGGAGCCGGGCAATCCTGAACGGCGCGATTCTCTGTTTAGGGAATTGAAGAAGCTCTACACTCTTCGTAGTGGAATTGTTCACGGATCGCGGGAGGAGCCGCCCGTTGAGGAATCTGAGAAATTTCGCAGTCGTGCGGCATTGATAGCTGTTGAGGCGATGCGTCGAATGTACGAATTTCCGACACTTCTTGAAAAGACTTCAAGTGACCGTAGTGTTGACATTCTGTTGGGTACGCTTCCTTTGCGGTCGGAATAATAGAAGTAAGTTGATAGAGTTGGTGGTCGGCGTATTACGCCGACCACCCCTGCGTATGCTGCGGTTATTTATTGGGTAGCTCCAGCCCGTACAGCGCGGCGACAGACCGCGCCCACGCCCGGGACCGTGGGGGAGCGTGGGTCAACTGCTGTTGTGCCCATTGCTCCGGAGTCGGCATCGGCCCGCTCAGATCGCCTATGCCGGGCGTGGCCTCTCTGGTGGCACGGTCACCCGCCCTGCGGCGTGCTGTCGTCCGTGCGCGCGACTGAGAGCGTCGCCCGGAGGTGCCCGGTTGAGGCTTGGACACCCGGTTGTCGTCGGTGGGGTCTGCCGTGTCGGTGGTGTCGTCGGTGTCTGTCGGTGTAGCTGGGGCATGGTCGGCGCTCCCGTGCGTGTCGGTGCTGGTCGGTTGTGACGGCGTGCTGGCGTGTGTCACAAGTGGCCCTGTTGCCCCTGGTTTGGGGACGGGTGGACGGGTTCGCGGTCTACCCGTCCACCCGTCCCGAACCGCGTCCGCGCAGCTCAGAGGCTGTGACAACCCGTCCGGGCCGGTTGGGACAGGTGGACGGGTTGCGAGCCCGTTCGGGACGGGTTGCGCGCGGCCCTGGGACGGGTTGCGGTGGCTAGGGGCCATCGTCGTCACCGGCCCCGTCACCGGCGGCACGGGCATGCGCTTCCGCGACCGCCGCCCGGATGGCGACGGTGTGGTAACCGCGCACTCGCCGTTCGGTCCCGTCGTCTTGGGGCGCGTAGTCGCGTGCTGGCTGGCAGCCCAGTTCCCGCATCTGCCGGCCGAACAAGGTCGGCTCCGCGTTCAGCGCGTCGACCAGTTCGGCTGTGGGGACGAACTCCCGTTCGTCGATCTCCTCTCCGAGATAGTCCACAACGGACGCCAACGGCTCCGGCAACACCACCCGACCCTCAGGGGAGGGGGCCGCCGACCGGCCAGCGCCCAGCGCCGTGACGACCGCCGCCGCGTCGATCGCCCGCCGCTCGTGGTCTCCGACCGCGTGACCGGCCAACGTGCCGGCCGCCGCACGCAACGCCCGGCCCCGCTCGCAGACCTCCCGCCATTCCGCGTTGGGCATGTAGTACGTGCGCACCGTCATCGCCACCACGTCGGCCCCGGCGTCGGTCTCGCCGTCCGGCCGCAGGATCCCCACCCCCTTGTGAGAAGGCAACAGCATGGACGCGTCATAGCCCCGGGTGTTCATCTGCTCGCCCAACACGATGTTGGAGTCCCGCCAGTCCATCACCCGCAACGCCAACCGCGACCCCAGCACCGCCCGCAACCGGGACGGAATCGTGGTCGAGTCCGGGCGCTGCGTCGCCAGGATGACCACGATCCCGGCCGCCGGCCCCTTGCGAGCCAGGTAGGTCAACAGGTCCGCGATGTACTCCCCGAGCGTCGTCTTCTTACCGCCGACCTGTTGCCGCACAACACTTTCCAGGTAAACCTGAACCTCGTCGATGATCACCGCGGTGACCGGCATCCCCAGGTCGACATCCCGCGAAATCGCAGGCGTGATATTCGACTCCGGACACAACTCGTCGTCCATTGTGGCCATTCGCGCGTACCGGGATTGCGTCTCCCCGACCAGTTCCACCAAGTAGTCCCGAACAGCCTCGGCGTGCGCCTGCTCATCACCGCACACGAACCGGTAGGCGACCTGCTCAGCCGCCGACCAGTCCTTGCCTCCCTTGCCGTCAAAGAAATACAGCCGTGTGTACGGGTCCAACACCAATCCCGCGGCCGCGAGCCTGGTAGCGAATGTCTTGCCCTGCCTAGGAATCGCGCCGACCAGAAGCGACGTCCACACCAGCGGAAGATCAACCTGGCGCCCACGGGCATCCCGGCCGAACGGCACCGGACGCCACGCATCCCACCACTGCACATCCAGCAACGGTGTGCGCAGCGGTGGACCGGCGTAGGGGTCGTCATCGGCCACCCACAAGGAAACCCGGCCCGCGTGCCCACCTTGACCGCGCACCCGTTCGGCGATCAGCTGCACCTCATCGACCGCCAGCGCTGAGGCCAACGCGTCGCGATGCTTGATCACGTCGGCCGCCTTGCGGGTCGCGGGCAGGTCAACCGTGATGGCCCACCCGTCCCCGATCCGCCGGGCGCGCTCCACCAACCGCAGCGACTCCTCTTTGCCGATCAACTTGGCGTCGCGGAACGCGTCCACCAACACTTGCGGGTCCATCGTCCACGCCAGCGAGCGCGGCCCGGACAACACCGGCTTGCGCCCGGGAGCACCGTCCTTGCGCCGTCCCGCGACCGCCAGCGCCACAGCGGCGACACCGCCGCCGATCCACAGTGCGTGGTCACCGAACACGAGATCGGCGACCAACAGCGCGACCGCCCCGGCCACGACCACGACGCCGGTGACCTTCCACCGGAACAGCGTGAGCGCGCGGATCTCCACGAACTTGTCCGCCAACTTCTCCGACTGCTCAGCCGCTTCCCGGTAGTCGAGCACCCGCACCCAGCGACGCCACCCGCGCACGGCGACCACCAGACCCCGCGCCACCGCGCCGACGAACCGCCACGGCGACCGCAGCAGCCACACGACGACGTCCTTGCCGGCATCCCGCGTTGCCTGCCGAGTCTTCAGCCAGGCGGGCACGTGCGGTGAACGCTGCCACCAGTTCATGAACCGACGGCCGACCGCAGGGCGCGGCGGGGCTGGGTCTTCCTCCACCAACTCGCCGTCATAGACGGGCCCGAACCGCTCCAGGTCCCGGGTCCGTGCGGCGACCGGAAGCGCGTTGCTCGCGGCGGGCTCTGTCCTGTCCTCCGGAGTGGTCACTGGCCCGCCTCCGTCCCGTTCACGACGGCATCGGCGCGGAGCGCGGCGGCCAACCGCGACGACAGACCTCGGGAACAGCCGGTGACCTCCCGCACCCACGCGGGTGTCACCCCCGTCCCTGGTGTCCGCGCGGCACGCGCCGTGGCGAGGTAATCGGCGAACGACGTGCGCCGTGTCGGCGCAGCAGGTTCAGGCTCGGCCGGCACCGGCGTCGACACGTCGGCGGCGGCCAGCACCTGCGGCACGGTCGGAGCGTTCATGAACGCCGCTGTGACCGCTTGCCCCAACTTGTCCCGTAGATCGGTGACCGCCTCGGCCGCGACGAACACCACCAGCGGCGGCACCGAGTGCAGCACCACCAACGCAGGCGAACCGGCCGTGAACGCCTGCCAGGTGTTCATGACGTAGGTGGCCGCGAGCGTGAACCACTTCGCCGCCCGCACCCACCCACCGGTCCGCACCCTGTAGCGGGCGGTGATCTGCTCGGCCCGCAGGATCGCCAGCAACACCAGCGACACCATGGGGTCCAGCAGCCATGCCGACCACCACGGCAGTGACCACGCCACGGCACCGTTCGCGGCGAACTGCTGAACGTTGGTCATCGTGAACGCCAGCCCCAGCAGGATCCCCGTCCAGCACAGCCGATCCACCTCGACCGCGACGTGTTCGACCGGCTCAGCGCCGACTGGGCGCAGTTGCTCCTGTGTGTCGTGTCCGGTCATAGTCGACCACCGCCCCGGCGGCGTGGCATGTCGTGCGTGGTGATGGTCAACGCTCGTGTCAGCGCGTAGGAGGCGAACAGCGCCGGCAGGCCGAGCACGACCAGCGTTAGCCACAGTTCCGGGCCATGGGTGAGGACCACCCATTGCACGCCGGCGAGTAGACCGGCGGTGAACGACACCCGCCCGGCCAGCGACACCAACCGCGCCCCGGACCGCGCTGCCTCGGCCGCCGCCTTCGCCCGCCGGGCACCGGCCCGCCACACCCACAGCAGCACCAGCAGCACCCCGACACCGGCCAGGATCTCCACCGGGCTCAAGCTGATGGTCGCCATCACCGACCACCCGCCCCGCCGTTGTCCCGCCGGTCTCGCCAGTGCAGATAGACCGCACGGCGATCAGCCGCACTCAGCGGCCCCCACACGCTCCCGATCGCATAACCGTGGGTCCGAAACTCCCACTCCAGACACTCCCGCTGGACAGGGCACCCGGCGCAGATCGGGGCCGCAAGCTCCCGATCGGTGTCGTCGTCCCCGGTCCACTCTGGAGTCCCGCCGCTGGCGTCCACCCAGCCGCACGAACCTTGGTAGCGCACAGCATGTGCCAGCGCGTAGTCCGATATGGATGCATAGTCGTCCAATTCGGCGGCTACCTGCTCGAAGTGTTGATCGTTCACAGGGACGCACCCCCAACGGGGTGGTCCGCTAGATGCGCCAGAACGCAGGCAGGAACCAGAACCCGACCACGCCGCCGCACCACCGGCAACACGCCGGTCCGAATAGCGCGGCATACGCTGGCCTCACTGCGGCCAGTCAGCCATGCCACGTGGCTAATTGGAATCAGACTAGAACGAGAAAACTTCATGATGGTTGTCCCTTGCTTGATTGTTCGGCCCGCTGGTTTGTGGGCCGTTGCAATCAAGTAAGCCGCCGGGCGGGGGCAACCACTATGTCGGCAAGTGAATATGCCTATGTCTGGCTGAGAATACCTCAGGTCGAAGGCATGTTTGAGGGCGGCGATATTCCGAGAAAGAATATCGCCGCCCCTGCATTCTGGGTGAGAATGTTGATCTTTGCTGTCCGGCCGACGCTAGCTAGCCGTGCAGCTCGGGAGCGTTTTCGATCTAGCGTCGGGCAATGGTCTCGCGTAGCAGGGCGCGGAACTCCGCCCCAGCGCCCGGGCCGTAGGTCTCCAACTCATGTGCCAGTTCGTTGCCAACCATGAGCAGGGAGGGCAGGCTCTGCCGCCCACTCTGCAACGCCTCGATGCCTAGCGCGTTCGCAGCTTCGATATCCCCCTTGCGCGCGGCAATGACGGCAAGAGTTAGTTGTGCTTCCTGGCTTCTCATCGGCGAGATAACAAACCCCTCGGGCGTGACGCTGCGCCGGATAACTTCTTCGGCGTTGCGCTTTGCTAGCTGGTCTTCGCCAACGATGCGGTAGGTGTCCATCGCGTAGAAGTCCCACTTATCCGGATCGACCACGAAATGGTTCTCGGGCCTCTCGGGATAGGGGAGCTTATCCAGTAGCGCGCGACCATTCTCTAGTGCCTTGTGCACCTCTTCTGGCCTTCCCATGCGCGCATACGCCTTCGCTTGTTGCCCGTAGAGCTGAACGGCAACGGATTGCGACGGTGCAAGGATGGCACCGGTCTCGGCTGCCGAAATGGCCGCGCGGTAGTTTCCTGCGGTAAGGTGGAACCAGGCAAGCATCTCGTAGCCCCACCCCACAATTCCAGGCTCGCCTGATTCCTTGCCTAGCGTAAGGGCCATGCGCCGAGTTGCTTCGGCTGACTGCGCGTCCCCGACGTCGTATTCAAGGCAACCCACCAGGAGCGCCAACATCCCAGCGTTATTAAGTACTTCGCGATGCTGTGCGAGAGTGAGGCGATTGTCAAGCAAGTCGGTCATCTTGCTCAGCCAATCCCGACCGGCGGCCATCAGTTCGTGAGCGTCCTTGTGGGCATAATCGCAGCACAATTGTTCCACGGTAATGTTCAGCGCGTCGAGTGTTGCAGGATTGAGTGATGACGACCGTAGGCGCTGAATTAGTTCGAGGGTGTCCATGCCGGTGTTTGCGACAAGTATTTCATCCCGGCTTTGTGCAACAATCAGGCCACTGTCGGTTGCTGGCGAGGATTGCCGTCCAGGGGCTTCCAGTCTGCTCTGCCCGGGAAGATCGAACCAGAGCATTTTTTGTGGCAGATGTAGGGATAGCGCGTAGTTGCGAAGAAGGTCTAGATTTTGCTCGGGGTGCTTAGCGTTCTCCATCTTGCTTATCTGTGCCTGTGTCAAACCAAGCCAGCGGCCGAGAACGTCTTGGTTCATGGCTTTGCCGAACAACTGTAGGTAACGAGGATGATTTCGGTATGCCCGAAAGACCTTGCCGATGTGCTGGCTTTCAAAGGCCGCCCGAAATTCGTCAGTCTCGAAAAACTCGGCCCTGAGCACGGCGGGTGGGGTTCGGAGCTCGTCGCGCAGCTCCCGGTGGCACCGGCCGCACAGGCGTGCGTTGTTGTCCGCCGCGAGCTGTGCCCCGCAGCCCTGACAGCGGCGTCCGCCTGATGCTGCGGACTCGTGTCCCCCCTGGTGGCCAAGTGCACTCATGTGATCTCCGAGCCTTCGCCGACATCCCCACTGATCAGCGTACATAGCGCCACGGGTACCCACCAGTGGGGTGAAGCTCGGGCGCCAGGCCGGCGTCTGGACCTGGCCTTATTCCGGCGGCGACATAGCGCATGCGCAGATCGGTATAGACCCGGCACAAGCCTATCGCCACCATCAAAGTCACTAATTAACTTGACATTGGTTGGTATTGACCTTCGAGGTGCGAAGAGAAGAGTTTGGAAATGCTCCCAGTAAATTTCGACCTAGCCGTCAATCTGTGTACATGATTGTTACGGCATTGCTTACCACTGGGGTGGCAAGAGTGTCCCGCGGCTTGACTGAATCTCATGCCCTCATAGAGGAGATTCTGTGTCTAGATCACGCCGATTGGGAGTCCACGATGGCTGTCGGTGATGTCGAGTTCCATACTAGCAAGGAGGGCCCATTTCCGAATAGTCAGATGCGTGTCAGCGTTTCTCCGTCGGCGGGATATGCGGCATTGAACTACATGGATCATGATGACCCGGATCATCCGGTGGTCAACTCGTTTAACCCGATAAGGCCGCTTCCGGAAGTTTTTCTAATATTCAACGGATCTACGGGCGCGATATTTCCACGCACGGCCGCTATACCGATTTCGGATGCACGGAACGCTTTGATTGAGTGGCTAGACACAAGGAGTCGGCCGACTTGCATACAGTGGCGACCTTACGACCGCTATTAAATCTTTTTCGCTACCACGTGCGAGTCAGTAATCGGAGGTGAGATGAGAGTGGCTGGGGCTGAAATCAGGACTTACCGGTGGTTGCCTGCCGACGGTAGGCGGCACGCCGTGCCCGCTGGCCCCGTCGGCCCCGGGAACGAGATCACGACTCTGATCGGTGAGCGCGTGACGGTGCCGACGCAGCGTCTCGGATCAACCGAGTGGACGTGGCCGACATGTGAAGGCTGCTGGGACGAAGCGAAGAAGTGCACTCACGTTGCGCTTGCGGGGCTTGTGGTTCGCCCAGCCGCCCCCGCGCAAGTGTCAATGCCCGCAACACATCAGCGCAAGCGGCAGTCTTCGTGACCGCCTCATGACACACGTAACAGTTGGACCGGCAGCACAAGGAGATCGGCATGACCACGGACGATGGCCACAAACCACCCATGTGGGCGCGTAATTCGACATGGGAACCGTCCGGTGTGGACATCGAGCGTGCCAGCGCCGCCCGCATGTACGACTACTACCTTGGCGGTTCGCACAACTTCGAGGTCGACCGGGTCAAGGCTGCGGAAGTCTTGGCGGTGCTGCCCGAGGCGCGCAAGTTCGCCCGCGACAACCGTAGTTTCCTGCGGCGAGCGGTTGAGTATGGCCTCACCCGTGGGATCCGTCAGTTCCTCGACCTGGGTTCTGGTCTACCCACCGCCGGCAATGTGCACGAGATCGCTCAACAGGCCGTGTCGGACGCTCGCGTGGTCTATGTCGACTGCGAACCCGTGGCGGTCGCCCACGGCATGGACCTGTTGCGCGACAAACCGAACGCCACCTACGTCCATGAAGACATCACCCGGCCCAACAGCGTTCTGCACCATCCGGACACCAAGCGTCTGATCGACTTCTCACAGCCGCTGATGGTGCTGATGTGCGCGGTCCTGCACTTCGTGCCCGACGAACACCGCCCTGACGAGATCGTGCGCGGCTACTCCGACGCCATGGCCTCGGGTAGCTATCTCGCGCTCTCGCACGCCACCGCCTCGGACTACCCTGACCGGCTTGCGGACGTGGTCGAGATATACCGGCACACGCAGAACACGGCGCACCTGCGGTCACGGTCGGAGATCACCGGGATGTTGGCCCCGTTCGATCACCTGGTGTTCCCGGGCGTCGTCTACACGCCGCAGTGGCGGCCGGAGCACTGGGCCGACATCGGCGACCCGGCCCAGTCGCTGGCCTTCGCCGCCGTCGCTCACATGACCTGATTCGGGGTGACGGCGCGTGAAGATTATTGGCACCGTGTTGGATTCCGAGACGGGACAGTTGGTCATCGGACGCGAGTGGCCCAGTGTGTTCGACATGACCCATAACGACATCAATCAACTTCGTTCGGTCCTGGACGCATTGCAGGCCGCAATGCGGGAAGCGGAGCCGGGCGGGCGGCGCAGCACGTAAAGAGATCCCCGCCAGCGGCGTCCGCCGCCACGTCCCCCGCCTCAGGCTGCTTGGAGCATACTTTTTCATGGCTGGACAGAACCCCTCGCTTGTCTTGCAACTTCGCGAACTGCGCCGGTCCTACACAGGCGAAACCGATAGCAGCCTGTTGCCTGCTGTCGCTGCTGGCCTTCGCACTCTCCCGGTCGGGAGCCGAGAAAAGACCAGTAAGATCATGAACTCTGGTTTTGAGGCCCGACTACTCGGTGAAAACTGTGATCCACCGGTGACCGGTCGGATCCGCCGCGCGGTGCTGGCCGATGCCGCCGATTCCGGCCAGCAACAGCTTGAAGCCGGGATCCTGTACGCGCTGGGAGGCATCGCGCCCTACCAGTGGCCGGAAACCAAGGTGGTTGCGCCGATGCCGGTGTGCGTGGCGGTCCGCCCGGCCGTCGAAGGCGGAAGCATCACGATGCACATGCGCGCGTCGGCTGCTACGCCGATGATTACGACGCTGCTTCCCCGTGTTGTCGATGGCACCGTGCGGGGACTCGCTGGCTTGCGTGTGCGGATACACCGCCGACATGTCGAATTGTATCTGGCTGACGCCACCGGATCGGGATCCGTCCACCTGGCGAACATGAGCGTTCGTCAGTGGGCCGGCATGCTTGGGTACGCGCGCATGCTGACCGGTTATCGATGGCCTACATACTTCGACGAACCGCTGACCGATCCGGAGCGGGCGGCGATCACGCGTGGTCGTGTCCCCGGCCCGGGGCGGCTGGCTAGCGCGCTACTGCGTCGCCTTCGGATTTTTGGCGATACCGTATGGTTTACCGCCCAACCTAGCGGCCTCACGGATATCCATCTGACTTGGGCCGGGGGGCATACGGCACCCCACGTTGCCGTCGCCCTTGTTCATCCGGTGGCCGGCCTGCCGGGTGATCGGTTCATCGTCACGCCCGCAGCGGACGGGACCATCACGATCACGTCTGTTGAGCCAAGCGGCGCTAGTGCGGCACGAATCGTTCTCTGTCAGTCACCACTGACCGCGCAACCGTCGTTCGCGCCGATTGACACACGGGCGGCATGGGCAGAATTCGACCGTGTCATGAAGCTGCCCGCCCAGGAACTCTCCAAGGTTGTGAACGGAATCGGACATGACTAGCTTCGTCCGAATCGATGACCTGACCACCGCCGGAGACCCGCTCGGCAACGATCAGTACTGGCGGGCGGCATGCGCTGCTCTGCCGCCCCTCTCGGACCGGGCTGTCAACTCCATAGCGGGCGCACTGGACCGAATCGAGACGCGCACCGTACGACGGTCCACCGCCTGACACGCGCCGCACAGAGGCCCGTGACCCTCGGCAATCCGCTGTCGAGGGTCACGGGCCTACTCCTTGGAGCACTCTTCATCGTCAGCAGGCCGCCTCGGGCGTCGGCGGACACCTGTACCGACTGGAATGGCCGACAAGGTGATCATCTGGAGGACCTTGCGAGCCGCCTGCCGACGTGATTGGTTCCTGGACCACACAGCTGGCCACACGACGCTGCCCATGAATAGCACTATGACAATCAGAGTAGAGAGCAGCAACAGTCGGCCATCAGCAGCGGCTACCGCAGTAGCCAGCCCCCACAGGGTGACCTTGTGTGAGAGGGCAGGCATGACGTTGTTCTCCTGTCGGTAACGCCGGAAGGTCCGGCTGCACGGTCAGCAACTGACCTTTATGAGACGTCGTCCGTCCGCCCGTCTGCGACTCCCTCGCATGACCCCGGCTGTGTCCGGCGTTCTCCGTCCAGGTGTCCGGGTACGATCAACCCTGGCCGGACGAACCCGGACGAACCCGGACGCGATCAAGGGGCGAGGGATATCCTTGGAGAAGCAGCCAGTTTCCGAAGCGTCGCTGGTTACTCAGCGCCTTCGCGACTTGCGTGTTCGTGCCGGCCATCCATCGTTGGACGATTTGCGCCGGCTGACCGGCGAGGTCGGACCGCGCGCGGTCGCCAGATCCACGATCCAGGACAAGCTCAGCGGCAATAGTCAACCCAGCCTGGATCAGTTGATCATACTAGTCCGGGCGTGCTGCTTGTATGCCCAACGCCACGATGTGCCGTTGTCAGCCGATCTAGCGGATCTCGATCAATGGCGCGAACTGTGGTACCAGGCCAAGGGAGAGTCGGCCGATAGGTCACGGCGCGCTCAAGACGACGAAGCACCACCCTTGCGGACTGCAACAGCCGATGTTTCGGCCAAGGAGAGCCACGCAGAAAGTCGACAACTCGATGTAGACGCTCCAAGTACCGAAGACATGCCGACTGGCGATGTCGGCAAAGGTCAGTCCACGCCATTGAGCACGCTGGAAGTGGCATACAGGGCGCGCTTAGCCGCGACCAGGCAGAGAGATGCCGAACTCTTTCGCTCTGTCGGTGTCGCCCCAACCTATAACGGCGTTCGTGATGCAATTGACCGAGCGTATGAGCTCGGTATGATACCGTCGTCCGGTTGTCGAGTTGCTCTGCCTCGCACAATTCTAAATGTCCGCTTTCTTCCTGGCGCTAACGGATATGAGGAGTTCCCTCTTGTTCGGCTGGAAGATAGCGGTCCGGAAATGATCTCGCTTGTCGATTGGGCAGAGGGAGAAGAATCGGTCGATTTTTTGATGGCCTTGAACACTGCCGTCCAAGCGATCGGACGTCATCCTGGTGACGACGTGTTCGATCCGACGCGAATCTTTGTCGACCTGCAATCGCTTCTTGAAATCGCTTACGCCCTATCGATCGGGTCTGAGTGGCAGGTCTGGAATCGAGTTACACGGATCGTCGAATTCCACCCACCTCAATGGGTGGTCACTGAAGATTTTATTGTTTCGGTCGACCCTTCAAATCCGCACGCTTTGCATCGAAGTGATTTTCAGAACGACGAGAAGATCCGTCAAATGCTTGATTTGGAATGGGTTGATCGGCAGTCATTCGCTCGGGCGCACGACAGTGCTAAAGGGCTTGTGGGTCTTCCTCCTTTCTAGGGGAGAAGGATCGCACCGCCGAGCAAGATCAAAACTGCTCAGTGAACTGCTCAGTGTCCGTCGGCGGGGTGCTGCCAGCATGGCCCGCTCCCGTCCCGACGCACGGCAGGATGAGACGGGTGGCGGGACAGTCCTCTCTGAGTGATCGTTTCGCAGATGTCGGCTGGCCACGACGGGTCCAGGAGGGGCTGTGACGGATTACACCAGGCCAACGCTCGATCTGGAGCGCATTAGAAAATTCGTGGTTGTCGCCGACGAGCTGCACTTCGGGCGGGCGGCCGAGCGGCTGCTGATCGCCGGGCCGTCGCTGTCCCAGCAGATCAAGGCGCTGGAGCGGGACCTCGGGGTGGCGCTGTTCGAACGCAACCGCCGCGGCGTGGCGCTGACCTCCGCTGGCGCGGAACTGCTGCCGCACACCAAGGCCCTGCTGGAGCAGGCCGACGACCTCAAGCGCCGGGCCGGCCGGCTGGCCGGCACCGAGCAGGTGCGGCTCGGCTACGTGAACTGGCGGCCGGCCGACCTGCGGTCGCGGGCCGCGGCGGTGGCCGAGCTGATCGTCGACACCTGGGTGGTGCCCTCGCACGCGCAGGCCGCCCGGGTCGCCGAAGGCAGCCTCGACCTGGCGATCTGCTGGGTTCTGGACGCCGACCTCGCCCGGCTGGGACTCAATGCGCGGCTGCTGGGCGTGGACCGCCTGCACGCAATCAGCGTCGGTGACGACGAAACACCCGTGCGGGCGGCCGACGTGGTCGTGCCGGTCGACGACGACGAGAACTCCTGGTCCTCGTGGAACGTCTACGCCGAGGCCTTCGCCCGCGACACCGGGGCGAAGATCGTGCGGATCTCCGACGGCGGCATCACCGGCGAGGCCTTCGTCGACCACGTCCGGCGGATCCGGCGGCCGCTGCTGAACTCACCCAAGGGCCAGGAGGTCCTGTTGCCGCCGGACCTGGTGCGGCGGCCGATCGTCGACCCGGCGCCGATGTGGACGTGGTCGCTGGTGTGGCGCCGGGACGAGGTGCGGCGGGCCGTGCTGGAGACGGTGGAGGCCGTGGTGCGGGACGTGGAGTGCGAGGTCGGCGGCTGGCTGCCGGAGGGCGACCCGCACCTCAGCTGAGCGCCTTGAGGATCGTGTTGGTCAACTGGTCGAAGTAGGCGTCGTCGGTGCTGCTGCGGATGACCACCGTGTGCCAGTAGACCGGCCCGGTCATCAGCTCCAGCGCCACGTCCAGGCCGGTGTCGGCCGGGATGTCGCCGCGCTCGACCGCCCGGTGCAGGATCTGCTCGGCCTTGTCGCGCCGGGGCATGGCGAACGCCCCGACGAAGGCGTCGCCCAGCGCCGGGTTGCGGCCGGCCTCGGCCATCAGGTCGGGCAGCATGTTCCGGGTCAGCGGGTCTTCCAGCGTGGCGCACGCGTTGACCAGGAACTGCCGCACGTCGCCGCGCAGCGTGCCGGTGTCCGGAACCTGGAGCACCTCGGCGGCGAAGTCCTTGAGCAGGGCCACCGTCATCGCGTCCTTGCCGCCGGGCCAGCGGCGGTAGATCGCCGCCTTGCCGGCGTTGGCCCGCTTGGCCACCGCGTCCAGGGACAGCCGGCCGTAGCCGACCTCGGCCATCTCCTCGAAGAACGCGACCCGGATCGCCTCGGTCACGTCGTCCCGCAGCACCGGACCGCCGGAGGTGCGCCTGGCCTGCGGTTCGGTGGTCACGTGGCTCAGCTTACGACACGAGACGGTTGCGTGCCGTTTGGACCTGCATTAGCGTGCTAGTCGAGACGGAATCGTCTCGTCTCGACTAGGAGGATCTGATGACTGGACACGCGGTTGTCGTCGGCGGCACCGGCGTCACCGGGGGAGCGATCGTCGACCGCTTGGCCGGCGCGGGCTGGGACGTGGTGTCCCTGTCCCGCCGGCCCCGGCCGGAGCGGCCGGGTCGCGCCGTCGCCGTCGACCTGCTCGACCGCGACGGGGCTCGGGAGGCGCTGGCCGGCCTCCACGAGACCACGCACGTCTTCTACGCCGCCTACCTGATGAAGCCGACCTTCGCCGAGGAGGTCGAGCCGAACGTGGCCCTGCTGGCCAACGCCGTCGACGCCATCGCCGCCGTCGCGCCGAACCTGCGGCACGTCAACCTGATCGAGGGCGGCAAGTGGTACGGGTTCCAACTCGGACCGACCAGGACCCCGGTGCGCGAGGACGCGCCCCGGCACCTGCCGCCGAACTTCTACTACGACCAGCAGGACTGGCTGGAGGCCGCCGCGGGCCGGCACGGCTTCGGCTGGTCGGCGCTGCGGCCGGAGGCGGTGATCGGGTACGCGCTGGGCAACCCGATGAACCTCGGCATGGCGATCACCGTCTACGCCGAGATCTGCGCGGAGCTCGGCGTGCCGTTCGCGTTCCCGGGCAGCCTCGCCACCTGGGACTCGGTGTACGAGCTGACCGACGCCCGGCTGCTGGCCCGGGCGGCCGAGTGGGCCGCGACCACGCCGGCCGCCGCCGGGGAGGCGTTCAACATCACCAACGGGGACGTCTTCCGGTGGTCGACGCTGTGGCCGCGGCTGGCCGAGACCTACCGCCTGCCCCACGCCGAGCCGCGGCCGATGCGGCTGGCTGAGGTGATGGCCGACAAGGCGCCGGTGTGGGACCGGATCGTCGCCCGGCACGGCCTGGTGGCGACCAAGTTCGAGGAGACCGCCAGCTGGCCGTTCGCCGACGCGATCCTGAACATGGGCAGCGACATCTTCCGGTCCACGATGAAGGCGCGCCGGCACGGCTTCGACGGCTTCGTCGAGAGCGAGCGGTCCTTCGCCGAGTTCGTGGACGGGCTGCGCCGCGACAAGATCATCCCCGGGCGGCGCTGATGCGCGCCACCGTCCACATCGGAGGGATCGAGGCCTGGGTCCATCCGGCGAGCGCCGCCGGCCGCAAGCCGGCCGTGGTCATGGGGCACGGCCTGGGCGCGGTGAAAGCCGGTGGGCTGCAACCATTTGCCGAACGTTTCCAGGCCGAGGGGGTCACCGCGATCACCTTCGACTACCGGCAGTGGGGCTCGTCGGCCGGCTGGCCGCGTGATGAGCTGAGCGTTCCCCGGCAACTCGACGACTACCGGGCCGTGATCGCGTGGGCACGGGCGCAGCCGGACCTCGACCCGGACCGGATCGTCGTCTGGGGCACGTCGTTCGCCGGCATGCACGTGGTCGAGCTGGCGGCGACCGATCCGGCGTTGGCGGGCGCGATCGCCCAGGCGCCGCTCGTGGACGGCGCGGCCGGCACGCGGAACGTTCCGCTGCCGCGGCTGGTGCGGCTGGTTTCCTTGGGGTTGCTGGACAAACTGGGATCGATGCTCGGCCGGCGGCCGATCTACCTGCCCGTCAACGGCGACGCGGGGGAGCTGGCCATGGTCGCGACGGACGACGCGATGACCGGCGCGAGGCTGATCGACCCCGGCGACGCGCGGCTGTGGCGCAACCGGGTGACCGCCCGGTCGGTGCTGGCCATCGGCGCGCACCGGCCGGTGCGGAAAGCGGCGGAGATCCGGATCCCGATCCTGATGGTCGTGGCCGAGACCGACGCGATGGCCCCGGTCGGGCCCGCCCTTCGGGTGGCCGAACTGGCGGCGCGCGGAGAGCTGGTTCGGTATTCCGGCGCGCATTACGACGTGTACCGGGGCGGCGCGGCCTTCGATGAGGTGGTCGAGGCTGAGGTCGAGTTCCTGCGCCGGATCGTTCAGTGACGCGCGAGATGTGCCAACAGCGCGCGGCGGGCGGAGTGCACGTGCTCCTCGGCCGTGCGAGCCAGAGCTTTGGCGTCGTGGCCGCGGATCAGTTCGGCCAGCTCGCGATGCTCGGCGACGACGTGGGCGAGGTAGTCGTGCGGGCTGACCGTGATCCGGCGCAGTTGGAACAGGTACACCTGAGACCGGACCGCCTGCCAGGACTGGATGAGGCGGCTGTTGCCGGCGGCCGCGTACACCGCGTCGTGGAAGGCGATGTCGAGGGCCAGTAGCCGTGGGCCACCGCGATCGAGATCGGACGACATGGTCTCGACGATCTGGTCCAGGGCGGCGAGGTCGTCGGGGCTGGCGGCGGTGCGGGCGGTGATGGCGGCCAGGCGGTCGAGTGCGGCCCGGACGGTGTACACCTCCTCGACGTCGCGCGGGGTCACCTCGATGACGGTGGTGCCGCGATGCCATTCGCTGCGCACCAAACCCTCACGTTCCAACAGTGCCAGGCCTTCACGCACCGACCCCCGGCTCACGTCGAGGCTGGCGGCCAGTTCCACTTCCCGCAGCGGCGCGCCGGGCGGGAAGTGGCCGGCGAAGATCGCGTCCCGGATCCGGTCGGCCGACTCCTCGGCCAGGCCGCGGCGGGCCGCCCTGGGCAGGTTCATGTCCTAATGTTGACATTCGAACATCGGCGCTTCAAGGTGGGAGCCATGACCACGCGCCCTGCCTTCCACCTGGCCATCCCCGTCGACGACCTGGCCCGCGCCCGCGCCTTCTACGGCGGCGTGCTCGGCCTGGCCGAGGGCCGGTCGGCCGAGCACTGGGTGGACTGGGACTTCCACGGCCACCAGGTCGTCACCCACGTCGTCGCCGGCGCCCGCAACGAGGCCGGCCGCAACCCCGTGGACGGGCACGACGTGCCGGTGCCGCACTTCGGCCTGGTGCTCACCGTCGAGGACTTCCACGTGCTGGCCGGCAAACTCCGCGCCGCCGACACGCGGTTCGTGATCGAGCCCTACCAGCGCTTCGCCGGCGAGCCGGGGGAGCAGTGGACCATGTTCCTGCACGACCCCGCGGGAAACGCCCTGGAGTTCAAGGCGTTCCGCGACGAGGCCCAGCTGTTCGCCAAGTGAAGCCGAGCATGATGTTCCGCTCGGCGTCGGACAGCACCCGCCGGTAGACCTGTGCCGGCCCGAAAGGCGGGGCAGTTCGGTGAGCCGCCTCGGTCAGCTTCCCCGTTCGCTCAGCGGCCCGGGCCGGCGCGCCGGATCATGTCGGCGATCAGCTCGCTGGCGGTGTTCTTCGGCCGCATCTCGGCCACCGACAGCGAGGTGTTGGTGCGCTGGATGCCGGCGATCTGCCAGACCCGGTTGATCAGCAGCTCGCGCAGGTGGGTGTGGTCACGCACGCGGACCCGCACCAGCATGTCGACCCCGCCGGTGACGATCACGACCTCCTCCACCTCCGGCAGTCCGGCCAGCTCGGTCATGATCGAGCCCTGCTCGACGCCCTCGGCCGCGGTGACGGTCAGGTAGGCGATCGTGGGATAGCCCATGGCGCTCCAGTTGAGCCGCACCCCGTAGCCCTCGATCACGCCCTGCCGGTGCAGCCGGGCGATCCGGTCGGCCACTGCGGGCGCGGACATGCCCAGCTCACGGGCCAGGCTGCGCTGGGAGATCCGGGCGTCCTGGCTCAGCAGCAGCAACAGCTGGAGGTCGACGGCGTCCAGCTGGGCCGGCTCCACGGGCGGGGCCGCGTGCGCGGCGATGCCGCCGAGCGGCTTCACCCATTCCATCGTCACTCTCCGTCACTTGAATGGTGTCTGGACGCCTCGACCATGCGTATGTAAGGTCAGTGACGAAACTCTCCTGGCAAACGCAAGTACCTGTCAAGGCGGGGGTGGCATGTGATCGACTGGAGCGAGCGGCTGGCCCGACGCGCCCGCACCGCGCCCGACCTCATCGGCGGCATCCTGGCCCTGGCCGGGGCGCGGGATCTGATCAACTTCACCGGGGGCTTCCCCGATCCCTCCCTGTTCGCCACGGACGTCGTCGGCGACATCGCCCACAAGCTGATCGAGACCGACGCCGCGGTGGCGTTGCAGTACTCGCCGAGCGAGGGCATCGCCAGCACCCGCGAGGCACTGGCCGATCGGCTGGCCGCCACCGACGGCCGGCGGCCCGGCGACGGCGAGCTGATGGTGACCAGCGGCGGCATCGACGCGATCACCCTGATCGCCAGGACCATGCTCGATGCCGGCGACGTGGTGGTCGTGGAGGAACCCAGCTATCTCGGCGCGGTCTCCGGCTTCATGGCCTTCGATCCCGTGCTTCGCGGCGTGCCCCTGGACGAGGACGGCCTCGACGTCGACGCGCTGGACGCGTTGCTGACCACGCTCCCGGCGCCGCCGAAGCTCGTCTACACCATTCCCGACTTCCAGAACCCCAGTGGCCACACCATGTCCGTGCCGCGGCGGGCCGCGCTGGTGGAGCTGTGCCGGCGGCACGGCATCCTGATCATCGAGGACGTGGCGTACAGCCAGCTCGGCTTCGACGACGGGCCGCGGCCCAGCCTGTGGTCGCTCGGGCCGGACGTGGTCGTGCAGATCGGCACCTTCTCCAAGGTGTTCTTCCCCGGCGTGCGGCTGGGCTGGGCCGTCGGTCCGGCCGAGGTCGTCACGCGACTGTGCGTGGCCAAGCAAAACTCCGACCAGTGCGCCGGCGCGCTCGGGCAGCGGATGATGGAGGAGTACCTGCGCGCTGGGCACCTCGACGAGCATCTGCCGCTCGCTCGCGCCCTGTACCGGGGTCGGGCCACCGCGCTGGTCGGTGCGCTGGAACGGCACTTCGAGGGGCTGGGCACGTGGACCGTGCCGCGTGGCGGTTTCTTCAGCTGGCTGCGGGTTCCCGGCGTGGACACCGTGGCGCTGGCCGACGTCGCCCGGGAGAGCAAGGTCGCCTTCGTGCCCGGCGCCGGGTTCTTCGCCGAGGCTAGCGACAACGAGCACCTTCGGTTGTCCTACAGCAGAGTCAGCGAGTCCGACATCGACGAGGGCGTCGCGCGGTTGGCCGCCGCCGTCCGGTCCCTGCGGGAGAGGCGGGCGTCTTGACCACCAGCTCGGAGCACTTCAGCACCGAGGGCGGCGGCACGCCGACCGCCCCCGGCCGGTTCGTCGACGTCGACGCCATCCAGGCGATGACTCTGGTGCCGGGCCTGGACTTCCGGCCCGTGCTCGGTCAGAGCATGCTGCTGAACTTCGCCTCGTACGAGCCGCACACCGAGGCGCCGACGCACAGCCACGCCGAGGAGCAGATCGTCATCGTCACCGAGGGCGAGTTCGAGTTCACCATCGACGGCGTCACCCGGACCATGCGGGCCGGCGACGTCGCTGTCGTGCCGCCATGGGTGCCGCACGGCGCGCGGACGCTCGACACCACCTGCAAGGAGATCGACGTGTTCACGCCGCCGCGGTCGACCCTGGTCGACTACGCCGCCACGCAGGTCTCGCCGTCGACCGTCGAGGACTGACATGGATCTCGGACTGGCCGGCCGCCGGGCGCTCGTCACCGGCGGCTCCAAGGGAATCGGCCTGGCCGTCGCCGCCGAGCTGCTCGCCGAGGGCGCCCGGGTCGCCATCTGCTCCCGCAACGCCGCCGAGCTCTCGGCCGCCGCCCAGTCCCTCGACGGCGAGGTGTTCCACCAGGTCGCCGACGTCACCGACGCCGCCTCCGTCCAGTCCTTTGTGGACTCAGCCGCCGCTGCGCTCGGCGGTGTGGACATTCTCGTGAACAACGCCGGTCGGGCCCATCCCGGCGACTTCGAGACCCTCTCCGACGAGGACTGGCGGGCCGACCTCGACGTCAAGCTGTTCTCCCAGATCCGCTGCTTCCGGGCCGCCCTGCCGCACCTGCGGGCCAGCGACTCGCCCCGCGTGGTCAACGTCAACGCCGTCTACGCCCGCCAGCCCGACCCAGCCTTCTTCGCCACCACCGTGGTCCGGGCCGCCTGCCTCAACCTGAACAAGGCCCTCGCCCAGGAGTTCGGCGCCGACGGCATCCTCGTCAACAGCGTGAACATCGGCTTCGTCGACACCCCGCAGTGGGCCAACATCCACGCCCGCCGCGCCCCCGACACCGACCGCGGCGAGTTCCTCGACTCCCTCGCCGCCGCCGAGGTCCCCCTCGGCCGCTTCGGCCATGTCGACGAGGTCTCCGGCCTCGTCGCCTTCCTCGCCGGCGCCCGCGCCAGCTACATCACCGGCGCGGTCATCGACGTCGCCGGCGGCATGGGCAAATATGTGTGAGTGCACCGCCCGCTGATCTTCCTGGACGTCGACGGAACGCTGATCCCCTTCGGCGGCGGCCCCTATCCGAGCCACCACACCGATTCGGTCAATCCGCTGCTCGAACGCCTGGATCCGGCGCATGGCGCCCGGTTGTCCGCACTCCCGGGCGATCTTGTCTGGGCCACCACATGGCTGTCCGAAGCCAATGAGCTGATCACGCCCGTGCTCGGCCTGCGACCGCTGCCGATCGTCGCCTGGCCCGACTCCGACGACGAGGAAACCCCTGGCCTGCATTGGAAGACGCGGCATCTGGTGGCGTACGCGGCCGGTCGGCCGTTTGCCTGGGTGGATGACGAGATCGGGGCGGTCGACCGAGCCTGGGTGGTGGCGCACCACGGCGGGGATGCCCTGCTGCACAAGGTCAATCCGCGGGTGGGGTTGGTCGCGGCGGACTACGCGGCGCTGGCCGAGTGGGGTCGGCGGACCCGGATGGCGGATTGACGAGGGTCGGGGGTGGGCCGGTGGCGGGAGGAATGGCGAAATGCCGGCGGGGCTGCCTCTTCGGGCGCTACCGTTGACGGTGGCCATCCGAGGGAGCGGACGTCGGCCAAACTTCTCACTGCCACTGCAATTGAAGGGGGCTGCCGTGGACATGTGTGACGGTGACACGTGATCAGAGGACTGGACTATTCCGCGGGACGGCCGCGCGGCTCGGCCATCAGGGCCGCCGGCTACGACTTCGTGCTGCGGTATCTGGACAACGGGTTGGGCGAGCACGTGTTCCTCAGTGCCGCTGAGGTGGCGGACCTGCGGGCCGCCGGCGTCGCGATCGGGCTGGTGTTCGAGAAGAAGCTGCGTCCCCCGGCGCCGGATCGCTCCACGCTGGGGCGGTCCGCCGGAATCGCCGACGCGCAGGCGGCGATCGCGCAGGTCAACGCGTGTGGACTGGCGGGCTGGCCGATCTACATGTGCATCGACTTCGACATCCCGGACTACGCGCCGAATTCCTCGGATCCGATGGCGAAACTGGGGCCGTGCGGGCAGTACCTGGCCGGCGCGGCCAGCGTGCTGGGCCATGCCCGAATGGGCGTGTACGGCGGTTTCTACGCGGTGTCGCGGGCGTTGGACGCCGGCCTGGCGACCTACGGGTGGCAGTCGATCGCGTGGTCGGGCGGCCAGGTCGACCCGAGGATCAATGTGCTGCAACGCAACGACCTCGTCGTCACGATCGACGGCACGGAGTGCGACGTCGACGAGGCACACCAGAGCGATTTCGGCCAACAGGACCGGCCGGTAGCGGTGGGAGGAAACGACATGGCTGTGTTCCTGAAGAACCTGGACGACCCGACCCAGTACGCCACCCAGGACGGTCCGCTGGTCAGCGGGGTCCGCGAGGCGGTCGGGCAGGCGACGCTGAAGGCGTGGCCGGGCGCGAGCTGCGAGATCGGCCTGAGCAACCAGGAGTTCACCGACCGGGTGAACAAGAGCAAGTCCATCGAGGGCCTGGCCGCGGCGATCGCGCAGCTGCCGGCGTTGTTGGCCAAGGCGATGCCGGTGAGCACCGGGTCGCTCAGCGCCGACCAGTTGACGGCGGCGGTGGCCGCGGGCGTGCGGCAGGCGCTGGACGGCATGAGCCAGACGACGGTGCTGCACGACAAGGCCGCCAGCAGCTGAGCGTGTTCACCGGGGCGTGCCTGGCCGGGCGCGCCCCGGTGAACCACAATGGCGGCCATGCCCGAGCACGATGATCAGGAATCGGTGGACGTCAGCCGTCCCAATCCGGCCCGCATGTACGACTACTACCTCGGCGGCGCGCACAACTTCGCGGTGGACCGGGAGGCGGCCGACCGGGTGCTGGCGATCCTGCCGGAGACCCGCGAGTTCGCCATGCGCAACCGCGAGTTCCTGCAGCGGGTCGTGCGTTTCCTGGCCGAGGACGCCGGCATCACCCAGTTCCTCGACCTGGGCTCCGGCATTCCTACGGTCGGTAACGTGCACGAGATCGCCCAAGCGGTGCGGCCGGGCAACCGCGTCGTCTACGTGGACCACGAGCCGGTGGCGGTCGCCCAGTCGCAGCGGCTGCTGGCCGACAACCCGTACGCGACGGTGGTGCACGCCGACGTCCGTGCGCACGAGACAGTGCTCAACCACCCGGAAACCCAGCGGCTGCTGGACTTCTCCCAGCCGCTGGCCGTGTTGATGCTGCAGGTGCTGCCGTTCATCCCGGACGCCGACGACCCGGCCCGGACGATCGCGGCCTACCGGGACGCGTGCGTGTCCGGCAGTTATCTGGCCGTGGCGCACAGCCTGTCGTTCGACTACTGGCCGGGCGCGGTGGCCGAGGCCGTCGACATGTACACGAAGAGCACGCACCCGCTGAACCTGCGCACCCCCGACCAGGTCGCCGCGTTTTTCGACGGCTACGACCTGGTCGAGCCGGGCGTGGTGTTCACGGCGGTGTGGCGGCCGGAGAAGCCGGTGACCGACGAGGAGGCGATCGGCAGCCGGGCGGTGGCGGGGCTGGGGCGGTTGGCCTAGCTCGTGGCTCGTCGACCTCGGTCGGGTCGTGGGTTGCGGGCCTGCGTGGACGGTTGGCCAGTTCGCGTGGGTTGGGTGGGCGGTGAGGTTGGGTGGGCGGTGAGGTTGGGTGGGCGGTGAGGTTGGGTGGGTTGCCGGCGGTTGGGTGTGGGGTTGCTTCTAGGGATGGCTGTGGACGTGGGTGGGGTGGGGCTCGGGTGGTTGTGTTGCCGTGGGGTGGGTTGCCTGGTGTGGGGTGTGGGTCGGGTGTCCGCACCGCGTAGTTGCCGTATGCCGGCATGTCATTGCCGGCCGCCGGCTGGTGGTTTCCCGCCGGCCATCGCCCGTGCCTCGTATCGCCCCACCCCGCCGCGTCAGAGGAAAGCGCTTGCCTGAATGTGTCACCCACACAGGTAATCCCTGCCCCACAACAGGAATCGATCACTGTGGGGCGGTAGAATCGGGGGTATGGAAGCGACCCTGACCGCCGACGCCCAGTGGTGGCGCATGGACGAGGGATCGCTGTGGGCCGCCGGCCAGCAGAGCCAGGACCGGCAGCGCGCGGAGTACGTGCGGCAGGTCGAGCTGGTCGCCGAGCTGTGGGACCGCACGGCGCGAGGCACAGATGACCAGCGGGCGCTGGTGGCGGATCTGGCGGCCCGGTGGAAGATCACCCGGGCGGAGGCGCGGGATCTGCTGCGGCACGCGTTGCTGTTCCGCCGCGAGGCTGTTCGCGAGGCGGCGCGGGCGGGGAGGCTCAGCAAGCAGCACCTGACCGTGCTGGACAAGACCCTGGCCGAAGCACCCGAGCCGGACCGGGACAAGGTCGAGACCGAACTGCTGGACAAAGCCCGCACGTTCGACGGGGCGGCGCTTCGAATGCTCGGACAGCGCATCCTGCAACTACTCGACCAGGACGGCAAAGAGCCTGACGACCCGGACCTGGCCGAACCCGCCCGCGAGTTCCACTACACCAACCGGCGCGACGGCTCCATGGTGTTTCGGGGCAAGTTCGACCCGGAGAGCGGGGCGACGTTGGAGGCGATGCTCAGCCCGCTGGCGAAGCCGGCCTCCGCTAGCGACACGCGCACCACTGCGCAGCGTCAGGGCGATGCGCTCGCCGAGATCATCGACCTCGCGGCCGGCAGCGACAGCCTTCCCGATGAGGGCGGCGAGAAGCCGCACTTGGCGCTGACCATGCCGCTGGCGGACTTCCTCGCTCAGCGGGGTACGGCCGAGATGGACGGGTCGGGGCCGCTCAACGCCGCTTCCGCGCGCCGGATCGCCTGCGACAGCACCGTTCTGCGCGTGGTCCTGGGTGCCCAGTCCCAGCCCCTAGACATCGGGCGCGCCACCCGAACGATCCCGACGCAGATCCGCCGGGCGTTGATCATCCGAGACCGGGGATGCGCCTTTCCGGGATGCCATCGAAGACCACGGCAATGTCATGCCCACCACGTGATCCACTGGGCAGACGGCGGACCCACCAGCACCGACAACCTCGTGCTGCTGTGCGGGCAGCATCATCGACTGATCCACCACAGCCACTGGTCAGTCAAGATCAACGACGGGGCACCGGAGTTCGGGTGGGCGGCAGCCAGCTAGGAGACGGCAGCCCACCCCGACGACGTGCTGCGGCCGCGCGGTCAAAGGCCGGTGACTGCCCCACAAGCAGCAGTGCCCGGCTCACCGGTGAAACACGGACTTAGCCGTGCCAGCTGAGGATGCGGGACGAGACCCGGTCCGGGGCCTCGATCTGCGGCAGGTGGCCGAGTCCGGGCAGCACGTCGACCGTCCACTGTGGAAGGCGGCGAGCCGCTTCCCGGGCCGAGCCGACGGAGACCATCCGGTCCTGCTCGCCGTGCACCAGCAGCACCGGCGCGGTGATGTCGTGCAGGGCGGCCCACGCGGCCCGGCGGCCGTTGTTGATCGTCAGCAGTGATCGGGCCGAGGCCAGGAAGGCGTCGTCGGCCCCGGGCATGGCGTCGCGGATCTCGATCAGGGCCACCAGCGCGTCGACGAGGTCCGGCGGCACTCGTGACGGGTCTACGCAGCAGCGGACGAACGTCTCCCGCACCTGCTGGCGGGGCGTGCGCCCGAGCCGGCTCAGCGCCAGCACGCCCCGGCCCATCGGCAGCAACGCCCGGCCGAACAGCATCGTCGCGGCCACGTCCAGACGGGAACGGGACACCAGCGGCAGCGCCGGGTCGATCAGGATCAGTTTCGACACCGTCTCCGGGCGCGCCGCCGCCTGCCGGGCCGAGATCAGGCCGCCCATCGAGTTGCCGACCAGCACCACTGGCCCGCCGGCCACCTGCTCGATGAAGGCGTTCACCAGCTCGGTGTTCGCCTCGATGGTCGACACCCGCTGGTCCGGCGTCGTCAGGCCGTACCCGATCAGATCGGGCGCCAGCACCCGGAACCGCGCGGTCAGCCGCGGCGCGAGCACACTCCAGTCCAGATGCGAGCCGCCGAGCCCGTGCACCAGCACCATCGGCGGTCCGTCCACCGGCCCGCCGAAGTCCACGTAGTGCACCGGGCCGCCGAGGTCGGCGTGCCGGCTCGTCCCGCCCCAACGGGCCAGCGAGGACGTCATGCACCCCAGGATACGGACGACCCCGAACGGCGGCTGGAAGATGAGCGCCGGTGCTCTAGCGTGCGGCCGATGCGAGCGAGGGAATGGCCCGAACCGCCCGATCCGGGGCTCGGACCAGCAGACCTGATCAAGGACTTGTTGCTGCGGATCGAGGTCGGGAACGAGTACGCGCGCCGGCGCAAAGAGCGTTTCCGGCGAAGCTCCGTGGCGGTGAAGAGTGTTGGGCTGGCGATGTCCGCGGCGTCGACGGTGATCCTCGGGTTGCAGAACCTGAACTTCTGGGCAAGCGTCGGTTTTGTGCTGGTCGCCCTGCTGACCGTCATGAACACGCTCGAGCCGTTCTTCGCGTGGCGCTCCCGGTGGGTGCTCATGGAGGAGGCCCAGTACCGGTTCTATCGGCTGCACGACGACCTGCGCTTCTACCTGGCTGCCAATCCGATCGATCAACTGGACCGGGAGCGGGTCGACGCGGCGTTCGAGGAGTATCAGCGGATCTGGGGCACGCTCGGCGAACGGTGGCTGGAGTCCCGACGCGTTCCCGGCCCGTGAGTTCCGGTATGTGAACGCGATATCGGCAGGTCGGCGGGTTTCGCTGGATCGATCACGCCGATAGCCTCAGCGGCGGTCCCCTGCGAGATCGGCGGTCGGCGATGGTGCGGAAACTGCTCTGCCTGACGGTGTCGTGCCTGGCGGTGGCGCTGTTCGCGCCGGTGGCCGTGGCCGCGCCGGACACGCCGCCGCCGGTGCGGGTGGTGCCGCAGCCGTCGTCGATCGTGACGTTGCCGGGTCAGGCTTTCACGCTCAGGCCGACGACGAGAATCGTGGCGTCGGGCGGGGCGGCGGACACGGGCCAGTACCTGGCGGGGCTGTTGCGGCCGTCGACGGGATACCGCTTACCGGTGACGAACACAGGGCTGCCGGGGGACATCAGGCTGGATCTGGGCGGACCGTCGAGCCTCGGCGATGAAGGGTATCGGCTGACGGTGACGGCGGTCGGCGTCGAGATCGCGGCGCACACGACGGCGGGGTTGTTCTACGCCGTGCAGACGTTTCGCCAGCTGCTGCCGGCGAAAGCGGAGGCGCGCACCGTCCAGAGTGGACCATGGACGGCACGAGGGGTGGCGGTGCGGGACACGCCCCGCTACGCCTGGCGCGGGGCGATGCTGGACGTGGCCCGGCACTTCTTCCCGGTGGCGCAGGTGGAGAACTACCTCGACCTGATCTCCCTGTACAAGATCAACACGCTGCACCTGCACCTGAGCGACAACGACGGCTGGCGCATCGACATCAACGGCTGGCCGCGGCTGGCCCGCTATGGCGGCAGCACCGACGCCACCCGCGGGCCGGGCGGCTTCTACACCCAGGACGACTACCGGGAGATCGTCCGCTACGCGGCCAGCCGGCACGTCACGATCATCCCGGAGATCGACACGCCGGGGCACGTCACGGCGGCCCAGGCGTCCTACGCGGAACTGAACTGCGACGGGGTGGCGCCGCCGCTGCTGAACCCGGGCTGGAGCTCGCTCTGCGTGCCGCTCGAGGTCACGTACAAGTGGCTGGACGACGTGATCGGGCAGCTGGCCGCGTTGACGCCGGGGGACTACATCGACATCGGCGGCGACGAGGCGGTCAACACGAGCCCGGCCGACTACAAGTACTTCATCGACCGGGTCCAGCAGATCGTGTTGTCCCACGGCAAGAAGCTGTTGGGCTGGCACCAGATCGAGGCTGGCGACCTGACCGGCACGGCCACCGCCCAGTACTGGGGCACCGCCGGGTCGGCCGACGACGAGGCGCTGGCGCGAGTGGCCCAGCAGCGCGGCAACAAGCTGGTGCTCTCGCCCGCCGACAAGACCTACCTGGACATGAAGTACGACGCGTCGACGCCGATCGGGCAGGACTGGGCCGGCTACACCAGTGTCAGCGACGGCTACGACTGGGACCCGGCCACCTTCGTGCCGGGCGTGGCCGACGACGTCACCGGCGTGGAAGCTCCACTGTGGACGGACGTGTTCCCGACCTGGCACGACGTCGAGTACATGACCTTCCCGAGGCTGCCCGGGATCGCGGAGATCGGCTGGTCGCCGGCCAGCACGCACTCGTGGGCCGACTACCGGGTCCGCCTGGGCGCGCAGGCCCAGCGGTGGGATGTGCTGGGGGTTTCCTACTACCGCTCACCCGAGGTGCCCTGGGCCGGCTGAGCGGCGGCCGATCCGGCGGCCGAGGTCGGCGTGCTCGCGGGCGACGGCCAGGCGCTGCTCGGCCAGGGCCAGGGCGGCCGAGTGCTGGCGGAGCCGGCGGTCGAAGCCGACCAGCGGCGTCCCCCGCCAGCAGTCGAGGCTCGCGGCGTACAGCTCGTACGCGCGGACGAGATCGCCCATGCTGCCGGCGGCCGCGGCACGGCCGGCGTACGCCTGGAACTCCAGCACGTCGAGTTGGCCGCATTCGACGTTGAGCCGGTAGCAACTTCGGTCGGTGGTGGTCAGCGACAGCATCGGGCCGAGCATCCGGCGGACCGCGTCGGCGTGGCCGCGCAGCAGCCGCCGGTGTGATGCCGGCGGCTCCTCGCCCCACAGCACGTCGGTGATCTCGTCCCGGCCGACATCCCGGTTCGGCTGGAGCGCGAGGATCGCCAGCAGCGCCGCCGCCTTCGGCCGCAGTAGGCCCAGCTCGCGGGTCCGGCCCAGCACGACCAGGGGACCGAGCACACCGATCTGCACCTGGTCGCCGGCCCGCGCCGGCACGCCGTCCAGCACCTGCTGGATCTGCTGCCGCGACGCCATCCGCGGCGTGCTGATCTTGCCGTTCTCCCAGTAGCGCAGCGAGCGCACGCTCACCCCGGCTCGCACCGCCAGCTCGCGCTGCGTCAAGCCGGCCGTCTCCCGCTGCGCCCGCAGTGACCGACCGAACTGCCCATCGTCCACGATTCGCTCCCCACCTGGTCCGACCAGGCAAGCAGTAGTCGCCGGCGGCAAGTTCGGTGTCGGTGTCGGGCGGCGAACAACAACACCCGAACATTCGCGGAACAACGCCGGACACGGCAGGGTTGGGCCAGACAGGTGACAGCCGGAAGGGGCGAACGTCGATGTCGGACACGTATCGGGCCGTGGAGTACTCGCAGCACGGCGACTCCTCGGTGCTGACGGTGGGGGAGCGGCCGGTGCCCGAGCCGGGCCCGGGGCAGGTGCGGCTCGCGGTGCGGGCCGCTGGGGTCAACCCGTTCGACTGGAAGGTGCGCAAGGGTCTGTTCGGTCCGTCGATGCCCGGCAAGTTCCCGGCCGTGCCCGGGTCCGACGTCGCCGGCGTGGTCGAGGCCGTCGGGCCGGAGGTCACCGCCTTCGCCGTCGGCGACGAAGTCCTGGGCGCCGCCTCCGGTTCGTACGCGGAGCGGGCTCTGGCGTCCGTGGGCAACCTGGTCCCGAAGCCCGCCACCCTGTCGTGGGCCGCCGCCGCCGCCCTGAACACCGGCGTGACCACGGCGTATCGCGCGTTGGCGCTGCTCAACCTGGCCGCCGGGGAGACGCTGCTCATCGACGGCGCGGCCGGCACCGTCGGCACCGTGGCGGCTCAGATCGCAATCGCCAGGGGGCTGACCGTCATCGGCACGGCCAGCGCCCGCAACCACGAGTACCTGCGCTCCCTGGGCGTCATCCCGGTGCTCTACGGCGCCGGCCTGATCGACGAGGTCGACGCCATCGGCCAGGTCGACGCCGCCCTCGACGCCTCCGGCCGGGGCGGGCTGCCGGCGCTGATCGAGCTCACCGGCGGCACCGAGCGGGTGATCACCATCGCCGACGGGAACGCGGGTTCCCTCGGCGTCCGGTTCACCTCGGGCAGCGCCGAGGAGCAGGTGCCCGGGGCCCTGGCCGAGGGTGTCGCGCTGGCCGCCGC
Source organism: Kutzneria sp. CA-103260 (assembly GCF_018263855.1). GTDB lineage: Bacteria > Actinomycetota > Actinomycetes > Mycobacteriales > Pseudonocardiaceae > Kutzneria. Next base: position 4,402,802 of record NZ_CP073318.1, on the reverse strand, counting down.
CGGCAAGCTCAAACTGCCGGTCGCCACCTATCCGCTGGTCGAGGCGGCCGAGGCCCAGGACGAGAGCGAGGAGGGCCACGTCCGGGGCAAGCTGGTGCTGCTCGTCTGACCACGGCGGTTGGTGAGACACTCCGCTTATGATCAGTTCGCGTCAGCTGGAGTACTTCCAGGCGGTGGCCCGGGAACTGCACTTCACCCGGGCCGCCGAGGCGCTGCGGATCGCCCAGCCGGCCCTGTCCCAGCAGATCCGCAAGCTGGAGCGGCAGCTCGGCCTGGACCTGTTCGAACGCAACAACCACAAGGTCTCGCTGACGCCGGCCGGCGCGGCGCTGCTCAAGCACACCGAGCGGATCCTGTCCGACCTGGTCGCGGTGGAGCAGGAGATGCTGGGCTGGGCCGGCGGCGTGCGCGGCCGGATCCGGCTGGGCCTGGCCCGGGGCCTCACGGCCAGGCTGGCCCGGGTGTTCGCGGCGTTCTCCAGCACGTACCCGGCGGTCGAGGTCGAGCTCCAAGAGCAGAACACCAGCGAGATGCTGACCGGCCTGCAAGCCGGCCGCCTCGACGTGGTGACGCTGGCGGCCCCGCCGCCGCCCGGCGACCGGAGCCTGCTGTCCCATTCGCTCGGCGCGGAGCCGTTGGTGCTGGTCACTGGGGTGGACACGGCGCTGGCCCGGCAGACCCGGCTGCGGCTGGCCGAACTGGACGGCGTGGACCTGATCAAGTACCCGCCGGGCTCGGCGGTGGGGGAGATCATCGCCGGGGCGCTGGCGGCGGCCGGCGCGCAGCCGCGGGTGCGGTTCGAGACCCGTGACTACAGCACGGCCCGGACACTGGTGAACGTCGGCCTGGCGGCGGCGATCATGCCGAGGTCGGTGGCGCGGGCGGACGGGCCGCGGGTGCATGTGGTGGAGCTGTCCCCGGAGCCGGTGTGGACGCCGGCCCTGGCGTGGTCGGCCCACCGCCGGCCGACTCCGGCCCTGGCCACGCTGATCGACTTCATGGTCGGGCATCCCGCCCTCGCGGTCAGCGGTGATATCTCCGAGGTCTGACCATCAGCGTCATCAGGTCTTGGACATATGGCCGTGGGGTGGCCGAAAGTGACAGCCATGACCTCGTTGGCCGAAGCACGCGTCCGTGGCCTGGCCCAGCGGCTCTCGCTGGACCTCGGCTGGCCCCGCCGGCTTGGCCGGCCGCCGGCCCACACGCACCGGGTGCGGCTGACCGACCACGACACGATCGTGGCCCAGCGCGGCGACACCGGGCCGGCGGTGCTGCTGGTGCACGCGCTCGGCCTGGACTGGCGAATGTGGGAGCCGGTGATGGACGCGCTGGCCGACGGCCGCCGCGTGTTCGCCTACGACGTGCGGGGGCACGGCGCGGCAGCCGGCTCGCCCAGCCCGTACACGATGGCCGACACGGCTCGTGACCTGATCGGCGTGCTGGACGCGATCGGCGTGCAGCGGGCCCACGTGGTCGGGCTGTCGTTCGGCGGCGGTATCGCCCAGACCGCCGCCGTGGCCGCGCCGGAGCGGTTCGCGTCGCTGTCGCTGTTGGCCACCACCGACTTCCCGTTCGACGCCTTCGAGGGGCGGGCGTCGTCCGTGGAGACCGACGGCATGGCGGCGCAGGTCGCCCAGTCGCTGACACGGTGGTTCACCGCCGACGCGCTGGCTGTGAACGGGGACGGCGTCCGGTACGCCCGCGAACGCGTGCTCAGCGGCAACCCGGTGGACTGGGCCGCCGCCTGGCGGGCGTTCAAAGGCCTTGACGTGCAAGGGAAACTGGCCGGTCTGGGGCTGCCGACCCTGGTGTTGGCCGGCGCGGCCGACGTCTCCACCACGCCGGAGATCATGCGCGGCATCGCGTCCAGGATCCCGGGCGCGCGTTACCGGAAGCTGCCCGGCACCCCGCACATGCAGACGCTGGAGCGGCCGGAATTGGTCGCCGCGGCGCTGGCGGAGTTCCTGACGTGAGGGCCGCCTGGTACGCCCGGCCCGGCGCCGCCGACGAAGTCCTGGTGGTGGGCGAGTTTCCCGAGCCGGAGCCGGGCATCGGCGAGGTGCGGGTCCGGCTGCGGGCCACCGGCGTCAACCCGGCCGACGTGAAGCGGCGGGCCGGCGTCGGCGGACGGACGATGATCGCCGCGCGGGTGGTGCCCGGCGACGACGGGGCCGGCGTGATCGACCGGATCGGGCCGCGGGTCCCGGTTACTCGTCTCGGCAGCCGGGTGTGGGTGCACTCGGCCAACCACGGCCGGCCGCTGGGCACGTCCGCCGAATACGTGGTGGTGCCGGCCGACCGCGCGGTCGCCTTGCCGGAAGGCGTGTCGTACGAGGCCGGCGCGTGTCTGGGCGTGCCGGCTCTGACGGCCCATCGGGCAGTCTTCGCCGACGGCCCGGTGGCCGGAAAGACCTTGCTCGTCACCGGTGGAGCTGGGGCGGTCGGCCACTACGCGATCGAGTTGGCCAAGCACGGCGGGGCCACGGTGCTGGCCACCGCGAGCACGCCGGAGAAGCAGAAGTCCGCGCTGGCCGCCGGGGCCGACCACGTCGTCGACTATCGCTCGGACAACGCCGCCGCCGAGATCCTGGCGTTGTCCAACGGCGGCGTGCAGCGGGTCGTGGATGTCGCGTTCGGGGCGAATCTTCCGTTGACAGCAGCGGTGATCGCGACGAATGGGACGATCGCAGCGTACGGTTCCGACGCGGTCGCCGAGCCGGCGCTGCCGTTCTACGCCTTGATGCGTCGTGGCGTGACCATCCGCACGGTGCGGGTCTTCACCATGCCGTCGCCGGCGATGTGCGCCGCCACCGAGCACATCACCCGGCTGCTGGCCGACAACGTGCTCACGCATCCGGTCGCCGCCCGGTTCCCGCTGGCCGACATCGCCGCCGCGCACCGGCTGGTGGAAAGCGGGGACGCGGTGGGCAAGGTGCTGATCGTCGAGCGGTAGGTTAGACGGAAGCATGGTTCCGAATCGCGAGTGGAGTGACCGCATGCGCAAGGAAATGGTGAACGTGCCGACCGAGGACGGCGTGGCCGACGCCTACCTGGTGGTGCCCGACGGCGGCGGTCCCGGGGTGATCCTGTTCATGGACGCCTTCGGCCTGCGGCCGCGGCTGGAGGAGATGGCCGAGACCATCGCCGCCCGCGGCTACGCGGTGCTGGTGCCCAACCTGCTCTACCGCGGCGGCCCGCTGCCCAAGATCGACATGGCCGACCTGGCCGACGCGAGCAAGCGGGAGGCGCTGTTCGGCCGCATCATGCCGCTGATCGGCGCGCTGGACACCGCCGCGATCACCCGCGACGCCGCCAAGTACATCGACTTCCTGCATGCGCAGGACGGCGTCGAGGCCGGCCCGGTCGTGATCACCGGCTACTGCATGGGCGGCACCAACGCCCTGCGCGTGATCGAGGCGCTGCCGGACCGGGTCAAGGCCATCGCGTCCTTCCACGGCGGCCGCCTGGCCACCGACCAGCCCGACAGCCCGCACCTGGCCGTCGGCAACATCACCGGCGAGGTCTACTTCGGACACGCCGACAACGACCACTCCATGAGCGTCGACCAGATCAAGGTCCTGGAGGCCGCCCTGGACGAGGCCGGCGTCACCTACCGCTCCGAGCTGTACGAGGGCGCGACGCACGGCTTCACCATGTCCGACACCGCCGCCTACAACGCGGCTGGCGAGCAGCGCCACTGGGAGAACCTGTTCGCCCTGCTGGAGCGCACTCGCTGAGGCTAGCGGTGGATCTCGCTGTGCAGGTGTGCGGCGAGATCCACCACGGTCGGCCGGTCGAACAGCAGCGCGGCCGGTAGGTCCAGGCCGGTGAGCTCGGCCAGGCGGGCGCGGGTCTCGACCACCGTCAGCGAGTCGAAGCCGAGATCGGGAAACGGCCTGTCGGTCGGCAACTTGGCCGGATCCTCGTGCCCGAGCACTGCGGCGAGCTCCGCTTGCAGCAGGGTGGTCAGCTCGTCCAGCGAAGGGTTTCGCGGCCAGCGGCGCCTCGTGGCCGGCCGCACACCGGCGACGGCGGGGATTTCCCTTGCACCACCGTCGAATCGGACCGGGATGAGCACCGGCTGGTCGGATCCCAGGGCGGCGTCGAACAGGGCCAGGCCCTGCTCCGGGGTGAGGCCGACGATGCCGGCGGCGGCGATGCGGCGGCGGGCCTGCTCGGAGAGCTGGCCGCCGAGGCCGACATCCCAGAGCCCCCAGGCCAGCGAAACCGCCGGTAGACCGAGGGTTCGGCGGTGTGTGGCGAGGGCATCGAGGAATCGGTTGGCGGCGCCGTAGTTGGCCTGACCCGCCTTGCCGAAGACACCGGCGATCGAGGAGAACAGCACAAACGCCGACAGCGGCAGATGCCTGGTCGCCTCGTGCAGATTCCAGGCCCCGTCGGCCTTCGGCCTCAGCACCTCGTCCATTGTGGACGGAGTCTGGGCGGCGAGCACGGCGTCGTCGAGCACGGCGGCCGCGTGGATGACCGCAGTGAGCGGCGGATCGCATTCTCGCACCAGTCGTTCGACGAAGTCCCGGTCGGCGATGTCACCGGCGACAACCCGGGCCTCCACATCGACGGCACCTGGATTGCGGCCGACCAGCACCAGGTGTCTGACGCCGTGCTCGGCCACCAGGTGTCGGGCGATCAGCGACCCGATCCCGCCGGCCCCGCCGGTGATCAGCACCGTGCCGGCCGGGTCGATCGGCCGGTTGGTCGACGGAACCGCCCGGGTCACACGCAGGGCACGCGGCACACCGTCGCGGATGGCCAACTGCGGTTCGCGGCTGCCGCCCACCATCGGCAGCACCCGGTCGAGCGGGAACTCGGCGTCGAGGTCCACCAGCGTGATCCGCTCCGGGTACTCGGCCCCGGCCGACAGGCCCAGCCCCCACACCGCCGCCGCGGCGAGATCCGGATCCGGCCCGGTGGCGTTCCTCGTGACCAGCACCAGCCGCTGGCCGGTTTCCTGCCACTTGTGCAGTTCTGCCAAGGCCTGGCTGGTCAACGAGCGTAGATCGCCGCCGGCGATCTCGACCAGCTTCGTGTCGTCGATGACCGGCGCGCGGGGGACTTCGATCCAATGTGGACGGTAGAGCATCGTCTGCTGGCTTGGCAGCGGTCGGGTGCGCATCGAGGCTACGACCGCGATCGGCTCGCCGGCGGTGTCGAAGAGCTCGACCCGGACCGGGACATCGCCCTGCGTGTCCGAACTGGCCGGCCTGCAGCGGACCCTCGCCCGGCCGGCGGTGGCATAACGGTCGATTCCCGCCCAGAGGAACGGCACCCGGTCAGCGCCGGGTCCCTCGGCGAGGGCCGTCGCGTGCACGGCGGCGTCGAGCAGCACCGGGAACGCGTCGGCCTCGACCTCGGCGAAGATATCGGCGCCTCGCCGCCAGAGCGCCGTCACGGCGCGGAAGGCCGGCCCGTAGCCGAGGAAGTCGTAGGCGATGTCCAGCTCGGTGGCGTCGGCGGGCGGCCATTCTCCTTGATATGGCGCGGGTTTCGGGGACGGGGAGGCGATGCGGCCGGTGGCGTGGCGGATCCACTCGTCGCCGGCCAGGGCGTAGATGTCGATCCGGCGGTCGTCGAGCACGACCTGGAGTTGGATCTCGTCCCGCACGCGCAGCGGCCGCTCGATGGTCAACTCCTCGACCGCCTGACCGGCCTGCAGGGCGACCTCAAGGAACATCGTGGCTGGCACCAGGGTTTCGCCGCCGACGATGTGGTCGTCCAGCCACGGATGGGTGCGCCGGCCGATCGCCCCGCCATGCATGATCCGCGGCGAGTCCGGGGCCCGCAACGCCGGCCCGAGCAGGCTCGTGGTGGTTCTCGCCGGCTGCGGGTCCAGCCAGTAGCGGGTGCGCTGGAACGGATACGTGGGTCCGTTGACGAGTCGGGCACCGCTGCCACGGAACAGCGCTGGCCAGTCGACGCCGATGCCGGCGGTGTGCAGCGTGCCGACCGCGTCGAGCAGTCCACGGCCGGCATGCGTGGTGGAGACTGCCCGCGTTGCGGTGCGGCTCAGCACGGCATCAGGGCCGACCTCCAGGAAGATCGAGGTGTCTGGGGCCAGCATGGCCAGCCCGTCGGCGAAGCGGACGGTTTCGCGGGCGTGCCGCACCCAGTGGTCGGCGTCGATCTTCGTCACGACGTGCCCGGTGAGTCCGGAAACCAGCGGAACCTCCGGCCGGCTATAGGTCAGTTTCTCGGCGATGGTCCGGAATTCGTCCAGCATCGGTTCGATGAGCGGCGAGTGGAAGGCGTGGCTCACCTTGAGCCGGGTGCTGCGCCGGAACCGGCCGGCGATCGCCGTCACCGCGGCCTCCTCGCCCGACAGCACCAGCGAGCGCGGGCCGTTGACCGCCGCGATGGACACCGGCCCGGTCAGCAGCGGCGTCACCTCGGCCTCGGTCGCGTCCACGGCGATCATGGCCCCGCCGGCTGGCAACGCCGCCATCAGACGGCCCCGCGCGGCCACCAGCGCCGCCGCGTCCGCCAATGACATGACGCCGGCAATGTGCGCCGCGGCGATCTCGCCGATCGAGTGCCCGACCAGGAAATCCGGTCGCACGCCCCACGATTCCAGCAGCCGGCACAGCGCTACCTCGAACGCGAACAAGGCACCCTGGGCGTTATCGGTGTGATCCAGCTGTTCGCCGGTGAACGCTGCCTCCCGCACCGAACCGCCGACCGCCGCGCACGCCTCGTCAAAAGCCTTGGCGAACACCGGGAACAGCCGCGACAGCTCGACGCCCATGCCCGGCCGCTGAGCACCTTGGCCGCTGAACATGAAGGCCACCTTCGCCCCGGCACTGACGGTGTGGCCGGTGGTCTCGCCGTCGGCAATGGCCCGCAGCGCGGCGAGGTCGGAGGCCATCGCCCGGTGGTCGAGCGCGGTGCGGGTGGCGAGGGTGAAGGAGAGATCAAGCGTGTGCTCAATGGCCAGCAGGCCGGCGGCGACGGCCCGCAGCGCGGCTGGATCCGCCGCGCTGAGCAGCAATGGAGCCGCCGGGAATTCATTGCGGGCGGGAACATCGGCTACCGGCGGTTCTTCGATGATGACGTGTGCGTTGGTGCCGCCGATGCCGAACGACGACACGCCGGCGCGCCGGATCCGGTCCCCGGCGGGCCACGGCTGGGCCTCGGCCAGCAGCGACACCAAGCCGGCCGACCAGTCGACGCGTGGTGTGGGATCGTCGGCGTGCAAAGAGGGCGGCAATTGCCCGTGCCGCAAGGCTTCGACCATCTTGATCACGCCGGCGACGCCGGCGGCGGCCTGGGTGTGGCCCAGGTTGGACTTCACCGAGCCGAGCCACAGCGGACGGTCCCGCCGCTGGCCGTAGGTGGCGATCAGCGCCTCGGCCTCGATCGGGTCGCCCAGGGGAGTGGCGGTGCCGTGCCCGTCGACCGCATCGACATCCACAGTGGACAGACCGGCGTCGGCCAACGCCGAGTGGATCACTGCCCGCTGGGCCCGGCCGCTCGGCGCGGTCAGGCCGTTCGACGCCCCGTCCGAGTTCACGGCGGATCCGCGCAACAGGGCCAACACCGGATGGCCGTTCCGCCTGGCGTCCGCCAGACGCTCCAGCAGCAGGATGCCGACGCCCTCGGACCACGCGGTGCCGTCGGCGTCCGCGGCATACGACCGGCACCGGCCGTCCGGGGACAGGCCGCGTTGCCGGCTGAAAGCCAGAAACGCGCGGGGAGTGGACATCACGGTCGCCCCACCGGCCACCGCGAGCGAGCACTCGCCGGCGCGCAAGGCCCTGGCCGCCCAATGCAGAGCCACCAACGACGACGAGCAGGCGGTGTCGACGGTGACCGCCGGCCCGTTCAGGCCATAGGTGTAGGAGATCCGGCCCGACGCGACCGCGTGCGAGGAGCCGATGCCCAGCCGCGCCTCCAACTCGTGCGAATCGAACCGGCTGGCGTAGTCCTCGTTCATCACGCCCACGAACACGCCGGTGTCGCTGCCGCGCAGGGGTGCGGTGTCGATGCCGGCCCGCTCGAACAGCTCCCACGACGTCTCCAACAGCAGCCGCTGCTGGGGATCGGTGGCCAGCGCCTCCCGTGGCGAGATTCGGAACAGCCCCGCGTCGAAGTCGGCGGCGTCGTAGAGGAAACCGCCGCGCCGCGTGACGGAACCGCCGATGTGGTCCGGATCCGGGTCGTAGAGGTCCAGGTCCCAGCTGCGGTCGGTGGGGAAGTCGCCGGTCGCGTCGACGCCGTCGGCCACCAGGCGCCAGAGGTCCTCGGGCGACCGGACACCGCCCGGATAGCGGCAGGCCATGGCCACGATGGCGATCGGCTCGTCGGCGGCGGGCCGCCGGCTCTCCGGCTCGGACGTCCGCTGACCGTCGCGGATCCGGGCCACCTCGGCGATCAGCTCGCCCGGCGTGGGAAAGTCGTAGACGAGCGAATGCGGCAGCTCCACGCCGGTCAGCGCGACGATCCGGTGTCGCAATTGGACACTGGCCATCGAGGTGAGCCCGAGCTCGGCGAACGGCCGGTCGCGCCACCGGTCGCCGCCGTCGTCGCCACACAGCGCGATGATCTCGGCCCGCACCGCGGCCTCGATGTCGGCGCCGGGTTTGAACATCCGGCGCAGCGGCTTTCCTGACGCCGTGCGGGGAATCGCCTCGGCCGTCTCGAAGGCGACCGGCACCTTGTGCGGGGACAGTCGCCGCAGGCAGAGCCGGCGCAGCTCGTCGGCATCGAAGCCGCCCTCGGCCGGCACGATGTGCGCCACCGGCACCTGACCGAGCACGTCGTCGGGCCGGCCGACCACCAGGGCATCGCGCACCGACGGCGATTCCGCGAGAATGGTCTCGATCTCCAGCGGGTGCACGTTCTGCCCGCCGCAGATGATCACGTCGTCGACCCGGCCCCGCACGGTGAGCCGACCGTCGGTGAACTCGCCGGCGTCACCGGTGCGATACCAACCGTCCACAATGGATTTAGTCGGCTGGTTGTGGTAGCAGAGCATCAGACCCGGACTGCGCACCTGGATCTCGCCGTCCACGATCCGAAGGTCCACGCCGGGCAGGGGAGTCAGCGCGTCCTCGCCCGACTGCTGCACGGCGATCTTGCCGCCGGCTTCCGTGCTGCCGTAACCGTCGAGGAACGGCACATCGCCGAACAGATCCCGCACTGCGGCCCGGGTGGCCGGCGGGCACGGCGCCCCCGAGGACAAGCACAGTCGAGGCGTGCCCCCGCGTCTCAACTGGAGGTATGTCGTCGGCACACCGGCCAACACGCACCCGGGATGCTCGGCGAGCAACTGCTCCAGGTTGCCGTCGGCGATCCTGGTGTGCGCGCCGACGGTGAGCGAACCGATGATTGCCAGCGACAGCGCATAGGCGTGGTGCATCGGCAGGGGCCACAGCATGGTGTCCTGTTCGGACAGTCCGAACGTGGTGGCGTAGCACGCCGCTGTCGACCACAACATCGCCCGCTGCGTGGTCAGCACGCCCTTGGGCCGGCCGGTCGTGCCGGATGTGTAGAGCAGCCAAGCCGGTTCGTCCACGCCGAGGTCGTCGCGCGGCGGGCCGAACGACGGCCCGTCCTCGACGACTACCGTGCGCAATCCCGTGCGCCGGGCCAGGTCGGCGTTGCTGGCCTCGGTCACGATGAGTGTCGCACCGGAATCCTGGGCGATGTACGAGAGTTCCGCTTCCGTTGCCCGCACGCTCACCGGCACGGCGATCGCCGCCGACCGCAGCGCCGCCAGCAGGTACTCTGCGAACTCCACCCGGTTTCCCAGGTGGAGCAGGACCCGTTCGCCTCGTTCGACGTCGAGGCGACCGGTGTCGCGCAACAAATCCCCGTAGGTGACGGTACGGCGGCCGTCGCTGAACGCCGGCCGGTCGGCATTGTGACCGCGCAACGACGGCAGCAGCGGTCTGAGCAGGTCCGCGCGGAGGCTCCCCATCAACCAGGTCTACCTGATCGCGCCGCCGATGTACGGCGTTTCCAGGGATTTCCCTCGTGCCGCCGTGGTCGTCGACATCGGTTCGGCCGCCGTGCCTACCTTGACGTGGTCCGACCAGCCAGCCCTGTCCAAGGGAGAGGCGCCCATGACCGCCGTTGCCAACACCCCGTCCGATCTCCAGCTGTTCGCCGGCGACCGCATAGTCGTCGGCGAGGCGGTGGACGCGCTGATCATGCGCGCCGGCTTCGGGGCCGAGGTGAACGGCATCCTGACCCGCTGCATGCTGCACGCGCCGATCATCCTGTCGGCCGGCCGGCGGTGGGAATGGATCTTCCTTACCCAGGCCCGGACCGCGCTGCGCCAGGCCACCTGGGCCGACTTGGTGCGGATCCAGGTGGGCTGGCTGCACGCCGGCGCCGAACTGCTGCTGCCCACCGACGACGCCGACGGCACGGCCGAGCGCCGCTGGCAGCAGCGGCCGCTGTTCGGGCAGCCGCTGCCGCCGTGGACCGCCGTGGTGTCCGCCGCCCGGTCCGCGTCCTCGGTGTGCGGCCTATGGTGATCCTTCCTGGTACAGCTCCGTGAGCAGGGCGATCGCCGCGTGCGTGGCCGGATGCGGATCATGGCTGCGCCACACCAGGTTCACCGGCACCGGCGGGGCGTCGCGCACCCGCCGGTAGACGATCCCGTCGCGCCGGTACTGGGTGACCGTGGACTGCGGCGTGATGCCGACGCTGCGCCCGGTCGCGATCGCGGCCAGCCAGTCGTCGACGTCGTTGATGGGCTCGAACCGGGGCTGCCGGTCCGGCGGCCACAGGTCGACGGTGGTCGTGCCGGTGCGGTGGTCGACCATCACCACGCGCTCGCCGACCTCGGCCAGGGTGATCGACCGCCGCTTGGCCCACGGGTCGTCGGCGGCCAGCACGCAGTAGCGGGGTTCGCTGCCCACCGTGGCGTGCGAGTAGCGGTGGTGGTCGATCGGCGTGCGGACGATGGCCAGGTCGCACAGGCCCTCGGCCAGGCCGCCGGTCGCCGTGTTCGTGCGGACCAGCAACAGATCCACACCCGGATAGCGGGCCGCCCACCGGCGCTGGAACTCGGCGGTGTGCCGGCCGACCGCCGACCAGGCGTGTCCGATGCGCAGCCGGGTGTGGCCGGTAGTGGCCTCGCGGACCAGGTTGTCGGCCTCGGCCAGCAGCTGCCGGGCGCGGGCCAGCACCTGCACGCCCGCGGTCGTCGGCGTGACGGAACGGCTGGTGCGGTGCAGCAGCCGGACGCCGAGCACCTGCTCCAGGGCGGACAGCGTGCGGGACACCGCCGCCTGGGACACCCCCAGCTCGATGGCCGCGTCGGTGAACGTGCCGGCGTCCACGATCGCGACCAGGCAGCGGAGCTGACGCAGTTCGAGATCCATGACTCCAGCGTATAGATAGCGCGTCGGATGCATTTTGCGTATGCGACGGCGCGACGCAGGCTGCCGGTATGACTGAGCGCGAACGCGTCGGTGGGATGGCGATGATGTTGGGCGGCGCCCTGTCCAACCAGGTCGGTGCGGCGACGGCGGCGCTGGCGTTTCCGGTGATCGGGCCGGCCGGCGTGGTCGCCGTGCGGCAGTGGGTGGCCGGCGCGCTGCTGCTGGCCGCCGGCCGGCCTCGGTTACGGGAGTTCACCGGCCGCGAGTGGCGGCCCGTGCTGGCCTTGGCACTGGTGTTCGCGACGATGAACCTGTCGCTGTACACCGCGATCGACCGGATCGGCCTCGGGCTGGCCGTGACCCTGGAATTCCTCGGGCCCGTGGCCGTCGCGCTGGCCGGATCGCGGCGGTTGGTCGACGTGGGATGCGCCCTGGTCGCGGCCCCCGCCGCCGTGGTGCTCGCCCGCCCGCAGCCCAGCGCCGACTACCTCGGCATCGGGCTTGCGCTGCTCGCCGCCACGTGCTGGGCCTGCTACATCCTGCTGAACCGGACCGTCGGCCAGCGGCTGCCCGGCGCGCAGGGCTCCGCCGCCGCGGCTCTCGTGTCGGGGCTGGTGTATGTGCCGATCGGGCTGGTCGTGCTGTTTCTGCACCCGCCGACCATCAACTCGCTTGGCGAGGCCCTGGCCGCCGGCGTGCTGTCCTCCGCCATCCCGTTCCTTATCGACCTCGTCGCCCTGCGACGCGTGCCGACCCAGTTCTTCGGGCTGTTCATGAGCGTCAACCCCGTGCTGGCCGCCCTCGTCGGGCTCGTCGTGCTCGGACAGCGGCTGGCCTGGATCGACTGGTTGGCCATCGCTGCCATCGCCGCCGCCATGGTGGTCGCTAGTCTGGGGCCATGGGCGTTCGGCACACGGTCACAGGCTCGCCGGTCGGCGACCTGACCCTCGTCGCCGACGGGTCGGCGCTGATCGGGCTGTACTTCGAGGGGCACAGCCGCAATCCCCGGCTGCCCTCGCTCGGCCCCCGCGACGACTCCGGCTTCGAGGACGTCATCGCCCAGCTGGACGAGTACTTCGCCGGCTCCCTGACGTCGTTTTCGGTGGAGCTGGCCCCTCGCGGCTCGTCGTTCGAACTCGCCGTGTGGCAGCAGTTGTTGGCGATTCCCTACGGCGAGACGCGGACCTACGGGCAGTTGGCCGTGGCGCTGGGGGATCCCGGCGGCGCTCAGGCCGTCGGCAACGCCAACGGCTGGAACCCCATCAGCATCATCGTGCCGTGCCATCGGGTCGTCGGCGCCGACGGCCGCCTCACCGGCTACGCCGGCGGCCTGTCCCGCAAGCGTTTCCTGCTGGCACTGGAAGAACCGCCGGCCGAGGACCTCGGCCGCCTCTTCTAGACCCGCTGCTTGGGCTGGTCCGGGCAGGTCGCCGCGAACTGGGCCGCCAGCAGCACCGCGTGGTCGGCGTACTGCTCATAGAACTGGCTGACGAGGCCGGCGTCGATGCGGTTCATGTCGTCCCCGCAGAGCGTGGTCAGCACCGGGAACAGGGAGCGGTGCAGCTCGTCCATCTCCTTCTCCGCCGCCGTCACCGTCGCCACGTAGCCGCGATCGCCGTAGTACAGCACGCAACCGGCCGACAACGTCATCTCTCTGGCGATGTCCCCCATGTTGGCGAACCTTTGCCGCAGCGCCACCGGCAGCACCGGCTGTTCCCCGTGCATGCGGACGATCTTGGCGATGTGCCGGGCCAGGTCGTGCATCCGCTCCAGCTCCGTCACCGCCCGGGCCGCCGCGATCGCCTCCCGCAGCTCCCGATGGGCCAGCCGGCGCCGCCCCACCAGCACCGCGATCGTCTCCTCCTGCCAGTCCACCAGCCGGCTCGCCGGCGTCGGCGCCTCCAGAACCTTCCACGCCGCAACGGGATCAGCCGTCAACAGCGCCGAGGTGGCCTGATCGATCGTGTCGGCCACGATCTCGCACGTGTCCGTCAGCTCGACATCCGGTACCTGCCGCATCCCCCCACCGTAGAACCGCCCCCACCGCTTTCCGCCGTCCTTACGCGGTCCGCCGCTCCCGACCCGCAAATCCTGACGCTTTGCCAACACCTCGGGTCAGCGTTGCCAGAAACCGGCGTGCGGGGAGACCTTGACGGTGGGTGGGGTGTGCCAGTCGGCGGCGCGGATCTCGCGGAGGGCGGCACGGCGGCGTTGGGCGTCCATGCGGTCGATGAACAGGACGCCGTCGAGGTGGTCGGTCTCGTGCTGGAGGCAGCGGGCCAGGTGCCCGGCGCCGACTATTTGCAAAGGGTCGCCGCGCATGGTCCAGCCCTTGGCGACGACGTTGAGGCGGCGCACGGTGTCGAAGTAGAGGCCGGGCATGGACAGGCAGCCCTCGGGGCCGTCCTGCTCCTGTTCGTCGGGGAAACGCAGGGTGGGATTGACCAGGTGGCCGCGGGTGCCGTCCAGTTGGAAGACGAACACGCGGCGCAGGATTCCCAGCTGTGGCGCGGCAAGCCCGGAGCCCTGCTGGTCGTCGAGGGTGTCGTGGAGGTCCCGGACGAGCTTGTGCAGCTCCCGGTCGAAGTCGGTCACGGGGGTGGCGGGCTGGGTGAGCGCGGGGTCGCCGAACAGGCGCACGGGCAGCACGGTCATGGTGGCGAGGGTAGGACGGTTGCCGATGAGTTTGCAAACAAGTAAGTTTGCAAACTATGGATGAGCATCCGGTGCGGGAGGCGCTGCTGGAGCTGCTGCGCACGCGTGACGAGCTGACCTCGACGGAGGCGGCCCGGGAATTGGGCGGCAACACCGGGGTGTACTCGTTCCACCTGCGCAAGCTGGCCGAGCAGGGCCTGGTGGAGGACGTGCCGGGAACCAGCGGCCGGGCCCGGCCATGGCGGCTGGCCAAAGGTGGGCCGACGGCCGAGCTGGGGGAGCTGAACCGGCGGCTGGAGGACGAGAGTTACCAGCGCTGGCGCGACAACCGGGCCCAGGCACCGGTTGCGTGGCGCAAGGACGAGGCGTTCAGCGAGATCGTCTATCTGACCCCGGAGGAGATGGCGGCCATGGGCGACGCGATCCGCTCGGTGATCGCCCTGTTCCGGCACCGCGAGACCGTCCCGGCGGCGAGGCCGGCGGACGCCGCGCCGGTGGCCGTGGTGGCACGCCTGTTCCCGATGCTCGACCCGGACTGACGACCGGCCCGTGAGCTCGGCCACCGCCGATTGACGGCATCTGTTGCACTAAGCAATGGTTACTGCATGCAACGATCTGCCCGGCTCGGGGACTTCCACGTGCGCCCGAGGATGCTGCTGATCACGGGCATCGCGGTCGCGGTGGGCGCGGCGGCGGCGGTGGCCGCCTGGGCGCTGCTGAAGCTCATCGGCCTGATCACCAACGCGGTGTTCTACCAGCGCGTGGCCACCGACCTGGTGGCCCCGGGCGCGGTGCACCACCCGTGGTGGCTGGTGCTGACGGCCCCGGTGGTCGGCGGCCTGGTGATCGGCCTGCTGGCCCGCTACGGCTCGGAGAAGATCCGCGGCCACGGCATGCCGGAGGCCATCGAGGCGATCCTGACCGGCGGCAGCCGCGTGTCGCCGAGGGTCGCGGTGCTCAAGCCGGTGTCGGCGGCGATCAGCATCGGCACCGGCGGCCCGTTCGGCGCGGAGGGCCCGATCATCATGACCGGCGGGGCGGTCGGCTCGATCCTGGCCCAGACGCTGAAGCTGTCGGCCGACGAGCGCAAGACGCTGTTGGTGGCGGGGGCGGCGGGCGGCATGGCGGCCACGTTCAACGCCCCGCTGGCCTCGATCCTGCTGGCCGTGGAGTTGCTGCTGTTCGAGTGGCGGCCACGGAGCCTGGTGCCGGTCTCGGCGGCGGTCGTGGTGAGCACCGTCTGCCGAGGTGTCATGCTGGGGGTGGACCCGGTGTTCGCGGTGGCGGCGCCGACGTCCGCACCGGGACCGGCGTTCGACGCGTTGGCGCTGGTCCCGGGCCTGACCGGCGGCCTGCTGGCGATCGGCGCGACGGCCCTGGTCTACTTCGCGGAGGACCTGTTCGCCCGGCTGCCCGTGCACTGGATGTGGTGGCCGGCCCTGGGCGGTCTGATCATCGGCGTCGGCGGCCTGATCGAGCCTCGGGCGCTCGGCGTCGGCTACGACGTGATCGACCAGCTGCTGACCGGCCACGCCACCGAGTCGCTGATCGTCGGCATCCTGCTGGTGAAAACCACGATCTGGTCGCTGTCGCTGGGCTCGGGCACCTCGGGCGGGGTGCTGGCCCCGGTGTTCATGATCGGCGCGGCGCTGGGCGCGGCGGAGAGCGGCCTGCTGCCGCACTTCGCGCCGGGCTTCTGGGCGACGTGCGGACTGGCGGCGGTGGTCGGCGGCGTGATGCGCTCCCCGTTGACGGGCATCGTGTTCACCCTGGAGCTGACCCACGCCTGGAGCTATCTGCTGCCGCTGGTGGTGGCCTCGATGTCGGCCTACGCGCTGTCGGTGTTGCTGCTCAAGCGATCCGTGCTGACCGAGAAGATCGCCCGCCGCCGGCTGCACCTGACCCGGGAGTACACCACCGATCCGCTGGAGGCGTTCTTCGCGCACGAGGTGATGACGCCGGACGAGAGCGTCGCCGCCACGCCGTCCCGGGTGGTGGTGCACCCGGACGAGACGCTGCGGGAGGTCGCCAACAAGCTGGCCGAGGCCTACGTGGAGAAGGCCCCGGTGGTCGACCGCCATGAGCCGACCCGGCTGGTCGGCGTGATCACGCTGGCCCAGCTGCTGCACGCCCGCCGCCGCGACCTGCACGAGGAACACCACCGGGAGCGGCTGCTGCCGTGATCACGGCTGCGGCACGGGCAGCTGCGAGTAGTCCACGTCGCCGGTCTTCTCCAGCACCTGGATGTGCATCTTGATGAAGTCGTTGGCCGAGTCGGCCAGCGGCCGCACCACGGTGTTGCGGGTGTCGGCGCGCACCTGGGCGATCAGGATGAACGCCTCGCCGTGGGCCTGCCGCAGCGTGTTGGCGTAGTCGTCGTCGAAGGTTTTCCCGTTCTCCCTGGACATCCGGTCGATGCCGATCTGCATGTCGTCGGCCGGCCGGTCGGGCAGCGTGAACCCGAGTTTGGCCGCGGCCTGCTGGTCTTCCTTCTGTAGCTCGACATGCTGCGTGACGATCATCGCGGCGGCCGCCCGCACCTGGGGGTTGGCCGACCGCTGCAGGGCCCACTGGGACAGCTCGATCTCACGGATGCTGGTCTGCTGCACCAGCGTCATGAGCTTCATGTCGGCCGCGCTGAGCGGCCCGTACTGGTTGTTCGCCAACGCCTCGGCGGTGGTCGGCGCCGGGGCGCTGCCCGCCGTCTGGCCGCTGCCCATTGCCTGACCGCTGCCGCAGGCCGCCGTGGACAGCGCGACCACCACTCCGCACAGGCCCAGCATCGTTCGTGCCCTCATCCGTCACGCTCCACCATGGACTGTTGCATGATCACACTGTTGTGCACTGCCACTGTTCGGTACGCGTGGCGGCCGTGGTCGGTTCAGCGTTCATGTTCCATGAAGCACTATGGCTTCAGTGGCGATCGAAGACAAACCACTGGCTCAAACCTTGCTCAAGTCCGTAGCTAGGACGCCGTGATCGGGGGAACACTCCGATCTCACAGGCCGCGCGGCTGGGGTCGGGGGACCACGCAGCGGCGGCCGCAGGAGGTGTTGGCCATGATGAACGTGGTGTTCCTGGTCGTGATCGGCGCTGTGCTGCTCGGTGCCTTCGTGTGGGCGCGTCGTGGCGGCCGCCGCGGTGGCGGCAGCGGTTCCAGCAGCGGCTTCTTCCTCGGTGGCATGGACAGCTCGTCGCAGCACCACCATCACCACCACGGCGGCCTCGGCGGCGGTCACCACCACCACCACCACGGCGGCGGCTTCGGCGGCCACCATGGCGGCGGTTTCAGCGGCGGTCATCACGGGGGCGGGTTCAGCGGCGGCGGCCACCACGGCTGACCGGGTTGTGGTGATCTGCCGAAGTCGTGGCAGATCACCACTGGTGACCTGATCGTGTGATCGGCCGGGTCGCGGCGGGGTGATGTGGCGTTAGATGGGGGAATGGCGCGATTCCGGCTGGTGCCCGTGGCGGCGGTGCTGGTGCTGATCTCCTCGTGCGCAGGCCAGCCGGCGCCCGGCCCGACACCGACGACCACGACGCCGGCGGTGCCGCCGGGGTCGGCGCTGGTCGTGAAGATCGACAACGTGGCGGCGGCCCGGCCGCAGACCGGGCTGGGATCGGCCGACGTGGTGTACGTGGAGCCGGTCGAGGGCGGGCTGACCCGGATCGCGGCGGTATACCTGGGCAAGCTGCCGCCGGTGATCGGCCCGGTGCGCAGCGCCCGTGAGACCGACATCGACATGCTGGGCCAGTACGGCCGGCCGACGCTGGCTTGTTCGGGCTCGGCCCCGGAGCTGGTTCCGTTGCTGCGCAACGCCGGCATGGAAACCGGCTGCCAGAGCGCGGTTCCGGCCGCGTACTTCCGGGACAGCAGCCGGGTCGCGCCGCACGACCTGTACCTGCACCCGGATCAGCTGCCCAAGGGCACCGGGCCGATCACCCAGGAGTTGACCGGCGCCGCGCCGGCCGGCGGCACGGCGACGACCAAGCAGCACGAGCAGGTGGCGTCGGCGGGCTTCGACTTCGAGTGGTCGGACCAGAAGTGGCTGATCTCCATGGACGGCACGCCGCTGACCACCACCGACGGTGGCCGCCTCAGTGCGGCAACCGTCGTCGTGCAGCACGTCACGACTCGAGCCGGCACCGTTCCCGGTGATGTGGCGGGGAATCCGTCGCCGGTGGCCGTCACGGTCGGCAGCGGTCAGGCCACCGTGCTCCGCGACGGCCAGTCCTTCCAGGCCACTTGGTCCCGGCCGAGCCGCACCGACGCCACGATCTTCGCCGACGCGTCCGGCCGAGCGGTGCCGGTGGCCACCGGTCCACTGTGGATACTGCTCGCACCGAGCGGAACCTGATCTGCTCCAGCCTTACATTCGGTGTGTCCCAGAGCGTGACTCGCCGGGGTGTCAGGTGAGGCGTTCGACTGCGGTCACGACGGCAGCGGCGCCGTCCTCGTCGGCGAGTTTCGCCGCCACGGCCTTGGCATTGGCCCGAAGACCGGGATCGGTCAGCGCGGTGGTGATGGCGGCGGCCAGTGAATCGGCGGTCATCTTGGACCGGGACAGGGTGCCGGCGCTGACCCCGAGCTCGTGCAGGCGCCGGGCCCAGAACCGTTGGTCGCCACCGGCGTTGGGGATGCCGACCGCGGGGACACCGGCCCGCAGCCCAGCGCCCGCGGTGCCGGCGCCGCAGCTGTGCACGACGGCCCCGACATGGTCGAACAGCCAGTCGTGCGGCACCTCGCCGATAGTGATCACATCGTCCGCGGTGACGCTGAGACTGGCCCAGCCGGCCTGCACGAGGCCGCGAACCTTGGCCTTGCGCAACGCTTCCGCGATGACACCGGATACTCGCTCGCGCTCCGCCTGCACCATGGGCAGGCTGCCGAAGCCCACGTACACCGGCGGGGGACCGGCGGCCAGGAACCGCACGAGATGTTCGGGCGGCTCCCAGCCCAGCGGCTGTGGCGGCCACCAGTAGCCGACAACGTCCAGCCCTGGCCGCCAATCTGCCGGCCGTGGCGCGACGAGCGGCGAATATCCGTGCAGGATGGGCCATTCCGCCTCAGTGCGACGCCGGCGCAACGCCTTTGTCGACACCTTGGGCAGTCCCAGTTGTCGCCGGAAAGCGGCGACCGGCTTGCCGTAGACGCGATCGACGGTCGTCGCGGCGAGTCGGCCGGCGGTTCGGTTGAGCGCCGGGCTTGCCGACCACGCGCCGAGGAGGGACGGCGGATACGCCGCTGTGATGGACATCGGCTGGAGTCGGACGCCGATGCTCGGAATGCCGCGGGCCTCGGCGAGCGGATGCCCGGCCAGTTCGGCGAACGGAGACAGCAGCAGGATGTCCGCCGGCTCGTCGGCCAGGGCCTTCAGCAGCGCCTCGCCGGTGGTCTGCATTCCCTTGGGAGACAAGAATTGCATCACTTGCTTGACCGGATCCCGCACTTCGCTCAGGTCGGCGTTCTCGCCGGTGCCCACCTCGTGTGGCAGATAGCGAAGCCCGCTGTCGGCGATCAGGTCGTAGGAAACGGTGAGTGCGGTCAGCACGACCTCGTGCCCCGCCTCCTGCAATCGGCTGCCGATCGCGATCATCGGCGCGACGTCTCCCCGCGAACCGATGGCCGTGACCACCACCTTGGCCATGACTACCCCCTTCTTGTCGCTCTCTCGAACAGAGCCACCAGTTCCTCTCCGTAGCCGTCCATGTCGAAGTCCGGGTCGCGAACGAGGTCGAGCACGGCCCCGTTGAGCGCGCCCCGGATCGCCATCGCGGTCCGGGCCGGGTCGAAGTCCCCGAACTCGCCGGCGTCCTGGCCCTCGCGCAGGATCGCCGCCAGGTCCAGCTTCGCGAGGCCGGCCACCAGATCCGGCCGCATCTCCAGTCGGTCCATGAGTTCACCGTCGGCCGTGCGGTAGCTCAGTCCGATGTCCAGCACCGCCGCGTACTGCATGCGGTTCGTCTTGATGAAGTCCGCGTTGGCCAGGATGTAGGCCCGCAGCCTGGCGGCCGCGGTCCGCTCCATCTCCAGTGCGGGCACGATCGCGTCGACCGCCGCCGTCCAGGCATGGTTGATGATCTCCCGGACCAGTTCGTCCTTGTTGGCGAAGTGGTACAGCACAACGCTCATGGCCACGCCGACCCGCTCCGCGATCTTGCGGATGGAGGCCTGGGCGTAGCCGATCTCGGCGATGACCTCGATCGCGGCGAGAATGATCTGGGTCCGCCGGGCGTGTTCGGTGAAGGTCCGGTCGTTCGATCGCACGATCCAAGATTAGATCGGTCGATCGAACAGTGTCAACGGCCGGCGAGCCGCGACGCGGCCCTCGGCAACGTCCGGTCGGGTACCCGAGCAGGTCTGCTGGTGAAATAAGCATAAGTGCTACGGTTATTTCATGCGTGCCATTCAGTACGACCGCTTCGGCGACTACGACGTGCTCGGCTTGGCCACCGCGCCCGAGCCGACCGGCGGCGACGGCCAGGCCGTGGTTCGGGTGACCGTGGCTGGCGTCAGCCCGCTCGACAACACCGCCCGACAGGGCAAACTCCCCGCCGGCGCGGTCAAGCCGTTCCCGGTGATCCCCGGTGTTAGCGGCGTCGGTGTGCTGGTGGAGCCCGGCGGATCGGCCCTGCCCGCCGGCACCCGGGTGGCGATCGGCGGCGGCCGGTACGGCCTCGGCGTGGACGGCGTCTGGGCCGAGCTCGTGGCTGTCGCCCCCGCGGACCTCGTGCCGCTCCCGGATGCCGTCGACGACACCACGGCCGCCGCGCTGACCGCCGGCGCCGGCTATCTCACGGCACTCCTTGCCCTCACTGAGGTTGTGGGTTTCCGTGCCGGCCAGACCGTGCTCGCGCCGGGAGTCGGGGGAGCGGTAGGGCAGGGCGGTGTGGAGATCGCTCGGGTGCTCGGCGCGGCCAAGGCCATCACCACCGCCACCTCCTCGGTGAAGGCCGCGCTCGGTCGCGACGTCGGGTTCGAAGTCATTGACCTGTCTCAGGAATCGCTGCGAGACGGCGTCGCCCGGCTGACCGACGGCAAGGGTGTCGACGTCGTGCTGGACGGCGTCGCCGGCCCGCTCACCGGAGAGGCCCTGGGCTCGCTGGCCGTGGACGGTTCGCTGGTCAGCATCGGCTACTCGGCCGGGATGACCAGCACCGTCAATGTCACCGACCTGATCTGGAAGAACGCGCACGTGCACGGTTTCCGGTTCGCGATGTTCACCCCGGACCAGGTGGCCGCGGCCAACGTGAAGCTGCTGGACCTGGTGGCGCGGAAGGAGATCACCCCGCTCGTCGACAGCGTGTACCCGCTGGCCGAGGCCGCGCGGGCGCAGCGGCACCTGATCGAGGGCGGGTCGTTCGGCCGCGTCCTGTTGTCCGTCTGAAAAGGAGTGTTGTAGATGCCTTCCGTCGAACGTGTCGCGCATCGCCTGGAAGTCCCTAGTGGACAGACGTTCGCCGAGCTGCGGCAGCGGTTCGAGGACGCGGTGCCGGCCTATGACGTGGAGCTGTTCGCCGGCTTCGTCGCCGACCGGGTCGACTGGGCGACCGTCACCGAGGCGACCGATCGTGTTGCCACACATGGGTTCCTGCGTTACTGGACGGTCGACGCCGGTCCGCTGATGAGCTTGGCCGGCAACAACCTCAACTGCGCCGGCTATCTGATGGGCAACCACCTCATCGCGCAGCGCATGTACCGCCACGACCCCGGCATCATGCTCTACGCCCCGCTGCGGGTGGCGATCCACGAGGACGTCGACCGTCGCGCCTGGCTGTCCGTCGACCGCCCGAGCGACCAGTTCGGCAGCTTCGGGCGGCCCGAGATCGCCGCCGTCGGCCGGGAGCTCGACGCCAAGGTGGTGAACCTGCTGGGTGTGCTGGACCTCCCGGTGCCGGCGGAACTGGACTGAGTCACAGGTCACTTGCGTGAGTGAACAGGTCTGTCTAGTCTCGGTCGCAGTGCCATTGGACAGACCTGTCTACTCACCTCGGAGGGTGTCGTGAGCTCTCAGACCATCACTCGGACCCGACGGGTCGACGACACTTTCGCCCGGTCGGGGACCCGGCGCGGCGGCACAGCCCAGTTGCTGCTGCTGGCCTCGATGGTGGTGACGTTGCTGGCGGCGTCCAGCGCGCCGACCCCGATCTACGCCATCTACCAGGCCGAATGGGGCTTCTCGCCGATCACGACGACCATCGTGTTCGGTATCTACGCGATCTCCGTGCTGGCGTCGCTGCTCACCCTGGGCAAGCTGTCCGACCACGTCGGCCGCAAGCCGGTGCTGCTGGTCGCGCTGGTCGTCCAGGCGTTGACGATGATCATCCTGGCCACCGCCGGCGGGGTGCCGGCGCTGCTGATCGGCCGGCTCGTGCAGGGCATCACCACCGGCGCGGCCATCGGCGCCATCGGCGCGGCCATGCTGGACATCGACGCCAAGCGCGGCCAGCTCACCAACGCCCTGGTCCCAGGCATCGGCACCGCCACCGGCGCATTGCTTTCGGCGCTGCTGGTGACGTTCCTGCCGGCCCCCACCCACCTCGTCTACTACGTGCTGCTGGCCGTGTTCCTGGCTCAGGCCCTGGGTGTCGCCTTCCTGCGTGAGACGGTGACGCGGGCGCCGGGTGCGCTGGCCAGCCTCAAGCCGGAGATCAGCCTCCCGCGTGCGGTCCGTGCACACGTCATGGCCGCGGCCCCGGTGCTGTTCGCCGTCTGGGCGCTGGCCGGCCTGTACGGCGCGCTCGGCCCGGCGCTGATCGGCAAGCTGATCGGCGGCAACAACGCCGTGCTGGCCGGTGTGCTGCTAGTTGCTTTCGCCGGCGTGGCCAGCATCGCGGTGCTGGTGCTGCGCAACCTGAGCCCGGTCGCGGTGATGCTGACCGGCACCAGTGCGCTGTTCCTGGGCGTGGCCGTAACGCTGGTGGCGTTAGGCGTCGGATCGCTCGCTTTGTTCTTCGTCGGCACGGTCATCGCCGGCGCGGGCTTCGGCGGCGGTTTCCAGGGCGGCATCCGGATCGTCGTCCCCCAGGTGGCCCCGCACGAGCGGGCCGGCGTGCTGTCCCTGCTGTACGTGGTGTCCTACCTGGGCTTCGGGCTTCCCGCTGTGGCGGCCGGCTTCCTCGTGGTGGACGGCCCCGGCCTGATCGGCGCGACCCAGATCTACGGCGGCGCGGTGCTGGTCCTCTCGGTGCTGGCGCTGGCCGCGCTGGTCCGGGCCCGGCGGCGGTAAACTGAACAGGTCTGTCTGGTGAAGGAGTGGATGTCAATGGCGACGGCCACGGGCAAGCTGTCCGCGCGTGAGCGCCTGCTGGCGGCAGCCGACGAGCTGTTCTACAACGAGGGCGTGCACACGGTCGGCATCGACCGGGTCATCGAGCACGCCGGCGTGGCCAAGGCCTCCCTGTACAACACGTTCGGCAGCAAGGACGAGCTGATCCACGCCTACCTCAAGGGCAGGCAGGACCGGCTCGCCGACCACATCATGGCGGCGGTCGACGCCGTCGAGACGCCGCGGGAGAAGGTGCTGGCCGCGTTCGAGGGGCAGAACGCGGCCTACGCCGAATCCGGCTACCAGGGCTGCGCTTTCCACCGCGCCAGCGCCGAATCCCACCCCGGCGACCGCATCGATCTGGCCACCAAGGAGTACCGGGCCTGGATGCGCGGCCTGTTCACCGAGCTGGCCGAGCAGGCCGGCGCCGCCGACCCGACCGTGCTGGCCGCCCAGCTGCACATGGTGTTCGACGGCAACGGCGTGGCCACCCGCAACGACCGCGGCCCGGGCAGCACCAAGATCGCCCGGGCCACCGCGGAGGCGTTGCTCGACGCCGCCCTGGCGTGACCTACTCGAAGTACTGACGCGGGACGTCCACCAGCATCGTGTCGATCTGCCGCTGGGTGACGCCCCGCTCCAGCACCCAGGGGATCACGTCGTCGTGCAGGTGCGTGTAGTTCCACTGCGGCAGCGCGATCTGCCGCATCGGCTCGGCGATCCAGTCGATGTAGCAGGAAGCGTCCTGGGACAACACCATCCGCTCCGCGTAGCCGCGCCGGACCATCTCCACCAGCGTCTGGGCCCGGGCCTCGAACGTCGTCTCCAGGTTGATGCCGAAGCGGTCCATGCCGAGCAGGAAACCGGCGTCGGCGAGCTCGGCCAGGTGATCGCAGTCGGTGGTGTCCCCGCTGTGCCCCAACACGATCCGGCCCGGGGCCACCCCCTCCTCGTCGCACATGACCCGTTTGACGTGCAACGCGGTCCGGGAACCGGGATGCGTGTGCACGGTGATCGGCACGCCGGTCTCCAGATGGGCCTTGGCCATCGTCTCTCCCTCTCTGGCGAGGACCTTTCGACCAGAGGTTCCCAGATCGGCCGCCGCACGGCAGCTCAGCGCGTGGCGTCCAACCAGTCGGCCAGCGCCTGCGCGCATCCCGCCAACAGCTTCTCGCCCTTCGCCGCAGTGGCTTTGCGGGCGTCCCCGGCCACGCCGACGGCACTGATCTCCTCGAACGACACGGGAAAGTAGACAGGCTCGGCCGATCCCGCCGGCAGGCTGATCCGCGGCCCCACCGCCTTGTCCAGCTCCTCGATGCGCACCAGGTCCGGGTGAGCGGCCAGCATCATCGACGTCTCGCCCTCGCAGGCGTGCATGAGGGTTTCCTGCGCCTCCAACGTTTCCCGGACCGTCCGGTCGCCGATCGTGAAGTAGCTCGTGACGCCGATCCTGGTCTGGAGCTCCACCGTCAGCTCGGTCGCCAGCGCGTTCAGGGCCGTCACGTTGCCGCCGTGGCCGTTGACGATCACGATCGTCTGGAAGCCCGTGCGCAGGATCGACCGGCAGATGTCGCGGAGCAGGGCGTGCAGTGTCGCCAGCGACAACGTGAACGTGCCGCCGAACGCCATGTGGTGCTCGGCCAGGCCGCACCACACCGACGGCGCCACCACCGCCTTCCGCCGCGCCTTCACCGCCGCCCTCGTGCACACCTCTTTTGCGAGGAAGTCGTCAACCCCGGTCGGCAGGTGCGGGCCGTGCTGTTCCGTCGAGCCGATCGGCACCAGGACCGTCGCGCCCTCGGCCGCCAGTTCGCGCAGTTCCGTCGCCGTCAGCCGATTCCATTCAACCTCAGCCATTCGTTCAGCCTAGGCGTTCTCGCCGGCCTCCCGGATGCGTCGCCCGACGGCCCCCTTGTACGTCATCCTCGCCGTCAGCAGGCCTGCGCCCGGATCCAGACGCCTTCCGCGTTGGCCCCCGGGATCGCGTTGTAGTTCCACCACTTCGCCATCCACAGCTGGCCCGCGTAGGCCACCACCGCGCCCCCGCTGTACGCCGTGTCCCGCTGCCACTGCGCCGCCTGACACCTCCGCGTCGACGTCGGCGCCTGGGTGGTGGTTTTCGTCGTGGTGGTGATCCGCTTGCCGGTCGTCGTTCTCGGCGGCTGTGTCGTTGCGCGCGGTGCCGTAGTTGTCGGTGGGGCAACCGTGGTTGTCGTAGTGGTGGTCGTCGGCGTTGTCGTGGTCGTCGACTCCGCCACCGGAAACGCCGCCCCCGTAGTCGGCACCGGCTCCGCCACCGGTTCCGGCTCGGACGTGTTGGTGGCCAGGAAGATCACCACCGAGCAACCGAGCGCGCCGATGGTGGCCGCCCAGGTGAGCAGCCGGTCCAGTCGACGGGCGTCGCCGCCCGGCGGCGTCGGATCGTACGGGTCCATCGGGGCGGCAGCCTACGCCCGAGAACGTGACCCGCCGAGCCGGACGCGCCGGGGTGAATCACCTGGTGATGTCGGGGATTCCGTGCAGGACCTGGGTTGTGGCGGCGTCGATGACGCGGCGGTTGGCCAGTTCGTCGGCGCCGAGCAGGGGGCTGGCGGCGTTGACGATGCCCTGGATGAGGTGGGCCCGCAGCTCGGGTTGGTCGACGCCGAGGTCGGTGAGGGCGGTGACGAGCGGGGCGAACAGGCGGGAGTGCTCGGCCATGACGCGTTCCTGGGCGGCGGGGCCGAGGGCATGGCCGGCGAGCACGACGAGGGCGGTGTGCCGGCCGTCGGTGAGCATGCGCAGCTGGGCGCGGACGAAGGCGGCGATGCGGTCGGCGGCGGCGGAGTGGCGCTGGACCTCGGCGTCGAGCTCGGCGATCCAGCGCGGCAGCTCGTCCTCGACCATGGCGGCGACGAGGTCGTCCCGGGAGCGGAAGTACTCGTAGAGGCTGGGCCGGGACAGGCCGACCTGGGTGGCGAGGGCGGACAGCGTGAGCGCGTCGGGCCCCTGCTCGGCGACCAGGACCCGGGCGGCCTCGAGCAGCGTGCGCAGCCGCTGCGCGCGGTGCTCGGCGACGGTGGGGGCGCTGATCTTCGGCACGGAGTCGAGTCTACCGGGTGTTGCCGACGTCACGTTGGAAAAGTGGGTGCAGGTTCCCGACGCTGTGTTGGAATAGTTGCCGACATGGTGTCGGGAAGAGGTGTGGGATGAGGTTTCTCGCCTGGCGGGAGGTGCGCCACGCGCCGGTCCGGTTCGGCCTGATCGCCGGCCTGGTGGCGCTGACGGCGTTCCTGGTTTTTGTCCTGACGGGACTGACGGTCGGCCTCGGCGCGGCCGACGTGTCGGGCCTGCAACGGCTGCCGGTGGACGGCATCGTGTACGCGAAGGGCGCGGCCGACGATCTGTCTAGGAGCGAGTTGCCGGCGACCGATGAGCGGCTGATCGCCGGCGTGCCGGGGGTGACCGGCGTGCGGCCGATCGGGTTCACCATGGCCGCCCTGGCCAAGGGGCAGAACAGCGTGCCGACGGCGCTGCTGGCCATGAAGGATGTTGACGGCGGTGTGGTGCTGGACAATCAGGCGCGGGGGAAGGGCCTGAACGCGGGCGACACCGTGACGGTGCAGCCGGGCAACCTGCCGCTGAAGATCACTGGATTCGCGGATCTGGGCAGCATCCAGCACTCGGCGGTGGCCTACCTGCCGCTGGCCGACTGGCAGCGCCTCCACCACACACAAGGGGTCAGCGCCTACGCGGTGTCCACATCGGACGATGCTGCGCTGGCGGCGATCGCCCGTGTGGCAACGGACACCGACCCGGTCACCAAGGCGGCGGCGATCGACGCCGTTCCCGGCTACCAGGCGGAAACGGGCACCATCGGCATGATCCGGTCCTTCCTGTACGCCGGCGCGGCACTGCTGATCGGCGTGGTGTTCTGGATTCTGACGCTGCAGAAGGAAGGCCCGCTCGCGGTCCTGCGGGCCACGGGCGCGTCGCGACGGCTGCTGATCGGCGCCTACGTCACGCAGGTGCTGGCCACGGCGGTCGCGGGAGTTGTCGTCGGTGCCCTGGCCGGCGTGGCGATGGGGGTGGTGATGCCGCCCGGGGTGTTCGTGCTGCCACCGGGCGAGGTGGTAACGGCTGGGGCGTTACTGCTGGTGGTGGCGCTGGTCGGGGCGGCGGCCTCGGTCCGCCGGCTGTTCACCGCGGATCCGCTGCTGAGCCTGGGAAGGACTGCCTGATGACTGCTGTGTTGCACGACATCCGCCACGGCTACGGTGACGTCGAAGTGCTCCACGGCGTCGACCTCTCCCTCACGGCCGGTGAACTGGTCGCGCTGCTGGGCCCGAGCGGTTCCGGAAAGACGACCCTGCTGGCGATCGCCGGCGGATTGCTCACCCCGACCGCCGGCGCGGTGCACATCAACGAATCACCGCTGTACGTCAATGGAAAGGTGGACCGCAAAGCCGCGGGCGACACGGCATACGTCTTGCAGGCGTCGTCGCTGATCGGGTTTCTCACGGTCATGGACAATCTCCTGGTTCGAGACATCACGGCTGGTAAACGAACCGGCAGTGCCGATCGGAAAAGGGCCCGTGAACTGCTCGACGCCGTGGATCTGGCGGCCAAGGCCGACCGTTATCCGGCGCAGTTGTCCGGCGGCGAACGCCAGCGCGCGGCGGTCGCCGCGGCGCTCTACACCCAGGCGTCGGTCATTCTCGCCGACGAGCCGACGGCCGCGCTGGACCGCGAGCGGGGCCGGGCCGTGATGGCACTGCTGGCCGAGCACGCCCACCGCCGCGACGCCGCGGTGCTGGTCTGCACCCATGACGAACGGGCCCTCGACCTGGCCGATCGGGTGCTGCGCATTGAGGACGGACGGCTCGGCTGAACCCGGATTGTTCGGCTTCGCCGCGGATTTGCCAGACAAACACCTCCTGCTCAACGATCGTGGACGACGAACATTGGGGGGGTGCTGGGGCATGCCACGAAGCGAGCGGCCGCTCGACCCGGGCGACACGCCGCTGCTGCGGTTCGCGGCCGATCTGCGGCGGCTGCGGGAAAGCGCCGGGAGCCCGGTCTATCGGGAACTCAGCGTCAAGGCCCACTATTCGGTGGCTGTCCTGTCGGAGGCGGCCGGCGGGCGGAAACTGCCGACGCTGGCCGTGACTCTCGCCTATGTCGACGCCTGCGGCGGCGACGCCCAGGAATGGGAGCGCCGCTGGCGTGAGGTGGCGGACACGCAGGAAGGGCCCGCCATCGATGACAGCGGCCTGCCGCCTTATCTGGGATTGTCGGCGTTCCAGATCGAGGACGCCGGCCGGTTCCACGGCCGCGGCGCGCTGCTGGCCCATTTGTCGAACCACATCCTGAATCGGCGGCTGGTCGTGGTGTTCGGCGCTTCGGGGGCCGGCAAATCCTCGCTGCTGCGGGCCGGTCTCGCCGCGGCCAGCCTGCGGGACGGCGTCGACGGGCTAGGCCCGCAGCACACGGTCGTCTTCACGCCCGGCGCGCATCCCACCGAGGAATGCGCGCTCTGGCTGGCCGACCTCGTCGCCGCCTCGGCCGCCGAGCTACGGTCCGAGCTGCGCGCCGATCCCACCGCCCTGCACCTGCGGCTGCGCCAGGCGCTCGCCGACGACGCCCGGGAGGCGCTCGTCATCGTCGACCAGTTCGAGGAGGTCTTCACCCTCTGCGCCGACGAGGACGAGCGCCTGGCGTTCATCACCGCCCTGATGCACCTCGCCACCGTTCCCACCAGCGTCGTCCGGCTGGTGCTCGGCGTCCGGGCCGACTTCTTCGGCCACTGCCTGCAATACCCGCAGCTGCGCCAAGTCCTCGGCGAGGGGCCTGTGCTCGTCGGCGCCATGACCGCCGACGAGCTCCGGCTGGCCATCACCAAGCCCGCCATCGACCTCGGCTACACCGTCGAGACCGCACTCGTCACCCGGCTCGTGTCCGAGGCCACCAACCAGCCCGGCGTGCTGCCCCTGATGTCCCATGCCCTGCTGGAGACCTGGCGACGTCGGCAGGGCATCACCCTCACCGCCGCCGGCTACGACGCCGCCGGCGGCATCAGCCACGCCCTCGGCCGCACCGCCGAGTCCGTCTACAGTGGACTAACTCCCGACCGGCAGTCCGTCGCCCGCCAGGTCTTCCTCCGCCTCACCGCCCTCGGCGACGGCACCGAGGACACCCGCCGCCGCGTCTCCCGGGCCGAACTCGACCACGTCGACAACCTCTCCGAAGTCCTCTCGGCTCTGGTCGACGCCCGCCTCATCACCGTCGACCAGGACGGCGTCGACATTGCCCACGAGGCCCTGATCAGCCACTGGCCCCGGCTCCGCGAATGGCTCACCGAGGACCGCGACGGCCTTCGCACCCAACGCCAACTCACCGAGGCCGCCGAGATCTGGGACTCCCTCAACCGCGACGACGGCGCCCTCTACCGAGGCGCCCGCCTGGAGATGACTCGCGAATGGGTCAGGTCCAGCACCCCGTCCCTGTCCCACCGCGAGCGGGCGTTCTTCAACCGGAGCGTCGAGCTGTGCCTGCTGGAGGCGCTGACCGCCAAACGCCGAACCCGCCGCCTCAAGCAGTTCGTCGCCCTGCTGGTGGTGCTGTCGGTGGCACTCGCCGGCACGACCGTGTACTCGCTGGTCACCCAGCAAACGATTAGGCACCAACGAGACCAGGTGACCATCCAGGCTGTCCTTGATCGGCTCCCTGATCTCAGGGTGAGCAATCCCGTGCTCGCGGACGAACTGACCCTGGCGGTGTACCGGTCCGCCCCGTCGGCACAGACCAGAGGACTGTTGTTGGCCTTACCGGTGAACACCCAGCGCAACTCGTGGCGTGTCCCAAACGGGTCGTCCATCGCGACGCAGGCTCTGGACTCGACCTCGTCGATGCTCGCCGATCTGGACTACGACAAGAACACGCTCGCGGTGGACGTGCTGACTGTCAGCGGCGACGTCAGCAGCACAGTGTCCATACCGGCGGGCGAAACGAAGATCGACACCGTGGCCCTGGCGCCTGACGGGCAGCGTCTTGCCGTGGTGCGCGGCGGCGACGGACAGGCTGAAGCGGCTGAGCTCTGGGACATCAGCGATCACACGAAGCCGGTGTTGAGCCGAACCTATCCGGTCGATGTGCCGGTCGGCGTGGCGTTCAGTCCGGACAGCCGGCTGCTGGTCATCAGCAGCGACAACTCGGGCACGACGGTCGGTGGCCGCACGTCGGTGTGGGACCTCAGCGATCCGGCGGCGTCCGCGCCGCGCGGTGTCCTCCCCGACACCAACGGGCCGATCACGTTCTCGGCGGACGGTGGCTGGCTGCTCAGCGCTCCGCACACGACGGTGTCTCCCGCCGACGCTACGGCGTCAGGCACGTCCGAATACCGGACGGATCCCGGCAAGCTCTGGGACATGCGGCAGGTTCTCAGTGGCAAGCCGCCGAGGCCGGTGGCCGCGCCCGGCATCAGCATCAACTCCGCACTGTCCCCGCACGGCACAATGATCGCGACCACTCAGCAGGAACCGAACGCTGGCAGCTTCTCGCTGTGGCAGCTGAAAGACGGAGGCCTCACGAAGACCACCAGCGTGACGACCGGCCTACAGCCGAGACGCCCCGCCTTCAGCCCGGACGGCAGGTATGTCGCCCTGCTGGAGAACGAGGACACGGTCAGCGTGTGGGATGTCAGCGCCCCGACCGCGCTGGCTCTGTACGCGATCCTGCCGGCCGCGAACGGCACCGGGCGGGGGCTCGCCTTCACCAGGAATGGGCATCTGACCGTGGTCGAACCGAACGCGGTGCAAACCCGCGGGCTGGATGCGAACGCCGCCGCAGCCAAGGTATGCGCGGAGGTGAGGCGCTCGGACGTGGTCCGCGACAAGTGGCCGGCCTGGAACACGTTCTTCCCGTCGATGGACGTGCCGGAGCCCTGTCCGCGCTGAGGCTAGCCCTGCCACTCCCAGGAAAGGCGGGGCGCATCCAGCGGCGATAGCGTGGCCGCAGGATTGTGGTGCGAGGCCGCAGGGAGCGGTCGAATGGGAGGCAGGGAACCATGCTGTCTGGTGGCACGATCACGCCGGCGGAGGGGCTGACGCTCACCCGGATCGGGTACGGCGCGATGCAGCTGGCGGGGCCGAATGTGTTCGGGCCGCCGAGGGGCCGGGGTGCGGCGGTCGAGGTGTTGCGGGCGGTGGTGGCCGCGGGGGTGACGCACATCGACACGGCGGACTTCTACGGGCCGGTGGTGACGAACGAGCTGATCAAGGAGGCGCTGCACCCGTACCCGGGGGAGCTGCACATCGTGACGAAGGTGGGGGCCAGGCGAGCGGCGGACGGCGCGTGGGTGATGTCGCACCACCCGCAGGACCTGAAGGCGCAGGTGTACGACAACCTGCGCAACCTGGGCCTGGACGCGCTGGACGTGGTGAACCTGCGGGTGGCGGGCCACGACGTGTCGGACGACGAGCCGGTCTCGGACCAGTTCGGCGCGCTGGCGGAGCTGCGGGAGCAGGGCCTGATCCGGCACCTGGGGCTGAGCGGCGTCAACACCAGGCAGTTCGACGAGGCGCAGGCGATCGCCCCGGTGGTGACGGTGCAGAACCTGTACAACATCGCCAACCGCACCCACGAGGACCTGTTGTCCCGCTGTGAGAAGGAGAACATCGCCTTCGTGCCGTTCTTCCCGCTCGGCGGCTTCAGCCCGCTCCAGTCGGACGCGCTGACGGCGGTGGCGGAGAAGGTGGGCGCCTCACGGCAGCAGGTGGCGCTGGCCTGGCTGTTGCAGCGGTCCCCGGCGATCGCGCTGATCCCGGGCACGTCGTCGGTGGCGCACCTGCGGGACAACCTGGCGGTGGCCGACCTGACGCTGCCGGCCGACGCGGTGGCCGAGCTCGACGCGATCGGGGCCTGAGATGACCACCGTGGGCTTTGTGGGACTGGGCGATCAGGGCGCGCCGATCGCGCGGGCCATTGCCGAAGGCGGATTCGAGCTGCACGTGTGGGCTCGACGGCCGGGGTCGCTGTCCGCGCTGGAGGGCGTTTCCTTTGTGGCGCACGAATCGCTGACCGACTTGGGTGCCTGCGACATCGTGGCGTTGTGCCTGCGGGAGGACCCGGACGCGATCGAGGTGGCGGTCGACGGCGGCCTGCTGGCGGCGATGCGGCCGGGCTCGGTGCTGGTGCAGCACGCCACCGGCCTGCCGGAGAAGTCCCGGGAGCTGGCCGAACACGCGGCGCGGCACGGCGTCGAGTTCGTCGACGCCCCGGTCAGCGGCGGTCATGCCGCGGCCGTGGCCAAGCAGCTCACCACGATCGTCGGCGGTGGGGACGATGTGGTGCGCCGGTGCCGGCCGGTGTTCGAGACCTTCTCCAAGCTGATCGTCCACATGGGACAGATCGGCGCCGGCCAGTACGGCAAGCTGTTCAACAACACACTGATGATGATGAACCACAAGAACGTCATCGACGTGCTGGCGCTGGCCGCCGACCTGGAGCTGCCGCTGCCGCGGCTGCTGGACGTGCTGCGCTCCGGCTCGGCCTCCAGCGCGGCGCTGACGGCCTTCGGGCCGGCGATCACCGTGGTCAACGCCGAGCACCTGCGGACCCTGGAGCTGATCGACATGGATCTGTTCGCGGGTGCGGTGGAGTCGTTGGGGGACAAGGCGAAGACGGTCGTCCGGCAGGCCGTCGCGGGGGCCGAGGGCCTGCCGGAGCTGACCAGGGTGATCGGCTAGCGCTGCACGGTGAACTGGTCGACGGCGGTGCCGTCCTCGGTCAGCGCCTGGACGTTCATCCGCGCGGGTATGGTCCCGCTGGCCGGCGTCACGGTGACGGAGACCAGGCAGTAGCCGGTGTAACGGACGCGGGACCAGGTGACCTTGACGGTCGTGTCGTGGCCGTCCTTGTCGGACACCTTCATCGGCTGGGTGCCGTCGTTGCTGGTCTCGTGCCCGAGGTACGTGTCGGAGCCGGGGAACGAGTAGATGCCACCGCCCCCGCCGCCCGCCACCACGTAGGTCGTGCCGTCCTTCGAGGGCACCACGGTGTCCCCGGACGCCAGCTTGCGGGTGGCCTTGCCGGCGCGGATGGGGTCGGTGCGCTCGAAGATGTGGTTGTGGCCGTTCAGCACCAGGTCCACTTTGTACTGGTCGAACAGCGGACCCCACTGCTGCTGCGCGCCGAGCTCGGCCCCGTTGTCCTGGCACGTGGAGTAGACGCACTGGTGGAAGTAGACGACGATGAAGTCGATGGTGGTGTCGGCGCGCATGGCGGCCAGCGTGGACTTCAGCCAGGCCAGCTGCTTTCCCCTGGTGTAGTTCAGGTTGGCCGGCGTGTTGTAGCAGATGTCGTTGCCGTCCAGGCTGATCAGGCCGACGTTCTGGTAGCGCCACGAGTAGATGCCGGTCGAGCCGCTCCAGGCGTTGTCCGGCATGGTGAACCGGGCCCGGACGCCGCCGTAGCCGTCGGCGGCGTACCACGGCTCCATCTCGTGGTTGCCGATCGCCATCATCCACGGGATCTGCGCGGCGGCCGGCTCGTTCTGCGTGAAGAAGCCGTCCCAGACCCGGGCGTCGTACTTGTTGTCGGTGCCGCCGTCGCCGTCGGTGTTGGCGTAGCTGAGATCGCCCATGTGCAGGTGGAAGGCGGGGGAGAGGCCGGAGATCAGGTTGGCGGTGGCGATCGCGTTGTAGCCGACGCCCTGGTCGCCGAAGGCGGTGAAGCCGAACCCGGCGCCACGGCCGACGGCCGGCGCGGTGTGGAAGGTGGCCACGCCGTCGAGCCGGCCCGCCGGGTCGTATCCCTGGTGGCCCACCACGTAGTAGTAGGTGGTGTCCGGCACCAGGTGGTCCAGCCGGGCGTGGAGGTATTGCTGCACGACGGTTTTCGGTTTGACCAGCGGCTCGTCCTCGACCGGGTGCTGCCAGGACAGCTGGCTGGTCAGGGTGCGGACCTCGGCGGCGATGGGTGTGCCGAGATCGGTGGGGCTGACACCGATCCGGATGAACGGCGCCGTCACCGCGGCCGGCACCTGCCACGACACCACGACCTGCTGGGACGGATCCGCGCCGTAGGCCAGGTGCCGGCCGAACGGTCGGAGCGCCGAACCGGAAACCTTTTCAGTGGCTGCGGATCCGGTGGCCGGCAGCACACCGCCCACCGCCAGCGCCGTTCCGCCGACCACGCCGGCGCGGAACAGTGCCCGACGCGAGTAGCGAGCCGTGTACTGCTCATGTTGCTCGGCCAATGGGAGGCCGCGTCCAGGTGTGTTCCGCATGAACGAAAAAGTTAGGAAACTTTCCTATTTAGTGTCAAGGGTCACACAGACGGCGTCAACCGCCTGGAGCAGGCCGGAACCGGTGTCGAAGAGTCACGGTCCACAAATCGCGCCAAACACGAGTAATCCCAGGCCGATCACGCCGGCCAGCACGCGGATCACGTGCACCGACGCCCATCGGTCGCGTAGCCGCTGCCAGTCCTCGGGCATCGTGTCGGTCGACCAGGTCTTGATCTGGACGGCGATCGGGACCTCGACGGCGACCGTCACGACGAGCGCCACGGCGAAGAGGGCGGCGCCGGCCAGTGTGGTGGCGAAGGTTGTGGGGTGGTCGCCGTAGGACAGCACGAGGGTGGGGACTGTCGACAGTAGGGCGACGGGCATCAGGACGGTCATGAGCGGCGCCAGGTTGAGGTTGAGCCGGCGGCCGATGGCCAGGAAGACGCTCGGCTCGAACGTCGCCAGCGAGCGGGTGAGGGCCACCCATGGTCCCCAGAACACGCCCATGACCAAGGCGTTCAACACGATGCTGAGCAGTTCGGCCGTCTTCATGCCGCAGAATATTACAGTGGCTAAAAATATAGGCAAGGGGTGAACTTGCGGTCACTGAACTATGCTGCTGACGTGACTGGGCGGACCGTGGACTGGACCGAGGGGCGCGAGGGGCTGCGGGAGCGGAAGAAGCGGCAGACGCGGCGGCTGCTCAGCGACACCGCCACGGAGATGTTCCTGGCTCGCGGCTTCGACGCCGTTCGGGTCGC
The DNA here is from genome assembly GCF_018263855.1 of Kutzneria sp. CA-103260. Lineage (GTDB taxonomy): Bacteria > Actinomycetota > Actinomycetes > Mycobacteriales > Pseudonocardiaceae > Kutzneria. Next base: position 4,367,503 of record NZ_CP073318.1, on the reverse strand, counting down.
CGAGATCGCCGCCGCGTGCGGAGTGTCGGAGAAGACTGTATACAATTACTTCCCGACCAAGGAGTCTCTGGTCGTCGACCATCCCGACGCCGCGATCGAGGCCCTACGGCCGGCGTTGGCCGATGCCGCCGTGTCGCCGGTCGACGCCGTGCTGGGCATCCTCGATCGCGAGTTGCGGGCCGTCGCGTCGTGGCTGGCCGCCCAACCGGATCCGGCTGCCGCCGCGGAACGCTTCCGCCGCTTCGGCGCGTTGGTCGAGGCCACTCCCGCGCTTCGCGCGTACCAGCGGGACATGGCCGACCGGCTCGTCGCCGTCGCCGCCGAGGCGCTCGCCGCTCGCGCCGGCCTGTCCCCGGACGACCCCGAGCCGCAGATCGCCGCGACGGCGCTGGTCGGCCTGTGGCGGGTGCAGTTCGCCGCGCTGTCCCGATGTGTTGGCAGCGAAGGGCTTCAGGACTCCGTCGCGGCCGAGGTCGGCCGGGCGGCCCGGATTGTCGACCGTGGTCTCGGGTCGTGGGGTGTGCCCGTTCATTGATCCGGGTACCCGCCGCCGATAGTGTCGGTGGAGGGGTGACCATGGGCGGTGAGGTGTTGCTGGCCGGCCGGTATCGGGTCGGGGCGCTGATCGGGCGCGGCGCGATGGCCGAGGTGTGCCGTGCCTACGACATGCGGCTGGAACGGCCCGTGGCGATCAAGCGGTTCACCGCCGGCGGCGACCTCAACCGGCTGCGGTTCGAGGAAGAGGCCCGGGTGCTGGCCCGGCTCAACCACCCCGGGCTGGTCACGTTGTACGAGGCCGGCGAGGTCGATGGCGCCCGCTACCTGGTGATGGAGCTGGTGAACGGCCCGAGCCTGCTCGCGGCGCTGGAGCGGGAGAAGCCGACCCTGGACGAGGTGCTGGCGCTGGGCCGGCAGCTGCTGCCGACGCTGGCGTACGTGCACGGTCGGGGCGTGGTGCACCGGGACGTGAAGCCGTCCAACATTCTCGTCGATCTCGACGGCGAGGCGTTCCTCGCGGACTTCGGGTTGGCCCGGTTGGTCGAGACAGCCGGCATCACCCGGTCCGGTGAAATCGTCGGCACGGCCGCGTATCTGGCGCCCGAGCAGGTGCGGGGCGAGGCCGCCACCACGGCGGTCGACGTCTACGCGCTGGGGCTGGTGTTGTTGCAGTGCCTCACCGGCCGGCAGGAGTTTCCCGGCACCCAGTCCGAATCCGCGCTGGCCCGGCTGACCCGCGACCCGGTGATCCCCGATGACCTGCCCGTCTCGCTGGCGGAGTTGTTGGCCGAGATGACCCACGCCGATCCCGAGTGCCGCCCCGCCGCCGCGGACTGCGCGCTCCGCTGGGAGGCCATCGACACCGCGCTGCCCGTGCCGCGGCGGAAGTCCAAGCCACGCGGGAAGTCGCGGCCACGCCGGAAGGCCTGGCTGGTCGCCGCCGGGATTGCCAGTGCGCTGACGACCTGGCTCAGCGTGGCCACTTCCCTCGACGACCCCAGCGATGCCGGTCCGGCCCGGCACACCGCGCCGCCGACCTCCGCACCGGCGACCCCGACCTCTGGTCCGACGACCGTGACCACCAGCGTCGGCCTGGCCGCCGGCACCGCGAACCCGCCGGACGATCCCACCTCGAAGGCCAAGCACAGCAAGAAGCCCAAACCGTCCAAGCACAAGTGACCCGGAGCCTTGACAGGCTGAGTCTCACTACGCAACTCTGATGGGGTGAGCGAGTGGCACAAGACCGCGTGCAGCCTTTGCTACGTCAACTGCGGCATTGAGGTGCAGACCGAGGGGCGGGCGATCACGCGGGTGCGCGGGGATCGGGAGAACCCGAGGTCGCGGGGGTATCTGTGCCAGAAGGCGCAGCGGCTGACCTGGTACGGGGACCACAACGACCGGCTCACGACGCCGCTGCGCCGGCGCGAGGACGGCACGCACGAGCCGGTGAGCTGGGAGAAGGCTCTGCGAGAGATCGCCGCGAAGCTCAGGGCGGTGCGGGACGCGGACCTGGCGGCGGGGCGGCCGGGGTCGATGGCCTACGTCGGGGGCGGCGGCCAGGGCAACCACTCGGGCGGTGGCTACGGGTTGGCGCTGCGGAAGTGGATGAACTCCAGCCGGTTCTTCGGGGCGTTGTCGCAGGAGAAGACCGGCGACTTCTGGGTCAACGGCAAGATGTTCGGCGGCCAGACCAACCACACCGCCGAGGGCGTCGAGGAATGCGACCTGCTGCTGGTGATCGGCTGCAACCCGTGGCTGGCCAACGGGTTCAACCGGGCCCGCAGCGCGGTCAACGACATCAAGAACGACCCGGGGCGCCGGATGGTGGTGATCGACCCGCGTCGCACGGAGACGGCCGAGGTGGCGGACGTGCATCTGCCGCTGCGGCCGGGCACTGACGCCTACCTGCTCGGCGCGATGCTGGCGTTGATCATCGAGCGCGGCGGACAGGACGACGAATTCCTTGCCACGCATACGGAAGGCTTCGACGAGGTCAAGGCGGCCCTGGGCCGGATTCCGGTCGACGACTGGATCACCCACGCCGAGGTCGAGCGCGAGGACGTCGACCGGGCCGTGGACCTGATCCTGGCGGCCGAGGCGATGACCGTGCGGGTCGAGCTGGGCATCCAGCAGGGCCGCAACTCCACGTTGAACAGTTACCTGGAGAAGCTGCTCTACCTGCTGACCGGCAACTTCGGCCGGCCGGGCACCAACGCGCTGCACACCTGGCTGATGCCGCTGTGGAGCGAATCCCGGGGCGAGCGCTCGGAAATCACCGGCTTCGAGTACATCGGCGGCATGCTGCCGCTGAACACGCTGGCCGAGGAGATCCTGGCCGACCACCCGAACCGGGCCCGGGTGCTGTGGGTGGAGTCCTCGAACCCGGCCAACACGGCCGCCGACACGGCGAGCGTCGAGCGGGCGATCCGCGCCGCCGAGCTGTCGGTGGTGATCGACGTGGCCTTCACCGAGACCGCGGCGCTGGCCGACTACGTGCTGCCGGCGGCCTCCCAGCACGAGAAGTGGGAGTTCACGTTCTTCGACTTCGAGTTCCCCACCAACTACTTCCACCTGCGGCCGCCGCTGTTCGACCCGCTGCCGGGCACGTTGGTGGAGGCCGAGATCTACGCCCGGCTGTTCGAGGAGCTCGGTCTGCTGGACGCGTCCACAGTGGACGAGCTGGCCAGGGTCCCGCGGGTGGAGCTGCTCAAGGCAGCGTCCCCGGTGCTGCAAGAGAATCCAGCGGTCGCGCCGGTGCTGCTGTACCGGACGCTCGGGCGAACACTGCCCAATGGCGCCGCCGTGGCGGCGGTGCTGTGGCCGGGCTGTCTGACGTTGGCCAAGCGGATGCCCGTTGCCGTGCAACGGGCCCTGGACACCGACCTCGAAGGCCCGGCGCTGGCCTCGGAGCTGTTCGACCGGATCCTGGCCAACCCCAGCGGCCTGGCGTTCACCCGGCACTCCTACGACGAGGTCTGGCAGCTGATGCGGCACGACCGCGTGCACCTGGCCGTGCCGGAACTGCTGTCCTGGCTGGAAAGCCTCGACCCGGAGCGGGACCGCTCCGACCCGGAGTACCCGCTGTCGCTGATCAACGGGCAGCGGCGGCGGCACAACGCCAACCAGATCCTGCGCCCGCCGAGCTGGCGCCGTACCGACCCGGACGGCGCGCTGCACGTCCGCACCGACGACCTGACGGCCGTCAGCGCCGAGGCCGGCGACTGGGTGGCGATCGTCAGCCGGGTCGGCCGGATCGTGGTCCGGGCGGAGATCGACGACTCGCTGCGCAAGGGCCAGGTGGCGCTGCCGCACGGATTCGGCATGTCCGTGCCGGACGGCCACGGCGGCCGGGTCGTGCACGGCCCCAGGATCAACGTGATCACCGACGCGCACGACCGGGACCCGATCGCCGGCACCCCGCACCACAAGGACATGCCGGTGCGGCTGGAGCGGGCGACCGCCGCCGAGGTGGCGGCGGCCGCCCGGGACGCGGAAGTGGTGCACGCCCTCATCTCCGCCGGCTCCTGACCGTCCACTGTGTTCACTGGTCGGCCACGGTGACTCCCATGGATCGGGCGGTGCCGGCGACGATGCGCATGGCCACCGCGAGGTCGGTGGTGTTCAGGTCGGGCAGCTTGCGCTGCGCGACCGCCCGCAGCTGAGCGGCGCTCAGCCGGCCGGCGGAGCTGTGCCCGGGCCGGTCGGATCCCTTGCCACCCAGGGCCTTGCGGATCAGGTGCGAGGTCGGCGGCGTCTTCAGGCGCAGCTCGAACGACCGGTCGTCGGCGACGGTGACCACCACCGGCACGACGTCGCCGCGCTGGTCGGCGGTGGCCCTGTCGTAACTTCGCTTGACCTCGACGAGGTTGACGCCGGTCTGGCCGAGCATCTTGCCGAGGTCGGTCATGGCGGCGTTGCCCGCCTCGAGGTGCAGGGTGATCTGGTGGGTCTGCTTCTTCGCGCGTGCCATGGCGGCGGACGCTAGGGACTGACGTAAGTGGAGAGTCAACGCGATTTGCGCGCGCTCGACACCTGTGCCAGCATTGTGTCGACCCTTTGATACAAAGTTGGGGTAGCCATGGAACTGTTCACCGTCAGCCACCTAGTGGTGCTACTCGTCGTCGCCGTCGTGTCCGCGGGCGTCCTGCTGCTCCTGCTGTGGCCGACGGTCCGCAGCGGGGCGCGCGTGCTGCGCAACTGGGGCGTCGCCGAGCCCAGCTCGGAACAGGCCCAGGTCGCGCGCCGGTACCTGCGCCAGCGCAGGTTGCTCTACGTGCTGTTCATCATCCTGGCCGGACCGGTCAGCGGGCTGGCCGTGCTGGCCATCGGCCGCTCGTACTTCCCCTATGTGGGCTGGTTCCTGGCCGCGCTCCTGCTGGCGGAGCTGATCGCGATGCTCCGGCCGGTGCGCGGCGAGGTGCGGGTGGCGACGCTGGAGCGCCGCGGCATCGGCGACGTCCTGCCGATGTGGATGATCGTGGTGCACCTGGTGACGGTCGCCGCGGCGGTGGCGTCGGTGATCGTGCTCGCCGGGGACCCGGACATGGGCGGCGGTGTCGCGCCGGTGTGGGTGCAGGTGCTGGTGGTGGTCGGCAGCGCGGCCGCGGTCTACGCCGTGGCGTGGTTCGCGGTGGCCCGGCCCGCTGTCGGCGACGCCCAGGTCGACCGGGCGCTGCGACTGCGCAGCGCCCGGGTGACGATGGCCCTCGGCACGATGTTCGCGGCTACCCTGCTCGCCGGCTCGCTGAGCCTGATCGGCGGCTGGGTCGGCAGCGGGACCGTGATCACCCTGGGCTACCTCGCGCAGGGCTTCGGCCTGGTGATGTGGGCGCTGATGGCCAGCGTGTTCGCGTTCTGGAGCGGTTTCCGCGGCCAGGTGCCGGCCCGCAATGGCTGACCTGGTCCAGATCGCGGTGGAGCCGGACAACGGCGTCGCCCCGTGGCGGCAGGTGCGGGACCAGATCGCGGCCCGGATCGGCTCGGGTGAGCTGCCCGTCGGCGCGAAGTTGCCGACTATCCGGCAGCTCGCCCGCGACCTGGGCCTGGCCGCCGGCACGGTCGCCCGGGCCTACCGGGAGCTGGAGACCGTCGGCGTGCTGCAGACCAACCGCCGGCAGGGAACCGTTGTGGCGCAACGGGTCGTGCCGGACGAGGCGGCGGAGCAGCTGCGGGTGGCGGCTGCCGGCTACGTGACCAGTGCGCTGGCGTTGGGTTTCGGCGTGGAAGCGGCGGTCGCCGCCGTGCGGGATCAGTTCACGGATCAGTCGACGCAGGGGATGCCGCCGCCGGTGACGGCGCCGCCCTGAGGTCCCTCGGTCGGCACGGCCACCGAGGACAGCGGCGGTGCCGTCGTTCCGCCGGGAAGTGCTGTGGGCCAAGTGAAGTCCGAGCCGAGGTAGAGGGCGACGTGGTGCGCGGCGGCGGCGCTGCTGGGCACGAGCTTGGCGTTGCCGAGCAATGCGGCCAGTGTGGTGGCGTCCTCCTTGGCGGCGCTGCCGTAGTAGACGACAGTGGTGGCCTGATTGGCGGTGCCGGTGGTCTCACCGGCTGTGAAGCCGACGGTCGCCAGCGCGGCCGAGAGCTTCTTGGCGGTGCCGTCGGGCGCGCCGGCGTTGCGGATGTCCACAGTGGAGCCCTGGCCCTTGATCGCCGGCGGTGCGGACGTCGTGGTCGGGGCCGGGGCGCTGGAGGTCGCGGCCGGGGGATTGAACAGGGTGCGCACGACGGCCTGCACGTACGGCACGTCGATGACGTTGATGTCGGAGCCGTCGGAGTCCTTGCTGTAGCTCTTGATCGGCAGCGTGTGGAACTCGATGTTGCCGCCGGTCAGTGCCGAGGCCTGCTGGGCGAAGGAGAGCAGGTCCCAGTCCTTGTCCATGACCACGTCCTTGGCCGCGACGGTGAGCAGGTCCTGCATCTTGCCCAGGCTGCCGAACACGCCCTGGCCCTTGAGTTTGGTGGTGACGGCGGCCAGGAACGCCTGCTGCCGGTGGGTGCGGTCAAGGTCGTTGTTGGGCAGGTTGTCCCGCTGCCGCACGAAGGCCAGCGCCTGCGCGCCGTCGAGGTGTTGCGGTCCCTGCTTGAAGTTCGCGCCGGCGTTGGTGTCGGAGGTGGCGTGGTTGAGGCAGACGTCGATGCCACCGAGCTGGGTGGCCAGGTCGTAGAAGCCGGCCAGGCTGATCTCCGCGAAGTGGTCGATGGTGGTGTTCAGCAGGTGCTCGACGTTGTGGATGGTCGACGTGCGGCCGGCCTCGCGGCTTTCCCGCTCCAAAGTGGACTGGTCCCGCTCGCCCTGCGCGTAGAGCTGCTCCTGCCGCTGCTCCTTGGCCAGCCCGTAGGCTTCCTTGAGCTTGCCGGTCTTCTGGCCGAGCGGGGTGTCCACAAAGGTCACCTCGTCGTCGCGGGGCACCGAGACGGCCATCGCCTTGCTGCCGTCGTTGGGCACGTGCACGACGATCATCGTGTTGGTGTTGTAGCCGCCGCGCGTGCCGTCGCCGGCGTGCAGGGCGTCCTGCACCTCCTTGGGCAGCGGCTGGCCGTTCTGGTCCAGGCGGGTGGTCAGGCCCATGACCAGGATGTTCTGCGCGCCGTCCTTGGACTTCGGGCTGTCTCCGCTGATCGCCGAGGACGACCCGAGGTCCTGGAGCTGGCGGTAGGTGCCCCACGCGACACCGAAGGAGGCCAACACCGCGATCGACGCGCCGGCCGCCACCACTTTGCCGGCCAGCACGGCCACACGAATCCCCATGACGTCCCTACGCCGAAGCAGGTCATCGGGTTGCACGTGTGGCCGGGGTCATACTTCAGCGCCTGGCGGGGGTGACTCCGTCGAACCAGTTGCCGCCCAGGGCGATCTCCTTCTCACCGGCCACCGGCAGGTCGTTGAGGCGGGTGATCTCCTCGGCGGTGAGCCGGAGGTCGGCCGCGGCGGTGTTCTCCTCCAGCCGGGAGATGTGCAGGGTGCCGGGGATGGGCACGATGTCTGGGGCCTTGGCCAGCAGCCAGGCCAGCGCCACCTGGCCGGGGGCGGCGTCGTGCGCGGCGGCGATCTCGCGGACCGTCTCGACGGCGGCGAGGTTGGCGTCGAAGGCGCCGTCGGCGAAGCGCGGCATCCTGCGGCGGTAGTCGTTCTCGGGCAGGTCGCCGCGGGAGGCGATCCGGCCGGTGAGCATGCCGCGGCCGAGTGGGCTGTAGGGCACGACGCCGATGCCGAGCTCCCGGGTCAGCGGGACGATCTCCGTCTCGATGTCCCTGGTCCACAGCGACCATTCGGTCTCGATGGCGGTGATCGGGTGGACGGCGTGGGCGCGGCGGATGGTGTCCGGGGCAGCCTCGGACAGGCCCAGGTGACGGACCTTGCCGGCCTGGACGAGCTCGGCCATCGCGCCGACGGTCTCCTCGATCGGCACGGTCGGGTCGACGCGGTGCTGGTAGTAGAGGTCGACGTGGTCGGTGTTCAGCCGTCGCAGCGACCGCTCGATGCGCTCGCGCACGTACTCCGGGCGGCCGTTCATCCGCGGGCCGTCCTCGTGTAGCAGGGATTGAACGATGCCGAACTTGGTGGCGATGACGAACTGGTCGCGGCGGCCCGCGATGGCCCGGCCGATGACCTCCTCGCTGTCGCCGTAGCCGTCGGCCGTGTCGATCATGGTCACGCCGAGCTCCAGGGCCCGGTCGAGGATCGGTCCCGCGTCGACGGCCTGCTCGGCGGTCTGGCCGTAAGGACGGGCGAAGCTCATCGCGCCGTAGCCGATCGCGCCGACGGCGAGCGAACCCAGGTGACGCTGGGGGATGGGCATGTCTGACACCTCGGTGGTCACTGCGTGGGCCCTATGTCCACGACTGTGGACATCGTATGTCCGCACCTGTGGACATGCAAGGGGTGCGGCGTAGGCTGGCGTTATGACCGCCGAGGATCGACCCGTCCGCCGCCGCGATGCCGAGGCGACGCGGGCCGCCATCCTGCGCGCGGCCCGGGAGGCCTTCACCGAGCACGGCTACGACGGCGCCGGCGTGCGGGAGATCGCGCGGGCGGCCGATGTGGACACTCGTTTGATCAGTCGCTACTTCGGCTCCAAGGAGGGGCTGTTCGCCGAGGTCGTCGACGTGGCGTATGAGAAGTCGATGATGATGACGCCGGAGGCCAACGCCGACGCGGCCATACAGTTGTTGACCGGCACCGACAAGGCCGCGCAGGACGGCCTGCTGCTCACCCTGCGCTCGGCGGCCAATCCCCGCGCCGCCGAGATCATGCGGGACAGCATCGAGCGCAACTACCAGCGACGCCTGGCCGACGCGTTGCCGGGGGAGGACACCACCGGCCGCGCCGCGGTGCTGATCGCCATCTGCGCCGGCGTGATGCTGAACCGGATGTTGTTGGGCCACACCGAACTCAACGGTCCTGACGTGGCGCGCCTGGCTCCGCGCCTGCGCGCGGCCCTGGACGCGGTGGCCCTGGCTTAACTGGTTCCGGTCAGGCGTCGGGCGGCGTCCACCAGCACCTGCCCGTGCAGCTCGAACAGCGCGTCCAGGTCGACCGCGTCCCCGCCGATCTCGACGGCCACGAAGAACCCGTCCACCGCCGCCATCGCGTACACCGCCAGCAGTTCGACCTTGCGATCTGCCAATCCCGGCGCGTGCTCCCGCACCATCTCCCGGATCCGCGCCAGGGTCTTGGCCCGCACGTCCAGGAACACCCGCCGGGCGCTCGCCTCCTGGGGCCGACGCTCCAGCGTCAGCATCAGCCCGAGGCGTAGGAAGTCGGGCGTCTCGACCAGGGCCTTCCCGATGCGCACCACCAGCGTGGTGATGTCGTCGTCCGTCACGTCGAAGGCCTTCATCCACTCGACGAAGCTCTGCTCGATCACCGCGGCGATGAGCTCGTCCTTGTCCTTGAAGTGCCAGTAGATGGAGCTGGCCGGCAGTCCGCAGCGGGCGCTGACCTGGGCGATGCTGGTGCCGTCGTAGCCGCGCTCGCCGGCCACCTCGGCCGCCGCGTCCAGGATGCGCTGCCGCGACTCCTCCCCGTTGGCCCGCCGCTTGCGTGGTTCGCCCATCGTGACCACCTCCTTGACAACCCAGCTTACTGTAGCGACCATTCCAGTAACTACCGTAGTGATCGCTACAGGAACGAGGTCCGGTGTCCCACTACGACGTCGCCGTCGTCGGATACGGCCCGACCGGCGTCACCGCCGCCAACCTGCTCGGCGCTCTCGGCCTGCGCACGCTGGTCGTCGAGCGCGATCCCGACATCTACGCCCGCGCCCGGGCGATCTCCACCGACGAAGAAGTCGTCCGCGTCTGGCAGCGCATCGGCCTCGCCGACGAGCTGACCCGCGACATGCTGGCCGACCGGCCGATCAGCTTCGTCGACCACAGTGGACGGTCGTTCTACGACGCCGCCTTCACGTCGCGTGGCCACGGCTATCCGCCGCAGCTGTTCATCTACCAACCCGCCCTGGAAGCCACCCTCCGGCAAGGCGTCAAGCGACATCCGAACGTCACTGTGCGCCTGAACACCGCATGCCAGGGCATCCGCCAACGCCCCGACGCCGTTGAACTGGAACTCCCCGACAGCACCGAGACCGCCCGGTACGTGATCGCCGCCGATGGCGGCTCCAGCCCCATCCGCGGCCAGCTCGGCATCCGCTTCGACGGTCGCACCTACGAGGACCGGTGGGTGGTGGTCGACACGGTGGTCAAACGCGACTGGCCCGGCTGCGACCGGCTCCGGTTCCACTGCGACCCAGCCCGCCCGGCCGTCGACTGCCCGACTCCGCTCGGCCATCACCGCTGGGAATTCCCGGTCCTGCCAACGGAGAACGAGCAGCAGCTGACCGAGGACGTGTGGCGGCTGTTGGCCCGCTACGGCATCACCGACGACCATGTCGACATCCTGCGCGCGGTCGGCTACAGCCATCACGTCCGCGTCGCCGAACGCTGGCGGGTCGGCCGGGTGTTCCTGGCCGGCGACGCCGCGCACGCGATGCCGCCGTGGATTGGTCAGGGCATGGCCGCCGGCGTCCGCGACGTCGCCAACCTGTGCTGGAAGCTGGCCGGCGTCCTCAACGGCGAGTTCTCCGACAGCGTCCTCGATTCGTACGAAGCCGAGCGCAAACCCCATGTCCGGGCGACCATGAACCGGGCCGTCCTGGTCGGCCGGCTCATCACCGAACGCCGCCCGGCGATCACCAAGGCCCGGGATGTGTTCTTCCGGAGCCTCGGCCACCGGGCCTGGTTCAAGCAACTGATGATCAAACGCAGCTGGGTGCCGGAAGCCCATTACCGACAAGGGTTTCTCATCAGGAGTCGAGCCGCCGGGCACAAGATCCCGCAGCCCTGGGTGCTCGACGCCGCTGGTGCCCGTCGCCGGCTCGATGACGTCGTCGGTCCGGGTTGGGCGGTGCTCAGCCGCCACGACGAACCCGACGCGATCACGGTCCTCCCGCCCGGTTCCGCCGCCCGGCCCGGCTGCGTCGTCGACATCGCCGGCACGCTCATTGCCTGGCTCGCCCGACATCGGGCCGAAACCATCACCCTCCGCCCGGACGGCTTCGTCCACTCCTCCCGGAAGCGAATCCCATGAACGAGCGCACAATCCAGGTCGGCGGCCATCGGATCTTCGTGGCCGAGACCGGCGCCGGCCCGGCCGTCGTGCTGCTGCACGGCGGCGGCCCCGGCGCCTCCGGCGTTCCCACCTACAGCGCCAACATAGAGGCCCTGGCCAAGCAGTTCCACGTGATCGTGCCTGATCTGCCCGGATATGGCCGTTCCAGCAAGACGATCGACCAGAGCGACCCGTTCGGCTCGCTGGCCGACGCCGTCCGCGGCGTGCTCGACGAGCTGGGCCTCGACTCCGCCACCCTGGTCGGCAATTCCTACGGCGGCTCGGCCGCCCTGCGGCTCGCCCTGGACACACCGACCCGCGTCGACCGGCTCATCCTCATGGGCCCCGGCGGTATCGGCACCACCAGGTCGCTGCCGACTCGCGGCCTGCGCCGCCTGCTCGGCTACTACCCGGAGCCCAGCCGGGAGAAGATCGCCACCTTCATCCGCGAGTACCTGGTGTTCGACGGATCTTCCGTGCCGGACACGATGATCGACGAACGGTATCGGGCCAGTCTCGATCCGGAGGTGATCGCCAACCCGCCGCTGCGCCGGCCGTCCAGCCTGAAGACCTTGCTGAGCATGGACTTCCTTCGGGACCGCCGGCTGCGCACGCTCGACGTGCCGACGCTTGTGCTGTGGGGCACCAAGGATCGGGTGAACCGCCCGTCCGGCGGCACGGCCCTGGCCACGATCATGCCCAACTGCGACCTGATGCTGTTCGGCAACACCGGCCACTGGGTGCAGTGGGAATGCGCCGACCGGTTCAACCACCTGGTCGCCGACTTCATCGGGAGCGCCGCGTGAACGACGTCTTCGGCAACGTGCACCTGGGCTATGTCGTCATCGAGACGCGGAAGTTCGCCGACTGGCGGCGGTTCGGCGTCGATGCCATCGGCATGGCCATGGAAACCCTTGACCATGGCACGATGCGGTTCCGCCTGGACGACCGTGAATGCCGGTTCCTGCTGCATTACGGTCCGGCCGAGGACGCGACGGCCATCGGCTGGCACATCGACGACCACGAGACGTTCGACCGGGTTCTCGCCCGGGTCGTCGACCGCGGCGTTCCCGTCACCGAGGGAACGCCCGACGAAGCCGCGCATCGGGGCGTCGAGCGGCTCTGGCGGTTCCCCGGTCCCAAGGGCCTGGCCCAGGAGGTCTTCACCACGCCGGTGGCGAACCCCAATCCGGTCAAGGGTTTTGTCACCGGTGAGGGCGGCCTGGGGCACATCGCCGTCACGTCCGTGCAACCGCACAAGGTTCGCGGTTACTACAACACGGTGTTCGACGCCCGGCTCACCGACTATGTCGACGAGACCATCAGCGGCGTCAAGCTCAAGATCCGGTTCCTGCGGGTCAACAGCCGGCACCATTCGGTGGCCGTCGCCGCGACCGGTGGTCTGAAGTTGGATCCGATCCGCACCCGCATCCAGCACCTCAACATCCAGGTCGCCGACCTGGACGACATGACCCAGGCCTACCAACGGGTTCGCGAGCTCGGCTTCGGCATGGCGCTGTCGGTCGGCCAGCACACCAACGACCGCGAGCTCTCTTTCTACGCCCGCACCCCGTCCGGCTTCGAGTGGGAGGTCGGCTGGAACCCGGTCGCCATCGACGAGTCCACTTGGGAACCGGCCACCTATCAGGGCATCAGCATCTGGGGCCACACGCCCGTCGGTCAGACGGTGCTCGACCGCCTGGCCCAGTTCAAACGGGCCGCGCAGTCGTTGCGGGAGCAGGAGGAGACGGTGCCGGCGCTCAGCGGCGCCGGCATCCCGGATGACTAGAGCGTGTCTCACAGGCGAGTCTCCTAGCTAGGCTGCCGTCCACCCGAATTCCGGTGCCCCGTCGTTGATCTTCACCGACCAATCGCTGTGGTGAATCAGTCGATGATGCTGTCCGCACAGCAGGACGAGGTTGTCGGTGTTGGTGGGGCCGCCGTCTGCCCAGTGGATCACGTGGTGGGCGTGACATTGCCGTGGTCTTCGATGACATCCAGGGAACGCGCATCCTCGATCTCGGATGATCAACGCCCGCCGGATCTGCGTCGGGATCGTCCGGGTGGTGCGTCCGATGTCCAGCGGCTGGGACTGGGCACCCAGGACCACGCGCAGGACGGTGCTGTCGCAGCCGATCCGGCGGGCGGAGGCGGCGTTGATCGGCCCTGACCCGTCCATCTCGGCCGTGCCTCGCTGGGCCAGGAAGTCCGCCAGCGGCATGGTCAGGGCGAGGTGGGGCTTCTCGCCGCCTTCGTCGGGAAGGCTGTCGCTGCCGGCGGCGAGGTCGATGATCTCGGCGAGGGCATCGCCCTGACGTTGCGCGGTGGTGCGGGTGTCGTCAGCGGAGGCGGGCTTGGCCAGGGGGCTGAGCATCGCTTCCAGCTGTGCTCCGCTTTCCGGGTCGAGCTTGCCCCGGAAGACCATGGAGCCGTCGCGCCGGTTGGTGTAGTGGAATTCTCGGGCGGGTTCGGCTAGGTCGGGGTCGTCGGGTTCTTTGCCGTCCTGGTCGAGCAGCTGCAGGATGCGCTGCCCGAGCATCCGCAGCGCCGCCCCGTCGAAGACGCGCGCCTTGTCCAGCAACTCGGCCTCGACCTTGTCCCGGTCAGGTTCCGGCGCATCGGCCAGTGTCTTGTCCAGCACGGTCAGGTGCTGCTTGCTGAGCACCCCCGCCCGCGCCGCCTCGCGAACAGCCTCGCGTCGGAACAGCTGGGCGTGCCGCAGCAGGTCCCGCGCCTCCGCCCGAGTGATCTTCCACCGTGCCGCGAGATCCGCCACCAGCGCCCGCTGGTCATCCTTGCCCCGCGCCGTGCGACCCCACAGCTCACCGACCAGCTCGACCTGCCGCACGTACTCCGCGCGCTGCCGGTCCTGGCTCTGCTGGCCGGCGGCCCACAGCGATCCCTCGTCCATGCGCCACCACTGGGCGTCGGCGGTCAGGGTCGCTTCCATGCCCCCGATTCTACCGTCCTAATGTGATCGATTCCTGTTGTGGGGCAAGGATTACCTGTGTGGGTGACAAAATCAGGCAAGCGCTTTCCGGGCTGGCAGTGGCGGGGCGGTGGCGGTGCGGCGACGACGATGCGTGGTGGGGCGAGCAGGGCGTGGGGCGTTGCGGGGTAAGGGGATTGGCCGGCGGGCAGCCAGGGTAGGGGGTCGGAAACTGGCGGGCGGGGCCGGGAGCCAGGCCTAGGGCCAGTGACTAGGAGCCGAGAGCCGGGGCTGACGGAATGACATACCTGCCAACAGCAACTGCGCGGTGCGGACGCCCGAGTCACAACCGCGCCGACCGATTGGCAACTGCGCGGTGCGGACGCCCGAACCACACCCCACCCCAGGCAACCCACCTCACGGCAACACAACCACCCGAGCCCACCCCACCCCAGTCCACAGCCCTCCCTAGACGCAACTCCACAACCAACCGGCAGCAAACCACCCAACGCCACCACCCACCCAACCCTAGCGAACTTGCCAACCGTCCACGCAGGCCCGCAACCCACCACCCGTCACTTGAGGAACTCCAGCGCGTTGCCGCCGAGGATCTTGGCCTGGTCGCCCTCGGTCAGGAAGTCGGACTTCTGCACCACCCGCCCCACCGGTCGTTCGCCCAGCGGATACGGATAGTCGCTGCCCAGCATGATGTTGTCCACGCCCAGGGTGTCCACCAGCAACCGCAGCGCCGCCGGCTCGAACACCACACTGTCCACACTGAACCGACCGACATAGGCTGACGGCGGCCGCTCCGAGGTGCCGAGGATGTCGTGCCGCTGGTGCCAGGCGTTCTCCAGCCGCCCCAGCCAGAACGCGAACGAGCCGCCGCCGTGGGCGAAGCAGATCCGCAGGCTGTCCGACACCCGGTCGAACACCCCGCCCAGCACCATCGCCACCAGCGACAGGTGGGTCTCGGCCGGCATGCCGGTGATCCACTGGGCCATCCACCGGTTCAGCCGCGGCGAGGACGGCATGTCCCACGGGTGCACGAAAACCGGCGCGCCGCGGTCGGCGCAGTGTTGCAGGAACTGGACGATGCCGGCGTCGTCGAGGTCGCGGTCCCCGACGTGGTTGCCGATCTCCACGCCACGATGCCCGTTGTCCAGGCACCGGTCCAGCTCGCGGCAGGCCAGATCCGGGTCCTGCAACGGAACCTGGCAGAACGGGATCAGCCGGCCGTTCGACGACGAGGTCAGCGACAGTGACGCGTCGTTGAACACCTCGGCGATCCGCAGCGCCTCGCGCGGTGTCCGGTCGTAGGAGAAGAACACCGGCGTCGGCGACACGACCTGGGCGTCCACGCCGTCGGATCCCATGTCGGCCAACCGTTCCGCCTGATCCCAGCTGTTGGCCTGGATGTGCCGGAACTCCCGCGATCCCACCATGATCGTCGCCTCGCGGACGCTGTCCACCCGCAGCCACGGCGCGTCCTCCCAGCCCAGCGCCGGCCACTGCGCCGGCACGTTGTGGGTGTGGATGTCGATAATCGTCATCGGGCGTCCTTCCCCGGGTGCACCGTGCCGCACTGAGGGCACTTGCGCAGGTTCTCGTCGGCGTAGAACTGCTCGAACACCGGCGGCAGGTCGACGACGATGTCCCGCACCTGGAGCTCGATCTCGTGCACCAGGGCGTTGCAGTCCAAGCAGTACCACTGGAACTTCTCCAGCACACCCTCTTCCCGGATGCGCTCCAGCACGATGCCCACCGAGCCGGGAACGGGACGCTGCGGCGAATGCGGCGTGTTCCTGGGCAGCAGCCACATCTCGCCCTCGCGGACGTGCTGCGTGACGATGCCCTCGTCGGTCTGGAGGTTGATGTGCATGTCCCCACGGAACTGGAAGAACCACTCCTCGTACGGGTCCACGTGGAAGTCGGTGCGCTCGTTGGGGCCGCCCACCACCTGCACGATGAAGTCGCCCTGCGGGACCCACATCTCCTTGTTGTTCACCGGCGGCTTGAGCAGGTGCTGGTTGTCCTCGACCCACCGGGTGAAGTTGAACGCCGGGTTCAGCGTGGTCATGACTGGCCGCCTTTCAGCAGGGCAACTGCCTGGATCTCGATCAGCAGGTGCGGGTGGGGGAGCTGGTGCACGGCGACGGTGGTGCGGGCCGGCCCGTTCTCGTCGAAGAACTGGCCGTAGACCTCGTTGTAGCCACGGAAGTCGTTCATGTCGACCAGATAGCTGGTCACCTGCACGACGTCGGTCAGCTCCGCACCGACGGAGTCCAGGATGTCCCGGATGTTCTCGATCACCGCCCGGGTCTGCTCCCGGATGTCCAACGAGGTGACGCCGAGGGCGTCCACCGAAGCCCCGGCGATGGTGTCGTCCGGGCGGCGGCTGCTGGTGCCGGAGACGAAGGCGAAGCCGCCGGCGATCCGGACGTGCGGGTAACGCCCGCGCGGGGTGGCCTTCCCGGCCACGGTCTTGGCAGTCACAGTTTCACGCACACATTCGTCGGCTCGGTGTAGAAGTGCAGGGAGTGGGCGCCGCCCTCGCGTCCGATCCCGGATAGGCCGGAACCGCCGAACGGGGACCGCAGGTCCCGCAGGTACCAGGTGTTGAGCCAGGACATGCCGACTCGCATCGCCCCGGCAACCCGGTGGCCGCGCTGGAGATCGGTCGTCCAGACCGCGGCCGCGAGTCCGTACGGGCTGTCGTTGGCCAACCGAATCGCCTCCTCCTCGGTGTCGAACGGCATCAGGGCGGCGACCGGACCGAAGATCTCCTCCTGCACGATCCGCGCCGAGTTGCCGACGCCGGTCCACAGCGCCGGTTCCACCCACGAGCCGCCAGTCAACTCCTCACCAACGGACGGAATCCCGCCCCCGGTCAGGAGGCGTGCGCCTTCCTGCTCGGCGATCGCGTAGTACGACAGCACCTTCTCCCGGTGCCCCTGGGAAATCAGCGGCCCGGTGGTGGTCTCCGGGTCGTCGGGACGGCCGAAGCGCAGCTCCTGGGCCCGCTTGGCCAGCCCGGCGGCGACCTCGTCGAAGATCCCGCGCTGCACGTAGACCCGTTCCGTGCACAGACAGACCTGGCCGGTGTTGGTGAACACCGAACGAGCCAGTCCGTCCACAGTGGACTCAAGGTCGGCGTCGTCGAACACCACAGCCGCGTTCTTGCCGCCGAGCTCGAACGACACCGGCAGCACCCGCGGCGCGACGGCCTTCATGATCGCGGACCCGGTCCGGGACTCGCCGGTGAAGGTGATGCCGTCGACGTCCGGGTGCGTGGTCAGGAACTCGCCGGCCGAACCCGGACCGAAGCCGTGCACCACGTTGAACACGCCGGCCGGGGCGCCGGCCTCGGCGATGATCTCGGCCAGCAGCGTGGCGCTGGCCGGCGTCTCCTCGGACGGCTTGACCACCACGGCGTTGCCGGTGGCCAGCGCCGGCGCGACCTTCCAGGTCAGCAGCAACAGCGGCAGGTTCCACGGCACGATCACGCCGACCACGCCCAGCGGCCGGCGGACCGCGTAGTTCAGTGCGGTCTCGGTGAGGAACGAGTCGACACCGAGCCCGGCCACCAGGTCGGCGGCGGCCCGGAAGTTGGCCGCCGCCCGCGTGACGTCGAGGTCGCGGGCCAGCGGGACCGGCTTGCCGGTGTCGGCGACCTCGGCCGCCAGCAGCTCGTCGAACCGGGCCTCGATGCGGTCGGCGACGCGGCGCAGCAGCGCGACCCGGTCAGCTGCGGTGAACCGGCCCCACGCGCCGTCCAACGCGGCCCGGGCGGCGCGGACCGCGCGGTCCACCACCTCCTGGTCGGCCGCCTGGACGCGGGCGACGAGCGAGCCGTCCACCGGATTGACGTCGTCGAACTCCTCGCCACCGGCCACGAAACTTCCCCCGACGAAGTTCTGCAAGAGGCGTGTCATGCCTCGATCGTGGCGGCCCGGAGCTATGCCTGGCCAATGCTTGAATCGGCCGGAGATATGCTCGTGTCAACATAGCTTCGGATCTCCGCCCCGACGGCCTCCAGATGCCGCACGAACGCCTCCAGGCTCGGGCTCTGGCCACGGCCGACGGCCAGCGTGAGGCCGACCAGCCGGTCCACGTTGGGCAGTTCGACCGGCAGCACAGCCAGCGCCGGATCGTCCTTGGCCAGCAGCGCCGGCAGAGTGGCGATCATGTCCGCGTCGATCAGCAGCGTCCGCAGCGTCGGCAGCGACGTGCACTCCACGCGGTTGGTGGGAATCCCCAGGCCCTGTCGGAAGAAGACCTGCTCCACCTCGCCACGCAGCGAGGTCTGCGGCACCGGCAGCACCCACGGATAGTCGATCAGGTCCGCCAATTCCGGGTCGACCAGGGACAGCGCGGGATGCCCGGCGCGGACCACGACCCGAACCGGCTCGTGGTAGAGCCGGATCCGGCGGGTCCGCTCGTCCGCCTCCGGAGTCAGCCGGCCGACCACCAGGTCGATGTCGCCGGTCAGCAGGTCCTCGGTCAGCCGGTCCGGGGTCGCCTCCCGGACCACCACCGTGACGTACGGGAACTGCCGCTTGAGCCGGGCGATCGCCGTCGGCAGCAGCACGTTCGCGCCGCTGAGGTGGTTGCCGACCACCACCGTGCCGACCATGCCGGCGCTCAGCTCGGCCACGTGCCGCCCGGCCTGCCGGATCTGCGCGACGATCGCCCGCGCGTCGTCCACGAACGCCCGCCCGTAGGCGTTCGGCGTCACCCCGCGCGGCCCCCGGTCGAACAGCTCCACATCCAGGATCTGCTCCAGTTCCCGCAGGCCGCGGGTCACCACCGGTTGCGTCACCCGCAGGCGCTCGGCCGCGCCGACCAGGCTGCCCTGCTCGGCCACGGTGACCACGAGCACCAGGTGCCGCACCTTCAGGCGGCCGTCCAGCAGCCGGTTGACGTCCATGGCCCATTGTGACGTGAGCCTCGAACGATGCACTGAGTGCAGAACTGCCCGTAGTGTAAAACTCGTGCCCAGGGAAATCGGTGGTCGTGAGGCGGCCAGCATGCAGCGCCGCCGGCAGCGCATCATCCGGGCCGCGACGGAGCTGCTGGTCGACCACGGCGTGCAGGAGCTGTCGGTGGACGAGGTGGCCGAGCGGGCCGAGGTGTCACGCCGCACGGTGTTCAACTACTTCCACTCCACCGACGAGCTGCTCATCGCGGTCGGCACCGACCTGCTCGGCGACGTCGTCAACAGCCTCAACGACGACCGCACGCCGGCCCCGGCCGGGACCGGCACGCACGCGGCGCTGCTCGACGACCTGCTGACACTGCTGGGCGCCACGGACCTGCTCGGCACGATGATCCGCCTGACGCACATCCTCGGCCCGATGGGGCACCAGGACACGCGGGTGCTGGCGATCGTGCGGGACACGATGCTGGGGGTCAGCGAGCGCCTGACGGCTCGCGCCCGCGAGCGGCATCCCGACGTGCCGCCGATGGACGCCGAACTGCTGGTCTCCAGCCTGATCGGTGGCCTGATCGTGCTGCACAAGCACTGGACCGAGCGGACCGGGCTGGCCGACACGCCCGAGACCCGGCGGCTGTGGTCCGACATGTTCGACCGGCTCGTCGTCCACATGCGCGACGGCTTTCTCGCCCTTCCCTGACCAGTTCGACCCGGGAGCCCATCACCATGGCGCAGTTGCTCTATCGACTCGGCCGGCTCGCCGCCCGTAATCCGATCCGGGTGATCGCGTTATGGGTGGTGGTGCTCATCGGCGCGGCCACGGCCTACCTGACCGCCGGCGGCACCCTGGCCACCAGCTTCGACATCCCCGGCACGCAGACCGCCGCGGTCACCGCCAAGCTGGCTCAGAAGCTGCCGAACCTGGCCGGTGTCAGCGGGACCGTCGTGTTCCAGACCAAGGACGGCAAGCCGTTCACCCCGGCCCAGCGCACCGCCGTCGCGAACCTGTTGACCGGCCTCAAGGGGCAGGACCGGGTGCGTGACGTCGTCGACCCGTTCGCCACCGAGCAGCAGCGGGCCGACCAGGAGAAGCAGCTGGCCGACGGGCAGAAGCAGGTCGACGACGGCAAGGCCCAGATCGCCGCCGGACGGCAGCAGCTCGCCGCCGCGCAGAAGCAGCTGGACGCCGCGAAGGCCGCCGCCGGCGGGCAGGCCGTGCCGCAGCTGGCCCAGCAGCAGGCCCAGCTCGACGCGCAGACCAAGCAGCTGGACGCGTCCGAGGCGCAGATCGCCACCAAGTCCAAGCCGCTGGAGTTGGGCAAGGAGCTGCTCGGCTTCGCGGCCAACGTGCGCACCGTGTCCACCGACGGCGGCACCGCGACCGGCCTCGTGATGTTCAGCGACGACGTGTACTCGCTGCCGCAGGAGGCCAAGGACAACGTCGCGCACAAGCTGGACGCCGCCTCGATCCCAGGTGTGCGGGTCGACTACTCGTCCGAGATCGCCCAGTCCACCGACGGCATCATGGGGCCCGGCGAGGTCACCGGCCTCATCGTTGCGGCCCTGGTGCTGCTGCTTATGTTGCGCACCCTGCTGGCCACCGTGCTGCCGCTGATCTCCTCGCTGATCGGGGTCGGCGTCGGTGTGGCCGGGGCGATGGCCTTCTCCGGCGTGGTCGACATGGCGTCGGTGACCCCGGTGCTCGGCCTCATGCTCGGCCTGGCCGTCGGTATCGACTACTCACTGTTCATCATCAACCGCCATCGCCGGCAGTTCCGCGCCGGCATGGAGCTGCACGAGTCGATCGGCCTGGCCAACGGCACGGCCGGCGGCGCGGTGGTCTTCGCCGGTGCCACCGTGATCATCGCCCTGCTCGCGCTCAACGTCACCGGCATCCCGTTCCTGGGTGTCATGGGCGATGTCGGCGCGGTCTGCGTGGCCATCGCCGTGCTGGTCGCCATCACGCTGCCGGCCGCGCTGCTCCGGCTGGTCGGCGCACGTCTGCTTACCCGGCGCGCCCGCGCTTCCATCGGCGCGGACGAGCACGCGGAGGTCGCGCCGAAGCCGATGCCGACCTGGCGGGCGGTCGTGACCGCGGCACTGGCGATCGCGGCCCTGCTGGTGATCGCCGCGCCGGCGCTGTCGATGCGGCTGGGGCTGCCTGACGGCTCGGCCCAGGACACCAACTCCACCGCGTACCGGACCTTCAAGACCGTGGCCGACAAGTTCGGCACCGGTGTCAACGGCCCGCTGCTGGTCACTGCCCAGACGCCCAAGCCGGTCGCCGCCGACGACGTGCTGTCCACCCAGGTCGACATCGCCCGCGAGCTGAGCAAGCAGCCCGACGTGGTCGCGGTCGCGCCGGCGGCGGTGGCCGACAGCAAGGACTTCTTCGCCTTCCAGGTGGTTCCGGCCGAGGGACCGACCAGTGTGTCCACTTCGGACCTGGTCACCCGGTTGCGTTCGTTGCCGTCGCTGCGCAGCGACATCACCGGGGGCATCACCCTCGGCGTCGCCGGCACGGCCAGCGCCAACATCGACGTCGCGGACAAGCTGTCCGGCGCGCTGCCGGGGTACCTCATCGTGGTGGTCGGCCTGTCGTTGCTGATCATGATCGTGGTGTTCCGCTCGCTGCTGGTGCCGCTGATCGCCACCGCCGGCTATGTGCTGTCGCTGTTCGCGGCGTTCGGCGCGGTGGTCGCCGTCTACCAGTGGGGCTGGCTGTCCGCGGTGTTCGGCGTGCACGATCCCGGGCCGGTGCTGGACTTCGCGCCGATCATCCTGATGGGTGTGCTGTTCGGCCTGGCCATGGACTACCAGCTGTTCCTGGTGTCGGGCATGCGAGAGGCCTTCGTGCACGGCGCGCCGGCTCGGGTCGCCATCACCGCGGGGCTGCGCAACGGGCGGGCGGTGGTCGTCGCCGCGGCGATCATCATGGTCTCGGTCTTCGGCGGCTTCGTGTTCTCCGAGCTGACCTTGGTCCGGCCGCTGGGCCTCGGCCTGGCCGTCGGCGTGCTGTTCGACGCGTTCGTGGTGCGGCTGCTGCTGGTGCCGGCGTTGATGCACCTGGCCGGCCGGGCCGTCTGGTGGCTGCCCCGCTGGCTGGACCGTGTGCTGCCCAATGTGGACATCGAGGGCGCGGTTCTGGAGCGCACGCATCCGCTGCCGAGCGCGGATTCCGTCAGCGAACGGGAAAAGGTCGAGTCACACTGACTCACCAGGCGAGTCTGGTGTCGTCCTGGTAGACCTCGCCGGAGGGGCCGTCGTCGTCCACAGTGGCCAGTCGGATGGCGACGGCGGCGCCCTCTTCGGGGGTGCGGGTGCCCCGGTGCTGGTTGAAGTCGGTCGCGACGTGGCCGGGCGCGGCGCCGTTGATCTTCAGCTTGGTGCCGGCGAACTCGCGGGCGTAGTGCGCGGTGAGTGCGTTGAGGGCGGTCTTGGAGCTGGAGTAGACCATCGAGGGCTGGCCGGCCCAGGCACCGGGCTCGCCCAGGGAGCCCCGCATGCTGGTCACGTTGACCACACGCGGGGCTTCCGCCTTGTCCAGGAGGGGCAGGAAGGCGTTCATCATCCGCACCACGGCGAAGACGTTGACCTCGTAGACGTTGCGGTAGTCCTCGACGATCTCCTCGGTGGGGCGGGGGATGTGGTCGAGGGGGCGGAACAGCAGCGGATGCACGCCGGCGTTGTTGACCAGCACGTCGAGGCGGCCGAACTCGGTTTCGACGTGTTGGGCGAGCGCGTCGACCTGGTGCTGTGACGTGACGTCCAGTTGGACGGGGCGGACGTCGCCCGCCAGCTCATCGGCGGTCTGGGCGGGGTCGCGGGTGCCCATGAGGACGGTGAACCCCTTGGCGGCCAGTCCGGTCACGATCGCCAGTCCGATTCCCTTGTTGCCGCCCGTGACCAGGGCGATCTTGCTTGCTGTTGTCATGACAACACCGTAGCTCGCCTGCTGTTGTCATGACAACAGCAGGCTCGGTAAGGTGGCTCACGTGGACCTGTTGACCGAGGACGAGCTGCGGTTCTGGCACGCGTGGAAGCACGCGTCGGAGACGGTGCGGGCCCGCGTCGCCGAGGACATCAGCGCCGCCACCGGCCTGTCCGACGCCGACTTCGGGATCCTGACCCGGCTCGTCGACCTGGGCGAGGGATCCCAGGGTGGCGGGTCACTGCGGCAGAACGAGCTCGCGGCCTCGCTGGGCTGGCACCGCAGCCGGCTGTCCCACCAGCTGACCCGCATGGAACAGCGCGACCTGATCCGTCGCGACCCGGCCGACGGCGGTGTCGTCGTGACGATCACCGACCGCGGCACAGCCGACGTCGCCGCGGCCCGCCCGGTCCACGCCGCGGCGGTGCGCGAGCACCTGCTGGACTTTGTCCCGCCGCGCCAGGCGGGGGAGATCGCCGCCCTGCTCGGCGTCATCGCCGACCGTTAGGGTGGGGCCGGTGGCGATCAAGCTCGTTGTTGTCGACGACCAGACTTCGGTCCGCGAGGCGCTGGCCGTGATGCTCGGGCTGGCCGAGGATGTGGACGTCGTGGCGACGGCCACCAACGGCGAGGAAGCCGTCGCGGTGGTGGGGGAGCATCGCCCGGACGTGGTGCTGATGGATCTGCACATGCCGAAGCTGGGCGGCGTCGCGGCCACCGCGAAGATCCACGAGCAGGCCCCGGACGTGCACGTGGTGGTGCTGACGACGTTCGAGGACGACGAGTCGATCCTGGCGGCGCTGCGGGCCGGGGCCTCGGGCTACCTGACCAAGGAAGCGGACCGGGCGACCCTGTTGCAGGCGGTGCGCAGCGCCAGCCACGGGCAGTCGGTGCTGGACCCGAGGGTGCAGCGGCGGCTGCTGACCCTGGCCACGGCCCGGCCGGTGGCCAGCGAGACTCCGTTCAACCTCACCGCCCGCGAGTTCGAGATCCTCGGCCTGATCGGCGAAGGCCTGCGCAACCCGGAGATCGCCAAGCGGCTGGTGATCAGCGAGGCCACGGTGAAGACCCACATCAACAACCTGTTCGCCAAGGCCGGTTTCCACTCCCGCACCGACGCCGTCCGCTACGTGCTGAACAACCGGGTGGAGACCGGTCTCCACCCGGGGCCGTAGCCCGGAAATACGGCGGCGGTCCCAAGACCGGCAAGGGCGGTTTTCCTAATCTGGTGTCGAACCTGATTGGGAGGAACAATCGTGAGTGCGCCACTGGAAATCCTGTTGGTCATCGCCCTTGTCGGCTACATGCTGATTCGCCGCCTGCTCGGCGAGCCGGCCCAGGCCAAGCGCATGCTGGTGCTGCCGGCGGTGCTCACCGTGATCGGCCTGTCCAGCGCCAAGGACGTCCTGCACGACCCGCTCCAGCTGGGCTTTCTCGTCGTGACCACGCTGATCGGCGTCGGCCTCGGGGCGCTGCGGGGCCTGAGCGTCCGGGTGTACGTGCAGGACGGAATCGCCAACATGCGCTACACCGCGATGTCCATTGTGCTGTGGGTCGTGAACATTGTCGCCAAGTTGGGCGGCAATTTCCTGCTGGCCGCGGTCGACCCGCACGCGAACGGTGGCAACACGCTGATGCTGACGCTCGGCGCGGGCCTGCTGGTGGAGGGGGTGGTCGTGCTGGCCAAGGCCATGCGCACCGACGGCCAGGTGATCTGGCAGCAGGGCAAGGACGGCGCCCCGCACCAGACCTCGCAGTTCCTCAACGACCTGCAGTCCCGCATCGGCCGGCGCTGACCGCTACGCTGGCCGGCGATGACAGTGATCGATCGGGAACAGTGGCTGATCGAGGTCGTGGTCCGACCGGTCCTGACTCTCGGCTGCATCCTCGTGACGGCGGTCGAATTCCCCAGCCACGAGGTTATGGCGCGGCCGTTCACGACCGGGCTGCTGGTGGTGGTGTCGGCGCTGGGCCTGGCCACGCTGGCGCCGTGGGGTCGCCCTCCACAATGGACACTGCCACAGTGGACACAGCTGGGTCTGCTCGGCCTGTACGCGGTGACCGGTTCGTTGCTGCTGCCGCTGGCTCAGCCCACGCTGGCCCCGATGTTCGCGTTCCTCGCGGCCTCGGCGACCGGCAAGCTGACCGGCCGCAAGCCGGCCATCGCCATCGCGGTGCTCACCTCGGTCAGCAGTGCCGTCGCCGTGGCAGTGGTCAACGGGATCGCACCGTCGCCGACCCAGTGGCCGTGGTGGGAGGGGCTGATCACGGGATTCCCGGCGTACATCAGCATTGCCCGCGTGGACCGGCTGGCCGCGCTGGCCAACGCGAAGCGGGCGGCGGCCGAGGCCATGCGGGCGGCGGAGTCGGAGGCGCGGGAGGCGACCCTGCTGGAGCGCGGCCGGATCGCCCGGGAGCTGCACGACGTGCTCGGCCATTCGCTGACCGGCATCGCGCTCCAGCTCGACATGGCCGACGCGCTCAACGAGAACGACCGCCGCGACGAGGCTACGCAAGCCATCAGACACGCCCGGAAGCTGGCCGTGAACAGCATCGTCGACATGCGTGGGGCGGTCGAGGCCCTGCGCGAGGACACCGTGCCGTTGAGTCGAACCCTGCGGACCATCGCCGACAACGCCGGCGCGTCGCTGGCCGTGGCGGGGGAGGAGCGGCCCGTCCCGGCCGAGGCCGCGCACGCCATCCACCGTGCCGCCCAGGAAGCCCTGACCAACGCCGCCAAGCACGCGCCCGGCGCTTCCGTGACGATGGAGTTGGCTTTCGACAAGGACTCCGTGACCCTGACTGTCGTGAATGGACAGTCCAAGGTTCCGGTGCCGGCCGGTATCGGCGGCGGCACCGGCCTCGGCCTGTCCGCCATGCGGGACCGGGCCGTGGCGCTCGGCGGCACCCTCGACGCCGGTCCGTCCGGTCCAGGCTGGGCCGTGAAGCTGACCCTCTAGAACCGGGCCACGAACCGCCGCTGCCACGGTGTTTCCACCGCCCGTGGCGAATAGTGGTCACGGACATAGGCCACCGCTTCTTTGCCGGGCACCCCGTCCAGCACCGCCAGGCAGGCCAACGCCGTCCCCGTGCGGCCATGCCCGCCGCTGCAAGCCACCTCGACCCGTTCTGCACCGGCTCGTTCCAGCAGTTCGTGCAGCGCTGTCCGGAACGCCTCCCGGTCGGTCGGCAGCCAGAAGTCCGGCCAGCGGATCCATCGGCTGTCCCACGGCATCGGGCCCGGATCAGCGCCTTGCAGGTAGAGCCCGAACTCCGCCGTCGGCCCGGGCGGCAGCGGATTGCGCAGGCCACGCCCGCGAACCAGCCGCCCCGAGGGCAGCCGGCACAACCCGGGCGTGGCCCGCGCCCACATCAGCCGATCACCGCGTACGAGGTCGAGCTGCCGGCCCCGATCGCCGTGACGCCGCTGAGGCCGGCCACCAGCTGCGCGGCGATCAGGTTGGTGCCGCGCTGCCCGTCGGTGTTGTCGCCCCAGCTCCACACCGTGCCGTCCGACTTGAGGCCCAGCCCGAAGTTGGCGCCGCCGGCGATCGAGGTGATCCCGGTCGGGCCAGGGATCTGGTGTGGCGTCGGATCGACGTTGGTCCGCTCGCCGGTGCCGAGCGCGTTGAGTTCGTTCCCGCCCCAGCTCCACACGGTGCCGTCCGCGGCCAGCGCGTACGCGGTTTCGGTCGTGTGGCCGTTGGCCAGCCCGACGATCGCCGGCAGGCCGTTGACCTGGGCCGGCGGGGTGTTCGCCTGGAGGTTCATCGCGCCTCGCTCACCGAACGTGTCGCTGCCGCCCCACGCCCACACCGTACTGTCGGACTCGCGGGCGAACACCGTGCCGGTGGCCGTGGTGCTGATGGCCGTCACATCGGCCAGCCCGGCCACCTCCTGCCGGTTCGCCTGCGGGGCGGGGCCGCCGAGGTCGCCCAGGCGACCCCAGCCGTAGACCTTGCCGGCCATGACCAGGTAGGCGGCGCCGGACCCGGCGGCGATCGCCGTCGCCGTCCCCGGGCCGGCGATCTGCTGCGGCGTCGCGAACCACTGGTCGGCATCCGGCGTGACCTGGTTGAAGAAGTTGTCGCCCCAGCCCCACACCGAGCCGTCACGGCCGAGCACGTACCCGTTGTGGCCGCTGTAGGTGATCGCGGCGGCGGGCGGCAGCCCGTCCAGGCGCGTCGGCACCGGAGTCACGTCCTGGCTCTGGCTGCTGGCGGTGCTGGAGCCCCACGTCCAGACGCCGCCGTCCGAGTCCAGTGCCGCCCCGTTGTCCGAGCCGCCGGCGACGGACGTGATGCCGGACAGGCCGAACACCTGGCCGGGCCGGCTCTCCCCGGCCCCGACGGTGCCGGTGCCGAGCTCGCCGTGGTCGTTCGCGCCCCAGCTGACCGGGCAGTGCACCGCGCACGCCGACGACGCCGGCGCGAAGTAGCCGTCCAGGTCCGCTCGCACGTCGACGTTGCCCACAGGCGACAGCGGCGTGAAGCCCGAGCCGGCCGGGGCCACGCTCGTCGGCGTCGCGGCAGCCGGGACGGCCATCCCCACAACGAGGACGGCGGCCAGTAACAAGGCACGTCTCACCATGCACTCCACCCCTGACCCGAGGTGGCGCCCTCAGCCGCCGGTGATCCCCGGATCCCCGCGCACACCCTAGCCGACAGGCGGGCTAACCTGGGATCACTTGTCACCTGTGCGCTGGAGACCGAGACCCGATGCTTGACCGTGCCGTCATCGACGCGTTGTTCCCCGCCGACCTGCCGGAGCCGGCGCACTGGGAGCAGCGCTACCCGCAGCGGCAGCTCCCGGACGGCGCCCAGGTCACCCGGGTCGGCCCGTCGCCGACAGGCTGGCTGCACATCGGCGCGCTGTACGTCGGGGCGATCAACCGGGACATCGCGCACCGGACCGGCGGCAAGTACCTGCTGCGCATCGAGGACACCGACCAGGCCCGCGAGATCGAGGGCGCGGTCGAGCAGTTCACCCGGGCCTTCGGCTACTTCGGGCTGACCCCGGACGAGATGGAGGGCGTCGGCGAGTACGGCCCCTACCTCCAGTCCGAGCGTGAGCAGCAGTACCTGACCTACGCGCGCGAACTGCTGCGCGAGGGCAAGGCGTACCTGTGCTTCGCCACCGAGGACGAGCTGGCCGACATCCGCCGCCGCCAGGAGGCCAGCAAGATCCCGCCCGGCTACTACGGTGGCTGGGCCATCTGGCGCGACCGCGACGACGCCGACGTGCGGGCCAAGCTGGACGAGGGCGCGCCGTACGTGGTGCGGTTCCGCTCGCCGGGTCAGGTCGACGGCCGGGCCGTGTTCACCGACGCCATCCGCGGCCGGCTGGAGCACGAGGACAACCGCAACGACGTGGTGATCCTCAAGTCCTCGGCCAACGACGTGCGGCTGCCCACCTACCACTTCGCGCACGCCGTCGACGACCACCTGATGCGGGTCAACCTGGTGATCCGGGCCGAGGAGTGGATCTCCTCGGTGCCCACCCACCTCCAGTTGTTCGCGGCGCTCGGCTTCGAGCAGCCGACCTACGCGCACATCGCGCCGCTGATGAAGCAGATCTCCGGCGGCAAGCGCAAGCTGTCCAAGCGCAAGGACCCCGAGGCCTCCGTCGACTTCTACATCGACGAGGGCTACCCGGCCGAGGCGGTGCTGTTCTACCTCAAGGGCCTGGCCAACGGCCGCATCGCCGAGATGTCGCTGGCCGAGGCGCTGGACGCGCCGATCAAGCTGGACGAGATGGGCCTGGCCGGGCCGCTGATCGACATGGCCAAGCTGGACGACATCAGCGCCAACCACATCGCCACGCTCAGCGGCGCGGAGATCGTGGCCGCGGTGAAGGTGTGGGCCGCCGACCGTGACGCCGAGCTGGTGACGGTGCTGGACGCCAACCCGGAGCTGGCGCTGGCCGCGCTGGCGGTGGAGCGCGAGGGCGTCGAGAACCCGCGCAAGGACCTCCGCAAGTGGTCGGACTTCCGCACCGCCTACGGCTTCTTCTTCCCGGAGCTGTTCGTCCCGGTGGCCGCGGACGATTCCCGCATCGAGGGCGTGACGCCGGAGCTGGCCCGGGCCTTCGCCGCCGACTTCGCCGATGGCTACCAGCACCTCGACGACGGCCAGGAGTGGTTCGGGCAGATCCGCGAGCTGGCCGCCAAGCACGGTTACGCGAAGAACGCCAAGGAGTACAAGAAGAACCCGGACGCCTACCCGGGTTCCATCCGCGAGGCCTCACAGATCATCCGGGTCGCGCTGACCGGCTCCACGCGTAGCCCCGACCTGCACGCCGTGGCCACCACGCTCGGCGAGGCCGAGGTGCTGCGCCGGATCGGCGCCGTGGCTGGCTGAAATCCGGCGGAGGTTGGCAAACCGGCTCCTTCTTCGATGCGGCGGACGCGATTAGCGTTCGCCGCATCGTCTTTATGGGGAAGGAAGTTCCGCCGATGCTGGTGCAGGTTGTGTTGTTCGACGGGTTCGACCCGCTCGATGTCGTTGCCCCGTACGAGATTCTGGCCAACGGGCCGATGACGGCCGAGTTGGTGTCCGCGGAGGGGCCGCGTGACGTGCCCAGCGGCATGGGGTTGATGACGCTGCGGGCAGCGTCGCGTTTGGACCCTTCGCGGGCCGACATCGTTGTGGTGCCGGGGGCTTTGGGGGCCATCCCGGACGGCATCACCGAGACGCTCGGTCGTACCCTGTCCACGCCGTTGCCGGGGTTGCTGGCCGAGGCGCTGAACCGGCCCTCGACCACCGTGGCCACCGTGTGCGGGGGATCGATGATCCTGGCGCTGGCCGGTCTGATCAAGGGCCGCTCGGCGACGGGCCACTGGCTTGGGCTGGACATGTTGGCCGCCAACGGGGTCCAGGTCGTGGACGGCCGGGTGGTGGACGCCGGCGACCTGGTCAGCGCCGGTGCCGTGACGTCCGGCATCGATCTCGCGCTGTATCTCTTGGAGCGGGAGTTCGGCGCCCAGGCGGCGATCGAGACCGAACGGCTCATCGCTTATGAGCGCCGTGGAACCGTGTGGCGGGTCAGCCAGCCAGGCTGAACTTCTCGGCGTGCACTTGGCGGTCCGGCACGTTCAGCTCGCGCATGCTGGCCAGCACCGCGTTGGTCATGCCGGCCGGGCCGCACACGAACACGTCCCGGGACCACACGTCCGGCACCAGGTAGCGCAGGCTCTCCGCGTTGAACTGGCCGGCCGACGGTCCACTGAGGACACGGACCACCGGCGCCAGGGCGCGGAGTTCGTCCAGCAGCACGGCATCCCGCTCGTCGCGGACCCGGTAGAGCACCACCACGTGGCCCTGGATCTCCTCCAGCAGCGCGCGAATCGGCGTGACGCCGACGCCGCCGGCGATGAGCAGGGCGTGCTGGTGCACCTGGTTGGCCGTGGTGAACGCGCCGTACGGGCCTTCGGCGTAGACACGCGTGCCGACCTTGAGGTCGCGCAGGGCGGCGCTCGCGGTGCCGACCGCCTTCGCGGTCAGCCGCAGGTACCGGCCGTCCGGCGCGGCCGACAGGGAGAACGGGTTGGCCCGGTGCCACATGCCCTTGGCCAGGAACCGCCACACGAAGAACTGGCCCGCCCGCGCCGGCAGCTCGTGCAGGTTCCGGCCCTCGATGTACACGGAGACGACGTCGGGCGACTCCTGCACGATGCCCGCGACCCGCAGCTGGTAGCGGCGGTTGCGCAGCAGCGGGCGGATCACCCGGCCGGTCAGCAGCAGGCCGATCGCCGTGCCCCACAACAGGATCCAGTAGATCCGGCCGCCGGTGGAGGCGATCGTCGTGCCGGAGACGAACTGGTGGGTGAAGGCCAGCGCCACGATCGCGTAGGTCAGCAGATGGATCGCGTGCCACGTCTCGTAGGGCAACCGCTTGCGGGCGATCCGGGCCGAGGTCGCGCCGACCACGACCACCAGCAGGAAGGCGATGATCGCCAGGAACACACCAGCGAACGTGTCGGAGAGGACAAACACCTCGGAGATCACGTCGTGGGCGTCGTGCTGGGCGTAGCCCGCGACGATCAGCACCACGTGCGCGAGCAGGGCCCACATCAAGCTGAAACCGGTCCAGCGGTGGTAGGACGTGAGGCGATCCATGCCCAGCCGCTCGTCCAGCCAGGGCAGGCGGGCGATGAGCAGGAACTGGCACGCCATCAGCAGGCCCGCCACCAGCCCGGCGATCCGGCCCAGCGTGATCAGGATGTTCGGCGAGGCCCCCGTCACCACCACCAGCGCGGCGACGATCAGCACGTTCACGCCCAGCGCCGCGAGCAGCACGACCCGTGCCGTCGAGCGGCGGTCCGGCGCCGTCCGCACGGCTACCTGGCGGTTCTGGATGGTGGTCACGGGGTCCTCCCGGAGAATCGGCTCGCCCCCACACACGAGCCGCGGCCGCTCCCGGTTCACCTCGGTTCTGGCGGATTTCCGCCGTGGACGTTGTTCGCGGTCCGTCTGGTCACGTCCCGTCGTTAGGGTGTGGCCGTGGGTGATACTCCTTCAGGCGACGCGCGGAGCCCGCAGTGCAACCGCGTCACCCCCACCGGCGACATCGAGGCCTTTCCCCTGCGCGGGGCCTGGACCGGCAACCGTGGCGTGATCCACCGCGGCCGGGACATCGTCCGCTTCCACGCCAGCGACTTGTGGATCACTTGCGCCTTGGAGTTCCGGGGTCGGTGGCGGGAGCAGTGGTTGCCCAACCGCTGGACCCACCTCTACTTCCACGACGAGGCCGTCTCCTTCGCCGCCGGCCACCGCCCGTGCGGCGAATGCCGCCATCGCAGCTATCTGTCCTATCGGGACGCTTGGGCGGATGTCGTCGGGCACCGACCGTCGGCGACGGAGATGAACCGCCAGCTGCACGGTGAACGCATCTTCCGCGGCACTCACCGGCGGCGGTTTCATCAGTTGCCGTGGGGTGGTCTGCCTGTCGGAACGTTCGTGCTCGTGGAGGAAGGCCCGGCGGTGATCGTGGACGATCACTTGGCGCTGTGGACCAGAGATGGTTACCGGGGGTGGAGACCGTTGCCTCGGTCTGGGGAGGCCACGGTGATCACGCCGCCGTCTACGGTGGCTGTGCTGAGGGGTGGTTATTCGGTGCAGATCGATGCTGGGGCTGGGGGTTGAGGGGGAGGGATTTTGAGGGGGCGCTGTGTGGAGTGGGGGTGTGTTGCGTTTGGAGGGTGGGATTTTTGGGTGGCTCCGGGTGGATTTTGCGTGGAGCCTCTGGGCGATGGCATCGAGGCAAAGAAGCGGGCAGGCTGCGCCTGCCTCGATCGCCGACAGCTTATGCCATCGCCCCCCTCCACGCAAAATCCACCCTCCGGAACGAGGAGTGGGTGTCCTTGGGGTGGAATGGTTAACAAAGGGCTTGAATTCACCCGTTAGTGAGTCGAGTTCGATCTTCGGTCGGCGTATTCTGAAGGCATGAAGGAAATCACCCGAGAGCTGGAGTCCATGGAACCCTCAGGGGTCATGGTGGACCTGCTCCTGGGTGTGGATGTCGAGGGCCTTACCGATGATCAGAAGCTCACTCTGCTTATCGTGGCTCGTAAGGCCATGGCGGCTCTCCACTGCGTTGAGCTCAGCCTGGTTCGGGGAATCGAGGACACGGCCGAGATCGCCATGGCGGTTCATGAGCCGGAGCAGTCGGTGGTTCGTCAGAAGGAATACAGCGACGTCCTGGACCGGCTACCCCGATGTGCGGAACTGTTGAGGCGTGGGGAGATCGATGCCCGCCGGCTCAAGACGGTGGATGACCGGGTGGTTCACCTGACCGACCCCGAGCTGATCTCCCAAGTTGACGAGGCCCTGGCGGACGTGGCCCCCGGCCTGACCCACACCCAGCTGGCCCGCCGGGCCACCAAGGCCGTGGCGGAGGCTGACCCTCTCGGCTATGACCAGCGCCGGCTGAAGGCCCGCGAGGACCGGCGGGTGGAGTTCATTCCGCTGCCCGATGGCATGGCCCAGCTCAGCATCATCCTGCCGGCCATCGAGGCCCGCCAGGCCTACGACGTCCTGACCTGCGACGCCCGCTCCCTCCCGAAAGACGACCGCACCACCGACCAGAAACGCGCCGACGCCTTCCTGGACCGCTTCCTGGGCTACGGCGTCGACCGCACCGTCCAGGTCCACGTCACCATCCCGGTGGAGACCTTGATGGGATTGACCGAGGACCCCGGCCTGCTGGACGGCTACGGCCCCATCGCCGCCGACTCCGCCCGCGAACTGGCCATGCACGGCCCCTGGCGCGGCCTCCTCCTCGACAACCGCCGCCACGCCGACGCCATGAACACCCACAAATACCGGGCCGACACCCGGACCCGCGAGTTCATCAAAGTCCGCGACGGCGGCACCTGCACCGCCCCCGGCTGCACCACCCCCATCCAAGAACTCGACCACACCATCCCCTGGCCGGCCGGCAAAACCACCGCCACCCAACTCAAGGGCTACTGCGCCCACCATCACCACCTCAAACACGCCAACTACACCGCCACCCTCGACTCCGACGGAACCCTCCACTGGCTCACCCCACAAGGCCGCCACTACACCACCCACCCCCACCAGTACTGACCGCTCGTTCTTTGACAACTCCACAGCGAAACAGCACCCGAAAAAGAGGAAGAACTGGCCGACGAAGGGCGGGGCCGGAAGGCCAGGAAGAGGGTGGCGAGAAGGCCGCCCGAGCGAAGCGTGGGAGATGGATGCGGGAGGGGCCGAAAAAAGGCCCAGGGGATCTAAATCTAGCCAAAGCGCCAGCGCCGAAAAGCGCGACCGCCCCAGCAACCCCCACCCCTTACCTCGGAGGGTGGATTTTGCGTGGAGGAGGGCGATGGCATAAGCTGTCCGGCGATCGAGGCAGGCGCAGCCTGCCCGATTCTTGCCTCGACTGCCATCGCCCAGAGGCTCCACGCAAAATCCACCCGGAGCCACCCAAAAACCCCACCCAGACCCCACCCCCAAAAACCACCCACCCAAAACCCCATCCCCCGGCTAATCCCCCTCCGCCGCCGAATCTCCCCGATGAGCCGCGGAACCGCCTGCCGGGCCACGGCGATGAAGGAGGCGTTCTCGTCCCCAGCGCTCGTCGGCGACGTCGATGTAGCGGGGCTGCTGGATGAGTGCGGCGGCGACGATCTCGCCGAGGCCGGTGTCGGGGACGGTGCTGACGGCGACAAACCACGGGCCGGAGGTGGCCGCCTGAGCGAGCTCAGAAAGCCCGTCGAGCTCCTGGTCGGTGAGGTTCATGCGCGGATGCTAGGACCGTCCTGTTCACGACATTGGCCCAATTTGCCGGTGCTGAAATTGCGTTGTTCCCGGAGCTGCCCCGGAGTAGCACTGGGATGGTGCGCTTACTGGGAGCGGTTCTCGCCATAATGCTGATGGTCACGCTGGCCCCGGCGGCCAGCGCGGCGGAGGGGCCACAGGTGTCGGGGCCGGTGACGGGCGGCCGGTTGGGCATTCCGTTCAACTCGTCGCCGGTGCCGTTGGGCGCGGCGGGGTACACCGAGCAGGAGTACTTCTTCGGTGGCACGGCCACGGGATACGCGCAGAGCGGCACGTGGACGGGCGACGGGCGGTGGTCGGTGACGCCGGCGGAGCAGGCCCCGTACGAGACGAGGATGCTGGTCCGGCGGCCGGCGGATCCGGCGAGGTTCAACGGCACGGTCGTGGTGGAGTGGCTGAACGTCACGGCCGGCATCGATCTCGACCCGGACTTCCAGTACGAGAACGAGGAACTGCTCCGCGCCGGCTACGCCTGGGTGGGCGTCTCCGCGCAGCAGCTCGGGGTCGATGCCCTGAAGAAGATCGACCCTGGCCGCTACGGGACGCTGAACCACCCGGGTGACACGTTCTCGTACGACATCTTCTCGCAGGCGGCGCAAGCTCTGCGGCACCCGCAGGGGGCGGATCCGTTGCAGGGCCTCAAGCCCAAGGCGTTGATCGCGGACGGCGAGTCGCAGTCGGCGTTCCGGATGGTCACCTACGCCAACGCGATCCAGCCGGTCCAGCGCCTGTACGACGGTTTCCTGATCCACAGCCGTCGGGACGCCGGGGCGCCGATCAACTTGAACCAGCTCTCCCCGGCAGCGTGGACGAGGACGGATTCCGGTGTTCCGGTGTTGACCGTGCAGACGGAGACCGACGTGCTGGCCCCGCTGAACTACTTTCCGGCCGCGCAGCCGGACAATCCACGCTTCCGGCTGTGGGAGATCCCAGGCACCTCGCACGTGGACGCGCACGTGCAGCAACTGGGCCAGGTCGAGATCCAGCGCTTCTTCCCGGGCATCACGTTGCCGCAGTGTGGGCTGCCGCCGAACGACGGCCAGGAGCGCTACGTCATGGACGCCGCGCTGGCGCACCTGAACGCCTGGGTCCGCTACGGCGCCGCACCCCCGGAAGCGGACCGGATCACGATCACCGGGACGCCGCCGGCGATGGTCCGCGACCAGTACGGCAACGCCGAAGGCGGGATCCGCACGCCGGCCCTGCAAGCGCCGGCCGCGACCCTGACCGGAACCGGAAACACTGGCGACAGCCTCCAGTGCACGCTCGAAGGCACGACGGTCCCCTTCACCCCGGAACAGCTGGCCCGGCTGTACCCGACGAACGCCGACTATGTCGCGGCCGTGGGCCGGGCGGCGGCGCAGGCCGTGGTCAAGGGCTTCCTGCTACCGGCGGACGCGGCGGAGATCGTGCGGGACGCCGTCCACTAGCATCGCCGCACGTGATCACCGTCGCGACCTGGAACGTGCTGCACCGCATCCACGCCGAGAACTGGGGCGAGGACGTGGCGACCCACTGGCCGGACGAGTCGAAGCGGGTCGCCGCGATCGCCGGGCGGGTGGCGGAGCTGCCGGCCGAGGTCGTCGCGCTGCAGGAGGTCAGCGGCGACCTGCTGGCGGCCATCCGCGCGACGACCGGCCGCACGGTGCACGCGATGCGCTACCGCCGGGTGCCGCGGCCGCGGAAGATGCCGTCCCAGCTGAAGGACGACACCGAGTACCTGGTGCTGCTGGTCGACGGCCCGAGCCGGGTGATCACCGAGCTGCAGTTCCACGACGACTGGGGCAAGGGCGGGTTGGCCGTGCACACCGCCGGTCTCACCATGGTCGCCACGCACGTCAGCTGGTGGGAGGCGAAACGGGCCGGTCAGCTGGCGAAGCTGCGGGATCTGGCGGTAGAGCCGGCGGTGCTGATGGGGGATTTCAACGCTGACGGCGACACCGTGGTCAGCGGCCTTGGCGAAGGCTTTCGGGTCGCCGAGCTGCCGCCCGGCGCGACCACCCAGGGCGAGCAGGCCATCGACCACGTGATCGTGCGCGGTGCGACGGCCACGAACGCGCGGGTCCTCGACAACGAGGGCCTGTCCGACCACCACCCGGTGCTGGCCACGATCAGTTAGACACGGGGAACCGCTCGTGGCCCAGCACGCTCAGCAGCTGGAGCTTCTCGTGGCCCTCACTGCGTGGGGGAGCGGTCAGCACCAGCAGCGCCTGCGACTGGTCCTCGGTGAACAGGGCCTGGCAGTCGACCTCGATCGGCCCGAGCTCGGGGTGCAGCAGCGTCTTGTGGTCGGCGAACCGCTGCGCGACTTCCTGCCGTTCCCACAGTCCCGCGAACTCCGTGCTGGCCTTCTCCAGCACGGAGACCAGCTCGCCGGCCCGTGACCGGGGGCCCATCTGCCCGTACGCGAAGCGGAGGTTGGCCACCAGTGCCCGGCTCTGCCGGTCGCGGTCGTCCTCGGGATAGATCAGCCGCTGCTGGGGATCGGTGAACCAGCGGTAGATTTCGCTGCGGGCCAGCCCGGTGTACGCGGTGTGATCACCCATCAGCGCCTTGGACATGCGGTTCTGCACCAGCACTTCGCCCAGGTTGGACAGGATGAGCGCGGGCGTGTCGTCGAGCCGGTCCAGCACCCGCAGCAGCGCCGGGGCGACGTGCGCGCCGGCCGAGACCGGTGACGGCGCGTTGCGGCCGGCCACCCGGAACAGGTAGTCCCGTTCGTGATTGGACAGCCGCAGCGCCCGGGCCAGCGCGGCCAGCATCTGCTCGCTCGGCTGCGGGCCCCGTTCCTGCTCCAGACGCGTGTAGTAGTCGGTGGACATCGCCGCCAGCGACGCGACCTCCTCGCGGCGCAGGCCGCTGGTCCGGCGGCGGGCGCCGGCCGGCAGCCCGACGTCCTCGGGGCGCAGCGCCTCCCGTCGCGTCCGGAGGAAGGAGGCCAGTGCAGCTCGGTCCATACGCCAAGTATCGGCGGGAGGCCGGACGCCAGCCAGGGATCGCGAATCCCCCGATGAGTGCTCTCTGCACACGGCTCTCGAACCCGAGCAGGGTTACGGCCATGGACATCACCGGAAACACCGTCTTCATCCCCGGCGCGACCAGCGGCATCGGCCTCGCCTTGGCGCTGGCCCTGAAGGACCGGGGCAACAAGGTCATCGTCGGCGGCCGCCGCACCGCGCTGCTGGAGCAGATCGCCGTCGAGCACCCCGAGATCGACACCGTGCTGATCGACACCGCCGACGCCGGCAGCATCGAGGCCGCGGCCAAGCAGGTGCTGGCCCGGCACCCCGAGCTGAACGTGCTGATCGCGATGGCCGGCATCATGCAGGTGGAGGACTGGCACAAGCCGGAGGGCTTCCTGGCCTCGGCCGAGGCCATCGTGACCACCAACCTGCTCGGGCCGATCCGCCTGGTCGCGGCGTTCGTCGAGCACCTGCAGACCCGTCCGGACGCCACCATCGTCACCGTCTCCTCGGGCCTGGCCTTCACCCCGCTCAAGGTCACGCCCAGCTACAACGCCACCAAGGCGGCGATCCACATGCTCAGCGAGTCGCTGCGCATGCAGCTGGCCGACACCACGGTGAAGGTGGTGGAGCTGGTGCCGCCGTCGGTGCGCACCGCGCTGATGCCCGGCCAGGAGACCAGCGACTTCGCCATGCCGCTGGACGAGTTCGTCGACGAGGTCGTGATGCTGCTGGAGACCCGCCCCGACGCCAAGGAGATCCAGGTCGAGCGGGTCAAGTTCCTCCGCTACAGCGCGGTGAACGGTGAGTACGACCAGGTCGTGGCCACGCTGAACCACAGCGACCCGCACGGCAAGTGAGGCGCGAAAACCGCACGCGCCGCCGGCCTGGTCCGTGCCAGAATCCGCCGGGTGCAGGAGTTCCGCGGCTTTGACGGCCTGAGCATCGCGTACCAGGAACTGGGGGAGGGCCGGCCGGTCGTGCTGCTGCACGGCGTGATGGGCGTCGGCTCGCAGTGGATCGACCAGGGGCCGGCCCGCATGATCGCGGACAGCGGCTTCCGGGTGATCCTGCCCGATCTTCGCGGGCACGGCGCGAGCGCCCGTCCGCACGACCCGGCCGCCTATCCGCCCGACGTGCTCGCCGACGACGGCCTGGCCCTGGTCGAGCACCTCGGTCTCGACGACTACGACCTGGGCGGCTATTCGCTGGGCGGCCGTGTGACCTTGCGCATGCTGGTTCGCGGCGCCCGGCCGCGGCGGGCGGTCATCGCCGGCCAGGGCCTGGACGCGGTCGAGGGGGAGACCAGCCGGACCGGCGGCTACCGGCGGACGCTGACCGCGATCGCCACCGGCGGCGAGCTGGACCAGGCCGGACAGCAGACCAAACACTGGCTCGACCAGCTCGGTCAGGACCCGAATGCCCTGCTCCACGTGCTGGACACCCATGTCGCGACGCCGCTGGAGGCGTTGGCCGAGATCGACGTGCCGACGCTGGTGGCGATCGGGGCGGACGACCGCAGCCACGCCTCCGCCGACCGCTTGGCCGCGGCGCTGCCCTCCTCGCGGTACGTGCGGGTGCCCGGCGACCACTGGAGCGCCTTCGCCGGCCCGGAATTCGGCTCGGCGGTCCTCGGCTGGCTTCGAAACATTTCGGCGATGTAACCGGTAACATCCCGGCTCATGCGTGGTGACGCTCCGACGCTGGCGGAGATCGCGAGGGCGGCGGGAGTGTCCACTCCGACCGTGTCCAAGGTGCTCAACGGGCGGTCCGACGTCGCGCCGGCCACCCGGGCTCGCGTCGAGGAGCTGCTGCACCAGCACGGTTATCGGCGCCGGGCTGCCGGTCCGCCGTCGCGGCTGTTCGACCTCGTGTTCCACGAGCTGGAGAGCGCGTGGGCGATGGAGGTCATCCGGGGCGTGGAAAACGTTGCCCGGCAGGAGAAACTCAACGTCGTGCTGTCCGAGGCGGCCGACCGGCACTCGCCCGGGCAGTCCTGGGTGGACGGTGTGCTGGCCCGCCGGCCGACCGGGGTCGTGCTGGTGCTGTCCGACCTCGACGCCGCGCAGCGGGCCCAGTTGGGCAGCCGGGAGATCCCTTTTGTGGTCCTGGATCCCGCCGGTGACCCGGCCGACGGGGTGCCCGCCGTCGGCACCAACAACTGGCACGGCGGGCTCAACGCCACCCGACACCTGATCGAGCTCGGGCACCGGCGGATCGGCATCATCGGCGGGCCGTCCCGGATGCTGTGCAGCCGGGCCCGGCTCGACGGCTACCGGGCCGCCCTGGAGACGGCCGGCCTGCCCGTCGACCCGAAACTGGTGCGGGAGGGCGACTTTCACACCGAGGCCGGCTACAGCGCCGGCCGCGATCTGCTCTCCCTGCCGCAGCGGCCCACCGCCGTCTTCGCCGGCAACGACCTGCAGGCCCTCGGCGTCTACGAGGCCGCCCGCGAGCTCGGCCTGACCATCCCCGACGACCTCAGCGTCGTTGGCTTCGACGACCTGCCCCTGGCCCGCTGGGTCGGCCCGCCCCTGACCACCGTGCGCCAGCCGCTGGTCGCCATGGCCGAAACCGCCGCCCGGCTGGCGTTGCAGCTGGGTCGGGGTGAGCGGCCCGCGTCCACCCGGGTGGACCTGGCGACGTCGCTGGTGATCCGGCACAGCACCGCCCCGCCCCGCCTGCTGGCGCCGTCGGTTTAGGCCCAGGCGGTCGAAACCTTTCGACCGTTGACGGGTCCCCGCCTTGCTCCTACAGTCTGGCGAACCGGTTCGCGAACCGGTTCGCGACAAGGAGGCCGCGGGTGAACATCGGTGAGATCGCCAAGCTGGCGGGAGTGTCCCGGAGCACGGTCTCGTACGTGCTGAGCGGGAAACGGCAGGTCAGCCCGGAGTTGCACGAGCGCATCACCCGCGTGATCGAGGAGTCCGGGTATCGGCCCAACGCCACCGCGCGGGCCCTGGCCGAGGGATCGACCCGGACGATCGGGCTGGTCATACCGCCGACCGGCCCGCACCTGTCGGTGGACCAACTGCACTTCGTCGGGGCCGTGGCCGAGGCGGCGGCCGAGCGGGACTACGACGTGTTGCTGTCGCCAAGCGGGCCGGAGCGGTTCGACCGCATGATCACCGAGCGGCGGGTCGACGGCGTCATCCTGATGGAGACCCTGCTGCGGGACGCCCGCGTCACCGGGCTCATCGAGCAGGGCTTCCCGTTTGTCACCATCGGCCGCACCGGGGCCGACGACGCCCACGGCTGGGTCGACCTCGACTACGCCGGCCTGGTCACCGAGGGCGTCCGCCGGATGCATGCCTTGGGGCATAAGAACATCGCTCTCGTCAACCGCCCCCAGGAACTGCTGGACCACGAGTACGGCCCGGCCTTCCGGGCCGCCGACGCCTTCGAGAAGGCCACCGTCGAGCTGGCCGGCCTCGCCGTGTGCTGCGACGACAGCGACGACGCGGCCGCCGGCTGCCTGGCCTCGATCCTGGCCCAGGCCCCGGACACCACTGCCATCCTCACCATCAACGAGCGCTCCCTTGCCGGCCTGATCGCCGCCCTTTCCGCCGCTGGCAAGGACATCCCCGCCGACATGTCCGTCCTGGCCATCACCTCCGTCCGCAACGCGACGGCCCTGCGCCCCCAGATCTCCGCCGCCGACGTCCCGGCCGCCGCCATGGGCGAGGCCGCGGTCGATGCCCTCCTGCACCGCATCAACTCCGCCGCCGCCCCCGCCCCGAACGTCCTGCTCACCCCGGAGTTCGTCGACCGCGGCAGCATCGCGGCCCCACGCGCCTGACCCCGCACCTCGCCCGACCCTGCACCTCACCTGACTCCGCACCTCACCTCACCTCACCTCACCTCCGCGAAGGAGCCTTCGCCATGAGGAAACTCGCGCTCGCCCTGGTGGCGGCGACCGTCGCCCTGGTCACGACCGGCTGCGGCGGATCGTCGGCCGGCGACGACTCGACACTGTCCGAAATGGACTACTACAACACCGACCCGCTGGTCTCGGCCTTGCCGAAGCTGCTGGACAGCTGCGGCCAGCAGGCCGGAGTGACGATCAAGCGGCAGGTGGTGCCGGACCTGCGGACCAAGCTGCTGCAACTGGTCGGCAGCCATGACGTGCCCGATCTCGTGCTGCTGGACAATCCCGACCTGCAACAGATCGCCGCCACCGGGGCGCTCGCGGAGCTGAGCGGACTGTCCACCGACGGCCTGTATCCGAACGTCGTCGCCGCCGGCCGCTACCAGGGCAAGCTGTACGGAGTCTCCCCCGGCGTGAACGCGCTTGCCTTGTACTACAACACCAAGCTGTTCTCGGCCGCCGGCATCGACCCGCCCAGGACGTGGGACGAGTTGAAGACCGCTGCGGCGAAACTGACCACTGGGGCGCAGCACGGTATCGGGTTCGCGGTGCCCGCGACCGAGGAGGGCAGCTTCCAGTTCGAGGCCTTCCTGCTCAGTGGCGGCGGCTCGCTGTCCACATTGAACTCCCAGCCGGCGGTCTCCGCGCTGCAACTGCTCGCTGACCTCGTGACCAGTGGCGCCGCGCCGAAGGACGTGCTGACCTGGACGCAGGCCAACGTGGAGGAGCAGTTCGCGAATAGCAGCCTGGCCATGATGGTCAACGGCCCGTGGCAGCTGCCCCAGCTGGCCAAGGCCGGCATGGCCGACTTCGCCGTCGTGCCGATGCCGGTGCCCGCCGTCGGCGGCAAGCCGTCCAGCGCCCTCGGCGGCGAGGTCTGGGCCGCCGGCAACGGCCCCAAGTCGGCGAAGGCCGCCCAGGTCGTCAAGTGCCTCACCGCTGCCGAGAACAGCCTGTCGTGGTCCAAGCTCACCAACTACGTGCCCAGCAATCAGCAGGCGGCCCGGCAACTCGCCGCCGCCAGTCCGCAGTTCAAGTCCTTTGTGGACGAGATCGGCGACGCCGCCGGCCGCACCGCCACGCTCGGCGTGAACTATCCGAAGTACTCCCAGGCCCTGTGGACCGCGGTGCAGTCCGCCCTCGCCGGCCGTGCGACACCGCAGGCCGCCCTGGAGGCGGCCCAGAAGCAAGCGACGGGGCAATGAGTAAGACTCTAACCCGCGTTGGATTCTTACTGCCGGTCGTCGTATACCTGGCGGTGTTCTTCCTCTACCCGCTGATCGGCAACCTGGTCCTGTCGTTCCAGGACTTCGGCATCCAGTCCGTCTACAGCGGACAAGCACCGTTCAACGGGCTCGACAACTACGTGCACTTGGTGCACGACCCGGTGTTCGGGACGGCGGCTGTCAACACGGTGGTGTTCGTGGTGGCCTCGCTATTCTTCCAGTTCACGATCGGGCTGGCGCTGGCGGTGTTCTTCAACCGGGCGTTCCCGCTGAGCGGACTGGTGCGGACACTGCTGCTGATCCCGTGGCTGCTGCCGTTGGTGGTGACGGGCACGGTGTTCCGCTGGATTCTGGACACCAGCAACGGGGTGCTGAACCACGTGCTGCTCGCTCTGCACCTGGTCGGCGAGCCGGTGCCGTGGTTGAACAGCGTGCAGACGGCGATGATCGGCGTGCTGCTGTGCAACGTGTGGATCGGGATCCCGTTCAACATGGTCATCCTGTACGGCGGCCTCCAGTCGATTCCGGCCGACGTGCACGAGGCGGCGGCGCTGGACGGGGCCTCGGGGCTGAAGAGGTTCCGGCACATCACGGCGCCGCTGCTGCGGCCGGTGGTGGCGGTGGTGCTGACCCTCGGCCTGATCTACACGATCAAGGTGTTCGACGTGATCTGGGTGATGACCAAGGGCGGCCCGGCGAACGCGACCCAGACCGTCACGACCTACGGCTACCAGCTGTCCTTCGGCGGGTTGTCGCAGTTCGGACTGGGGGCGGCGGCCAGCAACATGCTGATCGTGGTGGCGCTGGTGTTCGCGGTGTTCTACCTGCGGTCGACACGGAAGGAGGTGGCGTGATGCGGACCGCGATCGCTGTTGTCCTGCTGGCGGTGATGCTGTTCCCGCTGTACTGGATGGTCGACGCCTCCTTCCAGACCAACGAGCAGATCGCCGACCGGTCGCCGCACTGGCTGCCTTTCGGCGGCACGCTCGACGGCTACTGGGATGCGTTGGGGCAGCAGGGCGATCACCTGCTGGTGTCGCTGATCGTGGCGCTCGGCACGGTGGCGCTGACGCTGCTGATCGCGGCCCCGGCGGCATACGGGTTGTCGCGAAGGGGAACGCCCGGCTCGCGGCCGCTGCTGTTCACGCTGCTGATCGTGCAGCTGATCCCGGGCATCGTGATGGCCAACGCCCTGTACCGGGTGTTCTCCACGCTCGGCGTGCTGAACTCGCCGGAGGCGTTGGTGCTGGCCGACTCCACGCTGGCGGTGCCGTTCGCGGTGCTGATCATGCGGGCGTTCATGCTGTCGGTGCCGAGTGAGCTGATCGAGGCGGCCGGCCTGGACGGCGCGGGCGCGCTGCGCACCTTCGTCGTGATCGTGCTGCCGGTCAGCCGCAACGGCGTGATCACCGCCGGCCTGTTCGCGTTCCTGTTCTCCTGGGGCGACTTCATGTTCGCCTCCACGCTCAACCTCGGTGCTCCACAATGGACGCCGATCACCGTCGGGTTGTACGACTTCATCGGCGCCGGCACCAACACCAGCAGCTGGAACTCGGTGATGGCGACCGGGGTGCTGGCCTCGCTGCCGGTGGCGGTGCTGCTCGTGGTGGCGCAGCGGCACGTGTCGGCGGGCCTGGCCGCCGGCGCGGTCAAGGACTGAGGGGATTGCCGTGACAGAACTGTGGCTTCGCACCGCCGACCACGTGCTGTGCGCGCAGCCGTGGGGTGCGGACAGCATTCGGGTGCGGGTCGGCCGCAAGGCGATCGTGCCGGACATTCCCGGCGCGCTGGAGCTGACGCC
Organism: Kutzneria sp. CA-103260; assembly: GCF_018263855.1. Lineage (GTDB taxonomy): Bacteria > Actinomycetota > Actinomycetes > Mycobacteriales > Pseudonocardiaceae > Kutzneria. The sequence goes on along the minus strand of NZ_CP073318.1, from coordinate 4,323,442 downwards.
GGCGGAAGTGCCGGCCGTGGCAACGGAAACGTCGTTGACGGTGGGCCGGTTGCGCCTCGATGTCATCGACGGGCTGCTGAGGTTCAGCAAGGACGGCGAGGAGTTGCTGGCCGAGCAGCCGGGGCATTTCGCCTGGCCGGGGCCGCGGTTGTTCGCCCCCAATGGCGACGGCTACCACCGGTTGGAACAGCGGTTCCGCGCGTACCCCGGAGAGAAGGTCTTCGGGCTCGGCCAGCACCAGCACGGCCGCCTCGACCAGAAGGGCATGGTGCTCGATCTGGTGCAGCGCAATGCGGAGGTGTCGATCCCGTTCGCGCTGTCCTCGCGGGGGTACGGCCTGCTGTGGAACCTGCCGGCGATCGGCCGGGTCGAGTTCGCCGAGAACGGCACCCGCTGGGTCGCCGACTCGGCGCGTCAGATCGACTACTGGGTGACCACCGGCGACACCCCGGCCGACATCCTGTCGCACTACGCCGACGCCACCGGCCACGCCCCGGCGCTGCCGCACTGGGCCACCGGCTTCTGGCAGTCGAAACTCAGGTACCGTAACCAGGACGAGCTGCTGGCGGTGGCCCGCGAGCACCGTGACCGGGGTCTGCCGCTTTCGGTGATCGTGGCCGACTACTTCCACTGGACGCACCTGGGGGACTGGCGGTTCGACCCGGCCGAGTGGCCCGACCCGGCGGCGATGGTCAAGGAGTTGGACGGCATGGGCGTCAAGCTCATGGTGTCGGTGTGGCCGTCGGTCAACCCGCTCAGCGAGAACTACGAGCACATGCGGGACAACGGGTTCCTCGTCGGCGCCGAGCAGGGGCTGCCGCTGCACCAGACTTTCCCGGACAAGGGCTTCGGCGAGCACAAGCACGGCGTCGCCTTCTACGACGCGACCGATCCGGCCGCGCGGGAGTTCGTGTGGTCCCGGCTCAAGGCCGGCTACTACGACCACGGCATCAGGGTCTGGTGGCTGGACGCCTGCGAACCGGAGATCTTCCCCGAGCAGTTCGGCAATCTCCGTTTTGCCGCCGGCCCGGGCCGCGAGGTCGCCAATCTCTATCCACGCGAGCATGTGCGCGGTCTGCACGAGCACATGACCGCCGAGGGGGAGGACGACTCGGTCAGTTTGGTGCGGTCGGCCTGGGCCGGCAGCCAGCGGTTCGGGGCGGCCCTGTGGTCCGGCGACATCCCGGCCACGTTCGCCGCGCTGGGCAAGCAGATCCGGGCCGGCCTGAACGTCGCGGTCAGCGGGATTCCCTGGTGGACCACGGACATCGGCGGCTTCCACGGCGGCGACCCGGCGTCGGCCGAGTACCGCGAGCTGATGATCCGCTGGTTCCAGTACGGGGTGTTCTGCCCGTTGTTCCGGCTGCACGGCCACCGCGAGCCCCGGATCGGCTTCGGCGCGGGGCATTCCGGCGGTCCCAACGAGGTCTGGTCGTACGGCGCGGAGGCGTACGAGATCATCGCCGACCAGCTGCGCCTGCGGGAGCGGCTGCGCGGCTACATCGGGGAGCAGCTGGCCGAGACCGCCCGGACCGGGATCCCGTTGCTGCGCCCCCTGTTCGTGGACTATCCGGATGATCCATCCGCCTGGACGGTCGAGGACCAGTTCCTGTTCGGTCCCGACCTGCTCGTCGCGCCGGTCACCGAGCTCGGCGCGCGGTCCCGGCCGGTGCGCCTGCCGGCCGGAACCGCCTGGATCGACGTGGCCACCGGCATGGAACACGCCGGCGGCGAGACCGTCGAGGTCCAGGCCCCGCTGGCGCGCATCCCGGTCTTCCGGCGCGCCGGCAGCACCCTGCACCTGTAGACCGACGAAAGGTCAATGATGACCACGTCCCTGCTGACCACATCCCTGCTGGCCGCGGCCGCCCTGCTGACCGCCGCGGCGATTGTCCCCGCACCGCAAATCGATCAACCACGGGTCGATCACACCGTCACCGTCGACCTCGGCACGTCACTGGGCGCGCCGACCGGGGTCGGCTCCGGTTTCCTCTACGGCCTCAGCCAGGACGGCAGCGCCCCGGCCGACAACCTGCTGGGCCCGCTCAACGTGAAGTCCGGCCGCGGCGGCGGGGCCCGGATCGACGGCCACGGCTGGATCGGCGACGGCATGACCGCCGGCAGCGGCTACCGTGTCCGGGTCACCTCGGCGCTGGACCAGGCCCGGCGGCTCAGCGGCTACCACGCCAGCTACGACCTGCTGGTCAGCGACCTGTTCGGGGCCGACACCACCCAGCCGTCCACGACGGTTTACCCCTGCACCAACGGGGATTGCTCGAACTGGACCCGGTTCATCGACCAGGTCGTCGGGGACGTCAAGGCGTCCGGGCTGACCGTGAACTACGACGTCTGGAACGAGCCGGACGGCACCGCGTTCTGGCCCGCCGGCCTGAACTCCCCGCAGTACTTCCAGATGTGGGACACGGCGGTGCGGGAGATCCGGCGGCTCGCGCCGAACGCGTCGATCATGGGACCGAGCCAGTCCGGCTGGAATCCTTCGCAGTTGGGCACGTTCCTGGACCACGCCAAGGCCGCCGGCACCGTGCCGACCTACCTGAACTGGCACTTCAGCCCGCACCCGGTGCAGGACGCGCAGACCGCCCAATCCCTGTTGTCCGCAAGGGGAATCAGCGGCGTGAAGCTGGCCGACAACGAGTACCTCTTCTCCGGTGACCAGCACGCCGGCTACCAAGCCTGGTATCTGGCGGAGCTGGCCAAGTCCGGGATCAGCCTGGCCGACCACGCCATCTGGACCGACTGCTGCGTCACCGGCAGCCTCGACTCGACGCTGGTCAACGGGCAGCCGACCGGCCAGTGGTGGGTGTACGACGCGTACGCGCAGATCACGGGCCAGCTGGTGTCGGTCGACAACGGCGGTGCCAGCGCCGACGCCGTCGCGGCCAAGGACCAGTCGCTGCGGCGGGCGACCGTGCTGCTGGGCGACTCCGCCGGCAACACCGGGACGATCACCTTGAGCCTCAAGAACCTGCCGTCCTGGCTGGCCGGCAGCTCCGGGATTCAGGTGGCCGTGCAACGGATCCCGGACCAGAACCCGCTATCCCAGCCGATCACCGTCAGCACCACGGTCGTCACCGGTGACTCGTCGGTGCCGATCCCGTGGTCATCGGGCACCGACGCGTACTTCGTGACGTTGTCGCCCGCGAACGGACCGATCACCCAGATCGTCGACGGCACAGTCACTTCCGGTCCCAACTACTTCCAGTACGGGGCGAACTGGGGCCAGACCAACGGTGTCTCCGACATGTACGACGGCACCGCGAACTGGAGCTACACCCCGGGTTCGGTGGCGCAGTTCCACTTCACCGGCAGCCAGGTGGCGCTGCACGCCGTGCGGGACTTCGACCAGGGCCAGATGCTGTTGTCGCTGGACGGCAGTCCGGCCACTACCCTCGACAACTACGCCCCGAGCCGCAATGCCGCCGGCGTGGTGTGGACCAGCCCGAAGGTGGCCAACGGATCGCACACGCTGACGATCACCGTTGGCAGCGGCCAGAACCCGGCCAGCGCCGGGCGCAACATCGCCATCGACCGGGCCGACGTCAGCTGATCCGGGCTGGAGGTGGGGTGGTCGACCGCGGCCACCTCACCTCTGGTCGGCCAAGGTGTAGACGGCAAGGCGCACGGCGGCGTCGTCATTGGACTGGAAGGTGGCGTAGTCGTAGGCCAGCACCCCACGTTCCGGATGGTGTAGGACCTTGCGGCCGGAGCCACTGCCGACGGCGATGCTGTGGTCGTCCCACCAGGCGGTGAACTCGCGGCAGCCGGCGGCCAGCCGGGCGGCCAGGCCGGTGAAGGCGGGATCGCCGGCCCAGACGTCGTGAGCGGCGCGGAACTGGCCGACGGTGTGCCGGGCGCGGGCGGCCCAGCCGCGGCCGAACAGCCGCCGGGTGGCCGGATCCAGCAGCAGGTAGACGAGGATGTTGCGGTCCTCGACCGGGCTGCGGCCGAAGTCGGTGAACAGCTCGGCGGCGGCGTCGTTCCAGGCCAGCACGTCCCAGCGGCGGCCGGTGGCGTAGGCGGGTTGGCTCATGCCCTCGATCAGGTTTTTCACCGCCGGCGGCACGGTTTCCCGCTCGAAGGCGGGTCGCCGGGTCTGCTGGGCCAGGACGGCCAGGTGTGCGCGCTCGGTGTCGTCGAGCCGCAGGGCCTCGGCCAGCGCGTCGACCGTGGCCGTGGAGGGGCGGACGGTTCGGCCCTGTTCGAGGCGGACGTACCAGTCGACGCCGATGCCGGCCAGCTCGGCGACTTCCTCGCGGCGCAGGCCGGGCGTGCGCCGGCGGCGACCCGGGTGCAGGCCAACGGATTCGGGGGTCAGGCGTTCGCGCCGTGACCGCAGGAACTCACCGAGTCCGGTCGGCATGGGACGCCTCCATGGGTGTCGATAATCCTAGGATAATACCAGGTCTGGATACCTGGTCCGGATCCTTGTTGGATCGGTGGCATCCAACGAAGGGAACCACCGATGAAAGCCGCTGTGCTCACCGAGTTCGGCACGCCGCTGACTGTCCGCGAGGTGCCCGATCCGGTGCTGGGCACCGGAGAAGTGCTGGTCGACGTGGTCGCCGCGCCGGTCCTGCCGTACACCGGCGAGGTGGTGGGCGGCGACCGCGGCTACCTGCTCGACCTGCCGGTCGCGATCGGCGCCGGGGCGGTCGGCCGGGTCCGTGCCGTCGGCCCCGACGCGACCCGGCTGGCCGTCGGGGACTGGGTGTTCTGCGACCCGACGCTGCGGTCGCGTGATGACGCCCTGACCCCGGACATCATGCTGCAGGGCTGGAGCGCCCGGGGCGAGGGCGGTCTGCGCCTTCAGCGGCAGTACGGCAACGGCTCGTTCGCCGAGCAACTGCTGGTGCCCACGGAGAACGCGGTGCCGCTCGGGCCGATCGACCCGGCCGACGCGGGCCGCTGGGTCGCGGCGGCCGTCGTGTGTCTGGTGCCGTACGGCGGTTTTCTCGCCGCCGAGCTCCAGCCGGGGGAGACGGTCCTGGTCAGCGGGGCGACCGGCAACTTTGGCAGCGCCGGCGTCGCGGTGGCGGTGGCGATGGGCGCGGCCCGCGTGGTCGCGCCCGGCCGTGACGAGAAAATGCTGGCAGAGCTGGAAAATCGGTTTGGCAGTCGGGTCAGGACGGTCCGGCTGACCGGCGACGAGGACAGCGACCGGGAGGCCATGGCCGCGGCCGGGCCGATCGACGTCGTCCTGGACCTGATGCCCCCGTCGGTCGGCAACGGGCCGGTGCGGGCCGCCGCGATGGCCGTGCGGGAGTTCGGCCGGGTGGTGCTGATGGGCGGCGTGCAGGACGATTTGGCGTTGCCGTACCGATGGTTGATGCGCAACGGGATCACCGTTCGCGGGCAGTGGATGTGCCCGCGCTGGGCCCCTCTCCGCTTCATCGAGCTGGTCCGCGCCGGGCTGCTCGACCTGAACCAGTTCGATGTCACGGAGTTCGGCCTCGACGACGTCCACCAGGCGCTGGAGCACGCCGCCGCCACCGGCGGCAAGTTCCGGGGGACGGTGATCAGGCCCCGCGCTTGAGGATTCGGCCGCGTTTCCGCGCCAGCCGCAGGAACAGCACCGTGGGCACGCCGCAGACGAGGATCGCGACGATGCTGGCCTCGGGCCCGAACTGGCCGCCGGTAAGGATCTCCGGCCCGCTCGTCACGGCGTTGACCAGGCTGGCCTGGCCGGCGCCGGAGCCGGAGACGACGGTGCCGAAGATCCCGCCCTCGGCCAGGTTCCAGGCCATGTGCACGCCGATCGGCAGCCACAGGCTCCGGGTCGCCGCGTACATCGCGCCGAACAGCAGGCCGGCCTCCACCGCGATGGCCAGCGCGCCCCACACCGTGGCGTCCGGGTTGAGGATGTGCAGCCCGCCGAAGACCAGCCCGGACACCACGATCGCGCCGTAGGTGCCGGTCTTCTCCTCCAGGATGCGGAACAGAGCGCCGCGGAACAGCAGTTCCTCGCAGACGGCGGCCGACCACATCAGGCCGGCGGTGTTGAGGGCGCCGAAGAACGAGCCCCACCCGACGATCTGGTAGCCGCCGAACAGGGCGATGACCGCCAGCGTCACCACGAACATGGTCAGCCCGAGCAGCAGTCCACGGCCGAGGCCGTTGCGGGCGTCCTGGCGGGCCAGTTCGTCGAGGGAGCGGTGTTCGAGCCACCGCACCAGGCCGCGATAGGCCAGCAGCGCCAGGAATCCGGCCACCAGGCCGACGATGAGGCCGAGCACCGGCACGCCGCCCAGCGGCGGCACGACCAGACCGGCGAGGAGATCCACCGCCAGCAGCGCGACGAACATGACCGGCAGCCGGACCCAGGCCGACAAGGTTTGTTTCATGGGACGAAAACTACGGTCGACACCGGCCTGTGATCGTCACCGTGGGGTGGGCAATCGGCTGTCCCCCACGGGAGCTACGAGACCAGCCCGGTGCGGTAGGCCAGCACCACGATCTGCACCCGGTCCCGCAGGTCCAGCTTGGTCAGGATGCGGGACACGTAGGTCTTCACGGTCTCGGCGCTGATCACCAGCCGCTCGGCGATCTCGGCGTTGGACAGGCCCTCGGCGATGAGCTTGGTGACCTCCTGCTCGCGGGTGGTCAGCGTGGTGATCGGCTCCGCCGTCGGCCGGATCCGGTCGGCGAAGCGGCCGATCAAGGTCCGGGTGACGGCTGGAGAGAGCAGCGACTCGCCGCGGGCGACGGTGCGGACCCCGTTGATCAGCTCCGGCGGCGGGGCGTCCTTGAGCAGGAAGCCGCTGGCCCCGGCGCGCAGCGCGTCGTAGACGTAGGAGTCGACGTTGAAGGTGGTGACGACGAGGATCCGCATCGGCTCGGCCGAGCCGGGGCCGGCCAGCTGGCGGGTCGCCTCGATGCCGTCGAGCTGCGGCATCCGGATGTCCATCACGACCACGTCCGGCCGCAGCTCCCGGGCCTTGGAGACGGCCTCGCGCCCGTCGGCGGCCTCGCCGACGACGGTCATGTCCGGCTGGGCGTTGAAGATCGTCACGTAGCCGGCGCGGACCAGGGCCTGGTCCTCGCAGATGAGCAGGCGGATCATCTATCCACTTCCGGTGGGGATACGGGCGCTGACGACGAAGCCGCCGTCGGCTCGGGGACCGGCCTCCAGCGAGCCGCCGACCTTGGCGACCCGTTCCCGCAAGCCGTCCAGGCCCCGGCCGCCGCCCTGGGCCTCGGGATGGAGCCGGGACTCGGCGGTGGTGACCTCGACGTCGACGGCGTCGGGGGTGCGGCCGACCCGAACCACGGTCCGGCTGCCGGCGGCGTACTTCACGGCGTTGGTCAGCGCCTCCTGTACTACGCGGTACAGGGCCAGCTCCACGCCGGGGTTCACCGACCCGCGGTCGCCGTCCTCGATCAGCTCCACCGGCTGGCCGCCGGCCCGGGTCTGCTCGACCAGCTCGGCCACCGTGCCGGCGGCGCCGGTGGCCTCCAGCACGTCCAGCAGGTGCCGGAGCTCGCGCAGGGCCAGGCGGCCGGAGCCGCTGATCGCCGTCAACGCCTCGGCCGGCTCGCTCACGAACTGGGCGGCGTCGGCCTGCACCACCATGGCGGTCACGTGATGGGTGACGACATCGTGCAGCTCACGGGCGATCCGCGCCCGCTCATCGGCCGCCGCCGCCAGCTCCGCCAGCCGCCGCCGCTCCACCTCGTCCTGCCGTCGCCGGCGAACGAACGCCCCGAGCAGCCACCAGGCCGCCAGCGCCACATAGAAGACGGCTGAGTCGAGCATCCGGTCCGGCGATCCCAACCAGGCCAACACCGCCGCGAACGCGACGTAGGCCGCGGTCGCGGCGATCGCCAGCGCCATCCGGTGCCGGTTCTGCAGCGAACCCACGCTGTACAGCGCGATGTACAGGCCGATGGCGGCGATGTTCTGCGGATAGCCCATCGATTCGTGCACGGCGAACGCGATTCCCGTCACCGCCAGGCACAGCGCCGGCCACCGCCCGCGCACCGCGAGCGGCACCGTCTGGCCCAGCACCAGCAGCACCGCCAGCGCATCGGCCGGCCGCCGCGGCAGATCCCCGAACTCGCCCCCGAGCGCCGCCAGCGGCGGGATGAAGGCCAGCACCGTCACACCGAGGGCGATCTCATGGTCCCGCAGGCGCAGCACCCTCGGCATCGGCATGGCGGCAGGTTACTGAGTCCCCACCGGCGGGGACCATCGGACCCGGTATCGCTAGTGCTCGACCTTGAGCAGCAGCTCGCTCAGCTCGGCCGGCATGGTGATCATGCAGTCGTGGCCGGTCGGCAGTTCCCACACCCGGGCCGGCGAACCGTTGGGCTGGGTCGGGGGAACCGGCCGCCGGACGATGCCGGCCGGCCGGGTGCCGACGCAGTGGATGTGCGTGCGCGCAATCGCGTCGGTGGCCGGGTTGTCCAGCCGCACCGGCTGTTGCAGGCAGCGCACCGGCTGGTCCGAGAGCATCGTGCGCAGCCAGGCGATGTCCGCCGGGTCGGTGACCCCGAACAGGCCGAGCGGCGGGGCCTGCTCGGGGAACGGGGGGATGCGCCAGCCGTCGCCGGCCTGGTCGATCAGCCGCTGGCTGATGGGCATGACGTCGATCGCGGTCTCGCCGTCCTCGGGGACCATGGCGTCGAGGTAGACCAGGTGCGCGATCCGGTCCGGAACCCGGTTGGCCACCGACGAGATGACCAGCCCCGCGTAGCTGTGCCCGACGAGCACCACATCAGTGAGGTCTTCGCGCTCGATCAGCTCGGCGATGTCGTCGACGTGCGTGTCGAGCCCCACCTCCGGACCGAGCAGATGCGCCTTGTCGCCGTAGCCGGTCAGCGAGGGCGCGAACACCTGATGCCCGGCGGATTCCAGCAGCGGCGCCACCCGGTCCCAGCACCGTCCACTGTGCCAGGCGCCGTGAACCAGCAGAAATGTCGACATGACCGTCCTATCGGTTACTATTCGTGCCTCGGTTCTGTTCGATAACCGTGACGATTCTGGTTCGCCCGGCGCGGATCAGGCAATAAGGCACATTTCGGTGCCCCGGTTCCCTGGAGGTGACCATGGCCGCCACCGCGGGCGAGCCGGACCAGACGTCGGCCGACGGCTGTCGGACCCGGGCCGTGCTGGACATCGTCGGGGACAAGTGGTCGCTGCTGGTCGTGCGCCGGCTCAGCGCGGGGCCGCGCCGGTTCACCGAGCTCAAGCGCGAGATCGACGGCATCAGCCAGCGCATGCTCACCGTCACCCTGCGCAGCCTGGAACGCGACGGCATCCTGACCAGGACGGTGCACAACGTCATGCCGCCGCATGTCAGCTACGAGCTCACCCCGATGGGCCGGACGCTCCGCACGGCGACCCTGCCCCTGCTGGACTGGAGCATCGCGCACCTGGCCCGCATCGACGAAGCTCGCGCCCGGTACGACGCCCGACCGACTCCCTGACTCAGGGGCCGGCGATGACGGGAGTGACGCTGGCGGCCGCGATTCCCTCCTGCGGGCTCTGGTACACCGGTGTGCCGGTCGACCAGGGCACGGACAGGTGCGTGGTCTCGTCCGGCGGGGTCACCTCGAGGTGCGTCGGCGTCCACAGCTGGCCGGACTGGGAATCGGGCTGGGAACCGGTCGGATCGATGTAGCGGATCGTGGAGTGCGCGTTCGCGCCCGGGGCGAGCGAGACCGCGGCCGGGGTGTCCGTGGTGCGGGGCAGTGAGTACTTCGGGCCGCCGGATGCCCCATGGTCTGGACCATCCACGTCGACCCCGGGGAAGCCGCGCATCGTGCACGGGTGGCCGGAGTTGTTTGTCCACACCAGATTGACCGTGTAGTGCACGCCCGCGTCGCCGAGTTGGCCCTGCACGTCCACCGGCACCTCGATCTTCGGGCCCAGGGCGGCCGACAGGTCAGCGGCGTGGCACGTGCCTCCACCCTGGGGCGCAGCCGCGGCCGGCGCACTGGACTGGGACTGCGTTGTCGGAGAAGGTGAATCGGCTACCGGCTTGGCCGCGCTGTCCACGGCGGGACGCACCAGCGTGAACCACACCAACACCAGTGCCAGCAACACGGGCAGCAACGCCAGCGGCCAGCGGGGCAGCAGGGCGGTCTGGACGAGTTCGCCGTCTAGTTCCTTCGATTCCTGGGTGTCCTTGGGCGTCGCGGTGACCTGGAACGGGCTGGTCACCGGCCGGCCGAACCAGATCGGACTCGCCCCGCGCACCCGCAGCCGCACCTCGGCGTCCTCACCCGGGCGCAGCGCGGTGCTCGACGGAACGCCGCCGTAGCGCAGCTCCTCACCGGGATCGGAGGCGTCGAGCCCGACATCGATCGGCGTGTTGCCCTGGTTGGCCAACCGGACGTGGAAGTTGGCCCGCCACGCGGCGCGCCTTCGCCGTGGCGCCAGGGCGGCCGTGAGTTGGGTGAACGGTTCGATGGTCACGGTCGTCTCGGGCACGGTGGCCAGCCGGGGCCGTTGCGCGGGCAGCACCCGCACGGCCAGCGGCAGCTCGCCGGCGCGCACCTCGGGCGAACGCGGCGGGGTCAGTCTCACGGTGACGAATTCGGAAGTGCCCGGGTACAGCCGCAGCCGCTCGGGTTCGACCACGGCCCACGGCGCGCACGGACCGACCACCTCGAAGGTGTAAGCCTCCACGATCTCGCTGTCGTTGCGGATGGTCAGGCGGGTGGTGGCCGTGGCGCCGGGTGCGACCACAACGGCCGCGAAGTCGGGTTCCGGTGAAGTCACGGGCCCGACCGTACGGGCGGAAGCTTTGTCGCTGACAGGTCGTGGCGGGCAGCCGCCTGGCAGAACACGGCGTCCCGCAGGGCAACGGGTCTGCCCGAAGTCACTGGATGCGGCGCGCCACCAGCTCGATGGCCGGGCTGATGGCGCGGCGGTCGCGGGTGTTGAGGCGGATGTCGAGGAACCCGGCCGCCGCGGCCTGCTCGCACAGCCGCGTGGGCTCGCAGTCCAGGACGTGGCGGTGCACGGTGACCACCAGCCGGCCACCGGGCCGCAGCACCCGGTGGAGCTCGGTGAACCCGGCGGGGCGATCCCACAGCATCACGTTGTTCACGGAGATCGCGACGTCGATGCTTTCGTTGGCACAGTTGGTGTTCTCCGCCGAACCGGGCCGCACTTCGAGGTCGCCGGAGCGGATCCACCGCACGCAGCGCTCGGCGGCCATGGCCCGCATCAGCGGGGACGGGTCGACGCCGATGACGTGACCGCCGGGTGACACCGACACTGCCGCGAGGGCCATGCCGACGCCCGGCCCGTGCCCGACGATCAGCACCACTTCGCCGGAGCTCAGGGCGGCCAGGCCGATGGCGGCCCGCTCCTGGTCGCGGTTGCCGAACGCCATGATCGAGCCGCCGACCCGGCCGGCGACGCCGCGCGGGTGGCCGAACGCGGCGTCCAGGGCTCGCCTCAGCAACGTGGGCATGCCCTAGGGCACCACGGATACCGCCGGAATGCCAGCGATGAGCGCCCGCGCGTCCTCGTCGGGTGGATAAGGCAGCGAGACGAGAGGATCGAGCTACGGGACGGGCCGTCGGTCAGTGTCGAATGGAGCGGTGATAATCATCAGCGTCACCACCACGCTCGCCGACCGGTCCGACCGCGACCGCCTGGCCGAGCTGCTGACCGCTTCGCGGGTCGAGACCCTCAAGGAACCGGGCGTCGTCGAGTACAAGATCACCGCCGACTTCCGGGATCCCCGTGTCCTGCACTCGCTGGAGATCTACCGGGACGAGGCCGGCCTGCGGGCCCACGCCGAGGCGCCGCACCTGCGCGCGGTGCTGGCGGCGACGTCCACAATGGACATCAAGATGGACGCCACCGCCTGGACCGGCGACACCGAGCCGTTCGACCTGTCGTCCTTTCTGGTCTAGATGCCGCGCACGCCGGTGATCGTCACCCGCAGCGCGACCGAGTAGGTCCGGCTGAACTCGGTGATGTCACCGGCGAAACGGGCCACCGCCGGGCCGTACTTCTCGACGTAGGGCGGCCATTCGTGCATGGCCGGATGGCTCTGGTCGACGACCGCCCGGCCGTGCAGCACCACGATGTCCTGACCGTGGCCGTCACTGTCGAAGTGGAACGAGACCTGGTCCGGCCGGTCCCGCAGGTGCTTGAGCCGGTGGGCGTCGGGCCGGTTGTAGATGACGAACTCGGCGCTGTCCGGACCGCCGTCCCGACAGAACCCCACCGGGTTGGGCTGAGGTCGGCCGTCCGCGCCGACGGTGACGATCCAGATCACCGTGTCGTCGCCGAGGCGCTTGCGCACCCGCTGGCCGAAAGGGGTTGCCGCGTCGGGAAGAACGTCCGCCGTCATGGCCGACAGCCTAGTGTCGGACAGCGTCGTCCATATGACGACTCCTTCCGTTCATCCGGAATCACCGTATCGCCGGCGGGAGGACATCCCATGTCTGGATCGCGTCGAGGTCGGGTCCTGCTTTGCCGGTTCCGCACGGCAATATGGACGTCTTCTTAACGGCCGTGTGTCGGGAGGCTTGATCGGGTCCGCCCAGGCAGACTGGACGCGTGAGCAACGAGGGACACCATCGCACCGGGATGGCCGCGCTGGCGGTGAGCGCGCTCGGCGTCGTGTTCGGCGACATCGGCACCAGCCCGCTGTACTCCATCCAGACCGTGTTCGCCCTGGACAACGGGGCGATCCGGCCGGTGCCGGACGACGTGTACGGCGTGATCTCCATGGTCTTCTGGGCCGTGCTGCTGATCGTGTCGGTCAAGTACGTGGTGTTCGTGATGCGGGCCGGCAACGACGGCGAGGGCGGCATCATGGCCCTGGCGGCGCTGATCCGGCGCAGCGTGGCCGGCCGGACCACGATGGTGGCGACGGCGGTGCTGCTGGGGGTGATCGGCGGCTCGCTGTTCTTCGGCGACAGCGTCATCACACCGGCGATCTCGGTGCTCTCGGCGGTGGAGGGCATCGAGGTGGTGTCGCCGGAGATCAAGGAGGTCGTGCTGCCGATCGGCGTGACCATCCTGGTGCTGCTGTTCCTGGCCCAGCGGTTCGGCACGCATCGGGTCGGCCGATTCTTCGGGCCGATCATGCTGCTCTGGTTCGTGGTCATCGGGCTGCTCGGGGTGCCGTGGATCGTGGCCCGGCCCGGCGTCCTGCTGGCGCTGTCGCCGACCTCGGCCATCGCCTTTTTTGTCGACCGCCCGTTCCTGGCCTTCGTGGCGATGGGCGCGGTAGTGCTGGCCATCACCGGCGCCGAGGCGCTGTACGCCGACATGGGCCACTTCGGCCGGGCGGCGATCAGCAAAGCGTGGTTCTTCGTGGCCTTCCCCGCGCTGACGCTGAACTACCTCGGCCAGGGGGCGCTGATCCTGAGCCGCCCGGACGCGGTGTCGAACCCGTTTTTCATCATGGCCCCGGGCTGGGCCCAGATCCCGCTGATCGTGCTGGCCACCGCGGCCACGGTGATCGCGTCCCAGGCGGTGATCTCCGGCGCGTTCTCCATGGCCCGGCAGGCGGTGCAGCTGGGTTTCCTGCCGATCCTGACCGTCCGCCACACCTCGCGGGAGGAGAGCGGGCAGATCTACGTGCCCGGCATCAACTGGCTGCTGCTGGCCGGGGTGCTGATCCTGGCGGTGACGTTCGGCTCCTCGCAGTCGCTGTCGACGGCGTACGGGCTGGCGGTCACCGGCACCCTGCTGCTGACCACGTCGCTGTTCCTGGTGCTGGCCGGCGCGGCCTGGCACTGGAAGTGGTGGCAGCTGACGCTGGTCGGGGTGGTGTTCGGCGGGCTGGAGCTGACGTTCCTGGCCGGCAACCTGACCAAGGTCGTGCACGGCGGCTGGCTGCCGCTGCTGCTCGGAGCCCTGGTCGTGACCGTGATGTTGACGTGGCAACGCGGGCGGCGGGTCGTCACCGCGCGGCGCACCGAGCTCGAGGGCTCGATGGCGGAGTTCGTGGACGAGCTGCGTGACGGCGAGGCGGTCCGGGTGCCGGGGACAGCGGTGTTTCCCCATCCGCACAAGGAAACCGTGCCGCTGGCGCTGCGGGCCAACTTCGAGTTCAACGGCGTGGTGCACGAGGACGTGGTGGTCGTGACGGTGATCCCGGAGAACGTGCCGCACGTGCCGCGCAACGAGCGGTTCAGCGTGGACTCGCTGCACCAGACCGACGACGGCATCGTGCACCTGACCGTGCGCTTCGGTTTCCAGGACGACCAGGACATTCCCGGCGCGCTGCGGGACGCCTTCCTGCTCACCTCCGAGCTGGAGGTCGACCCCGACGCGGCGTTCTACTACCTGTCCCGGGTGAGCATCGAGGTCGGGCCGCGCAAGGGCATGCCGCGTTGGCAGAAGATGCTGTTCACCGGCCTGGCCCACAACGCCGCCAGCCCGGCGGTGTACTTCCGGCTGCCGGTGGAGCGGACCGTGGTGATGGGCACCCGGGTCGACATCTAGCGGTGGTGGGGAATGCCCAGCACGGCGTGGTCGGCGTAGCCCAGGGCCTCCTCGACCAGGCCCGCCAGGTGATCGCTGGTGATCCGGTACAGCATGCGGCGGCCGTCCCGCCGGGCCTGCACGAGCCCGGCGAGGCGGAGCCGGCCCAGGTGCTGCGACACCGAGGACCGTGACGCGGGAACCTGGGCCGTCAGCGTGCTGACGTCCTGCTCGCCGTCGCTGAGCAGGTGCAGCAGGTGCAGCCGGGTCGGGTCGGCCAGGTGGCCCAGCACGTCGGCGGCGATGCCGAGCCGTTCGCCGTCGACTTGCTGGTGCGAACCGCTGGCACCTGCCATGTTCTTGTGCGCGCACATGCTTGCATATTGCTCCTGAGCAGCGCATCCTGGCAACGTGAGCCAGCAACACGGACATGGTCATGGGCACGGCCACGGGCACGGGCATTCGCGGTGGCGGCGGCTGCGGCACGTGCTGAAGCCGCACAGCCACGACTCCGCCGACCGCGTGGACACCGCGCTGGAGACCAGCCGGCAAGGGCTGCGGACCCTGGTCTGGTCCTTCGCCGTGTTGATCGTCACCGCTGTTTTGCAGCTCGCGGTGGTCCTGCTCAGCGGCTCCGTCGCGCTGTTGGGCGACACGATCCACAACTTCGCCGACGCGCTCACGGCCCTGCCGCTGGGCATCGCGTTCCTGCTCGGCCGCCGCGCCGCGACCCGCCGCTACACCTACGGCCTGGGCCGCGCCGAAGACCTCGCCGGCGTCGTGGTGGTGGTGATCATCGCCGCCTCGGCGGTGGTCGCCGCGTGGCAGGCGATCGACCGGCTTGTCCACCCGCAGCCCGTCGGCTATTTGTGGGTGGTCGCGGTCGCCGGGGTGATCGGCTTCCTGGGCAACGAGATCGTGGCCCGCTACCGCATCAGCGTCGGTCGGCGCATCGGCTCCGCGGCTCTGGTTGCCGACGGTGTGCACGCCCGGACCGATGGCTTCACGTCACTCGCCGTCGTGCTCGGTGCCGGGGGAGTGGCCGTCGGATTCCCGCTCGCCGACCCGATCATCGGGTTGTGCATCACGGTGGCGATTTTGTTCGTGCTCCGGGATGCGGCCCGTGAGGTGTTCCGTCGCCTCATGGACGCGGTCGACCCTGCGGTGATCGATCTCGCTGAGCGGACCGCGGGTGGCGTGGAGGGTGTGGTCGGGGTCGGGGATGTGCGGATGCGGTGGATCGGGCATGTGCTTCGGGCTGAACTCGCCGTGACAGTGGATGCCGGGCTCACCGTTGAGCGGGCGCATCGGATTGCTCACGATGTCGAACACCAGTTGGTGCATGCGGTGTCGCGGTTGGCGGCCGCGACTGTGCACACCGAGCCGGCGGTGCGGGCGGGGGATGCGCACGAGACTCTGGCGCATCATCGCTGATGGTTGTTGGGTGAGTTTTTTGGGGTTTCTCCGGGTGGTTGTTGGGTGGCTTTGGGTGGGGTTTTTGTGTGGCTCCGGGTGGATTTTGCGCGGAGCCGCTGGGCGATGGCGTATCGAGGCGTCATCGGGCAGGCTGCGCCTGCCTCGATTCGCGGATCAGCGTATGCCATCGCCCCCCTCCACGCAAAATCCACCCTCCGAGCCGAATGGTTAAGGGTTCTTGGGGATTCTGTGCTGGTTTCGCTGTGGAGTTGTCAAAGAACGGGTGGAGTGGGTGGGTCAGTACTGGTGGGGCTGGGTGGTGTAGTGGCGGCCTAGTGGGGTGCGCCAGTGGAGGGTTCCGTCCTGGTTCAGGGTTACCGTGTAGTCGCCGTGTTTCAGGTGGTGGTGATGGGCGCAGTAGCCCTTGAGTTGGGCAGCGTTGGTCTTGCCCTGGGGCCAGGGGATGGTGTGGTCGATCTCTTGGATGGGTGTGGTGCAGCCGGGTGCTGAGCAGACTCCGCCGGCGCTGAGCTCGGAGAATTCTTTGATTCTGGCGGTGGGGCGGTACTTCTCCCTGCTCAAGGCGTCGGCGCGGTCGTACTCGTCGAGGAGCAGACCGCGCCAAGGGCCGTGCATGGCCAGTTCGCGAGAGGAGTCGGCGGCGATCGGGCCGTAGCCGTCGAGCAGGCCGGGATCCTCGGTCAGGCCCATCAGGGTCTCCAACGAGATGGTGACGTGGACCTGGACTTTGCGGTCCACTCCATAGCCGAGGAAGCGGTCGAGGAAGGCGTCGGCGCGTTTCTGGTCGGTGGTGCGGTCGTCCTTGGGTAGCGAGCGGGCGTCGCAGGTCAGGATGTCGTAGGCCTGGCGGGCGTCGATGGCCGGCAGGACGATACTGAGCTGGGCCATGCCATCGGGCAGCGGAGTGAACTCCACCCGCCGGTCCTCGCGAGCCTTCAGACGGCGCTGGTCATAGCCGAGAGGGTCAGCCTCCGCCGCGGCCTTGGTCGCGCGGCGAGCCAGCTGGGTGCGGGTCAGGCCGGGGGCCACGTCCGCCAGGGCCTCGTCCACTTGGGAGATCAGCTCGGGGTCGGTCAGGTGGACCACTCGGTCGTCGACGGTCTTGAGTCGGCGGGGGTCGATCTCCCCACGCCTCAGTAGCTCCGCGCACCGGGGTAGCCGGTCCAGGACGTCGCTGTATTCCTTCTGGCGAACCACGGACTGCTCCGGCTCGCGAATAGCCATGGCGATCTCGGCGGTGTCCTCGATTCCCCGAACCAGGCTGAGCTCGACGTAGTGGAGAGCCGCCATCGCCTTACGAGCCGCGATCAGCAGAGTGAGCTTCTGATCATCGGCAAGATTCTCCACATCCACACCCAGGAGTAGATCCACCATCACCCCTGAGGGTTGCATGGACTCCAGCTCTCGGGTGATTTCCTTCATGCCTCCAGAATACTCGCACACATGATCGAACTCGAATCACTAATGGGTGAATTCAAGCCCTTTCCCAACCATTCCACCCCAAGGACCCTCGCCGCTTACCTCGGAGGGGGATTTTGCGTGGAGGGGGGCGATGGCATAAGCTGTCGGCGATCGAGGCAGGCGCAGCCTGCCCGCTTCTTTGCCTCGATGCCATCGCCCAGAGGCTCCACGCAAAATCCACCCGGAGCCACCCAAAAATCCCACCCTCCAAACGCAACACACCCCCACTCCACACAGCGCCCCCACTCCCACCCCACCACCCCTTGACTCTCAAGCCGCTTGAGATCCCATAGTGGTCCCCGTGACCGAGTTCTACGCCATCGGAGACGTGGCCCGCCGCACCGGCCTGACTGTGAGCGCGATCAGGTACTACGCCGACGAGGGTGTCGTCGCCCCGTCGGAGCACACGGACGGCGGCTTCAGACGCTATGACGTGCAGGCGATCGCGAAACTGGAGTTGGTGCGAACACTCCGCGAGCTGGGTGCGGGCCTGGAGGAGATCCGCCGCATCCTGGGGGAGCAGTTGGCGCTGCCGGAACTCGCCGAGACGCATCTGGACCTGGTGGAGCGGCAGCTGGGGCAGCTCCGGGCCCGCCGGGCGGTGTTGCGGACGATCGTGCGGCAGCGAACGACCAAGGAGCAGGTGAGCTTGATGCACAAGCTGGTGTCGATGTCGGACGACGACCGCGACCGGATCATCGACGAGTTCTGGGACGCTGTCACCGAGGGCCTGGACGTCCACCCCACCTATGTTGAGCGGCTGCACCAGATGCGGCCGCACCTGCCCGAGGCGCCGGAGACCGAGCAGCTGGAGGCCTGGATCGAGCTGGCCGACATCGTGCAGGACGAGGAGTTCCGCACGAAGATGCGGGACCGCCTCCATGCCGGCTTCAGCACCGACCAGGCCCGCCGCCTGACGACCCCGGAGATGATGGCCCGCGTCGAGAAGCGGCGGGACCTGTTCCTGGAAGCGCAGGCGGCGCAGCAGGCCGGAGTGCCCGCGGATTCCCCGCAGGCCAAGGACATCGCGGAACGCATGGCCGCCGACACGGCGGAGTTCGCGGCGGCTATCACCGGTGAGCACGACGCCGCCGCCACGCGCCGCCGGATGATGGCCTACGACCGTGACGAGTCGGCGAAGGTTCTGTCCAGGCTGACCGGCGTGACCATGCTCAGCCGGTACCTCACCCTGGTGGCGACGATCAACGGCACGCCGAAGCCCGATCCGGACCGTGCGGCCGCCACGCAGGAGTGGATCGCCAAGGCGCTCAACCAGTAGCTACAGCTGGTCGTAGAGATCAGCCAGCTGCCGCAGCACGTCAGCGGTGGCGACGACCTGTTCCGTGCTGAGCGTTCCCAACGTCTTCTCGAAAGCATCGGCGAGCAGCCGCTGGCGGACAGTGTGCCGCTGGCGGCCTTCGGCGGTGATGGCGACGACCACCGATCGCCGGTCCTGCTCGGTGCGTTCCCGCGTGACGTAGCCGGCGGCGACGAGGCCGTTGACCAGCTGGGTGACGGCGGCGCCGCTGGTCTCGGTGTGGCCGGAGAGCTGGCTGATGGTGAGGGGGCCGATCTCGGCCAGCACCCGCAGGGCCCGGGCGTGCGGGAACGACAGCGCCCCGGGCACGCGGGTGGCGCGCCCGCGTAGCCGGGCGTCGGCGGCGCTGAGCGTGTAGACGGCCCGGCCGAAGTCGTCCAGGGCCTGCGCGCGGTCGACCATCGGGATCCTCCTCACGGTTGACGCCCAAGGTAGCACAGTGCTTAGCTACTAAGTACTTAATCATTAAGGACTTAGGAGTCGGCGATGACGGCACGGGCGCAAGGGCAGGCGTGGGCGTTGGACGCGGCGATCGCGCAGGGCGGCTTCGACGCGCTGCACCCGCAGGCGCGCGGGATCATGGAGGAGTTCGGCGTCGACCACACCGACTTCGACAAAGTGTTCTCGCAGGTCCGCAGCGGGGCGATGATGCCGAAGGCCTGGGCGGACGTGGCGGCGCAGACCGAACGCCGGGCAGCGCACCATCAGGCCGGAGGCTTCCAGCACACGGCCGAGGGCCTGTACGCGCGGGCCGCGCTGCTGTGGGGTCACGCGAACTACACCATCCGCGACGTCGCCGACCCGCGCAAGGCGGCGTTCCGCCAGCGGGTCAATCGCTGTGTGGACGAGGCCGGCGTGCGGCGGGTCCGGCTGCCGTTCGGTGACGGCCACCTCCACGGCCTGCTGCACCTGCCGGCCGGCCCGGTGCGCAATGCCCCGGCCGTGATCCTCGGCCCCGGCATGGACATGATCAAGGAAGACTTCATCGCCATCGCACGGAAGCACTACACCTCAAGGGGAATCGTCGCGCTGTCGGTCGACGGGCCGGGGCAGGGGGAGACTCGTGAGACCGGCGTTGTCCTCGGTCTGTCCACTGTGGAGCAGGCGCTGAGCCGGTTCGTCGACTTCCTGTCCGAGCTGGACGAGGTCGACCCGGCGCGGATCGGCATGTTCGGCATCAGCATGAGCGGCTACTGGGGCCACCGCCTCGCCGCCACCGACCGCCGGCTGGCCGCGCTGGCCAGCTTCGAGGGCGTCACCGGCGACTTCACCACGATCTTCGAACGGGCCCAGCCCAGCTTCAAGGCCAACTTCATGGCCATGGCCGGCTATGACGACGAGTCGGCCTTCGACCGGGAGTTGGCCGCCGGGCTGCCACTGGGCGACCTCGTCGCCGACGTCGAGTGCCCGGTGCTGATCGGCATCGGCGAGTTCGATGAGCTCAGCCGGTTGGACCAGGTCGTCGAGTCGTACGAGAAGATCCGCGCTCCCAAGGAGATTCGGGTCTACGAGAACGAGTTTCACCCGCTCGGCGGCGTCGCCGGCGAGGTCATCGGCTACGCCGCCGACTGGCTGTCCCGGGCCCTGTCCGGCGAACTCGCCGAGCCGGGCCGGGATGCCCGTTTCTACATGCGCGCCAGCGGCCGGGTCGACACCGGCAGTGCGCTGCCCACCTGGTGGTCGGCCAGGGACTGAACGGGTGGTACGTCCACTTGGGATGCTTCTAGGTCGGGATGTCCCGCCAAGCCGCACGGGACAGCAGTCCTACGTGGACCGGGCCGCAGTGGCAGCCGGGACACATCGTCTCCTCGGCGGCCGGCGACTCGCACGGGTGACCCCCGTGGCTGTAGAAGGAAAAGGTGTCCCCTTCGGCATCGGTCACATGCGTCACCTGGTAGACGTCGTCCGAGTGCTCGCCGCACCGGGCGCAGGTGAACCGATACCGCTCGACAACCCGCTCCGAGAACATGCTGCCTCACCTCTTCGCTGTCGAGACGCGCAGCCCTTCGAGGATCGATGCTACGCCGGTGCGGCTGGCCCGAACGGGTCGATTCTGTTGGCACTCCAGGGACACGGGGACGATCCCGACATAAAGGGGCCCCCGCCGCGGCGGGGGCCCCGAACGCCTCAGGAGTCGCGGTTGATCAGCTGGAAGGTCGCGTAGTGGTCGCCGGTCCAGAAGAACTCGCCACCCTCGCCGGTGACGATGCGGCGGGCGCCGCGGTTGGGCGCGCCCGGGGTGGGCACGGTGTACTCGTGGTAGTAGCTCTTGGCGCAGATCGGCAGGATCTGCTCCACGTTGGTGAACACGGAGCCGTCCTTGCCCGGGTACGGGAACGGCCCGCCCTGGTCGATCAGCTTGACGGTGTCGGCGGCCTGCGCCGGCAGGCTGGACAGGGCGACGTGCTGGTAGCCGGAGGTGTCGCCGCAGGAGGCGAGCACGCTGTGCGCCGCGACGGGCGACGCCAGCGCGGGCGTCGCGGCCGTGGTCACGCCGACGACGGCGAAGACCAGGGCCAGCAGGGCTTTCACGGTTCGGGACATGGTCAGCGACGGTAGCGCGGTATGGTGCTGTCGGGGCGAATGATCCCGAATTGAATGTGAGTTTAATTCACTGGATTTCTGTGAACGCCTCGGTTTTGTCGGAATTGACCCGCGTCGGGCAGACTCGGGCGATGGCGACCCTGGTGGCGTTCCACGCGCATCCCGACGACGAGGTCCTGCTGACCGGCGGCACGCTGGCTCGCGCGGCGGCCGAGGGGCACCGGGTGGTGATTGTGGTGGCCACCGACTCCATGGTCGCCGCCGACGAGGGGCAGCCGCAGCGGATGCTGGAGCTGCGGGCCAGCGCCCACGTGCTCGGCGCGCACCGGGTGGTGCACCTCGGCTACGCCGACAGCGGCCACGGCCCCGTGCTCTACCCCGACCCGCCCGACCGGCAGCGCTTCGCCCGAGCCGACGTCGAGGAGGCCGCCGGCCGGCTGGCCCGCCTGCTCCAAGAGGAAGGGGCCGATCTGCTGCTCAGCTATGACGTCAACGGCGGCTACCGACACCGTGACCACCTCAAGGTGCACGTCGTCGGCCAGCGCGCGGCCGAGTTGGCCGGCGGCGTCCGGGTGCTGGAGGCCACCGTGCCCCGGGACTTCGTGGTGCGGATGATGCGGCTGGGCCGGCTGCTGCGGGTGCCGTTCGGGCACGATCCCGAGGTCTGGTCCAAGGCGTTCAGCCCGTCCGACGCGATCACGCACCGGATCTCCGTGCGCAAGTACGCCGCGCAGAAGCAGTCCGCGCTGGCCATGCACCGGTCCCAGGTCTACGGTGGCGGCCGGCTGGCCGCGGTGATGCGGCTGCTGGTCGAGATGCCGACGGCCCTGTTCGGCCTGCTGCTCGGCTACGAGTGGTTCGTGGAGGAGAGCCGTCGCGGCAGCAAGGCGTAGACGGCCCAGCCGATGACCGCCAGGCCCAGCCACGTGATGGCCCGGTAGAACAGCACGATCGCGCCGGCCGGGGCGGCGGCGATGCCGGCGCTCAGCAGCACCCCGAGCAGGCCGGTCTCGGCCAGGCCCGCGCCGCCGGGGAGGATCTGCAGTGCGATGCTGCCCTGCACGATCAGGAAGCCGACCACCAGCGCGGCCCACGGGATCTGCACGTCCACGGTGAGCACGCTGGCTACCAGCGTCACGAAATCCAGGACCCAGGTCAGCAGGGCCACCGCCACCAGCACCGGCCATTCACGGCCGTTCGGGCGCAGTGAGGCGACGTTGTCGGACAGGCGGATCGCCGCCGACTCGGCGCGGGCGGCCCAGCGTCGCGGCGTGATCCAGAGCAGGCCGTGCCGCAGCACGGCCGGGTGGCTCAGCAACTGCCACGCGCCGAAGGTGCCGCCGCCGAGGACCACTGCGATCGGCACGGCCACGACAGCCGGCAGCTCGCCGGCGATGGCCAGCCCGAGCGCGCCGATGACGATCAGCGAGACGCTGGTGATCAGCCCGGCCATCAACACCGACCAGGCCGCCACCGGCCCGCTCACGCCTCTGCGGCGCAGCTGCTGGATGCCGTAGCCCAGCGATCCTGCCCCGCCGACCACCGGCACCGTCGTCGACACCGCGTTCTGCGCGAAGTTGATGCCCTGCACCGTGCCCGAAGGCAGCGAGACGCCGCCCACGACCAGCAGCTTCCGGTGCAGCTCGCCATACACCGCCAGCGCCCCGGCCCCGCTCAGCACGGCCACCAGCAGCCAGCCCCATCGCACGTGATCCACGTGCACACCGGTCTCGGTGAACTGACTCACCATGCCCGGGATCCGCCATGCCACCCAGCCCAGGGCGGTCCCGACCACGGCCCAGTGCAGGACAGCGCGCCACGGGAAGGGCTTGCGTTCCTCATGGGCCTGAGCCCAGCCGATGGTCGCCATCGCCGCCTCCCTCGCTCACCAAGGTCAACGGCATCGTCGGCAAATCAATTTCCGGAACTGGCGTGCTGTGGCCACCGTCTCGCACATGTCGGTGGGTCGTACCAGCGCAGGAAGTCCTTGTTGGCGACCCATAACGGCCAAGAGTTGACAGCGGCGACGGTAGGCCGCGCGCACCGGTGCCGCGTCGCCCGGGCGGCGCAACCACACCCGCACCGAACCGCGTAGGGTGCCTTCCCAAGCCACCCCGCTCCCTGCCGACCGGGAGGCGCGCTGACCCTCACACCAGCGGCGGGAAACCATGGGACTGGTCGTCGAATGCCGCAATCTCGACGAGATCGAGGAATTGATCGCCAGGAGGTACGCGTCGATACGGTTCACGACCCGCTCCCAAGATCAGAACCGGCTGCGGCTCACCCAGAACAGGTTGGGGCCGATCGCACTGGATGTGCTCGACTACAGCTTCGAGGCGGACTACGCCGTCGAGCCATTGGGCCGTGTCGCCTTGTTCGGGGTGGAGTCCGGGGCCTTCTCCCATGTGGAGACCGAGGGTGTGCGGGACAGCCACGGCCCGGGTGAGGTGTTTCTAGCCGCCCAACCCGACCGACCCTATGCCGGCCGCGAATGCTGTGCGCGGTTCAGCATCACCTTGCTGGAGCCGGCGTTGCTGTCCCAGGTCGCCGCGACCGCGCCCGGCCGCACCGACTCCCCGGTGCGACTGACCGGCTTCCGGCCGATCACCCCGGCCGCTGGCCAGCACCTGCTGCACACCATCACCTTCCTGCGCGACCACGTCATCTCCGCCCCAACCGTCGGGGACGCCCCGTTGATCGCCTCCACCGCACCCCAACTGCTGGCGGCGACGGTGCTGAACACCTTCCCCAGCACCGCCCTGACCGACCCCACCACCGAGGACCGCCACGACGCCCACCCCGCCACCCTGCGACGTGCCATGGCGTTCGTCGACGATCATGCCCACCACGACCTCACCGTCGCCGACATCGCCGCCGCCGCGCACGTCACCATCCGCGCCCTCCAGTACGCCTTTCGCCGCCACCGCGCCACCACCCCGATGGGCTACCTCCGCGACGTCCGCCTGCACCACGCCCACCAGGAACTCCTGACCACCGACCCGACCCTCGGGGCCACGGTGACCGAGATCGCGGCCCGCTGGGGCTTTTTCCATCCCGGCCGCTTCGCCCGCCACTACCAGCGCGCCTACGGCCACCCGCCGTCCCGGACACTGCTGCGCCATGTTCCGTGACCCGTACCCCGGTGCAGACTCCGAGCCCGGGGGGAGGACAGCCCGGAGTCTGTACCACAGGGATGTGGAAGGCCGGCGGGGTCTGGACCGGCCGACCCGGATGGCCCTGATGGCCAAGCCCAATCTGCCCGCTGGGAACCCCACCTGGCAGCACACCGAACGAACCCTTGTCATCCCTGCTCAGCGACGACACCATCCAGAAAACGAACCGCCTGCACCGGGACGGGAAGCAGTCCCCGCCCGGCACGCCGGTGGCCGACCGCGGGCCGCGGGTCGACGCCGAGGTCACCAGGCTGCGGGACCTCGGCGCGACCCACGTCCGCACGGTCGAGCTAGCAGGCTCCGTTGTCCTGCCAGATGTTCCAGGCGATGGCCGAGCCCGGCGTCACGCCGGTGGACCAGTAGAGCGACGTCCACTTGTGGCTGTTGTAGGACACGACGTTGCCCGGCACGTAGGCGGTGTTGGTGTCCCACGCGGCGATGCCGGAGCAGCCGCCGCCACCGGGCGGCGTGGTCGTCGTGGTGGTAGTGGTCGTCGGCGGCGGTGTGCCGCCACCGCCGCCACCGCCGTTGTAGGCGTCGAAGGCCTTGCTGAAGTCCAGTTTGGACTGACCGATGTTGCTGCACGACGGGAGGCCGCTCACACCGCCGCCGCAGGGCTGGTCGCGGTCGACCGACCAGAAGGCGAGACGGCCGATTCCGTTGGCGTTGGCGAAGTTCACCACGGTCTGGGCGTCGGCCAGGGTGAAGATCTCGGCGGCGTCGTCGTTCTGGCCGATCATCGGGGTGATGCCGATGTTGCCGTAGGTGTCGGACGACCAGAGGCCGCGGGCGAAGTTGAGCGTGGCGGTGGCGGCCTGGGTGGCGTAGGACCCCATCTGCGGGTTGCTGTCCCAGCTGCCGTAGTAGTCCATGGTCATGATGTTGATCAGGTCCAGCCGCGCGCCGTCGGACTTGGCGGCCTGCAGGAACGACTGCCCGTAGTTGTCGGGACCGTTGGGCAGCACCGGAATCGTCACCGAGACGACCAGTCCGGGGTTGGCGCTCTCCAGGTTCTTGATCGCCGCGAACCGCCGGTTGACCGAGGCGGTGTCGGCGATCGCCGCGCCCTCCACGTCGAAGTCGATGTGGTTGACGTGCAACGTGTTCACCACGGTCTGGTACGCCGAGGTGAGCGAGTTGGCATCGGTGCAGGACTGGGCCAGTTCGACCCCGCCGGCCCCGCCGAAGGAGACGATCGCCTGCGCGCCGGCCGACTGCGCGGCGGAGATCTCCCCGTTCACGGTCGGGTCGTTGGTCACCGGCAGCGTGTCACCCCAGATCGGGGTGCAGCCGCTGCCGATCACGAACGCCGCCGTGAACGCCTTCAGGCCGGCGCCGCTGATCGCGGCGTTCAGCATCGGCTCCTGGTTGTTGGTCATGTCGACGTACGGCGCGACGCCGTAGCCGGTCGCGGCCGGGGCGGCGACCGCCTGGCTGGCCGCGCCGGCGTAGCCGACCAGACCGAGGGTGAGCAGCAGGCCGGCGGCCGCCGCCGGCCAGGCCGCCTTGGTGCGTAAGGATCTCATCGCGACACCTCGCAGGGGTTCAGTACCGAACGATGATCTTGGTGAAGTCGTAGGCGCCCTGCGTGATGTTGCTGCAGGTGCCGGGCGCCCAGTTCTCCGGCACGCCGGCCGGGCACTGGAAGTCGCGGTTGACCGACCAGAACGAGAACCAGGCCGGGTGGTTGGCCTGGGCGAAGGCCAGCAGCTGGGTGAACGTGTCCTGGGTGAACAGCTCGCTGGGCTGGTCGCTGTGCCCGTTCATCAACTGCAGGCCCAGGTGCGCCCAGGCGGTGGCCGTGCTCCAGCCGTAGATCGAGGCCAGCTGGGAAACCGCGGTGGTGGCGATGTTCTCGGTCTGCGCCACCTCGGTGCCGCTGGTCAGGCCGGTGTCGAAGTCCATGATGTTGACGATGTCCAGCCGCGCGCCGGCGGCCACCGCCTGGCGGATCTCGTCGGTGCCGCTGCCCGGGAAGCCGACCGTGGTCATCGGGATCGTCAGCGAGACAACGAGATTCGGGTTGTCGCGCTCCAGGATGGCGATGGCTCCGAAGCGGACCGCGGTGTTGGTGTCCAGCGCGCCGTTCTCGTAGTCGAAGTCGACGTGCTTGAGCTGGTACTTGGTGATCACCTGCTGGTAGGCGGCGGCCAGCGCGCTCGCGCTGCCGCAGGTGCTGCCGAGCTCCGTTCCGTTGTAGCCGCCGAAGGACACCGCCGCGTCGCCGCCGGCCGCGCGGATCGCGTTGATCTGCGCCGCCACCGCGGTGTCGTTGGCCACCAACTGGTTGGCGTTGCCGTCCCAGGCCGGCGTGCAGCCGCCGGAGTCCAGCACGAACGCCAGGTTGAACTCCTTCTCCCCGGAGCCGTTGACGATGTCGCCGATCGACGGCGGGGTGTTGTCCAGCGGCATCAGGTACACCGGGTGGCTCCAGCCGGTGTTCGGCGGCGGCGCGACCGTGGTGGTCGTGGTCGTCGTCGTGGTGGTGCTGGTCGGCGGGGTCGAGCCGCCGGCCGGGCCGGTGAGCGTGACGTCGTCGGCGTAGTACGTGGGCTGGCCGTACCAGCCGTGCACGAACACCGTGACCGAGGTGGTCGACGCCCCGGTGGTGAAGGTGGTGCTGAGCTGCTGGTACGACGGAGCGGACTGGGTCCAGGTGCTGGCGTTGACGCCGGTGCCGGTGGCGCCGAGATAGACGTAGGAGCCCTGGACGAACGCGGTCAGGGTGTACGCGCTGTTCGGGGCGACGCTGATCGTCTGCGTGCACTGGGCGGTGGCGCTGGCCGACGGCGTGCCGGCCAGGGCCTTCGTGCCGGCGTGCACCGGCGTCGACACCGTGGTCGCGGTGCCGGCGTCGCAGGTCCAGCCGGTCAGGCCGGACTCGAAGCCGGCGTCGGCGACCAGGTTGGTGGCCGCGGTGGCCGACGGGGCCAGCGTCAGGGCGGCCGTGAGCAGGGCGGTCATGGCGGCGGCCAGCGCCACCGCGATGCCGAGGCGGATGCGTGACAGGGACGGCATGTGTTACCTCCGACGGGCGGCCGTGGAGTGCTCCCCCGAAAGTGGACTAGACCACCTGTCCCCGTCAAGAGCCCGCCGACTGGGAAAAAGCTGGGGGCGGACCACCGGGCCCGGTGGTCCGCCCTGTTGGCAAGGGAAATGACCGATTAGTCGCTCTCCACTGTGGACTACGGCAGCGTCCACCGCTGGTTGGCCCCCGCGCCGCAGTCCCAGATGATCAGCTGCGAGCCGTTGGCCGTGGACGCGCCCGGGTCGTCCAGGCACTTGCCGGACTGCACGCTCACCAGCGAGCCGTTCGGGCCGGAGGTCCACTGCTGGTTGCTGCCGCCGCCGCACGTCCACAGCTGCACGTGGGTGCCGTTCGCGGTGCCGCCGCCGGTCACGTCCAGACACAGGCCGGCGGTCCGCAGCGTGCGGTCCGGCATCACGGTCCACTGCTGCGCGCCGGTTCCGTTGCAGTCCCACAGGTCCACGGTCGCGCCCGGGGCAGTTGCGGAGTTGTAGTCGTCCAGGCACTTGCCGGCGATGCCCGACGGCACCGGCCCGGCCAGCAGGCCGGACTGCTGCCGGATCAGCGCGGAGACCAGGGCGTGGCCCGGGAAGTCGGTCAGCACGACACCGACATGACTGGTGGCCCCGCTGTTGAGGTAGTCGACGGTGCGCGGATTCATGCCCTTGGCCATGTCCTCCGGGTCCGCGCCGAACGGCGAGCAGTTCGCCGACAGGTACGTCGTGTACATCGCGGTGGCGGTGTCGGCCTTGGCCATGTTGGCCTGGGCCTCGCCGAACTTGCTGTTGACGTCGCACTGCGTCCAGTCGTTCTCCACGTACTGGCCCCAGTCGCCGGTGGTCAGCTGGGTCAGGCCGTAGCCGCCGTAGACCTGGCCGCGCGGCCCGGTGAACGTGGTCAGCACGATGTGCCCGCGCGCCTGGCCGACCGTCGGCATGTCCGCGGTGCTGGCGCCGGTCACCGTGGGCGCGTAGAACAGGCCGGGATAGCGGGACACGTAGTCGTTGAAGATCCGGGTCCGGTCGGCCTGCGTGATGGTGGACGGATCGTCGGCGCAGTGCCCGATCGAGCCGCTGCCGCTGCCGCCCTCGGTGGAGTCGCCGTCGCATTCGCCGTGCAGGTCCATCAGCACGGTCTCGCCCGGGTGCGCGGACAGGAAGTTCCGGGCGTGCGTCAGCACGTCGTCGAAGTTCGCGTTCTGGTACACATCGGTGTGGTGGACGGCGAAGGCGGTGTCGTTGTTCACCACCCGCACCCGGATGTCGATCGCCCGGATGCCGGCGGCCAGTTGCGCGTCCAGGGTCGCCGCGCTGTCGCCGTGGTCCTCCTGGGCCTCGTAGAAGGCCGGCAGCAGCCCACCGTGGATGGCGAGCGTGTCATGCGTGCCGGGGATGCTCAGCGCCGCCAGGCTGGCCTGCGCCGGCAGGCCGGCCATCCAGTCCGGGTGGCTCTCCGCGGTGAGGCTGTTGAACGCGTCGGTCGACGAGGACGGCTGGGCCGGCGCCGTCCCGGCGAACGTGAGCAGCAGCAGGGGCGTGGCCAACGCGAGCACGGCGGGATGCCGCATGGTCTTCCTCCATGGGGTCGGTCCGCGAACGACCCGTACGGTGGACTGGACCAATCGTGGTGTCAAGCGCTGTGACGGTTCAGCTGACAGGATCGGACAGGACCGGCCGGCGGCGTTGACGCGGTGAGAAATCGGTGGCCCGGTGGGCGCGCGGGGGAGGAAGATCAGGCGACGTCGAGTGATGGGGGACTGATGCCGGGCAGCTTCCGGTCGCTGCGGGAACCGGTGTTCCGGCAGTGGTTCCTCAGCCAGCTCCTCTCCGCGTCCGGGGGCGTGACCCAGGGGGTGGCGCTGTCCTGGCTGGTGCTCCAGCTCACCGGCAGCGGCCTTGACCTGGGCCTGATGTCCACCTGCACCTTCCTGCCGCTGTTCCTGGTCGGCCCGTACGCGGGCGCGCTGGTGGACCGGATCGGCCCGCGGCGGGTCCTGATCGTCACGCAGAGCCTGATGGCGTCGATCTCCACCCTGACCGCGGTGCTGGCGGCGACCGGGGTCGTGCAGATCTGGATGCTGTTCGCCATCGCGGCGGCGACCGGCATCGTCAGCACGCACGACGCCACCGCCCGGCAGGTGTACGTCTTCGACCTGGTCGGCGCCGACGGGGTGAGCAACGCGGTGGCGCTGAACGAGGTCGTGGTCAACGGGGCCCGGATCCTGGGGCCCTCCATCGGCGGCGCGCTGCTCGGATTCTGGGGCCCCGCGGCCTGTTGTGTGTTCAACGCGCTGACCTTCGTGCCGCCGCTGATCGTGGTGCTGCGGCACCGGGTCAGGGAGACGGCGCACCCGCCACGGCCGCAGCGGATCGGCGGATTGCGTTACGCCTGGCGGAATCCGGTGATCCGGGCCTGTCTGTTGCTGGCGGCGGCGTCCGGAATGTTGTTCAGCCTCAACGTGCCCGTGCCGCTGCTGGCCACCGGCGTGTTCCACCTCGACGGCACGGCCTTCGGACTGATGATGGCCACGTTCGGGGTCGGCTCCCTCCCGGGCGTGCTGCTGGCGGCGTCCGGTCCGAGCCGGCCGAGCGGCCGGCGGGTGGTGATCCTGGCCGGTGGCACCGGACTGTCGATCCTGGCCACCGCGTACGCACCGACCGTGCCGCTGGTGTTCGCCGCCATGGCCGTCACCGGCTGCGTTTCAATCTGGTTCATCTCGCTGGCCAACACGGTGGTGCAGCTGGAATCCGACCCCGGCATGCGGGGCCGGGTGAACGCGGCGTGGAGCATGGCGCTGCCGGGCTGCACGCTGGTCACCGGTCCGTTCATGGGGTGGGTCGCGGGAGTCGCCGGGCCACGGCTGGGTTTCGGCGTGGCCGGGCTGGCGATGCTGCTGGCGGCGGCCGCCGGCTGGCGGGCGCTGACCCGCGTCCGCCTAACCGTCGGCCAGTGAGTCCAGGTAGGCCCGGCAGGTGGCGCGCATCCGGTCCACGGTCATGTTCCGCGAGCCCAGCAGCACCTGGATGGCCAGCCCGTCGATCATCGCGACCACGGTGTTGGCCACCAGCACCGGATCGCCGCCCTTGAGCAGGCCCTGGTCCTGCGCGTCCCGGACCAGGCCGACCACGGTCCGCCGCCACTCGCCGTAGATGCTCTCGTTGAGCTCCTGGAGTTCCGGCTGCCGCAGGCCGTGCACCCACAGCTCGGCCCACACCCGCCAGGCGGCGACGCTCTCGGCGTCCAGCGGCGCGTACGACTCGACCAGGCGGGCCAACAGGTCCAGCGGACTGCCGCCGCACGCCAGCACGGCGGCCCGGCGTTCCAGGGAGTGCCGGAAGTTGTGCTCGAAGGCCGCGTGCAGCAGGGCCTGCTTGCTGTCGAAGTAGTAGTGGATGGTGCCGGAGCTGACGCCGGCCCGCCGGGCGACGTCGGTCAGCCGCAGGTCGTGGATGCCGGCGTCGGCGATCACCGCGCACGTGGCGCGCAGGATCTGCGCCTTGCGCTCGGCCTCGACGCTGGGACGCGGCACGGTCACTCCTCCCGATGGGTGCGACCGCGAGTATAGATAACTGGCTCACCAGTCAGAGATGACGGGAGATCACCAGGCGCATGATGTCCGAGGTGCCCTCCTCGATCTCCTCCAGCTTCACGTCCCGCATCCACTGCTCCACCGGGAACTCCCGGGAGTAGCCCCAGCCGCCCAGCGTCTGCACGGCCGCCCAGGTGACGAACATGGCCGTCTCGGACGCGGTCAGCTTGGCCATCGCGGCCAGCCCGGTGACCCGCTGGCCGGCGTCGATCTGCCGGGCGGCGTGGTGCACCAGCAGCCGGGCCGACTCGATGCGGGTGGCCATGTCGGCCAGCCGGAACGCCACCGCCTGGTGCTCGATGATCGGCACGCCGAACTGCTTGCGCTCGCGGGCGTAGTCCAGCGCGAACTCGTAGGCGGCCCGGGCCGCGCCGACCGCCGCCGCGCCGAGCACCACCCGGGAGATGTCGAACGTGCCCATCAGGCCGTGGAAACCGCGGCCCTCGTCGCCGAGCCGGTCGCTCGCCGGCACGAACACGTTGTCGAAGAAGACTTCCCGGCAGACGATGGCCCGCTGGCCCATCTTGCGCATCGGCTCGCCGAACCGCAGCCCCGGCGCGTCCCGTTCGAGCAGGAACGCGGTGACGCCGGCGGAACGCTTGCTGCGGTCGGTCTTGGCGAACACCACGTAGTACTTGGCCGTGCCGGCGTTGGAGATCCACGTCTTCTGGCCGGTGAGCTCGTAGCCGCCCTCGACCCGGCGGGCCGTGGTGATCATCGAGGCCGCGTCCGAGCCGGCGTTGGGCTCGGTGGTGGCCAGCGCGGTCATCGGCGCGTCCGGGCCGGCCAGCGGGGTCAGCCACTGCTTCTTCTGTTCCCCGGTGCCCAGCTCCAGGATCGGGTCGGCGTAGAAACCGTTGGAGCACAGCAGATTGCCGATGCCCGGGTCGCCCCAGCACAGCTCCTCCTGCACCAGGCACTGGGTGAACACGTCGGTGAAACCGCCGCCGCCGTACTCCTCCGGGAGCATGAAGTTCGTGATCCCGACCTCGCCGGCCCTGGCGAACAGGTCCACCGGCGTCACCACGTCGGCCTCGTCCACCTCCCGCGCCCGTGGCCGGATCTCCCGCTCGGCGAAGTCCCTGCACAGGTTGACGATCTGGCGTTGTTCGGCGCTGAGCGGCCAGGCCGGGAAGTGGGTGGTCATGCGTGGCGTGCCTCCTGACGGGCTACAGGGAAGATCAGGGCGTCGACGGCCAGCGGCCCGTCCGGCCCGACCCGGACCGGGTTCAGCTCCAGCTCGCCGACCAGCGGCGAAGCCGCCACCAGCAACGACATCCGGTGCACCAGATCGGCCAGCCCCCCGATGTCGACGGCCGGGCGGCCGCGCCAGCCGCGCAGCAGCGGGGCACAGTGCAGCCGGCCGAGCATGTCCCGGGCGGTGGCGGGGGAGACGGGAGCCAGCTCGGTGGCGATGTCCTGGCGCAGCTCGGTCTCCGTGCCGCCGGCGCCGACCACGACCAACGGCCCGAAGTCGGGGTCGCGGCGGGCGCCGATGAGGATCTCCACGGTGTCCGGGCGGATGTCCTGCTCCTCGACGACGTAGTCACCGGGGCCCAGGCGGGCCGACATCTCGTCGTACGCCGCGGTCAGCTGGTCGACGGTGGCGAGTCCGATCCGGACGCCGCCGGCCTCGCTCTTGTGCTCCAGCCAGGCGGCTTTCAGCACGTAGGGGGCGGTGAGCCGGGCCGCCCGGGCCAGCTCCGCCCGGGCGCGGACGACGAGGCCCCGGGGGAAGGCGACGTCGACGAGCACCTGGCGAGTCTCCCAGTAGCCCTCGGGCAGGGCGTCGAGGGGCCGGGCTTGGTAGGGCAGCGGCAGCTCAGGCGGCCGCCCAAACGCGACCAGACCGCGCAGCGCCGACAGGGCTGCCTCGATGCGGTCGTACGTCGGGACGCCGACCGCCCACAGGGCGTGGGCGGTGGCGCTGTCCGGGCCCATCGAGTGCACCACCACCGGCTTGCCGGCGTCGGCCACGGCCGCGCCGATCCGTTGCGCCACCGCGACTTCCCGGCCGCCGATGGCCGGAATGTCCAGTCCGTACCGGCCGAAGTAGCCGGTCAGCACGGCGGCGTCCACGTCGTCGCGACGCAGCACCGCCTCGGTGATCCGGGCGTAGTTGGCGATGTCCTGCTCGCCGGCCCCGGCCAGGTCGACGGGGTTGTGCGCGGCCGACCCGGCCGGCAGCGCGACGCCGATGTCGTGCGAGAACGCCGGCACCGTGAGCCGATTCGTGTGGGCCACGTCGGCGGCGATCCCGCACTGCCCGCCGCTGTCGCCGATGATCGCCACCCGGTCGCCGTGCGGCGGCCGGGCCGCCAGCAGGGCCCGGGCCACGTCGATCAGCTCCGACGGCGTGCTCACCCGCGCGACCCCGGCCGCCCGGCACGCGGCGTCCACGACGTCCAGCGGCGAGGTCAGGGAACCGGTGTGCGAGCGGGCCAGCCGGGTGCTGGCCGCGCTGCCGCCGACGGTCAGCAGCAGCGTCGGCTTGCCCACCTCCCGCAGCCCCCGCAATGCCCGCAGCAGCAGCGATCCGTCCGTGAAGTTCTCCAGGTAGACGGCCACCACCTCGGTCGCGGAGTGGTCGGCGAGGTCGGCCAGCAGCTCGGTCGCCGTAACGTCAGCGGCGTTACCCAGCGAGACGAACCGGGAGATGCCCAGCCCGTGCCGCTCGCCCAGCAGCGCCAGCTCCGAGCCGACCTGCCCGCTCTGCGACACGATGGCCAGCGGTCCGGCGGTGAAACTGCCCCAGGCCAGGCACAACTCGGTGGCCGTGTCCACGATGCCCAGGCTGTTCGCGCCGACCAGCCGGGCCCCGCCGGACCGGATCCGTCGCGCCAGCTCCAGTTCGTCCGAGACGCCGGCGGTGATGCCGAGGAATCCCTTGACCCCCAGGGAAAGCCCCTCGGTCACGACCTCCGGCACGTGGGTCGCCGGCACGCAGAGCACCACCAGCTCCGGCACCTCGTCCAGGCTCCGCAGGTTCGTCGCGCAGGGCTGCCCGCACACGGTGCCGCCGCGCCGGCTGACCAGGTGCACGCGCCGTCGACCGGCTCCGGTCAGCGCTCCGGCCGCCAGCCAGTGGCCCCATTTGGACCGGTCCTCCGACGCGCCGACCACCGCGACCGAGGCGGGGTCGCGGAACACGCCCAGTCCGTGCATCACCGCTCCGTAGATAACTGGCTCATCAGTCAGTTATCGTGAGCGCGGCGACAATGATTGTCAACTTGTGGAATCGGGTTCTGGCCGATCGGCCAGAACCCGGCGTCAGTACAGCGGCTTCTGGCCGATCGCCCCGTAGGCGCAGCTCAGCTCGGGGTGCTCGTCAACGTCCTCGGGCGACTCCGGCCGCCACTGCGGCACGTAGACCACGCCCGGCTCGACCAGGTCCAGACCCCGGAACAGCCGGGTGAACCGCCCGCGGTCGCGGGCCGTGAACGGGCTGTCGGTCTGGTCGTACAGGCGGATCACCTGCTCGCCCCGCTCGCCCGCGGCCTCCTGGGTGCCCTGGGAGATCGCGATGTAGCTGCCCGGCGCGATGGCGGTGCGGTAACCGGCCACAATGGACTGCGCCTCGACATCGGACTCGACGAAGTGCAGCACCGCCGACATCAGCACCGCCACCGGCTGGGACAGGTCCAGCAGGTTGGTGACCACGTTGTGGCGCAACACCTCCCGCGGGTCTCTCAGGTCGGCCCGCAGCGCGGCGGCGTTGTCGTTGCCCTCCAGCATCAGGGCGGCGTGCGCCATGGCCACGGAGTCCCGGTCCACGTAGACCACCCGGGAGCGCGGGGCGGCCGCGTGCGCGATCTCGTGCACGTTGCCGGCGGTCGGAATGCCCGATCCCAGGTCCAGGAACTGGGTGATGCCCTGCTCCAGCAGGTAGTGCACGGCCCGCCGCAGGAACCGGCGTGAAGTGCGCAGGATCAGCGGCAGGTCCGGCATCGTCTGCTCGGCGCGGTGGGCGAACTCCCGGTCGACGGCCAGGTTGTGGTAGCCGCCGAGGAAATAGTCGTACACCCGGGCGGCACTGGGCACATCCGGATCCAGTCCCGTTGGCATCCACGCCGATTCGTGCACGAGCCCGACCTCCCGGAAAACTTCATATTCGCCGCGGAAATCCTAGTACAGCCTCACGCCGTCGCGGTGACAACAAGGGTGGGAGGTTTGCGGAGATAATCGCCGAAGTGATCGACGTCGGCCGTCGGCGAGCACTGCGGAGCCCACCACGTCACCTCCCGGAAACCCGCGTTGAGCAGGGCTTTCTCCTGAGTGGCGCGGGACCAGAAGTGTGGCGTGACGTCGATGCTGCCGCCGAGGAACTCACTGCGCAGCCGAACCGGATCGCCGTCACGAAGTTCAGCCGAAGGGGCTATCAAGTCGAATCCGTAGCGTGTGTAGTAACCGGGTTCGGTGGCGAAACCAGGATTGATGGTGACGGTCACGAACATTTTCCCTGGTCCGGACAGGGCGGACCGCGCCGTCGCACACATGGCGGTGAGTGTCTCGACCGTTTCCGCGTACGGCAGCAGGTGCACCGCCAACACCACGTCGAAACGGCCGGAGATCGGCTCCGAGGCGTCCCGCCGGGCGAAGGTCGCCCCGGACGGGTCCTCGGCCTCGCGCCGCCGGGCGTAGTCGACCATGCCGGCCGCGCTGTCCACCCCGACCACCGGCCGCGCCCCGTGCTCGGCCAGCAGTCGGGTGTACGAGCCGGCGCCGCAGCCCAGGTCCAGCGCGGCCAGCCCGGCCACCTCGCCCAGCGCCGCCAGCACCGAGTGCTGCTCCACGTCCCGCCGGTACGGCCACACCTCGAAGCTGTGCTCGTACAGGTAGGCCAACTCCTCGAACTGGCTCGCCGTCATGTCACTCCTCACCAGGTCACGGGCAGCTGCATCGGGCGGGTGAACATGCGGTTCGGGTCCCACGGCAGCTCCCGCTCGCTGACCGCCAGGTCGAGCGTCGGGAACCGGGTGAACAGCGCGGAGATGGCCTCCTGCAAGACAACCCGGGCCAGCTGGGAGCCGAGGCAGTAGTGCGGCCCGGCGCCGAAGGTGGCCGACCCGTCGGTGGCCCGGTGGATGTTGAACCGCTCCGGGTTGCGGTAGTGCCGGGGGTCCCAGGTGACCGCCTGCATCGGCACCACCAGCGCGTCGCCGGCCCTGATCAGCGTGCCGCGCAGCTCCACGTCCTCGCGGGCGACGCGCGGGAAACCCAGGCCGCCGTTGTGGAAGTAGCGCAGGATCTCCTCGACCGCCTTGGGCCACAGGGCCGGATCGGCCTGGCACTCGGCGAGTTGCGCGCGGTGCAGCATGAGCATCATCGGCCCGGTGGTCAGCGGGGCCACCAGCGGGTCGAACGACGTGACGAAGATCAGGAACACCGTGCCGAACATCTCGGCCTCGGTGATCAGGCCCTGCTCGCGGGCCTCGATGAGCGCGTGCACGGGGGAGTCCGGCATCGGCTCCGCCCGGCGTACCTTGATCAGCTTGGCGATGAACTGCTTGGCCGCGTCGGTCTCCTTCTCCACCGCGTCCGGCGTGGAGGACAGGTCCAGGCTCATCGGGTAGACGCGGCGGCACTCCTGCGCCAGGTCCGGCGGCACGCCCATCACCTCGCCCATCGCGTCCAGCGGCAGCGTCGCCGTGTAGGCCTCGACCAGGTCCACCGGGTTCGGGCCGTCGGCCATCGCGGCCAGCAGCCGTTGCGCGTGCCGGGCCACCAGCGGGCGGTGCCGCTGCACGGCGCGGCGGGTGAACCAGCTGCTGAGCACCTGGCGGACCCGGCCGTGCTCCGGCGGGTCCAGGTTGAAGATCGCGTGGTCCACCGAGGTCAGGTCCTCGCCGACCATGCGGGGTGAGCCCGGCTCGGCCAGGTTGCGGCTGAACCGGTTGTCGGCCAGCGCCTGGGCCACGTCGTCCTTGCGGGTCAGCATCCAGGCCGTGACGCCGCTGGGCAGCCGCACCGGGCAGACCGGCTTGGCCTGCTGGGCCCAGGCGGTCAGCGGCGGCAGCGCGCCGGTGTCACCGAGCGGGAACGGGTAGTGCAGCGGAAGATCTGGTTCGGCCGTGCTCGTCATGATTTTGCTCCTTTTGCTCGACGACCGCCCACGCCTGTCCGGGCTGTGCGCTGAGAATGGAGTCGCTACGGGCGATCTCCGCCACCAGTGGGGTGGCACGGTGGTACACGAATACGCTGCCGTTCGTCCCGAAGAGGCTCGGACCGTCCGTGAGCAGCGGTATTTCGGCAATCACGTAACGGACCGCGATGTCGATATCCCGGTCCGTGACCAGGTGCCCCGCGGCCGAGTTGGCCACCACCTCGGCCGTCATCTCACGGCAGGCCCGGCGAATGCCTGGGTCGGTCATATAGGCGATTCGGGATCGGTTCAGCGCGGCTCGGTAAGCGTGGTCGGCGTGCAGCCGGGTCCAGCTCATCACATGCCTGGCCGCGTCGGGAACCCCCAGGTCGGCGAGGGCTTGCACGGCCGGGTTGCGCAGCTGGCGATAGGCCCTGCGGGCCCGGTGCACCGCCTGGGCGGGCGGGTGGCCGGCCGCGACCAGCGTGTATGCCGCCTCGAACCCCGGAATGACCACGTCAATCGATCTGAATCGGGGATGCAGCCAGGAAATCAGGTTTCGGATGTATTCCGGCTTGTACCGCCCGTTCTGCGGGCTCAACCCGACCAGCACGTGGTCGTGGTTGTCGGCGCGGGAACCGGCTAACGGCGTGATTGTGAACATCGGCGAGCCCCTTCCTTGTCCACGGCAAGTTGCCGTCGGACTGGACGAGCCGGACGACTGCGCTTTTTGCATAGCCATATCTGCAAATTTCGGCATAAGTCTATGTGGTTGCACTACGGCACGCACAGGACTAGTTCGTGTGAATAACCAATCACTCCCCGCGTCCGGCATTCACTCTCGCGGGTGGCCGACTAGGCCGTCCGGGGTCCCGCACTACCCGTGTCGGTAGATCCCCCGGTCACCCGCTCCTCGGCCCCTACTGGCAACCGTCCCCCACCATCGGGTGACATTGCCGCGAACCATCCGGACCACCGGCGGGCCATGCAGCGCCGCTACGGCTCGCGGCACGTGTTCTTCGCCGGCCGCTCCATCGAGTCGAACGTCGCCTTCGACCAGCGGCTGCTGGACGCGATGCGGTTCGGCTCGCGTGGGGACGCGCTGTTCTCGGCCGGCGTGGATCGCGGCGTGCACTACTGGGAACTCGACCCCGACCGGGCCGGGCCGTTCATATGCCAGGGGTACTGCCCGTCTGGCGGCTGACGGGGTGTCAGCCGCCAGACCTCAGGGCGTCAGCCCTGCGTGGACTCGGCCCGCTTGGGCAGCTTCCAGCCCGGACGGACGAAGTGGCAGGTGTAGCCGTTCGGGTAGCGCAGCAGGTAGTCCTGGTGCTCGGGCTCGGCCTCCCAGAACGGGCCGGCGGCCTGCACCTCGGTGACGACCTTGCCCGGCCACAGGCCGGAGGCGTCGACGTCGGCGATGGTGTCCTCGGCCACCCGGCGCTGCTCGTCGCTGGTGTAGAAGATGGCCGACCGGTAGCTCAGGCCGATGTCGTTGCCCTGGCGGTTCTTCGTGCTCGGGTCGTGCACCTGGAAGAAGAACTCCAGCAGGTCGCGGAAGCTGGTCACGCTGGGGTCGAAGACGATCTCGACGGCCTCTGCGTGGGTCCCATGGTTGCGGTAGGTCGCGTTGGGCGTGTCGCCACCGGAGTAGCCGACCCGGGTGGACAGCACACCGGGCTGGCGGCGGATCAGGTCCTGCATGCCCCAGAAGCACCCGCCGGCCAGCACCGCGGTCTCGGTCGTGTTGCTCATCGCTCCCTCTCTCGATCCGTTCCCCCCGGTCGATACAACACCGGTCAGGACGGTTTTGGTCCCGGCTGTGACGTGCGTCCGGTCCAGCGTAAGCACTGGGTAAGAACCAGGGAATCCACTGACGAACTTGTTCGTAACGAACATGTTCGTTAAGGTGGGGTCATGACCAAGACGCTGATGGTGTTGCACGGGGGCCCGGGACGGCGGTCGGTGCAGCCGATCGTGGACCGCTTCGAGCCGACGCACCGGGTGCTCGCGCCCACTCACGCCGGCTGGGATGGCACGTCTCGGCCCGACTGGTACGAGGGGCCGGACGACCTGGCGATGGAGTACCTCGACCTGCTGGACGACGAGAACATCGAGGACTTGGTGGTGATCGCGACCTCCTTCGGCGGCTGGATCGCCGCCGAGATGGTGATCCGCGACCGCGGCCGGCGCATTGGGGGACTGGTGCTGATCGACGTGATCGGGCCGCGGATCCCGGGGCTGCCGGTGGCCACGCCGAACCCGGACCAGGCAGCGCAGCTGCCGCCGGCGGTGCGGGACAACCTCGGGGTGCTGGCCCACTACATGGCTCCGCATCCGCAGGGCGACCCGCGGCTGCCGCATCGGGTGGCGAGGGTGACTGTGCCGACGCTGGCCATCTGGGGCGAGGACGATCGGGTCGCCCCGCTGGAGTACGGCCGCGCCTACGTGAAGCACTTCCCGAAGGCGGAGTTCGTGTCGCTGCCGGGTGTCGGCCATGCCCCGTTGATGGAAGCCCTGGAGCGCACGCTGGACCTCATCGCCGATTTCCTGCGTCCCTGACGAACGTGTTCGTCACGAACGCGTCCGTTAGGCTCGATCCCATGTACAACCGACGGGAACGGCCGGCCAAGCCGGCGCTGACCAGGGACGGCATCGTCGGCACGGCGCTGGCGGTGATGCGGGCCGAGGGCATGGACAAGGTCACCATGCGGCGGCTGGCCAAGGAGCTCGACACCGGGCCGGCCTCGCTCTATGTCTACGTCCGCGACACCGAGGAACTGCACGCCGCGATGCTCGACGAGCTGCTCGGCGAGGTCGACCTGGACCCGGGCCGCTCGCCGGACTGGCGGGAGCGGCTGCACAAGGTGATCACCTCCTACCAGCGGGTGCTGCACGAGAATCCGAGCCTGGCTCGGGTCGCGATGGTCACCCGGCTCAGCGGTCCGAACTACCTGGCCGTGGTCGAGGCGGTGCTGGGCCGGCTGGCCGAGGGCGGCATGCCCAAGGCACAGGCCGCCTGGGCGGTGGACATGCTGCTGCTGATCGCCACCGCCAGCGCGGTGGAACACGGCACCCAGCAAGAGAATCTGGCGGCCGCGGTGGCCAACCACGACCGGCTCGAACGGGTGGTCGCCGACGCCCCGGCCGACACCTACCCCAACATCGCCGCACACTCCAGGGAACTGATGGCCGGCCCGGCCGTGAATCGGGCGCGCTGGATGTTCGACGTCCTGATCAGCGGGGCGCTCGGCACCCCTATACCGTGATCGGAGAAACGCAATGAAGATCAGCATCGTCGGCGGCGGCCTCGGCGGCCTCACACTCGCCCGGGTGCTGCACGTCAACGGCGTCCAGTCCACTGTGTACGAACTGGACGCCTCGCCGACCGCCCGCGACCAGGGCGGCACCCTGGACATGCATGAGGAGTCCGGGCAGCGGGCGCTGCGCGAAGCGGGCCTGTTCGACCAGTTCCGGGCCGTCGCCCGGGACGAGGGCGAGGCGATGCGGCTGATGGACGGCCGGGGCACCGTCTACATCGACGACGTCGCGCCCGAGCCCGGCGGCCGGCCCGAGGTCGACCGCAAGGAGCTCAAGCGGATTCTCGTCGAGTCCCTGCCGGCCGGCACGGTGCGCTGGGGCGCCAAGGTCACGTCCGTGACTCCGTCGACGATCACCGTCGGCGGCGAGACTGTCGAGTCCGACCTGGTCGTCGGCGCCGACGGGGCGTGGTCGAAGGTCCGGCCGCTGCTGTCCGACGCCCGGCCGATCTACTCCGGGCTGTCGTTCGTCGAGATCCATCTGTCCGATGTGGACGCCAAGCACCCGGACGCCGCCGCCTTTGTCGGCCCCGGCTCGATGTTCGCCCTCGACCACGGCAAGGGTGTGATGGCCCAGCGCAACGGCGACGGCCGGATCCGGGTCTATCTGGCCATTCGCGCCGAGGACGAGAACTGGGCCGGCACCGAACTCGTCGACCCCGCCGACCCGGTCCAGACCCGCCTGCGGCTGCTGGAGCTCTTCGACGACTTCGCCGAACCCCTGCGCGGCCTCATCGCCGACGCCGACGCCACCTTCGTGCCGCGGGCGATCCACGCCCTGCCCGTCGGGCACCGCTGGACGCGCGTCCCCGGCGTCACCCTGCTCGGCGACGCCGCCCACCTCATGTCGCCCTTTGCCGGCGAGGGCGCGAACCTGGCCATGCTCGACGGCACCGACCTGGCCCTCGCCCTCGCCGCCGGCTCTGACGTCGAGACAGCGCTGACCGCGTACGAGACCGCCATGTTCCCCCGTGCCGAGGAGGCCGCCCATGACTCGGCGACCAACCTCGTGGAGTGCTTCGAACCCGGTGGCGCGCAGCGGCTCGCCGGGGTGATGGCCGGCTGACCGAGCTCAGGTCAGCAGCCAACCGCCGTCGATGTTCAGGTCGTGCCCGTTCATGCCCCCGTTGCGCAGCAGGAACGCGGCGACGTCGTCCATGGTGATCAACCGAAACGGGGCGATCTCCCGGACCAGCGTGTGCATCAGGCCGACGACGACCGATCGGGCAGTCAGTCGAAGTCGGCCCCGCGCGACAGCTTCTCGTGCACGCGCAGTTCGGTCAGCGTCGCCTCGAACTTGGTCGTGGCCGACTCGAAGGCGGCGTTGCCGAGCACCAGCCGCTCCGGCGGGTTGGCCGAGTTCATCGCCTCGATCACCGCGCGCACGCCCCGGTCCGGATCGCCCGCCTGCTTTCCGTTCTCCGCCACGAATGCCGCGCGGACTTCGGTCAGCAGCGGGTGGTAGGCGTCGACGGTCTCGCTGATCGGCTCGTCGTCGAAGCCGGCGTACGCGTTGGTGCGGAACGCCCCCGGCTCCACCGACAACACCTTGACACCAAACGGTTCCACCTCGCGCCGCAGTGCCTCGGTGAGGCCTTCCAGGGCGAACTTCGCCGCCGAGTAGTAGCCGAATCCGGTGATCCCCACCAGGCCCGCCAGCGACGACATGCTCACGATCCAGCCGCTGCCACGTTCGCGCATGCCCGGCAACACCGCGCGGATCACGTCGACCGCGCCGAAGAAGTTGAGGTCGAACGTCCGCCGCACGGTGTCGTCGGTGCTGCCCTCCACCGAGCCGTACCAGCCCCGGCCCGCGTTGTTGACCAGCACGTCGATGCCGCCGAACCGCTCCTCGGCGGCGCGCACCGCCCGCCGGATCTGCTCCCGGTCCGTGACGTCGAGCGGCAGCACCAACACCCGATCACCGTGCTGCTGCGCCCATTCCGCCAGTTCATCGGGCCGACGGGCAGTCAGTGCCACCCGGTCGCCGATGGCCAGCGCCGCGTTCGCGTACGCCATGCCGAAGCCGCCCGGTGTGCCACCGGTGATGAACCACGTCTTCACGCCCAGCCTCCTCCGCTACAGCTGCTATAGCCATGACTGTAGCGCCACTACCCACTCGCTGTCGACGCCACATGTGGTCCACAGGGGTCTGCCCCCAACGAACGTTGCGAACGTCCGACTCGAAATGCACGGGCGGAACGCGTCTGTTAATCGCAGCAACGACGTCGGTCAGTGGACGACGTGCCGGTGGGTTGAGCCCCGGCGAATGCACTCTCCTGCCGATGACAGAGTGGGATCCGCCGATTGGTCGCAGCGCCTGCGACTGGGCCACCTCGTCCTGGTTCTTCCCACCCGTCACTGGAGCCCCTGTCCGCTGTCAGGCACTGCCGACAGACGCCGGGCGGTCATGTCGAGGAGGCGCCATTACGGCGCGTTAGCCGGTCACGTTGGCTCGGCGACCAGGTCGGCGGCGAGGAAGGGCCTCACGAGACCGAGCAGTTCTCGGGGCCGATCCAGCGGAATGATGTGGCCGCAATCCGGCATGAGATGTCCGGTGAGGTCGTCGGCGATGGGGCGTAGCTGTCGTTCCAGCGCAGCGCCGACCGGGTGAGCGCCGATCGCCAGCGTGGGCACGGTGAGCCGGCCACCGGCCACGGCGTCACTGAGGTGGCGGGCGGTGGTGGGCAGTGCGCGGTAGTAGGAGAAGGCGCAGCGGAGGGCGTCGACTCCGGTGTAGGCGTTGATGATCGCGTCGTGGATGTCGGGTGGCACGCGCCGGCTGCGGGTGCCGGCGGTGAGGAACCAGTCGATGTACTGCTCCTCGTGTCCGATGAGGACCGTTTCGGCGAGACCGGGGACGGCATGGAATCCGAACCACCAGGGTGGACCGGCGGCGAGGAACTCCTCAGCGCCGGGCAGCGAGCCCAGCAGCGCTTCCATGACGACCAGTCGTCGGATCCGGTCGGGTCGGCGCAGGGCGAGCAGGACCGCGACCGGGGTGCCGGCGTCGATCGCGACCACGGCCGCCGTGGGTTCGGCGACGGCGTCGAGGATCCCGTCGATGTCGTCGGCCAGAGTGCCGGCGTCGTAACCGTCCGGGGCGCGCGTGCTGGCGCCGAATCCGCGCAGGTCGGGGGCGATCACCCGGTGGTGCGCGGACAACGGGCCGATGAGCTCGCTCCACACCTGCCAGGTGTGCGGAAAGCCGTGCAGCAGCACGACCGCAGGACCGGCGCCGGCCGTGGCCACGTTGAGGTGGACGCCGTTGGTCGCGATCCGCCGCAGCTCGACCTTCGGCGGGCGGGGTGACGAGGTGTCGGACACAGTGCCTCCGTCGGTTACCATCGGTGACCACAGAACCGTAGGTAACCGTGGTTGTGGTGCCAAGACGGCACTTTGCCGACAGGTGGTGAGGTCAAGGTGACCACTCAGCCCGTGCGGGTGGAGCGCGCCGGTCGCGGCGATCTGTTCGATCCCCGGTGTCCGACGCGTCAGCTGCTGGACCGCATTGGCACGAAATGGACGTCGATGGCGGTCAAGGTGCTCGCCGAGGCCGCCCCGGGTGAGGTGCGGTTCGCCGAGTTGCGGCGGCGGATGTCCGGCGTGTCGCAGAAGATGCTGTCGGTGACGCTGCACAGCCTGGTCCGGGACGGGCTGGTCGGCCGTCGGGTGGAGCCGACCGTGCCGCCACGGGTGCACTACCGGCTCACGGAGCTGGGCTTGTCGTTGGAGGCTCCGCTGGCGGCGTTGCGGGCTTGGGCGGAAGAGCACATGGTGGAGATCGATCAGGCCAACGCCGTCCACGACGCGCAGCACGCCGATGTCCTCGACAGCATGTGAAGCCAGCTGCGCGACAAGCGAACCAGCAACTGCTGGCCAAGCCGAAGGCCCTCTGTCGCGACGACTACACGCGAACGGCCCAACCACACTCCCGGCGCGCCGATACGCAGCGGTGTCGAACGCCGAACATCCGCTCACGCCGCATTGAGTGAGAACGCCGACGCGAACGAGCGTTCGACGTTGAGTAAGTGGACGGTCCATAGCGAACGAGTCGTGGACGCCTCGACTGAAGCCGGTCATGTCCGATTCCGTTCACGACCTTGGAGAGTTCACGGGCAGGCATCTTCATGACGCGCATGAGTTCTGTCTATGTGGCATATGAAGGCGACGACGGACCACATGTGGCGTTTGGTGTCGCTGGTGTGTGGGGTCGGGGTGGTCAGGTGTGGTCGGACTCGGCGGCTTCGTTGAGGGCGTCCATGGCGTCGGCCATCTTGTGCAGGGCCTCGGTGTCGAGGCGCTTGAGTAGCCGGCGCTTGTTGTTGCGGCCGGCGTCGCGGAGCTCGGCGAGCATGGCGGATCCCTTGGGGGACAAGTAGATTCGGCGCACCCGGCGGTCGTCGGGGTCGACGGCGCGGCGGATGAGGCCGCGAGCGGAGAGCCGGTGGGTGATGCCGGTGACGGCGGCGAGGCCGACGCCGAGGGCGCGGGCCAGGTCCTGGCCGGAGGCGCCGTCCACGAAGGACACGACGAGCAGCGCCTGCAACTGCCGCATGGTGAGGTCGGTGGACGC
This sequence comes from Kutzneria sp. CA-103260, assembly GCF_018263855.1. Taxonomy (GTDB): domain Bacteria; phylum Actinomycetota; class Actinomycetes; order Mycobacteriales; family Pseudonocardiaceae; genus Kutzneria. The sequence continues at coordinate 4,278,492 of NZ_CP073318.1, read as the reverse complement.
CAGCGGACTGGCCCCGCCGGCCGAGGTGAGCCGCAGGAACCGATCCTCGGCCTGCTCGATCCGCTCGATCAACCGATCCCTGTTGTCCACTGGCGCCTCCCTGAAAACCTGGCGCCGATAGTTTACGGCATGCATACTGTTCACATCATGTGAAGTATTTCCGCGTCACGGGGAGGGTGACATGGACGTGCCGGTGTTGATCGTCGGGGGCGGGCCGGTCGGGCTGTTCCTGGCCGCTGAGCTGCGGTTATCCGGGGTGGCTCCGCTGGTGGTGGAGCGGCTGGCCGAGCCTGACGAGGGCAAGAACGATGACGACCGCGGGCTCACGGCCCGCACCATGCAGACACTGGACCTGCGCGGGCTGGGTGATCCGGTACGCGCGATGACCGCTGCGGCCCTGCGCCGCCTGGCCGGCCTCAGCGAGCAGACCGCCGGGGACGATCCCGGTGATCTCGCGGAGCTGATGGCCAGTCTGGGCATGGCCGACTTCAAGGGCGACTTCGCCATGCTGCCGTTCATCGACCGCCACGGCGAGCTGGCTGATTTGGCCCCGCCGCTGATGGTCATGCAGGGCGAGTTCGAACGGCTGCTGGCCGACCGGGTCGCGGAGCTCGGCGTCGAGGTCCGCCGGGGCCTCGAACTGGTAGCCGTCGAGGACGAGACGACTGCCGTTTTCGCTGACGGCACAAGGATATCCGCTGACTGGTTGGTCGGCTGCGACGGCGGTCGGAGCACGGTGCGCCGCCAGGCCGGCTTCGACTTCCCCGGCACCGACCCGTCCATGCTGGCCCGCACCGGGATCGCCGCCTACGACGGCGATCTGCCGTTGGCACCGGGCATTCACCGGCTCCCCGACGGCATTCTCGCCGTCGCCCCGGCCCCGTCGCCGAGCATGACCATCGAGTTCGATCCGAGCCCGTTCGACCGCGACTCGACGCTGACCGCCGAGGAGTTCCAGGCCAGCCTGCGCCGGGTCAGCGGTCACGACTTCACCGTCACGGCGATCGAAAAGCCGATGCGGATCACCGACAACGCCCGCCAGGCCTCGACCTACCGTCGCGGCCGGGTGCTCATCGCCGGCGACGCCGCCCACGTGCACTCGCCGATCGGCGGCCAGGGCCTCAACCTCGGCCTCCAGGACGCCGCCAACCTCGGCTGGAAACTTGCCCTCGTCGCCCGTGGCGTGGCCGACGACGAGCTGCTCGGCACCTACACTGCCGAACGGCATCCCGTTGGCGCGCAAGTGCTTCGCGACAGCCGGGCCGAGTCGGCGCTGATCCGCACCGATGCGCAGACCGAGGCCCTGCGCGGCGTGCTCGCCGAAGCCCTGGACGCCCGGACCATGCTGGAGCTGAGCCACGGCTTGCGCATCCGTTACGGCGACGACAAAAACCCGCTCGTCGGCACTTTCTCCGCCGACACCCGGCTCCTCGACGCCCGCGCCCGCTACGTCGGCCCGGACGTCGAAGTTGTTGGCCCGTGGGAAGATCGCGTCGCCGTCGAGTCCGGATCGGGCGAGGGAACGTTGATCCGCCCCGACGGCTACCTCGCGTGGGCCGGCACCGACGCCGACGAGTTGCGGGCGGCGCTGCGGCGGTGGTTTGGCACGCCTGTCGGAAACCTACATTCGGTGTGCCGCTGAGCGTGACTCGCGGAAGCTAATGCGCCAGGAGGGGTGGGCTGGGCGCCAGCCGATGCCGCGGGCATGGGCGTTGTCGGCGCCGCGAGCGAAGGGGGTGCGCTGATCCGACGGGGCCGGCGGTTCGGCGTCGACCAGGGCGCAGAACTCCGGCACCCACTCGGTGGCCGGGGCCGGCTCGTCGTCGCAGATGTTCACCGGGCCGGTTTCCCAGTCCAGGGAACGTAGTGCGGCGGTGGCGGCGTCGTCGATGTGCACGAAGCTGGTGACGTCACGGTTGGCCGGCAACTGCCCGGCCCGCGCGGCCTCAGCCATCAGGCCGGTGGGGGAGTACCAGGTGCCAGGCCCGTAGAAGGTGCCGTAACGCAGCACCACATGCGACTCGACCCGGGCGGCCTGCGTCTCCAACTCGGCGATGCCGCGCACGGTGGTCTGCCGAGGTTCCGGGGCGGTGAAGTCGAGCGGAGTGTCCTCACTGGCCGGCGCAGTGCCCGGTTCGTACGCGAAAGCGATGCTCTGCACGACAAATCGCCGCACGTCGGCGGCCAAGGCGGCCTCGACGAGGTTGCGGGTGCCGACGACCCGGATCGCCGAGTTGGCGGCGAGGTCACGGGAGGCCAGGTCGGTGAGCTGGTGCATGACGACGTCCGGCCGCGCGGCCGCCACCGCCGCCCGCAGGCTGTCGGCGTCGAGGGCGTCACCGGCGGCCGGTTCGGCCCCCAGCTCGCGGATCCGGTCCGCGCTGGCGGTGGACCGGGCCAGGCCGGTGACGTGGTGTCCGTGGGCGAGCAGCAGCGGAACGAGGCGACGGCCGAGGGCTCCGGTCGCGCCGGCAAGGAAAACACGAGCCATGACCGGAACGTTAGCCTGAGCGCACCACGCCGGCATGGTCCAGTGTTCCCACGAAAAGTGGGACCAGAAAAGGTGAGCTGCGCACGACTATCGGCGGGTGGTTACCCCGGTCGCGGCCCCCTACCCTGGGCTGGCGCGCACTCCGGTGGCACCGGTGCCCCCCTTGGTGAACCACGGAACGGAGACGGCTTCATGATCCCTGCCCGTCATCGATGCCTGACCATCGCCACCCTGCTCGTCGCCGGCCTGGCAGTCGCGGCCCCGACAGCCGGCGCCGCGCCGTTGTCCGCGCGGCAAGCGACCAACCTCGGCGCGACCGCCCAGTCCCTGCTCGGCGACCGCACTGTCGGCTCCTACTACGACCACCACCAGCTGATCGTCAGCGTGACTGACGACGCCGCCGCGGCACAGGTCCGCGCGCTGGGCGCGGTCCCGGCCAAGGTGCCCTACCGTGCCTCCGAATTGGCGGCCGTGACGTCCCATCTCAACCAGAACGCCCGAATTCCCGGCACGGCCTGGCGAGTCGACCCGCGCACCGGCCAGGTGCTGGTGACCGCCGACTCCACCGTCACCGGGGCCAAGCTGGCCTCGCTGACCAAGGAGGTCAACGGCTTCGGCGGCAAGGCCCGGCTCAAGACCACCGCCGGCAAGCTGCGCCCGCTGATCGAAGGCGGCGACGCCATCTGGGGCCAGGGCCTGCGCTGCTCGCTGGGCTTCAACGTGCACGACTCCAGCGGCAACCCGGCCATCCTGACCGCCGGCCACTGCGGCGTCGCGACCAACGACTGGTGGGCCGACAGCGGCGACAGCCAGCACATCGCCACCACCTCCCAGGCTGATTTCCCGGGCACCGACTATTCGTACGCGGTCTACGACCAGGGAGTCGACGCGCCGAGCGCCGTCAACACTGGCCAGCAGATCGACCAGGCCGGCGACGCAGGAGTCGGCGAGTCGGTGACGCGCAGCGGTTCCACCAGCGGCGTGCACACCGGCCAGGTCACCGGCCTGAACGCGACCGTGAACTACCAGGAAGGCAGTGTCAGCGGTTTGATCGACACCGACGTCTGCGCCGAGCCCGGCGACAGCGGCGGCGCGATGTTCGACGGCGACACCGCCCTGGGCCTCACCTCCGGCGGCAGCGGCGACTGCAACTCCGGCGGCGAGACCTTCTTCCAGCCGGTGCCCGCGGCGCTGAGCGCCTACGGCCTGACCCTGCCCTGACCGACTCTGCCCTGATCCACCGCTGCACTGATCCACCCCGGCCTGGTTCCGCGTCGCGCTCCGCGCGGAACCAGGTCCTCAGTAGCGTGTAGAGAACGGCCGACCGGCTCCGACCCACTGGTGACCGAGCTCGAAGACGTGAAGGAGCGCAGCGATGAAGTACCTGCTCATGATCTACGGCAACAAGGAGAAGTGGGACTCGCTGCCGGCCGAGCAGTGGCCCGAGGTGATCGCCCAGCAGGAGGCGTTCAACACCCGCTACCGGGAGACCGGCGAGCTGCTCGGCGCCTACGGCCTGGCCGACGCCGCCGAGGCCAAGCTGGTGCGCCGGGTCGGCGGGGCGGCCGTGGTCACCGACGGCCCGTACCTGGAGACCAAGGAGTACATGGCCAGCTTCTACCTGCTGGACGTGGCCGACGAGGCACGGGCCCGGGAGATCGCCGCCGACATGCCGATCGCCGACCAGGATCCGGTCGAGCTGTGGCCGGTGCCGCACGAGTCGGCGTGAGACGGTCGACGGGGGCTCGGGTTGCGAGTCCCCGTCGTCTCGTCACGGGCGGTCGGTGAGGTAGCCGCCCATCGTCTTGAAGTAGTCGTTCGCGGCCAGCTCCGCGCCGTCCGCGGTGCGCACCCGCTCGATCACCAGGCCGGGGAAGGTGCCGCGACGGGCGTCCGGGCCGGCGACGATCACCACGCCGTCGCCCTCACGGTAGAAGATCCGGCCCGGCGTGCCGCCGTAGTGGCCCTGGGAGACCGAGGCCTTCACGATGCGCAGCTCCTGGCCGCGGTGGTACGTGAAGGCGTTCGGGTACGGGTCGGACTGGGCCCGCACCAGTCGTTCGATGTACTCCGGCGTCCAGTTCCAGTCGATCAGGCTGTCCCGCTTGGCCCGCTTGTGGAAGAAGCTGGCCTTGGACCGGTCCTGCGGCTGCGGCGTGCAGCCCTGCTCGATCAGCTTGATCGCCTCGGCGGTGATCGGCGCGATCAGGTCCACGGTGCGGTGGAACAGGTCGGCCGAGGTGTCGGCCGGGCCGACCGGCACCGATCGCTGCAGCACGACGCCGCCCGCGTCCAGCTCGCCGTCCATCATGTGCGCGGTAACGCCGACCTCGGGCTCGTTGTTGAGCAGCGCCCAGATCACGGGGGAGAAGCCGGCGTAGGCCGGCAGCAGCGAGTCGTGGATGTTCAGCGTGCCGTGCCGGGGCAGGTCGAACACCTCCGGCGGCAGCCAGGTCCGCCAGTTGTTGGCCACGATCAGGTCCAGGTCGGCGGCCTGTAGCTCGGCCAGCAGCTCCGCGTCGTCCGGCCGTTCCCGCAGCAGCACCCGGATGCCGTGCTCCCGCGCCAGGTCGGCCACCGAGTCCGCCCAGATCCGCTCGTACGCGTGGTCGCTCTGGGGATGCGTCACCACCAGCGCGACCTCGTGGCCGGCGTCGATCAGGGCACGCAGGGTGCGGTGCCCCCAGGTCTGGTAGCCGAACATCGCGACGCGCATGCGCAGGTGCCTTCCGTTGGCTGACGAGTAGGTCAGCCTAGCCTAACTTAGGCGAGGCTGACCTACTCAAGCGCCCGGATGGCGGAGGCACGGCCGCTCAGACCTTCGCGGTTCGGCCCCCTTTTTCCTTTCGCCCCTTCAGTTCTTCGTCGCCGTGTAGTTCTTGAACAGCAGATAGGTGTCCAGGATGTCCGAGCTGGCGCTCTGCACCGACCGGTAGATGCCCCACTTCGGCCGCACGTAGTCGCCCTGGTCGGGGATGTTCACGCCGGTCATGTGCCCTTGCGCCGCGATCGGCGCGCTGCTGCCCGCGCCGCTGCGGATGATCGCGGTGCACGCGCCCTTGGTGCCCGGGGTCAGCGTCAGCGAGATGTTGATCCACTTGTCCCGCAGCGGCGCCAGGTCCGTCTTGGCGATCGCCGGCGAGCCGGAGTTGGAGTAGGCGCGGGCCTGGATGATCTCCGTGCTGCCGCTGCGGCTCAGGTCGATCGTCACCCACGGGCCGCCGTTGGTGGACGGCGTCTTGGTCTGGAAGATGTGGGTGAACTTGTCGGTGCCGTGCAGGGAAGACGGCATGTACATGTCGTAGGCGATGGTCCAGGTCTCGCCGTTCTTCATCTTCAGCGCGGTGCCGTTCTGCACCATGCCCTTCGACTCGGTGCGCTGGCGGTCGCCGCCGCCGGTGCTGTCCCGGTCGTCCTTCCAGATGTTGAACCGGTAGTGGTCGCCGCCCTCGACCACGACGTACTTGCGGTCCGGGTGCTTGCCAACCCGGTCGGCCTCGATGCCCTCGAACGCCTTCAGCCCGTCGGTGGCGGGGTTCGGGTGCCAGAGGGTGGTGGCCGCCGGGGTGGCGAAGGCCGAGCTGAGCGGGCGCAGCGCGATCGGCGCGGCGAGCGCCGTGACGGCCAGCGTGCGCAGCATGGTCCTGCGGGAATGCGCGTGCGGCAGGGATTCCGACATCGTCGGTGTGTCCTTCCTGGCGGCGAACGACAGGGGGTACACATCGGGCGGCGGGAGAACGACCCCGTTCGCGAGGCCAGAACATCCGATGTCTTGCGGCACCGACCTTAGAACTGACGCTTCCACGCTGTCAATGGAAACCATTTCATCCGAGGGATACGAAAATTTGCGGCGGTGCGCGCGGCGGGCCGCTAGCGTGCCGGCATGCAGCTGGGGATCGCGGTGTTCGGTGGTTGCGACGGCCTGACACCGGCCGAACTCGCCCGTGCGGTCGAGGAACGCGGCTTCGAGTCGCTCTGGTACGCCGAGCACACGCACATCCCCGTGGCCAGCCGGCGCGACGACAACCGCCCGGCCCGCGACTACGCCGCCACCTACGACCCTTTTGTCGCCCTTGCCGCGGCGGCGGCCGTGACCACCACGCTGCGCCTGGGCACGGCGGTGTGCCTGGTGCCGGAACGGGATCCGATCATCACGGCCAAGGAGGTCGCCAGCATCGACCGGATGTCCGGCGGCCTCTTCGAGTTCGGCGTCGGCGCCGGCTGGAACCGACTGGAGCTCGCCAATCACGGCACCGACGCGCGGCAGCGGATGGCCATGCTGGCCGATCGGGTCCAGGCGATGCGAGCGATCTGGACTGCCGATGAGGCCGAGCATCACGGTCCGCACGTCGACTTCGATCCGCTGTGGTCGTGGCCGAAGCCGGTGCAGCGGCCGCATCCGCCGGTGTTGGTCGGCGGCAACGGTCCCGGCGCGGAGGATCGAGTGCTCGCGTTCGGCGACGGCTGGCTGCCGCAGTGTGGACCGCTCGCTTCCGTGCGGGAATTGGCCGACCGGATCGCCGCCCTGCGTCAGCGGGCGGCTCGGCCGGTGCCGGTCACGCTGTTCGGCGCCATCCCCGACCCCGCGATGCTGCGGGCGTTCGCCGAGGCAGGCGTGGACCGCTGTCTGTTCACGTTCATGTCGGGCCCGGACGACGTCGACCGGCTCGACGGCTGGGCCGGTCTGCTCGACCGGCGGTGATCGCCAGAGGCGTGTCAGCCTGCTCAAGACTCCGGGCCAGCCGCACCTGCGATAATGGCCCGGTACGCATCGTATGGATCCGAAGGAACGTTATGGCCGGTGTCGGCGGCGGGTCGATGTCGCACAGCGAGGCCCTGGCCGGCGTGCTCGACGCCGACCGGGCGCTGCCCTCGCGGCGGCTCGCCGGCAGCGACGACCTCGGCTGGCGGTCCATGCTGGCCCGTAGCTACCACGATCCGTCGTACGCCGAAGAGTTCGAGACCGCCCCCACCGCGGCGCTGCTGGTCGTGGTCGCCACCGGGGGCAGCTACACCATCGAGGCTCGGTCCGGCTCGCGGTGGCACAGCGCGGCATACCGCCCCGGCTCCGCCGGCGTGACCGCTCCTCTGCGGTCGTCATCACTGCGCTGGCGGGCCGAGTCCCCCGAGCCGCTGCATTCCGTGCACATGTACCTGTATCCCGATCTCGTGGACGAGATCAGCCACGAGGTGGGCGGCGTGGGGACGGTTCGCCCGCACGAGCTGCCCGATTCCCTCACCGTCGACGACCCCTTCGTCACCGCCACCGGCTATGCCGTCTCCGGCGCCCTCGGGCAACGAGCCGCCGGCCTGTACGCCGACTCGCTGGCCCATGCCCTCACCGCTCACCTGCTGCACGTCGTGCACTCCCGGCCGGCGGTGGAGCCCCAGGCCATGCTCGGCCGCACCACCCTGCACTCCCTGCTCGGCTACCTCCGCGAGTGTCTGCACGAGGACATCACCCTCGACGACCTCGCCCTCCAGGCCAACATGAGCAAGTATCACCTGCTTCGGAGTTTCAGGCAGGCCACCGGCACCACCCCGCACCGCTACCTCGTCCGCCTCCGCCTCCGTCGCGCCGCCAGCCTCCTGCGGGGCAGCTCCCAGTCCGTGCAGCAGATCATGACCGCCTGCGGTTACCAGAGCGCCGCCCAGTTCTCCGCCGCCTTCCGCCGCGAATACGGCTGTTCCCCAAGCCACTACCGCCGCTCGGCCCACTAACCCAGCGAGTGCCGCCGCTCGGCCTGTTGGCCCGGCCAAGACCGCCTACTGCCGCTCGAACCTGGCAGGGAGGCCGGATCCCTCGCTTACGGCACCGGCGGAGTGCCGTGGGTGTGGAAGGACTCGATGGTCTTCAGTCCCCACGCCTGCCCCTTGGCCCGTTCGGCCTGGGTCCAGCTGATGGGGCGCCAGTCGGGGGCCAGGATCAGCCGGGTGAGCGGGTTGCACAGCTCGATCCGGTTGCCGCCGGGCTCGTAGACGTACAGGAAGAACGTCTGCTGGATGGCGTGCTTGTGCGGGCCGGTCTCGATGAACACGTCGTTGTCGAGGAAGATGTCGGCGCCGCGGAGAATGTCCTCGCGGGTGTCGGTGGCGAACGCGATGTGGTGCAGGCGGCCGGAACTGCCGGTCCAGTCGTTGGTGTAGACGAGATCGTAGGACTTGTTGCCGAAGTGGAGCCACGACGCGGCGACGGAACCGTCGTCCAGGACGATCTGCTCGGTGACCTCGCCGCCCAGCGCGTCGGCGACGAAGCCGCTGTTGGCGGGGACGTCGGCGGCCAGGAAGTTGACGTGGTCGAGCCGCCGGACGCCGATGCCCCGGCCGGGGTGGGCCTGCGGCTGGTTCTTCAGCGACGGCGCCAGGTGCGGCGGCGCCTCGAACCACGTGGTTTCCCAGTACAGCTGGATTTCGTGGCCATCGGGATCGGTGCACAAGTAGCTTGGGCCGATGCCGGCGCCGGCGGGCAGCCACCGGCCGTCGGGGATCGCAGTGGCCAGCCGGTCGAGGGCGCCCTGGCTGGAAGTCCGCAAGGCAGTGCGGCGGAGGCCGGAAGTGTCGCTGGCGGTGAGCACCAGGCTGTACTGCTCATAGTCGTCCCACGTGCGCAGGAACACCGAATCGCCGTCGCGGCCGTTCTCGGTGAGCCCCATGAGCTCGGTGAAGAACCACAGGCTGCGCTCGGGTTCCGGGGTGAGCAGCTCGACATGCCCGAGGTGCGCGACGTCGTGTCGGGGAGCCATGCGATCTCCTTGCTAGCGGGGGAAAACCGTGCCGTCGAACAGCGTGCGGGCGGTGCGCACGACGCCGCTGCGCCGCACCCGGCCGGCCGGGTCCAGCTCGACCTCCACTTGGAGGTGACCGGTGGGATGCTCGACGTCCACTCTGGACGAACCGCTGAACAGCTCATGGCCGACGCCCCCGTCCATCAGGAGCGCGGTGGCGACGCTGACCGCGCCGAGCACGCCGATGGACGTGTGCAGCCGCAGGGGAATGAAGGTTCGGGTGCAGATGGAGCCGCCATCGACCGGCGGCGCTACCAGCGTGGTCTTCGGCACCGACGTGGTGTCCCGAAGCCCCATCAAGGCGGCCGCCTGCATCCGCAGCCGCTGCACTCGATCCCGCAACGCGAGATCATCGGCCAGTTGGGAGACCGACTCATAGCCGGTGACGCCGAGATCCGCCGCCCGGGCAACCACCACCGGCATCCCGTTGTCCACACAGGTCACCGGCACGCCGTCGATCACGTCGACCAGGTTCCCAGTCGGCAGCAACCCGTTGGGTCCCTCGGTGTCATCGAAGTCCAGCACCACGCCGGGGGCGGTGCCGGGAACCCCGGAGATGGCGACCTCCCCGACCGGAAACCGCGCCGTGGCGACACTGTCCGAGTTGACCATCCGGATCCGCACCGGACGATCCGTCGGCACCAGCCCGCGCGCCACGGCGAACGGCCCGACACCGGCCAGGAGGTTGCCGCAGTTCTGCCGGTCGGAGACGGTCGCCTCCTCCACACCCAGCTGGAGGAACAGGTAGTCGACGTCCACGTTCGGCTCGGAACTCGGCGACACCACGGCGACTTTGCTGGTCAACGGCGTCGCGCCGCCGATTCCGTCGATCTGGCGCGGATCCCCGCTGCCCATGGTCCGGATCAGCAGATCGTCGCGCTCGGCCGGATCCGACGGCAGATCGGCGGCGAGGAAGTAGGCTCCCTTGGAGGTGCCGCCCCGTATCAGCATGCACGGAACACCAGCCATCATCGGATCCCGTACTCCGCGGCCGTCACGTATCGGACACCCAGCGCGGCCAGCTTGTCCCGCAGTCCGTACCGGTCCAAGCCGAGTTGCCCGGCCTGGAACGCCTCCCGCGTCGCTTGTTCCTTGTCGACCCGTGCCTTCGCCAGTTCGATCGCCCTCGGCACCTCGCCCCGGGGCACGCGGAGCACCCCGTCATCATCGGCCAGGATCACATCACCGGCCTGGATCGTCTGCGCCCCAACGACAATCGGCACGTTCACCGCACCCGCCGTCGACTTGACCGTACCCTGGGCGCTGACCGCCCTGGACCACACCGCAAACCCCATCGCGCGCAGCTCGGCGACGTCCCGCACGCCGGTGTCGATGACCAGACCGCGAACTCCCCGCGCCTGCAACGAAGTTGCCAGCAACTCGCCGAACAGGCCGTCCGTGCAGGGAGAAGCGGTGGTGACGACCAGCACGTCGCCGGCCTGGCACTGCTCGACCGCCGCGTGGATCATCAGGTTGTCCCCGGGCCAGCACAGCACCGTGACCGCCGAGCCGCCGATGCGGCGGCCCAGGTGCGTCGGCCGATGGTCCGGACCCAGGTAACCGATGCGCCCCAACGCCTCGTGCACTGTCGCCACGCCGTAGTCGGCCAACTGATCGATCGCGTCGAGCGGTGCCCGCGGGACGTCCGTCACCACCACCGTGTCCATGCCTACTCCGTCTCCTTGAGCGCCGTGATCACGCTGCGCAGATGCTCTCGGGCGGCCCACTCGGCGGCATCCGGGTTGTGCTGGGCGATCGCGTCGATGATCGCCAGGTGCTCCGGCAGTGACACATGGGTGCGCCCGTCCCGCATCGCCAGCCGGAACTGGTGCCGCACCAGCTGCCCGTGCAGACGTTCCAGCAGCTCGCCGGCCACCGGCTGGTCCGCGATCTCCCGCACCATCCGATGCAGCTCCCGGTTCAGCGCCGAGTACTTCATCGGCTCCCCGTCCGCGACCGCTGCCCGCATCTGTTCGCCGACCTGCACCAGCGCCTCGATCTGGTCGTCGGTGGCCTTCTCCGCCGCCTTCGCCGCGCACAGACCTTCCAGCACCATGCGGCATTCCGTGATCGCCACCGCCTCCGCGACGGTGACCACCCGAACCCGCGCACCCCGATTGGGGATCCGCTCGACCAGCCCTTCAGCCGTCAGGTCGATCAGCGCCGCTCGCACACTGGCCCTGGTCACCCTGAACGTCTCCGCCAGCTCCGCCTCGACCAGCCGCTGCCCCGGCACCACATCCCCGGCTATCAGCGCCGCCCGCAACGCCGCCATCGCGGCCTGCTTGCCGGCCTCTCCCTCGTGCGGCGCGACCTCGTTTGTCCGTGGCACGCCACCCTGGGGAGGCCCACTGGCTTCGTTGGTCCGCGGTGTCCCGATGCCGGCTTGCTCGCGGGCCTCGCCGGCACGTGGTGCAGCCTCGGCGGCCTGGCTGCCGGCCGCGCTCTTGTTCTTACGTCGCGCTGCTGCTCCGGTTCGCGTGCTGTCGTGCCCTGCTGCCGTTGCGGTTGCCTTGGCCGACTGCCGCGTGGTGGCCCCGGCCGTGCTCGAAGCCCGGCCTGACCGCCGTGGCGCTGCCGCCCGCCCCTCGGCCTCGTTCTTTCGCGGCGCGCTCGACATGGCGGCTCCCTTCCTGGGCATCGGACGCTAAGCATCTCACACAAGATTGTCAACAATCCTGTCGACAACTCTTGTGACGATCGCGTCCACGGAGCTACCGTTCTGGCCCATCGCCCCTGAGGAAGTGGGCACGCCCGCTGGTCCGGGGTCCCGCTCAGCCGCAAGCCAAGCGAAGCGCGGTGATGCGGCGGCTCCGGCCGAGAAAGCAGCCATGCCCGGCGTAGCGGGCCCACCCGCCGAGACGGGCCTGCTCAGCAACTCGGGAAACACAGACCGAGGGAGGGTTCATGTCCAGCAGCGCGCAAGTGTCGACGAGGGACCGTGCGGCCGTGCTGGCCAGGCTGGATCGGTTGCCGCGACGGACCGTGAGCTACGCGGCCACCGGCATTGTCGGCCTGGCGATGTTCGTGATCTTCTACTGCAACTTCGACATCAACGTCTCCTTTCTCCAGACCTGCGGCCAGATCGTCGACGGCTGCGCTCCCGTGAACGCGCAGTCCTGGCTGCCGCTGCCGGTCTGTGCCTACCTCGCCGGCTACGTGCTCGGCTGCCTGGTGGTAGCCCCGCTGTCCGATCGCCTCGGCCGACGGCCGGTGCTGGCGGCCTCGGTCGGCTTCGCGGCCCTGGGCTCGCTGATCGCCGCGGTTGCCGGTGACTACGCCACCTTCACGACCGGCCGGGCCGTCACCGGCATCGCCATGGGCGCGGTGCTCGCTGTCGGCAACACCTACATCGGCGAACTCGCCCCGCACGGGGCCCGGGCCCGCTACACCGCGACGACCTTCGTGTTGTGCACGCTCGGCGCGATGGTCGGCATCGGACTGGGGTTGATGCTCACCACGCAGGCGGCCCCGTTCCCCGAGGGCATGCCGGTCGCCTTCGGACTGGCCAACGGCTGGCGCTGGATCCACTGGGTGGCGGTTTTCCTGGGCGCGCTCGCCGTCGCGGCGACGTTACGACTGCCGGAATCACCGCGCTGGCTGGTCGAGCACGGCCGGATCGGTGACGCCGACGCCGTCATGACCAGACTGGAGGCGAGGGCCAAGGCGCCGTTGCCCGAGCCCGATCCGTCCACGGTGCCGCCACCGGTCGAGCATGCCCGGCACGCCTACCGCGAGCTGTTCGTCGACCCGCGCTACCGACGCCGTGCGCTGCTGCTGATCGCCATGTGGTTCACGGGTTATGCCACGGTCTTCTCCTATTCCACCGGTTCCACGGTTGTGCTCACCAGCTTGCACTTCACGCCGCCGGTCGCCGGCATGATCTCCGCCGCCGGCGGCGTCGGCTTTTTTGTGCAGGGCTTGTTCTCCGCCCGGTATTCAGAGGTGCTGGAACGTCGGTACTGGCTGCCGGTGGGCGCGGCGATGACCGTGCTCGGGGCCGTGATCATTGCCTTGCTCGGCACTGACATCGGTTGGGCGCTGGCGGGCTCCTTCCTGGTGTTCTTCGGCTTCAACGTATGGGTGCCGCCGACGTTCGCGCTGTCCGCGGAGAGCTTCCCGACCCGGATCCGGTCCGCCGGCTTCGGCCTGGTCGACGGCATCGGCGTGCTCGGCGGCGCGACCGGCGTGCTGGTCGTCGCCCCGCTGGTGCCGCTGCTCGCCCCGCTGCCGGCACTGCTGCTGGTGTCGAGCTTCCTGGTTGTCGCCGCGGTGTTGGCTCAGTTCACGCCTCGCACCCGTAATCGCGCACTGGAGGAGCTGTCCCCGTGATCATCGACTGCCACGGCCACTACACCACCGCGCCCGCCGCCCACACCACGTGGCGGGAACGCCAGCTCGCCCGCGACACGCAGACGTACCCGACCATCACCGACGACGAGATCCGCGAGTCCGTGCGGGAACAGTTGCGGCTCATGGACGAACGCGGCATCGACCTGACCATCTTCTCGCCACGCGCCTCCGCCATGGCCCACCACCTCGGCGACGAGTCGACCAGCGCCGCCTGGGCACGGGCGTGCAACGACCTGATCCACCGCGTCGTCACGCTCCACCCCGACCGGTTCGTCGGCGTGGGTCAGCTCCCACAGTCGCCGGGCGTGCCGATCGACCGGTCCATCGGCGAACTTCGGCGCTGCGTCGAGGAGTTGGGTTTTGTCGGCTGCAACCTGAACCCCGACCCGAGCGGCGGCCACTGGACCGCGTCGCCACTCACCGACCGTGGCTGGTACCCCTTCTACGAGGCGATGATCGAGCTGGACGTGCCGGCGATGGTGCACGTGTCCGCGTCCGTGAACCGGGCGTTCCACGCCACCGGCGCTCATTACCTCAACGCCGACACCACTGCTTTCATGCAGCTCGTGCAGGGCGACCTGTTCGCTGACCTGCCCGAGTTGCGGCTGGTGATCCCGCACGGCGGCGGCGCGGTCCCGTACCACTGGGGCCGCTACCGTGGGCTCGCCGACATGCTGGGCCGTCCGGACCCGGCCCACCATGTGCTGACCAACGTCTCCTTCGACACCTGCGTCTACCACCAGCCCGGCATCGACCTGCTGTTCCAGGTGATCGGCGCGGACGCCGTGCTGTTCGGCTCGGAGACGCTGGGCGCCGTCCGCGGCGTGGACAGCCGGACCGGCCACCACTTCGACGACACCCGTCGCTATGTGGACGCGGCACCACTGTCCGAAGTGGAGCGGGCCAAGGTTTACGAGCACAACGCCCTCCGTGTGTATCCGCGTCTGAAGGCCGTCACTGGTCGGCCATCGCGGCAGTGAGTGACTGGCGGGATGCGCGGCGGGCAGGCAGCAACGCCGCGAGGGGAGCGGCCAGAACGGCGGCGGCCAGCAGGACGCCCAGCCGGGGCCACGGCAGCGTGAACAGCACGGGCTCGGCGTCGGTGGAGGCGACGCGAGTGAGCAACCACGCGGACACCACGCCGACGAGCAGGCCGCACGCCGCGCCGAGCAGTGCGACGAACACCGATTCGGTCATGACGGTGGCCCCCAGACCGCCCCTGGTCAGGCCGAGTGCCCGCAGCAGGGCGGACTCCCGGGTCCGTTCCAGCACCGACAGCGACAGCGTGTTGGCGATGCCGGCGAAGGCGATCACCACCGCCAGCGCGGTCAGCGCCCACAGCAGGTTGAGAGTGCCACGCAGCGGCGTGGTCATCTGGTCCTTGATCTCGGCGGTGCTGTTCAGTTGTGCCAGCGGTTCCGCGGACAGCGCGTGTTCCAGTGACGGTCGCACCTGGTCGGCGTCCACGCCCGACGCCAGCTTGACCAGCAGGCTCTCGTCGTAGCCGGCGCCGCCGGCCAACGTGATGGCGGGCCGCTGCGCGAGATCGACCAGGGCCAGGCCGAGATCGACGCCGGGGGCGTTGACACTGTCGTAGACGGCGACCACATGCAGCGGCACCTTGGCGTCCACGGTGTCCCCGACGCTGAGCCCGGTCTCGGTGGCGAGTTGCTTGCTCACGGCGATCTCGCCCGGCCCGAGGTGGTCGAGCCGGCCGGACAGCACCACCGGGCGCACCAGGCTGCCGACGGCGTCGCCGCTGATGGCGGTCATGCCGTAGGCGCCGTGCGAGCCGAGGACACCGGAGAACGACACTCGTTCCGCGGTGGCAGCCACTCCGGGCACGCGGGCGAGCGTGGCCGCCAGGTTGTCGGGCAACGGCCGGGTGGCAACGGCAGTCGTCACAGTGAAGTCCGCGGCCAGCTGTTGGTCGACGCCACGGCTCTGCCCGGCCTCGACCCCGGCCGCGACCGTCGTCACCAGCGTCACCACAGCCAGCCCAATGGTGAGCGTGGCGGCGCTCGCGGCGGTGCGCTTCGGGTTACGGTCGGCATTGAGCGCCGCCAACTTCGCGGGCTGTCCCAGCACCGGGGCGAACAGCCCGCTCAACGTGCGGACCACCGGGCCCACGAGCATCGGGCCGATCGCCAGCGCCGCCACGAGCAGTGCCACCATGGCGACGACGGCCAACGCCGCGCCGGTGTCCATATCGGTGGACAGTGACAGCACACCCGCCCCGACGCCCACTGCCAGCGCTGCCACGGCTGCTGCGGCGCGCACTATGCCGGCCCGGTCTGACTTGCCCTCGATCGGCGTGCGCAGCGCCTCCACCGGCGCAACCCGGGTTGCCGCCCGCGCCGGCACCGCCGCGGCCAGCGCTGTCACCAACACGCCGATCGCCACGGACTCGATGGCTGTCCTGACGGTGAGCGGCACGTGCACGCCAGCCGGATTCCCGACCTGCAACGCGGCGGCGACACCGAGTCCGGCGAACAGGCCCACCACGGAGGCGACGGCTCCCACCACAACGGCTTCGATCAGCACGCTGACGAACACCTGCGACCGGCCGGCCCCGACGCACCGCAGCAGCGCCAACTCGCGGGCCCGTTGCGTGACCAGGATGGTGAACGAGTTCACGATCACCAGGCCGGCAACCACCATGGCCAGCGTGGCGAACGCCGTGAAGAACTTGGTCAGGCGGGCCGAGTCCGAGGCGGCGTTGCTCAGTAGTTCAGCGGCGGCTTGATCGCCGGTCGCCACCTCAACGCCACGGATGGTTTGCGCGATGGTGTCGCCGAGCTGCCGGGCGTCCACACCGGGCGCCGCGCGGACCACGATCTCGCCGTATCCCTGCCGCGGCGCGAGTTGGCGAACCGCGTCCGCCATGAGCACCAGTTGCGGGGCGCCGATGCCGGCATCGGTCGGTCGGCTGAAGGTGCCGACCACGGCGTACTGGTGCTGCTTGCCGTCCTGGTCGAACACGGTCACCCGCTGGCCGGGCGAGTAGCCGACCTCGGTCGCCGTCGCGACCTCGTCAGCCTTGTCGGGCAGCCGCCCAGCGGCGACGTCGAACGGCCGCAGCTGTTCGTCCGCGGGCAGCGCCATCGCGCCCGCGTCCCGCGCGTGGCCGTCCTTGAGCAACGGGGCACTGATCACCGTGCGCCCCTCGGCCGTGGCGACCCCCGGCAGCCGGCGGACCTGGCTCAGGACGGAGTCGTCCAGATCTCCGCGCCGCATGGTGATGTCCGCGTCCACGCCGCGCAGCTGGTACGCGACGGCCGCGCGCACGCCGGCGTGGACGGCGTCGGCGAGGATCAGCGACCCGGACACGAACGCCACGCCGAGCGCGATGGCGAGCGCGGACAACAGCAGCCGGGTCGGCCGCGCCTTCAGGCCGGCGAGAACGGTACGCAGCATCACGCCCCCAGGGTGGTCAGCGCGGACAGCACGGTGTCGGCGGTCGGCCGCTGGAGATGCGCGGCGATGCGGCCGTCCGCGAGTAGCACGCCGTGGTCGGTGTAGGAGGCGGCGACGGGATCGTGGGTCACCATCACGACGCTCTGCCCCAGTTCGCGCACGGATGTGCGCAGGAAGTCCAGCACCTCGGCGCCGGAGCGCGAGTCGAGATTGCCGGTCGGCTCGTCGGCGAACACCACGTCCGGCCGGCCCACCAGCGCCCGCGCGCACGCCACGCGCTGCTGCTGGCCGCCCGACAGCTCACCGGGCTTGTGTCCCAGCCGCGCGCGTAATCCCAGCGCGTCGACCACGGTGTCGAACCACTGTCGGTCCGGTCGCCGACCCGCGAGACGCAGTCCCAGGAGGATGTTCTCCTCGGCGGTCAGCGTCGGCAGCAGGTTGAACGACTGGAACACGAAACCCACATGGTCGCGGCGCAGCCGGGTCAAGGCGGCGTCGGACAGACCTGTCACCTCGTGCCGGCCGATCCGCACCCGGCCGGCGTCCACGGTGTCCAGACCGGCCAGGCAGTGCATGAGCGTGGACTTGCCGGAGCCGGACGGGCCCATGATCGCGGTGAACCGGCGGGCCGGGAAACCGACGGACACGTGGTCGAGCGCGCGTACGGCGGTCTCGCCGCGGCCGTACACCTTCACCACATCGGTCACCTCGGCCGCCATGGGACTGTCCACTGTGCTCTCCTCGCTCGTCGCGCTGTCCCGGCGATCGTGCCGGGTCGAGGCTGAACGGCCGCTGAAGCAACCTGAAGTTCGCTTCAGGGTCTGTCCGGAGCATCTGGGAGGATCGAGGCATGCGAGTACTCGTCGTGGAGGATGAGAGGCGGCTGGCCGAGTCGCTCCAGTGGGGACTGGAGGCGGAGGGCTATGCCGTCGATCTCGCGCACGACGGCATGGAGGGGCTCGAGCTCGGGCAGCAACAGTGGTATCAGGCGATCGTGCTGGACATCATGCTGCCCCGGCTGAACGGGTACAAGGTGTGCCAGGCGCTGCGGGAGCTCGGCGTGACGACGCCGATTCTCATGCTCACGGCCAAGAACGGCGAGTACGACGAGGCCGAGGCGCTCGACACCGGCGCCGACGACTTCCTCAGCAAGCCGTTCTCGTACGTCGTGCTCAAGGCCCGGCTGCGGGCCCTGACCCGGCGCGGCCGGGCCGGCGCCTCGGCCGTGCTGTCGTTCGGCGACCTGGCGCTGGATCCAGCCAAGCGCGTGGTCCGGCGCGCGGGCCAGCCGGTGACGCTGACCTCGAAGGAGTTCGCCGTGCTGGAATGCCTGCTGCGCCACGGCGGACAAGTGGTCGCCAAGCACGAGATCCTGGAGCAGGTGTGGGACATGGCCTACCGCGGCGACCCGAACATCGTGGAGGTGTACGTGAGCGCGTTGCGGCGCAAGCTCGACGCCCCGTTCGGGCGGCGCACCATCACGACCGTGCGGGGCATCGGCTACCGGTTGGTGGACGATGAGTAGATGGTGGCCGGCTTCGGTCCGGCGCAGCACGACCCTGGCCACCTTCCTGGTGTGCGGGCTCATCTTCACGCTCGGCTGGCTGGGCATCCGGTCGTTCGTGGACCAGCGGCTGTCCAATGACGACACCAACGCGGCCAGTGGACAGCTGGACCAGCTGGTGTTGGCCTACCGGCATGGTCTGCCCGGTGGCGACAAGTCGGTCGGGTTGAGCGGCGACGCGATGTACGTCGTGGTCGACGGCGCCGGGCAGGCGATCGTGACCAGTGACAGCATCACCCATCTGCATCCACAGTGGACACCACCGCCGCCCGCCCCCGCTGCGGCGCCGGCGGAGTGGCGCACGACCGTCGACGTGACACTGTGCTCGGCCGAGCATCCACAGTGGCGGGAGTTCCGCACCTACAGTGTGCTGGGGCGGGTTGTCAACGACACAAGGGGAAATCGGCTCACGGTGTACCTGTTCGTGCTGCCGTGGAACACGGTGAGCACCCTGCGGCTGTTCGATGACACGATGGCGTTCTTCGTTCCGCTGGCGGTGCTGATCGCCGCCCTCGTGGCGTGGTTCGCCCTGCAGCGGACGCTGCGTTCGGTGGAGGCGATCCGGCGGGAGTTGTCGGGGGTCAGCGGCAGTCGGCTCGACCGGCGAGTGCCGGTGCCGCCGTCCCGGGACGAGATCGCCCGGCTCGCCTCGACCACGAACGACACGCTCGACCGACTCCAGCGGGCGCACGAGCAGCAGGAACGCTTCGTCGCCGATGCCAGCCACGAGTTGCGCAGCCCGCTCGCCAGCCTCCGCACCGGGCTGGAGGTGGCGCTGGCGCACCCCAACCGCGCCGACTGGCCGTCCGTCGCCGAACGCTCGCTGCTCGACGTGCAACGGCTTCAGCGGATCACTGCCGATCTGCTGCAACTGGCCGTTGAGGACGCTTCCCCGCCGGCCGAACTTGTTGACCTGGCTGACGTGGTCGCGGAGCAGGTCGCCGAGCGGTCGATGGGCGCCGGCCCGGTCGTGCGGTCCGTTGTGGACGGGCCGGCGCTGGTTCACGGCGAGCTCGTGCAGTTGGAGCGGATGCTGCGCAACCTGCTCGACAACGCCGTGCGGCATGCCGCGTCGACTGTCACGGTGCGGTTGTCCGTCGGCAGTGAAGTGGTGATGGAGGTGGTGGATGACGGTCCCGGTGTTCCCGTTGGTGATCGGGAACGCGTGTTCGACCGGTTTGTGCGAATGGACGACGCACGGGCCCGCGATGCCGGCGGTTCCGGGCTGGGGCTGACGCTGGCCCGGGACATCGCGGTCCGGCACGGCGGCTCGCTCCGTGTCGAGGACAGTGATGCCGGAGCCAGGTTCGTGGCGCGCTTGCCGGGTGCAAGAGCCTCGCCAGGGTTACCGTGAGCGGGTGGCGAGCCCGGTCGAACTGGACGTCGACGGCTACCCGGTGCGGATCTCCAACCCGGATCGGGTCTACTTCGCCGCCCGTGGCGAGACCAAACTCGACCTGGTCCGGTACTACCTGGCCGTCGGACCCGGCATCGTGCGGGCGCTGCGCGAGCGGCCGTGCATGATGCACCGGTTTCCGACCGGGACCAGCGGCGAGAAGGTGCACCAGAAGCGGGTGCCGGCCGGTGCGCCGCCCTGGTTGGAGACCGTGCGCGTGCACTTCCCCCGGTACAAGCGGTACGCCGACGAGCTGTGCGTCACCAAGCTCGCCGACGTGATCTGGTCCGTGCAGATGTCGACCGTTGAGTTCCACCCGTGGAACTCGCGTCGGGCCGACACCGAGCGCCCCGACGAGTGGCGCATCGACCTCGACCCGATGCCGGAGTGCGGCTTCGACACCGTGCGGCTGGTCGCCGGGGTGGTGCGGGAGCTGCTCGACGAGCTCGGCATCATCGGCTACCCCAAGACTTCCGGCGGCCGAGGTCTGCATGTCTACGTGCGGATCCGGCCTGACTGGGAGTTCGGCCAGGTCCGTCGGGCCGCGCTGGCGTTCGCCCGTGAGGTCGAGCGGCGGGCACCGGATGTCGTCACCACCACGTGGTGGCGGCGGGATCGGGATCCACGCACGCTTTTTGTCGACTACAACCAGAACGGCCGAGACCACACCATCGCCAGCGCCTACTCCGTTCGCGGCGTGCCCGAGGCCACCGTGTCCACGCCGATCCGGTGGGACGAACTCGCTGACGTCGAGCCACGGGACTTCACCATCGCGACCGTGCCGCCGCGGTTCGCGGAGCTCGGCGACCTGCACGACGGCATCGACGACGTCGCGCATTCGCTGGAGCGGCTGCTCGAGTGGGCGGACCGGGACGAGCGGGCCGGAGCGGAAGACCCGCCCGAGTAAGCGGGAGGAGGGCGAGAACTGCGGCGGATCGCGCTGCCTGGGGTTGGGGAGGAGAACCGGACAACGGTCAGCAGGTGCTGGAGTTGCAGGGGCGGTGGCTGAGGGCGTCGAAGAACACGGCGCGGAAGGTGGCGGCGTCCAGGGCCTGGTAGGCCTTGCCGCCGGTGACGGTCGCGATCTGGTTCAGGACGGTCATGTCGGCGTCTGGGCCGAGGCCGATGCCGATGATCTCGACGGGGTGGGTGGGGTCGACCTCGGAGCGCAGACGAGTCAGGAGGGTGGTGAGGTCGAGGCCGCCGGAGCGGTCGTTGCGACCGTCGGTGATGAGGACCTCGGCGTTGACCTTGGTCGGGTCGAAGCCGGTCTTGAGGGCTTCGAAGCCGGCGAGGGCGGTGTCGTAGAGGGCGGTGCTGCCACCGACGCGGCCGGGCAGGGTGGCGCCGGCCCGCTGGAGCGCCAGCCGTTGGGGGACACCGTTGTCGAGGCCGCCGAGGGGCCCGAGCGGCACGAGTTCGGTGGTGGTGAGGGAGAACGCCCACAGGCCGACGGAGGTGGTGTCGGGCATCAGCGACAGACCGGCCAGCGCGCCGTCGCGGGCGACGTCGACGCGGGTCTGGCCGCCGGGCATGGGCTCGTTCATGGAGCCGGAGGTGTCGATCACGGCCAGGGTGCGGCCGTCGAGATGCACGACGTTCCACGCCCGCATGACGGTGGTGACCTGGTCGGCGGTGGGGGCGGGAATGAGCGACGGGGTCTGGGAGCGGACACCGTCCTTGCCGCCCCAGGAGGCGGAGGCGACGGCGTTCGGATCGCGGAAGCCGGCGGCGCTGAGGATGCCCATGGACCGGGCGGAGTGGAGCTCGGTCTCGAAGGCGGCCGCCGCGGCGTTGGTGCCGGCCGGCTCGTTGGCCGTTTGCACGCGGACGACGGGGTAGTCGAACAGGACGCTGCCCTCGGCCGGGTAGACGGCGACGGCCTTGGCGTCGGCGGAGGCGGCGGCGTTGTAGGAGACGACCGACTGCTCGGTGGTAGTGAAGAGCGTGTCGGGATGTTGTTGCTGGGCGGCGAAAGCGGCGGCCGTGCTGTCCACAGTGGAGTTTCTGAGCTTGAGTAGGACGGCGATGAGCTGCGGGGGCGGGGTACCGGTGGAGGCGGGGGCGAGGCGCTGCGCGAGGGCGAGGGTGGCGATGCCCTCCGTGTTGCTGAGGGGATCGGCGATGGTGACGTTGCCGGCGACCAGCTGCTGCCAGCTGCGGATCTTGGGCGCCTGCTGTGGGGACGCGGCGATGACCAGCGGTGAGGAGGCGATCGAGGGGTGCTCGGTCAGGCGCGGGGTGGGGCCGCTGACCTTGGCCTCCAGCTGCGAGGCGGTGGGGACCCACAGTGCCGAGTCGGGGATCCACAGCGCGGGCGGGTCGATGGGGTTCACCGGCAGGTCCTGCACGACCTGGGCCGCCGGCTCGGCGGCGACGTCCACGGTGGCGCAGGGTCCGCCGACGCTGACCGAGTCGTGGTTGAAGGCGGCGGCGATGTCCTGGACCGGGGCGAGCATGGCCGGCGTGACCGCGACCCGGAGGGGGATCGTGTCGCCGTGGCAGTGCGGGGAGGCCAGGGCGTTCGCGACCACCACGCCGGTGACGGCGAGGGCGGCGACCAGGACCGGGAGGAGGAAGGGACGCAGCGGGTGCTGCGGGGAACGCGAGTGCTGATGGGCCGCCATGTGCCTCTCCCGATCCGTGCCAGGACGTGGGTCGCCACACTCTGGTACGCGGGGGAGCCATGACGGGTTCAACCGAGGATTGCTCCCCGCCGCGATTACCGTCGCGTCAACCGTTTCGGAGTCCGGGGAGAATCCGCTGAGCACCGTCCAAGCGGGACATCTCCGGGCAAACTTCGCGACGCGACGAGTGTGAACGGGCGGGAGCGGATGCTCAGGCGTGGAAGGCGGCCACCAGCTTGTCGGTCAGGCGGTCCAGGTAGTCGGGGCCGGGGTCGGTGTTGATAGCGGTGAGGCGCCAGTACAGGGGGCCGGCGAGGAAGTCGAGGCAGAGGTCGACGTCGGTGTCGGCGGGGAGCTCGCCCCGGGCGATGGCGCGTTCGACGAGGGCGCCGGCCTTGGCGCGGCGGGGGTCGCGGACGGTGGACAGGAGGGCGTCGGCGAGCTCGGGGTTGCGGTGGGCCTCGGCGAGCAGGTCGGGGACGATCGGTCGGGCCAGGGGGTGGGAGAGGGCGTCGCGGGCGTTGGCGAGGAACTGGCGGATGTCGCCGCGTAGGGAGCCGGTGTCGGGGGCCTCGACGGCGGCGACGGCGACGGACGAGATGAGTTCGATGGCCATGCGCTGCTTGGAGGGCCAGCGCCGGTAGATGGCGGCCTTGCCGACGCCGGCCCGCTTGGCGACGGAGTCGACGGACAGCCGGCCGTAACCGGTCACGGCCAGCTCCTCGAAGAAGGCGGCGCCGATGGCGTCGGTGACGTCGTCGTGCAGAGCCTTGCCCACGGTCATGCTCGACAAGCTATCACGGAACGGAACGGTTGCGTCTCGTTGGATCAGCGCGCTAGGGTGATGGAACGAGTCCGTTCCGTTCCGCTGGAAAGGTGAGGTCAGGGGCATGAAGTTTCTGTTTGAGGACGAGTCGTTCTCCTTCGAGACGCTGCGGGCGGCGGGGTTCGCCAACTACGGCGGGGCCGAGCTGGGCGAGGTGCTGGCCACCGTGCGGGGCATTCCCGATGCCGATGAGGCGGCCTGGCACCGGGAGTGGAAGGCGACGGCGGAGCGGGTGGAGGCGCTGGGTCGCGCGTCGCTGAAGGCGGGACACGAGGTGAGCGCCCGGGAGGCGTTGCTGCGGGCGTCGAACTACTTCCGCACTGCCGAGTTCTACCGGCGGGACGACCCCGAGAACGACCCGGAGGTCGTGGAGCTGTCGGCGCGGTCGCGGGACGCCTTCGTCACGGCGGCCGGGCTATTCGACTTCGGCTTCGAGGAAAGCGAGATCCCCTACGAGGGAACGACTCTGCCGGGCTATCTGTACACGGTGGACGACACGCCGCGGCCGACGGTCATCTACAACAACGGATATGACTCGACGCTGGACGAATCGTACTTCGCGATCGGCGCCGCGGCGTTGGCCCGCGGCTACAACGTGCTGGCCTTCGACGGGCCGGGCCAGGGGGCGGCGCTGCGCAAGCAGGGGCTGGTGTTCCGGCCCGACTGGGAGGCGGTCATCACGCCGGTGGTCGACTTCGCGCTGACCCGGCCGGAGATCGTGCCGGATCGCATCGCCCTGTTCGGCTACAGCCTCGGCGGCTACCTCGTCGCCCGCGCGGCGGCGTTCGACCACCGGCCGGCCGCGGTCATCCTCGACGACGGCATCTACGACTTCCATGCCGCCATGGAGAACTCGATGCCGCCGTTCGTGTCGGAGTGGATCAATCAGGGGCGCGACGACGTGGCGCTGCCGGTGGTGTCGCTGCTGATGACGGCCAGCACGCAGGCGCGGTGGGCCATGCGCAACGGGGTGTGGGCGATGGGCGTCGACTCGTACGCCGAGCTGGCACGGGAGTTTCGGCGCTACACCCTCGACGGCATCGCCGACCGGATCACGTCGGCGACGCTCGTGCTGGACGCCGAGAACGACCAGTTTTTCAAGGGGCAGCCGGAGCAGGTGGCCAAGGCGCTGACCAACGCCCAGGCCACGCTGGTCACGCTGCGGGAGGACGAGGGCGCGGGTGAGCACTGCCACATGGGCGCGATGTCCCGGTCCCACCAGGTGATCTTCGACTGGCTGGACGAGACGCTGGCGTGATCGGCGATCGGATGGCTTGAACCGGCGATGTGGTCAGCAGGCGGAGGGGCGCGATCGCTGATGTGGTCAGCGATCGCGCGGGCGGGGTCAGCAATCGCGTAGTTCGGGGCTCTGGTTGAGCAGCTGTCCGCGGGGCGAGACGAAGGCCTGGTGGCGCGGGCCGGCTACGGCGGAGGGGCGGAATGCGGCGACGCGGTGGCAGTTCTGGAAGGCGAGGGTGACGCCGAAGTGGCGTTCCAGGCCGGAGCGGATGGCGTCGGAGGCGAGGGCCCGGAGCAGTTGTCCCCGTTCGGCTTCGCTGGGCGGGGGCGTGGCGTGGTCGGCGAAGTCGGAGTCGGAGTCGCCGAGGTCGGCGACGACGCCGCTGATCACCTGCCAGGCGTAGGGCAGCGAGTCGCGGACGCAGGCGACGAACTCCTCGTCGGTGACCTCGCCACTGGCGGCGCGGGCGAGTAGGGCGGGGGACACGTCCAGGGACATGGGTTCGACCTCCGAAGGTGGGCTGCTACCGTTCTACTGAACATTGAAATCATTATCAACAGGGGTCACCCGAATGAAGATCGCCTTCGTCGGCAAGGGCGGCAGCGGCAAGACGACGCTGTCGGCGCTGTTCACCCGCCGGCTGGTCGCCGGCCGAGCACCGGTGCTGGCCATCGACGCCGACATCAACCAGCACCTCGCCGCCGCCCTTGGCGCGACCGACGAGCAGGTGCTCACGCTGCCCACACTCAGCGCCCATCTGCCGCTGATCAAGGACTGGCTGCGCGGCAGCAATCCCCGCATCGCGTCCGCGGCCAAGATGATCAAAACGACCCCGCCGGGGGAGGGCTCGCGGCTGCTGAAGGTGGTGGAGGACAACCCGATCTACGCCGCCTGCGTGCGGGAGGTCGACGGCGCGCGGCTGGCGCTGACCGGGCCGTTCACCGATGACGACCTGGGCGTCGCCTGCTACCACTCCAAGGTCGGGGCGGCCGAGTTGCTGCTCAACCACCTGGTCGACGGGCCC
The DNA here is from genome assembly GCF_018263855.1 of Kutzneria sp. CA-103260. Lineage (GTDB taxonomy): Bacteria > Actinomycetota > Actinomycetes > Mycobacteriales > Pseudonocardiaceae > Kutzneria. Next base: position 4,252,769 of record NZ_CP073318.1, on the reverse strand, counting down.
GGCGAGTACGTCGTGGTGGACATGACCGCCGGCGCCGACTCGTTCGCGTCGGGGCTGTTCACCCGGTTCGACCTGACCGCCCTGGTGTGCGAGCCGACCCTGCGCAGCGTCGGCGTCTACCGGCAGTATCTGGGCTACGCCAAGGACTTCGGCATCCGTGTCGCGGTGATCGGCAACAAGGTGTGCGACCAGGACGATCTGGACTTTCTGCGCGACGAGGTCGGCGACAACCTGCTGTGCTGGCTCGGCCGCTCGGGGCACGTCCGCTCCGCGGAGCGGGGCCGGGTGCTGCCGATCACCGAGCTGGAACCGGACAACCTCGCCGCCCTCGACTTGATTCGGGCCGAATTGGACGGCACGGTCCGGGATTGGGCGGCCTACCAGCGACAGGCCGTCGAGTTCCACCTGCGCAACGCCCGGGCGTGGGCCGGCGAAGACCTTGCCGCGCAGGTGGATCCGGACTTCGTGCCGTCGGCTGGGTGAGGGAGAACGGCGGCGACAAGGGGCCTGGTGGCGCGGAAACGAGGCGTGGCCGGGGACGTGAAGGTGACGTCACCTGGATGGGGGTGGTGCGGAACATAGGTTCCGGCGGTGGGGGCGGGCGTAGCGTTGGCGGCTGAGGGCTGGGAGAAGGAGCCGGGGATGGCTGCCTGGGCGGATCTGGTTCGGTTTGTCGACCGTGAGTACGACGTGACGCGGCGGGGAGCGGACGAGGTGCGGGTGCGGATCCACTACAGCGGCGAGGATGTGGACGACGACGAGCGGACGCAGATCGCGGTGGTGGCCCGGGAGCAGGTGGACGGGCAGGAGTGGGTGCAGATCGCGACGCCGTTCGCGCGGGTGGGGGAGGTGGACGTGCGGCAGGTGCTGGCGTCCGTCGGGGCCACGACGGTGGTGGGCGGAGTGGTGATCATGGGGGACTATCTGGTGCTCAGGCACTCGCTGCCGCTGCGGAACCTGGACCTCAACGAGTTCGTGGAGCCGTTGGAGCTGGTGGCGGGCTCGGCGGAGCTGCTGGAGGAGCAGTTCACGGGCGGTGACTACTACTGATGGGCTCCAGCAGCCGGTGCAGGCGAACAGCGTCGGCGAAGCTGGGAACCGAGGAGGAGCCGGTGGCGATGTCCTGGCGCAGCTCCCGGTAGGCATGCCCGACGTTGTAGGCGGGGGAGTCGGAGCGGCCGGGGAGCACGTGTTCGTAGCTGGCGGGAACGGGTAGCTCGGTGAGCGAGGAGTCCGAGCGGGCGCCGTGCAGCGTCACGGGAGTCATCCACAGGGCCCCGTGTGGAGCCTTGACGACGATGTCGCCCTCGGTTCCGTTGATCTCCCAGTGGAAGTTGGTGGCCCGGGTCCGGCCGCCCCGCATGTGCACGGCGCCGACGGCGCCGGAGGCGAGGGTGAAGGTGACGGCGATCTGGTCGGGGGAGGTCATGGTGGCGGGCTCGCCGGTCGCGGCATGGTGGACGGTGGGCCGACGGGTGGCGGTGCGGGCGGAGAGGTCGACGATGTCGCCGAGCACCATGGTCACGGCGTCGATGGTGTGCCCGAAGGGAATGGACAGCAGAGTGGCCCCGTTGGCGGCGTCGATGAGGTACTTGCTGTCGGTCTCGTAGGTGGCGCCCCAGGCCCCGCCGGTGCCGATCAGCGTCGTGGACAGCACGTCGCCGATGTAGCCGTCGGCGATGAGGTCGCGCAGGTAGCGAAGTGGCGGCGCGGATCGGGCCTGGAGGCCGACGGCGGTGCGGAGGTCGCCGGCCAGGTCGGTGAGCGAGGAAGCCCGGGTGAGGTCGGCGGCCAGCGGCCACTCGCACAGGACCATCTTCCCGGCTTCCAGCGCCGGGCGGACCAGCTCGTCGTGGTACGGCACCTTGACCGTCACGACGACGAGGTCCACGTCCGGATGCTGGGCGAGGTCGGCCGGGTCGGAGAAGACCAGCGGCACGCCGTACTTGGAGCCGGCGGCCTGGGCCGACTCGGGTGTGCTGGCGCTGAGCGCCCGCAGCTCGTAGCCCTCGATCGCTCGCAGCGCGGGCACGTGGGCCGCGGCCGCCCAGCCGCTGTGGGCGCTGAGCCCGACGATCCCGACCCCGAGTGCATTGTTCGATGTCACTCGAACATTATGGCACGTCGGCGCGGACCGTAGGATCTCCGACGTGACCGACACCGAGGTGCTGCGCAACGACAACCGCTACGAGTTGCGGGTGGACGGCCGGCTGGCCGGACTGGCGGCGTTCGTGGACCGGGACGGGCAGCGGATCTTCCACCACACCGAGATCAACCAGGCGCACCGGGGCGAGGGCCTGTCCACCGTGCTCATCGAGCAGGCGCTGGCCGACACGACGGCGGCGGGACTGCGGATCGTGCCGGTGTGCCCGGCGGTGAAGGCGTATCTGGACAAGCATGACGGGTTCGCCGACGTGGTCGACCCGGTGACGGACGAGACGATGGACTGGCTGCTGGCCAAGTTCGACAAGCGCTGAACAGGGACGCGCGCCGAGAAGTGGTGGCGCGACTCTGTCCGGTGCGGACCGATCTGGACACGCCTCCCGAAGCGCGCGGGCGGCGGTGACCGTTCGGCTGTGAATTGACTGTCCGGGAAGCCCGCGTTCGTCGTTCGGGCACGGGTCCGATCTGGACGGTGGGCAGCCCGATCAAGTTCGAAGAACCGTCAACGGGCTGCGGTCCACCTTGCTGTGCCACGTCGGCCTGAGTGGCCAGACCCGGCCGATGGCATGACATGGCCATCCTCTGGCGAGGTGATGCGCAGGTCGCCCCTTGCCACCGCGCGGGCGACGTCGGCGAGCTTGAGGTTGTGCTGTCGGGTGTAACCGCGCAACACGGAGAACGCGTCCTCGATGGTCACGTGCAGACGCTCCGCCAGAACTCCTTTGGCCTGTTCGATCGTGATTCTGTTGTTGAGCACGTGACCGAGTTGTTCGCCGACGGTCGGTCTGTGGCCGGCCCGTTCGTTGAGCACAGCCATGGTGGCCAGGTCGGCCAACGTCTGGGCGAGTTCGGCGGCCTCGACGTCAAGCTTGCCGGGCTGGGCGGACAACAGGCTCAGCGCCCCCACGGCCTGCCCGCACACCCGCATCGGGAACGCGTGTGCGGCGGCGAATCCGGCCGTCCGCGCGGTGGCGGTGAAGTCTGGCCAGCGGTCTTCGGTAGCCAGGTCCGGCGACCAGACGGCGGAGCCACCGAGGAAGGCGTCCATACTTGGGCCGCCGCCGCGGGGTTCCCACAGGTCGTGGACACCGGACCATTCCATGGAAGCGGCCACGAAGCGTAATGCCCGTCGGCGATCGGCCAGCAGGATCCCACCGACCGACACGTCGAGCAGATCGACACCGAGGTGGGCAAGGTTGCACAGATAGTCGATGGCGTCGAAGTTGGTCACCAGCCTGCCGGTGAGAAGAACGAATGCTTGTCGTGCTCGCCGGTCCAGGGAATCCATTCCCGCGCCTCCAACAACTGCTGGGACATGTCAGACCCGGCACAAGGCTACGGTGAATGCCCCGGCGAAGCGCCCCCCGGACGGTCCGATCGCACCCCTCAGATGGGGTGGAACAGCGCCAGCGGCCTGATCAGGTGGCGGTGGGAGTCGCAGGCAGGAGCCCGATCCGGGTGGCGATGACGACCGCCTCAAGTTGGGTGTGCGCACCCAACTTGCGCATGACGTTCTTGACGTGGCCCCGGGCGGTGTGCGCGCTCACGACGAGCCGTTGCGCGATCGCGTTGGCACTCAGTCCTTCCCCCATCAAACCGAGAACCTCTCGTTCCCGGGGAGTAAGCCCGGTCCAGTCCTGCTCCGGGACAGCTGGTGCGAGCAACGCGATGGCGGACTCCTCGACCAGGACCTTCCCCTCGATCGGGGTCCGGATCGCCGTCAGGATGTCAGGCAGCGCGCTGTCCTTGGCCAAAAACCCGGTGGCGCCGGCCGCGATGGCCTCGGTGAGCAGGCAGGGCTCGGTGTTCGCGGTCAGGATCAGCACTCGGACATGAGGATACATCGCCTTGATCCGTCGAGTGCCCTCGATGCCGTTCGCGCCTGGCAGGCGGACGTCCATCAACACGATATCGGGGCGGTGGCGGGCGACCAGCGCGAGCGCGTCCTCGACCGTGGCCACGGCGCCGACGCACTCCAGGTCGGGCTGCGTGTCGATCGCGATCTCCAGGGCGTCGGCGAGCGTCCGTTGGTCCTCGACCACCAGCACGCTAGCCACGACTGTCACTCCTCCTCGTTCCGGTGCCCAACGGCCACCTGCCTAGTGCAGTTCGATCCGGCGTACCGTGCGAACCAGGAACGACTTGCTCGACGCGTCGGACGGTACCGCACCTGCTGGATCGCGTGAACGCGTTGTGGCACACGGAGTGACCGAACGGGGTGGGAACTCGTGAACACCTACTCGTTCCGGCTCTACGTAGCTGGGCGCACGGAGCGGTCCCACGCCGCGCAGGTGAATCTGCGCGCGCTGTGCGAGTCCCTCGTTACCGGCCGCTACCAAATCGACGTTGTCGACGTCACCGAGCGGCCGGACCTGGCCGAGAGGGAACGAATACTGGCCACTCCGACAGTCATCAGGATGAGTCCACTGCCGAGGCAGCGGGTAATCGGGGACCTGTCCGATCACCGCCGTACAGCGTTCGCCCTCGGCCTGGCAGAGGTGGCTGGGTCCAGCCCACAAGGGGATGAGACATGACCGACAACGCCGCGATCAAGCGGTATCCCACCGGTATCAACGGCTTCGACCACGTCGCGTTGGGCGGCTTGCCCGCCGGCCGGTCCACGCTGGTCAGCGGTACCACCGGAACCGGCAAGACGTTGTTCGCCGTCGAGTTCCTCGCCAGGGGCATCCAGCGTTTCGACGAGCGGGGTGTGTTCGTCAACTTCGAGGAGCCGCCCGCGGACATCCGACGCAACGCGGTCTCGCTCGGCATCCCGATCGAGCAGTGGGAACGCGAGGGGAAATGGGTGTTCGTCGACGCGGCGGCAAACGCCGATGAGGACGTGTCGATCGTCGGCGCCTACGACTTCGGCGGGCTGGCAGCCCGGATCAAGCACGCGGTCCGCGAGGTCGGGGCGGCACGCGTGTCGCTGGACTCGCTCGGCTCGATCTTCAGCCGCTTCCCCGACACGACACGCGTCCGCCAGGAGCTTCACCGGATCGCGCACGTCCTGAGCCAGCTCGAGGTCACCTCGGTCCTCACCGCGGAGCGCACCAGCGAATACGACGGCATTTCCCGGCACAACGTCGAGGAGTTCGTACTCGACAACGTGATCATCCTCCGCAACGTCCTGGTCAACGAGCGGCGACGACGGACCGTGGAGGTCGTCAAGTTCCGCGGTACCACGCACCGCACCGGCGAGTGGCTGTTCACGATCGATCCGCAGGACGGCATCGTCGTGATGCCGCTGGCGTTCCTGACGCCGCTGGCAGCGGCATCCCGAGTACGGGTGTCCTTCGGCAACACCGGGCTGGACGAGATGTGTGGCGGCGGCCTGTTCAAGGACGCGATCGTCCTGCTGACCGGTCCGAGCGGCTCCGGGAAGACACTGACGGCCCTGGGGTTCACCGCCTCCGGGGTCGAGGCCGGCGAGCGGTGCCTGATCTACGCCCTCGACGAGAGTCGGGCCCAGTTGGGACGCAACGCCGCCGGCTGGGGACTCGATCTCGACGCCATGGAGGAATCGGACCTGCTCCGAATCATCTGCGACTATCCGGAGGTCGCATCGCTGGAGGACCACTTCCTGCGGATCAGGCGGGCCGTCGAGGACTTCCGTCCGTCCCGGCTGGTCATCGACACCCTGTCGGCGCTGGAGCGCGTCGTCTCGCCCCGAGCATTGCTCGACTTCGTGATCTCGCTGGGCGCCGTGGTGCGGCACCATCAGGTGACCACGCTGCTCACCTCGGCGCCCTCTGGCCGGTTCACCCCCCAGCTCACGCCGGCGATCGCGGCCGAGATCGCCAGTCTCACCGACGTGACCATCAACCTCCGCTACGTCGAGGCCGCCGGGGAGATCCAGCGCGCCATCGCCGTCGTGCAGACCCGAGGCACCACCCACGACCACAGCATCCGGCAGGTGGACATCACTGGTGACGGCCTGCACATAGGTGCGCGCCTGTCCAACGTGGTGGGCATTCTGACGGAAAGCCCCTCGATCGCCGGGACTCCGTGGTGGTCGGTCGCGCCGTCGCAGCAGGAGGCGCCAGAGCAGGGTGAGTGAGCACTCGAGTGCCTGGTTCCCTGACGACGTCAGCCGGCTCGTCGTCGAGGCGTCGGCGGACGGGGTCCTGGCCGTCAGCGGGGAAGGGATCATCCTGCTGTGCAACACGGCGGCGGAGGACCTGTTCGCCCGTCCGGCGGCCGACCTGGTCGGTTCCCCGTTCGGGTTTCCGATCGCCGTGGGCGCCTCCGAGATCGACCTGCTCCTTCCCAGCGGTCAGAAGCGGGTGGTCGAGATGCGGGTCACCGCCACGACACTGCGTGGTGAGCGGCTGCACGTCGCCGCGCTGCGCGATGTCACCCGCCGCCGGGACGCCGAACACGCACTGGCGGCGGAGCTGGAGCGGCAGAACATCGTGCTCGCGGTAGCGGCCCACGAGCTGCACAGCCCGCTCGCAGCGATCAGCGTGCTGGCGCACGTGCTTCGTGACAGCGAGACCACCTTGACCCGGCAGCGGCGGGTCGAGATCACCAACAGCGTCATCGAACGCACCGCGTCCCTGCAAGCGCTGGTGCACAAGCTCCTCACCGCCTCGCGGATCGACGCCGTCGGCGAGCGCTCGGTCGTCGAACGCGTGCCGGTCCTCGAAGTCGTCCTCGAGCAGATCGCTGACCTGGGGGAGAACGCGGGGCACGTCCGGGTGTCGTGTCCCGAGGGATTGGTGGCCGCCGTCGACCGCGCCGAGTTCACCGAAATGCTCGCGAACTACCTGGAGAACGCCTTCGCCCATGGCCGGCCACCGGTCGAGATCCGAGCGGGCGTCAAGGCAGGTGGTGTCGAGGTTCGGGTGATCGACCGGGGCTCGGGAGTGCCCACCAGCTTTGTGCCTCATCTGTTCGAGCGATTCAGCCGCGGTCCGGGCAGCGACCGCAGGAGTGAGGGGACCGGGTTGGGGTTGTGGATCGTGCGCAATCGCGCGCGGGCCAATGGCGGCGACGCCTGGTATGAACTCGGCTGGCGGCAAGGTGCCTGTTTCTGTCTGCGTCTGCGGCAGGCTGTCGTCAACCGGCCTGAGCCGGAGAGCAGTGCTCAGCTGAGATAACCGGCAACCGGCCCCAGGGTGACGAGGCCGCTGCCGGCACCGGCAAGTTCGGTGTCGGCCGGGGCGAGGCGTTCGCGCAGCGTGGCCAGCAGTGGCCGGTCGTCGACCGCGCGGGCGGCGGTGATCTGGAGGCAGCTGAGGAGCTCGTACATCAGGTCGGCCGGTGGCTCGAGGGCGGCGTGCAAAGCCTCCCGGGCGGCGGCGCGGTCTCCGTTGTCCAACAGGAAGAAGGGTTCGATCCACGGGCGGTACGGACCCCAGTCGGCTGCGGGATCGGCCTGGTGGTCAAGGGAGAACAGGGCCAGTGGCAGCAAACCCCTTTCCACGCCGGGCATTCCCGTTCCAGCCAGTAGGGCAGCCGCCTCACGGTAGGACGACGCGGAGCGAGTGAGCATGGCGCGAAACCAAGCTGTGAACACGCCGACCAGTGGAAGTTCATGTTGTGCGGCAAGGTGATCCGCCGCGTCGGCATGCTCGGTGGCGGTGTCGAAGTCGGCCAGTGCGCCACGGGCCTGGACCCGGATGAGGTGGCCGAGGACCGCGAAGGTCGGCAGATCATGCCGGGTGGCGAGGTCGATCAGCTCGACGCCGATCGCATCCCGCTGCGGGGCCATGCCGGCCCGGGTGCACGATTGCATGAACCGGCCGTTGAGGGCGAACGCCAGCAGCGCCGGATCCCCGTGCTGCCGGGCGATTTCCTCGGCCTGACGGGCGGCGGCGGGTCCGCGGGGCGAGCGGGCGCCGCGCATCTCCAACGCGACCGTCGCGAGTAGACGGCAGCGGGCGGCGGGATTGTCCGGCAGCACGGCCAAAGTGCGCTCGGCGGCAGCCACGATCTGGGCGGCCTGAGCGGGATCGTCATTGCGAGTCCAGATCGCCGGCACGTCGTACGCGCCGATCACCCTGGCCGTCAAAGAGGGATCGCCGAACTCCTCGGCGGCGGAAACGGCCCCGAGCCGGTGTTCCTGCGCCGCTTGAAGACCACCAGTAACGGCCAGTGTCCGAAGTAGACCGACTGTGGACTCCAATCGAGCCCGTGAACCGGCGGCCACGGTCCGCTCATACGCCTCAGCCGCCCGCGTCCACAGCCCGGCCGGGTCCAACCGGGGATCCTGGGCCAGCACATCGGCTTCCAGTCGTCGCAGCCCCGGCCCGGGATCGAGCCCCAACTGATCGGCCAGCATCGCCCGGGCCCGCCGCAGCACCGCCAACGCGTCCGCCTGCCGGCCCGTCTGATACAGGGCGAGCGCCAGCAGCCGCCAACCCTCTTCGCGCCAAGGATGTTCCGTCATGTGGGCATCCAGATCGGGCACGGCCTCGGCTGCCGCCCCGGCAGCGATCCGTTGCCCGGCAAGGCGTTCGACGGCCTGGAGGCGCAACTCGGCCAGCCGGGACCGCTCGGCCGCGGCCCACGGCTCCGACGCGAACTCGGCGTAGGCCGGCCCTCGCCACAACGCCAGGGCCTGCGCGAACGAGGATGTGGCCAGGGATTCGAACTCCCAGGCGTCCACATCCGTGGCGAGCAGGGCATATCCGGGCCCGTCGGTGACCAGCAGCCGGGACGGGGTGCGGGCCGGCCGCGAAGGTTCCAGCGCCCGCCGCAGATCCCCGACGAACGTCCGCACCGCGCCGACCGCCCGTGCCGGCGGCTCCTCCCACAGGTCGGCCACCAGCCGCGCCACCGGCACGACCCGGCGGCGGGCGAGGATCAGCCGGGCCAGCACGGCCCGGTGCCGAGGGCCCTTCAACGCCAGCGGCCGGCCGTCGGCCCAGGCGGCGACCGGCCCGAGCACGCCGAACCGCGGTTGCTGATCGGATGCTGATTCGCGGCCGGCAGGGTCGTGCACATGACCACTATCCCCGGCTTCGAACCGCACCGCATTCCCGTCGCCGACGACGTCTCGCTGCACGTCGCGGTGGGCGGCGCCGGCCGGCCGATCGTGCTGCTGCACGGGTTCCCGCAGACTCACCTGATGTGGCGGCACGTGGCCACGGACCTGGCCGCCGACCACACGGTGATCTGTCCCGACCTGCGCGGATACGGGGCCAGCGACAAGCCGGCGCACGGCTACGACAAGCGCACCATGGCCGCCGACATCGTGGCCGTGGCGGCGGCGCTGGGTCACGACGAGTTCGCCCTGGCCGGCCACGACCGCGGCGCGCTGGTCGCCTTCCGGGCCGGCCTGGACCATCCCACGAAGATCACCCGGCTGACCTGCCTGGATGTGCTGCCGACGCTGGACATGTGGGACGTCATGCGGGGGACGTCCGCGGCGGTCGGCTTCCACCTGTACCTGATGGCCCAGCCGCCGGGCCTGCCCGAGCAGCTGATCTCCGCCGCCCCCGACGCGTTCTTCGGCCACTTCCTCGACGCCTGGACCCGTGATCCCCAGGCCATCCCGCCCGAGATCCGCGCCCACTACCTGGCGGCGTGCCGCAACGCCGTGCCGTCGATCGTGGCCGACTACCGGGCGTCCGCGACGATCGACGTCGAGCACGATCAGCAGGACCGAGGCACCCAGTTCCAGATGCCGGTCACGGTGCTGCAACAGGACTGGGGCTTCGGCGGCGAGGAGCTTTGGCGGGCCTGGGCTCCGAAGCTCGATCACCGCACCGTGCACTGCGGGCACTTCATGGCCGAGGAGGACCCGAAGCTGATCGCCGACGTGCTCAGGGCTTGAGCGCGCGGATCTCGGCGACCACGTCGGCCCCGGACGGCGCGGTGGCCGGATCCACCAGCCACTGGAGCATCAGGCCGGTCAGGATCGCATTGGGCACCGAGCCGCCGAGCCCTTCGCGGGCCTCGCGCTGGCCGGCGGCCAGGTGCTCGCGCACCTCCTCGTTCCGCTCGGCCACCGCGATGGCCTCCAGTTGGGCCACCCAGAGCGGCCGGTGCGTGGTGAAGGTGTCGATCAGCGCCTGCCACCGCTGCGCCGGATCGACGTCGTCCAGGCGGCGGGCCATCTCGTCGCCCAGCTCGTCCATGGCCGCCATCAGCGCCTGGGTGAGCAGCGCCTCTCGGGAACCGAAGTGGTAGCCGATGGCCGCGTGGTTGACGCCGGCGGCCGCGGCGATGTCGCGGACGGTGGTGCGCGCCCAGCCGCGTTCGATCAGGCACTGCCTGGCCCCGGCCAGCAGATCCTCACGGTTGCCCATGCCGAGCAGCCTAGCCCAGGTCTGAACCAGATGGTTTATCCAAATGGATTGACCGGGTGGATAAGACCGGGCTACGGTCGGAGCCGTGACCAAGGTGCTGATCTCCGGCGCGAGCGTGGCCGGCCCCGCGCTCGCCTACTTCCTGGCCGCGGCCGGCTACGACGTGACCGTCGTGGAGCGGGCCCGCGAGCTGCGCGACAACGGCTACAACATCGACTTCCGCGGCGACGCCTTCGCGGTGCTGGCCGATCTGGGCATCGAGGACCGGATTCGCGGCCTCGACACCCGGATGCGCGGCACCACCGTGCTGGACGAGACCGGCGCGAAGGTCGGCGAGCTGCCGAGGGAGGTGTTCTCCAGCGACGTCGAGGTGCCCAAGCGCGAGCTGACCCGGCTGCTGCACGAGATCACCGCCGACCGCGTGCGCTACGTCTTCGGCGACTCGATCACGTCCATTGAGGACGGTCACGTCGAGTTCGAGTGCATGCCGGCGGCCGACTACGACCTGGTGATCGGGGCCGACGGCGTCTACTCCAACGTCCGCCGGCTGGTGTTCGGCGCGGACGGCCTGGTGCACCTGGGCCTGTCCGGCGCCGGCTTCAGCCTGCCCAACCACCTCGGGCTCGAGCACCGTGGACTGCTCTGGCGAGACAGCGGCGCGATGGTCTACCTGTGCAGCGCCAACGATCCCGAGCGGCTGACCGTCGGCATGTCCTTCACCACGGACTCACCCGAGCTCGACCGCCGTCCCCGGGCCGAGCAGGAGGCCGCGGTGCGGGCCGCCTTCGCCGGCTACGGCTGGGAAATCCCGCGCCTGCTCGACGCGATGGCCACCGCCGACGACTTCCGGTTCGACTCCACCTGCCAGGTGCGGGTCGACAGCTGGTCCCGCGGCCGGGTCGCCCTGGTCGGCGACGCCGGCTACTGCGCGGCCCCGACCAGCGGCATGGGCACTTCGCAGGCGCTGATCGGCGCCCGGACCCTGGCCCGGCTGCTGGCCTCGTGCGACGACCATGCGATCGCCTTCGCGGCGTACGAACGCGAACTGCGCCCGTACGTGGCCGAGAACCAGGAGATCGGCCGGGCCCATGCTCAGAGCTTGACGGCCACGCCCGCGTAGCCGGCGTTCGGAATGTCGAACCGGGGACCGGCATCGTTCGGATCCGGCCGCCAGTCCGGAATCCACACCACACCCGGGTCCAGCAGCTGCCACCCGTCGAACAGCGCCTCGACCTCGGGACGGGTGCGCAGCCGGACCTGGGCCACCGACCGCTCGTACATCTCGCGGGCCCCGTGCAGGTGCTCGTCCGGCATGTTCTCGGTGGTCGGGCTGCCGTGGGCGATGGCCAGCATGCTGCCGGCCGGCAGGGCGTCCCGGAACCGGGCCAGCACCCGGGCCGGGTCGTCCTCGTCGGGCACGAAGTGCAGGATCATGATCAGCATGACCGCGACCGGCCGGTCCAGGTCCAGCGTGCCGTTGAGCTCCGGACTGTCCAGGATCTCCTCCGGCTCGCGGAGATCGGCCCGCAGCACCGTGGTGGTCGGGTCGCCGGCCAGCAGCTGCCGGGTGTGGCTCACCGCCACCGGATCGGTGTCCACGTAGACCACCCGGGCCCGCGGGTCGGCCAGCCGGGCGATCTCGTGCACGTTGCCCACGGTCGGGATGCCCGAGCCGATGTCCAGGAACTGGGTCACCCCGGCCGCCGCGCACATCCGCACCGCCCGCCGCAGGAACGCCCGGCTGGCCTGGGCCATCCGGGGGCCCTCGGGCATCAGCCGCAGCATCTGCCGGGCCACCTTGCGGTCCACCGCGAAGTTGTGCGAGCCGTCCAGGAACCAGTCCCAGATCCGGCTGATGCTGGGCTGCTCGATGTCCACGTCCGGCGGGGCCCAGCTCGGTCGCTCCATGCCGGTCACCCTAGCGGTCGAACTCCGGGATCAGCTCGCCGATCAGGCGGATGCTGGTGTCCACCGCCTCGTCCGGCACGCTGCCGATCTGGTGCAGGCACATCAGCCGGTCGATGCCCAGGTCGGCGTAGGCGCGCAGCTTCTCGCGGCAGGTGTCGGGGCTGCCGACGATCAGCGACTGCTGGGCGCTGAGCACCGTGAACAACTCGTCCTCGGGCACGTCCTCGCCCTCCAGCACACGGCCGATCAGCAGCTGGGCCGGAGTCGGCGCGTTGTCGGCCTCGCCGCGCAGGAAGTCGCCGGTGAGCCCGCCGCCGTCGGGGGAGTCGAGCACCTCCTGGTGCCGCCGCATGGTGGTGGCGAACTCGGTGGCGGCCTCGAAGAAGCGCAGCGCGGTCACGGTGTACCAGGCGGCGGCCGCGGCGGCGCCGTTGCGCATGGCCTGCTCGTCGGTCTCCGCGCAGTGCACGAATGTGAAGTAGCCGACCTGGTTGTTCACGAACGAGCCGACCGGGTCGGCGCAGGACTCGGCCGCGGCCCGGTACAGCTTGATCATCCGGCCGACCCGTTCCAGCGACTCCCACATCGTCGTGCCCAGCACGCCGACGCCGCGCCGGCCGGCCTCCTCGAACGAGGTCGGGCTGGCCGCCGCCTGCCACAGCGGCGGGTGCGGCCGCTGCAGCGGCTTCGGTCCGATGCGGACGTTGTCGATGGCGTAGTTCTCGCTGTGGTACGAGAATTCATCGCTGGTCCACATCTCGGGAATCATCGCGAACGCCTCGGCGGTCTGCGCCCGCGCCTGCTCGGGGGAGATGGTGAACAGCCGCCACTCCGGGATGGTCGACCGGGTCAGGCCCAGCTCCACCCGGCCGCCGCTGAGGTGGTCCAGCGTCGCCGCCCGCTCGGCGACGCGGATCGGGTGGTTGAAACGGCCGGGGGCCAACACGGCCGAGTGGCCTAGTCGGATTCGGTTGGTGTGCTGGGCGATCGCCGCCAGCACCAGTTCCGGGGCCGAGGACAGGCTGAACTCGCCGGCCCCGTGGTGCTCCACCTGCCACCAGCAGCCGTAGCCCAGCCGGTCGGCCAGTTTCGCCTGCTCCACGGCGCGCCGGAAGCGGTGCTGCTCGTGGCCGTCCGGCCAGGGCCGGGGATTCTGGATCTCGTTGAACAGATCGATCTTCACGGCGGACGCCCCTTCGTCGTGACCGGCCACTGCCCGCTGTTGTCTGCCGACGCACCGTGGTCGTTACATGGTGACGCCCCGATCACTGCACGCGGCGGCCCGTCAACCGAGAGTGGTTGTTGCCCAACGATGGCCACAGATGGTCGACGATGCCCGGTCGCCTGGGTACCTTCTGTGTGCCGACGCGCGACACGTCGAGGCGACTGGGGGATTGCCCACCGGACACTGACGTCCGGCTCGTCTCGCGCGGGCCGCCCCGTTCGCTCCCCTGCGCCGGTGCGATGTCCACGAGAAGGAGACGCAACGTTGTCGCCGGTCAACTCCCCTGCACCTGCCGCTGTCCTGACCTCACTGAGACCGCTGCGTGACGGCTTCGACACGCCCCGCACACGTCCGGTCGACGACGGCCTCGTCGGTGACGACTCGATCCTGCGCCGGTACTGCGCGCCGTGGCTGCCGACCGTGCTCGGCGGCTGGTCGGCGTTCACCACGCTGGTGCTGATCGACCACATGCGACAGTCCATCTCGATGGCCATGGCCCGCCGAGCCAACTTCAACGAGTTCCGCCAGCTGACCCGGGGCATGCTGGTGGCCATCTTCGGCGACACCGAGCAGGTCGAGGCCCAGCGCCGGGGAGCGTGGGAAGCGCATTCCCGGCTGCGGGGGATCGACGCGGACGGTCGCGAGTGGACGGCCAACGACCCGGAGCTGACGACCCGCGTCTACACCGTGCTCATCCACCACCTGCTTGCCGCGCAGGAGAAGCAGATCGGCCGGCTCAGTGAGTCCGAACGGGACGGTTACTGCGCGGACGCGGTGCGCACGGTCGGCTACGTCTTCGGCACCACGCCGGTGCTGCCCGGCAGCTACGACGCGTTGGAGGCCGAGTACGCCGGCATCATCGCCAACGAGCTGACGGTGACGCCGGAGGCGCACGAGGTGTTCCAGGAGAACCGCTCCCTGCGGGTCAAGGACATCCCGATGGAGGAGCTGGTGGCGGCCACCGCCGACCTGCTGGACCCGGAGGTGGCCGCGGTCTTCGGCATCGACCGCTCGCAGACCGTCGACCTGCCGCGGATCGACCTGTCCACGGTGACCGAGGAGGACCTGCTGCCGATCGCCGTGCTCAGAGGCTGACGCCGCCGCCCCAGTCGATGTGGTGCAGGTGCAGCCAGTCGGTGTCGGGGTGACGGGTGCGCCGGGCGACGGCCCGGTCGCGCAGCAATCGGCGCAACGGCCCGGGCAGGCGCGGCCCGGGCCGGCGGAAACCGGTTCGCACCACGCGTTCCACGCGCTCGCGGCGCAGCCGCTCGTAGGCGTGCAGCGCGGCTGTGGTGTCGGGGATGTCGCGCAGGCACATGGCCAACGTGACACCGTCCTCGATGGCCATGGAAGCGCCCTGCGTGGTCGACGGCGAGGCCACGTGCAACGCGTCGCCGACGAGGGTCATGCCGGCACGGGACCAGGTCGGCACGGTGGGCAGCTGATAGCAGGCGGCGGCGGTGATCTGGTCGTCGCCGGTGGCCCGGATCGCTCGCACAGTGCCGATCCGGTCGCCGGCGAACAGGTCGCCGAGCCGGCGGCGTAGCTCCGTGGGCGAGGCGCCGGCCAGTTCCTGTTCGCCGCACGGCAGATTGGCGAACCACCAGGTCTCGCCGTCCGGGGCGGTGATGTGCCCGCAGGTGGCCCGGCGGCCGAAGTACATGTAGTAGCTGTCGTAGTCGTCGGCCGGCAGTGCGTCGCGGACCGCGCCCATCACGCTGTGCCAGCCGGTGTACTCCGGTTGCGGCGCTTTCGGGTCGATCAGGGACCGGGTGGTCGAGCGCACGCCGTCGGCACCGATCAGCAGGTCCCCGCCGATGCGGCTGTCCTCGGCGAAAAACGCCGTCACACCACCGTGATGGCGCGCCCCGACCAGCCGCTTGCCGTGCTCGATCTCGACGCCGCGCCGCACCGCCTCGTCGGCCAGCGCCCGGTACAGGTCGGCACGGCGCATCGTGCGCGGGCCGTGGTCGGGATCGGGAGTGGGGATGGTGAGCACGCCCAGCCCACGGTCGTGGCTATCGCGCATGCGCACCTGCCTGGAGGCGAACGACCGCTCCAGCACAAGGTGTTCGGCGTCGACGGCCCGCAGCGCGTCTCGGCCGTTGGCCATGATCGTCAGGAACGCGCCCCGGCCGTCGGCGCCGGTCGGATGCGCCTCACACACGGTGGCGCTCAGCCCGGCATGGCGCAGCGCGATGGCCGTCGTCAGGCCGGCGACTCCGCCGCCGATGACCAGGATCCGGCTCATGCGACCCGAAGTTCCCTTGACAGTGCGACAAGTTCACGGACGTCGGACTCCAGGCCGCCGTCGGCCGGCACCGCCAGCGGCCGCGCCTCGGCTGATTCATGCGGGCCCGAATGATCGCCCAGCGTGCCACGCAGCCACGCGGCGAGCGCGACCGGATCGGCCGGGCTGTCGGCGCCCAGCCGGCCGCTGGCCCGCACCAGGCCGTCCCGGCACTCGATGACCCGGCGGTAGAACCGGCGGTTCACCGCCCGCACGCTCAGCATGTCCCGCCAGGCGCTGGCCGGCGCGCGGTTGAGCGCGTCCTCCGGGAACGCCGCGTGCAGCATTGTCCACAGTGGACGGAGTTGGTGATAGTCCCGCAGGTGCCGCCACCACACCTTGGCCGCCACCCAGCGAACCCGGGCCCCCGGCAGGATGAAGCCGGCCAACACCACCATGTTGCCGACGCCCACCACCACGCCCGGCAGCTCCAGGACGACCGCCGTGTCCGGCTCGGCCAGCCGGATCACCATCGACACGGCGATCAGCGCCGAGCCGAGGCCGATCACCGCCAGCCCGGCCGAGGCCACCGCCAGCCCCCAGGCCAGCCAGCGCTGGGTGATCCGGGTGTGCCGGTGCATCCACACGATGCAGGTGATCACGCCGTAGACGGTGTAGGCGTTGGCGACGAAGCGAAACGCGTCCAGCGTGGCCCGCGGATAGGCGTCCGGGGCCAGCGACTGCGGCACCGTCGCGGCCAGCATGCCCAGCACGGCCAGCGTGAGCACCAGCCGCACCGCCTCCCGCACCGCCTGCCGCCACGCCTGCCTCCCTTGCCCGGCGGAGAAGACGAACACACAGATCAGCGAGTACAGCATGGTCAGCAGCAGTGCGTTGCCCAGCCACATCAGCCAGATCGGGCCCGCGCCGGACACCCCGCCCTCGATGCCGACCCCGGCCTGCGGCAGCACCGCGAAGGCCACCGCCGACACCAGGAAGCAGGCCACCACGAACCACAGCGAGATCCGCCGCGGGGTGCGGACCAGCTGCGCCCCCTTCCAGACGCCCACGGCGGTCGCGGCGTACACCTGGAACGACAGGTCCGGGTTCACAGCCAGCCCAGCCGGTCGCTCAGCGCGGCGTCGACACCCTCGGCCGCGTCGGAACTCTGCGGGATGCGCATCGCGTCCAGGATCGACGCCCACTCCAGGATGATCGTCGCCACGGTCTCCGCCTCCCGCTCCTCGCGCTGGTCGTACGCGGTCCGGCAGCGCAGCGAGTCCGGTGGCTCCGGCAGTTCGGCCGCCGGGCCGGCCAGCAGTTCGGACAGCTCGCCCGCGCCCTCGTCGGACGGGTGGTCGGCCAGGATGTGGCCGACCTCGTGCAGGATGATGTGCCGCTGGTGCGGCTTGGTGGTGTGTTCCTGGTAGACGATGAAGTCGGCGTTGCGGCCCTTGAACCACAGCCCGAACGGCCCATCGGCCCACAGCGGGTAGGGCACCAGCCGGATCGGCCGGCCGCGCACCACCGCCAGCCGGGCGCAGAACTCGTGCACGTCCAGCGGCGGCTGCACGTCCAGTTCGCGCAGCAGGCCGCGGCAGCGCCTGCGCAGCTCGCGCTCGCTGGAGCCGTTGTCGCGGCGGGGGAAACGCATCGGCGGCTCAGCCCCCGACGCTCGGCAGCGGCTCGCCGCCGCCCGGGTCGATCACTTCGATCATCTCCACCAGCATGCGCAGCCGGTCCGGGCTCATCCGGCCGGCCCGCATGGCGATGGCCCGCACCTGCTCGGCCCGCTCCGGCAGCGCGTCCGGGCTCCCGGACTCGTCGTCGCCGTCGGCCAGCAACCAGGCCGCCGTCACCCGGGGCGCGCCGTCCGCGCGGTGGTCGTCGAAGAACTTGGCGATGGCCCGGACCTTCTCCATGGTCGGATTGGCCTTGCCCTCGCGGACCTTCCACAGCGTCACCCGGGAGATGGAGATCGGGTGCGACGGGTCGTCGCTGATCGCCGCGGCCACCTCGGGCGTGGAGTAGCGCACCGGCCGGCCGCGCTTGTCGACGGCCTTCACGGTGGTGTTGAACAGGTGGTTGAGCCGGCGGGCCAGGACGAACTCCGGCTGCGCAGCCCCCTCGCTGCCGTCCACGGCGCCTCCCTCGTTGCGTGAACGGGCCCGATGTTAACCAGGGAAGCGAATCGTGGTACAGGCGGTTGGGCCATCCGAGTGAACGAGATCGGAATCGGTTAATTATATTGTAGCGTGAGTGGCGTTCTGGGCTCCCGGGTTCACTCCCGGGGCTGGGCGGGCTCCCTGGGGGCGAGCCCGCCGGCAGGCGGCCCCGTGCGCACCATGCCGGCCGCTTCGGGGGGAAGCCGCCCGGCTGGGGAGGAAGGCGTGCGGGGCCGCTGTCATACCTCGGCCGGCTCCCGGTCCAGCGTCGTGACCGCCCAGCCCGCGATGGCCGCCGCGATCGCCCCGGCGCTGTTGTTCAGGAAGTCCTGGGTCTCGCAGACGCCCGCGCCGGTGACGGCCTGCGTCAGCTCGATCAGGCCGCTCAGCGTGATCGACACCAGCATCACCGCCGGCGGGTTGCGGGTGGCCAGCACCGCGAAGAACGCGAACGGCGTCAGCATCAGGGCGTTGAGCAGCTCGTTGGTCCCGATCAGGAAGAAGCCGTTGAACAGGCAGAACGGCCGGACCGAGCCGTAGGTCTGAGGCGGCACCCGGCACAGCGTGACCGCGAGTGCCAGCGCCAGACCCGCTCCCGCCACCGCGGCCGGCGTCGTCGACCAGCCGCGCCGGCGGCCGACCAGCCGGCCCAGCCAGGCGAACAACGGGCAGCCGACCAGCAGGCCGGCCACCACCAGCGGGTCCGCGGTGACGTAGGTGGCGGCCTGGTGGACCAGGGAGGGAATCACGGGCCTCACCCTGCCGGCGATCGTCCACCCGCCGCCTCGGCCGAACAGCCCCGTGTCGTCCGATGGCCTCGGCCTTATGGCTGAGGCCCCGATTCGGCGCTGTCTGTGCTACACCTGCTGTGGGGGTGGGACATGGTCGTCGCCGAGTCGTTGCCCGACCGGAACGTGAGGATCCGGCGGTTCGCCGTGCCGGCCGCCGTCGTGCTGCTGGCCGCCACCGCTGTGCGGATCCCGCCGCCTTCCCTGCCCGCCTACCTCTACTTCGTCCTGGCCGGTGTCGTGCTGGCCGTGATCGACCTCGAACGCCGCCGGCTGCCCAACCTCATCGTGCTGCCCTCGTACCCCGTGGTCGCCGCCCTGCTGGCAGCGTCTTCGTTGTGGCGGCACGACTTCTGGCCCCTGGCCCGAGCCGGCATCGGCGGCGTGCTGCTGCTGGTGTTCTTCCTGGTGCTGGCCACCGCCCAGCCGTCCGCCATGGGCCTCGGCGACGTCAAACTCGCCGGCCTCATCGGCTTGGCCCTCGGCTACCTGTCGTGGTCGGCGCTGCTGTTCGGCTGCTTCGCCGGTGTGTTGCTGGGCGGGATCGCCGGCGTGGCGCTGACTGTTCGCGGCCGACGGAAGGCGACCATTCCCTACGGCCCCTTCCTGATCGCCGGCGCGCTGCTGGGCGTGCTTCTCTAGGGCTGCTCGCCGCCGGGCAGAACGGCCGACGCGAGTGGCGTCGGCCGTTCATGCGGTCAGATCAGAGCACGACCAGTGCGAACACATCGGAGTAGGCAGCGGCGTAGAGCGTGCTCTCGGGGTGGAACACCCGCAGCGACAGGGTCGCGGAGACGTCGAAGCTGACGTCGATGGAGAACGCGCCGTTGGGACGGCAGCCCCCGGTGGCCACGTTCACCCAGGCGCCGGCCTGGAGCTCCTGGACGATCAGCGTCTCCGCGTCGGCGTCGACGGACCTGGCCGCGTCGTCGATCCGGCCCTTGACCTGGGTCTTCTCGTGCTTCTTGACCTTGCCCTTGACCGCTGCGGCCTGGACCTTCATCTTGTGCTTGGCCGGCGCCTGCACGGCGGCCGGGGCGGCGGAGGCGGCCACGGGCGTGACGGCGAACGCCGCGCAGCCCACCGTCAGTGCGGCAAGCGTGCGGGTCAGTGGTGACATACGCATGCACGTAGTGCAGCGCACCACCGTGAGCGGTCACGGCACCCACGCCGGGCAAGTTCGCATGATCATTCGGTCGGGTGGTTTCACGGCGTGTCAGACGGCGAATGGACCGCCTACCCCGAAGACACGCGCGGCGAAGCGGGCGCCGATGAGGCGGTGGGTGGCGGCGTCGGGGTGGAGGTCGTCGGGCAGGGCGGGGTCGGAGTCGGCGTGCAGGTCGAGGCCGTCGAGGTAGTGGAGGTTGGGGTCGTCGGCGGAGCGGAGCTTGACGATGCGGGCGAGCTCGTCGCGGATGACGGTGAGGGTGAGCTTGCCGGGGGCGGGCTCGCCGGTGGCGCGGAAGCGGAGGACGCCGTCGGTCATGACGGGGGCGACAGGACCGGGGGTGTTCTCCTGGATGGGGCAGTACAGGGGCGATACGACGAGCAGCGGCGTGGTGGGGTGGCACTCGCGGATGGTGTCGAGGAAGCCGTGCACGGCGGGCCCGAAGGCACGCAGGCGCATGAGGTCGGCGTTGGTGAGGTTGATGCCGAGCTTGAGGCTGATGAAGTCGGCGGGGGTGTCGCGGATGGCCCGGGCGGTGAACGGGTCGAGCAGGGCGCTGCCGCTGAAGCCGAGGTTGACGAGCTCGACGTCGCCGGCGGAGGCGGCCAGGGCGGGCCAGGTGGTGCTGGGGCTGGCGGCGATGGAGCCGTGGCTGATGGAGCTGCCGTGGTGCAGCCAGACCCGGCGGTCGCCGAGCGGCACGGGGGCGACGGGGGAGTCGGTGCGCAGCGCGACGAGCTTGGTGATCTCGTTGTGCGGCAGCCAGATGGCCACGTCCTTGGCGCCGGCCGGCAGGGTGAAGCGGACGGTGCCGGCGGGGCCGGGCTTGAGCTCGGCGGTGCCGGTGGCCATGTCGATCAGCAGGATGCTGCCGCCGGGGACGCTGGACTGGGCGGTCAGCTGGCCGTCGACGATCAGGTCGTAGAGGCCGTCGGGGCGGGGCGGCACATTGACGTAGGAGTTCTTGGTGGCCAACGTGTCGAGCTCGACGACGGTCGCCTCGGTGCGGAACACCAGCCGCACGCCGGACGGCTGGGCCTCGGCCATGGCCAACTGCTGGTCCGGCATCTGGGCGCGGGCCCGGGCCGGCAGCCGGTGCGGCTGGAGGCCCTGCTCGGTCGGCTCCAGCTCCAGCGCCCCGCGCACCAGGTCGGCGGTGATCGGCGTGGTGATCAAGTCGGTCATGCCTTCACCTTAGATCGGAAAAGCGGACGCGGCTCACGAGAATTGGTCACGCGTGACGGAATCGCTTGTCAGGTGATCCATGGTATGCGATAAACGAAGGCAATCTTCACTCCTGCGACGAAATCAGTGGGGTGGTAGCCGTGGAAGCCAGTCGACGCGCGGTGCTGGCCGGCCTGGGTGCGGCCGCCGTGTCGGTCACCATGGCCGGGACCGCGGTGGCGTCGCCCCGCCGGTCGGCGGCGACGGTGCTGCACAACGGGATCGTGTACACCGGGGTGTCGAACTGCCCGCCGGCGGAGGCGATCGCGGTGGGTCGGGACGGCCGGATCCTGGCGGTGGGCACGGGTGCGGAGTTGCTACGCCGGCTGGGCCGCGACACGGAGGCGATCGACCTCAAGGGCGGCCTGGTGATGCCCGGCCTGCACGACGGCCACATCCATCCCATCGAAGGCGGCGCGGGCCTGCACACGCCGTCATTGGACGACGCGACGCTGACGGTGCCGCAGATCATCTCGGTGGTGACGGCGGCCCTGAACGCCTCGACCGGTCAGGAGCCGGACGGCTGGCTGCAGATCGCCAACTGGAACTCGGCGGGTGTGCTGCCGCCGGGAACGGTGGTGCACAAGCGGGATCTGGACGCGCTGCCGACCAGGCGGCCGATCTTCGTCGGCTCCTCGGACCACCACAACGCGTGGGTGAACTCCCGGGCACTGGCGTTGGCCGGCATCACCAAGGACACGCCGAATCCGCCCGGTGGCACCATCGTGCGCGACGCCGCGGGGGAGCCGACCGGCCTGCTCAAGGACGACGCCGTCAACCTGGTGCAGCAAGTGATCCCGCCGCTGACCTTCGCCGATCTGGTGGCCGCGGCGACCGAGGCCTATGGGATGCTGGCCGCGGCCGGTGTCACCACGGTGATGGACGCGACGGCCAACGACCAGCACGCCGAGGTGTTCAAGGCGTTGGCGGCCAACGGAAAGCTCAGCGCCCGCACGCACATGGCCTACCGGGTGGAGCCGGACAAGGCGGCCGACCCGAAGGCGATTCTGGCGGTGCTGCAAGCGTTCCGGCAGCGGCATCAGGGTGTCGACCGGCTCAGCGCCGGTATTGCCAAGGTGTTCATGGACGGTGTCATCGAGTATCCGGCGCAGACGGCGGCATTGCTCGAACCGTATCTTGTGGACGGAAAGCCGAGCGCCAACTACGGCCAGCTCTACTTCGACCAGAAGACCATCTCCGCCTTCGTGTCCACTCTGGACAAAGCGGGCTGGCAGGTGCACGCCCACACCATCGGCGACCGAGCCGTGCGCACGGCGCTCAACGCCTACGAGGTCGCACGGCTGGCCAACGGCGATCGGGACAACCGACACACGCTGGCCCACGTGCAGCTGATCGACCCGTCCGACATCGCCCGAGTGGCGAGGGCGAAAGTGCTGTGCTGCCTGCAGTTGCAGTGGGCCGGCACGAACTTCTACAGCGTCGACGCGCTGCTGCCGTATGTCGGCGCGGAGCGGCAGGGTCGGATCTACGCCGCACGCACGCTGGAGCGAGCGGGCGTGCGGCTCACCGGCGGCACGGACTTCCCGGTGGACCCGTTCAACCCGTGGGCCCCGGTCAGCCAGGCCATCACCCGCGCCTTCCCGGACGGCAGCCCGGCCTTGCATCCCGAACAGGGCCTGTCCCGGGAGTCCTCGCTGCGTATGCACACCTTCGGCACGGCTTTCCAGCTGCACCAGGAACATCTCACCGGCACCCTGGAACCGGGCAAGCAGGCCGACCTGGTGCTCACCGACCGGGACGTGACCCGGATCGCGCCGGCCGACATCCACAACACCAAGGCCCTGTTGACGATGGTCGGCGGCGAGATCGTGCACCAGGGCCCGGCTCCCGTGCCGCCGGCGATCGCGGCCAGAAACGCCCTGCTGGCCACCGGTGCGCCAGCCGACCGCCGGCAGAGCCACGCCGCTTGTGGCCACGGTTGACCGTTGGTCGACGCATACCTACCGTTGGCCGGCGGAAAGGAACCGTTGGGCAGTCGACATGCCCGAAAGGCTAACGATCAGCAACACGGCCGCGAAGAGCTACCCAGCCGGGATTCCCACAGGCTCGACCCGGTGCGACGTGGTCCCCCTGTCACCCCCGAGCGGGGGGATCACGTCGGCCTGAAGAACTCCCGAACCGCCTCGGCCACCAGCTCCGGCTGCTCCTCGGGCAGGTAGTGGTCGCTGGGCAGGGCTTGGCCTTTCACGTCAGCTGCGTAGTCCCGCCACACATCCAGCACAGCATAGGTGCGGCCGACAAAACTGTGCTCGCCCCACAGCGCCAGCAGCGGACACTCCACCCGCCGGTCGGCGTCGGCGCTGTCGTGCACGAGGTCGATGCCGGCGGCAGCGCGGTAATCGGCGCAGGACGCGGCGATCGCGGCCGGGTCGGAGAAGCAGCGCACGTACTCGTCCACCGCGGCCGGATCGAACGGGGCGCCGCCGTGGCGCCGGGAGTTCATCCGCGACCGGATCCAGAAATCCGGCTCGGCGGCCAGCAGCCGTTCCGGGATCCCGTTGCCGGCAGCCAGAAAGAACCAGTGGAAGTAGCCCAGGCCGAACGTGGTGTCGGCGTGCTCGAAGGAATGCCGGGTGGGCACGATGTCCAGCACCGCCAGGCGCTGCACGGCATCGGGCGCGTCCAGGGCCATCCGGTGCGCGACCCGGCCGCCACGGTCGTGGCCGACCACGCCGAACCGGTCGAAACCCAGCGCCCGCATCAGGGAAACCTGGTCGGCGGCCATGGCCCGTTTGCTGTACTCCACATCGTTTGCGGTGGGCGCGGGCTTGGAACTGTCGCCATATCCGCGCAAATCGGCCAGCACGACGGTGTGATCAGTGGCGAGCAGCGGCCCGACCCGACGCCAGATCAAATGGGTCTGCGGATAGCCGTGCAACAGCAGCAGCGGCGGCCCGTCACCCCCGACGGCGCAGTGGATGCGCACGTCGTCGACGTCGATGTCCTGGTAGACAAAGCTTTCCGGCAGCAGGCTCACAGGAACTCCACCAGGGCCTTGGTGAACTCCTCGGTGCTGGCGGTGCCGCCGAGGTCGGCCGTGCGCACCGGTGACTGGGCGAGCACGGCGGCGATGGCTCCTTCCATCGAGGCCGCCGCCTCGGCGTGGCCGAGATGGTCCAGCATCATGGCCGCGGTCCAGATCGCCCCCAGCGGATTGGCCACGCCACGGCCGGCGATGTCCGGCGCCGAGCCGTGCACCGGCTCGAACATCGACGGGAAGTCCCGCTCCGGGTTGAGGTTGGCCGCCGGCGCGATGCCGATGCCGCCGGCCACCGCCGCGGTGAGGTCGCTGAGGATGTCCCCGAACAGGTTGGAGCCGACGATCACGTCGAACCGGGCCGGGTCCAGCACCAGCTTGGCCGCCAGCGCGTCGACGTGCTCGGACCGCCACGACACGTCCGGATGGCTGGCCGCGACCTCGGTCACCACCTCGTCCCAGAACGGCATGGTGTGCACGATGCCGTTGGACTTGGTGGCCGAGGTCAGCACGCCGCGCCGGTTCTCGGCCAGCGTGAACGCGTACTCGGCGATCCTGGTCACGCCGGCGCGGGTGAACACCGCCTCCTGCACGGCCATCTCCTCCGGGAAGCCCCGGTGCAGCCGGCCGCCGATCTCGCCGTACTCGCCCTCCACGTTCTCCCGCACCACCACCAGGTCCACCTGGCCGGGCAGGGCAGACCGGACCGGGCTCGGCAGGCCCTCGAACACCTTGACCGGCCGCAGGTTCACGTACTGCCGGAAGCCCCGGCGGATCGGGATCAGCAGCCCCCACAGCGAGAGGTGGTCCGGCACCGACGGGTCGCCGACCGCGCCGAGGAAAACGGCGTCGTGGTGGCGGATCCGGTCCAGGCCGTCGGCCGGCATCATCGCGCCGGTCTCGTGGTAGCGGGCGCAGGACCAGTCGAACTCGTCGTAGTCGAACCGGACGCCGTGCCGCGCGCCGACGGTGTCCAGCACGTGCCGGGCCGCCGGGGTGACCTCGTGGCCGATGCCGTCGCCGGGGATGAGCGCGATCCGATGGGTGACCATGGATCCGATCACAGCACCGGTGCAGGGGCCGGGTCCAAGACCGGAATCCACCCCCGCTCATAGGCACAGCCTATGAGCACCACCCCGCGAGTCCCGCTCTCAGACAAGTGAATGTCGAGATCGAGACGCGGTCTCAGGTCCGAAACTCGTATTTCGGTTGCCCGAGAGCGGGACTCGCGGTGGTCAGGAAGGCCTGGGCGGCGGGGCTCAGGTCGTCGGTGCGGGTGGCCAGGCAGATGTGCAGGTGCGCGGCCGGTTCCAGGGCCAGCACCAGGGCCCCGCTGCGCTCGGCCAGCCCGGCCCAGGAGTCGGCCAGCACGGCCATGCCGACGCCGCCGAGCACCAGCGGCAGGATGGCCTCCCGGTGCTCGGTCTCCACCACGGCGGTCAGGTCGACACCGCTGTCCCGGATCCGGTCGACCAGCCGCCGCATGCCGCTGCCGGTCTGCCCGACGATCAGCCGCTGCCCGGCCAGCTCCGCGTGCCGCACGACGTGGCCCGGCGGGAACGGGCCGTCCGGCGGTGTGACCAGCACGAACCGCTGTCGGCCCAGGGACGTGAAGCGCAGCCCGGCGGCGGACGGCTCCTCGGCCGAGGCCAGCAGGGCGATCTCGACGGCGCCGCCACGGACCAGATCCATGGCGTTCTGCGCGGTGAAGGCGGCCCTGATGGCGACCGAGATGCCTGGATGGACGGCGGCGAACGCCCGGATCAGGCTGGCCAGCGGCTCCACCGCCTGGGACGGCGTGGCGGCGATCTCCACCCGGCCGACCGCCAGCCCGGCCACCGAATCCACACTGGACCGGGCCGTGGCCAACCCCCGCACCACCTGCCGGGCCGGTCCGACCAGTGCCCGGCCGGCGTCGTTGAGCACCAGCCGTCGGCCGATCCGGTGAAACAGCGGCTGGCCGAGATCCCGTTCCAGGGTCCGCAGCGCCTGCGACAGCGACGGCTGAGCCACGTAGAGGGCGGCCGCGGCCTTGCCCATGCCGCCGTGGTCAACCACCGCCAGGAAGTACTCCAGCTGCCGAGCGTCCACAATGGGCAGCATGCCACGTCACCCGTTCCGGGGAGCCGGCCCGCCGATGGTGATCACTAGGCTGAGCGCCGACTCAAGGGAGAGGTGGCAGCGGGTGGAGCGACCGGCGTGGGCCCCGAGGGAAGTCGACATCGAGAAGGCCAGCGCGGCCCGGCTGTACGACTACTTCCTCGGCGGCAGCTACAACTTCGAGGTCGACCGCGCCCTGGGCCGGCAGATCGAGCAGGCCGCGCCGGGGGTGCCCCAGTTCGCCTTCCTCAACCGGTCCTACCTGCGGCGGGCCGTGTGCTACCTGCTCAGCCGGGGTGTCGACCAGTTCCTCGACCTCGGCTCGGGCATTCCCACCGCCGGCAACGTGCACGAGATCGCCCAGAACATCAACCCCGATGCCAAGGTCGTCTACGTGGACAACGAGCCGGTCGCGGTCGCGCACGCCGACCTGCTGCTGGAGGACAACCCCAACGCGGTGGCCATCGAGGCGGACCTGGCCGACACCGGATACGTGCTCGGACACGAGAAGACCCGAGGGCTGCTCGACTTCAGCCGGCCGATCGGTCTGCTCGCGGTGGCTGTGCTGCACTTCCTGCCGCCCGGGGTCGACCCGCTGGCGGTGCTGGCCGAGTACCGCCGGGTGCTGTCGGCCGGCAGCTACCTCGCCCTGTCGCACCTGACCCACGAGGTCGACAGCGACCAGGTCAACCAGATCACCCGGCTCTACGCCCAGTCGCAGAACCCGATCCAGCCCCGCGGCCGGGGCGAGATCATCGCCCTGTTCACCGGGTTCGACCTGGTGGAGCCGGGTGTGGTGTTCACTCCGGTGTGGCACCCGGAGTCGCCCGAGGACGTCGGCGAGCACCCCGACCGTAGCGGCGCCCTGGTCGGCGTCGGCCGCAAGGCCTAGCGGACTCCGGGCCGGCCGATCGACGCTGATCGGCCGGCGATCGGTGTTTCATCGACGCTGTCGACCGGATGGCTGCAAACCTTTACGTCGATTGCCGCACGCTGTTACAGTTCGGCCACGCCGTCGCGACCCTGCGTGATCAACCTGCGGAGTCAAGACATGAGTGTCGGTCGTCTCTTCTGTGCCGCGGCCCTGGTGCTGACCATGGCCGGCGTGGCCGCCCCTGCCTCAGCCACCCCGGACCAGACCACCCCAGACCAGATCGCCACCACCGGCGCGGCCCCGATCGGGTCGGGCTGGACCGAGATCCACCCCGACTACCAACTCGACGAGCCGCCGGGCCTGACCCGGCACACCCTCACCAACGGCGAGCACCACATGTGGGTGCTGGCCACCGACCCGAGCAAGTACCCGGGCCGCGACTCCGGCCCGCGCAGCGAACTGCGCTTCTTCAACGACTACACCTCCGGCCAGGCCCAGTTCCAGGCCGACATCAAGGTGGCGTCGGGCTGCTCGCGGGCCTCGATCATGCAGGTGTTCGGGGCGTCCGGCCGGGCCACCGCGTTCATGGCGTGGGCCATGCCCAACCAGCTCTCCTACTACGACCAGTCCACGATCTACCAGCCGCTCTACGACCACTACCTGACGCTGAACGTCACCCACGACACCGCGACCGGCAAGGTGAGCGTGTACGTGAACGGCGCCGCGCACGGAGTCTTCCAGGACCACGGCGCCGCCAACCACTACTTCAAGGTGGGCGTCTACCACCAGAAGGGCATGTCCGCCCGCTGCGACGTCTACGTCAGGAACATCCACATCTACAAGAAGTAGCCGCTACACCGGAATGTCGTGCTGGTGCAACAGGAATCGGTTGACCAACTCGACCTGGGGGTCGCTGAGGCCGCCGTCGACGAACACGGCGACGGCGACCAGGCCGTTGAACACGCCCAGGCCGTTGTTCACGCTGCCCAGCAGCGGAGTGGCGAACTTGATGTCGCCGTTGATGTCGCGGCGGCGGGTGTCGTAGCGCCGGCCGTTGGCCCACAGGTCGAGGATCCGCTTGGCGCCACTGGTGTACCGGGCGGCGTAGACGACCCAGTCCGATGCGGATGCGGCCTGGGGCGCGCCCAGCAGGTTCGCGCTCCAGGCCAGGCCGTACCGGCGCAGCGACGCCCCGCCGGGCGCGGTGTCGACGAGCGGATCTCCCTTGGTGACAAGGAAAAGCGTGCCGCCGCCGGTGGTGCCGGTCATCGACGGGAACTGGTACCAGCCGTCGCCGTCGAAGCGCAGCGCGGCCCGCCCGTTGACCTGGTTGGACAGATAGAGCGGCGCGGTCCGCACGGCCGCGCCGTCGTTGTGCGCCTTGGACAGGTCGAAGAGCGTGGTGATCGCCTCGCCCTCGACGGGCAGTCGCGGGCCGTTGCCGGTCGGCAGCCGCAGCTCCTCGGCCGAGTAGTAGCCGACCAGCCCGGGCAGGTCCGGGATCGGGTCGGCGGCGGGGCGAGCCACGGTGCGGGCCGGCGGCACGGGTCCGTTAAGGCCGATGCGAGCCGACGCCCCCGGCCACGCCGTGGTCGTCACCAACTCCGGACGGGCCGGCGCCGGTCCCTGGAAAGTGCCCTGCCACAGCGGACCGTCCACCGCCACCATGGCGAGCGCGTCGCGGTCCAGGAAGGTGTTGAACGACCGCTCGATCGTGCACCAGCCCCGATTGCGCCCCGGCGTCGGCAGACCGGCGTTGACGTCGCCGGAGACCAGCCGCACCGCCACGGCCTCCGGCCCGCAGGTGCCGACCTGGCAGTCCCGGAACACCAGCTGCGTGGGGCCGGAGTCCGAGGCCAGTGAGGCCCAGAAGTAGCTGTCGCTGGGCAGGTTCGCGGTCGGCGACTCGAAATCGGCGATCAGGGCGTCGAACTGGGCCGAGCACTCGTACATCCGCACCACCGACTCGCAGGAGGCCGAGTCGGTGAAGAAGATGTCGTGCCAGCTCAGGGTCGAGCGGACGGCCTTGACGGCGGTGTTGCCGTAGTACCGCACGTTCATCCGGTCCGCGCGGCTGATCTGGCCGTAGACGTAGACGGCGGTGTCGGTCTGCCAGCCGAAGTCGCACCGGTGCAGCTCGACCGGGTAGCTGACGCCGAAGTTGTAGGAGCTCAGGCCCTGCGCGCCGAAGTTCACGACCACGTCGTCCAGCCGGAACGAGTAGACGAAGCCGACGCCGATGCCCTGCCCGTAGTTGGTGGGACCGCTGAAGACCCGCCCGCAGTTGATGGTCAGGTGCTCCAGCGAGTCGCCGATGATGGTGTCGCCGTTGCCCAGTTCCCGGGCGATGAGCAGGCCGTAGCCGAGCGGGCCGTTGGTCGAGCTGGTCCACGGCACCTGGAGGTCGGGCAGGTCGGGCGTGTTCGGCGTGGTCGCCCTGGTCATCGTCGCCGGCTGGTTCATCGGCAGGCAGGCGAAGACGCCGGCGGGGTTGGCCCACCAGTCGGCGTCGGTCACCGCCCCGGCGGCGGTCCGCTGCGTCGGGTTGTCGTCCACGACGTACTGCAGGGTGGACGACAGCCGCATCGCCGCGAAGGTCAGGTCGGCCAGGCCCCCGGGCAGGTCGCCGGCCCCGCTGGCGCCGTTGGACAGCGGGGAGATCGTGCCCAGGTTGAACGGGGAGTACTTGTTGCGGAAGAAGGAGAGCGGGCGCTCGCCCCAGCCGTCGTTGACGAAGGACAGGTCGGGGGTGACGCGGACGTGGTTGATCCAGGTGGCGACCGCCCCGGTGGTGAGGTCGAACTGGATGGAGCAGCGCAGCAGCGCCTGGCTCGGGTCGGCGACCGGCACCCGGATCTGCCGCCACAGCCCGTCGTCGGTGGTGAAGTCGAAGACCAGCACGAAGCCGCCGACGCCGGTGCCCAGCCAGGCGACGAACGGCGCCGGCAGGCCCTCGTTGTCCACCGCGCCGAACAGCGCGGTGGTGGTGGCGGTCGGCCACGCCCCGTCGTTGTTCCTGACGGTGAAGTCGAGGGTGAACTGGGTCAGACCGGTCCAGCCGGCGGGTCCGTCGGCCGGCCCGAGTGAGAACGGCGACGCCGGCAGCGTGACGATCGCGTTGTCGGTCGTGCGGCTGTCCTTCGGCAGGGGCGTGAGCAGCGGCGCCCTGGTCCGATAGCCCCACCGCTGGCCGGCCGGCAGATCCGGCATGATCTCGTGCAGGTCCTGCCAGTGCGCCGGGTTCATCGGGCTGGCGTGCAGGCCCCGCTGCACGCCGAAGATGAGCGGCGGGATGGAGAGCCGGGTCTCCAACACGGTGGTTGTCGCATTCTCGCCGACGAAGCGGACGTTGGGGCGGTCGACGATCACCGATCGGTTGAACAGGTACGCGTCGGGCCCGGCCGGCACCACCACGGTGCCGCCGCGGACCGGATCGAGCGCGTCGATGGCGTTGCGGAACGCGGTGGAGCAGTCGTCGGTGTTGTTCGGCACGGCGCCGAAGTCGCGCACGTTGACCGTGACGGGAGCGGGGGTTGTCATGTCCGCCAACGGTAGGAACGCGCCGGGCCGCCGGCGGTGGATCGGCGTGGCCCCGCCCGAAGAGGCGGCCGTCAGTCCACGGCGGCGTGCCGGAACTTGTGCCGGTAGCTGCGGGCCGTGGTGCCGACGTGGCGCTGGAAGTTGCGGCGCAGCGTCTCCGGGGAGCCGAAGCCGACGGCGGCGGCGATGTCGGCGATGGGCCGGTCGGTGGTCTCCAACAGCAGCCGGGCCCGATCGATCCGCTCCCGGTTGACCCACTCGAAGATGGTCGCACCGGTGGCCGAGCGGAACTTGCGGACCAGGCTGCGCTCGCTGATGTAGAGCTCCTCGGCGACCCGGGACAGCGACAGCGGCTCGTGCAGGTGCTCGCGGAGCCAGCCCATCACCACGGCCATCGGCTCCTCGCCGTCCCGCCGTGACCGGATGTCGGCCCGCCGGGGCGTGGCGATGACCGCCCGGCCGACCGCCTCGGCGCGGGCTCGGCCGACGTCGAGGGACAGCAGGTGCAGCGCGAGATCCACGCCGGACGGCATGCCGCCGCCGGTGTGCACCCGGTCGTCGTCCACGTGCGGGAGCTCGGTGTCCAGCCGGGTCGACGGGAACTGCTCGCGGAACTCGCGGGCGTACTGCCAGTGGGTCGTCGCGCGCCGGCGATCGAGCACGCCCGCGTGGCCGAGCAGGAACGCGCCGGTGCCGACGGCCACCATGCGCGCCCCGGCGGCGTAGGCGGCACGGAGGGCGTCGATGACGACGATGCCGCGCTGCGCCAACGGATTCTCGACGCCCGGCACGATGACCGTGTCCGCCGTGACCAGCTTCTCCAGCGGCGCCAGCTCACCCTGCTCTCCGCACAGCACGACCTCGTACAGGCCGGCGACATCGGACTCGGGCGCGGTCCGCGGGCCGAACACCTGCCGTATGACCGCCACGTCGAGGGCGATGGCGTCGTCGGGCACGAGGACCGCGACGACGTGCCGGAACCGGCCGTGCGACAGCGCCGGCCGGGCCGGCTCCGGGCTGTCGGTGCGCATCACCACGGCCTGGTTTCCCTGCGGCGTCGCCCGCCACAGCCGGCCGTGGTCGGTCGCGAGGGAGAGCCCATGGCTCGGCGTCGTCATCCTCGCCCGCCTTTCACGGTGTCTGCTGGGAACACCGCGAACGTAGCCAGCGTGGCGGGGAACGAGCATCCGTCATCTGACGACAATGCCGGTACGTCATCCGCCCATGGCCTCAGGGAAGCCTAGGTGGGCGGTCACTGATATACCAGGGCGCCGCCCGCCGTCGTCGGGCCGGCTGGCGGGATCCGTGCGATCAGGACGCCCGCGGCGGCAGCGGGCTGAGGACCACGATGAGGAAGGTCGCGATCGGGCCGAGCAGCAGCGAGAGCAGGAACCAGTTGAGGCCGCTGCGGTTCTTGCCCTGGGCGAGCCCGGCGTTGATCAGAGTCAAGGTGCCCCAACCCGCGTAGTACTCGGTGTTCATCCGCAAGCCTTTCTGCTGGTCCGATGATCGCCGAAGCCTAGCGGCTCCAGAGTGGACGGTCGGTCGAGCAGGCCGTCCAGGTGGTGGCCGGCAGGCCGGTGCGGCCGTGGATGGCCGTGGGTGGGCGCTGTCACAGCTCACCTGAGTTGTCATGCTGTAGTCAGGGGGTAGTATCGGTGGGATGACGGAGCAGGTGGCCGACGACCTGCCGGCCTGCTCGATCGAGCGGAGCCTGCAGGTGCTCGGCGAACGGTGGACTCTCCTGGTGCTGCGCGAGGTTTTCGCCGGGCGGCACCGCTTCGCCGAGATCCGGGCGACCCTGGACATCGCCCCCAACCTGCTCAGCGCCCGGCTCAAGACCCTGGTCGCCGCCGGTGTGCTGGAGGCCCGGCCGTACCAGGAGCCCGGCAGCAGGCAGCGGCACAGCTACCACCTCACCCCGGCCGGCTGGGACCTCCGCCTGGTGCTGGGCGCGTTGCAGCAGTGGGGGGACGTGCACCGCCCGCGCACCGTCGGCCCGTCCTCGTCGCGTCGCAGCAAGTCCGGGCAGTCGGTGCACGTCGCCTTTGTCAACGACGACGGCGTCGAGGTGCCCACGCGTGACGTCGAATTCGTGCTGAACAAGCCCTGACGGCCACACTCCCAGCGGCGGCTACTCAGCGGAGGCCGGTGATTTCGCCGATGCCCGCGGCCCCGTGAGCCGAGCACGCTTCGGCCGAAGGATCCCGGAACACCG
Source organism: Kutzneria sp. CA-103260 (assembly GCF_018263855.1). GTDB lineage: Bacteria > Actinomycetota > Actinomycetes > Mycobacteriales > Pseudonocardiaceae > Kutzneria. The sequence continues at coordinate 4,219,910 of NZ_CP073318.1, read as the reverse complement.
CCGCCACACCGGTCCGCGGTCGCTTCCCGGTCCGAAGGGAGTCCACATGCAGGCACAGCATTCCGCGCGGGCCGAGCGCCGACGACCGTGGCGTCGATTCAGTGGTCCGCTGGCGGCGCTGGGGATCGTACTGGCACTGACAGCGGGCGGCCTGGCCACCGCCGCCACGCCGGCCTTCGCCGACCAGGTCGGCCAGGCGCCGACCGCGGACAACATCACCGGCAACGGCAGCTTCGCCACCACCTCCGCCGCGATCACCAACCAGACCGGGTTCGGCGGCGGGACCGTCTACTACCCGACGGCCGACGGCACGTATCCCGTGGTGGCCATCGTTCCCGGATTCGCGGCCACCTGGAGCCAGATCAGCTGGCTCGGCCCGCGGGTGGCGTCCTGGGGCTTCGTCGTGGTGGGCGTGGACACCACCTCCGTGTTCGACTCGCCGCAACAGCGGGGCGACGAGTTCCTGGCGGCGTTGAACTGGGCGGCGAACTCGGCGCCGGCCAGCACACGCGGCAAGGTCGACGGCACCCGCCGGGGTGTGGCCGGCTGGTCCATGGGCGGCGGCGGCACGCTGGAGGCCATGGCCAAGGACACCACTCTCAAGGCCGGTGTGCCGCTCGCGCCCTGGGACACCACGCAGGACTGGAGCAAGATCGGCAAGCCGGTGTTCATCGTGGGCGCGCAGAACGACCTCATCGCGCCGCCCGCCTCCCACGCCATCCCGTTCTACAACTCGCTGGCCGGCCCGAAGTCCTACCTGGAGCTCGCCGGCGCCGACCACTTCTTCCCCATCTCCGCCAATCCCACGGTGTCCAGGGCGGTGGTGTCCTGGTTCAAGCGCTTCGTCAGCGCCGACGACCGGTTCGCCCCGTTCACCTGCGGGTTCGCGGGCGCGGCGGTGTCAGCCTTCCGGACCACGGCCTGCTAGCCCGCGGCTCTAGCGCATCAGCTTCGCCAACTCCACCCGCGACCGCACACCCAGCGTGGCGAAGATGTTGCGCAGATGGTGGTCCACGGTCCTGGCGCTGATGAGCAGCTGGGCCGCCACCTCCCGGTTGGTCGCACCGTCGGCGACCAACCGGGCGATGCGGGCCTGCTGCGGGGTCAGCGTGTCGTCGACCGGGGCGGTGCGGGGCTGGGTCGGGTGGCCGGCGGCGCGGAGTTCGCCGGCCACCTGCGCGGCCCAGGGTCGGGCGTCGAATCTTTCGAACGTGACCAGTGCCTCCCGCAGGAGATCCCGTGCCTGCCTGGATTTGCGCCGTCGACGCAGATGCTGCCCGAACAGCAGCGCGGTCCGGGCCCGGTCGAACGTGTTGGCGCTCAAGTCATGCAGCTGCATCGCCTGGTGGAAAAGGGCTTCGGCGTCGGCCGGGTCGTCGGCCAGCAGCGCGTGGCACCGGGCCGACAGCGCGAGCCAGTACGGATTGCGGGTGCTGCCGGCCCACGAGTCGTAGATCTCCAGTGCGGCCACGGCGGCTGACGGCCGGCCCGCCCGCGCGGTGGCCTCGACCAGATGCGGCGTGGTGTGGATCTGAAGAATGAGATGTCCTCGACTGTCGTGCTCGGCGATGATGTCGCGCAGGTGGTCCGCGGCGTGGGCGTAGCGGCCTTCGGCGAGGTCCAGCGCGGCCAGTGCCCAGGTGCTGTAGGCCGCGGCCCGCCGGGTGCCCCGGCCCGCCGCCTCACGCAGCCGCAGCAGGCACGTCTGCTTGTCGCCGATCATCCCGGCAGCCGCGCCGAGCTGGGCGAGGTAGTTGCCGGTCAGGGTGTCCTGGCCGCTGTCCCGGGCCAGCCGCAACCCGTCCAACGCCGTTGTCACGTCGTCGAACCGACCGAGCACGAACTCGGCCAGCGACGCGGCCTCCACCGCCTGGGGCAGACTCGGCGCGTCGCCGGTGGCCTGCGCGATTCGCATCGAGCGGGTGGCGAGGTGATGGGCCTGCGCCTCGTCGCCGCGAAACAGCAACGCCATGCTCATCCGGCTCAGCATGTCGCTGTCGTCGAGCGTGGGCGCCAGGGCGAGCAGCCGGCGCGAGGACTCGACCGCCTTGCCCTGGTGTCCCTGGAAGCTCGCCGACAACGTCTCGAAATAGTCGAACATCGACTCGACCACGGGCACTTCGTGGGGACGGCGCAGGGCCAGGGCCCGACGGGCGATCTCCGGGTACCGCTCGTGCCCGCCCGACTGGTACAGCGCCTCGCCGGCCCGCATCAGCGCCGCGATGGCCAGGTACCGGTCGAGGGTGGCCAGGTCCCCGGCGGCGGCGAGAAACGTCCGGCTGGCCACGCCGGCCTGGCCGGTCCGCATCTCGATCTCGCCGGCCAGCACCCGGGAACTGGCCCGGACGCGGGCGGTGGCGGGGATCGCGGGGATCCGGTCGAGCAGGGTTCCCGCCCGGCTCGGTTCACCGGCGAGCCAGGCGTGTCGGGCCGCCGAGAGGAGTCGGGCCGCGCCGACGAGTGGGTCGCCGCTCAGGTCCGCGGCCCGTTCCAGGGCGAGGGAAGACGTGGCGTGCCTACCGGTCTGCTTGGTCGCTATCCATTCCAACTCGTCGGCCAGGCGGTTGTCCGGGCCGTCGGTGGCGGCGGCCCGGTGCAAGGCGTGCCGCAGCGGATGCGCGTGCGGATCAAGTGCCTGGGCGAGGCAACGGTGCGCGGCTCTGCGTTGGGCGAGAGAAGCTTCGTGGTACGCGACCGAGCGGAGCAGCGGGCCGGGGAAGACCACCGTCTGACCCTCCGCGCGAACGAGCCCGGCCGCCTCGGCCGGCTCCAGCGCGGCGATGTCCACGCCGCTGACCGCGGCGGCGTGAATCAGAGTGTCCACATCGGACTGATCGTCGGCGGCGGCGAGCAGGACCAGCCACCGGGTGTCGGCCGTGAGCCGGTCCAGTCGGGTCCGGTAGTGCCGGCGGAGGGTGCTGTCCGGCGGCAGTGTCCGTGGCGCGGGCTCTTCGCCCCGGACTTGACCGGGCGTGAGAGCGGCGGCGAGTTCCAGCAGTGCCCGGGGATTGCCGGAGGCGATGTCGGTCAACGCCGACAGCAGGGCCGGCACGGGCACGACTCTGCGGACCAGTTCCATGCTCGACAGGCGGTCCAGTGGCGCGAGCCGAAGACTCGGGATGCCGGCCAGGATTTCGTCGGTGCCCTGCTCGTCACTACGGGCGAGGAGCAGGCCGACCCGATCGGCCCGCAGCCTCCTGGCGACAAAACCCAGCACAGCGCGGGAAGGCTCGTCGATCCACTGCGCGTCGTCCACGACGCACAGCAGCGGACGTTCGCCGGCTGCGGCGCGGAACAGGTCCAGGGCCCGGACCCGCGGCATGAGACCCAGGTCGGTGTCCGACTCCAGAACCCGCGCCAACTCAGCGGCCTGGCCCGACCGCGTGTCCGGCAGATGGTCGGCGAGGAGGCGGAGCAGATGGTGCAGCGCCGCGAACCGGATGGCTGACTCGGCTTCGCACCCGCTGACCGACAGCACCCTGAAGCCGGCCGCCTCGGCGGTGGCGAAGCGGAGGAGCGCGCTCTTGCCGATGCCGGCCTCGCCGTGCAGGAGCAGTGCCGAGCCCTCGCCTCGCGCGACAGCGGCGAGCCAGGCGACCAGTCCGTCGCACTCCTGGTCCCGGCCGGACAACGTGTTCGACGCTGACACGCCTGCCATGCTCAACAACGTACTGCGTCGAACGGGCAGTGAATACTCCTCGGCCGCCCGCCGCCGTCACCTGGGCAGGGCGCTGGGCCGGATCAGATTCCGGTTCTCCTGATACCAGGTGACGGTCCGGTCGATACCGTCCACATAGGACGTGGCGGCGTCGCCTTCGTGGGCCGCGAGATACTTGCCGGAGTCGACCACGAACGGCTGCTCGAACTGGTAGAGCAGGGAGGCGCCGATGCGCACGACGGGGGAGACCGCCTTGAGCGGCTTGGTCATCGCCGCGGAGACCACCAGGGGCTTCAGCGGGCGACCGAGCCGCTGGCCGAGGCGGCCGACCAGCTCGCGGCCGGTGGTGGGCGCGGCGTGCGGGACGTGCCAGACCTGGCCCCAGGCCTGGGGATCGGCGGCGACGGTGGCCAGGCCGCGGGCGAAATCGCCGATATAGGTGGGGGTGAGCGGCAGGTCGGGATTGCCGAACCAGATGGGCCGGCGCCCGACCACCGCCCGCCCGAACAGGTTCTGCCCGAGCACCGACTCGACGTTGGGCCCGTACAACTCGCCGGCCCGGGCGATCACCACCTGGGCGTCGCCCCGGTAGTGGGCGGCCATCGTCATCTCGGCCAGCCAGGCCCGGAACACGCCCAGCTCGGTCACCGGCCGGACCGGCGTCTGCTCGGTCATCGGCCCGTTCACACGGCCGTACATCCAGGTGTCGTCGGCGAACGCCAACACAGCACCTGCCGCGCCAGCGGCCGCCACCAGGGCGCGGATCGCCTCCGGGTAGACCGCCCGCCACTGTTCGAACGGCGGGTTCACGCAGTTGTAGACCGCCGTCGCCCCGACGCACACTTCGCGCATCCGGGCCGCGTCGCTGGCGTCCGCGGCGATGGCCTCCACGCCCTGGATGGCACAGTCGCCACGGCGGCTGACCGCCCGTACCTTCTCGCCCCGGCCCAGCAGTTCCCGCACCAGAGCCGAGCCGGTTCCCCCGGTCGCCCCCACCACAACATGCACCGACATGCCCCTAGCACCCCACGTTGACCGGCCGGTCGGCAAGTGTAATTGGGAGGGGTGCCCGAAGGGGCGAGATGCTGGTGGGGTGAGGTTGTGGGGGTGGCGGTTGGTGGTGGGGTGGGGCGGGTGTTTACGGAGTTGTTCTGAGGGGTGGTTTGGGGGTGCGGTTTTGAGTGGGGTTTTTGGGTGGCTCCGGGTGGATTTTGCGTGGAGCCTCTGGGCGATGGCAGTCGAGGCAAGAATCGGGCAGGCTGCGCCTGCCTCGATCGCCGACAGCTTATGCCATCGCCCCCCTCCACGCAAAATCCACCCTCCGAGGTTTGGGGTGGGGGATGCGTTGGGGGTGCGTGCTTTCGGTGTCGGCGGTTTGGCTAGATTTGGATCCTCATTACCTTTTTCTTTGGTCCATCTCGTATTCATCTCCCGCGCTCCGCTCGGGCCGTCTTCTCACCACCCTCTTTCTGACCTTCACTTCAAACCCGGCCTTCTGGCCCCGTCCTTTGTCGGCCAGTTCTTTCTCTTTTTCGGGTGCTGTTTCGCTGTGGAGTTGTCAAAGAACGGGCGGTCAGTACTGGTGGGGCGTGGTGGTGTAGTGGCGGCCTTGTGGAGTGTGCCAGTGCAGGGTTCCGTCTTCGTCCAGGGTGGCGGTGTAGTCGCGGTGTTTGAGGTGGTGATGGTGGGCGCAGTAGCCCTTGAGTTGGGTGGCGGTGGTTTTGCCGATGGGCCAGGGGATGGTGTGGTCGAGTTCTTGGATGGGGGTGGTGCAGCCGGGGGCGGTGCAGGTGCCGCCGTCGCGGAGGATGGAGAAGGTGCGGGTCTGGGCGTTGGGGCGGTAGGTGTGGGTGCCGATGGCGCAGGCGTGGCGGTACTCGTCGAGGAGCAGGCCGGCCCAGGGGCCGTGCATGGCGAGTTCGCGGGCGGAGTCGGCGGCAATCGGGCCGTAGCCGTCCAGCAGGGCCGGGTCCTCGGTCAAGCCGATCAGCGTCTCCACCGGGATGGTGACGTGGACCTGGACGGTGCGGTCGACGCCGTAGCCGAGGAAGCGGTCCAGGAAGGCGTCGGCGCGTTTCTGGTCGGTGGTCCGGTCGTCCTTGAGCAAGGCCCGGACATCCTGGGTGAGCAGGTCATAGGCCTGGCGGGCGTCGATGGCCGGCAGGATGATGCTGAGCTGGGCCATGCCGTCGGGCAGCGGAGTGAACTCGACCCGCCGGTCCTCGCGGGCCTTCAGGCGGCGCTGGTCATAGCCGAGGGGGTCAGCCTCCGCCACGGCCTTGGTGGCCCGGCGGGCCAGCTGGGTGCGGGTCAGGCCGGGGGCCACGTCCGCCAGGGCCTCGTCCACTTGGGAGATCAGCGCGGGGTCGGTCAGGTGAACCACCCGGTCATCCACCGTCTTGAGCCGGCGGGCATCGATCTCCCCACGCCTCAACAGTTCCGCGCACCGGGGTAGCCGGTCCAGGACGTCGCTGTATTCCTTCTGTCGGACCACCGACTGCTCCGGCTCGTGAATGGCCATGGCGATCTCGGCCGTGTCCTCGATTCCCCGAACCAGGCTGAGCTCGACGTAGTGCAGAGCTGCCATCGCCTTACGGGTCAGAATGAGCAGAGTGAGCTTCTGATCATCGGTAAGACTCTCCACATCCACACCCAGGAGTAGATCCACCATGACCCCTGAGGGTTCCACGGCTTCCAACTCTCGGGTGATTTCCTTCATGCCTCCAGAATACTCGCACACATGATCGAACTCGACTCACTAATGGGTGAATTTGACAGGCTTAACCGGCCTACCCCAAGGATCCCCGCCCCTTACCTTGGAGGGTGGATTTTGCGTGGAGGGGGGCGATGGCATAAGCTCGTCCGCGATTCGAGGCAGGCACAGCCTGCCCTCGTTTTGCCTCGAATGCCATCGCCCAGAGGCTCCACGCAAAATCCACCCGGAGTCACACCAGAAATCAAACGCGAAGCCAACCCGCCAAAAAACCGCAACCCCAACACAACCCCTAATCCACCAGCTCCCGCTCCGACAACCGCACTTCCTCAATGTCCAGCCGAGCCTGGATCTGCCGCAACACCGTGTCGTCGATCCGGTTCTCGTCCCGCAGCCGCACCACCGTCGCCCGCTTCCTGGCCAGCAGCGCCAGCCGCAGAGCCGCGTAGTGCTGGTCGTGCCGGAGTGCGGGCTCGTCCTCGTCGTCTTCGCCGTCGTTGTGCAGCGTGTGCAGATGCTTGCGGAACTCACGGTCGAGCCGGTCGACAACGTCCGGATCGGTACCCAACTCCTCGGCCACCATCGGCATCGCCGCCAGCGCCTCCTCGGTGGCGGTTCGCTGCGCGAGTTGGCGTTCCTCGGCCATGGCGCTGTCCTCGGGCAGATGAGCCCACCGAACGACTCCCGGCAGCGCCAGGCCCTGCGTCACCAACGTCACGATGATGACCCCGGCGGTCACGAACACGATGATGTCCCGGTCGGGGAACGCGGCCCCGGAAGCGACGGTTTCGGGCACGGCCAGCGCGGCGGCCAGGGACACCGCGCCGCGGAAGCCGGCCAGGCCGCTGACGACGCGGCTGCGGTTGCTGACCCGGCGCTGCCGTTGCGAGGGCCGGCGGTCGACGGCACGGATGATGTACACGGTCACGAACAGGAACACGAGCCGGACCACGACCAACACCACGCACACCAGGCCGACGGCGATCAGCCCGCGGACCAGGCTGGCGCTGGCCAGGCCGCGCACGGCGGCGTGCGACTCCAGTCCGACCAGCACGAACAACGCGCCGTTGAGGATGAAGGTGGCCAGGCCCCAGAACGCCTGCGACTGCTGGCGGGTGGCCGCGCTGAGGATACGCGGCCCGACCTGGCTCATGATCAGTCCGGCGGTGACCACGGCCAGCACGCCGGATGCGCCAATGGCCTCGGCCAGCAGGAACGCCAGGAACGGCGTGAGGATCATGGCCACGTTGCCGAGCAGCGGGTCGTCCAGCCGCCGCCGGATCGGGATCATCACCGCCGCTGTCACCGCGCCGGCCGCCACGCCGCCGACGTAGGCCAGCAGGAACAGTCCGCCGACCCGAACGGCCCCGAGCTGCTCCTGGCCGACGGTGACGCCCACGGCCAGCGCGAAGATCACCAGCGCGGTGCCGTCGTTGACCAGGCTCTCGGCCCGCAGCGTGGTGATGAACCGGCGCGGTAGCATCCGGGCCAGCACCCCGACGGCCGTGGCGTCGGTCGGGGCGACCGCCGCGCCCAGCACCCACGCCGGACCCCATGGCATTCCGAGCCAGTGCACGGTCACCGCCACCGCACCGGCCGTGGCGACTACGAGCAGGGTGCTCACGAGCACGATGCCGCGCAGGTTGCGGCGGATCTCGCGCAGCGAGGTGGTCAGGCTCTCCCAGTACAGCAGTGCCGGCAGGAACAGCAGCAGGACCACTTCGGACGGCAGGTGCACGTCCAGCACCGCGGGCACGAACCCGAGGAGCACACCGCAGGCGAGCAACGCCACCGGCGGCGCGACCCGGAAGCGTTGCGCGATGAGACCGGAGACCAGGACGGCCACCCCGAGCGCCACGACGAGTTCCAGTCCGAGCACGTCGACCTCCTCAAGCCAGCGGTAATCATGCCGCCTGTCGACGTTGTCGCCATGATCTCAGCGGGTGCTGGCCCGCTGAGTCAGCCGTGGCGCGAGCAGTTGGGTCTCCGCCGGCGCCTCACGCAGGGTCATCCGCACCGCCAGCTCAGCCAGTTCCGCCACCGGGATCGCGACCGACGTCAGCGGCACCGGGCCGCTGGTCGCCATGGCGTCCCGGCAGACCGCGACCACCGACAGATCCTCGGGCACCCGGAGGCCACGGCGTTGCAGCTCGGCCAACACCGTCGGCAACGCGGCCTCGTTGTGCACGACGATCGCCGTCGGCTCGGTGGTCAGCAGTTCGTCGAGGCAGGCGCGGATCGCCTCGTACTCGTGGCCGCACTGATGCACTGTCGCCTCGACGCATCGGGCCTGGGCGGTGGCGGCGAAGCCGTGTCGGAATCGCCGCGCCGCGGGGATGTCCGGCCGGTGCGGGCCGAGCAGGGCGACGGCTCGATGGCCCAGGTCGGCGAGATGATCGACGCAGCGGACCCCGGCCGCCGTGTAGTCCAGGTCCACAGCGGCCAGGCCGGTCGCCTCGGCCGGCTCACCGATCAGCACCACCGGCCGGCCGAGTGACAGCAGCGTCGGGATCCGGGGGTCAGCCAGCTCCACGTCCATCACGATCAGCGCGTCGGCCAGCGCCGACGACGCCACCCGCCGCAACGCCGAAGCGCCCTCGTCCTTGGTTAGCAGCAACAGGTCCTGGTCGTGGCCGCGGGCCGCCGTGGCCACCGCGGCCACGAACTCCATCACTCCCGGGTTGTTCAGGTCCTCGCGCAGCGGTGCCATCAGCGAGAGCACGTTCGTGCGGTGGCTGGCCAGCGACCGGGCGCCGGCGTTCGGGTGGTAGCCGAGCTGGCGGATGCTCTGCTCCACCGCCCGCCGGGTCCGCGCCGATATCGAACGTTTCCCGCTCAGCACATAGGAAACCGTGCTCGGCGCGACGCCCGCCGCCCGTGCGACATCCACGATGGTCACCACGGTTGCTTTTTCCCCTCGCGCAGTCGGAACGCGTTGACGACGTTAGATCACGCCATCCCGTCCGGGCAAGAAAACGATTCCGGTGTCGAAACATTCGGAAATGGGGTTCACAATTCGTGGTCGAAAGTGTCGAACGCCCTGTTCACGGCGTTCTGTATCGATTCGAAAGTTGCTCCTCCGGTCACGGCGGGCTTGGCTGATCCGTTCGAACGCCGCGGCCAGCGCGATGAGTCGGGCGTCGGAGTTCCGGCCGGCCATGAAGGACACGCCGATTGGCAGCGCGCCGGCAAAACCGGCCGGCACGGTGATGTCCGGATAGCCGGCGACCGCGGCCGGCGTGGAGGAGCCGAGCTCGAACGCGTCCCCGCTGGCGTAGTCGGTGACCCAGGCCGGCCCGTTGGTCGGCGCGATGATCGCGTCGAGGTGGTCGGCGGCGATCAGGTCGTCGATCGAGTGCCGGGCCAGCTCGGTCGCCGTGGCCCGCTGCTGGAGGTACGTCGGATCGGTGATCGGCGGCGCGGCCTGCGCCTGTTCGAAGAGCTCCTGCCCGAACTTCGAGAGCTCGACCGGATCCCGCTGGTCGAAGGCGATCAGGTCGTCGAGGGTCCGCGGCACGCCGGGCCGGGTGGCCAGGTAGGCGTTCAGGTCGTGCTTGAACTCCGCGAGCAGCGCCGGAGTCTCGTTGTCGCCGATGGTGTCCTGGTTGGCCGGCGCCACATCCACCAGGATCGCGCCGGCCTTCTTCAGCGTGGCCACGGTGTCCTGCATGACCTTGTCCACGCCCGCGTCGGAGCCGGCCATCGCCCACACGCCGATTCGCTTGCCCCGCAACGAGGTGCTGTGCGGCGTGTAGTCCTTTCCGGACAACACCGAGAGCGTGATCGCCGCGTCGACCACGTGCCGGCCGAACGGGCCGGCCGTGTCCTGGAGGTGTGAGATCGGCACGATCCCGTCGCCGCTGACCACGCCCAGCGTCGGCTTGATGCCGACGATCCCGTTGGCGCCGCCCGGGCAGACGATCGAGCCGTCGGTCTCGGTGCCGATCGCCACCTGGGCCAGCGAGGCCGCCACCGCGGCCGCCGAACCCGATGACGACCCGCACGGATTCCGGTCCAGCACATAGGGGTTGTTCGTCTGGCCGCCCACCCCCGACCAGCCCGACGTCGACTTCGTGGACCGGAAGTTGGCCCACTCCGACAGGTTCGTCTTGCCCAGGACCACCGCGCCCGCGGCCCGCAGCCGCCGCACCAGCTCCGCGTCCCGCGTCGGCTTCTGCGCCAGCAGCGCCCGCGACCCGGCCGTCGTCGGCAGGTCCTTCGTGTCGATATTGTCCTTGAGCAGCACCGGAATCCCGTCCAGCGGACCCAACCCGTGGCCGCCGCGCCGGCGCTGGTCGCTGGCCTCGGCCTGGCTCAGCGCCGTCGGATCGAGGAACAGGATCGAGCGCACCTTCGGCTCCAGCTCCCGGATGCGCCTCAGGTACGCCTCCGCCAGCCCCACCGCGGTGAGGTCGCCCTTCGCCATCTGGGCCTGCAAGTCCGGGATCGTCGCCGCGTCCAGCACGGCGTCCAGCGTAGGCGCGGCACTCGCGCCCACCGGCGATCCGGCCACCGAAGCGGCCATCGCCAGGATCAACGTGGCCAGGCTCAGCTTTCGCACGCCCCCACCGCACTCGCGTCGGCGGCCCCGGTCAACCCCTCGAAAGTCGGGCCCCGAAAAGAGATCCGGGCCAACCGCGTGCGGCTGGCCCGGATCTCTTGTGGGACTGGATCAGACGTCGAAGCGGTCCACGTCCATGACCTTGGCCCAGGCCTGCACGAAGTCGGTGACGAACTTGGCCTTGGCGTCGTCGCTGGCGTAGACCTCGGCCAGCGCACGCAGCTCGGAGTTGGAGCCGAAGAGCAGGTCGACGCGGCTGCCGGTCCACTTCACGGAACCGGACGCGTCAACGCCCTCGTAGGTCTCCTCGTCCGCGGCCTTGCGCCACTGCACGCCTAGGTCGAGCAGGTTCACGAAGAAGTCGTTGGTCAGCGACCCGACGTTCGCGGTGAACACGCCCAGCTGGGACTGCTGGAAGTTGGCGCCCAGCACCCGCAGGCCGCCGACCAGCGCGGTCATCTCGGGCGCGCTCAGGGTGAGCAGGTTGGCCCGGTCGACCAGCAGGTACTCGGACGGCAGGCGGTTGCCCTTGCCCCGGTAGTTGCGGAAGCCGTCGGCGGTCGGCTCCAGCGCCGCGAAGGACTCGGCGTCGGTCTGCTCGGCCGAGGCGTCGGTGCGGCCCGGCGTGAACGGCACGGTCACGTCGTGGCCGGCGGCCTTGGCCGCCTGCTCGACGGCGGCCACACCGCCTAGCACGATCAGGTCGGCCAGCGAGACCTTCTTGCCGCCGGCCTGGAAGGCCTCCTGCACGCCCTCCAGCGCCCGCAGCACCTGCGCCAGGTTGTCGGGCTCATTGACCTCCCAGCCGCGCTGCGGCTCGAGGCGGATGCGGGCGCCGTTGGCGCCGCCGCGCTTGTCGCTGCCCCGGAAGGTGGAGGCGGACGCCCACGCAGTGGACACCAGCTGCGACACCGACAGACCGGTGGCCAGGATCTGCGCCTTGAGGGCGGCGATGTCGGCGTCGTCGACCAGCTCGTGGTCGACGGCCGGCACGCGGTCCTGCCAGATCAGCTCCTCCTGCGGCACCAGCGGGCCGAGGTAGCGCTGGATCGGGCCCATGTCGCGGTGGGTCAGCTTGAACCAGGCCCGCGCGAACGCGTCCGCGAACTGGTCCGGGTTCTCCAGGAACCGGCGCGAGATCGGCTCGTAGATCGGGTCGAAGCGCAGCGCCAGGTCGGTGGTGAGCATGGTGGGCGTGCGGTTGAGCTCACCGGTCTCCGGGTCCGGGAACGTGTTCGCGCCCGCGCCGTCCTTCGGCTTCCACTGGTTGGCGCCGGCCGGGGACTTGGTCAGCTCCCACTCGTAGCCGAACAGGTTCTCGAAGAAGCCGTTGCTCCACCGGGTCGGGGTGGAGGTCCAGGTCACCTCGAGGCCGCTGGTGATGGCGTCGCGGCCCTTGCCCGAGCCGAAGCTGTTCTTCCAGCCCAGGCCCTGCTCCTCCAGCGGCGCGCCCTCCGGCTCCGGGCCGACGTGCTCGGTGTCGGGCGCGGCGCCGTGGGTCTTGCCGAAGGTGTGGCCGCCGGCGATCAGCGCGACGGTCTCCTCGTCGTTCATGGCCATCCGGGCGAAGGTCTCGCGGATGTCGCGCGCCGAGGCCAGCGGGTCCGGGTTGCCGTTGGGGCCCTCGGGGTTGACGTAGATCAGGCCCATCTGCACGGCCGCGAGCGGGTTCTCCAGGTCGCGGTCGCCGCTGTAGCGCTCGTCGCCCAGCCAGGTGGTCTCCGGGCCCCAGTACACGTCCTCGTCCGGCTCCCACACGTCGGCGCGGCCGCCGGCGAAGCCGAAGGTCGTGAAGCCCATGGTCTCCAGGGCCCGGTTGCCCGCGAAGATCATCAGGTCCGCCCAGGAGACGGACTTGCCGTACTTCTGCTTGACCGGCCACAGCAGGCGGCGGGCCTTGTCCAGGTTGGCGTTGTCCGGCCAGCTGTTCAGCGGGGCGAACCGCTGCATGCCGGCGCCCGCGCCGCCGCGGCCGTCCTGGACGCGGTAGGTGCCGGCGCTGTGCCAGGCCATCCGGATCATCAGGCCGCCGTAGTGGCCGAAGTCCGCCGGCCACCAGTCCTGCGAGGTGGTGATGACCGCGTCCACGTCGCGGGCCAGCTCGTCCAGGTCGACGGTGGCGAACGCGGCGGCGTAGTCGAAGTCCTCGCCCATCGGGTTGGCCACGGCCGGGTGCTTGCGCAGGATCTTCAGGTTGAGCTGGTTCGGCCACCAGTCGCTGTTGACGCCGCCCTCGGTGGGGTGCTTGAAGCGCCCGGTGACCGGGCACCCGCCAGCGCTGGGATCGTTCAACTCGCCAACAACTGCGTCGGGCTTGTCAGACACGGGAATCCTTCCTGGGTTCTTGCGTGAGAGCGGCTTTGGAGGACGTGAGTGCCGACGAACAGTCGGAACACTGGCCCCAGTAGATGACTTCCGCCTCGTCGATCGTGAAGCCGTGATCGTCGGAGGCCGTCAGGCACGGCGCCGAGCCGTGCGCGCAGTCGGCGTCGGCGATGACGCCGCACGACCGGCACACGACATGGTGGTGGTTGTCGCCGACCCGGGACTCGTAGCGGGCCACGTGCCCGGCCGGCTGGATGCGCCGGACCAGGCCCGCGGTCGTGAGGACCTTGAGCACGTCGTACACGGCCTGGTGCGAGACCTCGCCCAGGTCGGCCCGCACCGTGCCGAGGATCGAGTCGGTGTCGGCGTGCGGGTGGGCGTGCACCGCGGTCAGCACTGCCACCCGGGGCCGCGTCACCCGCAGCGCGGCCCCGCGCAACAACCGCTCGAAGTCCGTGGTGGTGGGCACGGCTGGAGTCTGGCCCACTTTCTGGAATCAATCAAGTTTTGGATGGTTTCGTGCAGGCTGACGGGCGTGTCGCGGGGACCATCAAGATCGTTCTGTTGGGGGATGGTGCCAGACGCCGGGGGAGGGGTGGCCAGCGGGGCCGACCGGCCGGACGGGCTGTGGCCCGAGGCTCGGGCAAGCAGTGGGGCGGCCTGGGGTTCAGGACCGAATGCCCGGTGGCCCCGCTGGATTCGAGCGTTCGTCGGGAGCGGTGCCACCGCTATTTCATGCGCTTTTGCGACAGGTTGGAAATTCGATCTTGTCGTGGCGGGGTGATGAAAATGGCCCCTACGATTTCTGTGATCGGGCCGGGCGAGTGGCATGGAAATGGCGTCAGCCGCCGGTCAAGGTCGCCGTCCCGTCATCCGATGAGCCGCCCTCGCGTTTTTACTCCGTTCAGTGGCCTTCTCGGCAACGGTCAATACTCTAGTGTCGAGCCCGCCAGTGCGACCCGATTGTCGCGCATTTCGGAGGGAATTATGCGTGCAGCGTTGGCCATAACCGGCCTCGTCCTGTCGTTGTTCACACCCATGACCGATACGCAGACAACGTCGCCGCCGCAGGGAAAGATCACGCTCGACATCAAGACCATCAACGGCTCGGGCTGCCCGGCCGGCACCGCCGACGCCTCGGCCGTGGTGTCCGACGACAACACCTCGTTCACGGTGACGTACAAGAACTTCGCCGCGAAGACGGGGGCCAGCACGACGGCCGTGGACCAGCGCAAGAACTGCCAGATCAACGTGCTGGTGCACGTGCCGCAGGGCTTCACCTACGCGGTGGCGGAGGCCGACTACAGCGGCTTCGCGCACCTGGCGGCCGGCGCGACGGCGCTGGAGCAGGCGAACTACTACTTCACCGGCACGGCGGCGACGGCCCGGGTGCCGCACACCCTGACCGGGCCGTTCGACGGCGAGTGGCAGAACAAGGACGTCGCCGACGTCGCGTCCCTGGTCTACGCGCCGTGCGGCGTCGACCGGAACCTGAACATCAACGCGGAGCTGCGGGCCAGCGCCGGGTCCTCGGACGCTAACTCGACCAGCTTCATCGAGATGGACAGCTCGCACGCCAGCGTCACCACCACGTACCAGTTCTCCTGGAAACAGTGCTGACCTGACCCGGCGGGGGCGGCCCAGCCCCCGCCGGCGTCAGCCGCCCAGCAGCGGCAGGTACCCCAGCCGCTGCCCGTATGCGTTGGGGTGGAAGGAACCCGCGACGTCCAGCAGGGTCACGCCGTTGATCCACGCGTCGGCGGCGCAGTACCCGTGCCCGGCGAACGCGGGACGGGCGTCGGCGAACTGTGCCCCGGCCTTGACCGACTGGTCACGGGTGACGGCCGCGAGCTGATCAGCGCCCTCGTTCAACGCCTTGCGCTTGGCTGCGCTGAGCGAACACGGGCCGTCGGCCTCTACCACGTGCGGATAGCCCAGCACGAGGATCTTTGCGTTGGGGGCCTTGGCTTTGATCGCCGCGAACACCTTGGCCAGGTTCGCGCCGAGCGGCCCGTTGGCGACATCCTCGGCCTGGTGCACCCGGTCGACGCAGGCCGCGTCGCCGCTGAGCACGCAGGTGCTCATCACGTCGGAGAAGCCGATGTCGGTGCCGCCAACCGTGATGCTCACCAGCGAGGTGCCGCCGGTCAGATCGCCGAGCTGGCTCGTGAGGACGTCCGCCGTGCTGGCCCCGGTGCACGCCTCGACATGCGCGTTGGCCAAGCCCGACTTCGCCACGTACAGGAACGGGTACGCCTCCGGGCTCTGTCCACAGCGGCCACTGGAGCCAGCTGTGCCCATGCCGGCGGCGTAGGAGTCGCCGAGCGCCACGTACTCCGGGGCGAACGACTCCGGAACCAGCGCCGCTGGGGCGCTGGCGAGGAGCAGAGAACTGAGCAGCAACGCCGTGAGTCCGGGCATGGAATGTGAGTACCACACACCATGTCCACCGATCCGGTGATTCTCAGAGCAGTTGCTGGCCGCCGTCGATGTCGTAGGTGGACCCGGTCAGCGCGGTGTTGGCCATCAGGTGCACGGCCAGCGCCGCCACGTCCGCCGGCCCCACCACCCGCCGGATCGGCAGCGTCTCCCGCAGCTGGTCACGACGGTTGTCCAGGTCGTCGCCGACCAGCTTGGCCGACAGCGGAGTATCCACGAAGCCGGCGGCGATCAGGTTCACCCGGACGGGGGCGATCTCCAGCGCCAGCCCGGCGACCAGCGCGGTCATCGCCGAGGCGAGGTCTGCCCCTTCATGACGCGGCTCCGATCTGCTTGTCGAGGTCCCGCAGCGCGTGCAGGAAGGCCTCGGAGAAGGTGGGGAACGGCTGGATCACGTCCAACATCACGTCCAGCGGCACCCGGGCGCGGATCGCCACGGTGGCCTGCTGGAGCCATTCGCCGGCCTCCGGCCCCAGGGCGTACGCGCCGGTCAGGCGGGTGCCGTCGGAGACCAGGGTCAGGAAGCCGGGCGTGGTGTCGTAGGCCCGGGTGTAGGTGGCCGTGCGCGGCACGCCGGACAGCGGGATGGTCGAGGTGTACGCGCCCTCGGCTGCGCCGACCGCGGCGGCCTGCGGATCGGTGAACACCACCCGCGGCACGGCGTCGTAGTTGATCGTGCGCGGCCGACCGAGGATGTTCGAGGCCACCACTCGACCGTGGTATTCGCCGACGTGGGTGAGGTTCCACTGGCCGGTGACGTCGCCGACGGCCCACAGCCCGTCGCCGGCCGACATGCGCTCGTCGACGGGAATTCCGTGCGGATCGGCCTCGATGCCGACGGTCTCCAGCCCGATGTCCGCCACCCGCGGCCGGCGGCCGGTCGCCACCAGCAGCTTGTCGCCGCGCAGCTGCGAGCCGTCGGGCATGTCCAGCACGTACTCGTCGCCATCGAGCCGGGCGGCGGTGGCGTGCTGGCCGAGCGCCAGCGTCACGCCGTCGGCGGCCAGCGCCTTGGCCAGGCCCTGGCCGACCGCTGCCGGCTCACGGGGCAGCACCCGGTCCGCGCCGTCGACGAGCGTGACCTCCGACCCGAAGCGGTGGAACGCCTGGGCCAGTTCGACGCCGGTCGGGCCGCCGCCGAGCACCAGCAGCCGGGCCGGGATCTCCTTGACCCCGGTGGCCTCGCGGTTCGTCCACACGCCGGGCAGGCCGGCCAGGCCCGGCACCGGCGGGATGATCGGGTCCGCGCCGGTGGCGATCACGATGTGGTCCGCGGTGTACGTGCGGTCGCCGACCGCCACCGTGTGTGGGCCGGCGAGCCGGCCCGCCCCGCGTAGCACCTCGATGCCCGCGCCCTCGGCCCACTTCTGCGCGCCGGCGTCGTCGTACGAGGAGACCATGAAGTCCCGCCAGGCCAACGCGGCGGCCACATCCACCTGGCCGGTCACGGCCTCGCGGGCCCCGGGCACGTCCCGCGTCGCGGCCACCGCCTCGCCGGGACGCAGCAGCGTCTTGGACGGAATGCAGGCCCAGTAGGTGCACTCGCCGCCGAGCAGCTCCCGCTCGACGATGGCGACCCGCAGGCCGCCCGCGGCGATCGCGGCCGCGGTGTGCTCACCGGGCGCGCCGCCGCCGAGCACGATGGCGTCGAACCGATCGTTGGCCATGACGGCTCCCTAGTTCCGCTTTTCCTCAACCATGTACTCGGCATACCAGCTCGGCCAGTCCGCGTCCTCGTGGCCGAGCTGCTTCTCGTGCTCGCCGTGGGCGGCGGCCGCGCGCCGCAGCGCCTCAGCCAGCTCGGCGGCGTTCTCGTAACTCGTGCTCATGGTCGTCACTCCCGTCCGGGCAGGCGCGTGGTGATCTCCTGCAGCACCCACTGATTGCCGTCGGGGTCGCTGAACGTGGCGAACGAGGAGTAGCTGCGGCGCTCCGGATCCGGGCCCGCGACCTCCTTCTCGCCGTTGGCGTGGTGGAACACCCTGTCGGCGTCGTGGAAGACCTCGCTGACCGGCACGCCCCGGTCCGCCAGCTCGGCGCGGGCCTTCTCCACGTCGCTCACGACCAGGTGCAGGCCCTGGACGGAGCCGGGCTCGGCGCCGCTGACCTTGCTGCCGAAGATGACCGAGGCCGGCGACCCGGGCGGGGTCAGCTGGACCACCCGGAAGCCGTCCTTGCCGGGGAAGTCGGCGTCCTCCCGCCAGCCCATCCGCAGGTAGAAGTCCTTGGCCCGGTCGACGTCGGAAACGGGCAGGACCACGACTTCGAGCTTCATGTCCATGGTTGCGACTCCCTGCGCGGGGCCATCTCCCGGATGGCCGCTGACACGAGGTTGCTCCCCGGGCCAACCCCTTCGAACCCGGGTAACACACTGGTCCCTCGGGCCCCAGGGGGCCAGTGGGCGACCGGGGTCAGCTCTCGACGACGCGCTTGAGCAGGTCACGCAGGGTCTGCCGCTGGTCGTCGGTGAGGGCGGCGAGTGGGTCGGCGGCGAACGGCATGCGCTCGGTCAGGTCGGCGATGACCGCCAGGCCGGCCTCGGTGGCGGCGACCAGCTTTCCCCGCCGGTCGGCCGGGTTGGGTCGGCGTTCCAACAGGCCGTATTCGGCGAGACGGTCCACGATCGGGGTGACGTTGGACGGCTCCGACTGCAACACCTCGGCGATCCGGCGCATGGGCACGGGCGTCCGGGCCGCGCGCAGGGCCTTGGCCTGCATCGCGGTCAGCCCGTGTGGGGTGGCCGCGGCCTGGGCCTCGGCGACGTAGCGGCGGGTGATCGCGGCGATCAGGCCCACCACGTCGGCGGTGATGTCCGGGGTCACATCCTCGTCGGCCATGTTATGGAGTATAAAGGTTATGGTTCATAACTAGTGAGAGTGGGCAGACATGACCGACACCGTGCTCGTCACCGGCAGTTCGACCGGCATCGGGCTGGCCACCGCGATCGCCGCCGCCAAGGCCGGCTGGCGGGTGGTGGCCACCATGCGCGACACCTCGAAGGCGTCCCCGGTGCTGGCGGCCGCCGGCGACCTGGTCGACGTCCGGGCCCTGGACGTCACCGACGCCGAGGCCGCCGCGGCCTGTGTCGCTGACGTCGTCAGCACGTACGGCCGGCTCGACGCCGTGATCAACAACGCCGGCGCGGGGCACGTCGGCACCCTGGAGCAGGAGTCGATCGACGAGGTCCGCCGCGTCTTCGAGGTCAACTTCTTCGGCGTGCTCAACGTGACCAGGCCGGCCCTGCCGCACCTGCGGGCCGCCGCCGGCCGCCTGATCACCGTGACCAGCGTCGGCGGTGTCGTCGGGCAGCCGTTCAACGAGGCCTACTGCGGGGCCAAGTTCGCCGTCGAGGGCTTCATGGAATCCCTTGCGCCGGTCGTCGCCGCGCACGGCGTTCGCGTGACGGTTGTCGAGCCCGGGGCGGTGGCCAGCGAGTTCGTGACCAACGTCGGCTTCGACCCGGCGCAGATCGACGCCGCCGGTCCGTACGGCCCGCAGCTGCGCGCCTATCTCGAACGCACCAGTGGGGCTTTCGCCGGCGCGCAGACGTCTGAGGACGCGGCGGCTTCCATCGTCGAGGTGCTGACCGCGGAGCAGCCGGCGTTCCGGGTGCAGACCTCGGAGGTCGCGCGGACTTTCAGCGGGGTGAAGCTCGGGGATCTCGACGGGTCGGCGGTGCAGGGGCTGACCGGGGGCTGGATCGCCGGCTAACCGATCCGGCGCTGTTCGGCCTGGGGCTGGTGGTGCTGCACCGCCAGCTTCACGATCTCGACCACGTGCGGGTCGTCGACCAGGTAGATCTGCCGCTTGCCGTCGCGGCGGGCGCGGACCAGGCCGGCCAGCTTGAGCTTGGCCAGGTGGTGGCTGACGGTCGCCACCGACTGGCCCAGTTCGGCGGCCAGGGTGCCGACGTCGCGTTCGCCTTCGGCCAGCAGCCAGACGATGTGCAGCCGGGCGGTGGCCGACAGCATGCCGAACGTGGCCGCGGTGCGTTGCAGGAGATCAGCGGGCAGAGGATGGTCAGGCAGGGGGTCGTCAGGCAAGCGCGGTCCTTCCAGGGTGGGCCTTCAGTGTGACGAAGGCCGTAACACTTGCGCAAGTGTTTGAACGTCAGGTCTACTGAGTGCGGCGATCGACCCTGAGGAGGTGCATCCGGATGACCGGCGACGGAAGTAGTCCCGCCGACGCGGCGGTCCGGGTGCTGGCGAGCTAGCGCCGGGCGGGTCCGCGTCACGACGGCCGATGCCCGACCCAGTGACAGGACCACGCCATGGTTCCTACCTTTCCCCTGCCCGACCGGCTCCGCGAGCTCGCGGAGGTTCCGGTGCTGCCGCTGTTCCGCACGCTGGACAGCACGCCCAAGGGCCTCACCGAGACCGAGGCGGCCGCCCGTGTGGAGCGGTTCGGCCCCAACGAAATGCCCGCGCCCAGAGAGCTGAACCGGCTGCGGGACGCTGTCGGCAGCCCGTTCGTGGCGCTGCTTTCCGTGCTGTGTTTGACGTTTCTCATCGTCGGCGACCTGCGTGCGGTGCTCACCGTGGCGATCATGGTGGCGCTGAGCGTGATCCTGCGCCATTGGCAGGGCACGCGGTCGGACCGCGCCGTGCGGGCGCTGCGCGGGCAGGTCACGACCACGGCCACGGTGCGCCGCCGCGCGGCCGACGGGCATGAGGCCTTCGACCGGGAAGTCCCGGTCGAGGACCTGGTGCCCGGCGACATCGTGGTGCTCTCGGCCGGCGACATCGTGCCCGCCGACGTCCGGCTGCTCACGACCGTCGACCTGTTAGTGGACCAGTCGGCGCTGACCGGCGAGACGCTGCCGGTGGCGCCGACGACGCTGTGCTTTGCCGGCACGTCGGTGGTCGGCGGCAGCGCGACGTCGGTGGTCGTGGCCACCGGGGCCGACACGTGCTTCGGCGCGGCCGGGCGCGGCGAGCGGCCGGAGTCCAGCTTCGACGTCGGCGTGCGGGCGGTGGGCTGGACGCTGGTCCGGTTCATGCTGGTGATGGTGCCGATCGTGCTGGTGGTCAACGGCACGATCACCGGGAACTGGGGCCAGGCCGCGATGTTCGCGCTGGCGGTCGCGGTCGGCCTGACGCCGGAGATGCTGCCGGTGATCGTCACCACCAACCTGGCCCGCGGCGCGGTGCGGCTGGCCCGGCACAAGGTGATCGTCAAGCGCCTCAACGCCGTGCAGGACCTCGGCGGCATGGACGTGCTGTGTGTGGACAAGACCGGCACGCTGACCGAGGACCGGGTGGCCTACGCGCACAGCGTCGACCCGCTGGGCCGGCCCGACGGCGAGGCGGCCGAGTACGCCTATCTCGCGGTGCACTTCCAGGTCACGCCGCTGAACAACCTGGACGAGGCGATCGCCGAGCAGTTGGCCGAGGAGTCCGAGGACCTGCTCTACGACGCCATGTTCGCCAAGGTCGAGGAGTTCGCCTTCGACCACGACCGCCGCCGCTGCACGGTGGTCGTCCGCCAGCACGGCGGCGAGCACCTGCTGATCACCAAGGGCGACCCGGCCCGCGTGCTGCCGCTGTGCACACAGGTCCAGCGGGACGGCGAGGTGATCGACCTGACCCCGGCCGCCGCCCGGCACGCCGAGGACGTGGTGCGGGCCTACGCCGAGCACGGCATGCGGGTGCTGGCGGTCGCCGCTCGACAGGATGTCCGGCGTCCCGACGAGAACGAGCTGATCCTGGTGGGGTTCGTCGGTTTCGTGGACCCGGTGCGGGCCAGCGCCGCCGACGCCGTCCAGCAGCTGACCGACCACGGTGTGGCGGTGAAGATCCTGACCGGCGACAACCAGCACGTCGCCGCGTACGTGGCGACCCAGGCCGGGATCACGGTCGGCGACATCGTGCTGGGGGAGGACGTCGAGGCCGCCACCGACGACGAGCTCCGTCGTGTCGCTGGGCGGCACAACGTCTTCGCGCGCCTGACCCCGGCCCACAAGTCCCGGATCGTCACGGCCTTGCGCGCGGACGGCCACGCGGTCGGCTTCATCGGCGACGGCGTGAACGACGCGGCGGCGCTGCGCATCGCGGACGTCGGCATCTCCGCCGACTCGGCCACCGACGTGGCCAAGGAAGCGGCGGACCTGCTGCTGACCGACCGGGACCTGACCGTTGTGGCGCAAGGGGTTGTGGCGGGGCGGCGCACCCTCGGCAATACCGTGAAGTACGTCCGGATCACGGCCAGCTCCAACTTCGGCAACGTGTTCACGGTGCTGGCGGCCAGCGCCTTTCTGCCGTTCCTGCCCATGCTGCCGATCCAGCTGATCGCCCAGAACCTGCTCTACGACTGCGCCCAGCTGGCCCTGCCGTGGGATCGCGTGGACCGCGAGTACCTGCGCCGGCCCCGCCGGTGGGACGCCCGCGACCTGGCCCGGTTCATGCTGGTGTTCGGCCCGGTCAGCTCCCTGTTCGACCTGGCCATGTTCGGGGCCCTGTGGTGGGCGCTGGACCTGGGCGGGCGACCGGAGCTGTTCCAGACCGGTTGGTTCGTGGAAAGCCTGCTGTCCCAGGTGTTGGTCGTGCTGGTGCTGCGCGGCCGAGGACGGCCGTCGCGGCCGGTTCTCGGCGCGGCCGCGGCCGTCGGCGCGGTCGCGCTGGTCCTGCCGCTGACCGGCTGGCTCGGTCTGCATACCTTGCCGGCCGGCTATTTCCTGTGGCTGGCCGGGATTCTCGCCGCCTACACGGTCACCGTGCACCTGGTGAAGGCGTTGTACCTGCGCGCCAAGTAGCCGCGTACCACTTCTGAAGGGACCCCTGCCGTGGCTCTGCTGCGCACTTTTCCCTCGCGCGAGGCGTTGGCCCGCCCGCGCCAGGGCCTGATCGACCTGGCCGTGCTGATCGGAGCGGCCGCGCTGGTGTGGATCGTGGTCCGGCTCTGGCACGGCGTCACCGTGCCGTTCGACCAGGCCACCGCACCGTCCACTGTGTCCACCGATCCGGCGGAACTTCCTTACTACGCGGCGAGGTCGCTGCTGCGGATGTTCGCGGCGCTGGCCCTGTCGGTGGTCTTCACCCTGGTCTACGCCACCGCGGCGGCCCGGCTGCGACGGGCCGAGAAGGTGCTGCTGCCGGTGCTGGACATCCTGCAGTCGGTGCCGATCCTCGGCTTCCTGTCGGTCACCATCACCGGTTTCATCGCCCTGTTCCCGGGTTCCGAGCTCGGGCTGGAATGCGCTTCCATCTTCGCCATCTTCACCTCGCAGGCGTGGAACATGACCTTCGCCTTCTACCAGTCGCTGGTCTCCCAGCCCCGCGACCTGGACGAGGCCTCCCGGCTGCTGCGGCTGTCCAAGTGGCAGCGGTTCTGGCGGGTGGACGTGCCCAGCGGCATGATTCCGCTGGTCTGGAACGGCATGATGAGCTTCGGCGGCGGTTGGTTCTTCCTGGTCGCCTCCGAGGCGCTGAGCGTCAACAACCACAGCTACGCCCTGCCCGGTATCGGCGCGTACGTGGCCACGGCGACGCAGAACTCCCAGCTGGACCGGGTGTTGCTGGCCATCGGCGTGATGATCGTGCTGGTGGTCGGCGTGAACGCGCTGTTCTGGCGGCCGCTGACCGCGTGGGCCGAGCGGTTCCGGGTGGAGGACTCGGAATCCGCGCAGGCGCCGCGCAGCCTGATGCTGGACCTGTTGCGCCGGTCCCGGATTCCGCGCCTGCTGGGCCGGGCGCTGGGCTGGCTGGTGGCGCCGCTGGACCGGGCCATGGCCGTGTTCGGGCTGGCCGAGCACCCGCTGCGGACCTCGCCCGTCCGCCGCCGCGCCGGCGACGTGGTGTTTGCGGTGGTCGTGCTCGGCACAGTCCTCTATGGACTGTCGCGAATGGTCGAGTTCATCGTGGACACCGCCGGCTTCGCCGAGGTCGGCCACGCGTTGCTGCTGGGCCTGGTCACGTTCGGCCGGGTCATCGTGCTGGTGATCGTCGCGACCGTGATCTGGGTGCCGGTCGGCGTGTGGATCGGGCTGAACCCGCGGATCTCCCGGCTGGCCCAGCCGGTGGTGCAGGTGCTGGCCTCGTTCCCGGCGAACTTCCTGTTCCCGCTGGTGACCGGGGTGCTGGTGGCCACCGGCGTCAGCCTGGACTGGGGCGGCATCCTGCTGATGGCGCTGGGCGCGCAGTGGTACATCCTGTTCAACGTCATCGCCGGCGCGAGCGCCATTCCCAACGACCTCCGGGAGGCCGCGGCCAATCTGCGGCTGCCGCGAATGCTGTGGTGGCGCAAGCTGATCCTGCCGGCGATCTTCGCCAGCTACGTGACCGGCGGCATCACCGCGGCCGGCGGCGCGTGGAACGCCTCGATCGTCGCCGAGGTCGTCAGCTACGGCTCGACCACGCTCACCGCCACCGGGCTCGGCGCGTACATCGCGCAGGCCACCGGCAGCGGCGACGCCTCGCACATCCTGATCGGCGTGGCGGTGATGAGCCTCTACGTCGTCGGCCTCAACCGACTGTTCTGGCGGCGCCTGTACGCGCTGGCCGAGCGCCGCTTCAGCCTCTAGGAGTATCCAGTGCAGAACACACTGATCACCGTGGACAAGGTCAGCAAGAGCTTCACCGGCGCGGCCGGCGACGAGCTCCGGGTGCTCGACGAGATCACCCTCGAACTGCGGGCCGGCGAGATCGTGGCGCTGCTGGGCCGTTCCGGCTCCGGCAAGTCCACGCTGCTGCGCACCATCGCCGGCCTGATCCCGCCCACCGGCGGCGCGGTGCGCTACCTCGGCGAAGAGCTCAACGGCGCGAACCCGGGCACGGCAATGGTGTTCCAGTCGTTCGCGCTGATGCCGTGGCTGACCGTGCAGGACAACGTCGAGCTCGGTCTGGCCGCGCAGGGGGTTCCGGTCGCGCAGCGGCGGGAGCGGGCGCTGGCGGCCATCGACCTGATCGGCCTGGACGGTTTCGAATCGGCCTACCCCAAGGAGTTGTCCGGCGGCATGCGCCAGCGGGTCGGCTTCGCCCGGGCGCTGGTGCTGGAACCGGACGTGCTGCTGATGGACGAGCCGTTCTCCGCGCTGGACGTGCTCACCGCCGAGAACCTGCGCACCGAGCTGATGTCCTTGTGGGCCGGGCAGAAGTTCCCGACCAAGGCGGTGTGCATCGTGACCCACAACATCGAGGAGGCGGTGCTGCTGGCCGACCGGGTGATCGTGCTCGGGGCCAACCCCGGCCACATCCGGGCCGAGGTCACCGTCGACCTGGAGCGGCCGCGCGACCGCAAGTCGCCGACGTTCGAGGCTTTGGTGGACCGGCTCTACGACCTGCTCACCGGCCGTGAGCCGGACCGGCACGAGCCCGAGGCCACGCCGACCACCCGTCCGCTGCCGGCGGTCTCCGTCGGCGGACTGGCCGGACTGGTGGAGATCGTGCACGCCCAGGGCGGCCGGGTCGACCTGCCGGACATCGCCGCCGACCTGAACTTCGAGATCGACGACCTGCTGCCGCTGGTGGATGCCGCCACCATGCTCGGCTTCGTCGAGGTCGAGGGCGGCGATCTCACATTGACCAGTGTGGGCAAGGACTTCACCACCGCCGACATCCAGCGCAGCAAGCAGCTGTTCGCCGAGCAGGCCCGTGACCGGGCCCCGCTGGTGCGGACCGTGTGCCGCGCCCTGGCGTCCAGCGCCGACGGCGCCCTCCGGGCCAGCTTCTTCCTCGACCTGCTGCGCCGGGGCTTCTCGACCGCCGATGCCCAGCAGCAGCTGGACATCGCCATCGACTGGGGTCGGTACGGGGAGCTGTTCGACTACGACACCGACACCGACCAGATCACCGCCGACCCGGCCGCGGGCCTGGTGGGGTGAGGACCGGGGCGCACATGTGAGTGGCTCACTTGACTTCGGCTCACCGCATCCGGTCGGAGCGGCGTCCGGCCGAGAGATCCGGGGCCGGGGGGCTGGCTGCGGGCACCGAGAGCCCGGTCCGAACGAGTTTGTGCCACGGCAGCCGGGCTCCGGCCAACGCCGTCATCACCGACTGCACCACCACCAGGTACATCAACTGCCGGTACACGAACTGCTGCAACGGCAGCGCCAGCAGCGGCGCCAGCCGCTCGCCGTCCAGCCGGAACGCGATCACACCGGGGACGACCTGCATCAGCATGAAGGCCAGCCAGTAGGCCAGGGCGGTGGGCCAGTCGCCGACGAGCGTGCCGAAGATCGCGGCCACATCCACGAAGGGGCCGAGCACCGGCAACGCGACCTGGAAGAGCAGCAGGTACGGGATGCCACGCCGGCCCAGCCGGCCGGCCGCGCCGCGCTCGAACACCGCGCCTCGGTGCTTCCACACCGCCTGCAACGTGCCGTAGCACCAGCGGTAGCGCTGCTTCCACAGCTGCGAGAGGGTGGCTGGCGCCTCGGTCCAGGCCCGCGCGTGCTGCTCATAGACCACGCGCCAGCCATCGCGTTCCAGGGCCATCGTGAGGTCGGTGTCCTCGGCAAGCGTGTCGGTGGGGATGCCACCGAGCGCCAGCACCGCCTCGCGACGGAACGCGCCGATGGCGCCCGGCACCGTCGGCATGCACTCCAACACGTCGTACATCCGCCGGTCGAGGTTGAAGCCGATCACGTACTCGATGTGCTGCCACTTGCCGAGCAGTCCGCCCCGGTTGCCGACTTTGGCGTTGCCGGACACCGCTCCCACGTCCGGGTCGGCGAAGTGCGCCACCGCCGTCCGCACGGTGCCGGGTTCGAGCACGGTGTCCCCGTCCACCATGACCACCAGATCGGTGCGCGCTGCGGCGAGGCCGGTGTTGAGCGCGGCCGGCTTGCCGGCGTTCGCCTGGCGGATCAGCACAACCCGCCGGAGGTTCAACCGCTCGACCAGTTCGGCGGTGCCGTCGGTGGAGCCGTCGTCGACCACGATCACCCAGACCGGATGGTCGGACGCGAGCACCGAGCGCACAGTGGCTTCGATGCCCTCCTTCTCGTTGTAGGCGGGCACGATCACCGTCACCGGCTCGCCGGGCCGCCACCGTGGCCGGCGGCGAGTCCGCCGCACATGCACCCAGGTCGCGACGAGCACCAGGATCGTCCGCAGCACAGCCAGCAGGCTTGCCGCCAAGAGGAAGATGCCGAGCAGCGAAGTGAGCACGTCGCTGGTCTGCACGGCGGCAACCAGCAGCCAGCCGCCCACTTTCGCCTCGGCCGGCGCCGGCGCGTTGACGCCGGTGATGCCCGACGTCCTGCTGACCGTGTCCAACTGCCACCCGGCACCGAGCATGGTGGGAATGAACTTGTTCAGCGCGGCGACTGTCTGCGAGCGGTCGCCGCCCGCGTCGTGCATCAGCACCACCGCGCCGTGGTTGTCGTGCGGCGTCGAGTTGGCGATGATCTTGCCAACGCCCGGCAGCCGCCAGTCCTCGGAGTCCAGATCGGACAGAACGGTCAGCCGGCCGTCCGCGCCGATCCGCCGCAACGACTGCCAGGCGAGGTCGTCGATCGAGTCCGGGGTCGCCGAGTAGGGCGGCCGGACCAGCGATGTGGCGATGCCGGCGGCCCCAGCCAGCGCGAGGTCCGTCGCGTGCAACTCCAGGTCCGTCCTGGTGGCATCGACGTCGCGCAGGTCGACGTGGGTACCGGTGTGGTTGCCGATCTCGTTGCCGTGCGCCAGGATCTCGCGCACCAGATCCGGGTGCTGGGCCGCGTGCGCGCCGGTGACGAAGAACGTCGCGTGCACGCCGTAATGGTCCAAAATGGACAGCACCTTGGGTGTCCAGGTGGGGTCCGGCCCGTCGTCGAAGGTGAGCGCGAGCATGTGGTCCTTGGGGCCCAGCGTGGCCGGCGTCGGTGTTCGGGCGTCGATCACGGCCCCGCCGGTGCGCACGGCCGCGGGAACAGTGTCCGTCGGTCCCTGGGGAGTCGACTCGTCCGCGTGGAATTCACCCAGCACCAGGCCGTGCAACGTGAGAAGTGCGACGGTCAGTACGAGCAGCGTGCCCAGCAGCAGCCAGTGCGCTCTCGGCGGCGGGGTGCGGTGATGCGTCGCCAACTCTGGGTCCTCGCTACGGGCTCGGCGTTGTGGTGTCGGTCCGCCTGACCCGGCCGGGTGGCGTTGACGGAGCGTGGGAGTTGCGGTTGCCGGTGGTGGTCGTGACAGTCGGTCCGGCGGACAGCTGAGAGGTCAGCGTCGGCTGCGCGACCGTTGCCGTCGTGGCCGCGGTGTGGCTGGTGCGGCCGACGTGGCTGGCGGAAGTTGTTGCCAAGGTGGGAACACCCGACTGCTCGGGTTGCTGGTCGATCGCGGTCGGCTCGACACTGGTCGGCGCGCCCGGCAGCGGCAGCAGCGCCGACGGAGGGATCGGCGCACCGGACAGCGCGGCGCACAGCAGCACCACGTAGGCGGCGAACAGGGCGCAGACGGCGATCGCGAGACGCCGGAGGAACCGGCGACGACGTCCGCTGGGGTCGACGAACACCGGTCTTTCGGAGAAATCACTGGCGACAGGCATCGTCTGACTTCCGTTGGGAGCAGCCCACTGCAAGGCACAAGGTCATTCGGTCGCCCCGGACGGTGCGGGGCCGGTCCGTTGGGAGAGCGACCGGCCCCGCACCGCATCATTCAGAAAGCCCCGGTGCCGTTGGGCGTGCCGAGGCCGGTGGGACCGTCGTAACCGCTGACAGCCGCGCAGAGATACGTGCCGCCGCAGCTTCCGTTGCTGCCGCCGACGACGTCGTACAGCGCGCCGGTGTGGTTGTAGATCGACGACGCGTAGGTCAGCGATGACGCGTTGCCGGCCAGTGCGTAGATCGACCCGATGATCGGCGAGGCGACGCTGGTGCCGCCGAACACCAGCCAGCCCTTGCGTCCCTGGTAGGACGTGCTGTCGTAGACCGCGACACCGGTGTTGGGGTCGGCCACGGCGCTGACGTCGGCGACGGTGCGGTTGGCGCAGCCTGAATCGGTCTGCCACGAGGGCTTGGTGATGTGGCCGGAGCAACCGCTGCCGGCACCGCTCCACGCCGTCTCGCTCCAGCCACGGGAATTGCCGGCCTTGCTCAGGGAGGTGCCGCCGACGGCGGTGACGTACCGGGATGCCGCCGGGAACTCGACGCCGTAGCCACCGTCACCCGAACTGGCCGTGATCGCCACCCCCGGGTGGTTGTAGTACGTGCTCTCCGACCTGGCCTCCGAAGCGGACTCACTGCCGCCGTAGCTGTTGCTGACCGCGTTCGCGCCGAGCTTGACGGCCGTGTTCACCGCCGTGCCCAGGTTGGCCAGCGAGGCGCTACCGGCCTCGACGAGCAGGACATTGCACTGTGGACAGATCGCCGACGCCATGTCCAGGTCGAGCGAGACCTCCTGGGCCCAGCCGCCGTTGGCGCGGGGGTAGCGTACGCCTCCGCTCTGGTCGGACTTCGCGAAGCACGCGGTGGTGCTGGACCTGATCGTCGACGGGGTGCACGAGGCCAGCGCCGGGATGCCGTACTGCGCCCGGTAGACATTGACGTCGGCGAACGCGGTCGGATCGTCGTAGGCGTCGACGATCGCGATCGTCTGGCCGGCGCCCGCGCTGGTCGACGTGGTGAGGTTGTAGGCCGATCTCAGGTCGGACGGTCCGTAGCCGGACGGCGTGGCCGCCGGAGTCGCTGACATCGATGTGACAGCGTCGTTGAGCCATGCCTCGCAAGCCGCCTGGCCCGCGGTCGGACGGTCGCAGACGCGGTGCGCGGAATGGATGCCGCCAACGGCGGTCGCGGTCAGTGACATGGCCAGTGTCAGGCTGGCCAACAGGGCGAGGAGATTACGCAAAGCGACCTCCACTGTGGCAGGGACCGGGTGTCAGTGCCCGGCGTGTTCGCGCATCGTGCATCCGGAGTGGACGGATGTCACCACTGGACCGATTCCCTTTCGGCGCAAGATAATCATTGTGAACGTGGGTGTTTCGTGGAGGGGCGGACGAGCGGCGGAATGCTGGGGGACAGACCGCCGCCCGTCCTGTGGCGGCGACCCCTGGGGTGTCTAGGGGAAGTAGGCCGCCGCCGGCCGGTGGGAGGGGAGGACTCGGTGGAGCGGAGGACGGGGACGCGCAGCCGGTCGCGGCAGCGGCGATCCTGGCCGTGACCAGTTCTGCCAGGCCGGTCTTGATCATTGAGCGTCTCCGTGAGTGCGGGGCCGGGGCCGAGACGAGCGGCCTGACACGCCGCGACCGCTGCTCATCTCACCTCCTTCAGCGTCGACATCCTCGTTTGTGTCACACCACCCTCCGACCTGCGGCTTTGCGCCGATATCGCGGTGGTGTCCGCCGATCCGGCCACGTTCTGCGCGTTGGCTGGCGTGAGGTGCTCGGCGAGCTCGCGTAGACGATGCGTAATGCGCCAGGGCGCTTGCGCGACACACACCCCGCACGCATGATGTCGCGGTCGTGGGGCGGCTTGGTGAAGGTGGTGAGGGCACTGGTGTCGGTCCGTCCCGAAGACTTCGGGCAGGACATGCCGGACGAACCTCCGGTGCGGTGGAGGTCGATGGCAGACCCCTCGACTGCGTTGCGGGCCGCGCAGGACGGTGACGAGGACGGTTTTCGGGTGCTGTACCGCGCTGTTCAGCCAGGGGTGCTGCGCTACCTGCGGGTTCTGGTCGGTGACGACGCCGAGGACGTGGCGTCGGAGGCGTGGCTGCAGATCGCCCGGGACTTGGCGACCTTCCGGGGCGACCTGGACGGATTTCGCGGCTGGGCGGCGACCATCGCCCGGAATCGAGCCATGGACCACCTACGCCACCAGCGCAGGCGTCCAGCCAGCTCGGCGCAGGACGAGCAGTTGGCCGAGGTGCCCGCTCGCGAGGACACCGCCGAGTCCGCAGTGGACGCGATCGGCACCGACGCGGCGCTGGCGTTGGTCGCGAAGCTGCCCCGCGACCAGGCCGAAGCGGTCCTGCTGCGGGCGGTCATGGGGCTGGACGCCACTGCGGCGGCCCGGGTGCTCGGCAAGCGCGCCGGAGCCGTGCGCACCGCGGCCCACCGAGGACTGCGCAAGCTCGCCGATCTCCTCGACGCCGAATCGCGAACGCCCCCGCCGGCGGCGAAAAACCGCAGGTCAGCGAATGGTGTGACACAAATGGCCACGCCGACGCTGAAGGAGGTGAGATGAGCACGCACCACCGTCGCCGCCGTCTCGACCGGCGCACCTGCGAGCAGATGCTGGGCGGTGCACCGGTCGCCGGTGGAGATCCGCTGACCGACCTGCTCGCCGCCGCGGCCGCCCCCGCCCGTGACGGCGAGCTCGCCGGTGAGCAGGCCGCTGTCGCGGCGTTCCGCGCCGCTCGTCTCGGGACCGCCCATCAGCCCCAGCGACCGTCGATGGTCAAGACCTTGCTGGCCAAGCTGCTCACGGCCAGGATCGCCGCCGCCGTGGCCGCCGTGGCCGTGGCCGTCGGCGGCATCGCGACGGCCGCCGCGACCGGTTACCTGCGCAGCCCCCTGGGTGGGAACTCCACGGTCGCGCCCGCCCACTCCAGCGCTCCCGCCACCTCGGCGGAATCGTCCTCAGCCAGCGAGTCGCCCGGCGTCGGCGACAGTGACGATCACGGCACGTCCTCGCCGAGGTCCCCGGAGTCCCCGTCGCCGTCCGTGACCGGCTTGTGCCAGGCCTACGCGGCCGGCGCGGGCTCGGAGCACGGCAAAGCACTGGACAGCCCGCCGTTCAGCGCGCTGATCACCGCTGCCGGCGGCAAGGACGACGTCGACGCCTACTGCGCCAAGCTGCTTGCCAGCCATGGACACGCCGGCGTCACGGTCACGGCCGTTCCGCCGGCGAGCACGGATGTGGATCACGGCGGCCAAGGGCACGGCGCGAACTCGCCGTCCACCAGCCATCCCGGCCCGTCCGCCAATCACGCCCCGGGCTCGCCGACCACGCATCCCAGCCACTGATCGCCTCGTTCGCCACAGAGCCGGCGGCGGCCGCAGCCTCAGAGGTGGACACTGGGGGTCAAGTAAGCCACTCATGTGCCGTTTTTGCCGTACATGAGTGGCTCAGATGGCCTTTTGGGGTCAAGTGAGCCACTCATGTGGGCGGGGTCGGATCAGCCGATCGAGTAAGGGTCGCCGTAGACCTTCCAGCGCAGCGGCGGGTTCAGCGCCAGGTTGCCGGCGTTGAGGAAGACTCGCTGCTCGGTGTCGACGCGGGAGGTGTCGCTGTGCGCCTCCTCGGTCTTCATGGCGGCCTTGCGCGCGTCGAGGAAGGCGTTGAGATAGGTGGTCTCGTCGCCGCCCTGGGCCGGCGTCTTGGCCTTCTTCAGCGCGGTCTTGCGGATGCCGCCGAAGGAGGTGCCGTCGTCGCCGGGGCCGTGCATGACGATGGCGTCGTAGTAGATGAACTGGCCCAGCGCGCCCAGGCCGTCGGACTTGCCCTGGTTGACCGCCGGGTTGAAGTACACCCGGTCCCGCTCGTTGTTCTGGGCCGTCTGGAACGCCGAGTCCTTGGCCGCGGTCTTCCAGTCGTTCACGAAGGCCGAGCCCAGCCCGGCGTGCGAGTCGGAGCCGTTGACCTTCTTCAGCGCCGGCAGGTACTTGGCCAGCACGTTGTCGGGCTCGCTGTCGGTGTAGGCCTGCACCAGCTCCAGCATGTCGCCGGTGCCGGAGCAGAAGCCGATGATGCCGGCGGTGTAGCCGCGGCCGTCGCCGATGTCCTCGATGTAGCTGTACTGGGCCTTCCAGTCCAGTGAGGAGTTCTCCGCGCTGGAGACCAGCTCCATCGCGATTTCCTTCTTGGCCGGGTCGTTCAGGTCGCCCTGGGCCTGCACGCGCAGGACCGAGGGAGCCGGTGCGGCCATGGCCGCGGCCCCGGCCGTGGTGGTGCACAGGGCGAGAACGGCGCAGGCGGACAGGGCCGCGCGCACGACATGTTTGGTTGTCACCGAAGCTTCTCCAGTGGGCAGGGTTTTGGAGGATCTTCTTCGGCGGCGGAACCCCCATGTTCGTGAAGAGTCCTTACGATGTCAAGGGTTGGGCCTTACCAAGTCATGGGTTACCGCTGGCGCTGCTCGTCCCGGGCCTGGAGCTCGGCGGCCTCGGCCAGCACGCGGTGCGAGATGCCGGGCTCCTTCTGCTCGGCCGCCGCGACCCCGCGCCACTTGGCCAGCAGCACCCGGGTGCTGGCCAGGTCGCCTGAGCGCTGAGCCTCCCGGCGAACCACGTCGTGCTCGTTCTCGAACTCCGCCCGCAGCAGCGGCGGCAGCGCGCGGCCCAGGGCGGCCAGCTCCGCCGCCAGTTCGTCGGCGTCCATGTCCAGAGTGGACCGGGTCATTCCTGTGTGCTCCCTGCGATGATCTTCGCCAGTTCGGCCGGGCGGCCGAGCCACGGGCTGTGGTCCGCGTCCAGGCGGGCGGCCGCGGCGCCGATGCCCTTGGCCATCTCTTCCTGGAGGAGGGGCGGCATCGCCGCGTCACGCTCGCAAATCACGTAGGTCGCCGGCACCCGGCCGTAGGCCGCCTCGCCCAGCGGCTCCCGGAACGACCGCATCGACTGCGGCGTGAGCTGGGGCGCCGGGTCGGGGTCCGACGCGTTGAAGAAGACCTTCCGTGGGTCGTCCGGTGTCACCGTCCGCTGGTCCTCGGCGATCACCCACCACTCCGGCGGTGTTCCGCCCACCGCGCTCAGCAGCGATTCCCCCGCCGGAATCGCGAACGCGCAGACGTACACCGCGTGCCGGACGTCGCTTCGGGTCGCGGCCACGCTCGTCATCGGGATGCCGCCGTAGGAGTGCCCGACCAGGACGAACGGCCCGTCCAGCTGGTCCAGCCGGGCGTGCACGGCCGCGATGTCGTCCTGGAGGCCGCCCAGCTGTGGGCCCGAGCTGGTCAGCGTCACCGCGGTCGAGGAGATGCCGACGGCGGCCAGCTGCTCGCGGACCCCGTCCCAACACCACGGCCCGTGCCACGCGCCGTGCACCAGAACCACCGTCGGAAGCTTGGAAGCCATCCTCGTGCCCGCCCGTTTCTGCAGTCCCAGCCCTGTTCCGGTGACGGTACCGGTGCCGGAAAACCCGCACCACGCGGCGTGTTCGCAGGGGGCAACGGATCTCGCCCCGATGGACACGCCGGTCGCGGTGCGGCCAAACGGCGCATAGCGGCCCCGATGCCAGGTACTCGATCGGCGACACGCGAATTCGCGGAGGTGAGGGCATGACATCCCCGGCATTGGTGTGGCACGGCCCGGAGGACGGGCTCACGGTGCTGGTGCTCGACCTCGGCGGCTTGGCCGACCACGGCGCGCTGCCGGCGACGTGGCGGCCGCTGGCCGAGCACCTGCGGATCGGCTGGAACCGCTACGCCGGCCTGGACGGCATCGACGCGATGCTGACCGGGCTGGGGCCGGTGCACCTGGTGTCGAGCGGCCGGGCGACCGAGGCAGTGCTGCGCCTCGCCATAAGGCACGCCGACCAGGTGCGCTCGGTGGTCGTGGTCGATCCGACGCCCACGGCCGAGGCCGTCCGCCGCGACCTGGCCGACGAAGGCGTGCTGCTGCGGACCTTCGTCAGTGATGAGACGGTGCGCGTGGACCCGGCGCCGCTGGGCCACCCGGACGTGGTGGGCCGGATCGTGGAGACGCTGCTGGCCGTGGAGCCGGAGCACGGCGAGATCGCCGACGACTGGCAGCGGGTCCGCGAGCAGGTCGCCGACGCGATGCGGCGGTCCCGCGGCGCGGTGTGATCACCCGACCGACTCGTCACAGTTCCCGTTCGTGCTCGTCGGAATAGCGCAGCAGGTCCTCGTGGGTCTGGCCGTCCGGGTGGAAGAACTCGTCCCGGTGGCGTCGGCCGCTCTCGCTCTCGCCCAGCAGCCGGGACACCGTCAGGGCGGCCGACAGCGGCCGGTGGTTGATCACGATCTCGTCCACCAGTCCGCGTTCGTTGAGGTGGAAGGTGCCGAGCCCGGTTACCGGACGGCCTTCCACCACCGCCGTGTACTCGTTGATCCGCCGGTCGCCGAACTCGCCGCTGTAGACGACCTGGTAGTCCCGGTAGAACGAGGCCACGGTGCGGACCTGCGCGGCGACCGCCTCGGCCCCGCGCAGGCTGCCGTTCATCGCCGGGGCGGCCAGCACCACGTCGGGGTCGAGCACCTTCAGGAACCACGGGTCCTCGGACATGGCCACTCCTGTAATGGTCTATTAGTTAATGACCATGTCGAGGTTAGGTGGCCGGCACGGCCCGGTCAACCAGGTCGTGCCGGCCGCGAGGCGGGTCACATGGCGGGCCGCTTGGTGAGGGTGCGGATCCGGCGCCACACCGGATGCCGCCGCCGGGCGGCCTCCTGCCGGCCCCGCTCGGCCAGGCGCGGGGCCCGGACGGGGAGGTCGACGCAGTCGGCGTAGGCGGTGGCGCCGTGCTCGGCCGGGAACAGGGCGATGACCTCGCCGACCGGGCGGGGAGTGTCGAACAGCAGGTGGCAGGTCGGGGTGACACGGGCGTTGAGCTCGATGAACCAGGCGGTGCCGTCCTCGGCGGTCACGAAGTCGAGGCCGCAGAAGCCGCTGAGCCCGAAGTGCCGAACGACCTTCCGGGCGGCCTCGGCCATGCCGGGATGGTCGACGACCCGCACCACGGCCGACGGCCCCCGCAGCTCCTCGGCCAGCACGACTTCCAGGCACACCAACGAAAGCACCTCGCCGTCGAGGCAGGCGACGGTGGCGATGGCATCGGTGCCGGCCTGGAACTGCTGCACGTTGACGGTCGGCCGCCGGCGCAGCAGCAGCGAGCCGAACGACTGGAGCTCACGGTTCACCAGCGCCCGTTTCACGGCCACGTGCAGCGGCGGGGGAGTGGAGAGGGAACGCCAGATTCGGGACAGGGAACCGGAATCACTGACCGCGGCGACTCCCCGGCCGCCGGAGCTGCCGTCGGTCTTGAGCACGAACGGAAGCGCCCACTGCATCAGCGCCTCGATGCTGCCGACGGCGGCGGTGAACGGCGCGGTGACCCCGGCCTCGCGGGCGCCCTCGGCGACCGCGGTGCGGGAGGTCATCCGCGTCCACTCGCCCAGTGACCGGGCCAGCACCAGATCGTCGGTGCGGGAATGCAGGCGCCGCAACAGAACCAGCGACCGCTCGTCGTCACACAGCACAAGATCCGGCTTGGCCGCGTCGATGGCGTGCTGGATCGATCGCAGCGGCCGCGACTTGTGTAGCGGGTACTGACCGTCCAGTCCGTCCACAACCTCGAGCGGATGCCCGGCCGGCTGGCAGGCCGACACCGTGAAGCCAGCCTCGACCATCGCGTCGGCCAGCCGCGCCGCCGAGAACCACCGCATGGTCGAGACGATCAGCACCCGCTCGAAACCCGGCGCGGGGCGAACTCCCGGGCCCTGGTTGATGTCCCGGCCGATGCCGTCGGCGACCGCGGCCGCTGCCTCGGGATCGCCGACGATGGTCAGGTGATCGCCGACGATGCGCCGCACCGACAAGTCGCGGGCCAGCCCCTGCCAGCATTCGGCGGTGTCGCAACCGAAATGCCGGTTGTCGGTCGCGGCCAACACCGTCACGGCGCCGTCGTGATAGGTGGGCCGGTAGCGCGGCATCGCGGCGTACGCACGACGGCCGGCGTCGGTTTCCCCAGTGGACACGGCGGTCGCCTCGCCACCGGAGGACCGCCGGACCAGCCGGCGCACCAGCCGCCGGCCGCGCAGCCCGAACTCGGCGACGGCTTGCCGCGGCGGCAGGTGGGAGATCCGGGACAGCTGGTTGAGGCCGCGCCGGCGCATCGCCACCAGCCACAGCCGGCGGTTCCAGTACCGCTCGTCGAAGATCGCCTCGATCAGGAACAGTCGCCCGGATTCCTTGCGCCGCTGGGCCATCTCCCAGGCGATCAGGCCGCCGAACGAGTAGCCGCCGAGATGGTACGGCTCGTCGCCCAACACCTCGGCCAGCGCGGCGACCATCAGCTCGGCCATCCGCTCCACCGTCTCGACGGCCACGCCCCGGTCGTCGACCAGCATCGGCGCGGCCACGTAGACGGCCTGTGGCCCGGTGTAGCCGGCGATCACCCCGGCCAGCTCGTCGGGATCGCCCTCAAGACCCGGCACGAGCACCAGCGCGCCCGCGGATCCCTCGCGCACGAGGTCGATCCGCACCCCGTTGGCCTTGTAGACGATCAACGGACCAGCCACCGTCTCCGCCGCGGCCGGGCCTGGGCCACCGAGACCGGCGCCCCGGCCCGCCGGGCCAGTCGGTAGGCGATGCGCGGGGCCACGTACTCCGCGCCGACCATGAACCGCATCAGCGGACCGAAGGTGTCCACCGCGGCCGGGCCGACGAAGTACAGGCCGGACACGGAACTCTCGAACCACCGCGACACCATCGGCATCCGCGAGTGGGTGCGCACCGCGCGGCGCAGGTCGTCGCTGAGGAACTTCAGCCGGGCCAGGTCCGGGTAGTAACCGGTCGCCGTCACCACGTGATCGGTCGTCACCGTCTGCCCGCCGCTGAGCGACAGCTCTACCTTGCCGTCAACTTCGCGGGCCGCGGTGATGGCCCGGCCGAGGTGCGTGCGGACGCCGGCGTCGAAGCGCTCCTTCATGTGGTGCGGGGACTTCGGGCCCAGGTGGGTGCGGATCAGCCGCAGCCGGAGCTCGCCGGGAAGGAAGCGGAACAGCGACGGCATGGCCTCGCACAGCCAGTTCCGCAGTCCCGGGCCGACGCCCGAGGACGGGCTGCGCAGCTTCTCCCAGAGACCTCGCGGGCCGGGGTCGCCGCCGAACTTCACCTCATTGGCCCGGGCCACCAGCGACACCGTGGCCCCGGCCTCGGCCAGCAGCACCGCCGTGTCCACGGCCGACGAGCCCGCGCCGATCACCGTGACGTCCCGGCCGGCGAACACGCTCGGGTCGTGCACGTCGTAGGTGTGGCTGATCCGCTCGGCCGGCAGACCGCGCAACTCCCTTGGGGTGCGGGCGAAGTGGGTGATGCCCACCGCGCACACGACCCGGTCGGCCCACACGTCTTGACCGTCCGTCAACGTGAGCCGGAAGCCGCTGCCCTCCCGGGCCAGCCCGGACACCAGGACCTCCTCCAGATCCGGCACGAACCGGCGCTGGAAGTCGGCCGCGTAGTCGCCGAACACCTGCAGCGGCACCGGGATGTCGGTGTCGTGGTAGGGGATCCCGTTCTCCCGGCAGTACTCGGCCAGCGTGCCGACCGCCTTCGGTCCGTACACGTTGGACGCGAACCCGTCGGACTTGAGCAGCATCCCGGCGGGCATGTGATCACGCCACGTGTCCAGCGGGATACCGAAAACGCGTGTGTTCACACCGTAGTCACGCAGGTACGCGGCGATCGACAGCCCGTACGGACCGGCCCCGATGACGGCAACGGATGTCACGCGACCTCCACTGTGGATGAGATTTGCGCGTGTAGTCGTCGCCGTTGATGCTTGCGTTACCACCACTTTGCCCGGGCGTCGAGACGACTTCCGGCCAGAGTCGTAAGTCCCTGGCGCCGGGTGGCCGCCCCGTCACTTTCGGCCACCGGCGCTCGCCCCTTGGGGCAGCTTCTTGTAGGAAGGGACGGTGTTCGATCCAGCCTTCGTGCGCGATCCTTACCCGACCTATGCTCGGCTCCGCCGAACAGCGCCGGTGAGTGCGGCCATGACGCCCAACGGCATGCGGGTGTGGCTGGTGACCAGGTACGCCGACGTCCGGGCCGGGCTGGCCGATCCCCGGCTGAGCAAGGATGTCGTGGCGGCGGGGCAGATCCTCGGCGACGGCGGCGACGAGGGAAAGGCTTTGCTGGCGCTGCCGCCGTCGATCGCGGTGAACCTGCTCAGCATGGACGCGCCCCAGCACACCCGGCTGCGCAAGATCGCCAACGCCGCGTTCACTCCCGCCCGGGCGCGGGAGCTGCGGCCCCGGATCGCCGAGATCGTCGACTCGCTGCTGTCGGGACTGGCCGGTCGGGAGCGGGTCGACCTTGTCACGGAGATCGCCCGCCCGCTGCCGATCCTGCTCATGTGCGAGTTGCTCGGCCTGCCGGCCGCCGACGCCGACCGGCTGCGCGGCTGGACCGAGACGCTGGTGTCGATGTCGACCCGCTCGGTCGAGGAGTACGGCGCGGCCGGGCACGCGCTGCACGACTACCTGACGGACGTGATCGCCGAGCCGTCCAGCGATCTGGTCCGGGACCTGGTGACCGCGGACCTGACCGAGCTGGAGCTGGTGTCCCTGCTGGCGGTGATGGTCATCGGCGGCTTCGAGACCACTGCCAACCTGATCGGCACGGCCATGCTGGCCCTGTTCGCCCACCCGGACCAACTGGCCCAGCTGCGGGATGATCCCTCGCTGCTGCCCGGCGCCGTCGAGGAGCTGATCCGCTTCGACGGGCCGGTGCACATGGGGACCTTCCGCTACACCAAGGAATCCGTGACGTTCGGCGACACGGTGATTCCAGCCGGCGAAGTCGTGATGTTGTCCCTGCTGTCAGCCAACCGCGACGAGGAGCAGTTCGCCGACGCCGACCGGCTCGACCTGACCCGGGCGCCCGCCGGGCACGTCGGCTTCGGCCACGGCGCCCATTACTGTCTCGGCGCCGCTCTGGCCCGCGTCGAGTGCGAGGCCATGCTCGGCGGCCTGCTGGACCGGTTCCCGGAGATCTCCCTGGCCGAGCCGGCCGCCAGCATCCCCTGGCAGTTCACGTTGCTGACCCGCGGCGTCGAGAGCCTGCCGGTGCGGCTGTCGCCCGCGCCTCGGCCGGCCGCGGTCTCGGACTTCTACGACGTCTACACGCACCTGCTGCTGCGTTCCTGGGACGTCAACTTCCATTACGGCTACTGGCTTTCCGCCGACGACAACAGCTCGGTGGCCGTCGCCGCCGAACGGCTCACCGACGTGCTGATCGACCTGTTGGAGCTGCGGCCCGGCGAGCGGATGCTGGACGTCGGCTGCGGCATCGGCGAGCCGGCGATCAGGCTGGCCAGCCGGGTCGACGCCGCCATCACCGGCGTGTCGATCAACCGTGGACAGGTGCTGACGGCCGCCGCACGCGCCGCCGCGGCCGGCGTCGTGGTCCGCTTCGAAGAGGCCGACGCACTGGAATTGCCTTATGCGGACGGCTCTTTCGACGCCGCGTGGGCGTTCGAGTCGCTACTGCACATGGACCGGGACCGGGCGCTGCGGGAGATCCACCGCGTGCTGCGCCCCGGCGGCCGCGTGGTGATCGCCGACCTCCTCCAGCGCGCGCCGTTGACCGCCGAACACCGGGCCGCCTACGACGACGCGCTGACGAAGTTCGCCCTGAGCCAGCTGCCGACCGTCGACGACTACCGGGCCCTGGTCGCCGACGCCGGCCTCGTGCTGGACCAGGTGATCGACATCAGCGAGCACACCCGGCCCACCATGCGGCACCTCGCCGACAACGTCCGGGCGCACCGCGCCGAGCTGGAGGCTCGACACGGCGACGCCGCCCGGCAGTTGATCGACGTGCTGCTGCACCCGGTCGCAGACCTGCCCGAGTACGGCTATCTCCTGGTCACTGCTTACCGGCCGCGATGAGCTCGCCCGGGATCTCCCGGCCCCGCAGCGAGGCCCCGTTGGTCTCGGGCACGAAGCGCAGCGCGATGGCCCCGACCACGCAGGCGGCCATCAGGTAGTAGGCCGGGAAGATGTCGTCGCCGGTGACCCCGATCAGGGCCTGGTTCACCGCCGGGGCGGTGCCGCCGAACAGCGACGTGGAGATATTGTAGGCGATGGCGAAGCCGGCGTAGCGCACGTGCGCGGGGAACATCGCCGGGAACATGGCGGAGATGGTGCTCAGCTGGGGCAGGTAGAGCAGGCCCAGCACGGCGAAGGCCAGCACCGCCGGCCAGAAGCCGGTGGCCATCAGCTTGTAGAGCGGAATGGTGAGCACGAACAAGCCGATGATCGAGGCCCACCACAGCGGTTTGCGGCCGACCCGGTCGGACAGCCGGCCGGAGAACGGCAGCAGCACCATCATCACCAGCTGGCCGATGATCACCAGGATCAGCGACTGCTGCGAGGTCAGGCCGATCTTCGATTCCAGATAGGTCGGCATGTACGCCAGCAGCGTGTAGTTGGCGACGTTGAGCGTGACCACCAGGCCCATCAGCAGCAGCACCGGCCGCCAGTAGCCGAGCAGATCGCGGAACTGCGTGCCGGTCTCCTGGTCGACCTCGCCGTTGCGGGCCAGTTCGCGGAAGACCGGCGTGTCGTCGAGCTTGCTGCGCAGGTAGACACCGACCAGGCCGAGCGGGGCGGCGACCAGGAACGGCAGCCGCCAGGCCCAGTCGTTCATCGCGGCCTCGCCGAGGAAGGTCTCCGACAGCAGCACGATCACCGCGCCGACGGTGAAGCCGGACAGCGTGCCGAACTCCAGGAAACTGCCGTACACGCCGCGTTTGCGGTCCGGCGCGTACTCGGCCATGAAGGTCGCCGCTCCACCGTACTCCCCGCCGGTGGAGAAGCCCTGGATCATGCGCAGCACCACCAGGCCGATCGGCGCCGCGATGCCCCATGACGAGTAGCCGGGCAGCAGTCCCAGCAGGAACGTCGAGCCAGCCATCAAGATGATGGTCATGGCCAGCACGCGCTGCCGGCCGACACGGTCGCCGAGCGGGCCCCAGACCAGGCCGCCCAGCGGGCGGATCAGGAAGGACACCGCGAACACCAGCAAGCTGCCCAAAGTGGACGCCGTTGGGTTGCTGCTGGGGAAGAAGGTCTTGCCGATGTAGACGGCGGTGTAGGCGTAGACGCCGTAGTCGAACCATTCGGTGGCGTTGCCGATCGCCGAAGCGGCGACCGCGCGGCGCAATGTGCTGGCGGATGTGTCGGCCATCGTGCTCCTCGGAGGTTAGACGTCCAAGAGGGGCTACCCGAGGTTCGTGAGCGGAAACATGTCTTGTTTACGTGTCCAGTGGACTGTTATTCTGTTCACCATGGCCGGACCGTTTCTCTTCGTCGCCACCAACAAGGTCCGCGACGGCAGGCTCGCCGACGAGCGCCGCCGCGCGCCCGAGTGGGCGAGGCTCATTCAGGAGCGCGAGCCCCGCCTGATCGGCTTCCACGAGTACGTCAGCGCCGACGGCTCCGAGGTGGAGTTCGTGCAGATCCACCCCGACGCCGCCTCCTTCGAGCACCACATGCGCCTGCTGGCCGACCAGCCCTACGGCGGAAACCTCGATGGCGTCACGAGCATCCGCATCTACGGCCAGCCCACGCCGGCGATCCTGGAGATGCTCGAACGGGCCGCCGGCCCGGACGTGTCCGTGACCGTCCTGTCCGAACACCTCGGCGGCTTCACCCGCGCGTAGGGACGTACGGCCAGGTGTCGGAAGGCTTGGCGGTGACCGATTCCCGGCCGATGCCCAGCGAGACCGGCGAGTTGCTGGCGAAGGAGAACATCACGTCGGGGGCGTTGTCGGTCATCGAGCGGCCGTTCCAGCCGGCGAAACCGAAGACGGCGGGCGTGCCGATGGTGTACGGCAGCACGTTGGGCAGCAGCCGCGACACGACGGTTTCCGCGTAGGCGCGAGGATCCCGGGCGGTGCCGTTGGCCGCGACCACGCCGGCGACCATGTCCACCAGGGACTTGCCGTACGTGTTCGGGTCGTCGGCGGGCCGGCCGTCGTTGAGCCGGTTCCCGAGGTCCTCGTTGAACTGGGTGAACAGCGGGTGCATCATCGGGAGGCCGGCGCGGTTGATCCGGCGCCACCCGCCGGCGTCGGTGGCCAGCGTGGTCAGGCCCCAGAACCCGATGCGGCGGTCAGGCGCCACCGCCAGCAGGGCGGCGTCGGGGATCTCCAGCACGATGGAGTGGACGGTGTGGCCGGCGAACAGGTTGGCGGCGGCGGCCGGTTCCCACCCGGACAGGTCGATCTTGGTGCCGTCCTGGAAGGCGTGGCCGACCGCGTGCAGGACGTCCGGCTCGATCCAGAACGGGTCGCCGGCCTCGCCGGTCCACAAGCGAGTCCCGTCTTCCGCGTCCACCGTGGCCCCGACGGGTCCCTCGGCCAGCAGGATGCCGGGCGCGTGCGGGTCCGGGTCGGTGACGCGCCGCAGCTGGAGGCGGTCGGTGAACGTGACCCGGTAGGTGAGGTCCTCGACGGCGTCGCCGTCACCGTCGATCTTGAACTCGTACATCGCCTCCGGGTGGAAGCCCCGGACGTCCTGACCGGCCAGCGAATGGCTGACGTTCATCACGAACACCGTGCCCCGCTCGCCGCGGAACAGGTAGACGTCGGTGATGTCCAGCCGGGCGTCCTGGCGGGCGATCGGCGAGTCCAGGTGGTGCGACATGGGGCGCTCCTCGTACGTGTCGGGCAACACCGTCGATCCTGGGCGGACCGGTCCGTGCCCGGTACCCGGCAATCCGGCAAGCGGCCATAAACTCCGGTTATGACCCCGGACCTGGAGAGCCTGCGGCTGCTGACGATGGTCGCCGAGCTGGGCAGCCTCGGCCAGGCCGCCGAGCGGCTGGGCGTGAGCCAGCCCGCCGCGAGCAAGCGGCTGGCCCTGCTGGAGCGGCGGCTCGGACTGTCCCTTGTGGACCGTGGCCGCCGCGGCTCCGCGCTGACTGTTGAGGGCAAGGCCGTCTGCCAGTGGGCCGGCCGGGTGCTGGCCGAGGTGGACGCCCTGATGGTCGGTGTCGCCGCGCTGCGGGCCGACCACGCGCAGGACCTGACCCTGGCCTCCAGCATGACGTTGGCCGAGCACTTCGTGCCCGGCTGGATCGGCGCGCTGCGACGCCGGTCGCCCGATGTCTACGTCAGCCTCAAGGTCACCAACTCCGAGCAGGTGGCCGCGCTGGCCACCGAAGGCCGCATCGGCCTGGGCTTCATCGAGGCCCCGACCGTGCCGCGCGGCCTGAGTTCACGCCAGGTCGGCGCCGACCGCCTCGCCGTGGTCGTCGCGCCAGGGCATCCCTGGGCCCGCCGCCGACGCCCCGTCGACCTGGACGAGTTGGCCCGCACCCGTCTCATCGTCCGCGAACCCGGCTCCGGCACGCGCGAGACCCTCGACCGCCTGCTGGCCGGCGCGGGGGCCAGGCCGCTGATGGTGCTCGACGCCAATGTCGCCATGCGCAGCGCGGTGATCGCAGGCGTCGGCCCCGCCGTGCTCAGCGCCGTCACCGTCCGGGACGACCTGGCCGAACGCCGCATGGTCGAGGTCCCGGTCGCCGGAGTCGACCTGACCCGGCGGCTCCGCGCGGTCTGGCCCAGGGGCCGCCGCCTGGTCGGCGCGGCCGAGGAGTTGCTCAGGATCGCCGTGCAGACCGGTCGATCGCCTGGCTGAGGCAGCCCTCGGCGACCTCGTCCGGGCCAACGTCGCTGTCCACCGACCTGTGGCCAAATGGTTCGACGGCGTCACAAGGTCCTGGCACAGTGACACAGCATGGATGACTCCGCTCTCGTGAGCGCGTCGGACGTGCGGCTGATGCAGGGCCTGGCCCAACGGGTCACGGCCGTGCGCCCCGACCTGGTCAACAGCGACGCCTCGGTCGGCGAGCTGGCGTGGATCTGGGGCAAGGGGCACGCCAGCACCGGCCCGAGCTGGCGGCGTCGGCTGTGGTTCGCCGGCGACGACCTCGTCGCGTGGGGCTGGGTCACGCTGCCCAGGCACCTCCCCTCGGGCAAGCACATCGCGCACGCCTCGCTGGCGTACCAGGTCCATCCCGATCACGCGAAGCTGGTGGACGAGGTGATCACCTGGTACGACGGCGAGACGGCCGTCGACCGCACCGTGATCGCCCAAGCCGCCGACGATTTCGGCCTGGAACGCTGGGGCGCGCACGGCTACGTGACCGACCCGGCCTCGCTCGGCGACTGGACGCAGCTCAACGTGCGGGAGCTCGACGACATCGAGAAACCCGTGCTGTCTGCGGGATTCCGGTTCCGCACCGCCGACGAAGCCGGGCCTCACGCGGCGGTCCAGGCCCATGTGGACGCTTGGTCCTCGACCACCTACAACGCCGCGTCCTACGACGGTGTCCGGCAGACTTGGCCGTATCGCGGCG
This sequence comes from Kutzneria sp. CA-103260, assembly GCF_018263855.1. Taxonomy (GTDB): domain Bacteria; phylum Actinomycetota; class Actinomycetes; order Mycobacteriales; family Pseudonocardiaceae; genus Kutzneria. The sequence goes on along the minus strand of NZ_CP073318.1, from coordinate 4,175,246 downwards.
ATCTGCACGTGCTGGTGGAGGCACCGGACGGCACCATGGCCGCCTCGGCGATCATATGGCTCGACGAGGTCAACAAGACCGCCGAGTTCGAGCCGGTCGGCACCCATCCCGACTACCGGCGGCGTGGCCTGGGCCGAGCGCTGCTGCTGCACGGCATGGGGCTGGCCCGGGAGGCCGGGGCCGGCCAGATGACCGTCGCCTGCCTTGGCGCGCCGGAACATCCCAGCGCCCGTGCGCTGTACTACGGCGTCGGGTTTCGGAAGTTCTCGCAGGACATAGCGCTGATCAAGCCTGGAGCAGCACAACCCCCGACACATACCGGCCGCCCTTGACATCGCCGTCGGTGACCAGCCGCGGCTGCGCCAACGGAGTGCCGTCCTCCACAGTGGACAGCAGCAGCGGCCGACCGCCGACCCGCTCCTCGGCGATGGTCACCGCCGCGCCGTAGCCGTCGCTGCCCACCGCCACCACCGCGGTGTCGGCCGTCGGCAACACCCCGGCCGCCAGCAGCACCAGGCTCAGCTCCGGGCCCGACTCCGTGTGGGTCTGGCTTCCCGTGCCCGACTGGAAGGCCACCGTGACGGTGCGCCGCGGCAACCTCGCCAACAACGCCGCCGACACCGTGACCGTCCGATGTGGACCCGTCACCCGAACCGACCCTGGTGCTGTGCTTACGGCCGCCGCGTCCGACACCGCCACCTGCACGCTCGTCACGTCGTCAAGATCCCGGGACCGCCCCCGATCACCCGGCACCACCAGCTGCCGATGGTCGGTCAGCACCGCCGGATGGTTGCCGAAGTCCGGAGCCAGTTCCCCCAAGGCGAACCTCACCGCCCGGTGGTGGCTTGCCGTCACCGTCAGAACGACCCTCAGCTGCGTGTTGTGCCCCGCCGGCACCTTCGGCGCCGACCGCTCCACCAGCGCCTCCAGGTCCACCCCGGTCACGCCGCCCTCCGTCACCTGCGGCAACGACGCCAGCTGCGCCCCCGTATACGCCGCCGGCGCTGCTACCTGGCCGCTCACGGTCACCGTGTGCACCGTGGCACCCGCCGCCGGGCTGGCCAATGCCACCAGCATCGCCGCCGCGATCAACGCCGTCCGTACGCGCATTGGCCCACGCTAGCGGCAACCCGGCTAGCTGCCCAGGGCCGTGACCACGGCGAGCGAGTCGAGGTAGTCGCGCCAATGGACGATCTTGCGGTCCTGGATGGTGATGATCGAGACGAAGCGGTTCTGGTACGGGGCGCCGGTGGCGACAAGCTTGCCGTGGCAGCGGTATTCGAGGACGACCACGCCCTGCTCGCGGTCGTGGTGGACGCGGAGGTCGTCGGCGCCGGTGAGGCGGATGGTGTCGCCGTAGGGGCGGTAGAGGTCCATGAGCGCGGCCCGGCTGTCGACCTGGCGGGGGTAGCCGGGGACGGTGACGACGTACTCGGTGACGGCGTCGTCGGCGAAGAAGTCGAAGAAGTGGTCGCCGTCGACGAGGCCGTCGAGGCCACGGCGGATGACGTCGAAGAACGGGTCCAGTGCGGTGTAGTCGTCCATGACGTCGACGGTAGGTGGTGACCAGGTCAGATACTGTCCTGGTCATGGCTAGCCCGTCGGGCCGGTTGCTCCGGCTGCTGTCCGTGCTGTCGACCCGGCCGTCGTGGACGAACCGGGAGCTGGCGGAGCGACTGGAGGTCACGGAGCGCACGGTGCGGCGGGACGTGGCCCGGCTGCGGGATCTGGGGTACGGCATCGAGTCGGACGCCGGACCGTGGGGTGGATATCGCCTGGCCGCGGGCAGTGCGATGCCGCCGTTGAATCTGGACGACGACGAGGCGCTGGCGGTGGCGGTCGCGTTGCGGGAGGCGGCGCTGCGGGCCGTGTTGGGCAGTGATCAGGCGGCGTTGTCGGCGTTGTTCAAGCTGCAACGGCTGCTGCCGCGGCGGGTGGCGGATCGGCTGAGCCAGTTCGCCGGGGCCTTCGTGTACACGCCGCAGGGAACGCCGGACCCGGTGTCGGCGACGGTGCTGCTGGAGCTGGCCAGCGCCTGCCGCCACCAGCAACGGCTCCGGCTGGCCTACCGTGACCGAGACGGCCGGCACACCACCCGCGAAGTCGACCCTTTTCGCTTGGTGCGCACGGCAAATCGCTGGTACCTGGTCGCGCTGCACGTCGACCGCGGGGAGTGGCGCACCTTCCGGGCCGACCGCGTGGTTGAGGCCCATCGCACCGGCGCCGCGGCCCGCATCGCCGATCCGCCGGACGCTGCGCGGCTGGTCGCCGACATGCTCACCAGCCACTATCCGGTCTACGCCACCGTGGTGCTGCCCGTGCCGCTGGCCGAGGCCCAGTGGCTGATCCCGCCCGGTTCCGGCGTGCACGAGCCGGATGGTGACAACACGAGGGTCAGCCTCGGCGGCGTGGATCTCGACGACCTGGCCGACCGGTTGCTGCGGCTGGCTACGCCGTTGACAGTGCTGGCCCCCGACGACCTGCGCGAGACGTTGCGGCGAAGGGTGCTGGCCCAGCTGGACGCACTTTGAGGATGTTCACCTGACGTTCCCTGGACACGGACCGTGACCAGCGGTCGACTGAGCCGGACCGGACGGGCGCTCGGAGGAACGAGGAACGATGGGCGAGATCAGTCGGCGGACATTCCTGGCCACCACGGGGGCCGCCGCCCTCACCGGCATGGCGTCGGGGCGGGCGGCCGCGGCGACCGGCACCATCGCCGACGTCAAGCACATCGTGGTGCTGATGCAGGAGAACCGGAGTTTCGACCACTACTTCGGCACGCTCAAGGGGGTTCGGGGCTTCGCCGACCGGGCCACGATCCAGCTCGCCGGCGGCAACTCGGTGTTCAACCAGCCCAACGGCGGCGGCCGCCAGTACCCGTTCGCCTTACGCGGCACGGCCAGCAACGCCGAGACGCTGGCCCAGTGCCAGGGCGACATCGCGCACTCGTGGTCGGACCAGCACGCCGCCTGGAACCTGGGCAAGATGGACAGCTGGATGTCGGCCAAGAACAAGATCGGCTGCCTGGGCTACCTGGACCGCGCCGACCTGCCGTTCCACTACGCCCTGGCCGACGCCTACACGATCTGCGACGCCTACCACTGCTCCGGTCTGACCGCGACCGGCCCGAACCGGACGTTCCTGTTCAGCGGCATGATCGACGCCGCCGGCCAGTTCGGCTCGCCGGCCAACGACGGCGGCGACGAGTCGGGGCTGACCTGGCAGACCTACGCCGAGGTGCTGCAGAACGCCGGCATCAGCTGGCGGGTGTACCAGAACGCCAAGGACAACTACGGCGACAACGCCCTGGCCTACTTCAAGCAGTTCACCAGCGCGCCGGCCGGTTCGCCGCTGCACGACCGGGGCATGGGCAGCGTGCCGGCGAAGACCGGTAGCACCCCGGACGACATTCTGGCCGCCATCAAGGCGGACGTGCTGGCCGGCACGCTGCCGCAGGTGTCGTGGGTGGTGACCGACCAGATCACCTCCGAGCACCCGATCGGCCCGCCGGTCAACGGGGAGCGCTTCGTCAGCGGCCTGCTCCAGGCCCTGGCCGCCGATCCGTCCACTCTGGACAGCACCGTGCTCTTCCTGAACTACGACGAGAACGACGGCTTCTTCGACCACGTGCCGCCGCCCTCGCCGGCCGCCGGCACCACTGGCGAGTTCGTCAACGGCACCCCGGTCGGCCTCGGCTTCCGGGTGCCGATGCTGGTGATCTCGCCGTGGAGCCGCGGCGGCTGGGTGAACTCGGAGGTGTCCGACCACACCTCGGTGATCCGTTTCATCGAGACCTGGTCCACCGCCATCGGCACACCGGCCATCTGCCAGTACATCAGCGCCTGGCGACGGTCCGTGTGCGGCGACCTGACCTCGGCCTTCGACTTCGCCAACCCCGTGCACGGCCTGCCGTCGCTGCCCACTCCCGGCTCGGTCATCACGGCCGCGACCTGCGCGTTGCTGCCCAACCCGTCGCCGAAGACCAATGCCCTGCCGCCACAGGAGTCCGGCGCCAAGCCCGCTCGGGCGCTGCCGTACCAGGCCAACGCCTCCATCTCATCGTGGTACTACTCCGGCAGCACCGTGCAGCTCAACATCACCATGGCCAACGACGGCGCCAAGGCCGCGCACTTCTCCGCGTACGCCAACAACTTCCGCAGCGGCGGCCCGTGGCAGTACACCGTGCCGGCCAACGGCTCGACCACCGACTTCTTCAACTGCGGCAGCGGTTTCGGCAACGGCCAGTACGACTTCACCGTCGTCGGCCCCAACCGCTTCCTGCGCCGCGTCCAGGGCAACGCCAACGGCGCCAGCAAGAACGTCGAGGCCCGCTCCCGGATCGCCACCACCGCCAGCACCGGCAAGCTCGCCCTCTGGCTGGATCTCGTGAACGGCTCTGGTGCCACCGTCACCTACACCGTGACGTCCACCAACTACCGCACCGACGGCCCTTGGACCTATCAGGTCCCGGCCGGCCAGACCGTGAGCGACTACTTCAACGCCGTCGCCTACAACAACGGCTGGTACGACTTCACCGTCACCGTGTCCGCCGATTCCACCTGGTCGCGGCGTTTCGCTGGTCACATTGAGACCGGAGCCGCCAGCGTCACGGGATGATCGTATGTATGACTGACTCGCTCGTGGCGCTCGACAACCCCGTTCTGACGTCGTTGACGGGGCCGCACGCCCGCTTCGCTGAGCGGCACGGCCAGGCAGTGCGGTACCTGGCCGACGTGGCCCCGTTTGTCGCGCTGGCCGACGAGCCCGACGCCGGCGCGTGGCGTGACCTGGCCGAACTCGCCGGTTCCGGCACCCAGGTCACCGTCACCGCCGGCACCGTCATGCAGCCCGCCGACTGGCCGGTCGAGTTCGAGATCCCCGGCGTTCAGCTGGTCGACAACGGCATCGCCGCTGCCCCGTTCGACGAGGCCGTGCTGCTCGGTCCGGCCGATGTGCCCGAGATGATCGACCTGGTCGAGCGCACCCGCCCCGGCCCTTTCCTCACCCGCACCATTGAGCTCGGCACCTATCTCGGCGTCCGCCGTGAGGGCGCCTTGGTCGCCATGGCCGGGGAGCGGATGCGCCCTCCCGGCTGGACCGAGATCAGCGCCGTCTGCACCGACCCCGCTTTCCAGGGCCAGGGCCTCGCCACCCGCCTGGTGCTGGCCGTCGCCGCCGGGATCCGGGCCCGGGGCGAGGTTCCTTTTCTGCACACCGCCGCCGAGAACACCGGCGCGATCAGGTTGTACGAGTCCTTGGGCTTTGTGGTGCACCGGAAGCCGGTGTTCCTGGTGACGCGGGTGCCGTAGCCATCGCCAGCAGCGCCAGCTTGTCGGCGTTGTCGGTGCCCGGCTCCGCGTGGCAGACCACCAGCAGTTGGCCGTTCGTGCCCGTGATCGCCAGCTTCTCCCGGTAGATCGTGAGCTGTCCGACCTGCGGGTGGTTCAACGTCTGCGTGCTCCCTTGCCATCGCACCACGTCGTGTCGGGCCCACACCGTCCGAAAGCTCTCACTCGCCAGCGACAGTTCCCCGACCAGCTCGATGAACCTCGGGTCGTCGATGTCCGTCCCCACCGACGCCCTGAATCCCGCCACCAGTCCTGCCCCCGCCCGCTGCCAGTCCCCATAGAGCGCTTGCTCCGCCGGGTCGAGAAAGATGTCCCTCAGCCGGTTGCCGCCCACCGCCAGCCTCGGCGACAACGCCACCGCCAGCGCGTTGGACGCCAGCACGTCAAAACAGCGACTCTCCACAAACGCCGGCAACGGCAGCGTCCCCAGCAACGTCCGAATGCTCTCCGGCACCGTCTCTTTTCTCGCCCGCCGCTTCTTCTTCGGCCGTCCCACAAGGCTCAGCAGGTATTCGGTGCCCGTCGCATCCAGCTGCAACACCCTCGCCAACGCCTCCAACACCTGCGCCGACGGATTCCGATCCCGCCCCTGCTCCAGCCTCAGGTAGTAGTCCGCGCTGATCCCCGCCAGCATCGCCACTTCCTCGCGCCTGAGCCCCGGCGTCCTCCTCAGCCCCACCTGCCTCAGCCCCACCGCCTCCGGCGTGACCTGCTCGCGCCGGGCCCGCAGGTAGCCACCCAGTGAGTTCTCGTCCTCCGTCACCCTTCGCAGCCTAGGAACCTTCGCCTCCCGGTGACTGGCCCTCTCACCCCCAGGAACCCGAGCCACCGCCAAGCGAGTGCAAAACCAACTAACGCGCCACCACCGCCCCCACGACGCACCCGCCGGCGAACCACCCAACGTCCCCACCTGACGCACGCACCTACGGACCCCAGCCACGGTGTCGGGTGGCAAGGCCGCGACGGCACCCCGGAATCGTCAGCGCAGGAGTCGGCCGTCGTGGCCGCGGCAGCGGATCACCAGCACAGGAGTCGGTGATGTTCCAAGCCGGTAGGGCGGGGCCGCCGAGACGATCTCAGAACGGCGGTTCTTCCACCGGTTCCGGCCTGGTGGTGTACGTCTGCCCCCACCGCGTCTCGACGGTAGCCGTCCCATCCTCCGCGATGCTGACCTTCGCCTTGGTCGCGTGCTTGTACCGGTGATGCCTGCGATCCAACGGCCCCAGATTGGTCCCAGTGCTCTTGCCCTCCGGCCACGCCACCGCGTGATCGACATCGCACGACCTCGACGGATGCGAGCAACACGGCATCACACACGTCCTGTTCCGCGTCCGAATGAACCGATCCACCTCCGCCTTCGGCCGGTAGATCCCCGGGCTGTACTCCAACAAGTTCCCCGCCGGATCCGTCAGCAACCGGTGAAACACCGTGCCCGGATGGGCCATCAGGTCCCGCACCACCTCCGCCGGGATCACCTGCCCGGCATCCAGCTGCCCCGGCCGATCATCCACGCCGAGTAGCGCGGTGATCGGCACGGTGACCTGGATCAGCGCCTTCGACCCGGCGCTTTTCGGCTCCTCCAACACCAACGCGGCCACCACATCCGCCCGCACCGCGTCCATCGACCGCCCGTTCTTGGGCTCCTGTCGCGCCAACCGGTCGACCTTGGCGTACATGGCCTGCGCGATCTCCACCGGCTGCTCGCACTTGAGGGCGGCCATGCCGTCGTCTTCGTCGTAGAGCACGACTTTCCGGTCCCGCCGCCGCTCGGCGCACCGCTGAGCATGCGCGGCCGGGTCCGCCCGCTGCAACCGACTCCGCATCGACCGTCGCAGCTGTTGGCAACACCGGCCCTCGGCGGTTTCCAAGGTCTTCGTGACGGCTTTCTGCGCGAGCTCGGGCTTGTAGTTCTCGGTCGGATCAACCAACGCGTGCGCCGACCACTCGCTGATCATCCCGGCGTCCATGGCGTCCAGCACGTCAGGAAACAGTGTGGCGACATGGGTAGCCCAGTCCACAAGAGACGAAGCGTTGCTGGGCGACAACTGCAGGGCCATGCCGATGTCATTGACGGCCCAGTCGTCGACGTTCAACTCGGCGATCAACCGCAGCCGCTCGGCCTGAGTCTTGCGAAGGGCTCGCTCGCATTCGATCAAGCGAGCGACTTTCTCTTCCATACCAGCGATTCTACTCGCCCCAAAAGATCGACTTCATCACTCGAACGGGTGGAAAGCGTTGGTGGAAAAGGAAAAGAGGGAGTGTGTGGGAGGTGGCGGGGTAGAGGTGGGGCGCTTGGAAGGCTTTGTGGACAAGGAACAGGATGGGGTGTGTGGGAGGTTGTGGAGTGGAGGAAGGCATTGGGGTCAAAGGAAAGGAGCCGGATGTGTGGGGAGTTGGTAGGGCGAGGGGTGGGGTGTGTGGGAGGTAGTGGCGTGAGGGTGCGGGGGTGCCTGGGAGGCTCCGAGGCAAGGGAAAGGGGTCGGATATGTGGGAGGTGGTGGGTGAGGGAAAGGAGGGGACTGGGAGGCGGTGGAGGTGAGGGACAGGGGATGTGGGAGGCGGTGCGTATGAGCGCAAGGGCGGAGGTGTTGCGGGAGAGAGGGTGGGACGTGGAGCGCCAGGCCGGGCAAACCCCCGGCAGCTCGGCTGCCGGGGGTCTGGACCGCTACTTGGTGGTCGGCACGCTGTGGATCTCGCACTTGGCCGGGTCGCCCGGGACCGGCTGGGCGGGGGTGGCGCCAGGAGCGTCGGGCTTGGTGATGATGCAGATCGTGCACTCCTTGCCCTTGCCGGGCTGCGTGGCCACCGTTCCCGCCCCCTGGCCGGAACCGGTGGTGGGGTGCCAGGGCGGCAGCGGGCAGACGGGGCACTCACCGGGCTTGCCGGGCCTGCCGGCGGTGACGGTCCCCTGGCCGCCGGCGCTGGTGGTGGTGCCCTGCTCGGTGCCGGCGATGGTGCCGCCAGCGGTGCCGGTAGTGCCGCCGCCGGTGGTGCCGCCGCCGGGGGCCGTGATGATGCAGATGACGCACTTGCCGGGCTTGCCGTGGTCGGGCTGCGCGCCGGCGCCGGCCGGGTCGGCGGGAGTGATGATCACGCACCCGGGCGGGGTTGGCGTCGATGCGGCGGCGAATGCCGGCGTGGCGACCAGGGCCATGGCGACCACGGCGGCGGCGGGCAGCCCGGCCAAGCGGGTCCAGCGGCCAAGCGTCGACCTCATCCCGAGTCCTCCTTCAGGTTGGTGAACGGGTCGGGAGAAAGCGAAGCAGGAGGGCGGTTACGCCCCGGGAACAAGCGCTGTTACCGCGGCACCACAACGGCCGGGCCAGACTGGGGCGCATGCGCGTGCTGGTGGTGGACGACCACGAGGAACTGGCCGAGACGGTGGCGGCCGGTCTGCGCCGGGAGGGCATGGCGGTGGACGTGGTGTTCGACGGGGCGCAGGCGTTGCTGCGGACCTGGGACAACGGCTACGACGTGGTGGTGCTGGACCGGGATCTGCCGGTGGTGCACGGCGACGACGTCTGCCGGCGGATGATCGAACAGGGCACGCACAGCCGGGTGCTGATGCTGACGGCGGCGGGCACGATCGAGAACCGGGTGCAGGGCCTGAGCATGGGCGCGGACGACTACCTGCCCAAGCCGTTTGCCTTCGCCGAGCTGGTGGCCCGGATCCGGGCGCTGGCCCGGCGCGCACAGCCGCCGGTGCCGCCGGTGCTCACCCACGGCGACCTGCACCTGGACCCGGCGCTGCGGACCGTCACCCGCGCCGGGCGGCGGCTGTTGTTGTCCCCCAAGGAGTTCACAGTGCTGGAACTGCTGTTGTCGGCCCGCGGCGCGGTGGTGTCGCCGGAGCGGCTGCTGGAACGCGGCTGGGACGAGGCGACGGACCCGTTCACGCAGACGGTGAAAGTGACGGTGAGTCGGCTGCGGCAGAAGCTGGGCGACCCGCCGGTGATCGAGACCGTGCCACGCGGCGGGTACCGGATATGAGCCTGGCCGAGCGGTGGCGACTGGGGCGGCGCAGCGTCCGCGTCCGGCTGACGGCGCTCTACAGCGGACTGTTCATCGCCACCGGGGCGGTGCTGCTGGCGATCACCTACGTGCTCACCAGCTCGACGGCCGGGGTCACGGTGATGATCGCGACGCCGCCGCCGGACGGGGTGCCGGTCTCCAGCCTCATGACCCAGCAGCGGGACGACGTGCTCAGTGGGCTGCTGGTCGAGTCGGCGGTGGCGCTGGGCATCATGGCGGTGGTGTCGCTGCTGCTGGGCTGGGTGGTGGCCGGTCGTGTGCTCCGTCCACTGAGGACGATGAGCCACCGCGTCCGGCACCTGTCCGAGGACAACCTGCACGAGCGGCTGGCCGTCGCCGGCCCGCCGGACGAACTGAAAGACCTGGCCGACACCTTCGACGGACTGCTGGCCCGACTGGAGACGGCGTTCGAGGCGCAGCGCCTGTTCGTCGCCAACGCCTCCCATGAGCTGCGCACGCCACTGACGTTGGAGCGCACGCTGATCGAGGTCTCGCTCGCCGACCCGGACCCGACCGTGGAGTCGTTGCAGGACACGCATCGCCGGCTGCTGGCCAACAACCAGCATCAGGAACGCCTGATCGAGGCGCTGCTGATGCTGGCCCGCAGCCAGCGTGGCATCGGGGCGCGTAGGCCGGTCGACCTGGCGGTGCTGGCGAAGGAGGCCACCGCGACCAAGGGCGAGCTGAGAGTGGACACGACTCTCGCGCCCGCCACGGTCGCCGGTGATCCGCATCTGCTGGAACGGCTGGTGGTCAACCTGGTCGACAATGCCGTGCGGCACAACGTGCCCGGCGGCTGGGTGGACGTCCACACCGGCACGCCCGGCGGCTGGCCGACGCTGTGCGTGATCAACAGCGGCCCGGTGATCCGGCCGGATCAGGTCGCTGAGCTCGTGCAGCCGTTCCGCCGGCTCGACGGTCAACGTCGACGACGGGAGGGACACGGGCTGGGACTGTCCATTGTGGCCGCGATCACCGCGGCGCACGGCGGCCGGATGACCGCCTGCCCGGTGCCCGGCGGAGGGCTCAGGGTCGACGTGACGCTTCAGCCGCAGGGCGGGCCGTCGTCCCGATTGGCCTGGTCCTGTGCCAATACCTCGCGCTCGTCGTCGGTGTAGGCGCGGTTGCTCATCTGGCACAGGTGGGTGAACCACAGATCCGGGTCGAGCTTGACCGAGCGGCCGGCGTAGGTCAGGAGATCGCCGTTCAGTGTCCAGGAGTTGGTGCTGTCAGGGGCGGTCAGGGTGGCCAGCTGCTTGCCGGTGTTGACGTCCCAGATCTGGGCCACCGCGGAGGAGCCGGTGGAGCCGCCGATGGTGATCAGGTTGCCACGAGGGGTAAAGCCGAGCAGGCCGTCGATCAGGCCGGTGGGGATGGCACGGCCGATCTGGGCCCCGGTGTTGACGGTCCAGAGGGTGGCGGCGCCGGCGGTGGACTGGACGGCGAGCCTGTCGCCGGTGGTGTCGAACAGGACGGCGCCTTGTTTCTGCGCGGTGCCAGAGGTGTTGATGGTCGCCACGCTTCGGCCCTGGGCGACGTCCCACACTTCGACGTGCCCGCTGGGTTCGACGACGGCGACGTCCTCGGGGTGATGGGCTCGGGGCACGGCGAAGGCGAGCAGGGCGGAGCGGCGTTCGCCGGCCGGATCCTGGCGCAGGCGAACGGGATTGCCGATGCGCTGGCCGCTGCCGAGGTCCCAGCGGGTGAGCATGCCGGCGTGCAGAACGACGGCCTGGTCGGGGGTCAGGGAAACCACGGATGTGGCCCAGTCGGAGAAGAAGCCGCTGTCGCTGGGCGGACCGCCGAGATCGGTGGGCACGGGCAGCGAGCTCCGGTGTTCGACTGTCAGCGACGGCACGGAGTAGCTGACGAGCGTGTCGCCTTCCGCCACCAGCAGCCGTTTCTGGTCGGGGGTGAAGGTGAACCAGCTGCCCTGGAAGTTGGGGGCCAGTGGCCGGGCAGCCCCGGTCGTGCTGGCGATGGCGGTGTTGGTCTTGACGTCGATGAGCTTGATCGTCCCGTCCTCGCCGAGGCCGGCGATCAGGTCGCCGTGCGGGCTCAGCGTGTGCGAGTCGTAGGACGGGGCCGCCGGGTTGTCGGCCGAGGTGAGGGTGACCGGCGTGGTCGCGTGGACCCGGTACAGCAGGGTCTTGTTGGCGATCAGCGCGGTCGGCGCGCCGTCAGGACCGGCGTACACGGTGACATTGTTCAGCGGCCCGAGGTTGTTGTTGAGCTCGACGATGAGCGGGATGGTGAGCCGATAGGTCTTGCCCGTGCGCAGATCGGCGATGGTCAGCTGGGCGTTGGAGTCGCCGGTGAGCGCGTCGCCCTGCGGGAACAGGGCGTAGTTGGTGCTGTTGTCCAAGGTGAGGGCGAAGCACTGGGCGACCTGGATCACCCGCTGCTCGGCCCCGGTGGCGAGGTCGAACACGTGCAGCCGGTCGTCCTCGTCGCAGCGCGCGTATGCGCGGCCGTTCTCGGCGATGGCGACCTGGGTGACGTCGGACGGGGGCGCGGTTGCGGTCTGCCGGCCGGTGCCGATGTCGTAGAGGGTGGTGGTTTTCCCACTGGTCACCGCCACCGTCGCGGCGTTGGGGCCGAAGGCGACGCGGTCCACGACGGTGTCCTGCGGGGGAATCGGGTTGGCCACCGGGACTTTGGCGTGGGTGTGGACGTCCCAGACGTCGATGGCGGGCGTGCCGCCGTTGTAGCCGGTCCGCCGCACCATCAGTCGGGACTCGCCGGGTGCGAAGGCCATGGTGTTGACGATCTGCGGCTCCGCGTTGCCGGCCGGACCGTCCGGCGCGAGCTCGACCGGCCCGCTGCGGTGCTCGACGTCCCACAGCACAACGCCGCCATTGTCGTTGGCGTACGCCAGGAAATGGCCGTCGCCACTGAGCTGGAACGTGCCGCCGATGCGGGCCGGTGTCGGCGGCTTCCATTGCTGCGGGTGATCGCCGTTGAGGCCCAGCCACACCGCGGGCAGGCCGTCGGTGCTGGTGATCACGGCGACCGAGCCGTCGTCGCTGGCGGTGACGGTGCCGATGGTCCCCGGCGACAGGTTCTCGTACAGCTTGTCCACCGGCTGCAGGCCGGCGTACTGGATGAACAGCGCGCCATACGCCTCGGCGGTGTCGTGGTAGTGCCAGGCGGCCTCGGCGAGCTGGAGCGAGGCGGTCGGGTCGATGTTGCGCAGCCGGTTGGCGTCGTTGGCCAGCTGGCGCGAGGCGGCGACGCGCAGTTCTTCTTGCACCGTAGCGGTTTGAATGGCGGCGACGCCGGCCAGTGTGCCGGCGATCAGCGCCAGCACGGAGATCACCGCCACGATCGTCCACAGTGTACGGATACGGCGGCGCTCACGGGCGTCGCTGGCCTGGATGTAGGCCCGATCCGCCTCGGCGATCTCGTCGGGCCGCTTGCGTAGCCAGTCGTCCGCGGTGGTCAGTGCCGCGCCCCGCAACAGAGCGCCGGGATCGTCGCGCCACCGGTGCACGCCCGAGCGTAATTCCTCTTGCCAGGAAAGGAAGTCGCGGTCCTCGGTGAGCCAGTCGCGCAGGGTCTGCCACTGCTGCACCAGCGCCTGGTGGGCCAGGTCGACGATCTCCGTGCCGTCCGCGGCCCGGCCCACGACGACCAGCCGGCTGGCGGCCAGCTTGGCCAGCGCCGGCCGCAGTGACTCGTCCACATCGGACAGCAGGACCGGCCGGCGGATGAAGTCCCCGTCCTCGGCCGGTCGGGCCAGCCCGACCAACAGCCGACGGGCTGCCGGCCGCTCGTCCTCAGGCATCGCACCGTAAACGCCGTCGGCGTAGCCGACCAGGGCACCGGCGACACCGCCGAGTTCGTCGTACGCCGCGTGGGTCAGCAGCCCTGCGCTCTGCTTGTCCCACAGTTCCCGCAGCGCGAACTCCACCAGCGGCAGCCGGCCCGGTGCGGTGCCGGCGTCGTCCAGAATCCGCTCAACCAAGCCAGAGTCGAAGGTGACCTCGCCGCCGGCGACCACGGCCGCGCGCAGTTCGTCCCGGCTCATCGGCGGCACGAACACCACGCCGTCCCGGACCGCGTCGGCGGTGTCCGCGGTGACCAGCGTGTCCAAGGAGCTCGACCGGAGGGTCACCACGGCCACCAACACCGGCGAGCCATCGGCCCGGCGCGGCCCGGCGGTGACCAGACCATGCAGCAGATCCAGCAGTTCACGGGCCTGGTCGGTCGGCAGCTCCTCCAGCTGGTCGGCGAAGATCAGCAGGCCGCCGTCGCCGGCTCGCTCGGCCAGCCGGGCGGCCACCAGCGGAAGATCCTCGGCCAGGACCTTGGCCGCTTCGATGCGCCGGATCTCGTCCAACTCGGGCTCCAGCACCGGAAGCACCGCCGTGGCCAGCAACACCGCCGGCGACACACCAGGAATCGGGCGGAACGCGGCGACGGCGGTGGTTCGGGCCCGCAGTCGGGGGATGAGCCCGGCGCGCACCAACGAGGACTTACCGCTGCCCGACGGCCCGGCCAGCACCACCAGCGGCCGGGTGGCGACCGCGTCGGCCAGCCGTGCCGTCACCGCCTCGCGGCCATGGAAGAGATCGGCGTCCTCCTCCTGAAATGGCTCCAGCCCCCGATAAGGGCAGCTCGCCGGGACAGCGATCCCTGAGTGCGCTTCGATCAGCGTGCCCGCCGGCAACAGATATGCCGTGGTGGCACCACGTTCCGCCGCTACGACCATGCCGACGACGCCGTGGGCCGAATCACTCCACGCGGGGGAGCCGCTGAACCCACGGGCGATCGCCTGGCGGCCGAGCTCGGATTCGATCTGGAGCCACCCGGTGGCCTGCCGGCCCCGCAGCTCGGCCTCGACCCACACGCCGTCGTCCTCGGCGAAGCCGATCAGCCGGACCTGTTCGCGCCAGCCGGCCCCCGCCCGGGTCAGCCGCGCCGGAACGGCGTCGGTCGGGGCCGGTTCACGCAGCCGCAGCACGGCGATGTCGCCCGTGCCGTCGGGCCGGATCGGTTGCCAGGCAACAACATCAGCCTGAACCGAAGGGTGGCCGTCGAGCAGCGGGAAGTCGAGGGCGACGGGATCGGTGGGCGGTTCGTCGCCGATGACGTGGGCACAGGTCAACACCAGGTCTGCGGTCACGAGGAAGCCCGCGCCGCCCACCTGTCCCGAGCGGCCATGCACACGCGTGACAGCCGCCGCCGGCAGCCGCTGATCACCGTCCATCGCGGCGAGGGTAGCGGTGTCGTCCAGTGATCAGTGGCGCTTTGGGCGAAGACCGTCAGATCGGCGCACTGACCACGAGTTCCCGGCGGGCGAAATCCACCAGCAGCTCACGCATCACCGTGACGCTGACCTCGGGCGATCCGGTGAGCACCTGGATGGCCAGGCCGTCGGTGAGCGCGGTCAGCCGCAGCGCGACCTGGTCGGCGTCGACGTCGCGGAACACGCCCTGCCGCAGCCCGCGGCGCACGATCCGCACCACGGTTTCCCGCCAGCGGGCGTAGAACTCGTTGTGCACGGGCCGCAATTCGGGGCGTATGGCCGATTCCGCCCAGTACTGCAGCCACACCGACCATTCGTCGCGGACCGGGCCGACCTTGGGCAGCTGCATGTCGATCAGCTTCAGCAGCCGCTCGTAGGCGTCGTCGATCTGCCGCAGCTCGTGGCTCTGCCGGGCGAAAGCCTGCTCCACACAGTGTTTCAGAGCCTCGGTCAGCACGTCGTGCTTGCCGGGGAAGTAGTAGTGCACGGTGCCGGTGCTGGTGCCGCAGACCTTGGCGATGTCGGCGATCCGCACGGCGTGGTAGCCGCGCTCGGCGATCAGCCGCCAGGTGGCGTCGAGGATGGCGGCGCGGCGGTCCTCCTCGGCACGGGTCATACCGACCAGCATAACTTGACGCACCAGTCAGAGGCACCCCTACCTCTTGACATGGCTCGTTTAATAAGACTGACTGACGCGTCAGTCAGATCCTCACAGTGCTGATCCTCGATGGGGAGGCGACGTGACCGGAGTGCTCCGGCCGGACGTGCATGCGGGCAAGGTGGCGGTGGTCAGCGGTGGCGGCACCGGCCTCGGCCGGGCGACCGCGCTGGACCTCGCCGCCGGCGGGGCCCGGCTGGTGATCTGCGGCCGGCGGCCCGAACCGCTCGAAGCCGTGCGCGAGGAGATCGTGCGGGCCGGCGGGCAGTGCCTGGTCAAGGTGGCCGACATCCGCGAGGACGTCACGCCGGTCGTCGACGCGGCGATCGAGGAGTACGGCCGGATCGACGTGCTGGTCAACAACGCCGGCGGCCAGTTCGCCGCCCCGGCCGAGGACATCAGCCCAGGCGGCTGGCGGGCGGTGCACCGGCTCGCGGTCGATGCCACCTGGTCGATGACCAGGGAAGTCGCCGTCCGGTCGATGATTCCCAACCGCTCGGGCGTGATCGTCTTCATGGCCTTCTCGCCCCGGCGCGGCATTCCGGGCATGGTGCACGCCAGCGCCGCCCGGGCCGCGCTGGAGAACCTGGCGTCCGGTCTCGCGCTCGAATGGAGCCGATACGGCATCCGGTCGCTCTGCGTCGCACCCGGCACGATCGCCACCGAGGCGCTGGACGAGAACTACACCGAGGCCGACCGCCAGAAGTGGGCCCAGGCCGTGCCGCTGGGCCGGCTGGGCACGCCGGAGGACGTCTCCGGCCTGATCTCGTTCCTCGTTTCCCCTGGCGGCGCCTACGTCACCGGCACCACGATCGTGGTCGACGGCGGCGCCGACGCCTGGGGCGCCGGATACCCCGCACCGGAGGTGGCGTCCCCGTGAGGAACCTGGACCCCCTGTTCACCCCGCGCTCGGTGGCGATTCTCGGCGCCAGCAACGACGAGACCAAGTACGGCAACTGGATCAGCGTGCAGGCGCTGCGCATGGGCGACCGCCGGCCGCTGTACCTGGTCAACCGCCGCGGCGAGCCGGTGCTCGGCCGGCCCACCTTCAAGCGGCTGGCCGATCTCCCGGAGCCGGTCGACCTGGTGGTGATCACCGTGCCGGCCAAGGGGTTCGACGAGGCGGTGGACGACGCGCTGGCCGCCGGGGCGACCGCGATCGTGGCCATCACCTCGGGCTTCGCCGAGCTCGGTGACGAGGGCCGGGCCACGCAGATGGCCGTGGCGGAGCGGATTCGCGCCGCCGGGGCGGTGCTGCTCGGACCCAACTGCCTCGGCGTGCTGGACACGACCAGCGACCTGTTCCTGGTCTCCAACCCGCTGCCGTGCGGGCCGGTCGGGCTGGTGTCGCAGAGCGGCAACATGGCGTTGGAGCTGAGCAAGTTCCTGGCCGACCGCGGCCTGGGCTTCTCCCGTTTCGCCTCCCTGGGCAACCAGGCCGATCTCGGTGCGGCCGACCTGATCCGGGCCTACGCACGCCACCCGGGAACCGAGGTGATCGCGGCCTACTGCGAGGACTTCCAGGACGGCCGGGCCTTCGTCGCCGCGGCCGGGGAGGCCGTGGCCGCGGGCAAACCCGTTGTGCTGCTCACGGTCGGCCGCAGCGCAGCCTCCAACCGTGCTGCGATGTCCCACACCGGCGCGCTGACCAGCGGCAACGACGTGATCGACGCCGCCTGTCGGGCCGCCGGTGTCGACCGGGTGCACAGCCCGCGGGAGATGGCCGACCTGGTCGCTGCCCTGCACCGGCACGGCTCCAAGCGGGCCCGCCGGGTGGCGGTGATCGCCGACGGCGGCGGGCACGCCTCCACGGCCAGCGACATCGCTGACGCGAACGGCTTGGCGGTCAACGAGTTCCGGCCTTCGCTCGTGGCCGCGCTGAAGGCTGAGCTGCCGCCGTCGGCCGGTGTGGCCAACCCGGTGGACCTGGCCGGGGCCGGCGAGCAGGACATCACCTCGTTCGGCCGGGTCATCGACCTCGTGCTGGCCGATCCCGACATCGACTCGGTGCTGGTCACCGGCTACTTCGGCGGGTACGGCGACTACGGCCCAGAGCTGGCCGCCCGTGAGATCGCCACCGCCACCGTGATGGCCGAGCACGTCCACCGGCACGGCAAACCGCTGGCCCTACACACGATGTGCGCCGACAGTGCGGCCGCCGACGAACTGCGCCGCAACGGCATCGGCGTGTTCCGAGTGGTCGACGATGCCGCCCGTACCCTCGGCATGCTGGCCGATCACGCCGACCACCGCCCGGCGGCTCGACAACTGCCACCGCCGGCCGAGCCCGTCACCGAGTCCGGCTACTGGGACGCGAGGGAACTGCTCAAGGCCGGCGGCATCGCCTTCCCCGCTGCCCGGCTCACCACCGACGTCCTGGCCGCGGCCGAGGAGATCGGTTACCCGGTCGTGCTGAAAGCCATGGGACTGCTGCACAAGTCCGATGCCGGCGGAGTCGCGATTGGACTGTCCACACAGGATGAATTGCGGGCCGCCCATGCGGACATGGTGCAACGGCTGAACGTCGCCGAGTACTGCGTGGAACAGATGGCCGGCGGGGGAGTGGAGCTCATCGTCGGTGTGCGCAGGGATTCCCGGTTCGGCGCGGTGCTGATGGTCGGGCTGGGCGGTGTCTTCGCCGAAATCCTCAAGGATGTCGCGTTCGCGCTGGCCCCGGTCACGCCGGAAGAGGCGGAAACCCTGTTGCGGGGTCTGAAGGCGGCCCCGCTGCTGCAAGGGGCTCGTGGCCGTCAACCGGTCGATCTGGCCGCCGCGGCCCAGGCGGTCGCGGCGATCAGCGAGGTCGGCGCGGCCCATCCGGAGATCGCCGAACTCGAAGTCAACCCACTGCTGGCGACGCCGGCCGGCTGCCTCGGCCTGGACGCCAGGATCGTGCTCGTCAAGAACTGAAGGAGAACCACCGTGGAGTTCGCGTACACCCCGAGGCTGGCCGAGCTCAAGCAGCGCGCCGCCGACCTCACCGCCAAGATCATGCAGTACGAGGACGCGTGCGAAGCCGACAACGGCCTGTCGCCGTCGGCGCTGGACGCGATCCGCCAGGACGTGCTGGCCAGCGGGCTGCAGGCGGTCAACATGCCGGAGGAGTGGGGCGGCGCGGGCCTGTCCGTGCTGGAGCAGGTGGTGGTCCAGGACGAGTTGGGCAAGCTCACCAACGCCTTGTGGGACACCGTGTGGCGGCCGGCCAACTGCCTGCGGGCCTGCACGCCGGAGCAGCGCGAACGCTACCTCGTGCCGGACATCCGGGGGCAGCGCCGGGACGCCGTGGCCATCACCGAACCGGGCGCCGGCTCCGACCCGGCCGGCATCGAGACCACCGCCACCCCGGACGGCGACGGTTACCGCATCAACGGCGAGAAGTGGTTCGTCACCGTCGGCGACGCCGCCGACTTCCTCATCGTGCTGGCCCTCGTGGGCGACGCCCCGACGTTGTTCCTGGTGGACAAGGACCTGCCGGGCGTGTCGGTCAAGCGCACGCCCCGCTACACCCACACCTTCGTCTACGAGCACCCGGAATTCCTGTTCGAGGATGTGAAAGTCGGGGCGGACGCGGTGCTCGGCGGCATCGGCAACGGCTATGAGCTGACCCGGGACTGGTTCACCGAGGAACGGCTGATGATCGGCGCTCGTACCATCGGCGCGGCCGAACGGGCCCTGACGCTGGCGGTCGAGTGGGCCTCGCAGCGGATCCAGGGCGGGCAGCCGCTGATCGAGCGGCAGCTGATCCAGGGCATGATCGCCGACTCGGTCGTGGACATCACCACCAACCGCGCGCTGACCCACCAGGTGGCGTGGGAGTTCGACCAGGGCGAGAACCGCAAGCTGTTGCACGCCAAGGCCGCCACCGTGAAGCTGGCCGCGTCCGAGGCGTCCAACCGGGTCGCCGACCGCGCGGTGCAGATCTTCGGCGGCCGCGGCTACATCCGGGACTACCCGGTGGAGCGGCTGTGGCGGGAGCTGCGGGTGGACCGGATCTGGGAGGGCACCTCGGAGATCCAGCGGCTGGTGATCGCCAACGAGGTGGCCAAGCGCGGGCTGTCCGGCCTGCTGTCCTTCCCGACTGCCCAATGAACAGTGGCACAGTGATCGGCGACGTCGAAGTCTCCCGGCACGGCGATGTGGCCGTGCTGACCCTGCGGCGCGAGGCCAAGCTCAACGCCCTGTCCACGCACATGGAGTCGCGGCTGCTCGACGCCGTGCGCTCGGTCAACGACAGCCGGGCAGTGGTGATCACCGGCGGCGACAGGGTGTTCTCGGCCGGGGCGGACACTTCAGAGCTGCGGGAGATGACCCCTGAGGCGATCGCCGAGTACTACCGGGGCAGCGGCGCGGTGTATGAGGCGGTGGCGGCGCTGCCGCAGCCCACGATCGCCGCCATCGCCGGCTACTGCTTGGGTGGCGGCTTCGAACTCGCGCTCGCCGCTGACCTGCGAGTAGCGGACGAGACGGCGGTGTTCGGGCTGCCGGAGGTGGGCATCGGCATCCTGCCCAGCTCCGGCGGAGTCACACGGCTGGTCCGCGCCGTCGGCCCGGCTCGCACTCGTGACCTGGTGCTGCGCTGCCGGCGGATGTCCGTGACAGAAGCACATTCCTGGGGCCTGGTCACCGAGACCACCCCGGCCGGCAGTCATCTGTCAACGGCGCTGGAGATCGCCGCGGAGCTGGCGACGCAGCCGCCATTGGCGGTATCAGTGGCAAAACAGGTGATCACCGCGGCGACCGACGCGTCCAGGGAAACCGCGCTGTTGCTCGAACAACTCGCGTACGCCACCCTCAACCGCATCGGTTGAGCCGGCGTCCGAAAACTGGGGGACGCACGCCTTCCGCAGCTCAACGAGGAGAACAGGCATGGCGGCCAATCCACCCACCGTGGTCCAGTCCCATCGGCCCCAGCGATCGCTGGGCATCGAGTCCCGGTCCATCGACTACGTGCCCATAGCCGAGCGACACGGCAAGGTGTGGCACCTGTTCCCGGTGTGGTTCGCCGGGGACGCCCACCTGGCCACCATCGCCACCGGCATCATCGGCGTCGCGATGGGCGGCAACCTGGTCTGGACCGCCATCGCGGTGGTGCTGGGCAACGCCTTCGGCACGTTCTTCATGGCCTTCCACTCCACCCAGGGCCCACAGCTGGGACTGCCGCAGATGGTGCAGTCCCGGCCGCAGTTCGGCTTCGTGGGCGCGTTACTGGTGTGGGTGGTCGCGCTGGTGACCTACATCGGCTACACCGGGTTCAACCAGATCCTGGTCGGCAGCACCATGCAGCACCTGGTGAACCTGCCGACCCCGGTCAGCTACCTCGGCTACGCGGTGATCGGCGTGGTGCTGGCCATCGTCGGCTACGACTTCATCCACAAGGCCTCGCGCTGGCTGACCTACCTGATGCTGGTGCTGCTGGTGGTGTTCACCGTCGGGCTGGCGGTCGTGCACCCGTTCAGCGCCGGGCAGTTCGACCTCGGTCAGTTCGCGCTGACCCCGTTCCTGGTGCAGTTCTTCACCGCCGCCGTGTACCAGCTGTCGTGGTCGATCTACGTCTCCGACTACTCCCGCTACCTGCCGCGCGACGTCGGCGTGCGGGCCTCGTTCTGGTGGACCTATCTCGGCGCGGGCGTCGGCGGGGCGTGGATGATGCTGGTCGGCACCGCCGCCGCGGGCCTGTTCCCCAAGGCCGACACCGTGGACGCCGTGCTGTCGGCCGGGAACGCGGTGTTCCCGGGATTCGGCCTGGCGCTGCTGATCGGCTCGGTGCTGCCGCTGATCACCATCGGCACGCTCAACTTCTACGGCGGCAGCCTGACCCTGCTGTCCTGTGTGGACTCGATCAAGCGGTTCCGCCCCACCACGATGAAACGGGTGTACGCGCTGGTGGTCATCGGGGTGCTGGCCACCACTATCGCCTTCGCCTCCAACAACACCTTCCAGGAGGACTTCGAGTACTTCCTGACCGTGCTCGGCTACCTGTTCACCCCGTGGACGGCGATCAACCTGGTCGACTTCTACGTGGTGCGGCGTGGCCACTACTCGATCCGCGAGATCTTCAACCCGCACGGCATCTACCGCCGCTGGAGCTGGCGCGGCCTGGTCGCCTACGGCGGCGGCTTCGCCGCCATGATGCCGTTCGCCGTGGTCGGCGAGTTGCAGGGGCCGGTGGCGCGAATGCTCGGCGGGGCCGACATTTCCATGCCGATCGGGCTGCTCGTGGCCGCCGGTCTGTACCTGGTGCTGTGCCGTTCGCTGGATCTGACCGCGGAACGGGAACGGGTGGCGATCGCCGACGCCGGCCTCGATCCGGACGCCTGAAATCCACATCGGACGGTCCCTCGATGGAGTGAAATCCGCCGATTCGCAACGCATTTCGAGTCCACATGCGTGCGAGTCGGCGTTTTTTCTGCTTACCGTGCTTGGCATTCGGTTCCGCACGGAAGGTCAGGAAATGAACAAGGGACAGCTGATCGAGATGCTCGGCCTGCGACTGGGCATGGACAAGAAGATGGCGGCCCAGGCCGTCGACGGCATGTTCGACATCATCGTCCGCAACGTCGACAAGGGCGAGAATGTCATGCTCACGGGCTTCGGTGTGTTCGAGAAACGGGCCCGCGCGGCCCGAACCGCCCGCAATCCCCGGACCGGCCAGCAGTTGCGGCTGAGGCGGACGAACGTGCCGAGCTTCCGGGCCGGCACGCTGTTCAAGGAAGTGGTCGACGGTTCCCGCAAGCTCGGCCGCGCCCCCGCGGCCAAGCCCGTGGCGACGACGGCCGCGGCGGCTCGGACGACAACCGCCGCGAAGACGACCCGCGCCGCCGCAAGCAAGCCGGCGGCCAGGGCCGCGCGACCGGCCGCCGCCAGGACCACGCGCACGGCCGCGGCCTCGACCCGCGCGGCGGCGGGAAGCAAGGCGAAGGCGACGCGCACGACCCGCCCGGCCGCGAAGACCGCGTCGACCACGCGTGTGACCACGGCCAAGACCACGGCGAAGGCAACTCGCCCGGCCACCGCGAAGGCAACCCGCCCCGCCGCTTCGAGGACCACGGCGAAGGCCACTGGAAGGACCGCGCCGGCCACCCGCGCGACCACCGCGAAGACCACGGCGAAGGCGTCCAGCCCGGCCGCCGCCAAGGCCGCGAAGGCGAGTCGACCCGCCGCCGGAAAGGCGGCCAAGGCGACCCGCCCGGCGGCGGCCAAGGCGACGGCGAAAGCGAGCCGGCCGGCGACCAAGAAGGTGGCAACTGTGAAGAAGGCGGCGGCCGCGAAGAAGGCGAAGCCGGCGGCCAAGAAGCGCGCCAAGAAGTGACGCGAGCGCGGCGGGGCCGGTCGACCGGGGTCGATCGGCCCGCCGTCGTTATTCGTGAGCGTTCCCGGCATCAACTTGCGGGTGTCAACTTGCAGATTTGCCCCGGTGTACGGTGACCTACTGTGTCGACATGTATCCCAGTGGCTCCGCAGCGTTATGATCTCTCGGATGTTCATGCCGTCCGGCGAACGCGTTAGGCCAGGTGCTTCCGCCTCGAATCCGTCGAACCTTATGGTGAACGGCGTCACTGACAGGAAGCCGATGGGGTGTTGAACCTGTGACCAGGGGTCCCGGCACGCGCGGTGCACGCCCGACCTGGTGGCGGCGTCGTGTCTGGCACAGACTCGCGATCATCGGGCTGGCCTTCTCCTTACCCCTCGTGACCTCGACGTACCTGTTGATGGTCAACAACGGCCAGCGCATCGAGTTCAGCCAGAACGAGCTGCGCGGCCTGGACTATCTGCGGCCGCTGGAGGCGCTGCTGGTTGACGTGACGTCAGACCGCACGCTCTACCGGCTGGCGGCGGCCGGACAGGCCACCACCGAGCAGGTGCACGCGGCCCAGATGCGGGTGGACAACGACTTCGCCGCGCTGACCGAGGCCGACGGGCGCGACGGCGACGAGCTGAAGACGACCGGCGCCCACCTCAACGCCAGCGTGCTGCCGACGACCCTGGCCAAGAACTGGCACACCTGGGAGGCCGGCCGGCACGATCCAGGAACCGACGATGCCTTCCATTCGCTGCTGGTGGCCAACCTGCGCACGCTGGTCTCCTACGTCGGCGTGACCTCGAACCTGGTGCTCGATCCGGAACTGAGCCCCTATCACATCGCCGACGCGCTGGCCGTGCGCACGCCGGCGATCATCGACCACACCCGGTCGCTCGGGGACACCGTGGACAAGCTCCTCGCCGACGACCACTCGCGCATCATGCTGTCGGACCGGACCGGCGTCGCCGCCACGGTGGCCACCCTGTCCGCCGACGCCGACGGTCTCCAGGACGACCTGTTCACCACGTTCCAGGACGGCGGCGGCAGCCCGGAAGCGCGGGCGGTGCAGAACGCGCTCGGTCCGCTGCTGACCACCACCTACCTGAACGTGGCCAACCTCGACACGATGATCACCCGGGACTTCGTGCAGGCCCCGCAGATCGGGCTGACCCAGCCGGCGCTGCGCACCGCTGTCGACCAGGCCCTCGGCGCCGTGTCCGCGCTGTCGACGGCGTTGTCGCAGCGTGAAGGCGTGATCTTGCAGGCCCGCATCGACATGGACTCGCTGAACCGGGAGCTGACCCTGGCCGCGGTGCTGGCCGTGCTCGGGGTGACGGTGCTGCTCACGGTGTGGCAGTCCCGCCGCATCACCACCGACGTCGGCACCGTCTCCCGGGTCGCGGCCTCGCTGGCCGGCGGCGACCTCACCGGCCGGGCCCGGGTGCGCAGCCGGGACGAGATCGGCGTGATGGCCACCGCCTTCAACGAGATGGCCGGACAGCTCCAGCACATGGTCGAGGACCAGCAGCGGGCCGAGCGGACGCTGCGCTCCGAGCGGGACTTCGTGGACGCCGTGCTGGACATCGCCGGCAGCCTGGTGCTGGTCACCGACGACGCCGGCCGCATCGTCCGGTTCAACCGGGCCTGCGAGGTGACCACCGGGTACGCCGCCGCGGACGTGGTCGGGCGGCTGTGCTGGGAGCTGTTCCTGCTGCCCGAGGACCGGCCCTGCATCGAGGCGCAGTTCGCCCACCTGTCCCCGGAGTCGTTCCCCAGCAACTTCGAGTGCCCGTGGCTGACCAAGTCCGGCGAGCAGCGGTGGATCTCCTGGTCCAACACGGCGCTGGTGGACGAGGGCGGCGTCGTCACGCACGTGATCGCCACCGGTCTGGACGTCACCGCCCAGCGCGACGCCGAGGCCGGGCTGCGGGAGGCCAAGGAGCGGTTCCAGAAGGCGTTCGACCACGCCTCGATCGGCATGTGCCTGGTCGACTCGGAGTCCCGGTTCACGCAGGTCAACCGGGCGCTGTGCGAGATGCTGGACCGCACCGAGCAGGAACTGCTGACGCTGCGCGTCTCCGACGTGACCCATCCCGACGACCTGTCGGCCAGCCAGGCCACCGCCGTGGAGGCGACCGACGGCTACAGCACGCCGCACCGGCTGGAGAAGCGCTACCTGCGGCCCGACGGCCGGGTGGTGTGGGCCTGGGTGACGGTGTCCACCGTCTACTCCGAGGACGAGGACCAGCCGTACTTCGTCACGCAGGTCGAGGACGTCACCGAGCGGCGGGAGGCGGAGGCCCGACTGGTCCGGCAGGCCCTGCACGACCCGCTGACCGGGCTGCCCAACCGGACGCTGCTGATGGACCGGCTGCGGCAGGTGCTGGCCCGGGCCGACCGGCATCCCGAGCTGACCGCGGTGCTGTTCATCGACCTGGACGGCTTCAAGGACGTCAACGACAGCCTCGGGCACGACGTCGGCGACGAGGTGCTGCGCGAGATCGGCCGCCGGTTGCAGGCGCACATCCGCCCGCTGGACACCGTGGCCCGGCTGGGCGGCGACGAGTTCGTGGTGCTGTGTCAGGACCTGGCCAGCGAGCAGAACGTCGTGGAGATCTCCGAGCGGCTGGCCGAGGTGCTGTCCGAGCCGGTGGCCATCGGCACGTTCGAGGTCGTGGTCACGGCCAGCGTCGGCATCGCCCTGGCCAACGGCAGCGCGCCGACGCCGGAGGACCTGCTGCGCGACGCCGACGCTGCCATGTACGGGGCCAAGACGCGCGGCAAGAACCGGTGCGAGATCTTCGACGCCGGGCTGCAGGCCCGCGCCGTCGACCGGGTGGCGATCGCCTCGGCGCTGCGGCAGGGCCTGCGCGACGACCGGTTCGTGCTGCACTTCCAGCCGGTCATCGACATCGGCACCGGGACCACGGTGGCGGTGGAGTCGCTGGTCCGGCTGGACGACCCCGACCGCGGGCTGCTCGCGCCGGACACGTTCATCCAGGTCGCCGAGGACAGCGGGCTGATCGTGCCGATCGGCACCTCCGTGCTGGAGCAGGCCTGCCGGGAGCTGACCCGGTGGCGGGACAGCGGGGCGGCTCCGGCCGGGCTGCGGACCGCGGTGAACCTGTCGGCCCGGCAGGTCAACCGGCCGGACCTGGCCGCCACCATCGAACGGGCGCTGGCCGACGCCGACCTGGAGCCGGCCGGGCTGACCCTGGAGCTGACCGAGACCGTGCTGATGGAGGCCGACGCGGCGACGCTGCGGCAGCTGGAGCGGATCCGGGAGCTGGGGGTGGAGCTGGGCATCGACGACTTCGGCACCGGCTACTCGTCGCTGACCTACCTGAAGCGGTTCCCGGTCAGCTTCGTCAAGATCGACCGGTCGTTCGTGTCCGGCCTGGTCACCGACCCGTCCGACCGGGAGATCGTGACCGCGGTGATCCGGTTGGGGCAGGCCCTCGGGCTGACCACCATCGCCGAGGGCGTCGAGGAGCTGGCCCAGTTCGAACTGCTCCGCGAGTTGGGCTGCGACCAGGCCCAGGGCTACCTGCTGGGGCGGCCCAAGGCCGGCCCGCCGGGATCGGCGGCGGCCGTGCTGACCGTGGCGCCGATGTCGTGACCCTCTCGCGGCGGAACCTGCTGCGCGCCGGGGCGTTGCTGGGCCTCGGCGCGGTGGCGGTCGGTTGCTCCACGGACCGGGACACAAGGGCGGTCAGCGCCGCGGCGCTCGGGCCCAGCAAGCACGGCGGCGTGCTGCGGGTCGGGATCGCCGGCGGCAGCTCGGCCGACGGGCTCGACCCACACCACCCGCCGACCTATCCGGACCAGGCTCGGGTGTCCAATCTGTACGAGCCGCTGTTCCTGCACGACGTCTCGTACACCATCCAGCCGGTGCTGGCCGAGTCGATCGAGGCGGCGGACCACGGCAGCACGTGGACACTGCGGCTGCGCGACGGCGTGGAGTTCCACAACGGCAAGCGGCTCGACGTGGACGACGTGATCTTCTCGTTCCGGCGCATCGTGGACACCAAGGCCAACGGGGCCGCGGCGCTGGGCGTCATCGACTTCGACGGGCTGCGCAAGCTGGACGCCCGGACCCTGCGGATCCCGCTCACCCAGCCGTACGCGCTGTTCCAGGACGAGCTGGCCCAGTACTACAACGCGATCGTGCCGGTCGGCTTCGACCCGGCCAAGCCGGTGGGCACCGGGCCGTTCCGGCTCGGCACGTTCACGCCGGGGGACCGCAGCTCCTTCCCGCGGTTCACCAGCTACTGGCGCGGCGACCAGCCGTACGTGGACGAGCTGATGATCATCGACTTCGCCGACTCCGAGGCCCAGCTGGAAGCCCTGCTGGCCGGCGAGGTGGAGGCCATCGACAACCTGCCGGCCGAGCGGGTGGCCACGGTGAAGGCCGCCGGGGCCAACGTGCTGGTGTCGGAGACCGGCAACTGGACGCCGTTCACCATGCGGGTCGACACCAAGCCGCTGGCCGATCCGCGGGTGCGGCAGGCGCTGCGGCTGGTCGTGGACCGGGAGCAGATGATCAGCCAGGCCTGGAACGGCCAGGGCCGGGTCGGCAACGACCTCTACGCGCCGTTCGACGTCTGCTACGCCAAGCAGCTGCCGCAACGGGAACAGGACCTGGCCCAGGCCCGATCCCTGCTGCGCAGCGCCGGACAGTCCGACCTCCAGATCGAGCTGGTCACCTCCGGTGCCGTCGGCGACGGCGCGGTGGCCGCCGCGCAGCTGTTCGCCCAGCAGGCCAAGGGGGCCGGAGTCGACGTGCGGGTGCGCACCGTCGACAGCGCCACCTTCTACGGGCGGGACTACCTGGGCTGGACCTTCGCCCAGGACTACTGGTTCACCCGCGGCTACCTGCCGCAGGCCGCGCAGGGCTCGCTGCCCAACGCCCCGTACAACGAGTGCCACTGGAACGATCCGACGTTCAACTCCCTGATCTGCAGCGCCCGGGCCGAACTCGACGTCACCCGCCGGACCCGGCTGCTCCAGGACGCCCAGCAGCTGGAGTACGACCACGGCGGCTACATCGTGTGGGGTTTCAAGAACCAGGTCGACGCCTACAGCAACAAGGTCACCGGCTTCGTGCCGGACCGCAGCCTGCCGCTGTCGTCGTTCCAGTTCCGGACGGTCTCGTTCGTCTGATGGTTGGTCACGTTCGGTCCCGCCCCCAAGGCCTGATCAGCGCTTAGGATCCCTCTTCGATCGGCTTGTGGAGGCGGGGGGAAACGCGATGCGACGGATGTTGACGCTGGTGGCGGTGCTGGTGCTGATGGCCGTGTACGCGGCGACGGCCAGCGGCGCGGCCCGCAGCTGGTCGACGCCGATCGGGGTGATCGCGCCCAACAATCTGGGCGTCGGCCACTACTGCTCGGCCAGCGTGGTCGCCAGCCCGCGGCACAACGTCGTGCTCACGGCCGCGCACTGCGTGTGGGACACCGACCCGGCCACGAAGGCGGTGTGGTTCCTGCCGTCCTTCAACAACGGCGCCGCCAGCACCTACGGCCGCTGGCGCGTCGTGAAGATCATCGTACCGCCGCAGTACCTCCAGTGGCGCAAGACCCATCCGGCGCCGGCGGGGCAGGACCGCACCAATCCGTACGACTACGCCTTCCTGATCGTCGATGGTGACGTGCAGGGCCGCACCGGGGCCCTGACGCCGGTGGTCAACGCGGTCGGCGGCCCGACCACTGTGGCCGGCTACAACGACACCGGCGGCAGCCTCTCGTCCTGTCGCAGCACCGCCAACCGCTGGGAGTACCAGGGCAACTGGTACCTGAAGGTGGCCTGCCCGTCAGTCAGCCTGAGCAGCGGCACCAGCGGCGGGCCGTTCGTCGAGACCGGCACCAACCGGGTCATCGGCGTGATGGGCGGCTACCAGGAGGGCGGCCCGACGCCGTACACCGACTACAGCTCGGCGTTCCAGGCCGACTTCACCGCCGCCTACGACCTGGCCAAGCGCGGCTGACGGTAGTTTGGCCTGGTGGCTGACGATCCTTTTGCCCAGCTGGCCGACAAGTTCGCTGACGAGGCATATGCCTCGGTGAAGGGGTATGTGCGCACCTACGTGCTGCACCACCAGCTGCTGGAGCATCTGCCGCCGTCGGCGACCGTGCTCGACGTCGGCGGCGGGGCGGGGCATCAGTCGTTCCCGCTGGCCGAGGCCGGTTACGAGGTGACGGTGCTCGATCCGTCGGCGGCGATGCTGGGCAAAGCCCGGCAGCGGTGGGAAAAGCTGTCGGCGGAGGCTCAACGGCGGGTGACCTTCGTGCACGCCGACGGCGAGCGGGCTTCGGAGGCTTTGGGCGGTCGTCGTTTCGACGCCGTGTTGTGTCACGGGGTGCTCGGCTACCTCGATGATCCCGTGCCGCTGGTTGATCAGCTGTGCCGGTGCGCCGCGCCCGGCGGTGTCGTCTCGATCATGACCGCCAACGCCAAGACGATGGCCGTGCAGCCCGCGTTGGAACAGCGCTGGGCCGATGCTCTGGCGGCGTTCGATGCCCGTACCGGTATTGGGGTGCTGGGAGTTCGGGGGCGGGCCGACACTGTTGAGGAGATCAGCTCCCTCATCCAGGCTCGGGGCGTGGATCCGGTGCAGTGGTACGGGGTGTGGCTGTTCGTCGACTGGCTCGGGTTCGGTGGTGTCGACGTGGACCCTGGTAGCCGGGAGCAGGTGGCGGCCGTTGAGCTTGAGGCCGCCCGGCGTGATCCCTACCGTCAGCTCAGCCGCGTTTTCCATCTTGTGGGCCGGAAAGCCCGGTGATTCTGCTCGGGGTGTTCGCCCATCCCGACGACGAGTGCACCGTAGCCGGCGGGGTGTTCGTTCGTCATGGTGGGCAGTCGATTCTCGTGTCGTGCACCAACGGCGAGTTTGGTGACGATGTCGGTGGGGTCAAGCCTGGAGCGCCCGGTCATGACCCGGTTCGAGTCGCCGCCACCCGTCGGGCGGAGCTGGACGCCGCCTGTGGCCGGCTTGGCGTGTCGGTTATTGAACGCCTCGGCTACCACGACTCGGGGATGCCCGGGTGGGACGCGTTTACCGATCAGACGGTGTTCAGCGCTGTGGCCGTCGAGTCTGTTGCCCTGAGGGTGCGTGCGCTGGTCGACCGGTATCGGCCGGATGTTGTGGTCACCCACAACGCTGATGCTGCCCATGAGCACGTCGATCACCGCCACGCTGCCCGGGCCACCGCCCTCGCTGTGGAGGGGTTGCCGACGACGCTCTACTTCGGGGCCACTGGAGCTGTCCGCTTCCGGGAGCTTATGGAAGCCTTGGCGCACAACGGGATTCACCGGCCTCCGGCGGATGTCGATCGCCGCCGGGGGTTGGAGCTCATCGAGTCCCGGATCACCACTCGCGTTGCGCTTGGGCCTGCTGTGGTGGACAAGAGGGCTGCCTTGTTTGAACACGCGAGTCAGCTGGGGAGCTCCTTGGCGGCGCAGTTGACGGCGGAGCAGTACGAGGCGGTGTTCGGGACGGAGACGTTCATTCGGGTGCAGGGGGAGTGGGGGTTGTGATTTGGTGTTGGGGGGATTTGTAAGGTTGGTGGCTCCGGGTGGATTTTGCGCGGAGCCTCTGGGCGATGGCGTATCGAGGCGTCATCGGGCAGGCTCCGCCTGCCTCGATTCGCGGATCAGCGTATGCCATCGCCCCCCTCCACGCAAAATCCACCCTCCGATGGGGAGAGTGGGTGGTGGTTGGGTTTCGGGGTGGCTTGGTGGGGTAGGGTTGCCAATTGTATGTTGGTGTGAATTCGCCCGTTAGTGGTTCGAGTTTGATCTTTGATCGGCGTATTATGGAGGCATGAAAGAACTCACCCGAGAGTTGGAGGGTGTAGAGCCTTGTGGGGCTCTATTGGATCTGCTCATGGGTGTGGATATTGCTACTCTGACCGCTGATCAGCAGGTCACGGCGTTCATTGTGGCTCGGAAGATCAAAGCCTTCGCGGATTATGTGCAGTTGTCGATTCTGTGGGATGTGGAGGATACCGCTGAGTTGGCGATGGCGGTGCATGAGCCGGAGCAGTCGGTGGTGCGGCAGAAGCGCAGCAGTGAGGTGCTGGACCGGTTGCCCCGGCTGTCGGAGCTGCTACGGCGCGGCGAGCTGGACCTGCGGCGACTGGAGACCGTGGACGAGCGGATCGTCAACCTGCCCAACCCCGCCATGGTCGCCGAGGTGGAGGACGCCCTGGTCGAGGTGGCTCCGGGGCTGACCCGCACCCAACTGGCCCGCCGGGCTACCAAGGCCGTGGCCGAGGCCGACCCTCTCGGCTACGACCAGCGTCGCCTGAAGGCCAAGCAGGAACGTCGGGTCGAGTTCACGCCACTCCCGGATGGCATGGCCCAACTGAGGATCACCCTCACCGCACTCGACGCCCGCGAGGTCTACGACGTCCTGACCCAGGACGCCCGGGCCCTGGTCAAAGACGACCGCACCACCGACCAGAAACGGGCAGACGCCTTCCTGGACCGCTTCCTGGGCTACGGCATCGACCGGAAGGTCAAGGTCCACGTCACCATCTCCCTGGAGACCCTGATGGGCCTGACCGAAGACCCCGGTCTACTCGACGGCTACGGCCCCATCGCCGCCGACTCCGCCCGCGAACTGGCCATGCACGCCCCCTGGCGCGGACTACTGCTGGACAAGTACCGCCAGGCCTCCGAACTGAGCACCGACACCTACCGCCCCACCACCCGCATCAAGGAATTCGCCGAACTCAACGCCGGCGGCACCTGCTCCGCCCCCGGCTGCACCACCCCCATCCAAGAACTCGACCACACCACCCCCTGGCCCGCCGGCAAAACCAACGCTACCCAACTCAAGGGCTACTGCACCCATCACCACCACCTCAAACACGGCAACCACACAGTCACCCTGGATACAGACAACACCCTCCACTGGGTCACCCCACTAGGCCGCCACTACACCACCCACCCCCACCAATACTGACCACCCGCCCCACCCGTTCTTTGACAACTCCACAGCGAAACCAGCCCAGCCCACTCAAGAACCCACAACAACTCGAATCGGAGGGTGGATTTTGCGCGGAGGGGGGCGATGGCATACGCTGATCCGCGAATCGAGGCAGGCGGAGCCTGCCCGATGACGCCTCGATACGCCATCGCCCAGAGGCTCCGCGCAAAATCCACCCGGAGCCACTTCGTCAATCCAATCCGGAGCGCTAAACCGAAGGCCCCGGGGCAACCGACCCCTCATCCCATCCACGGCAACTGCGCGGCGCGGGCACCCAAACCACAACCGCAACCATCACCCCTCACGCCGCCTTCTCCCGCATCCGAATGATCACCTCCGCCAGCTCTCCCGGCGCTTCCTCCGGCACAAGATGCCCCGCCCCCGTGATAACCGTCAGCTCCGCCCCAGGAATCCGCCCAGCCATAACCTCATGCCCCTCAACCGGCCAGATCGAATCCTGTTCCCCGGCAACCATCGCCGTCGGCACCGCCAGGGCCGCCAACCGCTCAGTCAGATCCTCACGCCCGATCACCGCCCCCAGCACTCCGAGCTCCGCAGCCAGGTCTGAGCCCAGGAACCGCTCTCGAACACCAGCCAGCCGCGACCCAGCCGTCGCCCGATAATCCGGCGAGTAGAGCGCTGCCTCGAACAGCGGCCACCACGGCTCAAGGTTGGAGCTGTGCGTGAAGTACTCGGACAGGGTGTCGTACAAGACCTGATCGTCCGGCCGCTGACCGACCCCGGTCCCGACCAGTACGAGGCCGGAAACCTCTGCCGGGTAGGCGAAAGCGTGTTCCAGGGCGATCATGCCGCCCAGCGAGTGCCCGCACACCAGCGGCTTCCTCACGCCGAGCCCGGCGATCACCGCCTGTAGGTCCGCGGCCAGCTCGGCCATCGTGACCACCGAGCCGGTCCAGGTGCTCGCGCCGTGGGCCCGGACGTCGTAGTCGATCACGCTCAGGCCGGCCCGGACCAGCAGCGGTCCCACGTCGTCCCAGGTGTGCGCCGAGCATGACCAGCCGTGCACGAGCACGACCGCCGGCCCGTCGCCGGCCCGCC
Organism: Kutzneria sp. CA-103260; assembly: GCF_018263855.1. GTDB lineage: Bacteria > Actinomycetota > Actinomycetes > Mycobacteriales > Pseudonocardiaceae > Kutzneria. The sequence goes on along the minus strand of NZ_CP073318.1, from coordinate 4,142,603 downwards.
GCCAGCGGCATCGTCCCCAGGACAGATCCAGGTGGTCCATGCGGCGAATCTATCAATTCCGTAATCGGCGACTGGAGGGGAATTCCATCGTCTGGAGCACGCCGCCGCCGCGCGCCGGGACGTAGGGTTCGGGAATGATTGTCCCGGCGAGGGAAAGGGTGCACAGCATAACCGGCCGCCACCGCGCAATATTTGACATTTGACGGTGCAATTGACTCGCTCGATGGGAGTTCGATCAAAAATGTTCAAATCTGGTCGGGTCACGGCGCGGCGGGCCGCGCTGGCCCTGCTGGCCGTGGCAGCGCTCACGGCCACCGCGGCGACCACCGCGGCGGCGGCCCCCGCGAACACGGCGGCGGTGCCCCACAAGACCGGGCCGATCTCGGTGGCCTACGTCGAGGTGAACAACAACAGCATGGTCAACGTGGGCAAGTACACGCTGGCCAACGGCGGCGGCAACGTCTTCGACATCGGCGTCATCTTCGCGGCCAACATCAACTACAACACCACGACCAAGTCGGCCTACCTGTACTTCAACCCGCAGGTGCAGAGTGTGCTGGACAACGCGGCGACCCAGATCCGACCGTTGCAGGCCAAGGGCATCAAGGTGATGCTGTCGATTCTCGGCAACCACCAGGGCGCCGGTTTCGCCAACTTCCCGTCCCAGGCGGCGGCCGCCGCGTTCGCCAAGCAGCTGTCCGACGCGGTGTCCAAGTACGGTCTGGACGGCATCGACTTCGACGACGAGTACGCCGAGTACGGCAACAACGGCACCGGCCAGCCCAACGCCAGCTCCTTCGTCCAGCTGGTCACCGCGCTGCGCAACAACATGCCCAGCAAGCTGATCTCGCTGTACAACATCGGCCCGGCCGCGTCCCGGACGGTCTACAACGGCGTCGACGTCGGCCCGAAGTTCAACTACGCCTGGAACCCGTACTACGGCACCTGGGGTGTGCCGAGCATCAACCTGCCCAAGTCGGGTCTGTCGCCGGCGGCCATCGAGATCAACGGCACGTCCACCAGCACCGCGGCCAGCCTGGCCAAGCAGACCGTGTCCGGTGGCTACGGCGTGTTCCTGACCTACAACCTGGGGGCGGGGGACCAGCACTCCTACATCAACAGCTTCACCAACCCGCTGTACGGCAGTAACTCGGTCTACACGCCGTGACAACGACCTCCGGCGGGCTGGACTTCCAGTCCGCTGGAGGTTGCACAGTGGTTGAGTGACTGTCACACGTGAGAGACGCGGCAGCCCGCTGTGGGCCCCGGATCGCCGCGCGGCCACCGTCGGGCTGCTGTTGCTCATGACGCTGGCGGCGTTCGAGGCGATGGGTGTCACCACGGCGATCCCGACGCTCGTGCACGAGCTGCACGGGGAAGCGCTGTACTCGTGGCCGTTCACGATGATGTTGGCCACCCAGGTCGTCGGCAACGTGGTGGCCGGCCGGGTGAGCGACCGCCGTGGCCCTGGGCCGATGCTGATGCTCGGTCCGCTGTTGTTCGCGCTGGGCCTGATCGTCGCCGGCACCGCGGGCACCATGACGCAGCTGCTGGTCGGCCGCGCGTTGCAGGGTTTCGGCGGCGGTGCCCAGATCGTCGCGCTGTACGTGATGATCGCGATGGTGTTCCCGGAACGGGACCAGCCGGCGGTGTTCGGTGCGTCGGCCGCCGCGTGGGTGGTGCCGGCGATGATCGGGCCGACCGCGGCCGGCCTGTTGACCCAGTATCTGAGCTGGCGCTGGGTTTTCCTCGGCCTGGCCCCGCTGGTGCTGCTGGGCTGGGTGCTGATCCTGATCGTGCTGCGCCGGCTGCCGGCCTTCGAGCCCCAGCCCGACCAGCCACGTCGTGGGCTGACAGTCGCCGCCGTGGCCGCGGCGGTCGGGCTGGCCGTGCTCAGCTGGGCCGGCGATCATCGCGACCTCATCGGCCTCGCGGTTGGCATTGTCGGCCTGGCCGCGCTGGTGCTGGCGGTGTTGGTGTTGCTGCCCAAGGGCACGTTGCTCTCCCGGCGGGGCTTGCCGAGCGTGGTCCTGGCCCGCGGCCTGTTGTCCGGGGCGTTCCTGGGTAGCGAAGCCTTCCTTCCTCTTGTGCTGCAACAGGTACACGGCCTCAGCCCGGCCTGGGCCGGTGTGCCGCTGACCGGCGCGGCCGTGGGTTGGTGGCTCGGGTCCTGGTGGCAGGCGCGGCGTCCGGACATCAGCCGGTCGCTGATGCTGCAATGGGGTTTCCTGACCATTGTGGTCGGGCTGGCCCTGGTGACGCTGGTCGCGCCGGCGTGGGGTCCGGCCTGGGTGGCCGTGCCGGCGTGGGCGATTTCCGGGCTGGGCATGGGATTGGCCACCGCCTGCACGTCCGTGCTGGTGTTGCGGCTGTCGCCGCCGGCCGATCGTGGCTTCAACTCGGCGGCGTTGCAGCTGTCCGACCTTTTTGGACAGTCGGTGTGCATCGCGCTCGGCGGTGTGCTGGTGGCGCTGCTGGGGCCGGCCGGCGGCTGGTCGCCGCAGAACGCCCTGATGGTCGGGCTCGGTCTCGTTGGCGCCTTCCTGGTCAGCCGCCGCAGCGCCACGACCGCCGAACCGCATCCGGGGATGCAGTCCGGCGGCCAGGTTCAGCTCGACACCGCGAAGTAATGGCCCTCGTCGATGTCGGCCAGCAGGCCGGGGTGCTCGGGCTTCCAGTCCAGCAGCTGTTGCGTGCGGGCGCTGGAGGCCGGGTTGTTGATGGCAGCGAACCGAGCGAACCAGCCGAAGTGGTCATCTGCGTTCTCGGGGGCGATGCTCGCGGCCGGCACGCCGAGGTGGCGGCCGATGGCCTCGGCGATCTGACGGAGCGACACGCCCTCGTCGTCCACGGCGTGCAGCCGGGACCCGGCCGGGGCGTGCTCCAGGGCCAGCCGGTAGAGCCGGGCGACGTCCAGCGTGTGGCCGGCGGGCCAGACGTTGGCGCCGTCGCCGATGTAGCCGGAGACGCCCTTGGCGCGAGCGATGCCGATCAGGGTCGGGACGAAGCCGTGCTTGTCGAGTGAGCTGTGCACGGTCGGCGGCAGGCGCAGGACCGAGGATCGGATGCCCTGGCCGGCGAGCTCGATGGTCAGGTTCTCGGTGTCCACCCGGTAGCCGCCGGGCAGCACGACGTCCTCGGTGCCGATGCCCTGGTGGTCGGCCAGGGCGAGCATGCCGGTGCCGGAGGTGCCGACCAGCGGCTTGCCGGTGCCGGCGAGGGCGTCGGCGATGGCCCGGGTGGCGGCCAGGTCGGCCACGGCGGCGCCTTCGAGGTCGCCGGCGATCATCGCGTCGTGCTTGAAGGCGAGGTGGATGACGCCGTCGGCATCGGCCGACGCGTCGTGCAGGACGTCGAGGCTGTCCAGGTCGCCGCGGCGCACCTCGACGCCACGGGCCGCCAGCGCCGCCGCGGAGGCGTCGGAGCGGGCCAGGCCCACGACCTGGTGGCCGGCCGCCTGCAGTTCGGGGATGACGGCCGAGCCGACGTGGCCGCTGGCTCCGGTGACAAATACGCGCATTGCTGATCCTCCTGTGATGACACCTGGTGTCATAACCACGGTAGCACTCCACGACACCGGGTGTCATCACATAGACTGTCGGCGTGAGTCGGTGGGAGCCCAACGCGCGGACGCGGCTGGAACGAGCCTCGCTCGAGCTTTTTGTCGAGCGCGGCTACGACAACACGACCGTGGCCGAGATCGCCGAACGGGCCGGGCTGACCAAGCGGACCTTCTTCCGGCACTTCGCCGACAAGCGCGAGGTCCTGTTCGGCGGGCAGGAGATACTCAGCCGCCTGTTCACCGAGGCCATCGCCGGCGCGCCCGCGTCGGCCACCCCGCTGGAGACCATCGCCGCCGCCCTGGCCGCCGTGGCCCCGATCTTCAACCTCGACCGGTTCGAACTGGTGCTGCGCCGGCAGGAGGTCATCGCCGCGCACACCGATCTCCAGGAACGGGAGCTGCTCAAGGCCGCCACCCTGACCGCCGTCATGGCCGAGGGCTTCCGGGCCCGTGGCCTCGCCGACCTGGCGGCCGGCGTCGCCGCCGAACTCGGCCAGCTCGCCTTCCGCACGGCGTTCTTCCGGTGGGTGGCCAGCGGCGGGCGGGAGTTCGTGCACATCGCCAAGGAGGTCGTGGCCGATCTGCAAACGGCGGCGGAGCTGGTGACCACCGGACAGTGATAGAAGAAAGCCATGCGTGACACGGTGGTTCGGACCAGGGCCGGGGATGTGCGGGGCCGATGGTCGGATGAGGTGGCCTGCTTCCTCGGCATTCCCTACGCCACGGCCGGCCGGTTCGAGGTGCCGACGCCGGTCGCGCCGTGGGACGGCGTGCGGGACGCCCTGGCCTTCGGCCCCACCGCGCCCGGCGCCGAACTGCTGCCGTCGGAGTACGGCCCGTCCCCGAAGATCCCCGGCGACGAGTGGCTCAACCTCAACGTGTGGACGCCGTCGCTGACCGGCGACCAGCCGGTGCTGGTGTGGATTCACGGCGGGGCCAACACCATGGGCTCCTCGGCGCAGCCGGTGTTCGACGGCACGGCGTTCGCCCGTGACGGCGTGGTGTTCGTGTCCGTCAACTACCGGCTCGGCGTGGAGGGCTTCGGTCAACTGCCCGACGCCCCGGCCAACCGGGGGCGGCGCGATCAGATCGCCGCCCTGGAATGGGTGCGCGACAACATCTCCGCCTTCGGCGGCGACCCGGGCAACGTGACCGTGGCCGGCATCTCGGCCGGGGCCGGCGCGGTGCTGGCCTTGCTGTCGCTGGACACCGGCCTGTTCCGACGGGCCGTGATCCAGAGCGGCCTGCTGCACAGCGCGCACGCGGCCAACGACGCCGCCCTGGTCACTGCCGAGGTCGCCCGCCGTGCCTGCGTCGAACCCACCGCCGCGGCCTTGCGAGCCGTCGACCCCGACAAGCTCGCCGGCCTTGCCCACGCGGTCGACGGCGAGGTCGGCGCGAACCCCGATGCCGCCTTGTGGGGTGCGAGCGTCGTGGCTACCGGCATGGGGTTCAGCACCGTGATCGACGGTTCGCTGGTGACCGGCGATCCATGGCAGCGCGTGCTCGACGGCGTCGGCGAGGACATGGACCTGCTGGTCGGCCTGGCCTCCGACGAGCTGCTGCGGATGCTGCCCGGCGCCCCCGACCAAGCCGCCGCCCTCACCGACGCGATGTTCCGCCGGCCCGTCCACGAGCTCGCCGCCGGCCGCGCCGGCCGCACCTTCGTCTACGAGTTCGGCTGGCCGTCCCCGCTGCCCGGCGTCGGGGCCGCCCACGGCCTGGACGTGGGCTTCGTGTTCGACACCCTCGGCAATTGCCCGCTGGAAGGCGACGATCCGCCCCAGCGGCTGGCCGACACCGTGCACCGGGCCTGGGTCGAGTTCGTCCGTGACGGAAATCCGGGATGGCCGGCCTACCCGTCGACAACGCGCTTCGAATCGCCGGACCCGGTATGACCCGTCGGACCTGACAGAACGCCTGTCCACAATGGACTTCTGGGGGCCATCGGCGACACGGCCGGGTGGGGGTCCGCCGGATTGTCGGTGGGTACCTGTACCGTCGCGGGCGGCCACCGGCCTGACAAAAAGCCCCGGCGGTGCGGGAACACCGGCCGGGGCAGCGGACACACCGAAGGGATCCCAGCGTGTCTGTCGACAATCCTACGGGCTCGCCGAGCAGCGCGAACGGTGCGGCACGCCCCGTACCGGATGATTTCACCAGCATGGAGCACACCGCGCCGATGGACATCGTCGACCTGCCGGTGTCCGAGAACGGGCGCCGCCGGTTACGGCCGTCGCCGCCGGTGGCCACAGCGGATGTGCCCATGATCGGTGGGCGTGAGGACGACCCCGTCGGCCGGCTGGCGGCCGAGATCCGCCAGGCCGAGCAGGAGCGGGAACTGCTGGCCAACCCGGCCTGGCTGGACGTGCTGTCCCCGGCCGAGCGCGAGGCCGAGCGGGCCGTGGCGGAGAAGATCCGGGCCGCCGAGCGGGCCGAGCGCACCGAGGCCGGCCTGGCCAAGGTGGCCCGGGACAAGCGGGGCCGCAAGCACGGCGACCGACTGTCGCTGATCACCGAGAAGCTCGACCAGTGGAAGGCCGAGGCGCTGGCCAAGCGGGACCGGCTGCTCGACCCGTCGACCAGGCTGGCCGAGCTGCACCGGGCCCACCGGGTCAGCACCATCGTGCTGCGGGTGCTCATGCTGGTGGGCATCGGCTGGACCAGCGTCGGCGTGCACGACGCGCTGATGGGCCCGGACAGCGCCGCCTGGCCGGCCACGCACTGGCTGGCCTACGGCGTCGAGCCGCTGTTCAGCGGCCTGCTGCTGCTGACCATGAACTGGCACGCCCAGGGCGCGCGCTGGGGCCGGCCCTTCCCGGGCGGCGGCCGGGCCCGCATCGGCGTCATCGCCTTCGAAGTCGGTCTCCTGCTGGCGGTCGTGCTGATCAACATCTCGCCGGTGGTGCCGGTGCTCGGCACGTGGCACAACACCGAGACGTTCTGGGCCCGCTTCCTGCCGCCGCTGCTGATCGCCGCCACCGTGGTGATGCAGGTGGTCATCGCCGGCTTCGTGGCCAAGCTGATGATCTCCGCGATGGTCGAGGGCAAGGCCACCACCCGGCTCAGCGCCGACGAGGTGTCGGTGGCCCGGCTGGTCCGCCAGATCCCCAAGGACCTGGAGGCCGGCGTGCTCGCTGCCTCGGCCGAGAGCGGCTACGGCCTGCCGTCGGCCAGCGCCGTGGCCAAGTGGTACGGCGTCGGCAAGCCGAGGGCCGGGGCCGCGGTCGACTTCCTGGAGATCATGCACGGTCGCGAGTAGGCCGCGAAGGCCCGGACCGCGACCGGTTCGGGCCCAGCGGCGGGGTCAGGGTGTGACGGCGGGCTGCTTGGCCACCAGGCTGGACCTGGTGCCGGCGAGGCCGACGGCCAGCCGCAGCCCGGCGCCGATCAGGATGATCAGGTACATGTCGTGCCACGCGTCCTCCAGCGCGCCGGCGAGCAGCGCCGACAGCGGAATGGTGGAGAACGCGAGCATCCTGGTCGCGGCCACGACCCGGCCGAGTAGCTCCTTCGGCACGATCCGCTGCCGCAGCGTGAACCACGAGACCACGTTCGTGGACCCCAGCGCGAACACCAGGCCCGACACCACCGACACGCCCACGGGGTCCCGCAGCACCGCCAGCAGCGCGGTGAGCAGCCCGGCCATGACCGTCGACAGCGCGATGGTCCGGCCGTTGCCGAGCACGCGGATCACCCGTGGCGCGAGCAGGGAGCCCAGCAGGGCCCCGACGCCCTGCGCCGCGTAGACGACGCCGACCACCGTCGAGGACAGCTTGAGATAGGTGGTCAGGTAGTAGACCAGGTTGGCCTGCACCAGCCAGATCCCGAAGTTGGAGCCGGTGAACAGCAGGCTGCCGGCCAGCAGGGTGCGGTTGCCCCTGGTGACGTAGCGCAGCCCGGCCCGCAGATCGCCGAGGAAGTTCGGCCGGGCCGGCCGCTCGGGCCGGAACACCTCGACCCGGATCAGGAAGATCAGCAGCGCGCTCAGCCCGAACGAGACCGCGTCCAGGTAGATCGCCGGCTGGTAGCCGACGGCGGCGACAAGGCCACCGGCCAGCACCGGGCCGACCAGACTGAGGATGTTGTCCGCGGACTGCAGCCGCGCGTTGGCGGTGTCCAGGTGCTCGCCCGACACGACGTCGGGCAGCAGCCCCTGGAACGCGGGGTGGTAGACCGGCTCGGCGCAGGCCAGCAGGAAGGCCACCACGTAGATCGCGGGCAGCGCCGACGGGCCGGCCGAGACCAGCACCGCGAGCACCGCCGCGATCACCCCGGCCGACAGGTCGCCGGCCACCAGCAGCCGCTTGCGGTTGAACCAGTCCGCGAACACCCCGCCGGGCAGCGACAGCAGCAGGAACGGGCCGTACTCCAGCGCGTACACGGCGGCGGTCTGCAACGCGGAACCGGTCAGGTGCAACACCAGCAGCGGCAGGGTGATGCGGTAGACCCAGGTGCCGGCGTTGGAGATCACGTACGCCGACAACAGCATCTGGTAGTGGCGGCCCAACCCGCGCTGAGGCGGCTGCGTCATCGATGGCTCCCCAGTGATCGTCTCTCGACGGCACCCGAAGCTAGCGCACCAACACTTCGGCGCTACCCGAACCGTCCGTATGGTCGCGGGGGTGCTACGACCACCCGTACGCCAATGGTGTCGTTCCTACCAGCTCGGACTCGGTGGATCGCGTGACCATTTCGGTGTGCGTGTGGCGTAATACCCTGACGCCCGGGGGAGTGGCACAGGCGTCCCCTTGTTTCCGTCGCAAGTTCTGGTTAATCTCGCATATGCGGGTCTGGGGTGATGTGAGCCCGAATGGGGAGGGTGAGCGGCCCGTATTCCGTCGAACTCTGCGACGGTGATATTCGAGGGTGTGAGTCGGCTTCCTCTGGTCTTGTGTGGCGTCCGATCACCATGAGGGGAGGGATTGGCGATCGCTACGGCGGAATCTGTGCCCGTGCGCTCCGAGCTGCTGCCCCGATGGCGGTTCGAGCATGTTTTCCCGGCGGCCGACGTGGTCCTCGGCCTCCCCGACGTGGTCGCCGCCAAGGTTCAGGACTTCGTCACACGCTATCGAGGACGGATCGCGGAGCTCGCTGGTGGCTCTTTTGCCCAGGCCTGTCGCGATTGCGAGGATCTGCTGGGAGATGCCCTGCTCTTCGCGACGTACGCGGAGGCCGTCGACGCATTCGATGACGCCGGCGCGGCGGAACTGCTGGACCAATGCGACGACCTGTTCGCCCTGCTCGCCGAGGAGGCGTCCTTTTTCGAACAGGAGATCGCGGCCTTCGGTGACGCCCATGTCGCCCGGCTGCTGTCGGATTCCGAAGTGGCGGCCTATGCGAATTACGTTCGCAAGGTCCGGGCCGGGGTCGCCGCCGAACCGGCGCCCGACCTGCTGCCCCGGCTCGAACAGGCCGGCAGCGCCGCGTGGACCAGGCTGGCCCGGCAGCTGCTCGGCCGCATCAGCATTACTGACGGCGAGGACACACTCAGCCTCGGCGAGGCGTTGAGCTCGCTCTACCAGCCCGACCGGACCGTGCGCCGGCGGCGCTGCGTAGCCGTCTCGGACGCGCTGACCGCTGAGGTGGACCTGCGGGCGACCGCGCTGATGGCGCTGGCCCGGGCGCAGGCGCTGGAGAGCCAGCTGCGCAAGACGCCGGACTGGTTGCACGACCAGCGGGTGGACAACCAGTTCTCGGCCGCCGAACTCGACGCCCTGCTGGCCGCTGTGCGCGCTCGCGGCGAGATCGTGCACCGCTACTACCGTGGCAAGGCAAGGCTGTTCGGACGAACCCTCGACGAGACCGACCGCTACGCGCCGGTCGGCCCCGGGCTGATCAGTCTGGAGTGGACGGACGCGGTGTCCGTGGTGCTGTCCGCGTTCACGGCCCTTGGCCCCGAATTCGTGGACACCGCCCGGCAACTGCTGGCCGACGGCGCGGTCGACGCGGCGCCCCGGCCGGGCAAGCCGCGCAGCGCCAAGACGTTCAGCGCGCCCGGCGGCTACGCCCTGGTGCTGATGAACTTCACCGGCACGCTGCGGGACGCGCTCACCCTGGGCCATGAGCTGGCGCATGGCGTGCACACGCGTCTGTCCGCCCAGCACGGCGCGCTGAACGCCACTTCGCAGCCGATCGTGGCCGAATCCGTCGGCCTGTTCGCGGAAACCCTGGTGGCCCAGGCCTTGCTCGGCCAGCTCACCGACGCGGACGAGCGGCTGGCGGTGGCGGCCCGGCTGGTCGAGGACCGCCTGACCGCGGTCTTCCGGCAGGCCACGTTGCACGAGTTCGAGCACCAGGTGCACACCGCGGCGTGGCAGGGGCGGTCCCTGGACGCCGCCGACCTGTCCGGCATGTGGTTGGCCGGCCAGGAAAAACTCTACGGCGACGCGGTCACGCTCACGCCCGGCTACGCCCACTGGTGGAGCTACCTGGACAGCTTCTTCCTGGCGCCCGGCGAGCTGCCGGCCTACGTCTTCGGTCAGCTGGCCGCGCAGGCCCTGCGCGCGTCGCACCGGGCCGACCCCGACGGATTCGCCCGGCGCTACCAGGACATGCTGCGCGCCGGGGCGAGCCGGCCGCCGGCCGACCTGTTCGCGTCCCTGGGACTGCGGCTGGACACCGAGCAGAGCTGGCACCGTGGCCTGGACGAGCTCTCCGTCGAGGTCGACGAGTTCGCCGACCTCGCGACGACTTCCCCTATGGCCCGCCCGGATCCCCCACGGGCCGACCCCCCATCGCAGGAAGGAGGTGACCCGCCATGACCGTTGCCCTGCGCGTGCGCAAGACCAGCATCGCCGGTCAGTCCAACGAGGGCTGAGCAGGACCGAGACGGGTTCCTGGTGGACGACTCTACCGTCCACCAGGAACCACCTGGCCGATCGTATACCGGAGAGATCCCGCCATGGCTGCAGACGTTCTCCCCCAGCTCAAGCACACTTCGCCCATCTTCGTGCTGGACGACACCATCTACGTCGGCGGCTACGGCGAGGCGACGGAGATCCCGGACCCGGAGGGGTCCATCCGGCTGCTGTTCGACCTGCTCGACGGCACCCGCACCGTGGCCGAGCTGCACGCGGGGGTCGCGGCCCGGTACCCGCGGGTGACCCTGGACGAGGTGCGGACCGCCATCGACCAGTTCGACAAGGCGGGCTTCCTGCAGAACGGGGCGGTCACCGCCGAGGGCCTGTTCGACGAGTACGAGATCGGGCGCTGGGAGCGCAACTTCAACTTCTTCGGCTCCTACGTGAGCCTGGACGAGAACAAGTACGAGTACCAGCGCAAACTCCGGGACGCCCGGATCGTGCTGCTGGGCCTGGGCGGCCTGGGCTCGCACATCCTGCTCGACCTCGCCGCCATGGGCGCGGGGCACGTGCGGGTCAGCGAGTTCGACCGGGTCGAGCTGTCCAACCTCAACCGGCAGATCCTGTACCGGGACGGCGACATCGGCCAGGCCAAGATCGACCTGGCCACGGCGCGGGTCCAGGAGTTCAACCCGCGCATCGAGATCGAGAAGCGGCCCGGCCGGATCGAGTCCACCGAGGACGTGGAGCGCATCGTGGACGGCGCCGACGTGGTGATCGCCGTCGCCGACCGGCCCAAGATGGAGCTCGCGCAGTGGATCAACGCCGGCTGCGTGCGGGCCGGGGTGCCGCTGGTCACCGGCGGTCTGGAGACCCAGCGCGCCGTCTACTACACCGTGATCCCCGGTCAGAGCGGCTGCGTGGAGTGCTGGCGGACGCAGGTCTACCAGGTGGATCCGGTGTCCGCCGGCCTGCTGACCGAGAAGCGCCGGCGCAACATCGGCGGTGACAACGCCGCGTTCTGTCCGCTCGTCACCATGACCACCGGCCTGCTCATCGGCGAGGTGACCCGCCTGATCACGGGCATCGCGCCGCCGGCCGCGCTGGGCCGGATGATGGAGCTGCCGTTCGCGGACTTCCAACTGCGCGAGTGCGAACGGTGGGATCGGGTGACGGACTGCACGGTCTGTGGGCACCTGGGATAGCCGTGGTACACCGGTTGGCATGAGCGCGTTCGGGGAGTGGACGACAGCCGAAGGCCTGCCGGCGTTCGACTACCGGGCCGGGCGCGTGGTGTGGGACCGGATCCTCGATCCGCCGTGCGATCGGCACTGGGTGCACGTCGGCAACCGGCGGATCACGCTGGTGGCCGACAGCGACGGGCTCAGCGGCGTGTGGGACGAACACACGGGCTGCCGGTGGCTGGCCGAGCACACAGGCGTGAGCCGGCTGGGGGAGTTGTCGACCGCAAGCGCGGCGGACAGGCTGTTCGGGCCGACGTTTTCCCGGGTGGCGGTGGTCAGCGACGGCGTGCGGCTGGAGCGCACGGTGCTGTGCCCGGAAGGAGAAGCGCCGTGGCTCCTGATCCGGGTCGACGTGTTCAGCGAGAAGGCGTTGCGCGGCAAGCTGATCGAGCAGTGGTCGGTTCAGCCACGCGTGGTCAGCCTGGAGTTCGGTCCCGCCGTGGAACCCGCGGTTGATGATGGGCCGGCGGTGCTGTTGGAGCAGGTTGGCGGCTCGCGGGTGGTGACGGAGTCCGGGCCGCTGTCCGTGACGGTGGAGCTCGACCTGCCGCCGGGCGGTCGTAGCACGGTCTGGTTCCGGTTCGGCGTGGACGACGGTTCGGCGCTGGTCGACGCGGCGGGTCTGTACGACAGAAGTCTGGCTCTGTTACGGGAAAGGCTGCCGGCGGCGACGGCGGAGCGGGCCCCGGAGGCGGCCCGGGAGATCCCGTGGCACGCGGCCCTGCTCACCGGGGGCGCGTGCGTGGACGGCGTGCTCGGCGGGCACACCCTCGACCAGGGATCGGCCTACTCGTTCCGGCACGGCTTCAACGGCGCGGCCCGGGATCCGTTGCAGCACGCGCTGCCGCTGGTCTACCTCGAACCGGATCTCGCGCTTTCCGTGCTGCGCAACACTTGTTCCTGGGGCAGCCCGGACGGTGACCTGCCGTATGCGCTGGACGGCCGCAAACAGCCGTGGACACAGGCATTTCGACCGTCCGACCAGAACTTGTGGGCGCTGTGGCTGGCTGCCGAGTACGCGGCGGCCACCGGCGATCTCGCGGCTTTCGCGCAGCCGGTGCCGTACCACCCCTGCCACGGGGCCGAGCCGGTGCCGCTGGCCGAGAACCTCCGGCGGCGGTTCCGGTTCTTCGTCGACGAGGTCGGCCTGGGGGAGCACGGGCACGTGCGGATCCTCAACGCCGACTGGAACGACCTGGCCATCAGTGAGTCCGGAGTGGACAGAGAACTGATGGTCGAGCGCGGCGAGTCGGTGCTCAACTCGGCGATGGCCGCTTGGGTGCTGCCCGTGTACGCCGGCCTGGCCTCGCGGCTCGGCGACCCGGTCACCGCCGCGGCGGCGCTTTCGTACGCCGAGGACCTTCGCCTGCGGGTGGCCGAGGAGTGGAACGGCCGATGGTTCCGGCGGGCCTACGGACCCGACGCCGTGGTCGGCGAGGACGCCCTGTGGCTGGAAGTGCAGCCGTGGGCGATGCTCTGCGGCGCCGCCGATCCGGCGCGGGCGCGGGCCCTGCTGGCCACCATCGACGAGACCTGCCGGGCCGGCTCGCCCCTCGGCGCCCGGATCCGCCGTCCCGGCCCGATCTGGCTGTCCATCAACATGACCCTGATCTGGGCCGCCGCCCGCTATGGCCCGGACCTGGCGTGGGACGAGTGGCGGCGAATGAGCCTGCACGCCCATGCCACCGCCTATCCCGGCATCTGGTCCGGCGTGCTGTCCGGGCCGGACTCCTATCTGGAACCGGAGAGTGCCCGTCCGGGCGAGACGTGGGTGCTGCCCGACCTCGGCGCGGCCATGCAGGCCTATCCCGTCGCCAACCTGCACAGCCACGCCCAGCCACTGCTCGGCTACCTCCGGTTGCTCGGTGTCGAACCGACCGCCGACGGCCGACTGCGCTGCGGCGGCGGTGGTTCGTTCACGAGCCGCACGCTGACCGTGCACCCGGATGGTTCCGGTCGCCTGACCGGTCTTGGGGAGGTTGAGGTGCTGCACGGCGGTGGCCGCACCGGTTGGGCCACCGAGGTCGCCTGGCCTGGGACTTCCGGGTAGCCGGACAGGAGTGGCCGGGCGGGATTGGTGACACTTCGGGCAGAGCTGCTGGGTCGACGGCGGAACGGCTGGCACCATGGGACGCCACCGCGGTCGACACGAGGGCGAGGCACGACGTGATCAACTGGGATCGGTGCGGGGAGAAAGTCATCTGCGTTTTGGCCCCGTGGCAGATTCGGTGGATACGCGAGGCCATCGTCGACTACCGCGACCGGATCAGCCTGGGCGGCGACGGCCGGGACATCCGGGCCGTGGCCGGTTCGCTGCTGGCCGACATGCCGGTCCGGGACAACGTGATGGTCTTCCGCAACGAGGAGCACCGCATCGCGTGGGCGTGGCTGCTGGACGCGCTGCGGACCTCGGCCGACGACCACAACACCGAGGCCGAGGACTGGTCCTGGCTGTTCGAGCTGGTCGACTTCCTGCTCACCGCGGGCGACCGGCCGTTGGCCGGACTGCCGGACGACCCGTTGATCTGAACGAACCGCCTGTCCGCGAGGGAAAGCGGTTGCCCTTTCGACCCTTGCGTCCCGTAGGCGGTGATTCTACGGTCGGGCGATCTTCGAGCTGGGGAGGCGCCGATGCGGGCGTTGGCGGCGGTTCTGTCGATCATCTTCCTGCTGACCGGGTCGGCGGTCGCGGCGGCGCAGCCGGCCTGGACGTCGATCACCTGGGGTCCATGTCCGGACAATCCCCCGGACAGCGATTGCGGCACGCTGGCGGTGCCGTTGGACTGGAACAAGCCGTGGGGGCCGACGACAACGCTGGCGGTGGCCCGGCACAAGGCGACGGATCCGGCGCACCGCAAAGGCGTGCTGATGGTCAACCCCGGCGGCCCGGGCTCGTCCAACGCCGAGTTCGCGCTGTTCACGGGATACTTCAGCCCGCAGGTCGAGGCCGACTTCGACATCGTGGGCGTCGACGAGCGGGGCACCCAGGGCAGCAGCATCATCCGCTGCGACTTCCCGACCCCGGAGCCCAGCGACGATCCGACCACCCCGGCCGAGTTCGAGGCGCTGCGGGCGTACAACCAGCAGGTCATCTCCCAGTGCCGCAAGGACAACAGCCCGATCTTCGACTACGCCAACACGGCGATCGGCGCTCGGGACATGGACGCGGTGCGGCGGGCGCTGGGGGAGCAGAAGATCAGCTACAACGGCATCTCCTACGGCACACTGCTCGGCCAGCAGTACGCCGAGATGTACGGCGACCACGTCCGCGCCATGGTGCTGGACAGCAACATGGACCACAGCGTCAGCCTTGAGAAGTTCATCACCGACCGCGCCGACACCGCCGAGGACGTGTTCACGCAGTTCGTGAAGTGGTGCGACACCAACGAAACCTGCGTGCTGCACGGTCAGGACGTCGTGGCCGTCTGGCAGCAGGCCCTCCAGGCCGCCGGCCAGTTGGACTTCCGCGGGATCGTGTTCAACACCCTGTACGGGCCGAACTTCGCCGCCGTCGCCCAGATGATCGCCGACCAGGCGGCCGGCGGGCATCGGGTCACCCCGCAGTTCGAGTACAACTACCCGTCGATCCGGCTCGCCACCGTGTGCCAGGATTTCTCGTTGCGTATCAAGGACTTCGCCCAGTACTCGCGGCTACGGGCGGAGGAGCTCCGGCACGCGCCGATCATGCAGGGCAGCCCGATCGGCCACGACGAAGCCACCGCCTGCATCGGCATTCCCGGCCCGCCGGCCAACCCGCCGCATCGCCTCGACCTGTCGCACGCGCCCACCATCCTGCTGATGAACTCCCGGCACGATCCGGCGACGTCCTATGCGTGGGCGCTCGACATTCACCGGCAGGCGCCGGGGAACACGGTGCTGTTGACCTATGAGGGCACGGGGCACGATGTGTATACCCGCAGCAGTTGTACGCGGGCGGTGGAGGATGCCTATTTGTTGACGTTGAAGGCGGAGACGGGGAGTTGTCCTGAGGTGTAGGGGTTGCGGGTGGGTTTTGGGTGTGTGTGGGATGTGTGGAGTGGGCGGGGGTGGGGTGTTTTTTTGGGGTGGCTCCGGGTGGATTTTGCGTGGAGCCTCTGGGCGATGGCAGTCGAGGCAAAGAAGCGGGCAGGCTGCGCCTGCCTCGATCGTCGGCAGCTTATGCCATCGCCCCCCTCCACGCAAAATCCACCCTCCGAGGTAAGGGGTGGGGGTTGCTGGGGCGGTCGCGCTTTTCGGCGCTGGCGCTTTGGCTAGATTTGGATCCCCTTCACCTTTTCCTGGCCCCTGCTGCATTCATCTCCCGCTCTTCGCTTGGGCGGCCTTCTCGCCACCCTCTTCCTGGCTTTCTGGTCCCGCCCTTCGCCGGCCAGTTCTTCCTCCTTGTCGGGTGCTGTTTCGCTGTGGAGTTGTCAAGGAACGGGTGGTCAGTATTGATGGGGCCGGGTGGTGTAGTGGCGGCCTTGTGGAGTGACCCAGTGCAGGGTTCCGCCTTTGTCCAGAGTTGCCGTGTAGTTGCCATGCTTCAGGTGGTGGTGATGGGTGCAGTAGCCCTTGAGTTGGTTGGCGGAGGTTTTGCCCTGGGGCCAGGGGGTGGTGTGGTCGATCTCCTGAATGGGTGTGGTGCAGCCGGGGGCGGAGCAGACTCCGCCGGCGCTGAGCTCGGAGAATTCTTTGATTCTGGCGGTGGGGCGGTACTTCTCCCTGCTCAAGGCGTCGGCGCGGTCGTACTCGTCGAGGAGGAATCCGCGCCAGGGGCCGTGCATGGCCAGTTCGCGGGCGGAGTCGGCGGCGATCGGGCCGTACCCGTCGAGCAGACCGGGGTCTTCGGTCAACCCCATCAGGGTCTCCAGTGAGATGGTGACGTGGACTTTGACCTTGCGGTCCACCCCGTAGCCGAGGAAGCGGTCCAGGAAGGCGTCGGCTCGTTTCTGGTCGGTGGTGCGGTCGTCTTTGACCAGGGCCCGGGCATCCTGAGTCAGGAGGTCGTAGGCCTGGCGGGCGTCGATGGCTGGCAGGATGATGCTGAGCTGGGCCATGCCGTCGGGTAGCGGGGTGAACTCGACTCGCCGGTCCTCGCGGGCCTTCAGCCGGCGCTGGTCATAGCCGAGAGGGTCAGCCTCCGCCACGGCCTTGGTGGCCCGGCGGGCCAGTTGAGTGCGGGTCAGGCCGGGGGCCACGTCCGCCAGGGCCTCATCCACCTGAGCCACCAGTTCAGGGTCGGTCAGGTGCACCACCCGGTCATCCACCGTCTTGAGCCGACGGGCATCGATCTCCCCACGTCTCAACAGTTCCGCACATCGGGGTAGCCGGTCCAGGACGTCGCTGTATTCCTTCTGACGAACCACCGACTGCTCCGGCTCGTGAGTCGCCATGGCGATCTCGGCGGTGTCCTCGATTCCCCGAATCAGGCTGAGCTCGACGTAGTGGAGAGCCGCCATGGCCTTACGAGCCACGATAAGCAGAGTGAGCTTCTGATCATCGGTAAGGCCCTCGACATCCACACCCAGGAGCAGGTCCACCATGACCCCTGCGGGTTCCATGGACTCCAGCTCTCGGGTGATTTCCTTCATGCCTCCAGAATACTCGCACACATGATCGAACTCGAATCACTAACGGGTGAACTCAAGTCTGCAAAGAAAACCTTTTCCCGACCATCCCACCCCAAGAACCCCCGCCCCTTACCTCGGAGGGTGGATTTTGCGTGGAGGGGGCGATGGCATAAGCTCGTCCGCGATTCGAGGCAGGCACAGCCTGCCCTCGTTTTGCCTCGACTGCCATCGTCCAGAGGCTCCACGCAAAATCCACCCGGAGAAACCAAGGGAACTCGCTAAGACAATAAACGCCCCCGACCCTCGTCAAACTATTCCCCTGTCAAGCCATGCCCCTGCCCCGTGTCACCCCAAACGCTCCGCCCCCTACCCCGCCATAACCTCCTCCATCCCCCCGCTCTCCCGCCATTCCCTCAACAGCGCATGAAACGCAACCGCTCCCTTTCCGTACCCCTGTCGCATCCGTGGCATACCCTCGTTGTTGTAGTACCCCGGCGTGCACTCGGCGTGAAACTTGTACAGCGTCTCAGCGTTCTCGCCCAACGCTTCCTGCCACGCCTCCACCGCCGCGCTACTCGGCTCCACCCGCCGAGCCCCCCGCTTCTCCGCCTCCCGAACAACCTCAGCGATGTGCCCCGCCTGCTCGTCGAGGATGTGCACGAAGTTCACCGCCGCAGCGTTCTGCAACCCACCCATGAGGAACAGGTTGGGGAAGCCGTCGCTGTAGAACCCATGCAGGGTGCGGAGTCCACGGCCCCAGTGTTCACGAAGCGTGGTGCCGCCGCGTCCGTGCACGGGCAGTTGGCCGGTGAGGACGTCGGACATGCCGACGCTGAAGCCGGTGGCGAAGATGATGCAGTCGACTTCGTATTCGCGGTCGCCGACGACGAGGGATCGCGGGGTGATGCGGTCGACGCCGCCGTGGTCGGCGGTGTCGACGAGGGTGACGTTGGGGCGGTTGAAGGTCTGGAGGTATTCGTCGCTGAACGTGGGCCGCTTGCACATGTAGCGGTACCACGGTTCGAGCAGGGCGGCGGTGGCCGGATCCTGGACGATGTCCGTGACGCGGCCCCGGATCTGGTTCATCTTCTGGAAGTCGGCGATTTCGTCGGCCAGTTCCCGCTCGGCAGCGGTGAGCGTGTCGCGAACTTCGACGGGCGTGAGGTTGTGCAGCATGTGGGCGCTGGAGGTCCAGCCGTCGGACACCAGGTCTTCGGACTCGGCCTGCCCGCCGGCGACGATGTTGAGGAAGTTCTCCATCCGCCGCCGTTGCCACCCGGGTGTCAAGGACGCCGCCCACTCCGGGTCGGTACGACGGTTGCCGCGAACGTCCACAGTGGACGGGGTGCGCTGGAAGACGTACAGCTCCCGGGCGTCGCGCCCCAGATGCGGCACGGCCTGGATCGCCGTCGCGCCGGTGCCGATGAGAGCGATTCGCTTGTCGGCCAGCTTGTGCAGGCCGCCGTCGGCGTCGCCGCCGGTGTAGTCGTAGTCCCAGCGGCTGGTGTGGAAGGTGTGGCCGGCGAACGTCTCGATGCCGGGAATGCCCGGCAGCTTGGGCCGGTCCAGGGTCCCGTTGGACACCACGACGTACCGCGCCCGCATCCGGTCGCCCCGGTCGGTGGAGACGAGCCAGGCGTCCTCGTCCCAGCGCAGTTCGGTGACACCGGTCTGGAAGCAGGCGTCCCGGTACAGGTCGAAGTGCCGCCCGATGGCCCGGGCGTGCTGGCGGATCTCCTCGCCGGGCGCGTACTTCCACGTCGGCACATAGCCGAGTTCTTCCAGCAGCGGCAGGTAGACGTACGACTCGATGTCGCAGTGGATGCCGGGGTAGCGGTTCCAGTACCAGGTGCCGCCGAAGTCCCCAGCCTTGTCGATCACCCGGATGCGCTCGACGCCGACCTGCCGCAGCCGGGCGGCGGCCAGCAGCCCACCGAAGCCGCCGCCGACGACCACGGCGTCCACCTTGTCGTGCAACGGTTCCCGGGTGAAGTCCGGGTCGGCGTGCGGGTCGGCGCCGTAGTCGCCGGCCGGCTGGTACTGGGCCGAGCCCTCGGGGCGGATGCGTCGATCCCGCTCGGTCCGGTACTTGGCGCGCAGCGCCGCCGGATCGAACCCCAGTTCAATGGACAATGTCCTGCCCTTCGTGAGAGTTAGACGGCGGCCCAGCCGTTGTCTACGGGGAGCACGGCGCCGTTGATGTTGGACGCCGCGTCGGAGGCGAGGAAGACGATGGCCGCAGCCTGCTCGTCGGCGTCGGCGATGCGGCCGACGTTCTGCTGCAGGTACCGGCCGACGACCTGAGGGCCGTGCCCCTCGGGGTCGGCGTTGACGACGATGCCGGTGCGGGTGCCGCCGGGCGCGATGGCGTTGGCCCGGATGCCGGCGTCGCGGTACATGACCGCCACCGACCGGGTCAGCCCGACCAGGCCGTGCTTGGCCGTGGTGTACGCGGTGCCGGCGGCGCTGCCGCGCAGCCCGGCCTCGGAGATGGTGTAGACGATCGATCCCTTGCCCTTGGCCAGCATGACCGGCAGCGCCGCCCGGGTGAGCAGGAACGGGGCGGTCAGGTCGACGGCCAGGATCCGGTGCCATTCGGCGTCGGTGACGTCCGCGGCGGCGGCCATCGAGTCGGCGATGCCGGCGTTGTTCACCAGCACGTCCAGGCCGCCGAAGGTCTCGACCGCGGTGGCGACCACCTGGTCGATCACGGCCTGGTCGGTCAGGTCGCCGACCACCTCCACCGCCTTGCCGCCGGCCGCGGTGATCTCCTCGACCACGGTCTTGGCCGCGTCGCCGTTGAGATCGGCGATCACGACCTTCGCGCCGGCGGCGGCGAACTGGAGTGCCGCCGCCCTTCCGATTCCCGAACCCCCGCCGGTGACCACAACGCTCTGTGTCATAGGTGCACCGTACAACTTGTTGGCACGGAGCGCCATATAGTCAGTCGACGACAAAAAGTAGTAGGGTGCTTGACATGCCCGAGAAGACAGCGGCGCGGATGGGACGTCCGCCGCTCACCGAGCGGCGCAAGGCCGAGACGCGCCTGGAGGTGGCTCGCGTCGCCGTGGACCTGTTCCTGGCCAAGGGGGTCGCCGACACCACCGCTGAGGAGATCGCCGAGGCGGCCGGCATCTCCGCCCGCACCCTGTGGCGCTACTTCCCGACCAAGGAAAGCTTCGTCACACCGATGCTGACCGGCGGCATCGAGCACACCGCCGAGCGGCTGCGGTCCTGGCGCCGCGACCAGGACGCGGCCGACCTGGTGGACCTGCTTTGCCCGCCGAACCAGCACGCCACCGACGATCTCAAGACGGTGCGGAGCCTGATTCGCCTGACCCGCACCGAACCGGGCCTGCGCGCGGTCTGGCTGGAGGCGCACCGCGACGCCGAGCCGGCCTTCGCCCGGGCCCTCGCCGACCGTGCCGGACTGGCCGAGCCCGACCTGGCCGTCACCGTTCAGGCAGCGATGATCAACGTCGCGTTGCGGGTGGCCGTCGAGCACTTCGCGTTCCACGCCGAGGTGAAGTCCTCCGTCTATCAGGCGGCGATGCGAGAGGCTTTGCTGACCGCGGTCCGTGGCTTCCCGGGCTGACCGGCGCAGAGCCCTCGAACGACTAGGAGACACGATGTTCGACACTGCCCGCGCGATCGCCGACGGCCTGCGGTTTCCCGAAGGGGCGTCGGTCGGCGCGGACGGCTCGGTCTTCGTTCCGGAGATCGAGGGGCGTGCGCTGACACGGGTGCATCCCGACGGTCGTAAGGAGACGGTCGCCGAGTTCTCCGGTGGTGCCAACGGTTGCGCGTTCGGTCCGGATGGAGCGATCTACGTCTGCGACAGCGGTGGCTTCACCTTCGACGGCGACGACGGTGTCCGCCGTCCCAACGGCCGGGCCGATGACAACACCGGCGGCACGCTGTGGCGGGTCGACGTCGAGACCGGCGCCGTCAAGGCGGTGTTCACCGAATGCGACGGCGAGCGCATCGGCGGCCTCAACGACATCGTCTTCGACACCAACGGATCCTGCTACTTCGTGGACACCACACGGGGGATGCTCTACTACGGTGATCCCGTCGCCCGCACGGTCCACGTCGCAGCCGGCGGCTTGCACATCCCCAACGGCGCTGGTCTGTCCCCGGACGGATCGCGGCTCTACGCCTCCGAGACGTTCACCGGCCGCCTCCGGTGCTACGACATCGCCGGGCCCGGCAAGCTCGTCGAACGGCCCGACCTCCACCAGCACGAGGGCAGCCGGAACCTGAAGTGGGACGGCCTGGCCGTCGACGCCGCCGGCAACGTGTGCGTGGCCGACCTGCCGGGCTCCGGCATCCGCGTGATCAGCCCGGAAGGCAAGGTGCTCGGCGCGTTCGTCACGCCGGTCGAAGACCCGTACGTCACCAACGTCTGCTTCGGTGGCGACACCGCCTACGTCAGCTCCGGCGGCCGTGGCGTGGTGTACGAACTGCCGTGGCCGTGGGGCGGCCTGCGCCTCAACTGCCAGCCGTGAGCGTCTTCATCGTGACGTAGCTGCTCACCGCGGCCACCCCGGGCAGGCTGGCCAGCCGGTTGGCGTGGAAGTCCTCGTACGCCGGCAGGTCGGCCACCTCCACCTGGAGCAGGTAGTCGTAGTTGCCGGTGACGTGGTGGCTGTGCACCACCTCGTCCAGCTTGAGCACGGCCTGCTCGAAGGCCACCACGTCCGCGCGGGCGTGCCGCACCAGTCGGACGCCGGCGAACACCCGCAGCCCCCGGCCGACCGCGGCGGGGTCGATCAGCGCCCGGTAGCCGCGGATCACCCCGGTCTCCTCCAGTCGGCGCACCCGCCGCAGGCACGGCGACGGCGACAGGCCGACCCGGGCGGCGAGATCGGCGTTGCTGATCCGGCCGTCCTGCTCCAGCACGGCCAGTATCGAGCGGTCCACGTCATCCACGTTGGCAGGATATTGCGCCAGCCCCCGCCCTACCACACCACCTGCCCCGATCCAGGCGCTAGTTGCTGCCAAAGTTGCCGCAATCGGGGCTTTCCGGCCATTCCGTTGGCCATTCTCGTGGTGTCAGAGACATCCACGGGAGGGCAGTATGACGGGCAGCAGCACGGTCGTGGTCCACGCCGACCGCCACGTCCACCCCAGCCGCGCCGTGGCGCCGCCGATCTACCAGACGGCGACGTTCTCGGCCGACGACGGGGACGACTTCGCGCGGGTCGCCGTGGAGTCCCGGGGCCACGACTTCTACACCCGATACGGCAATCCGAACCACACTCAGGTCGCGGCGGTGGTCGCGGAGCTGGAGCACACCGAGGCGGCGATGGTCACCGCCTCGGGCATGGCCGCCCTCACCACCACCGTGCTGGGCCTGGTGTCGGCCGGCGACCATGTGATCGGGCAGAAGTCGACCTACGGCGGCACCGGGTCGGTGCTGCTGAACCTGTTGCCACGGCTGGGAGTGTCCACCACCGTGGTCGACCAGACCGACCCGGAGCAGTTCGCGCGGGCGTTGACGCCGAAGACCCGGCTGATCCTGGTGGAGACGCCGAGCAATCCGCTGTTGCAGGTCACCGACCTGTCGGCGGTGGCCGAGCTGGCCCGCGCCAACAACGTGCTGACCGTGGCCGACAACACCTTCGCCACGCCGCTGAACCAGCGGCCGGCCGACCTCGGGATCGACCTGGTCTGGCACAGCGCGACCAAGTACCTCAACGGCCACACCGACGTGTCGGCCGGGGTGCTGGCCGGATCGGCGGAGCTGTTGGACCGGATCTGGGACACCGCCGTGCTCACCGGGGCGGTGCTCGGTCCGGTCGACGCCTGGCTGCTGCTGCGCGGCTTGCGCACCCTGCCGCTGCGGGTGGCTCGCCACAATGCCAACGGCCAGGCTCTGGCCGAGGTGCTGAGCAAGCATCCGGCGGTGGCCCGCGTGCACTATCCCGGTCTGCCCGGCCATCCGCAGCATGCGTTGGCGCGCAAGCAGATGAACGGCTTCGGTGGCGTGCTCGCGGTTGAGCTGACCGGTGGTTTCGCGGCGGCCGACGCGTTCCTGGGCCGGCTGCGCTACAGCCGCCGGTCGGCCAGCCTCGGCGGCGTGGAGTCCCTGGCCGTGCACCCGGCGTCAATGTGGCGAGGAATGCTCAGCGAGGAACAGATCGCCGCGTCAGGGGTTCCGCTGGGCCTGGTCCGGCTGGCCGCCGGCACCGAGGACACCCCCGACCTGATCGCCGACGTCCTGGCCGCGGCGGACGGTGTTCACCACAAGCAGGTTCACCACAAGCAGAAGGAGACCAGCGCCTCATGAAAACCCTGATCACTGGCGGCATGGTCGTCAGCATGGACCCGGCCGTCGGCGATCTCACCCGCGGCGACGTGCTCGTCGAAGACGGCGTGATCGCCGCCGTGGCCGAGCGGATCGACGCCCCGGACGCCGAGGTGATCGACGCGACCGACCGGATCGTGCTGCCCGGCTTTGTCGACAACCACCGCCACACCTGGCAGACGGCGTTCCGCGGCATCGGCGCCGACTGGACGTTCGACGACTACGTCGTGGCGATGCACGGCACACTCAAGCCCCAGTACCGGCCCGAGGACGTGTACCTGGGCAACCTGTTCGGCCGTCTGGAGGCCCTGCACTCCGGCGTGACCACGATGCTGGACTGGTTCCACGCCGCGCAGAGCCCCGAGCACGCCGACGCCGCCCTCGACGGCCTGCGAGCCGTGCCCGGGCGGTCGATCTTCTGCTACGGCGCGGGATACCGCACCAAGGACGCGATCGAGGCCGAGGTCCGCCGAGTGCGGGCCGGCGTGACCGAGGACGGCCTGGTGACCATGGCCTTGGGCCTGCGCGGGCCGGGGGAGTCCACAATGGACGTGGTGGCCGCGGACATGAAGCTGGCGGCCGAACTCGGCCTGCGGACCAGCGTGCACGTCGACGGGCTGTCGGGCGGCCGGCCGGTCGCCGAGCTCCGCGAGCACGGATTGCTGTGGGACACCACGACTTTCGTGCACGCCAACGGGATCAGCGATGACGAGCTGCGTTTGGTGGCCGAGGCCGGCGGCTCGGTGTCGATCAGCCCGGACGTCGAGGCGAAAATGGGCTTCGGCTGGCCGGAGACCGGCCGGGTGCTGGCCGCCGGCCTGCGCCCGACGCTGTCGGCCGACGACGTCCCGTCTGCCGCTGGCGATCTGTTCTCCACCATGCGGACCGCCTTCGCCGCGCAGCGCGGCCTGAACGGTGGCCTGCGGTCTCGGGATCTGCTGGAGTTCGTGACGGTCGACGCGGCCGCCTCGTGCGGGCTCGGCGCTCGCACCGGCAGCCTCACGCCGGGCAAGGAGGCCGATGTCGTTCTCCTGCGGGCCGATGACCCGACGGTTTTCCCGGTCACCGATCCGGTCGGCGCCATCGTCTCCGCCGGCCATCCGGGCCTGGTCGACACCGTTCTTGTCGCCGGCCGCGTGGTCAAGCGGGACGGCGTGCTGATCGGCGTCGACCTGCCCGCGCTGCGAGCCCGTCTGCTGGCCTCCCGCAACCGCATCGCCGCGGCCGCCGGCATCCCGGTCGACGGCACCTGGCGTCCCTGACCCTGACCGCACAAAACCCGCCACTCCCCAGCGGTGGCGGGTTTTGTGCTGTCGTCAGCGGGCGGCGGCGGTGCGGAACGAGCGGACCGCCAGCGGGATCACCACGGCCAGCATCACGGCCAGGCTCACCAGGGCGACGATCACCGGGTGCTGGGCCGGTAGCCCGTCGCGCACCGGCGAGGACGGGTTGCCCCACAGGTCGCGGCACGCGGTCACCACGGCGCTGACCGGGTTCCAGGCTGCGATGGGCCGGATCCAGTCGGGCATGCCGTCGGTGGACAGGAAGGCACTGGACAGGAACGAGAACAGCACCACGACCAGCGCGCCGACGGCGTCGATGGTCTCCAGGGTGCGGATCACCAGCCCGACCAGCACGCCGACCCACAGCATGGTGTACACGAACAGCAGCAGGATCCCGTACCCGGCAAGGGCTTCCCACAGTCCGGTGTGGATCCGCCAGCCCAGCAGCAGGCCGGCCACCGACACCACGACCACAGTGCCGGCGGCCAGCACCAGGTCGGACAGTGTCCGTCCCATCAGGACACTGGTGCGCGAGATGGGCAGCGACCGCAGGCGATCCATCAGTCCGGTGCGCAGGTCCGACGCCACGCCGATGGCCGACGGCCCGATGCTGGCCAGCCCGACCTGGGCGGCGCAGCCGGCCAGGATGTACTCCTGGTAGTCCCCGGAGCCCGGCACCACGATGAAGTTCTTGAACAGGTAGCCCAGCACCAGCATCATCACCAGCGGGTTCATCGCGATGCCGATGAACTTGCCCGGCGCCCGGCGCAGGTGCGTCAGCTGCCGGCCCACCAGCGCGAAGGTGTCGGTGAGGGCCGAACCCCGCTCGCCGATGACGCCGCGTTCGAGCGCGAGGCTCATGACTGTCCGCCCTCCCCGGAGGATTTCCCTGTCAGCGTGAAGAAAACGTCGTCCAGCGACGGCCGGCGCAGCGCGAAGTCGACCACCTCGACGCCGGCGTCGCTCAGGGCCGTGGCGGCCGCGGCCACCGCGCCCATGCCGGCCGGCAGCTGCGCGGTGATCACGCCGCTGTCCGCCGACGCGCTCGGCTCGCCCACCGACACCTTGGCCAGCGCGGCCAACGCCATGGCCCGCTGGGCCGGCTGGGCCACCGAGACCTCCAGCCACTCCTCGCCGACCTTGCGCTTGAGCTCGTCCGGCGTGCCCTCGGCGATGACCCGGCCGGTGTCGATGACCACGATGCTGTCGGCCAACTGGTCGGCTTCCTCCAGGTACTGCGTGGTCAGCAGCACCGTGGTGCCGACGGCCACCTGCTCCCGCACCATCCGCCACAGCAGCACCCGGCTGGTCGGGTCCAGCCCGGTCGTTGGCTCGTCCAGGAACACCACCGGCGGGTCGGCGATCAGACAGGTGGCCAGGTCCAGCCGCCGCCGCATGCCGCCCGAGTAGGTGCCGGCCGGCCGGTCGGCCGCGTCGGTGAGTTCGAAGCGCTCCAACAGCTCCGTGCTGCGCTCGCGGGCCCGTTTGCGGCCCAGCCGCAGCAGAGTGCCCAGCAGCACCAGGTTCTCCCGCCCGGTGAGCAGCTCGTCCACCGCGGCGTACTGGCCGGCCAGCCCGATGCGCCGGCGCACCTCCCGTGGCTGGGTCAGCACGTCGTACCCGGCCACCTTGGCCTGGCCGGAATCAGGCCGCAGCAAGGTGGCCAGCGTGCGCACGGTGGTGGTCTTGCCGGCGCCGTTCGGGCCCAGCACCCCGAGCACGGTGCCCGCGGGCACGGCCAGGTCCACCCCCGTCAGCGCCTCATGGTCCCCGTACCGCTTGCGCAGCCCCTCTGCCCAGATCGCGTAGTCCATCTCTCGCTTCCCCTAGCGGTTGGACGTGCCCATCACCCGGCGAAGGCTGGTTGGGCGAATCGACAACAGCACCCCGTCGGCGAATTCACGCCGCTGCCGTCCGGGACAGACTCCCTCGCGCACAGGCTAGGTGAGGCATCGGCCGAAGGACAAGGTAAACGGGTGAAATTGACGTGCCCTTTTTCCGGGATCGCACGATACCGCTACGTGTGAAGTTTGCCCCAAGGTGCACGGGCGCTGCGCCGTGCGGACCAGTAGAGTCACGGTTACATGCCGCCTTCCCGAGGCGTGCCCGTGACCTTCCGGGAAAAAGCGTGACCGGTCCTGAAGTCGCCTTGACGCAGGTTTGAGCGCGGGCAAGTATGGATGGCGGATTGATCACTGGAGTGACATGCGGGTAAACCGCGTGTTAGGTGCGACTCGTCGGGAGCGGGTCGAACCAGACACATCCGATGATCACGCCGGCACTGCTGGGGAGCGGTGTCGTGGAGGAAGCGGTATCCGAGTCGCTATCTGGGGGTAGAGATGTCACCTGCTGTTTTACTGGTCCTGGAGACCGTAGAACAGGTCACCGCGCCTGCCTGACGTCTGGCCCGCGCCCGGGGTGGTCCGGGCGGGGTGACGAGCCGCGGGCGCCCGTGTCCCGCCGGCTGGGGATCTTCTGTCGTGCACGTCCTGCTCGCACGCGCTCTGGCGGCGCGCCGACTGACGTGGCTGCTTCGCGTGCCCGGATACGTTTCGTGGTGCGCTGAAAATGTGATTCTCGCCCCGGGAAGTGCTCGGGGTTGATTGTCATGCCTTTACCAATCGCGCTGGTGCCGTGACTGGCGGCACTCGGGGAGCTGTGCATGTCTGAAAAGGCTCGTATTCCGTCGTTCGCTGTTATTTCCGGTGCTCAGGTGCAGCGTGCGCTCACCGGGCGCGAGAAGCAGGTAACGGAGCTGGTCGAGGCGACGTACCGCATGCACGGCGCCGGTGAGACAGTGAATCCGCCGTCATACTTTCTTCGTTTTCCGGACAGGCCCAGTTCACGCATCATCGCGCTGCCGGCGGCGCTGGGCGGCCGTCGTCCGGTGGACGGCATCAAGTGGATCTCGAGCTTCCCGGAGAACGTGGCGGCGGGGATTCCGCGGGCCTCGGCCGTGCTGGTGCTCAACGACCACGACACCGGCTATCCGTTCGCCTGCATGGAGAGCTCCATCATCAGCGCCACCCGGACGGCGGCCTCGGCCGCGCTGGCCGCGGACTGGCTGACCCGCGACCGCACCCGGCCGGCCCGGGTCGGCTTCGTCGGCGTCGGCCTGATCGCCCGGTACATCCACACCTACCTGGCCGGCACCGGCTGGAGCTTCGACGAGATCGGCGTGCACGACCTGTCGGCCGAACACGCGAACGGTTTCTCCGACTACCTGCGCCGTTCCGGCGCCACCGCGCGGATCACGGTGCGCGAGAGCGCGGAGGACCTGATCCGCAACAGCGACCTGGTCGTGTTCGCCACCGTGGCCGGCAAGCCGCACGTGACCGACCCGTCCTGGTTCGACCACAACCCGGTGGTGCTGCACGTGTCGCTGCGCGACCTGGCCCCGGAGATCATCCTCGGCGCGACCAACGTGCTCGACGACATCGACCACTGCCTCAAGGCCGACACCTCGCCGCACCTGGCCGAGCAGCTCACCGGCAACCGGGACTTCGTGCACGCCACCCTGCCGGAAGTGTTGGCGGGCAAGGCGAAGCTGCCGACCGACCGGCCGCTGGTCTTCTCCCCGTTCGGCCTCGGCGTGCTCGACCTCGCCGTCGGCCTGCACGCCTACGACGAGGTGCGCGCCGACGGCACGCTGGTCGAGGTCCCGGACTTCTTCGCCGACGTGCACCGCTACGGCAATGCCTGAGCCGGCGTCGGACTTATCCCACCAGCAGGGGGTCGGCACGTGCCAGTGATCACCAGCCCGCAGGAGTTCAACGTGGAGGACCTCTACGTCGACCTGGCTCCGGTGTTCGACCGCCGGCTGTTCCTCAAGTGCGAGGGCTTCAACTTCGCCGGCTCCATCAAGCTCAAGGCGGCGGCCAGCATGGTCGAGGCGGCCGAGCGGGCCGGCCGGCTCGTGCCGGGCTCGACGCTGGTCGAGTCCTCGTCGGGCAATCTCGGCATCGCGCTGAGCATCATCGCGGCCAGCCGGGGCTACGGCTTCGTCTGCGTCACCGACTCGCGCTGCAACCTGACCACGCGCCAGCTCATGGAGAGCCTGGGCAGCACGGTGCACGTGATCGCCGAGCCGGACCGGGACGGCGGCTTCCTGGGGGCCCGCATCAACTACGTGCGGGCCCTGTGCGCCAGCGACAGCAAGTACGTGTGGCTCAACCAGTACGCCAACCCCGACAACTGGGGCGCCCACTTCCGCACCACCGCGCCGGCCATCGCGCAGCGGTTCCCGGACCTGGACGTGCTTTTTGTCGGCGCGGGCACCACCGGCACGCTGATGGGCTGCGCGCGCTACTTCCACGAGGCCGGCCGCAAGGTGCGCATCGTGGCGGTGGACAGCGTCGGCTCGGTGACCTTCGGCGGGCCGCCCAGCCCCCGGATGATTCCCGGGCTGGGCACCAGCGTGCGGCCGCAGCTGCTGGACGAGTCCTATGTGGACGACGTGGTGCACGTCGAGGAGCCGGACACCATCCGCATCTGCCACCAGCTGGCCCGCAAGGGCTTCCTGTTCGGCGGTTCCACCGGGACCGTGCTCTCGGGCGCGCTGAGCTGGCTGGACGAGCACGCGGACGGCAAGGACATCACCGCGGTGGCCATCGCACCCGACCTGGGGGAGCGGTATCTGGACACGCTCTACCAGCGCAACTGGCTGCAGGACATCTACGGCGACCACGTGGTCGCCGCCATCGACGCGCCGGACGCGTACGACGCGCTGGCGCGCTGATCTGGGGGAACAGGAGTGCTCGGTGAGGACTGAGGGACCAGGCGACGGTCTGCCGCTGTCGGCCGCGCAGACCGAGATCTGGGTGGGCCAACAGCTCGACCCCGGCAACCCGGTCTACAACACCGGCGGCTACGTGGACATCCGGGGCGGACTGGACGTCGACCGGTACCAGGCGGCGCTGCGGGCGACCGTGCGCGAGGCGCAGACCCTGCGCGTTCGGTTCACCCCGGGCGACGGGGAGCCGCGCCAGGTGGTGCACCCGTTCGCCGACTGGCCGTCGCCGGTCACCGACCTCACCGGCGAGGCCGACCCGGCGGCCCGCTCGGTCGAGCTGATGGAGGCCGACCTGGCGCGGCCGCTGGACTTCGACAACGGGCCGCTGTTCCGGTTCGCCCTGCACAAGATCGGGCCCGAGCACTACCACCACTACGTGTGCACGCACCACATCGTGCTCGACGGCTTCTCGTACGGCGTGTTCTACAACCGGTTCTCCCGGATTTACGACGCGCTGGGCGAGGGCACGGACCCGACCGATGGGGTGCTGGCCCCGGTGTCGGAGCTGCTGGACGACGAGGCCGCCTACGCGGCCGGGCCGAAGCTGGCGCGGGACGAGGAGTTCTGGCGCGAGCGGTTCACGGAGACGCCCGATCTGACCAACCTGTCCGGCCGCCGGCCGGCTACCCCGCGCAGCTACCTGCGGCGTTCCTCGGTGTTGTCGGACGTGATGGCCGACGTCAAGGCGGCGTCGTGGCAGGCGCGGGTGGCCTGGCCGACCTTCGTCATCGCCGCGGCCGGCGCCTACGTGCAGCGCATGACCGACAGCGACACTGTCATGCTCACCATGCCCGCCACCGCGCGCACCGGCGCCAAAGCGCGGGCGATTCCCGGCATGCGGGCCAACTTCCTGCCGTTGCAACTGCGCATCGCCGCGGCGACCACCCGGGCCCAGTTGCTCGCGCAGGCCGGCGAGCAGGTCAGCCTGACCGTGCGCCACCAGCACTTCCGCGGCCGGCAGGTGCGCCAGCTGATGGGCCTGGACCACGCCGACCAGCGCCCGTTCGGGCCGACCGTGAACGTGCTCGACTACGGCGCGAGTTTCTCCTTCGGCGACTGCGTGTGTGTCATGAACGACCTCACCAGCGGGCCGGTGGAGGACTTCCAGATCACCGCCTACGAGACGTCGGACGGGGAGCTGGGCTTCCACTTCAACGCCAACCCCGAGGTCTACCGCGAGGAGGAGCTGGCCGCGCACCAGCGGCGGTTTCTCGACTACCTGACCGACTTCGTCCGCGTCGACGCCGACCGGCCGTTGAGTCGGATCGACGTGGTCGACGCGGCCGAGCGGCGGCAGTTGTTGGTGCAGTGGAACGACTCCGCTCGCGACGGTGGCTTCGAGGGTGTGGTGGAGCGGGTCCGCCGGACCAATCCTTCTTCGGTGGCCGTGGTGGATGACTCCGGGCCGGTGACCTACGGGTCGTTGGTGCGGCGGGCGAGTCTGGTGTCCCGTGAGGTGGACCCGGGTTCGTTGGTTGCTGTGCTCTCGGACCGCAGTGCTCGGTTCGTGGCGGCGGTGTTGGGCGTGCTGGGGGCCGGCGGCGCGTATGTGCCACTCGATGTGCACGCCCCTGTCGCGCGCATCTCATCGCTGCTGGTGGACAGCGGCGTCCGGTTGTTGTTGGTGGCACCGGAGTTCATCGAGCTGGCCGCCGAGGTCGTGCCGCTCGACGGTTCGGTGCGGGTGGTCGTGCTCGGCGATCGCGAGGACGACGAGTTGGCGCCGGTTGTCGGTGCTGAGGACGATCTGGCCTACGTGATCTTTACGTCGGGGTCGACGGGTAAGCCCAAGGGTGCGATGGTGCATCGCCGGGGCATGGTGAATCACCTGTTGGCCAAGGCTGAGGATCTGGCGGTGTCGGCGACTGATGTGGTGGTGCAGAACGCGCCGTTGACGTTCGACATCTCGGTGTGGCAGATGCTGTTGCCGCTGATGGTCGGCGGCACGGTGTGTGTGGTGGACCGCGAGGTCGCCGCCGATCCCGATGCCCTGTTCGCGGTGCCGTGCACGGTGTTGGAGGTTGTGCCGTCGCTGCTGCGGGCCGCCTTGGATGGTTGGGATGCCGGTTCTGGTGTGCCGGAGTTGGCCGATCTGCGGTGGTTGGTGGTGACGGGTGAGGCATTGCCGCCGGATCTGTGTGCCCGGTGGTTTGAGCGTTTCCCGTTGATTCCGCTGGTCAACGCTTATGGGCCCACGGAGTGCGCGGATGACGTTACGCACGCGGTGATCCGGACCGGCCACGAACTCGGTGACGTCCGCGTCCCGATCGGCCGGGTGGTGCGCAACACGCAGTTGTATGTACTGGGTGACGGCTTGCAGCCGGTTCCGGTCGGTGTCCCGGGTGAGCTGTACGTCGGTGGCACCGGTGTCGGTCACGGGTACCTGCACAACACACCCCGCACGGCCGTTTCCTTCATGGCGGACCCGTTCTCGGAGGTGCCTGGCGCGCGGATGTACCGCACCGGTGACCGGGTTCGGTATCTGCCTGATGGTCAGTTGGAGTTCTTGGAGCGTCGGGACTTCCAGGTGAAGGTGCGGGGCCACCGGATCGAACTGGGTGAGGTCGAGGCCGTCCTGCGAGCCGTCCCGGGGATCACCGACGTAGTGGTCGACGTCCGGGTCGACACCGCCGGCCAGCAGCGGCTGGTGGGCTACGTCGTCGGCGCGGTCGACCCGGCGGTGGTGCGCGAGGGCGTCGCCGAGGTGCTGCCGGAGTACATGGTGCCGTCAGTGGTGATGGTCCTCGACGCGCTTCCCCTGACCCCCAACGGCAAGGTCGACCGGAAGACGCTGCCCGTGCCGGAGGCGGCGGCCGTCGGCGGTGGCCGCGCCGCGCGGGGCCCGCAGGAGGAGATCCTGTGCACCCTGTTCGCCGAGGTGCTGGGCCTGCCTTCCGTTGGCGTGGCCGAGAGTTTCTTCGACCTGGGCGGGCATTCGCTGCTGGCGACCCGCCTGGTCAGCCGGGTCCGCTCGGTGCTGGGCGTGGAGGTGCCGGTCCGGGTCCTGTTCGAGGCCCCGACCGTCGCCGAGCTGGCCGAGCAGCTGAACGGATCTGTGGACGTCCGGCCGGCCCTGGTGCCGGCTCAGCGTCCCGAGGTGGTGCCGCTGTCCTTTTCCCAGCGACGACTGTGGTTCCTGAACCGTCTCGAAGGCGCCGCGTCCGCGGCCTACAACGTCGCCTCGGTCGTGCACCTCACCGGCCCGCTGAACACCGATGCCCTGGTGGCCGCGGTGGGCGACCTGGTGGCCCGGCACGAGAGCCTGCGCACGGTGTACCCGGACGTCAACGGCGTCCCGCGCCAGCTGGTGCTGGACCCGGCGGCGGTCGCGCTGATCGTGCCGACCACCGAGATCGCCGAGTCCAAGCTGAACTCCGCCGTGCGCGAGACGGCGGCCAAGGGCTTCGACGTGGCCACCGAGCTGCCGGTGCGGGCCCATCTGTTCACTGTGGACACTGACCGCCACGCCTTGGTGCTCGTGGTCCACCACGTGGCCGCCGACGGCTGGTCCATGGTCCCGGCCTTCCACAACCTGGCCGAGTCCTACGCCGCCCGCGTCGCCGGGCAGGTGCCCGATCCGCCGCCACTACCGGTGCAGTACGCGGACTTCACGTTGTGGCAGCACGAGTTGCTGGGCAGCGAGGACGACCC
This sequence comes from Kutzneria sp. CA-103260, assembly GCF_018263855.1. Taxonomy (GTDB): domain Bacteria; phylum Actinomycetota; class Actinomycetes; order Mycobacteriales; family Pseudonocardiaceae; genus Kutzneria. The sequence goes on along the minus strand of NZ_CP073318.1, from coordinate 4,109,409 downwards.
CGAGAGTGTTGTCTCGAAGCAGCTGGAGTTCTGGCAGGGTGCGCTGGCCGATCTGCCTGACCAGATCGAGTTGCCCACCGACCACCCGCGACCGGCGGTCACCAGCTACCGGGGCGACCGCGTCGACTTCGAGCTCGGCCCCGACCTGCACGCCCGGATCGCCGAGCTGGCCAAGACCAACGGCGCCACGGTGTTCATGGTGCTCCAGGCCGCCCTGGCCGCACTGCTGTCCAAACTCGGCGCGGGCAACGACATCCCGCTCGGCACGCCGATCGCCGGCCGCACCGACGAGGCCCTGGACAACCTGGTCGGCTTTTTCGTCAACACGCTGGTGCTGCGCAACGACGTCTCGGGCGACCCGAGCTTCGCCGACCTGATCGCCCGGGTCCGCGCCACCGACCTGGCCGCCTACGCCCACCAGGACGTGCCGTTCGAACGGCTGGTCGACGTGATCAACCCGAGCCGCTCGCTGGCCCGGCAGCCGCTGTTCCAGGTCATGCTGGTGTTCCAGAACAACGCCGTTTCCGACCTCACACTGTCCGGAGTGGACACCGAGGTGCGGCAGGTGCCCACCGGCACGGCCAAGTTCGACCTGACCTTCGAGTTCGCCGAGCAGCCCGACCACGGCGGCCTGACCGCGCTCGTCGAGTACAGCACCGACCTGTACGAGGCCGACACCGTGCGGGCGCTGGCCGGCCGCCTGGTGCGGTTGCTGACCGCGCTGGTCGAACAGCCGGACCGGCCGCTGAGCGGATTCGACGTGCTCGACCCGCAGGAGCGCCACCGGATCCTGCACGAGTGGAACGACCACGTCGTCGAGATCCCGGACGGCACCATCACCGATGGCTTCGAGGCCCAGGCAGCCAGCACGCCCGACGCGATCGCGGTCGTGTTCGAGGACACGCGGCTAACCTACCGTGAGCTGAACGAGCGGGCCAACCGCCTGGCCCGGACCCTGGTGCGGGCCGGCATCGGCAGCGAGCAGATCGTGGCCCTGGCCCTGCCCCGCTCGGCCGAGATGATCGTGGCCGTGCTCGCGGTGCAGAAGGCCGGCGCGGCCTACCTGCCGGTGGACCCGGACTACCCGCCGGACCGCATCGCCTACCTGTTCGCCGACGCCCACCCGGCCATGGCGATCACCACGGCCGCCACCGGCGACGGCGTCCCGACGGATCTGCCCCGGCTGCTGCTGGACCGGGAACTGTCCGAACAGGACGGTTCCAACCTCACCAACGCCGACCGGATCCGGCCGGTGACCCAGCTCAGCCCGGCCTACGTCATCTACACCTCCGGCTCGACCGGCCAGCCCAAGGGCGTGGTGCTGCCGCACGCCGGCATCGTCGCGATGACCGCCGAGCAGCGGCTGCGCTTCGGTATCGGCCCGGACACCCGGATGCTCCAGTTCGCCTCGCTCAGCTTTGACGCGGCCTGCTGGGAGATCAACACCGCTCTGCTCTGCGGCGCGACGCTTGTCGTGGCGTCGGCCGAGGAGCGGGCCGGCGGCGCGCCGGTCGCCGAGCTGATCCGCCGGGAGCAGGTGAACCTGGGCGTGCTCTCGCCGACCGTGGTCGCCGCCTTCCCGCCGGACATCACCCTGCCCACCGACCTGGTGTTCATCCTCGCCGGCGAGGCCTGCCCGCCGGAGTTGGTGGAACGCTGGTCCGGCGACCGCGCGATGATCAACGCGTACGGGCCGACCGAGGCCACGGTGTGCGTGACGATGAGCTCGGCGCTGACCACCGAGACGCCGAAGCCGCCGATCGGCCGGCCGCTGGCCAACACCCGGCTCTACGTGCTGGACCAGGCCCTGCGCCCGGTGCCTGTCGGCATTCCCGGCGAGCTCTACATCGCCGGCGTCGGCGCGGGGCTGGCCCGGGGCTACCTGAACCGGCCGTCGCTGACCGGGTCACGCTTCGTCGCCGACCCGTACGGCGCGCCCGGCACGCGCATGTACCGCACCGGCGACCTGGTGCGCTGGACCGCCAAGGGCGAACTGGACTACGTCGGCCGGGCCGACAACCAGGTCAAGATCCGCGGCTTCCGCATCGAGCTGGGCGAGGTCGAGTCGGCGGTCGCGAGCCACGACGACGTCGCGCAGGTCGCGGCCGTGGTCCGCGAAGACCGGCCTGGCGACAAGCGGCTGGTCGCCTACGTGGTGCCGGCGGCGGGCGTCGAACCGGAGATCAAGGCGCTGCGTGAGCACACCGCCCACCAGGTGCCGGACTACATGGTGCCGTCGGCCTTCGTTCTGCTGGACCGGATTCCGCTGACCACCAACGGAAAGCTCGACACCAAGGCGCTGCCCGCGCCGGACTACGCGACTGTGGTCGGCGTGACCGAGGCGCGCACCCGGCAGGAGGAGATCGTCGCCGGGCTGTTCGCCGAGGTGCTGGGGTTGCCGCGGGTCGGCGTCGAGGACAACTTCTTCGAGCTGGGCGGCGACAGCATCCTGGCCATCCAGGTGGTCAGCCGGGCCCGCAACGCCGGCCTGGTGCTCAGCCCGCGTGACGTGTTCCTGCACAAGACGGCCGAAGCCGTGGCCGCTGTCGCCGAGGACGTGGCCGATGAGGCCGAGGTCAGCGCCGACGACGGCATCGGCGAGGTCGGCCTGACGCCGATCGTGCACTGGCTGGCCGAGCAGTCCGGCTCGGTGACCGGGTTCCAGCAGTGCGCGGTCGTGCAGACGCCGGCCGGCGCCGACCTTGACATGCTGGCCGCCGCGTTGCAGGCCGTGCTCGATCGCCACGACGTGTTGCGGATGCGCCTGCGCCGCAACGAGTCCTGGCGGCTGGAGGTCCGGCCGACCGGTGCGGTCGCCGCGACCGACTGCCTCACTCGGGTGGATGCCACTGGGGCGAGTGAGGACACGCTGCGGGCGCTGGTGATCGCGCAGGGCGCGACCGCACAGGCCGGCCTGGACCCCGACGCCGGGCAGATGGTCCGCGCGGTGTGGTTGGACGCCGGCCCCGACCAGCCGGGCCGCTTGATCCTTGTGTTGCACCACTTGGTGGTTGACGGTGTGTCGTGGCGGATCCTGGTGCCCGACCTGGAGGCGGCGTGGAACGCGCTGGCCGATGGGGTCGAGCCGGACCTCGCGCCGGTCGGCACCAGTTTCCGCCGCTGGGCCGAAGTCCTGGCGGCGGAGGCCACCAGCGTGCTGCGGGCCGACGAGCTGCCGACCTGGCTGGCCATGACCGCCGAGCCGGAACGTCCCTTGGGCACTGGGGAGTTGGACCCGAATCGGGACGTCCACGGCACGGCGCGGCAGTTGCGGCTGCGGCTGTCGGTGGAGCAGACGGTCGCGTTGCTGACCGAGGTGCCGTCGGTGTTCCACGCCGAGATCAACGACGTGCTGCTGGCCGGTTTTGCGTTGGCGGTGGCCGATTGGCGGCGTCGCCGGGGTGGCGATGCCGGCAACGGCGTGCTGATCGAGATGGAGGGCCACGGCCGCGAGGACATCGGCGAGCGGGTCGACCTGTCCCGCACGGTGGGCTGGTTCACCACGATCAACCCGATCCGGCTCGACCCCGGCCCGGTCGACTTCGCCCAGGTGTGGGCCGGCGGGCCGGTGGTCGGCGACGTGCTCAAGCGGGTCAAGGAGCAGTTGCGGGCGGTGCCCGACAAGGGGATCGGCTACGGCCTGCTGCGCCACCTGAACCCGACCACCGCCGGCGTGTTGGCGCGGGCGCCCCGGCCGCAGATCGGCTTCAACTACCTCGGCCGCATGAGCACGCCGAAGCCCCAGGACTGGGCGGTCAGCGCCGAGCAGGAGGCGCTAGGCGGGGCCGGCGCGGACCCGAGCATGTCGCTGCCGCATGTGGTCGACGTCAACGCGCTCACCGAGGACCGGCCGGAGGGGCCGCGCCTGGTCGCCACCTGGACCTGGGCCGGGCGGCTGCTGGACGAGCCTGCGGTCGACGACCTGGCCCGCAGCTGGTTCCGTGCCCTGGACGCGCTGGTCGAGCACGCCCGCCGGCCCGACGCCGGCGGCTACACGCCCTCGGACCTCTCGCTGGTGTCGCTGACCCAGGAAGACATCGACGAGTTCGAACTGGAAGCTGAGGAATGGTCATGACGAATCCGTTCGACGACCAGGACGGGCGCTTTCTCGTCCTGGCCAACAACGAGGGCCAGCACTGCCTGTGGCCGGTGTTCGCCGAGGTGCCCGGGGGCTGGTCGGTGGTGCACGGCGAGGACAGTCGCCAGGGGTCACTCGACTACGTGGAGCAGCACTGGACGGATATGCGTCCGGTGAGTCTGCGGGGGGTGTGAATAACGAGAGAACTGTCCCAAGTTTTCTTGCGCACACCTGCCGGCAGAGTTATCTTGGGTACTCCCCGAATGGGGTTCCGGTAGAGGTATGTATCACCGTCGTGGCCAGCATTGTGTCCGTTGTTCGTGGGGAGCGCGGCGCATGGCGGGCGGTGGAGAATGATGGGGTGGAAGCATGACCATGTCCATTGACGAGCGCAGTGTCAAGATCAAGGAAATCGTGTGCAGAATTCTTGAACTCGACGAGGACGAGGTGACCGACACCAGCCTCTTCCAGGAGGAACACGGCGCGGACTCGCTGCGCGCCATCGAGATCCTGGCGTCCGTCGAGAAGGAATTCAACATCGTCATCGATCAGGACAAGTTGTCCCAGCTGGTCAACTTGAAGGGCGTCTACGACGTCGTCGCCGACGCGGCCGGCTGGTAGGCCGATCATTCTGGCGATACGGGGAGCAGCACGCACATGCCGCTCCCCGTATCGGTGGAGAACGCTGGAGGGGGAATAATGTCCCACGTAGTTTCCGGCGCGGCCTCCGGGTTGCCGCGCCGGGTTGTCCTGACCGGTCTTGGGGTTGTCTCCAGTATCGGCATCGGGGTGGATGAATACACCGAGGGCATCCGCTCCGGGCGCAGCGGGGTGCGCCCCATCTCGGCGTTCGACACCGAGGGCTTCGCCCACTCCAACGGCGCCGAGGTGGTCGGCTTCGACCCGACCGGCTGGATCCGCACCGTGCCCGTCGAGCAGTTGGGCCGGGCCAGCCGCTTCGCCACCGCGGCGGCGCGGATGGCTGTCGAGGACGCTGGCCTGGCTGAGGGCGAGCTGTCCCAGCGGCGCGGCATGGTGTCCATCGGCACCACCGACGGCGAGGCTTTCGAGATGGACGGCCTGGTCGGCGTCGAGTTGGCCGGGGGAGCGGCCGACTTCGACCCGGTGCACGTGCGCCGGACGCCGGCCTCGCAGCTGTCCACGGCCATCGCCCAGGAGCTGCGGCTGTCCAATGTGGAGACTTCCACCATCGGCACCGCCTGTTCGGCCGGCAACTACTCGATCGGCTACGGCTTCGACGCGGTCCGCTTCGGCGAGGCCGAGTTCGCGCTCTGCGGCGGCGCGGACGCGGTGTGCCGCAAGACTTTCTCCGGCTTCTACCGGCTGGGCACGATCGCACCCGAGTGCTGCCAGCCCTTCGACATCAACCGGCAGGGCATCCTGACCGGCGAGGGCGCGGGCGTGCTGCTGCTGGAGCCGCTGGACTCCGCGCTGGCCCGTGGCGCCACCATCTACGCCGAGGTGCTGGGCTACGGCCTCAACTGCGACGCGCACCACCCGGTCGCGCCCAACCAGCAGAGCGTGGCCCGCTGCATCGAGCTCGCGCTGGAGAACGCCGGCGTCAAACCGTCCGAAGTGGACCTGATCTCGGCCCACGGCACCGGCACCAAGGCCAACGACATCTGCGAGACCGCGGCCATCCGCGAGGTGTACGGCGGCCAGCCGCCGCGCACCGTGTCGCTGAAGTCCATGCTGGGCCACAGCATGGGCGCGGCCAGCGCGCTGGCCGCCGCGGCCTGCTCGCTGGCGATCAAGCACGGGTTCATCCCGCCGACGATCAACCACGTCGAGACCGACCCGGAGTGCGGCATCGACTGCGTGCCCAACGTGGCCGTGGAGGCCGACCTGAAGATCGTCCAGAACAACGGGCTCGCGTTCGCCGGCAACAACGCGATCACCGTGCTCGGCAAGTACGAGGGGGACCGGTGACCGCCGACCGCATGATGATCACGGGCTGGTCCGTGGTCAGCCCGTACGGCGTCGGCCGCGACGCGTTCGTCGACGGCGTGCACGCCGGCCGGGCCACGGCGTCCGATGTGGACACCGAGCGCTGGCAGGTGCCGGACCGCCGGGCCAGCCTGGTCCCCGGCTTCGACGTCCGCGAGGCGCTGGGCAAGAAGGGGACCCGCTCGATGGACCGGGTCACCGGCCTGGCCGTCACCACGGTCGGCAGGCTGATCAAGGACGCCGAGGGCAACCAGGTGATCGACACCGGCCCGGACACCGGCCTGGTGCTGGGCACCACCACCGGCAGCGCGCAGTCCATGATGGACTTCACCCGGACCTCGCTGACCGCCGAGCAGCCCTTCTACGTCGACCCGGCGGCGTTCCCGAACACCACCATGAACTGCGCCGCCGGCCAGTGCGCGATCTGGTACCAGCTCAAGGGCCCCAACGCCACGATCGCCGGCGGCCGCACCGCCGGCCTGACCGCGCTGACCTACGGGCGCCGGCTGCTGCGTTCCCGGCGGGCGGCCAAGGTTCTGGTCGGCGGCGTCGAGGAGTACAGCAACGCCCGGTCCTGGCTGGACTTCCACAGCCGCGGCGACAAGAACCACGACGCCGTGCTGGGCGAGGGCTGCGTCATGCTGCTCATGGAGCCGGCCGACACTGTCGGCGCCTACGGTCAGCCGCTGGCCGAACTGCTGGCGGTCGAGTCCTCGGCCTACCTGGACAACGACCTGCGGCCGGCCCTCAAGGCCCGCGTGGACAGCGTCCTGGCGCAGGCCGGCGTGCAGCCGTCCGAGGTGTGGGCGGCGGTCGCCTCGCAGGCTCCCGACGCCACCGCCGAGGCCGAACGCGCGGTGCTGACCGAGGTCTTCGGTGCGCCGACGGTCAACCGGATCACCACCGGCGACCTGATCGGCGACACCGCGGCGGCGTCCGTGTCCTTCCAGATCGCCTCGTTGCTGGCGGCGGCCGAGCGTGACCCCGAGGCGGCCGGCAAGGTTGTGCTGGTCAGCTCGGTGGACCGCAGCGGCACCACCGGCTGCGCCGTGCTCCGGCTCCTGGGGCAGGTGTGAGGTGAGCGGTTTATCGCGGCGCAGTCCGGTGATCGCCGACGTGCGGGTGCACGCCGGTCTGACCGCCGACGGCGCGAAGTGGCGGGCCGCCGCGTCGGCCCGCATCACCGGTGACGAGCCGGTGTTCGCGGGGCACTACCCGGGATTCCCGATCTTCCCGGGCGTGTGCGTGCTGGAGTGCGTCACCCGTGGCGCCGAGCTCACCGCCTCGGAGTTCACCGCCCCTGGGCCAGGTGTGCTGCGGGGCATCGAGTCGGCGCGCTTCCTCGGCGCGGTGTTCCCGGGCGACGAGCTCGACATCGCCCTGGAGTGGACCGGGCGGGACGGGGACTGGGTGTGCAAGGCGACCGTGTCGGTGGGGAGCCGGTCGGTCGGCAGTGTGCGTCTGGGCTACAAGGCAGGGGTGGCGGCGTGAAGGTCACCCTGCCGGAGCTGCGGCGCCTGCTGCCGCACCGCTATCCGATCCTGCTGGTCGACCGGGTGCTCGACGTCGTGCCCGGCGAACGCATCACCACGGTGAAAGCCGTGACCTGCAACGAACCCTGGTACGCCGACCTCGCGGACGAGGTCACCGACGAGGAACTGGCCTATCCCTCGACCCTGCTGGTCGAGTCGTGGGCGCAGTCGGCCGGCGTGCTCGCCATGCTCACCGCGGGTGGACCTGAGGCCTTGCACGACAAGGTGATGCTGCTCGGCTCGGTGTCCGGAGTGGACTTCCACGGGCCGGTGCTCCCCGGCGACGTCGTGGAGCACCACATCGTCTTACAGCGTGACATGGGCGAAACCATGATCTTCCACGGCGAGAGCCGGGTGGCCGGGCGGACGGTGGTCACCGTGACCACCGCCGTGATGGCCTTCCGGCCGGCCGAACAGCTGCGCCCGGAGAAGGCCGGGGCAATCAGCGGGGGTTTGCGACGATGACCGACAACAACGGCAGAGTGGCACTGGTCAGCGGCGCGTCCCGCGGCATCGGACGGGCGGTCGCGCAGCGGCTGGCCGCCGACGGCTTCGACATCAGCTTCTGCTACCGCAGCGACGAGAAGGCCGCCGACGAGCTGGAGAAGGAGCTTGTCGGGCTGGGCGTGCGGGTGCTGGCGCGGCGGGTCGACGTCAGCGACAGCGAGGCGGTGCGCTCCTGGGTGGGCGACACCGAGCAGTTCGGCCCGATCGAGCTGGCCGTCACCTCGGCCGGCATCACCCGCGACGGGCCCCTGGTGAAGATGCCCGACCAGGACTGGCGGGCCGTCATGGACACCAACCTGGACGGCGTCTTCCACGTCGGCCGGTCCGTGGTGTTCCCGATGATGAAGCGGCGCCGGGGATCGGTGATCGCGATCTCCTCGGTGTCCGGTGTGTACGGACTGGCCACGCAGACCAACTACTCGGCGTCCAAGGCCGGCGTCATCGGGTTCGTCAAGGCCATGGCCAAGGAGGTCGGCCGCTACGGCATCAAGGTCAACGCGGTGGCCCCCGGCATGATCGAGACCGACATGACCGAGGCGCTGACCGCGCAGGCCCGGGCCAAGCTGCTGGCCGGCATTCCGTTGGGGCGCTTCGGCACCGCGGCCGAGGTGGCCGACATGGTGGCCTACCTGGCCTCGCCGGGCGCGGCCTATGTCACCGGGTCCGTGTTGGAGATCCACGGCGGCATCAGCATCTGACGGGGAGGAGGACGTGATCACTCGCGGGGAAGCCGAGAACTGGGACGCGGTCGTGGTCGGCGCCGGGTTCGGCGGGCTGGTGTGCGCCGCCTACCTGGCCGTCAGCGGCTACAAGGTCGTGGTGTTCGAGCACCACGACGTGGCGGGTGGCAACGGGCACACCTTCCGTCGCCGCCGGGCCTACGAGTTCGACGTGGGCGTGCACTACCTGGGCGACTGCGGGCCGGACGGGCTCATCCCGGGGATTCTCTCCGGGCTGGGCCTGGCCGAGCGGGTGCGGTTCCTGGAGATGGACCCGGACGGGTTCGACCGGATCCAGCTGCCCACCGTCACGGTGGACGTGCCGGCTGGCTGGGACCGCTACCGGGACCGGCTGGTGGCCGCGCTGCCGGCCGACGCCCACGGCATCGACACCTATGTACGCATCGGCCGGGAAGTCTGCGACCTGCAACGGTCCGGCCTGTTGCGCAGTGAAGGACTTGGCCAGCAGTCCCGGGAAAGCCTGGAGCTGATGGTCATGGCCCGGGGCAGCCTTGCCGCGCTGTTCGACCACTGTGGACTGTCCACGAGGGCCAGAACGGTGCTCGCCGGGCAGTCGGCCAACTACGGCGCGGCACCGGACCAGGTCACTGTGTCCACGCACTTGAGCATGGTCGACCACTACCTGCGCGGCGCCTACTACCCGGAAGGCGGCGGCCAGGCGTTGGTCGCCGCGCTGGTCGAGGTGATCGAGGCGCACGGCGGCAGCCTGCGCACCCGCAAGCGGGTCGAGCGGATCACCATCGAGGACGGCAAGACCACGGGCGTGCAGCTGGACGACGGCGAAGTGCACACCGCGCCGCTGGTGGTGTCCAATGCGGACTTCCGCCGTACGGTGCTGGATCTGGCCGGCGGTGAGCAGAACTTCCCGGCGGCGCTGGTGCGCAAGACACGGAAGACGCAGATGCGCCTGGCGTTCGCCGTTCTCTATGTGGCACTGGACATCGAGCTCCCCGACCGGCCGAACGCCAACCTGTGGTGGTTCCGGGACGAGGACATCGAGTCCATGTACCGGGAACTGGCCGAGGGCACGCCGAAGGAGATCCGGTCGGCGTTCTGCTCCTTCGCCTCGGTGAAGGAACAGGGCCGGGCCGACGTGTGCCCGCCCGGCCACAGCAACTTCCAGGTGATGACCCTGGCCCGGGCCGACTACCCGGACTGGGGCGTGGCCGGCGGCCCGGCCGACGGGACACGCTACCGGCGCGACCCGGCGTACCAGCGCAGCAAGCAGTGGTGGACCGACGAACTGCTGCGCACCGCGGAGCAGGCTCTCGGCCCGTTCCGCGACCACATCACGCACCTGGAGTTGGGCACGCCGCTAACCCACGAGCGGTACACGCTCTCCAGCGGCGGCACGCCCTACGGGCTGGCGCACTGGGGCGGGTTCGGGGCGCGCCCCGACACCCGAACCGTGGTGGACGGCCTTTATCTGGTCGGTCAGAACACACGCGCCGGGAGCGGGGTCTCCGGCGCGATGATCGGGGGGATCTCCTGCGCCGCACAGATCCTCGGGCGGCCGCTGCTGCCCGAGGTGCTTGGCGGCGCGGTGCTCGCGAACCCGGCCCTGCTGCCCGAGCGGGCGGCCGACTGGGATCCGCTGGCGGTCTCCAGGGGGACCCAGCGGCGCCGGGCCAAGGGCCTGGCGCGGGTGGGATGAGCGCGCTCGCGCGACAGCGGAAACACAACCACGGCAACAACGGTTCAAGAGCGGGGAATCTGGCGATGACTTCCAGTGCGCAGGTGCGGCCGGACGGCGCATCTTTCGAGGACAACACGCTGTTCGGCAACGTGCAGCCGCTTGTCGACACGGCGCTGCTGCCGGCCGGCGACGGGCAGCCCCGGGTGGTGCGCGCCGCGCACCGGCTCTACGAGCACCTGATCAGCCTGTGGGCCCCCGGCGCCATCGAGGCCGCCTTCGACCTCGGCGTGTTCGACGAGCTGGCCAAGGGCCCGGCCACCGCCGACGAGCTGGCCAAGTCCTTGTCCACCAACGCGAAGGCCACCCGCGTCCTGCTGGACGGCCTGAACGCCTACGACCTGCTGGTCCGCACCTGGGACGCCGACGGCACCGTGGTCTACGTGCTGCCCGACGAGGTCCGCGACGTGCTGCGGCCCGACGGTCTGTTCAGCCTGGCCGGCAAGATCGGCTATGACCGCCAGATGGCTTGGGGCGCCTGGCGAAACCTGGCCGAGACGGTGCGCACCGGCGCGCTGGCCGACGACGGATCCCAGCAGCACAACCAGATCTCGGCCTCGGAGTACGAGTCCCTGGTGCGCGGCATCAACTTCTGGGCCCCGCCGGTCGTGCACGCGCTGTCCGCGCAGCTCAAGGAGCACGGCTGGGCCGGCGACAAGACGGCCGGCATGCTCGACGTCGGCTGCGGCACCGGCATCTACAGCCAGCTGCTGCTGCAGCAGTTCGCCGGCCTGACCGCGACCGGCCTGGACGTGGAGCGCATCCTGCCGCTGGCCATCGCCCAGAGCGAGCAGCTGGACGTGGCCGACCGGTTCCACCCGCTGCGCCGCGACTTCTGGCGCGAGGACTGGGGCACCGGCTTCGACCTGGTGCTTTTTGTCAACATCTTCCACCTGCAGACCCCCGAGGACGCCCGCGACCTGGCCATCAAGGCCAACAAGGCGCTGGCCGACGGCGGCCTGGTGGCCATCGTCGACCAGATCGTGGTCGAGGACGAGGTCCAGCAGAACTCCACCCAGAACCGGTTCTTCCGGCTGTTCGCCGCCTCCATGATGGCCACCGGCGGCGGCGACGCGTACACGCTCGACCAGTACGACGAGTGGCTGACCGGGGCCGGCCTGCGCCGGGTCGCCCTGATCGACACCCCGATGCACCGCATCCTGCTCGCCGGCCGCGACTGAGTCGCATGCCCTGGTCGAGCACGCCGAACGGGAGGAACCCGCGTGGTTCCTCCCGTTCGGCGTGCTCGCCGTCAGCGGCTGCTCAGGACCAACTCCCGCTCGGCAATGTGCTCCGGTTCGGCGACCGCGGCTCGCGCCCGGCCCGCGGCCAGCACCGCCCGCCCGCTGATCGTCACCACGACGATCAGCGCCGCCAGCGCGCCCAGCGTCAGCACGTCCGGGTGGATCAGCGACTGGCCGCGCAGCGCCTGCCAGGTGACCAGCGCGATCAGGCCGGCGTAACCCAGAGCGGCGACCATCACCAGGCCGACGCGGACCTTCTCGTCCCGCAGCAGCAGCCAACGCCCGGCCAGCAGGCCCAGCAGCATCGCGAACAGCGGCAGCGCCTGCAGCGCGTGCATGCCGACGAAGTGCGGAATGCGCAGGTCGCCGCCGGTGGTGGACCAGTCGGTGATCGGCATGCCGGGGCCGCCGTCGGGCACGCCGACGCTGTGCCCACCGATCACCGGGGGCTGGCCGCCCTGGTCGAGGACGCGCTGCTGGTCGGGGGTGGGCAGGTTCATCAGCTCGCCGAGGGCCATGCCGATCACCGACAGGCTCAGGCCCAGCCGCAGCGCCCACGCCGTGGAGCGGCGGCCCGGCTTGGCGATCATCACCAGGATGGTGATCACCAGAGTGGCGATCCAGACGAACGCCACCATGAAGCCCATCGCGTTGTAGAACGCGCCGTCCAGCTCGGTGGCGTAGTTGAAGTGGGACATGCGGCCCCGCACGACCTGGGTCAGCAGGATGATCCACTCGCCGCTGGACAGCACCACGATCGCGGTGCCCGACCACCAGCCGACCTTGCGCAGTTTCGGCCGGGAGGCCGGCAGCAGCGAGATCACCCAGGCCAGCGTGACCGTGTACAGCGTGAACGACACGGCGAACTTGAACGGCTTCAACCAGACCGGAGCCCCGACCAGCATTCTCTGGTCGACGACGAGTCCCACCGCGCAGACCGCGATCAACGCGACCATGGCGATCGCGAACACCATCAACGGCCGATGCCAGCGCAGGACGCTCCGCATGGCTGCTCCCTTCCACAGTTCTCGTGTGGTCCTCACCTTGCCGGGTCGGGGGTTGCCGCCACACGGACGCTACGACCCAGATCGATTGGGGGGGTAAACCCCACCACCGTGGGCCCAGACCCACTGACCGGGGCCATGGAGCTCGGGCAGGATCATGGCCAACATCGGTTTCTGGAGGGATCTGAGCATCATGAGGCGCCTGCGTCTGACCGGACTGGCCATCGGACTCTCCGTCGTTTCGGTGCTCGGCTTCGTGCTGGTGACCTGCACCGTGGTCGCCGGCCTGCTGTCGTTCACCGTGCTCGGCGGGTTCCTGTTCCTCGGCCTGGTGGCGGCCCAGCGGCCGTTCACCGACCTGCACCTGCGCAGCGCCGAGAAGGTGCTGGGCCGGAGCATCCCGCGCACCCCGCGCACCCCGACCGAGGGCGGGCCGCTCGCGCGGTTCCTCACGGCCCTGTCGGACACCAGCACCTGGCGGGACATCGCGTTCCTGTTCTTCAACTTCATCAGCGGGATGACCATCCTGCTGGTGCCGGTGGCGCTGTTCCTGCACGGGCTGACCGCGTTGCTGCTGCCCGTGTTCTGGAACACGCTGCCGGTCGGCCGGCACGGCTTCCCGTACATGTCGGGGTTCTGGGTCACCAGCGCCAACGAGGTGCAGGTCGGCCTGGGGCTGGCCGCGGTGTCGTTCCTGCTCTGGTGGATCTTCACGCCGGCCCTGCTGCGGCTGAACGCGCTGATCACCGCGGCGTTGCTGGGCAGCAGCTCGGCGTCCGCCCCGGGGTACGCCGGCCAGCCGCAGGTCGGCGTGCGGTAACCGCCTACACCTCGATCCGCCACGCCCGCTGGCGTGGCGGATTTTGGCTTGTTCTTGTTCGGACACAAGAAAAGGGCGGTGCCGTGGTGGGGGAGTACCACGGCACCGCCGACGTACGGCCTCGGTGGGGACGGGATGAGGCCGGTGGGATGGGGGGAACCGGGCCGGCGGCGCGCACACGCCGCCGTGGTGGGGTGGATCCCGGTTGTGCCCCGCCATCCGAGGCGACAGCGGGAACCGGGGATGGGGTGATTCCCGGCGCCCCGCCGTCCGGTGGGGTGATTCCGGCGAGTGTCGCGCCGCCGGCGGTGTTGGGGGGACATCCGAGTCACCGCCGCCGGGCTCCCCTCCCTGGTACTCGAGGGGTCCTCTCCGGACATGCTCAATTCTGTCCTGCCGGCCATCGGGGGAGCGATGGTGGCAGAACCACGGTCGCGGTGGGGTTAACCCCCGTGCGTGACCACGACACGCAACGTTATGACGAGTGAACGGGTGGGGATCCCTGTGAAGCGTTCGGGGTTGAACGACGTCCTTCCGCTGTCGCCTTTCCAGGAGGGGCTGCTGTTCCACGCGGTGGTCGACCCGCAGGCGGTCGACGTCTACACCGTGCAGCTGGTGCTGGACTTCGACGGCCGGCTGGACGCGGCTCTGCTGCGGGCGAGCGCGCAGGCGTTGCTGGCGCGACATGCCAACCTGCGGGCCGGTTTCCGCTACACCAAGTCCGGCCAGGCCGTGCAGGTCATCCCGGCCGCGGTCACGTTGCCCTGGCAGGAGATCGACCTGTCGGGGCTGCCCTCGGCCGAGCGGGACGCCGAGCTGGAGCGGATCACCGAGGCCGACCGGGTGCAGCGCTTCGACGTGGCCAAACCACCGCTGCTGCGGGCCACCTTGGTTCGACTATCAGCCACCGAGCACCGGTTCCTGTTGAGCAACCACCACATCCTGGCCGACGGCTGGTCGATGTCGGTGCTCGTGCGCGAGCTGTTTGCTTTGTACAACAACAATGACCTGCCGCGGGTGACTCCCTACCGGGACTACCTGTCCTGGCTGGCCAAGCAGGACAAGGCCGCCGGGCTCCAGGCCTGGCGCACGGCCCTGGCCGGCTTCGAGGAGCCGACCCGGGTGGCGCCGGTCAACCCCGACCGGGTGCCGGTGATGCCCGGCAGCGCGATCGTCGAGCTGTCGGAGGAGGTCACGGCCCGGCTCAGCGGCTGGGCGCGGGCCAACGGCCTGACCCTGAACACGGTGGTGCAGGGCTGCTGGGCGATTCTGCTCGGCGTGCTCACCGGGCGGCAGGACGTCGCGTTCGGCGCCACGAATTCCGGTCGTCCGCCGGAGATTCCCGGCATCGAGACCATGGTGGGCCTGTTCATCAACACCGTGCCGGTGCGTATGCGGCTGCGGCCCGGCGATTCGCTGCTGACGGCGCTGACTTCGCTGCAGGACCAGCAGTCGGCGCTGATTCCCCACCAGCACCTGGGCTTGGCCGAGGTGCAGGGTCTGGCTGGTGTGGGCGAGCTGTTCGACACCGTGCTGGTGTTCGAGAACTATCCCTTGGACGCCAGCGGTTTGGACGCGCCGGCCGAGGGGCTGGCCGTGCGCTTCGCCGCCGGCCGCGACGCCAGCCACTATCCGTTGAACCTGCGGGTTTCTCCCGGCAAACGGTTGCAGCTGCGGCTGGAGTACGGGCCGGATCTGTTCAGCGCCGCGGAGGCCACACAGATCGTCAACCGTGTCGTCGGCCTGATGGCCACTGCGGTGGCGGAGCCGGACCGGTTGCTGGGGCGCATTGATGTGCTCGATTCGGCGGAGCGGCGGCAGTTGTTGGTGGAGTGGAACGACTCCGCTCGGGACGGTGGTTTCGAGGGGGTCGTGGAGCGGGTGCGCCGCTGTGACCCGTCCTCGGTTGCCGTGGTGGACGACTTTGGCCCCGTGACTTATGGGTCGTTGGTGCGGCGGGCGAGTCTGGTTTCCCGTGCGGTGGAGCCGGGTTCGTTGGTTGCTGTGCTGTCCGACCGTAGTGCGCGGTTTGTGGCGGCGGTGCTGGGTGTCCTCGGGGCCGGTGGCGCGTATGTGCCGTTCGACCCGAACGCCCCGGTGGCCCGGCTGTCCTCGTTGTTGGAGGACAGTGGCGCCCGGTTGTTGCTGGTGGCACCCGAGTTCGATTCGCTGGCCGCTGAGGTGGTGCCCGCTGATGGTTCCGTTCGCGTGGTTGTGCTGGGCGACGGCGAGGACGACGAGTTGGCGCCGGTTGTCGGTGCCGAGGATGATCTGGCTTATGTGATTTTCACGTCGGGTTCTACCGGCAAGCCCAAGGGTGCGATGGTGCATCGGCGCGGCATGGTCAACCACCTGCTGGCCAAGGCCGAGGACCTTGACGTGGCGGCCGGCGATGTGGTGGTGCAGAACGCGCCCCTGACGTTCGACATCTCGGTGTGGCAGATGCTGTTGCCGCTGATCGTTGGCGGCACTGTGCGGGTTGTCGGTCGTTCCACGGCGTCTGATCCTGATGCCTTGTTCGCGGTGCCGTGCACGGTGTTGGAGGTTGTGCCGTCGTTGCTGCGGGCCGCCTTGGATGGTTGGGATGCCGGTTCTGGTGTGCCGGAGTTGGCCGATCTGCGGTGGTTGGTGGTGACGGGTGAGGCGTTGCCGCCGGATCTGTGTGCCCGGTGGTTCGAGCGTTTCCCGTTGATTCCGCTGGTCAATGCTTATGGGCCCACGGAGTGCTCGGACGACGTGACCCACGCCTTCATCCGCGCCGGCGACTCGCTGAGCGAGGTGCGGGTGCCGATCGGCCGGGTGGTGCGCAACACGCAGTTGTATGTGCTGGGTGACGGCTTGCAGCCGGTGCCGGTGGGGGTTCCCGGTGAGCTCTACGTGGGCGGCACCGGCGTTGGCCGCGGGTATCTGCACAACCCGACCCGGACGGCGATCTCCTTCATGGCCGATCCGTTCTCGGACGTGCCTGGTGCGCGGATGTATCGCACCGGTGACCGGGTTCGGTATCTGCCTGATGGTCAGTTGGAGTTCTTGGAGCGTCGGGACTTCCAGGTGAAGGTGCGGGGCCACCGGATCGAGCTGGGTGAGGTCGAGGCGGCGCTGCGGGCCGTGCCGGGGATCACCGATGTCGCGGTGGACGTGCGCGCCGATTCCGCTGGTCAGAAGCGCCTGGTGGGCTACGTCGTCGGCGCGGTGCAGCCGGCGGTCGTGCGTGACTCGGTGTCGGGCGTGCTGCCCGAGTACATGGTGCCGTCGGTGGTGATGGTCCTCGACGCGCTTCCCCTGACCCCCAACGGCAAGGTCGACCGCAAGGCGCTGCCCATGCCCGAAGCCGTGACCGGTGGTGGCGGGCGTGCGGCTCGGGGCCCGCGCGAAGAGATCCTGTGCGGACTGTTCGCCGAGGTGCTGGGCCTGCCTTCCGTTGGCGTGGCCGAGAGTTTCTTCGAGCTCGGCGGCCACTCGCTGTTGGCGACCCGCCTGGTCAGCCGGGTCCGCTCGGTGCTGGGCGTGGAGCTGGCGGTACGGGCCCTGTTCGACGCGCCGACCGTCGCCGCGTTGGCGCAGCAGCTGGACGCTTCTGACCAGGCCCGACCCACGCTGGCCCCGGTTGAGCGGCCCGAGGTGGTGCCGTTGTCCTTCGCGCAGCGGCGGTTGTGGTTCCTCAACCGCCTCGAAGGCATCAGCTCGGCTTATAACGTCACTGCCGTTATCCGACTCGACGGCGCGGTCAACGAGGAGGCCCTGGCCGCCGCGGTGACCGACGTGGTGGCGCGGCACGAGAGCCTGCGTACGGTCTACCCGGAGATCGACGGTGCCCCGCACCAGCTCGTCCTCGACGCCGCCACCGAGCAGTTCACCCAGGTCGACGTGACCGAGGCCGCGCTGGATTCATGCGTCACCGAGGCTGTGCGCCGAGGCTTCGACCTGTCCGTGGACACCCCGATGCGGGTCACGCTGTGCACTGTGGACAGTGAGCGCCATGTCCTGGTCGTGGTCGTGCACCACATCGCCTCCGACGGCTGGTCGCTCGCCCCGCTGGCCCGCGACCTGTCGCAGGCGTATGCGGCGCGGGTCGGGGGCAGCACGCCGCTGTGGACGCCGTTGCCGGTGCAGTACGCGGACTACACGTTGTGGCAGCACGAGTTGCTGGGCAGCGAGGACGATGCCGAGAGTGTTGTCTCGAAGCAGCTGGAGTTTTGGAAGGGCGCGCTGGCCGATCTGCCCGACCAGCTCGAACTGCCCACCGACCACGCGCGGCCGGCCGTGGCCACCTATCGCGGCTCACGCGTGGCCTTCGACCTGGACGCCGACCTGCACGCCAGGCTGACCAAACTGGCCCGCGCCAACGGGGCCAGCCTGTTCATGGTGCTCCAGGCCGGGTTGGCCGCCCTGCTGTCCAAGCTCGGCGCCGGCGCGGACATCCCTCTCGGCACACCGATCGCCGGCCGCACCGACGACGCCCTCGACGACCTGGTCGGCGTGTTCATCAACACCCTGGTGCTGCGCACCGACGTCTCGGGCGACCCGAGCTTCGCCGATCTGATCGCCCGGGTCCGCGCCACCGACCTGGCCGCCTACGCCCACCAGGACGTGCCGTTCGAGCGGCTGGTGGACGTGCTCAATCCGAGCCGCTCGCTGGCCCGGCAGCCGCTGTTCCAGGTCATGCTGGCCCTGCACAACAACGCCGAGGTGCGCATCGACCTCGGCGGCGTGCGCGGCGAAGTGGTGCCGGCCGATCTCGGCACGGCCCGCTTCGACCTCGCCTTCGAGTTCGCCGAACTGGCCGGCTCCGGTGGTTTGCAGGCAGTGGTCGAGTACAGCACCGACCTGTTCGAGGCCGACACCGTGCGGCGCATGGCCGACCGGCTGGTGTGGGTGCTGCGGGCCATGGTCGCCGACCCCAAGCTGACCGTCAGCCGGCTCGACGTGCTCGCCGAGGACGAGCGCGAACGCCTGCTGCGCACCTGGAACGACACCGCTGTCACCCTGCCCGAGGTCTCGCTGCCCGAGCTGTTGGAAGGAGTCGTCCCAGACTCGGTGGCCGTGGCCTGCCAGGGCACCACGCTGACCTACGCCGTGTTGCACGCCCGGGCGAACCGCTTGGCGCGCCTGCTGATCAGCCACGGCGTCGGCCCGGAGTCCCTGGTCGGCCTGGTGATGCCCCGCACCGCGGACATGGTCGTCGCCCTGCTGGCCGTGCTCAAGACCGGCGGAGCCTACCTGCCCATCGACCCCAACTACCCGTCCGACCGCGTGGCTTACATGCTGGCGGACGCCAACCCGGTCGTCGTGCTCAGTGACTCTACTGTGGACATCGACTGCGCCGCGCCGCGCGTGCTGATGGATCAGGTTGACCTGCAAGGGTTCTCCGACGCCACCATCACCGACGCCGAGCGGACCGCTCCGCGTCACCCGCTCAACCCGGCGTATGTGATCTACACCTCCGGGTCTACCGGCAAGCCCAAGGGCGTCACCGTGCCGGTGCGGGCGTTCATCAACCTGCTGATGGACATGGTGCGCCGCACCGAGATCACCCCGGACGACCGGTTCCTGGCCGTCACCACGCTCGGCTTCGACATCTTCAACCTGGAGATCCTGGTGCCGCTGCTGGTCGGCGCCCGGCTGGTGGTCGCCGGCCGCGACGAAGTGCTCGACCCCGAGGCGCTGGCCCGGCTGTCGGTGGCCAGCGAGGCGACGATCATGCAGGCCACGCCCAGCCTCTGGCACGCCCTGGTCGGCAGCCACCCGGAAAGCCTGCGCCGCCTGCAGGCCCTGATCGGCGGCGAGGCCGTGAGCCGCACCCTGGCCAACTCCCTGGTCGCGGCCGCCGCTGGCGTCACCAACGTCTACGGGCCGACCGAGACCACCATCTGGTCCACCGCCGCCGACCTGACCACCTTGCGGCCCGGCTCGCCGCAGATCGGCAAGCCGCTGGCCAACACCCAGGTGTACGTGCTCGACGGGGCCCTGCGGCCGGTGCCTTCCGGGGTGAACGGCGAGCTGTACATCGCCGGCGACGGCCTGGCACGGGGCTACCTGAACCGGCCGTCGCTGACCGGGTCGCGCTTCGTGGCCAACCCGTTCGGCGGGCCCGGTTCGCGCATGTACCGCACCGGTGACGTGGTGCGCTGGGGATCCGACGGCGAGCTGGAGTACGTCGGCCGCACCGACCACCAGGTCAAGATCCGCGGCTTCCGCATCGAGCTCGGCGAGATCGAGGCCGCCCTGCTGGCCCGGCCCGAGATCACGCAGGCCGCCGTGGTCGTGCGCGAGGACCGGCCGGGGGACAAGCGCCTGGTCGCCTACCTTGTGGCCGCCGAGCTCGGCGACCTGCGCGGGGAGCTGGGCCGGGTGCTGCCCGACTACATGGTGCCGTCGGCGTTCGTGTCCCTGGACGCGCTTCCGTTGACCGCCAACGGAAAACTCGACCGCAAGGCGCTGCCCGTGCCCGACCTCGGGCCGGTGGCCGCCGACGACCGGCCGCGGACCCCGCAGGAATCCATCCTGTGTGGACTGTTCGCCGAGGTGCTGGGCCTGCCCGACGTCGGCGTGCGGGACGGCTTCTTCCAGCTGGGTGGGCATTCCCTGCTGGCCACGCGGTTGATCAGCCGGATTCGGGCCACGCTCAACGTCGAACTGCCGATCCGCGTGCTGTTCGAGGCCCCGAGCGTGTCGGCCCTGGTCGGGCGGCTCGGGGAGCAGGTCGACAACGACGCGTTCGAGACGCTGACCCCGCTCCAGCCCAGCGGCACCCAGACGCCGGTATTCTGTATACACCCGACCGGCTGCATCGCCTGGTCCTACCTCGGGCTGGCCCGCCACCTCGGCCCCGACGTGCCGCTGTACGGATTGCAGGCCCGCGGCATCACCCGGGACGCCGTGTTGCCTTCCGACATCGGGGCCATGGCCGCCGACTACCTGGAGCACATCCAGAAGGTGCAGCCCAGCGGGCCCTACCGGCTGCTCGGCTGGTCCTTCGGCGGCGTCGTGGCGCAGGAGATCGCCGTGCAGCTCCAGGACCGGGGGGAGCGGGTCGAGCTGTTGGCCAGCCTCGACAGCGACCCCCTGCCGGATGGCGACGCCATCCCCGACGACCGTCTGCTGATGGCCAACATCCTGGAGTTCTTCGGCCACCAGCCGGCCCCCGGCGACGCGGAGCCCACCCCGGCCCGGCTCGTCGAGCTGTTCCGGGCCGAGGACAACCCGCTGGCCGTGCTCGACGAACGCCAGATCGCCAACCTGCTCGACGTGTGGCGCAACAACGTCCGGCTGCACCGGGACTTCCAGCCCCGCCGCTTCACCGGCCGGATGGTGCACTTCTCCGCCATCGAGGGCGCGGCCGATCCGTCAGCCGCCGTCCGCCGCTGGGCCCCGCACATCGACGGAACCATCGACGTGCACCCCGTGCCCGCCCATCACGACTACCTGATGGCACCGGAGCCCCTGGCGCACATCGGCCAGGTGCTTGCCCGTCTGCTGTCCGAGTGAGCCCCCGCCGGTGGCGGCCTCCAGGTCGCCACCGGCGCTACGCTCTCGATCATGAGCCTGTCGATCGAGGTGGTCACCGACGTCACCGACGAGGTCCTGTCGGCTTTCTCCCGCCTGCTGCCGCAACTGTCCAGCACTGCCAAGCCCTTGGACCACGCCGCGCTGGCCCGCACCGTGTCGTGCGAGACCAACACCGTGCTCGTCGCCCGTGACGGCTCGGAGATCGTCGGCAGCCTCACCCTGGTGATGTTCCCGCTGCCCACCGGCCTCCGGGCCTGGGTCGAGGACGTCGTCGTCGACCACTCCGCCCGCGGGCGCGGCGTTGGCGCTGCCCTCACGGCCGAGGCCGTCCGCCTCGCCCGCTCCGGCGGCGCACGGACCCTCGACCTCACCACCCGCCCGTCCCGTGAGGCCGCCAACCGGCTGTACGTGCGGGAAGGCTTTCAGCTGCGGGAATCCCAGGTCTACCGGCACCCGCTCACGTGATCATGAACTCCTCGACCCGCAGCGGGCGGTTGACGATGCGCACGTCGCCGAGCCAGCCGTTGAACACCTGGTCGACCTGGCCGGCGTTCTCGTGGCCGCCGAGCAGCCAGTGCTTGGCCAGCGTGGTCAGCCCGACGGCCGGGGTCGAGGGGTTGCGGACCAGCGGGCAGCCGTCCACGTAGAGCACGGTGTGCCGGCCGTCGTTGACCACCGCGACGTGCCACCAGTGGTTCAGCGGCAGCTCGTGGCCCCAGTTGGTGGACGGGCCGTTCTGGTTGAGCGGGTAGACGTTCCACTGGAGTTCGCGGTCGCCGGACAGGGACAGGGTGACCAGCGGCTCCTGCGGATAGTCGGAGGTTTTGCCGGCGTCGGCGGCGCTGCCGCCCCGGGAGACCATGCCCTGCCAGGAGTTGGCGTCGTCGTTGAAGTCGGCCGGGATCTTGAAGAACGCCTCGAACGTGTAGCCGTGGGCGAAGGTCTCCGCGTTGAGCGGGGCCCCGGGCGCGGTCTGCAGGAACGTGCCGTGCACGGCCGGACGTCGGCCGCCGGTGAACCGCAGGCTGCCGTGGCCGGGCTGGTTCGGGTGATGGTCGGCGGTGTAGGTCAGGGCGTTGGCGGCCGTACCCGGCATGGTCTGGACCTGCGCGAGATCGTTGCCCCGCCCCGAAAGATCGGGCGCGGGCCCGGCCGCGGCGCCCTCGGCGTGGCCGTCGAACCGCCAGTACGCCAGCGTGCCCGGCACGACCATCTGCCGGGCCGGGCGCGGCGGCCGCTGCGGCGCGGGGGCGAAGCCGGCGAACCGGGTCGCGAAATCCACCGACAGCGAGAAGTAGTCGACGTCGGTGGACAGCTGGACCTCCTGCGCGGCCAGGAGATTCCGCTGCGCCGCCGGCTGCGCCATGATCCACGGCGACCGCGTCTCCACGTCGATCACGTTGCGGGCCAGGTCGAAGTGGTACAGCCGGATCATGGCCGCGCCGCCGTAGTACCGGTTCTGGTAGTTGGTGATGTGCAGGTGCACGTCGTGGCCGGCGGTGTTGGCCCGCACGGTGCGCCCGGCCGGCCAGTAGTGGCCGTTGAGGGTGAGGAAGACCTGGTCGTTGTCCTTGATCAGCTGGTCCCACAGCTCCTGGCCGTGCTCCGAGAGGTCGGCGGTGCCGTCGTCGTAGGCGCCGACGATCTCGTGCGTGGTCAGGATGACCGGCGAGTGCGGGTGCGCCGCGATCACCTGCCGGGCCCAGGCGATTCCGGCCGCCGACGGCCGCCAGTCCAGCGCCAGCACCAACCACTGCCGACCGGCGGCGCGGAAGGTGTGCCAGGTGTTGTAACCGTCCGGCGTCGCGCCGCCGAAGCTGGGGGAGTGGGCGAATCGCTTGGGCCCGAACGTCTCCAGGTACGGAGTGTCGCCCCGCTGGTCGTCGCCGCTCACGTCGTGGTTGCCGGCCACCACGCTGTAGGCGACGCCCGCGCGGTCCAACCGGTCGAACACGGTCGTTACGGCGGCGAACTCCGACGCGAGACCGTTCTGGGTGATGTCGCCGAGGTGGGCCAGGAACACGATGTTGTCGGTGCTCTGGCCGATCAGGTAGTCGAAGGACGCCGCCAGCGGGGCCGGGTGGATGCGGTCCTGGTCGAACAGGTACTGCGT
The DNA here is from genome assembly GCF_018263855.1 of Kutzneria sp. CA-103260. GTDB lineage: Bacteria > Actinomycetota > Actinomycetes > Mycobacteriales > Pseudonocardiaceae > Kutzneria. The sequence continues at coordinate 4,086,201 of NZ_CP073318.1, read as the reverse complement.
GTCCGGCATGACAGCCAGCGTGAACCGGGCGCTGTCCGGATCCGGCCGCCAGCCGCGCGAGTTCGTCGAGTTCGATGACTCGTCCGCCGCCGCTGCCAGTGGCCCGCCGGCCAGGCCCACCGCCGCCATCCCGGCTCCGACCACGCCGCCGCGCAGGAAGGACCGCCGGCTCGGCCCGCCCGGATTCGCTTCGGAACGGAACTTGTCCCTGCACATGACGGCTCCCTCGATTGTTCGGAAGGCCGGTATATCCGACCGCGGGGGACCGGCGGGCGAACCCCCGGCCAATACCGGGTGTCACTCGATCTGGTGATTGGTGGCCGCCGGCCGTTGCGGCCGACCCGAGGCGTGGCACGTTAGGCCGAACGGCCCATCGGCGCGCAGCGCGGCGCGCCCTCCTTGACTAGCCAGGGGAATTCACCCGTGCTGCACCGCATCGAACCCGTCAACGCCCAGTCCTGCACCGTCCGCTTCCGCCTGGATCGCGACCACATCGGCCGCGCCGGCACCACCTCCCTCGTCGGCGACTTCAACGGCTGGCAACCCGGCCACGCCCCGTTCGTCTACCGCGGCTTCGGCGGCTACCAGGCCGCCATCGTCGTGCCCACCGGCTCCACCATCCGGGTGCGCTACCTCTCCGAACGGGATGGTTGGGGCAATCCCGACAACGTCGTCGCCGTGGACGGCGCCGACTCGGTGATCCATGTGCGGCCGGAGCCGGCCTGACCGTCGCCCGGCGCTGACGCTGCCGTCAGTGCGTTCCCCCCGCGCCCGGGACTTGACCTCCACCTTGCTCGAAGTTGGACAGTGTCCGGCGAAACGAGCGAGAGGGGGCTGGGGTGCGCGCGGTGCGGATTGCCCGGTTTGGTCCGCCGGAGGTGCTGGAGCCGGTGGTCGTCGACGACCCGGTGCCGGGGCCCGGCCAGGTGGTCATCGACGTCGAGTACGCGGGGATCACGTTCGTGGAGACGCAGATCCGCGCGGGCCGGCCGCCGGTGGCGGCGATGCTGCCGACGGTGCTGGGCAACGGGGTGGCGGGAGTGGTGGCGGAGACGGGCCCGGATGTCGACCGGGGGCTGGTCGGCAAGCGGGTGACGGCGAGCTTGAACGGGCGCGGCGGATACGCGGAGCGGGCGGTGGCGGAGGCGCAGCGGCTGATCGAGGTGCCGGACGGCCTGGGACTGGATCAGGCGGCGGCGCTGATCGCCGACGGCCGCACAGCGTTGGCAGTGCTGGGGGCGGTCGGCGATCTGGCCGGGGCGACGGTTCTCGTGGAGGCGGCGGCGGGCGGCGTGGGCGGGCTGTTGGTGCAGCTGGTGTCGGCGGCCGGTGGACGGGTGGTGGCAGCGGCGAGCGGGGCGGCCAAGCTGGCGGTGGCCAAGGAACTGGGGGCGGAGGTCACGGTCGACTACTCCGAACAGTCCTGGACCGAGGGCATCGACCGGGTGGACGTCGTTCTTGACGGCGTGGGCGGCACTATCGGCGAGCAGGCCCTGTCGCTGGTCCGCCCGGGTGGGGTGTTCTGCCCGTACGGCGCGGCGGCCGGCGCCGGGGTGTTCGGGTCGGCGGCCGATGCCGGACGCCCGGACGTCCGCACAGCCACGACCGGCATGCTGGACGTGGCCCGGCAGGTGGCCCTGGCCGGGGAAGCCATCGCGTTGGCGGCGTCCGGGCGGCTGCGCGCCACCGTGGGCCAGGTCTTCGCCCTCTCGGACGCCGCCGACGCGCACTCCGCCATCGAGAACCGGGCCACGATCGGCAAAACGCTGCTCTCGGTCTGAGGAAACGTCGTCAGTTGGCCGAGGCGGCCGACTTTCCGTGCAGCACAACGTTGGCGCTGCTGACCTTCTTGATGGCCGACTCGATCTGGGACATGCTCGACGACGAGCTCAGGCCGGGCACGGTGGCGGACTTCAAGGCGTACAACGTGAACGTGTAGGGATGTTCACGACCACCGGGGCACGGACCGAAGTACTGCTGGGTGACGGCGCCGCTGCCCATCGCCTTCTGCTTGGCCCCGTTCTGACCGGGCACCGTGTAGCCGGCGCCGAGACCTTCCGGCAGTGACACGGTCGCGGCGGGGATGTCCCAGATCGCCCAGTGCACCTTGTCGCCGCCATTGGCGATGTCTCGCAGCACAATGGCGTAGCCCTTGGCGTTGCTGGCGCCGGCGTCCCATGACAGCGGCGGCGACACGTTCTTGCCCGCCTTGTGGGTGAAGGCGCAGGTGTAGTGGTCGGGAATGGTCGCGTTGTCGGCGAACGCCGTGCTGCTGAGGGCGAAGTCGCCGGCCTGGGGCGCGACGAACGCCATGATCGCGGCGGCGGCCAGCGCCGCGCGCGAGGAGAAGAGGAATGCCACTGCGTCCTCCCATAGTCGGATGGGGCGGGCGGGTGGATAAGGAAACCTTCTTAACTTTTACTCATCTCGGACAGGGCTGTCAAGAAAGCGCTTTCAGGACGAGTTGAACTCTCACGTTCGCCTGCGTCGATGAGGATCCGACGTTTTCAGGGTTTTCAGTCCCGCGTCTTGACCTCGATATGGGTCGAGGTTGGACGATCATCGCCATGACGACGGTGCGAATCGGTGTGGGAATCTCGACCAGCGATCTCGATGGGCAGCACAAGGTTGTCGCCGCCGCGCGACAGGCCGAGCAGGCCGGCTTCGACTCGGTGTCCATTGCGGACGTTCTGCGCGGTGACGGGGGACCCACCCTGGAGTGCGTGGTCGCCGCCGCGGCGGTGGCGGCGGCCACCGAGCGGGTGCGGATCGAGTTCGGTGTCCTGGTGCTGCCCACTCGACACATTGCCTGGCTGGCCGCTCAAATCCAGGCGCTACAACATGTTTCCGACAACCGGATCGTGCTGGGCGTGGGAATAGGCGGTTTCCCGGACTCACCGCTATGGCGGGCGCTGGGCGCGCCGCGACGCCGACGCGACCGGGTCATCGAGGGAATGCTCGATGTGCTGCCGCGACTGGTCGCCGGCGAGCCGACCGCGGTCAACGGCGAGGTGATCACCCTTGGGCCGCCGGCACCCATGCCCGTCGTCCTGATCGGCGGGCACTCCGACCACGCGATCCGACGCTCGGTGAGTCACGGCGACGGCTGGTTCCCCTCGCTGATGAGCCCGGCCACCCTGGCGCGTCGAGCCGCGACCCTACGTGATCTTGCCGTCGCGGAAGGCCGCGCCCGGCCGCTGGTCCATTTCGGCACGCACGCGGCGCTCGGGCCGGACGCCGCCGAGAAGCGGGCTGAGATGCTGCGCACGCTGACCGAGAACTTCGGCCTGACGCCCGAGGACGCCGCCAGCGTCCCGATCACCGGCAGCGCCGCGCAGGTGGCCGACCGGCTCGCCGAGTACGCGGCGGCCGGGGCCGACAGTCTCACCATCGTCCTCGACGGGCGTGACTGGGAGGCCCAGCTGGACGTTCTCGCGGAAGCCCGCGCGCTGCTGCGGGCTTGAGCGGCTTACCGGGGCGTGACCAATTTGCCTTATCAGGAAAGGAGTCTTGACACAGGTACGGCCGAACTGGTGGATTCGAACCTGGCAGTTGGGGCGTGTCGTTCGGCCGTACTGGCGGGCAGTGTGGCGGCTGGCGGCAGCGGGCCGTGGGGGTAATGGTGCAGCAGCCGCTGGGCGAGTTCCACGCGCGTGTCCGGGAGACGCCGGGGGCGACCGCGGTGGTCTTCGGCGACCGGAGACTGTCCTTCGCCGAGCTGGACGAACTGTCGGCCCGCCTAGCCAACGCCCTGGGCGACCGCACCGGTGAACTGGTGGGACTGTCGGTCCGCCGTGGCCCGTGGATGGCGGTGGGACTACTCGGGATCCTGCGTTCGGGGGCCGGATACGTGCCCTTCGACCCGGCGTACCCGCCGGCACGCCTGGCGTGGATGCGCGAGGACTCCGGAATCCGCCTGATGGTCACGGAATCCGCCCTGGCGTCCCGACTGGGCCCGAACTTGGTGCTGTTGGAGGACATTCTCGGCAGCCACCCGGCGCAGGCGCCGGATCCGGCCGTGCGGTGGGAAAACGCCGCATACCTGATCTACACCTCCGGGTCCACCGGACCGCCCAAGGGAGTCACGGTCACGCACCGGAACCTGGCCTCGGTGTTGGCGGTGTGGCAGGAGATGTACCAACTGCGCGAGCATCCGCTGCGGTTCGTCTCGGTCACGGGGCTGGCGGTCGACCTGTTCCTGGCCGACCTGCTGCGGTCGGTGTTCTGCGGCGGCACGCTGATCATCGCGCCGGAGGCGGCGATCGTCGACCCGGCACTGCTGCTCGACCTGTTCGCCGAACACCAGGGCGACGCCATCGAGACGCTGCCCGGCCTGGTCAAGGCGATGGGCCGGGTGGGCAAGCTGCCGCCGCTGCGGTTGCTCTCGGTCGGCTCGGAGGGCTGGCCGGCCCGTGACTTCCGGGACCTGGCCGGCCAGATGGACCCAGACACCATTGTGGTCAACGCCTTCGGGGCCACCGAGACCACGATCGACTCCTGCGTGCTGCGGCCCACCGTGGACCACTTGGGGGAAAACGCCTTCGTTCCGATCGGGCCACCGGTTGCCGGCAGCACCGCCTACGTCCTCGACGACGAGCTGCGCCCGGCCGAGGAGGGCGAGCTGTACATCGGCGGGGCCGGGGTGGCGCGCGGCTACCACCAGCGGCCCGGACTGACCGCCGGCCGGTTCCTGGCCGACCCGTTCGCCGCCGACGGCACTCGCATGTACCGCACCGGGGACGTGGTGCGGCGCCGGCCCGACGGCTGCCTGGACTATCTGGGCCGGGTTGACGAGCAGGTCAAGATCCGGGGCTTCCGGATCGAACTGGGCGAGATCGAGAACACGCTGCTGGCCCATCCCGGAGTCTCCCGGGCAGCGGTGGTCGGGCGGCCCCGCCTGGTCGGTTACGTCGAGGGCACGGCCACCTCGGCCGAACTGCGTGACTTCCTCACCGACCGACTGCCGGCGCACATGGTCCCGGGTTCGGTGCTGGTTCTGGACCGATTACCTTTGCTGCCCAACGGAAAACTCGACCGCCGAAGCCTGCCCGCCGCCCCGGGGCCGCAGGAGTACGAGCGGCCGCGCACCGAGACCGAGGCGACGCTGGCGCGGATCTGGGCCGAGGTGCTGGGTGTGGACCGGGTCGGCGTGCACGACAACTTCTTCGACCTGGGTGGGGATTCCATCCTCGGCATCCAGATCGCCGCCGCGGCCCGGGCCGAACTCCGGGCGGTGTGGCCGTATCGCGCGTTGTTCGACCGGCCGACCGTGGCCGAGCTGGCCCCCGTGCTGACTCCCGTGACCACGCCCGAGGTCAGGCCCGTTACTGGCCAACGGCTTCCGCTGTCGGTGAACCAGCAGCAGCTGTGGTTCCTGCACGAGCACCAGCCCGGCAGCGACTACAACCTGGGCAAGGCGCTGCGACTGACCGGGCCGCTGGATCGGGACCGGCTCAACCAGGCGCTGACCGAGTTGGCCGCACGGCACAGCATGCTGCGCACCACCTTTGAAGACGGCGCGCAGATCGTGCACCCACCGGCCCCGATCGAGGTCCTGGTCACCGAGGAGCCACTGGAACAGGTGCTGCTGGCCGAGGCCGGCGTGCTGTTCGACCTGCGCCGAGGACCGCTGCTGCGCTGCACACTGGTGCGCCAGAGCGCCGAGGACCATGTGCTGGTGCTGATGATGCACCACATCATCACCGACGACTGGGCCAACGAGGTGCTGCTGTCCGACCTCGCCGCCCTCTACTCCGGCCACCAGCTGCCGGAACTGTCGGCCGACTACGCGGATTACACGCTGTGGCAACGGGAACGGCTGGCCGGCGACCGCATGCGCCGGCAACTGGATCACTGGCGGGCCGAACTGGCCGGGTTGACGCCGACCGAGGTGCCGCCGGACCGGCCACGGCCGGCGATCCGGGAGAGCGCCGGCAACACACGGATGCGCTTCCTGCCCGCCCCGGCGACGGACCGGCTCAAGGAGTTCGCCCGCGACCGCAAGGTGAGCCTGTTCACCGTGCTGATCGCCGCCTGCCAGCTGCTTTTCGCCCGCTACGGCCGGCAGTCGGACGTGGCGATCGGCACCGCGCACGGCGGCCGCGACCAGGCCGAGTGGGCCGACCTGGTCGGATACTTCGTGAACACCGTGGTCATCAGGTCCACGGTGGACGAGAACCAGACCTTCGCCGGCCTGCTGGCCCAGGTGCGGGAGACGGTGCTGGACGCCGTGGCCAATGCCGACGCGCCGTTCGAGAGCGTCGTGCGAACGCTGGCCCCGCAACGTGATCCGTCCCGTCTACCGCTGGTGCAGGCCATGGTGGTGATGCAGAACGCGCCGAGCCGCGGCCGGCGGTTCGCCGGGCTGATCGCTACCGAGATCGAGGTGCCGATGGTGGCGGCCAACTTCGACCTGGCACTGGAGTTCCGCGAGATCGACGGCCGGCTGCGGGTCGGCGCCAACTTCAGCACCGCCCTGTACGAGGCCGCCACCATCGAAAGCCTCATCGAGCACCTGGCTGGCCTGTTGGCGGAGATCGCCGAGTTCCCCGACCGTCCGCTGCGCACCCTGCCGCTCCCGGGGGCTCGCAGCCTCGTGGGTCCGCCGGCCGCACCGCCGGGCGACTGCGCGTATGACCTGTTCGAACATTGGGCCCGGCAGGCCCCGGACCAGGTGGCCGTGATCGACGGTAAGGCCCAGTTGACCTACGGCGAGCTGGCGCACCGCGTTGCCCGGCTGGCCAATCACCTGGCCGCGCAAGGGGTTGGCCCGGAGGTCCCGGTCGGCGTGCAGTTCCCGCGCTCCTTCGACCTGATCACCGCCCTGCTGGCCGTGCTCAAAACCGGCGGCGTGCTGGTCCCGCTCGACCCCAGCTACCCGAGTGACCGACTGGCCTACATGGTCGAGAACAGCGGTGCGGCCCTGGTTCTCACCTCCGTCGACGCGGCCGACGCGCCGCCGGTGACCAGCGTCGTACGGCCGGAGAACCTGGCCTACGTGGTCTACACCTCGGGTTCCACCGGGCAGCCCAAGGGCGTGGCCGTCACGCACCGGTCGCTGGTGAACTACGTGCTGGACAGCGGCCCACGGCTGCGGATCGAACCGGGGGACCGGATTCTCGGCCACAGCCCGGTCAGCTTCGACGCTGGGCTGGCACAGACGCTGGTCCCGTTGATGTGCGGGGCAACGCTGTGTCTGAGCCGGTCCGACGGCATCCCACTGGAGGATCAGCTCAACGCCGACGGCGTGACCATGCTGCAACTGCTACCTGACCTGCTGTCCACTGTGGAGCCGGACCGGGTGCCGGCGATCAAGGCGGTGTTCACCGGCGGCGACGTGTGCCCGCCCGAACTGGCCGCGAAGTGGTTGCCGGACCGGGTGTTCGGCAACATCTACGGCCCGACCGAGACCACCATCGGCGTCACCATGAGCGAGGTCCGCAACCCGGCTGCGGGGATCTCGATCGGCGGGCCGCTGGGCGGGGCCACCTGTCACGTGCTTGATCCGCACCTGCGGCCGGTGCCGGCCGGCATGGCCGGTGAGCTGTACGTCGGCGGCGCGGTGCTGGCCCGCGGCTATGTGCGTCGGCCGGGCGGCACGGCGGAGCGGTTCGTGGCTGACCCGTTCGGCGAGCCTGGGGCTCGGATGTACCGCACCGGCGACCTGGTGCGGGTGCGCGCCGACGGGGACCTGGAGTTCCTGGGCCGGGTCGACGCGCAGGTCAAGGTGCGCGGGCACCGGATCGAGCCGGCCGAGATCGAGGCGGCGCTGACCCGTCGCCCCGAGGTGGCCGAGGCCGCTGTGGTGGTGCGGGACAACCGCTTGATCGGCTACATCGTCACCACACTGGCCGTGTCCGAGGTGCGTCGGTTCCTCGCGGAATCCCTGCCGCAGGCCATGGTTCCGGCCGACTTCGTCGTCTTGGACGCACTCCCGCGGACCGCCGCCGGCAAGGTGGATCGGAACGTGCTACCCGCCCCGGAACGGGCCGTCGCCAGGTACGTCGCAGCCCAGACGCCGGCGGAACGGGCCCTGGCCGAAGCCTGGGCCGCGGTGCTCGGCCTCGCCGAGGTCGGTGTGCTGGACAACTTCTTCGAGCTGGGCGGGGATTCCATCCTGAGCGTGCAGATGGTCACCGAGCTGGCCAAGGCCGGCTGGCGCACCACGACCCAGGACATCTTCCGGCACCAGAGCATCGAACAGCTCGCGCCCACGATCACCGTGCAACGCCCCGAAACCCCCAGCGAGGACGACGGCCCGGCGCCGCTGACCCCTATCCAGCGCTGGTTCTTCGAGCGGTTCACCGCCGGCCCCGACCACTTCACCATGCCCCGGTTCGTGGAACTGGCCCCGGGCGTCGACCCGAACGCCGTCCGCGCGGCCGTTCAAGCGGTGCTGGAACACCACGAGGTATTGCGCACCCGAGTCGACGGCGACCAGTTGCGAATCGACACCGACCTCGGCGAGTACTGGGAGCAGTACACCGGAACTGACATCGACGCCCGGGTCGAGGCGGCCCACGGCGAGCTGAGCCTGCGCGACGGGCCGCTGGTCAAGGCGATCTTCTTCGACCGTGGGTCCCGGCTTTTGCTGATGGTGCACCACTTCGTGGTCGACGGCGTCTCCTGGCGCATCCTGCTGGACGACCTGCGGACGGCATACACGCAGGTGACGACCGGAGATCCGGTGGATCTGGGACCCAGGACCACCTCCATGCGGCACTGGGCCCGGCGGCTGGTGGCGCACACACAGTCCGGGGCGTTCGATCACGAGATCGCCTACTGGACCTCGCTTCTGCCGACTGAACGGCCTGCCGCGGCTCCAGTAGCCAGCACAGCCCGCCTGGAGGTCCGGCTGGACCAGGCCGAGACCCGGGCGCTGCTGCGGGAAGTGCCGGCCGCGTACCGGACTCAACCCAATGACGTGCTGCTCAGCGCACTGGCTGTTGCCCTGGGCGGACATGTCGTGGTCAACCTGGAGGGGCACGGGCGGGAGCAGCTGTTCCCCGAGATCGACCTGAGCCGCACGGTGGGCTGGTTCACCAGTCAGTTCCCGGTTCGGCTGGACCTTCCGTCCACTTCGGACTGGGGCGTCCGGCTCAAGGCAGTCAAGGAGCAGCTGCGGGCCGTGCCCGGCCAGGGGATCGGCTTCGAGGCGCTGCGCCAGCTGACCGACGCGCTGCCGGGCCGGGGCGAGGCCGGAGTCAACTTCAACTACCTGGGCCAGTTCGACGACCTGGACCCGGCCGGAGGCCTCTACACCGGCCGTGAATTCCCTACCGTCGACTGCCTACACCCGACCGAATCCCGGCCGTTCCCGCTGGAGGTGACCGGCCGGGTCGCCGCCGGCGAACTGGTGCTGACCTGGGACTACTCCCGTGACCAGCGCCAGCGCGCGGAGATCGACGCGCTGGCGGCAGCCATGCTGGCCGCGCTGCGGGAGATCACCGCGCACTGCCGGGCCGGGTACGGCGGCCGCACCCCTTCGGACTTCCCCTTGGCCGACCTGACCCAGGACCAGGTAGACGGGCTTGTCGGCGACGGCCGGGCGATCGAGGACGTGTATCCGCTCAGCCCGCTCCAGGCTGGCCTGCTCTACCACTCGCTGACCGAAGACGTGTACGCCCGTCGGATCAGCTGCCAACTCGACGGCGTCACCGACCTGGACGCGCTGGCGGCAGCCTGGCGGGACGTGGTCGCGACCGCCCCGGTGCTGCGCAGCACCGTGCACTGGGTGGGGCTCAGCGAGCCGGTCCAGGTCGTGCACCGGGACGCGCGGCCGCGGATCGACCAGCACGACTGGCGGTCCCGGTCGGCCGAGGAACAGCGGGCCGGCATGGCCCGGCTATTGACCGAAGACGAAGCGGTCGGACTTGACCTCAGCGAGCCCATTCCGCTGCGGCTCAGGCTGATCCGCCTGACCGACACCCGAGTTCAGATGCTGCTGACCACGCACCATCTGTTCGTGGACGGCTGGAGCATGTCCCGCCTGCTCGACCGGGTGTTCGCGGCCTACGCCGGGGAGCGGCCGGTGGCCGACCGGCCGTATCGGGACTATGTGGCCTGGCTGCGTGATCAGGACGAGCAGGCGGCGGTCGACTTCTGGCGGAACGAGCTGGCCGGCTTCACCGCGCCGACCCCGCTGCCGTACGACCGGACACCGCCGGCCAACCACCGGACCACCCGCACGCGAACCACGGTCGTCGCGCTGCCGGACCTGCGCGAATTCGCCCGGCACAGCCGGGTCACCGTGAACACGGTCATCCAGGCCGGGTGGGCGATGGTGCTGGCCCGGCACGCCGACGTGACCGACGTCGTGTACGGGGTCACCGTGTCGACCCGGCCGCCGGACCTGCCCGGGGTCGAGACGATCGCCGGGCCGCTGATCAACACACTGCCGGCCCGGGTCCGCCTCCGACCGGACGAGTCGGTGGCGGGGCTGCTGTCCCGTTTGCAGCAGGAGCAGGTGCGGGCCCGAGGGTTCGATCACCTGCCGCTCACCAGCCAGCAGGCGGCCAGTGAGATGCCGCCCGGGGTGCTGCTGTTCCAGTGCGGGATCGCAGTGGAGAACTACCCGGGAGATCCGCTCCACCCGTCAGGTAACGGCATCAGCGTTACCGAGTTGAGGGGTGGGGACGCAACCCACTTCCCGCTCGGGCTGGTGGTGTACCCCGACGCCGCCGAGCTGCACCTCACCTACGACACGGAACTGTTCGACGCCGCCACCGCCGACCGGTTGGCCGGGTACCTGGTGACGTCGCTGCGCGGGCTGACCAAAGGTGGTCGGGTGCTGGACATCCCGATGCTCACCGACACGGAACTGTCCGATTTGGATGATTGGCGACAGTCGGCCGGGACCGCCGAGCCGCGTTGTATACCGGCGCTGTTCGCCGAGTGGGTGCGTCGCACGCCGCAGGCCCTCGCGCTGCCCGGGATGACCTACGCCGAGCTGGACGAGCGTACTAATCGCTTGGCGCACAAACTGATCGAACAGGGTGCCCGGCCGGAGACCTTCCTCGCCACCGACGACGTGGTCGGCATGCTGGCCATCCTCAAGACCGGTGCCGCCTATGTGCCCGTGGACCCGAAGCTGCCGGCCGAGCGGCGGCGCTGGCTGCTCGACGACTGCGGGGCCCGGATCTTCGTCACCGGCCACGAGGACGTGACCGACTACCCGGCCACGCCGCCGACGGTAGAGTCGCATGTGGACAATCCCGCCTACCTGATCTACACCTCCGGTTCCACCGGCCGCCCCAAGGGCGTGGTGGTGACCCATCGCGGTGTGGTCGATCTGGTGGACACCTTCGTGCAGCGGACCGGTCTCGGACCTGGGGCGAAGATGCTGCACTGGCTCTCGATCGGCTTCGACGCCGCCTTCTTCGAGTTCTGCGCCGCCTTCCTGACCGGGGCGACCGCCGTCCTGCACCGGGGCGACACCGCCAACCTGATCGACACCATCGCCGCTGAGGGCGTGACCCACCTGGTCGTCCCGCCGGCTGTGCTGGCCACCCTGTCGGCCGAACGCATGCCGGCCGGGGTGACCGTGGTCAGCGCGGGCGAGGCGTGCACCGAGGAACTGGCGCGGCGGTGGTCGCAGAACGGGCGGATCTTCAACGGCTACGGCCCCAGCGAGGCCACCGTGTCCACCACCCTGGCCGGGCCGCTGGCCGCCGGCACCGTGCCGATCGGGCGGCCGACCAACGGCACGACCGTGTCGGTGCTGGACCGCTGGCTGCGACCGGTGCCGATCGGCGCGGTCGGCGAGCTGTACCTGGCCGGGCCGAGCCTGGCCCGCGGCTACCTCGGGCAGCCGGGGCTGACGGCCAGCCGCTTCGTCGCCGGCCCCGATGGGCAACGCGTGTACCGCACCGGGGACCTGGTCCGCTGGGGACACGACGGGAACCTGCACTTCGTCGGTCGGGCTGACGATCAGGTGAAGGTACGGGGGTTCCGGGTCGAGCCGGGCGAGGTCGAAGCGGCGTTGGACCGGCACCCGGCGGTTGGTCGGGCAGCTGTGCTGGCCGTGGGGGAGGGACCGGCGCGGCGGCTGGTGGCCTACGTGGAGGCGACGGCCGACGAGCAGGAGCTGCGCGAGCACCTGGCTCAGCGGCTGCCGGATCACCTTGTGCCGCGACAGTTCGTGCTACTCGAACAACTCCCGTTGACGGCCAACGGCAAGGTCGACCGGCGGGCGCTGCCCGAACCCGGGACCCAACGGGCCGAAGTCGACGAGCCGCCGCGCACCGACAGCGAACGGGAAGTGGCCGCGATCTGGCGGGAGCTGACCGGCCGTGACCACATCGGCGTGCGGGAGAAGTTCTTCGAGGCCGGCGGGTCCTCGCTGACGCTGCTCCAGTTGGCCGGCCGGCTGGCACTGCCGGTCGGCGACCTGCTGGACCACTCGACCATCGAGGCGATGGCCGCGCGACTGGACGCCGGGGCCGACGCGGGTGACCAGGAACTGTGAGACGGGGGAGCATGGCGCAGGAAGCGATCGCGATCATCGGTGTCGCGCTCCGGTTACCGGACGCGCACACCTTGGACGAGCTGCACGAGAACCTGGCCGCCGGCCGGGACAGCGTGCGCCGGCCGGCGCCGGACCGGGTGCGCCATGCCGGTGGCACGACTGATGCGGCCTACGTGCCCGGCGGCTACCTGGACCGGGTGGACCTGTTCGACCACCAGTTCTTCGGTCTGTCCCTGGCCGAGGCGCAGGCCATGGACCCGCACCAGAGGCTGGGCCTGCACTTGGTGCACGAGGCGGTGGAGAACGCCGGCTACGCCCCGGGAAGCCTGCGTGGCTCGGCCACGGCGGTGATCGTCGGCGCGCCCAACCAGGCCTACGCCGCCGGCTACGAGGACGACGACCCGAACCAGATCCTGGGGTCGCTGCCGTCGGCGATGGCCGCGCGCATCGCTTACCTCTTCGACTTCGCCGGGCCGACCCTCGTCGTGGACACCGCGTGCAGCGGCAGCCTCGCCGCCGTGGCGCTGGCCGTGGAGAAGCTGCGCGCAGGCCAGGCTGATCTGGCTGTGGCCGGCGGCGTGTCCCTGGAAACCGTGCTGCAACTGGACAAGGACCACGACCCGCTGCTCGGCGTGATGTCCCAGGTCGGAGTGTGCCGGCCCTTCGATGCCGCCGCGGACGGCACGACCGGCGGCGAAGGCGGCGGATTCGTGCTGCTCAAACGACTTTCGGCAGCGCTGGCCGACGGCGACCACGTGCACGCCGTGCTGCGGGGGATCGCCGTCAACCACAACGGCGCCGGGGCCACCAGCATGAGCGCCCCCAGCGCGCGGGCTCAAGCCGCCGCGATCAGGACTGCGTGGCAGGACGCCGGGGTGGCTGGCGCGGAAATCGGGTTTGTCGAATGCCACGGTTCGGGCACGCCGCTGGGCGATGTGGTCGAGGCCGATGGCCTGTACCAAGCGTTCGGCGAGCAGTTGCCGCCGATCGGGGCCGTGAAGTCCAACTTCGGGCACCTCGACCACGCCGCCGGCATGGCCGGGCTGTTCAAGGTGCTGGCCGGGCTTCGGCATTCGACGCTGTACCCGACGGTGCACTACAACACGCCCAATCCGCTTTTCCCGCTACCCGTTCCGGTGCAGACCGCGACGGAGCCGTGGCCGACGCTTGTCGCCGGGCTGAGCTCCTTCGGCCTGACCGGCACCAACGTGCACGCCGTGCTCGAACAAGCCCCGGCCCAGGTGACCACTGTGGACGATGGCAAGCCTCGGCTGGTCACCGTTTCCGCCCGCACGCCCACGGCCCTGCAAAGCTGTGCCTTTCGCCTGGCCGAGTTCCTGGACGCCACCGAACGCAGCCTGGCCGAGGTGGCCTTCGCACTGAACGCCGGCCGCGACGATCACCCTTACCGACTTGCGTTCACCGTGCACAGCGCCAAAGAACTGGCTGAGGCGCTGCGCGCGGCCAAGGTGCCCGAGCCGGCCAGGGAAACACCCGTGGTGTTGCTGTTCTCCGGCGACACCGAGATTTCCGATGCGGCGTGGGCCGATCTCGCCGCTCAGCTCCCGGTGGATCCGGCGTTGAGCGGAACTGTCCTGCGGCAGCGGGCTTTGTACGATGTCCTGGGTCTGCCGGACGCACGGCTGGTCGGGTCCGGTCACGGCAATCTGGCGGTCCGGCTGATCCGTGGCAAGATCACCGAGGCGGAAGCGCTCGCGGGCCTGACCCAACCGTCGACTCCGGCGAACCAGGAGGGCCTGCGACGGGCCGCGCGAGGCTTTGTCGCCGACGGGGCCGTGGTGCTGGAGATGGGCTCCGACGGCGAGCTGTCCCGTGGAATCGCCGAGCTGGCCCCGGAACTGCCCGTGGTGCGCCTGCGATCACTGGCCTCGCTGAGCCGGCTGTACGAACTCGGTGCCACCTTGCAGTGGACCTCGAAGGCTCCGCGAATCGAGGCGCCGACCTATCCGTTCGAGCCGGTGTCCTGCTGGCACACGCCGCCCGAGCCGGACGAAACCGTTGCCCACCAGGCGTCTGCGGATGTCACGCAGGCGGTCGCCCGGCTGTGGGCCAAGGCGCTCAAGGCCCCGGACATCGACGCCGACTCCAACTACTTCGAACTCGGCGGCACCTCGATCGCCGGTATCGGACTGCTGCGGGAGATCGAAGCCCGGTTCGGCGCGCGGCTGACCTTCGCCGACCTGTACGCCAACCGGACCGTCGGCGAGCTGGCGGCGCTGATCGAGCAGCGGGCCGGCGTCGCCGAGGACTGGACGGTGCCGGTGGTGTCCCGGGCCGGCCGGCTGCCGCTGTCGATCAACCAGGAACAGCTCTGGTACATCGACCAGCTCGAACCCGGCACCGCGCTGTACAACATCCCGACCGATGTCCATTACGGCGGACCGCTGCACCGAGCGGCGTTGCAGGCCGCATTCGCCGACCTGGTCGACCGACACGAGGTCATGCGCAGCCGCTTCATCCTCGGCGACGACGGCCGGCCCCATGTGTTGCTGGACGCGCGCCCCGAGCTCCGTCTGGTCGACCTCAGCGACGAGCCCGAGCGGCTGGCCGAGTACGCGGAGGCCGAGAGCATCCAGGGCTTCGACCTTGCCACCGGCCCGTTGGTGCGGGGTGTGCTGTACGCCCTCAGCGAGGTGGATCACCAGCTGCTGATCACCTGGCACCACACGGTCTTCGACGGCTGGACGCCCCGGATCTTCATGCGTGACCTGTCCGAGTTCTATCGCGCCCGAGTCACCGGTCAGCCGGCGGGCTTGCCGGACCTGCCCGTCCAGTACGTGGATTTCGCCTCGTGGCAACGAAACTGGCTCGACGCCGAGCGGATGGAACGCGGGCTGTCCTATTGGCGCACCCAGCTGGCCGGGCTGCGCCAGCGAGAACTCCCGCTGGACCGGCCTCGCCCGCAGGTCGAATCGCACGCCGGCGCGCTGATGGCGTTCGCGCTGCCGCCCGAGCACGCCGTGGCGCTGCGCGAGTTCAGCCGCCAGGAGGGTGTGACCACCTTCGTCACGATGATGGCCGTGATGGATGCCCTCATGCACCTCTGGGCCGGGCACGAGGACGTCGTGATCGGCGCGGCCACCAGCGGGCGCATCAATCCGGTCACCCACGAGCTGGTCGGCTACTTCAACAACCTTCTCCCGTTCCGGACCACTGTGGACGGTGGCGTCTCATTCCGCGAACTGGTCCGGCGCTGCTCGGCCACAGTCACCGGGGTGCTGGACCACGAGGAGATCCCGTTCGGCTCCATCGTGGCCGACCTGCACCCCAAGCGAGACGCGGCGCGGCACCCGATCTTCACCGTGACCTACACGCACCAGAACACGGAAACCCACCCCGCTGAGATGGTCGGGCTCACCGCCTCGCCCAGCGACGAGGGCAGCTACGGCATCGCCGCCGGCACTGCCAAGGTTGACCTGACCATCGGACTGTCCGATCAGGACGGTGGCCCGATGAGCGGCTACCTGGAGTACGCCACCGACCTGTTCGACGAGTCGCACATGCGGCGGCTCATCGGGCTGTATCAGGAGATCGTCGCCAAGGCCGTGGCCGACCCGGACCGGCCACTGTGCGACTACCAGGACTCGGTGTGGTCGGCGATCCGTGGCCACGCCCCGGAGAACCTGGCCCTGGTCGACGGCGAGAACTCCTACAGCTACGGCGAGATCTGCCGTCGGGCCGAGGAACTGGCCGCTCGCCTCAAGGCTTCGGGGGCCGGCCCGATCGTGCCGGTGCTGGCCGAGCGCCGGGTGGACATGGTGGCCGGCTGGCTTGCCGTGCTGGCCGCTGATCGGGCCTTCGTGCCGCTGGATTCGGTCGTGCCGAGGGAACGTATCGACCAGATCCTGACCGATGTCGGCGCGCCGATGATGATTGTCGACACGGAGCTACGCGAGCTGGACGGCCAGTCCGAACCGGCCGCTGATCTGGCCTACGTGGCGTTCACCTCGGGCTCCACCGGTCGGCCGCAGGGCTGTGCGATCGGTCATGACAGTCTGCTGAACTTCCTGCGCTGGAACGGGAAGATCATGCGGTTCTCCACCGGGGACCGGCATGCCCAGACGTTCTCGGCCGGCTTCGACGCCTGTATCGCCGAGATCCTCTCCCCGCTCTACCACGGCGCCACCCTGCACGTGCTGCGAGACGTGAAGCAGACTCCGGCGACCCTGCTGAAGTGGTTCGCGGACAACGGGATCACCTCGGCCACCCTGTCCACTCCGTTGACCGAACTGCTGATCAGCGACTACATCGAGCAGCCGGGACTGGTCCTGCACACGTTGTGGACCGGTGGCGACCGGCTTCGCGTCCGGCCGCCGGCCTGGCTGCCCTTCCAGGTGCTGAACATGTACGGACCAGCCGAGTGCACCATCGTCACGACATGCTCGACGGTCGCCCCGGACGGGGACGACCTGCCGGACATCGGCCATCCCATCGCCGGCGTCGACGCGTACATCCTGGACGGAGCCGGAAAGCCGGTCGAGGCGGGTGAGATCGGCGAGCTGTACCTGGGCGGGGTGGCGGTCGGCCGCGGATACCATCGGCAGCCCGGCCTGACGGCCGTGCGGTTCGTGGCCGATCCGTTCGCCGCCCGGCCGGGGGCCCGGATGTACCGGACCGGCGACCTGGCCGCCTTCCGGCCGGACGGGGCGATCGACTTCCACGGCCGGGCCGACAAGCAGATCTCGTTGCGTGGCTTCCGGATTGAGCCGGCCGAGGTGGAACGGGCCCTGGTCGCCCAGCCGGGCGTGCGGGAAGCCCTTGTGGTGAGCGAGGAACTGCCTTCCGGTGCGCCGCGCCTGATCGGGCACGTCGCCGGCGAGGCCGTCCCGTCCGAGGCCGAGCTGCTGGCGGCCGTGGCCCGGGCGCTGCCGGCGTACATGGTGCCCAGCCGGGTGGTGGTGCACGACACGCTGCCCAAGACCTCGAACGGCAAGTTCGACCGCGCGAGCCTGAGTCAGGAGAAGAAGCCCATGACCACTGTTGCCGGAGCCACTGCCGCCAGTCCGGTGCGGGTGCTGTCCGGGATCTGGTCGGAACTGCTGGGCCGCGAGCAGATCGGGCTGGACGAGGACTTCTTCCAGATCGGCGGCGACTCGGTGCTCAGCGTCGGCGTGGCGGCGCGGGCCGCCCGGGCCGGGGTGGCGATCACCCCGCAGGACGTGTTGCGGAACCCGACCCTGCGCGGCCTGTCCGCCGTGGCGTCGACCGTGACGGCCGAGGAGGCGCCGGTCGAGGGCGCCCCTGAGCTCACCCCGCTGATGCGAAATATGCTGGATGTGCCGGGCAGCACCGCAGCCGACTTCGTGGTGTTCGAGATGCTGGACGTCCCGGCGGGCATCGACGCCGACGCGCTGCGCGCCGCCGTGCAGCGACTCACTGAGGCGCAGGAGCCGCTGCGCTATCGGTTCCGCCGCAACAGCCTGGGCTGGCGGATCGAGCTCGCCGCCGAGTCCGGGCACGTGTTCGACACCGTGGCGCTGCCGCCGCTGGGCCGGGACGAGGAGTTCGAGATCGTCCGGGCGGACCGGGACGAGCTGCTGGCGGAGATCGACATCCAGCGCGGTCCCCTGCTGCGGGCCCGATTCTACCAGCGCGGCCCGCGGCGCGGCGGCGTCTTGCTGCTGGTGGTGCACCACTTCGCGCACGACGAGATCTCCACGGTCCCGATGCTGGAGGATCTCAACGCCGGGTTGACCGGCCCGGTGGAGCCGAGGCCGGCGGCGTGGCGGGCGTGGTCGCGGCACCTGGTCGAGTCGGCCCGATCCGACGAGCTCGCCGGTGAGCTGACCTACTGGACCAGCGTCCTGCGCGGCGGTCGGTCGGACGGCGCCGCGCCGCTGGCGGCTGTCCCCGGGACCGATCCGGTTGTGCAGTACCGGATCGTGCAGCTGGGCAGTGGCGGCTCGGTGCTGCTGCAGCCCGGTGCGCCCAGCCGCGAGGCCGCCCTCGCCGCCGTGGCCTGCGCGTGGGCTCGGTGGCGTGGCACCCCCAACGCCTACCTGTTGACCGTGGGCCATGGGACGCCCAACACCTTCCGGCCGCAGGACCGGTCCCGGTCGGTCGGCTGGTTCACCAACTCCTTCCCTCTGCTGGTCCCGGTATCGCCGGACGCCCGGGTGGCGGACACGCTGGCGACGGTGGCGGACACATTGCAGGCCGTGCCCAACGACGGTGTCGGGTACGGGATCTTGCGGCACCTCAGCCCGGACACCGATGCGGTGCGACGCCTGCGGTCGCTGCCTGAGCCGGAGCTTCTGGTGGAGCACAAGGTGAGCGGGGTGAACTCGTTCCGGGTCGGCGCGGGCCGGCTCGGCGTCCTCAGCCCGATGTTCGGCAGTGAGAACAGGTCCCTGCTCGCCTCCATGCCGATCGCCGTGTCCACCGCCGTGGTCAACGGGGAACTCCACCTGCACCTCGCGCACCACGGCCGGTTCGACGCGGACGAGCTGGCGGCCTTCGGCGACCAGCTGGCGACCGCGTTCGCTGAATTCGCTGGGGAGAGCTGATGCCCCGCCCCGTCGCGCTGCGATCCATCGCCCATTTCCTGCCGGACAAGGAAGTCCGGGTCGCCGACTTACCGTTCACCGACCAGGAGTGGGAGACCTGCCGGCAACTGGGCATCGACCGGGTTCGAGCTGATGACGATCTGTCCGCCGTGGACCTGGCCGTCAACGCCGCCACCCAAGCACTGGCTCAGGCCGGCCTCAGCGCCCAGGACCTCGACGCCCTGATCGTCGTGGATTCCCGGGCGCCGGAGACACTTCTGAGCTCCGAGGCCACCCGTGTACAGGCTGCGCTGGGTGCCCGGCGCGCGGTCACCTTCGGCATCGGCGGTCAGGGTTGTGTCTCCTTGGCACCGGCATTGCGGGCGGCGCGAGCGTTCCTAGCCGACGAGGAGACCGCCGAGCACGTGCTTGTCATGCACGGGAGCAAGCCCGCGACTCCGAACCGTTATCGGCATCCGGTGACCGTGAGCGGGGACGGCGGCCAGGCCGTGGTGATCGGCCGTGGGGGCCCGCTGCGCGTGTTGGACATGGTGCAGTTCAGCAACGGCGAGTACTGGGACCTGTTCGCTGTCGAGTTCCGGGACCGGCCGGTGGCGCAGTGGCGCGAGGAGTGCGCCGACCAGCAGCGGTACTCGTTCAAGCTGGCGATGGAGACCCGCAACCGCTTGCGTGACCTGTACCGGGACCTGTTGGCCCGTAACGGAATGGTTCATGGTGACGTGCACTGCCACCTGGGCCAGAACCTGTCCGAGGCGTCGCTGCGGTTCACCGCCGAGTCGCTGGACGTGGAGATGGCCAAGGCCTGCGCCGACAATCTGCGCCGCTACGGGCACCTCGGGCCGAACGACATGCTGCTGAACCTGACCGCCGCGATCGACGGTGGCGAACTCGGCCCCGGGCAGCGTGCGGTGCTGCTGGGGGCCAGCCCGGTGGCCGCGTGGAGCCTGCTGCTGGTGGAGAACGGGGACAGCGGGGCAACGGAGCACTACCTGTGAGGGAGAACGCGATGGACGTCCGGGCGGAGCTGACGGAGTTTCTCAGCGGGGCGACCGGTGACCGGATCGGCCCGGACGAGGACTACTTCGCCAGGGGCTTGGTGAACTCGCTGTTCGCCCTGGAGCTGGTCACGTTCGTGGAGCGGCGGTTCGGCCTGGCCGTCGAGGTGGAGGACCTCGACCTGGACCACTTTCGCACCATCAACCGGCTGACCGATTTCGTCCACATGAAGACGGCGGCCTGAGGTGGAGCTCGATCCGGCCGAGGCGGCCCGGTGGGATCTCAGCGGCGGTTTCCCACTACATGTGGTGAAACAGCTGGCCTCCCATGACTGGCTCGGCGGCACCCCCTTGGCACTGGGCGAGTTCTGCGCCCAGGTCGGCGGCGTATGCAGCTCCTTGCGCGGTCTGGTCACCGTACAGGCCATGGTGTCGGCCGCCCTGTCTCGCTGGGGAACTTCGGCCCAGCGGTCGCACTGGCTGCCCCGCCTGGCTGCCGGCGAGGAGATCGCCGGCTTCGCCGCCACGGAGCCCAGCGCCGGCACCGACCTCACCGCGGTCACCACCACGATTGAGCCCGGCCCCGACAGCTTGACCGTCAGCGGCGACAAGCGCTGGGTCACCTGCGGCGGCATCGCCACTGTCCTGCTCGTCCTCGGCGTGCTGGACGGCAAACCAGCCACCGTCCTCGTCGAGACCGACCGCCCCGGCGTCCATCTCGACCCCGTGCAGGACCAACTGGGCATGCGGGCCGCCCACATCGCCCACGTACGAATCGACAAAGTCCGGGTGCCTCGCTCAAACCTGATCGCACCGCCTGGTTTCGGCTTGTCCCACGTAGTCGCCACAGCTCTCGACCACGGCCGCTTCACCGTCGCCTGGGGCTGCGTCGGCATGGCCGAGGCCTGCCTACGCGACGCCGCCGAACACGCGACCTCCCGCGTCCAGGCCAGCGTCCCCCTGTCCGATCACCAATTGGTGCGATCGATGCTGGCCCGCGCCGCCGTCGACACCGACAACGCCCGCCTCTCCTGCACCGCCGCCGCGCAGTCCCGAATGGACGGTTCTGCCGACGTCATCGCCCGCACGGTCATGGCCAAGTACACCGCCTCCCGGGTCGCTGCCGCGGTGAGCGCCGACGCCGTGCAGATCCTCGGCTCCGCCGGCATCGCCCCCGACAGCCGGGCCGGCCGGTTCTATCGGGACGCCAAGGTCATGCAGATCATTGAGGGCGCGGACCAGGTGTCGGAGCTGCACATCGCCGACCATGTGCTGCGCAAGCACCGGAGGAGGACATGACCAAGACTGTCAAGTGCCTGGTGTGGGACCTGGACGACACTTTGTGGGATGGCGTCGTACTGGAGGGCGACGCCCCCGAGCCTTTCGCCGGTGCCGTGTCCACGCTCCGTACCTTGGACGAACGCGGCATCCTGCACGCCGTTGCCAGCCGCGGCGAACCCGACGTCGCCGCCGCCCACCTCGCCGCCCACGGCCTGGCCGAGATGTTCAGCGTCATACAGGTCAACTGGGGAGCCAAGTCTGACTCGGTCCAGTCGGTGGCCGAGGCTCTCAACATCGGCCTGGACACCATCGCTTTCGTGGACAACGATCCGCTGGAACGCGCCGAGGTCGCCCAGGCGCTACCGATGGTTCGCTGCTATCCCGCCGACGAGGTCCCGTGGCTGCCCCGCAGGGTCGAGTTCCAGCCCGAGTTCGTCACCCCCGAGTCCCGGCAGCGTCGGCAGATGTACCGTGTCGAGGCCGCTCGCAAACAGGCCGAGCAGGGCCACACCGGTCCGTCCGCCGAGTTCCTTGCCTCCCTTGACCTGGAGATGACCGTCCGCCGGGCCGCCGAGTCGGACCTGATCCGGGCCCACGAACTCACCGTCCGTACGCACCAGCTCAACACCACCGGCTGGACCGCCGACCTCGACGAGCTCCGCCGCCTGAGCCGTTCCCCGAATCATGAGGTCCTGGTCGCCAGCCTCCGTGACCGCTTCGGGCCTTACGGCACTATCGGCTTGGCCTTGAGCGAGATCCACTCGGACCGCAGCGTTCTCAAGCTCCTGCTCATGTCCTGCCGCGTCATGTCCCGTGGCGTCGGCGCCGTGCTCCTCAACCACATCATCACGCGCGCCCTGGCTTCCGGCCGTCGCCCCATGGCCGAGTTCGTTCCCACCGACGTCAACCGAATCATGCTGGTAACGCTCCGCTTCGCCGGCTTCGCAGTGTCCTCTCAGGACGGTGGCCGCTTGCTCCTGGGCTATTCCGGTGACCGTCCTCCGTCTCCCGCCGACCATGTGCGGCTACTGTCGTGAAGGTTGATCAGATGAACAGGCCAGTAGGCGTGATCGGCGCCGGCACCATGGGTCTCGGCGTCGCCCAGAGCCTCGCCGCCGCCGGCCACCAGGTCGTCGTCCTGGAGCCCGTAGAGTCCGTCCGCTCCGCTGCCCCCGACCGCCTTCGCGACGGCCTTCGCCTGGCCACGCTCCTCAAGCACTTCACCGGCGACCTCCCTCAAGCCCTCTCTTCTGTGCTCTGGACGTCCACTCCAACCGACCTCTCCACCGTCCACTTCGTCATCGAATGCGCCCCCGAACGCATCGCTCTCAAGCAGGACCTCTTCCACACCCTCGACCCCATCTGCCCTGCCGACACCGTCTTCGCCTCTTGCACCTCCGCCATCCCCATCACCCTCCTCGCCTCCGGCACCTCTCGCCCCGACCTGTTTCTGGGCATGCACTTCATGAACCCCGCGCCCCTCAAACCCGTAGTCGAGGTCGCCGTCACCCCTCAGACCGCCCCTGCCACCCTCCTCCGTGCCAACGAGCTTCTCGCCTCCATGGGCAAACGCTCCCTGGTCGTCCGCGACGCCCCCGGCTTCGTCTCCAACCGTGTTCTCATGTCCACCATCAACGACGCCGCCACCGTCGTTCAGGAGGGCACCGCTTCCCCTGCCACCGTCGACCAGCTCTTCGAGGACTGCTTCGGCCACCGCATGGGCCCTCTCCACACCGCTGACCTCATCGGCCTGGACACCATCGTCGACACCCTCCACGTCCTCCTGGAAATCACCGGCGACCCCCGCTTCACCCCCTGCGACTTACTCACCCGCATGGTCCGCGCCGGCCACCTAGGCAAAAAGACCAACCAAGGCTTCTTCAACTAAGCCAACAGACGCTCCCACAACGCCCCGACGACGCCCCAACAACGCGCCCACCACCGCACCCACGACGCACCCACGACGCACCCGCCGCCGACCCACCCAACGCCCCCACCTGACGCACGCACCTACGGACCCCAACCACGGTGCCAGGTGGCAAGGCCGCGACGGCACCCCGGAATCGTCAACGCAGAAGTCGGCCGTCGTGGCCGCGGCAGCGGATCACCAGCCCACGAGTCTGTGATGTTCCAAGCCTTAGGGCGGGTCCGCCGAGACGATCTCAGAACGGCGGCTCTTCCACCGGTTCCGGCCTGGTGATGTACGTCTGCCCCCACCTCGTCTCGACGGTAGCCGTCCCATCCTCCGCGATGCTGACCTTCGCCTTGGTCGCATGCTTGTACCGGTGATGCCTGCGATCCAACGGCCCCAGATTGGCCCCAGTGCTCTTGCCCTCCGGCCACGCCACCGCATGATCGACATCGCACGACCGCGACGGATGCGAACAACACGGCATCACACACGTCCTGTTCCGCGTCCGAATGAACCGATCCACCTCCGCCTTCGGCCGATAGATCCCCGGGCTGTACTCCAACAAGTTCCCCGCCGGATCCGTCAGCAACCGGTGAAACACCGTGCCCGGATGGGCCATCAGGTCCCGCACCACCTCCGCCGGGATCACCTGCCCGGCATCCAGCTGCCCCGGCCGATCATCGACACCCAGCAGCGCAGTGATCGGCACGGTGACCTGGATCAGCGCCTTCGACCCGGCGCTCTTCGGCTCCTCCAACACCAACGCGGCCACCACATCCGCCCGCACCGCATCCATCGACCGCCCGCTCTTGGGCTCCTGCCGCGCCAACCGATCGACCTTCGCATACATCGCCTGCGCGACCTCCACCGGCTGCTCACACTTGATCGCGGCCATGCCGTCATCCTCGTCGTAGAGCACGACTTTCCGATCCCGCCGCCGCTCCGCGCACCGCCGAGCATGCCCGGCGGGATCCGCCCGCTGCAACCGACTCCGCACCGACCGCCGCAGCTGTTGGCAACACCGGCCCTCGGCGGTCTCCAGGGTCTTCGTGACGGCCTTCTGCGCCAGCTCGGGCTTGTAGTTCTCGGTCGGATCGACCAACCCGTGCGCCGACCACTCACTGATCATCCCGGCGTCCATGGCGTCCAGCACGTCAGGAAACACCGTGGCGACACGGGTAGCCCAGTCCACAAGAGACGAAGCGTTGCTGGGCGACAACTGCAGGGCCATGCCGATGTCATTGACGGCCCAGTCGTCGACGTTCAACTCGGCGATCAACCGCAGCCGCTCGGCCTGGGTCTTGCGAAGGACTCGCTCGCATTCGATCAAGCGAGCGACTTTCTCTTCCATACCAGCGATTCTACTCGCCCCGAAAGATCGACTTCATCACTCGAACGGGTAGAAAGCGTTGGGGGCAAAGGAAAATCGGTGGTAATAGGTCGTTTGTGTGGTGGCGTAAGGGCGGGTGGAGACGTTGCGCCGCAATGGGTCTAGGTGACGGCTGTGGACGGTGCTGGCACGGCACGGTGCGGCGGGATGTAGACAAGGGCTGGTTGGGTGATGTCGATCAACGCGGCGGTGTCGACCAAGCCGACCGGGCGGCTCAGGTCCCAGGCCGGCCAAAGCGTGAAGGCCTTACACGCGTTGCGCAACCTGTGACAAGCAGCCGCGATACGCAACTCAGGAATGGAAGCCGAGTCGCTGGCTGATCTCCGCGGCGCCGGCCATGATCTTTTCGGCGACTTGGGGGAAGGACTCGGCGCTGAGGCGGTAGGACGGGCCGGAGACGGTGATCGCTCCGACGACCGAGCCGCCGCTGGTGCGGATGGGGGCGGCGACGGCGTTGAGGCCGATCTCCAGCTCTTCGGTGGTGCAGGCCCAACCCAACTCCCGGACCTGCATGAGCTGGGTGTTGAGCATGGCCTTGAGGGTGACCGTGTGCTCGGTGAATCGATCCAGCCCGTGGTCGAGCACGGTGGCCAGCTCGTCCTCCTCGGCCCAGGCGAGCAGCACCTTGCCGCTGGAGGTGGCGTGCGGGGCGGTCCGGCGGCCGACCCAGTTCTGCGCGGTGATGGAGGAACTGCCCTGCTCCTGGGCGATGTTGATGATGGCGTCGCCGTCCAGCACGGCGATGTTGACCGTCTCCCCGAGCTCGCCGGCCAGCCGCCGGCACACGCGCTTGCCCTCGCGGGGCAGGCTCATCCGAGCGGTGGTGGCCCCGGCCAGCCGGATGACGCCGAAGCCGAGCTGGTACTTGCCCCGTTCGCCGAGTTGTTCGACCAGTCGGTGCGCCTCCAGGGCGCTGATCAGCCGGAACGCGGTCGACTTGTGCACGTCCAGCTCGCCGGCGATCTCGGTGACGCCCAGTTCACCGTGTCTGGCCAGGATCTCCAGGATGCTCAGCGCCCGGTCCACCGACTGGACCTGGCTGCCGTTGGGGGTGTCCTCCTGATCTCCACGGCCGTTCCTCATGTCGCAACCCTAGTCGCCTGGCGCGTCGAATCTCGGATGAACGTTGACGCGGGCCCGCTCAACCTTGCATCCTGTTGCGTATCGCAGCCCCGGTTGTGCAACACGCAACAGAATTGCGGGCCTGATACGGTGATCTTCCAGTGGAGGAGGCCTTCCTGATGCGATCGGTGGTGGTCCCGTGATCGAGCACCTGGTCACCTCGGGCACCTTCTCTCTCGACGGCGGCACCTGGGACGTCGACAACAACGTCTGGCTGGTCGGGGACGACCGCAAGGTGCTGGTCATCGACCCGGCCCACGACGTCGACGCGATCGCCGAGCGGATCGCCGGCCGTCGTGTGATGGCGATCGTGTGCACGCATGCCCATGACGACCACGTCAGGCAGGCGCCGGCGCTGGCCGACCTGGTCGGCGCGCCGATCATGCTCAACCCGGCCGACGAGCTGTTGTGGCAGCAGACCCATCCAGGCCGTCAGCCCGACCTGGAGCTGCGGGACGGGCAGCTGCTCACCGTGGGCGACATCGAGCTGCGGGCCCTGGCCACGCCCGGGCACTCGCCGGGGTCGACCTGCCTGTACGCCCCCGAGCTGAGCACCGTGTTCACCGGGGACACCCTGTTCGAGGGAGGTCCCGGCGCCACCGGGCGCTCGTTCTCCAGCTTCGACACGATCATCGACTCGATCCGCGAGCGGCTGCTGACGCTGCCCGAGGACACGACCGTGCACACCGGGCACGGCGGGTCGACCATGATCGGCGCCGAGGCGCCGCACCTGCCGGAGTGGCTCGCCCGCGGCCACTGAGTCGGCCGAGCTGCGAAGACAGGCGGAGTTTCCCGCAGAGTGTTGACCGCGGTCACGACCGACCCTAACGTGGCATACGTCTGATATATCAATCCGCGAGAACAGGTACGACGGGAGGCTCGCCGCATGGCGGCAACGGTCGACCGTGAACCGGAGCCGGGTTCGAGAGTTCGTTGACCACAGTGGGCTGTCCCGTTAGGAGCGAACCGACATGGGCGCCACCCCTCGTGTTGTCATCATCGGAGCCGGGATCGTGGGTGCGAACCTGGCCGACGAGCTCGCCGAACGCGGCTGGCACCAGGTCACGGTCGTGGACCAGGGGCCGCTGCCGCTCACTGGCGGCTCGACCTCGCACGCGCCGGGTCTGGTCTTCCAGACCAACGCGTCGAAGACGATGACCGAGTTCGCCACCTACACCGTCGAGAAGTTCAAGGCGCTGGACGGCGAGTGGTGCTTCAACCAGGTCGGCGGCCTGGAGGTCGCCACCACCCCGGAGCGGCTGGCCGAGCTGCACCGCCGGCAGGGGTGGGCGACCTCGTGGGGCATTCCCGGCGAGGTCGTCGACCCGCGGCGGTGCGTCGAGCTGCACCCGCTGATCGACCCGGAGCCGGTGCTGGGCGGGTTCCACACGCCGACCGACGGGCTGGCCAAGGCATCTCGGGCCGTGGTGGCGCTGGCCCGGCGGGCGGAGTCCCGAGGTGCGATGTTCCGTGGCTCGACCCGCATCACCGAAGTCCTCCAACAGGGCGGCCGCGTGACGGGTGTCCGGACCGCGGAGAACGACGTGATCCCGGCCGACATTGTCGTGTCCTGCGCCGGATTCTGGGGTCCGGCGGTCGGCGAGCTGGTCGGCATGACGGTGCCGCTGCTGCCGCTGGCCCACCAGTACGCGCGGACCGGGCAGGTCGCAGACCTCGTCGGGCGCAACGACGAGGCGATCGAGGCGCGGCTGCCCATCCTGCGGCACCAGGATCGGGACCTGTACTACCGCGAGCACAACGACCGGCTCGGCATCGGCTCCTATGCCCACCGGCCTATGCCGGCAGACATATCCGACCTGCCTGACGTTGAGGACCCGTCCGAGGCGGCGATGCCGTCGATGCTGCCGTTCACCGAGGAGGACTTCGCCCCGGCCTGGGAGGACAGCAAGGCGCTGCTGCCGTCGCTACGTGCGGCGAAGATCGACACCGGGTTCAACGGGATCTTCTCGTTCACTCCGGACGGCGGGCCGCTGATCGGCGAATCCCCGGATGTGGCCGGCTTCTGGATCGCCGAGGCGGTGTGGGTGACCCACTCGGCCGGCGTCGCCCGCGCCGTGGCGCAGCTGCTGGTGGACGGCCGGAGCTCGGTCGCGTTGCACGGCTGCGACGTGCACCGGTTCGATGTGATCGAGACGACCGCGGCCTACGTCGAGGAAACGTCCCAGCAGAACTTCGTCGAGGTCTACGACGTGCTGCACCCGTTGCAGCCCAAGGCATCGCCGCGAGACTTGCGGGTGAGCCCATTCCACCAGAGACAGCGAGAGCTGGGCGCGTTCTTCCTTGAGGCCCACGGCTGGGAGCGGCCGCACTGGTACGAGGCCAACGCTCACCTGGTCGCGCAACTGCCGCCGGAGTGGCAGCCGCCGGCACGCGACGAATGGTCGGCGATGTTCCACTCGCCGATCGCCGCCGCGGAGGCGTGGCAGACCCGCACCGCGGTCGCCCTGTACGACATGACTCCGTTGAAGCGCATCGAGGTCAGCGGGCCGGGCGCAGTCGAGTTCCTGCAGCGGCTGACCACCGGCCAAATGGACAAGTCCGTCGGCTCGGTGACCTACACCCTCGCCCTGGACGAGGCCGGCGGCATCCGCTCCGACCTGACCGTGGCCCGGCTCGACGAACACCTGTTCCAGGTGGGCGCCAACGGCAACCTCGACGTGGACTATTTTCGACGGATGGCGCCGGAAACGGTGCAGGTACGGGACATCACCGGCGGCACCTGCTGCATCGGGGTCTGGGGTCCGCTGGCCCGCGACCTCGTGCAACCGCTGACCGGCGACGACTTCTCCCACGAGGCACTGAAGTACTTCCGACTCAGGCGGGCCCAGATCGCCGGCATCCCCGTGACCGCGATGCGACTGTCCTATGTGGGCGAACTGGGCTGGGAGATCTACGCCAGCGCCGCGTACGGCCAACGGCTGTGGGACCTGTTGTGGGAGGCCGGGCAGCCGCTGGGTGTCGTCGCCGCCGGCCGGGCCGCGTTCAACAGCCTCCGGCTGGAGAAGGGATACCGGTCCTGGGGCACGGACATGACCACCGAGCACGATCCGTACGAGGCGGGTCTCGGCTTCGCCGTGAGCAAGAAGAAGACCGGGTACGTCGGCCACGCGGCGATTGCCGGCCGGAGCAACGAAAGCGTCAGCCGTCGGCTCACCTGTCTGACCGTGGACGACGGTCACAGCATGGTGCTGGGCAGCGAACCGGTTTTTGTGGACGGTGTGTCCTCGGGGTACGTGACCTCGGCGGCGTTCGGCCACACCATCGGCAAACCGATCGCCTACGCCTGGCTGCCCGCAAACCTGACCGAAGGCGCCAAGGTGGAGATCCGGTACTTCGACCGGATGATCCGGGCCGCCGTCGCCGCCGAGCCGCTGGTCGACCCGCAGATGGCGCGGATCCGCCGATGACCCGCCGTCAGATGATCGCCCGGATCGCCTTCTCGAAGCCGGTGACGTGGTCGCGGGCGATGGCCTCGGCCCGGGCGCTATTGTCGTCGGCGATCGCCCGCAGGAGGCCGGTGTGCTCGGCGATGTGGCGGTCGAAGTGGGTGATGCGGTCGAGGAACAGGCAGAAGATGCGGGTGGCGAGGTTGTTGTAGCGGACCAGGGTGTCCTCGAGGTGCGGGTTGCCGGCGGCGCGGTAGATGGCGCGGTGCACCCGGAGGTCCCAGTCCATCAGCTGGTGCCGGTCCAGGGTCGCGATGTCGAGAGACTCGATGGTGTCGGCGATCTGGGCCAGCTCGGCGCGCACGGTCCTGGTGGCGTGCTCGGCGGCGCGGCGGGCGGCCAACGGCTCCAGTTGGACGCGGATCTCGGAGATGTAGGCCAGGTCGGTGATGTCCACGCCGGTGGCGAAGGTGCCGCGGCGCGGGTAGCTGATCACCAGGCGGTCCACTTCCAGCCGCTTGAGCGCCTCGCGCACGGGGGTGCGGCCGACGTCGAGGGACTGGGCCAGCGCCACGTCGTCGATCGGGGCCAGCGGCGGGATGTCCAGCATGATCAGCTGGTGTTGGATCGCGGCGTAGGCCCGGTCGGCCAGCGAGGCCGACGCCGGTTCGAGGTCGCGGGCTGCGGTCACGGTGGCCATCCTAGTGACCGCCGGGCGCTGCCGGGCTGTCAGGCCACATTTTTACGCAGATTGATATATCAATCGAGTATCTGAGTGGAGACCCTGTGAGCCAGACCTTCACCCTGACGCTGAGCTGCCCCAACCGCACCGGCATCGTGCGGGCGGTCAGCGGCTACCTGTTCGAGCGCGGCTGCGACATCGGCGAGCACCAGCAGTTCGACGACGCCGTGCGCCAGCGACTTTTCATGCGCACCCAGGTGACCGCCCCCGACGGCACCGACCTGGCCGAGCTGTCCCGCGGCTTCGAGCCCGTGGCCGCCGAGTTCCAGATGACCTACGACTTCAATTCCGACACCAAAGCCCGGATTCTGGTCCTGGTGTCCAGGCTCGGGCACTGCCTGAACGACCTGATCTTCCGCTGGCGGGCCGGCAGCCTGGGGGCCGACATCGTCGCCGTCGTCTCCAACCACGAGGACCTACGTCCCATGGCAGAGGCTGCCGGGCTGCCGTATATGTACATCCCCGTCACTCCCGAGACCAAGGCCGCCGCCGAGGCCCAGTTGCTGCGGCTGGTCGACGACTACGACGCCGAGCTGGTGGTGCTGGCCCGCTACATGCAGATCCTCTCCGACGCCACCAGCAAGGCCCTGTACGGGCGGGCCATCAACATCCACCACTCGTTCCTGCCCGGCTTCAAGGGAGCCAAGCCCTATCACCAGGCCTATGACCGTGGGGTGAAGCTGGTCGGCGCCACCGCGCACTACGTCACCTCCGACCTCGACGAGGGGCCGATCATCGAGCAGGAGGTCATCCGTATCGACCACACCTACAACGCCGGTGCTCTGCAGACCGTCGGCCGCGACGCCGAGGCCCTGGCGCTGTCCCGTGCGGTGCGGTGGCACTGCGAGCGTCGGGTGCTGCTCAACGGGAACAGCACGGTGGTGTTCCCATGATCAGGGGCAGGGCTGTCCATTTCCACCATGGCACAACGTGACCAACGGCTTGCTGGCGTCGATGACGTAGGTCGACAGCATCATGGTCTGGACCTTGCCGACGTTGCGGGCGTTGTGCACGACACCGGTGGGGATCAGGAACGGCGAGCCGGAGTGCAGGGTGATCGAGGGGC
Organism: Kutzneria sp. CA-103260; assembly: GCF_018263855.1. Lineage (GTDB taxonomy): Bacteria > Actinomycetota > Actinomycetes > Mycobacteriales > Pseudonocardiaceae > Kutzneria. The sequence goes on along the minus strand of NZ_CP073318.1, from coordinate 4,055,293 downwards.
GGTCGTCGAACTCGATGACCACGTCGCCCTGGACGATGTAGCCGACCTCGGGCCCGGGATGGGTGTGCCGGCCGGATTCCTTGCCGACGGGGATCTCGAAGCGGGTCTGCACGATGTCCCAGCCGGGATTGGGCGAGGCGAGTCGTTGCAGCTGGACGCGGACGACGCCGTCGGTGGGGCCGGGGCCGATCGACGGGCTTGGAGACGGGCTGGAGGCGGCATTCGACGCGGGAGACGCACAGGCGGCGGCGAGTCCGAGGGCCGCGACCGCGCCGCCCGTACGGACCAATTGGCGACGATTCATCATGTTCGCCGACGCTAGACAGCCGAGGGCGAAGGCCGCGAGCGTCGGATGACGGTGCTGGTGTACGTCGACAGGCCCCGCGGGCTGCCACGACGATCATCGTGGCAGCCACCCGATCACCGCTGGGGCGCCAGCTCCTTCGACCACAGCACGGCGCCGGAGTTGTCCCGCAGCCGCACGGTCATCGCCTCGGTCTCGGCCGAAACGGAGACCTGGCCGAAGAACTGGAACTCGGTGGCCGGCGAGGCGTTCGCGTACGGGGGAGCCTTCACGAACACCTGCTGCGCGCCGAAGGTGGTGTCCACGGCGTCGGGCGGGAAGGCGCCGGCGTTGAGCGGGCCGGAGGTGAACTGCCAGAACGGGTCGAAGTCCTGGAAGGCCGCCTTGTCCGGGTCGAAGAAGTGCGCGGCCGTGTAGTGCACGTCGGTGGTCAGCCAGACGGTGTTGCGGATGCGGTGGCGCTTGACGAAGCTCAGCAGGTCGGCGATCTGGAGCTCCCGACCCAGCGGCTTTCCGTTGTCCCCCTGGGAAACCGCCTCGAACTTGCCGCCGGCGTCGGTGACCACCTCGCACAGCGGCATGTCGTTGGAGATCACCTTCCACCTGGCCGTGGACCGGGCCAGCTCGCGCTTGAGCCAGGCCGCCTGCTCGTGGCCGAGGATGCCGCCGTCGTTGAACGCCTGCTTGTCCGGCGAGTTGGCGTCCCGGTACCAGCGCATGTCCAGCACGAACACGTCCAGCAGCGGCCCGTGGTGCAGCACCCGGTAGATGCGGTTCTCCTTGTCGTACACCGGATTGATCGGCACGTACTCGTGATATGCCTGGCGGGCCCGGTACTTCAGCACGTCGACCCGCTTCTCGGTGTAGAGCGGGTCGTCCAGGATCTCGCCTGGGTACCAGTTGTTGTGCGTCTCGTGGTCGTCCCACTGCTGGATCTGGGCCACCTCGGCGTAGAACCGGCGCAGGTTCTCGTCCAGCAGGTTGTACTTGTAGTTGCCCCGGTACTCGTCCAGCGTCTCGGCGACCTTCGACTTCTCCTCGGTGACGATGTTGCGCCACAGGCTGCCGTCGGGCAGCGTCACGGTCGGTTCGATCGGGTCGTCGGCGTAGATGTTGTCGCCGTTGCAGAGGTAGAAGTCGGGGTCCAGCTTGCGCATCTGCTCGAAGATCCGGTAGCCGCCGCGCGCGGTGTCGATGCCGAAGCCCTGCCCGGCCAGATCACCCGACCAGACGAAGGAGACGTCCTTGGCCCGCCGCGGCACGGTGCGCAGGTGGCCGCTCAGGGGCGGGCCGGCCAGCGACGTGTCGTACAGGTCGACCGGAGTGACGCGGTAGTAGATGTCGGCGCCGTCGGGGAGGCCGGACAGCACGGTCTTGCCGGTGAAGTCCGAGCCGGGCAGCAGCAGCGCGCCGGGCACCGTCCTCGTCCGGCGGAACGTCGGTTCGGTGGCGACCTCCACCACCATACGGGCCGGCCGGTCGGCGCGGGCCCACACCGTCGCCTGGTCGGCCAGCACGTCGCCGCTCTGCAGCCCGTGTGTGAGCATCGGTCGGCCGGCCCGGACCAGCGCGGGCGCCGCGCCGGCCGGGTCCGCCGCCAGCCCGCCGGCGACCATCGCGCCACCAGCGGCGACCGCGCCGCGGAACAGGGTCCGCCGGGACAGTGACATCACTCGACCTCCAGACTCGTGGTTCCCCAGCTTCCTATCCCGCCGGGGCGAACGCCACGTGACCGGTCGGTGAAGCTTCAGTCGTGGTCGGCGCAGCAGGGAGTGGGATTGGGCACCTCGAACGGGGCGTACCGGCCCGGGCCGGCCGGCGTCACGGCCAGCACCAGCTCGCCGGCCTGCCATTCCGGGCGCAGGTGATCACGAGTGTCCAGCACGTCGTCGGGCCCCGGCTGGTCCGGCCCGCCGATCACCTGGAAGCGAGTGATCGGCGACCGGGCCAGCACGTCGCCGACCCGCACGCCGCCGGTGAGTCCGCCCGAGCCGGGGAAGACCACGGCACGGCCGGAAACACGGTGCTGGGCAAGTGCTTCGACGGCGGCGGCGGACAGATCGGGCGGGCCTGAACGATCGGCGCCCACAGCCACTCCGGCCGTAAAGTCGACGAGTTCCGACCACGGACCGTCGAATTCGAGCGACACGGCGACATGGGGCCGCGCACCGCGGATCAGATGCGTGCAGGCGACGACCGGGAGGCGGAGCCGGTCCACGAGGTCGTGGATCAGGTGGTCCGCCTCCCGCAGCGATCGACTGCCGGTGTCGACGCCGACGATGGTCACGACGGCAGGACCCACAGGGGGTTGCTGTAGAACCACAGGTCGCGCCACGGGTCGGCAGAGCCGAGCACGTCCATGGCCGGCCCGACGGGATCGACGGCGGGGCCCCGAAGGCCGACGGCGGTGCGGTTTCCGTCGGTGCCGCGCAGCCGCACGTATCGCGGCGTGCCGACCCGGCCCAGCGGATAGGTGAACCGGACCGTGCCGGCGGACTTGTTGACCTCGAAGGACTTCACGACCTTGGCGGTCGGCGCGACGAAGCCGTCCCGGTCAGCCGCGGGGCCGGTGACGTCGCCGGCGATGACGTCGATGCGGGCCAGCAGCGGCACGAACTGGGCCCAGTTCGGCCCGTTGGCCAGATCGACGGAGATCACCAGGTCGACCTCGGTGCCCCGGCGGACGTGCAGCATGCCGCCCAGCGGCACCTCATCCCGGCCGTTGCGGGCCCGCAGCCGGACGTCCAGGCCGCTGATCAGGCCGCCGTGGTCGACCCACACCCGCCCGGCGCGGATCCCGTCCATCACCGCCGCGTACGAGAAGCCGCTCGCGCCGACGTGGGTGCGGGAGTAGTAGCCGGGCCAGAAGTCGGTGTCGGTGAGGTTGAGGTCGCCGCCGTAGACCGGGTCGTTGTACTTGCCGTTCTTGACGAAGTCCGAGCCCGGACCGCGCACCGCGTTGTCGGCGTACACGTTGTGCGAGTCGGAGTTCGCGGTGATCCACCAGGGCTTGCCCTCGGCCAGCAGGCTGTCCCACAGCCCGCCCACGGTCGAGGTCATCCAGTCGAACCCGCCCCAGGTGCGGTAGCTCTCCAGCGGATAGCCGGGGAACGAGTCGGCGCTCGGGCTGTTGTCATAGCCGCCGCGGCCGCTGCCGGGACCGTGCGGGGCGGGGATGCCGGCCCCCTGGTGGCCCGGCGCGCCCTCCATGCCGACAGCGATGTGCGGGGCGGCGTCCCGCCACCCGCGGATCTCGTGCGGCGAGTCGATTCCCTTGCGGGCCGGGTGGTTGGCCAGGAACAACGCGTCCTGCACGCGGCGGCGACGCACGGCGTCGGCCAGGAAGCTGACGCCGGCGATGGCCATGGCCTCGTTGGCCGGGGTGCCGGCGGTGGCGCCCTTGACCGCGCCGTCGAAGGAGTTCTCGAACTCCTTGAGCAGCGCGACCTCGTTGCGGCCGGGGTGCACGAACACGGTGCCGTGCTCGGCCGCCGGGATGTTCCACTCCAAACCCTGGAACACCAGCGTGTCGTCGACGGCGTCGCGGGCGGCGACGATGTCCGGGTTGACCTTCTCCACGCCGATCTTGGCGTGCTGCTCGCTGCCGTGGTCGGTGATGACCATCCAGTCCAGCCCGTACGCGTTCGCGTGCCGCACGTGGTCGATCACCCGGTACTTGGCGTCCGAGCTGTACTGCGTGTGGATGTGGTGGTCGCCGGCCAGCCACAGGAAACCGTTGCGCGACGGGCGGTTGCGGTCCGGGCCGGCGGCGGCGGTGCCGGCGGTCAGCACGCTGGCCGTGGCCAGCCCCGCGCCCAGCAGCCCGGCCCGGCGGAACATCGATCTACGCGATAACTCGTCCGGGCTCAGGGCCTCGTCGGGCACGTCGACGTCGGCGGCCGCCGGCACGTGCTCGTGCGAGTGGTGATGGTGATCGTGATGGTGTCCCACCGGGAACCTCTTTCCGGGCCGACTCGGGCGTTCCGGGCGAAGCCTCACCTGTCGGGGCAAATCACGCCTAAACGGCATATGACGTGAAGGTGTCCATCCGCTGCGTGCTCGCGGGCACACGATGGGTTGCCCGTGAATTCGGCGACCGTCAGGAATCCGCGCCGCGGCGGACGATCGTGGTGGGGACCATGGTGCGGCGGGCCGGCTGGCCGGCGCCCGGGCCGAGGCGGTCGAGCAGCAGCGTGGCGGCGCGGCGGCCCACCTCGCGGGCGTCGTAGGAGACCACGGTGATCGGCCGGTCCAGCAGGTCGGCCAGTTCGAAGTCGTCGAAGCCGGCGAGCACGGTGTCGGCGCCGAGGCGGCGGATCTCCCGGTAGGCGCCCAGGGTTATCCGGTTGTTGGTGCAGAACAGGGCGGTCGGCGCGTCGGCCCGGTCGAGCAGTTCCCGAGCGGCCGCAACGGCGCTGGGAATGTCGTCCGGGCCGCGGCGGATCAAGTCCTCGCGGGGCGTCAGGCCGGCCTCCTCGTGCGCCGCCCAGTAGCCGCGGAACCGCTCGGCCCCGGTGTACCGGGTGGGTGGGTTGCCCAGGAAACCGACCGACCGGTGCCCGTCGGCCAGCAGCCGCGCGGTGGCGGCGCGGGCGCCGCCGAAGTCGTCGACCAACACTGTGTCCACATCGATGCCGGCCGGCGGGCTGGCCGCCAGCACGATCGGAATCCCGCCCAGCACGGCCGGATCCAGGTGCTGGTGCCGGGATCCGGCCGGCACCACGATCATGCCGTCGACCCGGCGGGAGAGCAGGTCGTCGACCAGCTCGTGCTCGCGCTGGACCTGGCCGGCGGTGTTGCCGAGCACGAGCCGCAGGCCGTGCTGCTCGGCCACCTGCTCGGCGCCCAGCGCGAGCTGGGAGTAGAACGGGTTGCCGAGATTGGTGACGACCAGGCCGATCATGCCGCTGGGCCGGCCCAGCCGGAGGTTGCGGGCCACCTCGTTGCGGCGGTAGCCCAGTTCCCGCACAGCGGCGAGCACCCGTTCCCGGGTGGCGCTGCTGACGTTCTCGTCCTTGAGCACCCGGGACACGGTCATCGCGCTCACTCCGGCCCGCGCCGCGACGTCCCGCATCGTGGGCGTGGCGTTCGAGGGCACGGTGGTGGCGCTTTCTGTGAAATCGGCACGCTTTTCGGCCATTGTAGGCGATGATCAGCGGTCGGGGCCGGAGCGCGGCCGTGTCGCCCACCGGGCCGCGCCGAGCAGGGGAGCGTCCACCGGACGCTGGGCCGTGCGGAGCTCGACGGTGACGTCGAGGCCGGCTTGGAGCGGACCCTCGACGAGGTCCCAGGAGGCGGCGATCGAACCGCCGACGACCAGCACTGTCGCCTCGAACCCGGCCAGCCACGGGCCCATCGCCACCCCCAAGGCGTGAAAGGCGTTGGCCAGCACGGTTCGCGCATGCGGGTCGCCGTCGCGGGCCAGTTCGGCGATGACTTGCACGTCTGGCGCGTCGTGGCCGTAGGCGGCGCGAATTGCCCGCCGCGACACGGTTTCCTCCAACGGGCGGCCGCGGTAGTGCACCCGGTGGGCGCTGCCCTCCGGCGGTACCAGCGGTCCGTCGTTCACCGGCACGCCGTCGTCGAGGAACGCCGAGCCGACGCCGCTGCCCAGCGTCAGGCACACCGCGCGCCGGTGTCCGGCCGCCGCTCCGGCGACGTACTCGCCGATGCCGAACGCGTCCGCGTCGTTGAGGAACCGCAACACGGCCGGTTCGGGCAGCCGGCGGGTCAGCTCGGCCCCGACATCCACGCCGTACAGCGACTCGAACTTGCCGACGTCGTGAAACAGGCCGATGCCCGCGTTGTAGTCGAACGGCCCCGGCACCGCGACACCCCACCGCGCCCCGGCCGGGGCTTCGACCTTCGACGCGGCGGTGACGATGCCGTCGAGGATCTCCTCCCGGCTGCCCTGCGGAGACAGCGGCATTCGCACGGGGACGTCCACCGTCGCGCCGTCCACCAGCGCGGCGGTGACATGCGTGCCGCCGATCTCCAGCACAGGAACCGGGCCCATGTCAGCGCATTGCTCCGAAGCTACCGTCACGCAATGCATTCTCGATGTCCTCAAGGCTGCGCCCGCGGGTTTCCGGGACAAAACGCAGGACGAACAGGAACGCCAGCGCGTTGACCACGGCGAACAGCCAGAAGGTGCCGGTGGTGCCCAGGGCGCTGGTCAGGGAGAGCGTGGTGAGGCTGACCAGCAGGTCGAACACCCAGACGGCCAGGGTGGAGGTCGCCACCGCGACCGACCGGACCTCGAACGGGTACATCTCCGGGCCGGCCAGCCACACCACTACCGAGAGACTGCCGCCGTTGCCGGCGATGTAGCCGAGGACGCCCAGAATCACCACCCAGCGGGCCGGGCCCTGCGGGGCCGGCTGGATCATCAGGACCGTGGCGAGGGCGGCCAGGCACAGCACCGCGACCGGCAGCAGCGTCAGCAGCAGGCGACGGCGGCCGAGGCGGTCCACCAACCGGACGCCGATGGCGACCATGAGGAAGTTGACCACGCCGACGCCGACCGTGGTCAGCATCGCCGCGTCGCGGCCGAACCCGGCGTCGCCGAGGATCGTCGGGGCGTAGTAGATGATGGCGTTGATGCCGGTGACCTGGGACGCGATGGCCAGGCCGAGGCCGGCGACGAGGGCCGGGCGCAGCCATCGGGCCCGCAGGGCGGCCAGGCTGCCCTGCGGAATCGTGGCGGCGTCGGGTCGGTGTCCATCGGGAACCGCGGCGAGGTCGGCGATCTCGGCCTCCACCGCGGCCGCGTCGGGCCTGATGCGGGTCAGCACTTTTCGTGCTGCCTCCGGGTGGCCGTGGGTGAACAGCCAGCGCGGGCTCTCGGGCAGCGCGAGCATGCCCAGCAGCAGGGCCACGGCCGGCGCGAGGCCCAGACCGAACATCCAGCGCCAGCCGTCGTCGAGGGCGTAGCCGGAGAGGTACGCGGCCAGGATGCCCACGGTGATGGCCAGTTGGAACAGCACCACCAGGCCGCCCCGCCGGGCCGGGGACGCGAGCTCGGCGACGTACACCGGCACGGCCTGTGCGGCCAGGCCGACGGCGAAACCCAGCACCAGGCGGGCGATCCCGAGCGTCCACACCTCCGGCGTGACCGCGGCCAGCGCCGCGCCCGCGGCGAACACCGCCGCGGCCACGATGATCGCCCGGCGGCGGCCTATGCCGTCGGACATACGTCCCGAGGAAGACGCGCCGGCGATGGCCCCGACGATGATCGCGCTGGTGATCAGCTGCTGTCCGGTGTCGGCCAGGCGGAACTGCCCGGCGATCGTCGGCAGTGCCCCGGAGATGATGCCCGTGTCGTACCCGAACAGCAGCCCACCCAGGCTGCTCACGGCGGCGATCACCAGCAACGAGCGGTTCATGACGGCTGTCCTTCCCGGACGAGGGCCTTGATCACGTGCACCCGCCGGTCGCCCAGCGGACGGAGGCGGTAGGCGCCGACGGCGGCGGGCACGGTCAGGGTTTCGGCGAAGGCCAGGTCGTGGACGCGGCCGTCGGAGGTCTCGATCACCACGCCGTCGCCGGCGGAGACGTTGAGGATGTGGAAGCGGCCTTGAGTGTTGTCCTCGGCAGTGCCGTGGTCGAGCACGAAGCGCCGGACTTCGTAGAAGAGTTCCGGTAGTGCGCCAAGGAGTTCCTCGCGCCAGCCGGGGCCGGTGCGAAGGGGGCGAGGAGGCTGGATCAGGTCGTGGACGACGTCCTCGCCCTGACGGTCGCGGTCGAGATTGGCGAAGCCGTGGTCGTAAGGGAGCGGACGGGAGTTGCCGCGGGCGTCCCGGCGCAGCCAGTCGTAGAAGCGTAGGGAGTACAGGTAAGGCGTGGCGCTGATCTCCAGGACGAGATTGCCGGCGCCGGACGCGTGCGGGGTGCCGGCGGGGATCAGGTAGAGCTGGCCGGGTTCGGCGGGATGTCGTCGCACGAAGCGTTCGACGTCCATCGGCTCGCCGCGCTCGATCGCCAGCTCGACCTGCTTGCGCATCAGGCCGAGGTCGGCATCCTGTTGCAGGCCAAGGTAAACCCCCGCGCCGGGGTCGGGGCTGGCGGTGACGTAGTAGGACTCGTGCTGGGTGTAGGGCCAGCCGAACCGGTCCCGCATGTACTCCGCCCGCGGATGGAGGTGCAGGGACAGATTGCCGCCGCCGACGGTGTCCAGGTAGTCGAAGCGGATGGGGAACGAGGTGCCGAACTCGGCGTGCACGGCCGGGCCGAGGAAGGCCGCCGGGTGCAGCACGCACAGCAGTTGGAACGGCAGTTCGACGTCGGCCTCGGGGTCGCCGACGAGCACGCCGGCCTCGGGGGCGATCAGCTCGTAGCCCAGCGCGGTGTTGCCGGCCTGTGGGGTGAAACCCAGTTCCCGGGCCGCCCACTGGCCGCCCCACGGCGTCGAGTTGAAGTACGGGCGGGTGCGCACCGGTCCGGTGGCCAACTGTTCGAGCGTGGCCCGCATGGCCGGGCCGTCCAGGGACGCCGGGTTCGCCGGGTCGCGGAGGTCTATCCAGCGGTCGATGCGGTGGGCGATGGCGTCGCGGTGGCCGTCGGACATAGGCCAGTCGGCATAGAACAGGCGACGTAGGTCGCCAGGTAGAGCGTGGCGACCGAGGTTCACACCCACAGGCAGATCGCCGGCGGCGATGGCCGCCTCGGCGTAGCGCTTGGGCAGGTCGGCGTACCACAGCACGTCGTGGTCCGACAGTGCCGCGCCTGGGCCGTAGACAACCAGGATTCCGTTGACGGGCCGGGTTATCTGGGGCAGCTCGCGGTAGATGTCGGAGACGCTGTTGTCGGCCAGCCCTAGGTAGTGCGGGTCGGAACCGTCGTCACCGGTGCGGCGGCAGATGGTGTCCCAGTCGGCCTCGTATGTCCGGAGGTCTAGGTCCCTGGTCGTAGTCCCAGCCGCCCGCAGCGTGTCGAGAAGGCAGGCGATCGCCGTGGTCCAGTCGAGCGCCGCCGGCCCGTCCACGGCGAGCACCGCGGGCGCTGGCGGCAGGGACCGCGCTGCGGCGGCCCAGCCGCGGGCGACCTCCCCGGCCACCGGGGCGTAGCGCGGGTTTCGGTCGTAGGAACGGGTCACAGCGGCCTCCGATACCGGTCTTGTTAACGTTAACGATGACTGCGAGGCTTTCAGCCGTCAAGACTTGTCGGTCGGTGTGGTTATCGTTAACAATCCGATGATGTCGTCGCATCCAACACTCCGCCGGCGGTGGCTGGTCGACGCGGTCGTGGTGCTGGTCGCCGCGGCTTCGGTGTCGACGGTCGTGGCCGGTTCCAGCGCCGGGGCGCCCGCGTACACCGAGCCGTCGGTGTTCACGATCGGCAGCCCTGACCAGTCCGACGCCGAGTTCGCCCTCTCCCCGGGGGACTACCAGAAGTACCCCTCGGCCTTCCCCCAGGACGCGACCTACACCGTGGGCCTGAGTCGTACGAGGGATTGGCCCTACATCCAGCCTGGGCCGGCCGATGCCTGGGCCGGCGGCAAGTCCCACGCCGACACGATCAACTACTCCCTGGCCGCCGTGCCGGCCACGGACCTCATCCTGCGGATCGACTACGTCGACACCCATGACAGTGCACCTCCCACCGTGGAGGTGTTGTCCAACGGGCATTCGGTCGAGTCGGTGACCACGCCGGCCGGCGGCGGCGCTGGGGTATATGGCATCGGCTCCTTCTCCGGCACGACGGGCTACGTCAACCGTCCGCACGAGATCGGCGTGCTCATCCCGAGGGACACCTTGGCCGCCGGTCGAAACAGCCTCGTCCTGCGGAGCACCGCCGGCTCCTGGGCGGCTTATGACTCGGTGCGCCTCGTGCCCGCGCCCGGCCAACTCGGCGCGGTGCGGGTGCTCGCGGAGACGCCCACCGTGCTGTTCAAGTCCGACCAGCGCCAGCTCGTGGACGTCGACGTGCAGAACACGGCGGGCCCGGCCGCGGCCACCATCACCGCGACCCTCGGCCGCGACAGCGCGCGGACCACGATCGCCTCGCTGCCGGCGGGCCGGTCGACGCAGCGCATCGAAGTGCCGGCGGCGCCAGGACCAGGACCATCCAAACTGGACATCACCGTCGCGCTCGACGGGCAGCCGGCGGGAACGTACGCCACCAGTCTGCCCTACCAGCGGCGCTGGCAGGTGGACATCATCAACGGCAGCCACCTCGACATCGGCTACCACTACGACCAGGCGACGACTCGCCAGCTCCAGGACGCGTTCCTGGACCAGGCGGTGGCCCAGTGCGCCGCCACCGCGAACCGTCCGGACGCCGAACGCTACCGGTGGACGGTCGAGCAGGCCTGGATGATCGACGACTACGTGCAGGACCGCCCGGCCGACAAGGTCAAGGCGCTCGGCGGCTGTGTGGCCGCCGGCCAGATCGAGCTGACCGCCTCGTACGACAACAATCTCAGCGACCTGGGCAGCACCGAGCAGCTGATCCGGGCCCAGGACAAGGGAACCCGGACGTTCGCGGCGAAGTTCGGCCGGCCGGTGACCGCCGCGATGCAGGACGACGTCACCGGGGTGACCGCGCAGAAGACCCAGCTGCTGGCCAAGCAGGGCGTGACGATGCTGATCAACGGCTCCAACCCGGACCACACCGGGCGCTGGAGCGTGCCGCACACCGCCCAGGACTTCCCGGCGCTGTACCACTTGCAGGCGCCGGACGGCAGTTCGGTGCTGACGTTCCTCGCGGCCAACTCCTACGACGAGGGCTACAAGCTGAACTGGCAGGGGCTCAAGTGCGGCCTCGCGCCGTGGCCGAGCGACGACCCGAACGACACCTGTGGCACCGCGCCCACATTGCCGTACCATCCGGTCGCCGCGCCCTCGCCGGCCCAGGTGCGGGACGTCACCGCCAAGACAGCCGCCGGGATCGCCAACTGGTTCCCCGGTCTCCAGGCCGGGCGGTACCCGCAGTCGGTGTACCCGCTGATGTTCTTCGAGGACTCCACGCCGCCGATGAACGGCATCTCGGACGTGATCCACACCTTCGGCCAGCAGTACGCCTGGCCGAAGCTGGTGATGTCCACGCCGTCCCGGTTCTACCAGGACGCCACCACTGCGCCCGGGCAGAAGGCGAAGTCCGGGTATTCGCCGGATCCGACCTCGCGGGACGCCTCGCAATTGCCGGTCAAGAGCGGTGACTACCCCGACTGGTGGTCCGACGGTGCGGGCTCCTCGGCGTTCGAGACTGGCGAGAACATGCAGGCCCAGGTCCGCACTGGCAGCGCGGAAACCCTTGGCGCGCTGGCCCCGTCGGCCAACCAGCAGTGCCTGGTCGACTCCGCCTACCGGGAGGAGGAGCTCTACACCGAGCACACCTGGGCCAGCCCGGAGCTGATACCCGACGATCCGCAGTGGGCGGTGAAGAAGGCCCACGCCGACAAGGCTTCCCGCTTGAGCACGGACGCGATGGACGCCGCGACGGCGGCATTGGGCGGGCAGGTCGCGAACCCGTCGGCCAATCCGGGCATCGCGGTGTTCAACTCGGTGTCGACGCGGCGCAGCGATGTGGTGACGACGACGGTTCCCGACGGGTGGTCCGGGCAGTTGGTCGATGCCCAGACCGGTGCTGTGACGCCGTACGAGCCCGCGGGGCCGGGCAAGATTCGGTTCATCGCGGCCGATGTTCCGGCTGTCGGCTATCGGACGTACGAGCTGCGGTCCGGTGCGAATCCCACTGTCGGCCTGGATTCGGCGCTGCACTGGGATTCGGGCCAGGGAATCCTGGAGAACCAGTACTATCGCGTGACCGTGTCGACGGACACCGGTGTCGTGAAGTCGGTGTACGACAAGGCCGCCGGCCGTGAACTCGTGGACACGACGTCGGCCTTCGGCCTCAACCAGTACGTGTACCGGCCCAACCCGCAACGCGACGGGCGAACGACGCCGGACAAGCAGTGGTCGCCGGGGCGGGCCACGGTGACCGTGCAGTCGGCCGGGCCGGTGAGCGTCAGCATCAAGGTCGCCTACCCCGACACCCCTGGTGGCAAGGATGGCACCGGGGCGGCGACCGGCGTGGAATCAGCCGGCGCCACCTTCACCCTGTACGCCAACACCAAACGGCTGGACATCGCCGACGACATCGACAAGACGTGGGTCACCACACCGGAGGAGGGCTACTTCGCCTTCCCGTTCAAAGTGGACAAACCCACGGTGACCTATGAAGCTCCTGGCACGCCGGTGACTCTGGGCGCGGGCCAGCTTCCCGGCTCGTCCATGGACTGGCAGGCCGTGCGTGGCTACGCCGACCTGTCCAACGCCGGCGGCGGGGTCACCATGTCCACAACGGACACACCGCTGATGGAGTTCGGGCATATCCGCAGCATGGAGTTGCAGCCACGGCCCGGCCGCCTCGACCAGTCCGGTCCGGACCCGGCCGCGCCGACGCCCGACAACGGATCGGCCTTCTCCTACGCGTTCAACAGCCTGTGGAACACCAACTACCGGCAGGCCCAGTCCGGTCCGGTCAGCTTCCACTACTCGATCACCAGCCACGACAAGGGATTCGAGCCGGTGGCCGCGACCGGCTACGGCATGGGCGTGCAGACCCCGCTCGCGTCGGCGCCGCTGTCGCCCTCGCATGCCGGCACCTACCCCGGGGGCGCGAAGTCGCTGGTGTCGGTCGATGCCGCGAACGTCTTCGTGCAGGCGGTGAAGCAGGCCTATCCGGTGCGTCAGGCCAGTTCGCTCACCCTGCCGCTGACCGTCCGCCTGCTGGAGGTCGCGGGGAAGTCGGGGACGGTGCGGCTGCGGCTGCCGTACAAGGTGACGGCGGCCCAGCTGGAAAGCCCGTCAGAACAACCGAACGGGCCGAAGCTGGCCGTGGTCGACTCCGGCTCCGGCTCAGAGGTGATCGTGCCGGTGGGCCAGCACGAGATCGTCACCGTGGGCGTGCGGCCGGCGACACCCCAAACCGCCGCGACTCCACTGGTGTGTGCATCCGACTTCGCGCTCGCGCCCGACGGTTATCAGAACTACGCCAAGGCTTTCCCACACGACGTCGACTACACCGCCCAGCAGGACCCGGGGTTCACCGCCGGCGTCTCCTACCCGTCGGCGACGACACCATGGGTCTCCACCCAGGGCGGCAGCGTCGTCAGTCCACGGTGGAGCTACATTCAGCCCGGTCCGTCGGACGACTGGGCCGGTTCCCGGCCGCACACCTTCACCCTGAGGTTCACCGTGGCCGAACCACGTGACCTGACCTTGAGCCTGTGGCTGCTCGACAGTCGCTCGCCGGCCATCGATGTCGCGCTCAACGGTCAAGCAGGCAAACGGATCCAGTTGCCATCCGGTGGTAGTTCCCAAACCATCGCGTTGCATGGCCTCAAGGCGGGCCAGAACTCCGTCACGATCACCACCACGGCCGGTTCCTGGCTGGCCTACGACGGGTTCGCCATCGGCGGCTGACCGCTGCTCGGCGAGTTCGCCGTCAGACGCGCGTGACGGCGAACTCGCCGGGGCGGATCTGCTGCTGGCAGGCGCCGCAGACGGTGGTGGGGTGGAGTTCCGCGCCGCAGTTGTGGCGGAACACGGCCTTGCGCGCGCCGTCGCCGGTGTAGCGCTCGCCCCATTCCCGGAGCATGAGGATCACGGGCACGAGGTCGATGCCGGCCTGGGTGAGGTGGTACTCGAAGCGCGGCGGGTGCTGGGAGTACTGGGTCCGGGTGAGCACGCCGGCCTCCTCCAGCCGGCGCAGCCGCCCGGTCAGCAGGGTGCGGGGCGCGCCGGTCAGCTTGGCCAGGTCGGAGAACCGGTGGTAGCCGTACATCAGCTCGCGCAACACCGGCAGCGAGTAGCGGTCGCCGAGGATCTCCAGCGCGTCGGTCATCGAGCACTCGCGAGGAGTCGGTAGCGATTCTGTACTCACCCTGCTACGGTACACCATGGTTGGTCCAGAAAGTGGACTGAGTGGGGTGGTGTCATGGTCGGCGTGGACGAACTCCTGTGGCGCAACGCCGAGTTCGCCGCCGGGGCATTCCAGGAAGGGCTGCGGCTGACGCTGCGAGGAGGCGGGCTGATGGTCATCGGCTGCGTCGATCCCCGGGTCGATCCCGCGCACGTGCTGGGGCTGCGGAACGGAGAGGCCGCGGTGCTGCGCAATCCCGGCGGCCGGATAACGCCATCGACGTTACGGGCCCTGAAGACCCTGGCCAAGGTCGGCGAGGTCTACTCCGGGAACCAGCCGCGCCCGACGAACCTGGTCATCCTGCACCACACCAAGTGCGGCCTGACCGGGCTGACGCCCTACGTCGACCTGCTCGCCGAGTACTTCGAGGTCCCGGCGGCGGAGTTGCCCGCGCGGTCGGTCGACGACCCCTACGGCTCTGTGCGGGCCGACGCGGAGATCATCCGGCAGCGCGTCCACCGCCCGAACTACCTCGTCTCCGGCTTGGTCTACGACGTCGACACCGGGCTCGTGGACGTTGTCGTGCCGCCCGCCCAGGTGCCCGTCGACTGAGGCAACGCCGGCCTTCCGGGGAGCAGCGGCAGGGCCAGTTCCTGGACACCGCCGCACGTCAGGAAGGGCCCCTTCCTGACGTTGAACGTCAGGAAACGCGCCTTGATCTTGGCGGCGTGCGGTGAAGGGGTCCTTCCTGACGTTGGGGATGGGGGAGGCGGGGTCGGTTTGGCTTGAGGGGTGGTCAGGGCAGTTGGAGGCGGTCGGCGAGGCCGGCCGCGGCGAAGGCGGCCTTGATGTCGTCGATGCCCTCGGTGAAGTGGGACCAGCTGTCGCAGTGCGCGGGGACGACCCAGCGGGCGTCGAGGAGCTGGGCGGCGGAGGCGGCGCCGGCGCTGTCGAGGACCAACAGCTCGCCGTCGAAGATGGGGAGGCGGGGAGCGCCGGCGAACAGGATGGCGGTGTGCACGGGGGCGAAGCGATCGGCGATGAGGCGGACGTGGTCGAGGGACGCGTTGTCGCCGCTGACGTAGACGGTGGGCAGGTCGTCGGCGGTGAGCACGAAGCCGGTGACCTCGCCGGCGACGGCCAGGACGGCTGAGGCGCCGGCGGCCTCGGGGCCGTGGAGGGCGGGAACGGCGGTGACGGTCACGTGCCCGCCATCTGGACGGGACAGTTCAGTTGTCTGCCAGGGCTGTAGGCCGAGGGCGGTGCCGCCGAGGCGGACGGCGCCGCTGGGGGTGGTGACGGTGACGGGAACGGTGGCCAGCAGGGCTCGCCCGGAGTGGTCGAGGTTGTCGGGGTGCTCGTCGTGTGACAGCAGCACGGCGTCAATGGGTCCGAGCTCGGCCAGGGTCACGGCGGCGGGCGCGGTCTTGGTCAGGCCCGGCGGATAGTCGCCGGGGGCATCGAAGGTCGGGTCGGTGAGCAGGCGCAGACCGCCGTACGAGATGAGCGCGGTCGGGCCGCCCAGGACGCGGATGGCCAGCTGGTCGGTGGAGGACATGGCGAAACCTCATGGATGAGTAGGGGTGTATCCGTGAGATGACGCTAGCGTCATCTCACGGATAGAAGCAAGTGGTACCGTGAGAAGCGTGGATGTGACGGTCGACGGCGAGCTGGTGCTGCCGGTAGCGCCCGGGGCGGACCAGCACCCGGCGCTGGACCTGGCCAACAGCGCGGTGGCCCTGCCGGCCGGCCACTTCGTCGACCTGCTGGGCACGCCCACGGCGGCCGAGCGATGGCTGCTGGCCCACGACCTGGTTCCGGCCGGTGCGGAGCTCCACATGCGGGAGATGTGCGCGGCCCGGATGCGGACGCTGCGCGAGCAGATCCGAGTCCTGCTCGACTGTCTCCTCGCCCAACACCCGGCGCCGACCGAGGCGGTGGCGGCGGTCAACGACGCGATGACCAAGGCTCCCGCCGCATCCCTGCTGCACTGGGACGCCGCCAACGGCCCCCATCGGGCCACGGCCCATCCCACCACCCAGCTCGTCGACCACGCCCTGGCCGTGCTCGCCGCCGACGCCGCCGACCTGCTCACCACCGCCGACGCCGAGCGCCTCACCGCCTGCGGATCCCCACCCTGCAACCGTTATCTGCTGCGCCACGGACGCCGGCAGTGGTGCTCGACCCGGTGCGGTGATCGTGTGCGGGCCGCCCGTGCGTACGCCCGCCGAAGCTGAGGACGCCGCTTTGACCAGCACACCGGATCTCGGTCCCGCGCCCCAGCGCATCACTGTGGACACGGCGCAAGTGCGGCGGTTGATCAACGACCAGTTCCCCCGGTGGGCCGGTCTCCCGGTTCGGCCGGTGGCCAAGAGTGGTTGGGACAACGTCACTTTCCACCTCGGCGACACGATGCTGGTGCGGCTGCCGAGCGCGGCCGAGTACGCCCTGGCGGTCGACAAGGAACAACGGTGGCTGCCGGTGCTCGCGCCCCGACTGCCGCTCCCGATCCCGGTCCCGGTGGCGAAGGGGAGTCCCGGCGCGGACTATCCGTTCTCGTGGTCGATCTACCACTGGATGCAAGGCGAACCGGCGAGGGCCGACCACATCTCCGACCCCGTCCGGTTCGCTCTCGATCTGGCTGAGTTCCTGGCCGCCCTGCAGAGGATCGACGCCGCTGACGGCCCGCAGCCGGGCAAGCACAACTGGTTCCGGGGAGCCACCCTGCGCACCTACGACGGCATCGCCCAGCGCGCACTCACGACACTGGACGGCCATATCGACGTCGATCTGGCCCGTGAGCTATGGAAGACCGCGCTGGACGCCCCCTGGGACGGAGTGGACGTCTGGTTCCACGGTGATGTCGCGCCGGGAAACCTCCTGCTCGACGGCGGGAAGTTGGCGGCGGTCATCGACTTCGGGACCTGTGGCGTCGGCGATCCGTCCTGCGACCTGGCCATCGCCTGGACGCTGCTCACCGACGGCGGCCGGCAGGCGTTCCGCGAGCGACTGTCCGTCGACGAGGCGACATGGGCGCGCGGGCGCGGCTGGGCGCTGTGGAAAACGCTGGTCACCTGCGCGCAGACCGTGGGCCGAGCCGACGAGGAGGCCACGACCGCGCGCGGCGTCCTCGACGGCATCCTCGCCGAATAGTGGTCAGGCGATGCCGGCCTCGATGAGCTGCTGCCAGACCTCGGCCTGGTCGGCGGTTCGCACCTCCAGCTTCTCGGCCTTGGCCAGCTTGCTGGCGCCGACGTCGGCGCCGGTGATGAGCAGGTCGGTGTTGGCGGAGACCGACGAGGCGATGGTGGCGCCGGCCTTCTCGCACAGACGCTGGAAAGCGGGGCGGGGGACCTTCTCACCGGAGCGGGGATCGCTGATCGCGCCGGTGACGACGACGGTCTGACCGGCCAGTGGCGCGCCGGCGGCGACCACCGGGGGCAGATCCTCCTCGCGCACGTCCAACGAGACGCCGTAAGCCCGCAGCCGCCGGAGTTCGACGCGAAGCCGGGTGAGGTGCTCGATCAGGGAGGCAGCGACCCGAGGCCCGATGTCCTCCACCTCGACCAGCCGTTCCTCGCCGGCGTCGGCGACGTCCTCCAGCGAGCCGAAGCCGGCCCGGCACAGGCGGGTGGCGGTGCCCTCCGACGCCATGGGAATGGCCAGCCCGATCAGGGCCCGGCGCAGGCCGACCTGGCGGCTGGCGGCGATGGACTCGATCATGCGGGTCGCCGAGGTCTCGCCGATGCGGTCGAACTCCAGCAGCCGGTCCTTGGTCAGGGCGTAGAAGTCGGACGGGTTCTCCAGGTCGCCGGACTCGGCCAGGCGCTCGATCCACACCGGACCGACGGCCTCGATGTCGGCGGCCGCGCGGGAGGCCCAGTGGATCAGCCGGCGCACCGTCTGGGCCGGGCAGGAGACGTTGGTGCAGAACAGTTCCCGGCTGTTGCCCTGCTCGGTCAGCGGCGCCTGGCAGGACGGGCACGCGGTGGGCGGCACGATCTCCCGCTCCGCGCCGGTGCGCTGGGACTCGTCGAGCACGCCGGCGACGAACGGGATCACGTCGCCGGCCCGGCGCACCAGCACCGTGTCGCCGATGCGGATTCCCCTGGCCTTGATGACTTCCTGGTTGGCCAGGGTGGCCCGGGTGACCGTGGTGCCGCCGACGAACACCGGCTCCAGCCACGCCACCGGGGCGATCTTGCCGGTCTTGCCGACGTCCCACACGACGTCAGCCAGCACCGTGGTCTTCTCCTCGGCGGCGAACTTGTAGGCCAGCGCCCCACGCGGCGAGTTGGAGCGGGCTCCCGCCGCCGCGTAGGCGTCCCGGTTGGCCAGCCGCAGCACCGCGCCGTCCAGGTCGTAGTCGCGGTCGTTGCGGCTGCGTTCGATCTCGGCGATCACCGCCTGGGCCTGCTCGGCGTCGGCGCACAGCCGCATGTCGGCGGCCTCCAGGCCCAGGGCCTGCAGGGCCTGCTCCAGATCGGCCGAGGCGGCGTCGGTGTAGAGGTCGAAGGCGAACAGCCGGAGCCGCCGCTCGGCCACCGTCGCCGGGTCCTTGGCCCGCAGCGTGCCGGCGGCCGCGCCCCGCGGGTTGATCAGCGGCTTGTCCGGGTGCGCGGCGTTGTAGGCGGCGAAGGTGGAGCGCAGCATCACCGCCTCGCCCCGCACCTCCACCCGGCCCGGGGCGTCGATGCGCTCCGGCACGCCGTCGACCAGCGCCCGGACCAGCATCGTCACGTCGTCACCGGTGGTGCCGTCACCGCGGGTGACCGCCCGCACCAGCCGCCCGTCCTCGTAGACCACGGCCAGCGACAGGCCGTCCAGCTTGGGCATGACCGCCATCGGCTGCCCGGGGAACCGCTCGAAGAACGCCGCCACCTGGTCGGGCTTGGTCGCCTTCTCCAGCGACAGCATCGGCCGCGAGTGCCGGACCGGCGCGTGCAGCACCGCCGGCGCGCCCACCTGCTCCAGCGGGTTCGGGTCGGGCGCCAGCTCCGGGTGCTGCCCGATCAGGGTCCGCAGCTCGTCCTCGACCGTGTCGTACTCGGCGTCGGCCACCAGCGGCGCGCCCCGGTAGTAGGCGTCACGCAGCGCCACGATCTGGTCAGCGAGCTCTTGGATGCGGTCCCCGGTGTTCACGGCGCTGACGCTACCGGCTCACCCTGACAATCGACCTGCGCGTACTCCCGGCGACGGTGCGCTACGCTCGGCCACCGACAGTGCCAGCCACACCGAGAGGTCTCCATGTCCAAGGTCAAGTTCTCCACCAACCACGGCGACTTCGTGCTGCAGCTGGACGCCGACAAGGCCCCGAAGACGGTCGCGAACTTCGAGCAGTACGTCAAGGACGGCCACTACGACGGCACCGTCTTCCACCGGGTGATCCGGGGCTTCATGATCCAGGGCGGCGGGTTCGAGCCGGGCATGCGCCAGAAGCCGACCAACGCGCCCGTGCAGAACGAGGCCGACAACGGGCTGAAGAACACCAAGTACACCGTCGCGATGGCCCGGACCTCGGACCCGCACTCGGCGACGGCGCAGTTCTTCGTCAACAGCAGCGACAACGACTTCCTCAACCACAGCGGCAAGACCGCCCAGGGCTGGGGCTACACGGTCTTCGGCGAGGTGGTCGAGGGCCGCGAGGTCGTCGACGGCATCGAGGGCGTGAGCACCGGCTCCAAGGCCGGCCACCAGGACGTGCCGAAGGACGACGTGGTCATCAGCAAGGCCGAGATCGTCGGCTGAGACCGGTCAGGCCGTGCGGGCGGGTGCCTGCACGGCCGGCTACGGCGGGTGAGAAGTCATGCGGGCAGAACCGGTCGCGTATGTTCCCAAGAGGCAGCCGGACGTCGCGGAGCCGTGGCGGTGTTTCGGCGCCGACGAGGAAACGTATGAACGCTGGGCGCCCCATGTCTGCGGGATCTGCTGTCTCAAGATGGTCGGCGACACGCTCGGCCGGACCACGGATCTCTCGCTCCACGAGCTGACCGTCATGTGTGTCGACCGTGGCGGGTTTCGGGTCAACGCCGACGACACGATCGAGGGTGTCTTCCACCATCCGCTCGCGGCGCTCGGGAACGACCTGGGCATTCCATCGCGGGTGGCCCCCGGGGTGGACGTCGCACAGGCCAGGAGCGTGGTCGCCGAGTCGGGTTTTGTGCTCTTCTCGGTCGACCTGGCCAGGTTCGACCAGCGGCTGCGGGGCGGTCATCTGCTCCTGCTGCACGACTATCTCCCCGCGGCCGACGAGTTCGTGCTGCACGACTGCTCCTCGGCCGTCGGGCAGCCGGGCCGGGACGTACGGCTCACGAGTGCCGTGCTGGCCCGGATCGGCAACAACAAAGGCCTGATCGTGGATCCGAGCTGAGCGCCGACCGGATCGATGTGGTGTCGCTGGGTTTCGGCCAGTGTTGGACGTCATAGGCGTTTCACGGCGTCGAGCACGAGAAGCACGGGGTGCAAGGCCGTCCGCCCGGTGCCATGGACGATCTGCTGTCGGCAGGAGACGCCGGTCGCGGCGATGAAGGTGCCGGCGTCGGCGGCGCGGACCGCCGGGAACAGGCGGTCTTCGCCGATCTTCATGGACAGGTCGTAGTGCTCGGCCTCGAAGCCGAAGGAGCCGGCCATGCCGCAGCAGCCGGCGTCCAGCTCCTCGACGGTCACGCCCGGGATGCGGCGCAGCAGTTCAACAGTGGCGCGGGTGCCGACTTCGGCCTTCTGGTGGCAGTGCCCGTGTAGCAGGATCTTTTTGCCGGGCAAAGCCCGCAGGGTGAGCCGGCCGTCGTCGATGGCTTCCAGCAACAGGTCCTCGATCAGCCGGACCCTGCTGACCAGTTCGGGTTGCTCGTGCAGCATCATCAGGCACGACGGCTCGCAGCCGGTGATCGGCGTGTCGGGGCCGACGGTGTCCAGAAGGGCGCGCAGCTGCCGGCCGGCGCGGCCGACCAGGCCTTTGGACAATGCGGCCCGCCCGCAGCACTGCTCGCCGGTCAGCCTGACTCGATACCCGGCCAGTTCCAGGAGTTCGATCGACGCCTGGCCGACATCGGGGTCGGTGAAGCTGGTGAACGAGTCGGCCAGGAACGTGACCGGCCGCGTCCCGGAACCACGGGTGTGCCAGCGGAACCACGACCGGAGGGTGCGGCGGCGGAACCGGGGGAGCGGCCGCTTGGTGGTGATTCCCAGCAGTGGGCGGAGAAAACCGCCGAGATTGGACAACGGCGCGGTGGCGGAGCCGAGGCGGTTCAGCGTGCGGATAGCGCCGAACAGCCTGGTGCGCAAGGGAATGCCGTGCCGGTCGTGGTAATGGGACAACGCCTCGCTCTTGAGCGTCGCCATGTCCACGCCGAGCGGGCATTCACTCTTGCACGCCTTGCACATCAGACAGAGGTCGAGGATTTCGTGCAGCCGCTCATCTCCGAGTGAGCGAGCCGGGTCCGGTGTGGACAGTGCCTTCACGAGCGCGTTGGCCCGGCCGCGGGTGGAGTCCTCCTCGTCGAGCGTGGCCATGTACGACGGGCACATGGTGCCGCTGCCACGCTTGCGGCACAGGCCGATGTTCATGCAGCGGTCGGCCGCGCCGCGCATGCCGCCGACGACTTCGAAGTCCAGCCGGGTGCGGAACTCGACAGCCGCCGGCAGTGCGGGATCACGCAGGTGCTCGGTCATCAACGGCGAGTCGACGATCTTGCCCGGGTTGAGCCGACCTGACGGGTCGAACAATCCCTTGACCTGTCGCATCGCCTCGTACAGGCGGTCGCCGAAGACCTCCCGGTTGAACTCGCTGCGGGCCAGGCCGTCGCCGTGCTCGCTGGAGTTGGCGCCGCCGTACTCCGCGACCAGGTCCTTGACCTCCCCGGCCACCGCGCGCATCCGCCGCACCTGCGCCGGGTCGGTGAGGTCGACGAACGGCCGGATGTGCAGGCAGCCGACCGAACAGTGCCCGTAGAAGCCGGCGTTCATGCCGTTTCGGTCGAGGATTTCCTTGAACCGCAGGGTGTACGCGGCCAGGTGCGTCGGATCCACCGCCGTGTCCTCCACAAACGCCAGCGGCCGGTGGGATCCGACGCTGGCCGCCATCAGCAGGCCGAGGCTGGACTTGCGCACCTTGAGCAGCGCCGACTGCTGCGCGGGCGTCTCCGCGCGCAGCGTGTGGTAGCCGTGTCCGTTGGCCTGCCACGACTTCGCCAGCTGGTCGAGGCGGGCCACGAGCTCGTCCCGGTCGTCGCCGGTGAAGCTGACGAACAGCAGCGCCTCGGGATCGCCGACCAGGATGTCGCCCAGCGCGGCGTACTCGATCTTCTGCCGGGACAGGTCCAGGATCGTGCGGTCCATCAGCTCGACGCCGGACGGATCGCCGGCCAGCGCGTCCTGGGTGGCTTCGATGGCGGCTTGCACCGAGGTGAAGTGGCCGACGGCGATGACCGTGAACCGGGGCTTGGGCACCAGGTCGACCAGGGCCCGGGTGACCACCACCAGCGTGCCCTCGGAGCCGACGACGAACTTGGCCAGGTCCATCGGGCCGTCCGGGGTGAGCCGGTCCAGCCGGTAGCCGCCGGCCCGCCGCCAGAACGCCGGATAGTCCCCGGCGATCGCCCGCGCGTTGTCCCGCACGATCTCCCGCAGGCCCGGAAACTCCGTGTCGGGGCCGAAATGCGCGCCTACGCCGTCCGCGAGCACGACGTCCAGCTCGCGGACGTGGTCGATGGTCATGCCGTAGCGGATCGAGCCGCTGCCGGCGGAGTTGTTGCCGATCATGCCGCCGATGGTGGCGCGGTTGCTGGTCGAGGTGTCCGGCCCGAACATCAGGCCGTGCCCGGCGGCCGCCGCGTTGAGCTGGTCCTGCACGACCCCCGGCTCCACCAGCGCGGTCCGGGCCTCCGGGTCGATGGCCAGGATCCGGTTCATGTGCCGGGAGAAGTCCAGCACGAGGCCGGATCCGGTGGTCTGGCCGGCGAGGCTGGTGCCCGCGCCGCGCGGCACGATCGTCTCCCCGCGCCGGAGAACCGTGACGACGTCGTCGGCCGAGCGCGGGAAGACGACTCCCTTCGGCTCGATCGCGTACATGCTGGCGTCACGGGAGAACAGGTGTCGGGTGTAGTCGTCGAACCGGGCGTCGAGGTCACCGCCCACCGAGCACCTCCAGCGCCGCGGCGACGCCGGCCGGGTCGATGGGCACACCGCAGAGCCGGAGTCCCATTTGGACACCGGAGAGCGTGCCGGCGAGGCTGAGATCGTTGAAGTGCCCGAGATGCTCGATGCGGAAGACCTGGCCGGCCAGCCGGCCGAGGCCCACGCCCAGGGACATGTCGAACTCCCGCAGGATGAGTTCCCGCACCTTGTCGGCCTCCGGCAGCACGACCGCGGTCACGGTGGCCGAGTGTTCCCGGTCGTCGGCGCACTGGATGCCCAGGCCCCAGGCGTGCACCGCCGTCCGGGTGGCGAGGGCGTGCCGGCGATGGCGTTCCCAGACGTTCGGCAGCCCTTCCTCGTCCAGCATCCGCAACGATTCCCGCAGGCCGTAGAGGAGATTGGTGGCCGGTGTGTACGGGAAGGAGCCGCCCTCGTTGGCGTCGAGGATCGGCTGCCAGTCCCAGAACGACCGCGGCAGGCCGGCGGATCGGTTGGCGGCCAACGCCTTCGCGCTGACCGCGGTGAAGCCGAGACCGGGCGGCAGCATCAAGCCCTTCTGTGACGCGGCGATGGTGACATCGATGCCCCACTCGTCATGGCGGAAGTCCACCGATCCCAATGAGGACACTGCGTCCACAAGTAGCAGCGCGGGATGCCCGGCCTGGTCGAGCGCCTGCCGGATCTCCGGGATGCGGCTGGCCACGCCGGTGGAGGTCTCGTTGTGCACCACGCACACCGCCGCCGTGTCGGGCCGCAGGTGCTCGGCCATCTGAGTCGGATCGACGCCGTGCCGCCAGTCGCCGGGCACGAAGTCGATCCGCAGGCCCAGGCTCTCGGCCATCTTCCGCCACAAAGCGGCGAAATGCCCCGTCTCGAAGCACAACACCCGGTCTTCGGGGCTGAGGGTGTTGACCAGGGCCGCTTCCCACGCGCCGGTGCCCGACGCGGGGTAGACGACGACCGGCCCGGCGGTGCCGAAAACCGGTCGCAGCGCGGTCAGGAGGTCAAGTGTGAACGCCGCGAACTCCGGGCCGCGGTGGTCGATTGTCGGGGCCGAGATCGCCCGCAACACCTGGTCTGGCACGTTCGTCGGGCCGGGGATCTGCAGAAAGTGCCGTCCGCTGTGCGTAGCCACCGGTCCACGGTAGCGCTCAGCCGCGCCACCAGGCGGTGAGATCTTCGGCGATGTCTCCGGCCTGGCTCGCGCCAGCGGCCACCGCGACGTCGACGAACTGAGGATCGAGCAGGTCGCTGACGGCCTGGTAGAACGGCGTCGCGGTGATGACGCGGACCTGGAACCCGTGCGCGGCGAGAATGTCGGCCTCGCGAGCGTGATTGTCGTTGGGCACCGGGGCCAACACGAGCACCCGTCCACTGCCACCGAGGTCGACCAGTAGATCGGCGTTGGTGCCGGAGCGCACGCCGCCGTCGACCCAGACCGAGCCGGCCACGGTCACCGGCGGTGCCACGCCGGGCGCTGCCGTCGAACACGACACTGCGACGGCCAGCGAGACGCCGTCCGCCGCCGACCAGGCTCGGGCCTGTCCGGTCTCGGCGTTCACGGCGGCGATCCGGAGCCGGGGCGACCATGGGCCCTCGGGCAGGGTCGCCTTCCAGAGCTCTTCGGCCTGGTCACTGGAGATCGGCGGGATCGCCGCGACAGCCGCCTGTCCGATGCTCCGTGCGGACTCAGTGTCCGATGTGGACTGCGCCATGGCTCGTCGCAGCAGGTTCTTGTCGCCGTAACCGGACTTGGCGTTGGCGGCATGCCACCTGGCCCGGTCGACCATGCGGCCGGGCAGCTCCGGCAGGCCGTCGGGGGTCATGGTCAGCCAGGCGCCGGCCACCGATCCGGCCGAGGTGCCCAGCACGACGTCGGCCTGGTCCAGCGGCAGCCCGGCGGAGACCAGTCCGTGCAGCAGGGCTGAAGTCCAAGCCACGCCGACCGGCCCGCCGCCGCCCAACACCAGTGCGTTCACCGGAGCGGGGTGAGCATGCGGCGGGGCTGGGACAGCTCTTTGGACACAGGGTCCATTTCCGCGGCGGGCACCTGGTAGCCGGGACCGGGCTCGGTCCTGATCTCCGGAACCGGGACTACTGCGCCGCATTTCTGGCAGCGGCTCTCATGGTCGATCAACCCGCCGTCGGCCTCGTGTCGGAACACGCGCTTGGCCGCGCCGGGGGAGTAGGTCTCGTCGCCCCAGTGCAACAGGGAACGCACCACCGGCCACAGGGCCAGGCCGCGGTCGGTCAGGTGGTACTCGACGACGCCCGCGTCCTCCTCCCGGGCCAGCACTCCCTCCTGGGTGAGGGACTTCAGGCGGCTGGTCAGCACCGCGCGCGGGATGCCGAGTTGGGTGGCGAAGTCGCCGAACCGGCGCACGCCGAACAGGGCGTCGCGGATGATCAGCAGCGTCCACCGCTCGCCGACCACCTCCAGCGCCCGGGCCAGCGAGCAGTTGGCCTCTGCGTACGTGTGGGGAAGGGCCATGTGCCCACTCTACCTCGACAGTTCGCTCACTGAACCGCAATCGTGTTACTTTCGAGTTCAGTGAACGAACTGACCGGAGGAAGCATGTCCGACCTGCTGGATCTGGTGCTGGAGGCGCACGGAGGCCTGGACCGGTGGCGACGGGTCCAGCAGGTCCGGGCCCGGCTCGACCTCACCGGCCCGACCTTCGTGGCGCTTGGCCAGGGCACGACGTTGGTCGGGGTGGACGTCGAGGTCCACGTGCACGAGCAGTGCACCGTGTTCGCCGGTTTCACCGGCCCTGGGCGACGCGGCGTCTACACCCCGGACCTGGTGACCGTGACCGAGGCGGACGGCACCGTCCTGGCCCAGCGGGGCGCGCCGCGGGAGTCCTACCCGCTGGGGGACGCGGACGCGGGCTGGGATGCCTTGCACGCCTTGTACTTCGCCGGGTACGGCTTGTGGAACTACCTGACCACGCCCTATCTGCTGACGCTGCCGGGCATGCGGACCGAAGAGCTCGAACCGTCCGAAGTAGACGGATGGTCACTTCGGCGGCTCCGCGTGACGTTCCCGCCGCACATTGCCACCCACAGCACCGAGCAGGTCTTCTACTTCGGCGAGGACGGCCTGCTGCGGCGGATCGACTATGCGCCCTACGTGTTCGGCGGCCGGCCCGGCGCCCACCACATCGACGCCCACGAAACGGTGTCCGGCCTGGTGTTTCCCACCCACCGCCACGTGCGGACGGCGGTGGGCGGCCGGGTCGGCGCCGAGGCGATCATCACCCTCGACCTCGCCGACATCAGCGTGGCATTCGCCGACTGACCGAGGAGCCGCACATGTCCTTGACGAGAAAGAGAGAACCCCAGTGAGTGAAGGTCCTGTTCTGGTCACCGGCGCGACCGGGCAACACGGCGGCACCGGCGCGTACGTGGTGCGTCGGCTGCTGGCGGAAGGCCTGCCGGTGCGGGCGCTGGTCCGCCGCCTGGACGAGCGGTCCGAGCAGGTCGCCGACCTCGGTGCGGAGCTCGTCGTCGGCGACCTCACTGACTACCGGAGCCTGACGGTGGCGCTGGACGGGGTGTCCGCGGCCTACTTCACGTTCCCGGTCGACGCGGGCATCGTGCCGGCGGCGGCCCACTATGCCCAGGCGGCAAGGGATGTGGGCGGCGAGTTCCGGACGGTGGTGATGTCGATGGGGCCGGCGACGCAGCGGCACCCCAGCCACCTGGGCCGCAGCCAGTGGCTGGCCGAGCAGACCCTGCAGTGGGCCGGGCTGGACGTGACGATCCTGCGTATGGCCGCCATGTTCCACGAGAACCTGCCTTTGTTGTTCACGCGGTCGGTGCGCGACGAGGGCGTCATCCGCAACTGCTTCGGCGACAACCCGATGAGCTGGCTCAACGCCCTCGACGCGGCGGAGCTGTGCGTGGTGGCGCTGCTGCGTCCGGAGCGGTTCGCCGACAAGGTCGCGCACTACCTGCCCGGCCCGGAACTGTACGACTTCCACCAGGTCGCCAAGATCCTCGGCGACGTGCTCGAACGCCCGGTCGGCTACGAGCCGATCAGCCGCGAGGCCTGGACCGAGTCGCTGCTGGGCCTGGCCGCCTCGCCCGAGGCCGGCCTGCTCCAGCCGAACATGGCCCGGCACATCGCGGCCTGCGGCTATGCCGTGGCCAACTCGCAGGAGCGCGGCAACACCGACTACCACGACACCGGCCTGTTCCAGCGGGTGACCGGACGCGAACCCGTGCTGCTGCACCAGTACCTCACCGAGCAGGCCGGCAACTTCCGGTGACGGACGTGGTCATGACCGGGGGCGGTTGATCAGTCGCGAGAGCACGATGACGCTTTCCGTGCGGTCGATGACGTGGCTCTCGCGCATGCGCTGGATCGCCTGTTCCAGATGGGGAATGTCGGCCGCGCGCATATACACGAGCGCGTCGGCGGCGCCGGAGACCGTGCAGGCCTCGATCACCTCGGGGATCGCGTCCAGCTCCCGTCGCAGGGCGACCGGCGTCGGGTTGCCGCGGCAGTACACCTCGACGTACGCCTCGGCCGACCAGCCCAGCACCTCGGTGTTGACCAGGGCGGTGAAGCCGGCGATGACCCCGTCGGCGACGAGGCGGTCCAGCCGGCGTTTGGCCGCCGACGGCGACAACCCGGCGGCCTGGCCGATCTCGGCGAAGGTGCTGCGGGCGTTGACGGTGACGCACCGGATGATCGCCTCGTCGATGCTGTCCATGGGCCCCTCTCCGGAGGTCGCAAAAATCCGCCACAACATAGCAAGCCGTGCAAAATATCGGTGGTGGTCGGCAATCGATGGCGATTGAGTGCGCGGCGGGGGCGCTCCTAGCATCGAGGCGTGTCCTTGAACGAGACCGAGTCGGCCGCGCTGGCGGCCATCGACGAGCAATCCGTTGCCACCACACTGCTTGAGCTGCTGGCCATGCCCAGCGTGACCGGGTCGGCGGCGGAGTCGGAGGCGCAGCACTGGCTGGCCCACCGCCTGCGCCGGCTCGGCCTCGACGTCGACCTGTGGTCGATGGATCTGCCGGCGCTGCGGGCGGATCCGGACTTCCCCGGGTCGGAGGCACCACGCGACGAGGCCTGGGGCCTGGTGGCCGCGACGGAGCACGGCGGCGACGGGCCGACGGTGATTCTCCAGGGGCACGTCGATGTGGTGCCGCCGGGCGATCTCGCGCGCTGGGAAGGTGATCCGTTCACGCCTCGCACGGTGGGCGGCATCGTGCACGGCCGTGGGGCTTGCGACATGAAGGGCGGGGTGGTGGCCAACCTTGCCGCGCTGGAGGCGATCCAGGCCAGTGGCGTGCGGCTTCGGGGTCAGGTGGCCGCCCATTTTGTTGTCAGCGAAGAGGATGGCGGCCTCGGTGCGTTCGGCACGTTGCGGCGCGGGCACACCGGCGACGCGTGCGTCATCACTGAGCCAACGAGTGGAAACCTGGTGACTGCGAACGCGGGTTCGCTGACCTTCCGCATCGAGGTGCCCGGTCAGGCCACGCATGCGAGCACGCGGGAGGCCGGCGTCAGCGCTGTCGACGTCTACCTGCCGATCCATCAGGCCCTGGGCCGGCTGGAGGCCAGCCGCAATCGCGCGCCCGACCCCCGGCTGGCGCGGTATCGCCTGCCGTACGCGCTGTCGGTGGGCAAGGTGTGCGCCGGAGACTGGGCCAGCAGCGTGCCCGACCTACTGGTGGCCGAGGGTCGACTCGGCGTGCAGCTCGGCGAGGATCCGGCCGTGGCCCGGAAGCAGTTCGAGGAGTGTGTCGCGCAGGCGTGCGCGGACGATCCGTGGCTTCGAGATCATCCGGCCACGGTGACCTGGGCCGGCGGCCAGTTCGCCAGCGGCCAGCTGCCGGTCGGGGATCCTTTGCGTGGCTTGGTGGGGGAGGCCTGCGCGGATGCGACGGGCCGCCCGCAGCCGGAGGAATGTGGTGCCCCTTATGGCAGTGACCTGCGGCTGTACTCCGCCGCCGGCGTGCCGACCCTCCAATTCGGACCAGGCGATGTGCGGTTGGCCCACGGGCCAAAGGAACAGGTCCCGCTGGCCGATGTGCTGGACGTGACCCGCACGCTGGTGCTGGCCGTGCTCAGAGCTGCGGGATAGTTCTTCCATCTCACGGGAAAGTCGGGGTTTGCCATTGCGTTTCCGGCCTGGTGGCAGGATTCTGAGGATCCCTGCTGGCTCCGACACGTCACATGCCGCCACATCTCGTGTCCGCTACCGATTCGAGAGTGCATCGTGCTGCGAAAAACTCGGACCCTGCTCGTCATCGCCGCGACATGCCTGGTCTCGGCCGCGCTGACCCTGCCGGCCACCGCGACCCCCGCCGCCACCCACCCGACCGTGAAGGGCAAGGTCTACGCCGGCTACCAGGGCTGGTTCGGGGCCGCGGGCGACGGGTCGCCGATCAACAACTGGGTGCACTGGTCGGGTGGCACGGCCCCGTCGCCAGGGAACCAGACTTTTGAGATATATCCGGACATGCGGCCCTATCCGGCCAACGACCAGTTCCGCACCGGATACGCCAACCTGGGCAACGGCCAGCCGTCGACGCTGTTCTCCTCGTACCTCAACCAGACCGTCGACCTCCAGTTCTCCTGGATGCAGAAGTTCGGCATCGACGGCGCCGCGCTCCAGCGCTTCACCAGCGACATCCTTCAGCCCGGGTCGGCCCGCTACAACCAGCGCAACACCATCACGGCGCAGGCGCGGGACGCGGCCCAGAAGTACGGGCGGGCCTTCTACGTCGAGTACGACCTGTCCGGGATGACCGACGACCGCGAGCAGGCCGTCAAGAACGACTGGACGAACGTCGTCAAGAACTCCCTGCACCTGACCGATTCCCCGGCCTACGCCTACGAGGGCGGGAAGCCGGTGATCGAGCTGTGGGGCCTGGGTGTGGTCGGCTCGGCCGCGAACATCAACCCCAGCCTGGACCTGATCAACTGGTTCAAGGGGCAGGGCCTGTACGTGATCGGCGGCGTGCCCCGTGGCTGGCGCACCGACACCAACGCCAAACCCGGCTACGCGCCGGTGTACCAGGCGCTGAACATGGTGTCACCGTGGAACGTCGGCTCGAAGACGGTCGACGGCTCGCTGTTCGCCGCCGACCTGGCGGCGCTGTCCGCCCGGGGGCAGGACTACCAGCCGGTGATCTATCCCGGCTTCGCCTGGTCGAACTGGAACGGCGGGGCCCGCAACATGATTCCGCGACTGGCCGGCGCCTTCATGTGGCAGCAGGCGGCGGCGCTGCGGCAGGACGGCGTCAAGCAGGCGTTCATCGCCATGTTCGACGAGTACGACGAGGGCACGGCGATCGCGCCGCTGGCCGAGGACTCGTCGATGATCCCGACCAACCAGTACTTCCTCACCGCCAGCGCCGACGGCACCTTCCTGTCCTCGGACTTCTACCTGCGGCTGTCCGGCGCGGCGACCAAGATGATCAACGGCTCGGCCCCGCTGACCACCACCGTGCCGATCCCGCCCACCGACGGCGCGGTGGCCTTCCGCACCGGCTTCGAGCCCGGCCTGGACGCGATGCCCAGCGCCGCGCCGGAGCTGGCCGCCACCAACCACGTGCTGCGCGCACAGGGTTCGTCGGCCAGCCAGCGGCAGGTGTTCGCCGTGCACATCCCCGTGCAGGCGTCGACCAAGCTCAGCTACGACCTGGTGTCCGCCAACGGATCCGTGACGGTCGACGTGCAGTTCACCGATGGCACATCGACAACCGGCTTGCCGGTGCGCACCACCACGTCCGGGAGCCGGGTCACGCGTGACCTCGGTTCGGCGGCGACGGGCAGGACGATCAGCGCCATCCTGGTGGACGCTGCCGGCGCGCACGACGCCTCGATCGACAACCTGGAGATCGCCAGCTGAAGCGACAGCGCCGCCTCCTCGCGGGGGCGGCGCTGCCCTGGTCAGGCCGGGGTCTTCGGCGTTCGGCTCGACTGCGGGATCGGCTCCCGGTCGAAGACGCTGATCAGGTAATTGATCTTGCCGTCCCGCACCGTGATGTACTCGACGCTGCGGTAGTCGGCCACGTAGCGCATCTGCGTGATGGAGACGACCGCCGCGCGGTCGTCGTCGCCGAGCACGTCGATCAACTCGCCGCTGATCATGTCGGCCACGAACGTGGCGAGGAACTCTCGATAGCCGCCGACGCCTTCCATGCCCACGACCCGGCGACGCGGCGCCTGGCACACCACGTCATCGGCGACGAGGCTCAGCGCCTTCTCGACGTCCCCGGAAACCCAGGCGCGGCCGTACTCCTCAGCGATCTTCAGTGCGGATCCGTTGTCCATGGCGGCCATCCTCGACGTCATATATGTCATCCCCTGACATATACTTGGCCGGAGATGAGATCCGATCGCCTGCTGTCGATCCTGTTGCTGCTCCAGACCCACGGGCAGCTGTCCGCCGCGGATCTGGCCGAGCGCCTGGAGGTCTCGGTCCGCACGATCATGCGTGATGTGGAGGCGCTGTCCACTTGGGGCGTGCCCGTCTACACCGTCCGTGGCCCGCAGGGCGGCATCGCCTTGTTGCCGGGCTTTCGCACCGATGTCACCGGGCTGACCGCCGACGAGTCGCGGGCGCTGTTCGTGCTGCTGTCCGGCTCCGCGCACGCCGAACGACATCCTGCCCCTGTTCCTTCGTGTCCAGGAGGCCGAATTGTCCGAAGTGGACGACGAACCCGGTTGGACCAGGGTCGAGCTGCGGTTCCGGGCGATGCTCGGCGTCGAGACCCTGCTCGCCTTCGGCCCCGGCGTCGAAGTCCTCGCCCCCGACGACGCGCGCCAGGCGCTGGCCCGCCACGCCGAAGCCACCGCCGCCGTCTACCGTCGGCCATAGTGAAGGCATGTACACCGGCAACCCTGACGTCCCCGATGACGTCTTCGCGGACGTCCTGAGGCAGATCGACGACTTCGTGCGCACCCGGGTGATGCCCCGCGAGGTCGAGATCATGACCACCGACGCGATCCCCGACGACCTGCGCGCGCAGGCGGCGGCCATGGGGCTGTTCGGGTACGCCATCCCGCAGGAGTGGGGCGGGCTGGGCCTCGACCTCGTCCAGGACGTCGAGGTGGCCATGGCACTGGGCTACACGTCGCTGGCGCTGCGCTCGATGTTCGGCACCAACAACGGGATCGCCGGGCAGGTGCTGGTCGGTTTCGGCACGCCGGAGCAACGGGCGCGGTGGCTGCCCGGTATCGCCTCCGGCGAGATCGTGGCGTCGTTCGCGCTGACCGAGCCGGGGGCCGGCTCCAACCCCGCCGGCCTGCGGACCGCCGCCCGGCCGGACGGCGACGGCTGGATCATCGACGGCGGCAAGCAGTTCATCACCAATGCCACCGAGGCCGGCCTGTTTGTGGTCTTCGCTCGTGTCCGACCGGCTTCGGAGTCCGGCACCGGCATCGCGGTGTTCCTCGTCCCGTCCGACACGCCCGGGGTTCGGGTCGGGGCCAAGGACGTGAAGATGGGCCAGGAGGGTTCACGCACCGCCGAGGTGGCCTTCACCGGGGTCCGGGTCGGTCCGGAGGCCCTGGTCGGTGGGAACGGCGAGGTGGGCTATCGGGCCGCGATGACGTCGCTGGCTCGTGGCCGCATCCACATCGCCGGGCTGGCTGTCGGCTGCGCGCAGCGGGCCCTCGACGAGTCCGTGGCCTACGCCGCGACCGCCACCCAGGGCGGCACGCCGATCGGTGACTTCCAGTTGGTGCAGGCCATGATCGCCGACCAGCAGACTGGAGTGTTGGCCGGCCGTGCGCTGGTCCGCGAGGCCGCCCGCCGCTACGTCACCGGGGAGGATCGGCGGATCGGGCCGTCGGCGGCGAAGCTGTTCTGCACGGAGATGGCCGGCAAGGCAGCCGACCTCGCCGTGCAGGTGCATGGCGGCAGCGGCTACATGCGCGAGGTGGCGGTCGAGCGCATCTACCGTGACGTCCGGCTGCTGCGGCTGTACGAGGGCACCAGCGAGATCCAGCGGCTGATCATCGGCGGTGGACTGGTGCGGGCCCAACAGAAGAAGGCCCGCTGACTCACCCGGTCGGCACGCCCGCTTGTGCCTGTTCCACGTTTCGCCGCAGGGCGGCCAGCCCGGCCGCCAGTTGGTCGAGGGATCGCCCGGCCAGCGGGCCGGCCAGCCAGTGGCGAAGGCCGTCCTCGAAGGTGGGGGTGGCGGCGGCCAACAGCCGCCGGCCCTCGGTGGTGAGCTCGATCAGCGAGGACCGGCGGTTCTCCGGGTTGGGTCGTCGGCTGACCCAGCCCGCGGCCTCGATGCGGTCGACCGCCTTGCTGGTGGCGCCCACGGTGATCGCGACCTCGTCGGCGATGTCCTGCACTCGGCAGGCGGGTCGGCCGTCGATGATCCGCAGGAACTCGAACTGGCCGAGGGACAGGCCGTGCTCGGCCCGCAGGCGTTCGCCGAGCACGTTGTACAGCCTCGTCTCGTAGCGGACGAGGTCGACGAACACCTGCGTAAGGTCGGTCACAGTCACTCCTTCGAGCTTCCGCAGAAGGTTATTCCTAGGAATATAGTCTGGGGAGGCTAAAGACCGAAAGGGGCGGGACTGATGATCGTCGACACCACGCTCGGAGCCGTTCGCGGACGGGAGCTGCCCGACGGCAGCCGGGTCTTCGCCGGCATCCCGTTCGCCGCGCCACCGGTCGGCGAGCTGCGGTTCCGCCCGCCGCAGCCACTATCGCCGTGGACCGGGGTGCGCGACGCCGTCGAGTTCTCGGGCGCCCCCGTGCAGGGCGTTCCGTCGCTGGTCGGGCCGCAGGAGACCAAGATCCCGGCCCTGCCCGGCTTTCCCACCGGCGAGCTCGGTGAGATCTCCGAGGACTGTCTGTACCTCAATGTGTGGGTGCCCGCGACGCCGGCCGACGGGCCGCTCCCGGTGATCGTGTGGATCTACGGCGGTGGCTACGAGTCCGGCTCGGCGGCACCGCCGTACACCGACGGTGCCGCGCTGGCCCGCCAGACCGGTGCCGTGGTCGTCGCGGCCAACTATCGGCTGGGCGCGCTGGGATTCCTGCACCTGGCCGACTTCGGGCCCGAGTGGGCCGGCGCGACCAATCTCGGCTTGCAGGACCAGATGGCCGCGCTGCGCTGGGTTCGCGACAACATCGGCGGTTTCGGCGGCGACGCGGGGAACATCACCTTGGCCGGCCAGTCCGCCGGGGCGTTCTCCGTCGGCACGCTCTTGGCGGTCCCGACCGCCGCCGGGCTGTTCCACAAGGCGATCCTGCAGAGCGGCAACGCTTCCCGGAGTATCGACCGGGCCGCCGGTACCGGCATTGCCGAGGATCTGGTTGCCGCCCTTGGCCTTGACGGTCCGGCGGGGCTGCGCACCGTTCCCGTCGAGCGAATCCTGGAGAAGCAGGGCACCGTGATCGAAGGCGACATCGGCCGCCGCAACCTGCCGGGCGGCCGGACCTGGGGCGCGGTGATCGACGGGGACGTGGTGCCGGTCCCGTCGCACCAGGCTGTCGTGGCCGGGGTGGCGGCGCACATCCCGTTGTTGATCGGCGCGACTCGGGACGAGGTCCAGCTTTTCCAGGTCCTCAACGGTGATCGCTTCCGGCCCGCCGACGAGGCGGCCCTGCTGGCCGAGATGAGCCGGGCCGGCGCCGGCGATCCGGTCAAGCTGCTCGACGCGTACCGCGCTCGCCTCGGTTCCGCTGATCTGTCCACTGTGCGCAGTGCCTTCCTGACCGACGCCGTCTACCGGCGGCCGGCGACTCGCCTCGCCGCGGCACAGGTCGAAGCGGGCGGTCGTGCCTACCACTACCTGTTCAGTGATGAACCTTTTGGCTCCGCCATGGGCGCTTGCCACGGTGCCGACCTGCTCCACACCTTCGACGCGCTCGCCCTCGTCGGGGCCGACACCCCAGCGCGCCTGGCCATTCGGGACGCTCTCGTGCAGGCGTTCGCCGCCTTCGCCGCCACCGGCGACCCCGGCTGGCCCGGCTACGACGCCGGCAGTTCGCGGGCCATCGGCGGTGACAATCCGATGGCCCCCGAACCGCCCGCCGACGACGTCACAGCGGCTTGGGCATAGCTCAGCGGACCAGCTGCGCGGGCCGCGTGGCCAGGTTGAGCAGGTGTTCCAGCGGGCCCCGCCGGAACAGCCGCTGCCAGAGGGTGGCCGCGAGCGCGGTCACGAGGATGAACCCGAACAGCACTCCCACGGACGGGCCGGGGAGGTCTTCGATGCCCAACGCGCCGATGGCGAGCACGTGCCCGACGTAGGCGGTCAACGACATGGCGCCGACGGCGATCACCGGGGCCAGTAGCCGGTGGACGTGACGCACGGCCAGGAGCGCCAGGGCGACAACGGTGATCGCGACTCCGAGCGCGCCGGCGATCTCGAAGGGCGTGCCGCTGTGCGGGGAGGCGACGAGCAGCGCGGCGGGGGAATCCGTGCCGACGGTGCCGCTTTCACCAGCCAACTGGCCCATGGCGTCCGGAGACACGGCCAGCAGCGCCTGCCGGCCGCCGAAAACCTCCAGCGCCAGCCAGGATCCGCCGTAGCCGAGCAGTGCGAGCGCCGGACCGAGCAAGGCCAGGCGCGTGCGGACGGCGTCGGAGGTCAGGTCGACGCGTCCCAGGGCCATGCCGGCGACGACGAACGGCATCCAGGTGATGGCCGGGTAGGTGCCGGTGAGCAGCAGGCCGACCAGGCCGTCGGACGGGTCGGGTTCGAGGGCCGACCGGATCGCGAACGAGGCGAGCGGGCCGGCGATCGCCAGCGTCGCGGCGGTGATCGCCAAGGCCCTCGCGCGCAGCCGGATCAGCGGCAGTGCCAGCAGAAAGTAGACGCCGTAGTAGGCGATGATCACGTCGACCGGCGTGTCGAGCATGGTCAAAACCGTGCCCAGCCCGAGCAGGATGACGGCGCGGATCACGATCCGCGCCATCGCCTGCCGGCCCGCGACACTCGTCCTGGGCTGCTGGCGTCCGGTCATCAACGCCAGCGACACCCCGGCCAGCGTGGCGAACAGGGCGGAGGAGCGGCCGTGGGCGAACTGCATCACCGCGCCGAGGAAGCCGCCCGCGGTCGCGGGATCGGGGCCGACGTGCGCGGCGAACATGCCGAACACGGCCAGTCCGCGGGCGAGGTCGACGCCGGCCAGTCGGGACGTCGACGGGAGGGGAAGCTGTTGCTGTGACACAGCATCAGCATCGTCGGGACGGGCGGTTCGCGACCATCCCTCAGGTGGCCCCGGATTCCCGCCGACCGGATGGAAGATCGACCATCGGCAGCCGCAGCCGGAGGGCGAAGCCGCCGTCGCCGGTCGGGGCAGCGGTCATGGTGCCGCCCAGCAGCGCGGCGCGTTCTTCGAGCCCCACGAGGCCGTGCCGGGCGCTGGGCAGGGTCAGCGTCGGGAGCCGAGGCGGGGTGTTGGAGACGGTGACGGTGAGATCGTTGTCATCACGGGAGAATTCGACGGTGGCAACACTGCCGGGGGCGTGTTTGCGGACGTTGGTGAGGGCTTCCTGCACGGTGCGGTAGATGGTCCGCTGAGCCAGGGCGTCCAATTCGGACGGTGCGCTGCCGACCATCCGGGCCGGGATTCCGCTGCCGTGTACCAGGTGTTCGAGGTCGGACAGGGTGGGCTGCGGACTGAGCTCGCCCCCGGCGGTGCCGGAGGCGCGGAGCAGGTTGACCATGTGGCGCAGTTCGTCGAGGGTGTCCACGGAGAGTTGGCGGATGTTCTCGGCGACGTTCCTGGTGGCGGGTTCGCGGGCGCTGACCTGGAGCGCGCCGGCCTGCACGGCGATGAGGCTGACCTGGTGGGACACGACGTCGTGCATCTCGCGGGCGAGTTGGTTGCGCTCCTTGGCCAGCACGGCCTGTGCGTCGAGTAGCCGTTCGTGCTCGCGGGCCTGCACGATGTCGCGGTGGGCCCGGACGAACTGGCCGAGGAAGATGGGCGCGGCGGCGGTCATCGCGGCGTAGATGACGGCGAGCACGGTGTCGCTGGTGACGATGTTCAGGTCTGGCCCGGGAAAGAGATAGCCCAACGCCCCGAGGACGCCGCAGCCGGCCAGCAGCCAGCGGTCGGAGTTCCGCACGGCGACGGCGTAGAGGGCGACGAGGGTGGCGATGACCGAGCCCACGACGGCCAGCGCCGGCAGGGTCAGCAGGAACACGGCGACCGGCCAGCGGCGGCGGACCAGCAGCGCGAGGACGGCGACCACCACGCTGAGGATCTGCGGCCACGACGCCGAGACGTTGAGGGCCGCGTCGACGGCGGCCAGGCCGAGCGCGGCGGCCTCGCCGGCCAGATACCGGTTCACGGCTGGATTTCCAGCGACAGTCATGCCTGCGGCCCTCCCGGAGTGTGCCGGTCCCCAGTCTCTCCGCCCGCGCGCGGGCCCACCATCCGAGGCCTGGCCGGGGACGCCGACCACCTGGCTGGAAAGGACCCGCCGGGTGGCGGGCATCCCCGGCCGGGCATCCGATGCCCCGACCCGCCGTCGGCGCGGAGCATTGGCGGGGACGGAAGGAGTCCCATGGAGAGCAACGACCAGCAGCTGATCCTCGGACTGGCCGAGCGGCTGCGGCAGGCGCAGCCGGTGCAGAAGGACCCGCAGCCGGCGGAGCTGATCGCCCGGCACATCGCGTCCCAACCGGACGCGGTCTACCTGCTCACGCAGGCCGTGCTGGTGCAGGAGGACGCGCTTCGCGCCGCCCAGGCCCAGATCGCCGACCTGAACGCCCGGCTCGCGCCGCAGCCGCAGCCCGGCGGCGGTTTCCTGGCCGGCATGTTCGGCCGCGGCCAGGCCCCCGCCCCAAACTCAGCCCCTGCGCCGGCATCCGCACCCGCGCCGTATGCCGCACCGGCCGAGGCCCAGCCGGCACGATCCGGTGGCAGTTTCCTCAAGACCGCCGCGGCCGCGGCGGCCGGTGTCGCCGGTGGCGGGCTGCTGTTGCAGGGCCTGACCGGCGCCTTCAGCGGCCATCAGGAAGCCGCGCCGAGCCCGACCCAGCTGGCTGACGCCGAGTGGGAGGAAGAGTCCGACCAGTGGTGAGTGTGATTGCATGGGGATGTGGGGGATGAGCCGCGACACCGCCGGTGGCCGAAACGCGTCCTGATCGCTGGGCTGGTGGCGTTGCTGCTGGCGGTCGTGGTGACGGGCGGAAGCGTGGCGTGGGCCTACACGGCCTCCGCCGGCCATCGCCACGACCCGGCGGACGCGCCCAGCGCACCGGTGGTGATCGTCTTCGGTGCGGAGGTCGGGACGCCGTTCCTCGCCGGGCGGCTGGCGGCGACGGCCAACCTGGTGAAGGCGGGCAAGGCGGCGTCGGTGTTGGTGTCCGGCAACGCCAACGGCACGTCCGGCGACGAGACCAGGGCGATGACCGCCTACCTCACGGCCAACGGCGTCGCCCCGGCCAGGATCATCGTGGACGGCGACGGCGTGGACACGTACGCCACGTGTGCCCGGGCGGTCCAGGTCTTCAAGATCCGACGCGCGTTGCTGGTGACGCAGGCGTATCACCTGCCGAGGGCGGTGGCGCTGTGCCGGAACCTGGGCATGGACGCGGACGGCGTCAAGGCCACCTGTGACTGCGGCGGCCTGCTGCTGTTCCGGAACGAGGTCCGGGAATGGCTGGCCACGGTCCTCGCCGCCAAGAACGCGATCTCGCCCCCGTGACAAAGGGGATCGCCCAGCCGGTGGGGGACCGGCCGGGCGATCGAGTCGGCGGTGCTGCGGGGTGTCAGCGGCCGCCGGGCGTGAAGGCGTAGAACGTGGTGCTGT
Source organism: Kutzneria sp. CA-103260 (assembly GCF_018263855.1). Lineage (GTDB taxonomy): Bacteria > Actinomycetota > Actinomycetes > Mycobacteriales > Pseudonocardiaceae > Kutzneria. The sequence continues at coordinate 4,016,220 of NZ_CP073318.1, read as the reverse complement.
GCACGCCATGGGGGTAGAACAGGTTCTGGTAGCCGTTGCCCCAGTACACGGTTCCGTCCACCACGGCCGGTCCGGCGTTGGCCGAGCCCTGCCCCTGGTAGTTCCACAGGATCTTGCCGGTCGCCCCGTCCAGCGCGAACATCTTGCCGCTGATCGAGGTGGCGTACATGACGCCGTTGGCCACGGTGACCGCGCCGGGTGTCTCGTTGGCGGACGGATCGGCGGTCTCCCACAGGATCTTGCCGGTCTGCGCGTCCAGCGCGGCGAAGAAGCCGTTGCTGGTGGTCTGTCCGTTCATCAGGGTGAACGGCACGTGGTTGGAGTTGGCCTGGGACAGGTAGATCCGCTTGTTGTCGGTGGCCGAGCCCCACTCCACGCCGCCGTGCAGGCCGGCCGGGCCGACCAAGGTCTGCCACAGCACCTTGCCGGTGCCCGGGTCGACCTGCCAGTAGTCGCCGTTCTTCTGCCCGGCGGTGACCACCTCGTGCGGCCAACCGTCGGGGCCGGTCGGGAACGCGATGTGCATGCCGTCGGCGAAGTCGCTGTCCAGCCCCGGGTTGGGCGGGCAGTTCTGCGGCGGCTGGCCCGGGTTGCACGCGGCGGTCCACGTGTCGAACATCTTGGCCCCGGCCTCCCACACCGGCGTCCCGTCGGACATCCGGAAGGCCAGCATCGAGTCGATGTGGTCGTCGGGCGACAGGCACTGCTGCGGGGTGCCGCCGGCCGTCTGGCAGTCGGACACGCTCTGCGGCACGCTCAGGTTCTGGCCGGAGCCGATGTAGACCAGTCCGCGGTATGGGTCGACCACGGGCTCGCCGCCCCACACGCCGCCGCCGGAGTAGCCGCCGGGCTGGCCGCCGTTGTCCGGCACCGTGTACCGCTGCCACAGGATCTTGCCGGTCGACGCCTGCACGGCGAGCAGGCTGCCGCGGAAGGAACCGAACGGCAGACCGGGAACGGTGGCGGTGGCCGCCTGCTTGGACGAGACGCCCACGTACAGCACGCCGTTGAAGATGGTCGGCGACTGGGTCATCACCGCGGCGAAGTTGCTGTCCGCGGTGGTGATCCACTTCAGCGCGCCGGTGGTGGCGTCCACGGCCATCAGGTGCGTGCCGTTGGAGAAGTTGGCCGCGTTCTGGTCGCCGATGTAGATGGTGTTGCCGTACACCAGCGGGCTGGTCCGGGACAGGCTGCCCGGCAGGCCGTTGTAGTCGCTGATCTGCTTCTGCCAGATCAGCTGCCCGGTGTGCCGGTTGAGCTTGTACAGGTAGCCGGCCCAGTCCGGGAAGATGATCGTGTCACCCACCACCGCCGGCGTGGCCGAGACGTCCCCGTGCGTGGTGAACGTCCATTTCGGGGCCAGGCTGCTCACGTTGCGGGTGTTGATGTCGTGCTCGTACGGGTTGTTCCTGCTGTTGAACAGGTCGTGGCCCGAGTAGGTCCAGTCGGGCGTGCCCAGGTCGAACGCCGCGTAGGGCGGCGGGACCGGGTACCCGTGCGCGGAGGCGGGGGCGAGCATGGTCAGCATGCCCACCGCCGCCGCAGCCAGCACCACGAGTCCCCGGGGTCGACGTCGCCTGCGGCGCGGTACTGACGGGTCGCGCTGCATCAATCCTCCTCTGCCGGTCCGCTCCGGCGCCCAGTCAGGCGCCGACGCGAGAAGATGCTGGCAGTGGGCGATCAAAGCGACATGAATCCGCCGCTGGCGCCTACAGCGGCGGCCATTCGCCGCCCTCGGTGCCGCCCTGCGGCCCGCCCGAGTCCGCCATGGCGACGGTGGCCGAGGGGTGCGTGGCGACCTGCGCCTGGGTCACGGTGGACACCGCCAACAGGGCGAACGCCAGACCGAGCACGATGTTCAGCGGCTTCCACATGGTTGAGGCACCTTTCGTTGCGACAGCCGTCATTCGTTGACACCCGCGATCCACTGGCCGTCGGGTCCCGACCGACCCCGCGCATGGCGGTAGGAAATCTGCAACAGCGTCCACACAACACCGAGCTCGGCCTCGTCACGCGGCCCGAACAGCAGGAACGGGCCGGACGACACACTGGGCTTTCCCCAACCTGCCGTGCTGGCCGCCGACGCGTAGGCCGACGGCAGCGCGATGTGCAGGCTCCCGTCGTAGCTCGGGTGCAGGTGGGCGAACTCGGTCACGGCGATGAACGCCGTGAGGGGTCCCTGCGCCAGCTTCGGGGCCAGGTGCAGCCCCTCACTGCCCGGCACGCAGGCGGTGGCCGGCCGGACCAGCACGCCGCGCAGCCCGCGGGCCAGCAGCATGAGCCGTTCCCGCAACCACCGCGGCGCGTTCTGGGTCAGCTGCTCCTGTCGGCGCTCGTCGGAGACCAGCGGCATCGGGCCCTCGCGTCGGGGCAGCTCGCCCGGCGTCACCGCGGCCTCCTGATGTCGGGTGGTCCCATCCCGTTCTCCCCCGCCTCCGGCCGGTGTCGTGCGAACACCGAGAACAGTGCCGGGCCGTGCTCCCGGTTCGTTCCCGTGCCGATTCCGCCCAGCTCCCGCCGTTACCGGGGACCGGCGCGGTACCGGCACGGGAAGGGCGGCTCGCACGATCGGCGCAGTGACCGGACTCGCCGACCGGAGGAGCTGCCGTGCTGGAATTCACCTTGCTGGGCCCGGTGGGGGTCCATGGCGCCGACCGTCCGGTCCAGCTGACCTCGGCCAAGATCAAGCAGGTCCGCGCGCTCCTGTTGGTGGACAGCCCGCGGGTGGTCGACGTCGGCCGGATCGTCACGGAGCTGTGGCCGGTGCGGCCGCCGAAGTCGGCGCTGAGCACCGTGCACACCTACGTCTATCTGATGCGCAAGCAGCTGGCCGAGCACGTCGAGGACGTCAACCGGCTGGTCGCGACCGTGAGCAACGGCTATGTCATGACAGTCGATCCGCAGGCGGTCGACGCCGGCCGGTTCGAACGGTGTGTCCGCGACGGCCGTGTCCTGCTGGACGGGGGCCGGGCGGCGGAGGCGTCGGTCAGGTTCGACGAGGCGCTGGCCATGTGGCGGGGATCCGCGCTGGCCGACGTTCGTGGGGGACCGATGCTGGACGCCGAGGCCATCCGGCTGGAGGGCCTGCGTGAGGCCGCTCTGGAGTTGCGGGTCCAGGCCCATTGGACGAGGCCCTGGCGCTGTGGCGCGGCGAACCCCTGGTCGGGGTGCCGGGTCCGTTCGCCGACCGGCAGCGGCTGCACCTGGCCGAACTGCACGTCAGCCTGGTCGAGGAACGGGCCGATCTCGACCTCGCCGCCGGGCGGTTTCCGGCCGCCGTGGCGCTGCTGCGTGATCTCGCGGCGGCACATCCGCTGCGTGAGCGCTTGCAAGGGCTGTTGATGCGTGCTTTGCATGGCGCCGGACGGCAGGCTGACGCGCTGGCCGCGTTCCGCGACACCCGGCTTCGCCTGGCCGAGGAGATCGGCATCGAGCCGTGCGCCGAGCTTGCCGCCCTGCACCAACAGATTCTCAGCGGTGAGCTCTCGATTGCCCGACAGGGCACGGACGTTGTCGACGAGCCGCCGGACCGCTGGGCCACGCTGCCGGTTCCGGCCCAGCTGCCGCCGGACATTCCGGACTTCGTCGGCCGTGACGGCGAGATCGACGCCTTGTGCGGCATTCTGACCGACCCCGGGCGAGGTACGCCCGCGGTGGTTGCCATGACCGGCATGGCCGGCGTCGGCAAGTCCTCCCTGGCTCTGCACGCCGCGTACGCGATCGCCGACCGGTTCCCGGACGGCCAGCTGTTCGTCGACCTGCGCGGCCACGTCGAGGGCATGGACCCGCTGGATCCGATGGACGCCCTCGAACAGCTGTTGGGGGCGGTCGGGGTCGGCGGCGACCAGATCCCGGACGAGCTGGCCGCCCGCTCGGCGATGTGGCGGACGCGGATGGCCGGCAAGCGAATGCTCGTGGTGCTGGACGACGCCGTGGGCATCGGCCAGCTCCGCCCGCTGCTGCCGGGCGCGGCCGGCTGCCTGCTGTTGGTCACCAGCCGGGCCCGGATACCGATCTGGACGGCGTGGTGCCGATCTCGCTGCGTCCGATGACCGACGAGGAGTCCGTCGACCTGCTCGGCCGCATCATCGGCAAGGCCCAGGTCACCGAGTCCGCCACCGAGGTCCGTGAGCTGGTCGAGGTGTGCGGGCACCTGCCGCTGGCGCTGCGCATCGCCGCCGCCCGGCTCAAGAACCGTCCGATGTGGACTGTCGAGGACATGGTGCGGCGGCTGCGCAAGGAGGACGACCGGCTGGACGAGCTGGCCACCGCCGATCGCAGCGTGTCGACCACGATCGAGATGTCCTACCAGCGGCTGCCGATCGGCACCCGCCGGCTGTTCCGCTATCTGGCCATGACCTTGGGCACGGACTTCGGCGCGCACGCGGCGGCCGCCATCGCGAACATGCCCCTCGGCCTGACCGGACGGATCCTGGAGGACCTGCTCGACGCCCACCTGTTGCTCCAGGTTCGATCAGGAGCAGGACGCACTGTTCGCGGCCATCGCGCTGGTCGCCGAGCACGGGCTCGACTACCACGGCAGCCACCTGCCCCGCGCGATGGCCAGCTACCTGCAGATCCGCGGCCGCCTGCACAACCACGTCGACATGCTGCGCGTGGCGCTGGTGGCCGCCGCCCTCAGCGGGGACCGCTCCATCGAGGTGATGAACCTCAGCGCGCTGTCCTCCGTGCAGTGGCAGATGGGCAAGGTCGGCGAGGTGTTCGCCAACATGCGGCGGGCGCTGTCGATCGCCGAGGCGTCCGGCGACCGCGAGTCGGAAGCCGTGTGCCTGAGCCGGATCGGCCTGCTGTCGCAGAGCGTCGGCCGGTACACCGAGGCGTTGTCCCATCTCGAACGGGCGCTGGTGGCCCACCGGGAGACCGGCAACCTCTTCGAGGAGGGCGTCGCGCTCAGCACCTTGTGCGTGGTGCACCTGGCCCTGGGCCGTGACCGGGTCGCTCGCGATGTCGGCCGTACAGCCCTGCTTCTGCACGAACAGCTCAACCACGGCGTCTACATGGTGACCACGATGGAGACGATCGCCGCCGCCGAGCTGGAACTGGGCGACTACGCCGCCGCCACCGATGTGCTCGCCCGCGCCATGCGCACCACCCGCGACATCGGCTTCCGCGCCGGCGAGGCCATGGTCCTGATGCGCCAGACCGACGCCGACCGTCGTATGGGCCGGCTGGACGACGCCCTGGAGCACGGGGTGCGGGCGCTGGAACTGCTCTGGACCATTCAGCGCCCTGCCGTCGAGGCCGAGGCGATGAACATTCTCGGTGCCGTGCACCGGGAACGGGGCGAGCTCACCGCCGCGATGTCCCACTATCGCAACGCCGTCGAGCTGGCCGAGCGGATCCAGTGCCGGCTGGAGCTGGGCAAGGCCCTGGCCGGCGTCGGCGATGTCCTGGCCCAGCTGGGCGACCTGGATGAGGCTGCCGAGCAATGGCGTTATGCCCTGCGCCACCACGAGGCCATGGGCACACCGTGGGCGGAGACGTTGCGGGACAAGCTGAATCCGGCCGACCCGGCCGCTGAGCGCGAAGGGGCCTAGGGGAACAGCAGGGCCGCGGCGGTCTCCCACTCGTGCACCAGGTCGACGGCCTCGGGCGTGCGCAGCCACTGGTCCTGCAACCCGTCCATCATCGCGATGATCTGGCGGGCCAGGGTTTCCGGGCGGTCGGTGACCTCGGCGGCCAGCGCCGTGAACGCGGCGAGCGCGTTGCGCTGGCGGTTGGCGAAGTGCTCGTGGGCGGGATGGCTCGGCGTCAGCGATTCGGCCTTGAGCACGGCGAACAGGCGCACGATCTCCGGCTGCGTGGCGTTGCGACGCATGGTGGCCAGGCACAGCTGGCGCAGGTCGACGCCGGCCGGCCCGCCCTCGGACCACTCGTCGGGCATTTCGGCCTCGCTCACGCCCAGGTGCACGCGCAGCGACCGCGCGTCCTCGACGTCCCGATGCTCCAGGACAGCGACGAGTAGCCCGGCCTTGGAACCAAAGTGGCGGAGCACCCCGGGCACGGTCAGCCCACACCGGTCGGCCACGTCCTGCATGGACAGGCCCCAGAAGCCGCACTCGGCGATGACCGCGGCCGTGATCTCCAGGATCTGACGCCGTCGCTCGGCGGCGGGCAGGCGCTGCTGGTCCCGGCGGTAGGACGCGGCCATCGGCCTCCGTTTCGCAGGTGGTCGGTGCGAGCTTACCCGCCGATCCCACCGGGCGGCCGGCGGGATCGGCGGGGCCGGTCAGGGATAGACGGCCGCGAGACGGTCCACAATGGAGGGACGCTGCCAGGTCGCGGCGTTGCGGTTGAGCAGGCCGAACTGGTCGTCGCCCACGCCCAGGGAACCGTTGTCCCACACCATGGTCCGCTGTCCGAACTGCTTGGCGTAGGACTCGATGTGGGTCTCGTAGTTGGCCACCTGGTCGGCGTTGTCCCCGCCGTTGTACGGCTTCACGGTGGCGCCGAACTCCGTCCACACCACGTGGATGCCCCGGCTGGTGAACAACTGGTTGGCGTGGTTGACGTCGCCGTCGGGCAGGTAGTTCATCGAGCCGTCCCACGTCAGGTAGTTCGGCGCGGTGGCCGAGCAGAAGGCCCACGGATTGTAGGTGTGCACCGACACCGCGACGTGACTGTCGTTGGGCACGCGGAGATTGTCCGCGCCGGCGCCGGCATTGGCCCCGTACGGCGTCACCAGCAGCCACCGCGTGGCGTTGGCTCCGCCGGTGGCCCGGACGTCGTTGACGAAGTCCTGGTTCAGCGTGTTGATCGCCGGCCAGTTGTCGGCGGTGCCGCCGCCGTACCGGTTGCCGCCGTTGGCATCCTGCGGCTCGTTCATCGCCTCGAACAGCAGATGCTGGTCGTAGCCGTTGAAGTAGCCGGCGACCTGCCGCCAGATGGCGTTGAACTCCGGCTCCACCTGCGGCATCCGCGAGGCGCTGGGGATCAGCCAGCTGTCGCCGCCGCCGTCGTGGTGCATGTTGACGTCGACGTACATGCCGTCGCCGATCGCCCAGTCCACCACCTGCTTGAGGCGGGCCAGGAAGGCCGGGTCGACGGTGTAGCCCGGGGATCCGGTGGTCAGGTGCGGATACCAGGTGACCGGGATGCGCAGGAAGTTGAACCGGGTGGCCACCCGGTCGATCATCGCCTTGGTGGTGGCCGGGTTGCCCCAACTGGTCTCGGTCGGGGTGGCGTCGAAGGAGTTGCCCAGGTTCCAGCCGGCCTTGAGCTGGCTCCAGATGTCCGTGCCGCCGCCGCTGTCGCCGTTGACCGCCCACTGTTGGTTCGCGGTGCCGCCGCAGGACCAGAGCTGCAGGTACGAGCCGTTGACGCTGCCGTTGGCGTCCAGGCACTTGCCGGACTGGGGGTTGGTGATCGTGCCGTTGGCGACCTGCCACTGCTGGGCCCCGGTGCCGTTGCAGTCGTAGAGCTGCACCCGGGCCCCGTTGGCGGTCGACCCGCCGCTGACGTCCAGGCAGCGTCCGGACTGCGGGTTGGTGATGGTCCCGTTGGCCGCCTGCCACTGTTGCGCGCCGGTGCCGTTGCAGTCGTAGAGCTGCACCGCCGTGCCGTTGGCGACGCCGCCGGACTGCACGTCCACGCAGCGGCCGCTCTGCTGGCCGGTGATCGTGCCGGGGGCCGGCGCCGCCGCCGTCGCGGCGCCGACCCCCATCCACGCCATGGTCGCGGCCATGACGGTGATCGTGACGGCGGCCAGGGCGCGCCGCCTGGGGGAGAAGGGCATGCTGATGTTCCTCCTTGGTTGCAGGGGGAGCCAGGAGGCGTTAGTTAGTAGCTGCTAGCAGGTTACTGACGGAGGCGGGCCCGACCCAGGCGCATCACTCGATCAGCGCAACGGAACGGACTAGGGCTTCTGACCGAGGTAGTGGTCAGCGATCTCGTCGCTGGTGGTGAGCCAGGCGTCGGGCTGGGCGGCCAGGAACTCCAGCGCCTGGTCGAGGTACCTGGCCCGGAAGGCCTGGCCGATCACGAAGGGGTGCAGGGCCAGCGCCAGCACCCGGCCGCTGTGCCGGGAGTCGGCGAGTAGTTGTTCATACTGGTCCCGCACCATCTGCACGAACTCCGGACCGGTGATACCCCGGGGAAACAGCAGCAGGTCGTTGAGCTCCACGGTGTACGGGACGCTGATCATCCCCGGCACGGTCAGCGGATAGGGCTGGTCGTCGTTGGTCCAGTCCAGCAGGTAGCGGTAACCGAGCTCGGCCAGTAGCTCGGGGGTGTGAGCGGTCTCGGTCAGCCCCGGGCCCATCCAGCCCCGTGGACGCTGCCCGGTGCCGTCGGTGATCGTGTCGGTTATCTCCGCCAGCACACGGCTTTCCTCCTCGCGGGAGAGACCGGTGTGCAGCTCCGAGTTGGTGCGGCCGTGGGCGAGCCAGGCCCAGTTCCGCTCCGTGCCGGCCTTGATGATCTGCGGATAGTGCTGCACGGCCAGGGAATTCACCAGTGCGCTGGCCCGCAGGCCGTGCCGGTCGAGGCTGTCGATCACCCGCCAGATGCCGACCCGCGCGCCGTAGTCACGCCAACCGTGGTTGAGGGCGTCCGGCACCAGATCGGCGGTGCCGGACCAGATGCTGGTGGAGGGCAGCCCGGGCACGAAGTACTCGATGTTGAGGCCGACGTAGACCGCGACCTTCTTGCCGTCGGGCCAGGTGATCGGCGAGCGTTCGGTGATCGGGCTGTAGTCGAAGGGCGTCATGGTTCGACGGTACGATCTGACATCAGTGTCAGGTTCAAGCCGTGGGGGTGCGATGCGCATCGGCGAACTCGCCCGGCGCACCGGGGTCAGCGAACGGTCCCTGCGCTACTACGAGCAGCAGGGCCTGCTCACCGCCGACCGCACGGCCGGCGGCCACCGTGACTATCCGGAGCGGGCGGTGGATCGGGTGATCCGGATCCAGGAGCTGTTCGCCGCCGGCCTGCACAGCAAGAAGATCGCCCGCCTGCTGCCGTGCATGCGCGACTCCGACGGCGGTCCCTCCGAGATCGCCACTCCGCGACTCGCCGCCGAGCTGACCGCCGAACGTGACCGCATCGACCGCATGATCGCCGAGTTGGTCAGCTCCCGCCAGGTGCTGGACGACGTCATCGACGCGGCGTCGGCCGAGACCCCGTCCTGAGCCCTCGGCCACGAGCGTTTGGCCAAGAGCCCCGACGGGCATTGGGAGATGTCCGGTGCGCATCGTCCCCAGTGGACTGTCTCAGTCCCGGGGGGTCAGCTCGGCCAAGTGGCGCAACGAGTTGACGAGATGGTCGGGCCCGAACGGCGGGAACTGGATGCCGCGGTCACGGATGTGCTGCGGCACCCCCGACCAGTCGTAGGTGAGAGTGACCTCGGTCCGTGCCGGATCGAGCGACGCCAGGTCGTAGCGCCAGATCCAGCCGCCGAACTCCAGGCTGCCGTCGGCCAGCTCCTGCCCGGTCCGCCAGGCGATGGTCCGTGGCGGGTCGATGGTCTGGATCTGGTTGACCACCCGGTAGTCGCCGACCGGGCGACTGGGGTGGTACATGTCCATCCGGAAGAGCTGTCCAACCCCGGTCAACGGCGTCCGATCGACGGCCTGCCGCACCCACCCCGTGCCGTCGATCGACGCGTGCGTCGTCGGGTCGGCCAGCACCGCGAACACCCGTTCTGAGGGCACGGCGATCGTCAGGACTGCGTTCACGTTCTCGTCGGCCATGGCCGGCACGCTCCTTCTCGTTCAGGGGCCTTACACAGACACGTCGAACGGGCCGACGCCGTTACGACACAGCCGCCGAACTTTCCGGACGCCGTCGTCCAGCGGCCTGCCTACAGGGCTGCCGCGACCGTGCCGATTCCCAGCCATAGGGATCCCCTATACCGTCCGCTGCAATTTCGTCTTTGCTTCTCGCTCGTCGCTGGCCAATGCTTATTTTGTCAATCAGACGGAAAAGTGAGGCGGCATGACCACAATCGAGAACGCGCGAGAGCTCAAGGGAAAGCGGGCCCTGGTCACGGGTGGTTCTCGCGGAATCGGCGCGGCCATCGTGCGTCAGCTGCTGGACGCGGGCGCCGAGGTGCTCACGACCGCGAGGTCGGTCGGCCCGGTGCCGGAGGGGGCCGCCTTCGTGCAGGCCGACGTGCGGACCCGGGCCGGCGTGGCGGCGATCGCCGAGGCGGCGATGCAGGTGGACATCCTGGTGCACAACGCCGGCGGGGCGCAGCCGTTCGAGGGTACGGCGGCCATCCCGGACGAGGAGTGGCAGGAGGCGTTGGATCTGAACTACCTGTCGTCGGTGCGGCTGGACGCGCTGCTGGCCCCGGGAATGCGTGAACGGGGTGAGGGAGTGATCGTGCACATCTCCTCGGCTGCGGTCCTCACTCCGATGGCGCCGTTCCTGCATTACACGGCGGCGAAGGCGGCGTTGGAGAACTACAGCCGGGGGCTGGCCCTGGAATTGGCCCCATTCGGAATCCGGGTCAACACCGTGTCTCCCGGCCGAGTCACCACCCCCGGCGGCGTGCAGACGCGGGAGCAGTGGGCGCGCGTGGACCCGACGCCGGGCGCGAACGCCACCACGCCGCTGGGGCGCGACGGCCGGCCCGAGGACATCGCCAACGCGGTGGCGTTTCTCGTGTCCGACCGGGCCGGCTGGCTGACCGGGAGCAATCTGATCGTGGACGCCGGCGAGTTCCCCCGAAGCTGACGTCAGGACGCCGGTGAGAAGGCCCTGTTCCAGCTCTCCTCGCGCAGGAGTTCGAGCAGGGCCGTCTCGGCCGGCCCCGGGTCGCGCCGGAGCACGGCGACGACGGGCTGGGACACGGCCGGGGACACCGGGCGCACGAGGTGCTCGTAGCCGTCGGGCACCACGGAAGCCGGCACGAGCGTCACCCCCAGCCCGTCGGCGGCCCAACGCACGGCCGTCGCCGTCTGGGACACGCGGGCGGCTGTGGCCGGGGCCAACTCGTTGCCCTGCAACACTTCCAGGAGCACGGCGTCGAGCGCGCTGTCACGGTCGAACCGCACCCACGGCTCCCGTTCCAGCTCCCGCAGCTCGACCCGGTCCGCGGCCAGCAGCCGGTGCCCCGCACCCAGCACCACGACGAACTCCTCGGCACCGAGGTGGTGGGCGTGCTCCGGGGTCCGCTTGCACGTCGGCATCAGCGCAAGATCCAGCACGCCTCGGCGACACAGCCGCTCCAACTCGGCGGAACTCGGCTCCTCGGAGACAGTGACCTCCAGCCGCGGGAAACGCCTACGCAGCGCGCCCAACGAGCCCGGCAGCTGCCGCGTGCCGAAGCCCATCTGCACGGCGACCGTCAGCTCGCCCACCAACTCGTCGACGCCGGCCCGCGCCGTCGCCCACGCCCGCCGCGACGCCTTCACCGCGACCTCCGCCTCCCGCAGGAAGGCGCGGCCGACCACGGTCGGCACCAGCCCGGTCGGCGTGCGGGCGAACAGCGTCACCCCGAGCTCCCGCTCCAGGCTGCGGATCTGCTGCGACATCGACGGTTGAGCGACGTGCAGCCGTTCCGCCGCCGCTGTCACGGAGCCCTCCTCGGCGACGGCCAGGGCGTACTCGTACTGGCGAAGGCTCATCGGCTCCCTATCCGAGACCGTGCACGGTTCTCACGAGGCTAACCGAACGCGACCGCCTGGGGTGCGGTGAGGAAGCGACCGTGAGCGGCTGAGCCGGGACGGGGCGTCGTTGCCGGAGGGGGTCGTGATGGTCGACCCGTACGCCGGGGACAACCTGTCGCCGCGGATGGCCGAGTTCATTCGGTTGCAGTACCAGGAATTCCTCGGGATCGAGAACTACTCGTTCGAGAAGATCACCGCGTCGGCGTTGTACACCGAGATGTACCTCGACACGTGGCGGCCGCAGGCGCTTGGCGTGCCGGCGTTGCTGGTCAAGGCGACGGAGCCGCCACGGACGCCGGCTGGGGAGGAGCCGTTGCGGGACGAGGAGTGGCGGCGGGACTGGCCGTTCACGATTGACGAGGTGACGGTGCCGGGGGATCACTTCACGATCATGAACCGGTACTCGGAGGAGGTTGCTCGGGTGATTGTGGGGTGGTGGGAGGGGATGCGGTGAGTATGTGGGGCGTGTGCCCGCGCCGCGCAGTTGTCGTGGATATGGTGTGAGGGTTTTGGGTGGGGATTTTGGGTGGCTCCGGGTGGATTTTGCGCGGAGCCTCTGGGCGATGGCGTATCGAGGCGTCATCGGGCAGGCTCCGCCTGCCTCGATTCGCGGATCAGCGTATGCCATCGCCCCCCTCCGCGCAAAATCCACCCTCCGATTCGAGTTCTTGTGGGTTCTTGAGTGGGCTGGGCTGGTTTCGCTGTGGAGTGGTCAAAGAACAGGTGGGGCGGGTGGTCAGTATTGGTGGGGGTGGGTGGTGTAGTGGCGGCCCAGTGGGGTGATCCAATGGAGGGTGTTGTCGGAATCCAGGGTGACTGTGTGGTTGCCGTGTTTGAGGTGGTGGTGATGGGCGCAGTAGCCCTTGAGTTGGGTGGCGTTGGTGTCGCCTTGTGGCCAGGGGGTGGTGTGGTCGAGTTCTTGGATGGGGGTGGTGCAGCCGGGGGCGGAGCAGACTCCACCTGCGTTGAGTTCGGCGAATTCCTTGATGCGGGTGGTGGGGCGGTAGGTGTCGGTGCTCAGTTCGGAGGCCCGGCGGTACTGGTCGAGGAGCAGGCCGCGCCAGGGGGCGTGCATGGCCAGTTCGCGGGCGGAGTCGGCGGCGATCGGGCCGTAGCCGTCCAGGAGACCGGGGTCCTCGGTCAGGCCCATCAAGGTTTCCAGCGAGATGGTGACGTGCACCTTGACCTTGCGGTCCACGCCGTAGCCCAGGAAGCGGTCCAGGAAGGCATCCGCTCGCTTCTGGTCGGTGGTGCGGTCGTCCTTGACCAGGGCCCGGGCATCCTGAGTCAGGAGGTCGTAGGCCTGGCGGGCGTCGATGGCCGGCAGGATGATGCTGAGCTGGGTCATACCATCGGGCAGCGGAGTGAACTCCACCCGCCGGTCCTCGCGGGCCTTCAGGCGGCGCTGGTCGTAGCCGAGAGGGTCGGCTTCGGCGACGGCTTTGGTGGTGCGGCGGGCCAACTGGGTTCGGGTCAAGCCTGGGGCGAGATCGACCAGGGCATCCTCAACCTGAGCGACCAGTTCGGGCTTGGCCAGGTGGACCACTCGATCGTCCACGGTCTCCATTCGCCGCAGGTCGATCTCGCCGCGTCGCAGCAGCTCCGCCATCCGAGGTAGCCGGTCGAGCATTGCGCTGCGGTGCTTCTGGTGCACCACCGACTGTTCCGGCTCGTGAATGGCCATGGCGATCTCGGCGGTGTCCTCGACCTCACGCAAGAGGCTGAGCCGGACGTGGTGCAGAGACGCGATAGCCCGGTGAGCCAGGACGAGCGCGGTGAGCTTCTGCTCCTCGGTGAGGGCAGCGGCATCCGCACCCAGAAGCAGATCCACAATGGCCCCCGAGGGCTCCATGGATTCGAGCTCCTGGGTGAGTTCTTTCATGCCTCCAGAATACGCCTATCAAAGACCAAACTCGAATCACTAACGGGTGAATCCGAGTTTCATCCATAATCGCACAACCGGTCGCCAAGTCCGATCTTGTAAAGCCAAAAGTCCTTCACTCTCAGCTTGAGGGTGGATTTTGCGTGGAGGGGGGCGATGGCATAAGCTGTCGGCGATCGAGGCAGGCGCAGCCTGCCCGCTTCTTTGTCTCGATGCCATCGCCCAGAGGCTCCACGCAAAATCCACCCGGGATCAACCCAGAAATCCCTGAAAATCCTCCGTGGAACCATCTCGCCCAATCACTGTCTTCACGCCAAGCCGCCGTCGACTTTCCCTATTTGAGCCGCTGGGCCGGCGGCGTCGCGAAGGCCGCCCCTCAGGCCGCCCCACAGACCGGACCCGGCGGACGTGCCACCCCTGGGTGGACAAGCGCCGGACAAAACCCCTTCACGTGCCCCCGCACCGTAGACGGACCACTGCCACGTCCTCTATAAAACGTTCTAGTACTCGCGACAGGCGGACACGGCACCGTCGCCCCGGTGCCCTTCCCGGACGGTCGCCGAGCGCTGCTGGCCCCTGCCCATCTGACGCCCGAACCCCTGCCCTGGAAGGAAATCCGAGTGCTTCCAGCCCGCAAACCCGCTGCGCGCCATCGCCTCGCGGTCACCGTCTTGGCCGCCACCGGCCTGCTGGGCCTCGCCATCCTCTCCGCCCCGGCGGCTTCCGCCGCTACGGCCGGTGAGATCACGGGCATCGGCGGGAAGTGCATCGACGTCGCCAATGCGCAGACCGTCAACGGCACCGCCGTCCAGCTGCACAGCTGTAACGGTACAGCGGCTCAGTCGTGGACGATCGAGGCCGACAACACTGTCCGGGCGCTGGGCAAGTGTCTGGACGTGACCGGCCAGGGCACCGCGAACGGCACGAAGATCCAGCTCTGGGACTGCAACGGCTCCGGCGCGCAGCAGTGGATCCCGCAGGCCAACGGGCACCTGCGCAACCCACAGTCGGGCCGCGACCTCGACGCCCCCGGCGGCGCCACCGCCGACGGCACCCGGCTCCAGATCTGGGACACCAACACCAACCCGTGGCAGGTCTGGACCCTCCCGTCAGGAACACCGGGATCCTGCACGCCCAGCCTAGGCGAGGGCGAGTACAACACCCCGGTCTCCTTCGCCGGCAAGACGTATCAGGTACTAGTCCATATTCCACATAGGACAAACGCGAAGCTGCCCATGGTGCTGAACCTCCACGGCAGCTCCGGCACCGGCGCGAGCCAACTGAACTACACGGCGATGGCCGCGACCGCCGACGCCGACGGCTTCATCGTCGCCGCGCCCACGGGCGTCGTGCCCAGCGGCAGCGGCTACATCTGGAACGTGCCCTACGTGACGCCGAGCGGCACCCGGGACGACGTCGGCTTCATCCGGCAGGTGATCGACACCCTGACCGCCGGGGCCTGCGTCGATCCGGCGAGGGTGTACGCGACGGGCTACTCCGGCGGCGGCCGGATGACCTCGGCGCTGGGCTGCATGCTGGCCGACAAGATCGCCGCCATCGCGCCGGTCGCCGGGATTCGGGCCGGGCGGCCCGATCCGCAGGACACCAGCCGCCCCGATCCGGCCAGCTGCCAGCCGTCGCGGGCGGTGCCGGTGATCGCCTTCCATGGCCAGCAGGACAACACCAACCCGTATTACGGCGGCGGTGACGGCACGGCCTGGCGGTATTCGGTGCCGGTGGCCCAACAGCGCTGGGCCACCCTCAACAGCTGCACGGCCGGCCCCAACACCAGCCAGGTCACCACACACGTCTCGCTGACGAAGTACACCAACTGCCGCGGCGGCGCCGACGTCCAGCTGTACTCGGTGTCCGACGGCGGCCACACCTGGCCGGGCTCGCCGTACGAGTCGGCCGGCAACGGCACGACCACCCGGGAGGTCAGCGCCAACACCCTGATGTGGCAGTTCTTCCAGCAGCACCCCATGCCGGCGGCCTGACCGTTCGGGACCGCCGGGAACCCCAACCAGAGGAAGTGGTTCGGCATGCGGAGAACACTGGCTGCGGCCACCGGAGCCGCGCTGGCCCTGTCACTGGCCGCATGCGGCGGCAGCGGCGGCGGCTCGTCGCAGGCGGCGCCGTCGCCGACCGACCCGTCGCAGGTCTCCGGCACGATCACCGTGCTCACCAACCGCACCGACCAGGTGCAGGACGGCACCCTGGACGGCTATGCCAAGCGGTTCAACCAGAGCTACCCGCACGTGACGGTGAAGTTCCAGGGCCTCACCGACTACGAGGGCGACGTCAAGATCCGGATGAACAGCGCGAACTACGGCGACGTGCTGTCCATCCCGAACTCGGTGCCGCTCAAGCAGTATCCGACGTTCTTCGCCTCCCTCGGCTCAGCCGCCGACCTGTCCAGGACCTATGACTTCACCGACCACGCCACCGTGAACGGACAGGTCTACGGCATCGCCAACATCGGCACGGCCAACGGCTTCGTCTACAACAAGGCCGTGTGGCGGCAGGCCGGCGTCACCGACTGGCCGACCACGCCGCGCCAGTTCCTGGACGACCTCCAGGCGATCAGGGCGAAAACCGGCGCGACCCCGTACTACACCAACTACCACGACGGCTGGCCGCTGACCAACTGGGGCAACGTCCTCGGTTCCCCCAGCTGCGACCCGGCGGCCAACGACAAGCTGGCCGACACCGACCAGCCCTGGGCGGCCGGCCAGGACCTCAACACCACCGACACGCTGCTGTACGACATCGTGCACGACAAGCTGTCCGAGGCCGATCCCAACACCACCAACTGGGAGAACTCCAAGAACCTGATCGCCACCGGCAAGGTGGCGACGATGTGGCTGGGTTCCTGGGCCGTGGTGCAGATGCGGGCGGCCGCGAAGACCGCCGGCGCCGACCCCGACGACATCGGGTTCATGCCCTTCCCTACCCAGAAGGACGGCCACTTCTGCACCGTGGTCCGCCCGGACTACCAGTACGCGGTCAACATCCACTCGCCGAACAAGGCGGCAGCCCGGGCCTGGTTGGACTGGTACATCACGAAGTCCGGTGACGCCCAGGCGGCGCTGTCGATCTCCTCGGTCAAGGGCACGCCGCTGCCGTCGGAGCTGACCCCGTTCCAGGACAGGGGCGTGAAGTTCGTCCAGCTGACCAACGCCAAGACCTCGCAGGTGGACGAGATCGACAAGGCGTCCGAGATCGGCCTCAACGCCCAGGACTACCCGCAACACATCGTCGACGTGGCCCGCGGGGCCGCCGCCGGCGACCTGACCAGTGTGCTCAACGACCTGAACACCAAGTGGTCCAAGGCCAAGGGCACGGTCGGATGAGCCCACCGCGAACCGCGAGCCGCATCGGTCCCCAGTGGTTCACTCCGTGGCTGTACCTGCTGGTTCCGCTGGCGTTGTTGGTGACCTTCACCTACCTGCCGGTGGCCGACATGATCTCCTACAGCTTCACGGACTGGGACGGCCTCAGCCCGGTCAGCGACTTTGTCGGCCTGGGCAACTACGTCGACCTGTTCACCCGGCCCGAGCTGTTCCAGGTGTTCACGGTCAGCCTGTGCTACCTCGCCGGCTCGGTGGTGCAGATCGGCGTGGCCCTGTACTTCGCCACGGTGCTCAGCTTCAACACCCGGTTCCGCAACCTGTTCAAGGGCATCCTGTTCTTCCCGTACCTGATCAACGGCGTCGCCGTCGGCTTCGTGTTCCTGTACTTCTTCCAGCCCGGCGGCACGCTCGACACCGTGCTGCACTGGTTCGGCGTCGGACCGCAGTTGTGGCTGGGCAACCCGGATCTGGTCAACTGGTCGCTGGCCGGGGTGTCGGTGTGGCGCTTCATGGGCCTGAACATGGTGCTGTTCATCGGAGCCATCCAGTCCATCCCGCCCGACCTGTACGAGGCGTCCGCTTTGGACGGCGCCAGCCGCTGGCAGCAGTTCCGGCACATCATCGCGCCCAGCATCCGGCCGATCATCAGTCTCAGCGCGATCCTGGCGGTCTCCGGCTCGCTGGCGGTGTTCGAGATCCCGTTCATCATGACCGGCGGCTCGAACAACAGCGAGACCTTCGTGATCCAGACCATCAAGCTGGCCTTCAACTTCGACAAGACCGGCCTGGCCTCGGCGGCGGCCGTGGTGCTGTTGTTGATCGTGCTGGCCGTCACCTGGGCGCAGCGCCGGCTGTTCCCGGAGGGGGCGTCGTGACCAAGGCGGCGAAGTACCTGTCCTTGGTGCTGGGTTGCGCGGTGGTCCTGGTGCCGCTGGCGGCGATCCTGCTGACCTCGTTGCGCACCAGCACGGAGATGGCCGGCGCGAGCCCGCTGGCCGCTCCGGACGACTGGTTCAACCTGCACAACTACGTGGTCGCGTTCACCGACGGGCACATGCTGCGGGCGCTGTGGAACACCTCGTTCATCCTGGTGCTCTCGGTGACCGGCACGGTGCTGATCGGATCGATGACCGCCTACGCCGTCGACCGGTTCCAGTTCCGGTTCAAGCGGCTGGTGCTGGGGCTGTTCCTGATCGCCTCGCTGGTGCCGAGCGTGACCACGCAGGTCGCCACCTACCAGATCGTCAACGGCCTCGGCGCGGTGGACACCCGCTGGGCCCCGATCCTGCTCTACCTCGGCACCGACATCGTCTCCATCTACATCTTCCTCCAGTTCGTCCGGTCGATCCCGGTCGCGCTGGACGAGGCGGCCCGGTTGGACGGGGCGAGGTCGTTCACCATCTACTGGCGGATCATCCTGCCGCTGCTGCGGCCGGCCGTCGCCACCGTCGTGATCATCAAGGGGGTCGCGATCTACAACGACTTCTACATCCCGTTCCTCTACCTGCCCGACGACAGCCTCGGCACGATCTCCACGTCGCTGTTCCGGTTCAAGGGGCCGTACGGGGCGCACTGGGAGGTCATCTCGGCCGGCGCCGCGCTGGTGATCATCCCCAGCCTGGTCGTGTTCCTGGCCTTGCAGCGATTCGTCTACAACGGACTGTCGGCCGGCGCCGTCAAGTGAGAGGACAACGATGAAGGTCCACACCCCGCTCGACCGCGACTGGACGCTGCGGCTGGACGGCTCGCGCCATCTGCCGCCGCAGGCCCCGGCGGAGCTGCTGGACGCCGGCATCGCCGCCGACGTGCCGGGCTGCGTGCACACCGATCTCCTGGCGGCCGGGCTCATTCCGGATCCCTTGCTGGACCGCAACGAACTCGCCGTCGCCTGGGTGGGACGCGGTGACTGGCACTACGGCACGCGGCTGCCGGCGGAAAGCCACGGCCATGAGCGGACCGATCTTGTGTTCGACGGCCTGGACACGGTCGCGAGCGTCACCGTCGGTGGCCAGCCGTTGGGCTGGAGCCGGAACATGCACCGGTCCTACCGCTACAACGTCACCGATCTGGTGGGCCAGCCGCTTGACGTCCGGTTCACGTCCGCCTATGTCGAGGCGGACCGCCTGCGCACACTGTTGGGGGACCGCCCGAACTCCTACCCCGAGCCGTTCAACTTCATCCGCAAGATGGCCTGCAACTTCGGCTGGGACTGGGGTCCGACGCTGGTCACCGCCGGTATCTGGCGCGAGGTCCGCCTGGAGCACTGGTCCACCGCCCGGCTGGCCGAGGTGCGGCCCGTCGTGTCGGCGGACGGTCATGTCGCACTGCACCTCAAGGTCGAGCGCGCCGACAGCGGTGCGGAGAGAACCTTGCGAGCGACGGTGATGATCGCGGGGGAGGAGGCGCACGTCGACCTCCCGCAGGGACAGGACTCGGTGCTCCTGGAGATCACCGTTCCCGACGTCGAACTGTGGTGGCCGCGAGGATACGGCGAGCAGGCCCTGTACGACTGCCGGGTGTTGCTGGCGGCCGACGGGCAGACACTGGACCTCTGGACCCGCCGCATCGGGTTCCGCCACATCGAGCTCGACACCAGCGCCGATGAACACGGCAGCGGCTTCACCCTGGTCGTCAACGGCACGCGCGTCTTCGCCCGCGGCGTGAACTGGATCCCGGACGACGTCTTCCCCAGCCGGATCACGGCGTCCCGGTATCGGCGACGTCTGGAGCAGGCTGCGGCGGTTGGAGTCGACCTGATCCGGGTGTGGGGCGGCGGGATCTATGAGGACGAGGACTTCTACACCGCGTGCGACGAGCTGGGACTTATGGTGTGGCAGGACTTTCTGTTCGCCTGCGCCGCCTACCCGGAGGACGAGCCGCTGCGCTCGGAGATCGAGGCCGAGGCGCGGGAGAACGTCGTCCGGCTGATGCCGCACCCGTCACTGGTGCTGTGGAACGGGAACAACGAGAACCTGTGGGGCTTCGTCGACTGGGGCTGGAAGGAGGAGTTGGCCGACGCGGCGTGGGGCGAGGGCTACTACCTGGGCCTGCTGCCCCGTGTTGTCGCCGAGCTCGACCCGAGCCGGCCGTACTGGGCCGGAAGTCCCTGGTCGGGCTCGTGGCGTTGGCATCCGAACGATCCCGACCACGGCACCGCGCACTCCTGGGAGGTGTGGAACCGCCGTGACTACGTCGGCTACCTGGAGGACGTGCCACGGTTCGTGGCCGAGTTCGGCTGGCAGGCCCCGCCGGCCTACGCCACGCTGCGCCGAGCCGTCGGCGACGACCCGCTGCGGCCGGACTCGCCGGGCATGCTGCTGCACCAGAAGGCCGAGGACGGCAACGGCAAGCTGGAGCGGGGCCTGGCGGCGCATTTCCCGCCACCGGAGGACTTCGACACCTGGCACTACCTGACCCAGGTCAACCAGGCCCGGGCCATCGCCACTGGAGTCGAGCACTGGCGTTCGCACTGGCCCCGTTGCGCCGGCACGATCCTCTGGCAGCTCAACGACTGCTGGCCGTCGGTGTCGTGGGCTGCCATCGACGGCGACGGCCGGGAGAAACCGCTGTACCACGAGCTCAAACGCCTGTACGCGGACCGGCTGCTGACCTTCCAGACCCGCGACGACGAACTCGTGCTGGTGGCGGTCAACCAGAGTGCCGCGCCGTGGATCTGCCCGATCGAGCTCCGCCTGGTCGACGCCGACGGCACAGTGTTGGCCCGGGAACACACCACTGCCCAGGTGGCGCCGCGCGGCGTGACCCTGGTCCAGTTGCCGGGACGGATCGACGATCCGCGCCGGCAGTTCTGGGTCGCCGACGGGGACGGGCTGCGAGCCCTGCACTTCGCCGCCACCGACACCGAATTCGACTATCCCAAGCCCGATCTCCGGATCGAACTGTCCACATCGAACTCAGTCACCGTCACCGCGCACACTCTCGTGCGCGACCTGCTGCTCCAGGCCGACCGCCTGGATCCGGGCGCGCACACCGACCTCGGACTGGTCACCCTGCTCCCCGGCGAGCAGGTGACGTTCCAGGTGCACGACTGGCCGAACCCCAACCCCGCCGCCCTCCCGGCCGTGCTTCGTTCTGTCGGATCGAACGCACAGGAAAGGTTCGCATGAAACCACTGAAACTCGGGGCGGCGGCGTTGTTGGCCGTGGCCCTGTCCGCGGCGCCGGCGTTCGCCACCGGACCGTCCACACGGGACAACGTGATCGCCTTCCTGCGCCAGATCACCGGCAACCATACGGTCAGCGGCGTGCACAACAAGGAGCCGCTGAGCAACCCGTCCCAGTACACCGCCCAGGCGCACGCCATCACCGGCAAGTGGCCGGGCCTGTGGGGCGGCGAGCTCGGCTTCACCTCGACGGACATCGCCAACCGGCAGACCATGGTCAGCCAGGCCAGGACCGAGTGGGCCAACGGCTCCCTGGTCAACCTGACCTGGCACATGTGCCGGCCCGACGTGGCCACCTGCCAGTTCGACGGCGGCGTCAACGGCAGCCGGCTGTCCGACTCGGAGTGGAGCCAGCTGATCACCAACGGCACCACCCTGAACAACGACTACAAGGCCAAGCTCGACACCGCGGTGCCGTACTTCCAGCAGCTCAAGGACGCCGGTGTCCCGGTGTTGTTCCGGCCGCTGCACGAGATGAACGAGGGCTGGGCCTGGTGGGGCGGCCGGCCCGGCGCGAACGGCAGCGCCAAGCTGTTCCAGATCACCCACGACTACCTGCTGTCCAAGGGCCTGACCAACATCGTCTGGGTCTGGAACGTCAAGGACACCGACGCCAACAACGGTTCCGCCGGCGCCGCCGGCTTCTACCCGGGCGACAACTACGTCGACGTGGCCAGCCTCGACCCGTGGGACCACGGGTTCCCCACCAGCGACTGGTATCAGGCCATCGTGAACGTCTCCCACGGCAAGCCCGTCTCGCTGGCCGAGGTCGGCACCGTGCCCTCGCCGTCCCAGTTGGCCGCGCAGCCCAACTGGACCTGGTTCATGATCTGGTCCGATTACCTGACCTCAGCCAACAGCCCCGGCGGCCTCCAGGCCACGTTCAGTTCCGCACGGGTGCTCAGCCAGGGCCAGTTCACCATTCCGGCCGGCGGGGGCACGCCCGGCGGCGGGCAGATCACTGGTGTCGGCGGGAAGTGTGTCGATGTGGCCGGTTCCCAGACCGCCAACGGCACCGCGGTGCAGCTCTACACCTGCAACGGCAGCAGCGCGCAGTCCTGGACCGTGCCCGGTGATGGCTCCCTGCGCGCCCTGGGCAAGTGCATGGATGTCACCGGTCAGGGCACGGCCAACGGCACGAAGATCCAGTTGTGGGACTGCAACGGTTCTGGCGCTCAGCAGTGGGTGGCGCAGTCCGACGGCCGCCTGAAGAACCCGCAGTCCGGTCGTGTCCTCGATGTGCCCGGTGGGTCCACAACGGACGGAACCCAGTTGCAAATCTGGGACGCCAACGGCAACGCCTGGCAGCTCTGGCACCTGCCTGCCTGATCACGACAAGAAAGGACTCTCTCATGTCCCTGCCCATGAGGGTTGTGGCGGCGGCGCTGGCCATCGGCACCCTGCTACCCGCCGCGACCGCCGCCGCGGCTCCGCCCGGACCGGCCGGCGTCACCGCGACCGACGAGATCGCCTACCTCAAGAGCCTGACCGGAAACCACGTGCTGTCCGGGCAACAGGGCGGCGCCAACAGCGATCCAGCCCAGTGGGTGCGCAAGGTGCACGACATCACCGGCGACTACCCGGCCATCTGGAACGGCGACTTCGGCTTCAGCCAGAACGACATCGACAACCGGCCGACCGTGATCAACGAGGCCAGGGCGGAGTGGGCCAGCGGCTCGTTGCCCGGCCTGATGATGCACGCCTGCCGGCCCGACGTCGCGACCTGTGACTTCACCGGCGGCTCCAACCCGGTCCAGGGCAGCAAGCTGTCCGACTCCGAATGGAGCCAGCTGATCACCAACGGCACCACCCTGAACAACGACTACAAGCGCAAGCTCGACCAGTTCGTGCCGTACTTCCAGCAGCTCAAGGACGCCGGCATTCCGGTGCTGTTCCGACCCCAGCACGAGATGAACGAGGGCTGGGCCTGGTGGGGCGGCCGACCCGGTGCCAACGGGAGCGCCCGGCTGTTCCAGATCACCCACGACTACCTGACGTCCAAAGGCCTCGACAACATCATCTGGGTGTGGGCGCTCAAGGACGTCTCCGGCGGCGCGGGCAACGCCGCGAGCTACTACCCCGGCAACAGTTACGTCGACGTTGTCGGCCTGGATGTCTGGGTGAACAAGTTCCCGTCCACCGACTGGTACAACGCGATGCAGAACATCGCCGGCAGCAAGCCCATGGCCCTGGCCGAGGTCGGCAGCGTCCCGCAGCCGGCCCAGCTTTCGTCGCAGCCCAAGTGGGTCTACTGGAACGTGTGGGCCGACTATCTGACCAACCCGAGCTACAACTCCACGGCATCGGTCAAGGCCGGCTACTACGACTCACGGGTGCTGACCCGCGGCGGCGTCCACATCCCCACTGGTGGCACGAATCCGCCACCCAGTGGTGGGCCGATCACCGGTGTCGGCGGGAAGTGTGTCGATGTGGCCGGTTCCCAGACGGCCAATGGCACCGCGGTGCAGCTCTACACGTGCAACGGATCCAGTGCCCAAGCCTGGACCGCGCCGGGCGACGGGACGTTGCAGGCTTTCGGTAAGTGCATGGACGTGACCGGTCAGGGCACAGCCAATGGCACGAAGATCCAGCTCTGGGACTGCAACGGTTCTGGCGCTCAGCAGTGGGTGGCCCAGTCCGACGGTCGCCTGATGAACCCGCAGTCCGGCCGGGTGCTCGATGACCCGGGTGGGTCCACAACGGACGGTACCCGGTTGCAGGTCTGGGACGCCAACGGCAACGCCTGGCAGGTCTGGCACCTGCCCGGCTGATGGGCCCGGGGCCGGCCGGGTGTGGCGACGGCCCCGGCGCGGAGCCCGGCGGGTCGGGGTTGCCCTTGCCGGGCAACCCCGACCTCGGACCTGCCCGGTATCGCCTCGGCCACGCCTGGGAGCACCGTCACCTACACCTGGTGAACTCAAACGGTTTAGTATGGGATTCGTGAAGGCGGCAGGCAGCGGACACAAGGTCACCATCAAGGACGTCGCCCAGGCCGCGGGTGTGTCGCCCTCGGCCGTCACCCTGGCCGTGCACGGCAAACCCGGGGTCTCGGCCGCCACGAGGGACCGGATCCTGCGGGTGGCCCGCGAGCTGGGCTGGAGCCCGAACCAGGCGGCCCAGTCGCTGTCCGGCCGGGCCATCCACTCCGTTGGCCTGGCCATCGCGCGGCCGGCCCGGCTGCTCGGCCGGGAGCCGTTCTACATGGAGTTCATCGCCGGCATCGAGAGCGTGCTCAGCGTCAACTCGTGCTCCCTCCTGCTCCGGCTGGTCGAGCCGGAGCAGGAGATCGCCGTGCAACGGGAATGGTGGGGCGCCAACCGGGTCAACGGCAGCATCCTGGTCGACCTGCGGACCGACGACCCCCGCGTGCCGGCCCTGTCCGCGCTCGGCCTGCCCGCTGTCGTGGTCGGCCACCCATCGCTGGCCGGCCCGTTCACGTCGGTGTGGACCGACGACGCGACCGCCATGAACGAGGCCGTCCGTTACCTGGCGGCGATCGGGCATCGGCGCATCGCCAGGGTCAGCGGCCCGGCCGAGTTGGGGCACAGCGCCATTCGCACCGAGGCGTTCGCCAATGCCGCCCGGGACCTGGGTCTGCAAGCCCAGACCATCGTCGCCGACTTCTCCGCCGACCAGGGGGCCCGGGCCTGCCGGTCGCTGCTGCTGGCCGCCGAGCGACCCACCGCCATCGTCTTCGACAACGACATCATGGCGGTCACCGCGCTCGGCGTGGCCGCCGAGTTCGGGCTGTCCGTGCCGGGTGATCTGTCGCTGTTGGCCTGGGACGACTCGGAGCTGTGCCGACTGACCCGACCCACCCTGTCGGCCATGCAGCACGACATCTTCGCGTTCGGCGCGGACGTCGCGCAGACCCTCTTCGACGTCATGAACCACCGGGAGGCCGCCTCGCACGCCGCCCAGGTCCCCGCGCTTGTGCCCCGTGGTTCCACCGCCGCTCCCGGTGTACCAATGGTACAGTGACCTTCGTGGCCGACCTGACCGAGCTCTACCAGGACCTGCACCGCAACCCCGAGCTGTCGCTCCAGGAGTCCCGAACGGCCCGGGTGCTGGCCGAGGAGCTGCGGCCGCTCGGCTTCGAGGTGACCACCGGCGTCGGCGGCCACGGCGTGGTCGGCCTGCTGCGCAACGGGGACGGCCCGGTCGTGATGCTGCGGGCCGACATCGATGCGTTGCCGGTGCAGGAGAAGACCGGCCTGTCGTACGCGAGCACCGCCCGTGGGACCGATCTCGCCGGCAACGACGTGCCGGTGATGCACGCCTGCGGCCACGACATGCACGCCACCTGCCTGGTGGGCGCGGCCGCACAGCTGGCCGACGCCAAGGATGCCTGGTCGGGCACGCTGCTGGTGGTGTTCCAGCCGGCCGAGGAGCTGGCGCGCGGGGCCCGCGCCATGGTCGAGGACGGGCTGTTCGAACGGTTTCCGAAGCCGAATATCGTGCTGGGCCAACACGTCACGTCTCTGCCGGCCGGTGTCATCGGCTACGGCACCGGTCCGATGCTGTCCGCCATGGACGCGGTCCAGGTGACCTTGCACGGTCGCGGCGGCCACGGGTCGATGCCGGAGAAGACCATCGACCCGGTGCTGATGGCGGCCAACGTCGTCACCCGGCTGCAGGGGATCGTCGCCCGCGAGGTCGCGCCGGCCGACACCGCCGCGGTCACGGTCGGCCGCCTGCAGGCGGGAGCCAAGGACAACATCATCCCCGACACCGCCGAGCTCGGGATCAGCATGCGGACCTACTCCGCCGAGACCCGGGATGTCGTGCGCGGCGCGATCGAACGCATCGTCCGCGCCGAGGCCGCCGCCGGCGGGGCCGAGCGCGACCCCGAGTTCGACTGGACTGTGAGCACCCCGGTCCTCGTCAACGACGC
This sequence comes from Kutzneria sp. CA-103260, assembly GCF_018263855.1. Taxonomy (GTDB): domain Bacteria; phylum Actinomycetota; class Actinomycetes; order Mycobacteriales; family Pseudonocardiaceae; genus Kutzneria. The sequence goes on along the minus strand of NZ_CP073318.1, from coordinate 3,990,275 downwards.
CGACGCCACCGAGACCACCATGGCCACCTTCGTCCGGCACTTCGGCGAGCAGCGGGTGACGCGGATGCCCCGCCAGGCCGCCAGCGAGGACGTCGGCGTCTACGGCGAGGTGGCCGGCGTGCCGACCGTGTTCTGGTTCTGGGGCGGCTTCGAGTCGGCCGACTCGTTGCCCAGCAACCACTCCCCGGAGTTCGCCCCGGTCATCGAACCCACCCTCAGCACCGGCGTCGAGGCGCTGGTCCTCGCCGCCCGCACCTGGCTCGATGACCGCGCCTGAGGACCCCACCCCGCGCGACAAGCTCCTGCACGGCGCCCGGCAGCTGCTCGACCAGCGCGGCCGGCTCAGCGACCTCACCCTGCGCAAGCTGGCCGAGGCTCTGGGCACCAGCCACCGCATGCTCATCTACCACTTCGGCTCCCGCGACGGCCTGCTGGCCGCCCTGCTCAGCCAGATCCGCCGCGAGCAGCAGCAACGGCTCCTCTCGCTCAGCACCAAGGCCGCCTACCAGGACGGTCTCCAGTTGCTCGACCAGATGTTCCTGGACCAGGCCGACAGCCCCCACAACGCCGCCTTCTTCTATGTGCTCGGCCTCGCCGTGCAGGACCCCGACACCTACCGGGAATTCCTCGACACCCTCGACGACTGGACCACCGTCTTCACCACCCTCGGCGTCCGCGAAGGCCTCCCCGAACCCGCCGCCCGTGCCCGCGCTCACGCCTTGCTGTGGTCCCTGCGCGGCCTCCTCGTCAAGGCCGTCACCACCGGCGACTCGGCCGCCGCCCGCCAGGAACTCCGCGAGGTCATGGGCCAACTGGGTTACTCCGTCAGGTAGTTAGGCGCGACCCGCCTCGACCGTGTGGCCGGAGTGCCAGGTGGCGTGCAGGCGTGGTGCGAGTTCCACGGCCTGCCGGGTCCCGGCGTGATAGGCCGGCTGCCAGGCCGCCCGCTGGTACAGATCGGATCCGAACGCGGCCACCGCCGACGGATCCGGGTTGATCACAGCCAGGGCATCCGCCGCGACGGCAGCGAGTTCCTGGCGCAGCGGTTCGCGGGGAAACAGATGGGCCAGCGGCTCGATGACGACCAGTGTGCTGGCGCCGGCGGCGAGATCGGCGTTGGTGCCCGACCACAGTCCGCCGTCCATGTAGCGGCGGCCGTTGACGGTGATGGGCGGGGACGCGACGGGGAAAGCCATGCTCGACGCCACGGCGGGCACGAGCGGCACACCGCTGGCGCGGTCCCACGTGTGGCGTTGTCCGGTTTCGGTGTCGACCGTGGTGATCAGCAGACGACGTTCCGGCCACTCCCGCGCGGTGATCAGTGCTTCCACCCGGGCGAGCTGAGCCGGTTCGGCCATTCCGGCGGCCGCGGCGAGGCAGCCGACCTGACGGCGGGCCGTGTTCGGATCCAGGGTGGGATCACCCAACACGGCAAACACCTCGCCGAGGCGGTCCGGGTTCGGCGCAGGCGGGGCGTGCCTGGTGTCGGGCGGTGTGGCGAGCGGGCCCAACTCCTGGCCGGTGGCCAGCATCGCGCCGATGATCGCGCCGGCCGAGGTGCCCACGACCAGGTCGGCCTCGGCGAGATTCACACCGTGGTCACGAAGCCCGGCGACGAGCCCGGCCATCCATGCCGTGCCGACGACTCCGCCGGCGCCCAGCACGACCGCCCGTCCGCCGAGCTCATGAAGATCATCCATGCGGGCCACGCTACGAGTTCGACAAAGGTGGAGGTCAATGGGCCACAGGCGCTCGCGCTGCCGTGGCGATCACCGCCGCTGCCATTCCTCGGCGAGCAGCTCGTAGGACCGGACGCGGTCGGCGTGGTCGTGGGTGATGGTCGTGACGATGAGCTCGTCGGCGTCGGTGGCGTCCCGCAGCTGCTCCAGTCGATCGGCGACTTGTGTTGGCGTGCCGACGAACTGGGTGTCGACGCGGTCGGCGACCAGGTCCCGGTCGGCGTCGCTCCACACGTGCGCGCGGGCCTCGTCCGCCGTGGGGAAGGGAATGGCGTTGAGGCCCGTGCGGATGCTGCGCACCCACAGCCCGTAGCCGGTGGCCAGTTCTCGGGCCGCCGCTTCGGTTTCCGCGACGACGACGTCGGCCGACACGCTCACGTACGGGCGGTCGAGGTCCGCCGACGGCCGGAAGGCCGCGCGGTAGCCGGCGACCGCTTCCAGCACGGTGGCCGGACTGACGTGGTAGTTGGCCGCGAACCGCAGGCCACGGTGGCCGGCGACGGTCGCGCTCTCGCCGCCGCTGCTGCCCAGGATCCACAACTCCAGCGCAGCGCCTTCACCGGGCACGACATGGGCCTCCGCGCCGTCCAACTGGTAGGTGCCGCCGAGCAGAGCGAGGACGTCGTCGACCTGCTCGGTGTAGTCCTGCGGTTCGGCGTTCGGCAGTTGTAACAGGCGGCGCTGGAGCGCGACGCGCGGCGACGCCAGCAGTTGCGCGAACGAGAATCTCGGTGGAATCAGCAGACCGTTGGCCGGCGGCGACGCCGGTTCCAACACCGGCGCCGGGTCGCGTGGCCGGCCGCCGGAGCGGCCGAGGCCGAGATCGAAACGGCCCGGGTGCACGGCGTCGAGCAGTCCGAACTCCTCCACAGTGGACAGTGCGGTGCGATGCCCCATCTGCACCGCGCCGGACCCGAGCCGGATGGTCGACGTCGCGGCGGCGGTCAGCGCCAGCACGACGGCCGGCGACGTGCCGGCGACACCGGGATTGAGATGGTGCTCGGCGAACCAGTAACGCGCGTAACCGAATCGTTCGGCGTGCCGGGCCAGGTCGACGCTGTTGCGCAGCGCCTGGGCGGCGGTGGAGCCGGACGAGATCGGCACGAGGTCGAGCACCGCGAGCGGGGTGGTGGCCATGGGCGCCTCAGTTCCTCTCAGCCGCCGGCCACGGCGGATCCGGGATGTCCTTGCGCAGTAACGGGGCGATGTCCCGCTGGAACAGCTCCAGCGATTCCCGGTGCTGGGCGTCGGTCAGCCCGCCGGCTTCGGCGTGCAGGTGCAGGACGGTGTGGCCGAACTGCTCGTGGTAGCGGTGCACCTTGTCGATGACCTGCTCGGGGCTGCCGATCAGGGCCGAGCTGCGTTCGGCGAAGTCCTCGACCGAGGTGAAGACCGGGGTGAGCCCCAACTTCTGTTGCATGGCGCGGCCGGCCTCGAACACCGGCCGGTAGGTGTCGATCGCGTCCTGGGACTTCGGCGTGGCGTAGTAGCCGGCGGTGCCGGCCCCGACGACCGCGGCCGCCGGGTCGTGCCCGTAGAACTCCCACCGCTGCCGGTAGTGCCGCACCAGCGCGGCGTACGGCTCGATCGGATTGGTCACGTTGGCCGAGAACAGCGGATCACCATAGCGGGCGGCCAGGTCGACCGACTCCCGGCTGGTCGCGCTGCCGTGCCACACCCGGATCGGGCGCTGCAACGGCTCCGGCCACACCTCGGCGTCGACCAGCGGCGGCCGGAACCGGCCGCTCCAGGTGACCCTGTCCTCCCGCCACAGCCGGCGGAACAGCTCGTAGCTCTCGGCGTTGCGGTCCCACTGGTCGTCCTCGGTGACGTGGAACAGCTGCCGCTGCGCCGACCCGTTGCCCTTGCCGATGATCAGCTCCAGCCGGCCGCCGGACAGGTTGTCCAAGGTCGCGTAGTCCTCGTAGGCCCGCACCGGATCGAGCAGGCTCAGCGTCGTCACCGCCGTGAACAACCGGATTCGCGAGGTGAGCGCCGCGATGTGGCTGAGCACCACGGGCGGCGAGGAGGAGATGAACGGCCGCTCGTGCCGCTCGCCGACCCCGAACCCGTCGAAACCCAGCTCCTCGGCCAGCACCGCGTTGTCCAGGACCTCCTGGAAGCGCAGCCGAGTCGGTTTCTGGTCGGGGGCGTGCACGATCAGCGTGATCGCCAGGAACTTCACGACGCCCGCTCCGCCAGGCCGTCCCGGCGCGTCAGCGGAGGCCGCAGGCCGAGATGCTCGCGTAGCGTCGCGCCGCTGTAGGAGGTGCGGTACACGCCGCGTTCCTGGAGCTCGGGCACGAGCAGGTCGACGATGTCGTCGAGGCCGTCGGGAATGATGTACGGGGTGATGTTGAACCCGTGCACCGCGCCATGGCGGGCGAAGCGGGTGAACTTGTCGGCGAGGCCGACGGGAGTGCCGACGTGGCCGCGTTGGGGACCGAGGGCGATGGCGGTCTCGCGCAGGGACCAGCGGTTGGCCTCGGCCTGAGCCCGCCACTGCTCGATGACGGCGCGGGGATCGGCGACGCGGCGGGCCCCGAAGGCGCCGGTGTTCTCGGCGATGACGGGATCTTCCTTGGGCAGCGGGCCATCGGCGTCGCGGTCGGACAGGTCGAAGCCCCATACCAGGCTGGCGATGTTCAGCGCGGTGGCCGGGGTGACCTGCTCCAGCCGGATCCACCGGGCCTTCTCCCGCGCCTCGGCCTCGGTCGCGCCGATGATGATCTCGGTGCCGGGCAGGATGCGCAGGTCGTCCTCGGGCCGGCCAGCCGCGCGCAGCCGCCGCCGGATGTCCTCGGCGAAGGCCAGCGCGTCGTCGAAGTCGTTGCCGTGCGCGGAGAAGATGACGTCGGCGTTGCGGGCGGCGAAGTCGCGGCCGTCCGCCGAGTCGCCGGCCTGGAAGATCACCGGATGGTCCTGCGCGCTGCGGGGGAGCGTCGGCACAACCTCGATGTCGAACTGGCTGCTGCGCTGCCGCACCGGCGTGGCGATCGTGTCGTCGGTCCAGCCGTCCCAGATCGCCCGCGCGGCGGCGAGGAACTCCTCGGCGCGGCGGTACCGGTCGGCGTGGTCGAGATAGCCGCCGCGGCGGAAGTTCGCGCCGGTCCACGCGTTGTCCGTGGTCACGACGTTCCAGCCGGCCCGGCCCTCCGACAAGAGGTCCAGGCCGGACAGCCGCCGGGCCAGGTCGGCCGGCTCGTTGAAGGTGGTGTTGGAGGTGCTGACCAGCCCGATCCGGTCGGTCACGGCGGCCAGCGCGGCCAGCTGGGTGATCGCGTCCGGGCGGCCGGCGACGTCCAGGTCGTGGATGCGGCCGTCGACCTCGCGCAGCCGCAGGCCCTCACCGAGGAAAAACGCGTCGAACAGGCCGCGCTCGGCGGTCTGGGCCACCCGGCGGAACGAGGCCGGGTCGATCTGCGAGCCGCTGTCCGGGGCCGACCAGATGGTCCAGTGGTTGACACCCTGGAAGAACACGCCGAAGTGCAGCGTGGCGTCGGGGTAGGGCACGTCCTCGTCGGTCATCGGGCAGTCTCCTGGAAGCGGCTGGCCGGCCGGGCCAGCCCGAGGGTGGTGCGCAGCGAGGCGCCGGGAACGGGCCGTGCGGCGATCCGGCTGCGCAGCAGGGCCGGCACGACCAGGCGGGACAGCACGGCGAGGTCTTCGTCCAGCACCAACGGGTGCAGCCGCGCGCCGTCGACGGCGCCGGCCAGGTCGGTGAGCAGCTTGATCAGGCCGTCGGCCGGCCCGGTGTAGCGGAGCCGGCCGCGGTCCGGCCACGGCCCGAGGTCGGCGATCCGCTGGGCTGCCGTCGCCGAACCGGTGTCCAGGGCGACCTCGATCTCCGTGAACGTCAGGGGAGTGGCGGCGCGGGCAGTGGCGTTGGTGAGGGTCACGTCGACGAGATCAGCCGGCAGCAGTCCCTCCGGGGCGAACACCACGAGCTGGCCCTGCGGCGGGCGAGGCACGATCGCCGGCCCCTTCACGGCGAACGTCTCGCCGGTGAAGTCGATGTAGTGCAGGCGATCGCGGTCCAGGTAGCGGCTGGTGGCGACGTCGCGGATGACCGCGTCGTCCTCCCACGAGTCCCACAGGTCACGGACCACGCGGGTCGAGTCGCGGGCCTCACGGGCGCGGTCCTCGACCAGTGGCCGGCCCCAGGCCCGGGCCGCCGCCGCGCCCGCGCTCTGGCTGACCGCCCAGCCCGCGCGCCCGGTCGAGATGTGGTCGATCGAAGCCAGCTGCGAGGACACGTGGAACGGCTCGGTGTAGGTCGTCGACACGGTCGGCGCGACGCCGAGCGTGCTGGTCGCGGCGGCGATGAACGCGGCCCGCTCCACCGCGCCGATCCGGCCGGCCGGATTCGGGCCGTCGCCGGGCGGCAGCAGGTCATCGTCCACAGTGGCCAGTGTGAAGCCGGCGTTCTCCGCGATGGTGGCGACCGAGCGCACCCGCCGCGGAGTCAGCAGTTGGTCGGGCGCGTGGGCGGCACGACGCCACGCCGCCGGATGTGCGCCGTCCCCGTCGACCTCGATGGCCAGGTACAGGCCGGAATTCGACATGGGCCAACCGTATGCCGCGGAAAATTTCTCGGCTCGGACGTCCACACCGTGGAACACGTTGACGGTTGACCGGTGGCGCGGCCCATGATGACGCGGTGACCCGTTCGAGCGAGGCGCAGACAATCGTTGCGCGGCAAGAAGAATCGGTGTCCGACAGAAGTGTGTCGGACACCGAGCTGTTGTCCGCGCGACTGGTCCCGCTGCGGCGGCCGGGGCAGTGGGTCTCGGCCGCGGTGGTGATCGTGTTGCTGGCCATGGTGGTGCACACGCTGCTCACCAACCCGCGCTTCCAGTGGCCCATCGTGTGGAGTTACTTCACCACCGGGCCGGTGCTGCGTGGCCTGTTGTTGACACTGTGGCTGACCGCGGCGGTGATGGTCTGCGGCTACCTCCTCGGCGTCGTGCTGGCGGTGATGCGGCTGTCCCGCAATCCCGTGCTGCGGTCGGTGAGTTTCGGCTACGTGTGGCTCGTGCGGTCCGTGCCGCCGCTGGTTCAGCTGCTGTTCTGGTACGAGCTGGCGTCGCTGTATCCGCAGCTCTCGCTGGGCATCCCGTTCGGGCCCGCCTTCATCACGGTGCAGACGGCGCACCTGTTCACCGGCTTGCTGGCGGCGTTCGTCGGCCTGACCCTGGACGTGGCCGCCTTCTCATCGGAGATCGTCCGGGGCGGCATCCTGTCGGTTGAGGCGGGCCAGGTCGAGGCGGCGCAGGCGCTGGGACTGGGGCCGTGGCGGATATTCCGGCGAATCGTGCTGCCGCAGGCGATGCCGGCGATCGTGCCGGCCTCCGGCAACATGCTGATCGGCATGCTCAAGGCCACCTCGATCGTGAGCGTGATCGCCGTGCAGGACCTGCTGTACTCGGTGCAGCTGATCTACAACCAGAACTTCCTGATCATCCCGCTGCTGCTGGTGGCGACGATCTGGTACATCCTGCTCACCACGGTGTTGTCGGTGGGGCAGTACTACGTGGAGCGGCACTACGCGCGCGGCAGCCGCCGGGGCGATCCCCGTGGCCTGTGGGCGATCACGCGGGCGAACATCCCGCTGTTCCGGAACCTGGCGGGTGTGTCATGAGTCCGTTGGTGCGAATCCGGGGGCTGCGCAAGAGTTTCGGCGCCAACGTCGTGTTGGACGGCGTCGACCTGGACGTCCGCGAGGGCGAGGTGGCCGTGCTGCTCGGGCCGTCCGGAGCCGGCAAGAGCACGCTGCTGCGGTGCGTCAACCATCTGGAGAAGCCGGACGCAGGGTTCGTTGAGGTCGGCGGCGACGTGATCGGCTACCGGTACGCCCGCCGGCGGCTGCACGAGCTGCGGGCCCGGGCGATCACCCGGCAGCGGGCCCGGATCGGCATGGTGTTCCAGCAGTTCAACCTGTTCCCGCACCTGACGGTGGTGGAGAACATCGTCGAGGGCCCGGTCGCCACCGGGCGTCTGTCCAAAAAGGATGCCGACCGCACGGCCCGGGAGCTGGTGGAGCGGGTCGGTCTCGGCGGCCGGGAGCACGCCTACCCGCGGCAGCTGTCCGGCGGCCAGCAGCAGCGGGTGGCCATCGCACGGGCGTTGGCGATGCAGCCGAGGCTGATGCTCTTCGACGAGCCGACGAGCGCACTGGACCCCGAACTGGTCGGCGAAGTGCTCGCCGTCATGAAGGACCTGGCCGCCAGCGGCATGACGATGCTGGTGGTGACCCACGAGATCGGCTTCGCCAGCGAGGTCGCCGACACGGTGGTGTTCCTGGACGGCGGCCGGATCGTCGAGTCCGGCCCGCCGGCCGAGGTGTTGGCCAACCCTCGCCACGACCGGGCGCGTGCGTTCCTGTCGGCGGTGCTGTGAGAACTGAAAGGACTTTCTCCGTGTTCAGATCAGGGGTTCTGGCCCTGTCGTTGGCCGTCGCGGCGCTCGCGCTGACCGCGTGCGGCGACGCCACCGCCGCCGACCCGGCCTCGCCGACCACAAAGGTGGCGTATCCGACGCAGGACGTCGTTTCGGCCGTCCAAACCGATCCCACGCTGCGGGCCGAACTTCCGGCGTCGACGACGTCGCTCACACTGGGCACCACCCTGTCGCCGGGCACCTCCGGGCTGCCGCATTCCGGTCAGGTGGACGGCAAGTACGTCGGCCTCGATGTCGATCTGCGTGACGCCGTGGCCAAGGTGCTCGGCGTCACCTGGACCGTGCAGAACGGCACCTTCGAGACCATCATTCCCGGTGTGCAGAGCGGGAAGTACGACGTCGGCCAGGACAACTTCGGCGTCACCGCCGCGCGGGAGAAGGTGGTGGACTTCGCCACCTACCTCAGCGACGGGCAGTCCTTCCTCGGCCCCGCCGACCGCGGGCCGAGCAGCGTCAAGACGCTCGACGACCTGTGCGGGCTGACCGTGGCCACCAGCCCGGGCTCGACGTTCCAGCAGATTCTCACCAGCGGCGCCGACAAGTGCGCCGCCGCCGGCAAGAAGCCCTACACCGTGCAGCTGTTCTCCGATTCCGCGCCGATCTGGCTGGGGTTGGCCAACGGCAAGGTCGATGTCTACTTCGGACCGACGCTGAGCCTCAAGTACGACGAGACCCACGTGCCCAACACCAAGTTCCTCGGCCAGTTCAGCGCCACGCCGGTCGGCTTCGTGACGGCCAAGGGCTCGCCGGTGGCCAAGGCGGTCAGCGACGCGGTCAACAAGCTGATCAAGGACGGCGACTACGGCAAGATCCTCGCCAAGTGGGGCGTGGAGAGCACCGGCATCCAACAGTCCGCGGTCAACCCCGCGCCCACGCTCTGACCGGTCAGCTCTCGGCCGTGCGCAAACGGTCCCGGGTCAGCTGGTCTCTGGTACGAGACAGGGCGCTGGCCATCGTCCGGGTTGGCGGTCAGGCCGGCAGCAGGCCGCTGCGGCGGGCCAGTGCGCGGCCGCGTTCGCCGGCCTCCCGCATCAGCCCGGCGACATGCAGCTCGGTGGCGCGGGTGAACAAACCGTTCTCCAGCAACAACTCGCCGTCCACCATGACGTGCCGGGCATCGGTGCCGCGCGCGGCGTGCACGAACGTCGACAGCGCCCGGTGCACCGGCCCGGCGTGCAGGGTGTCCAGGTCGAAGACGGCGATGTCGGCTGCCTTGCCGACCTCCAGCGTGCCGATCCGGTCGGCCGCGCCGACGGCCCGGGCCCCGTCCTCGGTGCCCATCGTGAGCAGCCGTTCCAGGTCGATGGACGCGGGCACGTGGTGCAGCTGGTTCTGCATCAGGCGGGTCCACTTCAGCTGCTCGACCATGTCGTTGGTCAGATCGACCATCGGGCCGTCGGTGCCGATGGCCACCCGGATTCCGTTGTCCAGCATGCGTTTCACCGGCGTGATGCCGCCGCCCCGGGCAGCCTCGGAGCTGGGCGTGTGCGCGACCGTGGCGCCGGCGGCGGCGATCAGGTCGAGGTCGTTGTCCCTCGGGTTGATCGTGTGGGCCAGGATCCAGCGGTGGTCGAGCACGCCGAGTCGGTGCAGGAACTGGGGATCGGTGCGGCCGGTCTCCAGCACGAACCGGAGATAGCCGCTGTCGCGGGACATCGTGCCGCCAGCGATGTGCGAGGTGACGAAGGTGTCCTGCTCCACCGCGAGCGCGTGGCCGCCGAGCACCATCTCCTCGGTGCAGGTGCCCATCGCCACCCAGTGCGCGGTGGCCTCCAGCACGAAACCGACCCGGATCCGACCGTTGGCCGCGCCGTCCCACGTCTCGGAGGCCTCGCGGGCACTCTCGTAGCGGGTGGCGTGATCAGCGGGCCGGATGGCCTTGGCGAAGAATTGGCGGACCCCGACGTCGGCCACCGGCGCGAGGATCGCTCGGTCCTCGGCCGCGCTGGTCTCCGTGACCAGGTGGTTGACCGAGCTCGTGGTGCCGCCGCGCAGCATGTCCAGCGCGGCCAGCTCGCTGGCCACCCGCAGGTCGTCCACGGTCAGCCGGGTCTTGAGCGGGAACAGGCAGTCGGTGATCCACTGCTCCAGCAGCAGGTTGCCGCCCAAGCCCTTGCCGTACAGGTACCAGTCGTGCTGGTGGGTGTTGACCAGGCCGGGGATGACGATGCCGCCGGCGGTGTCGACGACCTTGTCGACCGGCTCGGCCGCCAACGAGCCGGCCGGGCCGAGGGCGGCGATGTCCGTGCCGTCGACCAGCACGTCCCCACCCGCCGCCAGCTCGGGCCGCCCCTTCGCGACGACACTTCCGCCGGTGAACAGCGTCCTCATTGCTTGTTCCTTCCTGTCTGGGTGCCGGCCCAGGGTGAAGTAGGTGGCGAGCAGACCGCCCTGCGACAGCGAAAAGCCCGTGTTTCAGCCGTGCGTCACCCCCGTCCAAGATCAAGGGACCTTCGCTGACGTTCAACGTCATGAAGGACCCCTTCACCACGATCAACGTCAGTAAAGGGCCCTTCATGACGAAAAGGGAGCGCCAGCGCTCCGGCCGGTGAAACACGACCTGGGCCCCAGGCCGTGGCGGAGCGGCGGAGAGGGAGGGTTGTGCTCATGAGCGCCTCCTCGGAGCAAGGTCCGAATGCGGGCGATTGCACACGCTAAATCCCTGGCAGGAGCCAGGTCAACGCTCAATCGTGTGGTGATTTTGACACCTGAGATGCAATCGATTGCAGAATCGAGGATGGGCGTCCCTTGGTTGGTGAGCGGCCAGCGGCGGGCGGCCCCGCCGTGGCTGGCGGCCGCCCCGGGTCCTGCTGTCAGGGTATCTTACAGTCACGCCTGTGTATAGTCACTAAAAATGACTAACTGGCGAGGTGCGAGAAGTCGTTGGCCGCGAACAAGTTCACCGGGTGGCCGGCCGTGACCCCGGTTCGATCCGGCGAGTGGCGCAGCTGGTCGGTCAGATCACCGACCGTCCGGGTGTGCTCCGGGTCGACTCCGGCGCCGAGCCCCTACGTGGCACCGCCGAGCAGTGGGCCCAACTGCTGGACCCGGCTGGCCACCGAGCAGCCGTTCACGGACTTTGTGTTCTGGCCCGAGGAGGCGACTGTGCAGCAGATCACGGCGTTCGGGCGAGAAGTCGCGCCGATGGTGTCATAGCGCCGTCAGTCCAGACAGAACTCGTTGCCCTCGACGTCCTGCATGTTGATGCACGACTCGTTCTGGTCGTCAGACACCAGCACCTGCGTTTCGACGGCGCCGAGGGCGACCAGCCGTGCGGATTCGGCCTTGAGGGCGGCGAGGCGCTCCGCGCCCGCGAGCCCGACGCCGGCCCGGACGTCGATGTGCACCCGGTTCTTGGCGACCTTGCCTTCGGGCACGCGCTGGAAGTACAGCCACGGGCCCACGCCCGTGGGATCGGAGCAGGCGAACCACGAGCCCCGGCTCTCGGGCGGCAGCGTAAGGTTGAAATCAGCCCAGGACGAGAACCCCTCGGGTGGCGACGGGGCGACGTACCCCAGGACCTCGCACCAGAACCGAGCGACACGCTCAGGTTCGGCGCAGTCGAAGGTGATCTGGACCTGCTTGACCGAAGGCATTCGCCCACCCTACTGGCGGGTGGGCGGCGCCGCCTGCGATTTCACCGATCGTCGACCAACCCGCTGGCCATGACGTCGGCCACGGTCAGCGTGGTCGGGCCGGGGGCATGACGGTTGCGCAGGTCGATGACCGTGGCCAGGTCGGCGCTGGTCAGCCGGGCGTCCGGCACGAGCCCCTGCCGTGGATCGGCCAGCGTTTCGAGGTGGCGGGCGGCGGTCGCGCCGGTGAGGCCGAGGCGGCGCTCGACGGCGTCCAGGGTGATCTTGTCGTGTCGACCGGCGACGATGTCTCGCGCGGTGGTGGAGACGACGTCGAGCAAGGTTCGGAGGTGGTCGTCGATGCCGTCTCCGGTGGCGGCGAGCACCGTGCCGACGTAGGGGCCGATGGTGGTGACGGAGGCGACCCGCTGTGCGCCATGGTCCTCGGCCAGCAAGTCGTTGCCGGCGTTGAGGATGGTGCCGTCGATCGCCCCGTCGATCAGGGCCCGGGCCCGGCGCGGGGTCGCCCCCAGGGCCGCCACGCGGTAGTCCACGTCTCTGGTCAGCCCGGCGCGGGCGAGCAGTTCGTAGCTGATGAAGGCGAAACCGGAGCCCGGCACGTCGACCCCGAAAGTGCCGCCTCGCACGGTGTCTGGGCCCCGAGTGAACAGGGCCAGGCCCAGGCCTCGGTCAACGGCCCCGAGGATGCGGACGTCGCCGGTCCGGCCGAGCGGATTGGTCGGGACACAGCGATAGGCGAGCACGTTGTCCGGATTGGTGAAAACGGCGTCGAGCCGGCCGTCGAACAGGTCGGTGAACTGCTGCGCCGAGGTTCGGGCCGGCGTCTCGGCGACGTCCAGGCCGGCGGCCGCGAGGGCACCGGTGACCGTGGCCACCGCCAGCAGCACGGAGGGGCTGAACGTGCCGAGTCTGATCGTGTGCACCGGGCCGCCCTTCGCGATCGATGTTGTTCGTTCGCACGTGTGGATCCTGTTGCTATCACTTGACTTCACCGTAGCTGATGTGCAGTCTGGATGCAATCGATTGCAAATCGGAGGTGGGCGACATGGCTACGCCCAGCATCGGGTGGATCGGCGCGGGCCGGATGGGCGCCGAGCTGGTGAAGCGGTTGTTGGCCGCCGGGTATGACGTGGCGGTGTACAACCGGACGCGGGCCAAGGCCGAGGCGCTGGCCGGGCGGGGTGCGGCGGTGGTGGGGCGGCCGGTGGAGTTGGCCGGTCGGGACATCGTGTTCACGATGGTGGCCGCGTCGGCGGATCTGGAGCAGGTGACCTCGGGTGTGGACGGCCTGTTCACCGATCCGCAGGCCGCGCCGGGGGTGTTGGTCGACTCCTCGACGGTGTCGCAGGAGGCCTCGGCGGCGGTGCGGGTGGCGGCGGGCAAGCGGGGCACGGAGTTGTTGGCCGCGCCGGTCAGCGGGAATCCGAAGGTGGTGGCGGCGGGCAAGCTGACGTTGGCGGTGTCGGGTCCGCGGCCGGTGTTCGACGAGGTGGAGCCGGTGCTGCGGGTGTTGGGCCGGGGTGTGACCTATGTCGGGGAGGACGAGGTGGCGCGGTTGGTGAAGATCGCTCACAACGTGTTTCTGGGGGTGGTGATCCAGTCGTTGGCCGAGATCACGGTGTTGGCGGAGAAGGGTGGGGTGAGTCGGGCGGCGTTTCTGGAGTTCCTCAACGACTCGGTGCTGGGTTCGGTGTTCACCCGGTACAAGTCGCCGGCGTTGGTGAATCTGGATTTCACGCCGACGTTCACGATGCCGTTGCTGCGTAAGGACTTCGATTTGGGGTTGGCGGCGGCGCGGAGTTTGGAGGCGCCGATGCCGGTCGCGTCGGCGACCGCGCAGTTGGTGGCGTCGGCGGTCGGGGCGGGGCACACGGAGGAGGACTTCGCGACGCTGGTGCTGGAGCAGGCCCGCCGCGCCGGCCTGACGCTGGAGCCGGAGCACGCGGCGGTCGATGACGGGCTGACCCCCGATGAGTGAGCGGCCGATCCCCGCGCCGGGGCACGGTGCCGTCGACTTCGAGCAGCGGGTGGACTTCGACCGGCTGCGCCGCCACCGCCTGGCCCGGGCCAAGGAGTCCCTGGCCGGCAGCGAGTGCGGGGCGTTCCTGCTGTTCGACTTCTACAACATCCGCTACACCACACAGACCTGGATCGGCGGCGCGCTCGGCGACAAGATGACCCGGTACGCCCTGCTCACCCGGGACGGCGAGCCGATGCTGTGGGACTTCGGCTCCGCAGCGCGGCACCACCAGCTGTATTCGCCGTGGCTGGCACCCGAGAACTGCCGCGCCGGCATGCTGGGCCTGCGTGGGGCGATCGCGCCCGAGGCCGGCCTGATGCGCGAGGCCGTCACCCAGATCAAGGACCTGCTGACCCAGGCCGGCGTGGCCGACGCGCCGGTGGGCGTGGACATCGTGGAGCCGCCGTTCCTGTTCGAGATGCAGCGGCAGGGCCTAACGGTCGTCGACGCCCAGCAGTTGATGCTGGACGCCCGCGAGATCAAGTCGGTGGACGAGATCACCCTGCTGTCCCAGGCCGCCGCCATGGTCGACGGCGTGTACCAGGACATCGTGGAGGCCCTCAAGCCCGGCGTCCGGGAGAACGAGATCGTGGCGCTGGCCAACAAACGGCTCTATGAGATGGGGTCGGACCAGGTCGAGGCGATCAACGCGGTGTCGGGGGAGCGCTGCAACCCGCACCCGCACAACTTCTCCGACCGGCTCATCCGGCCGGGCGACCAGGCCTTCTTCGACATCATCCAGTCCTACAACGGGTATCGCACCTGCTACTACCGGACGTTCGGGGTGGGCAGCGCGACGGCGGCCCAACGCGACGCCTACCGGGTGGCGCGGGAGTGGATGGACGCGGCGATCGACGCGGTGCGGCCGGGCGTGGGCACCGATGACATCGCGCGGGTGTGGCCAGCGGCGACGGAGTTCGGGTTCGCCGATGAGATGGCGGCGTTCGGGTTGCAGTTCGGGCATGGACTGGGGTTGGGGCTGCACGAGCGGCCGATCATCTCGCGGCTGAACAGCATGAGCAATCCGGTGGAGATCAGGCCGGGCATGGTGTTCGCGCTGGAGACGTACTGCCCGGCCGCGGACGGCTTCTCGGCGGCGCGGATCGAGGAGGAGGTCGTGGTGACCGAGGACGGTGCGGCGGTGCTGACCAAGTTCCCGGCGCAGGACCTGTTCATCGCCAACCCCTACTGAGGAGAATTCCGTGAAGTATCCCGGAGAGCTGTTCATCGGCGGCGAGTGGCGCGCGGCGTCCGACGGCGCGCGGATCACGGTCCTCGATCCGGCGACCGAGCAGACCCTGGCCACGGCGGCGGACGGAACCGTCCAAGATGGACTGGCCGCCGTTGACGCGGCCGCCGCCGCGCTGCCGTCCTGGGCGGCGACCGCGCCCCGGGCCCGGTCCGACGTGCTCCGCCGAGCCTTCGAACTGATGCACGAGCGGGCCGACGAACTGGCGGCGCTGATCGTGCGGGAGAACGGCAAGGCGCTGCCGGACGCCAAGGGCGAGCTCACCTACGCCGCCGAGTTCTTCCGTTGGTACGCCGAGGAAGCCGTGCGCGTCGCCGGCACCGTGCAGACCGCGCCCGGCGGGGCGAACCGCATTGTCGTGCTGCGCCAGCCGATCGGTGTGAGCGTGCTGGTGACGCCGTGGAACTTCCCGGCGGCGATGGCCACTCGCAAGATCGGTCCGGCGCTGGCCGCCGGCTGCACCGTGATTCTCAAGCCGGCCAGTGAGACACCGCTGACCGCTCTGGCGATCGCCGCCATCCTGGACGAAGCCGGTGCGCCGGCGGGCACCGTGAACGTGGTGCCGTCCACCCGGTCCGGCGCGGTGGTGTCGGCGATGCTGGCCGATCCCCGCGTCCGCAAGCTGTCCTTCACCGGCTCCACCGAGGTCGGCCGAACCCTGTTGGCCACGGCCGCCCAGAGCGTTGTGAGCACTTCGATGGAACTGGGCGGCAACGCGCCGTTCCTCGTCTTCGACGACGCCGACATCGACGCCGCGATCGAGGGTGCGATGATCGCCAAGATGCGCAACGGCGGCCAGGCCTGCACCGCCGCCAACCGGTTCTTCGTCCAACGCGGCATCGCCGACGAGTTCGGCCGGCGACTGGCCGAGCGCATGGGCGCGCTGCGGGTTGGCCCCGGCGTCGATCCGGCGGTCGAGTTGGGACCGCTGGTGAACGCCGCCGCCGTGGACAAGGTCAGTGAGCTGGTCGAATCGACGGTCTCCGCCGGCGCGCGGACGCTGATCGGCGGCGAGCGGCCGGACGGCACCGGCTTCTATTACCCGGCAACGGTTCTCGCCGACGTGCCGATCGGCGCGGCCATCCTCGGCGAGGAGATCTTCGGCCCGGTGGCCCCGATCGTCACGTTCGAGGACGAGGCCGAGGCCGTGCGGTTGGCCAACGACACCGAACATGGCCTGGTGTCCTATGTGTACACCGGTGACCTGGCGCGGGGCCTGCGGGTGTCGGAAGCCTTGGAGTCCGGCATGGTCGGCCTCAACCGTGGTCTGGTGTCCGAGCCGGCCGCCATCCTGCCGTTCAACTGGCCGCCGTTGCACTTCACCAAGAAGTCCGCGCCCGCGCTCGCCGCCGGCAACACGGTGGTGGTCAAGCCGGGGGAGCAGGCGCCGCTGGCCGTGTTGCGCCTCGTCGAGATCGTCAACCAGGTGCTGCCGCCCGGCGTGGTCAACGCCGTCGCCGGGCTGCCGGCCGGGCCGGCACTGTCCGGGCATCCCGTGGTCGAGCGGATCACGTTCACCGGGGCGACCGTCACCGGCCAGCACGTGCTGCGGTCCGCGGCCGAGAACCTCACCTACGCCACGCTCGAACTCGGCGGCAAGAACGCCCTGCTGGTCCTGGACGACGCCGACATGCGGACGGCTGTCGACATCTCCATCGAGGGCATGTTCTACAACCAGGGCGAGGCCTGCACGTCGACCTCGCGCATCCTCGTGCACCGCTCGCGCTACGACGAGTTCGTCGAACGGTTCGTCGCCGCCGCTGCTCGGCTCACCGTCGGCGACGGGCTGGACGCCGCCACCGACATCGGGGCGATGGCCGACGCCAGGCAGCAGCGGAAGGTGCTCGGCTACATCGACACCGCCGTCGCCGAAGGCGCGAAGATCGCCTTCCAGGGTCAGGCCCCCACCGACCCGCGCCTTCGCGACGGCTTCTGGGTTCCGCCCACCGTGCTCGTCGGCGTCGAGCCGCACCACACCGTCGCCCAGGAGGAGATCTTCGGGCCCGTCGCCTCGCTGCTCGTGTTCGACACCGACGACGAGGCCGTGGCCATCGCCAACGGCACCAGCTACGGCCTGACCGCCGCCGTCATCACCGAGGACCACTTCCGCGCCAGCCGCCTCGCCTCGCGCCTGGCGGCCGGCATGATCTTCGTCAACAACTACCTGCGCCGCTCCTTCCTCGGCTCCCCCTTCGGCGGCGTCAAGGGCAGCGGCTTCGGCCGCGAGAACTGGTCCGAGACCCTGCACGAGTTCGTGCGGGCCAAGAACGTCCGCTTCCCCTCCGGCCGCGCCCCCGTCCCGGTCTGGCCGCCCGTGGACTGAGTGATCCCATGTCCAAATGTCTGACATTCGGTCTATGCTGGTGGCCATGAGGGGCGAGAACCTGGCAGTGCCGCGGCGGACGGCGAGCTTGTCGGCGCAGCTGGTGGACAGTCTGCGGGCGCACATCGCGGGCGGGGCGTGGCCGGTGGGCACCCGGATACCGCCGGAGCACACCCTGGTCGAGCAGCTCGGGGTGGGCCGCACGACGCTGCGGGAGGCGCTGGGGGCGCTGGTGCACCTCGGTCTGCTGGAGGCCAGGGTCGGCGACGGCACCTACGTGCGGGCCACCGACGAGCTCCAATCCGTCCTCGAACGCCGCGCCGGCGCCGCCCGTCGGGCCGAAGTGCACGAACTACGGGCGGTGCTGGAGGAGTACGCCTCCGGGGCGGCGGCGTCCCGCCGTACCGAGAAGGACCTGGCCGAGCTGCGCCAACTGCTGGCCGAGGCGGATGACGCGCACCGCAGCGGGGACATGGCCCAGGTCGCCGACGTCGACGGGCGATTCCACCGCGCGGTGGTGCACGCCAGCGGCAATGCGCTGCTGACCGAAGTCTACGAGTACCTGGGCAATGCCCTGACCACCGCGCTTGACGGCCAGACGATGACCGAGGAGACCGTCGCCGGCCACACACGGCTGCACGGCAGGTTGGTCGCGGCGATCGAAGCCGGTGATGCGGCCAGAGCCCGCCGCGCCGCCGCCGCGATCGTCCATTTCACACAGGACAACGACCGGTGAGCGCGGCAACTGCCCGGGCGGGCACGGCCGTCGGCTTAGTCATCGGGGTCGTGTTGGTGGCGGCCAACCTGCGGGTCACGTTGACCGGGGTCGGCTCGCTGCTGCCGGAAATCGAGCGCGGCAGCGGCCTGTCCCCGGCCTGGGGCGGCTTGCTCACCACGTTGCCATTGCTGACGTTCGCGGCCACCTCGCCGTTGGTCGGCCGCGTGTCGCACCGGTTCGCTCCGGCCCGGCTGCTGGTGATCACCCTGATCACGCTGGCCGTCGGCACGATCATCCGGTCGCTGCCCTCAGTGGTGTGCCTGTTCGCCGGCACGGTCGTGCTGTCGGCGGCCATCGCGTTCGGGAACGTGTTGCTGCCGGCGATCATCCGGCGTGGCGTGTCGCCGCAGCGCATCTCGACGGTCAGTGCGCTGTATGTCACGGTGATGGGGCTGACCGCCGCGATCTCGTCGGGTGTTTCCGTTCCGCTTGCCCGTGTCCTGCCGGGCGAATGGCGCGGGGCGCTCGCGTGGGGAATCGTCCTCGTCTTCGTCGCGCTCGCGGTGTGGCTGCCGCGAACGCGGGGCGATCGGCCGATGGGGGAGTCGGGCGTCGCCCGCAGCCGGATGCCGCTGCGGTCCGGCTTGGCCTGGCTGGTCAGCTTCTACATGGGCTTGCAGTCGCTCGCGTTCTACAGCGTGATCGCGTGGCTGCCGAGCATTCTCGCCGAGCACGGCGCCAGCGCTGCGGCGGCCGGCTGGATGCTGTTCTACTACCAACTGGTCGGGATCGTGGCCAGCGGTGTCGTGCCGCTGCTGACCCGTGGCCGGCACGACCAGCGCTACATCGCGGCGGCTGTGTCGCTGATGAACGGTGCCGGCTTCGTGCTGCTGCTCGTCTGGCCCGGTCTGTCCATTGTGGCCTGTACGTTGCTCGGGCTCGGCGGCGGCGCGTGTCTGGTGCTGGCGTTGACGTTCCAGAGCCAGCGTGCCGGCAGCGCGGGCGGCGCCGCGGCACTGGCCGGCATGGCCCAGTCCGTCGGATACCTGGTCGCCGCCGCGGGTCCGGTGCTGCTCGGCGTGCTCCGGGAGAGCACTCACCGGTGGACCGTCCCGCTCGCCGTGCTCGCGACGCTGAGCCTGGTCATGACCATGGCCGGCTACGGCGCCGGTCGGGACCGCCACGTCGTCGAGCCGGCGCGCGATCACGTGTGCGTGGCAGACTCCGGCCGTGACATCTGAGGCCGCCTCCGCGGGAACAAGGTGCTGCGCCGGGCAGTCGAGGCAGGCGTCAATCACATCGACACGGCCGCCTTCTACTTCTCCTCGCTGCGGTCGGCGAACGAGCTGATCGACTCGGCTCGACGTGATTCACCGGGAACTATCAATCGGATAGTATCCGGGGCATGGAACGTAGCGTCTACTCCGCGGCTTGCCCGACGCGTGAGGTGCTGGACCGAGTGGCGGACAAGTGGACGAGCCTGATCATCGGCGTGCTGGCGCAGCGGCCGCACCGCTACGGGCAGATCGCGCGGGCGACGGAAGGCGTCAGTCCGCGGGTGTTGTCGCGGACCCTGCGGGACCTGGAGCGTGACGGCCTCGTGCTGCGCACGCTGCTCACCGTCACGCCGCCGGCGGTGGAGTACGAGCTGACCCCGCTGGGGCGGACTCTGGACCAGGTCATCGCGCCGCTGCGGGACTGGGCGGAGCAGAACGTGGACCAGATCTACGCCGCCCGCCGCACCTTCGACGACGAGCTGGAGGGGGCGGACCGCACGCCGTGGCAGCGCGGCCGCCCGCTCCCCGAGCTCTCGTAGCCGGTCAGTACGCGACGTGCAGGCGGGCGCGGCGGTGCGCCGGGCGCTCGATCTCGTCGGCGAAGGCCTTGGCCAGGTCGCCGGCGGACAGCCGGGAGTTGCCCTCCGCGTCGGTCAGCAGCACGTCGCCGCCGATGCGGAAGGTGCCGGTCGTCTCGCCCGGCGCGTACGAGCCGTAGCCGGCGGCCGGGCTGACGTAGAACCAGTCGACGCTCTCGTCGGTCTGGCGCAGGGCGTCGAGCACCGCCTTGTGGGCCAGTGCCTCGCCCTTGAACTGGTCCGGGAAGTCCGGGCCCTCCACCAGCAGCGGGCCGCCCTCGGCCACGTGCAGACTGCCCGCGCCGCCCATGAAGCCGATCCGGGCGCCGCTGGTCGCCTCCAGCAGGCCGGGCAGGTACTCCCGCATCTCCTTGGCACCCGCGCTGGCGTGCACCGCGACGACCACCACGTCCGCGCCCTTGGCCAGGTCGGCCACCTCCGCCGCGTCCTCCACCGAACCGCGCACCAGCCGCACGCCGTCCTTGGTCACGTCGGGTTCGGCTGTGCGGCTCACGCCCGTCACCTGGTGCCCCCGTCGGGCGAGCTCGGCGGCGATGGCCTCTCCCGAGTACCCAGTCGCGCCGAATACGACAACCGTAGCCATGACTTGCATTCCCTTCAGACGCTGTTCACCGGGCCGCTCGGCCCGGTAACAGCATCTCCCGGAAACTATCCGATGAATAGTAGGGACTTCGGTGTCCCTAGTGGCCGGGGCAGGATGGGGGCATGACGAAGATCGAAGTCCGGCCGGCCCGTCCCGCCGAGTTCGAGGCTGTCGCCGGGTTGCGCTGGCACTGGGTAGCTGAGCGCTACGGCCTGCCCGATGCCGGCCGTGAGGCGTTCATACGGGAGTTCGCCGTGTGGGCACGGGAGAACACGGCCACGCACCGGTGCATGGTCCTGGTGCGCGAGGAGCAAGTGATCGGCATGGCGTTCCTCGCCATCGCCCCGCGCGTGCCGTCGCCGCGGGCGTTCACGCGGGCCTCCGGTGACGTGCAGTGTGTCTACGTGGTGCCAGAAGCCCGCGACCAAGGCCTCGGTGGCCAGCTGATCGACGCGGTTCTGGGCCTGGCCAAGGAACTCGGGCTGGAGCGGGTCACCGTGCACTCCTCGGAGCGTGCGGTGACTGCGTACGAACGGCACGGGTTCGCCGTGTCGCCTTGCCTGTTGCAGGCCGAGGTGGTGCCGGTTCAGTCGGCGGCCGGCCAGGGTTCGGCGGTGGTGCCGCCGGGAACGAGGCCGTAGCGTCGAAGGCTGTCGGCTTCCTCGGCTTGGTCGGACTGGCGGAGCAGGTGGGTGAGCCGTTCCAGGCCGCTCGGGTTGCCAGCCTCGACAACCCTGCGGTACCAACGGATAGCCTCCTCCGGGCGGCCACTGCGTTCCGACAGTTCGGCGGTCAGGCGCAGTGCGGTGGTGTCGCCGGCGTCGACCCGGCCGCGTAGCCACGCGAGGATCTGGTCAGTCTGGCCGTTGCGCTCGGCCAGCAGCGCGGCCCGGATCAGGGCGTGTGTGTCGCCCTCCTCAGCGAGGCGACGGTAAAGGGCGATGGCGTCATCGACACGGCCGGCGTTCTCGAAATGTGTGGCGATGTCGAGTCGCCGGTCCTTGGCCTCGCCTCGGCAGGGACCATGCAGCCACTCAAGTGCCTCGTTGAGCCGGCGATCGTCGATGAGTACGTCGACGACGCGGTCAAAGGCGACCTGGGCACCCGCCCGGGCGAGTGGGGTGAGCAGCGCGATCGCCTCGTCGAGCCGGCGGTCCCCGATCATCAGGTCGATCAGCCGGTCGCGGGAGATCTGGTCGCCGGCCTCGGCGAGTGGGGTGAGCAGGGCGATCGCCTTGCCCTGCTGATCGCCGTCAGCCAGCACTACGGCGAAGGTCCGGCGAACGGCGGCGTCTCCGGCGTCGATCCGCTGCTCGATCCACGCCTTGATCTCGGCCTGCCGATCGTGGCGGAAGGCGAACTCCAGCAAGCCGTCCATGGCCGCGTCGCTGCCGGCGGCGATCGCACTCTGGTAGCCGGCGATCGCCTCGGTGATCCGGTCAGCGGCGAGAAGCAGTTCGACGTGGGGTAGCCGGCTGTCCGGATCGGCATCGGTGACGCACCCGGCCAGCCAGTCGAGTGCTGCGTCGGTGCGGCCGATCTGGTGCATCAGTTGGGCGGCTCGACGGTGCGGGGTGTAGTCGACGGCCGGTTCCTTCAGCCGGGTAGTGAACCGCCTGAAAGCCCTGGTGACGTACCACGTGGTGCGGGGCACTTCAGCCGCGCGTTGGTACCAGTCGATGGCTTCGTCCGCGCGGCCGACGTCGGCCAGCAGACCGGCGTAGGGCATCAGCGCTCCGTCCTCACCGCCGTCGATCATCCGGCGCAGCCATTCGATGCCCTGGACCCTGCGGTTCTGCTCTTGGAGCGCCTTCAGCGTCTCGAACACTGCCCGCTCAGTGATTTCGGTGACGGACGTTGCCCGGTCGTGCTGCACTTCCGCCGCTGGCTTGGCCAGTTCGACCGATTTCTGGAAGGCGTCGAACGCCTCGTCCGGTCGCCCTTCCGTGGCCAACCTGAGTGCTATGAGAACGTGCACGTTCAGAGCTGCATTAGCCTCGGATGTGGACGGGTCGGCATCTAGGTCGGGGTCCTCGTCGGTGGAAGCCGGTTCGATGACCACCCGGAGTTGGGACTCGGCGAGCACTCGGGCGAGGTTCGCGGCGACACGATTGCCTTCGTCAGCAAGGGATCGCAGCCAAATTGCCGCATCGTCGGAACGGCCGGCGCCGACCAGGTGCTGGGCATAGCGCCGCGTCGCCATGGCGTCACCGGCTTCGCCGGCCCGCTGGTACCAGTCCGCGGCGTCGTCGGTGAGGCCCGCTCGCTCGAAGGCCTGAGCCGCCAGCCTGGACGCGGCCGCATGACCATCCACGATCACTTGGTGCAGCCACATGTTGGCCTCGGGCGAACGTCCGTCGTTGAGCAGGACCTCGACGGCGAGCGGGATGCCGGGCTCGATGCCCGCCTCTGCGGCCCGCCGGCAGTACGGCTCGGCCTCCGGGAGACGTCCGCAACGGTGGAGTAGCAGTCCCCGCCGGAGGGCGGCGTCGTCGTCGCCGGCTCGACCGTAGAAGCGAAACGCCAACGAGTACAGGCCGCGTTGCTCGGCGGCCGCGCCGATGGCCATGGAGTCCTCGGCGGACGCTTCGGCCAGCAGCGTCTCCCACACCGCGGCCGGCGGCGGGATCGTCGCCCTGGTCCGGCGGCCGGTCTGTTCCAGGTAGTCGGCCAGCCGCAGCCGTCCCTGCGCGGGCACGTCCTGTCCGGGCTTGGGTCGAACCCGAACCAACGGCCTTGTTCCGCCTGGGCACGGGGTTTCCACGTACTGGAGACCGGCCGTCAGCCAGTCGTCGGGCAGTTGGTCCCACTGGGACTGGGTCAGATACGACGGGGCCGCGGCGGCCAGCAGGTCGACCGACAGGAACAAGCCGTGGCCCAGCCGTCGGGCGTCTATCGCCGCCGAGAGCAGGGCGCGCGCCGCGGGCGGGGCGTGCTGATACCGCTCCACCAGGGCCGGCGCGCCGGCCAGGTACTGGGTCACCTCGCCGTCCTGGGCGTGGTTGACGGCGAGGATCAGCCGCTCGTCCTTGGTCAGCCGGGCGGTTCGCATCTCGGCTTCGGTGAACATGTCCGGCACGGTGATGCTCATGCCGGTCAGCAGGGCGCGGGCCTGGGCATGCGGATCCTCCGCGCCGCCGGGCGGCACCTGGGCCAGCAGGTTCCAGTACTCGGGCCACAGCGTGCCCAGCACCAGCACCGGCCGGCGAGCCGGATCCCGCAGCAGCTCCCGCACCCCGGCCGCGACCCGTTCCCCGAGATCACTGCCCGGGGTGCGCAGGTAGTGATGGGTCTCGTTGAGCCACACCACCGTTGCGGGGGAAATACCCGCCAGGTCGGCCAGCACGGCCTCGGGCCGGCCCGGGTTGATCGGATGCCACAGCCGCCAGTCGACGGCCAGGGCTTGGATCGCCTCCCAACAGGCGCGGGTTTTCCCCGTCGACGAACCGCCGACCAGCACCGCCATCGCGCTGTGGCCGGCGGCCGCGGCGGCGACGACGCTGTCCAGGCGCTGATCGTGGGCGCGCTGGATGTAGGCGGGTAGCGCGGCAGGGGTCTCGGCCTCGCCGACGTTGGCCGCGCGATGGACTTCCAGGTCGTACGGGGAGCACTCGGACAGCGGCCGGCCGGGCGCGACCGGGGACGCTTCAGGAGGAGTCTGGTAGATCGATATCTGGCCGGCGGAGCCGACCTGCACCACGTTCGCGGCCGACCCCTGGACCGAGTTGTCGACGCGAGCGGCGTCCTCAGGATCTCGTTCGGCGGGCCCCTCCACCACCACGCGAGCATAGGCCAACCGGCCGCACTCCGGCGATCACTTGAGCTGGGTGAGGGCGGCGGTGGCGAAGGAGACGTAGTTGGCGACGACGCGGGGGCGGGGGATGTCGGGGTTGTGCAGCCACCAGCGGCCGAGTTGTTCGCCGGCGCCGGAGATGAAGTGGGCGTAGGCGGCGATGGCCTCGGGGGAGGCGGTGGGGGCGAAGCGGGCAGCGATGGCGGCGATGCGGTCGATGGTGCGGGCGCGGAGGGCATAGAGGTCTTCGGCGATGGGGCCGGTGAGCACGGTGGTGCCGCCGTAGACGAGGGACCAGCGCCGGGGGTCGCGTTCGACGATGGCGAAGAACGCGTCGGCGGCCTGCTCGATGGCGGCGGTGGCGGTGGGGGCGGTGCCGGCGGCGTCGATCAGGGCGGCCTCGAACTCGTCGCGGATGCGGCGCAGGCAGGCGAGGTAGATGCCGTCCTTGCCACCGAAGTGGTCGTACACGACAGGGCGGCTGACCTGGGCGGCCTGGCAGAGGTCCTCGATGGAGAACCCGGCGTAGCCGTTGTCCATGAACAGCTGTTCGGCCAGGTCGAGCAGCTGCTGTTCACGGACCGCGCGGGGGACGCGGCCGTGCTTGTACCCGGCGACCCGGCTCGCGGTGGTGGTTTTCGGAGTCATCGGTTGACGAGGTTACATCCCGTAGCCTACGGTCCGGCACTGACACGCCGTAACCTACAGCGTGTAAGGCTCCAGCGTGGGAGGCCCCTTGTCTACTGTCGTGTCGTTTTTCCGGCGTCGGGGCCTCGCGGTGGTGGCCGCGCTCGGCACGCTGCTGGCCACCTCCTCAGCGGTGGCCAGCGCGGCCGAGGAGCCGCTCAACTCCGAGTACGTGGCGTTGGGCGACTCGTTCGCCGCCGGCCCGCTGCTGCTGCCGCAGGACGGGTACCACCTGGACCCGTGCTTCCAGTCCAGTGTGGACTACGCCCACCTGGTGGCGAAGGCGTTGAACGCCAAGACCTTCCGTGACGTCACCTGTAGCAGCGCGACGACCGACAACATCCTGACCACGCCGCAGAAGCCGTACCTGCCGACCAGTCCCAGTGTTCCGCTCCAGATCGGTGCGGTGACGCCGTCCACCACGCTGGTGACGATCTCCATCGGCGCCAACGATCTCGGGCTGGCCACCCTTGCCCTGACCTGCCTGAACGTCCTGCCCGAACCGCACGGCACGTCGTGCAAGGACACCGAGACCGCCGGCGGTGTCGACCAGGGTGCGGAGGCGGTCGCCGCGGAGGCCCCGCGCCTGGCCAACGTGCTGGACGTGGTGCACCAGAAGGCCCCGCACGCCCGCATCCTGATCACCAGCTACGCCAACTACATCCAGCCCGGCGGCTGCTACCCGCTCCAGCCGGTGTGGGCGCGCGACGCCGACTACATCCAGGGCCTGGTCAACCAGTTGGGCCAGGTGACCAAAACCGTTGCCGCGCAGCACAACGCCGAATACGTCGACTTCATCGCGCCCGGCGTCGGCCACGACGGCTGCCACCTCACCCAGAACTGGGTCAACGTCGTCGTGCCCGGCACCACGCTGGGCATCGTGCCGCTGCACCCGACCTGGCTCGGCGAGCAGAACTTCGCCCGCATCGTCGAGGAACACCTCGCCGGCGCCAACTGATCCTGGGCGGTGCCCGGCCGACGCGCCGGGCACCGCCGTCGATCGTTACGCCCGCGGCAGCGGACGGGTGTGCTCGATCCGCACCGCCTGCAAGGTGTTCGGGTTGAGCCCCAACAGGGTGAGGATGGTGGGGGCGATCTGCGTCGTGGTCACGGGCGCGTCCACCGTCTGGTGGTCGCACACGCCAGCGCCGGAGACGACCAGGGCGACGTCGCGGTCGTCGGGAGCGGCCCCGCCGTGCTCGGCGATCTTCGACTTCTTGCCGGTGTAGACCACGCCGTACTGGGCGACGCCGACGAGATCAGGCACGCGAGGATCGCCGGCCGCGGTGTGGAAGTAGGACGGTCCCGTGTGGACGGACGCCAGGCCGGAAGCGGTGAACGGCTTGGCCGCGCCGGTGATGCCGTTGCCGGTGCCGTTCTGCGCCAGCAGGTAGCGCTGCGCGAAGTCGAACGCGCCGGCCGAGCGGTCGTTGAGCCACAACAACATCGCGTCGTCATCGGTGGAGTACGCCACCAGGTCGCCGCTGCCCGGATGCGCGGCCTTCCACGCTGCGTTCAGACCGTCCAGCAGGGGACCGTCGGCGATGCGGGTGAGCGCCGTGGGGTCGGTGGGCGACTGGCCGTGCTTGGCGGACAGGATGATCGTGGTGCGGTCGGTGAGGTGCTGCTTGGCCAGCTCGGCGGTCAGCGAGCCGATCTCACTGTTGACCGAGTCGAGGGCGCTGGACAGCAGCGGACCCGGCGTGCCGTCGGCGAGGTAGCCACCGGCCGGCAGCTTCTGCGCGGTGGACACGGTCTGGAAGTTCAGACCGAAGACCGCCGGCGTGCCGACGCGGGTCGCTCCACTGTGGTCGTAGCCGTCGATCTCGTTGCGCACGGCCAATACCTTGTAGTGGTCGTACTGCCGGGTGGCGTTGTTGTCGGTGGTCCAGTCGCCGGACCCGACGTTGCTGTTGATCTCCGGCGTGAACAGGTCCTGGATGCCGGTGCCGGACGGGCCGTTCAGGATCGCGTAGGCCGGGTGCTTGTCCGACCACGCGGTGCGCAGACCGGCGGCGCGGGCGACCTCGAAGACGGTGTTGACCTTGAGATACTGGTTGGGCTGCACCGGTTTGCACGTCGCCGGGTCCACCGGCAGCGCGGACGGCTGGATCAACGCCTGCGGCTGGCCGGTCATGCCGAGGATGGAGTTCGGCAGGCCGGCCAGCCCCTGCCCGGCGTCCAGCGCGGTCTTGTCCTTGTCCAGGTCCTCGGTCAGGTCGACCTCGGCCCCCGGCTTCGCGCCCGCGCAGGTGGTGGTGCCGGCCGGCAGCAGCGCGTGGTTGTACGTGGCGTCGTAGTAGATGCCGGTGGTGGCCGGGTCGCCGCCGGTGAGCTGGCCGACCATGCCTGGGAAGGAGTCGGACGGCACCGGGGTCTTCGCATGCGAGTAGTCGACACCGTCCCGCGTCAGCTTGGCCAACGCGGAATTCGGGTGTTGACGCACATACCAGGCCAGATCGGTGGCGTGCAGGCCGTCCACGGAGATCAGCAGCACGTGCCGGTCCCGGGGCGCCGCCGTCGCCGGCGCGACCGAGGCCGCGAGCAGGCTGACCGCCGCCGCGACCACCAAGGGCGTTCTGTGCATACGTCGCACTCCCATCGTCAACTACTACAGTGGCGTAGAAGTTCTAGACGACGATGGTGTCCCCGAGCTGAACGCGACGTGAACCGGCCCTGGCTGTCCTCAGCGCTGGACATCTCGCTTGGTGACGGCCAGATACCCGACGATGGCCACGATGAGGGCGGTCAGCACCAGGCTCACCGGTCCGCTGCCCAGACCCGCGCCGCCGACGTCGGTGGGCTTGCCCAGCCAGTCGGCCACCGAAGCGCCCAGCGGCCGGGTGACCACGTAGGCGAACCAGAAGCAGAAGATCGGGTTCCAGTGCCCCCAGCGGTAACCGGCGGCGGGGATGGCGATCACCACCGCGAACAGGGCGATCGACCCCGCGTAGCCCAGGTTCAGGGTGACGGCCGTCAGGTCGCCGGCGGCGGTGCCCAGCGCGAAGGTGGCCACCACGGCGGCCCAATAGAACATCTCGCGACGCCACGTGTCGATGGTGTGCACCGACAACGTGCGCTCCACCCGGAACCACACCACATACACCACAAGCAGGGCGATTCCGTACAGCGCGGTGGAAAGCACATAGGGCACGCCAAATCCCACATGCAGCACGTCGGCGGCCATCGTGCCGAACACACCCACCATCGCCACCGCGAACCAGTAGGCCCAGGCCCGGTAACGCCGCATCGCGAACTGCACCACCAGCGACGCCACGAAGGCGACGAAGCCCAACAGCACGGCGGGCACCGGCGCGAGCGTGTTCACCAGGTAGTCCGAAGAGGATTCGCCCAACGCGGTCGACAGCGCCTTGGCGATCCAGAAGAACGCGGTGAGCTCCGGCACGCGCAGGGCGCGGACCGATCTGCCGTGTGGCGCGAGGTCGCCCGACACGGTGGAATTCTGTGACATACCGTTCCTTTTCGACTGGTTCAGGCCTGACGCTGCCTGGAACGCCACAGTTCCAGGCCGATCGGGACGAGCGACACCACGACGATCAGCGCGATGACCGGCAGCAGGTACTGGTCGATGCCGGGGATGACGGCCCCGAGGGCGTAGCCGGCGAGGGTCACGCCGACCGTCCACAGCAGACCGCCGAGCACCTGCCACAGCGTGAACGTCCTGGTGGGCACGGAAAGGATGCCAGCCAGCGGGTTCAGCACGGTGCGGACGATCGGGATGAACCGGGCCAACACGATGGCCCGGCCGTGGCCGTAGC
The DNA here is from genome assembly GCF_018263855.1 of Kutzneria sp. CA-103260. GTDB lineage: Bacteria > Actinomycetota > Actinomycetes > Mycobacteriales > Pseudonocardiaceae > Kutzneria. The sequence continues at coordinate 3,961,453 of NZ_CP073318.1, read as the reverse complement.
GCTGGAACAGCTCCTCCGCGCGCACGACTCCCTTGGCCAGGTGCGGATTGCGGCTGCGGGCCAACAGCGCTCGGCCGCCACGCCGGCCGATCTCGAAGCCGACCTGAGCCCCGGCCAGCGCGCCGACGACGGCGGCGAGCAACGACAGCGGTAGCGACAGGTGCCCGGTGGCGCACAGCACTCCGGCGGTGAACAGCAGCGAGTCGCCGGGCAGGAAGAACCCGACTAGCAGGCCGGTTTCGGCGAAGGTGACGATCAGAATGCCCAGCACGCCGAGGCTGCTCAGCCAGAACGAGGCGGACAGGAACTCCAGACTCACGAGCGACTCCACTGTGGACGGACGTGTTCACGGGCGAGGAGGACCACTCCGACGACGGCCACGATTCCGCACGCGGCAAGGGTGATCGCGGTGGAGCGGTGCAGGCTGCTGGCCTCGCCGAGCAGGCCGAGCCCGACACCGACGCCGAGCATGGGGTCGACCACGGTCTGGCAGGCGATCACGACTTGCGGCGGCCCGGCGGCGTAGGCGTGCTGCACGAACCACAGGCCGACCGGCAGCGCGGCGAGCAGTCCGACCACCGCGATCGGGTGTAGGTAGCCGACGGCGATGGTGTGCACGTACACGGAAACCAGTCCGTAGGCCATGCCGGCCGCCGCCGCGTAGGCAAGGCAGCGGACCCGACCGCCGGTGACCGCGCCGATCGCTCCGAGCGCGGCAACGCCGACCGCGGTCACCATGCCGGCCCGCACATCGGCGGCCGCCGACAGGGGCGGCATCGCGGTTCGCTGTGCCGCCAACAGCACGAAGATCCCGACGCCAAGGGTGCTGGCGGCCACCGCGAGCCAGGTCGACGGGGTCAGCCGGCCGCCGGTGGAACGGACGGCGAGCACGGTGGTCAGGGCGATCGCGACCGTGCCGACCGGCTGGATCACGGTCAGCGGCGCGAGCCCCAGGGCGCAGGCGTGCAGGCCGGCGCCGAGCCCGGTGAGGCCGAAACCGGACAGCCAGCGCGGGGCCCGCACCATCCGCAGCCAGCCGGACAGGCGCAGGCCGTCGGCGTCCACAGCGGTGCGGACGGCCGCCTGCTGCAGCCAGGCGGCGAGCGCGAAGCAGCACGCGCCGGCCGCGGCGAGGGCGATGGCCAGCCAGGTCACGGAGAGGTTCCTCTACAGTCGTGTAGTAGACGGCGTCAATCTACTACAATGGTGTAGGAGGTGAGTGATGTCCCGTCGGACCAAGGGTGGCCTGGAACGAGAGATCCACGCCGTGCTCGCGGCGGCCGGGGAGTCGATGACCCCGGCGCGGGTGCGGGACGTCCTCGGCGGCGACCTCGCCTACACCACGGTGCTGACCGTGCTCTCCCGGCTGTACGACAAGGGGGAGATCACCCGCGAGCCGTCCGGCCGCGGCTACGCGTACTCCGCGCCGTACGACGCGGCCGGGCTCACCGCCCGTCGCATGGCCGTGCTCCTCGGTGACGAGGACGTGGACCGGGCCACGGTGCTGACCCGGTTCGTCGACGGGCTCAGCCCCGGCGACGAGGACCTGCTCCGCAGTCTGCTGGAACGATGACGGTCTCGGCCCTGGCCGCGCTCGCGGCGATGTTGGTGTTCACGGCGGTCGCCCCGTGGCTCGGCGACCGCCTGCCGCCGGCGATCGGCGCGTGGGCGCTGGTGGCCGGGAGCGTCATCGTGGCCGGCTCGACCGGGCTCGTGCTGGCGGTGCTCGCCCTGACCTGGCTCGGACAGGCGCCCGTGGTTGCCTGGCTGGCCGAATGGTCGCCGAGTGAGCTCGGTGCCACCAACCCGGTGCCGGACTTCGTCGGTGTCGGCTGTTCGGTGCTGCTGGTTGTCGTCGGACTCCGGCTGCTGGTCCGGGTGATCCGCCGTGGCCGGGCGATGGTCGATGTCCGCCGGGCCAATCGCGGTGCGGCGGCCACGGTGGTCGTGGTGGACAGCGACCGGCCCGATGCCTTCGCCACGCCCTCGCCGGGCGGGCTGATCGTGGTGACCTCGGCGCTGTTGGCGGCGCTGACGCCGGCCGAGCAACGGGTGGTGATCGCCCACGAGCGGGCGCACCTGCGGCACGGGCACGCCTGGCTGTTGCTGCTGGCCGACCTGGCCGAGGCGGTGAACCCCCTGCTGCGAAACACTTTCGACGTCGTCCGGCACGCCGTCGAACGCTGGGCCGACGAGGATGCCGCCCAGCGGACCGGGGACCGCCGCCTCGTCGCCCGGACCGTCGCCCGCGTCGCATTGCTGAGGCACGACAACAAAAACCGGCCGCTGACTCCGGCGGCGACCGGCGGTCAGGTGCCCCGCCGGGTCCGTGCGTTGCTGTCGCCAAGCCCCGGATCTCGCCCCTGGCTGGTCGCGGTGATCGCGATGGTGGTGGTGTGCAGCGCCGTGGCCACGGTCGCCGTGGAGCGGACCGGCGACAGTCTCTTCGATCAGGTGGCCACGGTCCAGGACCACTGATCCTCGCCACGGTGGGCGGATCAGGCAAGGACCGGCCCGGATGATTCTATTGTTTCCGCAGGTCAACGTGGTTTTGTTGAGTGGTCGACAGATCGCCGCTGAGGAGAATCCACGATGATCGCCACCCACGGTTTCAGTGCCACCATCACCGCTCACCCCGGCCAGGGCGACGCCCTGGTCAAGCTGTTGCTCGGCGCACCCTCCCTGCCGCACGAGGACTGCGTCGTCTTCCTGGTCAGCCGCTCGGCCGGCAACCCGGACCTGATCCACGTCGTCGAGGGCTGGACCAGCCAGGAGGCGCACAGCCGGTTCTTCGCCACCGAGCCCGCTCAGGAGTTGGTCGCGCGGCTCCAGCCGCTGGTCGCCGACTCGTCCCCGTACACCGACTTCGTGCCCGTCGGCGGCAAGGCCGCGTTCTGAGACCGGCCCCAGCGAAAAGGAATCCGCCGATGTCCCGTCCCGCCCTCGACCCCGAGCTGAGCGCGCTGCTCGCCACCATTCCGCTCCGGTCGGAGCTCAGCCGCGAGGTGCTGCCCGAGATCCGCCCGTACTCGTCGATGCCGGTCGCCGCCGTGCTCGACGGCCGGGAGGTCGACCACCGCGAACTGACCATCGCCACCCCGGACAACCCGCGACTGCCGCTGTCGGTCTTCACGCCCGCTCAAGCCACGGGCACGGCAGCCCCATGCGTCTACTGGATTCACGGCGGCGGCATGGTCATGGGCGATCGCTTCGCGCAGATCGACATTCCGTTCGACTGGCTCGATGCGTTCGGCGCGATCGTCGTCTCCGTGGACTACCGGCTGGCGCCGGAGTTCAGCGGCGCCAGCCTGGTCGAGGACTGCTACCACGGTCTGGTCTGGATCGCCGAGCACGCCGACGAGTTGGGCATCGATCCAGATCGCGTCATCGTCGCCGGCACCAGCGCCGGCGGTGGCCTCGCCGCCGGGACAGTCCTGTTGGCCCGCGACCGCGGCGGCCCGGCCATCGCCGCCCAGGTGTTGGTCTGCCCGATGCTCGACCACCGCAACAACAGCGCCTCAAGTCGCCAGTATTCCGGCGATCCTGGCGTCTGGACGCGGGAGATGAACGAATTCGGCTGGCGGTCGGTGCTCGGCGACACGAGCGACACGGACGTCTCCGGCTACGTCTCGCCGGCCAGGGCCGAGGATGTCTCGGGTCTGCCCACCACGTACATCGACGTCGGCACGGCCGAGGTCTTCCGGGACGAGGACGTCGCGTACGCCAGCCGGATCTGGGCCGCCGGCGGTCAGGCCGAACTGCACGTGTGGGCCGGCGGCTGCCACGGATTCGACGCAATGTACCCGAAAGCGCGGCTGTCCGAGGCGGCCCGGCGCACGCGCACCGAATGGCTGGGCCGAGTGCTCGGGGCAGTTGCCGACACACGGCTGACGTGAACGCTCGCGGATGGCGGTTCACCCGTGCGCCGCAGCCCGATCGCTTCTGGAACCGTGACTGTTGCGGCACACTCGATGGGGTTCGGCCGCTCTCGAAGGGGAACGGGCGGCTGTGACGGGGCGTTCGGGGGACGGACGCCTGACCTCGCCAACGGGGGTTGGGGGAAGCGTCACATGCGCGTGGAGTCACGAAGACCGGCAGCGCCGGAACTGTTGCGCCTGTTCGTGGTGACGGGCATCCGGCTGTACCGGGAGGGATTGGCCGAGATCCTGGCCCGGCTGCCGGACATCGAGGAGGTCGGCACCGCGCAGGACGGCCGCGAGGGGCTGGCCGGCGTGTCCCGGTTCCGGCCGCACATCGTGCTGCTGGACATGTCGCTGCTGGACAGCCTGGAGACGGCGCGGGCGATGGCCCGCGGCACACCGTCGGTGAAGGTGGTCGCGCTGGCCGTGCCGGAGACCCAGTCGCACGTGCTGGCCTGCGCGGAGGCGGGAATCGCCGGCTACGTCCCGCGTGAGGGCTCGCTGGGCGACCTGGTGACGACGGTTCGGCACGTCGCCAAGGGCGAGGCGGTGTGCTCGCCGCTCATCGTCGCCGGGCTGCTGCGCCGGGTCGCCGTGCTGTCGGATCGCGAGCACGTGCGGCCGACCGCGCGGCTGACCGAGCGTGAACGGGAGATCGTCGACCTGATCGCCCTGGGCATGGCCAACCGCGAGATCGCCCGGCAGTTGGGCATCGAGCTGTGCACGGTCAAGAACCACGTGCACAACATCCTGGAGAAGCTCGGCGCGCGGCACCGCAAGGAGGTGGCCGCGCTGACCCATTCCTGGGTCTAGAAGATCCGGACACCGCAGCGGCCCGCGTCCACCGGACGCGGGCCGCTGCCTTGTGTTTCGCCCGTTGGGGCAGGTCCGGATCCCCGGCGACGGCAGGGGATCCGGCGCGGGAGGATCCGGATCCCCTGATCCCCGAACGGATCCCGGTGTTCATTGCCGCCGGCCCGGCCCGTCGGGCTCACTGGGTGGACACACCTGGGGAAGGGGCGGGATGGCGAGAGGGTCGCGCGTTGCGCTGATGTCCTGTTCCGGCGTGCTGGGCGGGGTGATCCGGGAGCTGCTGGCCCGGCAGCCCGACGTCGAGGTGGTCCGGGACCTGCCGCCCGGCCAGGAGCACCGGCTGGCCGAGGAGCTGCGGCGGTCCCGGCCGGACGTCGTGGTGTGGCACCTGGACGACGACCGGATGCTGGCCGAGCACCCCGAGTACTTCGGCGTGGACCACACCACCTCGGTGCTCGCGGTCTACGGCGACAGCGGCACCGGCTCCCTGTGGCAGCTCCGACCGCAGCGCGCCGAGCTGGGCGAGCTCGGCCCGAGCACGTTGGTCGCCGCGGTCCGGGCGGCGGGCCGGGCATGAGCGAGCTTGCGAGCGAATCATTCAGCACTGTGTGGTCGCGAATGCGGCCGCCGAGCGCCAGCGAGGCGACGTCATGAGTGGGTATCTGGCGCTGAACACCGTGAGCCGGTCGCTGCGCCGGATCCTGGCCGCCGCCTACGAGGCCGATCCGATGGTGAACTCGTTGGTCAACGGCGAGAACGGGATCGTGTTCAGCAATCCGACCGAGACCGCGCGCGACCCGTCCAAGCACCTGTCGCTGTGGCTGTACCGGATCACCGAGAACGAGTTCATGAAGAACATCCCGGCGGTCGCCGAGCCCAACCGCAACCAGAGCCGGCCGTCGCCGCTCGCGCTGGACCTGTCCTACCTGGTCACGCCGTTCACCAGCTCCGGCGAGAACGACCAGGTGCTGATCGGCAAGACGATGCAGGTGTTGCACGACAACAGCAGCGTGTACGTCCGCGACCAGCTCAACGCGGTGATCGACGAGGTGCGGGTGGTGTTCTGCCGGCTGCCGCTGGAGGAGGTCACCCGGATCTGGGAGGCGTTGCAGGAGCCGTACCGGCTGTCGGTCTGCTACCTGGTGCGGGTGTTCCGGGTCGACAGCACGACGCTGGACGAGAGCGCGCCGGTGCTGGACATCACCACCGGTGAGGCGGCGGTGGCCGGATGACCGAGTACCGGACCCTCACCGCGGCCAGGGTGTTCGACGTCGTCGACGGCTTCGCGCGGCAGCGGGGCCTGGCCGGGGCCCGTCCCCGGCTGATCAGCCCGGTGCGCATCTTCCTGCTGGCCGACCACACTCCCGGCGCGCAGCGCACTTTCGCCGAGCCGCCGGAGCTGGTGCTGGCCAGCACCGCGCACGGCTACACCGTCAACTTCGGGCTGTTGAGCCAGCCTGACGGCCGTCAGCAGAAGACGGCGTTCGGCGCCGGTCCGTACCTGCTGCGGGTGCGCGCGGACCACTACCAGGTCGCCGACTTCGACAACGTGTTCCTGCCGGCGACCCACGACCAGCCCGAGCCGTTCGAGATGGTGCTGGAGGCCGGTTACAGCTACCCGTTCCCGACCGCGAGCACACCGCCGCCGGTGCAGATCGGCGGCACGGTGAGCACCGCCTTGGCGTTGTTGCGCGGAGCCACCCTGCACCCGGACGGCTCCGGTGTCGTGGACGCCGTGGTGACGGCCCCGGGCGCGACCTCGTACCGCACGGACACGGACGGGCAGTGGGTGCTGGTGTTCGCCGACGGCGTGCCCGCCACCGACCTGGTCACCGTCACGATCACCGCCCCCGGCGCGGATCCCGTTGCCATACCGGATGTTCCCGTCACGCCGGCGGGCGAGGCGGTGCTGCCGCAGACCGCGGTGCGCGGGCGGATCCGGGCCGCCGGGGTCGATCCGCGCAAGGTCGTCGTCTCGGTCGGCGGCGTGGCGGCCGGCGTCCGGGCCGACGGCGTGTGGGCCTTCTACTTCCCGCCGACGCAGCCGGCGACGACGGTGACCGTCACCGCGACCCTGCCCGACGGCCGCACCCAGTCCGCCACGGGCGTGGCCGTCGCGCCCCGGACCACCACGACCGTGCCCGACTTCAGCTTTCCCAGACCCGACCACAGCCTGAGGAGTACCGATGCCTGAGTACCTCGCTCCCGGCATTTATGTCGAGGAGGTCCGCGGCGACGTCGTGCCCATCCAGGGGGTGAGCACGAGCACGGCCGGTTTCGTCGGGCTGACCCAGCGGGGTCCGACCCAGGCGGTGCTGATCACCTCCTGGCCGGAGTTCCTGCGCTGGTACGGAGATCCGCTCGACCCGGCGCAGTCCGCGCTCCCGCTGTCGGCGCAGGGCTTCTTCGCCAACGGCGGCCAGCGGGTGTTCGTCGCGCGGATCACCCGCTCCGACGCCACCTCGGCGAGCCTGGAACTGGCCGCCGCGGGCGCGCGGCCGACGATCACCGTACTCGGCCCGGGCGCCTGGGCCAACACCGTGCAGGTGCAGGTCAGCGCGGCGACCCGGGACCCGAACCGGTTCCGGCTGCGGATCAGCTACGGCACGGTGACCGAGGACTTCGACGAGCTCTCGGCCGACCCCAAGGACTCCCGCTTCGCGCGCAGCGTCGTGAACACCGGCTCGCACGCGGTGAAACTGTCCTGGCCGGCCGGCGAGACGCCGTCGGCGCCGACTCACGTGGCCGCGACCCCGTTGGCCGGCGGCAGCGACGGGACCGCCGACCTGACCGCGGACTCCTTCATCGGCGACCCCGCCGTCCCGCCGGACCAGCTCAAGGGGCTGTCGGCGCTGGCCGCGGTGGACGACGTGGCGATCCTGGCCGTGCCGGACGCGGTCAACGGCGCGCTGCTGGGCGCGGCCGAGCAGAACCTGTTGCAGTCGGCGATCATCGAGCAGTGCGAGACGCTGCGTGACCGCGTCGCGGTGCTGGACGTGCCGGCCGGCGCCGGCAACATCGAGACCAATCCCGGCGCCTACCTGACGCAGCGGTCCAACTACGCCGCCATCTACTACCCGCACCTGCGGGTGATCGACCCGCGCAGCCGGGTCACCGTGCTGGTGCCGCCCAGCGGCTTCGTCGCCGGCATCTACGCGTTCAACGACGTCACCCGCGGCGTGCACAAGGCCCCGGCCAACTACGAGGTGCAGGGCATCCTCACCGCGGACCTGACGCCGACCGAGGGGCCGCTGGAGTTCCCGGTCACCAAGGGCGCACAGGACGTGCTCAACCCGTTCGGCATCAACGCCTTCCGGGACTTCCGCTCGGCCGGGCGGGGCATCCGGCTGTGGGGCGCGCGGACCATCTCGGACGACCCCGAGTGGGTCTACGTGAACGTGCGGCGGCTGTTCAACTTCGTCGAGAAGTCGGTCGACCGCGGCCTGCAGTGGCTGGTCTTCGAGCCCAACGCCGAGCCGACCTGGGCCCGGGTCCGCCGCACCATCGAGACCTTCCTGGAGCAGGTCTGGCGGGACGGCGCGCTGATGGGCGCCACCCGCGAGGAGGCGTTCTTCGTGCGCTGCGACCGCACCACGATGTCCACCGACGACATCCTCAACGGCCGGCTGATCTGCCTGATCGGGCTGGCCGCGGTGCGTCCGGCCGAGTTCGTGATCCTGCGCTTCTCCCAGTTCACCGCCGAGGCCACCAGCTGATCCAGGAGACGTGACCGATGCCCAACACCGGCGTGCGGCAGGATCCCTTCGCCGCGTTCAACTTCACCCTCGACATCGACGGCCTGGACGGTGTGCACGGCTTCTCCGAGTGCACCGGGGCCAACACCGAGCAGGACGTCATCGAGTACCGCGAGGGCTCGATGGACATCACCGTGACCAAGATCCCCGGGCTGAAGAAGTTCGGCGACATCACGCTCAAGCGCGGCTACACCACCAGCCGCGACCTGTGGGAGTGGCGCAAGACCGCGATGGACGGCAAGGTGGTGCGCCGCGGCGGGCACCTCATCCTCAACGACGAGGCCGGCAAGCCGGCGCTGCGCTGGACGTTCACCAACGCCTGGGCCAAGAAGTACTCGGCGCCGACGTTCAACGCCAAGACCAACGAGGTCGCCGTCGAGGAGCTGGTGTTGGCCGTGGAGGGCCTCACCCTGGACCAGCAGGCGTCGTGACCTCGCCGCGCACCGCCCCGCTCAGCTCCTACCGGACCCCCGGGGTCCGGCTGGAGTGGCTGGACGCCGCCCCGCAGGCGCGCACCCTGGTGCGCACCGACATCGCCGGCTTCGTCGGGGTCGCCGAGCGCGGCCCGCTGCACCAGGCGGTCGCCGTCGAGGGCTGGGACCAGTTCCGGGGCGTGTTCGGCGAACACCTGCCGGCCGCCTACCTGGCGTATGCCGTGGAAGGGTTCTACGCCAACGGGGGCAGCCGCTGCTGGGTCGTCCGCGTCGCGGACCCGGCCACGGCCGGCACGGCGACGGTGACGCTGCTGGACGCCCAGGGCGGTCCGGTGCTGGCGCTGGCCGCGACCAGCCCGGGGATGTGGGGCGAGCAGGTGAGCTGCCGGGTGGACAACGCCGGCGGCGGCCTGTTCACGCTGACGCTGCGGCTCGGCGCCGTGACCGAGGTGTGGCGCAACCTCGCGCCGGTGCCGAACCCGGTGGTGGGCCGCGATCCGGTGGCGCTGCTGGACGATCCGAACGCCGGCTCCCGGCTCGTCACGGTGTCCTGGCCGCCGAACGCGTCGGGCCACTCGCCGGTGCCGGGTCCGCTGGTGCTGACCGGTGGGGCGGATGGGTTGGCCACGCTGACCACCGAGCACTTCATCGGCGCCGACCATCCGTGGGGACTGTCCGCATTGGACACGATCGACGAGGTCGCGCTGGTGGTGCAGCCGGATCTGTGGGCACGGCCGGTGTCAGTGACACGGCGTCCGACCACGCCCACGCCGCCGTGCGGTGATCTGTCGGCCACCACTGGGGATTCGCCGCCGGTGGTGGACCCGACGGCCCGGCCGCCCTTCACTCCGGACGAGGTTGCCGAGGTCCAGGCGGCGATGATCGCGCACTGCGAGCGGCACCACGACCGGGTCACGCTGCTGGACTCCCCGCAGGATCCGCTGACCAGCCCGGCCGACGCAGTGGCGTGGCGCAACCAGTTCGACTCGTCCTTCGGGGCGCTGTACTACCCGTGGCTGCTGGTGGTCGACCCGCTCTCGCCGGACGCCGACGTGACGGCCGTCCCGCCCAGCGGGCACGTCGCCGGCGTCTGCGCGCGGGTCGACACGACGGTCGGCGTGCACAAGCCGCCGGCCAACGAGCTGGTCGAGCTACCGGTGGACACGGTGTCCACTGTGGACGACATCGCGCACGGTGATCTCAACGACGGCGGGGTGAACGCGATCCGGGTCCAGCGCGGCATCCGGGTGCTGGGCGACCGGACCGTGACCCGGTCCGACCCGGAATGGCTCTACCTCAACGTTCGGCGGCTGGTGCTGGCGCTGGAGGAGCAGATCCTCAGCGACACGGCCTGGACGGTGTTCGAGCCCAACGGCCCGGCGTTGCAGACCGAGCTGGACCGGGTGATCCGCAGTCTGCTGGAACAGGTGTGGCGCAACGGGATGCTGGCCGGGGCGACCAAGGACCAGGCGTTCTCGGTGCGGTGCGACGCCTCGGTCAACCCGCCGGCCGACCTCGCCGTCGGCAAGTTCACCTGCCTGATCGGGCTGAACCCGCCGCCACCGGCGGAGTTCGTGGTGATCCGGGTGATCCGCACGCCGACCGGGATGTCGGTGGACACGGAGTCGGGAGGCTGACATGGCGGAGGTGGCGCGGCGGACCGACCCGTTCCTCGGGTTCCGGTTCGAGGTGCGGGTGGACGACCTGCCGCTCGGCGGGTTCAGCGAGATCGGCGGACTTCAGTTGGAGACCGAGGTGTTCGACTATCCCGAGGGCGGCCTGAACACCGTGCTGCACAAGCTTCCGGTGCGCACCAAGCAGACCAACCTCCAGCTGAAGCGGGGCCTCGCCGACCGCTCGCTGTGGGCCTGGCACGCGGAGCTGGCCGGCGGGACCGTCAACCGCCGCAGCGGGTCCATCCTGCTGCACGACCCGAGCGGCGAGCAGGTGGTGGCTCAGTGGCAGTTCCGCCGGGCCTACCCGGTGAAGTGGGTGGGGCCGGCGCTGAACGCGACCCAGAACCAGGTCGCGGTGGAGACGATCGAACTGGTCCACGAGGGCCTCGAGATGATGGGGTGAGCCGGCAGTGCCGATGCACATCGACAATCTCACCAGCCGCGTGCACGTCAACACCGGCGAGCTGCCGTTCACCGAGGAGCAGCTGACCCGGCTGGTGGAGCTGGTGGCCGCCCGGCTGGCCACCGCCCGCCGGCAGGCCGAGTCCACGGCCGCGGCGACCGAGCTGCGCCGTTCCGCCACCCCGCCGAGCCCGATCGTGGAGTGACGATGGCGCTGACCAAGATCCGCATCGAGATCCTCGACAAGTCCACTGTGGACGTCGGCAAGGGTCTGCTGGACCACTTCGAGGTCCAGTTCAACCCGACCGAGTACACGCGGACCAAGGGCGCGCAGATCGCCGAGATCGGCATTCCCGGGATCGACTCGCCGGTGCTGCAGTTCGTCCGCGGCCAGGACGAGCGGCTGACCCTGGACCTGCTGTTCGACACCACCGACGGCGGCATGGGGGAGGACGCCCCGGACGTCACCACCCAGACCCGGCAGGTGTACCAGCTGGTCAAGATCCAGCCGGCCACGCACGCCCCGCCGCGGTTCCGGGTGAGCTGGGGCTCGCTGTCGTTCACCGCGATCGCCGAGCAGATCCAGCAGAAGTTCACCCTGTTCAGCCCGGCCGGAACCCCGTTGCGGGCCACGGTTTCGCTCACCCTGCGCGAGTACAAGACGCTGGAGGAGCAGCTCCAGGAGCTCAAGCTCCAGTCGCCCGACCACACCAAGGCCCGCGTCGTGCGGCGCGGCGACACGCTGTCGGACATCGCCGCCGCCGAGTACGGCGACCCGGCCAAGTGGCGGGTGTTGGCCGACCGCAACCACGTCTCCGACCCGCGCCGGCCCCGGCCGGGCAGCACGCTGGAGATCCCGCCGCTCACCCCGGGCGGGAGCGCGCCATGACCCAGGCCGTGCCGATCTACCCGGGCCAGGACTTCTACGTGCCGGCGTTCGAGGTGAACCCGCCCAACCGGCGGCTGCCGCAGGACGTGCTGCACGACGTGATCAGCGTGACCTACACCGACGACATCACCAAGATCGACAGCTTCGAGCTGACCGTGAACAACTGGGACGCCGCCGCCCGGGACTTCAAGTACAGCAACGGATCCACCTTCCTGCCCGGGCAGCAGCTGGAGCTGTGGCTCGGCTACCGTGGCAAGAACCCGCTGCGCCGGCTGATGACCGGCGAGATCACCTCGCTGCAGCCCAACTTCCCGTCCGAGGGCCAGCCGACGCTGGTGGTCAGCGCGCTCAACGTGCTGCACCGCTTCCGCGGCAAGCAGCGCACCCAGGCCTACCAGAACCTGACCGACAGCCAGATCGCCCAGCAGATCGGCGGCCTGCTGCACGTGGACGTGCACACCCAGCCGCTGGGCGAACGGCCCTACCCGTACCTGTTGCAGGACAACCAGTACGACATCATCTTCCTGGCCGAGCGGGCCCGGCGGATCGGCTACGAGCTGTGGGTCGAGGAGGACCAGACCACCGGCAAACCGGTGCTGCACTTCGAGCCGTCGGAGAACCTCAAGCGGGTCACCTATCGGCTGAGCTGGGGCAAGTCGCTGGTGGAGTTCCAGCCGACGCTGACCACCGCGCAGCAGGTCGGCACGGTGACCGTGCGGGCCTGGGACCGCCGCCAGAAGAAGATGATCACCGGCTCCGCCACCCGGCCCGGCGGCGGCCAGGACGCCGACGTGGACCAGGCGTTCAACCAGCGCGAGGAGATCACCAGCGTGGTCGTGGCCGACCAGGCCGAGGCCGACCGGATCGCCCGCGACCGGCTGCGCGACATCACCCACGAGATGGTCACCGGCACCGGCTCCACGGTCGGGCTGCCCGACCTGCGCGCCGGCCGCCGGGTGACCATCGACGGCCTGGGCCGCCGGTTCGACGGCGACTACTTCGTCACCGGCACCAAGCACACCTTCGACGACTCGGGCTACGTGACCACGTTCGACTGCCGGCGTGACGACTAGGAGCCACCGCGATGACCGCTGATTCCGCCACCTCGACCCGCACCGGGCTGCTGGTCGGCGTCGTGACCGACCTCGACGACCCGGACAAGCTGGCCCGGGTCCGGGTCAGCTTTCCCGAACTCGGCGGGGTGCAGAGCGACTGGGCCGGCCTGGTCACGCTGATGGCCGGCGACAAGCGGGGGTCGCTGTTCCGCCCGGAGAAGGGCGACGAGGTGATCGTCGGCTTCCTCCAGGGCGACATGCGGGCCCCGTACGTGCTCGGCGGTGTCTGGAACCAGCCCGAGCCGCCGCCGCCCGACGACGGCAAGCCGACCGAGAACAACTGGCGGTTCTTCACCTCGCGCAGCGGACACGTGCTCCGGTTCGACGACACCAAGGGCGCGGAGAAGATCGAGGTGATCGACAAGGACGGCAAGCGCAGAGTCGTGCTGGACAGCGCCAACAGCAAGATCACCGTCAGCGCCGACGAAGGCGATGTGGAAGTCGACGCGCCGAACGGGACGATCAAGTTGTCCGGCCGCAGCATCGAGCTGCACGCCACCACGACCCTGTCGCTGACCGCGGACCAGGGCCTGACCATCAGCGGCAAGACCGTGGACATCAACTAGGGGAAGGCGATGGGACAGCCAGCAGCCAAGCAGGGCGACCGGATCACCGCCACGGACACGCACCTGGTCCAGACCGGCAACGTGACCACGCCGACGCCGTTCCCGTTCAACGGGATCCTCGACGGCGCCCTGTCCACGAACGTCCGGATCAACGGGCGGTTCGCGGCGACGGTCGACAGCACGGCGACGAACACGCCGCCGCACATTCCGGCGAGCGGCACCTTCGTCAAGCCGCCGAGCAACCAGGGGCGCGTGATCACCGGCAGCCTCACCGTGCGGATCAACGGCAAACCGGCCGCCCGTAACGGGGACACCGCGTTGACCTGTAACGACCCCGTCGACCTCCCGGTCGGCACGGTGGTCGCCACCGGCCTGGTCAGGATCGGGGGATAGCCGTGACGGATCCCGCTTTTCTGGGCACCGGCCTGGCTTTCCCGGTGCGGCCGGACCCGACCCGGGCGCTGCCGACCGCGTCCGGCGCGGAGAAGGTGCGGCAGAGTATCTGGCTGATCCTGGCCACCGCGCCGGGGGAGCGGCGGATGCGGCCGGACTTCGGCTGCGGCATCCACGACCTGGTGTTCCAGGCCAACACACAGGCCCTGCACACCACCGTCACCGAGCGGGTCCGCACGGCACTGCTGACCTGGGAGCCGCGCATCGACGTGCTCGACGTGACGGTCGAGGCGCCCGCCGACGCCACCAACTTCCTGCTGATCCGCATCTCCTACCGGATCAGGGCCAACAACACCGCGGACAACCTGGTCTACCCGTTCTTCCTGACCGAGGGCACAGGGGGCTGAGATGGCACTGGAAGTCCCGAACCTGGACAGCCGCACGTTCGACCAGCTGGTGGCCGAGGCGCGCCGGCGGATCATCCGCTTCACGCCGGACTGGACCGACTTCAACCCCAGCGATCCCGGCGTCACCCTGGTCGAACTGTTCGCCTGGCTGACCGAGATCATGCTGTACGAGCTCAACCGCGTGCCCGACCTCACCTACGTGAAGTTCCTGGACCTGTTGGGGCTGACCCAGAGCCCGGCCAGTCCCGCCGTCGCGGACGTGACGTTCAAGCCCACCTCCACGGCGGTCGGCGTGGTCGTGCCCGCGCTCTCCCAGGTCTCCGCCACCGGCCCGACCGGCGCGCCGCTGATCTTCGAGACCGACCAGGCGGTGGCGCTCGTCCCGTACCAGCTGACCGACATCGTGGTGGACGACGGCTCGACCTTCACCCCGGTCGCGGCCGGCCAGCCGTTCCGGCCACTGGGCTGGATTCCCCAGCCGGGCAACGCGTTGTACCTCGGGTTCACGCCGACCAAGCCGGAGCTGCCGGGCCAGTTCCCGGACCAGCTGCGCCTGTTGGCCACCCTGCCCGCGGCCGCGCTGGCCGGCGTGCCGCAGGAGGCTGGCAAGGCGGTACGGCCGCCGCTGCCGCCGGTGAGCCTGGTCTGGGAGTACCTGCCGCGCGACGACGCCCCGCGCTGGGCGCGGCTCAACGTCTTCGCTGACGACAGTGCTTCCTTTACGGCGCAGGGTTACATCACATTCGCCGGCCCTACCCAGATCGCCGCCGCGCACGCCGCCGATGTCGCCGATCCGCGGTACTGGCTGCGGGTGCGCCTGGTCAGCGGCCGGTACGCCGCCGGCCACGAACCGGAGATCGACGCCATCACCCCGAACACCACCACGGCCCGCAATCTCGCCACGGTCACCGACGAACTGCTCGGCATCAGCGAGGCCCACCCGGACCAGACCTTCCAACTCCGGCAGACGCCGGTCGCGGTCGGGAGCCTGAATCTGGAGGTGCGCGAGGACACCGGGCAGCCCACGAGCGCACAGTGGACAGAGGTGTCGGACTTCCTGTCGTCCGGGCCGGCGGACACTGTGTACACAGTGGACAGCAGCACCGGCACGGTGACCTTCGGCGACGGGGTTCGTGGCCTGATCCCGGCTGTGGACGCGGAGATCGTCGCGGTGTCGTACCGCTTCGGCGGTGGCGCGGCCGGCAACGTGCCGGCCGGGGCGATCTCGACGTTGCTGGGGACGCTGCCGGGCGTGGACTCGGTCACCAACAACCGGGCGGCCGCCGGCGGAAGCGAGCAGCAGAGCCTGGACGATCTGAAGCGGGACGCGCCGGCGCTGTTGCGGCACCAGCAGCGGGCCGTGACCGCCGCCGACTACGCGGCGCTGGCCAAGCAGGTCGGCGGCGTGGCCGATGCGATCGCGCTCCCGTTGACCCATCCCGACCACCCCGGCGTGCAGGTCGCGGGCACCGTCACCGTGGTTATCGTGGCCGACACCGACGACGATCCGCCGGCGCCGAGTGGCGAGCTGATCGCCGGCGTGTGCCGTTACCTCGACCAGTTCCGCCTGATCGCCACGGAGTTGTTCGTCGCCGGGCCGGTGTTCGTGCCGATCTCCGTGCACGCGGCGGTGACCGCCGACCCGTACGCGGCCGCCGACGCGGTGGCGGCCGGTGCGCAGCAGGCCCTGAAGGATTTCCTTGCGCCGCTGCACGTCGCCGCCGACGGCTCCCGGTTCGCGCAGTTCACCGACCAGTTCCGGCCCACCAGCTTGTACGGGGTGCTGCTCGCCGTGCCCGGGGTGCTCGCGGTGACGGAGTTGGAGATCACGGTGAACGGTCGCGTGCAGGACGACCCGCGTGTGGCGGTGGATCTGCCGGCCGGCGGCCTCACCACCTCCGGCACGCACCGCATCGACGTGACGCCGGACAGCGGCTCGTCGGCGCAGGAGGGACGGTAGTGGTGCGACCCCAGGGACCGACCCATTGGCTGCTCGACAGCCGAACTGGTTGGCGGACAACGACTGCGGACGGCGTGGCCGTCGGCACTGACCTGCGGCTGGCCACGACGCCGTCCGGTCCGCTCGGGCTCGCCGCCGAGGACGGCAGCCTCGGCGGACTCGTGCTGCCGACCGGATTCGCTCTGTCGGCCGACGACATCCTCTACCTGCTCGACCCCAACGGCGTTGTCGTGCGGCGGTTCGACCCGCGGCGGCAGGAGTTCGTGGCGGTGCTGGGGGATGCGCCGGCACACGACGTCACGGCGCTCGGCGAGGTGGTCAACATCGCCATCACCGGCCGCTTGCTGTACGTGGCCGACCGTCGGCACCGCCGCGTGCTCGTCTACGGCCTCCCGCAACTGAATCTCACCTACGTCTGGCACCGCGACTGGGACCTGGCCGACGTTCGTTCCGACGGCACCGCAACATATCTGCTGGACCGCAAACACGGGGCCGTGTGGCGGCACTGCCCGCACGAGGACGAGCCGCAGCTCGTGCTCACCAACGCCGAGTTGGCCGGGCAGGCCACCAAGGTTTCCGTGGACACCTCCGGGCTGATCTACCTGTACGCGCCGGAGGTTCTGCACCGCAGCGACGGTGCCGAGTTCACCGATCCCGGCCAGCTGCGGAGCCGCTTCGTCGCGCCGGCGCTGCGGCTGGTTTCGGGTGTGTTCGTGCTGCCAGAGGGGTTGACACTCCAGTGTGGACGCCACGCCGAGCCGGACCGTGAAGGAGACGTGGCCGAGCCGGCCTCTGTCGCGCCGACCGGACCGGCGTTCGACCGCACAGGGCAGCCGGTGCCACCGCCGAGGGCGAGCCGAGGCCCGGTGCCGTACGTGAAGACCGGCGAGTGGACCAGCGCGGTGCTGGACAGCCGGATCTACCGCTGCGTCTGGGATCGCGTGCGGCTGGACCTGTCGGCGCTGCCGGCCGGCACGTCCGTCGAGGCGGAAACCACGACCTCGGACGACCCGACGCCGGCCGACTGGACGTCGCTCGGCTCGGAGACCGGTCAGGCACACGCGCCGGGCACGCCACCCGAGGCCGAAGTCGTGGACTGGCCGGTGCGCAGCCGGCCCGGCCGCTACCTGACGGTCCGGCTCCGGCTGTCCGGCCCCGGCCGCGCGACTCCCATGGTGAGCGCGCTGCGGGTGCACTACCCGCGATCGTCCTATCTGGAGTTCCTGCCCGCGATCTACGGCGCCGACCAGGACAGCAAGGACTTCCTGGAACGATTCCTGGGCTCGATGCAGGTCGAGTGGGACGGGCTGGCGGCCCGGATCGCCGACCTGCCGGCGTTCGCGGACCCGAAGGCGGTCCCGGCCGGTGCGGCGCTGCGGTTCCTGGCCGGCTGGCTGGGCGTGCCGCTGGACCAACGCTGGACCGCCGACCAGCAGCGTTCCTGGCTGCTGGCCAGCCTTTCCGTGCTGCGCCGGCGGGGCACGCCCGAGGCGCTGCGGGCCATGCTGTCCGCGCTGATGGCCATCCTGACCGGGATCGACCCCAGTGCGGTCGGCCTTCCCGCGCTGGTGGAGGGATTCCGCACCCGTGACCGGTTGGAGCTGGGCCAGCCCGACAACGCACCGGCCCCGTTGTGGAGCCCGGACGTGGTGGCCCGGCTGCGGCTCGGCTCGTACGCGCGGGTCGGCCAGGCGCGGCTGGTGTCCACCGGCGACCCGGCCCACGACTTCTTCACCACCACGGCCGACAGCTTCCGGGTGTACCTGCCGTCCAGTTGGGTGCGCACCGCCGAGGACGAGCGGGCCGTGCACCGGCTGCTGACCGCGGAGCGGCCGGCCACCAGCCAGTACCAGTTGTGCCTCGTCGAGCCCCGGCTGCGGGTGGCCGCGCAGGCCACGGTGGGGCTGGACACCGTCGTCGGCGCGGTGCCCAGCGCGCGACTGGCCTGCCGGCACGACGACACCACGCCGCCAAGCCGCCCGCCGCGCCACCGGCTCGGCCTGGACACGGTGCTGGCGTCCGCACAGCCGCATCGCCCCGTCCGGGTCGGACCCGGGACCCGCATCGGGGCCGGAACCGGGATCAGGTGAGGAGCCAACGGATGTCAGCACAAACGTGCGGGTGCCGGGACCACTGTGGACACGTGGTGGTGGAACGCAACCGCTACTTCACCGGGAAGTTCATGGCCGCGCGGGACTTCGCGGCCGACACGGAGTACCTGCTCGACCGGCACCGGCTGCACAACCGGCTGCTGCACGGCTGGGGCATCGTGTGCGGGCTGGAGGTGTGCCGGCACCCGCGCCCGGAGTGCGCCAAGACCTGGGTGGTGGTCACGCCCGGCCTGGCGCTGGACTGCCACGGGCGGGAACTGGTGCTGCAGCGGGAGATCGCCTTCGAGCTCCCGCAGCGGTCGGACCCGTTCCTGCTGTGCGTCCGGTTCCACGAGGAGCAGATCGAGCCGGTGCCGTCGCTGTTCGCCGAGGGCGCCTGCGACCCGCACCACCGGGAGTTCAACCGGTTCCGCGACGGGGTGGAGCTGGTCGTCGCCGACGTGACGCCCGGGTGCTGGCCGGTCGACGACTGCGGCTGTCACCACTCCGACTCCGACGAGGAATCGGGGTCGGAGGAAGCCGAGCAGCACCACCACGGTCACGGTTGCGGTTGCCACCAGTGCCACGAGCAGTGCCTGGAGCCCCGCTGCCCGTGCGGTGACCTGGTGCCGCTGGCCAGGGTGATTCCCTTGGAGGGCGGTGGATTCGAGCTCGACTTCGACGGCCGCCGGGTGCAGCCGCCGCCACCGGCGCTGCTCACCCACATCACCCACGTGAACTGGAAGCACGGCGGTTGCCTGACGCTGAAGGAGATCCGCGAGGAACTGCACGGCGAGTTGCGGATTTGCTTCGACCGCCCGCTGCGGGAGTCCCACGGTCTCGCCCGCGGAGTGAACCCGCAGACCTTCGTGGTCCAGTACTCGACCGGTCCGGCCGAAGGCATGGAGTTCCTGCCCTATCCCGAGGATTCGCCGCCGCGGCTGGAGGATCCCTGCACGGCCGTGTTCACCATCGACGAGGCCTACATCGCCGAGCACGGCCGGCGCAGCCTGCACGACGTGGTGATCTCCGTGTCGCTGCGCTGCGACTTCATCCAGGACTGCCGCGGCGTGCCGGTCGACGGCAACCACCTGCGCGGCCGGCTGCCCTCGGGCGACGGTGTCCAAGGTGGACTGTTCGAGAGCTGGTTCGAGGTCCGCGACGAGGACCACGACGACCGGAAGGCGGAGTCATGACCGGCACCCTCAGCAAGCCGTGCTGCTGCCCGCAGCCGTGCGGCCAGCAGTCGTGCGAGCTGCGGGCCCTGGTCCGGCCGCGGTTCTTCTGCGGCCAGCTGCTCACCGACCAGGACCTGTCCGAGCTCACCGCTTGGGTGCTGGACCGCCGCCGGCTCGGCCGGTACCGGGACGGCTGGGGCGTGGTGTGCGGCCTCGATGTGGACATCGACACCTCGGCCACGGGCAGCGTGGTCGTCCAGCCCGGCTACGCGGTCAGCTCGTGCGGCGAGGACATCGTGCTGCCGACGGCGACCTCGTTCGACGTGACCTCGTGCTGCCCCGAGCTGAGCACGCCGTGTGGCACACCGTCGGGCCAGCCGCCGACCGCGTGCGTCGTCGATCTCGGTGTCTCCTACCGGGAAGTGGGCGAGGACCCGGTGCTGGCGCTGGGCCGGAGCGCCTGCGGCGAGACCGGCGAGTGCGAGGACAGCCGCACGCTGGAGTCGTTCCAGTTGGTGTGCAAGGAAGTCGTCGACGGCGCCGAGCCGCCCACGCCCGGCTGGACGCAGTGGGAGTCGGCCTATCGCGACGCTGTCGACATCGTGACCCAGGCCATCGCCGAGGGCCTGCCCGGCCAGGCCACTGCGGCGGCTCTCGCCTCGTGGCTGCGGGATCGGCTGCGCGAGCGTCCCCTTCGCCACTTCGGCTTCGTCGCCGACTGGCTGGGCCAGTGCGACGGCCCCCACCCGCCGCGCTTCGAGGAACTGGTGTTCTGGATCGCACAGGACCGGATCCTGTCCGTGCTGGACGGCGGCTGCCCGCCCGGCTGCGCCGGGGATGCCGTGCCGCTCGCCCGGATCTGGCTCTCCGCCGTGCCGGACGCGACCGGGGTGCCGCGCTGGGTGGTCAAGACCATCGACCCGGTCTCGCCGTTCCGGCACGAGTTCGGGCCGACCGCCTGGCCCGCCCCGTTCGCCCAGCTCAACCTCGGCCGGGTGGTCTGGCACCGGCTGGAGCAGGCCCGGCTCGACCTGCGCGGGCTCGGCGTGCCGGTGACCGGCGTGCAGGAGTGGAGTCCGTCCAGTGTGGACGATGTCCGGGCGATGATCGGCGACCCGCCGCTGGTGGACGGCGACAGCTCGGTGTGGCTGCGCTACGTCATGACGCCGTCGGACACCCATCTGCCGGGATGGCGGGTGGTGGGCTTCGCACCGCCGAAGGGCGGCGACACCAAGTCCGCGGACCAGGCCTCGACCACCCAGGCGGCGGAGCCCAGCAGCGCTCCCACCACCGAGCCGGCTGGCCAGAGCGCGACTCCCACCAGTGAGCCCACGACCTCGGACAACGCCCCGACCAGCCCCGCTCCGACCAGCCCTGCTCCGACCAGCCCTGCGGCGATCGTTGGCCGTCGGCCTGCGACGGTGCGCGTCCGACCGGCCCCCAAGCCGGTGGCGCGGCGTGTGGTGACGTCGTCGTGAGCCAGCCGGACCTGGTCCGCCCGCGCTACCGGGAAGGCCAACAACTCAGCGTCGACGACCTGGTGGCCGAGCAGGACCACCTGATCGCCACCCGCCGCCGGCACGACATCACCAGCCACAGCTGGGGAATCGCCCACGGCCTGACGCTGTCCGCCCAGGCCTCGGGTCTGGTCATCGCGCCGGGCTACGCGGTCGACTCCCTCGGCCGGCCGCTGGTGGTGCCGGATCCACTGCGGCTGCGGTGGACCGACCTGCCGAGCGGTCCGGACAGTCTGGACATCTCGCTGCAATACGAGGAAGAGGAGGTCGCGGACCGCGTCACCGAGGGCGTCGGCGTGCTGGTGGTGGCCGGCGGCGTCGGCCCGACGGCGGCGGTGTTCCTTGGCCGGCTGGTCCGCAGCTCGGGCACACCGCCATACGTGCCAGCGGAAAGCCAACTGACCTACCTCGACGCCGAAGGCGGATCGGTAACCGCGCAGACCGGAACCGAACTCGCACTCGGCGCCGATCCGCTGCTGTCCGTGCGGATCCCCGATGACACCGGGACTCCGGTTCAGCGGCTGGCCGTCACGGCGGCCGGACGCACGGTCGTCGACGGCACGCTGGAAACGCCGGACGTGAACCTGACCGAGGACCAGGCGTTGCGATTCGGCAACCCGGTGCCCGAGCCGCAACAGGCGTGGCCATGGCGTTGGTACCAAACGGAGCTGCTGGCCGACGGCGTGGTGACCGGCCGGCAGCTGCGCGTCGAGGTCGGCGCGCCGAAGCCGACGGACGTGCCGGACTGGTACCGCTTCGCCGTCAGCAACGGAACCGGGCTCCCGCCGCTCGCCGTCGACGCGGGCGGCACGGCCACGGTCGGCGGCGACCTCAAGGTGCAGGGGCCGCTGGTGCTCGGGCCGCTGAGCGCCGACCCCGACGACCCGCGCCTGAACAGCGCCCTGCTGGGCACCTGGCTGAACGCCGTCGACCAGGGCAGCCGGGCGGTGGACCAGCGGTTCAGCGGCGACCTGTTCGACACCGCCTCGCTCACCGTCACGCTGACCGCCCTCGTCTCGCCCGAGCCCCCGCCGGCCACACAACCACCGGCGACTCAGCCCGCGACCGTGCCGCCGCCGACCACGCCGACGTTCGACTACGCGGTCAAGATCGCCGACAACTCGACCCGGCAGATCAGCAACACCACCGTGGTCGCGATGACCACGGTGAACGGCGACCGGACCACCGAGGTGCTGCTCAGGATCCCGTCGCTGGCCCCCGGCGCGAGCCAGCAGCTCACCAAGAGCGTCACCCTGCCCGGCGCCGGCGCGACCGTGCGGGTCGAGGTCTTCGCGCTGGGGCTGCTGCCCGGCGGGCGGATCACGCTCGGCGCGGCCGACCTGGACTGGCAGGACACCACCACAATCCCCTGATCACCGGAGGTGACCGTGGACGCGGACCGGATCGTCCGGGTGCGGTACTTCGACCGCCAGTTCCTGCGCCCGCAGGACTTCACCGACGAGCAGTCCTACCACGTCGCGATGCGGCGGCGGCACGACATCGCCGGGCACAGCTGGGGCATCGTGCACGGGCTGGCGCTCGGCACGGCCACCGGCGCCCTCGCCGTCGAGCCCGGCCTCGCGGTCGACGGCTACGGCCGGGAGGTCGTGGTGATCCAGCGGATGAGCGTGCCCGCGCTGCCGCCCGCGCCGGTGACGGGGGAGACCGCGTACGACGTCTGGCTGGTCTACGACCGGATCGGCTCGGATGTCGCGCCCGCCGGCTACGCGGCCTGCGGCGCCGATGCGACGGCCTTCTACCGCTGGCAGGAGCTGCCGCGGCTGATCGTCAGCGAGGCTGACGATGCCGTCGACGCGACCCACCCGCCGGGCGTGCCGGACGGTGATCTCGCGTTCGGGCCGGAGCGCACCGCGCCCGAGGAGGACCATCCGTGGCCGGTGCTGCTCGGGCGGGTTCGCCGAACCGGGGCGGCCGGCTCGGTCACCGTGGACGGGTCGGGACGGCGATACGCGGGCCTGGTCGCGTCGTCGGTGGCCCATCCGAACGGCACGGTCCATCTCGATCTCGGTCCGACCGCCGTCGGCGACCAGAACCGGTTGGCGCTGCGCGGGCCGGGTGACCTTTTCGACATTGCCGCAGACGGCACGACCACCACGCACGGCGGCCTCACCGTGCAGGGGGAGTTGCGCATCGACGACGGAGCGCTGAGCTTCCCGGCCGCGTCCTCGGCCCCGGTCGCCAACCCACAGCCGTGGCAGCTCTACGGGACGAAGGAGGGCGACCAGCGCGAGCTGCGGGTGGAACTGCCGCCGGGCAAGGAGAACTCGCTGGTCGTCGGGACCTGGTCGGACCAGAACGTGTTCACGCCGTGCCTGACCGTCGGCGGCGACAACACGGTGACCGTGCACGGCACGCTGAACGTCGTCGGCAAGATCATCACGTCCGGCGCCGTGCAGGCGCAGGCCGCGGACCAGGCCACACGGTCGCTGACCACCGGCACCATGCTGAGCGGCTTCAGCAGCGCCGCCGGCGTGGCGGCCCGGCTGTACCGGCCGCAGTCGACGTCGACGGCCGGCGCGGTCGCGGTGGCCCTGGCCGCCGACCCGGATCTGTTGCAGGAGGTGGCGAACCTGCTGCGGCAGAACTTCCCGCCGGCCGCGACCACGCTCACCCAGCACCTGACCGCGGAGGGCTGAGCCATGGACGGCAGCATCGCCGAGCTGAGTTGCGAGTACCTCACGCGCGGTGTCGCGGCGACAGCCGCCGCCGGGCGCCTGGACACGGTGGCCCGTCTGGAACTGCCGGCGCTGCTCGGCACGATGCTCGATGCCGTCTACGGCGATGCCGAAACAGTGTGGGTGCTGCGCGACGTGCGGGCCGAGTTCGCCTTGCGTGCCGACAGCCCGGATGCCGCGCGGCACTGGGCTGCGGCGCTGGCGACCGCTGTCGTCACCGCTGTCGCCGAAGATCCCGGCGACGGCGTGAATCTCGTGCAGTTCGACGACGAAGCCGATTATGTGGCCCGCTACCTCGCCGATCACGTTCGCGGGGAAGCCGCACGGCACTGGTATTTCCGCGCGTTCGAACCGTGGCACGAGCGGCCGTCCGGCGAGGCTGTGCTGGGGCTGCTCCTCGATCGGCCGATGATGCCGGTGTTGGCGGCGCTGTGTCGGCACGAGCGGCTGCTGGAGGTGTTGAACGCGGTGTCCGACGACGAACTGGCCGAGCTGGTCGCCCGGGCCACGGTGGTCCCGTCGGCCGGCGACGACGTTTCCGGCTTGTGGCCGCTGATCGTCGCTGCGGTGCATGTCGCCGACACCTGGTCGCTGTGGGCCGCCGACCCGATGTCCACTGTGGACGTGGCTCGGGTGTGGCGTTCGCGACCAGTGCCCGACTGGCGGAGTCCGGCCGCGTTGACCGTGGTGGTCGTGGACATCCTGCGCTACCTGACCGGACGGGGCGAACTTCTCCGTCCGTCCGGACCGCCCCCGGCGGAACTGCGCGCACACTTCGACTGGCTGGACCTCCCACTGCTGGCCAGCGGTCTGACCGTCGGTATCGTCGCGAACGGCCGTGAGCGCGTGATCTCGGATGCGGTGCAGGAAATGCTGGCCGGCACTCAGTGGCTGCGTGCCGCGGTGTTGACCGCCGGACCGGGGCCGCGGGCGGCGCTCCTGGTCCGCGCCGCGCTCGCCGCGGAACGTCCGGAATGGACGGATGACCGCCTGGTCGAGTCCGTGGTGGCCCGTCTGACCGGGACTGGAGCTCTGGATCGGGAGCCGGTGGAGTTCGAGGAAAGCCCTTGTGCCGGACTGTTGTTGCTGCTCCGTGCGGTCGCCGATCTGCGGCTGCCGGCGGTGCTCGCCCGGGCCGGCCAGTCCGACGCGTTGCCGGCGGCATTGCTGGCGGTGGCGTCGTGGTTGACCGGTGCGTCGCCCGATGACCCGGCCGTGCGGGCGTTTGCCGGCCTGCGAACGACCGCTCCCCACGAGGAATTGGCCTGGACGGCCGTCGAGTGTGATGCCGTGCGTGCCGAACTGGTGGCGGCCGTGCAGGCACAGCGCATGGACGAATTGGACCCGTGTGAGGATGTGGTGGAGTTGATGGCCGTCGCGGTGCTGCGGGCCTGGGCCCGCTGGCTCGGCCGGTTCGCCGCGTCCAGCACCGGCTACCTGCTGGCCAACTTCGTCCAGCGACCGGGCCGAATCCGTTGGACGGACCGGGAAATCACCGTCGAGCTGGTGCCACGGCCACTGGACGTGGTCGTGACGATGGCCGGTTACGACCGCCCGCTGGAGGCCGTGTCGTGGCTGGGCGGCCGGACCGTGACGTATCGGATGGACTTCTCATGACCGGATACCCAGACAGCGCCGCCCACCTCACCGACGAACTCGCCCGGGTGGACCTGTTGGTGCGTGCCCAGGTCGAGTGGTTCCGCGCGGACATCGGGGCCACCAAGCCGGGTGACCAATGGGGGCTGCCGAGCATCGCGGAGACGGAGATCGACCGTTACCTCGCCTTGCCGTTCGGTGTGGTGGAAGTGCCGGCCGTTGTGCAGGAGCACATCGAGGCCGCCGCGCGGGCGCTGGAGCTCATCGACGCGACCGTCGACGAGAGCGCGGTTCCCTTGCGGTTACCAGCGTTCTGCGCACGTTTCGGGCTGGATCGCCGTGAGCTGGACGTGCTGCTGCTCTGTCTGTTGTCGCATGTGGACTCCCGTCGTCGGCGGCTGTTCGGCTACCTGCTCGACAACGCCACCGCGTCCGCGCCGACTGTCGATCTCGCGTTGCGGATCGTGGAGTCATCCCACCGAGACGGAATCTTCGCCGCCTCGGCGCCGCTGATCCGGCACCACCTCGTGGACATCGGCCCGGCGGGGGAGTTGCGGATCGATCCCCGGATCGTCGGGCACCTGCTCGGCGACGACACCGTCGACGACCGGCTGGCCGGCATGCTGACCGTCGACGAACCCTTTGCCGGGCTGGACGAACTGGTACTCGCCGCCGACCATCGCGACGAACTCCGTGGACTCGCCGGCTGGCTGCGCTCGCGCCCCGAAGGCGCGGTGGTTTTCCTGCACGGACCATACGGATCGGGTCGGCGCAGCATCGCGACCGCGCTCTGCGCCGACGCCCGGCTGCCCATGATGCTGGTCGACGTACGGGCCGCGCTGCGTGGTTCATGGCCGCTCGTGGTCGACCTGTGTCACCGTGAGGCCCTGCTGCGCAACGCCGTGGTCTGCTGGCTCGGTGCGGACCGGTTGCTGGAGGACGAACACGCCGAACAGTGGACGACCCTGGTCGAGGCCATCGACCGGTTCCCCGGCCGCACGCTGATCACCAGCTCGACCCCGTGGGATCCGGCCGGTGTCGTGTCGAGCGGCCGTTTCGTGCGCATAGACCTCGCCGCGCCGAATTTCGCGCAGCGGCAGCGATTGTGGCTGGCCCTGCTGCCGCCGGACGCCGCGTTCGAGCCGCCCCGGCCGCGCCGCGAGCACCTCGCCGACCTACTCGCCAACACGTTTCAGCTGACCGCCGGTCAGCTGGTGGACTCCATCGGCAGCGCCATCGGCGTGGCCCGGCTGCGTGATCCAGCCGTGCCGAGGCTGCGCGCCGACGACCTGTTCGAGGGCTGCCGGCGGCAGTCCGGTCGGCGGCTGGTGGCGTTCGCCCGGCGTATCGAGCCGCGCACCGAACTGGGCTTCGACGACCTCGTGCTGCCCGACCCGAACCGTCGGCAGCTGGAGGAGTTGCGGGCCCGGATCGGCTTGCGCGGCAAGGTGTACGGGGAGCTCGGCTTCGACCGTCGGCTCAGCCTCGGGCGTGGTGTGGTGGCGATGTTCACCGGCGGGTCCGGCACCGGCAAGACGATGGCCGCCGAGCTGCTGGCCCGCGAGCAGGGCGCCGATCTGTACAAAGTGGACCTGTCCGCGGTGGCCAGCAAGTACGTGGGGGAGACCGAGAAGAACCTGGACCGGGTGTTCGCCGACGCCGAGCGGTCCAACGCCATGGTGTTCTTCGACGAGGCCGACGCCCTGTTCGCCAAGCGCGGTGAGGTCAAGGAGGCGCGGGACCGCTGGGCCAACGTCGAGATGGCGTTCCTGCTGCAACGCGTCGAGGAGTTCCGCGGCGTCGTCGTGCTCGCGTCCAATCTGCGGCAGAACATTGACACCGCGTTCCTGCGCCGGCTGCACGCCGTGGTCGACTTCCCCGCGCCCGACGCCGACGCCCGCCTGCGGATCTGGCAGGGCATGTTCCCCGCCGGCATGCGCTATCCCGACGGCGACGAGCTCGCCGAACTGGCCGCCCGGTTCCCGATGTCCGGCGGCAGCATCAAGAACATCGTGCTCGACGCCGCCTTCCGCGCCCTGCGCTCCGATCCCGCCGCCTCCGCCGTGGGCGTGCGCGACCTGGTGATCTCCGTCGGCCGCGAGTACCAGAAACTCGGCCTGCCCGTCACTCCCGGCGAGTTCGGCCGGCCCTTCTACGGCTGGGTGGAGCGCGAACTGCTCGCCGGCAACGGAGGTTGGTGAGAGGTCATGGGTGACGAGAAGACTCAGGTCCAGGCCGGCGACAAGAAGCAGGACAAGCCCCCCGCCCCGACCGTCCAGCCGCCCGCCCCCGAACAGCACACCGGCCCCGCCCGCGACCACGCTGGTGACAAGAAGTCCGCTGACGACAAGAAACCCACCGACAAGTCCGCGACCCCCGCCGGCCAGGCCGCCGCCCTCCAACAGTCCGTCGGCAACCAGCAGACCAACCGCCTGCTACGGGCCACCCGCGACCCCGCCGCCGACAAGCACCCCGCCGGTGTCCCCGTCAGCCACCCCGAGGACGCCGCCGAGAAGGAGGCCGAGGCCGTCGCCAAGAAGGTCACCGGCGACCAGCCCGCCCACCCCCACGACCACGCCGGTCCCGCCCCCGGCGACCCCA
Organism: Kutzneria sp. CA-103260; assembly: GCF_018263855.1. Lineage (GTDB taxonomy): Bacteria > Actinomycetota > Actinomycetes > Mycobacteriales > Pseudonocardiaceae > Kutzneria. The sequence goes on along the minus strand of NZ_CP073318.1, from coordinate 3,933,445 downwards.
CCAAGATCGTCGGCGACCCCAGCACCGTGCACGGCGACCCCGACGTCGTCCACCGCACCATCGCCGCCCACGACCAGCCCACCAAGCCCCCGGCCGCCACCCCGCACACCGCCGCCGCGCCGAACACCACGACTGCGCCTCACACCACCAACACGCCGAACACTGCCACCGCCCCACACACCGCCACCGCCCCACACACCGCTGCCGCCCCGCACACCACCGGCACCGCCCCGCACACCACGAGCGCGCCGCATCCCGTCGCGCCCACCCACCCCCCCCCCGCCGGCCCCGCTGCCGCGTCGATCCTCGACCACCCCGGCCCCGGGCAGCCCATTCCCCAGCCCACCCGTGGCACCCTCGAAGCCAGGCTCAAGGCCGACCTCAGCCACGTCGTCGTGCACCACGACGCCCAGTCCGACACCGCAGTCCGCGCCCTGCACGCCCGTGCTGTCACCCGTGGCGACCACATCTTCCTGGCCAGCGACGCCTCCCCGTACGACCTGGCCCTGATGGCCCACGAGGTCACCCACGTCCTCAAGCACCAGGGCCACACCGTGCACCGCCAGGCCCGCGCCGGGACCGCCGCGACCGGCAAACTCGAGCCGCCGCAGTCCGGTTCGACGAAGCCGACGCTGGTCATCGACAGCATCCCGGTGCCGGACATCAAGTTCGCCTGGACCAGAGCGCAGAAGCCGCTGACCACACGCACCGGCGAAGCGCGCAGCACGCAGCAGCTCTCGGCTTGGCGCGGCAGTGTCAAGACCGGCGCCGAGGCCAGGGTCAAGGACACGCTCAAGCCGCTCAAGGCGCTCGTCGTCGACGGCAAGGAGGTCTACTACTTCAAGCTGAAGAGGGCGCCGGACCTGTACGTCTTCGGCGACGAGCGGAGCCTGACCGAGGACGCGATCCGCCCGCACTGGAGCAAGGACGGCGCGTACGCCGTCTTCCAGATCGACCACAAGCTGGAGTACCAGCTCGGCGGGGACGACAAGACCCCGGCCGACAACCTGTGGCTGCTGGAGGCGGCGGCCAACGGCAGTTCCGGCTCGTCCATCAAGGCCGCCATCAACGCCGCGGTGGAGTCGGTGCTCGCGATCGAACGGGCACGCGGCACCGCGGTGGCCGCCAATGTGGACGAGGCCCGCAGCCAGTACGTGGTGAAGATCAACGACGTCACCGGCGGCCTGGCGATCTCCGGCCAGCCCAACGTGAGCTGGGACGTCGACCAGGTCTCGGTGAAGGGGGAGCAGCTCAAGGCGCTGGAACCGATGACCGCCGAGGACGTCACCAAGGCCGGGCTGCGCGGCTCGCCCGCGGAACTGGTGATCTACCTGTCCGGCACCGGCAAGGGCATCCGACGGGTGCCCTGGGGTGTCGCCAGCGGGGAGAAGACGTACTCGACGCCGGATCCGAACTTCTTCTACCGGACTCCGTTCCTGCTCACCAGGATCCAGTGGGATCGGGCCAAGGGCGGCAAGATCTTCGGCCACGGCTTCCGCAACAACAACTTCGTGACCTCCGAGGAACTGGACTTCGCCATCACGCCGCGCATCGGCATCGAGTTCGGCGGCCAGATCTCGGAGGAGGCGGTGCTGCAGGGCGTCAGCAAGAAGCTGAAGGCACGCGGCTTCAGCCCGCTGGAGTTCGACACCGCCGAAATGGTCGACAACGTCGGCATCGTCGCCCGCGGGCGGCTGCTGCCGACCGTGCCGCTGATCGCCAAGCTGGCCATCGACACCGTGCTGTCGGGCGACGAGCTGCGGCTGGAGCGGACGTTCGCGCCCAACGACCTGCCGGCCCCGGCGCCGTTCGTGATCACCGGGTCGAGCCTGACCATCTTCGCCGGCACCAAGGGCCTCGGCGCCCGCGGCGACCTCCGGTTCCAGCTCGCGCAGCTGGCCCACGGCCAGGTGACCGGGAAGGTCTCCGGCGAGGGCTTCGCGCTGGACGGCAAGCTGGACTTCGACACGTCCCTGTTCGACCCGGCGGCCCTGGACTTCCACTACCACAAGCTCGGCGCGGACTACGAGTGGGGCATCGGGGGAGTGCTGGGCATCGGCGGCAACAAGGTGCCCGGCGTGCAGCGGGCCACCATCCAGGCCAGCTACCAGAACGGCCGGTTCGCCGCCGCGGGCGACGCCAAGCTGAGCGTGCCCGGCCTGGAGAGCGGCACGCTCCAGGTCAGCTACGGCGATCGGGAAGGCATCTCGATCGGCGGCACGTTCGGCCTGTCGCCGACGATCCCGGGCATCGCCGGCGGCAGCGTGTCCGCGACGGTCAGCAAGCAACCGCCGACCAACAAGTGGCAGCTCACCGCCAGCGGCACCGCCCGGCCGAAGATCCCCGGCGTGGACACGACGTTGACCGCCTCCTACGCGGACGGCGTGTTCACCATCGAGGGCCAGGCCGCCTACGCCCGTGGCATGCTGTCCGGCTCGGTCCTGGTCGGCGCCACCAACCGGCCCATCGACCCACAGGGCCGGCCGTCCGGTTCGCCGCGGCCGAACGCGCCGCTGCGGCTGTACGGCGGCGGCACGCTGGCCCTCCGCATCACGCCATGGCTGCAGGGCACCGTCGGTGTGCGCCTGCAACCCGACGGCAGCGTCCAGCTCATGGGCAAGGTCGCCCTGCCGGACTCGATCAACCTGTTCGACGCCAAGGAGGTCAACAAGCAGCTGTTCTCGATCGGGTTGGACATCCCGATCGTCGGCGTCGCCGTCGCCGGGCAGCGGATCGGCATCTTCGCCACCATCCAGGGTGGGCTGGAGGCGTCCGCCGGTGTCGGTCCCGGCCAGCTGCGCCAGCTCGGCCTGGAGGTGCAGTACAACCCGGAGCACGAGGACCAGACCTCGATCACCGGCGGGGCCCAGCTCTACATCCCGGCGCACGCGGGCCTGCGGCTGTTCGTGCGCGGCGCGCTCGGCGCGGGCATCCCGGTGGTCAGCGCCGAGGCCGGTCTCGAGGTCGGCGGCCAGCTCGGGATCGAGGGCGCGGTGCAGGCCTCGGTCACGGTGAACTGGACCCCGAAGCGCGGCTTGGTGATCGACGCCGAGGCGTCCCTGTCGGCCGAGCCGAAGTTCCGCTTCGACATCAACGGCTACGTCAAGGTCAGCGCGGACCTGTTCATCACCACCATCAACCTGTACGAGAAGCACTGGCAGCTGGCCGCCGTGGAGTACGGCTCCGGCCTGCGGCTCGGGATTCGCGCACCGATCCACTACGAGCAGGGCAAACCGTTCACGTTCTCGCTGTCCGACGTGCAGTTCGACCTGCCCAAGGTGGATCCCAAGCAGATCCTCACCGACCTGGTGCACAAGATCGCCTGAGCCCGAGGAGGCCAGCCATGGAAGCGTCCACTCTCGACCTCGCCGTGCTGCAACACCTGCGTGGTGACCTGGACGGGGCCGAGGAGGGCTACCGGTCCGTGCTCGCGGAGTCGCCGGACAACCCGACCGCGCTGAACAACCTCGGCTTCGTGGCCGCGCAGTCGGGTCGGTACGCCGAGGCCGCGGGGCTGTACGAGCGGTCCATCGCGATCGAGGACCGCGCCACCGCTCGCCTCAATCTGGGCAACGTCCGGGCGGCGATGGGCGACTTGGAGGGCGGGATCGCCGAGCTCACCCGGGCCACCGAACTCGCGCCCAGTGACGCCACCGCGTTCGACAATCTCGGGCAGCTGTTGCTGTTGCAGGGACGGCCCGGGGAGGCGGAAGCCGCCTGGCGGCAGGCCGTCGCGTTGGACGACACCGTCAGGCTGCGCACGGCACTCGGCACCGCCGTCGCCGCGGCCGGACGGCTCGGCGAGGCGGCTGCCGCCCTGCACCACGCACTGGAGCTGGACGACAGTTACGCGCCGGCCTGGTCGCAGCTCGGGGCGGTGTTGTTGCTGCGTGGCGATCTCGCCTCCGCGTGTGGCGCTCTCGGCAACGCCAAGCAGCTCGACCCCGAGGACGTCGGGACCAGGCGTCACCTCGCGCTGGCGCTGATGTCGTTGGGCCACAACGATGACGCCGCGGCAGAACTCGCCGAACTGGTCCGGCTCGCGCCATCCGACGCCAACGCCCGAGTGGACCTGGCCGTGCTGCACCTGGCCGGCCGCCGGCCCGCGCCGGCCCTCACACAGCTCGACCGCGCGCTCGAACTCGACGCCACCGACCGGCGCGCGTCACTGCACCGCGCCCTTGCGTTGCGGGAGCTGGGACGGGAGACCGAGGCCGACGAGCTGTTGGGGCTGATCGCGGGCGGCGATGACGAGTACGGCGACCGTGCGCGGAGCCTGTTGCCAGGGTCGACCGATGCCTAGGAGAAGTGGCCGATCAGGTGGTAGGTCGACTGGGCGGCCAGCTCGCCCAGTCGTTCGATCCGCTCGCGGTGCGCCGCCTCGGAGAAGTCCACCATGATCGGGATCGGGCCCTCGTGCAGCGCCCGGGCCACCTGCACGCCGTAGATCGCGTCGTACTGCGGTTCCTGGCTCATCATGTTGCCGCGCACGATCTCCAGTCCCGGGGTGATCGCCGCGGCGCCGTCCGGGTCGTCGAGGAAGTTCTGCTCGTCGTCCTCGTCCCAGTACATGTCCTCCTCCTCGCGGAGCGTGACCACCACTCCGTAGCCGACCATACCGCCGGCGAGCGGGCCGCAGGCCGTCAGATGCATGGCGACCTCGTCGGCGAGCTCGTGATGGGGCGCGGCCAGATCGCTGATGGCCGCCCACGGCAGCGTTCGGGCGTTTTCCAACGCCGCCACCACGTCCTCGCGGCGGAACGGCTCCGACCCGTAGGTGTCCGCCCGCCGGACCAACAGGCCTACCGCGCACGGGGCGGTGGCCTGCTCCGCGATCGGCACCCCCGTGTCGGTGAAGTCGCCCGCGGGCAGCACGACCAGCGGCTGCTGCAGCTCGGCCGCCAGTTGGTCCACAGCGGCACAGAGCCGTTCGAACGCGCCGTCCGGGAACGCGCCGTTCAACCGTCTCCCGGCGACCAGGAAAGCCTCGCTGTCACTGGTGAACGTCAGATCCTTGGAGTTCATCCCCAACTCCTTCGGCTTGGCGGGCGGCCCATCGTAGTCATGCCGGCACGGTCCGTGGGTCGATCGGACAAGTCCACAGTGGATGCTGTCGGACCCGGACCGTCCAGGTAGTTTCCCCAGCTCGTGGCGCTAACGGAACTGGGCGGTGCCGCGACTAGCAGGGTGCCGGGATTCCCACCGCAAGGCCCGGTGGCCCGTGTGGTCCCTCCGTCATCCCCGCACGGAGGGACCACACGGCGCAAGGGGTGGACGCCGTCGGCCAGGCGGCGTCAGGGGCCTTCCGGGTCGGTGAGGTCGCGGTCGGCCCAGAACGGGGCGACCAGCGTACGCAGGTCGTCGGCGCCGACGCGGTCAAGCAGGCCGACGGCGGCGAGGTTCTGGTCCAGCTGCTCGACGCTGGTGGCGCCGAACAGCGTGGTGGTGTTGGCGGGGTGGGTGAGGGTGAAGGCCAAACACAGCTGGGCCGGGGTGGCGCCGATGCTGTCGGCGGCCTTGCGGATGTCGTCGGCGGAGTCGACGATGCGGCGCAGCACCGGGTCGATCGAGTCGGGCAGCGGAGCCCGGCCCTTGCCGAGCAGGCGGCCGCCCTCGAACACGTCGGAGGACTCCAGGGAAACGCCGAGCTCGTCGAAGACCTTGGCGAAGGGCGCACCATCCACAACGGACCGGCGCGCCACGTTGTGCACCAACTGGGCCAGCGCCGGCCCGGGCAGGCCAGTGGCGGCGGCGTGGCCGTGCACCTCGCGGATGGTGGTCGCGGACCAGTTGTTCACACCCCAGTGCCGGATCAGCCCGGCGGCCCGCAGCTCGGCCAGCTCCGACACGATGGCGCGCAGGTCGACGGCGTGCCGGATCTCGCCGAGGACAACCAGGTCGGCGTGCTCGACGCCGGCCCGGAACAGGGCGTTCTCCAGCTGGGCGCGCAAGCTTTCCGCCGGGTATTCCTCCAGCCACAGTTTGGCCGAGAACAGATAGTCGTCCCGGCGCAGGCCGGCCGCGCGGACCATCGCGGAGAACAGGACGTCGGTGAACACCGGCGGTCGTTCGGGAGTGCCGTACACGCCGACGTCGAACAGGGTGATGCCGGCGTCGATGGCCCGGCGCAGCAAACGCACCGCATCCGGGAAGTGCATTCGGTCGTAGGTGTGCCACGAGCCGAGCGCGAGGATGCCGGTGGTCGGGCCGTCGCGGCCGATTCGGCGGCGGGGCAGGTCGGTCAAGGAATGCCTCCAGTCGGGTGAGCGGCGGTGCGCCACCGTCCATCGAACCACGTGTCGTTGGCCACGTCCTGAGCGGAGTTTCCGATTATGTCATTGACGGCGCGGCGCGACGGAAGACACACCCCTAGCGCGTTGGGGCAAACAATAGGGGTGTGTTGCGTGCAGGATTGTCGGTTGGGTCACGAAAACAATCGATCGCAGGTGATGTGAGAACTTTCAACAATTCGCGTGACAACAACCGGCGGGTGGCGACTGGGGAAATTCTCACGGTGATCGCTGGTAGATTTCCCGGGGCTTTTGGGGGAACCAATCAACGGGAAAGGTGACGAGGTGACGCGTGTTCGCACGGGCCGAGCTGGCTGATATCAGCGATCTGCTCCAGCTGTACCGCAGGGTGTACGGGCGGAGCTACGCGTTGCCGCTGGGCACCGATCCCGAGGTGATGGCGGCCGAGATCCGGTCGGACAGCACGATCTGGTTGGTGGCACGGGATCCGGCGACCAACCACCTGATGGCCTCGATCATGGCCACGGTCGACCCCGCCGACCGGATGGGCAAGCTGCAGGGCCTGGTCGTCGACCCCGAGCACCGGCGCGGCGGCGTCGCCCACGACGCGGTCGGCACGCTCGCCGACATGGTGCTGGACCAGGGGCTGGCCGACTCGGTGTACGGGACCGCCCGCACCACGTCGACCGCGCCACAGCGGATCTGCCAGCGCAACGGCTTCCACGCCATGGGCATCTTTCCCAACCTGCGCAAGGCCGACCGGCACGAGACCATGGTGCTGCTCACCCGTTACCGCGACGGCGTGCTCGACCAGCGGCACTCGGTCGAGCGGGTGCCGGCCGAACTGGCCGGCCTGATCGAAGCCGTCGACCAGCAGATCCCTTGGCCACGCCGGCCGGTGATCGCCGACGGGCCGGCGACCCGGCCGGTCCCCGGATCGACGCGCTCGGTGGTGGAACTGGTGGACGCGCCGCGGTTCGTGCTCGGCCGGTTCGACGAGATGGTCACCGACCCGGTGCGCCGGTTCTACCCGTTCCACACGCCCAACGTGATGCTCACCGACACCGAGGCCGGCTACGAGCTCTACGCCCACCTGAGCCGCGGCGACGGCTACTGCACGCTGGTCGGCGCCGCGCCGACGCCGATGGCGGTGGCCGCGCACCTGGACCAGATCATCGCGCAGCTCAACAACTTCGGCGCGTACTACGTCGAGTCGCTGGTGCCGATGGACGCGTTCGAGGAGCTGACCGCGTTGCTGGGCAACGGTTTCCTGCCGGTGGCGGCCTATCCGGCGATGCGCCGCGACGGCGAGCTGTTCCGCGACTACGTGGTGATGGCGCGGACCATGCAGCCGCTGGACTTCCGCGGCCTGGCCATCGACAACGCGTTCCGGCCGTTCACCGAGCAGTACATCGACCTCTGGAAACAGCAGTACCTCAACACACACGGAGTTTTCCGGTGAACCGCTTCCTCGGGCCGGTCACGGTGCCCGATCCGACCGCCCTGGCCGACGTGCAGCGACTGTGCGACGTCGCCGACGGCTACACCCATGACGACGAGCTGTTCCTGCGCGCCATGAACGAGTCGAACGCCTGGCACGCCGAGCGTTCGCCGTTCTTCGCCTCGCTGTACGGCGACCGCGGGCCGATCGGCGACCTGCGCGAGCAGCCGTTCGTGCACGCCAACTTCTTCAAGATGCACCAGGCGGCGTCGATCGCCGACGCCGACGTTCGGGCACATATGACCTCCTCCGGCACCACCGGCCAGAAGTCGCAGATGTCCTTCGACGACTGGACTCTCGGCGCGGGCCGGCGCATGGTCGCCCGGCTGTTCGAGCACAACGGCTGGATCAGCGACGAGCCGGTGAACTACCTGCTCTACTACTACCAGCCGCAACCAGACCTGAACTTGGGCACCGCCGCGACCGGCCAGCTGACCTGCCAGTTCGCGCCGGCCAACACGACCGAGTACGGCCTGCCCAACACTGGGTCCGGCCACGAGTTCGACCCGTTCGGCGCCATCCGCGCGCTGCTGCGCTACGCCGCCGAGGGCCTGCCCGTGCGGATCTTCGGCTTCCCCTCGTTCCTGGCCTTCACCCTGGATCGGATGCGGGCCACCGGCGTACCCACGATCGAGCTGCCGCCGGGCTCGTTGGTGATGCTGGGCGGCGGCTGGAAGGGCAACACGGACAAGCAGATCGGCAAGCCCGAGCTGTACAGGCGGATCCACGAGCAGCTGGGCATCGCCGAAGACCGGATCCGGGACAGCTTCGGGTCGGTCGAGCACTCGGTGCCCTACTTCGAGTGCGCCAACCACAGCATGCACGTGCCGAGTTGGTCGCGGGTGCTGATCCGGTCGGTGCGCACGCTGGAACCGTTGCCGTACGGGAAGAAGGGCTACCTCCAGTTCCTCTCGCCCTACATCACCTCGGCGCCGGCGCAGAGCGTGCTGATGGGTGACCTGGCTTCGCTGCACCCGGCCGACGAGTGCGGCTGCGGCCTGGCCACGCCGTGGTTCGCGGTGCACGGACGGGCCGGGGTCAGCCGCAACCGCAGCTGCGCGATCGCCGCGGCCGAGATGCTCAAGGGACGGTCGTAATGCATTACTGGCAGGGTGAATGGGTCGACGACGAGGCGGCCGACAAGCGGCTGGACACACTGGCCGACTGCGCGCAGCGGGTGCTGGCCGGTCCGCCGCCCGGCCCGCTGGCCGTGCTGAACGCCTGTGACCGGCTCGGCCGTGAGCTGCGGGATCCGGCATCGCCGGTGCGGGAGCGGCTGATGGCGCGGCTGCGCGAGTGGGATCTGCCCGAGGACGAGGTGCAGCGCACCTTCACCGATCTCGCGGCCGCACTGGACCGGGAAGCCTTGGAGCGCAAGGTGTTGCGCGAGCTGGGCGATCTGGATCCGGCCCGGCTGGTCCGGTTCGACCTGCGTGAGCCGGTGTTCGAGGCGTGGGTGCCGGTCGGGCTGCTGGTCCACTTCGCGCCGGGCAACGCCCCGGCCGCTGGGGCTTTGAGCGCGCTGGAGGGTCTGCTGGCCGGCAACCTCAACGTGGTCAAGGCCAGTGGCGACGACTCGTCGTTCACCGGCGAGCTGTTGGCGGCGCTGGCCGAACAGGACGTGACCGGCACGCTCGCCGAGCGGCTGATCGTGCTGCGCTGTCCGTCGAGCCGGCGGGACTGGCTGCTCAGGATGTGCGAGCCGGCCGACGCCGCCGCCGCGTGGGGCGGTGAGGAGGCGATCGCCGCCGTCGCCGAACTGCTGCCCGCCGGCTGCCGGTTGGTTGACTGGGGTCCGAAGCTCTCCTTCGCCTACCTGACCGCCGACACCTGGTCCGACGGCGAGACGCTGGCGGCCGTCGCCGCCGACGTGTGCCGGCTGGACCAGCAGGCGTGCTCCAGTCCGCAGGTCGTGTACCTGGACACCGCCGACGAGGCCGAGGTTTTCGCCGTCGCCGAGCGGTTCGCGGCCGTGCTGGCCGAGGTCGGGGCGAAGACGCAGCCGCGTGAGCCCAGCCAGCAGGAGTGGGCGGAGATCACCAACACCGTTGTGGTGACCGACCTTGAGCAGCATCTGGGACTGACCAAGGTGATTGTGGATCCGGACGGTGGCTGGCGGGTGCTCGCCGACACCCGGTCGGCGCTGCGGGCCTCGCCGCTGTACCGGACGGTGTGGGTGAAGCCGTTGCCACGCGAGAAGATCGCCGCAGTGCTGCGGCCCATGCGGCGGTATCTCCAGACGGTCGGCCTGGCGGCGAATAGGCCGGACACCGCGGCGTTGGCGCGGCTGCTGGTCGGGGTCGGCGCGCAGCGGATCACCGTGCCCGGCGAGATGCTGTCCAGCTACCACGGTGAGCCGCATGACGGCGTGTACGCGTTGCAGCGCTACAGCCGCCGGGTCGATGTCCAGCTGGACGAGCGGTTCCATACCGACGCATGTCTCGACGACCTGATCGGTGCGCGCGAACTGCTCGCGCCACGGGTTCCGATCACCGGCAAGGGCGAGTTCGAGCAACTGCAAGGTGATCTGAGCCGCGCCGACGTGTTCTTCCACAGCGGTGGCAGCTCCGGCGCGCCGAAGCTGTCCGCGTTCAGTTGGGACGACTACCACGAGCACATGCGGTTCGGGGCCGAAGGGCTGCTGGCCGCCGGCCTGGACCCACGGACCGACCGCGTGATGAACCTGTTCTACGCCGGTCACCTCTACGGCGGGTTCACCAGCTTCTTCTCCACGCTGGAGGTCATGGGGGCCAAGCAGTTCCCGATGGGCGCCCAGCCGGCCGCCCAGCTGGAGGTCGCCCGGTCCATTGTGGACCACAGGGTGGACACTCTGGTCGGTATGCCCAGCAACCTGTTCGGATTGTTCATCGAGGGGGCCGAGATCCTGGGCGCCTACCGGGGCGTGCGCAAGATATTCTACGGCGGCGAGCACTTCAGCCAGCGGCAGCGCGAGGTGCTGACCGAGCAGTTCGGCGTCGAGGTGATCCGCTCCGCGGTCTACGGCAGCGTTGACGGCGGGCCGCTGGGCTATCAGTGCGAGCACTCGCCCAACCGGGTGCACCACCTGTTCACCGGCGTGCACACGCTGGAGATCGTGGACGCCGAACGGGACGAGCCGGTCGGGCCGGGCCAGACCGGGCGACTGGTGTTCACCGCGCACACCCGGCGCGGGCAGCGGCTGGACCGCTACGAGATCGGCGACCTTGGCCGCTGGCTGGCCGAGCCCTGCCCGTGCGGGCGGCGCACACCCCGGTTCGAGCTGCTGGGCCGGACTGGCGACGTGTTCCGGATCGGCCCGAACTTCCTGAACTACCGCCGGTTTGTCGCGGTGGCCGAGGACTTCGGCTACACCGGCGCCTTGCAGATCGTGCTCGGCGAGAACGGGGGCCGCGAGCGCCTGACCATCCGGCTGGAGCAGGGCCACGCGCCCGAGGACGCCGTCGACCGGTTCTTCGCCGGCTACGAGGACCTGCGCACGATGCTCGACCTGACCGACGTGGTGTCGGTGCACGTGCAACCGTTGCCGGTCAACGAGTTCGACCACGCCGCCAGCAGTGGAAAGCTGCGCGCGGTCGTCGACACCAGAACGAGGAACATCTGATGGCCCACCAGTCGTTGTCCGAACTCGTCGCGTTCGCGCGGGCGAACTCCCCGTTCTACCGGGAGCTCTACGCCGGGCTGCCGGCGGACGTGGACGACCTGACCGAGCTGCCGCTGATCGACCACGGGGCGTTCTGGGCCGCGAACACCGTGCACGGCAACACCTTGCGGACCGGGCCGCACACCGACGGCATCGTGTTCAAGACCGGCGGGACCACCAGCGCGCCGCGGATCTCGGTCTACACCAGGCCGGAGTGGCGCGAGATGGCCACCACCTTCGCCAGCGGCCTGCCCGCAGCCGGCGTCCGGTCCGGTGACCGCGTGGCCAACCTGTTCTACGCCGGCGAGCTGTACTCCAGCTTCGTCTTCACCCTCAACCTGTTCCAGGTCGCGCCGGTCGACACCGTGCAGCTGCCCATCGCCGGCGGGGCGGCCCCGGAGTTCGTCGTGCTGGCCCTGACCGAGTTCCGCGCCACCGTGCTCGCCGCCCCACCCACCTCGCTCTGCCAGTTGGCCCAACACGTTCGGGACACCGTCGGCTGGCTGCCCGATGTCCGGGTCGTCCTGTTCAGTGGCGAGGCCTTCTACGGCGACCAGCGGGCCCTGCTGGCGGCGGCGTTCCCCAACTCCTCCGTCCGGTCCATCGGCTACGCCAGTGTTGACGGCGGCATCCTCGCCGCCCCCGTCACCAACGAGCCCGATTCCCGCGTGCACCAGGCTTTCGCCCCGTCCCGCCTGCTGGAGATCCTCGACCTCCAGACCGGCGCGCCGATCACCACCCCCGGCCGGGCCGGCCGTGTCGTCGTCACCGACCTCGTCCGCCGCCTCCAGCCCGTCATCCGTTACCCCGTCGGCGATCTTGCCGAGTGGGTGGACCCCGCGGCCGGCACCTTCCGTCTCCTCGGCCGCTCCGACGAGGGCGCCCGCGTCGGCCCCGTCACCCTCTACCTCGACGACCTCCGCTCCATCGTCGAGCAGGCCGTCGGCCCCGTCAGCGGCATGCAGGTCGTCCTGCGCCGCCGGGACTCCAAGGACCAGCTCGTCCTCCGCCTCGCCGGCACCGGCTCCCGCGACTCCATCGCCTCGCGGTTGTCCGAGGTGCGGCCGATGTTCGCCGACCACGTCCGGCGCGGCCTCATCCAGCCGCTGGCCGTCGAGTGGGTCAAGACCACCGACCTGCACACCAACCCCCGCACCGGAAAGCTGGTGCGGCTGCTCGACGAACGTGGCGCCTAGCCTCCTCGATACGACCGGCCCGGCTCTCCCTGCGGCGATCGGAACATCGGGTCGGGGCCGGGCCGGTGCCAGACCGGGTCGCCGCAGTCGATTCCCTGGGCGGCGAGGGTGCGCTTGACGACCTTGTAGGTGGCGGTGCGCGGCAGGGTGGTGGTGACGCGGACGTAGCGGGGGAGTTGCTTGGGGCCGAGGTCGGGTTGGGCGGCGAGGAAGGTGGCGAAGGCGGCGGGATCCAGGACGGTGCCGGGGCGGGGAACGATGGCGGCCATGACCTGGTCGCCGACGGTGGGGTCGGGCACGCCGTAGACGGCGACCTCGGCGATGTCGGGGTGACGGGCGATGATCCGCTCGATGGGGGCGGTGCCCAGGTTCTCGCCGTCGACCCGCAGCCAGTCGCCGGTGCGGCCGACGAAGTGGCAGTAGCCCTGCTGGTCGAGGTAGGCGAGGTCGCCGCTGTGGTAGCGGCCGTCGCGCAGCCGGGAGGCGTCGGCGTCGGGATCGCCGTAGTAGCCGGCGAACCAGCCGGCCCCGGCGGTGTTGACCAGCTCGCCGATCGCCTGGTCGGCGTTGGTGAGCCGGCCGTCGAGGTCGAATTCGGCTGGCGGGCAGGGTTTTCCGGTGTCCTGGTCGAGGATCACGGTGCCGTCAGCCAGTTTGCCGAGTGCGCCGGACGGGGTGTCGGGGCTGCGGGCGATGGCGATGCCGCCCTCGGTCGAGCCGAAGCCGTCGACCACCCGGCAGTCGAACCGCTCGGCGAAGCGGGTGAGGTCGGCCTCGGCGCCCTCGTTGCCGTAGACGATGCGCAGCGGATTGTCGTTGTCGTCGGCGGCTTCGGGAGTGGCCAGCACGTACGACAGCGGGCGGCCGACGTAGTTGGCGTAGGTGGCGCCGAAGGCCCGCACGTCGGTCAGGAAGCCTGAGGCGGAGAACCGGCGGCGTAGCGCCAGGGTCGCGCCGGCCGCGAGGCCGACCGACCAGCCGGCCATGATCGCGTTGGAGTGGAACATCGGCATCGACAGGTACACGGTGTCCGATGTGGACAGTCCGAACCGGTCGGCCAGCATCCGGCCGGGAAAGGCGATCTTGCCGTGGGTGCAGCGCACCGCCTTGGGATCGCCGCTGGTGCCGGAGGTGAAGATCAGCATCAGCAGGTCGTCCGGGACGGCCGGCACCGGCGCCAGCGGCGCGTCGGCGTGCGCGGCGACGATCTCCTGCCAGACGGGGGAGTGCAGGTCGATCACCCGGTCCGGGCCGACGCCGAGGTCCAGCCCGGCCAGCAAGTCGGCGTGCCGGGGCTCGGTGAGGATCAGCTGGCAGTCGGCCAGCCGGACGTCCCGGGCCAGGCCCGGGCCCCGCCGGGTCGGATTCAGCCCGACCAGCACGGCCCCGCCCAGCGCCGCGCCACCGAGCGAGAAGGAGAACTCCGGCACGTTGTCGGCCAGAATGCCGATGTGGAACGGAACACCGGGACGGCGTAACGCGGTGAAGGCGGCCGCGTAGGCCGCTGAGCGCCGGATGTGGGCGGACCAGGACCACGTGGCGTCCTCGAACCGCAGGCCCGGGTGCTCGTCGGCCGCCCTGGCCAGCAGTAACTCGGTGACGGTCGGGGTGTCAGGACTTGCCATGGCGGGGAACCGCGTCGTTGAGGTTGGCCAGCACAGCTCGCACCTTACCGAAGATCACAAGGTGGTGGCGGCCGTCGCCATCGCCTGTTTTCACGTCATGGTGCGGCCTTCGCCGAACAACGCGTCGTACGCGTCGGCTCCGATCTCGGCACCGGGATCGATGCTGGTCTGAGACAACTGCTCTCGGAGCACCCTCACGTGGGCAGGTTGCGGTCCACCACCGCGGCGGTCTCGCGGAGCACGGCAGTTATGGGGCGTCCGAGTTCCTGCCCTGGGTCGCTGCTGTATATGTCGACGGTAGCGATCTGCGCGGGGCTCACGATGATTACCACCCCGATCCTGTGGCCGTCCTTCCAGTCCAGCGCGGTCCCGTGATGGCGGTCACCGGTCCACGGGGACATCGCGGGCTCCGGGGTGGGGGGCTCTCCCACCCGTTCGCTGTCCACGAACTGCTCCACGGTGTGTGCTTGTTCCTCCAGGCTGACCGAGACAGCGCTGCCAAACAGGGTCGACCACGAGCACTCCGCATAATGGCCCGGGGAGTCCGACCTGTGCGGCGCGTTCAGCCGCAGTTCCTTCGCCTGGTCCAGCGAGATCAGCGCGCACGGGTCGATGCCGGCGACCAGTTCTGGCGGCGTGGTGCTCGTTGCCGCTGGGCGCGGCGCCGTTGCCGGGTCAGAGCAAGCCACCAGCGCTGTGACCAACAGGGCAACCACAGCGCCGACCACGACAGACCTCATCCCCGTCCGATCCCCCTTCGTCCCGCCACGCTACGTGGCACGGGAGCCTAACGGGCGAACCGCGTGACTGGGCGTCGAACGGGCAGAGAGGCACTGGCCCAACGCTTCCGTGCACTCATGGACTTCGGCTGAGGCAGGTTGCCGCGATGTTGTGGAACGCGGCCGCCAGCGGGTTGGGGTCGTTGGCGCGGGTGGCGAGGACGACCCGGCACGGGTCGATGCCCTCGACGGGAACTGTGGCGAGATCCGCGCGTAGCGTGCTGCGTCGGTCACCGGCGGGCAGAATGGCGATGGCGCGACCGTCGGCGACGAGTTCGAGCTTGTCCTCGAAGGCGTCGTCGGGGCTCGAATCGAGCGGCCCGCTCCAGATCGTGGGCGAGCTCGCGCAGGCGACGAACTGGTCGTCGGCCAGGTCGTCGAGCGTGACGGATTCCTTGCCCGCGAAGCGATGCGACCTCGGCACGACCAGCACCCTCGGCTCGTCGTAGAGGACGGTCACGCGCAGCTGGTCCGTCGGGAACGGCAGCGGCATCCGCGCCACGAGCGCGTCCACCCGAAGCTCGGGCAGGGCATGCGTGTCCTGCCAGTTCAGGTGGCGGGTGCTGACTTGAGCGTCGGGATGCCGACGGCGTAGTTCCCGCACCGCCGCTGTGATCACCAGGTCCGCGACATATCCGACCGTGATCGCCTGCCGAGGTGCGGCCGAGCGCGCGGTGAGCCCGGCCTGGCGGGCGGTGTGCAGCAACGCCTGCGCCTGCGGGAGGAATGCCCGGCCGGCTTCGGTGAGATGGCTGCCCTGCGGGGTGCGGTCGAACAGCCGCACCCCCAGCTCGTGCTCCAAACGCTGGATCTGGCGGCTGAGCGACGGTTGGGCGAGATGCAGGGCGGCCGCGGCACGCCCGAAGTTCAGGTGCTCCGCGACCACCGTGAAATACCGCACCAGCCGCAAGTCGAGGTCCACGCATGTCAAGTCTACTCGCCATGCGTCTGCGGTATGACGACGTGCGGAACAGGTCTTGGACGGTGAACCGGGAGGGGTTCTTGACTTGACGTCATGGCCGACTACGAAGGCAGGAATGTCGTGATCACCGGTGGCAGCAGCGGTGTCGGTTTCGCCACGGCGAAGTTGTTCGCCGGTGGCGGAGCGCGGGTTCTGATCACCGGTCGCACCCAGGCCACGCTCGATGCCGCGCACGAACAGTTGGGGGACAGCGCGGTGGCTGTCCGCGGCGACGTGGCGTCGCTCGGCGATGTGGCCGCTCTCGCCGGCCGGGCGAAGGCGGAGTTCGGCCTTGTGGACGCGCTGTTCGTGAACGCCGGTGCAACCCGGTCCGTGCCCTTCGAATCGATGTCCGAGCAGGTGTACGACGATCTGTTCGCGATCAACGCCAAGGGCGCGTACTTCACCGTGCAGAAGTTCGTCCCGCTGCTGCGGAAGGGCGGTGGCGTCGTGGTCACCACCTCCGTCGCGAACGTCAAGGGCCTGCCGATGGTCAGCGCGTACGCGGCCAGCAAAGCGGCACTGCGCTCGATGACCCGTAGTCTGGCCCGGGAGTTGCTGCCGCGACGGATCCGTGTCAACGCGATCAGCCCCGGCCCGATCGACACCGGCATCCTGGAGAAGTCGATGCCGAAGGACGCCGCCGAGCAGACGCGGGCGCGGATGACCGCGAACAACCCCATGCTGCGGTTCGGCGACTCCGACGAGGTTGCGAAGGCGGTGGCCTTCCTGGCTTTCGATGCCACCTACACCACCGGCGCCGAGTTCCCGGTCGACGGTGGCGCCTCCCAGCTCTGATCCTGTTCGAGTGCGCTGCTGACCCACCTCCGCACATCAGCATGACCGTGCAGTAGAAACCGGCCCGGCGGACCGGCAGCGTGTCTCGACCAGGCGTGCGGCGGAAACAGCGAGGGCAAGGGCCGCGAGGCGCGAACCTTGCGCCACGCCGGAGCCGACTTCAGCGCCTCATGTGATCGAATCGGTCGTATGACGATCGAGCACGTCCCTGTCTCCGGCGAGGGCCGCCTGTGGACGGAGAAGTCCGGCGACGGAGCGCCCATGATCCTGCTCCACGGCTCAGTCCATGACAGCCGCCTGTGGGACGGCATGTTCCCTGAACTCGGGCTCCACCACACCGCGATCACCGTCGTCGTCGGCGATCATGACCATCCGGAGATCGGTGTGATCGCCCGCCGACTCGCTGAGGGCATCCCCGGCGGGCGCCTGGAGATCGTGGCTGGGGCTGACCACTATCTGCCGCTACGTGCGCCGGAACGGCTCACGGAAATCCTTGTCTGTCAGTGAGCTGTTCGCAGGTCCGGTTCGCGACGCGAATCGACTACATGTTGGCGAGCCCGCGCAGTTGACCACAGGGGCGCCATGTGCGGGGTTTCGTCAAGATCGGCTGGGTCGGGCCTGAACGCTGTAGCGCCCGACAGAGATCGGTGCTGTGACCGACAGCACAGCTGTCGCTGTCAGATTCGGCGTTCGTCAGATGTCCTCACTACAGCCGGGTCAGAGGGCTGGCAACGGCAGAAGGGAGCCGACACATGGAAACCGTGACCGTGCGGCGAGTGATCGCGGCGCCGATCGACGAGGTCTTTGACTGGTGCGCCACCACGACCAACTACACCCGCAGCCCGCTCGTGCTGCGCGCACGCCTGGCCCGCCATGGGCAGGGCGCGCCCTACGGTGTCGGCGCCGTCCGTCTGCACACCTGGCTCATCGGCTGGTTCCGGGAGCGCATCACCGCCTACCACCCGCCGCGCGAGTTCTCGTATGTCGTCGAGCGCAGCTTTCCCCCGGCCCGCCATGAGCTCGGCCGGATGACCTTCACCGAGGTACCTGGAGGCACCCAGGTCGTGTGGACCACCCGCGTCGGACTTCCCGTCCCGTTCGGCGACGCGCTCATCCGCAGGGTCGCCGGGCCCGTGGTGGCCCGCGTCTTCGGCAGGATCCTCGACGCGGCCAGCACCGCGCTCACCGGCAGGCCGGGCGGCCGCGCCTGACCCGGAAGAACCCAGGCAGCCGAAAACACCGCTTCCGCGCGGTCGGCGACACCCTGATGGACGCGCGCACAAGCCAGGCTGCTAAGTGTGCCGCCACGTGCGCCTCCCCCAGACCGGCGCACGAGGTCGTGACGCTGTTCTACCGGTTGCTCAGCGAGCACGTGGAGGAGATGCTGCTGATTGTCTACACGCCGACGGTGGGGGAGGCGTGCCGACGGTTCAGCGCGGCCAAGACGCTTGGTGAAGCCTCGCCGGCGCTGGCCGATTCGGTCGAGCCGCTGCTCCCGTCGTGGGAAGACGTGCCGGAGATCGCCGACTCGGTCCGGAATGCCCGCTGGGTTCCGCAGTACCGCTCCTGACGGTTCACGCCTTGGCGTCGCGGCGCAGGGCCGGGATGAGCACGGCGGCGACGGCGGTGTGCACCAGCACGAGAGCGATCTTGGTCCCGGTGGTGGCGTCCTCCAGGAAGATCGGCGGCAGCGAGAGCGCCAGCACGGCGGCGGCGATGATCGTCCAGACCGCGCGGGACCGGCGGGTGAAGCGTTCGAGCACGGCCAGGCTGGCCCAGCCGAGCACACCGAAGACGGCGCTGAAGATGAGCACGACGGGGAGGCTGATCGTGACCGCGCCCATCGAGTCGCTGAGCAGGAAGTCCACGCCGGCGGCGCTGGCGATCAGCCAGACGACGGCGGCCCCGAGCGCGGCGGCGACCACCGAGCCGGCGCGGCGCAGTCGCCGCGTGCCGACGGTGGTGGGCTGGGCAGTGGTGGTCATGGCGGGCTCCGTTCGACTGGTTGGCCCCTCGGCGGGGCCACTGCCACTGCGTCGGAAGGGGCTGGCCGTTCTCGACATCACCCGCCAGGATTTTTCGAGAGGGTCGACCCGCCGCACTGGAAAGGCAGGAAGCGATGTGCCGCCTCTTCGGCCTGACGGCCGCCCCGGACCGGGTGCGCGCCACGTTCTGGCTCCTGGAAGCGCCGGACAGCCTGGCCCGGCAGAGCCGCCGCAATCCCGACGGCACCGGGCTCGGCACGTTCTCGCCCGACGGCACGCCCCGGGTGGAGAAGCAGCCGCTGGCCGCCTTCGAGGACCAGGAGTTCGCCCAGGAGGCCAGGGACCGTGAGTCGAGCACGTTCGTGGCGCACGTCCGCCACGCCACGACCGGCGAGCTCGTGCCCCGCAACACCCATCCCTTCGAGCAACACGGCCGCCTGTTCGCGCACAACGGCGTGCTCGCCGGACTGGATCAACTGGAGGCCGAGCTCGGCGACCACCGGGACCTGGTCGCCGGCGACACGGACTCGGAGCGCCTGTTCGCGCTGATCACGAAGCGCGTGGACGAAGCGGGCGGCAACGTCACCGCCGGCATCACCGCCGCCGTCCGCTGGATCGCCGACACCCTGCCGCTGTACGCGATCAACCTGGTGCTGACCACGCCGACCGACCTCTGGGCGTTGCGCTATCCCCGGACCCACAGCCTGTTCGTGCTCGACCGCGGCGCCGGCGGCCCGCACGGCGGCCGGCACCTGGAGCACGCCAGCCCGACGGGCCGGCTGCGGGTGCGGTCCGGCGACCTGGCGACCCGGCCCGCCGTGATCGTCGCCAGCGAGCGGATGGACGAGGACGCCGGCTGGCGGCCGCTGGCGTCCGGTGAGCTGCTGCACGTCGACAGCGAGCTCACCGTCCACCGCGAGGTGATCATCGACCACACGCCGGCGCACCCGTTGGAGCTGCGCCACCTGGACGCCCGCGCGCGGGCGGCCCAGGAGGCGACCTGAACCGGGATCAGCCCCTGGGCAGCACGTCACCCAGCACGGAAGGCACGCCCCACCAGTCGGTCGACACCACGCTGGCGTGGTGCGCCGCCAACAGCGCCACCCTCGCCTGGGCGGCGTCGACCGGTGGGTTGTTGGCGTCCAGTGTCGGCGCGACGCTCTGCGCGTCGGTCATGATCAGGATGTAGTGGTTGGTGTCGTACCAGGAGGTGTCGATGCTGGTGACGTAGGTGTTGGCGTCGCCGTCGAAGACCACGAACCAGGGCCGCAGGCTGGTGTCGGTGAACTTCACGCGGGGATCGCCGGCCACCGCGCCCAGCACGGAGGGGAACATCGTGGCCTGGCCGAGCGTGCCGGCGGCGCGCAGGCTGTTGAGGTAGGTGGCGTACTCGACGTCGCTTTTGGGGTTGTGGAGCGGATTCTGCTGCTCGACGGTGCCGGTGATGAGGTACATGACCAGCTTGCCGGCCAGCGCGGAGCGGGTCGGCCACGCGTTGGCCTTTGCGGCGTCGTCGAGGGAACTGTGGCTGCCCAACAGATCCGACGGCCGGTAGAGGATGTCGCCGACGTGGCTGGCGACGTAGGCGTCGAACTGGCTGGGGCCCATGCCCACACCCGCGCCGAAGCCGTCCTTCATCTCGATCTTGACGTAGACCGGGCCCGCGGTGGGGTGCGCGGCCAGCCAGTACTTGATGTCGTCCAGGCAGGACCCGAGGTCCTTGTTGGCGCTGCCGGTGTAGATCTGGCTCGGCGAGGTGGCGTCGACGCAGTTGTTGGCGTTGCCGAACGGGTTGCTGTGGCTGACTTTCCACTCGTTGGTGAAGAAGTCGTCCCACACGTCCAGTTCGAGCAGTTTCGCGCCGGCGTCCAGCGACTGGGCCAGATACGGGTAGGTGGCGCCGTCGTCGTAGGTGTTGTGCAGGCCCACGACGGTGGACTGGGACAGCGGCAGGTCACCGGTGGTGTCGGCGCCGGCCGGGGCGGCGGAGGCGATCAGGGCGACGGCGACGGCCAGGGCGCCGCCGAAAACGCGAATGCGCTTCATGTCTGAGCACCGTAGTGCGGACGGCCCTCGGCCCGCAGCGCCCAGATGGACGCCGCGGCGGGCTTGTCCCGGTCAGGCGCGGGGTGTCGGCTCTGGTGGCAGGCCCGCTTCGGCGAGCAGGGCCTCGTGGATCAGTTGCAGGTGCGACGGTTGCGTGGCCAGCGCGTGCGGAATCGCCGTCGAGGACGGCGCGGAGACGCCGGCCAGCGGATCGTCCGTGCGCGGCGTCGTGAGCGTGAGGACCCCGCCCAGGTCCGGGGCCACCGCGTCGCGATGAGTGAGCGCGGGCAGCGACCACCGGTGCTCGACGGTGGCCAGGATGCTGGTGTGGTCCAGCGGAACAGTGCCCGGCGCGCGGAACACCGTGCCGGCCTTGATCAACGGACTGATCAGGACGGTCGGCACCCGCGGGCCGAACCGGGTGAAGTCGAAGCCGAACTCGCCCGGCGCGGCGTCCGGCGGCGTCGCGCCCCAGGGCGGCGACACGTGGTCGTAGCAGCCGCCGTGCTCGTCGTAAGTGATGATCAGCAGGGTGGAGTTCCACGCAGGCCCGCCGCGCACGGCGTGGTAGACGTCGAGGATCAGCTGCTCGCCGCGGGCGACGTCGTAGTTGGGATGCTGGCTGTTGCCGGTGGAGCTCCAGCTCGGCTCCAGGAACGCGTACGCGGGCAGCTTTCCGGACGCGCAGTCGGCCTGAAAGTCGGTGAACAGCCCGGTGTTCGCCTTCGGCGCGGTGGCCGTGTCCGGAAAGTCCAGCTTGGTCAGCGGCGCGCGGGTGTAGCCGTAGATCCGCCAGCTGAGCTTGTGCTTGCCCAGCAGGCCGAAGACGCTGGGCACGGTGAACTTCTTCGTCTTGTCGTCCAGGTGCCCCTGGCTGGTGCCGGCGCAGACGAACGCCCGGTTGGGCATGGTCATCGTGGGCGCGGAGCAGTACCAGTGGTCGCACACGGCGAATCCCCGCGCCAGGCCGCTCAGCACCGGCAGCGTGGTCGGCGTGTGGCAGGACATGATCATGTCCTCGGTGGTGCCGGGGACCACGTACCAGCCCTTCGCCTGGTTCTCCTTGATGGCGGCGGCGTAGTCGGTGACGAACCCGGTCATCGGCGCCACCGCACCGGCCGGCGGCGGGGCCTGCGAGCCGTACAGCTGATTGTTGGTGGCTGAGTAACCCTCACCAGGGTCGGCGCCCGGCAGCAGATAGGCGTTCGGCGTAGACGGGGTGATCTGGCGGACCGGCGTCGCCGTGCCGTCGCTGCCGGGACAGCTCTCCTTGCCGGTCAGCCCCTCGAAGGGCTGGCCGAGCGGCGAGGTGTTGCCGGCGTCGTGGTAGAGGTAGCCGAGCATGTGGTCGAACGAGCGGTTCTCCAGCATCAGCACCACGATGTGATTGATCGCCTTCAGCCCTGCTGTGCTCATTGGACACTCCTCGGCGACGGTGTGGTCTTCCACCGTCCCGCCGCGTCCGTGACCGCGGCAAGCACGCTGACTCGGATGGCCGCAGGGGCCATCGTGCGAGTCGGCTGACACGGTCGCGTGACTGCGCCGGGCCTGTCGCCGTGATGGGCGGCCGTGGCGTCTGAAGAGCAAAAGCGCTGCGGCGAGACGGGACCGCTGCTAGGATTCTACCGTGCGGTCAGTTAACCAACCGAGCGGTAAGCAGGAGCGGACGTTCGTCGAGCAGGCGCGTCGGGCCCAGCTGGTGCGATGCGCCATCGAGGCGATCGCGGAGCTGGGGCTGCCACGAGCGTCGTTGGCCGAGATCGGCCGGCGGGCGGGGGTCAGCAAGGCGGCGATCTTCTACCACTTCGCCAATCGCGACGAGCTGGTCCAGGAGGTCCTGGTCGCCGCGGTGACCGAGGGCGCGGAGTTCATGGCCGAGCGGACACGGCGGCAACCCACCCCGGCCGGCGAGTTGCGGGCCTACATCGAGGCGAACGTCGAATACATCGCCACTCATCGCGACGCGGTCAAGGCGCTGGTGACCATCGCGATGAACTTCACCGACGAAGACGGACGTTCCCGGTTGCTGCCCGACGCCTCCGTGTACGGCGAGAGCCTCGAGCCATTGCGGGACATCCTGCGGCGTGGCCAGCAGGCGGGCCAGTTCGGGGAGTTCAACACCCGCACCATGGCCATGACCATCCGTGCGGCCATCGATGCGATCGGCCCACAGCTGACCGCCCTGCCCGACCTGGATCTGGACGGCTACACCACCGATCTGGTGGCCCTGTTCGACCGAGCGACCAGGAAGGACGGCGAATGAACACCGAACACGACACCTCACCGAACACGGCTACGGCCACCGATCCCGCCGCCGGACAGGAAGGGAGCGCCTGGGGCCCCGCGGTCCTGGCCCTGGCGTTGGACGTCGGAGCTCCCCTGGCGATCTTCTACGGAGCCCGGGCGGCCGGCGTTGATCCCTGGCTGGCGGTGCTGCTGGGCGCTGTCGGTCCGGTGGTGGGCAACGTGATCAGCTGGCTGCGGCAGCGACATCTGGACACCACCGCGGTCTTTGTCATCGTGGCCATGGTCCTGTCACTGGTGGTCGCGCTGTTCACCGGCGACGCGCGGGCGCTGCTGGCCCGGGAGAGCTGGATCACCGGGGCGCTGGGCCTGTGGATGCTGGTGTCGCTGGCGATGGCGCGACCGTTCATGCTCGACATCGCCATCAAGATCAGCCCGCCGGCCACGGCGCGACGCTACGACCGGTTGTGGCGGGGCAATCCGGTGTTCCACCGGTGGATCCGCGTGGCGAGCCTGGCCTGGGGAGCCGCGTTCGTCCTCGACGCCCTGGCTCGGGTGGTCATGTCCTATGTGCTGCCGATCGACGTCGTGCCGATGCTCAGTGTGCTGCTGTTGGTCGGGATGCTCGTCGTCGCGCAGGGCGGCGTGATGTTGCTCGGTTGGCGCAGTGGCGCACTGGCCTTGATCAAGCGAGACGCTCATGACTGATCTCGCGGTGGGAACGCGCACCGTGCTCGTCACGGGTGGAGCGCACGGCATCGGGGCGGCGATCGTGCGCCGCTTCGCCACGGCCGGGCATCAAGTGCTGATCGCCGACACGGACGCGGTCGCGGGCGCCGAGCTGGCCGAGGCGACGGGTGCCAGGTTCCACCAGGCCGACGTGAGCGGTTTCGCCGACAACGAGGCGGTCGTCGCCGACGCGGTCGCGCACTTCGGCGGCCTCGACGTGGTGTGCCTCAACGCGGGTGTGCCGGGAGGCGCCGGGATCGGTGAGGACTTCGACTCCGACCGGTATCGCCGCGGCATCCAGGTCAACCTCGACGGAGTGGTCTACGGGGCGAACGCGGCGCTGCCGGCGCTTCGCGGCGGCGGCGGAGCCATCGTCGTCACCTCCAGCCTCGCCGGCGTCGCGCCA
The DNA here is from genome assembly GCF_018263855.1 of Kutzneria sp. CA-103260. Classification (GTDB taxonomy): domain Bacteria; phylum Actinomycetota; class Actinomycetes; order Mycobacteriales; family Pseudonocardiaceae; genus Kutzneria. The sequence goes on along the minus strand of NZ_CP073318.1, from coordinate 3,909,284 downwards.
TCGGCCGACCTCTACTACTCGGCCGCCAAACACGCCCTGATCGGGTTCGTGCGATCCCTTGCGTTGTTGGTGGCAGGGGACGGCATCACGGTCAATGCGATCTGTCCGGGCTTCATCGACACCCGGATGGTGGCGGCGTATCGCGACGCCCTCGTCGGTCACGGACTGGCCGTCGGCCAGCCCGACCACGTCGCCGAGGCGGTGTCGAGCATCCTTGCCGGTGGCGGGAATGGCCAGGCATGGCAGGTGCAAGGCGGGCGGCCTCCGACCGCCATCAGCTTCCCGGACATCACGCTCAGTCGGCGCGCCGTCGAGCGGCCCTGATCGCCCGACCTCGGGTATGAACGGATTTTATCGACGCCAGACCAACTACTTGTTGGACACGGATCGCACCGCCGATGAGGATGGACGCGTCACGGAAAGACAATTCCCGACCGTGAATTCTCCGATCCCGCAAGTGAAGGAAGAATCGGCATGATCCGCGCCAAAGCTGTCAAGGCCGCCGTTGTCGTGGTCGGCCTGGGCCTGGCCATGACCGCGGCCACCACGTCGGCCGTGGCTGACTCCGCCCGTCCGCCGGCGGGTGTGCAGGTCGGCATCGACCTGCGTGGTCGCCCGAATCCGTACCAGTTCCTACCCAGGGTGCGGTCGTTCTCGCTGACCAGCAAAACGGTTCGCGACGGCCAGCCGATGCCCCTCGACCAGAAGTCGGGAATCTTCGGCGTGCCGGGTGGCAAGGACATCTCCCCGCAGCTGTCCTGGTCGGGATTCCCAGCCGACACCAAGAGCTTCGTGGTGTCGATGTACGACCCAGAGGCGCCGACCGGCAGCGGCTTCTGGCACTGGGTGGTGGCGAACATTCCCGCCACCACCACCTCGCTGCCGCTGGGCGCGGGCACACCGGACAGCCACCTGCTGCCCGCCGGCGCCCTCCAGCTCAACGGCGACGCCGGCACGCCACGCTACATCGGCGCCGCCCCGCCGGCCGGTTCGGGCGTGCACGACTACTACCTGACCGTCACCGCATTGAACGTGCCCAGTGTCGACGTCACCGCGAACACCAGCGGAGCCCTGCTCGGTTTCACCATCGACAGCCACACGGTCGGCCGGGCCACCCTGATCAGCCCGACCCGCGGCTGACCGCCACTCCTGGCCGGCGGCGCGAACGCCGCCGGCCAGCGGTGTCCGTTTTCATCGCCAGTGGATGGTAATCGATTGCCACATTGCGGTCAACGCTTGCCATCTGACCTGCGGAATCTACTATGAATTCGGTTTCATCGTTCACGACGAGAGGTGGGGATCTTGTCCGAACGGTCCTTTCGACGCCCGCGCGCACTGCTCGCCTTCGGCTCGGACGCGTGCGACCAGGTCTTTCCGCCCGATCTCCGGGCCGCTCTGGCCGGCTTGGCGAGTGTCCGCCGTGTCGCGGAGTTCAGCCCCGGCCCGACGTTGGCCGCCGCGGAGGTGATCATCACCGGCTGGGGCGGCCCGGCGCTGGACGCCGGCTGCCTGGAGCACACGCCCAGGCTGCGGTTGGTGGTGCACACCGGCGGCAGCGTGAAGGAAGCCCGGATCACTCCGCTGGTCTGGCAGCGTGGGATCGAGGTCAGCTCCGCCGCCGCGGTGAACGCGGTGCCGGTCGCCCAGTACACCGTCGCGGCCGTGCTGCTGGCCGGCAAGCGCGCGTTCCGGCTGGCCGCCGACTACGCCGGCGGCCGGTACCGGCACGTGCCGCCGGACCTGGCCACCGGCAACGCCGGCCGCACCGTCGGAGTGGTCGGCGCGTCCCGGATCGGCCGGCTGGTGCTCGCCCAGCTGCGCGAGCACGGTTTCCGGCTGCTGGTCAGCGATCCCTATCTGACCGCGACGGCGGCCGACCAGCTCGGCGCCGAGCTGGTGGCGTTGGACGACCTGCTCGCCGCCAGCGACGTCGTCACGCTGCACGCCCCGCTGCTGGCGCAGACCCGCCTGCTCATCGACGACCGCCGGCTCGGGTTGATGCGTGACGGCGCGGTGCTGGTCAACACCGCCCGCGGCGGGCTGGTCGACACCGAGGCGCTGGTCCGCCACTGCGCCCGCATCGACGCGGTGCTGGACGTGACCGAACCGGAGCCGTTGCCGCCCGGGCATCCGCTGCTGCGACTGCCGAACGTCCTCGTGACGCCACACATCGCCGGCGCGCTCGGCACGGAGGTCCGCCGCCTCGGCGAGTTCGCCGTCGCCGAGATCAGGCGGTGGCTCGCGGGGGAGCCACTGGCCGGGGCCGTGCGCGTCGAGGACCTGGCGCGCATCGCCTGAGGGTAACGTCCACCTGATCACGTTCAGGTGCGACAGGACGGAACGATGCCCCGCAGCAGTGGCAGTGCGAAGGCGACGGTCAGCGACGTGGCGCGGCACGCCGGCGTCTCGGCGGCGACCGTGTCCCGGGTGCTCAGCGGCAACCACCCCGTCTCCGGCGCGACCAGGACGAAGGTGCTGAGGGCCATCCGCGAGCTGGACTACGTGGTCAACGCGGCCGCGCGGGCGCTGTCGGGCAGCCAGCCGCGGACAGTGGCGATCATCCTGACCGACGTGTCGGCGCCGTTCTTCAACACGGTGGCGCGGGGCATCGAGCGGCAGGCCGCCGTGGAGCAGCGGCTGTGCCTGATCAGCTCCACCGACGGGGATCCCGACCGCGAGCTGGCGATCGTGTCCATGCTGCGGGAGCAGAACACCGGCGCGGTGTGCCTGATCGGCGGCGTGCGGGACACGCCCGAGTACCGGTCGCGGATGGCGGCGCTGGCCTACGCCCTGCACGAGGCCGACTCCCGCCTGGTGCTGTGCGGGCGGCCGTCGCCGGGGACGGACCTGCCGGTCACGGTGGTGGAGTACGACAACGAGGGCGGCGCGTTCGCGGCGGCCAGCCACCTGTTGTCGGCCGGCCACCGCGAGATCGTCTTCCTCGGTGGGGCCGAGGGCAACACGACCACCACCGAGCGGCTGGCCGGGCTGCGCCGGGCGATGGCCGCCTACGGGCTGGAGCTCGCGCCGGAGATGGTCGTGCCCGGCGCGCTGGTGCGGCGGTTCGGCTACCAGGCGACCAAGCGGTTGCTGGCCGAGGGCCGGGAGTTCACCGCGATCTTCGGCTGTGACGACCTGGTGGCGGCCGGCGCGGTGGCGGCGCTGCGCGATGCCGGCGTGGACGTGCCGGGGCAGGTGTCGGTGATCGGCTACGACGACCTGAGCCCGGCTGAGGACGTCTATCCGGCGTTGACCACCGTGCACATCCCGCACGACGAGATCGGCCGCACGGCGCTGCGGCTGGCCCTGCACCGGGACGACCCCGACCTGCCCGACCAGCACGTCGTCCTGGGCACGCACATCGTGGTGCGGCAGTCCGTCGCGCCCCGGCTGCCCTGACGGAAACGGATTCCCACCACCTTTTCGCGGCTTGGACGCATATCGGGTCGGCCGTTGACGGCAATCCATGAAACCGCTTACCGTAGGTGCCCCCTGACAGTCGGGAGACACCGATGGCACTCTCCGGGCGACCCCTCACCAGACGTCTCGTGCTCGGCACGGCCGCCGCGTCGGCGATCACCGCCCTCGGCGTGGCCCCGGCGACGGCCGCGGGCCGGTCTCCGGCCGCCGACGACGAGTTCGACACGCTGCGCACCCGCTGGCGAAACCTGTTGACCGGCACCGGATTCGACGCCACCGCGCAGCCGTACCGCAACGCTCTGGCCGCGCTCGGCACGCAGGCCGGCGGCTTCGCCAAGGCGATGACCGCGACCCTGTGGGCCGACCTGCCGCTGGGCAAGGTCTCCAACAACATCACCCAGAGCTACAAGCGGCTGGCGACGATGGCCCTGGCCTACGCGCAGCCCGGCACCGGCTTCACCGGCGACGCCGCGCTCGGCGCGCAGGTCACCGCCGGCCTCGACCAGTTGGCGACGACCGCGTACACCCCGAACACCGCGACCTACGACAACTGGTGGGACTGGCAGATCGGCGCGCCCCAGGCCATGCTCGACGCCTGCGTGCTGGTGTTCCCGCTGCTCAGCGATGCCCAGCTGGGTCGCTACAACGCCGCCGTCGACCATTTCGTGCCGGACTCGGCCGTCGCCGTCTACACCGGCACCAGCACCGGCGCCAACCGGGCCGACCTGTGTCGGGTGATCGCGCTGCGCGGGGTGCTCGGGCGGTCCTCGGCCAAGATCGCCACGGCGTCGTCAGCGCTGTCGCCGATCTTCCCGTACGTCACCACCGGGGACGGCCTGTACGCCGACGGCTCGTTCATCCAGCACACCTGGGTGCCGTACACGAACTCCTACGGCGAGGTCATGCTCGGCGACTTCAGCCGCCTGTTCACGCTGCTGGCCGGCTCCACCTGGGCGGTGACCGATCCACAGCGCGGCACCGTGCTGGATGCCGTGCAGCACGCGTTCGCGCCGTTCATCGTGAACGGGCTGGCCATGGACGGCCTGTCCGGGCGGGCGATCAGCCGCGGTCTCCAGGGGGCGAGCCCGACGCCGCAGAGCGATCACACCCGCGGGCACCTGCTGATCTCCGACATCCTTCGGCTGGCCGAGTCCGGCGTCGGCACGGCAGGGCAGACCGCGGCCTGGCGGGCGATGGTGAAGGGCTGGTTGCAGCGCGAGAAGTTCCAGCCCTGTCTGGAAGATCCGGGTGTCGGCGTGCCGGAGCTGGCGCGGGCGCAGGCGCTGCTCGCCGACGGCACGGTCGCCGGCACGCCGGAACCGGTGGGGCACCGGGTGTTCGGCATGGACCGATCGGTGCATCGGCGTCCACAGTGGACAGCGGCGATCAGCATGTGCTCGGCGCGCACCACGTACTACGAGAACGGCAACGGCGAGAACCTGCGCGGCTGGCACACGAACGCCGGCATGCTCTACTGGTGGGGCTCCGACGACCAGTACTCCGACGCCTTCTGGCCGACGGTCGACCCGTACCGGCTGCCCGGAACCACCGTCTCCACCAGGAAACTCGCCGACGGCTACGGTGGCGCCTGGGGTGCGCCGAAGCCGGCCGCGACCTTCGCCGGCGGCGCCACCGACGGCGTGTTCGCCGCGGTGGGGCAGGACGTTCGCGGGCTGGGCAGCACGCTGGTGGCCAAGAAGTCGTGGTTCTGCCTGGACGATATCGTGGTCTGCCTCGGCGCGGGCATCACCGCCACCGACGGCGTGCCGGTGGAGACGATCGTGGACAACCGGCGGGTCAGCACCGAGGCGCTGGTCGTGGATGGGCAGAAGCAGCCGCGCACCGACGGCTGGTCCCGGCAGTTGCGCCGGGCGCGCATCGCCACCGTCGACGACACCGCCAGCTACCTGTTCCCCGGCGGGGCCACTGTGAACGCCGCCCGAATCAGCCGCACCGGGGCGTGGCACGACATCAACACGTCCAGCAGCACCCAGCCGATCACCCGGGACTACCTGACGCTGTGGTTCGACCACGGCGTGGACCCGGTCAACGCCACCTACAGCTACGTGCTCATGCCCGGCGGCGGACGGCCGCAACTGCGTCTGCTGCCAAGGATCATCGCGAACACCGCGACGGTGCAGGCGATCGAGGACCCGGCCACCAACACCATCGCCGCCACCTTCTTCGCCGCCGGCACCGCCAGTCCGCTCCACGTGGACGCCCCCTGCTCGGTGCTGATCCGCCGCCAGGGCCGGACCCTCACCGTCGCGGTGAGCGATCCGACCCAGACCGCCAGTTCGATCACCGTGACCTACGAGGGAAGGACCTTGGTCAAGGCCGACGTCGCGGGCGCTCGCGGCGCCAGCCAGGTGCAGACGATCCGGAAGTGGTGAGCAACCATGTGGCGCATCCCCACCCTGCTGGCCGCCGCGGCCCTGACCCTCGCGCCGGCCCCGAAGATCACCGTGCTCGACAGCACCTTCTACAGCAACGTCTCGCTCGGCGCGACCCGGGTGAACGTGGTCTACGACCCGACCGACCAGAACGACGACACCAAGATCCCGACCCTGGCCCAGATGCGCACCGCGGTCGACGCGCACGGCACCGACACCAGCCAGATCGTCGTGCTGGACTTCGAGAAGTTCTATCTCCAGGGCGACTCCGCGACCGAGCAGCGCCACCTGACGTCGATGCGCCAGGTGATCAACCTGCTCAAACAGATCCGGCCCGGTGAGCGCTACGGCATGTACGGCGTCAGCGACCACTACGACAGCAAGTATCTCGCCGACGTGCAGAGCCTGGAAGCCGGCTCGTACGCGTACTTTCCGACGAACTACACGTCCACTTCGGACACTGCCGCGGCCTGGACTGCGACCACGACCACCAAGGCCGCATCCGCCCGTCGAGTCGGCGCCAAGCCCGTCTACCTCTTCGTCTGGCCGGAGTACCGCCAGGGCGGCTTCCTGCCGGCGTGGGACAGCGAGACCACCTCCGCGCATCCCAGCTTCAACCACGAGCTGTCCACTGTGGAGTCACAGGGGCTGGCTGGGGTGGTGGTGTGGAGCATGGCCAAGTCGGCGTCCAACACCGAGTGGACGAACGTCGTGCACGACTACCTGACCGGGGTGCTGTGACCCTCGGGCTCAGCGGGATTGCCGCGCCGGCCGCAGGGTGGTCGAGATCGTCTGGTGGTAGGTCTGGCCCCGGCTCATCCCGAGCGCGGCGGCGATGGGGCGGTGGGTGAGGGCGGTGGCGATCAGGTCGCCGATACGCGGGGACAGGGCTTCGCCGAGCAGCAGCATGTTGGCCATACGCGGCAGCACGACGCGTCGCCGCCGGTGTCGGACCGCGGCCACCACGGCGCGGCCGACAGCGTCGGAGGACAGGGGAGTCATGTGCCGGAACGGCGGGGGCATCTCCGCTTCGTCGACCTCTCGGAGCAGGTCGGTGGCGGTGAGGGCCGGATGGATGGCGGAGACCTGGATGTTGCCGCCGGCCACCTCCTGACGGAGGCTGTCGGAGAAGGCGGAGACGCCGTGCATCACGATGGCGTACGAGCCGAAGCGGGCGAAGGCCTTGCGGCCCATCACCGAGGACATGTTGACGATCGCGCCCGAACCCTGGGCCCGGAACACCGGAAGAACGCGCTGGGTCACGCTGATCATCCCGAACAGGCTGGCCCGCAGCGTCTGGTGGAGGTCGTCGGTGAACGTCGCCGACTCGACGTCGCCGACCTTGCCGATGCCGGCGTTGTTGACCAGCACGTCGATCCGGCCGAACCGGCTGGTCGCGGCGTCCACCAGGGCGGCGACGGCGTCGGGTGAGGTCACGTCGGTCGGCACCGACAGCGCCTCCGCGCCCAGGCGGCGAACTTCCTGCTCCACCAGGGCAAGCCGGTCGACGGAGCGGGCCGCGAGCACCAGATGGGCTCCTTCCCGGGCGAAGGCGAGGGCGACGGCCTGGCCGATGCCCCGGGACGCCCCGGTGACCACAACCACCTTGTTCTTGAAGAACGCGGGCATCTGATCCTCCTTGATGTAGATACAACATTGGGTCGTGAAAAACAGGCAGTCGTCGGGCTGGTGTGCTCAGGCGTCCGGCGCGTACCCCATGTCGGCGGCGATCGTGCGAACCGCGTCGACGCCCGTCGTGCCGAGCAGCTGCTCGGTCTGGCGCTGGGCCTGCCGCCAGTCGGGCAGCGCGGACTTGACCTTGGCTCGACCGGCGCCGGTCAGCGCCACCTCCCGCATTCCCTTCGCGTCAGCGGAAATGGCCTCGATCCAGCCGTGGTTGAGCAGCAGGTTCAGGTTCCGGCTGACCGTCGACCGCTCCAGTTGCAGCACCTCGCCCAGGCGGGCCGGCGGGCACGGGCCGGTCTTGCCCAGCGCGGCGAGCAGGTTGACCTGGGCGATGGTCAGTCCGTGACGGTCGAGGGCGCTGTCGTAGAGGCTGGTGAGAGCCCGGCTGATCAGCCGGATTCGCACCGCCAGGCAGTCGCCCACGATCTCGTCGATGGCAGCGGCGCTCACCTTCCCCAGTGTTGTATATGCATCAATCAGCTGTCAAGTCCGGTGCGACCGGGCGCAGGCGGGCCAGCAGCTCGCGGCGACCGGTGACAGCCAGGCCGAGCCGGCCGGCGACGTCGAGATCGATCAGGCCGTTGAGCAGGCCGAGCACGGCCCGCGGCGGTCCCTCCAGGGTGAGATCCGGGTCGTCGGCGCGGCCGATCCGGGTGTGGACCTGGCCGTCACCCAGTTCGATGACGGCCGGCTCCTCGCCCGCGACGAGCTGGATGACCGCGGGCGGGGCGTCGGGGTCGGCGTCGGTGGTGAACCACTCCGGGGCGTAGGCCAGCCACTGCGCGCGAAACGCGTCGTCCGGCCGCTCCTCGGCCATGAACCGCAGGCCCCACAGCCCGAGCGCCTTCAGCGCCGGGGCCAGGGCCAGGCCGGTCTCGGTCAGCGTGTACAGGACGGTGGCGATCGGCGGCGGCGCGTCCTCGCGGGTGATCAGCCCGGCCCCCTCGAGTTCCTTGAGGCGGGTCGACAGCAGGTTCGGGGCGATGCCGGGCAGTCCGTTGCGCAGGTCCGTGAACCGGCACGGGCCCTGCAGCAGCAGCTCTCGGACGATCAGCAGCGTCCAGCGGTCGCCGACGACGTCGAGGGCCCGGGCGATCGAGCAGTAGTGGCCATAGCTGCGCATGGGACCAGGGTAGGCGTCAAGAACTCAATCGCGAAGTAGAAAAAATCAACCAAGTGTGTGTAGTCTTCAACCATGAGCCCCGTGGGGGCTGTCACCTCGTCGCTTCGACGGCGTCCTCAAGTGCCGACCGGCGCTGGCGCGCGTCCTGACCCGAAAGAGGCAGCAATGACGAGCAAGCCTCGTATCGCCCGATTCCTGACCGCCGAAGCCCTGATGGCCGCCGCGCGGTGGCCCAACGCCTCGCCCCGCACGGTGGTCTCCCTCATCGGCCAGCTCGCGGCGACCCGCCGCTATGACGAGGCATACGCGTTTTTCGACGAACTCCCCGGGCATCCGCTGCTGCTCGCGGCGGCCGGGTTCTTCCAGGCCAGGCTGGACGGCCAGCTCACCGACGCGATCGACAAACTCGACAAGGCCGTGGCGGCCGGACCGGGCCTGCCCAACTACTTCCGTGGCACGGTCCTGGCCCAGCTTCCGGTGGAGCACGGCCGAACCGACGACGCCATCGCCGATCTCGAACTCGTGGTGGCACTGCCCGATCGCTTCCCTGTCGGCCTGCGACGGGCCGCCCTCCGCGCGCTGGCCGACGCCTACCGGCTGGCCGGCCGGACCGAGGACTCGGCGGCCGCGCTGGACAAGGCCGGCCTCCCGGACCAGCCGGCGCTGACCACCGACTACTGGATGACCGAACAGGACGGCTTCCGTTTCACGCTGCCGACGTTGCGTCAGCTCGCCGACAAGGTCTTCGTGGCGCAGGGCTACGACTTCGCCGACATCGCCTTCGTGGTCACGGAGAGCTCGCTGGTGGTCATCGACGCGGGCAGCACCGAGGAGAACACGCGGGCGGCGTTGCGGGCGGTCCGGGCCGAAACGACGCTGCCGATCAGCCACGTGATCCTCACCCATGGGCACTTCGATCACGTCGGCGGGCTGAACGCGCTGCTGGGACCCGGGGTCGAGGTGATCGCCCAGTCCGGCCTCGCCGAGGAGGTCGAGCACCAGAACGACCTGCCGTTGCAGTGGAAGCGGTTCATGCCCGCCGGGGCCGACCACCGCGTGCAGGCCGTGCCGGACCGGCTCGTCGCCGAGCCGCAGACCCTGACCATCGGTGGTGTGGACTTCCGGCTGATTCCGGTGCGCGGCGGCGAGACCGACGACGCGCTGCTGGTCCACCTGCCCGGGCGGGACGTCACCTTCGTCGGTGACGTGTTGATGCCCTACCTCGGCGCGCCGTTCTTCGCCGAGGGCTCCGCGGAAGGGCTGATCGACACGCTGCGGATCATCGAGGAGCTGCGGCCGCGGGTGCTCGTTCACGGACACCCCACCCTGACCGCGAACTTCACCGTCGACGTGATTCCCGCGCTCCGCGCGGCGTTCGACGATCTCTACCAGGTGATTCGCGCCGACATCCGTGCCGGCGCAACGGTTCTCGACATCCTGGACCGCAACCACCTGCCGGAGGTGCTGCGGGCCAACCCGGACGCGGTGCTGCCGTACCTCCTCATGCGGGACAACATGATCCGGCGGGTGCAGCGGCAGCGCACCGGCTACTGGCAGCCCGACATCGACAGCATCGACCCGGTCACGCCGACCGAGTGGGCCGGCGTCCTCGACCTGCTCACCGGCGGCGAAGAGGCCACCTACACACGGGTCATCCAGGACCTGCTCGACCGCGACGATCTGCCGCCGGCGCTGCGGCTGGCCGACCTGGCCCTGCGCAACAACCCTGCCAGCGGCCGGATCGCCGAGCTGCGCCGGGAGGCTCTGCTGCGGCTGGTCGAACGAAACCAAGCGTTGGCCCCGTTCAAGTTCATCGTCTACTCCGAACTCGCCGGCCTCACCGTGCCGGCGTTCCAGGACTGACGCACGCGGCCGATTTCCGTTGAAGGGGAACCAAGAATGAGGAAGTACCCGAGAACGTCGCGCGCGCTGGCGGCTCTCTCCCTGGCGGCGGTGTGCGCTGTGGTCGCGGCCCCGGCGCAGTCCGACGCCGCCGCTCCCCACCTCGCGGCAGCGGCCGGTCCGCCGACGACTGTCGTCAACCCTCGGCAGGGCGACGCCACGTACGCGAACTACACGTTTCGCGATGGCGAGACCCTGGCCCAGCTGCGACTCCACTACGCCCTGCTGGGAACCCCGCACGAGAACCAGTACGGCGTCGTCGACAACGCCATCCTGTTGCTGCACTGGACGGCGGCCAGCAGCCAGGACCTGCTGACACCGGAGTACCAGAGCGCCTTGTTCGCGGCGGGCGCCCCGTTCGACACCACCCGCTATTTCGTGATCATCCCCGACGACATCGGGCACGGTCAGTCCAGCAAGCCCAGCGACGGGCTGCGGGCCAGCTTCCCGCACTACGGGTACCAGGACATGGTCGACCTCCAGCACAGGCTGGTCACCCAGACCCTGGGCATCTCCCATCTGCGGGCCGTCGTCGGCATGTCGATGGGGTGCATGAACGCGTGGCAGTGGGCGGAGGCGTATCCGGACGCGATGGACGGCATCATGCCGGTGGCCTGCTTCCCGGCCCCCATCAGCGGCCGCAACCTGTTGTGGCGACGCGTCATCATCGACGGGATCACCTCCGACCCCGCCTATGACGGCGGCAACTACCAGCAGCAGCCGCCGTCCATCGCCCTGGGGGTCAACCTGGTGCAGATGATGATGGACGGGGTGCCCCACCTCCAGGACCTGATCACCTCGCCCGAGGTGGCGGACCACTATGTGCAGGCCGTGACGGCGCAGGCCGCCGCCTACGACGCGAACGACGTCATCTACGCCTTTTCCGCGTCGGCGGACTTCAACGCCGAGCCGGACCTGGGGCAGATCAAGGCCAAGGTGTTCGCGCTCAACTTCGCCGACGACGAGTTCTACCGCGACAGTCTGGGGGTCCTCGAACGGGACATGCCCAAGGTCCAGCACGGAAAGCTGGTCGTCCGGGCCACGTCGGCCGGCTCGGCCGGGCACATCTCCATGGAGCACCCCGACCTGTGGAAGAGCCAGGCCGGAGACTTCGTCAACTGGCTGAACGCGTCGATGTGACGCAGACCACTCAAATCTGAGAACCTGGACGGCGGTCGGGGCGTCTGGCTGGGTGCGTACCGGGGAGAGGCGAGGAGCCCGCGTGTTTCGACCGCGGGCTCCCGCGCCGATCCCGGCCACCGAGCGAGGAGAGTCCATGCCTTTCAGTAGGGGTGTCCGACGAGCAGTCGGGGTTGCCGGTGTCGCGCTGGCCGTCCTGGCGTCGACGGGGCTGACGGCCAACGCGGACACCACCGCGTCGCTGCGGGACCAGGTGCGCGGCGGCACGCTGGCGTGGACCCACGGCACGGTCCCGACCTGCGACCGTTGCCTGTCGCGGATGGTGGCCGCCGCGCCCGGATCCGACCAGCCGCTGTCCACGGACACGTCGGTCGGCTGGGGAGCCGACGACCTCGCGACTGCCCTGCACATGCCCGTATTAGACGCACCCAGCCGGCGCGGGGTGGTGGCGATCATCAGTGGCGGCGCTTACCCGATCGAGGAGTCCGACCTGGCCATCTACCGGGCCCGGTACGGGCTGCCGCCGTGCACGGTGGCCAGCGGCTGCCTGACGATCACCGACCTCAACGGTGGACCGCCGCTACAGCCCACCAACGCCAAGTACGACCAGGCCGGCGCGGCGGAGGCGGCGATCGACATCGACATGGCCTCCGCGAGCTGCCCGTCGTGCCGGATCATCGACGTGCAGGTGCCGGCCATTGACGGCATCCCGGGGCCGGTCGAGCAGCTGCACAAGGCGATGGGCGACTTCACCCACGCCGTCGACACCGCCATCGCGCTGGGGGCGGAGGCGGTCAGCATGAGCTTCGGCTTCCCCAACGACAACTCGCCCGAGGCCCGGGAGATCGACCGGCGGCTGATCCACCCCGGCGTGGCGGTCATGGCAGCCTCCGGCGACGCCGGTTTTCGCACCACCAACGAGATCACCTGGCCGTCCGACCTGCCGTGGGTGACCTCGGTCGGCGGCGTCACGCTCACCCAGCAGGGCAAGGACTTCAGCCAGTCGGCGTGGTTCGCGGCCGGCAGCGGGTGCGACACCAACCAGGGCGCGGCGATCGGTGCACCGGCCAAGGTGGGCGCCCTGTGCGGCGGCCATCGGGCCTCCGCCGACGTGTCGGCCGTCGCCGACGATGTCGCCGTCTACATCGGCTACGCGCCGTACAGCAACCGGCCACCCAAGTGGATCGCCGCCGGCGGCACCAGCCTGTCGTCGCCGTACCTCGCGGGTCTGTACGCCCGCGGCGGGCACACTGGGCGGGTGTTCGGCCCCAACACGATCTACCACGCGCCCAGCGGCGCCTTCAGCGACGTGACGACCGGTCAGAATGTCGGCGACCGCGTGCCGGAGCAGAGCTGCCCAGCCGACGCTCAGCCGCTGTGCATCGCCGGACCGGGCTGGGACGGCCCGACCGGCGTCGGCACGCCCAACGGGCTGTCCGCCTTCTGATGTCCACTGTGGACCCGGCCGGTGTCGACGAGGAACGCCTCGTCCGGCGCTTCGCGCGCGGCGACCGGGCGGCCTTCGAGGAGTTCTACCGCCGCACCTCGCCGTGGCTGGTCGCCCGCCTGCGCCGGCGGTGCGCCGACGACCAGATCGTCGCCGAGGTCGTCCAGGAGACCTACCTGGCGGTGTGGCGGGCGGCCGGCTCGTTCGAGGGCGCGGCCGTCGGCGGGTCCGCGGTCGGCTGGCTCTGGACGATCGCCGCCCGCCGGCTGGTCGACGCGTTCCGGCGCCGCGCCTACCACGCGCAGCCGCTGCCGCCGGCCCCGAACGTGCCCGGGGCCGAGGAGCAGGCGCTGTGGGGGACCGTCGGCGACCGGGTCGGCGACGCGCTCCAGACGCTCGCGCCGGAACTGCGCCAGGTGCTGCTGGCCCTGGTGCTGGACGGCCTGAGCGTGCGGGAGACGGCCGTGCTGCTCGGCCTGCCGGAAGGAACTGTCAAGACCCGAGCCCGCCGCGCGCGGCTCGCCATGCGAAGGGCGCTGTCGTCATGAACCACGCGTCGGATCAGCTGATCGAAGGCTACGCGAGCGGTGCGCCCATCCCGGACCAACAGACGTGGGCGCTGGAGGCGCACCTGGAGGCGTGCGGGACGTGCCGGGCCCGGCTGGCCGCCGTCCAGCCGGGCCAGCCGCTGGTGGACCTCGCGTGGGCTGCCCTGCTGCCGTCACTGGACCGGCCGCCGGCCCGAACACGCAAGCTGGTCCGGTGGCTGTCGACGTGGGTCACGCCGGTGATGCTGCCGTGGCTGGTGATGAGCGTCCTGGTGGCGTTCGTGGCGGTGTTCCTCGACACGGTCGTCCGGCTGGACGCGATCGGGGTGACGGGGGTGCAGCTGGTCGCACCGGTGCTGCCGGTGCTGGGCGTCGCGGCGTCGTGGGCACGTGGACTGGACCCCGCCTACGAGATCGTCGCCGCGTCCGCGCGGGCCGGCCTGTACCTGGTCTTCCGCCGTACGGCCGCCGTGCTCGCCGTGGTCATGCCGGCGTTGCTGGTCGCCGGCTGGCTCACCGACACCGAGCTGGTGCTGTGGCTGCTGCCCAGCCTGGCGTTCACCGCCGGCACGCTCGCGTTCGGCGGGCTGGTCGGGGTGAGCCGGGCCGCCTACGGGCTCATCGCCGTCTGGGTCCTGGCGCTGGTGCTGCCGACGGTGGCCGTCGGACAGCGGTCATTCGCCTTCACTGCCAACGCGTTGCCCGTATGGGCCGTGATCTTCGTGCTGGCCACCGTGGTCGTCGCCCTTCGCCGGGGCGCGTTCACCCGGCTCGGCGCACACCGATGAACAAGGGAGACAAGAGCATGCGTGCTCTGGGAGCGGTCGATCTCGCACCCGACACCTACGCCTGGGAGATCCAGGCGACCGGGCTGAAGGTGTTGGTGGGACGCAAGCGAATGGCCGTGAACGGCCTGGACCTGACGCTGGGCCGGGGAGTGCACGGCCTGCTCGGCCCGAACGGGGCCGGCAAGTCCACGCTGATCAGGACGATGGCCACCGTGCTGCGGCCGACCGAGGGCAGCCTGTCGCTGCTGGGCACCCCGGCCGGACACGGCGACCAGCGGGCGCTGCGCCGCCGGATCGGCTACCTGCCGCAGAACTTCGGCTACTACAAGCGGTTCACCGTGCGGGAGTTCGTGGAGTACCTGGCCTGGCTGCGGGAGATGCCCAAGCGGGACATCCCGGGCGCGGTGCAGCGGGCGATCGAGCGGGTCGGGCTGGCCGATCGGGCCGACGACCAGATGAAGACGCTGTCTGGCGGCATGGTCCGCCGGGTCGGCATCGCGCAGGCCATCGTCAACGACCCGGAGGTGCTGCTGCTGGACGAGCCGACGGTCGGGCTGGACCCGGCGCAGCGGGTGCGGTTCCGGGAACTGATGCAGCAGCTGGGCCAGGACTCGTGCGTGCTGATCTCCACGCACCTGGTCGAGGACGTTGCCACGGCCTGCTCGGACGTGGTGCTGTTCGACCAGGGCCGGCTGGTGTTCCAGGGCACCCCGGCGGAGCTGGCCGCGGCCGGCACGCCCGAGCACGTCGGCGACAGCCCCATCGAGCGTGGCTACACCGCGCTGCTCAACCACCAAGCAGACAGGGCGAACTGGTGACGAGGATCTTCCGCATCGAACTGCGCCGCTCCGTCGCGCCCTGGGCAGGGCTCGCGATCGCCGTGGTGGCGCTGGGTTATCTGTTCCTGATGTCGGGGCCGTGGTGGAAGGAGCCGGCGCCGTGGTACGGACAGACCACGACCACCGTGCTGTGGCTGCGGTCCATGATGATGTTCCTGTGGCCGATCGTGCTCGGCCTGGGCGTGATCCAGGGCATGCGAGACGGCCGCTCCGGCGTGACGGAGCTGTTCTCGACGACGTCGCGGCCGGGGTGGCAGCGTGCGGCGAAGCTGGCCGGCGCGGTCGGTCTGCTGGTGGCGCTGGGAATCCTGGTGGTGTTCCTGGCCGGCGCGGCCGAAGTGGCCTCGTACGGCGGGTTCTTCTCGTGGAGCTTCGTGCCGGTGCTTGTGGTCAGCGTGCTGGTGGTGGTCGCCGGGGCGTCGATCGGTCTCGCGGTCGGCCGGCTGCTGCCACATCCGTTGACCGCGCCCGCGCTCGCTGTGGTGGGCTTCGTGCTCTCGCTGATGTGCTGGGCGGCGACGGAGAACGGCATCAGTTCGCCATTGGGCACAGTCGTGCCCCCGAGGCTCGCGCTGCTGGGACCGGCGTTCGCCGAGCCACGCAGCGTGTTCACGACCCTGACCGCCTCGGTCGACCTCGGGCAGGCGGCCTGGCTCATCGGTCTGGCCGCGACGGGTTTCCTGTTGCTGGCGGCCAGGTCCGTGCGGGCCAAGCTGCTCGGCCTGCTGCCGGTGGTGGCCGGCGTGGCGGTCGCGCTGCCGCTGCTCCCGGCGACCGCCGCCGACGCCCTGACCACGGACACCGTTGCCGCGCAACAGGTCTGTGATGGTCCGGTCTGTGTGGCCCAGGTGCACCAGGCCCAGCTGGCGACGTTTTCCGCTGTGGGCAAGGATGTACTGGCCAAGCTCGGCACGCTGCCCAATGCTCCGACCCGGATCGAGGAGTCCACGGCGACGATGGTGCCGGACCGTGACCCTGCTGTGGTGTACGCGGACATCCAGACGCACAGCGAACTCGCGACGGTCAGCGCGGATGGTCTGCGTCGCTTCCTGCTCGCCGGCGCGGGCACACCGGTCTGCACGCCGTACTACGAGGTGCGTCCGCCGGCAACCCTGGCCCGGATGATCTCGGCGGCGTACTTCACCGGCGACTTCTCGCTGCTGCCCGGCGACTACTGGTTCGACCTCGGCCCCGATCGCGATCTCGGTGCGGCCCAGGCCATGTGGGCGAAGTTCCATGCGCTGCCGGCGGACGTCCAGCGGACGCGGATCATCGCGATGCGCCAGGTCTTCCTCACCTGCCAGGGCAACCCGCTCGACGCGCTGCTGCCGGGAGATGGCCGGTGAGGTGGGCCGTGCTCTACGCGCGGTCGCGGCAGGTGCCCGTCGCGGCCGCCGGACTGGTGGCGGTCGTCGTCGGGGTATGGCTCCTGTACCGGAACTCCTGGTCGGTGCTGCCCGCGTCGCTGGCGATCACGGGCGGGGTCGCGATCGCCGCGATCGGGCTCAGCGGCCAGGACGTCGACCTGGACCGGACCGCCGCCATCCGGTGGCCGGTCCGTCGGCTGGCGCATCTGTTGCTGATCGGGGTGGTCACCGGCGTCCTAGTGCTGGCCGCCCAGCAGTTGGGCGGCTCCCCGGTCGACACCTGGCTGGTGGTGCGCAACAGCGCCGGCGTGCTCGGCCTGGCCGGGCTCGCCGCCACCCTCGCCGGCGGCCACTTCGGCTGGACCCTGCCGCTGTTCTGGTTCGCGGTGGCGGTTGTCGTCCCGGAGTCGGCGGATCCACCGGTCCGGACCCAGGTCGTGGCCTGGATGCTCCAGCCCGGCGACTCAGCGCCGGCGAACTGGACGGCCATGGTGGCCGCGATGGTCGGGCTCGTGGCCTACACGTGGTCCGGCGGACGGAAATAACCCGGTCACTTGCGGCTGCCCTCTCCACCTGCCACTCCCGTGCCAGTGCATCCCTCACATACCGGTTGCTTGCATGCGTACCCGTGAGCGTTCCAGGAAAACGCCGGTGTGACCGCGAGTGTGCCGGGTAGCCCATGGGGGAGCGGCCCGTGCACTCGGCGTCGCGAGCCACGCGTCGTGAGCCACGTAGGGAAGGAGACACCATGGTCATCACCGGTCTCGTGCTGCTGATCATCGGCTTCGCGCTCAGCATTCCCGTGCTGTGGGCGATCGGCGTGTTCGTCGCCGCAATCGGTGTGGTGCTGGCGTTTCTCGGCAGCTACGGGCACCTGGTCGGCGGCCGCGCCCACTGGTTCTGACGCGACAATCCGAGAGAGGCAGTGATGTCCGAGCAGTTGCGCGGCCGCACGGTCGCGATCCTGGCCACGCACGGCGTCGAGCAGGTGGAACTGGAGGAGCCGAAGGCCGCGGTGGAGCGGGCCGGCGGCACGACGAAGCTGGTGTCGCTCGACGAGGGCGAGATCCAGGCGATGAAAGCTGACGTGAACAAGTCCGACACGTTCCCGGTGGACCTGGTCGTGGACACGGCCTCGGCGCACGACTTCGACGCGCTGATCCTGCCCGGCGGCACCACGAATCCGGACCAGTTGCGGCAGAACCGCCGGGCGGTGGAGCTGGTGCAGGACTTCTTCGAGGAGGGCAAGCCGGTGGCGGCGATCTGCCACGGCCCGTGGCTGCTGGTGGAGGCGGACGTGGTGCGCGGCCGGACGCTGACGTCCTATCCGAGCGTGCGCACCGACATTCGCAACGCCGGCGGCGCGGTGGTGGACAAGGAAGTTGTCATCGACGACGGCCTGGTCACCAGCCGCAACCCGAACGACCTGCCGGCGTTCTGCGCGGCTCTGGTGCACGAATTCGCCGCGGCGAAGCCATGAGCGACGGACGGAACGGGAGGACGAACATGGCCGACACGACGCGGCCGTTCACGACGACCGACGCCGGCATTCCGGTCGAAAGTGACGAGCACTCACTCACGGCCGGGCCGGGCGGGCCGGTTCTGCTCCAGGACGCCTACCTGATCGAGCAGATGGCGCAGTTCAACCGGGAGCGGATCCCGGAGCGGCAGCCGCACGCCAAGGGCAGCGGGGCCTTCGGCCGGTTCGAGGTGACCAACGACGTCAGCCGGTACACACGGGCCGCGCTGTTCCAGCCGGGCGCGACGACGGAGCTGGTGGCGCGGTTCTCGACCGTCGCCGGCGAGCGCGGCAGCCCCGACACCTGGCGCGACCCCCGCGGCTTCGCGCTGAAGTTCTACACCTCCGAGGGCAACTACGACATGGTCGGCAACAACACGCCGGTCTTCTTCATCAAGGACCCGATGAAGTTCCAGCACTTCATCCGGTCGCAGAAGCGGCGGGCCGACAACAACCTGCGCGACCACGACATGCAGTGGGACTTCTGGACGCTGTCGCCGGAGTCGGCGCACCAGGTGACGTGGTTGATGGGGGACCGGGGCGTGCCGCGGACCTGGCGGCACATGAACGGCTACACCTCCCACACCTACATGTGGGTCAACGCCGCCGGCGAGCGGTTCTGGGTGAAGTACACCTTCAAGACCGACCAGGGCGTGGAGTTCCTCACCCAGCACGAGGCCGACCAGATGGCCGCGGTGGACACCGACTACCACATCCGGGACCTGTTCGAGCACATCGCCGCCGGCGACTTCCCGAGCTGGACGCTGTACGTGCAGGTGATGCCGTACGAGGACGCGGCGGGCTACCGGTTCAACCCGTTCGACCTGACCAAGGTGTGGCCGCACCGCGACTATCCGCTGATCGAGGTCGGCCGGATGACCCTGGACCGCAACCCCACCGACAACCACGCCGAGATCGAGCAGGCCGCGTTCCAGCCCAACAACCTGGTTCCCGGCATCGGCCCCAGCCCGGACCGGATGCTGCTGGCCCGGCTGTTCTCCTACGCCGACGCGCACCGGCACCGTGTCGGCGCCAACTACCAGCAGTTGCCGGTGAACGCGCCGATCGTGCCCGTGCACACGTACGCCAAGGACGGCGCGATGGCGTACCGCAAGACCACCGATCCGGTGTACGCGCCCAATTCCAAGGGGGGCCCGGTGGCCGACGCCGACCGCGTCGGCAGTCCGCCGAGCTGGTCGGTCGACGGCCGGATCACCAGGTCCGCGTACGTCTCGCACGCCGAGGACGACGACTGGGGCCAGCCCGGCACCCTGGTCCGCGACGTGATGGACGACGAGGCCCGCACGCGCCTGGTGGACAACGTGGCCGGCCATCTGCTCAACGGCGTCAGCGAGCCCGTGCTGAAGCGGGCCTTCGAGTACTGGCACAACGTCGACAAGAACATCGGCGATCGTGTCGAGCAGGCCGTGCGCGCCAAGCAACACGACAAGGACCCGCAGCCGGCCCGCCGCGGCATGCGGGCCAAGGCGTGACGACCGTCGCGAGGCAGTGACAACGCCCGTCATCCTGCTGTCACGTCACTGCCTTCCCGGCCCGGTCATCGTGATCACCGTGCCACGAGCGCCACAGCTTGCCGTAGACGCCGCCGGCGGCGACGAGGTCGTCGTGAGTGCCGATCTCGATCAGTCGGCCGGCGTCGAGCACCGCTACGCGGTCCGCGTCATGCGCGGTCTGCAACCGGTGGGCGATCGCGATGACCGTGCGCCCTCGCAGCACGGCCGCGAGGGCCTGCTCCGCCTCCCGTGCCGTCGTCGGGTCGAGCAGCGCCGTGGCCTCGTCCAGGATCAGCGTGTGAGGGTCGGCCAGCACGACGCGCGCCAGCGACAGCTGCTGGGCGCGGGCGCTGTCGAGTTGGCCGTCCGCGGTGATCTCCGTGGCCAGTCCCGCCGGCAACTCGGCCACCCAGTGCGCGCCGACCACGGCCAGCGCCGTGCGCAGCTCCTGATCGCTGGCAGCCGGCTTCACCATCAGCAGGTTGTCCCGGATCGTGTCCTGGAAGACGTGGTGGTCCTGGGTCACCAGCACCACCTGCTCCCGCAGCCGGTCCGGCGGCAGGTCCGCCACGGGCACCCCGCCCACGGTCACCGACCCGGCCCGTGGCCGGTCGAGGCCCGCCAGCAAGCGGGCGAGGGTGGACTTGCCGGCCCCGGAGGCGCCGACGACCGCCAGCCGCTCACCGGCCCGCACCACCAGGTCGACGCCGCTGAGCGCGTCTCGACCGCCGTCGTAGGCGAAGTGGAGGCCGCGCACCTCGATGCGGTCATCCTCGGGTTCGGCCGCCGACCGGGGCTGTTCGAGCGGCACCTCGGCCAGTCCCTCGACCCGTGCGTAGGACGCCGTGGCGGCTTGCAACTGCTCCACCCACAGCGTCAGTGTGTCGAGCGGACCCATCAGTTGCCGCAGGTACACCGTCGCCGCCACCACCGTGCCGACGCTGACCAGACCGCCCACCGCCAAACCCCCACCCACCAGCAGAACGCCGACCACGGGCAACGTGGCGGAGACGTCCAGCGATGGGAACAGCACCGTGCGCAGCCAGAGCGTCCGCAGGCGGGCTGCCCGCGCCCCGGCGATCACGGTTTCCGCGGCGTCGGCCCGCCGGGCCGCCAACGCCAGTGCCTCGATCGTGCGGGCGCCCTTGGCTGTGCTGGTGACCACGTCGGCCAGCCGCGCGCCGGCGGCCGCCTCGGCGAGATAGGCCGGCCGGGCCCGCCGCAGGTACCAGCGCAGCGCGGCTGCGACACCGATCAGGCACAGCAGTCCGCACAGCCCGAGCCGCGGGTCCAGCACCAGCACCGCGGCGATCAGGAACAGCGCCTGGACGATGGCGATGAGCACCTCGGGCATGGCGCGGCGCAGCGTCCCGGCCACCATCGAGGCGTCTGAGCTGCCGCGGGCGATCAGGTCGCCCGCGGGCACGTGCTCGGCGACCGACGGGGGCAGCGCGAGGGCACGCCCCAGGAACCGCTCACGGATCCGGCTCGCGGTCCGTTCGCCGAACCGGTACCCCACCGCGAACGCCCACCGGGCAAGCAGCGTCTGCACGACGGTGAACACCAGCACGCCCAGAGCCAGCCGGTCCACGACGCTCACCGCGTCCCCACGGCCCAACCGGACCGTGTCGACTATCTGGCCGAGCAGCCACGGCGCGACCAGCCCAGCGGCGGAAGCGAGGCCGTTGAGCAGCAACAGTCCCGCGACTGCGCCGCGTTCGGCGCGCACGTCGCGCCACATCGCGGCGCGCACCCGCGCCGTGCCGGCCGCGGGCAGCGTCGCGCTCACGCTTGCACCGTCCCTTCCTGGGTGCGCGACACCAGGTCGCGATAAGCGCGGTTGTCGCGCAGCAGCTGTTCGTGGGTGCCAGCCGCCGCCACGCGACCGTCGGCGAGGAACACGACCTCGTCGGCTTGATCCAGCAGCAGCGGCGAGGTCGTCGTGATCACCGTGGTGAGGCCGCGCCGCGCGGCGCGCAGCCGGTCGACGATGACGGCCTCGGTGTTCGCGTCGACCGCCGAGGTCGGTTCCACGGCCAACAGCACATCCGGTCGGGCGTAGACGGCGCGCGCCAGGCGAAGCCGCTGTCGTTGGCCGCCGGACAGCGTGCTGCCGCCCGGGGCGACCGGCGCGTCGAGGTGGCCCGGCAGCGCGTCGACGATGTCCTCGGCCACGGCTACCCGCACAGCCGCGTGGATCCTGTTGTCGTCAGGGGCGTGCCGGCCCGCGACGGTGTCCCGCACCGTGCCCGCGAACAGCTCGGCATTGGTGTCGGCCACGAGCAGCCGTTCCCGCAACTGGTCCGGCGCCACCGCGTCCACACGGACGTCCGCCCAGGTGGCGTCGGTGTCGGTGAACCGGCCGAGCCGGTCCACCACGGCGATTGCTTCCTTGGGGCGTGCGCTCACCAGTGCCGTGAGCAGTCCCGGGCGCACCAGGACGCCTGAGACCGGGTCGGCCAGCGGGCCCTGCCCGCTCGGCGGTTCGACCGGCGCGCCGAAACCGTCGTGTTCGGGCCGCAGGGCGAGCAGGGTGATGATGCGCCGCGCGGCGACCAGCGCGCTGGTGATGTCGCCGCCGCCCTCGATGAAGGCCGACACGGGCACGACCAACATGGCGACATAGCCGTACACCGCGACCAGGTCGCCGACGGTGATCTCGCCCTGTGCGGCCATCCGTGCCGACAGCCACACCACCGCGGCCAGGAACAGCGCGGGCAGCCCGCCTGCCAGCGACGTCACCCAACTCGCCGGGCTGCCGACCTGGTAGCCGCGCACCACCAGCTCCCGTGACTGCCGCCCGTAGCGCTCGGCCGCGATCTGCTTGCCACCGAGGCCATTGAGCACGCGTAGTCCACTGAGGACATCCACCAGCCGCGTCGTCAGCCTCCCCTGGTGCGCGCGGTAGTCGGTGCCGGTGCGCTCGATGCGCCGCAGCAGCGGTCCGATGGAGACGGCCAGCAGCGGGACACCGGCCAGCACGATCAGGGCCAGCACCGGCGAGATGGTGGACAGCACCACGGCTACCGCGGCGTAAGCCACGACGGCGCCGAATCCCGGTCCGGTCACCGTCATGGACCGGGCGACGATCTGCACGTCGGCGATGCCGATCGTGACGACCTCGCCGGCGCCGACGCGCTTGGACAGGCTGGCGCCCAGCCGTGCCGTGTGCCGCACGACCGCGCGCACCGTCCGGAACGACGCGTCCATGCGGATCTTCGTCATGGTGCGGTGCCGGGAGATCGCCAGGACGGCGTTGAGCACACCCACCGCCAGCAGTGTCATGGACCAGCCGACCAGCGCCGTGGTGTCGCCCGCGACGAGTCCGTCGTCAACCACATGGGACAGCACCCAGGGGGGCACGGTCAGGCCGATCATCCACAAGCTGCCCAGGGCCGCGCCGACCGCGATGCGCCGCGGCTGCGAGCGGACGAGCCACCAGAGGAAACGGGCGGGACTGCTCAGGTCACGGGGCCCGGGAGCGACCCAGCCCCCGACCGCTGACGCGTCGTTCTCCGGCACCACGCCAGCCTATGAGGCCATGCCCTCACTCCGACGGTCGTTCGGAACGTTCGTCGACGGCGTAGTCGTGCATCGCCTCGATGACCGAGTCCAGGAAGCCGAGCACTGTTCGCACCTGGTCGTCGTCGAGTTGTCCGGCGATCTCCTCGACGCGGTCCACCAGCGGTGTCAGGGCGGCTCTGACTTCCTTCCGCGCATGGTCGGTGGCCTGGAGCGCGATCCGTCGGCCGTCCCGCGGATCGGGGGTGCGGGTGAGATGGCCGGCCGCGACCAGCCGGTCGACCAGGACGGTCGCGGACGCCGAGCGGATGCCCAGCCGGGTGCCCAGTTCGACCGGGCCGAGCGGGTCGGCGCTGGAGACCACGTGGTCGACCGCCTGCACGTCGGTCACCCGGACCCCGAGCCGTCTGGCCAGCGCGGCCTGCATCTCCCGGCCGGCCTGCAGAATCCGGCGCAGCGCGAGGTTGATCTCCCGCCCGGCCACGTGATCGTCGGACATGCCTCGATGGTAGCTAGGAATCCTAGCTAGGTGTACGGTGCCGGACATGGCTAGAAGTTCTAGTGACATGGCGGACGGCCCGAGCCTGGACGAGATCCGGGCGATCAACGCGCGCATGGTCGCGCAGTTGCTGGCCGAGCAGCCGCAGCCGTTGGCGGAGGGGCAGCACGCGGTGCGGGTGCTGGAGAGCAGCGGCCGGGCCAGTGGCCAGCCACGGCGAACGCCGCTGGGCGTGACCCAGGTCGAGGGGTGCCACTACCTGGTCTCACCGGATCGTGGCCGTGACTGGGTGCGTAACCTGGCCGCCGAGCCTCGCTGCGCCCTGGTCACCCTCGACGGGCCGCAGCCGCAGATCGCCGTGCCGGTGACCGGACCCGAGGCAGCCGCGGCGATCGGCACGTACCTGTCGACGATGCGCGTGCCGTGGGCGGTGCGGGCGTTCCCGGTGGCACCGGACTCGACGCGCGAACAGATCCTCGCGCACCTGGACACGATCGCGGTGTTCCGCCTGGACCCGACGAACGGCGACGGGCGATGACCGGTCGCGGCTGCGTGGTTGCCGGCGGCGGGCCCGGCGGGGTCATGCTGGCCTACCTGCTGGGACGGGCCGGCGTGCCGGTGACGCTGCTGGAGGCGCGCCGTGACTTCGACCGCGACTTCCGCGGCGACTCGCTGCACCCCTACACCCTCGAACTGCTCGACCAACTCGGCCTGGCCGTCGGATTGCTGGCGTTGCCGCACCACAAGGCGCGCTACTTCCGGTTCCACACGCCGGCCGGATCGCTGACCACAGCGGACTACGGGCGACTGCGCAACGCGTTCAACTACGTCGCCCTCATGCCGCAGGCACGATTCCTGGACTTCCTGGCCGCGCGCTTCGCCGCACTGCCCGGGTGTCGGCTTCTCCTTGGCGCCAAGGTCTCCGACCTGGTGCGCGAGGGCGATCGGGTGGTCGGCGTGCGCTACCGGGACGAGCACGACACCCATGAGCTGCGTGCGGCAGTGGTGGTGGGCAGTGACGGGCGGTTCTCCAAGCTGCGCCGCCTGGCCGACCTGCCCGCGCGGTCCCTCGGCGCGACCAGCGACCTGCTGTGGTTTCGGTTGCCCCAGCACGAAACCGACCCGCCCGACGCCGATGTCGACCTGTTCTTCGGCCGTGACCACTACGTCGGCCTGCTCGCCGGTCCCCAGGGTTGGCAGGTCGGGTACAGCCTGCCCAAGGGCGGCTATCCGGCCGCCCGTGCGGCCGGGGTCGCCCCGATCCGGGAGTTCGTCGACCGGCATGTCCCGTGGCTGGCCGACCGCACCCACCTGCTCACGGATTTCGCCCAGACAACGCTGCTGTCGGTGGACATCTCCCGCGTGGACACCTGGTGGCGGCCCGGCCTGCTGCTGATCGGCGACGCCGCGCACGTGATCTCCCCGGTCGGCGGCAACGGCATCCTGATGGCCGTCCAGGATGCCGTGGCCGCCGCCAATCACCTCGCGCCCGCGCTGCTCGGGTCCGGTGTCTCTGACGCGGTGCTCCAGGCCGTGCAGGACGAGCGTGAGCCCGCCATCCGAAGCGTGCAGGCCCAACAGGTCCAGATCGAACAGCGCGCGGCCCATGCCCGGCACACCGGTCGGCCGGTCGCGCCGCCGGCCCTGCTCAAGGTGATCACCGCGATCCCCGGGATGCGGGCCAGGGCGGCGAAGGCCAACGCCTACGGCCCGTTCCCACCGCGGCTCAACAGCTTGCGGTGAACCGGGATCAGTCGGCCTCGACCTTGGGCATGATCTCCTCCCTGAGGCGCTTGAGGTCGTCGAGCGTCTTGGCCACCGGCACGTCCTGGAACGGCGGCCACAGGAAGGGCATCGTCAGGCCGGCGTCCCGGTAGCGCTTGAGCATGTCGGTGATCTGCGCGGCCGTGCCGGCCAACAGGTTGGTGCCCTTGCCCATCGGGGACTGGTCCAGCTCCACGTCGGTGATGACGAACCAGATCATGCTGCAGATCTCCAGGTCGTCGATCGAGCGGGAGGTGTCCAGCTCACCGAGTTCGCGGGCGATCTCCGCGCGCCAGGTGCGGATGTCCTCCGGCGAGTCCTGGATGCCGATCCAGCCGGACAGGCCGTACTTGGCGATGCGGCTGGCCGAGCGCTTCGGGTCCTTGAGACCGCTGAAGAAGATCGGCGGATGCGGCTGCTGCACCGGCTTCGCGCCGAAGCCGCTCGGGCCGAAGTCGGCGAACTCGCCGTGGTACTCGAACAGCTCGTTGGTCCAGATGCCCTGCATGATCTCCAGCGTCTCGCGGACATGCTTGTGCCGCTTGGGAAAGATGTGCGCGGCGCTGGCCGCGGCGAACTCCTCGGGCATCCAGCCGGACCCGACGGCCACGTTGAGCCGGCCGTTGGATAGGTGGTCGATGGTGGCCAGTTCGGCGGCTAGCACCCCGGGCGCGCGATAGGGCGTGTCGATGATGCTCATGCCGATCCGCACCTTCGACGTCCTCGCCGCCAGCCACGGGATCAGCGGCATGCCCTGGAGGAACTCGCCCCGCGAGGACACCGGTAGGCCCTTGGGGAACCCGTCGATCATGCCGAAGGAATACTGCATCTCCCCGCGGTCGGACACCTCCGGCACGATGATCCGGTCCAGCGTCCACACGGAGTCGAAGTCGAGCTCCTCGGCCAGGCCGGCGAGGTCGCCGAGCTCTCCGACGGTCACCTTGTCGCGGAAATTCGGCAGGTAGAGGGCGAGCTTCATGGTCTGCGGCCTCCTAGCGGCTGGTGGTGAGGGTGGCGCGGATCTCGGTCTTGAGGACCTTGCCGACGCTGGAGCGGGGCAGGTCCGGCCAGACCTCGATCTGCTTGGGCGCCTTGACGCCGCCGATCCGCTCCTTGACGAACGCGATCAGCTCGGCCGGGTCGAGCTCGGCGCCGGGCTGGAGTTGGAGCACGGCGGTGACCCGCTCGCCCCACTTGTCGTCGGGCAGGCCGACCACGGCGCAGTCGCGCACGGCGTCGTGGGCCATCAGGGCCTGCTCGACCTCGGCCGAATAGACGTTGAAGCCGCCGGTGATCACCATGTCCTTGGCCCGGTCGACGATGTGCAGATAGCCGTCGGGGTCGAGGAAGCCGATGTCGCCGGTGTGGTGCCAGCCGTGCGCGGACACCTCGGCCGTGGCCTCCGGGTTGCGGTAGTAGCCGGCCATCACCAGGGAGCCGCGCACGCAGATCTCGCCGCGTTCCCCGGTGGGAACCGACTTTCCGGCCGGGTCCAGGATCGCCACCGTGACCAGCGGCGACGGCCGGCCGGCGCTGGAGAGCCGGTCGGGATTGACGGTGCCGTCCGGGTTCCGGTGTTCGGCCGGCGCCATCGTGGAGATCATCATCGGCGCCTCGGACTGCCCGAACAGCTGGGCCATCGGGCCGATCCGGTCCAGCGCCTCGGCCAGCCGGGCCGCCGACATCGGCGCCGCGCCGTACCAGAAGCACCGCAGCGACGAGAGATCCGTGTCCTTCAGCGCCGGGTGCGCGAGCACCATGTAGATCAGCGTCGGCGGCAGGAACGTGTGGGTCACCCGGTGCCGCTCGATCAGCTCCAGGAAGCGGCCGACGTCCGGCTTGGCCATGATCACGACCTCGCCGCCACGGGCCAGCACCGGGAAACACAGCACACCGGCGGCGTGGGTCAGCGGGGCCAGGGCCAGGTACACCGGTCGCCCCGGGAACGGGTAGCTCATCAGCGTGATCGCCGACATCGCCTCGATGTTGCGGTCGGTGAGCATGACGCCCTTGGGACGGCCGGTGGTTCCACCCGTGCCGACCAGGGCGACCACGTCCCCGGGCGGCGCGGCCTCGGCCGACGGGTCGTCCCGAGCTGCGGCCAGCCACTCGGCGAACCCGACCGCGAGGTCGTCGCCCTCGCCCAGCCGGACCAGGGTGGTCAGCTTGGGCAGCCGCGGTGCGATCTGCGCGACCAGGTCGTCGAACGCGGGTTGGAAGACCAGCGCGACGCAGTCGAACAGGTCCAGCAGTTCGGCGTTCTCCCCGGCCGCGTTGCGGGGGTTGATCGGGCACCACACCGCGCCGGCCCGGGCGATGCCGAACACGCAGCTGAACGCGGTCGGGTCGTTGGCCGACAGGACGCCGACCTTGTCGCCCGGCGCCACTCCGGAGCGGCGCAGCGCCCGGGCGACGGCGTGGGAGAGGTCGACGACCTCGGCGTAGGAGCGGGACTCGCCGTCCAGAGTCAGGCAGGGGGCCTGTGGGTCGAGCGAGGCGCCCTTGTCGAGATAGAAGGTCAGGGACATCGTCGTCACCCCGGGCGGTGCGTCACATGCCCATGCCGCCGTCGACCGGCAGCCCGACGCCGTTGACGAAGCGGGCCCGGTCCGAGGCCAGGAAGGTCACGGCGTCGGCGATGTCGGAGGGTTCGGCCAGCCGGCCGGACGGGGTGAGTGCGACGACCTGGTTCACCGCGTCCTGCGGGTCCTGGAACAGGCCGAGCGCTGCGGTCTCCACGGCCAGCTTCATGCCCATGTCGGTGGGGCACAGGCCGGGGTAGACACAGTTGACCCGCACGCCGTAGCCCAGCTTGCCGGACTCCGCGGCCGCGATCCGGGTCAGCCGGTCGATGCCGGACTTGGTGGCCGAGTAGCCGGCGATGGCCGGGAAGGCGATGGTGGCCGCGACCGAGGCGATGTTGATCACCACGCCGCCCTGGCCGGCCGGGCCGCCGGGGCGCATCGCGCGGAACGCGTGCTTGATGCCCAGCAGCGTGCCGAGCAGGTTCACCTCGAACATCCGCCGGTGGTCGTCGGGTTCGGCGTCGGCGATCAGCGAGGTGACCTCCAGCCCGGCGTTGTTCACCACGATGTCCAGCCCGCCCATGGTGGACACGGTGTGCGCCATCGCCGTCTCCCACGCGGCGTCGTCGGTCACGTCCAGCTCGACGAACTCGCCACCGGCCAGCGAACTGGCCGTCTGCTCGCCCACGTCCTTGAGGATGTCGGCCACCACCACCCGTGCGCCGGCGGTGGTCAGCGCCTGCGCCATGGCCGCGCCCAGTCCGCGCGCACCCCCGGTGACCAGGGCGATCCGGCCGGTCAGCTCTGCCTGAGACATCGTCGTCCCTCACTTCCGCTCGGCGTTCGTGTGTGCCCGGTCACAACCCTGTGGCATAATTTGGCCAGTTGTCAAGATTTTCCTGGACGACTGTCAAGACGATCCCCGCGGCGGCGTGGGACCGGTTACAGTGCTGGGGTGAGCAGTTCACGAACCCGGTCCAGACGTCCGGTCGACAAGTTCGAGGACCGCCGCCGCGAGCTGGCCGACGCGACGCTGCTGACCCTGGCCGAGCTCGGCTACGCGCGGACCAGCCTGCGCACGATCGCGCAGAACACCACGTTCTCCCATGGCGTTCTGCACTACTACTTCGCCGACAAGGCCGAGCTGATCACCTACTGCGTGCGTCAGTTCAAGACCGCCTGCGTGCTGCGCTACGACGGCATCGTCGCGGGCGCCGGCAACCCCGAGGAGCTGGCCGCGGCCTGCGGCGACGGGCTGGCCGCCACGCTGACCGAGGACGCCGCCCTGCACCGGCTCTGGTACGACCTGCGTGCCCAGTCGATGTTCGAGGAGGCTCTGCGGCCCGAGGTCGCCGAGATCGACACCAGCCTCCAGGACATGATCTGGCGCGTGGTGACCGCCTACGCCGAGCTGTCCGGCCGCACCCCTGTCTGCTCGCCGTCGCTGGCCTACGCCCTGTTCGACGGCCTCTTCGAGCAGGCCCTGATCCGGCACCTCGCCGGCGCCCCCGACGCCCTCGCCGACCTACGCGCCGGCGTCCGAACCCTGCTGCCCCAACTGTTCCCGGCCCCCTGATCAACTGGGTGCCTAGCGCTTTGCCGCCCCGGGGATGAACGCGGCGATGGCCAGGGCGGTGAGCGCGGTCGCGCAGCCGAGCGCCATGATCAGGCGGAAGGCGGTCTCGGAGGGAACGGCCGAGGGACCGAACGGCACGATCAGTTGGGCGAGGATCGCCCCGGCGACGGCGCTGGAGACCGAGGTGCCGATGGCGCGCATCAGGGTGTTGAGGCTGTTGGCGGCGGCGGTTTCGGACACCGGCACGGCACCCATGATCAGGGCGGGCATGGCGCCGTAGGCGAGGCCGATGCCGGCGCCGATCACGGCCGACACCAGCAGGAGCTGCCAGACGGCCGACATGAGGACGACTCCGATGCCGTAGCCGGCGGCGACGACGAGGACGCCGAGCATGAGGGTGACCTTGGGCCCGGCGGTCGCCGTGATGCGCGCGGACAGCGGGGCGATCATGAGCATGACGAGCCCGGAGGGCACGAGCACGAGACCGGTGACGAGCAGGCTCTGGCCGAGGCCGTGCCCGGTGGCCACCGGCAGTTGCAGGATCTGGGGCAGCACCAACTGCATCGCGAACATGGCGAAGGCGAACACGGCTGAGGTGAGGTTGGTCAGCAGGACCTGACGGCGGGCGGTGGTGCGCAGGTCCACCAGCGGCGACCCGCTGCGCAGCTCCCACCAGCCCCACAACAGCAGCACTGCCGCCGAGACGCCGAACAGGCCGAGGGTGGCGCCGCTCGTCCAACCCCAGGCCGCCCCCTTGGAGATGGCCAGCAGCAGACACACGAGCGCGACCGACAATCCCGCGGCGCCAACGAAATCGAACCGTCCACGGGCTTGCACGTTCGACTCCGGCACGAAGATCAGCACCAGCGCGGTCACCAGCACGCCGAGCCCGGCCGCGGTCCAGAACAGCACGTGCCAGTCGGTGTTCTCGGCCAGGAACGCCGCCGCCGGCAGGCCGAGCGCGCCGCCGACGCCCAGCGAGGCGCTCATCGTCGCGGTCGCGGAGCCGAGCCGGTCGGCCGGCAGTTCGTCGCGCATGATGCTGATCCCGAGCGGGATGACGCCGGCGGCGAGGCCCTGCAGCGCCCGCCCGACGATCATCGGCGTCAGCGTGTCGCTGAGCGCGGCGACGACCGCGCCCGCGACCAGCAGCACCAGGCTGACCAGCAGCAGCCGTCGCTTGCCGTACATGTCGCCGAGCCGGCCGACCACCGGCGTCGCGACCGCGCTGGCCAGCAGGGTCGCGGTGATCACCCAGGTGGCGTCGGCGGGAGTGGCGCCCAGCAGTGCGGGCAGCTTCGGGATCAGCGGCACGACCAGGGTCTGCATCAGCGAAACCACGATGCCGCCCAGGGCCAGCACCAGCACGACGAGGTTGGGACGGGTGGTCGTGCGCGGCGGCGCGGCCAGGGTTGCGGACATGGGGACCTCCGGTCGGTGATGTCGCCGCAGATTAAGTCAGTCACTTGACTTAATACAAGTCCGCGGCCATGATCGGTGACACACGGCATCACGAAAAGGAGTTCTGCGATGACCCGGAGCGACGCCGAGCAGTTGCCGCGCTTCCCGTTCGAGACGCCCACCGCGCTGGAGCCGCCGGCACAGTGGGCCGAGTTCCGCACCCAGTGCCCGGTCGGGCGAGTCGCCCTGGCCAGCGGTGACGAGGCGGCCCTGATCACCCGCTACGACGACGTCAAGACCGTGCTGACCGACCCGCGCTTCACCCGGCCCAAGCCCGGCGACAACGCCGCCCGGGTCGCCGACACCGAGTCCGGCGGCGTGTTCAACAGCGAGATGGCCACCGTGATCCCGCAGCACGGCGAGGGGCACCTGAACTGGCGCCGGATGATCGGCAAGTGGTTCACCGCCAAGCGGATGAACGCGCTGCGGCCGGCGATCGCGGCGATGGCCGAGCAGCTGATCGACGAGATGACCACCAAGGGCGCGCCGGCCGATCTCAAGGCCGGGCTGGCCTTTCCGCTGCCGGTGTGGGTGATCTGCGACATGCTCGGCGTGCCGGACGCCGACCGTGACCGGTTCGCCCACTGGTCCGACGTCATGCTCAGCATGACCCGCTACACCCAGGAGGAGTTCGACGCCGCGCAGTTGGAGTTCGGCCGGTACATGGGCGGCCACATCGCGGCCAAGCGGGCGGAGCCGGGGGAGGACATCCTCAGCGCGCTGATCGCCGACACCGACGCCGCCGGCGAGCACTGGTCCGACGCGCTGCTCACCGCCACCGGCATCGGCCTGCTCATCGCCGGGCACGAGACCACCGCCAACATGATCGCCAAGATGGTCGCGATGCTGCTGGCCGACCGCGGCCGCTGGGAGCAGCTGCTGGCCGACCCGGCGCTGGTGCGCACCGCCGTGGAGGAGGCGCTGCGGATGGACGCCAACGCGGGCGTCGGCATGTCGCGGTACATCACCGAGGACTTCGAGGTCGCCGGCACGGTGCTGCCGAGCGGCACGACCGCCATGTGCAGCATGGCCGCGGCCAACCGGGACGAGAACGCGTTCGCCGACGCCGCCGAGATGGACCTGAGCCGCAGCCCCAACCCGCACCTTGCCTTCGGCGCCGGCGCGCACGCGTGCCTCGGCCAGCCGCTGGCCCGCACCGAGCTCCAGGTGACGCTGGAAGTGTTGCTGCGCAAGCTGCCCACGTTGGAGCTGGCCGTCACGCCGGACGAACTCCGTCGGGTCGAGGGCCTCGCCGTCGGCGGGCTGCGGGAACTTCCCGTGCGGTGGTGACGAGATGACGGGCAGGGCCGCCGACCACGACGTGAGCGGGCACCGGCGGGCGCGGGCGACACAGGAGTTGATCGTGACCGCGGCGGAGCGGCTGTTCGCCGAACACGGGGTGCTCGCGGTGTCCAACCGGCAGATCAGCGAGGCCGCCGGGCAGGGCAACAACACCGCCGTCGGCTACCACTTCGGCACCAAGGCCGACCTGGTGCGGGCCATCGCCCGCCGGCACTCCGCGGCGGTCGAGGAGATCCGCCAGCGGATGCTGGCCGGCGTCGGCGAGAGCCCGGACCTGCGGGACTGGATCGGCTGCCTGATCCTGCCGATGGCCGAGCACCTGGCCGTGCTGGGCAGTCCCACCTGGTACGCCCGGTTCACCGAACAGGTCGTCACCGATCCCACGCTCCGGCGGATCGTCACCGAGGAGTCCCAGTCCTCGCCGGCGATGGTGCGGATCGTGGACGGCCTGCGGCGGCGCCTGCCCGACCTGCCGGCGGCCGTGGTCGCCGAGCGCGGCGACATGACCCGAATGCTGTTGCTGCACCAGATGGCCGAGCGCGAACGCGCCCTGGCCGACCGAACCGCCACGCCACGGTCCAGCTGGCACGAGGCCGCGACCGGCCTGATCGACGCGCTGATCGGGCTGTGGCAGGCGCCGGTAACCAACCACTCCAAGGAAAGGAAACAACCATGAAGGTCACCGTTGACGAGGACAAGTGCTGCGGCGCCGGCACCTGCGTGCTGCTCGCGCCGGCGGTGTTCGACCAGCGTGACGACGACGGCATCGTGATCCTGCTCGACTCGCAGCCGAGCGCGGAGCTGCACGCGGTCGTCCGCGAGGCCGCGAGCGTCTGCCCCGGCGCCGCGATCGCGGTGAGCGAGGACGCGTGAGCATGCCCGCCGACGTGCTGGTCGTCGGCGCCTCGGCCGCCGGACTCGCGACCGTGGAAGCTCTGCGCCGCAAGGGGTATTCCGGCCGGGTGACCGTGCTCGGGGCTGAGACCCACCTGCCCTACGACCGGCCGCCACTGTCCAAACAGGTCCTGTCCGGCGACTGGGAGCCCGCCCGGGCTCAGCTGCGCGAACTCGACACACTGTCCGCATTGGACGCCAACTTCATCCTTGGCGACCCGGCGGTCGGGATGGACGCCGCCGCGCGGTCCGTGCGCACGACCAGCGGGCTCGTGCTGACGGCCGAGGCCGTGGTGATCGCGACCGGCCTGCGGCCGCGAACGCTGGCTGGGCAAGAGCAATTGACCGGTGTCCACGTCCTGCGCACCGTCGACGACACGCTGGCCCTGCGCGCGGACGTGAAGCCGGGCGTGCGGGTGGTGGTTGTCGGGGACGGCGTGCTCGGCTCCGAGATCGCGGCCACCGTGTCTGCCATGGGTGGACACGTGACGCTGACCGGTCCGCAGCCCGCGCCGATGGCGATGCAGTTCGGCCCGCTCGCCGCCAACCTGTTGGCCCAGCTGCACACCGAGCGTGGCGTGAAACTGCGGCTGGGCCTGGCGGCCATCGGGCTGGTCGGACAGGACGGGCGGGCGGCCGGCGTGCAGCTGGCTGACGGCGATGTCCTGCCGGCCGACGTTGTCGTGGTGGCCTTCGGCGCCGCCCCGGCTACGGACTGGTTGTCGGGCAGCGGCTTGCTGTGCGACAACGGAGTGGTGTGCGACTCCCGCTGCCGTGCGGCGGACGGGATCTACGCCGCCGGCGACGTGGCCCGCTGGCACCACGAGACGTTCGACGCGTTGCTGCGTCTGGAGAACCGGACCAACGCCACCGAGCAGGCCGTCGCCGTGGCCGAGAACATCCTCGGCGCCGACCGGCCCTACACCCCGATCCCGTACTTCTGGACCAACCAGTTCGACGCCCGGATCCACGTGCACGGCACGCTGTCCACGGATGCGGAGACGTCCATTGTGGACGGATCGCTGGCCGATCGCCGGTTCGTCGCGGAGTACCGCCGGCACGGCGAGGTCGTCGGCGTGCTCGGCTGGAACATGCCCAAGCAGGCCCGCCAGCGCCGGGCGGACATCGTGGCGGTGCCCGTACTCGTAGGAGGAAAGTCTTGACCAGCACCATTCCGGTCTTCCCGGCGGCCAGGGCGGCCGGCTGCCCGTTCGACCCGCCGCCGACCATCCAGGCGTTGCAGGAGCAGGCCCCGCTGGCCCGGGTGCGGCTGTGGGACGACAGCACGCCGTGGCTGGTCACCCGCTACGACGAGCAGCGGGCGGTGCTGGCCGACCCCCGGGTCAGCGCCGACGTCACCCGCCCCGGCTACCCCAGTCCCACCGCGATCCGCAACGCCTCCATCAGCTTCATCCTGATGGACGACCCCGAGCACGCCCGGCTGCGCCGGATGGTGACCGGGCCGTTCACCATCAAGCGGGTGGAGGCCATGCGGGCGGGCGTGCAGAAGATCGTGGACGACCTGATCGACGCCATGCTGGCCGGGCCGAAGCCGGTCGACCTGGTCCAGGCGTTCGCGCTGCCGGTGCCGTCGCTGGTGATCTGCGACCTGCTCGGCGTGCCCTACACCGATCACGACTTCTTCCAGGACAACAGCAACGTGCTGATCAACCGGGAGACCAGCCCCGAGCAGAAGTCGGCCGCCGCCGGCCAGCTGGCCGGCTACCTGGACCAGTTGATCGGGGAGAAGCTGGACCGGCCCGGCGACGACCTGCTGTCCGGGCTGACCAAGCGGATCCACGACGGCGAGCTGACCCGGTCCGAGGCGGCGCAGATGGGCGTGCTCATGCTCATCGCCGGGCACGAGACCACCGCCAACATGATCGCGCTCGGCACCCTCGCCCTGCTGGAGCACCCCGACCAGCTCGCCCTGCTCCGCGACTCCGACGACCCCGCCCTGGTCGCCTCGGCCGTCGAGGAACTGCTGCGGTACCTGAACATCACCCACAACGGCCGCCGCCGGGTGGCCCTGGCCGACATCGAGATCGCCGGCCAACTGATCCGCGCCGGCGAGGGCATCATCCTGGCCAACGACATCGCCAACCGGGATCCGGACACCTTCGCCGACCCCGACCGCCTCGACCTGCGCCGCAATCCCCGCAACCACGTGGCCTTCGGCTTCGGCGTGCACCAGTGCCTCGGCCAGCCGCTGGCCCGGGTCGAGCTGCAGGTCGTCTACGGCACCCTCTATCGCCGCATCCCCACCCTGCGGCTGGCCGCCGGCCTGGACGAGATCCCGTTCAAGCACGACGGTTCGGTGTACGGGGTCTACGAGCTTCCCGTGACCTGGTAACCGAGTGACAATCGCGGCATGCGCGATGCGGACACGTCGGTGCGACTTCCGGCCAACCGCCGGAGCGTGACCAGCGCGGCACTGCTGACCCAACTCGCCCGCGAGCACGGCCTGCCCGCGGACCGGTGCCTGCGCGGCACCGGGCTGCGGCCGGCGGACCTGTCCGACCCGGCCGTCGAGATCGACGCCGGGCAGGAACTGGCCCTGATCGGCAACCTCGTGCGCGGGCTGGCCCACGTGCCCGGCCTGGGGCTGGTGGCCGGCCGGCGCTACCACCTGACCTCGTACGGGCTGCTCGGCCTGGCCGCCATCAGCAGCCCGACGCTGGGCCAGGCGATCGAGACCGGCCTGCGGTTTCTCGACCTGACGTTCATGTTCGTGCCGTTCGTGGTGGAACGCAGCCGGTTCGGGCTGACCGCCGTGCTGGACGAGCGGGCCCTGCCGACCGGGATCGCGCCGGACATCGCACGGTTCCTGGCCGAGCGGGAGACGGCCGCGGTGGTCACCTACATCCGCGACCTGGTCGGGACCGGTCAGCCCGTCTCCCATCTCGAGTTCCGCCATCCGGAGCCGGCGTACGCCCCGGTCTACGCGCAGATCCTCGGTGTACGCCCGGTTTTCGGCCAGCCCGTGACCTGCGGCGTCGTCCCGGCCAAGACCCTGGGCACGCCATTGCCGCAGGCCGAGCCGCGGACCGCGGAGCTGTCCCGCCGGCACTGCGAACAGCGCCGGGACGAGCTGCGACGGCCGGCGCCGGCGAGCGTCGCCGAGGCGGTGCGCGACCGGCTGCGGCGGGATCTGGAACTCGGCGCGGGGCTGCCGGCTCAGGGGCAGACCGCCGCCGGTCTCAACCTGAGCGAGCGGTCGTTGCGGCGGGCCCTGGCGGCCGAGGGGACCTCGTTCGGTGCGCTGGTCGCCGAGGTCGCGGGCGGTTTCGCCGGCCGTATGCTGGCCGACGGTCACTCGGTCGAAGCCGTCGCCGACGCCCTGGGCTACGCCGCGACGTCGGCGTTCCGACACGCCTTCAAGCGATGGACCGGCGTCCCGCCCGGCTCGTGTTCGAAGAATTCGCCGTAACCGACACCAATGTCGGTTACGCTGCTGCGATGACGGGGACGGAGCGGCGGTCGCGCCTGCGGGGGCCGCAGCGGCGGGCGAAGATCGTCCAGGCGGCCCTGGAGGTCCTGGCCGCCGCCGGCTACCACGCGACCGGCATGGGCGCGATCGCCACCGCGGCCGGCGTGACCAGGTCCGTGCTGTACGACCACTTCCCCAACAAGCGGGTGCTGCTGCTGGCCGTGCTCCAGGAGCAGAACGCCGCGTTGATCGAGCACGTCGGCGGGCGCATCACCGGCACCGGGTCGCCCGAGGAACGCATGCGGGCCACGGTCGACGCCTACTTCAGCTTCGCCGAGAGCCGCCCGGCCGCTCGGAAGCTGCTGTTCGACCGCACCGACGAGGACGACGTCGAGATCCAGACCGTTCGTTGGGGCATCAGGGAGTCCAGGACCCGCGCGGTCGCCGCCCTGCTGGCCGACGACCTGCGGCGGATGGGCGTGGACCCGGACTCGCCGGCGGCCGAGGCCATGGTCGAGTTGCTCATCACCGGACTCGACGGGATGGCCCAGTGGTGGGCTCGTCGACCCGAGACGCCCCGCGCCGAACTGGTCGCCGCGGCCATGCGACTGCTCTGGGACGGACTCGGCCCGCGCCGCTGAAACGCCCGTTTCGCCGCCCTCGGCGAGGGTTGACGCCGCGTCGGCGGAACCGCATCCTCCTCAGCACCGTAACCGACACCGACGTCGGTTAGCGTCCCTGCAGAGGAGTCTCCAATGGCGGATGACGTCCACTCGTCGAACAACCATCTCGATCGACGGAAGTTCCTGGGCACGCTGGCGGCCGGCGCGGCCGTGGCCGGCCTGGGCATCGGCGCCGGCGTCGGAGCCGGGCCGGCCGCGGCCCAGTCCCGGTCGGCCCGCCCGGCCGCCGCCGGCCGCCGGGTCGCGGTGTTCGGCGGCGGCATGGGCGGCCTGACCGTCGCGCACGAGCTGATCGAACGCGGTTTCCAGGTGACCGTCTACGAACGCAAGGCGTGGGGCGGCAAGTGCCGCAGCATTCCCGTCGCCGGCACGGGCACCGGCGGCCGCGCCGACTTACCGGGTGAACACGGTTTCCGGTTCTTCCCCGGCTTCTACCAGAACCTGCCGGACACGATGAGCCGCATCCCGCTGCCCGGCGGCGGCACCGCCCGCGACAACCTCGTCTCCGGGACCGAGGAGGTCGCCTACTACCGGGGCAGCACCATTCGCCTGCCGGCGCAGGGCAGCATCGCCGGCACGCTCAGCCCGCAGTCGCTGCTCACGTTCCTGTCGAGCGCGGTCCAGGTCGGCACGCTGGTGCCGGTCAACGAGGTCGCCTACTTCCTGCAGAAGATCATCGTCTTCGTCACCAGCGGCCCCAAGCGCCGGCTCGGCCAGTGGGAGAAGACCAGCTTCGCCGACTTCGTCAAGTCGGCACAGATGTCCCAGAACTACCAGGAGCTGCTGGTCGACATGTTCACCAGCACGCTGGTGGCGGCCAAGCCGGACAAGGCCAACACGCGCACGATGGGGCTGATGGCCGAGGCGTGGGCGTACAGCACGCTCGGCCTCGGCGGCTACGGCACACCGGACCGGGTGCTCAACGCCCCGACCAACGATGCGCTGATCGACCCGTGGCTGGCATACCTGCGCAGCCGCGGCGTCGACTTCCAGATGGGCGCCACGCTCACTGAATTGCAGGTCGCCGGCCGTCAGATCAGCGGCGCCCGGGTGAGCACCGCCACCGGGACAGCCACCGTGGACGCCGACCACTACGTGCTGGCCGTCCCGGTCGAGCGGGCGGTTCCGTTGCTCAACAACGACATCCTGGCCATCGATCCCGGCCTGGCCGGTCTGTCCAAGCTGACCACCGACTGGATGAACGGCATCATGCTGTACCTCAAGCAGCCGCTCAACCTCAGCAACGGGCACGTCACGTTCCCCGGGCAGCCGTGGGCGCTGACGTCGATCAACCAGGGCCAGTTCTGGCGTAAGAACTTCGCCGCGACCTACGGCGACGGCACGGTCCAGGACTGCCTCTCGCTCGACCTGTCCGCCTGGGACAAACCCGGTGTGCTGTACGGGAAGCCGGCCAAGGCCTGCACCCCGACCGAGATCGTCGCCGAGATCAAGGAGCAGCTGCGCCGCTCCATCCCACTGGGGCCGGTCGCGCTGCCCGACTCCAACATCCACTCCTACTTCATCGACCCCGCGATCACCGGGCTGGCCACCGCCGGTGTGACCAACGACGAGCCGCTGCTGATCAACACCCCGAACTCGTGGGACAGCCGGCCGGAGGCCGTCACCGCGCTGCCCAACCTGTACCTGGCCGCCGACTACGTCCGCAACGACATCAACCTGGCCACCATGGAGGGCGCGAACGAAGCCGCCCGCAAGGCCGTCAACGCGATCATCGACAACTCCGGCTCCGGGCAGCCGCACGCGCAGCTCTTCCCGCTCTACCAGCCGCCCGAGTTCGCGCCGCTCTACCTCGACGACGACGTGCGCTACTCGCTGCACCTGCCCAACTCCTTCGACATCATCGACCCGACCTGGCCCTGACCTAGGAGCTCCCGTGCACCCCGACTCCCGGCCGTCGATCGCCATCGTCGGCAGCGGCTTCAGCGGCATCGGCCTGGCGATCCGGCTCACCCGGGCCGGCTGCGCCGACGTGACGATCTTCGAGAAGGCCGGCGACCTCGGTGGTGTGTGGCGGGACAACACCTATCCCGGCGCCGCCTGCGACGCCCCGTCCCATCTGTACTCGTACTCGTTCGAACCCAACCCCGGCTGGTCCCGCCGGTACGCCGAGCAACCGGAGATCCTGTCCTACCTGCGCCGCTGCGCCACCAGGAACGGCGTCATCGGCCGCATCCGGTACGGCACGGATATCACCCACGCCGAGTTCGACGCCGGCCGTGCGCGCTGGATCCTTCGCACCGCAACGGGTTCCGAGCACACCGCCGACATCCTGGTGGCCGCGTGCGGGCAGCTCAGCCGGCCGGCTCGGCCGGCCGTTCCCGGCCTGGACGGCGTCTTCGCGGGCACGGTGTTCCACTCCGCCGAGTGGGATCACGACCACGATCTCCGTGGCCGGACCGTGGCAGTGATCGGCAACGGCGCCAGCGCCGTGCAACTCGTCCCGCATGTCGCCGCCCAGGCCCGGAAACTGACCGTCTTCCAACGCCAATCCCACTGGATCAGCCCCAAACCCGACCGCCTCTACCCGACCTCGCGCAAGATCCTCAACCGCCGGTTCCCGCTGGTGCAACGGCTTTCACGGCTGGGCGTCTTCCTGTGCTTCGAACTCGTGCTCAACCCGATGCTCGTCTCCCGACGGGGGCGGCGGGTCCTGTCGTGGCCGTTGCGGATGTTGTGCCGGCACAACATCCGCAACGGTGTCCACAGTGGACTGGTGGACGTTCTGACGCCGGACTACGAAATCGGCTGCAAACGCATCCTGCAGTCCAACGACTATCACCAGTCCCTCAACCGCCCCAATGTCCGCCTGCGCACCAGTCCGATCAAGGAAATCAGCCGGGACGCGGTGATCACCGCCGACGGCCGTCACCATCCCGTCGACACCATCATCCTGGCCACCGGCTTCCGCTCCCACGACTTCGTCGCCCCCATGCGGGTCACCGGTCTGGGCGGCCAGGACCTGAACACCGCCTGGCAGCACCGCCCGCGGGCCCACCTCGGCCTGACCGTGCCCGGGTTCCCGAACTTCTTCCTCATGTACGGTCCCAACACCAACGTCGGCTCCGGCTCCATCGTGCACATGCTGGAAAGCCAGATGAACTACATCGCCGACGCGGCGGGCATCGTCGCCTCCGGCGGCTATCTGGACCTGCGCCCGGAGGTGCTAGACCGCTTCGACACCGTGACCCAGCAGCAGCTGTCCACCACCGTGTGGAACACCGGTGGCTGCGACAGCTGGTACCTGGCCGGCGGCCCCGACGGATCTCCGGTCAACACCAACAACTGGCCCGGCTCCATGACCGGCTACCGCCGCCGAACCCGCCGGCTGGACCTCGGCGACTACCACTTCGTGCCGGCCCGGCAAAGCACGCCGAGCCGAACCGGCCGTCGGGACGGGCCTGAGGCCGCCGACCAGTAAGACCTGCCGTCGCACCTCGTTTCGCCTGATCGGGCGAAGGCCCGAAACGTTTCCCCGCCCGGACGCGACCTATGTCGCACGCGCACATCCGAGGAGGCCGGGCGGCAGTGATCATCCAATGGTGCGTCAAGGGCCTGCACCTACCGGACGACGGGACGGCCAGATCGCTGATCGACACGCGCGCCGGCCTCGTGTGCAACTGGTGGCGGGAAGTGCACAAGATCAGTCCGCGGGAGATTCGCGACCGGCTGACGCCGGGCAACATCGACCGCCACGTCAACCACTTCACCGAGAACGATCCCGCCACCGGGCTGCCGTTCTCCAGGCACAGCCCGTTCATCTCGCTGTCGGCGGGAACGGTGGAACGGGACACGCTCGCGGCCACGAACCATGTGCACCGGGCCCGAAAGACCGCGCTGTGGTTCGGCACGGAGTTCGGCAAGCACGAATTCGCCTACCTGTACACCTGCTGGGTGCTCCTCGCGCCGCGCGCGGCCGTCCGCATCGAGGGCGTCGCCGAGGAGGTTCGGGATCTCAACGCCTACCGGCGCTACTCGGCCTACCAGACCGAAGGGGAAGTGGCCGCCAAGGTCATCGTGCCGGACAACCAGATCGCCGCGTGTGAGAAGTGGGTGTTGGACCCGCCGGCCAACCAGTTCCGCAAGGTCTGGACCCAGCAGAACCCGCGCTTCAACCCGCCGGAGATCCTGAGCAACGTGCGGGAGCTGATCTGACATGGCCACCCAGCACCTGGAATCGCTCGGTCTCGACCCGGGGCAGGTCCGCAACGCGATCCGGTTCCACCGGGCCTACGCCGAAACCGCGTTGGCGGAACTCGAATCGGCCGGCTCCGACGACGCCGATCTGGCATTCACCCTGCGCGCCGACGCCGCGAGCGCGCTGCGCGAAGCCGCGCAGTGGGCGCTGCTCCTCGACCCGGTCCCGGCGACCCGGCTGCTCCGGCGCGCCGGCGACCAGTTTCTCCAGCTGGGGCAGGCGTTCGGCGCCTATCTCGAAGTGCTGGCCGGTGGGGGCAAGCGCGGTGCGGACCCCGTGGTGCTGGCGCAGGCGTTGCGCGACATGTCGGACCGTCCGCGGGACGACGTCGAGGACGAGTACCAGCCGATGCCGGAAATCCGCTTCCAGCAGCAACAACAGGCCTACCTCGTGGTGGCGGCGAGTGCGGTCGCCACGCAAGCCGACGGCCGGGCTGACGCGGACCGTGCCTATTCGAGCAGGGACGTTCTCGGCTCGGCGCTGGGCGAAAACCTGGAGACCTCGGCGCACAGCACGGGCGTCCTCCCGGTCGGCAGCCTCGGCACGCCGATCCACCGCTTCTGGTCGGTGGCCCGCAACCTGCTCGGCGACAGCGGTCAGGACGTCTTCGAGATCGCGAGGCATCTCGTCGCCATGTGCCAGGCCTACGAGGAGGCCATCAGTCTGGCCCGCGCCAACGACTACCTGTGGCGCAACGGTGCGGCTCCCGTCGACATCGCCGATCTGGACATCGCCGGGATCTCCGCGCTGACCGTCCGCCGGTTCGACGGTGACCGCCTGGAAGCGGCGCTCGCCGACGCGACGCTGGGCCGAGGGCTCAGCCCGATCGCCCGGGTTCCGTTCGAGCTGGGCATCTCACTGGCCGGGAGGTGACGGTGGACACGCAACTGGTCGTCCTGATCCTCGGCGCCATGGTGATCGTCGGCGCCGTGGTTCTGTTGTGGCGCGGGCAGAACCGTCGCGGCGCCGGCGGCCTGGAGGTCTCGCTCGCGGACATCTTCAAGCTGAAGCTGACGCTCTCACCGCAGAACGTCGACAGCGCGCGGGAAGCCGTCCGCGAAGCCGGCCGCGAGCGTGGCCGGGGTGCGGTCGAGCTGACCAGCCTGGGCCAGACCGGCGTCCTTGCCCGCGTCCTGTGGGTGGACGACGAACCGGACAACAACGTCTACGAGACGCTCGCGCTCGTGGAACTCGGCAAGTTCGTCACGACGGCGACCTCGACCGAGGCCGCTCACGAGTACCTGAGCCAGTTGGACTTCGCCGCGATCATCACCGACCTCAACCGCGACGGCGACCGGGACGCGGGTCTGAACTTCATCCGCGAGGTTCGCGCGAGTGGCAGCCGGACGCCCATCGTCGTCTACACCGGCGACGTCTCAACTGTGTCGGCGGCGGTCGGCGAGGCGGGTGCCGACGCCATTGTCGACCTGCCGAACGACCTGGTCGACGAAATCGTGCGCCGGACCGCGTAACGTGCTCGAAACTGCGCGTTGACGGCCTTGATCGCGCACAATCGAGCGTCTAAGGTCGGCGGAATGCTGCGCATCGGAGTAGTCGGCGTCGGGCAGCGGGCGCGCATGGCCACCCTGGCCAACCAGGCCGGGGTGGCTGAGGTCGTCGCCTGCGCGGACACCGACCCGCGCGGCCGGGCCGACGCGCGCGAGCTGTTCGGGCCGGCGGTGGTGGTCCGAGAGCGGTACGAGGACCTGGTCAAGGACGACCTGGACGCCGTGTTCGTGTTGACCCCTGACCATCTGCACGCCCGGCCGGCGAGGTACTTCCTCGAAGCCGGCGTCGCGGTGTTCGTGGACAAGCCGCTGGCGATCAGTCTGGCCGACTGCGACGAGGTGCTGGCCACGGCGGCCCGCACCGGCAGCCGCCTGTACGTGGGGCACAACCTGCGGCACCTGCCGATGCTGCGGCGGATGCGGGAGCTGATCGACGAGGGGGCCATCGGCCGGGTGAAGTCGGTGTGGTGCCGGCACTTCGTCGGCCACGGCGGCGACTTCTACTTCAAGGACTGGCACGCCGAACGGGCCAAGACCACCGGTCTGCTGTTGCAGAAGGGCGCGCACGACATCGACGTGATCCACTGGCTGGCCGGCGGCTACTCCCGGGACGTGGTCGCCATGGGCGGGCTGACGGTGTACGGGGACAACCCCCACCGCCGCGCGGACGACCCGGACGGCCGGCGGATGGGGGACTGGTACGACCCGGCGGTCTGGCCGCCGTCCCGGCTGCGCGACCTGCACCTGGTGATCGACGTCGAGGACCTGAGCATGATGCTCACCCGGCTCGACAACGGCGTGTTCACCAGCTACCAGCAGTGTCACTTCACCCCGGACTACTGGCGCAACTACACGGTGATCGGCGACGAGGGCCGGCTGGAGAACTTCGGCGACGGCCTCGACGGCGACGACGCGACGATCAACGTCTGGAACCGGCGAAGGTCCGGCTACCGGCGGGACGCCGACCTCGCGGTGCCCATCGCGCGGCAGGACCTGCACGGCGGCGCGGACCAGGCGCTGGTGGCCGAGTTCCTCCGCTTCGCCGCCGACGGCGGCCCGACCGATACGTCGCCGGTCGCCGCCCGGGAAGCGGTTGCCGCGGCGGCCGCCGCCACGACCTCGCTGCGGTCCGGGGCGACACCGGTCGCCGTGCCGGTGCTCGATCCGGCAGTGGCCCGGCACTTCGAGGCTGTGTCATGACCGGACGAATCTCGTTGCGACGCTTGACAAGCAACCGGCCAGGCCCTTTACTCGGGTGCACCCCGACGGGCC
Source organism: Kutzneria sp. CA-103260 (assembly GCF_018263855.1). GTDB lineage: Bacteria > Actinomycetota > Actinomycetes > Mycobacteriales > Pseudonocardiaceae > Kutzneria. Next base: position 3,864,946 of record NZ_CP073318.1, on the reverse strand, counting down.
ACGGCCCGCGGCGGCAGATGACACGCCCAGCCGGTATGCCTTGTGCGAGCCCGGACTGAGTCGCCAGGACGCCCGGCGTCCGAGGCGGGGACGTGTCCGCCAGCAGTCGGAGTTGGACGATGGCCCTGACTTCCCTGCCAGCCCTGGGTTTTGTCGCGACACTGGTCGGCGGCATGCTGTGCGCGTCCACTTCGGACGCGAGTGCGGCGGTGACCACACCGCCGGTGCATGCCGGGTTCGACTACCAGATCGGCAGCGCCTACACCCCGCCGTCCGGTGTCAAGGTGGTCAGTCGCGACCACGATGCCAGCCCGGCCACCGGGCTCTACAACATCTGCTACGTCAACGCTTTCCAGGCGCAGACCGGCGCCGACGGCGACTGGGACGCCGACCTGCTGCTGCGGGACGCCAGCGGCACAGTGGTCAAGGATCCCGACTGGAACGAGGCCCTGCTGGACCTGCGCACCGCCGACAAGCGCAGCCGGGTGGCGGCCAAGGTCGACTCCTGGATCGACCAGTGCGCCGACAAGGGGTTCAACGGCGTCGAGCCGGACAACTACGACAGCTACACCCGTTCGCAGAAGCTGCTGACGGCTGACCAGGCGCAGGCCTACATCCGACTGCTCTCGTCGCACGCGCACAGCCGCGGGCTGGCGATCGCGCAGAAGAACACCAGCGAGCTCGCCGGCAACGCCAAGGCCAACGGCCTCGACTTCGCCGTCGCCGAGGAGTGCGCCGAGTACGGCGAGTGCGGCGACTACGCCTCGGCGTTCGACAACAAGGTCGAGGTCATCGAGTACAGCGACAGCGGCCTGGCCAAGGCGTGCTCGAAGTGGGGGAGCACCCTCAGCGTCGTGGAGCGGGACGTCGACGTCACCGCGCCCGGCAGCGGCAGCTACGTCCGCCGAACCTGCTGATCATGGGAGCGCACCTCTCCCGCCGGGATGTGCTGCGCGGCCTGGGCATCACGGCGCTGGCCGGCGTCGTGGCCGGGTGCGGCGGCCCGGACGACGGCGTCGGCCCGGACGGCCGGGTGACCATCGAGCTGTGGCACGGGCAGAACGACTCCGGCCGCAAGGTCATCGAGGCGCTGATCGCCGACTTCCAGCGCGGCCACCCGGACATCGTGGTCGACACCAGCGGCGGCGCGCTGGCCGACGGGCTGCTGGAGAAGGTGATGACCGCGCTGGCCTCCGGCTCGCACCCGGACATCGCCTACATCTTCGGCGCCGACCTGCCGAGTGTGGCGCGCAGCCCGCAGGTGGTGGACATGACCGACGAGGTGCGCTCCTGGTCCGTGCCGTGGACCGACTACTGGCAGCCCGCACGCGACGCCGTCACGGTCAACGGCCGCGTGCGGGCGGTGCCGGCGGTGGTCGACACGCTGGCCGTGGTGTGCAACAAGACCCTGTTCGACCAGGCCGGCCTCCCGCTGCCGAAGCCGGGCTGGTCCTGGTCGGACTTCCTGGCCACGGCCAAGAAACTGACCGACCCGGCCGGTGGGGTGTTCGGCACCGGCTGGCCGGGCACCGGCGACGAGGACACGGTGTGGCGGCTGTGGCCTATGGTCTGGGACCTGGGCGGACAGATCATCGACGCCGACGGCACCGGCATCGGCTTCCGCCAGGAAGGGGAACGGGCGCTGGGCGTGGTTCGGCGACTGGCCACGGACAAGAGCGTCTACATCGACCCCAAAGCCGGCAGCGAGCAGCTGTACCAGGTGTTCGAGTCGGGCCGGATGGGCATGGTGATGACCGGGCCGTGGCAGCTGCCGGACATCATCCAGTCCGGTGTGGACTATCACGTGGCGCCGCTGCCGACGTTCGGCGGCAAGCCGGTGACCATCTCCGGCCCGGACACCTGGACGCTGTTCGACAACGGCCCGGCCCGGGTGCGGGCGGCCCGCACGTTCGTGCGCTGGCTGACCGATCCGGCCCAGGACGTGCGCTGGGACGTGGCCGCGGGCAGCCTGCCGCTGAGCAAGGACGCGGAGAACCGCAAGGAGTGGCATGACAACGCCGCCCAGACCGAGGGACTCTCGGTTTTCGTGGACGCGCTGACCTCGGCGCGGGTGCGGCCCGCCCACCCGGCCTATCCGCAGGTCTCGCAGGCCGTGGGCACGGCGATCGTGTCGATGCTGCTCAACCGGAGCACGCCGGCGCAGGCGATGCGGGCCTGCGCCGACGAGGCCGACGCGGCCCTGATCATTCCCCGCTGAGGAGGTGTGGCCATGCCCCAGGGTCTGCCGAAGCCGATCACCCTCGCGGGGGTCGACCGCCGTCCGTCCCGCCGCGCCCGTGGCGAGGCCGCCACCGCATGGGTGTACCTGTCCCCGGCGGTGGTGGTGATCATCGGCCTGAGCGTCGTGCCGGTGGTCTGGTCGCTGTTGTTGTCGTTGCAGGCCAGCGATCTGGTGACGCCCAGCCGGTTCGTCGGCCTGGACAACTACGCGGCGCTGGCCAAGGACCCGCACTTCGCCCAGGCCGTCGGCAACACGGTGCTGTACACGGCCTGCTACGTGCCGCTGAGCATCGTGCTCGGGCTGCTGCTGGCTTTGGCGCTCAACCGGCGGATCCGGTTCGTCGGCCTGTACCGCACCATGTTCGTGGTGCCGTTCGTGATCTCCGCGACCGCGCAGGGCGTGCTGTTCTCGTTCGTGCTGGACCCGCAGTTCGGTGTGGCCAACTCCGTGCTGCACCACCTCGGCGTCTCGCCGCAGGGCTTCCTCACCGATCCGTCCCAGGCGCTGGCGGTGCTGGTCGCGATCACCTTGTGGAGCGGCACCGGGTTCTGCGTGGTGATCTACCTGGCCGCGCTCCAGGACGTGCCGCCGTCGCTGATCGAGGCCGGCCGGCTGGACGGGGCCGGTCGCTGGCAGCTGCTGCGGCACATCACGCTGCCGGCCGTCGCGCCGGTGACGGTGTTCCTGCTGCTGTGGCAGGTGATCAACTCGTTGCAGGTGTTCGACCTGGTCTACGTGACGACCAGGGGCGGCCCGCTCGGCTCCACCACCGTGATCGTCTACTTCATCTGGGAGCAGGCGTTCAAGAACTTTACCGCCGGCTACGGCGCCGCGGCCGCGTACGTGCTGGCGGTCGTGCTGCTGGTCGCCGCGGTCGTGCTGCGGCTGGCCCGGCGGCGCACCCCGGAAGGAGCGGCGCGATGACCGCCACGATCGCCGTGAGCACCGTCGAGACCAGGGCGAAACGCCCGTGGCGGCTGCCGTTCAGCCCCTGGCACCTGCTGCTGGCGCCGCTGGCGCTGCTGTTCGTGATCCCGCTGGTGTGGCTGGTGCTCAGCTCGGTGATGAGCGACGCGGAGATCAACCGGTTCCCGCCGGCCCTGTGGCCGGCCGGCATCGACCTCGGCGGCTTCCGGTACGTGCTGGCCAACGCGCTGTTCCCGACCTGGTTCGGCAACTCGCTGATCGTGTCGGCCGTGACCGTGGTGGCCAACCTGCTGTTCGGGGCGCTCGGCGGCTACGCGTTCGCCCGGATGCGGTTCACCGGCTCGCGGGCGCTGCTGGCCACCATGCTGGCCACGATGGCGATTCCCTTCCAGCTCACCATGATCCCGACCTTCCTGGTGATGAAGTGGCTGGGCCTGATCGACTCGTTGGGCGCGCTGATCGTGCCGTCACTGGTCACGCCGCTGTCGGTGTTCCTGCTGCGGCAGTTCTTCCTGTCGCTGCCCCGCGAGCTGGAGGAGGCCGCCTGGATCGACGGCTGTTCCCGGCTGCGGGTGCTGTTCCGGATCGTGCTGCCGCTGTCCCGCCCGGCGCTGAGCACCGTGGCCGTGCTGACCTTTCTGAGCACGTGGAACGATCTGACCTGGCCGCTGATCGCGATCAACCACGACAGCCACTACACGCTCCAGTTGGGGCTGACGACGTTCCAGGGCCTGCACCACACCCAGTGGTCGGCGGTGATGGCCGGCAACCTGATCACCGTGCTGCCGGTGCTGCTGGCCTTCCTGGGCGCGCAGCGGGCCTTCATCCAGTCCATCACCTCCAGCGGTCTCAAGGGTTGAGCCATGCACCACGACTTCGACCTGCTCGTCGTCGGCGACGCCAATCCGGACGTCGTCATCGGCCCGGTGCCCGACCCGATCGAGTTCGGCCAGCGCGAGGTGCTGGTGCCGGCGGGGTCGATCGTGCTCGGCGGGTCCGGCGCGATCACCGCCTGCGGCGCGGCCCGGCTCGGCCTGCGGGTCGCGTTCGCCGGTCGGGTCGGCCGCGACCATGCCGGTGGCCTGGTTCGGGATCTGCTGACGGCCGCCGGCGTGGCGTGCTTCCTGGTCACGGACGACGAGGCCGGCACGCCGCTCACGACCGTGCTGACGCGGGGAAGTGACCGGGCGATCCTGACCGCGGCCGGCACGCTGGCCCGCACCGTGGCCGCCGACGTGCCGCCGGAGGTGCTGGCGACGAGCCGGCACGTGCACAGCTCGTCGTACTTCCTGTTGCCCAGGCTGGATGTTCCGGCGCTGTTCCGCGAGGCCCACCGGCATGGCGCCACGACTTCGCTGGACACCAACGACGATCCGGCCGGGCGGTGGGACACCGGGGACGTGTTGGCCGAGACCGATGTGGTGCTGCCCAACGCCGCCGAGGCGCGCAAACTCAGTCGGCGGGCCGATCTGGTCGAGGCCGCCGCCGCACTGGCCGAGGGCGGCCGGCTCGTCGCCGTGAAGAACGGCGCCGACGGCGGGTTGTCCCATGACGGCCACGAACTCGTTCAATGCCCGACCATCACGGTGTCCACTGTGGACGCTGTGGGGGCCGGGGACAGCTTCAACGCCGGTTTCATCACGGGACTGTTGAGCGAGCTGCCGGCCCACCGCCGGCTCGCGCTCGCCGTCGCGTGCGGCGCGCTCTCCACCCGGGCCGCCGGCGGCACCGCCGCCCAGCCCATCCTCGCCGAGGCGCTCGCGCACCTCCCGAGTCACGGAACGGACCAGACATGAAGATCGCCTTCGTCGGCGCCGGCAGCGTGGTGTTCACCCAGGGGCTGCTCGCCGACCTGTTCGCCTTTCCCGAGCTGACCGACGTGCGGGTCGCGCTGCACGACATCGACCGGGACCGGCTGGACACCGCGCTGGCCGCGGCCCGGCACATCGCCCGGGTCCGCGGGGCCAAGCCGGAGATCACCGCGCACCTGGAGCGTCGTCCCGCGCTGGACGGCGCCGACTTCGTGATTAACATCGTGCAGGTCGGCATGGGCGGGGCCACCCGCACCGACTTCGAGGTGCCGGGCCGGTTCGGCCTGCGCCAGACCATCGGCGACACCCTCGGCGTCGGCGGCATCTTCCGTGCCCTGCGGACGTTTCCGCTGCTGCGCGGCCTCGGCGCCGACATGGCCGCGGTGTGCCCCGACGCGTGGCTGCTCAACTACACCAACCCGATGGCGATGAACGTGCAGTACCTGGTCGAGGCCACCGGGCTGACCCGGGTGGTCGGCCTGTGCCACTCGGTGTACTGGACCGTGCGCGGGCTGGCCGACCTCGTCGACGTGCCGTACGAGGAGATCGTCTACCGCGCCGCCGGCGTCAACCACCAGGCGTGGATCCTCCGTTTCGAGCACGAGGGCGCGGACCTCTACCCGCGACTGGCCGAACTCGCCGAGCGGGACCCCCAGTTGCGGCGGCGGGTGCGGTTCGACATGTTCCGGCGGCTGGGTTTCTACCCCACGGAGACCAGCGAGCACTCGTGCGAGTACGTGCCCTGGTACCTGCACCACGACCGGGAGGTCGAGCGCCTGCGGCTGCCGATCGGCGAGTACCTGCGCATCGTGGCCGGGAACGAGGCCAGCTACGAGCAGACCCGGGCCGCGCTGGCCGAGGGCGAGCCGCTGCCGGTCGAGGGCACCATGGAGTACGCGCCGCAGATCATCCACAGCATCGCCACCGGCACGCCTCGGACCGTGTACGGGAACGTGCCCAATCACGGGCTGATTCCCAACCTGCCGGCGGGTGGGGCGGTGGAGGTGCCCTGTCTGGTGGACGCCACCGGGGTGCTGCCGACGCGGGCCGAAGCGCTGCCGCCGCAGCTGGCCGCGTTGAACCGGGCTTATCTGAGCATGACCGACCTGGTCGTGCGGGCCGCCGTCGAGGACGACCCGCGGCATGTCCGGCACGCGGCGATGGTGGATCCGGCGACCGCGGCGACGTTGTCCGTTGAGGACATCTGGCGGCTGTGCGACGACATGGTGACCGCGCACCGGGAACGGTTGCAGCCGGGGCTGCGCGCGGTGCTGGGGTATGGGTATCAAGGGGCCGGCGCCGGTGCTCTTGGGTAGATGGGTGGCGCCTGAGGCCGCGGGAGGGGGCGCGTGCCCCCTCCCGCGTGGACTCAGGCCGAGGTCGCCAGGGACAGGCCGAACTGCGCGAGGATCGGGTTGACCGGCTGGAACCACGTCTGGCCGCCGGAAGTGCAGTCGCCCCAACCACCGGAGGTCACGCCCTGGGCCTGGTCGCCGGTGATGAAGGAACCGCCGGAGTCACCGGGCTCGGCGCACACGTCCGTGCCGGTCAGCCCGTACACCGCGCCCTGGGCGTAGTTCACGGTCTGGTTCTGGGTCTGGACCGTGCCGCAGTGCCAGTGCGTCGTGGACCCGGATCGGCAGACCGAGGTTCCCGGCGGCGCCTCCCACGAGCCGCGCACCAGAGCGTCGCTCACCGTGCCCCAGCCGAGCACGACCGGCGCGTTCCACCAGCCGTTCTCGGTGTGGATGAAGGAGTAGTCGTTGCCGGGGAAGGTGGAGCCGACGAAGTACCCCATGTACGAGCCGTCCCAGCCGACGACGGTGCTGCCCGGCGTGCCGCAGTGGCCGGCGCTGACGAAGCCGCCCTGCACGGAGAAGCCGATGGAGCAGCGCACGTTGCCGTTGATGTAGTACGGGTCGCCGCCCACCGTGCCGGCGGAGAACGTCTGCGGCACGGCGTGCGTGTTCTGTTGCACCACAACGGGTCCGAGCTTCGCGGCGGCGGCGACGTACCGCTGGACCGAGGCGTCCGACCGGCTGACGGTGATCACCACGGAGTTGCGCCGGGGGTCGATGCCCCAGCTGGCGACGCCGGCTGGGGCCGGACCGGCGTCGAGCTTGTCCTTGGTGGCGGCCAGTTCGGCCCAGCTGTGGGTCGCGCGGACGACTTGGGCCCCGGTCGTGGTGACCGCGGCGTCGGTGCTGTGGTCGGTCAGGGCCACGGTCAGTCTGCCGCTGGCCGGGTCGAACCAGGATCCGGCGTAGGCCGCGCCGGCCGCCTGCTGGGCGGTGGGCGCGGTCCTGAGGGCCAGCTCTTCTTGCTGGACGCGGGTGCGTGCCTGCTGAGCGGTCAGGCCGAAGTCGTGTTGCATCGCGGTGAGCAGGTCGGGCGCCGCGACCGCGGGCGCTGTCGTCACGGCGACGCAGGCGCTTGCCGCGACCAGAGTGGCTAGGCCGAGATGGATCGGCTTCACAGGGGCCTCCTCGGTGAGGGGTGCTGTCACCGTGGAGGCGCGTGCCACCGACGGCCCGGCTCAACCGCGATTGCCGCTCGCGGTGCAGGTGGAGCCGGCCCGGCGGCCGTGGAACGTCGAGCCCCCAACGGTTTTTGATCGTTTCAACAGCCCTCTTGTTCGTACCTGGGGCCACCGTGTCGGGGCAATCCCGGCAAACGGTTTCTGTCCGGGACCGGCCAATATCGCTGCCTGAACTTCGAGGGTCAGTTGACTTCGACGCCGGCCGGATATCCCTGGTCCCGGCGCCACATGTCCGGGCCCTTGCCGGCGAACTGGTGCACGTAGCCGCACGAATCGCAGATCAGGGCGAGTGCCGACTGGTTCGCCCAGCCCAGGCCGAGGAGCTCCGCGCCGGTGCTGTTGAGCTTGACCTCGCGAGACCAGAACTCCCGGCCCCCGCAGACCAGGCACAGCAGCGCCCGACCGTGCACGGTGGCGAGCCGAGGATTCGAGTTGAACAAGCCCATGCCCCACATCATGCCAGGCAGCGGGCCCTCGTCCGCGCGAGACGGCCACCCCGCAGCACAAATCCTCGCGGCAGGACCGTTCGGCCGAAAGGGTGAACATGTGCGTATTCGATCTTTTCGACACAGCTGAATGCGTTGGCGGGCATAGAGTTTGCTTGATCAACAAGTCAGGGCTTCCCCAGGAGGCGATCGCCCTTCGTCGCCCCAGGGAAGGTTCTCGTGCCCGACTCCGCCACCGCCTTTCTGACGATCAGGGGCGAACTGGCCCCATCGCGGAGAAAGCGGACGTCGCTGCTGGTCGCGTTGGCCTCGGCGACCGCGCTGCACGGGCTGTCCTCGGCGTTGATCGCCGCGTTGCTTCCCGTGCTGCAGCAGCAGTATCCGGGTCGCGCGACCACGACCTGGATCACCGGCGCGTTCTTTCTCGCGGCGGCGCTCGCCGCGCCGACCGGTGGCCGGCTGGCGGATCTGCTGGGCGCCCGCCGAGTGGCGGTCAGCGGATTGGTGCTGGTCGCCGCCGGCTCGGTGCTGGCCGCCCTCGCCCTCACGCCGGTGTGGCTCGTCGCCGCGCGGGCGCTGACCGGTGTCGGCACCGCTGTGCAGTACCCGGCCGCGCTCGGCCTGCTGCGACGACGTGCGTCCACTGTCGACGCCACCGCCGGTCTCGCGCTTGTCGCCGTGGTCAGCGAGGTGGCCTTCGCCGCCGCGCCGAGCGTGGGCGCGGCGGTCATGCAGTGGGCGGGCTGGCGGGTGGCGATCGCCGTGCCGAGCCTGTGCGCGGTCGTCGCGGCGGTGCTCCTGCTGCTTGCCACGGGTCGGGAAAGGACGGTGTGGACGGGCTGGCGGAGCCTGGTGATCGCACTCGACCTGCCGGGCATGGCGTTGTTCTGCGCCGCGGTGATCATGGTGGTGACGTTCCTGATCACGGTGCCGCAGCCGCAGTGGCTCCTGCTCGCGGTGTTTCCGGTGCTGGCAGTGGCGTTCGGGGTGTGGGAGCGCCGGTTCGCGCCGGTGCCGTTCCTGTCGCCGCGCGTGGTGGCCGATCGCCATCTGGTGCTCACACTTGCTCGGACACTGGTGTTCTACAGCTGCTTCTACGCCGCCTTCTACGCGTTGCCGCTGTGGTTGGCCGCGCACGCCGTGCCGGCGGGCCGGATCGCCCTGGCGATGCTGTCGCTGCCGGTCGCCGTCGGCGGTGCCTGCCTGCTCGCGCACCGCGTCATACGCCGCGTCGGCGTGCGGGTGGCACTGGGCATCGGGGCGTTCGGTCTGTTGCTGGCCGCGGCGGTGCCGCTGGTGCCGAACCTCTCTCGGCTCCAGGTCGCGGTCGGGGTCGCCGTGTTGCTCGCGGTGCCGGCGGGTCTGGTCAACATCGCCAACCAGAGCGTGTTGTTGCAGGCCGCGCCGGTCGCCCACACCGCGGCGGTCGGCGGGATGTACCGGGTCGCGCAGTTCGTCGGCGGAGGTGTCGCGGCGGCCGTGCTCCAGGTGACCGGGGGCGAGGACGTGCTGCCCCGACTGTCCCCGCTCATCATGGCCGGCGCCGCGATTCTGATCGTGGCCAGCGTGCTCGCGCCGTCACGAGCCGGCGGTCGCTGACCGGGACCGGGTGCGCTGATCCGTCTACGCTGGCCATCGCCATCATCCGGACTGTTGTCCGGTCGTGCCCGCGAGAGGTGTGCCATGCCTGCCCGTCCCGACACCGGACCCGACTTCATCGAGGCGCTGGCCCGCGGGCTCGACGTGATCCGCTCCTTCCAGCCGTTGCGGCCGGTGATGACGCTCAGCGACGTGGCCACGGCGACCGGGCTGGCCCGGCCGACGGCCCGGCGGATCCTGCTCACCCTGGCCGAGCTGGGGTATGTGCGGCAGGACGAGCAGGGCTTCGCCCTCACGCCGCGGGTGCTGGACCTGGGCGTGGCCTACGTGCGGTCGACGGGGCTGTGGGACGTCGCCCGGCCGCACATGGAACGCCTGGTCGCGAGCACCAACGAGTCGAGTTCGGTGGCGCAGTTGGACGGCTCGGACATCGTCTACGTGGCGCGGGTCGCGGTGCCCAAACTGGTGGCGCTGGCCGTGCAGATCGGCACCCGGTTCCCGGCGCTGCAGACGTCGCTGGGCAAGGTGCTGTTGGCCGCGTTGCCCGAGGCGGAGGTGGAGGCCACGCTCGCGCAGCCGACCCGGTCGGGGCTGGTGGCGCGCTGGCAGCCGGACGCGGCCGAGCGCGACGCGGTGCTGCGAGACGTGCGGGCTCGTGGCTGGGCGATGACCGACGAGCAGTTGGCCCTGGGCATCCGGTCGATCGCCGCGCCGCTGCGGGACGGCGCCGGCCGGGTGGTCGCCGCGCTGAACGTGAACTGCCACGCGGCCGAGACCTCGGTGGACCGCATGGTGGAGCACCACCTGCCGTTGCTCCTCAAGGCGGCGGGGGAGATCAGCGCGGACTTCGCCCGGCTCGACACCGTGCCGCACGTCGTGGTCGCGTCCTGACCGGTCGGGGATTGACTCGCCGCGGGCGGCGTTGAAAGATGCTGGCGGACAGTCGTCCGCAGAGCGGACGAGTGCTGAGTCAAGGAGGCCGCCCGTGGCCACGCCCGCCGATGACCGCCGGCCCGTCGTGCTGCGTGGCGGCACCGTGCTCACCATGGACGGTCGGCGGCGGGTGCTCACCGACCACGACGTGCTCGCGGTCGACGACCGGATCGCCGCGATCGGCCCGGCGCTGGCCGTGCCCGAGGGGACGGTGGAGATCGACGCCGCCGGCGGCGTCGTCCTGCCGGGCATGATCGACACCCACCGCCACCTGTGGCAGACGGCCATGCGCGGCTACGGCGCGGACTGGACGCTGACGCAGTACTTCGTCTGGTACTACTTGGAATGGGGCAAGACCTTCCGCCCGCGGGACGTGCACGCCGGTAACCTGCTCGGCGCGGTCGAGGCGCTCGACGCCGGCGTCACCACCACCGTCGACTGGTCGCACGGGCTGCGCACCATCGAGCACGCCGAGGCCGCGGTGGACGCGCTGCGCTCGGTGCCGGGACGCTTCGTGTTGGCGTACGGCAACATTCAGGACAGCCCGGCGAACTGGACCGGCACGCCGGAGTTCCGGGCTTTCGCCGACCATCTCGCCGGCGACGACATGCTCGGCTTCCAGATCGCCTTCGACGTCACCGGCGACCCGGAGTTCCCGGAGAAGGCGGCCTTCGAGGTCGCTCGCGACCTGGACGTGCCGGTCACCACGCACGCCGGCGTCTGGGGCGCGACCAACGACGACGGCATCCGGCTGATGCACGACCACGGCTTCATGACGCCGCGCACGGTCTACGTGCACTCCGCGTCGCTGTCCACCGACTCGTACCACCGTATTGCCGCGACCGGCGGCTCGGTGTCGGTGTCCACGGAGAGCGAGCAGAGCGCCGGCCAGGGCTATCCGCCGACCTGGGTGATCCGCGCGCACGGCATCCCGGTGTCGCTGTCGATGGACACTTCCGTGTGGTGGAGCGGCGACCTGTTCTCGGCGATGCGCGCCACGCTGAGCGCGGACCGCGCGCGGGAGCACATGGCCGCGCACACCAAGGGGGACACCGTGACGCACTCCGCGTTGCGGGCCGAGCAGGTCGTGGAGTGGGCGACCATGGGTGGCGCCCGCGCGCTGGGTCGGGAGTCGGACCTGGGCAGCGTCGAGGTGGGCAAGAAGGCCGACCTGGTGTTGATCCGCAACGAGCACTCGCCGGCGATGTTCCCGCTGCTCAACCCGTACGGGCACGTGGTGTTCCAGGCGCAGCGCGGCGACGTCGACACGGTGTTGGTCAACGGCCGGATCGTCAAGCGCGACCACAAGCTGGTCGGCGTGGACCTGGCCGCGGTGCGTGCCGAGGTCGAGCGGACGGTGGAGTACCTGCGCGCGGAGCTGGGCGAACAGGAGTGGCAGAAGGGCATGAACCCGGACGTCCCGGCCGCCGAGGTGCTGGACAACCCGTACACCTACACCGAGTACCGCGGCGACACCCGGCCGGGCGGACAGTCGTCCGATGGGCGGACGCAGTGACGGACGCGGCGACGGGCGGCGGGCCGCTGTCCGGCCTGCTGGTGGCCGACTTCTCCCGCGTGCTGGCCGGCCCGTACGCGACCATGCTGCTGGCCGACCTGGGCGCCGAGGTGATCAAGGTGGAGGGCCCGCACGGCGACGAGACCCGCACCTGGACGCCGCCGGTCCGGGACGACGTGTCCACCTACTACCTCGGCGTCAACCGGGGCAAGCGGTCGGTGGCGCTGGACCTGCGGGACGACGCCGACGCGGCGCTCGGCCGGGAACTGGCCCGCCGGGCCGACGTGGTCATCGAGAACTTCAAGCCGGGCGGGCTGGCCAAGTACGGCCTGGACCACGCCACCGTCAGCCGGACCAACCCGGCCGTGGTCTACGCGTCCATCACCGGCTTCGGCGCCGGGGCCGGCCGCCACGTGCCTGGCTACGACCTGATGGTGCAGGCCATCTCCGGCCTGATGAGCCTGACCGGCGACCCGGACGGCCCGCCGTACCGGGCCGGCATCTCCGTGTTCGACGTGATGGCCGGAAACCACGCCGCCATCGGCATCCTGGCCGCGCTGCGGCACCGCGACGCGACCGGGCGGGGCCAGCACGTGGAGGTCAACCTGCTGTCCTCGGCGCTGACCGGCCTGGTCAACCACAGCTCGGCCTACGTCGCCGGGGGCACCGTGCCGTTCCGGATGGGCAACGCGCACCCGAGCGTGTTCCCGTACGAGCCGCTGCCCACCGCGGACCACGATCTGATCGTCGCGGCCGCCAACGACGGGCAGTTCCGCCGGCTCTGCGAAGTCCTGGGCCTGCCCGCGGTGCCCGACGACCCGCGCTTCGCCCGCAACGCCGACCGCACGCGCAACCGTGAGCAGTTGCGGCCGATCCTGACCGAACGGCTGGCGACCAAAGGCGCGCTCGAATGGTTCGACCTGCTCGTGACCGCCGGTGTCCCCTGTGGACCGATCAACACCATCGACGGCGGTTTCGCCATGGCCGAGCGCTTCGGCCTGGATCCGGTTGTGGTGGTGGGGGAGGGGGACCGCGCGGTGCCGACGACCCGGCACCCGATCCGGTTCTCGGCCACGCCCGCGGTCTACCGGCTGCCGCCGCCCGAGCTGGACGAGCACGGCGACGAACTGCGCCGATGGCTGAGCACCCAGACGGAGGCGGACCGTGTCTGACCGGCCGGTGTACGAGACGGCGCTCGGCGCGTCGACCAAAGACACGATCACCTTGCTGGGCAAGGATCTCGCCGAGGATGTGATGGGCAACGTCGGGTTCGGGGAGCTGGCGTTCTGGCTGGCGACCCAGCGCCGGCCCACCCCTGGCGAGACCCGGGTGTTCGAGGCCGTGCTGGCGGCGCTGGCCGACCACGGCTTCACTCCGACGGCGATCGTCACGAGGCTGACCTACCTGTCCGCCCCGGACTCGGTGCAGGGTGCGCTGGCCGCCGGACTGCTCGGCGGCGGCTCGCGTTTCCTCGGCGTCACCGAGGACTGCGGCCGGTTCCTGCACGACGTGCTGTCCACGGTGGAGCTTCCGGTCGACGAGTCCGGGTGGGACGCGCTGGCGTTGGCCACGGTTCGGGAACGGCGCGCCGCCGGCCAGTTCATCCCGGGCCTGGGTCACCACGTGCACAAGGACGGCGACCCGCGCACGCCCCGGCTGATGCGGATCGCCGCCGAGGAGAACCTGTTCGGCCCGCACCTGTCGCTGTTCGCGGCAATCGGTCGCGTGCACCCGGAGGTGCTGGGCCGCACCTTGCCGCTCAACGGCGCCGGGGTCTGCGGCGCGGCGCTGGCCGACCTCGGACTGCCGCTGGAGCTGTTGCGGGGCTTCGCTTTGCTGGCCCGCACCGCCGGGCTGATCGGGCAGCTGGCCGAGGAGCTGCGACGCCCGGTCGGCAACGACATCTTCCTGTCGGTGGACCTGAACAACCGGTCGGTGCCGCCGGAGCCGTACCAATCCTGATGGAGGCAGCCATGGAGCTGGTGACCGAGGACAACATCACCGAGCTGGCGGCGCGGCGCTGGGCGACCGCCCGGGATCCGCGCACCCGCGAGCTGCTCACCGCGCTGGTGCGGCACCTGCACGCGTTCGCCCGTGAGGTGCGGCTGACCGAGGACGAGTGGATGGCGGCCATCCAGTGGCTGACCGCGACGGGCCAGATCAGCGACGAGAAGCGGGAGGAATTCATCCTCACCTCCGACGTGCTCGGGCTGAGCATGCTCGTGGTGCAGATGAACCGCCGCTTCGACGAGGCCGCCACGCCGGCCACCGTGCTCGGACCGTTCCACATCGACGGCTCGCCCGAACTGGCCTTTGGTGGCGACATGTCCGACGGCGTGCCCGGGATTCCGCTCTACCTCAGCGGAATCGTGCGCTCGCTGGACGGCACACCGGTCGGCGGCGCGGTGCTGGACGTGTGGCAGGCCGACGCCGACGGCAACTACGAGTCGCAGTTGGAGGTCGACGAGGCGCGGCTGCGGGCCAAGTACACCACCCGCGCGGACGGCTCGTACTGCCTGCGCACGATCGCGCCGAAGGGCTACTCGATCCCGATGGACGGCCCGGTCGGCGACCTGATCCGGCAGACGGAGATCAGCCACTTCCGGCCCGCCCACGTGCACTTCCTGCTGAACGTCGACGGCTACCAGCCACTGATCACCCACCTGTTCGAGCAGGGCGCCCAGTACCTGGACAGCGACGTCGTGTTCGGCACCAAGGAAGAGCTCGTGGTGGCGTTCGAGCCGCGGGAACCCGGCCCCACGCCGGACGGCGGCGTGTCGGACGTGCCATGGGTCGAGGCGCGCTACGACTTCGTCCTCCAACCGGCCTGAGGTCGCACCGACCGGCTCGTCACGTTCGCGGTTTTTGTCGCGATGCCAACGGTTCGACGGGTTTTCATCGTCAACCTCCGAACCTGAGAGCCCGTCGGGAGCTGAGCTCCGTTCACACCGCGGGCCCGCGTAGACCGGACGAACGTAGGTGCCGCGGTCCGGCCGCCATCCTCTACCGTCGGCAACTGCTTGGGCATGATCCCTGCTCTGCACCAAGGAGTTAGTCGATGACCCTGCGCTCCCGTGCCCTGATTCTGGCCACGGTGCCACTGCCACTGCTCACCGCGGTCGCACTGGCCGGCACCGCCACGGCCGCCTCGTCGCTGGTCGCCATCCCCGGCAGCACCCTGTCGGCGGTGGCGCACAGTCCGCGCGTAGGCGCCCTCGACACCGAGCGGAAGCTGTCGGTCTCGGTGGCGTTGAAGCTGCACCACACCGACGAATTGACCAGATTCCTCGCCGATGTCGGGAACCGGCGTTCCGCGAACTACCACCACTACCTGACGCCGGCGCAGTTCACCGCGCGGTTCGGCCCGACCGAGTCCGACGTGCGCACGGTGTCGAACTTCCTGCGGGCCAACGGATTGAGCGTCAACTCGGTCAGCGGCAACCGCCAGGTCGTCACCGCCAGCGGCACCGCGGCCCAACTGCAGCACACCTTCAGCACCTCGATCGGCCTGTACCGGGACCCCGTCCAGAAGCGGACGTTCTACGCCAACGACACGGCGCCACAACTGCCTCATGATGTGGCCGCCGTGGTGCAGGGCGTCATCGGCCTGGACAACCACGCTGTCATGCACAAGCACTCCACCTCGCACGCGACCGCGGATCCCTCCGGATACGGGCCCGCCGAACTCCGTGGCGCCTACAACACCGGTTCGCTGGGCACCGGGTCTGGCCAGTCGGTGGCGTTGTGGGAATTCGACGGCTACCAGCAGTCCAACATCGCCGGCTACGACAGCCAGTACGGGTTGAACTCCTCGGCGCCGCAGACGGTCTCGGTGGACGGGGCGAACTACGACGCCAGCCCCGGCGACGGCCAGGGCGAGGTCGAACTGGACATCGAGATCGTGCAGGCGATCGCGCCGGCCGCGGCCACGTTCGTCTACGAGGCGCCGAACTCGGACCAGGGCGAGATCGACATGGCCAACCAGATCGCCACCGACAACCAGGTCTCGGTCGTGTCCATCTCGTGGGGCTCCTGCGAGCAGGACACCACCCCTTCGGCGATGACCAGCACCAGCAACGCGCTCGCCCAGGGCGCGGCCGAAGGCATCAGCTTCTTCTCGGCCTCCGGTGACGACGGGTCGGCCGACTGCACGCGCAGCCAGACCGGTTCCGGCGTGGACGCCGTGGACTACCCCGCCTCCGACCCGAACGTGACCGGCGTCGGCGGCACCACGCTGTCCGTCGACGGCACCAGCTACGGCTCGGAGACCGCCTGGAACGGCTCCGGCGGCGGCACCTCCACCGTGTTCCAGGCGCCGAGCTGGCAGACCGGCAACAGCATGCGGACCGTGCCCGACGTGTCCTCGGACGCCGACCCGAGCAGCGGCTACGCGATCTACTCGGCCGGCTCGTGGCAGGTCTACGGCGGCACCAGCTGTGCCGCGCCGATGTGGGCCGGGTTCGCCGCGCTGTACGACGCGCAGTCCGGCGGCAAGCTCGGCGCCGTGAACCAGGCGCTCTACCAGGTCGGCAACGGGGCCAACTACGGGTCGGCGTTCCAGGACGTGACCTCGGGCAGCAACGGCACGTTCTCGGCCGGCACCGGCTACGACCAGGTCACCGGTTGGGGCAGCTACAACGCGGCCGGCCTGGCCGCCGCGCTCAAGGGCTGATCCTCGGTCTGGACTGCGTTCTCGGCCGAGAGCGCGGTCCAGACCGGCCGGCACCGATGCCGGCGACGCGGCTCACCTGCTCCGATGTGGACATCGCGCCTGGTCAGCGCGGCTTCGTTTATGATCGCCGCTGATCAGCCACGCCCCGTCCACGAAAACGAGCACCGGTCGAATGAACTCCTTGTTTCTCGCGATCGCCGTCGCCCTCACGGTCCGATCGCTGACAGCGGCACTCTCGGACCGGTGGAACCTCGGCGCCCCCGTGGTCATGGTGCTGGCCGGCGTGGTCGTCGGCCTGATCAACGAGAACTCCATCGCCGCCCTGCTCAACACCGAAGCCGTGCAGCAGGCCGCGGAGATCATCCTCGCCGTGCTGCTGTTCACCGACGCCACCGAGGTCCGCGGCGGGCGACTGTGGGGCGGCTCGCCGGGGCTGGTCGCCCGGGTGCTGCTGCTGGCGCTGCCACTGAGCCTGGCGCTGGCCATGGCGTTCGGCTGGCTGCTCTTCCCCGACCTGCCCTGGCCGGTGCTGCTGCTGATCGCCGGTGTCGTGGTGCCCACCGACTTCGCCCCGGCTGAACGCCTGGTCCGCGACCGTGGGCTACCCACTCACGTGCGCAACGTGCTCAACGTGGAGAGCGGCTACAACGACGGCATCGTCTCCCCGCTCTTCCTCTTCGCGCTGATCCTGGCCGGAGACCACAACCAGGAACGCACGCCGCTGGACGCCCTGGGCACCGCCGTGCCGTTCGCCCTCAAGGCCCTCATCGTCGGCGTGGTGCTCGGAACCGCTCTGGCGCTGCTCATGAACCGCGCACACCTCGCCGGCTGGATGACCGAACAGTCCGGCCGTGTCGCCATTCTGCTGGCCCCGCTGCTGACCTACACCGTGACCGTCGCCATCGACGGCAACGGCTTCGTCGCCTCCTTCGTCTGCGGCACCGCCTTCCGCTACGTCCACCGGCTGGTCAAGGCGCGCCACCTCCGGACCGTGCCGGCCGGCCCCGGGGTGGACCGCACACGGGCCCTGAGCGAGGATTTCCGCCTGCTGGAGGACGCCACCTCGGTGCTGACCATGATCATGTGGTTCATGATGGGCATCGCGGCCGTGCTCACGGTCGCGATCGGCGTCCCGTGGCAGGTGCTGCTGTTCTGCGCGGTGGCGCTCACCGTGGTCCGGCTGGGGCCCGTGCTCCTCGCCCTCCTGGGCTCGCGGTTCTCCACGCGGGAGCGTTTGCTCGTCGGCGCGCTCGGGCCACGGGGAACCACGTCGATCGTGTTCGGGCTGCTGGCGTTCAACCGGCTGGCCGAGGGATCGACCGCCGACACGATCCTGGTCATCACCGTCACCTGCGTACTCGGGAGTGTGCTGGTGCACGGCCTGGGGGCTCGGCCGGTGACGCGGCTCCTGACGAGCGAACGCAAGTCCGCCCCACAACAGCTGTGACGTGACGGAACTCCCGGTGGAACCGCGATCCACCGGGAGTTCCGTCGCACTCAACGGGGAAACTCAGACTCCCGCGGTCTGCTGGATCCAGTCCCGGCTGTTCGCGACGCTGGCGTAGTTCTGGGTGCCGTTGACGTCGGAACCGCTGTTCTCCCCGGTGGAGCAAACGCCGACCTGCACGCCGCCGGCGATCTCCGGGCCGCCGGAGTCCCCGTGCCACGCGGAGCCGTCCACGCCCTTGCTTGCGATCGCCGGGCCGTTGAAGGCGTCCGTCGACGTGCCGGTCACCTGGACGTTGGCCGTCTTGAGCACCGGCGACGGCGGGTTGGAGCCCTGGGTGCGGCCCCAGCCGTAGATCTGGTTGGTGTCACCGACGGCCGGGTCGGCGCTGCCCAGCGTGATGTACGTGGCGTCCACGGCGTTGGCCAGGTGCAGCAGCAGAAGGTCGCCGTTCGGGGCGGTCTCGGTGCGGTCCACGGTGGCCTGCGTACCCTCGCCCAGGTTCAGGCTGCCGACCCGGACGGACATGCCGCCGCTGCTGGCCAGGCAGTGCTGAGCGGTGAGCACCCACTGCGCCGCGATGATCGTGCCCGAGCACTCGAAACCCTGGCTGTCCCAGTAGATCTGCGCCCCCCAGGGCGCGTTCGACGCGGTGCTGCCGCCGATGATGTTCGGGTGGGCGGTGCCCGATGCCTGGGCGGCCGGGGCCGCGATCAGCCCGGCGGCGAGCACCGCGCCGACGAGGACGGTGGCGGACTTGAGCATGGCTTGGATCCTTTCGGGAACGTTGCAGGGTGGTCGTTCCCGCTCCTGGGGAGCAGGTCCGCCGAACCTAACCCGCGCCACGCCGCCTACGACACCGACGAACGTAGGGGTGCGTTTAACCGCTCTTTACGAGTCATCGTCGAGTTCGACGATCCCTCCGGTCGACACCCGCCGATCGGTTGTTGGCCGCCAGCCCGTCGGCCGGGATTCCCGGCCGGTCGACGGATACCCGTGACGTCGTGGCGACGACGCCGACCGGGTGTGGAGCCAACTCACCTCGGCGGACAGTCGCACGGCGGGCCATCGTGGGAATCGCTGTCGAAACTGGCGAACATCCGAAATTCGGTCCCGTTGGCGGGCAGGACGGCCGACTTCTTCTCGCCTGTATGGGTCAGCCGGACTCGCCCGCTCGGCAGATGCGACGACTTGCCTTGCGGTGCAACGTAAAACTCGGTCGAGGCGGTGTCCCCGGGCGAGCATGGGAGGCGTACGCTGCCCGCGCTATGGACCCCTTTGAAGATCACGCGCGGCACAAGACCAGGCAGCGTGTCGACACCTTGGTGATATGGGCCGCGACGGGCGGTGCGCTGGTGTGCTCGGTGCTGGTCTTCTTGGCGACCAACACCTCGCAGCCCAACCCCGTCGCCGAGCCGATGCCGTCCACGCAGTGGCATTTGCTGACTCCGACGTCGCGGGTCGTCGAGGCCAGCACACCGGACACCACGTACGCGGCACTGGCGCCGGTGCCGCCGTCGAGCTCCGCCGCGGACTCGCCGGCACCACCGGCCGCGGTCACGACTACGACAAGACCTCCGCGCCAGGCGCCACCACCGGCGTCGGGGCCCGCCGTCGCGACAGCCACCGGCAGACAGTTGTTCGCGGCAGGCGCCGGCAAATGTCTGGATGTGCCGGCCTCGCCGGACCGGCAACTGCGGATCTACCCGTGCGACGGGCGGGTCACTCAGTCCTGGACCCACACCTCGTCCGGCCAGTTCACGATCAAGCTCGACGGTGTGCCGCTGTGCGTGGACGTCTACGGGCGGGGGACGAGACCCGGGACGAAGGTGGTGGCCTGGCCCTGCAACGGCCAGACCAACCAGCAGTGGATCCGCCACCCCGATGGCACGATCACCGGTGTCGAGTCAGGACTGTGCCTGGACGTGACCGACCGTTCCGTCGCCGACGGCGCTCTCGCCGAGGTGTGGACCTGCAACGGCGGCAGCAATCAGCAGTGGATGCTCAAATGAGCCGGTCCGTGGGCCTCACGCGGCGAGTCGGGCGGTGTGGGCGAGGATGGCGGCCTGCACGCGGTTGGCGCACGACAGCTTGGTCAGCAGCCGGCTGACGTGCGCCTTGATCGCGCCCTCGCTGAGGTAGAGGCGGCGCGCGATCTGCATGTTGCCCAGGCCTTTGGCGACGAGTTCGAGGACTTCCCGCTCTCGGTCGGTGAGGCCGTCCACCAGGGTGCGCGCCCGCTCCAGCGGTTCGAAGTCGACACCGACGACGCGGTCGAGCAGCCGGCGGGTGATGGCCGGGGAGAGCATCGCGTCGCCGGCGGCCGCCGCGTGGACGGCGGCGACGAGTTCGCGTGGATTGCCGGTCTTGAGCAGGATGCCGGCGGTGCCGGCGCGCAGGGCCCGCTGGATGTGGGCGTCGGAGGCCCACGCGGTCAGCAGCACGACGGAGGTGGCGGGCGCGATGTCGGGCACGGCCTCGGCGACGTCGAGACCGTCCATGCCGGGCATCTTGATGTCGGCGAGCAGCACCTGGGGCCGGTGCCGCCGCACCAGCTCGACGGCCCCGGCGCCGTTGCCCGCCTCGGCGACGACCCTGATCTCCGGCGCCTGCTCCAGCACGCCCCGGATGCCGGCCCGCACCAGCGGCTCGTCATCGGCGATTCCAACGGTGATCATCCCCAGGCTCCTCACTGACAACTCCACATCGGCAGTTCCGCGTGCAGCCGGAAACCGCCGTCCGGCCGGGTTTCGCCGGTGACCCATCCGTCCCAGTGGGCCAGCCGCTGCCGCAACCCGCGCAGTCCACGGTGCGAGCCGGCGTGGGCGGTGGCCGGTCGGGCGGCGGGCGGTTCGTTGCCGACGTCGATGACCAGCCGGTCGCCCAGCACTTCGACGGTCACGGCGGTCGGCACGACGCCGGCGTGTTTGTGCACGTTGGTCAGGGCTTCCCGAACTACGGCGCACAGGAGCTCGGCCGCCTCTGACGGCAGCTGGTCGAGACTAGGGCCGGTGCGCAGCTCCACCGACAGGCCGGCGTCGCGGGACTCGCGGACGAGTTCCGCCAGCGTGGCAAGCGGGCCCCGCTCGACCATGCGCTGGGCGGGGACGGAGCCGTCGTCCAGGCCGGCGAGAATCTCCTGCAGGCTCAGGATCGCGGCGTGCCCGGTCTCCCTGATCAATGTGGCCCGCGCCGCCTGCTGACCGCCGGTCAGCTCCAACGCGCTGGCGTGCAACACCATCAGGCTGAGCTTGTGGCCGATGAGGTCGTGGATCTGCGCGCTGAGTCCGGCGTGCTCGGCTGCCAGTGACGACGACTTCGCCATTCCTCGACCTTCCTTCCACGGAGCTGGTGGAGCGGCGGTGGGTCGAGTATGCGAACACGGCATCGACAGCGAGAAGGCTCGCCGTAACGGTTGCACAGCCGCGCGTAACACTTGCACATCCGGCGCGGTCGGAAAACGGTCGAAAGGGTCCGAACGACCTCGGCCGGCCAAGCTGGGAGTTTACTGTGGAGGGCCGCGGCGCGGCAGCTATCGGTCGGCGCCGAGGTTGTCCGCCACCCACGCCGGGATGTCCGCGCGGGACCGCAGACCGACCTTGGTGCGCATCGAGCGGAGCCGGTAGGCGACGGAGCGCACGCTGATGCCGAGCTGCTCGGCGATCTGACGATTGCTCAACCCTTCGGCCGCCAACCGGGCGACCTCCCGCTCGCCGTCGTCGAGCGGGCCGCCCTGGCCCGCCGGCCGATCGGGCCAGGTTCCGTCCAGCGCATAGGCGACGGCCTGGCTCCGGCTGAGTTCGCGGGCCTCGGCCGCGAGCGCGTCCACCCGGTCGCGGCCGAGGCTGTCCCACAGCGCCGCGATGCTCTCCTCGACGTGGCGTCGCCAGACCGGCTCGGCGAACAGCTGATCGCTGCCCCGGATGCTCTTGGCCGCGCTGAACAGCCGGACGGCCCGGTCGGGCCGGCCGCCGCGCTCGGCGACCATCGCCAGGCCCTCCATGGCGTACGGCACCTCGAGCCAGGCGGCCCCGGCCGCGCGCATCGACGCCGCGAAGTCCCGCTCGGCCCGGTCCAGGTCGCCGGCCAGCATCGCGATGGTGCCGGCCGTGTGCCGGATGAGACTGAGCGCGTGCACGGGCGTCGACGCGTCGAACACAGCCATCGCGCGGTCGGACAGGGACTGGGCCTCGGGCACGTCGTCGAGCAGCACCGCGTTGGCGGCCAAGCGGTTCAGCACCATCGCCTCGGCCAGCGGCTCGCCGGTGGCCCGGGCCGCCAGCAGCGCCTCGGTGAGACTGTCCTGTGCCTCGGGAAGCCGCTGCGCCGCCTGCTGGACGCAGCCGCGGGTGTACAGGGCCTCGCAGCGGCGGGCCGGCTCGTCCAGCGCACGGGCGGTGCGGACCGATTCCTCAAGCATGGCAAGGGCTTCCTGCCGATCGCCCTGGATGGTCGCGAGGTAGCCGCCATAGCTCAACACCGTGCAGCGGTAGCCCTCGTGGCAGGTGGCCCGCTCCAGCACGGATCTCAGCAGCTTGCGCGCCTCGGTCAGATAACCGGCGTGCAGCCAGCACCGCACCGTGGCGATGGCGAGCAGGGGATAGCGATCGTCGTCGGTCGACTCGGCCCAGCGCAGCGCCGCCTGGAGGCTGCCCAGCAGCGTCTCCAGGCGGCGCTGGTTGGCCAGCGGAAACCAGATCGGCTGCCGGACCAGCGGCTCGGCCAGCGTGGCCAGCCACGCCACCAGCCGATCGTGCACGGCGTCGGTCTCGCCGGCGCCGTCCAGCCGGGCCCGGCCGTACATGCGGATCGACTCGAGCAGCCGGAACCGGTTGGCGTCCGCGGTGGACACGACCAACGAGCAGGCCTGTAGCCGCGCGAGCAGGCCGAGCACCTGCGCGCTGCCCAGCCGCTCGTCCACGCACACGGTCAGCGCCGTGTCCAGGTCGAACTGCCCGACCAGCACGGATAATCGACGGAACACGGTCCGTTCGTCGTGGTCGAGCAGCTCATAGCTCCAGTCGATGGCCTCGCGCAGGCTGCGCTGCCGCTCCCGGCTGCTCCGGCGACTCGTGGTCAGCAGGTCGAACCGGTTGTGCAGGCGGGCCCGGATGTTGGCGATCGACAGCATCGGCAGCCAGCGGGTGGCCAGCTCGATCGCCAGCGGGCTGGCGTCCAGGTCCGCGCACACCGCCGCCACGTCGGCCGTGTTCTGGTCGGTGAGCTCGAAGTCGTGCACCACCCCGCGGGCCCGCTCGACGAACAGCCGCACCGCGTCGCACCGGAGCAGGTCGGCCGTGCTGGCCGTCGCGGTGTCGGCCGGCAGGGACAGGCCGTTCACCGCGAACACTGTCTCGCCCGGGATGGTCAGCGGCTCGCGGCTGGTGGCCAGCAGGCGCAGCCCGGGGCAGTGCCGCAGCGCCTGCTCGGCGAACTCGGCACAGGACTCCACCAGGTGCTCGCAGTTGTCCAGGACCAGGATGGTGTGCCCGCCCCGGAGCGCGTCGAACACCGTCTCGGTCACGGTGCGGCCCGGCCGGCCGGGCAGGCCCAGCGCGACGGCGACGGCCTGCGGCACCAGGTCGGCGTCCCTGATCGTGTCCAATTCGACCAGGGCGGCCCGATCCGACCACGAGCCGAGCCGCTGCTCGAGCGCCTTGAGCGCCAGCCTGGTCTTGCCGACGCCGGCCGAGCCGACCAGACTGACCAACCGGTGCTGGCGCATCAGCTTCCGCAGCGCGTCCAACTCGCGGCGGCGGCCGACAAAACGGTCGACCTCGGCCGGCAACGCGCCGGGAATGCTCGATTCGAATGGCTGGGCGTCGCCGATCCGGTCGTTTCCGCCGACGGCTTTCCGCATCCGGTACGCCCGCTGGCGGCAGGCGTCGGAACAGTACCGGGACCGGGCCGGTTCGCCGAGCGCGGTGCCGCAGACCACGCAGATCGCCGGCGGGGCGGATTCGCTTCGTCTCATATCGGCACGCCGCGGCGCTCATTCCGGTGATTGATGCACTAGCAACGCCGGACCCGACAGTAGCCGAGGACGGGGTGCGGTGACTGCTCCGGATGAGTGGTTCCGGTCGGTGGCAACGGACATACGGCGCGGAGGCCGTCGAATCACTCGAACTCGGCTGCCATCTTCTCCTCAGTGGCGGGCACGCGGTCGAGCAGGAAGTAGAAGTGGTCGTCGGAGTCCGGCGCGAACTGCTTGCCGTTCATGATGCCGAGCAGCGTGTTGTCGTCGACCCGCTTCAGGTGGTCGAACACGGGCACGCCGTCGTACACCATCGTCGCGGTCACCTCGCCCCGGAACTCGACCATCCACAGGCTGGCCGCGCCGTCGGCGTAGTCGGTGTCCGAGTACAGGTTCCCGTCCGGGTCGTAGCGAACGATCGGGTGCGCGTCCATCCGCGAGTTGAATCGCGTGCCGTACCAACGGATCGCGCGCATGGCCGCGACCGCGCGGTGCCCGGTGTCGAGGGCGACGCCGCGCCATTCGCCGATGATGTCGTCGATGTGGGCGGTCTCCAGGTCGGCCCAGATCGCGTCCAGTTCGCCGGGATCAATGGTGTCGGTCCGACATCTCAGCGCGGCGATCCGGTTCCTCGCCCTTTCGATGCTCATGTTCCGGCCCGGGGCTTTCGGTGGAGACCAGCGCGGCGCACAGTAGGCACGCTATCGGCGGGCGGGCGGCATCGGACAGTGGCGATCGGTTCGTTCTGCGGCGGACGTAGGTGACCTTCGATCATCACGGCCCGGTTCAGCCGGCTTTCCGCGCGCTGACGCCGTACCGGGCCACGGTGAGGAACCACGCGTAGCACGCGTCCACCCAGTCGTGGACCGCGTCGGCCTGCCGGGCCAGCTCGGCCGAGCCCGCGTCGGACCGGATCGCCGCGATCAGGTCGTCCAGCTGCACACGCAGCGCGTTGATCATGCCCAGCACCGACGGCACCGACTGGATCGGCTTGATGCCGTACTCCTCGGCCAGGATCCAACACGCGTTCACCGCGCCGTCGTGCTCGTCCTTGCGGTAGCTGAGCAGGTCGTTCTCCAGCCGCGCGAGCACCGTCACCAGCTGGGCCGCGTGGGTCAGCTCGGTCGGCCACCGGGCGTCTGGCGGGATGAGCCCGGGCACCAGGCGCTGCAACAGCATCCCGGGCAGGATGTGGGAATTGGTCACCGCGTCCCGCAGGTACTGGTCCATGGCCGGCATTCGGTCGTGCTGGCGGTGCTGCCACTCGCGCACGTACGTGTCGATGGCGCCAGCCACGAGGTCGGCGAACGCCGGCAACAGCGCCTCGCCGCCGAGCTCCACGATGCCGGCCCGGACCTCGGCGAAGGCGAGGTGGAACGGATCGGGGTCCACGGGCGGGTTGCCGTGCAGCAGGATGTCCGTGATCGTGTCTCGGTACGGCTGCGGCGAACGGCCGGTCTCCACCACCTGGTCGTCGAACGCGATGATCAGGGTCCAGTACATCGAGGTGAGCCGCACCAGTTCGGCCGGCGCGCCGGGCAGCACCACGCTGGCCAGGATGGTGCACGGCCCCTCGGTCAGCGCCTTGGTCGAGTCCAGCCGGTACAGGCCCAGGCGCACCGCCCACTGGTGGATCTCGGCCTCGATCCGTTGGCAGGCCAGCGGATCGGGCGCCAGCAGCCATTCCCGGACCGGCTGGCCGGCCAGCTCCCAGCGCAGCGGGCGAAGCGCCAGCCGGTCAGCAGGAGACGGGTGCGTCCGAGCCAGTTGGGCCCGCACCCAGGGCGTGATCGTCTCGCCGGTCGCGCCGGGGGCCAGCGGGTCGATGGTCGTCAAGGTGTTCGGCATCGGGCCAACTCCTCACCGTGGACAGATCGTCATGGGCAGCCGCGCCGGATGCAGCGAGCCGGCGCAGACCTCCCGCACCGGGCGGGAATCGGCCGACCGCGGCCGCCAGCGGCGGACCACTGCGGCGGTGATCACCAGCATCTCGGTGCGGGCGAACACATCCCCGATGCACCGCCGCCCGCCCATGCCGAACGGGATGAAGGCGTTGCGCGGCGGTTCGGCCCCTGGCCCCCAGCGCTCGGGATCGAAGCGCATCGGATCCGGGTACACCCGGTGGTCCCGGTGCAGTGCCGTCGGGCTGAACAGGACTTCATCGCCCGGCCTGAGCAGGGCATCGCCCAGGCGGACCGGCTCGGTGACTCGACGCATGAGGAACCAGATGGGCGAGTGCAGCCGCAGCACCTCGTTGACCACCTGCGTGGTGTAGCCGAGCCGGCGGATGCCGTCGAAGCGGATCGGGCCGTCGCCGAACACCTCGTCGACCTCGGCGCGCACCCGTTCGTCGACCTCTGGGTGCCGGTCGAGCTCGTGAAACAGCCAGCACAGCGAGTTGGACGACGTCTCGGTGCCCGCGCCCATCAGCGTGACGACCTCGTCGCGCACCTCGCGGTCGGACAGGCCGCCGCTGTGTTCGTCCTGTGCGGCCAACAACATCGACAGCAGGTCGCCGTGATCGACGCCCTGCTCGCGGTAGGCGGCGATGACCTCGTCGATGACGGTCCACAATCGGTCGACGGCGGCCGCGAACCGGCGGTTGCCCGGTGTCGGCAGCCGGTCCCACCACGGCAGCGGGACCAGGGTGCGCCGGGCGACGCCGGCGCTGATCAGCGGGAACATCTGTTGCGTTTCCTCGATCGCCGACGCGCCGAGGTCCGAGGCGAACAGGGTGGCGGCCACGATGTTCAGCGCCAGCGCGTGCATCTCGTGGTCGAACTGGACGATCTGGCCGGGCCGCCAGGAATCGGCGGCGTGCTCGGCCCGGTCGGCCATGATCTCCACGTACCGGCGGATCCGGTCCTGGTGGAAGGCGGGCTGCACCAGCGGCCGCTGCCGCTTGTGCTCCCGGGTGCCGCAGGTCAGGATCCCGGTCCCCAGCACCGGCCGCATGTTGTCGAAGAACCGCCCCTTGTCGACGCTCTCCGCCTCGGTGATCAGCATGGTGCGCAACAGTTCCGGCGAGTTGACCACGTACGCCGGCTGCCGGCCGAGATGGATCCGCACCAGGTCGCCGTGCTCGCGCAGCGACCGCAGGAATCGCAGCCGTCCGACCGCCAGCCGGCCGGCGTGGCCGACCAGCGGCAGCCGGCCGGGCGCGGCGGGGACGGGGCGCGGTTCGCTCACCACAACAGTCATGATCACCTCGCGGGTCAGATGCCGAACCGGCGGTCGCGGTCGCGATAGGCGGCCAGCGCGAGCTCGAACTCCCGCTCGTCGAACTCCGGCCACAGCTTGTGGGAGAAGTAGAGCTCGGACTCGGCGGTCTGCCAGGTCAGGAAGCCGGACAGCCGGAGCTCGCCGGAGGTCCGGATCACCAGGTCGGGATCGGGCTGGCCGCCGGTCGACAGGTGGTCGCCGATGTGCTCGGTGGTCAGCGCCTGGGCGATCTGCTCGGCGCTGTGGTCCCGCAGGTCGGGGGAGCACAGCAGGGAGCGGACCGCGGTGATGATGTCGTCGCGTCCGGCGTAGCCGACGGCCAGGTTGACGACGGGACCGGCCAGGTCGGCCGTGGCCGCCGTGGCGGCGTCGAGCGCCTTCGCGGTGGCCGTGGGCAACAGGTCCAGCCGCCCGATCAGCCGCAGCCGCCACCGGCGCAGCTCGCTCAGCAGCGCGACGGTGTGCTCGGTCAGCGCGACCATCGGGGTCAGCTCCTCGGCCGACCGCAGCAGGTTGCGGTCGGACATCATCCAGAGCGTGACGTACTCGATTCCCTTGGCGGCGCACAGGTCCAGCACCGGGGGAATGCGTTCGGCCCCGGCGCGGAAGCCGGCCGCGGTCGGCATTCCCCGTTGCCGGGCCCACCTTCGGTTGCCGTCCGGGATGATGCCGATGTGCCGTGGGAAGGCCCGGTCCGGCTCGATGATCAGTCGGGTGGTCAGGGAAGTCTGCTGACGCATGGTGGCCCTCCGGCCTGGTGACAAAACCGTGCTACAGCGCCAGAGCGACCGGCACCGCGGACGGGGCGTGCATGGGCAGGGCGTTGCCCCACACCGGTTCGCCGGCCGGGGCCAGGCCCGGGAACCGGGTGTGCAGGCGGGTCAGTGCGATGCGGATCTCGGCCTGGGCGAGGAAAGCGCCGAGGCAGTGGTGGATGCCGTGGCCGAAGGCCAGCGACCGGCTGGTGTCGCGGGCCGGGTCGAAGGCGTCCGGGTCGGGGAAGACGTCGGGATCACGGTTGGCCGCCGCGAACACCGGCCGCACGTCGCTGCCGGTCGGCAGTTCCACATCGGACAGTCGCACCGGCCGGGTGGCGATCCGGGGCACCGGCGTGAACAGGCCAGGGCCGGTGCGCCGCAACACTTCCTCGGTGAACGCGGCCGGATCCTCGGTCAGCCAGTGGTTGTGCCCGGGATGGTCGAGCATGGTCAGCACACCGTGGTCGATGCCGGCGGCAGTGGTCTCGAAGC
This sequence comes from Kutzneria sp. CA-103260, assembly GCF_018263855.1. Classification (GTDB taxonomy): domain Bacteria; phylum Actinomycetota; class Actinomycetes; order Mycobacteriales; family Pseudonocardiaceae; genus Kutzneria. The sequence goes on along the minus strand of NZ_CP073318.1, from coordinate 3,836,368 downwards.
CGGCGATCCACAGTGTCAGCAGCATGCTGACGATCTCGTCGTCGGAAAGTCGTTCCGGGGCTTCGGGATCGGTGGTGACCAGCGCGGAGAGCAGGTCAGCGGCGGGGGTACGGCGGCGCTCGTCGATCAGGCCGAGGAAGTAGCCCTCCAGCATCTCGGTGTGCTTGTCGGCGACCAGGAGCAGGTCCTCGGACATGCTGCCCAGCGCCGCCACGAAGTCGGTGACGACGGCCGCCAGCCACGCGCGGTCGGCTGCCGGCACGCCGATCAGCTCGGCGATCACGCCCAGCGTCAACTCCACCGCCAAGCGGGCGTGCAGGTCGACGACTTCGCCCTGGCGCAGCGGTTCCGTGACGTCGTCGATCAGCTCGTCGCACAGGACGCCGATGCGGTCGTTGAGTCCGGCGACGTGCTTGGGGGTGAAGGCCTTGGCCACGAGCCGGCGCAGCCGGGTGTGCTCCGGCGGGTTCTTCAACAGCATGGCGTCGAGCCGGAACGCCATCGACGGGTGGCGCAAGGCGCTCGCGTACTGCTCGACGAGCCGGGCGCGGTCCGGCCCGAGGAACACCTCGCCGGTGCCGCGCTGCACGCACGCCGCGTCGGCATGCCGGCTGACCAGGTAGAAGCCGGCGCTGGTGCGGTGCACCGGCTCGTTCTCCCGCAGCCAGCGCAGAAACGGGTACGGGTCGCGCCGGAAATCGGGCTTCGCGAACTCCGCCAACGCATCCATCGGTCAACCCCTCCGTTGTCCGTCGAGCACGACCGGGAACCGGGTGGCCACGCGCATCGTGAACGACTCGCTCCAGGTCGGCTCGCCGGCCAGACGCAGGTCCGGGTGCCGTTCGTGCAGCAGCCGCAGTGCGGTCGCGATCTCGGCGCGGGTCAGGAACACACCGAGGCAGTGGTGCGCGCCCCGGCCGAACACCAGTGACGCCGAGTTGTCCCGCCAGGGATCGAACCGGTCCGGATCCGCGAACACCTCGGGATCCCGGTTGGCCGCGGCCATCACCGGGCGGAGTTGGCCGCCGGCGGGAATCCGCACCCCGCTCAGCTCGATGTCGCGAGTGGCGATCTGCGACACGCCAAGGAATATCTGCGGGCCGGTGTGCCGCAGCACCTCGTCGGCGAACGCGACCGCCGACCGGTGGTCGCGCAGCCAGTGGCTCTGCTCGGGGTGGTCGACCATGGCGCGGACGCCGTGCTCGATCGCGGCGGCCGTGCCCTCGAAGCCGACGTTCCACAGCACCCACAGCATGGAGATCAGCTCGTCGGGGGACAGTTGGTCCTGGTCGCCGCGGTCGCGGACCAGGGCGGAGAGGAGGTCCCCGCCCGGTTCGCGACGCCGCAGCGCGATGAGGTCCTGGAAGTGGCTCTCCAACTGGGCGGCGTGGTCGTCGGCCCGCGCCAGCAACGACTCGTCACCGCTGCCCAGCGCCGAGGCCAGTTCGGACGCGTTCGGCGCCATGTTGTCGCGTACCTCGGCGGGGACGCCGAGCAGATCGGCGATCACCGCCAGCGCGAACGGCTTCGTCAGCGTCGAGTGCAGATCGACCACATGGCCGGCCCGCAGCCGGTCGGTGACGCCGTCCAGCAGACCCTCGAAGGTCCGCTCGATCCTCTCGTGCAGGTTCGCCACCCGTTTCGGGGTGAAGTCCCTGGCCACCAGCCGGCGGATCCGGGTGTGCGCCGGCGCGTTCAACGCCGGCAGGCTGTTGAGCAGCAACGTGACGGACCGGTGGCCGGCCGCCGCCGGGAACTGTTGGGTCAGCCGGTCCCGGTCCGGGGTGCGGAAGATCCGGTCGGGATCGCGCAGCACCCAGCTGGCGTCGGCGTGCCGGCTGATCAGGTGGAAGCCCTTGCCGGTGCGGTGCACCGGTTCGTGCTCGCGCAGCCACCGCAGGAAGGGATACGGGTCGCGGCGGAACTCCGCCGAGGTGAACCGGGCCATCACGTCGAGTTCTCGCACGGAAGTCATCGCGTCCGCTCCAACGCCACCGGGACCGACCGCGAGGCCGACGCCACGGCGAGGCCGCCCCAGCGCGGATCGGCCAGCCCGACCAGGCCGGGAAAGCGGTTGTGCAGCCGCGAAGTGGCCGTGGCTAGCCCGTTCCTGGCCAGGAACATCCCCAGGCAGTGGTGGATGCCGGCGCTGAAGGTGAGCAGCTGCCGGTTGTCGCGGGACGGGTCGAACCGGTCCGGATCCGGAAACGCCGCCGGGTCCCGGTTGGCCGCGGTGAACACCGGCCTGATGTCCGTGCCGGCGGCATACGTGACGTCGTCGAGCTCGAATTCCCTGGTGGCCAACCGGGGGAGCGGGGAGAACATCACCGGGGCGGTGCGGCGCAGCACTTCGTCCACGAAGGCCACCGAGCGGCCGAAGTAGCCGTGCAGCCACTGGCACTGGTCGGGGAAGGCCAGCAAGCTCCACACGCAGTGGTCCAGGGAGATGGTGTTGGCGTCGGTGCCGGCCAACCACAGCAGCCACACCAGGTTGACCAGCTCGTCGTCGGTGAGCCGATCCTTCTCCTGCCGGACCAGCCCGGAGATCAGGTCGTCGCCGGGGTCGCGTCGCCGGGCCGCCGCCAGCTCACGGAAGTAGTTCTCCATCCGGACGGTCTGCTCGTCGGCCAGCAGCAACGCGGTCGGCGGCCCGACGGTGGAGGCCGCGGTCAGGCCGTCGGCGATGTCGCGAACGGCGGTGATCAGCCATTCGTGGTCGGCGGCCGGCACGCCCAACAGTTCGGCGATCATCAAGCGGGGCAACGGTTCCGACAGTGTCCGGTGCAGATCGACCACTTCGCCGTCGCGCAGCGGCTCCTCGACCGCGTCCAGCAACCGGTCGCAGATCACGCCGATCCGCCCCGCGAACGCGTCGACCGCGCGGGGCGTGAACCGGCTGGCCACCAACTTGCGCAGTCGCGTGTGCTCCGGTGGGTTCTGGGCCATCAGGCAGGTCATCAGAATCGACAGCGCCCGGTGTTCGGTGAGCTGCGGCATCGCAGCGGTCAGCTCGGCGAAACTGGGGCCACGGAACAGATCGCCCACCCCGGCCAGCAGGAAGCTGGCGTCGGCGTGCCGGGTGGCCAGGTAGAAACCCTTGGCAGTGCGGTGAACCGGGTCAACGTCGCGGAGCCGGTGCAGGAACGGGTAGGGGTCGCGCTGGAACTCGGGGGACGCGAACTCGGCCAGCGCGTCCAGCCCGTGGCTGGTCGTCATCGTGCCTCCACCGGCAGGCTGTGCAGGGCGGGATCGCGGACCAGCCCGCCCCAGTGCGGCTCGTTGAGCGCCACCAGGTTCGGGAAGGTGGCGTGCAGTCGGGACACCGCCATGGTCAGCGTGGTGCGGGTGAGGAACGCGCCGAGGCAGTGGTGGATTCCCTTGCTGAAGGTGAGCGTCTGCCGGTTGTCCCGGGACGGGTCGAAGCGGTCCGGATCCGGGAAGACGGCCGGATCCCGGTTGGCGGCGGCGAACAGCGCGCGGAAGTCGCTGCCGGCCGGGTAGGTGATGCCGTTCAACGTGATGTCGCGGGTGGCCAGCCGGGGCGTGACTGTGTACGGCGCGGACGTGGTCCGGCGCAGAACCTCGTCCACGTAAGCAAAAGCGCTGGCGTAGCCGCCCTCCAACCAGTGGCGCTGGTCCGGGAACTCGGTCATCGTCCACACGCAGTGGATCAGCCCTACCGCCGTGCTGTCCGTCCCGGCCAGCCAGAGGAACCACACCAGGTTCACCAACTCGTCCTCGGTCAGCCGCTCCGGCTCCTCCTCGTGCTTGGCGGTCAGCTGCGACAGCAGATCGTCACCGGGGTTCCGCCGGCGTTCCTCGGCCAGCGCCCGGAAGTACTGCTCCAGCCGCAGGGTCTGCTCGTCGGCCAGGGCCAGCATGGACTCGGCGTCGCGGTGGGAGTCCGCGGTCAGGCCGGCGGCGATGTCGATGGTGGCCTTCGTCAGCCAGTCGTGGTCGGCCTCGGGCACGCCGAGCATGTCGGCGATCACCAAGCGCGGCAACGGTTGGCACAGGGTCGGGTAGAGGTCGACCACCTGCCCGTCGTGCAGCGGCCCGGTCAACGGATCGAGCAACCGGTCGCACAGCTCGCCGATGCGCCCGGCCAGGTTCTCCGTGGTCCGCCGGTTGAACACGCGCGCCACCAGCCGGCGCACCCGGGTGTGCTCGGGCGGGTTCATGGACAGGATGCTGCTCAACAGGGTCCGTAGCGACCGGTGCTGGTTGACCGCCGGCATCGACTCGGCGAACGTGGCCGCGTCCGGCGTGCGCAGCAGATCGGTGGTGCCGGACAACAGATGGCACAGGTCGGCGTGCCGGCTGACCAGGTAGAAACCCTTGCTGGTCAGGTGCACGGGATCGTTGACCCGCAACCACTCGACGAACGGGTACGGGTCGCGGAGGAACTCCGGTGAGCCGAACTCGGCCAGGGCGTCGACCGGGTCTCGGGTGCCGGGTAGCGGCATGGGGTTGTCTCCTGGGTCACTGGGACAGCGCGACGGGGAAGGCCCGGGTCATCCGGGTGCTGACGATGTCGTCGACCAGCGCCAGCTCGCCGGCCGCGCCGAGGGTGGGGAAGCGGCGACGCAGCCGAGCCAGGCCGATCGCGAGCTCGGCCCGGGCCAGGAAGGCCCCGACGCAGCGGTGCAGGCCCTGACCGAAGGCGAAGCCGGCGACGGCGTTGCCCCGGGCGGGATCGAAGCGGTCCGGATCGGGGAACATCCGAGGATCCCGGTTGGCCGCCGCGATCATCGGCCGCAGGTCGGCGCCGGCCGGGATGTCGACGCCGCTGAGCACCAGATCCCGGGCCGCGATGCGGGGAATCGGCGTGAACAGCTCGACCACGCTGTGCCGCAGCACTTCGTCGGCGAAGGCCAGCCCCGCCTGGTGGTCGCCGTCGAGCCGGCTCGCCTGGTCCGGGTGGTCGAACAGGGCCAGCGCGCCGTGGTCCATCATGCTGGCCGAGCTCTCGAACCCGGCCAGCCAGAGCAGCCACAGCACGCCGAACAGGTCACCCGGCGCCGGCTCGTCGGGGGTGCCGACCAGCGCCGAGATCAGGTCGTCGGCCGGCTGCCGCCGTTTCCGTGCCGCCAGATCGCGGAAGTACACGTCGAGCAGTTCGGTCTGTTCGTCGGCCAGGACCATGCGCTGTTCGTCCGCGCTGGCAATGCCGTCGGAAATGTGCAGCACCGTGGCGGCCAGCCACCGCCGGTCTGATTCCGGCACGCCCAACAATTCGGACAACACCTGCAATGTGACCGGTTCGGCCCAACAATGATGCAGATCGACGGATTCGCCGTCCAACAGCGGCTCCGCGATCTGCGCCAGGACCTCGTCGGTTATCGCGCCGATCCGGGCGCGGAGGCCGTCGACCCGGTGCGGGGTGAAGGCCCGTCCGATCAGTCGGCGCAGGCGCGTGTGCTCCGGCGGATTGGCCATCACCATGCTGTCCAGCAGCACGCGCATCGACCGGTGCCGCTGGGCCGCCGGGAACTGCTCGGACAGGCGGGCGCGGTCCGGCCGGTGGACCAGGTCGTGGCCCGAGAGCTGGTCGACGTCCGAATAGCGGCTGATCAGATAGAAGCCCTTCCTCGTGCGGTGCACCGGTTGCTCGTCGAGCAGCCAATGCAGAGTCGGCACCGGATCCGCGCGAAATTCGGCCGACGAGAAAACGGTCAGCACATCGGGCTCGGTGGTCACCGGCGGACTCATGCCTAGCTCCATTCGTGAATGGCGAGGTCGGGGCTGGCGATATTCGGAGCCTAGCTCCGTACGGCAGAGGAGCCGGTCCCCGATGGCCGATGAGTCATGCCGGTTCCGCGCCGGGGTGAATCCCTTGGCCAGTACCGGGCGCGCCCCGGTCGACCGCGACGTATGCTCCGCGGCCGCGTGTCGGTCAGGCCGGATGTTCGGCGAGCCAGGAGCGGATCTCCGCCCGTGAGCTCAGCGACAATTTGCCGCGGATCCGCCGGAGCCGGTATCCGACGGTCCGGACGCTGATGCCGAGCTGGTCGGCGATCTGCTCGTTGGTGCGGCCCTCGGCGACCAGCACGGCGACCTGGCGCTCGCCGTCGTCCAGGTCGCGGTCCCGATCGTCGGGCAGTTCCGGCAGGACGTCGTCCAGCGCGTAGGAGATGAGCTGTGGCACGGTCAGATGGCGGGCCTGGTCGGCGATCTGCGCGACCCGCCGGCGGCCGAGTGCCTGCTCGGCCACGGCGAAGGACTCCTTGACCTGGTGGCCCCAGAACGGTTCGACGTGGATCTTGTCGGCGTGCCGGACGGCGTCGGCGGCGCCGAACAACGCGACCGCCCGCGTGAACTGTCCGCCCCGCTGGGCCACCACGGCGATGCCTTCGACGGCGAGGATCTGCCACCAGCTGTCGGGCGCTTGGCGCAGCGCCCCGCGGAAGTAGGTCTCAGCCTGGTCGTTGTCGCCCTGACCGATCGCGACGGCTCCGGCCGTGCAGTAGATCCGGCAGATCGCGTGCACCGCCGGCCGACCCTCGACCGCCGCCACCGCCTCGCCCATCAACGCCGCGGACCGGTCCAGGTCGCCGGCCACCAGGGCGACCCAGGCCAGCCCCTGGCGGGCGACGGCCGCGGCGATCGGTTGGTCCGCCGTCAGCTCCACACACCTGGTCAGATGATCCTCGGCATCCTGGAGTCGCCCGACGGCCGAGAAACAGGTGCCGAGTGAATAGCGGGCACCGGCTTCGGCCAAGGGTGACCCGAGCTGTTCGGACAGGGCCAGCGCCTGCCCGAGCAGCTCGATGCCCTCCTTCGGGTCGCCGTTGAGCGTGGCGAGCGCCCCGGCGTAACGCAGCAGCAGGCAACGGGTCTCGGGGTCGCTGCCGGGCCGGGCGAGCGCGGCGGTCAACAGCTTGCGGCCCTCGGCCAGATGTCCCCGATAGAGCCAGCCCAACGCGGTGGCGATGGACAGCACGGCGTTTCTGGGGTCGTCGGTCGCTGCCGTCCAGCGAACGGCGGCGAGCAGGTTGTCCACCATGGCCCCGACCACGGGCAGCACGTCGTAGTCGAACCACAGCGACTGCCGCGCCAGCGGGGCGGTGAGCTCGGCCAGCCAGGCGACCAGGCGTTCCTTGGTCGCGTCCGTCTCGCCGGAAGCATCCAGGCGCTGCCGGGCGTAGAGCCGGACGGACTCCAGCTGACGGAACTGCCCCGGTTCCGTGCTGGTGAGCAGCGACTTCGTGCGCAACTGGCCCAGCAGCTGGAAAACGTGGTCGGCGTCCAGGTCGGTGTCCGCGCACACCGCGGTCGCCGTGCCCAGGTCGAAGCCGCCGGTCAACACCGACAGCCGCCGGAACACCACCCGCTCCTCGGGGCCGAGCAGCTCGTATCCCCAGTCGATGGCCTCGCGCAGGCTGCGGTGCACCTGCCGGGACTGCGCCGAGCGGCGGTTCGTGGTCAGCAGTTCGAACCGGTGCGACAGGTGCTCCCGGATACTCGGCACGGGCAGCACCGGCACCCACCGCGCCGCGAGTTCGATCGCCAGCGGATTGCCGTCCAGCTCCGCGCAGATGGCCACCACGTCGGCCGCGTTCTCCGGCGTGATGGCGAAATCGTGCACCAGCGCCCGCGCCCGGTCGACGAACAGCCGGGCGGCGTCGACCGACTGGGTGCCGGGTGCGGTCACCGACAGGCCGTCCACCTGGAACACCGCCTCGCCGGGGATGTCCAGGGGCTCTCGGCTGGTGGCGAGCACCCGCAGTTCGCCGCAGCGGCGCAGCGCGGTGGCGACGAAGTCGGCGCACGAGTCGACCAGGTGCTCGCAGTTGTCCAGCAGCAGGGCATGGTGGGATGACCGCAGCGTGGCGAACAGGGTCTCCGCGATCGGCGTGTCCGGCCGCTCCCGCACGCCCACGGCCGTCGCGACGGCCTGGCTCACCAGGTCGCCGTCGTCAACGCCGTCCAACAGCACCAGCGCCACCCCGCGCGACCACGACCCGGGCAGGCGACGGGTGAACTCCATGGCCAGGCGGGACTTTCCGACGCCGGCCGGACCGACCAGGGTCACCAGGCGGTGGTGCCGGAACAGCTGCCGGATCCGCTCGATCTCCGGCCGGCGGCCGACGAAGCTGTCCAGCGGCGCCAGCACCGCCCCCGGCGCGTCCGGGTCGAGCGGCCGGGGCTGCGCCGCGTCGTCGCGGGTCTGACCAGCGGCGATCACCCGCGCCCGATACGCCCGCTGCCGGCAGGCGTTGGAGCAGTAGCGCGATCCGTTCTGCGCCGCGGCAGGCCCGCCGCACACGGCGCAGCGCGCCCGGTCCGTTGAGAGCGGTGCCGCCATGTCCCCGGGCTCCTCTCGGACCTGAGCCGACCGCACAGCGCGGTCACCGCGACACCTGCCTGCGGCCTACAGCCGATATTACGCGCCGTCGCGATGGAGAACAGCCTGTGACCGAGCAGCCGTTGCTACCCGGGCGGCTGGCAGTTGCCCTTGTCCGGGCTGGCAGCCCAGGGGCTGACCCCGACCTTGCCCGTGTTGCCGAGGTCGATCGGGCCGTCGGGCTTGCGGGTCTGCCAGGGCTGGCCGCTCGCCGGCGCGACGTCGAAGTACGTGCCGCTGGTGGCGACGACGGTCGCGTCGGTGACGGTGTTCTTCCACAGCACGGTGGCTTCGGCCTGCTGGCCCGGCGCCAGGGTGACCGTGGTCGGCGGGTGCTCCAGATTCGGCACCAGCGCGACCGCGTCGGCGCCGTCGCGCACGTCGACCTCGATGGGCTTGTGGTCCTCGTCGAGGACCCGCAGCGCCGGGTAGCCGGTCACGGTCAACGGGGCGCTGCCGCAGTTGGCGAGGCGGATTGGAACCGCACGCAGTCCCGATGCCGCGTCGGTCACGCCCAGGGAGATCAGCGGCCCGTGCGGCGGTTCCGGCTTGGTGGTGGTCGTCGTTGTCGGCTCCGGCGGGGGCGTGGGTGCTGAGCAACCCACCAGCAGAACGCCCGTGCCGAGCAGGAAGAGGTGGCGGAGCTTCACCTGATCAACTCTGCCATGCCGGCCGGACCGGCCCGCGCCGAAACGCGTGATTACCCGGAGTGCGGAGGCCGACCCGCCATGTAGCCGATCGTCTACGGACCGGACCGGCCGGCGTGCTCCTCCGGCCAGGTGGTCTGCCGGCCCGCGGATCGGCGTGCCTACCGTGGGTCCACAGTGCATCGCCGGGCGACGACCAGGCGCACATCCAATTGCGCGACCACGTGGAGTGTGAGTTGGGGATGGCCACTGATCTCGGTCTCACCATGACCGACAGCGCGGTGAAGGAACGGCTGGAATCGACGATCGCGGTCGCGGGCCGGTGCGGAGTTCCGTGGCTGGACGCCGGAATGCGGCCGTTGCTGACGCGGCCGGGGAAAAGGCTGCGGCCGGCCCTGGTCTTCGCGGCCGCCGCCTGCGGGCCGGACGTCGACACCGACGCCGCGGTCAACTGCGCCGCGTCCGTAGAGCTGATGCACCTCAGTTCGCTCATCCATGACGACCTGATGGACGAATCGGTGTCGCGCAGCGGCGTGCCCACGTTGCATGTCACCGTTGGGCGGGACGCGGCGATTCTCGGCGGCGACTACCTGCTGGCCGCGGGCGCCCGGCTCGCGGCCGAGGTTTCCGCGGTGGCTGCGCGAGCCTGGAGTGGCGGGTACGAGGATCTGTGCGCCGGTCAGGCCCGTGAAATGGCCAACTGCTACCGGATCGACACCACGCTGGACGAGTATCTGGCTGCCGTGCAAGGAAAGACGGCGGCGCTGACGAGCCTGGCGTGCCGGCTGGGCGGCCTCTGCGGCGGGCTCTCCGAGCCGGAGACCGACGCGCTCGCCGACTTCGGCGACGCGTTCGGCATGGTCTTCCAACTCGTCGACGACCTGATGGATCTGGTGTCCACCGAGCACTTGTGGACCAAGCCGGTCCGCCAGGACATGGTCAACGGGGTCTACACGGCCGGTGTGCTCGCGGCGCTGGCCCGGCCGCAGTCGCCGTTGCGGGATCTGTTGGGCGAGCGGATGACTCCGGAGCAGGTCGACACCGCGCACGAGTACGCGCTCGATATCGGCGCGACGGCCACGCTCGATCTGATCGACGACTACGTCGGCCGGGCCGAGAGCGCGCTGGGTGTCTTGCCGGCGTCCACGGCGCGGGCTCGGTTGTCCGGACTGCCACGCCGTTACGTGCTCGGAGTCGTCGAGTCCAAAGTGGCCCCCGTATACCGGCGGCTGGTCACGCCGTGGACGCCGACCGTGAACTCGCAAGCCGGCTAGGCCGACAGTCCATCATGGACAATGGGAGCGATGTCGATGCGCGAACCGAATGATGTTGCGGCCGATGCGGCCGTGGTCCGTGCCGACGTGGTCGCGGCGGACGGGAAACAGCTCGACGGTGTTTTCGTCGCCACCGAGGCGGCCGGACCGGGGTGGGTGCGGCGATGTCCGACAGCGCCGGTGCTCGCCGGTGAGCTGGCCCGACGGGGACTCGCCGCCCGTCTGGTCCGGCTGCACACCGATCCGGCTGATACCGGTTGGCTGACAACGGATGCCGATTCCGCCGACGCGCTGCGCGCGGCGGTCGACGCCGGGCGTGCGGTCGCGTTTCTGGGTGGTTCCGGCCTTGCGGACTCCGCTGTGGACGCGGCGCTGGACGCATGGCGGGCCGCCGTCGGACCGCGCCAGATCCTGTTGGCCGGCCCGCGATCGTTCTGCGCCGGCGTGGAGCGGGCCGTCGAGATCGTCGAGCGGGTGCTGGCCCGGCACGGCAGTCCGGTCTACGTGCGCAAGCAGATCGTCCACAACGTGCACGTCGTCCGCGATCTCGAACAGCGCGGGGCGATCTTCGTCGACGAACTGGACGAGGTGCCGCCGGGCTCGACGGTCGTCTTCTCGGCGCACGGTGTCGCACCGGCGGTCCGGGAGCAGGCGCGGCAACGGCAGTTGTCGGTTGTCGATGCAACCTGTCCGCTGGTGACCAAGGTGCACAGCGAGGCGAGGCGGTTCGCCGCCCGTGGCGACACGATCGTGCTCGTTGGCCACGCGGGACACGAGGAGAGCGAGGGCACGCTGGGGGAGGCGCCCGACCGCATGGTGCTGGTGGAGAGGGAGGAAGACGTCGAACTGCTGGAGATCGACGGGCCGGTGTCGTACCTGACCCAGACGACGTTGGCGGTGGACGAGGCCGGCCAGGTCGTGGACGCGCTGCGCGCCCGGTTCCCGCAGTTGACCGGGCCGGGCACCGAGGACATCTGTTATGCGACCACGAACCGGCAGGACGCGCTGCGGGCCGTCGTCGTAGACGCCGAACTGGTGCTGGTGATCGGCTCGGCGAACTCGTCCAATTCGCTGCGGCTGGTCGAGCTGGCCCGGCGGCAGGACACCGCGGCCCACCTCATCGACGACGCGGCCGACATCGACCCCGGGTGGCTGGCCGGTGTCCGCACGATCGGCCTGACCGCGGGCGCGTCGGCGCCGCCGCGGGTGGTGGCGGACGTGATCGAGGCGTTGAGCGGCTTCGGCGCGACGACCGTGTCGGAGCGGCGGACCGTGGACGAGACAGTCCACTTCGGACTGCCGAGGGACATGGCCGGAGGCGGGCGATGACGCTGTTGGATTCGGTACGACGCCCCGAGGACCTGCGCCGGTTGGGCCGGGCCGAGTTGGACGGTCTCGCGGCCGAGATCCGGCGGTTCCTGATCGACACGGTTTGCCGCACCGGCGGCCATCTCGGCCCCAATCTCGGCGTGGTCGAGTTGACCATCGCGCTGCACAGGGTCTTCGACTCGCCCGAGGACCCGATCCTGTGGGACACCGGCCACCAGGCGTACGTGCACAAGCTGCTGACCGGTCGGAAGGCCGACTTTGGCACACTGCGGCGGGACGGCGGCCTGTCCGGTTACCCGAGCCCGGCGGAGTCCCCGCACGACTTCATTGAGAACTCTCACGCCTCCACCGCCCTGTCCCATGCCGACGGTCTGTCCCGGGCGTTCGCGCTGACCGGTCAACACGATCGCACGGTGGTCGCGGTCGTCGGCGACGGGGCGATGACCGGAGGCATGTGCTGGGAGGCGCTGAACAACATCGGCGCGGAGCGGCGCCGTCGCCTAGTCATCGTGCTCAACGACAACGGCCGGTCCTACGATCCGACGGGCGGTGGGTTCGGCGCCCACCTCGCCGACCTGCGGGCCGGCGGCGGGCGGGTGCCGGCCCTGTTCTCCCTGCTGGGCCTCGGTTATCTCGGCCCGGTCGACGGACACGACATCGGCGCGGTGGAGGCCGCCTGCCAGCAGGCTCGTGACATGGCGGGGCCGGTCGTTGTGCACTGCTTGACACACAAAGGTTTCGGCTATCCGCCGGCCGAGAACGACCAGGCCGACCGGTTCCACGCCATCGGCGTCGTCGACCCGGCGACCGGGCAACCGACCTCGGCCAAGCCCACCACGTGGACCGACGTGTTCGGCGCGGAGATCACGAAGGCGGCCGCGGGTCGTCCCGACGTGGTGGCGGTCACCGCCGCCATGCGCGGACCGACCGGTCTGGGCGAGTTCGCCCGCCGGTTCCCGGATCGCTTCGTCGATGTCGGCATCGCGGAGCAGCACGCGGTGACCGCGAGCGCGGGGTTGGCGACCGGTGGCGTGCATCCGGTTGTCGCGGTATATGCCACGTTCCTGAACCGGGCGTTCGACCAGGCGCTGATGGACGTGGCGCTGCACCGGAAACCGGTCACCTTCGTGCTGGACCGGGCGGGCGTGACCGGGGAGGACGGGCCGAGCCACCACGGCATGTGGGACCTGTCGGTGTTCCGGCTGCTGCCCGGCATCCGGATCGCCGCGCCCCGGGACGCCCAGACACTGGCCACCGAGCTACGAGAGGCGCTGTCCACAGTGGATGGACCAACGATGTTGCGGTTCCCCAAAGCGGCGGTCGGGGCGGCGATACCGGCGGTGGAGCGGGTGCGTGGCCTGGATGTGCTGCGCGAGGACGCACGGGCCGATGTGCTCGTCGTGTCGGTCGGGGCCATGGCGGCCACCTGTCTGGACCTGGCCGGCATCCTGGCTGAGCACGGCATCGGCGCGACCGTGGTGGATCCACGATGGGTGGTGCCGGTCAATCCGGCACTCGCGGACCTGGCCGCGGCGCACCGCCTGGTGGTCACCGTGGAGGACAACATCCGGGCCGGTGGAGTGGGGTCTGCGGTCTCCGAGTCGCTGGCCGAGCACTGTGTCCGCACACCGGTGCGGGTTTTCGGTCTCGCCCCCGAATTCCTGCGTGCCGGCCGGCGTGATGCCCTGCTGGCTGAACAGGGTCTGACCGCCGGCCGGCTGGCCGAACAGATCCGCTTCGCGTACGCCGGGCTCAGCTCGGCCATGGCCCCGAAGGCGGTGGTCTAGATGCCCGCCGATGGTGTTCTCCTTGGTATGCCTGCGATCCCGCCTCCGGTGCTGAGCGGGCGGCGGCGGACCCGGCAGCTGCACGTCGGCTCGGTCGGCGTCGGCAGTGACTTCCCCGTCTCGGTCCAGTCCATGACCACCACGCTCACCGCCGACGTGAACGCCACCCTGCAGCAGATCGCGGAGCTGACCGCGGCCGGCTGCGACATCGTGCGGGTGGCGTGCCCGTCGCAGGACGACGCCGACGCGCTGCCGGCGATCGCGAAGAAGTCCTCGATCCCGGTCATCGCCGACATCCACTTCCAGCCCAAGTACGTGTTCGCCGCGATCGAGGCCGGCTGCGCCGCGGTCCGGGTGAACCCGGGCAACATCAAGAAGTTCGACGACAAGGTCCGCGAGATCGCGCAGGCGGCCAAGGACCACGGCACGCCGATCCGCATCGGCGTCAACGCCGGTTCGCTGGACCCGCGGCTGCTGCAGAAGCACGGCAAGGCCACCCCGGAGGCGCTGGTCGAGTCGGCGTTGTGGGAGGCGTCGCTGTTCGCCGAGCACGACTTCCACGACATCAAGATCTCGGTCAAGCACAACGACCCGGTGGTCATGGTGCGGGCCTACGAGCTGTTGGCCGAGTCCTGCGACTATCCGCTGCACCTGGGGGTGACCGAGGCCGGCCCGGCGTTCCAGGGCACGATCAAGTCCGCGGTGGCGTTCGGGGCGCTGCTGCGCCAGGGCATCGGCGACACCATCCGCGTGTCGCTGTCGGCGCCGCCGGTGGAGGAGATCAAGGTCGGCACGCAGATCCTGCAGTCGCTCAACCTGCGTCCGCGCAAGCTGGAGATCGTGTCCTGCCCGTCGTGCGGCCGCGCGCAGGTGGACGTCTACAAGCTGGCCGAGGAGGTCACCGCCGGTCTGGAGGGCATGGAGGTGCCGCTGCGGGTCGCGGTGATGGGGTGTGTGGTCAACGGTCCGGGGGAGGCCCGCGAGGCCGACCTGGGTGTGGCCTCGGGCAACGGCAAGGGGCAGATCTTCGTCAAGGGCCAGGTCGTCAAGACGGTGCCGGAGCACCAGATCGTGGAGACCCTGATCGAGGAAGCGATGCGCATCGCCGAGACAGTGGAGGAGTCGCAGTGAGCGCCGAGCCACTGCGCCGCACAGTTCGGTTCAAGAACAGGGAAATGACCCTGACCTGGCTGGACCCGGCGAGACTGCCCGACATCGAACGTATCAGCGCGGCCAGCGTGGTGCCGTTCACCCCGGCCGGCGACATCGTGCTCGCGAAGCTGGCGCGGGGCTTGGAGATTCCCGGCGGCGAGGTGGCCGAGTCCGACCCGGACGTGGAGGCGACGGCCCGTCGCGAGGCCTGGGAGGAAGCCTGCGTCGTTCTCGGCGCACTGGTGCCCGTGCAGCTGATCGAGGTCGACTGCCCGGGAGCGCCGGACCTGCTCCGGCACGTGGTGGTGTACGCGGGGCACGTCATCCGGATGCCGTCGTTCGTGCGGCGGCACGAGTCGTCGGGGCGGGTGGTCGTCAGCCCCGACGAGTACGTCGAGCGGGTGCGGTTCGGCCGTCCCGACGACCGCCGTCTCCTTGTCGCACAGGCGAAGGCGGCCGTCGGGATCGACTGACTACCGGTCCGGGTGGGTTCGCGCGTACCAGAAGCAGACCGCGGCGAGCGTGGCGTCGACGACCCGGTACGGGGTGTAGAGCACCTTGCCGATCCAGAGCTCCGGATGGACGTCGTCCACGCCGCTCCAGTGCTCGTGCACGAACCGCATCCCCCGGTGCAGAGCCGGTTCCACGTGCGGATGCCCGGAAACGACGGCCAGCAGGGCGAGCAGCGCGTATCCGGTCTCCTCAAGGGTGCCGTCGCCCAGCCCCCAGCCGCCGTTGTCGTGCTGGGTGGCCAGGATCCAGTCGACGGCCGCGCCGCACAGCTGCTCGTCGAGGCCGTGCAGCACGGGAACGGCGTGGCCGGTCGGGTACAGCGGCGACAGGTGCCACTTGTCCACCCAGTACGCGTCGGACAACCTGGTCGACCGCAGGAGATCCAGCACGATGTCGATCTGGCGGGCGAGGCCGGTCCGGTCCAGCGCCAGCGCCCCCAGCACGTGCACGTTGGTGCTGACCGAGATACCTCGCTCCAGCTCGAAGGTGGCATAGCCGGACGGGGTCTCGAACGCGCTCAGCACGTCGAGGTCGACCGGATAGCCGCAGTGCGCGAGCACCGGCAACACCACGCCGGTGTCGTCGGCGTCCGGCGGCAGGCCGGCATCCGGGCCGATGCCCCGATCGGTGATCGCCGCCGCCAGCCGCCCGACGTGCGGTCGCAGCTCGTCGACCGGCGCGCCGCACAGCAGGTAGGCGTTGAACGTCCAGGCGTCGTCGAAGGTCCGGTACGGGTACACCGTGGGCATCGCGCCGGTGCCGGTGGCCCGCAGCGCGGTGTCGAAGTAGTCCATGGTGCCCGGCTGGGGCAGCACCCGGTGGGCCGCGGCGGTGGCCGCGGGGGAGAGGCCGAACGAGCCGTCCGGCGCCTGGAGACCGGGCAGGGCGGAGCTCGGCCACCGGTCGCCGAAGGCTTCGAGCGAGTGCAGGAGAGTGGTGATCCGGTTGAACGCCTTGGCCGGCACCTTGGCCATCTTGTTCGCGTGTTCGTCGGCCACCCAGGCGAGCTGGTCAACGGGCGGTCGCAGGCCCAGATCGCCGGCCTGGGACAGCAGTGTGGGCACGATCAGCTCGAAGCCGATGGTCTCGTGCGGGTCGCCCGGCTTCAGCGTAGGGGCCGCCTGCCGGAGGAACCGCATACCCCGCTCGATGGTGCCGGCGACGTCCGGCACGTCGGCGGGATGGTCGCGGGCGAGTTCGGCGAGCGCGACGGCGGCGGCCAGGGTGCACACGAAACGGTCGTAGGGGGCGAATACCGTTGCGCCCCAAGACCCGTCGGGGTGCTGGTTGGCCCGGAGCCAGTCGAGTGTGGACGGCAGCAGCGGTTCGGAGCCGTCGGGCGTGCGCAGTGTCGCCACCATCGCGGTGTCGTAGGCGCTGGGAGAGATCCTGGTGACCTTGGGCTCGGGCAGGTACTGGCGTACGCGTCGCACGGCTTCCGGAAGCCGCATCGGGGCCCTCCTAGGTGATCGACACTGGCAGGTGGTGGTAGCCGCGGATCGCGAGCGTGTCCCGGCGGACGGGCTTGCCCGCCTTCGCCAGCCGGGGGAAGCGCTGGGCGAGCCGGGGGAACACCACCGAGCCCTCCAGCCGCGAGACGGCGGAGCCGATGCAGAAGTGGGGGCCCGCGCCGAAGCCCAGGGTGCGCGGGCGGACGCGGGCGATGTCGAACGTGTCGGCGTCCTCGAACCGGGCGGGATCCCGGTTGGCCGAGCCGAGCACCACGCTGATGGTGGCCCCCTCGGGCAGCGGCACCCCGCCGATCTCGGTGTCGCGCAACACTCTTCGGTGCGCGACCTGGGCCGCGGTGTCCCAGCGGATCACCTCGTCGGTGACCGTGGTGAGATCCGGCTCGGCCCGCAGCACGGCCAGCTGGTCCGGGTGGTCGAGCAGGGCCGCGACGCCGGTGCCGACGGTCAGCGCCGAGGTGTCCAGCCCGGCCAGGAAGAGCAGGGAGAGGGTGGCCTGCATCTCGTCCAGGGTGAGCCGGTCACCGTCCTGGGCGCGGACGGCGATGAGCATCGACGCGATGTCGTCGCGCGGCTGCTCGGTCCGCGCCTTGATCAGGTGGGCGAAGTAGTCCTGGATCTCCACCGTGGCGGTGTCGGCGGCCACGAGATCGGCCGGGGTCATGTCGGGGTCGAGGATGCGGGCGATCCGGCCGGTCCAGTGCCGGAACTTCTCGTGGTCCGCCTCGGCCGCGCCGACCATGTGCCCCATGATGGACACGGTCATCGGATAGGAGACGACCTCCTGGAAGTCGACCGCCGAGCCGTCGCGGCCGGCGTCGGCGAGTCCGGCCAGCACCCGGTCCACAATGGACTCGATGGTCGGCCGCAGCGACGCGACGTGCCGTTCGCTGAACACGTGGTTGACCAGGCCGCGCACCCTGGTGTGGTCGGGGGCGTTGAGCCGCAGCATCGACGCGAACAGGTAGCGCGAGGTCGGCCGGTCCCGCCAGTTGGGTATCGCGGTGTCGGCCCACTTCGCGTCCGCCTTGCCGATGTGCGGGGACACGAGCACGCTCTCGCAGTCGTCGTGCCGGGTCACCAGCCAGTTGCCGAACGCCTCGCTGTAGTAGACCGGCGCGATCTCCCGCAGCCGTGCGTAGTGCGGATAGGGATTCTCCTGCCCCTGTTCGGTCAGCAGTGCGGCGACGACATCCCGTGCGGTGTCAGCAACCGTCATGGGGCGACGCTATCGCCGAAGATGTGGTCCGGGACCGCGCGATTCGCCGCTGTGGCCGAAGGTCTACGTCTCGGCGCGACGGCCGTCCGCTGTGTCAGTCTGGGACGGTGGACACGCGGATGAGTGCCGAGCTGCCCGCGGTGCCGATGCCCCGTCCGTACGGTGCGGCGCCGTCTCCGGAATTCCTTGCCCTGCACGAGCGTCCGGTGGTCCGGGTGCGCAAGCGGTCCGGCCGGCCGATGTGGCTGGTGACCCGGATCGAGGACGCGCGCCGGCTGCTCACCGACCCCTCGGTGGTGGTCGCGCCGCCCGGCGCCGCCGGCCAGTCCCGGTACGGCCTGTCGCCGCTGGTGACCCAGTCGCTGTTCGCGCTGGACGGACCGGAACACGCGAAGCTGCGCCGGCTGGTGACGCCCGCGTTCAGCGCCCGCCGGCTGGCGCGGCTGCGGACCCGGATCGACCGCATGGCGGCCGATCTGGTCGACGAGATGATTGCCGCCGGGCCGCCCGCCGACCTGCGGGCCCACCTCTCCTCCGTGCTGCCGGCGCTGGTCATCTGCGACCTGCTCGGGGTGCCGCGTGACGACGCGTCGCAGCTGTGCAGGTGGACCGACTCGGCGTTGATGTCGTCGGACGAGGGCGACGCCGACCGGGCGTGGCGGGACTGGCATGCGTTGCGGGAGCACCTGGGTTCCTTGCTGGCAGCCAAGAAAGTCGAGCCGGGGGAGGACCTGCTGTCCGATCTCGGCGCGGCGCTCGACGCCGATCCGACCCTGACCGAACAACAGGTGATCGCCTTGGCGGCCACGATGATGGTCGCCGGCCACGAGACCACGGCGGTGGTCATCGAGTACGGCACGGTCGGCCTGCTCACGCATCCCGGCCAGTTCGCCCGGCTGACCGCCGATCCGGCACTGGTGCCGGCGGCCGTCGAGGAGATCCTCCGGCTCTATCCGCCGACCGCCGGCGACGTCGGCACCGTCCGGTTCACCACCGCCGACCTGACCGTGGCCGGGACGGTGATTCCGGCCGGCAGCACACTGATGATCTCCTTCCGCGCGCTGTCGTACACCAATGCCGGCGACGACGATCTCGGCCGGCTGGACATCGACCGGACGGACACGCCGCACCTGATCTTCAGCCACGGCCCGCACCACTGCGTCGGCGCGGCACTGGCCCGACTTGAGCTGACCGCGGTGCTGCGCTGCCTGGCCGACCGGCTGCCCGACCTACGGCTGGCGGTGCCGACGGAACAGCTCACACCGCGGTTGAACGTGGTCAGCGGCGGACTGGTCAGCGTGCCGGTCAGCTGGGGCCCGGTCAGCTGAGGACAGGGTGAATGAGCCGATCCTCCACTGTGGACTGAGATCCGGCTCGGTCAATCGTCAGGCCAGTTGTGCGTCCTGGAGTCGGGTGTACGTGCCGCCGAGGCTCAGCAGGTCGTGGTGGGTGCCGATCTCCTCGATCCGGCCGTCGCACATGACCACGATCCGGTCGGCGTCGCGAACGGTGGACAGCCGATGCGCGACCACGAACGTCGTACGTCCGTGGGCCAGCCGGCCCAGCGCCTCCTGGACAAGCCCCTCGGCCCGGGAGTCCAATGCGGACGTGGCCTCGTCGAGCACCAGGACGCTGGGATCGCGGATCAGGGCCCGGGCGATGGCCAGCCGCTGCTTCTGGCCGCCGGACAGCCGCGTGCCGTGCTCGCCGACGAAGGTGTCGACGCCGTGCGGCAGCCGGTCGACGAACTCCAGCGCGTACGCGTCACGCAGCGCCGCCCGCAGCCGATCGTCGTCGACATTGTCCAGGCCGTAGACCACGTTGTCCCGCACCGAGCCATCGAAGAGCACCGGATCCTGCGGCACGAACGACACGAACCGGCGATAGCTGCGCAGGTCGAGGGTCTCCACATCGACGCCGTCGAGCAGTAGCTGGCCGCCGGTCGGCCGGATCAGCCCGAGCACCAGCTTGAGCAGCGTGGACTTGCCGGCGCCGGACGGGCCGACGATGGCGACCGTCTCCCCGGGCGACACGGCCAGGCTGAAGTCCCGCACCGCGCGCGGCCCGTTGCGGTGGTGGGCGAAGTCGACGCGCCGGAACTCGACGGCCCCCGCCACTGCCCGCACCGGCCGCCGCCCCTCGTTCGGCTCCAGCTCGGTGGCCTGAAGCACCTCGCCGATGGACCGCACCGACTCCAGGCCCCGGCTGATCACCGGCACCAGCGTGAGCAGCCCGGTCATGTTGGCGGTGAGCAGCGTGACGAACGTGCTCAGCAGGACGACGTCGCCGGCCGTGACCGGCAGCAGCCGGTAGTAGGCGACCAGCGCCGCGCCGGCGAGGAACACCACGCCCAGCGTGTTGAGCAGCACCCACGCGAACGCGCCGAAGCGGCCGTTGAGTCGGTCCAGCCGTAGCCCGGCCGACAGCACCCTTTGTAGGACACCGTCCATCCGCCGCAGCGCGGTGCGTTCGAGACCGTGCGCGCGGGTGATCGGCAGCAGGTGGGTCATCTCCGCCACCCGCTCGGACAGGTTCTCCACCTCACGCCGGTACTCCTCGTTGTGCTGACGCATCCTTTCCCGCAGCCGCAACACCAGCAGCCCCGCCAACGGCACGACGACCATGACCACCGGGACGAATTCCGGGCTGCGCAAGCCGATCACGACCAGGCCGCCGACCAGGACTGTGATCGCGCCGAGGCCGTTGTCCGCGGTCTGCTGCACCATCTCCTCGACCGCTTCGACGTCCCGTAGCACTTTCGTCTGCAGCACGCTCGCGCTGGCCTGCGAGTGGTTGACCGAGAGGGTCTGGATCCGTTGGCACAGCGCGGAACGCAGCGCCGTGCTGGCCCGACGTGCGCTGCCGTAGACGCAACGCACGTACAGCAGGTGCACCGGCGGGTTCAGCGCCAGCATCAACGTGACCAGCCCGGCGGCCTGCCACAGGTGTGCGATCGGATCGTGCCGCACGACCGTGTCGACGATCTCGGCGGTGACCAGCGGCAGCAGCCAGTTCGGGGAGTGCTTGACAGCGAACAGGAACACGCCGGCGACCAGCCGGCTGCGGTCCGGCCGGTACAGCCGGGCCAGCATGCGCAGCGGGCCGTCGCCGTGATGCCAGTCGGCCGCGGTCAGCGGATCACGCCCCGATATTCCTTGTCCGCCACGGAGTAGAGCTCCCGGTTGACGGCGAACCGGGTCGGTCCGGCCACCGTCAGCCAGCTGGCGGGAAAGTCGAACCACGTCCGGTCCTCGTAGTCGTCCATGTAGGGGATGCGCGGATTCGACGCCTTGTCGTAGTGCAGGAACAGCAGCTCGCGGCCGGCCGACGTGCCCTCCCGGCCGGTGTGCCAGCACTTGGCGTTGAAGACGTAGAACCGGTTGTCGGCGAACCCGGCGAAGTCGGAGATGGTGTCGCAGCGTGGATCCAGGGACTGCGCCGCGCGCAGCACCGCGTCCGCGTCGGAGTTGTCGGCGATCGCCCACGGCTGCACCGGCAGGCGGTGCGAGCCGGGCACACAGATCGTGGAGTTCTCCGGTCGGCAGCCGCTCAGGCCGACCACGACGGTGACCGTCGGCCACAGCCAGCTCTCGATGTCGGTGTGCCACAGGCTGGCCTCGTTGGGCGTGCCGACCTGGAGGTTCGCGCCCCACATCACCAACTCGTCGGTGCCGAGGACGGACCGCACGGTGGCCAGGATCGCCGGGTCGTGCGCGGCCGTGATGATGGACTGCGTCAGCAGATACGGCACCCGGAACAGTTTCTGCGCCCGCATCCGCGCGATCTCCATGCGGTACAGGGGAATGTCCGCGCGCAGATCGGGCACCACGCTCGGGTCGGCGAGGTCGTAGGCGTCCGGGAGCAGGCCGTCGCGCTCGTACGTCTCGGCCATCGTGGTCGTGTCAGGCAACATCGGTCAACTCCAGTCGCGGGTCGATGGTCGCGTCGCCGGCGTGGTTGTCCTCGGCGCGGGTGGTGCGACCGAGACAGGCCGGCATGAGCAGGATGGCGACGAAGTGCAGCAGCGCGGCCGCGCGCAGGAAAACCACGACCGGGCCGGTCGAGTCGGTGATCAGCAGCACGGCGGCGATCGCGGCGAGCGCCCCCTGGCTCGCGTAGACGGCGCCGTTGCGCCGCAGCGCGTCGGTGAAGCCGAGGCGGCGCTGGGTTCCCTTGTGCGTCAACGTCCACGACGCGCCGGGGGCTCGGCGGCGCAGCCGGTGCCCGATGTACCTGAGCTGGGTGAAGCAGCCGATCATGTTGACGTACAGCTCGGCCATCGCCGCCACCGCGTGCGTCCGCAACGGCGTGCCGCCGCGGGACCGCCGCCCGAACGACGCGTCGACGCGGGCGCCGGCCACCAGCCCGGCCAGCAGCGTGCCGGCGAACAGGAGCAGGTACGGGATCAGCACGGCGCTCGGAAAGAGCGCCGCCGCGACGAAAGCCAGGTATGGCACGACAAAAGTGCCGAACTTGACCCGCCGCAGGATCTCGATCTTGTCAAAGGGGCCGAACTCGGGGGAGCGCAGCAACGCGGACGGGCGCTGTTTGGCCACCGCCTGGATCGTGCCGTAGATCCACCGCTGCCACATCGACGTGAACGCTGCTAGCGAGCTGGGAATCCATTCCCCGGTGGCCAGCCACGAGATCCGCCCGTGGTAGCCGAGTCGGTACGCGTGCAGCGCCTTGACGAAGTCCTCGGCGAGGATTATCCGGCCGTCCAACTGCTCGCGCCAGCTGCCGATCGCGTCCAGCGCCGTCCGCCGCCAGATGGCGTTGTGCCCCTTGAACATCGCGAACCCGCCCTGGCCGGCGACCACCTCGACGGCGTTGTGCAGGTGCAGGTACCGCGCCGTGCCCTCGGTGAGCTGGTTGAAGTGCCCGTTGGTCGGGACCACGTGGAACTGGACGTAGCCGAGGCCGGGCTCGGCAGCGAAGTCGCGCAGCGCGGTGAACAGCCAGCCGGGATCGGCCGGCAGGGTCGAGTCGACGTCCACGAAGACCACGAACTCGCCGGTGGCCCGGCTCAGGGCGAGGTCCAGGTTGCCGGGTTTCGACGCGGCGGGATCCCCGTTGTGCAGGAACACGACGCCCCGCGCGGCCACATGGTCGCGCCAGCGCCGCTGGTCCGCCGTGTCCGGGTCGGGCGAGTTGTCCACCGAGATGATCTCGACCGGTCCCGGGTACCGCACCGCGAGCACGGAGTCGAGCGTCATCGTCTTCACGTCGAACGGTTCCCGGTAGGACGGCAGGACGAAGGTGATCTTCGGCAGCGTCACCGGGGTCGGCGCGCCGGCCGACCGGTCCGCGAGCGGTGCCGTGAGAACCCGCAGGCGGAGGAACAGGAACAGGCTGGTGTCGAAGACCGGCAGCACGAGCACCGCACAGACGACCGCGTCGGCAAGATCACGCACGAGCGACAACTGGATCGCCACCACACCGGCGAACACCGCCAGCGCCAGGAAGAAGCCGGCGGACGGGTAGAACCTGCTCGCGTCGCCCCCAGGTA
Organism: Kutzneria sp. CA-103260; assembly: GCF_018263855.1. GTDB lineage: Bacteria > Actinomycetota > Actinomycetes > Mycobacteriales > Pseudonocardiaceae > Kutzneria. The sequence continues at coordinate 3,813,122 of NZ_CP073318.1, read as the reverse complement.
TCGCCATGCCGGCTCCTTCGCGTCGTACGGACCCGAACGCAAAGTAACCGGACCTGCGGCGGCCGACGGCCGTCGACCCGCGAATGCGGCCGATGGTCGGGTGCCGCCGGACCCAGCACTGGCCGGTCGGCCACAGCCGCTCGACACCATCGTGTGTGCTGCGAGCGGGCCCTGCACCAGGAGGCCGCGCTACGCGGCACGGCCACCGTCGGCGGGGAGGACGGCGGCCGTGCCGGGTTCGGTCAGCGGTAGCCGGCGGCAGTGATGTTGGCCTGCACGGCGTTCTCGGTGCTGTCGGACGGATAGCCGGACGTCATCACGCCTTCGTAGAAGGTGCCGGCGGAGCCGTTGCTGTTGTCGCCGCCGATGCCGAGGATGATGGCGCCCTGCTTGCGCATGGGGTTGTAGCCGGAGACGTTGGGGCGCTTGCCGTTGTAGAACGTGGACACGCCGCCGGACTGGGCGTTGGCGCCCCGGATGGCCCACCGGTTCTGGCCGCCCTTGACCATCGCCGTCAGGTAGCGGTAGTTCACGGTGGGGTCGCCCGCGTTGTAGTGCTGGTTCACGCCGGAGAACAGGCCGTTCTCCAGGTCGGCCATCACCCACGGGCCGTTGCCGGCACCGTAGCCCCAGACCTTGATGTTGCCGAAGTAGATGGCCTCCATAGTGCCGTTGCCGTCATCGTGGGAGTCGGTCTCGGCGTTGCCGTAGTCGAAGCAGCAGCCGCCGTTGTAGTGCGTGCCGTCGAAGATCGCGTACATGCCCTCGGACTGGTCGCCGGTCGCGATGCCCGAGGTGTGGTTGTTCCGGTAACCGGTGCCGGCCGCCACGTAGACGCCGTAGGCCTTGTGTCCGCCGACGGTGGTCGGCGCGGCGGTCGCGTTGGCGAGGTTGTCGTAGCCGCCGGCCGCCGGGCCCTGGAAGCCGCCGGGCGGGGCCTGGGTGAGGTTGTTGCCCCGGCCGGACTGGTCGTAGATCACCGTGATCACGCACGATGTGTTGGCGCAGAAGGAATCCTGCGTCGCGGCGTTCGCGTAGCCGCCGGCCGACAGGACGCCGATGTTGGTGGTGTGGCTGTCGGAGCTGCGCCGCACCTGGTACAGCGGGCCGTTGTAGCCGGCGTACAGGGCCCGGGTGGTGCTGTGCGCGGCGACGCAGGGTGTGCCGCCGGCGGCGTAGATGTCGCAGGGGCCGTTGGTAGCCGCGGACGCGGTCTGCGTGCCCACCAGACCGACACCGGTGAGGGCGAGTCCGACGGCCGCGGATATCACGGCCAGCCGGCTCGCGCTTGCTGACTTCCGCACGAATGTGCTCCCTTCCGTACTGCGTTGGTGCCAGCGGCGACGATGCTCGCCTGCTCCGCGTCGAGGGGCGCACGAGAGTGTTAGCGCTAACATTCGACGGCTGCCGGTAGCGGGGAGCGCAGGGGTGTCGCGCTGGCGTCAGGGGGATTTCGCCGCGTTGTCGCCGACCGGTGGCGGACCGGCGCATCCGCTGCCGGGAGCCGGCCGGCGGCGCCGTCCGGCATCCCTGATGGGCCGGTGTCTGGTCACGTTCGCACGTCCTTGGGCGAGTGAGCGGGTTCCTCACGGTCCGCGACCGCTCGGTCGCAACCGCTCCCCGATGCTGGGACCTGGCTGTCGGCGGTGTCAACAGGTTGACCGAATTTCGCTGGAAAGGCCCCGCCGGTCATCGAATTCCGTCGAACGTCCCACGGGTGCGGCGACGGCCGAAGGACGGCTCGGTTCCGCCGGTCGGGGCTCGAGGTGTTGTCGGTTTGCCGGCCGGTGGCGACGTCTGCCGTGCACAGGGGGTTCTTGACAGCGGATCGGACCACCCCTAACTTGGCCGCATTCGGTCTCGCGGTTCAACCCTGCAAACGTCAACTGTGCTCCGCGACCGAAGTGTTAGCGCTAACACCCGAGAGGTGGCCCTGCATGGTGATCAAGCCGCGTCGACGAGGTCGCGGACGGACCGTGGCGATCGCGGTCGTGGCGTTGTCCCTGGCGTTGACCCAGTCCGCGGTGGCGGTGACCGGTCCGCCGGAACAAGGCGGCGCACCGACCACCGCCGGGACGACCGCCGCCGGGACCACGCCGCCCATGGGCTGGGCGTCCTGGAACACCTACGCCGCCGCGATCAACGCCAAGGTGATCAAGACGCAGGTCGACGCGATCGTCGCCAGTGGCCTGAAGTCCGCCGGCTACCAGTACGTCGACATCGACGAGGGCTGGTGGCAGGGCACGCGGGACAGCGCCGGCACCATCACCGTGGACCAGAACGACTGGCCCGGCGGCATGCGGGCGATGGTGGACTACATCCACAGCAAGGGCCTCAAGGCGGGGATCTACACCGACGCCGGGCGTGACGGCTGCGGCTACTACTACCCGACGGGCCGCCCGGCGGCGCCCGGCTCGGGCAGCGAGGGCCACTACGACCAGGACTTCCTGCAGTTCTCCCAGTGGGGATTCGATCTGGTCAAGGTCGACTGGTGCGGTGGCGACCACGAGGGCCTGGACGCGCGAAGCACATACCAGGCGATCAGCGACTCGATCGGCCGCGCCACCGCGAAGACCGGCCGGCCGCTCCTGCTGTCCATCTGCGACTGGGGCCGCCAGGCCCCGTGGAACTGGGCGCCGGGCATGTCCACCATGTGGCGGGACAGCGACGACCTGATCCTGTGGGGCCAGAGCCCGTCCATGGACCACGTGCTGGCCAACTTCGACGCCGCGATGCACCCCGACGCCCAGGGACCGGGCCACTACAACGACCCGGACATGCTCGTCGTCGGCCTGCCGGGCTTCACCGCGGCGCAGAACCGGACCCACATGAGCCTGTGGGCGATCTCCGGGGCTCCGCTGTTGGCCGGCAACAACATCGCCACCATGAGCGCGGACACCAGGGCCGTGCTGACCAACCGGGAAGTCGTCGCCATCGACCAGGATGTCCTCGGCAAGCAGGGGGTGAAGGTCGCCGAGGACCAGGACGGCCGTCAGGTCTACAGCAAGATCCTCGCCGGCGGCGGCCGTCGCGCGGTGGTCGCGCTCAACCGCACCGACACCGCCAGCCCCATCACCGTGCGCTTCGCCGACCTCGGGCTCGCCGACACCGCCGCCGTCCGCGACGTCTGGAGCGCGACCGACCGCGGTTCGATGAACACGAGCTACACCGTCACCGTGCCCGCGCACGAAGCCGTGCTGCTGACCGTCACCGGCGTGGAGAAGCCAGGTGTCGGCACCAGGGTCGCCGCAATCGCCGGCAAGCAGTCCAACCGCTGCCTCGACATCAACAACTACTCGACGGCCAACGGCACGCAGGCGCAGCTGTGGGACTGCAACGGGCAGGACAACCAGCGCTGGACCTACACCGCCGGCAGGCAGCTCACGGTGTACGGGGGCGCCAAGTGCCTGGACGCCATGAACGCCGGCACGGCGCCGGGCACGGCGGTGGTGATCTGGGACTGCAACGGGCAGGACAACCAGCGGTGGAGCGTCGATCCCGACGGCACGATCCGTGGCGTGGCGTCCGGGCTGTGTCTCGACGCCGGTCAGGCCGGCACCGGCAACGGGACGAAGATCATCCTCTGGACCTGCGGGACCGGCGACAACCAGCTCTGGAGCCTGCGCTGACCTCCGGTGGACGTTTTTGTTGGGGTGTCGGCGGATTCGACGGCAAGGGAGCCGGAACGTGGTGACGATCATCGACGTCGCTCGGGCGGCCGGGGTGGCGCCGAGCACGGTGTCCTATGTGCTCAACGGGAAGCGGTCCATTTCCGCCGAAACCCGCAGGCAGGTGGAGCAGTGCATCCGCCAGCTCGGCTACCGCCCGCCCGGTCGGCGGACGGCGGCGCCCCGGCATCGCACCGGCGTGTTGGGCCTGGTGGCCCCACTGTGGGCCGACACCGACCCGTCGGCGCTGACCCGATTCGTGGGCGCGACGATGGTGGCCGCGCGGGCCAGGGATCACGATCTCCTGCTGTTCACCGGCAACGCCGGCGTGGCGGGGCTGCGGCGGGCGACGTCGACGGCGGTCGCCGACGCGTTGATCGTGATGGACGTGCAGGCCTCGGATCCCCGGATCCCGGCGCTGCTCGCGCTGGACCGTCCGGTGGTGTTGGTCGGGGAGCCGGACCGGTCGACGGGCCTGCCCTCGGTCGGCGTCGACTTCGCCGCGTCGGCGGACCGGGCGGCCGGACACCTGGCCAACCTCGGACACAGGTCGGTCGGACTGGTGGGGGCACCGCTGTCGGCCGCCGCACGAGGAACCGGTCTGCCGCGGCGGTTCACCCGCGCCTTCGACGCCTCGGCGGTCAAGCACGGCCTGCGCACCCGGTGGCGTCCCTGCGGCGTCTCGGCCGAGGCGGTCCGCAGCTGCCTGGACGCGTTGCTCGGAGAGGACCCGGGCGCCACCGCGCTGGTGGTGGAGAACGAGATCGTGTTGCCCCTGGTGGTCGAACAGCTGCGACGGCGCGGTCGGCGCGTGCCGGTGGACGTCTCGGTGGTGGCCGTGTGTCACGAGGAAGAGGCGGAGCGGCCACCGGTCCGTTTCACCTCGGTGGCGCTGCCGACCCTCGAACTCGGGCAGTTGGCGGTCAAAGCCGCGTTGCGACAGCTGGACGGGGAGACCGAGCCGGAGACGAGGCTGCTCGCCCCGAGGCTCACCGTCCGCGAGAGCACGGGACCCGGACCGGTGACGTCGTGATGTGACGAGCGCGGCCCCCACCACGCCGGGAATGTCTGCCTTCAGCGGGCGGGCGGGGGCGCGGTGCTGGATCGCACGACCACCTCGGTCGCCACCCGCGTCACGGCGGGCCCACGGTCGTCGCCGGAGATCTCGGCGAGCAGCGCGGCGACCGCGTGCCGGGCGACGTCGCCGAACGACTGGCGCACGGTCGTGAGGGGCGGCCAGAAGCAGGCCGCCTCGTCCATGTCGTCGAAGCCGACCACGCTCACCTCGCCGGGCACGGACCGGCCGGCCTCGTGCAGCGCGCGGAGCAGGCCGAGGGCCATCTGGTCGTTCGCGGCGAAGACGGCCGTGACGGCCGGGTCGGCGGCCAGCCGCTGGCCGAGCTCGTACCCGGATGCCGCCGACCAGTCGCCGACGAGCACGGGCGGCGCGGTCCGTCCGGCTTCCTCCAGGGTGGCCCGCCACGAGTTGAGCCGGCGTTCGGCGGCGTAGGACTGCGGCGGGCCGGCGATGTGCCAGACCGTGTCGTGGCCCAGCGCCAACAGGTGCCGGGTCGCGGCCGCCGCGCCCTCGGACTGGTCGGTGTCGACCACCGGGTAGCGGTAGCGGGCGCTGGAGTCGATCACGACGACGGGCAGCCCGTCGGGCAGCTCGATCTCGCTCTGGTCGAGTTGGTGCCGCTCGATCAGGATGAGCACGCCGTCCACCGCCTGCTCGTTGAGCCGGCTGAACGCGCTGGTGACCTCGCCCTGGGTCGACCTCGGCACCGGCATCAGCACGATGGAGAAGCCCTCGTCGGCGATGGCCGCGGTGATCGCGTCCAGGGTGCGGCTGTTGCCGAAGGTGGCCAGCGTCGAGATGATCACGCCGATGCTGCGGAACCGGCCGTAACGCAGGGCGCGGGCCGCGCTGTTGGGGCGGTATCCGACCCGGCGCATGGCCGCGAGCACCCGTTGCCGGGTGTCGGCGTCGACGTTGGTCCTGCCATTGGCCACCCGGGAGACCGTCTGGCCCGAGACCCCGGCCTCCCGCGCCACGTCGGCCATGGACGGACCGCGCCCGGCGGCGTGACGGTGTGACACCTCGGCATTCTCCCGCACTCGCTGTACCTCCGGCGAATCCTGGACATGTTTACGTCAACAAGCTAGCCTCGCCGCGTCCGTGTTGACGTAAACATCACGTGGTTCCGTCCACTGGTGTCAGAACCGGAGGGACGATGACGTCCACAGCGGGATCACTGCCGCTCACCCGCGCCGGCGGGTCGGCCAGGGCGCGCACCCAGCGCCACCACCGGCGCGGGTGGCTCTTCGTCGCGCCGTTCGCGGTCGTGTTCGCGCTGACCTTCCTCGCCCCGCTCGGCTACGCGTTCGGCCTCAGCCTCTTCCGCGACCAGGCGTTCTTCGGCGGCACGGTGTTCGTCGGCCTCGGCAACTACGGCGAGGCGCTGGCCGACGCCAAGTTCTGGGCGGCGTTCGGCCGGGTGTCGCTGTTCCTGGCCGTGCAGGTGCCGGTGATGCTGCTGCTGGCGCTGGTCGCCGCGTTCGCGATCGACAGCGCCCGGCTGCACGCGGCCGGCTTCTTCCGGATCGTGATCTTCCTGCCGTACGCGGTGCCGGGCGTGGTCGCGGTCCTGATGTGGGGCTTCATCTACGGCGACACCTTCGGGCTGGCCGCCGACCTCAACCACCTGCTCGGCCAGAGTGTGGTGCAGCCGCTGTCCAAGGACTGGATCCTCACGTCGATCGGCAACATCGTCACGTGGGAGTTCGCCGGCTACAACATGCTGATCTTCTACTCGGCGCTGAAGGTGGTGCCGCCCGACCTGATCGAGGCCGCCGCCATCGACGGCGCGGGCCCGTTGCGCACCATCCTGAGCGTCAAGCTGCCGGCGCTGCGCGGCGCCATCGTGATCGCCACCATCTTCTCCGTCATCGGCAGCTTCCAGCTGTTCAACGAGCCCAACATCCTGCGCACGCTGGCCCCCAACGTGATCGGCACCTACTACACGCCGAACATGTACGCCTACAACCTGTCCTTCGCCGGCCAGCAGTACAACTACTCGGCGACGGTGGCCATCGTGATGGGCGTGATCACCGCCGTGATCGCCTACGTCGTGCAGCTGCGCGGCAGCCGAAAGGGGGCGTGAGCGATGGCCGCCTCGATCTCGGTGCTGCGACCCCGGCGCTCCCGCACACTGACCGCGGTGATGGCGCTCTACCTGCTCTACTCGCTGGTTCCGTTGGCGTGGCTGGTGATCAGCGCGACCAAGACGCAGCCCGCGCTGCTGTCCACCCCCGGCCTGGCCCTCGGCGGCCCGTTCGCGCTGTTCGACAACATCGGGCAGACCTTCAGCTATGACAACGGAATCTTCCTGCGCTGGCTCGGCAACACCCTGCTGTACGTGGTGGTGGGGGCCGGCGGGGCGACCGTGCTCGCCACGGCCGCGGGCTATGGCCTGGCCAAGTACCGCTTCCGGGGCCGCCAGGCGGTGTTCGCGGTGGTGCTGGGCGCGGTCGCGGTCCCCGGCACGGCGCTCGCGGTGCCGACCTTCCTGCTGTTCAGCAAGCTCGGCCTGACCAACACGCCGCTCGCCGTGATCATCCCGTCCCTGATCAGCCCGTTCGGGCTGTACCTGATCTGGGTGTACGCGACCGACGCGATCCCGGACGAGATGATGGAGGCGGCCCGCATCGACGGGGCCGGCGAGCTCCGCATCTTCCTGTCCGTGACGCTGCGGCAGCTGGCCCCGGGCATCGTCACCGTCGCGCTGTTCGCGGTGGTGGCCACCTGGAACAACTACTTCCTGCCGCTTATCATGCTCAGCGACCCGACGTGGTACCCGCTCACCGTCGGGCTGAACCAGTGGAGCGCGCAGGCCATCGGGGCCGCCGCGCAGCCCGTCTACCACCTCGTGATCACGGGGTCGCTGCTCACCATCGTCCCCCTCGTCGTCGCTTTCCTGTTCCTGCAGAGGTTCTGGCAGTCCGGTCTGACCGCGGGAAGCGTCAAGCAGTAGTCAAGTCACCGCCGCCTTGAAGGGAAACCCCGCGATGTCACCATTCCGCCGCCACAGAGCAGTCGCCGCGCTGGCACTGGCCGCCGCGCTCGTCGCCGCCTGCGGCTCACCGGGGCAGGGTTCGGGCTCGGCGTCCGGCACCCAGGACTCGGTCGACGCCGCCCTCAAGGCGGGCGGCACGATCACCTACTGGAGCTGGACGCCCTCGGCCAAGGCCCAGGTGGCCGCGTTCGAGAAGGAGTACCCGAACGTCAAGGTCAACCTCGTCAACGCGGGCACCGGCAACGACCAGTACACCAAGCTGCAGAACGCGATCAAGGCCGGCTCCGGCGGTCCCGACGTCGCCCAGATCGAGTACCAGGCGCTGCCGCAGTTCGCGCTGCCCGGCTCGCTGGTCGACCTGAACCAGTACGGCTTCGGCGCGTTCCAGAAGGACTACACCGCCTCCACCTGGACCAGCGTCAGCGTCGGCAGCGGGCTGTTCGGGCTGCCGCAGGACTCCGGTCCGATGGCCCTGTTCTACAACAAGGAGGACTTCGACAAGTACGGCATCGCCGTGCCGAAGACCTGGGACGAGTACCTGGACGCGGCCAAGAAGCTGCACGCCGCCGACCCGACCAAGTTCATCACCTCCGACACCGGCGACCCCGGCTTCACCACCAGCATGATCTGGCAGGCCGGCGGCCACCCGTTCAGCACCGACGGCCGCAACGTGAAGATCAGCCTGGACGACCCGGGCGCACGGAAGTGGACCGCCGTGTGGAACCAGCTGGTGCAGGGCAAGCTGCTGTCCACAGTGAAGGGCTGGAGCGACGACTGGTACCGGGCGCTGGGTGACGGCACGATCGCCACGCTGGTCACCGGGGCCTGGATGCCCGGCGTGTTCAAGGCTTCGGTGGCCGCCGGCAGCGGCAAGTGGGCGGTCGCGCCGATGCCGACCTACGACGGTCAGCCGGCCACCGCGGAGAACGGCGGCAGCACCGAGTCGGTGCTGAAGCAGAGCGCGAACCCGGCGCTGGCCGCCGCCTTCGTCCGCTGGCTCAACCACGGCAACGGCGTCAAGTCGTTCCTGGCCAGCGGCGGTTTCCCGGCCACCACCGCGGACCTGGCCACGCCGTCCTTCGTGGACGCCGCCGACCCGTACTTCGGCGGCCAGCAGGTCAACCAGGTGCTCACCGAGGCGGCCAAGAACGTCGTCAAGGGCTGGAGCTACCTGCCCTACCAGCTGTACGCCAACACCGTCTACACCGACTCCGTCGGCAAGGCCTACCTCAACGGCACCGATCTGGACGCCGGGTTGAAGGCGTGGCAGTCGGCGCTGGTCGACTACGGCAACCAGCAGGGTTTCACCGTCACCGCGGGCTGACCCCGCGACCGCGATCCGGGAGGGCGCGTTCCAGCCATGGGCGAATTCGTGATCGGCGAGTCGGACTTCCTGCTCGACGGCCAACCGTTCCGGATCCTTTCCGGTGCGCTGCACTACTTCCGGGTGCATCCGGAGCAGTGGGCGGACCGGATCGACAAGGCCCGCCGGATGGGTCTCAACACGATCGAGACGTACGTGCCGTGGAACGCCCACGCGCCGGAACGCGGCACGTTCCATCTCGACGGCGGGCTCGACCTGGACCGGTTCCTCGGCCTGATCGCGGACGCCGGCATGTACGCGATCGTCCGCCCCGGCCCGTACATCTGCGCGGAATGGGACAACGGCGGGCTGCCCACGTGGCTGCTGCGTGACCCCGAGGTCGGGGTACGCACGTTCGAACCTCGCTACCTGGAGGCCGTTCGTGAGTACCTCGACCAGGTGTACCGCGTGGTGGTGACGCACCAGGTGGACCGGGGCGGCCCGGTTCTGCTGGTGCAGGTGGAGAACGAGTACGGGGCCTTCGGCAGTGACAAGCGCTACCTGGCCGAGCTGGCCCGGCATACCCGCGCCGCAGGCGTGACGGTGCCACTGACCACAGTGGACCAACCGCTCGGCGACATGCTTTCGGCGGGCGGCCTTGAGGGGCTGCACCGCACCGCGTCGTTCGGGTCGCGCACGGCCGAACGCCTCGCCGCCCTGCGGGTCCACCAACCCACCGGACCGCTGATGTGCAGCGAGTTCTGGTGCGGTTGGTTCGACCACTGGGGCGCACACCACCATGTGACCTCGGCGACGGAATCCGCCGCGGAGCTCGACGCCCTACTGGCCGCCGGCGCGTCCGTCAACATCTACATGTTCCACGGCGGCACCAACTTCGGTCTCACCAACGGCGCCAACGACAAGGGCACCTACCAGCCGCTGGTCACCTCGTACGACTACGACGCGCCACTCGACGAGGCCGGCAACCCGACAGCCAAGTACCACGCGTTCCGCGAGGTCATCGCGCGCTACCACAAGGTTCCCGACAGCGTGCCGCCGCCGGCCCGCCCCGTGCCGGCGCCGACCACGTCGCTGCACGACCCGCAACCGTTGCTGGCCACACCCGAGCGTTGGGGGACCTGGTCGGCGCACCGCCGACTGCCCGCCCTCGACGACCTCTCGCCGGTCCCGCGGCTGGCGCTGGCCCGGACCTCGGTCGCCGGGGAGGGGCCGGGCGTGCTCGTGTTCGGCGAGATCCGCGACCGTGTCACGGTTTTCCTCGACGGTGTGCGGCTGGGCACGCTGCTGCGCGAGCACCACGACAACGCCATCGCGCTGCCGGTGTCCGGCGGCGAGCTGACGTTGTTGGTCGAGGACCTCGGCCGCGTGGACTACGGCCCGCGCATCGGCGAACCCAAGGGGATCGTCGGCGGTGTCCATCTGCACGGCGAGGAGCTGACCGGATGGGAGGTGCTGCCGGTGGACACCACCGCTGTGCCGGACGCCCACACCGGCAGTGCCGACGGCGCGCGGGTGCGGGGACCGCTGGCCGGTCCGGTGGTCACGCGCGGCCGGCTGACCGTCGACGAGTCGACCGACCTGTTCCTCGACACCGCGGGCTGGGGCAAGGGAATGGTCTGGTTCAACGGTTTCCTGCTGGGCTCCTACTGGCGCCGAGGTCCACAGCGGACCCTGTACGTGCCCGCGCCGGTGGTCCGCCCCGGCGCCAACGACGTCGTCGTCCTGGAGCTGGACACGATGTCCGACCCCGTGGTGCGCTGCGCGCCCCACGCCCTGCTCGGCCACACCGAGGAATGAGGAGGCCCCGATGAACGCTTCTCCCGCACGACGGCGTGCGGCAAGGATCCTGGCGACGGCCTGCTGTGTGCTGGGACTGGCGGCGGGCGCCACCGGCACGGCCGGCGCCAAGCCTCTCGACACGAGCGGATTCCGGGGAGTGAACTGGGCCGATCCGCGGGACAACTACGCGTCCGACGAGGTCGTGCCGTCCGGTCTGTCCAAAACGGACAGTTATGCCGCCACCTACGCCAAGGCCAGGTCGGTCATCGGCCAGTTCCGCGCCAAGCTGGGGGCCAACACCGTCCGGCTCCCGGTGAACCCGGCCACCGTCAACGGGACGTTCTGGAACTCCTACACCGGGGCCATCGACGCCGCCACCGCCCAGGGGTTCAAGGTGATCCTGGGGTACTGGGAGTCGCCGACGGCCAAGGACGGCCGGATCGACGACACCGCCGCGTTCACCGCGATGTGGAACCGGATCACCGCCCGGTACGGCCGCGACGACGCCGTGTACTTCGAGCCGATGAACGAGCCGTTCGGCTACACCAGCCAGCAGTGGCGCGACGTGGTGGCGAGCTGGCTGGCCGCCCATCCGCAGGTGCCGCGCGCCCGGGTGTTCGTCGACGGCACCGGCTACGCCGACGACGTCAAGGCGGTCTGCGCCGACAACCGGCTCGGCGGCACGCATCTGGCCCTGCACTTCTACGGGTTCTGGCACTCCGACTGGACGGATCCGGCGAAGTGGCGGGCGGACTTCGACGCCCGCATCGGGAACTGCGCGTCGCGCACGGTGCTCGACGAGTTCGGCGCGAGCATGACCACCGGGCTGAACTACGACGGGCCGGTCAACGGCTCCAACGAGATCGCCTACCTCCAGGTGGTGACCGACCGGCTGCGGGAGCTGCGGATGGGCTCGGTGTACTGGCCCGGACTGCGCACCGGCGACACGTTCTCGCTGACCGCCTTGCAGGGCAACGGCTCCGCCCCGACGCTGCGGGTCACCAACGCGAGTGGCGCACACCGTGTCGCCTGGGGCTGGGGGTCGTGATTCCTGTCGGACAACACGGGTGACCCGAAGGCGGGGGCCGCCGGCCGAACCGACGACCCCCGCTCCTGCGTGGTGCTCAGCCGAGGGCCGAGTACAGGCCGGAGGCGATGGGCGTGCCCCAGCCGGTCACCTTGTCGTAGCCGGTGCCCGCGCTGTAGGAGCCGTTGCTGCCGGACTTGATGTCGTGGAACGCGCTGCTGTAGCTGGAACTCTTGCCGATGCTGCTGAAGGTGGCGTCCAGGTTGCCCTGGTTGCCGCCGAGTTCGTTGTCCAGCAGGGCGGTGATGCCCGACCACACCGGCGCGGCGCAGCTGGTGCCGCCGTACTCGACCCAGCTGCCGGCGGAGTAGATCGCGTAACCGGTGCTGGGGTTGGCGTCGGCGGACACGTCGGGCACGGTCCGGCCGGAGAACGACGTGGACACGCCGCCACCGCCGTCGCTCCACGCGGTCTCCTTGGACCACGCGCCGGCGCTGGTCTCGGTCAGCGTGGTGCCGCCGACACCCGTGACGTCGGGGTCGGACGCCGGGTAGTCCACGGCCGTGGTGCCGTCGCCGCAGTCGTCGGAGCCGCTGTCGCCGGACGCCGCGTAGAAGCTGATGCCCTCGGCGACGCCCTGGGCCAGCGCGTCGTGGGTGCTGCTGATGGTGGCCGAGGAGCTGGCGGTCTCGCACTCGCCCCAGGAGATCGACGTGACGTTGACACTGTCGTCGGCGGCGATCTGGGCGGCCATGTCGATCTGGCCCTGGTCGCTGTTGGGGGCCTCGTACACCGAGGTGCTGGCCGCCGGGGCGACCGCCTGCACGATCTCGATGTCCAGCTCGACCTCGCCCTGGCCGTCACCGGGGCTGGAGTCGTAGTCCGCGCCGTCCACCGAGACGGTGGTCGGGGTGGACGAGCCGAGGCCGTAGGTGCTGTCGTAGGTGGCGATGTTGCTGGCCTGGTAGCCGTCGAACTCCCACAGGGCAACGGATTCGCCGCTGCCGGTGCCCAGTCCGCTCACGGCGTAGCCGCTCTTGATCTTGCTCGGCGTCAGCCCGGACGCCGCCTTCGCCGTCGCCGCCGGCTGCTTGACCGCGTCGGCGTGCAGCACGGCGTGGTTGTCCAGGCCGGTCACCGCGGCCACCGAGCCGGCGATCGAGGCCGGCAGGGTCGGCGCGGTCTCGTTGGCGTAGAACTCGCGGCCGTGCTGCCGGTAGAGCCCCAGCCTGGTGTTGAACACGCGGCCCACCTGATCGGCGGTGCCGGTCGCGTCGATCACCTGGCTGTTCGCCTGGTGCGGCGTCACCGACAATCCGTGCGAGGCCAGGAATGCCGACACGGAGTCGACCTCCTGCCGGCTCGGCCCGAACTTCGCGGTGAACTGCGCGGGGGTGAGGAAGTGCTTGTATTCGGGCGAGTGCGGGTCGCCGACCTCGGACACGAACTTGTCCAGTCCGGCCTGGTCGCGCAGTTTCAGCGAGACGGCCACCGAGACTTTGTCGGTCGCGGGCAGTTCGCCGACGCCGACGCTGGCGGCGATCGCCGGATTGACTGTGTTCGGGACGGCGACCAGCGGCGTCGTGGCCGCTGACGCCGTCGTTGCGGCCAGCATCGCACCGGCGATGACCGGCAGGGGGGCGATGCTCGTCGCGAGTACGCGCAGGGATCTCTTCACGTCACACTCTCTCGTTCAGGGTGCGTTCTGTCGTGTTCGAGGAGATTTTCGGTCGTTCTGGACGGTCGACGGAAATTTATGTCGCGAATTCCGGCGCGGTCAACGGAACGTCCTTGACCCTGTGAGCGGCGTCAATAGTTACTGCTTCACCGGCAGCGGCGGAAAACCTAGCATCCGCGCGCCTTCGGACGCAGTGCCCAAGCATGGCGGTAATTGTCCGATTGGTGTGCTGTGGCCATGGACGGAAATGCCGAACTCCATACGAAGGTAGCTTGTCGCGCGAGCGGAGAGCCGTGGCCCGGGGCGGCGACCGGGTCGGCAATCCGGTGAATCTCCTATGGTGAACCGTGAATGTTCGACAGTTTCAGTGACACACCGACGGCTCAGTGCGGCAGGCCCCACAGCTGTCCGGCGGCCCGCTGGCAGTCGTCGATCTCCAGCCGGGTCTTCGCGGCCGTGCTGCCGCCGGGGACGGTCAGGCAGCGGCCGGACTGGGGATTGGCCAACTGGCCGTCCGATGTGGACTGCCACTGCTGCGACCCGGTGCCGTTGCACACGTAGAGCTGCACGGGGGTGCCGTTGGCGGTGCCGCCCTGTGTGACGTCCAGGCACTTCGTCAGGGCCTGGAGCGTGCCGTCGGGCACCACGGTCCAGCTCTGGGCATTGGTGCCGTTGCACGGATACAGCTGGACTGCGGTGCCGTTGGCGTTGCTGGCGTTCGCGACGTCCACGCAGTTGCCGGCCGGTGTCGACGTGATGGGACCAGTGGGTTCGACCGGCGCGGGTGTGGCCGTGCCGTCGTAGGAGGGCGGCGCCGAGGACGGGGCCGTCGCCCACGAGGTGTTGGCCGCAGTGCCCAGGGTGTAGTCGAGCGTGCCGCCGGCGGTGATCGTGGCCGCCGGCAGGTACGCGTTGGCCCAGCTGGAACCGTTCAACGCCAGCGATTGCACGTACGGGGCGTTGTCGGCGGCCTGCGGCGCGTTGATCCTCAACGTGTGACCGCTGGGCAGGGCGACGGTGGCCGAGGTGAACAGCGGGCTGCCCAGTGCCAGGTCGGCGGTGCCCGGCGTCTCGGGGTACAGGCCCAGCGCCGACCAGACGTACCAGGCGCTCATCGCGCCGAGGTCGTCGTTGCCGGCGAGGCCGCCGGGGGAGTCGGTCCAGAGCTGGTCCTGGATCTGCCGGACGACCTGCTGGGTGCGGTAGGGCCGTCCGATGTAGTCGTACTCCCACGGCAGTTCGAAGCTCGGCTCGTTGCCCATGTTGGACTGGAGGCCGGCCAGGCTGAGCAGGCCGGTGTAGCCGGTGAGCACGCCGTCGAGGTACTTGGCCATCGCGTCGTTGCCGCCCTTGGCCGCCGCCAGACCGGCGAGGTTGAACGGCACCATGCCGGTGTAGATGAGCGAGTCGCCTTCGGCGAAGTCGTTGGTGTTGGTGCCACCGGAGATCGGCGCGGGCAGGAAGCCGGTCATCCAGCGGCCGTTGGAGTGCCTTGGCTGGATGTAGCCGCTGCTCGGGTTGAAGATGTTGCGCCAGTTCTGGGCACGGTCGCGGAACTTGGCGCTGTCGGCGGTGTCGCCGAGCGCGGCGGCGAAGGCCGACAGGGCGAAGTCGGCGGTGTCGTACTCCAGCTGGGTCGAGACGCCGGCGTAGTAGTGGCAGCAGCCGTAGGGGCTGTCGGTGGGCAGGTAGCCGAAGCTGTCCAGGTATCCGCCGCCGGGGCGGGCGTTGTTGGTGGTCGTCGCCTGGTGGACCATGGCGTCCAGCGCGGCCGAGGTGTCGAAGCCGCGGGCCCCGAAGGCGTAGTAGTCGGCGAGGACGGCGTCGGCCGGATCGCCGACCATGATGTAGGTCTCCGCGTTGTTCATGGCCCACTTGGGCAGCGTGCCGCCCTGGCGGTAGTCGTCGACCATGGACTGGGCCATGTCGCTGGCGGCGTCGGGGGCGATCAGCGCCGACAGTTGGGCCTGGGTGCGGTAGATGTCCCAGCCGGAGTAGTTGGCGTAGTGGGCGTGGCCGGCCGGCGCGGTGTGCACGGTGTTGTCGAAGCCGAGGTACTGACCGTTGGCGTCGCTGAACACGTTGGGGTGCAACAGCGAGTGATAGAGCGCGGTGTAGAAGACGTGCTGCTGTTCGGCGGTGCCGCCGGTGATCCCGATCCGGCTCAGCCGGGTGTTCCATGCCTGGTACGCCGATGCTCGCGTGCTGTCGAAGTCCCAGCCCGGTATCTCGGAGTCCACATTGGACTTGGCGTTGGCCGTGGAGACGTAGGAAATGCCGACGCGGGCCTGGACGACCTGGTTGCCGGTGGTGTCGAAGGTGACGTACTCGCCGCCGTTGTAGCTGCCGGTCGCCGTGAACCGATGGTCGAAGGTGGCGCTGAAGTACAGGGTGAACGGATTGCTGGCTTCGCAGAAGCCGACGCTGGTCACCGAGCCGGTGATCGTGTGGTCGTCGACGACGGTGACGCTGCTGGCCGAGACCGGGCTCGGGTTGTCGGCGACCTTGACGATCATGTTCGCGGGGACGCCGGCCGGGTAGGTGAAGCGGCCGATGCCGGACCGGGTGGCGGTGGTCAGCTCGGCCTGGACGCCGGAGCCGAGGCCGACGGAGTAGTAGCCGGGGGCGGAGCTCTCCTTGGCGTGCGTGAAGGACGCGGTGGCCGAGCCGGGGCTGGTGATCGCCCCGGTTGTCGGCAGGAACGGCACGTCGTCGGCGGCGGCGCAGCCGGGACCGGAGACGTGGGTGAGGCTGAAGCCGGTGATGGCCGAGTCGTTGTGCTCGTAGCCGCCGCCCTTGGGCCGGGACGGGGTGTCCGGGCTCCACTGCATCATGCCGAACGGCGTGTCCGCGCCGGGGAAGTCGTGGCCGTCGCCGGTGGTGCCGACGAAGGTGTCGACCAGCGCCGCGGGATCGGCGACCGGCGTGTCCGCCTGGGCCACCGGCACGGCGACCGTGGTGGCGAGCAGCAGTGTCGCGAGCAGGCAGGCCCGGCGGAAGGTGGTCATGTGCGGCAGTCCAGCATCGAACGCCCGTCGATACGACCGGCAAGCAGATGAATTTCTTTCACGTTGCCTGGTTCGGGTCACGATCGTGATCGGACGGGCGCCCGTGTTCGACACATTCGACCGCCCTTGCCGGTGAGCGCCACCACGCTTGTGCGTGATCTCCCGCTGACCTACGTTCGGATTCCGGGGCAGCGCGACAACCGAGGAAGGCGGTGCCAGGTCTGTGACGCCGGTGCCGGAATCGAACTGGGCGGGCAACCACGCCTACGCGGCGGCGCGCATCCTGCGGCCGCGCACCCTCAACGAAGTGCGGGAGATGGTCGCGGCGGCGCCGAGGATCAAGGCATTGGGCACCAGGCACTGCTTCAACGACATCGCCGACTTCGACGGCGGCGTGCAGATCGACATCGCGGAGGTGGCGTCGGCGATCGAGATCGACTCGGCGGCCGCCACCGTGACGACGAGTGGCGCCACGCGCTACGGCGAACTCGCGTCTTTCCTGCACGCCAAGGGGTTTGGGCTGCCAAACCTCGCGTCGCTGCCGCACTGCACGATCGCCGGCAGCGTCGCGACCGGCACCCATGGCTCCGGCCGTCGCAACCAGGGGCTCGCGTCGGCGGTGTCGGCGCTGGACCTCGTCACGGCGGACGGCGAGCTGCGCAGCTTCGCCCGGGGCGACAAGGAGTTCGCCGGTGTGGTGGTGAACGTCGGCGCGCTGGGCGTCGTCACGCGGATGACGCTCGACCTGCTGCCGACCTTCGATGTGCGACAGCACGTCTTCGACGGGCTGTCCTGGGCGGCGCTGTTCGCGCATTTCGACGAGATCCAGGACCGCGCCTACAGCGTCAGCGTGTTCACCAACTGGGCCAACGACAACGTGGACCAGGTGTGGCTGAAGACTGTCGGCGAGCCGCGCACGGAGCTGTTCGACGCGCGGCCGGCCGACGGGCCCCGGCACCCGGTCCACGCGGCGGGTCTCTCCGCGGAGAACTGCACCGAGCAGCTGGGCGTCCCGGGGCCGTGGCACGAGCGGCTGCCGCACTTCCGGCTGGGTTTCACCCCGAGCGCCGGGGACGAGCTCCAGTCGGAGTACTTCGTGCCGTACCGACACGCCACCGCGGCGTTCGAGGCGCTGCGCGGCCTCGGTCATCGCATCGCGCCGCTGGCGCTGTGCTCCGAGATCCGCACGATCGCCGGCGACGACCTGTGGCTGAGCCCGGCTCAAGGCGGCGACCGGGTGGCGCTGCACTTCACCTGGCGGCCGCGCCAGGACGAGGTCGAGGCGCTGCTGCCGGCCATCGAGGAGCGGCTGGCGCCCTTCGACGTGCGGGCGCACTGGGGCAAGCTGTTCCACCGCCGCCCGTCGGACGAAATCTGGCCGATGCTGCCCGACTTCCGGGAGCTGAGGGCCAAGCTCGATCCGCGCGGCGCGTTCCTTGGCCCTTACGTGGCCAGGAACATCGGCTGAGGACTGGATGGGCGCCGGTGGCATGGGGGAGTTCGGCATGCCACCGGCGCCCGGCTCGTGGTGCCGGTCAGCCAACCAAGAGGGTTAGCGCTAACAGTCGAGTGATGAAACGCGGCCTCCGCACGGTCGTCCCCCGTGATGACGTCGATAAAGAAAGATCCACTGTCGCCGCCGTCCGGCTGGCCGGCGTGCAAGCCGGCAAGCGCACGACGGCAACGTAGGCCCAGGTCGGAGCCTCGACAACCGCCGAGAGACCTTTTGTTGCCGACCCGTTACCTCGATGGCGCACGCCATCGAACCGTTACCTTCCGGTCTTGACCGGCTAGCTGTTATCGCTAACACTGTGCACCTCAACGGGCAGTGGTGAACCGTGGATGACAGGGAGCTGACGCTGGTGGCACGGACGTCCCCGACCGACGGCGGTCGCAAGGCCGCGGGCCCGTCGGCCGTCCGGCAGGCGAGTCTGACGGACGTGGCCGAGGTGGCCGGCGTGTCGCACATGACGGTGTCCCGGGTGATCAACGGCACCGGCCCGGTCAAGCCGGAGACCCGGGCGCGGGTGGAGGCGGCCATCCGGGAGTTGGACTACCGGCCCAACTCGGCGGCGCGCACGCTGGCCACCGGCAAGTCCGAGACGCTCGGTGTGATCGCGCTCGACTCCACGCTGTACGGGCCGGCCAGCATGCTATACGGCATCGAGCACGCGGCGCGCGAGGCGGGCTACGCGATCACCATCTCCAGCGTGAGCCGGCCCCAGCGGCAGTCCATCGCGGACGCCGTGGAGAACCTGCGCCGCCAGGCCGTGGAAGGCATCCTGGTGATCGCCCCGCACGTGGCCGCGGGCCGCGCGCTGGAGTTCACGCCGCGCGACGTGCCGCTGGTCGCCGTCGGCGCCTCCGAGTCTGCGCCGGTCCCGGTGGTCACGGTGGACCAGTACGACGGGGCCCGGCGGGCCACCGAGCACCTGCTCGCGTTGGGACACAAGACTGTCTGGCATGTGGCCGGTCCCTCGGACTGGCTGGAGGCGCGGGCCCGGGAACAGGGCTGGCGGGAAACGCTGGAGGCGCACGGCATCGAGGCCCCGCCGATGCTGCGCGGCGACTGGAGTCCGCGCTCGGGCTACGACGCGGGGCGGAAGTTGGTCGCCGAGAGCGGGGTGACCGCGGTGTTCGTCGCCAACGACCAGATGGCGCTGGGCATGCTGCGGGCGTTCGCCGAGGCCGGCATCACGGTGCCGCGCGACGTGCATGTGGTCGGGTTCGACGACGTGCCGGAAGCCGCCTACTTCAGCCCGCCGCTGACCACGGTGCGCCAGGACTTCATCGAGGTCGGCCGGCAGGCCTTCGAGCTGCTGCTGTTGCGTCTGAAGGAAGAGGACGACGGCGGGAGGCACCTGATCACGCCGGAGTTGGTCGTGCGGGAGAGCACCGGCCCCCGATAGCGAACGGGACGGCCCGGCGCACGGGCGTCCGCGACGCCTGACTGTTAGCGCTAACTGGATTTGATCAACGGTGATCGAGGAGTGAACGTGTTGCGTACCAGAGTGGCGTTACTCGTGGCCGGCGCGCTCGGCCTGACCGTGCTGGCCGGGTGCGGCGGCGGCTCGACCGCGGCCGGCGGCGGCAGCGGCGCGATCACGCTGGGCTTCGCCCAGGTCGGCGCGGAGAGCGGCTGGCGGACCGCGAACACCAAGTCCATCCAGGAGTCGGCCAAGGACGCCGGCATCACGCTGAAGTTCTCCGACGCGCAGCAGAAGCAGGCCAACCAGATCCAGGCCATCCGGTCCTACATCCAGCAGCACGTCAGCGTGATCGCCTTCTCGCCGGTGGTGGAGACCGGCTGGGACACCGTGCTGAAGGAGGCCAAGACCGCGAACATCCCGGTGATCCTCACCGACCGCGCGATCGACTCGAAGGACACCACGCTCTACAAGAGCTTCCTCGGCTCCGACTTCGTCAACGAGGGCAAGGAAGCCGGCGACTGGGTGGCCAAGCAGTACGCGTCGGCCACCGGCCCGGTGAACATCGCCGTGCTGGAGGGCACCACCGGCTCGGCGCCGGCCAACGACCGGTCCAAGGGCTTCGACGACGTGATCAAGGCCGACCCGAAGTTCAAGGTCGTGGCCTCGCAGGACGGCGACTTCACCCGCGCCCAGGGCAAGCAGGTGATGGAGTCCTTCCTCAAGTCGCAGAGCAAGATCGACGTGCTGTTCGCGCAGAACGACGACATGGGCCTCGGCGCGCTGGACGCCATCCAGGCCGCCGGCCTCACGCCGGGCAAGGACATCAAGATCGTCACGGTGGACGGCACCCACGACGGCCTCCAGGCGCTGGCCGACGGCAAGTTCAACTACGTCGTCGAGTGCAACCCGCTGCTCGGCCCGCAGCTGATGGACCTGGTCAAGAAGGTCGCCGCCGGGCAGAGCGTGCCGAACCGGATCCTCACCAAGGAGACCGCGTTCGACCAGGCGGCCGCCAAGGCCGCGCTGCCCTCCCGCCAGTACTGACCCGCGTCCGCGTCCCGCGAGAACGGCCACGTGATGGACCAGTCCACAGAGATCCTCCGGATGACCGGCATCCGCAAGCGGTTCCCCGGCGTCACCGCGCTGGACGACGTCGACTTCCGCCTGTTCCCCGGCGAGGTGCACGCCCTGATGGGCGAGAACGGCGCCGGCAAGTCGACCCTGATCAAGGTGCTGACCGGGGTCGAGGGCGTGGACGCGGGCTCGATCGAGCTGGCCGGGTCGCCGGTGTCCTTCGGCGGCCCGGACCAGGCGCAGCAGGCCGGTGTGAGCACGGTCTACCAGGAGGTGAACCTGTGCCCGAACCTGTCGGTCGCGGAGAATGTCTTCATCGGCCGTGAGCCGCGCCGGTTCGGCCGTATCCAGTGGTCGAGGATGCGGACCCGGGCCGAGGAGTTGCTGGCCCGGCTCGACCTGCACATCGACGTGTCGGCCGAGCTGGGCACGCAGTCGATCGCGGTGCAGCAGATGGTCGCGATCGCCCGCGCGCTGGACGTGTCGGCCCGCGTGCTGGTGCTCGACGAGCCGACCTCCAGCCTCGACGCCAGGGAAGTCGAGCAGCTGATGGCGGTGCTGCGGGCTCTGCGCGCGGACGGCATGGCCATCCTGTTCGTGTCCCACTTCATCGACCAGGTCTTCGCCATCGCCGACCGGATGACCGTGCTGCGCAACGGAAAACTCGTCGGCGAGTACGTCACTCCGGAGATCACGCCGGTCGAGCTGGTGACGAGGATGATCGGCAAGGAGCTCGCCGCGCTGGACGAGCTGGAGGTGTCCGAGCGGTCCCGGCCCGCCGAGGACGGGCCGGTGCTGGTCGCCACCGACGGACTGGCCCGCGCCGGCGGCATCGAGCCGTTCTCGATGACCATCCGCCGGGGCGAGGTGGTCGGGCTGGCCGGGCTGCTCGGCTCCGGCCGCACCGAGCTGGCCCGGCTGCTGTTCGGCGCGGACCACGCCGACGCCGGCACGGTCGACATCGACGGGCGGCGGGCGCACCTGCGCACCCCACGCGCGGCGATGGACCACCACATCGGTTTCTGCTCGGAGAACCGCAAGACCGAGGGCCTGATCGCGGAGCTGACCATCCGCGAGAACATCGCGCTGGCGCTGCAGGCCGCGCGCGGGTGGCTGCGGCCGATCCCGCGCCGGCGGCAGCTGGAGCTGGCCACCAAGTACATCGAGACGCTGGACATCCGGCCCGCCGATCCCGAGGCGGTCGTCGGCACGCTGTCCGGCGGCAACCAGCAGAAGGTGCTGCTGGCCCGGTGGCTGGTCACCGAGCCGCGGCTGCTCATCCTGGACGAACCCACCCGAGGCATCGACATCGGGGCCAAGGCGGAGATCCAGAAGCTGGTCGCCACGCTGTCCGACGACGGCATGGCGGTGCTGTTCATCTCCGCCGAGCTGGAGGAGGTGCTGCGGCTGAGCCACCACGTCGCGGTGCTGCGCGACCGGCGGGTCGTCGCCCAGCTGACCAACGACGGGCTCACCCCGGAGGAGATCATGTCGACCATCGCGGACGGTGACGCCTCATGATCACGATGACCAGGCACCGGTTGTTCTGGCCGGCGGCGGCGCTGGTGGCGCTGCTGTTGGGCAACCTTGTCGTGTCGCCGCGGTTCTTCGCCATCGAGATCCGCGACGGCCACCTGTACGGCAACCTCGTCGACATCCTGCGCAACGGCTCGCCGCTGATCCTCATCGCGGTCGGCATGACCCTGGTGATCGCCACCCGGGGCATCGACCTGTCCGTCGGCGCGGTGGTGGCGGTCAGCGGCGCGGTGGCGTGCGTGCAACTGGGCAGCACCAGCATGCTGGTCGCGGTGGCCACGGCGCTCGGACTGTGCCTGGTGTTGGGCGCGTGGAACGGCTGGCTGGTGGCCGGTCTGAAGATTCAGCCCATCGTGGCCACGCTGATCCTCATGGTCGCCGGCCGCGGGCTGGCGCAGCTGATCACCGGCGGCCAGATCGTGACGGTGTCCTCCGGGCCGTTCCTGGCCATCGCCGGCGGCTACCTGCTCACCCTGCCGCTGTCGTTCCTGATCGCGATGGCGGTGTACGCGTTGACCTCGCTGGTGGTCCGGCGCTCCGCGCTCGGGCTGCTGCTGGAGTCGGTCGGCGGCAACCCGGAGGCGAGCCGGCTGTCCGGACTGCGGTCCGGTCGCCTGATCTGGCTCTGCTACGTGTTCAGCGCGCTGTGCGCCGGCGTCGCCGGGCTGATCATCAGCTCCAACGTCACCGGGGCCGACGGCAACAACGCCGGTCTGTGGATCGAGCTGGACGCGATTCTGGCGGTGGTGATCGGCGGCACGCAGCTGACCGGCGGCCGATTCTCCCTGGGCGGCACGGTGATCGGCGCGCTGCTCATCCAGACGCTGACCACCACCGTCTACGCGCTGGGCATTCCGTCCCAGGAAACTCTGCTGTTCAAGGCAGTTGTCGTCACGGTGGTGTGCCTGGTGCAGTCGCCGGCCTTCCGCGCCAAGCTGGTCAAGCGTCGACGACGACCGGAACCGCCTGCGGTGCAAGCGAAGCCGGAGAAGGTGGAGGTGGCTTCGTGACCGCGCTGTCCGTGCGCCTGCGGTCCTACCGGCCGCAGCGGCGCTACCTTCCCGTGCTGGCCGCCCTGGCGCTGCTGGTCGGCGCGTACGGCTTCGGCGCCGTGCGGTACCCGGCCTTCGGCACCGGCCAGGTGGTGCTGGACATCTTCATCGACCACGCGTTCCTGCTGGTGGTCGCGGTCGGGGCGACGTTCGTCATCCTCACCGGCGGCATCGACCTGTCCGTGGGCTCGGTCGCCGCGCTGTCCGCGATGGCGTCGGCCGACCTGCTGGAGCACCGGGGTTGGCCGGCGTTCGCGGTGATCCCGGTGGTGCTGGCGGTCGGCGCGCTGCTCGGCTTCCTGATGGGGCTGGTGATCCACTACTTCGAGATCCAGCCGTTCATCGTGACGCTGGCCGGCATGTTCCTGGCCCGGGGCCTGTGCTACACGATCAGCACCGAGTCCATCGCGATCGACAACGACACGTACACCACGATGGCGCAGACGCCGATTCCGCTCGGCGCGGGTCTACACGTCTCGCCGAGCGTGGTGATCGCGCTGGTCGTCGTGGCGATCGCTTGGTACGTGCTGCACTTCAGCCGGTTCGGCCGGACCGTGTACGCGGTCGGCGGCAGCGAGCGGTCGGCGCTGCTGATGGGTCTGACCGTGGCCCGGACCAAGGTTGCCGTGTACACGATCAGCGGGTTGTGCTCGGCGCTCGGCGGCGTGTTGATGGCGTTCTACACGCTGTCGGCTGATCCGCTGGGCGCGGTGGGCACGGAGTTGGACGCGATCGCGGCCGTGGTCATCGGCGGCACGATCCTCACCGGCGGCTCCGGCTACGTGCTCGGCACCGTGCTCGGCGTGCTGGTGCTCGGCATCATCCAGACCCTGATCACCTTCGACGGAACGCTGAGTTCCTGGTGGACCCGGATCGTGATCGGCGCGCTTCTGTTCGCCTTCATCGCCTTGCAGCGGCTCATCGCGCGCCGCTCTCGTTGACCGCACACCCGAGGAGGAAAACAACGTCGTGGCCAAGATGTTAGCGCTAACCGACCAGCTCGTGGTCGGCGTCGACTTCGGCACGCTGTCCGGCCGGGCCGTGGTCGTGCGCGTGCGCGACGGCGCCGAACTGGGCAGCGCGGTCTTCGAGTACCCGCACGCCGTCGTCGAGCAGACGCTGCCCGCGACCGGCCGGGTCCTGCCGCCGGACTGGGCGCTGCAAGTGCCTTCCGACTACGTCGACGTGCTGCGCAACGCGGTTCCGGCGGCGCTCAAGGCCGCGGGCGCGTCGGCGAAGAACGTGATCGGGATCGGCACCGACTTCACCGCGTGCACGATGGTTCCGGTCACCGAGGACGGCACGCCACTGTGCGAGCTGCCGGAGTTCCGCGCCGAGCCGCACGCCTACGTGAAGCTGTGGAAGCACCACTCGGCACAGGGCCAGGCCGACCGGATCACCGAGCTGGCCCGCAGCCGCGGCGAGAAGTGGCTGCCCCGCTACGGCGGGCTGATCTCCTCGGAGTGGGAGTTCGCCAAGGGGTTGCAGATCCTGGAGGAAGCGCCCGAGGTGTACGCCGCGATGTGGCGGTTCGTCGAGGCGGCGGACTGGATCGTCTGGCAGCTCACCGGAAACTACGTCCGCAACGCCTGCACCGCCGGCTACAAGGGAATCCACCAGGACGGGGCCTACCCGAGCCCGGAATACCTGCGCGAGCTCAACCCCGGGTTCGAGAACTTCGTCGCGGACAAGCTGGCGCATCCGTTGGGGCAGTTGGGCGACGCCGCCGGGCGGCTGAGCGGGCAGGCCGCCGAGTGGACCGGGCTGCCGGCCGGCATCGCGGTGTCGGTGGGCAATGTCGACGCGCACGTGACCGCTCCCGCCGCGCGGGCCGTTGAACCCGGCCAGCTGGTCGCGATCATGGGCACCTCCACCTGTCACGTGATGAACGGCGCCGAACTTCGTGAGGTGCCGGGCATGTGCGGCGTCGTGGAGGGCGGCATCGTGCCCGGCCTCTGGGGCTACGAGGCCGGGCAGAGCGGTGTCGGCGACATCTTCGGCTGGTTCGTGGACCACATGGTCCCGCCCGCGTACCACGAGAAGGCGCGCGAGCAGGGCCTGTCCGTGCACCAGCTGCTCTCGGACCTGGCCGCACAGCAGCAAGTCGGCGAGCACGGGCTGGTCGCGCTCGACTGGCACAGCGGCAACCGCTCGGTGCTGGTCGACCACGAGCTCTCCGGCGTGGTCGTCGGGCAGACGCTGGCCACCCGCGCCGAGGACGTCTACCGCGCGCTGCTGGAGGCGACCGCCTTCGGCACCCGGGTCATCATCGACACCTTCATCGACGCGCAGGTGCCGGTGACCCAGTTCGTGGTGGCCGGCGGGCTGATCCGCAACCCGCTGCTGATGCAGATCTACGCCGACGTGCTCGACATGCCGCTGTCGGTGATCGGGTCCGAGAACGGTCCGGCGCTGGGCTCGGCGATCCACGCCGCGGTCGCCGCCGGGGCGTATCCGGACATCCGTGCGGCGGCCGCCGCCATGGGTTCGGTGGAGCGCGACGTGTACCTGCCGATCCCGACCAACGTGTCGGGCTACGAGGAGCTGTTCACCGAGTACCTGACCCTGCACGACTACTTCGGCCGTGGGGTCAACGAGGTCATGCGCCGACTCCGGGAGCGCAGGCGCAAGGCCCGCGCCCAGAAGGGACAGGACTAGCGATGTCCGTCAGCGCCGAGGTGCGCGAGACCGTCGACCGGCTGCGGAACACGGTCGCCGAGCTGCACACCGAGCTCACCCGCAACGGCCTGGTCATCTGGACCGCCGGCAACGTGTCGGCCCGGGTCCCGGACCGGGACCTGATGGTGATCAAGCCGTCCGGGGTGTCCTACGACGAGCTCAGCGGCCGGAACATGGTCGTCACCGACCTGCACGGGGAGCTGGTCGACGGCGAGCTCGCCCCGTCGTCGGACACCGCCGCGCACGCCTACGTGTACCGGCACATGCCGGAAGTCGGGGGAGTGGTGCACACGCACTCCACCTACGCCACCGCGTGGGCCGCCCGCGGTGAGCCGATTCCCTGTGTGCTCACGATGATCGCCGACGAGTTCGGCGGCGAGATCCCGGTCGGCCCGTTCGCGCTGATCGGCGACGACTCGATCGGCCAGGGCATCGTGGAGACCCTGCGGAGCAGCCGATCGCCGGCGGTGCTGATGCGCAGCCACGGGCCGTTCACCGTCGGCCGGGACGCGCGGGCCGCGGTGAAGGCCGCGGTGATGGTGGAGGACGTGGCCCGCACCGTCCACGTCGCACACCAGCTGGGCGAGCTGCCCTCGCTGCGCCGCGAGGACATCGACCGCCTGCATCACCGCTACCAGAACGTGTACGGCCAGCGCTGACACGACGTCCGTGACATCCCCAGGAGAAGCACCCATGAGCGCCCAGGGCCCGACCAGCAAACCCCAGCTGTGGTTCCTCACCGGCAGCCAGCACCTCTACGGCGAGGAGACGCTGCGCCAGGTCGCCGGCCAGTCCGAGCAGGTGCAGCAGCTGCTCACCGCGTCCGGCCGGATCCCGGCCGAGATCGTCGGCAAGCCGGTGCTCACCGACGCCGCGTCGATCCGGCGGCTGATGCTGGAGGCCAACGGCGACCCGGACTGCGTCGGCGTGATCGCGTGGATGCACACCTTCTCGCCGGCCAAGATGTGGATCACCGGCCTGGACGCGCTGCGCAAACCGCTGCTGCACCTGCACACCCAGCTCAACCTGTCGCTGCCGTGGGCGAGCATCGACATGGACTTCATGAACCTCAACCAGGCCGCGCACGGCGACCGGGAGTTCGGCTTCGTGCAGACCAGGCTCGGCGTCGCGCGCAAGACCGTGGCCGGGCACGCCACCGACGCCCGGCTGCTGGGCCGGATCGAGGACTGGACGCGGGCCGCGATCGGCCTGGCGCACCTGCGAACGCTGCGGCTGGCCCGGTTCGGCGACAACATGCGCGACGTCGCCGTGACCGAGGGCGACAAGGTGGAGGCCGAACTCAGGTTCGGTGTCTCGGTCAACACCTACGGCGTGAACGATCTCGTGTCCTATGTGGACGCCGCGGCCGACGGTGACGTGGACGAGACGGTGGCCGACTACGTCGCCTCCTACACGCTGCGGCCGGAGCTGGCGCCCGGCGGCGACCGGCACGACTCCCTGCGCCACGCCGCCCGGATCGAGGTCGGACTGCGGCGGTTCCTGACCGAGGGCGGCTTCGGCGCGTTCACCACGAACTTCGAGGACCTCGGCGGACTGCGCCAGTTGCCCGGCATCGCGGTGCAGCGGCTGATGGCCGACGGCTACGGCTTCGGCGGCGAGGGCGACTGGAAGACCTCGACGCTGCTGGCCGCGGTCAAGGCGATGGGCCGCGGCACCGGGCTCGGCACGTCGTTCATGGAGGACTACACCTACCACTTCGGGCCGGGGGAGCCGAAGATCCTCGGCGCGCACATGCTGGAGGTCTGCCCCAGCATCGCGGCCGAGCGGCCCTCCTGCGAGGTCCACCCGCTGGGCATCGGCGGCCGCGAGGATCCCGTGCGGCTGGTGTTCGACGCGGCCACCGGGCCGGCCGTGGTGATCGGCCTGGCCGACCTCGGCGACCGCTTCCGCTTCGTGGCCAACGAGATCGAGGTCGTGTCGCCGGACGAGCCGCTGCCGAGGCTGCCGGTGGCCCGCGCGGTGTGGCGGCCGAAGCCGTCGCTCGCCGAGTCCGCCGAGATGTGGCTGACGGCCGGCGGGCCGCACCACACCGTGCTGACCCAGGCCGTCGGCGCGGACACGTTGCGAGACTTCGGCCACATGCTCAACACCGAGCTGCTCGTCGTGGGCAACGGCAGCGATGTCGCCGAGTTCGGCGACCGCATTCGCTGGAACCAGGCCTACTACCGGCTCGCCCAGGGTTTCTGACCGGCCAGCACTATTTCAGGAGCACACATGAGGATATCCCGACTGATCGTGGCCGGCGTCGCCCTGTCACTGGGCGCCACGCTGACCGCGTGCGGCTCGTCCGTCAAGACCGTCGACCAGGCCCCGACGTCCGGATCCAACGCCGGCGCGCTGGTCGGCGTGACCATGCCGACCAAGGCGTCGGAGCGTTGGATCCACGACGGTGACAACATCAAGAGCCAGCTGGAGAAGCTCGGCTACAAGGTCGACCTGCAGTACGCCGAGAACGACATCCCGACCCAGGCCAACCAGATCGAGAACCAGATCACCAAGGGCGCCAAGGCGCTGATCGTCGCCTCCATCGACGGCACGGCGCTGACCACGCAGCTGCAGGACGCCGCCGACCGGCACATCCCGGTGATCTCCTACGACCGGCTGCTGCTCAACACGCCGAACGTGGACTACTACGCCACCTTCGACAACTTCCAGGTCGGCGTGGAGCAGGCCACCTCGCTGTTGACCGGGCTGAAGCTGAAGAAGGCCGACGGCAGCGACGACCCGAGCGTGACGGGGCCGTTCAACATCGAGCTGTTCGCCGGGTCCCCCGACGACAACAACTCCTCGTACTTCTTCAACGGCGCGATGTCCGTGCTCAAGCCGTACCTGGACAAGGGCACGCTGGTGGTCAAGAGCGGCCAGACCGACTTCGGCCCGTGCGCCATCCTGCGCTGGGACCCGGCGACCGCGCAGCGGCGGATGGAGGACCTGCTCACCAAGACCTACAACGCCACCACCAAGGTCGCCGGCGTGCTCTCGCCGTACGACGGGCTGTCCATCGGCATCCTGTCCGCGCTCAAGAGCAACGGCTACGGCACCGCCGGCCAGCCCTACCCGGTGGTCACGGGGCAGGACGCCGAGGTCGCGTCGGTGAAGTCGGTCATCGCGGGCGAGCAGTACTCCACGATCTTCAAGGACACCCGCCAGCTGGCCAAGACCGCGGTCGACATGGCGCAGGCGGTGCTGACCGGCGGCAAGCCGCCGGTGAACAACACCAAGGACTACAACAACCACAAGAAGGTCGTGCCGTCCTACCTGCTTCAGCCGGTGATCGTCACCAAGGACAACTACCAGAAGGCGCTCGTGGACTCCGGCTACTACACCGCCGGCGAGCTGAAGTAGCCGGTCATGGTCGACTCCATCCTGACGATGACCGGTATCGGCAAGTCGTTCCCGGGCGTGCGGGCGCTGGCCGACGTGAGCCTGTCGGTCCGGCGCGGTGAGATCCACGCCATCTGCGGCGAGAACGGCGCCGGCAAGTCCACCCTGATGAAGGTGCTGTCGGGGGTGTACCCGCACGGCTCCTACGACGGCGAGTTCGCCTTCGACGGCGAGGCCTGCGAGTTCGGCGGCATCCGGGACAGCGAGCACCGCGGGATCGTGATCATCCACCAGGAGCTCGCGTTGTGCCCGCAGCTGTCGATCGCCGAGAACATCTTCCTCGGCAACGAGCAGGTCGCCGGCGGGCTGATCGACTGGAACCGGACCAACCACCGGGCGGCCGAGCTGCTGGACCGGGTGGGGCTGCGGGAACCGGCGGTCACCCAGATCAGCGACCTCGGCGTGGGCAAGCAGCAGCTGGTGGAGATCGCCAAGGCACTGTCCAAAAAGGTCAAGCTGTTGATCCTGGACGAGCCGACCGCGGCACTCGGCGCGGACGACTCCGCCCACCTGCTGGATCTGCTGCGGGGCCTGCGCGCGGACGGAGTCACCTCGGTGATCGTCTCGCACAAGCTCAACGAGATCATGGCGATCGCCGACTCGATCACCATCCTGCGCGACGGCCGGACGATCGAGACGCTGGACGTGGCGACCGACAACGTCACGGAGGACCGGATCATCGCCGGGATGGTCGGCCGCGACCTGGAACACCGTTTCCCGCCGCACGAGCCGAAGATCGGCGCCGAGGCGCTGCGCATCGAGAACTGGACGGTGCACAGCCCGACCCGGCCGGAGCACAAGGTGGTCGACGCGGCCGACCTGGTGCTGCGGCGCGGGGAGATCGTCGGCCTGGCCGGCCTGATGGGCGCCGGCCGGACCGAGCTCGCGATGAGCGTGTTCGGCCGGTCCTACGGGCGTGACATCTCCGGCCGGCTGGTCAAGGACGGCCGGGAGATCCAGGCGCGGACGGTGCGGGAGGCGGTCGCCAACGGCATCGCCTACGTCACCGAGGACCGCAAGCGCTACGGCCTCAACCTCATCGAGGACGTCAAGCGCAACATCTCCGCGGCGGGCCTGCGCAAGCTGGCCCGCCGCGGCTGGGTGAACGAGAACGAGGAGCACCGGATCGCCGGGGAGTTCCGGCGCAGCATGAACATCAAGGTGCCCACCGTGAACACCGCGGTGGGCACGCTGTCCGGCGGCAACCAGCAGAAGGTCGTGCTGTCCAAGTGGATCTTCACTGATCCGGACGTGCTGATCCTGGACGAGCCGACCCGCGGCATCGACGTCGGCGCCAAGTACGAGATCTACTCGATCATCAACGGACTGGCCGACGAGGGCAAGGCCGTGCTGGTCATCTCCTCGGAGCTGCCGGAGCTGCTCGGCCTGTGCGACCGGATCTACACGCTGGCCGCCGGCCGGATCACCGGCGAGGTGAGCCGGGAGCAGGCCACCCAGGAGCGCCTCATGCAGCACATGACCAGGAACCAGGAGCACACGCCATGAGCAGCACCGCACCACCGGACACCGAGCAGGTCTCCGGCAGCGTCCAGCGACCGGCCCGCGCGCCGCGCCGGTTGTCCCTCAACGTGCGGCAGAGCGGCATCTACGTGGCGTTCGCGCTGATCGTCGCGCTGTTCACGGTGCTGACCGGCGGCACGATGCTCCAGCCGGAGAACATCTCCAACATCATCGTGCAGAACTCGTACGTGCTGATCCTGGCCATCGGCATGATCCTGATCATCATCGCCGGGCACATCGACCTGTCCGCCGGCTCGGTGGTCGCGGTGACCGGCGCGGTGTCCGCGGTGCTGATGGTCAACCTGAACGTGCCGTGGCTGCTGGCGTTGGTGATCACGCTGGTGGTCGGCGCGCTGATCGGCGCGTGGCAGGGCTACTGGATCGCCTACTTCGGCATTCCGGCGTTCATCGTCACGCTGGCCGGCATGCTGGTGTTCCGCGCGCTCACCCTGACCGTGCTGGGCAACCAGGGCATCGGCCCGTTCCCGGACCCGATCCGCACGCTGTCCAACGGCTTCACCGACGGCTACCTCGGCAACATCGGCCTCGGGCCGCTGGGCGGCGCGGACCTGGTGAGCCTGCTAGTGGGTGTGCTGGTGGTCGCCGGCATCGGGTTCTCGCAGTGGCGGGCCCGCCGGGGCCGGATCACCTACTTGCAGGAAGTCGATCCGCTGCCGGTGTTCCTGCTCAAGACCGGCGGCGCCGGCGTGGTCGTGCTGGCCGTGGTGGTGCAGCTGGCGCGGTTCAAGAACATCCCGTGGGTGCTGGTGCTGCTGGTGGCGCTGGTGCTGTTCTACTCGCTGCTGACCACGCGGGCGGTGTTCGGCCGGCGGATCTACGCCATCGGCGGCAATCTCCAGGCCGCGACGCTGTCCGGCGTCAAGGTCAAGTCGGTGGTGTTCTGGATCTTCGTCAACATGGGCGTGCTGTCCGCGCTGGCCGGGGTGATCTTCGCCGGCCGGCTCAACCAGGCCGGCCCGACCGCGGGCACCTCGTTCGAGCTGGACGCCATCGCGGCCGCGTTCATCGGTGGCGCGGCCGTGCAGGGCGGCGTCGGCAAGGTGGTCGGCGCGATCACCGGCGGCCTGATCATGGCCGTGATCAACAACGGCATGTCGCTGATCGGCGCGCCCAGCGAGCAGGTGATGCTGGTGAAGGGTCTGGTGCTGCTCGCGGCGGTGGCCTACGACATCTGGACCAAGAAGCGGGGCGGGGTGACCGCGACGCGCTGACAAAAACCGACACATTCGACGGTCCCCACCGTGGGCGCGAATGTTGAGTCTTGACCGACTCTGCTGAGTTCCTTAGCTTTCGTGCTGGATTCAGTGCAGAGTGGCACTCCAGGAGGCAAGTCATGCGCTTACCCCGCCGCACCCCGTCCACCTCCTGGAGGAGGGCGTTGCTGGCGTTGCTCAGCTGCGTCACGCTCGCGCTGACCGGAGTCGTGGCCACCAC
Organism: Kutzneria sp. CA-103260; assembly: GCF_018263855.1. GTDB lineage: Bacteria > Actinomycetota > Actinomycetes > Mycobacteriales > Pseudonocardiaceae > Kutzneria. The sequence goes on along the minus strand of NZ_CP073318.1, from coordinate 3,780,910 downwards.
GAGTCCCGTGGTGGCCGCGGCCCCGGCCAGAGCGAGCCACAAGATCACTTATGACGGTTACTCGTTCATGATCGACGGGAACCGGACCTACCTGTGGTCCGGGGAGTTCCACTACTACCGGCTGCCCAGCCCGGACCTGTGGCGGGACATCTTCCAGAAGATGAAGGCGGCCGGCTTCAACGCCACCTCGCTGTACTTCGACTGGGGCTACCAGTCCTCGGCGCAGGGCGTCTACGACTACAGCGGCGTCCGGGACATCGACGAAGTCCTGGACATGGCCCAGCAGGCCGGCCTCTACGTGATCGCCCGCCCCGGCCCGTACATCAACGCCGAGGTGGACGGCGGCGGCTTCCCGACGTGGCTGTCGACCACCCCGGGCCACACCCGGTCGGCCGACCCGACCTACCTGGCCTACTCCGACGAGTGGCAGTCCCAGATCGACGGCATCCTCAAGCGCCACCAGCTCACCGACGGCGGCGGCAGCGTCATCGGCTACCAGGTGGAGAACGAGTACTACAACGGCAGCGACGCCGGCCGCGCGTACATGAAGCACCTGGAGGACAAGGCCCGGGCCGACGGCATCACGGTGCCGCTGACCGGCAACAACAACGGCACGTTCAACTCCGGCGTGGCCGCTCTCGACGTGGACGGCCCCGACTCCTACCCGCAGGGCTTCGACTGCTCGAACCCGACCAAGTGGGCCGGCGTGCCGGACATCAGCTACGACCACCCGGCCGGCAAGCCCTTGTACACCCCGGAGTTCCAGGGCGGCGCGTTCGACCCGTGGGGCGGCCCGGGCTATGCCAAGTGCGGCCAGCTGATCAACGACCAGTTCGCGAACGTGTTCTACAAGCAGAACATCGCCGCCGGCGCGACCGCGCAGAGCTTCTACATGCTCTACGGCGGCACGTCGTGGGGCTGGAGCGCGATCCCGCAGAACTACACCTCCTACGACTACGGCGCGGCCATCACCGAGAGCCGCCAGCTGGACCCGAAGTACTACGAGGACAAGCTGATCGGCGAGTTCACCCAGTCGGTGGCCCCGCTGACCAAGACCGACGGGCTCAGCTCCGCCCCGCTCACCGACGCGGCGCTGACCGACACCGCGCGGATCAACCCGGACACCCGCACGCAGTTCCACACGCTGCGGCACAGCGACTCCACCTCGAACGTCAGCGACACCACGCACATCGCGCTCGACCTCGCCGCGCATTCCGGCTACACGTATGACGATCCGGCCTCGGCGCTGGCGTATTCCGGCGCGTGGAGCCATGTCGGCGCGGAGCAGAACTACACCGGCGGCGACTACCAGCACACCGAGTCGTTCTCCGACACGGCCGGCGACAGCGTGTCGATTCCCTTCACCGGTCCGGGAATCCGCTGGATCACCTCCAAGGACGGCAACCACGGCATCGCCGACGTCTACCTGGACGGCGCCAAGGTGAGCACCGTCGACCTGTACTCCGCGTCCAAGCAGAACCAGCTGACCGGCTACGAGGTCCGCGGGCTGGCCAACGGGCCACACACGCTGAAGATCGTGGTCACCGGCCAGAAGAACCCCTCGGCCTCGGGGACCTTCGTCGTCGTGGACGCCGTGGACCTGCTGTCCGCGTCGACCGCCGACTACTACCCGACGGTGCCGCAGCAGCCCGACACCGGCATCACGCTGAACGGCCGCGAGTCGAAGATCCTCGTCGCCGGCTACGACCTCGGGCAGTCGCACATGCAGTACTCGACCTCCGAGATCATGACCAACGCGACCATCGGCAACCAGGATGTCGCGGTGCTCTACGGCGACGCGGGCCAGCCGGGCGAAACCGTGCTGCGGTACGCCAAGCAGCCGACCGTGACGGTGCTCGGCGGCTCCGCCACCAGCACCTGGGATGCCTCGCGCGGCGACCTCCGGCTCAACTACGTCCACAATGGACTCACGCGGGTGCTGGTGAGCGAGCCGGGTGCCCGGCCGCTGCTGCTCCTGCTCGGGGACAAGGCGACCGCGGAGACGTTCTGGCGTCAGGACACCGCTTCCGGCCCGGTCCTGGTCCGCGGCACGCACCTGCTGCGCACCGCCAACTCCGCCGGTCACACGCTGGCGCTGACCGGCGACACCGACACCGATGGCTCGGTCGAGGTGTTCAGCACCGCCAACACCATCACCTGGAACGGACGCGACGTGCGGTCGCAGGCCACGGCCAGCGGCAGCCGCACCGCCACGCTGCCGACGGCCAAGCCGGTGACGCTGCCGGCGCTGACCGACTGGAAGCACCAGCAGGAGTCTCCGGAAAGCCAGCCCGGCTTCGACGACTCGCGCTGGCCGGTCGCGGACAAGATGACCACCAACAGCAGCACCGTGGCGGGCACGCTGCCGGTGCTGTTCGCCGACGACTACGGCTTCCACACCGGGAACACCTGGTACCGCGGCAAGTTCACCGGTGACGGCACGCAGGCCGGCATCACGCTGTCGTCCCAGAGCGGTGGCAACGCCGGCGCGACCTCGGTGTGGCTGAACGGGACCTTCCTCGGCAGCTCCACCGACACCACACATACCTTCGCCTTCCCGGCCGGCTCCGTCCGCAAGGGCGACAACGAGGTGTCGGTCCTGACCGTCAACATGGGCCATGACGAGGACTACGGGGCGTCCAACGGGAACAAGTCGGCCCGCGGCCTCATCGGGGCCCGCCTCGCCGGCTCGCCGCTGACCTCCATCACCTGGCGGTTGCAGGGCGCGAACGGCCTGGACCAGGTCCGTGGGCCGCTCAACACCGGCGGCCTGTACGGCGAGCGCACCGGCGAGTCCCTGCCGGGCTACCCGGACCAGTCCTGGCCGAAGGTTTCGTTGCCGGCCAAGGACACCACGCCCGGGGTCTCCTGGTACCGCACCAACGTCCGGCTGGACCTGCCGCGGGGTCAGGACACCTCGGTCGGCATCACCGTCAACGACGACCCGTCCCGCCAGTACCGGGCGCTGATCTTCGTCAACGGCTGGCAGATGGGGCAGTACATCAACTACCTCGGGCCGGAGCACAGCTTCCCGATTCCCAACGGCGTGCTCAACCCCAACGGCGACAACACGATCGCCATCGCGGTGTGGAACCTCGACGGCAGCACCGGGGGACTGGGGCAGGTGTCGCTGACCAACTACGGCAGCCACGCCTCGCCGCTCACCGCCCGGCAGAACTACTCCCCGGGCTACGATCCGCGCAAGTACGCGGTGCCGCCGGCTCCTCGCGGCTCGGTGACCCTGCACGCGCCGGACACCGCCGCCAGCGGCCAGCAGTTCACCGCCACCGCGACCGTCCAGGCACCCAGCCGGGACGTGTCGGCGACGTTGTCCGCGCCCACCGGCTGGACCGTCGGCGCTGCCACCCGTAACGGCACCACGTTCTCGTGGCCCGTCACCGCGCCGACCGGGACGTTGCAGCCGGCCGCGTTGAAGGTCACGGCCAAGGCTGGTCGAGACACCTTCACCGACGAGCGGATCGTCGGTGCGGTGCCGGCCGCGCCGCCGAGCGGACAGGTCGCGGTGAGCAGTCTGCCGTTCCTGTCCGCCACCAACGGCTGGGGCCCGGTGGAACGGGACACCAGCAACGGCGAGGCCGCTGCCGGCGACGGCAAGCCGATCACCATCGGGGGCGTTCAGTACGCCAAGGGCCTGGGCACCAACGCCGTCAGCGACGTGCAGGTCTACCTCGCCGGCAAGTGCAGCCGGTTCACCGCTTCGGTCGGCGTGGACGGCGAGGCCGGCGGCTCCGGCACCGTCACGTTCGCGGTGAGCCTCGACGGCAAGGCCCTGGCCAACACACCAGTGCTGAAGGGCAACCAGCCGGCCGCGGCGATCGACGTCCCGGTCACTGGCGGCCAGGTGCTCGACCTGCTGGTCGGTGACGGCGGTGACGGCAACGGCCTCGACCACGCCGACTGGGCGGTGCCGACGCTGACCTGCGCCTGATCCTTTGATCTGACGGGTCTCGGTGCGGGCGCTGCTCGCACCGAGACCTGTTTCAGCTTGTCGAAGACCCGTGGTTCGCGGGGCTGGCCGCTCAAGCGTGCTGATTAGCAGCTACCCGTGCTCATGTCGGGTTCTGACGTACTCCATTGGGATTCACCCGATTGCTTTCCATTCGAATCACTCAGTTGCATTACATGCGGTAGTCGGGTTGGCACTTATAGTGATAACAGTTGAAGGTCGGTGACATAGCGGGGGTCGATGTAAGACCTTCCCTGTTCTGCACCGCGGAACCGGTGCTCATGGGTGGCAAATGTCGAGATAGTGATCGACGTCCGGTTCGATGTGGTCGTAAATCATGAGGAGGAATTGGCGTGCGCCTTAAAAAGGCTGTGCGGTCGTGGAGGTCTGCCATTGTGGCAGTGCTGAGCCTGGCTGTGCTCGGGCTCACGGCAACACCTGCCATGGCAGCGGGGGACCGGTATGTAAATCTGCACCAGTGTGTGTACAGCAACAACAGCTTCCTGTACACCAACGTGCTGTCCAGCACGCCCAACACGGCCTTCAACACCGGGACGAACGTCTCGGACGCGCGCGACGCCGCGGCGCAGTGCGGTTCCGCGGCCGCCGGCTGGGCGCTTAATTCGGCGAACGTGGCCTTGCAATCCCTGGACAGGGTCCGTGGCCGTTATCTGAATCTGCATCAGTGTGTGTACAGCAACAACAAGTTCCTCTACACCAATGTGCTGTCCACTACGCCCAACACGCCCTTCAACACCGGGACGAATATTGCCTACGCGCCTGACTCCGCGGTGAAATGTGGTTCTGCGGCCGCTGGTTGGACGCTTGATTCGGTGAACACGGGCGTGCAGTCTCTGGATCTGGCCGCCGGTCGGTACCTGAATCTGCATCAGTGCGTGTACAGCAACAACAGCTTCCTCTACACCAACGTGCTGTCCAACACGCCCAACACGGCCTTCAACACCGGGACGAACGTCTCGGACACGCGCGACACCGTGGCGCGGTGCGGTCCTGCGGCCGCCGGTTGGAGGCTCGATGCGGTGAACTCGGCCGTGCAGTCTTTGGATCTGACCCCAGGCGCACCCTGACGAAAGAAAGTACCCTCCGAAGGGCTGCCGACGGCGTTTGTCGGCAGCCCTTCGTTGCCGACCCCGCAACTGCACCGAAGCGCCCGAACGGGCCGCGGCCGGCAGGTGCAGCGCACGCACCCTCGGCCGGGTGGTTCGAACTGGCAGGGTTGACGAAGGCATGGGGATTCCCCTCGTGCTTTCGGGCGATACCGGCGGCGTGCCCGGCACCTACGATGATGCGGTGCTGCGCTCCCTGTGGTACGAACCTCGCCCCACGCAACGGCCGCCGCGGACGTGGCGGGACTGGGCGCTGGTCGGCGTGTTCGTCTCGGGTGCCGTGCTGGAGGGAGTGCTGCAGCAGAACCTGGCCTGGCGCCCGGTCGCGGTGACCGTCGCGATCGCGCTGGCCCCACTGCTGTTGTGGCGGCGGAGCCGGCCGCTGCCGGCGATCGCCATCGCGTTCGTCGTCGCCGGCCTGGCCCCGCTGCTCACCCACGGCCAGCCGCCCGACATCTACGCCATGGTCTACATGCTGCTGCTGCCGTATTCGCTGCTGCGCTGGGGATCCGGCCGCGACATGGTGCTCGGCTCGGCGGTGGTGCTCGCGAAGATCGGCTTCTGGCTGCTGGCCGGCTTCGTCGACGCGGGCCAGGCGCTCGGGGAGGGGGCCGTGCTCGTCACGGCCGGCGCGGTCGGCGCGGCGGTGCGCTACCGGGCACGCGCCCGCAGACGCGAGTTGGACCAGGCCAAGCTGCTCGAACGCGAACGTCTGGCGCGCGACCTGCACGACACCGTCGCGCACCACGTGTCGGCGATGGCGATCCGCGCCCAGGCCGGGCTGGCGATCGCCGAGACGCAGCCCGAGGCCGCGTCGGAGGCACTGCGGTTGATCGAGGCGGAGGCGTCGCGCGCCCTCACGGAGATGCGCGCCATGGTCCGAGTGCTGCGGCTCGACGAGCCGGCGGAGCTCGCTCCCAACCCGCGCATCACCGACCTCGAAGGCCTCGCAGGCCGGGAGAGCGCCGGCCCGATGGTGGAGGTCGAGATCCTCGGCGACGTCCAGGGTGTTTCCCCGTCGGTAGGGGCCGCGATCTACCGGCTGGCCCAGGAATCCGTGACCAACGCCCGCCGGCACGCCCGGCACGCGACCCGCATCGATGTCCGTGTCGCCGCGGACGACCGGTCGGTGCGGTTGCAGGTGAGCGACGACGGCGACGGTGGCCGTGCCGCCGGATCGTCGGGATACGGGCTGGCGGGCATGGCCGAACGCGCCGGCCTGCTCGGCGGCACCTGCGCCGCCGGCCCGAATCCTGACCGGGGCTGGACGGTCACCGCCGTGCTGCCGCGCACCGGAACCAGGGCATGACCGTGCGCGTGGTCGTCGCGGACGACCAGGAGATCGTCCGCACCGGGCTGACCATCATCCTCAACGCCCAGCCGGACATCGAGGTGGTCGGCGAGGCCGCCGACGGGGAGCGGGCCGTGGAGCTGGCGCGCCGGCTGCGGCCCGACGTGTGCCTGTTCGACATCCGCATGCCGGTCGTCGACGGCATCGAGGCCACCCGGCGGCTGGCGGGCCAGGACGTCGCCGATCCCCTGGCCGTGGTGGTGATCACCACGTTCGACCTGGACGAGTACGTCTATGCGGCACTGCGCGCGGGCGCCCGGGGTTTCCTGCTCAAGGACGCCGGCCCCGGCATGCTCACCCAGGCCATGCGCGCGGCCGCCACCGGTGAGGCGCTCATCGCGCCCAGCATCACCGCCCGGCTGCTGGGCGTCTTCGCCGACGCGGGGCCCTCGACGCCGGCAGCGCAGCCGGTCGATCCGCTGACCGCACGTGAGGAACAGGTGCTGGCGGCGGTCGCGGCCGGCCGGACGAACACCGAGATCGCCGACGAGCTCTACATCACGCTGAGCACCGTCAAGACCCACATCACCAGCCTGATGGCCAAGCTGCACGCCCGAAACCGCGTGGAGATCGCGATGTGGGCCTACGACACCGGCCGGACCCGCCGAAAGTACTAGGCCGGCGCCCGACCATCGGACGGTCCAACTCCGGCCCGTGCTCCGATGAGCCGCACCCGGTCCGGCCGCGACGATCTGGCCATGACTTCGTCGACCAAGCGGATCTGGCCCCTGCCCACCGGGCTCATCCTGCTCAGCACCATCCCGGTCCTCGCCGGCGGCCTCCGGATCGGCCAGCTCAGCACCGGCGCCCAGATCACCGCGGAGAACGCGAGATTCTTCGCCGATCCGGTGCCCGTCGTGGTGCACGTCATCAGCGTCACGGTCTTCTGCGTGCTCGGCGCTTTCCAGTTCTCCACCGGGTTTCGGGTCCGGTGGCCGCGCTGGCACCGGGTCGCCGGCCGGATCGTGGCGCCGTGCGGCGTCGCGGCGGCGCTGTCCGGACTGTGGATGACCGTGTACTACCCAAGACCGCCCGGCGTCGGTGATCTGCTCACCGGATTCCGGCTGGTGTTCGGCACCGCGATGGCGGTCTCGCTCGTGCTGGGCTTCGCGGCGGTTCTCCGGCGTGACATCGCCAGGCACCGCGCGTGGATGACCCGTGGCTACGCCATCGGCATCGGGGCCGGCACCCAGGCCGTGACCCAGTTGCCGGTGGTCCTGGTGATCGGTCCGCTGAACGAGCTCACCACCGCGCTGATGATGCTCGGCGCCTGGCTGCTCAACCTGGCGATCGCCGAGTGGTTCCTCCGTCGGCGATCGCCAGGTGTGCGGCCGGCACGCCGCGGGAGCACCGCGACGGCTGCTCGAACGTGAGCTCAGAAGTACCGGGTTCGGCCGCAGTGCCCCTGCGGGATCCGCTCCGGTGCCACGCTTTCCAGCGTGGGCTTGACCGGGGCGATGGTCCCGTCGGGGTTGAACGTCATCTTGTCGATGGTGGTCTCACGGTGGGTGCCGTCACCGCCCGGGATGGCGAAGCGGTGGTAGGCGAGGTACCAGTCGTCGGTGCCGGGAACCTGGAGCATCGTGCTGCCGCCGGTGCCCAGGATGCCGAGCTTGGCGTCCTTGCTCAGGATCACGCCGTGGTTGGTGAAGGGGCCGGTCGGGCTGGCCGAGGTGGCGTAGCCGACGCGGTAGTCCGGGCTGCGGGTGTCGTCGATCGACCAGCTCAGGTAGTAGGTGCCCTTGCGCTCCACCATGAACATGCCCTCGCGGAAGTCGTCCAGGCCGGTGATGTGGGTGATCTTGGCCGGGTCGTAGGAGATCATGTCGTCGTTCAGCGGCACGACGTAGGCGTTGCCGTTGCCCCAGTACAGGTACGGCTGTCCACTGTGGTCGATGAACACCGCGGGGTCGATCGCCTGCCCGCCGTCGGGGTTGGCGGCGATGAACGGCTTGCCGGAGTCCGTGAACGGCCCGACCGGCGAGTCGCCGACCGCGACGCCGATCTTGGCGTCGGCGCAGAAGTAGAAGTAGTACTTGCCGTTGTGCTCGGCGACGGTCGGCGCCCACGCGCGCGTGTGGGCCCAGCTCACGTCGGTGCCGAGGTCGAGCACGACGCCTCGGTTCGTCCAGTTGACGAGGTCCTTGGACGACCACGCCGAGAACGTGGTGCCGCTCCAACCGGGAAAGCCGTCCGTGGTCGGGTAGAGGTAGTACGTGTCGCCGAAGGCGACGATGTTCGGGTCCGCGTTGAGCCCCGGCAACACCGGGCTGCGCATCTCGTGCGCCTCGACTGTCCACACGCGACTGCGGCCCTCCGGTCCGGTGACGGTGAACTTCCTGGGCTGGCTCAGATCCACCGGGCGACCGTTGCCCGGCGTGATCCTCGAGCCCGGCGCGAGCCCGAACGTCGGGGCCAGCCGACGCAGGTCGGTGCCCGGCTTGACGGGCAGCACGACGGTGCCCGCGGTGCTGTCGATCACGGCCGGGGCCTTGAGGGAAGCCAGGTCCACGGACCGGATCAGGGTGCTGTTCGAGGGCAGTGCGGCGACTTCGTCCCCGGACAGCGCCCGGTCGTAGAGCCGGACGTCCTTCATCTTGCCGGTGAAGTAGTTGTCCGCCGCGTACACCGAGCGGCCCAGGTAGTTCGCCGCGGTCACGCCGCCGCCGATGTCCGACGGCTTGATCGTGGCGTTGGTGTTGCGGCCCACTTCGACGCCGTCCAGGTACAGCACGGCAACACCGTTGCCGACCGTCAGAGTCACGTTCTTCCAGACGCCGCGCGGTAGTCCGCCGCTGGACGCCGCCTGTTGTTCGGTGGTCCAGTTGCCGGTCGCGATCGCGCCGCGCAGGCCGCTGTCCGCAGTGCCTCCGGTGGCGAACAGGTAGCCGTCGCCGACACCGGACGGCGCTGTGTTGCCGAAGCCGTAAAGGAAGTACGGCGTCTGCTGCTTCGGGTCGACGAGGACGTCGGCGGACACCGTGGCGGCGTTCGCGCCGGTCAACAGGTTGTTCGGCAGCTGGACGTGACCGTTCGCGCCGCCGAAGGAGAGCGCGCCGTCGGACCAGCTCACGTCGCCGGCCAGCGCCCCGTCGTAGCCGTGGCCGGTGGCGTCGGCGGCGACCTGGCCCGACTTCGCGTCGAGCGGCCAGTGCGCGACCAGGCCGTTCCGGTCGGCCTTGACCGGGGCCGGGGGAGCGGTCAGCCGGTTCAGTTCGGCCTGGCTGACCGGGAGGACCGTGCCGTGCCGCGGCGACGCCGGCAGGTGCGCGCCGGTGGACATGGTCCACTTGCCGGAGTCGAGGTCGGTGGTCTCGAACGGCACGTAGCCGCGGCCGCCGTACTCGTCGATGAACAGGTACCACTTGTTCTCGGTGTTGGACTTGAACCCGGTCGGGCCTTCGCCGGCGGACAGGCCGGGGCTGGTCGCGGTGGCCTTGCCGATGCACTCGGCGACGAAGTCGTAGTTCGGGTCGAGCAGATCGGTCGCCTTCTGTTCCAGGATGAACTTGCTGCACGGCGAGGAGGACGTGTTGTTCCGCTCGTCCTTGGTGAACCGGTAGTAGGTGCCGTTGTTCTGGAGGACCGTCGAGTCGATCACCGAGTAGCCCGGGTCGATCCACACCTTCGGCGCGCTGAAGGTGACGAAGTCGCGCGTGGTCGCGTACATCATGCGGTTGTAGCTGTCGCCGGTGTGGCCGGGATCGTTGTCCGCGTACAGCTTGGACGCCCAGAAGACGACGTAGTCGCCGCGCTTGGCGTCCCAGAAGGCTTCCGGGGCCCAGGTGTTGCCGGCGTTCGGCGGGGCCACCTGCGCGCTGCGCTGCCGCGACCAGTGGACCAGGTCGTCGGACTCCCAGATCATGATCGACCGGCTGCCGGTGCGCTGCTCGGCGTCCCAGCCGCGGCCGCCGTAGATCCTCAGGTCGGTGGCGAGCAGGTAGAACTTGTCGCCGTCGGGGGAGCGCATGACGAACGGGTCGCGCACGCCCAGTTCGCCCAGGCTCGACTTGAGGATCGGCTGCCCGTTGTTGAGCTCGGTCCAGTTCAGCGGGTCGTTGCCCTTGCTGGCGGCGGAGTAGACCTGCTCGCCGTTCGACGTGCCCTCGCCGGTGAAGTAGAAGAAACCGTATCCCGTCATCGGTTCTTTCGGCGGGAGCGGCACGACGGTGGCGGTGAACCGCCGCGTGGCGCTGTCCTGTCCGAGGCGCACGGTCGCGGTCAGCACGACCTTGGCCGGCTTGGCGCCCGCGGGCGGACGGGTGACCTCGCCCGTTGGTGTGATCACCTTGCCATCGGACGACGTCCACGTCACCGCCGTGCCGTTCGGGCCGGAGGTGGGCAGCGTCAGATTGCCGCGGACATCGTCGATGTTCGGCACGGACAGCGAGTTCGCCGCGTTCCACACGGGTGCGTGCGCCTCGGTCCGGACCGAGGCCGATGGCGCCGCGGCGGCGCTCACGCCGCCCACCGAGGCGACGGTGGCCATCGCGACCAGCAGGACGCCGAGGCGGCGTAATGAGAACAACTTCATCGTTGTCGACTTCCTTCTCGCCGAACCGACCACCGGGCCGTGGTTGTGTTAGCGCTAACACAACTCCGGGTGCCTTGACATTAAGTTCCTGTGTGGCGGGCGGTCAACACTCGGTTCGGCCGAAGACCTGAGTGTTCGACGAATTCGATGGCCTGGCTGTCCGCGGGCTGGGGCCGTGACGGTCCGGGCGGAACCCGCGGCTGCCCGATGGCTCTCGAGCCTGATCCGCCCGGAACGCCGACATCACGTTCGCGGGTTCAACGTCAACCCGAAGTGGTTGAACACATCCGTGGCCTCCACCCAGAACACGCCCGGTGCGCCGTCACCTGGATCGCCGTCGGACAACACGCCCCGGGCCTGACGCTTGCCGCTGCTCTGCACGGCGAAGATGGTCGCACCGGAGTCGCCGCCGGCCGCGCCCCACGCGCCGTCGCCCCAGACGCCACGCACCCGGTAGCCCAGGCCCGGGCAGCCCTCCGACGGCCCGCACCACTTGTCCTGGTTGGTGACCTTGATTCCGCACGGCGTCGGATGCCCCATGAAGAACGACCGCTGGCCGTCGTGGCAGACGTAGTCCCCGTTGTACGAGTAGGCGTAGCTGGTGAGCGGCAGCCAGCCGGTGGTGTCGCTCTCGTCGGCGTTGTTGTCGGCGCCGTCGATGGTCTCGGAGTCGAACTGCTCGTACCGCGCGGTCACCGTGCCGACGTAGCTGCCCAGCTTGCCGCTGTTGTAGTCGCCGGTGGCGCCACCCCGGGTGTAGACCTTGGCGCCGACGCCGAAGCAGTGCGCGGCGGTGACCATGATCGGGTGGTTGTCGGACTTGCGCACGGCCGGCAGGCCGGCGGTGCAGCCGTGGCCGGAGCCGCTGGCGGTGATGGCGTCGCCGCCGATGAAGGGCGCGTGATCACCCCACTTGACGTCCCGCCACGCCTTCGGCACGAGCACGTGGCCGGGCTGGAAGCTCGCCGGCACCCCGATCGCCGCGGCGGCCGCGAACGGCACCGTACGCGGGTCGTCGACGTTGATCTCCAGCCCCGACGCGTCCGCCGCCGGACCGACCAGATCCACGTGGTACGGCAGGCGATGGGCGTCGGCGAGGTCGAGGACCTGCACCGACGCGTCGTCCAACTGCTGGTGTGTGAAGGCGGCCTTGGCCACCCGGATCAGGCCGGTGTCGATGGACGGGTCAACCCGCTCGGCCGCCTGGACCACGCGATCCAGTTGGCCGGGATCCGTCAGGTACAGGGTGACGACGCCGTGGTTGGCGTCGATGTCCAGGTTGCCGTAAATGTCGGCGGCCGGGCCACGGCCGACCTCGCCCACGGCGTTGGCGACCGCGCGCAGCGGATCGAGGATCCTGGCCTGCTGCAAGGGATCCATCGAGGCCAGCTGTGCGTCGGTGTAAACCGGCGCGGCGGTCGCCGGCGCCGCCAGCGTGCCGGTCAGCGCGAGCGCCGCGACGAGCGCCCGGGTCGTTCTTCTCACGGTTGCTGCTCCCTTCGCTAGGAGGAACCAAGGACTACTCGGATCCGCCGGCCTGGGGCAGCCGGTTTGCAGGATTAGGCACGAGCTGGGCGAAGGAGTCACTCGGCCGATCGGCCGACGAGCAGCTTCGTCGCGTATGCCCTCGCGGAGACGGCGCACTCGTCGGCCGATCGGCACTTGAGCAGGACTGGGCCGCGGTAGCCGGCCATTCGTCAGACGCCGGCGGGACCTTCCAGGTGAAGCCCTCGGCCAGCACCAACATGTCGGTTGCCCTGCGTGGACGTGGTTTTCGGCACGCACGGGGACGGCGGCATCGGCGCGGCCGTGGAGTCGCGGATCACCAGGCGGCACGGGTGGACGTGCCGGCGGGGCGGGGTCTCGCCGTTGATCGCGGCCAGCAGGAGTTCGGCGGCGGTGCGGCCCAGCTGCTCCAGTTCCATGTCCACACTGGTCAGCGGTGGCTGGCAGGCGAGCGTCATGACGTCCCAGTTGTCGAAGCCGACGAGCGCGACGTCGTCGGGCACGCGCCGGCCCGACGCACGGAGCTCGTCGGCGACGCCGCGGGCGATCTGGTCGCTGCCGCAGAAGACAGCGTCGAACTCGGTGCCGTGCAACATCTTCGCCGCGTGCCGGCCCCAGGCCTCGCTCCATTCGCCGAACAGGGGTGGGGCGACGAGGTCGAGCCCGTGCGCGGCGAGGCGCTCGGCGGTCGCGGACGCCCGGACCACCGCCGAGTGGTGGTGCTCGGGCCCGGTGATGTGGGCGATCCGGCGGCGGCCGATGGCCAGCAGGTGCTCGACGGCCTTGTGCGCGCCGCCGGCCTCGTCGGGCACGACCGAGACGTCCTCGGGATCGGTGGAGCTGGTGAACGCGTAGACCACGGGAATCGGCAGGCCGGCGCCGATCGGCGGGCGGGCGAGGCTGCGGCGGCCGGTGACGATGATGCCGTCGACCCTGCGGCTGAGCAGGGTGCGCAGGTAGTACTGCTCCCGGATCCGGTCGTCGCGGGCGTCGCACAGGAACACCGACATCTCGCCGGCGCCGAGCGTGTCCTCGACGCCCATCAGCAGCGGGATGCTGAACCGGCCGATGGTGTCGGTGGTGATCATGCCGACGGTGTAGGTGCGGCCGGAGTTCAGCGTCACGGCCGCGCGGTTCGGGTGGAAACCCAGCTGCTCGGCCGCGGCCAGCACGCGGCTGCGGGTTTCCGCGCGCAGCGTGCCGCGGCCGTTGAGCGCCTTGGACACCGTGCCCGTCGACACGCCGGCGAGCTGGGCGACGTCGGCGATGGTGGTCGGCCGGCCCCGGTCACCGGTTTCCGAAAGTTTCCGCGAGCGCATGGTCTGCACTGTAGCGGGCGGGCGACGATACCGTTGTTACCAGCATGGAACAAGGTCCTTGACGTCACTCGGAGGCGGGTTTAACTTGGCGGCAACCGGTTGCCGGTTTCCTCTCCCGCGTAGCCCACCCGTGAGCGGCCGTTAGGAGAAGCACCATGATCGCGCGTGCCCGTGTGGCGGTCGTCGTGGCCGCAGTGTTAGCGCTAACAGCATGTCAGGGCGGGCCACCCGAAGGCGCCGCCGGCGGCACCGGCTCGGTGGACGACGGCACGACCATCACCATGTGGACGAGGTCGCCGACGGCCACCTTCAGCCAGACGCTGGTCGACGCCTACAACGCGAGCCACAAGAACAAGGTGAAGCTGACGGTCTTCCCGGCCGACTCCTACCAGCAGAAAGTCGGCACCGCCGCCGGCGCCAAGCAGCTGCCGGACCTGCTGGCCTCCGACGTGGTGTACGCGCCCAACTACGCCGCCAACGGCGTGTTCATGGACATCACCCAGCGGGTGAACCAGCTGCCGTTCAAGACATCGCTGGCTCCGGCGCACATGAAGGCGGCCGCCCACGACGGCAAGGACTTCGCCGTCCCGCACGACATCGACCTGTCCGCGATGTTCTACAACAAGACCCTGTTCACCCGCGCCGGCCTCGACCCGGCCAAGCCGCCGACGACTCTCGGCGAGATGGTCGCCGACGCGAAGAAGATCAGCGCCCTCGGCGGCGGCGTCAACGGCTACTTCTTCGGCGGCGCCTGCCCCGGCTGCCAGCTGTTCACCAGCTGGCCGATGATCTGGGCCTCCGGCGGCACCGTGCTCAACGACCAGGGAACCGCCTCCACCATCGACAATCCCACCGCGGCCCAGGTGTACGCGTTGTTGCACCAGTTGTACGCCGACGGTGTGGTGCCGGCCTCGGCCAAGGACGAGTCCGGCCCGACCTGGACGCAGTCGTTCATCGACGGCAAGATCGGCATCCAGCCGATGGGCGCGACCGCGTTGCAGGGCATGAAGGAGGGCCCCGACCTCCAGGTCGGCGTGGCCCCGATTCCCGGCCTGACCGGTGGCAGCTCCTCGTTCGTCGGCGGCGACGTGCTGGGCATCGGCGCCAACAGCCAGCACGCCGCGGCGGCGTGGGACTTCATCTCCTGGACGCTGTCGGAGCAGGCCCAGGTGGACGTGGTGGCGAAGAACAAGAACATCACCGTCCGGTCCGACCTGGCCGACAACACCTACGCCAAGCAGGATCCGCGGCTGGGCGTGTTCAACAAGCTGGCCGGGGAGGGACAGACGCCGATCTCGGTCAACTTCGGCAAGACCTACAACGACGCCAACGGTCCCTGGACCCAGGCCGTGATCGACGCCGTCTTCGGCACGGGTGGTCCGGCCACGGCGCTGCACGACCACAACGCCGCGATCACCGAGTCGCTCGCGAGCGGGAGCTGACATGGTGTCCCTGTCGCCGCCACGTCAGTCGGCGCGCCTGGCCCCACCGCCAGCGCCTCGACGCGACCCGATCAGCCGGCGCCGCAGCCGTCTCGGGATGCTGTACGCGGCGCCGATGGCACTGCTGGTGGGGACGCTGTTCGTGGTCCCGCTCCTGTTGATGGTGTGGATGTCGGTCAACCACTGGCCGTTGTTGGGCGCGTCCGCGCCGAACGGTGTCGCGAACTACCAGGCGCTGTCCGATCCGCTGTTTCTCCGCGCGGTCTGGTTCACGCTGAAGTACACCGCGGTCACCACGGTCGTACTCGGTCTGATCGCGTTCGGCCTCGCCCTGCTGGTGCAACGGAATCGGCGCGGGGTCGGCGCGGTCCGGGCGGTGCTGTTCCTGCCCAGCGCGGTCGGGCTGGCCTCCACCAGCCTGCTGTTCTACGGGCTGTTCAACACGGATTCGTCGCCGCTGAACGAACTCGTGCAACTGGTCGGGCTGGGCCGGGTCGACTGGCTCGGCTCGACCGGCGCCGCGCTCGGCTCGACCGTCGCCATGATCACCTGGCGGTTCGCCGGCTTCTACATGCTGATCCTGATGACCGGGCTGCAGAGCATCGACCCGGTGCTGTACGAGGCGGCCCGGATCGACGGCGCCGGCCGGTGGCAGACCCTGTGGCGGGTCACGCTTCCGTTGCTGCGGCCGACGCTGGCGCTGGCGATGGTGCTGTCGCTGACCGGCTCGCTGCTGGCGTTCGACCAGTTCTTCATCCTCACCGGCGGCCGGCACGACACCGCGACGGTGGTGATCGACATCTACCGGGAGGCCTTCCTGTCGCAGGATCTCGGCCGCGCGGCCGCGGTGTCGGTGGCCACGCTGGCCGTGCTGATCGTGGTGAACGTGGCGCAGATGCGGCTGATCCGCCGCGAGGGGCGGTGAAGTCGTGACGCGGATCCGCAAGGGCGGCTTCTATCTCACCGGCGCGGCGCTGGCGGTGCTGTTCCTGCTGCCGATGCTCTGGACGGTCTTCTCGTCGGTGCACGGCAAGGAGGCCGCGGGCGGCAGCGACGGCTGGGGACTGTCCAACTACCAACGACTTCTCGAGTACGGCACCGGTCTGAGTACGTACCTGACCAACACCGTCGTGGTCGCGGTCGTCGCCGTCAGCGTCACGGTCGTGACGACGACGCTCGGCGGGTACGCCATGGTGCGGCTGCCTTTTCCCGGACGCAACGCGCTGTTCCTGGTCACGCTGGCCGTGCTGATGGTGCCGTACACCACGATCCTGGTGCCGCTGTACATCCTGCTCGGCTGGCTCGGCCTGCAGAACTCGTTGGTGGGACTCGGTCTGGTGTTGGCCGTGTTGCAGCTGCCGTTCGGCCTGTTCATGATGCGCAACTCCTTCGACGCGCTGCCGGCCGAGCTGGAGGAGGCCGCGCTGGTCGACGGGTGCACGATCACCGGCGCGTTGCGCCGGGTGCTGCTGCGCGGCGTGCTGCCCGGCATCGTGACCGTCGCCCTGTTCTCCTTCCTGGCGGCCTGGAACGAGTTCGTCGCGCCGCTGATCTTCCTCACCGACGGCTCGAAGTTCACCCTGCCGGTGGCCCTGTTCAACCTCCAGTCCGGCAGCCTGGGCTCGGTGGACTTCGGCGCGCTGCAGGCCGGCGTGGTCGTCTCCGCCCTGCCGTGCGTCGCCGTGTTCCTCGTGTTGCAGCGCTACTACGTGCGCGGTTTCACCTCTGGCGCCCTCAAGGGCTAGCAGACAGGAGAGGACCTCGATGACCGAGTCCACACCCGGTCCCGTCCACCCCACCGCGGACGCGGTCGCGGCGCTGCGGCCGTTGCCGCTCAGCGCGACCACCGTCGCCGACGACAGCCTGTGGGGGACATGGCTGCGGCGCAACGCCGTTCGCACCCTGCCGCACTGCGTGAGCCAGTTGCACGCCGCGGGCGCGATCGACAACCTGCGCCGCGTCACCGGCGAGGCCGACGGCGATTTTCAGAACATGTGGTTCGCCGACTCCGACGTGCACAAGACGCTGGAGGCGGCCGCCTGGCAGCTGGCCCGGACCCCGGACGACGCCGAGCTGCGGGCGTTTCTGGACACCACCGCGGCACTGTTGGCGAAGGCGCAGGGGGAGGACGGCTACCTCAACTCGTACTACACGGTGGTCAAGCCGGAGCAGCGGTGGCGCGAACTGCACAAGAGCCATGAGCTGTACTGCGCCGGCCATCTCATCCAGGCCGCCGTCGCCGCGTCGCGCGCCGGTGTCGGCGCCGAGATCGTCACGGTCGCCCGCCGGTTCGCGGACCTGATCGTGGACCGGTTCGCCGCCGCGAACGACGTCGACGGGCATCCGGAGATCGAGACCGCCCTGGTGGAGTTGTACCGGGTGACCGGGCACCGGCCGTACCTGGACCTGGCCGCTCGGTTGGTCGACCTGCGCGGGCACGGGCTGCTCAATCCGGAGCACTTCGGCGCTGCCTACTTGCAGGATCACGTCCCGATTCGGGAGGCGGACGCGGTCGCGGGCCACGCCGTGCGGCAGTTGTACCTGCTCGCCGGTGTGGTGGACGTGGCGGTGGAGACGCACGACGGCGAGCTGTTGGCCGCGGCGCAACGCCTGTGGGAGGACGCGTTCGGTTCGAAGACGTACCTCACCGGCGCGCACGGCTCCCGGCACCGCGACGAGGCTTTCGGCGACCCGTACGAGTTGCCTGCCGACCGCGCGTACGCCGAGACCTGCGCGGCGATCGCGAGCTTCCAGTGGAACTGGCGCATGCTGCTGGCGACCGGCGACGTCCGGCACGCCGACGAGATGGAACGCGTGCTGCACAACGCGATCGCCGGCTCGACCGCGCTGGACGGCGAGCACTTCTTCTACTCCAACCCGTTGCACCTGCGGACCGGCCACGACGGCTCGCACGAGGACGCGCCCTCGCAGCGCCTGTCGTGGTACAGCTGCGCCTGCTGCCCGCCCAACCTCGCCCGCCTGATGGCCTCCCTACCCGGCTACGCCATCACCACCGACGACACCGGACTCCAGATCCAGCTCTACACCGCCGGCGAGATCGAGACCACAGTGGACGGATCGCCGGTGCGGATCGCCGTGCGCACCGGGTATCCGTGGGACGGCCGCGTCGAACTGACCGTCACCACGGCCGCACCGATCACCCTGTCCCTGCGGATTCCTGGCTGGTGCCCGACCGAGGACGTGCGCCTGGACGGGAATCCCGTCGAACCGGTCGACGGATACGTGCGGCTGCGGCGCGACTGGACTCGCGACATGACCGTCACGCTCGATCTGCCGATGCATGGCCGCATCGTCCGGCCGCACCCGCGGATCGACGCGGTCCGCGGCTGTGTCGCGCTCGCCCGTGGCCCGCTCGTGTACTGCGTCGAGCAGGCCGACCTGCCCGACGGCGTGACGCTGGAGGACGTGCGGATCGATCCGTCCGTCCCGCCGGTCGCCGGCCGGGCGACCGAGGACGGCCCGGTGACGCTGACCGTGGCCGGCGGCGTGCGCACCGCCGACTCCGCCCTGTACGGATCGGCGATCGAGGATCACACCGACCCGATCACTTTCTCCGCCCTGCCCTATTTCCTGTGGGGAAACCGGAAACCAGGCCCGATGCGGGTGTGGATCCCGGTCGCCGCCACGGAGTGAACCCCTGCCCCCATCCGTGGAGGAACGAACCGATGGCACTACGAGGCCTCGGGATCGCCGGCATCGCCGTCGCGATGACCGCCCTGCTGGCACCACCAACCGCCCAAGCCGCCGGACACACGCTGGCCGTCGATGTCGGTGCGCCGTTCCGGCCGGTCACGCATGTCGCGTCCGGCGGACTGTACGCACTCGCCGAGAACAGCCGACCCGCCGACTCGACATTACTGCCGATCAAGATGAACACCCTCACCCAGCCCCCGCCCGGCGTGGGGCAGAAGCCCAACGGCCAACCGCCGGGCGGCGACGGCCTGCTGGTCGCCCCGCAGGCGGACCGGGTTGGCGCCGGCGAGGTGATCCGCATGCCGGACATCTACCCGGACTTCCCCTACAAGTGGGTCAGCTGGGACGACTGGCTGTCCAAAGTAGACACCATGGTGTCCAAGCGGCTCGCCGCCGGATCGGCGAGCAACGTGGCCGCCTGGGAGATCTGGAACGAGCCGGACGGCACCTGGAACACCGCGGCCGCGGGTGACTTCAACGCGGGCTGGACCCGTACCGTGCAACGGATCCGCACCCAGGACACGGTGACCCCGGTCGCCGGCCCCGGCTACTCGCACTGGGACGCCGACCGCATGCGGGCGTTCCTGGTCAACGCCAAGAACACCGGCACGGTGCCGGACATCGTGGTCTGGCACGAGCTCGACCACAGCAGCGGGTCCGTCGCCGCGGACGTGGCCGCCTACCGCTCGCTGGAGTCGTCGCTGGGCATCAGCCCGCGGCCGATCTTCATCAACGAGTACGCCTGGACCGACGAGGTCGACGTGCCCGGCCGGGTCGCCGACTACATCGCCAAGTTCGAACGCGCCGGCGTGTGGGCGGCCGACCGGGCCTTCTGGTACGAGTACGGCACCGTCAACGGCCTGGTGGTGAACAACAACCAGCCGACCGGCACGTGGTGGCTGTACAAGTGGTACGGCGACATGGCCGGCTCGATGGTGACCACCACGCCGCCGGCGCAGACCGGGCTCGACGGGTTCGCCTCCTACGATGCCACCCGCCGCCGGGCCGATGTCGTGTTCGGCGACGAGTCGGGCACGAACTCCGTGCGGGTCAGCGGCCTGGGGGCGATGGGGAGCACGGTCCGGGTCACCCTGGAGTCCACGCCGGCCTCCGGCCGGTTCACCGCGGTGTCCGCGCCGACGACCGTCTCCGACTCGACCTACACCGTCTCCAATGGACAGATCACCGTGTCAGTGCCGAACATGTCGGCGACCAGCGCCTACCACCTGGTGGTCCAGCCGACCAGCGGTGTTCCGGCGTACCAGCACCGGTACGAGGCCGAGAACGCGTCGGTGTTCCGGACCCAGCGGCTGACCAGCTCCACCGCGTCCAGCGGCGGCTACGTGGGGCGGATCGACAACTCCGGCGACCCACGCAGCGACAGCTACGTCGACTTCGTCGTCACCGTGCCGGACAGCCGTGCCTACAAGATGACCATCGGCTACGCCAACGGCACCGGAGCCGTTGCCACGCAAGGACTTGCCTACAACGGTGGGGCCTGGTCGACGGTGAACTATCCGCCGACCGCCGGCTGGGGCAAGTTCGCCACCACGAGCACCACCGTCACCCTGCACTCCGGCTACAACGTGATCCGGCTGGCCAAGGGCGCGCCCTTCTTCGCCGGCGGCACCGGCTACGCGGAACTGGACTACATCCAACTCGACTGAACAACCGATTCCCTGCGAGGGCCCGATGAAGCGTCCTGTCGTTCCACGACGATCGGTTCTCCTGGCGGTCGTCGCGCTCGCCATGATGGTCCCGGCGACCGCGGCGCACGCCGCCTCCGGTTTCACCAGCACGATGGTCAACCAGGCCAACGGGAACTGCGCCGACGTGCCCAACGGCGCAGGCACCAGCGGTCTGCAGCTCGTCCAGTGGTCCTGCAACTCCGGGACGAACCAGTCCTTCACGTTCACCCCCGTCTCCGGTGACGTGTACACGATCGGCACCGTGACCGCCGGGGACTGCCTCGACATCTCCGGCGCGTCCAGCAGCGACAACGCCGCGGTGATCCAGTACGGCTGTCACTCCGGCACCAACCAGCAGTTCCACCTGACGCCGGTTTCCGGTGCCAGCAACACGTTCACCGTCGTGTCGGTCAGCTCGGGCAAGTGTGTCGCGCCGTCCGGCGACAGCTCGGCGAACAACACCGCCCTGGTCCAGCTGCCGTGCTCCGGCGCGGCCAGCCGAGCCTGGCAGCTCCCGGGCTTCGGCTCGGGCGGCGGCACCACCCCGCCGCCCAGCGGCTACCAGGGCATCCCCAACCTGAACCCGAACGCGTGCCACAACTCCAGCCTGCCCCGGGCGTACGGCACGAACTTCCAGACCCCGAACGACCCGAACGGGCAGGGCTTCCAGAACACCACCGCGCTGGGCTGGGACGGCAACTACTGGCCGGTGTTCACCTACCTGTCCGGCTCGTTCTTCGCCCGCGGCGTGAACACCACGTACAACGGCCTGTGCGGCGGCATGTACTCGTTCAGCGCGTACAACTACGGCGGCGCGCCCGGCCGGCAGAGCGTGCAGTGGGCCGAGGACAACGGCTATCTGCCGGCGATGAAGACCAGCCGCACCTCGGGCAGCGTGGGCATCGCCATCAAGAACTTCGCCGACAAGGAAACCGTCAACGGCAACAGCTTCATGCTGGTCTACACCCGGGTTTCCGTCACCAACAGCGGATCCGCCGCGGTGACCGTTCCGCCCGGCGGCTCGGGGCCGAACCTGGTGCGGCTGACCAGTTCCTCGCTGGACACCGTGCAACCCGGCCAGACCAGCAACCACGACTTCGTGGTGGCGGTGGACAACTTCGGCAACGGAGCCGCGTTGCCCACCGGCTCCGTGCTGTCCGGCGGCGCCCCGAACTACGACACCGCCTACAACCACATGGCGTCGTACTGGAACTCGCGGCTGGCCGAGCTCAACACGTTCAGCCTGCCCAACACGACGCTGCCCAACACCGGCAACCTGGCCAACCCCGGCACCGCGATGACCAACGCGTACAAGGCCGGCACCATCTACAACCTGATGATGCAGATCGGCGAGGCGCAGTTCTCCGCGGCCAACAACTACAACTGGATCCTCAACCACGACGTGCCCGGCGAGCTGACCGCCAAGTTCGAGACCGGTGACTTCCACGACGGCCGCAACCTGCTGCTGACCGCGCGGATCTCCGAGCAGGACAACTGGGACGAGGTCGGGGCCAACTGGTACTGGGACGGCGTGTGGAAGACGATGGGCGCCTGGGCGACCTATCTGGCCAAGACGAACGACACGTCCTTCGTCAGCCAGTTCTTCCATGACGACAGCGGCGGTTCCGGCCAGTGGGGCCCGAGCCTCTACACCATCGCGCGGGTGAAGTACCCGGCGCAGCTGGCCTCCGACGGCACGCTGCAGACCAACTTCGACAACGACTCCACCGGCCGCTGGCTGTTCAGCAACTTCTCCGCGCTGCAGATGCTGGCTTCCTACAAGTACATCGCGACCAAGATCGGTCAGACCTCTGAGGCCCAGTGGGCCGACGGCGCGTACACGAAGCTGCTCAACGCCCTCAACACCGTGGTCGGCCGCAACCAGTCCGCGAACGGCTTCAACTACCTGCCGTGCGAGGTGGACAAGCCCAACAGCGCCAACCGCTGCAACACCACCAACGACGCGAACTGGGCGTCACCGGCCTGGGTCGGGCAGAACCAGTGGTCGACGATGCTGGCCGGCGGCACGCTGAACGGCATCATGGGCGACCCCGGGCAGATCGACCGGATGTACCAGTGGGGCTTCAACCGCCTGTCCGGCGGCGGCTACCCGTATCCGACCTTCGGCGCCTTCAACGGGTATTCGACGGCGTACAACACCTCGTACTCGTCGGACGGCTTGTTCTCCAACAACTACCGTGACCTGCCGATCACCAGCTACGCCTGGCAGATCAAGACCACCACCGGCGGCCCGAACGCGTGGTGGGAGGCCAACGGGGACGGCCCGGACTCGAACAACCCGTGGATCGGCAACCACGCCGGGCCGGAGTTCGGCGCCTGCCCGTACGCCTGGCCGATCGCCGGCCAGCAGCAGGGGCTGCTCGAATCTCTGGTGGCCGAGGGCCTGTCGTCGACCGGCTCCGGGCCGTACACCTACACCCGACCGCTCTACATCGGACGCGGCGTGCCGAGCGCCTGGCTCACCGCCGGGCAGAACCTCTCCGTCGGCAACCTGACCACCAGCTACGACGTCTCCTCGGGCAGTCGCTCGACGTACGGCGTCTCGCTGGCGGTCAGCGGCTCCGGTTCCGGCCGCACCGTCACGGTTTCCCTTTCCGGCACCTTGCCCGGCGGCCCGGTCTACATCCAGCTGCCGGTGTTCCTCAGTGTCGGCGTGACCGCCGTCAGCGGCGGCAGCTACAACGCCGGCACCCACACCGTCACCGCCAGCGCCAACACGGTGACGATCACCCTGGCCAGCTGAGCCACGCAGCGCCGGTGCGCGTGAGCGCACCGGCGCCTCTGGGGAAAGGTCCCACGATGTACTCCTTCGACCGACGCACCATGTTCAAGGCCGTCGGCGCGATCTCCGCCGGCGTCGCACTGGCACCGAATGCCGAGGCAGCTGCCGCCGCACCCACGCCCGTCGGCGTGTCGGCGTATCCGTTCCCGCTGAGCGCGGTGCGGTTACAGGCGAGTCCGTTCCTGGACAACATGAATCGGACGCTGGCCTACTTCCGGTTCGTCGACCCCGACCGGCTGCTGCACATGTTCCGGCTCAACGTCGGGCTGCCGAGCTCGGCCCAGCCCTGCGGCGGCTGGGAGAGTCCGGACACGGAGCTGCGCGGCCACTCCACCGGGCACCTGATGTCCGGCCTGGCGCAGGCGTACGCGAACACCGGCGACACGACCTACAAGACCAAGGGCGACTACCTGGTGAGTTCCCTGGCGGCCTGCCAGAGCGCGTCGCCGAACGCCGGTTTCCACAGCGGCTACCTGTCCGCCTATCCGGAGAACTTCTTCGACCGGCTGGAGAGCGGCCAGCAGGTGTGGGCGCCGTACTACACCCTGCACAAGATCATGGCCGGCCTGCTGGACCAGTACAACCTGGCCGGCAACAGCCAGGCGCTGACCGTGCTGACCAACAAGGCCGCCTGGGTCAAGTGGCGCACCGACCGGCTCAGCCAGTCGCAGATGCAGGCGGCGCTGAACACCGAGTTCGGCGGCATGCCCGAGGTGCTGACCAACCTGTATCTGGTCACCGGCAACCGGGACCACCTGACCACCGCGCAGCGGTTCGACCACGCCCGAATTCTGGACCCGCTGGCGGCCGACCAGGACCAGCTCGCCGGAAACCACGCCAACACGCAGATCCCGAAGATCATCGGGGCGATCCAGGAATACCACGCCAGCGGCACCACCCGGTATCGGGACATCGCGAACAACTTCTGGCGGATCGTCACCGCGCACCACAGCTACGTGATCGGCGGCAACTCCAACGGCGAGTACTTCCAGACCCCGGACGCCATCGCGAGCCAGCTGTCGGACACCACGTGCGAGGTCTGCAACACGTACAACATGCTCAAGCTGACCCGGCAGCTGTTCTTCACCGACCCCACCCGCGCCGAGCTGATGGACTACTACGAGCTGGCGCTGGTCAACCAGATCCTCGGCGAGCAGGACCCTTCCGCCGCGCACGGGTTCGTCACCTACTACACGCCGCTGCGCGCCGGCGGCATCAAGACCTACTCCAACGACTACGACGACTTCACCTGCGACCACGGCACCGGCATGGAGTCGCAGACCAAGTTCGCCGACAGCATCTATTTCTACGCCGGCGAGACGCTGTACGTGAACCTGTTCACCGCCTCCGTGCTGACCTGGCCGGGACGATCCATCACGGTCAGGCAGGACACCACCTTCCCGAGCTCGCCGAGCACCAGGCTGACCATCGGCGGCGCCGGCCACATCGCGCTGAAGATCCGCATTCCGGGCTGGACCTCCGGCGCGACCATCAAGGTCAACGGCGCGATGCAGAACGTCGCCGTCACGCCGGGGACGTACGCGACCATCGACCGCACCTGGGCCAACGGCGACGTCGTCGACGTCTCGCTGCCTATGACGCTGGCCTTCCCACGGGCCAACGACAACTCCGGCGTCGGGGCCGTGAAGTACGGGCCGATCGTGCTGGCCGGTCAGTACGGCACCACCGACCTCGGCGGCGTGCTACCCACGCTCCGTACCGACACGCTGGCGCAGGACTCGGCGAATCCCTTGCACTTCACCGCCACCGCGAGCACCGGATCGGTGTCGCTGCTGCCGTTCCACCAGACCCACCACACCCGGTACACGGTGTACTGGAAGATCGCGGGTGCACCGCCGCAAGGCAACTCGTACGAAGCGGAGGCCAGCGGCAACACCCTCGGCGGCCAGGCCGCTGTGCGTAGCTCTTCCGGCGCCTCCGGCGGTGCGCTGGTTGGCTACGTCGGCAACGGCACCGCGAACTACCTGCGGTTCAACAACGTCACCGGCACCGCTGGCTCGCACAAGATCACCGTCTACTACGCCGCCGGCGAGGACCGGTCACTCGCCATCAGCGCCAACGGCGGCGCGGCGACCACCGTGAGCACGCCCAACACCGGCGGCTGGGACACCGTCGGCTCGGTGGCCGTCACCCTCACTCTGACGTCCGGCGCCAACTCCATCCTGATCACCAACCCGACCGGCTGGGCACCCGACGTCGACCGAATCGTGGTGAGCTGATCATGGTGTTATCGGAGGCAATCGCCGCTGCGGTCTTGGTTGTGTCGACGGCGGCCGGCGCGCCGGCCGGGGGAGTGGTGCCCGGTCTGACCGGCCCCGCCGCGCTGGCCGCCGCGGGTGCGGCGGCCGACCACTTCCGCGCTCTCACCCCGGCCCGGGTCGCCCGTGCGCACGACGAGCTGCACGACGCCTGGGGAATCTTCTTCAACGACAACGCAAGCAGCGGCCTGCGGGCGACGCACACCGTGCTCGACATCACCGCCAGCGGGGGCGACTACGTCTACGCGCCGACCGCCCTGCCGCCCGGCAACGCGTGCATCGAGCTCACCACGGCCTACACGCCGGACGGTCCCAAGCTGTGGGCCTGGGACTGGTGCGGCGGCCGGGACACCATCGGCAAGCTCGTCGACATGGACGCGACCTTCACCGCGACCTACACGACGACCGTCAACGGACACCGCGTCTACAGCATGGACGAGCACCGCACGTCCACCACGGCCAACACCTGGACCGTGTACCTGATGAACTACCGGACGCACGCGTGGGACGTGTTCTACACCAGCAGCGGGAACAAGGACATTCCCGGCTCCAGTTGGGATTTCTTCGAGATCTACACCGCGTCCGGCAGTTACTGCCACGACCTTGGCGGCAAGACGATCGAGGCCTCCGGCGTCAAGGTGTCCCAGAACGGCGCCTGGGTGCCCGCCGCGCCGGGCAACTCCTCCCTCGCCGCCCCGCCGTCCGGTGGCGCGTTCGACTGCCCGTCGATGACGTTCGGTGTCGTGCATCCGAACGACGACTGGACTGCTGTCGACGGTCCCCAGCAGCGGTGAGCACGGCCAGCGGTGCGGAGCCGTCGCTGGTTCGAGCCTGTCAGTCCTGGTAGGCGGCTCCTTGACACAAGAGTGGCGGACGGTCGCCCCGCACCGCTGCTCGTTCTCGGCATCAGCCGGCGTACGTCGTGCTCGGCGGAGTTGCGTTGCCGTGCGGCCGCGAGCGGCGCGTGTCGCACGGGTTCACGCCGCAAATCGCCCGCCCCTCGCGGGCCGGATCCGTCGCGCGACCGGACGTCATCGAATTCCGTCGAAGTCCCAGGTGATGCGGATTCGGGTGGGCTCGGTCCGGTTTGGTCGAAGGAATTCGCGTCTTGACCGTGGCGCAATTGGCCTGCGACAGTGCGATACGTCGACGACAACAGAAAGCCTTGCTGTCGAAGAAATTCGATGACGTCGTCGGTTTACACCGTCTGTGCGACGTTGCCCAGAAGGGAACCCTGCCATGCGAAAAATCCTCCGATTCGCCGTGCCCGCGGTGGCTGCGGCCGTCTCGATCGTCCTGACCGCGACGTCGGCCCAGGCGGCGGTCTGGTCCTCGTCCGACAAGTTCGGGTCCTGGTCCAACGGCGGATACACGCTCAACAACGACGTCTGGGGCGGTGGCGCCGGCCCGCAGACGATCTGGGCGAACTCGTACAGCAACTGGGGCGTGAACTCCAACCAGCCCAACACCGGCGGTGTGAAGTCCTATCCGCACTCGGGGCGGACCGTCGGCCGCAAGCTGAGCAGCCTGGGCAGTGTCACCAGTTCCTTCAACGTCTCGGTGCCCGGCCAGGGCGCCTATGAGACGGCGTACGACATCTGGGCGGACAACAACGCCGACGAGATCATGCTGTGGATGAACAAGACCGGCGCGGTCGGGCCGATCGGCAGCCTCCAGACCACGGTGTCGGTCGGCGGCCACACCTGGGACGTCTACCGCGGCTCCAACGGCTCCAACGCGGTGTTCTCCTTCCTGCGCCACGGCAACACCAACGCCGGGTCGGTGGACATCAAGGCCGTGCTGAATTGGATCAAGTCGAAGGGCTGGTTCGGCGACGTGACGCTCGGCGACGTCCAGTTCGGATTCGAGATCACCTCGACCGGCAGCGCCCTGAACTTCACGTCCAACAGCTTCTCGGTCTCCTCGTCATGAAACGGGTCGGTCCCCGCGTGCACTCGTGCACGCGGGGACCGACCTCGTGTTCAGGAAACGACGCCGACCACCGAGCTGCCGGACTTGGTCACGTGGTAGGTCGCAGTGGCACCGCTCCAGAAGTGGAACGTGAGCGTCACCGGAGCGTTGTCGTTGGTGGCGTTGAAGAAATCGGCCGTGAGAGCGATCGCGCCGGCCGGGTAGCCGGGGGAGAAGGCGGTCGTGAACTGCTGGTAGGAGGTCCAGTTAGCCGGGCCGGCATTGCTGCCGTCGACGTACTTGGCCTCCATGGTCGCCAGCCGGTCGCCACGGAACTGCGTCGGCACGGCGAAGGAACTCGTGGTGCCACTGGCATTCGACAGCACCGGCGGATCATAGGTGCTGATGTCGACGGACCAAGGCGTTCCGTGGGAGAACCGGGCTTGGAGCGTCGCGTCGACTCCGTAGGCACGGTTGCCGACGAGTCGGGTCAGGGCGGCGGCGGTCAGGGTGAGCTGGTTGCCGGCGAGGGTGTAGTCCCGACCGGCGACCAGCGCGGTGTTGCCCTGCCAGAGTCCGGTGAAGGTGGTGCCGTTCGGGCTCAGGGCAAGTGTCTGCGCCGCAATGGGATTCGCCTTCGGCACGTAGATCGTGTCGGCGGCGGCGGTGCCGGAACGGGTGGTCCAGCTGGACCTGATCTCAGCGACCAGACCCGGATCGCGCCATTGGAAGGTGTCGCGGTTCAGGAAGGAACCGGCATCCCAGAGCGCGGCGGTGACCCCGCTGGTCCGCGCCTCGTAGCCGAGTTGCTCGAAGTACTTCACCGCCTCGCCGCGTTCGACCGCGTCGGGGTGGGTGTAGTCGGGGTAGCTGAGCAACCCGTACTCGCCGAGATAGACCGGGATTCCCTTGGACACGAAGGTGTTGCGCATTCGCGTGAAGGCGGCGGCCATGTCCTGCTGGGAGGTGGTCTCGAACCGGGTGTAGCCGGCGATGTTCACGCTGAACGGCCAGTAGCCGTAGTAGTGCACGGTGGCGACGAGGTTGTGGTCGTGCAGCGAGGCCATCTCGGTGGCCAGGTTGTCCATCAGGATCTGGTCCGGCGTGCAGCCCAGCGTCGGCAGCACGAGCAGGCGGGTGGCGTTGCCGCCGCCGCTGCCGCGCACGATGGTGTGGAAGGACGTGTTGAGCTCGTTGAGGAATTGCGTCTTCTGCGCGTCGGTGGCGTTGGTGAACTGCGGCTCGTTGACGCTCTCGAACAGCAGGGACCGCGGCTCGTCCCGGAACGCGGCGGCGATCTGGGTCCAGGTCGCGTTGTAGCGGGCCAGCACGCCGTCATGGTCGGCGGCCATGGTGGCGATCCACTGCCACGAGTCGTGGTGCACGTTGAGCTCGACGTACAGGCCGTCGGACAGCGCCCAGCCGACGACCTGCCGGACCCGGGTGAGGAACTTGGCGTCGATGGCGTACGGGGCGGTGGCGGACTGGTGGCCGCTCCAGGTCACGGGAATCCGGACGCTGTGAAAGCCGTTGGCCCGGACGGTGTCGAACAACTGCTTGGTGACAAGGGGATTGCCCCAGGACGTCTCGTCGGGAATGGCGTCCAGGGTGTTGCCGAGGTTCCAGCTGGGCTGCATCGCGGCCACCGCCGCCATCGGATCGGCGGGCACCGACCTCGTCGCGGCCGCGGCCGGGCCGACGGAGAGGCTGGTCGCGGCGACGAGCGTCAGCAGAACGCTTGCCGGCCACCGTAATCGGCGCATGTCGTGTCCTCTTTCTCAGTGGTGGTAGTCGAACCAGTCGAAGTGGACGGCGCCGGCCGCGGCGTACATGCCGATGACCCGACCGGTGAAGCCGCCGGCCACCTCGGTCGAGAGGTACCGGCCGTCCAACTCGGCCAGCGCCTCGAAGACGCCGTCCGGATGCTCGATGCCCAGGCCGATGGTGTCGGGGCCGGTGCGCGGGTCCTGGACTGCTCGCGGCGCGATGTTCACGCCGAGCACCAGCGGACTCACCGGCACCGTCAGACGCGCGATCACGCTGCGCAGTGGGCCGATGCGGGCGATCACGATGACCTCGCCGGCCGTCGCCTCGATCTCGTAGTGGTGCTGCTCATCCAGTCGGACCGCCAGACCGCCGCGACCGTCCAGGGGATCGACCAGCGTCCGCACCTGACAGGTCAGGTGCTGCTGACGTCGGCCGACGAACGCGACGTCGGCCTCGTCCATCGAGCCGCCGGCCGCGTGCAGGGTCAGCCAGCCGGGGCGTTCGTCGAGGCGGCCGGCGCGGTTGCGTGGCGACACCCAGCATGGTCGCAGGCGGTCCTGGTCGAAGTCGTCGCGGCTAGAGGGTTCCGGCGTCGGCCGCAATGGCCAGGGCGGATCGGACATGGCCGGCAGGAGCTCGCCGACGACCGGCCAGCCGTCCACCCACGACACCGGGGCGAGATACGTCTCCCGCCCGAGCACGTGCCAGCCTGGCGTGCCGCCGCCCGGTCGCACGCCCAGCAGAAGCATCCACCAGGAACCGTCCGGCGCCTGGACAAGGTCGGCGTGCCCGGTGTTCTGGATCGGGCTGTCGGTGCCGCGGTGGCTCAGGATGGGATTGGTCGGGCACGGCTCGAACGGCCCGGTCGGCGCGCTGCCGCGAGCGATGGAGACGGCGTGTCCGCGTTCGGTGCCGCCCTCGGCGATCATCAGGTACCAGTGGTCGCCGATCCGGTACAGGTGCGGTGCTTCCGGCGCCTTCGCCCCGTCGGAGCCGGACCAGATCCGTCGCGCCGCACCGAGGGTTTTTCCGGTGTGCGGGTCGATTTGGACCTGGTGCACGCCGGCGAGCGTGCACCAGCAGTTGCCCTCGTCGTCCCAAGCCAGGTCGGGATCGATGCCGTGGACATCGGGCAGCCAGATCGGATCGGACCACGGCCCGGCCGGGTCGAGCGCGGTCACCAGCAGATTGCCGCCATCGCTGACATTCGTGACGATGAGCCAGAACCGGCCGTCGTGATGGCGCAGGGCGGGGGCGTAGACGCCGCCGGACGACGGCGTGCCGGGCGGCAGCGGCCGGTCGAGGGCGTTGCCGATCTGCCGCCAGTGCACCAGATCCTGGCTGTGGAAGACCGGCACGCCGGGCACGTACTCGAAACTGGAGCAGGCGAGGAAGTAGTCCTCGCCGACCCGGCAGACGCTGGGATCCGGGTGGAAGCCGGGCAGTACGGGATTGACGAACACTATGGGCTCCTGAGCACCGCGCAGCCGCCGGGACGCACCTCGTGGATGGCGCCGGCGGTGAGCAGGTCGTGGGCGGATGCCGGCAGCCGGGCCGGCTCGGCGGTGTGGTTGAGGACGATGTGCCAGCGGCGGCCGTCTTCGGCGTGCCGGGTGACGGCTTCGACGCCGGGCGGCAGGCCCGGCAGGTCCGGTTCGACGGATGCCGCCGCCAGCAGGCGAGCGATCAGGGCGGCGTAGCCCGCGTCGTCGAGACGGGTCGACAGGTACCACCCCCGGCCGTGCCGGGTGAGCGCCGGACTCCCGGCGAGCATGCCGGTGGTGTACGCGGCGACGGCCTCCGCCCCGTGGAGCCGCACGGATTCGCTCCAGCAGTCGCCATGCGTGCCGTCGGACAGGACAAGGCGCTCGTCCCGCGCGAGCGGCCGGTGTTCCTCGACCCGGATGCCCAGCGCCTCGCGCAGCGGTGCGGCCGGATAGCCACCGAGCCGGGCGTGCAGACGGTCGTCGACCACGCCGTTGGCGTACTGGACGAGTAGCGTGCCGCCGCCGGCGACGAAGCGGCGCAGGTTCGCCGCGCCGGCGTCGGAGAGCAGGAACAGGGCCGGCGCCAACACCAGGCGGTAGCGGCTGAGGTCGTGTTCGGGGTGGGCGAAATCCGTTGTGACGCCGGCGTTCCACAGCGCCCGGTGGGCTCGGGCGAGTGCGGAGCGGTAGTCGAGGTCGGCCGAGGGCAGACCGTCGCCGTCCATGGACCACCAGGCATCCGAGTCGTGCAGTACGGCGGCGTGTGCCCGCACGGTGGATCCCGCCAGCTCGCCGAGCCGTCCGAGCGCCGAACCGAGGGCCACCACCTCGCGGTGGATGCGGCTGTCCGGGCCGGCGTGCGGCACCATCGCCGAGTGCCACTGCTCGGCGCCGGCGCGGGACTGCCGCCACTGGAAGAACAGGGTCCCGTCCGCGCCGTGGGCGAGGTGGCCGAGGCTGTGGCGCAGAATCTCCCCGGGCTCCTTGGCCAGGATTCGATCGGCCGTGTACACGGTGTTCGTGCCCTGTTCCATGAGCAGCCACGGCCGGCCGCCGCCGAACGACCGGGCGCGGTCGCCGCCGAAGGCGGTGTCGGCCGCCGCGTCGATGCCGGGCCCGCTCGGATAGTGGTCGATGGCGACGACGTCGACTTCCCGGCCGAAGGCCCACAGGTCCAGGTTCTGGTAGGCCGGAACCATGAGGTTGGTCGTCACCAGGCGGTCGCTGTGCCCGCGGATCGCGTCGCGCTGCTCCCGGTACGCGGCCAACGCCTCGTCGGACCAGAACCGGCGAAAATCCAGTGCCTGCCCCGGATTCTTGTGCCACTGGGTGGCGCGTGGCGGCAGCACCTGGTCCCAGGCCGTGTAGTGCTGGCTCCAGAAGGCCGTTCCCCAGGCCTCGTTCAGCGCGTCGAGCCCGTCGTAGCGCCGACGCAGCCAGTTCCGGAACGCCGCGGCGACCTGGTCGCACCAGCACAGCGTCAGGTACTCGTTGTGCACATGCCACAGCGCCACCGCCGGATGGTTCCCGTAGCGCTCGGCCAGCGCGGTGGCGATGCGGCGGGCGGCGTCGCGGTAGGCCGGGGCCACGAGGCAGTAGGTGTCGCGGCTGCCGTGGACGAGCCTCGTGCCGTCGGCCGTCACCGGCAGCGCGTCCGGGTGGGCGAGGGTAAACCAGGGTGGCGGTGACGCGGTCGGCGTGGCCAGGTCGACGGCGACACCGTTGGCGTGCAGGCGATCCAGCTGGTCGTCGAGCCAGGCGAAGTCGTACTCGCCTTCCGCCGGCTCCAGCAGGGCCCAGGAGAAGACGCCGACCGTCGCCAGGTTGACGCCGGCCCGGCGCATCAGCTCGTCGTCCTCCCGCCACACCGCCTCGTCCCACTGCTCGGGGTTGTAGTCCCCGCCGAAAGCCAGTCCACCGAGCCGATCGGCCAGGGTCATGGCCGCTCCTGGACCGGGAGCTCGGCACCGTCGCGGAGGAAGAGCGGGATGCGGTCGAGCGGCGCGGCCACGGTGACCGCCTGGCCGCCGACGTGCTCCTCGCCCGTCCAGGCATCGGTCCAGTGTGCGCCGGCCGGCAGGTGCACAGTCCGCTCCCGGACGCCGGCCTCCGTGACCGGCGCGACCAGCAGGTCGGGGCCGAACAGGAACGTGTCCTCGACCAGCCAGGACGCCGGGTCGTCGGGGAACTCCAGGAACAGCGGCCGCATCGGCGGCAGGCCGGTCTCGGCGGTGGTCCGCATCTGCGCCAGCACGTACGGGCGCAGCCGCTCGCGCAGGCGCAGGTGGGCGGCGAGGATGTCGTACGCCTCCTCGCCGTAGGACCAGACCTCGTTGGGCCGGCCGGTCATCGCCGGCTCCAGCACCTGCGCCGGCCCGCGGAAGCCGTGCAGGCGGAACAGCGGGCAGAAGGTCCCGTACTGGAACCACCGCACCAGCACCTCACGGTAGGTCGGATCGTCCGGGTCGCCGCCGTGAAAGCCGCCGATGTCCGTGGTCCACCAAGGGATCCCGGACATCATCACGTTCAGGCCGGCCTTGATCTGGATCCGCAGCGAAGCGAAGTCCGTGCCGATGTCGCCGGACCAGAGCGCCGCCCCGTAGCGCTGTGCGCCGGCCCAGGACGACCGGTTGAGCGAGACGATCTCGGTCTCGCCGGCGGCCCGCAGGCCGTCGTGCACTGTCCGCGCGTTCTCGCGGGGGTAGAGGTTGCCGACCTCCAAGCCTGGGCCGGCGTGGTAGCGCAGGCCGTTCTGGTGTCCTGGCTTGAGCTCCGGCTCGGACGCGTCCAGCCAGAAGACCTTGATGCCCAACTCGTGGTAGCCGCGCCGGATCTGCTCCCAGACGTAGTCGCGCGCCTCGGGATTGGTCGAGTCGTAGAAGGCAACCTGCGCGGAGTACGCGCCGAGGCCCTTGTCCGGCCAGTCGGCGTGCGCCACCGGTCCGTACTCGGTCCCGATGAACAGGCCCCGGTCCAGCATCGGATGGAAGTTCTCGCTTCCCGGGCTGACCGACGGCCACACCGAGACCATCAGCTTGACGCCGAGCTCGTCCAGCTCGCGGACCATGGCCGCCGGGTCGGGCCACTCGGCCGGGTCGAAGCGCCACTCGCCGAGATGCGTCCAGTGGAAGAAGTCGCACACGATCACCGACAGCGGCAGCCCGCGCCGCTTGTACTCGCGCGCGACCTCCAGCAGCTCGTGCTGGGTGCGGTAGCGCAGCTTGCACTGCCAGAAACCGGCGGCCCACTCGGGAAGTTCGGGGCTGTGGCCGGTGGCGTCCGCGTAGCGGCGCAACACCTCGGCCGGCTGCCCGGCGGTGATCCAGTAGTCGATCTGCCGGGCGCTGTCGGCCACCCAGCGGGTGCCGGTCTCGGCCAGCTCCACCCGGCCGATGGCGGGGGAGTTCCACAGCAGGCCGTAACCGCGGTCGGACACCAGCAGCGGAATGGTCACTTCTCCGTTGCGCTGCACCAGATCGACGACCGCGCCCTTCTGGTCGAGCAGGCCATGCGTGTGCTGGCCCAGGCCGTAGAGCCGCTCGCCCGGGTAGGCGCGGAACCGCTGTTCGAGCCGGTGGTAGCCGTTGCCGGTGGCGGTGGCCAGCCGCGGCCCGGGCCACCAGAAGTGCGCGGGCTGCTCGGCCAGCAGCTCACTGCCGTCGTCACCGCGCAGGAAGGTCAGCCGGCCGGCCGCCGCGGGGAGATCGGGGGTGAGCCGGCCCTCGGTGCCGGCGTCGATCCGTACGGTCAGAGTCCCGTTCGCGAGGGTCGCGGAGTGCTCGGCGACGGTGATGCGCGCCTTGCCGCCGTCGGGTGGCGTGTCGAGCAGGGCCCCGGGCAGGTCGTCGAGCACCGGCCCGGCGGCGCTGACCCGGACCCGGACGGCGTCCGGGCCCCACGCCTCCACGCGCAGGGTCTCGCCGTGGGCCCGCCATTCGAGGGCGTCGCCGAGGTCGTGGAAATGCGGGGACATGCGGTGCTCCTCTGTCAGGGCGCGCGGATCCGGACCGCGCGGGCTGCGCGGCCTGGCATCGGTTGTGGGGGAGTGGTTAGCGAGGCGCGGGGCCGGTGCTCTCGCGGACGGTCAGGACCGGGGTGAGCAGGACGAGTTCGTCACTGGGCTGGATGCCCTGCCCCGCCGCGGTGATCCGGTTCATGACCTGCTCCACGGCGACACGGCCGAGTTCCTTCGTCGGACCCGTGACGGCGGTCAGCCGCGGCGCGTACTGTTCGGCCAGCTGTTCCGGGCACAGCGCCACCACCGAGGCGTCTTCGGGGACCGTCTTCCCGCTGCCGCGCAGCAGGTTGAGCAGCGGCCCGATCGCGCCCTCGTTCTGCACCACGAATCCGGTCGTGTCCGGCCGGTCGGCCAGGACGCGGGCGAGCGTGCCGGCGGTGCTCTCGAACGTGCCTTCGCAGGGCCGGTGCAGGAACCGCAGTCCGCGTTGTTCTGCGCGATCCCGGAAGCCCCGCAGCGTGCGCTCGGCGTACCCGACATGACGGTGGTAGATGCCGGAGCCGTAGCCGATGAAGGCGATCTCGCGGTGGCCGAGATCGGCGAGGTGGTCGGCGCAGAGCGCGCCGGCGGCGGCGAAGTCGTGGTCCACACAGGACACACCGGTCGTGTCGTCGGGCAGGCCGATGAGCGCGGCCTGCGTGCCCTGTGCGCGCAGCGCCGGGATGCGCTCATCGGCCAATTCGACGTCCATCAGGATCACCCCGTCGGCCAACCCGCTGACCGCCACCCGCCGCACACCCTCCGGCCCCTCGTCGTTGGTGATCAGCAGCACGTCGTAGCCGTGCTGACGGGCCGCCACGGTGACCGAGATGGCGATCTCCATCATGATCGGCACGTAGACGTCGGCGGTCAGCGGCACCACCAGGGCGACGATGTGCGACCGGCGGGCGGCCAGCGCGCGGGCGCCGGCGTTGGGGTGGTAGCCGAGTTCGACCACGGACTGCTCCACGCGGCGCCGGGTCGACGCCGAGATCGAGCGCTTGCCGCTCAGCACGTAGCTGACCGTGCTGGCCGAGACGCCCGCGTGCTTGGCCACATCGGCGAGTGTCACCATCGGTGGTGCTCCTGGTTCCTCGGTCGGTCAGCCCTTGATCGCACCGGTCAGCACACCGGTGCGGAAGTGCTTCTGCATGAACGGGTACACGATCAGCAGCGGCACCAGCGTCAACACCACCACCGCCATCTGCAGCGACAGCGGCGCGGTCTGGGCGTGGGTGCTGCCGAAGCCGGAGTTGACCGAGCCCGGCAGGCCGTTGCCGCGGTTGACGAAGGTCAGCAGGACGTACTGCAGCGGCCACTTCTCGCTGTCGGTCGGCATGTAGAGCATCACGTTGAAGAACGAGTTCCAGTAGCCGACCGCGTAGAACAGCGCGATCACCGCGGTGACGGCGCGCGAGGTGGGCAGCACGATGGACCACAGGATCCGCCAGTCGCCGGCGCCGTCCATCCGGGCCGCGTCGATCAGCTCGGCGGAGGTGCCCGAGTAGAACGACCGCAGCACCAGGATGTTGAACACCGACACGGCGCTGGGCAGGATCAGCGCCCACCACTGGTCGTAGCCGCCGAGGCCGGTGACGACGAGGAAGGTGGGGATCAGGCCGCCGCTGACGAACATGGTGACGACCAGCGTGATCAGGATGACCCGGTGGCCGAGCGAGCGCGGCCGGGACAGGCCGTAGGCGCACAGCACCGACACGGCCATCGACACCGCCGTGCCGATCACGGTGATGCCCAGGCTGACCAGCAGCGACGTGCGTACGGTCGAGTCGCTGAGCATCTCCCGGTACGGCTCGATGGTCAGCCCGTCCGGCCAGATCACCAGGCCACCAGCGCGGTTGATGGCGCCCGGTGTGGACAGGCTGGTGACCACGATGATCCACAGCGGCACGAGGACGACCGCCAGCATTCCGCCGAGGGTCAGGCCCTTCGCGGCCTGGCCGACGGTCGTCGGCGGCTCCTCCCAGGCCGGCCGTCCCGTGCCGGCGCGCGGTGCGGCCGGCGCGGCGGCGGGCCGTTCGATCATGAGTGTCATCGGCGGTACAAGCCGTCCTCCCCGAACGCGTGCGCCAACCGGTTGGCGCCCCAGATGAGCAGCAACGAGATGACGCTCTTGAACAAGCCCGCCGCCGCGCCGTAGCTGTAGTTGCCGGTGGCGATGCCGTAGTAGAAGGAGAACGTGTCCAGCACGTCGGCGGCGTCGTGGCCGACCGCGTCCCGCTGGATCAGGAACTGCTCGAAGCCCACGGTCAGCGCGTTGCCCAGGCGTAGCACCAACATCAGCACGATCACCCCGCGCAGGCCGGGCAGGGTGATGTGCCACATCCGCCGCCACCGGCCGGCGCCGTCCACCGCGGCCGCCTCGTACATGTCGGTGTTGATCGCGGCCAGCGCGGCCAGGAACACGATGATGCTCCAGCCGGCTTCCTTCCACACGGCCTGGGAGGTGACCAGCAGCGCGAAGGTGCCCGGGTTGGTCATCAGGTCCCAGGCGCCGAGGTCGTGCCCGCGCAGGAACTGGTTGAGCACGCCGGCCCCGCCGAGCATCTGCTGGAAGATCGTGATGGCCAGCACCCACGAGAAGAAGTGCGGCAGGTAGACCACGGACTGCACGAAGTTGCGGATCCGCTCGGACAACACGGAGTTGAGCAGCAGCGCCAGCGCGATCGGGACCGGGAAGAACAGCACCAGCTGCACGAAGCTGAGGTAGAGCGTGTTGCGCAGCGCCTCCCAGAACAGCGGGTCGCCGAACAGCTGGCGGAACTGGTCGAACCCGACCCAGTCGCTCTGCCACACGCCGACCAGCGGGTCGTAGTCCTGGAACGCGGTGAGCAGGCCGGACAGCGGCACGTAGTTGAAGACCACCAGCAGCACCACCGCCGGCACGGTCATCAGCAGCAGGCTGCGGTCCCGCCGCAGCCTGGTCCGCCAGGTCTGGCTGCTCACTGGCCGGTGCCGTACTTGTTGAGCACGTTGTCGGTCATCCACTGCTTGAGCCGGTCGCCGCCGTTCGACTTCCAAGTGGCGATCGCGGCCTGCACGTCCGAGACCTTCTTCTTGCCGTGGTAGCAGTCCTTCACGGTGTCCTCGACGGCCTGCGCGGCGTCGGCGGTGGCCAGCGACTGCGGCATGCTGAAGTTCATGCTCCAGAAGACCGGCTTGGTCAGCGCCTTCACGTTGGCGGCCTGCCAGGCCGTGTAGTCCTTGGTGACGATGTCCCCACCCGGGTTGCTGATCACCGACGGCGGGGAGGCCAGGAACGGGTAGGTCTGCGCCTGCACGTCCTTCTTTCCCTCGTCGGTGGCGGTCGGCACGCCGTTCTGCCGGGTGAAGTGCGTGCCCTCGACGCCGAAGTTGACCATCGTGTACTCGGCGGTGCCGTAGGGGGCGGCCAGGTAGTTGGCGACCGCCAGCAGCTCCTCGATCTGGTCGGGCTTCAGGTTCTTGTTCAGGTAGCTGATCATGTTGGTGGCGGGGCCGAGGAAGAAGCGCGGCGTGGACTTCCCGTCGGCGGCCAGGGCGTTGAACGCGCCGCGCCGGTAGCTCGGGGTCGCGGCCGTGCCGGACTGGTAGTCGGCGAGGTTCCACGCGCCGGTGCCACCGCCCTGGATCAGCGTCTTGCCGGCGTAGAACCGAGTGACGGCGTTGACGTTGTCGCCGGCGATCGCGTCCGGGTGCATGTAGCCGGAGGTCGCCAGCCGGTAGTGCCATTCCATCGCGTCCAGGAATGCCGGCAGCTCGTACTTGTGCACCAGCTTGCCGTCCTGGACCGCCCACTTCAGCGGCAGGTTCCAGGACGGGAACAGGTAGGTCCACACGTCGTCGAACGCCCAGACGCCGGCCTTGGCGTCGGTCAGCTCCTTGCCCAGATTCATCAGGTCGTCGGCCGAGCGGACCTGATCGGCGGTGATGCCCTTGGCGTCGAACAGGTCGCGGCGGAAGAAGACCGTGCCGGCGATGGTGAAGCCGCTGGAGAAGGACGGGATGCCGTACAGCTTGTCGCCCCAGGCGCCGGCCCGCCACGCGGCGGTGGGGATGGACGCGAGGTTCGGGTACTTCTTGATGTTGTCGCCGGACAGGTACGGCGTCAGGTCGGCCAGCTGCGTGCCGGCGAGCTCGCCCACGTTGAAGTTGGGGTTCCACCAGCTCGGCAGGTTGACCCAGTCCGGCAGCTGCCGGGCGGCGGTCATCGTCGGGATGATCGTGTTGTAGTTGTTGCCGTCGGCCGGCTTCATCGTCAGGGTGACGCCCAGCGCCATGTTCATGGCCTGGTAGAAGGAGTTGCCGGCCGGCGGCACGGTGCCCCACAGCGGCGTGACGGCGGTGTAGCTGCCGCCCTTGCCCGGCTTGCCGGAGACGGTGGCGACCGGGTTGGCCGGGTAGCTGAGGAAGCCGGGATCGGTCATCACGTCCGGACCGCCCGCCACCGACGGGATGTCCGGCTTGACCGGCGTGCTCGGCACGTACGCCGGCAACGCCGCCTTGAGCCCGGCTTCGCTGTTGACGCCGGCAGTCTGCTGGTTGCCACCGCCGCAGGCCGACAGCAGCGGCGCCACTGCGGTGGCCCCGGCGATCGACGCGGCGGTGCCGAGGAAGCGTCTGCGATTCAACTCGTTGACCATGCTGCGGCGGCCCTTCTCCGTTGAAGTGTCGAAGCGCTTGAATCGACGGCGACCGTAGCGGGCCGTTTTCCTCTTCGACAAGCCTTTCGACAAGTCCGGAAAACGCACTGACCTGCCTCGTTGACAGCCCTGTCGGCGCGTGCCACCGTCGAAACGCTCCAACTTCTCTGCTCCCCGAGGGGTATCCCACGTGAGTTCGCTGCCCGCTGCCGCCGTCGAGCGGCTGCCTTTCCGCGACCCGACACTGGATCTGGACAAGCGCATCGACGACCTGCTCCGCCGGCTCGCGTTCGATGAGCGGCTGGCGATGCTGCACCAGTACGCGCCGGCGATTCCACGGCTCGGTGTCGCCGCGTTTCGCACCGGATCCGAGGCGCTGCACGGTGTTGCCTGGCTCGGCGTGGCGACCGTCTTCCCGCAAGCGGTCGGGCTGGGCGCGACCTGGGACGAGGATCTGGTGCGTCGCGTCGCCGAAGCCGTGTCGACCGAACTGCGGGCCTTCCACTACCACCGGCCGCCCACGGTCGGCACCGGGGCCAACAGCCTGCAGGCCTGGGCGCCCGTGGTGAACC
Organism: Kutzneria sp. CA-103260; assembly: GCF_018263855.1. Taxonomy (GTDB): domain Bacteria; phylum Actinomycetota; class Actinomycetes; order Mycobacteriales; family Pseudonocardiaceae; genus Kutzneria. Next base: position 3,740,806 of record NZ_CP073318.1, on the reverse strand, counting down.
TGCTGCGGGACCCGCGTTGGGGACGCAACGAGGAGGGCTACTCCGAGGACCCGGTGCACACTTCGCGGCTGGCCGTCGCCTACTGCCGGGGCCTGGCCGGGGACCACCCGACGTTCCTGCGCACGGCCCCGGTGGTGAAGCATTTCCTGGCGTACAACAACGAGGACGACCGCTGCGTCACCTCCTCGGCCGTCCGGGCCCGGGTGCTCCAGGAGTACGACCTGGCCGCCTTCCGCCCGGTTGTCGAATCCGGCGCGGTCACCGGCGCGATGGCGGCCTACAACCTCGTCAACGGACGGCCCTGCCACGTCAGCCCGCTCATCGAGACCGAACTGCGCTACTGGGCTGACCACGAGTTGTTCGTGGTCAGCGATGCCGAAGCGCCGTCCAATCTCGTCGACGTCGAGCACTACTTCGACGACCACGCACAGGCCCACGCGGCCGCGCTCCGCGCCGGTATCGACAGTTTCACCGACCACGGCGAGGACAGCGACGTGTCGATCGGCCGGCTGCGCGAGGCGCTGCGACGCGGTCTGATCGGCATGTCCGATGTGGACCGTGCGGTGCGCCGGCAGCTGCTGGTCCGCTTCCGGCTCGGCGAATTCGACCCAAGCGTCGACCCGTACGCGTCGATCGGCCCCGACGTGATCGACTGCGCCGAGCACCGCGAGCTGGCGCTGCGGTCCGCGACCGAATCCGTTGTGCTGCTGCGCAACGAGGGCTTGCTGCCGCTGGACGCCGCCCGCGCGCCGAGGATCGCGGTCATCGGTCCGTTGGCGGACACGCTGTGCGAGGACTGGTACAGCGGCACGATGCCGTACCGGATCACTGTGGCGGCTGGTCTCGCCGAACGACTCGGCAAAGTGTCCTGTGTGGACGGATCGGACCGTGTCGCGCTGCGTTCGCGGGCCACCGGCGAACTGCTCGGCGGGATGGCCTTCGACGTAGTCGACTGGGGCGGCGGCGCGGTGACCCTGCGCTCCGCCGACACCGGCCGCTACCTCAGCCTCCAGGGCGACAACACGCTCGTCGCCGACAAGGAGGTGCTCAAGAGCTGGGAGGTGCGGGAGACCTTCCGCCTGGAAGCCGACGGCGACCTGGTGCTGCTGCGCAGTGTGCTGACCGGACGCTACGCCGCCGCTGACGGGACCGTCACCGCCGAGACGCCCGAGGACGCCGAGCGCTGGCACCGCGAGGTGCTGCGGGACGGCGTCGCGGCGGCCCGCGCCGCGGCCGAAGCGGCCGATGTCGCGGTGGTCGTGCTGGGCAATCACCCGATGATCAACGGCCGCGAGACCGAGGACCGGGCGGACATCGCGCTGCCGGCGGGGCAGGAAGCGTTGCTGCGCAACGTCGCCGAAGTCCGTCCGGCGACGTCGCTGGTCGTGATGAGCAGTTATCCCTATGCCCTCGACTGGGCCGAGGAGCACCTGCCCGCCGTGGTGTGGATGTCCCACGGCGGGCAGGAATCCGGCCGCGCGCTGGCCGCCGTCCTGCTGGGCGAGGCCGACCCGGCCGGCCGGCTGCCGCAGACCTGGTACCGGGGCACCGACATCCTGCCGGATCCGCTCGACTACGACGTCATCAAGGCCGGTTGGACCTACCAGTACCACTGGCCGGCGCCGTTGTACCCGTTCGGCCACGGCCTGTCCTACACCGAGTTCGAGTACCGCGACGTGCGGCTGTCCACCGGCGCGATCGGGCAGCACGGCTCGGTCGAGGTTTCGCTGACCGTGGCCAACACCGGCGCCCGGGCCGGGACCGACGTCGTGCAGCTCTACGTCCGGGCGCGGGACGCCCGTTACGAGGCGCCACGGCTGCGGCTGGCCGACTTCGCCAAGATCCGGCTGGGCGCGGGCGAGAGCCAGGACGTCGCGTTCCGCCTGCCGGCCGAACGACTGGCCCACTGGGATGTCGCGATCGGCGACTTCACCGTCGATCCCGGCTCCTACGAAGTGCTCGTCGCCCGCTCGGCCGAGGACGTCGTGCTTTCCGCGCCGCTGACGGTCGCCGGGCCGGCCCCGGAGCCCCGTGCGGTGGTCGACCGCCGCACGGCTGCCGCCGATTTCGACGACTACGCCGGCATCGACCTCGTCGACGAGAGCCCGACCGCCGGCGACGCCGTCGCTGCCGTGTCGCCGAACGTGCCCGCACAGCTGTGGTTCCGTTCGGTCGACCTGACCGGCTCGGTGCGGGTCGAGGCCGAGGTGGCCCGGGCGGGCGACGAGGGGCCGTGCCGGCTGGAGTTTCGGGCCGGTGGTCGGCTGCTGGCGGCTGTCCCGGTGCCCGTCACCGGCCACCGCCATGCCTGGACGACCGTCACCGCCGAGCTACCGGCGCGGCTGACCGGTGTGCACGACCTGACGCTGTCCCTGCGCGGGCCCTTCCGGCTCGCCGCCTTCCGGTTCCGATCGTGACGGCGGGGGAGTTCCTTACCACCAGGCGGCATGGGCGGACGTGCCGGCAAGGTCGTGTTTCACCAACCGGCGGTCTGGCGCTCCCCTTTTCTTGTCATGAAGGGCCCCTTCCTCACGTTGAAGTTCGTGAAGGGGTCCTTCATGACGTTGAACGTCAAGGAAGGTCCCTTGATCTTGGGCGGGGGCTGACGCACGGGTGAAACGCGAGCTGGGCGCGGCCAGCAGGAGTTTGCTCGCATCGCATCGCGGCCCGGATCCGGCCGGGACCGGACGGTTCCGGAGTGCGAGCAAAGCTCCATACATCTCATTGCTGCAGCTTCTCGAAGAAGAACTCGTGCTTGAGGAACGAGGCGTTCAACAAGGCCGGCCGCCGATGGTCACGTTGTCGAGCCGCAGGTCCCGAACGTTGGTGGCCACGTTGGCGCCGGACATGGCGGCGATCGCCACGTTGGTCAGGCGCACCGTGCCGATCGGATCCCGTTGGTAGCCGGCCATCTGCCAGCCCTGCCCGCATGACTGGACGGTCCAGTCGACGAGGTCGATGTCGGTCACCGTCGGCAGGTGTTGGCCGGTGTCGCCCTCGCCGTAGTCGAAGTCGACGAGCAGCATCGGGCCGGCGACGGCGCCGACGGCGACCCGCTCCAGCAGGACCGCCTCGACGAACCCGCCGCGCACCGAGTTCGTCTTGATCCGGTGGCAGCTGGCCAGTCCGGCGCTGTTCATCGTCAGGTCGTGGCCGTGCACGTTGCGCACGCCGCCGGTCATCTCGCTGCCGATGGTCACGCCGCCGTGCCCGTTGGCGAAGGTGCTGTGCGCGATCACGATGTTCTGGCAGGGCACGTTCAGCCGACGGCCGTCGGCGTTCCGCCCGGACTTGATGGCGACGCAGTCGTCGCCGGTGTTGAACGAGCAGCCGGTGATGAGCACACCGTCGCAGGACTCCGGGTCGCAGCCGTCGGTGTTGGGGCCGCTGGAGTCCACGGTCACACCGTCGACGGTGACGTTGGTGCACAGCACCGGATTGAGGTGCCAGAACGGACTGTTCGTGAAGGTCACGCCCTGGATCAGCACCCGGTCGCAGCGATAGGGCTGCGCGAACGGCGGCCGGAAGTGGAAGCCCTGGCCGAACACCCGGCCGGCGACCGGCACACCGGCGTCGGCCTGGGCCTCCAACTGCGGGAACTCCTTGTCCCCCAGCGACTTCCAGTCCCACCAGTGGGTCGGGCCGGCCTGGCCGTCCAGCACCCCGGAACCGGTGATGGCGATGTTGGTCTGGCCATGGGCGTAGACGAGAGGGGAGTAGTTCATGAACTCGATGCCCTGCCAGCGGCTGAGGACTGTCGGCAGGTAGTCGCGGGGGTTGGTGCTGAACCTGATCGCACTGCCCGCGGCGAGATGCAGGTCCACATTGCTGAGCAGGTGGATCGGGCCGGTGGCGTGGGCGTCGGTCACCAGCACGTGGCCCCCGCCGGCGCGGTGGCACGCCTCGATGGCACGGCGCAAGGCCGCGGTGTCGTCGGTCTGTCCGTCACCGACGGCGCCGAATCTCGTGACCGGGAACCACTTGTCGGGGAAGCGTGGCCGGCTCGTTGTCGCCGCTGAGGAGGTCGTGGCCGTGGCCAGGCCGATCAGCGGCACGGCCGCGCTCGCGGTGACACCGAGCCGCAACAGGGTTCGCCGGTCGAACATCACGCCTCCGTGATCGATGCGGGCAACGGTCGATCTCGCGGGGTTGACGGAAAGGCGGTGGTACGTGGGAATGGTATATCAGGTCTCGTGTTTCGAGGAGCTGCTATGCGAATCCTGACCTTCGTCGGTGCCGGCGCGCTTGCCGGTCTGCTGATTTTCTCCATGTCAGCGGCCGTTCCGGCGGCGGTTCCGACGGCGACCGGCGATAGTCGCACCGTCCGTGAGCCGACCGTGCCGACGGCGTGCGCCACGATTGGTTCGACACTTTCGAGTCCGGGCAATCGAATGTTCGCTAACAGTCAAGAAAGCGACCCGCCGGACACTGCGCGAATCCAGGCCGCGTTAACGAAGTGCGCCGGAACCGGCAAAGCGGTCGAACTCGAGGCCGGTGGTTCGGCCACGGCCTTCCTGTCCGGGCCGCTCACCGTCGGCGCGGGCGAGACCCTGCTCGTCGACGCCGGGGTGACCTTGTTCGCCGCGCTCAACCCGGCCCGCTACCAGGTTTCCGGCAAACCCACCTGTGGCACCGTGGCCAGCAGCGGGGGTGGGTGCGTGCCGTTCCTGACGGTCAGCGGCGCGAACGCGGCCGTGATGGGCATGCGGAGTGGCTCGGGCAGCCAGGGGCGGATCGACGGCCGCGGCGACCTGAAGCTGTACGGCGGCTCGGAGACCTGGTGGCAGTTGGCCACCGACGCCAAGAACAACGGCGGCACGCAGAACAACCCCCGGCTGCTGGTGGCGTCGGGCAACAACTTCGTGCTCTACGACGTCGATCTGCTCAACTCGCCCAACTTCCACGTCGTGTTCCAGAACGCCGTCGGCTTCACCGCGTGGGGCGTGCGGATCAAGACCCCGGCCAACGCCCGCAACACCGATGGCATCGACCCCGCCGGCGCCACCGACGTCACCATCACCCACTCCTACATCCAGGACGGCGACGACGGCATCGCCATCAAGGCCGGCGGCAACGCGTCGAGGAACATCACGATCTCCGACAACCACTTCTACGGCACCCATGGCATTTCGATCGGCAGCGAGACCAACTCCGGCGTGACCAACGTGCTGGTGCAGGGCAACACCGTGCAGGGAACCGACAGCGCCGGCGTCACCAGTTCGTCCGACAACGGGCTGCGGATCAAGAGCGACGCCAGCCGTGGCGGCAAGGTCTCGCGGGTGACCTACACCGACACCTGCCTGTCCGGCGTGCAGTACCTGCTCGACTTCGACACCAATTACTCGTCCAGCTCCGGGTCGCAGATCCCGTACTTCACCGACATCGTGGTCAACGGAGCCAAGGCGGTCAGTTCCGCACCCGGGGCGCGATCCGTCCTGGACGGCCACGACTCGTCCCACCCACTGGGGCTCACGCTGGAGAACATCTCCCTCGACACCACCAAGACCACAGCACAGTACGCGAACATCGGGGTGTACAAGGCAAACATCACCGCGTCCGGCACGGGCGTGACGGTCAGCGGCGTCTCCGGCAGCGGCAGCGTGCCCAGCTGTGCTTTCCCAACCTACCCGGGGCTGTGACCCTGAGCGCGATGTGGCCCATGGGCAACGGCGTCCGGGCCGCTGCGTGGCCGGCGTCGACAACCCGCCGGCCACGCAGCGATCTCCCGTGGACTAGCCGATCACCCGAAGGCGAGCGAGAACACGTGGAACTGCCCCTGATCGACGTCGGAGGGCAGCGTGACGCTGCTGACCGTCTTGCCGGACTGCAGCGCCGAATCGGCCGCGTAGAGGTAGGTCTTGACGTTCTCCGTCTTGCCGCTGCCGACGATGTCGCGATACGGCGTGGTCACCGCGATGGTGTTGCCGAACGCCACCTTCCCCGCGCCGCCGCCCAACGTCCAGTCGCTGAGCCCGAACGTGATCTTCTGCGAGCTGCCGTCGGTGTAGTTCACCGTCAGCGTGCCCTTGGACCCGGGGTCGGCGTTGGTGGCGCTGCCGAGCAGGCCGATCTTGGCCGCACCGGCGGGCGCGGTCAGCGGAATGGTCTGGCCGCCGGCCTCGATGTTGTCCGGCTGGTCGGCTTCGGCCGTGGGCCACAGGTAGTTCAGGCCGTCCGCGGTGATGGTCGCGCCGGAGGTCACGCCGGCGGCGGCGAGCGCCTTCGCGGAGTACCCGTAGCCGTCGCCGTCGTAGTCACCGGGGCTCGACTTGCCGTCGGTGGCCACACCGGAGTTGTTGTAGTACGGCCACAGCGAACCCGGCTTGGCGACGTCGACCTCGAGCAGCACCTTGGGCAGCGTGGCACCGGTTGACGAGGTCATGGTGACGGTCAGCAGATACCGGCCCTCGGTGTTCGGGGCGGTGATGGAGACCTCCTGCTTGCCGTCGCCACCGGCCGGCACCGACATGGTGCCGTTGGTCGGGCCGACCGCCAGACCGCTCTGCGCGGTCGCCGTCCAGCTCACGGTCTGGGCCGAGGCGGACATGCTGTGCGCGCCGACCGGAACCGTGGTGGTGCTGCCCGTGTTCATGATCAGCTGCGCGCTGGGGTTGGTGTATCCCAGTGCTGGCAACAGGTTGGTGGTGTCCGACGGCGGGGCGTCGGCCGGCTTGCTGCCCCAGTCGGTGTTCGGCGTGGTGCCGAGCTGGTAGGCCAGCTGCCCGCCCCGGGTGAGCTCACCCGCAGGTAGGAAGGTGTGCGTGTAGTTCTTGCCGTCGACCGACAGGCTCTGCACGTAGGGAGCGTCCGCGGCCGCCTGCGGCGCGGTGATCGTCAGGCTCTTGCCGCTGGCCAGGTGCACGGCCGCCTTGGGGAACAGCGGGCTGCCCAGCACCATGGTGTCGCTGCCCGGGGTCTCCGGGTACATGCCCAGCGCCGAGAACACGTACCAGGCGCTCATCGTGCCGAGGTCGTCGTTGCCGACACCGGCGGGCTTGTCCTGCCACAGCTCGTTCTGTGCCTTGCGCACCGCCGCCTGCGCCTTGTACGGGGCGCCGACATAGTCGTATTCCCAAGGGATTTCGATGCTCGGCTCGTTGGACAGGTCGGCGTTCTGCGGGCCGCCGTCCGGACCGATGCTGGCCATCAGGCCGTCGAGCCGCTTGACCCACGCCTCGTTGCCGCCGGAGGCCTGCACGAGTCCCTTGATGTCGAAGGGAACCATCGGCGTGTACTGGTAGGCGTCGGCCTCGACGAAGCCGTTGCCGCTGGCGGGGGTGAAGCCGGTCTGGAACTGGCCGTTGTTGTACTTGGGCTGGAAGAAGCCGGTGCCCGGGTTGAACACGTTCTGCCAGTTCTGGGCGCGTGCGGCCAGCGCCGCCGCGTCGGTGGTGTCACCCAGCGCGGCGGCGTAGGTCGACAGCGCGTGGTCGGCGGTGTTGTACTCCAGCTGCGTGGACACCGGGCCGTAGAAGTTGCAGCAGCCGTAGGTGCCGTCCATCGGCAGGTAGCCCTGCGTGTCGTAGTAGTTCGCGCCGGGCCGGATGTTGCTGGTCTTGTCGGCCTCGGCGAGCATCGCCTCCAGCGCGTGCTTGGTGTCGAAGTCCCGGGCGCCGAACGCGTAGGCGTCGGCGATGATCGGGTCGGCCGGGTCGCCGACCATCACGTAGCTCTCACCGCTGTTCAGCGACCACTTCGGCAGCTGCCCGGTCTGGTCGTAGTCGTTGAGCATCGACCGGATCGAGTCGCTGGTCTGCTGGGGCGCCACGATCGAGGCCAGCTGCACCTGCGAGCGGTAGATGTCCCAACCCGAGTAGTTGCCGTACTGCTGATGGCCCGCCGCCGCGTAGTGCGGTTGGTCGTCGAAGCCCATGTACTCGCCGTTGACGTCGCTGACCACGTTCGGGTGCAGCAGCGCGTGGTAGAGCGCGGTGTAGAAGACCTGCTGCTGCGCGGCGGTGCCGCCACCGATCTGGATCTTGCCCAGCAGGCCGTTCCACGCGGTGTGCGCGGCGGACTTGACGCTGCCGAAGTTCCAGCCGGGGTTCTCCTTGGCGCGGTTGGCCACGGCGTTGTCGGTGCTGACGTAGGACAGGCCGACCTTGGCCTGCACGGTCTGGTTCTTGGTGGTGTCGAAGGTGAGGTAGGCGCCGTCGGCGCCGCTGACCGGCGGCGAGATCAGCGGCGCGGCCGGCTTCGTGCCCTGCGGCGTCGCGCCGTGGTAGATCGGCGCGTGCGGCGACTTGGCGGTCTGTGACGGGTCGGCCTGCGGCGCGGTCGACTTGGCGTCCAGCGAGGTCGAGCCCGCGGCGACGGTCGAGTTCTGCCAGGTGCCCTGGGCGGCGAACGACTGGTCGAACGTCATGTCGAAGTAGACGGTGTACTTGTCGTCGGCGCCGCAGAAGTGGCCGCTGGTGACCCAGCCCGCCACCTCGTGGTCGTTGACGACCTGGAAGTGTGTGGCGTCGGTGCCCGCGGCGCTGTCGGACAGCTTGAACAGCAGGTTCGACGCGGTGCCGGACGGGAAGGTGAACCGACCCATGCCCGAGCGGGTGGTGGCGGTCAGCTCCGACTTCACGCCGCCCGCGGTCACCGCGTAGTAGCCGGGGGCGGCCTGTTCCTGGGTGTGGTCGAGCGGCGCCGTGGCGGAGCCGGGGCTGGTGCCGATGGCGCCGACCGTGGGCAGGATCGGCACGTCGCCCAGCGCGGAGCAGCCGGGGCCGGAGATGTGGTCGAGGCTGAACCCGGTGATCGACTTGTCGGTGTACTCGTAGCCGCCGCCCGCGGGCCGGCTCGGGGTGTCCGGGCTCCACTGGACCATGCCGAAGGGCGCGTCGGCGCCGGGGAAGTCGTCGAAAGCGTTGGAGGTGCCCAGGAACGGGTTGACCGTCGCCGCCGGGTCCGCGACATAGCCAGCAGGGGAGGCTACGGCGTCGACCATGGGCAGCAGGCAGGCCACCGCCGTGCCGGTGGCGACGAACAGTGCTCTGGACAGCGGTCGTGATCGTCTCATCAAGTCTCGGCCTTCTTGTGCTGTGCAACTGGGGAGCAAGCAACCGGTCACACCACCGCCAGCTGGGCTGACAACGTTGTCAAACCGGCGCAATCAAGCGAAATGCATCGATGGAACGGCGTCAACCCTTCGAGTGGCGGGACTACGCGCCGCTATTTCGGACCTATCTGGATCAACGGTGCCATCCGGCCAAGTCGCCGCAGCGGGGCCGGTGTGGCGCAGCCCGGCATCCGCGGTGGGCATGCGCGCCACTGGCGTTCATTGGCCAACCCGAGGCGGGTCTGCCGCGTGACGTATCTGTCAGCGTGACAAAACGTGGCCACCGCGGCGGTAGGTCGCTGCGGGCGCGTGGGGGTACCCACCGCACCACGGGAGAAGTGGAGGCGATCATGAACGTCCCCCGTCACAGCGACTACTACACGAGCGGCCGCTCGTGTTCCGCGGGAAGCGCGGGTTGCGTGGGAGGTATGTGATGCGCAAGTCGGTTACGCAGGAATCGCATCGGGTGCCAGTGGCCGGTTTCGACACCTACGGCGAGGCTGTACGAGCGGTGGACTCGTTGTCGGAACAAGGTTTTCCGGTGCAGCACACCACGATCTCCGGGGTTGGTCTGCGCCTGGTGGAGCACGTGCTCGGCCGGTTGACCTTCCTGAAGGCGGCCGGTATGGGGGCGGCGTCCGGGGTGTGGTTCGGGTTGCTGTTCGGCGTGTTCCTGGCACTGTTCACCGCCGAGACGGTGGCGTGGTTCGCTGTGATCCTCTGGGCGCTGCTGTGGGGCGCGGTCGCCGGTGCGGCCTTCGGACTGATCCAGCACGGCCTCTCTGGTCGACGGCGGGAATTCATTTCGACCCGCCAGTTGCTCGCCGACCGCTACGAGGTGCTGGTCGATCCCGCACACGCCGAACGGGCCCGGCAGCTGCTGGGCATCGGCCGGCCGTGATCGAGCTTGACGGGAGGTCCACATCGCGTTGGCCGTCAGTATCCGAAAACCCGAGGGTCGCCCAGGTTTCGCGACACGTGTAGGCGGCTGTGAACTCCTCGGACTCGGGAGATCCCATGCACAGAAGGAGCGACAACTCCGGCAGCGGGAACCACATCGGCGCCGTGCAGCGGGCGGTGGGTCGGGTCGACCAGTTCCAGCAGCGGCACGAAGCGGTGGCGATCCCCGTCGCGGTTGCGCGCAAGTTCGCCGAGGACCAGTCGATCAACCTGGCCGGCATGATTGCCTTCTGGGCGTTCTTCTCCGTCTTTCCGCTGTTGTTGGTGTTCGTGACCCTGCTGGGCTTCCTGCTGCCCGCCGACATCAAGTCCAGGGTGCTGGAGCACGTCGCGAGCATGTTGCCGTTGGTGGACAGCTCGGCGCTGAATGGGCTGACCGGCTCCTGGTGGGCGCTGCTGCTGGGCCTGGTCAGCGCGTTGTGGAGTGGGCTGGCGGTGGTGCGCACCATCGAAATCGCGTTCAACGCCGTGTGGGGGATCCCCTACGCCAATCGGCCCGGCCTGCCCGTGCGAGTGCTGCGGGGGCTGGGTGTGCTGGCCACCATCGGACTGGGGCTGGTGGCCAGCACGGTGGTCACCGGGTTCGTCTCCGGGGAGTCGACCGGCATCGACCTGGGCTGGCCGGGGCGGGTGGCCGGGTTCGTGGTTGCGGTCGTGCTGGATGTCGGGTTGTTCGTCGCGGCCTTCCGGATCCTGACCAATCGGGAGATCACCACCCGGCAGGTGCTGCCCGGCGCGGTGCTGTCCGGCGTGTTGTTCTGGGTTCTGCAGTCGCTGTCCTCACTGATCATCAGCCGCCAGCTGCACAACGTGCAGACCATCTACGGCCAGTTCGCCACCGTGATCACCATCTTGTGGTGGTTCTACCTGCAGGGCGTGATCACGTTGCTGGGCGCGCAGCTCAACGTGGTGCTCACCGAACGCCTGCACCCCCGTGGCCTGCGCGGCCCGCCGGACACCGAGGCCGATCAACGTGCCTACGACGCCTGGATAACCAGGATGTGGAAGGTCCCCTGCTGGCATGGAAAGAAGGACTGCGTGGATACGCACATCGCCTGTCGCAGAATTTATGATCAGCCCGCTCGGTCGGACGGGGTGCGGGTGCTGGTGGACCGGGTGTGGCCGCGTGGGGTACGCAAGAAGGACGCACACCTGGACGAGTGGCTGCGCGAGGTCGCACCGTCCAACGAGTTGCGCCGATGGTACGGGCACGACCCTGAGCGGTTCGCCGAGTTCCGCCGCCGGTACCTGGCCGAGCTACAGGACCCGCAACGGCGGGAGTCGACCCAGCATCTGTGCTCACTGGCCCGGACCCAGGATCTGACGCTGCTGACTGCGACCCGGGATGTCGAGCACAGCCAAGCCGCCGTGCTGGCCGAGTGGCTGGGGCACAGCCGTAGCCGGTCGAACTGATCCGCCAGACGCCGTGGTGTACAGCCATGTCCCGGGATGCCGGGCGAGTGGCGCGTGGTCACCACTGACCGGATTGCGCCTTTCCAGGTGGTCGGCGGTGATTCTCTAATGTAGCTGGGCTTTCAACTCGGGGAGCGGACTGTCCTGGGGCTGCTGGGGACTCGACGTTCGCATGACGGGACGGTGTATCGCCGATGAGACCGACAGTGCACTACCAGGTCGCCACGGCCGTGGCGGTGGTCCTGCTTGGTGCCGCCTGCACGTCGGCGGGTTCGACATCGCAGCAGCCGACGGCGACGAGCACGGCGACCATCGCGGGTGGGGCAGCGATCGAGGGCACGTTCGAACAGGTCGTCCGACAGGTGTTGCCTTCGGTGGTGCGGATTTCGACGGACAAGGCCCTTGGTTCCGGTGTCGTGTTCGACGACCACGGCGACATCGTCACCAACGCGCACGTGCTCGCCGGCGCTGTCACCGTGCAGGTCAGCCCGGCTAGCGGCGGGGCGCCGCTGAGCGGACAGCTGCTCGGCGCCTACCCACCGGATGATCTGGCGGTGGTCCGGGTCGCCGGCGCCGCGCCGCCGCCGGCGCGGTTCGCGGATTCGGGCAAGCTCGTCGTTGGACAGCTGGTGCTGGCCATGGGCAACCCGCTTGGGCTGACCGGCAGCGTCACCGAGGGCATCGTGTCCGCGGTCGGGCGGACCGTGTCGTTCCCGGCGAGCCCGAACTCGCCGGGAACGACCATCGCCGACGCGATCCAGACCTCGGCGGCGATCAACCCGGGCAACAGCGGCGGTGCGCTGGTCGACACCTCCGGCCAGGTGGTGGGCATCCCGACGATGGCGGCGACCGATCCCGAGTTCGGTGGCAGCGCCGCCCCGGGCATCGGGTTCGCCATCCCCAGCAACACGGTGACCGACATCGCCGGGCAGCTCGTGCGTGACGGCAAGGTCACCGACTCGCATCGGGCTGCGCTCGGCGTCGCCGTCGAAACGGTTGCCGGCAGGGACGGCAAGCCCGCAGGGGCCGGCGTGGTGCGCGTCGATCCTGGCGGGCCCGCCGACAAAGCCGGGATCAAGGCCGGCGATGTGATCACGGCGGTCGGCGGCATGCCGGTGACGGACACCGGGTCGCTCGCGGCCGTGTTGGCGAGGTCCAAGCCGGGGGACACGGTGCCGGTCCAGGTCAACCGGGTCGGCACGACATCGACGGTGCAGGTGACGCTGGGTCAGCTCGCCGGCGGCTGAGTAGAAGCCGCACGACCGTATGGGTAATTCCGCGAGTCAGCTCGCGGGCTGCACGTTGTGCGAGTCAACAGCGACACGGAGCGCCTTGGCGAGGGTGACGCCATCGCCGACGGCCCAGAAGTGCAGGTAAAACAGGCGTGGCTGGTCGTTCAACGCGTGGTTGTGCAGCTCGACGATCTCGATCCCGCCGGCGCGCAGCGCCTGGATCACATGCTGGACTTCGGACTCGGTCATCACGAAGTCGCCGTTGATCGCAGCCTTGCGGCCCCCGGTGGGCTGGAAGTTCAGCCCGGTGCTGACGCCCATCGCGGGCAGCAGCACTCGCCGGTGCGAGGTCACGGTTTCCTTGCGGGCGAAGGAGAACTTGTAGATGCCGCCGTCGTTGGTGCCGGCGGCCCCCAGTGCGGCGTCGATCCCGGCGGTGTCCAGGTCCAACGGTGGCGGTGGCGGCGGGGTGACCGGCGGCGGGGTGGCAGTGACGTCAAGCGCCGCCCGGATCGCTCGCGCGATCGTCACCGGTTCCCTGCCTTCGGCGTGGATGTGGGTCCACCACACTGGTGGTTCGTGCGCCAGCAGGTGCTTGTGCACCGCGGTCTGGGAGATACCGTTGTGCTGCAAGGCATCGGTGACCTTCGGCAGTTCGTCCTCGGTGACCACCAGATCGCCCATCACCATCGTCTCGCCGTCCCGGTAGCGGACGAACGCGGCATAGGAACCAAGCGCGAACCCGGCCTTGATCCGAACGCCCCTCGACGTCACGGTGAGATCCCGGCGTGGGAACCCCACCCGATACACCGTCTCGCCCCAGAGTGTGCCCATCCGGCCCAATGCGCCGGCCACACCTCGCCAATCCGCTTCGGTGGTCTTCACCGGCTGGATCGGCCCACCATGCTCGGCGTGTTCGTCGCCTTGCGTGTCACCCCCGGCTCCGAGCGCGGGCCGACCGCATCCGGCCAGCAGCACGATGAGAACGCCCATCGCGGTGAGCATCCGGACCAGGCGACACCGTGTCACCACGACCATCCCTTTCTTCGGCTCGTCGATCCACGGTCACCTCCATCCTGGTGCAGCGACGGTCGCGCCACGACGAAGCGAGATGGCTGCATACTGCTCCTGACGCGGACACGCCAGCGGAGACAGACCTCCGCCGAGCCTGCTTCATCTGCGAACTGCTCGCCGGCAATCCCGACTACCCACACCACATCGCGTACCGCGACGACGACGCCGTGGTCTTCGCCAGCCGTTTCCCGTCCGTGCTCGGACACTTCCTGGTCGCCCCGGTCAGCCATCGCGAACACGCCGTCGGCGACTTCACCACCGACGAGTACCTGGCCGTTCACCGCGTCGTGCACCGCGCGGGCAGCGCGCTGACCGACCTGCTACCCGTCGAACGGCTCTACGTGCTGTCGCTGGGCAGCCAACAGGCCAACCGGCACGTTCATTGGCACCTCGCGCCCCTGCCGCCCGGTGTTCCCTACGACCAGCAGCAGACCACCGTGTTCGACCCCGCGCGGGGTGTGTCCTTTAGCTGTCGGTGCAGGAGGGCCAGTGGTCTGCTGCCCACCCTTGCCAGTCCGGCCACCCCGTTGGCGGGGCGGGGATCTCCCCGCCGTCGAGTTCGGCGGCGTCAGGCACCTGGAATTGCTCCCGCCACGCGTCCACGTCGGCCTCGCTCATCGGGAACGTCTGGTGCGGTGTCGTTTCCTGGCGGTGTGCGATGCGGGCGAGCTGGACGTTCTTGTCCACGGGCAGGTAGACCACCTGGCATGCGGCCCCGGCCGAGCGGGCCAGCCAGCGCAGTGCCGACCGTTCATCGCGGCCCCACAGCCCGTAGTCGAGCACGACGCTGATCCCCAGTCGCAGCGCCTGCAGGGCGACCGAGATGAGTCGGCCTTCGAGCACCCAGCGCTTGCCGTCGGCCATCGAATCCCCGAACAGCGGGATCATCCAGTGGTCCGGGGTCAGCCGCAGCGCTTGGTGCGCTGCCGCGAGCTCTTTGGCCCGGGTGGTTTTTCCGGCTGCGGGGAGCCCGACCATCAGTACCAGGGTGGCGATACGAGGGTCCTGCCTGACGACGGGTCCGGATGTGGGCGGGCATGGAGAGGGTTCTTCGCGCTGTGAATCGAAACGCTGCGACTGCGACATGACTCCCCTGATCAGGCAGGATGACCCGGCAGACCTTCAGGCGATCCGGTAGGCGGCGGCGCCGTTGTGCAGGAACCGGGCGCGGCCGTGCTCGTCGGAGCCGACCAGGGACAGGACCTGGTGGCCCTCGAACGTCGGTTCGGCGGTGATGATCGCGCTGTCGCCGAGGCGGACGACCTCGACGCGATCCCCGGACTTGCCGGTGAACGACTCGGCGAGTTCGTTGTGCGGGCGGCGGACGAGGAACGCGCGGTCGTTCTCGACGGCGAGGGTGATGTCGTACCGGGAGGTGCGATAGGTGCCGCACATGCGGTCCGCGTCGATCGAGGCGGGGTTCGCCGGCGGCACGGGCAGTGGCGCCGTCTCGACGCCGGCGAGATCGCCGAGCACCGCGCTGAAGATATCGTGGGCCAGCGGCTCGCCACCCGCGCTGTTGGTCAGCACGGCCACCGCCACGCCGGCCGCTGGGGCGACGCGAAGGAAAGCCTTCTGCCCCCTGGAGACGCCGGTGTGGCCGACGACGCCGTCCCGGTAGCGCATCCAGCCCAGCCCCCAGCCGAGGATGCCGCCGCCGAAGTCGGGGACGGATTCGAGCTGGGGTTCGCGCAGTGCCGCGAGCCCCTGGTCGGTGAGGTGCAGGCGGACGAACTCCATCAGGTCACGGGCGCTCATCGCCAGATGTGAGCCGCTGGGCGCGCAGAAGTAGCGGACCGCCCACGTCTTCGTGGGCACGAGTTCCCCGTCGGCCTCGATGTGGCCGACCGCCGCGCGGTGCAGGATCGCCTCGTACGTGGTGGTGGCGACGGTGTCCAGGCCGAGCGGCGCCACCAGGCGTTCGCGGAGCACATCGTGAAAGAGCTTGCCGCGCAACACTTCCACCAGCCGGCCGAGCACCACGTACCCACTGTTGGAGTAGGAGAAGAGGGTGCCTGGCGGGAGGAGGTGGTCCGCGTCGGCGAGGGTGGCGACGAACTTCTCGATCGCGTCGTCGTTGCGGCCGGTGTCGGTGAAGTGGTTGCCGTCCATGCCGCTGGTGTGGGTGAGCAGGTGGCGGGTGGTCAGGGATTCGGTGACGGCCGGGTCGCTCAGCCGGAAACCGGGCAGATAGTCGCGAAGCGGACGGTCGAGATCCAGCAGACCCTCGTTCACCAGTTGCTGGATCAACGTCGCCGTCCAGATCTTGGTGATCGAGCCGATCTTGAACACCGAGTCGGTCGTGGTCTCGACTCGGGTGTGCAGGCTCAGCACGCCTGCGGCGTCGTCCTGGATCTCCCCGTCGGCCAGCACGGCGACCTGTGCGCCCGGCACGTCGTGCTTCGCGATGAGCTCGCTCAGATTCCACCCCATCTCGTCAGCTTAGGGGGAAGTACCGCAAAACCCGACAGAGGTTTTCCGCGGTCAGCGCGGGCCGGCGTGGATGGCGTCCCACCACACGTCGCCGGTGAACCAGTCGGCCGGGGCCTTGCTGGCACTGGCTCTCGTCGTTGTCCTGGTGACGATCGTTCCGGCCGGGACCACGCGCCGACGCTCGCCGTCGGCCGCTCAGCTGGGCGACAAGCCAGTGGCGGCCTGACGGGCACCGCACAGCGAGGCCCACGGGTGTGCCGGAACTCCGGCACGCCCGCTTAGCGCACGTCCAGCGCCAGAACCGTGTCAACGCGTCAGAAGTCGACGGTGACGCATGCCAGCCGGGCGCCCGCGGTGCCGGCACTTCCGGGGTCGGTGTGCGTGTGCTCGGTATGGATCACCACGGAGCCGGCGTGCCGCTGCGTGAACTGCCAGTTCACGCTGGAGATGGACCAGGCGTTGCCGTGCCGGTCGGTGGTGAAGTCCAGCCAGATCTCGTTCTGTGGGTTGGCGTAGGCGGGGTTGACCGAGGGCTGCACCGGATCCGGAGTGTTCTGGTAGTGCGGACCCGCGTCTTCCGGGGTGCGACCGCAGCTCCGCTGATGGACGTGCGCGCCGTACTGGTGGTTGGCCAGCAGGCCCTCGACGTACAGGACCACTGTGGTCGTGCCGTTCGGCGAGGGCGTGGCGGCGACGGTGGCCGTCGATCCCACCGGAACGAGATCGGGGGAGTAGGTCACGGCCTTGGCGTCGGGTCGGTAGTTCTCGAAATCGGCTGAGGTGTACGCCGTGTGGGCGGGCGGCGTGGGGTCGGCCGTTGCGGTGCCGACGATGCTCAGCATGGCGGCGGTCATCGTGAGCAGCATGGCGGCTGGTTTGTGTCCCATGGGTTCTCTGTATCGCGGCTCGGTGTCGCGGGCAAGCGTTCACCTGGTTGGCTGACACCCGACGGGCGTACGGCGTTATGTGAGTTATACTCATGATTCTGGACACCGAGCTGGCGGGCGTCAGCTGGCGAACTCGAGCAGCTTGGGCACGATCTGCGCGGGGGTCGGCATTCGCTCGATCTCGGCCCGCACCTCGGCCGCCGCGGCCCGGATCTGGTCAGAGTTCAGCAGTGTGTCGAGCACATCGGGGGTCACCGCAGTCGGTTCGCAGACCAGTCCGACTCCGCGGCGGGCGGCCACGTGGGCGTTGACGAAGTGGTCGGCGCCGTGCGGTATCACCAGTTGCGGGACGCCGGCACACGCGGCGGTCAACGTCGTGCCCGCACCGCCGTGATGAACCAGAGCGTCGCTGACGGCCAGCAGCGAGTTCAACGGAATCCAGCCGGTGACCCGCACGTTGTCGGGCAGCTCGCCCAGTGCTGACGTGTCCGGATCAGCGCCCAGCAGCAACACGAACTCCGCGTCCACCTTGGTGGCCGAAGCCATGCACCGCTGCAACCCGCCCACGCCGGATGTGCGTGGCACCACCGTGCCCAGGGTGACGCCGATCCGTGGACGCTTCCGCGGTTGCAGCAGCCAGTCGGGCAGCAGCCCTCCGGCGTTGTAGGGCACGTAGCGCACGGCCCAGCCGGGACCTCGATCAACCATCATGCTCGGCGGTCCCACGTGGATCCATGTGCGACGCGGCAGTTCCGGCGGAACGTTGTTACGCCGGTAGCTCGCCGAAAGGTGCGTCAGAAGGCGTTCGCTGTCGGTGGCATTGCGGATGAATCCGTAGTCATGCTCAACTGCCGGAACGCCGAGCTTGCGTGCGGCCAGCGGCCCCGCTCCCTCCAGTCTCGAGTACACGACAAGATCCGGGCGCCAGTGTTCGGCCACCCGCGTGACGCCGTCGACCATCGCGTCGGACACCGCCGCGAACAACTGGAGCAAGGGGTCGGGGGTGACTCCCGTCTCGGCCCACTGCTTGCTCAGCTCCCGGTGCTCCGGCGATCGCCCCTGAAAGAAGGGCACGGCGGCAAACCGGCGGAAGATCGCGGGGAAGTCGACGTCGGGTGAGACTTCCGCGGTAGGCAGGCCGGCCTTGACCGTGATGTCCGCCCCCTGCTCCGAGGTTGCGATCAGGACCTCATGGCCGCAGGTACGTGTCGCCCAGGCAAGGGGGATCAGCGGGAACATATGGGCAAGATCAGGAGGCATGGTGAAGAGAACACGCATCGCGGACCTCTCAGGTCGAGTTCGACCGAACTGGGCCGCCGACAGCACGTCGGGAGGTGGTGTCGGTCACGGCTTTTCTCCGGTCAGTCGGTGGTGAGGTTGAGCGGGACGCTGTCGCGGGTGGTGAGCACCGAGACGGCGGCCATGGTGACGGCGAGGATGCCCAGGACGCCGATCGCGGGGCGCAGACCACCGGCTCCCGCGGCGATCGCGGTGATCAGCAGCGGGCAGAGGAACCCACCGGTGGACATGGCGCCGATCCAGAGGCCGGTGCCGCGGCCGCGTTGCTGGAATTCCAGCCGGTTCACCGTCCAGGTGAGCAGGACGGGCAGCAGCATGCCGTTGCCGAAGCCGGCGACGACGGCGCCGGCGGTGATGACGGGAACGGCCTTCGTGGCGAAGACGAGACCGAACCCGAGGGCCGCGAGTCCGAAGGACGTCGGCAGCAGACGGCGTGCGGTCTGGTGGGACAACCGGGCGAAGGCGAAGCTGCCGGCGGCGGTCGCGATCGCCATCAGCGCGCTGAGGCCACCGATGGCGGCTGAGGAGCTGACACCGGACTCGGTGAGGATGAAGGGCAGTTCGACGATGAGTGCGTAGAACACGACACCGCCGACGAGGGTGATCGCGCACGGGGCGACCAGTTGTCGCCGTGGCAACGGCTCCAGTCGCCGGCGCTCGGCGCGGCGGCCGCCGCTGGGTTGCCAGATCACCATGGTGACCAGTGGCACGAGCACCAGGGCGATCGTGTAGAGCCAGAACGGGGTGCGCCAGCCGGACGTGCCCAGCAGGCCACCCAGGGCCAGGAACACGGTGGCCGACAGCGCCGTCACCAGGCTCTGCAGGCTGAAGCGCCGGCTGCGTTGCGTGCCGGACCAGTAGTCGCCGATCAGAGTGGTGCAGCAGGTCATGATCGCGGCCTCGCAGATGCCGATCAGGACCCGGCTGAGCAGGATCGTCGACAGGTGTGCCAGGTACAGCGGCGCGGTGCCGGCAACGGCGTAGACCACGAGTGCGACGAGCAGGAGGCGCTTGCGGTCCACGAGGTCGACGACCAAGCCGGCGAAGGGGGCGGCCAGCCCGACGAACAGCGCCGGGACGGTCAGGACCACCGGGACGATCACGTCGACACCGGCGACGCCGGCGAACGCCTGCCGCATCTGTGGCAGGACTGGTGCGATGAGCACGCCCCCCAGCGCGGACAGGCAGCTCGCGGCAAGGAGTGACATCAGTTGGATCGTCCCCGGCGTGCGAGCCCGTTCGCCGTCGGGAGCCGAGGAGGTCGGGGGTGAGGTGTCCGACATGGGGACCTCCTGGGAGGTCGTTGTTGCGAATGTGTGCGGCGATGCGTGCGGCGCGAATCGGGTCGCAGGGCAGCGAAATCAACAGGAACGGAGGTGGTCGGCGAACCGGGCCGCGGTGAGCGTGTTGGGCTGCGGCGCCCGGCATTCGCCACCACTGCAACGCTTACTGTACCCATTGGCGGTGCTGCCGGGCCTCCTGACGACTGGACGGGCCCCTCCCTTGTGCGCATGGCCAATTACCGCCAGGGTCCATTCCTGGTCGCTGATCGAGCAGGGGTGGCCAGGCCTCCGATGCTAGGAAGGGGTGATGTTGGAACATGGCCGACGGATGATCACCGCGGGTCCGCGCTGCTGGTCAGCAGCCGGTTTGTAGGTGGCTTGTAGGCCATCTCACCGATGTTCGGCATGTCGAGACTGCCTGAGACTGTCGACCTCACGAGGTCGATCGCATCCTTGATTCGTCCGGTCAGAGAGTCCGTTCACCACGCCCAGGACGCGGTCGTCCACGGTCCGGAACATCGTGCTCTCGGGAGATGTCATGAATGACGACGCTGTCCGGCTTCTGCGACTGTCGGAAGGCTTCGGCCCGGCTCAGGCCCTCCAGTTCGCCGCCGACCTTGGAGTCGCCGACCTGCTCGGCGCCGGGCCACGCGACGCCGGGGAACTCGCGGCAGCGGTCTCCGCCCACCCCGACGCCCTCTACCGCCTTCTGCGCGCGCTCGCCAGCGTCGGCGTGTTCACCGAGGTCGCGCCGGGCAGGTTCGGGCTGACCTCGATCGGCGACCGGCTACGCGAGGGGCACCCCCAGTCGCTGCGGTCATGGGTGCGGTTCCAGGGGCTGTTCAACCACGTCTATGCCGACGGCCTGCACAGTCTGCGGACCGGAACCCCGACCGCTCCGCAGGTCTTCGGTGAGCCACTCTTCGCCCACCTTCGGCAGAATGCCGAGCATGGCTCGATTTTCAATGCGGCGATGGGGGAGCACTGCCGTGTGACGGGCGGGGCGCTGGCCGACTCGTACGACTTCACGAGAGCCGGTCAGATCGTCGACGTCGGCGGCGGCGACGGCAGTTTTCTCAGCATCATCCTGGGCGCCTACCCCAACACGACCGGCGTGATCCATGACCTGCCCTGCCTCGCTGACGCCGCCCACAGGCAGATGGCCGCCAGCGGGCTCGGCAAGCGCTGCACCTTCGTCGGCGGCGACTTCTTCCGAGAAGTGCCCTCGGGGGGCGACACGTACATGTTGAAGGGCGTGCTCCACAACTGGCCTGACGAGCAGGCGCGCACCGTCCTCAGCAACTGCCGCCGCGCGATGGACCCTCGCGGTCGGCTGCTGCTCATCGAATGGGTCATGCCCACCGGCGACACACCCCACCCCAGCAAGTTTCTCGACCTCGCCATGTTGTTCGTGTACGGGGGACACGAGCGCACCGAAGCAGAACACGTCCGCCTCCTGACCGACGCCGGCCTGAGACTGGAC
This sequence comes from Kutzneria sp. CA-103260, assembly GCF_018263855.1. Taxonomy (GTDB): domain Bacteria; phylum Actinomycetota; class Actinomycetes; order Mycobacteriales; family Pseudonocardiaceae; genus Kutzneria. Next base: position 3,719,690 of record NZ_CP073318.1, on the reverse strand, counting down.
CGCGTCATCGGCTCCGCGTCGATGCCGAACGTGATAGTGGCCGTGCCGGGTGATGGAGCTTCGCTCGGAGGCTGAGCATGGAACCTCACGCGGACGTGCTCGTGATCGGAGCGGGGCCGGTCGGCCTGACGCTGGCGATCGCCCTACGGCGGCTCTCCATGCGGGTGCGGATTGTGGACAAAGCGTCCGGGCGCGATCGGGAGCCGAAGGCAGACGTGCTCTTTCCCCTGGCGGGTGAGGCACTCGGGTCCCTCGGCGTCGGCGAGACGATCCGGCAGCACGCCTACGAGATGCAGGGCGCGAACTTCTACAGCGACGGCCGCCACGTGGGCTCCTTCGTGACCGGCCGGCTCGACTCGGACTACCCCCGTGCCATGACGATCGAGCAACACGACATCGAGCGGCTGCTCATCAAGGAGTTGACCCGGCGCGGAGTGGACGTCGAATGGCTGACCGAGGCAACGGAGGTGTGTCAGCACGGGGATCAGGTGGCGGTGACACTGCGACTGCGCGACGGCGGCGCCCAGGTGGCCACCGCGGCTTGGGTGGTCGCCTGCGACGGCAACCGCAGCACGGTCCGCCAGCGGCTCGGCATCCCGTTCGAGGGCAAGCGCCGCGCCAACATGCAGGTGATCCAGGGCAACGTGGTGCCGACCTGGCCCCTGTGCGATGAACCAGGCCACGGCTACTTCTTCCTGGCGCCCTACCGCTCGGTGATCGCCTTCCCGACCCCTGGTCGCGGATACCGCATCTTCTGTGTCCGGGACGACCCCGATCCGGGGCGGACCGAACCTCCGACGCTCGATGAGTTGCGCGACCTGATCGCGGACGCCGCGGGGATACCCGATCTCCGGCTCACGCTGACCGAGCCAGTGTGGTTGAGCCGCGGACGCTTCGCCGACCGCGTCGCCGGCGTGCTCAGGCGCGGCCGAGTGCTGCTCGCCGGCGACGCCGCGCATGCCTGGGCGCCCATCGGAGGGCATGGGATGAACGTGGGCATACTCGGCGCCCACAACCTGGCCTGGAAACTCGCCGCCGTGCACCGCGGGCAGGCGGCGGAGTCCCTGCTGGACTCCTACACCGTCGAACAGCGCGGGTTGGCCCGTGGCGTGATCCGCGACATGAAGCTCAACATCATGGAGGCGCTCCTGCCGGCCCCCGTCCACCGGGCCCGAACCGCCTTTCTGAAGGCGGCTCTGCCGTTGTCCGGCTTTCAGCGGCGAGCGGAGTGGATGATGAGTGACTTCGGCCGGAACCACCGGAAGAGCCCACTGTCATGGCAACGACCGTGGCGCCTCGGGCGCGGGCCCCGGGCGGGCGACCGCGTGCACGATGGTGTTGTCGTTTCCGCCGGTAGCGCAGCACCCGTGCGCCTGCACCGGCTGCTGGGATACGACCGGTGGACGTTGCTACTGGCCGCTACCCGAGCTGATGCCGCTACCCTGCGGCGTCTTCGGCAGGCCTGCGAACACAGCACGATGCCGGTTGAGATCCTCGCGGTCGCCTCGTCGGGTCGGTTCCTGGGTGACGTGGAGGATTTCAAACTCATCCGCCCAGACGGATATATCGGCCTTGCCGCCCCTCTCTCCCGTTCCGACATCCTGCACTGCTACCTCACGATGCTCGGCGCCGCCTAGGCCCGCCGGCCCGGGCATCGCTGCCAGAAACCCGCGGTAGGACATCTGCTCGCGGGCCGCGGCGTCGGCGATGTCGGGGAACTGGGCGCGGGCGCGACGCGAACTGAGAAACTCCCGGATATCGGTGCGTAGATCCATCGTGGCCGCCCCCTCACCGTAAGCCCGTCCCGCAGTCCAAGGGAGGCACTACCGGTACCCCGACGACTGCGTTGAGACCCGACTTGGAGGTGTTCACGAGGGGCCGTCGGCCGCTGGCAAAGCCTCGCGCCGACGCCTAGGTACCCGATGCGGTCGTCGCGATGCCGCCGTCTACCGGGATGATGGTGCCCGTGAGGTAGGACCCAGCCCGGCTAGCGAGAAACACGGCGATACCCGCCATGTCGTCGTCGCGGCCGAGCCGGCGTAGAGGGGCCTTCGCCGCGATCGTGTCGCCGATGGCATCGAGCGTGGACGCCATCATCTGCGACGGGAACGGTCCCGGTGCCACCGCGTTCACCGTGACGTGCTGTGGGCCCAGCTCCCTGGCAAGCACTCTGGTGAGTTGATGGAGTGCCGCTTTGCTGCTGGCGTACGAGTAGTTGGGCGCCTGGGCGACGTGGATGCCCCCGGCGATACTGCCGATGTTGATGATCCGCGCGGGATCATCGGCGGTGCCCGCCCTGCTAAGCGCGGGGAGCAGCGCCTGCACCAGCCAGAACGGCGACTTGAGGTTGAGGTCGATCACTGCGTCCCAGGCCTCGTCCGGGAACGTCGCCAGCGGCTCGCGCCACATCGCTCCCGCGTTGTTGACGAGGATGTCCAGGCGTTCCGAGTCGACCTTGACAAGATCAGCGAGACGCTGACACTCGTCGTGCCTGGACAGGTCGGCGGGGATTGCTTGAACGTCGCCGAATTCGGACAGTAGATGCTGTGCCTCCGCGCACGTGTCTGCCTTGCGTGAGCTGATGACGACGCGGGCGCCCGCCTGGAGAAGGCCGCGCGCTATCATCATCCCAATGCCCCTGGTGCCGCCAGTGACAAGTGCGTACTTCCCGCTCAGATCAAAAAGGCCTGTGTGAGTGGTGAATTGGTTGTCTACCATTGGTCTCCGTCCCTTCTGTCGTGGAAGAATGCGCCGACATGGTTGCGCATTCGGTGCAGCTGAATTGAACTGATGGGGGTAAAGCGGCAGTGCGTGTCCATGGAGTGTTGTCGGCGCTTTCGTTCAGGGCGCCTACTCAACCAGGCTGACAGGCGTTTTGGACGTCTGGGAGACCCTGGTGATACAGGTACGGTGAGAGCCGCCCTTGCCTGGTGCGCTGACTCACGCTGCCACAATCATTCCTGCACAGTCACTTTCGTGATTGCTTTGATCTGTACTGCGACCCGGCATCGCGCGGGTACCGGGCGCTGGTCTCCCACGGCGAGATCGCCCCGGGCTCCGGCAACCGGGGCGCGATCCTGGCCGTCGAGCAGGACGGGGGCACCGCTGGCCCGACCCCGGCTGGTCGTGACCGACGAGGTCACCGGTGGGCGCGACGTCAACGACGTCGTCGAGCTGGACGTCGTGCGCGTCGAGCTCACCGGCTAAACCCGAGCGATCTCAGCGGTGAACGCGGGGAGGTAGCGCTCGCCCATCACCTGGTCGCTCAGCGGGTCCAGCGCGGCCAGCGCCTCGGCGTCCAGGGTGAGCTCCAGCGCGGCCGCGTTCTGCTCCAGCCGGGCCGGGCTGCGGGTGCCCGGAATGGTCGCCACCGCCACCCCGAGCCGCTCGGCCTGGGCGTACACCCAGGCCAGCGCCACCTGGGCCGGGGTGGCACCCAGCCGGTCGGCCACCTCGCGCACGGTCTGCGCGATCTTCTCGTTGGCCTCGCCCGCCTCGCCGGCGAAGCGGGGGTTGGTGCGCCGGAAGTCCTTCTCGCCCAGCGTGGAGCGGTCCAGGGTGCCGGTCAGGAACCCCCGCCCCAGTGGCGAGTACGGCACCAGCCCGACCCCCAGCTCGGCCATCACCGGGGTGACCGCCTCGACGTCGCGGGTCCACAGCGAGTACTCGCTCTGCACCGCGGTGATCGGGTGCACCGCGTGCGCCCGGCGCAGCAGCTCGCCGTCGACCTCGGACAGGCCCAGATGGCGGACCTTGCCCGCCTCGACCAGCTCGGCCATCGCCCCGACGGTCTCCTCGATCTCCACGTCCTGGGGCGGGCGGTGGGCGTAGTACAGGTCGATCACCTCGACGCCCAGCCGCAACAGCGAGGCGTCGCAGGCGCGCAGCACGTAGTCCCGGGCACCGCGGATGCGGCGTGCCCGGTCGCCGGCGCTGCGGTCGATGCCGAACTTGGTGGCTAGCTGCACCTGGTCCCGGCGGCTGTGGATGGCCCGGCCCACCAGCACCTCGTTGTGCCCGGTGCCGTAGGCGTCGGCGGTGTCCAGGAACGTGATGCCCAGCTCCAGGGCCCGGTTGATGGTGGCCAGGCCCCCGTCCCAGTCGGCGGCGCCGTAGCTCTCGCTCATCCCCATGCACCCCAGGCCCATCGCGCTGACGGTGAGACCGGGCGAGCCGAGCGTGGTTCGGGTGATCATGCGCGGATACTCCTCCTGCCCGGCGGACCGGGCGGTACCTCGAGGGCTGACGAACGCCTCCGACGCTAGGACGTGGAGCGCGCTCCACGTCAAGCCGAAGGACCGGCCCCCGCCGGCGGGTCAGGCGCGGCGGCGGGGGCGGGTAGTCACTGAGCGGCGCGCGCTCATGCTGAGTTCGGTCGGCGTGATCACCGGGAGGCGGGGTGTTGGTCGAGGGCGTCGAGCTGCCGATGGACCCGCGCCGCGTCAGTGTCCCGGCCCTGCTGCCCATGCAACTCAATCGCTTCCCGCCACACAGCGCGGGCCCGGTCGTGTTGACCGAGAGCGACATGAGGCCAACCCAGTCTGCCGAGAGTATCCGCGACACGAACGGTGTCGCCGAGGCTGCGGTACAAGGTGAGGGCTTGGTCGTAGAGGTCGAGGGCCTGCTGGTGGTCACCGGTCTGGTGGGCGATGAACGCGAGGCTGTCCAGGGTGGCCGCCTCACCAGTGGGGTAGGGATGGTGGCGGTACAGGGTGAGCGCGGCGTGGCAGTGGTCGCGGGCGGTGTCGAACTCGCCGAGACGTGCTCCGTACCAGCCCACCGCGTTGAGCGCGTCGGCCTCCCAGACCGGTCGATCCAGGAGCCGGTAGAGGTTCAGGGCATGTCGGGCGTGCTCCAGGGCCCGCCGGTCATCTTCCTGTCGTTCCCATGTCGATGCGAGCACCCAGTGGGCGTGTGCTTGTTCGGTGAGGTCCTGGTGGTGCGTCGCCAGCTCGAGAGCCGCCGCCAAATGCTCGACAGCCTCGTCGTGTAAGCCCAATCGGGAACAGGCGCTGCCGAGGAGTCGGTGGGCGCGGAGGCGGGTGACGGGGTCGGGTAGGTGAGCGGCGGCGTGCAGTGCGGCCCGCCATGCGGCGAGCGCATCGTGCCGGTGTCCCCGTCGGAGGTGAAATATCTCCAGGTCCCAGGCGAGATGCCAGACGAGGTCGTGGCGGCCCAGGGCAACTCCGGCGCGCTGTGCGGCCAATAGCGTGGCGTGCTCGTCCTCCAGCCAGTCCATCGCGGCCGCGGCGTCGGACAGCGACAGCGGGTGGACGCCAGCCGCGGGACGGCCGGGACGCAGGGGCGTGCGGTGCGGGTCCAGCAGGCGCTCGGCGGTGTGCGCGGTATGCAGATAGAAGTCCATCACCCGTGTCAGGGCCGTATCTCGCACGTCGGCGGGCAGGAACGTGTCAGCGGTGGTGGCGGAGTAGTCGCGGACCAGGTCGTGCATCGCGTACCGACCGCCCGGTCGCCGTTCGAGCAGGGAGGCATCCTCCAGCGCAGAAAGTGTCCTGCGAGCCGCAGCCTGGGACAGGCCGGAAAGGGAGACCACGGCTGGCAGTGTGGTGTCGGGGCCGGGGGCGATGCCCAGCAGGCCGAACACGGTGCGCTGGTGGTCGGTGAGGTTGCGCAGGGACCAGGACAGGACGGTGGGCAGGCTGGCGGCGGCGTCCTCGGAGTCCAGGGCTTCCAGGCCAAGTTCTCGAAGGTCGGCGACGAGATCGTCGAGTAGGTCAGGGTCGTCGCGGATACGGGCGGCGACCAGGCCGAGGGCAAGCGGAAATCCTTTGCACAAACCAATCAGTTCGATGACCGCTCGTTCTGTGTCGCCGTGGTCGTGGGCGTCGCCGAGCGCGGCGACCAGCAAGGTGCGGGCTTCAGCGCCGGCGAGAACGTCCAGGCGCACGGGGCGGGCGCCATGGCGGGCGGTCAGAGCAGGCAGCCGATGGCGGCTGGTGACCAGGACGGAACACGTGGTGCCGCCGGGTAGCAGGGGCTCGATCTGGTCGGTGGTGGCGGCGTTGTCCAGCAGGATCAGCATCCGCTTGTCCGTAGTGCGGGTGCGGTAGAGCGCGATGCGGGCGTCAAGGTTGGTGGGCTGGTGGTCGCGGTCGACGCCGAGGGCGGCCAGGAAGTCGGCCAGCACGTCCGCAGGATGCTTGGGGACATCGGGGCTGAAGCCGTGCAGGTCGACCGAGAGTTGCCCGTCGGGGAAGCGGTCCATGTTGCGGTGGGCCCAGGTCAGGGCGAGCCAGGTCTTGCCGATCCCGCCAGGCCCGGTGAGCGTGGAGATCAGCACGGTGTCCCCGTCCGTGCTGTCCAAGGAGCTGGTGAGTGCGTCGAGTTCAGTGACGCGGCCGGTGAACCCAGCTGGTGCCGGCGGCAGTTGGCGGGGTGTGGCTCTGGGCGTCACAACGCGGGCGGCCAGCGCTACGTCCGCGGCCAGAATGCGCTGGTGTAGTTGCTGGAGGGCTGGATTCGGGTCGACGCCTAGTTGTTCGGCCAACTCCTTGCGCATGTGGTCGTAGTGCTGGAGTGCGTCGGCCTGGCGGCCCGAGCGGTAGAGGGCGAGCATGGCCTGTGCGGCGAGTCGTTCGTCCAGCGGCTGCTGTGTGGCGTGGGTGATGAGGTCCGCCAGTAGCTCGGCGTGACGTCCGCAGCGCAGTGCGGCATCGGTGCGGTCGAGTTCCGCGGCCCATCGCTCCGCCTCCAGCGTCGTTCGCACCGACGCGATCCACGGGCTGTCCAGCCCAGCGAGCGCCGGCCCTCGCCACAGCCCCAAGGCACGGTCGAACAGCGTCAGGGCGTCGACGTCTTCGGCGGATGCCCTGGCTTCGGCGGTCAGTTGCCGGAACCGGTGCACGTCGACCGCTGCCTCGTCGACGGTGAGCCGGTATCCGCTCGATCGTCGTTGCAGGGAAACATCTCGTATCGGGGCGAGAATCGCTCGCAGGCGGGAGACGTAGCTGTAGAGGGCGTTCCGGCCGCGTTGGGGGAGGTGTTCGCCCCAGACGTGGTCCAGGAACTGGTCGACGGGAACCGGATGGTTGGCGTGCAGCAGAAGAACAGCCAGCACGCCGCGTTGCCGGGGAGAGCCAAGGTCTACGGGGTGACCATCGACATGCGTCTCCACAGCGCCCAGTACGCGAAACTCCGCCACCACCAGCACCCCCATCTCCCGACTTCGGGATAGCAGACCTGGCCACTGGTTTCAAGCTTTCGCGAAGGTCGCAGCAGGGTCGTGCGGGCACAGTGGAACCACACCGAAGTCCTGCCGGCGGAGGCGAGAAGGTGATCATGAAACAGTCGGCGATCTTGATCGCGATGAGCACGGCGGTGTTCGGAGTCCTCCAGACGCTTGCTGCTCTGGAATCCCGACAACGTTCCACCTCGCCGGCTTGGGAGGAATGCGCACTCTCCGGACCGCTTCGCGAACATCTTGAGGAATGAGGAAGATATGAGGTTATTCCGGATCGGTGCTGTCATAGCTGCCGCCGGTGCGGCGCTCGCAGTACTTGCTCAGCCCGTCAGTGCCGCCGCCATGCCACAGTCCGCTCCATGCGGCTTCTACACGGAGTGGCAGCTTGGTCTTGACGAGGCCTACTACCACAACTGCTCCGGCAGCAGCGCCTACGTCAAGGTAGATCGGCCCTTCTTGCCCGACGACTACCTCTGCGTCAACGGTTACAAGACCGTCGGACTGGGCCAGTACCCGGACGACGTTCGAGGCACGACGCTGTTGGGCGCGATCTGCAAGGTGTGACTGGCTCTCAACCGGGAGCACGCTTGCCGATCCCGACCTCACAGTGTCGGCTCGCACCCGCACGAGACGGCGGCTTCCGTTGGGTGTTCTCGGCCCGTCTCCGACCTTAACAAGGTCGGAGACGGGCCGTCCCATTACGGGCGAGCGTCGAGCTTGACGACCTCTGGTACTACCCTCGGGCCGCTGCTCCGCAGGCCTGGCCTCGACGAGGGCGGTGGGGATCAGACGAGGATGTTCACGCTGAGGATCTGCGTGTGCGCTTGATCTGTCAGGAGGGATGTTCAGGCAACGGTCCAGTGTGGACGGGAGAGCTTTGCTCGCGCGTCAGGCCGCATTTCACCTGGCTGGACCGGGCGGTCCTGTCCGCCCTCGCCAGGATGCTGCCACGCTCACTGAGAGGACGTCGGCTCGTCACTCCAGCCGCCGCGTCCAGGGCGAACCTTCCCGGCTGGGTCACCTTGACACCATCGGCCCGCGCCGGCTCTCCGTGCTGTTCGTGATGGAAGTGCGCACGTGCAGAGTGCACATCCTTGGAGTCACCGCGCAGCCGACCGCGTCGTGGGTCATCCAACAGGCACACGCCCTGACGATGGACCTCGCAGAACGGATCGCCCCTTCTGGTTCCTCATCCGAGACAGAGGCACGAAGTTCACCGCCGGGTTCGACGGCGTGTTCACCGCCGAAGGGATCGAGATCGTGAAGATCCCACCCCGGACACCTCGAGCCCGCTGGACGCTGCGATCACACGCCGGAAGAGCGCCGTCCACGGCCACTGTCCACTCCGGACCGTCGGCCTGGTCGCAGTCACGCCGCAGGTCGTTCAGGATCGTGGCCCACACCGTCGACTCGGCTGGGGTGAGGGTGACTGTGCACAGCGCACAATCAGGTCGCGACAGCTGCCCATGGCCCTCGGTCACGCGGTCGAGCAGGATTGGTGCCAGGGCGCTGGGAGGGGAGATTCCGGCCCGCGGCACCGTTGTGGGGCTTTACCGACCTGCCGGGCCTCGCTGACCGGCTGACCGAGACGGGTGTTGGCCACCGGGCGTCGCCGGGCCGAGAAGAGCTGCCGCTGGAGGACGACCGGCACCAGCTCGCACTGATGGCCTACCGCATGCTGTCGCGGTCGTTGCCGTCTGCCCGATCTGCCATTTCCCCTGCAACGTAAAGGACTTTCCGTAGGGTGAAGAGCATAACCGCTCCGACCATGGCATGGGAGGCACCGCCGTGCAGAAGATCCTTGACGCCATCCTCGCCGACGAGCTCGACGCGCTCGCCCACCTGCCCGTCCCGCAGACATACCGGGGCGTGACCGTGCACGCCGACGAGGTCGAGATCTTCGACGGCCTGGCCACCGCCGACAAGGACCCGCGCCGCTCGCTGCACCTGGACGAGGTGCCCACCCCGGAGCTGGGCCCCGGCGAGGCCCTGGTCGCGGTGATGGCCAGCGCCATCAACTACAACACCGTGTGGACCTCGATCTTCGAGCCGCTGTCCACCTTCGGCTTCCTCAAGCGCTACGGCAAGACGTCGCCGCTGGCCTCCCGGCACGACCAGCCCTACCACGTGGTCGGCTCCGACCTGGCCGGCGTCGTGCTGCGCACCGGGCCCGGCGTGCAGGCCTGGAAGCCGGGCGACGAGGTGGTCGCGCACTGCCTGTCGGTCGAGCTGGAAAGCCCGGACGGGCACAACGACACCATGCTCGACCCGGAGCAGCGGATCTGGGGCTTCGAGACCAACTTCGGCGGGCTGGCCGAGTTGGCGCTGGTCAAGACCAACCAGCTGATGCCCAAGCCGCGCCACCTGACCTGGGAGGAGGCCGCCTCCCCGGGGCTGGTCAACTCCACCGCCTACCGGCAGTTGGTGTCCACCAACGGCGCCAATATGAAGCAGGGCGACACGGTGCTGATCTGGGGCGCCTCCGGCGGGCTGGGCTCCTACGCCACGCAGTTCGCGCTCAACGGCGGGGCGATCCCGGTGTGCGTGGTCTCCAGCGAGGAGAAGGCCGAGCTCTGCCGGCGCATGGGCGCGGAGCTGATCATCAACCGCAGCGCCGAGGGCTATCGGTTCTGGAAGGACGAGCACGAGCAGGACCCCAAGGAGTGGAAGCGGTTCGGGGCCAAGATCCGGGAGCTGACCGGCGGCGACGACCCCGACATCGTGTTCGAGCACCCCGGCCGGGAGACCTTCGGGGCCAGTGTGTACGTGGCCCGCAAGGGCGGCACCATCGTGACCTGCGCGTCCACCAGCGGCTTCCTGCACAGCTACGACAACCGGTACCTGTGGATGAACCTCAAGCGGATCATCGGCTCGCACTTCGCCAACTACCGCGAGGCGTGGGAGGCCAACCGCTTGATCGCCAAGGGGAAGATCCATCCCACACTGTCCAAGGTGTACACACTGGCCGAGACCGGCCAGGCCGCCCGGGACGTGCAGAGCAACGCGCACCAGGGCAAGGTCGGTGTGCTGTGCCTGGCCCCGGCCGAGGGTCTCGGCGTGCGCGACGGCGAGCTGCGGGCGCGGCATCTGTCCGACATCAACCGGTTCCGGGAGGGATGAATCACGTTGTGTCGCGCGGTCCTTTGCGGTAAATAGGTGCGGATAATTCGACCGTTCGACGCCGCGCCGCCGGCGTCGTCGGGCGAATTGGGTTACCGTGGCGAAACAATTTCGGATGTCAGTGACGACCGTTTTGTTTTGCCGACCGCGCTGGGTGCATCGGCCAGAAGGTTGCAGTCCCTCCGTCAAAAGGCGGCATTAGGCCGAATGGGGGTGTGGCGATATCGTTTCGGTTGAATGGCCGGTAGGTGTTACTGGCGAGTTTATAGTACGGTGAGCTTGGATGGCCTGACCTGCGTGTTCGACTGTCGGTTCCGATGTGTCCCGTCGTGCTGGGTGTTCGTTCGTGCAAGTTATGAACATGATCGCGAGCAGGCCGGCGATCTGTTTGGGGGTATTTGATAGGCTCGATGTTCAGGCGGGGAACTGTTGTGCTGTGAATCGGTTGTTCTGCTTGGGGCTGAAGATTGGGGGAATGGTGCATAGCATGTCTTTTGTGCGTCGCACCGAGCAATTGGCCACGCTGCACGCCGCATTCGCCGACGCCGATCGCGGACGGGGCCGCGTCGTGGTGGTGACGGGCGGGCTGGCCGGGGGGAAGACCGCGCTGCTGGAGCGATACTGCGACAGCGCGCTGTCCGAGGGGGCGCTGGTGCTGACGGCGACCGGGGCCAGGGCCGAGCGCCGACTGCGGATGGGCCTGATCGACCAGCTGTTCAACACCGCGGCGCTGCCCGTGGAGGTGCTGGAGCGGGCGAGCCGCCTGCTGTTCGCCGACGCGGCGACAACCGACGACGTCGACGAGCACTCGACGTTGCGTCAGTCGGACGCGCGCACCGTGCGCGCGCTGTGCGACCTGCTGCTGGAACTGGCGAAGACCGGTCCGGTGGTGATCGGCGTCGACGACGTCCACTTCGCCGACGAGGCCTCGCTCCAGGTCCTGCTGTACCTGTGCCGCCGGCTCAACCGGACCCGCATTCTGTTGATCCTCACCGAGTGGGCGCGGCCGCTGTCGACACAGCCGCTGTTCGACGCCGAGGTCACGCGGCTGCCGCACAAGGTGGTCGAGCTGGCGCCGCTGTCCGTGGACGGGATCGCCGACCTGGTCGCGGAGCTGGCCGGACAGCCGGTCTCGGCCGCCACAGCACGGCACGTCCACCTGCTCACCGGCGGCAATCCGCTGCTGGCGCAGGCCCTGGTCAGCGACAACGACGGCGGCCTGGACGGCCCGCTCGCGGTCGGCGCGGCCTTCCGCCAGGCGGTGCTGTCCTGCCTGCACCGCTGGGAGCCGCGGCTGCTGATGGTGGCCAGGGCGGTCGCGGTCCTGGGTGAGCATGCGACCGCGGAGTCGACGGCGGCGCTGACCGGCCTGGCCTCGGTGACGGTGACGCCGATCATGGAGGTGCTCGCCGACGCCGGCCTGCTCATGGATTACCAGTTCCGGCACGAGCAGAGCGCGGCGGCTGTGCTGGACGCGATGTCGCCGCGCGAGCGGACCTGGCTGCACCTGGGCGCGGCCGAATTCCTTTACCAGCGCGGGGCTTCCGCGCCGGAGGTGAGCAGCCACCTGATCGCCGGCGGCGCGGTGCCCGGCCCGTGGGCGGTCTCGGTCCTGCGTGACGCGGCGACGCAGGCGCTGGCCGACGACGATGTGGCGCTGGTCGTGGCGGCGCTGGACCTGGCCCTGACCTCGTGCGCCGACGAACAGGAAAGCGCGGCGATCACCGAGTTGCTGGCGCGGGCGCTGTGGCGGCTGAACCCGGCGCTGGCGGCGCCGCGGCTGACGCCGTTGCTCCAGGCTCTGCACGAGCGCCGACTGGGCCCGGCCAACGCGACGACGGCCGTCCGGCATCTGCTCTGGCAAGGCGTTTTCGACCAGCACCTCGAGGACGTCACGGCCGTCCACGCGGACATCGGGCACGACGCGATCGCGTTCCTGCTCGGGCACCAGTGGATCTACGGCAAGCGCGCCTCCTGTGTCGAGCTGCTGAACTCGAACGAGCCGAGCCCCTGGTTCGAGGCCGCGCTGTCGCTGTGCAACCTGTTCTACGAGGGGCCGACCGAGCAGATCGTCCGCAACGCCACCCACATCCTGCGGAGCTGCCGCTTGAGCGACTCCACTGTGGAGATCATCGTGGGTTCGCTGTTCGCGCTGCTGCACGCCGACGAGTCGGACCTGGCCGAGCACTGGTGCACGGCGCTGCTGGCCGAGGCCACCGAGCGGGGAGCCGCCACCTGGCAGGCGCTGCTCACCGCGACGTACGCGGATGTCTTGCTGCGCAAGGGGGATCTGGAGCAGGCGGTGACCCTGGCCGAGTCCGCCCTGCGGGTCCTGCCCGGTCCCGGTTGGGGTGTGCTCGTAAGCCTGCCGCTCACGGTGCTGCTGACCGCGTGCACCGCGCTCGGTCGGCACGAGCAGGTCGAGGAGCTGAGCGGGCACGTCGTGCCGGCGGCCGCCGAGAACACCCTGTTGGGGGTGCGGTACCTGCGTGCCCGCGGCCACCACCGGCTCGGCACCGGCCAGGTGCTCGGCGCGCTGTCCGATTTCGGCAAGTGCGGCGCGCGGCTCCCGGCCTGGAACCTCGATCTGCCCGAGGTGCTGCCGTGGCGGACCGATCTGGCGCAGGCGCACCTGCAGATGGGCAACCAGCAGCTGGCCTTCGAGCTGGCCACCGAGGAACTTCGGCTGTGTCAGCGCCCGCGCAGCCGCGCGGTGGCCACCCGGGTGCTGGCCTCGTGCAGCGAGTTGCGGCGGCGGCCGGCGTTGCTGGACTCGGCGATCGACGCGTTGCAGGAGTCCGGCGACCGGCTGGAGCTGGCCCGGGCCATGGCCGAGCTGAGCAAGGCGTACGACGAGCTGGGGGACTTCTCGCGGGCGCGGATCGTGGCCCGCTCCGCCGACCAGCAGGCCAGGGCGTTCGCCGCGGTGGTCGAGTCGACCACCGTGACCAGCATCGTGCGCGACCGTGCCGACGATGGCGGGCCGGTGCTCAGCGACGCGGAGCTGCGGGTGGCCCGGCTGGCCGCGCGGGGGCACACCAACCGCGAGATCAGCCACCGGCTGAGCATCACGGCCAGCACGGTGGAACAGCACCTGACCCGGGTGTACCGCAAGCTGAAGGTGAAAAGCCGGGCGGACCTGCCGGGGCGGCTGTCGGTGGCGTCCGCGGCGGCTGAGCCGGTGGGGGTGCTGCGCGCGGTGAATTGCCAGTGAGAAAGGGGGCGTCGGTCAGGTCGATTAGGGGTGGCCCAAGGGTGAGCTAGGGGCTGGGTATTTTCCGGGTTTTCAGTAGCGTTGCCGGTCGCGCGGCGGGAATTGCCGTTCGAACGTGCCCACTGATTGCAGGGAGATCCCATGCGTGTCCTGTTCACCCAGCACGCGGCGAACGCGCACCTGTTTCTCGTCGTGCCTATCGCGTGGGCGGCGAAGGCGGCCGGGCACGAGGTCGTCGTCGCCACCCAGCCGGACATCCTCGACTCGGTCACCAGAACCGGTCTGACCGCCGTCTCCGTCGGCCGCCCGTCCGACATCGCCGAGCGGCTCGCCCAGCTGCCGCCGGAGGAGCAGATCTTCGGCTCGGGCTTCGACATCGCCGAGGAACGCCCCGAGGTGCTCAGCTACGAGTACGTGCGGGACTGCCTGGCGGCGTTCGCGTCGCCGCTGGCCCTGGATCTGATCACCGACGAGTCGATGTACGACGACCTGGTGGCGTTCTGCCGGAGCTGGCGGCCCGACCTGGTGGTATGGGACTCGATCACCTTCCCGGGGCCGGTCGCCGCGAAGGCCTGCGGCGCCGCGCACATCCGTAGCACGTTCGGCCGTGACCACTGGGGCCGGATGCGCACGCTGTTCCACAAGCTGCGGGCCGAGCAGGCGGGCGGGTCGACCGAGGATCCGGTCGCGGACTGGATCACCGAGAAGCTGGCCCGCTACGACTGCGAGTACGACGAGCACGTGCTGCTCGGCCACGCGACGCTGGACTCGATGCCGTCCTGGATGAAGTTCGACGTCGACGGCGAGCACCTGCCGGTGCGTTTCGTGCCCTACAACGGTCCGGCCGAGATCCCGTCCTGGTTGCGTGGTCCGGCGGCGCGGCCGCGAGTGTGCTTCACGCTCGGGGTGTCCGGGCGTGAGGTGTGGGCCGGCAAGGGAAGCATCCGGGCCCAGGAGCTGTTCGACGCGGTCGGCGACCTGGACCTGGAGGTCGTGGCCACGCTCAACGCCCACCAGTTCGGCCGGGACGTCAAGGTGCCGGACAACGTGCGGCTGGTCGACTTCGTGCCACTCAACGCGCTGCTGCCCACCTGTTCGGCCATCGTGCAGCACGGCGGCACCGGGAGCACGATGACGGCCCTGGTGCACGGGGTGCCGCAGCTGTTCGTGCCGGCCGCGCTCTACGACGAGGCGGGCGTCGCGCGGCGGCTGGCCGACCGGGGCGCCGCGCTGGTGATCGACCCGGCCGAGCTGTCGGCCGAGACGGTGCGCGCCGGCCTGCTGCGGCTACTGGACGAGCCGTCGTTCCGGGTGGCCGCCGACGCGGTCCGGCGCGAGATGGCGGCCACGCCGAGCCCGCACGACGTCGTCGCCGATATGGCCGACATCGCCGCCAGGCATTCCCGTAGGGGAGACTGAGGGGACCCTTAGGGGTGTTCGGGCTTCCGGTCTCACCATAGTTTTTTCGTGTTCGCCGTGGAGTCCGGCATATAACGTCGAATTCTGGGAATTTGCTGTGAATTCGCTGTGCATGGAGCCCGAATCGGTCCGATGGGGGACACGTGGAGAACGAGGCCAAGCTTCTCGACTACCTCAAGCGGGCGACCGCCGACCTCAGACAGGCGCGGCAGCGGCTGCGTGAGGCCGAGCATCGGGAGCACGAGCCGGTCGCGATCGTCGGCATGAGCTGCCGCTTCCCGGGCGGCGTCAGCACGCCGGAGCAGCTGTGGCGGCTGGTCGCCGCGGGCGGCGACGCCATCGGCGAGTTCCCGACCGACCGTGGCTGGGACCTCGACGGCCTGCGCGGCGGCGCCAGCCACACCGAGTCCGGCGGCTTCCTGTCGGACGTGGCCGGGTTCGACCCGGCGTTCTTCGGCATCAGCCCGCGGGAAGCCGTCGCGATGGACCCGCAGCAGCGGCTGCTGCTGGAGACGTCCTGGGAGGCGGTCGAGTCGGCCCGGATCGACCCGACGTCGTTGCGTGGCAGCGCGACCGGTGTGTTCGCCGGGGTGATCTACCACGATTACGGCGCCCGGGTCAGGCGCCCGCCGGAGGATGTGGCCGGCTACCTGAGCAACGGCAGCGACGGCGCCATCGCCACCGGACGCGTGTCGTACGCCATGGGCCTGGAGGGGCCGGCGGTCACCGTCGACACCGCGTGCTCGTCGTCGCTGGTCGCGATCCACTGGGGCATCCAGGCGCTGCGGCGCGGCGAATGCTCGCTGGTGCTGGCCGGCGGCGTGACGGTGATGTCGACCGCGGAGACCTTCGTGGAGTTCTCCCGGCAGGGCGGCCTTTCGCCGGACGGGCGGTGCCGGGCGTTCGGCGCCGGGGCCGACGGCACGGGGTGGGGCGAGGGTGCCGGCATGCTGTTGCTGGAGCGGCTTTCCGACGCCGAACGCAATGGGCGTCGGGTGCTGGCGGTGATCCGCGGCAGCGCGACCAACCAGGACGGCACCAGCAGCGGGCTGACCGCCCCGAGCGGCCCGTCCCAGCGGCGGGTGATCCGGCAGGCGCTGGCCGACGCCCGGCTGGGCGCGGCCGAGGTGGACGCGGTCGAGGCGCACGGCACCGGCACCCCGCTCGGCGATCCCATTGAGGCGCAGGCATTGTTAGCCACCTACGGCGCGGAGCGCGGCGACCGGGAACCGCTGTGGCTGGGCTCCGTCAAGTCCAACATCGGGCACACCCAGGGCGCCGCCGGCGTGGCCGGCGTGATCAAGATGGTGCTGGCGATGCGCAACGGCGTGCTGCCCATGACATTGCACGCCGGTGAGCCGTCTCCACACGTGGACTGGTCGGCCGGCGCGGTGCGGCTGCTGACCGAGCAGCGGGCCTGGCCGCGGACCGAGGCTCCGCGTCGGGCCGGCGTGTCCTCGTTCGGGATCAGTGGCACCAACGCCCACGTGATCATCGAGGAGGCGCCGGCGGAGGACACCGTCCAGCCGCGCCCGGCCGCCGCCGCGACGCCGTGGGTGCTGTCCGCGAAGTCGGCGGCAGCGCTGCGGGCCCAGGCCGAACAGCTCGCCGGCCGAGTGACGGCTGAGTCCATTGTGGACGTTGGATACTCGCTGGCGCGCACGCGGGCGCGGCTGGAGCATCGAGCCGTCGTTGTCGGCTCTGAGCCCGACCGGCTGACCGCCGGGCTACGGGCCCTGGCCGACGACGACATGGCGGGCAACCTGGTCCGCGGGGTCGCCGGCGCCGACCGCCGGGTGGCGTTCGTGTTCCCCGGCCAGGGTTCTCAGTGGTCGGGCATGGCCGTCGAGCTGATGGCCGGCTCGTCGGTCTTCGCCGAGTGGATCAGCCGCTGCGCCGACGCGCTGGCCCCGTACGTGGACTGGAAGCTGGACGAGGTGCTGTACGGCGCCCCTGGCGCGCCGACGCTGGACCGGGTCGACGTCGTGCAGCCGGCGCTGTGGGCGGTGATGGTGTCGCTGGCCCAGCTGTGGCGGTCCTACGGCGTGGAGCCGGAGGTCGTCGTGGGTCATTCCCAGGGCGAGGTCGCGGCGGCCTGCGTGGCCGGCGCGCTGTCGCTGGAGGACGGCGCCCGGATCTCCGCGCTGCGCAGCCAGGCGATCCACCGGAAGCTGTCCGGCCTCGGCGGCATGATGGTCGTCCCGCTGCCGGCTGACGAGGTGCGCGAGCGCCTGATTCCCTTTGACGACAAGGTTTCCATCGCCGCCCTGAACGGCCCGGCCACCGTCGTGGTCTCCGGCGAGTCGACGGCGCTCGACCGTTTCCGGCGGGAGCTGGAGCGAGACCGGGTGGCGGCCAAGATGGCCAAGGTCGACTACGCCTCGCACTCCGCGCAGGCCGCGGCCACCCGCGAGCTGATCATGGCGGATCTGGCCCCGCTGCGGCCGGCTACGAGCGAGCTCCCGCTCATCTCGACGGTGACCGGCGGGATGATCGACACCGCGGTGATGGACGCCGAGTACTGGTACACCAACCTGCTTCAGACGGTCCGCTTCGAGGAAGCCATCGGCCAGCTGCTCGACCAGGGCATCGACGCGTTCATCGAGGTGGGCCCGCATCCGGTGCTGGCCATGGCGATCCAGGAGATCGTCGAGCACGCCGAAGGCGCCGCCATCGCGGTGGGGTCGCTGCGTCGCGACGACGGCGGGCTGGACCGGCTGCACCTGTCGATGGCGCAGGCGTACGTGCAGGGCGTCGCGGTGGACTGGGCGAAGTGGCTGGGGCAGTCCGGGGCGACGGCCGTCGACCTGCCCACGTATCCGTTCCAGCGCCGGCGGTTCTGGCTGGACGCGGCCGACGGACCCGCCGACGTGAGCGCGGCCGGGTTGCTGCCGGCGGACCATCCGCTGCTCGGCGCGGCCGTCGTGCTGGCCGACTCCGGTGGCGTCGCCTTCTCCGGCCGGGTGTCGCTGGCCACGCATCCGTGGCTGGCCGACCATGTGGCCGGCGGGGCGGTGCTGGTCCCCGGCATGGCGTTCGTGGAGCTCGCGACCTGGGCCGGCGGCCAGTTCGGCTGCGACACCGTCGACGACCTGACGGTGGAGACGCCGTTGGTCATGCCGCGGCACACCGCCGTGCAGTTGCAGGTCTTCGTCGGCGCGACCGACGGGACGCGCCGCCGGCCGGTGGTCGTGCACTCCCGCCCGGCCGACAGCGACGTCGACACGCCGTGGATCCGCCACGCCCGTGGCTTCGTCAGCCAGACCGCTGCGGCGGCGGATTTCGATCTCGCGGCGTGGCCGCCGGCCGGCGCGACACCGGTCGATGTCACCGACCTCTACGACCGCCTGGCCGCCCGTGGCTACGGCTACGGTCCGGCGTTCCAGGGCGTGCGCGCCGCGTGGCGACGGGGCGACGAGGTCTTCGCCGAGGTCAGCCTGCCCGCTGCGGCGGGCGAATCAGGTTCCTTCGGCGTCCACCCGGCCCTGCTCGACGCAGCCCTGCACGCGGAGTTCTTGCTGGGCAAGGAAGACACCGGTGTCAGCCTGCCGTTCGCCTGGAGCGACGTCACCCGGCACGCGGTCGGCGCCGTCGATGTCCGGGTGCACGTCCGGGCGACCGCGCCGGACGCCATGTCGGTGCGGATCGCGGACGCGTCCGGTGCGCCGGTGGTGTCGATCGGCGACCTGGTCTCGCTCCCGGTCACGCGGCAGCAGCTGTCGGTCGCGTCGGGCTCGGCCGGCGACGCGCTGTTCCGGATGAACCTCGTTGCGCCGCAACTGGATTCTCCCGGCGTACCGATCCGGGCGGTGGTGCTCGGCCACTACGAGGTCGGTATCGACGCGCCCCGGCACGCCGACCTGGACGCGATCGCCGGCTCCGGCGTCGACTTGGTCCTCGCAGCGGCCCCCGGCGGCGGTGACGCCGAGGCAGCCCACCTGGCCGCGCACCGGGTGCTGGAGCTGGTCCGGGAGTGGCTGGCCGACGAGCGTTTCCCGGACACGCGGCTGGTGTTGGTCGGGAACGGCGCCGATCCGGCGGTGGCAGCGGGCTTCGGCCTCGTCCGGTCCGCGCAGTCGGAGAACCCGGCCCGGATCGTCACCGTCGACGTGGACGGCGGCCCGCTGCCGGTGGACGACGTCCTCGCCGCGGCGGTCTCGGGCGAGCCCTCGCTCTGCGTCCGCGACGGATCCGTCTCGGTGCCGCGACTCGCGCGGGCATCCACCAGCGCGGCCCTGACCGTGCCGGCCGGCATCGCGCACTGGCGGCTGGACGCCGTGGACAAGGGCGACCTGGACAGTCTCGCGCTGGTGCCGCACCCCGCCGCGGGCGCACGGCTGGAGCCGCACCAGGTTCGGGTCTCGATCCGCGCCGCCGGGGTGAACTTCCGGGATGTGGTCGTCTCGCTGGGGATGGTGCCCGAGCGTGACGCCCCGATCGGCGGTGAGGCGGCCGGCGTCGTGCTGGAGGTCGGGGCCGACGTCACGGACCTGGCGCCCGGCGACCGGGTGATGGGATTGCTGGACGGCGCGTTCGGGCCGGTCGGCGTCGCGGATCACCGCCTGCTGGCGAGGATCCCGGACGGCTGGTCGTTCACCCGGGCGGCTTCGGTCTCCGGCGTGTTCCTGACCGCGTACCACGGGTTGGCGCACGTGGCCGGGCTGCGGGCCGGTGAGTCGGTGCTGATCCATGCCGGTGCCGGTGGTGTCGGCATGGCCGCCGTGCAGCTGGCCCGGCACCTGGGCGCCGATGTGTACGCCACGGCCAGTCCGGGCAAGTGGGACGTGCTGCGCGGGCTGGGGTTGGACGACGAGCACATCGCGTCGTCGCGGACCCTCGAGTTCGAGGAGAAGTTCGGTGGCGTGGACGTGGTGCTCAACTCGCTGGCCGACGAGTTCGTGGACGCGTCGCTGCGGCTGCTGCCGGCCGGTGGCCGGTTCGTCGAGATGGGCAAGACCGACATCCGTGACCCGGCCGACCACCCGGGCATCCGCTACGCCGCGTTCGACCTGATCGACTCGGGACCCGACCACATCCGGCGGATGTTCGTCGAACTGCTGGCGCTGTTCGACGCCGGGGTGCTGGCGCCGTTGCCGGTGCGGGCCTGGGACGTGCGACGGGCCCGCGAGGCGTTCCGGTTCATGGCCGGCGCGCGGCACGTGGGCAAGATCGTGCTGACGATGCCGCCCGCGCTCGACCCGTGCGGAACCGTCCTGGTGACCGGCGGCACGGGCACGCTCGGCCGGCTGGTGGCCCGGCATCTCGTTGCCGTGCACGGGGTTCGGCATCTGGTGCTGGTGAGCCGGAGCGGCGGCGACGCCGACCTGTTCGCCGAGCTGACGGACCTGGGCGCGTCGGTCGCGGTCATCGGCTGCGACGTGTCGGACCGGAAGGCGTTGATCGGCGTGCTCGCGAGCATCCCGGCCGAGCATCCGCTGACCGGAATCGTGCACACCGCGGGCGTTCTGGACGATGCCCTGGTCGGATCCCTTACGGTGGACCGGATCGACACCGTGTTCCGGCCGAAGGTCGACGCCGCCTGGCACCTGCACGAGCTGACCAGGGACATGGACCTGGCGATGTTCGTGCTGTTCTCGTCGGCGGCCGGCGTGCTCGGCAGTGCCGGCCAGGGCAACTACGCGGCCGCGAACGCCTTCCTGGACGCCGTCGCGGCGCACCGGCGGTCCCAGGGCCTGGCCGCGTCGTCGATCGCTTGGGGCTTCTGGGAACAGCGCAGCGGCATGACCGAGCATGTGTCCGACGCCGACGTGGAGCGGATGGCACGCGACGGAATGCCGCCCTTGTCGTCGGAGCAGGGCATGGCGCTGTTCGACGCCGCCCGCGCGGTGGACGAACCGCTGCTTGTGGCGCTGCCGCTGGACATGGCCGCCCTTCGCGAACAGCCGGGTCGGCTGCCCGCGCCGTTGCGTGGCTTCGGCCGGGCGCCGGTGCGACGGGTGGCGGCGAGCACGACCGAGGTCTCCGCAACGACGCTGGAGCACCAACTCGCCGGCTTGTCCGCGGTGGAGCAGAAGGAACGGCTCGTCCGGCTGGTCTGCTCCCACGCTGCGGCCGTACTCGGTCACGCCGACCCCGACGCGATCGATCCCGGCCGGGCGTTCCGTGAGGTCGGCTTCGACTCGCTGACGGCGGTGGAGCTGCGCAACCGGCTCAACACCGCCACTGACCTGCGGCTGCCGGCGACGATGGTGTTCGACCACCCGAACCCGACGGCGCTCGCGGAACACCTGCTGGCCGAGCTCAACCCGCCGGCGGCCGACCCGACCGGGTCGGTGCTGGCCGAGATCGACCGGCTGGAGTCGGCGCTGGCCGAGGTGACCGGGGCGGGCGACGCCCCGGACCGGATCACCACGCGGCTGCAGACGTTGCTGCGTCGGTGGAGTGACACCCACGCGGTCGCCGACCAGGACGCCGGTGCGGACCTGACCGCGGCGTCGGACGACGAGATATTCGCCGCCCTGGACAACGAACTGGGCATGTCCTGAACCCCTCGACGAGTGCTGCGGAGTTGGCTGAAGCCGATGGCGAGCAACGAAGAAAGGCTGCGCGACTACCTCAAGCGGGCCACCACGGACCTCCAGCAGGCCAACCGGCGGGTCCGTGAGCTGTCGGCCCGGGACCACGAGCCGATCGCCGTCGTGGCCATGAGCTGCCGGCTGCCCGGCGGCGTGCGGACCCCCGAGCAGCTGTGGCAGTTGCTGCTCGACGGCCGGGACGCGATGTCGGAGCTGCCGGCCGACCGTGGCTGGGACCTGGACCGGCTGTACGACCCGGACGGCGCCCGCGCGGGCTCCACCTACGCCCGGGCCGCCGGGACCATGGCCGACGCCGCGGATTTCGACCCGGCGTTCTTCGGGATGAGTCCACGGGAGGCACTGGCGGCCGATCCCCAGCAGCGGCTGATCCTGGAGACCTCGTGGGAGCTGTTCGAACGGGCCGGCATCGACCCCGCGACTCTGCGGGGAAGCCGGACCGGCGTGTTCGTCGGCGCCGCCGCGAGCGGGTACGGCATGGGACCGGGCGCGTTCCCGGACGGTGTCGAGGGACACCTGCTCACCGGCAACGCCACCGCGGTGATGTCCGGCCGGGTGTCCTACACGTTCGGCCTGGAGGGGCCGGCGCTCACTGTCGACACCGCGTGTTCGTCATCGCTGGTGACCCTGCATCTGGCCTGTGACTCGTTGCGGCGCGGCGAGTGCGCGATGGCGCTCGCCGGCGGGGCGACGGTCCTGTTCAGCACCGAGATCCTCGTCGAGTTCTCACGGCAGCGCGGATTGGCCGCCGACGGCAGGTGCAAGGCGTACTCGGACTCGGCCGACGGCACGGGGTTCGCCGAGGGCGTCGGCATGCTGCTGCTGGAGCGGCTGTCGGACGCCGAGCGTCTTGGGCACCCGGTGTTGGCGGTTGTTCGCGGCTCCGCGGTCAACCAGGACGGCGCGTCCAACGGCCTGTCCGCGCCGAGCGGTCCGGCGCAGCAGCGGGTCATCCGCCAGGCACTGGACAACGCGCAGCTCGTCGCGTCCGATGTGGACGTTGTCGAGGGGCACGGCACGGGCACCACGCTGGGTGATCCGATCGAGGCGCAGGCGCTGCTCGCGACGTACGGGCAGGGCCGGGACACGCCGCTGCTGCTGGGGTCGATCAAGTCCAACATCGGGCACACCCAGTGCGCCGCCGGCGTCGCGGGTGTGATCAAGATGGTGCTGGCGTTGCGACACGGCATCGCGCCGCGCACCCTCAACGCCGACCGGCCATCGTCCCATGTGGACTGGACGGCCGGCGCGGTCGAGGTGCTGGCCAAGCAGATGCCGTGGCCGGAGACCGGGAGACCGCGCCGCGCCGGCGTCTCCTCGTTCGGCATCAGCGGCACGAACGCCCACGTGATCCTCGAACAGGCGCAGGAGACCGAACCGGTGACGGCCGAGCCGAGCCCGCTCGCCGCGTACCCGCTGGTGCTGAGCGCGCGATCCGCCGCGGCGCTGCGCGACCAGGCGGCGAACGTGTTGGCACGTATGGACGATCTCGATCTCACGGTGCTCGACCTCGCCTACTCGCTGGCGACGACCAGGGTGGCCTTCGAGCGGCGGGCCGCCATCGTCGGATCGGATCGTGAGGAGCTGCGCAACGGGCTGCGTGCGCTGTCCGACGCGGAGGCGCCGGTCGAGGTCGGCTCCGGCAAGGTGGCGTTCCTGTTCACCGGCCAGGGCAGCCAGCGGCTGGGCATGGGACAGTCCCTGTACGAGACGTATCCGATCTTCGCCGACAAGTTCGACGAGATCGTCGCCCTGCTCGACCCGATGCTGCGCGACGTCGTCTTCGGCGCGGATCAGGATCCGCTGGACCAGACGGTCAACACGCAGGCGGCCCTGTTCGCGATTGAGGTGTCGCTGTTCGCGCTGCTGGAGTCGTGGGGTGTTCGGCCGGATTACCTGGTGGGGCATTCGATTGGCGAGATCGCCGCGGCGCAGGTGGCCGGTGTGTTGTCCCTTCCGGACGCGTGCCGGCTGGTGAGCGCGCGGGGCTGGCTGATGCAGGCGCTGCCCGCTGGCGGTGCGATGGTCGCGGTGCAGGCCACCGAGGACGAGGTCCGCCCGCTGCTGTCGGATGGCATCTCAATCGCCGCGGTGAACGGACCGGCGGCGGTGGTGGTGTCCGGCGAGGAGTCCGAGGCGCTGGCCGTGCAGGCCCACTTCGAGCAGCTGGGGCGCAAAACCCGTCGGCTGCGCGTGTCGCACGCGTTCCACTCGCTGCGGATGGCGCCGATGCTGGCGGAGTTCCGCGAGGTGGCCGAGTCGTTGACGTACGAGCAGCCCCGGATCCCGATCGTGTCGACCGTCGCCGAACCGGGCGACCTGGCCCGCGCCGAGTACTGGGTGCGGCAGGTCCGCGAGGCGGTCCGCTTCGCCGACGCCGTGACCACACTGTCGTCGCTGGGGGTCAGGACGTTCCTGGAGCTCGGCCCGGACGCCGTGTTGTCGGCCCTGGGACCGGACTGCGTCGACGGCCGGGGCCACGGCTTCGTGCCGCTGCTGCGCCGCAACCGCGACGACGGCCACGAAGTGATCGTCGCGTTGGCCGCGGCCCATGTGCGCGGCGTTTCCGTCGACTGGCAGACCTTCTACGCCGGCACCGGCGCGCGGCGCGTCGACCTGCCCACCTATCCGTTCCAGCACGAGCGGTACTGGTTGAACCAGCCCCGGCTGGACGACCCGACGTCGATGGGGCTGGCGAAGGCCGGGCATCCGTTGTTGGGGGCCGCGATCGAGCTGCCGGAATCGGGTGGCTGCGTGTTCACCGCCA
The DNA here is from genome assembly GCF_018263855.1 of Kutzneria sp. CA-103260. Taxonomy (GTDB): domain Bacteria; phylum Actinomycetota; class Actinomycetes; order Mycobacteriales; family Pseudonocardiaceae; genus Kutzneria. The sequence goes on along the minus strand of NZ_CP073318.1, from coordinate 3,695,415 downwards.
CGCTGTCCACGCAGACCTCGCCGTGGCTGGCCGATCACGATGTGGCCGGTTCGGTTCTCTTTCCCGGCACCGGATTCGTCGAGCTGGCCGGCTATGCCGGTGACCACGTGGGGTGCCCGGCCATCGTCGATCTGACGATCGAGGCCCCGCTGGTGCTCCCGGCGCACGGCGGGGTCCGCGCCCAGGTCGTGGTGGGGCCCGCCGACGAATCGGGTGTGCGGCCGCTGAGCGTGCACTCGTGGACTGATGAGGCGTGGGTTCGGCACGCCACCGCGACGCTGGCCCCGGCGTCCGGCAGCGCCGAGTTCGAGATGGCTGAGTGGCCGCCCGCCGGTGCCGATCAGGTCGACGTGGCCGGGCTTTACGACCGTCTCGCCGGCTACGGCCTGCTGTATGGGCCGATGTTCCAGGGTCTGCGGGCGGCGTGGACGCGGGATGGCGAGGTGTTCGCCGAGGTCGCGTTGCCGGCCGGGGCCGAGGACGAGGCGGCCGGGTTCGGCCTGCATCCGGCGCTGCTCGACGCCGCGCTGCACGCCCTCGAACTCAGCGGTTCCACCTCGGACCGGGCCAGCCTGCCGTTCGCCTGGTCCGATATCGAGCTGTACGCGACCGGCGCGTCGACGCTGCGCGTGCATCTCGTGCCCACGGCCACCGACGCGGTGCGGCTGGAGGTCGCCGACGGGCAGGGCAGGGCCGTGGCCTCGATCGGATCGCTGGTGCTGCGTCCCGTCACCACCCCCGCCGTGACGGGAGCGCACCGTTGGCTGCACCGCCTGGACTGGGTGCCGGAGCCGGTCGGTGAGTCCGATGTGGACGGATGGGTTCTGGTCGGCACGGACGAATTCGGGCTCGGTGTCGACACCGTCGGCTCGCTGGCCGAGATAGGTGAGACCGTGCCCGGCACCGTGCTTGCCTGCCTGCCCGGCATGGACGTCCGCCCCGCGCTGCACCGCGCGCTCGATCTGGTGCAGGCGTGGCTGGCCGACGAACGGTTCGCCGGTTCACGGCTGGTGCTGGTGACCAGGGGAGCCGGGCATCCGGTGCGGGATCTGGCCGCCGCGACGGTGTGTGGCCTGATCCGCGCTGCCCAGACGGAAAACCCCGGCCGGTTCGTGCTCGCCGACATCGATGACGAGTGCACGGCCGAGCGACTGTCGGCCGCCGTGGCCACCGGCGAACCGCAGGTCGCTGTCCGGGGTGACACCGTGCTGGCCCCTCGACTCGCTCAGGCGGCAGAGGAAGAACTGACGCCGCCGGCCGACGGCGCGTGGCGTCTGGACAGCACAAGCAAGGGCAGCCTGGAGAACCTTGCGTTCATCGAGGCGCCGGAGGCGGTCGCGCCGCTGGCCGCCGGGCAGGTGCGCATCGCGGTGCGGGCGGCCGGTCTGAACTTCCGCGACGTGCTCAACGCCCTGGACATGTACCCGGGCGACGCCGGCGCGATGGGGCTGGAGGGCGCCGGTGTCGTCACGGAAGTCGGCGCGGGGGTGGCCGGGCTGGCCGTCGGCGACCGGGTTTTGGGCATGATCGACGGAGGTGCCTTCGGCCCACAGGTCGTCGTCGACCACCGGACCGTGGCGCCGATGCCGGTCGGCTGGTCGTTCGCCGAGGCCGCCTCGGTGCCGATCGCGTTCCTGACCGCGCACTACGGGCTGTTCGACCTCGCAGGGCTGCGGGCGGGGGAGAAGGTGCTGATCCACGCCGCGGCCAGCGGCGTGGGCATGGCGGCCGTGCGGCTGGCGCGGCACATCGGCGCGGAGGTCTTCGCCACGGCGAGCCCGGGCAAGTGGGATGTCCTGCGGGAGATGGGAATTCCCGACGACCACATCGCGTCGTCGCGAACGTGCGAGTTCGAGGCGAAGTTCCGCGGCGTGGACGTGGTGCTCAACGCGCTGGCGGGCGAGTTCGTCGACGCGTCGCTGGGACTGCTCGGCGCGGGCGGCCGGTTCGTCGAGATGGGCAAGACCGACCTGCGCGACCCGGGGACGATGCCCGGCATCCGTTACCTGCCCTTCGATCTCGGCGACGCCGGCCAGGACCGGATCGGCGAGATGCTGCGGGAACTGCTGGCGCTGTTCGAGGCCGGCTCGATCCGCCTGCTGCCGCTGACCGCCTGGGACCTGTGCCGCGCGCGGGCGGCGTTCCGACATGTCAGCCAGGCCAAGCATGTCGGCAAGGTCGTGCTCACCCAGCCGGCGCCGCTCGATCTCGACGGCACCGTGCTGATCACCGGCGGCACGGGCGGACTCGGCGGCGTGGTGGCCCGTCACCTCGCCGCCGCACACGGCGTCCGCAATCTGCTCCTGATCAGCCGGAGCGGTCCAGCGGCGCCGGAGGCCGAGCGGCTCCGGGCGGAGCTGGCCGCGCTGGGGGCGCGCACGGAGATCGTCGCCTGCGACGTCGCCGACCGGGACGCGCTCGCGGCCGTACTGGCCAAGGCGAATCCGTTGACGGCCGTCGTCCACGCCGCCGGCGTGCTCGACGACGGCCTGGTCGGATCGCTGACCGAGGAGCGGCTGGACCGGGTGTTGCGGCCGAAGGCCGACGCCGCGGCGAACCTGCACGAGCTCACTCGCGGTGCCGACCTGTCCGCGTTCGTGCTGTTCTCCTCGCTCTCGGGTCTGCTCGGCGGCGCCGGTCAGGCGAACTACGCCGCCGCCAACGCCTTCCTCGATGCGCTGGCCGAACACCGTGTGGCGCAAGGACTTCCGGCGGTCTCGCTGGCCTGGGGACCGTGGTCGGCCGGCGTCGGCATGCTCGGCGCGTTGACCGCCGCCGACATCGGGCGGATGGCCCGTGAGGGCTTGGTTCCGCTCGTGCCGGAGGTCGGGCTCGCGCTGTTCGACGCAGCGTGGCAGCGATCCGACGCGGTGCTGGCGCCGGTTCGGTGGGACCTGAGCAATCTGGGCGACGAGCCGGCGCCGTTGTTGCGTGGCCTGGTCCGCACGCCCGCTCGGCGGGCCGCTTCGGCTGGCGTGCCGGCCGTCGGGCCGGACCTGGCCGCCGGGTTGGCACAGATGTCCGAAGCGGATCGTCACGGGGCAGTGCTGGACCTGGTCCGTTCGCACGTGGCCGCGGTGCTGGGCTATCCGTCGACCGAACGCGTCGAGCCGGACGCGCCGTTCGAGCGGCTCGGCTTCGACTCGCTCACCTCGGTGGAGCTGCGCAACCGGCTGAGCACGGCCACCGGCGCGCGGCTGCCGGCGACGCTGGTGTTCGACTACCCCAGTTCCGCCGCGCTGGCGGCGTTCCTGGTCGGCCTGCTGGCCCCCGACGGCGAGCCGGACGAGGCGCGGGCGCTGCGCGAGCTGGACGACCTGGGGCAGCTGCTGGCCCGGATCCGGCCGGACGAGGAGACCAGGTCCACCATCACCGCCCGGCTGCACGCCCTGCTCGGCGACTGGCGCGGCGAGGCGTCCGAGACCGTCGGCGGCGTGGCCACGGCGACCGCGGACGAGCTGTTCGAACTGATCGACAAGGGCCTGTAGGAAGGTGGCGTGACGTGGCGGACGAGCAGAAGCTCCTCGGCTATCTGCGGCGGGTGACCGCCGACCTCCAGTCGGCCCAGCAGCAGCTGCGCGAGGCCAGGGCGCGGCAGGCCGAGCCGATCGCGGTGGTGGCGATGAGCTGCCGCTTCCCGGGCGGCGTCCGGTCCCCGGAGGACCTGTGGCGGCTGGTAGCTGACGGCCGGGACGCGATCACGCCGTTCCCGGCCAACCGCGGCTGGGACCTGGCCGGGCTGTACGACCCGGACCCGGACGCGGCGGGCAAGGTCTACACCCGGTTCGGCGGCTTCGTGCACGACGCCGACGAGTTCGACGCGGAGTTCTTCGGCATCAACCCGCGTGAGGCGATGTCGATGGACCCGCAGCAGCGGCTGGCGCTGGAGGCGTCCTGGGAGGTGTTCGAGCGCGCCGGGCTGAACCCGGCCGCCATGAAGGACAGTCAGACCGGGGTGTTCGTCGGCGCCTTCGCAGCCGGCTACGGGGAGGGGCTCACCGAGCTGCCCGACGGCGTCGAGGGCTACAAGATGACCGGCGTCACCACCTCGGTGATCTCCGGCCGGATCGCCTACGTGCTGGGCCTGAAGGGTCCGGCGCTCACCGTGGACACGGCGTGCTCGTCATCGCTGGTGACGCTGCACCTGGCCTGCGATTCGCTGCGGCGCGGCGAAAGCGCGATGGCGCTGGCCGGCGGCGTGACCGTGTTGTCCTCGCCCGAGCTGTTCGTGGAGTTCTCGCGCCAGCGCGGGTTGTCGGTCGACGGCCGGTGCAAGGCGTACTCGGACGCGGCCGACGGCACCGGGTTCTCCGAGGGCGTCGGCATGGTGTTGTTGGAGCGGCTGTCGGATGCCCAGCGCAACGGCCACCCGGTGCTAGCCGTGGTGCGCGGTTCGGCGGTGAACCAGGACGGCGCGTCGAACGGTCTGTCCGCGCCGAGCGGCCCCTCGCAGCGGCGCGTGATCCGCCGGGCGCTGGCCAACGCCGGGGTCGCGGCGTCCGATGTGGACGTTGTCGAGGGCCACGGCACCGGCACGACCCTGGGTGATCCCATTGAGGCGCAGGCGCTGCTGGCCACTTACGGCGAGGGCCGGCCGGCCGGGCGACCGCTGTGGCTGGGGTCGATCAAGTCGAACATGGGGCACGCCCAGGCCGCGGCCGGGGTCGCCGGCGTGATCAAGATGGTGATGGCGATGCGGCACGGCGTCATGCCGCAGACGCTGCACGTCGGCGAGCCGTCGTCGCATGTGGACTGGTCGGTCGGTGGGGTCGAGCTGCTGACCGAGAACCGGCCGTGGGACACGGAATCGCGGCTGCGGCGGTCGGCAGTGTCGTCGTTCGGCGTGAGCGGGACGAACGCGCACGTGATCCTGGAGGAACCGCCGACGGGCAGCGACCTCGCCCCGCCCGGAACGGGCGGAGAAAGCACTGCGGTGGCCACGCCGTGGCTGGTCTCGGCGCGAAGCGAGGCGGCGCTGCGGGCGCAGCTCGATCGGTTGCACACGCACGTGACGGCCAATCCGGACCTGGACATCGCCGACATCGCCCATTCCCTTGCCGCCAACCGTGCTTCGCTCAACCACAGCGCCGTCGTCGTCGGCCAGGACGTCGACGAGCTGCTGGCCGGCGTGCGCGCGCTCGCCGACGGCGACGAGGCGGCCAACGCCGTGACCGGGGCCGTTCAGGACGACACCAAGACGGTGTTCGTGTTTCCCGGCCAGGGATCGCAGTGGGTGGGCATGGCGGTGGAGCTGTTGGATTCCTCGCCGGTGTTCGCCGCCCGGTTCGCGGAGTGCGCCGCCGCCGTCGAGTCCCTTGTGGACTGGAAGGTCGCCGACGTGGTTCGCGGGGTTGACGGCGCGCCGTCGATCGAGCGGATCGACGTCGTGCAGCCGGTGTTGTTCGTCGTGATGGTGTCACTCGCAGCGGTCTGGGACGCGATGGGGGTTCGGCCTTCCGCCGTGGTGGGCCATTCCCAGGGCGAGGTCGCCGCGGCGTGCGTCGCGGGGGCGTTGTCGCTGGCGGACGCCGCACGAGTGGTGGTGTTGCGCAGCAGCCTGTTCGCCCGCGAGCTTGTCGGCAAGGGCGGCGTCGTCGCGGTGGCGTTGGGTGCGGCCGAGCTCTCGGACGCGTTGACCGCCTGGGACGGCCGGCTGTCGGTCGGCGGGATGAACGGTCCGCGGTCGTCCACTGTGGTCGGTGAGCTGGACGCCCTCGCGGAGCTCGTCAAGTGGTGCGAGGAGCGGGAGATCAGGGCCCGCATGATCGCCTCCTCGGTCGCTTCGCACTGCGACCAGGTCGATCGGCTGCACAATGAGTTGGTCGAGATGCTGGCCGGGATCGAGCCGCGCGCAGGCGGCGTGCCGTTCTTCTCCACAGTGACCGGCGAACTGGTCGACACCGGCGACCTCGGGCCGGAGTACTGGTACGACAACGCCCGGCGTCCCGTGGACTTCCACGGTGTGATCAGCCGGCTGGTCGATGCCGGCCGGCGGGTGTTCGTCGAGGTCAGCCCGCATCCGGTGCTGGCCGTCGGGGTGTCCGACATTCTCGACTCCGTCGGCGCCACCGGGGTTGTCGTCGGGTCGCTGCGGCGCGACGACGGTGGCCTGAAGCGGCTGCTGTTGTCGGCGGCCGGGCTACACGTGGGCGGCGTGGCCGTTGACTGGGGCATCGCCGGCCGACGGGTCGAGCTGCCGACGTATGCGTTCCAGCGCCGGCGCTACTGGCTCGACCCGGGCGCGTCGACCGGCGGTGTCCCGGCGGCCGACGCCGCGTTCTGGGACGCCGTCGAAAGGAAGGACTTCCGGTCGCTGTCGGCCGGCCTCGACGTCGACACCGCCGCGTTCGACGCCGTGCTGCCCGCACTGACCGAGTGGCGGCGGAGCAGCCGGGAACGGGCCGAGATCGCCGACCTGCGCTACCGGGTCACCTGGACGCCGATCACGGTGTCCGACAGGACAGAGCTCACCGGCACGTGGCTGATGGTCCTGCCGTCCGGCGACGCCGCCCAAGAGCTGTCCAGCACGGTGCACAAGGCGTTGTCCGAGCACGGCGCCGAGGTGCTGACCGTGGATGTCGACGGCCGGGACCGCAAGGCGCTGGCGGAACTGCTTCCGTCGGAACCACTCGCCGGCGTCCTCGCGCTCACCGGGCTCGACGACCGTGCACATCCCTTGCACAACACCATCTCCCGCGGCATCGCCGACACCATCACCCTGGTGCAGGCACTGCACGACGCCGAGGTCGCCGCACCGCTGTGGTGCGTGACCTCCGGCGCCGTGCCGGTGGCCGACCCGGCGGAGATCGCCAGCTGCTTCCAGGCGCAGCTGTGGGGAATGGGCACGGTGCTCGGCCTCGACCACCCCAAGACCTGGGGCGGCGTCATCGACATCTCGTCCGACCCGGACCGCACGGTGCTCGGCCGGCTGTGCGCCGCACTGTCCGGAGTAGACGGAGAAGACCAGATCGCGATCCGCTCCGGCGGCGCGTTCGCCCGGCGGATGACCCGCGCCCGAACCGCCGACGCGACCGCCGAGAAGCCGTGGCGCCCCAACGGAACCGTCCTGATCACCGGTGGCACCGGCGGTGTCGGCTCGCACGTGGCACGGTGGCTGGCCAGCGCCGGCGCGGACCACCTCGTGCTGACCAGTCGCCGCGGCACGGCGGCCGACGGCGCCGAGGAATTGGCGGCCGAACTGACCGAACTCGGCGCCAGGGTGACGATCGCCGCCTGCGACGTGACCGATCGCGACGCGCTGGCGGCAGTGGTCGCCGAGCACCCGCCCAATGCCGTCGTGCACGCGGCCGGCGTCGTGCACGACACGGCCACGCTGCCGGAGACCACGGTCGACGAGTTCGCCGCGGCGGGCCGGGCGAAGATCGCCGGCGCGCTGCTGCTGGACGAGCTGCTGGCCGACCACCAGCTGGACGCCTTCGTGCTGTTCTCATCGGGTTCGGCGGTCTGGGGCCAGTCGGGCCAGGCCGGTTACGCCGCCGCCAACGCCTTCGCGGACGCGTTCGCCGACCGCCGCCGCGCCGCCGGTCGGCCGGCGACCTCGGTCGCCTGGGGCGCCTGGGGCGGCGGTGGCATGGTCGACTCCGAAACCGAGCCGATGCTGACCCGGCTGGGCGTGCTCACCATGCCGCCGGCGATCGCCACGGCCGCGTTGCGCCAGGCGATCGACCACGACGAGGCGCACCTGGTCGTCGCGTCCATCGACTGGAAGCGGTTCGCGCCGGCCTACACCCTCAGCCGGCAGCGCCCGCTGGTACGCGAGCTGCCCGAGGTCGCGGCGGCCCTTGCCGACGAGGAGACCACGACGGGTCCCGGCGACGGCGCGGACCTGCGCGACAAGTTGGCCGAACTGACCGTGCCGGAACGGGACGAGCTGCTGCGCGACCTGGTCCGCACGCACACGGCGAAGGTGCTCGGCCACGCCGACGCGGACGCCGTTGCCGCGGACCAGAACTTCCTGGAGATCGGCTTCGACTCGCTGACCTCGATGGAGCTGCGCAACGCGCTGAACAAGGCGACCGGGCTGCGGATGCCGGCGACCGTGGTCTTCGACCACCGCAACCCGGCTGCCCTCGCCGCGCACATCGGCACGGAGCTGGACACCGGCTCGGACCGCGGGCCGGCCGCCGACATGTCGGACACGCTCAGCGGACTGCTGCGCGAGGCGTCCGGCAACGGCCGCATCCACGAGGGGCTCGCCCTGCTCGGGGCCGCGGCCGGCGTGCGCGACTCGTTCACGTCGGTCACCGAACTCGACGAGGTGCCGGCCCCGCTGAAGCTGGCCTCGGGGCCGGCGAGCACCCAGCTGTTCTGCTTCAGCACCCCGATGGCATTGGGCGGCGCGACCCAGTTCGCTCGGCTGGCGGCCAACTTCCAGGGCGTGCGCGACCTGTACGCGCTGCCGGTGCTCGGCTTCGCCAAGGAGGACCGGCTACCGTCCACTGTGGACGCTGCCGTCGGCATGTGGGCGGAGAGCGTGCGACGGACCGTCCAGGAGGACAGGCCTTTCGTGTTGCTGGGCTACTGCGCCGGCGGCAACTTCGCGCACGCGGCGGTCAGCTACCTGGAGAACGTCGGCGTGCCGCCGGCCGGCCTGGTCCTGCTGGACACGTTCCTGCCCGGCGACACCGTCGTCGACGACCTCGGCGCGCAGATGGTCGAGGGCATGTTCGACCGTGAGGCGACGTTCGGGCCGTTCACCAGCACCCGGCTGTCCGCGATGGGCCGCTACTACGAGCTGTTCACCCGGTCGACGATCACGGACGTCCGCGCGCCGATCCTGTTCCTGCGCCCGGACACGCCGTTGCCGCCGGCCCCGGGGACCGCCCCGGCCACGGACGGCGAGTGGCGCGCGTCCTGGCACACCGAGCACGTCCTCGGCGAGGTCGAGGGCGATCACTTCACCATGCTCGAGGACCGGGCGCCGTCGATGGCGCGGGTCCTCGAGCGCTGGCTGGCGTCGCTGGCCTGACCCTCCAGGAGAGCATTCCGATGGACGTTGCCCGCGACCGGAAAGTCGGCATCATCGGCACCGGGTCGTACCTGCCGGCGGACAAGATCTCCAACGACCGGATCACCGAGTGGACCGGGGCGAGCGAGGAGTGGATCCTGCGCAAGACCGGGATCCGCCACCGGTGGTACGCGGCCGCGCACGAGGCCACCTCGGACCTGGCGGCCAACGCGGCCCGCGCGGCGCTGGCGGACGCCGGCGTCCAGGCCGAGCAGGTCCACACGATCCTGGTCGCCACCTCCACGCCCGACCACCTCATGCCGCCGACCGCCTGCCTGGTGCAGGAGAACATCGGCGCGGTCAACGCCGCGGCGTTCGACGTGAACGCCGTGTGCACCGGATTCGTGGTCGCGCTGGCCGCGGCGGCCGAGTTGGTCGACCCGTGGGGCGAGGACTACGCGCTCGTCATCGGCGCGGACGTCTACTCGCGGATCATCGACCGCACCGACAAGCGGACCGCCGTGCTGTTCGGCGACGGGGCCGGCGCCGTGGTGCTCGGCCCAGTGCGGGGTGATCGCGGTTTCGTCGGCGCGGACATCCGCAGCCACGGCGACCGGCACGAGCTGATCCGCGTCGAGGCCGGCGGCAGCCGGCTGCCCGCGTCGACCGAGACACTGGCCGATGGCCGGCACCTCTTCCGGATGCAGGGCCGTGCGGTCGGCGAGTACGTGGCCGACGAGCTGCCGGCCGCGGTGCGGCGGGTCCTTGCCCGGCATGACATCGCGCCGGCCGAGGTCGACCACTTCGTGCCGCACCAGGCCAACGGCGTGATGTTGCAGAACATCCAGCCGCGACTCGGGCTGCCGGCGGCCCGGATGCACCTGACCGTGGCCGATCACGGCAACACCAGCGCCGGATCCATTCCGCTCGCGCTCGACGACGCACGCCGCGGCGGCGTGCTGCGGGACGGGGAAATGCTGCTGCTGGCCGGGTTCGGCAGCGGCATGACGGTCGGCACGGCGCTGCTGCGCTGGGACGGAGACGCATGATGGCACGGCCCTTTGCGAAGGTGGCGATGATCGGGCTGGGCGCGACCGGTTCGGCGCTCGCCGTGTGGCTGGCCGCCGCCGGCCGGCACGTCGTCGGGATCGAGGCGGACGGGACGGCGCTGGCCGCCGCCCGCGAGCGGGTTCGCCGCCGGATCGAGGAGACCGTGCCCGCCGACCGGGCCGCCGAGGTGTCAGGTCGCATCCAGTACGCCGTCGACGTCGAGGCGGCGTCGGATGCGGAGCTGGTCGTGGAGGCGGTGCCGGAGCAGTTGCCGGTCAAGCTCGACGTGTTCGCACGGGCCGACGAGGTCTGCCCCGACGACACGGTTTTCGTCACGACGACGACCGGCCTGTCGATCACCGAGATCGCGTCCCGATCCGGTCGGATGCCCAGGACGGTCGGGCTGCACCTGTTCCCGGCGGCCACGTCGCTGGAGGACGGCGCCGCCGAGCTGGTGTCGACGCCGGTCACCGAGCACGGCGTGCCGACCGCGATGGTCGAGCTGATCTCGGAGCTGGGGTTGACCGCGGTCGAGGTCGGCGACCACGCCGGGTTTGTCGGCGGGGCGCTGCTGATGGGCTATCTCAACGGCGCGGCCACGATGTACGAGCAGGGCTACGCATCCCGGGACGACATCGACACCGCGATGCGGCTGGGCTGCGGCTTGCCGACCGGCCCGCTGGAACAGATCGACCAGATCGGGGTGGACGTCGTCCACGACACGCTGCACGCGCTGCATGAGCGTTGCGGGGACCGGACTTTCGCGCCGGCTCGCGTCCTGACCCAGATGCGCGTCGCGGGCCTGCACGGGCAGAAGACCGGACGCGGCTTCTACGACTACGGGCCGGCCGCGGCGACGGCGGCGCCGGTGGCGAAGCCGCAGGACGTGGCGGTCCGCGCCATCGGTGTCGTCGGCAGCGGCCGGATGGCGACCGGCATCGCCGAGGTGTGCGCCCGTGCCGGCTACCGGACCGTGGTCGCGGCGCGCAATGACGTGCGGGCCAAGGAAGCGCTCGGTGTCATCGACGAATCGCTGACCCGCGGTGTCCGCCGCGGCCGGCTGACCACGGCGGAACAGTCGGCGATCATGGACCGGCTGGCCGGCGTGGGCGCGCTCGGCGGCCTGGCCGACTGCGATCTGGTGATCGAGGCCGTTGCCGAAGACCTCGACGTGAAGCGCCGGGTGTTCGCCGAACTGGACTCCGTGTGCGACGCGAACACCGTGTTGGCGACGACCACGTCGAGCCTGCCGGTGCTCGAATGCGCCACCGCGACGAGCCGGCCGCACCGGGTGATCGGCATGCACTTCTTCAACCCCGCGCCGGCGATGCGGCTGGTCGAGGTTGTGCGCACGCTGTTGACCTCGGACGCCACCGTGGCCACGGCGCGTGCCGTGACGGCGTCGCTGGGACGCACCGCCGTCGGCTGTGGCGACCGGGCCGGATTCATCGTGAACGCGCTGCTGTTCCCGTACCTCAACCGGGCGGCGGCGATGCTGGACGACCGCTGGGTCAGCGCCGCCGACATCGACGCCGTGATGACTGGCGGGCACGGATTCCCGCTGGGCCCGCTGACGCTGCTCGACCTGGTTGGCCTGGACGTGTCGCTGCAGATCCAGCGCAGCCTGGACCAGGCGTTCGGCGGTCCGGCACTGGCCCCCGCGAAGTCCCTCGTCCGCCTCGTCGACGCCGGCTACCTGGGTCGCAAGACCGGGCGCGGCTTCCACATCCACGAGTCGGGGTGACGACCGGTCCCGTCGCCGGCTGGGCCGGCGACGGGACCGGCTCCATCAGCCCAGTTCGCGGGCGATGGCCATCACGTACCTGCCGTAGTCGGAATTGCCCATCGCCGCGCCGAGTCGATAACAGCTGTCGGCGTCGATGTACCCCATTCGCAGCGCCACCTCCTCAACGCAGGCGATCTGCACGCCCTGTCGGTTCTGGAGCGTCTGCACGTACTCGGCGGCCTGGAGCAGCGATTCCGGTGTGCCGGTGTCCAGCCAGGCGAAACCGCGGCCGAGGTCGACCAACCGGGCCCGGCCCTGGGCCATGTACTTCCGGTTGAGGTCGGTGATCTCCAGTTCGCCGCGCGCCGAGGGCGTGAGCTCCCTGGCAAGTTCGAGCACGTCGTTGTCGTAGAAATAGAGGCCGGTTATCGCCCGGTTGGACCGCGGTTGCGCCGGCTTCTCCTCGATGCTGACCAGCCGGCCGTCCGCGTCGGTCTCGCCGACGCCGTACCGCTGCGGATCGGTCACCGGGTAACCGAACAGCACGCAGCCGTCCACGTTCTTCGCGTGCTCCGCGAGCAGGTCGGAGAACGCCGGCCCGTGGAAGATGTTGTCCCCGAGCACCAGCGCGGCCGAGTCGTAGCCGACGTGCCCCGCGCCGATCAGGAACGCCTGGGCCAGGCCTTCCGGCGCGGGCTGGGCCGCGTAGTCGATGGTCAGGCCGAGGCTCGCGCCGTCGCCGAGCAGCCGGCGGAAGTGCGGCAGGTCGACCGGTGTCGATATGACCAGCACCTCGCGTATTCCGGCGAGCATCAACACCGACAGCGGATAGTAGACCATCGGCTTGTCGCCGACCGGGAGCAACTGTTTGGAGATGGCGAGTGTCATCGGATGCAGGCGGGTTCCCGAGCCGCCGGCGAGAATGATTCCCTTCATGGCAGAACCCCTCGGTATCGCGAATGAGTCGATGGTATAGGCCGTTGAATGCGACCTTCAAGAAGACGGTGAACAGGGGGGAGATAGGGGTGTTGGTTCGGTTCGTTAGGGGATTGTCGAGCGCCCGTCGTCGTCCCGAGAATACTCGACGGTAGGGCGAATCGCCGTCGACGATCGATGAGCTTGGGATGCGAAGGATGCCATAGCATGGAAATCGAGCCGCTCGGGATCCAGGGCGTGTTCCTGGTCAAACCGAAAGTCTTCCCGGACAGCCGGGGCGAGTTTCTGGAGATGTTCAGCCAGCCCGCGTTCGAGCAGGCCGTCGGCCACCCGCTGGGTGTGGCCCAGGTCAACTGCTCGGCCTCGGTGCGGGGCACCATCCGCGGCCTGCACGGCATCGCGCTGCCCGGCCAGGCCCGCTACATGACCTGCCCGGCCGGCGCGATGGTCGACATCGTGGTGGACACCAGGCTCGGCTCGCCCACCTACCGCCAGCACGTCGCCGTCGAGCTGAACCAGGACAACCGGCACGCGCTGTACCTGGCCGAGGGGCTGGTGCACGGCTTCGCGCCGCGCAGCGAGTCGGCCACCGTGGTCTACCTGTGCTCCAGCACCTGGTCGCCGGGCACCGCGTACCAGATCAACCCGCTCGACCCCGACCTCGCCCTGCCGTGGCCGACCGACGTGCCACCGGTGCAGTCCGAGAAGGACATGGCCGCGCCGAGCCTGCGCCAGGCCGAGCGGCTGGGGCTGCTGCCCACCTGGACCCAGTGCGAGGCGCGCTACGCCGAGCTGGCCAACCTGACCGCCGTCAACTGAGGAGACTGTCGTGATCCCCTTGTTCCAGGTGCCGATGGCCGAGCAGGCGCCGGCCGCGGTGGCCGCGGTGATCGGCAGCGGTCAGATCGGCCAGGGCGCCAAGGTCGTCGAGTTCGAGCGCCGGCTGGCCGAGAAGATCGGCAATCCCCGCGTCGCCACCGTCAACAGCGCCACCGCCGGCCTGCACCTCGCGCTGCACCTGGTCACCGGCGGCCTCACGCGCGGCGACGACCCGGACGGCGAGGTGCTGACCACGCCGTTGACCATGGAGGCCACCAACTGGACGATCCTGGCCAACGGGCTGCGCATCCGCTGGGTCGACATCGACCCGGCGACGCTCAACGTCGACCTGGACGACCTGGCCCGCAAGATCTCGCCGAAGACCCGGGCGATCATGGTCGTGCACTTCGCCGGCTACCCGGTCGACCTGGGCCGCCTGGACAAGATCCTGGACGAGGCCGAGGCCCGCTTCGGCTTCCGGCCGACGGTCATCGAGGACGCCGCACACGGCTGGGGCTCCACCTACCAGGGCAAGCCGCTCGGCACGCACGGCAACGTGACCGTGTTCAGCTTCCAGGCCATCAAGCACCTGACCGCCGGCGACGGTGGGCTGGTCGTGCTGCCGAACGACGAGCTGTTCGAGCGGGCGAAGCTGCTGCGCTGGTTCGGCGTCGACCGGACCGTGAACCGGCTGCGCAACCCGCCGGACGTGACCGAGTGGGGCTTCAAGTTCCACATGACCGACATCAACGCCGCGATCGGCCTGGCCAACCTGGAGTGGTCGGAGCATGTGGTGGCCCGGCACAAGGCCAACGCCGCGTTCTACGACCGCGAGCTGGCCGGCGTGCCGGGACTCGAGCTGACCCAGCGGTCGGCCGACCGCGAGTCGTCGTTCTGGATCTATCCGATGAAGGTGGACGACCGCGAGGCGTTCATGAAGCGGATGGACGACGCCGGCGTCATGGTCAGCAACGTGCACGAGCGCAACGACCTGCACACCGCGGTCCGCGACTACGCCGCGCTGCTGCCCGGTCTGGAGCAGGTCGCCCGCGGCATCGTGTGCGTCCCGGTCGGCTGGTGGGTCACCGACGAACAGCGGGAGCACATCGTCGCCACGATTCGCGAGGGCTGGTAGGGGCAGGTCAGGGGAACGGTAGGGGGCCGGGATTCCCCTAGCGTCGGGAGAGTGGTTGCCGAAATGACTGTTTCACCCAGTGCCAAGGGAACCGTGCCGTTCGGGCCGCACCGGACCTGGTACCGCGTCACCGGGGAGCTCGACGGCGGGGCGCCGGCCCTGGTCGCGGTGCACGGCGGCCCGGGCAGCACGCACGACTACCTGCTCGACTTGACCCGGTTCGCTGAGCTGGGCTGGCCGGTCGTGCACTACGACCAGCTCGGCAACGGCGGTTCGACCCACCTGCGGGACCGGGGCCCGGACTTCTGGACCGTGCAGCTGTTCCTGGACGAGCTGGCCAACCTGTTGAGCCGGCTGAACATCCGTGAGTACGTGCTGTTCGGCCAGTCCTGGGGCGGGCTGCTCGCGGCCAAGCACGCCGCGAGCCGGCCCGCCGGCCTGCGCGGGCTGGTGATCGCCAACGCGCCGGCCTCGTACCCGTTGTGGCTCCAGGAGATGAAGGTGCTGCGTGAGCGGCTGCCGGCCGGCGTCAACGACACGCTGCTGCGCCACGAGGCCGCCGGCACCACGGATTCCGAGGAGTACTTCGAGGCCATGATGGTGTTCTACAACCGGCACGTGTGCCGGCTGAACCCGTGGCCCCGGGACTTCATGGCCACGTTCATGGAGATATACAACAACCCCACGGTGTACTACGCCATGAACGGGCCCAGCGAGTTCCACGTGATCGGCAGCCTGCGCGACTGGGGCGTCGTGGACTGCCTGCCGGACATCGAGGTTCCCACGCTGGTGATCTCCGGCCGGCACGACGAGGCCACGCCGGCCACCGTGCAGCCCTACCAGGACCTCGTCCCGGACGTGCGGTGGACCGTCTTCGAGGAGTCGAGCCACACGCCGCACCTGGAGGAGCCGGAGCGCTTCGCCGAGGTCATGACCGACTTTCTCACCGGCTTGAGGTAGCAGACATGCACAGCTCCTTCCGC
This sequence comes from Kutzneria sp. CA-103260, assembly GCF_018263855.1. Lineage (GTDB taxonomy): Bacteria > Actinomycetota > Actinomycetes > Mycobacteriales > Pseudonocardiaceae > Kutzneria. Next base: position 3,679,798 of record NZ_CP073318.1, on the reverse strand, counting down.
CTCGACTCCTTCCGGGCAGGCACGGCGATCGTGTTTCCCGGCATGGGGCCGACGACGTTCGCCGAGACGGCGCCGTTCATGCTCGGCGACGCCACCGCGGTCGAACTGACCGGGATCGCCGACGACGTGCTCGGCTACTCGCTGGTCGACCGCTTTCGGGCGTCCGACAACGACTACAGCGAGGCGGCGCAGGTCGCGTTCATGCTCAACTGCGTGGCCCTGGCCCACTGGGCCCGCCGCGAGCTGGACACGAGTCCCGAGGTGGTCGCCGGCCCGAGCTTCGGCGGCAAGGCGGCGGCCACCTTCGCCGGCTCGCTACCGTTCGCGCACGCGGTCCGGATGACTGCGGAGTTGGCCCGCCGCACCGAGGACTACTTCCGCACCGCGCACACCGACATCGTGACCTGCTCGTTCGGCCGCACGCCCGAACCGGCGCTGCGGGAGATCCTCGCGGAGTTGGCCGCGCGCGGCTCGTGGCACGACGTGTCCTGCCGGCTCGACCACGACTTCCACATGATCTCGTTGCCGGACCGCGAGGTCGACTGGCTGTCCGGCCAGGTTCGCAAAGCCGGCGGGCTGCCGCTCTACACCATGCGTCCGCCCATGCACTCGGCCGCCTTCGCGGACCTGCGCGACCGGGCCGAGCGCGAGGTGCTGGCGGAGCTCCGCTTCGAGGACCCGGCGCTGCCGCTGGTCGACGACCACGACGGCACGCTGGTCACTGACGCCGCCGGGGTGCGGCGGATGCTGCTCGACGGGTTCGTGCGTGCGCTGCGCTGGCCGGACGTGGTCGACACCATGAAACGGATCGGCGTCACCGACGTGGTGGTCTGCGGCCAGGACAGCCTGTTCGGCCGGGTTCCGCTGACCAGGAAGAACTTCCGCCTCGTCGCGGTCACGCCGAGGCTGGCCGTGAGCCGTGCGGCGGCGGCGCCCCGGTGAGCCGGTGCGGGTCCGGACGCCTTGCCGGACCCGCGCCGCGGCTCAGCTCCTGGCGGCGTCCATCAGCCCGGAGACGGCGGTCCAGAGCACCTTGGGCGTCCGGAAGGTCTCCGCGGTCAGCAGGTCCTCGGTGAACCTGATCTGGAAGGTCTGCTCCAGCGCGGAGAGCACGTCGACGATGCCGAGCGAGTCCAGGCCGAAGTCCCGCAGGTCGGTGTCCGGGTCCAACGGCTCGTCCGCCGGCAGGAAGGGCAGGTACTGGCGAATCAGTTTTTCGTACTGCTCATCCCACATGGTAGTGGCGGTCCCTTCTGAAGGCCTGAGAAATGGAGATCCCCTGGCGTCGACACTATAGTGCTGCTCGGTGCCTGTCCACGATTTTCACAGTTGTTTACATAGGTTTGAACGGTAGTCGCGCCGAGGGTGTTTCGCTGTTTTCGCCTGCCGATAAAATGGAGGGAAGAATGGCGCTTCATGCGCGCTTTCGGCGTGGACTGGCCGCGGCCCCGGATCGTGCCGCGTTCCGGGTGGGGGACGAGGAACTGACCTACACGCAGGCGGACACGCTCGCGCTGCGCTGGGCCGGCGCGCTGGTGGAGCTGGCGGGCGGGCGGCCCAAGGCGGTCGGCGTGCTGGCCGAGAAGAGTGCCGCCTGCTACGTCGGCATCCTCGCCGCGCTCTACGCGGGCGCCGCCGTGGTGCCGCTGAACCCGGACTTCCCGGTCGTTCGCACCCAGCGGATGGCGGCGGCGGCCGGGATCGGCGCGCTGATCGTCGACGAGCGCGGCGAGCGCCTGGTCGACCAGCTGCCGACGGTGCCGGTGCTGGCCGCGCACCGGCCGAAGCCCCGCGCCGCGCTGACGGCGCCGCTGTCCGTCGCGCCGGACGACCCCGCGTATGTGCTGTTCACCTCGGGTTCGACCGGCCGCCCCAAGGGCGTGCCGATCACCCACGCCAATCTCACCCACTACTTCGGCCTGGTGGACGAGTGGTACCAGGCCACGCCGGCGGACGCGTTCTCGCAGACCTTCGACGTGACCTTCGACTGCGCGATGTTCGATCTCTTCACGGCCTGGGGCGCCGGCGCGACCGCGGTCGCGGTCCCGGCGTGGGCCTACCGGGACCTGCCCGCGTTCGTCGCCGACCAGGGCATCACCGTCTGGTTCTCGACGCCGAGCGCGATCGGTCTGGTGCGCCGGGCCGCCGGCCTGGCCGCCGGGTCCCTGCCGGGGCTGCGCCTGAGCCTGTTCGCCGGCGAGGCGCTGAAATGCGCCGACGCGGCCGACTGGCAGCGCGCGGCGGCCAACTCGGCCGTGGAGAACCTGTACGGGCCGACCGAGCTGACCATCACCGTCACCCGGCACCGCTGGTCGGAGGCCTCACTCGGCCTGGGCGTCAACGGCATGGCGCCGATCGGCCGGCCCAACGCCGGGCACGACCACTTGCTGCTTGACCTGGCCGGCGAACCCGCTGAGGCCGAGGGCGAGCTGTGGATCACCGGCCCGCAGCTGACCGCCGGCTACCTGGACCCGGCCGACGACACCGGCCGCTACGCGCGGCGCGGTGGCCGCCGCTGGTACGCGACCGGCGACCGTGTCCGGCGGGCGGACAACGGCGAGCTGGTCTACCTGGGCCGCTCCGACTCGCAGGTCCAGGTGCAGGGCTGGCGGGTGGAGCTGGCCGAGGTCGACCACGCCGTGCGCGGCTGCGCCGGCGTCGAGGACGCGGTGACCGTCGGCGTCACCGCGGCCGACTCCACCGAGCTGGTGGTCTTCTACACCGGCCAGCAGTCATCGACCGCCCGGTTCGCCGCCCAGCTGCGCGGCGCGCTGCCGACCGGCCTGATTCCCCGGCATTACCGGCATCTCGTGGATATGCCGCTCAACGCCAATCGGAAGGTGGACCGGCTCGAGCTTGTCGAGCGGGCGAGAAAGGTGCTGGTGGAGGCGGGCCGGGTCGGTTAGGGGGACCCTAGGGGTGTGAATCGCGGCGCGAACGCACGTACCGTCGCCGTGAGCCGGAAAGCATTCTCAGCTAATGAGGGGTGTGTCATCGACGGCGCGGTTTTCGACAATGGGGGCATGGTCGTCCATTCGCTGGTCGACCAGGCGGCCGCCGCGGCGCCCGACGCTCGCGCGGTGCGCGACTCGCGCGGCGGCTGGAACTATCGCGAGTTGGTCCGGCTCAGCCACGGGTTTGCCGCGTGGCTGGCCGAGCGCGGCGTGCGGGCCCGGGACCGGGTGCTGGTACAGCTGCCCAACGCCAAGGAACTGGTCGGAGTGGTCTACGGCGCGTCGCGCGCCGGGGCGAGCCTGGTGCCGCTCAACCCCGGCATGAAGGAGTTTCACCTGAGCTCGGTGCTGGCGGACAGCGAACCGAGCCTGGTCATCGTCGCGGACGCGGCGGCGCCGGCCATGCGGGAGCTGACCGCGGTCCCGGTGCACGGCATCACCGAGGTGTGGCATGAGGTCGAGGCGCTGGCCGCCTCGGGACGCCAGGCGACCACCGCCGGGCCGGCCGCCCACGAAGCGGCACTCCTGATCTACACCTCCGGCAGCACCGCCGCGCCCAAGGGGGTGGTGTGTCCGCACCGGCAGGTCACGTTCTCCGCGTCCGCGATCAACGCCGTGCTCCGCTACCACCCCGGCGACGTGGTGTTCACCCGGCTGCCGCTGTCCTTCGACTACGGCCTCTACCAGATCTTCCTGGCCGCGCTGGGCCATGCCGAACTGGTGCTGGCCGGCGACGCGCCGGACACCGCGCTGTTGAGCCAGCTTCGCGCGTGCGGGGCGACCATCGTGCCGGTCGTGCCGTCGCTCGGCGCGATGCTGGCCACGCTGGGCCGGCGCGAACCCGGCTCGGCGCCGACCGTGCGGATGTTCACCAACACCGGGGCGGCGCTGCCGGCGTCGACCATCGAGGGCCTGCGCGAGACGTTTCCCGGGGCGCGCGTGGTCCGCATGTACGGCATCACGGAGTGCAAGCGCGTCACGATCATGCCGCCGGAGCAGGACCGGGACCGCCCCGACGCGGTGGGGCTGCCGCTGCCGGGCACCGAGGTGCTGATTCTGGACGGCGACGGGCAACCGGTGCCGACCGGCCAGGTCGGCGAGATCGTCGTGGTCGGCCCGAACGTGATGGCCGGCTACTGGCGCGCCCCCGAGCTCACCGCGCGGACCTACCGGCCGTCGGCGGAGACCGGCGAGATCCGCATGCACACCGGCGACTACGGCCTGCTCGACGAGGACGGCTATCTCTACTTCGAGGGCCGCCGGGACGACATGTTCAAGCGCAAGGGCCATCGGATGAGCACCGTCGAGATCGAGGCGGCGGCGATGGACGTGCCCGGCGTGCGCGCGGCCGCGGTGCTGCCGCCGACCGACCGCCACGACCTGACCCTGTTCGTGGAGAGCGAGCTCGCCCCACAGGCCGTGCTGCGCGAGCTGGCCAAGCGGCTGGAGCCGCAGAAGGTGCCGGCCTCCTGCCACGTGCTGGAGCGGTTCCCGTTGACGCTCAACGGGAAGAACGAGCGCAAACAGCTGACGGCGCTGCTGGAGGGCAGCACGGCATGAGCCGAAACGCCGACCTGGCCCGACGTTTCGGGTCCCCGCTCTACGTCTACGACCTCGACCGGGTCACGGCCGCCCGGCGCGACCTGTTCGCCGCGCTGCCCGACGGGGTCGCGCTGTACTTCTCGTTCAAGGCCAACCCGCATCCGGAGATCGCCCGCGCGCTGCGCGTCGCCGAGAACGGGGCCGGCGACGGCCGGGTCTGCCGCGCGGAGGTCAGCTCGACCGGGGAGCTCGCGGCCGCGATGGACGCCGGGTTCGACGCCGCCGACGTGCTCTACACCGGGCCGGGAAAGACGAACGGCGAGCTGACCGCCGCGATCGCCACCGGCGTGCGCGTGTTCTCCGTGGAGTCGCTGTCCGATCTGCGCCATGTCGGCGCGGCCGCGACCGGGCACGGCGTCACCGTGGACTGCCTGCTGCGCGTCAACAGCGCCAGCACCAGCTCGTCGACCAGCATCCGGATGACCGGCACCCCGTCGCAGTTCGGCCTGGACAGCGAGACGCTGCCCGAGATCCTGGCGGAACTGCGGGACGTGCCGGGCACACGGCTGGCCGGCATGCACCTGTTCTCGCTGAGCAACGCCCAGGACGAGGCCAGCCTGATCGCGGAGTTCCGGCACACCATCTCGGTGGCCGCCGACCTGCACCGCCGGCTGGGCCTGCCGGTGCGGCTGCTGGACATCGGCGGCGGCTTCGCCGCCCCGTACCTGGTGCCCGGCGACCGGCCGGTGTACCCGGGGCTCCGGTCGGCGCTGGCCGCCACGCTCGACGAGCACTTCCCGGACTGGCGGACCGGCACGCCGGAGGTCGCGTGCGAGTCCGGCCGGCACCTGGTCGGCGACGGCGGACAGCTGGTGTGCACGGTCGTCAACGTGAAGGAGAGCCGCGGCCAGCGGTTCGTCATCCTCGACGCCGGCATCAACATCCTCGGCGGGATGTCCGGGCTGGGCCGGCTGCTGCCGGTCACCGTCGGCTTCGACGAGGAGGCGATGGCCGGCGAGGTCGACCTCGGCCGGTTGGAGACGGCCAACCTGGTCGGCCCCTTGTGCACGCCCGGCGACATTCTCGGCCGCGGCGTGCCGGCGCCGGCGCTGTCCCCGGGCGACGTTGTGACCATTCCCAACGCGGGAGCCTACGGGGTGACCGCGAGCCTGCTGATGTTCCTCGGCCGGCCGGCGCCGGTCGAGGTGATCCTGCGCGGCGACGAGGTCGTGTCCGCGTCCCGCATCGAGTTCCACCGCAAGTACGAGTGACCGTCGACCGAGCCTGGGGAGCGAGCCCGACATGACCAGTTCCGAGCACAACGCCGCGGCGCCGTTCCTGCTCGAACTGCACGCCGCGCCGGCCGGCGAACGCCGCCGCCGGTTGGTGGACCTGGTCGCCGAGCGGACTCGGGAAATCCTGCTGGCGCTGCTGCCCGACGCGCCCGACCGGATCGACCCGGCGCTGGGCTTCCGCGATCTCGGCCTGGACTCGTTCGGCGCGGTGGACCTGCGCGACCAGTTGACCGAGGACGTCGGCCGGCCGCTGCCGGTGACGATCGCGTTCGACCACCCCACGCCGGCCGCGGTCGCCGACTTCCTGATGGCGGAGCTGTTCGGCGACGCCGACGGCGCGGACGAGGTGCGCGCGGTCGTGGCTTCCGACGAGCCGATCGCGATCGTTGGCATCGGTTGCCGCTACCCGGCCGGCATCAACACCCCCGAGGACCTGTGGCGGTTCGTCGTCGACGGCCGGGAAAGCCTGACGCCGTTCCCGACCGACCGCGGCTGGGACCTGGACCAGCTGTTCGACGACAACCCGGACGCCGTCAACACCAGCTACGCGCGTGAGGGCCACTTCCTGCACAACGCCTCGGAGTTCGACCCCGACTTCTTCGGCATCAACCCGCGCGAGGCCGTCGCGATGGACCCGCAGCAGCGGCTGGTGCTGGAGACGGCGTGGGAGGCGGTCGAGCGCGCCGGCATCGATCCCCGGTCGCTGCGCGGCAGCCAGACCGGTGTGTTCATCGGCGCCGAGCCGCAGGACTACGGCCCCCGGCTGCACGAGGCACCGGCCGAGGTCGAGGGATATCTCGTCACCGGCAACGCGCCGAGCGTCGTGTCCGGGCGCGTCGCCTACGTGTTCGGCTTGCAGGGACCCACGTTCACGGTCGACACCGCGTGCTCGGCCTCGCTGGTCGCGCTGCACCTGGCGTGTCAGGCGCTCCGCACCGGTGAGACGGGGCTGGCGCTGGCCGGCGGCGTGACCATGATGTCCACGCCGGGCACCTACACCGCGTTCAGCCGGCAGCGCGCCATCGCACCGGACGGGCGGTGCAAGGCGTTCGCCGCCTCGGCCGATGGCACCGGCTTTTCCGAGGGCGCCGGCATCCTGCTGCTGGAGCGGTTGTCGGACGCGCAGCGCAACGGGCATCCGGTGGTCGCGGTGATCAGGGGTTCCGCGATCAACCAGGACGGCGCCAGCAGCGGCCTCACTGCGCCCAACGGTGTCGCCCAGGAGCGGCTGATCCGCCAGGCGTTGGCCAACGCCGGGCTGACCGCGGCGGACGTGGACGCCGTCGAGGCGCACGGCACCGGAACCCGGCTCGGCGACCCGATCGAGGCGCACGCGCTGATGGGCACCTACGGCCGCGACCGGGGCGAGCGCCCAGACCTGCGCCTGGGGTCCATCAAGTCGAACATCGGCCACACCCAGGCGGCCGCCGGCTCGGCCGGCGTGATCAAGATGGTGATGGCGATGCGGCACGGCGTGCTGCCCCGCACACTGCACGTGGACGAACCGTCGCCGTACATCGACTGGTCGCGCGGCGGCGTGCGGCTGTTGACCGAGAACGTGCCGTGGGACAAGGAATCCGGCCCGCGCCGAGCGGGCGTGTCGTCCTTCGGCGTCAGCGGCACGAACGCGCACGTGATCCTGGAGGAGGCGCCGGCCACGCTCCCGGCCTCCTCGCAGCCGTGGGACGGGCCGGTGCCGGTCGTGGTGTCGGGACGCACCGAGCAGGCGCTGCGGGCCCAGGCCGAACAGCTCGCCGCCCAGCTGGCCGGTCATGTCGGCGATGTGTCCCTTGTGGACCTGGCGTACTCCTCGCTCATCACGCGATCGCAGTGGGAGCACCGCGCCGTCGTGGTCGCGGACGATCGAGCGGAGTTGGTCGCGGGCCTGACCGCGCTCGGCGCCGGTGAGTCGGCGGCGAACGTCGTGCCGGGCACGGCGCAGGCCGCCGATGCCGGGCCGGTGTTCGTGTTCCCCGGCCAGGGATCGCAGTGGGTGGGCATGGCGGTGGAGTTGCTGGACTCCTCGCCGGCATTCGCCGAGCGGTTCCGGGAGTGCGCGGCGGCCGTCGAGCAGTTCGTGGACTGGTCCGTCGAAGATGCGGTGCGAGGCGTGCCCGGCGCAGCGTCGCTGGAGCGCATCGAGGTCGTGCAGCCGGTCCTGTTCGCGGTCATGGTGTCGTTGGCGGCGTTGTGGGAGTCGGTGGGCGTCCGGCCGGCCGCCGTGGTGGGCCACTCGCAGGGCGAGGTGGCCGCCGCGTGCATCGCCGGTGGGCTGTCGGTGGTCGACGCGGCCTGCCTGGTGGTGCTGCGCAGCCGGCTGTTCGCCCGCGAACTCGTCGGCAAGGGTGGCGTCGTCGCGGTCGCCCTCGGCGCCGACGAGCTCACGGATGTGCTGACGCCGTGGGCGAATCGTCTCTCGATCGGCGGCATGAACGGCCCGCGTTCGTCCACTGTGGTCGGTGAGCCGGACGCCCTCGCGGAGCTCGTCAAGTGGTGCGAGTCGCGAGAGATCCGAGCGCGGCTGATCGCCTCCACCGTCGCGTCGCACTGCGCCCAGGTGGATCCGCTGCACGACGAGCTGGTGGACATGCTGGCCTGGATCGACCCGCGGTCCGGAGGTGTGCCGTTCTACTCCACCGTGACCGGCGAACTCGTGGACACCAGCGAGCTGGGCCCGGAGTACTGGTTCGACAACGCCCGCCGCCCGGTGAACTTCCGCGGCGTGATCGAGCGGCTGGCGGCCGCCGGCCACCGGGTGTTCGTGGAGGTCAGCCCGCATCCGGTGCTCACCGTCGGTGTCGAGGACACGCTGGCGGCGGCCGGTGTCGACGGCGTCGTGGTCGGGACGCTGCGCCGTGATGAGGGTGGGCTGAAGCGGTTCCTGCTGTCGGCGGCCGGGTTGCACGTCGGCGGCGTGGCCGTCGACTGGGGCATCGACGGCAACCAGGTCGAGCTGCCGACGTACGCGTTCCAGCGCGAGCGCTACTGGCTCGACGTCGTCGCGACGGTTGGCGACGTCGCCTCTGCCGGCCTGATCTCCGCCGAGCACCCGTTGCTCGGCGCGGCGCTCGCGTTCGCCGACTCCGACGGAGTCGCCCTGTCCGGGCGGTTGTCGCTGCGCTCGCACCCGTGGCTGGCCGACCACGCCGCCAACGGCCAGATCCTGTTCCCCGGCACCGGGTTCGTCGAGATCGCGGTGCGCGCCGGCGACCAGGTCGGCTGCGGCTTCCTGGAGGAGCTGACGCTGGAGGCGCCGCTGCCGCTGCCCGAGACCGGCGGCGTCCAGCTCCAGGTGCTCGTCGGCGCCCCCGATGATTCGGGCCGCCGGCCGGTGAGCGTGCATTCCCGCGCCGATGACGAACAACCGTGGACCAGACACGCCACCGGATTCGTGGCCGTCGATGGCGCGTCCGAGGCGTTCACCCTCGCGGAATGGCCGCCGGCCGACGCGCAAGCCTTTGACCTGACCGGCTTCTACGAGGGACTCGCCACCCAGGGCTACGGCTACGGCCCGGCCTTCCAAGGTGTGCGGGCCGCGTGGCGGCGCGGTGACGAGATATTCGCCGAAGTGGCGCTGCCCGAGAAGATCGACGCCGGTGCGTTCGGCCTGCACCCGGCGTTGCTCGATGCGTCGCTGCACGCGGAATCGCTGCTGAACAACGGAACCGAAGGCGTGAGCCTGCCGTTCGCGTGGAGCGGGTTCGCGCTGCACGCCGCCGGCGCCGCCGCGCTGCGGGTGCGCCTGTGGGCCCCGTCATCGGACACGGTGTCGTTGCAGCTGGCCGATTCCTCCGGCACTGCCGTCGCCACGGTCGAGTCGCTGGTGTCCCGGCCGATCGCCCCGGCCACACAGCCGGCGGCCCGGGCGGACTCGCTGTACCGGGTCGACTGGGTGCCCGCGTCGGTGGACGCGCCGTTCCCGGGTCGGGCGGCGTCGCTGGGCGCCGATGACGCCGAGGGCGCGGACGTCGTGTTCGTCAACTTCGAAGCGGCCTCGGACGTTCTGGGCGCGGCTCATGCCGATGCCCACCGCGCGTTGGAACTGGCCCAGTCATGGGACGGTGACGGCAAGCTCGTCTTCGTCACGACCGGTGCGGTGGCGGCCGGCGCCACCGACGAGGTGCCGGACCTGGCGCACGCCCCGCTGTGGGGCCTGATCCGCACGGCCCAGACGGAGAACCCCGACCGCTTTGTGTTGCTGGACCTGGACTCGGCCGATGCGCCGATGGACACGGTGCTGGCCGCGATCGGCGCCGGCGAGCCGCAACTGGCCGTGCGCGACGGCGTGGTCCTCGCGCCTCGACTGGCCCGCGCGGCCACGAGCGAGTCGCTGTTGCCGCCGGCCGGCGTGGCCGAGTGGCGGCTGCACTCCGCGAAGAAGGAGAGTCTGAGCGACTTGGAGCTGGTGCCGTGGCCGCAGGCCGCCGCGCCGCTCGCGCCGGGCGAGGTGCGGGTGGCCATCCGGGCCGCCGGGCTGAACTTCCGGGATGTCGTCGTGGCGCTGGGCATGGTGCCGGAGAACGACGAGCCGATCGGCGGCGAGGTCGCCGGTGTGGTGCTGGAGGTCGCCTCGGACGTCACCGATCTCGCGCCCGGCGACCGGGTGATGGGGTTGCTGGACGGCGCGTTCGGGCCGGTGGGCGTGACGGATCGCCGGCTGCTGGCCAGGATGCCCGAAGACTGGTCGTTCACCAGGGCCGCCTCGCTCCCGGTGGTCTACCTGACCGCGTACTACGGGCTGATGGAGCTCGGTCGGCTGCGGGCCGGCGAGTCGGTGCTGATCCACGCCGCTGCCGGTGGTGTCGGCATGGCCGCGGTTCAGCTGGCTCGGCACCTCGGCGCGGAGGTGTACGGCACGGCGAGCCCGGTCAAGTGGGGCGTGCTGCGCGGGCTGGGGTTGGACGACGAGCACATCGCGTCGTCGCGGACCCTCGAGTTCGCGGAGAAGTTCGGTGGCGTGGACGTCGTGCTCAACTCGCTGTCCGGTGAGTTCACCGACGCCTCACTGCGGCTGCTGTCGCCGGGCGGCCGGTTCCTGGAGATGGGCAAGACCGACCAGCGCGATCCCGGCGAACTGCCCGGCGTCGAGTACATCGTCTACTCGCTGATGGAGGCCGGGCCGGACCGCCTGCGGGACATGCTGGCCACGGTGCTGGCACTGCTGGAGCAGGGGGCGGTGCACCCGCTGCCGGTGCGCGCGTGGGACGTCCGCCGGGCTCGCGACGCGTTCCGGTTCATGTCACGGGCCAAGCACATCGGCAAGGTCGTGCTGACCATGCCGTCCGCGCTCGACCCCGCCGGCACCGTGTTGATCAGCGGATCCGGGACGCTCGGCGGCATCGTGGCCCGGCACCTGGTGACCGCGCACGGTGTCCGGAACCTGGTGTTCGCCAGCCGCGGCGGCGGCAGCGCGGACGTCGCCGACGAGCTGACCGAACTCGGCGCCTCGGTGACGACTCGCGCGTGCGACATCGCCGACCGGGAAGCGCTGGCGCGGTTGCTGGCGGAGATTCCGTCGCTGACTGGTGTGGTGCACACGGCCGGCGTGCTCGACGACGGCACGCTGGGATCGCTGACCCCGGACCGGATCGACACCACCTTCCGGCCGAAGGTCGACGCCGCCTGGCAGCTGCACGAGCTGACCAGGGACAAGGACCTGGCGATGTTCGTGCTGTACTCCTCGGCCGCCGGCATCCTCGGCGACGCCGGCCAGGGCAACTACGCGGCGGCCAACACCTTCCTGGACGCGCTTGCCGCGCACCGCCGCGCCGAGGGGCTGCCCGCTTCCTCGCTGGCGTGGGGCTTCTGGGCGCAGCGCAGCGAGATGAGCGCCCACCTGGGCGACGCCGACGTGGCCCGGATGGAAGGTGCGGGCAGCCGGGGCATCTCCGCCCAGGAAGGCATGGCGCTGTTCGACCGGGCCCGTGTGGTCGACGAGCCGCTGCTCGTGCCGATCCCGTTGAACACGGCGAACATGCGCGATGTGCCCGCACTGCTGCGCGGGTTGGTCCGCTCGCCGGCGCGACGGATCGTGGACGCGAGCGCGACCCCCGCCGCCGGCTCCGCGCTCGAACAGCGGCTCGCGGCCCTGCCCGCCACCGAACAGGACCGCGTGCTGGTGACGCTGGTGCGTACCCAGGCGGCCGCGGTGCTCGGCCACGCCGACCCGGGTGCGGTGGATGCCGTGCGCGCGTTCCGGGATCTGGGCTTCGACTCGCTGACGGCGGTCGAGTTGCGCAACCGGCTCAACGCCGCGACCGGCCTCCGGCTGCCGGCCACCGTCGTGTTCGACCACCCGAACGCCACCGAGCTCGCGCGGTTGCTGAAGGCCAAGGTGCTCGGCGCTGTCACGGCGGCCGAACCGCCGGTGCCGGCGGTTCGGGCGGCGGACGACGACCCGATCGTCATCGTGGCGATGAGCTGTCGCTATCCGGGCGGCGTCGAATCCCCGGAAGACCTGTGGCGGCTGGTGGTCGACGGCGGCGACGCGATCTCCGCCTTCCCCGCCAACCGCGGCTGGGACCTGGCCGGCCTGTACCACCCCGATCCAGCCAACCCGGGCACGAGCTACTCCAACGAGGGCGGATTCCTGCACGACGCCGACGAGTTCGACGCCGCGTTCTTCGGCATCTCGCCGCGTGAGGCGCTGGCCACCGACCCGCAGCAGCGGCTCACGCTGGAGGCGGCATGGCAGGTGCTCGAACGGGCCGGCATCGATCCTCGTTCGCTGCGGGGCAGCTCGACGGGCGTCTTCGTCGGCGCGACGGCCACCGGGTACGCCGAGGGCCGGTCCACCCTGCCCGACGGCGTCGAGGGGTACCTGACCACCGGCGTCTCGACCTCGGTGATCTCGGGGCGGGTGGCCTACGTGCTCGGCCTGGAGGGGCCGGCCGTCACCGTCGACACCGCCTGCTCGTCCTCGCTGGTGACGATTCACCTCGCCGCGGAGTCGTTGCGGCGCGGCGACAGCACGCTGGCCATCGCCGGTGGCGTCACCGTGCTGTCGACGCCCGAGCTGTTCGTGGAGTTCTCCCGGCAGCGGGGGCTGGCCGCCGACGGCCGCTGCAAGGCGTACTCCGACTCCGCGGACGGGACCGGCTTCGCCGAGGGCGCGGGCATGGTGTTGCTGGAACGGCTGTCCGACGCCGAGCGCAACGGACACCCGGTGTTGGCGGTCGTGCGTGGCTCGGCGATCAACCAGGACGGCGCGTCCAACGGCCTGTCGGCGCCGAGCGGACCCGCGCAGCAACGGGTGATCCGCCGCGCGCTCGCTGCCGCCGGGCTCTCGGCGTCCGATGTGGACATTGTCGAAGGACACGGCACCGGCACGACGCTCGGCGACCCGATCGAGGCCCAGGCGCTGCTGGAAACCTATGGGCAGGGACGCGCCGACGGGCAGCCGCTGTGGCTGGGCACCGTCAAGTCCAACATCGGCCACTCCCAGTGCGCGGCCGGCGTGGCCGGTGTGATCAAGATGGTGATGGCGTTGCGGCACGAGGTTCTGCCCCGCACGCTGCACGCGGAGCCGCGATCGTCCCATGTGGACTGGACGGCGGGTGCGATCGAGCTGCTCACCGAGAACCACCGGTGGGACAAGGACTCCGGGCCGAGGCGCGTCGGCGTGTCCTCGTTCGGCATCAGCGGCACCAACGCGCACATCATCCTGGAACAGGCGCCGCCGACCCGGACTCCGGACGCCGTCGAGTTCGGTGGGCCGCTGCCGGTCGTGGTCAGCGCCCGCTCCGAGGCGGCGTTGCGGGCCCAGGCCGCTCGGCTGTTGGAGCTGGACCGCCCGAACCCCGCCGACCTCGCGTACTCGCTGGCCACCACGCGATCCGCGTTCGAGCACCGGGCGGTTGTCCTCGCCGACGACCTCACGCGCGGCCTGACCGCGTTGGCCGAGGGGGCGACCAGCTCTGACGTGATCAGGGGCGAGGTGTCCGACGGCAAGCTGGCGTTCCTGTTCACCGGCCAGGGTAGCCAGCGACTCGGCATGGGCCGCGCCCTGTATGACGTTTTCCCGGCGTACACAAAGAAGTTCGACGAGGTCACAGCGCTGCTGGAGCCGTCGACGCGGGCGGTGATGTTCGGCGACGACGCCGAGCTCCTGCACCAGACCGTGCACGCCCAGGCCGCTCTGTTCGCGGTCGAGGTGTCGCTGTTCGCGCTGCTGGAGTCGTGGGGTGTTCGGCCGGATTACCTGGTGGGACATTCGATTGGCGAGATCGCCGCGGCCCACGTGGCCGGTGTGTTGTCCCTACCGGATGCCTGCCGGCTGGTGAGCGCCCGTGGCCGGCTGATGCAGGCATTGCCCGGCGGTGGCGCGATGATCGCGGTGCAGGCCACCGAGGAGCAGGTCCTGCCCCTGCTGTCGGACGGCGTGTCGATCGCCGCGGTCAACGGGCCGTCGGCCGTCGTCGTCTCGGGTGACGACGACGCCGCCGAAGCGGTGGCGACGCACTTCGCCGACCTGGGGCACAAGACGCGTCGACTCAAGGTCTCGCACGCGTTCCACTCGCCGCGGATGGAGCCGATGCTGGCCGAGTTCCGCGAGGTGGCGGAGTCGTTGAGCTACCAGGCGCCGAGCATCCCGATCGTCTCCACCCTCGGTGACGGCGACGTCGCCGAGGCCGAGTACTGGGTTCGCCAGGTCCGTGGGGCCGTCCGTTTCCTCGACGCGGTGCGGCATCTCGACGTCGAGGGGGTGACGACGTTCCTGGAGCTCGGGCCGGACGGTGTGCTCTCGGCGATGGCGCAGGACTGCTTGGACGGCGGGAACAGGGCGTTTGTGCCGCTGCTGCGCAAGGACCGCGACGAGGTCCACGCCGCCGTGTCGGCGCTGGCCTCAGCCTTCGCACGGGGCGTCGCGGTGGACTGGGACGGCGTGTTCGCCGGCGGGCGGCGGATCGATCTGCCGACCTACGCCTTCCAGCGGGAGAACTTCTGGCTGACTGCCGGCGGTGCGGTCGGCGACGCCTCCGGGCTCGGCCAGCAGGCGGTCGGACATCCGTTGCTGGGCGCGGCCGTGACGCTGCCGGATTCCGGCGGGGCCGTGCTGACCGGCCGGTTCTCGGTGAGCAACCAGCCGTGGCTGGCCGACCACGTCATCCTGGACACCATCTTGTTCCCCGGCACCGGCTTCATCGAGCTGGCGCTGCGGGCCGGCGATCAGGTCGGCTGCGAGTCGATCGAGGAGCTGACGCTCGAAGCGCCGCTGGTGCTGACCGCTCACGAAGCCGTGGACGTGCACGTCACCGTCGACGCCGCCGACGATTCCGGGCGACGCCCGATGTCGGTGTATTCGCGGACATCCTACGGACCGTGGACCCGGCATGCCACCGGCGTGCTGACGACCCGCGACCGCACGGCGGACTTCTCCCTGGCGGAGTGGCCGCCGGCCGAGGCGACGCCGATCGACGTCGACGACCTGTACGACCGGATGACCAGCGAGGGAGTGGGCTACGGGCCGTCGTTCCGTGGGCTGCGCGCGGCCTGGCGACGTGGCGAAGAGGTGTTCGCCGAGGTCGAGCTCCCGGCCCAGGCAGCAGATGATGCCGGGCGGTTCGGCGTGCATCCCGCGTTGCTCGACGCCGCCCTGCACACGGTTGAGCTGGACGGGAATGCCGAAGCAGGCCAGCCGCAGTTGCCGTTCGCATGGAGCGACATCACCCTGCACGCGACGGGGGCGGCGAAGGTTCGCGTCCGTATGGTGCGCACGGAAACGGAAGCGGCGTCGCTCCAGTTGGCCGACGTCACGGGCGCACCGGTGGCCGAGGTCGGCGCGCTGGTCATGCGCCCGGTTTCCGCGGACCGGCTCAACGCCGGCAAGGCTGTCCCGAACGACTCGCTGTTCCTGGTCGAATGGACCGGCGTGCCCACCGACGACGCTCAGCAGGATGTCTTCGTGTTCGGCGAGGAGGAGGGTCTGCTGCTGACGGCGCTGCGATCCGCCGGCGTCGCGGCCAAGTCTACTGTGGACGCTCAGAACATGACCCTGCTCGACGTCGGCCAGGCGGACACGGCGAAGGAACTCACGCGGCGCACGCTGGCGTTCTTGCAGTCCTGGCTACGGGACGAGGACTCCCCGGTGCTCGGCGTGGTGACCTCGGCCGCGGTGGCAGCCCGGCCCGAGGATGCCTTGGTCGACCCCGCGCACGCCGCGCTCTGGGGCCTGGTGCGGGCGGCACAGGAGGAGAACCACGGCCGGCTGAGGCTGATCGACGTCGACGGCAGCGACGCGTCCTACCGGGCGCTGCCCGCGGCGCTGGCCGGCGACGAACCGCAGCTGGCGCTGCGTGAGGGCGAGGCGCTCGTGCCGCGCCTGATCAGAACGTCCGATGTGGAAACTCTGGCCACGCCCGACGCGCCGTGGCGCTTGGACATCACCGCCCAGGGCACCCTGGACAACCTGGCCCTGGTCGAGTGCGACACCGCCGATCGGAATCTGGCGCCCGGCGAGGTGCGGATCGCGGTCCGGGCGGCCGGCGTCAACTTCCGTGACGTCCTGATCTCGCTGGGCATGTATCCCGGCAAGCCGGAACTCGGCTGCGAGGCCGCTGGTGTCGTCGTGGCCGTCGGCCCAGAGGTTGCCGAGTTCGCCCCGGGGGACGAGGTGCTCGGTCTGTTCGACGGCGGCTTCGGCCCGTACGCCGTCGCGGACCGGCGAATGGTTGTGGCCAAACCGAAGCGGCTGACCTTCGCCGAGGCCGCGTCCGTGCCCGCGGTGTTCGCCACCGCCTACTACGGTCTGGTCGACCTCACGGGGCTGCGTGCGGGGGAGAAGGTGCTCGTACACGCCGCCGCCGGTGGCGTCGGCATGGCGGCCGTGCAACTCGCCACCCACTTGGGGGCCGAGGTGTTCGGCACGGCCAGCAGGGGGAAGTGGTCTGTCCTCAGTGGACTCGGCATCGACGAGGACCACATCGCCTCGTCCCGTGACGTCGAGTTCGTCACGCGCTTCGCCGAGGTGACCGGGGGAAGCGGCGTCGATGTCGTGTTGAACTCGCTGGCCCGCGAGTTCGTCGACGCCTCGCTCGACCTGCTGCCCAGGGGCGGCCGCTTCGCTGAGATGGGCAAGACCGATGTCCGCGAGGCCGGCGAGGTCGCACGCGATCACGCCGGCGTGGACTACCGGGCGTTCGACCTGTCCGATGCCGGACCGGACCGGACCAAGGAGATCCTCACCGAGCTGGTCGGCCTGATCGAGCGGGGCGTGCTCACGCCGTTGCCGCTGCGGACCTGGGATGTGCGCAAGGCCCCGGACGCGTTCCGGTACCTGGCCCAGGCCAGGCATGTCGGCAAGGTCGTGCTCACCGTGCCGAACGCGGACCCGATCCGCGGTGCCGTACTGGTCACCGGCGGCACCGGCGGCTTGGGCAGCCTCGTCGCCCGGCATCTGGTCACCGAGCACGGCGTGCGCGACCTGGTGCTGACCAGCCGACGCGGCATCGACGCGCCCGGCGCACAGCAGCTGACCGACGAACTCGCCGAACTCGGTGCGCGGGTCCGCGTTGTCGCCTGCGACGTGTCCGACCGCGACGCACTCGCCGCGGTGATCGACGGCGTCGACCTGAGGGCAGTCGTGCACACGGCCGGCGTGGTCGACGACGGCGTGTTCGGTTCGCTCACGGACGAGCAACTGGACCGGGTCTGGGACCCGAAGGCGGATGCGGCGCGGCACCTGCACGAGCTGACCCGCCATCGCGATCTCGACGCGTTCGTGCTGTTCTCCTCGTCGGCCGGGACGTTGGATGGGGCCGGACAGGGCAACTATGCTGCCGCCAACGCGTTCCTGGACGGCGTCGCGGCGCGGAGGCGGGCCAGCGGCCTGCCGGCCGTCTCCCTGGCGTGGGGCATGTGGGCTCCCGAGACCGGCGGCATGACCAGCAAGCTGGCCGACGTCGACATCCAACGGCTGAACCGGTCCGGCGTGTTGCCGCTGTCCGGGCAGCGCGGACTGGCGCTGCTGGACGAGTCGTTCGCCCGGCCCGAGCCGACTCTGGTCCCGATCCGACTGGACCTCGCCGCGCTGCGGTCGCGACCCGAAGGGACGCAGGCGATCCTGCGGGGCCTGGTGGGCAAGGCCGTGCGGCGAACGGCATCGGCGGCGACCGCGGATACCGAGCTGACCCTGGAACAGCGGCTCGGCTCGCTGACAAGGACGGGTCGGGAGCGGCTGCTGACCGACCTGGTGTGCGACCACGTCGCCGCGGTGCTCGGACACACCAGCCGGGCCGCGCTGGATCCCAACCGGCCGTTCAAGGAACTGGGGTTCGACTCGTTGACCGCGGTGGAACTGCGCAACCGGCTGAGCACGGTGGCCGACGTGCGGCTGCCGGCGACGCTCATCTTCGACCACCCGACGCCGGCCGCGGTCGCCGACCTCATGCGCACCGAGCTGATGGGGGAGGACGAGCCGGAGCTGTCGCCGATCGAGGCCGAGCTGGCCCGCCTTGAGTCCATTGTGGACGAGGCGGCGTCCGGTGGGGCGCTGCCCGACGACGCGGCGCGGCAACGCATCGCGGCCCGCCTGCGGGCGCTGGCCGCGAACTGGGGCGAGCAGTTCGGCCCCGCGAACGGGAAGTCGGAACGAGGTGATATCGCGGCCGCCACCGCTGAGGACCTGTTCGACATCCTCGACAGTGAGCTCGAGACGTTTAACTAGTGCGACACCACGACGCTGGGGGCGTCTCGTGAGAGGAGAAACACGCGTGACGAGTGCGAACGCACTTCCGAAGTTTCCCATGGGCCGGCGGCCGGCGTGTCCGTTCGCCCAACCGGAAGGCTACGCCGAGCTTCGAGACACAGAACCGATCGCGAAAGTGGAGTTGCCCACCGGCGGCACCGCCTGGCTGGTGACCAGGATGGCCGACGCGCAGGCTGTGCTGAGCGACCCGCGCTTCAGCAACAACTCGGCCCGCGACGGCTATCCAGTGCTGCAACCGGGGCAGGCGCTGTCGGCCGACGAGCGCACGCCGATCTTCGTCGAGATGGACGAGCCGGAGCACACCACTTACCGGCGGATGCTCATCCCCGAGTTCACCGTGCGGCGGGCCAAGGAGATGCGGCCGGAGATCCAGGGCCAGGCCGAGGAACTGGTCGACCAGATGCTGGCGAACGGCAGTTCGGCCGACCTGGTGCAGACCTACTCGCTGGCCCTGCCGTCGCTGGTGATCTGCGGGCTGCTCGGAGTTCCCTACGAGGACAGGGACTTCTTCCAGTCCAGGGTGTCGGCGGCGGTCAGCCTGGCGTCCTCGCCCGCGGACTTCGAGGCCGCGTTCGCGGACATCGTCGAGTACATCGGCAAGCTGGTCGCGGAGAAGATGGACAACCCGACCGACGACGTGATCGGCCGGCTGGTCACCGGCCCGATGGCCGACGGGAAGCTCGACCACGAGCGGCTGTCCAGCATCGGCGCGCTGTTGCTGGCCGGCGGGCACGAGTCCACGGCGAACATGATCTCGCTGGGCATCGCGCACCTGATCACGGCGCCCGAGCTTCGGGAGACGCTGCGGCAGCAGCCGGAGCGCTATCCGGACGTGGTCGAGGAATTGCTGCGCTACCACTCGATCGCCGACGTCAACGTGACGCGGGTGGCGCTGGCGGACGTCGAGGTGGGCGGTCGGCTGATCAGGGCCGGCGAGGGCGTGGCGGTGTCGCTCGGCTCGGCCGACCACGACGAGTCGGTCTTCGCCGAGCCGGCCGGGTTCGACATCGATCGCCGCAACAAGCGGCACATCGCCTTCGGCCACGGCTATCACCAGTGCCTGGGGATGAGCCTGGCCCGGGTGGAGCTGGAGATCGCCTATCGAACGATTTTCGACAAGATCCCGAACCTTCGGCTGGACGTGCCGCTGGAGGAGTTGCCGTTCAAGTACAACGGAATGCTGTTCGGGCTGCACGCGCTGCCGGTGAGCTGGTGACGGCCGCCCGGTAGCCGATGCGCGGGAACAGTCCAGGTCCAGGGCCGGCCAGGGCCCTGGGCCTGGTCGCGCCCAAGCGATAATCGCTCGCGTAACAATTTGCCTTGGCGCACAACGGACCCAGTCGTTTTCTCCCCGAAAACCGTTGCCACGCGTATGGTTCGGCCATGACGAGCGGAATCGTGAAGGCTGGGCCGCGCGAGTGGGTCGCTCTCGTGGTGCTCATGCTGCCCGTACTGGTGATCGCCGCCACCGCGACCGTGCTCAGTTTCGCGCTGCCGTTCGTCAGCGCGAGCCTGGCGCCGACCAGCGTCGAACTGCTGTGGATCGTCGACGTCTACGCCTTCGTGCTGTCAGGTTTGCTGCTGGTGATGGGCAATCTCGGTGATCGGATAGGCCGACGAAGACTGTTGCTGATCGGCACAGCCGTGCTCGCGGTCTTCTCGGTGGCGGCCGCGGTCACCGGCACGGCCTGGGTGCTGTTGCTGATCCGGGCGGTGCACGGCGCCGCCGCGGCGGCGGTGATGCCGTCCACGTTGTCGCTGATCCGCACGATATTCCGGGACGGGCAACAGCGCCGGTTCGCGATCGCGGTGTGGGCCGGCACGTTCGCCGCCGGCGGCGCGCTCGGCCCGATCGCCGGCGGGCTGTTGTTGCAGCATTTCGGCTGGGGATCGGTGTTTCTGGTCAACGTGCCGCTGCTGCTCCCGGCGCTGCTGTTCGGCTGGCGGCTGCTGCCCGAGTACCGTGATCCGCGCCCAGGGCCGTTCGACCTGCTCAGCGTGACGTTGTCGCTCGCGGCGGTGCTCCCGGTGATCTACGGGATCAAGTCCATCGCCGCGGAGGGTCCCGGCTTGTTCGACGTCGTGCTCATCGCCGCCGGCCTCGGTGTCGGCGTGCTGTTCGCGCGCCGCCAACGGCGGCTCGCGCAACCGATGCTGGATCTCGGGCTGTTCAGGAACATCTCGTTCAGCACGGCGCTGCTGTCCACCACGATGGCGGTGTTCGCGCTGGTGGGCATGTTCTTCTTCGTCGGCCAGTACCTCCAGTCGGTGCTGGGCATGGGGCCGCTGGAAGCGGGCCTGTGGACGGTGCCGGCGGCCGTGCTCGCCGGCGTCGGTGCGACCGGCGCGGCCGCACTGGCCAAGTGGGTCAAACCCGGCGTGGTCATCAGCGTCGGAATGATGTTGGCCGCGGCCGGTTTTGTGCTGCTCGCCGTCACCGACCGGGTGAACGGCCTGGTGCTCCTGGTCGCCGGTTTGTCGTTGGTGGGCTTGGGCATCGGCATCGTGCAGTCGTTGGCCACGGACATGGCCGTGGCCAACGCGCCGATCGAGCGGGCCGGTGCGGCGTCGGCGGTGCTGGAGTCCGCCACGGAGTTCGGCGGCGCGATCGGCATCACGGTCCTCGGCAGCGTCGGCGCGGCGACCTACCACCGTGAGCTGGCGCGGCTCGCGCCGGCCGACCTGCCGGCGACCGCGCTGCACGCCGCCAGCCAGACGGTCGGTGACGCGGTGGCGATCGCGCGGGGGCTGGGCGGCGAGGCCGGCCGGGAACTGCTGGCCGCCGCGCGAATGGCCTTCGGCGAGGGTATGCACGCGGCCGCGGTGGTCGGAGCCATCCTCATGATCGCGGCGGCGCTGCTGTGCGCCGTGGTGTTGAGCCGTGACACGGTGCGGCGAACGGAGTAGTCGGCGAGCCGATCGACGGTAGACTTATGTCCTCAGGGTAGCTGAGGGATTACCAGGGGTATCCTCCCGATGTGCGTGTGGTGCGCCGGCACCTAGTGTCGGTCACGACAATCTGGTTGGAACGCATGGAGGTTTGGATGCTTTCGTCGGTGTCAACGGTTGTCCCGGCGCCTCGCCCATCCCGGCCGGCCTCGGCGGTGGAGATCACGGGGCTGTGCAAGCAGTTCGGCGATGACGTCGTCGTGTCGGGGTTCGGCCTGTCGGCGCGGCGGGGCAGCGTCGTCGGGGTGGTCGGCCGCGGCAAGACGACGGTGCTGGCGATGCTGGCCGGTGTGCTGCCGCCGGACGAGGGCACCGTCGAGGTCCTCGGCGTCGACGTGTGGCGGGAACGGCGCCGCGCGAGCGCGCTGATGGCCAGCACCCCGTTGGACGGGGCCGCGCCGCCGTCGCCGGCCCTGACCGGATGGGCGATGCTGGTGGGCGCCGGCCTGCTGCAGGGCATGGGCGCGGAGCAGGTGGTGGACAAGACGGGGGAGTTGCTCGGATCGACCGGACTCGCCCACGCCGGCGGAGAACTGGTGGAGAGTTACACGCCCGGCATGCGCAGCCGGCTCCACCTGGCGCGGGCGCTGTTGAGAAGTCCGCGGCTGCTGGTGCTCGACGAACCGTTCCGCGACGTGGACGCGGGCTCCGCCCGGACGATCGCCGCCGTGTTGGACGAGTTCACCGCGACCGGCGGAACCGTTGTGCTCTCTGGCGACCACCCCGATGGAGTGTGCGATGACGTGTTGCTGCTGGGCGCACGTTAGGTGCCGAACGGACGTGCAGGTCACGGTCACGCGGTCGGGCGATCTGGAGCTGATTGCCACCGCGACGGGATCGAGGTACCGATGCGGACCGCTGATGACCGCGATGTGGATCGTGCTGCGTCAGCACAACTGGTGCCTCGACTCGGCCGTGGGGACGCTGGCCGAGGCGTGGCGGGAGGACAGCAGGTCGGTCCGCCGCAGCCTGGACGCGTGCCTCACCACTCTCCTTGACGCACGCCTGGTCGACTTCCGGGCGTGATCCGCCCGGCCGCGGTACGAGCTACGGCAAATTTCGGCCCTGCCGGGCAACAGCAGGTCCAAGGGATTGACCATGACGTGTTCTTGCATGAGCATTAACAGCTGTTACGTGTGAGCGTGGCGCTGGAGTTTGGGGGATGCCGGATCCGCCGGAGAGCGCGGCCCAGCGAGGCGGGCGCGGTCGGCCGGTGACCGGTGCAACGAGGTTCTGGTCCGTGGTCGCCATTCGGTGGACATGAGGCCGGCTGGGGATGGTGTCGTGGATGTCGTTCGTGCATCGTGCCGAGGAGTTGGCCGCCTTCCGCGCCGCCCTCGCCGACACGAGGCAGGGCAAGGGGCGGGTGCTGCTGGTCACCGGACCGCTCGCCGGCGGCAAGACCGCGCTGCTGCGGCGGTTCTGCGACGACGCGGTCGCCGGCGGGGCGCAGCTGCTGCTGGCCACCGGCTCGCGGGCGGAGCGCGGGCTGCGCATGGGTGTGATCGACCAGTTGTTCCGCACGCCCGCGGCGCCGGCCGAGATCATGGAGAAGGCTCGGCCGCTGCTGTCGGGCGAACCGTCGGACGCGAGCTCGCCTGACGACGATCCGTCGACTTCGCAGCAGTCGGACCCGCGTACCGTCCGTGCGCTGTGCGACCTGCTGCTGGAGTTGGCCAACCGCGGTCCGCTGGTGATCGCGATCGACGACGTGCACGTCGCTGACGAACCGTCGCTCCAGGTCCTGCTGTACCTGCGCCGAAGGGTCAAGCGGGCGCGGATCCTGTTGGTGATGACCGAATGGGCGCGCCCGTCGCCGACGCACCCGATGTTCCGTGCCGAGGTCATGCGGTTGCCGCACCGGCATCTCAACCTGGGTCTGCTGCCGCCGGAAGCCATCGCCGACCTGGTGACCGCCGCCGGCGGCCCGCCCGTGACCGCGGCGACCGCCCGTGCCTACCACTCGTTGACGGGCGGCAACCCGCTGCTGGTCGGCGCCCTGGTCAAGGACAACCCGGAGCTCGGGGCGGGGGAGCAGCCGGTGGTGGGCCGCGCCTACCGGCAGGCGGTGCTGGCCTGCCTGCACCGCTGGGAACCGCGGCTGCTGGTGGTGGCCAGGGCGGTGGCGATGCTCGACGGGCACGCGACCGTGGATCTCGTCGCGGCGCTGGCCGGTCTGCCGCCGACCGCGGTGGCCTCCGAGCTGGAGGTGTTGACCAACGCCGGTCTGCTGGTCGACTCCCGGTTCCGGCACGTGCAGGGCACCGCCGCGGTGCTCGACGCCATCGCCCCCGCGCAACGGATTCCGATGCACGCGCGCGCGGCCGAGATCCTCTACCGACACGGCGCGCCCGCGGCCGAGGTGACCAGCCAGTTGATCGCCGCCGGGGCGGCGCCCGGCGCGTGGGCGGTCGGCGTGCTCCGGGAGAGCGCGAACCAGGCTCTCACCGCCGACAACGTCGAGTTCGTCGTCGAGGCGCTGGAGCTGGCCGCGTCGTCGTGCGGGGACGAACGCGAACGCGTCGAGATCCTGCTCGCGCTGGTCCGAGCCCTGTGGTGGGTCAACCCCACGCTCGCCGGCCTGCGGCTGTCCCCGCTGCTGGAGGCGTTGCGGGAGAACAGGTTGTCCGCGATGGACATGTCCATGGTCATCCGATATGTGCTGTGGCACGGCAATGCGGATGATCACCACGCCGGCATCGCGCGGGTGATGGCCGTGGACAGCGCGACCGACGACCCGGTCAGCGCCGCGATGTTCCTGGTCGGGCACCAGTGGGTGTACGGCCTCAGCGACGAGTGCGGGTGCGTCGCCCAGGCCGAGCGACTGTGCGCCGACAGCCCCAGCCCGTGGATCCGGGCCGCGCTGTCGTTGCGCTCGGTGTTCCGCGCGGACCACAACGACCAGGTCATCCGCAACGCCAGCTACATACTGCGCAGCTACCGGCTCGGCGAGAACATCCCGGAGATGATGACCTCGGCCGTGTTCGTGTTGATGTACGCCGGCCGCCCGGATCTCGCGGCCTACTGGTGCGACGGCCTCATCGAGGAAGCGACCCACCGCGGCGCCGTCACCGGTCAGGCGCTGCTGACCGCTGCACGGGCGGAGATCGCGTTCCGCCAGGGTGAGCTGGAGAACGCCATGGCGCTGGCCCGGCGGGCCCTCACGGTGTTGCCCGGGCCGAACTGGGGCGTGGTCGTCGCGGTGCCGCTGTCGGTGCTGGTGCTGGCCGCCACCGCGCTGGGCCGGCACGACGAGGCGGCCGACGTGCTCGGCGAGCCCGTGCCGGTGGCGATGAGCGAGACGATGCTGGGTTTGTGGTACGTGCGGGCGCGCGGACACCACTACCTGGCGACGGACCAGGTGTTGGCAGCGGTCGCCGACTTCGCGCATTGCGGCGCCCTGGCCCAGAGGTTGCGCATCGACATCCCCGAGCTGGTGCCGTGGCGCAGCGACCTGGCCGAAGCCCACCTGGTGCTGGGCAACGAGAAGCTGGCCCACGACCTGGTCCGCGAGCAGTTGGAGCTGGCCAAGGGCGGTCTGAGCCGGGCACGGTCGCTGCGGGTGCTCGCGGCGTGCAGCGACCCGCGCGAGCGTCCCGGTCTGCTCAACGAGGCGATCGACGCGTTGCAGGAATACGGGGACCGGATCGAGCGTGCCCGGGCGATGGCGGAGCTGAGCAAGGCCTACGACGAGCTCGGCGACTTCTCGCGGGCCCGGACCGTGGCGCGCTCGGCCGACCACGAAGCCAACGGGCAGCACAGCGGGACGAAGTCCGCCCAGGTGGTCCGGGTCAGCGACAAGGAGCCCGCCGCGGACACGCCGATACTCAGCGACGCCGAGCTGAGGGTGGCGCGGTTGGCCGCGCGTGGGCACACCAACCGGGAGATCAGCAACCGGCTGAGTATCACGCCGAGCACTGTCGAACAGCACCTGACTCGGATCTACCGCAAGCTCAACGTGAACAGTCGGGTGGACTTGCCGGACCGGCTGTCGGCGCCGCCGGGCATCGAGTCCTAGCGCGTTGCGGACCCTGGTGGCTGTTCTCCGCAGTCTCACCGGACTCCTGTCGGGCTCGGTTCCTCGATTCCGGCTCTGACCTGCCGATCCGTGGCGGGCCGAGTCGTATTCGCTTGTCACCCCGGCAAGGTCGGTTCGACGCCAGACGCGGCAGTCGGCGAGATCAGGTAAAGCAGCGAGAACAGCACCTCGTGATCATTGCAAGCGGCTACCTGGCAACCAGGAACGCCCAGGTCTGATACCCAAGCGAGTTTCCGAGCCGCACAGGTCCCCACCGCACCGCAAGCACCGAGGATGAACGCGTTCGCCGAACGCTGGATCTGCTCGCTCCGACGTGAATGCACCGATCGACTGCTCATCACCGGCCGTAGCCACCTCCACCACGTGCTGGACGCGTATCAAGCGCACGAGACGCCTCGCGGGACTACTTTTCGACCACGACAAGGAATTTCTCTGTGTCAGCAGGGGGAGTCGGACACGGTGTCGCGGCGCCCAACACAGAGCTGAGTGTTCATGGCGTAAACATGCCAAATATCCCCGGTTGGTGACTGATGTTGACAACCACGACCCTCACCGGTCGGTAGCGGCTGGCTGGTCGGCCACGTGATGTGGCTACCGGTTCCGGTCCGAACGACAGGCGAACGTCAAGCTTTCGTCATAGAGGTTCCGGCCCGGGACGGAGAGGATGTGCTGCAACGGCAGTCGGCGCCGGACCGAGGCCGGGGCCGATCCTCGACCGAACGGAAAGAAACACCGCATGAAGACAATGGTGAGGACCCGGGGCGCCGTTACGGGGATGCTTGCGACCTTTGCCGTCCTGGGCTGCCTGGCGTTGAGCGCGATGCAGGCCTCAGCCGTGACCCCACGACCGATGCCGGCCGCCGCCGCGCTGCCCGTCGTTGACATGGAAGCCGTCGTCCTGGCCGCTCAGATCGATCCCCGGCGTGCCGACAACACGCTGACCCCGGGTGCCAAGGACTCCGTTCTGGCCGTTGAGCGGGCACTCCAGGCCTGCAATCTGCTCGACGCCCGCTGGGTCGACGGCTATTTCGGAACCACGACCATCGCGGCGTACGCGGCCTACCAGCGTTCGCTCGGGTACACCGGACTCGCCGCGAACGGGCTGCCCGGCGCGGGTTCGTTGACCACGCTCGGGCAGGGCCGGTTCACCGTCACCCGCGTGATCGGACCGGGCGCGCGGGTTCAGCGCGACGGGTACGTCATCGACTCCCGCACCCAGGCGATGCTCACCGAGACCGAACGCCTGCTGGGCTTTCGTCTCGTGCTGTCGCAGGGCTCCTACAACCCTGGCGGCGACCCGACGTCCGCCGGCACCCACGACGGCGGCGGCGTCGTGGACATCAACATCGACGGCCTGTCCGCCGACACCCGCACCGCCGTCGCCCGTGCACTGCGCCAGGTCGGATTCGCGGCCTGGATCCGCAACCCGACCCAGGGCGACTGGCCATGGCACATCCACGCCGCGGCGATCAGCGACACCGACCTGTCCACCCAGGCCCAGAACCAGACCGGTGACTACTACCTGGGCTTCAACGGCCTCGCCAACCACGGCCCCGACGACGGGCCCCGGATCCCGATCCAGACGTGGGAGGACTACCAGCGCGCGCACTGACCACAAGCCGGCTCCGATCACTGACACCGCACAAAGGGGAACCGTGAGAAACGCACGCATGATGCTCGCCGTAGCCGGGGCCGCACTAGCCCTGGTCGCCCCGCTCCTGGCCGCCACCGCCTCGCCCGCGTTCGCCGCCGGCCGGGACGGGACCTGCGACAGCGGCGAGTTCTGCTACTACTACAACAGCAACGAGGCCGGCTCGCTCTCCGACTTCACCGGCTCGATCAGCGACCTCGGCGCAACCCAGCCGACCTGCTACGACTTCAAGAGCGCCGGCGCCGGCCAGGGCGTGTGCGTGAAGAACAACGCGGCATCGGTGTGGAACCGCACCTCGTACACGGTGCGGGTCTACTTCAACAGCGGCTTCGGCGGGGCGAGCCAGGACTTCGCGCCCGGCGCGAAGGGCAACCTCAACGCCACGCTGAAGAACAACAACGCCAGCCACCAGTTCCTCACCGGGGGCGGCGGCGCGCAAACCCCGCGCAACGACTACGACGGCAATGCCCGGGGCTTCGCCCAGAACAACTGCACCGCCTTCGCGGCCTACCGGATCGCCAGCAGGCTCGGCGTCCCCAACTTCAGCAACTCCTACGGCGGAACGACCTGGGGCAACGCCGGGACCTGGGACGACGCCGCCCGCCGCGTCGGCGTCAAGGTCGACACCACCCCGCAGGTCGGCGCCATCGCCGTCAACGACGTGCACAAGGTCGGCCACGTCGCCTATGTCAACGCGGTCTACTCCGACGGCTCGTTCGACGTCGAGGAATACAACTGGAACAACCCCCTCGCCTACGGCACCCGCTCGCACGTCCACGTGAGCAGCGCCCAGGCCGACTTCCAGTGGATGCTCCACTTCTGACCGGCCAGTGACCACCCTCGGGGTGCCGGCAGCCCATGCCGGCACCCCGACGCAATGCCCTGCCCACTTTCCAGAACCGGTTGAAGCCGCACGGCCCGCTGACGAGAGCGGTCTGACTGGCCTGTGCCGTCTCGGCGGCTGACTGTTTCCAGGGGCAGGAAATGGGCGCAGGGAGCTGCGGCACTCCGGCGATCATGCTCGCGTGGGTGATTGACACCAACGGGTTCGCACTCGACCACTTCTTCGATCGGCCCGGCCGCGTGTCGTGTCACCGTGGCGCGGCGGTCGACTGTCCATTGTGGAGTCGTCGGTCCACGGCGCTCGGCCGGCTCGTGGCGAGCGGCGCGTGATCTCGGCCGGGATCGACCATTGCTGGACGGACGTCCAAGTCCTCGTGAGCAACGCCGGCGTCCTCGCGGTTGGCGCGGTCCACGAGATCGACACCGACGAGTTCGGCTGCGAGATCGACGTGAACCTGTTGGGCGCGCGCCGGTTGGTCCGCGCACTCGTGCCCGGCATGGTGGCCCGCCGGCGCGGCGACGTGGTGTTCGTCTTCTCCTGCACGGCCCGGCCACGGTCTACGGCCACAGCTGTCGGACTATGTTGCACGGAGTTGTGATGTTGTGTAGAACCATGCAGAACTAGCTCTGCCCTCATTGTTTCGGTCTAACAAGGTCGAAGCTGGGCAATAAGGCGTCCCCGGCATCATGTCGCCATGCAATCGCTTGTATTCGCAATTCTAGATTCCCAATGCGGGCGGGGCGTGAGGTAGTGCATCTCGGCCACCGTGTCATAGGACCGGCGGTTCGGGGGGCCTGTAGCTGCGCGGGAGGAAATCCGCCTCAGCGACGGCAGGGGCTGGAAACCTCGGGCCCGCAGGTCCGCGAGGAACCCCGCTACCCCGCGCATAGCCTCGATGTGGTGGGCGGTGTCACCGTCCACCCCGGCCGCGCACGCGCCCCGGTTGTTCCACACGCGATCCCAGGCCGCCAGAAGGAAGCCATGATCTTCGGCCATCCGAAATACAGCCATGAATAGTCAAAATAACTTTACCAAACCTGCTGAGGAGTGTAGGGTGGGGTTGTTGGCGACTGTATTCTGGGGGCGAACAGTGGGCGATTACGAAATAAGCCACGAGGACACCATGGGTAGGCAGTTTCGACTGTTCTCGCCCGATGTTGCCTCTGTGATTCGCGACACCGATCGAAAGATGTCACATTTCGCCAAGCGTAACAGATTTGAGCTGTACAACAGTATTCGCGTCGAGCTCAACAAGGTCTGGCGGGTGGACTCGTTCTGCATCGGATTGAGAAGGGCTGACAATGCCGTTTTCTATCCGTACAATTTTGACGACGGGCGCAACTTTCCACCCAACTTCAACGTCTACGGAAGAAACGGTCTTGCGGCCTGGCTGCAGCGAAACGGACGCCCGTACTGGTTCAAGTACGATCAAGGGGCGTTGTTGGCCAATGGGCACCGATTTGGCAATTTCGATAAATCGGCCCGAGATGCGGTCGTCGCTCCCATGCTGGCCGATAACGATGGTCACCGCAGGGTGCTTGGGTCCATCGGCATGTACTCGTACCAACCGGACACCTATGACAGTGAAACCGTGAGCGCCCTCGGCTACATCGCGGCCGCGCTGACGTTGATACTGTTTCATGAGCGCGTAGAATCGTCCACCGGAGAGCTCGACGCCAGCGACCTGCCAACCTATTCAACGCTGATCATCGAGCTGATCGACAGATTCGGCGGCGATCTGGAGCGTGCGATCCAGTCCGTCGACCGCGCCATCGCCGGGATAGAAACGGACATGGCTCACGTCCGGGGTGAGCTGAGCGGGTTCCGGTCGGCCTGTCGGAACCTCCAGGTGGAAGTGATGGAGGCGCTCGCCAGTCCCAACACGGAGCCGGCGCGGCTGATGAATCTGCTCACCCCGAGAGAGCGGGTCGTCGCCAATCTGATCGCGCACGGTTTCGCCAACAAGCAGGTCGCCGAAAGGTTGCACATCTCCGAGCTCACCGCCAAGACGCACACCTCTCGAATTCTGAAAAAGTTCAAGGCGAAGCAGCGGTCCGAGATAGCGACGAAAATATCCTCCATGGTGCAGTTCGGTGGTTCATTCGAAATGATCGAACAACCGTAGTCAGTCTTCGAGGTTCCCGAAGGTGGTCGGAGCGCAGTGACGGCCGGCGTCGCCGGCCGTCACTGCTGACGATCCCGCACGTCTCCAACCGTATTCGCGAAAGATCAAGGCTGTGCGCGCAGCGACATCGACACGCCACGTCCAGCGAAGAAAGTCGCGAAGGTCTGTGCCGCCAGCACGCCATATCGCGCCGCATCACTGTGCCCGGACGGATTCCGGAAATGGATCAACTCCCGATCATGGCCGGTCACCAGAACAAGATGTCCGCCGCGCCCAGGCGCCTCCCGGTCCGGACGACGAATCTCCTTGTGAACCGAGGCCATGACCAACCGGCCCTGATTCAGTTCGTCGCGGATTCCGTCCATTGTGAGGTCTGGGCATACCTGCGCGAAAATGCCGTATGTGGCTCGCACGTAGTCGACGAACGGGCGGTAGAGCAGCCCCGCGATCCCTCCGTCCGGCTGCTCGACATAACCACCGGCAGCAGTGCAGCCGCGCAGCAGCGCGAACAGCGTAGGTGCCTGCCCGTCGCGGTGCTCCAACACCATCTGGAGGCAAGCCATCCCACAACAGTGCCGGCACCACCGCCCGTATTCCGCGCGGCTGGCGGCGCCGGATAGATGCCAGAGCGGATCAGTGGCCGGATCGGCGCCGTCATACGCGATCGCGTCGATGAGATCCGGAGACTGGTATTGGGTTCGGACCATGACGTTGTCATGGACGGTCCGAGACGGTTGCCCATGCCCCGTGCATGCCCGACAGCTCATTCCCCCTCCTCTCGCCGGCCAGATCGACCAAACGCCGGAAGGTTGGCCAGTCGACGTTGCCGCCACTCAGCACGGCCGCGATCCGACCACGTCCGGTTGGCACCAGGTTTGCCGCCACCGCGGCCAGGGCGCAAGCCCCGCTGGGCTCGATCAGCACCTTCAGGTGTTCCAGGCACAATGCCATGGTCTCACTGATCGCATCGTCATCCACCACCACGACATCGTCCAGGAGTCCTCGCAGCACCGCGAACGGCTGCGGACTTGGGGAGGTGTGGCCGAGTCCGTCGGCTATCGTCTTCGACGGCGGTATCACAACCCGATGTCCGAGTCGCAACGACAGCGCGGTGTCGTCGGCGCCGGCGGGCTCAACGCCTATCACCCGAACCGAGTCGCTCATATCCTTGGCGATTGTGGCGCAGCCCGCCGCAAGTCCACCGCCGCCGATCGGCACCACGAGCGTCGAAATGTCCGGTGCGTCCTGGAGAATTTCCAGGCCAACCGTGCCGGCGCCGGCCATCACCCGGGCCGAGTTGGCGGACGGAACGACAGTAAGGCCCTCATCGGCGGCCAGTTCGGCCACCAACGCGTCACGGTCGTCCCGCAAGCGGTCGTAGTAGACCACCTTGGCCCCATGTCGCTGGACCGCCGCGAGCTTGATCTGGGGAACATCCTGGGGAATGACCACGGTTGCCGGCGCGTCGAGCATCTTCGCGGCGACGGCGAGCGCGTGGGCATGGTTGCCGGACGATGCCGCGATCACCCCTTGGGCCAGTTCCCGCTCGGGTATCGCGAGCAGATGGTTGAGAACGCCGCGAAACTTGAACGCCCCCGTTCGCTGAAGATTCTCTGCTTTGCACAGCACGGACGCCCCCACGGCTGCGTCCAACTCGGGAGACGCCAACAACGGCGTCCTGGTTGTACGGGAACCAAGCCGCGTGGCCGCTTTCCTGATGTCTTCTCCGGTTATCACAAGTTTCCTCCCCTGGTCGCGAAGACCCCGCATCGCGGTCACACGCTGGCCGTGCTCGGTGACAATTCCCGTGTGAACGCCGTGTTGAGAATAAGCCGAACCAGTTCGTCGTACCCTATGCCCGCGACCGACGCCATGGTCGCCATATTTCCGCCGGCGGACAGCCCTGGCAGGGTATTGATCTCGAGAATCGCCGGCCCAGCGGGGCCCAGCACGAAGTCGACCCGCGATAGGCCGTGGCATCCGGCGGTCTCGTGTGCGGCTCGGGCCATGTTCCTCAGCTGTGCTGTGAGCTCCTCGTCGAGCCGAGCCGGACAGTGATACGTGTAGAGATCTTCGTTCCGTTTGGCTGAGTAGTCGTAGAACTGGACCTTCGGCTCGATCTCCAATGGCGGCAGGGTCAGCACGCCGTCTTCGCACGCTATGTTGCCGACCGTGAACGAACGGCTGCCCATGAACGGTTCCACCAGGAATTCGCCCCTGTCCGCGCCGACAGCCACCATGGCATCCCGCAGCTCCGCTTCCCTGGTCGCCACCATGATGTCGATGCTGCCCCCTTCGGCCAGCGGCTTCAGAATGACCGGGAAGCCGAACTCCGTCCGGACTTCCTCGGCCAGCTGGCCGATATCCACCCCACCACCGATCACCCGGTCCGGCAGAACCTTGAGGCCGGCGGCGGACAGCACGATCTTGGCGAGTTTCTTGTCCATGCACAGCGCACTGGCCAGAACGCCGGATCCGGTGTACGGAATACCCAGCGTTTCCAGGTAACCTTGGCAGTGTCCGTCCTCGCCCCACTTGCCGGCCAAGGTCAGGAACGCCACGTCCTTGCGCGCCACAGTGGCGGGGAAGTCGCTCTGCTCGGTGTCGACCAGTTGCACGTCGAAGCCCTGCTTCACCAGCGACGCGGTCACCGTTCGCCCGGAGAGCAGGGACCGCGGCCGCTCCCGGGACCGGCCCCCGGCGACGATGGCGATGGCAAGGCGGCTCAGCTCAATCATGGTTGTTCGCTCCTTTTCGTATGGAGCGACCAGGCAACGCGGCCAGCTGTTGTGGCTTGGTCCCACAGCACATCGCGAAGACGCACGCACTGGTCAGCGCGACCGCGCCACAGAACAACCAACTAACCGCGTGTCCGCCCAGTGCCCCCCCAATAGAGAACAGTTCGATGCCAATCAAGTTGCCCGCTACCGCGCCGACCGCCCATCCGACGGAAATGAATCCGAGGTACGCGGCTTGCTGCTCGCGCGGTGCTGCCTCCTGCGCCGCGGCGTCGAGACACGGCGCGACCACCAGCTCGGCCAGCGAGAACAGCACCGTGAACAGGAGTAGGCCCGGCGTTCCGCGCACCCAGACCAGCGCGAAGAACGCGACGGCCATGATCGCCATGCCGACCCCGAGCAGTCGGCCCATCGAGTCGACCCTCTTCATCGTCGGAGCCAGTAGTGGGTACTGAAGCGCGATGATCACCACTGCGTTGAGAGTGGTGAGCAGGCCGACCATGCCTTTCGTGTCGAACGACTCCGACGCGTACAGCGGCACGGTGAGGGTGAACTGGCTGAAGCAGATCCAGAAGCCGACACTCGTCGTCATCAGGACGATCATCCGGCGGTTCTTCAGCACTGCACTGGCTCGCTCGAAAACACCAAGCGATGAATCGCCGAGTCGGCGCACTGGCCGCAGCGAGGCGCAGAGGGAGAGGCACACCAGAAACAGTGCGGAGGAAATACCCAAGGCGACGTCGAATTCGCGATAGAGGACGCCCCCGAGCAGCGGCCCGACACTCGCGCCCGCGTTGGTGGCCGTTGTGCGCAGGACGAACACCTTGCGGCCGAACTTCTCGGAGTACTGCGCCAGCACCGCCTTGGAGGCCGGCAGGAACAGGGCCCCGCCAACGCCTGCGATCGCCATGGCCACCATCACCAACGGCACGCCGCCGGCCATGGTCAGCGCGCCGTAGCCAAGGGCGCACAGTGCGAACCCCAGCACCATCATGCGCCTCGGGCTGTAGCGGTCGCTGGCGATCCCGGAGATGAAGGACCCGCCCCGCTGGGTGAGCACCAGGGTTGTGATCGACAACCCGGCCAACTGCACCGGCATCCCGCGCGAATCGACCAGGAATATTGCGAGCAGGGGGAGGATCATGAACGTCGCGGTGGTCGACAGGCCGATTACGAGCGTGGCGAGAATCAGGTCCCGATGACCAAGCCGCCGGGCGAGCCCGCTGGATCCGCACACTACAGTAACTCCGCGTTGTCCGCTTCGGCGTCGACCGAAGGATCCGTGACCACACGGATATGGCTATCGAGAAACTCCCGCACCCTCGTGATGTTCTTGACGAGCGGATCGACCAGAACATAACGCACACAGTAGTTCCACGGATTGTGATCGGGTTTGATTCGTTGCCCAACGTGGACCTTGACCTCGTACTTCACGACCTGCGGCAGTTCATCCAGGAACTCAAGACCTGTCACCGAGGTCACCACGCCGGCCTCGGCGTAGATCGTGCCTACGAAGCTGAACCTGGAAGCGGCACCGGTGGGCACCGGGTCTACCGATTGTCCGCTGAGCAGCCGCGCGAATGCCAACGGCAGGTTGAACCCCTGAGTCCACCAAATCTGCTCGGATCTCAGGATGCCGGGCAACCGGGCGGCGCATTCAATTATGCGTGGCCCGTCCGGGGAGAGTTTCCACTCGGAGTGGAAGATGCCGAGATCCGCGTTTATGGCCTCCAGGAACCGCTCCTCAGCGTCGATCAACTCCCGGTGACATTCTGGCGAAAGTGGTGCGGGTACGACATTTCCAATCTCCAGGAACTCCGCGGAAAACTCCATGAGCGAGACGTTGTGGAAAATGGCCCGACCGTCCTGGACAAGTGTCTCCACGGATACCTGCGGGCCGGTCAGCCGCTCCTCCGCCATGTACCGCCAGGACAGCGATCGGTCCTTGACGGCGCGCGGTCCCTGGTGCTGCGTGGTGCGCCGCCATGCGGTTTCGGCCTGGTGCGCGCCGGACAGTTCCACGACACCGAGCGAGGCATGGCGGTTGGCAGGCTTGAGGATCACCTCGCCGCCTACCGCCGCTACGAAGTTCCGCACCTCCTGCGCGCTGCTGACCTCGGCGAACGCCGGCTGCCTGATACCCGCCCGCGCACACATCTCGCGCAGCGTCAACTTGTCGGTGCAGGCGTCGATGGCCAACGCGCTCGGTCGCGGCAGGCCGAGCGTGCCGGCTATCTCAAAGGCGGCTATGACGCCGTACTCCCGGCCCGGCATGACAGCGTCGAAGCCGACCTCCTTGTGCCACTCGGCCACGACGTCGCGATAGTCCGAGCTCTGCTGATATCGCGCCGTACGAACGCCTACGATGCCGCCCGCATCGGGGATGTCAAGCCTCAGGTAGGGCATATCCGCATCGTGCAGAGTCGGCTCCTCCAGGAGGTAGACCTTGGTTTCCGAGTCAGTGGTCACGTCAGCGAGAAGCCGAGCCACAGACAAATGGTATCCAACAAGTAGAATATTAACCATTCGACCTTCTGTGTTGATTGCAGTCATCTTTGGCTCGATAAGTCACACTATAGAGACTTTTGTTGGATGTAAAGCTGTCTACGACAAAGTTGTACGTCGCGGACCAGACGGTCGCGAAACCCCAGGTAGTGAGCCAGTCCGGCGGAGATGGGACTGCCTCATCGGCGATGGCCCCATCAAGACGCTCAAGCGGCAGACATGCGGTCGAGCGAAGTGTGGGACGGAATGGACTCTGGCGTCTTGCCGGCCATGACGATGTCCCGCTCGCTGTTGATGGACAAGGTGTGCACGATCGGTAACTCAACGAAGAGTGTTGGAATGCGCTGTCCGGTGGGGTGGGGCAGGGTGGTTTCACATTCGGGTTGCACACCGTCCGGAGACTGACCGCCCTGACCCTAGGTCGATGGTCGAGGCGAGTGCTCACCCACCAGTGGCTACCGGGCACAGAGTCCGTCAGTGTGGCTGACCAGGCAGCTCCCATTAGGCAAACCGGAAGCTGCTACCCCTGATGCGGACAGCCTCTAGTTGGAGAAGTCCTTCCAGTAGCGGGCGGACATCGTGCGGCGGTCGTCGTAGCCGTGGTGCTGATAGAAGGCATTGGCATCGACCCGTGAGCGCAGCGTTGTCACTTCGACGGCGACGCAGTTCCACTGCCGGGCCAGGTCCTCGGCGGCGCTGACCAGCTGGCTGCCCGCCCCCGTGCGGCGGGCCGCTTCGTCGACGACGAGGCTCTCGATGCGGGCCCAGCGCCCGGTTTTCTCGAGGTACGGGATGGCGTGCAGGGAAAGGCAACCGACGGCGCACTGGTTCTGCTCAGCCACGAGGATGGCGCTGAACGGATCGTCGAACCACATTTCGAACCGCCGTGCGACGTCCTGCGCCGTGCTGTCGTACCCGAGTTGGCACATCAGGCTGGCGATCTGGTCGGCGTCCGCGGGAGCAGCTCGGCGTATGGTGACTGTCACGTCGTCAACGTACTACCGCTCGGACTGCGGTGTGCCGGCGATCGCCCGGCGGACGCCCAAACCCGTCATCGAGGATTCGCTTCCGGCACCACGACATCGAAGTCGCTGTCCAATCCCGTGCTGGGGGTGTCGGCCGGAAGAAGCGCGTCCGCTATCCGCCACAGTGCGGCTTTTCTGGATCCCTTGAGGAGCACGACATCGCCGGCGCGCAGTTCTTCACGCAGGAGCACCGTCGCGGCTTCGACGTCCGACACCAGCTCAGAGTGTGTGCCCTGGCCCGCGCTTCTCGCGGCGGCTTCATGGATCTGGCGTGCGTCCTCGCCGATGACCACGACGCGGTCGGCGAACTGCGCGGCGAGCCGCCCCCAGGCGTCGTGCCTGACGTCCGCCGTGAAGCCGGGTTCGCGCGCCGTTCCGAGGAGGGCCCACTTCCGCGCGTTGCCGCCGTTGGCCATCGCGGCGAGAGTGCGCAGGGCCGCATGCACCGATCCCGAGCTCACGTTGCGCGCGTCGTCGATCAGGGTGACCCCGTCCGATGTCCGATGGACAGCCATCCGATGTGGCGGCGTCGTCTCGTCGTTCCGCAAACCGGAGATGACGTCGTCGATCGTTGCGCCGAGCTCCAGCGCGACGGCCGAGGCCGCCAGCGCGTTGTAGATCTGATGCTCGCCGTGGGTCGGCAGTGCTACTCGCGCGGAACCACTGATGCTGGGCAGGTCCACCCGCAAGGTGAACCGCGGTCTTGCGTGATCGTCGAGTTCTATGTCGATGGCGCGAACGTGCGCGTCGGCTCCGCGGCCGGTCAGCACGACTCGGGCCGAGGTGCGGCTGGCCATGGCCGCCACACGCGCGTCGTCGGCGTTGAGGACGGCGACCCCACCGGCGGACGCATCCGGCAATGCCTCCACAAGCTCGCCCTTGGCAGTGGCGATCGCGTCCTGGGATCCGAAACTGCCGAGGTGCGCGTCGCCGACGTTCAGCACGACCCCGATGCGGGGTGGCGCTGTGGCGCAGAGGGCCGCCAGATGACCGATGCCCCTGGTCCCCAGTTCGAGGACGAGATGCTTGGTGTCCGGCTCAAGCCGCAGGACCGTCCACGGTTGTCCCAGCTCGTTGTTGAACGACCGCGGCGACGTGATGGTCGGACCGAGTCGAGTCAGCAGATGACCAATCAGGTTCTTGGTCGACGTCTTGCCGACCGATCCGGTCACACCGACGACAGCGCAGTCAGGCACTTGGCGCAGCACATGGCTGGCCAGCTTCGCCATCGCGGCCAGCACCGCCGCGCCGGATCCGTCTTTGTCGCCGGCCAGCGCGAGCACATCGGAAGGCATGCGGCTGTCCACGAGCGGCACGACGACTGCTGGCGTCGCCACCTCGTGCGCAGCCAGGACCGCGACGGCTCCCTGTGCGACTGCCTGCTCGGCGAACTGGTGGCCATCGGAGTGTTGTCCCGGCAGCGCCACGAAAAGCGACCCCGGCCCCACCTTCCTGCTGTCGAACTCGACGGTGCCATGGACCTGCGGCGAGCCGTCCGTCCGATGGAGGCGACCACCCACCACGGCTACGATCGCGTTGAGATCGAGAGGGATCATTGTTCCTCCGCGGAATCGATGTGCTGCGAGTTCGCAATATCGGTGAGCCGCATGGTCGCGTCCCCAGGCCGCGGCGGCGGGCCGGCGGCGAGATAGGACGGATGATCGAACAGATGTCGACTGCGCAGGTCGTCCTGCTGGCTCAGGAGGAGACGAAGCCGCTCCCGGTCGTCCGACCAACCGAGACCGTCAAAGAACTCCATGCCGGTGAACCTCGTCTTGTACCGGGCGCCCTCGTAGTAACACGTGCCCAGATACACGTGGGAAAAACCGCGGCGTTGCAGCTCGCCGATCGCACAGCTCATCAGGTGCGAGCCGACGCTCAGCTTTCGGTATCGAGCGTCGTAGCAGGCCCGGGCGTAGTAGGCGATAGGCGGTTCAACGTACAGAGCCGCAAGCGCTGCTGGCGACTGGTTGGAGGTATCCGTCAGCGTCAGCAGATGCGTCGTCATCGGAGTGTCCAACCGGGCCACCATGTCCGCGGTCTCGAACTGACGACCTCGCCGTGATGTCCACTGCGAACTCTCGTTCATGTAGCGCACGCACATGTCCAGCCAGGTGTCCTGCGGTGTGAGCTGCGCGCGCGGGAGAAAACTGCGGCTGAGCGTGTCGCATTGCCTCCTGATGTAGCGTTCGCGTTTGCTTTCTGTGTACCGGCCGAGGTCGACCCGCACGCTACGGGCCAGGTAGAACCTGGTCAGCTCCCGGTTGCTCGGCAACATGCCGTGGCTGAACGCGGTGGCGGCCGTCTCGCCTTCGTCCGGAAAGCCCAGCACCTGGTACGGCGCCAGATGGGCGTCGTAATTCGGGGCGCATTCCGAGAAGACCACTCTCATGGCACGTATCCGTCGATCCTGAGGCCGGTGTCGATGAGATCGAACAGATTCGCCGGATTGGCGTCCCTGCCGCCCTGAGGGTGGTACTGAAAATGCAGGTGTGCCGCCCTCGCCGGAATCGACATGCCGCTTGCGACGGCGCCGCCGGTGTGGCCGAGGTACCCGATGACCGTTCCCGCCGTGACCTCAACCGGTCGATCACCCGTGTCGATGAATTCTGCCGGGAACGCGTCGCCGGGGTGCGCGGGGTCGGTGCCCAGGTGGAGATAGTGGTACATGGCGCCGCTCGCCCCGGTCAACCGGACGCGATGACCTCCGCTACGGCCTTCCCGCGCCAGGATGAACTCCGCGGTTCCATTTTCTACCGCGAGCAGCGGGGTACCGATCGGCGCCTTCAGATCGATGCCCTTGTGCAGGTGGGTTTCGCTTCTCTGGTAATGCCATCCGCCTCGGCCCGGCTCGCCGGCGTCCGAGCCACGGAGTTCCGGCCGCTCTCGAAAGTCCGCCCAGCTCATTCCCGCGACGGGGAACACAAAATCCGGCACGTGTTCACACTCCTTTTCGGGCCGAGCTACTCGACCTGGCTGTGTAGACCAACGGCTCGGTTCGCCGGGGTTGCCACCGCCGTCAGCACGCAGCAGGACAGCAGGACGGCTGCCACGACGCCCCATCCGGTGATGGCGAGCGCGGCGACGACGCTGGCCAGCAACGATCCGACGATGTTGCCACCGGTTCGGCCCAGGGCGAAGATCGACTGGTACTGGCCCTGCAGCGCCGGGTCCGCCAGTTCGTAGCTGTAGGTCCACGACGCCGCGGCGGTCCACATTTCCCCGAGCGTGAACAGCACGATGCCGGCTATCAACATCGCGATCGCGACGCCGGTCGTGGTCGTGCTCGCGAGCGCTATGAGAATGAACGCGCCGACAAAGGAAGCCCCGCCGAACAGTGTCACTCTCGAAGCGCCGGCGAGGTCGGCTGCGCCCCGTGAGAAACGCACCTGGAGCACTACCACGACGGCGGTGTTCAGGAACAGGAGAAATCCAGTGAGTCCCAACGGCGCATGCGTGTGTGTGGCGATCCACAGCGGCACGGCCACGGTGAGTATCTTGCTGCGCGCGGTGAGCAGGCCGCACAGAATGGCCATTACAACATAGCGCACGTCGGCGATCGCCATTCGGGTCGACTTCCGAGCTGGCGCTGTTTCCGGATACGGTCCCTTGACTGTGCACGGGACGGTTGCGCCGATGATCACTGCTGTGCCCAGGAAGATGGCCGTGTAGGCCGTGTGGGTGTCAGCCTGTAGCAGGGGAACGACGGCCAATGTGCCGAGCGCGTATCCGACGTTCGACACGGAGCGGCTGTAGGCCTGGTAGCGAACGCGGTCGCCCGCCCCCATGACTCGTCCGATCAGCGCGCGCTGCCCGACCGACATGCCGAGCAGTGCGGAGTTGGAAACACTCTCGAAAAGCACGAACGTGACGAGGGAGTCGATCCAGGCGAAGCACGCCGTTGCCGTGGCCGCGAGAATCGTCGAGATGATAATGACCTTGCGTGGACCGAAACGGTCCACCGCCGGGCCGATCGCGAACAACGCGGCGAAGCTGATCACCCCGACCGCGGCCATGCCAATACCGACCTCGGTAGGCGGCAGGCGCACGGAGCGAATGAGGAAGATCGCTGCCGTGGCCAGAATAGCCCCGGTGCCGGTGGACGTGAAAAGCTGGCCCAGAAGCAGGTAGTTGGCCCTCCCGAATGAGGTCAACGGCGTGGCTTTCTCGCGCAACCACGTACCACGCATAGAATGAAGCTCACCCCCCGATTGGCATGCAAATCCGCAGCCAAGCCCCCCGGCTGGCCGCATGGGTCTTGCGCCAACGCTTCATACCAGCTTCCCGTAGAACTCCCTGACTGTCAAGGTCTTCGTAACCTCACATTCACCTGGATGGTGGAGTGGCGACACCGTTCCGGTCGGTACAGTCGGATCTTCCTGTGGGGGACATCGCTAGGGGGGCGAACAGCACGGCGAGCGCCCGTGCTGTTGCCTGCGCCAATTCAAAGGTCGCGCGGGTTCATCTGACTGTTAGGCCTCGCCCTGTTTCCATCGGGCGGGGAGGCTTCCCTGAGTGCCTCCATGGTCGTGTGCTCCATAGCCTGTGGAGGTGAACTCGCTTGGATTTTGAGCGGCAACGACACAGATGGTCAGATGGCTTCCTGGCCGCTGTTCGGCAGCGAAGGTTCGATGGCCGGGCGGCCCAGTCCGAGCGCGA
Organism: Kutzneria sp. CA-103260; assembly: GCF_018263855.1. GTDB lineage: Bacteria > Actinomycetota > Actinomycetes > Mycobacteriales > Pseudonocardiaceae > Kutzneria. Next base: position 3,638,766 of record NZ_CP073318.1, on the reverse strand, counting down.
GAGAATGCGGACACTCGTGCGGGACCATGTTGAGGCGGGCGCCGGATTCCTGATCATGACGGGCCTTGACGCGGCCGAGCAGGACACCTACGAGCAGGTGCTGTTGTGGGTGTCCGACGCGTTGGGAACCGTGATGGCGCAGGACAAGGCCGGCACTCGGGTCCGGGCCGTGCGCAACCGGGGCACCACGATCGGCCAAGGCAAGTCGGCCCGCTACGCGGACTCGCGGCACGGGGGCCACCTGCACACCGACGGTGCGGAGCGTCCGTTCCCGCTGCCGGACTACTTCACCCTCCTGTGCGTGCGGCCGGCGAAGACCGGCGGTGCGTTGAGGCTTGTTCCGGTGGAACGCATCCGGGCTCGCCTGGCCGACCGGCCGGACGTGCTTGCCGTGCTCGAGCAGGACTTCCACTTCGACCGACGCGGCGACCAGGCGCCGGGCGAGCAGGCCACGGTGCGCAAGCCGGTGTTGTTCACGACCGACAACGACAAGCACGCGGTGACCTATCTGCGGCAGTACATCGAGATCGGGCACAGCCAGCCCGGCGCCGAAACGTTGACGCCCGCGCAACGCCGTGCCCTTGACGCGTTCGACTCCGTGCTCGAGGACCCGGCCAGCGCCATCGAGGGCCGGATGGCCGCAGGTGAGCTCGCGGTGTTCAACAACCTGCGGATCCTGCACGGCCGGACCAAGTTCGACGACCACGCCGACGCCGCCCGGGCGCGGCTGCTCTACCGAACATGGATTCAACGAACGCCGGCCGTCCACGACACCGACGGGCAGTGATCGAATGCGGGTTCTGGTCGCGCCCAACGCGTTCCGTGGTGGTCCGGGCGCGCGATGGGTGGGCGAAGCGCTGACAAGCGGACTGATGCGGTCCGGAGTGGTCGGCAGCGTGGTGACGACACCGCTGTCGGACGGCGGTGACGGCGCCCTGGACGTCGCGGCCGAACTGCTGGGCGGCACCCGCGTCCGGACGATGGCCGAGGATCCCCTCGGCGCGCCGGTCGCGGCGGAATACCTGCTGGCCGATGACGGAACCGCGTTCGTCGAGACCGCCCAGGCGAGCGGACTGCGGCTGGTCGCAGCCCGTCCCCGGCAGCCCCTCGTCGCGAACACCAGGGGGACAGGGCAGCTGATCGCGCATGCGGTCCGGCGTGGTGCGACCAGGGTGGTCGTCACGGCGGGCGGAACAGCCTCGGTCGACGTCGGCGCCGGCGCCCTTGCCGCAATGGGGGTTCGCTTCCATGACGCGTCCGGCCGATTGCTCACGCCCGCGCCGCGAGACCTCGTCCACGTACGGCGCGTGGACACCGGTCCCGCGCTCGACCTGCTTCGCGACGTGCGTGTCGAAGTGCTGAGCGACGTCTCCACCCCGCTTCGGCACAACATCGAACGGTTCGGCGCGCAGAAAGGGATCACCCCGTCGGACGCGGCGGTGTTGCGCCGAGGGCTGGACGCGGTGCTGGCCGCGTTCGGCCGTGCGGGAGAGACCTTGGGGGCCAAGCCGTTCTTCGGCGCGGGCGGCGGCCTGGCAGCTGGTCTGCACGCGGTGTTCGATGCGCCGGTCAACCATGGCGGTGAGTACTTTGCCTCGCTGGCCGGGCTGGCCGGCCAGATCGAGCGCGCGGACCTGGTGCTGACGGCCGAGGGCCGGTTCGACCGCGGGTCGTGGGAGGGCAAGATCCCAGGACTGGTCGCCACGATGGCCATGGCGCGGGGCAAGCGCGTCGTGATCATCGCCGGCGAACTGGCCGTGCCCCCCGGCGATCTGCCCGAGGGTGTCCACTGCGTGGAACTGGGGCTCGAACCGCCGACACCGGCCAACGCGGAGACAGCTGAGCGCTGGCACGCGTTCGAGCGCGCGGCCCAATCGGCCCTCGACTGTGGAGTGATGCCGCATGCGCGTTGACCACCGATCACTGCGTGAGTTCACGTCTCGGTGCCTGCTGGCCGTTGGGGTGTCCACAAAGGATGCGACGGTGGTCGCCGACGTCCTGGTGGCAGCGGACCTGCGTGGCGTCGACAGTCACGGCGTGGCCAGGTTGCGCCGGTACGTCGACGGGGTGCGTGACGGCGCGATCCGCCCGGACGCCAGGACCACCGTCCTGGCTGAGACGGCGGCGACGGTGGCCCTGGACGCCGGCAACGGACTGGGACAGCCGGCCTCGTGCACGGCGGTTGACATGGCCATAGCGAAGGGCGTCGAGACGGGGGTCGGGATGGCGACCGTACGCCGGTCGAACCACTTCGGCATCGCCGGCTACTACGCGCTTCGCGCGGCCAGCAGGGGCTTGTTCGCCATAGTCGGCACCAACGCGTCACCTCAGGTGGCTCCCACCAACGGCGCCGCTCCCATGTTCGGCACGAATCCACTCGCGGTCGCCTTTCCGACCGATGCCGACCGGCCCTTCGTGTTCGACGCCGCGACCAGCGTCGTCCCGCGCGGAAGGCTGGAACGCCTGCACCGTGAAGGTGGGGACATGCGAGCTGGCTGGGCGGTCGACCCGAACGGCGAGTCGACCACCGACATCCCGAGGGTGGTCGACGGCCTGAAGGCCCGAGCGGGATACGCCCTTCTTCCGCTGGGTGGCTTGGGGGAGTCGCACGGCGGGCACAAGGGATACGGTCTCGCGACTGTCGTCGAACTGTTTTGCGGACCGCTGGCGGGCGCTCGGTGGGGACGCCACGTCTACGGCGCCGAAGGCGCCGGGCTCGGCCACTTCTTCCTCTGCGGTCAGGTGGCCGCGTTGACCACCGTGGCGGACTTTCAGGCCGAAGCCAACCAGATGTTCGACGAACTGCGGGCCTCGCCGAAGGCGCGCGGGCAGGACCGCGTCCTGATCGCCGGCGAACGCGAGCACGAGACCGAGCAGCAACGGCTGGCGACTGGCATTCCGCTCAGACCTGCTGTTGTGACGGACCTGGCCCGCATCGCGGACCAGTGCGGTGTGGTGCCTCTCGGCCCGATGCCGATGTCCCGGAGCGGGCTTGGCGCGCATGGCGAGAACACCGATGAGGGGGATTGATGAACAGCACGACGAAACTCCGTGAACTGATTGTCGGCCGGCGGATCGCCCGGCTGGCCGGAGCCCATGACCCACTGAGCGCGAGCCTGGTGGAGAACAGTGGTTTCGACGGGGTGTGGGCCTCCAGCTTCACGATCTCGGCGGCCAACGGCCTGCCCGACATGAGCCTGCTGACGATGACCGACTACCTGGAGGCGGCCGGCCGCATGGCGGCGGTCTGCTCGGCGCCGATCCTCGCCGACTGCGACACCGGCTTCGGTGGCGTCCCCAACGTCGCCTACCTGGTCCAGCGCTACGAGGCGGTCGGCGTCGCGGGGGTCTGCATCGAGGACAAGGTTTTCCCCAAGACGAACAGCTTTGTCGACCAGCAGCAGGAGCTGCTCGACGTCGACGAGTTCGCCCGGAAGATCGAAGTGGGCAAGAACGCGCAGCGCGACCCGGACTTCGTGCTCGTGGCGCGCACGGAGGCGCTGATCACGGGACATGGCGTGCCAGAGGCGCTGCACCGCGCCCATCGCTACGTCGACGCCGGCGCCGACGCGATCCTGGTGCACTCGAAGAAGAGGTCCCCACGGGAGGTGATCGAGTTCCTCGACGCCTGGCAGGGGCGGGCGCCGGTGATCGTGGTGCCCACCACCTATCACGACTGGCACTTCACGGACGCGGAGAACGCCGGCGTGTCCCTGGTCATCTACGCCAACCATGCCCTGCGGGCCGCGGTCAGGTCGATGTCCCAGGTGTTGAGCAGCATCGAGTCATCCGGCGCGTCCACCGCGGTCGAGGACCTGATCTCGCCGGTCTCCGAGGTGTTCGAGCTGACCCATCTCGACAAGTGGCTGCACCTGGAGAAGCAGTGATCGGCGCGGAGGAGTTCGCCGCGGCGCTGCTGGCACAGGACTATCGGTTCTTCTCGGGTGTCCCCTGCTCCCGGCTGGCCGGCCTGGTCTCGGTCCTGTCCAGCCGCGAGGGCCGTTATGTCCCGGCGGCCAACGAGGGTGCGGCCCTGGCTGTCGCCGCCGGCGCACGGATGGCCGGCACACGGGCAGCGGCGCTGATCCAGAACTCCGGTCTGGGCAACATGGTGAATCCGCTGACCTCCCTGGTGCTTCCCTACGAGATCCCGGTGCTCGTGGTGGTGAGCCTCCGCGGTTGGCCGGCGGGGACGGACGAGCCGCAGCACAGCGTCATGGGACGCACGACCGTGCCCATGGCCGGTCTCTACGGGGTGTCGAGCATGCTTCTCGGGCCGTCGCTGGATTCGTTGGCGGAGGCCCTGGCCGGCGCGCAGAAGGCGGATGCGGACGGTGAGCCGTTCTTTTTGTTGGTGCCGAAGGGGACAGTGGGGTCGGCCGAGCCGGCCCCAGCCCCCGTGAACGGTGGGCTGAGCCGGGCCGACGTGGTTCGGATGGTCTCGGCGCAGGCTCGTGACGCCGCGATCTACAGCACGACCGGATATACCTCACGCGAGCTGTTCGCTGCCGCCGACCGGCCAGGCAACTTCTATATGCAGGGGTCCATGGGACATGCGCTGGCCCTGGGGCTCGGGACGGCACTGCACCGACCGGATCGACGCGTTGTCGTCCTCGACGGTGACGGCGCGGCGCTGATGCACATGGGCACCATGTCGACCGTGGGCCACCTCGCTCCGGCGAACTTGCTGCATGTCCTGCTGGACAACGGAACTTACGGTTCCACCGGAAGCCAACCGACTACCTCCGCCACGGTGGACTGGCCGGCGTTGGCCCGCGCCAACGGCTATCGCGACGCCTGGTGGTGTGCCGACGGCGCCGAACTGCCGGCCGTGCTGAACAAGGCCCTGACGGAACCGGGACCGTGTCTGGTCGCCGTGCGGATTCGGGCAAGTGAAACCGATGTGCCGCCGCGGGCGAGTGCGGAACTGCCGCTTCCCGGCATCCGCGCCAGGTTCGAGCACGAGCTGGCCGTCGCGCGTGGAGGACAGATGGGATGACCGATGTGGACGATCAGCGTCAGGTCGAGGTGATCGAGGGCGCCGGAGTCGCCGCGAGACTGCCGGTGGTGCTGCGAAGAATGCAAGCCCAGCGCGTTCTCGTGGTGGCGACGCGAAGCGCGGTGCGTCGTACTGGCGCGGCCGGGTGGCTGGCGCGCCACACCCACGACTACTTCTACGATGTGGCACCGAATCCGCAGGCCATGGACGTTGTCCGAGGCGCACGGGCCGTGGTGCGCTACCGGCCGGATGTCGTGATCGGCATCGGTGGCGGTTCCACTTTGGACACCGCGAAGGCCGTCCGACTGCTGCCGACGACCAGGAGGGAGGCCGAGCGGGTCCTGCGCGGGGTGGACCCGATCCGGGCGGCGAGGCCGCCGAGGCTCGTGGTGATCCCCACGACGGCCGGCCCGGGCAGCGAGGTCACGGCTTTCGCCACGATCTACCTCGGCAGCCGAAAGTACTCACTGGACCATCCGGCCGTGAAGGCGGATGTGGCGCTGGTCGATCCGATGCTCACGCACACGTGTCCGCCGATGCTGACCGCGCACTGCGCACTCGATGCCACCGCGCACGCCATCGAGTCGTGGTGGTCGCCGCGCGCCAGTTCGTCGTCGCGAGAGCTGGCTCGAAGTGCGTTGTCGCGCTTGGCTCCCATACTGAGAAAGGGCTTCCGTGACACCACAGCCCGGCAGCGCGAGTTGCTCAGCAACGCCGCGGTCGCGGCCGGTCACGCGATCGACTTGACCCGCACGACGGCGGCGCACGCCTTCGCGTACCCCACAACCGCACAATTCGGCGTGCCGCATGGGCTCGCGTGCGCACTGCATCTGATCTGGCTTCTGCCTTTGACGCTCGGCGCACTCGACAGCGGGCCGTCGAGTTCTCGTATGACAGCGGAGGAGATCGAACACATGCTCACGCTTCTCGGCGCGCGAAGAGCTGCCGATTCCGGAACCGCCTTCGCGCGGCTGCTGCGTCAGGCCGGGTGCCCGACCCGGCTGGGCGAGGTCGGGGTCCGCGCCTCGGACCTGGAGTCGATGTTCGATGAGGCGCTGAGCAACAGCCGCGCGCGAAACCATCCGATCGAGCTGCGCCGGGACTCGGTTCTCGGCTTGCTGCGATCCCGGTTGTGAGCGATCGAGGGGAGACCCCACGTGGACACCGTCAACCTTCGGATTTCCGGTCCGACACCGTTGCCGCCAAGAGTCCGGGCGGCCCTGTCCACCGACATGGTCAGCCACAGATCGGCGGCGTTCCGGGACGTCCTCGCCGAGGTCCTCGGGGGTCTCGCGCCCGTTTTCGGCGGTCCGGCGACCATTCTGCCGTTCACCTGCTCGGGCACCGGTGGACTTGAGGCGGCCGTGGTCAACACGGTGAGCCCAGGACAACGGGTTGTCGTGGTGTCAATCGGGTACTTCGGCCGGCGAATGGCCGAGATCGCCCTGGCGGCCGGCCTCGCCGTCGAGTTGGTCGAGGCGCCGTGGGGCCGGGCGGCTGATCCCGGTGACCTGGAGGCCATGCTCCGGCGCCACCGTGACGTGGCGGCGGTCCTGATCACGCACAACGAGACGTCCACCGGTGTGCTGAACCCGATGCCCGAGCTGAGTCGGGTGGTGCGCGAGTGCAGCGACGCGTTGCTGGTCGTTGACGTCGTCAGCAGCCTCGGTGCGACACCGGTGCTCATGCGGGACTGGGGAGTCGATGTCGCGGTCGGAGTCAGTCAGAAGGCCCTGATGGCGCCACCTGGGCTGGCGCTGCTCGGCGTGAGCACGCGGGCCCTCGACGCGGCCACGGCGAACTCGGCTCGTCGGTACTACTTCGATTTCACCGCGATGGCTCAGGCCGTCGAGGAGAACACGACCACCTACACCCCCGCCATCCCCGTTTTCCATGCGCTCCGGGAGTCATTGCGGATGATCGCGGATGAGGGCTGGGACCAGGTTCTCGCCCGGCACCAACGGCTTTCCGAGCAGTGTCGCGGCGGGCTGGCCGACCTGGGGCTGGCACTCGCGGCCGACCGGCCGCACGCCTCTCCGACCGTGACGTCCTTTTTCGTGCCCGCGCAGGTGCGGGCCAGTGACATCCGGGAGCGGATGGCGGTGGAACACAGGGTGCAGGTCGCGTCGGGGCGGGCGACGTGGAAGAACAGCGCGCTTCGTGTCGGCCACATGGGATACGTCAGCGACGGGGAGGTCGCGCAGGTGCTGGACGCGCTCGGCGCGGTGCTCGAGAAGGGGAGTGTGCGTGGTGGCCGGCAAGCCTGACGACCTGAAGGCAGCTGCGGATGGCGCCTACTGTCGGCTCGTGCAACGGCGCCTGTCCGGCCTCATTTCACCGGTGCTCGCGCGTCGGTTCGGTCCGAATATGGTGACCACGTTCGACCTCATCGTCGGTGTAGCGGCCGCTGCCTGCATTCTGGTCGGCCAGCTGCTGGCCGGTGGATTGTTGATACAGGTCTTCGGCGTGTTGTCCTGCTCCGACGGGGAGGTCGCCCGGATACGGGCGGAGACGTCGGCGATAGGCGACTTCTACGACACGATGACGGACCGGATCGTCGAAATGGCCCTGATCATCGCCATCGCCGTGCGGCTGTACTCGTCGATCGGCGCCGAGGCGCTGTGGGTCGGCCTCCTGACGCTCGCCGGCGCCCTGTTGCTCGCGGTGAGCTCCGAGAAGTTCCACTCCGCGTTCGGCGTGCGCTATCTGAAAGCGCATTGGGAGAAGCCCTTCATCTGGATCAGCGCGGGCAGTGACGCCCGAATGCTGGTGCTGACCGTCATTCTTGTCATGTGGGCGGCGTGGGGACCAGGTCCCGCGCTGGTGGTTGCGTGGGTTCTGGTCGGCGCGATCGGCCTGAATCTGGTGGCACGCGGGTACCGGGTCAAGTCCATCGCAATGGGAGGCTCGTCATGAACGGTGCGCTTCGTGCGCTTGCCCCCCATTCGTCGAAGCGGATCTCGGAGTACGCTCAGCGTCATCCGGGAACGGTCGACCTGACCGTCGGCCTGCCGGCGTTCGGTCCGCCGCGGTCCTTCAACGAGCGGTTGGCCATGGTGTCGAGTGGTCCCAGCGGCAGCGCTCGACCCGAGGACCGTTACGCGCACTCGAGGGGCGCGATCGAGCTTCGCGCGGCGATCGCCCAGGTGTACAAGTCGGAACAGGGAATCGACCTCGATCCGGACTCGCAGCTGCTGGTCACCAATGGGGCGGCGGGCGCGCTCTGGATCGCGGTTCTGACGTTGACCGAACCCGGCGACGAGGTTCTCCTCGCCGACCCGGCCTACATGATCTACCCGCCGATGATCGAGCTGCTGGGGCGGCGTGTGGTCCGCGTCCCGACCAGCCCGGCCGACGGCTTCCTCCTGCACGTCTCGGACCTGAACAAACACCTCACCCAACGCTCGCGGGTGATCGTGGTGAACTCGCCCGGCAACCCGACCGGCAGAGTGTCCAGCGGGGACGAGCTGGCCGAGCTCTGCGCCTTCGCGGCCGAGCACGGTCTGTATGTGGTCCATGACGAAGTGCTCGACCGCTTCGCCTACGGAATTGAGCATCGCTCGGTTATCGCGCTGGACCGCCACGGCCTCGGCGTCGCGGTCAATGGCCTGTCCAAGCGGTTCGGCATGTCGGGATGGCGAATCGGATGGATGGCCGGCAGTCCGGCGGTCATCGCCGAGGCGGCCAAGGCGCACACGTTCTTCATGCTCGCGGTGAGTCATGCGGTGCAGTTGGCGGCCGCCACGGCTTTACTCGACCCAGAAGCGGACAACGAGGTGTCCGCTCATGCCGTGGAGATACGTCGCCGCGGCGAGCTGTTCCTGGCCGACCTCGCCCAGATTCCCGGTCTGGGTGAGACGGCACTTCCCGACGGTGGGTTCTACGCTTTTGTCGACGTAGGCGAGTTCGCACGGCTGCGAGGCATTCGTGCGCAGGAGTCGATCGGCGCCGCCGTGGCCGACTACCTGCTTCATGAGTGTGGTGTGGCGGTGGTGCCGGGAACGGCGTTCGGCCGGGCGGGCGAGAGCTTCGTCCGAATGTCGTTCGCGGGCAGTTCGGAGCAACTCGACCGTGCGATAGAGAGGCTGGCAGGGTGAAATGGGGCGTGAGATGAGAGTGATCATCCCGGCGGCCGGGGTCGGTTCGCGGCTGCGGCCCTACACCGAGGAGGCGCCGAAGGCGCTGGTGCCGATCGCCGGCACGCCGCTGATCTGGCACACCATGAGGCGGCTGGCCAAGGCGAAGGTCTCGGAGGTGGTGGTTGTCTGCGGCTACATGTCCGAGTTGCTCCGGGCGTCACTGGTCGCCTGCCCGGACGCGCCGCCGCTGCGGTTCGTTGAGAACCCGGACTTCGCCAGCACCAACAGCATCGTGTCGCTCGCGCTGACCAGGCCGTTCTGGGACGAGCCGTTCTGCGTGATCGACGGGGACGTGCTGGTCAGCTGCGACCTCTTGCGGCGGATGCTCGACTCCCCGCGAGATGTGCTGGCCGTGGACACAAGCAAGTCCTACGCGGACATCGACATGAAAGTCCGGATCCAGGACGGCCGAGCCGTCGACTTCGGGAAGGACCTTGAACCCTCGGCGCGCCAGGGCGAGTTTTTCGGCGTGAGTCGGTGGAGCGGCGCCAATGCGGCCCGGTTCTCGTCGGCCATCGATGAAATGCTGGCCGAGGGCCGGGTCGGTGACTGGTACGAGTTCGCCATGCGGAAGCTGGCGATCGAGCGCGGGCTGGACGTGCTCGACGCGACCTCCAGCGAGTGGGCTGAAGTCGACTCCGCCGAAGACATCCCCGCCGCGACCACCCTCGTCGAACGCGACGAGGTGAGTTTCCGGTAGCGCTGCGACCGACTCCGGGCCGGTTGGCGCCGTCCCGGAGTCGCCGTCCTCAGTCGAGGGACAGGCGGTGGCCCTCGGCCCCGGCGCCAGGAGTAGCAGCACTCGGGGACTCTCGGAGCCGCCCGCCGACGCGATCTCGATAGGACGGCAGGGTAGAACAAGGCCAACCATGACTGGCGCTCTCGCCGTTCAGTCTGACGTAGGGAGCACGCCTTACATTGTCGGCATGACCATCACCGTTGGGGTCGTACTGCACGCGAGGAGCCGTCCGGTCTTCGAGGCGGCGGCCAGCACGCTGACCGGGGTGACGCTGCGCTGGGCGGTCTACCCCACCGATGCCGACATTCCCGCGGCCGCGGCGGATCTGCTCGGCGGTGAGCGGCTGGACGGTCTGCTGCTCGGTCTGCTCCCGTACGACGCGTGCCGGCAGCTGTGGCCGCCGGAATTGCCGATAACGGTCATCCGACCGTCGGCTCTGTCGCTCGCACTGGCGTTCTCGGCGGCGCGGGAGCGCAAGCTCAAGCCGACGGTCAGCATCGACACCTTCGAGCCGGACACGGTTTCCGAGGTGACGACGGCGCTCGGGTTGCGCCCCAGCCAGGTGCACTCGCTGCCGTACCGGCCAGGACAGCCGGCGCCCGAGATCGTTCAGCACCACCTGGGTGTGCTGCGGCGCGGCGGACACGTGATCACCTCGCGGTCGGAGGTCGCGAACCGGCTGCGCGGAAAACTTCCGGTGGTGCAGAGTCTGACCGTGCCTTCGACCGTACGGGCCGAGCTGAATGCCCTGACGCTGCGGATCAGGTCCCAGTGGGCCAACGAGTTCCGGTTCGCTGCCGGGGTTTTCCTGGTGTCCGACCAGCCGAGGGACCAGGACGTGGACCGCGCTCGCGTCGGCCTGACCACTCTGCTGGTGAACACGCCCGAGTTCGCCGACGCGTGGATCGAGAACCGAGGTCGGCGTGGGCTGGTTGTGTTGGCGCACAAGGCGTTGTTCGACGACGTCACGCACAACTGGGTTACTGTCCCGGTCCTGGACCGAGCCGACGAACAGTTGGGCGTCCGGGTCGCGGCCGGTTTCGGCATCGGCGGATCGGCCCGCACGTGTGTGGCGCTGGCCGAGCGGGCGGCGGCGCGGGCCGAGGCCGAGGGGCAGCCGGCCGCCTACCTGATCGAGGACACCGGCGTGATCATCGGCCCGATGACCCGTGACGGCCGGCCAACGGAATTCACCCTGCGCGACCACGGTCCTGAGCTGGAGACGCTGGCTGGCCGGGTGGGGCTCAGTCCGGCGACGTTGTCCCGGCTGGTGTCCGTGGAACGGCGGCAGCAGGGGCAGACGCTGTCGCCGAGCGAGCTGGCGAACGCGCTGGGCATCACCGATCCCAGCGGCCGGCGGCTGGTGCGCAAGCTGCTGTCCGCCGGCTTGATCGTTCCCGACGGCAGCGCGCAGACCCACCGCAAGGGCCGGCCGACCACGCTGTACCGGTTGGGCATCGATCGGGCGCTGTCAACGATCCTGGATACATAAATCGAGGGCCATTGACCGGGCTCGCGGTTCGGGCGCATCCTGCTTGGGCAACAAACGAACTATTTACGAGCATAGGTCGTTTGAGGAGGCCCGATGGACCGACGGAGCTTCCTGCTCGCGACCGCGACCCTGCCGCTGCTGGCCGGCTGCGCGGGCCGCGGCAGCGACGGCACGGTCCGCTTCGAGGGCTGGGACTACGAGGCGCAGCTGGTGCAGCGCAACATCGACCGCTTCACCCGGCTGACCCCGGACGTGCCGGTGTCCTACACGCCGATCACCAGCGCCCAGTTCATCCAGAAGATCACCGCGGAGTTCCTCGGCGGTGGCGGGCCGGACGTGCTCTACATGTACGACGACTCGCTGGCCGGCTCGGTCGACGCCGAGTACCTGCAACCGCTGGACGACATCGCCGGCATCGACGCGATCTACAACGCCATCTACCCGTCCAACGCCGCCGCCATGACGTACCAGGGAAAGCGCTGGGGCCTGCCGTACTACACCGACATGCAGGCGCTGGTCTACAACGCCGAGATTCTCGCCAAGGCCGGCATCTCGGCGCCGCCGACTTCGCTGGACGAGCTGGAACAGCAGGCGCTGCGGATCAAGCGCGCCGGTGTGTTGCAGTACCCGTTGGGAGTGCCGGCACAGCTCGCCGACACCGCAGCACTGTGGTTGTGGGCCTTGGTGTTCGCCAACGGCAGCGATCTGTTCGATCAGGACCTCCAACCGCACATGAGCCCGCTCACCGGTGTTTTCGAGTGGGTGCAACGGGTGAGCCGGCAGTCGAAGGTGCTCGATCCCGCCTGTGTGCAACTGCTTCCCGTCCCGATGGACAACGCCGTGATGGCCGGCCGCTACGCTTTTGTCCTCGCACCAAGGTATTCGCTGCGCACCTACAACGATCCGGCCAAGTCCAAGGCCGCCGGCAAGATCAAGATGGCACAGGTGCCGAGCCTGGACGGCCACAGCCAGGGCACGGTCAGCAGCACCCGGATGTACTGCCTGAACGGGACAACTCAGGTTCGGGACAAGGCCATCCGCCTGCTGAAATACTTGGGCGGCTTCGACTCCACCGGTCTGCCGTATACCGCGAAGTACTGGTTCATCCAGCGCGGACTGGGTTTCCCGTTCCACTCGCTCACGACCGACCCAGATGTCCTCACCGTGCTGGGAAAGTTCGCCGATTCCACGGTCTACGCCCAACTCGCCCAGGTCGCACGGGCGCGTATCGGCACGTCCGCGCCCTGGTACCCGCAGTTCGAACAGGCGATGCAGCGAGCGACCCAGCAGGTTGTGATCGGGTCGACGACGCCGGCCGCCGCGACGGCGAGCCTCGACGCCACGGCCCGATCGCTCGCGCGGAGCTTCGCATGACCGACACCCGCCGTGCCTACCTGTTCAACACGCCGGCGCTCGTTGTCCTGCTCGCGCTGGTCGCCTATCCGATCGGCTACTCGTTCTGGGTCAGCCTGCACCGCTACAACCTCAAGCGTCCCAAGGCGATCCGGTTCATCGGTCTGGACAACTACCTGTCGCTGTGGCAGGACCCGGAATTCCTGAGCTCGCTGCGCACGACCGCGTTGTTCGTGCTGTTGGTCGTGGCGATGACTGTCGTGCTGGCGGTGATCCTCGCCTTGGTGCTGAACGAGACTTTTCTCGGTCGTGGCGTGCTGCGCAGTCTGGCGCTGCTGCCGTGGGCGATGCCCGGCGTGGTCAACGGCCTGATGTGGCGGACCATCTTCGACGCCAAGACCGGGGTGCTCAACGGTTTGCTCGTCTCATTAGGGCTCATCGACGGCTATCAGGCGTGGCTGTCCTCGCCGACCGGCGCGTTCCTGCTCACCGCGTTCGCCCAGGTTTGGAACACGTTGCCGTTCGCGGTGATCCTGCTGTTGGCCGGACTGTCCACCATCCCGTCCGACCTCTACGATGCCGCCAGGGTCGACCGCGCCGGGGTGGCCCGTCGATTCAACGAGGTGACGCTGCCGTGGCTGCTGCACCCGCTGTTGATCGTGCTGATCCTGGAGACGATGAACGCCTTCCGCGCGTTCGACACGATCTACGTGCTCACCGGCGGCGGTCCGGGTGACGCGACCGAGGTGATCGCCGTGCTGAACATCAGGACGGCGCTCACCTACACCGACTTCGGCCTGGGCAGCGCATACTCGTGGGTGATCACCCTGATCACGCTGCTGGTCTCGGCCGGTTATGTGACCCTGCTCTACCGGAGGGGGAACTTCGAGCCGTGAACGCCGTTCCGCTCCGTTACCGGATGCCGTGGAAGAAGATCGCGGTCTACGCGATCGCCGCCTGTTTCGCGCTGTACCTGGTGCTGCCGTTCTACTGGATCTTCGCGATGAGCTTCATGCCCGAGGTTGACGCGATCTCCGTGCCGCCGCAGTGGTTTCCGGCGCATCCGACGCTGGAGAACTACCTCAGCTTCCTCAAGCCGAACGCCGGCGAGGCGCTGGTCGGCGGCCGCGCGATCGAGGAAACCCCGTACGCGCTGGGAAACAGTCTGATCGTCGCGGTGTCCACGGCCGCGTTGAACCTGCTGCTGGCCGTGCCGGCCGCCTATGCCTTCTCCCGCATGCGTTTCCGGGGCAGCAAGATGCTGCTGATCGGCTACCTGATCACGCGGATGGTGCCGAGCGTGGCGATCATCATTCCGTTCTATCTCATGATGCGGGCGGTCGGCCTGCTCGATACCTACGGTGCGCTGATCCTGAGCTATCTGACGTTCTCGCTGCCAGTGACGATCTGGGTGCTCAAGGACTTCTTCCGGGCTGTGCCAAGGGAGTTGGAGGACGCGGCGCGGGTGGACCGCTGCGGCTGGCTGCGCACGATGTGGTCGGTGTTCCTGCCGGTGGCCGCGCCGGGGCTGGTCGCGGCCGCGGTGTTCTCGTTCATGACCGCGTGGAACGAGTTCATGTTCGCGCTGTTCATGACATCAACGAAGGCGGCGAAGACGATTCCGGTCGTGGCCGCGGATTTCGCCACCGACATGAACACGCAGTTCACCCTGATGGCGGCGGCCGGGGTGCTCGCGGTGCTGCCGCCGCTGGTGTTGGTGCTGGTTTTCCAGCGGCTGCTCGTGCGGGGCATGGCCGCCGGCTCGGTCAAGGGGTGAGCGGATGGCACAGGTGCGGTTGGAGAACCTGCGCAAGAGCTTCGGTGACATGGTCGCTGTCGACGGGATCGACCTCACCGTCGCCGACCGCGAGTTCCTGACGCTGGTCGGGCCGTCCGGCTGCGGCAAGTCGACGACGTTGCGCATGGTGTGCGGGTTGGAGAAGGCCAGCTCGGGACAGGTGTACTTCGACGAAGTCCCGGTCGGTTACCTACCGGCGAACAAGCGCGACGTGGCAATGGTGTTCCAGAGCTACGCGCTCTACCCACACAAGACAGTCGCACAGAATATCGGCTTCGCGCTGCGCATGATGCGGGTGCCCAAGGACGAGATCGCCCGCCGCGTGACCACCACCGCTCGAACCCTGGGCATCGAGAAGCTGCTGAACCGTCGGCCCCGCGAGCTTTCCGGCGGTCAGCGACAGCGGGTCGCACTGGGCCGCGCGATCATCCGTGACGCCGGCGCGTACCTGCTCGACGAGCCACTGTCCAATCTGGACGCACAGCTGCGCGTTGAGATGCGGGCCGAACTCAAGCGCCTGCACGCCGACCTGGCACGCACCTTCATCTATGTCACGCACGACCAGGTCGAGGCAATGACCATGTCAGATCGGATCGCCGTGCTCAACAACGGCAAGGTGGAGCAGTGCGCGCCGCCGGAGGAGATCTACGAGCGGCCGGCCACGATGTTCGTGGCGTCGTTCATGGGCAGCCCGGCGATGAACTTCCTGCCCGGTCAACTGGCCGGCGAACGCCAGTTCCGCGGTCCCGCGTGGTCCCAGGAACTGCCGGTTCCCGTTGCGGTGTCCGGTGATGTCGTACTCGGTGTGCGGCCGGAGGATGTGCGGCTCGGCGATCCGGACGGGACGCCGGGCAGGGTGTTCGTGGTCGAACCGCTCGGCGCCGACGTGCTGGTGACCGTCGATGTCGGTGGTGTCCATGTCAGGGCTCGTGTCCCGGCGCCGTTCCGCGCGGCACACGACGACGCGGTCACGGTGACGTTCCGTCCGGACCGCCTGCACCTTTTCCAGGCACAGGGCGGCGCGGCCGTGCACGCGCCAGGAAGGTGACACCATGACCCGCGATCCCGAGGCGGCGGACATCCAGGTGCCGCGACCCGCGGACTTCGCCGAGTTCTGGGCGGAGACCATGCGGTTGACCACAGCACACGATCCGGCGCCGGAACTGCGTTCCCGCGGTGACCTGTCGTCGGATCAGGTCGATGTGGTCGAACTGAGCTACACCAGTTTTCAGGGCGTTCGCGTCACGTCCTGGTACGCGGCCCCGGCCGGCCCCGCGCCCGCCGGCGGCTGGCCTGTCGTCCTGCACATTCCCGGCTATATCTCGGAACCGGCCATCATGAAATCGTGGGCCGCGCGGGGCTACATCGCGATCGATCTCGCGCCGCGCGGCAAACTGCGGTCGAACGGCGTGGTGAACCCCGGCTACCCGGGTCTGCTCACCCACAACATGGTCGACCGGTTCTCCTACGACTACCGGGGGTTCTACGCCGACATCGTACGGGCGCTCGACGTCGTCGCCGCGCTGCCGCAGGTCAATTCGAACCGGATCGGCGTGTGGGGTTCCAGTCAGGGCGGCGGTCTCGGCCTGGTAGCCGCCGCCATGCGCCCGGAGTTGGTGCGTTGCGTCGCGGCCGGCGCGCCCTATCTGTGCGGGATCATGGAGTCAGCCAAGTTGACGCATTCCTATCCCTATGAGGAGATCACCGAGTACCTGCGGGTGCATCCCTCGCACGAGCCACTGCTCGCGGAGACCGCCAGCTACTTCGACGTGCTCAACTTCGCGCCGCAGGTGCAGGCGCCCACGCTGGTGTACCTCGGGATGGAAGACGACGTGTGCCCACCGGAGACCGGGTTCGCCGCCTTCCGGCTGTTGCCGCAGACCAAGCAGCTGCTGACGTACCAGCGGTGCGCGCATCACGCCGGCCTGCACTGGGTGATCACCGAGGTGGAGAAGTTCCTCGCCGGACATCTGGAGGCAGTGTGAATTCCATTCGGGTGAGCTTCTGGAACACGGTCGACGCCGAACTGGCCGCGTTTGCGGCGCGACCGGTCGTCGACCAGACGCCCGCTCGGTCCACTTCGGACTTCACCGGCTACGAGGTGCACCTCACTGGCCTCGACGGCTACCGGCTGTTCGGCTACCTCAGCGTGCCGACCGGACCAGGTCCGTTTCCCGCCTTGCTTGAGATTCCCCGCCATGGCAGCGTGAACAATCCGCCGCACTACATCGACCGGCTCCGTTACGTCGTGTTCACTCCCATGCATCGCGGGCAGCGTCGCTCCGACAGTCCTTTCGCCGCAGCCTATCCCGGCCTGTTCACCCTCGACATCACCGACTCCGTCCGTTACATCTACCGCTCGATCGTCGCGGACTGTCTACGCTTCGCCGAGTTCCTTCTCTCATTGCCCACTGTGGACGGCTCTCGTGTGGGCGTTGTCGGCGACGACCTGGCTCTCCTCACCGCCGCCCGCCGCCCCCTGTTCACCGCCGTCCAGGTCAACACCCCCTTGCTGCACAACGCCTTGCAGCGTCGTCTCACGACGACCGAGTACCCGTTGGAGGAGCTCAACGACCACCTCCGGCTCCGTGCCGGCGACGAGTCCTTGATCGCCTCCACTCTCGCCCTGTTCGATCCCGTCTCCCATGCCCGCGACGTCACCGCCCATACGCTGCTCGCCGTGCCCAGCGTCGACTCACCGTGGAGCGCCGACCTGCTCGCGGGTTTGCGACACCTGGAGACCTACCAACTCACCAACGAGGACGCCGTGGACGTCCGGTCCATGGACACCTGGCTGGCAGGACAGCTCGGTGTGGAGCCGAAAGCACGGTTCGCCGCATGATCGAACTTCGACCCGTGATCAACGCCGCCGCCACCCTTACCCGCCTGGGCGGCTCGCGGCTCGCACCGCCCGTCATCGAGGCCATGACCGCGGCCTCGCAGTGTTTCGTCGACCTGCCCGACCTTCAGCGGCAAGTCGGCGCCGAGCTGGCCCGTCTGACCGGCAACGAGGCCGGCTACGTCAGTTCCGGAGCCTCCGCCGGCATCACCCTGTCCGTGGCCGCCTGCGCCGGCGGCTCCTTCCCGCGCGACTTCGAGGTCGCCATACTTCCCCAGCACCGCAACCCCTATGACTTCGCCGCCCGCCTACTCGGCGCTCGCATCGTCGACCTGGACGCCACGAGCCCCGACACCGCCTGCCTGCTCTGGTTCGCCGGTGCCCACTACGGCGATGCCGACCTCGGCAAGGCCATCGCCCTCGCTCACTCCTACGGTGTCCCCGTCCTCGTCGACGCCGCCGCCCAGGTGCCGCCCATCTCGTCGCTGTGGTCCTTCACCGTCGATGCCGGCGCCGATGCCGTCATCCTCAGCGGTGGCAAGGGTTTGCGCGGGCCGCAGTCCAGTGGGCTCGTGCTCGGGCGGGCCGACATCGTCGAGGGCTGTCGCCGGTTCGGCTCGCCCAACCACGGTGTCGGCCGTGGGATGAAGGTGGGCAAGGAGGAGCTTCTCGGCCTGCTCGCCGCCGTTGAGTGGTCGCTGGCCCAGGACGAGCCAGCGCTGCTCGATTCGTACGAGCGCGTCGTCACCGACTGGCTCACCGCGCTCAACCGCTTCCCCGGCGTCACCGCCGTCCGCGGCTTCCCCAGCGAGGCCGGCCAGCCCCACTCCCGCGCCCTCGTCCGCGTGGCCGGTTGGTCCGCCCCCGCCCTCGCCGACGCCCTCTGGTCCGGCTCTCCCCGCGTAGCCGTGCTCGTCGTCGACGACGCCATCGCCCTCAACCCTCAGACCCTCGCTCCCGGTGAGCACTCCCTGGTCCTGGACGCACTGGTCGCCGTGGTGGCAAGTTCCCGCTTCGAGCCCATCTGACACGATCGCCGGCCCGCGCCGTCTACCTGTGTCCGAACAACTTCCTCGCCCGCACAACGCGATTCAGTGGTCCGCCCGCACCGGGAGGATGATCGCGGACGGGCGGGACGGGTCGTGGTGGACGGTCTGGTTGGCGCTGATCATCGTGGTGGCGGTGGCCAGCGGCTCGCCGGTGCCGGGGTTGCGGGCGAAGCGGGGGAAGGCGCCGCTGGAGACTTGGACCCGGATCCGGTGTCCGCGCTGGAATCGGTGCGCGGTGGGCCAGAGTCCGACGACGGCTCGACGCGTTTCGTCGGCGTCGGTGAGGCTGACCAGGCCGTCGCAGACGTTCCAGGAGCGACCGGCCGGATCGACGTCGCAGAGCCGGACGAACACGTCGGCGTGGGCCAAGCTGGATCGGAACCAGATCTCGGCGCTCACCTCGCCGATCACCTCGACGTCCTCGTCCAGGACGGGGGTGGTGTACGTCAACACGTCCGGTCGGGCCTCCAGCGCGGTGTTGTCCACGCGGCCGCGGTCCTTGGACATGCGCACACCGCCGGCGGCGGGGGTCGGATCGACCGGGTCGTAGCGGTAGTGGTCGGGGTCGGACTCGACGGGGTCGTCCGCCAGCCCGCCACTGGGCTGGAGATGGAACCGGCGGGGCGCGTAGCCGGCCGGGGGCCAGGATGCGAAGTCGCGCCAGGTGTTCTCGCCCATGACGTACAGCCGGACGGGCGGCCGCTGTGGCGGTTGTTCGCCGCGAGCCAGCGGCAGTCCGAACTCGATGGCCTCGGTGAAGGGGGTGTTGGTCATGTCCACGTGCGTCCACGGTCCGACGGTCAGCCGGGCCGGCCGGCCCGCGTCCCGCAGGATCTGGAAGTCCCGTAGCTGGCCGGGCAGGAAGATGTCGTACCAGCCGCCGATGGAGCTGACCGGCGCGGTCACCTTGGCCACGTTGTCACGCTGGTCGAATCCGTGCCACCGCGGGGAGTCGGCGTCGTGCACGAGGATGTCCTGGATGTACTGGGAGCGCTCGCCGATTGCGGCCAGGTCGGCCTGACTGAGCGGCAGGGTCAGCAGGGCCTTGGCGGTTCGCGGACCCTGGATGATCTGGCGGGCCAACGCCAGCGGCCGTTCCTGGGTGCCGACCATCGCGCCCCAGCCGAAGGGAGTCTCCAGCGACATGCCGTCGGCGCGCAGGAACTCGAGGGTCAGCGCCGACTCCGTGACGACCGGGATGAGCGCCTTGACCTGAGGCGGCAGCCGGTCGGCGACCGCCCACTGTACATGGCCCAGGTAGCTCATCCCGAACAGCACCATCGCCTCGCCGAACCAGGGCTGGGTCAGCACCCAGTCGATCGTCGCCAGGCCGTCCGACCTTTCCTGCCGCATCGGGTCGAAGACGCCGCCGGAGCCGAACCCGCCGCGGACGCTCTGGATCAGCACCTGGTATCCGCGTTCGGCCAGCGGGCGGGCCATTCCCGTGCCGATCAGCCCGCTGCGCCCGTACGGCGACCGGATCAGCGCGGTCGGCAGGCCGTCGCCGCCGTGGCGCGGGGCCCACCGGTCGGCCAGCAGCTCGACGCCGTCCGGCATCGGCACCCGGAGGTTCCGGTGGACCACGACGTCCCGGGTGGACGGGGGAGGCAGCTTCAGCTGGCGCTGGATGAGGTGGCTGATCAGGCTCATGGCCGGTCCTTCCGGTCCGAAGTGGATTCGGCCGCGTGCAGGACGGAGGTCACGCGCAGCAGCCGGTCGGTGAATGCCTCGGGATCGAGCGGGTCGGGTCCGTCGATCACCCAGGCTCGGACGAAGGCGGCCGCGCCGCCGGTCACGAAGGTGGCGATGTCGTCGAGCTCGGAGGGAGTGAGCCCGGCGCCGTGCAGCTGCCGGATGCCTTCCCGGTTCAGCGGCCGGAGCAGGGTGATCAGGCCCTGGTCCACCGCGAGCGCGGTGGGTCCGGTCATCAGCGCGCGGTAGAACGGCCGGTGGCCGGCGAAGTGGCGTGCCACGGCGAGGGCGCCGCCGCGTGCGTCCGGTGTCCGGCCGTCGTCGGCGGGGCGGGCCAGTAGTTCGTTGCTGGCCAGGTCGACGGCGGCGGCCACCAACAGCGCGTCGCGATCGCCGAAGTGCTGGTACACGACCTTTCGGCTCACGTCCGCGGCATCCGCGAGATCGGAGAGCGGGATGGCGGCCGTGCCGCGTTCGGTGACCAGGTCCACCGCGGCCTGCATCAGCGCGGCACGTGAGCGACGCACGCGACGGTCCTGCGACGGCTCGGGCGGGGTCAGGTCCACGCCCAAAAAGTACACACTCGTGTCTAAAGATACAAGTGTTCCCTAACGGCCTGACCTTGTGTCGGTCACCAGGTGACGGGCGGCGTCACCAGACCGCCGGTCACCGTTGTCACGGCGGCCAGTTCCGAGGCGCGGTAGGGGGGCGCCGAGTAAGGATTTCGCCGTGCTGCCGGTCTGGCCGGGGTCTCCTTGCGAACGGTTCTCGAATTAATCGAATTGAGGGCTAATCGCAAAGAGTCGTTGAAGCATTCCTACGTTCGTCGGTGCCGTTGTCGGCAGGGCGCGGGTTAGGTTCGGGGGACCTGCTCCCCGGGGGCGGGAACGACCAGGCCCGCAGACCGTAAACGAGAGTTCCTCAGCTCGCGCTCATGGTGGCGGCGAGGTGTGTTGAGCCAGTCGGGATGATCACGACACGCCGACCGTAATGATCGACTGTCGTAGCAGTGAGGTCAGGTTGCGATCTCAAGGGAGAGCTCAATGTCAGGCAAGTTCCGCCGCTGGTCCACGAGGATCGCGGCGTTGACCGTGCTGATCACCGCGCTGGGGGCCGGAAGCGCGACCGCGGGCGCCGTGCCGACATCAGCGGCACGCGAATGCGGCGCCAAAAGCTACGGAGCCATCGGCGATGGCAGGACCAAGGACACCTCCGCCCTCCAGAAGGCGCTGGCCGCCTGCGCGGGCGGCGGCACCGTGAGGCTGACCGCAGGCCGCTACCTCAGCGGCGCGCTCACCATCCCCGGCACCAACGTGGTGCTCCAGCTCGACAGCGGCGCCACCCTGCTTGCCTCGCAGGACCGTGGCGACTACCCGGCGTCCGGTTCGCACCTGGCCCCGTTGCTGTTGGCCAACAAGACCAGCAACGTCGCCGTCACCGGCGGCGGCACGATTGACGGCCAGGGCGCGCCATGGTGGGCGCAGACGAAGAAGGAGAAGGCCGCCGGGCTTCCCCTGTCGCCCCGGCCCGCCTTGATCGACATGGAATCGGTCAACACCGGGAGCATCACGGGCATCACGGTGAAGAACGCGCCGAACGTGCACATCACGATGAAGGCCTCGAACCACGTCACGATCGACCACATCACGATCAACTCGCCGGCGGATTCGCCCAACACCGACGGCATCGACGTGTGGTCGTCCGGGTTCGTCAGCATCACCAACAGCACCATCGACTGCGGCGACGACAACCTGGCGATCGACTCGTCGGCGCAGGGCGGCCCCGCTCACGACATCTCGCTGAGCGACAGCACGATCCGGAACGGGCACGGCCTGTCCATCGGCAGCTACACCGGTGGAGGCGTGCACGACGTCGACATCCACGACAACACCTTGACCGGGACCAGCTCCGGCGCGCGGATCAAAACCGCGCGGGGTCGAGGCGGCGAGGTACACCACGTCACCTACCGCAACCTGACGATGACCAAGGTCCCCACTCCGATCTCTGTCACCGCCTACTACCCGAAGGTGCCCGCCGACGGCGACCCCGCGCAGACGGTCACCGACACCACGCCGAACTACCACGACATCACCATCAGCAACGTGACCGCGACCGGAGCCACGGCGGCCGGGCAGATCATCGGGTTGCCTGAGCGGTCGATCACCGGGTTGACGCTCAACCACGTCGACATCACCGCGAATACCGGGATGGTGGTGCGCAACGCGCAGGTGACGACCTCGTCCACGACAATCAAGCCGTCTTCGGGATCCGCGTGGATCCTGCAGAGCAACGCGACGGTGACCCGCGGCTTCGCAGGCGAGACCAGGGCCACCGTCGCGGCGGACGGCACGGGCAAATACACCACGGTCCAGGCGGCCATCAACGCCGTACCGGCGGGCAACACCAAGCCGGTCACCATCACCATCGCGTCGGGCAACTACCGCGAGGTCGTCACGATCGACAAACCCTTTGTGACACTCAAAGGCACGGGATCATCCCCCCGCGATGTCGTGATCGTGAACAACCACTCGGCAGGCACACACGGAACGGCCGGCAGCGCGACGATGTTCGTGTCCGGGCACGATTTCCTGGCCGCAAACCTGACGATCTCCAACGATTTCGACCCAAGCAAGGCGACGTCCGGGGCGCAGGCCCTGGCGCTCAACCTCTCCGCTGACCGGGCCGTCTTCCGCGATGTGCGCATGCTGGGCAACCAGGACACCCTCTACCTAGCCAACTCGGCGCGCGCGTACCTGGCGAATTGCTACGTCGAGGGCACCGTCGACTTCATCTTCGGCGGCGGGACCGCGGTGTTCGACCACAGCTCGATCCACGAGAAGCGCAACACCGGCAGCCCGATCACCGCCGCCAGCACCCCGGCGACCAGCAAATACGGCCTGCTGTTCTACAAGTCCACCATAACCGGCGCGGCCGCGAACGTGACCTCGCTGGGCAGGCCATGGGGGCAGAACGCGCAGGTGCTCTACCGGGAGTCCTCGCTCAGCAACACGATCACGGGCGCCCAGCCGTGGACGGATATGGGCACCAGCACCTGGCAGCGCGCCCGGTTCCTTGAATACCGCAACACCGGCCCCGGCGCGTCGGTCAACGGCAACCGCCCGCAGCTGACCGACGCGCAGGCCACCGACTACACACCGCAGAAGTACGTGGCGGGATCGGACGGCTGGAACCCCATCTCGTAGGCACAGCCGAGAATCGAGTCGCTGACGCCCTTCCGGCACTGGGTGGGTGACCGGCCCGCGAGCGCTCGTCAAGATCACAACGGACGACGAGTCTGTGTGACCACGGTGCACGAGGTGGCGGTGGATTTCGGCGCGCCCGAGTTCGAGAGCCCCTACCAGTTCCCGACCCGCGACCATGACCGGCTGCTGCTCGCGATGATCGCCGGCGCCGGCACCACGGCCGTGCCGCGACCGTGGCTGGCAGCAGTATCTCCGCGGCACCGCCGCCCGCGTGACGCCGTTGGGTGGGCAATTCGCACTCTTGTGGCGGTTCGCGAAGCGTGGTTAGGGTATCTCATATACCAAGCATGATGTATCACGGGAGCAACGATGCCCAAGCCCAGAGTCAGCGCGCCCTCATCGGCGTCCGACCTGGCCGTGACCGGCCAGCGCCGCAGCCGGGTGCGCTGGTCGATCATCGGGCTCTCCGCGCTCGGCCTGACCATCGCCTACCTGGACCGGGCCGCGATCAGCGTGTCGATTCCGTTCATCTCGAAGGATTTCCACCTCAGCGCCGCGATCAAGGGCGTGGTGCTGTCCGCGTTCTTCTGGTCCTACGCGCTGTTCCAGATCCCCTCGGGTTGGTTGCTCGACCGGTTCGGCCCGCGCCTGATCTACCCGATCGCGGTCGGCTGGTGGTCGGTGTGGACGGCGCTGACCAGCGTGGCCGGCGGAGTGGGCTCACTACTGATGTTCCGGCTCGGCCTCGGCATGGGCGAGGCTCCGGTGCAGCCGGCCAACACCAAGGTGGTGTCCCGCTGGTTTCCCCGGCGGGAGAGGGCTTTCGCGTCCAGTCTGTTCGACTCGGGCCAGCAGATCGGCACGGCGCTGTCGGTCCCGGTGGTCACCGCGCTCATCCTGTTCGTCGGCTGGCGCCTGGCGTTCGTGGTGATCGGCGCGATCGGTCTGCTGTGGATTCTCGGCTGGCTCGCCGTCTACCGCGAACCCGAGCGCCACCGGCGCGTCTCGGCCGCGGAGTTGGCCCACATCCGGTCCGACCAGGGCGAGACGGTGGGCGCTGGCACGGTCGTCGCGGTGCCGTGGCGACGGTTGCTGCGCGAGAACCAGGTATGGGCCCTGCTCACCGGCTACATCTTCCGCGGTTTCGCCGGGGCCTTCTTCCTCACCTGGTACCCCAGCTACCTGATGGATGCCCGGCACTTCTCGCAAGAGGAGTTCGGCCTGGTCGGCGCGATCCCGGCGCTGATCGCCATCGGCGCCGACCTGCTCGGCGGCCTGCTGTCCGACCGGATGCTCGCGGCCGGCATTCCGACGAACATCGCCCGCAAGCTCCCGATCATCACCGGAGCCGTCCTGAGCGCGTGCATCGGGTTCGCGCCGTTCATCTCCAGCAACCTGGTGCTGATGACCGTGCTCACCGTCAGCAGTGCGGCACAGTCCTTCGCGGCCGCCTCGATTCTGAGCCTGCCGGCCGAGGTCGCCTCCACACCGGAGACAGTGGCGTCGATCGCTGGCTTCCAGAACTTCGGTTCGCAGATCGGCAACCTGGCCAGCCCGATCGTGATCGGCCTGCTGCTGACCCTCAGCGGCGGATCGTACGTTGGCCCACTGCTCGCCGGCGCCGCGAGCGCGCTGCTGTCCGCCGCGGTCTACCTGTTCTGGGTACGGGTCAAACCCATCACCCCGGCCAACACCGCGGAGGCCGCGGTATGAGAATCGAATCCCTGGAGACGTTCCGGCAGCGCGTCGGCAACCGTCCACGCCTGCTCGTCAAGATCACCACTGATGACGGTGTGGTCGGCTGGTCCGAGGTTTACAACCATGGCCCGGACCTCGCCTACCCTCCGTTGCTGGAGTATCTGTTCGAGCAGATCAAGGGTATGGACGCGACCCGCCCCACCTATGTGAACCAGTTCCTGCACCAGTCCAGCCGGTTCCCGCAGGGCGCGCTGGGCCTGGCCGCGATCGCCGCGATCGACCACGCGCTGTGGGACATCGCCGCGAAAGCGGTGGGCGTGCCGGTGTACCAGTTGCTCGGCGGTGCCGTCCGCGACCGGGTCCGCGTCTACGCCGGCCTCTACACCGCCCCCGATCTCGCCGAACTGACCGACACCACCGCCGTGCTGCATGAGCGGTTCGGCTTCACCGCGTTCAAGCTGAGTCCGTATCGCGGTGGCCTGCACGGCCGTCGATTCGGCCTGGTGGTGCGGGATCTGGGGGAGTACTTCGACCAAGTGCGCGCAGCGCTGCCCGACGAGTGGGAGTTCGCTTTCGACGCCCACGCTTGTCTGTGGGAGCCGTGGCACGCCGTCGAACTCGGCGCGGCCCTGGCCCCCAATCAGCCGCTGTTCCTGGAGGAGCCGCTGCGTCCCGAACACATCCCCGCGTGGTCGCGCGTCCGCTCGGAGATCCCCGTCCCGCTGGCCACCGGCGAGTCCCTGTACACCCCCAACGAGTTCCTCGCACTACTGACAGCTGACGGCGCCGATATCATCCAACCCGACATCTGCGTCGTCGGCGGCTTGACCCAGATCCGGAAAATCGCCGCCATCGCCGAAGCCCACTATGTGCCCGTCAGCCCACACAATCCCCTCGGCCCCCTGGCCACCGCCGCCAACCTCCACTTCGCGGCGGCCACAACAAACTTTGGCGTACTCGAATACAAAGTAGACGAGGTCTCCTGGTGCCCCGACCCCTACCTCCCCGTCGACGGCCACCTCGAACTACGTCCCGACCGCCCCGGCTGGGGAATCGAGATCGACGAAACCGCCCTGAAGACCGACGACTGGACCACCTGGAACCGCAGAGTCCCCACGCTTCCCGACGGCTCAACCGCCTGGATGTAGCCCAGTCTCGGTGCGCGGCACTGGACCGCATCCGGAACCAGCCGATGAGCCAGGTGTGCAGGCGAACGGCGCCAAACCCGTAGGGCGCGCCGTCACCGGGGCGGGCCAGTCGCGCGTCCGCCAGCGTTCGACGTGGAGTTGTACCAGGGACGCAACGTGGTCGAGCGGTGTTTCAACCGGCTCAAGCAGTTCCGGGACCTGGCCACGCGTCGCACTGGCCGAAGGGCGTTCGGCGAATCCGGCTCGTGATCAACATCTCTCGTGATGACGTTTCACTCGGTCCCGAACGACATGGCGACGGCCCGATACGAAACCGGCGCTGAACAACCGTCGAACCGGACGCGAATCGCTCCCGTCCGAAGCGCTCGGCAGTCCACATAGCGGCCATTTGGGACCTTCTGGTTCACAGTTGGTGTTGACGTTCTGTCAATTTCGCCTGGTTCCGCCGGCTTCGGAACGTGTTTACGGTCCATGGCGATCACGCGCGGATCCAGCGTGATCGCCTTGTCGGAGCGACATCGTCACTACGAGGAGCCCTCGAATGTCCCGACCTTCCCTGCGTGATGGATCGGCCCTCATCGTGTTGGTCAGCATGGGCGCGACGGTCCTTGTCGCCGCGGCGCCCGCCGAAGCCTCGCCGTCGATCGCGCACGCGGCGGCCGTGTCCTGTTCCACGTCGTACCTGCCGCTGCCGGACCCGTCCTGCACCCCTGGGGCCACCAACCCCGATGTCAGCCAGGACACCATTGACCAGACGATCTGCGTGTCCGGCTGGACCAGTACGGTGCGGCCGCCGACGTCCTACACCAACGCCCTGAAGGTGCAGCAGATCGCCGAGTACGGCTACGACGACACCAGCACCGCCGACTACGAGGAAGACCACCTCATTCCGCTGGAGCTCGGGGGCGCGCCGCGTGACCCGAACAACCTCTGGCCCGAGCCGCGCTACGGCGACCAGACCTCGGCCAGCAAGGACTCCGTCGAGAACGCCTTGAAGAAGGCCGTGTGCAACGGCCAGGTCAACCTCGTCGACGCGCAGAACGCGATCGCGACCGACTGGACGACCGCCGAATCCGTGGTGGGCATCGGCTGACCGTCGAACGCCCGTCGTTGACGACACGCCCGTGCTGCCTTCATGGTGGCGCGGGCGTGTCGTTCAATCGTCCACTTCGGACACATCGGTGCTTCGGCGGCCCGATTCCGGCAACGTCGCGTGAAGCCGCGCGCCGAACTCTGGAACATGGCAGGCGGCCCACCATCGCCCCGTGAACCGTTTCGTCGTGGAATGCGTAATCACGCCCGTAGCAGAGCGGAGGGCGGGAGTTGCATGACGGTCGCCAGCCAAGCAAGCCTCGTACTCGACGGGAGGTACCGGCTCGACGCGCCGCTGGGGCAGAGAAGCGATGGTTGGTTGTGTCGGGCGCACGATCTCGTCTTGGGCCGACCGGTCATGGTCAAGATGTTCAAGTCGGTGGTCAACGAGGCAACCGCACGAACGTACGTCAGGCAGGCCAAATCGCTGACCGCCCTGCGGCATGCCCACCTGGTGACGACGTACGACGGGGGCATAGCCGATGGTCACCCCTACCTGGTGCTGGAGCCGGTCGACGAATTCGATCTGCTCGACGGCACGGACGGGCGGCCGTTGTCCGTGTCGGACACCGTCACCCTCGGCGCCGGCCTCGCCGATGCGTTGGCCTGTATGCATGCGGAGGGAATCGTCCATGGTGATCTGACACCGGCGAGCGTGCTGATCGACGCGAACGGGCAGTGGCGGCTGGTGGGTGTCGGCGGCGGACGCGCGCAGGATGGCACGGCTCCGGCAGATGTTCACGCACTCGGGCATGTCCTGCTGCACACTCTGAGTGGTCAGGAAGCGCTCAATGGCACGATCCCCGGGCCGCTGGCTCGCGTGCTGGCCGCGATGATGAGCCGCAATCCCGAGCGACGTCCGAGCGCGGCCGCCTGTGCACGACGGCTCAGCCAGGCAGCAGACGCGCTGGAGAACGGGCGTCGATCGCCGACGGGCGCCTCGGTGTTGTGGGGTCGGGTGACCGGGCTCGCTGCCGCCGGCGGTCTGGTGACTGCCGCCGTGATCGCGTTCGCTCCCACCTCCCTGCCCCAACAAGCAGCGCCGCCGGCTGCGGCACCCGTGCCGACGACGCCGTCGCAACTCCCGGTTCCCGGCCCGACCGCGACACCTGAGCAGCCGGTGCCGCACCCACAGCCGACAACGAGCCGCTCGGGCCCCACGACCAGCGCACATCCCACGACGAGCGCACATCCGACGACGGGTGCGCCGTCGCCCACGGTCAGTGCCGATCCGACCACAGCCGCCCCGACAACAACCGCGGACGCACCGCCGGGGCTGGCCAAGAAGCCGTTCAGGCTGCCGCCGGGGCTGCTCAAGAAGTGGCTCGGGCTGGATCACGACGGATGGGAGTGGCCGTTCGATTGGTGAGCCGGCCAACTAGGCGTCGTCGCGACGACGCGTCGCCCCGTCGACAGGACGGTGACGAGCCGGGCACGGCCACAGTCCGTCCCCGTCGTGATTCCAGGCCACCCACGACGGTGCCGAGTCGAGCGTGGACACCTCGGCCAGCCGGGGGGCTAGCCGAATCAGCCGCGCGAACGCCTCAGCGAAGGCCAGGGCCGCGTGGTCCGCGGTCGGGAGCAGCGCACCGCTGGGGACGTAGGCCTCCGCAGTGGCGACGGCGCCGCTGAACGGCGTGGCGCCGGTGAGCGGTCGGGGGCAGGGATAACCGGCCTGGAACAGGCGGCGCTGGACGTCGACGCAGGCCGCTATCCGCGGCGAGTCCGGACGAACCTTGACCACGACCTCGCAGCTCAGATGTCCGTGGCCAGGCTGGACTTGATCGCACGGACCATCATCTACGGTGGCTCCGGACATACAACCCGGCACCTGGTCGCGCCATTGAAGAAATTCCGACCACGCCAGGACTGTGCCGCCAGGTGTCAACAGATACCACCATGTCGGGTTGTCCGCGTGATTGCCTGTTCCGGCGGCCGGAAGTTGCCACCGGGCACCACCTTGCTGGTCACCGTGATTGCCTTGCTGACATGGTCAGCTATCAGGCGCTTCGCGATGCGCGCCCGGCCGCGTGGACAGGCGCCGCCGACGACTGGGTCCGGCTGGCGCAGCAGTGCGAGCAGGCCGCTGTGGACATCTACCATCAGGGCACCGCAAGGGTGACCGATCACTGGAAGGACGAGGTCGGCGATCTGGCTGTCAACGAACTGGCCGACCTGGCGAATTCCTACCAGGTAGCCGGGGCCACCATTCGCGGAGCGGCGATGATCTTGGAGGGGCTCGGCGAGTCTGCCGGGCTCACCCAGCGGACACTGCAATCCGCGGTCGACTACGCGCATCAACACGGGATGGTGGTCGATGAGGGCACCGGCCGAGTCTCGTTCCAGCAGGCCGGACCGCACACGGCCGACGAGGAACGAGCTCGCAACCTGGCCGACCAGCTCATCGCACAGGCCCTGGCGGCGGCGACCCAGATTGACGAGGAAGCCAAGGCCGAGTTGGACAAGCTCGCCGCCGCTGTGAACAACACCAGTCTCGACCAGGCGAAAAACGACCAGAACACGGCCTGAGGTTCCCCCGAAATCTCGGAGGGATTGGTTACCTGGCTCTTGTCGAGGTCCCAGGGATCATAGATGGCTCGCCGTGTCCGGTTTGGGTGGTGTGCCAGGCGGCTTCGTACTCGTCAGGGCTGAGCCAGCCGAGCTGCTTCTGGATACGGTCGGTGTTGTACCAGCCGTCGACATAGCCGAAGATCGCGTTCTCGGCCTCCTCGCGGGTGCGCCACGAGTGCCGATACACCAACTCGATCTTCAGCGTGGAGAAGAAGTTTTCCATCAACGCGTTGTCGTAGGAGTCACCCACCGAGCCCATCGACGGCAGAATCCCGTTGTCCGCCAAGCGTTGCGCGAACCGGAACGACGTGTAGGTCGAGCCGCGGTCGCTGTGGTGGATCAACTGGCCGTCTCGCACGTCGCGCGACCAGATCGCGTACTCCAACGCTCCCAGCACCAGATTGGTATCGCAACGGTCGCTGGTCTTCCAGCCCACGATTCGATTGGAGAACGCGTCACGGACCGCGGCCAGCCAGAACGCGCCCGCACCGGTTGGGATGCGGGTGGCGTCGGCGACCCACAGCCGGTCCGGCGCCGAGGCGGTGAAGTCCCGGTTGACCAGGTCCGGCGCCGGTGTGGCCCGAGGATCCCGCCGGGTCGAGGGGATGCGCCACTTCTTACGCAGGAACGCGCCCTGCAGTTCGTGGGCGCGCATCAGCCGCTCCACCCGCTTGCGGGACACCCGAACCCCGCGCCGGCGCAGCGTCGCGTGTACTCGCGGGCTGCCGTAGGTGCCGCCGGAGGTGGTGTGGATGCCGACGATCTCGGCGACCAGCGCCTGGTCCTGCCGCTGACGCGGCGACGGGTCGGCCTGGCGGCGTAGCCAGCCGTAGTAGGTGGACGAGGCGACGCCGAGGACCCGGAGGACGGGCTCGACCCCGAAGCGGCCACGAAGCTGACCCACGAGCTTCACGACCGTCGCCGGGTCGGGTCGAGTTCCGAGGCGAAAAAAGCGCTCGCGGCCTTAAGGATCTCGTTGGCACGCTTGAGTTCCGCGTTCTCCCGCCGCAGCCGGCGCAGTTCCTCTGACTCGCTGGTCGTGGGCCGGTCGTCCCGCTCGCCGCGGTCGGCCTCGTCCTGGCGGATCCAGTTGCGCACCGCCTCGGGGTGCACGCCGAGCTGTTCGGCCAACCGGCGGATCACCGGCTTCGGATCCGACTCCCGGTACAGCCGGACCGCGCGGGCCCTGAGCTCGTCGGGGTACTTCTTCGGTGCTGCCACGGATGACTCCCTTCAGGCCCTATCGGACCATGTTTGAAAGTCTCCGAGCTACCGGGGGAACCTCAGCCGCTCACGACGAACTGGACCTGATCAGGAAGTCGCTGCCCCGCGGCAAACGCCCGGAGGAGGTGCGGGCGTGGTGGGACGGGCTCACCGAGCGGCAGCGCGAAGAGTACGAGCGAGCGGTCCCGGTGGACCTGTATGACCTCGACGGGATCCCCAATGACGTCAAGGTCAAGCTGCGCGGCCACAACGGCTACAGCGCGGTCGATGCGGTGCGCTGGGCGCAGGCGAACTGGGACAACACGGGCATTGACAAATTCCCCGAGAACTGCGCGAACTTCGTTTCGCACGCACTGAACGAGGGTGGGCTCCCTCAGACGGGGAACATGGCCACCGGCCCCTGGCGTGACACCCAATGGTACGACGGCAGTGACACCGGGTGGAGCAAGATCGACGGGCCGACGAGCTCCGCGAGCTGGAAGAGCGTGGACGCGCAAAAACAGTTCTTCCTCGACCACGGCGGTCAGCAAATCCCACTGTCCGAAGCCCAACCAGGCGATGTCGTCTACTGGGTACAGCAGGGCAGCGGCGACAAGCCAGCCGGAGAAGCGCACCACGCCGCGCTGATTACCGGAGTCACCCCGGACGGCAACATCCACTACACCCAGCACACCGACTCCCGCCTTGACACGAGCCTGGACGGGCGCATGCCCAGTTACCAGATCGAAGTCGGGCAGCAGCAGGTGGTCGTCGTCCGTCCACGACGGACCTGGTAACGGGAGACGGGACCGATGGCCCCCACGAAGATCCACATGGCTCCAGCCCGAACAGACCAGGCTGGAGCCGACCTGGCCGCGTTGGTCGAGCAGGCGCAGAAGACCACCGCCGCGCTGTTCGGCAGCACCGACATCGCAGCGGCGGGCAACAGCGGCTGGCTTTCCGCGACGGCGTTGACGACCTGCGGTCAGAAGTGGCACGACCATCTCAAGTCTTTGGAAAACACCACGTCGGCATTGGCGTGGAGCGTGCGCAAGGCTGCCCGGCTCTACAACACGGCCGACCAGGAGGCGCAGCGGCGGCTCCAGGAGGTACTGGAGAACATGACCCGACAGTGAGATCCCGTCCGAGCCAGACCTGCCAAGAGCGGTACCTCTTGTCCTTCGACAGCGAATGTGGCTCTGTGCCAGCGAAATCTGCCTGCCGTTGGGTGCCCCTGGCCCACGCAGAACTCAGCCGCGTTGGGCTGCTGTCAGGATGACCAATGGACGTGGTGGCCCAGTGGGTGTGGACGTGGCGGACCAAGCGGTCTCCCAACTGACGTGGCAGAAACCGGCCTTCGGTCAGGCTTTGGTGGCAACGGGACAATCTTCGTTGTCAACGGACAACGGTGACCGCACCGGCGGCGGCCGCCGTCAGACATCCTGGGCGGGAAATACCTCGTCGACGGCCCGGCGCAGTGTTTCGCGCACGACGGCCGCGTTGTCGAGTTCCGCGGCCTGGAACGCGCCGTCGTGCAGCAGGACGAGCACGCGGGCGGCGTGGTCGGGGTCGGGGTGGTCCAGGCTGGCTGACAGGTCGCGCAGCATCTCGAACAGCCACGTGCGCTGGTCGTCGATGACCGCGCGCACCGGGTGGCCGGGGTCGGGGTACTCCGCGGCGGCGTTGAGGAACTGGCAGCCGCGGAAGCCGTCGTCGAGGGTCGCGTCGCCGAGTACGGCCATGACCGCGCGGAGCGCCTCGCGCGGCGACTTGTCGTGCCGGGCCCGCCCGACCGCGTCGCGGATGTCCTCGGCGGTGGCTGTGAGGTAGGCAGAGACCAGGTCGTCCTTGCTGGGGTAGTGCCGGTAGAAGGTGGCGCGGGTGACCGAGGCCTCGCTGATGAGGCGCTCGACGCCGACGGCGTGGATGCCCTCGGCGTAGAACAGGCGGGACGCGGTGCGCAGCAGCCGGTCCTTGGGGTGCAGGTCCGGGGCAGTCGTCATCAGGCCAGCGTAGAGAAAGACCAGTCGTTCTGCACTGTCGTTCACGGCACATCGCGCGATGAGGGAGAACGACTAGTCTCGCTCGTGAGAGAAAGACCGATCGTTCTACCTGTAGAGGGATGAAGACCCATGAGCACCACTCCCACGATCGTCCTGGTCTACGGCGCCTTCGGTGACTCCTCCGCGTGGAGTGGCGTGATCGCCAGGCTTCAGGAACGCGGCTACGACACGGTTGCCGTGGCGAACCCGCTGCGCGGCCTGGAGTCCGACGCGCAGTACGTCGCCACGACCACCCAGGCCATCGACGGCCCGGTCGTCCTGGTGGGCCACTCCTACGCCGGCACGCTGATCACCCGCGCCGCCCGGGATGCCTCCAACGTCGAAGCCCTGGTCTACATCGCCGCGTTCCAGCCCGACGAGGGCGAGAGCTCCTTCGGTCTGGCCGCCCGCTTCCCCGGCGCCAAGCTGGGTCCGGACACCACCACCGTGGTCGAGCACGACGGCGAGCCGGAACTGTCGATCAAGCCCGAGCACTACCGGGACGTCATCGCGGGAGACCTGCCCGAGGCGACCACGAACATCCTCGCGGTCACCCAGCGCCCGGTGCGCCAGGCGGCGCTGACGACCGAACTGTCCAGCGAGCCGGCGTGGCGCACCCTGCCGTCGTGGGCGTTGATCGCGAAACGGGACAACGCCATCCCGGCCCAGGCGCAGGAGTTCATGGCCGAGCGCGCCGGCTCGCACGTGGTGCGCGTGGCAGCGTCCCACGCAGTGGCGATCTCCCAGCCGGACGCGGTGGCCGAGCTGATCGTGCAGGCCGCCAAGGCCACTCGCTGAACTCCCTCGACACCGCGTAGCGAGGTCTGCGCACCGAGCCCGGCGATCGCCCTACCTCGGCCGCAAGACCGGCCGGGGCTTCCGCACCCACGCCTCACGCTGACGGCCGCCATCCCGTCTCGAACGCGGGACGTCACAGCCAGCCGGACCTCACCAGTGCAGGCCGGCCGTCGGTGGCGACGAGTTGTTCGGCGGCCGGGGCATTGCCGAGCTCGCCGGCGCGAACGCGGCCGAGCAGCCGGCCGGTGGCGGCGACGATCTCGGGCGCGGCCAGTCGGAGTTCGGCGGCGTCGTCGGGACCCACGGTGTCGGCGGGGAATCCGGCCTCGGCCAGCACGCCGTCGAGGTCGGCGAGCTTGCCGGCCAGCCAGCCCAGCGGATCAGCGGACAGCTCACGCGTGAACACCCGGGCGCCCGGGTTCCAGCCGGTGAAGGCCGGATGGTGGTGGGTGCGGTCGAAGCTGCCCGGGCGCCCGTCGACCGACTCCAGGAAATCCGCCCGCCACACCGGGTCCTCGACCGCGATGGGATAGGCCGAGTAGATGGTGCCCTTCAGCGGACCGCGTTCGATGAGCCGCAGCTCGAGCCGGACACCGTGCTCGGCGCCCTCCTGGCCCTTGACCGGTTCCGGATCCACGAAGAACAGGTCTCCGAGCACGACACCGATTCGATCGAACCCGAACATGTACAGCATCCGCGTCCCCTCCGTGTTGTCGGCCGACCGTTCGATCATGCCGCGCCGGTCCGGTGATCGGTTCGCCTTTCCGGGTGTGACTCAGAGCCGGACGGCCCGCTCGGTCGCCTCGCGGGCCCGCGCCGGCGCGGCGACGATCCCGCGCTGCGGTCGGGCGCTACTGGCCCGCAGGCACAATCCCCATCTGGCCAAAGGGGTTGTTCGTGGCGAGGCGCTGTTCGAGCGCTACGGCCACGGCAAGGCGATCGTGCTCGCTCGCTTCATCCCGATCATCCGCACGGTGTTGAACCCCTTGGCGGGCATCCTTTCCTTGCCTACCAAGACGTTCACACTGGGGCAGGTGTCGGGCGGCCTGCTGTGGAACGCCGCCGGCCACAGCAGCCGGTCTTCGCCGTCATGGTGGATGGATAGGAATCGTAAGAAAAGCTCGATGTGACGGGCGAGGGGACGAACCGGGCGCGCTTCGCCCACGCGATGGTTGTCACTGGTCCGGCTGTGTGAACCTGCTGGTGCGAACCGAACTGGTCAGTAACATGATCGGCCACCAACCAGGATTGGACGGTCCGATGAGCCGACGACTCCGGTGGGCCGTCGGGCCCGCCGCGCTGGCGCTCGCTGCGGTCTTCGCCCCCGCACTCGCATCCAGCGCGGCGGCGGCCACGGGGAGCGTGACCGATGGGAACGCGCGGTTCACCGTCGAGTCGCCGACCCTGATCCGGGTCGAGTACGCCGGCGACGGCGGCTTCGAGGACCGGCCGACGTTCAACGCGATCAACCGGTCGATGCCGACGCCGCCGTACACGACGTCGGTGGCCAACGGCTACCGGATCATCCAGACCGCCTCCGTGACACTGCGGTACCTGGAGAACTCGGGACCTTTCGGCCCAGGAAACCTCAGCGTCGACCTGACCGCCGGGTCACAGGCCGTCACGGCCCATCCGAGCTTCCCGGGCACCTGCGCCGTCGGCGCCGGATGCGAAGCCGAGGGGCTTGCGCTGTCCGGTAGCGCCGCCATTGCCAGCGACCACGGCGGATACACCGGCAGCGGGTTCGTCGCCGGCTTCGCCGCCGCGGGCGCGAAGATCGGCTGGCAGGAATCCGGAGTGCCGGCGGCCGGTCAGTACGCCGTGCAGCTCCGCTACGCCAACGCGACCGGTGGCGACAACAAGAACGAGACCCGCACCGTCACGGTGACCACCGGCGACAGCACACAGCAGGTGAGCCTCCCCGTGACGGCCAACTGGGACACGTGGTCGGTCGCCAGCGCCACGGTGACTCTGCCCGCCGGTGGCGCGCCGATGTCGATTTCCTGTGGCAGCAACGACTCCTGCAATGTGAACGTCGATTCCGTCGCGGTGACGCCGGTCGGCGCCGCGTACCCGACGCCGGTGTCCACTCCGGACAACAACCTCGGCGGCTATCGTCGTGGCCTGGACGGTCAGGGCGGTCCCGCCGCGATGGCCGACGGCGTGCTCTCCCGTGACGGCTGGTACCTGATGGACGACACGCAGTCGGCGATCCTGGACACCGATGGCACCGTCACCCCGAGGCCGTCCCACAGCGGGCAGCCGTACCAGGACGGCTACTTCTTCGGCTACGGACACAACTACAAGCAGGGCCTCAAGGACCTCCACGACCTGACCGGCCCATCGCCGCTGCTGCCGCGTGAGGCGTTCGGCGTCTGGTACAGCCGGTACTACCCGTACAGCGCGTCCGATTACCAGAACACGCTGATCCCGGCGTTCCGTGCCAATCGGACGCCGATTGACACCCTGGTCGCGGACACCGACTGGAAGGCGCCGAACGCCTGGGACGGCTGGGAGTTCAACTCCAGCCTGGTCCCCGATCCGAAGGCGTTCTTCAGCTGGGCGGCGTCGCAGGACCTGCAGACGTCGCTGAACATCCACCCGAGCATCGCGCCCGGCGACCCCCAGTACGCCGCTACCGTCGCGACCGCCGGCACGCTGGCCGACAGCAGCTGCTACAGCATCGGCGACTGCAAGATATTCAACTTCCTGGATCCGGCGCAGCTCAAGGCGTACTTCAACCTGCACAGCTCGCTCGAGCAGAACGGCCAGCCGGTCTGGTGGCTGGACCAGTCCAACGGCGAGGGCGGCACGCCGGTCAACGCCGGGGTCACCCCGGACAGCTGGATCAACGCGCAGTACAAGGCGCACGCGGACGCGATGGGCGGTCGTGGGTACGTGCTGGGCCGGATCGGCGGCAACGGCAACGACTACTCGGTGTTCACGCCGCCGTCGACCGGTGCGTGGGCCGATCACCGCTCGGCCGTGCACTTCACCGGCGACACGTCGCCGACGTGGGCGATGCTCGCGTTCGAGGCGCAGTTCACCGCCCGTGAGGGCAGCGGGATCGGCGAACCCTATGTGTCCCACGACATCGGTGGCTTCTACCAGAACTCCGCGAACGCCTCGAACGGCCACGACAACGAGGACCTGTACGCCCGCTGGGTGCAGCTTGGCACGTTCCAACCGATCCTGCGGCTGCATTCCGACCACGGCGACCGGCTGCCGTGGAACTACAGCGCGGCGACGGCGGCCGCGACCGAGAAGTTCCTGCGGCTGCGGGAATCCCTCGTGCCGTACACGTACACGCTGGCCCGCCAGGCGGTGGACACCGGCCTGCCGATCGTGCGCGGCCTGTACCTGAACTACCCCGAGTACAACGAGGCGTACAGCTACGCGGGGGAGTACACCTACGGCGACGACGTGCTGGTCGCACCGGTCAGCACGCCCGGCACCGGTTCGGTGAGCTCCACCGTCTGGTTCCCGCCGGGCAGTTGGACGGACTACTTCACCGGCCGCACCTACACCGGTCCGGGCACCGCCCAGGTCACCACGACGTTGGACACTATGCCGGTGTTCCTGCGTTCCGGTGGGATCATGACGACTCGCAGCGACTACGTCGACTCCGCCAACCAGAGCCCGATGAACCAGGTGAGCGTGGACGTGGCGGCCGGC
Source organism: Kutzneria sp. CA-103260 (assembly GCF_018263855.1). Lineage (GTDB taxonomy): Bacteria > Actinomycetota > Actinomycetes > Mycobacteriales > Pseudonocardiaceae > Kutzneria. The sequence continues at coordinate 3,601,236 of NZ_CP073318.1, read as the reverse complement.
GGCGACGGATCCTTCTCCCTCTACGAGGACTCCGGCCAGGGCAACGGCTACCAGTCCGGGCAGTCGGCCACGACGCCGATCGGCTACTCGGACGGTTCGCACACCCTGACCATCGGCGCGCGGCAGGGCACGTACCCGGGCGCAGTGGCCAACCGGACCTGGACCGTCAAGATCCACAATCTGTACGCGGCTCCGTCGAAGGTCACCGTCAACGGATCCACCGTGTCCGCGAGCTACGACGCCGGCAGCCGAACCGCCACCGTGCAGACCGGTTCGCTGCCGACGTCGGCGCCGGTGACCGTCACGTACGCGCTGGGCACGCCCACCGGACCGATCACCTCCGCGCTGGCCGGCAAGTGCATCGACGTCAACAACGCGGGCACGGCCAACGGCACCGCGGTGCAGCTGTGGGACTGCAATGGCACCAGTGCGCAGCAGTGGACCGTGACGACGAACGGCGCCTTGCAGGCGCTCGGCAAGTGCATGGACGTCAGCGGTGGGGCAACGGCCAACGGCACGTTGGTGCAGTTGTGGGACTGCAACGGAACCACGGCCCAACAGTGGCAGCAGGGCGCCAACCACGCCTTGGTCAACCCGCAGTCGGGGCGGTGCCTGGACGACCCCGACGCGGTCAGCACCAACGGAACGCAGCTACAGATCTACGACTGCAATGCGACCAACGCCCAGCAATGGACCGTGCCCTGACTCGCACCTGGGTGCAGGTGCGCGGCCTGAACGGGCAAACCCGTACGACTGTCCGACCTTCGACGGCTGCCGTCCGCCGGCCATGACTCCTAGCGTGCACATCGTCACCAGACGATGCGCGAAGGAGATGTGGATGCTCCGCTTGGCAGTGGCCGTCGTCCTCGCCGGCACGTTGGTCGCACCATCGGCTCACCCGATGGACGACGATGATGACAGTGGCCCGGCGGCACCGGCTGATTACAGCTACGTGCAGAAAACCGTGCCGGGCCAGTCCCTTCCCCGGCACGCCTACGAACAGGCCGCCGCCGAGGCGCGCAGACTGCCCACCGTCGGCGGCGCCTGGCAACAACTCGGCCCGACGAACATCGGCGGCCGGGTAGTCAGCCTGGCAATGGACCCCACCAAAGCCGATGCCCTGTACGCCGCCTCGGCGAGCGGCGGCCTGTGGAGATCAACCGACGCCGGCCGCAGCTTCACCGCCGCGTGGCCGCAGGATTCAACCCAGGCGATGGGCGCCGTCGCAGTAGCCCCGAACGGCACGGTCTACGTCGGCACCGGCGAGCCCAACCCGGGCGGCGGCAGCGTGACGTACGAAGGCACCGGCCTCTACCGGTCCACCGATCACGGCGCGACCTGGCGCCAGACAGGCCTGCCCGACTCCGGCACGATCGGCGCCATCGCCATCGACCCGTCCAACCCGCAACGGATCCTTGTCGCGGCCAACGGCTCCCTGTACTCCCCGGGCGGCGACCGAGGCGTCTACCTCAGCTCGGACGCCGGCGCGACCTGGCGCCGGGTCCTGACTACGCCGAACGAGTTCACCGGCGCGGTGGACGTCCAGTTCGACCCGGCCGACCCACGCCGCGTCTACGCCGCGCTCTGGGATCACCGCCGACAGCCCGACCAGCGTGTCTACGGCGGCGTCGGTTCCGGTCTGTACCGTTCGACGGACAGCGGCACGACCTGGCAGCAGCTCGGCGGCGGCCTGCCCGCCACCGGCCCCGACGTCGGCCGGTACGGATTCGGCATCTCCGCCTCCCAGCCGCAACGGATGTACGCCGTCGTCGGCAAGACCGGCGGCTCCTACGGCAGCGCCTACACCTCTGCCGACGCCGGCACCACCTGGACCAGGCTGCCCGACACTCCCGAGCTGGTCGACTCCCAGTCCAGCTACAGCTGGTGGTTCGGCAAGATCTGGGTCGACCCGCGCGACGCCCAGCACGTGCAGGTCGCCGGCGTCCCCCTGCTGACCTCGCACAACGGCGGCCAGACCTGGACCGACGACAACGGCGCCGTGCATTCCGACCAACATGCGATGGTGTGGGACCCACGCCATCCCAACCGCGTCTACCTGGGCGACGACGGCGGCGTATACCGGTCCGACAGCAACGGCGACGGCGGCTGGACGCACGCTGTGAGCGAGCCGTTCACGCAGTTCTACAGCGTCGCGATCACGCCGGCGGACACCTCGCGCATTTCCGGTGGCGCGCAGGACAACGGGTCGCTGCGGTCCTGGGGCGGCCCGCGGTTCAACGAGTACTACGGCGGCGACGGCCAGCAGAACCTGATCAGCCCGGCCGACGACAACACGGTCTTCGCCTGCCTCCAGTACGGCAACTGCGCGCGGTCGACCGACGGCGGCGCCACCATGACCGACTTCACCGACGCCACTACCGCCGATCGCCGGAACTGGTTGACCCCGGTGCAGTTCGACCCGACCAATCCGAAGACCATGTACTACGGCGGCAACCGGCTCAACCGATCCACCGATGGCGGCGTCACCTGGACCGCGATCAGCCCCGACCTGACCGGCGGCCCCGGCAAGGACGACTACCCGTTCGGCACCATCACCACCGTCGCCGCGGGTTCGGACCAGCACACGGTCTGGGCCGGCACCGACGACGGCCGGGTCTGGGTCACCCACAACCTCGGCGCCACCTGGACCAACGTGCTCACCGGCCAACCGTGGGTGACGAAGGTCGTCGTGGATCCGCACAACTCGAACGCCGCCTATGTGACGCTGTCCGGCTACCGGTCCGGCTCGGCGCAGCCACATGTGTTGCGTACCAACGACAGTGGCCGGCATTGGACGGACCTGTCCGGCGATCTGCCGCAGGCGCCGGTGAACACGCTGGTGATCGGGGCGGGCGGCGGCATCCTCTACGCCGGCACCGACCAGGGCGTGTTCGCCAGCCCGGCCGGATCGGGCCATTGGGCGCGACTGGGCCAGAACCTGCCGCTGGTGCCCGTTGACGACATCGCCTACGACCAGCAGCACCACCGTCTGGTGATCGCGACCTTCGGACGGGGCTTCTACTCGCTCACCGTCGTCTGACGCCCGTGCCGGAGGCCCACCGGGTCGCCGGCACGGTCATCGCCGCAGGTGGCAACTCGGTACGCAGCCCTTCGTTGGCAGCTGGGATGCTGCCCCCGGCGTGATCGTGTCGCTGCTGTACCGAGCAACTCGCGCGCTGCTGTCCGCGTCGGTGGTGCTGCTGCGCCACTAGTGGAGCAGCGTCTTCCCGATCACGCGAGCGCGTCCAGTGTGGGCGTGTGCTGGCGCGGCTCACCGTCAACCTCAGGGAACACGGTGCGATCCGATGGGCGTCGGCGTTGTCGTGCGGGCCGAACACAGTTGCATGACACCGCGCGGCGTTGAGGCCGCCGGGTTCCTGCACGCTGCTGGGCAGTCTCCGCGAGGACGGCCGCTCGCGGCACGGTCCGTGAGGCTCGCTCACCGATCGCGTGATTTCCAACCCCAGTGCCTGAAACTGGCGCGGACCAGAACAGCGCGGTCCCCGACACGACCGAGCATGCGCGTCAAAGGTCAACCCTGGTCGTCGGCGTGGGGCTGCGGGACAGTGAGTCCCGCCGATCTCCCGGGCCACGGCATCCCGATGGAAGGACCGACGCCGATCCCGGTTCCGGCTCGTTCCGACATCCCACTTCCGCCCCGAAGTCAGACATGGGATGCGCGGACGGTTCCCATCCCATCACGACGTCCGGCCGCCTATGGCCGCATCGGAACGGAGAGCACATGAGCCAGACTCCAGGGGCGGAACATCTGGACCGCTACGTGATGCGTAAGCTGCCCCACGTCACGATATTGTTCTGGGCCCTGAAGATCGTCGCGGTGACGTTGGGCGAAACCGCCGGCGACCTGTTCGGCATCACCCTCCAGATCGGCTACGTCGTCACGGCGTTGGTCTTCCTTGCCTTCTTCGCCGTCGTCCTCACCGTCCAGGTCAGGGCCAAGCGGTTTCACTCGGCCGTCTACTGGGCTGTGGTGCTCGGCACCAGCATGGTCGGCACCGAGGTCTCCGACTTCATCGACCGTGGACCCGGTGACGGCAGTGCCGAGAACGGCATCGGCTACGGCTGGGGCGCGCTTGTCCTGACCAGCCTGCTGGCGATCATCTTCCTCGTCTGGTGGCGCACCGGGCAGACCTACGACGTGGAGGACATCGCCAGCTGCAAGGGCGAGATCCTCTACTGGGTGGCGATCCTGGTGTCCAACACGTTGGGCACGGCCAGCGGCGACTGGCTGTCCGACGAGACTGGCCTGGGCTTCGCCAACGCCTTCCTCATCATCGCCGGCATCATGGTGGTGATCATCGCCTTGCACTACCTGACCAACATCAACGGCATGGTGTTGTTCTGGCTGGCGTTCATCCTCACCCGCCCGCTCGGCGCGGCCGGCGGAGACTCCCTGATCAAGCCGGTCGACGAAGGCGGGCTGGGTTGGGGAACCCTGTGGGGCTCGGCGACCTTGTTCGCCCTGCTCCTCCTCCTGGTCGCCTATCAGACCCTCCGGGTCCGACAGCATCCGCTGGAGCCGCTGCCCTACCCGGTCAGCCGTCGAACCGGCCGCCCGCAACAACCCAACGGCGCGGTCACCACCCAAGTGCCATGTACCCGCACCAGTCTCGGCGTCACTGCCGAGCTGACCTGACGACGTCGCCGGCTCGGGTGACGTCGACCCGAAAACCCGGCAGCTGAACCACCGCCGGCTCGGCGCGCGGACCGTCGCCCGCGTCGCCGTGCCGCGACCCGAGAATCCGCCGGCCAGCCTCGGGAGGACGGATAGCGCTGGTGTGGCCGGCATGGCAGATGGTGGCGCCGATCGTGGTCTGGGTGACCTTGGGGTTGAGCGCGCCGGGTGTGCAGTTCGCGTCGCTTCGCTTGTCTCGCCGTCACCCACGCCTTCGCCGCGTTGCGGCTACTACCGATGACCGACCGAGAGAAGGACGTTGAGATCCTCGCGCTGCGCCCCACCAGTTCACTGTCTTGCAACGGCAACTCCACGGCCAGCGTGCGGGGCTGCCTCTAACTACCGCGACGCGGCGAGCCGCCTGCGCTGGCGCACCGACGAGGATGGCGGGCTGCCGCCCTCATCCCGCGCGATCGTCTCTCCCTACGGCCCCACAGCCCGCTACGCACGCCGCGGGCAGACCACCCGCTGGAAGGGATTCCTCGCCCATCTCACCGAGACCTGCTCGTCCGAGGGCGCGAACGTGATCACGGACGTGGCCACCACTGCGGCCACCACGAACGACACCCAGGCCTTGCCCGGCATCCACACCCGTCTCAAGCGCCGTGGCCTGTTGCCCGCCGAGCACCTCGTCGACGGTGGCTACACCTCCCTGGTCCACCTGGAACAAGCCGCCCGAGAGCACCAGGTCACCGTCACCGGACCGCTGCCGGGCAACCCCACCCGCCAGCACCGCCGCAACGAAGGCTTCGACCGAGACGACTTCCACATCGACTTCGACCGCCACCAGGTCACCTGCCCTCAGGGGCAGGTCAGCAGGGGCTGGCATGGCCCCTACCCGACATCCTCGCCCACCGCAGCCCCGCTGATCGTGGCGCGGTTCACCAGGGCCCAGTGCCAGCCTTGCCCGGTCCGCACCCAGTGCACCACCTCTCGCGACGGTGCCCGGAACGTCGGCTTTCCCCCACGAGAACTCCGCGACCTACAAGTCCGCGTCCGCGCCGAGCAGCACACGCCCGACTGGCAGGCCCGGTATGCGGTCCGCTCCGGAGTGGAAGGCACCGTCAACGAGTTCGCCCACGGACACGGCATGCGTCGGTGCCGCTACCGGGGACAGCCGAAGGCCCACCTCCAACATGTCTTCACGGCTATCGCCGTGAACATCGAGCGCCTCAGCGATCTACCACCATCCGGCGAGGCAACCTCGTCTCGGTCACCGACCGTCTTCCAGGACTTCCTGGACCAGCACGGGATCCCTCGGCTGAAGTCCTGGCGGGCCGTCAGCAGCTGAGCTCGACGATTACAAGATCACCGACAGAGTCAAGCTAAGGGCTGTCTCGTAACCCGGTGACAGGTGTGTCCAGGTGATCGTTGATCATGGTGGGATGCAGGTGATCACGGCATCGCGGTCGGAGTGAATCGCACCGTTCACCGGCCTGCAGCCTGGCCGGTTCCGCAAGCTCGTGCGCGTCGTGGCCCAGCGCGGCGGGGACGAGATCGCCGACGGCCGCCCTGGCCGGCAATGGCGACTGGACCTAGCCGACCGCGTGCTACTGGTCGCCGCCTACTGGCGCACCAACCTCACGATGCGCCAGATCGGACCGTTGTTCGGCGTCTCGCACTCCGCCGCCCATCGCGTGATCGACACCTTCGGCCCGCTACTGGCCCCAGTCCGGCGCACCAATTCCGATATCGGTGCTGCGCTCACCGTTCGGTCGTCGGTCGCCGGCGCGACCGAGCCGTTCACCGCGTGCACCAGAGCCTGGTAGAGCAGATGCGGGCCGGCGCCGTTGTGAGGGCCGCCGAACACCGTGCCTGAGCAGAAGTGTCGCCGTTATCGTTGACCGGTGATCGGCAACCTTGAGACGTTCCAGGACGAGCTGGCCGCCAGCGGGTTTCCGCCGCTGGTCAACAAGCTGGCCGGGGCCAGCTTCCGGGGCCGGATCGCCACCTGCGACCTCGGGCCGCTGCGGCTGGTCTCCCTCGACACGCCAGAGAGCGCCTGCATCGGGCGGGAGCGCGACGCCTCCGACGGCGAGAACCTGGCGGTCAAGGTGATGACCTGGGGCCGGACGCGGATCGAGCAAGGGCACGGCGACGCCGAACTCGGGCCGACCGATCTGGTGCTGCTCGATCCCACGCGTACGCTCCGGTTCGAGAGCACCGCCGCGGCGCACGTCACCATCCTGGTTCCGCGCCGGGAGCTTCGGATCCGGCCCGCGCAGATCGACCGGCTCATCGGCGTACGCATCGACGGCAGCCACGGCCCGGGCGCTCTCGTCTCCGTACTGGCCCGGGAGTCGGCGCGGTCGGCGACCGAGTTCCGGGAGGCGGAGGCGCTGCGGTCGGCGGCGGCCGTCGTCGAGCTGATCGCGGTTGCACTGGAGGCGCGGCTCGGCGACGAACAACCGGCCCCGGACGAGTGGCTGCGGGACCGGATCACCGGCTACATCGAGGCCCGGCTGGCCGATCCCGATCTATCCCCGCCCGGCATCGCCGCCGCCCACCACATCTCAGTACGCCGGCTGCACAAGCTGTTCGAGGACCAGCCGCTCACCGTTGCGGCCCTGATCCGCCGTCGCCGCCTGGAGCGCTGCCGAGCCGAGCTGACCGGAAGCGGACGTACTGTCACCGCCGTGGCCGCCCGGTGGGGATTTTCCGATCCCACCCATTTCAGCAAGCTCTTCAAGGCGACGTACGGCTACAACGCCCGCGCACTGGTAACCAGCAACCGTGCACCGACGACCAAGACGCGCACAGTCGGCCCAGGAAAGGATGGTGGTGACCAAGGCAGGCAATAGCAATAGGAGAAGTCGTGGCGAAGGTAAACATCGTCCGCCCCGGTGAGGGCGAGATCCTCGGCAGCGGGGCACAGCAGATCCGCATCCTGGAGAACGGCGAGCACACTGACCACCGACTGGGGTTCGCCGAGGTCACCATTCCGCCAGGCACCCCGAGCCCGTTGCAGCATCGCCACGCCCAGCATGACGAGGGCTTCTACGTGCTGGCGGGAACTTTCCGGTTCACCGTCGGCGAGGACCACTACGACGCCGGGCCGGGCACCTGGGTCATCGTGCCGACCGGGGCACCGCACACGTTCGCCAACGTCGGCGACGAGAACGCGGTCATGCTGAACACCTTCACGCCGGACCTGTATGTGCAGTACTTCCGTGACTTCAAGGCCATGATCGATTCCGGGCAGCCGGTCAACGCCGAGACCATGGAACCGCTCTGGAAGAACTACGCCACCGAGATCTCGAACGAATACGCCTCGTGAAGCGCCTTCAATACGACCGCTACGGCGGCCCGGAGGTGATGCGGCTCGCTGAGTTCGAGCCACCACGCCCGGGTCCGGGTGAGGTTCTCGTCCGCGTCCGAGCGGCGGCTTCCAACCCGTTGGACTGGAAGATGCGCAACGGCGAGATGAAGCTGATGACCGGCCGCTCCTTTCCCCGGGCGATGGGGCACGACTTCGCGGGAGTCGTCGAGGCGGTCGGCGCCGGCGTCACCCGCCTGAAGGCCGGCGAGGCGGTACTCGGAGCGGCTCGGTTCCGGCAGGCGGGGGCGTTCGCCGAGATGGTGACGGCCCCGGAGAAGGCGGTCGTGCTCAAACCGGTGGACCTTTCGTATGAGCAGGCCGCCGCCCTGCCGACCGTGGGCGTGACCGCCTACCAGGCCACGGCGGAAATCCGGCCCGGGCAGGCGGTCTTCGTCAACGGATGCCTGGGCGGTGTAGGCCGGGCCGCCGTCCAGTTCGCCCGGGCGCGGGGAGCCTCGGTCGCCGGCAGCTGCCGCAACCCTGCGACGGACGAGGCCCGCGAGCTCGGCGTCGAACCGGTCGTGGGTTTCGGCTTCGACCCGGCCGCCCTCGCGGAACGGTTCGATCTCGTCCTCGACACGCCCGGCATGCTTCCCTTCACCGCGGCCCGAACGCTGCTGAAGCCCGGCGGAACCATCGTCGACATCGTCCCAACCCCGGCCAAAATGATCAGAAGCGCACTGCCCGGCCCGTTCCGAGCGATGATGGGCCGGCCGGTGACCGCCGACCTGGAGGAGGTGGCCCGGACCCTGCGCCTGCCCATCGCCCGTACGGTCGCGTTGGCCGAGGCGATTCCCGCTCTGACGGAGCTGGAGCGCGAGCAGCGCCCGAAGGGCGGCAAACTGGTCATCGCCATGGCCGGAAGCTAAGCCGGGCCGAGCTAAGGGTGTCTCGTGACTGCTCTTGCCCGCAGGATTTTCCAGCACTTCATGCGCGCCAGCGCGTGTTCGATGCGGGCGCGGACCTTGCGGTGGATGGCGTTGAGATCTTCCTGCCAGTCGGTCAGTGTCCCGTCGGCGGGTTTACGGTAGGGCATGATCACGTCGGGGTTGCCCTGGTAGCCGCCGTCAGCCATCACCGGACGTCCGGCCAGTTTCTGGTCGATGCCGGAGGTGCGGTAGGCGGTGCAGTCGTTGCGGTTGCCCGGTTGTGGGTCGCTGGTGGCGATGACCAGGCGGGTGTCGGCGTCGATGGCCACCTGCACATTGGCGGAGTAGCGGTAATTCTTGCTGGGTGCGGCCAGTCGGTGGTCACGAGTGGGGACCAAGGTTCCGTCGACGATGGCGACCTGGTCGATCCGGCGGCGCCGGACCGGGGCCGGGGCCAGTAGCGGGCCGAGGGTGTCGATCACGCGATGGGCGGCGGAGTGCGAGACGCCGAACAACGGTCCGATCTGGCGCATCGTGAGGTTGGTGCGCCAGTAGGCGGCGACCAGTAGCACGCGGTCGGCTAGGTCCAGTCGCCATTGCCGGCCAGGGCGGCCGTCGGCGATCTCGTCCCCGCCGCGCTGGGCCACGACGCGCACGAGCTTGCGGAACCGGCCAGGCTGCAGGCCGGTGAACGGTGCGATTCACTCCGACCGCGATGCCGTGATCACCTGCATCCCACCATGATCAACGATCACCTGGACACACCTGTCACCGGGTTACGAGACAGCCCTTAGAGGACAGGGTGTTTCTCGCCGAGTGTGACTCAGTACCGGGCGGCCCGCTCGATCGCGTCGCGGGCCCGCGCCAGCGCGGCGATGATCCCGCGCTCGGCCTCGGGTGTCAGCCGGGCGATCGGAACTGAGCAGCTGATCGCGTCGACCACGGGGGAGTCGTAGCGCAGCGCGACGCCGAAGCAGCGCAGGCCGATCGTGCCCTCCTCGTCGTCAATGGCGTAGCCGCGCTCGCGCACCACGGCGAGATCCGCCAGCAGAGCCGGCCGGTCCAGGGTGTGCTCGGTCAGCCGCGGGGCGTCGGCCGGCACCAGCTTCTCGACGTCGGCGTCCGACCGCTCGGCCAGGATCGCCTTGCCCAGCGACGTCGCGTGGGCCGGCAGCCGGCGGCCGACCCGGCTGAACGGGCGCAGGTAGTGCCGCGACTCTCGGGTCGCGAGGTACACGACGTCGACGCCGTCGAGCCGGGCGAAGTGCACGGTTTCGCCCAGTTCCTCGGCCAGTGCGTCGATGTGTGGCCTGGTGACGGCCAGCTGCGGGTCGCCGTCTAGGTAGGAGGTGCCGGCGAGCAGCGCCCGCACGCCGATCGAGTAGCGGGAGCCGGTGGCGTCGGTGCGCACCCAGCCGCGGTTGACCAGAGTCTGCAGCAGGGCGTACAGGCTGCTGCGCGGCACATCGGTCCGCTCCGCGAGCTCGCGCAGGCTGAGCGGCCGCCCGTCGAGCCCGCCGAGGACCTCCAGGATGTCGACGGTGCGCGCCGCCGACTTCACATCCCGGACGCCCTTCTGCTCGGCCATGCCGCCATTCTCCCTCACCGCACCGAAGGCGCGGTGATCGGTGGATCGGCGGCGGCGCGCCGGCCTCGCACGAGCGCGACGGTGACTGCGCCGACCAGGGAGGCCGCCGACAGGCCGTAGAGCCCGCCGGCCGTGCTGCCGGTGGCGTCCTGGAAGTAGCCGAGCACCGTCGGGCCGACGAAGCCGCCGAGGTTGCCCAGCGAGTTGACCAGCGCGATGCCCGCCGCGGCGATCTTGAGGTCCAGCGATTGCTGCGCCATCGGCCAGAACGCCGAGGCCGCGCATTTGAACCCGGTCGCGCCGATGCACATGGCGACCAGTCCGAACCAGGGCGAGCCGACGGTGGCCAGCAGTGTGCCGACCGCCCCGACGACCAGGCCGACCGCGACCCACGGCCGGCGCACCTGCGTGCGGTCGGTGTGCCAGGCCAGCACGTACATCGCCACGATCGCGCAGATCCACGGGATCGCCGAGAGCAGGCCGATCTGGAAGTCGGACAGACCCGGGATCTTGCCGACCGTGCTGGGCAGCCAGAACGTGATGGCGTAGCCGGTCATCGACATCGCGAAGAACAGCCAGCACAGCAGCAGGACCTGTGGGTTGGCCAGCAGCTTCCACCGTGGGACCCGCTGCTTCGCGGCTTCTTTGCGGATGAGCTCGTCCCGTTCGACGGCCGCGCTCAGCGCCATCTTCTCGTCGTCGGTCAACCACTTCGCGTCCTTGACCCGCGAGACCAGGAAAACGCCGGCGAGCACGCCGATGAGCACGGAGGCCCCGCCCTCCAGCAGGAACATCCACTTCCAGCCGGCCAGCCCGCCGAGGCCGTGCAGCTCCAGCAGGGCGCCGCTGATCGGGCCGGTCACGATGTAGGCGGACGCCGATCCGCCGAGGAAGATCGCCGTCGCCCGGCCGCGCTCGGCGTTCGGCAGCCACTTCGTGAAGTAGTAGAGGACGCCGGGGAAGAAGCCGGCCTCGGCCACGCCGAGCAGGAAGCGGAAGAGGTAGAACGTGGTGGCGTCGGTGGTGAACGCCGTCGCGGCCACCACCAGGCCCCAGGTGATCATGATACGGGTCAGCCAGATCCGCGCGCCGACGCGTTCCAGCAGCATGTTGCTGGGCACCTCGAAGATCGCGTACCCGACGAAGAACAGGCCGGCGCCGAGCCCGTAGGCCGCGGCCCCGATGCCCAGGTCGGTTTTGAGGTGGGACTGCACGAAGCCGATGTTGGTGCGGTCCATCTGGTTGACCACCAGCATGAACACCACCAGCGGCAGCATGCGCCGGAAGAACTTGGTCACCGCCCTGCGGTAGGCGGGGCTCTCGGAAGCCACGGCCGGCATCTGCGCCTCCGTCCCGTCGACTGACCGTCGTCTACATATGAAGACAACAGCTTGGGATGTGGTCACGCTAGGAACCGGGACTCGCCCTGTCAACGCCTGGCCGGACATTCCGCGAGGTTCGCTCAGCGGGGGGGAGGACCAACGTGAAGGTGGCCCCGTGCCCCGGTTCGCTGTCCGCTTCGAGCCGCCCGTCGTACCGGTCGGCGATGTCGTTGACCAGGGCCAACCCCAGGCCGTAGCGCCGTCGGCCGAACCGTTGGCCGCCGGAGCGGAAGCAGGTGGTCAGCTCGGCGGCCGCTCCGGGCGTGAGCTCGATCGCCGTCACCAGCGCATCGGACCAGCGGCAGGCGGTCACGCCATCCGGGTCGAGCCGCATCAGGTGCGCGGTGTGCGAGACGACGGCCACCGGGTCCCACCGGGGACCAGAAGCGCGCGTCCGGAACCTGCTTGAGCTGGCGCGTGGCCGGTAGTCCCTTCGCGGCCGCGAACGCGGCAATCGCCTGGTCCAGCGACTGACTCGGTGAGCCGGCGGGGATGACGGCCTGCCGCGCGGCGACCTGGGCTTGCAGGTCACGGGTCTGGCCGGTCAGGGCGTCGATGGCCGGCTGGAAGTCGTCCAGGGAGTTGACGCCCCAAGGCAGCGAGGACCAGGGCGCACGGCGCCCTGGTCGCCGACTGCTCGGCCCCCGGGGCTCAGCCGGTAAATTCGTTGACGCCGAGGGCGAAGTCCCAGTGGCCAACCCCGTTGCCGGCGAGGCCCACCGTGACCACGCCCACTCCTTCCAGCCAGTGCGCCATTTTCAGGCCGCCGACGTCCAGCGGGCGCAGCCCGAGGCTCTCGACGAATGCCGCCACGCCCGCCTTGGCCTGCGCATTGTCGCCAGCGATGAAGACGTTGGGCCGGCTCTTCTCCAGGACATTCCGGAAGATGGTGTTGAATGCCTTCACCACGCTGGCGCTGGCCGGGGCCACCTTGGCGACTTCCTGCGCGATCGAGGTCTCCTCGCTGTGGGCCAGTCCGTCGAACGTGGCGTTGAAGGGGTTGCTGATGTCGACGATGACCTTGCCCGCGAGGGCGTCTCCGTACTCGGCGACGACCGGAACGACACCGTCGTACAACAGGGCCGTGATGACGATGTCCCCGGCCGGGACGGCGCCCCACTTGCCCGTCGTCGCGCCACCGCCCAGAGCCTTGGCCAGGTCATCGGCCTTGGACTGATCTCGTCCCATGACCTCGACGGTATTGCCGCCCGCCACCGCGAGCGTGCCGATGGTGCGGGCCATGTTCCCCGTGCCGATGAGGGTGATGCTGCTCATGAGGTGTGCTCTCTTCCTGTTCTCGAGGTGTCGCTCTGTCTCGTTCGTGCCGGGTCAGGCGCAGGGCGTCGGCCGCGACGTTTCTGGGCCAACTGCCGCGCCTTTCCCGGCACCTCCGGCTCGTCTTCCGCCGGCAGCTGGCGCCAAATATGGTCATCTCGGCAATCTTGCCGTCCGTGTCGAGCGGGATGTAGTTCATTCAGAGCCTTGCTTCACGAATGACACTGCTTCACCAGTAGACGCCAACCGGCGTCCACAAATCATCGACAGCACGCGAATTCGGCGACCGCGCAACACTTCGGCGTGTTGCGGATGTCCGCGTTCGAGATCAGTTCGTTGTGGCGACTGGGTGGTTGTGGGGTGTGTCCGCGGCATTCCTGGTGCGTGGATCAGATGGCGGTGGTGCCGCCGTCGGTGAGCAGTTCCAGGCCGTTGACGTAGCTGGAGTCGTTGGAGGCGAGGAACAGGGCGACGGTGGCGATTTCTTCGGGGCGGCCCATCTTTCCACGGGGGATGAGGGACTCGAATGCGGCCTTGGTTGCCTCGTCGAACAGTTCTTCCTGTTTGGCGGTGGCGACCTGGCCGGGGGTCAGGACGTTGACCCGGATCTTGCGGTCGCGCAGTTCGTTGAGCCAGACGCGGGCCCAGGCCTGCTGGACGGCTTTGCTTCCCGCGTAGAGGCTCCAGCCGGGGAAGGCGCCGAGGGAGGCGTTGGATCCGGTCATGAAGATCGAGCCGTTGTCGTTGATCAGCGGCAGTGCCTTCTGCACGGTGAACAGGGTGCCGCGCGCGTTGAGCCAGAAGGCGCGGTGGAACTGTTCCTCGGTGATCTCGCCGAGGACGGCGGGTTCGCCCATCCCGGCGCTGGCCCACAGCACGTCGATCGAGCCCTTCTCCCGCTTGACGGTGTCGTACAAGCGGTCCAGGTCGTCCAGTTCGGCCGCGTCACCCCGGACGGCGGTGACGTTGCGGCCGATCAGCTCGACGGCGTCGTCCAGTGCTTCCTGCCGCCGGGCCTGGATGAAGACGTGCGCTCCTTCCTCGACGAACAGTTTGGCGCCGGCCAGTGCCATGCCGGTGGATCCGCCGGTGATCACCGCTACCTTGCCATCGAGCTTTCCCACGATCACTCCGTTGAATTGATGGGTATCCGAAACAGTTCGGTTCTTATATAATGACGGCCCGATCACGCCTCGTCGGCCGGAAGTCGACGTCGAGTTCGGCGCGGCCGGAGCGGTAGCTGCCGGGACTCGGGCTGGAGATCGGGTCGCGGCCATCCGTACGTATCGTCGAACAGTGTGCCCGGGGATCGCCGGATGCGTGGTGCGGTTCCGCGGGCGGCAAAGCTGGCCCAGATGATGTCGAGAATGCACTGCACAGTAACGGCGACCTTACCGAGTACATGCGCTACCGCCTGGCCCAAGAACGCCGTCGTGTCCACGAAACCCGCTACCTCGACGGGCTCATCCCCCAAGCTGCGTGATCACTCCACGAGATTCGGCTCCGTCCATGCCGTCAGCTGGCGGAGAAGTAATGGCCGTTGTTCAAATCGGCGAGCAGGCTGGGCTGAACGGGTTCCCAGCCGAGGGTTCGGCGGGTGATGAGGTTGGACGCCGGGTAGTTCTGGGTGACTATGTTCGCGAGGAACCCAAAGTATCCCGGCAGCATCAGTACGTCTGCGGGAACGCTCACGGCGGGCAGGCCCAGACGGCTGCCAATGGCCTCGGCGATCTCGCGGAACGGGATGCCGCCGTCCCCGATCGCGTGCCAGTATTTGCCAGCCGGACCCTTCTCCAGCGCCAGGCGGAACAAGGAGGCGGCATCGCGGATGTGCACGGCGTTCCACAGGTTCGCGCCGTCTCCGGGGTAGCCGACGAAGCCCTTCTCCTGCGCGAGCGCGATCAGCTGCACGAGGAAGCCGGCACGATCGGTCGTGCTGTGCGCGATGTTGGCAATCCGCACGACCGAAGACCGCACGCCCCGCTCGGCGAGGCCGACTACGGCGGTTTCCACGACGTTACGAACCCGCAGGGTGCCCTTGTGCTCATCACCGCCGGGAAGGGCCAGGTCCTCCTCGGTGGCCGGCCGGCCCAGGTTCCCGGGCGAGCCAATGCTCCCCGCCGCGACCAGCGGCTTTCCGGTTCCCGCCAGTGCCTCGCCGTACGCGAGCATGATCGGGAGCTCCGCGGCGGCCACGGCGTCGATCCCGCCGGACGGAAGCAGGTCTTGCCTGTGCGCGACGTGGATGACACCGTCGGAGTCCGCGGCCGCCTCCTTGAGCCCGTCGAGATCATCGAGGTTGCCGCGACGCACCTTCGCGCCGAGCGCGGACACCGCCGCCGCGGCCGTGTCGGACCGGGCCAGGCCGGTGACCTCATGTCCGGCGGCGATGAGCTCGGGGATGATGTACGAACCGGAATGGCCGGTCCCGCCAGTGACGAAAACGCGCACGCTACTGCTCCTTGTAAATGATGTGGCGCGATAAGTGGTGGTGCGGGTGCGTTCAGCTGAGAATGCTGACGCCAAGGAAGAAGTTGGTGTGCTTGACGGAGTGGGCGACGAGGCCCAATTGCAACAGGGCGACGTTCTCCAGTGTCCGCGCCATTGGCAGCTGCCCGGTGTCCAGCGGGCGCAGTCCCAGGCTCTCGATGAACGCCGACACGCGTGTCTTTGCCTGCGCGTCGTCGCCGGCGATGAACACGTCCAAGGGGCGACCATCGGCTGGGCCGGCGGCCAGAACATGGGAGAACAGGGTGTTGAACGCCTTGACGACATGTGCGCCGGCGGGGGCGGCCTTGGCGATCTCCTGCGCGCCGGAACTACCGTCGGGGGTGACAAAGCCCGTGAAATCGGGGGAAATGGGGTTGGTGATGTCGATGATGACCTTGTCATGTAGTGCGTCCCCGTACTCGCTCATCACCGCCGCCGCGCTGGCGTAGGGCACGGCGAGGATGACGATGTCCCCGGCCGGGGCGGCGCCGGCCGTCCCGACAGTGGCGCCGCCGAGCGCGGCGGCCAACTCCTTGGCCTTGGCCTGGTCGCGACCGATGATCTCGACGGCGTTGCCGCCGGCGAGCGCCCGGTCAGCCAGGGCGCTGGCCATGTTCCCCAGGCCGATGATGCTGATGCTGCTCATGGAGTGCCTGCTTTCTCGAGCTGGACTGGACGCCATGCCCACCCCGTCGTTGTTAACGGTTGTGTCGTCGACGCCGTCGAATGGCGCGATGGACGGGCTCGATTCCTGATGTGCTCATTCTGGGTCTGGGCCCTGCTGTCAAGTCCCGATGTCGAATTCTTATGCCGAATTCGCTCGGGCCCCATTAACGATGCCATTTGCTTGAGCGGGTGTCCAAGACTTCTTTCAGTCGTGGTGATAACCTGGAGGCATCACCGGACCGGGAGGCGCCATGGATCTGGACCTGCGCAAACTGCGCTACTTCGTCGCCGTGGCCGACCGGTTGCACTTCGGCCGCGCCGCCGATGAGCTGCATATCGCGCAGCCGGCGCTCAGCCGCCAGATCCGCGCGCTGGAGCAGGATCTCGGCGCCTCGCTGTTCACCAGGGACCGCCACGGCGTGGAGCTGACCGACGCGGGTCGACAGTTGCTGGCCGACGCCGGTCCGCTGCTCGCCTCCGCGCACGCGGTCCGCCGCCGGGTGTCCGTGGCCGCCCGCGGCAGCCGGCGGCTGGTGGTCGGCTTCCGGGCCGGCATCCCGGTCATCCCGGCGACGCGGGCGTTCGAGGCCCAGCATCCGGACGTGGTCGTGGACGTGCAGCGGATGGAATGGGACGACCAGGCCCCGATGCTGCTCGACGGCCGCGTTGACGTCGGCTATGTGCGGCTGCCCATCGACGAGACCGGCCTGCGCCTGACTCCGCTGTACACCGAGCCGCTCATGGTGGTGCTGCCCGCCGGTCACCGGTTGGCCGGCAAGGAGGAGGTCACCGAGGCTGACCTGGCCGGTGAGCCGCTGGTCTGGCACGCCGACCCGAGCACGCAGCCCACCAGGCGCCCGCACCCCGACTCCGGGCTCCGGGTGCGCGGGATGGAGGAGACGCTCGAGCACGTCGCGGCCGGCCGGGGCATCTCGTTCGTGGGGCGTTCGGCGACCGTGTTCTACTCGCGTCCGGACATCAGCTACGTACCCATCCCGGATCTGCCGCCCGACCAGGTGTGCCTCGCGGTGGCGGCATCACGCACCTCGCCGGTGGTCGAAGACTTCTTCACCGCGGCGCAGGCGACGGCCGAGATCACGGCAGAATGTGGGAACCATGATTTGGGTGCGGCTGTCGTGAAGTGATCACGCGGCCTGTGGGATGAGCCCAATGCCGCTTGGCTTAGTTTGATCTTGGTGGTCCTGGTGTCCGGATGATGACAGCCAGGCGGCATGATCATGTGTCGTGGCGCAGGATGCTGGGATGGCTGCCGGTGGCCGGTTGACGGACTGGATCTCGCTCGGGGTGCTGACCTCGTCGGTCCCTCGTGACTCCGTCGACGAGGCCATCGCCGTGACCGGCAAACAGGCCAAACGCAGCGACGGCAAGCTCCCGCCGCACGTGATGGTCTACTTCGTGATGGCGATGGCGTTGTTCGCCGAGGACGACTACGAGGACGTCGCCGCGCGGCTGACCGACACACTCACCATGTGGGGCTGCTGGCAGGACCAGTGGAGCGTGCCGACCTCGGGTGGGAGCACCCAGGCCCGCCAAAGGTTGGGACCGAACCGCTTAAAGAACTGCTCGCCCAGGTCACGGTTCCGGTCGCGGACCAGATGACCCGTGGGGCGTTTCTGGGGTCCTGGCGGGTCGTAGTGCCGGTCGACTTTCAGTCCGTGCCCGGTGTGCATCCGAATCCAGGATTTCGCCGGGACCTTCGCCGCGAATCGGGCGGCGGTGAAGCGGCCCGCCAAGGTGGTGGCGGTGTGGTCGGTCTTGACGGCCAGGGCGTAGTCGAAGCCGAGTATCCGGGCGGTGCGTCGCAGTTCGAGGTTGCCGTAGACCTCGTTGCCGGTGAACCAGCGGGCACGTATGCCCAGTTCGCGGGTGCGGTGCAGCATGACGGCGGCGAGCTGGGGCTTGGTGGCGAAACAGACCCCGTCGGGCGCGTGCCGCAGCAGGCGGCGCTCCTCGTCCTGCGCCCAGGCGGCGGGCAGGTACAACTCCCGGTAGATCAGCGCGTGGCCGCGCAGGGTGGCGTAGGTGAGGTGCACGGCGACCTTGTACAGTCCGATCCCGCCGAGCGCGCCGGAGTGCTGGTGAGCGGCGCCCACGCAGTCGATGGGGGACTTCTCGTCCCCCGTCTCATCGACCACCAACACAGCCTCGTTGTCAGTGAGTTCACCTGACACCCAGGAGGCCAGCCGGTCACGGCCCAGGTCGTAGTCCCACGAGCCGTGGGAGAGGAAGCGCTGCAGCCGGTACGACTCGTCGTGGCCGAGCGCCTCGGCGAGCGTCCAGCAGTTGCGCCGCTCCAGCTCTATCAGCATCGCCTCGGCCATCTCCCGCGCCAGCAGTCGCGAATCACGACTCGGGAAACAGTCGGCCATCAGCGCCCCGAACGCCGCCCTCCACACCTGATCGGCTGTCGTGGCCTCCACGGCCACCTGATCATTAAACTTCGTCACAAACGCTCATGATCATGGTGGCCGTTCCCACACCCACAGGCACCTGCCCACCTGCACGGACGCATCGACGATCAACGACTCGCACCAGCCCCGTGACCAGCGACTTCAAGATGGCGGATCTTCATTGCCGCCGGCCTGCGCAAACATGCACGTGACACCAGCCAACCACTGACCACCCTCGGCATCACGTGATCAAACAGGCGCAACCGCGAGAACGACGGAGCCCTGGCCTCTTGGTGACGCCGCGGCATCCGGGACGATACGCTGTGTCGTACGTGGAACCGAGAGAACGATGGGGGGATACGTGGCGTCACAGGTCGTTTCGTATGAGGTCGAGGGCGGCACCGAAGTCCGATTCGAGATTGAACCGATCGATGAGTGGCATCAGGTCGGCTCCGAGCAAATCGTCGGCAAGATTCGCGAGGCCGTGGCGCCAGCTGTGGAAGGAGCGCGAGCGGTGCTAGAGCAGGTCAGAGCCTTGCAGCCGGGTGAGGTGCAGGTGAAGTTCGGAGTAAAGGTGACGGGGACGGCGAACTGGCTGGTCGCCAAAGCCGCGACTGAGGCGAACTTTGAGATCACGCTGAAGTGGCCAGCGGCGAACACAACGTGAGCACGACGGATACCAGCCCTCGGCCTGGGGCGGATGCGTGGGTGGCTGCGATCCATGCTGGAGAGGGGGACCGGCGTCCGCTGGGGTCCGGATTCCTGGTCGATGGTTTACGAGTGGTGACTTGCGCACATGTTGTGTTCGAGGATGGGCGTCAACGGTCAGAGCTCTGGGTGGCGTTTCCCAAGGCGCAGGCCCTAATGCGGCGCCGTCGCGTCCGAGTGCAGGAGGTGGTGGCCCCCGCGTTTGAGGATCACGACATTGACGACGTTGCGGTTCTGATCCTCGCCGAGCCGATTCCCGAAGAGTACGCGGCGCGGTTGCGTGAACCAGAAGTTGGGAGCCTCGTGCACCGCCGATGGTGGGCGTTCGGGTTCCCCGACGGGATGCTAGGCAATTCCGCCGACGGATTGGTCGGAGAGGAAATCGGCTACGGCTGGGTACGGCTGGACACTGGTTCCCGATACGGTGTCAAGTCCGGATACAGCGGAGCTGCACTATGGTTGCCAGACTACGACGCTGTGGTAGGCATGGTGGGCCAGGCCCAGGGCGCGAACGGAGACGCTAGGGCGATCACCTTGCGCGCCATCGGCGAGTGCTTGCCCGAGCAGAAGCTTCATTTGCTGACCGGCTGGTCTGCGGAGGCCGCTGGCGAGAGCGCCCTCGCGGCGTGGGGCTGGAGCCTGGCGGAGGACACGGAAGCAGGTCGGCATTGGCGCCCGCGTGCCCGTGGGGTGAGCACGGATGCTGAACGCGGATTCCGATTCCATGGACGCGCCGCAGCCTTGACCGAGTTAGTTTCCTGGATCAGCGGGGACCTGGCGCGGCGGCAAGTACTCGTAGTCACGGGATCCCCCGGGGTGGGAAAGTCTGCCGTGCTTGGGCGCATTGTCACCACCGCAGATCCCGGCATCGCTGCAGCGCTCCCCGCCGCCGATTACGCGGTACGAGCACCTCTTGGCTCGATTGCGTGTGCCGTACATGCCAAAGGTAAGACTGCATTGGACGTGGCTCGAGAGATCGCCCGTGCGGCTTCCGCCTCGGTACCCGATCAAGTTAGTGACCTTGCCCCTGGGCTACGGGGAGTACTGCCGCAGCGTCCGAAGAGGACGTTCGCCGTGGTGATCGATGCACTGGACGAGGCCACCAACGCGCAGGAAGCACGGGCCATCATCAGTCGGATCGTATTGCCCTTGGCGGAGACGTGCGCGGACCTGGGCGTGCGTGTAGTTGTGGGCAGCAGACGCCAGGACGACGCCGGCAGTCTCCTGTCGTGCTTCGGGGCCGCTGCCCGGGTTTTGGATCTAGACAGTCCTGAATACTTCTCGCAGGCAGATCTGGCTGAATACGCGCTGGCGTGCCTTCAACTTTTCGGTGACGAACGCTTGGACAATCCCTACAACGACGAACAGGTCGCTACCCCCGTTGCGGAACGTATCTCGACCCTTGCTGCAGGTAACTTCCTTGTGGCTGGTCTCGTCGCCCGTGCTCATGGCATGCACGACACCCGGCCAGTCAACCTCGATGAGCTTTCGTTCTCCCCCACCGTCGACTCGGCTCTGCGTGATTTCATTGCCCTACTACCGCCCGTAACGAACGGGCTGTCAGCCAGTAAAGCACTCACCGTCCTCGCGTTCGCCGAGGCTCCAGGTCTTCCCCTCGCCTTATGGGGCACCGCCATCACTGCACTTTTTGGCCTGACCATCAGCCAAGCAAGCCTCCGCTCCTTTGCGCGATCCTCGGCGGCGAACTTCATCGTCGAGACGAGCGAGGCTGGGCGGTCCGACAGCGCATTTCGTCTCTTTCACCAAGCACTCAATGACGCACTACTTCATGAGCGAGCCGACATGTCGGACCGCATCACAGATGAACGTGCTCTCGCGCGATCCTTCATTGCCCAAGGCCGGGCCATCGGCTGGCACGCCGTGCCTCACTACCTGCTCCGCTCCTTGCCGCGCCACGCATCCCAGGCTGATGTAATCGACGACCTTCTCGCCGACAATGCCTATCTCCTGTGCGCCGACCTGCGCCGAATTATCCCTTTAGCGACAACCGCGGCAACGCCTCTAGGCCGCGATCGAGCCGAATTGCTACGCAAGACGCCGCACGCGATCGATGCAACGGCCGAAATTCGCGGTGCCCTGTTCGGCATGACCGAAGCGCAGGAGGGACTGGGCAACGCGTTCCGAGGTTACGCAGTCATGGGGCCCTATCGGGCCATCTGGGCCGCGGTGACACCTCAAAGCGAAGAAGCCACTCTGGCTGGACATACCGGCCGGGTATACGGGGTGTGTGCGGTTGAGGTGGAGGGGCGTTCTCTTCTTGCCAGCGCCAGCGACGATCGTACGGTCCGGCTTTGGGACCCCGCCACCGGCGACCACATCCGCACACTGGAAGGTCACACCAGCGCGATCCAGACGGTGTGTGCGGTTGAGGTGGAGGGGCGTTCTCTTCTTGCCAGCACCAGTCGCGATCGTACGGTCCGGCTTTGGGACCCCGCCACCGGCGACCACGTCCGCACACTGGAAGGTCACACCAGCGCGATCCAGACGGTGTGTGCGGTTGAGGTGGAGGGGCGTTCTCTTCTTGCCAGCACCAGTCGCGATCGTACGGTCCGGCTTTGGGACCCCGCCACCGGCGACCACGTCCGCACACTGGAAGGTCACACCAGCGCGATCCAGACGGTGTGTGCGGTTGAGGTGGAGGGGCGTTCTCTTCTTGCCAGCGCTGGCAATGATCGTACGGTGCGGCTTTGGGACCCCGCCACCGGCGACCACGTCCGCACACTAGAGATCCAGACGGTGTGCACGATTGACGTGGAAGGGCGTTACCTCCTTGCCAGTGCCGAGCACGACGGCACAGTGCTGATATGGGATCCGGCCACCGATACCCGCGCCCGCAGTCGCCCCGGGAACTGGACAGCAGAGATATACGGGCACACCATTCTCGCCACCGCCGAGCACGACGGCACAGTGCTGGTATGGGACACTACCGCCCACAAGCGTTTCCGAAGCCCCCCCGCGCGGAGCAGCGCCAACACGGTCTGGGCAGTGTGTGCGGTTGAGGTGGAGGGGCGTTCTCTTCTTGCCAGCGCTGGCAATGATCGTACGGTGCGGCTTTGGGACCCCGCCACCGGCGACCACGTCCGCACACTGGAAGGTCACACCAGCGCGATCCAGACGGTGTGTGTGGTTGAGGTGGAGGGGCGTTCTCTTCTTGCCAGCGCTGGCAATGATCGTACGGTGCGGGTTTGGGACCCCGCCACCGGCGACCACGTCCGCACATTGAAAGGTCACACCAGCGCGATCCAGACGGTGTGTGTGGTTGAGGTGGAGGGGCGTTCTCTTCTTGCCAGCGCTGGCAATGATCGTACGGTGCGGCTTTGGGACCCCGCCACCGGCGACCACGTCCGCACACTGGAAGGTCACACGAGCCGAGTATCTGGGGTGTGCTCTGTGGAGGTGGACGGCTGCACTCTCCTTGCCAGCGCCAGCGACGACTGCACGGTGCGGCTATGGGATCCCATCACCGGCGGGAACCCCCAAAATGACGACCCCAGCCGCGTTACCAACCTATGCACCGTGGAGGTGGGCGGGCGTTCTCTTCTTGCCAGCGCTGGCAATGATCGTACGGTGCGGCTTTGGGAGCCCACCACCGGCGAGCTTCTCCGTACGTTGGAAGGCCACACCAGCACCGTCTGGGGGGTGTGCATGGTGGAGGTGGAGGGGCGCACCCTCCTTGCCAGCGCGAGCGACGATCGTACGGTGCGGCTTTGGGAGCCCACCACCGGCGACCTCGTCCGCACCCTGAGAGACAAGTTCAACGGGATTTGGGCGATGTGCAGGGTAAAAGTGAGCGGGGACAACCTGCTCGCCACCGCTACAGACTCCCTCGGACGTGTGGTGCGACTGTGGAACCCCGTCACTGGCAAAGTAATCCGGCACTTGAAGGGCCACACTAGCTCGGTCGTCGGGGTTTACGCGGTGGAGGTTGAGGGGCGCACCCTCCTTGCCAGCGCCAGCAGCGATCGTACGGTGCGGCTTTGGGACCCCGCCACCGGCGGCCACATCCGCACCTTGGAAGGGCACACAGGGTGGGTTACCGCAGTGTGCACACTAGAGGTCGACGGGCGTACCTTGCTCGCCAGCACCAGTCGCGATCGTACGGTGCGGCTTTGGGACCCCGCCACCGGCGGCCACATCCGCACCTTGGAAGGGCACACAGGGTGGGTTACCGCAGTGTGCACACTAGAGGTCGACGGGCGTACCTTGCTCGCCAGCACCAGCAACGATCGCACGGTGCGGCTTTGGGACCCCAGGGTCCAGCACCCCGTGATGGACATCCCGGTTCGCCAGACCGCTCAGGCTATTATCGCTGTCGACGGTCAGTTGATTGTGGGGCTGAATGGTGGAGTCCTGGCGGTGGGGATTACTCAAGCATCTCTTAAGGACTCGTAGCACGATCTTGTGGATGTGTGCTGGCTGGCCGTGACCAGGTTGACGATTCCGCCGTTCGTGAGGGTTTGTGACGACGTTCAATGATCAGGTGGCCGTGGAGGCCACGACAGCCGAGCAGGTGTGGAGGGCGGCGTTCGGGGCTGTGCGTGCCGAAACTACGTCCAAGCAGTTCAATCGGCATGTCGGTACTCGTGGATGACTCTGCCGAGACGGTCCTGTCACCGCATGGCGAGGCGTTCGATATGACCGGCCTCAAGTGGCTGGGGCCGGGCTCGCAAGGGTGCTGCGGCGGCAAGTGATCGGTGGGTTCGGGGCTGGTTGTAGTGCCGCTCGTACTCACGAAGCGCGTGCCGTCGATGGGTCTCGTTTCAGACCAACGTGCGGTCCAGCAACTCGGTGCCGAGTGTCTTGACCCAGCGTCCGGTGATCGCGTTCATGCGGGGCATCCGGACACCGGTCAGCACCGTGGTGATCGCGGCGCCACTGAGGATCTCGTCGATCAGCGCGGGGTATTTGGCGTCGAGGTCGCGGATGAGGAACCTGACCCGCGCGAGGCTGCCAGTGTCCTGGAGATCCATGAGCAGGTTGCGGATCGCCTGCGTCACTCAGGCATGGGTGGGAGGTGCGGTGATGCCGAGAACATGGACGCGCCTGCCAGCGTGGTGGATGGCGGCGAGGATGTACTGGCGCTGCCCGGTCAGGGTGATGGTCTCGATGAAGTCCATCGCCAGGATCGCCTCGCCCTGGGAGCGCAGGAAGGCCGCCCAGGTGGTGATTGCCTGGTGCGGGGCCGGGTCAATGCCGTCGGTCTTGAGGATCTCCCGCACGGTGGGGGAGCGATCGTGATGCCGAGGAGGGCGAGTTCGCCGTGGATGTGCCGGTAGCCCCAGGCAGGGCTCGAACCTGCGCGCCTCTGGCGTCGTCGGTGAAGTCGATCACACAGGCCTGGGTGAACTGGGTCTTCGGCTGGCCCGGTGACGCTGCAACGGGCCCAGTCGGGTGTGGGGACCGGTGGCGACGGGCTGATTGGGCGCCCATCGGACACGTAGGGGCGGGAACAGACGGCAGCGGCGGTCAACGGTCACGAATGGTCGTCGCCCGCGCTCGGTACGTGGTTGTTGTGGCTTGTTGATGTCGGTTGCAGATCCACCTAGTCGGGTGATGCGGACCGCGACCCCATAACGGTGTTGCGTAAAAACGTGGGGGCACCCGCTCCTGTTTCGCTCCTGTTTACGGGCTCAGATGGGGCTTTGGTCCACTGTGGATGATCAACTGAAGCTCGTCGGCAGGCACGAGAAAGACCTGCCGACCTGGGCATCTGCCCCGGCCTGGCGGGCCTTCTTCGACCGTCGGGACGACAGGATTTGAACCTGCGACCCCTTGACCCCCAGTCCTGCCCGGATGATGCGTTGACCTGCGAAAACAGAGAATCTGCTGCGTGCTGTTGGTCTGTTGACGTCAGGTGACAGCGGATCGACGTCGTTCCAGTAGGCAGGACGCTCCTGTTTCGCTCCTGCTGCGATTCGCGTTCGAACTCCGTGAGTGGTCTAACGCGACTGGCGCGAACTGATCGCCAGCGAGCTGCGGCACACGGCCGCCACCGGAGAGATCGCCGCTCTCGACGCCAATCCTGTCGCCTTCCAGATCGACGTGGTCCTCATCAGCGCGAACACCGCGCTACGGTTCGGCGACGACTGCGCCGTGCCCAGGCCCACCGCATCGTCGGCGGATTCCTGGTTCGACTGAGGAGTTGAGCGGTGCTCGCGCAGGTCAGCCGCGCTCCCATTGCAAGCACGTCCTTATCACCAGCACCGACCTGTTCGCCGAACAACGCCGGCCCGGAGTGACGGCTGCTTGGTGTGGACGGACACACCACGTCCTGATCCCCCTGAACCCCTCGTGGTGTGTCCGCCGGTGCGGGCCCGCCAACCCCCCTGTCCACCTGGCGGACCGCCGCATGCACCACGCTGCCGTGCCGCGCGGGGAAAATTCTTGAATTCTGCTTGAATCGGCCGGTAGACCGCGATAAGCCGAAGGGGTACCGGACGCGACGGGTGGGGGAGCGGGATGGCGGCGGAGTTCCGTCTGCTGGGTGGTGTCGGGGTGGACATCGACGGCAGGCCGGCGGACATCGGTCACGCCCGCCAGCAGTGTGTGCTGGTCGCGTTACTGGTCGACGTCAACCAGACGGTGTCGGTCGACCAACTCGTCGACCGGGTCTGGGGCGAACGTCCACCGCTGCGCGCCATCGGCACGCTGCACAGCTACGTCACCCGCCTGCGGCGCGCGCTGGCTGATGCGAAGGACGTCGCCATCGTCCGGCGCTCGGGCGGCTACGCCATCTCAGTCGACGACATGCTGACGGTGGATGTGCGCCTGTTCGGCCACCTGCTCACCCAGGCGCGCGCGGCGCCGGATCCCGATCGCGCCGCCGCGTTGTTCGCCCAGGCCCTGGCGCTGTGGCGGGGGGACGCGCTGACCGGCTTGGACTCGTCGTGGGCGGCCACCGTCCGCGAGGGGCTCGCCCGCCAGCGCGCCGCCGCCGAGCTCGAACACACCGACCTGCGACTGCGCCTCGGCCAGCACGCGGAGCTGGTGGCGGAGCTGTTCACCAGGGCCAGTGAGCATCCGCTGGACGAGCGGGTGGCCAGCCAGCTGATGCTGGCGCTGTACCGGACCGGCCGCCAAGCCGAGGCATTGGCGCACTACCAGGGGATTCGGGCCCTGCTGGCCGAGGAACTCGGCGCCGACCCCGGCGCCGATCTCCACCAACTGCACCAGCAGATCCTGACTGCCGACCCGCTCATCGCCACCCCCGCGGCGTCGGCACGGCAGTCTCCGCCGCCGGTGGCGCCCCGGCAGCTGCCCGCGCCGCCGGTGTGGTTCACCGGGCGGGACAAGGAGTTGACGGCCCTCACCGCGGCGCTGACCGCCGGCGAAGGGCCGGGCGGCACGGTGGCGATCTCCGCCATCGGGGGCAGCGGCGGGATCGGCAAGACCGGGCTGGCCCTGCACTGGGCCCACCAGCACATCGACGAGTTTCCCGATGGGCAGTTGCACGTCAACCTGCGCGGCTTCGACCCGACCGAGCCGCCCACCCAGCCCGCGGTCGCCGTCCGTGGCTTCCTGGACGCTCTCGGGGTCGTCGGGAACGCGATGCCGGCCGACCCTGACGCTCGCGCCGCGATGTACCGGAGCGTGGTCGCGGGCAAGCGAATGCTGATCGTGCTGGACAACGCCGCCGACAGCACCCACGTCGTCCCGCTGCTGCCGGGCAGTCCGACCTGCACGGTGCTGGTCACCAGCCGAGACCGGCTGGCCGGGCTGGTCGCCGCCCACGGCGCTCGGCCACTGCCACTGGACGTGTTGTCCGAAGCCGAGGCCAGGACGCTGCTGGCCACCCGGCTGGGGGCCGGCCGGCTGGCCGCCGAACCCGACGCGGTGGCGGAGCTGTTGGCCTGCTGCGGCGGGTTCCCGTTGGCATTGAGCATTCTCGCCGGGCGCGCCACCGCGCACCCCGAGTTCCCGCTGGCGGAGTTGGCCGCCGAGTTGCGGGACGCCACCACCCGGTTGGGGGCCCTGGACGAGGGCGACCCAGCCGCGAGCCTGCCCGCGGTGCTGTCCTGGTCGTACGCGGCCCTCAAACCCGACCAGGCCGCGGTTTTCGGGCTGCTCGGGCTGGCGCCGGGCCCGGACATCAGCGTGCCGGCGGCGGGCAGCCTCACCGACCTGCCTGCCGGCCGGGTCAGGGCGGCGCTGCGGGCGTTGGAGCGGGTTTCCCTGCTGCAACAGGATGTTCCCGGCCGATACCGGATGCATGACCTGGTCCGCCTCTACGCCGTGGAACAGGCCGGCCGGGACCAGTCCAAGCAGAACCGGGACGCCGCGCTGCGGCGGCTGACCGACTTCTACGTCCACACCGCCCACGCCGGAGACGGATTCCTCAACCCGTACGCCTCGCCGATCGACATCGGCCAACCGGCGCCTGGCTGCCACCCCCAGCCCTTGGACGACGGGGCGGCGGCACTGGCCTGGTTCGACGCCGAACACCCGAATCTGCTTGCCGCTCAACAGAGTGCCGCCGAGCAGGGCTGGCACCAGTCGGTGTGGCAGGTGGCCTGGGCGCTGACCGGCTTCCACTGGCTGCGGGGACACCTCCACGACGACGTCACCGTCTGCCGGGCCGGGCTGGCCGCCGCCGGTCACCTGGACAACCCCACCGTGTTGGCGATGGCCCACGGGCGTCTCGGCCTGGCCTGCGCCCGAGCCAGTCGGCACGCGGAGGCGGTGGAGCAGCTCCAGCGGGCGCTGGCCCTGGCCGAACAGGCCGGTGACCTCCCCAACCAGGCCTACATCCACTGGGCCCTGGCCCAGGCGTTGGTGCTGCAGGGCGAGGATCGGCGGGCGCTGGAACACGCCACGCACGCCCTGAACCTGTTCCAGGCCTTCGACAACCCGGCCTGGCATGCCCGCGCGCTCAACCTCGTGGGCTGGAACGAGGCCCATCTGGGCGACTACGACCAGGCGCGCGCCCACTGCGAGGCCGCACTCGCGCTGTACGAGGGCCATCCCGACCGCGAGGGTGAGGCGGGCACCCTGGACAGCCTGGGGTACATCGCGCACCACTCCGGCCGCCACGCCCACGCCCTGGACTACTACGACCAGGCCCTCACGCGGTGGCTCGACCTCGGCTACACCTACTACGAGGCCAACACCCTCGACCAACTGGGCCAGACCCACGTCGCACTCGGAGATCACGATCAGGCCCGCGCGGTGTGGCAGCGGGCGCTGAAGCTGTACCAGGACCAACACCGCACCGCCGACACCGCGCGGATCCAGGAGCGACTCGACGCACTCGGCGACGGCGGGGCTCCAGCCGCACCGCCAGGTTCCTGAAGTGGAGGGACGGCCATTCGGGATCAGAGCCGGGAGACCGAACCTGGACGTTCGCTGCGGGGGTGCGGTAGGCGTCGCCGAAACGGCGCTGTAGCAAGATGTCCGATCGCGGGCGGCCGGCGGGGATGGCTTTCACGATGAACTCCTGGATGCGCGCCGGTTCCACGGGAGTCAGGTGGATCATGCACAGCAACTCGCACGCTCACTGGGAATCGACCAGGTGATGTCGGCGGCGGTGGTGGCGGAGACGACGGCGGACGGGCGGGAGTCGATGTCCTCGGCGAAGATGCGGGCGGCTAGCAAGTCGTCCCAGTGCCGGACGAGCAAGTCGGCCTGCGCACGAAGCGCGACCGTTTCCGGCTCGGCGGCGTGATCAACGAGTACCGGCGAGTTGCCTGATCTCACCGGCGAAACACCTGCTCACCGCCCTGCGCATGGAGTTTTGGCGCGGTGCAGGAAGAACAGCGCGCCGGTATGGTCCGGGTCGCGCGCTACCGGGTGGTGCGGGTTCGCACGTGTGCCCGTTCGCCTTGCGGTCCGAACAGGACGAGTGTTTCGACAGGGTGGCCGTCGGCTGATCCGAGCCAGTGTGGCAGTGCGGTGTCGAACTCGGCGGCCTCTCCGGGCGACAGGACCAGGTCACGGTCGCCGACCCGCAGCCGGAGCCGTCCATTGAGGACGTACACCCATTCGTATCCGCCGTGCGTCTGTGGTGTTGGCTCCGCCGGTTGCGGGCGGCTTGGGATGAGCATCTTGAGCATCTTGAATGCCTGCACTCCGCCCGCGCGGCGGGTGAGTGGGATAAACGTCATGCCGTGGCGGTGGATCGGCTGCAAGTGGATCCGCGGGTCACCCGTTCGAGGAGCGCCGACGAGGTCGCCGAGAGGCACCCCGTACACGCGGGCCAGCGGCAGCAGCAGTTCCAGAGTGGGTCGCCGCCCGCCGCTTTCCAACCGTGACAAGGTGCTTTCCGACGTCCCGGTCGCCGTCGCCACCTCGGCCAAGGTCAATCCGCGCTGCTTGCGCAGGGCGCGCAACCGGGGGCCGACCGCGTCCAGCACCTGGTCTGTCTTCTTCGCCATGACACCCGACCTTGCCAGATCGGCAATTTTTCGTGCCGTCCGTGATGGCTCGGCGCCAGGGTGATGGCAACCGATCCGGCGAGGAGAGCATGAGCATTCACAACCAAGCCGCCCACTTCTGGGACGAGCATTACCGCCGGCGCGCCGCCGAGTCGCCGGACGCGACGGTGAACCTGAGACCGGTCGAGATCGCCGGACCGCTGCCCCCGGGCGCCGGGCTGGACCTGGGCTGCGGAGCGGGAGGAGACGCTCTCTGGCTGGCCGGCCAGGGCTGGCGGGTGACCGCGGTTGACATCTCCGCGTCAGCCGTACGCTCGCTCCGGCGGCAAGCACACCGAGTCGGTGTGCCCGTCACCGCGCTCTGCGTCGACCTCGCCGAAGACTTCCCGGCCGGGACCTTCGACCTCGTTTCCGCGCAGTACCTGCACACACCGTTCACCCTGGACCGCACCCGCGTGCTGCGGACCGCCGCGAAGGCGGTGAACCCAGGCGGCCGCCTGGCCGTCGTGGACCATGGCTCCACCGCGCCGTGGTCCTGGAACCAAGACCCCACCCTCCAGTACCCGACGCCCCGGGAAGTGGCCACGGAACTGGCCCTCGACTCCGCCGAATGGTCAGTCGAACGCGCGGACACCCCACAACGCCAGGCCATCGGCCCGGCAGGCGACAAAGCCACCGTCGTCGACCACGTACTGGTCATTCGCCGAGCGGGAGCAGATCCGGAGGGACGGCGATGAGTGCGAGGCGCAAACGTGACACCGGGCCTCCCTCGACCGGACCCGGCGAGAGGGACATGCTCGTCGGCTTCCTCGACTACCTGCGTGCCGCTGTCGCGGCCAAGGCCGAAGGGGTGCCGGAAACCCAGGCCCGCACCGCCGGCGTGCCGTCCGGGACGAACCTGCTCGGGCTGATCAAGCACCTCACTTACGTGGAACGGCACTGGCTGCTTGGCCACGACGTGGCCGACTGGCAAGCCACATTCCACCCCACCCCAGATGACGCCGCCGACACAATCCTTGCCACCTACCGAGAAACCATCACCGAAGCGAACACCAAGATCGCTTTCTGGGACGACCTCACCGAACCAGGGCCCCGGCCGGCCAGACCCGGTCGCCCGAGGCCGTCCCGGCGATGGACACTGGCCCACCTGATCGAGGAAACCGCACGGCACGCAGGACACGCCGACATCCTGCGAGAGCTGATCGACGGCACCACCGGGCGCTGAAACATCACCAGCGCCGGTGCGAGCGCCGGGATCGACGCCTAACTTCATGTCGTGCGGCGCATGTGGGGAGCGGTCGCCGCGATGGCAATCGCCCGCACGATGGCCGTGCCCCCGGTGCGTAGCCCGAGGCAGGCGCTGGAGCTGATCGGGCCTGGTGGGGATGAGCGCCTGCGCGGCAAAGTTCTCAACAACTCCAGCGGCACCGTCCGTCACTGGGCCAGAGGTGCGAACTGATGCTGGTCACGCCGTTGTGGTGTGGTCCAGTCGTCGGTGCCACTGGCAGATCATCAGCTACCGCTCGCCGATCGGCTGCGGGCCGGCGCTGCCGTCGGTGAGCGCTGGGTTGCGCGGAACGTGCTGGCGACACACGGTTGTCGGCGAAACCCGGAGAGGCCGGGACTTGCGCGCAATTTCGACTTGTTAGACGACGTTATCCGGTGGACGTCGTACACTCGTTCGCAGTATCGCATTGTCGCGGGCCGTCGAAAATTGTCGATTCAAGTATGGGGTTCGGTGGCGTGTCCGTACATTTGCGGGCAAAGGTGTGGACCAATTTTGGCGAACGGTGCCCGTGTGTCCGCCCTGGTGGTTCTTGACATTCATGTCGCGTTGGATTGAGGATGTGCCGCATTCCGTTCACGGGGGACGGTCGGGTTGGGCATGATCGTGTTGGGGGCTATCCTCAACAGAATTCTCGTGAGGAGATGCGGTGGGGCAGCGCCACCCTGCACTACATCGCTCCATCGTGGTTCTCGACGTGGAAAGGTTCGGCGACGACGCGCGCACCGACGAACATCGACTTGAGGTGCGGCGTGCGATGTACCACGCCGCCAGGAGCGCGTTCGACCGCGCCGGTGTCATCTGGAGTGACTGTGCGGTCAGCGATCTGGGTGATGGCGCGCTTATCCTGGTCTCTCCGGAAGTGCCGAAGGTGTGGCTGGTCGAATCGCTGCCGTTGCGCATGGCTGAGGCGCTGCGGCGACACAACGCGAAAAGCGAGGCGGGCAGTAGAGTTCGTGTTCGAATGGCTGTACATGCCGGAGAAGTCCGCCACGACACCCACGGCACGACAGCGGAGTCGATCAAGCACGCGTTCCGGCTGATCGACGCGACGATCCTGAAGAAGACCCTGGCGGAGTCGCCGGGGTCCCTCGTGTTGATCGTGTCCGACTGGTTCTACCGGGAGGTCGTCTGGCACGACTCCGCGGCCCGGCCGGCCAGTTACCGTCGGGTGGACATCGCGGTGAAGGAAACCGAGGCTCCTGCCTGGTTGGCTCTGCCAGACGCTCCCGACCACATTCGCGGGCTCGGGGACAGCGACGGCAGTGAACGGGCTGTGGCCCTGACGAGCCGGCCGCGTGCTGGATCCCGGCAACCCGGTCCCGCGCAACTTCCGCACGGTGTGCGTGGCTTCGCGGGCCGCACGGCCGAACTCGGCGCACTAAGCGCGATCGTGGAAGGCGGCCACACGGTGGAGGCCGTCCTGATCTCGGCGATCGAGGGCGCGGCCGGCGTCGGCAAGACCGCGCTGGCACTGCACTTCGCGCATTCGGTGACCGATCGGTACCCCGACGGCCAGCTCTACGTCAACCTGCGAGGGTTCGACGCCGACCAGAGCCCGATCACGCCGGCCGAGGCACTGAGCCAGTTCCTACGGGCGCTCGGTGTGGACCCGAAGCATCTACCGGCCGATCTCGACGAGTTGCAGGGCCTCTACCGCAGCGTTGTTGCTAAGCGTCGACTACTCGTCCTACTCGACAACGCAGCGACGGTGGAACAGGTTCGCCCCCTGTTGCCGGCAAGTCCCCACTGTCTGGTCCTCGTCACCAGCCGCAACAGGCTCGGCGGACTGGTCGCGCGTGACGGCGCTCATCGGATCACGCTTGATGTGCTGCCCCAGAGCGAGGCTGTCGCCTTGTTGGAGGACGTGGTCGGCGTGGACCGTGTCCGAGGGGAGTCTGATGCGGCGGTGCGGATCGCGGCGTTGTGCGACTTCCTGCCGCTCGCATTGCGCATCGTCGCCGAACGCGCGGTGAGCGAGCCCTATCTCACGCTGACGGACCTCGCGACCAGTCTCGCCGGCGAGCAGCATCGCCTGGACCAGTTGGTCGCCGAGGGGGACGAGTCGACGGCCGTGCGGGCGGTTTTGTCCTGGTCGTACCGCGCGTTGGAATCCGCCGAGGCGGGGATGTTCCGGCTGCTCAGTCTGCACGCCGGCGGCGAGTTCTCGGTGGCTGCCGCCGCGGCGTTGTCCGGTCGGGGGCTGTCCGATGCGCGTGGTGTGCTCGGCTCGCTCGCGCGCCAGCACCTGCTGCAGCACACCGCGAAAGACCGCTTTCGTTTCCACGACCTTGTCCGCATTTTCGCCGGAGAGACGTGCGCAGGCGTTGATTCCGATCGCCTGCGCAAGCAGGCGACGCGCCGGATGATCGAGTGGTACCTGCGTTCCGCGGACGCGGCGGACCGCTTCCTCGTGCCGACGCGCCGACACCTCACCCTCACCGAATCGCAAGTGGACTCGTTGGTCGCGCCGCCGGACACGTTCGACGATGCGATCGCTTGGTGCGAACGCGAACGGCCGAACCTGTTGGCCGCGGTCCGGCAGGCGGAGGCGATTGGCATGGACGATCTCGCCTGGCAGATCCCGGTCGCGTTGTGCTGGTTCTACTACTTCCGTCAGCATTGGGCAGAGTCCCTTGCCGCCTACGACTGCGGCCTCGCCGCGGCCCGACGCTGCGGCGACCGGCTCGGCGAAGCATGGATCCTCGCCAGCTTCGGCGTGACCTACGACAATCTGCAGGACGACGCGCGGGCACGTGAGACGACCGAGCGATCGTTGGCGATCTCCGAGGAGATCGGAGACTGGTGGGGTGTCGCGATCGCCCACACGAACCTCGGCAACGACTACAGCGGCGGCCGGGCGCTCCCCGAGGCGATCGAACACTCGCGCCTCGCGATCGAGACCTGGCGGCGCGTGGGTGATCGCCGCGGTGAGGGCATCGCGTTGGACAACATCGCCGAGTGCTACCGCAAGATGGGGGACTACCAGCACGCGGAGACGTACTACCTGCTGGTCCTCAATGTGTTCCGCGAGATCGAGAATCTGTGGGGCGAAGCCATCGCCCTGGTCGGCTTGGGACGGGTGCGGCAGCATCTCGGTGACCTCGACCAGGCCGTGCTGTCGCTGGAGGCCTCCCTGGACATTCGCCGGCGCCTCGACGACAAGTGGGGACAGAGCGAGAGCCTCCACCACCTCGGGATCGTGCTCCACGAACGCGGGCAGCGGGAGGAGGCACGGGTCACCTGGATGCGTGCCCTGGCCATCTGCGAGGACATCGCGAACCCTCGGGCGGACGACATCCGTGCCCTCCTGTCCGGCCCTGGGCAGTAGGCCGCTGACCGCATAGCCGCCACTCAGGGACGCGTTGACGTCGTGATACTGGCCAATCGACCCTCGCTCACGAACGTCGAGACGTCAGCGCACGGCGAGGCCGAGCAAAGCAAGGCAGAGCGGACCCCTCCTGGCCAGTGAATGGGTTGTGCACAACGATGTCCGGTTAGGCGGACTCGAGTACACCATCCGCCTCCATTGCATCCTGCTCCAGCGGGGCGCCGACTTCGCGTAGAACCTGTGGGGCTCGCAAAGTCATTGCTGCAGGTGGCAGCTGGGCCACAGCGCCTCGGGCAGTTACTGGGATGCTAGCCCGGATGACCGTCTCGCTACTGTGCGGTGCAACCCGTGCGCTGCTGTCCGTGCCAGCGGTAGTGCTGCGCCAGGGCACCGCCAAGGACACAAAACTGCTCGTGCTGCGGCACGAGAACGCGGTGCTGCGACAGTAGCGACCGTCCTGACTGCGGACCTTGCCAGCACCCCGACGCGTCCCTATCGTTCCGGGAGGCAATCACGGTCCGAAGAGGACGATGAATACCGGGCGACCTCCGCGGTGCCGTCCTCTCGTCTCGGCGGTGGGAGGAATCCGAGCGATGTCACTGTTCGACGGGCTGCTGTCGAGGATGGCGCCGACGACGACGTTGCTGCGGTGCACGGTGGTCTCAGGTCCGTTGCTGGCCCTGGGGCTTGCCGGCACGCTGGCTGTCTGCGTGGCGCTACCTGCCCTGACCGCGGTCGTCAGCGGACTCCTGGTCCGATCGCTGGCCACCGCGTACGACAGCGGATGGAGCGTGGCGCAGGCGACCGCGAACGGCGTCGGTGCCGCCGTTGCCGTCTTGTTGCTCCTCTTTCTGGCGCAGCAGCTGGCAAGTCCGGTCGTGCAGGCACTGTCCGACGCACTCGGGCGACGACTGGAGGTCCACGTGCGCACGCGGGTCATGGCGGCCAGCCTCGCACCTGCCGGCATCCTCCACCTGGAGGACAGTGTCGCGCTGCGCCGGCTGTCGGACGCGCAGAGCTGGACGACCGGCCGCGCGGGCCCGAGGGATGCGGTCGTCGCGATGGCCGTGCTCGTGCTACAGAACATGCAGGGTGTCCTGGCGGGACTCCTGCTGGTCGCCTTCCGCTGGTGGCTGGCCGCGATCCTGCTCGCCGTGTACCTGTCGGTGAAGTCCCTGTTGGTCAAGGACTTCCGGGCCGCGCTGAGCGCGATCGCCGGTGAGCCCGACGCGATGCGCAGGTCGGTCTACCTCCGTGACCTGGCGACCACGGCCGCCGGGGCGAAGGACCTGCGGGTGTTCGGCCTCGGCGACTGGGTCGGCCGGCGATTCCGCCAGGAGTGGTCGCTGGCCATGCGCGCTGTCCGGAACACGCGGCGACGCTGGAGGTGGCTCGGTGCGGCGGTCTCCGCTGTCATCCTGCTCGCTCAGGGCTGGGCGTTCGTCGTGCTGGGCATGGCGGCGCTCGACGGCGACATCACCGTTGGCGAACTCACCACCTTCGGCACGGCCGTACTGGGACTGGCACCCCTGCTCGGTGTGTCCTACGACAGCGCGCGACTCGGCGACGGCCGCCGCGCCGTGTGCGCCATGGTGGAACTGGAAAACGAGCTGCGGGACACCAGGTTCACGGCGCCGGGTGAGGCCGTCCCGCCAGTGGTGGGCCATGCCATCAGCTTCGAGGGGATCTCCTTCCGGTACCCGGGCACCGACCGGTGGATCGTGAAGAACCTCGACCTCGTGATCGACGCGGGCAGCTCGGTCGCGATCGTGGGCGCCAACGGCGCCGGGAAGTCGACCCTGGTCAAGCTGCTGTGCCGGTTCCACGAACCCGACACGGGCAGGATCGTCGTGGACGGCACTGACCTGGCCACGACCGACGCGCGAGCCTGGCAGCGGCGGATCGCCGCCGTGTTCCAGGACTTCACCAGGTACGAGCTCAGTGCCCGGACGAACGTCGCGTTGTCGGCAGCCGACGACCCCAGCGGCTGGCCGACGGTGGAACTGGCGGCAGCACAGGCCGGCGCGGACACGGTTGTCGCGGCGCTGCCCGGTGGATGGGACACGGTGCTGTCCGCACGATATCCGGGCGGTGTCGACCTGTCCGGTGGGCAGTGGCAGCGGGTGGCCCTGGCGCGAGCGCTGTTCGCCGTTCGGCGCGGCGCCGGCATCCTGGTGATGGACGAGCCGGCGGCCGCGCTCGACGGGCGTGCTGAGGCCGAGCTGCACGACCGGTTTCTCCAGTTGACGAAGGGAATCACCACCGTGGTGATCTCGCACCGCTTCTCCACCGTCCGCCATGCGGACAAGATCGTTGTGCTGGACCGGGGATGCGTGGTCGAGCAGGGCAGCCACGACGAGCTGGTGTCCGCGGGAGGCACGTACGCGCGGATGTTCCGGCTCCAGGCGCAGGAGTACTGCCGTCAGACGGACGAGTGAGGGCGGAGGCGGGCGTGCAGGTGCGGTGTCGAAAGGCAGCTGGACGGACGGCGGCGCTGGCGACGGCGCTACGGCTGTCCTTCGCGGCGGACTGGAAGTGCGCGACAGGGGCCCTGGTGACCTTCGGTCTGCGCCCGCTGGCGCTGGTCTTGTGCGTGTACGGGATCCAGGTGCAGCTGGACGCGGTCGGACGCCGGGACACCACGGCGATGGTGCTGGCCGCCGGATTCGTCGCGGCGACAACCGCCGTGGCGCTGTTCACGGGGTGGCTGAACGCCAGGTTCGTGGCCACGTTGATCGAGAGCACCAGCAGGCACCTGGACCAGCAGCTGATGAGGCTGATGGCCGGCGTCACCGGGATCGAGCACTACGAGCGGCCGGACTACCTGGAGCGGCTGGAGCTGCTGCGTGACGAGCGGCGCATGCTCGCGGACACCGTCGACACGATCGGGCTCGCGCTCGCGGCCCTGGTGCGGTTGGTCGGCACGGGCGTCCTGCTCGTGGCCGTCGCCCCCGTCCTGGTTGCGCTACCACTGCTCGCCGTACCGTCCATCGTGATCGGCTTGCGGACGGAACGGGCACGCCAGAAGGTGCTGGCGGAGGCCACGACGCAGCATCGCCGTGCCGAGCACGTCTACGGCCTGTCGACGTCGGCGCGGGCCGCCACGGAGATCCGGGTCTACGGGCTGGACTCGTTCCTGATGCGGCTGGCGGACTCGGCCTGGCAGCGGGGCAGCGCGGCGCTTGACCGGTCCGCCCTGCGCAGCACGGTGTTCAACGCGTTGGGCTGGCTCATCTTCGGGCTCGGCTACCTGTGCGCGCTCGCGCTGGTGCTGAGTTCCTATCTCGCCGGCGGTGTCACCCTCGGCCAGGTGGTGCTCACGCTGACCCTGATGAGCACCGTGAACGCGCGGATGACCCAGGTGGTGTTCAGCCTGACAAAGCTGGTCCGTACGCTGCCGGTGGCCGACCGCTACCGGTGGCTGGAGCGCTACAGCGCGGACCGACTACGGACCGAACGGGCCAGGACGACCCGGCAGCCGCCGACGCGTCTGGCGGTGGGCCTGTCGTTCCGGGGCGTCCGGTTCCGGTATCCCGGCAGTGCGGACTGGGCACTCGACGGCCTCACCGTCGACTTCCCCGCCGGTGCCACTGTCGCACTGGTGGGGGAGAACGGCTCAGGCAAGTCGACGCTGGTGAAACTGGCCTGCCAGTTCCACAGGCCGGCGGCCGGCCGCGTCGAGCTGGACGGGGTCGACCTGGACCGGATCGACCCGGTCGCCTGGCGGGCCCGTGTCTCCGCGCTGTTCCAGGACTTCGCGCGGCTGGAGTTCGAGGCACGGGAGACGGTCGGCGCCGGTCTGCTGGACCACATCGACGACATCGACGCCGTACGAACCGCGCTGCGCGACGCCGACGCGTGCTCCGTCGTCGACGACCTGCCCGACAAGGAGCGCACCCCGTTGGGGCGCTCTTTCCCCGACGGCAGCGAACTGTCCGGTGGCCAATGGCAGCGGCTGTCCCTCGCGCGGTCGGTGATGCGGCGAAACCCCTTGCTGCTACTGCTCGACGAGCCGACCTCGGCGATCGACGTGGACACCGAACATGCGCTATTCACGCGGTACCTCGCCGCGGCGAAGGAGATCGCCCGGGACAGCGGCGCGGTGACGCTGGTGACGGCACACCGCATGTCGGCCGTGCGGCTGGCGGACCTCATCGTCGTGCTCAGCGGTGGCCGGGTCGTCGAGCGAGGGACGCACGACGAACTGGTCGCGGGGAACGGACTGTACGCCGAACTCTTCGCGCTCCAGGCGCGTGCCTACCGTTGACCGCCCTCGCATCCGCTGTGAGCACGCCCTGTGAGCATCGCGCCATAGACGCCGAGGGTCGTGGCGACGTTGCGGTCCCAGTCGAAGGTCTCGTGCAGCGGCGGCGCGGGCAGACAGGGGCCGGCGAGCATCGACACGAGCTGTGCCGTGTCCCGGTAGAGCGTCTCCCCACCGGGCACCAGTTCGCGAGCCGTCGCGAGGTCTGCCGGCAGCAAGGCGGGAACGCCGCAGGCCATCGCCTCGGCGATGGCCAGTCCGAAGCCTTCCCAACGCGACGTGCACAGCAGGTGGTCCGCTGCCCGGTAGAAGCTGGGCAGATCATCCTCATCAAGGTCCTGAAGGATGGTGACGTCGCCCCGACCGGTGACCGTGACCGGGCAGTAGGCATGCGAATGTCCCAGCAGCACAGGGTCTCCGCGTCTCATGTCGAGCACTCCACGAGGTCCGGGCACAGGTCGGCCAGGGCACCGTCGACCGCGATCCGATGCCGCGCCACGTCGTCGGTGCGCGGCAGGGTCACCGTCTCGATGCCATGCCGCCGTATCGGGTACGGAGTCTGTTGGGTGACCAGGACGACGTCGTGGCCCGCGTCGCGCAGCCGGGGTGCCAGCGCCCGGTACACAGTGCAGATCCCGCCCCTGGTTACTGCGTGAAGATCACGGTGAACCAAGCAGATTCGCACGGAATACCCCTGTCCTGGAGGAGAGCGTGAGTGGTTCGGTTGAGGCCGTCGTCTTCGATCTCGATGGCACCGTCGTGGACACGCCCGACCTGATCGGCCGGATCATCGGCGTGACGGCCGGCGAGTTGGGCTACAGCGTGGCACCGGCCGTCGTCCGGAGCACGATCGGTACCCCGCTCGTGGTGAGTTTCGCCCAGTTGTTCGGCCTTCCCGCCGACGACCGGCGGGTCGCCGCGGCGGTGGCCGCATACCGCGCGAGGTTCGACGTGCAGGTGGTGGAACACGGCAGCAAGCTGCCGTTTCGCGGTGTGGTGGACGGGCTGGCCGTGTTGCGCGCGCGGGGTTTGGCGCTGGCCGTCGCCACCTCCAGGATCCTTGCCAGCGCACGGCTCGTCCTCGATGCGAGCGGCCTGGCCGGTGCCTTCGACGCGGTGGTCGGCTATGACGAGGTGGCCAATGGCAAGCCGGCGGCGGACACGGCCCTGCTCGCGGCCCGGCGACTCGGCGTGGCGCCCGGCCGCTGCCAGGTCGTCGGTGACGCCGTTGGCGACATGCTGATGGGGGTGCGGGCAGGGATGCGCACTCTCGGCGTTTCCTACGGCGTCGGTGGCGTTGACGACCTGACCGCGGCCGGCGCCCGTCGTGTCGTCGGCGACTTTCCCAGTGTGGTGGCCGATGTGTTGCCCGGCGACTCAGAACGCCACAGCCCCTGAAGTACCAGGGTTTGGGCGTCTCCAAGACCCACATCGGAGGTCTGGACCGTGTGGTGCGCCTCGGCGCCGGCCCCGGTGAACCTTCGCGGTCACAGCGCCAGCGTCGACTGGACGGGGTGGTGGTCGGCCTCGTCCCGGTTGCGCACCGAACCCCACCGTGCGGCCGCCGTTTCGTGGATGAACCAGATGTCGTCCTCGGTCAGCAGATCAGAGACCACGCCCGGGTAGGCCTCCTCGAAGTGGGTGAATGGCTCCCGGTTGTCCAGCAGCGTGTGGTAGTCCAGGTCCGCCTTGCCGTGCGCACGCGCGATCGGTGTGCCCGGGTGGTAGGTCAGCACGTTCGGACTGGCGACGACGATCAGCCCGTCGTCGATGAGCCGGCCGATGCCGTCGATCGTGTGCTCGATGGTGGCGCGGGTCTCCCCGTCCAGGCCGAACAGAATGGACGTGCCGACCCGGATGCCGGCCTGCCGCATCCGCTCCAGCGCGCCGCGGACCTTCTGCTCCCACGGCTGGCCGTTGCGCTTGCGGAGGTTCTTGTGCACACCGTCCATGACGCTCGCGGCCATGGACTCGATGCCGATGTAGACGTAGGTGCATCCGGAGTCCCGCATCGCGTCGAGGGACTCGGTGACCAGTGCGGAGTGTCGCTGGTCAAGGATGAGGTCGACGGTCAACTGGACGCCCCACTGAAGGTCCAGGAACCGCCCGGCCGCGTTCGCGCCGTCCAGCACGGGCAGCGCTGACACCAGTTGGGCGCGAGGCAGCCGCCGTAACGCCGCGAGCCGCCGCGCGAACTCGGCGATCGTCCGCCACTGTCCACTCCAGAACACCGGGTCGTCGAAGAAGACGGCTTCCGCCCCGTAGCGGGTCGTCTCGGCCAGCCGGCCGATGACGTGGCCCACGTCGTCGGAGCCCAGCCTGGCCGCAGGCCCGGCCACCGCGGCGCTTTCCGAGCAGAAGGCACAACGGAAGGGACAGGACGCCGTGGTCATCATGTGCGCGGTGCGGCGGAAGCCGCGCTCACCGGCAGGGAAGACCGAGAACCGCGAGCGGATGGCGAACGCCTTGTAGGGAGCGACCCGGTCGCGGACGGCGGCCGCATCCCCCAGCACCGG
Source organism: Kutzneria sp. CA-103260 (assembly GCF_018263855.1). Classification (GTDB taxonomy): domain Bacteria; phylum Actinomycetota; class Actinomycetes; order Mycobacteriales; family Pseudonocardiaceae; genus Kutzneria. The sequence goes on along the minus strand of NZ_CP073318.1, from coordinate 3,560,045 downwards.
GAAGACCACCGGCCGCTTGCCCAGTAGTGCCACCACGCCCCGTCCCACGGTGCCCCAGCCGGCGCTGGCCAGGTCCCGCAGGCGCTCGGCGACGTCGTCGTGCCGCGCCCACCCGGTGTCCCGATCAAGGGACAGTGCGACGGCGGTCATGAGGACGTCGAGCAGGTGGTCGCCGTCGCCAGCTACGACGGCGTCGACCTCGTCCCCGATCCGGCCGGTGTCGCGCAGCCGCAAGGTCGCGCTCGGATGGGTGTCCAGCGCACCGGCGCCCGCGGCCCACCTCATCGTCTCGTCGGCGTGGCGGCCACCGAGGACCGTGTAGCAGTCGGGCAGGACGGTCTTGGCGGTTCTGGCGATGTCCAGGGCGTAGCGGTGGGCCGCCGACACCGCGCTGATCAGCAGCACTCGCGGCCTGCGCTGGGTGAGCACCGTGGTCAACGCCCTCCTGGTCACCGGGTTCCACACGCGAGGGTCGAACACGCGCATGTCGGTGACGTCGTGATCGCCGTGCCTGATCCCGTCGTCGGAGACGGCGCCACGGTACGCGTCGTCGGGATACTCGCCCCAGTCCGGGTACACGTCGCGCACCGGATCCCGGTCCTCCCAACGGGAGTTCCTGGCCCGGACGGACTCGTCGATGGTGACCGCCAACGCGCCGTACAGGCACATCGGGTCACCCGGGTAGGAGACCACTCCCTCGCCCGTGTTGCTCACCGGCGCAAGCAGGGCCAGCACGGGAAAACCGCGGTGTGGGGCAGTGCCGTTCGCACACTCGCGCAGACGCTGCCTGCGTGTCCGCGCAAGACGCTGAAGGTGCTGTCGGCGCAGCGGGTCCAGTACCGCGTCACCAGTGAAACTGAGGTCGGTTGCGTGACTGATGGGTGACCTCCCTCGACTCGATCCGGACCGCGGTGGCGAGTGCGGCGGCCGCGAAGTCGAATTCGCAGCAGCGACGCGTGACCGGCGGCCCGAACGCCGATGCCAATGCCGATTCGTAGTAGTCCGGCGGTAGCTGGCCGCCACGCGCCAGGGTGTCCATCCAGGAGGAAAGCCGTGCCCGCCAGCGCAGGCGCCGCTCGGCGATGGCGGCCGGGAACCGCCCGTGCCGCTGGCACAGCAGCCGGTGCCCGTCGACGAAGGGACGAAGGGCGTCCGCGTCCAGGGCGCTGCGGACGGTGCTGCTGGTAGCCGCGGCAACGTTCTTGACGTATCCGACCGTCACGACGTCGGTGCACATCGGCACCACGCCGCGATCGAGCAGGCAGAGCCACGCCTCCCAGTCCTCCTGGACCGGGAGGCGTTCGTCGAAACCAGGAAGGAGGCCGCGCCGGACCAACACCGAGCTGGGTGGGATCACGTTGGTGACCGGCAGCTTGTCGGTGACGTCCGACCAGCCGAAGCCGACGCCGAGCGCCTCGGCGTCGCGGTCAGACCGCACGACCACCACGGTGGTGCCGGACCACACGAAGTCCCCACCAAGCGCGTGCAGTCGCTCGAAATGGTGTGGGCACAGCAGATCGTCGTCATCGACGAACCCGAGGAAGGCGCCGGAGGAGACCGACATCCCGAGGTTGCGTGCGGCACTCAAGCCGGCGCCCGGCGTGGACACCACGCGCCAGGTGTGCGGCGCGTCGGCGATACCGGCTTGGTCGCGCCACTCCCGGAACAGCTCGGCGCCACGACCATCGCCGCTGTCGTCGACCACCACGGTCTGGATCGGAACCGTTTGTGCCGCAAGGCAGTCGAGCACCGTGACAAGTGAGGCACGCCCGACCGTCGGAACGATCACGGACGTCGTGGGACGAGCGTGCGTGCCGTTCAACGCTTGGCGTCCGCGATGCTGGCCAGTTCCGGGCTCGCGAACGGGCTCACCACGGTGGTGCCGTCGGCGCACCGCCGATACGCGAACGTCGCCAGGACCGCGCGCGCGACGTCGACGAACTCGGATTCCGACGAGGTGGCCGCGACCTTGTCGATGGCGGCGATGTCACCGGCCACGGCGCTTTCCCGCAGGTTCCGCTCGGTCTCGACCAACTCGTTGACGGCGGCGTCGACGGCATCAAGATCGGACGGCCATGCCGGAAGCCGGACCGGCGAGACGCCGTCGGCGATCACCCTGTCCGCCAGTTCGTGCTCGTTCTCATAGATGTGGAACGTGCCCGACTGGTGGAGGTGCGGGCCGCAGGGCACGCCCAACTGGGACGCGGTCACCTGGTGCAGCTGCATGAACAGGAACATGTCGTAGGGGAGCACCGTCAGGGCCTGCTGTGCGCGCATGACAGTCAGCCAGGTGAGCCTGTTGTCCCGCAGGAAGAGTTGGACGCCCGCGGCGCAGGGATACTCGCGCGACTCGACGAAGTTGTCCGCACTGCTGATGATCGAGGCGTAGGAACGGCGGTGTGCCGGATCGCGGCGGATGCGGCCGACGATGGCCCGGAGCTGGTCGCCTTCGGCACGGTCGCCGTAGAGGCGGTGCCCGAACGCGCCGCTGAGCGTGCGGTGGTCGTCGGAGAACTCGTGGGCGCCGCCGCGGTAGTAGGCGAGGGTGTCGACGTCGTCACGGCCGTCCAGTGACCAGGCGAGCAGGCCATAGCAGTACGGCACGTGGACCGGCAGGTGCGGCGAGTACGCCAGGCAGGACAGCGGGTCACTGACACTCAGCGACACCGCGATCAGTTCGGTCCACGGGCGGTCCGCACGCCCGAAATTCGATGCTTTCGAGTAGGGATTGCATACCGATGGAACCGATTGCCCGTGTGTGCGCAGGCTTTCGAGTCCCCAGGTATAGGCTTCCGCGAACGAGGAGTAATGCGCGGCCGTTGGCAATGGTGCCCCCTCTCGGCTGCTTGGACCGGCGTATGCACCATGGCGCGCGACTGCGCTTTTTGGGCATATCTGATTGAAGACGTCCGGTCCAAGGAATAGTGGGAACGCGTTGCGTGAAAACGCAGTCTAGCGGTGTTTTGGCGATCCGACCAGCGCTCGTCAATACCGTTCGCGTGCCACCGGTTGGCGGACATAGCGGTCCGGTAGGCCGATCTGGGCGAAACGTCGGATCAGATCGACACGCGGTTGGCCGGCTGCCGCTTCGGCAAAGCACTGGTGGGACAATTCCAGGTCGGCCGCGTGGTATTCGGTCGAGCGGCGGTGCTCGGCCGCGTACCAGTCGTTGGGGAACTCGAACCGAAGCCGCACGTGTGCGTCGCGGTGCTCGACCTGGTAGACCGGATTCAGACCGAGCCGCCCAGCCAGATGGGGCGGAGTCGGAAAGGGAACGGGGGCGGTGAACACGGTCGGGTCGTCGCTCACGACGAGCGACTGCCATCTCTGCGACGTGAGCTCCCGTTCCGGGCGCGGTCTCTCCAGTTGGGGGCCGTGGCCGGTGAGATACCCGTCGACGAGTTCGTCCTCGCCGAGCACGCGGTAGTCGGCCACGCCCAGGAAATCCCGCGCGGCCCGGGTCGCCCGAACACCCATCCGGTCCAGGAAGACCGTGCCCGACACCGTGCACCGACGCAGTTCCGACAGCGCGGAGCGCTTGTCCTCGAACAGGTGGAACGCGTCGGTGCACAGCGTGGTGCCGAACACGCCGTCCCGGAAGGGCAGCGGTTGGGACCCGTCGGCGCAGACGTAGTGGCCGGCGGGAGCGATCGCCCGACGGGCGACCCACACCTGGAAGAAGTTCAGGTCGACCCCGACGACTTCGCATGGCCGTGGCCGGCTCGTGAGGTGGTGTATGACGTGTCCGAGCCCGCAGGCAAGGTCGAGAACCGGCAGATCGGTGGGGGGAAAGGCGCTGGTCAACGACAACGAGGCCAGGTAGCGGGGTTGGCTGAAGCGGTACAGGAAATAGGGATACAGCTGCCGGTTGGCGTCCTGGGACCGGACGTAGACGAGGTGGAGCCAGTCCTGGGCGGTCAGTTCGGCCGGAGGACGCGACACCAGCGCCCGCACCTCCCGTCGCCACCGTGCCGCCGGTGCGCCCGGCCCATGGGTGGCCGCGCCCAGCAGGTCCACGAGCGCACCGAGTGGGTCCGGTCCGAGGACCTTGGTCACGAGGTCGTCGACCACCGGGCCGGTCGGCGTGTCCCGTCCGGGCATGTGCTCGCGCACGCCGAGCACGCCGGTGCGTATGACCGGAATGCCGTCGACCACTGGGTAGCGATGCCTGCTGCACCGCAGCACTCCGAACACGCCGTCCGGCAGCGGTTGCCGGTCCGACGCGGTGAACCGCAACGTCTCCAGGCATTGCGGGCACCGCAGCGTGGAGGACAGCACACCGGCAAGCGCGGGCACAGGTCAGCCGCTCGTCTCGCGCGCGGCCAGGCGCTCGACCGTGTCCTCGACCAGGGCGGCCAGTTCGCCGTGCCGGTGGTGGATCAGCACCGTCTCCGGGCCACGGTGCAGGTCGATGAGGGCACGGATCTTGCGGCGCTGGTCCTGGTGGTACCGGGCGGCGAGCCACAGCATGGACTTGCGCCCGAACACGCTGCTGACGCTTTCGTAGTTCTCGCCGCAGAACCGCGTGCGGCGGAACAGCCTGCTCAGCGTGCGCCGGGCGAGGCGGGGATAGGACAGCCAGACCGGCGGATCGAGCCACACCACGCAGTCGACGACGGGCATGAACCGCTCGACCGCGGTCGGGTACTGGCCGTCCACCACCCACGACGACGAGTCGAGCGCCTCGGCCACCACGGCCGCGAAGTCCTCGTCGGAACGCATCTTCCAGTCCGGCAGCCAGAACAGGGCGTCCAGTTCCACGTGCTCGACGCCCAGCCGCCCGGCCAGCAACCGGCCGAAGGTCGATTTGCCGGAACCGGAGACACCCACCACCCACACACGGCTGCGCGCCCCGCTGTCACTGTCGTTCACGGTTCTCCAGGAAGATCGGGGGACGTGGCCGTCCCGGACGCCGACGAAGTCGGAGGGAGCCCGCGGCGCACGGCATGGGTGTCCCACCAGCCCGCCTCGCCGAACAACCTGAACAGCGCCCGGCCCAGCAGGCCGCTGGGACCGGACCGGACCACCGCCTCGTCACCGAACAGCCGGTAACGCAGAAAGATTGTCCGGTACACGAGCAGGACCTGGCGAGCGGTCAACCACCGGTCCGGCAGATCGTGGCCGAACAGGCCGCTCGATCCCGACCAGGGGAACTCGTGGTCGACGGGCAGGCCTTCGCGGGTCACCGCAGGTTGCCGCTGGCGGCAGACGGTGTGTTGGGGCACCGCCTGGAACCGGGTGTACCCCATGGCGCTCAGTGTCTCGATCTCCCAGGTCAGTGCCTGCCAACTGGTCTTGTCCGACTCCAGTGACACGAAGTCCGGCCGATACGGCGAGGCGACCAGGGAGGCGAGCGCGTCGTGGTCGGCACCCTCGATGTCGATCTTGAGGTAGTGCGGGCAGCCGTACGCGTCCATCAGCTGTGGCACGGACACTCCGCGCACCCTGCTCGTGCGCGTGGTGTGGGCGCCCAGCCGCTCGTTGCGCGCCACCCACTGCGGCACGGTCGTGCCCCACTGGTCGTTGGTGCTCTCGTAGAACTCCGCCTCGGGCAAGAGGGATATCGCGGCGTGCTCCACGACCAACCTGCCGGCCGCGATCTCGCCGGCGAACCGGCGAGTGGCCGCCTCGCATAGCTCCCGGCTCGCGTCCACGGCGACCACCCGGAAGCCTTTGGCGAGGTAGTAGGCGGTGTCCACACCACGGTGCAGCCCCAGATCGAAGATCAGTCCCGGATCGGGGGCGGTGCCGTCACGCGTCATCGGGCAGCCTCGTGGCGATCACGGCGCCGTACCGGTGTTCGTGCCAGTCCTCCCAGCCGAGGTGCGACTCGCCGATCAGCCCCAGGTCGGTGTTGAGTTCGACGCGCCACAGCGCGGCGTCGAACAACTCGGCCAGTTCCTCGGGCTCGGGGCAGACGCCGAGGGCGCGCTCCTCGGCGTTCGTGGCGATCAGGTAGTCGGCGAAGAACAGGCCGCCGGGCGCCACGTAGGACTGTTGCCTGCCAACCAGTTCCGCCAGCGGGTACGCCCGGTTCTGCGGCATGCACCACAGGCCGCTGCTGATCACCAGGTCGCATGGCGTCTCGGGCCGCCAGAGCATGTAGTCCTCGCCGACGACACGGCACCGGTCCTCGGTGGCGGTCTCCCGCAGGCGCGGCCGCAGCCCGGTGATCGGCTGCGGACCGGTCCGCAGTTCGACCACGCCGCCGTCGATGAACACCGGGTCCAGTTCGATGGCGATGACCTGCCAGCCACGCGTGGTCAGCGGGGTGACGAACTTTCCGTCCGACGCGCCGATGACGCACGCGGTCGGTGCGTCGGGGCCCGACTCGTAGCGCGGCAGGTAGCGGTCCAGGTGCGGGAAGTGCGAGTAGAACGGGCTCCAGTAGCTGGTGGGGTCGACATCGAGGCTCATGTCCGCCACCTACGCCTGTCCTGGAGCCAGCGGCCAGATGCGCGGGCAGAAGTCCGGGTCGGCGTAGTCGGGGGAGCCCTCGGCCGTCCGCCGCACGAGCCAGTCGTGCTTGTACGGCTCCTGGCGGCCGGGGGACAGCGTGAACGGCCGGTACGCGTTCGCGCCGTCCTGTAGGTGCAGGGAGATCGATCTGCGCGGTTCCGCGGCGCGGTTGGGGCCGCTTCCGTGGTAGAGCAGGCAGTGGTGGAACGTCATGTGCCCCTTGGGAATGTGCACCGGCACGCGTTCGGGGACAACGCCGTTGGCCGCCGCGTCGAGTTCGAGCAGACCCTCGCGAGCCAGGTCGGACGGCTCGGTCCGGGGCCGGACGGCGCCGTGCCGGTGTGCCCACCGGTGACTGCCGTCGATCATGGTCAGGGTGCCGAAGCGTTCGTCGCAGTCGTGCAGGGGGATGAAGGCGGTGAGCATGTTGTCCGACGAGCACGTCGACCAGTAGTACTTGTCGAAGTGCCACGAGACGATGTTGGTCGGCTCGTCCGGCATCGCGGGCTTGAACAGTAGCGTCGCCTGGAATATCCGGATGGTGTCGGTGCGCGCGAGCGCGGCGGCCACCGCGCCGACGACGGGTTTCGACAGCAGCCGCAGGAAGAGGTCGCTGGTGTAGTGGATGTAGTCGTTGTTGCGCTGCACATCGCCGTCCGCCGGCCGCCAGGCCGCCAGTCGCGCCGGACGGACAGGCAGTTCCCGGTCCCGGTGACCGGCGTAGTAGGCATCGGCGGCGGCCGCGAGTTCGTCCACCTCGTTATCGGTGAACAGCCTTTCGGACAGGTACCAACCCCGTCGTCGGTAGTGATCCATGTCCCGGCCGGTGGGCAGGAGAACGGTTTCCTCATCGGTCAACGGTGCCCACGTGCGCGTTGTCATGAATCACCTCGGCAGGTCGCGTCGAATGCTTTTCCGTGTGACCAGAATGCCAAGCTAGCCCGGGTAAAGTGTGACGGTCAAGACGTGCGCCGCCCTTCGGAAAGTCGACGGCGTCGATTGATTCCGGTGAGCCGGCACGTGTTTTCGCGGTTCAACGGTTCGGTGCCGGTTCGCCGGCTGCCGAGTGGTCCGGGTTTGGTCCGCGTTTGGTCTGCGACCTACCGGTGACGGGCGTCGATGGACATGATAGGTGAAGGGTGACCACGGTCACGTAGCTGTCGGGTATCCCTTGACAAGGAAAAATGCTGTTCGCCGGACGGATGCGTGGACGGTGGACCGGGCGGTTGGGGGATTTCAGTTGGATCATCAGGATAACGCGCTCGAATCAGGGGATCTCGATTTCGGGCCGGTGGCGCTTTCCGTCGTGGAAAGGTGCTCGACCGCGGTGGTGCCCATCGCGTCGCTGCGGCCGCCCGACTCGCCACGTCTGGCGGGGGAGAACGACGAGCACGTGCGCCTGCTCGCGGATTCCCCTGACATCCTGCCGCCCATCATCGTATGCCGTCGCACGATGCGTGTCATCGACGGCGCACATCGGGTGCGCGCCGCCGTCATGCGCGGGGACGCGGAGATCGAGGTGCGCTACTTCGACGGTGGCGATGCGGACGCCTTCCTGCTCGCCGTCCAGGCGAACACCACCCACGGGATGCCACTGTCGCGGGCCGACCGGACAGCAGCCACGGCGCGCATCCTCCAGACACACCCGCACCTGTCCGACCGGGTGATCGCCTCGACCACAGGTCTGTCGCCGAAGACGGTCAGCGCGATACGCCGGCGCGCAACTGCGCACAATCCTCAGTTGCGGACCAGGACGGGGCGCGACGGCCGGGTTCGTCCGCTCGACACCTCGGAGGGGCGCAGGCGAGCGGCGGATCTGATCAGCGCTCATCCCGAGGTGTCGCTGCGTCAGGTCGCGGCCATGGCGGGGATCTCGGAGGGGACCGCACGAGACGTGCGCGATCGACTGGCACGAGGACAGGCACCGGTGCCCGAGCAGCGCGGCCGGAGGCACGGCGACCCGGAGGCACGCGCGGACCGACGCCATGGCGGCGACGCGGCCAGGCTTCAGCCCGCGAACCGAGAGTCCCTTATGCGCATGCTGAAGCAGGACCCGTCGCTGCGGTTCAACGAGGCTGGCCGTGCCCTGATCCGACTTCTCGACAACTACGCCATATCCGAGGACGAGCAGAAGAAGCTCATCGACAACGTGCCCGCGCACTGTGTCGACCGCGTGGCCGCGCTTGCCCGCGAATGCGCGTCGGTCTGGGCGGAGTTCGCCGAGAACCTCTCGCGGAACAAGCAGTCGTGACGCAGGCTTCCGGTACTGCTGGCGGGTCACGCCGGTCCCCATGATGCGGGTGTTGTCGAAGTTCGCTCCTTGGGGAGGCTCATGCTCAGTCGTCCGAGGCCGTGCCGTCGAGTTCGGCCAACAAGCGGCGCACGTCGTCGGCGTGTGGCGCGCCGAGTTCGAGGTACCGATCCAGCGATTGGCGCAGGTAAGGCTTAGCCTCTGCCGTGTTGGTGCGGCTGACGAGCATCCCGAGACTGCGCAGCACCTGCGCCTGCTGCAGCCGGTCGTTCAGGACGCCGAACATCCTGCTGGCCTCCCCGATCTGCTCCACCGCGTCCGTCGCTTGGCCCAGGCCAGCCAGCGCAATGCCCAGGCCGTGCCGGGCCATCGCCTCGGCCCATCGATCGCCGGTGGCCAGGAAGACCACCAGTGCCTGCTCGTGGCAGTCCTTGGCCTCAGCGAACCGCCCCAGACCCGACAACGCGACACCCAACCCGTCGTTCCTCATCGCGAGCGACCGGTCGTATCCGGATCCGGTCGCCAACCACTTGGCCGCGCGAAGGACATCCTCGGCTTCGGCGAACCGGCGCAGTTCGTTCAGCGCGTGGCCGAGATGGCACAGGCCGCCACCCTGCAGCCAGTGATCACCGAGCCGCTCACCGATCTCCACCGCCTGCCGGTGGTGCCTCACCGCTTCGGCGAACCGGCCCAGTCCCCACAGCGCAACGCCAAGCTTGTCGTAGGCGTTGGCCTGCTCGGCCAGGTCGCCGGCCGCGCTGGCCAGCTCGGCGGCCCGCTGGTGGCAGCGAGCTGCCTCGCCGAACTCGCACAGCCCGGAATACGCCAGCCCGAGGCAGTTCCAGGCCATCGCCGCCGAGCCCAAATCCGGTGCCGTGAGCTGAGCCAGCTCGCTGAGATCGCGGAAAATCTCCCAATGTGCCCGCAGATCCAGGTACCACGCGAAGTCCGCGAGCAGCGCACCGACCCGGTGATCATTGGCCAGCCGGGCGGCGCCGAGCACGTTGTCCCGTTCGGCGTCCAGCCAGTCGACTGCGCCATCCCAGTCTCCGTCGAACCGGCCGGCCGAGTTGTGCACGGCCTGTCCAGGCGGTGCCAGCGCCACCGACGCGCAGATCGCCGTGCGCAACAGCCAGTCGACCATGGCGTCCGCCGCAGCATCGCGTTCCGGGTCTGCGTCGACGAGTTCGTTGGCGTACAGACGAAGGAGGTCATGGAATTGATATCGGCCCGGGAACGGGGACGGTTCGATCAAGCTCGCGGCGGCAAGGTCGTCCAGGCGCTGTTCAGCGACCGCCGGCGTGGCACCGGTCAGGGTCGCGGCCAGCTCGGCGCCGAAGTCTGGTCCTGGCACCAGCCCCAGTCGCCGGAACAGCACCTGATGGTCGGTGTCGATGGCCGCGTATGACGTGCCGAACGCCGCCCGCGCGTCGAGGTCACCGGCCTTGAGCCAGGTCAAGCGTTGTCGTTCGTCGGCCAGCCGCGCCGTTAGGTGGTGCAACGTCCATTCCGGCCACCCGGTCAGCCTGTTGCCGACGATCCGCACCGCGAGCGGTAGCTGCCCGCAGGCGGTCACCAGCTCAGCGGCCGCGTGGGGTTCGTCGCTGACCCGACGTCGGCCGATGATCTCCGCGAGCATGGTCACCGCCGCGTCTGTGTCCGGTGCGGTGAGCGTGAGCCGGTGCACGCCCGACAGGCCCGCCAGTCGGGATCGACTGGTGATCACGGTCAGGCAGTCCGACGCTCCGGGCAGCAGCGGCCGGACCTGTGCCTCGGTGGCCGCGTTGTCCAGCACCACCTGCGCGCGCCGACCGGCCAGCAGCGACCGGTAGAGCGCCGCGCGCTCGTCGAGCCCGGCCGGCACCTGGGCCGCCGAGACACCCAGCGCCCGCAGCGCTTTGCCCAGGACCTCGCTCGGGTCCGCTGGATTGTGCACGCCAGACAGGTCGCAGTACAGCTGAACGTCGGGGTAGGCGGCCGTGTTCAGATGCGCGACGTGCACCGCCAGCGCGGTCTTGCCCACGCCCGGTTTGCCGCAGATCACGGTGATCGCCGCAGCCTCGATGGCCGCGATTTCGGCTGCGCGCCCGGTGAAATCCGCGATGTCGGCGGGCAGTTCAGCGACCGGTGCCTGTGCGCTGTCTCGCACCATGGCTTCAGCTCGTTCGGCCAGGGCCTGTTCGCGCAGCTCCCGTAACTGGCCGTCGCGCACTTCGAGGGCTCGTTCGTAGGCGACGACGAGGTCTTCCGGGGGAATCCTCAGTCCTTTCTCGTAGTCCAAGAGTCCGCTGTGGCCAGCCATACCGAGCAGGCTTGCCATGCGGCGTAGCGAAAATCCTTTCGACAGGCGCAATCGGTACAGCGTCATGCCCAGTTCTCCGGCAGCGCGCCCGCTTGACCTTGCAGGCATACCGTCCCCAGTCGTCGTGCCTGCCTCCAGTGTGGCAGTCGGCATCCGTGTCACCAGCCGCCATTTGGTCAGGGGCTGCCGCCGGTCTATGGACGATCTCTGCACGCCGTCTGGACGCCCTGCGCGGCACGATGAAGTCATGCCATCCCCGCAAGCATTTGCCCACGAGCAGCACTACCGGGGCGATGTGGTCGGTGGCGCGCAGCCGCCACAACGGCATCGCGTCCCGGATCGCCGCCCACAACGCGTCGGTATCGCCCGCGTGCGCGGTTCGTGCCCGGTGGACCGCCTCGTCGAACACCGGGTCGCCGTAGATCATCTCCGGCACAGGCTTCAGGAACTGCGGTCGATGTTCGACGACCATCCGCATGGTCTCCGGTCGTTCGCCGATCATCGCGACCTCGAGCACGGACAGCTGGTGTGCCGGTTGGTGCGGGCGTCGTCGTCGAACAGGTACGGCACGAACTGCTGCGTGAACAATGGGTCCGCGAGGAAGCCGTCGTGCAGGAAGGACGGGTGCAGCAGCTGCCTGGCCTCGTACTCCTGACCGAGGACCAGCAGGATCTGGGTGCGCAGCACGGTGGCCCGGTTCCGCCCGAAGTCGTCGGCCCGCCTCAGCACCGCGGCGGCCTCGTCGACGGAGCCAGCGAGGCCTGTCCTGGTCGAGAATCCGGTCAGTAGCCTTGGCCTGCTGAAATGCCGCACTCGATGATCGGTGGGCCGTGGTCGCTCGACTGTTGTACCAGGTCTTGGCCCAGGGATTGTCCTGGCTGGCGCTACTGGCCCGGTCCCCGGCATCCAAGGACGTGGAGATACTGGTGCTGCGCCACGAGGTCGCGGTGCTGCGCCGCACCAACCCACGCCCACGGCTCAACTGGGCCGACCGGGCGGTACTCACGGCCCTGTCCCGACTCCTGCCGAAATCCCTGCGCGTCTGCCGCATCGTCGTTCCCGCCACGTTGCTGCGCTGGCATCGCCGCCTGGTAGCCAGACGGTGGCGCCAGCCGAAGTCGCCGGCTCCACCATCCGCTGGACCCTGCGCAACCGCCGGATCCCGTCACCGTCCAGTCGCGGTGACACGTGGCGCACGTTCCTGCGCGCCCAGGCCGACGGTCTACTCGCGATCGACTTCTTCCACGTCGACACCGTGACCTTGAAACGCCTGCACGTGGCTTTCGTGATCGAGCACCGCACCCGTGGGGTCCACCTGCTCGGCGTCACCGACCACCCGACCGGAGCCTGGGTAACCCAACTGGCCCGCAACCTGGCCGCGGATCTTGACGGCGCCGGACACCGGTTCATCCACCTGATCCGCGACCGAGATGCCAGGTTCACCGCCGCGTTCGATGCGGTGTTCGCCTCGATCGGCGTCGACGTGGTGCTCACCGCGCCGCAGGTACCGTGGATGAACGCGGTCGCCGAGCGATGGATCTCCTCCGTCCGCCGCGAGTGCGCCGACCGGATTCTCATCACCTGCCGTCGCCACCTCCACAATGTGCTCGATGTCTACGTCGAGCATTACAACGCCGGCCGCAGTCACCAAGCTCGGGGCGTTGGGTTACGCGCGCCTGACGACGACCCGAAGGCGATCCCATCGCCCACCACACCGGACCGGATCACACGCAGGCGGCGCCTCGGAGGACTGCTCAACGAGTACCAACCCGCCGCCTAAAACCCCAGCTCACACCCGGTGGCACCGTTTTCGACCAGGACAGGCAAACGATCGGCAGGTTCGGTGTAGGTTGTAGTGCCGCTCGTACTCGCCAAGCGCGTGCCGGAGGTGGGTTTCGTTCCAGATCAAGGTGCGGTCGAGCAGTTCGGCGCGCAGCGTCTTCACCCAGCGTCGACGATCGCGTTCATGCGATGCCGTCGCCACGCAGGCGGGCTGCGATTTCCATGTGACTACCGCGCCGGAGTTGGTCAATGTGGCGAACCTGCGCAAGGCGGGATTCCGCGCCGTGCGGCGCGGACTTCAGGTGTCGCGCGTGTGTAGTCCGGCGAGTGCCACGTCAAGGATCGGCTGTCGATATTCCGGGCTACCGGGGATCTTCGCGATGGCCATCACGAGATCGAGGATCTGGTCGAGGTCGAGGTCGCCGGCAATCTGGTGTGCGTCCTGGGCGGCGGACAGCAGCGGCTGGCTGGCTGCGAGCATCCGCTCCCGGCTCTGGAAGACGGGGTCGGCGGTGTCGGTGTGCTCGAGCAGCCCGAGGACGATCGGCCGCTTGGTGGTGACGTACTGAAAGAACCGGCGCAGCCAGGTCGTGAGCCGCTCCTCCGGGCTGTCGCCCTCGACTGTCGCGGCGGCGGCGCAGACCTCGTCGACCTCATCGACCAGTAGTGCCTCCAGCAGTTCGTGGCGGGTCGCGAAGTTGCGGTACAGGGTGGCCGAGCCGACCCCGGATTGCCGGGCGATCTCGGCCATCGACGTCTCGGGTCCGGTGGCGGCGAACGCGGCGCGGGCAGCGTCGAGGATCCGCTGGCGGTTGCGGGCCGCGTCGGCCCTCTTCGAGGGCGGATGGTCAGTCATACGAACGTCCTTGCGTAAGTGGGCACCCTCTCCGTATATTGATGTGGGCACCCTCTCCGTTTCGCCTGGGGACTCTACCGAACCTGTCTGAGGATCCGCCACGACCACAGCGCACAACTCGGTCAGCGGCCCGCAGTAGACGGCCGACCGCTTCGGCCGCAGGCGATCTCCGAATCCCAGGGGAACGAGCAACGCGCCGCCCGTCACGACCGATGACCTGATCCGCTGGAATTCGATCTTGAGCGACGGAGGCTCCCAATGACCGCTCCCACCCTGCGGACCACCCGCCGCTGCCCGTACGCACCCCCGGAGCAGCACACCCGAATCCGGGACACCGAACCCGGGATCTCTCAGGTCACCCTGCCCAGCGGCCAGGTCGCCTGGGCCCTGAGTCGACTTGAGCACATCCGAGCCATGCTCACGGACCCGCGGTTCAGCTCCGACCGCCGGAATCCGAACTTCCCCCGGTTCACCCGCGAGCGACCCGGCCGTCAACCTCTTCTCCAAACGATGATCCAGTTGGACCCACCCGAGCACGGCCCCGCCCGCAAGGCCGTGGTCGGCGAGTTCACCGTGCGCCGCATGGCCGGCCTGCGCCCGCGCATCCAGGAGATCGTCGACGAGCAGATCGACGCGATGCTGGCCGGGCCGCGCCCCGCCGACCTCGTACAGGCCCTCTCCCTGCCGGTGCCGTCCCTGGTCATCTGCGAGCAACTCGGCGTGCCCTACCACGACCACGACTTCTTCCAGACCCGCAGTGCGACCCTGCTCAGCCGCGCCCTCACCGCCGAGGACAGGCAGCAGGCGTTCACGGGACTGCGCGACTACCTCAGGGATCTGATCGCCAAGAAGGCCGCCGAGCCGACCGACGACCTGCTGGGTCGTCAGCTCGTCCAGGGCAACGCCCCCGAGGACGTCCTGTCGCTGGCCTTCCTGCTGCTGCTCGCCGGGCACGAGACCACCGCCAACATGATCTCGCTCGGCGTGGTGACGCTGCTGGAGCGCCCGGAGGAACTGGCGGCGCTGCGCGAGGACCCGGCGCGCACCCTGCCCGCGATCGAGGAGTTGCTGCGGGTCCACACCATCGCCGAGTTCGCCAACGCCCGCGTCGCCGTCGAGGACGTGGAGATCAGTGGCGTGACCATCCGGGCCGGCGACCCCGTCCTGGCGCTGAGTAACGCGGCCAACCACGACCCCTCGGCCTTCGACGCCCCGGACCAGATCAGGCTCGACCGGGGCTCCCGCAACCACGTCGCCTTCGGTTTCGGCATCCATCAGTGCCTCGGGCAGAACCTGGCCCGGCTGGAGCTGCAAATTGTCTTCGACACGCTCTTCAACCGAATTCCGACACTGCGGCTGGCCACGCCCGCCGACGAACTGCCCTACAAGGACGACGCCCTCATCTACGGCATCCACGAGGTACCCGTGACGTGGGAGGAGTAGGCATGACCACAACCGTGGCCGATCTCGACCGGTGCGTCGGAGCCGGGCCAGTGCGTCCTGACCGACTCCGACGCGTTCGATCAGACCGACGAGGACGGCAGTGGAGCAGGACGCCACCGGAGGGATGACGGTGCAGGAAACGCGTCGATGGGACGCCTTTTGCTAGTGGCCGGGCATGAGACGGCCAACATGATCGTCTACGGGGTGCGTGAACTCCCCGCGGCCCGGAAAGGATCGATATGTTTCATCTTGATCACCTCTGCCTCGGCGTCCGCGACTTGAACGACGGCGTCCGCCGGGTGCGGGAGGAGACCGGACTCGCCCACTACGACGGTGGTGCCTTCGCCGCCAGCATCGCGAACACGATCTTCCCGCTCGGCGGGGACGCCTACCTGGAGGTCGAGGCGGTGATGCCCACCGCGGACAAGCGGGACGAGGGGGTCGCCTGGTTCGACCGGGCCGTCGCGGACGGCGACCGGTGGATGTTCTGGAGCCTGCGCGCCGACACCCTCGAAGAGATGACCGAGGTCGCGCAGCGGCTCGGCGGCGAAGTGGCGCGCCGCCCGGGACGTACCCAGCCCGACGGCACCCAGCGCATCATCACCACCGCGCCCGGCCCCGGCCGCGCGCTCGACACGTGCTGGCGCCGAGGGCTGCCGAACTGGTTCTACCGCGATGACCCGGCCACCAATCCGGATCGTGGGGCGACCGAGCACGGTGAGCGCGGGGTGGCCGTGACCCGGCTGGAGATCGGCGCTGACGCCGGGGAACTGCGGGAGCACATCGGTGCCGAGACCTTCGACCGGCTGCCGCTGGCGATCGTGCCCGGCCGCCCAGGCGTGCGCGCGGTCACGGTACGCACCGAGTCCGGGCGCGAGGTGACACTGCGCAGGGACCCGGCCGACCTGTAGAGCCGTCGGGGACGGTCTCACAAGGGCTCCTGGCGTTTCCAAGCACGTCGATCTCGGTCTCGCCAAGCCCGGCCGCGACCGCCGCCAGTCCATAAGGGACTGAGTGTTCAGCACATTCGAACCCGATTCGGTTCACGGTCGACAATCGTAGGTAGCCGACTCCGTGCGTCCACCGGACCGGGGGGCGGCGGTGAGAGGGTTCTGCGAGGGAATCAGGCGCGGGTCAGGGGAAACCCTGATGGCAGCGTGCCCGGCCGCGGGCACGCTGGTGGTGTCAAAGGGACGTCCGCAGTTCGAGGAGAGTCATGAGCGAATCCAAGCCCGAGTACACCCGTACCGCCGTCGACTCGGTGGTCGACGCCGTTCGCGGGCTGGTCAGCGAAGGCATCAACCGTCGCGTCGTCGTACGTGACAGCAAGGACGACGTGGTGTTGGAGGTGCCGGTGGCTCTTGGGCTGGTCGCGGCCCTGGCCGCTCCGGTGGCCACCGCGATCGGTGGCGGTGTCGCGCTGGTCGGCAAGTGCGACATCAAGCTCGAGGACCGCCGGCGGCCCGGTAGCCAGCCCGCGACGACGGTCGACGGCGAGTAGGTGTAGTAGCAGACGGGGTTTGTCCAGCCACTGGCGCAGGGGGCTCGCTGGACCTGCGAGTGGCTTCTCCGGCCGCTCCCGCGGTCGACCTCGGGAGCGGCCGGCGAAAGCCGGCCATGTGATCGTGGGCGAAGGCACGCTATGGCGGTCGGTCAGAGCCTGGCTAGGGTGGTGGGCCAGTGTGGGTGGTGCACGCTCGTCCTGGAGAAGCAGGACACCATCTACCCACTCCCGCGGGCCTGCCACCTTGACCACGAAGCGATGTACATCTTCCAGGCGATGGGCGTCGCCGACGAGGTGGCCGAGGTGACGGTCCCGGTACGTGAGTATCGACTGTTCGGTCGGGACGGTCGTCTGCTCGCGAGCCTCCCTCACCAGTGGAACATCCTGTGGGGCTCGGTAAGTCATCGGTGCAGGTGGCAGCCGATTACGCAGCATTTCGTTGGCAGCTGGGATGCTGCCCCCGCATGATCGTGTCGCTGCTGTACCGAGCAACTCGCGTGCTGCTGTCCGCGTCGGTGGTGCTGCTGCGCCGGGACACCGCCGAGGACGCCGAACTGCTGGTGCTGCGGCATGAGAACGCGGTGCTGCGCCGGCAGGTCAAGGGGCGGATCCGCTACGAGCCCGTAGACCGTTTCTGGTTGTCAGCGCTGTCATCGCTGCTGCCGCGCCGGTCAGGTGGAGTAGCAGTTCCAGCTGTATGGATCGGACGCAGATGTGTACCGGGAGAAGGCGGCCTCGTTGAAGCGGTACTGCCAGGCGCAGGCGTCGTCCACGTCGAGCGACACATGGGTGCCGGTGGGAGTGACGCAACGCCAGTCGTTGGTGGTCGTGCCGTCGAGGCTGACGCCGCCGGTGTCGCCAATGGACCGGCAGTACGAGGTGAGGTCGAGACCGCCGAGTTGGCGATAGGTGGGCGCGGTCGTCAGGGTGACAGTGGTGGAGGTGGCGCCCGGACGCAGGGTCACCGTGCCTGTGCCGCTGTCGACGGCGCCGGCGGTCGCGGAGGCGATGTTGCCGGCGAATGCGGGCACGGTGAACACCACGCCGCCGGCTGGCGCCGTCCCCGAGAGCGTGAGGGTGATGTCCTTGCCGTTGCTGGTGATGGTGGCGCCCATGCGGTTGCCGTTGGCGATGGGGTAGTTGGCGGCGCTGACCGTCTGCCCGGCGCGCAGCCACTCGTCGGGAACCCCGCGGCCGACGACGACCTGACCGTCCGACTTCTCGGCGACCACTGAGTCGACGAGGACCTTGCTGGCGTTGGCCTGGCCCCACATGTGCGGGCTGGACCCGGTGCCGTCGGTGGCGTGGCCGCCGGGCGTCCACGCGGTGGCGCCGGCCGAGGGAATGCCTTCCCACCAGGAGAACGGGGCGCTCTGCGTGTTGTTGATCATGAACTCGTAGTCGTAGACGCCCTCGCTGCGGTGCCGGGCGCCGGCCAGCCCGGCCTCGCCGTAGCCGGCGTTGTAACCGGTGCTGTAGCCGGTGTAGCCGCCGTAGGTGTGGCTGGGCAGGCCCACCAGGTGGGCGAACCCGTAGTCGTAGGTGGCGTCGAGGAGATCGGCCATCGGACCCGTCTGGTCGGCGCCGAACAGGTAGCCGTCCCAGTTCCACCGGCCGAACAACAGGAAGGAGGCCCAGTTGGCGTCGTTGGCATTGCCACAGCGGTCGGCGGTGTTCGGAACGTCAATCGCACAAGGGATGTAGCCGAGGTGGTTGGTGGAGATGGTCTTCTGCAGCTCGGTGTTCACCGCGGAGAACAGGGTGTCGTATTCGTTGCCGGCCCAGATCGCCTCGGTGGTGTTGCCCAGCTTGTCGGCGATGTACCGGTACGCGAGCAGGCCGAGCAGGGCGGACTGGTCGTCGACGGTCCAGTTGCCCTGAGTGTCGACGGCGTTGGAGGACATCATGGTGCCGCCGGGACCGGTGGCGTCGGCGGCGATGGCGTGGGCGTTGCCCTGGATCTGCGCGAAGTTGGCCTGGACGAACGCCTTGTCACCGCTCTTCTCCAGGTAGACCGCCCAGGGCCAGCTGAACTTGTAGATGGCGTCGGGATACTGGTTGGTGATGAGCGTCTTGAGGTAGGCGTGCGCGTTGGCCAGGTCGCCCTGGGTCAACAGGCTGGTGAGGATGCCGATCAGGTCGTGGTCGAACAGCCGGTCGTAGTTGTTCTCGCCGACGTTGAGGTTGTTGCCGTCCTTGACGATGTTGGTGTAGATGTAACCGGCCTTGACCGCGTTGGCCAGCCGTGGATCCGGCAGGTTCAACGTGACCACGCCGGCGAGCTTGGCGTCCCAGTACGAGGTCATGTGGCCGTAGTGGGCGTCGAATCCGCCCGCGGCGGTCAACGCGCTGTCGGCGGGCCAGGGATAGCTGTTGCCGAACCGGTCCGTGGCGATGACGTAGTCGTGCACGACGGTCTGCCCGGCGGGGACGGTGGCGGGGGCCGAGTTGAGCGCCAGCAGGCCGCCGGACGGCGCCGGGTCCTCGGTGTGCGCGACGGTGTCGTGGTTGGTCACGCTGACGCGCGAGTACACCGCCTCGTAGTTGTTGCCGGCCAGGGTGACCAGGTCGGCGAAGTTCGTGATCCGGACCGTGCTGTTGTCCCGTTCGAACTGGGTGACCAGAGCGGGGTAGTAGCCGCCCGCGTTGTGCCACTGCACTGCGCCGGGGTTGTTGTAGATGCCGAACCCGGCGGTCACGTCCTTGCCGGCCCGGACGTGGAAACTGCCGTCGCTGTAGGCGAAGGGAGCGTCCTGGTCGCCGTCCCAGCCGATGACGCCGACAGCGGCCGGCAGGGAAGCGGCCAGGGCCGCCGGGGGATGCGGGGGCGCGCCGGTGAGCGCGATGCCGAGTGACAGGGCCGCGGCGACAGCGCCGAGCCTCCGAACGGTTGGCATGGGGTTTCCTCTCCATGCAGAGGGCGATGGGCAGGGCTCGCTTTTTACACGTTCAAATTCGGCAGGGTCGAGGTAACCGGAACCACCGGATGCGTGTCAACCCCATGAGCGGCGGCGCGCCTACCGGGACGGCGGACCCGCGCTGGATGACCGGATGACCAGCTGGGGTGGCAGCAGCGTGTTCCGCGGGGGAGCGGAGCCGGGAGCGAGGAGGGCGGCGATGACGTGCCGTCCGACGTCTTCGATGGGTTGGCGGATGCTGCTCAGTTCGAGGACCGCGGCGGTGGGCGTGTCGTCGAATCCGACGATGGCGAGGTCGCGGCCGACTTCCAGGCCGCGGCGCAGCGCGGCGCGGGCCACCCCGGCGGCCAGCGTGTCCGTCCCGGCGACGATCGCGGTGGGCGGTTCCGGCCGGCCCAGCAGGGCGGCGGTCATCTCGATGGCTGCTTGGACGGAGTCCGGGCCGCGCAGGTCCAACCCATGACAGAAGTCGGCCAGCCCGTGTCGTTCGACGCTGCTGCGCCAACCGCGGGCCCGGCGGTCGCCGACGGCGCTGCCGTCCGGCCAGCCCACGAAGCCGATCCGTCGGTGCCCCCGGCTGACCAGGTGGTCCACGGCGGCGGATGTGCCGGCCACGTTGTCCACGTCGACCCAGCGGTAGGCGCCAGCGTCGCAATCGTCGTGGCCGAAGGCGACGAAGGGAATTCCCTTCTCGTGCAGTGCTGACGGGCGCGGGTCGTCGACAGTGATGTCGTAGAGCACGAAGGCGTCGGCGGCCCCGCTGCGGAACAGGCGAATCGCGCTGTCGGTTTCCGCCGCGCGGTCGGCGGCCGTGTACAGCAGCAAGTGGTGATCGGCGGTGCGGCCGGCCTCGGCCAGCGAGTGCAGGAAGCGGTCGTGGATACCGGCGAGCGTGCCCGAACTCTGCGGTTCGATCCGGTATCCGATCATCCGCGAGGAACTGCTCTGCAACGCCTGCGCCGACCGGTTCGGGTGGTAGCCGAGCATGACGATGGCCTGCTCGACACGTCGCTGCGTGGCCGGCTTGACCTTGTGCGGCGCATGCAGCACGTTCGAGACGGTCTGTCGGGACACGCCCGCTTCCCGGGCGACGTCGGCAAGAGTCGGGGAGTCCGGCAGCTGTGCCAACTGGCGCCTCACCATGTCTCCACCTCCTCCCTCGCCCCGACATTGTGCCGCACACGAAGGCGGTGCCCAGCCACGACTGCTACGCGATCTCCTTCTCGTCCTCATGGTCGGAGAAGCCGTGCCATCCTCGGGCGGCCCCTGGCCCGATCCTGGCATCACGCCCGAGCGTGGACTATCACGGGCACTTCCGTCGTGGGCGATCGAGCTGGGCATCCCCGGCGACGAGGTCGGCAGGTTCGCCGAGCTGCTGCGATTCGCGATCTGGACGGGCGGGCAGTCCGATGGCGTTCCGGTCGGGCGGTGCGGCGGGTTGCCCCGGCTGCCGGTGGGCATGGGGTGGCCGTCCTGCTCCTCCGGGCCGCTGCCGTTGATCGCCTCCTTTGACTGCGCGGCGCTTCCCAGGGGCGACGGCCTGGCTCTGCCGGCGGACGGTTCGCTGCTGTTCTTCCTGCACCACGCGTGGGCCTGCGACGCCCGTTCTGTCGCCGAGGAGCAGGAGTTCGCGCGGGTGGTGTATGTGCCGGCCGGCATCGACACTGTGGTGCCGGAACCGCCCGACCACGACGAGCCCATGTTTGCCGTCTACCTCGGCGGGCACTCCCTGTACATCGGTGAGCTGTATGCCGAGCATGTGTACACCACCCCGGAGATCACCATGGCGTCGCGCTGTCCTTCACTGCTTTCACCGAGTGAGGACCGGCACGCAAAAAGCGTTACTGCGCAGCGCAGTGCGGGTCGCCGTCGGGCAACACTCCGCTTGTCAGGAACGTGTCCATGATTGAGATGGCGCACGTGTTGGGGTTGGGGTGAATCAGGACGCCGTGTCCGCCGGCGTCGACGGTGACCAGACTGGCGTCGTGACCGAGTGCGTGGCGCATCCCCTGAGCGGTCCGCAGCGGGGTCGCCGGGTCGCGGTCGTTCTGCAGGATGAGCACGTTGCGAGTGCCGGTTTCGGTGACGGTGGCTTCCGGTTCGACCGGTGCGAAGGGCCAGAACGCGCAGGCGGTGATGTTGGCGGGAGCACCCGCGGTCAAGGGGAAACTGGTGCGGTCGAGCGCGGTGTTGCGTGCGTACAGCGCGGGGTCGTGCGGCCATGCCTGGTCGGCGCAGCTGATCGCGTATCCGACGCTGTACAGGTTGTCTACCGGTACGCCGGACACGGTTCCCTTGGCGATGAAATCGTTGGACAGCGCGGCGATGAAGGTTTCGTCGTCATGGGTGGCGGTGCCGTGCGCGAAATGGACGGCGGCTCGCCACAGTTCGGCCAGCGGCGGCACCGGCGTGGCGTCGGTGATCGTCATGCTGGCGTCGCTGTAGGAGAGCTCGAAGGTGAACATGCGCACCAGGTTGCCGTCCAGCGTCGCCTTGGTGTCCGGCAGTGTGACCGGGTGCTTGTCCAGTGCGGTTGTGGCGGCCAGATAATTGGTGCGGACCTGCGTGTCGGAGCTGCCCAGTTCGACCATCTGTGGGTGGGTCGCGGCGAATCGGGCCAAGTCGGGCCAGCGATCCTCCGCGGCGGAGCTGAACGTGCGGAAGTCGTCGTAGCCACGCAGGTTCGGGTCGACCGAACTGTCGATCACCATGTGGTCGACTGTCTTGGGGAACAGCGCCCGGTAGACGGAGCCGAGGTAGGTGCCCCAGGAGACGCCGTAATAGGACACGGTCCGCTCTCCCAGCGCTTCGCGGAGTCGGTCCATGTCCCGAGCGATGTTCTTCGTGGTGAGATACGGCAACAGATCGCCCGACGCCGCCGCGCACCGCTGGGCTGACTGCCGCGCGTAGTCGATGTTGCGGGTGATCGAACCGTCCGCGGCGGGGAACGACAGTATTTCCAACTGCAGGTTGCGGATCAGCGCGTCGGAGTCCTGGCCGCAGGTCATGGGCGTGCTGTGGGCGACACCGCGCGGATCGAAGCCGACCAAGTCGTAACGCTCGCGGACGCTTGCCGGCAGGGAATTCTCCAGAATCGAGGGCACGTCCAGGCTCGGGCCGGGGCCGCCGCCGTTGAGCATCAGCACTCCAGCGCGCTTGGCCGCGTTCGTGGCGCGGATCCGGGAAACGGCGACGTCGATGGTGCGCCCCTGTGGATGCTGGTAGTCCAACGGCACCCGCAGGGTTCCGCATTCCTGCTTTGGATCCCGGGTGACGCCGTCGAGTGGCGCAGGGCAGTGGCCCCACGCCACGCCCTGCTCCAGCGCGGCCGCGGTCGTCGCCGTGGCCGTGTGCGGCAACGATCCGATCACCGTGACTCCCGCCACCACAGCGACTGCCACAGTGACGACAGTCAGACGGCGTACCCGTCGGCGTAGGTACGGCGAGGAGGTGCTTCCAGAATTTCGCAGTTTCACGTCTATTTCCTTCCAGTCTTCTTGTCCTTGGATCGGCGGATCACCGGAATGTGTCGGTGTCCCTCGACTGCCGAGTGACGCTCCCATTTGGTGGACGTGGTCGGTCGGTGTGACCTCATCTGCCACGGTGGTGCCGGTAGTGGTGCGTGACCAGCGCGCCGCCGAAGGTCAGGGTGAGCAGGCCGAAGCCGATGCCGATGAGCGGGTTGAGGGTGGAGGTGGACGTCACGACGTTGGCAACGGCGCTGACGGCGAGGAGGAACCAGAGGATCGGACGGGTCTTTGTCATGCCCCAAACCCTAGGAATTCGGGGCGGGGCGGACGATCCAGCGCGTGGGAGACCTCGAGGTGCAGCAGGCTGTACTTCTGGCCTTGCGGCGTGGAGGTGGCCGGTGGGGGTGGTTTGTCGTCCCGGCGTGATAGTCGCCCGCTCCCGTGCCGCGCTGGATGGACTCGAACACCTCGTAGACGGCCTGGGCACCGCCTTGCGGCGTACGGTGAGGCGTTTGATCCGGTCGGCTTGAAGGTGCTGGGGCTGGGTTCGCAGGGATGCCGCAGCGGCCAGCAATCGGTGGGGGCTCTGCGGGTTGCGGGGCGGCTCCCGGTTCAGCGCGTGCCCAATCGTCGTCACGAGACTGTCACACGATTATCGCGCTGCGTGGACACCGACCAAGCACGGTGAGACACATGCGAAGTCGTTCTCTGTTGCTTGGCACCATGGTCGCGCTGACCGCGGCCCTTGTGGGCGGTGCCCCGGCGCTCGCCGTCGTGGGCGGTACCGAATCGACTCATGCCTATTCGTTCATGGGCTCGCTCCAGCTGCGGTATCCCGCGCCGCCGCGTCCGGATCACCATGGCTGCGGGATCGAGGTCCTCGCGCCGTAGTGGGTGTTGACCGCCAGCCACTGCGCCCGCACTCCCACCCTGGCGAAAGTGGGCGTCCCACAAGGCTGGAAGGTCCGGATCGGGTCGCTGGACACGACCTCTGGCGGCGAGGTCGCCGACGTCGACCATTTCTACCGGCTCTCCAGCTTCGCCGAGGGCGTCTTCGGCAAGGACCTCGCGCTGCTGCACCTGGCGAACCCGGTGCGAGCCAAGCCGATCCGGATCGCCTCGACGACGCCAGCGGACAACACCCCCGCCCGCATCCTGGGATGGGGTATGACCTGTGCCGATCGCCAGAACCCTGCGTGCAACCCCACGAAACTGCGGGAAGCCGACACCGTGGTGCAGCCGATCTCGACGTGTCCGCAAGGGATCCCCGGACAGGAACGGTGCGTCGGCGCCGCAGACGGCAGCGTCGCCGCCTCGAACATGGACTCCGGTGGGCCGGCGTTGGTCCGCGACGGCGACGAGTGGGTGCTTGCTGGCACGGTGAGCGGCCCCAGCGGCGACAACAAGCCGGTCTTGTACACCGACGTCACCAAACATGTCGACTGGATCAACAGCATCATCAGCGGCACCAACGTGCCGCCCGACGATCCGGTCCCCAACATGGCGGGATCGGCTGTCGTGGGCAGCTGCATGGCCTCGGTTGTGCGTCCGCCCACTGCCCGAGACGGTGACTCGGCGCTGCTGCTGACCAACGGGCACTGCGTGGACGGCCCGCGGCCCGCGCCGGGGCGGGCGTTGGTGGACCAGCCCGCCGACCGCGAGGTGACCATCACCGACTCACGGGGCTACCTGAACTTGCCCCGTTTAGACGGACAGGTGGCCAGGACCGGAGCGAGAAAAGCTTCCGCGTGCCGGCGGGCGAACCGCGCGAAGGTAGTCGGTTCCACACCGAAACGGCGGTGAGTGGCGAGCCGGACGTCCGAGTCGCGACGTCGGCTGCGTTCGGCGAACAGTTCGTCCAGCAGATCGACCGTCTCCGGCGGCAGCCCGGACGCCTCGAGTCGCTGCCGCTTCTCCGCCGGGGAGACATCGACGTAGCGGAACGGGACGCCCGTCGCCGCCGAGATGTGCTCGACGGCCTCGGTCATCGTGACGGCGTCGGGACCGGTTATCTCGTACGCCTTGCCCTCATGCCCCTCGCCGGTCATGAGTGCGACGGACACCTTCGCGATGTCCTCGATGTCGACCGGCGCCAGCCGGCTGTGGCCGATCGGCAGCACGAGCGCCCGCTCGCGCGGATCGACGCCGGTCAGCGTCCCCGGCAGGTAGAACTGCATGAACTGGCTGGGGCGCAGATGGGTCCACGCGAGCCCGCTGCGTTCGAGGTGGCGCTCGATCTCCTCGTGCTGGCGCGTGCCTCGGAAGGCGTTCGCGTCGAATCCGATCCCGGACTCCTTGCCGGAGAACTTCACGACGTGCGCCACCCCGGCGGCTTTCGCCGCGTCGACGAACGTGCACTGCGTCTGCACCATCCGCTCGCGGGGCGAGGAGATCATCAGCACTCGGTGCACGTCCCGCAGGGCCGGCCCCAGCGTGTCGGGACGGAGCATGTCGCCGACGACGGTTTCCACTGCGGGCATGGCAGCGAACGCCCGAGCCTTCGCCGCGCTGCGCACGAGCACGCGCACGCGGATCCCGCGGCGTGCGAACTCCCGCACCACCGCGGTCCCGCTGAGGCCGGTGCCACCGGTCACGAGAAGCATCACCACTCCGTTCGTTCGAGCGAGCAAGTGCATGCACTGTAGAAGTGAAAGCTCCTAAAGAACAAGTAACCACTTGCTTCGGGTTAAGATCGGCCAGTGACCGTTCCGACCGACGTGCCGCCCGCCCGCACCTACGGCGACGGATGCGCCATCGCGCACGCGCTCGACCTGATCGGCGAACGCTGGGCCCTACTCGTGATCCGCGAGCTTCTGCTGGGCCCCAAGCGGTACAGCGACGTTCAGGCCGGCGTGCCCAACGCCCGGCCCAACGTGCTTTCCCAGCGCCTGCGGGACCTGGAACGGAGCGGGCTCGTCCAACGCCGCAAGCTAGGCCCGCCGGCGCGGGCCTGGGTGTACGAGCTGACCGAACGCGGCCGTGAGCTCGAACCCGTCCTGCTGACCCTCGGCGACTGGGGCCGACGCTCTCCGCTCAAGCCCGCCGACGCGCCGATTGGCACCGACTCGCTGCTACTGGCCCTCAAAACCCACTTCGCGCCGGCTCGCTGGCGTGGAGCCCCGGCTGCCTACCGGGTCGAACTCGGTGATGACGTGTTCGCCGTTCACGCCGACGACGGCGGACTCACGATCACCCGCGGCGAGCCGGCCGCCGCGGACGTGACGATCCGTGCCGACATCGCGACGTTTCGCGCGGTGTTCGTCATGGGACGGCCGGTCGCTGGACTCGATGCGGAGAACAACTTTGAGTTCGCCGGTGACCTGGACGCCTTCCGACGCCTGGTCACCGCCACCACCTGACGACAAGGGTGGACGGGCGGTAACGGGAGCCTGAGACGTTCTGTCCACGGACAACACAACCGGCGATGGCGTCGGTTCGCAGCACGTCGAACGTTCGCTATGCCGAAGACCGGATGTTCGGAAAACACGTTGCTGCTCGGTCGGGGCGGCTGGACGATGCGGTGATGCGGTTGTCAGGCTCGCCCCAACTCGTGGCGCCGACGGTGACAGTTCGTGATTCGTGGCTTGCCGGCGAGCGGGCCGACCGCGAGCACGACGGCGGGTCGACCGAGTTGCTCGATCGCGCCGCCGCCGACTTCGCCCAGGTCGTTGCCGAGCGGCAAGGAGTTCTGCTGTGGTGGGGAGTGCCCACCACCATCCTGTGGTACGTCTGCGGCCGGCATTATCTGGGCGAGTTCGTGGTTCGGCAGGACCTCACGCCGGAGTTGGCCGTCTCGGGTGGCCACATCGGCTACAGCATCGCGACCCCGTGGCGGGGGCAAGGGCACGGCACGCGGATCTTGACGGCCGGACTGGCGGAATGCCGACGGCTCGGTCTGCGCCGGGTCCTGGTGACCTGTGGCGTCGACAACGAGCCCTCGCGCCGGGTCATCCTGGCCAACGGCGGCGTCCCGGATGGTCGAGCCAACGACGAGGACCGATTCTGGATAGCGATATCCCCGCAGGGCGGGCGCCCATAGCCCGCCCGCGGGCTTCTGACCCCGGCAAGGGTGCCGCGCAACATCCTTTTCTGCCGTGAAGCAGGCGTTCGCCGTTCCGGAGGTCAGCGGTCGATGGGGACACTCGCTGTTCGGTGGGTGTCGCGATGGTGTGGCTAGAGGTGGCAGCGTGGGGTGACTGTCTGATGGCAGGTGTAGCCCGTCCGGCCTAGACCAACGTCGGATGGGCGCGGATCACGTGGCTACAGCCGCGAACCATTGATGATTGCTATTTGCCGCGAAACTGCTGGTCAGCGGCGCGCAGTTCTGATGGGTGCCCCCGGCGGGGCTCGAACCTGCGCGTTTCTGGCGTCGCCGGTGAAGTCGATCACACAGGCCTGGGTGAACTGGGTCTTCGGCTGGCCCGGTGACGCTGCAAGAGGCTCAGTCGGGTGTGGGCCGGTGGCGACGGGTTGATAGGGCGGCCATCGGGCACGTAGGGGTGGGAGCAGACGGCAACGGTCGCGAACGGTCGTCGGCCGCGCCCTGTTGTAGTGATTCTGGTACTCGGCGAGGACCCGTCGGGCGTGGGCCTCGTTCATGACCAGAACGTGGTCGAGGACCTCCCGCCGGATGGTGCCGATCACCCGCTCGCAGTGGGCATTCATGCGCGGCGCCTGCGGCGCACTGAGCAGCACCTCCATCTCGTCGGCTTCAACGACAGCGTCGAAGGAGGACGTGTACTTGCTGTCGCGGTCGCGGAGGAGGAAGCGGAGGGACTCGACGCGGCGGCCCAGCCCGGTCGGGTGCGCGGTGACACTGGTGATGTGGAGCTTGCTGGTGTAATGCTCGAGGAAGGCCAGTGCGTACAGCCGTCTGCTGGTGATCGTGTCCACATGGAAGAAGTCCGCGGCGATGATCCCCTCGGCCTGAGCGGTCAGGAACTCGCGCCAGGTTGGGAAGGTGCGGCGCGGTGCTGGGTCGATGCCGGCGGCGTGCAGGATCGTCCAGACCGTGGACGGTGCGATCCGATGCTGTGCGTGCCGAAAAGTACGTCCGTGCAGGTTATCGGGCATCGGACATTGGCACGCGACTGTGCAGCTTGCGGGCCACCTTGGGGGTCGGTGTCCTGTCGCGATCACTCTGCACGGCGTCGGCCTTTTACTGCGGCTGGACCACCGGCGGCGTTTGGACACGTTCTGGGCAAGATCGTGGATACACTCCAGGCCCTGTAAGATGGGCGAGTCGGGGAGTTGAGTTCGAAGCGAAAACGGGAGCGGCGACCCCTTTACTTCGCGACAAGTCTTGTCTCCCAGTCGTGTCCGAACGATGCGCTGACCCGCGAGAATAGAGAATCTGCTGCTTGCGGTTGGACTGTTGACGTCACGTAACAGTGGTTCAACGCCGTTGCGGCAGGTACGCCGCTCCTGTTTCGCTCCTGCTCCTGCAGCAGCATGCGTGCCTGCGGGTTGTCGGCCGGCGCGATCATGTGGCGCACGCATCCTTGCGCATCGGCATGCTGCTTGACCTGCGTGGACGAGATTTTCGGCACCCACAGGATCAGCACGACGCCGAGGACGTCGACAGCGACGGTGAGCTGCACGTGCCGCCGACGACCAACAACGCTGACGTGGTGACTGGGCCGGTGGTGCCGGCTGGGGTGATCACCGGTGGCGTCCACCACCACCTGTCGGCGCCGCGGCCGCCGGTACCCGCGCCGCGCCAACTGCTTTCGGCTCCGGCGGGGTTCGTCGGGCGTGGCGCCCAGTTGACCGCGCTCGACCGCGCTCTCACCACCCCCGAGGACTCCTCGTCCGGGGACGGCGGGCAGGGCGGAGGCGCGACGGCGGTGATCTCCGCGATCGGCGGTACCGGTGGGATCGGCAAGACCTGGCTCGCGTTCGCCTGGGCCAACCGCAACCTGGGCCGCTTCCCCAACGGGCAACTTGTGGTCGGCGCTTCGACAACGTCCGATCTACCAGGAGTTGCTCGTCATCCCATCCGACCGCCACGGCCTGGAGGCGCTGGAGGACAGCGTCGTCCTGCTCACCGCCGCCAAGCCGTGAACCGTCACGACTGAGGCACGAGCAACCGGATCGAGGCCGCGCTGGCGTAGAGGTCGACCGGTCCCGTGTCCGCGGTCCGGATCTGGAGGTGAGTGTCCGTCGTGGACGGCACCTCGCCTTGCAGGGTCAGGGTCTGCGGGGTCGAGGTGAGCGTGACGGTCATGCTGGCCAGGTCCTGCTGCCCGCTCCAGAAGTTTAGGTAGACGTCACCCTTGCCCTGCAAGGTGATCGACGCCTGGTAGCTCTGGCCGCCCGGCAACTGCGGCGACGGATCGGTCCAGATCCAGGTGTTGGCATCGGCGTTCGTCTGGGTCCAGTGCACCGCGCTCGCCCCCTCCGGCGTGGTCGCCGTGGCGACCGTCCCCGGCACCGACCCGACCCCGTTCTCCACCGGGCCCTGCCACGACAGCTGTCCGGTCGGCGTGTTACCCAGCAGGTTGTCGCCGGTCGGCACGAGGATCACCGGCTTGCGGCCGGGCGGGAACGCCAACGGGCCGGCCGGATAGGACGGTGGGACGTCCGCGGCGGAGGTGCCCCACGACGGGTCGGGTGTCGCGCCGAGGGAGAAGGCCAGCGTGGTCTGGTGGCTCAGGGCCGACGTCGACAGCCAGGCGGCCGTGGACTTCCGGCCGTTGACGGCGAGTCCGCGCACGAAGGCCGACGTGGACGCGCCCGGTGCGGAGATCGTCACGTGGTGACCGCCGGCGAGATCCATCTCGACGTGCGGGAAGATCGGCGCGCCGAGCGCCAGCGCGGGTGCGCCCGGGGTCACCGGGTACATGCCCAGACTGGACCAGATGAACCAGGAGCTCATCGAGCCGAGGTCGTCGTTGCCGGGCTCGCCGCCGGGGGTGGCCGCGTAGACCGTGTCCAGCAGGTGGTGCACGATCGCCTGCGTCTTGGCCGGCGCGCCCGTGTAGTCGTACAGCCACGGCGTGGCGAAGGCGGGTTCGTTGCCCGCCCACTCGTACGGGGCGTCCGGACCGGCCTGCAGGTACTGGAAGAACGTGTCCAGCCTGCTGTTGGCCGCCGCGGGGCCGCCGAGCGCGCTGACCAGGCCGGCGATGTTCTGCGGAATCATCCAGGTGTACTGGGCCGCGTTGCCCTCCTGGAAGCCGGACTGCCCGAAGCTGCCCATGCCGGTCGTCGTCGGGTCGCCGGCCGGGAACTGCCCGTCGGCGTCCCTCGGCTCGACGTAGCCGGCGTCGACGTTGAAGACGTTGGTCCAGTTCTGCGACCGCGCGAGGAACTTCCAGTAGGTCGCGGTGTCGCCGAGGTCCTTGGCGACCTGCGCGATGGCGAAGTCGGCGCTGGCGTACTCGAGGGTCTCCGACGCGCCGTTGGGCACCGGCGACAGCGAACTCTGCGCGGTGTTCGGCACGTAGCCGAGCTGCTGGTAGGAGTCCAGCTGCGGGCGCTCGGCGTAGAAGCCCTGGCCGAGCTGGCTCTGCGTCGGAATCACCGTGGCGCCCTTGACCATCGCGGCCAGCGCCGCCCGCAGGTCGAAACCCCGCGCGCCGAACGTGTAAGCCTCGGCCAGGATCGGGTCGGCCGCGTCGCCGTTCATCACGTCGGTGTAGTCGTTGGCGAAGCCCCACTTGGGCAGCCAGCCGCCCTGGGACTGGTCGTTGAGCAGCGAGGTCATCATGTCGCTGGTCTGGTCCGGAGCGAGCATCGCCAGCAGCGGGACCTCGCTGCGGTAGATGTCCCATCCGGAGAAGTTGGCGTACTGCGCGTGACCAGGCGGTGTCCGGTGCACCTTGTCGTCGAAGCCGAGGTAGTCACCGTTGGCGTCGGAGAAGATGCTCGGTTCCAGCAGCGCGTGGTAGAGCGCGGTGTAGAACTCGACCTGCTGCGCGTGCGTGCCGCCGCCGATCCGGATCCGGGACAGCAGCTGGTTCCACTGCTCCCGGGTCTGCCGCGCAGTCGCCGAGACCTCCCAGCCGTGGCTTTCCCGCGCCAGATTCGTCCAGGCGTCGGCCGTGCTCACGTAGGACAGGGCCACCTTCATGCCGACCTGCTGGCGGTCGCGGGCGTCGAACGTGACCCACGCGCCGGACTGGAGGCCGCTCGTGCCGGCCACCTGGGTGCGGGACTGCCCGCCCTTGGCCTCGGTGCCCTTCGGAGCCACCTGCGTCGCCGGCGCCTGCTTGCCGTTGGTCGTCGCCGGCACGCGCTGCTGGCCCGAGCCCTGGACCGCCGTCTTCGCGCTGCCCGGCGTGGTCACCACGCCCTGCTTGCGAATCGAGACCGCCGAGGCGACGAGGTTGACCGCGCCGTCGGCGGGAGTGCGCACCTGGAACTGGGGGGAGCGGATCGAGCCGGTCGGGATCGTCGTGTCGACCGTGACGGTGACCGGGGTGGAGGTTAGGGTGACCGCCTTGCCCGCCACGTCCTGCTGTCCGTTGTAGAAGTTCAGGTAGACCTGTCCGGAGCCCTGGAGCGTCACACTCGCCTCGTACGAGTCGCCCTGGGTCAGCGCCGGCGGGGTCGTCTCAATCCAGGTGTTCGCCGTCGCGGTCGACTGCTGCCACGAGATCGCGCTCTGGCCGTCCGCCGTGGTGGTGGGTGCGATCGTCGGTGTGCTGCCGCCGGCGTTGATGTAGTGGTAGCCCCAGTCCAGCTGGCCGGTCGGGGTGGTGAACACGTTGTCGCCGACCGGTGCCGTGTGCCAGGTGCCGTAGGAGGAGAAGGGACGGTCGAAGGTCGCCACGAAGTGCACCGGATAGGTGCCGGGGGAGCCGCAGAACTGGCCCGCTGTCTCGGTGCCGGTGATCTGGTTGTCGCCGATGACCTCGATGTCCGCCGCCATGTTGCCGGACTGCGCGTCACCCATCTTGAACAGCAGGTTGGCCGCGTCGGCGCCCGGGTAGGTGAACTGCGCGAGGCCCGTGCGCTGCGTCGCCGCCACGCTCGTCTTGATCGCGTTGGAGGTGCCCGGGTTCAGCTGCACGTCGTACGAGCCGGGGGAGGCGTGCTCGTGGGCGTGGTCGAAGGGTTCCGTTGTGGCAGCGGGGTTCGCGCCGATCGCACCCACCGTCGGCAGGATCGGGAAGTCGCCGAACGCTGAGCAGCCCGGGCCGGACATGTGGGTGAGGCTCAGGCCCAGCGTCGAGTTGTCGTCGTAGTTGTAGCCGCCGCCGTCGGGTCGCGACGGGGTGTCCGGGCTGAAGCTCAGCATGCCGAACGGAGCAGACGCGCCCGGCGAGGTGTCCACCTGGCCGACCGTCGCCCCGCCCGAGCCGGTGCCGATCATCGGGTCCACCAGCGCGGCCGGATCGCCCACCAGCGCATCGCTCACTGGCGCGGCCCCGGCCGCACCGGTCGCCGTCACGAGCAGCGTGAGCACCGAGGTGACCACGAGCGTTCTGGTGCGATTGTTGGAAAAATGCCCCGGCCGCCGCATTCCGGAACCACCCTCCGCCGCCGTTGACAACGTTGTCATCCCGATGCCCGGCTCGAAGCTACTTCACGTGTCCGCCAGCGGACAACGGTTCACCCGGCTTCTGTCCGGTGGACAACCGGCGGTGCTGGGGACCGGCGTCGCCGCCGCGCTGATGACCAGACGCGGCGGCGCGCTGCGTCAGCGGCTTCGCTTCGGTCCACTGTGGACGCCGGTCGCTGGCGGTCGCTGATCGCCTGTTGCGTTCGGTTGGCAGGCCCGCTCTGTGGCCAAGGTCCTCGCTCGTGGAGAAGCTTGGCCGGTTCGTGGTACAGCTGTGTGTGCCGAGCAAGCCTGCGGTGTTGTTTGGCTGGTCGGCCGGCGAGAAAGGGCATAGGGGCCGGCGCTGTACGTGCCGAAAAGCACGTCCGTGCAGGCCACAGACACCGGTGCGTGGCTGTGAGCCGGACATGCCGAGAACTGCGTCCGGGCAGGTCAAAGACTATCGGGTCTGCGTCATGAGTCAGGCTTGGCCGTCACTCGTGCTGGTCCGGTTCGCACCTCTGTAATATGGGGGGAGTTGGGGCGCTGAGTTCGAGGTGAAATTCGGAGGGGCGACCCCTTTACCTCGCGGCAAGCCTTAACCCCTAGTTGTGCCCGAATGATGCGCTGACCTGCGGAAACAGAGAAACTGCTGCATGGCGTGGGTCTGTTGCTGTCGGGTAACAGCGGATCGACGCCGGTGCGGCAGGTACGCCACTCCTGTTTCGCTCCTGCTCCTGCGGCGGTGCGGGTTGCTATCCGTAGGCGGGGTGCGGAAAGCGCTGGCTGCTGTCGCGCTGCTCCCAGTCTCAGACCCGACATGTCCGTGAACAGGCATTGGCCGCGCCGATTCCGAGGCTGGCGGCCACTCGACGTCCAGGAGTGTCCCTGTCTCGTGCGCGACGTCAAGGCTGGTGCGGACCCGGCGTTCTTGCTGGAGCCATCAATGCGTACCGGTACCCGTCCTGAGCTGCAGCGACGACTTTCGAGCCCCACACCCGTCTCGAACGCCGATCACCTCGTCGACCAGGCCGTAGGCCACCGCCCCGACGACGGTCTCACGATGCCGCGATGAGATGTATCAGGGGCGGTTGTCGCCGGTCTGGCCGAGGAAGACGGCGTGTTCCCGGTGCCGTAGCTCCTCCTCGGCAGTCTGTTCGACCCGACGCATGGCGAAGCCGAGGATCGGAGCGGTCATCAGCGAGGTGACGATCGCGACCAGAATCACGATCGTGTAGGTCGCGGTCGTCAGCACGCCCAGTTGCAGACCGACCGTCGCGACGACGATCTGGATCACGCCGCGCGCGTTCATTCCGGCGCCGATGGCAAGCGACTCCCAGCCGTTCAACCGGCTGGCCAGCGCGCCGAGGCCGGCACCGGTGAACTTGCCGACGACCGCGACGGCCAGCACCGCGGCCGCCGTCACCAGCACCAGAGGCTGGCCCAGCACGCTGAGGTCGATGCGCAGCCCCACCGTGGCGAAGAACAGCGGCGCGAACACCGCCATCACCACCACCCGCAGCGGAGCCAATTTGGCCAGGTCGACGGCGCCGCTGGAACCGATCAGCACACCACCGAGAAACGCGCCGAACGCGGCCTCGAAGCCGAGCGCCTGGGTGGCGGCCGCGCACAGCGTCACGATGATCACGGCCCCGACGACGGACGGCCCGGCGTCGCGGCACCGGCCGAGCCGGCACAGCACCATCCGCACCAGTGGCCGTCCGACGGTGATCGCCACGACCACGACAACCGCCAGCCACAGCACGGAAAAGCCGATCGCACCGGCCCTGACGCCGCCGGTCGCCATCGCCGCCACCACGGACAGCATGAGCCAGCCGAACACGTCGTCGACGGTGCCGGCCGCGAGCGTCAACTGGCCGATGTTGCGGTGCAACAGGTGCATGTCCGCCAGCGTTTTGGCGATCACCGGAATCGCGCTCACACACAGTGCGACGCCGAGGAACATGGCGAACACCAGGCGGTCGCCGGTCTTGGCCAGCAGCTCGGCCGGCAGCAGCAGGCCGGCGCCCAGGCCGAGGCCGAACGGGATCAACAGCCCCGCGCCGCCCACCCGTAACGCGGCCGTGCGCTGGCGCCACACCATGCGCAGGTCGACCTCGATGCCGGTGACCCCCACCAGCCCAACCAGGCCGAACTGGCCGACCGCGTCCAGGAGGTGGAACTGGTCCGGGTTCGTGGGTAGCAGCCAGGCGGACACGCCGGGTGCCACGTGCCCGAGCAGCGTCGGACCGAGCAGCACGCCGACGCACAGCTCGCCGACCACCGCGGGCAGCCGCAGCGCGGTGGCCAGGCGGCCCAGCAGCAGGGCCAGCACCAGGAGCAGGCCCAGTTGGATGAGAAAGATCAGCAGCTGATGGGCGCCAATCGGCGCCACGGCGGCGGCGGTCGTCATGATGTCCCCCGGCATCGACGGTCAGGCACCGATCCAGTTCGGCGGCCTTTTGTCCACGAACGCACGCGGCCCCTCGACCGCGTCCTGGCTGCGCATCCGCCGGTCCTCCCAGCGGTAGCGGGTGGTGAACGCCTGTTCCAGCGGCAGATCGACGGACGTGAGCGCCGCCTCCTTGACCGCCCGCACCGCGAGCGGCGCGCAGGCCAGGATGTCGCGCGCCCAACCGTCCACACAGGAATCCAGCCGGTTCGCCGGAACGACGTCGTTGACCAGTCCCAGCTCGGCCGCGCGCGACGCGGACAGGGTACGTCCGGTCAGCAGATGTCCCATCGCGGCCTTCCAGGGCAGTTGCCTGGCCAGCCGGAACACCCCGCCGGCGCCCGCGATCAGGCCGAGTCGGGGTTCGGGCAGCGCGAACGTGGCGTGCTCGGCGGCGACCACGATGTCGCAGGCGAGGACCAGTTCGAAACCACCGCCGAGCGCATAGCCGTTCACCCGGGCGATCACCGGCTTGGCCAGGGAGAACCGCTCCGTGAGCCGCGGCCAGCCCGGTTGACCGAAGCTGCCGAACGTCGATGGCGGGGCGCCGTCGCGGGTGCGCGCCGCCAGTTCCTTGAGGTCCTGGCCGACCGAGAAGGCACGGTCGCCCGCGCCGGTCAGGACACCGAGCCAGATGTCCGGATCCGCCTCGAAATCGTCCAGCACCTCGGCGAGTTCCGCGTGTGTGCGCAGGTCGAGCGCGTTGAGCACGTCGGGACGGTCGAGCGTGATGCGCGCGACGTGGTCCTTCTTGGCATACCGGATCCTGGGCCGGGAGTCGGTCAGACCGGGAAGGGCTTCGAGGTGTCCCGCATCGTCAGCCACTGCCACTGGGTGAACGCCTCCGAGTTCTGCTCCGCGCCGTGACTGCTGCCGTTGCCGGACGCTTTGCGTCCGCCGAACGGAGCGAAGGCGGTGTCGTTGACGGTCTGGTCGTTGATATGGATCAACGCGGCGTCGAGCTGCTCGGCCAGTGCGAGGCCCCGGGCGACCGAGCCGGTCTGGATGGCGGCGGCCAGCCCGTACTCGGTCTGGTTGGCCAGCGCCACCGCCTCCTGCTCGGTCCGCGCCACGGTGACCGGCGCCACCGGGCCGAAGATCTCCTCGGTGAAGGCGGGCATGGCGGGAGTGACCCCGGTGAGCACAGTCGGCTCGTGGAACCGGCCGCGCCGGCCGCCGCCGGTGGCCACCGACGCGCCGAGGGCCACCGAGTCGCGGATGATCGACTCCACCCGGTCGGCCTGGCGGTCGTCGATCATCGGGCCCAGGTCGACCCGGTCGGTCCACGGATCGCCGACGCGCAGCGTCTGCGCCCGCTTGACCAGCCGGTCGACGTACTCGTCCGCGACGTCGGCCAGCACGATGTGCCGGCTCGCCGCCATGCAGATCTGCCCCTGGTGGAAGAACGCGCCGAACGCGCCGGCCGAACTGGCCGCGTCGACGTCCGCGTCGTCGAGTACCAGCAGCGGACTGTTGCCGCCGAGTTCCAGCGAGACCCGCTTGAGACCGCGCCCGGCGACCTCGCCGATCAGCCGGCCGACTCGGCTGGAACCGGTAAACGCGATCATGGCGATGTCGGGGTCGGCGACCAGGGCCGCGCCCGTGTCCTGCCCA
The DNA here is from genome assembly GCF_018263855.1 of Kutzneria sp. CA-103260. Taxonomy (GTDB): domain Bacteria; phylum Actinomycetota; class Actinomycetes; order Mycobacteriales; family Pseudonocardiaceae; genus Kutzneria. The sequence goes on along the minus strand of NZ_CP073318.1, from coordinate 3,523,507 downwards.
CCGGCGAGCACCTGCAGCACTCCGGTGGGCAGACCGGCTTCCTCGAAGATCCGCGCGGGCAGGTAGCCGCCGGACACCGGGGTGCGGAGGTCCGGCTTCCACACCACGGCATTGCCCAGCGCGAGCGCGGGCGCGACGGCTCGCAGGCCGAGCAGCATCGGCACGTTCCACGGGCTGATCACACCGACAACCCCGAGCGGCACCCGCCGCGCGAGGCTGCGCTGGCCGGGTTCGGCGGGCAACAGGTGACCGTGCGGGCGGGTGGGCAGCGATGCCGCCACCCGCAGTTCGGCCAGCACCGCGCCGATCTCGTACTCCGCCTTCGAAGCGGTCGCGCCGCCCTCGCGGATCAACCATTCCTTGACCTGGGCATTGTGAGTCTCGAGCAGGCCAGCCGCCCGGTAGCAGACCTGGGCCCGTTCGGTGGCCGGCGCCGCGGCCCACTCCCGCTGGGCCGCGCGCGCGGTCGCGGCGGCGGCGCGGATGTCGGCTGGGTCGGCGACGCCCACGGTGGTCAGCACCGCGCCGGTGGCCGGTTCCGGAACGTCGACGACGCCGCCATGCGAAACGGTCCAGCCGTCGCGGAAAATCCGGCCGGGTGGCACGTCGAGCTTGTTCACAGCGGCTCCTCGTCGTTGTGGCCGGTGATCGGGACGTCCACCAGCAGCGGCCGTTCGGACCGCACCGCCTTGGCGATCGTCTCGGTCAGCTGGCCGGTGTCGGTGACCCGGACCGACTCGATGCCGAAGAACGCGGCGGCGGCGGTGAAGTCCAGCTGAGGTGGGCTCAGGTCGAGGACCGGACGCAGACCGGTCCGGCCGTGCCAGGTGTCGAGGGTTTCCTTGAGGGTGCGGTACTCGCCGTTGTTCATCACCACGAACGTCACCGGCACCTGGTACCGGGCCGCGCTCCACAGCCCTTGCAGACCGAACAGGGTGCACCCATCGCCGAGCACGGCCACCACCGGCCGGCTCGGATCACCGAGGCGGGTGCCGATCGCCGCGCCGATGCCCGAACCGAGGCCGCCGCCCACGGTGTGCACGAGGGACCGCGGCTGGTCCTGCCGGAGCACCTGGCGCAGCAGCACTCCGGCCGTGATGGCCTCCTCCACCACCACGGCTTCGTCCGGCAGGGCCGCCGTCACGGCGTGCACTGCGGCCAGCGGGTGCAGCGGGACCGACCCGTACTTCAGCCGAGCCCGGGCGTCGATGTCGGCCCGGGCGGCGTTGTGCCGGCGAGCCGCCGCCCGGGTCCTGACCGGCGCCTCGCTCACCCGGCCGGCCAACCGGTCGGCCAGCGCACGCAGCGTGGGCCGGATGCCGCCGACCAGGCCGGCGTCGGCCGGGAAGTTTCGGCCGATCTCCTCGGCGTCGGAATCCAGCTGAACCACGGCGATGCCGGCCGGTAGGGCCGGACCCGGGCTGTAGTGGTGTGGGCTGAACGCGTGGCAGCCGGCGATGAGCACCGCGTCGTGGGCGTCGAGCGCGGCGCGGATGGCCGCGTTGATCGGCGGCAGCATCCCGGCGTGCAGCGGATGGCGCTGCGGGAAGTCGATGCCGTCGTGCATCGGCTGGTGGTAGACGACCGCGCCCAGCGCCTCGGCGACCGCGACCAGGTCGGCGACGGCACCAGCCCGGCCCACCCCGTCGCCGGCCACGATCACCGGGTTGCGGGCTTCGGCGAGCAGTCGCACGGCGGACGCCAGGTCCTCCGGCGCCCCCGGCGGAGACACCGAGGACGGGCCGACCGAGTCGATCGGGATCTCGTCGGCCAGCAGATCCATCGGTACGGACAGGAACACCGGACCTGCCGGCGGCCGCCGGGCCGCCGCGAACGCGCGCCGCAGCAGAATCGGCAGGTCGGCGGCGCGGCGCACGTCGAAGGTCTGTTTCACCGCGGCGCCGGCCAGACCGATCAGATCGCCGGACAGCAGCGGGTCCTGCACGAGATGCCGGCTGTCCTGCTGGCCGGCCGTGACCACCAGCGGTGTGCGCGACCGGCTCGCGTTCAGCAATCCGATCAGTCCGTTCGCCAACCCGGCCGCGATGTGCAGGCTCACGAATGCCGGCCGACCGGTGGCTCGGGCGTAGCCGTCGGCCATCGCCACCGCCGACGCCTCGTGCAGGGCCAGCACGAACTCGAAGCGCGGGTCGCCGACCAGACCGTGCAGGAACGGCAGCTCGGAGGTGCCAGGGTTGCCGAAGACCGTGTGCACGTCCTCGTCGTGCAGGATGTCCAGCATCGTGGCCAGCGGCGGCCGGCGGCCGGTCATTGGGCACCTGCCGAGAATCTGTCCACTTTGGACAAAACATCGGGCGCGTACGCGCGCAGCGCTTGCTGTAGCGCGAACTCCGACAGGTACGAACGAAACTCGTCCACCGACTCGTCGGCCAGGTTCAGCATCCTGCGGTTCGCGGCCACCGCGGGGCTGGCCATGGCGGCAGTCTCGGCCGCGATCCGCCCGTCCATGGCGGTGGCGTCCACGACCACGTCGAACAGCAGACCCGCAACCGGTTCGGTGGCCCAGATCTTCCGCCCGGACAACACGATCTGGCGGGCGATCCGGCTGCCGGTCAGCCGGCCCAGCCGCAGGTTGGCAGCGCCGGGCACGATTCCCTCTTGGGCCGCCGGCAGGCTGAAGTATGCGCCGCTCTCCGCGATCACCCGGTCGAACAACAGCAGCAGCTGGGCGCCGCCGCCGATGGCGAACGTGTCGACCGCTGCCACCCACGGCTTCTGCACGGTGGTCTGTGGCCAGTAGCGGTCCTCGTCGGTGCGCAGCCCGCACCGGATCTTGTTCAGGTAACCGAGCTCGCGGCCGAGCAAGAAGTCGGTGAACGAGATCTGGCCGGCGTGCAGGTGCTTGAGATTGATGCCGGCGCTGAAGACGCGTCGCCCGGCGTAGCGGGGATGCTGCATGACCCCACCGCGCACCACGCCGACCAGGGTCTTGTCATCGAGCAGGGCAAGGTCGACGGCGGTCTCCATGTCGGCGACGTGTCGGTTGTCCTCCGCGTTAAGGCAGTGTTCGTTGTGGATCGTCAGCTGGGCCACCGGCCCCTGGCGCCGGAGGTGGACGGCGTCGAGCCGGATGTCGCCGGTGCGGCGGAACTCGTCGGCGAGACCGAGCGCCCGCTCGGTGGGCCGGAGCATCGACTCGACCAGATGCGGTCCGGTGGCGGCGGTGCGGAGCAGTCGGCGGAACAGGATCGCCTGGTCGATCTCGCGACCTTCCTTGTCCGCCTGGATCCGCGCCTGCTCCTCGGCTAGCTGGTCGCGGGTCGGCGTCAGGCCTGGGAACGCCTCGGCTGCGGCGAACGAGAGGTTCGCCAGCCGGGGCCCGGACCGTAGTGTGTCGCGTACCTCGTGGAACACCTCGGTCACGTGTGCGCTCAGGTAGCGGTCCCGGAACCGCCGGCAGGACTGGTGGATCAGCTTGGCGATGTCCTGCTGCTCGGCCGTGCGCTCCGGCCTGTCGGGCAGCATGGCCAGCAGTGCCTCGCCCTGGGCGGTGTATGTTCGCAGCGCCACCCGGTCCGTTTGCGAGGAGTGCGCCAGCCGTGGCTCGGCTGCCAGCCATCGGTCGACCTCGGCGCGGTGCGTCATCAGCCCTGGCATGTCACGCGTCCGCCGTGATCCGGCCGCCCGCGGCCGGACCGGCCGGCCGCTCGGCGCCCAGGCGCAGCGTGCGGTCGCAGGCCGCCAGGTGCGCGCCAAGCGAGTCCTCGAAGCTGGAGTTCGCGGCATCCAACAGCAGCCGCCGGCGGATCGCGAGTTCCGCCCCGGTCAGTCCGCCAGCCAGGTCGGCCGCCGCACTCACCGCGGCGGCCAGGTCGTCGGTGACGTCGTCGAGCAGTCCGATCTCCCAGGCCCGGGCGGCGGTCACCTGCACGCCGAACAACACCATCTGTCGGGATCGCGCGACGCCGATCTGGTTGGCCAGCCGGTGCACCGCCATGCCCGGCCAGAGTTCGCGTTCCCCGCCGGCGATGCTCAGCCGCAGGTCGGGCGCGCCGATCCGGTAGTCGGCGGCGAGCAGCACGTTCAACGTCGGCCCCCAACAGGTGCGCTCGGCGACCGCTATGGTCACCGCGTTCAGCCGCTCCAGCCGCCGCAGCGCGCGTTCCCACTTGCTGACCAGATCGATGCCCACCTCGCCGGGCCACGACCGGTCGGAGGTGATCGCGTGCCGGCCGATGACGTGCAGCACGAGCACCAGATCCCGGTCGGCGTCCTCGGCTCGGTCGCACAGGTCGTTGACGGCCCGGACCAGAGATCCGGACAGGGGCTGGGCGCTGTCGATACGCAGATAGCCGTCAACCAGTTCGTCAAGCGGTTTCATCACGTTGTCAAGACCCTTCTCGTCGGCTCGTTCACTGTGCGGCGATAGCCGTTTCGATCGTCGATCCGGGACCCATTGTCATGAGCACGATGTATTCCCCGTCGCGCAGCACGCCCTCGGACAGCAATCGTTGGTACGAGAACAGGAACGAACCGCTCGACAGGTTGCCGAAATCGCGCAGCACGCTGGCGGTGTGCCGGACGTCGTGCCGGGTGAGCCCCAGATTGACCTGGAGTGAGTCGATGACCTTCTTGCCGCCGGAGTGCACAATCCAGTGCGCGATGTCGCTGCGCCGCAGTCCGGTTCCGTCGAGCAGCCGGTTGACCGCGACTTCGGCATTAGCGCCGACCACATAAGGTACATCGCGGTCCAGGTGGAAACTGAATTTGCCCGCCGTGTCGTCCCAGTCGTAGCGCATCGCGCCGATGGCGTCGGGAATGAGCGTCGTCTCGAACCTCAGCAGCGCCGGTCCGGTCCCGCCCTCGTCGCTGTCGGCGGCCGTGGCGTCGCCCCGCAGCGCGATCGCCGCGGCTCCGTCGCCGAACAGGCTGTTGACCACCGAGGTGCGCATGGTGCCGTCGAACACGTACGCGGCCGAGCAGACCTCGACGCAGACCATCAGCGCCAACTTGCCGGGATGCGTGGCCGACCAGTCGGCCACCGGGGCCAGCGCGTTGAGGCCTGCGTTGCAGCCCATGCCGACCACGTCCAGCCGCCGGGTGTGCCGGCTCAGCCCGAGTTCCTTCACCAGCAGCGCGGACAGGCCGGGGGTGAGGAATCCGGTGCTGGTCACGCAGCACAGGCAAGCCACGTCGGAGAGCCGGGCGCCGGTCGAGGCAAGACACGACCGCACCGCCCTCGCGCCGAGCTCGACGCCCTGCGCGGTGTGCTTGCGCAGCAGTTCGCCCTGGGTCTCCACGCGCGGCCGCCCGTCCGGTCCCAGCGGCGGCAATGTCAGATGACGCCGGTCGATCGCGCTGTTCAGGAATACGGACCTTACCCGCTCGTCCGTGATCTGGAAAATGTCGAGCAGCTCCCGCTGTGAATACGAGGTGGATGGCACGGCCGTACCCATTCCGGCGATTCTTGGTCGGGTGACCGCCGGTGTGGTCGACGCGGCGGGAAGGTTAACGCGTTCGGATAGTGTGAGCCGTGTCATCAGTTCCCCCTGATTGCTGCCGGATGGTCGCCGACGGGGGAACGTCATTGTTCGCCCGATGCATTTAACTGTCCGCTCATCACACCTTAGCGCATCCGTGTGGCCGGTACGGTGGCTGTTCCCCCTGCATTCCCAAGTGTTGGTGGTCGATGGATCCAGTAGGGGAGGGCATAGGGGGTGGACAGGGGGTACGGGCGGACCGGTGCGGAGTGAGACTGAGTTGGCGGTCGTGGAATTCCGCGCCGGTTGCTGGCGCGGCCGGATCGCCGTTCTTCACCATTCGACGAGGGGTGGAAGCCCATGCTGCGAACCGAGCTGATCCGGCCGCTGCCCGAGTTGTTGCGGGAGCACGCCGGTCGCTTCGGGGACAGGACCGCCTTTCGGGACGCGCGGCGGCAGGTGAGCTTTGCCGCGCTCGAACGGCGCACGTGGCGCTTGGCCGGGCATCTGGCGGCGCGTGGCCTGGCTGCCGGCGACCGGGTGGCGATCCGGCTCGGCAACCGGGTGGAGACCGTGGAGAGCTACCTGGGTGTGGTGCGCGCCGGCGGCGTCGGGGTGCCCCTCGATCCGCACAGCACGGACGGGGAACTGGCGGCCCTTTTGGATGACAGCGGCGCCACCGTACTGATCACCGAGGCCACGCGACTGGACCAGGTACGCCGGTTGGCGGCGAGCCGGCCGACCATGCTGGTCGTCGTCGTAGACCGTCCAGAGCGGACTGTCGATGGCGAGCTGGCCTTCGAGGCGCTGGCCGAGCACGATCCGGACACCGGCCCGCGGGACGATCTCCATCTCGACGACATCGCCTGGATGCTGTACACCTCGGGCACCACCGGCCGCCCCAAAGGCGTGCTCTCCACGCAGCGAAACTGCCTGTGGACGGTCGCCGCCGGCTACAGCCCGGTGCTGGGTCTGTCCGAGACCGACGTGCTGCTCTGGCCGCTGCCGCTGTTCCACAGCCTGAGCCACATCCTGGCGGTGGTGGGCGCCACCGCGGTCGGCGCCACCGTGCGGTTGATGGACAGCTTCGCCGTCGCCGACGCCGTCGCCGAACTGCGCGCCGAGCGGTACACGTTCCTGGCTGGTGTGCCCACGATGTACCACCGCCTGCTGCGGGCCGCGCGGGACTTCCGAGGCGCAACGGCCGGCCTGCGGGTCTGCTTGGTCACTGGCGCCGGCGGCGCGGAGTCGATCGCCGACGAGTTCGCCACGGCGTTCGGGCTGCCGCTGATCAACAGCTACGGCAGCACGGAGACCTGCGGCGCGATCACCATCAGCGGTCCCACCGACACGGTGCCCGCCGGCTCCTGCGGCCGGCCGGTGCCCGGGCTGGACCTCCGCATCGTGGACCGACACACCGGACAGGACCTGCCGGCTGACCAGGACGGTGAGATCTGGGTGCGCAGCCCCAGCGTCATGGCCGGCTATCACCGACGGCCCGAGGCGACCGCCGACGCGCTCGCCGGCGGCTGGCTGCGCACCGGTGATCTCGGTCGGTCGGACGCGCAGGGCTATCTGACCATCACCGGACGGGTCAAGGAACTGATCATCCGGGGTGGCGAGAACGTGCACCCGGCTGAGATCGAAAGCGTGCTGTCCCGGCTACCGGACGTGGCCGACGTGGCGGTGACCGGCCGGCCGCATGAGGTGCTCGGCGAGGTGCCGGTCGCGTTCGTGGTGCCGGGTCCGGGCGGGCTGTCCACGCCGAGGCTGCTGGCCGCCTGCCGGGACCGGCTGTCGCACTTCAAGGTGCCGGAGGAGATCTACCAGGTCGACAACATTCAGCGCACCGGGTCAGGGAAGGTCGTCCGACGTGGGCTCTTGGACCTGCCGGCCCGTTTGATCGCGTCCAGCCGAAGCCACTACGAGCACCTGTTCCGCCTCGACTGGGTGCCGGCACCCGGGGGCGTCGATGGAGGTGAGAACGGCGGTGGGGTCCAGTGCGCCGTCATCGGGGCGCCGGCCGCCGGCTTGTTCGCCAGCCCGTCTTGGTCGGACGCCGAGGTGGCCGAGTATCGCGATCTGCCGGCCCTGCGGGACGCCGCGGCCACCGGCGCGGCTGTCCCCGCACTCGTGTTGTGCGCCGCGCCGACGGAGCCCGGTGCCGCCGGAGAATTCGCGGCCGAGCTCGGGGACTGCCTGGCCGATGCCCGGTTCGCCGATACCCGGTTGGTGGTGCTCGTTCGAGGTGCCATCTCGACCGGACCGGCCGAGCCGCCGGCAGACCTCGGCCAGGCGGAGTGCTGGCGACTGACATCGGCGTGGCCGGAGTTCGGCCACCAGTTGGCACTGTGCGATGTGGACGGAATCCCCGTGCCGCTGTCCGCCGCGCGGGTTCTGCTGTCCGATGCCCAGCCGTGGTACGCCCTTCGGACCGGGACGGTGTTGGTGCCGCGGCTGACACAAGTGCCCGTGCCAGCCAGGGGCGCGCTGGTGTCCCTCAAGCCGAATCGCGCCGTACTGATCACCGGCGCGGCAAGCCATCACGGCGTGGAGATCGCGCGCCACCTGATGCGCGCATGGGGCCTGCGGCAGCTCGTGCTGGCGGACCCGGCGCCGGACGCCGGTCCCCGACTGGCCGCTCTCGGCGTAGAACTGCGCGGCTTCGGCGCGGAGGTGACGGTCCGGAATGGTGCGCTCGGCGCCCTCGGACCGGACTTGAGCGCGGTGGATGCGGTGGTGCATGTGGAATCCGGCACGTCGCCCGGTGCCGGCGACGCGGCCGCTCTTGCGGAGTTGGTCGCCGCGGTGGATCCGGCGATGTTCGTGGTGTGTTCCGGTGTTCCGGGGCCGGCGGTCGTGCCCGATCCGGTCCTCGACGCCGTGGTGCTGCGACGCCGGGCGACCGGTGCGCCTGCCGTGCACCTGGCCTGGCCGGCCGATCCATCCCTGATGCGGACGTCGGACCGGATGGCGATGTTCGACGCGGCGCTCGGGGCCGGGGTGACGCGAGTAGTCGCGGCACGCGCGACCACCCTATCGAGGTCGCCGCTCGCAATCGGACTGTCCGAACCGGACCCGGTGGTGACCACGCCGCACAAGGAAGCGGTGGCCGCGCTGCGCCGCGACATCGCCACCGTGGCAGCGGATCGGCAGCACGATCTCGTCCTGCAACTGGTCCGCACCGAGGCGGCGGCCGTGCTGGGCCGATCCGCTCCGGGCGAGATCGATCCGGAGACGGCGGTCAAGGACCTCGGCTTCGACTCGGTCGCCGCGGTCAGCCTGCGCGACCGGCTGGTCGCGGCCACCGGGGTGGCGTTGCCGGCCACTGTGGCGTTCGACTTTCCCACACCTTCGGCACTTGCCCGTCGTCTCCTCGCCGACCTGCGGGAGCCGGCCCCGGCGGAGACCGATCGCGGCAGCGGGGGCAGCGACACCGGCAACGCCGACGACCCCGTCGCGATCATCGCTATGGCCTGCCGGTATCCCGGTGGCGCCGGCACGCCCGACGAGCTGTGGCGGTTGGTGGCCGAGGGGACCGACGCGATCGGCTCGTTCCCGATCGACCGGGGCTGGCCACTGGACACTCTGTTCGGCGACGATCCGCGCCGCCCGGGGACCTCGCACACACGGCACGGTGGATTCCTGCACGACGCGGGCGAATTCGACGCAGCGTTCTTCGGCATCAGCCCGCGCGAGGCGCTGGCCACCGATCCACAGCAGCGGCTGCTGCTGGAGATGTCGTGGGAGTTGTGCGAGCAGGCCGGCATCGAACCGGGCTCGCTACGGGGCGGTCCGACCGGCGTGTACGTGGGTGCCATGTTCCACGACTACGCCACGGGCGCCACCGCGCCGGAGGCCGAAGGCTATCTCGGTATCGGCACCGCGGGCAGCGTGCTGTCCGGCCGAATCGCGTACACGTTCGGCTTCACCGGACCCGCCATCAGCGTGGACACCGCGTGTTCGTCCTCGCTGGTCGCCCTGCACCTGGCGGCCGCCGCCCTGCACCGCGGCGAGTGTGCGCTGGCGCTGGCCGGTGGCGTCGCGGTGATGGCGACCCCGGCGACGTTCATCGAGTTCAGCCGTCAGGGCGGACTGGCGCCGGACGGCCGCTGCAAGTCCTTCGCCGCCGGCGCGGACGGCACGGGGTGGGCGGAAGGCGCCGGGTTGCTGCTGATGGAGCGGTTGTCCGACGCCCGCCGTAACGGCCATCCGGTACTGGCGCTGCTGCGCGGCAGCGCCGTGAACCAGGACGGCGCGTCCAACGGTTTGACCGCGCCCAGCGGCGCGGCGCAGCAGCGGGTGATCCGGCAGGCGCTCGCGGACGCCGGCCTCGCCGCCGACCAGGTGGACGCGGTGGAGGGACACGGCACCGGAACCCGGCTCGGCGATCCGATCGAAGTCAACGCCCTGCTGGCGACCTACGGCCGGGACCGGTCCGCCGCCGCGCCGCTGCTGCTCGGTTCGCTGAAGTCCAACATCGGCCACGCCCAGTCCGCGGCGGGCGTCGGCGGCGTGATCAAGATGATCCAGGCCATGCGGCACGGCGTGGTGCCCAAGACCCTGCACGTGACGGCGCCGTCCACCGAAGTGGACTGGACGAGCGGGGCGATCCGGCTGTGCACCGAGGCGACGCCATGGCCGGACCGGGGCCGGCCGCGCCGGGCCGGGGTGTCCTCGTTCGGCGTGAGCGGCACGAACGCGCACGTGATCATCGAAGCGCCGCCGCCGGAACCCGCCGCCGACCGGCCGGCCGGTCGGCCGTCGGCCGTGCCCTGGGTGCTGTCGGCGAAGAGCGGGGCCGCGCTGCGGGAGAACGCGCACCGACTGCTGTCCATAGTGGACGATACTGGGCTCGATCCGGTCGATGTGGCGCACAGCCTGGCGACCAGGACCCGGTTCACCCACCGGGCGGTGCTCGTCGGTGCGGACAACGCCGAGCTCGTCGAGCGGCTGCGGGCGCTGACCGAGTGCGCCGGCTCGCCACCGACGCCGGCCGGCGGCGGCAAGCTGGCCCTGCTGTTCACCGGACAGGGCAGCCAGCGTGCCGGCATGGGCCGGGAGCTGTACGACTCGTTCCCGGTCTACACTGCCGCGTTCGACGAGGCGTGCGCCGAACTGGACGCACAGCTGGCCGGACACGTGACGCATGCCGTGCGCGACGTGGTGTTCGGCGAGCTCGACGGCGACCTGCTCGACCAGACGAGCTACGCCCAGCCGGCCTTGTTCGCCGCCCAGGTGGCGCTGTTCCGGCTGCTGCGGTCCTTCGGGGTCCGCCCCGACCTCCTCGCCGGGCACTCCATCGGCGAAGTGACCGCCGCCCACCTCGCCGGCGTGCTCACCCTCGCGGACGCCGCCGCGCTGGTGGCTGCCCGGGGACGGCTGATGCAGGCGCTGCCGCCGGGCGGCGCGATGGTCGCGGTCGAGGCCGACGAACGGACGGTGGCGCGGCTGCTGCGGGGACACGAGCACGCGGTGGCCATCGCGGCGGTCAACGGGCCGCACGCCACGGTGCTGTCTGGGGACGAGCCGACCGTGCTCGCCATCGCCGGAGAACTGGCCGGGCGGGGACGCCGGACCAGCCGACTGCGGGTCAGCCACGCGTTCCACTCCCCGCACATGGACGGGATGCTGGAGGACTTCCGGTCGGTCGCCGATCAACTCGACTTCGCCGCGCCCGGTCTGCCCGTGGTGTCCGCGGTCACCGGCGCGCCCGACACCGACATCGCGAACGCCAAGTACTGGGTGGAACACGTCCGACGGCCGGTGCGCTTCGCCGACGTGGTGCACACCCTCGCCGACGCCCGGGTCAGCGCCTGCATCGAGGTCGGACCGGACGGCGTGCTGTCGGCCATGGTGCACGAGGCGAGCCCGCCGGACCGAGCCATCGCGGCCGTGCCGGTGCTGCGTCGCGACCGGCCGGAGGTCGGCACGCTGCTGTCCGCGCTCGGCCAGGCCGACGCCCACGGCGCCGAGGTGGACTGGGCGGCGGTGCTGGCGCCCTGGCGGCCGAAGTCGGTGCAGCTGCCCGGCTACGCCTTCCAACGCGAGCGGTACTGGCTGGCGGCGGCCACCTCGGGATCGAGTCTGGCATCGGCCGGTCTGGTCGACATGGCCCATCCGCTGCTCGGGGCCGCGATCGAGGTGCCGGACGGGTTTGTCTACACCGGACGGATCGCGCTGTCGGCGCAGCCCTGGCTGGCCGATCACCGGATCGCCGGCGCGACGCTGTTCCCGGTCACCGGCTACCTCGAACTGGTCGCCAGAGTGGGGGCGGAGCTCAGTCTCGACCTGGTCGACGAACTGGCCACGACGGCGCCGCTCGCGCTGCCGACCGAGGGGGGCGTGCGACTCCGGGTGGTCGTCGGGGCCATGGATGACGACGACCGGCGGGCGGTGGTGATCGACTCCCGGCCGGCGGACGCCACCGGCGACTGGACCCGGCACGCCACCGCGACCCTCGCGCCGGGCGCCGAGCCGGCCGGGCCACCGGAGCCGACGGTCGACCCGTGGCCGCCGGCGGACGCGATCGGGGTGGACGTGCGGGGGATGGCCGCACCCCTCTCCGACGGTACCCGCTTCGGCCCGACGTTCCAGGTGCTGCGGGCGTTGTGGCGGCGTGGCGACGATGCGTTCGCCGAACTCGCCCTGCCGCTCGATCGACGTGCCGACGCCGACCGGTTCGGCTTGCACCCGGCGTTGCTCGCCGGTGCACTGCGGGCGATCGGTGGCGCCGGGTTGCTCACCGCCGAGTCCGAATTCCGCCTTGTGCCGGCGAGTTGGCACGGGGTGCGGCTGCCCCGCACCGGATCGGCGGAACTTCGGGTGCACCTGGTGCGGACCGGACCGGACAGCGTGCGGATGACCTTTGTGGACTCGACCGGTGCGCCGCTGGGCGCCGTGCGCCGCGTGCGGCTGCGGCCGGTGCCCGCCCCGGCCGCTGCTGGCACGGAAAACGGCGGCGCGTCGGCTGCGTCGGCTCCGCCGGATCGGTCACTGGCCGAGTTGGTGCGGGCCGAGGCCGCGGTGGTGCTCGGGCACGGTGGGGCGGACGGTGGGCTGGCTGCGGTCGGGTCGGGCGACTCGTTTCGCGACCTCGGCTTCACCTCGCTGACCGCGGTGGAACTGTGCGACCGCCTCACTGAGCGCACCGGATTGCGGCTGTCGGTGTCCGCGATCTTCGACCACGCCACGCCGGCCGCACTCGCCCTCCACCTGCTCGCCAGAACCGGCCAGACCAGCGGCGAGGACACTGGTGGCACGCCCACGATCGATCTGGCCGCCGAGGTCCGGCTGCCCGACGACGTGCGGCCGCCCGGCTGGGCGCGGCGTATCGGCGAGCCGCCGCGTGCGGTGCTGCTCACCGGCGCGACCGGCTTTCTCGGCGCGTACCTGCTCCGGGATCTGGTGCGCACCACCGGCGCACGGATCCACTGCCTGGTGCGGGCAGCCTCCGCTACGGCGGGACGCGACCGGCTGCGACGCAATCTCGCCGACTACGGCCTGGCGTCGGGAACGGACATGGACCGCGTCACGGTGGTGCCCGGCGACCTTGGCCGGCCCCGGCTCGGACTGTCCGAATCAGACTTCGACGCGCTTGCCCGCACCGTGGACGCGGTCTACCACGCCGGCTCGGCGGTCAACTGGGTCTATCCGTATGCCGACCTGCGGCCGGCGAACGTGCTGGGCACCCAGGAGATCCTGCGGTTGGCCGCGCGGCATCGGCCGGCGCCGGTGCACTACGTGTCCAGCACCGGCGTGTTTCCGCACCGGCAGGAGGTGGGTGCGCCGATCGGCACCGACGAGCCGCTCGGCGATGGCGGCGAACTGGCCACCGGATACCAGCAGAGCAAGTGGGTGGCCGAGGGGATCGTACGGCTGGCCGGCGAACGCGGCCTGCCGGTGACCGTGTACCGGCCGGACGTGGTCTGCGGCGACACCGTCACGGGCGCCTGCCAGACCGAGGACTTCGTGTGGCTGAGCCTCAAAGGCTGCCTCCAGGTCGGCGCCGTGCCGAGGGACGCGGCGGCGTGGTTCAGCCTGGTACCGGTCGACTACGTCAGCGCGGCCGTGGTGTCGCTGTCCACCAACGCGTCCAACGCCGGCCGCACGTTCCATCTGTACAACCCGCACACCGTCGAACTGGCCACCATGTTGTCCAACCTCCAGGACCTCGGCTACGAACTGGCCGAACTGCCCCGGGATGCCTGGGCCCGACGGGTGCGCGCGCAGCGGCACAACGCCGCGCTGCCGCTGCTGGACACGTTCCTGGACGTCACCTCCGGCCGGCGGGTGCGCCCGGTGTTCGACACGCGGGACACCGAACTGGCCCTGGCCGGCACCGGAATCGACTGCCCGGAGATCAGCGATGCGATCTTCCGGACGTTGGTCGGATTCTTCGTCGACACAGGTTATTTCCCAGATCCGATGGCCGGAAACGACTCGAGCAGCAGGTAAGCACCGGGAGGGGACTGATGGCCGAGAACACCGCGATCAGGTACGAGGACGTGCTCGCCGGCGCGGCGAACTACAAACGAAGCGTGCTCAACCGGTATGACCGGGTGCTGTACGTCAACTGCAGATTCTTCTGGCGTTGTGACCGAGGCGAACTGCTGCGCCGGTACCAGGCCGCGGTCGGCGCGCGCCACCTGGAGATCGGCGTCGGATCCGGATACTGCCCGGCGCACACGCTGTTCCCGACACCGGAGCCGGAGATCACCCTGGTCGACCTGAACCCGCAGACGCTCGACTTCGCGTCCCGGCGGCTCGCGCACCTGCGACCCCGACGCGTCCTCGCGAACGCGCTCGACCCGATCGAGGAGGCCGGTGTGCCGACGCGGCACTTCGACTCGGTCGCGATCAACCTGTTGCTGCACTGCATTCCCGGCGACATCAAGGCCAAGGCGGCGGTGCTCGGGAACGCGGCGGCCGCGGTGAAACCGGGCGGCAAGGTGGTCGGCTCCACCGTGCTGGCCCAGGGGGTGCCGGTCACGCCGGCCGGCCGGTTCCTGATGCGCCAGCTCAACGCCAAGGGCATCTTCCACAACACCGAGGACCGGCGGGACGACCTGGAGAGCGTGCTGGGCAAGTACTTCGCGGACTACCAGCTGGTCGTGCGCGGCTGCATGGCGATGTTCACCGCGACCGTGCAGTGACCGATTTTTGGGGGAGGAGAAGTCATGCCGCCCGAATCCGCGCTGGAACAGCGGTCCGCCGGCCTGACCGCGCTGCTGGACGCGCTGCCGCTGAACCGCCGGCACTGGCGCGTCTTCGGCGTCTGCGCGGCCGGGTTCTTCTTCGACTCGATGGACCTGCAGATCATGTCGCTGGTCGCGCCGACGCTGATGCGGCGGTGGGACATGTCCCCGCAGTTGCTCGGGCTGGTCACCTCGGCCGCCATGCTCGGCACCTTCGTCGGTGCGGCGGGGCTGGGCACGCTGGCCGACCGGTTGGGCCGGCGCACCGGTTTCCAGTTCGCCGTCGCGGTCTTCGCGGTGAGCAGCGCGCTGTGTGCGCTGGCTCGCAGTCCCGGCGAGCTGATCGGTCTGCGGTTCTGCGCCGGCCTCGGTCTCGGGGGTCTCATCCCGATCACGACCACGCTCATGTCGGAGTACATGCCGGCCCGCACCCGGGGCCGCATGGTGGCGCTCTGGGCGGTGTCGTTCCCGGTCGGCGGCCTCGCCGCGACCGGGCTGGTGTCGGTGGTCCTCCCGCACCTCGGCTGGCAGCCGGTGTTCGCCATCGGCGCCGTGCCCGTGTTGCTGGTTTTCGCGGTGCGCGGGCTGGTGCCCGAGACACCACGGTTCCTGTTGGCCAGAGGACGGATCGCGGATGCCGAGCGGTCGGTCCGGTGGATCGCACTGGCCGACGCGGACGCGGTCCTGTCGTTCGACGCCCCGGCCACCGCGGTCCGGCCGGCGCGGCAGCGGGTGCGGCTGGCCACGCTGTTCACCCGGTCGCACCGGCGGTCCACGGTGGTGGCCTGGCTGATGACGTTCGGCTGGAACTTCGGCTACTTCGGCATGGTGCTCTGGCTGCCGACGCTGCTGATGCTGTCGGGGCTCTCGCTGAGCGAGGTGTTCTGGTACACCCTCGGCTTCCAGCTGTGCGCGATCTGCGGTCGGGGCGCGCTGTTGCTCGTGGTCGACCGGCTCGGCCGCAAGCCGGTCATCGTGATCGCCGGCCTGGCCGCCGCCGCCCTGATGCTGTTGCTGGGTCGGTCGGAGGCGCTGCCCTGGCTGTTCCTGGTCGGCTATCTCGTGTCGTTCTGCGAGGACGGCGGCATGAGCGGCGTGGTGCCCTACACGCCCGAGCTGTATCCAACCTCCGTGCGCGGCAGCGGTGTCGGCTGGGCGATTGCGGTCGGCCGGATCGCCGGTCTGATCGCGCCGACGCTGGTCGGCGCGCTGGTGGCTGCCAGTGACCGGTACGCGATCTTCGTCGTGTTCGCCGCGTGCTATGCCGGCGCGAGCCTGGTGGTCGCGATCCTCGGCGTCGAGACCCACGGCCGGCTGCCGTCCGAGAAGTAACTCACGTGATGACGTCCGCAATTCCGTAACAGGGGAGCTCTGATGGCAGAGATTGACAGCGAACAATTCGACGTCGTGGTGATCGGCGGCGGGCCCGGCGGATCGACCGTGGCCTCCTTCGTCGCGATGCAGGGACGCCGGGTGCTGTTGCTGGAGAAGGAGAAGTTCCCGCGCTACCAGATCGGCGAGTCCCTGCTGCCGGCGACCGTGCTCGGCGTGTGCGGTCTGCTCGGCGTCACCGACGAACTGGCCAGGGCGGGCTTCGTGCAGAAGCGCGGCGGCACGCTGCTGTGGGGCGCCAATCCCGAGTTGTGGGCGTTCAACTTCACCGACGCGCTGCCCAACGCCGACGAGGAAACCGTCTCCTACCAGGTCGAACGGATGAAGTTCGACAACATCCTGTTGAACAACGCCCGGCGGGTCGGCGTCGAGGTGCGCGAGCAGTGCACGGTCAACGAGGTCATCGCGGACGCCGAGCGGGTCCGCGGGGTCCGCTACGTGGACGCCGACGGCCAGCGGCGGCAGGCAATGGCCACCTTCGTGGTGGACGCGTCCGGAAACCGCAGTTCGACCTACCGGACCGTCGCGGAATCCCGGCAGTACTCGGAGTTCTTCAAGAACGTGGCCATCTTCGGGTACTTCGAGAACGGCAAGCGGCTGCCGCCGCCGAACTCGGGGAACGTGCTGACCGCCGCGTTCAAGAGCGGCTGGTTCTGGTACATCCCGTTGTCCGACACGCTGACCAGCGTCGGTGCCGTGGTCCGGCACGACTTCGCCGACCGGGTGCAGGGCGACCGGGCCAAGGCGCTGCAGGACCTGATCGCGGAGTCGCCGCTGATCAGCGAGTACCTGGAGAACGCGACCCGGGTGACCGAGGGCACCTACGGCGATGTGCGGGTGCGCAAGGACTACTCGTACTGCGCCACGAAGTTCTGGCGGCCGGGCATGGTGCTCGTCGGTGATGCCGCGTGCTTCATCGATCCGGTGCTGTCCACCGGCGTACACCTGGCGACCTACAGCGCGTTGCTGGCGGCGCGGTCCATCAACACCGTGCTGGCCGGGAAGATCGACGAGGAGGCCGCCTTCGCCGAGTTCGAGTCACGCTACCGCTGGGAGTACGGCTCGTTCCACGAGTTCCTGGTGTCGTTCTACGACACGCACGTGGACGAGTCGTCCTACTTCTGGAAGGCGAAGAAGGTGACCAACTACGAATCCTCGGAGTTGGAGGCGTTCGTGCGGCTGGTCGGCGGCGTCGCCGGCGAGCGGGTGCTGTCCGGTGTGACCAACGGCGTAGCGCCTTCGACGGCGACGGCCCCGGACTGGGACGCCGAACAGGCGTTGCGGTTCGATCCGCAGGAGGCCGAGGGCTGGGGCACCACGCGCTGGGTGCCGGGAGGCATCGGAGCCCCGCCCGGTTCCGATGCCTACCGGCTGGAGCCCTCCGCGGACGCGCTGCACTGGGAGGTCCGGGCGTAGCGCTCGGCCGCGGTCCCGAGCCTGGCGGATCCGCTGGGTTCGGGACCTGGCCGGTGGACGAGGAGAACGGTCAGGCGCTGCCGGCGACGTCGGTGTGCAGCACACCAGGCAGTTCCCGCCGGTACTTCACGTTGAGCTTCCGGTACACCTTGGTCAGGTGCTGCTCGACCGTGCTGTCGGTGATGTAGAGCTTGCTGGCGATCTGGCGATTCGTGTAGCCCACTGCCGCGAGCGCGGCGACCCGGTGCTCCGCCTCGGTGAGCACGGTTCCCTTGCCCTGTCGGGGAATCTCCTGCCGGAGGCCGCGCGTCGGCAGCAGGTCGGCCGCCAACGGCATGGCGCCGCACTTGCGTGCGACGTGCCAGGCCCTGCGGACTACCATCCTTGCGCGCTTCTGCTCACCGGCCGCCTCGTACGTGCGGCCGAGACCGCCGAGGCTGCGGGCTAGTTCGAACCGGTCGCCGTTGTTCTCCAGGATGTCCACCGACTCGACGAGCAGGTCGATCCGATTCTTCGGCTTCGGCGTGACCGCGGCCAACAGGCGCAGGGCCGCGCCGCGCACCCGGGGCTGGTCCTCGCCGAGGCCGGCCAGTTGGCCGTCGATCAGCCGGCGGGCCTCGTCTCGCTTGTGCTGGGCCAGCAAGGCCTCGGCGGCGTCCAGCCGCCAGGGCACCAGACCGGACATGTCGATACGCCAGTCGCGCATCAGGTCCCCACAGCCGAGGAAGTCGGCGAGCGCGGCGGCCGGATTGTCGGTCGCCAGGTGGAAGTGGCCACGCGCCCGCAGGTAGTGCAAGCCGAACCGGCTGGCGAACATCCCCTCCGGCACGGGCTCGTCGAGGTACCGGCCGGCTTCTCGATAGCGGCCCCCGCGGGTGGCGGCGAGGATCAGCGAACCGAGCGGCAGACCGATCGCGATGCCCCAACCCCGTCCCGGCATTAGGTCCACCGCGCGCCGGGCGCTGTCCACGGCGCCGGCAAAGTCACCCTGGCGGACGGCGATCTCCGCGCGCAGCGCGCCGAACAGCCCCCGCCAGGTGGGCAGCCCCAGCTCATCGGCCTCGCCGAGCAGCCGATCGCACCAGGATTGCGCCGCCTCAATCCGGTCCGCGTACACCAGGGCGAGCAGCGCCAGCGGCGGTGCCTCGTCCCCGCAGTACTCGTCGTTGCTCAGGCGGGTGGTTCGCAGGATCTGCTCGGCCGCGACGATCGCCGCGTCGCTGCGGCCCCGGCACAGCACGTCGGTGATGGTGGCAGCGGACAGCAGCCGGGGGTCGGTGCGCAGCGCCCGGCTCGGGTGACCAGACGCGGCCGCCGCCGCCCGGCCGGCGAACAGCGGCGGGTAGGTGCAGGCCAGCCACAATTCGATGTCGCGCAGCGCCGGTCCGTGCCGCTCCGGGTCACCGGCGGCGGCGTCGCGCACCCAGTCCAGCACTCCGGCCGCCGCGTCGAACAGGCCGTGCCAGACCAGCTGCCGGACCAGCGGGAAGCCGTCCTCCACGGCGAGTTCACCGGCTGGGCCGGCCTCGGCCAGTGCGACCAGGTGCCGAGCGGCGGTGGCCGGATTGAGCCGCCACTCCAGCCGGCTCTGCCGCGCGCGGAACGCGTTGCGCGTGCGGCTGTCGGCGGTGAACTGGGTGGCCCGTTCCAGGTAGCCGACCGCCAGATCGACCCGGTTCACGCGTACGGCCTGCTCGGCTGCGTCGGCCAGGACGATCGTCGCCCATGGGGCCTCTGGTTGGCCTCCGGCGAGCAGTTGACCGGCCACCGCGTCGACCGGGGCGCCGCCGTCGTGCAGCAGTTGAGCGGCCCGGCTGCGGAGCGTCATCTGGTCGGTCCAGGGCAGTTCGTCGAGCACCGCGGTGCGGGCGGCCGGATGCCGGAACCGGCCGTCTTGCTGGAGCCCCGCCATGCCCAGGGCCCGCAGTGCCCGGGTCCGGGACTCCTGGTTCACCTCGGTCAACCGGCCCAGCAGCGTCGGCGGCGCCGAACCGTCGAACACTGCGAGCTCACGGGCGATCGACAGCACGGCGGGATTGCTGCGGTGCACGCAGTTGAGCACCGCCCGGCCGTACGCCTCGCCGATGACGGTGCGCTGGAATTCCGTGCCGCTGTGCCGGTCGTCCTCCACCAGCGCGTGCAACAGCCGGGGATTGCCGCCGGAGACCGCGTGCCAGGTGGAGGCGAGCCGGTCTGCGGCCGCCGGGCCGCCGCGATCCTGGAGAAACGCGGCGACCGCCGCCTGGGACAGCGGCGCGAGTTGGAGGTGGTGGCACTCGCCGGCCGGCGGCAGGTCGGTATGCAGCGGGGAATAGCCGGGTGGGCGCGGCGTCACCTCGGTGAGCAGCAACAGGATCGGTGCGGACCGCAGCCGCCTGGCCAGGTAGAGCAGGCAGTGCAGGGACAGCGGGTCGGCGTACTGCACATCATCGACGCCGATGATGGTCGGCCGGTCGTTGGCCAGGTCCAACAGGGAGAGGCACAGTTGGTACAGCTCCTGTGCCTGGGCGGCGGGCAGTCCGTGGCCCGGCGACTGGTCGGCCTGCGACGTCGCTGCCTGGGCG
The DNA here is from genome assembly GCF_018263855.1 of Kutzneria sp. CA-103260. Classification (GTDB taxonomy): domain Bacteria; phylum Actinomycetota; class Actinomycetes; order Mycobacteriales; family Pseudonocardiaceae; genus Kutzneria. Next base: position 3,503,497 of record NZ_CP073318.1, on the reverse strand, counting down.
CGTCCGGCGAGCTCGGCGACCCGGTCGCGCTGGTCCGGTGTCGCCCGCGAACGGAACAACTGGCCGAGCACACCGAGCGGGAGTGCTTCTTCTGTGTGCGAACAGGTGGCGCAGAGAAACTGGATGCCGGTGCGTTCGGCTCCGTTGGCAAAGGTGTACAACAACTCCGTTTTACCACAGCCTACCGGTCCGTCGATGAGAATCGTTCGTCCGCGACCCTCGGCACAGTTGTGCAGTAAATCGTGTAAGACCGTCAGCTGAGCGTCACGCTCGACGAGATCTGGCACGACATCCCCCTCGTGATCATTGGTTCGCGTCGGTTCCAGTCTGGTGATCCCCCTGGATTGCAAGTCTTGTGCGCAACACACTAGGGACTGGTCACGTTATGGACAAGCGTGTTGCGCCAGTCGCTGCCCATTGATTGCCCACTGGTCGGCAATTGGGTGTTGCATTGGCGCTTCGAATGCTTCCCGGTGTGTCGAGACGTGCTCTGATGCGCGAGCCGTGGCGCACGGTTCACGGCGGTGCCATAGCTGTCGCCCGCTCGGGTGAAGCGGCTGGACGAGCGGTGTGATGTCCGTTGACCTCTTCCGTGCATGACGCCGTACGCTGGAACGCGCGGCTGTCGCGCGTTGACTTCGTGTGCACGCGAAGTTGTACACTTCGATTCGTGGATCTTGCGCCGTTGGCGCGAGGTTCCGGGGCAGTGGCGTGCGGTTGGGTGGACTCGTCATCGCGCCCAAAGCGCGCGTTTGCGCTGCCTGCATCGTGGGGGAAATGGGGGAAATGTAACTTGCCGCCGATTGCTTATATTGGCTGATGTGGTTCCGATCAACGCACTGTTGATGCCAGGTTTTCCTGGGGTCAAGTGCGTTGAAATGCCTGTGTTTCACAATAATTGAACACGGTCGGTGTTGTGTTGATCGGCCGTGTTGGGGAGTCGATGGCCGGGGGGCGACCGTGGAATTCCACATTCTTGGACCGATGATGGTGACCGAAGGTGTCGTGCCGATTCAGCTGGGCGGGTTCGTTCCACGCGCGACCTTGGCCATCCTGGTGTTGCACGCGAATACGGTGGTGCCGGCGAGCCTGCTGTTGGAGTCGTTGTGGCCGCGAGGGGTGCCATCGACCGGCAAGAAGATGTTGCAGAATGCGATCTCGGCCATCCGGCGCGGGTTCGCCTGCGTCCAGCGCGACGACGAGACCTCGTTGGTCACCCAGGCTCCCGGCTATCTACTGCGGGTCGATCCGGAGCAGGTCGACTTGCTCCGGTTCCAGCGCCTGTTGGCCGAGGGACGGCTGGCGCTGGCGGCGGGGAAGTGGGAACTGGCGGCGCGCACGTTGCGCCGGGCGCTGCTGCTGTGGCGCGGACCGATGCTCGCCGACCTGGTCGAACGCGGCGTCTCGGTGCCGGAGATCGCATCTCTTGACAATGAACGGCTGGCTGCCGTCGAGGACCGTTTCGATGCCGAACTGGCCTGCGGCCGGCACCTGGAGATTGTCGCGGAGCTGGAGGCGATGGTGCTGGCGGAGCCGCTGCGCGAACGCCTGTGCGGACAGCTGATGATGGCGCACTACCGCGCTGGACGGCAGGTCGACGCGCTCGGCGACTACCGAGCGATCCGGGACGAAATGGCCGACCGCCAAGGCATCGATCCGTCACCCGCGCTTCAGCAACTGCACGAGATGATCCTGCGGCACGATCCGCAACTCCACGTGCCGGCGGCGTCGACCGGCGCCGCTGCCGGGGGCGCTGGCTTGGGTGCTGATCAGGGCGTCGACCCTGTCCCGGCGGGTGGTGACGCGGTCCGGTCCTGGATTCGCCTCGAACCGACCGGCTCGGCGGCCTGCCGATGGCGTCGGTGTCCGCCTGTCGGGCGGGCCTTGGTTGAACAGGTTGACTTCGTGTGCACACGAACCCCTACCCTCGGAGGGGTGGAACGGCTGGCAGTGGGCGAGGTGGCCGAGCGGTTCGGCGTCACCAAGAACACCTTGCGCTATTACGAGAGTGTCGGGTTGCTGGATCCGGTCGAGCGGGACGCGGCCGGGCACCGGATCTACGACGAGCACGCGATGGCCTGCGTGGTGTTCGTGACCCGGCTGCGGGCCACCGGCATGTCCATCCGCAAGTTGCGGGAGTACATGGACCTCGCCCGCGCGGGCGACCACACCGCGGAACAGCGCCGGCAGATCCTGCAGGAGCACCGGGCCAGCCTGCACACGCAGCGCGCCGATATCGACGCATGTCTGGAGGTCATCGACAACAAGATCCGCGGCTACGGCCGGCTGATGGCGGTGCCGCCCGCGGGCAAGGCATCCTAGCCGGCGCGCTCGGCGGTTCGGCGCCGTTCGACATCGGCTGACCGTATACCGGCGACAACGCTGATCCTTCGCCGTCGGCGCGCTTCTTTTGTCACGATATTCCGCTCGCATTTTCGCGCGGAGTTCGGTTGCGTTCTTTTTGGGTACTTCCTGTTCATGGCCATGCCGGTCGGTCATGTTCCTGTCTTTATGAACCTTGCAATGGAGGAGAACGTGTCGTGAGCCTTCCATCGGACAGTACTACCGCTGAAAAAGAGCAGAGGCCACGGTTCTCCACCGGGCAACGGTGGTCGTTGACGGTGATCGCCTGCGCGGTCGGGCTGGACGCGAGCAGCGTCGCCGTGGTCAACGCGGCGTTGCCCGAGATCGGGCACAACCTGGTGATCTCGGCCGATGCGCTGCAATGGGTCATGACCGCGTACGCCATCGCGTTCGGTGGTTTCCTGTTGTTCGGCGGCCGGCTGACCGATGTGTTCAGCCGCCGCCTGGTGTTCGCAATCGGTGTCGCGGTCTTCGTGGTCGGCTCGCTGGTCGCGGCCGTCGCGCCGACCATGGTCGTGCTTGTGGTCGGCCGCGTACTACAGGGTTTCGGCGCCGCGCTGTCCATGCCGGCGTCCACCGCGCTGCTGTACGAGATCTTCCCCGTGGGTGCGTTGCGCAACCGGGCGCTGGGCACGTATACGGCCGTCGCCGGGGGAAGTTTCAGCGGTGGCCTCATTCTCGGCGGCCTGCTGGCGAACTGGTTCGGCTGGCGGGCGGTGTTCGCATTCACCGCCGCGTTCGGCTGCCTGGTGCTCATCGCGTCCCGGCCGACGCTGCCCGCCGGCGCCGCCAGCACTGGTCGCCGGCAACTGGACATCCTCGGCGCCATCACCATCACGCTCGGCATTCCCGCGCTGCTGTTCGCCGTGAACCACGCGAGCGAGGCGGGCTGGGGCACGGCCGGCACCGTGGTGCCGCTGGTCTTGGGCGTGCTGCTGTTGGCGGCGTTCGTCGTGCGTGAGTCCCGGTGCGAGCAACCCCTGCTGCCGCTGCGCATCCTGCGGTCGCGGCAGATCCTGTCGGCCACCGCGACCGCCTTCGTGTCCTTCGGTGGCGTCCTTGGCATGTTGTTCTTCATTCCCCTGTACATGCAGGACATCCTCGGGTTCACGCCGCTCCAGTCGGCGCTCGCGCTGCTGGCGCAGAGCATCGCCGTGATCGTGTGCGCCAACCTGACGGTGCGCATGCTGAACAGCAAGGTGAGCCATTGGAAACTGATGGCCGTCGGCCTGCTGCTGATCGCGATCGCGCTGTTGTCGTTCGTGCGCACGCCGTTGGCCGGTTCCTACTGGCTCTACCTATTCCCGGGATTCGTGGTGCTCGGGGTAGGCGTCGGAGTGTCCACTCCGGCCATGACCGCGTCCTCACTCAACGCGGTCGCTCCCGAACAGCGCGGTATCGCGGGGGCGTTCAACGTCACGGCACAACAGGCTGGCGCCAGCGTCGCCACGGTGATCCTGGTGGCGGTGGCGGTCGCGGTGACCGGCCCGAGTACCGCGCCGGCCGACGTGCTGTCCGGTTATCACGTCGCCTTCTGGACTGCCGCCGGCCTGGTGGCACTAGGTGCGCTCGTGGTGTCGGCGCTCGCGCTGTTTCAGCGCCGCGAACCGGAGGCGGAGCGGCTGTCGCGGACATCGGAGATGCACGCGGGCTGAGCACGCCACCGGTTACCGTCGGCTCCTGGACGAACCCCCTACGTCCAGGAGCCGACTGGTCTGCGGGTTGCCCGAAGCTCAGTGATCATTTCGACGGGAACCGGCTCTCGCGAGCACCATGAAAACTGTTGCCCACCAACGCTATCAGGAAACCGAATGAACGTCACCGGGCGCCCGGCGCTGAGCTGTACCGGCTGTGCCGGGACCTGGCCGAAATTCTCGCCCTGCGCGACTGGTGCCAGCAGCACGGTGTCAAGCTGCGCGTGCTGTCCGGAGCGCTGTCGGGCATCGTCGACCTGGCCGCGACCGACGCGACCACCGCCATGCTGGTCAGCGTCGGGCAGTTCCAGCGCGACCTGCAAAATGAGCTGACAACCGGACCGCCTCGCGTTTGGCCCTGCCCTGCTCGGACAGACCGCCTCCATCCGCGTACCTCATCACCCCGGGATAGACTCGATCACGGTCACGATCGTGGAGGTCAGGCCGTGACCAGCATGATCAGCTCTCGCCATTCAAGATCTTTAGCGATCCGCACCGCGGCCGGCGGCTTGGTCCTGCACCCGATTCTCCCGACGCGGTCCAGCCGATCCACCTTACCCACCCCGAACACGCGTGGTGCGCCGACCTGACGCTGCGCTGGTACGCCGTCCCCGCGATCACCAACATGTAAGTGTGGTGGGTCCGAGGGAGCACGGAGGGTGTGATGGGGGACCAGCGACGCGAGGGACAGGAAGACGATGATTTGGCCTGTCCTGGTTGAAAATGCTGTCACCGGCTGTGAGCTGGGATTTTAGGCGGCTGGTTCATAGTCGTTGAGTAGTCCCGCGAGGCGTCTCGTGCGCTTGACCCGGTCCGGCGGGGTAGGCAACGGGATCAGGTTCGGGTCGTCATCGGGTGCTCGTAGTCCAACGCTGTGGCCTTGGTGGCTGCGTCCAGCGTTGTGGTGCTGGGACGTACGCGTCCAGCACGTGGCGGACGTGGCTACGGCCGGTGATGAGCAGCCGGTCGGTGCATTCGCGTCGGAGCGAGCAGATCCAGCGTTCGGCGATCGCGTTCATCCGCGGTGCTTGCGGTGCAGTGAGGACCACGTGGATGCCGATCGAGGTGAACCCCGCGTCGAAGGCTGCGGTGAATTTGGCGTCCCGGTCGCGGATCAGGTGGGTGAACCGGTGTCCGGCGTCTTCAAGATCTGCGGCGAGGTTGCGGGCGAGTTGGGTTGCCCAGGCTCCGGTGGGGTGGTCGGTGAGGCCGAGCAGGTGGACGCGGCGGGTGTGGTGCTCGATGACGAATGCTGCGTAGAGGCGCTTGAGGGTGACGGTGTCGATATGGAGGAAGTCGATCGCGAGAAGACTGTCAGCTTGGGCGCGAAGGAACGTGCGCCAGGTGTCGCCGCGGGTGGAGGGCGGCGGTATTCGGTGGCTGCGCAGGATCCGGCGGATGGTGGAGGCGGCGATGCGGTGCCCGAGCCGTCGCAGCTCGCCTTGGATGCGGACCACGCCCCAGGTTCGGTTCTCCGTTGCCAGGCGGAGGATGAGCGCGACGATCTCGTCGCTGATTGGCGGACGGCCTGGCGGTTTCGGCTGACGCCACTTGCCGGCCGCGAGCCGGCGATGCCATCGCCGCAATGTTGCGGGCGTGACGATGCGGCGGGCCCGCAGGGATTTCGGCAGGAGCCGGGATAGGGCCGCGAGCACCGCGCGGTCGGCCCAGGCCGGTCGTGGGCGAGGGTTGGCGCGGCGGAGCACCGCGACCTCGTGGCGCAGCGCAAGTATCTCCGCGTCCTTGGACGCTGAGCCCCGAGCCAGCAGCGTCAGCCAGGACAACGCCTGGACCAAGATCACGTACAACAGCCGAACAGCCACGGACCACCGATCAACGAACGCGACAAACAGCAGGTCAAGGCTAGCGACCGAGTTCTCGACCAGGACAGGCGACGTGACGTGGTTGTCGGAGAACAAGACCGACTTCGACGTCGCCCCGGGCAAGACCGTCAGTGTGCGGATCACCGCCGACTCCTCGGCGGTGTCGCAACCCGGCACCTACGAGGGTCTGGTGTTCGTCAGCACCGATTCGCCGTACGGCGGCGTCGGTCCGGTCAAGGTGACCATGACCGCCACCCCGCCGGCCGCCTGGGGCAAGATCGCCGGCACCGTCACGAACAGCTCCGGTCAACCCGTCGCCGGCGCCACCGTGGCCGTCTGCACCATGTACGACACCAAGACCGGCGCCTGCGGCCCGACCACCTTCACCCTGAAGACCGACGGCCAAGGCCACTACCAGCTGTGGCTCAACAAGGGCTACAACCCGCTCCAAGTGATCTTCGCCAAGGACGGCTTCACGCCGGTCATGAAGATCGTCAAGGTCCAGAAGGGCGAGACCGTCACCACCGACGTCAAGCTCACCGCCAACAGCGCCTTCAGCACCGCGAAGACGCAGCAGTACCTGAACGACACCATCAAGAGAAGCAAGTAGCAGCCCGGTAGGCCGCCGCCGTCACCGCGAACTCGCGGTGACGGCGGCGGCGTCGGCCATTCCGGCGGCGTTCGGGTGGTACGGGTAGGCGGGTGAGGCAGGGGTCAGGCCTGCGAGCCAGCGGCGGGCCGGGGGTTCGCAGAGGCCGTAGTGGGCGCTGGGGTGACGGATGTCGACGTAGGACACGCCGTGCGGGCCTGGAACTGGTCGACGCCATTGACGGCGTGGCGCTGCTGGCAGGTCGGCCCGACGGGGACGGGCGTGGTGGTGGCGCAGTCGACGAAAGCGCCGCTGAGGGCGATGTCGTTGGCGGCGCGGCCAGCGCTGCGGCCAACAGCGCTGCGGCCCAACGCGTCGCGACCTCCTCAGGCCGGGGTCGGCAGCGGCGTGACGTTGTCGTCGCGGGCGGCGTCGCGGCGGACGGCCAGTCGCAGCAACGGAACCAGCGTCAGCCCGACCACCGCGGCCGCAGTGACTGCGTAGTACGGCGCGAAGATGCTGCCGGTGCCACGAAGATCAGGCAGACGCTCCGCACCGGATTGCCCGATACCAGGAAGCCGGTCAGGATCACCAGGCTTGCCCCGGCGCACGCGCCAATCAGCAGGACCTCACGACCGTATCGGCGCATGAGCCAAAGGGAAGAACGTCTCGCCGGCGTTGCCAGGCGGCGGAGGGCTATCGGCTGCGGATGCTGGTGCTTGAGCATGAGACGTCCGTTGTGGTGCGGCGGGTCTTTGCTGAGTACCTGGACGGTCAGGGAGATCGGGCGATTGCCAACGGGCTGAACAGGGATGGCATTCTCTGTCGCTCGGCGCGGCGGCCGGACCAGAACCGGCATCGGTTGGCGGACGGCTGGCAGGGCAGCACGGTACGGGCGATCCTGGAGAACCCGCGCTACACCGGCTATGCGGTCTTCGGGCGGTGGACGAAGCAAGAGACGTTGCTCGATCCGGACGACGTCGCGGACGGACTTGCACACTATCCACCCGTCTGTCTCTCGCCAGCTGTATGTAGAGACCGCAGTTGTGCCGTCCCAGGTGGGGACGGCACAACAGGTAGTCGTCCCGTCTGCGGGGACGGGAGAGAACCAGGCTCACCTGCGAAAACACACCTGGGACAAGTGGGACGGGTTGTCCGAACTCGACCCGGGCGCGTTCTGGCTGGGTGCAGGCGGCGGAAGTGCCGGCCCAGACGGCCCACCCGAGAGCCCACCATGCGGCTCATGCGGCGAGTCGCCAGGAGTGCCACTGCCGCAGGTCCTGCCTTGGTGTCCCGCGTTTAGTGGCTCCGGGTCAGGCGTGTCATGGAATGTCAGCGGAGTCGCGACATGCCTTTGCGTCGAAAACAGGAGAGCCTGCATTAGTGCAAATGATTTTCGGTGTCCGAGGCTGATCTTGCATGCTTACTACACGGCTCCTGCTCCGTGAAGTCGTATGACTGGCGAGCGCCCGTGAGTACCGGCAGCAGGTGCTGTGCATCTATAACCCAATCGGCATACCGGAGGCTTCAAGTGGTACCGCTGCGACGTGGCTGGCCTTACGCCCGGCGTCGCTGTCGTACCAGCAACAGCACTCCGCCGCAGCCGGTCATCAGCACGCCGCCGATGAACAGCACGCCGGCGAGGCTTCCGTTCAGTCCGAGTGCCGCGCGGCAGTCCGCCTCCCAGGTGTTCACGGCGGCCGCCCGCGTCGAATCCGGGAACGCCTGTTGAGCGTCCAGCACCTCCGGCTGCCAGGCGAAGGCACTGGCCGCTCCCGGCGGCCACGGCCTGCCGCAGTCGACGACCGCGGATCCCTTCGGGGTCTGGACTGTGAGGTGCACCGATGACAGCGCCACTCCGACTCCGGCGGCCAGGGCTATCAGCCCCGCGGCCAACAGGAGGGATGCCAAGATCGCGGTACCTCGCGGCGACACGACCACTCCTCACTTGTTGGGGATAACGTGCCAGTCATTGGCGCTGCCGATGACCGCGCCGGAGTTGCTGTCGCCGATCGGTTCCGGGACCTTGAAGGCGTTCGCGTTCGCGGCGAACGAGATCCCGCTGGAGCGATAGGATGCGATCTGGTTGCCGGCGTCGGCCAGCAACGTGGCCACGTTCTTGACGAAGTCGTCAAGCTTGTCCATTGCCTTCAACAACAGCGCGGGTCCGGTGATCAGATCCACGCCGGGCACGAACAGCGAGGCGCCGAGCACACCCAGGTTGAGCAGGTCACCCGCGCACTGCCCGATCAGCTTGATCGCGCTGGCGTACGTGGACTGCACCACCTGGGCACAGTTCCCGAGCGTGGTGGCGATGTTGGTCATCACCGCCTGGTTGGCGTCCAGGTTGCCGATCACGTTGCCGACATAGGCGTTGAACTGCGTGTAGGCGGGTCCCTGCCAGTAGCTGCCCAGCACGTCCTTCGTAGTCTGGAGGCCCACCTTGGTCTGCGGTATCACCGTGTTCTCGGCCCACCGATGCGCCATCTCGACGACCTTGTCCGCGTCGCCGAACAGACGATCACGAATCAGATCGAGCAGATGCAACGGGTCGGTGTAGAACACGAGCTCGGACGCCATACGGATAATCTGGTCGGCGTCGTTGGGATAGGGTGCAGAAGCCACGGGCACCTTCAAGGTCGGATTGGCGGGATTCACTTGGGCGGCTGGTAGGGCGCGTTCGTGTCCTGCGCGAGCCAGCCGAACTGTTCGTAGTACTTCTCGTCTTGGGCCTCGTAGATCTTCGCCGCGGTGTTCAGCGCCTCACTGATGGCGTTGAAGCCCTCGGCACTGGCCCTGACCTTGTTCCGGACGACCTCCAGCGCCTCGTTGTAATCGCGCACGACACCCGCAGTCTGGCCGAGCAGTCCTAGATCCGCGTCGCCGAGCTGCCAGCCCGGCATCTCTTTGATCACGAGTCCAGCGAACTGGTCGTTCGCGTCCTGAAAGGACTGCTGCGCGTGGCGCAGCGCCTCCGGGACGACCTCATACCCTTCACTCAAGTGTTCTCCCCCTTGTCGCAGGCCCGCTCATCATTCAGCCTCGGGCGCTGGCGCCATTTCCTGGCTCGCAGCGGCGCGCGCGACGGATTCCGCGTGGTGGATCGCGGCCATCACCTGTGCGCCGAGTGATCGCCCCATGGTGGTCGGTAGCGTACGCGGGTCCAGATCCACCGCGATCAGTTCACCGGCACCGGTCACCGTGACAGTGCCGAGGTTGGGCTCGATCTCCACAGTGTACGGACGGTTCATCGCGGTCTGCGCGAGTTCACGGGCCTTGCTGATGTTGGCGTCAATCTCTTCGGCAAGGGCGTAGATCTCGTTGTAGCTAGTCACCAGGCTGCCTGCTCGTCGTCGGACTTCCCGTGCACGAAGTCGATTTCCTCGAAGCTCACCTCTTCGTCCTCGTCGTCCTGGCGAGCGATGGGATGGTGAGAGTGGTCCTCCGGCCCATGGGGCGGCTCGACCGGCTCGACGGCTGGCGGCTCCGTCTTGGATATGCCCAGCGCACTGGCAGCCTCGGTGCGCGCCGCCATCGCAGCACGCACCTTGGCGCCGCGCACCGCCTCGAGGATGGCGGCGTCGAGAGCCGGAGCGTCTGCGGCACGTCGCGGGCGATCGGAGATGGTCAGTCCCAGCAGCACACCGGTGCCGTCCACGGTGGCCTGCGCCTGGCCGTCGCGCGAGATCTCTGTGAGGCGCGCGCCCGCGAGGGCCTGGCCGGCCTCGACCATCCTGCCGCGCCTCTGTGACATGTCGGTGGGCTCGATGCCCAGCGATCTCAGAATGTCCTCAGCCATCACCGCGTCCGTTCTCCGAAGCGGCATGGCCGCAAGTCCGACGACACCCTGTGATAGTAGTGCACACGCACCGTGATGGTGAGCTAAGGGCCACCATCGAGCGCAAGAGGTCCGCTCGCGCCGGGGAACTGGCGCGGACAGGCCTGCGGGCGTCGAGAACTACCGGTTCGGCGAGGTGGGGATCCCGTCGGACGCGCACCGTGACAGCGAAATGGAGGCGAAGTCGCCCTCGCCTCGCTCGTTCTTGCTCTGGCCAGCGTGCAGCATCAGCCATCCGAGCACCTGAACTGTGAGCAAGTACGAGAGACAGAACGCCGGGCAACGGCTGCAGCGTCGAATTCTGGCACGGTACACGTGAAATCGGGCCCTTGCGGCGCAATGCCGATAGTGCTTCCAGGTGAGTTGCCAACGACGGAATGTGGGGTGATGATCGGTCGCTCGGGAATAGCGGTCGGAAGCTACTCCGCCACGCGACGACGAAGCATGGCTGGGACTCATGCAGGCAGCGCCTTGACCGGCGAAAACGCCAGCTCGAACGGCATGCCTGACCACTTAGGTGTGAACCAAGGACGCCATACTGTGCCGACCTGCGGAAATGTAACTTCCGCAGGTCGGCGTGGGTTCGTTCGGAGCCGTCGAGCACAGTTTAGGGCGGTTCGGCGCGCATGGCTGCTCCCTATTTGCTCCCGTGCTGCTCCCTGGCTGCGAACAGCCCACCGATCGTTACAGCGGCTGAGTATGCAGTCAGCGCCACTTGTCTCGGCTGAGTCATCGACGGGATTGTATGCACTTGACCTGTATAGTGTCGCCCGGTCCAGCTTCCAGTAGTGAAGGGCACGCCAGTAACAGGTGCTCGGCGACGTGTGTGACTCTCGTAGTCGACAGTCGAGCCACTTGGCTGGTGCCCAGGTAGACCACTACGCCGCAGGGAGCAGTTCGGTGCTTCTACCACGCCATCTGAGACCTGGCCAGTTGCGGCGGTAGGGCAGGTTCTCCCAACCTGCGGCGGCGACGATGGCGGGAGTAACCAGGGGGCCGGGCAACGGGCCCTCTTGTCTTCGTGGAGATCGGGGTACACGGTGGAATTGGGTTGAACCATGTAGCGGGTGCAGTGACATTGACTGTGCTGACAGAAGCCCTCGCTAGTGGGATGGCTGCAACGTCGCGCAGCTTGTCATGTGTACGGAGAGCGGTGACATTTGCGAGCGTCGATGCAATGGAGTCGAGGCTATGGGAGAGCCGTGCGTGTTCCTGCCCTGTGACAGCGTCGATGCGCCGTCGCCGTGGTGTGAGTACCAATCGGGCAATCATCCCACTGAGATGGTTCCGATCATCATGCTGCGACCGGCCGATTCGCCGAGGACGGCTGGCGAGAACACCGAGCACGTTCGCGCGCTAGCCGAACTGGATGTACCACTTCCGCCGATTTTCGTCCATCGACCCACGATGCGTGTTATCGACGGAATGCATAGGCTCCACGCGGCGGCACTGCGCGCCCGTCATGCTATCGAGGTGTACTTCTTCGACGGCGACGAGGATGACGCCTTCGTACTCGCGGTCGAGGCGAACACGAAGAACGGACTTCCGTTGTCGTTAGTCGACCGCAAAGCCGCCGCTGCTCGGATCATCGCGACCCATCCCCACCATTCGGACAGGTGGATTGCCCTGGTCAGTGGCCTCACTGCGACCACCATCGGCGCGATACGAAAGTGTTCGACCGTCGAGGATTCACAGTCGAACACCAGGGTCGGCCGCGACGGCCGGACTCGTCCATTGGACTCTTCCAACGGGCGCAGACTGGCCGCTGAACTGATGCTGGCGGACCCGCGAAGGTCACTGCGAGACGTCGCGAGGGTGGCTGGTATCGCGCCGTCGACCGCATTCGACGTGCGTAACCGGCTCAATTCCGGCGCCGATCCCGTTCCGGCGAAACGTGTCACTGTGACCACATCGGACCAGTCGGAAGGGCGGTCGCGTTCGCGGCGACGTGGCCGAGCGACGCGGCCGGAATCGGGAGTGGATCCCGTAGCGATCCTGCAGACGCTGAGGAACGATCCGTCGTTGAGATTCAATGAGGCGGGGCGGGTGCTCCTGAGGTGGCTCGACGCGTATACCGTTGGTGGGCACGCGGCAGCTCCACCGATCGATAACATTCCTGCACACTGTATCTGCACAATTACGGCTCTGGCTCGACACAACGCCAGCTTTTGGGCGGCGTTCAGTGAGCGCCTCGATGATCTCGACGAGATTCCCCCGTAGGGGCGAAGGTCTACCAACGGGCACACCCGGTAAGGGTGGAGAGTTCGGTGCGCAATGGAGGTGTTCGGTCGGGCCTGCAATAGTTTGAGTGGTGTCGAACGTGTCGTGCCGACTGTGATAATAGGTCGACCAAGCGTGAAACCTGGTAACAGTTTTGTTAGCCTGAGGGGGAACATTTGGGATTGAATGGCGTTACCGAGTGGGACCTGATCGACAACGCGGAGCAAATTACCGTGATGATCACGGGTGGCTACGGCTTCATTGGTAGACACTTGGCCATGAGTCTGACATTGCGACGATTTCGTGTTGTCGTGGTTGACAAACTTGACGGGATGGGTCGGTCGAACCTGGATATGGTTGAACAGGTCCGGCTTGATATCGCCGATTTCGGTCAGTGTCTGGCCATTATGCGGACGATCAAGCCGCAGATCGTGTTCCACCTGGCGGCCTCGTCGACGATCGACGCTGCTTTCAGTGATCCGCATGGTTCGCTGATGTCGAATGTCTGCGGAACCATGAACATGCTTGAAGCCGCCCGGATAGCGTGCCCCGACCTCATGCGGTTCATACTTTCTTCGACGGACAAGGTCTACGGCGAGCTGATCGGCGAATTTTATACCGAGAGTTCATCGCTCGAAGCACGCGGCGTTTATGACGTTGGCAAGCAGTCGGCGGACACCATGGTCCAATTGTACGGCTACGAGCTAGGGCTTCCAGTGTCCACGCTACGGCTCTGCAATGTCTTCGGTCCAGGCGATCCGAATACAAGTTCGCGGATCGTCCCGCGGTCATTGAGTCGTTTGTTCGACCCGGCTGGCCCATTGCCTCCGGTGATCTATGAGGGTTCAATGGCGCACGGCAGGGACTATGTCTACGTTACAGACGTTGTCCGCGCACTGGTCGCGATAGCCTTCAACCCGCAGGCCCGGGGGCAGGTATTCAACATGGCGCCGGCCGCGTACCGGATGACGCTTGACCTGGTAGAGGAATTGATAGAGCAGTCGCGAAGGGCATGTGAGCCGCATGATAGAGGCCGTGCGGAGGCTATTCGCAGAAATGGCTACGAGGTGCTGGCCTGTGGCAGCTTGGCCCGCGAGCTCGAACGGCAGCGCTGTGACGCGAGTAAACTTCGATCGGTGCTTGGATTTCAGAACATGGTGTCCATGTCGGAAGGCTTGCGGCAAACGATCAGGTCGTTCATGCAGAATTGCGGGATCCGCTAGCAATCCGAGGTGTGTCAAGCGGGAAGTGCCCCTTGGTGTGAGTAATTGGCTGGCAACTAGGTTACCTCTGTCGAGAAGTGAGTCAATTATCGTGGTAGGTCGGCGAGTGGATCTTTTCGAGCAGTAGAAGATTCCTGACAACGGAAGGCGACGGCGTGGGCGTGGAGCAGCTTCAGAAGCGGGCCGGAAAAGCGGCCGAGTGCGCGATCTCGCACCTCTACAACCGCCGGCGGGAGAATGGATCCTGGGTGGACCGGCTCTCGTCCTCCACCATCGCGACTGCCCTCGGTGTGCTGTCGCTGGACAGGGCGGACCCGAGGGCGTACGCCGATCGCATCGCATCAGCCGTGCGTTGGTTGCGAGAGCACCAGCGCGAGGACGGCGGCTGGAGCATGGCCGATGCGGAGGCGCCCAGCAGCCCCGGCATGACTGCCTTCGGAATCGCCGCGCTGTACGAGACAGACCGGGACTCGTCGAGCGACGCCATCGATCGCGCGTGGACGTTCCTCGACGAGAACGACGGCGTCAACGTCATTCCGGGGCTCAGTGGCGACGCACCGACGACATGGCCGGCAGCCCTGCCGACGATCTGGGGGTTGGTCGGGTTACGGGACTTCCATCGGCAACCCGACCAACCTGTCGAGATCATGCTGTTGCCGCGGCGGTTGCGGAACAAGGTGTCGATCGCGCTGCCGGCGATTCTCGGGCTCGGGGTCATGCAGAGTCGGACCATGCGCCGCGGCCTGCTGCGCGGGATCCTCGGCCGGATCGCTGAGCCGCTGGCGTTGAACTGGCTTCGCGAGGTGTCCGGCACCAACGGCGGCATCGAGGAGTGCCCGATGATCGCCGGTTTCGTCTACCTCGGGCTGCGCGAGGCCGGCGTGGGAACCGACCTGCAGCTGACTTCGTTGCGGTACCTCCTGGAGACGCAACGCGAGGACGGCTCCTGGGCCATCGACCGTGACCTGGAGATCTCGGTCACCGCGTACTCAATCATGGCGCTCAGCGAGTTTCAGGACGTGGCAACCGAAGCGCCGACCCAGCCAGCCCGTGAATGGCTGTTGGGTGCCCAGTGGAACAAGCCTTTCAGGCCCCTGGGTCTACCGGCGGGTGGATGGGGCTGGGCGCTGCCATCGGGATGGCCGGAGTCCGAGGACACCGCCGTAGTGCTGAGCGTTCTTGCCGATCTTGGCGTGCCGCGGACACATCCCGCGATTCAGCTCGGGATCCGCTGGCTGGAGAACCAGCAGAACCGGGACGGTTCGTGGTCGGAGTGGGTCCGCGACTCGTCAATCATGAACGACCGGCCGTGCCCCGGTGTCACCGCCCACGTGATCATGGCTCTGCGACGGCTCGGCGAACCTATGTCGCCCCGGTCGCCGATCGGGCGAGGCCTGGCCTTCCTGCGCACGCACCAACAGAGCGACGGGTCCATCGCATCCGTCTGGTTCCGCGACAGCGTCCATGGCACCAGCCGGTTGCTGGAAGCGTTTGTGGACACATGCAACGGCTGCGGGGCGACGGCCACGGCGGCCCGCCGGTGGCTGCTCGAGAACCAAGCGGATGACGGCGGGTGGCCACTGCGTCATAAGCTCCCACCGGAGGGGAGCACGACGGAGGAGACGGCGTGGGCGTTGTTCGCCCTGCTGAAGGGCGGCGAGAGCCCACACAGCCCAGCCGTTGTGCGGGCGGTCGATTGGCTGGTGAATCACCAGGACGATCGGGGAACGTGGTCGCCCAGTGTCGTTGGGCTGTACTTCGATGACCTGTGCTACACCGACGATCTGATCGCCCACACCTTCGCGTTGCGAGCGCTTGGCCGATGGTTGCGGATGACTTCGACCAGTGGAGCGACGCGATGAGTCGGTTGCGGAGTGAGGAGTCCACTGTCGGGTGCCGGCGCCGCTGGTTGTGGCGCTTCCGACCAAGCGTTCCCGATGCAGCCGCGGCGCGGAGCAGCAACTTGCCTCCCGGGCCCCGGCTTCCCGCTGTCATGCAGACGGTCATGTGGGCGCTGGTGCCGGTGTGGTTCGGCGAAGAATGCATGGCGCGCTACGGCCCGCTTTTCACGGCGCGCATATTGGGATTCGGCAACGTCGTGTATGTCTGCACGCCGGATGGCATCCGCCGGATCCTGCGAGATGACGCCGACAAGTTCGACGCCGCCGCCGCCAATAAGTCGATCAAGTTCGTCGTCGGCGAACACTCTCTGCTGATGTCGGACGGTGCTGAGCACACCGAGCGGCGCCGCATCCTCATGCGGCCGCTGCACGGCTGCAACATGACCGACTACGTCGTACTCATGGAGTCGATCATCGACCAGGAGATCCGGCAATGGCGGGTCAACGCGCGGATCAAACTGCTCGATTGTCTCCAGCGCGTCACTCTGGAAGTGATGATGCGAGCGGTGTTCGGGATCACCGACTCCGTTCGGCTGGACCGGCTCCGGGTGCTCGTGCCCCGGCTGCTCGACATCAGCCCAGTGATCATCCTGTTGCCGGCGATGCGGAGGTCCTTCGGTGGCTTCGGGCCATGGGTTCGCTTCCAACGGCTGCTGCACGAGGTGGACGACATCATCTTCGCGGAGATCGCCGAGCGGCGCGTCGACCCGGTGAGCGACGGCACCGACGTGGTGTCGATCCTGCTGGCGAACGAGGAAGCCGCGCTCACCGACCAGGAACTGCGCGACCATATGGTCACCCTGCTCGCGGTCGGGCAGGAGACGACCGCCACCCAGCTGGCCTGGTTCTTCGAGCGGGTGCTACGGACGCCGGACGCCCTGGAGCAGATCGTGACCGCGGTCGCGGAACAGGACTGGAAGCTCATCGACGCGGCCATCCACGAGTCGATCCGGGCCCGTCCGACCACGATGGACGTCGGCAGGGTAGCGCTGAAGCCGTGGCACGCGAACGGATATGACTTCCCTGCCGGCACCATGTTCGCGGTCTCCCTAGGGCTGCTGCATCACTCCCCGCAACTACATGACAAACCCGACGTCTACCTGGTGAGCAGGTTCTCTCCCGAGGAGCCACCGAGTACGCATTTCATGCCGTTCGGTGGTGGAAACCATCGCTGTCTCGGCGCATCCCTCGCGATGATCGAGATGCGCACCGTCATCAGCACGATCATGCGCCACGTCCGCTTGGAACCCGCACGGACCGCGGCAGAACGCGTGGCGTGCAAGGGACCGATGCTCGTGCCGCGGCACGGGACAGCGGTCGTGGTCACGGAAAACCGTCTGATGCGACGCGATCCGTCCGTATCGCGCTAGTCGACGAGAGCGAGAGTCGAGATGCCGCCCCGTCCCTTCCCGTTCCCGCGGGCTTCCCGCTTGGACCTGGAGCCTGAATACCGACTGTTGCAACAGCAAGAACCGGTGTGTCGGGTCGCGTTTCCGTACGGCGAGGAAGCTTGGCTGGTCACCCGGCACGGTGATGTGCGGACGGTGCTCTCGGATGCGCGGTTCTCCCGCGCGATCTCACTTCGACGGGACGTCCCCCGTGTCACCGAAGAGAACTTCAGCGGCGGCATCGTCGCGATGGACCCGCCTGAGCACACGCGGGTCCGGTCAGTGTGCCAGCGTGCGTTCACACCCAGGACTGTTGCAAGACTGCGTGAGCGCGCCGCCGCAATCGCCACCGAACTTGTCAAGGACGCGCTGACAGCCAAGTATTTCGACGGCGTCGAGGACTTCGCGGTCCAGTACACCTTGAAGATGATCTGTGAGCTGCTCGGCGTGTCGTACGACGACAGAGACAGGTTCAGGTATTGGGCGGAGGCCGGCCTCGCGACGACCGCGATCTCGGATGACGAGCGGGTGCGGGCGACCGGGCACATGTGGGAGTTCGTTTCGGAGCTCGTGGCTCAGCGGCGGCGTTCGCCGAGAGATGACCTGATCTCGTCGATGGCGATGACCCAGGCGGAGACCAGGACTGTGTCGAACGATGAATTGGTGATCGTCGTCATGACGATCCTGGTCGCCGGCTTCGAGACGACCGCCACCCAGCTGCCCAACTTCATGTACGTGCTGTTGGAGGTGCCGGCGCGCTTCCAGTCCCTGGTCGCCGATCCGGCGGTCATCCCGTCGGCCGTTGAGGAGCTGATGCGATACGTGCCGCTCGAAGCGAACGGCGCATCGCCACGGTACGCGACCGAGGACGTCGTCCTGAGTGGAACCGTTGTCGCGGCAGGTTCTCCTGTCGTCGCCGCGACAGTGGTCGCGAACCGGGATCCGGATGTCTTCGCGGATCCCGACCGCCTGGATTTCGCCCGCGATCCCAATCCCCACCTCGGGTTCGGCATCGGCCCGCACTTCTGCCTCGGCGCGCCGCTCGCCCGGCTTGAGCTGCAGGTGGCACTGGAGGTGCTGGTGGCGGCCGTGCCCGGGTTACGGCTCACGCCGGAGGAGTCAGGCATCGAGTGGAAGGCCGGGATGGTGGTACGCGGTCCGTCGAAGCTCTTGCTGAAAGCAGCGGGATCAACCTGAGAGGAGCGCCATGACATCGCGTGAGCCACCGCCGATGGAGCGGTTCCGGCCGGCTGATCTCGAGCGGGACTGGCGCACCCTGCGCGCCACATGCCCGGTCTCACGGACCACGACACCTCAGGACACCGATGTCTGGCTCGTGACCAAGTACCACGACATCAGGTCAGTGCTGGCTGGCCAAGAGTTCAGTGTGTCGCCGATCGACCTCGGGCGGGGCAGCGGCACCGCCGAGGCGAACGAGTCGATTTTCCAGGACCCGCCTGAGCACACACGGCTTCGTGGGCTGGTGGCGGGGCCGTTCGCGGTCGGGCATGTCGGGCGGTACCGGCAGGCGATCCGTGCGACGGCGGACGAACTGATCGCGTCGATGGCGTCGGCGGACGAGCCGATCGACATCATGGAGCAGTTCGCCAAACCCTTGACGATGAACGTGATCTCCGAGGTGGTCGGCGTACCCGTCCAGGACCGGACGTTGTTCCAGCGACTGTCCGACCAACTGCTCGTTCCGTTGTCCGAGGCACAGGGCGTGGTCGCCCTGCAAGGATGGCGGCAGCTGAACGACTACGTGCTGTCCTTGATCGCGGACCGGCGACGTGAGTCGCCAGAGGAAGGCACGGACCTGCTCGCGCACATGATCCGTGCGCAGCGTGACGACGCCAGTCTGACCGACGTAGAGCTGACCACCATGGTGCTCGGGCTGCCGGTCGCGGGTTATGTCAGTACGGCCAATGCGATCGCGGTCGCCGTGCGGCACCTGGTGGAGGACAGGTGGCTTGAAAAGCTCAGGACATCTCCGGATTCCGCCGAGCTGGCGAAGCTGTTCGTCGAGGAGGTACTCCGGATCCAGTCTGGTGACAACGGCGAATCGATGCCGCGGTTCGCGTCGGAGGACGTACGGCTGGGCGATGCCGTGATTCTCAAGGGTGACATGGTGGTGGCGCCGCTGATCGCTGCCAACCGCGATGACGAGCTCTTCGAAAATCCTGACGCGTTCGATCCGCGGCGGCCGGGGCTTGCCCGGCACATAGCGTTCGGGTTCGGTATCCACCGTTGCCTTGGCGCCAACCTCGCTCGCCTCGAACTACAGTGCGCCGTCGCGGCGCTGGTGGACTCCTGGACCAGCTTCGAGATGCTGGAGAGCTGGGAGTCGGTGCCGTGGAAGGTCAACATGCTCGGCGACCGCTTCCCGGAGCGGCTGCTGGTGAGCGCGACGGCCGGCGGGGCATGATGGGCCGGCATGTGCTGTTCGCCTCGATCCCCGCTTGGGGCCATGTCTATCCCGTGCTCGCCGGCTTGGCCGAACTGGTTCGCCGAGGCCATCGCGTGAGCTGCCTGGCGTCGACGAGTTTCACTCGCGAAGTCGGCGCGATCGCGGGGGTTGTGCCGTACGACTCACCAATGGACGGCCAGGCGGAGTTGTCGGACTTGGCCGCCGTTCTGCCGCTCATGCTGAGGGAGGTCCGGGCGTCGTACGCAGTTCTCGAACGTATCGGGCGCGCGGATCGGCCCGACGTGATCGTGTCTGACGTGCTGGCGATGTCCGGCTGGGTGCTCGGCCAGGTCTTCGGGATCCCGGTGATCCGGACATGGCCCGTGTTCGCGTCCAACGCGGAGTTCTCGCTACACCGGAACTACGGGTCGCGCCCGGACAGCCCCGAGGCGATGGCCGAGTTCCTCGCTGGTGTTTCGGCGTTTCTCGCGGACATCGGACTGGATTCGATGTCGCCGCGACAGTTCTTCGAGAGCGAAGCGGAGCGGAACATCGCCTTGTTCCCTCGAGAGATCCAGCCGTGCGGCGAGACGTTCGATACACGATTCACGTTCATCAGGCCCTGTATCCGGCCAGCAGAACAGTCACCAGAGCTGGACTGGCTTCGCAACGCCAAGCCGCTAGCCGCGATCTCTCTGGGCACGGTGTTCAACGAGAAGATCGATTTCTTTCGAACCTGCATCGACAGTGTCGAGCGGCTCGGTTGGCACGCCGCGGCCGCAATAGGCGGCAAAATCCGGCCACCGGAGGTGGGCCCGGTCAGCGACCGGGTGCTGCTCCGTACGAAGCTGCCGATGATCGACACGCTGCGGCACGCATCGGTCTTGGTCTCCCATGGCGGCTTGACCAGCACGATCGAGGCACTCGCGAACGGCGTGCCCGTGCTGATAGCGCCGCAGATCGGTGAGCAGCGCGCCGTCGCTGACAGCGTCGAGACGCTCGGGCTGGGGGTCCGTCTGCCAGAGTCGTTCACCGCCGCGGAGCTCGCGGATCTGATCAAGACAGTGGTGGACGACGCGGATGTGGCCCACCGAGTGGCCGAGTTTCAGGCGAAACTGCGCAGCGAACGAAGTGGAGACGAGTTCGCCGACGCGGTCGAACTCGCGTTTCCATAGTGATGGCAAGGGGATGATGAGTTGTGGAAGACCGCGCGAAGCCGAACTCAAGGTACCCTCTGGTACGCGACTCCATAATCGACCCCCCGCAGGCCTTGGCGGAGTTGCGTGCGTCCGCACCCATCCACAAGGTTCAGCTCGCCGGCGGCGGCGAGGCCTGGCTGGTCACCCGCCACGCGGATGTACGCGCGCTGCTGGGAAATCCTGCCTTCGGCACGCAGTATCCCGGTTCGATGCCGGCCACCGACGACAGCAACCTCGCGGCCGGCTTCATGTTCCTGAAGGATCCGCCGGAACACACCAGGCTGCGCAAGAGTGTCAGCCGGGCGTTCACCACACGTCGCATCGCCGAGCTACGAGAACACGCCGAGGCGGTCGCCTCCGACCTTGTCACGACGATGCTGGCGGACGGGCCGGAAGTCGACTTGCAGGAGAGCTACGCGTACCCGTTGCCGATCGCCGTCATCTCCGAGCTGCTGGGAATTCCGGCGGCTGATCGCGTGCGCTTCCGCGGATGGGCCGACGTCGTACTCCGCTCGGTGGCCACCGCACCAGAGGAGTACGGCGAGGCGTTCACCGACCTGCAGAAGTTCGTCGTCCAGCTGGTGGAGTCGAAGCCGGACGGATCCGACGTGCTCAGCGACCTCGCCCGGCAGGAGGGGGAGACGGGCGGACTGAACCAGTTGGAGATCGCGTCCATGGCGATGGGACTGCTGATGGCCGGGTACGTGACGACCACTTCCGCCATCTCGCACGGGTTGTTGAGGTTGTTCGCGACCCAGGTGGTGCTCGACCGGATCCTCGCCGGTGAGTTGGAGATGTCAGCTGTGGTGGAGGAGTTGCTCCGGCTGCAGGACGAGGAGGTTGGGATCAACCGGATCGCGCAGTGCGATGTGGACATCTGTGGCGTTCGGATCAGCCGTGGTGAGACGGTGATCGCATCACGCTCTGGGGCCAACCGCGACCCTCGGGAGTTTGAGGACCCGGAGTCGCTGCGGGCGGATGTCGTGCGCAGCCCGCATCTGGCGTTCGGGCACGGCATCCACCACTGCCTCGGAGCCGCGCTCGCGCGGATGGAGTTGGAGGTCGCGTTCAGCACGCTGCTGACCAGGATCCCGGGCATTCGGTTGGCCGTGCCTGTCACCGAAGTGGCATGGAGTGCCGAGGGGATGGACGTCAGCATCGACCAACTGCCCGTCACCTGGTAGGGCACGAGAATGTCACGACAGAGCTGGAAGGTCTCTGACCATGGGAAACGATGAAGCAGGCGGCATACCCCGCCTCGACAGGCCCTACGGCCCGGACCAGTTGGACACGGCGCTGCTCACTCGGGGGGCGGTGATCCTTTCCGAGGCGTACTCGTCCGAACAGTGCGAGACGTTCCTGGCTCAGGTCGCCGCATACGTCCAGGAGCATCCGGAGGAGGCCGAGTACGCCGCGGGTTCGGTCCTCGGTTACTTCCAGGGAGAGACCACGTCTACGCTGCACTCGCTCGTCGGTACCATCCCGTGCGCGCCGTCCATGGTGCTACAGAAGGACATCGTGGACTGCGCGCGGCGGGTGCTCAACCCGCTGTCGGACACGATCCTGCTCACGATCGCCGAGTACATGGCCCGGCAGCCCGCCGCAGAACGCCAACAGTTGCACCGTGACACCTTCTCGTGGCGGCACTTCCCCGGCGGCGAGCATCCGGTCGCGCTCACGGTAATGGCGGCGATGACCGACTTCACCGCCGAGAACGGTGCGACCTGGGTGGTGCTGGACAGTCACGGCGGGGCACCGGACGCGCAGGCCCCGGACTGGAGCGAGGCGGTGCAGGCCGAGATGAAGCAGGGCGACGCGCTGCTCTTCCGCGCTGACCTTTTCCACGCCGGCGGCGCGAACACCACTGAGTCGGATGTGCGACGGATCTTCTCGATGGGCTTCCAGGTCGCCTGGCTGCGGACGGTGGAGAACCACGCCCTGAGCGTGCCACCCGCCAAGGCGATGGGACTTCCGTGCGAACTACAGGAGCTGCTTGGCTATTCACATGAGCTGGTGCTCGGGCTCTACAAGGGCGGTGATCCGAAGAACTCGCTGAAGCTGGCGTGATGACGCGAGCCGGGGGCAAATGCAGTTCCTTCTTGGCTAACGGACCGGACGGAACGGCTCGTGCCGGCTGCGCATGAACCGTTGGGCGACCACGGTGAGCACCATCGATGGTCCGGCCACGAGGATGGCGAGCCCCGGCCGGCCGGCGGCGGCCACGAGGAACGAGCCGAGGATGATCCGCTCCACGACCACGACCTCATGGGCGCGCAGGCCAACGGATCGGGCGATCGGCCTGGGCGCCCGCAGCACGGTCAGCAGTGACACCGAGCCGAGCGCGACTGACGCGAGCATCGCGATGTAGTAGACGACAGCGTTGATGTTCCCCCGGAACAGCACTGGCCAGGTCAGGCCCAAGGCTGTCCAACCGACATAGAACCCGACCAGCGCGCGGACGGTGGCGCTGTCACCTCGCCGAACGGGATAGGTGTGGTAGCCGCCGAGACGATCACCGTCGCGGTCGCACAGGGCGCCGAGCAGGTTGGAGCCAGCATCGTGGATCCAGAACATCAACGCCAGCGGGATGAGTTCAGCGTCCGGTAGGGGCCGCACCGTCATCGAGCCGTAGAACAGCGTCAGCGCGGTCGGCAGTCCGCGGATGATGTTTCCCCACAGGCCGCGCCCTTTTAGCCTGCTTGCGTAGGCGATGCCGGATACCGTGGCGAATGCGGCCAGTATGACGGTGAGCGGATTGACCAGCGTCGCGAGCGTCACGCCGGCTGTGATGAAGAAGATCATCAAGTTCTTCGCGGTCCTGGCCCGTATTCGGCCGGATGGTATAGGTCGATGTGGTTTAGTCAGTGCGTCCAGGTCTCGGTCGAAGTAGTCACCGCCGTACAGCGACGCGATCCAGGCGAGAGTGGGCGCGAGCCATGCAAGAGCGAGGGAATGGTAGGCAGCTTCCGGCCCGGTCAACACGGCACCGCTTAGTCCGAGAGTGCCAGCGTAGAAGGCGGTGTCGGGGCGGCATGCTTCGATGTGTGCCAGTAGTTTTACCCGAATACCGGGGGTTGTGTGCATAATTGAGATCGTATCGGCTTGTGGTGTTGTTTTTCGAGATCCTCGCATGACCGCGTCGGTTACACCGGGAGGTTTCGATGGCGCTTGCTCACGGCCGCACCGCACACATCGTCGGGGCGGGAATCGCCGGGCTCGCAACGGCTGTCGCGTTGGCCGGTAAGGGATGGTCGGTACAGGTCTTCGAGCGGAGCGCTGACCTGCGGGCGACCGGCGGAGGGATCGGTATCACCCCGAACGGAATGCACGCGCTGAACGAGATCGGTTTGGGTGACATGGTGCGTGCGTGCTCCGTGATCCAGCGGGATGGCGGAGTGCGGGCGCCGAGCGGTCGGTGGATCGCGCACAGCCCGCTGGGGTTCGTCGAGAAACGTTATGGCGAGGCGATTCGGGCGCTGCCGCGGATCACGCTGGTCCGGGCTTTGGCGTCGGCGCTCCCGTCCGGATCTGTCCATTGTGGAGCGCGTGCTGAGCCGGTCAGCACCGGCGACGCGACGAGGGCCGCGGTCATGCGAGTAGAAGGCCGCGAACTTGAGTCGGCATTGCTCGTCGGGGCCGACGGCATCCGGTCGCGGACCCGCCAGATGATGTACCCGCACCATCCGGGGCTTCGGTCCGGTGGCGCAGTGAGCTGGCGAGCGATGGTCTCATCGGATGGGCTGGCGCTGACCGCCGCCGAGACCTGGGGAGCGGGGCTGCGTTTCTCGATTCTACCTCTACCGGACGGCATGGTGCATTTCTCTGCGCTCGCCAAGATATCCGCACGTCGTGCGGTCGCGAACGGTGCCAGCGAGCTACAGGCGCTGTTCGGCAGCTGGCACGATCCAATTCCGGAATTGCTGGAAAGGGCATGGGAAACGTCGATCTTCTTCGACGAGATCGAGGAGATCAGCCGACCAGTTGACAATTTCACGATGGGCCGCATCGCGCTGGCCGGAGATGCGGCGCATCCGATGACGCCGAACGTCGGGTCAGCGAGCCTGGCACTCGAGGACGCTGTCGAGCTCGCGCACGTGGTGGCCGACGCCGCGGCCTGGGACGCGTTGCGAGAAGGCCTCGCGTGCTACGACAGGGTCCGGCGCCCCCGCACCTCCCGGCTGAGCCGGATGTCAGGACGGATGGGGCGGTTCGCCCAGTGCTCAGCCCTACCGGCGGTAGCCGCCCGCAACGGCGGTGTGTGGCTCGGGGGGCTCCTTCCCGAGGTGGTTTCCCGGCGGCCGATGGACGCCATGGTGGGCTGGTCACCGCCCTCGACTCGGGCCACAGCCGCGTTCGGCGAAGCCACCTTGCGCCGCGCTCCGCCCGCTGTTTGAATGTCTTCCGTGACACGCGGAGTGATCCCGCGTTATTGTAGATCGCGAGTTAGTCCGAATCCTTTACGCGCGAAGGTAGGGCGACATGGAAGCGCGCGACTTCGAGCTGCTCATCGGGCAGAACATCATTGACAAGTACCATTCCGATGTTAGCAGGGAATCAGTTTTTGAATGGGTCGGACTTGAATGGGATCTGCTGGACGACGTGTGGCCTCCCATTTACTCGCCAGGCGGTGAGCTGTACGCCGACGAAATCCCGTTCGTTGAGATGTCGTCGTTTTTGGAAATGGGCTGTGGCGTCGGAATTATGTCGGTACTCGCAGCTCTGGCCGGCTGCCGCACGGTAGTCGGACTCGACATCAACCCGGCGGCGGTCCGGAATACCGAGATGAACGCCGAGCGTCACAGTGTCGCCGATCGGGTGACAGCTCGGGAGAGCGACCTGTACTCTGCGATCAGGCCTGGGGAGCGGTTCGACGGGATCTACTGGAATCCACCGTTCCTGGATGCTCCTGAGGACGTCGTCGACTCCTCCATCTGGCACGAGACCATGTTTGATCCGGCGTACTCAAAACTGCGGCGCTTTCTGCGTGGCGCGCTCGATCTGCTCAATCCAGGCGGCCGGGTCTATCTCTGGTTCGGTGAGGCCCTGGGCAATCCCTCCCTGATAGGTGACCTGGCCGAGGAGTTGGGTCTCCAACTGAGAACGATCAAGAGGTTGGAACTGTCGGCGGTGCCCGAAGCGCTTGCCGACGCCTTCCCCGACCACGTGGTGAACGCGGCCGAGCACGCCCAGTGGCACCTACACCTGCTGGAGCTCACGCCCATGACCAGGAATGGAGCAGCGCTCACATGACCGACATGCTCCAGAAGGCAGCCAAGATCGCCGACGAGGTGTTGCTCCCCGCCGCGAGCGAGGTCGACCGGTACGGCCGGATACCCGGCAGTCACTTTGACCGTCTGGCAGAGGACGGTTTCTACGGTCTCGTGGCGCCACCCGAGTTCGGCGGGCTCGGCGTCGAGTTCCCGGACTTCCTGGAATTGGTGGAGATCCTCGCCAGCGCCTGTCTCACCACCACGTTCACCTGGCTGCAGCACCACGGTGTCGTGATGGGACTGGCGATGACGCCGAACTCGGCCCTGCGCGCACAGTATCTCGGTCGTGCGGCGAGCGGCGAGTTGCGCGGCGGCAGCGCGTTCTCCGGTGCCATCCCGGTTCCACCGCACGTGCGGGCCACCAGGTCCGGCGAGGGCTGGACGATCAACGGCCAGGTGCCGTTCGTGAGTGGATGGGGTCTGGTCGACGTCTTGCACGTATCCGCGTTGGATGAACAGTGCGGCGATGTCGTCAGCGGTCTCATCGAGGCGAAGCCGGGTGATGGCATCGCGGCGGTTCACCCGCTGTCCTTGGTCGCGGCGCAGGCCAGCAACACGGTGCGACTGGAGTTCCGGGATCTCCACCTTCCCGATGAGATGGTCACCACTCGGGCCAATCGCGACGAGTACATCGCCGGCCTGGCAAGGGGATCGCGGGTCGACGGCTCGTTGGCGTTGGGCCTGCTCAGGCGTGCGGTGGCGCTACTGGAGTCCGCCGGGCAGTTGGCCATTGCGGAAGCCGTGCGGGCCAGGGCCGCGCAGGTGCGGACGAAGTTCGATGCGGCGATGGCTTTTCCGGCGGACCTGCCTGTGACACGCGCGGCTTGTTCCGAACTCGCGCAGCAAGCCTGCACGGCCTACCTCGTCGCGGTTGGAGGCGCCGGCCTGGTCAGCACCCATGATGCGCAACGGCTGACGAGGGAGTCGCTTTTCACCCTCGTTGTCGCCGGCCGGCCTGATGTCAGGACAGCGCTGTTGGGGCTGCTGGAACGCCGCGCCCGTTGCGGAGATCACGCGGTCGCGGGAGGATTCGCATGAACCAGGTCGGACTCACCGAGGGGTACCTCGCCTACGACGACGTCGGGGACGGTCCTCCGGTCGTGTTTCTGCACGATGGCACGCTCGACCGGCGGGTGTGGGACCGGCAACTGCTCGCCTTCGATGAATACCGCGTCCTCAACCTCGACGCGCGCGGGCATGGTGAGTCCTTCACACCGACGACTCCGTACTGGCGTGGCGACGACGTGATCGCCCTGCTCGATCAGCTCAACCTGCCATCGGCTGTCCTGGTAGGACAGTCCATGGGAGGCACGAGCGCTCTCGACATCGCGATGGACCTTCCGGACCGGGTACGCGGCGTGGTCATCAGCGGCTGTGGAACCTCCGAACAGTACTGGCAGAGCCCGTTCGTCGTCGGCCTGCTGAAGCGTCAGAAGGCCGCGGCGTTGCGGTGCGACACCGACGCCTACATCGAGATGTACCTGCGTCTTTGGGTGGACGGGCCAGCGCGTGAGCCGCACGAGGTCTGTCCGTCGGTGCGCGAACGATGCCGAGAAATGGCGATGCACACCGCCACTCGTCACGCCCGACCAGACCCGGTCCTGCCAGGCAAGGCGGTCGACACCTGGGCCCGGCTGCCCGCCATCAACACGCCGTTGCTTGCTGTCGTTGGCGAACTCGACTGTTCCGACGTCAAAGAGATGGTGGAGCGGGTGGTCTCGGCGGTCCCGAACGCGAAGCTCGAAGTGTTCGCCGGGGCGGGGCACATGCTGAACATGGAACAGCCGGCCCGGTTCACCCACACGGTGCGGGAGTTCCTCGATGGCCTGTCCGGTCAGCCATCGTAGGAGGAGATCATGGACATTCAGTCTTTCACCTTGCCGTTCGACCGACCGTCACCGCTGGACCCGCCGGCGGCCTACACGGAACTCCGCCTCGACTCGCCAGTGGTCCGGACCATTACCGCCTCGGGGCAGCCCGCCTGGGTGGTGATCGGCGCCGACGCCGCCCAGCGTGTGCTGTCGGACCGTCGGTTCGGGATCCTGCGTCCAGGTGCCTCGGCAGACACCGAATCACTGCTCTGCGATGGCGACGATCACGCCAGGCTGCGGCGGGTGATCTCTCGCGGCCTCAGCGCCCGGGCCTTGGACGGCCTGCGGCTGCGAGTAGAGCACCTGGCCAGCGAATTCGTGTCGGACGTGAAGCGGGGCGGACCGCCGGCCGACCTCGTGGCGAGCCTGTCCAGGCCGCTGACGCTCGCCGTGATCACTGAGATGCTCGGTGTCCCGGTGGACGACCGCGAGCGTTTCTACACCTGGGCCGAGGCAGTGTCCGTGCTGATCGCGGACCCCGAGCGCCATGCGGCAACGTGGGACGAAATCATCGAGTTTCTCAGTGGATTGGTCACGGCCAAGCGTGCGAATCCGGGCGATGACCTGCTCAGCGCCCTGGTCGCGGTGCGCGATTCGGACGACGATCGGCTCAACGACCGCGAGCTGCTGCTGGCCGCTGCCTCCTTGCTTTCCGGCGGCCAACTGACGACGGCCAATTCCCTGTCGATCGGCGTGATCAAGCTGATTCAGGCCGGCGGCCTCGGTGGCCTCGGCGACCACCAGGCCGTGGCCTCGGCTGTCGAGGAGATTCTGCGCCACCAGGCGGGAATCAGCGGCGAGGCGTTTCCCCGCTGGGCTCATGAGGATCTTCAACTAGCCGGCCACACCATCGCCGCCGGCGACATGGTCATTGTCCGGATCGAGGCCGCGAACCGCGATCCGGCCCGCTTCCCCGACCCCGACCGGTTCGATCCAGCCAGAGTGCCCAAACCGCACCTGAGGTTCGGGCACGGCCCGCATCGCTGCGTCGGAGCGGCCGTGGCGCGGATGGAGATCGCCGCCGCCGTCGCCGCACTGGCGAACCAGATGCCAGGTCTCGCGATGACCTCCACGTCGGAGGACATCCCCTGGACCGATCACCCGCTCGACAGTGGGCCGGCCACCTTACTCGTGGCGTGGTGACGCTGCCGAACAAAGCATTCACTAATCGTAGGAACTTCAGTGCAAGGGGAATTCCCGATGGCGCCATTGAATGTCTTTCTGATACAGCAGGGGGTCTGGGCTATGGCGCTCAAGTCGATGCCGCTGGCTTCCGGCTATCTGAAGGCGACCGCGCTGCGGGATGAACACATCGCCGCGAATGTGGACATCCAGATCCACAACTTCGACGGCGGCAGCACTCTCTTCGGCATGGCTAACAAGCTTTTCCGTGCCGATGTGCCCGACGTTATCGCCTTCTCTGTGCTCGGTTGGAATTACCGAGAATTCGCCGCGCTCGCCGAGACCTTCAAACAGCTCAATCCGGACGGCTGGGTGGTCTTCGGCGGCAACCATGTCTCACATCAGGCCGGCCGTGTCTTCGGCATGTACCCCTTCGTCGACATCGTGGTCAATGGCGAGGGCGAGTTCACCTTCCGCGACCTGTTACTTGCCCGGCTCAACCGAGTTTCCCCACACGTGCTACACGACATCGAGGGGATCTCGTTCCAGGACGCCGCCGGCGGGCTGGTCACTACCCAGGACCGGCCGCGGATCGAGGACCTCGACCTCATCGCCTCGCCATTCCTCACTGGTGTTATACCGATGACCGACGAGAACGGTGAGTTCCCGTATGACGTCGCACTACTCGAGACGAATCGAGGCTGTCCGTACAAATGCTCGTTCTGCTACTGGGGCGGTGCGGTCGGCCAACGCGTCCGCGCGTTCTCTCGGGAGCGGCTCCGGCGAGAGGTTGAGATATTCGCTCAGTACAGGGTGCATACGATCGTGCTGTGTGACGCGAACTTCGGGATGATGCCGATCGATCTCGAGTTCGTTCAGGACGTCATCGACATCCGCGCCGAGTACGGATTCCCCAGGAGTATCGAGACTTCCTGGGCCAAGAACAAGTCCAAGGTCTTCTATGAGATCGTCAAGTCGATGAAGGATGCCGGGCTGCACAGCTCCTTCACCCTCGCGCTGCAGACGTTGGACGAGAACACTCTCGACCTGATGAACCGGCGCAACATGAAGGTCAATGATTGGGAGAGTCTGGCTGAGTGGCTCGGCCGGGAAGGGCTCGACTGTTACGCCGAGCTCATCTGGGGCGCTCCCGGGGAGACCATCGACTCGTTCATGAAGGGGTACGACCGGCTCGCCAACCACGTCTCCCGGGTCGCGGTCTACCCGATGCTGATCCTGCCGAACACCACGTACCAGCGGGACAGGGAGAAGTTCGGGCTGGTCACCGTCCGGGGCAACACCGATGACTTCGAATACCTGCTGTCCCACGACACCATGCCGGCGTGGGACAACCAGTACATGCACCGGTTCATCTTCGTGTCCAGGCTGGTCGCCGAGAACCCGGTCTTCCGGTACATCTGGGCACCGCTACGCGCCCTTGGCGGGATAACGCAGTCAGAGGTGATCCGATCGCTGATGGCCTGGTTCGAGACCGATGACAGTTCTGGCGTCGAGCCGTACCGCAACGGCATGTTCAACTCGTTCACCGATTCCGATGTGTTGGCTCCCGTCCTTGCCCATGTGTATGGTGACGACGAGGCCAAGGAAGTGTTGCGGCGCTGGTGGAACGAGTCGCTCATGCCGCTGGTGCCACAGGCGGTTCGTTCGTTGCTGGACAGCGTGTTCGAATACGACCTGCTGACGCTCCCGGCCTACACCGGTCCGGGACGCGAAGTATCACCGCGCTATGCCAACGAAAGCCTCCCGCAGGTCGAGGTGAACGGCGAGAAGTTCTATGTATGGCGCGACGTCCGGCTTGATTGCGACGTGCCAGCCCTGGTGCTGGCGCTTCGTCGAGAGGAACCGTACGACCATGTCATCCGGGAGATAGTCAGCTCGATCTACTACAAGGTCGGTGCCAACCACTTCCTACCCTCGACCAATCATGAAGAAATTGTCTACTACATGGGGCGACTCGAGTGGCAGTTGCTCGGTCGAAGCGGTGCGGCTACAGATATTTCCGAGTGAGGCACCGTGCCTCCAATGGAAGGGTGAAACTGTCATGATCACGTTTGGTAATCCGGGTATCGCGCCTAAGCTGGCGGTGATGCTCGCGGTGGTGTTGTCGGCAAGCGCCGGCACAGCGATCGTGGGAACTTCTCCGGCGTTCGCGGCATCGCCGACAATCGCGGTGGATCAATCGAGCGGGCTGGTCGATGCCCAGGCGACGGTGGTGGTCGGTAGCGGCTTCACGGCCGGAGACCGCGTCGGCGTCGTGCAATGCAACAGGCCCGCGGATCCGGCGCAGATCAGCTGTAATGATGCGGACGGCGCAGTAGTGACCGTCGGCGCGCGCGGTGAATTCCAAACCCAGCTAACCGTCCGTCGGGAATTCAACGGAACCAATCCGCTGACCGGAAAGCCGGCGGGACACGTCGATTGCGGTGTGGCTCGAGGTTGTGCAGTCACGGCCGGTAGCATTGCGTACCCGGGCATTTTTGCGAACCCGGTTCCGATCAGTTTCGGTGGCTGACAGGTGAACGTCATGCGTTCGAGCCGGCCTGTCTGGTTCGGACGCATGACGTCATCGTCGGAACGAGGAGGAAAAGGCGATGCGCGGTCATGTGACGGTGAACGCAATCGCAGGTGATGCCGAGCTCCAGAACGTGCTGTCGAGAGCGGGGGAGCTCGTCTCGCTTGTCAGCAAGGTGGCAGCGCGCCTGGAGGAACGCTGGGACGCCAGCTCGGGCCTGCTGGACCGCATGTGCGCCCATGCGCTCGTGCCGTCCGGGAAGTTGTTCCGCCCCATACTCCTGCTCGAATCCGCGCTCGCTGTCGGTGGTGACGCCGAACAGGTGCTTCCGGCCGCGATCGGCGCGGAATGTGGTCACACGGCCAGCCTGGTCCACGACGACATCATCGACGACGACGACTTGCGCCGAGGCAGGCCTTCGGTCCAGCACAAGTACGGGGTCGACAACGCGATCGTCGCCGGTGACGCGCTTATTTTCGCCCTGTTCGCCGCCCTCGCCGAGTGCCGGGCCACCGGTGTGCCGCCCGACCGGATCGTCGCGGCGCTGGACGTCGTCGCCAGGTGCGGGATCGACCTGTGCCGCGGCCAGAGTCTGGAGTCCGAGTTGTGCCGCCGGATGGACTTCGACGTCGACGCGTACCTGACGATGGTGAAGCTCAAGACAGCCGCTCTGTTCAGGGGAGCGTGTGAATGCGGTGCGCTGCTCGCCGGTGGCGACGACAGCATGGTCCGGGCGTTGGGGACGTACGCCGAGAACCTGGGTACCGCGTTCCAGATCCATGACGACCTGCGGTCCTACACGCGCAACACCGAAGTCATGGGCAAGCCGGACACCAGCGACATCCGTAACCGCAGACCGACCCTGCCCGTGCTCCTGGCGTACGAGTCCGGGGATCCCGTGGACCGCCGGGCCATCAAGGACGTGCTGTCTGGCGACGGTGATCCAGTGACGAGGCGGGACAGCCTCGTCAAGATCCTGGAGCAGACCGGGGCGCTCTCCGCCGCGTATGCGCGTGGCGGCCAGTACGTGGACAACTCGGTCGCCGCGTTGCAACCGTTGCCGCCCAGTGCCAGCCGGGAGCGGTTGCGAGGCTACGCGGAGGCGGCCATCGGCCCGCGCGGCGAGCGGCGGGAAGCCATGGAGCCACATTGTGATCGCCGATCAGGCGCGGTGGCCGCAGTTCTTGGGAGTAGCCATGAACCATCAGCGACCCCTGCCGACGAGCCCGTTCGCCCGGCCGGACATTCTCGACATTCCGCCGGCCGTGCGGGAGATGAGGGGCAAGTGCCCGGTGTCCCGGTTTCGCACCATGGCCGGTGACGAGGCGTGGATGGTCACCCGCCTCGACGAGGCGAAGCGGCTCTTCTCCGATCCGAGGCTGACTCGCTCCCATCCTGATCCGATGAACGCTCCGAGGGTCACCAATTCCGCGTTGCTCGACGGCGCGGACTGGGGCTATGAGGACTATGAGAGCGAGCGAGACGGCGAGGCTGCGATGCGCGCGCTGTTGTCGAAGTTCTTTTCGGCGCGACGGATGGCGACACTGACGCCACGGATCGAAGGGTTCGTCGACGACCTGTTGGCGGCCATGGCCGAGCAGGGACCGCCGGCGGATCTCGTTGAGTCCTTGGCTCGCCCGCTGCCCATGCTGGTCATCTGCGAGCTGCTCGGCGTACCGTATGCCGACCGTGGCCGATTTCGGAGGTGGTCGGAGCAGGCGGCCGACCCGGTGGACGGACAGGGCTCTCGTGCGGCACTGGAAAGCATCCACGGCTACATGGAAGAGTTGCTGGAGCGCAAGCGAATCGAATCGGCAGAAGACGTCCTGTCCGATCTCGCCGCCGCGTGTGAGTCTGGTGCGCTGAAGCCGCTCGAGGCGAACGCGATGGCGACCGGCGTGCTGTTCGCGGGGCATGCGACCACTGTCGTCGTCATCCAGTGGGGCGCACTGCACATGCTGACCAATCCCTCGCAGCGCGAGGCATTACGACGAGACCGCTCGTTGCTCCCTTCAGCTGTCGAGGAGATACTCCGTCGCCGGATGTCCGGTGGAGAAGCGCTCGCCCGCTACGCCACTGCGGACATCGTGGTCGGCGACGTGACCATCCGGGCCGGGGACGCCGTGGTGATCAACCTGATCGGGGTCAATCACGACCCGCTCGCGTTTCCCCAGCCAGACCAGTTCGACATCGCCCGGAAACCCAATCCGCACTTAACTTTCGGATATGGTCGGCACGTGTGCGTCGGTCAGAACCTGGCCCGCCTCGAGTTGCGTGCGGTGTTCGGCCAGCTCTTCGAGAAGTTCCCGACCCTGTTCCTCGCAGCTCCGGTGAACCAGTTGCGGGTGAATGACAACCCGGTCGTCGGTGGCCTGCGCGAACTGCCAGTGGCGTGGTGACGAATCCCTGGTGACGAATCCCTGGAGGCGATTTCGGAGGAGTGGATGACGGCTCACAAGGACGCGGCCCGGCTGATGGACCTGGTGTTCGGTTTCATCCCGGCGCAGGTTGTGCACACCGTGGCAACGCTCGATCTGGCCGATCGGCTCGCTGACGAACCGGCCTCACTGGAAGAGTTGGCCAGGCTGACCAACTGCCATGAGCCGTCGTTGCGGCGCCTGCTCCGCGGTGCCGTCCATTTAGGACTGCTTGTCGTGAACGAGGAAGGGAGCTATGAGCTGACCTCGTCTGGACAGCTGCTGCGCGCGGACGTGCCCTGTTCGGTCAAGTATCTGGCCAGGGAGATGGGTGGCGAGCCCACCTGGAGTGCCTGCGGCAGAATCGAGCACACCGTGCGCACCGGCCAGCCTGCGGTGGAGCACGTTTTCGGCCGCTCGAGCTACGCTTGGATGGCGGACAATCCGAGCGCGGAGGCCTCGCTCTACGCGTGGGTGCTCGAAACGGCGCGGCGTGACGCGCCCGCGTTCGTCGCGGCACTTGACGTGGCGGACGCCCGTGACATGGTGGATGTCGGCGGTGGCAACGGCATTCTGACGGCCGGGTTGCTGGCCGTGAACCCGGGGCTCACCGGCACAATCTTCGACCGGGCGGCAGGACTGGAGAATGCCCGTGCGGTGCTGGAAGAAGCCGGCATATCCGACCGGTGTTCACTGGTGGTGGGGGACTTCCTGACCGATCCGCTGCCGGCGGGGCGCGATGTCTATGTGGTCAAGGGCGTGCTCAGTGACTGGGTCGACGACGACGCCGTTCGTGTCCTCCAGGCCTGTCACCGGGCGATGCGTGCTGACAGCAGGTTGTTCCTGATCGATCTGATCATGCCCGCGCTGGACACGACGTCCGATCCGGTCGCGGTGATGAGTGACCTGTGCACGCTCGCCTGTGGTGGCGCCATCCGCACCGAGAAGGAGTTTCGTGACTTGCTCGCCGCCGCCGGGCTGCGACTGGAGGAGGTCAGTGGAAACCAGGCCGAGACCGGCGCGAGCATCCTGCACGTGGTCAAGAACTGAGAACTCGGAAACCACCTGGAGGAGACAGAGTGTGGCGAACGGAGAACACGACACCTGAAGCGCGGTTCGTGCCGCTGCCGTTCCGGCGCGCCCAGGCCTGCCCGTTCGACCCGGCGTCGGAGATCACCCGGCGCCGCGCCGAGGAGCCGGTCAGCCGCTTCCAGCTACCCAACGGGGATTCCGCATGGCTGGTCACTCGGCATGCCGACGTCCGCGGTGTGCTCAGCGACCCTCGCTTCAGCAACGCGCTGGCCCCGGGGACGCTGCTGCGTCCGCCGAACCCGGACAGGCCGGTGGAGGAGCCTCCGATGCCCCTGGGGATGTTCATCGGCATGGACCCGCCAGAGCACACCCGCCTCCGGCGGATAGTGACCGGCGAGTTCACCGTGAAGCGCATGAACCGGCTGCGGCCGCGCATTGAACAGATCGTGTCCCAGCATCTCGACGCCATGGAACTCGCCGGTCGCCCGGTCGATCTGGTCCAGGACTTCGCCATGCCGATTCCGTCCCTGGTGATGTGCGAGCTCCTCGGCGTCCCGTACGGCGACCGCGCCGACTTCCAGCGCCGCAGTCGCGCGGCCGTCGACATGGCGGTCGATCCGGAACAGGGACTGGTCATGTTCCTGGAGATGCAGGAGTACATGGCCAGTCTCGTTGCCGGTCAGCGCGCGGATGCCGGCGACGACCTGCTCGGCATGCTGGTGCGGGAACACGGCGACGAACTCTCCGACGCGGAACTTGTCGGCATCGGCAACATGTTGCTCACTGCGGGCCATGAAACCACCGCGAACATGCTTGCCATCGGCGTGCTCCTGCTCCTGCGGCACCCGCGGCAGGCCGCGGTCATCCGGGACACGCCGGAGGTCGTGGACCAGGCTGTCGAGGAGATGCTGCGCTATCTCTCCATCGTCCCCAGTGGACTGGTCCGCACCGCCACCGAGGAGGTGCCGGTCGGCGGCACGCTCATCGAAGCGGGAGACTACGTCCTGGTCTCGCTGCCGGCGGCGAACCGCGACGGCACGCGCTACCCTGACGCCGACCAGTTCGACATCACCCACAACGCCGACCAACATGTGGCGTTCGGCCACGGCATCCATCACTGCATCGGTGCCCCACTGGCCAGGATGGAACTGCGGACAGCGTTTCCGGCTCTGCTGCGGCGATTTCCTACCCTGCGACTGGCGGTTCCGTTCGACTGTGTCCGATTCCGTCCGAGCGGAAGTGTCCACAGCGTGGAGGCGCTGCCCGTGACCTGGTGACGGTGCGGAAGGATGTCGCCCGCCTGTCCGGAGCGATCCAGCTCGACCATGAGTGATTGTCGCGTACATCGAGACGAGGTTACGTACACATGCGCACGAAGGTCACCTTCGTCGAATTGACCGCATATGAGGGTGTTCTGCCGCTCGCCACCGGCTATCTCCAGGCCTACGCGTCGCAGGTCCCGGAGATCGCCGCGGAGTGCTCGTTCGAGATCTACTCGCGCTGGGCGGCCGGCGACCGCCTCGCGGTGGCCGAGGAGCTGATCGGGAAGGACAGCGATGTCTACGCGTTGAGCTGCTACCTCTGGAACATGGGCATTGTCCGGTGGTTGCTCGACCGCGTGTACGAGCACCATCCCGACGCGCAGTTCATCCTCGGCGGCCCGCAGGTGATGAATCACATTCAGGACTATGTCTCCGCGGATCGCGAGAACGTCGTGGTCTGTAACGGGGAGGGGGAGCGGACCTTCCTGGCCTATCTCAGGCAGGTCGTCAGCGGGGACATGGATCTGCACGAGGTGCCAGGGGTGAGCTACTGGCGAGACGGCGAACTGGTGACCACGCCCCGGGCGGAGCGGATCGTGGATCTCAACGAGATACCGTCGGCGTTCACCACAGGGGTGTTCGAACCGGGGAAATACTCGTCCGCGATCCTGGAGACCAACCGCGGCTGCCCGTACAACTGTGGATTCTGCGCGTGGGGAGCGGCGACCAACGACAAGGTCTACAAGTTCGATGACAACCGGGTCAGGGAGGACATCGCCTGGATCTCCGCGAACCAGTTCGGGTCCGTGTTCATCGCGGACGCGAACTGGGGGATCAGCCCACGTGACGTCGAGTTCACGAAGTACATCGTGGAGCAGAAGGACAGGTACGGGTATCCGCGCCGGGTGGACATGGCTGCGGCCAAGAACAGGCCTGACCGGATGGCCGTCATCACTGAGACCCTGGCAAAGGGCGGCCTGACGACCAGCCAGACGGTCTCCCTGCAGACAATGGACTCCCACACGCTCGACATGGTGCAGCGCAGCAACATCCGGCTGTCGGCGTACACCACACTCCAGACCACGCTGCGGGAGAAGGGCATCAACTCCAACGTCGAGCTGATCTGGCCGCTTCCAGGCGAGACTTTGGAGACGTACCAGAAAGGCATCACCGAGCTCTGCCGGCTGCGTGCGGACGTCATCATGGTCTATCCCCAGTTGCTGCTCCACAACACGCCCATCTACAAGCAGCGCGACGTGTTCGGCGTGCAGACCGCTCGGGTGCCGAGCGAGGTCGCTGAAGCGGACGTCGTCCTGTCCACGAACTGGGTCACCACCTCGGAGTACGAAGAGGGCGTGTGGTTCGCGTACGCCATGCACGCCCTCTACAACGTGCGGGGCCTCTACTACCTGGCGAACTACCTGGACCGTAACGGGATTGCTACGTTCGCCGACGTTTACGCGAACGCCGCTCGGTACTTCAAGAACCGGCCGGATGCGGCTGTCACGCAGTACTTCGCCGACTCGGTGAAGAACCTTGGCAACTACGACTTCCGTGACAGCGGCATGGTCGCGCACATGGTGCTGCACGCGCACCGCGAAGAGTTCGATGAGCTACTGGCGCGGTTCGTGCGAACGCAACCCTGGTGGACGAACGAGAACGCCCAGGCCGCGTTCGAACTGGACCTACTTGCGCGCCCATACATCTAT
The DNA here is from genome assembly GCF_018263855.1 of Kutzneria sp. CA-103260. Classification (GTDB taxonomy): domain Bacteria; phylum Actinomycetota; class Actinomycetes; order Mycobacteriales; family Pseudonocardiaceae; genus Kutzneria. The sequence continues at coordinate 3,465,635 of NZ_CP073318.1, read as the reverse complement.
GCGGAGCCGATGCGGACTCCCGGCTACGAGTTCAGGCACATCCGATGCGAGAGGATCGACGACTACCGGCTCTCGATGACACTGCCGCCGGCCATCGGGGAACTGCTCGCAGAGCTTGACCTGATCGGCTACGAAGGGCCAGTGCCACGGGAGGTGCTGATGGAGCAGAAGACGGCCCGGAAGCTTCCCTACATGGACGAGCTCGGCACCGCGGCCAACGCGCTGTACTGCCAAGGCATGTTCGTTTGTCTGCGCGACTATCTGCCGACTTTCGTGGCCGTCCCCGCTCCGGCCAACGGCGGCCGGTAATTCGTTGACAGCGGTGGCACTACCAGAGCAGTCGAGATCCTCGATTACCCATCTCGTCCAGCCGCTGCGTCCCGTGGCCTATTCCGCGCGTGTCACTTGGAGGGGAGGACTTGACCCTGGATGTTGGACACCTGACACACTCAGACCGTGATGGTCTGGGTGGACTGGAGTCCTGAATAGATGGTGATGAAGCACTACTCGCCGGAGTTTCGGGCCGAGGCGGTCGCGTTGTACCGGTCCCGCCCGGGCACCACGGTCGCCGCGGTGGCCCGGGATCTCGGGATCAACATCGAGACGCTGCGAAGCTGGATCCGGGCCGATCAGGCGCGAGGCGCCGACGCCGAGACTGCGGCGCCCGCGGACACCCACCCTGTCCCAGGTTCGTTGGAAGCGGAGAACGCCGCGCTGTGTAGGAAGGTCCGCGAGTCGGGGGAGGAACGCGAGATCCCGCGCAAGGCGGCCAAGTATTTCGCCGGCCAGACGCGCTGGTGAGGAGTTGGTGTGTCCTGGCGGGCACCGGCGGCGGGATGGCTTTTCTAGGGGTGCCGCTGCGCACGGAGTTCACGGAGATGGTCCGCCGGCGGTCTGGGGCCGCGTCGGTGCTGCACGGGCAGCAGCTCGACCGCTGGAGGTTGGTGGAGTTCGGGCTCCCACGCAATGCCCTCAACCCCGGTGGCTAAACCGCCACGAGGTGAGTGGCTGTCGATCGAGCGGGAGTTAGAACGGTGTGAGGTGCCGTTGCCCGCGGCGAACGAACCGATCACACACTGACCGCGAGTCTGGCGCAGCGGATCGTATAGCGGCGGATCAACCAGTCGATCGCCGAGTACGAGGTCCTCAACACCCTGGAGCAAAGCTGGGGCGGGTTGTGCACGCATGTGCGTGAGGGAGGGCTCGAACCTGCGCGCCTCTGGCGTCGTCGGTGAAGTCGATCACACAGGCTTGGGTGAACTGGGTCTTCGGCTGGCCCGGTGACGCCGCAACGGGCCCAGTCGGGTGTGGACCGGTGGCGACCGGCTGATAGGGCGGCCATCGGGCAGGTAGGGGCGGGAGCAGACGGCAACGGCGGTCAACGGTCGCGAACGGTCGTCGGCCGCACCCAGTACGTGGATGTTGGGGTTCGTTGATGTCGGTTGGCAGATCCACCCCGTCGGGTGGTGCGAACCGCGACCCCGTAACGATGTTACGTAAAAACTTGGGGGCGCCCGCTCCTGTTTCGCTCCTATTTTTGGGCTCTAGCGGGGTTTTGGTCCACTGTGGATGATCGACTGAAGATCGTCGGCGGGCATGAGAAAGGCCCGCCGACCTGGGCATCTGCCCTGGCCTGGCGGGCCTTCTTTGACCGTCGGGACGACAGGATTTGAACCTGCGACCCCTTGACCCCCAGTCAAGTGCGCTACCAAACTGCGCCACGTCCCGGTCTGGCACTCGGTGTTCGTTGAGTGCTCGCATAGCTTAGCGCACTCGGGGGAAAGATCGAAATCGGGGGGTTGCGGGGTGCTGAGCTGGGGAAATGGCGGGTTATGGGGGTGTGGCGTGCGCAGTCGTGCGGGGGTTGTCGGGAAGGCCGTTTGACTGGGGCGCCTGGGGGCTGCTGTCGGGGATGGGGGCGACCGTGTGGCCCAAGGCTCTGGGAGCGCTTCCAGGAATTGGGTAACGGGAGGGCGTGTAACCGTTGACATTGGGGGTGGGGACGTCGCAGACTCGCCGGCATCGTCTGGAAGCGCTTCCAGAATGGAGCGGAGGGACATGCGGCAGAGAGTTGTGGTGGCGGCCCTGGCAGTGGCGCTGGTGGCGGCTGGGGTTGGCGGATGTGGGGCGGGGGACGCGTCGGACGGGAAGGTGCACCTGTCCATCGCGACGTTCGGGGAGTTCGGGTACGAGGACCTGCTGAAGGAGTACCAGGCGGAGCACCCGAACGTGGTGGTGACGCAGCACAAGGTGGGCCAGGCGGCCCCGCACCACCAGGAGCTGTTCACGAAGCTGGCGGCCGGCTCGGGGCTGGACGACGTCGAGGCGGTGGAGGAGGGGTACCTGGCCCAGGTCCTGACCAAGGCGGACAAGTTCAACGACTTGAGCAAGATCGGGCCGGCGGACGCGGGGCCGGATCGGTGGCTGCCCTGGAAGTACGACGCGGGCAAGTCGAAGGACGGCAAGCTGATCGGGTACGGCACGGACATCGGCCCGCTGGCGATGTGCTACCGCAAGGACCTGTTACAGCAGGCGGGGTTGCCGAGCGACCCGGACGGGGTGAAGGCGCTCTTCGCGAGCTGGCAGAGCTACTTCGCGGCGGGCAAGACCTATGCGGAGAAGACGGGCAAGGCCTGGTTCGACACCTCGACGCAGATCTTCAACGCGATGCACAACCAGCACGAAGTGGGCTACTACGACAAGAACAACACGCTGGTGGTGGCCACGAACCCGGACATCAAGGCGGACTGGGACGCGGTGACGCAGGCGATCGCGGACAAGGAGTCGGCGAAGCTGGTGTCGTTCAGCAACGAGTGGCAGGCGGGCTTCAAGACCAGTGCCTTCGCCACGACGGTGTGCCCGGCCTGGATGCTCGGCTCGGTGGAGCAGAACTCGGGCCCGGACAACAAGGGCAAGTGGGCGGTCACGGACGCCTTCCCCAACGGCGGCGGCAACTGGGGCGGCTCGTACCTCACGGTTCCGTTGCAGAGCAAGCATCCCAAGGAGGCGGCGGAGCTGGCGGCCTGGCTGACGGCGCCGCAGCAGCAGATCAAGGCGTTCGTGGCCAAGGGCCCCTTCCCGAGCCAGGTGCAGGCCCTGCAGTCGCCGGAGCTGTTGAACCAGACCAACGCCTACTTCGGTGACGCCAAGACCGGTGCCCTGTACGCGGAACAGGCCAAGAAGGTGGCCAAGGCGCAGTACAAGGGCCCGCAGGACGGCCAGATCCAGGATAACGTGTTCGCGCCGGCTCTCCAGGCGGTGGAGCAGGGCAAAGCGGCGGCGGACGGCTGGCAGCAGGCGGTGGCCGGGGCGCAGAAGGCCGCGAAGTGACGCTGACCCAACTGCCGGTGCGGCGGCCGCGGGACACGCCGGCCGTCGCACGGCAGGCCCGCTGGGCGCGTCTCGACCTCAAGGTCTCGCCCTACCTCTACATCGCGCCGTTCTTCGTGTTGTTCGCGGTGGTCGGCCTGTTTCCGTTGCTGTACACGGGATATGTCTCGCTGTTCGACTGGCAGCTGGGCGACGACACGGCGAAGTTCCTGGGCGCCGGCAACTACACCGAACTGCTCCAGGATCCGCAGTTCTGGAACGCGCTGGCCAACACGGTCAGCATCTTCCTGCTCTCCAGCGTGCCGCAGGTGATCGTGGCGGTCGGGGTGGCGGCGCTGCTGAACACGAACCTGAGGCTGCGCACGGGATTCCGGATGGGTGTCCTCGTCCCGTACGTCGCCAGCCTGGTGGCGGTCGGCATCATCTTCGGCAACCTGTTCGGCGTCAACTACGGCCTGGTCAATTCCATCATGGACGCCGTCGGCATCGGGAAGATCGACTGGCAGGCCAACCGGTTCGCCAGCCACATCGCCATCGCCACCATGGTGAACTGGCGCTGGACCGGCTACAACGCGCTGATCGTGCTGGCCGCGATGCAGGCGATCCCGCCGGAGCTGCACGAGGCGGCGATGATCGACGGCGCGGGCCCCTGGCGCCGGTTCCGGAGTGTCACGCTGCCGTTGCTGCGGCCGACCATCACCTTCGTGGTGATCACGTCCACCATCGGCGGCCTGCAGATCTTCACCGAGCCCAAGCTGTTCAGCGCCATGCCCGGCTCGAACACCGGCGGCTCCACCAACCAGTTCCAGACGGTCACGCTGTACCTGTATCAGTCGGCGTTCGAGAACCTGCGCCTGGGCTACGCCAGCGCCATCGCCTGGATGCTGTTCCTGGTGATCGTGCTGGCCGCGGTCGGAAACTACTTCCTGACCAGGAGGCTGAGCCGGTGAGACGACCCGGATTCCTGATCTACGGCCTGCTCGTCGCCTTCATCCTCGGCTCGGTGTTCCCGCTCTACTGGTCGTTCCTGGTGCCCAGCCACGGCAACGACATCCTCACCGACAAGGTGCCGCCGCTGCTGCCCGGCGGCAACTTCTTCGCCAACGCCCAGCAGGTGCTGGACACGATCCCGTTCTGGCACGCCATGCTGAACAGCGTCATCGTGTCCGGCTCGGTGGCGCTGTCGGTGGTGGTCTTCTCCACGCTGGCCGGCTTCGCCTTCGCCAAGCTGAGGTTCCGCGGCAGCAACGTCCTTTTTGTACTCGTGGTGGTGACGATGGCGGTGCCCACGCAGCTGGGCATCATCCCGTTGTACATGGCCATGTCCGAGTTCGGCTGGGCCGGCCACCTGCAGGCGGTGATCGTGCCCAACCTGGTCAGCGCGTTCGGCGTGTTCTGGATGCGCCAGTACCTGGCTGACGCGGTGCCCTCGGAGCTGATCGAGGCAGCCCGCGCCGACGGCTGCTCGATGATCCGGGTCTTCTGGCACGTGGCTGTGCCGGCGGCCCGGCCGGCCGCGGCCATGCTCGGCCTGTTCACGTTCATGCAGTCCTGGAACGACTTCCTGTGGCCGCTGATCGCGCTGGACCAGAACAACCCGACCATCCAGCTGGCCCTGGAACAGCTCCAGGCCGGCTACTACGTGAACTACGCGCTGGTGCTGGCCGGCACCACGCTGGCGACTATCCCGATCTTCCTGCTGTTCGTGGCGGTGGGCCGTCAGCTGGTCGCCGGCATCATGCAGGGCGCCGTGAAGGGGTAACTGTGCTTGTTTCCGATGGGGTGTTCCCGGAAGGATTCCTGTGGGGCGCGGCGACCGCGGCCTACCAGGTGGAGGGCGCGGCGGCCGAGGACGGCCGGTGCGAATCGGTGTGGGACGTGTTCAGCCGGCAGCCGGGACGCGTGGCCAACGGCGACACCGGGGAAGTGGCGGCCAACCACTACCACCTGCTCGACGTCGACCTGGCCCTGATGTCCGAGCTGAACCTCAACGCCTACCGGTTTTCCGTGTCCTGGCCCCGGATCGTCGACGACGACGGCGCGGTCAACCGCAAGGGCGTCGACTTCTACGAGCGGCTCGTCGACGGCCTGCTCGACCGCGGCATCCGGCCGTTTCTCACGCTGTACCACTGGGATCTGCCGCAGCGGCACGAGAGTCAGGGCGGCTGGGCCAATCGGGACACCGCGCAGCACTTCGCCGACTACACGCAGATCGTGCACGAGGCGCTCGGCGACCGGGTCGAAGACTGGACCACGCTGAACGAGCCGTACTGCGCGTCCCTGCTCGGCTACGGCGCCGGCGTGCATGCCCCGGGCCGCCGCGAACCGAAGGCCGCGGCGGCGGCCGTGCACCATCTCCTGCTGGCCCACGGTCTGGCCCGCTCGGTCATCGGCGACAAGGGCAGGGTGGGCATCACGCTGAACCTGTACCCGGTCGATCCGGTGGACCCGAGCGACGAGGCAGACGTGGACGCGGCGCGGCGGGTCGACGGCCTGCAGAACCGGATCTTCCTGGACCCCGTGCTCAAGGGGGCCTATCCGCAGGACGTGCTCGACGACCTTCAGCCCCTGGGCTTCGCCGACCACATCAAACCCGGCGATTTGGCCCTGATCGCGGCCCCGCTGGACACGCTGGGCGTCAACTACTACACCGGCCACCACGTCACCGGCCGCCCCGGCGGCCACACGCCGGAATGGATCGGCTCGGAGCACGTGCACAACGTCCCGCGCGGCCTGCCGACCACGGCGATGGGCTGGGAGGAATTGCCGGACGGATTGTTCCGGGTGCTGAACCGCCTGCACGCCGAATACCCCAGGCTGCCCATTCACATCACTGAGAACGGCGCCGCCTACGACGACGTGGCCGACCCGCGCGGCTTTGTCGTGGACTATGGCCGGCAGCGATATTTCGAACAACACCTGCGGGCCGTCGAGACGGCGATCAGGGCCGGTGTCGACGTCCGCGGCTACTTCGCCTGGTCGCTGCTGGACAACTTCGAATGGGCCGAGGGCTACGCGAAAAGATTCGGCGTGACGCATGTCGACTTCGACACCTTCGTCCGCACTCCTAAGCTGAGCGGCAGGTGGTACGCGACGGTGGCGAGGGCGAACGCCCTGCCGGAGTAGGGGTAGAGCGTGGCCGAAGACGGCCGGGAGGTCCCGACCCTCGACGAGGTGGCCCGGGTGGCCGGGGTGTCCCGGTCCACCGCATCGCGGGTGATCAACGGCCGGACCTACGTCAGCGCGAAGGCGAAGGAGGCGGTCGCGCAGGCCGTGACCAGCCTCGGCTACAGCCCGAACATGCTGGCCAGGTCGCTGGCGATGAAGCGGACCAACTCCATCGCGCTGGTCGTGTCCGAGCACGGCGACCGGGTGCTCGGCGACCCGTTCTTCGCCCGCGTGCTGCGCGGCGTGCACGCCGGCCTGGCCGGCAGCGGCCTGCAGCTGGTGCTGCTGATGTCCCAGGACGAGCAGGACCACGGCACGATGGCCAACTACCTGACCTCCGGGCACGTGGACGGCGCGCTGGTGGTCAGCCTGCACGGTGAGGACTCGCTGCCGGCCCAGCTGGTCGCCTCCGGCCTGCCGGTGGTGCTGTGCGGGCGGCCGCTGGCCAAGGTCGACGTGCCCTATGTGGACGCCGACAACTTCAATGGGGCCGGGCAGGCCGCGCAGCACCTGATCGACCTGGGCCGCCGGCACATCGGCACCATCGCCGGGCCGCGGGACATGGCCGTGGGCATCGACCGGCTCAGCGGCTGGCGGCGGACGCTGTCGATGGCCGGCCGCCCCATCGATGCCATCGCGCACGCCGACTTCAGCCTGGAGGGCGGCACGGCGGCGATGGAGCAGCTGCTGACCGAGCACCCGGACCTGGACGCGGTGTTCGTGGCGTCGGACCTGATGGCCATCGGCGCGCTGCACGTGCTGCGGGGCCGGGGCATCCGTGTGCCGGAGGACATCGCGGTGATCGGCTTCGACGACTCGGGCCTGGCCGCCACCTCGGTGCCGCCGCTGACCACGGTCCGGCAGCCGATAGAGGAACTGGGGCGGACGATGACCTGGCGGCTGCTGGCGCAGTTCGAGGGCGATGCGGACCTGCCGCCGTCGGTGCTGCTGCCCACGGAGTTGATCCGACGGGAGACGGCCTGAGCGCGGTAGCGTGCTGGCGTGACCAGCCCGGAGCCGTTGCAGCCCGTCGACGAGTCCTTCGACAGCGTGCTGGCGTTCGTCGCCCATCCCGACGACCTGGAGTACGGGGCCGCGGCGGCGATCGCCCGCTGGACCGCGCAGGGCAAGCGCGTCGTCTACGGCCTGGCCACCAGCGGCGAGGCCGGCATCGACGGCATCGAGCCGGAGCAGTGCGGCCCGTTGCGGGAGGCCGAGGAGCGGGCCGGCGCGGCGGTTGTCGGTGTGGAGACGGTGGAGTTCTACGGTTTCCAGGACGGTGTCGTGGAGTACGGCCTGCCGCTGCGGCGAGCGGTGGCCGAGGCGGTCCGCCGGCACCGGCCGGATGTGGTGCTGACGGGCGGTTTCCAGGAGTTCTGGGACAGCGGCCAGCCCAACCAGGCCGACCACATCGCCGTCGGCCGGGCCCTGATGGACGGCGCCCGCGACGCCGCCAACCGGTGGATCTTCCGGGATCTGGGGCTGGAACCGTGGCGGGCCAAGCGGATGCTGGTCTGCGGCAGCAACCGGGCGCGGCACGCCGTCGACGTGACCGACACGTTCGAACTCGGGGTCGCCTCGCTGGCGGCGCACGCCGAGTACCTGCGGGGGCTGGTCGACAACCCGATGAGCGAGCCCCGCGAGTTCCTGGAGACGTTCGCCGGCCAGGTCGGCGTCGGGCTGGGCGTGCGCTACGGCGTCTCGTTCGAGGTCATCGACCTGTAGTCGCTGCTACGGTCGAGGCATGTCCCGCGCCGACGCGACCAAGGCCCGCCTGCTGGCGGCGGCGACCGACGAGTTCTCGCGCTACGGCATCGCCGGCGCCCGGGTGGACCGGATCGCCGTGGCGGCGCAGGCCAACAAGAACCTGATCTACGTCTACTACACGAACAAGGAATCCCTGTTCCGGGCGGTGTTCGAGGCGCACGTGGTGCGGCTGCTGGACGAGGTGCCGTTCACGCCCGCGGACCTGCCCGGCTACGCGGGCCGGCTCTACGACTTCTTCCGCGCCAACCCGCGGCTGCTGCGGCTGGCCGCCTGGTTCCGGCTGGAGCAGGGCGACTACGACGAGGCGTTCGCCGCGATCGCCGAGTCCAATCGGGCCAAGGTGGCGGCGATCGGCGAGAGCACCCGGTATCCGCCCGATGTGGTGCTGACGCTCGTGATCGCCACCGCGGCGGCGTGGGGGTCCGGCAATCCGGCGACGGTGTCGACCTACGATGGCCCCGACCCCAAGATCGTTCGCGCGGCGATCGAGGCCGCCGTGCGCGGCGTCGTCGCGGGAGAGGACCCGGCAGGCATGAGCGAGCTTGCGAGCGAATCATTCAACGGAGAGCGTCCGCGAATGCGGACACCGGGCGCTGGCGAGGTGCAGCAGTGAGCGAAGCGCCCGCCTCCGACCTCGCCGGCTGGCGCCAGGCGCCCTTCACCGGGGCCGGCCTGACCTACGACTGCTACGAGAAGGGCGAGGGCCCGGGCGTGGTGCTGGTGCCCGAGGTCCCGGGTATCACGCCGGAGGTGCTGGGCCTGGCCGATCACCTGGTCGAGCAGGGTTTCACCGTGGTGGTGCCGTCCCCGTTCGGCACGCCGGGCAAGCCGATGGGCGTCGGCTACACGCTCGGCGTGATCGCCCGGCTGTGCGTGAGCGCCGAGTTCCGGGCCTTCACGGTGAACGCGCAGCGGCCGATCACCCAGTACCTGCGGGCGTTGGCCCGCGACCTGGCCGGCCGCACCCCGGGCAAGGGCGTCGGCGTGATCGGCATGTGCTTCACCGGCGGCTTCGCGCTGGCCACGGCGGTCGAGGACGTGGTGCTCGCGCCGGTGGTGAGCCAGCCGTCGGTGCCGTTGCCGCTGGGTGCGGCCCGCAAGGCCGACCCCGGCTTGTCCGAGGCCGAGTTGCAGACCGTGATCAAGCGAACCGAGGACGGTTTGTGTGTGCTGGGCCTGCGATTCAGTGAGGACAGCACGTCGCCGCGTGAGCGGTTCGCCACGCTGCGCCAGCGGCTCGGCGACGCGTTCGAGGTGATCGAGCTGGACTCGAAGCCGGGCAACCCCGGTGGCTTCGGCAAGGGGGCCCATTCGGTGCTGACCGCCGAGGTCCGTGAGCGGCCGGGGCACCAGGCTCTGGCCGCCCGCGAGCGGGTCGTGGCGTTCCTGCGCGAGCGGCTGTCGGTATGACGGATCTGGTGCTGCGCAACGTTCATCGGCGCGGTCGGCTGGTCGACGTGCAGGTGCACGGGGGAGTGGTCGAGGCCTTCGCCGAGCCCGGCGTGCTGACGGGTGAGGCGATCGATGGCCACGGTGGGCATCTGCTGCCGGGACTGGTCGACGCGCACGTGCACATGCAGCAGTGGGCCTCGAATCGGCGGCGGATTTCGTTGGGGGAGGCCAAGTCCGCGGCTGCGGCGGTGGAACTGGTGCGGGGCAGCGCCGAGGACTGGGTGTTCGGCGCGAACTTCGTGGACGGGCTGTGGCCCGACGTGCCGCACAAGGACCTGCTGGAGCAGGCGATGCCGGGCCGCAAGGCGGCCCTGTTCAGCGCTGATCTGCACACGCTCTGGCTGAGCCCGGCGGCGCTGAAGGAGCTCGGCGTTGATCACCCGACCGGCGTGCTGGTCGAAGCGGAATGCATGGCCGTCACGGCGAAACTGCCGGCCGGCGACCCGGACGTGTGGGTGTTGGAGGCCGCCGAAGCGGCGGCGGCCCGTGGCGTCACCGGGATTCGTGACTACGAGCTGACCGACACGGTGGCCGACTGGACTCGCCGGCTGGGCCTCGGGACGCCGTCGGTTCGGGTGACGTGCGTGATCGCCAAGCACCTGCTGGACGTGGCGATCGATCGAGGGCACCGGACCGGCGACGTGGTGCCGGGAACGGACGGGTTGCTGTCCGTCGGGCCGCTGAAGCTGTTCTCCGACGGCTCGTTGAACACGCGGACCGCCCTCTGCCACGACCCGTACGAGGGCGACGGGCACGGCGTGGCCGTTGTGCCGCAAGAGGAATTGGTCACGTTGATGCGTCGCGCCTGGGCGCACGGGATCGTGCCGGCGGTGCACGCGATCGGCGACCGGGCCAACCAGATCGCCCTGGACGCCTTCGAGACCGTCGGCTGCCCGGGCCGCATCGAGCACGCCCAGTTGGTGTCGGAGGCGGACCTGCCCCGGTTCGCACAGCTGGGCGTGCTCGCCTCCGTGCAGCCCGCGCACGCGCCGGACGATCGTGACGTGGCGGACCGGCACTGGGCCGGCCGTACCGCGCGGGCCTTTCCGTACGCCTCGCTGCTGGCCGCCGGGGCGACGCTGGAGATCGGCTCGGACGCCCCGGTCGCGCCGCTGGATCCGTGGGACGGTATCGCCAGCGCGGTCACCCGCACCGACGACGACCGGCCGGCGTGGCACCCGGAGCAGCGCATTGCCCTGGACGTCGCGCTGGCTGCGGCGTGCGGTGGACGCACCGCCGTCGAGGTCGGAGACGTGGCCGATCTCCTTGTCGCGGAACGGGATCCGGCGAAAAACGAGTTGCGCGACATGCCGGTGGTGCTGACGATGCTGGGCGGCCGCATCACCCATGGGGGAGAACAATGACCGAGTTGCCGTACACGACCTACTGCGACGCGATCACCGACGAGGCCGCGCGCATCGCCTCGATCGCCGCCGCGCATGACCTGACGGCGAAGGTGCCGAGCTGCCCGGACTGGACGCTGGCCGACCTGGTGCGACACGTCGGCGTGCTCCAGCAGTGGTTCGCGGCCATGATCGACCGCCGGTCGCCGACACGGTTGTCACCACGCGAAGTCGCCTACGGCGTGCCCGCGGATATCGCCGGCTACCCGGAGTGGTGCGCGTCGCGGGCCGTCGAGGTCGACAGGGTGCTGCGCGCCGCCGACCCGGACGCGGCGATGTACACCTGGGGACCGGGCAGCCGAGTGGCGTTCTGGGCGCGGCGGATGCTGATGGAGCTGCTGGTGCACCGCCACGACGCCGAGCTGGCGGCCGGTTCGCTCACGGAGATCGATCCGATCCTGGCAGCCGACGGTGTCGAGGAGTTCCTGGTCAACCTGCCGTCCGCGGAGTCGTTCGCCCCGCACCTCAGCGCTCTGCGCGGCGGCGGTGAGACGGTCCGATTCGCGACGCCCGGCGCCGAGTGGACTGTCCGGCTCGACCCTGAGTCGTTCGGCCTGGTGCCGTCCGGGACGCCCGACGCCGCCGTGATGACGACGCCGGAAGCCTTGCTGCTGCTCGTCTACGGCCGCGTCGGCGTCGACGACCCCCGGGTGCGGACCAGCGGCGACGCCGCGCTGCTGGCCAAGTGGTTCACGCACTCCACGTTCTGACCGGGCCTACTCCTCGGCCGCCATCCGCTCCAGCTCCGCCACGGCCTCGTGCGCGGTGCTGCGGGCGGCGACCAGGCGGTCCCGGAACTCGTTGTGCAGGGCCTGCATCCGCGCCGTGTGCTCGTCCGCGGCCGAGGTCTGCTGCCGGGCGTGCTCGTCGGCCTCACGAACGGTGAGGGCCGCTCGCTCCTCGGCGAAGCGCGTCACCTTGGCCGCCTCCGCGCGGGCCCGAGCCATCAGCTGCTCGTGCTCGCGGGCCAGCTTGGCCTTGAGCTCGTCGTACTCGCGGTCGAGGGCGTCGTTGTGCTCGTTGTACTTGCGCTCCAACGCGATCCGCCGCTGTTGGAGGTCCGCGCGCTGCTCGGCCAGCTCCCGCTCGGCCGCCCCTCTCTGCTCGCGGATCTCCTCCGCGGCCAGGTCCATGATGATGCGCACGCGCTCGTTGACGTTCTCGCCGGTGAGCGGCTCGTCGGCCAGCTGGCGGACGCGCTCGCGCAGCGCGGTCAGCTCCTCCTCGGCCGCGCCGAGTCGCTTGGCCAGCTCGGCGTTGCCGGCGCGGGCCAGGTCCCGTTCGCGGGTGGCCGTGCGCAGGTCGAACTCAAGGCGGGTCACACGCTCGTTGACCTGGCGCGTGTTGTAGCCCCGGATGACCACGTCGAAGTGGTTGGGTCTGCGGGCCTCGGAGCCTGCCGCTTCGTCGCCTGTCATACCTCCACCCTACTGAGACGATCATGTCGCCGTTCACCCGAACCGGCGATAGGGATCGTCCGGGTAGCCGTGTTGTGCCGACCATCCCGTCGAAAAGGGCAAAAGCCATCAACCCGGCGGCCATCTTGACGGCCTTCGGCCGGGGTTCTAACGTCCTCCCAATCCGTCAGGAAGGTTTCCTAACCATTCCGGGCGGATGCTCTACCGCCGCCTTCCTCGTCCCTGCTAGGAAGGAACCCTGCCCCATGGTTAGCGCAGTTCGCCGTGCCCTCACCGTCGCCGCCGCGGCCCTGCTGCCCGCGGCCGCGCTCGCCGCCGGCGCGACCGGAGCCACCGCCGCGACGCCCAAGTCCTTCCCCGCCAAGTTCGCCGCGCCCTACCTGGAGCTGTCCAGCAGCACCGCAGGTGACATGGCCGCCGACAAGAGCGCCTCCGGCGTCAGCCACTACACGCTGGCGTTCCTCATTCCCAAGAGCGGCTGCACGCCGCAGTGGGAGGCGGGCGGCTCGGCCGTCGGGGCGTTCAAGTCCCAGATCAGCTCGCTGCAGTCGGCCGGCGGCGACGTGATCATCTCCTTCGGCGGCGCCGAGGGTGGTGAGCTGGCCCTCACCTGCACCAGCACGTCCAGCCTGCAGGCCGCCTACGCCAACGTCGTCAAGACCAACAACGTGCACCGGCTCGACTTCGACATCGAAGGCGGGCCGCTGGACAACAAGGCCTCCATCACCCGCCGCGACCAGGCGCTCGCCGCGCTGCAGAAGGCCGACCCGTCCGTGCAGGTCGACTTCACGCTGCCGGTCGACCCGGGCGGCCTGCCGAGCAATGCCCTCAACCTGCTCAAGGACGCCAAGGCCCAGGGGGTGAAGGTCAGCACCGTCAACATCATGACCATGGACTTCGGCGACGGCGAGAACGCCCTCAACGACGCCGAGTCGGCGGCCAAGGGCACCGCCAAGCAACTGGCCAGCCTCTACGGCGCGTCCTCCGCGCAGGCGTGGGCCATGATCGGCCTGACCCCCATCGCCGGCAAGAACGACGACAACGAGAACTTCACCCAGGCCAACGCCAAGACCCTGCTGTCGTTCGCCAAGTCCAACGGCGTCAGCGAGCTCTCCTTCTGGGAGGTCCACTCCTACGACAAGAAGGTCGGCTACGCCTACTCGAAGATCTTCAACGGCATCGGCTGAGGTCCTGTGATGGGCTCCGTCGCGCGGCGGGGCCCATCACGCCATGGTGCTCTCGGCGCCGGTCCCGCTGTGCTAGCGTGGTTTCCGGACGTACGAAAGTCACTGTCCGGTAGGTAGTCCGGATGGCGGTCATGCCGCTCGTACAGTGCCCGTCGAGGCACACCCGGTGCGTCCCTTTTCGTTTGTTGTCGAGAAGGGACCGAACGTGTCGGACATGCACGTCATCATCGCCGGGGGCGGCCTGGGTGGCCTGGCCCTCGCCCAGGGGCTTCGTCAGGCGGGAATCACCGTCTCCGTGTACGAGAAGGATCCCGCTGCGGCCTTTCGCAACCAGGGCTATCGCATCCGCATCAACCCGGACGGCATCACCGCGCTCCGGGAACTGCTGACGCCGCCGGCCTTCGAGCTGTTCGCGGCGACCTCCGCCACCCCGGGGGCGCGCATGGCCACCTACGACCACCGGCTGGACCTGGTGCACGCCCAGGAACTCCCGCTCGTGCCGGATCTGCCCGGCGGCGGGCATCTCGCGGTCAACCGTCTGACGCTGCGGCAGATCCTGTTGTCGGGCCTGGACAAGGCGGTGCACTACGGTGCCAGGCTCACGCGCTACGACGTCAACCCGTCGGGAACTGTCACCGCGCACTTCGCCGACGGCGCCAGTGCCACGGGTGACGTCCTGATCGGCGCTGACGGCGTCAACTCGGCTGTCCGCAAGCAGTACCTGCCGCAGGCGCAGGTCGTCGACGCCGGACTCCGGCTGCTCTACGGCAAGGTTCCCTTCGCCGTCCACCAGGCCCCGCCCGAGCTGCTGGGCCTGTGGACCACGGTGGTCGGCCCGCAGCGGCGCTTCCTCGGTCTCGCCCCGGTGCGGTACCGCGAGCCGATGCGCCAGGCGGCGGCGCGGATCGCTCCGGAGATCGAGCTCAGCGAGGACAGCGACTACCTCGTGTGCGTCTTCGGCGCCCGACGCGAACTGTTCCCCTGCTCCGACGAGGAGCTGTTCGCCATGGACGGCCCGCGACTGCGGGCGCTGACCCTGAGTCAGGTGGCGGGCTGGGACCCGGCGTTGGTCGAGATCGTGTCGGCCCAGGATCCCGTCACGATCTTCCCGGTCACGGTGCGGACCAGCGTGCCCACCGCCGCGGGCCGGCCCACTGCGGTCACCCTGCTCGGCGACGCCATCCACGTGATGAGCCCCGCCATCGGCGTCGGCGCGAACACCGCGCTGCGCGATGCCTGCCTGCTGCGCGCCCAACTCGTCCAGGCCGCCGGTGGCCGATCCCTCGACGTTGTCCTGCGCGCGTACGAAGAGGAGATGACCGACTACGGCTTCGACGCCGTGCGCGAGTCGGCCAGCCGAGGGCACTCGCTCGTCGGCCAGGACCCACTGCCCTAGCCGTCCGCGGCGACCCGGGCTTGCACTTTCACAACAGTGTTGATTAAGTCGGGTCCATGGGTGATCCGGATCTGGACGTGCTGGCGGAGCAGGAGCGCAGGCTCGTGTTCGAGGGCTTCGACAACGACACGGCGTGGGCGTTGGGCGTGCAGATGGTGACGGTGGCCCGGGAGCGGGGGCTGCCGGTGGTGGTGTCGATCGAGCGGAACGGGCAGCGGCTGTTTCACGCGGCGTTGCCGGGGACGGCGGCTGACAACGACGCCTGGGTGGAGCGGAAGGTGCGGGTGGTCCGCCGGTACGGCCGCAGTTCGTATCAGGTGGGCTGCCATTTCCGGGCGGAGGGCAGCACGTTCGAGGAGAAGTCCCGGCTCGACCCGAACGAGTACGCGGCGCACGGAGGGGCGTTTCCGCTGACGGTCAAAAACGTCGGCGTGGTCGGGTCGATCACGGTGTCGGGCCTGCCGCAGGCCGACGATCACGCCTTCGTGGTGGAGCAGATCGAGCGGTTTCTCGCCGACCGGCCCTGAGGCGGCCCGAGCCGGGTGGCTTCGCTCCGGTGGAGCAAGGGGTGGCCCGGGTGGCGGCCCGGGCCGGCTCGGGGTCAGCTCACCTTCTTGCCGTTCACGGTGACGTTGCTGAACTTCCGACCGTCTATGTTGGACAGTGTGTTGGACGTGTCGGACACGCCGGCGAAGGCGCAGTTGGAGACGGTGAGGCCGGCGATGTGGTCGCTGGACAGGCCGCTGACGTCGAAGGCCTTGCCGTTGACCTTGGTGCTGGTGCAGTTGGTCAGGGTGAACGGCCCGAACTTGGGCGGGTAGTTGCCGGTCTGGCTGTTGTAGGTCATGGTCACGTAGGCGATGTCGCGGTCGAAGGTGCCGCTGACGGTGTCCAGGTTGATGTTCTGGGCGAAGCCGCCGCGCAGGGTGTTGGACTTGACGTACAGGGCGAACTTGGTGGCCCCGGTGACCTTCAGTTGGTAGGCGTAGACGTTGCGGACGCCGCCGGTGATCTCGCTGCCGACGGTGACCGCGCCCCAGTTGCCGTTCATGGTGCAGTTGACGATCACGATGTTCTGCGAGGGCACGTTGACCCGGCGGCCGTCGGCGTCCCGGCCGGACTTGATGGCGATGTTGTCGTCGTGGGCGCCGAGCACGCAGTTGCTGATCACGACGTGGTCGCACGACTCGGGGTCGCAGCCGTCGGTGTTGGAGTGGGCGGTGCTGGGATCGGTGTTCACGCCGTCGACGGTGACGTTCTTGGACAGCGTGGGATGGATCTGCCAGAACATGGGGTTCTTCAGGGTGATGCCCTGGATCAGCACGGTGTCGCAGGAGTACGGCTCGATGAACGTGGACCGCATGTCGTGGCCGGAGCCGGGCACGACGCGCTGCTCCGGCGGCACGCCCTTGGCCACGAGGCCGTCGAGGTAGGCACGGTCGCTGCCCTTGTTCCACGACGAGGTGCCGCCGGCGTCGAGCACACCGCTGCCGGTGACGGCGATGTTGTGCTCGCCGTGGGCGTAGATCATGGGGGAGCGGTTCATGCACTCGATGCCCTCGTAGCGGGTGAGCACCGTGGGGAACTTCGAGGCGTCGCCGCTGAACTTGAGCGTGGCGCCGTCGGCCAGGTTCAGGTCGACGTTGCTCTTGAGGTAGATCGCGCCGGTGACGTAGGTGCCCTTGGCCACCACGACATGGCCGCCGCCGGCGGCGTTGGCGGCGGTGATGGCCTTGGCGAAGGCGGCGGTGTTGTCGGTCTTGCCGTCGGCGACCGCGCCGTAGTCGGCGACCTTGAAGGTGCGGTCCGGGAAGACCGGCAGCTTGGTGTTGGCCACGATGTCGTTCGCGGCCGGCCACGGCAGGGTCGGCACCGCGTGGCCATGCCGGCCTCGGCAGGCCGGCGCGGCGGAAGCGGGGGTCGCGAGCAGCGGGGCCACGCCGAGCGCGCCGGTCACGGCCGCGCCCAGCTTGATGATCTGCCTGCGCGAGAGCGCGCCAGCCATCGACGTTCCTCCTCGGTGAGGGGTCGCGGCGGCGGGCCGCCCGTAACTGTAAAGGTTTCCACACAGGGTTGGAGTGTGTCGTGGGTCACATACCAATGGGTGTGTGCACTGTCGGTGGTGTGGCGGCTGACACCAACGTTCCGGTGAAATTGTCGTTCACACCATTCGGGCCCCGGGGCGGCGCGCGAGTGACGGCGCGACGGCCTCGGTCACGGTCAGCACCGGCGAGCCCGCCCACAGCGACCATTCGGTGACGGTGTGTGACCAGTTGGGTCGCTGTCGACGCTGGGCCGGGCGACGCCCCCGCCCGGGCGTGACGCAGGTCGCCGACCCGGCGCGACCGGTCGGCGATCGGCGCTCGTCGCTGCGGGTGGACGCCTCTCCCATGGCGCTGATCAGGCGGTATCCTCTTCTGATCGGGTCGGCGGAGGAGGTTCAGGTGGTCGAGCCAGTCCACGAGTTCCAACTCCTGCACGTGACCCAGTCCTGGCCGGCGCCGGACTACCACGACCCGATCTACGACGCCATCAAGGCCGACCCGCCGGCGGGCTGCGTGCCCGAGGACTTCGGCGGCCTGTTCGGACTGCGCTGCGAACGCAAGGCCCCGACCCTGCTCGACGCCGTCGCCGAGGTGTGCCACGAGGTCCGGACCACGCACAACCTGGTGATGACCGACCTCGGCATCGAGAAGTTGTGGGAGTGGTCGCCGGACGGCCGGGACGGCTTCGGCGCCACCATCGTCGGCCAGTTGCTGTTGATGGCCTCCTCGCGCGGGCAGCAGCTCGGCTACGACATCGAGGACCTGGTCCGCTTCATCCGCACCGCCGCGGCGGCCAAATAGCATCACGCAAGGCGGTCGCCGGACAGCCGCGTGCCGGCCTGCTTGACGTGCCGCAGCAGCGGCGAGACCTCCAGGCTTTCCAGCCCGGGCAGGGATCCGACGCGGTCCGAAGTGAACTCGAAGAGCTCGTCGAAGTCCCGGAAGTGCGCCACGGCGTGGAGGTTGTGCGGGCCGGACAGAGCCGCGGCGAAGGCGATCTCCGGCTCCTGTGCGAGGGCGCGCCCGACGCTCTTCACCGCCGACGGATGCACGCGCAGCCACAGGTTGGCCCGGGCGTGATAGCCCAACGCCGTCGCGGCGATCTCGACATCGATGTGCACAACTCGGCGCTGTAGCAGGGTTTCGAGCCGACGTGACACGCGTCCGGGCGTGAGGTCCGACGCGGTGGCGAGGTCGACCAGGCTGGCCCGACCGTCCACGGCGAGGACGTCGAGGATCGCCGAGTCCTCGGGCGTGAGCTGCACGGGATCGCGCGCCACGACTGGGGATTCGGTGAACGGGGCGCCCTCGCTGCCGAGCGCCGACTCCTGCTCCGCAGTCAGCGTGCCCCGCAGAGCGGCCCAGTAGTGGCCGCGTCCGCCGACGAACTGGCGGAGCATCGCGGCCGCGTTGATGTCGAGCACGGCCGCCGTGCGGGGCAGCCGGTGGCCAAGCAGGTCGTCACGGTCTTCCTGGGTCCGCGACCGCACCGCGCAGGTGATCTCCGAACCGGCCGCGCACAACGCCACCCAGCTGACGTCGTCGCGCTTGGCGAGGGCGTCGGCGATCGCCGCGACACTGCCGGGCCGGCAGCGCAGGCGCACCAGCCACTTGCTCTGCCCCAGCGCGCCCGGATCGACGACGCCGGCCACGCGGAGGACACCGTCGGCGCGCAGCCGACGATAACGACGTGAGATGGCGGCCTCGGTGACGCCGAGCGCGGCGGCCATGGCGGCGAACGATGCCCGTGGCGCGACCTGGAGCGCGCGAATGAGACGCACATCGTCAGGCGGCAAATCGATGGATTCAGCCACGGGAACGCCAGTCACGAGGGTAATCCTACAAACCGGAGCCCGCGACGGGCGTCGCAGCCGGCCACCGGCAAGACTTGAATCGTCAGCTCATACCGTACGAAGGAGGACGGCACCCAGTGCCAGAGACCATTCTCATCGTCGGCGCGTCGCGAGGCCTCGGCCACGCCATGGCGACCGAGTTCCACGACCGCGGCTGGAACGTGATCGGCACCGTCCGCGACACCACCGCCCGAACGTCCCTGCACGACCTCGCCGACCGCTCCAACGGCCGTGTCACCGTTGAACGCCTCGACATCAACGAGCCCGGTCACATCCCGCCGCTGCGCGAGAGCCTGGCCGGGCGGGAACTCGACGTGCTGTTCATCAACGCCGGCACCACGAACAACGATGTGGACACACCCATCGGCGCGGTGTCCACGGCCGACTTCATGGAGGTGATGGTCACCAACGCGCTCAGCCCCATGCGGGTCATCGAGGCGTTGACGGACCTCGTGACGCCGACCGGGCTGATCGGCGTGATGTCCTCCGGGCAGGGCAGCATCACCAACAACCAGACTGGCCTACGCGAGCTCTACCGGGGCAGCAAGGCGGTCCTGAACATGTTCATGCGCAGCTACGCGGCCCGACAGGCCGACACCGAACGCGGCTTCGTGCTGATGGCGCCGGGCTGGATCCGCACGGCCCTGGGCGGACCCGACGCGCCGTTCACCATGGCGGAGGCCATCCCGCAGGTCGTGGACGTTCTGCTGGCACGACTGGGAAAGCCGGGTCTGGAGTACGTGGACCGCTTCGGGCAGACCGTGCCCTGGTGAGTCCACAGTGGAGGGTCAGGCGGCGAGGTCGTCCTCGGCGCGGGCGGCCAGCCGCCAGATGAGCTCCTCGGCCTGCTCGGCGTCGAGCGCGGGCGGGGCGTCGGGTTGGCCGGGGCACCTGCCCCCGATCACGTCCTGCACGAACCGGTGGACCTCGTCCGCCTCGGCGAGCACGTCGCCGCCGAGATAGGCCAGCACCACCGGGTCCTCGGCCGGCGCCGTCTCCAGCGCCACCGACCAGCCGTGGCGCTCGTCCCACAGCAGCATCAGGTCCAGCTCCGGGAACACCGGGCTGCGCCGGTGCAGCGCCAGGTAAGCGACGGACAGCTCACTCACCTCGTGGTGCACGGCATGCCGGGGCACCACGAGGGCAGCGGCGACGGAGTCGACGTAGCGGGTCAGGCCCCGCGCGGTGAGACTATCGGGATCAACATTCACGCACCGTGATTACCCGCGGAATCGGGCGTCGAAACCGGTCAGCTCCGGAAATCCTGCGGCCCGCCCAGGGCGCTCAGAATTCGTTGCATCACCTGGGGATCGACGCCCACCGGCTCGTCGGCCAGCGCCTCGGCGGCCGGCGAGCGGCGCTGCTCGCGGCGGGGCAGCGGCACCGACTTGGCGTTCATGTTGTTGGGCAGCGCCAACTCCGACCACAGCCGGGTGCCGTAGGCGGTGGGCACGACGCCGATGCGGGCCCCGGACACCTCGGGCGACACCACCGGGCGGGTGCTCACCTGCTCGTCCTCGACCTCGACGACCAGACCGTCGCCCTGCAGCCGCAGCCGCACGGTCAGGAAGCCGGCGACCCCCGGGCCGGCGTTGTCGACCACCGCGGCGACCATGTGCCGTCCCACCTGCGTCGCCAGCGGCACGAGAGGTCGCAGCGACCACTCCATGAGCGAGAAGCGGACGAACATCTCGGCGACGTTGACAGCGCTTGGCGTCGCCACCAAGCGCAGATCGTCCACCTGGGAGGTCTGGTTGTTCAACCGAGTTCCTTCCCGAAGTCGGAGCAGTGGTGGCGAGTATCTTGCCAACCTGCGCGAACGTTACGCTAACCGGGTCACTTCTTGTCGCGACGCGCCCGGTCCCGCAGGTACCGGAGCTGGTCCTCCTGGCGGCGCGCGTCGGCGTCGTAGAACTCCTCGGCGATCGCCTTCGCCTCCTGTTCCAGCAGGTCGAGCTGGGTGAGCAGGCGCTCGGCGGCGCTGGGCTCGCTGGCCACCCGCCGGGTGACCGCGTACCACCACGGCATGTTCAGGAACGTCTGCACGGCCAGCGGCAGGTCGGTGGCGGCGATTCTGGCCACCGCGTGCAAGGCCTCCGGGGACGCACTCAGCTCGGCCGGACGGGCCAGCAGCGCGCACAGCACCTCGGCGATCCGGTCCAGCCGTTCGACCGCCTCGTCCGGCATCCGGTTGCCGAGCCCGCGCACCCGGGCCACCAGCGAGTCCAGCCCGCGCAGCAGCGACTCGGCCTCCTCGGCCGGCTCCGGCGCCACCAGCCGCACCGGCTCGGGCGGGCCGGCCAGCGCGCCGGCGGCGTAGAGCCCGGCGACCACGCCGAGCCAGTAGTCGCCGCCGACGCCGACGAAGTGCAGGCCGAGCCCGATCAGCCCGCCCGCGCAGCCGACCAGGTTCTTGGTCGACCCCAGATACCTGCCGATGCCCATCACTGATACCCGCGAATGTCTTTGAACACGTCGGAGAGCGACTCGCTGCGCCCGTCGAAGACCTTGCCGCCGGTGGTGTCGGCAATGGCGTTCATGTCGTCCTGGCTGCCCTCGCCGAACAGCACCGGGAACACCGGCGTGCCCTTCAACCGGTCCGGCAGCCCGCCGACGAACGACGTGAAGTCGCCCAGGCTCGCGCCCTCGTTGTTCTCGCCGTCGGTCATCAGCACGATGGAGGTGAACCGGTCCGGATCGGTGTCCGACTGCTGTTCCAGGATCTGGTAGGCCTTCTCCAGGCTGGAGTAGATGGCGGTGTCGCCGTCGGCCTGCAACCCGTCGGCGGTCCGCTTGATCTGGTCCAGCGCCGGCTGCCGGTTGTCCGGGTCGACCGAGACCGTGACCGGGTCGGCCGGCGCGGTGGAGAACGGCAGCAGCGTCACCTGTTCCCGGCCGTGGAACTGCCGGTAGCGGCCGACCAGCGAATCGTCGACGCCGGTCAGGCCGACCAGCGCGGCCTTCAGCCCGGCGAGCCGGTCGCCCTCCATCGAGCCGGAGGTGTCCAGCACGTACACCGTGCGGGACGGCCGGCGGATCTTGTCGAAGTAGGCCGACACCAACGTGTCCACGGCTTGCTCGGTGCCCGGGAAAGGCAGTTCGACCGGGCTGGCGTCGGTGAACTCCTTGGCCAGCGCCACTTGCGGGGCGATCGGCCGCCGGTGCGTGGTGTCCATGATCTTGCGCTGCACGTCCGGCGTGCGCAGGTAGTCGGTGAGCCGCTGGAACGAGTCGCGGGCGTCGGAGTTGGCCGAACTGAGCAGGGTCAACGGATAGTCGGCGGTGACCACGCCATCGGACGGGTGCACCACGGTCAGCGGCTGCGGCAGTTTGCCGCCGGCATTGAGCTCCAGCAGCACCGACTCGTAGTTGATCAGACCGTCCACCTTGGGCCCGGAATCGGCCCCGGTGGCCCGCTTCTGGAAGGCGTCGGACAGCCAGCCCGAGGAGCCGGCGCTCAGCGTCTGCGCGGCGAAGAACTGCTTGAGCTGCGGCGTGATCGCGGTGATCTGGTCGGCGGTCAGGGCGCTGCCGCTGCCGGCCAGTGCGGCCGCCACGCCGACCAATGCGGAGAAGCCGGAGTTGGACGCGGACGGGTCGGTCATGCCGTAGCTGAACTTGTGCTGCCCGGCCGCGTCGGCGATCTGCGACCAGGTGACCTTGCCGTCCTGCCAGCCCAGCGCCTGCATCACCGAACTCGGCAGTCCCAGCACCACCGGGGAGCTCATGATCTTCGTCTGGGTGCCGAGCTTCTTCGCCCCGCCGGGTAACAGGCTGAGATACCGGTTGGAGGAGAACCAGATCGCGTCGTACGCGCTGTCGGCCTTGCCGTCCAGCACGGTCTGCGCGCCCTCCAGCGTGCCGGAGAAGGTGAACTTCACCTGCACCCCGGTCGCCTTGGCCGCCTCGTCCAGGATCGGCTGCATGTCCGACAGTTCGCTGCCGGCCAGCACTCGCAGCGTGCCGGCTTTCGGTTGTCCCAACGGCTGTTTCGGGTCGGTGCTGTCGCCGCCGGAGCAGCCGGCCAGCCCGACCGCCAGGAGCGCGGCGGCGGCCAGCGCGGTGAACCTGGGCCAACCGAACGGCGCTGTCATTCTGTCTCCCGTAGCCGGTCCTGTGCCCGTCGCAACTCGTCCTCCAACGCGGAGACGGTGGTGGCCATCGCCGTGGCGGCGGCGGCCTTGAAGCCCTCGATGTCGTCGATGGCCCGGTAGATCTGGTCGAACGACTGGCGCAGCGCCTCGATGCCGACCGCCGGATCGGTGCTGATCTGGTGGATCTGCCGGCCCTGCATGGCGATCAGGTCGGCGTTGGCCTTGACCAGCCCGTCGGTGGTGGCCCGCAGCGTCTCCAGCTCGTCGATCACCTTGCGCTGCCCGGCCAGCGCCCCGCTGACCACCACCGCCACCCGCAGCGCCGACACCGTCGTGCTGGCCGCCCGCTCCACGCCCCGGACGAGCTCGTCGTTGTTGCGTCGCAACACGTCCAGCGCGAGATAGCCCTGCACGCTGACGGCCAGCTGGGTCAGCAGGTCCTGATGCCGTTGCCGCACCGGGAAAAGCACCTCGGCCCGGACCGCGTTGGCCCGCGCCGGATCGGCCAGGTCCAGAATGGACGCCTGCCGGTCGATCGCCTCGTCCACCGCGCCGGCCATCGCCGCCGCCTCGGACAGCTGGCCCATGGCCGCCCACAGCCGTTCCCGCTCGCCCTGGATGGCCGCGTTGTCCCGGCGCAGGTCGTCCTGGCGGGCCCGCAGCGTGCGGACCACGGCGTTGATCGGCGCGCTGGCCGCCTGGTAGCGGGCCAGCAGCTTCTTGGCCGGATTGCCCAGGCTGAAGCCGAACACCTTGCGCCCGGCCGGATCCACCTCGCTGATCCGCTGCCGCAGTTCGGTCAGGCTCAGGCCCACCTGATCGGCCGGCAGGTCAACGCCCGGCGCCGCCCGGTCCAGCAGCCGGCCGGCGATGGTCGCCGCCGCCCGCATCTCCGCCTCGCCCAACGCCAGGACCTGGCCCACCCGCACCGAGAAGTCCGGCGCCATCGGGTCCATCGCGCCCAGTTCGGCGGCGATCCGCTCGGCGTCCCCGGACAGCTCGGCCAGCCGTGTCTGCGACACCGGCACCAGGCCGGCCGCCTTGGCGGTGGGCACCGCGGTGACCGGTTCCGGTGCGCTCAAAGGCTGTTCGGTCACGAGCCGTACTGCTTCCCGACGGTGTCCAGCAGCCGTTCGAGGGTCTCGAAGGACGGCGGGTCCACGGTGTCCACCAGGCTGGTCGGCAACGGCAGCTTGTGCTGGCTGACGACGTCGCTGAAGTACTTGGGATCCTGGGTGCGGAAGCCGAAGGTGGCGGCCAGCGAGGCCAGTTCCGGATCGGTGGTCAGCAACTGGCCGATCTGGTCACCGGGGCTCTTCAACGCCACCAGCGTGTGCTTGGAGTAGACGGTGGGGGACAGGTACACCAGGCGCATGTCGGATTTGATGGATCCGTCGTTACGCACTAATCGGTCGGCGTACTGCGCCTCGTAGACCAGCACCATGGGATTGCGGCCGATGCCGGCGGACAGGTAGTCCTCGAACGGCGCGTCGCTGCTGTTCTGGGTGTAGCCCTGGTTGGTGAACAGCGGGGTGATCTTGGGCAGGACCGCGGCCTCCTGGTCGGGCGTGTTGACCACGCTGAAGCCGTTGGCCACGTACGAGGCGATGGCCAGGTACATCGCCGCCGAGTTGGAGTCCCGCGGGTCGGTGGTGGTGATCAGGATGTTCTTGCGCACCGGATAGGTGGTGTTGCCGGGCAGTTGGTCCCAGCGGGTGCCGCCGGCGGTGAGGTCCATGTACTTGGCCACGTCGAGCACGTCGTAGTCGCCCGCGCCCTTGTGCACCACGCCGGCCTTGGTCAGCAGGTCGACGATCGGCGCGAAGGTGGCCACCGCCATCGGCGAGGAGAACGGGGCGTAGGTGTGGGCGGTCGGGTGGTCGCGCTGGATGCGGTCGGCGGCCGGGCTGCTGGACGGGAAGGCGAAGTCGTACTTCGACAGGTCCGTCTGGGTGGCCATCTGGCGGGAGCCGGCCGGATCGACCTGGACGTCGAAGCCGTGCTTGGCGAACGCGTCCTTCACCCGCTGGTCGCTGAAGAAGGCCAGCTTCTCCGAGCCGATGACACCACGCACGGTGGTCAGCTGGGCGCTGTCGGTGCCGCCGCGGTTGCCGAGCACCAGCGCCGCCACCACCCCCAGGGCGAGGACCACCGCGAAACCGATGCTGATCCGGCGCTTCACCCTTGTCTCCCAAAGGTTTTTCTCCTGGTGGCCGCGCTGGTCGGCGGCCGCTGGGACGATCATCACCCGCGGCGTGGCCGGCTGGATCCAGGTTGGCCGGATCCTGCATGAATTCTTGGTGAACCGGCCCGAACGTTGCCGTACCAACCGGTCGGTACTAACGTTGCCGGCAGTCGTCCAACGGAGGTCGCCGCGTGATCGCCAGCACCATGCAGGAGTACCCGCTCACCATCACCGCGATCATGCGGCACGGCGCCGCGGTGTACGGCGATAGCGAGTGCGTGACCAACACCGGTGCCGGCTTCCGCCGCGCGACCTTCCGCGAGGTCACCGCCAACGCCGAGCGGCTGGCCGCGGCGCTGGTGAAGCTGGGTGTGCGGTCCGGCGACCGGGTGGCCACCTTCTGCTGGAACCACCAGGAGCACCTGGAGGCCTACCTCGCGGTGCCGAGCATGGGCGCGGTGCTGCACACGCTGAACATCCGGCTGTTCCCGGAGCAGCTGTCGCACATCGTCAACCACGCCGAAGACAAGATCGTCATCGTCGACGACAACCTC
Organism: Kutzneria sp. CA-103260; assembly: GCF_018263855.1. GTDB lineage: Bacteria > Actinomycetota > Actinomycetes > Mycobacteriales > Pseudonocardiaceae > Kutzneria. Next base: position 3,439,783 of record NZ_CP073318.1, on the reverse strand, counting down.
ATCCCGCTGCTGGCCCGCAGCCTGGCCGACCTCGGCGGGGTGGAGAAGTTCATCGTGGTCGGCGACGGCGACGCGGCCGTGCTGGGCGACCGGGTGCTGCGCTACTCGGAGATCGTCGCGGCCGAGGAGCCGGGCTTCGACTGGCCCGAGCTGGACGAGCGGTCGGCCGCCACCATGTGCTACACGAGCGGAACCACCGGCAACCCCAAGGGGGTCGTCTACTCGCACCGCTCCTCGTACCTGCACTCGATGGCCGTGCTGTCGGCGACCCTGATGGGCATCACCGAGGCCGACCGGGTGCTGACCATCGTGCCGATGTTCCACGTCAACGCGTGGGGCCTGCCCTACGGCGCGTTCCTGTCCGGCGCGACCCTGCACATGCCCGGCCCGTTCATGACGCCGGACCAGCTGACCCGCTTCGTCGCCGCCGAGAAGTCCACACTGGCCTCGGCCGTGCCGACCATCTGGAACGCCATCCTCAACTACGGCGCCGGCGCCGACATCGACCTTTCCTCCCTGCGGGCCGGCACTTCCGGGGGTGCGGCCATCCCCGAGTCGCTGCTCAAGGCGTTCGACGAGCAGTACGGGCTGCGGATCGTGCAGGGCTGGGGCATGACCGAGACCAGCCCGCTGGGCGGCATGGCCGTGCCGCCGGCCGAGGTCGAGCAGGGCACACCCGAGGACCTCCAGTGGCGGCTGCGGTCCGGCCGCGTCGCTGCCGGCGTGGAGATGCGGATCGTCGACGCCCTCGGCGAAGTGCTGCCGTGGGACGGCGAGTCCGTCGGCGAGATCGAGGTGCGCGGGCCGTGGATCACCGGCTCCTACTTCCGTGACGACGCCCCGGAGAAGTTCGACAACGGCTGGCTGCGCACCGGTGACATCGGCACCATCGACGGCCGCGGCTTCTTCCAGATCACCGACCGGGCCAAGGACGTCATCAAGTCCGGCGGCGAGTGGATCTCCTCGGTGGAGCTGGAGAACCACCTGATGGGCCACCCCGCCGTGGCCGAGGCCGCCGTGATCGGCATTCCCGACGACCGCTGGGACGAGCGGCCGCTGGCCTTCGTCGTGGTCCGCGCCGGCGCGGCCGTCTCCGCCCCGGAGCTGGCCGAGTTCCTGGCGGCCAAGGTCGCCAAGTGGCAGGTCCCCGAGAACTGGACGTTCGTCGAGGAGATCCCCAAGACCACCGTCGGCAAGTTCGACAAGAAGCCGCTGCGGGCCCGGTACAAGGACGACGAGCTCAAGGTCGAGCGCCTGCGCTGAGCCGACCCGCTCGCACCACACAACACTGCCACCGGCTTCCACCGGTGGCAGTGTTGTGTCTATCCTGGCCGTGACATCGTGCCGATCGAGCTCTGCTCTCGGCTTTCGTCGGTAGGCGCGCTTGTTGTCGCCGGGCATCTCTCTCCGCCAGTGAGTGGTCGCCTACTCATCAGTACGGGAGAGGACATCGTCATGCCCGCACACATTCTCACCGGCACACCGGGGGCCGGGAAAACCGCCGTGTTGCGCCTGCTGGAGGCCCACGGGCATGTCGTGGTCGAGGAAGCCGCGACCGACGTCATCGCCCTCGACATCGCGCTGGGGCACGGGGATCCCCGGCTCGACTCCACGTTCATCGACGACATCGTCACCCTGCAACGGCAGCGACAGTCGTCGGTCCGGGCGGAGACCGTCTTCTTCGATCGCTCACCGGTGTGCACGCTGGCGCTGAGCCGCTATCTGGGCCTGGCCCCGTCACCGCTGCTGGCGCAGGAGGTCGATCGAGTCCTGGCCGGAGGCGTCTACGAGTCGACGGTGTTCCTGATCCGCAACCTCGGCTTCGTGCGGGCCACCCCGGCCAGGCGGATCAGTTTTGCGGACGCCCTGGTCTTCGAGCAGGTCCACGAGCAGACCTATCGGGAGCTCGGGTTCCACCTCGTCGAGGTGCCCGCGGGTCCGTTGACCGGCCGCGTCGCACAGATCGAGCGGGCCATCAAGCGGAACAACTGATGGTCTGTCCGAAGTGGAGCGTGGTCCTCAACGAGCGCTGACGCCGCGCCCGAGCAGATCCGCGAGGCCGTCGACGTCCCGGCTGACGACCAGCATGGTTCTGGTTGTGGTGAAGCCGATCCGGTGGTTCACGTCGATCTGGATGGCGTCCTGCACGGCGGCGTAGGAGGCGACGAGGTCGTCGGGGGCGCGGTCGTTCCAGGACACGGTGCGGTAGCCGGGAACGGCGGGAACGTCCCAAAGAGACTCATCGACGTCGTGGATCGCGAGCCGTTGCATGACGGTCTCGTGCACGGGGACGAAGCCACGGTTGGCGGCCCACTGGTGGCCGGGGCCGCCCTTGGTCACCGACCACCCCTCGATTGTGCTGCGGCCGTGGGACCGCAGTGTCGGCAGCGACGCGAGCAACAACGCCGTGGCAGTCCCGCGACGGCGGAAGTCGGGGTGCACGGTGATCTTGATCATGCTGAGGGTCGAGCCTTCGTCCGCGGGCAGGGAAAGCTGGAGGTGACCGACCACAAGCCCGTCGCTGTGGGCACTCCAGTGCAGCTGCGGCCCGAAGGCGGTGAGCGGGTTGCGCAGCAACCCGATCGTCGTGTCGTAGTCGCCCAGCGGCTCGTCGGACCAGTCGGAGTACGCGGCCTGCCAGAGCTGGTAGTAGCCGGCCAGGTCGCCCTGGTCGACGTCGAAGACCCGAACCTCCATCAGTTGTTGAACAGGCTGGAACGGCCGCCCTCGTTCTGCGGCAGGTACGGCGTCAGCGAGTGGGCGAGGCGGTCGATGGGCAGCGACTGGAGCCACACCCGGCCCGGACCGGACAGCTCGGCCAGGAAGAAGCCGTCGCCGCCGAACAGCTTGTTGCGGATGCCGGGCACGGTGGTGATGCCGAACTGCACGGTGTCCTGGAACATGCCGATGTGCCCGGGGTGGGCGCGGATCACCTGGCCCGGCTGGAGGTCGTACGGGATGACCTCGCCGGACAGCTGGATCCAGGCCCGGCCCTGGCCGCCGATGCGCTGGAGCAGGAAGCCCTCGCCGCCGAAGATGCCGGCCCCGAGCCGCTGCTGGAAGCCGGTGGTCAGGGTGACGCCGGGAGTGCCGGCGACATAGGCCCGCCGGTGGGCCATGAAGCCGTAGCCGGGCTGCGGCGCGACGTCGACCGGGAAGATCTGCCCGGGCAGGTGCGCGGCGAACGACACCGAGCCGGGCTGCCCAGCCGCGGTGTAGTTCGTCATGAAGAACGTGCCCCCGGACAGGCTCCGCTTCAACGCCCCGAACACGCCGCTGCTACCGGCCCCCTGCGTCGAGGTGGTCATCTGGATGCTGGCCGACATCCACGACAGCTCGCCGGACTCGGCGCAGACGGATTCGCCCGGATTGAGCATGATGTCCAACACCGGCATCACGGTGCCGTGCACACGGTCCTGCATGAGATCCCCTCCCAGTGGTTCCCCGCCTCTGACGCGGATCATGTCAGGTCGGTTCCAGCTCCGTTGGCGGGGACGTTCACGTCAACGCGGTCGGGGAAACCGCGACGCCGGTGGCTGCCCACCGCTCCGCGCTGACCTGTGGAAAGATCAGCTCCACAGGCCAGCGCGGGATGCCGTGCTCGGTGCTACTTCCCGGCCAGTGACCACGCGATGAGGTCGCCGGAGGCGCCGGTGCCGAAGCCGCCGGAATTGCCGTCGATCATGTACAGCGTGCCGTTGGCCAGGATGGGGCTGGACCAGTGGTGCTGGCCGATGTTCCCGGCCCACAACACCTTGCCCGTCGTCGGATCGAGGGCCTGGACCTGGTGCGTGCTGAGCTTGTCGGTGTGCTCGCCGCCGCCGTTGGCCGCGTAGAGCACGCCGTTGGCCACGAAGGCGGACGTGGTCCAGCTGGTGGCGTTGAACCACTTGAGTTTCATGCTCGGGTTGCCGGCGGCGTCGACGGCGATCTGGAAGCCGGCGATGCCATTGCCGCCGGGCACGAGCGCCCAGACGGAGCCGGTCCTGGGGTCGGTCCACACCGAGCCGGACGAGCGCATCAGGCCCATCTGCGGGAAGTCGAACAGCTGGAGCTCGCCACCGAGGTTGCCGGGCCCGCCCTTGCCGGACAGGTTGGCCAGGTTCAACAGCCGGATCTTCTTGTCCTTGCCGGGCTGCACGCCCAGATGCGGGTACTTCTTGCTCAGCCCGGCCGGCAGGATCAGCAACCCGCCGGAGCCGATGTCCTGGTCGGACTTGACGGTGGCCGACCAGTTGGTGGGGGTGTAGCTGTCGACAGGGTAGCCGCCGCCGTCGCGCAGGGCGGTGGAGCCGTTGGGCGGCAAGGCGACCCAGCTCTGCCGCCACACCTTGCCCGGCACCCAGGTGGTGCCGTTGTTGGTGCCGCCCATCTGGAACAGCAGGTTCAGCGACGGATCGTAGGACGGCCCACGCGACCAGGGTTCGGGACCGTTGACGGTGCAGTCGTTCGGTGCGCCGGGCGCGCCGAAGTGGATGTCGGGGCGGTCGGCGCAGGAGAAGCTGAACACGTGTTGCGCGCCGGTGCCCAGGTTGATCGTGGTGAGGTGACCGTGGCCCTCGTTGGAGGCGTAGAGATAGCTGGCGCCGGTCGGATCGGTGGCGATGGTCAGCTCGGAACTGGCCTTGCCCGGACCGGCCAGTTCCGGCCAGCCGCCTCCGGTCACCTCGGCGCCGTCGGCGACGCGCAGCTTGTGCACGTTGCCGTCGTTGCCGTTCATGTAGACGAACTGGCGGTTGGGGTCGATGGCCGGCCCGGTGTTGCTGCTGCCGCCGGTCGGCCCGAAGCTGACGGACCAGACCTGCGCGCCGGTGTGGCCGTCGTAGGCGTTGAGGTGTCCGTGCTCGCCCTGGATGAACACCAGGTCCCGGACGCCGGTCGCGGTGGACACGTCGCTGAGCAGCACGGGCGCACCGTCGGGGACGTCGGTGATCGGCGTCTTGAACAGCTGCTTGAGGCCGGCGACGGTCGCCGGCCCCACGGCGGTCTCCATGGTGTTGTTGGCCGATTTCGACTCGTCCAACCCGAACTGCGGCCAGTCGTAGCGGGCCGTTCTGGCCGCGGCCGCGGGCGTGGCGGCGAGCACGAGCAGTCCGGCGGCGGCTATCGCGGTGAGACCCCTGTGGGCAAGTGGTTGCACAACTTCTCCTCGCTGCGGCGGGATGATGTTTATGTAACCGTTTACAGAGAGGGGTAGATGTACACCTGAGCCGCCACGCCGTCAACGCCGAGCCGGGGAGAAGCCGCGAACAGCTTCTCCCCGGCTCTGTCCTCTCAGGCGTCTAGCTGACGGCGAAGTCGTCGGCGTAGACGGTGCCCTGGGCGTACCAACCGTGCACGTACACGGTGACGGTGCCGGAGGCGCCGGTGGTGAACGGAACCGTGAGCTGGGTGTAGCCGCTGGACGAGGTCCAGGTCTCGGCGCTGGCCCCGCCCTTGACGCCGGCGTAGGCGAAGTTGCCGCGGACCCACACGGTCAGGGTGTGGCTGGCGTTGGCCGACACGGTGATCGTCTGGTCGCACTCGCCGGTCTGGCTGCTGGTGGCGGCCACGGACAGGGCATGGGTTCCGCTGTGCACGGGCGTGCCGACCACGGCCCCGCCGGGCTGGCAGGTCCACGGGCTCAGGGCGCCGCTCTCCAGGCCCGGGTTGACGATCGCGCCGGGCGGCGGGGGCGGCGTGGTGCCGTTGACGGTGAGGGTGAAGGTGCTGGCGTGGCTGGTCGAGCCGGCGGTGCCGGTGACCGTCAACGGGTAGCTGCCGGGAACCGCGGCCGAGGTGGTGGCCACCGACAGCGTCGCCGTTCCGCCGGCCGACACGGAGGTGGGGCTGACCGAGGCCGTGACGCCGGCGGGCGCGCCGCTGACCGACAGGCTGACGGTCTGCGCCGAGCCGGAGGTGACGGCGGTCTTGACCGACGCGGTGGTGGACGAACCCGGGTTCACGGCGGCGGAGCCCGGCGTGACGGACACGGAGAAGTCGTTGGCCGGCGGGGGAGTGGTGCCGCCGGTGAACGGCTCGAACGCGTGGCTGAAGTCCCAGGTGTTCTGCGTGATGCCGGAGCACAGGTCGTTGCCGGGAGTGCCGTTGCAGCCGCCGTTGTCGCGCTGCAGGGCCCAGAACGACAGGGTGTTGATGCCCTTGGCGACGGCCCAGTTGTAGACGGTGGTGGCGTTGGCGACGGTGAAGATCTCCGGCGGGCCGGTCTCGCCGCTGCTGCCGTAGTCGTCACGGCCGGGCATCTCGGTGACGCCAACCATGGCGTACAGCTGCGCCTGGGTCTTGCCCGGGTAGAGCGGGGTGATCTGGTTGATCAGGCCGGCGACCGCGTTCTGGGTGTCGGTGGCCATGTTGTGCTGCTGGTTGTCGTAGTAGTCGAAGGTCATCAGGTTGATCACGTCGACCCGGGCCTGGTTCTGCACGGCGTTCTGGAGCACGGCGAGGCCGGTGTCCAGACCGGTGGGCAGGGTCGGCAGGGTGTAGGAGAACTGGATGCCGCGGCCGTTGGCGGCGGCCCAGTCCTCGGTCATCTTGATGGCCTTGTTGCGGCGGTCGATGCCGGCGCTGTTGTTCAGCGAGTCGGCCTCGACGTCCAGGTCGATCCGGCTGATGTTGTACGTCGTGATCAGACTCTCGAAGCCGGCGGCGATCTTCGAGACGTCGGTGCAGCTGTCGGCGAGCTCGGTGTTGGTGGTGTCGGCGGTGTAGCCGCCCAGCGACGGGATGGCGTCGCCGCCGGCGGCCTGCAGGGCGGCGATCTCGGTGCCGAAGCTGCCGCCGCCGATGGCCGTGGTGCCGTCCCACAGCAGGGTGCAGGAGCCCTGCTGGGCGGTCTGCAGGAAGGCCAGCGTCAGGTACTTCACGCCGGCCTGCTTGGCCATCGCCGAGGGGCTCTGGCCGGACTGGTAGGTCTCGAAGTACGGGGCGAACACATGCGTCGGCAGGGGAGTGGCCTTCGGCGTGGTCGCCGCGTCGGCGCTCGCGACCAGGCCGGATACCGAGGCGGCCGCGACGACCGCGCTCAGTAATGCCGTTCTCAAACGCATCCTGGCTCCAGGAGGTGGGCGGGATAGGACATGGCGACGGCCTGCTCACAATTGGACTAGACCACCGGTCGTGTCAAGGGCCCGAACGGTCCAGGGGTGCCGGCGGGCGGGGCCGCTGAGCGGCGTTTCGGGCGTTCCGGACGGGGCGTTCGGCCACCGGTTCACATCCTTGTGTTCCGGCCGGACCGGCGGCCGGTTATCCTCCCGCGAATGTCGTCCCGGACCACGTCGGCGCGGATCGAGGCCGCGATCGGGCAGCTGCTGCGCCGCAGCACCCGCACCCACCTCTACGACAGCATGGTCGCCGGACTGGACGGGGTGGACTCGACCACCTATCCGGTGCTCAGCGGCGTCGCCCGCTGGCAGCCCATCAGCGCCACCAACCTGGCCCAGGAGATCGGCATCGACCGGACCGCCACCACCAGATACGCCAGCCGCCTGCAGCAGGCCGGCCTGGTCGACCGGGTGCCCGACCCGGCCGACGCCCGCGCCACCCTGCTGCGGCTGACGGCGGCCGGCGAGCAGATCGTCGAGACCATGCGGTCCCGTCTGGTCGGGCACCTGGAGGCGGCCACCGCCGACTGGCCCGACGACGAGGCCCAGCAGTTCGCGTCCGCGCTGGAACGGCTGGTCGACACCCTCAGCCGGCGCTGACCACCCGGGCCGCCGACACCGGCCGGTCCCCGACCTCGAACACGCCCGCCGAGCTGGTGTTCACGCTCCACCGGTACCGGGTGAACTCACCGGTCAGCTCGTCGGCGTAGAACATCATGTGCCCGTAGCCGACGCCCTGGGTCTGCCGGCCGCCGGCGATGCGGGTGTCCGGGAAGTCCTCGTAGTTGCCGACGCCGGCCAGGCCGTGCGGCTCGGCGGTGCAGTCGGCGACCTGCACGGCGTACTGGACCTCGCCGTCGAAGTTCAGCCCGGCCGACGGGGCGGTGTACACGCCGCGCATGCGTCGGACCATCACCACGTGCCCGGTGTTGGTGTCCTGGGCGTTCGCGTAGTCGATGGCGATCAGGTCCCCGGGCCGCAGGTCGGCGACCCGCCGGACCGGCCGGAAATGGGGGGCGCCGCCGTCGGCGAAGACCCGCTGGTAGTCCCGGGCGAACGGGCTGACGCTGCCGAAGTGCCTGGTCAGGAACTTGGACCGGGCCCAGGAGGGGTGGGCCCGCCGCAGCACTGCGGTCACGAACGACGCGCACTGGCTCTGGTTGGACCAGGTCCCGGGCTCGCCGGGCACGCCCCAGGTGACGATGTTCGGCTCGTCGGGCTCCTTGTACAGGTTGGCTCCCGCGCCGGGCAGCATCAGGTGGTCGATGAGCGCCTCGGCCTCGGCCAGGTGCGGCACCACCACCCGTCTGGGTCTGAGCAGGTGGCGGGCCGTAGCCAGGTCGGCTGCGTGCACGTCGTGTCCTCCTTGGATGGTCCGGGGACAAATCTAGATGAACGCCACGCAGCCCTGACGCAACCCTGGCGCAACCCTGGCGTGATGCTGTGATTGACGCCAGATGGGGGCAGCCATCCGACGACGTCAGGAGACACCCGTGACGATGACGAATGTGGCGCCTCGCGGGGACACGGTGCTGCGGTCCGTGCTGCATCTCGCCGATCTCGCGCCGCATGCCGGCGGCTACCAGTGGCGGCTCACCGACGGGGCCGCCCACCTGCATCTCGACACGCCCGACAGCTCGTCGAACGTGTTGCTGGGCGTGGGCGCGGTGCTGCACCACCTGCGAGTGGCCCTCGCGGCCGCCGGCTGGGGCGCGCTGATCGCTCGGGGCACGACGCCGTCCGATCCGACGCACGTCGCCTCGATCCGCGCCATACGCCAGCAGCCGACCCCCGAACAGGTGGCGATGGCCGCCGCCATCAGCATCCGCAGCGGCGACGACGCCGACTACAGCGAGGCCGCCGTGCCATGGACAGTGCTGCATCGGCTGGCCCTGCAGGCCCGGGCCGAGGGGGCTGAGCTGCACCTGGTTCTCGATCATGAGACTCGGCTCAAGATGTTGCGCCGCACCCGGTCGCTGCGCAACGCCGGCGTGTTGGCGGTGATCGGCGCCAACGACGTGATGGCCGCCGGGGCGGCGCTGAGCGCCGTGCTGCTGATGGGCACCGTGTGGGGCCTGCTCGGCTACCAGCTGCCCGTGCGGCCGCCGCTGGCCCAGGCGGTCGTCGGCCCCGACCTGACGCCGCACGTCGTGTTGAGACTCGGTTATCCCCGCACCTGATACGCGCGGAGGTGCTCGGCGGGATCGCCGAACAGGAACGCGGCGCCATGTGCTCTTTTGAAGTAGCGCTGGGCGTCGTGTTCCCATGTGATGGCGATTCCGCCGTGCAGCTGCACCATTTCGGCGGCGACCTTGGTGAGCGCGTCCGAGCAGTAGATCTTGGCTTCGGTCGGGTGTTCGCGGTCGTAGGCCGCGGACCGGGCCGTTTCCACCAGGACGTGCATGTCGGCCAGGCGGTGCTTGACCGCCTGGAAGCTCCCGATCGGCCGCCCGAACTGGCGCCGCTGCCGGGCGTACTCGACGGTCATCTCCAGGCTTCTTGCCGCCGTGCCGACCTGTTCGGCGGCCAGCGCGCTCAGCGCGAACCTCCGCACCCGCGTTTCGTCATACGGGCCAAGAGGGTTCTCTGGATGGTCGACCGTCACGGTCGCCAGGCTCCGCGACTCGTCCATGGTGGTCAGGGGCGTTATGGCGACCTGGTCGGGGCGCATCTCGTAGAGCAGCCCCTTTTGCCCGACCAGCAGAACCTCGGCGCGGTCTCCGTCCAGCACGTGCTTTTTGGTTTCCGGGCACCAGGTCGCGACCCGGCCGGCCGCGATGTCCGGCAGGAGCCGCTGGCAGGCATCGGTGTTCCCGGTGGCCAGCACCGCCTCGGCGGCGATGGCCGTGCCCAGCAAGGGAACCGGCGCCAGGGTCCGCCCCAGTTGCTCCAGGACGATCTGCAGCTCGGTGAGGGTGGCGCCGCTGCCGCCGTACTCCTCGGGAATCGCCAGGCCCGGGGCGCCGATCTCACACAGTGTGGGCCACAGGTCGTCCGGGCCCTTGGCCAGCAGCTTGGCGACGGTCTCCTGGAGGGCGAGTTGTTCGTCGGTCAGCCACATAGCGCCGCCATCAGCCGCTCACGGTGGAAAGCCTCGGTGCCCCAGGCCGTGACCAGGGCGCGGACCTTGAGCAGCCACCGACTCAATTCGAATTCGGCGGTGTAGCCGATGGCCCCGTGCAGCTGCAACGCAGTGCGCATCGCCTGGTACGCGGCCGATCCGGCGGCGATCTTCGCCGCCGAGACGTCCCGGGGACTCATGGTCACCGCCGCCCCGAACACCAGCGGCTCGGCCAGCTCCAGTGCCACGTGCACGTCGGCGAGCTGGTGCTTGACGGCTTGGAAGCTGCCGATGGCCTGGCCGAACTGCTTGCGCTGCAAGGCATAGTCCCGGGTGCGCGTCAACAGCGCCTGACCCAGTCCGACCAGCTGGGCGGAGCAGGCGAGGACACCCCGGTCGAATGCCTGCTCATCGACCGGCTCGACGGCTTCCCCCAGCTCGTACTCGAAGAGCCGCCGCGAGGGATCCACCGACGACAGTTCGGCCTTGGGGGTGGCCCGATGCCGAATGCCGTCCACAATCGCGTAGGCGTTGTCGGCATCGTCCACAATGTACGGAATGTGCGGTGCCCAGGCCAACGTGGCCGACGCTGCTCGCAGCACCGCGAAGGATTCGACCACCGGACCCGGGACCGCCGCCCGGCCCAGCTCCAGGAACGCCACCACCAGGTCCGGCGCGGACTCCACCTCCTGCACACCCAAGGCCAGCAGGGTGTCCCACGACGTCGATCGCTTGAGCGTGTCGCGGAGCGCCTGCGCGAACTGGCGTTGCTCGTCGGACAGGGTGAACTTCATCGCGGCAGCCCCAACAGTCGCTCGGCGACGACATTGCGCTGGATCTCGTTGGCCCCGGCGTAGATCGGCCCGGCCAGCGCGAACAGGTACCCGTCCAGCCAGGGGCCGTTGAGCTCGGCCTTGGGACCCAACAACTCCAGCGCCGTCTCGTGCAGGGCCAGGTCCAGCTGGGACCAGAACAGCTTGGTGACACTGGCCTCCGCGCTGACCGGCCGGTCCAGCGAGCCGAACACGTGCAGCCGATAGGCCTGCGCGCCCATCCAGGCGTCCAGCACCTTGTCGCGCAGGGTCGTGTCGCTCGGGTCGCCGACCTCGCGCCACAGGGTCAACAACCGGTCTGCCGCCGCGCAGAACCGCCCGGGACTGCGCAGCGACAGACCCCGTTCGTTGCCGGCCGTGCTCATCGCGACTCGCCAGCCTGCACCTGGCTCGCCGAGCACGTCGGAATCCGGCACGAACACCTCGTCCAGGAAGACCTCGGCGAATCCCGCCTCGCCGTCCAGCTGCGGGATCGGCCGCACGGTCACTCCCGGCGCCCTCAGATCGAACAGGAAGTACGTCAGTCCCCGGTGCCGCTCCGCTGCCGGATCCGTGCGGAACAACCCGAAACCCCTGTCGGCGAAGGCCGCCCGTGAGCTCCACGTCTTCTGGCCGCTCAACAGCCAGCCGCCTTCGGTCCGCACCCCTCGGCTCCGGACCGCCGCCAGATCGCTGCCCGCCTCCGGCTCCGACCACGCCTGCGCCCAGATGTCCTCGGCCCGGGCCATCCTGGGCAGCAACCGCTCCTGTTGTTCCACCGTGCCGTGCGTGTACAAAGTCGGGGCCAGCAGGAAGATTCCGTTCTGTGCCACCCGTCCCGGTGCGCCGCAGGCCCAGTACTCCTCCTCGAAGACCAGCCACTCGGTCAGCGACGCCCCGCGTCCGCCGTGCTCCACCGGCCAGGACACGGCCGACAGCCGCGCCTTGGCCAGGGTCCGTTCCCATTCGCGGTGCTGCTCGAAGCCGTCGGCGGTGTCCATGGAGGACAGACTTGGTGGCACGTTGTCGGCCAGCCAGGACCGGACTTCCAGCCGGAAGCCGAGGTCGGTGTCATCGAGGTTCACTGGCGCCCCGCATCGACTTCGCGTCCAGCCCCGCTAGCGAATCCTTCGACACTTCAGCGTTGTGCGCGTGCGCCAGATGGTGCAAGCCGAACACCGAGTCCATCCCGGCCCGCATGCCCATCTGGTCCTCGGACTGGTTCACCGCCTTCTTGGCCAGCGCCAGCCCGAACCGCGGCATCTGGGCGATCCGCTCGGCCAAGGCGTCAACGGTGGGCTGCAACTCGTCACGAGGCACGACACGGTTGACCATGCCCCACTCGTACGCCCGCTGCGCGCTGAACCGGTCGCCGGTGAACAGCACCTCCTTGGCGGCGCGGGGCCCGAGCACCCACGGGTGGGCGAAGTACTCGACGCCGGGAATCCCCATCCGCACCACCGGATCGGCGAAGAACGCGTCGTCGGCGGCCACGATCAGGTCGCACACCCAGGCCAGCATCAGCCCGCCGGCGATGCAGGCGCCCTGCACCATGGCGATCATGGGTTTGGGGATCTCCCGCCAGCGCCGGCACATCCCCAGGTACACCTCGCTCTCCCGGGCGAAGCGCTGGTCGCCGCCGGACTTGTCGACGTGGTCCCACCACAGCACGGCCTTGCGGTCGAACGACACGTCCACGTCCCGGCCGGGGGTGCCGATGTCATGCCCGGCCGAGAAGTGCTCGCCGGCTCCGGCCAGCACGATGACCGACACCTCGTCGTCGTTGACGGCCCGCTCGAAGGCGGCGTCCAGGGCGTAGGTCATGGCCGAGTTCTGGGCGTTGCGATAGCGGGGCCGGTTCATGGTCACCGTCGCCACCGCGCCGGCGCGCTCGTAGCAGACGACTTCGTCGGTCACCGGGGCTCCTCCCGTAACTGGCGTTTGAGCACCTTGCCGGACGCGTTGCGGGGCAGCGTGTCCAGGAACGCGACCCGTCTGGGCACCTTGTAGTTGGCCACCAGGGCCCGGCAGTGCTCGATGACGTCCTCAGTGGACAGTGGGTGGGCCGACACCACGAAGGCCAGGCCGACCTCGCCGAGCCGGTCGTCGGGCACGCCGATCACCGCGGACTCGACGACGCCGTCCAGCCGGGCCAGGGCCTGCTCGACCTCGGCCGGATAGACGTTGAAGCCGCCGCACACGTACATGTCCTTGAGCCGGTCGGTGATCGTCAGGTAGCCGCGGTCGTCGAGGGTGCCGACATCGCCGGTGTGCAGCCAGCCGTCGGCGTCGATGGCCTGCGCGGTGGCGACCGCGTCGTTCAGGTAGCCGATCATCACGTTGGGGCCGCGCAGCAGGATCTCGCCGGTGTCGGCGATCCGCACCTCGAAGCCGGCGGTGGCCCGGCCGGACGTGTGGGACACGGTCTCGGCGTCGTCGTCGGGACGGCACATCGTCGCCACCACCGCCTCGGTCAGCCCGTACGCCGTGAGCACGGTGCCGAAACGCTGCTGCATCCGCTCAGCCAGCGTGACCGGCACCGGCGCCGCCCCGGTGACCGCCAGTCTCAAAGAGTCGCACCCGGGTTCGGCCAGCAGCGACTGATAGATCGTCGGCGGCCCGGGCAGGATGGTGATCCGCTCCTGCTCGACCAGTTCCCGGGTGCGGGCCACGTCGAACACGGCCTGCGGCACCAGCGTCGCCCCGGTCAGCAGGCAGACCAGAATCCCCGCCTTGTAGCCGAAACTGTGGAAGAACGGGTTGATCACCAGGTACCGGTCGCCGGCGACGACGTTCCCGCAGTCGGCCCACGCGGCGGCGACGGCCAGCGCCTGCCGGTGCGCGCTCATCGCCCCCTTGCTCCGGCCGGTGGTGCCGGAGGTGTACAGGATGTCGCTGATGTCCTCCGGTCCGACCGGCGCGGCGTCGACCTCCTCGGTGAACGTCCAGTCGTCGACGGTCAGCACGAACTCCGGCACCCCGCCGATGGCCTCAAGTTCGCTCAACCGGTTCCGGCCCAGGAAGTCCGTGGCCACGACCAGTGCGCTGGCGTCGCTGCGGGAGATGACGTCCTGCATCTCGTGCGCGGTGAACCGCGTGTTCAGCGGCACCAGCACGCCGCCGGCATAGCTGGCGCCCAGCGCCGCGACAACCCAGTGCCAGGTGTTGGGGGCGCAGATCGCCACCCGGTCGCCGGGCCCGATGCCGCCGGCCGCGAAGGCGGCGGCCAGTTGTCGGACGCGTCGGCGCAGGTCACGATAGGTGAGGCGGACCTCGCCGTCGATCAGGGCCAGACGGTCGCCGAAGCGTTCCGCCGCCGCGTCGACGGCGGCCGGGATGGTGCCGGGAGTCACAACACCTCCTACCAAGCAACTGCTTGGTAGGCTAGCCTACGGGCATGGCGGTGACCAGATCCGAGATCCGGCGGTGGCTCGCCGAGCATCTCGTGGGGCCCTTCGCCGAGCTGAAGGGGCTCGGCGGGCCCGGCCGCGAGCACGAGGCGTTCGAGCAGCGCCTGCACTGGGAACGACACCTGGCCGCGCACGGCTGGACCTGCCCGGCCTGGCCGGTGGAGCACGGCGGCCGCGGCCTGACGTTCGACGAACAGGTGGCCTTCCACGAGGAGTACGCCCTCGCGGACGCGCCCGCCCGCGTGAACCACCTCGGCGAGAACCTGGTGGGGCCGACGCTCATCGACCTCGGCACGCCCGAGCAGCGGGCCCGCTTCCTGCCCAGGATCCGGGCCGTCGACGAACTCTGGTGCCAGGGCTACTCCGAGCCCGGCGCCGGCTCCGACCTCGCCTCCGTGTCGACCTCGGCCCGGCTGGTCGGGGACGAGTGGGTGATCACCGGTCAGAAGGTGTGGACCTCGCTGGCCCACGTTGCCGACTGGTGCTTCGTGTTGGCCCGGACCACACCGGGATCAGTGGGGCACAAGGGTTTGTCCTACCTGCTGGTGCCGATGCGGCAGCCGGGGATCGAGGTGCGGCCGATCCGGCAGCTGACCGGCACGGCCGAGTTCAACGAGGTGTTCTTCGACGGCGCGCGGACCGCCGAGGACCTGGTCGTCGGCGAACCCGGCGGCGGCTGGGCGGTCGCCATGGCCACGCTGGCGTACGAGCGGGGCGCGGCGACGCTGGGCCAGCAGGTCGGCTTTCGGCGTGAACTGGAAGACCTCATGGCCATCGCCGACCCGGAAGACGTTGTGCTGCGGGAACAACTGTCGCGGGCCGCGGTCGAACTGAGCGTCATGCGCTCGCACGCCTTGCGCACCAGGGGATCCGACCCGTCGGTGAGCAAGCTGCTGTGGGCCGGCTGGCACAGACGGCTGGGCGAGCTGGCCATGCGGGCGCGCGGTCCGGCGTCCATGATCGTGGACGACGACCTGGACCGGTGGCAGCGGCTGTTCCTGTTCAGCCGGGCCGACACGATCTACGGCGGATCCGACGAGATCCAACGCAACATCATCGCGGAACGGGTGCTCGGCCTGCCGAGGGAGGCACGCGGATGAGCAGACCAGGCGTGATCGACTACGTGCGTGGTCACCACTTGCTCGACGACAAGGTGGTGGTCGTGACCGCCGCCGCCGGCACCGGCATCGGGTCGGCGGTGGCCAAGCGGTGCCTGGAGGAGGGCGCGCAGGTCCTGATCAGCGACTGGCACGAGCGCCGGCTCGGCGAGACGCTGGACAAGCTCGCCGCCGAACACGGCGCCAAGGTGGCCGCCGTGACCTGCGACGTCACCGACGAGGCTCAGGTGCAGGCCCTGATCGACACCGCCGTGCACACCTTCGGCCGGCTCGACGTGATGATCAACAACGCCGGGCTGGGCGGCACCAGGTCGGTGCTGGAGATGACCGACGACGAGTGGTCGCGGGTGCTGGACGTGACCCTGAACGGCACCTTCCGCTGCACCCGAGCCGCCCTCAAGCAGCTGATCGAGCAGGGCACGGCCGGCGCGATCGTGAACAACGCCTCGGTGATCGGCTGGCGCTCGCAGGCCGGCCAGGCGCACTACGCCGCCGCCAAGGCCGGCGTGATGGCGCTGACCCGCTGCGCCGCCGCCGACGTCGCCCCGCACGGGATCCGGGTCAACGCCGTCGCCCCCAGCCTGGCCATGCACCCGTTCCTGGCCAAGGTCACCAGCGTGGAGCTGCTGACCGAGCTGACCGGACGCGAGGCGTTCGGCAGGGCGGCGCAACCGTGGGAGGTGGCCAATGCCATGGTGTTCCTCGCCAGCGACTACGCCTCGTACCTGACCGGCGAGGTCCTGTCGGTCAGCAGCCAGCACCCCTAGGAGAACCATGAGCCGTAGAGCCGAACTGCTCGCGCTGGCCGCGCGGATGTTCGCCGAGCGCGGCTTCCTCGCCACCACCGTGCGCGACATCGCCGACGCCGCCGGCATCCTGTCCGGCAGCCTCTACCACCACTTCGACTCCAAGGAGTCCATGGTGGACGAGATCCTGCGCGGCTTCCTGGACGAGCTGTTCGGCCGCTACCGGGAGATCACGGGCGCGGGCCGGCCGCCGCGGGCGGCCCTGGAGGCGGTGGTCGTCGCCTCGTTCGAGTGCATCGACCGCAGCCACGACGCCGTCGCCATCTACCAGCGCGAGGCCGTCTACCTGGCCCAGTTCGAGCGCTTCGGCTACCTGGCCGAGCGCAACCTGGAGTTCCGCAAGATGTGGGTCGGGCTGCTGGAGGAAGGCATCCGGGCCGGCGCGTTCCGCGACGACCTGGACGTGGAACTGGTCTACCGCTTCATCCGCGACACGGTGTGGGTGGCCGTGCACTGGTATCACCCGGGCGGCACGCTGACCGCGGACGACGTCGCCCGGCAGTACCTGTCGATCGTGCTGGACGGGATAGCGCAAGGGAGGGCCGATGGCCCAGGCGTACCTGGTTGACGCGGTGCGGACGCCGGTCGGCAGGCGCGGTGGCGGACTCAGCCACCTGCACCCGGCCGACCTCGGGGCCCGCGCCATCGAAGGGCTGCTCGGCCGCGTGAACGTGGATCCGAGTGAGGTCGACGACGTGATCCTCGGCTGTGTCGACACAGTCGGGGGACAGGCCGGCGACATCGCCCGCACCGCTTGGCTGGCCGCCGGCTTCCCCGAGGAAGTGCCGGGTGTGACCGTGGACCGGCAGTGCGGCTCCAGTCAGCAGGCCCTGCACTTCGCCGCCCAGGCCGTGCTCAGCGGGACGGCCGACCTGGTGGTGGCTGGCGGCGTGCAGAGCATGAGCCGCATCCCCATCGGCGCGGCGATGACCGTCGGCGCGGAATTCGGCTTCCCCACGCCGTTCGACGGCTGCGAGGGCTGGGCCCACCGGTACGGCTCCGAGGAGATCTCCCAGTTCCGGGCGGCCGACCTGATCGCCCAGCGATGGGAGCTGAGCCGGACGGAGATGGAGGAGTTTGCCTTCCGCAGCCACGCCCGGGCCATCGAGGCCATCGACCAGGGGCGGTTCGCCGCGGAGATCGTCGCCGTGGGGGAGATGGCCGTCGACGAAGGGCCACGCCGGGACACCAGCATGGAGAAGATGGCCGCCCTGAAGACATTGCGGCCCGACGGCCTCGTCACGGCGGCGCTGGCCAGTCAGCTCTCGGACGCCGCCAGCGCGGTCCTCGTCGCGTCCGAGGAAGCCGTGCACAGTCACCGGTTGAAGCCCCGGGCCCGCGTGCACCATCTCTCCGCTCGCGGCGCCGACCCCGTCTACATGCTCACTGCCCCGATCCGGGCCACCCGACACGCGTTGCGGAAGGCCGGGCTGACCATCGACGACATCGACCTGTTCGAGGTCAACGAGGCGTTCGCCAGCGTGGTCCTGGCCTGGGCCAAGGAACTCAAGGTCGACCTGGACCGGGTGAACGTCAACGGCGGGGCCATCGCGCTGGGCCACCCCATCGGCGCCACCGGCACCAAGCTCACCGCCACGCTGCTGTCGTCGCTGGAGCGCACCGGCGGCCGGTTCGGGCTGCAGACCATGTGCGAAGGCGGCGGCCAGGCCAATGTGACGATCATCGAACGCCTGTGAACCCCGGCGAGTCCCGCTCTCTGACACACCGAAATCCGGTTTCCGGCAGAACTGAGACCCGAAGCGCAGTTCTGCTCGAAACTGAGATTTCGGTATGCCGCTGAGCGGGACTCGCGGGGGTCCGCGCAGGCCACCGAGCTGGTTGCGGAAGTATTCGGTTCGTGACCCTTGCCCGCTCTGTCCTGCTGTTCGTGCTGGCCGCCGTGTTGGAGATCGGTGGCGCCTGGCTGGTGTGGCAGGGCGTGCGCAGTGGCCGTGGCTGGTGGTGGGTCGGCGCCGGCGTGATCGCCCTCGGCCTCTACGGCTTCGTCGCGACCCTCCAGCCCGACGCCCAGTTCGGCCGCATCCTCGCCGCCTACGGCGGGGTCTTCATCGCCGGCTCCCTGGTCTGGGGCATGGTCGCCGACGGCTACCGCCCCGACCGCTACGACGTGATCGGGGCGGTGATCTGCCTGTTCGGCGTGGCCGTGATCATGTACGCCCCCCGGACGTAGCGCGAGTCCCGCGTTCAGGCAACTGAATGTCGAGTTCCGAACTCGACATTCAGTTGCCCCAGAACGGGACTCGCGGTCAGTTCAGGCCAAGGTGATCCCGAAGCGTCGGACCGGTGTAGTCGGTGCGGAAGACGCCCCGCTCCTGCAGCAGCGGCACGACCTTGTCGGCGAAGTCGTCCAGACCGCCCGGGGTCACGTGCGGCACGAGGATGAAGCCGTCGCTGGCGTCGTTCTGCACCAGGTGGTTGATCTGCTCGGCCACCGTGGCGGGGGAGCCGATGAAGTTCTGCCGGCCGGTGACCTCGATGATCAGCTCGCGGATGGACAGGCCCTTGGCCTCGGCCAGCTCACGCCACTGCCGCGAGGTGGCCAGCGGGTCCCGGTACATGCGCACGCTGGCCCGGCCCTTGGCGATGGTGTTCTCGCCGGTCACGGGATCGAACGCGGGCAGCGGGCCGTCCGGGTCGAACCCGCTGAGGTCGGCGTTCCACAGCTGTTCCAGGAACTTGATGGCGGTCGCGCCGCTGACCTGCTGCCGCCGCACGACATCGGCCCGCTCCTGGGCGTCGGCGTCGGTGTCGCCGAGCACGAAGGTGGCCGCCGGCAGGATGATCAGCTGCGAATCCTGGCGGCCGTACTTGGCCAGCCGGCCCTTCACGTCCGAGTAGAACGCCTGCCCGGCCTCCAGGGTGCCGTGCCTGGTAAAGATGGCGTCGGCGGTGGCCGCGGCGAACTCCCGGCCCTCCTCGGAGTCGCCGGCCTGGATGATCACCGGCCGGCCCTGCGGGCTGCGCGGCACCGGGAACTGGCCCTCGATCTGGAAGTGCTCGTCGTGATGGGCGAAAACCCCGGGCGTGCCACGGAGAAACTCGCCGCTGTCCTTGTCAGCGACGATCTCGTCGCCCCGCCACGAGTCGAACAGCTCCCACGCGGTCCGCATGAACGTCTCGGCCCGCGAGTACCGCTGCTTCTGCGGCAGGAAGCCGCCGCGCCGGAAGTTCTCGCCGGTGAACGCGTCCCACGAGGTGACCACGTTCCACGCCGCCCGCCCCTCGGACAGGTGGTCCAGCGTGGCGAACTGCCGGGCCACCTCGAACGGCTCGTTGAACGTGGAGTTGATGGTGCCGGCCAGCCCCAGCCGCGAGGTCACGGCGGCCAGCGCCGACAGCACGGTGAACGTGTCCGGCCGCCCGACCACGTCCAGGTCGTAGATCTGCCCGCCCTGCTCGCGCAGCCGCAGGCCCTCGGCCAGGAAGAAGAAGTCGAACTTGGCCCGCTCGGCGGTCTGGGCCAGCTTCACGAAGGAGCTGAACTCGATGTGGCTGCCGGCTGCCGGGTCGCTCCACACGGTCGTGTTGTTCACGCCCGGGAAGTGCGCCGCGAGATGGATCTGCTTCTCCTGCTTGGTCATCGCATCCCCCTCAGGCGACGTAGCGGTTGGCGGGCCGGTCCAGTCCGAGCAGCCCGCGCAGGGTGTCGGCCTCGTAGGTCTTGCGGAACGTGCCGCGCGAGCGCAGCTCCGGCACCAGTCCACGGGTGATGGCGGTCAGGTCGTGCGGCAGTTCCGCCGGCCGCAGCCGGAAGCCGTCCAGCCCGGCGACGTGCCAGGCCAGCAGCAACTCGGCCAGCTCGCCGGGCGTGCCGGTGAACACCAGCGCGTCGCTTTCCAACAGTGCCAACGAGTCCAGCCGCGCTCGACGGTCGGCCGCCGCCTGCGAAGTCTCGTCCAGGAACACCACCAGGTCGGCGAACACCTGCCGGCCGCGTTGCGCCTCGACCAGCGGCCCGATCTCGTCGTGCGACTGCGGCGTCACGTACACGACGTCGACGGACGAATCGGCCACGCCCTGAGCGGCGGTCACCAGCGGCTGCCCCTGCGGCGGCCGGGGCGTGATCGACGGCCCGCGCACGCTGAAGAACCGGCCCTTGAAGTCGATGTAGTGCAGCTTCTCCCGGTCGACGAACCGGCCGGTGGCGACGTCGCGGATCTCGGCGTCGTCCTCCCAGCTGTCCCACAGCCGCCGCAGCACCTCGACGTAGTCGGCGGCCTCGCCGGCGATGTCGGCCCCGAACTCGCGCCGCCCGAAGTTGTCGTACTCGGCGGCGTCGGTGGACACGGACACCTGCACGCCGCCGCGCCCGGTGCTGACGTAGTCCAGCGTGGCGATGGCCTTGGACAGGTGGAACGGCTCGGTGTGGGTGGCGACGATCTCCGGCACCAGCCCGATGCCCGAGGTCAGCGGGGCGATGCGGGCCGCCACGAGCACCGCGTCCAGCCGTCCCCGCACCCCGTCGGCCGGCAGCGCCAGCGAGTCGCGGAAGGTGACGAAGTCGAGCGTGCCGGTCTCGGCCTCCCGCACCAGGTCCAGCCAGTAGGCGGCGCCGAACACGTCGGCCGGCCGGGCCTCCGGCGAGCGCCAGGCGGCGGGATGCCAGCCCGCGCCGTCCAGCGCGACTGCGAGTCGCGGACCAGTTCCTCGTGTCATGAAACCGATTGTGCGCTGGTCACGGCGCTCCCCGCAGGGGCGGCCACGTCGTGGGACGATGCCCTTGATCGGGAATAATACGATCATGCCGCACATCGGACTGGTCGCCGTGCTCGTGCACGACTACGACGAGGCGATCGCCTTCTACATCGACGCGCTGGGCTTCGAGCTGCGCGAGGACATCGACCAGGGCGCCGGCCGGCGCTGGGTCGTCGTCGCCCCGCCCGGGTCGACCGAGACCGGGATCCTGCTGGCCAGGGCCGACAAGGCCGAGCAGCAGGCCCGCGTCGGCGACCAGACCGGCGGCCGGGTCGGCCTGCTGCTCAACACCGACGACTTCGCCCGCGACCACGCGAGAATGGTGGCCGCGGGCGTGGCGTTCGAGGAGGAGCCGCGACACGAGCCCTACGGCTCGGTCGCGGTCTTCCGGGACCTCTACGGCAACCGGTGGGACCTGATCCAGCCGGTCACGGGTACTGGCTGAGCATGCCCAGGTTGGTCGTCGAGTCCGACGGCCCGCCGGTGGTGTTCACGATGTGGGCGATGGTGCCCTGCCCACCGCCCAGCGAGAACGTGATCATGCTGTGGAACTTCACACCCGGCGTGCGGGGCGCGGCGATCGCCCGGTCGGCGACGATCGTCCGGTCGACGGCGAAGATGCAGTAGCTGCCCAGCCCCCACGCCTCGTGCCGGCGCACGTGGTCGCCGACCGCGTAGGCCGGGAAGCCGCGGTGCGGGCCGTCCATCCAGCCGGCCTGGTTCGGCGGGTCGTAGGGCATCTCGTTCTGGAAGAAGAACGTCTGTCCGTTCTCGCCGTTCCACTGCACCTGGGTCTTCTGGTGGTGCTCGACGAACAGGCCGTAGGCCACCACGTTGTCGCCGTTGACGACCAGGCCCTCGTCCACCGTGTTGGACGTCCAGCCGACGCCGTCGCCGTGGTCGGCCCGCCACAGCCAGGTGTTGTCGATGATCACGTTGTTGCTGTTGACCACCACCGACTGCTTGGTCTTGCCGGCCAGTGTGCCGCCGATGCGGGCGAACACGTCGTGCAGCGAGCTCGGGTTGGCGCTGTGGTCCCGCCGCGAGCCGACCGGGCCGACCCGGATCAGGGCCTCGGACTGCACCGTGCCGGCCTCGATCAGCAGGCCGGCCAGATGCACTCCGTCCACATCGGCGACGTCGACGGCGATCACCCCGTTGTCCGGGATGAGCGTGGCGTAGCCGAGTCCGAGGATCACCGTGTCCGGCCTGGTCACCTTCAGCGACTCGGACAGGTGGTAGATGCCGGGCGTGATGATCAGGTGCTTGCCTTGGGCCAGCGCGGCGTTCATGTCGGCCACGGTGGTGCCGGCCTTGACGATCAGGAAGTCGGCGATCGGGATCGACGTGCCGGCCGGCTTCTGCGCCTCCCAGCTGGTGGCCTGCGCGTCCCGGCGCACCGCCGGCACGAACACCTGCCAGGCGCCGGCCGAGTCCACGTACAGGAACGGCTTCTCCCGCACCACCGGCGACTTCGGCACCGAGGTGACCGGCGGGTTCGGGAAGGTGGTGGCCGGCGCGTTGGCCGTGCCCACGAACACGATGTTCCAGTTGGAGCCGACCCAGCTGCCCAGCACCGAGTTGCGGGTGACCCACTGCTGCTGGGTGCCGGAGTTGATCTGCCCGGTGAGCTGGCAGTCGGCGATGTAGCCGCCGCTGGACCAGCTGCCGTCGGACAGCTTCAGGTCGCCCAGCAGGTAGATCCGGCGGTAGAAGGTGGCCTGCGAGACGGCCCAGGTGTCCTGGCCGCTGCGGGGCACGATGTTCAGGTTCTCGGCGCCGCGCCAGAAGTTGGTCAGCGTGTTGTTGCCGTGGGCCTCGCCCAGCACCTGGCAGGAGCCGGTGATGCCGGACGACGCCGGCTGCAGGCCGAGGCCGGCGACGTGGGTGTAGTAGCCCAGCTTCACGTCGATGCCGTAGCCGCCGGGCTTGAACAGCAGGGCGTACCGGCCGTTGCCGAACTCGGCGTGCTGCTGCTGGGCGTAGACGGCGTCGACCGTGGACTGGATCTGCGCCGTCGGGACGGAGCCGTCGAACACGTAGACGTTGGGGCCGAAGTCCGGGTCGCCGGCCTTGGGCTGCGCCGGTGGGGGAGGCGCGACCGGGTCGGTCGCGGCCTGGGCCGAGGCGGTGGAGGCGAGCGCGACCGCGGGGGCCGCGGCCAGCGCCGCACCCAGGAAACCTCTCCGTGCTAAGCCACGAGCCTGGACGTCTTTGTCTTCGGGCACAGGACGAGTCCTTTCGAACCGGGTCCCGGCCGCCGCCCGACCGGGACTTTGTTCGAGTCGTGATCTAACTCGTGAAATTATTCGCGAGTCAAGGTCTCGCCCGTGAAAGACGCGGTGTCCATATAGTGGGGGCATGGCGCAGATCGAGACAGACCCGTCCCAGCCGATCCGCCGGGGCCGCGGCCGCCGCCCGGCCGCCGAGGTGCGCGAGCAGGTGCTGGCCGCGGCGGGCGAGCTGCTGCTGACCGAGGGCATGGCCGGCTTCACCATCGAGAAGGTGGCGGCCCGGGCCGGGGCCAGCCGGATGACCATCTACAAGTGGTGGCCCTCGCGCGGCGCGCTCGCGCTGGACGGCTACGCCACGAAGGTGCGCACCGTGCTGGAGTTCCCGGACACCGGCAACATCGAGGCCGACCTGACCGCGCAGGTGCTGGCCTTCACGCGTCTGCTCACGGAAACCGGCGCCGGCAAGGTGATCGCCGAGCTGATCGGCGCCTCGCAGACCGATCCCGAGCTGGCCTCGGCTTTTCGGGAACGCTATTCGGCGCCGCGTCGGGCGTTGGCTGTGGAGCGGATGAACAAGGCCATCGAGCAGGGGCAGCTGTGGGAAGACGTCGACCCCCAGGTGGTCGTCGACCAGCTCTGGGGGGCGTGCTATCACCGGCTGCTGATTCCGGACGAGCCGATCACCGAAGAGTTCGCGAAGGCATTGGTGCACAACGTGTTGATCGGCATCAAGCGGTGAGGGGCGGTCCGATGTGGACCGCCCCGCGGCCGCTTCAGTCGGTCACGCCGCCGTTGACGTAGATGACCTGGCCGTTCACCCAGCGGGCCGGGCCGGCCAGCCACGCCACCGCCTCGGCGATGTCCTCCGGCAGGCCCAGCCGCTCCAGCGGGGCGTTCTTGGCCATCCGGTCGATGGTCTGCTCGTCCTTGCCGTTGAGGAACAGCGGGGTGGCGGTCGGGCCGGGGGCCACCGCGTTCACGGTGACGTCGCGGCCGCGCATTTCCTTGGCCAGGGTCAGGGTCATGCCGTCGACCGCGCCCTTGCTGGCCGTGTAGGCGGTGTAGGTCGGCAGCGCGATGTGCGTGACCGAGGTGGAGAAGTTGATCAGCGCCCCGCCCCGGCGCAGCCGGCGGACGGCCTGCTGGTCGACCACGAAGGTGCCGCGCACGTTGGTGCGGTGCATCCGGTCGAAGTCGGCCAGGTCCAGGTCGGCCAGCGGGGACAGCAGCATGATGCCGGCGGTGTGCACCACCACGTCGACGCCGCCGTACAGCTTCTCGGCCTCGTCGAACAGCGCCGTGACCTGGTTCTCGTCGGCCACGTCGGCCTGGAACGCCGTCGCCGTGCCGCCGGCCGAGGTGATCGCCTCGACCACCTCGGCCGCCCGCTGCGGGTTGCCGGCGTAGCTGACCACGACCTGCATGCCGTCCCGGCCCAGCCGCTCCGCGACGGCCCGGCCGATGCCGCCCGACCCGCCGGTGACGATGGCAACGCGGTTCTCGCTCATGTCCTTGCTCCCTCGGTAGTGGACGCTGTGTACATATAACCATGGATGTGTACGTCGTGTCCATATGAGGTCCCGTGGCCGTCGTCACGAGGTGTGGGTCAGGGCTGTGGCCAGTCGGGCGAGCGGCCCAGGGCGGTGAGAATCCGCCGCAGTGGGTCCGTTTCGTCGCCGGCGTCCAGTGCGGGGCCGAACGCCGCGTTGGCCTCCAGTCGGTTGTCGCCGTTGGGCACCATGAGTGCGATGTGCAACGCCGTCTCGGCCAGCTCTGGGGTCGGCCGGTAGTCGAGTCCGAGCGAGCGGGCCACGTCCCAGCCGTGCACCACGTAGTCGATCAGGTGGAAGCAGATCGACTGGGTCGCGGGGAAATGGGAAACCGGCTGGAACTCCGGCAGTTCGAACTCCCGCTCCGACACGCCCGGCTCCGCGAAGGCGGCCAGGACGTCCTCGGCGGCCTTGGTGTAGTCGGCCACCGGGTTCGGGTCGAGGGGGTGGACTTGCCACGCCGCGTGATCACCGCCGTGGCCACGGGCTGCGGCGGCGAAGCCGTGGTGCTGGGCGGTCATGTGGGCCAGCAGGTCGGCGAGTGTCCATTCGGCACAGGGGGTGGGTCGGTCCAGGTCGCCGGCCTGGACCTGGGCGACGACGGTGACGCTGGCGTGGACCGCGGCGCGGTGGAGGCTCAGCAGTTCATTGATATGCACATGCTTACGATAAGCAGGCGCATATCAATAGGTCAAGGTCGTTATCATGCCGATCATGGATGCTCCGCGACGGGATCTCGCCGCGATGATCGCGCCGCTGCAGCGGGCGCTGATCGCCGCCGAGCAGCCGGTGCTGCGCGCGCACGGGCTGAGCATGTGGGGCTATGTCGTGCTCAACGCCCTGGACGGTCAGCCGGTGCGCACCCAGGCCGCGCTGGCGGAGGTCATCGGCGCGGACAAGAGCCGCATCATCGGCGTGCTGGACGAGCTGGAAGCCGGCGGGCTGCTGCAACGCACCCGGGATCCGGAGGATCGGCGGGCGCGGCTCGTCGCCGTCACCGAGGAGGGTCGGCGGAGGTGTCGCGCGGTCCAGGTCGATATCCAGCGCAACGAGGAGCGTCTGCTCACGCGCCTCTCGGCCGCCGATCGAGAGGCGTTCCTTCGTGTGCTGACCGAGCTCTCGGCGCTGCCGGCCAGTGAGATCGCCGGTGAGTGACCGGCTCTGATCGCCTCGTGTCACCGGTCACGGTGGCGCTTTCTCCCGTTTTGGATACACTGTGTCCATATAGTTGGGAGGTGCGAGATGCGCGGTCGACGTCCCGCCGCCCTGGTCCGCGGCAAGGTGCTGGCGGCCGCCGGCGAGCTGCTGCTGGCCGAGGGCATGGGCGGTTTCACGATCGAGAAGGTGGCGGCCCGGGCCGGATCCAGCCGGGTGACCATCTACAGGTGGTGGCCGTCCAAGGGCTCGCTCGCTCTGGACGGCTACGCCAGCGTGGTCTCGCACAGCCTGGAGTTCCCCGACACCGGCAACACCGCGGCCGACATCGCCGCCCAGCTGCTGTCGTTCGTGCACCTGGTCCGGGACACGCCCGCCGGCCGGGTGATCGGCGACCTGGTCGGCGCCGCCCAGACTGACGCCCAGCTCGGGCTGTCCTTTCGGGAACGCTACTCGCGCCCGCGGCGGGAACTCGCCGAGCGCACGCTGCGGCGCGGCATGGAACGTGGTGAACTCCGAACCGACTTCGACCCGCAGGTGGTCGTCGACCAGCTGTGGGGCGCCGTCTACCACCGGCTGCTCATCCCCGACGAGCCGCTGACCGACGAGTTCGCCCGGGCGCTCGTCGCGAACATCCTGCCCGGCCTGCGCAAGGAGACCGCCGTGACAACGCCTGCCGCCACCCCCGCCGCCATCCAGGCCTTCGTCGACGCCACCAACAACGCCGACACCGAGGCCTTCGTCGCCGCCTTCACCGAGGACGCGTTCCTCGACGACTGGGGCCGCCAGTTCCACGGCCACGACGGCGTGGCCAGCTGGAACAAGACTGACAACATCGGCGTGCAGGCCCACTTCGACCTGGCCTCGGTGGAGCCGGCCGGCGAGCCCGACAGCTACACCGTCACCATCAAGGTGCGCAGCCACCGCTTCAACGGCACCGGCGCCATGGCCGTCAAGGTTCGTGGCGACAAGATTGCCAGCCTCGTGATCTCCTAGTCGTCGTGTACTTCCGTGACGAGGGCCGTGGGCGGCCGGTTTTCTTGCTGCTGCACGGATTCAGTGGTTCGGTGCGCTCGTTCGACGCGGTGGCGCCGAGGCTGGTCGAGCACGGCCGGGTGCTGCGGGTGGACCTGCGCGGGCACGGGCGCACCGGCGGGCACGACGGGCTGGACGCCGAGTCGCAAGCGGCCGCTGTTGTTGGCGTGCTTGACCAACTCGGCATCGACCGGGTCACCGCCGTCGGGCATTCCTACGGCGCCGACGTGGCCCTGGCCCTCGGCGGCCGGGCCGACAAGATCGTGATCATCAGCCAGGCCCCCGACTACAGCTACGCGACTTTCCCGGCCGGCAGCGGCTTGCTGGCTTTGCCGGTGCTCGGCCCGCTGTTGCACCGGCTCGCGCCGCCCAGCGCGGTGCGGCGGGCGATGTCCTACGCCTTCGCCCCCGGTTTCGAGTTCGACCCGGCGCTGCTACAAGGCCACGCCACGACCAGCCCGGCCGTGGCCCGAGCGGTGCTCGTCGACCGGCGCGAGGCCTTGGCGCGCAAGCCGTTGGACGAGCGGGTGCGGGATCTCGGCGTGCCGACCCTGGTCATCCTCGGCCGGCACGACCGGTTCTACGACTGTGTCCGCACGGCCGAGCGCTACCGGGCGGTCGGGGCCCGCGTGGAGATCGTCGAACGGGCCGGGCACAGCCCGCAGGTCGAGCAGCCGGGCCAGCTGGTCGATCTAGTGCTTTCGTTGTAGGGCAACTACTCTGAATGGCCTCTGGTGGCCGATTCGAAGATCCAGTAATTCATGGATCATGGCCGGCACCCGAACCGGCGTGGCCGCCGGTATCACCCTGTTCGCTCTGACCACCCTCACCGCGTGCACCATGCCCGCCAGCGCCGGCGGGGACAGTCACCCGCCCCTGCCCAGCGACAGCAGCGCCCAGCTGGCGTCGCTCAAGATCGCCGCCGCCGGGCCGATGACGGGCTACTCGCGGGACCGTTTCGGCGGCGGCTGGATCACCCAGCCGGACGGCTGCGACACCCGCGTCGACGTGCTCAAGGCTCAGGGCCGGGACGTGAACGCCAAGGGCTGCACCGTGAACTCCGGCAAGTGGCTCTCGCTCTACGACGGCCAGAACGTCACCTCCCCGCACGACCTGGACATCGACCATCTCGTGCCCGAGGCCGAGGCGTGGCGCACCGGGGCGGCCAAGTGGACCCAGGACCAGCGGGTCGCCTTCGCCAACGACCTCGACGAGCTCGTCGCCGTCACCGCGCACAGCAACCGCAGCAAGGGCGACCAGCCGCCGCCCGGCTACATGCCGGCGGAGTCCGAGAAGTGCGACTACGCCACCCACTGGATCAAGGTGAAGGCCAAGTACAAACTGACCATTTCCCAGTCCGAGCACGACGCCTTGACCCAGATGCTCGGCACCTGCCACTGACCTGGGCAGTGTCACTTTCGGCCACACCGACTCGCGGCATCGGCCCGGGGCTGCGATCATCACGCGGGTGGATCCGCTGCCCGAGTCGGTGTGGAACGCGCCCGAGGTTCGTGACGCCGTCGCGGCCAACTCGCCGTCGGCGGTGATCGCCTTCGCCCGCCGGGCCCACGGCCTGCGGCAGGACGAACTCGGCGCGCTGGCCGGCTTCTCCCAGTCGGCGATCTCCCGGCTGGAGTCGGGCAGCAACCTGGCCTACGACATGCGGGTGCTGCGGATCGTGCAGCGCACGCTGAACATCCCGCCCCATCTGCTCGGCCTGGCCGAACAGGGGGTCGCGACGGCGGAGCTGCGGGAACGCGGCGGCGCGGACGCGCTGGTGGCGCTGATGGGCGGGGGACTGGCCGTCGCCAAGGCGGCCTCGCCGGAGATCGTCGCCGAGCTGCTGGTGGCCCGCCGCATCATCAACGACGCCGACAACTTCCGGGTGTCGATGGCGCTCAAGCCGGCGGCCCGCGACCTGTACGAGCTCACCGACCTGCTGCGGCGGTCGGCCCAGGGCGAGTTGCGGCGGGCCCTGCTGTCGGTGTCGGCCCAGTACGCGGAGTTCCTGGGCTGGCTGCACGAGGAGACCGCCGACTGGGACGGCGCCGAGCACTGGACGGCCCGGGCCATGCAGCAGGCGCAGGCCGCCGAGGACCGCGACATGGTGGCGTACGCCTACGTGCGGATGAGCCAGCTCGCGACCGGCGACCACGACCGGATGATCGGCCTGGCCCGCGCCGCCCAGCGCGAGCCGGAGATCAGCCCGGCGCTGCGAGTCCTTGCCCTGCAACAGGAAGCCCGCGGTCTGGCCCAGGCCCGAGAGGAAGCCGACTGCCTCGGCCGGCTCGACGCCGCGCTGTCGCTGCTGGCACGTGTGCAGCACGTGACGACCGAGGAATACCGCGTGGGGTATTGGACGGATGTCGAGCACCTGGAGGCGGAGCGGGCCTCCTGCCTGCTCGACCTAGGTCGTGCGACAGAGGCCATCGCCCTCTACGATGGGATGCGCACCAGGTGGGGGCACATCTGTCCGTGGTATCAGGGCGTGCACACCGCCAAGTTGGCCCGCGCCCACGCCACCGTCGGCGATCTCGACGCGGCTGAGGCGGTTGGTCTCGACGCCGTCTCGCTGGCCCGGGTCACCGGCTCCCAGCACATCGTCCGCGAGCTGCGCGGGCTCGCCCCCTGGCCGGCGCTGGCGCCGTATGCGAGTTCCGCATAGGGCACCCGAAGCCGGCATGACCAGCGCCGGCGCCCCGCGCGGCAAGCCATGATCGTCGTATGACCGAGCCGGCCATGCGGATCGAGGGCAGGGACGACCTGCTGTGGATGACCTATGGCGACCTGACGCTGCACTTCTACGCCACCCCGCACCTCGTCGTGTGCGAGGTCGGCGACGCAGACTCGGAGCCGATCCCGGCCCCGCGGGCATGAGACACGGCTACGCCCGGCCACCGTATGGCCGGGCGTCGCGCCGTCACCTGCTTACTGCTGCTGCTCGGCCTTGATCTGCTCGCGGACCTGGTCCATGTCCAGCTCCTGCACCTTGCCGATCAACTCCTCCAGCGCCGCCGCCGGCAGCGCGCCCGGCTGGGAGAACACCACCACACCGTCGCGCACGGCCATCAGCGTGGGGATGGAGCGGATGTTGAACGCCGCCGCCAGCTCCTGCTGAGCCTCCGTGTCCACCTTGCCGTGCACGATGTCCCCGTGCTGGTCGGAGGACTGCTCGAAGACCGGACCGAACATGCGGCACGGGCCGCACCACTCGGCCCAGAAGTCCACCAGGACCGTGCCCTTGCCGACGACCTCGTCGAAGTTCTCGCGGGTCAGTTCCACCGTGGCCATCGCCACCTCCTTCGCTGTCTGTGCAACGATCCGACCACGGTTTTCATTCCGCGGCCCCCACCGCGTACCGGCAGGTCCCGGTGACGTCGGCCACGGTCACCCGCACGCCCGCGGTCCGGCACAGCAGCTCCAGGTCGTGTTCGTAGGCCGCCTCGATCACGTCGTCGGCGCCCATCGCGTCCAGCGCCGCCAGCACCTCGGGCGTGGTCGGCTCGGCGCTGCCGTTGTCCCAGGTGTGGTCGGCGACGACGGCCCCGTCGCGGAAGACCAGGAAGCTGGTGTCGGCGTTCACACTCATGTAGCAGGTCACCGCGAACGTGCCGGCCGACAGGTCGGGCCGCTCCCGCGCCGCCCACCCGTTGTCTTCGACCAGCAGGGTGTGTCGGCCGATCGGGAACGCCGCGACCGCGGTGTCCTCCCAGTCCAGGTCCTGCTCGTCGGCCAGCGTCCGCAGGTCGTTCCAGGAGCCCTCGTGGATCTCGACGTCCTCGCCGAGCAACCGGCGCAGCGCCTCGGCCGGCTCGACGTCGTGGATCACGGTGGCGCAGTAGGCGGTGTCGTCCATCAGCGCCGACATCCAGTCGTCCCAGCCCTCGGGCTCGATCGCCTTGCCGTTGCGCCAGAAGGCGTTTCCGTCCCGGTGCAGCTCGACGCCCTCGGGGGTGACGGTCAGGACATCGGCCGGGCCGGCGATGTCGCTGATGGGGGAGCCGTCGGTGTGGTGCAGGCGCAGCATGCCGTCCTCGCCCAGCTTGAGATAGCTGCGCTCGGCGTCCCAGACGTACTCGTCCCACATCCACGTGCCGTCGGCCGACAGCTGCACCAGCCGGCGGTCGTCCCGGTGCGCGAACACGGTGACGCCGTCGTCGGCGGTCAGCGACTGCCGTTGCAGGGTCTGGCCCCTGGCCATCGTGTTGCCACGGGCCGTGTTCATGCCGGGCTCGGTGCAGTGCCGGTGGCCGTCGAAGACCCAGTCGGTGCCGGCAAGGGCCATCGTGCCGTCGTCGTTGACGACCAGCTTCGTGGCGGTGGTGGTGCCGGCCCGCCACAACGGGGCGCCGTACATGGTCCGGACCACCAGGTCGCCGTCGGTGAGGTCGGCCCAGCCGTTACCGCCCCACCAGGTGTTCGACGCCCAGACCGCCTGGTGCCGGCTGTTGCAGTACAGCACCAGGTTGCCGTCCTCCTGGTGCACCAGCGTGTGCGAGCCGTTCGGGGACGTCAGCGACTGGTGCCGGAGCCGTCCACCGGCCGGCAGCTCCGGGCCGCCGTAGGCGTGTGGAATGGCCGGCGGCAGGTCGCACGGGGCGTCGCGGTTGGTGTCCCGCCACAGCAGCTCGCCGTCGGCGTCGACCAGCACCAGCCGGGAGGTCTTGCCCCGCTTCTCCGGAACCTGCCGCCAGGTCAGCACGGTGCCGTCCTGCGCCAGCCAGCGGGACAGCCACGGATCCAGGGTGTGGCTCCAGGTCTGCTCGCTGACCTGCAACGACCCGTCCCGGTTGCGGGTGACGATCCGCTGGTTGCGGCCCGCCAGATGGGCGGAGTCGGTGATCGCGGCGGCCGGGGCGGCGTCGCGCAGCACCGTCACCTCGACGGCGCCGGTCCGGGAGTTCACCAGCCGCACGCCGTCACCGTCGAGCAGCTCCAGGTCGCCCTCGTCGGTGATCACGACGCGATGCGCGTCCGGGTGTCGCAGGGGCGAGGTCCATAATGGATGGTGATCTTCGTCCTCGGTGAGCAGCACGCCGTCCCGGCCCAGCAGCAGGGTGCCGAATCCGTCGGCGTGCCAACGGATCTGCCTGGTGGCGGTGTCGGTCAGGGTGGCGACGCCGCCCTCGTAGCGCAGCACGTGCCGACCGTCGCGCGAGGTGAGCGGGTCGTCGCCGAGCCGGGTGAACTGCCTCATCTCAAACACCCGGCGACCGTAGTGGATCTTCCTGGCGTCGGGCTACACCTTGGCCAGCCAGACCGTCAGCCCCAGCTCGGCAAAGGTGGTCGGGTCGGTGTCGCCCTCGCCTTCCGTCACCTCCACCGCCAACACTTCGTCGGCCAGCAGGTCGCGGTATTTCTGTAGCGCCGCCGTGACGTCCGGGCGGTCGCTGGTCCACCACAGCCGGATCCGGTCGGCGATCTCCAGACCGAGTCCCTTGCGGGTGTCCTGGACCAGCCGCACGGCGTCGCGGGCCAGGCCGGACTGCGTGAGCTCCTGGTCGAGTTCGAGGTCCAGGGCGACCGACGTGCCGTTCACGGTGGTCACTGCCCAGCCCTTGCGCGGCTGCTCGGTGAGCACGAGATCGTCGCCGCTCAAAGTGATCGTCTCGCCGTCGAGGTCGACGGTCAGCGCGCCGTCGACCGGTGCGCCGGCGGCGGCGATGGCCCGGGCCAACTGCTGCATGCGCGGCCCGAACCGCTTGCCCAGCACCCGGAAGTTCGGCTTCACCGTAACCTCGACCAGGTCCGTGGTCATCGGCTCGACCACGCGCACGTTGAGCTCCTCGGCGATCTGCTCCCGAAGGTCCGGGCCGAGCTCCGTGAAGCCGGGGGCGTGCACCATGGCCCGGGCCAGCGGCTGCCGGGTGCGGATCTTGTTCGCGGCCCTGGTGGACCGGCCCAGCTCCACCAGGTCCCGCACCTGCCGCATCTGCGCCACCAGATCGGGATCGCACGGCAGGTCCTCGGCCGCGGGCCAGGCGGCCAGGTGCACCGAATCGGCGTCGGTGTGCAGGTGCTGCCAAAGGAAGTCGGTGACGAACGGGACGAACGGGGCCAGCAGCCGGGTCAGCACGTCCAGGGCCTGGTGCAAGGTGGCCATCGCAGACGGCTGGGCTTGCCAGAACCGCCGCCGCGACCGGCGGATGTACCAGTTGGACAGGTCGTCGATGAACCCGGCCAGCCGCCGGCCGGCGCCCGCTGAGTCGAAGTCCTCCAGCGCCGCGTCCACATCGGCGACCACGCCGTGCAGCTCGGCCAGCAGCCAGCGGTCCATCACGTGGCGCTCGGCCACCGGCCGGCCCGGCCGCCAGTCGGCCAGATCGGCGTAGCGCAACAGGAAGGAGGCCGCGTTCCAGTAGGTCAGCAGCACCTTACGGACGATCTCGCTGAGCGCCTCGTCGCCGACTCGGCGGTCCACCCACGGCGAGCCCCCGGCCAGCATCAGCCAGCGCACGGCGTCGGCCCCGTAGCGGTCGAACAGCTCGAACGGGTCCAGGATGTTGCCGAGGTGCTTGCTCATCTTGCGGCCCTCGGCGTCGAGGATCAGCCCCAGGCACAACACCGTCTCGTACGAGGACTTGTCGAACACCAGCGTGCCGACGGTCATCATCGAGTAGAACCAGCCGCGGGTCTGGTCGATCGCCTCGCAGATGTACTGCGCGGGATAGGAGGCTTCGAATTCCGCGAGGTTGCGATGCGGCGCGCCCCACTGGGCGAACGGCATCGAGCCGGAGTCGTACCAGACGTCGATCACCTGCGGCACCCGGCGGGCCTCGGCCGCGCATTCGGGGCAGGGGAAGGTGATCTCGTCCACGAACGGCCGGTGCGGGTCGAGATCCGTCAGGTCCTCATTGGCCAAAGTGGACAGTTCTCGGAGCGACCCGACACAGGTCAGGTGGTCGTCGGCGCAGCGCCAGATCGGCAGGGGAGTGCCCCAGAACCGGTTGCGGGACAACGCCCAGTCCACGTTGTTGTTCAGCCAGGCCCCGTACCGGCCGTGCTTGATGTGTTCCGGATGCCAGTCCGTGGCCTCGTTCTCCGCGACCAGCCGGTCCTTGATCGCCGTGGTGCGGATGAACCACGACGGCAGCGCGTAGTAGATCAGGGCGGTGCCGCAGCGCCAGCAGTGCGGGTAGCTGTGCGGATACGGCTCGTGCTTGACCAGCAGGCCTTCGCCCGCCAGCTCGGCGATGACGGATTCGTTGGCGTCACGGAAGAACAGGCCGCCGATGAGCGGCACGTCGGCCAGGAAGTGACCGTCCACGCCGATCGGG
This sequence comes from Kutzneria sp. CA-103260, assembly GCF_018263855.1. GTDB lineage: Bacteria > Actinomycetota > Actinomycetes > Mycobacteriales > Pseudonocardiaceae > Kutzneria. The sequence continues at coordinate 3,405,509 of NZ_CP073318.1, read as the reverse complement.
TTGACCACCGGCAGGCCGTGCTGGCGGGCCACCGCCAGGTCCTCGGCGCCGAACGCGGGCGCCTGGTGCACGATCCCGGTGCCGCTGTCCATGGTGACGTAATCGGCCGTGAAAACCTGGAATGCGTCGTCGCCGAAGCTGCTGAGCGGCAACAGGTCCAGCGGCCGCCGGTAGGTGGAGCCCGCGAGCTCGTTGCCGGTCAGACGTGCTAGGACCGCGGCGTTCTCGGGGAGGAGCGGTTCCGCCGTGACGATCTTCTCGCTCTGGAGTTCGGCCAGCACGTAGGTGGCCTCGGGATGCACCGCGACGGCGGTGTTCGACGGCAGCGTCCATGGCGTTGTCGTCCACACCAACAGGTTCGCGCCCTCCCATGGGCCGCTGGTCAACGGGAATCGGACCGTCACAGAGGGATCGACGTCGTCCTGATAGCCCTGCGCCACCTCGTGGTCCGACAGCGGCGTCTCGTCCCGTGGACAATACGGTGTGACGCGGTGGTCCTCGACCAGCAGGCCCTTGTCGAAGACCTGCTTCAGCGACCACCACACACTCTCCACATAGGAGGGCGCCATGGTCAGATAGGCGTTGTCCAGGTCGACCCAGTAGCCCATGCGCTCGGTCATCGCCGCGAAGTCGGCCACGTTGCGCAGCGCGGACTCCCGGCAGCGGGCGTTGAACTCGGCGATGCCGTAGGCCTCGATATCCTGCTTCTTGGTGAAGCCGAGCTCCTTCTCCACCGCCAGCTCCACCGGCAGGCCGTGGCAGTCCCAGCCGGCCCGCCGCTCGACGTGGTGGCCCTTCATGGTCTTGAACCGGGGGAACAGGTCCTTGAACACGCGGGCCTCGACGTGATGGGTGCCCGGCTTGCCGTTGGCCGTCGGCGGGCCTTCGAAGAATCCCCAGCGGGGGCCGTCCGCCGTCTGCGCCAGGGAGCGCCGGAACACGTCCGCGGCCTGCCACCGGGCCAGTATCTGCCGCTCGACCGCGGGCAGATCGACGTCGGCCGGCAGTGGGGCGAAGGCGCGTTCGTTCACACTGACAGACTGTATCGGCGGGTCAACTCGGTTTCAGCTCGGCCCGCGCGATCTCCCGCCAGTCGGCGACCAGCCGGCTGTGATCATCTGCCCTGGTGGCCAGGGCCACGTGGCTGGGCTCCACGTCGTCGAGCGGGATGAGCACCAGGTCCGGCCGGACCGGCCCGCTGACCACGATCATCGGCACGATCGCGATCGCCTCGCCGGCCGCGACATACTCGATCTTGTCCTCCAACACGTCCACCAATGGTCCGTCGGGCGCCTTGCGACCGTCCGGCCTCGGGTCGATCCGCCAGAACGCGTTCCACTCCGGATCGTCGCCCCGGGTCACCGGCTCGTCCGCGATGTCGGCCAGCGTCAGCGACTCCCGGTCGGCCAGCCGGTGCTCGGTCGGCAGCATGACGCCCCGTGGTTCGTCGTAGAGCACCGTCACGCTCAGGCCCTCGCTCGGGAACGGCATCCGGGCCACCACCGCGTCCACCCGGTGATCCAGCAGCGCCTTGCGCACGTCAGGCCAGGGCACGTGCATCGTCTGCACGTCCGCCTCCGGCCGCTGGTTGCGCAGCTCGCGCGCCGCCCTCGTGATGATGATGTTCGCCGTGTAACCCAGGACGATCCTGTTGGTCTGCGCCGCCGCCCGGGTCATCGTCGCCGCCTGCGCGGCTGCGGCCAGCAACTCCTTGGCCTGCTTGAGGAAGACCTCTCCCGCAGGCGTCAGCCTGGTCCCCTGTGGCGTGCGGTCCAACAGCCGTGTCCCGAGGTCGTGCTCCAGGCGCTGGATCTGCCGGCTCAGCGACGGCTGGGCCACGTGCAGCTCCTCCGCCGCCCGTCCGAAGTGGCCGTGCTCGGCCACCACCGTGAAGTACCGCACCAGCCGCAGATCGAAGTCCACGTCGTTCAGTCTACCGGAGGTGTGGTGTATCGCTTGAACCCCTTGTACTGCAATGGTTTCCACCCGTCCGTGTGACGGGTTGGGAGAGGATGGGAGCGTAGACTCACTGGTGTGGAAGAAAAACTCGCTCGCTTGATCGAATGCGAGGGGACGATCCGCCGTTGTCAGGCCGAGCTGATCCGCTTGATCGCCGACCTCAACATCGACAAGCATGCCGCCGTCGACATCGCCCTGGCTTTGCAGCTGTCTCATACCAATGCCGCCTACCTTGCTGAGTGGGCCAGCCATGTGGTCAAGGTCTTTCCGAACGTGGTGGAGGCCATGGAAGCTGGGGTGATCAGCGAGTGGTCCGCTCACGGGTTGGTCGACCCCACCGATGGCTACAGCGAGGAGTTGGCGTAGAAGGTCATCGTCAAGACGTTGGAGACCGCTGAAGGTCGCTGCTGCCAACAGATCCGCCGTTCTGTGCAGGGTCGGTTGCAGCGGGCGGATCCAGCCGAGCATGGCCGGCGTCGGGAGAAACGTCGTCGTGATCGTACTGTTGTCCTGGACGACCTGGAGGACGGCATGGCCGCTCTCAAGTGTGAGCAGCCGGTGGAGATCGCCAAGATGATGTACGCCAGGATCGATCGGTTGGCGCGTAAGGAACCCAAGAACGGGCGTTCCCTGGACGCGGTGCGGGCCGATGTGTTGGCGTCGTTGGTGTTGGAGGAGCCGCGGAGTGCGGGGTCCAAGGCGTTGATTCAGGTCGCGGTGCCGATCACGGCGTTGTTGGGGGTGGATGAGCGGCCTGGGCAGCTCGACACCGGCCAACTGCTCCCTGCGCCGGTGGTCCGTGATCTCATGTCCCACCCGGGCACGGTGTTCCACCGTCTGCTCACCGATCCGGCCGGGCAGTTGTTGGAGTACAGCCCGGGGATCTACCGTCCGAAGGCGGAGGTGGACCGCTTCATCCGCACCCGGCACAGGACGTGCGTCATGCCGTGTTGTTCGCATCCGTCGAGGTCCTGCGATGTCGATCACGCGGTGGCGTGGCCGGAAGGCAAATCCACCGGGACCAACCTGGGGCCGTTGGATCGCAGGCATCATCGGTACAAGCACGCCACCAAGGCGAAGGTCGTCATCGCCGACGACGGGACTACGACGATCGAGACTCGGTGGGGTCAGACGTACACCACAAAGCCGGAACCGGTGGAGGAGCCACCGTTCTGAACCCAACCCTGCACTGTCACCCGGATCGGCTGGGCGAATCGCTGTGCTGGCCCCATGGTCACCCTCACCAGCCCCTGTGGGCCGGACTCGCGCCATCCGGCCGGATCTGTTGAAAGAGCTCCGTTCTGGGGCTCTGTCGGCACTCTTTCGCCCAACGGTCCGCACTCTCGCAGATCCGCGTGCTGGCGATCCGCTGCCGCGGCCACGACGGCCGACTCCTGCGCCGAGGGATGTTGTGTGCCGTCGCGGCCTTGCCACCCGGCACCGTGGTTGCGGTCCGTAGGTGCGTACGTCAGGTGGGTACGTTGGGTGGTCCGCCGGCGGTTACGTCGTGGTCACCTGGGGCGTGCTTTCGCTTTCCCTCTTTTTTCATCATGTGCATCGCTCGTGTTCTGTTCGTGTCGCCTCCCGTGGTCTTCCTGCGGGTCTCCCCGGCCTCGTGTCCCTCACCTTGTGCTGTTGAGTCCGGTTGCCTTCATGTCCGGCTTCGTGCGCGCTCCTGGTTCGTGTCCCTGGCCGTGCTTCTCCAGCGGCCGTTCCCGGTGTTCTCGCTCCGCCTCGTGCCTCGGTCGGCTGTGACCTCGCAGCTGTTCCCCTCCGCCCCCGGTTCGTCCCATGCCCCTTGTCTTGCGTCCGTGCGGCAAACTGCCCCGCGTTCTGCTGCTCACCCTCATCTCCTGTCCCATGGTTCTCATCTCTCACCCGGGTCGCACGCCGCCCCTGTGCCTCGGGCTCACCTTGCGCCTCAACTCCCACTCCTGACGCAGGCCGCTGGGGCGTGACGGGCTGTGGTGGGCACTGGAGCGTTTGGACGGTGAGTACCGCCAAAGGGGCGACCTGGGGTCCGGATGTGGCGTCGATGTGTTGCGGCGCAGGGGTTCTGGCCTCGGATGACGGGAGTGGCCAGTTCGGACTGGGCGGTGGGTGGGCTGGCCAGGCGGTGCTCGTGTTCGGGGTCGGCGGCTGGGGTGCATGCGGGGGAGAGGTGCGGTTTGGCGCGACCGGGAAGACAGGGGAAGTGCGCCATGAAATTGCATGGGGCGTTTTCATCGGGGAACTGCAAATTGGAGTTTCGTTGGGCGTCCGACGGTCGGACACCCTCGTCCACGGCGGCGGGGGAGCGGTGGGCACACCGCCGATGTCCTGCGAAAACGTCGAACTGCACGTGCACGTGCACGATCGGCCGGGATTTCAATCCGTGTTCACCTTTTTTGGCTATTTCCGGTACGGTCTCCTTCGCGGAAACTGAGCGCAGTTCCCGGGGGTGTGAGGAGGGTGGTCCGCGATGGAGGAAATTCGTCGAATACCAGACGTGGACAACGAGCAAATCGGCGGTGACGAGCCGTCCATTCGGGTGCCACCGGAGGGGGCGCAAGTACCCACTCGAACCTGTCTTGGCCTACAACCGCCGAGGGATCGCGGAATTGGCCACCGGCCCCGGCCGATTCACCGGGCGCAGTGCCTGGCCGCGCCAAGGCGAGAGCCGGAGGCGATTCCCGAGCGGAAACCGCGGGTGGATCTGGTCAAGTTCGGCGGGCGGCTGGCCGTGGTGTGCCTGGGCGCGTCCACGACGGGAGCGGGCCTGGCGCTGATGATCCGGGCCCGGCTCGGCGCGCAGCCCTGGGACGTGCTCCACCTGGCGCTGGCCAAGCTGCTGAACGTCTCACCGGGCACGGTCATCATCGGGGTGTCGCTGCTGGTCCTGATCTTCTGGTGGCCGCTACGGCAGCGCCCCGGCCTGGGCACGCTGGCGATGACCATCCTTCCCGGCGCCTGCTGCGACCTGGTGCTCTCGGTCGTGCCGGTGCCGGCCGACCTGGCCCTCAGGGCGGCGCTGCTAGCCGGCGGGATCGCGGTCTTCTCGGTCGGCACGGCGCTGGTGATCAGGGGCGGCCTCGGCCCGGGAGCCCGCGACGGCCTGATGACCGGGGCCTGCGCCCGCTGGGGCCTGAGCGTCCGGACCGTGCGCACCGGCCTGGAGCTGGGTGTCCTCATCCTCGGCCTGGTCCTGGCCAACCCGGTCCAGGCCATCGCCACCGGCACCGCCGGCCCGGGCACGGTCGCCATCGCGCTGACCCTGGGCCCGCTGATCGGCGTGCTGCTCAAGCAACGCATCGCCAAGACGCCGACGACACCGACGCCGACCCCGACGACGCAGCCGCAGGTGAGCCCCTCGTGACCTCAGCCCTGCACGGCGGCCGCCGCGAGCTGGGCCCGCAGTTCGGGCGTCAACCTGGTCGCCATGCGCTCCACCAGCATGGACATCTCGTACGCGATGACGTCCATCTGGCAGTTCGGCGCGGCCAGCACCGCCAGGCAGGACCCGTCGCTGATCGACATCAGGAACAGGTACCCCATCCTCATCTCGACGATCGTCTGCACGACATCGCCGTAGTCGAAGCACCGAGCGGCGCCCTTGGCCAGGCTGACCAGGCCGCTGGCCACCGTGGACACCTGCTCGGCGCGGTCGGCCGGCAGCGCGTACGAGCCGGCCAGCAGCAACCCGTCCGCGGACACCACCACGGCGTGCGCCACCTCGGGCACCCGTCGCACGAAATCGGTGATGAACCAGCCGAAGTCGCCGGGTTCCTGGTTGGTCATGCCTCACTCCACTCTCAGCCGCGGGTCGGGGCCTTCTCGTCCGGCGGGCCGTCCAGCGCGTGCCGGCGGGCCCGGCCCAGGCCGCGCTGGAAGCCGGACAGCCGGTTGCGGGTCGTCTCCGGGGTCCGCTCCGGGAACTGCGGCGGCCGGGTTTCCTGCACCTCCGGCGGCGCGCTGCGAGGCGCGGCCGAGCCCGGCACCAGGTGCTTGTTCGGCACGCGTTTGGGCAGGCCGGAGGTGGTGATCTGGTCGCCGGCCGGGCCGGACAGCTTGGTCCGCACGGTCAGCCAGCCCTCGTCGGCCGGCGAGTTCCACGACACGTGCCGGTTGACCGGCTCGGGCATCGGCTTCTGCTCGGGGATGACCACCGGCTCGGGCTCCGCCTCGGCCACCGGCAGCGCCGGCAGGGGTGGCGCGTCGGGCTCGTCGACGGGCCACTCGTCGACGGGCTGGAACCACCGTGACAGCACTTCCTCGTAGATCGGCAGACGCGTGGTCGGCTCCGGCACCGGCTCCTCGGCCTTCACCGGCTCCTCAGCGGGAGCAACGGACGCAGCGGGAACGGGAGCCGGCGCGGGCGGCGCGCTCTCCTCGGCCGGCCGTCGGAACAGGCTGCCGTTCTGCTCGGGGATCTCGACGTGAGGCTGGGTGTCCTCGAGCCGGATCGAGCGGCGCAGCACCGGCTTGGCCGGCTCGGGCTGCTGGTCGTCCTCGCGCGGCGGGGCCAGCAGGTCGGCCGGGACCGTGATCACGGCCTTGGTGCCGCCCTCGATGAAGTCGCCGTTGCGCAGCCGGACCCGGATGTTGTGCCGCTGGGCCAGCCGGCCGACCACGTACAGGCCCATCCGGCGGGCCACCGTGACGTCGAAGTCCGGCGGGTCGGCCAGCTTGTGGTTGGCGGCGTCCAGCTCGTCGGTGGTCATGCCCATGCCGGAGTCGGAGATCTGCATGGCCAGCTGGCCGGCGCGCAGTGTGCGGGCGGCGATGGTGACCGTGGTCGAGGACTCGGAGTACGTCGTCGCGTTGTCCAGCAGCTCGGCGATCAGGTGGATCAGGTCCTTCACCGCCCGGCCGTGCACCAACACGTTCGGCAGGCCCGCGGCCTTGACCCGGGCGTAGTGCTCCACCTCGGAGATGGCCGCGCCGACCAGCTCGGCCAGCGGCAGCGGCCGGACCACGTGCTTGGTCAGGCCGGTGCCGGACAGGATGATCAGGTTCTCGCTGTTGCGGCGCATCCGGGTGGCCAGGTGGTCCAGCACGAAGAAGCGGGCCAGCTGGTCCGGGTCCTGCTCGTTCTGCTCCAGCCGGTCCAGCTCCGAGAGCTGCCGCTCCACCAGCGCCTGGCTGCGCCGGGACAGGTTGACGAAGATCGCGTTCACGTTGTCGCGCAGCACGGCCTGGTCGACGGCCATGCGTACGGCCTGGTCGTGCACCAGGTCGAAGGACCGGGCCAGCTGTCCGATCTCCTCCCGGCTGAACACCGACACCGGGTCGACCGCGTGCTTGGCCGCCTCCACCGGATCCGGGTCGGCCAGGATCCGCTTGAGGGTCTGCGGCAGCCGGACGTTGGCCATGTCCAGCGCCTCCAGCCGCAGCCGGCGCAGCGGCGTGAGCAGCGACCACGCGACCACCAGCATCAGGCCCAGCGCGATCATCAACGTGCCGAGCAGGAACGCGATGTCCCGGCCGGCGGCGCCCGCCGCGTCGGCGGCCAGCGCGGACGCCTGCGCCCGCAGCTGCCCGATCAGGCCCAGCTCGACCTGGTGGAACTTGTTGTTGGCGAGGGCGCTGGCGGCGGTGAAGGTGTGCACGTCGATGTTGAGCGGCGTCGTCGGACTGGGCGTGAGCAGGGCGGACTGCTCGATCAGGTGATCGTTGTCCACGTCGGCGCCGCTGTAGCCGTCGCTGAAGTTCTGCCGCTCCTGGCTGGTCGCCACGGCCGTGAAGTCGGTGACCGACGCCGTGAACGCGGCGTTGGCCGAGCGGGCCAGGTCCTGGTTGAGCGAGGACTGGAACGAGTTGTGCGCGGCGGCGATCTGCAGCAGGGCGTCCAGCTGGGCGATCTGCTCCTTGGCCTGGTCCAGCGTCTGCGCCGCGGTGCTGGCCCGGGACAGCTCCTGGGTGCTGGCGGCGGCGGTGACCTCCCGGCCGACCTGCACCAGCGTGTCGATCACGGACGTGTACTCGGTGAACAGCGCCGAGTCGGGGTAGACGCCGCGCTGGGCCAGCAGCCGGAGCGTGGTCAGCGTGGACAGGCCGTCGACGGCCCGGTTGTACCGGTCCATGGCGCCGGCGTCGGGCAGGTTCAGCTTGGCCACGGCGCCGCGGAGCTCGGAGATCGCGGTGTTGCTGCGGTCCACCTGGGTGGCCAGCGGGCTGCCGGCGGCTGAGCTGTCCCCGGCCGCGCCGGTGACCATCAGGACCCGCTCCTGCTGCAGCTGGTGGATCACCTCGGTGATCTGTTTCGCCACGTCGACCTGGGCGACCGTGCGGTGGAAGTTGTTGGCGTTGTCGATCTCGGTCTGCACCCGCAGACCACCGAGCACCAGGGCCGCGAGCGTGGGCACCAGCAGCACCGCGCCGACCTTGGTGCGCAGCCGCCAGTTGCGCAGCCGCCATCGCCCACCCGGTGACGCGCCTGGTCGCCGCCCCCTGGCCGGCTGGTGGTGCTCGCCCGACTCGCCGTGAGCGTCCCGACGCTGTGGCTCGGACACTTCCTCACACGCTCCCCTGGTCATCCGAACAAGGACCCGTCAGGCGAATCGGAGTTCGAAGGTGGTTGGTGGCGCGGCCCTTTTGTCGACAGTTGACGATGCGCACCCGAAAGGTTTCGGCCCGCCGGGTGCAATTGCACCGGAGCTTCTTAACACAGCCGAGGAGGCCGTCGTCACGCGCGTCGGGGTGAAGTTCTTTCGGCGGGCGTCGCTCCGACTGAAGGTTGTTGTCGCAAGCAGTAGCCCGTTTCCGCATCCTGGCGGCGGTTTTCGAACGCTCGTGCTCAGGTTTCCGGGAGTGATCATCTTGGCGAATTCACCCGCATGGACGCGATGGTGTCTGCTAGCGAGTTCTGGCTACCGGTGAATCGACTCGGCGCTTCGGCGTAAACCGTGCGGCTTGACGGCCGCGCGGTGTGTCCGTGAGCGCGGGTTTTGTCGTTCTCGGGGCCGTGTGCCGCCGTCATGACGGTATTGCGGATGTCGCTAGAGTCTCGCTGGGCGACGCGATCCGCGTCACGGTCAATTGTGAATTCTATCCCCGAGCGGCGAGGAGAAAGATCGACATGAGTGATCCACACGCCGGTCCGACGGTGGGCAGGCCCTGGTCGCGGCGGCTGTTCCTGTCGGCGACGGCGGCGGCCGCGGTGGCCGCGGTGGACTCCGGGTGCAGCCTGCTCGGCGGTTCCTCGACCGCGAACGTGCAGGCCGCGGGCAACACCACGGTGGAGAAGTCCAAGATCAACGTCTCGCTGATCCCCTGCACCGACGTCGGTCCACTGTGGCTGGCCAAGAAGAACGGCTACTTCGCCGCCGAGGGCCTCGACGTCACGCTGGTCAACAAGCCCAGCGGCCCGGACGTGATCAACAGCGTCTTCGGCGGGGACGCCGACTTCGGCTTCGCCACCTATCCCGCGCTGGTGCAGGCGCAGCTGAAGACCAAGGGCAAGGCCAATCTCCGCGTCGTGGCCGACGCCTCGGCGGCCAAGCCCGACACCACCGCCGTGGTGGTGAAGAAGGGGTCGCCGCTGACCCGGGCCGAAGACCTCAAGGGCAAGCGCATCGCCGTCACCGCCCGCGGCACCATGGCCGACCTGGCCGTGATGGCCGGCCTGCGAGCGGCCAAAGTGGACTGGTCCACAGTGGAGTGGAAGCAGATCGGCTTCGCCGACATGCTGCCCAAGCTGGAAAGCGGTGAGATCGACGCCGCCTTCTACGCCGAGCCGTACGTGACCATCGCCCAGACCCAGGCCGGCGTCACCACCGTGTTCCAGCCGCTGACCGGCGCCCTGGACGGGATTCCGCTCAGCTGCTACCTCGCCACCGAGCAGGTGGCCAAGGAGCGCCCGAAGATGGTGGCCGCGTTCCAGCGGGCCATCCGCCGGGCCCAGACCGAGGCCGCCACCCAGCAGGGCGACGCCGAGGTCAAGCAGACCATGGTCGACAACGCCAACGTGGCCCCCGACATCGCCCCCGTCATCCACCTTCCGTCGTACCCGATCTCGGCCGACCCCACGCGTCTGCAGCGGGTGCCCGACCTGATGCAGCAGTTCGGTGTGATCGGCCAGAAGTTCGACATCAAACCGATGATCCTGCCCGAGCAGGGCTGAGGGATGGGGAGGCCGGACACGGCACACCTGGTCGGGCGGCGTTGATGCGCGCCGCGCTGCGGGGACTGATCGGCATCGGCTGCCTCCTGCTCGGCTGGGAGGCGGTCGTGCTGGTCGGCGCCGTCCCGTCGGAATACCTGCCACCGCCGTCGGTCGTGTTCCCGCAGTTGGCCGTGATGTTGGTGGACCCGGCGTTCCAACTGGCGGTGGTGGCCACGGTGCTGTCGTGGGCCATCGCCCTGGCGCTGGCCGTCGGCATCGCGGTGCCGGCCGGGCTGCTGCTGGCGGGTGTGCCCTGGCTGCGGGTCGCCAGTCGAACGGTTGTCGAGTTCCTGCGGCCGATCCCGGCCGTGGCGCTCGTGCCGCTGCTCGTGGTGTCCATCGGCGGCGGTCCGGCCACCAAGATCGCTCTGGCCGTTTTCGCCGGCCTGTGGCCGATTCTGTTCAACACCATCTACGCCTTCGGTGAGATCGAACCGGTGCAAGTGGACACTGCGCGGGTCTACCGGGCCCGCGTGCTGACCCGGGTCGCGTTGCCCAGCGTCGCCCCGTTCGTGCTCACCGGTGTGCGGCTGTCCGCGGCCATCGGCCTGGCGGTGGTGATCTCCGCCGAGATGCTCACCGGCGCCAGCGGCGGCATCGGCCAGTTCATCCTCGCCGCCGCCAGCGGCGCGACCCGAATGGACCGTGTCCTGGCCGGCGTGGTGGTGGCCGGGGTGCTCGGCTATCTGATCAACGCCGGCCTGGAACGGGTGCAGCGCCGGTACTTCTGGTGGCATGGGGCGGAGGTGGCATCATGAGCCGTCTGCACGGCTTTGTCCTGCGCTGGGCCGTCTTCCTGCTCCTGGTCACCGGGTGGCAGCTCGTCACGGCCGCCATCGACCACCCCTACTACCCACCACCGCTGGAAATCCTCGCCGCGGCGCGGCAGATGTGGTTGTCCGGCACGGCCGCCACGCTCTTCCTCGGCCCGGAAGCCTTCGATGCCTTGTTCCCGAGCGTCGGACGGCTCGTCGGCGGCTGGCTGCTGGCCGTGCTGGCGGGCGTGGTGCTGGGCACGGCCCTCGGATTGTCACGGCGACTCCTGCACTACACGGGCCCGGTGTTCGCCTTCTTCCGGTCCCTGCCGCTGCCGGCGCTGGTGCCGGTGTTCGTGCTGCTGTGCCGGCTCGGCACGCAGATGGTGCTGACGGTGATCGTGTTCGGCGCGGTGTGGGCGGTGCTGCTGAACACAGTGGACGGTGTCCGGACCGTGGACCGGGTGCAACTGGACACCGCCCGGGCGTTCCGCGTGCCGACGGCGCGGCTGCTGCTGCGCATCGTGCTGCCGGCGGCGCTGCCGAAGATCTTCGCGGGGCTGCGGGTGAGTCTGTCGCAGTCGGTGACGCTGATGGTGGTCGCGGAGCTGTTCGCGGCCAACGGGGGGCTCGGCGGCGAGCTCCGGGACGCGCAGGACCAGTTCGACTTCGCCCAGATGTGGGCGGTGGTCGCGCTGATCGGCGTGCTCGGCTACACCCTCAACACGATGCTGCTCGCGGTGGAGCGGCGGGCGCTGGGTTGGCATCCCTCGGCAGGCGAGCCTCGCGTGCCGTCCAGAGCAGGAGGACGACTTGTCGACCATGCTTGAACTGGCTCAGCTGAGCCATGTCTACGACAACGCCGCGATCGCCGAGCTGTCGTTCACGGTGGACGCCGGCGAGCTGGCCTGCATCGTCGGGCCGTCCGGCTGTGGCAAGTCGACCCTGCTGCGGGCCATCGCCGGCCTGCTCGCGCCGACCGGCGGTTCGGTGCTGCTGCACGGATCCCCGGTCCGGGGCGTCCCTGACGACCTGGCCGTGGTGTTCCAGGACTACAGCCGCTCCCTGTTCCCGTGGCTGACCGTGCAGTCCAATGTGGAGTTTCCGCTTCGCGGTCGGGTCAGTAGGTCCGAACGCCGCGAGCGCGCCCGGGCCGCACTGGCCCAGGTCGGCCTGGCCGATGCCGCCCACAAGCATCCGCAGCAGCTTTCCGGTGGCATGCAACAACGTGTCGCCCTGGCCCGGGCGCTGGCCTACCGTCCGGTCCTGCTGCTGCTGGACGAACCGTTCGCCTCGGTCGACGCCCAGACCCGGTTCGAGCTCGAGGACCTGCTGCTCCGCGTGCACGCCGAGCAGGGCACCACGATGCTGCTCGTCACCCACGACATCGACGAGAGCGTCTACCTCGGGGACCGGGTGCTCGTCCTGTCCGGCTCGCCGGCTCGGCTCCTCGCCGACATCCCCGTGAGCCTGCCGGCGCACCGCGACCAGATCACCACCCGCGAGTCCGAGACGTTCGTCGAACTCCGCTCCGAGGTCGCGCGGCTGCTGCGCGGCGTGCCGATCCCGGTGGCCACCTGAGCACAGCCGGGTTTGGCATGCTTGACCCGACCGAGCCAGCCGGCGCAGGGGGAGAGCACCCGATGACCAAGGTCGACTTCTACTTCGACCCGATCTGCCCGTTCGCGTGGATCACCTCGCGGTGGATCCTGGAGGTCGAGCGCCAGCGCGAGCTCGACCTGCGGTTCCGGATCATGAGTCTCACCGTGCTGAACAGCGATCGGGAGGACCTGCCCGAGCAGTACAAGGCCCGGCTCTCGGAGGGCTGGTGGGCAGTGCGCGTCGCCGCCGCGTTGGCCCAGCTCAACGGCGAGCCGGCCCTGCGGGACTACTACACCGAGTTCGGCGTCCGGTTCCACAACCAGGGCAATCACGATCGCCGCGCGGTCATCGCCGCCGCCCTCGCCGCCCTCGACGCCCCCGCCGACCTGTTGGGCGCCGCCGACACCACCGCCTTCGACGACGCCGTCCGCAAGAGCCACCACGAGGGCATGGACCCGGTGGGCATGGATGTCGGCACCCCCACCATCCACATCGACGGCGTCGCCTTCTTCGGCCCCGTGCTCAACTCCGTCCCCCGCGGCGAGACCGCCCTCAAGATATTCGACGGCGCCGTCGCCCTCGCCGCCTACCCCGACTTCTTCGAGCTCAAGCGCACCCGCACCGGCGACCTGAAGTTCGACTGACGCGACGATCCGCCGGCCGGAGATCAGTTCTCTTCGTCCCGGATGACGTGCACCGCCGCCTCCTCGGCCGACGCGCCGGCGCCGTCGATGCCGACGTCCACGGCGAGCAGGTCGGCGTCCCATTCGTCGCCGCCCACGCTCGCCGCGTCGGACGCCACGTACGACTCGCTGACCAGGCGACCGGCCCGCTCGTCGCCGACCTCGAAGTCGCGCAGCTCGCCGTCGGAGTCGGAGACGTCGCCGAGGCCGTCGTCGTCGAGCTCGTCGGCGCCGAAGTCGGGAACCTCGCGGGCCAGCCGGTCGTCGAGGCTCTGGCCGTCGTGCTGCTCGCGGGGCGTGGTGCCCCAGTCGTCCAGCGCCCACGGCTTCTCGGCCGGGGAGAAGCCCTCGTCCAACGGGTCGCCGGGGCCGCCGTCCAGAGTGTCGAGGGAGTCGAGCTGCTCGAACGCGTCGTCGTCGATCTCGTCGCGGTCACCCATGGTGGTCCCCTTCGTACTCGTGGCCGCGGCCAGGATAACCGCGTACGCCCGGCGGCGTAGGCCTCAGGTACGTCTGCCGTGCGATGTGTGCCGGGAGGTGGAGCTCCTACCGTCTCGGGTATGACGATCCGACGGGCCTGCTACCTCATCGCGGCGCCGCTGTTCGCCAGCGGCCTGGCGCATCTGGTCGTGCAGGCCGTGGTCGGCGGTCCGTGGGACGGCCCGGTCTCCTGGCGCAAGCCCGCCGACTTCGGCGTGGCGTTCGGCCTCACCCTGTGGGCGGTCACCTGGGGCAGCACCTATCTCAAGGTGCGCCCGGCCGTGCTGGCCGGGTTCGCCGCCGCGAGTGTGGTCGAGGTTGTCGTGATTTCCGTACAGGCGTGGCGCGGGGTTCCGTCCCACTTCAACACCACCACGCCGCTGAACGCCGCCTTCGCCTTCAGCGCCGCCGCCGGTGGCGCCGTGATCATCGTGACCACCCTTTTCCTGCTGCGGGCCGCTTTCCGGCCTCTCGCCGCCCCTCCCGGCATGCAGCTCGCCCTCCGCGTCGGCTTCGCCAGCCTCCTCGTCGGCCTGGCCGTCGGAGCCGTGATGATCGCCATCGGCACCACCACCGCCCGCACCGTGTCCCTGGACGCCGCCTACACCGCCGCCGTTGTCCTCGTGCCCGCTCACGCCGCCGCCATGCAAGGCATTGTCGCGTTGCCGATTCTGGCTTGGTTGACCCGATTCACCCCCTGGCCCGACTCCCGCCGCCACCGCGTCACCGCCCTGGGCACCGCCGGCTATCTCGTCTGCGCCGCGACGATCGTGCTGGAGTCCTTCGTCGGCATCAACGCTTTCGACCTCACCACCGCTCCTGTCGCCGGCAGTGCCGTCGCCGCGGCCGGCGCTCTGGTGCTGGTCGGTGCCGGGATCACGGTTCTCTGGTCGTGTCAGCGGAGATTGCCGGCGCGCAGCCACGTCAGGTAGTCGGCGACGGCGCGTTCGGTGTCGTACGCGGGGGAGTAGCCGGTGTCGGTGCGCAGGCGGGTGATGTCGAGGGGCGGGCGAGGGGTGTCGGTGTTGGGGGTGAGGGAGAGCTGCGACTCGGGGGCGATGGCGCGGAGGGCGGCGACGACGTCGGCGTTGCTGGTGAGGCGACCGGCGCTGACGTTGTAGGTGCGGTGCTGGAGTCGGTCGGAGAGCTGGAGCAGGGCGAGGGCGCGGCCGCAGTCCTTGGCATAGCAGAGGTCGATGGCGCCGTCGGCGGCGGTGAAGGGGGTGCCGGCGGCGGCAGCGTGAACCAGTTGGGGAGCGGCGAAGAAGGGGTCGGCGGGGTGGCCGAGCGGGCCCCAGATGGCGCCGATGCGGTAGTTGACGATGTCGAGCCCGGCAGCGCCGGCGAGGTGGTCGGCGAGCAGTTCGCCGATCTTCTTGAACGCGGGGATGACGTGGGGCGCGGTCAGTGGCAGGGGCAGGTCCTCGGCGAGCGGGGCGTCGCCGGCGACACCGGCGTAGACGCCGATGGTGCTGGCCAGGCCGACCCGGGAGACGCCCCAGTCCTGCGCGACCTGAAGCACGTTGAACAGGCCGCCGAGGGCCCGCCGGGAGGCCTCGATCGGGTCGTCCTGGCTCGGCGGCCAGGGCATGGAACCGGCCAGGTGGACGATGCCGGTGATCTTGTGGCGGTCGCCGACGGCTCGCAGCGAGTCCAGGTCGGTGATGTCCACCTGGACGACTTCGCCCAGGTCGGACGGCTCGGCGGTGGGTCGGCGCTGGGCCAGCACGCAGGACTCGCCGAGGTCGAGCAGGGCCTGGGCGGTGTGCGAGCCGATGAAGCCGAGGCCGCCGGTGATCAGAATCATCAGTGCTCCAGACGAGTTGTCGGGCTGATCGTCAGTACTGCTGACAATCAGCGTAGCGGTAGGATCGGCCGGTGTCGAACGACGAGGACCCGGGGCCCGGGGTGACCCGCCGGCTGGCCTATCTGCTCAAGCACGCCCAGCAGCGGATGTCCGAGCTGGGGGAGCAGGCGCTCGCCCCGTTCGGCGTCAACGGCCGCGAGCTGGGGGTGCTGAACGTGCTGATGGGGCGCGAGCCCGGCTCGCAGCACGAGGCGGCGCAGCGCCTGGGCATCGACCGCACCACCATGGTCGCGTTGCTGGACACCTTGGAACGCAAGGGACTTGTCTCCCGGCACCCGCACGCGGAGGACCGCAGGCGCAACGTCGTGGAGCTGACCGAGGTCGGCCACGAGACGGTGCTGAAGGCCAACGCGGCGGCCGAGGTGGCGGAGACGGAGCTGATGGAGCCGCTGAGTCGCGCCGACCGCCAGCAGCTGCGGGAGTCGCTGCAGGCGATCGTGGCCGCGGTTCGCAAGTCCGACTAGGTTGCCCGACGCCATAGGGTCGAGGGCATGGACACACTGCTTCGGGGCGGCCGGGTCGTGGATCCGGGCGCGGGCTTCGACGGGCTCGCCGACGTGCTGGTCTCCGGCGGCAGAATCGCGGCGGTCGGCCCGGGGCTCGACGCGCCGCCGGGCACGGAGGTCGTGGACGTCACCGGGATGGTCGTCGGACCGGGCTTCGTCGACCTGCACAGCCACGTGCACTCCATCGCCGGACATCGGTTGCAGGCGATGGACGGCGTGACGACCTCCCTCGACCTGGAGGCCGGCCTGATGCCGATCGCCCAGGCCTACGCCGACGCGGCGCAGGCCGGGCGGCCGCTGAACTACGGCTTCTCGGCGTCCTGGGGCATGGCCCGCGCCCAGGTGCTGCTTGGCGCCGAACCGGACGCCCGGATCTCCACCGGCCTGGCGACGCTGGGCAATCCCGCCTGGCAGCGGTCGTCCTCGCCGGCCGAGCTGACGGCCTGGTTGTCGCTGCTGGAGAACGAGATCGCCGCCGGCGCGCTGGGCATCGGCGTGCTCATGGGCTACGCCCCGGCGACCGAGCCGGCGGAGTTCCTGGCGGTCGCCGGCCTCGCGGCCAAGGCCGGGGTTCCGACGTACACGCACGTCCGCGAGCTGGTCGAGGTCGACCCGGCGACGCCGATCGACGGCTCGGAGGAAGTCGTCCGGGCGGCGGGCGAGACCGGTGCGGCGATGCACCACTGCCACGTCAACAGCACCTCGGGCTTCCACATCGACCGGGTGCTCGGCACGCTCGACCGCGCCCGGCGGGCGGGATCACGCGTCACAGTGGAGTCCTATCCCTACGGCGCGGGCAGCACGGCCATCGGTGCGGCGTTCATCTCGCCGGAGCGGTTGCGGATGAAGGGACTCGGCCCCTCCAGCGTGATCCTGCTCGAAACCGGCGAGCGGATGGCCGACGAGAAGCGGCTGCTGGAGGTGCGGCGGAGCAGTCCGGGCGCGCCCTGCCTGCTGGAGCACTACGACGAGAGCCAGGCCGAGGGCCGCGACATGATGCGGCGCACGCTGGCCTTCCCAGACGCCATCGTCGGCAGCGACGCGATGCCGGTCTTCTGGCCGGACGGCCGCTACGAGAACACCGAGTGGCCGCTGCCTCCGGGCGGCTCGACGCACCCGCGCACGGCCGGCACGTTCAGCAAGACACTGCGCCTGATGGTGCGGGAAACCGCCGCGTGGACCTGGCTGGAGGCGTTCCGGCGCTGCTCGTACCTGCCGGCTCGGGTGCTGGACGACTGCGCGCCCGGGGCCCGCGCGAAGGGCCACCTCGGGGTGGGCGCCGACGCGGACATCGTGGTCCTCGACCCGGATCGGGTCACCGACACCGCGACCTACGCCGACGGAACCCGGCCCTCGGTCGGCGTCCAGCACCTGTATGTCGCCGGGACTTCCGTGGTCCGGCAAGGAGAACTGCAAACCGAGGCGCTGCCGGGGCAGCCGCTGCGTGGGGAGGCGCGATGACCGACCTGTTGGCCGACATCGAGGAGCTGGTGCGCTGTGAGTCGCCGTCGTCGGACCACGACGCGGTGTCACGCAGCGCGGACGTGGTGGCGGCGATCGGCCGCCGGCTGCTCAACGCCGAGCCGGAGCGCATCCTGGTCAACGGGTGCACGCACCTGCGCTGGCGGTTCGGCGACCGGCCGAAGGTGCTGCTGCTCGGCCATCACGACACCGTGTGGCCACATGGATCCCTGGAAACGCATCCGTTCTCCATTGTGGACGGTGTGCTGCGCGGCCCGGGCTGCTTCGACATGAAGACCGGCGTCGTGATGGCCCTGCACGCGGTGGCCGAGCTCGACGACCGCGATGGCGTGACCATCCTTGTGACCGGCGACGAGGAGATCGGTTCACCGAGCTCCAGGTCCCTGATCGAGGACGAGGCCCGCGACTGCGCGGCGGCGTTCGTGCTGGAGGCCTCCGGTCCCGGCGGCGCGCTGAAGACCCGGCGCAAGGGCACGTCCATCTATCGGGTCGTGGTCGAGGGCAAGGCCGCGCACGCCGGGCTGGAGCCGGAAAAGGGGATCAACGCCGGCGTCGAGCTCGCGCACCAGGTCCTCGCCGTGTCCGCATTGGACGATCCGGAGCGCGGAACCACAGTCGTGCCAACTGTGTTGTCCGCTGGCACCACCACGAACACCGTGCCGGCGCAGGCCACGGTCGCGGTGGACGTGCGGGCCTGGTCGAAGGCCGAGCAGCAGCGGGTGGACCAGGCGATCCGGGAACTCCGGCCGGTGCTGGCCGGAGCACAGGTCCGCATCGAGGGTGGCATCAACCGCCCGCCGCTGGAGAACGAGACCTCGGCCGATCTGTTCCGGCTGGCCTCGGAGCTGCTGCCCGGGCTCACCGAGACCGCGGTCGGCGGCGCCTCGGACGGGAACTTCACGGCAGGGGTGGGAATTCCGACGCTCGACGGCCTCGGCGCGGTCGGCGACGGCGCGCACGCCGACCACGAGCACGTGATCGTCGAGGAGATTCCACGGCGGACGGCGCTGCTGGTCGCCCTGCTCAAGTCGGTGCTGGCCACGCGGTGAAGACCAACTGACATCCACCTGGGGGGAGATTGGGCATGACCCGACGCACGAAGACCGATGACCTGTACGAGATGGCGTTCCCGTCGCAGCCTGAGATGTCGCCGGACGGCCGGCGGATCGTCTACACGCTGCGCACGGCCGACCGGGAGGCGGACCGGAACCTCACGTCGCTGTGGCAGGTCGACACTGGCGGGGGAGAGGCGCGACAGCTCACTCGGGGCACCGCCGACTCGTCGCCGGCGTGGTCGCCGGACGGGACGACGATCGCCTTCCTCCGCGACGGGGACATCTGGCTGCTGCCGGCGGACGGCGGGGAACCCCGGCCGGTCACGACGGGCGGCGCGGGCGCGCCGGTGTGGAGCCCGGACGGCACCAGGATCGCCTTCGCCACGGCCGTCGGCCCCGACGAGCCGGAGCGGCCGCTGGTGATCGACCGGTTGGGCCACAAGGCCGATGGGGTCGGGCTGATCGGGTTGAAACGCAGGCACATCCATGTGCTGGACGTCGCCACCGGGAAGATCCAGCAGATCACCTCGGGCGACTGGCACGCCGGTGAGCCGGCCTGGTCGCCCGACGGCACGCGGATCGCCTTCCGCGCCGAGATGGACGCCGACGCGGACCTCACCTATCGTTCGGCGGCCTACGTCGTGGAGATCGGCGGCCAGCCGCGAATGGTCGGCGGCGGGGAAGGCCGGTGCGAGACGGTCGGCTGGACCACCGACGGCCGGGCCCTGCTGGTCGTCGGCAGGACGACGATGACCGTCGGGAACAGCCGGCTGCTCAAGGTTCCGCTGGACGGCGGCGAGACCATCGACCTCGCGGAGTCATTGGACCGCAACGTGACGCCGGGTGTGACGGGCTATCCGGGCGCGTTGCCGCAGCCGGTCGGGGACACGGTGTACTTCTGCGCCCGCGACCGAGGCTACACGCATCTGTACGCGGTCGAGGATGCCAAACCCCGGCTGGTGTTCGGCGGTGCGGGCAACGTGGTGTCCGGTGTGGACATCGCCGGCGGCAAGGCGGCGATCGTGCTGGCCACGCCGAGTGCGTACGCCGAGATCGCCGTCGTCGGCCTGGCCAGCGGCGATGTCGAGGTGCGGACGAGTCACGGTCCGACCGATGTCGAACTGTTTCCCTATGAGGAAAGGGAGTTCACCGTCTCGGACGGCACCGTGGTGCACGGCTGGCTGCTGCGTGACCCCGACCGCAAGGGGCCGCTGCCCTTGCTGCTGGACATCCATGGCGGCCCGCACAACGCCTACAACGCCACCGCCGACCCGGCGCGCATCTACCGGCAGGTGCTGGCCGAGCGGGGATGGGCTGTGCTGCTGCTCAACCCCCGCGCCAGTGACGGATACGGCGAAGCCTTTCTCACCGCGGCGATCGGCGCCTGGGGGAGCAGTGATGCCAAGGACTTCCTTGAGCCGCTGGACCACCTCGTCGCCGAGGGCGTGGCCGACCAGGACCGGCTGGCCGTCTGCGGCTACAGCTACGGCGGCTACATGACGTGCTACCTGACCAGCCGCGACAGCCGCTTCGCCCGGGCGGTCGCCGGCGGCCTGGTCTGCGACCTGACCAGCATGACCGGCACTTCCGATGCCGGACACTACCTAGCCACTCAAGAGTTCAGGGGTGCCACCGACGCAAACCCGTTGGCCCGCGTGGACGACGTTCGCACACCCACATTGATCCTGCATGGCGGCGACGACGACCGCTGCCCGGTCGGGCAGGCCGAACAGTGGTTCACCGCCCTGCACACGCGGGGCGTGCCGACGCAGATGGTGCTCTACCCGGACGCCTCGCACCTGTTCATCGTCAACGGCCGGCCGTCGCACCGCGTCGACTACAGCAACCGGATCGTCGACTGGGTCGAGCAGCGGCAACGGGTCCGCACCGACCACTGGCGGCGGCGACTGGCCGAACTGTGCCGCAAGCACCACGTGCCCGGTGCGGCGCTGGGCATCCTTCGTGGCGACGAGCTCGCGGTGGCGAGTTTCGGCGTGCTGGACAAGGGAACCGGTGCGCCGGTCGCCGACGACTCGGTGTTCCAGATCGGCTCCGTCACCAAGGTCTGGACCACCACGCTGATCATGCAGCTGGTCGAGGAGGGCAAGCTCGACCTCGACGCCCCGGTCGCCGACGTGCTGCCGGACCTGCGGCTGTCCGATCCGGGCGTGGCCGAGCGGGTCACGCTGCGGCATCTGCTCACCCACACCAGCGGCATCGACGGCGACCACTTCGTCGACACCGGCCGCGGCGACGACTGCCTCGAGAAGTACGTCGACGGTCTGGACCAGGCCGCGCAGGTGCATCCGCTCGGCGCCACGATGTCGTACTGCAACTCGGGATTCGTGCTGGCCGGGCGGGTGATCGAGCAGGTCACCGGCCAGTCCTGGGACGCCGTGCTGCGGGCGCGCCTGATCGAACCGCTCGGCCTCAAGCGCACGGTCACCCTGCCCGAGGAGGCGATCGTGCTCGGCGCCGCCGTCGGCCACGAGGCGGCTGCCGGCCAGGAACCCCAGCCGGTCAAGGTTTTCATGTTGACCCGTAGTCTCGGCCCGGCCGGCCTGATCACGGCCTCGGCCGCCGATCTGCTGGCCTTCGCCCGGATGCACCTCGACGGCGGCGCCGGCCTGCTGGGCGAGGCGGCCACGGCGGCGATGACCGAGTGGCAGGTGGACGTGCCCAACCAGCACACCACCTGCCAGTCGTGGGGCCTGGGCTGGATGCGGTTCGACTGGGGCAGTCACGGGATCATCGGCCACGACGGCAGCACCCGGGGGCAGGCTGCGTTCCTCCGGATCGTGCCCGAACTGGATCTGGCGATCACGTTGCTCACCAACGGCGGCAACACGGCGGACCTCTTCCAGGACCTGTTCGGCGAGCTGTTCGCCGAGCTGGCCGGCATTGCCGTGCCGGCCCCGGTGCAGCCGCCGGCCCGACCGCCCACAGTGGACGCCGACCGGCACCTCGGCGTCTACGAGCGGGCCGGTGCCCGGGTGGAGATATTCCGGGGCGACAACGGGCTGCGGATCCGGTTCACCGCCACCGGCCTGCTCGCCGACATCGTGCCGGAGCCGGTCCAGGAGCACGACCTGCTTCCGGTGACCGACACGCTGTTCGTGTACCGGCCGGAGGACAAGGTGTCGTGGTCGAGCCTGGTCTTCTACACCTTGCCAACCGGCGAGCCGTACGTGCAGATCGCCGTTCGCTCCTACCCGAAGGTCTGACCGGCGAGGGCCCGGGACCGGACACGGTGGGCGGTGATCAGGGTGTCGGTGAGCGTCAGGCAGTCCGCTTCGGTGGTCTGCCAGTTGCACACCGACACCCGCAGTGCCCGCTGCCCGCGCCAGGTCGTGCCGCCGGCGAAGGCGTTTCCGCTGTCGTGCAACGCCTCGATGACCTCGTCGGTGTGCTCGTCGCTGTCGCCGAAGCGAACCAGCACCTGGTTCAGCACCACTTCGTTGAGCACGGTGATCCCGGGCTCGTCGGCCAGCCGGCGGGCGATTCCCCTGGCGTGCCGGCATGATCGGTCGACGAGGTCGATGACACCCTCGACACCGAGGTGTCGCAGCGTGGCCCACAGCACCAGCGGACGGGCTCGGCGCGAGCGCTCCGGCGGGTAGTCGAACGGGTAGTCCGCCTGGCCGCGCAGCGCTGCCTGATATGCCGACAGGTGCGCGCACAGCACGATCCCGCAGTCGTAGGGCACATTGAGCCACTTGTGCGCGTCGGTGGCCCAGGAGTCGGCCCGCCGCAACGCATGGGGATGATGCCGTGGGCTGGCCGCCGCCCACATGCCGTACGACGCGTCGAGATGCAGCCAGCCGCCGTGCCGGTGGGTCAGCATCGCCACCCGGGCCACGTCATCGGAGGCGCCGGTGTCCATGTGCCCCACCTGTCCGCACACGATCAGCGGCCTGTTGCTCTTCTCCAACAGGGCAGCCAACGCGTCGACCCGCATCCGGCCCTGGTCGTCACACGGCACCGGACGGATGCCGCCGGCCAGCCCGACCAGCCCCAGCGCCCACTGCACCGTGATGTGGCAGCCTTCGCTGACCAGGACACGAACTTCCGGTGCACCAACGGGACCATCGGCCTCGACGTCCCGACCGGCCTGGGCCAGCACGTGATGCCGTGCCGCGGCCAATGCGGTCAGGTTGGCCGTCGCGTACCCGGAAGTGACGCCGACGCTGGTGTTCGGCCGCAGACCGAACAGCTCGGTCAGCCACTTCGCGCAGACCTCTTCGACCACGGTGGTGAGCAGGCTCGTCTCGTGGCTGGCGCCGCCCTGGCCCCACACCGAGGTGAGCCAGTCCGCTGCCAGCCCGATCGGATGGGAACCGCCCGTCACGTGATCGAAGTAGCGGCCGGAGGTCGACGGCGCGAACCCCGGCTGCCCGTGCTCGACGAGCGTGCGCAACGTGCTGAGCGCGTTGGCGCCGTCGGCTGCATCGGGGCGGTGTGGCGATCGCGGAGGTAGTCCCGCGCGTACGTGCGCACGTACGACAGCAGGGCCTCCTGGTCGGAGTCGAGCATTCCTCAGGTCACCGTGCGCGTGGTCGGCGCGGGCGCGAACCGGGCGGTGGCGGGCTCCGGTGTGGACAGCGCGCGGATCGGATCACCGCGATGGATCGCGGCGGAGACGGTCGCGGCGCTTTCCAGAAGTCCGGTCATGGGCTGGAAGCTAGGGCCTGGGCCACCGAACCGGCTAATCGGTTGTGACGGGCGAAGGCGGTCGAAAGAGACAAAGCCCTTGTTGCAGGCATATGGCTGCTCCGAGAATCCACCCGATCGGGTTGGTCTCGGCGCGGTGGCCGAGGGCGACGCGCCCGGGAATAGGCGAAGGCGGTTCGGGTACCCGAAATCCATGAAACGCACCCGCGCCGAGTACGAACGGGGTCTGCCCGACTATCACGACCCCCTCGGTGGCGTCGGCGGCGCCGCCCCGGCTTACAGCGCGCTCACCCTGCGCACCGTGCTGGCCGCCGTGGCGCTGGCGATGTGCCTGGCCGCGGGCACGCTGTTCGTGATCCTCCATGTGCTGTGGGGAATCGTCCTGCTCTCGGCGCTCGCGGTGGTCTGCGTCGTCGACCTGGTCTGGGTGATCCACCGCAAGCGTCGTGGGGAACCGGGCTAGGCTGCCGTCGCCGCGACGGCCGCGGCCAGCGTCCGGTGTGTGGCGAAATCCTCGGTGAGGCCGAGGAGATCCAGCGGCCGCCAGACGATGCGGGCCAGCGCGACCTGGAGGTCGGTGTCGGTGCTGTCCGCGGCCGACTGGGCCTCCACCAGCATGCGCATCCCGGCGGCGTCGATGAACGTGACGTCGATCAGGTTCAGCACCAGCGCGGCCGGTGGCGCGGACAGCTCGTGCCGCAGCGGTCTCGCGGCCTCGTGCACCGTGCACATGTCCACTTCTCCGAACACGTGCACGATCGGCAGCGACCCCTGGCGCTCGACCAGGACGTTCAACGTCGACTGTTGGGCCATGGGCGCTCCCTCCGTGAACGAGGGGCAACCCCAAACCGAGCCTGTCTGCTCAAACCCGCCCAAGCCAGCTCCTCGCGGCTTGACTCCGACGGTAGCCCTGTTCGGCCCGACTACAACTCTCCGGTGTCGGGACGCCGCTGATCGTCCATAAAGGATGATCGTTCGGATCTTGTTCACGAGAGCGGGAACGGGGAGGGCGCGAGGCCCTCCCCGTTCCGGTCAAGCGGAGGTGATCGACGCGGTGGGAATCAGCTCAGCGTCACCGCGGTGTCGTCGATGACGAACGACGTCTGCAGCGAGCTGTCCTCCACGGCGGTGAACTTCAGCGCGAGGGTCTGCCCGGCGAAGGACGACACGTCGATCGTCTTCTGGACGTACCCGGACGCCTTGTTCAGGTTGGAGTAGGTCGCCAGCGTGGTCGAGCCGCCGGTGACGGTCAGCTTGTCGTACTGGGTGGACGTGGTGGTCTCGGCGCTGTCGATGTGCAGCCAGAACGTCAGCGTGGCCTTGCAGCCGGCCGGGATGGCCACCGACTGGGACAGCGTGTCGGTGTGGGCGCTGCCGTAGCCGTCCATCCAGGCGTTCCAGGTGCCGCCATGGGTGGGCTGCTGCGAGCCGTTCTGGGCGATGACGCCGGAGCTCGCCGACCAGACGGTGTTGCCGGACTCGAAGCCGGGGTTGCCCAGCTGCTGCCCGCTGCACCCGCCGCCGACGGTGCCGACGGTCCAGCCGAACGACGCGGAGCCGCTGTGGCTGGCGCTGTCGGTGGCGGTCACCGTGACGTTGCTGCTGCCGGCGGTGCTGGCGGTGCCCGAGATGACACCGGTGGAGGCGTTGATGGACAGGCCGGCCGGCAGGCCGGTGGCGGTCCAGCTGTACGGCGCGGTGCCGCCGCTGGCCGACAGCGGCAGGTTCACCGCGGAGCCGACGGTGGTGGACTGGTTGCCGGGGTTGGAAACCGTCACCGTGCCGGTGGCGCTGCACGTGGGGTCGCCGGACTGCGCCGGCACGCTGATCGCGTCCCAGGCCGCCTTCACGGTGTTGAACTCGGTGCAGCTGCCGGGGAACAGGTTCTTGGCCGCGGTCAGCGTCCAGGTGCGGTACTTCAGGTAGGAGCTGCCGCTGGTCTTGAGCAGCATCGCGTTGTAGAAGATCTTCACCGCGTTCTGCACGCCCAGCCCGGTGATGCTGGAGCTGTTGCAGGTGGGGCTGGTCGGCTGGCCGTTGGTCGGGTTGGTGCCCTCGGCGAGCAGGTAGAACCAGTGGTTGCCGGGCCCGGCCGCGGCGTGCACCTCGGTGCCGGGGATCGAGCTGTCGTAGCAGTTCTTGTCGCCCAGCGCGGACGGGTTGTACATGTTGCGGATCGGGCCGGAGCCGACCAGGTTGACCTGGTTGCCGACCAGGAAGTCCGGCTTGGCGTACGGCGCGGCCTCGTTGGCGAACCACTCGGTGGAGGCGCCGAAGACGTCGGCCACGAACTCCTGGGTGCCGTTGCCGGAGATGCCGCCCGGGGTGTGGTCGTCGATGCCGTGGCCGTGCTCGTGGGCGATCACGTCGATGGCCGGGATCCACTGTCCGGCCGTGTTGTGGCCGATCTGCACCTGGCTGCCGTCGTAGTAGGCGTTCTCGTCGTCGAGGCCGACGCGGATCGGCCAGCCGCCGCCGTTGCCGTCGAAGCCGTTGCGGCCCAGCCACTGCGACAGCATCTTGTTCTCGGACTGGATGCTGTACAGGGCGTCGACGCAGCCGGTTTCCTTGCTCGTCTCGTCGCCGTTGCCCCAGCTGTCGGTGGACTTGCTGAACGTTGTGTTGTTCGACGCGTCCTGGCAGCTGACGTTGGTGATGTTCGGGTCCTTCATGGAGTACGTGCTGCCCGAGTGCGTGGTGTCGATGTGCAGCGGCTCGGGGCCGTTCCAGACACCGGTGCCGTCACCGAACAGGACGTGCTCCTGGGTGTGCAACACCTTGCCCGTGTTGGCGTCCACGACAACGTCGAGCTTGCTGGGCTCACCGTCCCTGGTGCCGGTCACGGTGCTCTGCCAGGCCAGCGCGGGCGTGCCGAGCGCGAAGGTGACCAGCTGCGCGGCGCCGACGTTGTCCACCGTGGACAACTGCTTGCGGGCGGTGGCCTCCGCGTCCTTGGCCGACAGCTTCGGCGTGGTGGAGGCCAGGCTGATGGTGTTGTCCTGGGCCACCGTGGTCGCGACGACCTGACCGGTGGAGTTGGTGGACACCACGAAGTCGCCGCCGACCACCGGCAGGCCCTTGTAGGTGCGGTCGTACGGGACGTACTTCATCCCGTTGGTGGAGGAGATCACGCTGTGCTGGACGAACGCGTCGTCGGCGCTGGCGTGCAGAACGGCCGGTCGGGAGGCGACCAGGCTCTGTGCCGCGTTGGCGGCCATCGCCTCCGCGGTGAGCGGAGACGTCGTGTTCGGGGTGGGTTGCGCCTGTGCGGCCGTGCTGGTGGTGACGGCGGCGACCAGCAGGCCGGCCGCGACGACAACGGTGGTGCGTCTCAGGATCATCGGCAGTTCTCCTCCGAGCAGGGGTTGACCCGGCCCGGGTCGCGGGCCGTGTCCGGCAGAGGTGGAAGGGAGCGTCGATCGCGGACCAGGATCCGGGCTCGGCGAAGCGGGAACAACCGACGAAGGTAGTGAAGTTTGCATGAATCGCCTGAACGGCGTTATTGCGACGAACGGGTGCCGTCCACTCGGGCTACGTGACGGAATTTTATTGCTGTGAACAAGAAAGAGCTCGTCACATGGCAGGGTTCGCGGGCGGAGTCAACCAGCGATCGTCGTGAGGGCCTGGCCGCGACTGTTCTCCGCCGCCTGTCGCTGTGCGGCGGTCGGGGAGGACATGGCGGCCGGCCTCGCCGCCAGGCGGTCGGCGGTGAGCCGGCGGGCGGGCAGCGGCTCGGTGCCGGCCCCGCCGTGGTGGATGGCGGCGACGCAGTGCGGCAGAACGCCTTGGTGTGGAACGGGTTCCAGGAACGGCTCCACGTCGTCGCGGCTGCCGGCCGTCGACAGCGGGATCCTCACCATGGCCAGGGTAGTGATCAAGTTCGGAGCCGAGGGCGCTCCAACGCGACGCTGCCCGTTGGGGTAGGTCAGAAAACGACGCGTTCGGCGAACCAGCGCAGGGTCGCCCGCGCGGCGGCCAGATCGACGCGGTCCGGGAACAGGAACAGGTCGAGGTTGAATCCGTCGACCAGGGTGAGCACGTGTGTGACATGGCCGTCGATGGCGTCCGGCGTGACGAGCCCCTGGTCGGCGAGCACGCCGAACCACCGGCGCAGCGCCTCCTCCGAGGCAAGGCGTCCGCTCTTGAGGATTTCCACCACCCCGGCGTCGCCGCCTAGGGCCAGTCGGTTCAGCTCGGCCCAGCCGGTGAGCGCCCGGGCCTGCTCCTGGGACCGCGGCACGAACTGCACAAGACAGTCGTACAGGCGGACGGCAGGGTCGCGGCTGTCGTCGGTGATGTCGCGGTCGCCGAGGACGTTGGCGACCAACTCGCTCGCGACCGCCTGATAGAGGTCGGCCTGAGACGGGAAGTAGTGCCGCAACGTGCTGGCCCCGACGCCGGCCGCGGCCGCGACGGACCGCACGCTCAGCGTGCCGACGCCGTGCTCCTGGGCCAGCTCGCGGGCCGCGGCGAGGATTTCCTCCCGCCTGCTGTTGTTCACGGGAAGCGATCCTAGCACGGTGTGCTAGCACGGTGTACGGTACAGCGTACTAGCACACTGTGCTAACGCGATTTCGCTGATCAGGAGCCTCGAATGAACCAGAGCACCGCCATCGTCACGACACCCGTCGAGCGGCCGGCCCGGCCCGGCTGGCCCGAGATCATCGCCGGACTGGCGGCCTACGCCGTGCTCTACGCGGCCGTGATCGTCTACCTGTACCACGCCGCCCTGCCGGCCAGCGTCGAGGGCATCGTCGGCTTCGCGCTGTCAGCCGCCATCGGCCTCGGTGCCTTCGCTGTCGCCGCCCTGCTGCGGATCCGCCGCCTCGCACCGTTCGGTGTGCGGCGCGCCAGCCTGCGGTCCCTGGTCGCGGCCATCGGATTCGGCATCCTGGCCTGGCTGCTGTCCGCCCTCGCCTCCGGGCTCTACCAGGCCTTCACCGGCGATCACCAGAACATCCAGGCCGGCTACCAGGCCGCCGCCTCCGGTGGTCTGCTCACGTACCTGTTGTCCGCCGTCTTCGGCTTCGTCGCCACTCCCATCGGCGAGGAGTTCATCTTCCGCGGTGTCCTCGCCAACGCCCTGGGCCGCTACGGCGCCTGGATCAGCGTCCTCGTCAGCGCCGCCGTCTTCGCCCTGGTGCACGGCCTCAACCCTGTACTGCCCGTCGCCTTCGTAGTTGGTGCCATCAACGCCGTCCTACTACGCCGCACTGGTTCCGTCTGGCCCGGCGTGGTCGTCCACGGCGTCAACAACGCCCTCGCCATGACCGTGCCGGTGATCGTCGCCCTCGCGAGCAGTTGACGCGACCACCGGCCGGCGGTCTGGGTCAGCGGAGGAAGCGGCGCAGGAGGCCGCCGGCAGCCACCACCCCGAGGGTCGCGGCTGCGGCCTGGAGGATGCGGCGTTGGCGGAGGGCCCGTTGGCGGGCGTCGGCGTAGGGCATGGTGGTGTTGGTGACCATGGCGTGCAGCGGCATCCACCGGTGCCGGAGCGCCTTCTCCAGCACGACGTCGCAGGCCTTCTCCAGCCGTACAGCAGGGGAGCGGACGGTGTCCCGGAGTTCGGCGAAGTTCTCCCGGGACATCTCGGCCAGGGCGTCGGTGTTGGGCTTGCGGCGGCGGTAGAAGCGGGACAGGGCGGCCCGGGGGTTGTCGGGGAACGCGGACAGCGAGTCAGCCAGTTCGAGACCGTCCTCGAACGCGGCGTTCATGCCCTGGGCCAGGAAGGGAAAGACGGCATGGCAGGCGTCGCCGATGAGCACCACCTTGCCGTCGTGGTGCCAGGGGGAGGTGCGGGTCGTGACCAGCTTGAAGGTGGGCTGGTCGAGGAACACCTTGCCGATATCGGGCACCAGGTCGAGGACGTCGGGGAACAGCGAGCGGAAGAGGGTTTCGACGTCGTCGGCGGAGCGCAGCGCGGCGAAGCTGCGCGGCCCCTGGAACGGCAGCACGCAGGAGCAGGTGAACGAGCCGTCGAGGTTGGGGTGGGCGAACATCATGGTCTCGCCCCGGGGCCACAGGTGGAACACGTCGTCGGCCATCCGGTGCCGGCCGTCTGCGCCGGTGGGGATGTGCAGCTCGCGCCAGCCCCACTCCAGGAATTCCTGGTGGTAGTCGGCGCGCTCGTCCCGCTGCATGTGCTTGCGAACGACGGAGAACGCGCCGTCGGCGCCGACGATCACGTCGGGGGTGACCGTGAAGGCCTGGCCGGAGTCGGTGACGAAGTCGGCGGCGGGCAGGTCCTTGTCGATGCCGACGCAGCGGGTGTCGAACACGAACCGCACGTTTGACGACCGGGTGGCGGCCTCGATGAGCGCGACGCCGAGATCATGGCGCTGGATGGCGAGAATGCCGCCCTCGCCGTAGGTGGAGAACCGCAGCGAGCGGTCCTGGTTGTGCACCATGCGCCCGCGCATGGGCACGACGTGCCGCGTGATCTCCTCTCGCAAACCCAGACGCTGCAACGCCTGTAGGCCGCGTTCGGAGAGGCCGAGGTTCATCGAGGTGGTGTGCACGGCGTTGACCCGGGGATCGGGCCGCCGCTCGTAGACGGTGACCGTGTGGCCCTGGCGGCCGAGCGCCAACGCGAGGAAGGCCCCGGCCATGCCCGCTCCGACTACCGCGAATTCCACTGCGGACCCCCGGTCGTGACGATGTGCACCTGGTCGATCGCCTTCTCCGCCAACCGGACCGCCTCGCCGGCGGTCGGCGCGAGCGCCATCGCCATGCCCAACCGGTCCCACGAGCTGCGCAGTTCCCGGATGGTGTCGCCGACACCCGGGCCGACGTCGCAGTGCACCACGCCGGGGAGCGCCAGGGCCGCCTCCAGGCCGTCGATGCTGACGATCTCGCCCGTCATCTCCGGTATGAACCGCACGGCGGCGGCCTGCGGGGCGGTCGACGGCATGGCCGGCGCCTCCAGACCGCGCATCATCGTGAAGTAGTGCTCGCCAATGGGTTCCTGGTAGGCCCGCTCGATCATCTCGATGATGCCGTCGCCCGGGAACCGGCCGGCGCACTCCACCAGATACGGCGTGCCGTCCCGCACGATCCACTCGCAGTGCACGACCCCGGAGCCGAAGCCGACGGCCCGCAACACCGCCAAGGTGCTGGCGCGCAACGATTCCGCCAGGTCGTCGGAGATCGCCGCCGGCAGCACATGTCCGGACTCGATCGGGCGTGGGCCGGGGTAGAGCACCTTGTCGGTGACGTTGAAGAACAGGTCCGAGCCGTCGCGCACCACCATTTCGACGCTGTACTCGTGGCCGACGACGTACTCCTCGGCCAGCATCCGCACCGCCCGCTCGCGGTCGGGGGCGAAGATCCCCTCGTCGTGCTGGACGCACGAGGCCCAGACCGCCGGCACTGACGCCGGGTCGTGCACGATCTCGGTGCCGACCGCGCCCTGCCGGTTGGCCGGCTTGAGCACCACCGGTCCGTCGATGGCGGCCATGAACCGGACCACCTCCTCCGGCGAGTTCACCTCCTCGGACAACGGGTTCGGCACGCCGGCGGCACGCGTCACCTTGCGCAGCAACGACTTGTCCCGCATCAGCTCGGCCGCCCCCAGCCCCGCGCCGGGCGTCCCGAGCCGTTCGGCCAGCCGGGCCGCGCACGGCGTCGCGTACTCGACGAGCGGGATCACCGCCGACGCGGTGAGATCGGGACGGGTGGCGATCAGTGCGTCGGCCGCGCCGGGAAGTTGGTACTCCCACTCGACGAGCTCGCGCACCACCGGCGAGTTCTCGGCCGCCTCCCGCACGCCGCGCTTGCGCACGACGTCCGGCTCCTCGACGATGACCAGCGAGTTCTCCGGCAGGAACTCGGCGAACTTGCCCAGCGCGGCCACATAGCCCACCAGGATGATCGGTCGTTCGGACACGTCAGCGCTCCTCTACTTCACGATGCCCAGGCACAGCCGGAAATCGGGGGTGCCGCCCAGCAGGTGGGCGCCGCCGGACTGCAGGATCCGCTCCTGCGCGAACAGGTGCTGGCACATCGTCGTGGTGTCGCGCAGCCAGCGGTCCATCGGCGACGCGCGGTGGATCGAGGCGGTCTGCAACAGGTCGTAGAGCCGGGTGACGATCGACCGCGCGGTCCGGAACGCGTGCAGCCGGGACAGCGGCAGCGCGGCCCGCTCGTCCCGGCTCAGGTCGTCCAGGGTTCCGTTGTCACCCAGCACTTCCTCCAGCCGCAGCAGGGTGCCGCGCACGCCGTGCCGGGTGGCGATGTAGTCGGCCTCGCACTCGGCGATGATCGTCTGCACCCGCCGGTTGTCGGCCCAGGCGTCCCCGTTGGGATAACGCTTGGTGGTGGCCAGCTCCCGCACGTGGTCCAGTGCCGCGCGGGCCACACCCAGTGGCACGCCGGGCATGTAGCGCATGAACGTGTCCGGCTGGGTGTGCGGGCCGTTGTGGTCGAGCACGGTGTCGAAGCTGAGCGTGTGCTCCTCGGGCACGAACACGTCGGTGATGGTGTAGTCGCAACTGCCGGTGCCGAGCATGCCGGTGGTGTCCCAGTTGTCGAGCACGCTGACGTCGGCGGCGCGCACCATGAACAGCCGCGAGTCGTGCGGGTCGCGGCCGTCCGGGCTCGGGTCGGGTTGCCCGTCCCGGTAGATGAAGGCGCCGGAGATCACCCAGTCGCAGTGGGTGATGCCGCTGCCGAAGGTCCACCGGCCGGACAGCCGGTAGCCGCCGGGCACCCGCTCGGCCCGGCCGACCGGGAACAGCATGCCGGTGGTGATCACGTCCAGGCTGGGGAACATCTCCCGGGCCACCGGGCCGGCCAGGTAGGGCGCGAAAAGCCCGGTGTGCGAGCCGATCTCGGCACACCAGCCGGCCGAAGCGTCCCCATAGGACAGTGCCTCGATGACTTCGAGCTGTTGCAGCGACGACAGTTCCGGGCCGCCCCAGGCGCGGCTGAAGCCCATCCGGTAGACGCCGGTGGCCCGCAGCTTCGCCACGACGTCGTCGGGCAGCCGGCGGGCCCGCTCGATCTCCGCCGACCGCTCCCGCAGCTCGGGCGCCAGCGCCTGGGCGCGGGCCAGGATGTCGGTGGCGGTCAGCGGGGCCTCGGGTGCCATGGTCATGTGCTCGCTCCTCACGCGTCGGTGTCCAGCAGGCCGGCGGGCATCTCGAAGGTGGCGTCGGGCTCGGGCGGCCCGGCTGGCTCGGCGTCAACCTCGACCATGGCCGAGGTTTCGGCCAGCCGCCGCAGGCAGGTCGGCCCGTCCTCGGCCTCGCACACGACAAAGGAGTGGCGGGCCAGGTAGCCGCCGGGCGGCAGCCGCAGCGTGGTGCCGGGCTCGACCATCGGCGAGGCTGTGACCAGGCCTTCTGCCGTGGTCGGCACGGTCACCGATCGCACCACGCAGTCGGCCGCCGGCAGTCCGAACCGGATGCCGGCCACCGCGCGCCGCGTGGGCGTGATGTCCGGGCGCTGCCCGGTGACCACGTCGAACAGCACCTCGCCGGAGTCGATGCCGGTGGCGAGCTGACCGAGCAGTGGGATGAGGTCGCCGCCGACCCGGCCGTTGATCTCGATCACCACCGGCCCGCGCGGCGTCAGCCGGACCTCGCTGTGGGTGATGCCGTCCTCGACGCCCAGCGCGCGGTGGGCCCGGGCCAGGGTGCCGACCAGCTCCTCGTCGGCCAGCAGGGGATCGGCGGCGTCGACGACGTGCCCGACCTCCTCGAAGTACGGCGGCTCGCCGCTTTCCTTGCGGGCCAGGAACATCGGCAGGTACTCGCCCTTGTGCACGGCCCCGTCGACGCTGATCTCCGACCCGTCGGCGTAGCCCTCCACGATCACCTTGGCCCCGTAGACACCCTGGTCGACCTCGCTGGCCGCCTGCGCGACCGCGAACGCGGCGTCGAACTCCACGGCGTCGCGGGCCATGACAACGCCGATGCTCGCCCCCAACGCCCGAGGCTTGACCACGACCGGAAATCCGATCAGCTCCGCCGCGGCACGGGCCTGGACCGGATCGGACGTCATGGCGTAGCCGGGCTGGCACAGGCCGGCGGCGGTGAGCAGCTCGCGGGTCCGGTTCTTGTCCCGGCAGCCGTGCACCCCGGCCAGTCCCAGGCCCGGCACGCCGAACTCGGCCGCCAGCTCGCCGGCCGTGAGCACCAGCGGCTCGTCCCAGCACATCAGACCGGCGACCTGCTCCCGCTCGGCGACCTTGCGGGCCTCGGCGGCCATCACCGCCGGGTCGAAAACGTCGGCCAGCACAATCTCGTCGAAGTACTGCTGCTGCCAGGTGGGCTTGAGATTGTTGAGCAGCACCAGGCGCAACCCGGCCGCGCGGGCCCGGCGGTGGATGGACGTGACCAGGTACTCGCGGTAGTACTTCAGCCCGCTCCCGATCACCAGCAGGGTGTTCACTGCGGCACCTCGCTAGCGCTCGGTGTCCGCGTTCGCGGACGCTCTGTGTTGAATGATTCGCTCGCAAGCTCGCTCATGCGACCACTTCCTTGGCGACGACCGGTGCCGTCTCCGGCTTGACGGTGATGCCGACCCACGCGAACAGACCGGCCACCACACCCAGCGCCGCGCACACCGGCCAGATCGCGTTGCCCCACGTGGTCCACGCGAACACGCCCAGCACCGGGGCGATGGCCGAGGACAGGCCGGTGATCGCGTTCATCACGCCGAGGTAGCGCGGCCGGAACCGGGACGACACCTTGGCCGGGCGGGCGAACATGGTCGGGGCGGACATCATCAGGCCGGACGTGAACAGCACGGCGCCGAGCACGACGATCACGGTGTTGCCGGAGGACAGGCCCCAGGCGGCGAAGGCCATTGCGAACACGACGTGCCCGAGGAACACCGCCAGCGGCGCGGACCACTTCACGATGTACGAGGTGATCCACAGCTCGCAGGTGATCAGCACGACGGACGAGGCGGCCAGCACGAAGCTGTACAGGCCGGTGCCGCCGCCGCCGTCGGCGGTGATCTTCAGCGGCAGCGCGACCATGAACTGGGCGTAGACGATGGTGCCGACGAACAGCGAGGCCAGGTAGAGCAGGAATCGGCCGTCCCGCACCAACACCGCGTAGGCCGAGCGGCGGTTGGCGGTTTCGCCGGGAGCCGGCTGCTCCTCCTCGGGCGCGACCACGTTGGGCAGCAGGGCGAACGCGAGCACCGAGTACAGCAGCGCGGTCGCACCGTCCACATAGAACAGCAGGTCCCAGTTCACGGTGATCATCACGGCGGCCAACAGTGGCCCGACCGCGGCGCCGGTGTTCAGCGCGGTGCGCATCATGGAGAACGTCATGACGTGGAACTTCTCCGGCATCAGCTCGGCCAGTAGCACCGAGGCCGCCGGCCGGTAGGCCTGCGTCACCAGCCCGGCCAGTCCCACATCGAGCAGCAGCAACCAGAACGTGCCGTGGCCGCTCAGGGTCGGGATCAGCGCCACCAGTGGTCCGGAGGCGGCCATCGCCAGCCCGATGGTGATCCGGGTGCCGGCGCGGTGCGCGAGTTCTCCGCCGAGCATGGTGCCGAAGATCGCGCCCACGCTGTAGGCGACCAGGCCCAGGCCGGCCTCCTCGGCCGACACGCCGCGGTGCACCAGGTATAGCAGCAGGAAGGTCTGGACGTAGGCGCCCAGCTGGTTGAGCAGCATGCCGCCGAGCAGGTACCGGATCGACGCCGGCGTCGCCCTGATCGCGGCGAGCACACCGTCTTTCTTGCTGGCGTCGTTCATGCAGTCGCCTCCATGGCCTCGACGATCGTGTTCGCGACGAGCGGTGCGGCGGCGAAACCCGAGCCGCCGCAGGACGGGCGGACCCACAGGCCCGGCTTGGGGTGGAGCAGCAGCGGGCCGCCGGTGTCCGGGGCCGCCGCGTAGTGGCACTCCCGCACCGCCACCACGGTGTAACGGTCCATATCGGACAGAATGGGTTCGGCCAGCAGTCGCTCGGCCCAGGGGAGGGCGGGCATCCGACCGGTTCGCGGTGGGGTCACCGGATGGGCGGGCGATTCGCTGATCGGTCGGCCGGTTCGCCTCGGTCGGGCCGGCAGCCAGTCGCCCCAGGTCTCCAGCTCCCCCTCGGCCGTGGACTCCACCTTGCGGCACACCGCGTCCGAGCTGATCTTGAGCAGGGTGCCGTCGCCCGGCGGCAGCAGCCAGGCCCGGCCGTCGGCGCCGACACCGCCGACGCCGGGCGCGGTTTCCCACCACGAAGCCAGATCGGCCGGTGGGCGCAGGTAGGCCATGGTCTGCCGGAACAGCGCGACCGGAACATCCACCAGGTCCCGGCTCCACGGTCCGGCCGCCACCGCGACGAGATCCGCGCCGAGGGCCGTACCGTCCGAAAGGGACACCCAGTGGTCGGCGACGAACCGCACCGGGCATTCCGCGCGAACCGACACCGCGGGGTGCTCGGCCAGCCAGTGCGCCGCGGCGTGCAGGAACTTGTCGGCCAGCAGGACTCCGGCGTCGGGGTCGAGCACACCGACGGTCCCACTCGGGAACAGCACCGGCGGCAGCTCGACGATCTCGCCGGTGGCATCGTCGGCCGGCCATGCCGTGACGATCCCGACCAACCGGAGGAAATCTGTGCCCAGCACGGATTCCAGTCCCAGCCAGCGCTTGCGGGCATCGGTCATCTGGGCGGTCAGCACCGGGTCGCCGGGTCGCTGCACCCGCAGCGCCCGGTGCTGGTCGGCCGAGGTCGACGCCGGGTTGGGGATGGGGCCGCGATCGAGCAGCGTCACGCGGTGTCCCGCCAACGCGCACTCCATCGCGGTCACCATCCCGGTGACCCCGGCGCCGACGATCACGACGGTGGACATCAGCCGCCGGCCCCGGTCAGGCGGGGCAGGGGAGCGGGCGTGACCGTCGTGATGTCCGAGGCGGTCGGGATCGCGGTGTCCGGCAACGCCGCGGCGGCCAGGTCGATCAGCACCGGCGCGGCGCAGCGGAGGAACACGTCCACCTCGTGGCAGAGGTCGCCGGCGTTCTCCTTGGTCGCCCCCGCGGCCATCTGGTCCAGTCGCGCCAACTGTTCGGCCATGGTGGACGCCACCGCCGTGAGGCTGAAACGCCGAACTCCGTACCCGCCGGCGAACCGCTCGACCATGCGCTGTGCGGACTGCCGCGACCGCTCGGACACCGGCAGCGGTCCGCGACCGACCCACGTGTCGACCGCGGCGGCGACCCGGTTCCACGGCCGAACTAGTCGCGACTCGGTGACGCGGACCAGGGCCTCGCGGGTGAAGTCGGTGCGCTGGAACTCGGGGCTGGTCGCCGACAGGTGGAAGCGGATCAGGTCCCGCGGCACCTCGGCCGCCAGCTCCCGCCCGGACACCACGTGACCCCGGCTGGTGCTGAACTTCTCGTTGGCGAGCTCGTAGAAGTCGTTGGTGATGTACTGCGCCGGCACCACGTGCTCGCCGAGGGCGGTCAGCATCGCGGTACCGACGACCGCGAACGGATAGGTCGCGTCCAGGCCGGTGAAGTAGACGACAGTGGTGCCGGAGTCCTTGCGCCACAACTCGTCGTCCGAGACCAGCACCGCGCCCCGCCGCTCGGCGGCCAGCGCCGTGGTGAACATGCTCCACGGCATGCCCTCCATGTGCGGGTAGATCACCTGCCCCGGCACCTCCGGGAACGGGGCCGGGATGCCCCACGAAGTCGGCTGGGTGATGGGGAAGTCGGGCAGCGGCCCGGCCATCACGTCCTCGATCATCTGGGCCATGTGCGGGCGCATCGTGGTTTTCGCGAAGTAGTCGGCCAACTCCGCTCGGTACTCCTCGACCGGGAAGACCAGGATCTCCGCCTCGCGGGTCTCCAGCGGCTCGTCGGGGTACAGCGTCGAGCGCGGGTCGATCAGGTCGCCGGGGGCGACCGGCAGGCCGCAGCTCTCGCAGATGCCGGCGTAGCCGGTGGCCAGACAGAACGGGCAGCCGCCGAGCACGTAGGCGTCCATCAGGTACTCGCCGGTGCTAGGCAGGAACGGGAAGCGCCAGGTGCGCAGCTTGAGCCGGCCCTGGCCGTGCAGCCGCTGGTAGAAGTCCAGCACCATCTTGGTGAACCGGTCGCCGATGCAGCCGAAGCCGTCCACCTCGATGCCCATCGCGGCCAAGGTCCGCTCCACCTGCTCGGCCGAGCGGACCCGCAGGTGCTCCGGCGACACGCCGAGCTTGCGGGCCGCGGTCACCACGTAGTTCTGGGTGAAGTGCATACCGGTGCCGTACAAGGCCTCCCGGCCGGTTGCCCGGGCGTAGCGGGTGCAGACGTCGGCGGCCAGGAACGGGCCGGCCAGGTGGCCCACGTGCAGGTCGCCGTTGGCGGTCGGCGCCGGGGAGATGATCACCAGCCGGTCGGTCATCGGGCGCTCCTCAGCTCGCCGCGGCGGGCCAGCAGGTCGTCGACGATGTCCTGGGACCGGTGGGCCAGCACGCTGATCAGCGAGTCGGCGATGCCGTGCGTGGCCTCGTTGACGCCCTGCAGGTACATGGCGCCCCACGTGGAGTCGCCGAGGTCGACCCGGTAGCAGCGGCTGACCGTGATCTCGTCCAGGCCGACCCGGTCGGCCAGGTCACGGACCATGGCCGGCATCCGCTGGTCGTACCCGGTGCCCAGCAGCACGACGTCGCAGTGCAGGGGCTCCACCTTGCCCGAGGTTCGGTCCCGCAGGTCCAGGACCACCTCGCCGTCCTCGACACGGGCCCCGACCACCTTGGTCAGCGGCCGCACCCGTGACCTTTCCTGGCCAACGCCGCGCTGTTGGTAGAGCATCGTGTACAGCTGCTCCAGGAAGGGCGGGGCCAGGCCG
Organism: Kutzneria sp. CA-103260; assembly: GCF_018263855.1. Classification (GTDB taxonomy): domain Bacteria; phylum Actinomycetota; class Actinomycetes; order Mycobacteriales; family Pseudonocardiaceae; genus Kutzneria. The sequence goes on along the minus strand of NZ_CP073318.1, from coordinate 3,367,514 downwards.
GCGTAGTTGGTCAGGTGCATCTCATCCAGCAGTTGCCGGCGCACGTCCGGCGGGCTGTCGTAGAACACGTCCACAAAGGACGGGAAGAACAGCTCGTTGACGAACTTGCTGGTCTGGTAGTTCTGCAGCCCGATCGACCGCACCACCATGGTCAGCTCGCTGTTGGGCAGGTTCTGGTGCAGCGCCATGAACATCTCGGCCGCGCTCTGCGCACCGCCGACCACCACCGCCCGCAGCGGCGCCTCCGTTGGCAGCGCGGCGATCCTGGTCCGGTACTGCGAGCTGTGGATCACCCGGTCGGCCGGCAGGTCGGCGAACACGTCCGGGATGTTGCGGTCCCGTCCGCCGCCGACCACCAGGTCGCGGCAGCGGATGGTGTCCCCGTCGGACAGCGTGACCGTCCACCCGGTGATCGAGCCGTCCGCGCCGCGGGCCGGCTCGATGCGCTGGGCGTGTGCGTTGAAGCGGATCGGCACCCGCTCCAGCGAGCGGGCCACCCACTGCAGGTAGTCGGAGATCTCCCAGCGGAACGGGTTGAACGTGCCCAGGTTGACGAACTCGTCCAGCCGGCCCGAGTCGTGCAGGAAGTTGAGGAAGGAGAACTTGCTGCGCGGGTTGCGCAGGGTCACCAGGTCCTTGAGGAAGGACACCTGGCTGCGCGCCCACGGCATCAGCAGGTCCCGCTGCCACTTGATGTCCGGGCTCTGGTCCAGCAGCAGCGTCTCGCCGGCCAGCGCGTCCGAACCGGACTCCTCGATGGCCACCGCGAGCGCCAGGTTCGCCGGCCCCGCACCGATCGCCAGCAAGCCCACCTCTTGGTCAGTCACAGGCACACCTCGTTCGTCGGGAGTGGATCGCGCCCGCCGGGCGGAAGGCCCTCGGCGGTGACGCGCGATGTCCGTTCATGTCGAGCGAGTGACCAGCTCGTGACTCGATGCTAGGTTCCGGTGTTTCCCCGTTGGTAGGGAAGGTTTGCCCGTCCATCGGGGAATCTCTCGGGGGCCCGCGTGCTTTCAGCGGTATCCAGTACGCGCATTGGCCGGATCAAGGCCCTGGTCTTTGGCGCGTCAACTAACGCCCTGAGGTGGCGGTTCGCTAGCTTTACGGCCCTGGACAGGCGGGCACTGGGGGGAGCCCGTGAACCGTTGGGGGCAACATGACTCACCCGGCACACCGGGAACCGCCGCCGTTTTCCGCTCGGCGGCCCGGAACTCTCCTCGAATCCCCGGCCCGCGTCGCGCCCGCCCCGGTGACGGTGCTGCTGGCCGACGCCCAGCCGGTCGCACGCCGCCGTGTCCGGTCCATGTTGGAGCGCTCGGGCGGCGTCACGGTCGTCGGCGAGGCGACCACGGCGGCCGAGATGTTCGCCGAGGTGGCCTGGCACCGGCCGGACATCTTGGTCGTCGACCCGCACCAGTTCGGCCGGATCGCCGCCGAGGACGTGATCGGTCACGTGGCCCGGATCGCGCCCCGCACAAGGGTTCTGGTCGTCACGGCGATCGCCGACGACGCCGCCGTGCGGGCCGCGTTTCACGCCGGCGCGCGGGGCTATCTGGTGGCCGCCGACGCCGACGCGGACCAGGTGCTGCGCGGCGTGGAGGTGGTGTCCAACGGCGAGGTGATCGTCGGACGTTCGGTGGCCGGCCGGCTGGCCGCGCTGCTCAGTTCGCGCGGCGATCACGCGCCGTACCCGTTCCCTCAGCTGACGGTGAGGGAACAGCAGGTGCTGGAACGGATCGCCGCCGGCAAGTCCAATCTGGCCATCGCCCGTGACCTCGCGCTGGCGCCCAAGACGATCAGCAACCGGGTGTCGTCGGTGTTGGGCAAGCTGGGCGTGACCGACCGCGCGCAGGCCATCGTGCTGGCCCGGGACGCCGGCCTCGGTCGCGGCTGACCCCGTTGCCGGCCAACGGATTTCCCTGAGACTGGGGAGAACTTCCCCTACCGGCGGGGAAAGTCGCGTGGATAGCCTCGGCCCGGCTTGCTAAATGGGGATCCGGCCGATCGGAGTGCGACGTGACCGAGGTGGACATCCGCAGACTGGAGCACGAGAACCTGGTGCGGGCCTACGGACTGGAGATGAAGCTGCTCTACCCGTGGGACGGGCTGACGGCCCCGTTCGAGGGTGCCTGGTGCGTGCTGAGGCCGGGCGACACGTCGGTGACGCACGCCCACCACGAGCACGAGATCTTCATCGGGATGACGGGCCGTGCCGAGGTCGTCACTCCCGATGAGCGCTACGAGTTCGCCGCCGGGGACATCGCGTTCCTGCGGCCGGGTATCGAGCACCACCTGACCAACGCCGGCGACGAGGACTTCGCGTACTACGCGATCTGGTGGGACCGGGCGATGTCCGAGGGTTTCGTGCGGCAGGAGGAGTCGCGGGCCGCGGCCGGTGGTGGGCAGTGATCGACTACGGCGGCCGCCGGTTCCGCAAGGAGGGCGTGGACGGCGCGCCGGTCGCGGTCTACCGGCAGCAGGGCGACGTCGTGTGGACCGAGGTGTCCGGCGGCGAAGTGTTGCGCTGCACCGTGACCGGCCTGCGGGACGAGCGGGACACCCTCCACATGGGATACACGATCGTGCTCGACTCCGGCGACGTGATCTGCGGCCACACCGTGAACACGCCGGAGGTCGGCGACGACGGCCGGATCCGGCTGTGCGAACGGTGGGAGCGCTACGGCCCGCACGCCGCCACCGGCACGTCCTACCTCGAAGAGGTGAGAGAGCTCCGATGAAGTCACCGTCCGAAGAGGACTGGACGCGCCTCGACAAAGCCGTGGCCGGCACGGTGGTCCGCCCCGGCGAGAGCGGCTTCGGCGCGGTCAGCCTGCCGTTCAACCGGCGGTTCGCGGCCACTGTGCCGGCCGGCGTGGTGTCTGTGGCCTCCGTGGTCGACGTGCAGCGGGCCATCGCGTGGGCGCGGGAGCTCGGTGTGGGGGTTGCGGTTCGCGGCGGCGGGCACAGCTATGCCGGCTACTCGGTCGGCCCTGGCCTGGTGATTGACCTCGGTCCGCTGAACACCGTGTCCGCCAACGCTTCGACCGGGTTGGTGACGGCCGGTGGCGGGGCTTCGATGTCCGATGTGTACGCCGCCATCGAGCCGTGTGAGATGGCGTTCGCGCTCGGCAACGGGGCCACGGTCGGCATCGGCGGGCTCACCCTCGGTGGCGGCGTCGGCGCCACGTCCCGGGTGCACGGCATCACCGCCGACGCTTTGGTCGCGACCACTCTGGTCACCGCCGACGGGGAGGTGCTGCGCTGCTCGGCCGACGAGAACCCCGATCTGTTCTGGGCTTGTCGGGGCGGTGGCGGTGGGAACTTCGGTGTGAACGTGTCGTTCACGTTCCAGGCTCAACCGGTCACGGACTGTGCGACTTATGTGTTGCTGTGGCACATGGAGGACGCGGAGAAGGTGTTCTCGGTGGTGCAGCGGACCATGCGGTCCGCCCCGGACGCGTTCGCGGCGCGGGTCGGTGTGAGCACCACCGGCCCGGACGCGGTCGTCTCGTGCATCGGGCAGCACCTCGGTTCGGCGGCCTCGCTGAAGGAGGTCCTCGATCCGATCCTGTCGGTGGCCGAGCCGTTCCGGACGATGATCAACGACCGGACCTACTGGCAGGCCAAGAACGATCTGCTGCACGAGACCGCGGCCGGCGCGTTCGCGGCTCGCACCAGCGTGCTGACCCAGCCCCTGTCCGAGGACGCCATCGACGCGATGCTGGCGATGGTGCGCCGATGGCCCGGCGGCGGCAATCCCGATGGCGGCGGCGCGGCCCTGTTCTCGTGGGGTGGCGCGATCAACCGAGTGCCCGCCGGCGACACCGCGTTCCCGCACCGGGACGCGATGTTCTTGCTGTCCATGGACACTTCGTGGGCCGAGCGCGATTCCCGCGAGGTGGTGGATGCCAATCTCGGTTGGCTGGCCGAGCTGGCCGACACCATGGCCCCGTACGGCGGTGATCGTTCGTACCTGAACTTCACCGATCCCGACCTGAAGTCCTGGCGTACGGCCTACTACGGCGACAACTATCCCCGCCTGGCGGAGATCAAGCGCCGAGTCGATCCCGACGGCTTCTTCACCTTCGAGCAGGGGATCGGGTCATGACCGCGGTGAACCAGGCGCAGGTGCTGTTCTGGTCGGCGGCCGAGGTCGACGCCGGCGACGTGCCGGAGGAGCACCTGTCGCCGGTCCGGGAGATCCTTGCCTGGGCGCGGAAGTATCTGGTGTCGCCGCATCCGGATCTCGGCCGTAACGGCCCGGTCTGCCCGTACACCCAACCGTCCCTCCACAAGGGACTGTTCCATCTGGCCGCGCTGTCGGGGGAAGGTGATGTCGGCGCGGCGGTGGAAAGCCTCAGGGGCTGGTACGAACGCCTCGGCGCCACCCTGCCAGCCGCCGATCGCGAGCTGCTGACCGTGCTGCTGGTGTTGCCGCACCTCGACCACACCGATGCCAGCGGCCTGGACGAGCTGCAACGGGTGGCCAAGGACAAGTTCGTCGAGGACGGCCTGATGATCGGCCAGTTCCATCCGGTGTGCGACGCCCCCGGGCTGTGGAACCCGGAGTTCAGGGCGCTGCGCGCACCGGTGCCGCTGCTGGCGATCCGCAAGCTGGTGGTGTTCGACCTGCCGTTCCTGGTCGACCACAAGGCCCACGCCGAGAGCTACATCCGGCGGTTCGCCCCGGAGATCCCGCCCCGCATCCGCAAGCAGCTCGCACAGCGGCTGACTTACTGAGGCGGTTGTTCGACCGCGTTCCACAGCACCGAGACGCGCGTGCCATCGGCGGTGGCCCGCGCGCTGAACTCGTCCAACAGCTCGTCGACGCGCCGGTTCAGCTCGGCGTGCGCCTCAGGATCGAGGTGCAGGACGGCCCGGCGGGTGTGATGCGGCGCGGTCGGGTCGGCTTCGGCCAGCTCGGCCCGGTGCGCGTCGACGACGGCGAGCTCGACCCGGCCCGGTAGATCGCCCGCGTCGGTGCCGAGATCGAGGTGCCAGGTCTCGCCGGTGGCGCGGTAGGGCCGCTCCCACGCGCCGTGCTCGCCCTGCCGGGGCGGCTCGACCGCGAGGAAACCGGCGTCGGCCAGGGCGCGGACGCGGCGCAGCAGGGTGGCCGGGGCGACGCCGAGGCGTTCGGCGAGCTGCTGGTTGGTGCGGGGTGTTTCCACGCACAACCGCAGGATTCGCCAGCTCAGCGGGTGGGTGAGGGCGCGCAGGTCCTGGGGTGTGGCCCGCCTGCGGCGATCCGGCGGTGTCATTGACAGCATCGTAACCGATATGAAGGATGGCGATCGATTGCAACTTGTGAAATCGATGGGGTGGTGGCGTGGACGCGATCGAGCAGTACGTGGCCGAACACGGCTCGCGGCACGAGCGGGAGCTGGCCGAGTGGGTCGCCGTGCCGAGCGTCAGCGCCACCGGGGAGGGCATGGCGGCGGCTGCCGATCATGCCCGTGAGCTGCTGGTTCGCAGCGGCTTGGCACCGCGGGTTGTGGAGACCGGCGGCTGGCCGCTGGTCACGGGGCATGCCGAGGGCCCGGCCGGCAGCCCGCACGTGGTGATCTACGGCCACTACGACGTGCAGCCGGCCGGCCCGCTGGAGGAGTGGCACAGCCCGCCGTTCGAGGCCACGATCCGTGACGGCCGCATGTACGGGCGCGGCACCGGCGACAACAAGGGCCAGCACCTCGCCCAGCTGCTGGCCGTGCGGGCGCTGCGCGACTGTCACGGCGAATTGCCGTGCTCGGTGACGGTTCTGTTGGACGGTGAGGAGGAGATCGGCAGCCCGAACCTCACAGCCACGCTGACCGGCCTGCGTGACGAGCTCGATGCCGACGTCGCGGTGTGGAGCGACGGGCCGGTGAACGCGGCGTTCGAGCCGACGGTGTCCCTCGGGGTTCGCGGCGTGGTGAGCTTCGAGATCACCGTCCGCGGCGCTCGCAGTCCGCTGCACTCGGGCAACTGGGGCAATGTGGCGCCGAATCCGGCGTGGGAGCTGGTGTGGCTGCTGTCGACCATGAAGGGACCGGACGGTCGGATCCTGATCGATGGCTACGACACCGGCACTGTTCCGCTGACCGCGGCTGAACGGGCGGCCCTGGAAGCGTTGCCGGTCGACGCTGAGCAGCTGCTCGCCGGCGTCGGGCTGGATCGCCTTGATCATGCGGACGGGAGCGTCAACGAGCGGCTGGCCATGCCGACGTTGTCCATCAACTCGTTGACCTGCCTTGACAACAACGAGCACCGCACCGTCATCCCGGCCGTCGCGGTGGCCCGTTGTGACATGCGGTTGGCTTGCGGGCAGCGGACTTCGACCGTGGTCGAGGCGGTCCGTGCGCATGTGGCCCGGCATCTGCCGCAGGCCGAGGTCCAGTTCAAGGCATTGATGGAGCCGTCGCGGACCTTGCCGGACGCTCCGTACGCGGAAGCCGTGCTGAAGGCCGTTGGCGACAATGCGTTGTTCGAGCCGGCCATGGGAGGCAGTTTGCCCATCGCCGGCCTCACCGAGGGCCTGGGGCTGCCGTGCTACGGGATTCCACTGGCCAATGTGGACGAACGCAACCACGCCCCCAACGAGAACTTCGAGCTGCGCCGGTTCCATGACGGCATCGTCACGGCGGCGAGGGTGCTGCTGGGGATCGGCCGCGCGGGTTGAGCATCGGCTCGGTGGGGTAGTCGAGTGGCTTGTCTACCAAGGAGTCGCCATGACCGCACCCGCGCCGGAACGTCCGTTGCCGCCCGACCCGGTTTTGCCTGAGCCCGGGCCCGAGGTGCCCATGCCGGTCGAGCCGGAGCCGGAGTCCGATCCCGAGCCGTTGATTCCGCGGGAGCCGCGTTAGGGCTTGAGTCCCGAGCGGACCAGAGCCGTGGCGAGCAGGACGATCTGGTCGGGAGGCACCAGGCCGGCGAGTTTCTTCGGGTCGACGGGCAGGCCGTGGCGCTGGGCCGCGTCGAGGGCCCGTTGGTCGAAGAACGGCCGCAGACGTGGCCAGACGGCCTGGACCTCCCGGCAGAAGATGTCCGCGCCGACGCTGGCGATGCCCGGGAACTGCTGGACTTCCCGGTGCGGCGACCGCATCCGCCGCAGATCGCCGCGCCAGTTGTCCAGCAGCAGCTGGGCCCCTTGGCCGAGGCGGGTCGCGGTCGATTCGTCGTAGCGGGCGTAGCCGCCTTGGCCCAGGGCCTGGACGCGTTGCTGCCAGGTGGCGGCGAGCATCCGCTGTGGTGTGCGCAGGCCGGCCGCGAACAGCGCCTTGGCCGTCGCGGCCGCGATGTCGGCTCGGATGCGGGTGGACTGGAGCGTGGCCAGGACCAGGAGCTGGTAGAGCGGCGCCGGCTTGTCGCGGAGCACGATGCCCGCTTCGTCCGCGTAGGTCCGGCCGAAGTCGGCCAGCAGGTGGTTGACGTTGCTGGGAGGCATTCGCGGTCAGCCTCGGACCGTGGCCGGGTGGTCGCGGTTCAGGACGCAGAACTCGTTGCCCTCGGGGTCGGCGAGGACCGTCCAGGGGAGGTCGGCGTCGCGTTGGCCGATGGCGGCTTCGGTCGCTCCCAGGGCGATGATCCGCTGCACCTCGATTCGGTACCGGCCGGTCGGGGCCGCGACGTCGAGATGGACTCGGTTCTTGGCGACCTTCGGCGGGAGGTTCGGGACCTGCTCGAACAACACCGCCTGGCCGCCGGCCGTGTCCCAGTCGGCCGGCCCGATCTCCACGAACGCAGTGCCGTCGGTGCTCGTGCCCGTCTGGGCCGTGCTGTAGCCGAGGACCGCCGACCAGAACCCCGCCAACCGCTCCGGATCCGCGCAGTCGATCGTGGTCGCCGCGATGTGAGTAACCATGGGGGTTGGGTACCTCGGCTGACCGTCGGCAAACGCCGTACGAAAAACGGGGTAGGTCCCCCGAGAGGAACCTACCCCGCCGCCGTCAGAACCCTCAGCCCTTGCGAATGGCCTCGATGATCTTCGGCCGAAGCTCCGCGGCGCTGATCACCGCGTCCACCGACCCGACCTCGACGGCCCGGTGCACCGAGTGCACCCGGTCGAACTCCGTGGCCACGTCGGACAGCTTCTCGGCCCGCACCGAAGACCGCACCTCAGCCAGCTTGGCGCTGAGCTCAGCCCGGGAAGCGCCGGACGCCTCGGCCAGCGAGGCCTCCAACTCGACAACCCGAGGATCGGTCGAGGTGCGCTGGTTGACGTCACCGACGAACACAACGGCCGCAGCCGGGGCGCCGCCGATCACCGAGGCGAACGAGCCCTCGACGGCCAGCACGGTCATCCGCGGGTTCAGAGCCTTGGAGAACACCACAAAAGCGCCGCCGTGGTAGCGGGAGATGACGCAGAAGACGATCGGGCCCTCGAAGTTGACGATGGCTCGGCCGATCTCCGCCCCGTACTCCAGTTGGAGCTTGCGCATGGACTCCGGGGAGCCGTCGAAGCCGGACAGGTTGGCCAGCACCACCAGAGGCCGGTTGCCGCTGGCCGAGTTGATGGCCCGCGCGGCCTTCTTCGACGACTGCGGGAACAGGGTGCCGGCGGTGTAAGCGTCCGGGCCGTCGGTGGGAGGGAAACCACGGCGCTGCACGGACTTGGACTCGATGCCGAGCAGACACACCGGCTGCCCGCCGAGGTGCACGTCCTGCACGACCGCGGTGTCGGCGTCGGCCATGCCGGCCCACCGCTCCAGCACCGAGTGGTCCTGGTCGGCCAGCGCCCGCATCACGGTGCGGATGTCGAAGGCCTTCTTGCGGTCCGGGTTGGCCGAGGCCGAGAAGATCTCGCCGACGGTGGCGAAGTCGGTGCCGAACTCGTGCGGGAAGGGCGAGACGTCGCGGTCCACCGGGTCGGTGGAGCCGACGGCGCGCGGCGAGGTTTCGCCCGGCGCCACATAGGTGTGCTCGTAGTGCGCCATCAGCACGTCACGAGCGCCGGTGAGGCTCGGGGCCCAGTACTGGGCCTGGCCGTTGGGGCCCATCACCCGGTCGTAGCCGCCGATGCCGAAGTTGTCCTCGGCCGACACGCCGCCGGAGAAGTCCAGCGCCTGCTTGCCGGTCAGGACCATCGCCGAGTCCGGCGTCATGACGAGAATGCCCTTGGTGTGCATGAGCATCGTCGCCTCGGCGTTCCAGTACGGCTGCGCGCCGACGTTGATGCCGGTGACCACGATGTTGATCTCGCCGCCGTCCTGGGTGAACTCGACGATCCGCTTGAGCGCGGCCGCCACCCAGTCCATGTTCTCGGTGCCGGAGTTCATCGCGATCCGCGCGCCGGAGGACAGCGCGAACCACTCCACCGGCACCCGCATCCGCTCGGCCAGGTCCAGGGCGGCGATCACCCGGCGGCACTCCGGCTCGGACAGCGCGCCCAGCGACTTGGTCGGGTCGCCGAGCAGCACGACCCGCTTCACACCCTCGGGGTGCAGCTCGGTCGGGGTGCTCACGACGCCGGCGACCATCGCCGCCGTGTTGCGGCCCTTGGGTCGATCCACCGGCACCAGAGCGAAATCGTCGTCGAGGTCGTGCTCGACGAAGTCGCCCAGCAGGCCGGTCAGCTCGTACGGGTAGACCGTGTTGCGGCTGCTGGCCCGCATCACCTTGAGCCGGTAGTCGTCCAGCGGCTCGACGGCGTCCACCGGCGGCTCGCCGACCTCCACCTTCGTGCCGCCGGTGGCGTCGAAGGAGATCCGCACGGCCACCTTCGCCAGCGCACCGGTCTCCGGGTCGCGCTGGCGGGCGATGAACAGGATCTCCTCCAGCCCCGCGCCGGCCGTGGTCGGCAGCACGCGGGCGGTGATCGTCTCCAGCTCGGCCCGGGTGATCTCGCTGGCCGGCCACACGTAGATGACGATCCGGTTGGTGTTGAACCGGTTCTTCGAGGGCCGCCGGGACTGCGCGCGGCGGATCGAGTCGACGCACAGCGCGACCGTGTCCTCGGCGGTGGGCAGCGCGACCAGGCGGCCGTTCTGCTCCCGCAGTTCGGTGAGGTCCCGCACCTGAGCGAAGGCGACCAGCCGGTCGTCGGCCGGGTTCTCCCGGGCGACGCACTGGAACAGGTACACCTCCTCGTCGGCGGACGGCAGGCGGGTGAGGTCGAACTTGTGCAGCCGCTCCAGCTGCATCCGCTGGGCGATGTACGGGTGCAGGCCGCGGATCAGCCGCTCCTCGGTCATGCCGAGCGAGGACGGCCGGAACGTGAAGTGGTGGTGCATCACGGCGTCGCCGCGGCCGGCGACGGTCGCGGTGACCCGGCGGACGTGCGCCGGCAGCGGGTGCGCGGTGATCACCTCGGCCAGCTCCGCCGCCATCGCGTCGAAGTCCTCGGGCTGCTTCTCCCACGCCAGGTAGATGTCGGCGTCGACGGCGTCCTCGCTGCCGGCCAGCTCGGCCAGGCCGCGCAGCGCGCTGCCGAAGGACTCGAAGCTCACCGCCGCCGAGGCGATGGTGGAGTCGGCCCGCGAGGCCACGACGAACGTGCAGCCGGCGACCTCGCTGCGGCGCACGTCGGTGGTGCCCTTGTTGCCGTAGTAGCGGCGGATCAGCACCTCGAGCATGGTCGCGTTGTCGCGGTCGGCCCGGATCAGCCGCTGGCCCAGCAGTCGCACCAGCGGCTCGGTGCTGCGGACCATCTCGGCGACCCGCTCGGCGCGGTCGGCCGCGTCCGGGTGGGCGTCGAGGTGCCGCAGGTGGTTGCGGACGGCCGCGTACACGCGGGCCCGGCTACGGCGCAGCAGCGGCTGGCCGAACCAGTCGAACACGACGCCGCGAGCCAGGTCGGAGACCACCGGGAAGCGGACCTGGGTGGCGGCGACCAGCCGTTCCAGGGCGAGACCGGACGGCTGGCGCAGCGTCTCGTCCGGCGGCACGTCCCGCAGCCACGCGCGCAGCAGGGTGGTGACGATCTTGGCGTCGGCGGTGGAACGCTGCTGGGCCAGGAAGATCCGGAAGACCGCCGTCTCCAGCTCCGGGGTCCGCTCCAGCTCGGTCACGCCGTAGTGGGCCAGCGCCTTCGACAGCTTGGCCTGGAAGTCCTCCGGCAGGCCGGCCCGCTCCACGTCCAGGCTCTGCAGATAGGTGTGGAAGTGCTCGCGGGCGCTGTACGAGTGGCCGTCGTCGGAACCGGTGGGCCGGTTGAGGCTGAGCTCGGCTAGGTCGGCGAAGACGTCCAGCAGGGCCATTTCCTCGGCCGTCGGCCGGTGCCCGGCCTCGGCGGCCTCGCGCCGGGCGGCCAGGTACTCGTCGAGCACCCGGGCCTCGTCCAGCGGGTCGACGTCGAAGCCGAGCAGCAGGCTGCGCAGGTCCTCCTGGCCGCGGGCCAGCCGGTCCAGCGCCGGCACGGCGCCGTTGGCCTCGGGCAGGTCCAGCTCCACGGTCTCGACCGGGCCGGTGTCTTCGGCCTCGTCGTCGGCCAGCGGCTCCAGCCGCAGCAGCGGAGCGCCGGTCGGCACCTGGCTGCCCACCGACACCGGCCGCTCCTTGAGCCGGGCCTTGAACGGCGACCGCAGCACCGTCTCCATCTTCATGCTCTCCAGCACGATGATGGGCGCGCCGGCCTCGACCTCGTCGCCGACCTCGACCGGGGTGGCGACGACCAGCGCCGGCGCGGGGGAGCGGACCACGCCGCCCTCGTCGCGGCTGACGCGGTGGGCCACGCCGTCCACCTCGACCAGGTGGATCGGGCCATGGGTGCCGGTGAGCAGGCTGTGCCGGGAGCCGTTGACCAGGATCTGGCCGGTGTGGTGGTCGAACCGGTCCAGCACCACGTCGGCGGTGTGCACGTCCTCGCCGGCCTCGATGGCCACCCGGAACCGGGTCGCGCCGACGCGGGCCACCCGCACCCGGTAGCCGACGCCGCGCAGCTTCAGGTCCAGCGGACGGCCGCTCTCGTGCTGCACCTGCGGGCGGCCGCCGAACGCCGTGGACAGCAGGCGCTGGCGCTCGACCCGCTCCTCTTCCTCGTACGCCTCGATGGCCGCGGCGGCCAGCGCGACGGCGGAGTGCCGGTGCGAGACCAGGCGGCCCTCGGCCCGGACGCGGTCGATCCAGCCGGTGTCGGCGCTGGCGTCGATCACCTCGGGCTGGTCCAGCAGGTCCAGCACGAAGCTCTTGTTGGTGGCGCCGCCCTCGATGATGACCTTGGTCTCGGCCATCGCCCGGCGCAGCCGGGCCAGCGCCTGGTCGCGGTCGCGGCCGTACGCGATGATCTTGGCGATCATCGAGTCGAAGTCGGCCGGGATGGTGTCGCCCTCGCTGACGCCGGTGTCGACCCGGATGCCCGGGCCGGCCGGCAGGTCCAGCCGGGCGATGCGACCCGGCGACGGCGCGAAGTCGCGGTCGGGGTCCTCGGCGTTCAGCCGCGCCTCGACGGCGTGGCCCAGCTCGGCCGGCTGCTCGCCCGCCAGCTTGCCGCCGGCAGCCACGTGCAGCTGCAGGCGCACCAGGTCGGTGCTGGTGGTGATCTCGGTGATCGGGTGTTCCACCTGGAGGCGGGTGTTCACCTCAAGGAAGGCGAACAGCTTCTCGCCCGGGTGGTACAGGAACTCGACGGTGCAGGCGCCGCGGTAGCCGACCTTGACGGCCAGCCGCTCGGCCGAGCGCTTGAGCTCGGCGGTCTGCTCCGGGCCGAGGACCGGCGAGGCCGACTCCTCGATGATCTTCTGGTTGCGGCGCTGCACCGAGCAGTCGCGCACGCCGAGCGCCCACGCGGTCTCGCCGTCGGAGATCACCTGGACCTCGACGTGGCGGGCGCCGGTGACCAGGCGCTCCAGGAACACGACGCCGGACCCGAAGGCGCGCAGCGCTTCCTGGCTGGTGCGCTCGTAGGCGTCGGCGAGCTCGTCGGCCGAGGCGACCTTGCGGATGCCGCGCCCGCCGCCGCCGGCGGTGGCCTTGAGCATCAGCGGGTAGCCGATGTCGGCGCCGGCGGTCAGCGCGTCCTCGAGGGTGGCGACCTCGCCGCGGCTCCACGGCGCGACCGGGACCCCGACCTCCTCGGCGATCAGCTTGGCGCCGATCTTGTCGCCGAGCTGGCGCATCGCGTCCGGGCTGGGGCCGACGAAGGTGACCCCGACCTTCTCGCACACCTCGGCGAAGTTCGGGTCCTCGGCGACGAAGCCCCAGCCCACCCAGGCGGCGTCCGCGCCGCTCTCGACCAGCGCCTGCTCCAGCTTGGCGTAGTCCAGATAGGGGCGGGCCGACGCCGGGCCCAGGTCATAGGTGAGGTCGGCCTCGCGCACGAACGTGGCGTTGCGGTCGGCGTCGGTGTAGAACGCGACGGTCTCGATGCGCGCCCCGGTCTCCGCGGCGAGATCCCGGACGGCGTGGATCAGCCGCATCGCGGCCTCTCCGCGGTTGACGATGGCGACACGACTGAACACCGACCGAGCCTCCTACTAGACGCGTGCGGGGCCGACAGACCCCAGTCCCACACTGAACACTGTCGTGGATTCGCCAGTGGCGAAATGCTGCAAGGAACCGTGCCGAGCACCGGAGTTTGTAGGAACCCCACAAAAGATGTCTCCGGTCACAGGGGTCACGCCGGACCGCCCCGCCGTGCCGGCGTGTCGCGCTGGACAACCCGGGCCACCGTGCATCCGCAGAGCTGCCGCGCGCATGACGTCCTTTTCGGCCGGGGAACGTTCCGTTGTGCACGCGTCGCCGCGCGCTGCCGACGAGTCTGGCCCGTCGCGATCTAGGTATTCCCCAGAACATCAGACCGTGGTGAAGGAATGGTCAAAGGGGCATCAGGCCGGGTCCGCATGGTCTAATGGCCCTGGGGCATTACGTTGGAGGGTGTGACGGTGGTGCTGACGACGAAGCGGCTGGCCACCGGGCGGCTGTGCCTGGAGCTGGTGGCCACGGTGCACGGCCGCCTTGGCGACGCGCCGAACGACGACCTGCTGGATGGGGCGGCGGTTGCGCAGTGGCTGGCGGCTGTCGGCGTCGAGATCGCTGAGGCCCCGGTGGCGGACGACGTGAGCCACTACGTCGAGGTCCGGGAAGCGGTGTGCCGACTGGTGACCGTGTCCGTGACGGGGACAGCGGAGCAACGGGGCGAGGATGTGGCGCTGGTGAACGCGTGGGCCAGGGGCTCGGCGCCGGTGCCGCAGTTGCGGGTGGAAGAGCGCAGCTTGGTGTCGGACACGGCGAAGCCGACGCCCCGGCAGGTGCTGACGGCGGTGGCCCGGGACGCGATCGACCTGTTGACCACGCCCGAATCGGCCCGTCTGCACCAGTGCGACGGCAGCCACTGCGGCACGGTCTTCCTCGACACCTCCCGAGGCGGCCGGCGCCGGTGGTGCTCCTCGGACCGGTGTGGGAACCGGGCTCGGGTGGCGGCGCACCGGGACCGGCACTCGGAGGTTTGAGGAGGAACTTCCGCCGGCCGAAAATGCCGGTGATCTGCCCCGCGGCCGGCCCGTTCCTGTTTTAGGGTTGACGGGTCGTGACAAATTATTCCGCTGGGGAGAAATAGCTGTGGACCACAGGCAGCTGACCACGTTCCGCATGGTCTGCCACACCCGGAGCATCACCCGCGCGGCGGCCGAGCTCGGCTATTCGCAGTCGGCGGTCACCTCGCAGGTGAAAGGCCTGGAATCGATGCTCCGGGTATCGCTGTTCGAACGCAGACGGGACGGCGTGCGGCTCACGGCATTCGGTGAGCGATTCCTGCCGTACGCCGAAAGAATGCTCGCCCTCGCCGATGAGGCCCGCACGGCCCTGCATGCCGATGGAGCGCTGGCCGGCACGGTGATCGTCGGGGCCGGCGAGTCGGTGATGACCTACCGGCTGCCGGCCCTGGTCGAGGCGCTGCACCACCGGCACCCGGACATCCGGCTGTCGTTGCGGATCTTCCGCGAGGGGCAGGCGCTGCGGGCGCTCGAACGGGACGAGATCGACGTCTGCCTGCTGTCGGCGGTCGACGAGCCGGCCGGTGACTTTCAGGTGCGGGACCTGGGCGTTGACGACATTGTGCTGGTCGCGGCACCGAATCACTCGTTCGATCGGGACCTGGCCGGCTGCCGGTTCCTCATCGCCCAGCCGGACTGCCTGTACGCCCGGATCCTGGCCGCTGAGATTGGCGCACCGGCCGACTCCGCCCTCCAGCTCGGCACTCTCGAAGGCGTGAAGAAGGCGGTCGCGGCCGGGCTCGGCGTCGCTCTGCTGCCCCGGGTCGTGGTCGCGGATCTGGTGGCCGACGGCGAGGCGGCGATCCTGCCCTGGCGGGCCGCCAATCCGGCCCGGCTGTACGCGGCGTGGACCGGAAAACACGAGGGCAGTCGTGAACTCGACGCCGTGGTGGCGCTGATGTCGCGCGCCTCCCGTGAAGACCTGCGACTGGTGAGCTGACCGTCATCGCGATTCTCGATGGGGGCATCGAGGAACAGCCAAGCGGGCCCCTTTTCTGAAAGCTAGTGTTTCTTTCGGAAACAATGATTCGGGTGTGGGGAGAAGGGTAGTAGTGTGTCTGAAAACGGGTCGGCGGCGAGAGTCGACATGGATGTGGCTATCGTCGGAATGGGGCCGCGCGGGCTTTCCGTGCTCGAACGGCTGGTCGCGCGCCTGACCGAAGCGCCGGTCGCCGGTGCGGTCCGGATCTGGACGTTCGAGCCGGGGGAGCAGGGCGCGGGCCGGATCTGGCGCACCAGCCAGCCGCACTGGTTCGCCATGAACACGGTGGCCGGCGAGGTCAGCGTCTACTCCGGCAGCCCCGACGGCGGGCCGCACCGGGCCGGCGCCGGCCCGTCGTTGTACGAGTGGCTGGCCGAGCACCCGGATCCGCGCTGGTCGGCGCTGGGCCTGAGCGACTACGCGCCGCGCCCGGTCTACGGCGAGTACCTGACCGCCGCCTACCGGGCGATCGTGGCCAACGCGCCGGCCAACGTGCACGTGCTGCCGGTGTCGGCGCGGGTGGACCGGGTCGAGCGGACCGGTGGCCGGTTCACCGTCACTGCCTACAGTGGACGGTTCGCGCTGGCCGTGGACAAGGTGATCCTCACGACCGGGCACCCGTGCAACGCCCCGGACGCGGTCAACCAGCGGTTCCTCGCGCACGCCGAGGACAACGACAACCTGCGCTACGTGCTGGGCGACTCGGCGGCGGAGATGCCGCTGGACGCCATCGCCGCCGGTAGCGAGGTCGGCATCATCGGCCTGGGGCTGACGTTCTTCGACGTGGTGGCCGCGCTGACCGCCGGCCGCGGCGGCGTGTTCACCAGCGATGACGACGGCGTGCTGCGCTACCGGCCCAGTGGCAAGGAGCCGCGGATCATCGCCGGCTCTCGCAGCGGCCTGCCGATGTTGGCCCGCGGCCGCAACCAGAAGGCCTCGACCTACCGTTACCAGGCCCGATTCGCCACGACGGCGGCGCTGGCCGCGGCACGCCAGCGCGCCCAGGCCACCCACGGCTCGCCGCAGCTGGACTTCCGCGGCGACGTGCTTCCGTTGCTGCAACGGGAAGTCGAGCACACGTACTATCGGACCCTGGTGCGCCGCCGGCAAAACCGTGAAGCGGCGGAGCAGTTCGCCGCGCGGCACCTCGACATCGCGCACGACCCGGCGCTGGTGGACAAGCTGTTGGCCGAGTACGGCATCGCCGACGCCCAGCGGATCGACCTGGACCGGATGGCCCGGCCGTTCGCCGGCGTCGAGTTCGACAGCCCCGAGCATTTCCACCGGGTGGTGACCGACCTGCTGCGGCTGGACGTCGCCGAGGCGGTGCAGGGCAATCTGGCCGGCCCGCTCAAGGCGGCCCTGGACATCCTGCGCGACCTGCGCGGCTCGGTCCGGACGGCGGTCGACTTCGGCGGCCTGCGCGGCGAGTCGCACCGGGACGACTTCCTCGGCGCGTTCAACCCGGTCAACACCATGCTGTCCGCTGGGCCGCCGGCGTTCCGCGTCGAGCAGACGTGCGCGCTGATCGAGGCCGGCGTGCTGGTGGTCGTCGGCCCCGCGTTGCAGGTCGGCTGCGAGCCGGACGGATTCCTGTTGTCCTCGCCACAGGTCCGTGGCTCGGGCCGGGTGGTGCCGACGTTGATCGACGCCCGGATCCCACGGCCAGACCTGCACGCCGACGCCTCGCCACTGACCGGCCAACTGCTGGCCGACGGGCTGATCTCCGAACACGTCAACAGCGACCCGGTCACCGGTGACTGGTTCGCCACCGGCGGCCTCGCCGTCGCCCGCGCCCCGTTCCACGTGATCGACGCCGCCGGCAACGCCGACCCGGACCTGTACGCGCTGGGCATCCCCACCGAGAACCAGCGCTGGTTCACCCAGATCGGCAACGGCAGACCCGGCCCGTTGACCGGTTTCCACGTCGACGCCGACGCCATCGCCGCGGATGTGCTGACTTCGTTGCCGGCCTACGCCACCACAGGAGTCCTGCTGTGACCACGAATTTCCAGAAGTTCAAGGCCGCCCGGGATCTGCTGCTGGAGCTGCGTGACGATCACGATCGGGCGTGCGCGGAGTTCCGCTGGCCGCGGTTCGAGCACTTCAACTGGGCTCTGGACTGGTTCGACGAGATGGCCAAGGGCAACACCGCCGACGCCTTACGCATCGTGGACGGCGACTCTGTCACCGCGGTGACCTACGAGCAGCTGTCGAGACGGTCGAGCCAGGTGGCGAACTGGTTGCGGGTCAACGGGGTTCGACGCGGCGACCACCTGCTGCTGATGCTGGACAACCGGGTGGAGGTCTGGGAGTCGGTGCTGGCCGGCATCAAGCTCGGGGCCGTCGTGCTGCCGACCTACACCACCGTCACCGGCGCGGACCTGGCCGACCGTCTCGACCGCGGTGGCGTCAAGCACATCGTCACCACCAACGTGCACGCCTTTGTCGACGCGCCAACGGATCTGACCCGGATCTGCGTGGGGGACCGGGTCGACGGCTGGCTGTCCTATGAGGACGCTGATGCCCAGCCTGACACCTTCACCCCGGACGGTCCGACCGGCGCGGACGACCTGCTGTTCATGTACTTCACGTCCGGCACCACGTCCAAGCCGAAGATCGCGCAGCACACGCACACCAGCTACCCGGTCGGCCACCTGTCCGGCATGTACTGGAACGGTCTCCAGCCCGGCGACGTGCACCTCAACGTCTCCGCGCCGGGCTGGGCCAAGCACGCGTGGAGCAGTTTCTTCGTGCCGTTCAACGCCGGCGCGACGCTGCTCACCGTCAACGCCCCGGCCGGCTCGACCACGCACCTGCTCGACGCATTGGTGGCCCACAAGGCAACCTCGTTCTGCGCGCCGCCCACGGTGTGGCGGATGCTGATCCAGCAGGATCTGCGGCACTGGCCGGTGCACCTGCGCGAAGCCGGCAGCGTCGGCGAGCCGCTCAACCCCGAGGTGATCGACTACGTCCGCGAGACCTGGGGCGTGACCGTGCGGGACGGCTTCGGCCAGACCGAGACCACCGCGCAGATCGGCAACACCCGGTCGTTGCCGGTCAAGCCCGGCTCCATGGGCAAACCGTTGCCCGGCTACGACATCGTGCTGGTCAACCCGACCACGGGGGAGCGGGCCGACGAGGGCGAGATCTGCGTCGACCTCACGGATCAGCCGGTCGGCGTGATGCCGGGTTACCTCGGCAATCCGGAGAAGAACGCCGCCACGTTCGCGGACGGTTACTACCACACCGGGGACATCGGCACCCGGGACGCGGACGGCTACATCACCTACGTCGGCCGGGCCGACGACGTGTTCAAGTCCTACGACCACCGGATCTCCCCGTTCGAGCTGGAAAGCGTGCTGTTGGAGCACGAGTCGGTGGCCGAGGCGGCGGTGGTGCCGACGCCGGATCCGGTGGGTCTGGTGGTGCCCAAGGCGTTCGTCACGCTGGCCGCCGGTGTCGAGGCGGATGCCGTTGCGGCGCGGTCGATCCTGACCCATGTGCGGGAAAACCTCGCGCCGCACCAGTGGATCCGCCGGCTGGAGTTCGGCCCGCTGCCGAAGACCACCTCCGGCAAGATCCGCCGCGTCGAGCTTCGGGCTGCCGAGCAAGCGCGCAGTGGCCGTAACGAACAGGAGCACCTGTTCGAGGACGTCTTCCAGACCGTGGAGTCGGCGCCGGCCGCTCCCGGCATGGCCTGAGAAACCCCTTTCACACCAAGGAGAAGCAATCCGTCATGCGTGACGTGAAGATCTACCAGGACATCTTCGGCGCCGGCCTGCACAACGGCCAGTTCACCTGGATCCCCTACGTGCAGCCGGGTCGCGCGTCGGTGGATGTGGAGTGGCTGTACACCGGCGAGGAGACCGGCCCGGACGGCGCGGAGGCCTACGTCGCCCGCTTCGGCCCCGGCGCCCACGGCGACCTGCACGAGCACCTCGGCTTCGAGCTGCTGATCGTGCTGGAGGGCGAGCTCCACAACGACAACGGCGACGTGTACCCGCCCGGCACGCTGATCGTCGAGCGGCCGGAGAGCGTGCACCAGGTGTCCAGCCCCAACGGCTGCGTCTGCATCGTCATCCGGGAGAAGGGCACCCTGCCCGTGGCGGTCGACGCCCCCGGGGCCTCCGAACTGGCCAACGCGTAGGGACTTGCCCACCGGGACCGCGTCTGCCAGCCTGTAATGGCTTTAACCCATTACTCGGCCGACGCGGTCCCGTACGACCAGGAGATTCAGCCATGCTCGAGCAGACGCAGGACGTGCTGACAGCCGCGCCTGCCCCGCCGGTCGACCCCGTGGAGACCCGCACCGGACGGTCCGGGAGAGTGCACTCGGCCCGCTACAAGTGGGGCGTGCTGGGGATCGGCATCGTCGCCCAGGCCGCGTTCAGCGCCGCGTTCCAGGGGGTCCCGACCTCCGGCTCCATCCTGCAGGCCGCCTACCACCTGTCCGTCGGCCAGCTCGGCGTGGTGCTGGCCGCGATCACCTGCGGCATCTTCATCACCGACGTGTTCTGGGGCATCCTGTCCGATCGCATCGGCGAGCGGAAAGTCCTGATCACCGGCCTGGCCGGCACCACCGTCACGCTCGGCCTGGTCACCGCGTTCCTGGTGCCCACGGCCGACGCGACGCCGTCCTACCTCGCGCTGGCGATCGTGCTGTTCCTGTCCGGCGCGATGGGCGGCTGTGTCAACGGCGCGTCCGGCCGGGCCGTGATGGGCTGGTTCCCGGTCAGCAAGCGGGGTTTCGCGATCAGCCTCCGGGTCGCGGCGGTGCCGGCCGGCGGTGCGATCGGCGCGGCCGTGCTGCCGCCGCTGGCCCTGGCCGGCGGTTTCCGGCTGGTCTTCGGCTTCCTCACGGCGTTCGCGCTACTGGCCACCATCGCTGTGGTCCTGTGGCTGGACGAGCCGCCGCTGGCCAAGACCAAGGCCAGCGGCGGCCAGGCCGCCACCACCACCGAGAGCCCGTTGCGCCGCTGGGACATCTGGCGCTTCGCCAGCACCGCGTTCCTGCTGGACCTGCCCCAGTTCACGGTGCTGACCTTCGGCTCCGTCTTCCTGCTCACCGTCGAGCGGCTGGACATCGGCACCATCGCCCTGCTGCTGGTGCTCGTGCAGGTCGGTGGCGGCGTGTCCCGGGTGTGGGGCGGCCGCTGGACCGACAAGCACGGCGGGCGCTACCGACGGTCGATCGTGAAGGTTTACAGCTGGCTGATCGCGGCCGCCTTCGTCGGCGTCGCCTGCTACGCAGCTGCCCCGGTGTGGGTGATCGCCGCCCTGGTGGTGGTCGCCGGCGTGCTGGCCTGCGGCTGGCACGGCGTGCACTACGCCGAGATCGCCACCATGGCCGGCGCGGAACGCTCGGGCACCGCGCTCGGCCTGGAGAACACCATGGTCTTCGGCGGCGCTTTCGTGACGCCGCTGCTGATCTCCGGCCTGCTGTCGTTCACGACCTGGCCGGTGGTGATGATCCTGGTCGGCGCGGTGCCCGCGGTGGTGTCAGCGCTGATGATCCCCCGGGAGAACCCGGTTCCGGCCTGACAGCACCAGCCGCACGGGGGTGAGCACGCGGAACCGCGGCTCGCCCCCGTGCTCGGCCAGGTGCAGCAGGCCGTGCGAGAGCAGCGTGTGCACCAGCTCGGCGGTGATCGGCCCGGTCTCGTCCACGGCCCAGCTGGCGTCCCGGTCGGCGAGCCGGCCCAGCAGGAAGCGCTCGGACGGCCGCAGTCCGTCGATGCTGTCCCGGATCGGGGCCAGGATATGCGGATCCCGGGCCAGCAGCACGATCAGCCGGGACGCCGGCAGCAGCAGGAACCGCCGGGCCGCCTGCTCCAGGGCCCCGGGCAGGCCGTCGACCAGCTGGCACACCTCGGTCACCGCCGGCGTCGGTTCGAAGGCCGGTCTCAGCAGGCGGATGTGGGTGAGCAGCAGCCGCTCGGACGCCGCCTGGTCCAGCGGACCCAGCGGGAACACCCGCTCGCCGGGGATGCCGCTCGGCGTTCGGGACGTGATCACCACGCGCAGCGCCGGGAACCGGTGCAGCAACGTGGTTACCGGCTGGCCCCGCCACTCGCCGTCCAACACCAGCAGGGTCGGCTGGTCGGCGACCGTGAACTCGGCGGCGGGCTCCGTGGGCCAGAGCACCGGCCAACCGAATTCTGTGTGCACTGTGGTGGCGACTTCGGCGGCGAGGCGGGACTTGCCCACACCGCCGACGCCGGTGACGGTGACCAGCCGCTGGTCGCCCGCGACCAGCAGATCGGTCAGCGCGCGCACCTCGGTGCGCCGGCCGACCAGTCCATGCAGGGGAGCAGGCGGCCGCTGATTCTCCTCGCGCCCGATGCTCCGCCCGTGCAGCGCCGGCTCGGTCTCCCCGAAGCGACCGGCGGCGGCCTCGAACGTGGAGCGGCGCTGGCCCCGGAGCTGGAGCCCGTCGGCGAGCAGCCGGACGGTCCCCACCCTCGGCTGCCGTGCGTTGCCCAGCTCCAGGTCCCGCACCGCGCGCACGCTGAGCATGGCGCGGTCGGCCAGCTGCTGCTGCGTGAACCCACCCTCTCGCCGGTACGCCCGCAGGATGCGGCCGAATGCGTAGGTGTCCACCCTCGTGTTCATCCCCTCGTGTTCCCCCAGTGCTCTCCCCGGCGGCAACGGTGTCACCGGGCGGGGGCGGGAGGCATCGGGAGACTCCCTACATTTCCCTCGCGTGACGCGCCAGATGACTGGCAACCGCGGTGCGCGAGGCCACCCCGAGCTTGGTGAAGATGCGGGACAGGTGAGCCTCGACGGTCTTCGGGCTCATGAACAGCTGGGCGGCGATCTGCCGGTTGGTGTAGCCGTGCGCGACCAGCTCGGCGATCTCCAGCTCCCGGTGGGTGAGCGGGCCGCCGTCCCTACGCACGCGGGTTGACCTGGCCCCGAGCAGCCGCTGCTGCTGCACGACGGCGGCGTGCATGCCGGTGGCGCCGCAGTTGGCGAACAGCTCCTTAGCCCGCCCGAGCTGCTGCTGGGCCTCCTCCCGCCGGCCGAGCTCGGCCAGCGCGGCGCCCAGCAGATGACGGGCCTGCCCTTCGAAGACAGGAAGGTGCACCTGCGCGAAGTTGTCGGCGGCCTTGGCCACGAGCTCGGCCGCGGCGGTGAAGTCCTTGGCGGCCAGGTGGGCCCGGGCCGAGGCCAGCCAAGCCTGGGCGGTCCGCCCGGGCAGGTCGCCTCCGGCCACCAACTCCTCGGCCCGCTTGCCCCACTCCAGCGCCGTCGTCACGTCGCCGAGCGCGACCGAGGCCCGGACCAGCTCGTCGAACCAGAGCCGTCGCAGCGACGGGGCGTAGCCGACGAGTGTCGGGTCGCCGCCGCGCAGCAGCTCCTGCCGGCAGCCCTGCGGATCGCCGTTGGCCAGCCGGGCCGCGGCCAGCGCGGCCGTGCCCTCACCGGTCCACCAGTAGTTGCCGGGCTGCGTCTTCTCCACCGCCAGCTCGGCGAACTGGAGGGCGGCCTTGAGATCACCCCGCCACAGCGCGATCTCCGACTGCCGGACGTGGATCACCTCCAGCAGTTCGGTGCGGCCCATCAGCAACGCCGTCTCCAGCGTCGACTCGGCGTGCTCGGCGGCCAGGGCCAGGTCGCCGAGCTGGGCGTGCACCTGGGTGAACGTCAGCTGGATGTCCGGGTGGAGGTGGCTGTGGCCGGAGCGCTCGGCCAGCGCGGCGCAGCGGCGGACGTGCCGCAGGGCGTCGAAGTTGCGCTCCAGCACCAGTTCCGCCCACGCCACCTCCAACGTCAGGTACAGGCGCTCAGCCAGCTCGCCGTCGGACAGGCCGTCCAGCATCGCGGCGGCCCGGCGGACATGGCCGACCGCCGAGTCGAAGCGGCCGGTGTAGGCGTCGGCGGTGGCCAGGATGCTCAGGCCGATCGTCTTGGTCAGCGGCCGCATCTGGTGCTGCGACGGGGAATCCATGGCCTGCGTGACCCAGTCGCGGGCCTCCTCGAACTTCGCGCACTGCAACAGCCCGGCGGCGATGTCGATGCGCATGCCCAGCGCCGCACGGCCGTGTGGGTCGGGCAGCCGGGTCAGCTCGCTGACGAGCAGCGCCTGGGCTTCGTCGTAACGGCCGAGCAAGCGCTCCACAGTGCCGCACATCGAGACCGCCGCGGTGCGCTGCTCGCTCGGCTCCGGCGACAGCAGCGACAGCACTTCCTGCGAGGTGTCCCGGCACTCGCCGAGCCGGCCGATCACCAGCAAAGCCCGGGCCCGCAACAACATCAGCCCGCACAGCCGGGTTCGCTGCTCGGGGGTGCGGGGGAGCAGGTCGATGGCCGTGCGCAGCCAGTCGACGGCCAGCGCGGGCACGCTGGCCAGCACCGACTCGGCCGCTTCGACCAGCACGGCGATGGCCTTGTCGTCGCCGGCACGGGCGGCCCGTTCGACGTGGTGGGCGCGGGAAGTCGCTGGTGCGCCACGACGTTCCAGACCCGCGGCCGCTCGGGCGTGCGCGTCCAGGCGCCAGGCGGCGCGGCCGGTCCGGTAGGCGGCGCTGCGCACCAGCGGATGCCGGTAGCGGAACCGGCGGGCGCTGTTCTCGGCGCGGATGAGATCGCGGGCGACCAGCTCGTCCAGGTCTGTCAGGGTCTCCGCCTCGGACAGCTCCGCGACCTCGGCCACCAGCTCAGGGTCGAACGGGTCGCCGGCCAGCGCCGCCGCCTGGGCCACCAACACCTCTCTCGGTGTCAGGGCGGCGAATTCCGCCGACAGCGCCACCTCCGGGTCGCCGTCGACGGCGACCCGGGTCAGGGCGTCGAGATAGAACGGGTTGCCGCCGCTGGCATCGTGCAGCTGGCGGGCCCGCGCCGCGTCGACGTCCGGCATCAGTTGGCAAACGTGTTGCAGCGTCAACGGTTTGAGCTCGATGCGGAGCCGTTCCGTGCCGGCGGCGTGGGACAGCGCGGCGAACAGCCGCTCCGACGCCTGCCGCGGCCGGTAGCCGACGGCCAGCACGAACCGCCCGGCCGGTGGGTGGCGGACCAGGAATTCCAGCAGGCCAACGGATCCCTCGTCGGCCCAGTGCATGTCGTCGAGCACCAGCGTGCCGCCCTCGACGACCTCCAGCAGCGCGCGGACCGCGCGGTAGAGCCGGTGCCGGCCGACGCCGTGCAGGTCCGCGTGGTCGGCGCCGTGGAACACCGCCGTGAGCAGTTCCACCGCCGGGGCGCCGAGGTGGTCCCGTTCCTCGGCGGCGAGGCGGGCGACCCGGTCGGCCAGCGCGTCCAGGAACACCGCGAAGGGCACATGCTGCTCGAATTCGGTGGCCCGGCCGGCGAATCCGCGGCCACGCAGCCGCGCGAACTCGCCGAGCAGGCTGGTCTTGCCGATGCCGGGGTCGCCGACGATCTCGACCAGCCGGGCCGGCCCGGGTTCGCGCAGCAGCGCGAGTTCGTGCTCCCGTCCGACGATCGGACGGCTGGTGGCGTTCAACGACGGTCCCCTCAGTGCGGTGTCGCCAAACAATACGCACCGGGCACGCCGCGCCGCAGCCGAGCGCGAATGGTGGGATGGATCGGTCGTCGAACGAAGTCAGGGCCACACCGACAGCTGGGTCAGGCCGGTGATCCTCGACCCGGCGGCGCCGTGCACGCGGACGTAGCGGGCGGTGATCCCGACCGGCAGGGTGATCTTGGCGAACTGGCCGTCGCCGGTGGCCCTCGTCGTCCAGTTCCTGGCGTCGTCGCTGGTCTCGACGGTCAGCGAGCCGGCCTGGTTGGCCCGGGCGAACACCGTGCCGACCGGTTGCGGACCACCGAGATCCACGTAGGCCCAGGCCGATTCGGGGAGGGGATGGTCGAAGGAGCCGTCGGTGAGCTGGCACGGCTGCTGCTCGGCGACACAGGGCTTGCCTCGGGATTCGGGCGCGCCGGCCCGGCCCCGGAAGCCGACACCTTGGCTTGTGTAGAACAGTTTGAACGTCGTGTCCGGCCCGTCGGCGCTGGCCGCGGCGGAGATGTGGACCACGCCGTTCGCATCCTCGAACGCCCGTGAGTCCATTGTGGCCGCCGCCTGGTCGGACCAGATCTCCTGACCGTTGACCGAGAAATGCGCGGTGTAGTCGTTCACGTCCGTGATCGGGGCCCAGTCCAGGGTGGTGGTCCTCGCGTCACCGCCCACGGTGACGTGATCCGGATGCCAGAACCTGAGCGTCGGCACCGTGACGTCGGTGCGCTGGATCTCGAAGCCGGCGCGGACGCTCGGACCGTCCACTTCGGACCCGGACCGGGGAAGTTGCGCCGCCAGGTCGAAGGTTGTCGCCGTGCCGAAGGACCCCTGCACGTCCGACCCGTTCATGTGGATGGCGAAGGTGCCCTGGCCGTCGGTCGTGGCCTGTTGCAGCAGCTTGCAGAGCGGCGGCGGGTTGTCGGCCAGGCAGGCCGTGCCGAGCGTCACCGCCACCGGGATGCCCTGGAACGCCAGCTCACCCAGATCCGGCACCCGGGTCAGCGCCAGCCGGAGGTTGCCCGCCGGCGCGCCGTCGGGTCGGGTGATCTGGCCGGTCAGCGTCACCTGGGCGTCCGTCGGCACCTTGCTCTGGGCGCAGCCGGTCGCGAGCGCCGCCATCGCGAGCAGCCCCGTTACGAGTACGGCCGCCGGGAGCCTGGTCCTGTGCATGGCCGGGGATGGTAGGGGCGTCAGCCGCAGGTCGGAGGCGTTTCCGTGCATGTTTTGGAGCACTGTGACTTCAGTGACGAGTGAAATTGGCGGGAATGCGATGATGGTAGTTCAACGTTCAACTGGTTGCTACGAGCTACGGAGAAGGGAAGGGCATGACGACACCCGTGGAGTTCGGGGTGGACACCTTCGGCGACGTGACCGTCGACGCCGAGGGCAACCGCAAGTCCTACGCGCAGGTGCTGCGCGACGTGGTCGACGAGGCGGTGCTGGCCGATCAGGTGGGCATCGACTACTTCGGCGTCGGCGAGCACCACCGGGACGACTTCGCGGTGTCCGCGCCCGAGGTGGTGCTGGCCGCCATCGCCGGCCGCACCGAGCGCATCAGGCTGGGCACGGCGGTCACGGTGCTCAGTTCCGACGACCCGGTCCGCGTGTACGAGCGCTTCGCCACGCTGGACGCGGTGTCCAACGGCCGGGCCGAGATCACCCTGGGCCGCGGCTCGTTCACCGAGTCGTTCCCGCTGTTCGGCTACGACCTGGCCGACTACGAGAAGCTGTTCAGCGAGAAGATCGACCTGATGGCCCATCTGCTCACCGAGCAGCCGGTCACCTGGGAGGGCACGGTCCGGCCGCCGCTGGCGGGCGCCAACGTCTTCCCGAAGACCGAGAGCGGCCGCATCAAGACCTGGGTCGGCGTCGGGGGCAGCCCCGAGTCGGTGGTCCGCGCGGCCAGCTACGGCATGCCGTTGACGCTGGCCATCATCGGCGGCGACCCGGACCGGTTCGCCCCGTACGTGGATCTCTACCACCGGGCGCTGGAGCACGTGGGCCTGGAGCGGCTGCCGGTGGCGGTGCACTCGCCGGGGTTCGTGGCCGACAGCGACCAGGAGGCCGCCGACCTGGTCTGGCCGCACAGCAAGGCGATGCACGACCGGATCGGCCGCGAGCGTGGCTGGCCGCCCATGACGCGGGCTCAGTTCGACGGGGAGATCGCCCACGGCTCGCAGTACATCGGCGCGCCCGACACGGTCGCCCGCAAGATCGCCGACACCGTCAAGAAGCTGGGTGTGCAACGGTTCGACCTGAAGTACTCGAACGGCACCATCCCGCACGAGCTGGCCATGCGGAACCTGGAGCTCTACGGCACGAAGGTCATTCCTCTGGTCCGCGAGCTGCTGGCCACTAGCGCTTGATTTTTGGGGAAGTGACCCGCAGGTCCGCCAGAACCCGGGCGAGGTCGCGGTCCTCGATGTCGCTGCTGCCGTGCAGGCGGGGGTGCGGCGTCGAGGGGCCGCGACGGAAAGCGTCCTTGAGGCGTTTCGTGAAGGTTGTCATGGCATGAAGTGTGCTCTGGTGTAAATCCTGCCAACAGTGGCAGGAGAGTCGCTGTTGCACAAAATCCTGCCAGGTATGCTGGCGGTGTGCTCAAGTCCGTGGCCGCGCTGGTCGTCGACGGTGTCGCGCCGTTCGAGTTCGGCGTGGTCTGTGAGGTGTTCGGCATCGACCGGACCGACGACGGTGTGCCGTCCTTCGACTTCCGGGTCTGCGCCGAGCACCCCGGCCAGCCGGTCCGCACCGGCGTCGGCGTGCAGCTGACGCCCGACCGGCCGCTGGACGACCTCGTCTCGGCCGACCTGGTGGCCGTGCCCGCGTGCACGATCCGCGAGCAGTACCCGCCCGCTGTGCTGGCCGCGTTGCGGGAGGCCGTGGATCGGGGCGCGACCGTGATGTCGGTGTGCAGCGGCGGCTACGTCCTCGGGGCCGCCGGCCTGCTCGACGACCGGGACTGCACTGTGCACTGGCGATTCGCCGACGACTTCCGCCGCCGCTTCCCCTCCGCTCGCGTCGACGCCGACGTGCTCTACGTCGACGACGGCAACCTGGTCACCAGCGCTGGCACCGCTGCCGGCATCGACGCCTGCCTGCATGTCGTGCGTCGGGAACTCGGGTCTCGGGTCGCGGCCCTGATCGCCCGGCGCATGGTCGTCGCCCCGCAGCGGGAGGGCGGCCAGCGCCAGTTCGTCGACATGCCGGTGCCCGAGTGCACGGCCGACAGCCTCCAGCCGGTGCTGCTGTGGATGCTGGAGACGCTGACCGAGGACCACACCGTGGCCGAACTCGCGGCCCGGGCCACCATGTCCGAGCGGACCTTCGCGCGGCGGTTCGTCGCCGAGACCGGCACCACCCCGCACCGCTGGCTGTCCACCCAGCGCGTGCTGCACGCCCGGACCCTGCTGGAGCAGAGCGACCTGGGCATCGAGGAGATCGCCCGCCTCGCCGGCTTCGCCACGCCGGCCCTGCTGCGGCACCACTTCCAGCGGGCCGTCGGCGTGACGCCGACGGACTACCGGCGGTCCTTCTCGGCCTAACCGCCGATGAAACTGACGGTCTCCCCGAGCGGCGCCCGGCCGATGCGGTCATCGCCCGCCGCGGGGTCCGCATACCCGATCGACATGCCGCAGAAGAGCATCAACTCCGCTGGCGGCGACAGGACCTCCGCGACGGTCCGGTGGAACTTGGCCCACGCCATCTGCGGGCAGCTGTGCAGCCCCTCGGCGCGCAGCAACAGCATGACGGTCTGAAGGAACATGCCGGCGTCGGACCACTGCGGTCGGCCCATGCCCCGGTCCAGGTAGCAGAACAGGGCCGTCGGCGCGCCGAAAGCCGCCCAGTTGTCGGCGGCGGCCCGTTGGCGCGCCTCCAAATCGTCCCGGGCGATGCCGAGTGCGCCGTAGCGCTGCCGGCCGAACTCGGCTCGGCGTTCGCGGTAGGGGGATGCCAGCGTGGCCGGGTACATCTCGTACTCCGGCTCGTCCCAGCTGTCTCCCGTCGCGAGCCGTTCGGCGCAGCGCTTCTTGAGTTGTGCCAACGGTTCGCCGGTCACCACGAATGCGTGCCACGGCTGGAGGTTCGATCCCGACGGCGCCCAGGAGGCGGCCGACAGCACCCGTTCCAGCACCTGCTGGGGGACCGGCCGGTCGGTGAACGCGCGTACCGCCCGTCGGCTCGTGACCGCCTCATAGACGTCCATGACCCGCCGAATCTCCTTCTGTGCGGTAGAAATCGGCTGCGGCGACGTTGGTCGGCACGCCGAGTTCGGCGGCGACCGCGGTGATCGCCGCGTCGGCGACGGCGAGGTCGACCTGGCCGTTGGTGGTGAAGTGGGGCGCGATGAACGTGTCGTAGTGGGCCCGGATCTTCTCGGTGGTGTGCCGGCCGAGGAACGTCCGGAGGTGCCGCACCGTGGCGTCGGGATCGGTGTGGATCACCTGCAACGCCCGCCGGTGCGCTCGCACCACGGCCTGTACGGCGGGGTCGTCGGGCCGGATGTGCGTGGGGTCGACGGCCACGCCGACGGTGGGAATCCGGAAGTGATCGCCGACCCAGGCCAGCACTCGCCAGCCGTGCTCGGCGGCGACCGCCTCCGGGGCCATGGTGCTGCCGACGTAGGCGGCGTCGATGCTGCCGTCCCGGAGGTGGCGCAGGTCGAGGCCGTAGTCGCCGGGGGCGCGGACGACGGTGGTGAGGTCGCGGTCCGGGTCGAGGCCGGCCCGGCGCAGCACGATGCGGGCGAAACAGCCGGGGGCGGTGTGCGGGGCGTGCACCGCCAGGCGCTTGCCGGCCAGATCGGACAGGGAGGTGATGCCGTCGCGAGCCAGGAACCAGAACAGCGGGCCGTGGGTGTTGACGTTGACCGTCACCCACGGGATGCCACTGGTCAGCCGGGTCAGCAGGGCCCGGCCGAGGCCGATGGTGGCGGTGCGGCGCACCCGCTCGTCGTCCCAGGCGACGCCGTCGCGCAGCACGACGCGAACGCCTTCGGCGGCGTAGAAGTCCTCCTGGTCGGCGATGTGGGCGACGAGTTCTTCGTGCAGGCCCCGGCCGACGTAGGTGAGGTCGATGGTGTCCATCAGTACATCGCCATCCCGCCGTTGACCGCGGCCGTGGTGCCGGTCATGAAGCTGTTGTCCTCGCTGGCGTAGAAGGCCACCGCGTTGGCGACGTCCGCCGGCCGCGCCAGGCGGCCCAGCGGGGTGGCGGCGATCTGCCGCTCGGCCTGCTCGCCGTCGAGCACGTGCGAGATGCGGGTCTCGGCGACCGGGCCGGGCTCCACGACGTTGACGGTGATCCCCGACGGCGCCACTTCCTGGGCGACGTAGCGGGCGAACTGGGTCAGCGCGGCCTTGGCCGTGCCCAGGGCGATCATGCCGGCCCGGGGCCGACGGCTGAGGCCGGTGCCGAGGTAGATGAGACGGCCCCAGCGCTGTTCGGTCATGTGCGGCAGGGCCGCCTTGGTGACCACGAAGGCCGCCCGCATCTCGTCGTCGACCTTGCCGCCCAGTTCCGCCCAGGTCATGTCCTGGAACGACTTGATCGCGTACGGGGTGAGTGCGTTGTGCACCAGCACGTCCACGCCGCCCCACACCGTCTGGACTTCCGCGATCATGCGGTCGACGGCGGCGGTTTCGCGCACGTCGGCCTGCACGGCCATGGCCTCGCCGCCGGCCGCCTCGATGTCGGCCACGACAGCCTTGGCGGCGTCGGCGCTGTGCAGGTAGTTGACCACCACTCGCATGCCACGTGCGGCCAGCAGCTTTGCCGTGGCCGCACCGATTCCACTGCTGGCACCGGTGATCAGTGCCACCCTGTCCCCAGTCACGGTGAGCCTCCTACTCGTCGGCGGGGCGGATCGCCCCGTAGAGCACGGTGTCGACGGTCGCCCGGAGCAGGTCGGCGGCCGAGCGGTCGAGTTGGCGCGGCAGCTGCGAGTTCAGCAGCCGTTCCACCGCGCCGCGGATGATCTCGCTCAGCAGCTCGGGCGGCGTCGACAGCAGCCCGCGCCGGTCGCCGTCGCGGAACAGCTCGTCCAGCCGCTGGTAGACCACCGCGTCCATGCGCTGTTCCACGTGTCGCCGCAGCACCGGGTCGCCCCGGCCGGTGGCCAACTGGGCCGCGCCGATCCGGTCGAGCTCGCCGCAGGCTGCGATCAGGAAACCCCGCACCTGCTCGCCGAACGGCCGGCCCGCGGTCTCCCGCGCCGCCGCCGTCAGCGTGCGCTCGATCGCCCCGAACTGCCGGTCCAGCACGGCCGTCAGCAGGCTGTGCTTGTCCGGGAAATGCCGGTAGATCGTCTTCTTGCTCATCCCCAGCTCGCGGGCCAGGTCGTCCATGCTGACCCGGCCCGGCCCCAGGAACAGCCGGGCCGCCGCCTCGACGATCACCTCGGTCCGCTCCGATACTGCGGAAACTATTTCGGTTTCCATAGTTTCCATAGTGCTCTCGCCCGGCTGGGCCGTCAAGCCCGGAGGCGATGCGGCGGATCATCGCCCCCGCGGAGGAGATGTCACAGTCGGCCGCCGGGGCGTGTCCAACCTCGTGACGGCAGTTCGACGAGGGAGGACATTGTGCGGACGATCGAGGTCGAGGACTCGTTCATGGCGTACCGGGAGGCCGGTCAGGGGGACACGACGGTGGTGTTCCTGCACGGCAACCCGACGTCGTCGTACCTGTGGCGGAACGTGATCCCGGTGCTGGCCGACCGGGCCCGGTGCCTGGCGCCGGACCTGATCGGCATGGGCGACTCGGGCAAGCCGGACATCGGCTACCGGTTCGTGGACCACGCCCGGTACCTGGACGCCTGGTTCGAGGCGCTGGGGCTGGACGACGTGGTGATCGTCGGCCAGGACTGGGGCGGGGCGCTGGGCATGGACTGGGCCCGCCGGCATCCGGACCGGGTGCGCGGGCTGGCGCTGGTGGAGACGTTCCTGCGGCCGCTGTCCTGGGCCGAGATGCCGCCGCTGGGGCAGGAGCTGTTCCGGCGCATGCGGTCGCCTGAGGGGGAGCAGATCGTGTTGCGGGACAACCAGTTCATCGAGTTCAACCTGCCGCACGGGGTGGCGTCGGGGCTCGCGCCGGCCGACCACGACGAGTACCGGCGGCCCTATCCGGACGAGCGGTCGCGGCGGCCGCTGCTGGCCTGGCCGCGGGAGATCCCGTTCGACGGCGAGCCGGCCGACGTGCATGATCGGGTCGTCGCCTACGGGCGGTGGCTGGCCGAGACGCCGGAGGTGCGCAAGCTCGTGATGACCGTGGAGCCGGGAGTGGGCATGGGATCGCCGGAGACGGCGGCGTGGGCCAAGGAGACCTTCGCTGCCGTGACCACGGTGTCGCTGGGGCCGGGCGGGCACCAGGCGCCGGAGGACCAGCCCGAGGCGATGGGCCGGGCGATCGCGTCCTGGCTGTGGTCGTGAGCGACCTCGTCGCCCGGGCGGTCGACGGGGACCAGGAGGCGCTGCGGGAGATCGTGCGCGAGCTGCGGGATCCGCTCTACCGGCTGGCGCTGCGGATGGTGTGGCGGCCGGCCGACGCCGAGGACGCCACTCAGGAGATCCTGATCCAGGTGATCACCCGGCTGTCCTCGTTCCGAGGCGAGGCCAAGCTGCTCACCTGGGCGTACCGGATCGGCGTGAACTACCTGCTCAACCTGCGCCGCAAGACGCCGCAGGAGCGGCGGGAGCTCAGCCTGGACGAGTTCCGGGCCGATCTCGCCGACGGGTTGGCCGACAACGACTACGCCGGTCCGGAGGCCGAGCTGCTGGCCACCGAGGTGCGGCTGTCGTGCACGCAGGCGGTGTTGCAGTGCCTGGAGCGGTCGGAGCGGATCGCCTTCGTGCTCGGGGAGATCTTTGAGCTGACGTCCACCGAGGCCGCCTGGGTGCTGGACGTTTCGCCGGCGGCGTACCGGAAACGGCTGGAACGGGCTCGCGAACGGCTGCGGGCGTTCATGGGATCGACCTGTGGAATCGTGACGCCGCAAGGGTTCTGCCGCTGCGCCCGGCGGGTGGAGAAGGCGGTCGCGGTCGGACGGGTCGACGTCAAGGAGCCGACCTACGCCGGCCACGCGGTCAACGGCCGGGATGTGCGGGAGGCCGCCGCGCAGCTGCACCGGCTGCACGACGCCGCCTCGGTGCTGCGGGCGCATCCCGACTACGCGGCGCCGAGGGATCGCACCGACGCGATCGTGGGACTGCTGTCCTCGGGTTCGTTCCCGTTGCTGGACTGACGGCCTATTCCACGTACGCGGCGAGGTTGGCCAGCGAGGAGGCCAGGCCGACGGCGTGGTCCTCGGCGGAGATGCCGTCGGGGACGTCGTCGGCCCGGATCTCCACCCGCGTGCCGCCGTCGACGGCCGTGACCGCCCAGGTCATGGTCATCGTGCCGGCGTAGGCGGGGTCGTCGGACACGAAGTCGGCCGCCTGCACCACCCGTGCCACCGGGACGATGTCGACGAAGCGCCCCTCGACGACGTCGGAGTCGGCGGTGGCCTTGCCGGGCGCGCCCGACGGGTCCGCGTAGGTCAGGACCAGCCGGTACGACCCGCCCGGGCGCGCGTCGAACCACTCGAACCGGCCGGTCATCCCCTCCGGCGGCAGCCAGGCCACGAGCGCGGCCGGGTCGACGAGGGCCGCGAACACCCGGTCCAGCGGGGCGGCGACCACCCGGAAAGCCTTGTCGGTGCGTGGCATCAGCCCAGGTCCAGCAGTTCCTCGACGAAGCCGCCGAAGCCGCGCTCGCGGTCGACCAGGTGGATCTCCAGGATCCAGTGCGCGGCCTGCCCGTTGCGGTCGGTCCGGCGCATCGGGCCGTCGCTGCCGGGGGCGATGTAGGAGGCGATCTTCTCGCCCTCGATCCGCTCGTGCGGGAACTGCCCGACCACGTGGCCGGCGATCTCGCCGCCGAACTCCCAGCCCGCTGCCTCGGCCAGGCCGACGACGTGCCCGTAGAGCTCCTCGCCGGTGACGTCCGGGTGGCTGTCGAAGTAGGCCCGACCGGCCTGCCAGACCTCGGCCAGGCTGTCCCGCAGCCGCAGCTTCACCGGGTCGTCGCCGAGCACGAAGGTGCGGCCGAAGTCGGCCTCCCACTCCTCGAAGATCGGCCCGAAGTCGCAGAACACGATGTCGTCCTCGGCGATCACCCGGTCCGGCGGGTTCTCCTTGTACGGCTGGAGCGTGTTCACCCCGGACCGCACGATCCGCTTGTGCCAGAACCGGCTGACGCCGAACATGTCGGCGGCGAGGTCGCGGATGGCGTTGCTGGCCTCGGTCTCCCGCACGCCCGGCGCCACGATGCCGCGCGCCTCCACCTCGGCGAACAGCTGCACCGCCTTGTCCTGCGCGTCCAGCAGACGCGTCGCCCGCACTGCCTCGTCCTCGATCACGTCGGCCATGAACCGACCGTACCAACACCATCGCGTTGCGGTGCTGTGATCTCAGCTGGCGACGGAGGCCAGCGTCTCGGCGATCAGGGACCGCAGCCATTGGTGGGCGTGGTCGGGGTCGTGGCGGGTGTGCCAGGCCAGGACGGCGGGGATCTCTGGCGTGGGCAAGGGAAACGGGAAGGCCCGCAGGCCGGGGGTGAGCTGGCCGGCGCTGAGGGTGCGCGGGGCGATGGTGACGAGGTCGGCGGTGGCGACGGCCTGCAACGCCATGGCGAGGGTGGGGACGGTGAGTACGACGTGCCGGCGCAGGCCCTGCTCCTCCAGGAGGTCGTCGAGGCGGCTGCGCTGCCGGCCCCGGCGGGAGATGGCGACGTGGGGGAGGGCGAAGGGATCGCCGGCACGGCGGGCGATGACGGCCAGGGTGTCGGTCATGACGATCTCGGAGCGCACGTCGGCGGGATGCGTGGTCTGGTCGGTGATCCGGAGGTCGACGGCGCCCCGGCGGAGCTCGTCGACGTCGGAGTCGGACTCGCCGAGCACCCGCAGGCACACGCCGGGGGCGGTCGCGGCGATGCGGGCGGTCAGCGGGGGGACGAGGGCGCTGGCGACGACATCGTTGCACTGCAAGGCGAACGTACGGTCCAGAGTGGACAGGTCGAGCTCGGCCGACGGCGTGAAGATGGCCTGCGCCCGGGTGACGAGCTGGTGCACCTCGCCGCGAATCTGCTCGGCGTACGCGGTGGGCAGCATCGACCGGCCGGACCGGACCAGGATCTCGTCGCCGGTGGCCTTGCGGATCCGGCCCAGCGTCCGGCTCATCGCCGGCTGCGACAGGTGCAGGCGGTCGGCCGCCGCGCCGACGCTGCGCTCCTCCAGCAGCACGTCGAGGGCGGTCAGCAGGTTGAGATCAAGATGCATGGAGGTAATGCTAAGGATAGCAAGCATGCATTTGCAATCATAATGACGCGGATCTTGAATGGGGGCACGGGAAACGGAAGGGGTTGGACATGCGCACTGTGATCGCTGGGGGCGGCCTGGTCGGACTGACCGCCGCGGCGGCGCTGCGGGGGATCGGGCACGACGTGACGGTGCTGGAGCAGGCGCCGGAGATCCGGGCCGCGGGCGCGGGGATCGGGCTGTGGCGCAACGCGCTCGACGAGCTGGACCGGATCGGGGTGGGGGACCAGGTCCGGTCCATGGGCCACGAGATCGACACCTGGTTCTTCGACCCGACCGGGCAGTCGCACCGCGCCGCCGGCTACGGGGATGCGGACCACCGGTTCCTGCTGGTGCCGAGGCCGGCCCTGAACACCGTGCTGGCCGACGCCATCGGTCGCGAGCGGATCCGGCTGAACACCGGGCTGATCGGCTTCACCGAGGACGAGGACGGCGTGACGGTCCACCTCGCCGACGGGGACCTCAAGGCGGACCTCCTGATCGGGGCCGACGGCGTCTACTCGAAGGTCCGGCGGTGGCTGCTGCCCAACAGCGACGCCTACCAGGACCTGGGC
This sequence comes from Kutzneria sp. CA-103260, assembly GCF_018263855.1. Classification (GTDB taxonomy): domain Bacteria; phylum Actinomycetota; class Actinomycetes; order Mycobacteriales; family Pseudonocardiaceae; genus Kutzneria. The sequence continues at coordinate 3,331,741 of NZ_CP073318.1, read as the reverse complement.
CACTTCGCGTGGCGGGCGATCGTGCCGGCCGGGGACGAGCGGCCGGAGGGCTCGGTGCTGACCATCGGCCGGGACCGCACGCGTGGCGGCTACGCCCGGGTCGGCGAGCACCAGACCATGTGGATGGTCAACCAGTTCGACGCTGGCGACCTCAAAGGCAGCAAGCGGGACCGGGCGTTGCGGCGGGCCCACAACCTCGCCGAGAGCGGCTGGCACGACGACCTGCTGCGGATGATCGCCGACACCCCGGAGGACGACATCCTGGAGAACCAGATCATGTACGTGCCGGAGCTGCCGACGTGGACCAGTGAGCGTGTGGCGCTGATCGGGGACGCCGCGCACGGCCTGTCGCCGCACATCGCGGCCGGCGGCACCCTCGGCATCGAGGACGTCGGCGTGCTGCGCGACGAGCTGGCCGGCTCCGCCGGCCTGCCGGAAGCCTTGCGGCGCTACGAGATTGCCCGGATGGCGCGGTTCGAGCGGGTCCGGGAGTTCTCGGCGAGCGTGGAACAGGCCAAGGACGCCGAGGAGTTCGCCGAGCGGTACGCCGCGTTCAGCCACTGGATGCTGACCGCCTGAGCGGCCCGCCGTCCACAGTGGACGGCGAGCCGCCGGCGATCAGGCGTTCGGGTCGAACGGAATCCCCGAGGGCAGAGCGTTCTTCAGGGAGTCGTTGAACCGACCGTCATTGATCTTGATGGTGGCGTCGCCGAAGTCGGCGTTCATCAGCCGGTCCCGCAACGCGGTGCTGGGATAGCCGTTCCAGCCGACCAGCCGCGGGTAGAACCAGCCGTGGGTGTAGTTCTCCGGCGGGTCGTCGTTGCTGTTGGCCAGCCGGAAGAAGTGGGTGCTGGCCCCGTCCTTGTGGTACACCACCTTGGGGTGGCTGCCGTCGAACCGGACCTGCGAGCGCGGGTACCACTTCCAGCTGCTGTGCTGCGAGGTGGACACGTAGTCGACCTGGTTCTCGGCGATGTTGATCCACACCACCACGTGCTCCCAGTCGTGGGTGTGGCCGATGGCCAGCGGGCCCAGCGTGGCCTGGTCCTTCTCGAAGTAGCTCGCGTACTCCACCGCGCACCAGCCGTTGTTGCACTTCTCGCGCGAGTACGTGTTCGAGTTCTCCAGCTGGGCCGGGTCGTGACAGTGCCCGTTGACGTCGCCGCCGAGCTTGAGCCCGGGGTTGAGGGTGCCGTCGGGCGCGATGGCGGCGGTCGCGTAGCAGCCGTCGCCGTCGTAGTCGTAGGCCGGGGAGAAGGACTGCTCCCACCCGTCCGCGTTCTGCGGCAACGGGGTCAGGATGGCGGCACTGGCAGGGCTCGGCAGGGACAAGGCCAGCATCGCGGCGCCTAAGACGGCCGCTGATGCGGACAGTTTGCGCACATCCACTCCTTTGGTGTTTCTCGGGCGGCGGCGGGGAAACTATGGCGGACATCGGCAGGGTCGATCGAGTCCGCGACCGCCCGGGCGACAAGAGTTCGCCCGGGCGTCGACAACTTGTCCCTTGTGTTCCAAGGGAGTTCACACAGCGGCGGGGATCAGCCGATGGCGTCCCGCGAGCGGTGCACGGCTTCCAGCAGCAGCTGCGAGACGTCCCGCACGTTCACGTTCGCGCCGACGTCCTCGCTCTGCCGCTGCACCAGCCCGTCGGTGATCATCACGCGGCAGAACGGGCAGGCGGTGGCGATGGTCTCGGCCCCGGTGGCCAGGGCCTCGTCCACCCGCTCCAGGTTGATGCGCTTGCCGATCCGCTCCTCCATCCACATCCGCGCGCCACCGGCGCCGCAGCACAGCGAGCGGTCGGCGTGCCGGGGCATCTCGGTCAGCGCAGCGCCGGCCGCGCCGGCCAGCGCGCGCGGCGGCTCGTAGACCTTGTTGTGCCGCCCCAGATAGCACGGGTCGTGGAACGTGATGGCCTGTCCGGCGGCGCCGGCCGGCTGGATCGGCGTGAGCTTCTTCTCCCGCACCAACCGGTTCAGCAGCTGGGTGTGGTGCACGACCTCGTAGTCGCCGTCCAGCTGCGGGTACTCGCGGCCCAGCGTGTTCATGCAGTGCGGGCAGGTGGTGACGATCTTGCGCCGGCCCGGCTCCCGCTCGCCGAAGGTCTCGTTGAGCAGCCCGGCGGTCTCCTGGGCCAGCATCTGGAACAGGAACTCGTTGCCGGAGCGGCGGGCCGGGTCGCCGGTGCAGCGCTCGCGGTTGCCCAGCACGCCGTACTTCACGCCGGCGATGTGCAGCAGCTCGGCGGTGGCCTGCACAGTGGTGCGGGCCTTGTCGTCGAACGCGCCGGCGCAGCCGACCCAGAACAGGTACTCCACGTCGTCGGGCAGCTCGCCGGTGATCACCGGCACCTCGAAGTCGAGGTCCTTGGCCCAGTCCAGCCGGGCGTTGTTGTTCTGCCCCCAGGGATTGCCCTTGTTCTCCAGGCCGCGGAACAGCGCCCCGAGCTCGGTCGGGAACTCCGACTCGATCATCACCTGGTAGCGCCGCATGTCCACGATGTGGTCGACGTGCTCGATGTCCACCGGGCACTGCTCCACGCACGCGCCGCAGGTGGTGCACGACCACAGCACGTCCGGGTCGATCACGCCGCCCTCGGCGACCAGCGGCACCGGCTCGCCTTCCTGCTGCCCCATGACATACGGCGCACGGTCGAACAGGTGGTCCCGCAGGTCCATGATGACCATCTTGGGGGACAACGGCTTCCCGGTGTTCCACGCCGGGCACTGGGACTGGCAGCGGCCGCACTCGGTGCAGGTCGCGAAGTCCAGCATGCCCTTCCAGGTGAAGTCCTCGATCTTGCCGCGGCCGAAGATGTCGTCGTCGCCGGGATCGGTGAAGTCCACCGGCTTGCCGCCGGACTCCACCGGCAGCAGCGGGCCGAGCGCGTCCGGCAGCCGCTTCGCCGTCACGTTCAGCGGGGCCAGGAAGATGTGCAGGTGCTTGGAGTGCACCACCAACACCAGGAAGCCCATGATCACGGCGATGTTGGCCAGCAGGAACACGGTCTCGATGGCGGCGTTGACGCCGACGCCCAGCGGGGCCAGGACCTGCGCGACCACCCAGGTGGCGAACGGCCAGCCGCTGTGGTCGAACGGGAAGTGGCCGGTGTTGTACTGGCCGGCCCGGTACAGCAGCAGCGTCACCATCACGCCGGCGATCATGGCCAGCACCAGCCAGGCCGGGCCGGTGTGCGAGCCGTAGAACCGGGAGGCGCGCTCCTTGCGTTCGGGCGCGTTGCGCACCCGGATCACCGCGAACGTCGCCAGGGCGACAAGAACCGCGACGGTGAAGAAGTCTTCCAGGAAGCCGAGCCAGGGCTGCCGGCCGATCCACCAGAACGCGAAGTCCTCGTCGAACAGCGCCCCCCACGCCTCGACGATGGTGAACAGCAGGATGACGAAGCCCCAGAAGGTGAAGAAGTGGGCGACGCCGGGCACCGACCATTTGAGCAGCTTGCGCTGGCCGAACACCTCACGCAGCTGGGCGGCGGCGCGCGCGCCGAGCCGGTCGGTCCGGCCGGACGCCGGCTGACCCGACCTGATCAGCTGGGCCAGCCAGAGCACCCGGCGGCCGGCGACAGCCAGGCCGACCACGGTGATCAGCAGACCGAGGACGAGACGAACGATCACCAGTGCTCAGCTCCACTCCGGTCGGAACCAGCCGGCGTAGTACCGGCATGCCTTGCACGCGTAGCGCATCTTCCGCACCCGCCAGTGCCGCTGGTACAGCTCGAAGCCGCGCCAGGGGGCGCTGTGCAGGCCGAGCTGGTCGTAGTGCCGCAGCGACGAGCCCGTGTTGACGTCGAACTGCTCGGTGGCCCAGCCCAGGTGGGCCCGCCGCAGCGAGACTCCGCAGTCCGGTAAGAGGTGCTCGTTGCAAAACCTGTGCAACAGCGCCAGGTCCGGCAGGCCGCGGCCGCTGGGACTGGTGTCGAGATAGTCGACGACGACATGGCCGGGATGACGCTCGCCGACGTCGTCGACGAGCACGGGAAGTCCACAGTAGACGCACGGGTGCCGAAAGCCCCGCTGAGCCGAGGACGCCGTTGTGATCAAGGCCACAGAGCGGAGGTTACTGGCGAGTTGTGTTCCGCGCTACTCCCATCCGTATGGCGATCAACGGGCTCGGAGCGGCCGACCGGCCGCTCCGAGTGCTCCAGATGGGGTAAACTGGCTGCTCAGAGGGCCCGCAGGGCCTCCAGGGCCTTGTCCGCGTGCACAGCCATCCGCAGCTCGCTCTTGATGGACGTGACCAGCCGGCCGTCCGACCCGATCACGAACGTCTGCCGCCGGGTCAGCAGCGGCCCGAACTTGCGCCGCACCCCGAACTGGGTGGCGACCACGCCGTCCGGGTCGGACAGCAGCGGGTAGTCGAACGAGTTGATCGCCGAGAACTCGCGCTGCTTGCCGACGGCGTCGGGGGAGATGCCCACCCGCTGCGCCCCGACCGCCTCGAACTCCGCGCCCAGGTCGCGGAAGTGGCAGCTCTCGGCGGTGCAGCCGCCGGTCATCGCGGCCGGGTAGAAGAACAGCACGACCGGTCCCTTGGCCAGGAACTCGGACAGCCGGCGCGGCTCGCCGTGGTCGTCGAGCAGTTCGAAGTCCGCGACCTGGTCGCCGTTGTTCATCGAGATCCCTCCGGTTTCGGCGGCAGCGGGAAGAATCCGCTGGTCCGCTGCACGTACTCGGCGTAGCCGGGGCGGTCGCCCATGGCCTTCTCGGTCAGCGCCTTGCCGGTGCCCCTGGTCAGGAAGAAGGTCATGACCAGCGGCGACAGCACCGTCAGCGCGCCCAGCCAGTGCTGGCAGGCGACCAGGTACAGGCCCCACCAGACGCAGGCGTCGCCGAAGTAGTTGGGGTGACGGGTGTAGCGCCACAGGCCGCGGTCCATGATCTTGCCCCGGTTGGCCGGGTCGGCCTTGAACCGGGACAGCTGCCAGTCGCCCACCGACTCGAAGCCGAAGCCGACCAGCCACACCACCAGACCCAGCCAGCCGAAGACCCCGATGCCACCGCCCTCGTACTGGGCGGCCTGCACCGGCCAGGACACGAACCACATGATCACGCCCTGGACCAGGTAGATCTTGCGGAAGGCGTACCAGTGCGGGTTGCCGGTGGCCCGTTTCATCAGCGCCACGTAGCGGGGATCCTCGGGGCGGCGGCCGTTGCGGAGCTGGATGTGCGCCGCGAGCCGCACACCCCAGACCACCGTCAGCACCGTCGAGAGCCAGCCGCAGCCGGAGACGATCAGCCCGACCACGGCGATCACCGCGAAGCCCAGGCCCCACAGGGTGTCGATGCCGTCGTGGCGGCCGCGGGCGACCGCCACCGCCAGCGCGATGAGCATGACCAGCAGCACCGCGACGGCGGTGATGCCCAGATTGGCCAGCAGTCCGGCCAGGTTCACGCGACGTCCTCCCGTGTCCGCGGCATTCCGCTGGTGCCGGCGGCGCCGGGCCGCACGGCCAGGATCTGGTCCACGCCCATCCGGTTCTCCTGGAACGCCAGCGCGCCGCCGGCGAAGTACAGCCGCCACACCCGCAGCTGCCCCTCGCCGACCAGCGCGGTCAGCTCGTCGGCCCGTTTCTGCAGGGTCTGCGCCCAGGCGTCCACGGTCCACACGTAGTGCTCCCGCAGCGCGTGCACGTCCCGAACCTCGAGACCGGCCCGCTCCAGCATGGCGATGGTCTCGCCGACCGGCCGCATGTGCATGTCGGGGGCCACATAACGTTCGATGAACGCGCCGCCGCTGGACGCCTTCGGGGCGGTGGCCACCCGGGACATCTGCTGCAGCAGCAGCCGGCCCTCGGGCTTGAGCAGCCGGAACAGCTGGGCCGCGTAGGTCGGGTAGTTGCCGATGCCGACGTGCTCGCCCATCTCGACGGTGCCGATGGCGTCGAAGCCGTCGTCGGGGATCTCGCGGTAGTCCTGCAGCCGCACCTCGACCCGGTCGCACAGGCCGCGCTCGGCGATCCGGGCCTGAATGAACTCGCGCTGCTGGGCCGCCAGCGTCACCCCGGTCGCGTGCACGCCGTAGTTGGCGGCGGCGTGCAGGATCAGCGATCCCCAGCCGCAGCCGACGTCCAGCAGTCGCATGCCCGGCCGCAGGCCGAGCTTCCGGCAGATCAGGTCCAGCTTGTCCCGCTGCGCGTCCTCGACGGTGTAGTCGGGCGCGGTGGACGTCCAGTACCCGCACGAGTAGGCCATGTTCGGGTCGAGCAGCGTCCGGTAGAACTCGTTGGACAGGTCGTAGTGGTGGGCGATGGCAGCCCGGTCCCGCGCCTTGGTGTGCTCGGTCCCGGACAGCCGGGCCTCCTCCGGCGGCGGCGCCGGCCGGGGACCGATCACGCCGAGCTTAAACGCCAGGTTGAGGGCGTGCAGGCGGTCCGCGGCGGACAGCTTCACCTTGCCCAGACCCGCACGGCGGGCCAGGCCCCAGAACCGGGCGAACCCCTCCCGGAGATCACCTTCGACGTCGATGTCGCCGGCGACGTAGGCCCGGGCCAGCCCCAGCTCGTTCGGATCCCACAGCAGGCGGCGCAGCGCCTGCCGGGACCGGATCACCACGGTCGGCGCGTCGGCGGGTCCGGCCTCGCTGCCGTCCCACGCCCGCAGCCGCACCGGCAGGTCGACGCCGAGGAACCGGCGCACCAGGCCGGCCAGGGTCTGGGCGATTGTCACATTGGCCCCTTCTGTCACGGCAGGTGTTCGTGCGGGACCGGCTGCCCGGTTCGGTCAGGGCGTGACGAGGTGGTCGACCAGCAGGTTCAGCGCCGGCAGGGCGTCGGCGACGGCCGCCCGGGCCTGCGGCGGGAGCTTGTCCAGGGCGGCCGAGATGCGCCGCTCGTGGGCCTGCTGCCACTCCGACAGCTGCTTGCGGCCGGCCTCGGTCAGCGAGACCCGGGCCACCCGCCGGTCGGACGGGTCGCTGTCGCGGACCGCGAGCCCGCCCTCGACCAGCTGCTGGACCAGACCGCTGACCGTGTTGGGGGCCAGCCGCTGCAGCGAGGCCAGCTGGCCGATCTTGGCCGGGGCGTGGTCGGCGAGCGCCATCAGCAGCTCGACCTGCGCCATCGGCAGCGCTTCCCACGGGTAGTCGGTCCGGATGCTGGTGCGCAGGGCGCGCCGCAGTCTGGTGACCACCTCGGTCAGGGTGCGGGCGTCGTTGACGCTCGACGGAGTCTCGTGCTCGGGCGTGACCTGCGACATCCCGCAAGCGTATCGAGGTGGTGACAATCGCCATATCTATCGGTACCCGATTATGTCGGAGACCGAGATAAAGTGGGCGTGTGCTGCTAGCGCCGCTGCGCCGTCTCGGCGTCGAACCCGCCCGCCCCCGGTTCGTCGCCCGCTGGCCGCACGCGCACTGGCTCGCGGTGGCCGCGGTCTGCCTCGGCGCCTTCATGGGGCAGCTCGACGCCAGCATCGTCACCCTCACGTTTCCGGCCCTGAGCAGGCAGTTCGGCGCCGATCTGGCCGGTGTGCAGTGGGTGTCGCTCAGCTATCTGCTGACCCTGGTGGCCCTGCTGGTGCCGGTTGGGCGGCTGGCCGACGCCGTCGGTCGCAAGCTCATCTACCTGTACGGCTTCGCCTTGTTCACGGTGGCGTCGGCGGCCTGCGGCTTCGCCGACTCGCTGCCGCTGCTGGTCGGGCTGCGCGTGGTGCAGGCCGTCGGCGCGGCCATGCTCCAGGCCAACAGCGTCGCCCTGGTGACGACGAGCTCGCCGCGCGGCTCGATGCGGGCGGCGCTGGGCGTCCAGGCGGCCGCGCAGGCGCTCGGGCTGGCCCTCGGGCCGACGCTGGGCGGCGTGCTGGTGGCCGGCGCCGGGTGGCAGTGGGTGTTCTGGGTGAACGTCCCGATCGGACTGCTCGCCATCGCCGCCGGCCGCTATTTGTTGCCGCGCACCCGCCAGCGCACCCGGATGCGTCAGATCGACTGGGTCGGCGTGGCTCTGCTGGGCGTCTCGTCGACCGCCGTGCTGCTCGCCCTCTCGGGTCTGTCCGGTTTGGACGCGCCGGTCTGGGCCCTTGTAATCCTTTTCTTGACGGCGGTCGGAGCCGGCGTCGGATTCGCGCTGCGGCAACGGTTCGCGGCCGAGCCGATGGTCGACCTGAATTTGTTGCGGAACCGGACGGTCGCCCACGGCCTGGTCGGCGCGATGCTGGGATATCTGGTCCTGTTCGGCCCGCTCGTGCTCATACCGGCACTCGGCGGTTCCGTTGTGCGGGCCGGTTTTGTGCTGACCAGTCTGCCGGTCGGCTTCGCGCTCGCTGCGACGTTCGGCGGGCACCGTTGGCCGGATCGGCGCAGGGCGACGGTCGGCGGCCTGGTCGCGGCGGTGGCGCTGATCCCGTTGTGTCTGCTGCCTTTGACGGATCCGGTGCTGGCGATCTCGTTGGCCGCGCTGGGAATCGGGCTGGGCCTGTTCACGCCGGCGAACAACGCCACGGTGATGGCGGCGATCCCGGCGGCCAGCTCCGGCGTCGGCGGCGGTCTGGTCAACATGGCTCGTGGCCTGGGGACCACGCTCGGTGTCGCGGCGGTGACGCTGTCGCTACACGGCGGCGGCCCGCGCCTGGCGCTGATCGTGTTGCTCGTCGCCGCACTCGACCTGTCTGTTGTTTCCCAGCGACAGCCGGCTTGACGGGCATGCGGCGGACGCGGTGAACTACCGCATCCCAGCCAGACGTAGTGGAGGCAAAACGGATGCGCACCGTTGTCGCCGCAGCCGGTTGTGCACTCGTGCTTGTCGCCTCCGCCTGCGGCAGCGCCAGTAACACCGCTGCCACCGGAACCGCGACAAACACCACCAAGCCCAAGGTCGGCGTGATCCTGCCGGACACGACCACCTCAGCCCGTTGGGAGGACTCCGACAAGCCACTGCTCACATCCCAGCTCAGCTTCGCCGGCATCGAGCCGGACATCCAGAACGCGCAGGGCGACGAGAAGCGGTTCTCCTCGCTGGCCGACAAGATGATCGCCGAGAAGGTGAACGTCCTGATGATCGCCCCGCTGTCCTCGGACGGCGGCGCGGCGGTGGAGAAGAAGGCCAAGGCGGCCGGAATCCCGGTCATCGACTACGACCGGATCAGCCTCGGCGGCAGCGCCGAGTACTACGTCTCCTTCGACAACATCGCCGTCGGCCAGCTCCAGGCCGACGGCCTGCTGCAGTGCCTGGGCAACAGGTCCGGGGCGTCGGTCATCGAGATCGAGGGCGCCTCCACGGACAACAACGCCACCCAGTTCCATGACGGGCACGAGCAGGTCCTCAAGTCCGCCTACGACTCGGGCCGGCTGCGGCTGATCGCCAGCAAGTCGATCGACGGCTGGTCGCCGGACACCGCGGCGGCCACGTTCACGAACCTGCTGGACGGCAGCGGCGGACACGTCGACGCCGTGCTGGCAGCCAACGACGGCATGGCGGCCAGCATCGAGGCGGTGCTCAAGCAGCGCAATCTCACCAACGTGCCGGTCACCGGCCAGGACGCCACGCTCGGCGGCCTGCAGGCCGTGCTGCGCGGCACCCAGTGCATGACCGTCTACAAGCCGATCGACATCGAGGCGGAGGCGGCCTCCCGGCTGGCCATCGCCCTGGCCACCGGTCGGCAGGGCGACGCGGACGACCTCGCCACGGGCAACACCAAGGACCCGAAGGGCAACCGCAACGTGAAGTCCGTCCTGCTGGGACCACAGTCCATCAGCAAGGCCGACGTGCAGGGCCTGGTGGCCAAGGGCGTCGTCCACACGGGCGACCTGTGCAAGGGCGACATGGCCGGCTTCTGCGCTAGCGCGGGCATTCCGGTCCAGTAGCGGCGAACACGGCACGGCGGCTCTCGTTCCCACCGGGACGGGAGCCGTCCGCGTGAATGGGGCCGGAGCCTCCCGTGAGCGCCAGGCCGGTGCCGCCGCGGCGCAGCGCGACGATCTCCGCGGCGATCGACACCGCTGTCTCCTCCGGCGTGCTGGCCCCCAGATCGAGCCCGATCGGAGCCCGCAGCAGTGCCAGTTCTCCCTCAGTGAGGCCGATTTCCCGGAGGCGGGCCAGCCGTTGGGTGTTGGTGCGCCGGGAGCCGAGCGCGCCGACGAAGGCCAGTGGCCGGCGCAGGGCGTCGGCCAGCAGCGGCACGTCGAACTTCTCGTCGTGGGTGAGCACGCAGACCACCGAGCGGTGATCGGTCGCGGTGGCGGCGAGGTAGCGGTGCGGCCAGTCCACCACGACCTCGTCGGCGTCGGGAAACCGGTCAGCGGTGGCGAAAACCGGTCGCGCGTCGCAGACGGTGACGTGATAGCCGAGGAACTTGCCGATACGGGAGAGTGCGGCGGCGTAGTCGATGGCCCCGAACACCAGCATGCGCGGTGGCGGCGACCACGGCTCCACGAACAGCTCCAATCCGTCGAAGAACTGACGGCCAGTGGCGGTCGCGTGGCGCACCAGCTCCGGGTCGATCACCTGGTCGCCGACGACGCGGTCAGCGAAGACGGCCATGCCCTTGCCCAGCAACGCATCCGGCCCGCCGATCACCCGGACCAGCACCACCGGCTCGGGATCGGCGGCCAGCGCGGCGGCGATCGCCGGAGCGCAGGGCTGCACGAACACTTCCAGCGAGCCGCCGCACGTCAGTCCGACCGCGAACGCGTCGTCGTCGGAGTAGCCGAAACGTTGCCGCTGCGGCAATCCGGTCGACAAGACCTCCTGGGCCAACTCATAGACGGCTCCTTCCACACAGCCGCCGGAGACGCTGCCGAACGCCGAGCCGTCGGCTGTGACCGCGAGTGCGGAGCCGAGGCCACGCGGCGCGCTGCCGGCGACGTCCACGACACTGGCGACAGCGAACCGACAAGTGTTCGACAGCGACCCGGCCAACTCTCTCATCGTGCCAGTGCCTCGATCCCGGCGATGCCGAAGTAGGCGACGAAGATCGCCGCGATGACCGCCACCAGCCAGTGCACCTCGCGCCACTGGCCCTTGCCCAGCTTCACCACGACGTAGCTGACGATGCCGGCGCCGACGCCGTTGGTGATCGAGTACGTGAAGGGCACGATCGCCATGGTGAGGAACACCGGGATGGTGAAGTCGCTGTCCTGGAACGGGATCCGCCGGCACTGGGCCATCATGATGCCGCCGATGACCACCAGCGCGGGCGCGGCGGCCTGCGCCGGCACGATGGCCGCGATCGGCGTGACCAGCATCGTCGCCCCCAGCAGCGCCCCGGTGACCACGCTGGACAGTCCGGTGCGCGCCCCCTCGCCGACGCCCGCCGCCGACTCCAGGAACACCGTGTTGGGCGCGGAACCCGTGCCGCCGCCGACGATCGCGCCGATGCCGTCCACGAGCAGGATCTTGCCCATGCCGGCGACCTTGCCGTCCTTGGTCATGCCGGCCTCGTGGCAGACGCTGGTGATCGTGCCCATCGCGTCGAAGAATCCGGACAGCACCAGGGTGAACAGGAACACCGTGGCGGTGATGGCGCCGGCGCTGGCGAAGCCGCCGAACAGGTCGACGTGTCCGAACAGGGCGAAGTTGGGTGCGGCGACCAGGGTGGACGGCAGCTTCGGGGCCACCAGGCCCCAGTCCGCGCCGGGGAAGACCGCGTTGGCGATCACCGCGATGACGGTGGCCACCACGATGCTGATCAGCACCGCGCCGGGCACCGCCCGGGCCATCAGGACGATCATCAGCAGCAACCCGATCGCGAACACCACCATCGGCCAGCCGACCAGGTGGCCGCCTTCGCCCATCCGTACCGGCACCGTGGAGTGGGCGGAATCCGGTGTCCTGGTCACGAATCCGGCGCTGACCAGGCCAACCAGTGCGATGTAGAGGCCGATGCCGACGGAGATGGCGGTCTTCAGCGCCGCGGGGATCGCGTTCATGATGCGTTCGCGGATGCCGGAGACGGCCAGCACGACGATGCAGACGCCTTCCAGCACCACCAGTCCGAAGGCCTGGGCCCAGGTCATGGTCGGCGCGAGCTGGAAGGCCACGATGCCGTTCACGCCGAGGCCGGCGGCCAGGGCCAGGGGAGCGTTGCCGACCAGTCCCATGAGGACGGTCATGACTCCGGCGGCCAGGGCGGTGGCCGTAGTTACCTCGGGAATGGTCAGGCGAGCGCCGGTGATATCGGTGGAAGCGCCCAGTATCAACGGATTGAGCAACACGATGTAGGCCATCGCGACGAACGTGGTGACACCGCCGCGGAGTTCTCGGCCGATGGTGGTGCCGCGCTCTGTCAGGCGGAAACGCCGTTCTAACAGGGCAGTTGTCGGGCGGCGGTCGCGCAACTGGGTCATGACGTACTCCCATGCCGGTGGGCGCGCGGAACCAGGCCGTCGGGGGACGGCCCGGTTCCACGAACGTTTAAGCGGGGGGTGCTCCGGTCAGCACCCGCGTGCGAGGATCAGTACTCGACGCGGTCGGTGCGGGAAAGCCACGCGGAGAACGGGGTGGTGTTGTCCGCAGTGGACACTTGCAGCACGGGCACGGGCCACGTCGCCCGAGGCTGCTCGAACAGGTCGTAGAAGTCGCGGTCGTCGAAGCCGGCCGCGGCGGCGTCGTGCCGGTCGGCTGCGAAGACCACCCGGTCCAGCCGGGCCCACAGGGACGCCGACAGGCACAGCGGGCACGGCTCGCATGAGGAGAACAGCACGCAGCCGGTGAGCTTGAAGTCGCCGAGCCGTTGGCACGCCTCGCGAATCGCCACCACCTCGGCATGCGCGGTGGGGTCCAGCGTCGGCACCACGCGGTTGACGCCGGTGGCGATCAGCTCGTCGCCGCGCACGATCACCGCGCCGAACGGCCCGCCGCCGGTGGTCACGTTCTCGGCAGCCAGCCGAACGGCCTCGTCGAGCCACGCCTGGTCGGTGGCGGCTGTCGTGGTCATCGGGGAATCTCCTGCGTAGTGAGGTGTTCCGGTCGAACCGGAACCCGGGTGAGCGCCAGTCCTGTGGCGGCGCGGATGGCCGCGACCACCGCCGGCGTGGACGAGATCGTGGGTGGCTCGCCCACCCCGCGCAGCCCGTAGGGGGCGTGCGGGTCGGCCAGCTCCAGCACGTCCACCGGCATTGGCGGGGTGTCGAGCACGGTCGGGATCAGGTAGTCGGTGAACGACGGGTTGCGGACCTTGCCCTGGGAGACCTGGATCTCTTCCATCACGGCCAGGCCGAGGCCCTGGGTGGTGCCACCGTGGATCTGGCCCAGCACGGCCTGCGGGTTCAGCGCCTTGCCCACGTCCTGGGCACAGGCCAGCTCGACCACCTTGACCAGGCCGAGCTCCACGTCCACGTCGACCACCGCGCGGTGCGCCGCGAATCCGTACTGCACATGGGCGAAGCCCTGCCCGGTCTCGGGATCCAGGGCAGTGGTCGGCCGGTGCCGCCACTCCACGGTCTCCTCGATCACGTCATCACCCAGCACCGCGACGATGTCCGCGCTGGTCAGCTCCGACCGGGGCTCGCCGAACCGCGACACCGCCAGCTTGAGCAGCTTCTCCCGCACCGCTTCGCACACGGCCTTGACCGCGCCACCGGTGACATAGGTCTGGCGGGAGGCCGAGGTGGAGCCGCCGTTGCCGACCGTGGTGTCGGCCGGGTGCACAGTCACCTGCTCGATGCCCAGCTCGGTGCGGACGATCTGCTGCTGGATGGTCACCAGCCCCTGGCCGACCTCGGCCGCGGCGGTGTGGATCACGGCCGCGGGCTCGCCGTTGATCACCTCCAGCCGCAGGCGGGCGGTGGAGTAGTCGTCGAAACCCTCGGAGAAGCAGATGTTCTTGATGCCGACGGCGTAGCCGATGCCTCGGACCACACCCTCGCCGTGGGTGGTGTTGGAGACGCCGCCCGGCATCGCGGTCAGGTCCAGCGGTCCGTCCTGGCCGGCCGGCAGCGGCCTTTCCCTGACCAGGCGGAGCAGTTCCGCCACCGGGGCGGCGGAGTCGATGACCTGCCCGGTGGGCATGACGCTGCCCTCGGTCATGGCGTTGCGCACGCGGACCTCGACCGGGTCCAACCCCAGCGCCTCGGCGAGTTTGTCCATTTGCGACTCGTAGGCGAAACCCGCTTGCACGGCGCCGAAACCGCGCATGGCGCCGCAGGGCGGGTTGTTGGTGTACGAGCCCCAGCAGTCCACGGTCACGTTGTCCACATTGTACGGACCGACGCCGAGCGTGGCCGCGTTGGCCACCACCGCCGGCGTGCTCGACGCGTAGGCCCCGCCGTCGAGATAGATCCGCGACCGGACATACACCAGCGTGCCGTCCCGGTCCGCGCCGTGCTCGTAGTACAGCTTGGCCGGATGCCGGTGCACGTGGCCGTAGAACGACTCCTCGCGGTTGTAGACCATCTTCACCGGCTTGCCGGTGTGCAGCGCCAGCAGGCACGCGTGCACCTGGATGGACAGATCCTCGCGGCCGCCGAACGCGCCGCCCACACCGGCCAGCGTCAGCCGAACCTTGTCGGTCGGCAGGTCCAGCGCGAAGCAGATCTGCTTCTGGTCCACGTGCAGCCACTGCGTGGCCACGTAGAGGTCGACGCCGCCGTCCTCAGCCGGGATCGCCAGGCCGGACTCGGGGCCGAGGAAAGCCTGGTCCTGCATGCCGACCTCGTACACGCCCTTGACCACCACGTCGGCGGTCGCGTGCTGGTCGCCGCGCTCGATGTGCACCTTGCGCACGGTGTTGCCGCCGGGGTGCAGCAGCGGGGCCTCCGGCCCGACCGCCGCCTCGGCGTCGACCACCGGCGTCATGACGTCGTACTCGACCTCGATCTTCTTGATCGCCCGCCGGGCCGTCTCCGGGTGGTCGGCGGCGACCAGCGCGATGGCTTCCCCGTGGTAGCGCACGACATCCACGGCCAGCACCGGCTGGTCCGGATGCTCAAGGCCGTACAGGTTGGTGCCGGGCACATCGGTGTGCGTGAGGACCGCGTACACGCCGGGGAGTTTCAGCGCCTCGCTGATGTCCACCGACCGGATCCGGGCATACGGGTGCGGGCTGCGCAGGGTCGCGCCCCACAGCATGTCCTCGTGCCACAGGTCCGACGAGTACGCGAACTCGCCGCGCACCTTCAGCGTTCCGTCCGGGCGCAGCGGGCTGTCGCCCACGCCCCCTCCAGATCGAGTCGATACAGTGGATTCCCTGGTGGGGGAGGTCATCGCAGCACCTCCGCGGCTCGTGCGAGGTCGTGGGTGATCGTGTCCAGGTCGGCGGTGCGCAGCTCGCCGTCGGCGATGACGCTGCGGCCGCCGACCAGCAGCCGGTCCACCTTCGGGGCGGAGCCGAGCACCAGCGCCGCCACCGGGTCGGCGATGCCGGCGTGGTCGAGGTCGTCCATCCGCCACACGGCCAGGTCGGCGACCTTGCCCGGCTCGATGGAGCCGATCTCGTGCTCCCGGCCGAGGCAGCGGGCGCCGCCCATGGTGCCCATCCACAACGCCTCGCGGATGGTCAGAGCCGTTGCCCCGCCGCGGAATCGCGCCACCAGCAGCGCTTGCTTCAGCTCCTCGCCGAGCCCGCCGGACTCGCTGGAGGCCGCGCCGTCGACGCCGAGCCCGACCGGCGCGCCGGCGTCCAGCAGCTGCCGCACCGGGGCCATGCCGGCGGCGATGCGTCCGTTGGACGTGGGGCAGTGCGCGGATCCCGTGCCGGTCTCGCCGAAACGCTTGATCGCCTCATCGGAGAGGTGGATGGTGTGGGCCAGCCACACGTCGTCGCCCAGCCAGCCCAGCTGCTCCGCGTACTGTGCCGGCGTGCAGCCGAATTCGGCCAGGCACTGCTCCTCCTCGTCGATGGTCTCGGCCAGGTGGGTGTGCAGCCGGACGCCGTGCCGGCGGGCCAGTCCGGCCGCCTGTTCCATCAGCTCGCGGCTGACCGAGAACGGCGAGCAGGGGCCGACGGCGATCCGGATCAGGCCGAGCGGATCCGGGTCGTGGAAGTCGGTGATGGCCTTTTCCGAGCCCAGCAACGCTTCCTCGGTGTCTTCGACCAGGTTGTCCGGCGGCAGGCCGCCGTGCGACTGGCCCCGGTCCATCGACCCCCGCACAGCGTGCAGCCGCACACCCAGTCGACGAGCCTCGCCGACGAGCGCGCCGATCTGGTCGCCGCCGTCGGTCGGGAACACGTAGTGGTGGTCGGCGATCGTGGTGCAGCCGGTGAGAGCCAGCTTGGCCATGCCGGCCGCGCCGGCCGCCCGCGTGACCTCCTCGGTCAGGCGGCCCCACACCGGGTACAGGGTCGTCAGCCATTCGAAGAGCTCGGCATCCCTTGCGTAGCCGCGGGTTGCCCACTGGTACAGGTGGTGATGGGTGTTGACCAGGCCGGGTGTGACGAGGCGGCCGGTGGCGTCGAGGTAGTCGTGGTCCTCGGACGGACGCTCGGCCGGGCCGGCGGCGACCGTCTCGATGAACCCGTTCCGGACCACGATGTGGCCGCGGGCGTGCTCGGTCCCGTTCGGGTCGACGGTCGCGATGGCCGCGTTGTCGATGACCACCAGGCTCACTGCTGCACCTCGCTAGCGCTCGGTGTCCGCGTTCGCGGACGCTCTGCGTTGAATGATTCGCTCGCAAGCTCGCTCATGCGCGGCACCTCGCCAGCGCTCGGTGTCCGCGT
Organism: Kutzneria sp. CA-103260; assembly: GCF_018263855.1. Lineage (GTDB taxonomy): Bacteria > Actinomycetota > Actinomycetes > Mycobacteriales > Pseudonocardiaceae > Kutzneria. The sequence continues at coordinate 3,315,137 of NZ_CP073318.1, read as the reverse complement.
TCGCGGACGCTCTGCGCTGAATGATTCGCTCGCAAGCTCGCTCATCGGGTGGCCGCCAGTCGCACCGCGTCCAGGATCTTCTCGTACCCGGTGCAGCGGCACAGGTTGCCGGCCAGGGCCTCGCGGATCTCCGGATCGGTCGGGTTGGGCACCCGGTTGAGCAGGTCGTGCGCGGCGACGACCAGGCCCGGCGTGCAGAAGCCGCACTGCACCGCGCCGGCGTCCACAAAGGACCGCTGCACCCGGTCCAGCGTGTCGCCCTCGGCCAGGCCCTCCACGGTGTGCACCTCGCGGCCCTCGGCCTGCCCGGCCGCGACCAGGCACGAGCACACCGGCGTGCCGTCCAGGTAGACCGTGCAGGAGCCGCATTCGCCCTGCTCACAGGCGTTTTTCGAACCGGGCAGGCCCAGGCGCTCGCGCAGCACGTAGAGCAGGCTCTCGCCCTCCCACACGTCGTCGGCCTGCCTGGCCTCCCCGTTGACCGTGACGTTCAGGCGCATCGCGCGTAGTCCTTCCATGCCCAGGTGAGCGTGCGGCGGGCCAGCACGGACAGCGCGTGCCGGCGGTAGGCGGCGGTGCCGCGCACGTCGTCGATCGGACTGGCCGCCTCGGCGACCAGCTCCCCGAAGCGCCGGGCCACCGAGTCGGTCAGCGGCTTCGGTGAATCCCACGAAAGCTCGCCGGCCGCGAACCGCGCGGCGTCGACGGCCCGGATCGGCGTCGGCCCGGCCGACCCGATGCCCGCGCCGACCCGACGCTCCTCGGGGTGCAGGGCCAGCCCGAACGAGCAGACCGCGATCACCATCGCGTTGCGCGTGCCGACCTTGCTGAACTGCTGCGGCCCGCCGCCGGCCGGCAGGTGCACGGCCGTGATCAATTCGTCCGCGGCCAGCGCGTTCCGCTTGACGCCGCGGTAGAACTCGCCGATCGGGATCAGGCGGGACCCGCGGACCGAGGCCACCTCCACAGTCGCGTCCGTGGCCAGCAGCACCGGATGCGTGTCGCCGGCGGGGGAGGCCGCGCCCAGGTTGCCGCCGACCGTGCCCTGGTTGCGGATCTGCGGGGAGCCGACCGTGCGGGAGGCCATCGCCAGGCCCGGCAGCCGGTCGCCCAGCTCGCCGATGATCCGCGCGTACGGCACGCCCGCGCCCAGCCGGGTGCCGTCCGGTGTCGCCGCCCACTCGGCCAGCTCGCCGACCCGGGTCAGGTCGAGCAGCGCGGCCGGCCGGCGGTGGTCGAAGTTCAGCTCCACCATCACGTCCGTGCCGCCGGCGATGGGCACCGCGTCCGGGTGCGCCGCCTTGGCGTCGAGGGCCTCGGCCAGCGAGGTCGGTCGAAGGAATTCCACGTGATCCAGTACACATTCCGCACTGCCGCCGCTGCTAGCGGCGAAGCCCACGAAACGCCGACCCGATCGGGCGGGTCTTTTGGAGGATCCTCCAAGTACGCTGCTCGGCGTGCGCCTGGGCGAACTGCTGGCCGACCCGGGGCTCGGGCTCCGGCTGCTGGCCGGGGACGCCGAGCCGGACCCGGAGTTCCGCTGGATCTACATCACCGACCTGCGCGACCCGCGCCGCTACCTGGCCGGCGGCGAGGTCGTGCTGACCGGCATGCTCTGGTACCACGACGCCGGCGACGCCGAGGCGTTCGTCTCCGCCGTCGCCGAGATGGGCGTGGTCGCGCTGGGCGTCGGCACCGCCGAGATCGGGCCGGTCACCCTGGACGTCGTCGTCGACGCCTGCCGGCGGCACGGCGTGCGGCTGTTCACCGTGCCGCTGGACGTGTCGTTCACGTCCATCACCCAGCGGGTCGTGTCGGCGCTGGCCGCCGAGCACGTGCGGCGGTCCAGCGCCGTGCTGGAGCACCACCGGCGGCTGGTCGCCGCGCTGGGCGACGGCGGCGGTCTGGACGGTCTGGTCGCCGCCGGGGCCGTGGAGTTGGGCGTGCCGTGCTGGGTCGTCAGTCCCACCGGGCGCGTGATCGCCGGGCCGTCCCCGTTGCCGGATGTCGACGAGGTGGCCGCCGGCTTCGTGTCCGCCGCCCGGCTGCCGTGCCAGGTCGGGTCGTACCGGGTGCTGCCCGTCGGCGCCGGCCACCGGCTGGCCGGCTGGGCCCTCGTCGTCGCCGACTGGACCGCCGACCAGCACGAGGTCGCCGTCGAACTGGCCACGCTGATCGGGCTGGAACGGTCCGCCCTGGCTGCCGGCCGGGTCGTCGAGCGGCGGGCCGTCACCCAGCTGCTATCCCTGCTGGCCGACGAGGCCACCCCCGCCGCCGACATCAGCGCCCGGCTCACCGCCGCCGGCTTCGGGCCCGACGACTCGCTGCGCGTGGTGTCCCTGACCGTCACCGGCGAAGCCGGGCTGGCCATCGCCGTCCTGGACGAGCTCGTCGACGGCCTCGTGACCGAAGTGGACGGTGAGGCCGTCGCGATCACCCTGGCCGGCAACGACTTGCTCGACTCACTGCGCTCCGGCGTGCGGGCCCTCGAACCCGGCCTCGGCTCCTGCCACCTCGCCGTCGGCGTGAGCGGTCCCGGCCCTGGCTCTCGGCTGCGGGCCTGCCTCGACGAGGCCCGCTACGCCCGAGGCGTCGCCGGGCACAACGTCAATGGCCATGGGGGAGCCCACGCCGCCGTCGTCGCCGGCTCCGAACTGGCGTCCCACCAACTCCTGTTCGGCGCCCTGCCCGACGAGCTCCGCCAGTCCTTCTGCCGCCGCCTGCTCGGCCCCGTCCGCGCCTACGACCAGGAACATCACTCCGAGCTGCTGGAGTCGCTGCGCGTCTTCCTCGACTGCTCCGGGTCCTGGAGCCAGGCCGCCGCCCGCCTCCACCTGCACGTCAACACCCTGCGCTACCGCATCGGCCGCGTCGAGGACCTCACCGGCCGCGACCTCTCCCGCTTCACCGACCGGGTGGACCTGTTCCTGGCCCTGGAGCTGTCCCGCTAGGCCACTGACGACGAGGCGATCTTCCAGATCCCGTCCTGTTGGACCATGCCGAACGTGGTCCGCTCGACCGGGGTGCTGCCGTCCTTCTTGTGGTACGTGATGGTGGCGACCACCGTGCCCGGCGGGGTGGCGGTCACATCCGTCACCTGGACGCTGGCGACGCCGCCCCAGAAGCTCTGGTAGCCGGCCATGCCGCCGGCGTGGTTCTGCTGGTAGTCGGCGGTCATGTGGTTCCAGCCGTCGGTCAGGTCGCTCGGCATGAGCTTGTAGTAGTCGGTGATCGCGTTGACCAGCTGGGTCGCGACGTCCGCCGGGGGCGGGGCGGCGTTGGTGGTGGTCGACGGGGTGGTGGTCGTCGGCGACGGGGTCGTGGTGGTGGCGCCCGTCGTCGTGGTGCTGCCCTTGGGCGCAGTGGCCGAGGTTGGGGGCTTGCCCGAGGAGGAGCTGGAGCCGGCGGTGATGGACGGCTGCGGCTGGTTGAGGGCGTAGACCACGACAACGGCGGCGACCACGAACGCGCCGACAACCAGGGCGATCGCCACCATCTTGCGCCGGTCCGGCGGCTCGGTCTCGGCGATGACGGCCGTCTCCTCGACCGGCGCCGCCGGCACCGGAGCGGGGGCCGGCATCTCGGCGGGCATCGTCTCGGCGAGGGAGCCCAGGGCATCCTGGACCTCCTTGGCCTCCGGGCGATGCTTCGGGTCCCGGCGCAGCATCCACACCAGCGTCGCGGTCAGCGGCACGGCGTGCTCCGGCGGCGGCACCTCCTCGGTGGCGATGCGGTGCAGCAACGCCACCGCGTTGTCGCTGGTGCCGAACGGCGGCCTGCCCTCCACCGCCGCGTAGAGCATCGCGCCGAGGGCGTACACGTCGCTGGCGAAGATGGCGTCCTCGCCCTGCGCCACCTCGGGCGGCAGATAGGCCGGGGTGCCGGCGAGCAGGCCGGCGGCGGTCAGTGTGGCGTCGCCGTCGGCCCGGGAAATGCCGAAATCGGTCAGCTTGGCCACGTTGTCGCCGGTCAGCAGCACGTTCGCCGGCTTCACGTCACGGTGCACGATGCCGGCGGTGTGCGCGGCCGCCAGTGCGGAGGCGATCTGCGCGCCGATCCGGGCCACCGTGCCCACCGGCAGCACCCCGTGCTCGGCGATCAGGTCGGCCAGGCTGCTCGACGGCAGGTACTCCATGATCAGGCACGGCCGGCCCTCGTACTCCACCACGTCGTAGATGGAGATCACATTGGGGTGGTGCAGCCGGGCCGCGATCCGGGCCTCCCGCATCGCGCGGTTGCGGGCCTCGTCGGTCTCCAGCTCGGTCATGCCGGTGCGGACCAGCAGCTCCTTCACCGCGACGTCCCGGCGAAGCAACTGGTCCCGGGCCTGCCATACGGTGCCCATCGCGCCGCTGCCGACCTTCCTGACCAGCTTGTAGCGCTCGGCGATGAGGTCACCCTCGGTGGCCACAGCCATTCCTCCACTATTCAGTCGACGTCGCGGTGCGGCGCCCATCTTTCCACGGTGAATCCTGGGTGCACCGCACCCTGCCTCGCAGTGTTGTCCCGGCCTAGCTTTTTGTGGGTCAGGCCGGTCCGATTTCTGGAGGATTCCCTTGTTCCGCACACTAGTGGCGGCTGCCCTGGTGATGGGCGTGACCGTCACCGATCCGCACGTGGTCACCCACCTCGACCTCGCGGCTGGCCAGCAGCCGGAGAACCTCGCCGTCGAGGCCGACGGCTCCGTCGACGCCACTTTCTCTTTCGCACGGCAGATCGCGCACATCTCGCCCGGCGGCGCTGTCCACATTGTGGGCACGGTGCCGGCGCCACCGGCCGGCACCGATGTGCCACTCATCCACCGCGCATTCGTCGGCGGCATCGTGCGCACCGACGACGGCACGCTGTATTTCCTCTATGCCGCCGGCACTTCCGAGCTGACCGGCCTGTGGCGGCTGCGGCCCGGTGGCGTGCCGGTCCGCATCGCCGCCCTGCCGGCCGACAGCGTGCCGAACGGACTTGCCCTGGCGGAAGGCCAGCTCTACCTGTCCGATTCGGCCCTGGCGACCGTGTGGCGGGTCCCGCTGTGCGGCGGCACTCTGGTCCGCTGGCGGAGCGGACCGGAGTTGGCCGCTCCGGCCGGGCAGTTCGGCGCGAACGGCCTGAAGATCCGTGACCACGCCGTGTGGGTGACCAACTTCACTCAGGGCACGCTGCTGCGGATCCCGTTCGGAGGAGGTCCGATCCGGACTGTCGCGACCGGTCTCGACACGCCCGACGACTTCGACTTCGCTGGGCCGGACGCGCTTGTCGCGACCAACCCGACGAAGAGCCTGGAGCTCGTGCACCCGGACGGCCGGCACGAGTCGGTGCTGACCGGCCTGGACAACCCCAGCGCCGTCGTCGTGCGCGGGGACACGGCCTACGTGGCGGACGCCGCGTACTTCAGCGCCGACCCGAACCTGCTCACCGTCCACATCGGACGGTGAGGCTCAGCTCAGCCGTGCGCGCACGTACTGGTTGGGCCACTCGATGTCGGCGCCCAGCACGCGGGCGGCGTTGAGCGGCCAGTGCGGATCCCGCAGCACGGCCCGGGCCAGGAACACGACATCGGCCGCGCCGGTGGCCACGATCTGCTCGGCCTGCTGGGGCTCGGTGATCAGGCCGACGGCGCCGGTCAGGACTTTCGCCTCGGTGCGGACGCGCTGCGCGAACGGCACCTGGTAGCCCGGGCCGATCGGAATCTGGGGCTTGGGCGTGTTGCCGGCCGTGGAAGTGTCGATCAGGTCCACCCCCACATCGGCCAGCAGCCGGGCCAGCCGCACGGTGTCGTCGGCGGTCCAGCCGTCGTCGGCCCAGTCGGTGGCCGACAGCCGCGTGAACAGCGGCACGTCGTCGCCGATCGCCGCCCGCACAGCGGTGGCCACCTCCAGTGCGAACCGGACCCGGCCGTCGAAGTCGCCGCCGTAGCCGTCGGTGCGCTGGTTGGACAGCGGCGAGTAGAACTGGTGGATCAGGTAGCCGTGGCCCCCGTGCAGCTCGACGGCGTCGAAGCCGGCCGCGATCGCCCGCTTGGCCGCGGCCGCGAAGTCGGCGACGACGGCGTGGATCTCGTCCTCGGTCAGGGCCTTCGGCGCGGCGTAGTCACCGAACGCCACCGCGCTCGGGGCCACCGACTGCCAGCCGCCCTCGTCGACCGTCACCGTGCCGTGGGGCTCCCACGGCCGCCGGGCCGACGCCTTGCGGCCGGCGTGCCCCAGCTGCATGGCGATCTTCGTGCCCTGGGCGTGCGCGAAGTCAGTGATCCGCCGCCAGGCCGCGACCTGCTCGTCGTTCCAGATGCCCACGTCGTGCTGAGTGATCCGGCCCTCTGGCGACACCGCCGTCGCCTCCGTCATCACCAGGCCCGCCCCGCCGGCGGCGAACTGGCCCAGGTGCATGAAGTGCCAGTCGGTCGGCAGCCCGTCGGCATTGGCCGAGTACTGGCACATCGGCGACACCCAGATGCGGTTGCGGGCGGTCACGCCGCGGACCGTCACCGGTGAGAGGAGTTTGCTCATGGCATGGTCAACACGTGCTCCGCCGGTGATGTTTCCAGCACCGCCGGGCCGAGACGCAGGACACCGTCGTCCAGCGGCACGCATCGCAGGCCGCCGTGGCCCCGCAGCCCCCTGAACGCCCCCGGCGCCACCACCACGTCCATCCACGCGCACGGGTGCGCCGGCCGGTGCGCCTGGAACCGCACCGGACCGTCGCCCGAGTCCAGGCTGAACACCTGCTTCACCAGGTCGTCCACCGGAAATCCGCGCAACACGATGTTCCGCCGCACCACATGCGGATCCGGCCGCGGGTCCAGTCGCAGGGCGTCCAGCGACTCCGCCGCGAACACCGTCACCGCCGCGTTCCGGTGCGCCCGGTGGTTGAAGTATCGGTCTCCGACCAGTCCGAGGCCCGCCCGCACCTCCACCCGCTCACGCTCGACCGGCACCGGATCCGGCCGTGGCCCATCCTGCGGCCGACCCTCGAACGCGTGCGTGGGCGACACGAGCAGCGCGACGATCTCCACCTCGTGCCTGCTCACACGACCATGCTAGCCAGTTCCCGGCGCATCAACGTGCAGTCGGTTTCGTACCAGACGGCCGTGCCGTCCGGTCCGTCCTCGTGCCAGCCGTCCCGTTCGGTGCCGTAGGCGCGGTAGCCGAGACGTTCGTACAGCGCCTGGGCACGGGGATTGTCGTGCTCCACGCTGAGCTCCGCGATGGACAGGGAGCGGCGGCGAATCCGGTCCTCGGCGGCGTGGATGAGGATCGTGCCGATGCCGCACGACTGGAGTGCCGGCATCACAGCGAGCTGGAACAGCAGGCCGGCCCCTGGCTTGGCCGTGTAGTCGACGGCGCCGATGGCCACCGGGGAATCGGAAGGCGGGCACACGGCGAGGTAGTCGACGTGCGCTCGCGCCAGCTGCGTGTGGAGTTGCTCGACGTGCCGGCGGCCGCCCGACCAGGTGCAGGCCGAGACGTCGGCGGGAGTGAGGTCGCGGACGTGCAGCGGCACGCGGATGGTGGTCATGCCGGCCAGGTTCTCGGCGAACCAGGCCGGCCGGCAACCGGAATTCAGTCGAAGCCGCGGGGGAGGGCGGTGTCTTGTAGCCACGACCGGAAGAACCGGTCCAGCGGGCGGGGGGAGTGCTCCTGCGCGACGGCGATGAACTTGTCCGTGGTGACGGTGGAGTGGCGGTGCTTCTCGGTCCACTCCCGCAGCACGGCGAAGAAGGCGTCGTCGCCGAGGCGGACGCGCAGGGCGTGCAGAGTGAGGGCGCCGCGCTGGTAGACGCGGTCGTCGAACATGTGCCGGACACCGGGGTCGCCGATGCGGATGTCCTGGCGCTGGCGGGCGATCTCGGCGTGCGAGCGGGCGGCCAGCACGGCGGCGGACAGGCCGCCGGAGGCCTCCGACCACAGCCACTCGGAGTAGGTGGCGAAGCCCTCGTTGAGCCAGATGTGCCGCCAGTCGGCGATGGTGAGGCTGTTGCCGAACCACTGGTGGGCCAGTTCGTGGGCGACCAGGTGCTCGCTGCCCCGGTGCCCGTCGACGTGGTTGCTGCCGAAGATGGACAGGCCCTGCGCCTCCACCGGCACGTCCAGGGTCTCGTCGACGACCACCACGTGGTACTCGCTGAACGGGTAGCCGCCGAACATGCCGACGAACGCCGCCATGATCTGGGGCTGCCGGCCGAAGTCGTGCCCGAACACGCCGACCAGCCGCGCCGGCACGGCGGCCCGCTGCCCGGCCGACACCTCGACCTCGGTGTACAGGCCGATCTGAATCGTGGCCAGGTAGGTGGCCATCGGCGCGAGCTGCTCGAACTCCCACGTGGTGCTGCTGCCGCCGACCCGCCGCGACACCAGCGAGCCGTTGGCCAGCACGGTGTACGGCGAGGGCGCGGTCACGGCGATCCGGTAGGTGGCCTTCTCTCCCGGCTGGTCGTTGCACGGGAACCAGGACGGTGCGCCGATGGGCTGGCTGGCCACCAGGGCGCCGTCCTCCAGCTGCTCCCAGCCGATGTCACCCCAGTGCGGGCTGCGCACCGGCCGGGGCGTGCCGGTGTAGCGCACCTCGACGGTGAACACCGCCCCGACCGTGACCGGCCGGATCGGCGTGATCCGCAGCTTGTCGCCGCGGTGGCTGTAGCGGGCGGCCTTGCCGTTGACCAGCACCCGGTCCACCCGCAGGCCGTGCAGGTCGAGGCTGAACTGGGCCAGGTCGGCCCGCGCCTGCGCGGAGAGCCGGGCCCGGCCGCCGAGACGGCCGGGCCCAGGCTTGTAGTCCAGCTCCAGGTCGTAGTGCGTGACCCGGTACCCCCCATTGCCGTGCTGGGGCAGATACGAGTCGGCGGAACGGTCCGCGCCGATCGTGCCCCTCACCCGCGCTTGCTCCACGCGGCGATCGGGTTGCCCAGCCAGCGGCTGTTGGCCGGCACGCTCTCGCCGCGCATCACCAGGGAGGCCGGTCCCACGGTGGTGCCGGCGCCGATGGTCGCCCCCGGCAGCACGATGCCATGCGGGCCCAGCGTGGCGCCCTCGGCCAACGTCACCTCGTCCATACGCATGATTCGATCATGGAACAGGTGGGTCTGCACCACGCACCCCCGGTTCACGGTCGCACCCGCGCCGACGCTGACCAGGTCGGCCTCCGGCAACCAGTATGTCTCGACCCACGCGCCGCGGCCGATCCGGGCCCCGAGACCGCGCAGCCAGACGTTCATCACGGGTGTGCCGGCCACCGAGCCGGCCAGCCACGGCACCGCCAGCACCTCGACGAACGTGTCGGCGAGCTCGTTGCGCCAGACGAAGGAGCTCCACAGCGGGTGCTCCACCGCCCTGAACCGGCCCACCAGCAGCCACTTCGCCGCCACGGCCACGGTCGCCGCGACCACGCCGCACGCGGCCAGGACCAGCCCGCTGAGCAGCGCGGCGACCCCGAACCCGGCGACGCTCGCGATCCCGGCGATGGCGAACAGGGCCAGCACGGCCAGCGCCACCGAGGCCATCACCGGCAGCACACGGCAGATCTCCACCAGGCCGCGGGCCACCACCAGCTTGGTCGGCGGCTCGAAGGTGCGGCTCTGGTCACCGTCCTCGACCGCACGCGGCAGCTTGATCGGCGGCATGCCCAGGTAGGAGCTGCCGGCCTTGGCGCCCTTCGGGGTGGACGACAGCACGCCGACCAGGCCCCGCTTCGGCACCGCCCGGCCCGGCGCGGTCATGCCCGAGTTGCCCAGGAAGGCCTTCTTGCCGATGCGGGCGTTGGCGATGTGCAGCCAGCCGCCGCCGAGCTCGTAGGTGCCGACCATGGTGTCGTCGGCGAGGAACGCGCCGTCGCCGACCGTGGTCATGGACGGCAGCGCCAGCACCGTCGACGCCTCCACCCGGCGACCGACCTTCATGCCCAGCGCCCGCAGCCACACCGGCGTGAACAGGCTGGCGTACAACGGGAACAGCGTCGCGCGGGCCATGTTCATCAGGCGCTCGGTGGTCCACGCCTGCCAGGCGACCCGGCTGAACACGGGGTGGTAGCCGGCGCACAGGCCGATCGAGCACAGCCGCACGCCGATCAGCACCAGCAGCGCGTACGCGACCAGCGAGGCGACGGTGGCCAGCGGCACGGCCAGCAGCGCCGAGCCGAGCGTGGGCGTCTGACGCAGGAACTGCGCGATGATCACCAGGCCGGGCAGGGCCGCGGCCACCGGCAGCAGGCCCAGCGCCACGGTCGCGGCGTTGTAGGCGAACACCCAGCGGCGCAGGCGCGGCGGGCGGCTGTTCGGCCAGCGGTGCGCGGCCTTGCCGTCCCGCACGGCCGGCACACCCGACCAGCGCTGGCCGGCCGGCACCGAGCCGACGACGCCGGAGCCCGGCGCGACCTCGGCCCGCTTGCCGATCCGGGACCCCGGGAACAGGGTGCTGCGGGCCCCGACGGTCGCGCCGGCGCCGATCCGGATCTTGCCGATGTGCAACACGTCGCCGTCCAGCCAGTGGCCGGACAGGTCCACCTCCGGCTCCACGGCGCTGCCCTTGCCCAGCTTGAGCAGGCCGGTGACCGGCGGCAGGGAGTGCAGGTCCACGCCGTCGGCGATCTTCACGCCGAGCGCGCGGGCGTACCGGGTCAGCCAGGCCCCGGTCAGGTTGGTGGCGCCGGTGGCCTGGGCCAGCTGCTCGGCCGCCCACAGCCGCAGGTGCGTCCGGCCGCCACGGGGGTAGCGGCCCGGCTTCACCTTGCGCAGCAGCAGCCGCGCCCCGCCGGCGGCGACCGCCACCCGGCCGGCCGGGTGGAACATGACCAGCCAGGCCACCGCGATGGCCCACCACGGGGCCGTCGGCGCCCAGGCCGCGCCCAGCAGGTTCAGCAGCGTGCTGCCGGCGGCCGCCGCGACCGTCCAGCGCAGGCCGACCAGCGTGGCCAGCGGGATCATCGCCAGCAGCTGCTTGACCTGGGCCTTGCGCGGCGTGGGGGCCACCGTGCGGGCCTTGGTGGCCTTCGCGTCGAACTCGTCCAGACGCGCGGCCATCGCCCGCAGCGTCGGGAACTGGTAGATGTCGCTGACCGAGCCGCTCGGGTGCTTGGCCCGGATCAGGCCGACCAGCCGGGCCGCGGCCAGGCTGCTGCCGCCGCTGGCGAAGAAGTCGGCGTCGGCCTCGGCCGGGGCCACGCCCAGCACGGCGCCCCACTGCTCGGCCAGCCACGCCTCGGTGCCCACCAGCGTGGACGTGTCGGCGCTCTGCGGCAGCGGCCACGGCAGGGCGTTGCGGTCCACCTTGCCCGACGTGCGGGTCGGCAGCGTCTCCACCTCGGCCAGCAGTGGCACCAGCGCCGCCGGCAGCGCGGACCGCAGCCGCTCCAGGGCGGTCTCGCGGTCGAACTCCGCCGTCGGCACCACGTAGCCGACCAGCAGCGTGCCGTTGCGGACCGCGGCCGCCGCGCCGGCGACACCCGGCAGCGCCTGCAGGGCCGCGTCCACCTCGCCCAGCTCGATTCGCCGGCCGCCCAGCTTGACCTGCTCGTCGGCCCGGCCGACGAACAGCAGGCCCTCCGGCTCGGCCCGGACCAGGTCGCCGCTGCGGTAGGCGCGGTCCCAGCCCATCGACGGCAGCGGCGCGTACTTCTCCGCGTCCTTGGCCCGGTCCAGGTAGCGGGCCAGGCCGACGCCGCCGATGACCAGCTCGCCCTGCTCACCCATGGGCACCAGCTCGCCCTGCTGGTCCACCACGGCCAGCTCCCAGCCGTCCAGCGGCAGGCCGATGCGCACCGGGCCCTCGCCGGTCAGCTGCGCGGCGCAGGCCACCACGGTGGCCTCGGTCGGGCCGTAGGTGTTCCACACCTCGCGGCCCTCGACCGCGACCCGCTCGGCCAGCTCCGGCGGGCAGGCCTCGCCGCCGAAGATGAGCAGCCGCACCTCGTCCAGCGCCTCGGCCGGCCACAGCGCGGCCAGCGTCGGCACCGTGGAGACGATGGTGATCTCCCGCTCGACCAGCCAGGGGCCCAGGTCGATGCCGGTGCGCACGAGCGCCCGTGGGGCCGGCACCAGGCACGCGCCGTGCCGCCAGGCCAGCCACATCTCCTCGCAGGAGGCGTCGAAGGCCACCGACAGGCCGGCCAGCACCCGGTCGCCGGGGCCGATCGGCTCGTCGATCAGGAACAGCTCGGCCTCGGCGTCCACGAACGCCGCCGCCGCACGGTGCGACACCGCCACGCCCTTGGGCTTGCCGGTGGAGCCGGAGGTGAAGATGATCCAGGCGTCGTCGTCCGGGCCGGGGGTGCCCAGCACGCCCAGCGGCGTGCCGGTGAGGGTGATCTCCCGGTCCGCGCCGATCACCGCGCACACGTCAGCCTCGCCGAAGACGAGGTCGGCCCGCTCCTGCGGGTCCTCGAAGTCCACCGGCACGTAGGCCGCGCCGGCGGCCAGCACCGCGAGGATGCTGACGTACAGGTCGACCGTGCCCGAGGGCGCACGCACGCCCACCCGGTCGCCCACGCCGATGCCGTGACCGGCCAGCGTCTCGCGGAGCCGGTCCACCTCCGTCGCCAGCGCACGGTAGCTCAGCGTCGTCGCGCCGTCATCCACCGCCGCGGCGCCGGGGTGCTTCAGCTCCGTCTCGGCCAGGATGTCGAGCAGCGTGCGGGTCGGGGCCGCGCCCCGAGTCGTGAACACCGCGCTCTGCACCAGAACGCGCGGATCCTGAACTGCGGTCAAGTTTCGCCTCTCCGAGGTGCCGGTTAGCCCGGCGCACCGGTTAGCTTCGTCCACAGTGGACGCTCAGCGATCTTGTTCACCGTCGCGGGCCGACGACATACTTTACCGGTTGTTCATCTGAATGTCGCTGTCGGGGCGGTCACATGCGTACGCCCGTGCCTGCAACGCATACAGCTCCGCGTACCGACCGCCTGCGTTGACCAACACCGCATGCGTGCCCTCCTCCACCACCTTTCCCTTGTGCAGCACGTAAATCCAGTCCGCATGGCGGACGCTGGCCAGCCGGTGCGTGATCAGCACCACCGTCCGCCCGGCCGCCAGCTCGCGCAGCGACTCGTACACCGCGAACTCCGCCCGCGCGTCCAGCGGCGCGGTCGGCTCGTCGCAGACCAGCACCGGCGCGTCGCGGAACAGGCCGCGCGCCACCGCCAGCCGCTGCCACTGCCCGCCGGACAGCTCCCGGCCGCCCCGGAAGTGCTTGGACAGCACGGTTTCCCAACCCTGCGGCAGTTCCTGGACGACCTCGTCCGCGCGGGCCTGCGCGGCCGCCGTGCCCAGCGCCCGGTCGCCGGGATCGTCCCGGTCGTGCCGGCCGATGCGCACGTTGGCGCGGGCGGTGTGCGGCCACCGCACCGCGTCCTGCGGCACCATCGCCACCCGATCCATCACCGAATCGGGTGAAAACTGGGCGACATCCGCGCCGTCCCAGTCGATCGAGCCGGTCGCCGGCCGGTACAGCCCGGCGATCAGCTTGGCCAGCGTGGTCTTGCCGGACTCGTTCTCGCCCACCAGCGCGACCGTGTGGCCACGCCGGATCACCATGTCCACCCCGTGCAGACACGGTTCGCCGCCGGGGTAGGCGAAACCCACCCCGCGCAACGTGATCGCGGCCGGCGCGGCTGGCGCGGTCAGCTCGCCGGCCGGCCGGCGCCTGCCGTCCGCGTCGGCGACGAACGCGAGGTAGTCCGCGATGTACAGGGACTGCTCGAACACCAGGTTGGCGGCCAGCACCAGCCGGGTCAGCGCGGCCGTCGCCGACCGGATGGCGACCACCGCCGCGCCGGCGACGGCGAGCGGCAGCCACCCCGCGTGCAGCATCAGCAGCAGCGCCCCGTAGGTGGCGGCGGTGCCGACCGCGGCCAAGGCCCGCCCGACCGCGCCGACTCGTGCTTGTGCCACGGTGACCCGCGTTCGCTGATCGCGGTACGCCTCGGCGAGTGTGCGGTACTCGCCGAGCACGAACGGCGCGGCCTGGCAGGCTCGCAACTCCGCGGCGGACTCCCGCTCGGTCGCGAGGCCGCTGACCATCCACAGCCGACGCAGCAGGCTCACCGTCCGTGCGGAGCCCAGATAGCCCAGCCGCGCCGACCGCAGCACGGCCCAAGCCTGCGGCAGCAGTCCCAGCATCAACACCGGCAGCAGCAGCGGGTGCATGACGGCCAGGCTGACCGCGGCCGCCACCACGCCGACACCGGCGCCCACCAACTCGACCAGGTTGTCGCCGGCCCGATCGAGATGGTCCAGCCCCTGGTCCCGGGCGCGGTGCATCCGGTCGTAGAACCGGTCGTCGTCGAAGGCGACCAGCTCCACGTCCAGCGCGGCGGCGAGCAGCCGCTGCTCGGCCACCCGGTGCACCGCCGGGCCGATCCGCGCGTGGGCCAGTGCCACGCCGGTGTCCAGCACGCCCTTGACCGCGTACACGGACGCCAGCAGCAACACCGGTCCGACGGCGGCGAGCACCCCGCCGCTGAGCAGTTGCTGGAGCGTGTCGCCGGTTTCCAGCAGCCCGGTGGCCGCGGCCACGCCGGACGCCAGTTGCAGCAACAGCACGGTGAGCGCCGCCCCCGGCGCCGCGGCGAGGATGATGCCCAGCACGGGCCGAACGGTCCCGGGCAGCCGCCGCACCAGCCGCCACAGTCCCAGCTCGGTGTCCCGGGCGTCGTCCAACCGCCAGTACGGGGACTCCAGTTCCTGCTCAAGCATGGGGCAGCAACACCGACGGCAGGTCCGACGCGGGGTGCATCCGCAGCAGCTGGTACGCCACTCCGCCCAGGCCCGGGAGCAGGCCGGGGGAGAAGGCGTCCCGTGCTAGCCCGGAAACCGCCCCGAACTCCTCCAGCCCGCCGATCACGTGGGCGTCCAACTGCTGCCTCGACAACCCGGCCGGCCCGACGCCGGCGGAAATCGCCTCCTGCACCACCTCCCAACATCCCAGGTCGCCATGGCACAACGTGTGGTTCCAGCCGAAACTAACCGGCCAGACCGACCGCGCGCTCCGACGCAGCACGTCGAGGTGCTGGGGGCGCTCGGTGCGGTGCCAGAGGTCGGCCGCCACCACCCCTATTCCCGCAGCTCCATGGCACCAAGCGGTGCCGATGCGGTCTTCTTCGCGGTTGTCAAGCCAGCCGTTCCGGTCGATCTTGTAGAGGGCCTCCTCGTACCGCTGGGCCGCCTCCGCGACCGCCGCGTAGCGGTCGTCGCCGGTGGCCAGCGCCAGCCGGTCCAGCGCCCAGCCGATGCCGGTCGAGCCGTGCGCGAAGCCGCCGAGCCCGGATGGCCAGCGGATCGACGGCCAGTGCGCCTTGCCGGCCACGATCCGGGCCGCGTCGATCAGCCGGTCGCCGATGTCCCGAGCCTGGTCGACCCGGCCGATGCCGAGCAGCGGCACAATCGCCCCGGCCATGCCCATCAACACGTCGTACTGCCGGTCGGCCGCCACCGCGGCCGCCAGACCCTCGGTGGCCGGCGAACGACGGAACCAGATCAGCCCGCCGAGCCCCAGATAAGCGCCGACCTGCGGCGGCCGATGGTCGGGATTGTCCCCGCGCCACTGCGTCATGTCCGCAGTGACGCCGTCGAACGACCGCATGGTGTCGGCCAGCAGGGAGTCGACCCCCGGCACCGGGTCGGCCCGATCCGCCCGCACCTCGTGCTGATAACCGGCCAGCACCATCGCGACGCCGGCCGAGCCGCCGTACACGTCCTGGCTGAGCGGTCGCACCGTCCACCCCGTGTCGCTCAGCACGGGCGCGATCCACGTCGCCGTGCCGTCCTCGCCCCGAATCGCCGCGTGTACGAGCCGCTGCATCAGTTCGGCCGCGAGCCGTCGGCGACGGCGGTCCAGGTCGTCAGTGCGGATGACCGTGGGGCGCATGGGCTTCTCGTCCGGCAGCCAGCCGTCGTTGAGGTACGCGCTGACCAGCGCGGCCCGGATCACATGTCGCTCCACCTCGACGTCTCCCCGCCGCCAGCGGTCGAGCGCTTCGCCCACGCCCGCCGCACCGGGAATGGCCGTGTAGAAGGGGATGTCGCCAGTCAGCAGGTCGTCGATCTCCGACGGCGCCAGGATCTTCGCCGCACGTTCTACGGCCTGCTCCTGGCCGTGCAGAGAAACCGGATGCCACAGCATGCGGCCGATCTCCGCGTACTGTTCGGTGGCGCGCTTGACGATCCGGATCTCGCAGGCGTGGAACGGCTCCAGCAACGGTTCCAGCCGGCCCTCGCGATCCAGTGCCGCCAGCCGGTCCGTGAGCTCGTCGAACCCGGCCAGCACCCGCGGCCAGTAGCGTGCCAGCACCGGTTCCGGGCTGGGATGGTTGGCGGCCAACGGGATCTCCGCCAGCTCCTTGCCCACGTGCGCGGTGTCCGTGCCGACGCCGACGACCACCGGCACCTCGGTCGTCGGCTGCTGGTCCGGCAGCGATCCGATGGCCGACATGTCGATGCCACGCCAGCCGAGCGCCACACCTCGCCCCGACAGCAGGCCGGTCCGCAGCACGGAGTTGCCGACCATGTCACGGGCCTTGTCCACGGCGATGCCGCCCCGTGACGGCTCGATCGGTTGCGGCGGTGTGAAAAGCGTCTCGCAGTCGACGACGACCGGCACCGGGCCATCGGCGATCAGGTTCTCCGCGTGCAGATCGCTGCCGCCGACCAGACGGGAGATCGCCAGCCAGTGGCCGATGCCGCGATAGAACTCGCTGAGCTCGCCGTCGTCGGCGCAGTGCCGGTGGGCCACGAACTCCGCCCAGCCGTAGCCGTCGCGGACGACGACAGCCGGCACCCGGATCTGGACGTCCAAGGTGGACAGGAACGTCGCCAGCGCGCGGTCGATCACCATCGACCGTGGCTTGTAGACGGCGTTTCCGTTGGCACAGCGGAGGATCACCACTGTCCGGCCGTGACGGTGGCTGTCGCAGGCCCCGAACGTCACCTCCAGCAGCTCGCCGAGTTCCGGGTCGCGGTCGGCGGCGAAGCGGGACGCGAGCTCCAACGCCGCGTCGCAGCGATTCGCCACGATCACGTCGACGCGGGCCAGCAGCGTCGGGTAGTGCTCGGTCTGGGAATCCCAGAACTCCCGTCGTGCCGCCAGCTCGAGGAACTCCACCCAGCGCGCCGCCGGGTCCGCGCCGGTCAGCCTGCCGGTCACGCGCGCCGCGTTCAACTCCAGCACCAGCGTGCGGGTCACCGTGCGGCGCACCGTTTCCACCAGCGCCGCAGCCGCCCCGTCGTGCACCGCCTTCGCCTCGGCGGGGGTGAGGCCGGCGATACCGCGCAGCCCGGTATCCAGGTCGGCCAGCGCGGGCTCGACCAGGCAGCCAAGACAATCGTCGAAATCGCCGGCCTCGGTCGTCGCGGGCTCAGCAGCAGTACCGCGTGCGGGACGCGGTGCACGCCGTGCCGCAGCCGTGCAGGGTGTCCGGCGGAATGACGCTGGTCAGCTCCGACTCGGCGTACTCGCCCACGTAGAGCGGGCCCGCCGGGTTGTCCGGCGTCTGCGGCTCCGTCCGCCACCGCGTCACGAGGTCAGTTGGCGACATCGGTTACCCCTTTCGGTCGGGTACTTGGGGAAAGCCACGCTAGGTCGGGTGTTTTCGCTGGTGACAGCGCCGACAGAGGGAGGGGCACGCTGCCTTCGGAGTGAAGGGCCGGTGGCCGGCAGGTAGCCGCCCGCCGCCCGCAAGGAGTGACCAGGTAGGCCGGCTCGCCTTTCGGGCCGACCCGGGCTCGGGGAGTCCCGGATGACGAGGGCGTTTTCATCGGCTAACGGGCCTGGCAGCGGGGCGATGTCGAACCGGCGTTCTGGTTCGGCCACGGAAACGGCTACACAAAATGGGAGTACGAGTCCCTCGAATTCGTGGCATCCGACGGTACGGGCATTCTCGGCATCGCGACGGTGGTCGTCCGCAATTCCGGCGAGCGGGCCACCGCGATGATCACCGTGCCGCGTCGATCGGCCCAGCTGTGGCGGGACGGCGGCTGGCGCGACGCCCCCGGCCGGCACGTGCTGGAGGCCGGACGCTCGGTGGCCGACCGGCGACTCACCGTTGACCTCCGAAACGGTACAGTAGCCGGTTAAGAGTGAGTTCTTCGAGGTGAGAGTTGGTAGGTGTGGCAACAGGGCGGGTGCTGCGGTTCGACGACGTGCGGGGCTTCGGGTTCATCGCGCCGGACTCCGGTAGCGAGGATGTTTTTGTGCACGCGAACGACCTCAGCGAGGACAAGTCGGTGTTCAAGCCGGGCACCACGGTCGAGTTCGACATCGAGGAGGGCGATCGCGGCCTGAAGGCCGTCGACGTGCGGCGGACCGGCCGGTCGGGCGGCCGCGGCGGCTCGGGCTCCGGCTCGGTGTCCGGCTTCGCCGCCGAGTTGACCGAGGCGCTGCTGGTCGAGGTGCCGGATCTGACCGGCGCGCAGATCCTGCGCATCCGCCAGACGGTGGCGGACGTCGCGCGCGGCCGCGGCGTGTCGCTGTAGCAGTGCAGGGTGACGGGCGGCGGCCACGGCCGCCCGTCCTTCTCGCACCTGGGGGACAAACCGATCGGCCCGGCCGCTGACCACCCGGTAGAGTGAACATCGGTAAACGACGTTTATCTACTGAGGGGAATTCAGTGACCACCGGTGAGCTGACCGCGTGCCCGTACCCGTTTCCCGAGGTTCCCGCCCTGGAGCTCGCTCCGGAATACGGCGAGTTCCGCCGCACTCCCGGACTGCCGCGGCTGGAAATGCCCTACGGCGGCCAGGCGTGGCTCGCGACTCGCCACGCCGACGTGAAGTTCGTGCTGGCCGACCCGCGGTTCAGCCGGGCCGCCGCGCTGAACAAGGACATTCCGCGGACCATGCCGATGGTCGAGTCGACGCCGAACATCCTGGCCATGGACCCGCCGAACCACAGCCGGGTTCGGCGCGTGGTGGCGAAGGCCTTCACCGCCCGCAACATCGAACTGCTGCGGCCGCGGGTCGAGGCGTTGGTCGACGGTCTGGTGGCGGGCATGACCGACGGCAAGAACACCGCCGATCTCGTCGACGAGCTGGCGCTGCCGATGGCCATCACCGCGATCAGCGAGATGCTCGGAGTGCCGGAGGACGAGCGGGACGAGTTCCACGACTGGTCCACCACGGCGGCCGCGATCAAGGGCCCGTCCATCGAGGAGATCGTCGCGGCCAACGAGTCGCTGTGGGCCTTCTTCCGGCGGCTGGTCGCCGAGCGCACGCAGCGGCCGAGTGACGACCTGATCAGCACCATCCTCGCCGCGCACGACGCCGAGGGGCGCCTGACCGAGGAGGAGATGGTCTCGCTCGGCGTGACGATTCTGTCCGCCGGCCATGAGACCACCGCCAACCAGCTGTCCGGGCACGTGTTCACGCTGATGGCCCAGCGAGAGCTGTGGCAGCGGCTGGTCGACCGGCCGCAGGACGTGTCGGACGCGGTGGAGGAGCTGCTCCGGTTCACACCGCTCGGCGTGGTCACCTTCGCGCGCATCGCGAAGGAGGACATCGAGGTCGGCGGCACGCTGGTCCGGGCGGGGGAGAGCGTGGTGATGCAGGTCGCCGCGGCCAACCTGGACGAGGAGGTCTTCGCCGACGCGGACAAGATCGACTTCGACCGGGAGAGCAACCCGCACATCGCCTTCGGCCACGGCGCCCACCACTGCCTGGGCGCGCCGCTGGCCCGGTTGGAGCTCAAGACGGCGATGACCGCGCTGGTACGCAAACTTCCGACGCTGCGGCTGGCGGTGCCCGCCGACGAGGTCGTGTTCAAGCAGGGCGGCCTGCTGCGGGGGCCGGAGTCGCTGCCCGTCACCTGGTGACCTGACAGGAACGGCGCCGCCCCAGGTCTGGGACGGCGCCGTTTCCGTGTCATCGGCACGTCTAGTGACGCGGGTCACCTCCGACGAGTTTGACCATGCGGCTGAGCAACCGGGCCGCCCGGTTGGCGGGCTTGGCCGGGCGGCACACGGGCTCGTACGTCCCGCAGTGCAGCCGCTCCGCGCCGGTGCTCGTGGTCGCGACCACGGTGGCGTGGCCGCAGCCCGGGCACGGCGCGAGGGTGCCATCCGGATCGGGAATGTTTAAGACACTCACCAGGCGGCCTCCAGGACCAGTCTGTCCATGCCCCCAGTGTCCCATCCGGGGCGGCGGGCCGTGGGGGCGATATCGCTCCCGGGCGCGTCGGCCGCGTCCCCGCCCGTCACCCGTTCGGACTATCGTAACGGGCGGGAATCGTGTCTGCCGCGGGTGGCGTTCGCTGTGCTAGGTATGACTGGTGATCGAGGCGGCGACGGAAGTCCACGAGGTGGCACGAAGTGCGGCTGAGCGGGCCGGCGTGACCGTGCGGGTGCTGCACGAGTTGCCGGACCTGGGCCAGATCATCGCCCTGTACGACCAGGTGTGGCGGCCGGACCCGGCGAACCGGCCGCTCAACCTGGAACTGCTGAAGGTGTTCTCGCACCTCGGCAGCTATGTGGGGGCGGCCTACCGCGACGAGCGGATGGTCGGCGCGACCGTGGCCTTCTTCGGGCCACCGGACACCAGGAGCCTGCACTCGCACATCACCGGCGTGCTGCCGGACGGCCAGGCCCGCGGCGTCGGCTTCGCGCTCAAGACCCACCAGCGCGCGTGGGCGCTGGACAACGGCGTGCGCACCGTCGGGTGGACCTTCGACCCGCTGGTGTCCCGCAACGCCCACTTCAACCTGGCCAAGCTGGGCGCACGCTGCCGGGTGTACCTGGAGTCGTTCTACGGCGACATGCCCGACGAGCTGAACGCCGGCGACGAGACCGACCGGCTGCTGCTGGACTGGGAGCTGGCCGATCCGGCGGTGGCGCGGGCGCTGGACGGGCACCCGGTGGAGCGCGTGCCGGGCGCGACGGTGGCGCTGGACATCGGCGCCGACGGGCGGCCGGTGCCGGGCGAGGTCAAGGGCCGGCACGTGGAGGTCCGCATCCCGGACGACATCTACGCCGTGCGCAAGGCCCAACCGGACACGGCGCTGCGCTGGCGGCTGGCCGTCCGGGACGTGCTCGGCGGTCTGCTGGCCGACGGCGCGGTGATCATCGGCTTCAGCCGCGACGGCGGCTACCTGCTCGACCGCGGGGAGGGCGCGTGAAGATCGAGGGCCTCGAACTGCGCTGGGCGTCCCTGCCGCTGGTCGGCGCGTTCCGGACGTCGTTCGGCAGCGAGACCCGCCGGGACCTGTTGCTGCTGCGGCTGGTCACCGACCAGGCTGAAGGCTGGTCGGAGTGCGTGGCCATGGCCGCGCCGGTGTACTCGCCGGAATACGTCGACGCCGCCGCCCACGTGATCGAACACGTGCTGTTCCACGAGGTGGCGGCACTGTCCGATCCGGACGTGCACGCCGTTTCCCGCGCCATGCAACGGTTCCACGGCCACCAGATGGCCAAGGCGGCGCTGGAGACGTCCTTCTTGGACGCCGAGCTGCGCTCACTCGACCTGTCGCTGGCCCGCTATCTCGGCGGCGCGGTGGACCGGGTCGCCTCCGGGGTGTCGGTGGGCATCATGGACTCGATCCCGCAGCTGCTCGACGCCGTCGGCGGCTATCTCGACCAGGGCTACGTGCGGATCAAGCTGAAGATCGAGCCGGGCTGGGACGTGGAGCCGGTGCGGGCGGTCCGCGAGCGGTTCGGCGACGACGTGCCGCTGCAGGTCGACGCCAACACCGCCTACACCGTCGGCGACGCCCGGCAGCTGGCCAAGCTGGACCCGTTCGACCTGCTGCTGATCGAGCAGCCGCTGCCCGAGGACGACCTGCGCGGGCACGCCCAGCTGGCCGAGCTGGTGCGCACCCCGATCTGCCTGGACGAGTCGATCACCTCGGCCAAGGTCGCCGCCGAGGCGATCACCCTGGGCGCCTGCTCGATCGTCAACATCAAGCCCGGCCGGGTCGGCGGCTACCTGGAGTCCCGCCGGGTGCACGACGTCTGCCAGGCCCACGGGGTGCCGGTGTGGTGCGGCGGCATGCTGGAGACCGGCATCGGGCGGGCCGCCAACCTGGCCTTGGCCTCGCTGCCCGGCTTCACTCTGCCGGGTGACACCTCGGCGTCCGACCGGTACTACCACCGGGACCTCACCGAGCCGTTCACACTCGAGAACGGCCATGTCCGCGTGCCGACCGGGCCGGGAATCGGCGTCACCCCGGTCCCGGAAATCCTGCGCGAACTGACCACCGAGACCCGGTGGCTGCCGGCGAACGGGTGAACAAAAGGAATTGACTGTTCTAGACCTCCGGTGAGCTGACGCATTCATAAATGTATACGGCGGTGTGTGATGGGTCTCTGGCCCTTGCGCTGCAGAATCGAAGCTACTCGAATATCGAGGTACCGTCACCTTGTCCTTGGGGGCAAAAAGATGCAGTACCTCCGCCGGGTCGGCGTGCTCGCCGGCGCCGTCGTGACCGCCGCCGTGCTCTCCACCGGGGCAGCTCAGGCCGACCCGCCGACGCTGTCGAACGTCGTCACCGACGCCACCCTGTCCACCACGACTTTCGTTCCGGGCAAACAGGTTCACGCGACCTGGAAGTTCAACACCGCGTTCGCGCCACAGGTGACCGCCGTCCAGTTGTGGCTCGCGCACTCCACGGGGATGGGCCACGCGCCCGCCACGCTCATTCGGGCGGGCATCGATCCGAAAACCGGCTCAGTCGACTTCCGGGCGCCCGACGTGGCGCCCAGCAAGCCCGGCAACATCTGGATTTTCGACGTCGTCTGGGACGACAACGGCCGTCAGACCGAGTTGTCGCTGACGAACATCACCGTGGCGTGAGCTGACCGGGCGGACGCTGCCACGTCCGCCCGGTCGCGACATTCTTCCCTTTTGCCGTCGGCCGTGTTTGTTCAGGCGATTGACAATGTCTGAACGGTCGGGCGCGGAGCGAAAAAGCGAGGCCGTGGGGCAACCGCCCGACGGCCTCGCTGCTGTTCGGGCGAGCGTGTGGCCTCAGCTCGACCTTGGGTGAGCCTCGTACCTCATACTTCCCTATCGTTCCTTATCTTGTTGCAGGTAGGGAAGGATGCGGTACTCTCATGGTGTGTCTCAGGAGATGTACTCGGTCGAGCAGGTGGCCGAACAGTTGGGCCTGCACGTGCGCACCGTCCGCAACTATGTGCGTGAGGGCCGGCTCAAGGCCGTCCGCATCGGCAAGCAGTACCGGATCGCCCGCGAGGACCTCGACGCCTTCACCGGTACGGAGTCCAAGGTCCGGCGCACTCGGCACGTGGAGGTGTCGAGCATCGTGGAGATCGACGCGATCAGCCGCGAGGACGCCAGCCGGATCGCGATGGGGGCGGTGGGCGCGGCCAACACCCGCGGCTACCAGGAGCAGCCGCTGCGCATCGAGTCCGCCTACGACGAGGTCCGCGGCCGGCTGAAGCTGATCATCCTGGGGGACCTGACCACCACCGCGGAACTGCTGCGGTGGATAGCACTGCTCGCGGAGGGGGAGTCGTGACTACAACGATCTACAAGACGGAAGCCGGCAGGGAGCGGATCCGTCGCCAGTACGAGGAGTGGCTGGCGCACTGGCCGGCGCCGGCCGAGCGTCGCACGGTGCCGACCCGGCACGGCGACACCTTCGTGATGGTGTCGGGCACGGAGAACGGCCCGCCGGTGGTGCTGCTGCACGGCTCGGGCGGCAACACGCTGACGTGGATGTCGACGGCGGGCAAGCTGGCCGACCGGTTCCGGCTGTTCACGGTGGACCTGATCGGCGAGCCGGGTATGAGCGCCCCGACGCGGCCGCCGCTGGGCTCGCCGGCCTACGCCGAGTGGATCGACGACGTGCTCGACGGCCTCGGGCTGACCGAGGTTCAGCTCGTGGCGGCGTCGCTGGGCGGCTGGATGGCGATCGACTACGTCACGCGCCGACCCGGCCGGGTCAGCCGGCTCGTGCTCACCGTGCCCGGCGGCATCGGACGGCAGCGGTTCGGCAAGACGGCCATGTTCTTCCTCGGTCAGCTGCTGGGCCGCAAGCAGCCGGAGCCCCAGTCGCCGCAGGAGAAGTACGTGCGCATGGTGTTCCAGCACTTCCGGCCCCGGCTGTTCATGCCGCTGTTCGCCACCGAGCGGCTGCGCAAGCTCACCTTGCCGCTGCTGGTGATCACCGGCGACCAGGACGAACTGCTCGACTCACGGGCCACGCGGCGTCGGCTGGCCGCCGCGGCGCCGCACGCCGAGGTGCAGGTGCTGCCCGGCGTCGGGCACATGCTGCCGGACGTGACCGAGCGGATCGGGGGATTCCTCCATGACTGACGTGCTGACCGACATCGGTGGCACCAAGGCGTACCTGCTCGCGCCGGACGGCCCCAAGGTCGCCACCGAACAGGACGCGGTCGACACGATCGCGCAGCTTTGGGGGCAGCCCGTGCAGCTGGTGGTGATCCCGGTGGAGAGGTTCGCCGAGGGCGTGTTCGACCTGCGGACCACCCTGCTGGGCTTGTTCACGCAGAAGTTCATCGGTTACGGCAAGAAGCTCGCCATCGTCGGTGACCTGGGCGAACACCTCGCGGTGAGCGAACCGCTGCGGGCCTACGTCCGGGAGTCCAACCGGGGCAGGCACATCTGGTTCGTCGACAGTATTGAGGATGCGGCGGCCAAGTTCGGCTGATTACCCTGGCCCGATGGACCTGGGGGCAGAGGTGGACCGCGTCGCCACGGAGACGTCGTTCTCCGGCGTGGTGCGACTGGACCGCGACGGCGTGACCGTGTTCGAGCGGGCGTACAGCATGGCGCATCGCGGACTGGGTGTTCCGAACACAGTGGACACTCGGTTCGCGATCGCCAGTGGTAGCAAGGCATTGACCGCGTTGTCCGTCATGGCGCTCATCGATGACGGCACGCTCGAGCTTACCACCACCGCGAGGTCGGTGTTGGGCTCGGACCTGCCGTTGATCGACGACGCCGTGACGGTCGAGCAGCTGCTGGCCCACCGTTCCGGCATCGGCGACTACTACGACGAGGAGAACGACCCGGCGCTGACGGTGCCGGCCCAGGACCTGGTCAGCACCGAGGACTTCCTGCCCATCCTGGACGGTTTCCCGACGATGTTCCCGCCAGGCACGGACTTCCGCTACAACAACGGCGGCTTCGTCGTGCTGGCGCTCATCGCCGAGCGGGCATCCGGCATCCCGTTCCACGACCTGGTGGCACAGCGGGTCTGCGTCCCCGCCGGCCTGGCCGACACCGCCTACCTGCGCTCCGACGAGCCCGACGGTCGTATGGCACTCGGCTATCTTGAGTCAGACGGCTTGCGCACCAACGTGTTCCACCTCCCGGTGCGCGGCAGCGGCGACGGCGGCGTCTACACCACGCTGGCCGACTGGCACGCGCTGTGGCGGGCCTTCTTCGCCGGCAAGATCGTCTCGCCCCGGCTGGTGGCCGAGATGGTCCGCCCACGTAGCGTCTACAAGTCGACCCACCGCTACGGCCTGGGCTTCTGGCTGCACAAGTCGTCCGACACGGTGTTCCTCGAGGGCAGCGACATCGGCGTCTCGTTCCGCTCCGTGTGCGACCCGGCCGGCGCCTTCGTCCACACCGTCATCGGCAACACCAGCGACGGCGCATGGCCGATCGCCCGCCTCTTCTTGTGACACCAACGGAGGTATGGGCCGGCCGTGGCCGCTGGCTAGCATTCGCGAGTGGACGGCGGCACTGTGCAGTTGACGGACGCGTGGCGGTTGTCGCCGGAGCGCCGACGGCATCGCAGAGGCGGCTGGCTGACGGTCGTGCTGGCGGTGGCGGTCGGCGTGACGTCCTTCGTGCTGTACCGGGATTACCGGATCACGCTGGGGTACGAGCAGGTGCTGCCGGGCCAGTTGCCGTACCTGGTGCTGGCGGTGGCCACGGCGGTGGTGTTCGGGATGCTGGCGCTGTTCGTCAACTTGGCGTATCGCGATGCCCTGCAACGGGAGCATGCGCAACGCTGGCGGGTGGACGAGGCGAAGCAGCAGTTGGACCGCGCCGAGGAGGCGGCCGACAAGCGGGGCCCAATGGACCTGACGGTCCTGTGGATGGTGACCCAGCGGCGGCTCGACTACTACCACGCATTGGCGACGTCCCAGGCCGAACGCAGCTTTCACCAGGCGCAGCGGTCGATGGCGGTGGGGTTCGCGGTGCTGGTGATCGCCGTTGTGGTGGTGGCCTGCACGGGATCATTGGTCGTGACGATCACGGCTGCGGTGGTCGGAGTGATCGGCGCGGCGCTGGCGGCGCTGCTGGGACGGTCGTTCCTGCGTACGCAGGAGGCGACGGCCGAGCGGCTGCGGCTGTACTTCGAGCAGCCGTTTGCCTTCTCCCGCCAGCTGTCGGCCGAACGGCTGCTGATTCTACTCGAGGCGGAGGATCGAGCGGCGGCGGTGCGGGACCTGATCCGGGCGGTCATGACCATGCAGCTGGAGCCGGTCGAGCCGGTCAAGCGGGGTCGGCACTCGTCGGTCCCGGACTGACCGGCGCCGCCGCGTAGCCGTTCACGATCACGTCGTCGAGCCGGGTCGGCTCGCCGTTCAGCGTCAGCGACGGGAATCGACGGCGCAGCTTGGTGATCGCCTCGGCGACCAGGTTCTCGTGATCGCCGAGGGTGAGGCGCTCGGTGGCGTCGCGGGCCAGGTCGAGGTCATCGGGCCGGTCGAACCTGGCCGGATCCCGGTTGGCCGAGCCGAGCAGCACCGCGACGGTCTCGCCGGCGGCGATGTCGATGCCGGCCAGGGCGATCGTGTCGGGCGTGGTGCGCAACGCCATGCCGTACGGGCCGTCGTGCCGGGACAGCTCGGCCACGTTCACCCGGGTCTGGTCGGGATGCCGCAGCAGGTTCACGACGCCGTTGACGATCAGGTGCGCCACCGCGTGATCACCGGCGACCGGCCGGGCGAAGTCGGCGAGCAGGTCGAAATCGCCGTCGATGCCGGCCAGCACGTCGTCGACGTCCCCGGGCACGGGAACCACCGGCGATGGCCGCAACGCCTCGGCGGCGTCGGCGTAACGGCTGATCAGCCACACCCACTGCCCGTCCGGCAGCTGCGCCTCGCAGATCGGGGCCTGCGAGCGGAGCCACCGGTGCATGGTGTGTCGGTCCTGGATGTACTTCTCGTCCAGCATCACGGCCACAGGGCATGTTAGCCGTGCGGCAGCACGGCCAGTTCGGCCAGGCCCCGAAGCGCCGGATCCGGCCGGAACACCGGCTCCGCGACCAGCCGCATGCCGGGGAATCTGGTGGCCAGGGTCGGGAAGAACACCTGTCCCTCGATGCGGGCCAGCGCCGCGCCGATGCAGTAGTGCGCGCCGGCGCCGAAGGTGAGATGCCCGGCGGCGTCCGGCCGCCGCAGATCGAGCCGGTCGGGGTCGGGGTAGCGGGCGGGATCGCGGTTGGCCGCGCCCAGCACCGGAAACACCAGCTCGCCGGCGCGGATCCGGTGGCCGCCGAGGTCGAGATCCTGGAGCGCCTGCTGCGGCGTGATGATCGGGGCCGGCGTGTCGTAGCGGAGCAGTTCCTCGGCGGCCGTGCGGGCGATGGACGGGTCGGCGTGGAGGAGTTCGAACTGTTCGGGGTGCCGGAGCAGAGCCAGCACGCTGTTGCCGAGGTAGTTGGCGGTCGTCTCCAGGCCGGCGTTGATCAGCGAGATCACGTTGGCCACCCGCTCGTCCGCGCCGGCCCAGCCCGAGGCCAGCTGTGGGCTGAGCGTGAGCCCGCGCACGTACTTGATCAACTCCGTGGCCGCGTCCCGCGCTTGATACGCCACCGCCGTCGGGTCCTCGCCGAACTGGGCCTGTCCCAACACGGTCATGACCGTCCGGCCCCAGTCGGCCACCATCGGCTGGTCGTCTCGGGGCACGCCGACGAGATCCATCACCACGCGGCCCGGCAGCGGATACGCCACCTCGGACATGAACTCGACCGGGCCCGGTCGATCGATCCGGTCCAGCATCTCGTGGACGGTCTGCTCGACGTCGGAGCGCAGCGCTTCCATGGCTTTGGCGGTGAAGCTGCCGGCCAGCAGCCGCCGCAGGCGGTCGTGGTGTCGGTGGTTGCTGAACGGCAGGCTGGAGTCGAGCCAGTCGACGAACGGCCTCAGGTCCTGAAGCACCGTCGCGGGCAGCCGCGCCAACAGGGTTGACGTGGACGGCCGAACCACTTTCTGGTTCCTGAGCAGGGCGGACACCTCGGCGTGGCGGGTCAGCACCCAGCCGTCCAGTGCTTCATCCCGGTGGATTGGCGCGATATCACGCAGCAGGTGGTAGAACGGATACGGGTCGGCCAGGAAGTGCGGATCCATCGGATTGAGATGGATGCTGGACGCGACCTGCACGGACTCCGGCGGTAGTGGCGCCGGGATGGCAGCGATGGTGTCGGTGACAGCAGTGGCGAGGGAGGTGAGAGCAGGCGGCGCGAGCGCCGTGAAGTGGTTGCCGGGCACGGTGATCACCGAGAGCCGGCCCAGTTCGACCCGCTCCCAGCCGTTGGCCGGATCCTCCAGTCGCAGGGCGATGTGCCGGTCGTCGAACAGCACCTGGGGGAAGCCGTCCTCGGCCTTGATCAGCGTGACGTCCAGATCGGACGGACCGGGCTCGTAGCGCACCACGGCTTCCAGCTGCGCCTGATAGACCCCCATGATGGTGGCGATGTGCTCGTCCGCCGGCCCGCTCGCGCCGAGGAACCTGGCCAGTTCCCGGCGCTGCTCGGCGGGGGACAGCTTCTGGTCGACGCGTCGTCGCGGGGCGTCCGCGCCGCGCAGGGCCAGGCCGCGCATCCGCCACAGCTCCTCGATGACGGCCACGTCGTCGGGCGGCGGCTCCGGCTGGCCGGGCTCGGCCAGGTAGGTGTCGATCAGGATCACCTGGGCGACCTCGTCGCCCTGGGATCGCAGCACGCGGCCGATCTCGTAGGCGACCAGGCCGCCGAACGAGTGACCGCCGACCAGATACGGGCCGTGCGGCTGGATGGCCTTGATCTCCTCGACGTAGCGCCGGGCCAGTGCCGGCACCTCGTCGAGCGGTTCCTCCACGCCGTCGAAACCGGGGCTTTGCAAGGCATACAACGTCTGCAGCTGGCCGATCGCCCGCGCCAGCGGAAGGAGGTAGTAGGCGGCGCCGACCGCACCGCCGACGCAGAAGAACGGCCGTGGCGGCGTCAGCGCCAGGGCCAGACTCCGCGGTCGCGCGACCTCGGCGCCGTGCTCGTCGAGGTGCCGGGCGACGGCGTCCACGGTGGACAGTTCGAGCAGAAGGGAGTTCGGCACGCGGTAACCCAGACGGGCCGACAGGTCGGCCAGGACCGTGGCCATCGACAGCGACTCCAGGCCCAGCGTGGCGATCGGCGCGTGCGGGTCGACCGGCCGCTTCACCTCGGCGGACACCCGCCGCGTCAACCAGTCCCGCAGGTCGGAGCCGAAGTGCCGGGCCACGAACTCTCGGGCGTAGTCGAGGGTGCACTCGACCAGCTCGAAGGCCGGCAGGCTGCCGACGTGGTAGGTGCGGTGCCGGCCCTGGAGGGCTTCGACGCGGTCGTAGATGCCGGCGGCGAGATCGGCGGAGCCGAAGTGCGGCATGTACTTCCACCGCCGTTCCGCGATCGGCCGCGCGACGCAGGCCGGATCGTAGGAGTAGCAGGCGTAGACGTCGCTGTCGGCGTAGCGGTGGTGGAAGGAGATGTCGCCGTACAGGGTGAAGGCCTGTCGCGGCTGGCCCGTCGACGAGCAGAACGTCGTGCGGTAGCTGTGGTATCGGATCCTCGACGCTATGTCGCGCTCGTCCTCGCGGGCGTCCAGCACTGGTAGCAGCTGGTCGAGCGGCACGGTGAGCACCAGGTCGTCGAACTGGAACGTCGTGCCGTCGACGGTGACGAGCACTCGGGTTCCGTGCCGGCGGATGGCTGAGATCGTTGCGCCGCAACGGACATCGGTGAGCTCGGCCGCGACCCGGTCCCAGACCTGGCCGAAGCCGCCGGCGACGGTGAACGGGCCGGTGTGGCCGAGCAGCGACCGTCGGTCCGACAGCAGTCCGGTCATCTCGGCGTACTTGACCAGGTACAGCGCCGGCAGATCGCCGTCGAGCCGGCCGTAGCCGGAGGAGGTGTAGCCCAGGCCGAACGTCGTCTCGAACTCCGGCAGTCCGGCCAGCCATTGCCGGACCGGCATGGCCAGCGCGCGGGCCGAATGCGCGAGGCCGGCCTGCGCGATGTCGGGGAACTGCTCCGTGCGCAGGGCGGCGTAGCGGTGGAGGACGCCAGCCGGCAGGAACGGCTGCTGGGTTACCGGCATGACGTTCTCGGTCGACAGACCGAGCTCGGTGACCAGCGCGGCCAGGCGCTGGTACATCACCGTGCACACGTGCCCGCCGACGTCGAAGGCATGGCCGTCGATGGTCACCGAGGCGCATTTGCCGCCGACGCTCGGGGCGGCCTCCAAGACCGTGACGGCGTGCCCGACACTTTCCAGCTCTCGGGCCACCGTCAGGCCGCTGACACCGGCGCCGACCACACAGACGCGTCGCTGTTGGTCACGCCTCACGCCGGCACGCCTTCGCGGGCCAGGAACGCCTCGCGGCAGGCGCTGCGGCGGATCTTGCCGCTGGTTGTCTTGCGCACCAACCCTTGCGGGCCGACCACCACTTCGGCGCCGGCCAGTTGGTGATCCGCGTGGACGACGTTCGTCACGGCGTCGACGATCGCTCGCTCGTCGGCCTGGCGATCCCGGATCTCCACCAGCACCACCAGCCGCTCGCCGTCCTGCGACGGCACGGAGAACGCCGCCACGCCGCCGGGCCGGATCGCCGGGTGGCAGTCGCGGACGCTGGCCTCGATGTCCTCTGGGTGCAGGTTGCGGCCCCGCACGATGATCAGGTCCTTCAGCCGGCCGGTGACGAAAAGCTCGTCCCCGTGCAGGAAACCGAGGTCGCCGGTGCGCAGATAGCCGGTCGGGTCCTCGCCGCCGGCCACCCTGGCCTGGAAGGTTTGCTCGGTCTGTTCCGGCCGGCCGTAGTAGCCCAGCGCCTTGGTCGCCGAACTGACCCAGATCTCGCCGACCCGGCACGGCGGCAGCACCTCGTGCGTGTCCGGGTCCACGATGCGCAGCCGGGCGTCGCACTTGGTCGGCCGGCCGCAGCCGACCAGCGTCACCGACGTCCGCCCGGATGTCGCCGGCACCGCGCGGCCGGCCTCTAGACCGGCCCGGTCCAGGCGCAGCGTGCCGCGGCCACCCATCGTGACGCTGACCGTGTGCTCGGCCAGACCGTAGGCCGCGTAGAAGGCGTCGCGGTGCAGACCGGCGGGCTCGAAGGCGTCCAGGAACGACTGCACGGTCTCCGGTCTGATCGGCTCGGCCGCGGACATGAACACCCGCACCGGGCTCAGGTCCCACCCGGCCCGTTGCTCCACGGTCGTCTTGCGCACCGCGAGATCGAAGGCGAAGTTCGGGGCCGCGGTGTGCGTGGCCCGCACCCGCGACATCAGGTCGAACCACACGGCCGGGCGACGCAGGAACGCCAGCGGGGACAGCAGATAGCTGTGCGCGTTGCCGCCCAGCGTGGACAGGATGACGCTGATCAGGCCGAAGTCGTGGTACTGCGGCAGCCAGAACACGCCCCGCGCCTGGTCGCCCAGCCCCAGGTCGACGGCGTTGGCGGTGATCTCGCCGACCAGGTTGCCGTGGGTGATGACCACTCCGCGTGGCGACCCGGTTGAGCCGGACGTGTACTGCAACAGCGCCGGCTCCTCCGGGTCGACCGGCGAACGCCACTCGACCGGAGCAGTGGCCGGACGGCAGTTGTCCGTGTGCCGCCAGGTGATCCGCGGCCAGCTGGGCTTGGACCGGTCGAACACCCCGGCCACCGCGCCTAGGCTGCGGGCCCGGTCGTAGGCCTTGACGGTGAGCACCGCGCGTGGCCGGCAGTCGTCCAGGATGCCGGCGAACGCGGGCAGCGTCTGCCGCAGGCGGAACGGGTCCGGCGGGTACACCGGCACCGGAACCACGCCGGCGATCAGGCATCCGACCAGGGCGATCACGAACTCCGGGCCCGGCGGATAGACCAGCACGGCGCGGTCACCGGCGAGGAAACCCCAGCGCCGCAGCGACTCCGCGACCGCCTCGGCCCTGGTCACGACCGCGCCCGCGGCGAGCGCCACGCGGTCGGCGCCGTCGTCGTCCACGAACGTGAACAGGACCCGGTCCGGACTGTCCTGGGCCAGCGCGCGCAGCGGTCCCAGTGCCGAATACCGCAAATCCAGTCACCGTCCCTCGACCGCTCGCCCGTTGATCGCGCCCCCGTCTCCGCACACCGTGCGGCAGGTGTCGTCCGGCGCGCAAGGACCCCGAGCGGTCGTGTCGCCGAAAGCTACATCTCTACTGTTGGTGTGCCAGACGGTCGTCCACTGTGGAACATCTGGGGGAAGGGACAGCGGATGGTTGAGGACAGCGTCCCGACGACACCGGACTCCCGTGGGCCGGCCGCGGGGAGCCCCGTGCTGCCGGACGCGCGGCCGGCCAGCCAGCGGGAGCTGACTGCGGCGATCGCCGACGCGGCCCGGCTGGCCTGCGTGCTCACCGACCTGCTGAGCACGCTGCGTGAGCCGACCAAACGCCTGGCCGGGGCCGGCGCGGCCGCCTCGCTGGAGGTGGCCCGGCGGCGGTCCGAGGAGGCGCTGATGGAGTTGGAGATCGCCCTCGGCGACGTGCGCGCGGCCGGTGGCCGTACGATACAGCCGAACGGGTGAGCACACTGGCGCCTCGGTCTCACCGGGGTGAGTGTTGATCCTTGATCTGGCCGCCGCTCAGGGTTGCGTGGTGACTAAGGTTGGCAGGCATGAGTCCAGCGTCGTGTCCCGACTGCGACGGGCCGTCGGCCCGGCCGCTGCGTGTGCTCGCCGTGGACGACGAGCTGCCGGTCCTGGAGGAGATCGTCTACCTGCTCGGGGCCGAC
Source organism: Kutzneria sp. CA-103260 (assembly GCF_018263855.1). GTDB lineage: Bacteria > Actinomycetota > Actinomycetes > Mycobacteriales > Pseudonocardiaceae > Kutzneria. Next base: position 3,282,247 of record NZ_CP073318.1, on the reverse strand, counting down.
CCGCGGGTGGGCACGGCCGAGGGCGCGCAGGACTCCACTGAGGCGCTGCGGCTGCTGCACCGCGCCGCCGACGCGGACCGACCGGTCGACGCCGTGTTCCTGGACATCAAGATGCCCGGCCTGAACGGCATGGAGCTGGCCCGGGTGCTGACCCGGTTCGCCAGCCCGCCGGCGCTGGTGTTCGTCACCGCCGACGACCAGTCCGCGGTGGAGGCCTTCGAGCTGAAGGCCCTCGACTACGTGCTCAAGCCGATCCGCCCGCAGCGGCTGTCCGAGGCCCTGCACCGGGTGGCGCACAAGGTGCTCGCCAGCTCGGTGCACGTCCCGGCGCAGCAGGCCGCCGAGTCGCCGGCGGTCACCCCGGACGACGTGATCCCGGTCGAGCTGGGCGGGGTGACGCGGTTCCTACGGCTGTCCGACGTGCGCTACGCCGAGGCGCAGGGCGACTACGCGCGCCTGCACACCGCCAGCGGCAGCTACCTGGTCCGCACGCCGCTGACCGGGCTCGAAGAACGCTGGCGCGACGCCGGGTTCGTGCGCATCCACCGCAGCCACCTCATTTCCCTGGCCCACGTCGAGGAGCTGCGGCTGGACGGCGGGCAGATGTCGGTGAAGATCGGCGGCGCGACGCTCACCGTGAGCCGCCGGCACACCCCGCAGCTGCGGGACCTGCTGGTCAAGCGGGCCCGGCCGCACGCGGTGCGGGCGGGCAAATGAACGCCGAGCGGCCCCGGCGGGTGGTCGTCACCAGCCCGTGGACCCGGGCCGGGCGGCGGTCCCGGTCCTACCCGATCGTGCGGGAGATCGACGAGCAGTCCGAGGTCGGGGCCCTGTACATGCGGTCCCTGATGCGGACCCAGCTGCGGCTCGGCCTGCTGGTGGTGCTGCTGGTGTGCGGGCCGCTGGCCGCGCTGCCGGTGCTGTTCACCCTGCTGCCGCCGGCCAAGACGGTGCTGGTGCTGGGCCTGCCGCTGCCGTGGCTGGTGCTGGGGTTCGCGGTGTACCCGGTGGTGGTGCTGGTCGGCTGCTACTACGTGTGGCGGGTGGAGCGGACCGAGCGGGAGTTCGCCGACCTCGTCGAGCAGTCCTGACCGGTGAGCAGCACCTACTCCGCCGTCTTCGTGGCGCTGGTGCTCGTGGCCGCCGTGCTGATCGGCGGCTACGGCCTGCGGATCTCCCGCACCACCTCGGATTTCTACGTCGCGTCGCGAACGGTGTCGCCGTGGTGGAACGCCTCGGCGATCGGCGGCGAGTACCTGTCCGCCGCCTCGTTCCTCGGCGTCGCCGGGCTGATCTTCGCGTACGGGCCGGACATGCTCTGGTACCCGATCGGATACACCGTCGGCTATCTCGTGCTGCTGGCCCTGGTCGCGGCCCCGCTGCGGCGGTCGGGGGCGTACACGGTGCCGGACTTCGCCGAGGCGCGGCTGGAGTCGCGGCGGGTGCGGCGGATGGCCAGCGTGCTGTCGGTCGGCATCGGCTGGCTGTACCTGGTGCCGCAGCTGCAAGGCGCGGGCCTGACCCTGACCACCGTGACCGGTGCGCCGGGCTGGCTCGGCGCGCTGCTGGTGGCGGCCGTGGTGGCGGTGAACGTGATGGCCGGCGGGATGCGGAGCATCACGTTCGTGCAGGCCGTGCAGTACTGGCTGAAGCTCACTGCGCTGGCCGTGCCGGTGATCTTCCTGGTGCTGGCCTGGCGGGACGCCGGCACACCGACGCTGGACGGGGCCAAGCCGGCGGTGTTCACCAGCGACACCAACGTCACCGTGCAGGCCACTGTGGACGTTGAGGTCCAGACGCCGACGACGGTGTTCGTCAACGGTGTCGTGGATGGGCGGTCGCATGCTGGCAACCAGGTGTCGATGGGGCCCGGACAACACCGGATCAACGCCGGCGCGGTGCTGGACTTCCCGGCCAATTCCCTGGTGCCGCAAGTGAAGGGCATCCCTGCCGACACCAACGCGGCCTGGGCGCAGCCGCTGGGCGGGGAGGGGCACGGCGACCCGTTCTACGTCACGTACTCGCTGATCATCGCGACGTTCCTCGGCACCATGGGCCTGCCGCACGTCGTGGTTCGCTTCTACACCAACCCGAACGGCCGCCAGGCCCGGCGGACCACGGTCGTCGTGCTGGCGCTGCTGGGGGCCTTCTACCTCTTCCCGCCGGCCTACGCGGCGCTGGGCCGGCTGTACACACCGGAGTTGCTGCTGACCGGGCAGACCGACGCGGTCGTGTTGGTGCTGCCGTCCAAACTGGTCGGCGGCACCCTGGGGGAGCTGCTGGGCGCCCTGGTCGCCGGTGGCGCGTTCGCGGCGTTCCTGTCCACGTCGTCCGGGCTGACGCTGTCGGTCGCCGGTGTGCTGTCGCAGGATGTGTTGCTGCTGCGGGGACTTCGCGGGTTCCGGGTGGCCGCGTTCTTCGCGGCCATGGTGCCGTTCGGGGCGGCCATGCTGGTGTCCAGCATGTCACTGGCCGACGTCGTGGGCATGGCCTTCGCTGTCGCCGCCTCGTCGTTCTGTCCGTTGCTGCTGCTGGGGATCTGGTGGCGGCGGCTCACCCCGGTCGGTGCGATGGCGGGAATGCTGGCCGGCGGGGGACTGGCGTTGCTGGCCGGACTGGTCACCTTGCTGGTCCCGCCGGGCGCCGGGCTCGTCTACGATCTGCTCAGCCGGCCGGCGGCGTGGAGCGTGCCGCTGGGCTTCGCCGTCATGATCATCGGGTCGCTCCTGACTCCTCGGACTGTGCCGGCGTCGGTGAACCGGACCATGGTGCGGCTGCACGCCCCCGAAGCGCTCGGGCTGGCTGATGAGGAGACGCCGTGACAACCGCGGTGCTGGCCGTGCTGCTGTGTGTGATGACCCTGGCCGTGGTGGCTCTGCTGTGGCGCCTGCGGAGTCTCTACCGTGAGTCCGGCAATGCCGCCGACCGGGCCACCTATGCCACCCTGCACACCGCCTGGTCGGCCGCCCCGCCGCTGCGGGCCGGGCTGGCGCCTGAGGCGGCGCGCCGCTCCGCGCCGCATCTTCGGGCCCTTCTGGACACTCCGGCACTGGCTTTGACCGACGGGGAAAGGATTCTGGCCTGGGACGGCGTCGGCTCGCAACACTCGGCCCGGGCCCTGGAGATCGTCGGTCCCGCCTTCGCCAACGGTCGCTCCCATGTCACCCGCGTCGAATGCGACGACCTTGACTGCCCGCTGCGGTACGCCGTCATGGTTCCGTTGCATGTGGACGGTCGGGTCGCCGGCGTGCTCATGGCCTACGCCATCGACGCTTCCGCCGGACTTGTCCGCGCTGCCAACGAAGTCGCCCGCTGGGCCGCCGGTCAGCTGGAGCTGGCCGAGCTCGACCGGTCCAAGCAGCGTCTTATCGAGGCCGAGGTGCGGGCCCTGCGCGCGCAGATCTCCCCGCACTTCATCTTCAACTCCCTCACCGCCATCGCCTCCTACGTGCGAACCAATCCCGAGCGGGCCCGCACCCTGCTGCTCGACTTCGCCGAGTTCACCCGGTACTCCTTCCGACGGCACGGCGAGTACACCACGCTGGCCGAGGAGCTCAGGTCCATCGACCAGTATCTGTCCCTGGAGCGGGCCCGCTTCGGCGACCGGCTCCAGGTCACCCTCCAGATCGCCCCCGAGGTGCTGCCCGTCGCCGTGCCCTTCCTGTGCATGCAGCCGCTGGTGGAGAACGCCGTCCGGCACGGCATGGAGGGCAAGGTCGGTCCCGGCCGCATCACCATCCACGCCGCGGACGCCGGGGCCGAGGCCCACATCAGCATCGAGGACGACGGCATCGGCATGGACCCCGAGCGCCTGCGCCGCACCCTCGCCGGCGAGCCCGACGCCCAGACCGGCATCGCCCTCGGCAACATCGACGAACGCCTCCGGCAGGTCTACGGCGACGAGTACGGCCTGGTGGTGGAGACGGCCGTCGGCGCCGGCACCAAGATCCATCTCCGGCTGCCCAAGTACCGCCCCGGCGTCCACGCCGACTGATCCCCGCGAGTCCCGCTCTCCGGCACACCGAATGCAGGAATCAGACAGTCGCCGGTCCGCCGCCGCGGATCGCCTCAGGCCGCCAGGTGCCGGCTGCCCTCCGCCGGCGGACTCGCCGAGGCCAGGGCGTTTTCACCAGATGGTGTGAGGATCGCCGGCAGCCAGGCCCCCTTGGCTCCCACGCCGGCCGTGGCGACCAGTCCCGCGTGCACCAGCTCCCGGGCCATCGCCTGGTCACAGCAGGCCAGTCCGTCGACGCGGAAGTCCGGCTCGCGGCTGGCCGTCAGCTCCGCGCGCCCGGCCCGCACGGCGCGGAGCATCGCCAGCGCCCGGTGGGAAAGTGGAGTGGTCATCGGTGGACTCCTTCCCGGTTGAGTGCCCAGTACACGGCCACCGCGCGTCGCCGGTTCATGCCCTGGTGCGAAGGTGCACGGGTGCTGCCCGGGGCCCAAACCCGCCGGTTCGCGTCGAGGTCCGCTGGTCCAGCCGTCCCAGTGCCCAGCGCTCGTAGTGGCCCTGCCGGCCCCGCTGACTCCAGCGAGCCGCGGCCTCGGCAGATCCGCTCGTCTCCAGAGCGCCATCGACCCAGTTCAACCGAGTTCTGTGCCGCCTTCGCGCGGTCCGTTCCGTCCCGGCGCGTGCGGTTGCTTATCACCGTTCACCTTCTCAGCCGTTCACTCGATCGATTGAACCGCGGCGAATCGGAACCGGAGCGGGCGGAACCGAACCCGTTCGCCGAAGCGAATTGTTGCGGCGTGAAGTAACGGCCGTCGTTATCGGAATGAGTTGTTCGTGATTGACGCGTGGCACCCCCGTCACAAATAGGCCCGTGAATGCGATGTGGGTCACTGTGGCGGGACGTTTCGTGACTTGGTGCACGTGCATACTTCCTACCGAGGAGTAGGAAATGTAGGATTAACCCGATGTCAAGTTGGCTGACCTTGAACTAGCTGCCCAAATGCGTCGCGGCGTGTGACTGTGATCCTGACCGGGGTAACCCAATAGGGGGAGTGTCCGAAGGTGGGCCGGTCCGGACTCTGCTGGGGGTCTGTCTCGGGTGTGTCAAACCGCACTGATGGAGCAATCCGTCACGGGTGAGTGAAGTTCGGTCATTCCGATGGAGTTCCCACGTGCGTGTTACGGCCCTCGAACTGAACTGTCGGGGATACTCCGTTCGGCGGTAGAATTCGATGGATTCGTTGGGCACCGTTGCCTACGGATCTCGACGGTTGTGGTGGCCCCGACTGTCGAGCTCATCGATCGCGGTCCGGTGACGACGGGACCCGGTTGTCCTTTTCGTGGCACGTTGGCGACGGGAAATCGCCACTGCGGTGACGTGCGCGAACGGACCCGGGCAGACCGTCGGCGCACGGCTGTGAATTGACCTCACCCTGCGGGCAGGCGCGCGCTCGAAAAGCGCCTACCCACCCGTCAGGACGTGACCAGTGCCGTCACCGGCTCTGGCGATGCCCCGTGCCCGAAAGGTGTCCTGTTCGATGTCGGTCCCACCGGAGTGGAACGCCACTGACCGGCCCGTGCCCGCGCGCACCCTGGCCCAACTGGTCGAGGGTCAGGTCGAGCGCACCCCGGACGCGCCCGCCCTGCTCGGCGCGGACGGCACGGTGACCTTCGCCGAGCTGGACGCGCGCGCGAACCGGCTCGCCCACCTGCTGGCCGGCCGGGGCGCGGGACCGGAGCGGATCGTGGCGCTGGCCCTGCCCCGCTCCGCGGACCTGGTCACGGCCCAGGTGGCGGTGGCCAAGACCGGGGCGGCCTTCCTGCCGGTGGATCCGGACTACCCGAAAGAGCGAATTTCGCTCATGTTCGGCGACGCCGATCCGGTGCTGGTTGTCACCCGGCGCGCACTGGCCGACCGGCTGCCCGCCGGCACTGTGCCCATGATCACCATGGACACAGCCGGCCTGCTCGACCAACATCCGGTCAGGTCGCTAGCTCGTCCACAGTGCACTGACCACCCGGCGTACGTGATCTTCACGTCCGGGTCGACCGGCCGGCCCAAGGGCGTCGTGGTCACGCACGCCGGCCTGGCCAGCTTCGCCGCCGCGGAGATGGACCGCTACGAGGTCCGCCCCGGCGACCGCGTGCTGCAGTTCTCCTCGCCCAGCTTCGACGCCTCCATCCTGGAACTCTGCATGTCGCTGCCGGCCGGCGCGGCGCTGGTGGTGCCGCCGCCGGGCGCGCTGCTCGGCGACCGGCTGGCCGAAGTCCTCGCCGGCGGGCGGGTCACCCACGCGCTGATCCCGCCGGTGGCGTTGGCCACGGTGCCCGACACCAAGCTGCCCGACTTCCGCACGTTGATCGTCGGCGGCGACGCCTGCCCTGCCGACCTGGTCCGCCGCTGGGCCCCGGGCCGCCGCATGATCAACTCGTACGGCCCGACCGAGTCGACGGTGGTCGCCACCTGGAGCGATCCCTTGGCGCCGGGCGGCATCCCGCCCATCGGCCGGCCGATCTGGAACACCCGCGCCCACGTCCTCGATGACGGGCTGCGCCCGGTCGGCGTCGGCGTCACCGGCGAGCTGTACGTCGAGGGCATCGGCCTGGCCCGCGGCTACCTGCACCGCCCGGGCCTGACCGCGTCCCGGTTCGTGGCCAGCCCGTTCACGCCCGGCACCCGGATGTACCGCACCGGCGATCTGGTCCGCTGGACCGCCGCCGGCGTGCTGGAGTTCGTCGGTCGCGTCGACCACCAGGTCAAGATCCGCGGCTTCCGGGTGGAGCTCGGCGAGATCGAGGCGGCGCTGCGGACTCACCCGGACGTCCGGGACGCCGTGGTGATCGCCCGTGAGGACCGGCCCGGTGTGAAGCGACTGGTGGGCTACGTCGTGAGCCGCACCGAAGCCGACCTCCGAGAGCTCCTGGCCCGGACGCTGCCGGACTACATGGTGCCGGCGGCGATCATCGGGCTCGACCGGTTCCCGCTGGGCCCCAACGGGAAGCTGGATCGCAAGGCGCTGCCCGAGCCGGACTGGTCGACCGCGCGCCGCACCGAGTACGTGGCCCCGCGCACTGAGGCCGAGCAGGTGCTGGCCGAGCTGTGGGGGGACCTGCTCGGCATGCCGGACGTCGGCGTGCAGGACGATTTCTTCGAGCTGGGCGGCGACTCGATCCTCGGCGCGAAGCTGCTGGCCCGCATCCGCACCAGCTTCGATGTCGACCTCTCGCCGCGGATCGTGTTCGACGCCCGCACGGTCGCCGGCATCGCCGAGCTGCTGCCACCGCAGGCCCGGGCGGCCGGGGACCGGATCCGTCGCCGGCCGCGGACCGGGCCGACGCCGATCTCTCCGGCGCAGCGGCGACTGTGGCTGATGAACGACCTGACCGCCGGCGACACCGAGTACAACTCCGCCATCGGTCTCCGGCTGCGCGGTCCGCTCGACCAGAAAGCCCTGCAACAGGCGCTGAACACCTTGGTCCAGCGGCACGAGTCGCTGCGCACGACGTTCGACACCGTCGACGGCGAGGTCGTGCAGGTGATCGCCGACGGCGGATCCCTGCCCCTGCACCGGATCGACGACGTCGAGGCCGAACTGGACCGGCCGTTTGACCTGAGCCGGGGCCCACTGACCCGGGTCGGCCTGGTCGAGCTGGCCGAAGACGATCACGTGCTGGTCTTGTGCCAGCACCACATCGTCACCGACGGCTGGTCCGTCGCCCTGTTGCTGGACGAGCTGATCACCGGCTACACCAGTGGCGAGCTCCCGACGCCGGCCATCCAGTACGCGGACTTCGCGCTGTGGCAACAGGAACGCCTGACCGGGCGGCTGCGGGAGCGGCAGCTGGCCTACTGGCGGCGCAAGTTGGCCGGCCTGGCCCCGCTGGAGCTGCCGACCGACCGGCCCCGGCCGCAGGTCCGCACCACCAACGGCGCGATCCGCCGCTACGACCTGCCGGCGGAGCTGGTGCGTCGGCTGGCCGACCTCGGCCAGGAGCACGGCGCCACCCTGTTCATGACGCTGACGGCGGCGGTCCAGCTGCTGTTAGCCCGACACAGCAACCAGCAGGACGTCGCCGTCGGCACGGTCGTCTCCGGGCGTGACCACGCCGAGCTGGAGCGGGTCACCGGCTTCTTCGTGAACACGCTGGTGCTGCGCTCCTGGGTGGAGCCGGCCCAGAGCTTCCCCGATTTCCTCGCTGACGCCAGGGAAACGGTGCTGGAGGCGTTCTCCTACGCCGACCTGCCGTTCGACCAGGTGGTGGCCGATCTCCAGCCGGCGCGCGACCCGAGCCGGACCCCGTTGGCGCAGGCCCTGATCATCCTGCAGAACGAGATGGCGCCGCGGCACACGGCGGCTGAGCTGAGCGTCGGCGAGTACGACCTGCCGCGGCCGCGGGCCCGGTTCGACCTGGTCTTCGAATTCGTGCCGCGTGCCGGCGGGCTGGTCGCGGCCCTGGAGTACAACACTGATCTCTTTGACGCCAGCACCATCGACCGCATCGCCGGTCACCTGCGGGTGCTGCTGGACGGGATCGCCGCGGACCCGGATCGCACGGTCGGCGAGCTGCCACTGCTGACCGACGGCGAGCGCCGGCAGGTGCTGGTGGAGTGGCAGGGCCCGGTGATCGACGCGCCGGCGACGACGCTGCCGGCCCTGTTCGAGCGGCAGGCAGCGGCGACGCCGGATGCGGTCGCGGTCGTGTGCGAGGGTCGCGCGCTGACCTACCGTGAGCTGAACGAACGGGCGAACCGTCTGGCCCGCAGGCTGATCACGCAGGGAGCCGGCCCCGAGCGGCTGGTGGCGATCTCCATGCCCCGGTCCGAGCAGATGATCGTCGCGGTGCTGGGTGTGCTCAAGTCCGGGGCGGCCTACCTGCCGGTGGACCCGAACTACCCGGCCGAGCGCCGCGAGCTGATGATCGCCGACGCGCGGCCGGCCGTCGTGCTGACCGAGATCGGCGACGTTCCCGAGCAGGCTGACAACCTCGGTGACATCGGCCTGATCCCGGCGCATCCCGCGTACGTGATCTACACGTCCGGCTCGACCGGGCGGCCCAAGGGTGTTGTCGTCACGCACGGCAGTGCCGTCGAGCTGATGGCCTGGGCGGCCAAGGACTTCGGCATCGCCGGACTGTCCACCGTGGTCGCGTCGACCTCGCTCAACTTCGACGTCTCGGTGTTCGAGATCCTCTGCCCGCTGATGCTCGGCGGCTGCATCGAGGTCGTCCGGGACGTGCTGTCCCTCGGCGAACGCACGGGCACCGACTGGACGGCTAGCCTGGTCAGCGGTGTGCCGTCGGCCTTCGCGCAGCTGCTGGCCCAGAGTGCGGTGTCGGTGACGCCGGAGCACGTGGTGCTGGCCGGCGAGGCCCTGACGGCCAAGGCCGTGCGGGACGTGCGAAATGCCCTGCCCGGCGCGAGGATCGCCAACATCTATGGCCCGACCGAGGCCACCGTCTACGCCACGGCCTGGTACGACGACTCCACTGACCGGAACCCACCGATCGGCCGGCCCATCGCCAACACCACGGCGTACGTGCTGGACCCGGCGTTCCGCCCGGTGCCGCCGGGCGTGACCGGTCAGCTCTGCTTGGGCGGCACCGGCTTGGCCCGCGGCTACCTCAACCGCGGCGGCCTGACCGCGGACCGGTTCGTCGCTGATCCGTTCGGGCCGGCCGGCAGCCGGATGTACCTCACCGGCGACCTGGTGCGCTGGACCGCCGAAGGCGAGCTGGAGTACCTGGGCCGGCTCGACCACCAGGTCAAGATCCGCGGCTTCCGGATCGAGCTCGGCGAGATCGAGAACGCCTTGCGGGGCAACGACGGCGTCGCCGACGCGGTGGTGGTCGTCCGCGAGGACGAGGGCCACAAGCGGCTCGTGGGTTACGTCGTCGGCGACGGCCAGGCCGACCTCCGGGCGCACCTGGCAAAGTCGCTGCCGGAGTACATGGTGCCGGCCGGCTTCGTCTGGCTGGACCGATTCCCGTTGAACCCCAACGGGAAGCTCGACCGCGCTGCGCTGCCCGCGCCGGACTGGGAGGCGCACGGCACCGACTACGTCGCGCCGCGCACCGACACCGAGCGCGTGCTGGCCGAGATCTGGGCCGAGGTGCTGGGTGTCGCGCGGATCGGCGTGCTGGACAACTTCTTCGAGCTGGGCGGCGACTCGATCCTCAGCATCCGGGTCGTGGCCAGGGCGGCCCAGGCCGGGCTGGCCGTGTCGTCCCGGGACATCTTCCTCAACCAGACCATCGCCGCGCTGGCGACCACAGTGGTCGCGGGGGAGCGGATCGAGCGTGGCCCGGCGACCGGGGAAGTGCCGCTGACCCCTGTCCAGCGGTGGTTCCTCGACACGGAACCGGCCCGGCCCGGGCACTTCACGCAGAGCGTGGTGGCCCGGTTCGAGGAGCCGATCGACCCCGATCGGCTCGCCACCGCGGTGCAGAAGCTGGTGGCGCACCACGACATGCTCCGCGCCCGGTTCACCGACCGGCAGGACATTCCCGCCGCCGAGCCGGTCACGGTGCTCGGCGAGCCCGATCCGGTGTTCGACCTGACGACGGGTCCGCTGATCCGGGCGGCGATCACCAATGCGAACCGGGTGACGCTGTACGTGCACCACCTGGTGGTGGACGGTGTGTCGTGGCGGATCCTGCTCGACGACCTGAAGACCGCCTACCAGGGCTGCGATCTTCCGCCGCGCACCACGTCGTTCCAGGAGTGGGCCCACCGCATCGAAAGTCACGTGTTCGCCGACGAGCGTCACTGGCGGGCGATCGAGGACGCGCCGGTCCCGGTGGACGCCGAAGGCGTGGACACCGTGGCTGACACGCGATCGGTCAGCGTGCGGCTCGACGCCGAGCAGACCCGGGCGTTGCTCCAGGATGTTCCCGGGGTGTATCGCACCCAGGTCAATGACGTTCTGCTGGCCGCGTTGGGCCGAGTGCTGTCGCGGTGGACCGGCAGCCGGCGGGTTGTCGTCGACCTGGAGGGGCACGGCCGCGAGGACCTGTTCGACGGCGTGGACGTGTCGCGCACGGTCGGCTGGTTCACCTCGATCTTCCCGGTGTCGCTGGAGATCGGCGGCGACTGGGCGGTAGACCTCAAGGCGGTCAAGGAACAACTGCGGTCGGTGCCGAACAAGGGCGTTTCCTATGGGGCGCTGCGCTATCTGGCCGGGAGTGTGCCGGCGATCGAGCCTGCTGTCAGCTTCAACTACCTCGGCCAGTTCGACGGGGTCAGTGAGATGGCCCTGTCCGAGGACCCGGCCGCGCCGCGCCGGCACCTGCTGGATGTGGTGGGTCGTGTCGAGAACGGCTGTCTGGAGTTCACCTGGTTCCACGGCGTCCGGCATGCGCAGGCCACGGTCGAAGGCCTGGCCGCGGAGATGCGCCAGGCATTGCTGGAGATCATCGACCACTGTGGACAGCCAGGCGTTGGCGGCCGGACGCCGTCGGACTTCCCGCTCGCCGGTCTTGATCAGTCCACCGTGGACAATCTGGTCGGCGATGGTCGCAGCGTCGAGGACATCTATCCCCTGACGCCCACGCAGGCCGGCATGGTGTTCCACCGGCTGGCCGAGCACGGTCAGGGCGCCTACTTCCAGCAGGTCAGCTTCACCGTCGACGCCGGCCCCGACGAGTTGGCGACGGCCTGGCAGGCCGTGGTGGACCGGATGCCGGTGCTGCGCAGCGAGATCGTGTGGGAGGGCGTCGACCGGCCGATGCAGGTGGTGCGACGCGGCGTCGCGCTGCCGATCCGCCGCTACGGAGGCGACTTCGACGTCCTGCTGGCCGAAGACCGGGCCGCCGGGCTCGACCTGTCTCAGGCGCCGCTCATGCGTGTCGCGCTGGTGGCGCAGGGCATCGGGACCCGGGTGCTGTGGACGTTCCACCACCTGCTGCTGGACGGCTGGAGCCTGTTTCAGGTGCTCTCGGACGTCATGGCGACCGTGCGTGGCGGTGAGCTGCCGCTCAGGCGGCCGTTCCGGGACTACGTGGCCTGGCTGTCCGAACAGGACACCTCGGCGGCCGAGGAGTTCTGGCGGGACCTGTCGTGCGACCGGACGCCGCTGCCGTTCGACCGGCAGCCCTCGGGGGTCACAGAGTCGACGGCTAGCCTGCGTGTCGACTTCCCGGCCGACGAACTGCGGGAAATGGCCCAGCGCAACGGCTTGACCGTCAACACCGTTGTGCAGGGGGCTTGGGCACTGCTGTTGGCCCGGCACGGCGGGCAGCGGCAGGTGTGCTTCGGCAGCACGGTTTCCGGCCGCCCGGCCGATCTGCCCGGCGCCGACGGGATCACCGGCATCTTCATCGCCACGCTGCCGTCCGTCGTGGACGTGGACGAGAACCAGCCGCTCGTGCCCTGGCTGCGGCAGATCCAGGACGAGCAGGCGCAGGCCCGGCGGTTCGACTACGCGCCGCCGACCGGCACGCTGTTCGACAGCATCCTGGTGTTCGAGAACTACCCGGTGGACACCGGTCTCGGTATTCGGGAGCTGCGCGGCGTCGAGACGACGAACTACCCGCTCGCGGTCGTCGCCTACCCTGGGGAGCGGCTGACACTGGCCTTCGGCTACGACCCGGGGCTGTTCGACGAGTCGACGATCGCTGGCCTGGCCGACCGCCTGCGGAGGTTGATCGAGGAGATCGCCGCCGACGCCGACCGGCCGCTGTCGGCCCTGCCGATGCTCACCGAGGCCGACCGAACCCTGTTGCTCCACGAGTACAACAACACCGAGCACCCGCTGCCGGAGTTGAGCGTGGTCGACCTGTTCGCCGCCCAGGTGCGCCGCCGGCCCTCAGCGCTGGCAGTCGACGACCTGACCTATGCTGAGCTGGACCGCTGGTCGAACCGCCTGGCCCACCGGCTGATCGAGCTCGGGGTCGAGCCGGACCAGCCGGTCGCGCTGCTGGTGGAGCGGTCGCCGGAGCTGGTCGTCGCCGAGTTGGCGGTGCTCAAGGCCGGCGGCGCGTACCTGCCGCTGGATGCCCGGGCCCCGCAGGACCGGCTCCGCCTGCTGGCCGCTGACGCCTCGGTCGTGATCACCGATGAGAAGTGGCGATCGGTCGCCGACTCGGTCCACAGCGGACCGATCGCGACGGTCAGCGAGGGCACCGACGACACGTCGCCGGACCGCCTGGTGCATCCGGCGAATCTGGCCTACGTGATGTTCACGTCCGGGTCGACCGGCGTGCCCAAGGGCGTCGCCGTCACGCACCGGGACATCGTCGGTCTGGCTGCCGACCGATCGTTCCGCCAAGGGCACAGGACCGTGCTGCTGCACTCGCCGCAGGCCTTCGACGCCAGCACCTACGAGGTCTGGGTGCCGCTCCTCAACGGTGGCCGGGTGATCGTCGCGCCGGCCGGTGCAGTCGATGCCTTGGTGATCCGCTGGGCGATCGGCCAAGGCGTCACGGGAATGTGGCTCACAGCCGGCCTGTTCCGGTTGATCGCCCAGGAAGACCCGGACTGCTTCGCGGGCCTGGCCGAGGTGTGGACCGGCGGCGATGTGGTGCCGGCCGACGCCGTGCGGCGGGTGATCGCCACCGGTGCGTCCGTTGTGGACGGTTATGGTCCGACGGAGACGACCACTTTCGCTTCCCGGCACAAGATGTCCGGCCCGGTCCCGGACTCGGTGCCGATCGGGTCGCCGCTGGACAACATGCGCCTGCACGTGCTGGACGCCGACCTGCGGCTGTTGCCGCCGGGCGTGGTCGGTGAGCTGTTCATCGGTGGCGTCGGCGTGGCCCGCGGCTACCACGGCCAGCCGGGTCTGACTGCGTCCCGGTTCGTGGCCGATCCCTTCGGCGCCGGCGGGCGGCTCTACCGCACCGGTGACCTGGTTCGCTGGCGTGACGGCGTGCTGGAGTTCGTCGGCCGGGTTGACGACCAGGTCAAGATCCGTGGCTTCCGGATCGAGTTGGGGGAGATCGAGTCAGCGCTGGCGGCGCATCCGGCCGTCGAGCAGGCGGTGGTGTCGGTGCGCACCGACGACGGCCGCAAGCGTCTCGTCGGCTATGTCGTCGGCGAAACCGTTGGCCTGCGTGAACACCTGTCCGAGCGGCTGCCGGACTACATGGTGCCGGCGGTGATCGTCCAGCTGGACGCCCTGCCGCTCAACGCCACCGGCAAGGTCGACCGTAAGGCGCTGCCCGCCGCGGAGATCACCGGGGGACATGTCGAACCCAGCACCGACGCCGAGCGGACCCTGGCCAAGATATGGGCCGAGGTGCTGCGCCTGGGCCGCGTCGGCGTCGAGGACAACTTCTTCGAGCTGGGCGGCGATTCGATCGTCAGCATCCAGGTCGTGTCCCGCGCCCGGCAGGCCGGCCTGAACCTGATGCCGGGCGACCTGTTCACACGGCCGACCATCGCCACCCTGGCCGCGGCCGCCGGCACCGCCACCACCGTGACGGCCAGCCAGGGCGCGGTGACCGGCGACGCGCCCCTCACCCCGGTGCAGCACTGGTTCCTCGACGGCGAACCGGTGCACGCCGAGCACTTCACCCAGTCCATGCTGCTCGACGTCCCCGGTGACGCCGAGGCCTTGGACCGCGCTCTGAACGTCCTGCTGGCGCATCACGACGCATTGCGCACCACCTTTGGCGTGCAGCAGACGACTCGCCCGGTCCAGACCACGCGGATCCTCGACGGCCGACCGTTCGACCTGGCCGACGGCCCGCTGCTCCGGGCCTCGATGGTCGACGGGAAGCTGCTGATCGAGGCCCACCACCTGGTCGTCGACACCGTGTCGTGGCGGATCCTCGCCGAGGACCTGTGCTCGGCGCTGCGGGGCGAGCCGCTGCCGGCCAAGACGACGTCCTTCCAGGAATGGTCCCGAAGGCTGGCCGAGTTCGCTGCCGCTGGAGGCTTCGACGACGAGCTGCCGCACTGGGAGTCGTTGCGCGGCAACGGCAAGCTGCCCACGGATGCGGAGGGCGTGAACACCCAGGGCTCGGTCCGGACGGTCACCGTCGGCCTCGACGCCGAGCACACCCGGGCGCTGCTCCAGGACGTGCCGGGCGTCTACCGCACCCAGGTCAACGACGTGCTGCTCAGCGCGCTCGGCCAGACCCTTGGCGGATGGACGAAGAGCGACCGGGTGCTGGTGGACCTCGAAGGTCACGGCCGTGAGCAGCTGTTCGACGACGTGGACCTGTCCCGCACGGTCGGCTGGTTCACCTCGATCTTCCCGGTCTCGTTGGAGACCACCGGTGACTGGAACGAAACACTCAAGTCGGTCAAGGAGAACCTGCGAGCAGTGCCGCGGCGCGGCGTCGGCTACGGCGCGCTGCGCTATCTCACCGGGGCCGCGCCGGCCGTCGACCCGGAGATCAGCTTCAACTACCTGGGGCAGTTCACCGGCGACGGATCGATCGGCGGCACCGCCGACCCGGGCCAGCGCCGGCCGCACCTGCTGGACGTGATCGCGCTGGTGCAGCATGACCGGCTGGAGCTGACCTGGCACTACTCGGACCAGGTGCACACCGAGGGGACGGTCCGCGACCTCGCCGAGGGCATGCTCAACGCCCTCAAGGACATCGTCCGACACTGCGCCCGACCGGGCGTCGGCGGCCGCACGCCGTCGGACTTCCCGCTCGCCCGGCTGACGCAGTCCGATGTGGACGGGCTGGTCGGCGACGGTCGGGGCGTGGCGGACATCTACCCGCTGACCCCGCTTCAGGCCGGCATGATCTTCCACAGCCTGGTCGACGGCTCCTCGGGCGCCTACTTCAACCAGGTCCAGCTGCGCCTGACCGGCATCGACGACCCCGCCGCGTTCGCCCAGGCCTGGCAGCGGGTTGTGGACCGGACGCCGGTGCTGCGCAGCCGGATCGTATGGGACGGCCTGGCCGAGCCGGTGCAGGTCGTGCAACGGGACGTGACGCTGCCGGTCACCATCCTCGACTGGACCGCGGGCGACCTCGACGCCAAGTTGCGGGAACTGCTGGACAACGACCGGGCCAACGACCTGGATCTGGCTGCCGCGCCGCTGATGCGGGTGACGCTGGCCGAGCTGGCCGCCGGCGAGGTGGTGCTGGTATGGACGTTCCACCACGTGCTGCTCGACGGCTGGAGCTGTGCGCAGCTGGTGCAAGAAGTGTGCGAGGACTACAAGGCGGTCGGTTCGCTCAAACGCCGGACGCCGTTCGCCGAGTACCTGCGCTGGCTGTCCACACAGGACATTGACCAGGCCGAGGCGTTCTGGCGTGAGGCGCTGGAAGGGGTCGAAGGCCCGACGGCGTTGCCGTTCGACCGGCAGCCGGTGGAATCGCACCGGGCCCAGTCGTGCGCGACCGTCCGCGTCGACTACGCGGCCGCGCCGCTGAAGGAACTGGCGCATCGCCTTGGCCTGACCGTGAACACGATCGTGCAGGCCGCATGGGGTCTGCTGTTGGCCCGCCGCAGTGGCGGCAACGACGTCGTTTTCGGCACCACCGTGTCGGGCCGGCCGGCCGATCTGCCCGGCGTGGAGTCCATGGTCGGCATGGTGATCAACACGCTGCCGAGCCGGATCCGGCTGGCCGACGGCGAGTCGGTCGCCGACTGGCTGCGTGACGTGCAGCGCGAGCTGTCCCAGGCGCGGCAGTACGACTTCGTGTCGCTGGCCCAGCTCCAGGGCTGGGTCGGCGCGACCCTGTTCGACAGCCTGCTGGTGTTCGAGAACTACCCGTTCGACGAGGAAGCCATTGCCGCGCACGGCATCGGCATGCACGGCATGGGCGAGGTCCAGCCGACCAACTACCCGCTCAGCGTTGTCGTGCAGCCCGGTGAGCGGCTGGCCGTCAGCTTCGACTACGACCCGACGCTGTTCGACGAGCCGACCATCCGCGGCTTGGCCGACCAGCTCGACCTCGTGCTCACGGCGATCACGAGCAGCCCCGAGCGGCCGGTTCGGGGTCTGGATCTGCTGACCGACGCCGAGCGCCGGCTGGTGTTGCACGAGTGGAACGCCACCGCCACCGCGCCGAGCTTCGACACCGTCCTGACGGCCTTCGCCCGTCAGGACCCCGATGCCCCGGCGGTCGACGATCTCACCTACGCCGAACTCGACGCCAAGGCGAATCGCCTGGCCAACCGGCTGATCAAGCTCGGGGTGCGCGTCGAGGACCGGGTCGGACTCCGCATGGAGCGATCGGTCGACCTGGTGATCGCCGAGCTGGCCGTGCTCAAGGCCGGCGCCGCCTACGTGCCGCTCGACCTGCGGGCACCGGCCCAGCGGCAGCAGGCTGTGCTGGATCAGGCCGGCGCGCGGATCGTCCTGGAGGACGTCGACTCGGACGAGCCGGCCACCGAGCCGGGAATCCGCGTCAGCCGGACGAATCTGGCCTACGTGATGTTCACGTCCGGCTCGACCGGCCTGCCCAAGGGCGTCGCCGTGACGCACGCCGACATTGTCGAACTGGCCCGGGATCGCTCCTTCGCCGCCGGACACGGCACGACGCTGCTCCATTCGCCGCAGGCCTTCGACGCCGTCACCTACGAGACGTGGGTGCCGCTGCTGAACGGTGGTCGGGTGATCGTTGCGCCGCCGGGTGACGTCGATGCCTCGGTGATCCGCTGGGCGATCGGCCAGGGCGTGACCGGGATGTGGCTGACCGCCGGCCTGTTCCGATTGATGGCCCAGGAGGATCCGGGCTGCTTCAAGGGGCTGAGTGAGGTCTGGACCGGTGGTGACGTGGTGCCGGCCGACGCCGTGCGGCGGGTGATCGCCACCGGCGTGTCCGTTGTGGACGGTTACGGCCCGACGGAGACCACGACGTTCGCGTCTCGGCACAAGATGCGGGGCTTGGTACCGGACACTGTGCCGATCGGGTCGCCGCTGGACAACATGCGCCTGTACGTCCTCGACGGCGACCTGCGGCTGGTGCCGCCGGGAACCGTTGGCGAGCTGTTCATCGGCGGCGCCGGAGTGGCCCGCGGCTACATCGGCCGGCCTGGCCTGACGGCAGCGCGCTTCGTCGCTGATCCGTTCGGCCGTGGCGATCGGCTCTACCGCACCGGTGACCTGGTTCGCTGGCGTGACGGTGTGGTCGAGTTCGTGGGCCGGGCCGATGACCAGGTCAAGATCCGTGGCTTCCGGATCGAGTTGGGGGAGATCGAAGCGGCGCTGGCGGCGCATCCAGCCGTCGAACAGGCGGTGGTGTCGGTCCGTACCGACGACGGCCGCAAGCGTCTCATCGGCTACGTCGTCGGTGAGGTCGACGACCTGCGCGAACACTTGTCCGAGCGGCTGCCGGACTACATGGTGCCGGCGGCGATCGTGCACCTGGACGAACTCCCCCTCAGCCGCAACGGAAAAGTCGACCGCGCCGCGCTGCCAGCCCCCGAACTGGCGGCCAGCACCGGTTACCAGCCGCCGCGCACGGACAACGAGCGGATCCTCGCCGGCATCTGGACCGACATCCTTGGTGCCGAGCGGATCGGCGTGGAGGACAACTTCTTCGAGCTCGGCGGCGACTCCATCCTCAGCATCCAGGTGGTGTCGCGGTCCCGGGCCGCCGGCCTCAACCTCACCCCGCGAGACCTGTTCGCGCACCCGACCATCGCCGCGCTGGCGGCCAATGCCACGGCCGCGGTGCAGATCATCGCCGAACAGGGCCCGGTCAGCGGCGAGGTCCCGCTCACCCCGATCCAGCGCTGGTACCTCGACGGCAACCCGGTCGACCCGGCGTCGTTCACCCAGTCCATGCGTATCGAATGGCCGCAGGATTTCGATGTCCCGGCGCTGCGGGCCGCACTGTCCACGGTGGTCTCCCATCACGACGCCCTGCGCATGCGGTTCCACCGGATCGACGGGAAGTGGTGGCAGCACAACGCACCCGACGAGCCGGCGGGCATCCTCGACGCGGAGATCGACCTCGCCAACGGCCCGGTGATCACCGCGCGGCTGGTCGAGCCGAACGTGCTGGTGCTGACCGCCCACCACCTCGTGATCGACGGTGTCTCCTGGCGCGTCCTGGTCGAGGACCTGGAGGCGGCCTACCACAGAAAGGCGTTGGCCCCCAAGACCACCTCGTTCCGGGAGTGGGCGCAGCGACTGGAGAAGCACGACTTCGGCGCGGAGATCCCGTACTGGACGGGCCTGACCGCCGACCCGACACTGCCCACCGATGGCAACGGCCCCAACACCTTCGCCACCACGACCACCGTGACGGTCGGCCTGGACGCCATTCAGACCAAGGCATTGCTCCAGGACGTGCCGGGCGTGTACCGGACGCAGGTCGACGACGTGCTGCTGGCCGCCCTCGGTCGGGTCCTGGCCGACTGGACCGGGCGCGACCGGGTGCTGGTGGATCTCGAAGGTCACGGCCGCGAGCAACTGTTCGACGACGTCGACCTGTCCCGCACGGTCGGCTGGTTCACCTCGATGTACCCGGTCGAGCTGACCGTCGGCCAGGACTGGGCCGAAACCCTGAAGGCGGTCAAGGAACAGCTGCGGGCGGTGCCGAACAAGGGTGTCGCCGGCCTGGTCCACGCCACCGCCGAACCGCGGATCAGCTTCAACTACCTCGGCCAGTTCACCGACGCCGGCACGCTCGACTCGTCGATCGGCCCCGACGAGCGCCGTCCGCACCAGCTCGACGTCGTCGGCCTCGTCCAGGGCGGCAAGCTCGAACTGACCTGGCAGTACTCCACGGAGCTGCACCGCGAGTCCACCGTGCGCAGGCTCGCCGGCAACCTCGTCGCCGCGCTGCACGAGATCATCCGGCACTGCGCCGACCCGGGGACCGGCGGTCGCACGCCGTCCGACTTCCCGCTCGCCGGCCTCGCCCAGCACCAGGTCGACCGGATCGCCGGCAACGGGCGGGACATCGAGGACATCTACCCGCTGACGCCGATGCAGGCCGGCATGGTGTTCCACGGACTGTCCCAACAGGACCGTGGCCTCTACTTCGAGCAGATCGCCTTCGTGCTCGAGGATTGCCCGGACCTGCCGCGGCTGACCGAGGCGTGGCAACGGGTCGCGGACCGCACCCCGGTGCTGCGCAGCCGGATGGTGTGGGACGGCGTGCCGGAGCCGGTGCAGGTCGTCGACCGGCACGCGAAGGTGCCGATCGCCATCTACGACTGGCAGGGCCTCGACCGCGAGGCGATGTTGGCCGATCTCCTGGCCGACGACCGCGACCAGGGCTTCAACCTCGCCACCGGGCCGCTGCTGAGGATCACCCTCGCCCGGCTGTCGGCGAGCGAGGTCCAGCTGGTCTGGTCCTTCCACCACGTGCTGCTCGACGGCTGGTCCGTCTTCCAGGTGCTGTCCGACGTGCTCGCCGTCGCCGCCGGCGGCGAACTCCCGGCGCGGCGTCCGTTCGCCGACTACGTGTCGTGGATGCGAAGCCAGGACCTTGCCGCGGCTGACCACTACTGGCGGGAAACCCTCGACGGTGTCGAGGGACCGACGCCGCTGCCGTTCGACCGGACGCCGACCACCAGCCACGACACCGCATCCACCGAGTGGGTGTCGGCGCGGCTGGATGCGCGGGCGGCCGGCCGGGTGCACGAGTTCGCCCGCCGACGCCGGCTGACCGTGAACGCGGTCGTGCAGGGCGCGTGGGCGTTGCTGCTGTCCCGCTACAGCGGGCAGGGCGACATCTGCTTCGGGGCGACCGTCTCCGGCCGGCCGGCCGATCTGCCCGGCGCGGACGACATCGCCGGCATCTTCATCAACACCCTGCCGGTCCGGGCCGAGGTCGACTCGCGGATGTCCGTTGTGGACTGGCTGCTGGAGATGCAGCAGGCGCAGGCCGAATCGCGGCGCTTCGAGTACGTTCCGCTGTCCCGCCTGCAATCCCTGGCCGGTGTGCCGACGTTGTTCGACAGCGCCGTGGTGTTCGAGAACTACCCGGTCGGCACGCAGCGGGGCATTCGCGACCTGGACGCCACGGAAGCGACGAACTACGCGCTGACCGTCGTCGGCGTGCCGGGGGAGACCCTCACCCTCGGCATCGGCTACGACCCCGAGCTGTTCGACGAGAACACCGTGCGACGCATGGTCGGCCACCTCGTCCAGGTCGTGGAAGCCATGTGCGACAACCCGATCCTCGGTGACATTGACGTGCTCACCGCTGCCGAGCGGGAACACCTGCTGACCGGCGTGAACGCGACCGACCGGGTGGTGGCGCCGGCCACGCTGCCCGAGCTGGTCGAGGCCCAGGCGGCCAGCACCCCGGATGCCATCGCGGTGCTGGCCGACACCACGCTGACGTTCGCGGAGCTTGACCAGCGGGCGAACCGGCTGGCGCGCCGACTGATCGCCGCCGGGGCCGGGCCGGAGAAGATCGTCGCGCTGGTCCTGCCGCGTTCGCTGGAGATCATCGTGGCCCAGCTGGCGGTGCTCAAGGCCGGCGCCGCATACCTGCCGGTCGACCCGTCCTACCCGGCGGAGCGCATCGCGTTCATGCTGGACGACGCCAAACCGGTGCTGGTGATCACCATGCCGGACAGTGATGTGCGCAGTGACATCGTGATGGACGGATCCGAACAGTCCCTTTCGGACGAACCGGTCACGCGGGCGGTGTCGCCGACCAGCCCGGCGTACGTGATCTACACCTCCGGCTCCACCGGCCGTCCCAAGGGCGTTGTCGTCAGCCACGCCGGCCTGGCCAGCTTCTCCGCCGCCGAGATCGAGCACTTCGACGTGCAGCCGGGCGACCGTGTGCTCCAGTTCGCCTCGCCCAGCTTTGACGCCTCGGTGCTGGAGCTGTGCATGTCGCTGCCGGCCGGCGCGGCCCTGGTCGTGCCGCCGCCGGGACCGCTGCTGGGCGAACACCTCGGCGCGGTGTTCAGCGGTCGGGAGATCACGCACGCGCTGGTCCCGCCGGTCGCGATGGCGACCGTGCCGGACATTCAGCTGCCGAAGCTGCGCACGCTGATCCTCGGCGGCGACGCCTGCACACCGGATCTCGTGGCCCGTTGGGCCCCAGGGCGGCGGCTGATCAACGCGTACGGGCCGACCGAGTCCACAGTGGTCGCGACCTGGAGCGATCCGCTCGAACCGGGGGGCACGCCGCCGATCGGCCGGCCGATCCGCAACACCAGGACCTACGTGTTGGACGACGAGCTGCGGCCGGTTCCCGTTGGCGTGCCGGGGGAGTTGTACGTCGCCGGCATCGGCCTGGCCCGCGGCTACCTCGACCGGCCGGGCCTCACCGCCTCGCGGTTCGTGGCCAATCCGTTCGAGCCCGGCGCCCGCATGTACCGCACCGGCGACCTGGTCCGCTGGAACGCCGCCGACGAGCTGGAGTTCCTGGGCCGCGCCGACAACCAGGTCAAGATCCGCGGCTTCCGGGTCGAACCCGGGGAGATCGAAGCGGCACTGACTGCCCGCCCGGACGTCAAGGCGGCCGCGGTGATCGCCGAGGACCAGCGGCTCATCGCCTACGTCGTCGGCGAGACCGACGGCCTGCGGGAACACCTCGCCGGCCGGCTGCCGGCCCACATGGTGCCGTCGGTCTTCGTGTCACTGGCCGAGTTGCCGTTGACCCCCAACGGAAAGCTCGATCGCCGGGCGTTGCCGGCCCCGACCCAGGAGCCGGTGAGCTCCGAATACGTGGAGCCGGAGACCGAGACCGAGGCGGTGCTGGCCGGCATCTGGGCCGAGGCCCTGAGCCTGGACCGGGTCGGCGCCACCGACAACTTCTACGACCTGGGCGGCGACTCCGTGCGCAGCCTGCACATCACCTCGATGGTCCGCACCGCGTTCGACGTCGAGCTGACGCCGCGTGACGTGCTGGCCAGCGGGACCGTGACCGCCCTCGCCGAGCTGATCGAGGAGCGGGTCCTGCTCGAACTGGAACGCGTCGCTTTCGGCGACGACGAGAACTGAAAGGGAAACGACACAGTGCGCGACGACATCGACTACCAGGTGCTGGTCAACGACGAGGACCAGCACTCGCTGTGGCCGCTGGCCAACGAGGTCCCGGCCGGCTGGCGGCCCACCGGCTTCCAGGGCGGCAAGCAGGAGTGCATGGACCACGTGGACGAGGTGTGGACGGACATGCGCCCGCGCAGCCTGCGGGAGTGGATGGCGGCGAACCAGTAATTCAATAGCACTATTACGTCAGTGAAGACTGAATTGCATCATCGGGGATCTGGCGCTGGGGAAGCGCCGAACAGCTGGGGAGGCAAACCGTGACCACCTCGGTCCGGTCCGAAGTGGACAGAGCGATCCTGGAAGAGGTGCTGAACGGGCTGTTAGCCCGGCACGACGTGCCGGCGGCGCAGTTGTCGGTGCACACCGGCGGCCGCACGGTGACGGTCGGCTCGGCCGGCAAGTATCCGGTCGGGTCGATCACCAAGCCGTTCACCGCCACCCTGGCCATGCTGCTGGTGGCGGACGGCGATCTGGAGCTGGAGGACCGGCTCGGCGAGCACCTGGGGGAGCTGGGGCCGCGGGTCGGCCGGCTGACCGTCCGGCAGCTGCTGAGCCACACCAGCGGCCTGCCGGCCGCGCTGAGCGGCGAGAACGTCTCGACGCGCCAGTACCTGCGCGCCTGCCGCGACGCGGAACTGGTGCTGCGCCCGGGAATCGGCTTCTCCTACTCGAACGTCGGCTATGTGCTGCTGTCCCGGCTGGTGGCGGAGATCACCGGCATGGACTGGTGGGAGGCCGTGGAAGCGCTGCTGCTCACGCCGCTGGGCATCGAGCCGGCGTTCACGGTCGAACCCGGCGGCAAGCGGTCGGTGAGCACCTTCATGACCGGCCACGCCGGTCGGGGTCGCCCGGTGGCGCAGACGCTCCCGGAAGTCGAGGCCGGCGCCGGCGCGCTCGCCCTGAGCGCCGAGGACCTCGTGACGTTCGGGCTGATGCACGTCACCGGCGACGGTCCGCTCTCGCCGCAGCTGCTGCGCACGATGCGCCGGCAGGTGCCCGGTGTGGTGCCGTTCGGGCTCGCCAACGGCTGGGGACTGGGCCTGGCGGTGTTCGACGGCTGGGTCGGCCACGACGGCACCGCCGACGGCACGTCCTGCCACCTGCGCGTCAATCCCACCGGCGAGCAGGTCGTGGCGCTGACCACCAACGCGGTTTCCGGTGCGGCGCTGTGGGTGGATCTGGTCGGCCGGCTGCGCGGGCTCGGGCTGGAGGTCGCCGACTACGACCTGAGCCACCGGCCCGACGAGATGCCGATGCCGGCCGGGCTGACCGGCAGCTACGCCAACGGCGACATGGAGTACTTCGTCGACGCCGGCGACGGCGTGCTGCACGTCGGCGGCGAGCTGTACCCGGAGCTGACGGTGCACGCGGACTGGGCGTTCTCCGTGCTGGAGCCGGAATCCGGCCGACGCGTGCTGGGCGGGCGCTTCCTGCGCGACCCGTCGACCGGCCTGATCAACGGCCTGCAGACCGGTGGCCGCGTCGCCGCCCGCCGCTGACAACCACAGCTTCGACCGATTTGGGGAAGACGGACATCATGACGACATCGAGGCAGAGCCGGATCGACGCGCTGCCGGCGGAACTGCGCGAGCAGCTCAGGCGACGACTCGCCGGGCGGGCGAAGGCGTCCGACGGCATCCCGCGCGCCGATCGGTCCTCGGCGCTGCCGCTGTCGTACGCCCAGCAGCGCCTGTGGTTCCTCGACGAGCTGCGGCCGGGCGAGTCGGAGTACAACAGCGCCGTCGCGCTCCGGCTCGCCGGCCGGCTCGACGTGCCCGCGCTGGCCGCCGCCCTCGCCGCGCTCGTCGAGCGGCACGAGTCGTTGCGCACCACGGTGATCGTCGTGGACGGCGTCGCGGTGCAGTCCATCGCGGACTCAGTGGACGTCCCGCTGCGGATGGCCGACGCGCCGGCCGAGCTGGACCGGGTGCTGGCCGACGAGTACTCGCGGCCGTTCGACCTGCGGAAAGGCCCGCTGCTGCGGGCACTTCTGGTCCGGCTGGCGGCCGAGGACCACGTGCTGCTGCTGACCGCGCACCACGTGGTCACCGACGGCGCCTCGATGGGTATCATGATCGACGAGTTGGGTCGCCTGTACGGCGGCGCGACGCTGACCCCGGCCGCGGTGCAGTACTCGGACTACGCGGTGTGGCAGCGTGGTCGGTCGCTGGACCAGCACCTGGAGTACTGGACCGCGCAGCTGGCCGGCGTGGAGCCGCTGGAGCTGCCGGCCGACCGCCCGCGTCCGGCGGTGCGGACCTCGGCCGGCGCCGTGCACGATTTCCTGGTGCCGGCAACGGTTTCGCAGCGGCTGGCCGAGCTGGCCCGTGAGCACGACACCACGCTTTACTCGGTGCTGGTCGCGGCCTGTCAGGTGCTGCTGGCTCGGTACACCGGGCGGTCGGACATCGCCGTCGGCTCGGTGGTGAACGTCCGCAACCGGCCCGAGCTGGACCGGATGGTCGGCTTTTTCGTCAACACGGTGGTGCTGCGTTCCACTGTGGACGATGAGCTGTCCTTCGGCGATCTGCTCGCGCAGGTCAGGGAGACCGTGTTGGCTTCGCTGGCCCACGCCGAGGCGCCGTTCGACAAGGTGGTGGAGTCGCTACGGCTGGAGCGGGATCCCAGCCGCAACCCGCTGTTCGACGTGCTGGTGCTGCTGCATGGGGCGGCCGGCGCACCGCCGGAGTTCGGCGTCCTCGCGGTCGAGCCGGTGGACGTGAGCCGGCGCTCGGCCACCTTCGACCTGAGCTTCGAGTTCCAGGACACGCCCGAGGGCCTGGCCGGCTCGGTGGAGTACAGCACCGACCTGTTCGACCCGGACACGGTCGAGCGGATGGCCGAGCACCTTTCCACGCTGCTGATGGAGATCACCTCGGTCCGGCGGGTCGGCGACCTGCCCCTGCTGACCTCGGACGAGCGGTCGCGGCTGCTGGTCGAGGCCAACGACACCGCGCTGTCCGTGTCGGCCTCCACCATCGTCGAGGTCTTCGAGGCGACCGTTCGCAAGACCCCGAACGACCTCGCACTTGTGTTCCAGGACACAGAGTTCACCTACGCCGAGCTGAACGCGCGCGTGAACCGGTTGGCCCACCACCTGATCGCGTTGGGCGCGGGACCGGAACGGGTCGTTGCCCTTGCGCTGCCCCGTTCGGCCGAGCTGGTCGTGGCCGTGATCGCGGTGTGGAAGGCCGGCGCGGTGTACCTGCCGGTGGACCGCGGACTGCCGAAGGACCGGGTTGAGCTGCTGCTTCGCGACGCCGCCACCACACTTGTGGTGGTCGCCCCGGATGACACCACCACACCTGTGGTGGGTGGCCGGGTGGTGGTCGCGGACGCCGACGGGCAGCCGGAGACCAACCCAGACCGTCCA
Organism: Kutzneria sp. CA-103260; assembly: GCF_018263855.1. GTDB lineage: Bacteria > Actinomycetota > Actinomycetes > Mycobacteriales > Pseudonocardiaceae > Kutzneria. The sequence continues at coordinate 3,256,041 of NZ_CP073318.1, read as the reverse complement.
CTCCGGACGGACGGAACGGCGTACGTCATCTACACCTCCGGCTCCACCGGAGCCCCGAAGGGCGTCGCGGTCGAGCACCGGAACCTGGTCAACCTGCTGTTCAACCACCGCAACGACTTCGCCGCCGGCCGCCGGCTGCGGGTGGCCACAACGGCGGTGTTCTCCTTCGACACCTCGCTGGAAGGCCCGGTGCTGCTCGCCGACGGCCATGAGCTGCACGTGATCGACGACGAGGTCCGGATGGACGCCGACGCGCTCGTGGACTACGTGGCCCGGCGCCGGATCGACTTCCTCGACCTCACCCCGACCTACCTGCGGCAACTGCTTCCGGCTGGCCTGCTGTCCGATCCCCGGCACCGCCCGGCCGTGCTGATGCTCGGCGGCGAGGCACTGAGCGACGAGCTGTGGCGGGAACTCGCGGCCGTCGACGGCACGACAGCGCACAACTTCTACGGCCCCACCGAGTGCACGGTCGACGCCCTGTCCTGTGTCGTCGCTGGTGATCAGTCCTCTTTGGGCCGTCCGCTGCGGAACATGCAGGCGTACGTGCTGGACGGCTACCTGCGGCCGGTGCCGACCGGCGTCGTCGGCGAACTGTGCCTGGCCGGCGCGCAGGTGGCCCGCGGCTACCTCGGCCGGCCCGGCCTGACCGCGGACCGGTTCGTGGCCAACCCGTTCGGCAGCGGCCGGCTCTACCGGACCGGGGACCTCGTGCGTTGGCGCGCCGATGGGCGGTTGGAGTACCTCGGCCGGGCCGACGACCAGGTCAAGATCCGCGGCTTCCGGATCGAGCCCGGCGAGGTCGAAGCCGCTCTGCTGCGGCTGCCCGAAGTGAGCCAGGCCACCGTTGTCGCGCGGGACAACCGACTGGTCGGCTATGTGGTCGGCGAGACCGCCGGCTTGCGGGAACGGCTCCGTGAGGCGCTGCCGGACTACATGGTGCCGGCGGTGTTCGTGCGGCTGGACCGGCTGCCGATGACCAGCGCCGGCAAGGTCGACCGGAAGGCGTTGCCCGCGCCGGTGGTGCAGACGGCGGAGTGGGTCGCGCCCCGCACGGAGACCGAGCGGGTGCTGGCCGAGATATGGTCCGGGGTGCTCGGCGGCGCACCGGTCGGCGCGCGGGACAACTTCTTCGCCCTGGGCGGCGATTCCATCCTCAGCATCCAGGTGGTGTCCCGGGCCCGGGCCGCCGGGCTGCGGCTGACCTCGCGGGACCTGTTCACCCACCAGACGATCGCCGAGTTGGCGCTGGTGGTGCGCGCCGATGAAGAGGTCGCTGTTCCGGTGATCGCCGTGCCTGCGCCACTGACACCGATCCAACACTGGTTCTTCGAGACCTACGGGCCGTTGAACCACTTCACCATGTCCATGCTGCTGGAGCTGCCGGCCGAGGTGGACCGCTCGCGGCTGTCGCAGGCGATCGACACCGTGATCGCCCACCACGAAGCCCTGCGGACCCGTTTCACCCGCGTTGGTGGTGTGTGGCAGCAGGAACCGACGGAGCCGCCGACCGGCGTCCTGGAGGTCGGCACGGAGATCAGCCGTGACGGCCTGGACATCGGCGCAGGCCGGATGGTGAAGGCGATCTTCCAGCCCGGCCAGACCCCGTTGCTGTTCCTGGCTGTTCACCACCTGGTCGTCGACGGCGTGTCGCTGCGGCTGCTGCTGGGCGACATCGAGGCCGCGTACCACGGCGATGTGCTGGAGCCGACCGGCACGGCGTTCACCCAGTGGTCGCACCGGCTCGTCGGCCACGACTTCGCCGAGGATTTGTCCCACTGGCAGCAGGTTCCGGCGGCCGACCCGCTGCCGACGGACCGTGCGGGGGAGAACCTGGCCGGCACGACCCGGACGCTCACCGTCGCCCTCAGCCGCGAGGAGACGGATGCGGTGCTGCACAAGGTGCCGGACGTCTACCGCACGCAGGTCAACGACGTGCTGCTGAGCGCCCTCGGGCGGGCGCTGTCCGAGTGGACCGGCCGCGAGGACGTGGTGATCGCGCTGGAGGGCCACGGCCGCGAGGACCTGTTCGACGGCGTCGACCTGTCCCGCACGGTCGGGTGGTTCACCACCCAGTTCCCGGTCGGGCTGTCGATTCCCGCCGACGGCGACTGGGCGAGCACGCTCAAGTCGGTCAAGGAACAGCTACGGGCGGTCCCGCGCCGCGGCCTGAGCTATGAGGCGCTGCGCTATCTGGCCGGCGCGGACCTCAACGCCCAGCCGGGCATCTGCTTCAACTACCACGGCCAGTGGGACTCTGGCGCATCCGGCCTGTTCCGGGGCCAGCGCGAGACGACCGGCTTCGATCTTGCCCCCGACCAGACCAACGGCTACCTGCTCGACGTCGCCGGCATGGTGGAGAACGGCGAGCTCACCTTGAGCTGGCTGTATTCCGACAACCTCTACGAGTGGCAGACCGTGCAGCGGCTGGCCGACGCGATGGTGCGGGCGCTGCGGTCGATCATCGAGCACTGTGCCCAGCCCACGGCCGGCGGTCGCACACCCTCCGACTTCCCGCTGGCCCGGCTTGGCCAGTCCACTGTGGACACCCTGGTCGGCGATGGGTGGAACGTCGAGGACATCTATCCGCTGACCCCGTTGCAGGCCGGCATGTTGTTCCACAGTCTGGTCGAGCCGGAGATCTACGTCGACCAGGCGCGCATGGTGCTGGACGGCATCAGCGACCCGGTGGCGTTCGGCGCGGCGTGGCAGGCGGTCGTCGACCGTACCCCGGCGCTGCGGACCCGGCTCGCGTGGGATGGTCTCGACGAGCCGGTGCAGATCGTGCAACGGCACGTCACCGTCCCGATCAGTTACCGCGACTCCGACGACACCGAGCTGGATCTCATCCAGGCGCCGCTGATGCGGCTGGCGATCGTGCCGCTCGGCGGGGACCGGGTGCGGCTGACCTGGACCTCGCACCACATCATGCTGGACGGCTGGAGCCTCGGGCAGGTCTTCGAGGAGGTCTGCGCCCAGTACGGCGGTCAGGTCGGTGCGGTCCGCCGCCCGTTCCGGGACTACCTGTCCTGGCTGGCGGCGCAGGATGACTCCGCCGCAGAGACGTTCTGGCGGGAGGCGCTCGCCGGCTTCGAGACGCCGACGCCGCTGCCGTACGACCGGCAGCCCGCGCAGGCCCACCAGGCCCGGTCGGGCCAGCAGGTGCGGGTGTCGCTGTCCGAAGAGGACTCTTCACGGCTGCGGGAGTTCGCCCAGCGCCACGGGTTGACCGTGAACACCCTGGTGCAGGGCGCGTGGGCGCTGTTGTTGTCCCGGCAGAGCGGGGAGTCGGACGTCGTGTTCGGCACCACCGTCTCCGGCCGGCCGGACGATCTACCCGGCGTCGAGTCGATGATCGGCATGTTCATCAACACCGTGCCGACCCGAGTCGAGGTGCGCGGTCAGGAGAAGCTGGTGCCGTGGCTGCGGTCGGTGCAGGAGCGGCAGGCCGAGACTCGTCGCTTCGACTTCGTCGCCCTGCACCGGCTGCGCGGCTACAGCGACGTTCCGGCCGGTCAGAGCTTGTTCGACAGCATGGTGGCGTTCGAGAACTACCCGTTCGACGAGCGGGCCGGCGTCGCCGTGCAGCATGTGGATGCCACCGACAGCACCAACTTCCCGGTGGTGCTGCGGGCCTACCTCGATCGCCGGCTGACCTTCGAACTGGCCACCGACCCGGCGCTGTTCGACGTCGCCACCGCCCACGCGATGGCCGCCCGGTTGGAGGCGCTGATCGTCAGCTTCGCTGACGATCAGCTGCGGAACCTGCCGTGGATGTCCGAGGTCGAGCGGCACACCGTGCTGACCGACTGGCAGGGGAGCGCCGTGGGCCTGCCGGCCCCGACGATCACCGAGCTGTTCGCCGCCCAGGTGCAGGCCGCGCCGAACGCCGTCGCCGTCACGTTCGAGGGGACGAGTCTGTCCTATGCGGAGCTGAACGCGCGGGCCAACCGCCTGGCGCACCGGCTGATCGCCGCCGGTGCCGGCCCGGAGAGCTTCGTCGCCCTGTGCCTGCCGCGAACCGCCGAGCTGGTCATCGCCGTGCTCGCGGTGCTGAAGGCCGGCGCCGCCTACCTGCCGATCGACCCGGGTTACCCGCAGGATCGCATCGACCGCATGATGGCGGACAGCAACGCCCTGCTGATGCTGACCTCGGTCGAGGCGGATGGTGAGCCGGACACCGACCCAATGTCGACGACGTTGCCGGAGAGCCCGGCGTACCTGATCTACACCTCCGGCTCCACCGGCGTGCCCAAGGGCGTTGTCGTCACGCACGCCAACGTGACGCGGCTGTTCGCCTCGACCAGGGACCTCTTCTCCTTCGGCCCTGAGGACGTCTGGACCCTGTTCCACTCCTACGCCTTCGACTTCTCGGTGTGGGAGCTGTGGGGCCCGCTGCTGCACGGCGGCCGGCTGGTCGTGGTCCCGCATGCGATTTCCCGGTCGCCGCGCGACTTCCTGCGGCTGCTGGTCGAGGAGCGGGTCACCGTCCTGAACCAGACCCCGTCGGCCTTCTACCAGCTGGAACCGGTCGACGGGCTGTCGCTGCGGTACGTGGTGTTCGGCGGCGAGGCGCTGGACGCGCGGCGGCTGGACGCGTGGTGGGACCGGGTCGAGCTGGTCAACATGTATGGCATCACCGAGACCACGGTGCACGTCACCCACCGCGAGCTCGACCGGTCGTCTGGCAACACCATCGGCGTCGGCCTGCCCGATCTCCGTGTCTACGTGCTGGATTCGGACCTCAGCCCGGTCCCGCCGGGCGTCGTGGGCGAGATGTACGTGGCCGGGTCCGGCCTGGCCCGGGGCTACCTGAACCGGCCCGGCCTGACCGCGTCCCGGTTCATCGCGAACCCGTTCGTCCCGGGCACCCGCATGTACCGCACCGGCGACCTGGCCCGGTGGCGGGTGGACGGCGAGTTGGAGTACTTCGGCCGCGCCGATCAGCAGGTCAAGATCCGGGGTTTCCGCATCGAGCTCGGCGAGATCGAGTCCGCGCTGCTGGCCTCGCCGCAGGTGACGGCGACCGCGGTGATTCCCCGTGAGGACACGCCCGGGCACCAGCGGCTGGTGGCCTACGTGGTCGGGGAGACCGAAGGCCTGCGTGATCACCTGGCCAAGACGTTGCCGGAGCACATGATCCCGGCGGCATTCGTGCGGATCGACGAGATCCCCCTGACCCGCAACGGCAAGCTGGACCGCCGGGCCCTGCCCGCGCCGGAGGTCGTCAGCCGCGGCTACGTCGAGCCGGCCACCCCGGCCCAGCGCAAGATCGCCGCGATCTGGGCCGACACGCTCGGTGTCGAGCGGATCGGGTTGGCGGACAACTACTTCGAGCTCGGCGGCGACTCCATCCTCAGCATCCGGATCGCCTCCCGGCTGCGCGCGGAATTCGGGGTGGAGGTGTCGCCGCGGGTGCTGTTCACCGCCCCCACGGTCGCCGCGTTGGCAGCGGCGTTGCCGGCAGAGCAGGCGGGCCAGGTGATTCCCGTCGTGCCGCGCGACGGTGAGCTGCCGCTTTCCCATGCCCAGCAACGGCTGTGGTTCCTGCACCAGTTCGACCCGGCCAGCACCGAATACACCACCGTGTTCGCGGTGAAGCTGTTCGGCGACCTGGACGAGCCGAGGCTGCGGACCGCGTTGACCACCTTGATCGCCCGGCACGAGTCGTTGCGCACCACTGTCGACGACCGGCCGAGTCTGGTCGTGCACCCGCCGCGAGAGGCCGAGTTCGACGACGCCGTGGGTCCGTTCGACCTGCTCAACGGGCCGCTGCTGCGGATCCGGCGCACCGCGCTGTCGCCGCGCGAGCACGAGTTGGTGCTGTCGATGCACCACATCATCACCGACGGCTGGTCGATCGGCGTGCTCGTCGACGAGCTCTCAGCCCTGTACAACGGGGATGATCTGCCGGCGCCCGGCCTCCAGTACGCGGACTTCGCGGCCTGGCAGCGCGGGCAGAACCTGGACGGCCAGTTGGCGTACTGGCGGGAGCAGCTGCGCGGCATGCCGGCGTTGGAGCTGCCGACCGATCGCCCGCGCCCGGCGACCCAGTCCCACAACGGCGCCGCGGTCGAGTTCGAGTTGCCAACCGTCCGGGTCGCTGACGGCACGGTGTTCATGATGCTCGTCGCCGCCTGCCAGGCATTGCTGGCCCGGTGGACCGGGCAGGACGACATCGCCGTCGGCACCGTGACGTCCGGCCGGGAGAACCCGCAGCTGGAACGGGTGGTCGGCATGTTCGTCAACACGGTCGTGCTGCGGTCCCAAGTGGACGGTCGCCGCACGTTCCGGGGGTTCGCGGCCTCTGTGCGGGATACCGTGCTGGAGGCGTTCGCGCACCAGGACGTGCCGTTCGAGCGGGTGGTCGACGAGGTGCAGCCGGAGCGTGACACCAGCCGGTCGCCGCTGTTCCAGGCGATGGTGACGCTGCAGAACAGTGGGGCCAAGCTGCCGACGTTCAACGGTTTGGTCGCCGAGGAGTTGCCGCTCCCGATGACCACCGCCAGCTTCGACCTCACGTTCGAGTTCGCGCCGGACGGCCCCCGCCTGCGCGGCCTGGTCAACTACAACACCGACCTGTTCGACGAGATCACGATCACCCGGCTGGTCGGCAACCTCCGGACGCTGATCGCCGCCGTGGCCGAGAACCCGGACCGGCCGCTGGCCGAGCTGCCGATCCTCACCTCGGCCGAGATCGCCGAACTGGTCGAGTGGAGCGGCACCGACCGCGAGGTCCCGGGCGTGACCTTCCCGGAGGTCTTCACCGCTCAGGCCGAAGCCACGCCCGACGCCGTCGCGCTGGTCCACAATGGACTGCGGCTGACCTTCGCCGAGGTCGACGACCGCTCATCCCGACTGGCCACGAGCCTGGTCGACCGCGGTGCCGGCGCGGACATGTTCGTGGCGGTCTCGATGCCGCGCTCGGCCGATGCCGTGATCGCGATCCTGGCCGTGCACAAGGCCGGCGCCGCGGTCCTGTATCTCGACCCGGAGCTGCCGGCGGAGCGGGCCGAGTTCATCAAGGCCGATGCCCGGCCGGTGTTCGTGTTGACCTCCGCCGACACGGACGCCGAGCCGAGGCCGCTGGCCAAGCCGCATCTCGACAGCGCGGCGTACGTGATCTACACCTCCGGCTCCACCGGCCGGCCGAAGGGCGTGGTGATCAGCCACCGCGCCCTGGCCAACCTGCACCATGACCACGGCGACGACTTCGCCGACGGGCGCTGGCTCAAGGTCGCGCTGACCGCCTCGTTCTCCTTCGACGCCGCGTGGGAGGGCCTGCTGCTGATGGCCGCCGGCCACGAGCTGCACGTCGTGGAGCCGGAAACCGTGCTGGACCACGACGTCGACCTGATCAACTCCACGCCGTCGTTCATCCGGCACCTGCTCGCCACGGGCCGCCCCATGCCGCCTGTGGTGGTGCTCGGCGCCGAGGCCATCGACCGGCAGTTGTGGCATGACCTGCAACAACTCCCCGGCACCCGGGCGTTCAACCTGTACGGGCCGACCGAGTGCACCGTTGATGCCACCCTCGCGCCGATCACCGGCGACCGTCCCGTCATCGGCCGGCCGCTGAGCAACCTGCGCGCCTATGTCCTCGATGGCTTTCTTCGGCCCGTGCCCGTCGGTGTCGCCGGCCAGCTGCACATCGCCGGCGTCCAGCTCGCCCGCGGCTACCTCAACCGCCCCGGGCTCACCGCCGCCAGTTTCATCGCCAACCCCTTCGGCCCCGGCCGTCTATACGCCACAGGCGACCGCGTCCAGTGGACGGCGGAGGGTTCGCTGGAATACCTGGGCCGCATCGACGAGCAGGTCAAGGTTCGCGGTTTCCGTATCGAGCCCGGCGAGATCGAGGCGGCCCTGCTGAGGTTGCCGGAAGTCAGCCAGGCCGCGGTCGCGGTGAAGGACGGTCGGCTCGTCGGATACATCGTCAGCGAGACTGACGATCTGCGCGACCAGCTCCGCGAGTCGCTGCCGGACTACATGGTGCCGACGGTGTTCGTCCGGATGGAAAGCCTGCCGCTGACCACCACGGGCAAGGTCGACCGCAAGGCCCTGCCGGAGCCGGTGGTCGAGGCCCAGGAGTGGGTGGGACCGCGGACCGAGAACGAGCGCGTGCTGGCTGGCATCTGGGCCGAGGCGCTGGGGGTCGAGCGGGTCGGCGTGACCGACAACTTCTTCGCACTGGGCGGCGATTCGATCCTGAGCATCCAGGTGGTGTCGCGGGCCCGGGCGGCGGGGCTGTCGCTGGTGTCGAAGGACGTGTTCCGGCACCAGACGGTGGCGGAGCTGGCCCGGGTGGTGCGCGAAGAGACGCGGATCGTCACGGACGCGAGTGGAAGTGCGCCGGTGACGCCGATTCAGGCCTGGTTCCTGGACAGCGGCATCGACACGTTCACCATGTCGCTGGTGGCGGAGCTGGGGCCGGACATCGACGTGGACCGGCTGCGCACGGCCCTGGACACGGTGATCGCCCACCACGACGCGCTGCGGACCAAGTTCACCAAGGGCGACAGTGGTTGGCGACAGGAGGTGGGGGCGGAGGGCGACCATGTGCAGTGGAGCTTCGACACGCCGAACCTCGCGCTGACGATCAACCACCTGGTCGTCGACGGCGTGTCGTGGCGGGTGCTGCTGGACGACATCGAGGCGGCTTACCAGGGCCGACCGCTGCCGGCCAAGACGACGTCCTATGTGGACTGGGCGCGGCGGATCGACAAGCGCGACTTCTCGGCGGACCTGCCGTACTGGGAGGGTGCGGCGGAGGTTGACGGCGGCCTGCCGGTGGACCGTGACGGGACGCCGACCACCAGTGAGACGATCACCGTTCAGCTGGACGCCGAAACCACGGATGCCTTGCTGCGTAAGGTGTCGGACGCGTATCGGACGCAACCCAATGACGTGCTGCTGAGTGCGCTCGGGCATGCGTTGGCGGAGTGGACGGGCCGGAGTCGGGTGCTGATCGGTCTGGAAGGTCACGGCCGTGAGGACATTGTGGACGGTGTCGACCTGTCCCGCACGATCGGCTGGTTCACCGCGGAATACCCGGTGGGGCTGGACCTGCCGGCGGGGGACTGGGGCGCGACGCTGAAGTCCGTGAAGGAGCAGCTGCGCGCGGTGCCGTCGAAGGGCCTCGGTTACGGCGCGCTGCGGCACCTGCGCGGCACGGCGCCGGAGATCAAGCCGGGGATCAGCTTCAACTACCACGGCCAGTGGACGGACAGCGCCAGCGGCTTCTACCGGTCGATCGCCGGTGGCGACCAGGAGGGCACCCGCACGTATCTGATCGACGTGATCGGCATCGTGCAGGACGGCCGGCTCGAACTGGGCTGGACGTACGCGCCGGAGGTTCACGACGAGCGGACCGTGCGACTGCTGGCCGAGGCGATGATGACCGGGCTGCGGGAGATCGTCGCCCACTGCGCGGGTCACGGCGGCCGCACGCCGTCGGACTTCCCGCTGGCCCGGCTCAGTCAGTCCGAAGTGGACACCATTGTCGGCGACGGGCGCGTGGTGGCGGACATCTACCCCCTGACGCCGTTGCAGAAGGGCCTGCTGTTCCACAGCCTGGTCGACCCGGACCTGTATGTGGACACGCTCCGGATCCGGATGGCCGGCATCGACGACGTGGAGCGGTTCCGCCAGGCGTGGCAACGGGTTGTCGACCGGACGCCGGCCCTGCGCACCCGACTGGTGTGGACCGGCGTGAACGAGCCGGTACAGGTGGTGGACCGGACGGCGAAGCTCGACTACGACCAGCCGATCAGCCTCGACCGGTCGCCGCTGACCCGGATCGACGTCACCCGGGACGGCGACGAGATCGAGCTGGCCTGGACCTCGCACCACGTGCTGATGGACGGCTGGAGCCTGGCCCAGGTGTTCACCGAGGCCTGCGAGGAGTACTGCGGCCGCAAGCCGACCGTTGCTCGCCGGCCGTTCCGCGACTACCTGGAGTGGCTGGCCGAACAGGATCACGCGGCAGCCGACGAGTACTGGCGGGGCGTGCTGGACGGCGTGGCGCGGACGGCGCTGCCGTATGACCGGCCGCCGACCGAGGCGCACCGGTCCCGGTCGAGCGCGTCGACCCGGATCACGGTGACGGGCCTCGCGGACGTGGCCCGACGTAACGGGGTCACCGTTAACACGATGATCCAGGCTGCGTGGGGCCTGCTGCTCTCCTTGTACTCGGGGGAGCGGACGGTGCTGTTCGGCACCACCGTGTCCGGGCGGCCGGCCGAGCTGCCGGGGGTGGAGTCGATGATCGGCCTGTTCATCAACACGGTGCCGACGCGGGTCGACGTCGACGGCGGCATGGTGCGGGAGTGGCTGCGGCGGTTGCAGGACGAGCAGAGCGAGGCCCGGGACCACGGGTTCGTTCAGGTCGGCAGCCGGTTCGACAGCATGGTGGTGTTCGAGAACTACCCGATCAGCGAGCCGGCGGTGTCCGGCGGGCCGCGGGTGCTGGCGGTGGCGTCCGGGGATGTCACGAACTTCCCGCTGTGCCTGCGGGCCGCGATGGACGACGAGCTGACTCTGGATCTTGGCTACGATTCGGCGCTGTTCGACGCGAAGACGGCCGCTGAACTGCTGGAACGCGTCGGGTTGTTGATCGATGCGATGACCGGTGGAATGGGCGCCCCCGTATCGGTTCTGCCGTGGCTGGGGGAGGGCGAGCGCAGGCGAGTAGTCGCGGAGGCGGCTGGGGAGCGGACGGCCGTTCCGGAGGCTTCGATTGCGGCTCTCTTTGCTGAGCAGGTGCGGCGGACGCCGTCGGTGACGGCGGTGACCTGCGGCGATGTCACGCTGACGTACGCCGAGCTCGACCAGCGGGCCAATCACCTGGCGCAGCGGCTCCGAGCCATGGGGGCTGGGCCGGAGCGGCGGGTGGCGCTGCTGCTGGAGCCGTCGGTGGAGCACGTGATCGCCGAGCTGGCGGTGCTCAAGGCGGGGGCGGCCTATGTGCCGCTGGACGTCCGGGCGCCGGCGGAGCGGCGCAAGGTGATCGCCGGCGACGCCATCGTGCTCGGCCCGGACATGATCACCCACGAGACCGCGGCGACTGCGCCAAACGTCGAGGTGCACCCGGACAACCTGGCCTACGTCATGTACACGTCCGGCTCGACCGGCACGCCGAAGGGCGTGGCGGTGCGGCACCGGGACGTGATCGCACTGGCCTACGACAGCCGGTTCGCGCGGCGGCACCGCCGGGTGCTGGCGCACTCGCCGCTGGCGTTCGACGCCTCGACCTACGAGCTGTGGGTGCCGCTGCTGAGCGGCGGCGAGGTCGTGCTGACCGGCAACCCGGACCTCACGGTCGAGGACCTGCGGCGGGTGGTCACCGAGAACGGGATCACCGCGCTGTTCATGACCGCCGGCCTGTTCCGGGTGATCTCTCAGGAGGCCCCGGACAGCCTGAACGGGGTCGCCGAGGTGTGGACCGGCGGCGAAGTGGTGCCGGCCAACGGTTTCCGGCGTGTGCTCGACGCCTGCCCGGGCATCACAGTGGTCGACGTCTACGGCCCGACCGAGACGACGACCTTCGCCACCGCGCACCCCATGACCGGCGACGTCCCCGACTCGGTGCCGATCGGCCGCCCGTTCGACAACGTCCGCACCTACGTCCTCGACGACCGGCTCCGGCCGGTCCCGAACGGCGCGCCGGGCGAGCTGTGCATCGCCGGGGCCGGCCTGGCCCGCGGCTACCTCGACCAGCCCGGCCTGACGGCCGATCGCTTCGTCGCCGATCCCTTCGAGCCCGGGGCGCGGATGTACCGCACCGGCGACATCGTGCGGCGGGTGAACGGCGAGCTCGAATTCATCGGCCGCGCTGACGATCAGGTCAAGCTGCGCGGTTTCCGCATCGAGCTCGGTGAGATCGAGACGGCCCTGACCGCCCAGCCGGGCGTCAATCAGGCGGTGGTGATCGTCCGCGACAAGCGCCTGATCGCTTACGTCGTCGGCACGGCCGACCTGGCTGCGCTGCGAACGGTGCTGCCCGAGTACATGGTGCCCTCGACGGTGGTCACGCTGGACGAACTGCCGTTGAGCCGCAACGGAAAGGTGGACCGGCGGGCCCTGCCCGAACCGACCGCCGCCGGCAAGGACTTCGTCGCGCCGCGCACCGACCTGGAAGCCGCCGTCGCCGGCATCTGGGCGGACCTGCTGAACGTGCCGAAGGTCGGTGTCGACGACAACTTCTTCGAGCTCGGCGGCGACTCCATCCTCAGCGTCCGGCTGGTCTCCCGGCTGCTGGCCGACTGCGGCGTGTCGATCTCGCCGCGCGCCCTGTTCACCCACCCGACCGTCGCCGAGCTGGTCACCACGTTCGGCACCGTCGAGACCGAGATCCCGGTCGCGCCAAGGGATCTGCCGCTGCCGCAGTCGTACAACCAGCAGCGGCTGTGGTTCCTCGACGGCTTCCATCCCGGCGGCGAGGACTACGTGACCGCGCTGGCGATCCGCCTGCGCGGCCCGCTGGACGCCGACCGGCTGGCCGACGCGTTCACCGAGGTCGTCGCCCGGCACGAGGCGCTGCGCACGACCTTCGACGACGGCGTGCAGATCGTCCACCCGCCGCACCCGGTGGAACTCGGCCAGACCGGCCGGTTCGACCTGCGCCGGGGCCCGCTGCTCCGCCCCAGCCTGGAGCAGGTCGCCGACGACGAGCACGTGCTGACGCTGGCCATCCACCACATCGTCACGGACGGCTGGTCCAACGGCCTCGTCCTGGACGAGGTGATGGCCGCCTACCGCGGCGAGACCCGGCCCGAGCCGAAGATCCAGTACGCGGACTTCGCCGCCTGGCAGCGAAACCGCGACCTGGACGGCCAGCTGGCCTACTGGACCGGCACCCTGGCCGAGCTGCCGGCGGCCGACCTGCCGACGGACCGGCCGCGCCCGGCGGTCCGGACCACGACCGGGGCCGTGCACGAAGCCGTGGTGCCGCAACGGGTGGCTGATCGGCTGCGGGAGATCAGCCGCCGACACGAGACGACGCTGTTCACCACGCTGGCCACGGCGAGCAACATCCTGCTGTCCCGCTGGACCGGTCAGCGAGACGTGGCCATCGGCACCGTCACCAACGGCCGCGACCGGGCCGAGCTGGACCGGGTCGTCGGCTTCTTCGTCAACACCCTGGTCCTCCGGTCCACAGTGGACGGAACCTTTGGGAGCTATCTCGACACCGTCAAGCAGAACGTCCAGGATGCCTTCGCCCACCAGGATGTTCCGTTCGAGCGGGTCGTCGACGCCGTGCAGCCGCAGCGGGATCCCAGCCGCACGCCGTTGTTCCAGGTGATGGTGGTGCTGCAGAACGCCCCACAGGCGACACCGCAGCTGCCGGGCATCGAGGTCGAGGACGTCGCCCTGCCGCTGACCACGGCCAACTTCGACGTGACCATCGAGTTCCAGGAGCAGGACGGAGAGCTGCTGGTCGCGGTCACCTACAACGCCGACCTGTTCGAGGCCGACACCATCGGCCGGCTCACCGAGCACCTGGGTGTCCTGCTCGTCGGCATCGCCGAAGCGCCGGAGTCCGTGATCGCCGACCTGCCGCTGCTCACCGACGCCGAGCGCCGGCAGCTGGCGGCCTGGAACAACTCGGCCGTCGCCACCAAGCCGCGAACCCTCGCGGAACTGGTGGAGGAGCAGGTGCTCCGGACACCGGACGCCTTGGCGGTCAACGAGCTCACCTACGCCGAGCTGAACGGCCGGGCCAATGCCCTGGCCCGGGTGTTGACCGACCGTGGCGTCGGGCCGGAGAAGATCGTCGCCCTGGCCCTGCCGAGGTCGGTGGAGACGGTTATCGCGCAGCTGGCAGTGGCCAAGTCCGGCGGGGCCTTCCTGCCCGTCGACCCCACCTACCCGGTCGAGCGCATCAACTACATGATCATCGACGCCAAGCCGCATCTCGTGGTCACGCAACGGGATCTGGCCCCGGTCACCGATGTTCCGGTGCTGCTACTGGACGAGATGACGGGCAGCGAGGACGTGAACCCGGAGCGGGTGAACCGGATGGATCATCCTGCCTACCTGATCTACACCTCCGGCTCGACCGGTCGCCCCAAGGGCGTTGTCGTCACCCATGCCGGCCTGGCGAGCTTCGCGTTGGCCGAGGCGGCGCACTTCCAGGTCCGGCCGGGCGACCGGGTGCTGGCGTTCTCCTCGCCCAGCTTCGACGCCTCGATCCTGGAACTGTGCATGGCGTTGCCGGCCGGCGCGGCGCTCGTCGTCCCGCCGCCCGGGCCGCTGCTGGGTGACCAGCTCGCGGAAGTGTTGAAGGACCAGCGCATCACCCACGCGCTGATCCCGCCGGCCGCGCTCGGCACGCTCCCGGACGTCGACCTGCCCGAGTTCGGCACGCTGATCGTCGGTGCCGACGCCTGCCCGGCCGAGCTGGTCGAGCGCTGGGCCCCGGGCCGGCGCATGATCAACGCCTACGGACCGACCGAATCCACAGTGGTCGCGACCTGGAGCGATGTGTTGTCCCCAGGCGGTATTCCGCCGATCGGGCGGCCGATCCGCAACACCAAGGTCTACGTGCTCGACGACGAGCTGCGGCCGGTTCCGGTCGGTGTGGCCGGCGAGCTCTACGTCGCCGGCGTCGGCCTGGCCCGCGGCTACCTCGACCGGCCCGGGCTCACGGCATCCCGGTTCGTGGCCAACCCGTTCGAGCCCGGGGCCCGCGTGTACCGCACCGGGGATGTGGTGCGGCACCGGCGGGACGGCCAGCTGGAATTCCTCGGCCGCGCCGACGACCAGGTCAAGATCCGCGGCTTCCGGGTCGAGCTGGGCGAGGTCGAGACGGCCATCCGCCGGCACGAGGACGTCCGCGAGGCGGTGGTGATCACCCGTGACCAGCGCCTGATCGCCTACGTCGTGGGCGAAACCGGCAGCCTGCGGGACTTCCTGGCCCGGACGCTGCCGGACTACATGATCCCGGCTGCGTTCCAGGAGCTGTCCGCCCTGCCGCTCAACCCGAGCGGCAAGGTAGACCGGAAGCGGCTGCCCGAGGTCACGGTCGTCGCCACCGGCGAGCACGTCGAGCCGCGCACGGACATCGAGCAGGCGCTGGCCAAGATCTGGTCGGATGTGCTCGGGGTCGACAACGTCGGCGTCACCGCCAACTTCTTCGAGCTCGGCGGCGACTCGATCCTGAGCATGCAGGTGGTGTCCCGGGCCCGGCAGGCCGGCCTGCACCTGGTGTCCAAGGACGTCTTCCTGCATCAGACCATCGAGCAGCTGGCGCCGGTGGTGACGGCCGTGGCCAACGCCGACCAGCGCCGGCAGCTGGTCACCGGACCGGTGCCGCTCACCCCGATCCAGCAGTGGTTCTTCCAGCACCACACCGTGAATCCGCACCACTTCAACCAGTCCCTGCTGGCCGAGCTGGTCGACGGTGTGGACGAGGAGGCGTTGCAGCGGGCGTTGGACGCGCTGTGGCGCCAGCACGACGCGCTGCGGATGCGGTTCGACGGCGAGCAGTACAACGCCCCGCTGGAGCCGATTCCCCAGCTGATTCGGCACGAGTTCAGTGAGGAGTTCGCCAACGAGGTGCACGCGGGCTTCGATCTGACGACCGGCCCGCTGTTCAAGGCCGTGCTGTTCACAAAGGACGGTCGACCGTGGCTGTTCCTGGCCGCGCACCACGTGATCGTCGACGGCGTGTCGTGGCGGATCCTGCTTGACGACCTCGACACCGCCTACCGGCAGGCCGCCCGCGGCGAGGAGATCGACCTCGGGCCGAAGACCACGTCGTTCCAGGAGTGGTCCAACCGGCTGGTCGAGCACGTGCGGAACGGCGGCCTGGACGATTCCCACTGGCAGGACATGGAGAACACCGAGCTGCCGGTCGACCGGGACGGCGACGACCCGGCCATCGACACCGTCTCGATCGTCCTGGACGAGGCCGACACGGATGCCCTGCTGCGCAAGGCCCCGGCGGCCTACCGCACCCGGATCAACGATGTGCTGCTGACCGCGCTGGCGAGTGCCCTGTCGACGTGGACGGGGGAGGAACAGGTCACCATCGATCTGGAGGGCCACGGCCGCGAGGACGTGCTGGACGATGTCGACCTGACCCGGACGGTCGGCTGGTTCACCACGATCTTCCCGGTGGGCCTGCGGATCGAGGCCGGCGACTGGCGGACCCGGATCAAGTCGGTCCGCAAGCAGCTGCGGGCCGTGCCGGACAACGGCTTCGGCTACGGCGCCCTGCGCTACCTCGGCGGCGACGTGCCGGCGGTCGAGCCCGGCATCGCCTTCAACTACCTCGGTCAGTGGGACGCCTCCGACGGCCAGGCCGGCGGCGGCCTGTTCAAGCAGACCCACGGCTCCTTCGGCCGCGACCACGATCCGGCCGAGCGCAAGGCCCACCTGCTCGACGTGGTGGGCGCCGTGCAGGACGGCAAGCTGGCCTTCTCCTGGCTGTACCAACCAGCCCGCCACGTTCGGTCCACTGTGGAGAGAGTGGTGCTGGACTTCGGGGAAGCCCTGCGGGCGATTGCCGAGGACTGCCGATGAACCGCTCCTACCGACTGCTGTGGGCCGGACAGGCGCTGTCGACCGCCGGCTTCAGCGGGTCGATGATCGCCTTCCCGCTGCTGGTGCTGGCCCTCACCGGCTCGCCGGCGGTCTCCGGCTTCGTGCTGGGCGTGGACGCGGCGGCGCAGCTGATCGCCGGCCTGCCGGCCGGGGCGCTGGTGGACCGGTGGAACCGCAAGATCGTGATGCTGTGTTGCGAAGCGGCGCAAGGCATCGCGGTGGCCAGCTTGGTGGTCGCGCTGCTGATGGGCACGGCCACCGTGCCGCACATGATCTTCGTGGCGGCCACGATGGGCGTGTGCCGAGCGCTGTTCATGCCGGCGGAAAACGCCGCCGTGGCACAGATCGTCACCCAGGAGCAGCTGCCGACGGCGGTGGCGATGAACTCGGCCCGAGGCGCGCTGGGGCAGTTGGCCGGCACGGCGGCCGGCGGTTTCCTGTACGCCGTCGGGCGTGCGGTGCCGTTCGCCGTGGAGGTGCTGACGCACCTGGTCAGCTTCGTGGCGCTGCTGTTCGTGCGGGTGCCGAGCCAACGTCGTGAGCGGCTGGAGAACGGCCACCTGGCCAAGGAAATGGTCGAGGGCCTGCGCTGGGTGTGGCAGCAGCGGCACGTCCGGGCCACCGTCGCCTGCGCGGTGAGCCTGAACTTCTTCTTCTCGGCCTACTACGTGATCCTGGTGGTGCTGGCCAAGGAGCGCGGTGTGCCGTCGGGCGAGATCGGCATCATGGCGGCGATGCTGGGCGTGGGCGGGCTGCTGGGCGCGCTGCTGGCCCCGAGGTTGCACCGGATGATCAGCCCGTACGTGTCGATCGCCGGCGTGTTCTGGGCGCTGACCGTGCTCACGCCGCTGGCGGTGTTCATCGACAACGGCTATCTGCTCGGCCTTCTGTTCGCCGGCATGGCGTTGCTGCCGCCCACCGCCAACACCACCATCAACACCTCCCAGCTGCTGCTCACCCCGGACCGCCTGCGCGGCCGGATGACCGGGGTGATGACGGTGATCGCCGGCGTCTCCGCCGCCGCCGGCCCGGCCTTCGGCGGCGTCCTGGTCCAGCAGTTCGGCGGGGCCGACGCGATCCTGCTGTGCGCCGCCGGCATCGCCCTGATCACCGTGGTCGTCACGATCAGCCCGACCATGCGCGCTTTCCCCGTCACCGACCGAGTCAAGGAGCCCACCGCATGACACCCCGGTACGCCTTCGAGGAAAGGCTCGACCAGTGGATCGCCCGGCGTGCCGAGGAACCGGTCTACCTCGACGAGGAGAACGGCATGTGGCGGCTGCTCGATCACGCGACCGTGTCCAGGGTGCTGTCCGACCCGGCCGCCTTCTCCAGCGACTTCTCCGGCCTGGCCCCGGTGCAGGAGGACTTCGAGGCGTTCCGCACCGGCATGTTCCTGACCATGGACCCGCCCAACCACCGCAAGCTGCGCACGTTGGTCAGCCAGGCCTTCACCCCGCGCACGGTGGCCGGCCTGGAGCCGAGGATCCGGCAGATCACCGACGAGCTGTTGGACTCGGTCGCCGGCCGCGACCGCTTCGACATCGTGGACGTGCTGGCGTATCCGCTGCCGATCCTGGTCATCGCCGAACTGCTGGGCATCCCGGCCAGGGACCGGGAACTGTTCGAGAAGTGGGCCAAGGTGCTGTTCAGCGGCGACCAGCTCACCGAGACCTCGACCATGGCCGAGATCGAGGCGGCGCTGCAGATGATCGCGCCGACCATCCGCGAGATGAACGAGTACATGCTGGCCCACATCAAGTACCACCGGGACAATCCCAGCGACGGGCTGACCAGCAAGCTGTGCCGGGTCAGCGTGGACGGGGAGAGCCTGACCGACCAGGAGATGGTCGGCTTCGTGGCACTGTTGTTGGTGGCCGGGCACATCACCACCACGGCGCTGATCGGCAACGCCACCATCATCCTCGACCGGCATCCCGACGCGGCCGAGGCGCTGCGCGGCGATCCGTCGAAACTGCCGGTGGCGCTGGAGGAAGTGCTGCGCTTCCTGCCGCCGTTCAACGAACTCGGCCGGCGCACCACGGCCGAGGTGGAACTGGGTGGTCTCACGATTCCGGCCGATTCGATCATCATGGCCAACATCGCGTCGGCCAACCGCGATCCGAAGGTTTTCCCTGACCCGGAACGGTTCGACTTCGCCCGCACGCCGAATCCGCATCTGACCTTCGGTCACGGCATCCACTTCTGCCTGGGCACGCCGCTGGCGCGGATGGAGGGGCGGATCGCCTTCGAGGCGCTGAACCGGCGTTACGCCGGCTTCGCGGTGGCCCGCGACGAGCCGGTGGAGTTCCAGAATCCGGCTATGATCGTGAGTGTTCGCAAACTTCCGTTGGAAGTCGAGTCGCGTTGACCGGATGTTACTCACTCCGTTGGGTGTTTTCCTTGCCTGATGGGATGATTGCCGATTCGAGGGCCCACGGATAGCGTTCCGGCATGACTCCCACATTGCGCTCCGAGCGCCTTCTGCTGAGCCCGTACAGACCCGAGGACGAGGACGACTTCGTCGCGCTGTTACGCGACGAGGAGGTCTGCAAGTGGATGGGACAGGAACGGCAGTCCGAGGAGACGATCAGACAGCTCTTCGCGCTGCTGTTCTCGGAGGTGTATCCCAACAACATGTTCGACGTGTGGGCGGTGCGGCTGAGCGGCCGCTACATCGGCCATGCCGAGCTGAAGCGGACCGGCAACGTCGACGGGCACGAGCTGATCTGCGCGCTGGTGCGGGACGTGTGGCGGATGGGCCTGGGCACCGAGCTGTCCTACCGGGTCATCGACTACGGCTTCGACGATCTGGGCCTGTCCGAGATCCACGGCTGCGTCAACGCCAACAACATCCGGTCGCTGGAGATGGCCAACAAGGCCGGCTTCGAGATCGTGCGGGACGTGACAGGGGCCGACGGCACCGTCACCCGCGTGGTCACGCTGCGGGCCGCCGCCAGGCAGCTGCTCAAGAAATAATTGCGCGCCCCGCAACTTTTGCTAGGCTGGTCGCGTGTCCGGACTCCGTGAACGCAAGAAGCAGGCCACCCGCGACGCGCTGAGCATGGCGGCGCTGCGCCTGGCGGTTGAGCGCGGGCTGGACAACGTGCTGGTGGAGGACATCGCCGCCGCCGCGGGCGTGTCCCCGCGCACCTTCAACAACTACTTCTCCAGCAAGTACGAGGCGATCTCGTCCCGGGCCTCGGACCGGATCTTCCGGGTCGGCCAGGCCCTGCTGGACCGCCCGGCCGACGAGCCGATGTGGGACGCGATCACCGCCGCGGTGCTGGAGGTGCACGCGGAGGCGACCAGCGTGCCGCCGCCGGAGTGGCTGGCCGGCCTGCGGCCCGTGCTCAGTTCGCCGTCGCTGGCCGGCGAACTGCTCAAGACGTACGTGAAGATGCAGCAGGCCCTGGTGGCGGCCATCGCCGACCGGCTCGGCGAGGGCGACCACGGCATGTACCCGGAGATCATGGCGGCGGCGGTGGCCGCCGCCACCCAGGTGGCGTCCGACCACTGGCTGCGCGCGGACCCTCCGGTGCCGCTCTACGGCCTGCTGGAGACGGCGCTCGAACAGTTGCGGGGGGTAGGGCAATGACCTTGTACAGCAAGACGATTGGCGATGGGCCGCTGCTGTTGTTCATCGTCGGCGGCAACGGCGACAGCACCGTGTTCGAAGGCGTCGCCGCGCAGTTGGCCGACAAGTACCGGGTGGTGCTGTACGACCGGGCCGGCTTCGCCCGCAGCCCGGTCGACTCCGTGCCGGCCGACCGGCTGGCCGCCGATGTCGAGGATGCGGCGTCGTTCCTCGACGAACCCGGCTATGTGTTCGGCAGCAGCTCCGGGGCGATCGTCGCGCTGGAGCTGATGACCAAGTGGCCGTCCAAGGTGCGGGTCGGCGTGCCGCACGAGGCCCCGCTGATCTCGTTGCTGCCCGAACGGGACGAGTGGCTGTCTCGTATGGACGGTGTGTACGACCTGTTCCGCGCCGAGGGGCCCGACCCGGCGATGGCCCGGTTCGGCCAGCTTGTCGGCCTGGCCCAGCAGGCCCCGCCGCCCGGCTTCGAGCCGCCGCCCGCGATGCGGGAGATGTTCGAGCGGATGCGGCACAATGTGCCGTTCTGGCTGGAGCACGAACTCCGGCAGTACCCGCGGCACGAGCCCGATCTCACTGCTCTCGCCGCTGGCAAGGACAAGCTCGTCCTGGCCAGCGGCGTCGAGTCCAAGGGCCTGCTGCCGTACCTGCCGAACATCGTGCTGTCCGAACGG
The DNA here is from genome assembly GCF_018263855.1 of Kutzneria sp. CA-103260. Taxonomy (GTDB): domain Bacteria; phylum Actinomycetota; class Actinomycetes; order Mycobacteriales; family Pseudonocardiaceae; genus Kutzneria. The sequence continues at coordinate 3,235,227 of NZ_CP073318.1, read as the reverse complement.
CTCGGTGTCCCGGTGACGGAGTTCCCCGGCGACCACCTCGGCTACGTGCGCCACCCGGTGGAGTTCGCCGCGCGGCTGCACGAAGTCCTCAGCTCGGCAGGGACTTCCTGACCAGGCGGGGAATCCCCATACCTGCCAACACAATCAGGACAGGCACACCATAGAAGACGACGAAGTCGATCGCCGAGATCCAGTACAGCGGCGGTCCGATGAGCGTCACCAGAACGATGTCCAGGAGGAAGGTGAAGGCGGGCAGGGCGAGCACGAGCACTGCCCGCCGCGCGGTCCGGCGGTTGCGCACCCGACGACAGGCCAGGTAGCCGCCGAGGGCCAGCGCGGCGTAGGTCAGCCCCGGTCCGAGTCCCCGGGTCCAGAAGCCGAAAGCAGGCACGTGCGGGCCGACGGCCAGGACAGCGGCGGCGACCGCGTCACCGACGAGCGCCAGCAGGATGCCCCGCGTGCCGACGAACTGCTTGCCGTGCACCGGGCCCGGCGACCAGGTCAGCGCGACCGCCGTGAACAAACCGAGCAGCATCCAGCCGGCGTCCTCGTAGCGCCAGAACAACGCGGTGGACAGCACCGATTCGGCTGCGACGTAGACACCGGTCGCGATCCAGGCCGAGACCGCGGCGGCCCGGCGCTGGCCGAACAGCACCAGGACAGCCACCACTGCCCAGGCGCCCCAGGCCGGGGCGTCCGGCACCTGGGTGATGGGCATGTCGCCGAAGGCGTCGTTCTTGACCCACCAGGCGATCTCGCGGAGATCGGGGGCAGCCCCGGTCAGTATCACGAGTGGGCCCAGCAGGCTGACGATCGACAGCACGTCCCGCACGCGCACCTGACCGTCCAGGCCGAACACCCGGCGTAAGTGCAGGGCGATCGCGCCGCCGACCAGGTCCAGGCCGTCCCGCCAGCTCGGGGTGCCGTCGAGCAGCACACCCAGCATCTCCTCACCGTGGCGTTCGCGGTGATCCCGGGGGTAGAGGGCGAGCAGCCGCCGGTAGCGTCGTTCCTGGTTCACGCCATACCCCCACTGAATCGCGCCCGCAGGCGCGCCTCGGCGGCGCGGGTGGTGACCCGCAGCCGGTCCACTTCGGTCGACAGCCGGGCCGCCCCCTGGTCGGTCAGGCGGTAGTACCGGCGTAGCCGGCCGTCGACGACCTCCTCACGGTCCACCGCCACCCAGTCGTCCGCCACCAGGCGGTCGAGGGCGGCATACAGCGTCCCCGCCCGCAGTCGGACCCGGCCGGCCGAGATCTGCTCGACGTCGAGCAGGATCCCGTAGCCGTGCTGGGGGCCGGCGGCGAGCGCGGTCAGGACCAGGAACGTGGGCTCCCGGAGCGCGCCATCTGTCACGTGATCGGTATATACCGATCATCGGACTATGGGCAAGTGGTTCCGGGGTTCTCAGCCGCCGATGTTGACCATCCAGTTGATGCCGAACTTGTCCTTGCACGCGCCGAACACCGCGCCCCACATCTGCTTCTCCAGCGGCACGGTCACGGTCCCGCCGTCGGACAGCTTCTCCCAGTAGCCGCGCAGCTCCGCGTCGTCGTCGCCGGACAGCGAGACGGTGATGTTGTCGCCGGGGTTGTAGGGCATGCCGGGCGGGGTGTCCGACGCCATCAGGGTGTAGCCGCTGGGCGTGCTCAGCTGGCCGTGCATGATCTGGTCGGCGCCGTCGCCGGTCTGGCCGAACTGCCCGAAGGTGTTGAGGCTGAGCTCGCCGCCGAACACGGCCTGGTAGAACTCCAGGGCCTGGCGGGCGTCGCCGGCGAAGCTGATGTAGGGGTTGAGCAGTGAGCCCATGGCGTGCTCCTCGGGTCGTGAACAGGCCGCCATCCTCGCACCGCGACCGGGGTCGGACAACGCGAACTGTCCGCCGATCACGTGAAAACCCGAGGTCAGGACTAAGGTCCCGGCGGCGGTGCGCCGATCATTGGAACAGCGACTGCGCGCGGAGGCGGCCATGAGCCCGACAACCAGATCCCCAGAGGACACTCTCGTCCACTCGTACCTGTACCTGCGCCGTGCCATCGGCGTGATCGGCACGGCCCTGCCGGTCGTGCTGATCATCGGCAAGCTGATCGTCGACGGCGGCGGCCTGCAGGACTCGATCAGCGCCTACTTCTACACCGACATGCGCGGCGTGTTCGTCGGCAGCATGTGCGCGGTGGGCGCGTTCCTGTTGTCCTACCGTGGCTACGAGGCCATCGACGACATCGCCGGCAACGTGGCCGGCATCGCCGCGATCGGCGTCGCCCTGTTCCCGACGGCGCCGGACAATCCGTCCAGCACGGCCTCCCTGATCGGCGTGCTGCACCTGGTGTTCGCGTCGATCTTCTTCCTGACCATCGCCTTCTTCGCCATCGTGCTGTTCCGGCGGACCAGCGAGATGGGGCCGACGGAGCGCAAGCTGCAACGCAACCGGCTGTACCTCACGTGCGGTGTGGTGATCATCGCGTGTCTGCTGGCCATCGCGGCCGTGCACCAGTTCTTCGCCGCCGCCACCGCCGGGTTGCACCCCGAGCTGTGGCTGGAGTCCATCGCGGTGATGTCCTTCGGCGTGGCCTGGCTGACCAAGGGCGAGGCCATTCTCGGCGACGTGTTCCCGACGCCGGCGGTGGCCAGCACGGAGGCTTGATCTCCAGGATGGTGGAGGTTGTTGACTGGGGTCGCAGCCTCCACCACAACGGAGAAAGGTCGACCACCGTGTCCTTCACCGACGCCGAGCTGTCCTACCTCGCCTCGCAGCGGATCGGCCGGCTGGCCACCGCGCAGCCGAACGGCACGCTCCAGGTCAACCCGGTCGGCTTCCGGTACAACGCCGACACCGGGACCATCGACATCGGCGGCTACAACATGGCCGCCAGCCGGAAGTTCCGCAACGTCGCGGCCAACGGCCGGGTCGCCTTCGTCGTCGACGACGTCTACTCGACCGACCCGTGGCGGGTCCGCATGGTCGAGATCCGCGGCGACGCCGAGGCCCTTGCGGATCCGGCCGACGGGCAGGCCCCGATCGGCGGCCCCATCATCCGTGTCCACCCGCGCCGGATCATCAGCTTCGGGCTCCAGTCGGGCGACATGGACCAGGAGCCGCACACTCTGAAGGCCTTTACGCGGAACGTGTGACGTCCCGCCCCAGCCGGTGCAGCAGCGCGTCCTGCGGCTCGGCTGGGGTGTCGCCGGTCAGGGTGGCGAAGACGCCGGGGATGTCGATGAGGCCGGCGAAGGTCGAGTCCAGGTTCTCGCCGGCCCAGTCGACGAGCTCGGCGTCCAACGTCTCGTCGGCCCCGATCGCCCGGGCCAGATCCCAGGTGTGGACCAGCACGTCCGTGGCCCGCAGCGCGATGGCGCGGTCGGTGGAGATCGGCCCCATCGGGAACGCGAGCTGGGCGTCGGGGTGCGTGCGGAAGGCCTCGGCGCACCGCCGACTGCTCTCGGTGAAGGCCCCCAGCGGGTCGTCACCGAGAGCGTCCACGCCCCGGTTCCGCCGGAACTCCGCCGCCGCGTCGGGGTCGGTGAGCAGGATGCGGTTGAGCTGGTCGCCCGTCACCACATGGTTCACCAACTGGCGGACGTTCCACTCGGTGCAGGGCGTCGGGCTCGTCCACTGCTGCTCGCCGATCGCCCGCAGCCTGGCCTCGAAGCCGGCGGCCGCGGCCAGGTAGCGCTCGATGATCACCGCTCCACCGTACGGGCCAGGATGCCCAGAGTCGCGCGCAGTGCCGATTCCGGGATGCGCGGGTAGGGGTACCGCTCGCGCTCGGCGTCCGAGACCAGACTCCAGTCGTAGTAGGAGGTCACCAGGGTCCCATGCTCGGCCGGCTCCAGCCGGTAGCCGTAGCAGTGCCCGTCGGCCGGGATGTCCGGCCGCCGCGCCGACCATTCGATCAGCGCGTTCGGTTCGAGCCTGGTGATCGACACCGTCACGTCGTAGCGGCCCTCGGCCACGTCCCGGAACGCCCGCAGGTCCATGTGCACCACGAACTCGTCCCCGACCTGCGTGACCTTGCCGCCCTCGGCGGACTGGAGCATGCCCGAGGCGTCGATGGCGACATGCCCGTCCGGGTCGCACAACAGGTCGAACACCTCGGTCGGCGTCGCCGCGATCACGCGCTGCACTTCGAGTCTTTCCCCCATGGCGGCAAGTATGCCGCACCACGCCGACCTTCCGGCGGCGTGGTGCGGCAACTCCGTTACGGGAGGGTTGTCGCCTGCACGGTGGCGGCGGCGCCGGGGCCGTCGGCGGTGACGGCGGCGATGGTGAAGGTGTAGGCGGTGCCCGGCTTGAGGCCGTCCACGACCCGGGTCATGCCCTTGGCGGTGGGCTGCGACACGAGGGCGTCCCGGCCGTTGACGGTGACGGTCCGGCCGTCCGACACAGTGATCACGTAGGCGATGATCGGGGTGTCACCCATGTTGGCCGGCGGGGTCCAGTGCAGGCTGGCGGCGCTGGACGACGGGATGGCCTTGAGGCCGGTGGGCGCGTCGGACACCTTGCCGGCCAACGGTCCCGGCGTCACCGGGGCCGCTGGCAGCGACGGAGTGCTGGCCCCGAACCGGTTGTGCGCCTGTACGGTGACCACATAGGACGTTCCGTTGGCCAGGCCGTCGACCTCGGCGTATCCCTGCTTGGTGAACTGCGCCGCCGGCACGCTGACGGTCTTGCCGCCAACAGTGATCAGGTAGCTGTCCAGCGGCGCGTTGTTGACGGCGTAGCTGGGGTTCCAGGTCACGTAGAGCTTGCCGTCGGCGGCGAAGGTGCCAACCCGGGTCGGCTGCGCCGGCGGCCCGTCGCCGCCGACCCGCTTGGCCAGCAGACCGCGGTAGGCCGGCTCCAGGCCGGCGTTGTCCACAATGGACTTCGGGGCGGCCGAGGGGTTGTCCAGCAGGTGGTTGCCCTGAGTGATGACGCCCTTGTTGTTGCCGTCCTTGTCGCCCTGCTCCCAGTAGTTGCCCTGGATCAGGGTCGGGTCGTTGTTGCCCAGGCTGTCCCGGTAGTCCACGTGCGCGGTGCCGACGTTGGCGTACGGCGTCCCGTAGACGACGTTGCCGACCACGTTCTCGTAGGTGTTGCCGTTGTCGGTGTAGATGCCCTTGCCCAGGCCGAGCTGCCCGTAGATGACGTTGCCGGTGACCTTCTCACCGGTCTCGATGGAGCTGCCGGTGATGCCCTGGGTGTAGATGCCGCCGCCGTCGTCCAGCGACAGCATGTAGTCGTGGATCAGGTTGTCGGACACCACGTTGTCGTGCGAGTTGTTCGGCGTGGCGGCCACCTTGATCTTGTCCGGCCAGCCGCCCCAGCCCATCGAGATCGCCGAGTAGGCCACGTTGTCGATCTGGTTGTGGGAGATCACGTCGTGCTGGCTGTAGCCGTTGAGAATGGCCACCCCGCCGTGGAACTCCCGTGGCAGGCCGTAGAGGTGGTTGTCCAGCACCTGCACGTCGTGGGTGCTGCCGGTGGTGGGCTGGTCGACGCCGCCGATCTCGATGCCGTTGCCGGAGATGTCGGTGAAGACGTTGCCGCGCACCATGGTGTTCTGGGTGTTGCCGGCCAGCCGCAGGCCGGCCGCGCCGAGATGGGTGAACACGGAGTCGGTGAACTCCAGCCCGGTGCTGTCGGTGACGCTGATGTTGCCGGGTTCCGGCGTCCACGACGCGTACGGGCAGGTGCCGCCGGGCACGAACTGGCACAGGCCCTGCACGGCCCAGCCGTCCGGACCGGTGTTGGTGTAGCCGGCCTGGATCTCCGAGAAGCCCTCCGGCGAGGACGGCGTCAGCCACGTCGCGTACTCGTACTGGATGCCGCGGAACGACACGTTGTGCAGGTCGGAGGCGGTGATCAGCTGTTGCAGCGCCGGCACTTCGACGTCCGCGGTGCGCAGGTTCTCACCCGGCCGCGGCATGTAGTAGACGGTGTGGGCCGACCGGTCCAGGTACCACTCGCCGGGCGTGTCCAGCACCTCGAAGGCGTTCTCCACGTAGGTGGGCTGGCGGCCGTTGGTCAGGTCGTAGGGGCCGACCATGTTGACGCTGCGGCCCGGGATGTTGGGGAACACCACGCGCTTGGTGGAGTTGTCCCAGCACGGCTGGGCCATGGTGATCGTGGTGCCGCTCATGGAGCCGATCGGGCACCGCGGCTCGGTCCACTGCCCGAGGCCGTCGCGCTGGATGTTCCACAGCGCCTCGCCGGCGGTGTAGACGAACTCGATGTCCGACGGGTTGCGCCAGCCGGCCATCGTCGGCGCGGAGGCGGTGTAGCCGGTGGCGGTCGCCGTCAGCGTCACCGGGACCGTGCCCTGCGCCCGCTGTTCGCGTACGCCGTTGACGTACAGCTGCCGTGTGTTGTCCATGCCCTTCGGCTCCGGCGCGGCGTACAGACCGGGCTTGCCCGGCACCGGCCGCCAGCCGGTGACCTGCTTGCCCCCGCTGATCTCGGTGCGGCCGGAGCCCTGCCAGATCACCCGGTGGCCGTTGACCCCGGAGTCCCGCCCGTCCAGCTGCAACGGCTGCGACAGGTCGAACACGCCCGGCGCGAGGTGCACGGTGATGTCGCCGTCCACGTGCGACGCGCGCTCACGCACGAGGGTCTGGGCCCGTTGCAGGGTGCGCACCGGCAGCAGCGAAGTGCCGGGCAGCCAGTCGTTTCCGTAGGGGGACACGTAGACGTCCGCGCCGTGGGCGGCTCCGGCCGCGTCGGCCGGCACGCCGGTCAGCGTGACGGCGGCGATCACCGCCAGGCCCACGGCCGGCAGGAATGATCGTTTCATCTGAGCTCCGTTCGTAACCGCCGGTGTACGGTGCGTTCATGGACTTCGGTGTTGCCGCCTTCGCCACGGCCGAGACTGTCGCCCCCGGGCCGCTGGCGAGGCTGGTCGAGGAGCGCGGGTTCGAGTCGCTGTTCTTCGCCGAGCACACGCACATTCCGGCGGAGCGGCGCACGCCCTACCCGGCCGGCGGCGAGCTGCCCCGCAAATACGCCCACACCTACGACGTTTTCGTCGCGCTCACCGCCGCCGCGGCGGCGACCACGCGGCTGCGGGTGGGCAGCGGCATCTGCCTGGTGACCCAGCGGGACCCGATCATCACGGCCAAGGCGGTGGCCAGCGTCGACCACCTCTCCGGCGGCCGGCTGGAGTTCGGCGTCGGCTCCGGCTGGAACCGGGAGGAGATGGCCAACCACGGCGTGAACCCGCGGACCCGGATGCGGCTGATGGCCGACCAGATCGCCGCCATGAAGAAGATATGGACCGAGGACGAGGCCTCCCACGACGGCGAGTTCGTGAAGTTCGACCGGATCTGGTCCTGGCCCAAGCCGGCGCAGCGGCCGCATCCGCCGATCCTCATCGGCGGCAACGGGCCGACTGTCGAGGAGCGGGTGCTGGCCTACGGCGACGCCTGGCTGCCCAACTACCTCGGGCCGTCCGACGACGTCATCACGCGTGGCCGGAAGCTGCTGGCGCGGGCCGACCGGCCGATCGAGCTGATGCTGATGAACGCGCAGCCCAAGGCGTCCACGCTGGCGCGGTTCGAGGAGGCCGGGTACCGCCGGGTGCTGTTCTTCGTTCCGTCCGCCGGTCTCGGCCCGGTCGAGCGGGCGCTGGACCGGATCGAGACGGCGATCGCTGAGCTGCACGGCGAGTAGGCCGTCAGCCGACGGTCAGCGAGCCGAAGTCGGCCCGGCCGTCGACGTACTTGTTGTGGGAGGACGTGAACACGCCGACGTCCTCGGGTCCGACCGCCGACGGCACGGTGATCGTCGCGATGGTGTTCCAGGTGGCGCCGTCGACCGAGTACTGACCGGTGAACGCCGTGCCGTCGCGGGTGATCCGCAGCCACACCGGCGCGGTCACGCCGCTGACGGTCTTGGCCGAGTCCAGCTGGCCGTCGCCGTTGGCGTCCCACTGGAACTGGACGCCCTTGCTCGGGGTCACCTCCAGCGTGACGTAGCCAGGGGAGGCGTCCGCCTTGGTCAGGTCGCTGCGGACGATCAGGCCGGACTTGGTGGAGGCGTTGCGGTTCTGCTGCTGGGTCACCTGTGTGGTGGCGGTGCCGATGGTGTTGAGGCCCTGCGGCTGGTAGATCGTGCCGTACTGGTTGTTGGTGCCGGAGACGTCCGCGCCGGCGGCGATGATCGCCAGGCGGTCGCCGAGCTGGCCGAACTGGGGTCGGGTGGTGCCGTCGACGGCGGCGAAGGTCTTCAGCGGGGCCGCCACCGGAGTGGGCCGGTGCAGGTCCTCGGTGAAGGACTGCTTGCCGTTCAAGGTGATAGTGAGCTGGTCGGTCGGCAATGGCGTGGTGATGGCCGGCGGCTTGAGCTGGTAGGTGATCGAGCGGCTGGAATTTGCGGGCACAACCGGGATCAGCTCGTCGTGGAACGGCTGGGCCGACCAGCCGGCCGGCAGTGTGAGGTGCAGCTGGTTCCAGACCGCCGGCAGCAGGCCGTCGTTCGTCACGGTCGCGGTGACGGTCGTCGGGTTGGCGGCGTCCACACTGGACAGTCCGACCGTCACGTGCGGCGGCGCGAGGCGCTTGTTGGGGGAGATCCGGTACATCGCTGAGGCGTGCGCCGGCAGGGCCGCGGTGATCTGGCCGGCGGACTCGGATGTGGTGTGGGCGAACAGGTCCCGCACCTGGTAGTCGAAGGCATGGCCGAGGCCTGTCTGCGCGGCGGTGGTGGTGATCGTCGCCGGCGCGTCGGTCTCGTTGAACAGGGTCACGGCCCGGCTGCCGTCGGCCAGCGGCTTGGTCAGCACCCACTGGCCGTTCGCCTGCGCGACAGCTCGGCCTTGCGCTCCGAGCGGGTCCTGGTCGACCGCGATGATCTCCCGGTTGGTCAGGATCTCCTTGGTGGCGGCCGACATCGTGCGCAGCTCGGTGCCGGCGATCAGCGGCGCGGCCATCTCCGCCCAGAGGGCGAAGTGCGAGCGGTACTCGGTGTCCGACATGCCGCCGTTGCCGATCTCCAGCATGTCCGGGTCGTTCCAGCGGTTGGGCCCGGCCAGGTCGGCCAGCGTGACGTTGGTGTGGAACAGGGCCACCATGCGGGCGTAGTTGTCGTGGATGTCGCCGGTGGTGCGCCACAGGTTGCCGACCGTCGGCCAGGCCGAGTTGGGCACGCCGAAGTCGGTCTTCTCGCAGATGCTGAACACGATTCCCTTGCCCGCCAACGCGTCTCGCATGGCGTTGTAGCGGGCGATCGTGGCCTCGACGTTCTGGCCGTCGGTGGGCACGTTGCAGTCGTCGTACTTGAGGTAGTCGACGTGCCAGCTCGCGAACAGCGCCGCGTCCTGCTGCTCGTGGCCGAGGCTGCCGGGGAAGCCGCCGCTCTTGGAGCACGTGTGCGTGCCGGAATCCTCGTAGATGCCCAGCTTGAGACCGCGGGCGTGCACGTAGTCGGCGAGCTTGGCGATGCCGTCGGGGAACTTGGCCGGATCGGCCACCAGGTCGCCGTTCGCGTTCCGGTCGGGCAGCGCCCAGCAGTCGTCGATGTTCACGTATGTGTAGCCGGCGTCCCGCATCCCGCTCGACACCAGCGTGTCCGCGGTCTGCTCCACCAGCTGCTGGTCCACGCCGCAGCCGAAGGCGTTCCAGTCGTTCCAGCCCATCGGCGGGGTGGCCGCCAGGCCGTTGTCCAGCTTCACCTGGTTCTGGGCCACGGCTGGCGTCGCCAGCCCGACGAGCAACACCGGCAGCACCGCTAAGACCCGGAACACATCCGACCTCCTCGTCGTGACTGAGGCGAAACGTAGGCCGGAGAACCTTTACGGGCAACAGTGACCCGATGTTTTTAGGCCAAAAGGCGCACAGACATCGGAGCGCTGTTCATGAGTGAAAACCGGAACAGACGATCGGCCCAGCCTCTACGGCGCGGACATGGCGAAGATCGTGCTGGTGGCCGGCTCCGGTCCGGGCGGCTGGGTCTGGGAGCGCGTGACGCCGCCGCGGCCCGCGTCCCCGACCGCGTCGCCGGCGTGCACTACCTGGCCGGGGTGACCGCGCAGCCGGGCGGATCGCTGGCCGGCCGGTCCGCACCAGGCCGGCGGAAACCGCCGCCCTGCTGGGAAAGCTCGCCGAGGGAATCAGAACTTGAGCCCGGTCACCGCCGCCTGCACCGCCTTGGTGAGTTCGCCGGTCACCTCGTCCCAGGTCGTGGACGCGTCGTGCGAGCTCAGCGCGACCACGATGTAGCGCTGCTGGTCGCCGAGCAGGCCAGTGGTGTGCGCGACCCGGTCCGGTCGGCAGCACGCCCAGCCCTGCTTGACCGCCCACGCCTGGTCGCCGAGGGCGTCGGGGATGCCGAAGTACTGGTCGAAGCCGTCGGCGGCGTAGCGGGTGGCGCTGGAGAGCGCTTTCAGGATCACGTCGCGGATGGTCGCCGGCGCCTTGTCGAGCAGGTACTGGTAGACCTTCACCAGGTCCTCTGCGGTGATCTGGGTGTCGCCCCAGCGGCCGGGATCGGCCGGGGCGACGGTGCCGGACAGGCCCATCACCTTGATCGCCCGGTGCACGATCGCGGTGTCCCCGTATTTCTTCCACAATTGATTGGCGATCTCGTCGTCGCTGCGCATCAGCATCGACGCGACAACGCCCGCGTCGGCGCCGCTCTGGAGCGCGCTGACCGCGATGAGTAGTTTCACCACGGATTCCGCCGGGTAAGGCGTAGTCGGATTGCGACTGGCCATCACCTGTCCGTTGACACGGTCGAACACGAGCAGCGAGAACTCGCCGTCAGGTTCGGCCCGCGCGGCCGCATCAGCGGGAGGACCGCTGGTCGCGGCGGTCGAGGACAACACCACGGGCGACGGCTGGCCGCCGGTGGCGCGGACGTGGCCGCAGCCCACGAGCGCCAGCGACACGACCGCCAGAACCAGGCTCGCCGGGATTCTCATGCCCTGTTGGTCGCGGATTTCCAGAAAAGGGTGCGTCGTGGTGTTCGACAGTCGTGTCACAGCGCTTGTGACACTTTTGTGTCAGATTCGCAGGTCCCGTCGATGGGTTTCCCGACGTACGGTGCGGCCGAGTCGCTGGCTGCCCGGTGCGCCCAGCACCCGGGAAATGCCGCGCGCCGCCGCGACGACCGCCGGCACGATCTCGCGCGGCCGCGCGGACTCCGCCGGCACCACCACGGAGATCGCTGCCACCACCGTGTCGTCGGCCCCGCGCACCGGGGCCGCCACCGACAGCGCCACCGTCTCCACCGTGCCGTCGGTGATCGCGTAGCCGTCCCGGCGGACGTCGGCCAGGATTCGTCGGAGCTCCGATGGCTTGGTGGTGGTGCGGTCGGTGAACCGCCGCAGCGGGCCGGCCAGGATCGCCTCCTGCACCTCGACCGTGGCGTGCGCGAGCAGCACCACACCGACGCCGGTGGCGTGCGGCGCCAGCCGGCCGCCGACCCGGGAGATGATCGACACCGCGTCCCGCCCGGAGATCCGCTCCAGGTACAGCACCTCGCGGCCCTCCAACACGGCCAGTTGCACATGCTGGTGCGTCGCCTCGTACAGGTCCTCCAGGAACGGCATCGCGCTTTCCCGCAGTCCCACGCCGCGTGGCGCGAGGGAAGCGATCTCCCACAGTCGCAGGCCGATCCGGTACCGGCCGTCCTCGCCGCGTTCCAACAGTCCGCCCGCCGTCAGCTCGCTGACCAGCCGGTGGGTGGACGTCAGCGGCAGGCCGGTACGGCGGCTCAGCTCCGACAGGGTCAGCGCCGCCGCCTGCTCGGTGAACGCGTCCAGCACCCTGATCAGGCGTGCGCCCACGCTGGCCGGCGTGGTGGTGCGGGGCGGCAACGGGTGACCCTTCCGTTCAACGGAAACCTGCCGTGACGGCCGCCAGTCTGGCCCTGATGCTGTACGTCGGCAACCAGGGAGGAACCACATGCGCACACAGGTCGGGATCATCGGAGCCGGACCGGCCGGGCTGCTGCTGTCGCATCTGCTGCACCTCAACGGAATCGAGTCCGTGGTGATCGAGGAACGCAGCCAGGACTACGTGCGGCAGCGGGTGCGGGCCGGCGTCCTGGAGAACACCACCACCGACCTGTTGCGCGAGGTCGGCCTGGGGGAGCGGATGGACCGCGAGGGCCTGGTGCACGGCGGCATCTCGCTGCGCTTCGACGGAGCCGACCACCGCATCGCCTTCGAGGAGCTGGTCGGCCGCAGTGTCACCGTCTACGGGCAGCAGGAGGTCGTCAAGGACCTGATCGCCGCCCGTACCCGGGACGATGGGCAGATCCTGTTCGAGGTCAGCGGCACCGCCGTGCACGACATCGACACCGACCGCCCGCGCATCACCTTCACCGATTCCTCCGGCCAGCCCCAGGAAATCGTCTGCGACGTCATCGCCGGCTGCGACGGATTCCACGGCGTCAGCCGGAGTTCCGTGCCGCACGAGGCGTACGACCACGCCTATCCCTTTGCCTGGCTCGGCATTCTCGCCAAGGCCGCGCCCACCCGTGACGAACTCGCCTACACCTACCACGAACGCGGCTTCGCCCTGTACAGCATGCGTTCGCCCGAGATCACCCGGCTCTACCTCCAGGTCGCCCCCGATGAAGACCTCGCCGAGTGGCCCGACGACCGGGTGTGGGCCGAGCTGCACACCCGGATGGCGCTGGACGGCGAGAGCCCCGTGCTCGAAGGGCCCGTGCTGGACAAGGGAATCACCGCCATGCGCAGCTTCGTCGCCACTCCCATGCGGCACGGCCGCCTGTTCCTGGCCGGCGACGCCGCCCACATCGTGCCGCCCACCGGCGCCAAGGGCATGAACCTCGCCATCGCCGACGTCCGCCTGCTCTCCCTCGCCCTCACCGAGCTCCTGCGCCGCAACGACTCCCGTCTCGTCGAGTCCTATTCGGACACCGCGCTGCAACGCGTCTGGCGGGCCGAGGCCTTCTCCTGGACCATGACCTCCATGCTGCACATCATGCCCGGCGCCGACGCCTTCCAGCGCCAGGTCCAGCTCGCCCAGCTCCGCTACACCGCCGCCAGCGCCGCCGCCCGCACCACCATCGCCGAGAACTACGTAGGCCTGCCCTGGTGAACTATGCCGTCGGCATGCCTCCTCGGTCAGCCTCGGGGCTCGGATCCTGCTGCCGCCGGCGGCCACCACAGCGGCGACGTCGTGCAGCTTGGCGTTGGTGTGCTGGGAGATCTCCTTCAACGCGCCGAACGCCTCCGCCGTGCTTCAGCCGCCCAGGATTAGCCCGTTTCATGTATTCGGTGTGACTGTGGGCGGGACTCGCCGGGGGCGCTCCATTTAGCCATCCACGCCTCGTTCTCGGCGGAGATGACCCGCTCGCATTGATCGACGAAGAAGTCGCCGTCCGCAGTCTGCTTGTCACCGGATGCCCGAGTGGTCAGCATGTGGGTCAACTGCATGGCCCGGCGCGGGGCCGGTAGTAGTTCCGGATCTGGTCGCGCACTCGGAGGTCCGCGTAGGAGTCGACATCGGTGACAGCTGGCAGATTTCACTGAACCGGAGCGAGATCGGCAATATGGACAGTCAGGTCGGCGGCGTCGGTCACTATCCGCTGGGTGCGCGCTAGCAGTTCGAGGTCGGGGTTGGCAGTTCGGTAGGTGCCGGTCCTCGCGAGGTAGATGTATAGCTCACTTTTCAGCGCTTCGCTAACCGAGCGAAGTCGCGCCCAGGCCTGAACTGCGGCTGGATCGGTGCGTGCGGCGGCGAGCGGCGCAAGGCCGACGGCTGCTGCCGAAATGAAAGCCAGCGTCTTCCCCACGACGGTGTAGTCCCAGGCGAGAGCCTATGCGGCCATGGTGCCGGCGATGGCCGCGAGGATGACGAGAGCAACAGGCCGCTGGCACGGGATCGCCCGATGACTCTTCTCCGGCGATCGGCTGCCTGCGACCAGACGCTCTGTTGTTCCCATGTGTGCCCGGCCGTCGAGGTCCCCGGTTCCGTCACCGCAGTCATTCTGCCAGCACTGCCGTCCCCACGGGCCGTGGTAGACGCGGTCGGTGCCGCCGATCGGGTGGACTTGAGGAATGTGCCGGCGCGCTCGGGCTGTCGTGCCGCCGCAAGCAGGCTCGTAGCGAGCGACCGGTTGCCGGTACGCGTCGGGCTATGCAGTTTCCCACCGCAGAGAAGGCGCAATCGGCTAGAATCACTCACCGGTCGACAGCCATGCGCCACATTGAGGGAGTGGCCTGAACCTGGAGCAAGGTGGAGAGGCGGTGGGATGGCGACCCGGTCAGTCTTCATCAGCTACTCGCGGCGTGACTTCTATTTCGCCGAAGCCGTGATGGAGACGCTTAAAGGGCAGGGCTTGGTCGACCCGTGGATCGACGTCCACGATATCCGGCCGGGGATGGACTGGGCCGAGGCCATCGCGAGCGGCCTCGATCGCGCGGACGCACTGATATTGCTGGCCTCTCCGAGTTCTCTTCGATCTGTTTACGTCGAGCGTGAGTGGCGGCGCGCGTTGGCGCGCGGCATCCCCGTTCATGTCGCCGTCATCGACTCGGTCGAGCTTCCCGTCGAATTGCGATCGTGTTCGGTCATCGACATCAGGCTTAAATTTCAACTCGGGTTGGCAAACCTGGGGAACGCGATAGCGAAGGATTCCGCTCAAGTAGCAGGTGGCGTGTCATATGACGAGCTGCGACAGTGGCCGGGAATGCCCGGACCGCTGGCGGCGCTCGCGGTCATCGTCGTACTGACCTCGGTGTCCGCATTGTGGGTCTCCGTTGTTCTTTTTCGCATCGGCGTGTTGCTCCTAGGGAACGACCAAGGCCGAATGGCCGTAATGAACGAGTTTACGGGTCGCTTCGATCGAGCTTTCGGAAGTATTATCATCGGCGTTGGTGTTTCTTCTGTCGGTATTGCTGCATTTGTCGCGTACTGGTTGTATAAATTTCTCTCACGTCAAGGGAATCAGGCTAGTTCCGTTATACTGTGGATAATGATGATGTCCTACGCTTTCATTCTCGGCGTGCTCTCCTTTTCTTGTTCGCTTATCGACAGGCTGGCGAATGAACGCGAGGTTGGCGAAGCCACCCCGCCGCTCGGTATCGGCGCGACCCTGATCTTTGCGCTCGGGGCTGCCGCCTGCGTGATCGTCGGCCGGTCGCTGACCGCCCATATGTGGTCGCGGACTGGTGAAGGAGAATTGGGTCCGCGTGCCCGGCTTGCACGGATGAATCGCAAGTACGGCGGCAGCTTGCGGCAAGACTTTCGACGGCAATGGTCGAAATCGATCGACTTCTCCCCGGTGAATTTCGGCGATTCGGGTGGCATTGACGTGCACTGCGAGCCGCGCGACGAGTCTGTCGCCGAAATGATTCGCTGGGCTGCCCGTGAAGTTGGAATTCCAGCGACCCCTGCGAGTAAATGCTGGCACCTGGTCCTGGTGAGCTCGGGCGTTGACGCAAAGAACCTCGCCGAGGATATTTCGAGATTGGGACTTCGGGTCATTTGTGTGATGGTCGACAGTGTGAAGTTGGCGACCGATGTCGACGAAATTTGGCGGCATCACTGGTTCGATTTTCGGGAGCAGCAACCGGACGCCTTGTATGGTCTCTTTTCTGTATTGTTTCCCGGCAAAGCCGGCGTGCCCACTCTGCCGGTCGTTCCGATCGGTTCGGAACGGGTTCGGTCTCCAGGCGGCGTCGACTTTCTGCGGCTAAATCTTCTGGTGTACGGGGCTTCGTTCTACGGGTATGCCGTCAGTGCAGTGGCGGAGCGTGGGATGAACCTGCAAACCGCTGCCCTGTTGATACTGGCCGCACTGGAGGGCGCTCTTGTTGTGAATACGAGTTACTGCATTTCGGTACGCGGCATCACTGTGCGCCGTTTTCGCTCACGAGTGATGCTGATGGCGGCACTGGCGCTCCCGATCGCCGTGTGTGCGCTCGCGATGCATGTCGGAGATTTCGGTTACATATACAATCATCATCAGGCGGTGGGCGAAACTCATGCCGTCACTGTCGACGACGGTTTGCCGACTCCCATGTACTTCAATGATGTCCTGACTGCTGGATATTACGGCCTGGTGGCGCTGATGTTCTTATTCCCCTTCGTGCCGACGATCTACGCCGTGGTAATGTATCGTCGACTCGCCGTCGACTGGCTTCCGCGGGTGGACTCCACAAGTAGGGTGGATTTCTTTATTTCCTATTTGTTGAAGTTTCCTGGTGCGATTTTCATGGGTGTTTTTATCGGCTTTGTGTCGGGTTTCGTGCTGTTCGTCCTGGGCGTTCGGTCGTGAGTCGAGTTTTTACAACACCTCCAGCTTTCGCGGCGGGCTAGCAGGGCAAACGCACTGCGCGATCTTGGCCGGCGTGTCGTGATCCAGTCGCTGTTGTCCTCGTGTGTTAGTTACCACCATTCGATGGTGTGGGCGTCGATCGTCGTTCGCCGCTACTTGAACATCCAGCGTTCCATTGGATCGTCAGTGCTGTGAAATCGGTAGGGGTGTCAAATCTTCCTGGCTTTCTGGTGGGAATTTGTGGCGTTCGTCATCATCGGCGGATCCTGCAAGTAGGCGCGCCAGTAGTCGGCAGCGAGGAGGCTGTTTAGGTCGACTATCTCGGGATAGGCCGCGGCATGCACAACGTTAGGCGGAGTGGCATCATCGTGCAATCTGTCCGTTGTGAAGGTGCGTATCCGTCGTTGGATGTGCTGCTGATGGTCGCGGCATTCCTGTCGGCGCCGGCATATTTCCGAGGCTTCGGCGTGAGCCGCGGTGACCTGCCGACGTCTGTGGCGACGAAGAAGATTGAGATGCCGGCGCTGCGCGCCAACGATCTCCGGCATGCGCGAGATGTCGAGTTGCCGTGCGGGGCCGCCGACGCCACTCCCGATCATGGCTGGCCGTGCAGCGACGGCATGCGGGCCGGATCTGGAGGGTCAACAGATCAACCTCGTGGCCGGATCGTGCCGCGAGGCGCTGTTCGTAGACGTTCCGCAGTTCCGGCAAGGCAAGCCGCAAGGCACGCGTGGGTCGTCCGGTGGCTGCCGCGAGACGGTCAACGTCGACCTTTCGATGATGTCCGCGGCTGTTCTGTAGGTGCCGAAGCAGATCGCGGTCGGGAATGTCATTGGCGTTGGTCAGACGCCGGATGTAGGAAAAGAGCGTTTCATGGTTGACTGGCTTGACGGGAATGGGAAGAGGCCTGACGTCTGGTCGCGCCATGAGCGGCGGCGGGGCATGCCCCGTTTTACGGTCGCGGTACGCCGTCGTACGGCATGCTCCCGAGCAGTACGAGGCATCGGACCGCAACTCGCCAACGTTGACGATCTCCTGGTCGCAGACCCGATAGCGCCGTCGAGTGTCAGGATCCTTCCGTAAAGCCTTCAACTCGTGTTGACGAACCCGATAAGCGCGTAAGTCGCAGCTTCTCGAACACACCGCTTTGCTGTAGTCGGCGTCACTCGCAAGCGGGACTCCGCAATACCGGCAGCTGCGGCGGGGCTGAGGGATACTCGTCATTTGCGTGCCGTCCTGCTGGTATCTCCTCGATGCCGGCAAGAACACCGTGGTCGGAGACACCCCGGACGGGGTGCGTCCAGTCGCTGATCAACGGTTTAGCGATCATCCGGAGACGCTCGCGCAGGTGGGGTCCGTGGTCGCGATGGTTGCGCGCTTGCTCCGCCTGGGGGTGCCGCGGGTGGCCGCGAAGTCGACCGGAACCAGGTCCAGCAGCGTGCGGGTGACTTGCTCCTCGTCTCCGCCGCGAGGATCGCCGCGCCCCCGATCAGCTGGGAGAGGCTGCCGATCATGCCGTCGGTGCGCTCGTAGAGGTAATCGGCCAGCCGGTCCAGCGTGCCGGGCTGGTGGCGGTGCAGGCGCAGCAGCGACTCCAGCGTCGCGACCAGCGGCTGCCAGGCCGCGCGCTGCTCGGCGGTGCCGTAGGCGAACGACGAGGAGCTGATCAGCGTGAACCGTCCAGCGATCTGCCGGCCGCGGACCCCGGCAAACAGGCCCTGCGCTTCGACCTCAATCCCGACATAGGCGGAGGTCACCGGCTGCTGTTCGGCGAAGTGCTTGAGCTGGTCGGAGACTTCTGCTCCAGACCGGGTGGCGAGGTTCAGGTTGTGGGTCTCGTCCACCCCTTCCTGGCCCCACAACCTAGACCCGAACCACGCAAGGTTCATCCGAACAGGACACATATCGCCGGGCGGAGCATCTAGTCGATCTTGGTGACAGATAGCTCCGGCATGTGACAGATAGCCTGACCGTCACAGAAATGGCTTCGCTCAGCGGCGACGAACCCCTGACTAGCGGTTCGAACGCATGTTCGATATTGTCTACGGTATGGCGTTGCAGGGATCACTGTTCGACCAGGCGGAGGCGCCGACGCTGGGGCGGCTGGCGGGGGTACGGCGCACGGAGCTGGGCGACGGGGCGTGGATCGACGTGCGGCCGGGCTGGCTGACCGGGGCGGACGTGCTGTTCGAGCGGCTGGTGGGGCATGTGCCCTGGTACGCGGAGCGGCGCCAGATGTACGACCGGATCGTGGACGTGCCCCGGCTGGTGTGCTTCTACCGGGAGAACGTGCCACTGCCCGACCCAGTGCTCGACCAGGCCCGGGAGGCGCTGACCGAGCACTACGGGGCGGAGCTGGGGGAGTCGTTCCGGACGGCGGGCATGTGCTACTACCGCGATGGCCATGACAGTGTGGCCTGGCACGGGGACAACAGCGGCCGCCTGACCGAGCGGACGATGGTGGCGATCGTCTCGCTGGGGGCGCCGAGGGCGCTTCTGTTGCGGCCCAAGGGCGGCGGCGAGAGTGTGCGGCACATGCTGGGCCACGGCGACCTGATCGTCATGGGCGGCACGTGCCAGCGCACCTGGGAGCACTCGGTGCCGAAGACGGCCCGGCCGGTCGGTCCCCGCATCAGCGTGCAGTTCAGGCCACTGGGTGTGCACTGAGCAGCTGCTCGGTGACGTCCCACAGCCGCGAGGCGTTGGCTGGGTCCAGGGCCCAGGCGGCGACGCCGTGCAGGGCGGAGCCGTTGTCGGCGTGCAGAGTCTCGGCCTCGTTGCAGTCCTCGAAGTAGCGGCCGCTGACGCCGGCCAGCAGGGGTGAGACGGCGAGCAGCACGGAGGTGGCCGCGCCCTGCTGGGTGGTCTTCCACTCGTAGCTGCCGCTGCGCAGCTGGCCGCCGACGTGGCGCTGGAGGTTGGTGGAGATCGCGCCCGGCATCACGGCGTTGACGGTGATGCCGTCGGCGGCCCAGCGCTTCGCGGCCTCGACGGCGAACAGCACGTTGGCGGACTTCGACTGGCCGTAGGCGGACCACTCCTCGTAGGGCCGCAGCGCGAAGTGCAGGTCGTCGAAGATCACCGGGGACCGCTTGTTGGCCGCGGAGCTCAGGGCCACCACCCGGGCGTCGCCGGCGGCCTTGAGCGCCGGGTGCAGGCCGGTGGCCAGTGCGAAGTGCCCGATGTGGTTGGTGGCGAACTGCATCTCCCACCCCTCCGGCGTGCGGGCCAGGGGCATCGCCATCACGCCGGCGTTGTTGACCAGGATGTGCAGCGGGCCGTCCCAGCCGGCGACGAAGTCGGCGATGGTGCGGCGGTCGGCCAGGTCGAGGTGCGCCACCCGCACGTCGCCGCCGATGTCGGCGGCGGTGCGCTTGCCGGCATCGACATCGCGGACGGCCAGCGTGACCTCGGCGCCGGCGGTGGCCAGCGTGCGGGCCGTCTCGACGCCGATGCCGGACGAGCCGCCGGTGACGATCGCGCGGCGGCCGGTCAGGTCGATGCCGGCGGCCACCTCGTCGGCGGTGCTGGAGAATCCGAACGGAGTCGTGACACGTGTCATGGCACCAGTAGACGTCCGTCCACATAGGTCAGCCAGTGCTCCGGGAATCCTGGTACCACCAGGGACACGATAACCGGCGCGAGCCGTCCTAACCTGGGACCATGGACACGCGACTCGGCGAGTACCTGCGGGCTCGCCGCGAACTGCTGCGTCCGGAGGACGTCGGCCTGCCCGACCAGGGGCGGCGTCGGGTGCCGGGGCTGCGCCGCGAGGAGCTGGCGCTGTTGGCCGGCATCAGCAGCGACTACTACCTGCGGCTGGAACAGGGGCGCGATCAGAACCCGTCGGAGCAGGTGCTGGAGGCCATCGCACGGGCATTGCAACTGGACTCGGAGGCCACGGCGTACCTGCACGACCTGGCCCGACCGGTCGCCCGGCGGCGGCCGGCCCGTAAGGCGGAGAAAGTCGGCGAGGGCATCCGGCGGCTGGTGATGTCGTGGACCGACACGCCGGCGTTCGTGCAGGGCCGGCTCCAGGACGTGCTGGTGGCCAACCCGATGGCCACCGCGCTGTCGCCGACCTACCGCGAGGGCGTGAACCTGCTGCGGGAGGCGTTCCTCAACCCGTCCGTGCGGGCCATGCACCGGCGGGACTGGGACAAGACCATCACCAGTGTCGTGGCCGGGCTGCGCGCGCTGGTCGGACCGGACGTGGACGACCCGGCCCTGGCTGAGCTGGTCGGCGATCTGTCGGTGCGCAGCGAGGAGTTCCGCCGCCTGTGGGCCCGTCACGACGTGGGGCGGCGCACCAGCGGCAAGTCGTACCTGATCCACCCGATAGTGGGCGAACTGGACTTGTGGTACGAGAAGCTCGGCGTCAGCGGCACCCAGCAGCTGCTGGTGGTCTTCCACGCCGAGTCGGGCAGTCCATCCGCTCAGGCGCTGAACCTGTTGCGGTCGCTGTAGAGTCTTCCCCGGTCGTCAGCAGACGAAGGGGGAGATGTGCGTCTTTTGGTGTGGGCCGCGGCGGTCGCGGTCGCCCTACCGGCACTGGTCGCGTCGAACGTGGACGCGGCCGTCGACAGATCCACGCTGGACCCGGCCAAGGTGGCCGCGTCCGTCGGCTACCTGGAGCAGGCCTACGGCGTCAGCCAGCCCGAGGCGCTGCGCCGGCTGCAGTTGCAGTTGGACGCTGCGCAGTTGGACACCACGTTGCGGGCCAAGGCATCGGCCAGTTACGGCGGCATGGCCATCGACCAGCAGCACGGCGGCGTGCTCACGGTCGACGCCACCGACCCGGCGGCGATCAAGCCGTTCCTGCAACAGTTTCCGGACGGCGGGCAGGTGCGGACCCGCACCGTGCAACATTCTCTGGCTGAGCTGAGCAAGGTTCGCAACCAGCTCGACGCCGGGCCGGACGCCGACTACCTGGCCGCGGTGGACCAGCAGACCAACAACGTCGTGCTGTGGCGGCGCACGCCGGCCGCCGCCGCGCCGAAAGCCTTGGCGGCTCAGGCAAGCATGGTGGTCGTGAAGGACCTGCCGACGCCGAAGCCGCTGTCCGGCCCGGTGGACTGGGGCTACTGCCATCCGCTGTTCTGCACCAACCACGGCCCGATGCGCGGCGGCCTGCGGCTGGACTACACCCGGGACAACGGCACCATGGGCGGCTGCACCGCCGGTTTCAACGTGCGCTCCAACGGCGGCGGCTTCCCGGACAACACCGCCTGGGTGCTGACCGCCGGGCACTGCTCGAACGGCAAGACGAACAACGTGCCGACCCAGCACAACACCACGCCGATCCTCAACCAGCACGGGCCGGAGAAGCACACCTACCCGTACGACTACTCGTTCGTGCAGTACGTCGACCAGGGCACCGCGGACACCTGGCTGAACAACCAGTCCCCGCACAACGAGGTGCTGCTGTACTGCCGTCCCGGTGGCGCCGACTCCTCGCAGAACTGCGCCGGGCCGGCGGCGCAGTCGGCCAACCAGCCGATCACCGGCATCCACCAGCTGGCCGACATCAAGGCCGGCTGGGTGGTCTGCGCCGACGGTTCGGCCTCGAACAAGGGAAACTACCCGGACGCCGTGGACAGCGGGGCCGGCTTCGACTACCTGCCCGGCACCCGCTGCGGCCAGGTGACCTCCACCGACGTCGGCATCAACACCGACATCTGCGCGCGGCCCGGCGACAGCGGCGGCCCGCTGTTCAGCCAGGTCGACAGCTCCGCGCTGGGCATCCTGGAGGGCAATCTGCCCGGCCAGGACCGCACCGGGCCGTGCTACGCCGGCGAGGCCAACAACTACTCGCCGATCGGCGTGATCATGGAGGACATCAACGAGTACAGCGGCGGCCAGGGCGCGCACTTCCAGGTGATCACCACCCCGAACGGCTAGTACACGAGGCGGTTGGCGGCGCCGACTACCGACCTGTAGGCGACGCCCCACGCGGCGCGGGCCAGCGCGGCCCGCGCCGCGTTGCCGCCGGGGCCGCCGTGCACGCCGCCGCCGGGATGCGCGGAGGAGCCGGCCAGGTAGAGGCGGTCGATCGGGGTGTCCGCCCGGCCGAGCCCCGGCACGGGCCGGAACACGAGTTGCTGGCCGATGGCCGCGGTGCCGCCGTTGACGGTGCCGTCGAAGTCGTCCGGGCCCTGCACATGCCGGGCGACGATCAGGTCGGCGAAGCCGGGAGCGTGCCGCTCGACGATGTGCTGGATCTTGTCGACGAACCAGGACAGCCGGTCGGCGGACCAGCGTTGCCCCTGTGGCACATGGGTGTACGCCCACACGGACTCGGTGCCGGCCGGGGAGCGGGACGGGTCGGCGGTGGTGGTCTGGCCCAGCAACAGGAACGGGTTCTGCGGGGTGCGGCCCATCGCCAGCGCCGCGCACGTGCCGGACATGGTGGCCAGGTCGCCGCCGAGATGCACGACTCCGGCCCCCGATGCTTCCCCTGCCGTCCAGGGGATCGGGCCGGACAGGGCCCAGTTCACCTTGACCGTGGCCGGATCCAGCCGGAACCGCTTCAGATCGTCCAGCAGTCGGGGTGGAAGATGGTGCGCGGCAACGAGGTTCCCGTACAGCCGTGGCGCTGGCACGTCCGCGAGCACGGCCTGTGTGGCCCGGATGGCGTTGCCCTCGTGGTCCCGCACGCCGACGGCCGTTCCCCGGGCGACCAGGACCTCAGTGACCCGGCGGCCGCATTCCACTTGCCCGCCAAGGGATTCCAGTCGCCGGACCAGGGCATCGGTCAAGGCCCCAGCGCCGCCCTCGGCCACCGGATAGCCCTGGTCCTGGCCGATCATCGCCAGTAGCCAGGCGAACACTCCGCTGCCGGCGCTGTCGATGCCGGCGTCGGCGTGCATTGCGTTGCCGTTCAACAGAAGTCGTGCCCCCGCGCCGTCGAACCGCTCCTCGGCCAGCGTCCGGGCCGACAACGTCAGCATCCGGGCCAGTCGCAGCGCCTCGGCGGAACCCGTTGCCCGCAGCAGCTTTCCGGCCGCCTTGATTGGCGGGAACGGTCGGAACAGCGCCTGCAGCAAGGGAGTTCGGACCTGTCGCCACTGGTCGTACATGCCCTGCCAAGCCTCGGCATCCCGCGGTGCGAACTCCGCCACCGACGCCATGGTCCGTTCGACGTCCCGGGACAGCAGGACGCCCCGCCCGTCCGGCAGCACGTGGGCCAGCACGCCCGGCGCGTGTCGCCAGCGCAGCCCGTGCCGCTCCAGGCACAGCCCTTCGAACACCGGCGACGCCACCGCCATCGGAAACGAGGAGCTGCACAGGTCGGTCACGAAGCCCGGCGCGGTCACCTCCGCGCTGTGCACGGCCCCGCCCGGATGGTCGGCCGCCTCCAGCACCAGCACCCGCCACCCGGCGTCGGCCAGCAGGTTCGCGGCGACCAGCCCGTTGTGCCCAGCCCCGAAAACCACGCCATCGAAGTCCACGCCTCATCTTAGGATCAACGGCGTGCTGGCTCTCTTCGATCTTGACGGTACCCTCGCTGACCGCGCCGCCGGCCTGCGGGCCTGGGCGGTCGAGTTCTGCGCCGACCACGGGCTGGACCTGGCCGAGGCGGACTGGCTGGTCGAGGCGGACGGCGATGGACGGGTGGCCAAGGAGGAGTTCTTCGGCCGGGTCCGCGAGCGCTACGGGCTGGCCGAGTCCTTCGAGGAGCTCTTCCGCCAGTACAGCGAATGGCAGCCGACGCTGATCCCGGTCTACGACGGCGTGCTCGGCGGTCTCGAACGGCTGCGGTCGGCCGGCTGGCGCCTCGGCGTGGTCACCAACGGCTACCAGGTGGTGCAGACCAACACCCTGGTCAGCACCGGCATCGCCGAGCGCGTCGACGGCTGGGCGATCTCCGGCGCGGAGGACGTGTGGAAGCCGGATGTCCGGCTGTTCGAGATAGCCGCCGCCCGGGCCGGGGGTAAGCCCGGCGCCGACGGCTGGATGGTTGGGGACAGCACTGCGGACATTGTTGGCGGTCACGCCGCCGGCCTGCGCACCATCTGGCTCCACCACGACCGCCCCTGGCCGGCCGCCGAACCCGCGCCCACGCGCACGGTGTCGAATCCGACGGAGGCCATCGCCCTGATCCTGGGGCTGGGCATCGCCTAGCAGCCCAGCCCCAGGAACAGATCAGGGTCGGAAGGTGTGGGTGCCGGGGCCGGCGTTGAAGGTGCGGCCGCCGAGGGTGACGGTGCCGTGGGTGCCCGGCGGGGCAGTCACGGTCACGGCCACCGAGCCGTTGACCTGTTGCCAGCTAACAGAAAGCGGCCCGTGGGGCGTGGGCAACTGGCCGCGGGCCCATGCCACGGAACCGGGATGCGGGGTGACGGTCCAGGTGGCGAAGCCGGGGGTGGTCGGGGTGACGCCGAGCAGGTCGTTGGTCAGGGCCGGGACGACGCCGGTGGACCAGCCGTGGGCGGCGGAGGTGTAGGCGCCCTCGTAGAGCGAGCCGCCGGCGCCGATGCCCTCCCAGTCGGTGATGCCGGGATCGTGGCCGGCCATCCAGCCGTAGAGGCGCTTGATCTCCTCGATGGCGGAGTCGGCCCGGCCGGTGCGGAATCGGGCGTCGATCTCGGGGTAGGAGGTGAAGGCGTACACGGTGGAACTGTTGTCGAAGAAGGGATTTCCGTAGGGGAGCGCGGTGCCGGCCAGGTGGGCCAACGCCTGCGACGCCTTGCCGGCGTCGGCGATGCCGGTGAGCACGGCGAGGCTGTTGCCGTCCTGGCCGTGCCGGGTCTGGCCGACGACGTCGAGATAGGCCCCGGAGTTGGCATCCCAGAGATTGGTGTTCACGGCGGCGGCCACGGACTGGGCCCGCTGCGTCCACCGAGCGGCGTCATCGTTGTGGCCCAACGACTTCGCCAGCTGGGCGGCGTCCTGCAGACCCAGCACGTAGAGGGCGTTGTAGTAGGTGACCTCGCCGTCACGGGAGATGAAGGCGTAGTCGCCGTAGCCGCTGGGCCGGGAGAGCAGGCCGTGGGCGTCGGTCATCGACGGGTACCAGCCGTCGAGGGCCTTGACCAGGTTGGGGTAGTACTTCGCGCCATAGCCGGAATCCCCGGTGTAGAGCACGTACTCCCAGCTCGACACGACCCACCACAGTGGATAGTCGAACAGCGGCAGCGTGTAGTTGTTGATGGACGCCGGCGGGATCCAGCCGTCGACCCGCTGGTGGTCGGCGAGGTCGGCCAGCACGTTGCGGGCGGCGATGCCGGCGTCGTGGGTGAGGTACGTGGTCAGCCCCGAGACGGCGATGTCGCCGACGTACGGGTCGCGGTCGCGCTTGGCCCCGTCGTGCAGCACCAGTTTCCCGTCCAGCGAAGGGCTGTCCGCGCCGCGCGGCTCGACGTCGGTGGGGCGGAAGGTGTCGATCACCAGCTCGTTGGTGTACGCCGCGTCGTACCAGTAGCGGTTGAGCTGCTGGTCGGACGACTCGAACCAGCCGGTGTAGGAACCGAGGAAACCGGTGTAGTCCAAGGAAACCCCGTCGATGTCGACCTGCCCGGACGGCTGGGCGTCGGGCGCGTCGGCGGCCAGCGCGTCGAGGCTGATCTTGACGTACCGGAAGCCGCGCAGGCCGTCGGCGCAGACCTTGCCGTCGGGCAGACAGGACTTGGTGTCGGTCCAGACGCTCGACCCGGTCGGCACCGCGTGCTGGTCGGTGCCCGGGCCGCCGGCGAAGTCCGAGCGGCTGAAGTCCGAGCGGTCACCCAGGAACTGCGTGCTCTCCGAGAAGGCGAGCCGCAGGCCGGGGTGGTTGGCTGAGGCCCCGGTGAAGCGCAGCACCGGATAGCCGACGACCACCTTGCCGAAGTCGACGACCACCGACGGCGTCACCGGGTCGGCGACCAGACCCGGCCACACCTCGTTGATCCGGGTGAACTCGCCCTTGTCAGTGGCCTGGTCGCGGGTGACGGTGACACGGAACTGAGTCGTCGTCACGGGTGCGGTGAACGGCACCGCCAGCTGGGTTTTCGTGTTGCCGGCGACGGTGGCGACCGTGGTGCCGTCGGCCGCCTGCACGGTGAAGTCCTGGGGCACGCCGTCGGCGTTGAACTGGAGCGTCAGCCCGGGCTCGGTGACCGCCGACGGCGTGGTGATGGTGAGAACGTCCGGGTAGGCGGCAATGGTGTCGTCGTTCCAGAACGTGTCGGTGTTGCCGTCGATGGCGTTGCCCGGGTCGTAGGTGCGGGGCTGGCCGTCGTTTCCGTTGTTGGGGGCGTGGAAGCTGGACGCGGCGGCGGTGGTGGCGGCCGGCCAGGTCGGTTTGGCGGTGGGGGCGGGTCGGCGCAGCGTGGTGACGCCGGTGCCGAGCAGTCCGTTGGGGTTGGTGACGTCGCCGGTGGTCGAGAGCACCCGGGTCGGGTGCACGTCGGCGCTGGTCGGGCTGACGACGTACTGCTGCCAGGACGGCGTCGCGGTGGCGGTGGCGGGCAGGAGGGTCGCGCCGAGCAGGGCGGCGACGAGGGCCAGGGCCCGCGTGGTTGTGGCGCGGGCGGGTAACTCTCGGCGGGGGAGTCTCACGTCAGGGCGCTCCGATCCGTCTTTGAATCGTTTCATTAACGGCGATCAGTGTAGGGAAGATGTCAATGCGCGACCCTTGTCCAGCCGGTCGTGACCGGGCAGCATGAAGGGTGCGTGAGGTTTGACAACGTTGTCACCGCACCGCCGCCACGGTGCCAGGATGAATGGGGAGACCCATGTCCAGGTTGTGGGCGATGCTGTTCGCCGCGGTAACGGTGCTGGCGTTAGCCGAGCCGGTCACCGCCAACGCGGCGACCACGATCACCGTCGACGGCACGCACGGCGGCCGCACCTTCGACGGCATCGGCGCGATCAGCGGCGGTGGCGGCAACTCCCGGCTGCTGATCGACTATCCCGAGCCGCAGCGCGGCCAGATCCTGGACTACCTGTTCAAACCGGGCTACGGCGCCGACCTCCAGGTGCTCAAGTTGGAGATCGGCGGCGACGCCAACTCCACCGATGGCTCCGAGCCGAGCATCGAGCACGCCAAGGGCGTCGTGAACTGCGACGGCGGCTACGAGTGGTGGCTGGCCGGGCAGGCCAAGGCCCGCAACCCGAACATCGAGCTGTACGGCCTGGCCTGGGCCGCCCCGGGCTGGATCGGCGGCGGGAACTTCTGGTCCCAGGACATGGTCGACTACCTGATGACCTGGCTCGGCTGCGCCAAGCAGCACGGGCTGGCGATCAACTTCCTTGGCGGCTGGAACGAGCGTGGCTACAACAAGAGCTGGTACGAGAACCTGCACAACACCCTGGCGGCCAAGGGCTACAGCGGCGTCAAGGTGGTCGGCGCGGACTCCGGCTGGGAGATCGCCGACGACATGGTGGCCGACCCGACCTTCGCCAAGTCGGTGGACATCGTCGGCGCGCACTACCCGTGCCGTGGCGGCGACGGCGGCGACGCCATCTCGTGCAGCACGACCTCGAACGCCCTGGCCACCGGCAAGCAGCTGTGGGCCAGCGAGAACGGCTCGCAGGACATCAACACCGGCACGGCGGCGCTGATCCGCTCCATCACCCGCGGCTATCTCGACGCGAAGATGACCGCCTACCTGAACTGGCCGCTGCTGGCGGCGATCTACCCGAACCTGCCGTACGCCACGGTCGGTCTGGCGGTCGCGCCGTCGCCGTGGTCCGGGGCGTACAGCCTGGGCAAGAGCACGTGGGCGACGGCCCAGGTCACGCAGTTCACCAAGCCCGGCTGGCACTTCATCGACACCGCCAGCGGCTACCTCGGCACCAGCGGCAGCTACGTCACCCTCACCGACGGCCGCGACTACAGCACCATCATCGAGACGTCCACGGCGACCGACGCGCAGCAGGTCAGCCTGAACATCACCGGCGGCCTCAACACGAGCACCGCCCACGTGTGGAGCACCAGCCTCGGTGACGGCCCGGACTTCCAGCACAGCGGCGACCTCAGTGGATCCAGCTACTCGCTGACCCTCCAGCCGAACACCGTGTACACCATCTCGACGACTGTCGGCCAGGGCAAGGGCAGTGCGGCCAGCCCTGCCGAGCACGGCTTGGCCCTCCCGTACAGCGACAACTTCGACGGCTACGCCAACGGCACGGAAGCCAAGTACCTCTCGGACATGCAGGGCTCGTACGAGGCGCAGCCGTGCGTCGGCCGCGGCGGCAGGTGCCTGACCCAGATGGCCCCCGTTCGGCCGATCGAATGGCAGGACGACTCCGACGCGTTCTCCCTGCTCGGCGACCAGGACTGGGGCAACTACACGGTGTCGGCCGACGTCCGGCTGGCCAGTGCCGGGACGGTCGAGCTGATGGGTCGGGCAAATGCCCAATCCCGGCCGCAATCCCACCAAAACGCCTACTATTTCCGGGTGAGTGACACGGGCGCGTGGTCGATCGTCTCTGGCGACACCACCGGGACGTTGACCACGCTGGCCAGCGGAACCACCACCGCGCTGGCGACCAACGCCTGGCACACGCTCTCCGTCACGTTCCAGGGCACGACCATCACCGGTTCCGTCGACGGCAAGGCGGCCGGCTCGGCTACCGACAGCCGCTGGACCAACGGCCAGGCCGGCATCGGCGTCGTCGGCTACGCCACCGACCAGTTCGACAACCTGGCCATCACACCCGGCACCGGCTCCCCCGCCCGCTCCGGCCCGATCACCTCCGGCATGGCCGGCAAATGCGCGCAGGCCGGCGCCAAGGTCGTGCTGGCCGGCTGCGACAGCTCGGCCGCCCAGACCTGGACCGTCCGAAATGGAACGCTCGTGAACTCGGGGCAGTGCATGGACGTCACCGGTCAGGGCACCGCCAACGGGACGCTCGTCGAGCTGTGGGACTGCAACGGCGGCGCCAACCAGCAGTGGACGCAGGCCTCCGACGGCAGCCTGCGCAGCACCCAGTCCGGGAAATGCCTGGACGATCCGGCTTTCTCCACCACTGACGGCACCCAGCTGGAGATATGGGACTGCAACGGCGGCGCCAACCAGCGCTGGCAACTGCCGGCTGCCTGACACTGTGCACGTGAACCAGAGGGGGACAATGGAAAACATGTCTAGGCGCTCGGCGCTGAGACTCGCCGGCCTGCTCGCGGCGGCGGGCGCGGTGCCGATGATGACCGTGCCCGGCGTCGCGGAGGCGGCGTCGGCCGGCACGCTGTCACCGCTGCGTCCGCCGGCCACGCCACTGGCGGTCCGGTCGCCGTACCTGTCGGCCTGGCAGGCCGCCGACAACCTGCCCGGCAACTGGTCGAGCTTCTGGAACGGCCGCACCGCCGCCATCTGCGGCATCGTCCGAATCGACGGCGCGGCCTACGTTTTCGCCGGCGCGCCGGGACAGCCGTCCCTGCCGCAGCTGACGCAGACTTCCTTGCAGGTCACCGCGACCCGGTCGATCTACACCCTCGCCGGCGGCGGTGTCACGCTGACCGTGACGTTCTTCTCGCCGGTCGAGGCCACCGACCTGCAACGGCAGTCGATTCCGCTCAGCTACGTCACCGTCGCCGCGGCCAGCGCCGACGGCAATGCCCATCAGGTCAGCGTCTACCTGGACATCTCGGCCGAGTGGGCGCACGGCGACAACAACCAGCAGGTGACCTGGTTCAAGCAGCAGACCGGGTCGACGACCGCCCTCACGTTCACGCCGGCCGCACCACAACCGTTGGCGGAGAACAATGATCAGGCCTCGTGGGGCACCACGGTGCTGGCCGGCGTCAACCGCAGCGGCCTGACGTGGCAGATCGGCCAGGACACCGTGGTCCGTGGCAACGCCGCCAACGGGACTCTGCCCGGGACCATCGACACGGACATGCCGCGGCGGATCAACGACCGGTGGCCGGTGCTCGGTCTCAACGCCGACCTCGGCTCCGTCGGCTCCACCGCGGCCGAGTTCACGGCCGTGCTCGGCCACATCCGCACGCCCGTCGTCAGCTACCTCGGCAATGCCTTGAATCCATGGTGGACGCACTACTGGTCCACCTGGCAGTCCATGGTGGACTGGTTCGTCGCCGACCGGCCGACCGCCCTGTCCCGGGCCATCACGCTGGACAACACACTCCAGCAGGATGCCCTGAACGCCGCCGGCGCCAACTACGCGGGGATCTGCGCGCTGGCCGTCCGGCAGTTCATGGCCGGCACGGAACTGGTGAACCGCAACGGATCCCCGTGGGCGATGCTGAAGGAGATCTCCTCCAACGGCAACATGTGCACCGTCGACGTGATCTATCCTGCGTTCCCCGGCTTCCTCTACCTGAGCCCGGCCTACCTGCGGCTGCTGCTGGAGCCGCTGTTCGACTACGCCGAGCGCGGCGGCTGGCCGAAGACGTTCGCCGAGCACGACCTCGGCACCCACTACCCCAACGCCACCGGCCACAACGACGGCGACGAGGAGGACATGCCGGTCGAGGAGTCGGCCAACATGCTGATCATGGCCGCCGCCCTGACCCAGCACCTGCCCGCCCTCGACGCGCAGTCGTTCGCCCAGGCCCACTACACCATCCTCAAGCAGTGGGCCGACTATCTCGTCGGCAACGCGCTGGATCCCGGCTACCAGAACCAGACCGACGACTTCACCGGCTTCATCGCGCACAGCGCCAACCTGGCGCTGAAGGGCATCGTCGGCATCGGCGCGATGAGCCTGATCTCCCGCTTCCTGGGCAACGCAGGCGAAGCCGACCACTACCTGTCGGTGGCCCGGTCTTACATCAGCCAGTGGTTCGACCTCGCGCAGGACCCGTCCGGCACGCACCTGAAGATGGCGTACGACCAGAACAACACGTGGAGCCTCAAGTACAACGGCTATCCCGACGAGCTGCTGGGCCTGGACCTGGTGCCCGAGGCCGTGCACGCCCAGGAAGCCGCTTTCTACCAGGCCAACGCCCGCGCCAACGGCGTGCTGCTGGATCCCCGCAACGACTACACCAAGGCGGACTGGGAGATATGGACCGCAGCTTGGCTTCGTGACCGGCCCGTGCGGGACGCGCTGATCAACGGCGTCTACAACTTCGCCAACACCACCTCCGGCCGGGTTCCCTTCTCCGACTGGTACCGGGTGGCCGACGGCAGCGTCGTGGGCTTCATGGCCCGGCCCGTCGCCGGCGGCTTCCTCGCCCTGCTGCCGGCTCAGCAGGCCGGTGTCACGCAATGGGTTCGGATCCAGAACAAGCACAGCGGCAAGCTGCTGGCCGTGCAGGACCAGTCCACCGCCAACAGCGCCGAGGTCACCCAGTACGCCGACAACGGCACGCCCGACCACCTGTGGGCTCTCGTGCCCGACAGCCCCGGCGTGTACCGCATCGTCAACCGGCACAGCGGCAAGGTGCTCGCCGTGCACATCCAGTCCCTCGACGACGGGGCCCACGTTCAGCAGTACGTCGACAACGGCACCCCGGACCACCTCTGGCGGATCGCCGACAACGGCGACGGCTGGTCCAAGATCGTCAACGTGCACAGCGGCAAGGTGCTGGCCGTGCAGGACCAGTCCATGGCCGACTCCGCCCAGGTCACCCAGTGGACCGACAACGGCACCGAGGACCACCTCTGGCGCCTGGTCTGATCCTCCGCGAGTCCCGCTCTCAGGCAACCATGTGTCGAGTTCTGGAACTCGACTTTCAGGTGCCCGAGAGCGGGACTCGCCGGTTCACAGGGCGTTGAGGACGGCGGTGAGCAGGCCGGGGAAGCGGGTTTCGAGGTCGTCGCGGCGGAGCCGGACAACGCGGGTGCGACCCTCCACTGTGGTCAGTGTGAGGCCGGCTTCGCGCAGCACCCGGTAGTGGTGGGAGATCGTCGACTTGTGCAGGTCGAGGTCGACGTCCCCGCACGGCTCGCCGTCGATCGCGGCCAACTGGCCCACGATGGCCAGCCGAGCCGGGTCGGACAGGGCGTGCATGACCGCGGCCAGGCTGATGTCGGCCGTCGCGGGGTGGGCCATCGAACGCACTCGACAACGCTAGCAGCCGGTTCTATGGTTGGATGAACTTCAAACCGTCAAACCAGGGGGAACCGTGATCACTGTGCTCGGGCTCGGACCGATGGGCCAGGCGCTGGCCAGCGCCTTTGTCGCCAACGGCCGGCCGACGACGGTGTGGAGCCGTAGCGCGACGACGCCTACGCCGGCCGGTGCGGTCCGGGCGGCGACGCCGGCCGCGGCGGTCGAGGGGAGTGAGCTGACCATCGTCTGCGTACGCGGCGAGGCGGCGTTGCAGGCGGTGTTGGAGCCGATCGGCGGGGGCACATGGTGGTGAACCTGACCTCCGGCACGCCCGCGCAGGCTCGGGCGCGGGCGGCCTGGGCCGCCGAGCGGGGCATCGACCTGCTGGCCGGGGCGATCATGTCGCCGTCGCCGAGCATCGGCACGCCGGCCGCGCTGGTGCTCTACAGCGGATCGCAGTCCCTGTACGAGAAGTGGGCCGACACCCTCGCGACGCTCGGTGGCACCGCCCGCTACCTCGGGGAGGATCCCGGCCGCGCCGCCGCTTTCGACATCGCGCTGCTGGACATGTTCTGGCAGTCCGTCAGCGGCATCGTGCACGGCCTGGCCCTGGCCCGCGCCGAGGGCATCACCGGCGCCGAACTCGCCCCGTACGGTCAGGCCATGACCAGTCTGCTGCCGGGTATGGTCGCCGGATTCGCCGCCCAGCTCGACAAGGGCGAGTTCCCGGGCACGACCTCGACCATCGCCTCCGCGGAGGCCAGCCTTGACCACATCACGGAAACCACCGAGGGACACGGCATCGACGCCCGGGCCCTGCACGTCGGCCTGGACCTCGTGCGCCGCGCCATCGACGCCGGCCACGGTGCCGACGGTCTGGCTCGCTTGGCGGACGTGCTCAGTTCGACCGGCTCATGACGGCGAGCCCCACCGTCGCGACGAGGCCGTAGAGGGCAGGGGCGAGGAACACCAGGGGCAGGCCGAGGATGCTCACGCCGGCGCTGCCGGTGAGGCCGCCGAGGGCGCTGGAGAAGGCGGTGGAGGACATGAAGATCGCCGAGGCGGTGGCGACGGCGTGGGGGAGCAGGCGTTGGGCGACGATGATGCCGAGGGCGGCGAAGACGCCCCAGACGCAGCCCATGAGCAGCTGGCCGGCGAACATGCCGGCCACGGTGCCGGTGAGGGCGAAGCAGAGGTTCGCGCAGACGCCGAACGCGGCGCCAAGGACCATCAGCCGCAGGGCGCCGATGCGTCGGGCCACGATCACGGCCAGGGGCATGAGGAGCAGTTCGGTCAACGGCTGGAGGCCGATGACCCCGCCGGTGACGGCGGCTGGCAGGTGCAGCTGGTCCTGCATGTAGATGGGGAGGTAGGCGTACTTGATGGGCTCGCCGGCGTAGACGAGCACGAACAGGCCGGTGAAAGTGAGCAGCGGCAACATGATCCGCAGCCGGACGACGTGTTCGCGTCGCGCTGGCACGGGCGCGGCGGGTGTGCGCTGGAAGCCCAGGGGCAGGATCTGGGCGAGGGTGCACAGTGCGGTCGCGGCCAGCATCGCCCGAGGGCCGATGGCCGTGGCCAGGAAGGAGCCCGCGACCGGGCCGACGACCCAGCCGGCGGTCAGGGCCATTCGCACGGTCGACACCACGTCATCGCTCACCGCGCTGCCGCGTAGGTTGTCATGGATGGCGGCGAACAGTTGCGAGCCGGCCGCGCCGGCGAAGCCGAGCACCAGGGCGTTGATGACGAACGGCATCCACGCCTGCGTGGAGACGGCGATGCCCAGCCAGCCAAGGGAGCCGGCCACCGCACACAGCCGGAACAGCCCGAGCCGCCGGCCGGTTCGGTCCGACCGCGCCCCGATGAGATAACCGGCCACCGGGGCGGTGAGGTTGGTCAGGTAATACAGACCCGCGGTCGTCAACGGCACGTGCAGGTCGTTGACGAGGAACAGTGCGATCTGCGGCGCCGCCGCCGACATGCCCAGACCGGAGAGGAACAACGCCACGGTCGCTCCCCGGTACAGCGGCGAGGCGAACGTGACCCGCAGCGCGGACGGCCGCACCGTGTCTACTGTGGACAAGACTCTCCTTCAGAGGTGCCGAAGTCGGGAATGGCCAACCGCGCGCCACCCTCCAGTGCGGACTGGTGGGCGATGATGCCGGGCAGTGTGTAGCGGGCGGCTACCCAGGCGTTGACCGGCGGCAACGAGCCGGTGTTCACCGCGGTCACGAAGTCGTCGGCCAGGAAATGGTGGCTGCCCTCGTGTCCGTTGGCCACGGTGGCGAACTCCGCCGGCAGTCGCGAGCGGTCGTGCACGGGCGCCGAACCGGACGTGAACGCGTCGCGCAGGGCCGGGGCGACGTGGGCCAGCGACGGATCTGAAGGGTCCATTGTGGATAGAGGTTGCAGGTGCTCGGTGACGTCCTGGACGCCGTCGCGGTTCTGCCACAGGCTGACCGTCGCCAGCTGCTCCAGGCTGCCGTCGGTGCCGAAGAACCGGAATCGGGACTCGCGCAGGTGCGAGGGATAGCCGACGCGCCGGAACTCGTTGGTGCGCAACGCCCCGCCGTCGGCGAGCTCGAACAGCGCGGTGCAGTTGGAGAAGTCGTTGCCGAACTGGCTGATCGCCTTGTCGAACACGCCGTCGCCCCGGTCGTCGCGCACACCGACCGCCGACACGCTGACCGCGTGCGTGGGCCACGCCCCGAGCACGCCGCCGATCGCATGGGTCGGGTACAGCAGCGGGGGATAGCTCGCGGTGGACTTCCAGTTCTCGCCGCCGCTGTACCGGTACGCGTCGTAAAAGCCGAGGTCCATGTCGTGCACGTAGTCGCCCTCGGCGTAGAACAGCCGCCCGAACGCCCCCTTGGCGGCCTGGTCGCGGGCGTAGACGGTAGCCGGGTTGTAGTAGCTGGTCTCGCCCATCATGTACGTCAGGCCGGTGTCGCGGACCGCGTCGATGATGGCCGCGATCTCCGCTTCCGTCACGGCCATCGGCACGGCTGAGTAGACGTGCTTGCCGGCGCGCAGGGCCTGGACGACCAGCGGGCCGTGGGTCCAGCGCTGGGTGAAGATCGCCACCGCGTCGACGTCCGAGTCGAGCATGGCCTCGAACGACGGCACAGTCCCGGCGAGATCCTGCTCGGCGACCAGGCGTGCGGCCCGCTCCGGCAGCAGGTCGGTGGCCAGGATGTCGCCGACGCCGGGATGCAGCCGCCACAGTCGCGCGAACTGCCCGGCGAACTGGCCGGCGCCGACAAAACCCAGGGAGAACATCGCTGGTCCCTCCTCGCGTCGTGGACGATCACGACGGTAGGGGCCTAGGATCCGCGAGGTCTTCACCGATGGGAGCGGGAACTTCTTGGATCCTCAGATCGAGCCGGGCATGCTGGCCGGCTGGGCCGGCAGCCCCGAGGTGATGGGCGCGGCCCACCAGCATGACGACCTGGAGATCAACCTGGTCGCGGACGGCGGCACGATGCTCTACCTGTTCGGCGGGGTGCCGGTGGAGGTCGGGCCGGGCAGCGTCGCCGCGTTCTGGGCGGCGGTGCCCCACCAGCTGGTGGCCAACTCCGTGGCCCGTGCGCACTGGGTTTACGTGCCGTTCCAGACCTTTCTGGCCTGGGGCCTGCCGGATTCGCTGGTCAGCCGGCTGCTGTCGGGCATCCCGCTGGTCGCCCCGCCGACCGCCGCCCTGGCCACCGATCCCGCCAACTTCGCCCAGTGGGCCGACGACCTGAACAGCGACGAGCCCGAACGCCGTCAGATCGCCATGCTGGAGGTGGAGGCCCGGGTCCGACGGCTCGCGCTGACCACCGTCGGCGAACCGGTGCGCCAGTACTCCGTCGCGGACCCGAACCTGCGCCAGGTGGTGGCCATGGTCCGGCACATCGCCGAGCACTTCCGCGAGCCGCTGACCGTGGCCGACGTCGCCGCGGCGGCCCAGCTGCACCCCAACTACGCCATGACCCAGTTCCGACGGGTCGTGCGCACGACCGTCGTCGACTACCTCCGGCAGCGCCGGCTGGCCGAGGCCCGACGGCTGCTGATCACCACCGACCTGGCGGTCGAGCGGGTGTCAGCGGAGTCCGGGTTTGGCTCGGTCAGCCGGTTCTACACCGCTTTCACCGCCGCCTGCGGCGTGCCGCCGGCGACCTTCCGCCGCGAACACCGCTAGCGGAGCGCGTCCTGGAGCTGGTTGGCGTGGGCCTGCGCGCCGGGCCCGGCCGCCGGGGTGCAGAACTCGGTCGCCATCGCGACGAGCCGGCCGAGGTCGGCGGCGGGGGAGGCGGTGATGTCGATGCCGGAGGAGACGGTGATCTGCCGGGTGCCGGTCTCGTCGCTCATGGACCAGGTGTTGTAGCCGGGCACGTCGCCGCCGTGTCCCCAGACGGTCGGCGCGCCGGGGCCGCAGATGCCGGCCAGGGACAGTTGCATCAGCCCCAGCCCGTAGCTGAGCAGCCCGTCCTGGCCCGGCCACGGGACGGTGGTCTTCATCTGCGTGAGCAGGTCGGCCGGCAGCAGCTGGCCGCCGAGCAGCGCGTGGAAGAAGTGGTTCAGGTCGGCGGTGCTGGAGATGATGTCCCCGGCGCCGAAGTAGCGGGTGAGGTTGTAGGCCGTGACGTCGGTCGGCCCCTGCGGTGCGGGGTAGAGCTGCTCGTAGCCGTGCTCGGCGGGATTCGGCACCAGCGGGAAGTCCCGTGGCAGGAAGGTGTCCCGCAGGTGCAGTGGGCCGGTGATCCAGTCGGCGAGCACCTGCTCGTACCGGCGGCCGGTGAGCTTCTCCACCAGCAGCGCCAACACGTTGAAGCCGGTGTTGGAGTACGACCAGTTGGTGCCCGGCGGGAACAGCAGCGGCTGCACGGTGCTGTCGTGGATCGCCTCGACCTCGTCGAAGTGCACGAAGCGCTCGGTGTCGAACTCCGGCAGGGTCGTCCAGGTGTACTGCGGGGCCAGGTCGCGGGGCAGACCGCTGGTGTGCTGCAACAACTCCCGGATCGTGATCGGCTCCGGATACGGCAGCAGACCGGGCAGGTACTTCGCGATGGGATCGTCCAGGCCCAGCTTGCCCTTGGCGGCGAGCTTCAGCACGAGCGTCGCGGTGAACGTCTTGGAGACGCTGCCGATGCGGAACTGCCCATTGGTGTTCGGCTTTGCGCCGGTGGCGAGGTCGCCGATGCCGGCCCGCCCGCGCCAGTTGCCGTTCGGGTCCGAGGCGGCCGCGACCATGCCGATGTTCCCGGCCTGCACGGCGTTGTCCAGAGCGGTCTGCCGCGGGTCCGTGGCTGCTGCGGCGGTGCCGGCGCTGGCCAGGATAAGCACGGCACAGGATGCGGTTGTGACAAGTCGACGCATGAGTCCCCCCGTTGTCGACTGTCACGCTAGCCCGGCCCAGCCGGTGATGTAGGGGCTTTGGCCCCTGCGGTCACTGCCGATCGGGCAGCCGTCGCAGGAACTCCGCCGGGGTGTCGCCGAGCAGGTCGAGCGCCCGGTGCCGGACCGGGCTGGTCAGGGCGGCGACGCCGATGGCCCAGACCGCGACCACCACGACCACGCCCGGCGCGGGCAGGATCCGGTCGACGAAGGCGAGGCACACGGTGGCGGCCAGCAGTGCGGTTCGGAACAGGCCCACGTACCAGCGTTTCGGGCCGGTGCTGAAAGCCTTGGTGCCGACCAGGTAGATGGCCAGGCCGGTGGTGACGAACCACGCCGCCGCCGCCGACGGCGCGGGCTCCTGCAACGACAGGTTCACCCCGGCGGCGATCAGCAGCAGCGCGAAGGCCGGTGGCAGGTGTCCGCCGGCGTAGAGGGAGTAGGCGAGCGTGGGATTGCCGCCGGACAGGCCGAGCAGCCGTTCGTAGATCTCGGCGGCCGAGGTGAAGTAGATCCACCACAGCGCCCCGGCCAGCACCAGCCCGCCCACCACGACCAGCCAGTACCCGGCGTCGTCGGACGGTCGTTCCAGCACCGCCCCGCCGACCGTGATCACCAACTCGCCCAACAACAGGATCATGAACAGGCCGAAGCGCTCGGACAGGTGCGCCGAGTCCAGCGCCTGGTTCGGGCGCTGCGGCGGGGTGAACATCTCGCGCCACAGGATCGCCCTGGTCGGCCGCTCCCCACGACGGCGTCCACGGTCGCCGAGCAGCAGGAAACCGGCCTCCTGCAGAAGTGCGAGCCCCCACAGCACGTACAGCCAGGGGGAGGGGACGAAGGCCGAGGCGACGAACAGCAGCGTCGACAGCGTGTAACCCCAACTGATCCGGTTCTGCGTGACCTCGCCCTCGGCCGGCCATCGGTGCGCGACCGCCAGGACCAGCCGCACCCCGGCCAACGCCAGCGCGAACACCGCGGGATGCCCTTCGAAGACGTGATGGGCCTGGGTCGCGGCGATCGCACACGGAATGGTGCCGGCCAGCACGAACAGCCGGTCCGGGGTGCGCTTGTCGTCGCCGCGGCGGTTGTAGAGCACGGCGAAGCCGATCCACGTCCACCACAGCGTCATGAACAGCCCCAGCGCCGACCAGGCCCGCGACCAGTGCGGATCGGTCACGATGCCGTGCGCCACCTGGCCCACCGCGAACACGAACACCAGGTCGAAGTACAGCTCGACCCAGCCGACCCGCTTGCCGCCGGTGGCCTCTTCCCCGCTCGTCACGGCAGCGATTCTGCCGTGACAAAACCTCGTCGAGAAAAGCCACGCCCGGTTGTCGAGAACGCGTCGGCGGCTCCGTCCCAGGGACGACGAACAGCCACGAGAGCCGGAGGACCCGCCATGGAGCCGACCCAGATCGCCGAGATCCTCGACCGTCCGCTCAGCCGGGAGCTGCTGGCCCGCGACCTGTGCCGGCTGGCCTACGTGGCCAAGGACGGCACGCCCCGCGCCGTGCCGATCGCCTTCACCTGGAACGGCTCGCAGATCGTCATGTGCACCACCAAGAACGCCCCCAAACTGCCCGCCCTGCGGCACAACCCGGCGGTGGCGCTGACCATCGACACCGAGGTGCACCCGCCGAAGATCCTGCTCATCCGCGGCCGGGTCGAACTGGACGTCGTCGACGGCATCCCGGAGGAGTACCTCCAGATGAACGGGTCGTACGAGATGACGCCGGAGCAGCGGGTGGAGTGGGAGGCCGAGGTCCGGTCGCTGTACGACGGCATGGTGCGGGTCGTCATGACCCCGACCTGGGCCAAGCTGATCGACTTCGAGACGACCCTGCCCAGCGCGGTCGAGGAGCTGGTCCGGGAGCGGGCGGAGCGCCAGAGTGCATGAAGCACTGTCGCTTCAGTGACGAGTGAAAGTAAGTCATTGGGACCGGAGTGTCGAAACAGCGCCCATGGCTTCGACACAGTCATGAAGCACCCGACACTTACTGGAGGCGACCGTGACAACCCAGCGTCCCGTGACCGACATGGCGACCTGGCAGACCGCTCGTGACGAGCTGCTGGTCCGCGAGAAGGCCCACACCCACGAGGGCGACGCCATCGCCGCCGCCCGCCGGGAGCTGCCGATGGTCGAGTTCGACGGGAAGGTCGAGGTCGTCGGCCCGAACGGCCCCGTCCCGTTCCTCGACCTGTTCCAGGGCCGCGACGAGCTGATCACCTACAAGCACATGTGGTGGGACGGTGCTCCCCACCAAGGGCAGTGCGAGGGCTGCACCTACGCGGCGTGGCACATGAAGGACGCCGTCTACCTCAACGCCCGCGGCGTCTCGTTCGCCATCCTCACCGTCGGCCGCTGGAACGAGGTCGAACCGTTCGTCGAGTTCATGGGCTACACCGTGCCCTGGTACTCGGTCCGCGACGTCGAAGGCCCGGCTGGTGGCGACATGGGGTACATCACCAGCTATCTCCGCGACGGCGACCGCGTGTTCATGACCTACTACACCACCGGCCGCGGCACGGAGGCGATGTCCGGTTCCTTCGCCCTGCTGGACATGACGCCCCGCGGCCGCGGCGAGGCGTGGCAAGGCATTCCCGACGGGAACCATGCCTGCTGGTACTGGCGTTCAGACGCGGCCGGCAACGCCACCTGGGACGGGACCAGCCGGCCGGTGCCCCAGTGGACCCGTCCCGGCGCGGGTCCGGAGCAGACCCTGGGCCGGGACGGCCACTGCCACTGAACGCTTGGGATGTTTGGGTGATCTTTGCCGGAACGGCGGTGCGCTGACCCGTGTCCGTACGACAGTCGAGCGTTCCTGCGATTCGACTGGCGAACGGAGCGGATGTCACGACGTCGGTCGGCGCTGCCCTGGACACCGCCGCCAGCCAGGGCTCGGCTGACGCGGAAACAGCCAGCAGTCGCGACGCGGCGAAGAAGGGGAACGAGAAGGAGGCATGGCAGCGGATGGCCCTGCGGCAGCTCGAAAGGAAGGTGAAGGACGATCTCCGTTGTGCCGTGCAGTCCTTCGGGCAGGTGCAGCAGTTCTTCATCACGCATCCCTGCAAGAAGCTCAGCCAGGTTGTGTACGCGTTCGAGGACGCGAACGGCAATGACATCGTCGGAACGGTGATGTGGGTGACCATGCCGTCGGCCGACGACGCCGAGCAGCTCCGGCAGTTGGAGGACACCTACGGGACCGGCGACGTCACGCCGTTCATCACCGAGATCCTGGGTGTGGCCGGCATCAAGTTCACCGGCCAGCACTACCGGTCCCGACGCGACGGCCCTCTCTTTGTCATCTCGGAGACCGAGCCGTTGCACGGCCGCCCGTCGGACGAGTTCCTGCTGGATGTGGCCACGGTCCTGGACGTGCTGCCGCCGCTGTGAACAGCTAGAACGCCGGCAGGGTGTGCCAGGCGAGACCGGGCTCGGGGGCGTCGTCGCGCAGGACGGTGCCCTCGATCAGCCCGTACGGCCGGTCGGCGGCGTAGAACACCTCGTTGTTGTTCTCCAGCCCGAACTTGCCGAGATCGACGACGAAGTGGTGCCTGTTGGGCAGGGAAAGCCGCACCTCGGCGATCTCCGGGCGGGTCTCGATGACGGCCTCGCCCATGGCGTACAGGGTCTGTTGCAGGGAAAGGCTGTGCGTGTCGGCGAACGCCGCCAGCATGGCCTCGCGGGCCTCGGCGAAACTTTTGGCCCAGTCGACATCCAGCGCCCCGAACCGCCACTGGGCGCTGACGGCCGTCGCCAGGATGCGGTCGTTGGTCTCGGGCAGGGTGGTGTACTTGTCGCGCGGATAGCCGTGGAACTCCGACCCGGTGGTCTTGAGCACGACCAGGTCCCGCAGCCCGGAGACGACCCACGCCTGGTCGTGCTCGATGGTCACGGCGGTGGTGCGCTTCTCGTCGGAGCCGCGGACGAACGAGTGGTCGTTGACGGCGATCCGGCCCCAGCCGTGCTCCTCGATCAGGACGCGGGCGCCGGTGATCTGGTCGAAGGAGCCGACGAAGTGCCGGCCCAGCCGCAGCGCGAACTCCTCGATCTCGCCGACCGGCGCCTCCTTGGCGAAGGCGTAGACGGTGTTCTTCTGTGTGTCGGTGGGCACCACGCCGGAGTTGTCGCCAGTGAGGTGGGTGGCGGCCAGCTCGCCGCGCAGCGACGTGCTGACGGTCAGGTCCCGG
Source organism: Kutzneria sp. CA-103260 (assembly GCF_018263855.1). Taxonomy (GTDB): domain Bacteria; phylum Actinomycetota; class Actinomycetes; order Mycobacteriales; family Pseudonocardiaceae; genus Kutzneria. The sequence goes on along the minus strand of NZ_CP073318.1, from coordinate 3,193,487 downwards.
AGCGTGTGCACGGAACCCTCGCGGGACACCGTGACCAGGCGGTTCTCCGCCTTGCCGTACTGGTTGGGGCCAAGGTGCACGGCCACGCGGATCAGCTCCCTCGGTAGCTGGTGAAGGAAAACGGGCTCAGCAGGACCGGCACGTGGTAGTGCCGGCCGGTGTCGGTGATCCGGAACGTCACGGTCACCTCGGGGAAGAACGCCTCGCGTCCCACCCGCGTGAAGTAGGTGTCGGTGTCGAAGACCAGCCGGTAGACGCCGGCCTCGACGTGCTCCGGACCCAGCTCGCGGCAGCGGCCGTCGTCGTCGGTGACGCCGTCGCCGATGATCCGGCCGTTCGATTCCAGGCGGACCAGAACTCCTTGCGCGGGCTGGCCGGAGGTGGTGTCGAGCACGTGTGTGGTGATCATGAGACGGCCTTCTCCAGACGCAGCAGGGCGATCTTGCCCAGTTCCCGGACGGTGACGGCCAGCTCGGTGTCGGGATCGTTGCCCAGCCGCTGCCGGAGATCGGCCAGCAGCTCGGTTCCGCTGCGGCCGGCGGCGCAGACGAGGTAGATCCGGTCGAACCGCCGCTCGTACTCCCGATTGGCGGCGACGAACTCGTCGACATTGTCCACACCGGACTGTTCGGCCCGGGACGTGGCGCTGCCGGTCTTGTCGCCGATGCGCGGGTGGCCGGCCAGCGCGAGCCCGACCTCCTCGGCGGTCAGCGTCGCCGCCGCCCGCTCGGCCACCGCGAACAGCGCCTCGGGGGAGTCGTAGGGCTGACCGTCGAGCACCGCCCGCGTCCAACGGGGCACCGCCAGGCACTCCATCAGCGTCGCCTCGTCGAGGTTCATGTCTGGCGACGGTAGGAGCGGGCGGTGGCCGGTGTCAACAATTTGTTGAAGTTGATCACGAGCGGTTCAGGTAGTTGTAGACGGTGAACCGGGTGACGCCCAGCGCCTCGGCCACCGCCGGCACGGATTTCCGCATCTCGAACGCCCCGCGCTCCTCCAGTAACCGCACCGCCCGCTGCTTGTCGGCCCGGGACAGCTCGCTGAGCGGGCTGCCGAATTCGGACTCGACCTCGGCGATGGCCCGGTCCAGCGCGCCGACGCCGACCGGCGCGGATTCTTCGTGATCCGCATTCGGCTCGCCGTTGGGGGCGTCCAGTCGCAGCGTCACGCGGGTCGCACCGCCGTCCAGGGCGGCGCGGAAGATCTCCGGCAACGCCGCCAGCACCTGATCGGCGGAGCCGCGAACGGTCGTGCCCAGCGGCCCGAAAGTCGTGTCCAGACCGGCTTTTCGAGCCTGCTCGGCCGCCCGCGAGGCGTGCTCGGGCGGCTCGCCGTCGGCAGCGGCGCGGAACGGCTCGGTGGTGAACTCGGCCTCCAGATCCACGGTCGAACCGTAGCGCCGACCGTTGACCGGCCGCAGCGAACCGTTCTACTCTCTCACTAATCGGAAAACTAATTCCGCGATACGGAAATCGGAGTGATCCGGTGGTTCTCGACGCCAACCTCTCGATCCTGTTCACCGAGCTGCCGCTGCTGGAGCGGCCGCGGGCGGCCAAGCGGGCCGGCTTCGACGCGGTGGAGTTCTGGTGGCCGTTCGACACCGCGAGCCCGACCCCGGCCGAGGTCGACGCGTTCGTGGACGCGCTCGACGCCGCCGACACGAAACTGGTGGGCCTGAACTTCTTCGCCGGCGACATGCCCGCAGGCGACCGCGGCATCGTGTCCTGGCCCGGCCGGCAGGGCGAGTTCGCCGACAGCGTGGAGATCGCCGTCGACATCGCCCGCCGCACCGGCTGCCGCACCTTCAACGCCTTGTACGGCAACCGGATCGCCGGCTTCACACCGTCCGAACAGGACGAACTGGCCGACGCCAACCTGCTCGTTGCGGCCACCGCCGTACGGGCGATCGACGGCACGATCGTGCTGGAACCGCTGTCCGGCGCGCCCGACTACCCGCTGCTGACCGCGGCCGACGCGCTGGCCGTCGCCGACCGGGTGCCGCTGGACGACGTGGCCCTGCTCTGCGACCTCTACCACCTCGCGGTCAACGGCGACGACCTCGACACCGTGACCAGCAAGCACATCGAGCGCATCGGCCATGTCCAGTTCGCCGACGCCCCCGGCCGCGGCGAACCGGGCAGCGGCCGGCTGGACCTGCTGCGCCATCTGACCACCTTGGCCGCCAACGGTTATCGCGGACATGTCGGCGCCGAGTACCGGCCGACCGGCGCGACCGCGGACAGTCTCGGGTGGCTGCCGACATTCCGGAGGGAATTGTCATGAGCAAGATCGGTTTCATCGGCCTCGGCATCATGGGCTCGCCGATGGCCGGCCACCTGGCCGCCGCCGGCCACACCGTCACCGGCTTCGACCTGAACGAACCGGCCCTGGCCAAGCTGGTCGCGGCCGGCGGGCAGGCCGCCGGGAACGTGGCCGAGGCGGTCGCCGGGGCCGAGGTCGTGATCACCATGCTGCCGCAGGACGAGCACGTCGAGGCAGTGACCACCGAGGTCATCGCCGTCGGCGGCGACGGCCTTCTGCTGGTCGACATGAGCACGATCCGCCCCGAGACGTCCATCGCCGTCGCGGAATCGGCCGCGCGCAAGGGAATTCGCGTGCTGGACGCCCCGGTGTCCGGCGGCGAGGCCGGGGCCAAGAACGCGGCACTGTCCATTATGGTCGGTGGGGCCGAGGCCGATTTCGCTCAGGCGCGGCCGTTGTTCGAGACCTTGGGCAAGACCATCGTGCACGTCGGCCCGCACGGCGCCGGCCAGGTGGTGAAGGCCGCCAACCAGCTGGTCGTCGGCGGCATCTACGCCCTGGTCAGCGAGGCGATCGTGCTGCTGGAGGCGGCCGGCGTGGACGCGAAGGCCGGCCTGGACGTGCTCGCCGGCGGCCTGGCCGCCAACCGGATCCTCGACCTCAAGCGCGAGTCGATGATCGCCCGTGACTTCCGGCCCGGCTTCCGGATCGACCTGCACCACAAGGACATGGGCATCGTGCAGGCCGCCGCCCGCCAGGCGAACGTGTCGCTGCCGATGGCCGGGCTGGTCGCCCAGCTGGTCGCCGCGGCGCGGGCCATGGGCCATGGCTCGCTGGACCACTCCGCGCTGCTCAAGGTCGTCGAGACCCTGTCGGGAAGGGAATAGCCATGCCGAGGATCCCCGTCATGCAGGCGGTTGTCGAGGTGCTGGCCTCCGAGGGCGTGGACACCGTCTACGGCTGCCCGGGCGCCGCCATCCTGCCGTTCTACGCGGCCCTGGAGCAGAGCCCGCTCAAGCACCTGATCGTGCGGCACGAGGAGGGCGCGACCCACATGGCCGACGGCTGGGCCCGCACCACCGGCAACGTCGGCGTGGCCGTCGGCACCTCCGGCCCGGCCGGCACCAACATGATCACCGGCCTGTACACCGCGCAGGCCGACTCGGTGCCGATCCTGTGCATCACCGGCCAGGCCGTCTCCACCAAGCTGCACCAGGAGGCGTTCCAGGCGGTCGACATCGTGGAGATCGCCAAGCCGGTCACCAAGTGGGCGGTCCAGGTCAAGGAGGCGGCCCAGGCCCCGTGGATCTTCCGCGAGGCGTTCCGGATCGCCCGCTCCGGCCGGCCCGGCCCGGTGCTCATCGACCTGCCGCTGGACGTGCAGAAGCAGGAGATCGAGTGGGACGGCGCGATCGACGCCCCGCTGCCGGTCGAGGCGCTCGCCCCGCACCCGCCCCGGGTCGAGCGGGCGCTGGACCTGCTGCTGGCCGCCGAGCGTCCGTTGCTGCTGGCCGGCGGCGGCGTGATCGGCGGCGAGGCCTCCGACGTGCTGCGCGAGGTGGCCGAGCTGCTGGGCGTGCCGGTGCAGATCACGTTGATGGGCAAGGGATGCCTGCCCGAGGACCACGAGCTGTTCGCCGGCATGGCCGGCATCCAGACCAGCCAGCGCTGGGCCAACGCCCTGTTCCTGGAGTCCGACTTCGTGCTGGCCCTGGGCGCGCGGTTCGGCGACCGGCACACCGGCGAGCTGTCGGTCTACCGGGGCGATCGGACCTTCGTGCACGTGGACGTCGACCCGTTGCAGATCGGCCGGGTGTTCGGGCCCGATCTCGGCGTCGTCTCGGACACGCGGCTGTTCCTGGAGGCCCTGCTGGCGGCGGCGAAGCAGCGGCAGGCAAGGCGGACCTGGTCGCACTGGGTGGGACGAATCGCGGAACTGCGGGCCGAGCTGCCGCGCCGGGACGACTTCGACACCGTGCCGATCAAGGCGCCGCGGGTGTTCCGGGAGATCAACGAGTTCTACGGCCCGGAGACCTACTTCGTCACCGCGATCGGGCTCTACCAGATCTGGTCCGGCCAGTTCCAGCGCGCCCACCGGCCGCGGCACTACCAGGTCTGCGGCCAGGCCGGGCCGCTCGGCTGGGAGATCCCGGCGGCCATCGGCGTGCGCACGGCCAAACCCGACGCCGAGGTGGTCGCGGTTGTCGGCGACTACTCGTTCCAGTTCCTCGTCGAAGAGCTGGCCGTGGCCGCGCAGTACGACGTGCCGTTCGTGCTGATCATGCTGAACAACGAGTACCTGGGCCTGATCCGGCAGGCCGAGACCGGCTACAACATGAACTACCAGGTGGACATCCACTACGACGAGTACGGCGCCGACAACGTCAAGATCATGCAGGCCTACGGCTGCGCCGGCCGCCGGGTCACCGAGCCGGCGGAGATCACCGACGCGCTGGCCTGGGCCCGCAAGGAGGCCGACCGGACCAGCCGGCCGGTGCTGGTGGAGATCATGATCGACCGGGCCGCCAACGCCTCCATGGGCAGCGCGCTGGACACCGTCGTCGAGTTCGAGCCGGTCAGCTGAGGACCATGAAGGTCCTGCTGGCCCCGGACAAGTTCAAGGGCACGCTCGCCGCGGGCCAGGTCGCCGAGCACCTGGCGGCCGGCCTGCGGCGGGCCGACCCGGCGCTGGAGGTGCGGGTGGTGCCGGTGGCCGACGGCGGCGAAGGCACCGTGGACGCGGCTTGTGCCGCCGGCTTCGACCGGCTGATCACCACCGTGACCGGGCCGCTGGGCACGCCGGTGCGCGCGATGCTGGCCTACCGGACCGGCACCGCCGTGGTCGAGCTGGCGCAGGCCGCAGGGCTGGGCCTGGGCAGTTCGCCGTTGACCGCCACCAGCTACGGCGTCGGCGAGCTGATCCGGGTGGCGCTGGACCTCGGCTGCCGGCGGATCGTGCTCGGTCTCGGCGGCAGCGCCTGCACCGACGGCGGGGCCGGGATGCTGCGGGCCCTCGGCGCGTTGATCCTGGACGCCTCGGGAATGCCGGTCGAGCCCGGCGGCGGTGGGCTCGCCGCCGTGGACAAGGTCGACTTCAGTGGGCTGGATTCCCGGTTGTCGCAGGTGGAGCTGGTGCTGGCCACCGACGTCGACAACCCGCTGACCGACGCGGCTGCTGTCTACGGTCCACAGAAGGGTGCCAACCCACTACAGGTTTCCCTGCTGGCCGAGGCGTTGCGGCGCTGGGCCGCCGTGGTCGGCGACGATCCCGCCATGCCCGGCTCCGGTGCGGCCGGGGGAGTCGGCTACGCCGCGCTGGCGGTGCTCGGCGCCCAACGGCGTCCGGGCGTGGACGTCCTGCTGGAGCTGCTGGGCTTCGGTGACGCCGTGCGCGGCGCGGCCCTGGTGATCACCGGTGAGGGCTCGCTGGACGCCCAGTCGCTGCGTGGCAAGGCCCCGGTCGGCGTCGCCCGGGCAGCAGCCGGCGTGCCGGTGGTGGCCGTGGCCGGGGTGTGCTCGCTGACGCCGAAAGACCTGGTCGGGGCCGGGATCGCCGCCGCGTACGCGCTAACCGACCTGGAACCCGACCCGGCCCGCTGCCGCGCCCGGCCGGGGCCCTTGCTGGAGCTGACGGCTGAGCGCATCGTGAGAGATCACCTATGCTGCTGAGCGGGCCAAGGGAGGATCTATGTCCACAATGGATCTGACGCTGGTGGCGCGGCGGGCGGTCACGCCGGAGGGGATCAGGCCGGTCTCGGTCGGCGTTCTCGACGGCCGCATCGCCGCCGTGGAGCCGTTCGAGAGGCCACCGGCGGCGGAGGCGACCATCCGGGTCAACGACGACGAGGTGTTGCTGCCCGGCCTGGTCGACACCCATGTGCACGTCAATGACCCCGGTCGGGCCGAGTGGGAGGGCTTCGACACCGCCACCCGGGCTGCCGCGCGGGGCGGCGTCACCACCATCGTCGACATGCCGCTCAACAGCCTGCCGCCGACCGTCGACCCGGACGCGTTGCAGGTCAAGCGCAAGGCCGCCGAGGGCCGGGTGTACGTCGACGTCGGGTTCTGGGGTGGCGCGGTGCCTGGCAACCTGCCGTCGCTGCGGCCGCTGCACGACGCCGGGGTGTTCGGGTTCAAGTGCTTCCTGCTCGATTCCGGCGTGCCGGAGTTCCCGCCGCTGACCCACTTTGAGCTGGCCGACGCCCTCCGTGAGCTGCGCGGGTTCGACGGCCTGATGATCGTGCACGCCGAGGACGCCGAGGTCATCGACGCTGCTCCGCCCTCGTGCGGCCGCCGCTACCGGGACTTCCTCGCGTCCCGGCCGCGGCGGGCCGAGAACGAGGCGATCAGGGCCGTGATCGCGCTGGCCCGCCGGACCGGGACCCGCGTGCACATCCTGCACCTGTCCTCGGCCGACGCCCTGCCGCTGATCGCCGAGGCCAAGGCCGAGGGCCTGCCGATCACCGCCGAGACCTGCCCGCACTACCTGTGCTTCACCGCCGAGGACATCCCTGACGGCGCCACCCAGTTCAAGTGCTGCCCGCCGATCCGCGAGGACGCCAACCGCGACGCCCTGTGGCAGGGCCTGGCCGACGGCGTGATCGACCTCGTGGTCAGCGACCACTCGCCGTGCACCGAGGACCTGAAACGCCTGGACACCGGCGACTTCGGGCACGCCTGGGGCGGCGTCGCCAGCCTCCAACTCGGGCTGCCCGCGGTCTGGACCGAGGCCCGCCGGCGCGGTCTCGACCTGTCCCGGGTCGTCGACTGGATGGCCACCAAGCCCGCGTCCCTGGCCGGCTTCGCCCGCAAGGGCCGCATCGCTGTCGGCGCCGACGCCGACCTCTCCGTGTTCGCCCCGGACGAGCCCTTCACCGTCGACGCCCACCAGCTCGCCCACCGCAACCCCGTCACCCCGTACCACGGCCGGGACCTGCACGGCGTCGTGCGCAGCACCTTCCTGCGCGGCCGCGAGATCACCGGCCACCCCTTCGGAAAGCTGTTGACCAGAGGAGACGTATGACACCGGCTTGGACCACTCTTCCCGACCTCGCCTCGCGCCGGTTGGGCGGCGGTGTGCCGTGGGCGAACGACGAGTTCTTCGCCGAGCGGGAGAACCTGATCAAGCCGGAACCGCCCGTGTTCCAGACCTACACGTTCGGCCACAAGGGGCAGGTCTACGACGGCTGGGAGACCCGGCGGCGGCGGGAACCCGGTGTCGACCAGGCGATCGTGCGGCTGGGCGTGGCCGGGGTGGTGCGGGGCGTCATCGTCGACACCGCGTTCTTCAAGGGCAACTACCCGGTCGAGGCCTCGGTCGAGGCGTGCGCGGTGGAGGGCTATCCCGCGCCGTCGGAGCTGGCCGAGGGGGAGTGGCACACCATCGTGTCCCGCGGCAAGCTGGCCGGTGACGCCGAGAACGTCTTCGACGTCGACTCCGACCGGCGCTGGACCCATGTCCGGCTCACCATCTACCCCGACGGCGGCGTCGCCCGGCTGCGGGTGCACGGCGAGCCCATCGCCGACCCGCGGCTGCTCATCGGCTCGGTCGACCTGGCCGCCCTGGAGAACGGCGGAGAGATCCTCGACGCCAGCAACGTCTTCTACTCCAAGCCCACCAACCTGATCTCGCCCGGCTTCGCCGCCGTCATGGGCGACGGCTGGGAGACCGCCCGCCGTCGCGACGACGGCAACGACTGGGTCCTCCTGCGGCTGGCTGCTGAGGGTGTGGTGTCGATCGCCGAGCTCGACACCCGCCACTTCAAGGGAAACGCCCCCGGCTGGGCCTCGCTGAGCGGCTGCGGCGACCGCGTCGACGACCCGAGCGCGTGGTTTCCGTTGCTGCCCAAGATCCGCCTCCAGCCCGACACCCGCCACCGCTTCCTGCTCGACGTCTCCCGGCCCGTCAAACACGTGCGCCTCGACGTCTTCCCCGACGGCGGCATGGCCCGGCTCCGGCTGACCGGCGCTCCCACCGACACCGGCCGGTCTTTCCTGCTGCGCAAGTGGTTCAATGCCCTACCGGCCGACCAGGCCATGATCATCTTCGACAACAAAGCCGTCGTCGACGCTCGCCCACTGGACGCTGACCAGCCGCTGCCGCACGTCCTCAGTGGGCTGCTTCGTTGATGACGCCGAACGGGACGTGCACGCTGGGCACCTCCCGTGAGGTCAGGTTCAGCGGCTGGTCGTCGAAGAAGATGTGCGGTTTCAGGACGTCGAGAATGCCGGCTTTGCCGATGCCGCCGAGGAAGAAGGCGTCGTTGACCATCACGCCCCAGCGTTTGAGGCTGAGCACGGCCCGCTCGTGGGCGGGGGCGCCGCGGGCGGTGACGATGGAGACGCGGACCCGGTTGCGGTAGGAGGGGTTGGCCAGGCGGTGCTCCTCCTCACGCCGCTGGATCCGGTTGATCGCCGCCAGGAAGTTCTTGAGCGGCCCCGGTTCCAGCGGCGTGACGGCGTTGGCGACCTCGTGGCTCTGGAAACGGTCCAGCCCATGGGCCTGCATCACGCGCTCGGAGGAGTCGCTGGCCAGCACGCCGTCGAAGTCGAAGGCGATGCGCAGCTCGTCGTCCTGCTCGTCGTCGACGAAGGTGGACTCCAGCACGCGGCCGGCCGGCAGGCCCGCCTCGACCGCCTGCCGGACGTCCATGTCGTTGGCGGACAGGAAAAGGCACATGTTCAGCGCCGGCATGAACCGGTAGGGCGCGCGGCCCTGGGTGAAGATCGCCCGGGTGATCGGCAGCTGGTGGTGGGCGATGGACCGCATCACCCGCAGCCCGGTGTCCGGGTCGTTGCGGGACAGCACGATCACGTCCACCGGGCTGATGTCGTTGAGGGACAACAGCCGGCGCGCGAACGGGAACGCCACCCCGGGCTGGAGCGGCGTGTCCCGATGCTCCTCCTGGTGCCGCCGGTACGCCTGCTCGCCGTCCTCCCGGAACACCCGGTCGGAGTCGGCCAGGTCGAACAGCGCGCTGGACGCGATGCCGACCACCAGGTGATCCCCGAGGTCGTAGGCCACGCGCCTATTGTGCCGCGTTCAGGGCGTCGATCAACGCCGGCGCGGTCGCGCCGTCCAGGGACTCGCGGATGATATCGGCGTGACCGGCGTGCCGGGCGGTCTCCTCGATCAGGTGCAGCAGGATCCAGCGGGCGTTCCACTGCGCCGCGTCGGCCAGCTTGCACGGCACGTCCAGCGACGGCAGGGCGTTGACGATCTCCTCGGTGCACGCGCCCGTTTCCCGGTACGCGGCGACCTGGCCGGCGATGGTGTCCTCGGGGTCGAGCACGAACTCCTTGGACCAGTCGTCCGGCGGCCACTCGCCGGGCAACTCCCGGCCGTCGAGGGCGGCGAGCACCCAGCGGCGCTCGGTCCGGTTGGCGTGCCGCAGCAGCGCGAGCACCGACAGGGCACTGGCCGTGGAGGTCTTGCCGGCGTCCGCGTCGGTCAGGCCGTGCACGCAGGCCATCAGCGCCTCGCGCTGGTTGGCCAGGAACGCCAGCAGAGCGGCTCGCTCGTCGGTGCCGACCGGGGGAGTCATCAGTGTTGCCATGCGGTCCATCCTCCCGTAGGTACCTGACAACTACCGGCAGGTTTTCGCAGTTCGGCCCTTCCATGCCGCGCCGCGACCCAGCCAGTGCCGGCGGGCCGAGTCGACGGTCATCGCCGTGTACAGCACCGCCACCACCGGCAGGGCCGGGGCCAGCCACACCGGCAGCCGGTAGAACCTGAGCGTCGGCAGGTACGTCCCGGCCATCACCGCCCAGGCCAGCAGACCCAGCAGCCGCGTTTCCGTCGGCCCGACGACGACCGCCAGCGGCGGGACCACGAAGATCAGCAGCAGTCCGAGCACGCAGCCGACCAGCAGCAGCGGGGAGTTCCGCAACTGGGTGTAGGCCGAGCGGGCCACCATGTCCCACAAGTCCTTGAGCCTCGGGTACGGCCGTTGGCTGCTGATCGACGTCGTCAGTCCGAGCCAGGTGCGGTGGCCGCTCGACTTGAGCAGTTTTCCGAACGCCACGTCGTCGATCAGCGCGTCCTTGATCGCCGCCAGTCCGCCCGCGCGTTCCAACGCGTCCTGCCGCACCAGCATGCAGCCACCGGCCGCCGCGCCGGTTCGCGACCTCGGGTCGTTCACCTTGCCGAACGGGAACAGCAGGCTGAAGAAGTACACAAAGGCCGGCACGATCAGGCGTTCCCACACCGTTTCCGTGCGCAGCAAGGCCATCTGCGACACCAGGGCCCGGTCGTCGCTCACCGCCGCCGCCACCAGCTTCCGCACCCCGTCCGGCGGATGCGCGATGTCCGCGTCCGTGAACAACAGGTACTCCCCGTCGCTGGCCGCCCGCACTCCCGTCGCCATCGCCGCGACCTTGCCCGCCCACCCCGACGGCGGGCCGTCGCTGCGCACGATGTCCAGCCGCCCTGTGCCCACCGCCAGCGCCGCCTGCGCCGTGCCGTCCGTGCTCGCGTCGTCCACCAACACCACCCGGAACGGGCCCGGATAGTCCTGCCCCAGCAACGTCGGCAACGTCAGTGGCAGCACGTCCGCCTCGTCGCGGGCAGGCACCACCGCAACCACCGCCGGCCACCGACCCGGCGATCTTCCTGCCGGCAGCCGCCAGGTCGTCCGCCAGAAGCCCCCGTGCGCCAGCAACAGGTACAGCCACGCCAGCGCCGCCACCCCGGTCACGATCAACACCCGGCGAGTATTGCCGATCTTGACCACTTTCCCCGAGGCGACAGACCGCGGATCCGCTCAGCCGGAGGAGTCGTCGAAGCGGAGGGTGGAGGTGATCCGGTAGCGGTCGCCCCGGTACACCGAGCGGGTGACCTCGACGATGCGGCCGTCGGCGTCCCGGGTGGTGCGCTCGATCTGGAGCAGCGGGGTGTACACGGGCACGTCGAGCAGTTCGGCCTGTTCGGGGTTGGTGAACGAGGGCTCGATGCTCTGCACGGCCTCGGCCACGAGGACGCCGAACCGCTCGCGCAGCAGCTGGTAGAAGTTGCCGGACTCCATGTCGGCGGCCTGGAGACCGGGCACGATGGCGGCCGGCAGCTCCAGCCGTTCGATGGCGATCGGCTCCTCGTCGACCAGTCGGACCCGGGTGACCCGAAGGACGGGGTCGCCGGGGTCGAGTTCCAGGCGGGTGGCGGTCGGGGGCAGCGCGGGGCCGACGTCGAAGGTGACGACCCAGCTGGTCCAGTCGCCCTCGGCCGGCGGCGCGGCCATGCCGGCGGCGAGCTCCTGGGTGACCTTGTGCGGGCTGGTGAACGTGCCGCGGCCACGCTGCCGGACCAGGAAACCGTCCCGGGTGAGCTCGTCGAGGGCGGCCCGCACGGTCGGCCGGGACACGCCGAGTTGTTGCGCCAGTTCGCGCTCGGGGGCCAGCCCCGTGCCCGGCGGGGTGTTCTCGATCAGGCCGAGGATGTGGCGGCGGACGACGTCCCGCTTGGGGGAGGACTTGCGGGGGTCGAACGGCTGCTCGGCGGCGGTCACGGTGTTGGCGTCCCAGGGGTTGTCGTCTCAGGAGTCGGTAGGGCGTCCAGGGCGCGCAGCAGGTCGAGCTGGCCGGCCAGCCTGCGCCGGAAGTCATCGTAGTCGGGGGCGGTCGACCGCCAGGCCGAGTCGGCGAACGCGCACAGCCGCGGGAAGGCCAGCCGCCGCACGTGATCGGGCGTCGGGGCGAACTCGGTCCACAGCTGGGCCTGCGCGCCGAGCACCCCGGGCCGGCTGCCGACGGCCACCGGCAGCCCGCCGGCCAGCGGGTCGAACCGGTACACGTCGGTCACGGTGGTGACGATCCCCGACGGCCCGGCGGGTTCGCTCTCCCGGTAGTCGAGGTACGTGGAGCGGTGCGGGGCCATGATCACCTGGTGCCCGCCGCGCACGGCCAGCGCGCCGTGGGCGGTGTCGCGCCACGCGGCCAGCACCAGCCCCGGCGGCGGCCCGCCCGGGTGGCGACCGGTCTCGGCCCAGCACACGGCGGTCCGGCCCAGGTCCCGCAAGGTGTCCCGCATCTGCCCGAGGAACCATCCGTGCAGGAGGCCGGGGTCGGAGAAGCCCAGCTCGGCGGCACGGGCCAGGGCGGACGGGGCGGTGGCCCACTGCGTCGTCGGGCACTCGTCGCCGCCGATGTGCACGTACGGAGCGGGGAAAACCTCCGTGACCTGCCGCAACACGTCCCGGCAGAACTCCAGGGCCGTGTCGTGCACGCCGAGAATGTCCTCGCTGATGCCCCAGCTCGTCCACACCGGCAGCCGCCGCCCGGGGAAGTTGCCCAGCTCGGGATAGGCCGCCAACGCCGCGCGGACGTGGCCGGGCATCTCGATCTCCGGCACGACCATCACCCCGCGATCGGCCGCGCAGCGCACCAGTTCCCGCAGCTCGGCACGGGTGTAGTAGCCGCCGTGGGGCACGCCATCGAACCGGGTGCTGCCGGCGGGGCCGACCATGCTCTCCGGCCGCCACGCGCCCACGTCGACCAGCCGCGGCCAGCCGTCGATCTCGATGCGCCAGCCCTGGTCGTCGGTCAGGTGCAGGTGCAGCACGTTCAGCTTGTGCAGCGCCATCACGTCGACGAACTGGTGCAGGAACTCGATCGGCATGTGGTGGCGGGCCACGTCCAGCATCACGCCCCGCCACGGCAGTTTGGGCCGGTCCCGAATATGTTGGCACGGCACGGTTTCCGTCCGCGCCAGGCCACGCAGCGTCTGCACGCCGTTGAGCAGCCCGGCCTCGGTGGTGGCCGACAGCAGCACCCGGTGCGGCTCGATGACCAGCTCGTAGCCCTGGGGACCGAGGTCCCGAGCGGCCGCGGACAGCTCGACGTGGATCTGGGCGCTGCTGTCTCCGCCGCGCAGGCCGAGGTAGTTGGCGAGCAGGTCGGCGGCGCGCTCGGCGCCGGGCCCGTGGCTGATCAGCAGCTGCGGGCGGAGCCGGAACCAGCCCGGCCGCGACTCGGCGTGCCGGGGACGGGGAATGATCACAGTCAGCCTTTCACGGCGCCGGCGGTCATGCCCTCCACCAGCCGGCGCTGGACGAGGGCGAAGAACACGATGACGGGCAGGGCGAACAGGGTGGACGCGGCGATCAGGCCGCCGTAGTCGGTGCCGGTGCTCGTGCTGAACGACACCAGCCACACCGGCAGCGTGTAGCCGGACTGGTCCTTCATGACCACGTAGGCGAACAGGAAGTCGTTCCAGGCCGTGATGAACGCGAACACGCTGGTGGCGATGATGCCCGGCAGCACGAGCGGCAGCAGGATCCGCCGGATCACGGTGCCCCGGCCCGCGCCGTCGACCAGCGCGGCTTCTTCCAGCTCCACCGGGATGCCCTGGAGGAACCCGCGCAGCGTCCAGATGGTGAACGGCAGCACCAGCGCCACATAGGTGAGCCCCAGGCCGAGGAAGGTGTCGAGCAGGTGCACGGACTTCAGGCTGAGGAACAGCGGGATCACCAGCGCCGGCACCGGAACCATCTGCACCACCAGCACGCCGATCAGGAAGCTTCTCCGCCCCGGGAAACGGAATCTGGTCAACGCCGTCGCGGCCAGGAAGGCGACCACGATCGCCACGACCACCACCGAGCCGGTGACCAGGACACTGTTGCCGAGGTCGCGCAGGAAGCCGGGTTTCGCCACGGCGTCGGCGAAGTTGGCCAGGGTGAACGGGAACGGCAGGAACTTCGGCGTGGCACTGAGGATGTCCCCGTACGGCTTGAACGCCGTGTTCACCATCCAGTACACGGGAAACAGCCACACCACACAGAACAACGCCGCCATCGCATTGCGGGCGATCCTCATATGGCCTCCCCGGAGCGGACGAGCCGGCGCACGTACACCGCGGTCAGCGCCAGCAGCAGCGCCACCGACACCACGGCGACCGCGCCGCCCTGGCCGAACGAGTTCTGGCTGAACGCGGTGGTGAACGTCCAGATGCCCAACGTGGTGGTCTGGCCGCTGGGACCGCCCTGGGTGAGGATCCAGATCTGGTTGAACACGGTGAAGTCCCAGATCACCGACAGAATCGTGACCAGGCCGAGGATCGGGCGCAGGAACGGCAGCGTGATGGTGGTGAACACCCGCACCGGCCCGGCGCCGTCGATGGCCGCGGCCTCGTAGTAGGAGCGGGGGATCTGGCTCAGGCCGGCGTGCAGGGTCAGCGCCACGAACGGCACCGACTGCCACACCACCAGCAGCCACACCAGGGCGAACGCCGACAGCGCCGAGGTCGTCCAGTCGTGCTGGGTGACGTCGCCGACCACCCCGATCCGGCTGAGCAGCCAGTTGGCCACGCCGTACACCGGCTGGAACAGCCACTGCCAGACCAGCGTGGACGCCACGTTGGGAATGGCCCAGGCGGCGATCAGGGCGAACATCACCGCCGCCCGCATCCGACGGCCCAAGCGCGCCATCAACAGTGCGACCCCGAGCCCGATGACCAGCGTGCCGATCACCAGCGCGGCGCAGAAACCGATGCTGCGCAACAGAACCGGCGCCAGATCCGGGGATGTCAGCACCGCCGTGTAGTTGGCGACGCCGGCCCAACCGACGGTCCCGGTGAACAGGGATCGCAGGCCGTAGTCCTGGAACGAGATGACCAGCAGCCGTACCAGGGGATAACCCAGCACCAGGGCCAGCACGGCCGCCGCGGGCAGCAGCAGCCCGTACGGCAGCAGGAGGGGGTGTCGCCGGCGCCGGGGTGGTTCGGCGCCGGCGACAGTCATCGCTGCTGCCGGCGATGACGTTCTCAGGGTGTCGGTGCTCATTGCTTCGCGTTCAGGGCCTGGTCGAGGTGGGCGTCGAAGTCCTTGGCGGCGTCGGCGGTCGACTTGCGGCCGGTGGCGATGTCGGCGAAGAAGGTGTTGATCGACTTGTCGCTCTCCACGGTGGCCCAGCCCGGCGTGGCCGGCGTGCTGCCGGAGGACTTGGCGGCGGTGAAGAACGCGGCGCTCAACGGCGGCAGGGTCGGCGTGACCTGGTCGATGATCTGGGTGGAGACCGGCGTCCAGCGGTCGATGCCGACGATCGCCGACTTCTGCACCGCCGGGTCCGCGGCCGCCTTCAGATACGCCAGTGCCAACTCCTGGTGCTGCGACTTGGCGGCGACGCCGAGGTCGGACCCGCCGAGGAACACCGGTTGCGTCTTGCCTGAAGTGGCGCTGGGGAACGGAAACGTGCCGAGGTCGTCCTTGAGCGCCGGGTTGTCCTTGAGGATGGTGTTCACGCTGGTGTCCAGGATCGCCGCGGTCCCACCCTGGGCGAACAGCGCCGCCTGGTCCGGGGCCTTGGTGTCCACGTTGCGTGAGGCCGCGCCGGAGTAAGTGTTCTGGAACTGCTGCCAGGCCTTGAGTCCTTGCTGCGCGGCCGGTTTCTCCAGCGCTCCGGTCCACTTTCCACTGTCCGTCGTGGCCAGTTGGCCGCCTGCGTCCCAGACGAACTGCAGGGCCCCGTACCAGTACTGGCCGGGGAAGTAGAACGCGGAGAACGCCGGGTCCGGACTGGCCGCCTTGATCTTGTCCAGATCGGCGGTGAGCTCGGCGAGCGTCGTCGGCGGTGCGGTGACGCCGGCCTTGGCCCACAGGGACTTCCGGTAGATCACCGCGCGGTTGCCGGCGAACAGCGGCGCGGCGTAGATCCGGCCGTCCACGGTGGCCGGGCCGGCCAGCCCCGGCAGCCACGCCTGGCCGGCCGACAGGTCGGCCCTGTGCTCGGTCAGATCGGCCAGCGCGCCGTTGGCCGCGAACAGCGGCACGTCGGTGTTGCCGATCTCCAGCACGTCCGGGGTGCTGTCCTGGGCCAGCGCGGTGCTGATCTTGGTGTTGATGTTGTCCCATTCCTGGGTCCGCACTGTCACCTTGGCCCCGGTGGCCTGCTCGAACGCGGTGTTGATCGCGGCGACGGCGTGGTCGCTGAGATCGCCGTCCATCAGCCACACGGTGATGGCCTTGGACTGGGCAGTGGTGTCGGCCGGACCGGCTCCGCACGCGGCGGCGGCGAGGGCGGCGGCGGCCATGGTTAACGCGGCGCGGCTTCGTCTGGACATGGCGCCAGAGATTGAGGCTTGACCATTGGTCATGTCAAGACCCTTGACAGCTGGCCAACCTGGGTTCACCGTGTACCGCATTCGATTGACCAATGGTCAGTCGGATGTCGACGAGGCCGCCACGCGTCGTTCGACCGAGGAGAACCGATGGACCACAACCCTGCCCGGCCACGGGGCCGACGCCGCGCCGCCATCGCCGCCGCCGCGGCCGTGTGCGCGGCGGCCAGCCTCTACGCCATCCATCCGGCGCTGGCCGCGACGCCAGTGCTCAGCGTGCAGTACAAGACCTCGACACCGGCCAGCGCCGGCGAGGCCGAACCCTGGTTCAAGATCGTCAACACCGGGAGCAGCGCGCTCGCGCTGAACCAGGTCACCCTGCGCTACTACTTCACCGCCGACGGCGCCAGCCCGTACGTGTTCGCGTGCGCCTGGGCGGTCGTCGGCTGCGGCAACATCACCGGCACGATCGGCACTCTGGCCACGCCCACCGCCACCGCCGACCACTACCTCCAGGTCAGCTTCACCAGCGGCTCGGTAGCCCCCGGCTCCGACAGCGGTGACATCCAGCTCCGGCTGTACCGGCAGGACTGGCAGAACGTCAACCAGGCCAACGACTATTCGTTCAACGGGGCCGACACCGACTACGCCGTCAACACCAACGTCGCGGCCTACGTCGGCGGCGCGCTGGCCTTCGGCACCGCCCCGGCCGGCGGCGGCCCGACCACCACGACAACCACCACCACCTCGCCCGGCGGCCCGCCGCCGAGCGGCGCCGCCCTGTTCGACGACTTCCACTACAGCAACTCCGCCGACCCGGCCCTGGCCGCGCACGGCTGGAGCGTGCGCACCGGCGCCGGCGGCCCCGGCATCGCCAACACCTGGTCGGCCAACGCCATCACCTTCCCCGCCGACACCACCGCCGTCGGCGGCCGGGTGATGCAGTTGGAGGCCAAGACCGACGGCACCGCGGCCAACACCACCCAGGCCGAGATCGACACCGTCCAACGCAAGTTCCTCGAAGGCACCTACGCCGCTCGGGTGTACTTCAACGACGCCCCCACCAGCGGCCAGAACGGCGACCACGTCAACGAAACCTTCTACACCATCACTCCGGACGAGTCGCTCTACAGCGAGCTCGACAACGAGTACCTGCCCAACGGCGGCTGGGGCGCGCCCGGGCCGACGCTGTACACCACCACCTGGTACAGCGCCGACGCCATGGACCGGGTCACCCACAACGTGCTCTCCAGCCTGCAGGGCTGGCACACGCTGGTGATGACCGTCGCGGGCGGCACCGTCACGTACTATGTGGACGGACAGGTCTACTTTTCCAGCAACGGCAAGTACTACCCGCGCGACAAGATGACCATCGACTTCAACGAGTGGTTCATCGACCTGCCGTTCACCGGCCAGCGCACCTGGGACGAGAAGGTGAACTGGGTGTACTTCAACGGTGGCGGCGCGCTCACTCCGTCCCAAGTGGACAGTGCGGTGTCCGCTTATGAGGCGTCCGGCACGCATTTCACCGACTCCGTGCCCAGCTAGGCCTGCCCGGAGGGCCGTCGTCCGGCGGCCCTCCGGTGCGGGACCTTGCCACGGGGCGGACACTGTCCCCGTGATGATCCGCAAGAGCAGCCATGGCCAGAGATCCACCGTGTCCCGACTGATCGCCGCGCTGGAACACCGTGAGCTGACGGTGTTCGCGCACATCGACCACGCCGAACACGCGCGGCGGGCGGACATGCAGTTGACGCCCATCGACGTGGTGCTGTTCGGCAATCCGCACGCGGGCACGCCGCTGATGGCCAGCGACCCGCGGGTAGGGCTGGACCTGCCGCTGCGGATGGTGGTGTGGCAGGACGGGGAGACGGCCTTCGTCGGCCACCACGACCCGCGCGAGCTGGCCGCCGACTACGAGCTGGCCGAACACAAGGTGACGCTGGACCGGATGGCGGAGCTGCTGGAGGCGGTGTCCGCGGAGGCGGCAGCGGAGTGACAGAGTTGCGCCCGTGCGCACTCAGTACTTGGTGATGGCCCTGGTGCTCGGCGTGGTGGCGGTGGCCGGGGTGGCGGGTCTGGCGGTGTGGTCTCCGACCTTGTCCCAGACGGCGGCCCCGAAGCAGTGCGGGAAGGCTGACGAAGTGGACATCTACCTCCACAACGACGCGGAGTTACCCCAGGTCCGGGCGCAGGTGCTGGCCACCCACCAGGACGTGGCGTCGGTGGTCACGCAGACCCAGCAGCAGACGTTCGAGGAGTTCCAGCGGATGTTCGCCGACCAGCCGGACGTGCTCAAGACGGCCCGGCCGGAGGCGTTGCCGGCGGTGGTGAAGGTGTGGCCCAAGGCCGGCGCGTCGGCCAGCGCCCTGGGCGACCGGCTGACCCAGCAGTTCCCGCCGCCGGCCGAGATCCACCGGCTCATCTGCAGCGAGCTGCAGAAATAGCGCATCGCGTACCTGGGGTGGGTGGTCGATTCGGCCCTTGTCTACCCGACGATCGGACGGTGTCCGGTTTGTCACTTCCCTCATAGAGTGACCCCAAACGGGTGACTTTGGGGAGGAAATATGACAGGGCGCTTACGCGCGCTCGTGGCCGGTGTCGCGCTGGTGGTGCCGCTGCTCACCGTGACAGGCACCCCGGCAACGGCGGCGGTCGAGGACACGTCGTACAAGATCCCGTCGATGCTGCGGCAGCAGGCCGAACAGGTCTCCCGCCTCGGGGCCGGCAAGGCCAGACAGCTGACCGCCAACGCGGTCGAGCTGGACCAGAACGGCGTCGGCGTCCAGCTGTACGCCGACGGCCCGGTCAACGCGGACCAGGAGAACCAGCTGCGGTCGCTCGGCGTGACCGTCAAGACCAACGCCGCCGACCTCGCCGCGGTCCCGGGGGCTGACCTGCCGGTGGCGGGCCTGGTCAGCACGGTGGTGCCGGTCGACAAGCTCGACGCGGTCGCGGCGCTGCCGTGGGTGTCGACGCTGCGGCCCAGCCTGCGGCCGGCGACCGACGTCGGTCCGAACACCGCCGAGGCCGTCCAGCTGCACAAGGCCGACATCGCCCAGCAGCGCGGCCTGACCGGCAAGGGGCAGACGGTCGGCGTGATGTCCGGCGACGCCGACCACGTGGCCGAGTCCATCGCCCGCGGCGAGCTGCCGGCCGACACGAAGATCCTCAGCCAGGCCTCGTACGACAACGACGAGGGCACGGCGATGATGGAGATCGTCCACGACATCGCCCCCGACGCGAAGCTGATGTACGCCACCAGCGGCGACACCCTGGCCGACTACGTCAAGGGCTTCCACGACCTGGCCGCCGCCGGCGCCACGATCATCACCGAGGACCTGGCCTTCGACGACGAGCCCGCCTTCCAGCAGGGCCTGGGCGCGACTACCGCCGAGTCCCTGGCCAAGCACGGCATCTGGGTCTCCTCCTCGGCCGGTAATCTCGGCAACCGGCACGCCCCGCGCGTAGCGGCCAAGGGCACCGGCCGCACGCCCGACGACCAGGCCAGCGCGCAGACCAACTGCCCCGCGCCGATCCACAACACGGTGAACCTGCGCGGCACGGACAACACCTACAACCTCAACCTGCTGCCCGGCGCCTCGTTGATGCCGACGCTGCAGTGGAGCGAGCCGCGGGCGATCTACCCGACCACCGGCCAGGGCGGTTTCACCGACCTGAACCTGTACCTGATCGACGCCGCCGGCAACTGCCTGGCGTGGAGCAATGCCAAGCAGGCCAACGGGGTCGGCGACACGCTGGAGCAGTTCACCTACACCAACACCACCGGCGTGGCGCAGGCAGCGCGGCTCGTGGTGGACGTGGCCGGCACCTCCTCGGCGCGGGCCGTGCCCACCCTCGACCTGCGCTGGCGGGCCCTCGCGTCCGGCGTGCAGACCCTGGACCCGACCGACCGCGCCGGCTCGCTGAACCCGGACTCCAACTACCTGGGCTTCGCCACCAGCGCCGCGGCCACCAACGCGAGCGCCACCGTGGACCCGACGACCAGCCCGCTGGAGGCCTACAGCGCCGCTGGCCCGGTGCAGCTGATCACCACGACCCAGTGCCCCGGCAAGGGAATCGGCCCGTGCAAGGGCGTTCCCGGCGGGCACGCGCGGACCGCCCCGGCGCCGACCTACACCGCCACCGACGGTGTCCAGGTCAGCGGTGTCGGCCCGTTCGGCTCGGGCACCTGTCCCGCGGTGAAGCCGGGCGACTGCCGCTTCTACGGCACGTCGGCCGCGACCCCGAGCTCCGCCGGTGTCGCCGCCCTGACCAGGCAGGAGTTCGGCGGCAAGTGGCTCTCGCCGGAACTGCTGACCTTCATCCTGAAGGCCAGGGCCGTGCACCGCGACGGTGACGGCTGGGGCGCGGGCGTGCTGAGCGCCACGTAGTCCGGTGGTGTGCAGGCCGGTTCCTGCCGGCCTGCACACCACTAGGTAGTACTACCGATGTGTGTCGGATGCGACCCTGGACCTACACGGTCCAGCTCGCGCCGAGCATCGTGGTTGTCGCCGGACTCGCGTACTACCTCACACCGGGCGGCAACCTCCTCGTGGCAGCTGGTGTGCTCGGTGTCGGCGTGGGCTGTGCTGCCGCGGTGGATGAGTGGACCTCGGCGCGAGGCGTTCCTCAGCGGTAGAACGCCTCGACCGCCTCCTGCACTCGGAGCGCGTCCGCGAAGTCGGCGAGGTTGGCCGGCCGCCGGCCCCGAACGGCCTCGGCGAACAGGGACAGCCGCGTCGACTCGGCCCCGGAGCCGCCGCCGGCCAGATCGATGGGCTGCCAGTCGCCGCCGTCGGAGAAGGACAGCTGCGTCCAGTTCAGCAGACGGTACGAACGCCTTGTGCCCCAGAGGATCCACTCGTAGCTCTCGGCCGCCGCCACCCCGGCGTACCCGGAGACCTGCACCGGAACCTCCCCGGCGCGGAGCAGCCCGCGGGCGGCGACCTCGCTGCCGGTCTCCGGATAGTCCACAGTGGCCTCAACAGTCCGGATCGGACCCACCAGGCGGTCGGTGAGATAGGCGAAGTGGGAGAAGACCTCCCGGACGAAGCCGCCCTCGGCCCGCTCACCGACCCAGGCCGCCGGGGCCTGGAACGACCGCGGCCACTGCGGGAACGTCATCCGCACATCGACACCGAGCAGTTCGCCGGCGTCCGGGATGACGTCCTCCAGATACAGCGTGGCATTGGTGTCGGACAGCGGGAAGTTGACCGCCGTGACGCCGCCCGCGGCCACCATCTCCCGGCCCTCGGCCAGATCCACGGCCAGCGGCTTCTCGCAGAACACCGCGATGCCGTGGTTCAACGCCAGCAGCGCGTAGCAGGCGTGCCAAGCCGGGGGAGTGGCGATGTAGATCGCGTCCACATGGTCCGGGAACTCCGTCGGCGCGAGGAACGGGATGCCGGGATGCGCGGCCTGGAGCTCGTCGACGAGCTTGGGGTTGGCGTCCGCCGCGAACGTCACCTCGAAGTCGGGATGCCGCAGCGCCTGGTCGAAGGTGCGGCGGCCCATCACGCCGAGACCGATGACGCCGAGCCGGATCGGTGTTGCTGTCACGGACACATTCTCCTATTTGGCATCGGCGTAGCACTCGACGGCGGCGATATCGAGCGGGAAGCGGGCCGGGGTGTCGCCGAACACGACCCGGCCGGCGGTCTCAGCCGCCTGCTCGAGCACGGCGGTCACCTCGGCGGCGTCCTCGGCCCGGCAGTGCACGATCACCTCGTCGTGCTGGAAGAACACCAGCTCCGGCCGCGCCCCCTCGACCCCGATGCCGGTCAGGGCAGTGCGCAGCGTGGCCAACAGGGCCAGCGCCCAGTCGGCGGCGCTGGCCTGCACGACGAAGTTGCGGGTGAACCGCCCCCGCGCCCGGTTGCGGGCCCCGGAGTCGGAGGCCTCCTCGACGGGTTCGGGATCCAGCCCGCCCTCGACCCAGCCGGACGTCGCCGGCGGGCACGTGCGCCCCAGCCAGGACCGCACCAGCCCGCCGGACTCGCCGATCTGGGCCGCCTTCTCCACGTGGTCCACGGCCCGGGGGAACTTCCGCCGCAGCGCCGCGACCAGCACCCCGGCCTCGCCACTGGTCTGCCCGTACAGGGCGGCCAGCATGCCGATCTTGGCCCGCGGCCGGTCGCCGCCGAACGCCTCGTCGGCCAGCGCCCGGTACAGGTCTCCGGACGCGCCGGCGCGGGCCAGCTTCTCGTCCCCGGACAGCGCCGCCAGCACCCGCGGCTCCAACTGACCGGCGTCGGCCACGACCAGCACCCAGCCCGGGTCGGCGATGGCCGCCCGCCGCACCCGCTTGTGGATCTGCAGCGCCCCGCCGCCCCGCGTGGCCCACCGGCCGGACACCACACCGCCGGGCACGTACTCCGGCCGGAACCGGCCGTCGTGCACCCACGCCGACAGCCACGCCCAACCGTGGGCGGTGTAGATCCGGTACAGCTCCTTGTACTCCAGCAGCAGCGGCACCGCCGGATGATCCACTTCCTTGAGCACCCACGACCGGGTCGACGACAGCCGGATGCCGGCCCGGGAGAACGCCTTCAGCACCTCGGCCGGCGAGTCCAGATGCAGCTTCCGGTCGCCGAGCGCCAGGGCGGCCCGCTCGGACAGCTCGCCCAGCTTGCGCGGCGGCAGCCCGTAGGCCTGGCGCGGGCCCAGCATCTCCGTCAGCAGCTCGGAGTGCACGTCAGCCCGCCACGGCAGCCCCACGT
Source organism: Kutzneria sp. CA-103260 (assembly GCF_018263855.1). GTDB lineage: Bacteria > Actinomycetota > Actinomycetes > Mycobacteriales > Pseudonocardiaceae > Kutzneria. The sequence goes on along the minus strand of NZ_CP073318.1, from coordinate 3,170,456 downwards.
GCCCCATCTCGGCCGCCGCCAGCGCCCCCGCCGACTCGGCCGCCACCAGCAGCCGGAACCGCCCCGGCAGCGCCGTCTCGCCGATCCGTCTGAGCTGGTCGGCGTGCACAGCCAGCAGCACCTCCAGCGGATCCGCCCCGCCCAGCGGATCGGCCTGCTCGGCGTCGAACAGGGTCGGCTGCGTGTCCCGCGACCGGGGCGCCTTGTCCGGCGGCACCGGCCCGCCGGTCAGCCGCGCCCACGCCGCCGCCACGCTCCGCGGCGAGCCCCACCGGCCCACGTAGCCCATCAGCAGGGTCTCGGTCAGCTCGACGTCGTGACAGCGCTCCACCCGCACCCCGGCCGCCAGCAGCCGGGGATAGATGTCCATGGTGTGCGCCCACACCCAGCGCGGCCCCGACGGCTCGTAGGCGGCCACCGCCACCGGCAGGTCGGTCCACAGACGCGGCTCACCCAGCGGCTGGCCGTCCTCGGCCAGCTCCCTCGTCCACGCCCCACCCTCGCCGGTGGGCACCACCGCGACCCGCACGTCTACATCTAAACGCGCACCCCTGACAGTTTCCGGGCGCGCCACAGTAGATCTTGGACGCGATTGTCAGGCTTGTATGAAACTCTGGTGTCGTGGCTTCCAGCGCATCACCGGGCCAGTCCCCCGCCGAGGCCTACGCGGCGTCCAAGCGTAGGGCTGCCCGGCCCCGGCTGACCGACTTCATCTCGGTGCTCTCCTTCGAGCTCGACCCGTTCCAGCGGCAGGCCTGCGAGGCCCTGGAGGACGGGCACGGCGTGCTGGTGTGCGCCCCGACCGGCGCGGGCAAGACCGTGGTCGGCGAGTTCGCCGTGCACCTCGCGCTGGGCCAGGGCGCCAAGTGCTTCTACACCACGCCGATCAAGGCCCTGTCCAACCAGAAGTTCGCCGACCTGACCGCCCGCTACGGCGCCGACAAGGTGGGCCTGCTCACCGGCGACTCCTCGATCAACGGCGACGCCCCGGTGGTGGTGATGACCACCGAGGTGCTGCGCAACATGCTGTACGCGGGCTCCTCGGCGCTGGACAACCTCGCCTTCGTGGTGATGGACGAGGTGCACTACCTGGCCGACCGGTTCCGCGGCGCGGTGTGGGAGGAGGTGATCCTGCACCTGCCGGAGACGGTGAAGGTGGTGGGCCTGTCGGCCACGGTCAGCAACGCCGAGGAGTTCGGCGAGTGGCTGCTCGAGGTCCGCGGCGACACGACCGTGGTGGTCGACGAGCACCGGCCGGTGCCGCTGTGGCAGCACATGATGCTCGGCGGCCGGATCGAGAACCTGTTCGCCGACGACGGCGGCAACGAGGCCCGGATCAACCCGCAGCTGCTGCGCCGGGCCGAGGAGATGGGCCGCCACCACGTGCCGTACAGCCACGGCCGCGGCCCCCGCGCGTCCCGGGCCCGCAGTGGCGGCCCGCGCTTCCGCCCGCCGTCGCGGGTGGACGTGGTGGGCCGGCTGGAGCAGGCCGGGCTGCTGCCGGCCATCGACTTCGTGTTCAGCCGGGCCGGCTGCGAGGCGGCGGTCACCCAGTGCGTGCGGGCCGGCATGCGGCTGACGTCCCCCGAGGACATCGACGTCATCCGCGGCATCATCGACGAGCGCACCAAGGACCTGCCCGAGGGCGACCTGGTCGTGCTCGGCTACTGGGAGTGGCGAGAGGCCCTGGAGCGGGGCATCGCCAGCCACCACGCCGGCCTGCTGCCGGCGTTCAAGGAGACGGTCGAGGAGCTGTTCGTCCGCGGCCTGGTCAAGGTCGTGTTCGCCACCGAGACGCTGGCCCTGGGCATCAACATGCCGGCCCGCACGGTCGTGCTGGAGAAGCTGGTCAAGTACAACGGCGAGGCCCACGTGGATCTCACGCCGGGGGAGTACACCCAGCTCACCGGCCGGGCCGGCCGGCGCGGCATCGACGTGGAGGGCCACGCCGTGGTGGTGTGGCAGCCGGGCATCGACCCCAAGCAGGTCGGCGGCCTGGCCTCGACCCGCACCTACCCGCTGCGCTCCAGCTTCCGGCCCGGCTACAACATGGCCGTCAACCTGGTCCACCAGGTCGGCGCGCAGGCCGCCCGCGAGATGCTGGAGCAGTCCTTCGCCCAGTTCCAGGCCGACCGCTCGGTGGTGGGCCTGTCCCGCCGCATCGAGCGCGGCAAGGAGGCGCTGGCCGGCTACGCCAAGTCCATGACCTGCCACCTCGGCGACTTCGCCGAGTACGCCGAGCTGCGTCGCAAGCTCACCGACCGGGAGAAGGCGCTGTCCCGGCAGAACAGCGCCAGCCGCCGGGCCGAGGCGGCCGAGTCGCTGGAGCGGCTGCGCAAGGGCGACGTGATCGCGGTGCCCTCGGGCCGCCGCTCGGGCATCGCCGTGGTGATCGACCCGGGCCTGGACCCGCTGGGCGAGCCCCGGCCGTTCGTGCTGACCGAGGACCGCTGGGCCGGCACGCTGTCGGTCGCCGACTTCCCGGCCCCGGTGGAGGCGCTGGGCCGGATGCGGCTGCCCAAGAACGTGGACTGGCGCTCCCCGCGGATCCGCCGCGACCTGGCCAACAGCCTGCGTGAGACGGGAATCACGGCGCCGCACCGGCAGGGCCGCCGCGGCCGCGGCGACGCCCACGACGACGCCGAGCTGGGGGCGCTGCGCCGGGCCATGCGGGCCCACCCGTGCCACGGCTGCGACGACCGGGAGGCGCACGCCCGCTGGGCCGAGCGCTACCACCGGCTGCTGGCCGAGACCGAGCGGCTGGAGCGGCAGGTCGCCTCGACCACGCACTCCCTGGCCCGGGCGTTCGACCGGATCCGCGGCCTGCTGCGCGAGCGCGACTACCTGGAGGCCAACGGCGACGGCGTCACCGCCAACGGCCGCCGGCTGGCCCGCCTGTACAGCGAGTCCGACCTGCTCGCGGCCGAGTGCCTGCGCAACGGCGTCTGGGAGAACCTCACCGTGCCGGAGCTGGCGGCGGTGGTGTCGTCGCTGGTGTTCGAGGCGCGCCGGGACGGCCCCATGGACCCGCGGCTGCCCACGCCTGAGGTGGCCACGGCGATGCAGGAGACGATGCGGCTGTGGGCCGCCATCGAGGAGGACGAGCGCCGGCACAAGCTGGACCGCACCCGCCAGCCCGACACCGGTTTCGCCTGGCCGGTGTACCGCTGGGCCCGCGGCGAGTCGCTGGAGAAGGTGCTCACCGCGGCCGAGACCAACGGCCAGGAGATCTCGGCCGGCGACTTCGTGCGCTGGTGCCGTCAGGTGATCGACCTGCTCGACCAGCTCCGGGACGTGGTCGGCCGGGCCGAGCCGGTCGGCGCGACCGCCGCCGAGGCGGTCAAGGCGCTGCGCCGCGGGGTGGTGGCGATGGGGACCCTCTGAACGGCGGATTCGGCCCCGCCGGGATGGTGGCAGCGTGCGGGGCGACGCGTGTTTGTCCAGGGCGGCCACGCGGCGGGGCCGCCCTGTGGTTTGATCGCGGCCAAGCGGCCGGATTTCGGTGTTGAGCAGAGCACGGAGGCGACAATGACCAGCCCGTACGGACCGTCCGGGGGCAACGACCCGCAGCAGTGGGGCCAGCAGCCCCAGGGCGGGTATCCCGGCACACCGTCCGGTGGCTTCCCGGCCCAGCCGCAACAGCCCCAGCAGCAGTGGGGCCAGCCCTCGAACCCGTACGGCCAGCCGGCCCAGCCGCAGCAGCAGCCCCAGCCGGGCCAGTACCAGCAGCCCAGCCCGTACGGCGGCGGCCAGCCGGGCTACCCCCAGCAACAGCAGCAGCAGCCCGGCTTCACCCCCTACGGCCAGCCGGCCCAGCAGACCGCGCAGTGGGGCCAGCAGCCCCCGCCCGGACAGCAGCCGCAGTGGGGACAGCAGCCCCAGCCGGGCGGCCAGTTCGGCGGCGGCTTCCCCGGCGCGCCCGCACCCCGCAAGGGCGGCCGCGGCCTGATCTTCGGCATCATCGGCGTGGTGGTGCTGATCGTCATCGTGGTGGTCGTGCTCCTGGCGACCGGCGTGTTCACCAAGAAGGTCTTCGACACGGCCAAGGTGGAGCAGGGCGTCACCGGCGTGCTGACCAACGACTACAAGCTCAAGGCCAGCAACGTGCAGTGCCCGGACAACCAGCAGGTCAAGGCCGGGGTCACCTTCAGCTGCCAGGTCACTGTGGACGGTGCGCAGAAGACGGTGCAGATCACCGTCAAGAGCGACGACGGCCACTACGAGGTCGGCCAGCCGCAGTAATCCGTTTCAACACCGTCAGTAGAGTTCAGGTCATGACAGAGCCGCCGTTCGACCTCCGTACCCTCAGCGGCGAAGACGAGCTGCGCGCTGGTCACACGCTGTTCCGGGCCTGTCTGCACGAGCCGCCGGCCACCGACGAGGACTGGCCGTACGTGCACAACTCGTTCGACCGCGCCACCAGCATCGGCGCGGTCGACGACTCGGGCGTCATCGGCACGCTGACCGCCAGCGACACCGTGATCGCGCTGCCTGGCGGCAAACTCGTGCCGATGGCCGCGGTGAGCCGGGTCGGCGTGCGCGCGGACCGGACCCGCCGGGGTGTGGTGAGCGCGATCATGCGGACGTTCCTGGAAGGCACGTCCGCGCCGATCGCCACGCTTCGGGCCACCGAGGGCACCATCTACCGGCGCTTCGGCTACGGCGTGGCCACCCGCGCCCGCAGCGCGGTGCTGGACACCGCGAGGGCGCGTCTGCACGCCGGTGCGCCGGTGGCCGGCGACGTCCGCCTGGTGCAGAACCAGGACGAGGTCCGGCGGCTGGTGCCCGAGCTGCACCAGCGGTTCGGCACGGTCCGGCCCGGCGGCATCACCATGTCCGACGGCTACTGGCAACTCGTGCTGCGCCGCGAGAAGTTCACCCGGCTCGCGGTCCACGAGGACGGCTTCGCCGCCTTCAAGGCCAAGGAGCTCAAAGGCGAGCACTACACGTATGCCATGGAGGTGGTGGCGTTGTTCGCCGCCACCCCGACGGCGACCGCGACCCTGCTGAAGTTCCTGCTCGGCATGGACCTGATCCGCAGCGTGACGCTGCCGACCCGGCCCGTGGACGAGGACCTGGACCTGCTGTTCGCCGATCCCCGGGCCGCCAAGTACGGCGAGTTCGAGGACGAGACCTGGTTGCGGCTGGTGGACGTGCCGGCCGCGCTGGCGGCCCGCACCTACGGCTCGGCCGAGCCGGTGGTGATCGAGGTCGTCGACGGTTTACTCCCGGCCAACAGCGGCCGCTACCTGGTCGGACCGGACGGCGCCGAGCGCACCGGCCGGGACCCGCAGCTCCGGCTGGACGTCGCCGACCTGGCCGCCGCCTATCTCGGCGACCGGCCGCTGAGCCGGTTCGCCGCCGCCGGCCTGGTCGAGGTGTTCGACGAGGCGGCGCTGGCCGACGCGGACCGGCTGTTCCGGCTCGACGAGGCCCCCTGGTGCGGAACGTACTTCTGATGTTTCGACCATCTACTGGCTGACGACTGACTGGCTGGAGCCTCATGACCACGCTCGCCAGCTGGCGGCACAACGCCGTCCAAGCGCTGGTGGCACTGCGAAGCGCCCCGTTCACCATCGGCCTGGTCGGGCTGCTGTGGCTGACGGCCATCGTGACCGGCAGCCTGCCCGGCGGCCCGCCGGAGAACCTGCTCGACGTGGTCGCCATGAACTGGGACGACCTGGCCGAGGGCAACCTGTGGACCGTCGTCACCAACGGCATGTGGTGCTTCGACCTCACCGGCTACCTGCTGACCACCGCGCTGCTGCTGGTGATCGGCGTGCCCGCGGAGCGGCGGCTCGGCCCCCGCCGCAGCCTGCTGGTGCTGGGGGCCAGCCAGGTGCTCGGCGCGCTGGTCGCGATCCCGGCGGTGCGACTGGTCGCGCTGACCGGCGAGCAGTGGACCTCGCAGGTCTTCGACCAGGCCACGCTCGGCCTGTCGCCGGGCGTCACCGGGCTGGGGCTGGCGCTGAGCTGCCGGCTCGGCGCGCTGTGGCGTCGGCGGCTGCGGCTGTTCCTGCTGGTCGGCACCACCGTGCTGGTGCTGTACTCCGGCACCGTGCAGGACGTGGTGCGGCTGACCGGCGGCCTGGTCGGGCTGGTCATCGGGCTGGCCCTGCTGAACCGACCGCCCCGTGTCGTGATCAACGCCCCGTCCCGCTCGGAGACCAAGGTGCTGGTCGCGCTGCTGGTCTCGGCGACGGCGCTGGGGCCGATCGCCACCCTGTTCTCCAAGTCCGCCACCGGCCCGCTCGGCCTGCTCCAGCTCATGTTCGCCTCGCCGTCCATCGACGCCAGCAACGTCGCCGAGGCCTGCGCCAACGGGCTCAACGACACGGGCTGCCGGCTGGCCACCGTCGAGTCGCTGGGCACCGGCGTCGGCTCGGGCATCACCTCGGTCGGGCCGGCGCTGCTGCTGCTGGCCGTGGCCGAGGGGCTGCGCCGCGGCCGGCGGTTCGCGTGGTGGCTGGCGCTGGTGTTCAACGTGATGCTCGGCCTGAGCTGCGTGGTGTTCATCGGCGGCTTCGTGTTCTTCACCGAGTCCGACCTGACCGACCTGATCACCAACATCCCGCCGCTGCTGCTGCCGTTCGTGGTGTGCGGGCTGCTGCTGGTCACCCGGGGCGTGTTCACGGTGACCGCGCCGAAGCGCACCTACGGCCGGCTCGCGGCCGGCCTGCTCGGCACCTTCCTGGCCACCTCGGCGGTCTACGTCGGCGTCGGCTACCTGGACCGGGCCCACTTCAAGCCGGTGCCGGACCTGGCCGGGCTGCTGGCCGACCTGCCGGCCCGGTACCTGCCGCCCGGCTACATCCTGCTGGCCGAGAACGACTTCCTGCCCACCGGCGGCCTGGCCATCGTGGTGTGGGAGTACACCGGCGCGGTGTTCTGGGTGGTGCTGCTGATCGGGCTGCTGATCAGCTTCTGGCGGGCCAAGCCGGTGCAGGACGCGGACGCCACCGTGGTGGCCCGCAAGCTGATGGAGCGCAACGCCAACTCCTCGCTGGCATACATGACGACCTGGCCGGGCAACCAGTACTGGTTCACGCCGCTGCGGCAGGCCGCGCTGGCCTACCGGGTGTCGGCCACGGTCGCGCTGACCACCGGCGGCCCGATCGGCGACCCGGGCCTGCACCGCGAGGTGGTGGTCGGCTTCCAGCAGTTCTGCGCCGACAACGGCTGGACGCCGTGCCTGTACAGCGTCACCGCCGACGTGCGGGACGCGGCCGTGGCGCTGGGCTGGCAGACCCTCCAGGTGGCCGAGGACACCGTGGTGCCGCTGGCCGACCTGGAGTTCACCGGCAAGAAGTGGCAGGACGTGCGGACGGCGTTGAACAAGGCCGGCAAGGAGGGCATCACCGCCGAGTGGCTGTCCTATCCGGACGCGCCGCTGGCGATCACCGACCAGGTGCGGGCCATCTCCGAGGAATGGGTGGCGGACAAGGGAATGCCCGAGATGGGCTTCACCCTCGGCGGGCTGGACGAGCTGAACGACCGGTCGGTGCGCTGCCTGGTCGCGGTGGACCGGGACCGCACCGTGCACGGCGTCACGAGCTGGCTGCCGGTGTACGAGGACGACAAGCCGGTCGGCTGGACGCTGGACTTCATGCGCCGCCGCGGCGCCGGCTTCCGGGGCGTCACCGAGTTCATGATCGCTTCGGCCGCGCTGACGCTCAAGGAGGAGGGCGCCCGGTTCCTCAGCCTGTCCGGGGCTCCGCTGGCCCGGCTCGACCGGGGCGAGGAAGTCTCGTCGCTGCAACGGATCCTGGACGTGACCGGCAAGGCGCTGGAGCCGGTGTACGGGTTCCGGTCGCTGCTGTCGTTCAAGGCCAAGTTCCAGCCCGAGTACCGGCCGCTGTTCATGGCCTACCCGGACTCGGGGGCGCTGCCGGCGATCGGCAACGCCATCGGCCGCGCCTACCTGCCGGACCTCACGGCCCGGCAGGGGCTGCGACTGGTGACCAAGCTGTTCAGGAAGTCGAGCTGAGGTAGCGGACGTCGGTCAGTTCCTCGGACAGCTCCCACAGGCGGCGGCCCACCCGCGGGTCGGTGGCCTTGCGGGAGGGCTTCTCGGGTCGGGGGAATCCCTTGGTGCGCAAGGGCTTCCCCGGTCCGATCAGCGAGCCGCCGGGCAGGTCGGGCACGGTCGCGGCGTACAGCGTGGGCATCGCGCCGCCGGCCATGTCCTGGATGAGCGGCTTGGTCAGCACGTCCAGCACCGGGTTGCCGATGCTGTCGCCCGGTTCGAGGGCGAAGCCCGGGTGCGCCGCCATGCTGGTGATCCCGGTGCCGGCCAGCCGGCGGTCCAGCTCCAGCGTGAAGATCATGTTGGCCAGCTTGGAGTTGCCGTAGGACTTGCCCGCCGAGTAGCGGCGCTCGTGCTGCGGGTCGGCGAAGTCGAACGGGGCGAACTTGTGGGCCAGGCTGGTGATGTTGACGACCCGGGCGCCCGGGCGCAGCGCCGGCAGCAGCAGGCCGGTCAGCGCGAAGTGGCCGAGGTGGTTGGTGCCGAACTGGGCCTCGAAGCCGTCGCGGGTGGTGCGGCGCTCGGACACCATCTTCTCGCCGGCGTTGTTGATCAGCAGGTCCAGGTGCTCGTGCTCGGCCAGCACCGCCTTGGCCGTCTCGCGCACGTTGGTCAGGTCGGCCAGGTCCAGTTGGACCAGTTCCACCTTGGCGTCGGGCAGCTGCTTGCGCACGGCCGCGATCGCCTTCTCGCCGCGCTCCGGGTTGCGGGCCGCGAGCAGCACATGCGCGCCGTGTTCGGCCAGGCCCAGCACCGCGTGCAGGCCGATGCCGCTGTTCGCGCCGGTGACGAGCGCGGTCTTGCCGGTGAGGTCGGGCAGGTCGGCCGGACGCCAAGAGGTCATGACACGAAAGTGGCACACTCTGCCACTTGGCGTCAAATGACACTTCGTCCGATAGGCTCGTCCGATGACGAAGCTGTGCGGGCTGCGCGAGCGCAAGAAGCAGGAGACCAGACTGGCCCTGGTCGACGCCGCGCTGGCGCTGTTCGAGTCCAAGGGCTTCGAGGCCGCCACCGTCGAGGAGATCGCGGCCGCCGCCGACGTGTCCCCGCGCACCTTCTTCCGCTACTTCGCCGCCAAGGAAGCCGTGCTGCTCGCCGTGCACGACGAGGAGTTCGCCCGACTGCTGGCCGCCGTCGACCAGGCCCCGACCCTGGCCGAGGCCGTCATCGGCGCCATCGAGGGCGACCACGAGCGGTTCCGCCGGGTCCAGGAGCTGCTGGCCCGCACCCCCGCCCTGCACGCCACCTTCCTGCAGCGCACCGTCGAGCAGGAGCACCAGCTCGTCGCCAAGCTCCTGCCCCCCGACGCCGACCCCCGTCAGGTGCTCCGCACCCGGCTTCTCGTCGCCGCCAGCTTCGCCGCCCTCCGGGTCGCCGTCGAGGACTGGCTCACCACCCCCGGCGCGGACTGCGCCGACCGCGTCCGGGACGCGCTGTCCCTGGTCGCCGTCACAGGCTGAACAGGATTCCCCGCACGATCAGGGCGGCCACGAACACCACCGTGAAGGCCAGGTCGATGCCGATGCCGCCGGCCCGGACCGGTGGCAGCACCCGGCGCACCGGGGCGATCACCGGCTCGGTGCTGGCGTGGGCGAGCTGCCGGGCCCGGGTCGTCCAGTACGGGCCGCGGCCGGCCAGCGACACCCAGTCGAGGATCATGCGGATGATCATCACCAGGATGAACAGGGTCACCACGAACCCGAGCAGCGTTCCGATCAGGCCCATCTCGTCTCCTTGGTCGTTTCCCCTACAACGCGCCGCACCGGGTCGAAGTGTCCGGGACGTTGCTGTCGATAAGCTCAGCGAATGATCTCCGGCGTCGTGGGCGAGCGGGCACTGGCCAGGGCCACCTGGCGACTGGTCCCGCTGATGGCCGTCTGCTACTTCTTCGCCTACCTCGACCGGACCAACCTGTCCGTGGCCGCGCTGACCATGAACAAGCAGCTCGGCCTGTCGCCGACGGCGTACGGGCTGGGCGCCGGGCTGCTCTTCGTCGGCTACGTGCTGCTGGACGCGCCGAGCAACCTGATCATGCACCGGGTCGGGGCGCGGGTGTGGATGGCCCGGATCATGATCGTCTGGGGCATCGTGGCCGCCGCCTGCGCCGCCATCCAGGGCGAGGTCAGCTTCTACGTGCTGCGCTTCCTGCTGGGCGTGGCCGAGGCCGGCTTCTTCCCCGGCATGATCCTCTACCTGGGCTACTGGTTCCCGGCCGCGCGGCGGGCCACCGTCGTCGGCCTGTTCATGACCGCCGTCCCGCTGTCCACGGCGATCGGCGCCCCGCTCGGCGGCCTGCTGCTCGGCCTGGACGGGGTCGGGGGACTGGCCGGCTGGCGCTGGCTGTTCCTGCTGGAGGGCCTGCCGTCGATCCTGCTCGGGCTGGCGCTGCTGTGGCTGCTGCCGAACCGGCCCGCCGACGCCCGCTGGCTGTCCGCCGAGGAACGCTCGTCGATCACCGCCACACTGGCCGCCGAGCAGTCGGCCATGCCGGAGATGCCCGTGCGGCGGGCCGTGCTGCATCCCCGGGTGATCGCGCTGGGGCTGGTGTACTTCGCCATCACCTTCGGCCTGTACGGGCTGGGCTTCTGGATGCCCACCATCCTCAAGACCTCGCTGGGCTTCGGGAACCTGGCCGTCACCCTGCTGACCGCCGTGCCGTACGCCATCGGCGCGGTCGCCATGGTGTGGTGGGGCCGCCGGTGCGACCGGAACGGGCGACCCGTGCTCTACACCCTGGCCCCGATGGCCGCCGGTGGCGCGCTGCTGGCCGTGTCCGCCTTCCTGACCTCCGCCCCGTGGCTCGGCTACCTCGGCCTGTGCGCCTGCGCCATCGGCGTCATGGCGGCGTTCCCGTGCTTCTGGACCCTGCCGTCCGCCTTCCTGTCCGGAGCCGCCGTCGCCGCCGGCATCGGCGTGGTCAACTCCATCGGCAACATCTCCGGCTTCCTCGGGCCGTACTGGGTGGGGTGGATGACCGACCTGTTCGGCTCCAGCCAGTGGGGTCTGGTCACCATCGGCCTGGTGATGGTCGCCGGCGCCGTGCTCGTGTCCCGGCTGCGGACGGCCCGATGATCGAGATCGTGCCCTACGACCCGGCGTGGGCCGCCGCCTTCGCCGAGCTCCGATCACGCCTCTCCGGGCCGCTGTCGGGTGTGGCCAGCCGGATCGAGCACGTCGGCAGCACCGCCGTGCCCGGCCTGGCCGCCAAGCCCGTTCTCGACGTGACCGTGGTCGTCGACTCCGTCGACCACCTTCCCGCCGTGATCCGCCGCCTCGATCCCCTCGGTTACCGCCACCTCGGCGGCGCCGGTTGGGACGCCTTCGCCACCCCATCTGGGCTTCCGGCCCACCGCCTCTCCGTGTGGGCCTTCGACCACCCCACCCTGCTCTCCAGCCTCGCGTACCGCGACTACCTTCGTACCCACCCCGACACCGTCCGGGCCTACGCCGAGCTCAAGTACTACCTCGCCGACCGCTTCCGCCACGACCGCGCCACCTACGCCGCCTCGAAGGCCGCCTTCATCGCTCGCATCGTCTCCGTCACTGGTAACTCACGAACTCCGGCCGCGGCGACATAGCCAGCACGTCCTTCGGGCTCAGCAGCGGGTGATCCTGCGTGTAGAACAGCTTGAACCCCATATGGAACCGCTTCGGCTGTGCGATGGCGTGATAGCTGTCCGTCTTGGTCTTCACGTCCCCGAACCCGTCCAGATGCTGCACCAGCGCCAACTCCGGGTGCTCGGTCACCTCGCTGATCCCCGTGACCATCGAGGCCCGGAACATGTGCAGCACCACCACCTTCTGCGGCAGATTGTGCTGCTTCGTCAGTCCCGCCACCCAGTCCAGCACCCCGTTAACCTCCGGCGCGTCCACGTGCCCGATCGCCTGTCCCGGCACCTGGCCCGGGGCCATCCGCCACTCCGCGTCCAACGCCAGCCCCACGTCCGGCTGCTTGAGGAGATCCCCCCACGGCTTCACCGCGTCCCGGAAGTCCTTCTGTCCTGGCTGGACGTCCAGGATGAACAGTTCGTGATGCTTCCTCGCCGCGTCCAGATAGGTCTGCACCTGGCTCGCCGCCACGTCGTGGCTGTACGTCCCGTCCTTGCCAGGTCCCCCATCCGCCACCGTCGCGATGAACTCCATCGCCGGCTGCACGGTCTTGTCCGGTGCCTCGAAACCCTTCGACGCTTTCTCCACCGCCTCTGCGGCCTGGTCCGGCGTTCCCTGGCCAAGGATTCCCAACGCCTTCGTCCCCGCCGTCCCGTAGTACGCCACCACCCGGTGCTGTGGGAACACCGTCCGGCCTCCCATCGGCAACTGCGCCGCCGGCGGCGGTGCACTCGTGGTCGTCGTTGCCCCCTGTCCCACCTCCGTCGCTGGCACTCCTCCGCATGCCGCCACGTTCACCAGCAGCGCTACCGTCGCCGTCGTCTCCAGTAGTCGTCGCATACGGACGAGTACCCGACACCGGCTCGGGTTAACGCGTTGCTGATCTGATGGCGCACAGAACCTTGATCTACTCACGTGCCGTGGGGATCAGGCTCGAAGCCGATCCAGCACTGTCCGCGCCTGGGATTGCGCGATCGCGGAAAGATCGTCCAGTTTTAGCGGGTCCTCGCCACGCGCACGGTGGACCGCCACCTGGACCTCCACCGACACGTTGCTGTCCTGCACCCCGACAACGTAGCTCGCGCCCGGGGCCGGGTCCGTGACGGCGATGCCGCGCCAGTAGTTGCGGGCGCCGAGTCCGGGGATCGTGCCGGTGCTCCACCCCTGCTGCGCGGCTCCGGTGTTGTTCCACTTGTCGTATCCCGGTGGCTCGCCGGCGGAGGTGAACTCGACGGTGACGCCGATTCCGGCTTCGTCTGTGGTGACGCCGTCGGTGGGGGACGTGCTGGTGTACTTCAGATCGCACGTCAGACCGCCGCCGTAGCCGCCGCTAGGCGGGTCTTCTCGGTGTACCGGCGCGGTCGGTGTGGAGGACCACTTCGTCAACGGCTTGGGGTCGAGCAGATCGCAGGCACTGGCGATCGCCCTCATCGAATACTTTCCCGGCGGCGCGGAGGGCGGGACGGTGGTCGCGGACGGAACCTGGCTCGGTGAAGCAGGAATCGACGCGGGCACGGCCTCGGTGGACGAGCCGCCGCTCACGGAGAGTCCAATCGCGACTCCGACGCCGAGTACCACGACCAGCACGACCGCGGCAGCCACTATCAGTCCTGTCTTGGGACCGCTGGCCCGGCTGGGCGGGGCTGGGGGCGGCGGATAGCCGGACGGGGGACCGTATCCGTATCCGGGGGAACTGGATGTGGGCGAGCCCGCAACGAAGCTGGGCGTGGCTGGGACGGGACCGGGCGCCGGCGGAGCAGAGTCAGGCGGAACCTGGCCGGACGTGCCCAAGACCGAGCCGAGCCGATCCACCGGGGTCGGGTTCGGCGGCCCGGCAACAGGATCGAGGTCGTTCGCGGCACGCTGGTCGTCAGCTTCGCCCGGGAAATCAGTCATCGGTGCCGTACCTCGGTGTGCCGCATCGCGTCCCCCCTACTTCTGTTTCAGCCCGTTCAGTGTCTTCCGGACCTGGGCCTCGGCGATCGACTCCAGTTCGGCGCGGTGCACCTGGGAACTGTCCCTGTCGCGGCTGACGTTGAGCCGGACGCGCACCGAGACGTTGCCGTCCAGCACGGCCAGCACGTACCGCGTGTTGGTGACCAGGTTGCCGAAAATCTCGGCGTGCCAGTAGCCCTGGGCCCCGATTCCGGTGATCGGGCCGGACTCCATGCCCGCGCCGGTCTTGGCCGTGTCACCGCGTTTCCAGTTGTCGTAGGAAGGCGGGGCGTCGCCGGTGGTGAAGTCCGCGTCGACGAGGATTTCGGCCGTGTCCAAGGCGTTGCCGCTGGAGTAGCCGATCTGGCAGCTCAGGCTGCCGGCGCCGTCGACGCCCAGGCGGACTTCCCGGTGCTGGGGCGGGCCCGTGGCGGTGGGCGACCATGTCGTCAGCGGAGCGGGATCGACGAGATCACAGGCGTTGGAGACCGCGTTCATCGAGAAGACCAGGGCCGTGGTCGGTTTCGGGGGCTGGTCGGATAACTGTCTGGCGACGACACCAATGGCCACCCCGGCGCCCAGCACGATCACCAGCGCGGCGACTCCGGCCACGATCCAGCCCGTCCGGCGCGGCTTGGCCGGTGGCGGATACCCGTAGCCGGGATGGGGGTATCCAGGCTGGGGCTCGCCGAGATAGGTCGGCGGAGCGTTCCCTGCTGTCGCGAAGGAATCCGGGGTGTGCTCGGCGCTGCTCGGAGCCCGCTGATCATCGTGCCCGTGGTCGGATTCGGTCATCCCCCGCAGCCCTCCTCCCGGCCGCCTGGCCATCCTCGGATGCACTACAGGGACAGGCCATCTCGTCCATCACCGGGGATGCCGGTCGCGGCGGCGAGTCGATCGTAGTAGATCCGCTACGCCTTAAGCCGGGCCTGGCCGCGGATACTACGGCGACCTCTTCAGGGCGGCGATGAGCCGATCGACTGAAGTGCCGAGGTTCCAGCGCTTCTTCAACGCCAGCAAGCGGTCCACGTCGGCGGCGCCGGCGGGCAGCACATCGGGGCGGTCGAGGACGACGGGGGCGTCGACGGCTACGCGGACGACGGTGGGGGCGGCGGAGAGGTAGTCGGCGGCCTCGGTGAGCTTGGTGCGGACGCGGGCGGTGAGGCGGCGGTCGCGGGGGTCGTGGACGGCGGAGAGGAGGGCGTCGAGGGAGCCGTAGTCGGTGATGAGCTTGGCGGCGGTCTTCTCACCGATGCCGGCGACGCCGGGGAGGCCGTCGGAGGGGTCGCCGCGCAGGACGGCCATGTCGGCGTAGGCGTCGCCGGCGAAGTCGGCGGGCAGGGCGTACTTGGCGGCGAGCTCGGCGGGGCCGATGATCTCGACCTTGTTCCAGCCCCGGCCGACGTACATGACGGTGACGGGGGTGGGGGAGACGCGGACGAGCTGGAAGAGGTCGCGGTCGCCGGTGACGACTTCGACGGGGTCGGCCTTCTCGGCGTGGGCGAGGGCGCCGATGACGTCGTCGGCCTCGTAGCCGGTGGCCTCGGCGGTGGCCAGGCCGGCGGCGTCGAGCAGGTCGAGGATGATCGGGACCTGGGGAGTGAGCGCGTCGGGCACCTCCTCCTCGGCCCCGTCGCCTTCGGCAGCCACCCGGTGGGCCTTGTACGACGGGATGGCGGCCACCCGGAACTCGGGGCGCCAGTCGGCGTCGAGGCAGGCGACCAGGCGGGACGGCCCGCGGTCGACCAGGATGCGGGCGACGGTGTCGGCGAAGCCGCGCACGGCGTTGACCGGCTGGCCGTCGGGGGAGGTCATCGAGTCCGGCAGCGCGTAGAACGACCGGAAATACAGGCTGGCCGAGTCCAGGAGCACCAGCGGGGCAGCGGTCATCGGACAAGTCAACCAGCTGCCCCCGACAACAACGACCGGAGGGCAATCGCAGAGAAACCTCTGCAAAGAAGTCTCTGCGAAGCTAGGGTCGGCGTCGTGACCGAGATCAGGCTCGACGCGAAGACGCTGCGCGCGCTGGCGCATCCGCTGCGGATCAGGCTGCTGGGGCTGCTGCGGGCGGAGGGCCCGGCGACGGCGACGGGACTGGCCCAGCGGGTGGGGGAGTCGAGCGGCACGACGAGCTGGCATCTGCGGCAGCTGGCCGACCACGGCTTCATCGAGCAGGACACGGAGCGCGGCAACAAGCGGGAACGCTGGTGGAAGGCGGCCTACGAGTCGACCGGGCTGCGCATGGAGGACTTCCGTGGCGACGAGGAGTCGGCGGGCGCCCTCAGTGCCTACCTGTACGAGATCGCGTCCGGCGACTACCGCCGGATGACGACCTTCCTGGCCGAGGACTGGGGACAGGAGTGGCGCGAGTCCTTCGTGATGTCGGACCAGAACCTGCCCCTCACCCCGGACGAGCTCAAGGCGATGCGCACGGAGCTGCACGAGGTCGTCGACAGGTATCGGCGGCCGGAACGACGGGGGGACGAGATTGTGGTGGCGCAGATCCAGGCATTCCCGCGCAAACGGCGGCCGGAGTGAAGACCCCGCTGTTAGCCCTGCTCACGGGCACGGCGGTGTCCACACTCGGCACGGCGATGACGGTGCTGGCCATCCCGTGGTTCGTGCTGCACACGACCGGCAGCGCGGCCCAGACGGGCCTGGTCGCGGCGGCCGAGGTGGCGGGTCTGGCGGTCGCGGTGGGGCTTGGCGGCCCGATCGTGGACCGGATCCAGCCGAGGCTGGTGAGCGTCGGCTCCGACGCCCTGGCGGCGGTCAGCGTCGGCCTGGTGCCGACGCTGACGATGCTCAATCTGCTGCCGCTGTGGGCATTGGTGCTGCTCACAGCCCTGTTGGGCCTGACCCGAGGGCCAGGTAACACGGCGGCCGACGCATTGCTGCCGTCGGCGGCGAGGCTCGCGGACACGCCGATATCCCGGGCGTCGAGCTGGTTCGAGGGGGCCGCGAGAACCGGCCGGCTGCTGGGTGGCGTGTCGGCGGGCGCGCTGATCGCCTTCCTGGGCCCGGCGCAGGTGTTGTACGTCGACTCGGCCAGCTACCTGGCCTCGGCGCTGCTCACGGCGGTGTTCATCCGCGTCCACCTGGCCCGCGAAGCGCCGAAGGCGTGGACGGTCGGCGGTCACCTCGCCGAGCTCCGGGAAGGCTTTCGCTACCTGCGGCAGGATCGGCTGCTGGCGGCGGTCGTCGGCATGGTCCTGGTGACGAAATCTGGCGGTGACGTCGTGCCCGTTCGTGTTCCGGGTCTGGCGCCGGCTCGACGAGCCGGTAGGCGAGCCGTCAGGCGACCACGTCGGGGGTGCGGTCGCCTGACGACTCGGGCTCGGGGGTGCGCTGCCTGCGGCACACGATGGTCACCTGGGCGGACGGGGCCAGCACGTCGTCCTCACGGCGCGGCAGCGGCGGCACCAGCTGGCCGGACTCGGCCAGCTCACGCAGCATCCGGTCGGTGGACCGGCGGGTGCGCCACAGGCTCAGCGGCCTGGTCACCGCGCGTGTCGGAGCGGGGTGGAGGATGTGCGCCCAGCAGCCGAGCGCCGCCACTACGAGCACTGACGTCCAGATAAGGAACATCATCTACTCCTCGTGGTCACTCTCGGTTTACCGGATGACCGGGGGCGACGACCTTGAGCCCCCAATCGGGTGACACCTATGGAGTTAACCGGTGATCGCGCGTAGAAACATCCGCCATCTGGACGCGTGCACCTCCGGTGACCGGAAAGTTATCCAGAACTACCCCAACGGGCGACGGCCCGGCACGATCGCATGATCCGCTTGCCCGCCGACCTCGGTAGGGTTGTGCCTCATGTCCGTCAGCGCAGCCCAGATCGACGTCGAGTCTCTTCATGACCGGTTCCGCCGGGCCGCGGAGGCGGCGGCCGCCGCCGGTGTCGACGCTTTGCTCGTGTCCCCTGGCTCCGACCTGCGCTACCTACTCGGCGCGGACGGCGAGTCCCACGAACGTCTGACCTGTCTGGTTCTGCCGGCGGCGGGCAGCGCGGCCGAGCCGGCGCTGGTGGTGCCCAAACTGGAGTACCCGGGCTACGCGGGCGTGCCGACCGACGACCTCGGCGTGCACGTGGCGACGTGGGTCGACGGTGAGAACCCGCACCGACTGGTGGCCGACCTGCTGAAAGGCCCGAAGTCGGTGGCCGTGTCCGACATGATGCCGGCCCTGCACACCCTGGCCTTCCGTGACGCGCTGCCCGACGCGCGGCAGAGCCTGGCCGGCCCGGTGCTGCGCGAGCTGCGCATGCGGAAGGATGCCGGCGAGATCGCGGCGCTGCGCAAGGCCGGCGCGGCCATCGACCGTGTGCACGCGCGGATGACCGAGTGGCTGCGGCCCGGCCGCACCGAGGCCGAGGTGGGCGCCGACATCGCGGCGGCCATCGTGGAAGAGGGGCACACGACGGCGGACTTCGTCATCGTCGGCTCCGGCCCGAACGGGGCCAGCCCGCACCACGGCGTCTCCGACCGTGTCATCGAGAAGGGTGACGTGGTCGTGGTGGACATCGGCGGTCCGGTGCCGGAGGGCTACAACTCCGACTCCACCCGCACCTACGCGGTGGGCGTGCCCGGATTCGACGACGTGATCGACACCTACGCGGTGCTCCAGGCCGCCCAGCAGGCCGCGGTCGACGCCGCCGGGCCGGGCGTGACCGCCGAGGCGGTGGACGCGGCGGCGCGGGACGTCATCGCCGACGCCGGCTTCGGCGAGTACTTCGTGCACCGCACCGGCCACGGCATCGGCCTCGACGTGCACGAGGACCCGTACATCGTCAGCGGCAACGACCTCGTGCTGGAGGTCGGCATGGCGTTCAGCATCGAGCCCGGCATCTACCTGCCCGGCCGCTGGGGCGCCCGCATCGAGGACATCGTCGTGGTCACCGAGGAGGGCGCGGTGCGTCTGAACACCCGGCCGCACGAGCTGGCGGTGCTGCCCTCGTGACACCGCTGGAACCGATCGACCAGGCAATCCTGCGCGAGCTGACAGCCGACGGCCGGTGCAGCTTCACCGATCTCGCCGAGCGGGTCGGGCTGAGCGTGTCCGCCGTGCACCAGCGAGTGCGGCGGCTGGAGCAGCGCGGCGTGGTCAAGGGCTACGCGGCGCGGGTCGACGGCGAGCAGGTGGGCCTGCCGCTGACGGCGTTCATCTCGCTGACGCCGATCGACCCGGCCGCCCCCGACGACTACCCGCACCGGCTGGAGCACCTCAACGCCATCGAGGCCTGCTACTCGGTGGCCGGCGACGCCTCGTACGTGCTGAAGGTGCGGGTGGCCGGGCCGACCGCGCTGGAGGACCTGCTGCGGCAGATCCGGGAGCAGGCCAACGTCTCCACCCGCACCACGGTGGTGCTGTCCACGCCGTACGAGGATCGTCCGCCGGGGGTGTGAGCGCGCCCGGAAGGGGTGTCGTGGCCGTCGGGCCGCGGCACCCTTTCTGTTTTTCCATCCTTTTTGGTCGGTTCCGCTGCGCCGAAAGGCGGCACCCGGCGATCGAACGGGCTATTGCCGAGGATTACGTGGGAGCGCTTCCATGAAGACCGGCCGCACCCTGCCCTGCGAAAACACCTGCCTGGAGTCGATGATGATTCTTGCGCCCCGGAAATCCCTGCCCCGAAGACTCTCCTTCCGGCGCGGCGTCGCGCTGCTCGCCACCGGCGGGCTGACCGTGCTGCTCACCGCGTTCGGCTTCGCCCCGGCCCACGCGGACGTGCCCGCGCCGCCGGCGGGCTGGACCACCGTGTTCAGCGACGACTTCAACGGTTCCGCCGGCAGCGGCGTGAACACCGCGAACTGGACGTACAACACCGGCCCCGGCTCGAATTTCGGCACCGGTGAGATCGAGACGATGACCAATTCGACCAACAACGTCCATCTCGACGGAAACGGCAATCTCGACATCACCGCGCTGGGTTCCGGCTCGAACTGGACGTCCGGCCGGATCCAGACGCCGACCGCCGTGGCCGGCGCGCCCGCGGGCGGCAAGCTCGAGGTGACCGCCTCCATCCAGCAGCCCAACCCCGGCAACGGCCTCGGCTACTGGCCGGCGTTCTGGATGCTGGGCCAGGGTCAGTGGCCGGAGAACGGCGAGATCGACATCATGGAGGACGTCAACGCCCTGTCCGAGGTCGCCGGCACCATCCACTGCGGTGTGTACCCGGGCGGCCCGTGCAACGAGGGCAACGGCATCGGCAGCGGCCTGCGCGGCTGCGGCGGCTGCCAGACCGGCTTCCACACGTACACGATGATCCTGGACCGGACCAACACGTCCAACGAGTCGATCACGTTCTACCTGGACGGCAACTCGTACTTCACGGTCACCGAGGGCCAGGTCGGCGCCAGCACCTGGCAGCAGGCCTACGACCACAACCTGACCATCCTGTTCGACCTGGCGATGGGCGGCGGCTTCCCGAACGGCGTGTGCGGCTGCACCAGCCCCAGCGGGTCGACGTCCTCCGGCGGCACCATGGCCGTCCAGTACGTCGCGGCGTACACCACCACCGGTGGCGGCACCAACCCGCCGCCGGGTGGCGGCGCGGTCACCGGCTACCAGGGCCTGTGCCTCGACGACCGCTCCGCCAGCACCGCCAACGGCAACCCGATCCAGATCTACACCTGCAACGGCACCACGGCCCAGCAGTGGACGTTCGTGCAGGCCGGCACCACCCTGCACGTGTTGGGCAAGTGCCTGGACATCACCAGCGGCGGCACCGCCAACGGCACCCTGGTCCAGCTGTACGACTGCAACAACACCGGGGCTCAGGTGTGGATACCGCAGTCCAACGGCACCCTGTACAACCCCCAGTCGAACAAGTGTCTCGACGACCCGGCGTACTCCACCACGCCCGGCACCCAGCTGCAGATATGGGACTGCGCCGGCACCGCCAACCAGGTCTGGCACCTGCCCTAGCTGCACGTCTTCGAGGCCCTGCGCGGCTGTCCGCGCAGGGCCTTTCTATGGGTGATATAGCACTATGACTTCAGTGACAACTGAATTCAACATCACCTGATTGGACTTCCGTCTCAGCGAGTGGAACCAAGAACAGCCGCTGAGGAGGGACAACCGGGTAGAACAAGATCCATGTCTGAACTGGGGCTTCTGAACGAACAGTCCGCCGTGCGGCGCATCGTGCTGGGAGATGTGCGGCTGACGTACGTGGTGGACGGGGCGATGGCGTTGACCGCCGGTGGGTTCTTCCCGGCGGTGCCGGGGGAGTACTGGCGTGCACACCCCGAGGCTGTGGACGCCGAGGGACGGATCGCGATGTCGGCGGGTGGGCTGCTGGTCGAGCGGGACGGCCGCAAGCTGCTGGTGGACGCGGGGCTCGGGCCGTATCGGGGCGATCTGTCGGTGGGGGAGGAGCCGTTCGGCGGGGCGGACAGCGGAGCCATGCCGGAGGTGCTGGCCGAGCTCGGCGTCGCGCCGGAGGACATCGACGCGGTGGCGTTCACGCACCTGCACGTGGACCACGTCGGCTGGGCGTTCAAGGACGGCCGCAAGTTCTTCCCGAACGCGCGGTACCTGGTGGCGGCGGAGGAGTGGGCGCCGCACGAGCACGGGATCACCGTGCCCGGCGTGATCGCGGAGATGACGGTCGTGCCGATGCGGGGCAATCACGAGCTGATCCGGGAGGGTGAGGAGGTGTGGCCCGGCGTCCGGGCCGTCGTGACGCCTGGGCACACCCCAGGGCACTCGTCATTCATCGTCGACAGCGGCGTCGGGCGGATCATCGCGTTCGGGGACGCCTTCCACGCGCCGGCCCAGATCACGCATCCGGAGTGGGGGTCGCGGCCCGACACCGACTCGGACGGGGTGCTCAAGGCCCGGACCCGGCTGCTGGGGGGAGTTGGAGCAGCCCGGCACTCTCGGCTTCGGCATCCACTTCGGCGACCAGGCCTTCGGTCGTGTGGTGCGGGACGAGGCCGGGGTGCCGACCTGGCAGCCGGTCGCCGCGGAGTACGTCCGGGCGACGCCTCGGTTGCTCTAGGTAGATAATATCACTATAGCTTCAGTGACGACTGAATGCAGTGCTCCAAACAGCCAAAAACCAAAATCCGCCACAGCGAGAAGGCAGGCCGCCGAAGTTGGGACTGCCGGCCACAGAAGGTTCGGTGTTGCCGGCGGCCGGGGTGCTGTGTTCACCGGGCCCGGTCGGCGCGGCGGCCAGCGGTTGGTGCCGGCTACAGGCCTTCCACGCCGAGCACCGCGAACGCGGCGGGGTCGAGGAGTTTGACGCTGCGGTCGGGTCCGCGCTCGACCCAGCGCTGTTCGACGGCATGGTGGAGCAGGGCAGCGGGCAGGGAGCCGCCGAGGTGTTCGCGGCGTTCGGTCCAGTCGAGGCAGTCCTTGAGCAGTGGCCGCCGGCCGCCGGGGAGCTTGATCTTCAGGTCGGCCATCACCTCGTGTCCCTGGGCGGTGAGGGCGAGCCCGCCGGAGGTGTCGATGAGGCCGGCGGTGAGCATGCCGGTTCGGAGGGCGACGCCGAGGTGGCCGGCCAGGTGGTCGTAGCAGGTGCGGGCGTAGGCGAGACGTTCGGCCTGGCGGGAGGTGCGGAGGCTGGTGGGGCGGGGCAGCGGGTGCTCGGCGAGTTCGGTGAGCTGTTCGATGAGCTCGGCGACGCGGGAGTCGGCCAGTCGGACGTAGCGGTGGCGGCCTTGGCGGACGGTTTCGACGAAGCCGGCGTCGGCGAGGCGGCCGACCTGTTCGGTGGCGGTGGGTGGGGAGACGCCGGCGGCGCGGCCGAGTTCGCCGACGGTCCAGGCGCGGCCGTCGATGAGGGCCATGCACATGGCGGCCCGGGTCGGGTCGGCGAACACGGCGGCGACCTCGGCCAGGGGGTTGGCGCGCATGGGTCGAGGCTAGGCGGGAAACGCTTCGGCGGTGGCCGAACTACGGCGCGGGCAGGGCGAGCTGCACGGAGCCGTGTCCGTCGGGCACGCAGGCGGCTTCGCGTTCGGTGAGGGTGAGGAACTGGCTCATGCACTGGGCGAAGGCGGTGTAGCCGGCGGCGTTGGGGTGGAAGGACTGCTGCAGGGCGTGGGCGTAGCGGGCCTTGTCCTGGAAGTCCTGCCAGTTGACGGTGAGGCGGGTGAACCATTCCTGGCCGCCGTGGCAGGCCTCGTGGCCGGTGCCGGCGCGGGAGAGGTCGAGGAAGCGGGCGCCGGCTTGTTCGGCGGCGCGGCGGACGCCGTCGTTGAGCACGGGGACGCCGCGGTCCTGGACCCAGCGTAGGTCGTCGGTGCGCAGCGGGCAGCCGCCGACGTTCTGGAGGCTGCGCAGCATGTCGGGGGCGACGGGGGCGGCGTAGGACTGCAGGACGAGGGTGTAGGCGGTGTCGGCGTAGCCGTGTTCGATCATGACGCGGCGGACGTCGCGGAGCGCGGCCACGACCTTGGGGACCATGGCGTTGACGCGGTTCTGCCACTGGGGGTCGACCTGTTTGCCGCAGCCGGGTTTGGCCGAGGTGAAGATGGCGTCGACGCAGCTGGTGAGTAGGGAGCCGAACTGGGGGTCGTCGTTGGCCCCGACGGCGACGACCACGGCGTCGATGCGGTACTGGCCGGCGATGGCCGCGAGTTGGGCGGCCTGGCTGGGTTCGACCGGGTGCGGGCCGTCGAGGCGGATGGCTTGGGCGTTGGCGCCGGAGCAGGCCAGGTTGAAGACCTTGGTGACGCCGGCGAGCTTGATGTGCTGGACCATCGCCTGCGGTGAGCGGTGGCACCAGTCGTTGTTGGCGCCGTCGGTGTCGGGGGTGTAAGTGCCCGCGCCTTCGCCGGACATGGTGGAGTCGCCGAGCCCGACGATGGCGTGCGGGACGTTCTCCGGAGGCCGTGGGGGTGGCGTGATGCGGTTGTCGCCGGTGAGCAGGAGGAGGGCGAGGACCGGGAAGACGATCAGGATGATCGAGGCCCGGCCGAGCATGTTCCGCATCGGTCGGAGAGTCTAGTTCACCGGGTTGTTGATTCCGCAGAAGGTCTTGACCTGGTGTTCGTAGTCGTCGCGGTGCAGGAAGAAGGATTCGCCGTGGCCGGCGGCGGGCGCGAGCCACAGTTGTTTGGGCCCGCGGACGGCGGCGTGGATCTGTTGGCCCATCCAGGTGGGGTTGTAGGTGTCGGCGTCGCCGTGGATGACGAGGACGGGCAGCGTGGTGCGGCTGGCGGCGGTGCGGGCGTCGACGTCGCGCAGCCGGTAGCCGGCCCGCAGCCGGGTCAGCAGACTCGCGATGGCGACGCCGGGGAAGATCCTGGGGACATGGGCGAGTTGGTGCAGGTGGTGGCGGAACTCGGCGGTGGCTGAGGTGTAGCCGCAGTCGTCGATGACGGCGGTGACCTGTTTGGGCAGCTGCGGGTTGCCGCTGAGCATCAACGCGGTGGCGCCGCCCATGGAGAGGCCGTGCAGCAGGATCTGTGCCTGGTCGCCGACGGTGGTGACGATGCGGCGTAGCCAGCCGAGGTAGTCGGCCTGGTCGAGGTGGCCGAGGCCGACGTGGTTGCCGCCGCTCATGCCGTGGCCGCGGGCGTCGGCCATTGTCACCGAGGTGCGGTTGGTCGGGTCGACGGGGGTGGTGCCCAGCGGGGCGGCGCGGGGGATCACGGTGCGGTACAAGGCGATGCCGGCGATGGTCGAGGTTGCGGCCCATGCGGCGGTGAGCCACAGGGCTGGGTTCACCGTGCGCTCACGGGGAGCAGGCCCAGGGCCAGCAGGCTTTCGGCGGTGGCGGCGACGGCGTCCTCGCTGGACCGTGGCGTCCATCCGAGCAGTGTGCGGGCCTTGTCGTTGGAGAGGTGGCGGATCACGCCGAGGTTGGGCAGCACGCCTTGCAGGGCGGGGTTGGTCTCGGCGGCCTGGCGGACGACCTCGTCGGGCAGTTCGATGGTGGGGACGGCCGTTGCGGCGTCGCCGAGGCGTTCGCGGATGGCTTGGGCGATCTGGTGCAGGGACACGGCGTCGCCGGCGGCGGCGATGAATCGTTGGCCGGCGGCCTTGGGGTCGGTCATGGCGCGCAGGTGCAGTTCGGCGGCGTCGCGGACGTCGACCACGGCGAAGTGCAGCCGGGGTGTGACGGGCATGCCGGTGAAAAGTTGGGTGATCATGCTGATGGAGCTGGAGTGGTCGGGGCCGACGACCGGTCCGAAGATGCCGACCGGGTTGACCGCGGCCAACTCCGAGCCGCTGCGTTCGGCGAAGTCCCAGGCGGCGCGTTCGGCGAGGGTCTTGGACTTGATGTACGGCGGGATGTCGGCGTCGGGGTCGGTCCAGTCGTCCTCGGTGAAGGCGTGCTCGCTGGCGGGTTTGCCGTAGCCGACGGCGGCGAAGGACGAGGTGAGGACGACCCGCTGGACACCGGCGTCATGGGCCGCGCGCAGGACTCGGAGCGTGCCTTCGCGGGCGGGTTTGATCAGGTCGTCCTCGTGGTCGGGCTGGCCGCCGGGGAACGGGGACGCGACGTGCTGGACGTAGCGGCAGCCGGCGACCGCCTGGGGCCAGTTGTCGTCGCGGGTCAGGTCGGCTTCGATGAACGTGAGTGCGTCGCCAGCCTGTGCGCCCATAGCCTCAAGGTCTTGGCGCACTTGGGTTTCGCGGTCCAGTGACCGGACGGTGGTGCGTACACGGTAGCCGGCGTCGAGGGCTTGGGCGATGACTCGCGCGCCGAGGAAGCCGGAGCCGCCGGTGACCAGGATTGTGTCGGACATCGTTGTGGTGCCTTGCCTTTCAGTCGGCGGTGAGGGCCGGGAGCAGCAGCGCGTCGGTGACGGCGATCAGCTGCTCGGCGGTCGCTTCCTCGCCGTTGAGGAACTTCTCGATGAAAAAGCTGCCGAGCAGGAACTGTTCGGCGTGGGCCAGAGCCGGGTTGTCGGGTCGGATCGTGCCGTTGGCGACGTGGCGGTCGAGGATCGCGCGCAGCTCGTCCAGGTACGGGGCGAACAGCACGTCACGCAGCGCCCGGGCCAGCGCCGGGTCGGCCATGACGGCCTGCCAGATGCCGAGGGTCGGGGTGCCGGCGGGGTGGGGTGGCGGCATGCTGCGCGCCAGCGTGACCAGGTCGGTGCGCAGGTCACCGGTGTCGATCGGCGGCACGGGCGGGTACTTGCGGGCCATCAGGGCCATGATCACGAGCTTGGGTTTGCTCTCCCACTGCCGGTAGAGCGTGGCGGTGCTGGCCTTGGCGCGTCGGGCGACCTCGTCGACGGTGGCGTTGTCGTAGCCGACCTCCGACACCAGGTCGAAGGTGGTTTCGAGGATCTCCCGCTCGCGTTCGGGGGTGAGTCGCCTGCGCCGTGAGGGGGTGTCGTCCTGCTTGGTCATGCCGCCTGCCCGTCTTATCGAAAACGTACTTTCGACTATACGTTGTCGAAAACGCGTTTTCAACAGGACGGGTAGGACGGGAGGGGAGGCAGGGCAGGAGTGGGCGGCAGGATGGGAAGGACCGGGCAGGGCAGGCTTGGTGGTGTCAGGCGCGGCCGAGCAGGTGGCGGGCGGCTTCCAGGTCGTGGCGGCCGGTGAGGAAGTCCCGGAAGGCTTGCTCCAGCTCGTCGGCCTGGACGGTGCCGTCGCCGTCGCTGTCGAGGTCCCGCATGGCGGCGATGATCTCCGCGCGGCGCGGGCTGTGGTCGAGGAGCCGGGAGTACTCGTCCGGGAGGATTTCGCCGTTGCCGTCACGGTCGATCAGCCGTCGGACCGCGGCCGCCACCGCGCCGTAGCCGTGGTCGGGGTCAGGCGGACCGGGGTAGCGGTGGTCGGCTATCGCCTGGCTGTAGGCGGCGGCGGTCACGGAGGCGTCCGTGGCGGTGCCGGTGGCCGTGCACAACTGCTCCCACCAGGACCGGAACGCCATGTGGACGGTGTCTTCGTCCTTTTCTTCGAGGTCGAAGTGGATGCTGAGCTCGCGGGCCATTGCCAGCATGTCGCTCCAGCGCAGCACGCCGTCGCCGTTCTGGTCCAGTACGCGGCCGAAGAACGACTCGGGGGTGGAGGCGACGTGGGACGGCGTGGGTTCGGCGGCGGCCCTGATCGACGCTGCGGCGCGGGGCATGTACCGCCAGGGCGTGGGAAGCAGGTCGGTGGCCAGCCGTACAGCCAGGTGCGCGCCGTTGACCAGCAGATCCGCGCCGGGCGGGGCGGTCAGGCGGAGGCGTTCGCGGTAGACGGCGGGCAGCGTGACGATCGTGGCCTGGACGGCGGCGGTGACGGCCGCGTAGCGCAGTGGCGCCCAGACCAGCGTGGGGATCGGCAGGCCGGGTGGCGGCGGGATGCGGTAGACGCTGCCTGACAGCAGGTCGCGGACGGTCGCGTTGTCTTCGAGGGTGTCGGCGACCATGCGGTCGAAGTAGACGTGGAACTCCTCGGGTGTGGCCGGCATGTCGTCCGCGGCCAGGCCGAAGTTCTGTCCGAGCCGGAGCCACTCGGTGTAGAAGCGTGCCGTCTCCGCTGCGGACAGCGGGTCGCCGCCGAGGCGCTGCATGGTGAGCACGGCGTCGAAGATGGTCAGGTGCACCCAGGCTCGGGCGGCGGTGTCGCCGGCGTGGAAGGCTCGGCCGTAGCCGTCGGTGCCCCGCATCCGTCGGTGCAGGCGGTCGAGGCGGGCCAGTTCGTGGCGCTGTTCGGCGGCGCTGCCGTAGACGTAGGTGTGGAGGCTTTCCAGGGTGCGGAACAGTCTTCGCCAGGGACGGGCGTTGTAGACCGAGAATTCGCTGACGGCCGCGCCCACGGCCGGGTGCGCTGCTTGGAGGACCAGGGAGCGGTGCATCACCAGCAGGTACCGCCACTGTCCGAGGCGGTCCCAGGTGCTGGAGCCGGGTCCCAGTGCCGCGTCGACCGTCATTCGCCACCTCCGCGCCAGTTCGGGCCGAAGTTAGCTGTGACGCCGGGTAGCGGAGAACACGCTCCGCTGTGGAAATCACCGAATGAGGTAGCGGATTCCCCCGCTTGCCGCACAGCGGCCCGGCAGGACGGATCCTGCCGGGCCGCTGTGGGTCGGGGTCGGAGCTAATGGCCGGTTATGTGGGGTTGTCGTGGACCGGCACGGCCGAGCGCAGTCTGAATCCAGAGCTGTTTCAGGCGTGCACGAAGCCTCCGTTGATGGAGTGCGCTCCAGGTCATGCGGTGACCGTTGCGCAGCAGTTTCGCAACTTCTTTACAGGTCTATGCAAGAGTTGTACATTCGGCGGCAGTGGGGGGAGTTGTCACAGGGGCTCCGGCGAGCTTCTCGCGGTGGTGGGCAGGATCCATTTATCGCGTGCCCCCGTCCGATCGGTTCAGTCCGAGGTGGACGGAGAGTTGATGACAGAGCGACTGCGGGCAGATGTGGTTGTGGTCGGCGGCGGAACGGCCGGGTGTGTGCTGGCCGAACGGATCAGCAAGGACGACCGGCGCTCGGTGCTGCTGCTGGAGGCGGGCCCGGACTACGGTCCCCACACGAGCGGTCGATGGCCGGCTGACCTGCTGGACTGCCGAATGCCGGCACGAAGCCACGACTGGGATCCAGACGGTCCCGCGCACGCCTCGCGCGCGCGGGTGATCGGCGGCTCCTCGGTGAGCAACGCCTGTTGGATCACCGTGGGCGCGCCTCCCGACTACGACGCGTGGGCCGCCTACACCGAGGGTGTCTGGAATTTCGCTTCTACAGCGCCCTTCCTGGCCGATGCCATGCGTGAGCTGCGGGTGCGAGAAGTCCCGGCGGCCGACCGAGGCGTCTGGCACGAGGCGGTTGTGGCCGGGTCCAGGAGCCTTGGCCTGCCGCAGGTCGATGACGTCAATGCCCTCGACACGCGTGAAGGAGTGGGCTGGGTGCCGCTCAACGCGGTCGGCCACACACGGTGGCACGCGGCATTCGCCTACCTCGATCGGGCTCGTGGGCGGACGAACCTCCAGGTGCTCGCCGAAGCGACGGCGGTCCGGCTGCTCGTCCGCGGTGATCGGGCCACCGGCGTCGAGATCGTCCGGGACGGACGGGCCGAGACGGTCGAAGCCGACACGGTCGTGCTCGCGACCGGCGTCTACGGCAATCCGGCACTGCTGATGCGTAGCGGAATCGGGCCGGAGTCGGTGCTGTGCGACCTTGGCGCACCGGTGGTGCTGCCGCTGGCCGGGGTGGGGGAGAACCTCATCGACCACCCGAAGGTGCACCTCCCGCTGACACCGACCGCAGCGCACCTGCCGCACGACGGCGCCTACGTGCCGCAGACTGTGCTCAAGGCTCGGTCCGGCTCGGCCACCGACGAGTACTGGGATCTGCACATCGTGCCCACCTCGGGGCCGGCCGAGGACGAGCGTGGACGGTTCGTCGGCCCGTTGGCGGTCGACATGTACGTGTTCGTGCTGAGGCCGCGGTCCCGTGGCTCTGTCAGGGCGACGTCACTGGATCCGCTGGCACCGCCGCTGATCGACCATCGCTACTTCACCGATGCGGACCGCCACGACCGGCGGGTGGCGCTCGACGGCGTCGACCTCGTCCACGAGCTCGCCGAGACAGCGCCGGTCCGTGAGCTGGCCAGTCTCACCGCCTGGTCACCGGCCCGGCGGCAGGCGGTCGGTGAGACACCGGGCGGGTACTGGCATCCGGTCGGCACCTGCGCGATGGGCCCGGAGAACGACCCCGCCGCTGTCACCGACGCCACCGGGCGGATCCACGGTGTGTCCAATGTGTACGTGGGGGACGCTTCGGTGATGCCGGTGATTCCACGGGCCAACACCAATCTGACCACGGTCGCGGTCGCCGCCCGGCTGGCGGAGTCGATCCGGTGATCCGTTCGCGGGGGCAACGGTCGGGGCAGGTTCCTGTTTTCGTCGTGTTCATGCTCAATGGCGTCGTGTCGGGTTCGTGGGCGCCCCGTGTGCCGGCGCTGGCCGCGCAGATCGGCGCCGGCCCGGGTGTGCTGGGGCTCGCTCTGTTCGGCGCCAGTCTCGGCCTGGCCGCGTCGGCGTCGTTCGCGGGCCGGATGGCCGCCCAGTTCGGCGCCCGTGTCACGGTGCTGGTGTCAGCCGTGGTGTCGGCCGGTGCCCTGCCTCTGCTCGCGCTGGTGCGGACACCGCTGCAGTTGGGGGTCGTGCTGGTGTTGGTGGGCGCATCCATCGGATCGTTCGACGTGTCGATGAACGTCGCCGCGGTGACCGTCGTCCGTCGCCTGCGGCGACCGCTGATGCCGGTCTTCCACGCCGGGTTCAGCTTCGGCGCGCTGGCCGGTTCTCTTGCTGCCGCGCTGTCCGCCGGTGCCCACGCGGACCTCAGGCTGTACTTCGCCCTGATTTTCGTCGGCTCCGTCGCCGTGACGGCCGGCGTGATCCGGTTCGTGCCCGCCGAGGAGCGGGTCGACGCCGCCGCGCGTGGTCGGTTCGATCGCGGCATGCTGCGTCGGCCGGCGCTGTGGCTGATCGGCGGCATCGCGTTCTTCTCCGCGGTCGTCGAGGGTTCCAACGGCGACTGGTCCGCGCTGTTCGCCGTGCGTGAGCGGGGCATGTCCGAAGCCGCGGGCGCACTGATGTTCTCCGTGTTCTGCCTGGCCATGGCGGTGGTGCGGCTGTTCGGCGAACGCGTCCAGCGCCGCTACGGGCCCGTCCGGATCCTGGTGGTCGGGTCGCTGTTGGCCGGGGTCGGCCTGCTGACGGCCGCGATAGTGCCGGTCGCGTGGCTGACCTACGTGGGCTACGCCGTCGCCGGCGGCGGGGTCGCGTTCTCCTTCCCGATCATGGCCGAACTCGCGGGGGAGGCGGGCCGACGTGGCGACGGCACTGGCGGCGCGCGGGAGATCGGGTTCGTCACGAGCATCGCGTACTCCGGCTTCCTGCTCGGACCGCCGCTGCTCGGCGCCATCGCGCAGCTGACGACCCTGTCGGTGGCCGTGGGCTTCGTCGGCCTGATCGCCATGCTCATCGCGCCGGTGGCGCTGGCGTCGGCCGTGGCCCGCAGGCGTGAGGAAACCCTGATCGTCACGTCGTCGGAGGAGGCGGCATCATGCTGACACCGGTCTGGGAAGTCGAACCCGGCGGCGAGGGGCCGCTGCACGCGCATGTGAACGCGACGGCCACCGGCGGCGGGGTTTCGGAGCTGCTGCGCGGGTTGTTGCGGCAGCAGCCGGCTGGCTGGGCGGTGATCGCCGGCAACGCGAAGTTCTACGCCGTGACCAAGTACCTGCATCACTTGCTGCACGGGCAGTCCGACCCGGCACGGCTCGATGACCCGGAGCTGATGCGGACCTATCGGGCCACGCTCGAACCCCAGCAGGTGTGGTTCAAGGAGCGCGTCGTCCAGGGGGATGTGGTGGTGCTGCACGACCCGCAGACGCTCGGCCTGGCCCCGGCGATCAAAGCAGCCGGTGGACGGACGGTGTGGCACTGCCACATCGGGGCGGTGATCGAGCCGGAGCGCGGGCCGGGGGCGATGTGGCGGGCGTTCGGCCCCGAACTCGAGGCGGTGGACGCCGTGGTCACCACGTTGCCGGAGTTCGCGCCGCCGAGCGCCCACCAGTTGTTCCTGATCCCGCCGGCGATCGACCTGGAGGCGGTGAAGAACCGCGAGCTCGGCCCGGACGAGATCGCGGCGGTGCTGGCCGAGATCGGCCTCACCAGTGGCCGGGAGGCGTCGGACGTGGTGGTTGTCCAGGAACGGCCGCTGCCGCCGGGCGCGCGAGTGGTGCTCCAGGTGTCGCGGTGGGATCCGCTCAAGGACATGCCCGGCGTGGCCCGCTGCGTGGTCGGCCTGCCGTCGGACGTGCACGTGGTGCTGGCCGGGACCAATCCCCTCGAGATCCCGGACGATCCCGAGGGCTTGGCCGTGTTGGCCGAGGTCCGCGCCGTGCTGGCTGAACTGTCCGAAGTGGACCGTTCGCGGGTGCACCTGGTGAATATCTCCATGAAGCAGCAGGATCGCAACGCGTTGGTGGTGAACGCCTTGCAGCGCCGGGCCGACGTCGTGATGCAGAAGAGCCTCCAGGAGGGGTTCGGCCTCACGGTGACCGAGGCTATGGTCAAGGCGAAGGCGGTGGTCGCCTCCGATGTGGGCGGACTGCGTCAGCAGATCACCCATGGGCACAACGGGATTCTCGTCGACCCTGCTGACCTCGACGACGTCCGGGCCCAGCTGTGCCGCCTGCTCGACGATCCCGCCCTGCGGCGCGAGTTCGGCGACAGGGCGCGGGCCACGGTGGTGGAGCGCTACACGATGCCGCAGTTCGCCGACGCCTACCGGAAGGTGTCCGAGGTCCTCAGCTGAATCGGCTGCAGTGAGGGGGAACTTTGCTGATCACGGTTCTGGACGTCGGCGGCACACATGTCCGCTGGGCACGGTGGTCGCCGGAGCAGGGGCTCGGCGACGTGCGGCGGACGTCGTCGCCGAGCACTTTCCGCCAGCCGGGCGTGTCGGTCGACGAGTCGCGGGCCGTGCTGGTGCGGATGATGGCCGAAGTGGTGCCGGCGGGCGCAGTTGCCGGCGTGTCCTTCGGCGCCGCGCTGGACCACCGCACGCGTGCCGTCTACGCCTCCGCGCCGCTGTGGGGCGTCGACAGCCGGCCGTTCGATCTGGTCGCCGCACTGCGGGGCGCCCGGCCTGACGTGCGCTGGCACGTCGTCAACGACGTCACGGCCGCGCTGCTGCACCTGGCCAGCACGCAACGCGCCCGGGGTCTGCGCAAAGTGTGGCTGGCCACGATCAGCACCGGTGTCGCCTGTCGCGTGATCGACCAGCGCACCGGCGAGATTCCCGTTGACGGCTGCGGACTTCAAGGGGAGATCGGCCATCTGCCGGCGACGGTGGCGGTCGACGGCCTGCCGTTGGACCTGCGCTGCGACTGCGGCCGGCAGGGCCATGTCGCTGCCTACGCGTCAGGGCCCGGCATCCGCCGGCTCGGCGAGGTCCTCCGGCACCGGCGGGGCCCGGTCTGGGTAGCGTCGGATCTCGCCCAGGAACTGGCCCGGGGTGAGCCGTTCGAAGTGGCGCTGACCCGGGCGGTGAGGTCCGGCGACACCGTCGCCGTCGAATTGCTGGCGGCTGCGGCCAAGCCGATCGCCGACATCGTGCGGACGTCGCTGTGCCTCGATCCCGAGTTGGACCTTGTCGCCTTCACCGGTGGCGTGGCGTTGGGCCTGGGCGAGCACTACCTCGCCGCGGTGCTCGCCCATCTCGACCGTGACGGCCTGTACCTGACGAGTGAGCGGAAGCCGGACTGGATTCGCGACCGGATGGCCGTGACCGAGGTGAGTGGACTTGTCGGCGCGGGGATCGCCGCACTGTCCGAGGAACTGACGTGACCGGCCGACACCGGGCGATCGTGCGCGGGATGGGCACGACGTCGGTCGAACTGCGACCGACTGTCGTTCCGGGACCGGGGGAGCTCAGCATCGCGCCCCTGTACGCGGGCCTGTGTGGCACGGACATCCAGATGCTGCGGGGCTTGCGGGACGACCCAGCGCCGGTGATCGGCCACGAGGGCGTGGCGAGGGTGGCGGCCGCCGGTGCGGGTGTGTCGGACGAACTGGCGCCGGGCACGCTCGTCACGGTCAACCCGACACACCCGGCCGATCCGTCGTTCCTGTTGGGGCACAACGTGGATGGCCTGTTTCAGGAGCGGACGCTGGTGCCCGCGCCGGCTGTGACCGGTGGACTGGTGATTCCGCTGCCGGCGACGACTGATGTCACGCTGGCGCCGCTGCTGGAGCCGCTGGCGGTGGTGCGCTACGCGTTGGGCGAGCTGAGGAGATTCGCCATGGCGACGCTGCTCGTCGTGGGCGACGGGACCATCGGACATATCGCGGTGCGGGCCTCGCGGTGCTGGCTGGGCGCGGACGTTCGGGTAGTCCTCCTGCACAACTCTGAGGCGGGGTTGGTGTTCAGCGGGGCCGGCCCGCACTCGGCCGACGAGTTGCTGACGGATCTGGCCGAAGTCGCGTTGGACGGCCCGACCGCCGCGCTGGTGGCCACACCGCGCGATGCGACCGTGCCGGCGTTGGAGGTGGCGATCGCGGCCGGGGCCGAGGTGATCGACATCGTCGGCGGCCTTCCAGCTGGTGCGGGCGCCCCGTCGTTGCCGGATGTCGATCTCACCGCCGTCCGGGCGGCGAACTGCGGTGGCCGGCCGGATCCCGCGCACGTCGTGACGTCGGGGCGGCTGCGGGTGTTCGGTCACCGAGGAGTGGCAAACCGGCATCTTCTGGCGGCGGCGGCCGAACTGGGCCGCGAGCCCGGCCGTTATCGGGATCTGATCACACACGAGACCGACCTCGACGGCGCCGCGCGGGTGATGCGGGAACTGGCCCGGTCGCATGACCGCCTCATCGACGGGCGACGGCTGGTCAAGCTGTCGGTGCGAATCGCGGAGCACAACTGATGGGCTCGCTGACCGGACGGCGCATGATCGTCGTAGGCGGCTCGACCGGGATCGGCCGCGGCATCGCCGACGCGTGGGCTGGCGCGGGCGCGGAGGTCGTGGTGTGCAGCCGCAGGCGGCCTGCAGTCGGCCCGGGCCTGAGCTGGGTCCGGCTCGACCTCTCCGAGCCCGATCACGCCCGTGAGCGGCTGGTCGGACTGAGCACGGGGCGGGTGGACGCCGCTTGCTTCTCGGCCGTGCACTACGGAGACAAGCGCGCCAGATTCAGCGAGGTGTCCGAGGTGGAATGGCACACGCAGTTGGAGGTCAACGTGACCGGGCTCTGGCTCACGCTGCGGGCGCTGCTCCCGGCCCTGCGCCGGGCGCAATCGGGGTTGTTCGTCGGGGTCTCGTCCGAAGTGGCGTTCAACGGCGGACCGGGCCGTTCGGGCTACGCGGCTTCCAAGGCCGCGGCCAAGTCACTGCTGGATTCGTTGACCCAGGAGGAGAGCCATGTCCGAGTGGTGCAGGTGCTGCCGGCCGGCATGGTGGACAGCCCCGGCATCCGCCGGCGCCGACCGCCAGACTTCGACTACAGCGGCTACATGGCACCGTCGGCGTTCGGACGGGTGGCGGTCGAGCTGGCGCTGAGTGGGGGCGAGGGCCACCATGGGGACAGTCTTGTGGTCGACGGCAACGGCGAGTGGAGATCGGCCCGCGGCGGCTTACCCGTTTCGCAGAGCCGAACGCTGCCGTGAGCTGCAAGGTCGGGCTGACCGAGTGGCGCCTGGCGGCGTCCGGGCCGGAAGCCGTCCGACTGGCTGCTCTGGTCGGCGCGGACGGCGTGCAACTCGACTTCGGCGGGCCGGGACGCGGCGAGCCGATTGACGGGCCGGGCCGGATCGAGGCGTTGCGTGCCGCGGCGGCCGAGTGTGGCGTGGACTTGCTTGCCTTGGCCGGCAACCAGTTCAACGACGTCGGCTTGACCGCGGAGTCGGAGATCGTGCGTCCACTGCTGATCCGGTTGCTGGACGCCGCGGTCGAGCTGGGCGTGCCACTGGTGTTCGTGCCCAGCTTTCGCCGTAGCGCGATCGACGGGCTGGAGTCGTTCACCCGAACGGCCGAGGTCCTGCGGTGGGCCTCGGCGGAGGCCGCAGCGCGGCATGTGTTGCTGGCAAACGAGAACGTGCTCGACGGTGAACGGGCTCGCGCGCTCGCCGAGGAGATCGACTCGCCGGCGTTCCGGCTGGTGCTGGATACGTTCAACCCGGTGGCGACCGGCCGGTGCGTCGCCGAGCTGGTGGCGTTGGCGAGCGACCTACTGGCCGATCAGGTGCACCTCAAGGACGGGCCGCCGACCGTCGGCGCATCGCCGCTGCTCGGCTCGGGGATCGGGAAGCTCGACGAGACAGTGGACGCACTGCGCCGACATCAGGCGCCGGTGCACGCGTTCGTGCTGGAGAACGACTACCGCGACGGGGATTCCGTCCGGTTGGCCGCCGATCTCGCGTGGGCGCGCCGACGTGCGGAACTGTTCCCCGCGCGACATTCGATTCGGGGGGCTGGACGGTGAACGAGCGGAGCGGACTGCACTTCGACCGCGAGGGGACCTGGCGTGTGCGCGCCCAGAGGGAGGTCAGCTACGAGGTGCGGTGCCAGGACGGCCTGTTTCGGCCTGAGCACACCGACCTGTTGGAGATCGGTTCGGGGCGAGATGCGCGGTGCCGACGGTTCGTTGTGGTCGACAGCAACGTGGATCTGCTGTACGGCGAGGCGATTCGCGCCTACTTCGAGCACCACGGCGTGGATCACGCGGTAGTGGTGGTGCGGGCCGACGAGACCGTCAAGGACTTGGCTACCGCCGAGAGGATCGCCGAGGAACTCGATTGCTTCGGCATCGCCCGGCGGCGGGAACCAGTGGTCGTCGTGGGCGGCGGTGTGCTGATGGACGTCGTCGGCCTGGTCGCGAGTCTGTACCGGCGTGGCACCCCGTTCATTCGCGTGCCGACCACGCTCGTCGGGTTCGTGGACGCCGGCGTCGGGGTCAAGACCGGCGTGAACTTCAACGGTCACAAGAACAGACTTGGCACCTACATGGCCGCCGACCTCACCCTGCTGGACCGCACCTTCCTGTCCACAGTGGATCGAAGGAACATCGCCAACGGCATCGCGGAGATTCTGAAGATCGCACTGGTGAAGGACTTCCGGCTGTTCGAACTGCTGGAGGTGCACGGTCGGCTGCTGCTGGACGAGAAGCTCCAGGGCCGCACGCCGGTCGGTGACCGGGCGGCGGTCACCGTGCTGCACGCCGCCATCCAGGGCATGCTCGAGGAACTGCACCCGAATCTCTGGGAAGCCGAGTTGGAGCGTCGCGTCGACTACGGACACACGTTCAGTCCCGAGGTGGAGATGCGGGCGCTGCCGGCGATGCTGCACGGGGAGGCGGTATGTGTGGACATGGCGTTGACCACGGTCATGGCATACCGGCGAGGCCTGTTGACCCGGGTCGAAAGGGACCGTGTCCTCGCGGTGATGTCCGCGCTGGAGTTGCCGGTCTGGCATCCGGTGATCAAACACGACCTGCTGGTGCACGCGCTTGAGGACACGGTCCGGCATCGCGACGGCCAGCAGCGGCTGCCCCTGCCGGTCGGGATCGGTGACGTCACGTTCGTCAATGACGTCACCGAGGCAGAGATCGAAGCTGTCGTCGCCATGCATCGCGATCTGTGCGCGGGCCCGGCCTTCGTGGTGTAGTCGAGGACTACGTCCACTGAGCACCGAAGTCGGTGGCCAAGTCACGGCTCCCAGAAGAAGACCAGGTTCTCCACGAGCAACGCCTCCCATGAGGTCAGGTGGACGTGCGCGGCATGGAGCGCCGCCCTCACCTGGTCCATGTCGAGCTGTCCGAAGCCCTGTTGGTCGGCCAGCTGCCGGGCGGTGAGGGCCAGCCGGTGCCAGGCCAGCCGTTCGAGCGACTCGCCCGGGGCCGACTGCGGGCTCTGGGCGAGCGCGCCCTCGACGAGCAGCTTGTGCTCCCGCTCGAGTTCGTGGCCCACGGCAGCCGTTCGAGACGGCCAAGGGACTCGATCCGCGCTCAGCGTCGCACGCATGGCGCGCAGGCCGCTCAGGTGCTGTTCCAGCATGGGCTGGAGTTCGGCGCCGGTCAGCGGGTGTGCCGCGAGGGCGTGGGAGATCCGGATCTTCAGCGCGTACAGGACCGTGAACGGGTCGTCGTACGAGGTGGTCGGGGAGAGCGCCTCAACCAGCAGAGAGATCGGGGTCCCCTGCGGCGTGGGGTGTTCGGCGAGTTGAGAGAGCGCGCCGCGGACCTGCTCGGCGGTGAAGTACAGAAGGCACTCGCGCAGCACGGCCGGGGGAGTGTCCGAGCTGTGCATCAGTGCCAGGATCTTCGAGTAGCTGCCCAGTGAGCCACGGACCGAGTCGGGCGTCGCTTCGGCCGGCTTCGAGGCGCCCTTCAGCCGCAGCAGCCGCTCGCACGCGTCGCCGTCGGGGTGATGGAGGAGTAGGCCGAGAGAGGTGCCGAAGCCCAGCCCTTTACGGGTCAGATACCAGTGCGTTCGCCGGTTTTCCAGGATCTTGGCGCGCAGCCCGTCCTTGTAGAGTTCCTCGATGTCGCTGTCGCGCAGATTTCTGGTCTGGTGCGCGAGGACGCGGAAGCCGGCGTTGTGCACCTTGGTCAGGGTGTCCGCGTGCAGGCCACGGTGCACGGCGTCGGGCGTGACGATCATGAAGGCCAATCGGCCTGCGGTCGCTTCCAGACCCGTCCGACCCAGCTCCGCCACATCAGAAGGGGAAAGCGGGTAATCCTCAAGCTTCTCGGCGGCGTCGAGCACCTGTTGGTAAGCGTTGGGCATGGCTGCGCTCCTTCTGGCTGCACCGGCTGATGTCGTCACTGTGGCTCGCGGCGGATCGGTCGCGTAGAAGAAGAAGAGGCTTTCTAAGACGGTGCGTTCCAGCGCGGTCAGCGGGATGCCGAGGGCCTCCAGCGAGGACTCCAGGCTCTCGAAACCGGCCGTGCGAAGAGCAGTCGGCTCGGTCAGCGTCCGCAAGCAGGCCAGCGCGGTCTTGACCCGCACGCGCTGTTCCTCGGCGCCCGCCACTCGGAGGTCCTCTTCCTGGGGGGCCGCCAAAACGCCGGCGTGCGGGTGGATGCCGTCGAGCAGTCCGCGCTCCTCCACGAGAAGCCGAGCAACCGTCACCGTCTCCGCGATATGCCCAGGGTCGGCGGCGACCACGTCGAGGGCGGTCCGGTAGTTCTCCTCGACCGCTTCGAGCAGCGACACTGGCAACACTCCCGCCGCCGTCGGTTCGGCCAGCAGCCGCCGCTTCAGCCGGTAGAGCACGCGGTAGGACTCGATCCTGCGTACGCTCACTCCACCTTCGTAGCCGGACACGAGGGCCCGGTGTGCGGGGTCCCAGCACGGCTTGGTCAACAACTGGGTGAGGCCCTCGGGTTCGAACAGGACGTTCGCCTCGTACAACATGCTCAGCAGGTCGTCGGAGCTGTGCAGGAGGCCGAAGGTCTTGTTCGGGGTCCGGTAGTGCTCCCGATACGTGCCTGGCTTCGCGAGCATCGGATCGGAGGCGCCCTTCAACGCCGTGACGGTCGCCTGGAACCCGGGGTCCGTCGGGTGTCGCATGAGGAGGACCAGCGCCTCTCCGAGGTCGAAGAGCTTGCTCTTGATCCACCACGACCGAATGTGGCGCCCCGGCGCCCGCGTCACGAGACCGTCCAGGTAGAGGCGCTCGGCAAGACGCTGGCTCAGAACGCGGAACCGGAAAGCCACCACGTGTTCGCCGTGTTCGTCGAGCAGCCGCCGGTGCACTCCCTGCATCAGTCCGTCCGGAGGGACGACGACCAGCGCCGTACGCGGCAGCAACTCCAGGCATGTGTCGGGAAGCCGCCCGACGACCGTCTGGTGGAATGTGGCGAGCTCGGGGTACATCCCGACCAGGTCCGCGAGTTGGGTGCGGACGCTGTCGGCTGCCCGTTGTGAGGATTCGGGACTCATCTAACAACGCTCCATGACCTGCTGGACAAGTTCTTCGACCGACACACAGTAGGCGTCGAGCATCTCCTCGTGGGTGCCCGACGCGTAGCAGAAACGATCCTCGACCCCCAGCCGCAGCAGCGGCGCCGATCGGCGGGCTGACAGCACTTCGGCCACCGCTGATCCCAGGCCGCCGATGACGTTGTGCTCCTCGACGGTGACCACCAGCCGAGCCGTCCTGGCGCATTGCTCGATGAGGCCGTCGTCGAGGGGCTTTACGGACGGCAGGTAGATGATGCCGACGTCAAGCCCCTTGGCGCTGAGGCGCTCGGCGGACTGGCGTACCGTCCTCGTCATGCTACCGGTGAAGGCGAGCACGACGTCGGCTCCCTTCTGGAGCACAACACCCGCGCCGATGGACGGCACGGAGCCCGTCAGGTCGTCAGGCTCCTGCTCGGGCGGCATCCGGATGTACACCGGTCCCGGAAGGTCCAGCACCTCCGGGAACGACGCGGTCAGGTCGCGGAAGTCGCGGGGCGCCAGCACGGTCATGCCGGGAATTGCCCGCATGATGGCGAGGTCCTCGGTCGCGTGGTGGGTCGGACCCGAACGCGACGCGGCGAGACCTCCCTTGCTCGCGCAGATGGTGACGTTCAGCTGTTGGTAGGCGATCGACGTGCGGATCTGTTCGCAGGCCCGCATCGTTGCGAACGCCGCGAACGTGTGCACGATCGGGCGCAGCCCGAGCAGCGCCATCCCGGCGGCGACGCCCATGGTGTTCTGCTCGGCGATCCCCGTGTTCACGAAGCGGTCCGGCCATCTGTCAGCCACCGCGGCCGATCCGCTGCTGCGCGACAGGTCGGCGTCCAGCACGACGACTCGGGAGTCCGTCTCCATCGTGTCGAGCAGTAGCCTGGAGAACCTCTTCACCGTGCTCCGTTCAGTAGAGAGAGGCGAGCGCATTCGCGAGCTGGTCCCTGGACAGGGCGCCGCTGTGCCAGCGGTTGTCACCTTCCATCATCGGAACGCTCTTGCCCTTGACGGTCCGGGCGACGATTACGCGGGGCCGGCCCCGGCGGGGTTCGGCGAGCGCTTCGTTGAGTGCTGCCAGGTCGTGCCCATCGCATTCGACAGCTTCCAGGCCCATCGCCTCCAGCCGCGCCGGGAGCGGTTCGAGGCCGATGATGTCGGCGGTGTCGCCGTCGGCCTGCGCGCCGTTGCAGTCGATGACGGTGTGCACGGTGTCGAGTTGATGGTGACCCATCAGCATCAGGGCCTCCCACACCTGCCCGGACTGCATTTCACCGTCGCCCAGCAAAGCGTGCACGTGCGTCTCGCGCCCAGTGGTCCGTGCGGCAAGCGCCATCCCCGCCGCCATCGACAGCCCCATGCCCAGCGACCCGGTCGAAGCGTCCACCGCGGGCGTCGTGGTCCGGCACGGGTGCCCCAGCAGCCGCCCTCCCGCCTCCATGATCGTCTCCAGCTCCTCCGCCGGAATGAGACCCAGGTCGGCGAGTATCGCGTACAACGTGATGCACGCGTGCCCCTTGGACAACACGAATCTGGTGTCGGGGAGCGTGGGCGCGTGACCGTAGAAGATGGACACCAGGATCTCCACACAGGACAGCTGGCCACCAAGATGATGCGGCCGTCCCTGGGACAGCCGCAGCGTCTGTTCGCGGATCTGCCGTGCCTTGTCTCGCTGGCGAATCAGGTCCCAGGCCTCGCGGGCGGCTGCTGTCGCCGTTGTCACGCCGGCCGCCGGTAGACCAGGACATGCTTGAAGTCGGCGATTTCCCAGCCGGGTTCCACGCCGTCCGTGGCGAGGATCTGGCGATCGTCGAAACGCCGGACAGCCACTTTTTCCAGACCGCAGGAGGCAAGGACCGCGTCCCACTCCTCCAGCGAGTAGAGGAAGTGCACCTCGCGCATCTCCGACTCCCAGTCGGGGTCGCGATATTTGGTGAGGAACTCCAGCGCGTCGTCCTCTTGGAGGACGACGGTGTCCGGGGTCTTCTGCGTCCAGGGCACCGGGCGGACGGAGTAGTCGCGGATGAAGCGGGTGAACAGCTCGCGCACCTCGTCCGTGACGATGCGCAGGGCGACCCGGTCCCGGCTGGGGACCGCGTTCTCGTACACCAACACGCGTCCGCCGGGGTGAAGCGCGTTGCGCGCCGCGGTCACGGCCTGCTTCAGCCCTGCCTCGCCAAAAAGGGAGTACACCTCGTGTAGTGAGCGATTGAAGACGGCGCTTCCCAGGCTGTCGTCGGGGAACGTCCGACTTGCCAAATCGGCGGTGACGAGCAGCACGTTGGCGCGGTCCCGCGCGAGGTTGCGGTTGAGGATGTCGGTGCTGTGGTCGACTCCCACGAAGAACAGGTCCGGGTGTCGGTCTGCCTGGTAGGCGAGCGGGATGCCGTTGCCGCAGCCGAAGTCCGCCACCGGTCCGACGCCGAAGTGCTCCGCCATGTAGTCCACGGCAGGTTTCTGGCGCTCGAAACGGCGGGTGAGACCGTCGATGAGCACGTCGTTCTGTTGGGCCGTCCGATGCATGTGTGCTCCATGGGGCTAGATGGGAAGTGCTGCGAACCACTCCGGGCGCCGGTCGGGCCGGAACAGGATGTCGACGAGTTCGGCTCGGAGGTCACCGGCGAGAGTGCCGGGGCCGGTGGCCAACTGCCGTCCGTCGATCTCGCTGACCTGCCTGACGAGTTGGGCGGTATTGGTCAGGAAGACCTCGTCCGCCGCGTAGAGGTCCATCGGATGGAGCCGCTCCTCGCAGACCTGGAAGCGGGCGTCGCCGCGCAGCACCTCCAGGACGGAGTCACGGATCACACCAGGCAGCACCCCGCTGTCGAGCGAGGGCGTGGCGACCGTCATGGCGCGCCGGTCGACGACGAACACGTTGGCCTCCGCCGCCTCTGTGACCGCGCCGCGGCCGTTGAGGAAGATCGCGTTGTCGTAGCCGGCGGCGAGCGCCTCGGTCAGGCCGAGGCGCGCGTTGTAGTAGTTCGCGGTCGCTTTGGCCTGGGCTGGCATGGCGTTGTCGTCCATACGGCGCCACGACGAGATCCGGCAGCGCAGCCGCGGGCAGTTATGGAAGAAGGAGTCCGGTGTCGTGCGAAGGAACACCGCGACCCTTGGTGTGAACTCGCCGAGGTCGACGAGGGAAGTGCCGCTGAGTACGGTGTCCCAGAAGACCATCACCTTGATGTAGCAGGCCTGACCTGCGGCCGAGTTCGCGCTTACGATCTCCGCGACCGCGGACAGCAGATCCTCGGCGGTGAGCGGAAGCCGGGCCCCCACCACGGAGAGCGAGCGGACAAGCCGGCGGTAGTGCGCCTCAAAGCGGAACACCGCGGCGCCGCGTCTGGACACTGGGTAGCAGCGCATCGCCTCGAAGAACGCCGTTCCGAGCGCCGCCGTCACACTGTTGACGTGCAGGGTCACTGATTCCTCGGCGACAGTCTCGCCGTCCAGCCAGGCGTCCACTCAGCGTGTCTCCATCTCGGCCGGCTCGCGTTGCGTGGCGCTTTCCCGGCGCAACAGATCCTCAACCGGTTCGACGAACTGCCGGACGAGGAGGTCGTCGAGCGCATCGCCCCGCAAGGCAGCCGCGGCTGGGAAGTAGCTGTGCTCCGTCAGGCCGACTGTCGCACCGGCGTCGAACACCGACACGTCGCCGTCGTCCGCCACGATCGCGTTCACGTAGAAGCACCCGGTGAGGTCGAACTCCGCCGCCATCGTCCGCCCGAGCCGACTCAGTTGGCGCAGCGCCGACGCGGGAACGTCGACCGGTGTGAACGCGTACCGCTTGGACGTCTTGACCGAGTGGTC
Organism: Kutzneria sp. CA-103260; assembly: GCF_018263855.1. Lineage (GTDB taxonomy): Bacteria > Actinomycetota > Actinomycetes > Mycobacteriales > Pseudonocardiaceae > Kutzneria. The sequence goes on along the minus strand of NZ_CP073318.1, from coordinate 3,127,718 downwards.
GAAGAGCAGGGCTTCCTTCGTTATGGTGAGCGGCCGGTACATCTCGAACCCCCGGCGCGACACCTCGTAGCCGAGACAGATCTCCAGCCCTGGAACATAGCGCTCCACCAGAACGGTCTGGTCGAGGGCGAACAGCTGCCCGATGTGCTCGCGCAGCTCTGGCTGCCACGGGTCCGCGGCGTCGAAGAACCGCACGCCCGCGCTGAGCAGGTCCGCGGTGGCCGGCTTCACCACGATCGGGCCCGCCAGCAGGCTGATAGCCGACCAGCTGGACGGCTGCGCGTGGGCGTCGAGCACAACATGGGCCGGCGTGCGCACCCGGCTTCGCGAGAGAAAGGTCTTCAGCCGCACTTTGTCGTAGACCTCTGCCTGTCGTGCCCCGGTCCCGACGAAGCCGAGGCCGGCCGCGGCGGCCAGCGACTCGGCCCGGCCGTAGACGCCGTAGGTGACGTCCTGGAGCAGGCGCAGGTCCCCGCGGGCGAGCGCGGCGGCGAACTCCTCGCTGCCGTACTGGAACACAGCGGCAGCGATGTCGGCCGACTCCAGCAGCGTCTTGACGCGCCCGGCGACCACTTCTGACGAGCCCTGCAGCACGCCCCGGCCTCCGGCGAGCACGCCGACGGGGCGGTTCTCGATGATGGGCAAGAATCCTCCGTTCAGCCGAGCGGGGCGAGCAGGTCGCGCAGCGCCCGTTCGGACCCCGCGATGTCGTCCCCGCCCTCAGCCGCCACGGTCGTGGGGTCGATCCAGCGCAGCGCCCACGCCTCGATGTGCTTGAGCGCGCTGAATGCCCGGTCCCAGACCCCGTACTCCTTCTCGACGTTGCTGCCGCGGAAGACGTCGACGTTGATCGCGTCGGGGTTCGCCAGACAGACCCGGACGTAAGTCCGCCAACGCAGTTCGGTGGCCTGGTCGCTGTTCATGGTGGAATGCGTCCAGTCGCTGCCCACGTCCTCCCAGTGGACGTTGGCACCCGGATCGCTGAGCACCGGCATGGCTCGGTCGCGGATGTTGAAGACGTAGATGCCGTAGAAACCGAAGATGTGTTCGGACATGAAGGTTGTGGTCGCATCGACAGTCTCTTCGGTCTCGCCCGGGTACCCGATGATGAAGTTCGACCACGGCGCGACTCGGTGCTTGCGCAGGTGGGCCAGCGCCGGATAGGCGTCCTTGAGCCGGGTGCCCTTGTTCATCAGGTCGAGCATGTGCTGGCTGCCGCTCTCGAAACCGATGGACAGCCAGCGGTTGTTGGCCCGCTTCAGCTGGATCACCGTCTCCTCGTTGCGTAACGGCGTGACCCTGGAGTACGCGCCCCACGGGATGGTCAGGCCAGCCTCGTGGTAGAGATCGAGGAAGTCTCGCAGACGCTTCGGCGGGATCGTGAACGTCGAGTCCAGCGCGATGATCTCCTTGGCGCCGCTGCGCTCGATGGCCTGCCAGTCCGCCAGCAGCTTCTCAGCGCTCTTGAACCGCCATTTGGTGGTCACCAGCGGGTAGGAGCAGAACGCGCACTTGTACGGGCAACCGCGCATCGACTCGTACGGCACGGAGATCCCCGACAGGTCGCCGTCCGGCATGGTGACGGGAATGCTGTCCAGCGCGACCAGGCGGTCGAAGGTGTAGGCCTTGCCGCCGTCCTCGGTCCCGTACCAGAGATTCGGCACGCTGCTCCAGTCGTCCCCACCGCGCAGGCACCGCAGCAGCGCGGCGATCGAGTCCTCCGCGTCGCCGACGACAACGGCGTCCACGCCGCAGTCGAGGACGGCGTCAGGGTTGCGGGTCGCCAGATAGCCGCCCGCGACGACGTATCCGACCGACAGCTCCCGCAGCTTGTCGACGACCTTGCGCAGGTCCGGGAAGTTCGTCACATAGCTGGTTGACAACAGGCACACGGCGTCTCGCGCGGCGGCCCTCAAGTCCTCCTCCGACCGGCCGTCGGAGTGCAGCAGATCGGCCAGTTCCTGATCGGTGACGTGCACGTCGTCGGGCAGCAGTGACCTCAGCGCCACCGACACCAGAGTCGGCTCCGACACCGTGTTCGGACGGAACAGCGGCTGGCCGCCGTCCGCACCCCGCAGCCCGATGTCGTAGACCGAGTCGGCGCCGACCAGCGCGGTGATCCCTTCGCGCAACTCGCGATTGTGGAAGATGTTCAGCCGGCCGACGGCCTTCTTCTCGTCCACGGTGTCGTAGGGCCACAAGCCGGACACCAACAGGACCCGATGGCTGTTGACGGTGCCGGGGAGATATGGGCGTGACATGTCATCCTCCTGGGGCGTCGGGATGAGAACAGCAGCGGCGAGCGCGCCGCCTCAGGCGGGTGAAACGCGGGCCGCCGCCGCGAAGGACGGTTCACCGCCGGGCCGGAGCACGGGCGGCCGCCGGTCGCGGAGCCGGTCGCGGAGGCTGCCCTGCCACACCAGGTAGCCGCCGTCCGTGGCGCCCGCGCTGTGCAGCCAGCCGTCGTCGCAGTACTCGTCGAGCCCCAGCTCACCGGTGATGGTGCCGCGGTACACGTCGTCCACGTGACGGCACACCCAGGCTATGGCGGGCTCCAGGCCGTACTCCGCCAGGACCTTCCTAATGTCGTCCACCCGGTCGCGGCCGAAGCGCTCCCAGAACCGCCACACGTCGGCGCACTGGCCGAGCCGGACGTCCTTCTCCCGGACGGTGCGCTCGAACCAGCCCTCGCGGAACAGGTGCAGCACAACGAAGATGAACCCGTACGGCACGTCCAGCGCGGGCAGCGTGACGGAGCCGCTGTCGACCCCGACAACGTTGTCCAGTGCCCGGTCCATGGGGATCTGCCAGCTGCTGCCGTACCACGTCAGGTTGTAGGCCACGTCGACCATGAAGTACGGCATGCCGTCGTCGTCGGCGGGAATCCGGAAGAAGTGCGGCAGGTGATCCGGGTAGAGCTGGTACATCAGCTGCAACGAGCGCGAGATCTCCAGCAGTTCGCCCGTTCGGTGGTCGAACTTCGTGGCCCCTGCGTAGCCGAGGCGGTAGAGAACTTCGGCCGCCTTCTCCCGGTGCTCCGGCAGCACCATCAGATCGATGTCACCGAAGTGCCGAATGCCGCGGCCGTCGTAAAGGGTTTGCTGGCACACCACCCCCTTGGTGCAGGCCACCCGGACGCCCTCGCTTGCGAGCACCGTGGTGATGCGCTCCGCCTCGTGCGCGTGCCTGCGGGTCTTGAACCTGTTCCAGTGCAACGTGCCCAGCAGGTGCCGCTGGGCGTGGTGGGGGACCAGTCGGAGCAAATCGGCCCGCACCAGGAAGTCCGCCAGGCTCGGCACCAGCGCGTGTCGTGCCGCCTGGGCGAGCAACTCGTCCGGGTCGTCGATCAGCGGAGCGAGCTGGACGGCTTTCTCGAACGGCTCGTTGTCGGGGTCCGAGATCGATATGTGCTCCAGGAGTTCCCAGACCTTCTCGTCCGTACGGGATTCGTGGCCGTCCATGCAGGTCTCCTTCGGTGTGGTCGCTATGCCGGAATCCGGCTCTGAAGCCTCTGTCGCACCGAGGCCGGCCATCGGTCCACGTCGAGTCCGCGCTGCGAGAGGAACGCGTAGGTGAGCCGTTCGAGTCCGAAGCCGACGCAGGCGGTCTGCGCGGTTGACCCGTCCGGAAGCGTGATGTGGAAAGCCGAGCCGAACTTGTCGCCGTGCAGGTTGAACGAGCCGGCGGCGACCGAGCGCCCGCCTTCGACCGGGAGGCGCAGCTCGTACTTGAGTTCCATCATCCGTTGGGCCAGCGCCCGTTGGGAGGTCGCCTCGTTGCCGAAGAAGGGGTCGTGCGCGACTTCGGCCTGGCCGGCCAGACCGAGTTCGTCCACCAGCCGCCAGGTCTCCCGCATGAAGTCCTTTCGCTGTTCGGCGATCCTGTCACCGTCCCCGACGAAGACGATCTCGCGGATGGTGAAGTCCCACAGCCGCTCCACGCCCCGCCGATACCGTGACTCGAACCGAAAGGACTTTCCCCGGGCGGTGAACACGGCGGCATCCTCGGGCAGCTGCCGGTGCTCCAGCTGTCGGTACGTGTGGAAGCACATGCTGGGCGGGAGGCAGTGGCCCAGGTGCTCGCCGAACTGGTCGAGATACGTGCTGGTGTCGGCCGCCGCGTCCAGGCCGGACAGGAAGGCGCCATAGCTCTCGACGTCGGAATGGAGCCGGCTGGCCGTCATCAGGAACTGCGGGAAGGCGTCCAGGTAGCCGCCGCGGCGAAGGACGTCGGTGGAGATCAAGGTGGGATACCGGTAGGGAACCGCGCCGAAGGTGTCGACGGCGATCTCACACAGCATGTCGTCCAGGACCGACAGCAGGTCGGTGAACAGGCCCCCGGTCGCGTAGAGCCCTTCTCCCATCTCGACGACCGCCGACGTCTGCTCCAGTCTCGCCCACACGTCGTCCTCGATCTGGCCCGCCGTGTGCGGAGACTGCCAAACCACCACTGCGGGGCGCGTGCGCTGCGGTAGCACATCGTTGGCTATGAGGAGGTCCACCTTGCGGGCGAGGTCGGCCGGATCGGCACCCGGCCCGGTCACGACCTCGACCGCGACAACCTTGTCGGCCTCCTCGACCAGGCGGTAGTCCTCGATCGCCGACGACGCGTAGAAGATCCGTTGCTCGAGCTCGGCCCGTTTGCTGGCGGGCACCGTGTTTCGCAGGAGTATCCGGTGGCGGGGCATGGCACCTCTCAGACAGGGATGGGATCAGATGAGGCTGACGGAGCGGTCGAACAGGGTCAGGGCGCCGATGCCGGTCCAGAGCCCGTCGTTCGCGTGGTTGAGGCTCGCCGAGCGCAGGTCCCGGAAGTGCCGCTCCAGCGGGATCGGCGACCTGCGCCCGTAGCCCAGCCGCAGGCCACCGATCTCCATCATTCGGTCGACGGCGCGGAAGGTGTGCTCGGAGGCGATCACCTTCAGGGCGTTGAGCTGGAGCTGGGTCCGCGGCTCGGTCAGCGAACGGCCCTCGGCCCGGGCGAGCTCCACCTGGTCCAGGACCCGGTACAGGAACGCGCTGACCAGTTCCAGCTCGACCCGGACGTGGGCGAGCCGCTCGTAGAACAGTTCGCCCGGGGCCGCCGGACCGTTGGCGCGCAACCACGTCACCAGGTCGACCAGCGCCCCGCGGGCCGCACCGAGCCAGCAGGCGGACCATCCCAGGTGCGAGAGCGGGATCATGCTGTTGCGGGCGATCTCGGCGAACCCGCCGGCACGACCGACGAGATTCGTCGCCGGCACTCGGCCCGACAGCTCCAGTCCGCCGCTGGCTGTGCCGCGCATGCCCAGGGTGTCCCAGTCGCCGCGCTCATCGACGCGTAGATCGCCGCGATCCGCGTAGACGAGCGAGACCTCGTGCTCAGACGCGTCCTCGGCGGCACGCATGGTGAGGAGGAATCCGTCGGCGTGGGCACCGCCGGACACCACCGGTGCCGACCGATCCAGGAGCAGGTGGTCGCCCTCCGCCCGCAGTGGCGCCCCAGCGGTGAACAGATCGGACGACCGGCCGCGTTCGCTCGTCACCGAGGCGATGTACACGTCGCCGGCCGCGATCCTCGGCAGCAGCGCCTCCCGCAGGGCCGGTGAGCCGTGCCGGGCGATCGCGTCCACCTGGAAGCAGTGCATGGCCCAGAGATGGGCGGTTGACAGGCAGGCGCCAGCCAGTTCCTGGGCCACAGCGACGAAGGTGCGCAACGAAGCGCCACCACCGCCGTACTCCGCCGGCACGGTGAGCCCCAGCAACCTCTCGTCACGAAGTGACTGCATCGAGGCAGCGGGGAAGAAGCCCTTGTCGTCCGCGGCTCCAGCTTGCTGCCGCAGCAGCGGGAGCACTCTGTCCAGCGACACGGCCACTGGCTCCAACGCAGCCTGGTCGGTCATGGTCGCGCCTGCGTCCCCGCGTCGGATGAGCCCCGGGACTGCTCCAGGGTCCGCCAGAGCCCGGACACACTCGTGAAGATCTTGAAGTCCAGCTGCTCGTCGGCCACCTGGATCCCGAACGCGTTCTCCAGAGCCATCAGCAACTGCACCATTCCGAGCGAACTAAGGCCGAGTGCGGTGAGATCGAGTTCAGGCGTCAACGGTGTGTCAGGGCTCAGTCCCTTGACGTTGTCACGTATCGTGGTTTCGAAGCGGCTGTCCCATGTTGAGTCCAACAATGGCGTCCTTAGGTTCGTGATCTTTTCAAGGCCTGCGGATGGCTTATTGCTGCCGCAGATCAGAAAGAGGTGACACGCGAAGGTCGACCCCGGAAGGGTGGGCCTTATTTCAGAATGGCGAGCCTATGGATGACCGCTGGCGCTGTCAAGGATGCCTGCGCTTCCGGCGGGATGGGCAACGTCTATAGCCCCGGATGTTGTGGTTGACAGTTATCTTGCGGTGCGAGATGCTCTCCCACTGCTCGCGCTTCTCGCTGTGGAGGTCGTATTCTCAGTCGACGGGAGGGGCGGCTCGATGACCATCCAGACCTTGCCGACACATTAGGCTCTGGTCGCGTATGTCAAATATGGGTAAGGTAGTCATACAACAGAGTAAAGGCCCGTTGGGTCTACCCCGGTTCCGGCGGTACTTCGCCGCGCGCACGATCTCCCTTGCCGGCGACGCCATGCTGCCTGTCGCTCTGACCGTCGCTGTCCTCCAGGAGGGCTATGGAGCCACCGGGGTCGGTCTCGTCCTCGCGGCCCCGCTGGTGCCCTGGGTCGCGCTGATGCTCTTCAGCGGCGTCCTGGCCGACCGGATCGGCCCGCTGCCGATGATGCTCAGTGCCGATCTGCTGCGCCTCATCGGGCAGGGCGTCCTGGCGTCCGCTCTCCTGCTTGGCCACGCCTCGCTCGCACTACTCGTCGTCATGCAGGTTCTCTCCGGCATCGGAACTGCCTTGTTCCAGCCCGGGGTGGGCAGCATTGTCCGGGATATCACTGACGACGTGCAGCCGGCCATCGGCCTGCTGCGAACCGCCGAGGCGACGGTGACAATGCTGGCGCCCCCGGCCGCGGGACTCGCGTTGACCCTGCTCGATCCGGGCGTCGTGGTCGGAATCGACGCCGCCACCTTTGCCTCGAGTGGCGTGCTGCTGCTGTTCCTGCGCCTGCCGCCCCGACATCGCGCAGAGAGGAAGAACGGCCGCTACCTCAGATCGGATCTCGTGGAGGGCTGGCGTGAGTTCAGGTCACGGCGGTGGCTGTGGATGGTCATCGTCACTTTCGGCCTGTTCGGCCTCCTGGTCTTCGGCCCCTTCTATGTCCTCAGCACAGCGACGATCACTGAACGCCACGGTAGCCAGATGTACGGCATAGCGGTCGCTCTCCAAGGAGTGGGTGCCGTATTGGGTGGGCTTGTGTGCGGCAGGATCCGCCCACGGCGACCGCTGCTGGTGGCGGTGTGCGCTCTGTTTCTGACGGTTCCGCAGATCCTGGCGCTGGCCGCCGACGGCCCGATGCCGCTGCTTGCCGGGACCATCTGTCTGGGTGCCCTTGGGCGTTCGGTGTGGAGTGTCCTGTGGAGCAGCACCGAACAGCTACACGTGCCGAAGGCCGTGCTGAACCGGATCTACGCCTACGACGTGGTCGGCTCAGTTGCGCTGCTGCCGGTCGGCCGCGCGTTGGCCGGCCCGCTCGCCGCGATCGTCGGCGACACCAATGTGCTGCTGCTTTCGGCGGCAACGGCGCTTCTGGGCTGCGCGGCGATGCTAGCCACCCGCCAGATCCGCACCTTGCCGGCGGCTCCCGCTCTCTCCAGTACAGAGCAGGCGAACCGGCCCGCGCACTGAACCCGCAGCCGCGACGGAGAGCCCGCCGCCTCCTTCGAGCTAGGAGAGGTTTTCGTTGACCAGCACATTTCCGCTCAGCGCCGAGCAGCGCAGCATGCTGCACATGGACGGCCTTCTCGGCCCTGGCGTCCTGCACAACCTCGTCGGGTCGGTCGAACTGCCGACCGGCGCCACGCGCCACGACGTCGAGCGGGCGCTCGACCGGTTGGGCGTGCGGCACCCTGCGTTGACGGCGACCCTGACTGGCGATGTGCTCGGCAAGAACCAGATGACCGGGCAGCGGGGGATTGAAGTCCGGCCCGCCACGGGTGCGCCCCCCGACGATCTCGACAGCCAGCTCGCCCGGCTACGTCACCTGCGCCTCGACCGATCGACCCAGGCACGCGCCATCGCCGAGTTGGCTGAAACCGAGCGTGGCGGCAGCCTCGTCCTGGCGGTGGACCACCTGGTGTGCGACGCCGCCGCACGCGAGCTCGTGCTGCGCGACCTGGCGGCGCTGCTGGCGACCGGTGAATTCGCCGCCGACACCCGACCCCACCCCGAGGACTACGAGACCTACTGCCAAGAGCAGGATCGCGCGCTGTCGCAAGAGCAGGTCCGGCGAAAGGAGATCGACCGCTGGCAGCGGGCGCTCGACGGCTGCCAGCCGCTGACCAGCCTCACCCCGGAAGGCCCGGACAGCGGACCCGGCGAGGCCAGTTGCTGGGAGATCACCGAGGCCGGTCCTACTCTCCACGACACCTTTCGAGTCCTCGCCCGAACTACCGCGACAAGTCCGTTCGTGGTGGGCGCGGCCCTCTACGCCGTCGCTCTCTGGATACGGACCGGGGTCCGGTCGAGTGCCCTGATCACCCCAGTGTCCACCCGCAGAGCTCCGCGGCACGAGCGCCTGGTCACGAACCTGGTGAACGAGCGCCTCATCCCGTACCACGTGGTCCCTGAGCAAGACTTCACCACACTGGCCCAGACCATTGGGCGGAGTTTTCTCCTGGCCCTGCGTGGCTCCTCGCTGGCGATTCCTGACCTCGTCGCGACAGTGGACGGGTACCGGGAAGTCCTCCAAGCGCCGGGCTGCGCGTACGTGCAACTACAAGTGTCCGTGGGAGAAGAGGAGCAGGCCTTCCCGCCCGCTGGAGAGCGGACCTGGCCCTGGGGCGCGCCCTACGCACCGCCGACCGGCATCACCTGCACGGTGTTCCGCGTGAACACCTCGCCGTTGGGCGCTCGTCTGAACACCTTCCATGGTGGACCGGTCGGACAGGGCGCAGCGGTGGCGGCGCTGATGAGGGACGTCATGCGGCTGGCCAGGCTGGCCGCCTTCGACCCAGGGACGCCGATCAGCCGACTGGCGGCGGCCCCGTCCTGAGAGGGCTGGACGTGACACGTGGCGGCGTCGTGACCACGGCAGTCGGGGTGTCGACTGAGGAATTTCCTCAGTCGACACCCCGAGGACCGGCGTCAGGCCGGCTTGTCCGTCGTCGAGTGCAGGCTCCGTTTCCGGACCTGCACCTCCTCGGCGAACTTGCGCCATGTGTCGGCGCAGGCCGTAGCCATGCTGATCACCATGTTCATGCTGTGCGGCGGCAGATTGTCCAGCAGTCGTTCCGCCGTCGACGCCCAGGCCATCTGGGCGTCGAGCGCGCGAATCAGCATGCGGCCGTTCTCGGTGAACCGCAGCGACGGGTCGCCACGCAGGACACGCAGGATGTCAGCGATGGACATGAGCGGGTCACGCGGTGAGGGACCGTCCGGATGCCACTCCTTGCGGGGGGCGGGCAGTGGCACGGAACGAACTTCCTGCGCGCGGTGCGCCTGTTGGTGAACGTCGCGCGCGGACCGCAACGAGACGCCGACGGATCGCGCGGCCTCCATCACCGGCGTGTCCGATTGCCCGCCAACGTGCTGACCGGCTGACGCGCGCTTCTTCCGGGGTTGCGCGGGCCGCCGCCGGCCGTCTCGACCAATCCTGCTCTGCGCGGCCTCCTGGTCGCCGGAATACTGCCGGCGCAGCGAGCCTACGGTCTTGGGGGACAACCCGGCTTCGGTCGCGATTGCCCTGTCCGACCAGTGTGGACGGATCAGCAGGATTCTACGGGCGGCAGCCCGTCGATCGGACAGGGTGAGCGGCAAGCCGTGCGAGATGTTCTCCCGGACGCCGAGCACAAACGCCTCGTCCTCGCCTCCATCGAAGAAACGGACCTCGATCGTGTCGTCGCCGCGCAGCTGTGCGGCGACGATCCGGTGCATGCCATCGATCACCCGCATCGAGGCTCGGTGCACGAGGATCGGCGGCAGGTAGGAGCCCGACTCCGCCAGACTGAGCACATGCTCCCGGTTCACGCCGCCGAGGCGCGGCGAATCCGACGTCTGCAGGGTGCTAATTGCCACCCGGGTCACCGCTTGACGAGTGCGGATATCCGGACCAGTATCAATATTTCTGTGACGGGGACCGCTGGACGTGGGGACGCGATCGCGACATTCGAATTCCGTCATGCGGGGCGCCCCCTCGCGTCGTCGAATGTCGCGCATAAATCGAAAAAAGAAGCGAGTCTCTCCGAACGATCGTCCGCCACTTCCCCCCGCCAATGTTCTATCGGTGACAGCCGTGTCACGTCCGCATAAGACTTGTCGCACGTGGTGCTAATCATGATTCCACCCCAACCCCCCAATGTGAACCTGCCCGCAGGCTTCGTGCAATGGCTGCGTTGGTTCGGTTGCCGGCCTCTGACTGCTACGAAAAGCCGTAGGAGTCAAGCGGGCCTCGAATCGAGCCGATTGCGAGGATCTGTCAAGAACTGTTCGGCTTCACCCCCCGGTTGACGGCAAGCGTGCGGCAGGCGCCGGCGCTGTAGCGAATAACCGTGACACATCCGTGACGTTGCGACAATCCTCGCCTCACTCCCCGCGGCACCGTCCCCGGCGCGACAGGCGCCGTCCGCGCCCGTTGTGAGTGGTCAGATGCGCCCGTGACCATTCTGGTCGCGTTAACGATCCACGAACGGCGGTGTCGCCCCGACGGACCGTCCCGATCGGACTTATCAGCCTCGGCTCCGTCACGCCGGGGGCGTGATCGAGCAGGTGGGTGAAGGCTGCGCGGCCCCGCCGGCAGTGGCTGGTCATCGATGCTTGACAGCGGGACGCTCGACGATTCGCGGCCGGCGTTGAACTGCTGACATCGGAGCTCGACGTGGGGCCGGTGGCGAAGGCCTGGCGCCGGCCCCATGGACGTTCGGCCACCGCGCAATCCCACTCCCGCACGGTCCGTGCGCAACTACTCCATCAGTGTCAACAAACTTCCGACAAGCATTTGCAAAATCTGTACATCTTGTCGGCTCGGGTGCCATACTCGCGCCATGACGTCGGGGGGTTCGTCGCTGATGGCGCAGGCCGTCCAGCTGGCCAAGGTCCACCGTGGAAGGCAAGGGGCACAGGACTTTCGCGCGGTCGACGGCATCGACTTCTCCCTTACCCGCGGCGAGGCGTTCGGCTTCCTGGGTCCCAACGGCGCCGGCAAGTCGACCACGATGCGGATGATCAGCTGTGTGTCGCCACCGACCTCCGGCTCGCTGCGGGTGCTCGGCATGGATCCCGCGCGCGACGGGCGGCGCATCCGGTCCCGACTCGGCGTGGTGCCGCAGGACGATGCGCTCGACCGGGAGCTGACGGTCCGGGAAAACCTGCTGGTGTACGGGTCGTACTTCGATCTGCCCAAGGCGGTGGTCGGCAAGCGGGCCGACGAACTGCTGGTGTTCGCGCAGTTGGAGGAAAAGGCCGACCTGCGGGTGTCCAGTCTGTCCGGCGGGATGCGGCGCCGGCTCACCATAGCCCGCGCACTGATCAACGAGCCGGAGATCCTGCTGCTGGACGAGCCGACGACCGGGCTGGACCCACAGGCTCGACATGTGTTGTGGGAACGGCTCTTCCAGCTCAAGGACCGTGGCGTCACGTTGGTCCTGACCACGCACTACATGGACGAGGCCGAGCAGCTGTGCGACCGGATCGCCGTGATGGACCATGGTCGCTTCGTGGCGGAGGGCTCGCCGAGTGAGCTCATCGCGGCGCACGTCAGCCGGGACGTCCTGGAGCTGCGGTACAACCAGGACGACCGGACCGCGGCGGCGGCCGACCTGGCGACGATTGTGCCGGGCCCGGTCGCCGAGCGCGTCGAGGTGCTGCCCGATCGACTGCTGCTGTACACCGACAACGGAGAGAAGGCGCTGGCCGCCATGCACGGCCGAGGCCACGAGCCACGTGCCGCGCTGGTGCGCAGGGCGACACTCGAGGACGTGTTCCTCACCCTGACCGGCCGCAGCCTGGTGGACTGACGGATGCGCCCGGCGTTTCACGAATTCGTGTACTGGATGCGGCGCTACCGCCACACCTGGCTGGGCACGGTCGTGATCAGCGTGCTCAACCCCCTGCTGTTCCTCACCGGCATCGGCCTCGGGCTCGGCCGCCTCGTCGACCAGGCCGGCGGGACCACGTCGGGTTTCACGTATCTGGCCTTCTTCGCGCCGGGTCTGCTCGCGGCATCGTCCATGCAGACGGCGTTCATCGAGGCGACACGTCCGGTGTACGAGGCGCTGCACACCACGAACACCTATCGCGCCACGGCGACGACACCGATGCGACCGGGCGACATTCTGCTCGGGCACCTGCTGTTCATCGCGTTTCGCGTGCTCACCACGAGCGCGGTGTTCGTGTTGGTGATGACAGCGATGGGCGCGTCGGTGTCCCGGTCGGTGATCCTGCTGCCGCTGGGCGCGACACTGACCGGGCTGGCATTCGCGACGCCGGGTGCGGCGCTGGCGGCACGGGTCACCGGGAGCCAACAGCTGACGACGGGGTTCCGGTTCGTCATCATGCCGCTGTACATGTTCTCCGGCACTTTCTTCAGCGCCGACAGCCTCCCTGGCTTCTTGCCGCAGCTGGCCCGGCTCACCCCGCTTTGGCACGGGGTCGAGCTGTGCCGTGAGCTCAGCCTGGCCACCGCCACTGCAAGCACAGTGGCCGTCCACGTGCTCTACCTGGGGGCACTGACAGTGGCGGGAGCACTTTTCGCCACCAGGTCGTACCGGCTCCAACTCAGCGGATGAGGACGATGATGACTTCCACTGTGGACGTTCCGCGAGCGGGCGACCGCAGGGTTCTCCACACCGGCCCACTGATCCGGCGCAACCTGCGGGTGTATCGCCACTCGTGGACGATCATCGTCGCAAGTCTGCTTGAGCCTGTGATGTACCTGCTGTCGATCGGTGTCGGTGTCGGCCAGCTCATCGGCACCGTGCCAGGTGTCTCGGGCCAAGCAGGCTCGTACGCCCAGTACGTCGGAGCCGGACTGCTCGCGACGGCGTCGATGAACGCCGCGTTCGGCGAGACGACCTTCACGGCGTTCTCCCGGCTGCGGTCGGAACTGGCGTACGACGCCATGATCACGACGCCGTTGGATCCGGCGGACATCGGCGTGGGCGAGACGATGTGGGCGGCGATTCGCGGGCTCATCGCCGGCACCGGCTTTCTCATCGTGCTCGCGGTCCTCGGCCTGGTCCGCTCGCCATGGGCGCTGCTGGTGGTTCCCGGCACCTTGTTGGTGGGCTTCACGTTCGGTGCGCTCGGCCTGCTCGCGATGACGTTCGTCCGCCATTGGCAGCACTTCCAGCTGTTGCAACTGGTGATGCTGCCGATGTTTCTGTTCGCCACCACGTTCTATCCGCTGACTGTGTATCCCGACGCACTGCGGCTGCCGATCAGCTGCCTGCCGCTGTACCCGAGCATCGAACTGCTGCGCGGGCTCGTGCTGGGACAGGTGGGCCCGGGGCTGCTCGGCCCCGTGGCGTATCTGGTCGTGGTCGGAGTGGTCGCCCTGGCGATCGCCACCCGTCGTCTGCGCGCCATCCTCATCCACTGATCCGATTGGAGCCGCGGTGTGAGCGATCCGACGACGTCCGTCACGATCCGGTTCGACGCCGGTGAGACCAGACAAGCGCCGTTCACGTGGGCGCAGATCGCCATCTGGGACGTGCTGCGCTGGCTGCCGCCGGCCGACGCGTCCCTCAACATGGTGCGACACGCGCCCGCCCCCGCCGGGTGTTCCGTCCTCGACGTCACCGACGCCCTGCACACCTTGCTGATCCGGCATGAGTCGTTGCGCAGCCGGTACCGAGAAATCGACGGCCGGCTGATCCAGGAGGCCTGGGGCTCCGGGGAACTCGTCGTCGCCGTCCGAGACGCCGCGACGTCGCCGGTGGCGGAGGTCGCCGAGTCGTTGCGCGCCAAGCCGTTCGATCACGCGGCGGACCTTCCCGTCCGGGTCGCCGTGACCGTCCGCGCCGGCGAGGTGGACACCATTGTGGTCGTGGTGAACCACATGGCGGTCGACGGGTACAGTCTGCTGGTCGTCCTGAGCGAGTTGCGGTTGCTGCTGGCGGGGACCGAACTCTCGCCCGTTGCGCAGCAGCCGATCGAGCGGGCCGCGTACGAGAGTTCGGACCGCGGCGCTCAGCGCGAGCGGCGGACTCTGGGCTACTGGACGGACCACATCGCGCAGACCTCACCCGCGATGCTCGCCGACATCACCACCGATGACTTCGCTTGGGCCCGGATCTCCTCGCCGGCGATGGCGCTCGCCGCTCGTGCGCTCGCCGCCGACAGCGGGATCCGGCCGAATGTGTCGGTGCTGGCGTCGATAGCGCTGCTGCTGGCGTTCCGGACGGGCTCCACCGATCCGGCGCTGCGGCTCCTGGTGGCCACCCGGTTCACCAAGGACGACCAGCGGCTGGTGGGCGCGTTCAACCAGAACGCCCTGCTGCACGTGCCAGTGCTCGAAGGCCCGCTGTCGGCGTTCCTGCGACGGGTGGACGCCGCGCAGCTGTCCTCGCTGCGCAACTGCGAGGCCGATCCACGCAAGATCGACCTGATCATCGCCGAGGACGGCGATCGACGCGGATACCGGCCCGGCGCCTACTGCTTCGTCAACGACACCCGCGTCGGCGCGGCGACCGGAGCCGACAGAGAACCCCTGCCGGTAGGTGAGCGGGCCGCGATCAGCGACGCGCTCACGGCCACGGTCATCGAGGCCCCGCGGCGGGATGGGCGGCAGTACACGTCGAAGTTCTTCATGCGGCTCGACGATCTGTCCGATCAGTGCGTGCTCACCCTGTGCGCCAACCAGACTTTCCTGGCCCCCTCGACCGCCGAGCAGTTCCTGGCCGACCTCGAACGCTTGATGGCGCATGCCGCGACGCACCCCGGCTGCACGATCGACGACCTGCGTTGAGGGCCACCAGAGGTCAAGACGTAACGCGACCTAGTGGGCTTTGACCAGCAGGAATGGGGTCTCGATCGGATCGGCCCGCCAGGCGTGTGAACGGTCTGGTTCGACGCCTGGCGGGCCTTCGCCGGTCGATGTCAGCGCTCCTGGTTGTCCCACCAGGCGCGGCCGGCCTCGGGCAGGGTGTAGATCGGGTCGTAGAAGGGGTAGCGCTGCGCCAGTAGGTCCGCTCCTTCGGTGCTGTTCGTCCTATCCACGCTGGTCAGGTAGTTCTTGGTCCAGTAGGAGATGCCGAGCTCGCGGTCGTACTCGGAGAGCTGGTGGACCCAGCGCTTGCCGACGTAGGGCACGTCGCAGACGATGCGCGGGGTGGCGTAGCCGGGCAGGTAGCCCATGATGGCGTGCTGGAGCTCCTGTGCCTCCCAGACGGCCAGCCGCCAGTGCTCGGCGTTGGGGATCATGTCGCACATGTAGAAGTAGTACGGCAGGATGTTGGCCTCGCCCTGCAGCGCGAAGCACAGGTCGAGCAGGTTCTCCGGGGTGTTGTTGACGCCGCGCATGAGCACGCCCTGGTTGCGGACGTCGCGGACGCCGACGTCGAGCGCGGTGCGGGCGGCCTCGGCGACCAGCGGGGTGACCGACTGGGCGTGGTTGACGTGGGTGTGGATGGCGAGGTTGACGCCGCGCCGGCGCGCGGTGCGGGCGACGCGCTCCAGGCCTTCCACGACCTTGGGCTGGATCCAGTGCTGGGGCATGCCAGCCAGGGCCTTGGTGGCCAGGCGGACGTCGCGGACGGTGGGGATGTCCAGCAGGCGCATGAGGAACGACTCGAGCTGGGGCCAGGGCATGTTGGCGACGTCGCCGCCGGAGACGACGACGTCGCGGACGCCGGGGGTGCGCTTGAGGTAGTCGATCATGGCGTCTTGCCGGTCGACCGGTTTGAGGCTGAGTTTGTGCTTGTCGATCTGGGGCGTGGAGTTGCCGACCAGGTCCATGCGGGTGCAGTGGCCGCAGTACTGCGGGCAGGTGGGCACCATCTCGGCGAGGACCTTGGTGGGGTAGCGGTGGGTGAGTCCCTCGACGACCCACATCTCGGCCTCGTGCAGCGAGTCGCGGGAGCTGTGGGGGTGGCTGGCCCAGTCGGTGATGCGGTCGCTGGCCACGGGCAGCATGTAGCGGCGGACCGGGTCGGCGTAGAAGGCCTCGGTGAACGCCTCGGGCGTGAGTCCGGCGTCGATGGCCATGGTGTTGAGCATCTGCGGCGGCAGCAGCATGGACATGGTGGCCAGGCGTTGCTGGTCGTCGGCGAGGTCGTCGTAGAAGCGGTCGGTGAGCAGGTCGCCGACGACGGTGCGCAGCTGCTTGATGTTCTTCACGCAGTGCACGCGCTGCCACTGGGCGTCGCGCCACTGGGCCTCGGTGACGTCTCGCCAGCCGGGGAAGCGCCGCCAGTCGGGTTCGACGAGCTCGCGCCGGACGTACTCGTACGGCTGGGGTTCGGCGGCGGTGGCCGCCGAGGTAACCGCGGCGGCACGGGTCTCGTACAGCGCTGTCATCCCTACTCCTCGCCCTCAGGGTTCCGTAAAGATATGCTGTCGGAACGTCGGCTGAGCGTAAATCTTCCGGCGTGGCCGCGTCCAGTGACGAAGGAGTTCGGGATGGCTGGTGACGTGACCGGGTCGCCGATCGGGTTGCACCGGGTGTTGGCGCCGTCGGGCGTGCTGCCGCAGCAGGCCGAGGTGCTGGACGCGGATCCGTCGCCGTGGCCGGACGAGGTCGTGGTGGCCGTGGAGCGGTTGAATCTCGACGCCGCGTCGTATCGGCAGTTGAGGGAGGCGCACGGCTCCGGGGCTGCCGTGCGCCAAGCCGTGCTGGACATCGTCGCCGCGCGCGGGAAGATGCAGAATCCGGTGACCGGGTCGGGCGGCATGCTGCTGGGGACCGTCTCGGCGGTGGGCCCGGACTCCCCGCTCGGTTTGACGGTCGGCGACCGGATCGCGACGCTGGTGTCGTTGACGTTGACGCCGTTGAAGATCACCGATGGTCTGTCCCGGTGGGACGGTCTGGGCGAGCAGGTGCCGTGCGAGGGCACGGCGGTCCTGTTCGGACGGTCGATCGCCGCGGTGCTGCCCGGGGATATGGCCGATGAGCTGGCGTTGTCGGTGCTGGACGTGTGTGGCGCGCCGGCGTTGACGGATCGTGTCGTGCGGTCGAAGGGCGCGAAGTCGGTCTGTGTGCTGGGTGGCGGCGGCAAGTCGGGCTCGCTGTCGCTGGCGGCCGCGCGGGCGGCTGGCGCGACGCGGCTGGTGGCGTTGGTGCCGACCGAGGGCGAGGCGGCCGCGGTGCGGGAGACGGGCCTGGCCGACGAGGTCGTGGTCGCCGACGCGCGCAACCCGGTGGCGGTCGCCGAGGCCGTGGGTGAGCCGGTCGAGGTGACGGTGGTGTGTGTGGACGTCTCGGGCTGTGAGCATGGGGCGATCCTGGCCACCGCGCCCGGTGGGACTGTGATTTTCTTCTCGATGGCCACGTCGTTCTCGGCGGCCGCGCTGGGGGCCGAGGGCGTGGCGGCCGACGTGGAGATGTTGATCGGCAACGGTTATGTGCCCGGGCACGCGGAGTTCGCGCTGGATCTGGCTCGGCGGACGCCGGGGGTGCTGGCGCTGTTCCGGGGCCGAGAGCGGCAGACTGCGCAGGCGTGAGCACTGTGAACGCAACCCTGTTGGTCGGTGGTCGGATCTATTCGACGGCGTCGCCGGACGCCACCGCGATGGCGGTGGCCGACGGTCAGGTCGTGTGGGTGGGTCAGGACACGCCGGGCATCGCCCTGTACGGGGAGTCGGCCGAGGTCGTGCACCTGGACGGGGCGTTCGTGGCGCCGGCGTTCGTGGACGCGCACGTGCACGCGACCTCGGCGGGGTTGTTGTTGACAGGGGTGGACCTGACCGGCGCCCGCTCGGTGGCCGAGGTGCTGGCCGCCGTGAAGAAGGCCCCGGGCGCGGCGGTGTGGGGGCACGGGTGGGACGAGACGCGGTTCGCCGAGGGGCGGCCGCCGACCCGTGCCGAGCTGGACAAGGCCGCGGGTGGCCGTCCGGTGTATCTGTCGCGGATCGACGTGCACTCGGCGTTGGCGTCGACCGCGCTGATCGACCTCGCGCCCGCGACGCGTAGCTGCGACGGCTGGTCGGACAGTGGCCCGTTGTCTCGGGCGTCGCATCATGAGGTGCGGCGGGCGGCGAAGGACGCGGTGGCCCCGGCGCAGCGGCGGCAGGCGCAGGAGGCGTTCCTGGCGTTGGCCGCGTCGCGGGGCGTGGCGAGTGTGCACGAGTGCGCGGGGCCGGACATCTCCAGCGCCGAGGACCTGTCGGAGCTGCTGGCGCTCGGCCACGGCCCGCAGGTGGTCGGCTACTGGGGCGAGCTGGGCGGCGTGGACACCGCGAAGGCCTTGGGCGCTCGCGGCGCCGCCGGCGACCTGTTCGTGGACGGCGCGCTCGGTTCGCGCACGGCCGCCTTGTGCTCGGAGTACGCCGACGACCACGGCAATTCGGGGGCGCTGTACCTGGACGCGGCGGCGATCGCCGAGCACCTTCTGACGTGCACCGCGGCCGGGTTGCAGGCCGGTTTCCACGTGATCGGCGACGCCGCCGTGGCCGAGGTGATCGCCGGGTTCGAGCTGGCGGAGAAGCGCGTGGGAGCGCCGGAGCTGGCGGCGTGCCGGCACCGGCTGGAGCACGTGGAGATGGTGTCCGCGCAGCAGGCGGCGCAGCTGGCGGGCTGGGGCGTCGTGGCCTCAGTGCAGCCGCAGTTCGACGCCACCTGGGGCGGCCCCGACGGCATGTACGTGCAGCGCCTGGGCGCGGAGCGGGGCACGCAGCTGAACCCGTTCTCCAAGCTCGCGGCGGCCGGCATGCTGCTGGCGCTGGGCTCGGACACGCCCGTGACGCCGGTCAATCCGTGGGAGACGGTCCGCGCGGCGGTTCATCACCGCACCGACGGGTTCGGCGTGTCGCCCCGCGCGGCGTTCACGGCGCACACGCGGGGCGGTTGGCGTGCCGCGGGCGTTGAGGACGGCGTGACGGGCACGCTGGCGCCGGGCGCGCCGGCGACCTATGCGGTGTGGCGGGCCGAGGAACTGCTGGTGGCGGCGCCGGACTCGCGGGTGCAGCGGTGGTCGACGGATCCGCGGTCGCGGGTGCCGGCGCTGCCGGCGCTGGAGCCGGGGGTGGCGTTGCCGGAATGCCTGCGCACAGTGCTGTGCGGTCAGGTGATCTACGAACGGGAAGGGGCGCTTGGGTGACGTTGCTGGATCTGGACCCGGAGGTCGCGGCGCGGGCTCGGGAACTGGCGGCGCGGGCCGCGGAGCCGGTGATCGGGTTGGCGCGGGCGCACACGACGGTGGCGGTGGAGCGGGCGACGCTGCGGCTGGCCGGCATCACCGGCGCGGACACCACGCACCGCGCGGGTGACGTGCCGTGGGTGAACCGGGTCGTGGACACGATCCGGGAGCAGTGCGGCCTGGAGCACGGTTCGGTGCTGCCGGCGTTCCACGCGCTGCGTGAGCACGACCTGGGCTCGTTGACCGAGCTCGCCGAGGCCACCGCGGCCGGGCAGATCCAGTTCACCGTGCCCACCGGCAAGGACGCCACGCAGGCGGCCAAGGCCGCCAAGACGGCTGTGGCCAAGGGGCTGCGCACGGTGGACCGCAACCGCACCCAGCGGGACAAGCTGGTGGCCAAGCTGGGTGATCCGCCGCAGCGGCCGTGGATCTACCTCATCGTCGCCACCGGCGACATCGACGAGGACGTCGTGCAGGCCTGCAACGCGGCCCGGGCCGGCGCGGACATCATCGCGGTGATCCGCTCCACCGGGCAGTCGCTGCTGGACTACGTGCCCGAGGGCGCCACCCACCACGGCTTCGCCGGCACCTACGCCACGCAGGAGAACTTCCGCATCATGCGGGCGGCGCTGGACGACGTGTCCAAGGAGGTCGGCCGCTATGTGCGGCTGACCAACTACGCGTCGGGGCTGTGCATGCCGGAGATCGCCGTGCTGGCCGGCCTGGAACGCCTCGACATGATGTTGAACGACTCGATGTACGGGATCCTGTTCCGCGACATCAACCCGATCCGCACCTTCGTGGACCAGCGGTTCTCCCGGCAGGTGCACGCGCGGGCCGGGATCATCATCAACACCGGCGAGGACAACTACCTGACCACCGCCGACGCCGTCGAGGCCGCGCACACCGTGACCGTGTCGCAGCTGCTCAACGAGCGGTTCGCGCACGAGGCCGGGCTGTCCGACGAGCTGCTGGGCCTGGGGCACGCCTTCGAGATCAACCCGAAGGTGCCGGACTCGTTCCGCCTGGAGCTGGCGCACGCCCTGCTGGCGCGGGAGCTGTTCCCGGACGCGCCGCTGAAGTGGATGCCGCCGACCAAGCACATGACCGGCGACGTGTTCAACGGCTACCTGCTGGACGGCTTCTTCAACCTCGCGGGTGTCCTCACCGGACAGTCGATCCTGTTGGTGGGCATGATGACCGAGGCGGTGGTGACGCCGTTCCTGTCCGACCGGGACCTGGCGCTGGCCAACGTGAAGTACGTGCTGGGGGCGGCCGGCAACCTGGCCGAGGACTTCCGGCCGACGCCGGACGGCTTCATCGTCAAGCGGGCCAAGCAGGTGCTGGGCGAGGCGGTTGACCTGCTGGAGCGGATCGTGGACGACGGTCTGCTGCGGGCCATCGGCGAGGGCACGTTCGGGTTGATGAAGCGGCCGGCCGAGGGCGGCAAGGGCGCTGACGGTGTGGTGGCCAAGGCCGACGGGTACGTGAACCCGGCCAGCGAGCTGTTGGAGGCGGGCCATGAGTGAGAAGCAGCCGGTGAGCGACGAGAAGAAGAAGCGGTATGTGCGGCCCTACGGCGACACCACCGGCGACGGCATGGTGCAGATGTCGTTCACGCTGCCCGTGCCGCACGGGCCCCGAGCCGAGGGCGCCGCGCAGCAGCTGGCCAACAAGATGGGCATGGACCCGGCCATGGTCGTGCACTCGCACGCCATCGGCGCCGACTTCACGTTCGTCGTCGTGTACGGCTCGGTCAGCCACCTCGTGGACCTCGACGAGGTCAAGGTGGTGGAGCGGGAGTACCCGCTGCTGTCGCCCTACGACGTGAACGCGACCGTGAAGAACACCTTGGGGCGCAAGCTGGTTGTCGTCGGGGCGTGCATCGGGACCGACGCGCACACCGTCGGCATCGACGCCATCCTGAACATCAAGGGCTTCGCCGGGGAGAAGGGCTTGGAGTACTACCGGGAGCTGCGGGTGGTCAACCTCGGCGCCCAGGTGTCAGTGCCCGAGCTGGTCAAGCGGGCCCGGACGGAGAAGGCCGACGCCGTGCTGGTGTCGCAGGTCGTCACCCAACGGGACGCGCACATCCTCAACACCCAGGAGATGTCGGCGGCGTTCCGTGAGGCCATGGGCTCCGCCCGGCCCACCCTCGTCGCCGGCGGCCCGCGCTTCGACCCCCTGATGGCCGGCGAACTCGGCGTCGACCGCGTCTTCGGCCGTGGTACCACCCCTGGCGAGGTTGCCTCTTACCTCGTGCACACCATCTCCCAGAAGGGCGTCGCAGCGTGAGCTTGGTCGAGGGCTTCTCCGTCACCCACCGCCGGTACGTGCCGTACTCGCACGCCCACTACGGCGGCAACCTCGTCGACGGCGCCTACGGTCTGGGCATGTTCGGCGACGTCGCCACCGAGCTGTGCATCCGCACCGACGGCGACGAGGGCCTGTTCGCCGGCTACGACAACGTGCAGTTCCTGGCGCCTCTGCGAGCCGGCGACGTCGTCGAGGCCACGGCCACTTTGTCCCGCATCGGCACCCGCTCCCGTGGCGTGACCTTCGAACTCCGTGTCGTCTGCCGCGCCACGCCCGACAAGGGCGCCTCCGCCGCCGAAGTCCTCTCCGAGCCCGTCATCGCCACCCGCGCCACCGGCACCGTAGTGGTCCCCCAGGCGTGATGTGGCGCGGCGAGTTCACCAACGACGAGGTCAACGCCCTGCATGCCGAGGCGTTCGGCCATCCCGTCGGTGACGTCGACTGGTGCGACGTCGATTGGTGGGGGCGAGCGCAGCACCACAGCCTCGGCTGGGTCTGCACCCGCTCCTCCATCGGCGCCCTCGTGGGCTTCGTCAACGTCGCGTGGGACGGTGGCGTCCACGCGTTCCTGCTCGACACCATGGTCGCCTTGTCACACCGCAGCCGTGGCCTCGGTGCCTCCCTCGTCTCCACCGCCGTCACCGGCGCCCGGGCCGCCGGTTGCCAGTGGCTGCACGTCGACTTCGAGACCCACCTGCGCCCGTTCTACCTCGACGCCTGCGGCTTCCGCCCGACGGAGGCCGGGCTGATCGCTCTCTGAGGTCAGTCCAGCAGCATCGCGATGGACTCGGCCACTTCGGTGGCAGCGGGCATGGCGGCGATCTGCGCGGCGACCTTGCCGGCGCGGTCGGCGTAGCCGGGGTCGGACAGCACGGTCGTGACGGCGGCGCGGATACGGTCCGGAGTCGCCTCCTCGGGCAGCAGTCGCAGCGCGGCACCGGTGGCAGCGGCGCGGTCGGCGACGGCGAACTGGTCGGCGCCCTGTGGCATCAGCACGAGCGGGATACCGGCGGCGAGGGCGGCGTAGGTGGTGCCGGCGCCGGAGTGGCAGACGACGACGTCGGTGCCGTTGATCAGGTCGGCCATGGGCCGGAACGGTTCGAGGGTGACCCGCTCGCGGTCGACGTCGAAGTCCTCGGCCTTGGCCATCGGCCCCAGCGTCACGTGCAGGTCGATGTCGAGCGCGGCGACCTCGTTGACGACGGGGCCGAGCACACGCGGATCTCCGAACAACGTCCCGAAGGTCAGCAGCACCCGCGACCGGTCGCCGCGGATGACCGGAGCCGGGACAGGGGCGTCGGCGGCGCGGTGGGTCTCGGGGCGCATGGGCAGCCAGCCCTCGGGCTTGAGCCACTGGTCGACCTGGAGGTCGGGCGGGCAGATGTCGGCGACGAACAGCGGGCGGCGGGGTGTGAGGTCGCGTTCGGTGTGCCGGGCGGCGCTGCGCGGTTCGAGGGCGGCGAGCTGTTCGGGCCGGACCTGCTGGCCGAGCGTCACGTGGCCGTGGGGCACGTCGAGCGTGGCGGCGACGATCGGGCCGAGGTAGTCGTAGCTGTCGCCGATGATCACATCCGGCCGCCACTGCCGGGCGGCGGCGAGGGTGTCGTCGTAGGACAGGTCGATGCGGACCGCGGCGAACGCCTCCGCCTCGGATTCGACGTCGATCGGGCCGGCCAGCGGGTCGATCCCGGTGCGGCGGCTCATCTCGGCAATGAGCTCGGGTGTCTCGATGCCGGCGGTGAGCGTCTCGACGTCCTCCCCGGCGAGGATCCCGCCGACCGAGGGCGGTCCGACGAACGCGACGTCGTCGCCGCGTCGGCGGAGGGCGCGGGCCAGCGGCAGCATGGGGTACAGGTGGCCGAAGATCGGCACGGACGTGAACAGGACACGCACGGGAAGGCTCCAAACCGCGGAATTGATCGTCGTTTGGTGTTCAAACGGAAGGATCGGGCGAGTGGTTCTGCGTTGGGGCGCACGACCGGCCGGTGTTGCCTGTCTGACTGCCGCCGGGAACGTTCGGGCAACTTCGGGGCGGCGATAGGCTTCTGTGGTGGGGGAGTTGGTACTTGCGGCGGTGATCGTCGCGGCGACGGTGGTGGGTGTGTGGTGGCTGCCGCGCGGGGGCGCGGTGGAGCGGCCGGGCGGGGGATGGCTGCGGCACCCGGGAACGTGGCTGGCCGCGGTGATCGGCCTGTTCTTCGGCAACCAGGTGCTGTTCACGGCCTACGTGGCGCAGGTGCGACACGGGGACACCTCGTTCATCGCCCGCTATATGCCGCCCGGCTGGTTCGACCTGGCTGACCTCGGCGGATGGCAGTACGAGCTGCCGGCGTGGCCGTGGACGGTGCTGCACGCCCAGTCGGCGATCGAGCTGCCGTTCGGGGTGCTGTCCTACCTGCTGGTGTGCCGGTGGTTCGGGGCGGAGGTGTTCCGCCGGGCCGTGGACGCGCGGTGGCTGCTGTCGGCGTCGTTCACGGTGACGTTCTGCCTGATCGAGTGGGATCTGCCCAGCCCTTACACCGTCGGCGACATCGCGATCCGGGTGGTGTCCGGTGTCGTCACGCCGCTGCTGCTGCCGCTGCTGTCCGAAGGCGCGCCGGGCCAACCCCGGTTGCTGCCGTTCGTGGCCTCCGTGGGCGCGCTGGGCTGCATCGTGCTGGCGGTCTACGACACGGTGACCCTCTACAACCTCGGCCACACCGTCTCCTGGCTGCCGATCGTCGCAACAGCGCTGGCGGTGTTGGCGGTGGCGAGGTGGTGGGCCCGCCGACCAGTGACCCACGGCCCCACCATGTCCTCGGTCGCCAGCTCGCTCGGCTGGTTCCTGCTGATGTTCATGGTGCCGGCGCTGCCCCTGCGCTACGGCTTCAACTTCGGCCTGCCGTACCTGTCGATGCTGGCCGGCCTGGTCATCACCGCGGCCGCGGTGTGGCGGGGCTGGGACCACCAGCGGCTGGGCCGGCTGGCGATCGCAGCCGTCGCCGGGATCGTCGGCGCGGCCGCCGGCTACCTGCTGGCCCATGGCTACCCGGAGGCCCGGCTGCTGGCCGCCGGGATCGGATTCCTGCTGGTCGGACTGGGTGTGTGCGCCGTGCTGGATCAACGGTCACAACTTCGCACCAGCCGGTGAACCGGTCACCGTGTGTACAAGGGCCTCACAGCCGGGCCGTAGGCTGAACGGGTGGCCGCCCCCGCTGTGACGTCGGAACCCGACATCCCCGTCCCGACGCCGTCCCGACGTCGCCGCGCCCTGCCCGTGCTGGTCCGCGTCGCCGCGGCCCTGGCCGGCGGCGGCATCTTCTACGCCAGCTACCCGCCCCGCACCCTCTGGTACCTCGCGCCGCTGGCGTTCGCCCTGTTCGCGGCGGCCCTGCGGCACCGCAGCGCCCGCGGCGGGTTCCTCTACGGCCTGTGTTTCGGCCTGGCCTTCACGCTGCCCCTGCTGACCTGGCTGCAGAGCTTCCTGGGCGCCGACTTCGGACCGTTCCCGTGGGTGGGCCTGTCGTTCGTGGTGTCGCTGTACATGGCGCTGGCCGGCGCGGCCATGGCCACCGTGAGCAAGCTGCGCGGCGGCCCGGTGTGGATGGCGGCGCTGTTCATCGGCAGCGAGGTGCTGCGCGAGAACTTCCCGTTCGACGGCTTCCCATGGGGCAAGGTCGCCTTCGGCCAGCCCGAGGGCCTGTTCCTGCCGCTGGCCTCCATCGGCGGCACTGTGCTGCTCGGCTTCGCCGTCATCGTCACCGGCGCCGGCCTCACCGAGCTGATCGCCCGGATCCGGGCCGGCCAGCGCCGCCGCGCCCTGGTCCTGCCGGCCGCGCTGCTGGTGCTGCCGGTGGCGGCCGGCGCGGCGAGCTGGTCGCTGGTCGGCACCAACGCGGAGGCCGGCACCCGCACCGTGGCCATCATCCAGGGCAACGCCCCCGACGACGGCATCAACCTCATGTACGACACGCCCATCCTGCGCCGCAACCACATCGCCGCCACCGAGCAGCTGGCCGCCGACATCAAGGCCGGCAAGGTCGCCAAGCCCGACATCGTGGTGTGGCCGGAGGTCGCCACCGACCTGGACCCCGACCCCACCGACGACCCCGAGCTGTCCAGGGCCATCGCCGATGTCGGCGTGCCGTTCCTGATCGGCGGCCGGCTCATCCAGAACCCCACCACCATCCAGAACGTGGTGCAGGTGTGGGACCCGAACACCGGCCCCGGCCCCCGCTACGCCAAGCAGAAGCTGGTGCCGTTCGCCGAGTTCATCCCGCTGCGCTCCATCTCCGCCGCGGTCACCCCGTTCGTCGCCGACACCCGCGACATGGTCCCCGGCGACAAGCCCGGCGCGCTGCCCATCGACAACACCACGGTCGGCGTCGCGATCTGCTACGAGATCGCCTACGACCAGGTGGTCGGCGACGCGGTCCGGGCCGGTGCGACAATGCTGGCGGTTCCCACCAACAATGCGTGGTACGGGCCCGGCGAGATGAGCTACCAGCAGCTAGCAATGTCCCGGGTGTCGGCGGTGGAGTACGGGCGCGCGGTGGCCGTCTCGGCGACCAGCGGCGTGAGCGCCGTTGTCCAGCCCGACGGCTCCATCACCCGCCAGAGTGGCCTCTACACCGCGGCCACGCTGGTGGCGAAAGTGCCGCTGCGCACGACCGCTACGCTGGCCACCCGGCTCGGCGCTTGGCCCGAATGGGTGGCGTCGCTGGCCGGTCTGGCGGCTCTGGCGCTGGCGGTCGGCGCACGACTGCGCGACCGCTCGGCCAGGAGCCGGGAACGCACGACCTGACGACACGAGAACACCGGAAGAGGATCTTAGATGGCGGACCAGCGGGACAGCCGCGCGGAGCTCGGCCAGGTGCTGGTGGTGATCCCGACCTACAACGAGCGGGAGAACCTGGGCCCCATCGTCGCACGGCTGCACGAGGCGCTGCCCGAGGTGCACGCGCTCGTGGTGGACGACGGCAGCCCCGACGG
This sequence comes from Kutzneria sp. CA-103260, assembly GCF_018263855.1. Classification (GTDB taxonomy): domain Bacteria; phylum Actinomycetota; class Actinomycetes; order Mycobacteriales; family Pseudonocardiaceae; genus Kutzneria. The sequence continues at coordinate 3,101,059 of NZ_CP073318.1, read as the reverse complement.
CACCGGGCAGCTCGCCGACGAGATGGCCGCGGCCGACGAGCGGGTGCACGTGATGCACCGCACCGAGAAGGCCGGCCTCGGCGCGGCCTACGTGGCCGGCTTCGGCTGGGCGCTGGACCGCGACTACGGCGTGGTCGTCGAGATGGACGCCGACGGCTCGCACGCGCCCGAGGACCTGCCCCGGCTGCTGGACGCCCTCACCGACGCCGACCTGGCGCTGGGCTCCCGCTACGTGCCCGGCGGCCGGGTGGTGAACTGGCCCAAGTACCGCGAGCTGATCTCCCGCGGCGGCGGTCTGTACTCGCGCATCGCGCTGGGCGCCAAGATCCGCGACATCACCGGCGGCTTCAAGGCGTTCCGCCGCGAGGTCCTGGAGAAGATCAACATCACCTCGGTGGCCTCGCAGGGCTACTGCTTCCAGATCGACCTGACCTGGCGCACCATCGAGGCCGGCTTCGAGGTCGTGGAGGTGCCCATCACCTTCACCGAACGCGCCGTCGGCGAGTCCAAGATGAGCGGCTCCATCGTGCGCGAGGCGCTGTGGCGGGTCACCAAGTGGGGCGTGCGCCGCCGCCTGGAGCAGGTCGGCATCATCAAGCGCTAGCTTGGTGCAGACGGCGAAAGACCCCCTGGCCACGAGGCCAGGGGGTCTTTCTTACTTCGTGGTGGGCCAAGAGAGTGCTCGGCCGCGCCGCTGCCTGGACCGTCGCCGGATTTCACCCGCCGCCACTCGAGGCAACCACCCACCCGAGCCGATGCGGCGGGTTAAATCCGGCCAGGGAAGGCAGCGGTCACGAGCGGCCGAGCCGCGACGCCGGAGGCGGCGCCATCCTACGCAGTGCGGGTGCGGCGGCCTTTGAGCTCTTCCAGACGCTCGGTGAGCAGCTCCTCCAGCTCCGGGATGCTGCGGCGCTCCAGCAGCATGTCCCAGTGTGTGCGCGGGGCCTTGATCTTCTTCTGCTCCGGCTCGTTGCCGTCCATGATCTTCGACTCAAGGCCGTGCAGTCGGCACTCCCACACCGGCGGGATCTCGGCGTCGTCGGAGAACGGCACCTCGAAGTCGTGCCCCTTCGGGCACGCGTACCGCACCGACCGGCGCGGCGCGAGGTCGTGGTTGCGGTCAGTCTCGTAGCTGACCGCACCGAGCCGGCTACCACGCAGAACGCGGTCCGCCATGACGGTGTCCTTTCGCTCGGCTCGGGGCATCACGCCCCGGGTTGTGCTTACCGAGTGCAACGACGGGACTGGTCCAATCGTTCCCCGGCGAGGGGTTTCGGCACCCAGGGTGACGTCGTTCACGTGTCAACCAGAGTGTCCCGTCTCAGAGATGCAATCGGTCGGACGTCGTGACGCGTTATCCAGCTACCGAGTGCAACTATCACACGAATGGCCTAGTCCGTGCCGCTTCCAGCCGACACGGCCGACTCATCTGACTGCATTCCGCAACCAGGCGTGCCGACAAGACCTCAATGAGTGACATTTTCTCGGACTTTCGATGACAGAGCGTAGCATATGTGGCCAACGCGAAGCTGTTCACGGTCCGTGGTGACCGCAGAACCTGCCCGAACGGCATCCCGACTCCGTCCGGCGAGTACCCGATCGACGCGTTCTGCAACCGCCGGGCGGGCCGTTGTGAGGCGCACCTCAGGTCAGGCTCAGCTGCTGCGGCGACACCAGGTCCTCGGCCAGCTCCCCAGTGCGGAAGTGCCGCCGGCACAGCACCTGGTACCGCACCTCGTCAGCGTGGTCGGTGTCGGCGACCATTACGGTGTCGCCCTCGCGGATCACCCGCCCGCCGTTGACCCGGGCGTTGAACCGCCCCGGCAGCCCGCACCAGCACAGCACCTCCACCTGCACCGGGTGCAGCTCGTCGGCCAGCTCGAACAGCCGCCGCGCGCCCGGGAACATGCGGCTGCGGAAGTCGGTGGCGATGCCGAAGCAGTACACGTCCACCTGGCTGTCGTCGGCCAACTCGGCCAGCTGCTCCACCTGCGCGGCGGACAGGAACTGCGCCTCGTCGACCACCAGGTAGTCCACCCGCAGCCCGGCCGCCCACCGCGACCGCACCAGCAGCCGCAGGTCGGCGTCGTCGGCGACCTCGGTGGCCTGCCGGGAGATGCCGATCCGGCTGGAGATCTGCGGCCGGCCCGACCGGTCGTGCCGCACCAGCACCAGGCCGTGCCGGCCCTGCCGGGCCTGGTTGTGGTCGATTTGCAGGGCCAGCGTGGACTTGCCGCAGTCCATCGGCCCGAAGTACCAGCGGATCCGGCCGGTCTGCGGGGCGCAGCGGCGCGCGCCCGCCGCGGGCACCGAGGACAGCGCGTCGGTGGCGTCGATGATCGATCCGGGTTCGCTCACGGCGGGTGACCCTAACGGGTGCGACACTACCGGCGTGGACCGGCGTATCCGCAGGGACGTTCGGGTCGACGGAGTCGTGCAGGGGGTCGGCTTCCGCCCCTATGTGCACGCGCTGGCCACCCGCCTGCGCCTGGCCGGCCGGGTCGGCAACGACGTCGCCGGCGTGTTCGTCGAGGTCGAGGGCGCGCCGGAGGACGTGGGGGAGTTCCTGGCCGCGCTGCCCCGCGACGCCCCGCCTCTGGCCCGCATCGAGCACATCCACGTCCGCGAGGCCGCCCTGCGCGGCGCCGCCGGCTTCCAGATCGCCGCCAGCGACGCACACGGCGTGCGGAACACCCTCGTGTCGGCGGACTCGGCGACCTGCGAGGACTGCCTGCGGGAACTGTTCGACCCACACGACCGCCGGTACCGGTATCCGTTCGTGAACTGCACCAACTGCGGCCCGCGCTTCACCATCGTCCGCGACGTCCCCTACGACCGGCCGCTGACCACCATGGCCGGCTTCACGCTCTGTGCGCTGTGCCGGGCCGAGTACGAGGACCCCGCCGACCGCCGCTTCCACGCCCAACCCACCTGCTGCCCCGCCTGCGGACCCCGGCTGGCGCTCGGTGACGCCCGCGATCCGCTGGCCGAGGCCGTCCGCCGCCTGCGTGGCGGCGAGGTGCTGGCCATCAAGGGTCTCGGCGGATATCACCTGGCCGTGGCGGCTTTTCACCCGTCGGCGGCGGCCGTGCTGCGGTCCCGCAAGCACCGCGAGGACAAGCCGTTCGCGGTCATGGCCGCCGACCTCGACCAGGCTCGGCTGCTGTGCGAGGTGGACGAGCAGTCGGCGCGCGACCTCACCGGCCATCGCCGCCCGATCGTCCTCATGCCACGCCTGGCCGACGCCCCGGTCGCCGAAGCGGTCGCGCCCGGCAACCGGCAGCTGGGCGTGCTGCTCCCATACACGCCGCTGCACCACCTGCTGCTGCGGGACCTCGGCGAGCCCATCGTGTTGACCAGCGGCAACCTGTCCGACGAGCCCATCGCCTACCGCGACAGCACACCCCTGGCCGGCATCGCCGACGCCGTGCTCGACCACGACCGGCCCATCCACATCCGCACCGACGACTCCGTGGTCCGCGCCGGGGCTCTGCTGCGCCGCTCCCGCGGCTACGCCCCCGAGCCGGTGTCCCTGGCGTTTCGCTGCCAACGGCCAGTGCTGGCCTGCGGGGCCGAGCTGAAGAACACGTTCTGCCTGGCCAAGGACGACCACGCCTTCGTCTCCCACCACATCGGCGACCTGGAGAACGCGCAGACCTACCGGTCGTTCACCGAGGGAATCGAGCACTTCAGCCGGCTGTTCGAGATCACGCCGCGGATCGTCGCCCATGACCTGCACCCCGAGTACCTGTCCACCAAGCACGCCCTGGGCCTCGACGGGGTGGAGCTCGTGGGCGTGCAGCACCACCACGCCCACATCGCCTCCTGCCTGGCCGACAACCGGGAGTCCGGGCCGGTGATCGGCGTGGCGTTCGACGGCACCGGCTACGGGCCCGACGGCACCATCTGGGGCGGCGAGTTCCTCATCGCCTCGTTGGCCGGCTTTGAGCGGATCGGGCATCTGGCCACCGTGCCCATGCCCGGCGGCGCGGCCGCGATCCGCCAGCCGTGGCGGATGGCCGCCGCCTACCTCGGCACCTCGGCGCCCGGCTGGCGGCCCGAGTGGGACACCGTTGTCGCCATGGCCCGCAAGGGAATCAACTCGCCGCTGACCTCCAGCGCCGGTCGGCTGTTCGACGCCGCAGCCGCGCTGCTGGGCGTCCGCGACGAGATCAACTACGAGGGTCAGGCCGCCGTCGAGCTCGAACAACTCGCCGATCCCACGGTCGAGGACGCCTATCCCGTCCGGGTCGATGAGCTGATCGTGCAAGGCGTCGACCTCCTGCGCGGCATCCTCGGCGACCAGGGCACGCCCCGTCCGGTGATCGCCGCCCGCTTCCACAACGGCGTCGCCGCCGCCATCGTCGCCGGCTGCCAGCAGGCCCGCGACCGCGCCGGCCTGACCACCGTCGCCCTGTCCGGCGGCGTCTTCCAGAACGCGCTGCTCCTCACCCGGGTCGTGAAGTCGTTGGCCGACAGCGGCTTCCGGGTGCTGACCCATCACCGCGTGCCGACCAACGACGGCGGCGTCAGCCTCGGCCAGATTGCCGTGGCCGGTTTCGGGCAAACGGACCCGTGACCGCTGTGCCGGATGCCACCCTGGGGCCGTGCGGTATCTGGGATACATCGCGCTCGGCCTGGGACTGCCGCTCGGGTTCGTGGCGTGCGTGCTGGCGCTGGGCTGGGACGTCTTCGACGGTCCCGGCGCACCGTGGAACTGGCTGCTGGGCGCGGTGATCATCGTCGCCGGCGGGCTGGTCTGCTTCTGGTTCTGGCTGTTCATGGTCGACCACGGCACCGACGATGGCGGCTCGCTGGTGTTCGGGGTGGCCGCCGCGGTGATCCTGGTCGCCGGCCTGATCGGCGTGAACCAGTGGCTGCTGGCCGAACGGGGCCGCGACGTGGCCTGCCGGGTCACCTCGATCACCGAGCGGTCCGACGACGACGGCAGTTGGTTCGAGTACGGCCTGCACTGCGACGGCGGCCAGCCCTCGATGATCACCAACCCCTCGCGCTACGACGACGTCGAGCAGGGGCAGCGGATCAGCATCCGCTACGACCCCGTCGGCAACGCGGTGCCAACGCTGACCCGGGACGTCGCCGACCCGCACACCGCCCTCACCATCGCCGCCTACGGCATCGGCGCCACTCTGCTGCTCGGCCTGTTCACGGCGCTGCAGGACTAGCGGCTGTTGGCTCGCGCCCGCCAGGCCAGGGCAAGGGCGGCCGCTCCCGCCGGCGTCATGGCTTCGCGGCGGACGAACCGGCCCACCGTCGCGGCGTCGAACGGCAGGCCCGAGCGGACGACACGGCCCTCGGCGTTGGCATCCACGGCGTCATCCAGCGAATCGACGACGGCCACGGTCAGGATACTGGCGGCCAGCGTCAACGGATCGAGGCCGATGCCCAGGACGTGCAGGGGCATCAAGCGGAACGGCTCGTAGAAGGAGGCGGGCGGGTCGACGAGCTCGGGAACGCCCCGGATCTCCTCGGCGTACTCGCGGGCGACCAGACGGCGGAGGTTGAGGTCGCCGAGGACGTCGCTGCCGGAGGGCTGGAACTCGCCAGTGGGCACGAGACCGTGGACGCCGCCGTTGGTGGCGACCTTCATGGGATCGCGCCACTGCACCAGGAACCGGCCGTCCCGGCTGATGACCAAGGTCTGCACGTCGGGGATGACCGACCGGGCCAGCAAATCGAACGGGTCGTTGATCTGGGAGCGAAGCGACGAGCCGCCGGCGCAGTACTCATGGGCCAGGGCCTCGGCGGAGTCGAGCTTGTCGAAGTAGCGGCCGGGACCGAAGGTGAGACGGCCATCGGCGACCGCCAACAGCCGGTAGCAGGGACGGTCCTCGAACAGCGCGGGCCGGTCCACGCCGCCGATGGCCGCGCTGTAGGAGGAGTGGCCCTCGGGCAGGAAATCCAGCGCCGGCGCGGGAACGCGCGGCGACAGCGACCACACCAGGCGGAGATCGTCGACCGGAACGGGCCGATCGGGCAGCCACAAGGCCAGGAACGGAGTCCCGGCCACGGACCACTCGGTGGGATACCACAGGGCGGCGCTGCGGGTGAGCGGCCCGCGGGACTGGTTGAGCCGACGGCGCACGGCGAGCCACTGATCTACCGGGACAGCCACGACAGGCCGCCTTTCTACAGGAGTTCGAGCTCGGCAGCGCGGCGCAGGTCCTTGGGACGGCCGACGGCGCGGCGCATTGACACCAGGTCCGCGCGCCGCAGGTAGTGCACCTCCAGACCGTCCACATCGGACACGGTCAGCGCCCGGGACAGGAACTCCCGCACATCGAGTGAACCCCACGGCAGCTCCGGCGTGCAGAGGTCGCCGCTGGCCGTTGCCGACTCGAACTGGACCTTGGGCAGCAGGAATGCCGATGGGGCCAGGGAAACCGGCTGGCGGTCGTCGTCGAGCAGGTGAGCGCCGACGGCGGTGAAGGCCTGGACCAGCGCGGACGACTGGCCGGGGTCGCCGTCCCAGAGCAGGTCGAGGTCCCCGGTCAGCTCTTGTGAGCCGTGCAGGATGCCGGCGACCTGCCCGATCGCCGCCACCCGGGCACCGGCCGTTTGCAGGGCCCGCAGCAGCGGGAACGGGTCGAAGCCGCGGGCGCTGTCGGTGTCGATGGTGCCGGCCTGGTCGTCCGCGTCGTCGTGGCTCAACCCGGTGGCCGGCCGGTCCCGGGTCAGCTCGCTGGTGCGGACCACGGCCTGCCGCAAGGACTCCAAAGGGCTCATCCGGGTATCGAACATCACCACCGGTCGCGGCCGCACGGGATTAAGCCGCCCGAACGGGCAGCGACCGGTTCTGGCCAAGCACTTTGGCCGCTGCGGCCCTGCCCGTGCTGCCGGACCGGCGCTAGCCTGCGGGCAAGGGGGACTCCTGAGCCGTAGACAACCGGAGGCCGGCGAATGGGCACCGTCACCACCAGCGATGGCACGGAGATCTTCTACAAGGACTGGGGGTCCGGCCAGCCGATCGTGTTCAGTCACGGGTGGCCGCTGTCGGCCGACGACTGGGACACCCAGATGCTGTTCTTCCTACAGCACGGCTTTCGCGTCATCGCCCACGACCGGCGCGGGCACGGCCGGTCCACGCAGACCGGCGACGGCCACGACATGGACCACTACGCGGACGACCTGGCCGCGGTGACCGAGCACCTCGACCTGCGCGACGCTGTGCACGTGGGGCACTCGACCGGTGGCGGCGAGGTGGTGCACTACATCGCCCGGCACGGGGAGAGCCGCGTCGCCAAGGCGGTGCTGATCAGCGCGGTCCCGCCGTTGATGGTGCAGACCGACGCGAATCCGGGAGGCCTGCCCAAGAGCGTGTTCGACGACCTGCAGGCTCAATTGGCGGCCAACCGGTCGGAGTTCTACCGGGCGCTGCCGGCCGGCCCGTTCTACGGCTTCAACCGGCCCGACCATGAGCCGTCGGAGGCGATCATCCAGAACTGGTGGCGCCAGGGCATGATGGGCGGCGCGAAAGCCCACTACGACGGCATCGTGGCCTTCTCCCAGACCGACTTCACCGAGGACCTGCGCAAGATCACCGTGCCGGTGCTGGTGATGCACGGCGAGGACGACCAGATCGTGCCCTACGCCGACTCCGCGCCGCTGTCGGCCAAGCTGCTCCAGAACGGCACGCTGAAGTCCTATCCCGGGTTCCCACACGGCATGCCGACGACCGAGGCCGAGACGATCAACGCCGACCTGCTGGAGTTCCTGCGGTCCTGAGCCACGCGTAGAAGTCGGGCAGTCCCTCCCCGGTGCGCGCCGAGACCGGCAGCACCGGGGCGTGCGGGTTGATCTGGCGCAGGCAGTGCAGGAAGCGGTCCACGGAGAAGTCCACGTACGGCAGCAGGTCCACCTTGTTGAGCAGCACGACGTCGCCGGTGCGCAGCAGGTGTGGGTACTTCAGCGGCTTGTCCTCGCCCTCGGTGACGGAGACGATCACGACCCGGGCGGTCTCGCCCAGGTCGAACAGGGCGGGGCAGACCAGGTTGCCGACGTTCTCGATGAACACCAGGGAGCCGGCGGGCGGGTCGAGCTCGGCCAGGGCGCTGCGCACCATGACGGCGTCGAGGTGGCAGCCGGCCCCGGTGTTGACCTGCACGGCCGGCACCCCGGCGGCCCGGATGCGGTCGGCGTCGAAGGTGGTCTCCTGGTCGCCCTCCACCACCGAGCACGGCACGTCGAGCTCACGCACGGTCCGCTCCAGCAGGGTGGTCTTGCCGGAGCCGGGGGAGCTCATCAGGTTGTAGGCCCGCACGTCCACCGAGGCCAGCCACTCCCGGTTGTGCGCGGCCAGGTGGTCGTTGCGGGACAGCAGCCGTTCCTCCAGGTCGATGACCACGCCGCCGCCGGACTCACACCCGCACGTCCCGCACATCGGGTTCCACCTCCACGGCTTTGATCAGCAGTTCCATCCCGGCCAGGATCTCGACGTCGCTGGAACCGCACGGGCACAACAGGATCGGGTCGTCGCACCGGAACTCCACCGAGCAGTCCCGGCAGCGCGCCCTGCCGCCGGGCTCCAGCACCTCCAGCCGTGCGCCCTCCAGTGGCGTGCCGGCCACGACCAGGTCGAAGCAGAACCGCACCGAGTCGACCACCACCCCGGCCAGCTTCCCGATCTCCAGCCTCACCATCACCACCCGGCGCTCGCCGAGCCGGTCGGTGATCGTCTCCACGATGCCCTGGGTCAGCGACAGCTCATGCATGTCAACAGATCCGCGGCAACGGGTCGCCGACCAGCATGTCCACGATCCGGGTCCCGCCGAACGCGGTGTTGAGCAACACCATGCCGGGCTGATCGGCGCCGACCCGCCCGATGATCGCCGCCTCAGCGCCCAACGGATGCTTGCGCAGCGCCGCCAACGCCGCGGCGGCCTGATCACCGGCGACGGCCGCGACGAACCGGCCCTCGCAGGCCACGTACAGCGGATCGATGCCCAACAGCTCGCTGGCGCCCCGGACCTCGGCCCGCACCGGGATGGCGTCCTCGTCGACGACCACCGACACCTGTGCGTCGGCGGCGATCTCGTTGAGGATCGTCGCCACCCCGCCCCGCGTGGCGTCCCGCATCGCGTGCACGCCTGACGTGGCCGCCAGCAGCTCCGAGATCAGCCCGTTCAGCGGCGCGGTGTCCGAGACCAGGTCGGCCTCGATGTCCAGCTCCCCGCGGGCCAGCATGATCGTCACGCCGTGCTCACCGATCGGCCCGGAAACCACGATCGCATCTCCGGGCTGAACCGCGGAAACGCCGAACTCCGAAGCGCCTTCCACGACCCCGATCCCGGCGGTGTTGACGTAACAACCGTCGGCCTTGCCGCGCTCCACCACCTTGGTGTCGCCGGTGACGATCACGACCCCGGCCCGGTCGGCCGCGGCCCGCATGGAGGCGGCGATCCGGGTCAGGTCGGCGACCGGGAACCCCTCCTCCAGGATGAACCCGCAGGTCAGGTACAGCGGCGTCGCTCCGGACACGGCCAGGTCGTTCACGGTCCCGTTCACCGCCAGATCCCCGATGTCCCCGCCCGGGAAGAACAGCGGCGACACCACGTAGGAGTCCGTGGTCAACGCCAGCCTGGCGTCCCCGACGCGCAGCCGTGCCGCGTCCTCCAGGGGCGCCAGCAGCGGATTGCCGAACGCCTCCAGGAACACCGCCTCGATCAGCGTGTGGCTGGCCTTGCCGCCGGAGCCGTGCGAGAGGGTGATCCGCTCTTCCCGGATCTTGGCCGGCCGCCGCCGCTGCCGCTCGATCCGGTCCAGCACCTGCTGCTCCCGGTCGATCATCCGATCGACACCTCCTGGACTCGTTTGCGGCTGAAGCGGCCGAAGTTGTAGTAGGCGGCGCAGGCGCCCTCGGGGGAGACCATGCAGGTGCCGATGGGGGTCTCGGGCGTGCAGGCGGTGCCGAAGACCTTGCACTCCCACGGTTTCAGCACGCCCTTGAGGACCTCGCCGCACTGGCAGGCCTTGGGGTCGGCCACCCGCACACCGGGCACCGAGAAGCGGGTCTCGGCGTCGAAGGAGGCGTACTCGTCCCGGATGCGCAGCGCGGAGTGGGAGATGAAGCCCAGGCCCCGCCACTCGAAGTAGGGCCGCAGCTGCATGGTCTGGTTGATCACCCGCAGCGCCACCGGGTTGCCGTCCCACGGCACGACCCGCGAGTACTGGTTCTCCACCACCGCGCGGTCCTCGTGCAGCTGGAGCATCAGCATGTAGATGGACTGGAGGATGTCCAGCGGCTCGAACCCGGACACCACAACGGGTTTGCCGTACACCGAGGCGATGAACTCATACGGCCGGCAGCCGATTACGGTGGACACGTGACCGGGCCCGATGAAGCCGTCCAGCCGCAGGTCGGGGGAGTCCAGGATGGCCTTGATCGCCGGCACGATCGTGACGTGGTTGGCGAACACCGAGAAGTTCTCCAGCCCCTCGGCGGCCGCCCGGAGCAGGGTCATGGCCGTGGACGGGGCGGTGGTCTCGAAGCCGATGGCCATGAACACCACCTGCCGGTCCGGGTGCTGCCGGGCCAGCTTCAACGAGTCCAGCGGCGAGTAGACCATGCGGATGCTGGTGCCCTCGGCGTTGGAGTCGAAGAAGTTCCCGCCGGAGCCGGGCACCCGCATCATGTCCCCGAACGAGGTCATCAGCACGTCCGGCTGGCGGGCGATGTGGATGGCGTCGTCGACCCGGCCCATCGGGATCACGCACACCGGACAGCCCGGCCCGTGGACCAGCTGCACCTGCTCGGGCAGGTAGTCCTCCAGGCCGTGCTTGTAGATGGTGTGGGTGTGCCCGCCGCAGACCTCCATGAACTTGTAGCGCCGCCCCGGCTCACACAGCCCGGCGATCTTGGATGCCAGCGCGCGGGCCTTGTCGGCGTCGCGGAACTCGTCGACGAAACGCACGGCTCACTCCTCGATCCGGGACGCGGCCAGCGCGGCCATCTCGTCCTCGTAGGCCTTGCCGATCGACTCCAGGAACTCCAGCGCCGCCCGGGCCTCGTCCTCGTCGATCTTGGACAGGGCGAAGCCGACGTGGATGAGCACCCAGTCGCCGGGCGCCAGCTCCTCGCCCTCCAGCAGGCCGATGTTGATGGCCCGCTTCACCCCGGACACGTCGACCCGGGCGAGGTCGGGCCGGTCGGCCAGGATCTCGATCACCTCACCGGGAATGCCCAGGCACATCGCACACCTCCACGAGTTCGATCACCTTGCGCACGGCCGTGTCCACCGCCGCCGCGACCGGCGGGGACAGTCCGATGTGGTCGGTCACGCTGGCCGGCTCGCAGCCCACCAGCAGCACCCGCCCGGCCGAGCCGCCCAGCATCGCCAGCAGCTGCATCACCAGTTCCGGCTGCATGCCGTGGGCGTCGATGGCGCCGGTGGGCTCGCTGACCGGGTCGAGTTCGACGACGTACACGGTGCCGGGGGCCCCGCCGCGGGAGGTGGCGTCGACCAGGATGGTGGTGTCGTAGCCCGCCAACAGGTCGAACGCCAGGTGCATGCCGGACACGCCGTAGTCGCGGACGTGGACCGACGTCGGCAGGTCCACAGTGGACAGTCGGTGGGCGACCTCGACGCCGAAGCCGTCGTCGCCGAGGAAGATGTTGCCGACACCCGCGACCAGCACGCTCACCGAGCCACCTCGCTGACGCTCGGCGGCTCGCTGAGCCGGCTCGCTGTGTTGAATGGTTCGCTCGCAAGCTCGCTCACAGCGGCTCCACCTCCTCGGCCGAGAAGTAGCGGAACCGCCCGTAGTCGGGGTCGAGGTCGTCGTCCACGGCGACGGCCAGGTGCAGGTCGCCGTCGATGTCGTGCAGCACGGCCTGCACGGTCGCCGACCGCCCGGCCAGGAACATGTCCTGCGCGTCAGCACGCCGGATCCCCGGCTTCAGCCGCACCCGCGAGCCCTTGGCCACCCGCACGCCGGCCACGACCACGCTCGGTTCGACCGGCGTCACCGAGCGGGCCGGCGTCAGAGAGCGAATCGCGCCGTGCAGGCGGTCCAGCAGCTCCGGCGGCATGGCGTCCACCCGGTCCACGATCGCCGCCGCCCGGGGATCGGTGGCGCGGACTTCCCGCTTCTCCTCGTCGGTCAACGCCATGGTGCGCAGGGTGAGGATCTCGTCGATCTCCAGCCCGTCGAACAGCTCCCCGGCGCTCTCGGGGGCGATCGACGGGTAGTCGTAGAGGATGATCGGCGAGGACAGCGCCGTGGCGGCGTCCCCGACCAGCACCGGCCACGTCCGCTCGCACCGGCACTCCCGCACGGCCGGCTTGGCCCACTCCGGCGGATCCACCATGGACACGAACCGCCCCGGGGACACCGACATCACGGTGTGCGCGGCGATCAACGCATGCCGCAGAGCTTCGTCCCGGCTGGAGCCCGCCCACCCGGAGACATTCGCCACGGTGACGGAAAGCCGGGATGCCCCATAGGGCCCGGGCAAGGCGTCGGCCCGCAGCTCGATGGAGCCGGACAGCGGCCACCGCCGGCGCACAACGCAGACCTCCGTCGATACCTGCTCACGCTCGACACCGCCGTCGACCGTGAACGGCACGGTGTTGTCGCCAGCCAGCAGGTCGGCGAACCGCAGCACGGCGTCGACCTCCTGCTGCACGGCCTCGTCCCAACTGGTCCACTCCGTGCCGTCCACGACCGCCGACGGCGTCTCGACGCCGTTCACGAGGACCGTGCGGGCCTGGACCTGCAAGAACCGGACCCGCAGGTGCAGCACCGTGTGCAGAGACGGCTCCACCAGCAGCTGGGTGACACAGGAGCTGTTCTCCTCGGGGAACCCCGGAGGCATGAGCACCCCGAACTGCCAGCGCAGCTGATTCTTGGTCGCGGACGCCCGGTACGGATAGAGCAGATAGCCCTCGTACAGCACGGCGTCGGCCACTTGCCGCGCCTGCTCGACGCTCACGGCGAGTACTCCTTCAACAAGGCCCGGATGGCCTCGTCCCAGGTGGGGATGGCGTGCGCGGACTTGTAGCGCAGCATCGCGTCCACGGTGTCCCGGTCCAGCCGGATCCACGCCTCGTGCGGGAAGTAGGCGTCCATCAGCTCCCGCCACACCGACACCGGCATCCGGTACGACGCCTGCTGGTGCCACGGGATCGGGTGCACCCAGAAGCCCCGAGGTTGATCAGGACTGTCTCCCTTGGCAAACACCGTCCCGGAGAACAGCAGCACCATCGGCACCGCGCCCTCGTCCAGGGCGTGGAAGTACTTGCCGGCCGCCACCTCCAGGTCATAGGTGCACGGCACCTCCAGGTCCACCTCGGTGGCGCCGGTGAAGCTGGGGACCATCAGCGAAGCGGTGGTGAACTGCATCGGCTTGAGCGTCTCGCCCCACCGGGCCCGCTCCCCGAACAGGTAGGTCAGCAGCTCCGCCTCATGCTCGGCGTAGTGCCGCAGCTGCGGCTCGATACGGATCTGCACCCGCAACGCGATGGCGTGCACCGCGGCCGCGGTGACCTCGGCGATGCGCAGCCGGAACACCAGCGCGGGCCCGACCCCGTAGCGCAGGGGCCGCACGTCCAGGCAGTCGAAGGCCAGCTCAGCCATGGGCCCGCAGCTCCGTGAAGAACCGGTCGATCGCCTGCCACGCCTCGGTGCCGCCGTCGAAGCCCTTCCAGTGCAGCCGCACCAGGCCCACCAGCCGGTAGCAGGCGTCGATCGGCACGAGGAACCCCTCGCACTGGTCGTCGGACAGGTTCAGCAGCAGCGCCTCCACATCCGGCGCGAGATCGGTCACCGCCGGGTTGTCGGCCAGCAGCTGCGTCCACGACTCCAGGGCCAGCAGGCACTCGGTCGCCCCGGCCGGACTGGGATAGAACGCCACCGGCGCGCCGAGCTCGGAGTTGGTGAACACGAACGCCATCCGCACCGGAATCCCGGCCGACTCCCACCACGCGCGGCCGCCGACCAGGTCCGGCACGTGGACGTGGCGGGAGGGGATGGCCCGGTGCTTGCCCGCGCCGTCGTGGGTGAACAGCAGGTAGCAGGGCCGGCAGGCGCACAGGATGGCCCGCGACTCCACGTTGACCACGTGCGAGTGCTCGGACTCGATGGGCCGCGCGCACATCTCGCACCGTTCCCGCCGGTCCACGGGACGTCGCTGGGCGAACCGCCGCAAGCCTGAAGTCATGCCGGCACCGCCACCCGGATCATGCCGTCCTCGGTCAGCAGGGGCAGCGGATCCAGGTGCCCGTTCCCGTCCACGGCCCGGCCGGCCAGCACCACGTCGTAGCCCGCGCCGCACGACGGGCAGGACAGGATCCGCCCGTCGAAATGCCCGCCGGACAACGGTTCCCGGCACCGGAAGCACTGGTCCCGATACGCGTACAGCGTCCCCTCGGCGTTGCACACCACCGTCGCCGCGCCCTGCGCCCGCGCCGAGGAGACGGTGCCCGGGGCGACCATGTCGGCCTCGCCCAGCTCCACCCACGACGCCTTCTCCGCCGTCGCCAGCGGCAGCAGCGGCCGCCCGCCCGGTCCGGTCGCCTCCGGCACCACCCCCGCCACGTCGATGCGCACGATCTCCGGGGCGGCGTGCTCGATGGCCTGCTCGATCGCCAGCTTCACCGTCACCATCGACGACGGGCATCCGTTGCAGCTGCCGCCCAGCGCCAGCCGCAGCACCCCGTCGTCGGTGATCTCCACCAGGCTGACGTCCCCGGAGTGCGACCCCAGGTAGGGCCGCACCGCGTCCAGGGCGTGCTGCACCCGCTGCTGGAGGCTGTGCGGGTGCAGGTCGTGCACCACCAGCACACTCGACACCAGCCCGTCGGCGGCCAGCCGCTCCAGCACCGGCTCCGGCGCCAACTCCACGACCCGTTCCAGCGCGGCCCCGTAGAACTCCACGACCGTGCGGACCAGCTCCTCGGCGCGGGCGGCCAGGGTCGGGTCGGCGACCGCCTCGAACTCGGCCAGCAGCCGCTCGACCCGGTCGCCCACCTCACCTGCGGATGCCACCGCCTCACGCCCCGAGGAACGCGTGCGGGGTGTGCACGGTGTCGATCACCCGGCCGGTCGACAGGTTCATGTGGACCCCGCACGGCAGGCACGGGTCGAAGCTGCGCACCGCCCGCATGATGTCGATGCCCTTGAAGTTCTCCTGGCTGTTCTCCTCGAAGATCGGCGTGTTCTGCACGGCGTCCTCGTACGGGCCGGCCGTGCCGAACGAGTCCCGCACGCTGCCGTTCCACGGCGTCGGCGGGTACGGGTGGTAGTTGGCGATCTTCCCGCCGCGGACCACCATGTGGTGCGACAGCACACCCCGCACGGCCTCGGTGAAGCCGCAGCTGATGGCCTCGTCGGGCACGGTGAACTTCTCCCACGTCTTGGTGTGGCCGCCGCGGATCTCGGCCAGCGCCTGCTCCACGAAGTGCAGGGCCAGACCGGCGGCGTAGGCCTGGAAGTAGGTGCGGGCCCGGTTGCGCTCCAGGGCGTTGCTCCACCGGGGAATCGTCCACTCGAAGCTGGCCTCGGGCTTGGTCGCGGTGCGCGGCAGGTCGATCCGCACCGAGTGCCCGGTGGCGTTCACGTACGGCGTGTGCACCAGGTTGGCCAGCGCCGTGGTCCACAGCCGGGCGATGGGGCCGCCGCCGGTGTCCAGGGCGAGGTGGTCGGTGCCGTCGAACCAGCGCGGCGACATCGTCCACGAGTACTTGTCGTCGAAGTCCCGTTTGGCCGGCCGGGGAATGGTGTGCTGGTTCCAGGGGTGGCGGCGGTCCACCGGGTTGCCCAGCGGGTCCTGCGTCACGAACATCTCCTGGTCCTCCCAGTCCTCGTAGAACGAGGAGCCCAGCAGGATCCGGATGCCCAGGTTGATGTCGACCAGGTTGGTGGTCACCAGCTTGCCGTCCACCACCACCCCGGGCGTGACGAACATCTTGCGGCCCCAGTCGGCCATGTTCCGGTAGGAGAAGTCGCAGAACGCCGGGTCGTTGAGCGAGCCCCAGCAGCCCAGCAGCACCCGGCGGCGGCCGACCTCCTCGTAGCCGGGCAGCGCCTCGTAGAAGAAGTCGAACAGGTCGTCGTGCATGGGCACGACTCGCTTCATGAACTCCACGTACCGCATCAGCCGGGTCAGGTAGTCGGTGAACAGCTGCACCGTCGCCACCGTGCCGACCCCGCCCGGGTACAGCGTGGACGGGTGCACGTGCCGGCCCTCCATCAGGCAGAACATCTCCCGCGTGGACCGGGACACCTGCAGCGCCTCGCGGTAGAACTCGCCCTCCAGCGGGTTGAGCGAGCGCATGATGTCGCCGATGGTGCGGTAGCCGTGCTCGCCGGCGTGCGGGGCCTCGGTGCGGTCGGCCTGCTCCAGCACGCCCGGGTTGGTCTCGCGGACCATGCGCTCGCAGTAGTCCACGCCGACCAGGTTCTCCTGGAAGATGTTGTGGTCGAACATGTACTCGGCGGCCTCGCCCAGGTTGATGATCCACTCGCCCAGGTGCGGCGGCCGCACGCCGTAGGCCATGTTCTGGGTGTAGACCGAGCAGGTGGCGTGGTTGTCGCCGCAGATCCCGCAGATCCGGCTGGTGATGAAGTGCGCGTCGCGGGGGTCCTTGCCCTTCATGAAGATGCTGTAGCCGCGGAACACCGAGGACGTGGAGTGGCACTCGACGACGCGTTTGGCCGCCCAGTCGATCTTCGTGTAGATGCCCAGGCTGCCCACGATCCGGGTGATCGGGTCCCACGACATCTCGACGAGGTTGTCAGAGGTTGTCATCGGGGTCTCCCTAGCGCCAGGACGAGGTGTAGCCGGTGTGCAGCTCCTTGCCTTTCGCGCGCCACTTGGGCTCGCGGTCGGCCTTGCGCAGCGTGATGCCGCGCAGCCGGCGGATCACCGACCCGTAGGCGCCGCTGGCCGCGGCCGACACCCGCGCGCCGGGCGGCTCGTCCATGAACGGCATGAACTGGTCCGGGAATCCGGGCATGGTGCAGCCGATGCAGATGCCGCCCACGTTGGGGCAGCCGCCGATGCCGTTGATCCAGCCCCGCTTGGGCACGTTGCACTTGACCACCGGCCCCCAGCAGCCGATCTTGACCAGGCACTTGGGGTCGCCGTACTCGGCGGCGAACTGGCCCTGCTCGTAGTAGCCGGCCCGGTCGCAGCCCTCGTGCACGGTGTTGCCGAACAGCCACTGCGGCCGCAGCTGCTCGTCGAGCGGGATCATCGGGGCCTGCCCGGCCGCCAGGTACAGCAGGTACAGGATCGTCTCGGACAGGTTGTCCGGGTGGATGGGGCAGCCCGGCACGCACACGATCGGGATGCCGGCCTTGGACTTCCAGTCCCAGCCCAGGTAGTCCGGCACCCCCATCGCCCCGGTCGGGTTGCCGGCCATGGCGTGGATCCCGCCGTAGGCGGCGCACGTGCCGACCGCCAGCACCGCCAACGCCTTGGGGGCCAACCGGTCCAGCCACTCGCTGGTGGTCATCGGCTGCCCGGTCTCGGGGTTGTTGCCGAACCCGCACCAGTAGCCCTCGGACTTGATCGACTCGTTGGGGATGGAGCCCTCGACGACGAGCACGAACGGCTCCAGCTCGCCGGCGTCGGCTCGGTGGAACCAGTCGATGAAGTTGTCCGCGCCCTGCACCGGACCGCACTCGAAGTCGATCAGCGGCCAGTGCACGGCGATCTTCGGCAGCCCAGGTAGGGCGCCGAGCACGATCTCCTCGATGGACGGCTGGGTCGCCGCGGTCAGCGCGACAGAGTCCCCGTCGCAGCTCAGGCCGGCGTTGATCCAGAGGATGTGGATGGGCTGCTCTTCGGTGGTGCTCATGTGTTGTCACCCCTGAGCCGGTCGAGAACGAGTTCCCACAGCACGTGGTAGACGGTGGTCTGCGCCTCCTGCACCCGGTGCACGGAGGCCGAGGGCACGGTGAACAGGTGGTCGACCGAGTCCAGCTCGGCCATCCGCCCGCCGTCGTAGCCGGCCACGCCCACGGTGAGCAGCCCGCGCCGGGCCGCCTCGTCGAACGCGGCCAGCAGATTGGCCGAGTTGCCGCTGGTGGACAGCCCCACCGCGATGTCGCCGGGCCGGGACAGCGCGGCCAGCTGCCGGGCGAACACCACGTCGAAGCCGATGTCGTTGGTCAGCGCGGTGACCACGGCGATGTCGTTGGTCAGGCACAGCGCCGGCAGCGGCCGATGCCCGCCGCCGGGGGACAGGAACAGCCCAGCGACCTCCTGGGCGTCGGTGGAGGAGCCGCCGTTGCCGAACGACAGCAGCCGCCCGCCCGCGGCGAACCGCTCGGCCATCTGCGCCGCGCAGCGGTCCAGCCGCTCGCCCTGCTCGGCGAGCACCCGCTGCCGCAGCTCGGTGATCTCCCGGGCCTTGGCCACCGTCGAGGCGCTGACCTGCGCCAGCACCGCGGCCACGTCGACCTGGTCGGCGTAGAGGAACGGGTAGAGCGATTCGACGCCGGTCATGGCTGGTCCTCGATCACGGCGATGGCCTCGCCGGCGTGGGCCAGCACGCTCGTGCCGACCACGGCGTCGACCAGGGCGACGCTGATCTCCTCGCGCCCGGCGCCGGTGTCCACGACCGCCAGCCCGTCGGGCAGCAGCTTCACCACGGTGACCACCACCGCGGTGTCGCCACAGGTGATGCACCCGTTAGCGGCGCAGGGGGGATCCTCACCCGATCCGGTGATCATCAGAGCACCGTCGGATCGAGGACCCCGGGTTGTTCGAAGAACACGTGCACCAGCTCCCACAGCACGTGGTACGCGGTGACGTGCACCTCTTTGACCACACGCGGGTCATCGGAGCGGGCGACCAGCACGTGGTCGGCCGCCCGCTGCTCCGCGACCTGGCCGCCGTCCCCGCCGACCAGTGCCACCGTCAACATGCCCAGCGCGCGCGCCTCGGCCAGGCCGCTCAGGACGTTGGGACAGTGGCCGTCGACCGACAGCGCCAGCGCGACGTCGGCGGGTTCGGCCAGGAACCGGATCTGGTGGGCGAAGGCCTGGTCCAGGCCGACGCCGGTGAGCGTGGCCACGTCCGAGGCCAGCGACACCGCCGGCAGGGCCCGCTTGCCGACGATCACCGGGTGCACGAACTCCACGGCCACGTGCTGGGCGTCGGTCGCGGACCCGCCGTTGCCGAACACCACCAGCTTGCCGCCGCGGTGGAAGCGCACGGCCATGGCGTGGCAGGCCCGGGCCACGTCCTCGGCCTGCGCGGCCAGGTCGTCGACGGGGGCGGTGCGGCGGTCGAACAGCGCACGGGGCGTGACGCTGCCGGGTGCCCGCGCCATCGGGGGTCACTTCCCTCGCGGTGAGAGATAGAGCGGACAGAACTGTCTCAGCCTAGAACTGTCACAGACATCACACAACAAGAGAATTGATTTTGAACGTTCAATATGTTATCGCTCACGGCGGAGGGTGGCGGGCAGCTCGTTGCCGGCCGCGGTGATCGCCTTGCGCACGTTGACCAGCAGCAGCAGGATCAGCCCGAGCACGAAGAAGGCGATCAGCGAGAAGATCGCCGACCGGTAGCTGCCGGTGTTCTGCAGCACCAGCCCGAACACCAGTGGCCCCAGCGCCGAGGTGCCGGAGCTGGAGATCTCGAACAGGCTGAAGTACTCCGCCTCCTTGCCGGTCGGGATCATGCTGGCGAACATCGACCGGGACAACGCCTGGCTGCCACCCAGCACCAGCGAGATCCCGACGGCCAGCAGGTAGAACTGCACCGGCTGCCCGGCCTGCAGGAAGTACGCCAGCGTGATCAGCACCGACCACACCACCAGCGACCACACCACGACCCGCTTGGCGCCCCACCGCTCGGACAGCCTGCCCAGCAGCAGCACCCCGCCGAACGAGGCGAACTGCACCAGCAGGATCGCCGAGAGCAGGATGTTGTCCGTGAGCCCCAGCTCGTTCTGCCCGTAGTCGGCGGCCAGCGTCGTGGTGGTCGCGATGCCGTCGTAGTAGACGAGGTAGGCCAGCAGGAACAGCAACGTCCACGGGTACAGCCGCAGATGCCTGAGCGTGTCGCCCAGCTCCTTGAAGCCCGCCGTGAACGCCGAGCCGGCCTTCGGCGCGTGGGCGTCGGCCGACATCGGCATCTTCCGCAGGATCACCGCCGGCACGATCATGAACGCCGCCCACCACACACCCGCGCTGCACAGCGACAGCCGGGCCAGCACCGAGCTGTCCGCGATGAAGAACGAGGCGACGAAGTTCAGCGCCAGCAGCACGCCGCCGCCCAGATAGCCGGCGGCCCAGCCGACCGAGGACACCGCGTCCCGCTCGTCCGAACCAGCCAGGTCCGGCAGCAGTGAGTTGTAGACCACCCGCGCGCACTTGTACGTCAGGAACGCCACCATGAACAGCACCGAGCCCAGCACCCAGTCGGTGATGCCCACGAACACCATCGCCGCACAGGCCAGCGCGCCCAGGTAGGCGAACGCGAACAGCATCTGCCGCTTGCGCCCGGTCCGGTCGGCGAACGCCCCGACGATCGGCATCAGCACGATCAGCAGCACCGAGCCCAGCGACACCGTGTAGGTGAACAGCGAGCCCGGCGCGATCGGGATGCCCAGGATGTGCAGCCGGCCGCTCTCACCGACCGCCTTGCCCGCCACGAACGGCAGGTAGCGGCTCATGAACACGGCCAGCACCGTGGTCTCGAACACCTGTGCCGACCAGCCGTAGCTGTACCAACCGAACCGGAGCCGCTTGATCGCCGGGTCGCCGGCGGCCTGGGTGGGGGCCTGTGTCATCGCTGCCTTCCGGCGTCGCTCGTCGGGTGTGGCCGGACAGTACTTGTGATCATGGCGACACGGCGACGCGGGTTGTCAACTTGTGACGTGCCCCCAGCTAGACGGCCCATTCACCGCGCGACTTCAACACGTCCCGCAACACGTCCGGACGGTCGGTGACGATGCCGTCCACGCCGATGTCGAGCAGCTGCCGCATCTCGGGCTCCTCGTCGACGGTCCACACGTGCACCTCCAGCCCCCGCTGGTGCGCGGCCGCCACGAACCGGTGATCCACCACCCGCAGCGGCCCCTGCTGCTCGGGCACCTGCGCCATCTGGCCCCGCACGAACCGGGCCGTGCCCAGCCACGGCCACCGCCCCGACGCCCACAGCGCCGCCACCGTCCCCGGACCCATCGACGTCACCAGCTTCGGCCCCGCCGCCTTCCGCAGCCGGGCCAGCCGCGCGTCGGAGAACGACGCCAGACACACCCGGTCCCACGCGTTGCACCGCTCCAGCACCCGCAGCACCGGACCAGCGGCGTTGTCGGCCTTCACGTCTACGTTGAGCAGCGCCGTCGGCAGTTCCTCCAGCACCGCCTCCAGCGTCGGAATCGGCTCCCGCCCGCCCACGTTGGCCTGGCCCACCTCCGACCACGGCAGCTTGGCGATCACCCCCTGCCGGTCGGTGGTCCGGTCCAGCACGTCGTCGTGCTGCACCACGACCACCCCATCCGTGGTGGCCTGCACGTCCGTCTCGATGTACCGGTAGCCCTCCTCGACCGCCCGCCGGAACGCGCTCATCGAGTTCTCCATGCCGGCCAGCTCGCCGACGTGCCAGCCCCGGTGCGCCAGCGCGCGCGGATGCGGGCCGTCGGCCAGGTAGGGATGTCCACTTCGCACAGGGCCCAGTCTGTCAGCCCAGTCCGCCGTAGCGGCGTGGCGCTTTCGATGACCATCAGATGTACGGATAACCTCCGCGGCCATGGAGGTCACCACCAGCACCCGGCGACGGGAGGCGGCCCGGCACTGCGCCTGGTGCGGCCAACGGCTGCCTGCGGACGGCCAGTACGGCCGACGCCGCCAGTACTGCGCGCAGACCTGCCGGCAACGCGCCTACGAGCGGCGCAGCGCCGTGCAGCGCGGCGGCCTGCCCGAGGACGCCGTGGTGCTGTCCAGCACCGAGCTGGCCAACCTCCAGGACCGGCTGTTCCAGCTGCGCTGCGCCGCCGAGGACATCGCGACCGCGGCCGCCGACGGCGCGCAACCGGACGAACTGCACTCGATGGCGCGGGCACTGCTGGGCACCGCCACCGGGTTGGAACGCCTTCGGTGACCGGCACGGGCTTGCCCAGTGGCCGGTAAACCGACAACTATGGCGCCGGGTGGCAAGGAGGAGCTGGTGGCGGACCACGGCGCCGTGCACAACCACGTCCTGCGCTGGGCGGACGTCGGATTCGGGGTCACGGACCTGCACGGCAAACTGAGCTGGGCGAACCCGGCGCTGGGCACGCTCATCGGCGTGCCCGCCGACCAGGCGCTGGGGCGGTCGCTGCCGGCCCTGGTGCCGGGCGCGCCGGAGAGCCCGCAACCCGGGCTGGTGGTGCAGGCCGCCGGCCCGGTCGACGGCGAGCACCGGTGGCTGGAGATCAGCTGCACCCCGCTGCCCGGCGGCGAGCGGCTGCTCTACCGGATCATGGACATCACCTCGTGGCGCGACCGCGAGCTGGAGGCCACCCAACAGGCCAACGCCCTGCGCCGGGCCCAGGTGCTGGGCCGCATGGGCAACTGGGAGTGGGACATCACCACCGACCGCGTGCTGTGGTCGGACGCCCTGCTGGAGATGTTCGGCCTCGAACCCGGCACCGAACTCGACTACGCCGGCTACATGGCCCGCGTGCACCCCGACGACCGGGAGATGATCGAGACCGCGCTGGCCGTGGCCCGGGCCACCGGCGACCGGTTCACCTACTCCCACCGCATGTTCGTCGGCAACGACACCCAGCGCTACTTCGAGTGCTTCGGCGAGGTCATCTGCGACGAGGACGGCACCCCCGTCCGCATGATGGGCACCTGCCACGACGTCACCCAGGACCGCCGCCTGCAGGACGAGCTGCGCCAGCTCGCCGAGGAGGACCCCCTCACCGGCCTGCCCAACCGCCGCGCGCTGACCCGTGAGCTGGAACGGCACCTGGCCACCGGCGGCACCGGCTCCCTGCTGCTGCTCGACCTGGACAACTTCAAGGACGTCAACGACCTGCGCGGGCACGCCGTCGGCGACCGCCTGATGCGCACCATGGCCGCGGCCCTGCGCGAACGCCTCGACCCCGGCCAGCTGCTCGGCCGGCTCGGCGGCGACGAGTTCGCTGTCGTGCTGCCCGGCTGCGAGGAACAGGACGCCGCCGAGGTCGCCGGCCGGCTGCGCGACGCCGTTGCCGGCCTGCCCCTGGTCGCCGGCGGGGCCACCACCCGCATGACCGTCAGCACCGGTGTCGCCGGCTTCACCTCCGGCGAGGGCTGGGAGGCCGTGCTGGCCAACGCCGACCTCGCGCTGTACGCGTCCAAGGCGGCCGGCCGCAACCGGGTCACCGTCTACGACCCCGGCCACTACGCCGACACCGCCAAGCGCGTGTCCGTGCAGGACCGGCTGCGCAAGGCGCTGGAACACGGCGACCTGGCCCTGCACGCCATGCCCATCGTCGCCCTATCCTCGGGCCGTACCCTCGGCTACGAGCTGCTGTTGCGCCTGGAGGACGGCCAGCTCCCGCTGCTGGGCCCGGCCGACTTCCTGCCCGCGGCCGAACGCAGCGACCTGGTGCTGGAGATCGACCGCTGGGTGTTCGGCAAGGCCATCGACACGCTGGTCGCCCACCCCGACCCCAACCTCCGCTTCGACGTCAACGTCTCCGGGCGAACCCTGGAGGACGAGGACTTCGCCGACTTCGTGCTGGACCGCCTCGCCTCCTCCGGCGTCGCGCCCGGCCGGCTCGGCTTCGAGATCACCGAGACCGCGGCCGTCACCAACCTCGACGCCGCCCGCAGCCTCGCCCACCAGGTCCGCGCCACCGGCTGCCGCATCGCCCTGGACGACTTCGGCGCCGGCTTCGGCTCCTTCGTGCACCTCAAGCACCTGCCCATCACCGGCCTCAAGATCGACGGCGAGTTCGTCCGCGGCATCGACTCCGGCACCCGCGACGCGGTGCTGGTCTCCGGCATCCTGGAGATCGCCCGCGGCTTCGACCTCTCGGTGGTCGCCGAATGGGTGGAACGCCCGGCCCAGGTCGAGATGCTGTCCAAGCTCGGCGTCTCGGTCGGCCAGGGTTTCCACCTCGGCAAGCCGAAACCCCTGGGCAGCGTGCTGAAGCGGCCGGATGGGGCATTGTCCGACCAACTGCCCACGGCAGAGGATGGTCGTTCCTAGACCTCCATCCGGTTCGCCGCCACGCACCCGAGAGAGGGTCCACGCCCCGTGTCCGAGGACGTCCCCGTCAAGGGGCTGCGCCGCGTGGAGCTGCGCAGCAACGATCCGGCCGGGTCGGCCGAGTACTACCGCCGGCTGTTCGGCTGGATCGTCATGCCCGCCGACGACGGCACCCTGCGCTGCTGGGTCGGCGACCGGCTGGCCGCCCTGATCCGGCGGCCGGCGGACTGGGAGACCCCCGGCTGGCACCTCGTGCTCGGCGGCCGCCCCACCGCGCTGCTGGCCGACCCGGCCGGCGTCACCGCCACCCTCGACCCCGGCCGCGTCCGCCACGGCCCGTGGGCCCCGCCGCCCCGGCACGGCGAACCGTGCTGGGTGGAGCTGATGACCGCCGACACCACCGACGACTACTGGGCCCAGCACCTCGGCTGGACCCTGCGGGCCCCGGGGGAGGGCTCCGACATCAAACCGTTCGCCCTGTTCGACGCCCCCGACGACGGCTCCGCCGCCCGCTCCGTCGCCAGCCGGCTGCTCGTCGACGAGGCCACCGCCACCGACGTCGGCGCCACCTGGATGTGCTACCTCGCCGCCACCGACATCAAGCTCGTCACCGACACCGCGGTCGAGGGCGGCGGCACCGTGCTCATCGACCCCCGCGAGGTCCCCACCGGCGTCATCGCCGCCGTCGCCGACCCCTTCGGCGCCGTCTGCACCCTGCTGGAGGACCCCATCGGGTGGGGCGGCGCCTGGGCCGCCGTGTAGCACTCAAGGTATGATTCGTCCGAACTTGAACGTCCACACAGACAAGGTCGATGCCATGGGCACCCCCGGACCCACCGGGCGTGCGCCAGAGCCTGCCCGGTGACTTCTGCGAACCGTTTCTTCGCACTCACCAGGAGTTCTCACCTTGCCGTGGTACACGGATTTCTTCACCGACCTCGCCAACGCCTTCTGGCGCGGGGCCGTCACACCTGAGCAGACCACCGCCGAGATCGACTTCGTCCTCGACGTCGCCGACCTGGCCCCCGGCGCCCGGGTGCTGGACGTGCCGTGCGGCAGCGGCCGACACAGCCTCGACCTGGCCCGGCGCGGCTACCGCGTCACCGGCCTCGACATCTCCACCGAGGCCCTCGGCCACGCCCGCGACGCCAGGTCCGACGTCACCTGGATCGGGGCCGACATCCAGGACCTGGCTTCGCTGGGCCTGACCGCCGACCTGGCGATCTGCCTGGGCAACAGCTTCGGCTACCTCGACCACACCGCCAACCAGCGGTTCCTGGCCGACCTCGCCGGGGCCGCACCCACGCTCGTCGTCGACTACGGCTGCTCGGCCGAGGCGATCCTGCCCAACCTGCCGGGAGAGCTGCGCATGACCGCCGGCGGCGTCGACATGATCGCCGACAACACCTACGACGTGGCCGAGGCCCGCCTGCTGACCGCCTTCACCTTCACCCAGGGGGAGCGCACCCAGCAGGCGACCGCCGTCCAGCACGTCTACACCGCCGCCGAGCTCACCCGCATGCTCATCGCCGCCGGCTACCGGCACGTCGACCGCTACGCCGACACCGACCGGGGCGACTTCCGCCTCGGCAGCCACCGCCTGCTGGCGGTCGCCCGCCGCTAGCCCGACCCCGGGGCGGGTGCCCCCTCACCGGGCGCCCGCCCCCACCGGCTTTCGCTCGAACCACCACGCGCACACGCCCGTCACCGGAATGAGCAGCAGCCACAACGCGAACGCCGCCACCGACACCAACGCCAGGCCGCCGACAGTCTGGCTCGACACCGACCGCAGCCCCAACAACACCACCACCGGCGGCCACTCCGGGTTCGCGCCATCCGGCACGTTCGCCGTCATCACCAGGCTCTCCAACGCCAACAGCCCCGCCTGCACGACGAAGCAGACCGACGTCCACCGCCCCAACCGCTCCCGCCCCAGCAAGCACAGCGCCATCACCACCGGCACCAACTGCGCCAGCTGCTGGACACCGACGATCAGGAGCATGACGTCCCAGCCGTCGACCACCCAGCGCAGCCACCAGAACGCCGCCACCGCGGCGACCGACACTCCCACCGCCCAGATCGGGCGCATCGCCACCACCCCTCCCCGTGTCACCGTCAAGGATCGACAGGACAGGGGAGGGGAGACAGCGCAGAACTACCTAGGCCAGCCGCGCCGGGAAACCGCCGGTGGACACCGGGCCCCACCGGGTCGGCTCCACCCGGATCAGGCACTTGCCCTGCTTCGCCATCGCCGCCCGGTACTCGTCCCAGTCCGGGTGCTCGCCGGAGATGCCCCGGAAGTACTCCACCAGCGGCTCCAGCGCCTCCGGCAGGTCCAGCACCTCGGCCCGCCCCTCCACGTGCACGTACGGGCCGTCCCACTCGTCCGACAGCACGCAGAACGACACCCGGGGGTCCCGCCGCGCGTTGCGGACCTTGGCCCGCTCCGGATAGGTCGACACCACGATCCGGCCCTGCCCGTCCACCCCGCACGTCACCGGCGAGGACTGCGGGCTGCCGTCGGCCCGCGTGGTGATGATGATCGCCCGGTGCCGCGTGCGCAGGAACTCCGTGAGCGCGGCGCGGTCCACCGCCTGGTTGGTCGCAACAGCCATGATCTAGACCCTAAGCCGTGGCGGGGCAATACCGCTCGACACCGCCGCCACGATGGAAGCGTGAACCGAAGCCTGTACCGCCGCGAACCCGGCCCCGTACCGGCACGGCGGGTGGACGACGGGGCGGTGGAGATCGCTGACTGGCGACGGCGGGCGATGGCCCACGCGAGCGTCGTCGCAGTCGGGGCCGACGACCGGCCGGTCGCCGCCTCGCTGGTCGCCCTCGGGCGCAACGGGTCGACCATGATCGCCTACGTGATCACCGATCCGGCCTGGAAGGGCCGCGGACTCGGCGCCGCAGTCGTCGCCGCCTCGCTGGAGGCGCTGCCCGGCACGGCCGTGTTCGCCGGCGTCACCGACGGCAACACACCCTCGGAGCGGCTGCTGGCCTCGCTCAGCTTCGTCCGCACCGGCCCGGTCACCTAGGCCGCCACACCGACGTCGCCAACACGGTCACACCCTCCAACGACCGCGGCACCGGCACGTCGTAGCGGGCGAGCAGGTCGAACTGGTCCTTGGGCAGGTACGGCCGGCTCGGATCGCCGACCAGCACCAACGAGCCATTGGCGGCGGCCCGGTGCAGGAAGGGCAGCATCGCGGCGGCCATGTCCTGGTCGTAGAACACATCCCCGGCCAACACCACCTCGGCATCGACCGTGGTCGCCAGGACGTCGGCCACCAGCGGGGTCAGCACGATGTCGTTGGCGGCGGCGTTGATCCCGGCGGCCACCAACGCCAACTCGTCCACATCGCACGCCGTCACCGCCGACGCCCCGGCCAGCGCGGCGGCGATCGCCACCAGCCCCGACCCACACGCCAGGTCGAACACCCGCTTCCCAGCAACCGACGCGGGATTGTCCAGCACATACCGGGCCACACCCTGCCCACCGGCCCACGGGAAAGCCCAGAACGGCGGCTCCGACCCGCCGGTCAGCTCCCACAGCGGCGTCACGTCCTCGGCCATCCGCAGCGTGATCTCCGGCACGAACCGGGTCGCCCGGGCTGTCGTGTGCTCCCGCACGAACGCCTCCAACGGCACCTCCTAGCTCACTCGTGCTAAATATTGCTCATGCCTGCAAACGCCGCGAAGGGGAGGACCTTCACCGAGAGCGCCCGCCGCGCCCAGATCGTCGCCGCGGCCATCGCCGTGATCGCCGAGCACGGCTACGCCGCCGCCTCCTTCACCCGCATCGCCAAGCAGGCCGGCCTGTCCAGCACGGGCATGATCTCCTACCACTTCGCAAACAAGGACGACCTCATCCGCGAAGTGCTCACCGAGGCCACCACCGTCGCGTACAACTACATCAGCCCACGCATGGAGGCGGTCACCGGCTACGCCGCCAAGCTCCGGGTCCGCCTCGAATCCAACATGGAACTCGTCCGCGCGCACCCCGACCACGTCAAGACCATCATCGAGATCGCCCGCAACGCCCCCACCAGGCCCCAGTTCGTCGACGAACGCGTCACCCTGTTCGCCAACCACCTGCGCGAGGGCCAGGCGGCGGGGGAGTTCGGCCCGTTCCACGTCGAAGCCATGGCCGTCACCATCATCGGTGGCATCGACGCCATGGTCACCGGCCTCGTGCACAACCCCGACATCGACGCCACCCTGGCCGGCCGCGAGTTCGCCGACACCTTCGACCGCGCCACCCGCCCGTCATAGCCCGTCGAGCGCCACGGTCAGCTTCTCCAACGCGTCCGCGACCCGGGCGAAGATCCTGTCAAGAGAGGCGGTCGGCCCTCGCCAGCAGATAACGCTGCTCCGGCATGCTCAACGTCAACCGCGCCGCCGCCAGATACGACTCCCGCGCCCCGACCGCATCCCCGTCCATCTCCAGCAGATGCGCCCGCACCGCCGCCACCCGGTGATGCTCCGACACCCGCTCGTCACCCTCCAGCTCGGCCAACATCGCCAACCCCGCCCGCGGCCCGCGCACCATCGCCACCGCCACCGCGTGGTTCAACGTCACCATCGGATTCGGCGCCATCCGCGCCAACAACCCGTACAGGCCGACGATCTCCGCCCAGTCCGTCTCCTCCGACGACGGCGCCTCCGCATGCACCGCCGCGATCGCCGCCTGCAACTGGAACGGCCCCAACCGGGAAGTGGACAAGGCCTCGCTGACCAGCTTCACACCCTCGGCGATCGCCGCCGCATCCCACGACGACCGATCCTGCTCGGCCAACGGCACCAACGACCCGTCCGGCCGCGACCGCGCCGCCCGCCGCGACTCCGTCAGCAACATCAACGACAACAGACCCGCCACCTCGCCGTCATCGGGCAGCAGCGTGCGCACGGCCCGCGTCAGCCGGATCGCCTCACCGGTCAGCTCACCCTGCAACAACTGGTCCCCGGCGGTGGCCGTGTAGCCCTCGTTGAAGATCAGGTACAGCACGTGCAGCACTGCCCGCAGCCGCTCGTCCCGCTCACCCTCCGGCGGCATCGAGAACTGCGCCCCAGCCTTCTTGATCTTCTGCTTGGCCCGCGAGATCCGCTGGGCCATCGTCGCCTCCGGCACCAGGAACGCCCGCGCCACCTGAGCCGTGGTCAACCCGCCCACCGCCCGCACCGTCAACGCCACCTGCGACGCCGCCGTCAACTCCGGATGGCAGCACAGGAACAACAACGTCAACGTGTCGTCCTTCGCCGGCACCTCCGCGTCTTCGACCTCGGTGGCGAACACCGCCTCCTCACGCCGCCGCCGCGCGCTCTCACTGCGCCACACGTCCGCCAGCCGCCGCGATCCCACCGTCAACAGCCAGCCACGGGGGTTGTCCGGCACACCCTCCGCCGGCCACTGCTGCGACGCCGCCAGCAACGCCTCCTGCACGGCGTCCTCACACGCGTCGAACTGCCCGTGCCGCCGCGTCAACGCGGCCAGGACCTGCGGCGCCAACTCGCGCAGCAGGCCCTCGACCTCACCACTCACACATCCACCCCCGACGAGAACATGACCGGCCACACCTCCGTCGCGCTGTACCGGGCGTCCGGAATCATCCCCGCCAACTCCACCGCCCGCTCGCGCGACTCACAGTCCATCAGGTAATACCCCGCCAGATACTCCTTCGCCTCCAGAAAAGGGCCGTCGGTCACCACCGGCTCCCCGTCCCGCACCCGCACCACCGCGGTCGTCGACGGCGAGCCCAGCGCGTGGGTGTTCAACAGCTCCCCGGTCTCCCGGGTGATCCGCTGGAACTCGTCGTGCCCGGCCATCACCGCGTCCCGCTCCGCCGCCGACAGCCCGGCCCACGTCTCGTCGTTCATGTAGATCATCAGCAGGTACTTCACTCGCTCCTCCTCGTGTCACACGGTGTCGACTCACGATGGGGTCGACGCCGACGGGGGAGTCTCGACATCCTCGAGCGCACGGTACGTCCGGTTGCTCGCCACCGCCGCCCGCTGCTCCCGACCGGTGGCCTCGATGTAGTTCTGGCTCGTGGCCAGGCTCGCGTGGCCCAGCAGAGCCATGATCTCCGACGCCGTCGCCCCGTCCTCGGCCAACCGCGTCGCGAAGGTGTGGCGCAGCGCGTGCAGACTCGCTCCCACCGGCACCCGGTCGTGCAGACCCGCCCACCGGTAACACGACTTCACCAGGTACTCCAGCGCCCCGCGACCGATCGCCCCGCCCGAACGGTCCCGCAGCAGGGGAGCGCCGCGCCCGAACCGTTCCTGTGGGAACCGGGTCCGGCACGACGCCAGGTAGGCGTCGATCACCTTCTCCATCGACGGCTCCACCGGGATCGACCGGTCCCGGCTGCCCTTGCCGTGGACGTGCAGCCGCATCTCACCCGGCCGCCCCACCAGGGAGTTCACCGTGAGAGTGCGCATCTCCGCGCTGCGCAGACCGGCCAGCAGGCCCAGTGCGATCACCAGCACGTCCCGCTCCGGCCACGGGTCCCGGGCCTTGCGGTCGCCGTGCGCCGCCGCCTTCAGCAGCTGCTCCGGCGTGTCCTCGCCGCGCAACGGCTTGGGTGACAGGGGAGGGGTGCGCGGGCGGGCCACCGCGCCGATCGGGTTGCCCGGCAGCAGGCCGTCGGCCACGCAGAAGGTCAGGAACTGGTTCCAGGTCGACCAGGCCCGCAGCACCGAGGACTTGGCGTGGGTGTCCGCGAACGCGCCGAACGCTGTCCGCAACGACTGCGCCGTCAGGTCCTCCACCAGCAGCATCTCCGGCTCGCCGCCGATCTCCTCCACCAGCAGCGCCGTGATCCCCGCCAGGTCGCGCCGGTAGGCGTCGGTCGTGTGCGGCGAGTCCTTGCGCGGCCGCCGGGCCGCGAAGAACGCCTGCTGCGCGTCCACAAGCCTCATGTGGATCTTGTACAGCACACCTCTGACAGTTTTGCGCGCACGATGGTGATCTTGGAGTTCTTCCCGCCGGTCGTGTCAGCCCGGGCCATGGGCGTCCAGGGAAGCGGCACGGGGGAGCCGGCCTCGGCGAGCAGGTCCGACCGCTGCGCTCGTCCAGGGCGGGGCAGTGGGGCGATACCGCGAGCCGGGGAGTGGTCCAAGCAGTCGCTCCTCGCTCCCGTCCATCCAGTGCGGCGAAGGTGTCACGGCGGCCTCGTCCGACATGCGTGACTCCCCTGGGTCCGCTGATCTACACTGGACCGTTCACTGTCCGTTTTGCTGCATAATCGCCATTATGCATGAAAAGTCCGCTTGCCTAGGGCGGGCTACTCGGCGGTCTCTCCTGGGGGATCTGCCGTGCTCACACCGCCACTGAGCGCCCTGTCGACCCGTCCGGCCTGTCCCGGACGCCATCACGCCGACGACAGCCGTCGGCGCACACGCCACGGAGCAGGTTGTCCGTACGGGCGAATCTGACGCCCAGGCGGCCGTTTCAGACGCCTTCAGTCCAGGCTGAGACGCCGTGAGACATAAGGCCGATAATCTACATTATGTTAAGTAGTAGTGATCTTGACCCTCCTCCGGCGTCAAAGATCACCCGCTAGGCCATTCGGCTCAGTCCTGTCGTCAGAGTTGCGGCATGCTGAGGGCGTCCCCGTTGACCCAACCGATCGGAGCGTGCCCAGTGAGCTCAGGACTCGCGCGTGAGGGCCTGCCGATCAGCATCGAGGAATTCGACGGGCTGCCTACCGACAGCTCGCACCGCTTGGAGATCGAGGACGGTCGACTGCTCGTGATGATCCGCCTTGCTGGCCCGCACATCAAAGCGGCCCGTCGCCTGGCGAACTGCCTGGACGAACAGCTGCCAGATGAGCTGGAAGCGATGGTGGAGTTCGAGGCCGAACTGACCGGCCCGTCGCCTCGGCGGATTCCAGACCTCGTGGTGTGCTCGTCGGAGGTCGGTGACCAGGTGCGCGTGCGTGGCGACGAGATTCTGCTCGCTGTCGAGATCGTGTCGCCCGGCGAGTCGGCTGCTCGTGACTACATCAAGAAGCCCGCCGAATACGCGGCCAACGGCATCCCGACCACTTGGGTGATCGACCTCCAGGAGAACCCGCACAGTCTGACCGTCTACACCCTCGACGACACCGGTCAGTACCACTTCACGTCACCGATCACCGGCACCTACACCGGCGTCGTTGGCGGCCATGAGGTCACGATCGACCTCAGTGCTCTGACGGGTCCCCGTCGTAGGCGGAGCTGACCGGGCGGCGGCCCACCGCGATCGTGCCGTCGACGTCTTCTGAGTGCGCTACCCCGGCGGTCAGGCCGGCGGCGGTGAGCAAACGCGCTGTGGAGGCCGCCTGGCGAACGCTGGTCTCGATGAGCACGTGTCCGCCGGGCCTGAGCCACGCTGAGGCGTCGGCGGCGACTCGGCGATGCAGATCCAGGCCGTCCGAGCCGCCGTCCAGGGCCACCCGGGCCTCATGCTCACGTGCCTCGGGCGGCATCATCCCGATCTCGTCGGTCGGCACGTACGGGGCGTTCACCAGCAGCACGTCGACCCGGCCGCGGATCTCCGCCGGCAAGGCGTCGTACAGATCGCCCTGGAACACCTGTCCGCCAACCGGCTCGACATTACGGCGGGCGCAGCGGACGGCTGCTGGGTCGATCTCCCCCGCGTACAACTCGAATTCGGACATATCGGTCGCTACGGCAACGCCGATCGCCCCGGTGCCGCAGCACAGGTCGACGATCACCCCGCCGGGTGACACCAGCGCCGACGCCCGCTCCACCATGAACTCGGTCCGGCGGCGCGGGACGAACACGCCGGGCTCGACGGCGATGCGGAGGCCGCGGAACTCGGCCCAGCCGACGATGTACTCCAATGGCTCTCCCCCGACGCGTCTGTCCACCATGGACTCCAGCTCGGCGGGCGAAGCGGCGGCTGCCAGCAACAGCGCGGCCTCGTCCTCGGCGAAGACGCAGCCGGCATGACGAAGCCTGGTGACGATGTCGATGGGACGACTCCCCTGGGTGGAAATGGTTGGCCGTCAGTATGGGCTCTCCCCTACGGTTCGCGATCATGTGGCCGGAATCCGACGTGGTCTCGCGCGAGGGTCTGCGCGAAGGCGGCTCGCCGTGGCTGTTGACGTTCGCCGACGGCCGACAGGCCGTGCTCAACGACCGGGGTCCCTTCGACACGGAGGTCGCGGCGCTGACGGCCGCCGCCGAGCACGGCGTGCCGGCGCCACGGGTGCTCGACCTCGGCGACCAGGGCCTGTTGATGTCGGTGGTTGTCGGTACCAGCAAGATTCCGCGCACACCGTCTCCGACCCGACTGCACGCGCTCGGTGTCGCCGCGGCGAAGATCCATGCCGTGGAGTTGGCCCCCACCAAGGATTTGCCGGTCCGGCGCCGTCCGATCGAGGGCGAGGACTTCGAGGCGTGGCGGGCGCGTGAAGGCGCCTCTCCCCTGCTGTTGGCGGCGGCACAGGCCGTCCGGGAGCGTCGTGTGCCGCCGCATCCGACCGTTCTGCTGCATGGGGATCTGTGGCAGGGCAACACGATGTGGCACGACGGCGAGCTGACGGCGGTCGTCGACTGGGACTGCGCCGGCGTCGGCCATCCCGGTGTGGACTTCGGCGAGCTGCGGTGCGAGGTCAACCTGATGTACGGCGCGGAGGCGGCCGATCTGGTGCTGGCCGGCTGGCAGGACGAGGCCGGTCGCTCGGCCCCGGACCTGGCGTATTGGGATGTGGTGGCGTCCCTGAGCACGCCGCCGGACGTGTCGGCGTGGCTGGCGGTGGCCGCGGATCAGGGTCGGGACGACCTGGACGGGCCGACCCTGAACGCGCGTCGGGACGAGTTCCTGGAGGCGGCGCTCAGCCGGCTGTGATCCGGAGGACCAGGTCTTCGATGCGCTGCCGCCAGCCGTAGAGGTCGGCGTCGGCTTCGCTGGCGATGGTCCGGGTGAGTTCGAGCCGCGCGCCGTGCCCGGTGCCTTGGGAGAGTTCGATGTGCACGGAGGGATCGGCGTCCAACTCCCCCAGTGCCGCCTGGACGACGTCGACGGGCCGGGTGAGCTGGCGTTCGAACCGCACCTGCCAGCCGTCGCCGATCCGGGAGACGGTCCCCTGGTCCAGCCCGAACTGGTGGATGAGCTGCTCGTGATGGGCGTCGGAGGGCCGTTCCATGCGGAATTCCGAGTCGCCGTGCACGAGGGCTTCGAGGGCGTTGAGGCAGACGGTCCAGCCGCTGGCGTAGCTGGCGGCGGCGGGGCGGTCGTCGAAGACGTGGGTGAACACGAGCCGGCAGCCGGAGCCGTCGGCGGTGAGCTCGAAGTGGATGAGGTCGTCGCTCTCCCGGGTCATCTGGGGCGGGGCGTGTTCGGAGAAGGCGAAGACCTTGGGCGGGTCGAGCTGGGTGACCACGGCGTGCATGCCGTCGAACTCGATGCGGCCGCCCACCCGCAGGTCGATGGACAGCGCCTTCATCGGGTACCAGGCGTTGAGCTGCTCGGGTTCGGTGATGGCGCGCCAGACGAGCTCGGGCGGGTGCTTGAGGTGGCGTTCGATGCGCAGGGCCGGGCGGCCGTCGTGGTGGGTGCCGAGTGTCGGGTCCATGGCGGCGAATATAGCCGTAGAGGAATATGCTGGCAACGGCATGCGCGAAATCCGCTGGTCCGACGGACGAAGATCGGTCAGGATGCCGCCGTGGCGTGGACAGTCGAGGCGGTGGACCCGGACGGGCCGGTGGGTCTCGGCCTGCTGCGGGAGTACTACACGGAGATCGTCGACCGCTACTGGGGCCGGCCGCAGGCGCCCGAGGTGGTGGACCAGGTGCTGGTCGAGGAGCCCAGCCACGACCTGGTGCCGCCGACCGGCCTGCTGCTGGCCGCCTCCTACGACGGCGAGTTGGCCGGCTGCGGCGGTTTCCGGGTCCTCTCCCCCGGCATCGCCGAGCTGACCCGGGTGTTCCTGCGTCCGTCGCTACGGGGCCGAGGTGGCGGCGCGGCGCTGCTGGCGGAACTGGAACGGGCGGCCGTCGGCCTTGGCCTGACGACCGCCCGCCTGGACACGCGGAAGGACCTGGTCGAGGCGCGCCGGTTGTACGCGCGCCATGGTTATGTCGAGATCCCGGCGTTCAACGACTCGCCGTACGCGGATCACTGGTTCGAGAAGCGCCTGGTCTAGGCGGTGACGGTCTTGTTGCCCAGGCGCAGCGTGATGCCGTGGGCCTTCAGCAGGCGGCGGAACCAGAGCAGGGACACGGCGATGCCGAGGGCGACCATGCTGTAGGAGCCGGCGGTGCTGACCATCAGGAAGTTGCCGACGGTGGCGCTGGCCAGGGCCCACAGCGTGGTGACGCCGTTGGTGATGAACACCAGCGCCCACAGGAACGAGACCTGGCGGAAGAAGCGCTGCACGTGCGGGTGGCCGCTGATGGTGGTGGGGAACGCGCAGAAGTCGTCGGCCAGCTTGGCCAGCAGCGGCCGGTTGAGCGGCAGGGTGGCCAGCAGGATCGCGGCGAAGGCGAAGTTCTGCACGGTCGGCTGCAGGAAGTAGAGGAAGACGCTGCCGGTGAGGTAGCCGATGAGCGTGCGCACGCAGAGCAGTGCCGTGGTCACCCACAGCACGGCGGGGATCTCCTTGCGCAGCACGACGCGGCGCGCGAGCGCCGCCAGCGACCAGCCGAGGGCGGCGAACAGCGCGCCCTGGAGGCCGACGAGGGTGAACACGATGTAGAACAGGCCGAGCGGGACCAGTGTCGACTCCAGCAGGTGCTGGAGGCCACGGCGTAACAGGGCCAGTGGTGCGGGCAGGTGGACCGTCATGTGCTCGGGCATGGGGGGTCGGCCGTCTCGCAGTCGGTGTCGGGGTGGGCGAATGCTAGCGGACGTGCGTGATGGGTCTCTGTGAGGGAGACGTCCGAGGCCCGCTTCGGGTTCACTGATCCGGTTTGCCGATCGCCGCGTAGGAAGCGGTGTGCCGGACAGTGGTGAGTTGATCGACGGGCGCTACCGCTTGGTGTCGTGCATCGGCCGTGGCTCGATGGGCGCGGTCTGGCGGGCGCGCGACGAGCGGCTGGACCGGGTGGTCGCGCTGAAGCTGGTGGTGGTGCGTGGGCTGTCGCCCGACGACGCCTCGGAGCAGGAGGCGGTGGACCGGGCCAAGCGGGAGGGCCGGATCACCGCGCGGCTGCAGCATCCCAACGCGATCTCGGTGCACGACGTGGTCGAGCACGACGGACGGCCGTGCCTGGTGATGGAGTACCTGCCCTCGAAGAGCCTGTCCGAGGTCGTGGAGACCAAGGGTGTGCTGCAGCCAACCGAGGTGGCCACGATCGGCTTCCAGGTGGCCTCGGCGCTGGCCGCGGCCCATGAGCTGGGCATCGTGCACCGGGACGTGAAGCCGGACAACATCCTGTTGGCCGACGACGGCACGGCCAAGATCACGGATTTCGGGATCGCGCGGGCGTCCGACGATGGGGCGGTGACCGCGGCGGGCATTCTCGCGGGCACTCCGGCCTACCTCGCGCCGGAGGTGGCGACCGGGTCGGAGAGCAGCCCGCGGTCGGACGTGTTCTCGCTGGGTTCGACGCTGTACGCGGCTTTCGAGGGCAAGCCGCCGTACGGGATCGACCAGAACACGATCGCGCTGCTGCACCAGGTCGCCTACGGGGAGATCACGCCGCCGAGGCGCGGCGGCGCCGTGGCGGATCTGCTGGTGGAGATGCTGGGGCGCGATCCGGAGAAGCGTCCGACGATGGCGGAGGTGGCGAGCCGGTTCGAGCAGGTCCTGGCCGGTTCGCCACCTCCGCCGGCCGCGCCGGTGCCGCCGGGCACGCAGCGGATGCCGGCGTTGCCGGAACAGCGGCGGGGTTCGCCGGTGGGTCGGTGGCTGGCGTTGGGGGTGCCAGTGGTGGCCGCGGTGGTGGCGGTCAGTCTGCTGGTCGCGCAGCAGTTCGGTGTCCGCCCGGTGGCCTCGCCGGCGCGGTCGACCGGCTCGTCGTCGGTGGTCGTGTCGGCCCCGCCTACGACCACGTCGAGCGCCGCCGATCCGGTGTCCACCGGTGGGGCGTGCTCGGCTCGCTACGACGTGATGAACAGTTGGTCGTCGGGCTACCAGGCGGCGGTGACGATCACCAACCTGACCAGTTCGCAGCTCACGGGTTGGCAGGTCACCTGGCGACTACCCGGCGGTCAGCGGGTGACGAGCCTGTGGAACGGCACCTTCTCCCAGCAGGGTTCGGTGCTGGTGGTGCGCAACGCGTCGTGGAACGCGGTGCTGGCCGCCAACACCTCCACCAGCTTCGGCCTGGTCGCGGGCTCCCCTGGTTCCTCCCCGGCGGAGCCCAAGCTCACCTGCACGACGCTGTCCCAATGACGCTGGGTAGTTGTTGGGAAAGGACCATTCCACACGTTCAACGTCAGGAATGGTCCTTTCCCATCATCCAAAGCCCTTAGAAAAGGCTTTCTTGCTTGGGTTTGCGCTTCTTGGGGACCGGTTCGCCGATACGTTCGGTGACTGAGGGGCTGATGGAGGACAGGAACGGGGAGGGCCTGGCCTGGCGGACCGCGCCGTGGCGGACGCGGGAGGTGGCGTGGCTGAGGTAGAGGTGTTGCTGGGCCCGGGTCATGCCGACGAAGAACAGGCGGCGTTCCTCGTTGACGGCCTCGGGGTCGGGATCCTCCCCCGGCCACCGCATCGGCAGCAGCCCGTCCTCGCAGCCGACCAGGAACACCACCGGGAACTCCAGGCCCTTGGAGGCGTGCAGGGTCAGCAGCGACACGCGGTCGGCCCGGGGATCCCAGGTGTCGACCTCGGCGCCGAGGGCCAGCTCGGACAGGAAGCCGGCCACGTCGTCGCCGAAGCGTGTGGCC
Organism: Kutzneria sp. CA-103260; assembly: GCF_018263855.1. Taxonomy (GTDB): domain Bacteria; phylum Actinomycetota; class Actinomycetes; order Mycobacteriales; family Pseudonocardiaceae; genus Kutzneria. The sequence continues at coordinate 3,063,044 of NZ_CP073318.1, read as the reverse complement.
AGCGGCATGAGCAGTTCCAGGGCCGTGAAGGCGTCCTCGTCGTCGACGGCGTGCGCCGCCTGCCGGACTCGTTCGACCACGGAGCCGTGTAGCCCGACCAGACCCAGCTCCCAGGCCAGGGCGCGGACGCCGGGGCGGTCGGTGAGCCGGTCGTGGGACCGCTTCTGGAACGGCAGGCCGGCGCGGGTCAGCGCCTCCATCACGGCCTTGGCCTGGCTGCTGGTCCGGTACAGGACGGCGAAGTCGCTGAACGACAGGCCCTGCGTGCCGTCGCCGGCGACCCGGCCGCTGTCGAGGGAGTGGAACGAGGAGCCGCCGAGCAGCTGGTCGATGGTGCGGGCCACGAAACTGGCCTCGGCCTGCTCGTCGATGGCGTGGTGCAGGCCGATGAGGGAGTGCTCGGTGTGCGGGCCACAGGGTTGCAGGGCGCGGTCGGAGACCAGGGTGGTCGGGGTGATGGCCTGCACCGCGCCGGCCAGGATGTGCCGGCCGGAGCGGTAGTTGCGGCCCAGCTGCACCCGGGTCGCCTCGGGGAAGTCGGTCTCGAAGCGTAGGAAGAAGCCGACGTCCGCGCCGCGGAACCGGTAGATGGCCTGGTCGGGGTCGCCGATGGCGGTGAGGTTGCCGTCGGCGGCGCAGAGCAGGCGCAGCAGGCGGTACTGGGTCTCGTCGACGTCCTGGTACTCGTCGACGCTGACCCAGGGCCAGCGGGTCCGGTAGTGCTCGATCAGGGCGGTGTCGCCGGCCAGCAGGTCGACCGGCATCTCCACCAGGTCGTCGAAGTCGACCAGGTCGCGGGCGTGCAGCTCCTTCTTGTACGTCTCGCCGTGCTCGTCGCGCAGCTCCTGGACGACGGTCTCGTCGGCGATGCCGAACCGGGCCGTGAGGCCGACGCGGGCGTGCTGCTCGCGCAGGATCCGGACGCCGAGTGAGTGGAAGGTCGCCACGGTCAGGTCCCGCGCCTGCGGCCCGACCAGGGCTTCCAGGCGCTCGGCCAGCTCGGCGGCGGCGCGGCGGGTGAAGGTGATGGCCAGGCACTGCGAGGCCAGCACGCCGCGTTCGGTGACGAGATGGGCGATGCGGTGGGTCAGGGTGCGGGTCTTGCCGGTGCCCGGGCCGGCGATGATCAGCAACGGGCCGGCGGGCACGGCCGCGGCGGCGCGCTGGTCGGGATCCAGGCCGTCGAGCAGGGAGGGCGCGGGGTCGATGAGCGGGAGCTCCGGCTCCTCGAACAGGACGGGGCCGACCGGCTCGGTCTCGATCAACCCGGGCTCGGCGGCCACCGGGGCAGGCTCGGGTAGCGGTGGCGCGGGCTCGAACAGGCCGGCCGGCTTCTCCACCTGCGCCGCGGCAGTGGCGAGTTCGTCCTCCCCGGAGAACAGGCCCTCCTCGTCGGCCACCACGACCGGCGCCACCCGCTTGGGCTTGGCCGGCGCCGCGAACAGGTCGTCGTCGAACAGCGACACCGACCCGGAGGCCTTGGCCAGCTCCCCCGGCTCGAACAGGCGGATCACGCCGTACTCGCCGTCGTAGCCGGCCTCGCGGATCACCGCACCGCGGCGCAGCCGGCCGATGGCCTCGCCGAGCAGGGTGTTGGAGGCGGTGAGGTCGTCGAGCGGCACGTCGTCGAGAATGCCCAGCTCAGGGCCGTGCGCGGCGGTCAGGCCGGCGATCTCGGCCAGGACCTTCTTGCTCTTGGGGCCGACGCCGAGCAGCTCGCTCATGATCTCCGGCAGCGGGATGAGGCTGCGGAAGTCGACGGGGTCGGCCGGGCGGTAGCCGATCTCGCGGTCGGCCAGCTCCTGGATGCGGCTGAGCACGCCGACGGTGAGCGGTTTGCCGCAGGCCGGGCACAGGCCGTTGTGGGCGATGGTCTCGGCCGGGCCGAACCGGACGTCGCACTTGCGGTGCCCGTCGGAGTGGTACTTGCCCTCCTCGGGGAAGAACTCGACGGTGCCGGCGAAGCCCTCCCGGGTCTCCAGGGCGCGGCGCACGGCGTAGTAGTCCAGGTCGGTGTCGAACATGGTGGCCTCGCGGCCCAGCATCGGCGGCGAGTGCGCGTCGGAGTTGCTGACCAGGGTGTAGCGGTCCAGGCCGGAGACGCGCCAGTTCATCTCGGGGTCGCTGGACAGGCCGGTCTCGGCGGCGAACACGTGGTCGGCGAGGTCGGCGTAGCAGTCGGCGATGGCGTCGAAGCCGGACTTGGAGCCGAGCACCGCGAACCACGGCGTCCACACGTGGGCCGGCACCAGGTAGGAGCCCTCGCCGCTCTCCAGGGTGATCTCCAGCAGGTCGCGGGAGTCCAGGCCGAGGATGGGGCGGCCGTCGGAGCCGAGGTTGCCGATCTTGCCCAGCCGTTTGTTGAACTCGGCGGCGGCGTCGAAGTCGGGCATGTAGATCAGGTGGTGCACCTTGCGGGTGCGGTCGTCCCGCTTGTAGATCGTCGAGATCTCCACGCTGAGCATGAACCGGACGTCGCCGACGCAGCTGGCCGGCAGCGTGCGGGCGATGTCGCGGTCCAGCTCGGGGCGCAGCCGGAACAGGCCGGGTTCGGCCGGCACCAGGTTCTCGCGCAGGTGGTCGTACCAGGCGGGATGGGTGAAGTCACCGGTGCCGACCAGGCTGATGCCCTTGCGCTGGGCCCACCAGGTCAGGTGCTCGAGATCGCAGTCTCGGCTGCATGCCCGGGAGTACTTCGAGTGGATGTGCAGGTCGGCGTAGAAGCGCACCGGCTCGATCTTGCCACTAGGGCCGGGTTCCCCAGTTGGGTGGCCCCACCTGTGCGGGCAGTAGCCGGTACGCGTCGTGCGCCCACTCGCACAGCAGGGCCCGGCTCTCGCGCGGGTCGATGATGTCCTGCACGCCGAAATGCTCCGCGGTGCGGAACGGCGAGGTGAGGGTGGCCAGGCGGTCCTGGATGGCGGCCAGGTCGGCCTCGGGGTCGGCGGAGCGGGCGAGTTCGGCGCGGTAGGCGGCTTCGATGCCGCCCTTGGCCGGCAGCGAGCCCCAGTCACCCGAGGGCCACGCCCAGCTGCGGCCGCCGCGGTGCCGGTTGACGATGCCGGCGCCGCCGACCCCGTACACACGGCGCAGGATGAGCTCGGCCTGCGGCACCCGGGCCTGGTAGACGGCGCTGATGGCGCGGGCTCCGGCGCGCAGGGTGCCGGCGCGTTCGGCGGCGGTGCCGATGGTCATGCCGCCCTGGTCGGTGAGGCTGACCAGCGGCAGGTGGAACGTCTCGCACAGGTCGACCAGCCGGGTGAGGGCCAGCGCGCCGGCGGCGGACAGGGTGTTGCCGCGGTACGGGTCGGTGGCGACCACGCCGACGGGGTGGCCGTCGAGGCGGGCCAGGGCGGTGACGGTGGCGCCGCCGTAGTCGGCGTAGCGGAACACGGAGCCCGTGTCGAAGACGGCGTCCAGGATCGGCGTGATCCGGTACGGGCGGCGGGGGTTGCGCGGGATGGCCGACAGCAGGCTCTCCTCGGCGCGGTCGCGCGGATCGTCGCAGTTCGTGACGGGTGGCAGCTCGTGCACGCTGGACGGCAGGTAGGACAGGAACTGGCGGATCACGGCGAAGGCCTCGGCCTCGGTGGCCACGAAGCGGTCCACGTTGCCGTTGCGGCGGTGCACCTCCGCGCCGCCGAGCTGTTCCTTGTCCACGTCCTCGCCGATGCCGCCGCGCACGACCGGCGGGCCGGCGACGAACAGCTGCGCCAGGCCCTCGACCAGCACGCACAGGTGCGACATGACCGCCCGTGCCGCGCCGAGGCCGACCACGGGCCCCAGACAGGCCGACACGACCGGCACCGTGGACAGGTTGTCGACCACGTGGTCCCAACCCGGGTTGACCGGCACGTAGCTGTAGCCGGCCTGTTCGATCATCTTGACGCTGCCGCCGCCGCTGGCCCCGTCCAGCAGCCGGATCATCGGCAGTCGGAACTGGCCGGCCAGCTGCTCGGCGTAGACCTGCTTGGCGTGGATGGCGGCGTCACCGGAGCCGCCGCGGCCGGTGAAGTCGTCGGCCCCGAGCACGACCTTGCGGCCGTCCAGCCGGGCGGTGCCGGCGACGAGGTTGGCCGGGGTGACGGTGCCGTCGGAGTTGGCGAATCCGGCCAGCGCCCCGATCTCGGCGAAGCTGCTCTGGTCGGCGAGGGCGTCGATGCGTTCGCGCACGGTCATGCGGCCGCTGGCGTGCTGGCGGGCGATCTTGTCCGGTCCGCCGAGGCCGGTGGCCAGCTCGCGGCGGCGCTGGATCCGGGCGACCTCGTCCGACCAGTCCTCGATCATGACCGCCAGCCTAGGGTGACGGCGTGTCCCGTGAATGGCAGACGCCCGTCGGCGAGTTCCTGCTGGTCGGCCTGACCGGCCCGGCCCGGTTGGAGCTGCGTGACCCGGCCACCGACGCCGTCCTGGACCGCGTCGACGAGCTGCCCGTGCGCTTCGGCGACGGGCAGCTGCCGGACTGGGCTGAGGGCGTGTTCTTCGCCCACGACGGCGACGCGGTGGCGCTCGCCGCGAACATCGGCGACGACCCGCACGTGCTGGCCGTCGCGGAGGTCGTGGGCGGTCGACTGCGGCTGCACGCCACCGTCCGGGTGCGGGAGGTCCCGGGCGAGATCATCGACGACATCGCCCTGCACGGCGACACGCTCTACGTGCGGGATTCCGACGATCTGGTCACCGAGTTCGCGTGGCGGGAGCCGGACACGCCGCGACACGTCACGCGGGGTCCATGGCCGCCACAGTGAGGATCACCGGATGTAACCTGGCGAAGGTGCACGACATGTCCGGCAGCTGCTCGGCACTGTCCGCCGCGCTGGCTGAGCCGCCCGCCGGCACCGCGTCCGTGGCCACCGCCTGGCTGTGTGTCGAACAGCCTGGTCCGTGGGGGTCGGACGCCCTGCGCGACAGCCACCTGGACGACGGCCTGGCCGCTGAGTTGTCCCGCCACGCGGAAGGCAGCGGCGTGCGGATCGTGCTGATCCGACGGCCGGGCCAACACGCCGATCACCACCACGCCCAGCCCCGGCAGGTGTACCTGGCGTCCACGCGGCCGGGGGCGTGCTGGCTGGAGTCGACGGTGCTGACCGACCCCAAGCAGCTGCTGGACCTGGACTTCCACGCGGCCGCCGCCGGCCGGCACGTGGGCCTGGGCAGCCGGGTCGAGGAGTCACTGCTGCTGGTGTGCACCAACGGCCGGCGGGACGTGTGCTGCGCGGTGCGGGGCCGCCCGGTGGCGGGCGCGCTGGCGGCGGCCAATCCGGGGCGGGTCTGGGAGACCACGCACACCGGCGGCCACCGTTTCGCGCCGACGGCCGTGCTGCTGCCGACCGGTTATCTCTACGGCCGGGTCACGCCGGCCGACGGACAGCGGCTGCTCGATTCCGCCGACGTCGTGCTGGCCGGCAATCGGGGACGTTCCTGCTGGTCACGGCCGGGGCAGGTGGCCGAGCTGGCGGTCCGGGAACAGCACGGGGAACTGCACCCGGAGTTGTTGTCGGTATCCCCCAACGGCGCCGTCGTCACTCATTCGGATGGCCGGGAATGGGCCGTCACCGTGACGGAACAACCCCAGCCGCCGGCCCGCCCGGCCAGTTGTGGCAAGTCGCCTTCGGTGCCGAGCGCCTTTGTCGCCGACACCGTTGTTCGCACCCGCTGATCAGCCGGCGCGCAACCATTCCGTTCCGCCGTCTTCACCGGAAATCCACCCGGCTGCGGCCGCCGCCTCCGCGGCCAGTCGGCGAGCCTGTTCGATCGGTAGTCCGTTCGTCACGACGATTTCATGCATAATCTGACGGGCAATGCCCATCAGGGCCGCCGCGGCCAGCAGTCGCTCCGCGGTCTCGGCATCGCACATCGGCTGGGCGTTCGCGGCCATCGCCACGTCCCCGCCCAGCACGTAGACCACGTCCACCAGCACGGACGTGCTCACCCGCCGGTCTCGCACAAACGCCAGGATGACACACGAATACCGGAAAACAATTCGTCCAGCCGGGTGAAACGCGTTTAGGAGCATTCCTGCTCGACGCTCCGCGCGGGCGTGGAGACGGCCGCCGCGAACACGCCGAGACCGAGCGAATAGGGGTCGTCGAGACCGATCTGGCGCAGCGCGTCGGGCGGCAATGCCAGAAGGGACAACGAGATTCCCAACAGATAGGCGTCGAGCACCCCGACATCCCGGGTCGAGCTGTCCAGTCCGGCGACCTGGTGCAGCGCCACCGCCGACTCGGCATTGGCGATCGCCATTTCTCCCAGCGCCTGCCGCACTCCGGGGCGGCGTACCGCCTCCAGGTACAGCTCGGCCATCGCCAGCAGCTGCGTCGGGTCCCCGTTGACCGCGCGGCGCAGCAGCGCCGGGTACAGCTCCCCCAGTTGGCTCGGCGACACCTGCGCCGGCGTCGTGTCCCGCAGCCGTTGCACCGCCGCCCGATGCTCCTCGGCCATTCGCGCGGCCGCCGCCTCCAGCAGGGACTCCCTGGTCGGGAAGTAGTTCTTGGTGGTGCCCTGCGGCACCTCCGCCTCGCGGTCCACCGCGCGATGGGTCAGCCCGCGGCCGCCCTCCCGCGCCAGTATCGCGATGGCGGCGTCACCCAGCAGCGCCCGCCGGGACCCCGGACGTCGATCACCCACATGATCACCCTAGCTGTGGTACCACGCCTGTGGTGATCACGACGCGCCGCAGGCCAGCAGCTATGTGGATCACAGTTCGAGGATCACTCGGAGGGAATGGAGAGCGCGGTGGCGGGCAGTCGGCCCGGGTCGACTGCCCGCCACCCGGGCTACCGCGGATCGGCCGCCGACCAGGTCTGCCCGTTGTCCTCGCCGGCCAGCCGCGAGATCAGCCGCCCCGCGCTGTGCTCGGGCGTCAGCAGTCGGCCGCTGTCCTTGGCGTCGGTGAAGAACGCCCTGGTCCGGGGGTCCATCCGTGCGCCGGCCTCCTCCCGCACCCAGGTCTGCATCGAGGTGTCGACGGTGCCGGGCTGGTAGATGTTCGCGGTCACGCCGGTGCCGGCGAGCTCGGCGGCCAGGTTCACGGTGTGCCCCTCCACCGCCACCTTGGTCGTGGTGTAGAGGTTGCCGCCGATCATGAACGTGGGGATGCTGGCGGCCCCGCTGGACAGGTTCACGATCCGGCCCCAGCCCCGGGCCAGCATGCCCGGCAGCAGGCCGACGGTCAGCGCGATCACGCCCGTGACATTCACGTTGACCGCCGCCGCCACCTCGGCCGGATCGAGCTCGGCGGTCGGGCCGACCGGCCACGGCACGGCGGCGTTGTTAATCAAGATGTCGACCTCGCCGGCCTGCTTGGCCACCGCCGCGACCTGAGCCAGATCGCCCAGGTCAGCGGGGATGACCGTGGCGGCGGTCGACACCAGCGCCGCGGTCTCCTCCAATTGGTCCCGCGACCGGGCCACCAGCACCACGTTCGCGCCCTCGGCGGCCAGCCCGACCGCCAGCGCCCGACCGATCCCCCGTCCCGCGCCGGTGACCAGCGCGGTCTTCCCCTCCAGTGTCATGCCTTGATCATGGCGTACGTCCCTCGACGTACGCGCAGGTGCCGCTTTCCAACCGACGTCGGTGGCGGTGGGCGCGCGGAGCATGGAGGTCATGACCCAGATGAGAGCGTCCAACGAGGACCGGGAGCGGGTCGTCGAGCGGCTCAACGACGCCGTCGGCAAGGGCCTGCTGACCCTGGCCGAGGCCGAGGAGCGCATCGCCGCCGCCTACGACGCCAAGTTCCTCGACGACCTGCCGCCGCTGACCGCCGACCTGCCCGACCCCACCCCGCCACCACGGCCCGAGCCGAAACCCGGCCGCCGTCGAGCGCCGGGCTTCGACCCCCGCCTACTCGTGGCGCTGGCCGTGATCGCCGGCGTGCTCGTGCTCAGCCACGGCTTCGCCCTCCCGCTGATCGTGCTGGCCGTCGTGGCGACGAAGTTCGGCCGGTGGCGCCACTGCGGGCCTGCCCGTATGTAAGGAACAGCCCTACTGTCGAGGGCATGGACCTCGACGACGTGTGTTTCGCCGGCGCCGCCGCCCAGGCCGACCTGCTGCGCGCCGGCGAATTGTCGTCACGGGAGCTGGTGGCCGCCACGCTGGGGCGCGTCGAGCGGCACGACCGGGAGCTCAACGCCTACCGACTGGTGTTCGCCGAGCAGGCCATGGCGTGCGCGGCGGCGGCCGACGAGCGCCGGGCCCACGGGGAGGACGCGTCGCTGCTGGGCGTGCCGATCGCCGTGAAGGAAGACCTGGCGATCGCCGGCCTGCCGACCACCACCGGCACCTACGCAGTCGACAGATCCGAGCCCGCGGACTCGGAGGTGGTGCGGCGGCTACGGGCCGCGGGCGCGGTGATCGTGGGCCGCACCCGCATGCCGGAGCTGGGGTTGTGGCCGTACACCGAGTCGGCGTTCGCGGGCGCGACCCGCAACCCGTGGTCGCTCGGGCACACCTCCGGCGGGTCCAGCGGCGGCTCGGCGAGCGCCGTGTGCGCGGGCCTGGCCGGCGCGGCCATCGGCACCGACGGCGCCGGCTCGATCCGCATCCCCGCCGCGTCGACCGGTGTGTTCGGCCTCAAGCCGCAGCGCGGGCGGGTGTCGCTGCACCCCAACGGCGAGCTGTGGACGGGCATGGTCGTGGCCGGGCCGCTGAGCCGGCACGTGCGGGACTGGGCCCTGGTCGCCGACCAGATCCGGGGCTCACTGCCCAGCGACCCGGTCGCGGCGATCCCGCCTCGCATGAGCTTCGTCGACGCCGCCGCCACCGCACCCGGCCGGTTGCGGGTGGCCGTGTCGCTCAAGCCCTGGGTTGCCGGGGCCCCGGTGGACGAGCAGGTGCGTGCGGCCGTGCTGGGCACCGTCGGGCTGCTACGGGAGCTGGGGCACGAGGTCATCGAGCGGGACCCCACGCTGCTCGACCCGACCACGCAGCTCGCGCTGGCCCCGCGCTACCTGTCCAGCGCCGCCGAAGCCGTGGCCGCGCTGGACCGCCCGAACGCCGTGGAGCGCCGCACCCGCCAGGTCGCGGCGCTGGGCCGGGCCGTGCCGCGCTGGCTGGTCGTGCGGTCGCGGCGGTTCGGGGAGCGGTTCTCGCAGGTCGCCAACCAGGTCTTCGCCCACGCCGACGTGCTGCTCACCCCCACCCTGACCCGCCCGCCGATCCGGGTCGGCGAGTGGCAGGACCGTTCCACCCTCACCACCCTGCTGGCCGCCAACCGCTACACGGCGTTCCTGCCGCAGTGGAACATCGCCGGCAACCCGGCCGCCTCCGTGCCGGCCGGCTTCACGCCTGATGGTCTGCCGCTGGCCGTGCAGCTGGTCGGGCGCCCGCATGACGAGTGCACGCTGCTGTCCCTTTCGTCCCAGATCGAGACCGCGCGTCCCTGGGCCGACCAGCGGCCTTTCTAGAGTTCCGCCGGCACGGCCGTGCGCAGGGCGTCGGCGAAGGCCAGCACGGCGGGATGGCCCTCGGCGCCGCTGCGGTGGGCGATGCTGGTGTGCCGGGCGAGGGACAGACGGGTCAGCGTGACGCCGTCGGGGCGGTCGACCAGGCCCAGCTGCGGCACGAGCGCCACGCCCTGGCCGGCGGCGACCAGGGCGAGCACGGTGGCGAAGTCGTCGACCTGGTGGCGGGCGTGCGGGGTGAAGCCGGCGGCCTGGCCGGCGTGCACGGTCATGCGGTGGCACAGCGTGCCCTCGACGGCCAGGATCCACGGCTGGTCGCGGCAGTCGGCGACGGTGGTGAGCGCGGGGTCGGCGGTGGCCAGGTACATCGCCTCCCGGCACAGCGGTATCACCGCGATACCGGGCTCGGGCGGAACCGGGGCGAAGTCGTACTCGTGCACGAGGGCGACGTCGAGGTCGCCAGCGCGCAGGGCGTCGGCGACCAGGGCCGGATCGAGCTCCACGACCATGGGTTCCAGCCCGGGATGCCGCCGCGCCAGCGCGGCCAGCGCCGCCGGCACCATGGCGCGGCCGGCGCTGGGGAACGTGCCGATGCGCAGCGACCCGGACAGGCCCCGCCGCGCGCCGTCCAGCTCGGCGGCGGCGCGTTCCAGCTGGGCCAGCACGGCCTCGGTGTGCCGGACCAGGCCCCGGCCTGCCGGCGTGAGCACGACCCGACGGCCGCTGCGGGCCAGCAGTGGCACACCGGCTTCCCGTTCCAGGGCGCTGAGCTGTTGGGACACCGCTGAGGGCGTGAACGCCACCGCCTCGGCGACCGCGGCGATGGTGCCGCGATGGGCCAGTTCCCGCAGCAGCCGCAGCCGGCGCACGTCGAGCATCAGCCCAGCTTACGTATTACCGTGCGAATGCGAACTGGACCTGCATGATCGTGGTCGGCAGGCTGGACCGCATGGATGGCATCCTGCTCCCGCTGATCACCCCGTTCGCCGCGGACGGCAGCGTGGCCGCCGACGCGCTGGCGGCCCTGGCCGACCAGGCGCTGACCGACGGCGCGACCGGCGTCGTCGCACTGGGCACCACCGCTGAGGCCTTCGCTCTCGACGCCGACGAGCGCCGCCTGGTTCTCGACGTCTGCGCCCGGGTCTGCCGTGAGCACGGGGCCGCGCTGGCCATCGGCGCGGGCGGCAGCGACACCCGCGCCAGCGCCGCCGCCCTGGCCGCGCACCCCGACGTCGACGCCGCGCTGGTGCCGGTGCCGTACTACGTGCGCCCCGGCGAGGCCGGCGTCATCGCCCACTTCACGCAGCTTGCTGCGGACAGCCCGGTGCCGCTGCTCGTTTACCACGTGCCCCACCGCACCGCCCAGCCGCTCAGCGGCGCCACACTGCTGGCGCTCAGCCGCATCCCCAACGTCGTCGGGGCCAAGGTCGCCAGCGGCATGACCGAGGACGCCGTCGCGCTGCTCGGCGGCTGCGCCCCCGACTTCGCCGTGTTCGCCGGCGACGACGCCTACCTGTCGCCGATGCTGGCCCTCGGCGCCCGTGGCGGCATCACCGCCTCCGCGCACCTGGCCACCGAGCGGTTCGCCCGGCTGGTGTCGGCGTGGCACAAGGGTGACGTCGACACCGCCCGCCCGTTGGGCCACAGCCTGGCCCGCCTGGCGTCCGCGCTGTTCGCCGAGCCCAACCCCACCGTGCTCAAGGGCGTGCTGCACGCCCAGGGCCGCATCCCCACGCCCGACGTCCGCCTGCCGCTGCTGCCCGCGAGCGAGCAGTCCGTGGCCGCCGCGCTCACGCTGTTGTAGGTACGGAAGCGCCCAGCACCGCCCACCGGCCCGACCGCAGGCGCGTCAGGTTGTTGCCCAGGCGGACCAGCAGGAACACGGTGAACGCGCACCAGATGCCGACCAGACCCCACCCGAGGCTCAGCGACGTCCACACCACGGGCAGGAAGCCGAGGAACGCCGCCAGCGCGTTGGCGGTGCGCAGGAACTTGGCGTCGCCAGCGCCGAGCAGCACACCGTCGAGCACGAAGACGATGCCGCCGACAGGCTGGAGAGCGACGAAGAACCACCAGGCCTGTGGGATCTGGCCCAGCACCGCCGGGTCGCTGGTGAACAGCGGCGGCAGCACGGAGGTCAGGGCGGCGAACAGCGCGGCCAGGGCTAGGCCGAAGACCAGGCCATAGCGGGTAACCTGCCAGGCCACCCGGGACGCGAGGTCGCGGTCACCGGCCCCGAGGGCGGAGCCGACCAGGGCTTGGGCGGCGATGGCCAGGGCGTCCAGCACGAAGGCGAGGAACATCCAGAGCTGGAAGACGATCTGGTGCGCGCCGACGGCCGCGGCGGAGGTGTGGGCAGCCACGGCGGTGCCGGAGACCCAGCAGGCCTGGAACGCCAACCCCATGATCGCGACCTCACGGCCGAACGACAGCTGCGCCCGTAGCTGTGACGGCACCGGCCGCAGCGACATGCCCTCCGCGCGCAGCGCCCGTACGAACAGGCTCGCGGAGATGAGTTGCGCGAGGACGTTGGCGATGGCCGAGCCGTTCAGGCCCCATCCGAGCCCGTAGACGAGCACCGGACACAGCACAGCGGAGATGCCGTTGCCGGCCAACACGAATCGCAGCGGTCGGCGCATGTCCTGCACGCCGCGCATCCAGCCGTTGCCGGCCATGGTGATCAGCACCAGCGGCGCCCCGAACAGGGCGATCCGCAGCCACCCGACGGCCGCGGCCGCCGACTCCGCGGAGCCGGCGAGCAACCCGGCGACCGGCGCGGCCAGCAACTGGCCTAACCCGAGCAGCACCAGCCCAGCGAGCACGGCGACCCACGTGGCCTGCACGCCCTCGGCCACGGCGTCGGCCCGCCGACCGGCCCCGTGCAGGCGGGCGGCGCGGGCGGTGGTGCCGAAGCTCAGGAAGGTCATCTGTTGCGCGACCTGCGACAACACGACCGTGCCAACCGACAGCCCGGCCAACTGCACGGCCCCGAGATGCCCGACCACGGCAGTGTCCACCAGCAGGTAGAGGGGTTCGGCGGCGAGCACGCCCAAGGCCGGCACGGCCAGTCTCAGCAGCTGCACGGCGAACCTCCGGTAATGAGCCAAATGCGCTTTCACCCCTGACGGCCGGAGCCTACGGTAAGGTCCGCTCATGGACAACGCCGCTTACCTGGACGTCGCGCTGCGGCTGGCCAACGCCGACCTGACCGAGGTCGACGGCCTGCGCGAAGCCCTCTACGAGGAGCCGTGGTGGGCCGAGCGCACCGGGGAGCGCGACCTGCACGCCCTACGCCCGGTCGCCGACGGCCTGCGCCGCGTGCTGGCCGCGGCCGTCGCCGCCGACCGCCGGGCCGTAGAGAAGGAGGCCAACGCCCTGCTGGCCGCGCATCCGCTGCGGCCGCAGCTGTCCTCCGGGCACGACAAGAAGCAGAACTGGCACGTGCACGTGGCCGACCCCGGCCAGTCACCCGCCACCGAGGTCGCCGCCGCGGCGGCGTGGGGCGTCGCCCAGGGCATCGTCCACTACGGACTCGAGCGCTGGGGCCGCTGCGCCGCCGAGGACTGCGGCAAGTTCTTCCTGGACACCTCCACCAACCGCGCCAAGCGGTTCTGCTCAGCCCGCTGCGCCAACCGCGTCCACGTAGCCGCCTTCCGCTCCCGCCAACGCGACTAGTTCGTGTGTCTCCAAGACCTACAAACACCGGTCACGGGGTCTCTAACCGACCCAAACCCGGCATGGTTTGGGTCGGTTAGAGACCCCGGAAGGGCGGGTTTGCTGGTCTTGGAGACACCCAAACTTAGAGGCCGCGTTTGGTGAGTTCGTCCAGGAGTTGGCGGTCGGCGACGTGGCGGCCCTTCACGCCGTCCAGGTAGGAGTTGAACGCGTCCTGCCGGCCGGTGCGCGTGAACAGGGTGCGCAGCTGAGCCAGCAGCTCCACCACCAACGCCTCATTGTGCGCGTGGGTGTCGTCGTCCAGGGCCTGCTCCACCAGACCCCGGTACACCGCGATCGCGTCGCCGGGATGATCCGCCGATCGCACGCGCGCCAGCTCCGCCCACACCTCTTCGGTGCAGCCGTGCGCCACGGCGGTCTGCCACGCCGCCTCGGGCTGCTCGTCGTGGATGAGCACCCGCACCAGCACGGAGTTCACGGTCACGTCGCCGGCTCCCTCGGTCAGCCGCCGCAGCACCAGGTCGCGCTGCTCGGCCCAGCTGCCGGCATGTTCGGCGACGGTGCGTAGTCGCAAGTAGGTGTCCATCGCCGGCTGGTTGCTGAAGATCCGCATCCGCATCGACACCGCGCGGTCGAACCAGCCCATCCGCACGCACTCGTCCACGGCCACGTCGACCAGCCGCGAGGCGACGCCCCGCCAGCCGCTGGCGCTCAGACCCCGCCCCACCCACTCCAGCACCTGCTCGGACCGCCCGGCCTCCTGCAGCAGCGTGGCGATCCGCAGGTAATGCCAGCCCGAGGACAGGTCCTTGGCCAGCGCCGCCACGTGCAGGTCCACATCACCCAGGTGCTCGGCGAGGTCTTCGGCCACCCGCAGCACCGCCCACCGGCGCCGGTCGAACACGGGCCGCTGCCCGAACTCCAGCACCGGCAGCGTCGCGCACAACGCCTCGGCCGCCTCCCGATACGCCGACAGCCCGGCCGTGTCCAACGCGCCGGCGTAATCGGTCAGCTGGACCTGCGGCCCCTCGGGATGCTCCACCTGCAACGACAGCAGCCACCGGGCCAGCCGCAGCGGATCACCCTGGTGCAGCCGGCACGCCGTGGCGTGCGCGGCCAGCGCCCGGTCGGCCAGCCCCCGCAGCACCACGACCCGCTCCGGCAGTCGCGCCAGCGCCGAGGCCAGCGACTCCACCACGTACTCGGCCAGCTCGACGGCGTCGGTGACCTTGGCCGCGCGGACCAGCCCCTCCAGCGCGGCCACGACTTCGGTGAGCGCCTGCCCGGGATCGTCACCGCCGGTGAGCGCGGCCTCCACGGCGACGCGGGTGCGAACCGCGTCCCCGCCCTCCTCCGCCCCGGGGCCACCGGGTTGGCCGCTGATCACCGCACAATCAAACCCCACATCACACGGCAGGTGAACGCGGAAGAACCGTTCGGAGCAGTGCGATCACCGCCCGGACGCGAAACGGCGCTGGGAGTGACCGACCGTGGCCGCGGACGTCCGGTGACCCATCGAATTGGCCGGACCCCGTCGATAGCACGCGTGGGTCGATCGTGACGCGTTTTTCGGGCCGCGAAGAACTGTCAATTGTTGCCGTTCGGTCACGAAGGTGAAGCGCATGCAACCAATTGCGCCTTATCACTCGACCGGAGCAGTGCGGCCGCATATGAGCAACTCTAGGGTTGTTCCATGCATAATCGCGTGGATTACGACGAGGGGCTGCACGCAGTCTACGAACGAGGACGCGCGCTGCCGGCCGAGACCGTCGCCACGTGGATGGCCGCGCTTGCGCGCAACGCCCCCGAACGGCGCCCGCTGACCGTGCTCGACCTGGGCTCGGGCACCGGCCGATTCAGCGACGCCATCGCCGACACGTTCGGCGGCCCGGTGTACGGCGTAGAACCCTCGGCCCGGATGCGGGAGGTCGCCGAGGCCCGCCACCCGCATCCCGCCGTGAGTTATCTGGACGGCCGCGCCGAGGCGATCCCGCTGGCCGATCACAGCTGCGACCTGGCGGTCATGTTCCTGGTCCTGCACCACGTGGAGCACCGCGCGCTGGGCGTGAAGGAGTTGGCCCGGGTGCTGCGGCCGGGGGCCCGGCTGTGCGTGCACAGCGGCTTCTCCGGCCAGATGCACGACCACGTGTGGTACCGCTACTTCGCGCGTGCCCGCGAAGTGGACGACATGGTGTTCCCCCGGTTGGACGAGGTCATCGCCCAGTTCAGCGAGGCCGGCCTGGCCTACGTCGGCCTCGACCAGGTCGACCAGCAGGTCGCGGCCAGCCTGCCCGCCTATTTCGAGCGATTTCGACATCGCTCCTTTTCGACGTTGCAGCATATGTCGGAAGAGGAGATCACCACCGGCATGGCCGCGATGGCCGAGGCTGCGAAGCGGGCCGAAGGCGAGCCGGCCGTTCCGGTAATCCAAACGGCGGACCTGCTCGTCCTGGAGCGCGTCGACACGTAGTCGTCCACCCACGGTCAGTGTGCCGTAAATCTCAGGAAACGCTTTTCAGGCGGCCGGCCGGGCGAACCGGCCGGGAAATCTTGGAAATGCGGAGCCCCCGGACCGCACCGGTCCGGGGGCTCCATAACGAGATCAGGCCCGCGGGCCGTCCGACAACTCGGTGTAACCGGTCTGGGGGCCGGGCTCGTCCGAGGTGATCTCGGCCGCCGCCCGCTCCGCGGCCCGCACCGCGTGCGTCGCCTCGGTCTCGGCCGGCGGGTCGAACCAGTTGGCCACCGTCTCGTCCATCTCCTCCGGCGCCGGCGCCGCGGCGTCCGGGGCCGGAGGCTCGTAGCGGAACACGCCGTCCTCGCCGGGCGCGCCCAGCATCCGGGCGAAACCCTCCAGGGCCTTGCCGTAGTCGGTGGGGATCATCCACACCTTGTTGGCGTCGCCCTGCGCCATCTGCGGCAGCGTCTGCAGGTACTGGTAGGCCAGCACCTCCGGGGTCGGGCGGCCCGCCTTGATCGCCGCGAACACCTTCTCGATCGCCTTGGCCTGGCCCTGGGCCTGCAGGTAGCGGGCGGCCCGCTCGCCCTCGGCCCGCAGGATCCGGGACTGCCGGTCGGCCTCGGCGGCCAGGATCGCCGCCTGCTTGGCGCCCTCGGCCGCCAGGATCTGGCCCTGCTTCTGGCCCTCGGCCGTCTTGATCGCCGACTCCCGCTGGCCCTCGGCGGTCAGGATCATCGCGCGCTTCTCCCGGTCGGCGCGCATCTGCTTCTCCATCGAGTCCTGGATGGACGGCGGCGGGTCGATGGCCTTGAGCTCCACCCGGGCCACCCGGATGCCCCACCGGCCGGTCGCCTCGTCCAGCACCCCGCGCAGCTGGTTGTTGATCGAGTCGCGGGAGGTCAGCGTCTGCTCCAGGCTCATGCCGCCGACCACGTTGCGCAGCGTCGTGGTGGTCAACTGCTCCACGCCGACGATGTAGTTGGAGATCTCGTAGACCGCGGCCCGCGGGTCGGTCACCTGGAAGTAGACGACGGTGTCGATGGAGACCGTCAGGTTGTCCTCGGTGATCACCGGCTGCGGCGGGAAGGACACCACCTGCTCGCGCAGGTCGATGCGGGCCCGCACCCGGTCCAGGAACGGCATCAGCAGCTTCGGGCCGGGCGTCGCGGTCGCCCGGTACCGGCCGAGCCGCTCGATCACCGCAGCCTGCGCCTGCGGGATGATCAGCACGGACTTCACCGCGATCGTCAACACCACCAGGATGATGACGATCACGACGATAAGCGTGGTCACTGTCGCTGCCTCCATCAGTTCTCCGCCCACACGATTGCCGTCGCTCCCGAGATGTCCATGACGATCACCTGGCGGCCCGGCTCCAACCGCTGCGTCGGCTCGAACGCCCGAGCCGACCACACCTCGCCCTTGATGCGCACCCGGCCGTCGTGCTCGTCGACGGTCGAGACCACCACGGCCTGCACGCCCTTGAGCGCCTCGATCCCGGTCCGGTGGTCGAGGCCGCCCGCCATCAGCCGGCTGCGCAGGACCGGCCGGACCGCGAACAAGCCGACCAGGGTGGTCGCGGCGAACACGATGGCGTCGACGAGCAGGCTGCCGCCGACCACGTCGGCCAGCGCCGCCGCCAGTCCCCCGACGCCCAGCATCACGAGGACGAAGTCCCCGGACAGGACCTCGGCGAGCACCAGCGCGACGCCGAACAGGAGCCACAGCAGAGCGGCCATGCCTCCATCGTGGCAGAACCCGGCGGCCCCCATCGGGCGACCGGGCCGCACGTGACCCGCGTGTGACCTAGGCCGGCTCCGTGACGAAGTCGATCAAGCGCTCGACCGCCCCGAGCAGCGGCGTCTCCAGGTCGCGGAAGCCCTTCACGCCGGCCAGCACCCGCCGCCAGCCGTCGGTCGGGTCGCCCCAGCCGAGGGCTTCGCAGATGCCTTCCTTCCACGGGACGCCGCGCGGCACCACCGGCCAGGCCCGGATGCCCACCGAGGCCGGCTTCACCGCCTGCCAGATGTCGACGTAGGGATGCCCGGTCACCAGCACGTGCTCGTCGCGGATGGCCGACACCAGCCGCGACTCCTTGGAGCCCTCGACCAGGTGGTCCACCAGCACGCCCAGCCGACGGCCGGGGCCGGTGCCGAACTCCTCGATCCGCCCGGCCAGCACGTCCACGCCGTCCAGCGGCTCCACCACCACGCCCTCGACCCGCAGGTCGTGCCCCCACACCCGCTCCACCAGCGTCGCGTCGTGCAGGCCCTCCACCCAGATCCGGCTGTCCCGGGCGGTGCGGGCCCGCAGGCCCTCGACCTTCACCGACCCCGACGCCGACAGCTGCCGCTTCGGGGCCTCGGCCTTGGGCCGGACCAGCGTGACCGGCCGGCCGTCGAGCAGGAAGCCGATCGGGGTCAGCGGGAACAGGCGGTGGCGGCCGTGCCGGTCCTCCAGCACCACGTTTCCGGACTCGAACCGGACGACAGCGCCGCAGAACCCGGACGCCGGGTCCTCGACCACCACACCCGGCTCGGCGGCCACCTCGGGGATTTCCCGGCGCTTCTTCGGTCCGGCCAGCACGTCGCGGCCGTAGTCGTGGGAACGCACAGCGCCGGACCCTATCGGGTGACGCCCAGGTTCTCTTGGAGGAACTCCAGCGTGGCGGCCCACGCCGCGGCCCGGGCCTTGGTGTTGACCTCCGGCGAGCCGCCCATCTCGAACATCACTCCCGGCCCCGGCGAGAGCGTGTCGGTGAACGGCTGCCCGGGCGGGCCGTTGAGCGGGTGCCCCGCGCCCTCGTAGATGCGCAGCTCCACATTGTCGGCCCCGTCGGCCGCGGCCTGGCAGTACTCCACCGTCGGCCAGTTCTGGTCGTCGCTGCCGCACAGCATCAGCACCGGGCCGTCAATGCGCTCCACCGGGATCCGGAACCGCGCCACGTCGACCGGCACGTCCGGGAACGCCAGCCGCAGCCGCACCGGCTGCCCCTGGGCCACCTGCTCCCGCAGCTCGTCGCGCACCTGGTAGGGCAGGTAGTCCAGCGGCTTGCGGCGCAGCGTCCACGACGCCGCCGGCGTGTCCAGGATGTCCAGCAGCGTGCCGGCGCGGTAGTCGACGCCCTGGGTCAGCAGCCCGCCGCCGGCCACGCCGACCACCGCCCCGACCCGGTCGTCGTGCGCGCCGACCAGCAGCGCAGCCTCCCCGCCCCGGGACCCGCCGACGACACCGATCTTGCCGCTGGACAGCGAGGCGATCTTGTCCACCGCGGCGAAGAAGTACTCCAGCGGGATGTCCACCAGCCCCGGCGGGAGCGTCGGCAGGCCGAAGTAGGCCAGCGCCAACACGTTGTAGCCCTCCGCGTGCAGCGCCCGGGCGTCCCGTTCGTGCAGGCCGCCCTCGGCCCCGCCGAGCAGCAGCACACCGGGTGCGTTCACGGGCTGGGTCAGCAGCAGGCTCTCGGTCACCCGTCGAGTCTGCCGGTTCGGCCACCCATCCGATCACCGGGTTGCGACCATTGGGCCGTGACCACGTACTCGGCCGTGCGCACGACCGGCATCTACTGCCGGCCCGGCTGCGGCGCCAAGCCCCTCGCGGAGAACGTCCGCACGTTCGAGCTGGCGGCGTCGGCCGAGGCCGCCGGGTATCGCGCGTGCCTGAAGTGCCGGCCCTACCGGGTGGCCGGGCCGGTGCGCGCGGACGCGCCGGAGCTGGTCTGCCGAGCGGTGCAGCTGATCATCAACGGCCTGTTGGACGAGGCCAACGAGGAGGCGGTCGGGGCACGGCTGGGCGTGTCGGCCCGACACCTGAGGCGGCTGTTCCTCGAACACCTCGGCGTGACGCCGGACGGGTTCGCGCGGTCGAGGCGGGCTCACTTCGCCCGCCGGCTGCTGGACGACACCGATCTGACGATCGCCGAGGTGGCGTTCGCGTCCGGGTTCGGCAGTCTGCGCCAGTTCAACCGCGCGATGCGGGAGGTGTTCCGGTCGCCGCCCAGCGACCTGCGGGTCCGGCGCCGCAAGGCCGACCGGCTGGTCGCCGACGGCGGGCTGCTGCTGCGGATGCCGTTCGGTCCCGACTACGACTGGACGGCCACGTTGGGTCAGCTCGACAACAGGCTGGTGCCGGGCGTGGAGTCCATTGTAGACGACACCTACCGGCGGACGATCACCCTGGACGGCGATCCCGGGATGCTGGAGATCGGCCCCGGCGGGTCGGACCACCTGCTGCTGCGGGCCCATCTGCCGTACTGGGAAGGCGTGATCCACGTCGCGGAGCGGGCGGCCCGGCTGGCCGGCATCGACCGTGAGACGCCGGGCGCGTGGGCGCCGCTGGAGATCGCCGTCAACGCCGTCGCCGAGGACATCGGCAACCTGGTTCGCCGGCACGGCACGCCGGTCGACGGCTTGGACCACGGGCTGACCCACGCCTTTCCGGCCGCGGAAGTGCTCGCCGACGAGCTGGGCGTCGTCGGCGAGCTGGCCCGGGCAGTGGTGGCCGGCAAGCTCCGGCTGGACTGGGCCGAGCCACGCGACGACCTGCTCGCCACGCTGGCCGCCGTGGGCGTGCCGGAGCCGGCGGCGAGCACGGTCGCCCGCAGGCTCACGCCAACAGCTGGTTGAGCTCCCCGTAGGACAGGCCCTCGGCCATCGTGTCGTAGGTGCCGGTGGTCAGCAGCTCCCGGGCCGCCGCGGCCGCCAACCCGTAGGCGGCCTGGGCGATTCCGGTGCCGACGCTGATCCGCGCCACGCCCAGCGCGGCCAGCTCGGCGATCGTCGGCGCGCCGGGATGGGCCATCACGTTGAGCGGCAGCGGCCCGTCCACCAGCACCTTGATCACCGCCGGGTCGACCACGCCCGGCACGAACAGCGAGTCCGCGCCGGCCGCCGCGTACCGCTCGGCCCGCGCCAGCGTCTCGGCCACGTCGCCCGAGCCCATCAGAAAGGTGTCGGTGCGGGCGTTGATCACCAGGTCGCCGGCCTCCCGAGCCGCCGCCAGCCGGTCGACCTGCGCCTGCACGTCCAGCAGCGCGCCGTCGGCGCTGTCCTCGATGTTCACGCCGAGCGCCCCGGTCGAGGCCACCTCGGCGACCGTCCACGCCACTTCCTCGGGGGTGTCGCCGTAGCCGCCCTCGATGTCGGCGGTCACCGGCACGGTCACCACCCGCACGATCCGGCGCAACGCCTCCAGCGCGACGGTGCGCCCGAGGCCGCCGGCGTCGGGCACGCCCCGCGACCACGACACCCCGCCACTGGTGGTGGCGATCGCCTTCGCGCCGGCGGCCTGGATCGCCGCCGCGGACGCCGGGTCCCAGGCATTGGGCAGCACCAGCGGCGTCGGCAGCGCACGCAGCGCGTTGTTGTTCTCCATGCGTCCAGGATTTCCGACCGGGACGCTCAGGTCTGGCCATATTCGGTCATGATCGAACGGATCGCCGCCGTGGTGCGCTCCACGTCGCCGGTGGCCAGCAGGTCCAGCAGCGCGCCCCGCAGCACCGCGAGCACGAGCGTGCACGCCGTGCGGTCCGCGCCGGTGTCGGCCAGCACGGCCAGCCAGTCCTCGACGGTGGCGCGGGCGAACCCCGCCCACGGGCCGTCCGCAGCGACCAGGGAACGGCCGTAGCCCTCCAGCCACAGCGTCAGCAGTGCCCGGTGCTCGGGCGCGGCCAGCCACGCCCACACCGCCTCGGCGACCTCGGCCAGGCCTCCGCCGCGCACCTGGTCCAGCAGCGCCAGCTCGTCGGCTCGGGCCCGCGCCAGCAGCTCGCGGACCAGGCCGTCCTTGCTGCCGAACAGGAACAGCAGCACCCGGGGGCTGGAGCCGATCGCCGCCGCCAGCGGGCGCAGCGACAGGTCGGCCAGGCCGTGTTCCAGCGCGTACGCGTAGGCCTGGCGCAGAAGGTCGTCGCGACGGTCGGTCATGGCCGCTATCCTACTGAAACAGTCGTTTCAGTGGAGGCGTGCATGAGTGTGCTGATCAGAACCGCCGACCGACCCGGCGACCTGGGCTGGATGGTGCAGGCCCACGGCGAGGCCTACGCCGCCGAGTATGGCTGGGACGTCAGCTTCGAGCGGCTGGTGGCGGGGATCGTCGGCGACATCGACCCGACCCGGGACACCGGCTGGATCGCCGAGCTGGACGGTCGCCGGGTCGGCTGCGTGCTGTGCGTGGCCGGCGACGACGGCGAGGCGGTGCTGCGCATCCTGCTCGTGCACCCGGACGGCCGTGGTCACGGCGTCGGCGGCCGGCTTGTCGACACGTGTCTGGAGCACGCCCGCTCCCACGGCTTCCGCGGGGTGCGTCTGTGGACCAACGACTGCCTGGACGCCGCCCGGCACCTCTACCTGACCCGCGGCTTCACCCTCGTCGACGAACAGCCCCACCACAGCTTCGGCGCTGACTTGATTGGACAGACCTACCGTCTGGCCCTTGTATAGACCAATCCGCTGCCCGTAGCGTCCCGCCAACGCGTGTGACATCGATGTCAGCGAAGGCGGTTACGCATGAGACCCCCTGCACTCATCGTTTCGGTCCTGACGGCTCTGTCGGTGCTGGTGGCCGTGCCGGCGGCGGCGAGCGCCGACCCGGTCGGCTCGGTCAACCCGTTCGTCGGCACCCAGAACAACCCCAACGCCAGCTACCCGCCGTTCGGCAAGGGCTACGGCAACACCTTCCCCGGCGCGACCACGCCGTTCGGCATGGTCCAGTTCAGCCCCGACACCTACAACACGGCCTCGGGCGCGGACAACTGGGGCGGCTACGAGTACCCGGCCAACCAGATCCGCGGCTTCAGCCTCACCCACCTGGACGGCACCGGCTGCGAGGGCTCGTTCGGCTTCCACGACCTGCCGTTCATGCCCTACACCGGCAGTCTGAACAGCAACGGCGCACTGCCGTCCTCCCCGGCGACCAACGCCGCCGCCTACCGCTCCGGCTTCAGCCACAGCACCGAATCGGCCAGCCCCGGCCGCTACGGCGTGACCCTGGCCAACGGGGCCAAGGTGGAGCTGACCGCCACCGCCCGCACCGGCATGGCCCGCTTCACCTTCCCAGCCGGCCAGCCGTCGACCGTGCTGATCAACGCCGGCGGCTCGGCCAACGGCGACAGCGCCTCGTCGGTGTCGATCAGCGGCAACACCGTCACCGGATCGGCCCGCACCACCGGCACCTGCGGCGGCGGCAGCTACACCGTGTACTTCTCGGCCCGCTTCGACCAAGCCGTCAGCAACTACGGCACCTGGAACGGCGGCACGGTGTCCGCCCGCGGCACGTCCGCCTCGGGCACGAACACCGGCACCTACCTGACCTTTCCGGCCGGTTCCACCGTCACCGTCCGGGTTGGGCTGTCCTACGTGCGCACCGCCAACGCCACGGCCAATGTGGCCGCCGAGAACCCGTCGGCGAGCTTCGACACCGTGGCGGCCAACGCTTCGAGCGTGTGGGCGGCCAAGCTCGGCGCGGTCCGCACCACGGGCGGATCGGCGACCCAGCAGAGCGTCTTCTACACCGCCCTCTACCACGCGCTGCTGCACCCCAACCTCTTCGACGACAGCAACGGCGAATACCTCGGCATGGACGGCAAGTCCCACACCGTCGCCGCGGGCCACCACCAGTACGCCAACTTCTCCGGCTGGGACGTCTACCGCTCCGAGGTCCAGCTGATCACCCTGCTGTTCCCCAGCGTCGGCTCCGACATGGCCCAGTCCCTGGTCAACGACGCCTCGCAGGCCGGCAGCTGGTACAACTGGCCGTACGCCAACGTGCCGGTCAACATCATGAACGGCGACTCGCTGGAGTCGGTGGTCTCCAGCATCTACTCCTTCGGCGGCACCAGCTTCGACGCCGCCGGCGCGCTGTCCAGCATGGTCGGCACCCAATCCCTGCCGGCGACCAAGACCATCCGCGGCGGCCTCTACGAGTACGCCGGCACCGGCTACATCCCGCGCGGCACCGGCAACGTGTGGGGGCCGGCGGCCACCACGCTGGAGTACGCCATCGACGACTTCGGCATCGCCCAGCTGGCCGGCCGCCTCGGCGACACCGCGAACTACACCGCCTTCATGCAGCGGGCCCAGAACTGGCAGAACCTGTTCAGCCCGGCCACCAAGTCGATCACGCCCCGCTACCAGAACGGCCTGTTCGCCACCGACTACAACCTCAACTCCGACAACAACGACCAGTTCGTGGAGGGCACCGGCACCCAGTACAGCTGGATGGTGCCGCAGAACATCGCCGCGCTGGTGGCCAAGATGGGCGGCAACGCGGCCGTCTCCAGCCGGCTCGACACCTTCTTCGGCCAGCTCAATGCCGGCGTGGTCAACGGCGCGTACGCCTGGCTGACCAACGAGCCGACGATCGGCACGCCCTACCTGTATGACTTCGTCGGCGCGCCCAGCAAGACCCAGGCCCTGGTCCGGCGGGTGCTGTCCGGCCTGTTCACCAACGCCCCCAACGGCTTGCAGGGCAACGACGACCTCGGCGAGCTGTCGGCCAGCTACGTCTGGGGCGCGCTGGGCATGTATCCGTCGATCACCGGCCGGGCCGAGCTGGCGCTGGCCAGCCCGATCTTCACCCAGACGGTGATCACCCGCGACAACGGCCGGACGCTGACGGTCAATGCACCGTCCACTTCGGACAGCAACCAGTACGTGTCCGCGTTGGCGGTCAACGGGGTCGGGCAGTCCCGCACCTGGCTGCCGGAGTCGTTCGTGGCGGGCGGCGGCACCGTCGACTTCACCATGACCGGCTCGCCCACCTCCTGGGGAACCGGCTCCGGTGACGCGCCGCCGTCGTTCTCCGACGGGCAGAACGGCTTCAACAACATCGGCGCGTCCAACGACGGCAGCGCCACCACCGCCAACCTCGACTCGTCCGGGCACAGCTACTCCACCCAGGCCCTGGCCGCCGCCGGCATCAACCCCGGCGGCACCGTCAGCGCCAACGGGATGAGCTTCACCTGGCCGTCGGCGGCGGCCGGCAAGCCGGACAACTGGCTGGTCAACGGGCAGGTGATCGATCTCGGCGGCCGGTCGGCCTCGCGGATCTCGTTCCTCGGCTCGGCCAGCAACGGCCCGGCCACCGGCGCCGCGACCGTCACCTACACCGACGGCAGCACCTCGTCGGTGTCGATCACCATGACCGACTGGGCGGTCGGCACGCCCCAGTCCGGTGACACCGTGGCCGCCACCCTGGGGCACTGGAACGCCGCCGACGGCTCCAGCCTGCAGACCTACCTGTTCGCCACCACACCCGCCGGCCTCACCGCCGGCAAGCAGGTCCGCAGCGTCACCCTGCCGGCGTCGACCGACCAGGGGGCCATGCACATCTTCGCGGTGTCAGCCATGTGACAACGAAGCCGCCTGAATAATGGATCAGTGCGGTTCGGCGTTCTGGGCACGACCCTGATGTGGTCCGCCGACGGGGATCAGATCCCCGTCGGCGGACCCCGCGTGCGCACCCTGCTCACCCTGCTGGCGTTGGACGCCGGCCGGATCGTCGCCGCCGAGCGGCTCATCGACGGCCTGTACGGGCAGGAGCCGCCGGCCAACGCCGCCAACGCCCTGCAGGCCCAGGTGTCCCGGCTGCGCCGGGTCCTGCCCAGCGGCGAGATCGAGTCCCACCCCACCGGCTACCGGCTGGCCGTCGACCCGGCTTCGGTCGACGCCCACGTGTTCGCCCGGCTGGTCGCCGACGGCCGGCACGCGCTGGCCGGCGGCGACCATCAAAGCGCGGCCAAGCTGCTGCGGGAGGCGCTGGGCCTGTGGCGGGGGCCGGCGCTGGCTGACGCGCCGTCCGAGGAGGGCACCCGGCTCGACGAGCTGCGGACTATCGCCACCGAGGACCTGCTCGAAGCCTCGCTGGCCGACGTCGACGTCATCCCCGAACTACGGCAGCTCATCGCCCGGCACCCGCTGCGGGAACGGCCCCGCGCACTGCTGATGCGCGCCCTGCACGCCGCCGGGCGGTCGGCCGAGGCGCTGGAGGTGTTTGAGGACGCTCGCACACTGCTGGCCGACGAGCTCGGCGCCGACCCGTCGCCGGATCTGGCCGATGTGCACCTGGCCGTGCTGCGCGCCGAGCCCGTCCAGCGGCTTCGCCGCCTGCCCGCCCAGCTGACCAGCTTCGTCGGTCGGGTCGAGGAGCGGGATCACGTCGCCGCTCTGCTCGACACCGGCCGGCTCGTGACGCTGCTCGGGCCCGGCGGCGCGGGCAAGACGCGGCTGGCCGTGGAGGCCGCTGGGGTGATCGACGGCGAGGTCTGCTTCGTCGACCTGGCCGCGCTGGCCTCGGACGACAAGGTCGCGCACGCCGTCGTCGCCGCCCTCGGCCTGCGGGATGCCGGAATGCTGTCCGCCGTCTCGAGCGGCGACGTCGTCGACCGTCTCATCAGCGCCTTGGAGGACCGGTCGCTGCTACTGGTAGTGGACAACTGCGAGCACGTCATCGCCGACGTCGCGCCGCTGCTGCACACCCTGCTCGCCGCGTGCCCGCAGCTGCGGGTGCTGGCCACCAGCCGCGAGGCGCTGGGCATCACTGGCGAGACCATCCACCCCGTGGTACGGCTGAGCCCCGAGGCCGCCCGCGCGCTGTTCGCCGACCGGGCTCGCGCAGTGCGCCCCGATTTCGCGCCCGATGACAACCTTGTCGACCGGATCTGCGCTGGGCTCGACGGTCTGCCGCTGGCCATCGAACTGGCCGCCGCGCGACTGCGCAGTCTGTCCCTGGCCGACATCGACGCGCGGCTCGACGACCGGTTCCGGCTGCTGTCCCGTGGCGACCGCACCAAGGCGCAGCGGCACCAGACCCTGCACGCTGTCGTCGACTGGAGCTGGGACCTGCTCAGTTCCGACGAGCAGGCCGTCGCCCGGCGGCTCACCGTCTTCGTCGGCGGGGCCAGCCTGGCCGCCGCCGAGCGCGTCTGCGCGCTGCCCGACACCATCGACCTGCTGGCCGATCTGGTCGACAAGTCCCTGGTCGAGGTGGCCGACGGGCGCTACCGGATGCTCGACACCATCAGGGCCTTCTGCACCGGGCAGCTGGCCGGTGCGGAGGAGGAGACGGCTCGGGACGCGCATCTCGCGTATTTCCTGGAGCTCGCCCAGACCGCCGAGCCACACCTGCGTGGATCCGAGCAACTGAGCTGGCTGGCGCTGCTCAACACCGAGCACGCCAACCTGCTGGCCGCCCTGCGCCGGGCCGTGCAGACCGACCCTTCCTCGGCGCTGCTGCTGGCCGGCGAGCTCGCCTCGTACTGGTATCTGCGGGGGCTTCGGGCCGAGGTCGCCCCCATCGCGACCGAACTCCTCGCCAAGATCGGCACCACCCCGCCGGCGGAGCTGGGCGAGGAGTACGTGCTCTGCGTGCTCAACGCCGCCATCGTGCACGGCGCCTCAGCCGCGTGGCTCCAGCCGCACATGGCCGCCGCACGGGGCATCGTCTCCGTGCAGACCGTGCCGCCTCGACTGCCGGCCATCATCGTGCTGTGGGCGCTGACCGTCGGGCCCCTCGACATTCGCCCGCCCGAGACCTACTTCGACGACTCCGGCTGGCTCCGGTCGCTCAGGCAGTTCGCCCTCGGCTGGAACGGCCTGTTCGCCGGCGACGTCGCCGTGGCCCGGGAGGCCTTCGAGCAGTCCCTGGCCGGCTACCGCTCCGTCGGCGACCGGTGGGGCATCTCCAACGCCGTCGACGCCCTGGCCATGCTCGCGCAGTGGCGGGGCTCCTTCGCCGAGGCACTTCGACTGACCGACGAGGCCATCGCCCTGGTGTCCGAGCTGGAAGCCTTGGAGGACATGGCCGACCTCACCTGCCGGCGGGCTTCCCGCCGGCTGCGCTCCGGCGACCTGCCCGGCGCCTTGGCCGACTACTCACGGGCCGAGGCGCTCGCCCGTCGTACCGGCATCCCCGAGACCATCGCCACCGTCCACCGCGGCCTCGGCGACATAGCCCGGCTCCAGGGCCGCCTCACCGACGCCCGCCGCCACTACGAGCTCGCGCTCTCCGACTCTCTGGCCCACACCGTCAACGCCTCCGGCGTCCACTCCGCCGTGCTCGTCGGGCTCGCCCACCTCGACCCTGCCCGCATCCCCGAGCTGCGCTCCCAGATCCTCGCCGGCGCCTCCGGCCTCTACCTCGTCGCCGCCGACATCGCCGAAGGCCTCGCCAGCCTTTCGGCCTTGGAAGGCGATGGTGCTCAGGCCGCCCTCCTCCTCGGCGCGGCCGTCGTCATCCGCGGCACCACCCTCGTCAACGACACCGAGGTCGCCCGCACCCGCACCCTCATCGGCCCCGCCTTCGACCCCCACTACCGCCGCGGCCAGTCTTTGTCCCGCGCCGAAGCCCTCTCCCTGGCCGGCATCGAGCCGTGACTTCTTTCTGCGGCATCTGACTACGGATCAGAAGGCCGTCACTGGCTTGCCGGCCGCGCACAGTGCCAGCACGCCGGTGGCCCGGGCTTCCAGGGCCACGCTGATTCGGCTGGCCAGACCGGGATTCACCAGGGACATTGCCTCGTCGAGGGTGAAAAGGCTGGCCGACACGATCTCCGGATCGTGGAATCGGAGCGCCGAGACGGCGGTGTCCGTGATGATGCCGCCGTCGAAGATGAAGGCGAGCCCCTCCGGCATGGGGGCGGCCTCTGGAATGTGGTCGATCACCAGTAGCCGGCCCAGCACAACGTCGATTCCGAGCTCTTCGCGCACTTCGCGGACGGCGGTGGTCCACGGGGCTTCGTGCGCCTCGACCGAGCCGCCGGGGATCTCCCAGTTCGGTTTGTAGGACGTCTCGACGAGAAGGACCCGGGAGTTCGGGTCCCGGAACAGCACACCTGCGGCGGTGCGCTTGCGGTTCAGCTGAGCCGCGTACTCGTCGAAAGGCAGCAGGTCCATGGTGTCGCTGCCCGCTCAGACGCGGTCGAAAGGTTCGGCGTAGGCGAAGGGGCCGGTGAGGGCGGGGGTGTACGCGGTCAGGGGGCGGACCTGGAAGTGGGGCTGCCAGGCCGGGTCGGGAGGCAGGACGCCATGGAGGTTGCTGAGGACGAAGCCGAAGCGGTGGTAGTAGCCGGGATCGCCGAGCAGGGCGACGAGGGGTTCGGAGAGGGCGTCGGCGGCGCCGAGGACGGCGTGCACGAGGGCACTGCCGACACCACGGGTGTGGTGGTCGGGATGGACGCTGAGCGGACCGAGGCCGAGCACCGGGGCGGACGAGACGTGGGCGCGGGTGCAGAGGACGTGGCCGATGACGGTGTCCGAGGAGTCCACGGCGACCAGGGAAAGCGCTGGTAGCCAGCCTGGATCGGCCCGGAGCTCGTCGACGAGGCGGGCCTCGGCGGGCGAGGGGGCGAAGGCGGCGGCGGTGACCGAGCGGATGGCGTCGACGTCGGCGGGGGTCTCGCGGCGGATCAGCACGACGTACGTCTAACCGGCCGGGACGGCCTGGGCAACCGGAATACGACCTTGACAAAAAATATTGTCAAGGGTGGACTGGGGTGGTGCGGGACATCGAGGTGATCGAGGAGCCGGCGGCGGCGGTGGTGGCGCTGGACCCGATGCGGGCGAGGCTGCTCGCCGAGCTGAGGGAGCCGGCCTCGGCGGCGGCGCTGGCGGCGAAGGTGGGCCTGACCAGGCAGAAGGTGAACTACCACCTGCGCCAACTGGAGGCCCACGGCCTGGTGGAGGTGGCGGAAACGCGCACCTGGGGCGGCCTCACGGAGCGCCTGCTGAGGGCGACGGCGGCGGGCTTCGTGGTGGCGCCGGAGCCGGTGGGCGCGCCGACCCGGCCGAACCCGAGGTCGGCGGACTTCCTGATCGCGCTGGCGGCCCGCACGGTCCGGGAGGTGGGCCGGCTGGCCAGGCGGGCGGCGGCGGGCAACAGGGCCGTGCCGGTGTTCGCGCTCGACACCGAGATCCGGTTCGCCACGCCGGCCGACCGGGCGGCCTTCGCCGACGAGCTGACGGCGGCGGTGTCGAAGGTGGCGGCGAAGTACCACGACGAGCAGACGCCGGACGGCCGCTGGCAGCGGGTCGTCATCGGCGTGCACCCACGGCCATGAGCGAGGAGAACATCGAGATCCCGGCCAGCCCCGAGCAGGTCTGGGCGGCGATCACGACCGACAGCGGAGCCTGGTCGTTCCAGGTGGACATCGACGGCGACACGGCGCGCTTCCACCGCGAGCCCTTCGCCCCGGACGCCACGGCCACGGTGACGGCCTGGGAGCCGCCGCACCGGTTCGCCTACGAGGACCCGACCTTCGCCACGGAGATCCTGGTGACGGCCCGCGACCAGGGCAGCTGCGTCGTACGGGTGGTCAGCAGCCTGCGAGTGGAGGGCGAAGGCTGGGACGACATCGCTGAACAGGCCAGCAAGGGCTGGGCCATGACCCTCCAGGTGCTGCGCTGCTACACCACACACTTCGCGGGCATGCCGTCGGCTCGTATCGACCTGATCAGGCCGGTCGACCGGCATGCCGACATCGCGGGAAACCTCCCGGTCGACGGAGTGATCGAGCACCGCGGCCCGGCTTTCACGCTGCTGCGCACGACAGACCCGTGCCCGGGGATGTTCGCCATCTCCTGCTTCTCGATGGACGCGGC
Organism: Kutzneria sp. CA-103260; assembly: GCF_018263855.1. Classification (GTDB taxonomy): domain Bacteria; phylum Actinomycetota; class Actinomycetes; order Mycobacteriales; family Pseudonocardiaceae; genus Kutzneria. The sequence goes on along the minus strand of NZ_CP073318.1, from coordinate 3,032,910 downwards.
CACGCTCTCGGTCAACGTCACCGGACGTCTCTACGGCCCCGACGCCGAAGCCAGTGTCGCGACGGAACGGTCGCGCTGGCACGACTGGCTCACCCGAATCTGAAAGGAACCCCCATGCTGCTGGCCGGCAAGAACGCCATCGTCTACGGCGCCGCCGGAGGCATCGGCACAGCGATGTCCACAGCCTTCGCACGCGAGGGCGCGAAGGTCCACCTCACCGGCCGCACCGCCCAGACGCTCGACGCGCTGGCCGACAAGATCCGTGCGGACGGCGGCCGGGCCGAGACTGCGGTGGTGGACGCCCTCGATGAGCAGGCCGTCGACAACCATGCCGACGCCGTGGCCAAGAACGACGGCAGCGTCGACATCTCCGTCTGCGTCATCGACATCGCCGACCACCAGGGCACTCCCCTGGCCGAAATGGCGCTGGCGGACTTCGAGCGGCCAATCCACAACGCCGTCCGGTCCACCTTCCTCACCGCCCGCGCTGCCGCCCGGCACATGATCCGGCAGCGTTCCGGCGTCATCCTCACGTTCGGCGGCGACGGCGGCGGCGAGCCGATGCGGGACTACTCCATCGGCGGACTCCAGGTCGCTCTCAACGCCGTCGACTTTCTCCGCCGCCAGCTCGCCGCCGAACTCGGCCGGCACGGCGTCCGCGTGCTCGGCCTGCACACCGGCGGCATCGCCGAGGGCCTGCCCGCCGACCTCAAAGCCGCCCCGGCGATCACCGAGATGCTCGTCGCCAAGACCATGCTCAAGCGCGCCGCCACGTTCGCCGACGTCGGCAACGTCGCCGTGTTCGCCGCCTCCGACCTGGCCGCCTCGATGACGTCGACCTCGCTCAACATCACCTGCGGCGCGGTCAGTGACTGACGGAGCACTTCTCCTGGAGCTTGACCACCGTGAGGGTGACGGCGGTGGTGGAGGTGAGCGGAGCGCCGGCGGCGGGATCCTGTTTGCACACCTGCCAGTTGGTGGGCCACACGACCTTGCGGTGTTGGCCGGTGCCGTCGACGAAGGTGAGGTGGGTGCCGAACGGCACGGCGCCCTCGGCCTCCCACAGGGTCTTGCCGACGACGGAGGGCATCAGGCCGTCACGGGGCGAGCCGGGAGCAGCGGCGGCCGGGACGGTGGTGCAGGCCATCAGGGCCAGGGCGGTGGCGGCGACAAAACGAGTCTTCCTCATGCTTCCGGCGTACCAGCGGTCACGGGGCCCGGGAAGGGATGCCACCCTACAGGTTGACGCCGCCGGTGACGTCGAGCTTGGCGCCGGTGATCCAGCGGGCGTCGTCGGAGGCCAGGAAGGCGACGGCGTCGGCGATGTCGGGGACCCGGCCGATCCGGCCCAGGGCGGTCAGGCCGATGTTGCGGGCCACGTTGGCGGGATCGGCGAGCACGTCGGCGGTCATGTCGGTGTGGGTGAAGCCGACAGCGACGGCGTTGACGGTGATGCCGCGCGGCCCCAGGTGCTTGGCCAGGGTGTGGCTGAACACGTCCAGCGCCCCCTTGGTCATCGGATAGGCGATGCCGTGGGCGGAGGCGACCCGGGTGGAGACCGACGAGACATTGATGATCCGCCCGCCGTCGCGCAGCCGCGGCAGCAGCCGCTGGGTGAGGAAGAACGGCGCCCGGACGTTGACGGCGATCATCCGGTCGAACTCCTCGGGGGTGAGCGCCTCGATCGGCCGGCCCATGATGTTGAGGCCGGCGTTGTGCACCAGGATGTCGATCGCCGACTCCCCGAGCTCGGCGTCCAACCCGGCCACGAGCGTGTCGACGTCGCCGGGCACGCCGAGCTCCGCGCCGACGATGAACGCCCGGCCGCCGGCGTCGGTGATGGCCGTCGCGGTCGCGCGGGCGGCCACCTCGTTGCCGCCGTAGTGCACGGCGACCAGGGCGCCGTCCCGGGCCAGGCGTTCGGCGATGCCCCGCCCGATGCCCCGGCTGCTCCCGGTGACCAGTGCGACTTTTCCGTCCAGGTTGCCCACATCCACCCCTTAGGTTAGGTAAGCCTAACCTTAGACCACGAGGGCGTGCAGCGCAGGCCCCGGTCCGGCGGCGGGGCGGTAGTCATGCCATGCGGTGGCGATGCGGCGCAGGCACTCGGTCATCTGATCGACGGAAACGGTGAACGGCAGCCGCACGAACTCGGCCCCGCCGCCGAGGGCGACGCCGGGCAGGATGGCGACCCCGTGTCGCAGCGCGACCTGGGCGAACGCCGACGCGTCGCCGGCCGGCAGTCGCACCCACAGACACTGCCCGCCGGCCGCCGGCTCGAACGTCCAGTCGGGCAGGAGTTTGCCCAGCTCAGCCCGCAAATGGTCATGCCGCGCGCGGAGCTCGGCGACCCGGTCGGCGATCACCGGTTCCAACGCGGGCAGCAGATCGGCGACGGCCAGCTGCTCCAGCGCGGCGCCGCCCATGTCGTGAATGGCCTTGACCCGCCCGAGCTGGGCGATGTCACTGGCCGAGCCCCGGATCCAGCCGACCCGGAGCCCGCCCCACAGCAGCTTGCTGGCGGAGCCGACCGTCAACGCCGGCCCGTACGAGGCGAGGCCGGGCGGCCGCGAGCCGTCGAAGGACAGGTCGGCCAGCACCTCGTCGTCGATCAACGCGGTGCCGGCTGCGGCGGCGGCCTCGACCAGCCGCCGGCGGACCAGCCCGGACAGGGTGGCGCCGGTCGGATTGTGGTTGGTCGGATTGACGTAGGCCAGCCGCGGCCGATGCTCGGCCAGGGCGGACGCCAGCTCGTCCCCCGGCGTGGAGGTGATCACGGCCGCGGCGTCGCGGAACAGCTCCAGCGCACCGGGATAAGTCGGCCCCTGCACCAGCACGTGATCGCCGGGAGCCAGGAACAGGCGGGCGATCAGGGCCAGGGCCTGTTGCCCGCCGGTGGTGACCAGGATCTGGTCGGACGTCGTGGGCAGGCCCTGCCGGCAGTAGTGGTCGGCCAGTGCGGCCCGCAGCGCCGGCAGCCCCAGCGGGTAGTAGCCGATGTCTCCGGTGGGCAGCCGGCCGATTGCCCTGGTCAGCGCGGCGGTCAGCGCCGGCGGCGCGTCCTGCGGCGCGGCGCACCCCAGCGACAGCACGTCGTCGAACGGCTCCAGGTAGTTCAGGAACAGCGGGTTCACCGGCGGCACCGCGTTCGGCCGGACCCCAGAGCACACGGCCGGCTTGACCCAGGTGCCACGGCCCTGGCGGCGGTCGACCTTGCCGTCCTGCCGCAGTTGCTCGTACGCGGCGACCACGGTGCTGCGACCCACCGCCAGCAGCTGGGCCAGCACCCGATCCGGCGGCAGCATCGCGCGGGGCGGCAGCTCCCCGGAGTCGATGAGCCGCCGCAGCCGCTCGGCCAGCAGCAGGTAGAGCGGGCCCCGGCTGGCCGACCACCGGCCCAACTGGGCCACCAGCCGGTCCGCCGGCCACGGGATTGGCTCCATCACCAAACCAATCTAGCCGGGATTGGCGCTGTCCCCCGCCTCGGGCGAAGACCAGGCTCGAAGCCATGGAGCCAGCGACCCGCGTCGTCCACCAGCACACGCCCGTGATGCCCAACTCGCGCCCGATCAGCGTGCCCATCTACCAGGCGTCGAACTTCGCGTTCGACGACCCGGACGCTCTGGCCGACGCGCTCAACGCCCCCGACCAGGGCTTCGCCTACAGCCGCTACGCCAACCCGACGACCCGCGCGCTCGAGGAGACGGTCGCGGCGCTGGAAGGCGGCACCGCCGCCGTGGCCACGGCCTCGGGCATGGGGGCCATCTGCTCGGCGCTGATGGGCGTGCTGAAGACCGGGGATCACGTGATCGCCCAGAGCTGCCTGTACGGCGGCACCTACGCGGCGCTGGACTACCTGCGCGAGCACTACGGCGTCGAGGTCAGCTACCTCGCCGGCGAGGACCCGGCCGAGGTGGCGGACGCCGTGCGGCCGACCACCCGGATGCTGTACCTGGAGACGATCACCAACCCGGTGACCCGGGTGGTGGACCTGCCGGCGTTCCTGGACGCCGGCAAGCAGGCCGGGCTGCTCACGGTCGTGGACAACACCTTCGCCACACCGCTGCTGTGCCGGCCGATCGAGCACGGCGCCGACGTGGTGGTGCACTCGGTCACCAAGTACCTGGGCGGCCACTCCGACGTCACCGCCGGCATCCTCGTGTTCGCCGACGAGCAGCGCTACCGCCACGGTTGGCACCACACGATGGAGATGGGCGCGGCCATCGACCCGTTCGCGGCGTGGCTGACGTTGCGTGGCATCCAGACCCTGGCATTGCGGATGCGTCAGCACTGCGCCAACGCCGGCCGTGTCGCCGAGCTATTGTCCGCCCACCCGTCGGTGGAGGCCGTGCACTACCCGGGCCGGCCCACCCATCCCGACCATGAGGTGGCCAAGCGGGTGCTGGCCGACTTCGGCGGCGTGGTCACGTTCGACCTGGCCGGCGGCCGCGACGCCGGCTACCGGTTCACCAAGGGCCTGCGGCTGGTGAAGCTGGCCGCCTCGCTCGGTGGCGTGGAGAGCATGACCCTGCACCCGGCCAGCACCTCGCACCGCCAGCTCGATGCCGACGCCCTGCGGGCCGCCGGCATCGGCGAGGGCACCATCCGGCTCTCGGTCGGCATCGAGCACGTCGACGACATCTGGGCCGACCTGTCGCAGGCCCTGCCGTAGCCGTCATAAACGCCACATGTGCGCCACATTCGCGCCTTTCCGCCACATGTGGACCACATGTGACGGAAAGGTCAGGCGAGATGTGGCGAAAAGTCAGGCCAGTTTGAAGGCCAGTTCGGTCTCCCACCTGGACATGTCCGGCTGCACCCGGGGATCGGTCTTGTAGATCTCCAGCCGGCTGCCGAAGCGGTCGCCCTCCGGGGTCGGCTTGACGTCCCAGCGCAGGCCCTGGGCGTCGGCCCACGCGTTCAGCTCGGCGGTCACGCCCATCAGCTCGCTCGGGTGCCCGACGTGGGTCACCGACACGTAGCGGCCGGCCGGCAGCACGTCGTAGAACACCTCGCCGTCGCCCTCGACCGGCGCGGCCACCGGGAAACCGGCCTCCACCACGAGTTCCCGGGCCATGTCGATCACCAGGTAGCGGAAGAACGGCGCGCCGACCGGCTCCAGGCCGCGCTCGGCCAGCCAGCCGTGGACGCCGGCCATCCGGTCGGCGATCTCCGGGAAGGTCTGCATGGTCACGGTGCGCCTGATGCCGACGTAGGGCTGCTCGCCCCGTTCGATCACGGTGGGCTGCACGGCCCGTCCTCTCATCTCGTCGATTCGCTTGGTCAGGAAGCGGCGGTCGGCCTCGGCGACCGCCAAGCCGAGCGCCTGCTCGTACGCCATCGCCGCCTCGGCGTGTCGGCCCAGCCGCCGCAGGAAGTCGGCGCGGGTCGCGGGCAGCAGGTGATATCCGGGGATCTCGAGGCCGTCGAGCAGACGAAGGCCGGCTGCCGGGCCCTCGGCCATGGCGACCGCCGCCGCGTGGTTGAGCCGCACCACCGGCGACGGCACGAGCTCGGCCAACTGCTCGTACAAGCCGGCGATCAGCGGCCAGTCCGAGCCGGCCGCGTGGCTGTCGGCGATGGCCGCCTGGAGTTGGTACGGCCCGAGTCGCTGTTGCCGCACGGCCCGGGCCAGCGCCTGCCGGCCTTCGGCGATTTGCGTTGCGTCCCAACGGCTTCGGTCCTGGTCGGCCAGCAGCACGACATCACCGTGATCATCGAGGCGGGTGGCGCGGCGGGCGTCGTGCAACAGCATCAGGGCCAACAGCCCGCCGGCCTCCGGCTCGTCCGGCATCAGCTGCGCCACCAGCCGGGCCAGCCGGATCGCCTCATCGCACAACGGCCGGCGCTCGGGCGTGCTGTACCCCTCGTTGAACATCAGGTACAGCACGCCCAGCACCGCGGTCGTGCGCTCCGGCAGCAGATGGTCCGGCGGCACCCGGTACGGGATGCCGGCGTTGCGGATCTTGGCCTTGGTCCGGCCCACCCGCCGCGCCATGGTCGTCTCCGGCACCAGGAACGCGCGGGCGATCTCGGCCATGCTCAGCCCGGCCAGCGTGCGCAGCGCCAGCGTCACCTGGGCCTCGAAGGCCAGCGCCGGGTGGCAGCAGGTGAAGATCAGCCGCAGCCGGTCGTCCTCGACGCCCTCGGTCGGTTCCGGGGTGTATGACGTCACGGCGACCTCCCGCAGCTTGGCCGCGCCGACCGCCGCCCGGCGCATCCGGTCGGTGGCGCGGTGCCGGGCGATCGTGGTCAGCCACGCGCCCGGCTTGCGCGGCACGCCCTCGACCGGCCACTGCCGGACCGCGGCCGCGAACGCCTCCTGCGCGCACTCCTCGGCCAGGTCCCAGTCGCCGGTGACCCGGATCAGCGTGGCCACCACCCGGCCCCACTCCTCGTGGAAGGCGGCGGCGATCGGGTCGGTCACGGCTGGAACAGCGGCCGGATCTCGATCATCCCGTAGCCGGCGGCCGGGTGCCGGGCCGCGATCTCCACGGCCTCGTCCAGGTCGGCGCACTCGATCAGGACCAGGCCGCCGATCTGCTCCTTGGTGTCGGCGAACGGCCCGTCGGTGAGCAGCACCTGCCCGTCCCGCACCCGCACGGTCGTCGACTCGGCCGGCGGCCGCAGCCCGGCCCCGCCGCGCACCACGCCGCGAGCCGCCATCTCCTCCGACCAGCCGCCGCAGCCCATCGCCAGCTCCTCGGGCGTGGGCTCGTGGTCGCCGGCGATCAGCAACGCGTACTGCATGGGGTCCCTCCTCGGATCGGTGGTTCTCACCGACACGTCGAATCGAACCACCCCGATCGGACACTTTCCCGCCGAGAACCTCAGGCCGTGAGCGTGTCGTCGAGCCAGTCGCAGATGCGGGCGAACGCCAGCCGCTGCGCGCCGACGTGGCAGTGCGCGTCGGCGCCCTCCGCCGCGGTGAACTCCAGCAACGTCTTCGGGCAGGTCAGGTGCTCGTAGAGGGCTTCGGGCTGGCCGGTGAAGAACAGGTCGTCGGCGGCCTTGCAGACCAGGGTCGGGCACTGGATCCGCTCGGCCAGGCCGTCGCCGAGGTGGTAGCCGACCATGCTGGCCATGAAGGCGCGCGGCGTCGCGGTGCCGGTGACGAACATGCCGTGGTTGAGCGCCCACCGCATGGTTTCGTTGGTGGCCACGGCGTTGGCCAGGTACTGGTCGAGCTCGGGGTCGGAGTCGGCGCGCAGCCGCCGCAGCATCTCCTCGTCGGTCTGGCCGCCCATGAACGCCACCCGCGCGTCGTAGACGCCGTCGATCGCGACCAGCGCGGCCAGGCGGTGCTCGAAGGCGGCCGCCCGCGGCGCGAGCTCGCCGCCGAGGCTGACGCCGATCAGCGCGATCTTGTCGTTGTCGACCTCGGGCAGCTCCTGGGCGAAGTCCACGACCGGGCCGACGACGCGCTCCCAGTCGGGCCGGAACGGCAGTCCCTTGCCGTGGGTGGCCGACGGCATGCCGGGACCGTCGAAGACCAGCACGTTGTAGCCGCGTTCGACCGCCGCGGTCACGCCGCTGAAGTGCATCTCCTCGGCCGAGCCGTCGAACCCGCTGTGCATGAGCAGGGTCGGCCGAGGCGTGCCGGCGTTGTCGACCCGGTAGAAGTAGCCGGACAGCGTCGTGCCCTCGTACGGGATCTCGACCGGCTGGATGGCCGGCTCGAACAGCTCGGCGGCGGCCCGGAAGCACTCCACGCTGCGGGCGTAGGCGTGCTCGTGGCGCGGGTCCGGGGTGTGGCTGTGCAGGAAGAACTCGGACGACCGGTAGTAGTTCGAGGCCCGCAGGAAGGCGTCCCGGGCGCTGACCCGGTGGCCGCCCTTGAGCGACTTCTCGCCCTCAGCCGCGACCCACTCCGCGGTGGCCGTCCACTCGGCGTACCAGCTCTCGTAGTCGCCCTCGACGATGCGGTCGGAGGTGGTCAGCACCTCGCCGAAGTCCGCGCCGCCGTAGGCGATGGCGCCGAACATCCGGAGCGTCTCGAACCAGAACTGGGCGTTGTCCGGGAACAGCAGCTGTCGCACGATGGCCTCCACTAAGGCAAATCCGTTGCTTTAAGGCGACGGTAGCGCGGGGCCGGCGGTAAAAGCAACAGCTTTGCTTTAAGCTGGCGGGGTGACGGACGAGGAACCGGTGCGACGGACCGGCGGGCGTAGCGCGCGGGTCGTGGCCGCGGTGCACCAGGCGGTGTCGGAGCTGATGGACGACCCCGAGGCCGAGGTGACCATCCCGGCTGTGGCCAAGCGGGCCGGGGTCAACCCGGTCAGCGTCTACCGGCGGTGGGGCACCCGTGAGGGCCTGCTGGCCGACGTGGCCGTCGCCCGGCTGGAGCGGGACTCGCCACTGCCCGACACCGGCACGCTGCGCGGCGACCTGCTCGCCTGGATCACCTTCGCGATCGAGGACCTGGCCACGCCGTTCGGGCGGGCCTTCCTTCAGGCGATGGCCCTGTCCATGCCGGCCACGCCGGAGGCCGACGCCGAGCGCAGCGCGCACCTGCGCCGCCGCATCGTGGCCGTCCAGGAACGGATCTTCGACCGGGCCGCCGCCCGCGGCGAGCACGTGCCGAACCCGGGCGACATCCTCGACGTCGTGCTGGCGCCGCTGTACCTGCGGGCCCTGTGGGGCGCCCCGCCGCCCGACCCGGTCGTCCTGGTCGATCGCCTGCTGACCTTGAGCTGACGGATGCCGGACCTTGCTGCGGATGCCCGCTGTGGCGGCGCAGTGACCGTAGCCATTCGACATGAGACGACCGGCCCACACCCTTGACCCGCGTGGCGACGGCCATTCTCGCCCGGTCGGTTCGCGCCGTTCGTCGGGTTCTGACATGTCAGTGATTCCCGCACCCGCCACCCGTTTGTTGGAATTGCGGCGCATGCGCCGGACGGGCCAGCGTTTTGTTTGCCCATTGTGAACGACCCTTGACGCATTTGGCACGTCGACCCGTAAAGTCCGATCGGCGGCGTTTCCGGGGGGTGTGTCGCCGCTAGCGTTGTCCAGGCAATTTCGAGTTCATTTCGGAGAGGAAATAATTCATGAAATTAATCGCATTAGGCTCGGTCGCGGCGGCCGCCCTGCTCGCCGCGGCCCTCACCACCGCCACCGCCAGCGCCGGGACCGGCTCCGACGTGGTGTCCGGGCCGGCCGGGCTCAGCCCGGAGGTGGCCGCCACCGCACACGGCTCCGGCGTCGACGCCCACCAGCAGGCCCTGGCCGCGTACTGGACACCGGAGCGCATGAGAACGGCCAGACCGGAGAGCGAGATTCCGGCGGTCAGGAACCAGAAGGGGGCGGCCCCGGCCGCGCAGAGCGAGCCCGCCGGCCCGGCCGGCCACGTCGCGGCGGCGGCGCCCAAGGTCGAGCCCAAGGCGTCCACCGCCGCCGGCGGCTCGTCCGAGGTGGCGCCGGCGGCGTACAACCCGGGGTACCCGGTCGGGCACCCGGTGGCCCGCACCTACGGCAAGGTGTTCTTCACCAGCCTGGGCCTCGACTACGTCTGCTCGGCCACGGTGGTCAACACCGAGGGCAAGTCCGAGGTCTGGACCGCCGGCCACTGCGTGTCCGACGGCGGGGCCTGGAACACCAACTGGACGTTCGTGCCCAACTACGCCAGCGGCTCCGCGCCCTACGGCTACTGGTACGCCTACCAGCTGTGGACCACCACGGCCTGGTTCAACAACAACGGCGACTTCGCCAACGACGTCGGCTCGGCCGTGCTGTACCGCAACAACGGCTCGCGGATCACCGACTACCTGGGCGGGCAGGGCATCGCCTGGAACTACCCGATCGGCCAGTACGTGTACGCCTTCGGCTACCCGCAGGCCGCGCCGTTCACCGGCTGCTGCCTGTTCGCCGAGAACGGCGCCACCTACAACGGCGGCGGCGGAACCATCTTCATGGTCAACTACATGACCGGCGGCTCCTCCGGCGGCGCCTGGCTGATGTCGTTCGACGGCAACTGGGGCTACATCAACGGACACAACGATTTCAAGAACACGTCCCTGCCCCAGTACATGTACTCGGCGTATTACGGCAACCAGGTGCTGAACCTGTACAACAGCGTTCGTAACATTTCCACCTGATTTAGCCCAACCGGGCGTCGGTCGGCTTTGGCGTGCAACCCGAAAGCCGACCGACGCCGTCCCGGAGGCATGATGCGAAGAATTCCCGCCGTCCTCGGCCTGCTGCTGCTCACCGCGGCCTGCGGCACGGCTCACCCCGGCGCGAGCGGCGGCCCCGACACCCTGGTCGTCTCCGCGGTCGGGCCGCCGCCGACCTCCGTGGTCATGTCGCCGCCGCCCTCCGCGTCCGTCGGACTCAACCACGCCATGCCCGATCCCTCCGTCGTCGACCTGAAGAAGACCCGCTTCACCCAGGCCACCCCCGGCGCCGGCAACGAACTCGTCGTCCAGTACACCGCCTCCGGCCGCGCCGAGTGCGCCAAACTGGGCCGAGTCGACGTCACCGAGTCCGCCGATGCCGTCACCGTGACCGTGCTGCTGGGCCAGGTCCCCGGGGTCAACTGCGCCGGCCCACAGCCCATGATCGCCGCGATCTTCCAGACCACCGTCACCCTCAAGGCCCCGCTCGGCAGCCGCCCGGTCCACGACGGCGCCAGCTAACTGACGCGCTCCAGCTCGATGACCGGGATGACCCGGTCGGTGTTGCTCTCGTACTCCTTGAACTGGGGCTGGGCGGCGATCTGCTTGGCGTAGATGTCGTCGCGCTCGGCGCCGGACAGGACGCGGGCGACGACAGGGAAGCGGTCGGTGCCGTACTCGGCCTCGGTGCGGGGGTTGGCGACCAGGTTGTGGAACCAGGCGGGGTTCTCGGGGCTGCCGCCCTTGCTGGCGAAGATGAAGATGCGGTCGCCCTCGACGTAGGGCACCAGGGGGGTCACGCGAGGGGTGCCGGACTTGGCGCCGATGTGGTGCACGAGGACCAGCGGGTAGCCCTCGGCGATGCCGCCGGCCTTGCCGCCGTTGGCCCGGAATTCGGCGATGACCTGCCGGTTCATCTCGTTGAAGTCGATCGAGTCGGTCATGTCATGACCATATGGGGCACAGGATGGTCTGATCGATAGCTAGATCGACCACATCCATATCCGATTGAATCACTACGATGGCTGACATGGACTTGCTGGGTGACCTGCTGGCGGTCGGCGGGGTGCGCGGGGCCTTGGGGGCGCGCATCGAGGCGGGCGGCAGTTGGGGACTGTCGTGGCACAAGATGCGCGGCGCGGCGTTCTACGCGGTCACCTCGGGCACAGCCTGGCTCTGCCGGCACGACGAGGAGCCGGTGCAGCTGATGCCAGGCGACGTGGTCCTGCTACCGAGCGGAACGCCACACGCAGTGGGCAGCACCCCCACCGAAGCGCGAGCCCCACGCCGTGACTGCGACGGCAGCGCGATGGGCGACGGCAGCGTGCTGCGGTTGGGAACGGGCGAGGTGCAGACGCATGTCCTCGGCGCCTGCTACGAGTACGACCCCACGGTGACCACGCAGGTCATGAACGCGCTGCCGGCGGTGCTGCACATCCGGGCCGACAACGGCGGCACCGGCCTGGACGACACCGTCCGGCTGTTGGCGAGGGAACTGGCGTGCCCGCAGGCCGCGAGCTCGTACGTGCTCAACCGGGTGGTCGACATCCTGCTGGTGCAGGCCTTGCGAGCCTGGTTGGCCGGCAAGCCGGACGAGGTCCGCGGCACCTACCTGAGCGCGCTGACCGACCCCGTGGTCAGCGCCGCGCTGGCCGAGCTGCACCAGGAGCCGGCCCGGTCATGGACCACCGAGTCGCTGGCGTCCAAGCTGACCATCTCCCGCAGCACCCTGACCCGTCGCTTCCGCGCCGTGACCGGGGCCGCCCCGGCCGACTACCTCACCCGCTGGCGCATGGACCTGGCCGCGACCCGCTTGCGGGACACCGACGACACCCTCGACGCCATCGCCCGCTCGGTCGGCTACACCTCGGTGTACGCCTTCAGCCGCGCCTTCCGGCGGTCGAAGTCGCAGGCCCCAGGCCAGTTCCGCACCGCAACGCGGGCCTAGAACGCCGGCCAGGGAATGGCCGGCCACTCGCCGGAGGGTTTCGGGTAGACGCCGGCGGCCAGCAGCAGGTCGGTGCGGGTGATCACGGCGGAGACCTCGCGCCGGGTCAGGTGCTCGGACAGCTGCTCGGCGACGTCGCCGTCCAGCCCAGCCCGCAGCTTGCGCAGCGCCTCCACGGCCTCGGCTGACAGCGGCTCGCCGAGCCAGCCCCACAGCACGGTCCGCAGCTTGGTCTCCGCGTGCATGCAGATGCCGTGGTCGACGCCGTACACCGCGTCGGTCGCGGTGTGCAGCACGTGCCCGCCCTTGCGGTCGGCGTTGTTGACGACGACGTCCATCGCTGCCATCAGCCGCAGCCGGGGGTGGTCGGCATGCACGAGCACGGCGGGGTCGCCGTACCGGTCGGTGGCGTGCAGCACGCCCTTCCAGCCTGCGGGCACCTCGTCGGCCGCCACGATGTCGATCAGGTCGGCGTCCTCGTCGGTGTCCACCCACAGCTGCACCATGCCGGGCCCGAACGGGCCGGGGCGTAACACCGTGGGCGGCACGAGGTCGAAGCCGGCGGCCTGGGACACCAGGTAGGTGGCGACCTCGCGGCCGGCCAGCGTGCCGTCGGGGAAGTCCCACAGCGGCCGCTCGCCGTTGATCGGCTTGTACACGCAGTTGGCCTGCACGCCGTGCCGGCTGATGGTGCCGAACAGCGTCGCGTTGGACGCGTCCACCAGCCGGCCGGTCACCTCGATCCGACCGCGCTCGACCAACTCCAGCGCCCCGGGGTCGGTGGGCAGCACCGCGGGCTCAGCTGTCCTCGGTGCGACGGTAGCCGTTCTGCCTCGGGCAGACGTGACCACTGGGGTCGAGCGGCTCCTCGCACAGCGGACAGGGTTTGCGGCCGGCGTTGACGACCCGGTCGGCGCGGGCGGCGAAGGCGCGGGCGGCCGGCGGCGTGAGGAACACCCGGACGGCGTCCGGGCCCTCCTCGGTGTCGTCGAGCACGACCGCCTCGTCCACCTCCTCCTCGGTGACGGCCAGCAGCTCGACCACCACCGCGGTGGACTCGGCGTCCCAGCCCAGCCCCATCGTGCCGACCCGGAACTCCTCCTCCACCGGAACCGCGAGCGGGTCGGTGTCGATGAGATCGTCGGGCGCGCTGTCGGGCACCTCGGCGTCGAAGCGCCGCTGCACCTCCTCCAGCAGCGAGCCGATCCGGTCGGCGAGCACGGACAACTGCGTTTTCTCCAGCACCACGCTCACCAGCCGGCCGTCCTCGGCCGCCTGGAGGTAGAAGGTGCGGTCACCAGGTTCCCCGACGGTTCCCGCTACGAACCGGTCGGGCTGGCGGAATACATGAATGACACGAGCCATGGCAGTAATGACCCTAAGGCACGCGGCCCGCCACGGCCGCACGTCCCCTCCCGTTCACAGCCATGATCGCTGTGAGCGGACGGCACCCACGGGAACCGGCCCCGGTTGGTTAGGGTCGTGCCGTGGTGAAGATCGCGTCGTACGGAGCGTGGACCTCCCCGTTGGCCGCGCGGGACGTGGCCAGGGCGGGCGGGTCGATCCAGTGGGTGGACCTGCACGACGGGGAGACCTGGTGGGCGGAGAGCCGGCCCGAGGAGGGCGGCCGGGTGGTGCTGATGCGCTCCGGGGCCCCGGGCGAACAGCCCCGGCAGGTGCTGGCCGCGCCCTGGAACGCCCGCAACCGCGTGCACGAGTACGGCGGCCGGCCGTGGGCCTTCGTCGGCGGCAAGATCGCTTTCACCCATTGGGCGGACCAGCGGGTGTACCTGGTGGACCCGGACGACGCGGCCGCCGCTCCGGAGCCGATCAGCCCGGCGCCGGAGCGTGAGCACGGCTTCCGCTACGCCGACCTGACGTCCAGTCCGGACGGCGCCGAGGTGTGGTGCGTGCGGGAGACGCAGTTCGGCGACGCTCCCCTGGACGTGCGCCGCGAGCTGGTGGCGCTGCCGGTCGACGGCTCGAAGCCGGTGCGGGTGCTGGCCGCCAGCCATCACTTCATGTCCGCGCCGAAGCCGTCGCCGGACGGCCGGCGGGTGGCCTGGCTGGGCTGGGACCACCCGGCGATGCCGTGGGACGGCACCGAACTGTGCGTGGCCGAGCTGAGCGAGGACAGCGAGGTCGGCGAGCACCAGGTGATCGCCGGCGGCCCGACCGAGTCGGTGTGCCAGTTCCGTTGGGAGACCCCGGATGCGCTGCTGGCGCTGACCGATCCGCAGGGCTGGTGGAACCTGCACCGGATCACCCTGGACGGCACGGCCACCAACCTCGCGCCGTGCGAGGAGGAGCTGGGCGGCCCGCTGTGGCGGCTGGGCAGCAGCTGGTTCGCGCCGCTGGGCGGCGGCCGGCACGTGCTGATCCGCGGCAGCGCGCTGGCCGTGCTGGACGAGCGCAGCGGCACGGTCACCGACGTGGAGACCGACCTGCCGATCTGGCTCGGGCAGATCGCCGCCGAGAACGGCGTGGTCGTCGGCATCGCCGCCGGCCCGCGCCGGGAGGCCGCGGCGGTGCGGCTGGACCTGTCCACCGGCGAGACCGTGGAACTGACCGCCGGCGACCCGCTGCCGCTGGCCGAGGCCTACCTGCCGCCGCCGCAGGCGCGGATCTTCACCAGCCCGGACGGCGAGCGGATCCCGGCGTTCGTGTACCCGCCGACCAACCCGGACTTCGCCGCCCCCGAGGGCGAGCTGCCGCCGTACGTGATCCACGTGCACGGCGGCCCGACCGGCGACGTGGTCGGCACGCTGAGCCTGAACTTCGCCTACTTCACCAGTCGCGGCATCGGCGTGGTCGCGGTCAACTACGGCGGCTCCACCGGCTACGGCCGGGAGTTCCGGGAGCGGCTGCGCGGCCAGTGGGGCGTGGTCGACGTGCAGGACTGCGGCGCCGTCGCGCAGGCCCTGGCCGACGAGGGCACCGCCGACCCGGCCCGGCTGGCGATCCGCGGCGGCAGCGCCGGCGGCTTCACCACCGCGGCGGCGATGACCATGCCGTCGCCGTTCGCCTGCGGCAACGCGATGTACCCGGCGGTGGACATGGTCGCCTTCGCCAGCGGCGAGACCCACGACTTCGAATCCCGCTACCTGGACGGGCTGATCGGCCCGCTGGCGACCTCCCGAGAGCTGTACGTGGAGCGCTCCCCCAGCGCGCGGCCGGACCAGCTGGCCGGGCCGATCCTGCTGCTGCAGGGCCTGGAGGACGAGGTCTGCCCGCCGGCGCACACTGAGGCGTTCGCGCGGGCCATCGCCGGCCGCGGCATCCGGCACGCCTACATCGGCTTCGCCGGGGAGCAGCACGGCTTCCGCCGGGCCGAGACGATCATCGCGGCGCTGGAGGCGGAGCTGTCGTTCTACGGCCAGGTGCTGGAGTTCGAGCCGATCGACGTGCCGCGGCTGGCGCTGGACACGTGACCGGCGACCGGGTCGGGGCCGTCCGAGTCCCAGCAGACCGGATTAGGGCCGACCGGCTGCGGCCCGGCGACCTGGTCGCCCTGGTCGCGCCGGCCGGGCCGATGCCGCCGGAACTGCTCAAGGCCGGCGTCGAGATCATCCAGTCGTGGGGCCTGCGGGTGCGGATGGGCAAGCACGTGCTGGACCGCCATCCCACGTTGAACTACCTGGCCGGCGCCGACGAGGACCGGACCGCCGATCTCCAGGACGCCTGGTGCGACCCGGAGGTGGCGGCGGTGTTCTGTGTCCGCGGCGGCTACGGCTGCCTGCGGATGGTCGACCTGGTCGACTGGACGGCGATGGCGGCCGCCGGGCCGAAGCTGTTCGTCGGCTCCAGCGACGTGACCGTGCTGCACGAGCAGTTCGGCGCCCGGCTGGGCCTGGTGACGCTGTTCGCGCCGATGCTGGCCACCCAGGCGTTCGTCGAGGACGAGGCGGCGCAAGGGCACTTTCGCTCGACGGTGTTCGATCCTGACTCCGTTCGGGTGTTGACCCGGCCGGGCGCGGGGCCACTGGTTGCGGGCCACGCCTCGGGTGTGGTTGTGGGCGGCAATCTCAGCCTGCTGGGCGCTGGGCTGGCCGCGCGGGGGGCCGTGCGCCCGCCGGACGGCGCTGTCGTGGTGCTGGAGGACGTGAACGAGGACCCGTACCGGCTGGACGTGATCCTCACGAAACTGCTGCGTGCGGGCTGGTTCGACGGTGTCGCCGGCATCGCGCTGGGCTCGTGGACGGGCTGCGGCGACCTCGCGCACGTGCGCGCCACGATGCTGGACCGATTGGGTGGACTGGGCGTGCCGATCGGGTGGGAACTGGGCTTCGGACACCGGCCGGCGGCGCTGACGGTGCCGCTCGGCCTGGTCGGGGACCTGGACGCAGAGGCCGGAACTCTCACGATGAGGGTGCCCGCGTTGCGCTGACCGGGTGGTTTCTTTCGCAGATCGTCGAATGCCCGTGCTCGGAGCCCGGTCGAGGCCATTATCGGAACTCGCCGCAACGTCACGGCATCGACGTCGAAGGGATCACCATGGCTCTGCCCGCACTCACGGCCCAGCAGCGTGCCGACGCGCTGGCCAAAGCTCAGCGAGCCCGCAAGGCCCGCGCTGATCTGCTGGCCGGTCTCAAGGCGGGGACCGTGCAGCTGCCGGAAGTGTTCGAACGCGCCGAGACCGACGAGGTGGTGCGCAAGACGCGGATCATCGCCGTCATCAAGGCGTTACCGGGGGTCGGCCCGGTGCGGGCCGCCGAGCTGATGCGCGGCTGCGAGATCGCCGAGTCGCGCCGGGTCGGCGGTGTCGGCTCGGCGCAGCGCAGTGCCCTGCTGGCGGCCG
Source organism: Kutzneria sp. CA-103260 (assembly GCF_018263855.1). GTDB lineage: Bacteria > Actinomycetota > Actinomycetes > Mycobacteriales > Pseudonocardiaceae > Kutzneria. The sequence goes on along the minus strand of NZ_CP073318.1, from coordinate 3,016,049 downwards.
TCAGCTGAGCACCGATCAGCCCAGCACGTTGTCGATCGACCACATCATCGAGCGGTCGCCGCCCCAGCACCGGTGCAGCCGGTCGCGGTGGCCGGCCAGCGCGGCGGCGTAGTCCAGGTCGCCGTCGGCCAGGAGCGTCGCGGCGTCGAGCAGTTCCGGTAGGTCCGCCCGGATCCGGGCGGCCGACATGCTCGGCGCGCGTGGCCCCTCGTCGTCGACGTCCGCCGGGTTCGGACCGAACTGGGTGTAACTGGGGAAGCGGGCGCGGTCCGGCAGCACGGAGTAGAAGGGCACGCCGTCGTTGAAGTAGAACTCCGGCCAGCGGTTGCCCGACAGGCACAGCCACGGGGTGCCGGCGGCCAGGGCGGCCATGCCGAACCCGGTGTGCGGCGACAGGAAGACCTTCGACGCGCGGACCAGTGTCAGCTGGTCCCGCAGCGGGAGGTCCAGCGCCAGCCGCGCACCGGGCACGGCGGCCGCCAGCCGCTCGTACTCGGCGCGGTGGTAGGTCGTTCGGGTCCGGCCGTCCTCGGACAGCTTGCCCAGCAACCGGAATTCCGTGCCGGGGAGGCGATCGGCCAGGGCGGTGAGGATCAGCTCCCAGGACGTGATCGTCGGGTACATGCTGCGCTGGGCGCTGCCACCGAGCAGCACCGTGAACCCGGATGTGGTTTCCGGCTCCGGCAAATCGAGTCGCAGCGGCTGCCGCGGCTGGTACGAGGGCCCTTTTTTGGTGCCAGCCCAGCCCTTCTCGCCGGTGAAGTAGGCGTCGGCCTGGTCGTAGTAGGCGGCCAGGCCCGGGAAGAACTCCCGCTGCGCCGGCTGCGTCAGCCGGACGTCGTTGACGACGTGGTCCCAGTCCCGGCCGATCTTCTCCAGCTGGTCGCGGGCATCGGTGGCCGGGTCGAACAGGTCGAGCCGGATCGTGTGCACCTCGTCGATGAACGGGCACCACGTCGCCATCTCCGCCGGCGTGTCCGCGTTGAGGACCACGCCGATGCGCCGGCTCGGGTCGGCCGCGTGGTAGCCGAGGCTGTAGTGCAAGGCCTCGACGGCGTGGCCCACCGGCTGCGCGTAGACGAAATTGACCAGAACCGACTCCATGGCGTCGATTCTGTCGACGCCGTCGAGTGAATTACGCCCTGGACCTCATTGGCAGATCACCGCTGACGTAGAGCACGTCGCCCATGCGCATGTCGTCGTCCCCGAGCGACGAAAGGCCGTGGGCGGCAAGCAGGTCTCGGATGCTGGTGGCGTCCAGCACCCAGCCGAGATCGGTCAGGTAGGGAGCCGCTTCGTTGCGCTCGCCGTAATAGCGCACCCTCGCCATGTCGGCGTCGAAGCCTTGCGCACGCCAGCTCTCGGAGATGCGGTTCAGGCGTTCCTTCGTCCTGTCCTCGTCCCCTGGGCGCGGGTTGGGCTTGCTTTCGGTGGCCACCCGGCTGCCCGGCGCGCTGAGTTCGGTGATCGTGTCGAGCAGGCGGTCCTGTGCCTCGGGTGGCAGATAGCCCAGCAGGCCTTCGGCGCTCCACGCGGTCGGTCGGGCCGGGTCGAAGCCGGCGGTGCGCAGTGCGGCGGGCCAGTCGTCACGCAGATCGACCCCGGCCACTCGCCGGTCGGCTGTGGGCTCGGCGCCCAGATCGGCCAGGGCACGGGTCTTGAAGGCGATGACCTGTGGCTGGTCGAGCTCGTACACCACGGTCCCGGTCGGCCAGGGCAGTCGGTACGCGCGGGAATCCAGTCCCGAGGCCAGGATCACGGCCTGCGTGATGCCCGCGCCGGTCGCGTCGAGGAAGAAGTCGTCGTAGAACTTGCCGCGTATCTTGGCGATGTCGATCCACGCCTGGTCGATGACGCCGTCCGGGGCGACTTCGCCGGTCGCCAGCCGGGTCAGGGCTTCGATGCCGACGGCCCGGACGAGCGGTGCGGCGAACGGGTCGGCGAACAGCGATCGGTCCTGGCGGGTGGCCACCGCCCGGGCCGCCGCGGCGCCGGTCGCCGTCGTGCCGACGCTGGAGGCCAGGTCCCAGCTGTCGCCGTCCTGCCTGGTGGAAGTCATGTTCCGCGCCTTCGTCGGGTTCAGGGCTTGCGAGCGGCCAGGAAGAGGTCGTGCTCGGGGCGGATGGCGGTGTCGGCCGGCTTGTACTCGACGAGCCGGTCCCGCACGATCTCCAGTCCGACGGCGCTGATCCGGTCGAGGAACGTCTCGCGCAGGTAGCTGCTGACGGTGATGGGGTGGCCCATGAACTGCGTCTGCCGACAGTCGGAGTCCGACGGCACGGTGGCCAGCAGGAAGATGCCGCCCGGAGTGAGCCAGTCGGCGAACTTCGCCAGCGCGGCGTCGATCTCGGCGCGGGTCAGCTGGAACAGCGAGAAGAACGCCGTCACGGCGTCCCAGCTGCCGCCCGGATAGGTCACCGTGCGCAGGTCGGCGACCTCGAAATGAGCGGCGGGCACCTGGGCGCGGGCGATCTCGACCATCTGGGACGAGGCATCGAAGCCGCTCACATCGTGGCCGGCACCGGAGAGCAGTTCGGCGGTGGGGCGACCGGTGCCGCTGCCGACATCAAGCACCCGGGCCCGGGGCGGCAGCTGGGTGAGCAGCCAGTCGATTTCCTCGCGCCGCGCGGCCAGGTCCGCGAACGCTGTCTCGTAGTCCTTGCCGACTAAGTCATACAGTTCTGCTGCGGAGAGCCCCATGGGCTCACGCTATCGAGTCGGCGGCCCGCCTCGGGTCGGATTCGGCGCGGTGGATCAAGTAGCGGGTAGCAGACAAGCCCGGGAGGGTACCCACCACAGGCGGCTAGCGTGCGCCAGGACTGAGGGGAGCGGCTTGTGGTCGGGTGGCAGGTGAGGACCGCGCGGGCGGTCATGTTCGCGCAGGCCGTGGCGTCGCTGGGAATCTGGGTCGTGCAGGTGTTGACGACCATCGTGCGCCTCGGCCACAACCAGGAAGTCCCGGGGTCGGTGTGGCTGGTGCTCGTGGTCAATCCCCTGATCACGATCCTGGTCGCCGTCGCGGCGGCCTTGCTGACCCGGCGTTCCTGGGCGCGCGGCCTCGCGGTGGTCATGGAGGTGGTGGGTGTGGTGAGCGCGCTGGTCAGCGTGTTCACCGGGTTCTACCAAGCCGTGATCGCGATTGTGCTGGCCATCGGGGTGATCGTGCTGGTGACTTCCAGCTCGCCGCGCCCCGCCCACGCCGCGTGAGGATGAGAGGTCCTGCCGTGTTCCGATTCCGCCTGGCCGCCCTCACCGGCGCTGTCGTGCTGCTCCTCACCGGCTGTGCCGGCCCGCCGCCGGAAGTCTGTGACCAGAACTTCTGCACCGGCCCCGGCTACTGGCCCGACACCGCCACCCAGATCGAGAACGGCTTCGTGGCTGTCTTCAGCGCGGTCGGCGTGGTGCCGATCGTCCCCCGCAGCGCCAACGGCCCGGCCCGGCGGACGATCGGACAGTAGCCGCCATCAGCGACTGTGCACGGCCTCAACGGTGTACGTGTGCGGCTCGAAGGACTCGGCGACCTCGGCGGCGGCCGCCAGGTGGGGCTGGGCGACGGGGTCGGCGAGCATGGCCCCCATCGCCTCGGCCGAGGTCCACTGGGCGTAGTTGACGACCCGCACGCCGTCGGTGCTGGCGTGGATGTTGGCCGAGACGAAGCCGGGCATGCCGGCGACCACCTCGTCGGTGGCCTTGGACAGCAGAGCGACCAGCTCGGCCTGGCGCTCGGGGCGCACCGTGAACACGTTGATCAGGGTCGTCACCGGCTGGGTCGGGTCGATGGTGGTGGCCACGGCGTCTCACTCCTTGGATGTCAGGTTCCTTACATGGCCGATTCTGTGTCAGGATCCTGACGTGAGTCAAGCCCGAAACACCGAGCTCCGTCCCGGCTACCTGGTCAAGCGGGTGCAGCAGCTGATCCGGCACGCCGCCGACGTGGAGCTGCGCAACGCGGGGCTGTCGATGTCCCAGTACGCGGTGCTCAACGCCCTGTTCGAGCACCCGGGCGCGTCGTCGGCCGAGCTGGCCAGGCGGTGCTTCGTGACCCGGCAGTCCCTCCAGGACGTGCTGTCCGGCCTGCGCAGCGCCGGCCTGGTGGTGGTCGCGGAGAAGGCTGTGACCGGCCGGGCCCGGCCGGCCAGCCTCACCAAGCTGGGCCGGCAGCGGCTGGAACACGCCGAGAAGGTGGTGGCGACGGTGGAGAACCGGATGCTGGCCGGCCTCAGCCCGGACGATAGGGGCCGGCTCACAATGCTGCTGATCCGGTGCGCGGAGAACCTGTCCGACATAGGTTGACAGGTGTGAACGAGCTGGTCGCCCGGGCCCGGGCCATCGCGGACGAGGTGCTGTTCCCGGCGGCGGCCGAGGTCGACCGCAGCGGGAAGGTGCCGCGCAGCCACTTCGACCTGCTGGCCGCCGACGGCTTCTACGGCATCGCCGTGGACGAGGCGCTGGGCCTGCCGGAGACGGTGGCGATCCTGGAGGCCTTCGCCGGCGGCTGCCTGGCCACCATGTTCACCTGGATCCAGCATCACGGCTTGACCCGCGGCATCTACGCCTCGACCAATGAGCCGCTGCGCGAGCGGTACCTGGCGGAGCTGGCGGCCGGCCGGCTGCGCGGGGGCGTGGCGTACGCGGCGGTGATCCCGCCGACGCCGAAGGTGCGGGCCAGCCGGGTGGACGGCGGCTACGTGTTCGACGGCGAGGCGCCGTTCGTCAGCGGCTGGGGCGTGATCGACCTGCTCCAGGTGGCCGGCCGCGACGGCGACACCATCGTCAGCGCGGTGATCGACGCCGTCGACGCCCCGGGCCTGACCCACGAGCCGCTGACCCTGGTCGCGGCCCAGGGCACGGCGACCGTGCACCTGAAGCTGGCCGACTTTTTCGTGCCCGACGAGCGGATCTACGCCACGGTGCCGTACGAGGACTTCGTCGGCGGCAGCGCGGCGTTCGCGTCCCGGCTCAACGGCTGTGCCCCGCTGGGTGTGGCCGACCGGGCGACCCGGCTGATCGAGGAGGCCGGCCAGGGCGCGGTCGCCGACCGGCTGCGCAAGGAGATCGACGACGTCCGGGACCGGCTGGACGGCGGCCTGATCGACCAGGCCTCCATGCCGGCGGCCCGGGTGGCCGCCGCCGAGCTGACCTACCGCTGCGCCGGCGCGCTGGTCGCGGCGACCGGCAGCCGGGGCATCCTGGCCGGCAGCCATGCCCAGCGCCTGGTCCGCGAGGCCACGTTCCTGCTGGTCGCGGCCGGTCGGCCAGAGATCAGGACCGGCCTGCTGGCGACCTTCGGAAAAATCTCCTGAAAAAGTCCGGGCGGCATGTCGATCCGGGGCAGGGCTCATCCGACGCAGTGGTGAGAGCACGAGAGACCACCACGATCGGAGCACCGAGATGACCGCGATCGCCGGCACCGCCCAGACCACCACCACCACCACCAAGGCAGCCAAGGCCAAGGCCCCGCTGGCCACCAAGATCGGCCGCGGCATCAGCGCCTTCGTCGTGCTGTTCCTGCTGTTCGACGCCGTGATGCACCTGTCGAACCCCGACTTCGTGGCCCAGTCCTTCCAGCAGCAGGGTTTCCCGGCCTACGCGGCGCTGGTGACCGGCCTGCTGGAACTGGGCTGCCTGGTGCTCTACGTCATCCCACGCACCGCAGTGCTGGGCGCGCTGTTCCAGACCGCCTACCTGGGCGGGGCGTTCTGCGCCAACCTGCGGGTCGAGGCACCGATGTTCTCCACCCTGCTGTTCCCGGTCTACATCGGCATCCTCGTGTGGGCCGGCCTCTACCTGCGCAACGCCGCCGTCCGCACGGCGCTCGGCGTGGACATCCTGGCCAAGCGCCGCTGACCCACCCCCGAAGCCCTGGCCGGCGAGGTCAGGGCTTTTCGGCTGCCCACTTGAGTTTCACCTCGAAGTGCCCCTGCATGCCGGTCCGGGCGATCACCGCCCCGGCCTGGGCGTCCAGCTTGAGCCCGAACTTCAGCTCGATCTCGTCCGGCCGGCTCGGCATCTGCACGAACTGCGTCACCGCCGCCGCGGCCGCGTCCCGCACCTGCGTCAGGGCCTGCTCCAGCGACTGCGAGGCGTCCCGCACCATGTCCCCGACCCGGCCGGCCCGCTCCAGGCCCGGCGCCGGCTCGACCTCGACCAGCACCGATCCCCCGCCGTCCAGCGGAATCCGCATCACCTCGGTCATCAACTCTCCTTCTGCTCAGCCGCACGCGGACAGGGTGGGCGGGTCGGCCAGTCCGAGACGGACGTTCTCCAGACCGTCCAGAATGGTGTCCAGGCGGCTGGGGTCGCCCAGGTATTCCAGCACCGCCCGGGAGAAGGCGTCGGCCATCTCGGCCGGCATCACGTCGGAGGCGTCCAGACACAGCACGTCGGCAGTGGTCAGGGCGCTCCCGATGGCCTTGCTCACGGCATCCTTGTACACGCCGGCGTCGAGCACCGTGCGGTTGACCGAATAGGCGCGGCTGCCCTGCTGGGCCGGCCACACGGCCTGGGCCGGGCCGCCGGCGAGGTACGTCATGAAGTCGCGGGCCAGGGGATTGTCGGTGAACAGGCCGGCGAGGTTCACCGAGACCTCGAAGGTCCTGGGCCCGACGGCGGGATTGAGGCTGGGAAACGGGAAGAAGTCGTAGCTGGCCGACGGCGGATAGGAGCCGGGGGCGAAGGAGCCCTGGTGCTCCAGCAGACAGCGGTTCTGGGTGGCGAACATCTGCTTGCCGGCGTCGCCGAAGTACGTCAGCAGCGCGGCGGAGCGCACGGACTGCTGGCCCTGGGCGGCCAGGAGTTGGCCCCACGCACGCCAGGCGGCCTCGACCTCGGACGACTTCCACGACAGGCCGCCGTCGGCCCACAGGTCGTAGGCCGCGCGGCCGGACTGGTGCAGCAGGATGTCCTCGATCCAGTCGGTGCCGGGCCAGCCGGAGGTGGAGTACGCCTCCATGCCCAGGCACCATGTGTTGGGCGCGCCCTTGGCGGTGTAGTCCAGCAACTCGGACCAGTTCGACAGCCGCAGGCCCGGGGAGGTCTTGGCGTTGAACCACACGATGCTCTTGAGGTCGGCCTTCACCGGCACGGCGTAGGTGTTGTTCTGCGAGCCCAGCTTGAGCAGTGTCCGCCACTGGCCGCTGTACGCGGTGGCGTCCAGGCCGGAGACGGTGCGCAGCTGGCCGGCGGCGGCGTAGCGGGCCAACTCCCCCGGGCTGGACAGGATCGCCACGTCCGGCGGCTGTCCTTTTTGGACGTCGGCCCGCAGAACCTGGTTCACCGCGGGCGTTCCGGTGTAGTTGATCGTGACGTGGTCGGCGGTCTCGAAGTCGTGGAACATGGCCCGGAAGGACTGCTCCTCGGCGCCGGTCCACGGCCCGAGCACGGTGAGTTCGGTCGTCGCGGGCCCGCAGCCGGTGAGGCAGCCGGCCATCAGGACGGCGACAAGGAGGATCGTCAATCGCTTCATGAGCGGTACCGGTATTCGTCGATCCGGGGTTGCAGGCCGGCCAGCGCCAAGGCGGCAATCCCCAGCGCCAGCACCGGAATCGCCACGAGCAGCCAGCCGAGGTCGGTCGCGCTGTCGAATTCGGCGCTGGCGTCCGCGGCGGCGGACGGCGGCGGGGCGGTCGCGGTCAGGGTCTGGAACGGCGGGACAGTCGGCACTGTCGCGCCGCAGCTCCCGGCGCAGCCGTTGCGCACCAAGGCGATCAGGTCGTGCTGGGCGGCGGCCGAGACGGCGTCGGACTGCTTGTCGGAGGTGATGACGTAGGTGGTCAGGGCGGCGGTCGCGGTGTGGGCCCGGCCGGCCAGCACGAGAGAGGTCGAAGTGGCGGCTATCAGCGCCAGCAGGAGCACTGTCGCCCCGAGCAGGGCGGGGTTGAACCGCCGGCCGAACGTGCGCCACAGGTACTGCTGGGTGCGCACGAGCAGGCCCAGCAACGCCAGCGACGGCAGCGCCCAGGCCAGCACGGTCAACGGGTTGAGCCAGCCCTCGGTCAGCTGCTGGTCCAGCTCCTGCCGTTGGCTGCTGGCCAGCGTGTTCAGATGCTCCAGGGTCTGATCGTCCCCGTACAGCGAACGCGCGGCGTACCAGAGATCAGTGGAGGACAAGGTGCCGGGATAGTGCGCGCCGGCCTGGCTCATCCAGTCGCTGTAGGTGGCCAGCAGCCCGGCGATCAGCTGAAGTTCGGCGCTGCCGGTCGGGCCGGCGGCATTGTCCCCGGCGGCGCGGGCCAGGTCCTGCTGGGCCACGGCCAGATCGGTCGTGTACTGCTCCCCCGGGCCGACGAGCTGGGCGCCCCGGTGCACGAAGCTGCTCACGGCGGCGGAATGGGCCTGCATCAGGGCCGCCCGGGCCGAGGCGACATCGAGGACGGCCGGCGCGGTCTGGTTCCGCACGGTGCCCAGCACCGACTGGGTCGCCGCGAACGACCAGACCGACAGCGCCAGCACCACCACAGTCAGCCCGAGTAGGCCGAGGCGTAACCGGATCAGGTCACGGCGGGTCGTGCTGACTCGCTCCGTCACGGCGCGACCTCGAACCGGTGGCCGCAGTGCATGCAGAACTGGGCGTCCGGCGGCGACAGCTCCGGGCAGTCCGGACACTGGCGCGGCTGCCCGCCGGGGACCGCCTCCGGCGTGACGGGGGTGTCGGACGTCGCGGCGCTGGCCAGGCTCAGCACGGCGGCGAAGCCGTCCCGCGGCCGGATGTCGTCCTTGAGGGTGACCTCGCCGCTGTCCGGGTCGATGTCGACCAGCCGGCCCAGGCGGCGCAGGATCTCGGTGTTGCCGAGCTGGGTGGCCAGCCGCACCGCCTCGCCCCACTCGGCCACCGCGCCCTGATGGTCGTCCTCGCCGAACCGGACCCAGCCGGCCTTGAGCCGCTGCCCCAGGTCGGCCTGCACGGTGTAGCGCTCGACGTCCTCGTCGATCCGGGTGGACAGCCGCACGTCCTCGGTGAGATGCCCGAGGATCGGCGTCGGCGCGGCCGGCACCCGCACCGAGGCGTCCGGCGGCACCAGCTCCACCCGGCCCAGTTGGAGGTCCTCGAAGCGCGGCCGGCCGCGCATGTCGACGGCCAGGGTCAGGAAGAACTCCCGGGCCTCCTCACCCCACGCCCCGGTGGACACCTCGACCACGCCCGGCTTCACCGCCACCACCCGGTCGGTCAGGTCGATGTCGGCCGGCGCCACCTGCCGGATCGACTCGAGCCGGGCGAACGCCGGCGTGACCAGGCGCAGCCGCAGGTCGGGCACCGCCTTGTCGGTGGCCGAGCGGATCAGCCGCCGGAACTCGGCCGGCAGGTCGGCGTCCTCGACCACGGCGTCGGCCGTGCCCCGCAGCACGCCGGCGATGCGACGCAGGTCCTCCGGCTCCCAGTCGTCGCCGATTCCCCTTGCGTCGCAAGTGAAGCGGCCCTCGCACTCGTCCAGCACGCGGTGCAGGACCGAGGCCGGTTCGCTCTCGTTGCGGCCGTCGGTGAGCAGCAGGGCGTGCCGGACCGCGTCGGGACGGGTGTCGAGCAGGTCGCGGGCCAGGCTGAGCCAGGTGCTCATGGCCGTCGCCCCGATGGCCACCAGGTGCCCGGCGGCGGCCTTCGCGCGTTGCCGGGTCCGGGCGTCGGCCGGCACGAGGCGAGGCGTGTCCGGGTAGCGCATGGTCGCCTCGTCTGTGCCCTCCACCAGCGCGAACCACGTGCCGTCGGGCAGCGCGTCGACCGCCGCGGCGGCGGCCTTGCGGGCGTTGGCGATCTTCGTCGGCGGCCAGTCCATGGAGCTGGAGCAGTCCACCACCAGCACCTCGGCCGACGGCCGCACCGCCGGGCCGTCGACGTCCCGGGCCCGCACCTTCAGCACCGCGTGCATGTGGGTGTCCACCCGGGACAGAAACCGGTTCTGGCCCACCTCAAGGGAGAATTCGCTCACCGTCACGTCCTCGTCCGTCGCCGTACGGTGTTCGCCGCGTCGATCAGCACGTGGCTGCGGCCGGTGTCCTCGGCGTGGTCGGCCAACACCCGCAGCACCGCCTCCTGCCGGTCGCGCAGCCCGTCCTCGGTGACCGGGGCGCCCAGCAGCGGCCCGCCCCGCCAGTCCTTCGTTTCGGGAGACTTCGACTCGAACTTGTCCAGCGCGACGTCCAGCAGCGCGCTGGACAGCCGTTGCCGGGTCTCGCCGTTCTCCTCGCCGCCGTCGAGATAGAGCCGGGGCAGCCGGTCCTCGGCGGCGTTGACGTCGGCCACCGACGGCGGTTCACCGTCCAGCCGGGCCAGCAGCACCCGCACCGCGGCGATCTGCGCCGCGTCGTGGTGACGCGACAGCCGGGGCAGCCAGTCCAGCACTTCCACCGCCTCGGCCCGGTTGTGTTGCCGCAGCGCGATACGAGCCAGCCCGAACAGGGCGCTGGCCTGCTCGTCGTCCCGGCTCCACACCACCGTGTAGTGCTGCCGGGCCTCGTCGAGATTTCCTTGCCGCTCAAGGCAGAAACCGATGGCCAGCTTGGGGGCGACCTCGCCCGGCACGTCCGCGTAGACGTTGCGGAACGCCGCCAGCGCGCCGGCCACGTCGTCCTCGGCCAACGCCAACAGGCCGAGGTGCCAGGCGATCCGCCAGTCGTGCTCGGCCCAGCCGCCGAGCATCGTGATGGCCCGGTCGATGCGCCGCCGGGCTTCATCCGGCTCGCCGAGCTCGATGTGCGCGCGGGCCGACGCCAGGTCCAGTTCCACGGACTCGGCCGGGAACTGCTCGTACTCGCGCAGCAGCTGCCGGGGCGCGGCCGCCGAGCGGGCGGCCAGGAACTCGGCCACCGGATCGGAATCGGCCGGCTTGGGCACCGGCAGCCGCGCGGCCGCCACCGGCGCCGGCGGGCAGCCGTCGTCGATCGTCGCGTCGGGTCGGTCGGCCAACGTCCAGCGGTCCAGGCCCGGCACCGCGCCGAGGCCGGCGTCCAGTAGTTCGTGAGTGTTGGCGAAACGGGTCGCGGGCATCCGCCGGGGCTTGCCGTCCCGCAGCGACAACAGCTCCCGGTGCACGCCGTCGAGCTGCTCGGACATCTCCGCCGCCGAGGCGAACCGCCGCTCGTACGGCCCGAGCGCGCGGTCGATCAGCAGCCCCATCGACTCGATGGCGAACGCCACCTGGTCCGGCCGGGGCTCCTGCTCCTCGGCCGCGTCGAACAGCCAGCGCAGCGTCTCGCCGACCGTGTGCACGTCGGACCGCACGGTCAGGCCGTGCTCGGCGATCTCGTCCCGGCTGACCTGGAACGGCTCCGCGCCGACGATCGCGCTGTCCCGGTCGCCGACGGCCCGGGTGGCGCCCAGGTCGATGACCTTGAGCCGGTTGCCGGTGCGCATCACGTTGTTGGGCTTCATGTCGCAGTAGAGCAGGTCCAGGCCGTGCAGATAGTCCAAAGCGGACAGTATGTGCCGGCCGTAGGTGGTCACGTCCTCCAGCCGCAGCGGGTCGCCGCTGTCGAGGATCTCCTGCAGCGACGGGCCGTCCACGAACTCCATGACGATGTACTCGTCGCGGTGGCCGGTGTTCGGGTCGGTGTGCTCGACGTAGGTGATGATCCGCACGACGTAGGGGTGGTCGAGCCGGGTCAGCGTGTCGCGTTCCTTGCGGGCCAGCTGCATGGCCAGCGCGTCGGTCGGGTTGATCACGCCCTTGAGCACGACCCGGGTCTCGGGCAGGAACCGGTCGCCGGCCAGGTAGAGCCAGCCCAGGCCGCCGAACGCCAGCCAGCCGATCACCTCGTACCGGTCGGCCACCACGTCGCCGGGTTCGAGCTTGGGCACGAACGAGAACCGGGTGCCGCAGTGCGGGCAGAAGCCGGTCACCACCGGCGGCTGGGTGCCGACGCGCCGGCCGACCGGCCGCCGGCAGGATCCGCAGTACTGGCGGTCCTCGGGATAGGTGGGGTCGGTGAGCAGACTCGGCTCGCGGGCCGGCAGCGACGTCAGCTGGTAGACGTCGGTGCCGCCCCAGGAGCTGGTGGCCGGCGGCCGGACCGGGTGCGGCGGCTCGGCGTCAGGCCCCTTGGCGATCTGCTCCGTGGTGATCTTGCGCCGGCCGCAGACGTCGCAGTATCCGGTCGGCCCGACCGGCCGGCCGCAGCACATCGTCTCGGCGCTCATGTCCGCCGCCGCACCTCCGCCACGTAGGCCCGGACCCGCGTCCGGATGACGGCCAGGTACTCGCGGGCGTCGAGCGCGGCCCGGGCCTCCCGGTACAGCTCGACCAGCTGCTCGTCCTCGGCCAGGCCGTGCTCGACGGCGATGGCGTTGTAGGTGGCCAGCATTCCCCGCAGCCGCTCGAATTCCTTGGCCAGCGCGTCGTTCTCCTGCTCGGCGTCGGCGACCACGGCCAGGTGCCGCACCAGTTGGCGCTCGTAGTGGTGCAGGGCGCGGGCCAGCTTGATCGGCTCCTGGTCGCGGATGCTGGCCCGCAGGATCACCTTCGGCAGTTCGAGCTCGGCGGCCAGCGCGGGGATCTCGTGCACCCCCTTGAACCGAGCCCGCCGGCGTCGCGCGCCACGCTCCCGGTCGGCGAGCTCGGCGATGCCCTCGGCCAGCGCGTCAACCCGGTCCTGGAGGGCGTCCTGCTGCCACTGCCGGGCCAGCTCCGCGGCCGGCGACGACTCGTCCTCGAACTGGAGCACCACCGTCGCGCCCCGGCGCACCAGCGGACCGACGACGTCGTCCAGCACCTGCTCCGGCTCCTGGGCCTGCTCGATTCCGGCCACCCCAAGGGACATCCGCTCCGTGGGCGGCGGCAGCGACCGCTCCACCTCGGCCGTCGACTTGCCGGCGGCGTCCACCACCCGGCCGGCGTCGATCGGGCCGGACCCGGTGATCACGATCTGGATCAGGCCGATCCACGGCTGCCAGTCCCCGCGCGGCACGTCCGGGCCGAGCCAGCGGCCGATCGCCGGCACGTGCCGGATCAGCGTCTCGACGGGGATCAGCCAGGCCGGCTTCTCCTCGTCGCCACGAGCGGACGTGACGACCATGCCGACGACTGCGCCGCTGCGGTCGTCGACCACGCCCGCGCCGCTGAACCCGGGCCGGACCCGGCCACGTTCGGTGTGGTCGAGCTGGATCCACTCGTTGTCCGGGCCGCTGCGCCCGGCCAGCACCGCCGTCGCGACCACGCCGAACTCGTACGGGGCCGGGAAACCCAAGGCGTGCACCGTGCGGTTGCGTGGGGACGGCAGGCGGCTGAGCAGCGTGCCGGGCAGGTCGCACGGCTCGATGGTCTGGAACAGCGCGATGTCCGCGCCGCCGTTGTCCAGCGTCGGCGCCCAGCCACCGGGGACCAGGCGGGCCGTCCGCGCACCGGCGTCCGGGAGGTCGACCCACTCCGCGGTGATCTCCGCGTCGGGGGTCCCGACCACGTGAGCGCAGGTCAGAATGGCACCCCCGGCCAGGGCGATCCCCGCGCCCCGGATGGTGCCGTCACGGTCACGCAGGAGCAGCCGCCACGGCTCAGCGTCGGGAGATCGCCTGAATGCGGATTCAGCTTCGATGCTCACCGAGTCCGCACCTTACGGCGCGTCACCTGGGTCCCGCCGGGGAACGGCGGCCGATCACCCGGACGGCGGCAGCGACCACGTGAGCGTGCCAGCGGCGAGGTCGGCGACAACTCCCCGTGCCCAAGCCAACTCCGCGGAGGTCACGTTATGCCGGTACTCGTGCTCCAGCAGGTGCAGCCTTGGCACGTGCGCCTGGTGGGAGGCGTCGAGCACGGCCTGCGTCTCGCCGAGGGTCCGTTCCAGTGCCTCGATCCGCCGCTCCAGTTGCGTTCGAGCGTCCTGCGGATCGAGCAGGTGCAGGAACGAGACCACCGCCGGGAACAGCGGAAACTCCTGTGCCGGTGCGGAAACGCCGTCTCGCAGACCGTCCAGCAACTGGCCCCGGCCGGTTTCGGTCAGGGCGTACACCGTGCGCTCCGGGTGTCGGGAATCGCGCTCCACGGCGTGCACGCGGATCAGCTCGTCCCGAGCCAGCCGGTCGATCGCCGCGTGCAGGCCGGACCGGTTACGGACGTTGACCACCAGCTGCACACCGCGCTCCTTCATCAGCTGCTGCATCCGGTAGGCATGCATCGGGGCCTCGGCCAGCAGCGCGAGCACGGCGATGGTCAGGGGCGTCAGCTGTCCGCGGGTCGGCACAGGGTGCACCGTACTAGTCCGGTATGGACTAGCCGGGCCGGCGGGGTGATCCGCCGGCCCGGGTTCGTCAGGACGGTAGCGTCCACCGCTGCTGGACCTGGCCGTTGCAGTCCCAAATCTGCAGCTGCGTGCTGTTCGCCGTGGAGGCTGAGGGATCGTCGAGGCATCGGCCGGAGCTCGGGTTCAGCAGTGCGCCATTGGCCTGCGGCTGCCACTGTTGGGCACCGGTGCCGTTGCAGTCGTACAGCTGGATCTTGGTGCCGTTGGTGGTGCCCGCGCTGGTGATGTCCATGCACTTGCCCAACGCCTGCACGGTGCCGTCCGAGCCGACGGTCCAGGTCTGCGCGGTGGTGCCGTTGCAGGTGTAGATCTGCACTGGGGTTCCGTTGTCGGTGCTGGCCGAGCGGACGTCCAGGCAGAGGTTGGCGCCGACCCCGGCGGTGATCGCCCCGGTGTGCCCGGTGCCGCCGTTGCCAGTGGTGGCCGTCCAGACGAAAGTCGTGGAGCCGGCAGCCCCGGTGCCGTCGGTCGCCGTGACGGTGACGGTGCTGGTGCCGCCGGTGGTGGCGGTGCCGGAGATCGTGCCGTTGCCAGCGATCGCCAGTCCGGCCGGCAAACCGGTCGCGGTGAAGGTGAGGGCTTGGCCGGCGGAATCCGTGGCCTGGATGGGCAAACTGACCGCGGTACCGACCGGACTGCTCATACCCTGGGGATTCGTCACGGTGACGGTGTTGCCGGCGTTGGTGCTGGCGACGGTCAGCGTGCCGGACAGCTGCGGCGCGGAAGACGTATCCCCGACGGCGATCTGGTACGAGCCGAGCGCGGTGGTCCACGCGTTGTTGTTCCAGTACGCCAGATCGTGCAGCGTCACCGGGAAGCTGACCGTGGTCGACGCCCCAGGTTGCAGGGTGACGCGGCTGAATCCCTTGAGCTGCAAGGGAGGCTCACCGGTGCTGGCCGGATCGCCCACGTACAGCTGCGCGACGTCCGAGCCCGCGCGGCTGCCGGTGTTGGTGACGGTCGCCGTCACCGTGGTCTTGCCGTGCGCGTCGAGCGCGCCGACCTGGAGGTTGCTGAACGCGAAGCTGGTGTAGGACAAGCCGAAGCCGAACGGGAACAGCGGGGCGATGTTCTGCGCCTGGTACCAGCGGTAGCCGACCTTGACGCCCTCCGAGTACTGCACCTGGCCGTTGCTGCCGGGCCACTGCGCCTGGGTGTGCGCCGGCACGTCGGCGAGGCTCTTGGGGAAGCTGACCGGCAGCTTGCCCGACGGGTTGGTGTCGCCGAACAGCACCGAGGCGATGGCGTTGCCGTCCTCCTGGCCCGGATACCAGGCCTCCAGGATGCCGGCGACGTTGTTCACCCACGGCATCGTCACGGCCGAGCCGGTGTTGAGCACCACGATGGTGTTCGGGTTGGCCGCGGCCACCTGCGTGATCAGCTGGTTCTGCACACCCGGCAGGTCGATGCTCCCGAGGTCGCTGCCCTCGGCCTCGTTGTAGCTGGCGAACACGATGGCAAGGTTAGAGTTCTGGGCCAGCGTGACGGCCTGGGCGATGTTGCCGGAGGTGTCGCCGGGGGCGTACTGCACGGTGACACCGGAGCCCGCGCGGCTGGTGATCCCTTGCAGCGGCGTGACCGTGCCCGACGAGTTGACCTTCGCGCTGCCGCCGCCCGCGGTCTGCGGCGAGGTGCTGGCGTCCGCGCCCAGGACCGCGATGGAGTGCACCGTCGAGGTGTTCACCGGCAGCACATTGTTGTTACGCAACAGAACCGTGCCCTCGGCGGCGATCTGCCGGGCCGCCGTCTTGTGCGCGGTGGAGGTGACGGTCGCCCCGGTGTTGCCGGTGCGGGGGTTGTCGAACAGGCCGAAGGCGAACATCTCCGTGAGGATGCGGCTCACCATGGTGTTCAGCGTCGCCTGCGACACCTGGCCGTTCTGCACGGCGGTTCCCAGTGCGCTGCCGAAGAAATCGCCGCCCGGCATCTCCTGGTCCATGCCCGCGTTGGCCGAGGCGGCCGTCGAGTGGGTCGCGCCCCAGTCCGAGGTCACGAAACCCGGGAAGCCGAACTGGGTCCGCAGCGGGCCGTTCATCAGCGCCGGGTTCTGACAGGCGTAGGTGCCGTTCACCGTGCTGTACGAGCACATCGCCGAGGACGCCGCACCCTGCTGCACGCCCGCCCCGAACTGCGGCAGGTAGATCTCCTGCATGGTTCGGCTGTCGATGACGGCGTTGTCCGACGGCGTGTTCCGGTTGGTTTCCTGGTTGTAGACGCCGATGTGCTTGATCTGCGCCAGCACCCCGGTCCCCTGCACGCCGCGGGTCTCCGCCGCGCCCAGCTGCCCGGCCAGGTACGGGTCCTCGGTCAGCGACTCGAAGGCCCGTCCCCAGCGGGGATCGCGGACGATGTTGACCGTCGGGCCGAGGTTGACGTTGGCGCCCTTGCCGGCCTCCTCGCTGCCGACCAGCTGGCCGTACTGGTTCTCGGCGTCGACGTCCCAGGTTGCCGCCGCCGCCACCGGGGCCGGCAGCTGCGTGACGCCGTTCAGGTTCTCGCCGACGCCGGCCGGGCCGTCCTCCAGGCCCAGCGCCGGGATGCACAACGCCGGGATCGCCGGCGTGTTGCCGACGTAGCCGCCGCCGGTGCCGTGCAGCAGGCTGATCTTCTGGTCCTGGCTCATCTCAGCCAGGACCTGGGCGACTCTCTGTGGGATCGGGGCCGTCGAGCCGACCCAGGCGCAGGTGGCCTGGGGGGCGGCGGACACGGACGGCGGGGCCAACGCGGTGACGGCCAGGCTCACGGCTGCGGCTACGCCCAGCCAGCGACGTGCGGACACGGTGGTCTCCTCACTGAGCACACACGGGACAAGCGCACAGTGGCGGCTGGGAGCGCTTTCATACGGTGGCATAAGGTGTCGGACACAGCGGTCACGTATCGATAAAGATGGCGGAGGGTGCGATGCCCCACGTGATGGACGCCGCGGCCCGCCTCGCCGCGCTCGGCTGCTGCCGCCTGGCCCCCGGCCTCACCGACGCCGAGTTCGCCCAGGTCGAGGCCGCCTACGGCTTCACCTTCGCCGACGACCACCGCGCCTTCCTGGCCGCCGCCCTGCCGCTCGACGACGACCGCGGGCACGGCTGGCCCGACTGGCGGGACGGTGATCCCGCCGAGCTGCGGCGCATGCTCGACTGGCCGGTGGAAGGGGTCCTGTTCGACGTCGAGCACAACGTCATGTGGGATCCCGCCTGGGGTCCTCGCCCCCACACCGTCCATGAGCGCCTCGCCGTCGCCGCCAAGCACCTCTCCGACGTGCCCCAGCTCGTGCCCGTCTACGCCCACCGCTACTTACCCGCCGGCCGCGGCGCCTCCGGTCACCCCGTGTTGTCGGTGTACCAGACCGACATCATCTACTACGGCGTCGACCTGTCCGACTACATCCACCAGGAGTTCGGCGGACCCGGCCTGGACCGCTCCGACCCCGCCTGGAACCCGGTCGCCACCGTCCCGTTCTGGCGCGACTTCCTCCAGCCGCCATTCGGTCGGTAAAGGAACCATTACTCTCGCTGGGGCGTTGTCCGGGCATGAGGGAGCGCATCACCATCGAACTGGGCCGGCGCGATCTCCTGGTCGTGGCCGGACTGCCCGGGGCGGGCAAGAGCACGATGCTCGCCCACGCGGCGGACGGGTTGACCGTGCTGGACTCCGACCAGGTGCGGGCGCGGCTGTCGGCGCTGCTGCCGGCCGCCCTGCCGTACCGGTACTATCGGCCGGTTGTCCATGTGTGGCAACGGATTCGGGTGATCCGGGCGGCGTTGTCGCGGGGCCCGGTCGTGGTGCACGAGCCGTCGACGAGGGCCACCACCCGGGCCTGGCTCGTGTCGCTGGGGCTGGCCACCCGCCGGCCGGTCCGCATGCTGTGGCTGGACGTCACCGCCGAGCAGGCGATCCGGGGCCAGCGCAGCCGTGGCCGGGTGCTGCACCCGAGGACGTTCCAGCGGCACGTGCGCCGGGCGGCCCGGATGCGGGAGGCGCTGCTGGCCGACCAGGTTCCGGCCGGCTGGCACAGCGCCCAGGTGATCACCCGCTCCGCCGCCGACACCACCGCCCTGGCCGCCGCCTGAGCGCTCAGAGCTCGAAGTGCCGGCCGACCTCGTCGGCGACGGCCTCGGCGTCGAGGGAGCCGTCGACCTCGATGACGCGGATGCCCAGCCGGTGGGCGGAGTCCACGGCGTCGGCGGCGATCAGACGGTCGCGTTCGAGGCGGTTGCGTTGGGCCAGCTCAGGATCGCTGACCTGGTGGGTGAACGTCGAGGCGCGGGGCATGCGCGACAGTTGGAGAAGCCGGAACTCCTCGGTGGGGACGAGGACGACCATGCGCCGGAGGTTGTCCAGCAGCGGGGCGACGAGTTCCGGCCGCAGGCCCCAGCCCTCGGCGAGGACGGGGTGGGGCGACACGAGCGCCCGCAGGTCGTCCAAGACCCACTCGAACCGGTCGGCGAAGCCGGCGAGGGTCCGGGCGGCCATCTCGGCCGGGGTGTGGTGCACCCAGATGTCCTCGGCCGACGGGCCTTCTGGCGGTTCCTCACGGCTCAGACGCAACGCCATGCGTCGGTCGTTGTGGCCACGGGCGTCGTGGTAGTCGTAGTGGTACGCGGTGAGCCCGTGCCGGAACGCGAGCAGCCGGGCGACGGTGCTCTTGCCGGCCCACTGCCCGCCGCCCATCCACCGCGCGTGGCCGATGGTGCCGAAGGGATCCCAGACCATCAGCCGAAAGCCTTCGCGGGATTGGTGACGAAGATCCGCTCGGCCAGGGTCGGTTCCAGTCGCGGGCGCAGGTGCGTCAATAGGTACGACATGCCGGGCACACCCCTTGCCGCCGCAGTCGTGGTGTCGCCGCCCAACAGCAGCCGCGAGGCGAAGCCGGCGTCCGCGAGTTCGGCCAACTGGGCGGGCATCATCCAGTCGGTGGCGTGGTGGGCGCGGGACGGGCCGTCGAACGCCAGGAAGGCGCCGGCCTCGGCCGCACGGCGGTGCACCCAGCGGTCGGGGAACCGGTTGAGATGGCCGAGGATCACCCGGCGCGGCGGGACTTCGAGCTGGCCGCACAACAGGTCCAGCACGTCCAGGGCGGCCGTGCCGAGTTCCAAGTGGACACTCACCGGCACGCCGGTGGCGTGGTGGGCGCGGGCGGCGGCGGTCATGGTGTGCACCGCGTGCGGGTCCAGGCCGTGGAAGCCGCCGGCCACCTTGATCAGCCCGCAACGGCGCTCGGTGACGTCGGCGACGAACAGCTCTTCCAGCCGTGGCAACGACTTCTCAAGGAACTCCGGGTCGTAGTGCTGGGCCTGGTGCAGCCCCGTCGCCGCGACGACGGCGACACCGGACCGCCGGGACAGCTCCGGCAGGTCGTCCAGACGCTGGTTCATGCCGTGCGGTGTCCACTGCACCACGGCCTGCCCGCCGGCGTCGTGAAACCGTTGCAGCTCAACAAGAGCCGCCTCGACGTCATCGAGCTCCTGGCCCGGCAGCACCCGGCTGGCCAGGAACAGGTGGTCGTGCGAGTTGGTGACGCCGAGCCGGTCGACATCCCCCAGGACGGTGCGGATCATGCTGTCACCGTACGACAGGCCAGGGCGGCGTTCACCGCGCCGGAGTAGATCAGCAGCTTGCTGCCGCCGTCTCGTGGGCGGAACCGCCGGGCCACCCGTATTCAGCGCTGGGCGGGCTCGACAACGTCGGAGCTTGAAGTGTACGAAACCGTTTCGTACACTTCTCTCATGGTTCGCGGCAAGGAACGTGAGGACGCCATCCTGGCGGCGGTGATCGAGCTGGTGGTGGAGGGGGGATACGCCAACCTGACGATGGACGGGGTGGCGGCGCGGGCGCAGGCCAGCAAGGCGACGATCTACCGGCGGTGGCGGAACAAGGCCCAGCTGGTGAAGGCGGCGCTGGACGCCTACGACGCGGAGCAGAACGAGGCGATCCCGGACACCGGTGAGCTGCGCTCGGACCTGTACGCGGTGATGCGGGCGCTGAAGGAACGGGCCAATGAGCGGCACCTGGCGTTGATCAACGGCCTGATCGCGGCGGCGCGGCACGACGAAGAGCTGGACGCGGCGCTCAAGGAGCACGTGGCGAACGAGGAGCTGTCGCCCTTCCTGGTCAGCCTGCAGCGGGCGGTGGACCGGGGCGAACTGCCGGCGGACGCGGACAGCGAGCTGGTGCACGACGTGGCCGAGGCGATGATCATGCGCCAGGTCACCGCCGGCGAATTCGACGAAGCCTTCATCAGCCGCGTCGTGGACGACGTCCTGCTGGTGCTGTTGAGGAACGGGGAACAGAAGTGACCGTGGTGATCGCGGGCGCCGGCCCGACCGGCCTGACGCTCGGCATCGAACTGGCCCGGCGCGGCATCCCTTGCCGGCTGCTGGACCGGGAGTCGGGGCTGTTCCCCGGCTCCCGCGGCAAGGGACTGCAGCCCCGCACCCTGGAGGTGTTCGACGACCTGGGCGTGCTCGACGACGTCCGCGCCGAGGGCATGCCCTTCCCGAACTTCCGCCTCTACTCGGGCACGGAGATCGTCTGGGAACGCCCGCTGCACGAGATGCTGGGCGTCGAGGAGCCGCGGGTCTCCCCCGGCGTCCCGTACCCGAAGGCGTGGCTGATTCCGCAGTGGCGGACCGACCGGATCCTGCACGACCGGTTCGTGCGGCTGGGCGGCAAGGTGGAGTTCGACACCGAGGTCACCGGCTTCGAGCAGCGGCCCAACGGCGTCACGGTTTCCGTGCTGCGCAACGGGATTCCGGAACGGATCGAGGCCGACTACCTGGTCGGCACGGACGGCGGCCGCAGCACGGTGCGCAAGCTGCTCGGGGTCGGCTTCGCCGGCGAGACCTACGAGACGGAGCGGTCCCTGGTCGGCGACGTGCGGGCCAAGGGCCTCGACGGCGTGGCCTGCCACATGATCACGCACGCCGGCGACGTCACGAAGCGGTTCTCGCTGTGGAACCTGCCCAACACCGACTACTACCAGTTCGTCGCGGCCGTGACGCCGCAGGACGCGGCGGAGCCGACGCTGGACACCTTGCGGCGCACCATGGTCGAGCGCACCGGCCGCACCGACATCGAGCTGCGCGACCTGCGGTGGATCTCGGTGTACCGGATCAACGTGCGCATGGTGGACCGGTTCCGGGTCGACCGGGTGCTGCTGGCTGGCGACGCCGCCCACGTGCACTCGTCGGCCAGCGGCCAGGGCCTGAACACCAGCGTGCAGGACGCCTACAACCTCGGCTGGAAGCTGGCCGCGGTTTTGGGCGGGGCTCCGGACGCGCTCCTGGACAGCTACGAGGCCGAGCGGATGCCGGTCGCCGCGCACCTGCTCGGCCTGTCGACCGAGATGCACCGCCGGAACTTCCGCCCGACGACCGGCCCGGCCCCGGCGATCCACCAGCTCGACATCACCTACCGCGGCGGCCCGCTCGCGCTGGACGACCGTGCCGCCAAGGGACAGCTCCAGGCCGGCGACCGTGCCCCGGATGGCCTGCTGCCGGATGGCACCCGGCTGTTCGACCTGTTCCGGGGCACGCACGCGACCGTGTTGACCTTCGGCGGCCCGATCGAGGGCTACGACCTGGCCGCCGGCACCAGGGTGCTGGTCCGCCCCGACGGCCACATCGGGGCCGTCGGCGACGTCGAGAACTGGCTACGCCTCGTCGAAGGCGGTGGCTCGGGAGACCTTCTCCCACGCCTCGATGTCCGCTCGTACGCTCTCGAGGTGGCCGGCGACCGCGTCCACCGCGTCACCGCCGAGCACCAGGCGTAGCGGCGTCACCGAAGCGTCCAGCGCGGCCAGGATGGCGGCGGCCGCCTTGGCCGGGTCGCCGGGCTGCGAGCCGTTGACGTCCGCGGTCATCCGGCGGGTGGCGCCGACCGACTCCTCGTAGTCCGGAATGGCCTCGCTGAACTGCTTGTTGTCCATCAGCCCGGTCCGGAACGCGCCCGGCTCCACGATCAGCACCTTGATCCCGAGCCGGTTGACCTCGTCGGCCAGTGCCTCGGACAGGCCTTCCAGGGCGAACTTGGTGGCGCTGTAGGCCCCGAAGCCGGCGAACGACATCTGGCCGCCCATGCTGCTCAGCTGCACGATCGCCCCGCTACGGCGGGACCGCATGTGCGGCAGGGCGGCCCGGACCAGCGCCGCCGGGCCGAAGAAGTGCACGTCGAACAGCGCCCGCAGCTCGGCGTCGGTGGTTTCCTCGGCCGCGCCGACGTGGGTGCGGCCGGCGTTGTTGACCAGCACGTCGAGCCGGCCGTGCCGGGCCACCACCCCGGCCACGGCCGCCTCGGCGGCGGCGATGTCGGTGACGTCCAGCTGGATCGCCTCCACCTGGTCCGGGTGGGCCGCCACCAGGTCGTCCAACGTCCCGGCCCGGCGGGCAGCCGCGACCACGACGTCCCCGGCCGCCACCGCCGCGGTCGTGATGGCCCGGCCGAAGCCGCTGTTCGCGCCGGTGACCAACCAAACCCTGTCCATCGTCATCTCCCCTGTTCGGTGTGGGGACCACTCTGCCGCCGTGACCGCTGTCCGGTCCAAGGTCTTTCGGCGAGCGCGGACACTGCTACGCCTGGGCGTGCCGTGACCTCGTGCAACCCGAACGGCGCTGGGCTCCGTCTTCCGGGCATGGTCGCTATCAGGCGTTCGATGGTCATCGCGGGTGTGCTGCTGTCGGCCGCTGCCTGCGCCGCACCGACGGTCACCACGGATGTGGCCGCGCAGCCGGTGAGCACGCCGGCGTGTCCGGAGACGCTCTCGCCGCATCCGGCGACAGGCCCGGCGAAGCCGATGGTGCCGGGCGAGCCGGGGGCCGCGGTGGTGTGCCACTACCCGGCGCCGAACCCGGGCGGGCCGGCGGCGCTGGCCAAGTCGGTGCAGGTGACCGACGTGAAGGGACTCGTCGCGGCGTTGAACGCGGCTGACACGACGCCGCCGCCGCGCGGCACGATGTGCCCGATGAACAACGGCACGACCGACGTCGTGATCTTCGCGTACGCCAAGGGCGACCCGGAGTACGTGACGGTCAGCCCCACGGGCTGCGCGACCGCGAGCAACGGCAAGGCCAAGGCCTACCGACTCAGCGACGCGCTGTTGAGCAAGCTGTAGTGGTGTCTCCAAGACCCACAAACCCCACCGGAAAACACCTCTAACGACTACAAACCCCGAAGCGGAGCTTCGGGGTTTGTAGTCGTTGCAGACCGCCCTGACGGGGGTTTGTGGGTCTTGGAGACGCGCGAACTCAGCGGGCCGGCCGGTAGGGCCGCAGTTCCCGCCGGGCCAGGGACATCTTGTGCACCTCGTCGGGGCCGTCGGCCAGGCGCAGCATGCGGGCCGAGGCCCACAGCGTGGTCAGGATGAAGTCCTGGCTCACGCCGCCGCCGCCGTGCGACTGGATGGCCCGGTCGATGATCTTCTCGACCGCGGCCGGGGTGGCGATCTTGATGGACTGGATCTCGGTGTGCGCGCCCTTGTTGCCGACGGTGTCCATCAGCCACGCGGTCTTGAGCACCAGCAGCCGGGCCTGCTCGATGGCCACCCGCGCCTCGGCGATCCACTCCTGCACGACGCCCTGGTCGGCGATCGGCTTGCCGAACGCCACCCGGCTCACGGTCCGCTGGCACATGGCCTCGACGGCCCGCTCGGCCATGCCGATCAGCCGCATGCAGTGGTGGATGCGGCCGGGGCCCAGCCGGGCCTGCGCGATGGCGAAGCCCTCGCCCTCGCCGGCGATGACGTTGGCGACCGGGACCCGCACGTCCTTGAACTCGATCTCGGCGTGCCCGCCGTGGGCGCCGTCGGTGAAGCCGAAGACGTGCATGCCGCGCTTGACGTTCACGCCGGGCGTGTCCCGGGGCACCAGCACCTGGCTCTGCCGGCGGTGCCGGTCCGGGTTGTCCGGGGCGGTCTGCCCCATCACGATGAAGATCTTGGCCCGGGGGCTCATCGCGCCGGAGGCGAACCACTTCCGCCCGTTGATCACGTACTCGTCGCCGTCCCGCTCGATCCGGGTGGCGATGTTGGTGGCGTCCGAGGAGGCCACGTCCGGCTCGGTCATGCAGAACGCCGAGCGGATCTCGCCGGCCAGCAGCGGCTTGAGCCACCGCTCCTGCTGCTCGGCCGTGCCGAAGCCGGCCAGCACCTCCATGTTGCCGGTGTCCGGCGCGGCGCAGTTGGTGGCCTCCGGGGCCAGCGCCGGGCTGCGGCCGGTTATCTCGGCCAGCGGCGCGTACTGGAGGTTGGTCAGGCCGGCGCCGTGCTCCTTGTCCGGCAGGAACAGGTTCCACAGCCCGCGCCTGCGGGCCTCGGCCTTGAGCTCCTCGATCACCGGCGGCGCGTCCCACGAGGTGGGGTTGTCGAGCACCCAGTCCTTGTGCGCGGCCTCGGCCGGGTACACGTGCGACGCCATGAACTCGGTCAGCTGACCGATCAGCTCCTGGGTGCGCTGGTCGTACTCGAACTCCATCAGTCCTCCTTGACTGCGGCGGCCGCGGCGGCGCCGTACTCGACGAGCGGTCCGACCAGGGCGCCGATCCGCTCGAATCCGGCGCCGACCGTGCCGCCCTGCACGAACCGGTAGTGAATGCCCTCCAAGATCACCGCGAGCTTGAAGTAGGCGAAGGCGACGTACCAGCCGAGGCCGGACACGTCCATGCCGGTGCGCCGCGCGTAGCGCTCGACCAGCGCGTCGACGGCGGGGAAGCCGGGAGTCTCGTTGACCCCGTTGGTGATCGGGTCGTCCTCCTGGCCCACGCCCTGCCAGTACACGACGAACAGGCCCAGGTCGGACAGCGGGTCGCCGAGGGTGGACATCTCCCAGTCCAGCACCGCGCTGACGGCCAGCGGCTCGGTCGTCACGAGCGCGTTGTCCAGCCGGTAGTCGCCGTGCACGATCGTGGCCCGCTGCGCGGCCGGCACACTGGCGGCCAGCTTGGCGTGCAGTTCCTCGATGCCGGGCAGGTCCCGGCTGCGGGAGGCGTCCAACTGCTTGCGCCAACGGGCGACCTGACGGGTCATGAAGCCGTCGGGGCGGCCAAAGTCGCCCAGCCCGACCGCCTGCGGGTCCACCTCGTGCAGCTCAGCCAGCACGTCGATCAGCTCGTCCGCGACCTTCGCGGCCTGCTGCGGGGACAGCCCGGCGGTGTCGGCGCGGGACCGCATCGGCGTGCCCTCGACCCGTTCCATCAAATAGAACGGCGCGCCGATGACCGCGGTGTCCTCGCAGTACAGCTCGGTTCTGGGCACCGGCACCTTGGTCGGGGCCAGCGCCGAGATCACCCGGAACTCGCGGCCCATGTCGTGCGCGGTGGCCAGCACGTGACCCAGCGGCGGCCGGCGCAGCACCCAGTCGTGGGCGCCGTCCGAGACCCGGTAGGTCAGGTTGGACCGGCCGCCGGTGATCAGCTCGGCGGTCAGCGGACCGGCCAGCACACCGGCCGCGTCCAGGTGCTTGGCCAGGGCCTCGACGTCCAGGCCCGGCAGCGCTCGGTTCGCTGAGCTACCTGCGGTCACAGGGCCACCCCCAGCAGGTCGGCCAGCGCCGCGCGGGTGCTGGCGGGATCGACGTGTTTGATGCCGTGCATGCCAAGCCGCTGCGCGGTCCGCACATTGGCGGTGAAGTCGTCGACGAAGACGACGCGCTCGGCCGGCAGCGCCAGCCGTTCCAGCAACAGCCGGTAGATCGGCTCGTCCGGCTTGCGCAGGCCGACGTCGCCGCTGATCACGACCACCTCGCACAGCTCGGCCAGCAGGTCGTGCGGGTAGTCGTTGCCCCAACTGTTGGACAGCAGCCCGGTGCGCACACCTACCTGCCGTAGGTCGCGGAGCAGGCGGGTCATCTCGTCGCTGGGCTTCATCCCGGCGAACAGCCGGCCCAGCACGCCTTCGGCCCTGACCGGCTCGCCGTTGGTCGCGACCAGCCGGGCCGCGAACCGCCGCTCGAACTCCGGCACGTCCAGCTCGCCGGTCTCCAGCAGGTGGATCGGGTTGCCGGGCTCGGCGTCGCGGCCCAGCCAGCTCTGCATCAGGGCCGAGAAGCCGTCCGGGTCGATGCCGTCGGCGCGCAGCCAGCTGCCGGTGGCGGAGCTCAGGGGCGTGGTCAGCACGCCGCCGTAGTCGAACACGACGGCGTCCACGGCACGGGTTTGCGGCACGCCGGCGATAGTACCGACCAGTCGGTATGTCGACAACACGACGGGCCGGCCGCGCGTGTGGATATCGGGGTGAGGCGGGTCAGTCGCGGGAGATGGCTCGCTCCAGCAGGTCGCGAAGCGCGTCCAGTTCCCGCTGGGCCAGGCCGGTCACCAGAGGTTCCTCGCTCAGCACGGCCAGCAGCTGTTCCCGCTGCTCGGCGCCTTCAGGGGTGAGGGTCAGCTGCTTGGCGCGGCGATCAGAGGGGTGCGCCCGCCGTTCGATCAGCCGCTGGCTTTCCAGCTTGTCGATCACCACGGTGGCGTTCGACGGTTCGCAGGCCATCCGGCCGGCCAACTCGCTCATGGTCATCGGACCCGTCAGCTCGCGCAGGGCCGAGGCTTGCGCGGTGGTGAGACCGAGCTTGGCCACACGCTCCCGCATCCGCGCGCTGTTCTGCATGTCCAGCTCGTGCACCAGCTTGCCCAGCTCCCACTGCGCGGCCGCCTGTGAGTCCGACATCGACATGGCTCCAGGCTAGCAAAGCTGCTTCAAGTCATGATAGTTATGACCTGAACCTTTCAAGTCATAAGCATGTGGAGGTTGGAACATGACATCGCAGCTGGACGAGCGTCTCCGGCGCCCCTCGGGCATCCGGTCCCTGACGCTCGGCGACACGAAGCTGAGCTACGTGCCGGACGGCGTGGGCACGCTCAAGGCCCGGCTCTGGCTGCCGGAGCCCACCGACGAGTTCTGGGCGGCCCACGCGGAATACCTCGACGAGGGCGGGCACCTGGTCACCGGCAACGGCGGCCTGCTCGTGGAACGCGACGGCCGCGCCCTGCTCATCGACGCCGGGGTCGGTCCGCTGACGGTGGGCCCACCGGAGAACCCGTTCGGCACCCTGAGCGGCGGCAAGCTGCTGGACAGCCTCGCCGCTCTCGGCCACAGCCCCGCGGACATCGAGGCGGTCGCCATCACCCACCTGCACCACGACCACGTGGGCTGGGCCTGGCACCCCGCCCCCGGCAGCGACCGGCCCGCGTTCACCGCGGCCGACTACCTGATCGCCGAACCCGAGTGGACCCAGCGGCACTTCGCCGAAGCGCAGGGCCTGGGCGACATGCTCGAAGCCATGCGGCCGCGGGTGCGCACCGTGGTCGAGGGCGAGGAAGTCTTTCCCGGCGTCCACGTCATGTTCGCGCCCGGCCACAGCGTGGGCCACGCCGCCTTCGTGATCAGCGCGGGTGGCCAGCGGGTGATCGCCTTCGGCGATGCCTTCCACTCCCCGGTCCAGATCAGCCACCCGCTGTGGGAGGTCCCCGCCGACCACGACCGCGAACAGGCCGCCAGCCTCCGCCACAGCCTCGTTCTCGAGTTGGCCGAGCCCGACACGATCGGTTTCGGCATCCACTTCGCCGACGTGCCCTTCGGTCGTGTCCGCATCGAGGACGGCCGACCGGCCTGGCATCCGATCGACGCCTGAGACCACACCCGTTCGCCCGGATCCCCCTTTGCATGCAGGAACTGGAGTGCCGTGAACCTCAATCTCACCAACAAGACGGCCATCGTCACCGGGGCCAGCAGGGGCATCGGGCTCGCCACAGTCCGGACCCTGGTCGACGAAGGAGTTCGGGTCGTGGGCGCCGCCCGCACCATCACGCCCGAGCTGGCGGAAACCGGCGCCCACCCGGTGTCGGCCGACCTGAGCACCGTGGCCGGCGTCGCCACCCTCATCGACAGCGCCCTGGCCGAGCTGGGCGGCATCGACCTGCTGGTGAACAACGTGGGCGGCGGTGACGAGGCGACCCTCGGTTTCCTCGATGTCGACGACGCGGAGTGGACCCGCATGTTCGACATCAACGTGCTGAGCACCGTCCGGGCCACTCGCGCGGCCCTGCCCAGCCTCGTCGAGCGCCGGGGAGTGATCGTCAACGTCTCGTCCATCGTCGCCCGGATGCCCGGGGGCTTCCCGGTCGCCTTCGGCTCGGCCAAGGCGGCGCTCACCGCGCTCAGCAAGTCGCTGGCCGAGGAATTCGGTCCCCGAGGCGTGCGCGTGAACACCATTTCCCCCGGCGCGGTCCGCACCTCCGTCTACGAGGACCCCAACGGCCAGGTCGCCAGGTGGGCGGCCGCGGCCGGCATGAGCCTCGCGGAATTCGTCCAGCGGATCGCGACGGAGCAGCGCATCACGACCGGGCGCCTCGCCGAGGCCGAGGAGGTGGCGGCCCTGATCGCGTTCCTGCTGTCCGACATGGCCGGCAGCACCACCGGGGTCGACTACGTCATCGACGGCGGCACGATCAAGACGGTCTGAACCGGAAGGATCATGGGGTGTCGACCACACGACGGGCCGGAGACGACCGTGTGCCGGGGTGGTGGGCGCGGCACGCCCACCACCCCGGCACAGCCGCCGGGCGTCAGCTCAGCAGGCTCCAGACGTGGTCGTCGTAACCGCCGTTGGCCCAGGAGCCGTTGTAGCAGGGATAGACCGTCAGGGGCACGTCGAGCGCCTGATCGCTGTTGTCACTGGCCCAACCGGAAACATCGAGGCAGAGATTGTCCCGGAAGTTCACGACGAGATAGTCGCCGTTGCCGGTGAGGTCGACCAACTCCCATTCCTGGTTGTCGTCCTTCGGTGACGAATTGCAGTAGTAGACGGACAGATGGGTCCCGGCCGGGTCCGAACCGTAATTGGGCAGGTCGAGACAGAGGCCGCCCTTGGCGTTGACGAACTCGTACAACTGGGTGCTGCCCACGGCCCGTGTGGGGTGCAGGTACCAGAGCTGGTTGTCGGCGCTGGTGTCGTTGCAGTAGTACTGGTTCCTGCGGTCAAATATTTCCCGCAACCGTTATGCGGACGACGCCACCAACGTTGCAGGTTCGCCGCCTCGACCGGTCGGCCCCGCCGATAGAGTGCCGTTCGTGCCAGTCATCGACGCATGGATGCAGCACCCGACGCTGCGCCACAGCAACCACGAGATGTTCGAGTCGCTGCGGCGATGGACCGGGATGGAGATCCGCACCGAGCCGTTGCCGGTGGCCGAGACCGTCGCCGCGCTGGCCGCCGCTGACGTGGAGATCGGGCTGGCGTCGGCCTGGTACGGGCCACAGGGGACGTTCGTCAGCAACGACGAGCTGGCGGAGTTCGTGGCCCAGTCGGATGGACGCCTGCGCGGGGTGGCCGGCGCGGACCTGAGCCGGCCGATGGCGGCGGTGCGGGAGCTGCGGCGGGCCGTGACGGAGCTCGGCTTCGTGGCGCTGCGGATCGTGCCGTGGCTGTGGCAGCTGCCGCCGACCGACCGGCTGTACTACCCGCTGTACGCGGCCTGTGTGGACCTGGGCGTCCCGTTCTGCACGCAGGTCGGTCACACCGGACCGCTGCGCCCGTCCGAGACCGGCCGACCCATCCCCTACATCGACCAGGTGGCGCTGGACTTCCCCGAGCTGACCATCGTCTGCGGGCACATCGGCTACCCGTGGACCACGGAGATGATCGCCGTGGCCGACAAGCACCCCAATGTCTTTGTCGACACCAGCGCCTACACCGCCCGCCGCTACCCGGCCGAGCTCGTCGACTACCTGCGCGGCCGGGGCCGGCACAAGGTCCTGTTCGGCTCCAACTACCCGATGATCACGCCGGCCCGGGCCCTGGCGCACCTGGACGACCTCGGACTGGACGACGAGGCGCGCGAGCTGTTCCTGCACGGCAACGCGCGCCGTGTCTTCTCCCTCTAAGCCCCCACGTACGTCGCCAGGTGCTGGCCGGTCAGCGTCGACCTGGCGGCGACCAACTCGGCCGGCGTGCCCTCGAAGACGATCTGGCCGCCGTCGTGGCCGGCCCCCGGGCCCAGGTCGATGATCCAGTCGGCGTGGGCCATCACGGCCTGGTGGTGCTCGACGACGATCACCGACTTGCCCGCGTCGACCAGCCGGTCCAGCAGTCCCAGCAGCTGCTCGACGTCGGCCAGGTGCAGGCCGGTGGTGGGCTCGTCCAGGACGTAGACGCCGCCCTTCTCCCCCATGTGGGTGGCCAGCTTGAGCCGCTGCATCTCGCCGCCGGACAGCGTGGTCAGCGGCTGGCCGAGGCTCAGATAGCCGAGACCGACGTCGGCCAGCCGGTCCAGGACGGCGTGCGCGGCCGGGGTGGCGGCCTCGCCGTCGGCGAAGAACGCCTCGGCGTCGGTCACCGACATGGCCAGCACCTCGCTGATGTCCTTGCCGCCGAGCTTGTACTCCAGCACCGAGGCCTGGAACCGGCGACCCTCGCACTCCTCGCACACGGTGGAAACGGTGGCCATCATGCCCAGGTCGGTGAACACCAGGCCGACGCCGTTGCAGACCGGGCACGCGCCCTCGGAGTTGGCGCTGAACAGCGCCGGTTTCACGTTGTTGGCCTTGGCGAAGGCCTTGCGGATGGGCTCCAGCAGGCCGGTGTAGGTGGCCGGATTGCTCCGGCGCGAGCCACGGATCGGGGTCTGGTCCACCGACACCACGCCCAGGTCGGCCGGGATAGAGCCGTGCACCAGCGAGCTCTTGCCCGAGCCGGCCACGCCGGTGATCACCGTGAGCACGCCCAGCGGGATGTCGACGTCGACCTTGCGCAGGTTGTGAGTCGTCGCGCCCCGGATCTCCAGCGCGCCCTTGGGCGTGCGGACCGTGTCCTTTAGGGACGCTCGGTCGTCGAAGTGCCGGCCGGTGACCGTGCCGCTCTTGCGCAGCCCCGCGACGGTGCCCTCGAAACAGACGGTGCCGCCGGCCGTGCCGGCGCCGGGACCCAGGTCGACGACGTGGTCGGCGATGGCGATGGTGTTCGGCTTGTGCTCCACGACAAGAACCGTGTTGCCCTTGTCGCGCAAGCGGAGCAGCAGCTCGTTCATGCGCTGGATGTCATGCGGGTGCAGGCCGATCGTCGGCTCGTCGAAGACGTAGGTGACGTCGGTGAGCGAGGAGCCGAGATGGCGGATCATCTTCACCCGCTGCGCCTCGCCGCCGGACAGCGTCGCCGCCGGCCGGTCCAGCGCCAGGTAGCCTAGGCCGATCTCCACGAACGAGTCGAGAGTGTGGCCCAGCTTCTCCAGCAGCGGCGTCACCGAGGGCTCCTTCAGCTCGCGCACCCACTGGGCCAGGTCGCTGATCTGCATGGCGCAGGCGTCGGCGATGCTGATCTTCTTGATCTTCGACGAGCGGGCGCCCTCGTTGAGCCGGGTGCCGCCGCAGTCGGGACAGACGGTGAACGTGACAGCACGGTCCACAAACGCCCGGATGTGCGGCTGCATGCCCTCCTTGTCCTTGGACAGCATGGACTTCTGGATACGAGGGAGCAATCCCTCGTAGGTCATGTTGATGCCCTCGATCTTCATCCGCACCGGGTCGGAGTGCAGGAAGTCGTTGAGCTCTCTCTTGGTGTACCGGCGGATCGCCTTGTCCGGATCGACGAAGCCCGAGGAGGCGTACAGGCGGTAGTTCCAGCCGCCCGGGGTGTAGCCAGGAATGGTGAGCGCGCCCTCGTTGAGCGACTTGGTGTCGTCGTAGAGCTGGGTCAGGTCGATGTCGGTGACCGAGCCCCGGCCCTCGCAGCGCGGGCACATGCCGCCGGTGATGCTGAAGGCCCGCTTCTCCTTGACCTGCCGGCCGCCCTTCTCCAGGGTGACCGCGCCGGCGCCGCTGACGCTCGCGACGTTGAAGGAGAAGGCCTGCGGGGAGCCGATGTGCGGCTTGCCCAGCCGGCTGAACAGGATGCGCAGCATGGCGTTGGCGTCGGTGGCCGTGCCCACGGTGGAGCGCGGGTCCGCGCCCAGCCGCTGCTGGTCCACGATGATCGCGGTGGTCAGGCCCTCCAGCACGTCCACGTCCGGCCGGGACAGGTTGGGCATGAAGCCCTGCACGAAGGCGCTGTAGGTCTCGTTGATCATCCGCTGCGACTCGGCGGCGATCGTGCCGAACACCAGCGAGCTCTTGCCCGAGCCGGACACCCCGGTGAACACCGTCAGCCGCCGCTTGGGAATTTCGACGCTGATGTCCCGGAGGTTGTTCTCCCGCGCGCCCACCACCTGGATCAGGTCGTGGCTGTCGGCGGCATGCGCCTTCTTGCTCATCGGTGTCTCCGTCGGTCCGGTGGGCGCGGGCAACTGCCCACTGTCTACCTGACGGATGAGACCCCCACGATGTGACGCGCTGTGCTTTTGCCGCGCGTTCCGCGCGGGGCGAGGCGGCTCGTGACCGGTGCCTTCCTTAGCCAGATTTCGCCCGCCGCGTGTGGGGCGCGTCGGGTGGCGGCGGCCGAAATCCGGCGACAGTCCAGGCACCGGCGCCGCCTCGCGGATCGGATTGTCAGCGGACGACGAGCACCGGGCACAGGGCGTGGTGGAGCGCGTCCCGGGTGACACCGCCGAGCCGGCCGGGGCCGCCGGAGCCGACCACGATCAGGTCGGTGTGGGTGCGGGTGGCCACCAGCTCGTACGGCTGCGCCCGCACCGCCTCGAAGTTGGCCGACAGCTGGCGGTTCACCGTGGCCAGGTAGTCCTTGGCGTGGTCGAGGACCTGGCCGTGGGCGTCGCCGGACGGGCCGGCGGTGCGGCTGGACGGGGTCGGCCACGCGTGGGCGACGTGCAGCTTGGCGTGGAAGGTCTCGGCCAGCTCGGCGGCGCGGCGCAGCACCGGGCGATCTCCCGGGCCGCCGCCGACCAGCGCGGTGATCACCGAGTGCATGCCGTGCACAGCGGCGTCCAGGCCACGCACCACGAGCGTGTCGCAGTGCGCGGCGGCCACCACCGGCAGGACCCAGCGGCCCAGCCCGATAGTCACGTGCTGGCGGCCGCGGCAGCCCAGCACCACCAGTTCGGCGTGCTCGCTGGCCGGCACCAGCGTGCGCAGCGGGTCTTCGGAGCTTTCCACGATGCTCACCGGCAGCGGCTGCATCGTGGCCAATTGGTCTGCCGCCGAAGGTTCACCCGGACGGGGCGCGTCGGCGTACACGGTGAGCGCCTCGCCGCGCAGCCAGGCGTACCTGGCGGCCCAGCCGAGCGCGGCCGAGCCCCACGGCGAGCCGTCGGCGCCGACCACGACGCTGGGCTCGAACCCTTCCGGGGAAACGTGATGGGGACGAGTCGACGTCGCGCTCGGCAGCACTCTCGCCATGCGAACCCTCCTGGCGGCACAGGGATTCTCGCGCTGACTGGTTGTCGTGTGACACTCTGCACCCCGGTCGCGTTGATCGCCAGAGGCCGAGCGGGATTGGTTCAGTGACGAACCACCAGCACAGGCGATCGGGAATGATATACGGCCGCTTTGGTCATCGGGTCGATCTGG
This sequence comes from Kutzneria sp. CA-103260, assembly GCF_018263855.1. Lineage (GTDB taxonomy): Bacteria > Actinomycetota > Actinomycetes > Mycobacteriales > Pseudonocardiaceae > Kutzneria. Next base: position 2,982,388 of record NZ_CP073318.1, on the reverse strand, counting down.
GTCCGCTCGCCGCGCGACGTGTCGCCGATGACCAACAGGTCGGTGTCGGGGCAGGCGACCGCGGACTCCAGCGGCTGGCAGGAGAACGAGCGCAGCTCGGGGATCAGCTTCGGGGCCAGTGTCGACAGCTGCGCCTCGGCCCGGTCCAGCACGGTGGTCGAGCTCAGCTGCTCCGGCAGCCAGCGCGGGCCTGGCGGCGGAGTGACGTGCACGAGACGGACCTTGGACTGCAGCGAGGTGGCCAGCTTCGCGGTGCGGGCCAGCACGGAGACGTCAGAGAGGGTGCCGCGAACCATGGCGGTGATCCAGCGGGTGCGGCCGTGTAGCGAGGACGGCAGGCCGCGCACGACGACCGTGTCGCACTGGGCGCGGGCCACCACCGGCACCACACTGCGGCCGACGCCGAGCGAGCCGTGGTGGTAGCCGCGGCAGCCGAGCACCACCAGGTCGGCTCGCTTGCTGGCGGCGACCAATGTGCCGACTGGATCGGGGCCGCTGCGCTGGATCCGCACCGGCAGCATCGGCATTGAGCGAAGGGTGGCGCCGATGCCGGCGTCGGCGGGGATGTCGGCGGGGATGTCCCCGAACCGCGGATCGGCCTGGTGCACGTCCAGCTCCGCGCCGACGACGCACGCGTGCCGAGCGGCCCAGCCCAGTGCGGCGTCACCCCAGTAGGACCCGTCCGTGCCGACCGCTATTCGTTTGGTGACCACGGGGGCGGCGACCGCGGTGACGCGTGTGGTTCGTGGGGCGACTGCTGGTGCGTTGAGCGTGGCGGCGGCGTGCGCTTGCGCCATGACCATCCTCCTGGCGCCGATGACTGATCTCTCGGGGGATGTCTCTACCTTGGCCGCTTCTCATGACCAATTCCAGTGGCCAGACGTTACGGAACATTTAACTCTGGCGTGCGGTCCCGCACCTCAGTCCGATGTGGACGGACTGGAACCGTCGTCCCGGCCACGGGATTCACCCCCGGCGGCCGGGTCGGCGTGGTCGGCCGGCCCGGCCGCCGAGTGAGGTGGAACATCACCCGTTTGATGGCGGCGTGACGCTCGTAGTTACCGGGAAGTACCCGTCCCACCAGCGGATCGCCCCGGTCGCCGGCGACCGGCCGTCCGGGTGTGACGGGGTGTGGCCGTCCATTGTGGACGCGGCGGGCGGCCGATTGCGCCGGCCGCTCCGGCCAGAATTGACCGGAAGCGCTGACAACGCTGTCAGAAAACAATTGCTTCCAGTCGGAAAACAGTGACCCGCCGCACACCGTGAACGATTCAGTCCCGGCATTTTGCACTCTGCACAAACGGTCAGCGCTCGCCCAGCCGCCGCGCCGAGTGGACGGTTCGAGCGTTGAGCATATACACGTCCGGTCGCCACAACACGCTCGCCCGGTCGTCGTCGTGCACCAGCCGGTCGATCACCGCGTGGTCCTCGGCGTCTATCCGGTCGCCCAGCATCTCCCGCTGCCGCACCAACATGTCCCGCAGCAGTCGCCGAGGCTCGGTGTCCAGCGGGGCCGGCAGGTCGACCAGGAAGGTGCGGCTGGCGCTGGGCATCAGGCCGGCGCGGGCCAGCATCGCCGGCCAGTCCTCCACCGTCTTGGTCGAGCCCGGCAGGCCCGCGCGCATGGCCGTGAACCAGTCCTCCTGGGCCACGTCCAGCCGTGCCTGCAAGCCCGGCCGGCCGATGCCGATGTCCCGGGGCAGGAAGCGCAACGGCAGACCACCCTCCACCACCGCCACCACGCCGCCCGGCCGCAGCAGCGCGCCGAGCTGGTTCAGCGCCTCCTGCTGGTCGCCGATGTGGTGCATCACGCCGCTGGTCCAGATCAGGTCGGCAGGGCCCAGTTCCCCGAACGCCTCCGGCAGATCCGCCTCCAGCGTCTCGATCCGCACGCCCAGCCGCGCCGCCCGCTTGCGGGCCAGCGCCAGCAGCTCCGGCGACCGGTCGGCCGCCACCACCTCGGCGTCGGCGAACGTCTCGGCCAGCGCACACGCCGCGACCCCCGGGCCGCTGCCCACGTCCAGGATCCGCGCCGGCTCGTCGACCTGGCCCCGCAGCCAGTCCATCACCTGGTCCAGGAAGTCCCGGTGCACCTCGGCATTGCGCTCCAGGTGCTCCCCCAGCGCCGACCAGTCGTAGTCCTCGTCGCTGTGCCCATGACCGTGTCCCTGCCCCATGGCGTTCCTCCCTCGATGTCCTCTTGTCGTACACCCTGGGCCACGGTTCAGTTCGCCGGCAAACTATGTTGCTACTTCGGCAACAGGTCGGTGGAGGACGCGGATCGGCACGGACGCGTCGGCGAAGGCGGCGAGGCGGTGCGCCTCGGCTTCGACCGCGTCCCGGTCGGCGATGGGGACGAGCGGCGTCACGGTGAGGGCGGACGAATCGAGCTTCCAGGTGGCGGCGACGAAGCCGTCGATGAGGACGGTGCCGCGGATCAGGCCGTTGACGGTGAAGACATGGGGACGGTGCTCGGGAGCGATGATGCGGCGGCGGTCGGCATGGGACAGCAGGGAGTTGTCGAACTCGGGCAGGAAGCGGACGGGGGCTGGGGTGTCGGGGTGGGGACGCCGAGCGGCGGGGAGGTCGAACAGTTCAACGCCGTTCTCGTCGGTGAAGGTGCGAAGCGGAAGACGCTCGAAGACCTCGCGCAGGCGGGTGAGACCGGACCACGTCTGCGCGTCCTGGACGGAAGCGGGACCGAAGGCGGCGAGGTAGCGCAGCACGAGATCGTCGACGCTGATCGGGTCGAAGGGACGGCCGAGCCAGGCTTCGGCGGTGGTGCCAGTGGGCTGGCCGCCGACGCCCCAAACGCCGCGCGGCGGCAGTTGCACGATGGCGAGCCGGGCGCGGACGGCCTGGAGCAGGGCGGTGGTGTCCCGGGTGGGCCAGCGCGAGGCGAGGGCGCGGCCGAGGTCGGCGTTGGTCAGCGGCTCGGCCTCGATGAGCTCCCGGGCGACCTTGGCGACCTCGTCCAGGTCGAGGCCCTGCGTCGCACGGCCGTGCACGCTGCGGGCGAAGGCCTGCTCCTGCATCGGTTGCAGCACGGGACGCAGCGCGAGGCAGTCGTCCGCGGTGACGAGGTGCAGGGTTGACCGCATCACGGCCAGCCGCACGACACGGCGGCTGGTGAGCAACTGGGTCAGCTGCTCACGTCGAAAGCCGTCGAGTCGGGTCCACAGCGCGAAGTAGGGCGGATTGGTGGCCTGTGCCTGGAGGCCGACGAGCCGCTCGACCGCCTTGGCGGGCGTCAGGCTCCAGCGCCGCAGCAGCAGTTGCCGGTGCAGCAGCGCGCGGTTGAGGGCTCGACGGGTCAGCACGGTCATGCCGACCAGGCTAGGCGGACTCGCGGACAGGAACTGTCCTGAATGGGTGGCAGACTGGGGCCCGTGTTGGAGACCTCCGCTCGGCTGCTGCGCCTGCTGTCGCTGCTGCAAGCCCGTCAGGACTGGTCCGGCGCCGAGCTGGCGAGCCGGCTGGAGGTGGACGTCCGGACCGTCCGCCGGGACGTGGACCGGCTGCGCAATCTCGGTTACCCGGTGGACGCCTCGCCGGGTGTGGCCGGCGGCTACCGGCTCGGCGTCGGGGCCTCGCTGCCGCCGCTGCTGCTGGACGACGAGGAGGCGGTCGCGGTGGCGATCAGCCTGCGGACCGCGGCCGCGGGCAGCGTCGCCGGCATCGAGGAGACGTCGATCCAGGCCCTGACCAAGCTGGAGCACATGCTGCCGTCCCGGCTGCGGCACCGGGTCTCGGCGTTGCAAGCGGTGGTTGTGCACACGCCGTCGTACGGGCCGAGCGTGGACGCCGAGGTGCTGGCCACGGTGGCCGGCGCGTGCCGGGAACACATGCGGCTGCGCTTCGACTACCGGGCCCACAACGGCTCGGCCAGCCGCCGCCAGGTCGAGCCGCACAGCCTGGTCAACATCGGCCGCCGCTGGTACGTGCTGGGCTGGGACCTCGACCGGACCGACTGGCGCACCTTCCGGCTGGACCGGCTGGAGCTCAAGACCCCGACGGGTCCTCGGTTCCAGCCCCGCACCCCGCCGGCCGACGCGGCCACCTTCGTGTCCAAGGGCGTGACCGGCCGGGCCTACAAGTTCGAGGGCAAGTTCCTCATGCACGCCCCGATCGACCAGGTCGCCGAGAAGGTCACGCCCACCGCCGGCCGGCTGGAGCCGGTCGACGACAGCAGCTGCATCCTGCACGCCGGGGCCGACTCGCTGCTCGGCATTGCCGTGTTCATCAGCATGTACGGCTTCGAGTTCGAGGTGCTGGAGCCGGTCGAGATGGTCGGCTATCTGCGTGACCACATCGCCCGGATGCAGCGGGCCGTGGCCCGCCACGACCCGGCCTGAGGTTCAGCGGGAGGCATGCGCCAGCAGCTCGGCCTGCCGGTTCCAGTCGCCGCCGACAAAGGTGACCACCACCCGTTCGACCCCGCTGTCGGCCAGCCGCGACAGGTGCTCGGCGATGACGGCCGGCGCACCGGTGACCACCGCGTCCTCGGCGAATTCGGCCGGCATGCCGAACAGACCGTCGGGATCGGTGAGGGTCCGCAGCATGGTGGCGCGGTCGGGCAGCGACGGGTCGCCGTCGATGGCCACCATGACGTTGGTGGTGATGGCCGGCTGCGGGCGGCCGTGCTCCGCGGCCAACGTCCGCACCCGGTCGACCAGCGCGGGGATCCGCTCCGGCGGGGCCAGCAGGTACCAGCCGTCGCCGTAGGCGGCGGCCCGGCGCACCGCGGCGTCGGACATGCCGCCGACGATGATCGGCGGCACGGTGGCGGCCGGGCTGAGCTGGATGTCGGTCTGCCGCAGGCGCGTTGACCGGCCGGCGATGAGATCGGGCAGCAGGCGCAGCGCTTCCTCGGTGCGGCGGCCCCGCTCGCGCCGGGGCACGTCGGTGGCCAGCCAGGACTGCTCGTGACGGTCGCCGCCGGCCCCGACGCCGAGCAGCACCCGGTCCCCGGACAGGTGCTGGAGCGACGCCACCTGCTTGGCCACCCAGACCACTGGCCGCAGCGGCACCACCAGCACGCCAAGACCGAGCCGGACCCGTTCGGTCACCGCGGCGACGGCCGCCAGCGACATCAGGCTGTCCAGCAGCGGCACGCCGGTCCCGGCGACGAGCTGGTCGACCACCCACACCGACTCGAACCCGAGCTCCTCCGCGTGCCGGGCGGCCGCGGTCACGTCCCCGGGCAGTTCGCCGCGGACGGTCATGGTCGGCAGCACGACACCGACGTCAACCATGCTCTCCCCCTTGTAGTTCAGCCACCGGGGCGGACGGATCGATCAGGCCGCCCTCGCGCGACGAAGAGTCGCAACCCCCGTACGGCGTGTGTCTGTTGATCTAGTCTGGCCGAAAAAGGACCACATGGGGGTGGAACTGCATGTCCGCGGTGAACAGGCGGGAATTCCTGGCCGGGGTGGCCGGCGCGGTCGCGTTGTCCGGTGTCGAGATTTCTGGGGTGGAGTTGACGGGGGCGCCGGTCGCGACGGCGGAACCGGATCGGGCCGGCACGCCGCTGGCGATCCGGCAGGGCACCAACATCGCCGGCCAGCTCTCGCCCGACGGCAAGACCGTCGCCATGGATCTGCTGGGCGTGCTGTGGCTGGTGCCGGCGGCCGGCGGGGCGGCCAGGCGAATCACCGACGACCTGATGGACATCGCGCAGCCGGACTGGTCGCCGGACGGCACGACGCTGGCCTTCCAGTCCTACCGTGACGGCAACTTCAACGTCTGGACGGTCCGGGCCGACGGCAGCGGCCTCAAGCAGCTCACCCAGGGCCCGTTCGACCACCGGGAGCCGCGGTTCTCCCCGGACGGCCGGACCATCGTGTTCTCCTCGGACCTGACCGGCAGCTACGGCATCCACCTGCTGGACGTGGCCACCGGCAAGGTCACCCAGCTGTCCGACACCCCGGTCGAGGAGTTCGAGCCGGCGTGGTCGCCGGACGGCACGAAGGTCGCCTTCGTGGCGGCCAACACCCGCATCGACGTCGTCACGGTGGCCGACGGCAGCCGCAGCACGGCGATCACCGCGGCCACCGGTCAGCAGTTCCACGCCCCGGCCTGGACCCCGGACGGCAAGGACCTCGTCTACAACGTCGTCACCGGACCGCCCGGCCTGAACTCGGCGGCCACCTCTGAACTGTACCGTTCAGGTCAGCCGCTGGTCACCGGCGAGGAAGTGTTCCCGTTCCGAGCTTCCTTGCGTGGCAACGACTTCCTGTACACCTCGGACGGCGCGCTGCGCCGCCGGTCGCTGTCCGGCGGACCGGCCACCGAGATCGCCTTCACCGCGCCGGTGGATGTCCAGCCGGCCAAGTACACCAAGCGCCGCCGGGACTTCGACTCCCCCAAGCCCAAGCCGGTCGTCGGTATCGGCAGCCCGGTACTCTCCCCGGACGGCACGAAGGTCGCCTTCCGTGCGCTCAACGACATCTACACCATGACCGTCGGCCAGGCGCCGCAGCCGCTGACCCGGGACAACCGGTGGAAGTCCGACCCGGCGTGGTCGCCGGACGGCAAGCTGCTGTCGTACTCCACCGACCGCGCCGGCAAGCTGGACATCTGGCTGCGCGACCTGGCCACCGGGCAGGACCGGCAGCTGACCAACCTGCCCGACGCCGCCGCGGTCTCCGGCTCGTGGTCGCGGGACGGCAAGTTCCTGGCGTTCCTGGACCAGACCGGCGCCGTGTACACCGTCGAGGTCGCCACCGGCGCGGTGCAGAAGGTGTTCAACGCGACCTTCGAGCCGGGCCGGCCCACCTGGTCCCCGGACGGCACCGTGATCGCGCTGGCCGCGATCGTGCCCTACTCGGCCCGCTACCGCGAGGGCCTGAGCAAGATCCTGCTGGTCAACCGGGTCACCGGCGCGGCGCGCTACGTCGACCCGCTGCCGCAGCGCTCGCTGCAGACCCGTGGCGACGACGGTCCGGTGTGGTCGCCCGACGGCGCCAAGATGGCTTTTGTCCTGGGCAGCCTGTTGCACGTCGTGGACGTCAATCCGGACGGCACGTTCGCCGGCACGCCCAAGCCGGTCAACGCCGAGGTCACCGACGCGATCAGCTGGCACGGCGACTCGAAGCACCTGCTGTACCTGAACAACGGCCGCCTGCGCCTGATCGGCCTTGACGGCGCCGCGCCGCGGACCATCCCGGTCGGCCTGAGCTGGACCAACACCCAGCCCCGGGGCCGGCTCGTGATCCGCGCCGGCAAGCTGTGGGACGGCCAGAGCCCCACCCTCCAGTCCAATGTGGACGTCATCGTCGAGGGTCACCGGATCAAGACGGTCTGCCCCAGCGCTCCCGGCGTCGACGGGCAGCTGGTCGACGCCCGCGACGGCGTCGTGATGCCCGGCCTGGTCGACATCCACAACCACCGGGAGATGCAGGGCTACAGCTACGGCGACCGGCAGGGCCGGCTGTGGCTGTCGCTGGGCATCACCACCACCCGCTCGCCCGGCAGCCCCGCCTACCACATGGTCGAGGAGCGCGAGTCGTTCCAGTCCGGCAAGCGGGTCGGGCCGCGCTACTTCGCCACCGGTGAGGCCATCGACGGCTCCCGCATCTTCTACAACTTCATGCGTCCCACCTACGACACCGACCAGCTGGCCCGGGAGCTGGAACGGGCCGCCGCCCTCGACTACGACCTGATGAAGTGCTACGTGCGCCTGCGGCCGGAGTGGCAGAAGCAGGTCATCCAGTGGGCCCACGACCGCGGCGTGCTGGCCACCTCCCACTACCACTATCCGGCGCTGGCCTTCGGCGGCGACGGCATGGAGCACATCGGGGCCACCAACCGGTTCGGCTACTCGCGGACCATCACCGCCCTCGGGGCCGGCTTCCAGGACGTCATCGACCTGTTCAACCGCTCCGGCGCCGGCCGCACCCCGACCCTTTTCCAGTCGCAGGCCCTGTTCCGTGACGACACCAGCCTGGTGGCCGACCGCCGGGTCACCACGCTCTACCCGTCGTGGGAGTACGCGTCACTGCAGGCCAGCGTGCAGAGCGCCACCAGCACCGACCAGACCGCCAACCTCAGGAACCTGGCCAACCAGGTCGCCCAGATCGCCGCCACGGTCCGGGGTGGGGGCCTGATCGTCACCGGCACCGACTCCCCCATCGACCACACCGCCGTCAGCACCCACATGAACCTTCGGGCCATGGTCCGCTTCGGGTTGACCCCGTACGAGGCTCTCGTCACCGCCACCCGCAACTCCGGCCAGCTGCTCGGCGAACCCCTCGGCCGCGTCGCCCCCGGCACCTACGCCGACCTGTCCATCCTCGGCGGCGACCCGCTCGCCGACATCAACCAGGCCGCCAACGTGCGGTCCGTCGTCAGCAACGGTCGACTGTTCACTGTGGACGACCTGCTCAAGCCCTACGCCACCCCGACCGCCGACGTCGCCGCCAACCGCATGCTCGCCCCGGTCCCCGACCACCCCGCCAACGCCGAGTTCTGGTGGCACGACCCACACTACGTGGCCCACAGCCGCCACTCCTGCTGCTCCGGCTGAGCGGGTCTCTCCGGCAGATGCTGGGAAGGGGGCTTTCCCTGCGTTGAACGCAGGGAAAGCCCCCTTCCCAGCACTAGGCTGCGTGTCATGGGTGGGATCGAGATCGTCGAAGCAACCTCGCGGCATGTGGACGCGCTGACCGACCTGGTGCACGCGTCCCGGGCGTATCAGGGCGGATACGCGTCCATCCTGGTCGGGTACCGGATGAAGCCGTCCTATCTGGACGATCATCCGACCGGCATCGCCATGGTCGACGGGGAGATCGCCGGCTTCTACAGCCTGATCCCGCGGCCGGCGGAGCTCGATCTGCTGTTCGTCGCCGACTCCGCCCAGGGGTTGGGCATCGGCGCGGCTCTCGTGGCCCACATGCTCGACCGGGCCGCCGTTCTCGGGGCGACGACTGTGCGGGTCGTCTCGCACCCACCGGCAGTCGGGTTCTACCAACGGGTCGGGGCTCGTCAGATCGGCACCGTTGCGCCAATTCCGCCCAAGATCACGTGGTCCCGGCCCGAGCTCGTCATCGACGTCCCCTGAGGGCGAGCAGGCGGGCCGATGGATTCGGCGACGGCCGAAGCGTCAGGAGGCGTTCTTCAGGCGCAGGGCGGCGGTCCAGGCCTCGGCGAGGTCCTGGATGGGCAGCCCGAGGGTCTCGCTCAGGCAGGCGACGGTGCCGAACGCGGGCGTCGGCAGGCGGCCGGTCTCGATCTTGCGGAGGGTCTCCGGTGAGATGCCGGCGGCCGCGGCCACCTCGCCGAGGGCCCGGTCGCCGCGGGCGGCGCGCAGCAGCACGCCGAGGCGTCGGCCGGCCTCGATCTGTTCCGGGGTGAGCGGGTTGCGGACCACGGTCCCAGGATAGGGCTGGTATTTGTATACCGGCAAGGGCTAGAGTCGGTATTTAAATACCGAGCCGAGGGGTTGTTCATGATCGAGTTGAAGTCGCCGGCCGAGATCGAGCGGATGGGGGTCACCGGGGCCTTCGTGGGCCAGGTGCTGGCCGAGCTGGCCAAGGTGGCCGAGCCGGGGGTGAACCTGCTGGACCTGGAGCACCGCACCCGGGACCTGATCAAGGCCCGCGGCGCGCAGTCGTGCTACTGGGACTACGCCCCCGACTTCGGCAACGGCCCGTTCCGCAACGTGATCTGCCTGTCCGTCAACGACGCCGTGCTGCACGGCCTGCCGCACGACTACGTCCTCGGCGACGGGGACGTGCTGACCATGGACATGGCCGTCTCGATCGACGGCTGGGTCGCCGACGCGGCCCGTACGGTCATCGTCGGCACGCCGGCGGACGAGGACGTGCGGCTGGTCCGTGCCACCGAGGAGGCCCTGGACGCCGGCATCGCCGCCGCCCACGAGGGCAACCGCCTCGGCGACGTCTCCGCCGCCATCCAGGCCGTCGCCGACCGCTACGGCTACCCCGTCAACACCGAGTTCGGCGGCCACGGCCTCGGCCGCACCATGCACGAGGACCCTCACGTCCCCAACCGCGGCCGCGCCGGCCGGGGCCTCAAGCTGCGGGCCGGCATGACCCTGGCCCTGGAGCCCTGGTTCGCCCGCACCACCGACCGCATCGTCTTCGACCCCGACGGCTGGACCATCCGCTCGGCCGACGGCTCCCGCACCGCCCACTCCGAGCACACCATCGCCATCACCGAGGACGGCCCGAAAGTTCTCACCCTTCAGTCCTGACGCCTCTATCCTCCGGCCCGTGGCCGAACCCCCAAGCTATTCGAACTCGAGCAGTGGGAGGTCGAGTCGACCGACATCGCACCGCACCCGATCCAACAGGCGCCGCCGCACGTCAGGGAGCAGCTGTGAACCCCACGGCGCGGAACTCGTTCAGGACTTCGCGTCTGCTGAGATGCGGGAGTAGACGAGCACGTCGGCGCGGCGGTCGCCGAAGGTGAGAAAGCTGCGCAGCCTCCCCTCCCGGAGGTAGCCGTTGCGCTCCAGCACTCGTTGCGAGGCATGGTTGTCTGGTTCGACCCATGCCTCGATACGAGCGAAGTCGCCGGCACTCAGGCCCCAGGCGGTCGTGAGTGAGATGGCGCGGGAGGCGATTCCCCGACGCCGCGCGGAGGGGACGATCCAGTAGCCGATGCCAGCCACACCCGGCTGCGGACGTCGCATCAGGTTGATGTGACCCACTGCTTCGTCGGTGTGCTGGGAGGCGATCACCAGCGACACCCCCTGCCCGGAGGTGAGCCGTGCGTGTTGGCGGGCGATGTAGGCCAAGCCCGCATAGTTCACCGCGGAGCAGCGACTTCCACGGCGTGGCAGGCGACTCCGGGCTCGACACCGTCCACAATGGGCAGATCGACGGTCTTGCACCGTTCGGCGACCGAATCCGGCAGGCCGGCGGCGAGCAGGGGGCAGCGGGGGTGGAAGCGGCAGCCGCCGGGCACGCGGCTGGGGTCTGGGGTCTCCCCCGCCAATACCGTGGCCGGGCCCTCGGACTCGGGCAGCACCGACAGCAGGGCCTTGGTGTACGGGTGCGAGGGCGAGGTCAGGACCTGCTCGACGGGGCCACTCTCGACGATCCGCCCGAGGTACATCACGGCGACGCGGTCGGCGATGTTCCACGCCAGCCCCAGATCGTGGGTGACGACCAGGGCGGCCAGCCCGAGCTCGTCCCGCAACCGCAGCAGCAGAGCCAGGATCTCGCCGCGGACGGAGGCGTCGAGGGAGGCGACGGGCTCGTCGGCGATCAGGACGCTGGGGTTGAGGGCCAGCGCGCCGGCGATGACCACACGCTGGCGCTGACCGCCGGACAGCTCATGGGGCACGAGGCCGAAGAACCGCTCGGGCGGGCGCAAACCGGCCCGTGACAGGGCATCGGCCACCAGTTCCCGTTCGTCGCCGGGCACACGGTGGATCCGCAGCCCCTCGGCGACGGCCTCGTAGACGCTGTGCCGAGGATTCAGGGCACCGGTGGGATCCTGCAACACCAGTTGAGCGTGCCGCCGGTACTCTCGCAGACCCCGCGTCCCTGACGGCAGCGGCTTGCCCTCGTACAGCACCTGCCCGGACGTGGGTTGCTGCAACCCCAACAGGGTCCGAGCGAGGGTCGTCTTGCCGCAGCCGGACTCGCCGACCAGGGCGATGATCTCGCCGGCTCGGATGTCCAGCTCAACACCGTCCACGGCCCGCGCGGCGCCGAAGCGCACCGACACACCGTCCGCACGCAGCAGGGTCACGGTTCGACCTCCAGCAGACAGGCCGACGCCCGGTCCTCACTCACCGGGCGCAGCAGGACATCCGTGCCGGAGCACTCGGGCATGACGGACGGGCAGCGGGGATGGAACGGGCAGCCGGTGGGCAGCGCCGAAGGATCGGGCGGGTCGCCGGCCAGTCCGCGCGGGGCCAGCCGGGACGAGGCGTCGCCGATGGTCGGGAACGCCGCGGCCAGCGCCTTGGTGTACGGATGCCGCGGCTCCCGCAGCACGTCCACTGCCTTGCCCTGCTCCACGATCCGACCGGCGTACATGACGGCCAGCCGCTGGCAGGTGGAGGCCAGCACGGACAGGTCGTGGCTGATCATCAGCAGCCCGATGTCCAACTCGTCGACCAGCTTCGACAGCAGGGTCAGCACCTGGGCCTGCACCATCACGTCCAGCGCGGTGGTCGGCTCGTCGGCGATGATCAGCCCCGGCGAGCAGGCCAGCGCCATCGCGATCATCACCCGCTGCCGCTGCCCACCGGACAGCTCGTGCGGATAGGCCCGGGCCCGCCGCGCCGGCAGGCCGACCTGCTCCAGCAGCTCGCCGACGCGGTGCTCGACCCGCTGCGTGGATCCCTTGCTGTGCAAGCGAATCGGCTCGGCGATCTGGTCACCGACCCGCTGCACCGGGTTCAGGGCGTGCATCGCGCCCTGGAACACCACCGACGCCTCGGCCCACCGCACGGCCCGCAGCCGGCCCCAGCTCATCTCGGTGACGTTCTCGCCACCGAGCAATATCTCGCCGCCGATGGCCGCGGTGCGGGGCAGCAGCCGCAGCACCGCCATGGCCACTGTGGACTTGCCGCAGCCCGATTCCCCGGCCAGGCCAACGGTCTGGCCGGCGTCGATACGCAGGTCCACGCCCCGGACCGCCGGCACCAGGCCGTTGGCCGTCCGGTAGTCGACGGTCGCGGACCGCAGTTCCAGCAACGGCTCGCCCATCACCGCTCCCTCAGCCGCGGGTTGAGCACGGCCTCCAACGCCCGGCCACACATCATGAACGCCAGCACCACCACACCGATCGCCACACCCGGCGGCAGCAGGTACCACCACGCCCGCGCGGTGACCCCGCCGGTCTGCAGGGCGTTGTGCAGCATCGAGCCCCACGACGGCGAGTTCGGGTCGCCCAGGCCCAGGAACGACAGCGTGGACTCGGTGATGATCGAGTTGGCCACGTTCAGGGTCGTGTTGGCGAACACCAGCGGCGCCACCGCCGGCAGCACGTGCTTGCCGATCACGTGCCAGTGCCCGGCCCCCAGCGCCCACGAGCGCTCGATGTACGGCCGCGACTCCACGGCCAGGGTCTGCGACCGCACCAGCCGGGCGGTCGTCGGCCACGCGGTCGCGCCGATGGCGACGATGATCGACCCGATGCCCGGCGTCAGCACCGCGGACAGCACGGCCGCCAGCACCAGCGACGGCAGCACCAGGAAGAAGTCGGTCACCCGCATCAGCACGGCCTGCACCCAGCCGCCGAAGTGGGCCATCAGCACGCCCACGACGGTCCCGACACCGACCGACAGCAGCGTGGCGGCCAGACCGACCAGCAGCGAGATGCGGGAACCCCACAGCAGCAACAGCAGCACCGACCGGCCGCTCTCGTCGGTGCCGAGCAGGAAGCCGTTGCCGGGCGGCTGCAGAATGCCGCCGGTGGCGTGGGTGACGTCCAGCCCGGACCGGTCGCTGATCAGCGGGGCCAGCAGGGCCAGCAGCACGATCAGGCCCAGCACGATCAGGCCGACCAGCCCGCCGCGGTCGGCGCGGAACTGGGTCCACACCCGCCCGGCGGCGGCGCGGCGGCGCCGCCAAGCGATGGAAGCGGTCATGCGGCACGCACCCTCGGGTCGATCACGCGCAACAGCAGGTCGCCGATCAGGTTCATGACCAGCACCGCGCCGGCCAGCACCAGCAGCAGCCCCTGCAACAGCGGTCCGTCGTGGTCGGTCAGCGCCCGGTACAGCAGCAGGCCCAGACCCGGCCACGAGTACACCGTCTCCACGGTGACCGCGCCGCCGACCACGAACCCGAGCTGGATGAAGATCAGGGTCACGGTCGGCAGCAGCGCGTTGGGCACCGCGTGCCGGCCCCGCACCAGGTCGTCCCGCAGGCCCTTGGCCCGGGCGGTCGTGAGGTAGTCGGCGTTCATCTCCTCCAGCAGCGACGAGCGCATCACCAGCAGGTACTGGGCGTAGAGCACGGCGACCAGGGTCAGGCACGGCAGCACCAGGTGGTGCAGCACGTCGAAGGCCTGCGGCAGGAACTGTGGCGGCGTGTCCGGGTCGACGATGCCCTGGGTGGGGAACCAGGATCCGGCCAGCGCCAGCAGGATCATGCCCAGCCAGAACGTCGGCGCGGACCACAGCGTCAAGGCGAAGCCGGTGGAGAAGCGGTCGAAACCGCTGCCGCGCCGCCAGCCGGCCCGGGTGCCCTGCCACAGCCCGAGCAGGATGGCGATCACCGAGGCGACGCCGACCAACAGCACCGTCGGCCACAGCGCCCGCAGGATCAGGTCCGACACCGGCTGCCCGAACCGCAGCGAGACGCCGAGGTCCCCGTGTAGCAGGCCGACCATGTAGTCCAGGAACTGCGCCGGCAGCGGCTTGTCGAGCCCGAACGTGTGGCGCAGCTGGGCGACCTGGGCCGCGCCGAGCGAGGTGTTGCGGGTCAGCAGTCGGATCGGGTCGCCGGGCAGCACCCGGATCAGGAAGAAGCTGAGCACCACGATCACGCACAGGCTGACCACCGCGCCGCCGACCTTGCCGAGCACGTACCGCGCGCCGCCGGTGCGCGCGGACGGGCTCGGCTCGGCCAGGGCCGGCGCCGCCGCCGGCGAGGTCACGGGCTACTCCCGCTCGTCGGCGCCGGCCCGGCGCCGGCGGGACAGCAGGAACGCGCCGCCGCCCAGCACCACGACGACCACCACCACGATGCCGATGATCAGACCGGTGTTGGCGCCGCCGCCACTGGACCCCGCGGCGACCGGCTTGGCCAGCAGGTAGCCGTAGTAGCCGTTCTGGTGGGTGATCGAGCCGTCCTGCGCCGGCTGCAGGCCGAAGCTGGCCCAGCGGTCGGAGCGGTAGGCCTCCAGCGCGTTCGGGTAGGCGAACACGATGGAGCTGTCCAGCGAGTACAGCCGCGCCTGCAGGTCCTTGACGTCCTGCACTCGCTTGGCCGGGTCCAGCTCGGACTGCTGCGCCTTGTACAGGCTGTCGATCTGGCCGTCGCACATGAAGTTCTCGGTGACGCCATTGCCGTCGGCGTCGGGCAGGTTGGCGCAGGTCTGCGGGGCCAGCATGGCGTCCGGGTCAGGGTTGCCGGTCCAGGCGTTGATCTGCAGGTCGTACTTGCCGGCGCTGCCGGCGTCGGTGACCGCGTCGGAGCTGACCGCCTGGACGGTCACGCCCAGGCCGTCCTGCTTGAGCCAGCCCTGGATGAACTGCGCGGCCGACACCTGCTGCGGGATGCTGTTGTCGACGAGCAGCCGGAGGTTGATCGGCTTGCCGTCCTTGCCGACGCGCACGCCGTCCGCGCCCTTGGGGTAGCCGGCCTCGTCGAGCAGCTTGCCCGCGGCGGCCAGGTCGAACTTCTGCTCCTGGCTGGCGTCCGGGCTCCAGTGGAACTCGCCGAACACCGCGGGAATGTAGCCGCTGCCCGGCTCGGCCAGGCCGCCGTAGGCCTTGTCCACCAGGGTCTTGACGTCCACCGACTGGGCGATGGCCTGCCGGACCTTGGGGTCCTTGAGCACCGGGTTGCCGTCGCCGACCGGCTGGCGGGTGTTGGTCTGCGCCTGGTAGTTGATGATCAGGTCGTGGTCTCGGCCCTGGCGGGACTTGACCACGGTGACGTTCGGCGTGCTCTGCAGCGCGGTGTACTGGGCCGGGGTCAGGCCGCTGACCACGTCCACGTCGCCGTTCTTGAGGCCCTGGACGGCGGCGTCCTCGTTGTCGTAGTGCCGGAACTCCAACTGGTCGTAGGCCGGCGTGTCGCCGTAGTAGTCGGGGTTGGCCTTGAGCGTGATGGACTGGCCCTGGGTGAAGTTGGTCAGCGTGAACGGACCGCTGCCGACCACCGGGTACTGCAGGTTGTCGTATTTGGCGATGTCGGTGACGCCGGCCCAGACGTGCTCGGGCACGATCGGCACGTCCAGCGCCAGCATGGTGGCCAGCGGCAGCTTGGTCTTGATCACGACGTCGCTGTCGTCGGGGGCGGTGACGGTGTCGAAGTTGGTCACGAAGCTGCCGTTGGCCGTGGCCGCCGCCTTGTCCGTCATGATCTTGTTGAACGTCCAGGCGACGTCCTTGGCGGTGATCGGCTGACCGTCCGACCACTTCATGCCCGACCGGATGTGGAAGGTCCAGGTCAGCTTGTCCGGGGAGGTCGACCACTTGTCGGCCAGGCCCGGCTGGGGGCTGAAGTCCTGCCGCGAGTAGGAGGTGAGGAACGCGTACATGACCCGGCCGATCTCGGTGTCCCCGAGGTGGTAGGCCGTGAACGGATTCATTGTCGCGATCGTGCCGGTGACCGCGACCCGCAGCACCTTAGGCTGTTGCGCGTCCTGGGCCTGCGCCACCACCGGCGCGCTCAGGACCGCCAGTCCAGCGGCGATCAGCCCGATGCCGATCCGTCTGATGCGCATCACGCGCACCTCCCCTTCCCCATGTTTGGCAAGAAGTAACCACCCGGTAAGGCAATATGTCAACAATTGTCGACAATGGCCGCCAACCCGTAACGTACCGATCGTGCGAATCCTCATCTCCGCCGACATGGAAGGCGCGACCGGAGTCACGTGGCCGGCCGACGTCGAGCCCGGCACCGAGCAGTGGCAGCGGTTCCGCCGGATGTTCAACGGCGACGTCAACGCCTGCGTGCGCGGCCTGGTCGACGGCGGCGCCGAGGACGTGCTGGTCAACGAGGCCCACGACTCCCAGCGCAACCTGCTGCTGGAGGAGCTCGACGAGCGGGCCCGGATGCTGACCGGCAAGCACAAGCCGCTGTCGATGATGCAGGGCATCGAGTCCGGGGTGGACGGGGTGGTGTTCCTCGGCTACCACACCGGGGCCGGCGCCGAGGGCGTGCTCTCGCACACCTACCTGGGCAATTCCGTGACCGGGGTGTGGCTGGACGGCGTGCGGGCCAGCGAGGGCCGGCTCAACGCGGCCGTCGCCGCCGAGCACGGTGTGCCGGTCCTGCTGGTCACCGGCGACGACAAGACCTGCGCCGACGCCGACGAGTACGTGCCCGAGGCGCACAAGGCGGCGGTCAAGGAGTGCGTCAGCCGGTACGCGGCGATCTGCCTGCCGCCGGCCCGCAGCGGCCGGCTGATCGAGGAGGCGGCGCAGCTGTCCATGGCCCGGGCCGGCCGGGTCGAGCCGGTGGTGTCCGGCCACCACATGGAGGTCGCCTTCGACGCCGCGCACCTGGCCGCGGCGGCCGCGGTCATCCCGACCGTGGAACGGGTCTCGCTGTTGCGGGTCGGCTACGACGCCCCGACGATGACCGAGGCCATGAAGGCGTTCAAGATCGTGACCAACATCGCCAGCGGCGCGGTGGAAAAGCTGTACGGGTGAGGGTGCATGGACGTCGTCGAGCGGTGCGCGCGGCTGATCAGGTTCGACACCACCAACCGGGGTGGCGGCGACAGCGAGGGTGAGCGCGAGGCGGCCGAGTTCGTCGCCGCCGAGCTGTCGGCGGCCGGCGTGGAGCCGACCCTGCTGGAGCGCAAGCCGAGACGCACCAACGTGATCGCCCGAGTGGCGGGCGGCGATTCGTCGCTGCCGCCGGTGCTGGTGCAGGCCCACCTGGACGTGGTGCCGGCGCAGGCGGCGGACTGGGACGTGCACCCGTTCTCCGGCGAGCTCCGCGACGGCTACCTGTGGGGTCGCGGCGCCGTGGACATGAAGGACATGGTCGCCGGCGTGTTGACCACGGTGGCCGGCTGGCACGCCGAGGGCCGTCGGCCGCGCCGTGACGTGGTGCTGGCCTTCGTCGCCGACGAGGAGGACGCCGGCGACTACGGGGCACACTGGCTGGTGGCCGAGCATCCCGACCTGTTCCGGGACTGCGCGGCGGCGATCGGCGAGTCCGGCGGGCACACCCACCGGGTGAACGGCATCCACTTCTACCCGGTCGGCACGGCCGAGCGTGGCTCGTCGCATTTGCGGCTGACCGCCCGCGGTCGAGCCGGTCACGGCTCGCGGCGCAACGACGAGAACGCTGTGACCCGACTGGTCGCCGCCGTGCAGCGGCTGGCCGAGCACCAGTGGCCGATCCGGCTCATCCCGTCGGTGCGGGCCTACATCGAGCAGGTGGGCGCGGCGCTCGGCGTCGAGGTCGATCTGTCCGATGTGGACGCGACGGTGCGGCGGCTGGGCGGCGCGGCCTCGCTGGTGGAGTCGACCATCCGCAACAGCACCACACCGACCGCGCTGACCGCCGGCTACAAGGTCAACGTCATCCCGAGCACCGCCGAGGCGCTGATCGACACCCGCGTGCTGCCGGGCGGCGAGGCCGAACTGCTGGCAGGAGTGGACGAGCTGATCGGGCCGCACGTGACCAGGGAGCTGATCAACCCGCAGCCGGGGGTGCAGGCGCCGGTGGACTCGCCGTGGTTCGACGCGATGGCCGACGCGCTGCGCTGGGCCGACCCAGCGGCCGTGGTGGTGCCGTACTGCCTGGGCGGCGGCACGGACGCCAAGGCCTTCGCCCGGCTGGGCATCCCCGGCTATGGCTTCTCCCCCCTCTGGATTCCCGAGGGCTTCGACTACCGCGCGATGGCGCACGGTGTCAACGAGCGGGTCCCGGTCGAGGGCCTGCGCTTCGGGGCGAAGGTGCTCGACCGGTTCCTCTCGACCTGCTGACCAGTTGACACGCCCGGAATCAGTTGACAGCGATGTCGATGACCGGGCCCTGGGCCGGGTCGAGCCAGGCCATCACGGCCTTGAGGTCGTCGGCCGGGATGGACACGCAGCCCGCGGTCGGCTTGCCGGCCGAGATGTGCAGGAAGAACGCGGAGCCGGCGCCGGGCACCACCGGCGCGCGGTTGTAGTCGATGACCACCGCGTGGTCGTAGACCGCGCCGGCCTTGCCCAGGTCCTCGCCGGCGGCCTCGTTGAACGGGCAGGTGCCGGCGTCGCAGTGGTAGTAGGTGTTGTAGAGCGGGGAGTGCACGTCGGAGACCCACCAGTCGCTGTTGCCGACCTGGCGGTAGGGCAGCCGGGTGCCGTCGTTGGCCTGCCGGCCGAACGCCTCGGTCAGCGTCCACACGCCGGCCGGGGTCTTGGACGTGGTCTCGCTGGCCTGTCCGATGCCGTCCGAGCCGACGTTGGCGGTGATCGGGCCGCGCACCGCCGTCCACTGGTCCCACAGCAGCCCGGTGCGCTGCCACGCGGTGAACGTCGCGGTGGTCGCGGTCGGGCTGTCGGCCACGACGGTGATCACCTGGTTGGCGTTGCCGTGGTAGGGCACGGGCAGCGGCGTGGCGTCCGCAGGGGTGGCGGTGGCGGTCAGCGCCATGGCGGTGGCCGCTGTCGCCAGAACGACGCGGTGGGGCATCGCGGGAACTCCAGGATCGTGAAACGGCGGGTCGCGCGAATAGTAGGGGAAGATCAACCCGTTTGCCGTGCGATCACGTTATTTCCGCACCAACCGGTGCCGGGCGGCCGGCCGGGCCGGGTGGTCCCCGTTACCTTTTTCGTAGCTCCTGATCAAGGAGTCGTGGTCGCCAGGCCCGGCATGACTAACGCCCCCAGTCGAACCCATGATCCGGGGGGTGGTGTCACCGGACCTGGTGGCATCGAAGGACCGCTGATAGGGACACGGCCGCCCACCGGGCAGGTCTCGTCGTAACGTGGGTGCCGGCCATCGATGCTCGACCGGCGACCACACACAACGAACGGACGGCATGACGGATGACCAGCGATTTCGGGGTGTTCCTCGGCCTGGACGTCGGCAAGGACGCCCACCACGCCGTCGGCCTGGACCCTGCCGGCAAGCGGCTGCACGACGCCCCCCTGCCCAACAGCGAACCCAAACTCCGGGCGCTGTTCGACAAACTCGCCACCCACGGCCCGCTGCTGGTCGTGGTCGACCAACCAGCCACGATCGGCGCGCTGCCGGTCGCGGTCGCCCGCGCCGCCGGCCACCAGGTCGCCTACCTGCCCGGCCTGGCCATGCGCCGCATCGCCGACCTCTACCCCGGCAAGGCCAAGACCGACGCCCGAGATGCGTTCATCATCGCCGACGCCGCCCGCTCGCTGCCGCACACCCTGCGCCCAGTCGACGTCGGCGACGACGCCCTGGCCGAACTGGAGGTGCTGGTCGGCTTCGACGACGACCTGGCCGGCGAAGCCACCCGCATCGGCAACCGCATCCGCGGCCTGCTCACCGGCATCCACCCCGCACTCGAACGCGCAATCGGCCCCAGGATCAGCCACCCGGCCGTGCTGGAGATCCTGTCCCGCTGCGGCGGCCCCACCGGAATCCGCGCCGCCGGACGACGCAAAATCACCGCTATCGCCACCGCGCACGCACCCCGCATGGGCGACAAACTGGTCACCGCGATCCTGACCGCGCTGGACGAGCAGACGGTCACCGTCCCGGGCACCGCCGCAGCCGACACCGTGCTGCCCCGCTTGGCTGACAGCCTGAAAACCATTCTCCAGCAACGCAAACAGGTCGCTGCCGAAGTCGAGGAGATACTCGACACGCACCCTCTTGCCGGGGTCCTGATCTCGATGCCCGGCATCGGGGTCAGGACCGCCGCCCGGATCCTGCTGGAGATCGGCGACGCCTCGGCGTTCAAGTCCTCCGGCCACCTGGCCGCCTACGCCGGCATCGCACCGGTCACTCGCAGCTCCGGCTCCTCGATCAAGGGCGAGCACCCCGCCCGGACCGGCAACCGCAAACTCAAACGCGCGTTCTTCCTGGCTGCGTTCGCCGCGCTGTCCGACCCCACCAGCAGGGCCTACTACGACCGGAAACGGGCTGAGGGCAAGAAACATAACGCCGCCCTGATCTGCCTGGCCCGGCGCCGTTGCGACGTGGTCTACGCGATGCTGCGCAACCGCTCCTACTACCGGAATCCCGAACCCGTCCCCGCCGCAGCCGCGGCTTGACAACGACATAGGGACACCCCCCACCACCCCGACCCGCGGTCTCAGTGGACCAGTTCGGCGTCGATCTTGCGCAGCGGCGCGGCCAGCGCCGTCCGGCAGGGCACCCCCAGCTTGGTGAACACGCGGGACAGGTGCCCCTCCACCGTTTTCACGCTGACCACGAGCTTCTCGGCGATCTGCCGGTTGGTCAGGCCGCGCACGGCCAGCTCGGCGACCTCGTGCTCGCGCACGGTCAGGGTGTCCATGCTGCGCACCTGCGGCGCGCGGCGCACCGACAGGCCCAGCTGGGCGTCGACCAGCTCGGCGGCCAGGGCGCGGGCCCCGCAGCTCTCGGCCAGTCGGCGGGCCGCGCTCAGCTCCCGCAGCGCCGCGTCCCGCTCCCCCATGCCGATCAGCGCCGCTCCCACCACGGCGTGCGATCGGGCGGCGTAGCCGGGCATGCCGGCGTCGGTGAAGGCCTCAGCGGCCCGGCCGGCGCGCAACTGCGCGACCTGGAGGTCGTTTCGGGCCAGCGCGACCTGGCCGTTGGCCAGGTGCATGAGCCCGGTGTGGCCCCACATCGCCGGCTGCGAGGTCTCGGCCGCGTGCTCCGCCCACAGCGCGGCGCGGGCCGGCCGGCTGCGGGTCAGCTCCACGTTGACCATCGACTCGCAGACCCACGGCCGCAGCACCGGCGCCACCCTGACCGGGTCGGTCTCCACGCCGGCCACGGTGGCCAGCCGCTGGCAGCCGTCCACGTCGCCCAGGTGCAGCCGCGCCCCCAGCAGCTCCACCAGCAGTCGACGGGTCCAGCCGGCGTCCAGCTGGTGCATCGCGCGGGCCGACGCCTGGTCGGCCAGCTGCGAGTCGCCGCGCCAGGCGGCCGCCCAGGCCTGCACCGCGAGCGCGGCCGGCAGGTCTTCCCCCTGTCCCTGCGAATGTCCCTGCGAAACGGATTGAGCGGCGGTCGCCACCGCGCGCGCCGCTAGTTCCGTGGCCCGGCTGAGCCGGCCCCGGAGCACCTGGTTCCGAGCAGCCCCCGTGCTGCGTTCGGCCGGCCTCGTCTCGTCGTCCACCTTCTCGACCTCCCCATGGTGAACACCCAATGTAAACCAAGATGAATGGAGAGGTGCCTCAGATACATCACAGTCTGCGCTGACGTGCTACCTCATAGAGCACAATGGACGCCGCGTTGGCCGCGTTGAGCGAGCTGGCCGCCCCGCCGATGGGGATGCTCAGCACGTCGTCGCAGGCCGCGCGCCAGGCGTTGCTCATGCCCGTGGTCTCGTTGCCGACCACCAGCAGGGTCGGGCCGGTCAGGTCGTGTCGGTCCACCACTGCTGTGCCGTTCTCATCGGTGCCTATCACCTGCGTCGTTACGGGTTGGGCGCGAATCCATTCGAGTGCACTTGCCGCCGAGTCGGCCCGGACCACCGGCAGTGCGAACAGCGAGCCGGTGCTAGCCCGCACCGCCCGCGGGTCGTAGACGTCGGCGGCGTGCCCAGCGACGATCACGCCGTGCGCGCCGAAGGCGTCGGCCGAGCGGATCACCGTGCCGATGTTGCCGGGGCTGGTCGGCCGGTCGAAGACCACGCCCAGGAAGTTCTCGGGCACCGGGATCCGGTCCAGGTCGTCGGCGGGCATGGCGGCCACGGCGATCAGCTCCGGCGCGCTGTCGTCGTCCTTCTCCCCCAGCTCGGCCAGCAGGTCCGGGGCCATCGCGACCCGGGTCGTGGGCACCGTGCCCAGGAGCTCGGTGGCCCATTTGGACAGCCGTCGGCCGGCCGGGTAGAGCAGCGCGGTCAGCGGCCAGCCGTGCTCGACGGCCAGCGTGATGGGGCGGACGCCGTGCACCAGGAACTCGCTACTGCGCTGCCGCTTGGTCCGGTTGCCGAGCAACGACTCCCAC
The DNA here is from genome assembly GCF_018263855.1 of Kutzneria sp. CA-103260. Classification (GTDB taxonomy): domain Bacteria; phylum Actinomycetota; class Actinomycetes; order Mycobacteriales; family Pseudonocardiaceae; genus Kutzneria. The sequence goes on along the minus strand of NZ_CP073318.1, from coordinate 2,959,640 downwards.
TGCTGGAACCGGGCGTTGCGGGTCGTCACCCGTAGCTCACTCACGCCGGCAACCCTGGCACAGGTTTCCACCCGCACCAATTTGCGTGCCCCGCATCTTTGCGTGGCGCGCACGTTTCTGTACGGTGGTCGCCATGGACTACGACGTGGTGATCGCCGGGGCCGGGCCGAACGGGCTGATGCTGGCCGCCGAGCTGAGACTGGCTGGGGTGCGGCCGCTGGTGCTGGAACGGCTCCCCGAACGGGCGACGGCGCCCAAGGCCAACGGCCTGGCCGGGGTGGTGGCCCGGCTGATGGACGCCCGCGGCCTGTACGAGAAGGTCAGCGGCTGGCCCGCGCCGCCGGCGACGGCGCCGTTCTACATGTTCGGCGGCATGCGGCTGGACCTGCGGGACTTGTCCGACAACCCGATGCACACGGTCCTGTGCCCGCAGACCCGGCTGGAGGCGATCCTCGAGGAGCACGCCGTCGGGCTCGGGGCGGAGATCCGCCGCGGTGTCGAGGTCACCGGCTTCGTCGACCACGTCGACCACGTGACCGTGCAGACCGGTGCCGCCGAGTTCACGGCGCACTTCCTGGTCGGCTGCGACGGCGGCCGCAGCACCGTCCGCAAGCTGGCCGGCATCGACTTCCCCGGCGTCACCGACGACGAAGTGGTCAGCCGCTCGGTCAACGTCGTCCTGCCCACGGCCGGCTCAACCGGTCTGCCGGTGGCCGGTCACGGCGACATCCCGCCGTTCTTCTTCCACCGCACCACAACTGGGGTGTTCATCTGGGCCCGGTTCGACGACGTCCAGTCGGTCACGACCATGGAGTGGGGCGACGCGCCCGACGACGACGTGCCGATGACACTGGACGAGCTCGCCGCCAGCGTGCGGCGGGTGCTCGGCACGGACGTGCAGATGGAGCTGCCGGTGCTGGACCGGCCGCTGCTCATGCGGCGTAACCGCGGCCGGAACACCCGCATCACCTCGCGGTTCCGTCTCGGCCGGGTGCTGCTGGCCGGCGACGCCGCCCACATCCACTCCGGCATCGGCGGGCCCGGACTGAACGCCGGCCTGCAGGACGTCGCCAACCTGGCCTGGAAGCTCGGCGCCACCATCCAGGGCTGGGCGCCCGCCGGGCTGCTCGACACGTACCACTCCGAGCGCTATCCCGTGGCCGAGCGGGTCGCCATGCAGACCCAGGCCCAGTCCGCCCTGCTCTCGCCCGGGTCCAAGATCACCGCCCTGCGCACCCTGTTCGACGAGCTGCTGGCCCCGGCCGCCGCCCGACAGCACATCGTGGACACCATGTCCGGCAACGACATCCGGTACTTCACCGGTGATCATCCGCTGGTCGGGGCCCTGGTGCCGGAGCTGGCCGTGACCACCACGGCTGGGGTGGTGAGACTGGCCGAGCTCCGGCGCACCGGGCGTCCGCTGCTGCTGGACCTCGCCGGCGTCGGCTCCGTCGCCGATGGCTGGCGGGACCGGGTCGACGTGGTGTCCGGGACCTCGGCCGACCACCCGGCCCAGTCTGGTCATCCTGCACTGCTCATCCGCCCCGACGGCTTCGTCGCCTGGGCCGGGTCCTCCGCCGACGGCCTGGTCGAAGCCCTGGAGCGCTGGTTCGGCTCCGCTACGGCTTGAGATCCGTCGCCGCCCGGAACGAGCCGTCCTTGCCGTCCATGTGGAACGGCGTCGAGCTGTGCTCGTGGGCGATCCGCCAGCCCTGCTCGGTGCGGCGCAGGCCATAGGACGCGCGGTACCAGAGCTCGAAGGCGAAGTCCGTGCCCTTCGGCGTCGCCGACAGCCGGTTCAGCGAGTGCGCCCAGGCCAGGCCCCCGCCGACCTCGATCTCCAGCTCCGTCACCTGCAGGTCCACCGGGCCGTCGAACGTCTCGAACCACGCCTGCTGGCGGGCAAGGTCGCGGGCGTCGTCGCCGCTGCGGCCCAGCGGCGGCGCCAGATCGAACTTCGCCACGTCCGTCGTGTACCGGTCGAGCACCCCATGCGCGTCCTTGTTCTTCAAGGCCGTCTCGGCCGCGGTGATGACGTCACGGATCTCGTCGATGTCGCTCATGACTGCTCCTTCTGCTCGGTCGCCCCGGTGTCGAAGCCGCCTGCCCCCTTCGGACATGTCACAGCGGACATGCCGCAGCGGACATGCCGCAGGCGGACACGTCACACGCGGGCAGTGTCCCTGCTGAATCGCCACGCCGCACCGGCGGTGAAGACGACGAGCCAGGCCGCCAGGTTGAGCACCCAGAACCAGTCGAAGGAGCCGCCAGTCAGCGGGTAGTGCACCAGGCCGTTGAGGCCCCACATCGGGGTGAAGGCAGCGGCGGTCCGCAGGGCTGGAGAGAACAAGGTCAGCGGCAGGAAGAGGCCGCCGGCGAAGGAGAACAGCATCAGCACGAAGCCGATGACCTGCATGACGTTCTCCGACGGCATGAGGTAGCCGACGAACAGGCCGAAGGCGGTGAACAACAGCGAGCCGAGCCAGGCGGCGACACCGGTGACGATCCACGTCCAGACCGGCATGGTGGCTTTGCCGGTGGCGGCGGCGACCAGGTAGACGACGCCGACGGCCGCGGCCGACAGCACCAGGGAGGTGGCCATCTTGACGGCGATGTAGGCCGGCGGGGCCAGCGGCGTGGTGCGGAGCTGGCGGCTCCAGCCGGCGGCCCGTTCGATGGAGACCGTGGCCCCGCCGCTGGTGGTGGCCAGCACGGCACCGTAGACGGCCATCGACACCAAGGTGGACGCGCCGTCCCCGGTGATGGAGCCGAACGCCAGGAAGAACACGGTCGGGATGACCATGCTGAGCATCAGGGTGCGCCGGTTACGCAGCATCCGGCGGATCTCCAGGCTGATGACCGTGGCGTTGAAGCCGCCCAGCGGCGGGACGCGCCGGTCGAGGGTCGTGCTCATCGGGTCGCTCCCACGGTCTCGTTGTCGCTGGTCAGGGCCATGAAGGCGGCTTCGAGCCCGGCGGAGGCGAGCTCCAGGTCGCGGGCCGGGGTAGCGGTGAGCAGGTAGCGGGCGACGGTGTCGCTGTCGGCGGCGTGGATCAGCACGCTGTCGCCGCGGACCTCCACCGAGTTCACGCCGGGCAGCGTCCGCAGGTACGACACGTCGGCGTCGGGCCAGGTGGCGCGCACGGTCCGGCCGGCGGCCTGAGCCTTGACCTCGGCGGCTGTGCCGTCGGCGACCACCCGCCCGTGCCGGACCAGCACGATCCGGTCGGCGTAGGCGTCGGCCTCCTCCAGGTAGTGCGTGGCGAACAGGATCGTCCGACCGGCCTGGGCGTCGGCCCGTACCTGGGCCCAGAACTGCCGTCGGGCCGCCACGTCCATGCCCTGGGTCGGCTCGTCGAGGATGAGCAGCGCCGGGTCGGGCAGCAGCGCCATCGCGAACCGCAGCCGCTGCTGCTCTCCGCCCGAGCACTTGCCCACCCGCCGGTTGGCGATCTCCGTGATCCCCGCCCGCGCCAGCACCTCGTCCACCGGCCGGTGTTCGGCGAACAGCGCCGCCGTGTACGCGACCGTCTCGCGCACCGTGAAGTCCTTGAGCAGGCCGCCTGTCTGCATCACCGCCGCCACCAGCCCCCGCCGCACCGCCTCCCGCGGCTCCATCCCGTGCACCCGAACGGATCCCGACGTCGGCGTGGACAGACCCAGGATCGTGTCGATCGTCGACGTCTTGCCGGCCCCGTTGGGCCCCAGGAACGCCACCACCTCCCCCGCGGCCACCGTCAGGTCGATGCCGGCCACCGCCGTCACCTCCCCGAACCGCTTGTGCAGCCCCCGCACCTCGATCGCGATCACGCGCCCTCCTCAAGTACAACAACCTATGGCAAGTACATTAGTGACGTTAAAGTTATTGCACAAGACAGGGGTTGCTACCGCGCGGCCGTCAAGACATCTACTCTAAGTCGAGTACTTGATTCGGAGGACCGACGATGCCGAGCCGACAGCGCAGCAATCCCCTGGCCCTGGCCGCCCTGACCTGCCTGGCCGAGCGGCCCATGCACCCGTACGAAGTGGCCACGACGCTGCGGCAGCGGAACAAGCACGAGAGCGTCCGGCTCAACTACGGCTCGCTCTACGCGGTGTTCACCTCGCTGGAGCGGCGGGGCCTGATCGCCGCGGCGGGGGTGAGCCGGGAGGGGCGGCTGCCCGAGCGGACCAGCTACGAGCTGACCGAGGCCGGTCGGGTGGAGATCCACGAGTGGCTGGCCGAACTGGTCGGCACCCCGGTCAAGGAGTACCCGGACTTCGAGGCGGCGCTGGCCCTGCTGGCCGGGCTGCCGCCGGACACGGCGCTGGACCTGCTGCGGGAACGAATCGGCCGCCTCGAAGTCCGCATCGCCCAGGCGCACGCCGCCCGTGAGGTGCTGCAGAAGCAGCAGGTGCCCCGGCTGTTCTGGGTCGAGCACGAGTTCCACACGACGCTGCTCGACGCGGAGCTGTCCTACGTGCGCCGGCTGGCCGGGGACATCGAGTCCGGCGCACTGGAGGGCCTCCAGTGGTGGCGTAACACCTATAACCACGACACCTATTACGCCGACGAGGAATGACCGATGAACGACACTGTCGAGAACTTCCTGGCCCGCATCACCCAGGCCTGGAACAACGCCGACGCGGCGGCCTACGCCCGCGAGTTCACCGAAGACGCCACCTACGTGATCTTCCTGGGCGACGCGCTGCGCGGCCGGGAAGAGATCGAGCGCACCCACCACGACGTGCTGACCAAGTGGCAGCGCGGCACGAAGTTGGTGGTCGAGCCGGTCGCCGTGACCGAGCTGGACCGGGATGTGGCCACGGTGCTCACGGTCGGCGGCATCGGCGCGGACGAGCCGATCGAGCACGACAAGTTCCAGACCTTCACCCTGGTCCGCCGGGACGGCCGCTGGCGGTGCGCCGCGTTCCAGAACACCGAGATGAGCGACCGGGCCAAGCGGATGTCGCACTCGTGAGCCCGGCTTCGACAGTGCGTCGGTGAGAGGATTTCCGGCGAGGAGGCACACGTGAGGTACCTGATTCTCATCCACAGCAACCCGCGGTCCCGGGCGTTGTGGGAGACGTTGACCGATGAGCAGCGGATGGAGTTCGGGCGCGGGCACATGGCGCTGACCGAGGAGCTGGCGGCCTCGGGCGAGCTGGTGGTGTCCAACGGCCTGACCGACCCGGAGCTGGCCAAGCGGGTGTGGGTGCGCGACGGCGCGACGGTGACCAGCGACGGGCCGTTCGCCGAGGTGAAGGAGTACCTGGCCGGCTTCTACCTGGTCGACTGCGAGACCGAGGAGCAGGCGCTGGCGTGGGCGGCGAAGACGCCGGACGCCCAGCTGGGCGGGCCGGTGGAGGTCCGGCCGATCCTCGACATGAGCACCCTGGACCTGTGAACGTCACGACGGAGGTCGAGGACCTGCTGCGCACGCTGGCGCCGCAGGTCCTCGGCGTCCTCGTGCGCCGCAACGGCGGCTTCGACACGTGCGAGGACGCGGTGCAGGAGGCGCTGCTGGCGGCGGCGCGGCAGTGGCCGGCCGAAGGCGTGCCGGCCAATCCGACGGGCTGGCTGATCACGGTGGCGCAGCGCCGGCTGACCGAGGTGTGGCGCAGTGAGGCGGCCCGGCGGCGGCGTGAGGTGACGGTGTTCGCGGCCGAGGTGGACGACGCCGAAGTGTCCACTGAGGACGACACGCTGACGCTGCTGACCATGTGCTGCCACCCGTCGCTGACCCGGATGTCGCAGGTGGCGCTGACGCTGCGCGCGGTCGGCGGCCTGACCACGCCCGAGATCGCCCGGGCGCTGCTGGTGCCGGAATCGACCGTGGGACGCCGGATCAGCCGGGCCAAGGCGACCATCAAGGCCGCCGGGGCGAGGTTCGCGCCGCCGCCGGCGGACGAGCACGACGAGCGGGTCGCGGCGGTGCTCAACGTGCTGTACCTGATCTTCAACGAGGGGCACACGACCAGTTCCGGCGACGCGCTGAACCGGGTGGAGCTGACCGCCGAGGCGATCCGGCTGACCCGGCAGCTGCACCGGCGGATGCCCGAGGACGGCGAGGTCGCCGGCCTGCTGGCGCTGATGCTGCTCACCGACGCCCGCCGCCCGGCCCGCACTCGGCCCGACGGCGCGCTGGTGCCGCTGGCCGAGCAGGACCGCACGCGCTGGGACCAGAAGGCGATCGCCGAGGGCACCGAGCTGGTCACCCACGCCCTGGCCACCGCCGCCATCGGCCCGTACCAGCTCCAGGCGGCCATCGCCGCCGTACACGACGAGGCGACCGGCCCCGAGGACACCGACTGGACGCAGATCCTCGGCCTGTACGAACTGCTCACCTCGGCCGCGCCCGGGCCGATGGTCACCCTGAACCGGATCGTCGCCGTGGCCATGGTCCGCGGTCCGGCCACCGCCCTGGCCGAACTCGACAAGGCCGAGCCGGCCCTGGGCGGTCATTACCGCGTCGACGCCGTGCGGGCCCACCTGCTCGACCTGGCCGGCGACCCCGAGGCCGCCCGCGTCCACTACGAGCAGGCGGCCCGCCGCACGTTGAGCTTGCCCGAGCGCCAGTACCTCACCGCGAAGGCCGGCCGCTGAGGTTCGCCGCGACCCGGCTGAGGGCGGCGCGCAGCGCCTTGCGTTCGGTCGCGGGCATGCCGGCGAGCATGTCGGCCTCCAGGTCAGCGGTGATCTCGGCGCACGTGGCCAGCAGGCGCCGCCCGTGCTCGGTCAACGAGAGCGTCTGACGCCGACGGTCCCCAGGATCCCGGACCCGGTCGATCGCGGCCAACGCCTCCAGGTGATCGGCGAGGCGGACCACCAGGCTGGGCGCGACCCCCAGCGCGCGGGCCAGGTCCAATTGGGACGTCGCGCCGCCGGATGCGAGCAATGTGAGCAGGCCGACGTGCTTGGGCTTGAGGTCCAACGGGGCGATGAGGTCGGCGAAGCGTTGCGCCACCAACGTCCCCACCGTGCCCAGCCCGAAGGCCGCCGTTTCCGTCAACGCCGCGTTCCTGACCACCGCCACAGCAGTGATGCTAGCGTGTGAATGATTCACATCGTGAACGATTCACATCAACAATTGGGGGGAACCATGCTCGCGCTCGGAATCACGCGCGTCGCCACGTCCAAGAGCGAGAACTCCTACCTGGTCGACGGCGAGGACGGCCTCACGGTCGTCGACGCCGGCCGAGCAGGAGCCGTCCACGTGCTGCTGAAGGCCGCCGCCGACGTGGGACGGCCGATCGTCCGCATCCTCCTGACCCACGCGCACCCTGATCACGTGCAGGGTGCGCCGGCCCTGCGCGAGAAGACCGGTGCCCAGGTGCTCGTGCACAGTGCCGACGCCGGGTGGCTCGCCAAGGGGCGGGTGCCGGTGGAGGGCCGCTCGGGGGCGATGGCCCGCCGGTACGACGGATCAACAGCTGGACAGTGGACACCGCTCCATGCCGACGACACCGTCGAGGACGGCGATGTCGTCGGCGGGCTGCGGGTGATCCACACGCCCGGTCACTCCCCCGGCCACATCGTCCTGCTCCACGAGCCGACCCGCTGCCTGCTCGCCGGCGACGCCGTGTTCCGCACCGGCAAGCTCAGCCTCGGCCCGGCCGGGTTCGCGGCCGACCCCGAGGCCCAAGCCGCCGCCGTCGCGCGGATCCCCGACGACCTCAACGCCATTGGCTTCGGCCACGGCGAACCCCTGACCGGACCAGAGATGGCCGCCTTCGACTCCTGGCGGGCTAGCGCGAAGGCAGCACCTCGACCTCCGCGGCAGCGACCCGCTCCCGGTCGTTGACCAGCTCCAGGCCCACGACCCGGTCCTCGGAGACGGTGAACACGAACAGGCCCATGACCTCGCCCCGGTACATCCACACCGCGCCGACGTTGCCGTCGATGAGGGCGGGCAGCGCGCCGCGGGCCTTGCCGGAGAAGGCGGTGGCCACGGTGCGGGCCCCGGTCATGCGGGCGGACAGCAGCGGCGCGCCCTTGTCCTGGTTGGCGATCGACGCCGCGACGGTGACTTCGTCGGCCCGCAGCTCGACCTCCGGGTCCAGCAGCGCCAGCAGCGCGTCGAAGTTCCCGTCGCGGGAGGCGGCGAGGAACGCGTCGACGACCCGGCGCTGCCGGTTGAGATCGGACTCGGGATGGTCAGCGCCCTGGACCCGCCGCCGCGCCCGGCTGGCCAACTGGCGGGTGGCGGCCGGGGTGCGGCCGACGATGGGCGCGATCTCGTCGAACGGCACGGCGAACAGGTCGTGCAGCACGAAGGCCAGCCGCTCGGCCGGGGCCAGCGTCTCCAGCACCACCAGCAGCGCCGGCCCGACCGAGTCGGCCAGCAGGGCCTCCTGCTCGGGGCCGGCGACGGTGGCCTCCGGCGCCTGCACCTCGTCCATCGGGTCCTCGCGGCGGGACTTGCGGGACCGCAGCATGTCCAGGCACACGCGCGCGGTCACGGTGGTCAGCCAGCCACCGAGGTTCTCCACCTCGCTGGTGTCGGCCCGGCTCAGCCGCAACCACGACTCCTGCACCGCGTCCTCGGCGTCGTTGGCCGAGCCGAGCATCCGGTAGGCCACCCCGCGCAGGTGGTCCCGGTGCGTCTCGAACTGTCCGGCCAGCCATTCTTCGTTCACCTGAACTCCAATCGAAAGCCTGGTCGTTCGCGGCCAGCAGGAGCGGATCCCGGCTTGCCCGACCCTCGTAGCGGGCCGCCAGTCGGGATGCTTCTGCTGTCGATTGAGGCTGTTGACCAGGCGGGACGGCGCCATGGGCCAAGGCTATGGTGATCACCGTGAAGCAGGTCGTACAGGTGCGGTTGCTGCCGACGCCTGAGCAGGCGTCGGCGCTGCTGGCCACCCTGCACGCCTGCAACGCCGCCGCTTCCTGGCTGTCTGAGCAGGTGCACGCCGACCAGGTGTTGCGGAAGTTCAATGTGCAGAAGCGGTTCTACGCCCAGTTGCGGGAGCGGTTCGGGCTCGCTGCCCAGCCCGCGATCCGGGTGATCGGCAAGACCGTCGACGCGTATACAACGCTGCGAGCCAATCTCAAGGCCGGCAACTACGGACCGCCAGGATCGGACCGACGTCGCACGGTCGAGGACACCCCGATCGTGTTCCGTCCACAGGCCGGGCAGCCGTTTGACGCCCGGTGCCTGTCCTGGCAGCTGGGCGGCACCGGCCGTAAGGGCACGGTGTCGATCTGGACCACCGCCGGCCGACGCAAAGATGTGCGGATCGTCGGAAACCCTGCGCATCTGGCGCTGTTGCATTCCAGGTCGATCGGGGAAACCGATTTGCTTCACCGCGACGGCGCGTGGCTGCTGCACGCCGTCGTCGACACCCCCGAGAAGCCCCAGCGCGAACCGGCGAATGGGTTCCTCGGCGTCGACTTGGGCATCGTCAACATCGCGACCACTTCGGACGGTGACCGGTTTTCCGGGTCGCGCCTGACCCGCTACCGCAAGCGGCAGCAACGAATCCGGAAGCGGTTGCAGGCCAAGAAGACCTCCTCCGCCCGGCGGCTGCTCAAGAAACGCCGCCGCAAGGAGGCTCGGTTCGCCGCCGACGTGAACCATCAGATCAGCAAGAGCATCGTGGCCGAGGCTGAACGCACCGGACGCGGGATCGCCGTCGAGGAACTGACAGGGATCCGTGCCCGGGTACGGCTTCGCAAGCCCCAACGGGCCACGCTGCACTCCTGGGCCTTCGCCCAGCTCGGTCAGTTCCTGACCTACAAGGCTCAGCAGGCCGGTGTGGTGATGGTGCAGGTCGACCCGGCCTACACCTCGCAGACCTGCCACGCCTGCGGGCACGTCGACAAACGCAACCGCCGCAGTCAGGCGGTATTTCACTGCGGCCGGTGTGACCTCGTTGGGCACGCCGACCACAACGCGGCGCTCAACATCGCGGCACGCGGTGTCCGGCGCTGGGGCGAAGTCATGCGTCCACACGCAGTGCCCATCCTGGCAGCCAGCTAGGACGGCAGCAGCAAGCCTGGAAACCGCCGCTCGCGGCGGTTGGCAAGCTCGTTCCTTCAGAGACGAGTTCATGACGGTCACATCCTCCGTCCGCGGTCCGTCATAGCAGTGACGGGCGGCGAGCGCCCGATGTGACCAGAGGAGAGAGAACCATGGCGATCTTGCAGACGGTCCTGTTCCCGGTGCAGGACGTGGCGAAGGCCAAGCCGGTGTACACGGCGCTGCTGGGCGTGGCTCCCAGCGTCGAGTCGCCGTACTACGTGGGCTACGACACCGAGGGCCAGCACATCGGCCTGGTGCCCAACGGCAGCACCAACGGCCCGGCCTGCTACCGGCACGTCGACGACCTCAAGGCCGGCCTGGACGCGCTGGTCGAGGCCGGGGCCAGCATCGCGCAGGAGCCCAAGGAGGTCGGCAACGGCCGGACCGTGGCCAGCGTGCTGGACGTGGACGGCAACGAGATCGGCCTGATCCAGGACCGCGCCTGACGGCGGTGGGGCCCCTCGGCCGAGGGGCCCCACGCGGTTGTCCTACGGCGTGGGCAGGGTGCCGCCGGGCACGCTCTGGTCGGCCGGCAGCACGCCGTTGACCAGGTAGTTGTTCACGAGATTGTCCAGGGCGGTGTTGCCCTGCAGGGCGTACTGCCCGTGGTCGCCCTCATTGGTGACCGTGATCATCCGCGAGTTCTGGAACCGCGCGTGGGCCTGCTGGGCGCCCTCGATCGGCGTGAGCGGGTCGCGGTCGGCCTGCACCATCAGCACCGGCGGCACGCCCTTGCCGTTGATCGTGGGGTTCGGCTCTGGGTGCCGCTGCCAGAACGCGCAGGGCTGCACGATCTGGTTCGCGCCCCACAACGGCAGGCCCGCGTCGATGTAGGCCTGCGAGCGGCGGATCAGCGACGCTCGGTCGGCGCCGACGAAGCGGGTGTCGTTGCAGCGGACGGCGAACTCGGTGGCGACCTGCGGGCCGAAGTTCGAGTCCACCGGGGGCAGCCCGGCCTTGATCGCGGCGAGGGCGGCGGCCCTCGCCGGCTCGGCGGCCGTGGGGTCGGCCGCGGTCTTCACGTTCACCAGAGTCTGACCCAGCTCCGGCCAGGTGCGGTGCGCGCTGGTCGCTTCGAGGATCGACGAGTCCAGGTCGTTCGGCCCGTACGTCACGCCGCCGCCCAGGTCGAGCGGGCTGTGGCCGAGCGTGGCCCGCAGGGTCTGCGCGCCCTTGTAGACGACCTCGGCGGTGCCGCCGAGGTGGTAGGTGGCGTCGTACTTGGCCAGCCACGCCGCGAGGTCGTCGCGCCAGCGGCGTTCGATGCCGAGCGGCTGGAGGCCGAAGGACTGCTGCCAGGTGGCGGTGAACTCGGTGTTGGAGTCGAGCACGAAACGTCCGGTGTGCTGCGGGAACGTCTGGGCGTAGTACGCGCCCATCCAGGTGCCGGCCGAGTAGCCGACCCAGTTGATCTGCTGGCGCCCCAGCAGCGTCCGCAGCAGGTCGATGTCGCGGACGGTCTGGTAGGTGTTGATGTACGGCAGCAGCGCGCCGGAGGTCTGCTGGCAGGCGCGTGCGAAGGCCTGCGTCTGGTCGATGATCTCGTTCAGGTTGCGCGGGTCGCGGTCCTGCGGGTCCAGGCGCAGTATCCCGGCGACGTTGTCGTGGCAGTCCACCGTGGTGCTCTTGCCTGTGCCGCGGGCGTCCATGCCGATGATGTCCTGGTGCTGGCGCAGCGTCTTCTGACCGGCCAGGGCGATCGGGAAGAACTGGCCGGCCCCGCCCGGGCCGCCGGGATTGGTGACCACGGACGCCGTGGCGCCGGCGGTGGCGGCCAGCCGACTGACCGCGATGGTCAGGTCCGGCCCCTGGCCCGGGTGGTCCCAGTCGCGCGGCGTGGTGAAGGTGCCGCACTCCAGGCCCTTGAGCACGGCCGGATCGACGCCGGGCGGCAGGCTCACCTCGTTGGCCGCGCACTGGTGCCAGTCCAGCTTTTGTGTCGTGTAGCGGGCCGGCACGCCGGCCTCCGCAGGCGCCGCGGTCGCGACCAGGCCGCTCATGACGGCCGTGACCACGGCGGCGATCCCCAGTTGGTTTCTCATGGGGCACAGTCGAAACTATGCCGCTGCGGCATGGTCAAGCCCGATTGACGCGCACCACAAGTCCGCCCTCGTCGACCGTGATCTCGCACGCCGTGAGGTCCGGGACCACGGCCGTCGCGGTGAGCTCGGCGGCGTCGTGCGAGGTGGCCACGCCCAGCGTGCGGGCCCCGGCGGCGTGGCCGGCGGCCAGCCCTGCGGGGGCGTCCTCGACCACCAGGCACTGCCGGATGTCGACGCCCAGGGCGGCGGCCGCCTTGAGGTAGCCCTCCGGATCGGGCTTGCCCCGCTGCACGTCGTCGGCGGCGATCAGCACCTTCGGCACCGGCAGCCCGGCCGCGGTCAGCCGGGCCCGCATCAGCTGCTGCGAGCCGGAAGTCACCGCGGCCCAGCGGTTCATGGGCAGCGCCGGCAGCAGGGTCGGGGTCGCCGGCAGCGCCGTGACGTCGTCGAGGTCGCCCAGCTCCATCCGGGCCAGCTCCGCCACCGCCTCGTCCCGTTCGGACGGCGGCAACAGGTCGGCGATCGTGTCCTCGCTGCGCCGACCGTGGCAGACCCGCAGGATCGTCTCGGCGTCCATGCCGCGCTTGGCCGCCCACGTCCGCCAGGTCCGCTCCACCACCGGGGTCGAGTCGACCAGCGTGCCGTCGATGTCGAACAGGATCGCCGTGACGTCGAAGAACATCACACCCACGGGCCGACCCCGCCGATGCGCTCCACCTTGTAGCGCACGATGAACCCCGGCCGCCGCTCCACCGGGAACGTCGCGTCCGGGCCGATGTAGACCCGGGACAGCCGGTCCAGCAGATCCCAGGCCTGGTCGGTGGGCTCCACCACGGCGTGCGCGCGCAGCACCGCGTTGTGGTCCAGGAACTCCCCCGGCACCCGCGGCGCCGCGAACGACAGCACCACGCGCGGGTCCCGCTCCATGTTGCGGATCTTGGCCCCTTGGTGCTGGTGGCCGCTGACCACGTCGTCCCCGTCCAGGCCGATCCAGATGACCGAGACCTGCGGGCTCCCGTCCCGGTTGATCGTGCTCAGGTGGGCCAGCGGCCCGGTGTTGATCAGGTCGCGCAGCTGCTCAGGAAGCTTGATCGGTTCCGCCACCTGGCCACCGTAGCAATCCGGCCCTTCACGATCGAGGAGGTTTCAGCGGCCGATACCTTCCAGGTCGGCCAGGTCCTCGTCGGAGAGGAAGAGCCCGGCACCGACGATGTTCTCGCGCAGATGGGCCGTCGATGATGTTCCGGGGATGAGCAGGATGTTCGGCGAGCGCCGCAACAGCCAGGCCAACGCGACCGACATCGGCGTCGCCCCCAGCCGGACCGCGACCCTCGAAAGCGCATCGGACTGTAGCGGCGTGAAGCCTCCCAGCGGGAAGAACGGCACGTAGGCGATGTCATCGTCCGCGAGCCGGTCAATGAGGTCGTCGTCGTGGCGGTGGGCGAGGTTGTACATGTTCTGCACGCACACGATCGGGGCGATACCGCGCGCCTCGGCGACCTGCTCGGTGGTGACGTTGCTGACCCCGAGGTGACGGATCAGCCCCTCTTGCTGGAGCTCGACCAGCGTGCCGAACGCCTCGGTGAGCGAACCGGGCGTGGGGCCTTCGGCATCGCCCATGCGCATGTTGACCAGGTCGAGGGTCTCGACCCCGAGGGACTGGAGGTTCTCGTGGACCTGCTTGCGCAGGTCTTCGGGTCGTCGGGCCGTGGGCCAGCCGCCTTGCGCGTCTCGGTTCGCCCCCACCTTGGTGGCGATGAACAACGACTCCGGGTAGGGACGCAGCGCCTCCCGGATCAGCTCGTTGGTGACGCGCGGTCCGTACGCGCCGCTGGTGTCCACGTGGGTGATACCGGCCGCGACCGCCTCGCGCAGTACGGCCAGGGCTCCGTCGTGGTCGGCGGGCGGCCCCATGACCCACGGGCCGGCGAGTTGCATCGCGCCGTAACCGAACCGGGTGATGGTCGAGTTGCCCAGCGTCCAGGTGCCGCCGGGCAGTGATGTGGTGGGCGCGTTCATCGTTGTGCCTTCCGCTTGTCGCCGTGGGTGGCGTCTTCGGCCGCCCTGGACGAGTATTGGAGAGTTACTTCCCGTGGGGAAGTAGGCACTCTGAAGTGCGTAACTCACCCACAGGCGAAAGGCGAGAACAGTGAAGCCGACGAAGGCCGCCCAGCGGGCGCAGGCCAAGGCGCAGTACAACGCGTTCCTGGCGGCCTGTCCCAGCCGCCAGCTCCTCGACCGGATCTCGGACAAGTGGGTCGTGCTGATCCTGTGCGCGCTTGGCGGGGACACGGCAAACAAATCCGACCAGCCTGGTGCATCAGATGCCGCCCGAGCGATGCGTTACTCCGAGCTTTCCCGCCTGCTGGCGGGAGTCAGCCAGAAGATGCTGACCCAGACCCTACGAGCACTTGAACGCGACGGCCTACTCACCCGCACCGTGACGCCGACCGTCCCCGTCACCGTCACCTACGAGCTGACCGACCTCGGCCTCTCGCTCCACCACCTGACACGCGACCTCAGGCATTGGGCGCAGGGCAATATGGACCGGGTCCTCGTCAACCGTGAGAAGCACGACGCTCGCACTTCCTGACCGGACACAACCGACCGTCCGACCACCGCCGCGCTCTCACGCGGCACACCTCGATCGCGATGAGCCGGCAGTCCCTGCCTACAGCCGGCGGATTGACGGTCACGCGCGGCGCTGACAGGGTCGGGGCGACTCTTCGGATCTGGGGGCTCGTGGTCGACTCGACGGCGCCCGGCGCGCTGCCGGGCTTGGTGCGGCACGCCGCCTTCATGCGGCTGTGGCTGTCCGGGTTGTTCGCGGAGACCGCGGAGTGGATGCTCCAGGTCGCGCTGCCCGTCTACGTCTTCCAGGCCACCGGGTCCGCCGGCTCGACAGCGCTGGTCATGGTCACCGGCCTCGTGCCGATGCTGCTGGTCAGCCCGGCCGCCGGGATGATCGCCGACCGGTTCGACCGGCGGCTGGTGCTGTGCGTGGCGTGCCTGGTCCAGGCCCTGGTGTCCACGCCGCTGCTGCTCGGCGGCCACCAGGCGTTGATCTACCTGGTGATGGCCGCCCAGTCGGCGCTGGCCTCGCTGTTCGAGCCGACCCGCAACGCCCTCGTGCCGGCGCTGGTCGGGCCGGAGCGGTTGGCCGCGGCCAACGGGCTGATGGGCTTCAACAGCAGTGTGTCCCGGCTCGCCGGCAGCTCGCTGGGTGGGCTGGTGCTGGGCCTGTGGGGCCTGGGCTGGGTGGTCGCCGGCTACCTGGCGGCGCTGGTGATCGCCGCCCTGCTGCTGGTGCCGCGGTTCGGCGTCCGCGTGGAGTCGACGCGGTCGCCCAGCCCGGGCGGCTGGTTGGACGGCGTGAAGGCGTTCCGCGATCCGGAGCTGCGGGCCACCGGCGTCACGCTGGCGCTGATGTCCTTGGGGCAGGGCATGTTCCTGGTCCTGTTCGTGGTGTTCGTGACCGGTCCGCTGCGCGGCGGGGACGCCGATGTCGGCCTGCTGCGCGGGATCCAGGCCCTCGGCGGGGTGGGCGCAGGGCTGCTCATCGCTGCCGTGGCCAACCGGGTCAGCGCCGTGCGGCTGATGGGCCTGGGCATCTTGACCTTGGGCGTGGGCTCGGCGCTGATCTGGAACCTGCCCCACCTGACCACCGCTTTCTGGCTCTACGTGGTGCTTTTCGCCCTGGTCGGCGCGCCCGCGGTGGTCGCCGGGTCCGGGGCGCTGACCGCCGTGCAGCTGCGGGTGTCCGACGAGCAGGCCGGGCGGGTCCTGGCCACCGTGTTCGCCGGCATGGCCGGCGTGCAGACCGTCGGCACCCTGCTGGCCGGGTTCCTGGTCGGCGTGGTCAGCTTGGACGTCCTGCTGGACGTGCAGGCCGGGATACTGGTGGTCGCCGGGATCGCCGCGCTGTTCAGGCGGAAGTAGCCAGCCAGCCTCGGTGCAGCGCCGGGGCCAGCTCGTGGGCCGCGGAGTTGCGGACGTTGTCCTCGTCGTGCAGGTAGCCCTCGGTGGTGGTCAGCACCGCGTGGCCCAGGTCGCGCTGCACCTGCCTTGGCGGCACGCCTCGTTCGACGGCGTGGGTGGCGTAGGAGTGGCGGGCCGAGTGCGGGTGGATCGTGTCGCGGAGCGGGCCCAGGTGGGTGGCGATGAACTCCCCGTCGGGGGTGGCCAGCAGCTCCCGTAGCCAGGGGGTTCTGGGCGGCTCCGTGAACGTCCTGCACAGCCTGGTCAGCACGGCTTGCAGGTGCGAGGTGTGGACCCGTTTTCCCGTGCTGGTCACGAAAATCGGCCGGGTGGCGGTGCCGACCTGGCCCGGCAGCGCCGGCACCGCCGGTTCGACCCGGACCGCCAGGTACGCCTCCAGGGCATCGGCCACCGGCGGGGCCAGCGCCACTTCGCGGTCCTTGCCGCCCTTGCCGTGCACGCGCAGGACGCCCATGTCGTTCGGGGCCGCCCTTCGGTAGTCGCTCAGGTTCACCCCTACCAGTTCGTCCGCGCGCACCCCCGTGCCCACCAGGATCTCCACCATCGCACGGTCCCGCCGGCCGTCCCGGCTGCGCTCAGCCAGCAGGTAGGCCGCCATCAGCAGCGCCCGGCACGCCGGCAACGACCACCGCTTCGTCGTCGACGGCGTGCCGGCCGGCTTGTTCAGGTGCTGGGCCCGTCGGTCCACAAGGGACACCGGGTTCTGGGTCGCAAGGCCTTCCCGCAGCAGGTACTTCGCGTAGAACGCCGACACCGCCGACAACATCCGGCCCCGTGTCGCGTCGCTGTAGCCGGCGCCGGACAGCTCTTCCAGCCACCGCTCCACGTGCTCGACCCGGACGTCTGCGAACCGGATCTCGTTGCTGGAGCACCAGTTCAGCCACTCCAACCCCGTGGGCTGCGCTCTTTTCCGCCCTCGTCGGCGGTTCGGGTCCGGCGGGACGTAGCCCGGCACCCAGTCCAGTGGGATGCCCAGGTCGGCGGCGTAGGCCAGGCGGGTGTTCACGGAGGCGTAGATCCGCAGGAACTCCTGGAGGCGTTCGCGGGCGGACTTGTCCTCCCCCAGCACCGCCAGCGTCACCGGCCCACTCCCCTCGCGTTGATCAACGCGAGTGTGTCATGCCGGTCCTCTCCCACTTCAACGTATAGCCGACCGGGGGTCTTGCGGCAAGACCCGGGTGGTGCCGCAGAATCTGCGGCCTCACCAGAGGAGGGGGACTTGTGACCGACGTGATCGTCGCGGGCGGCGGACCGACCGGCATGATGCTGGCCGCCGAGTTGCGGCTGCATGGCCTGGACGTGGTCGTGCTGGAGAAGGAGCCGACGCCGACCGGGCACGTTCGGGGCCTGGGGATGCACGCGCGCAGCCTGGAGGTGCTGGATCAGCGGGGGCTGCTGGAGCGGTTCGTGGAGCGGGGCACGAAGTACCCGATCAGGGGATCTTTCGCGGGCATTCTGACGCCGGCGCCGACCCTGGACACCGCGCACGGCTTCCTGCTGGGCATCCCGCAGAGCATCACCGACGGGCTGCTCGACGAGCACGCCGTCGAGGTCGGCGCGGACGTCCGCCGCGGCGCCGAGCTGGTGGGCCTTCATCAGGACGACGAGGGCGTGACCGTCGAACTGGCCGACGGATCGCAACTGCGGGCCCAGTACGTGGTGGGCTGCGACGGTGGCCGGAGCACAGTGCGGAAACTGCTCGGCATCGACTTCCCGGGCGAGTCCGCCAGCATCGAGTGGCTGCTGGCCGAGGTCCGCAGCAGCGAGCCCGCCGAGACGCTCACCGCCGCGGCCGCCGAGCTCGGTTCACCCCTGATCCGCTTCGGGCCGCACCCGCACACCGAGGGCCTGTGGCGCTTTGTTCTGCGTGCCGAGCGGGTCGCCGACGACCGCACCGCCCCCACCTTCGAGGAGTTCGTCGTCCGTCTCCGTGAGCTGGCCGGCGGCGATCTCGGTGTGCGCTCGCCGCACTGGATCACCCGCTTCGGCGACGCCACCCGGCTGGCCGCGCAGTACCGCGTCGGACGCGCTTTCCTCGCCGGCGACGCCGCCCACATCCACCCGCCCCTGGGTGGCCAGGGCCTCAACCTGGGTGTGCAGGACGCCTTCAACCTCGGCTGGAAACTCGCCGCCGCCGCCGCCGGCTGGGCCCCCGGCGATCTGCTGGACACCTACCATTCCGAGCGCCACCCCGTCGCCGCTGACGTCCTGGACATCACCCGGGCCCAGGCCCATCTCACGCTGTCCGAGCCCGGCCCCCAGGCCGTGCGCCGGCTACTCACCCAGCTCGTCGGCTTCGAGGACGTCAACCGCTTCCTCATCGAGAAGATCACCGCCATCGGCCTGCGTTACGACTTCGGCGACGACAATCCCCTGGTCGGCCGCCGCCTGCGGGACGTGGAGCTCAAGCAGGGCCACCTCTACGGCCTGATGCACGCCGGCCGCGGGCTGCTGCTCGACCAGACCGGCCGGCTGTCCGTCCAGGGCTGGGCCGACCGGGTCGACCACGTCGTCGACGTCAGCGAGGAGCTGGACGCCCCGGCCGTCCTGCTCCGTCCCGACGGTCACGTGGCGTGGGTCGGCGAGGACCAGGAGTCCCTGCTGCCTCCCCTGGCCCGGTGGTTCGGCCCCGCTGTTGATGACCGTCCTTGCTAGGATTCCGCAGCACGACGACACCGCCGCCAAGCAGGGGAAGTGGACATGACGGCCGCCGCCCACCACACCGGCGAGCCGATGACGCTCGACCAGTTCCTGGCGCTTTCGGTCGACAACGCCTACCGCTACGAGCTGGCTGACGGAGAACTTCACGTGAATGCGCGCCCCATCCAGCCCCACCTGCGCGCAGCCCACCGCCTCGTCAGCCAACTCAACGAGCAGCTGCCTGGAGAACTCGAAGCCTTCGCCGAACCTGACGTCGTGCTCAAGCCGCACCAGCACAAGGGCCGCGTGCGCATTCCCGACGTCGTCGTCACCCGAAGCGAGTGGCGGGATGAGCGGCGCTTGGCCGCCGACGAGGTGCTGCTTGCTGTTGAGATCGTCTCGCCGGGCAGTTGGCGAGAAGACCTCCTGGTCAAGCCGTTCGAGTACGCCGAGGCCGGTATCCCCCACCTCTGGGTGGTGTCGGTGACTGACGGGCCGGTCACCCTCGCGCCGTACGCGCTGATCGCGGAAAGCCGCCGCTACCAGCAGTTCGAGCCCGTGACTGGAACGGCCAGCATTGAGGTGCCCTGGCCATTGGCCATCGAGCTGGACGCCCTGACCGCGCGCCGGTAGTCGGCTGCCACCACCGTCACGCCGGGCAGCCTCCCGGCACTGCCTGGCCAGTGCGCCGGGGGTGGGTGCGTAGGGCTGGCCGGAGAATCCAGCCCTACGCCGCATCTAACCGACTCGTTCGCCTGGCCCGGCAGGGATGGCGCGTCGGCACGGGGCAGGGTGGCGACCGGGTTGTCGTGCAGTTTGACCTAGCCGCCCTTCCGGCGTAGAAGGCCCAGGACTCCCGAAGCTACGGCCAGCCCCAAAGTAGCTGCTCGACAACCGGCTGACCTGCGGTTTAGCCGCGTCGGCGGGGGCTGGACAGAACCTCGGTGGCTTCGTGGACGGCGGCCAGGCCGGGTTTGACGTAGCGCTGGACTGACCTCAGGCTCTCGTGGCCGGTCTTGGCCATGATGACGTTGGCCGAGACGTTGGCCTCACCGAGGTGCGTGGCCGAGGAGTGCCGGAGTTGGTGCAGCCGGAGGCCGTCGCCGTAGTGGGCGAGCAGGATGCGGGCGCGGTGTACGTGTGGCGCCGTCGTTGGCGTGCCGGTGGCCGGGCGGCGCTGGCCACGAAAGGGCCGGGCGGATCGGACTGTCGGCTGGACCAGCAACGCCTGGATCGGTTGGCCCAAGCGCTGGAGCAGGGCCCGGCCGCGCACGGCTTCGGCGAGGATCAGCGCTGGACGCTGGCGCGGGTGGCGGACCTGATCGCGCGGATGTTCCACACCCGCTACACCCTGCGCGGGGTGTCGTATCTGTTGCACCGCATGGGGTTCTCACCACAGGTCCCGGCGCATCGCGCCGTCGAGCGCGACGAGGACGCGATCGCCACCTGGCGGAAGGAGACGTGGCCGGCGGGAAAACGGTAGCGGCGGAGCGCGACGCGTGGCTGTGTTTCGAGGACGAGGCCGGTCAGACCCTGCGTCCGCCGAAGGCCCGCACGTGGGGGCGGCGGGGTCAGACCCCGACGGTGGCGGTGTCGGGCAAGGGGTCGGGCCGGGTCTCGGTCGCTGGACTGGTGTGCGTGCGGCCCGGCCAGCGCGGCCGGTTGATCTACCGCACCCGGACCCACCGCGGTCGTAAGGGTGAACGGCGCAGCTTCGCCGAGACCGACTACGCCGCCCTGCTGGACGCCGCCCACCAGCAACTGGGCGGCCCTGTCGTGTTGATCTGGGACAATCTGAACACGCACGTCAGCGCGGCGATGCGGGAGTTGGTCGCGGCGCGGGACTGGCTGCACGTGATCCGGCTTCCCGCCTACGCTCCGGACCTCAACCCGGCCGAGCATGTGTGGTCGCATGTCAAGCGTGGCTTGGGCAACCTCATCGTGCACGGTGTCGACGAGCTGGTCGCGGTGGTGAAGAACCGGCTCAAGCGGATCCAGTACCGGCCCGAGTTGATCGACGCCTTCCTCGCTCACACCGGGCTGGAGCTCGACCCAGCACCTCCGTAATGCTGACCATTCAACCTCTGTAGCTGCCCTCGCCCTGGGCTCGAGCGGCCTGCGCCTCCAGCTTCGCGACGCGGTCACTGAGCGTGCGGAACATATCGCCATGGTGCTCCGCCCGTCCGGCGAGCACCTCGATCATGCCGTCCCGGGCTTTGATCTGATCTTCCTGGGATTTGAGTAGCTTAACGAAGGAATCGCGGTGCACCTCCACCTGTTCGGCGAGCGCCTCGATCATGCCGTCCCGGGCGTTGTTCACATCTCCCTGGGCTTTGAGCAACTCATCTATGGCTCCGAGACGATCGCTGTGCTCATTCCCCCGCTCCTCGAGGACGTTGACCAGTGTGCCCAGGGAATCAATCATGTTGCCCTGGGCTTTGAGCAGCGCGTCGATGGAATCGAGAAGCTTGGCGTGCTTGTCTCCCCGCTCCCGGAGCGCTTCGATCATCTCGCTCTGGGACTCGATCAACTGGTTCTGAGACTTAAATACGTCCTGGCTGCTCCTGGCGAGCTTCTCCAGCCAGACGAGACGTTCCTCTATGTCGGCACCAGGCCTGGGCTCAGACTCCTGCGCCTTCCTCCACCTCATGG
Organism: Kutzneria sp. CA-103260; assembly: GCF_018263855.1. Lineage (GTDB taxonomy): Bacteria > Actinomycetota > Actinomycetes > Mycobacteriales > Pseudonocardiaceae > Kutzneria. The sequence goes on along the minus strand of NZ_CP073318.1, from coordinate 2,938,303 downwards.
GCGAGCCCCCATGATCTTCTCGGTTGCACGCCAGGGATCGGCAGGATGGCAGTGCCAGAGTTGGCCAGGATTCCTCATGCGGGCAGCATAGGAGACCGTACGGGTTCTGCGGTACGAAATTGGCCAGATCCAGTGAGACTGCTGAACCCGGCCCACAGGGGGGCCGGGCGGGTATGCGCCGAGAATACCCCGCCCGCGCGGAGCGCTGCCAGCGGATTTACGGTGCCGGCCGGCGCTGTCGCTGATCGGCCAACACGGTGGCCAGCCGGACCGCGTCGCTGACCTGGACCTGAATCTGATCCAGGCGCGTGATCGCATCCCGGACCCCGGCGTCCCAGGTGCGGTGGACTCGCTCGATCGCTTCCTCGGTGCGGGCGAACGCGACAGCGATACGGCCCCGGCCGGCGTCGAACTCGGCCAGCAGCCGGCGTGTTTCGTTCGCCAGCTCGTCGTGGGTCGGCCGCCGGCCTGTCGGTGGACGCGCGGACCGTTGGTTGTCGTGGTCGTTGTGCGTGTCGTCCGCCGGGCTCACGGCCGGCAAGCATACTGGCGCGTAGGCACCGGCCCCGCCGCTGCCTACGCGGCCACGGCGTCCAGGTCCAGGCGTTTGCTCATGTCGAGTTGGAACCGCCCGTACGGGTTCACGTGCGTCCAGAACAGGGCGCTCAACGCGCTCCGGTCGGTCGCCGTCAGCTTCTTCGCCCACACCGGATCGGCCAGAACCCGTTGCGGCAGAAGGGTATTGATGAGCACCAAGCTGCTCTGCAACAGGTGCAGGGCGAGCATCGAGACTTCGGCGGTCTCCCGGTCCGGGCCGGTGAGCTTGCCGTCCTTGCCGTAGAAGACGACCTCGTTGGCGGAGTTCCAGTTCTCCACCACCTGCAACCCGGCGTGGATCTCCCGCCTGAGTTCTTCCGACGCCAGGAAGTCGCAGGCGACGATCGTGCGCACCGCGCGGCCCAACTCCTCGAACGCGAGGTAGACGGGGCTTTTCGGGCCGCCGCCCTTGGTGAACCGGCGCAGCACCTGCTCGGTCTCTGCGGTGCCCAGCCGCAGGGCGGTGGCATATTTGACCATCTGGTCGTAGTTGCGTTCGATCAGCTCCCAGTCCATCGGCAGGTTCTTGACCACCCGCTCCAGCCGCGGCCAGGTGGCAGGCCCGTCGTCTGGGCTGTGGAGCCGGATCGAGCCGATGTTCTTCAACCTCGGCAGCAGCTTGAACCCCAGCAGCTCGGTGAACGCGAACCCCACCACGCTGGCGCCGTGCGTGTCGGTGCAGTTGGCCTCGATCTCCGCGTCCGTGCAGTGCCGCAACAAGCCCTCGATCATCGCCGCGACCTCGGACGAGGAACAGTTCTTGACCTGCGAATAGATGCAAACCCGGCCGCGCTCGACGTGCCAGTAGATCATGATCCCGCCCGAGAGCCGTACCGGGCGTGGAACTGGGTCATCAGGTTGGAATCCCACGACCCGAACCGTTTCGAGTCCGACGCGGTCGAGGCGGCCTTGCCCCACCAGAGTGGGTCACGGGCGGCGAAGGTGGCGTTGACGACCTTCACGATCGCCGCCCGCAGGTTGTCGCGGGTGATATAGGAGGCCCGGACCCGGCGCAGCGCGCCCTCGTCCTCGGCGTGCTCGCCGGTCGCGGCCATCTGCCGGATACCCATGTTCGTGCCCAGTGCGAACAGGCACAGCAGCAGACGCTTCCGCAGCACGTCGCGCGGTAAGTTCTCGCGGGTGGCCACCGACACGAACTCAGACGTGAACTCGGTGAGGAAGTCGCTGTTCTTCAGGATGTCCAACAGGTCGATCGTGCCCCACCGGCGCTGCACCTCGGCCTTCAGCGTGGCCAGGTTCTTCGGCTCGGGCAACTTCTCCAGCTTCGGCACGCTGATCCACGGCTGCCCATTGTGCGTGATGACCCGCACCCCGCCGTCGTGCCCCGCACCATCGCCGCGTGCAACCGGTCCAGGGCCTCCCGCTGCCGCCGCCGCAGGTCCGCCACGAACGCCTTGGCGTCCAACGGTTTACCGATCGCGGCATAGTGCACGTCGCGGTTGTCGTCGTAGTCGCCGGGCAGGTCCTCGTCCAGGTCGCGCCACCGGCCGGCGCCCTCCACCCAGATCTCCCGGCGCCGCAGCGCCTCGCGCAACGCGATCAGCACACACAGCTCGTACGGGATGCGCTCGATCCGGCCGGTCGGGCCGGTGACCGCCTCCAACCATGCCTTCGGCACCACACCCTCGATCGACACCGTCTCCCCCTTGGCGAAATGCTTCTGATCAACCGCGACGTCGGTGTAGCGGGCCAGCAACTCGATCGCGTCCATCACCGGCCGGTAGGCGGTGTTGTTGCACTTGAACCGCAACGCACCTAACAGCGAGGTCAACATCCGCCGGTAGTAGTGCGTGTAGGAGCCGCGCAGCGATACCCGCACCCGTTCCCGCCACGCTTTCTCGGTCGCCATCAACTCCTTGACCAGTGCGCGTAGCGTCGCCTCTCCGCCGGGCACCACCGGCCACACCGCCTTGCGCACCGTCTCGTCCGGCTTGTCCAGCGCCGCGGTGACCATCCGCAGGTAGATGCCCTTCTTACCGGGCACCGACGTGAGATCGCCGATCAGCTCCTTCTCGACCCGCCGCTCGGCGCGGGCGTTGATTCGATGGATCATCGACCAACGTCCAGGACTCGATCAGCTCATCCGGTTCCCGCTCCAGCTTGACGGCCGCGCACGGTAGCCCCAACACCCGTGACACGATCGGGTGCCCATCCCCCGATCGGGCCGCGACCGCACCCGGTGATCGACGCCAGTGCGCACGCAGTGTCCACATCCGACACGGCGGAGGCCGCCGTAGACCCTGACGAGGGACAATGCCGCCGAGGCACAGCGGCACCGTCGCTCGGAATGAAAGCACGCTGGTGACATGCGCATCCGGGATGCCCAGGTCGGCGAGACCTACCTGATCGAGGTGCCGCACCGGTTACCCGCGCAGCTGTACCCGGACGCGGCTGGCCCGCCGACCGGCTAAAACGCGCTACTTGGGGCTGGCCGTAGCTTCGGGAGTCCTGGGCCTAGAAGGCGATCTCGCCGACCTTGCTGGTCGCGACGCGTTTGGGGCACCTGGCGACGAGGTTGCCTTCACGGGCGTTGCCAGGGACTCGTCTGAAGTGCAGCGGCGAACGGTCGGTGAAGGCGGTGCCGGCACACGGGCTCCCCAGCCGCGTTTATCGAGTAAGTACTGGTCCACCAGATGGCGCGCGACAGGAGTCTCTCCTCGGCACCGAGGCGTGGCCAACAGCCGCAACGGGGCGTCTTCTTTTCGTCACCGTGACGATCGCGGGCCTAGTGACGGGGCCCTCGCACGCCGTCAACTCGTCACGTCCAGTCATATCAATAATCTCACTTATGCTTATGGTCTCACCCAAGCATCGCCAGGCGAGTGTTTGGGTTTTGATACATAAACACGCTGGTTTTGGTTTTGAAACCTAAACTGCTAGCGTTGCTCGTGTGACGGATAGTGCTGGTGAGGCTTCTGCGGTGGGAGCGGCAGGCATTGACGGGGAAGACGGCGCACAAGCGACGCCGCCGAGCCGGCGCGGGACACGGGACGAGCGCCGGTCCCGGACGCTCGGTGCCCTGGCGGGCGACGGGGATGCGCCATGCGCTTACTGCGGCCGCCCTCTGCCTCCGATGTCAGCGCGCGGCGGGCGCCCGACGCCGTACTGCCCGGCTGACCCCGAGCGGTATGGACACTGGGGAACCAAGGTCATCACGTGCGCGATGCTGGACGAGTACCGCGAGGTGTGGGTTCAGGTGTACGGCCCGGACCAGCCGATGACACGGCTCGACGTGACCACGCTCGACGAGCGGCTGACCGTCGTACGGACGGCGGTGCGGCCGCTGCTCGACGAGGTCGCGGCGGTGCAGGCCTACCTCACCCAGCAGACGGCGGCGGCGATCACCACGAGCGAGAACGCGACGGCCGCCCGCGACGAGGCCAACCGCGCCATGGCGGAGGCCGTGACCACGCGCGACGACGCCCTAGCCAAAGCTGAAGCCGCAGCCACAGCATCCGCGGCCGACCAAGTCGCTCGGGCGGAGGCCGATACCCGAGCCAGCGAGGCGGCGACCGCGGCGGAGAACGCCCTGGTGGCGCAGCGCGCCGCCGAGACGGTTCGCGATGAGGCGCAGCGTGAGCGGCAGCAAGCTCTTGATCAGGTGACCAGCGCCCAGCGGCAAGTCACGGACCTACAACAGGCGCTCAACAGCGAGCGGGTGGCCACGGTCGACAACCTCGCCCGGCTTCGGGCCGAGCGAAGCGCAGCCGAGCAGGCTCTGCGCATCACACTGACCGAGGACTACGAGGGGCGGTTGGCCGCGCAGGCCGACGCGTTCGCCATCAAGGAGCGCTCCGACCGGCAGAACGCGGACGCCCGCATCGACAAACTCACCAACGACCTCGCCACCGCCACCCGCACTTACGCCGACGAACTCGGCCAGCTCCACACGGACAAGGCCGCCCTCGCAAGCGACCTCGCACGGCAAGCCGCCGCGGCCAGCGAGGCCAAGCAACGTCTCCACGGGTTGGAAGCTGATCTCGCTGGTGTCTTCGAACGCACCGCCGACACCGGTGCCGACGTCATGCGACAGCACATCGCCCAACTACTGGCGAAGCTGCGTCCAGATGCCGACGCGCCGTGACGCCATGATCGTGTCGCCCTCAGCCCTCGCGGCAGGACTGCGAGCACGCGGGTCTGTCCGACAACCGCGGCCCGTCATCGATCTGCACATGCGGATGCCGGCCAGCCGCGGCCTGGCCTTCAGCATCGTCGACCAGATGCAGGTCAGTGCTCTGACGGATCCGGAGATGGTCGCGATGGTCCTGGAGGACACAGCGACCGCATGGGTGTGCCGAGTCGGCCTCGTGTTGGACAACTCGGCCTACGCCAGACGGCCTGACACAGCCCACGGCGTCCAGGGTGTCCGCCTGGTTCCGCTCAAGCTGCCGCAACAGATCCGCGGTCTTTGCGGGTTCCGGCGTCGTGGCGTCGGCGGGGCTCCGGCTGCGCGATCGCCGGTGGGACATAGGCAACGTCGACCGGTCCGACGTCGGTTCCCGGCGGCACGATTTCGTCGATGCGATCGAGCAGGTCGTCGTCGAGGAGCGTGCCAGCTCCCGCAAGCAGGTCGTCGAGCTGCTCGGGCGTGCGCGGACCGATGATCGCCGAGGTAACCGCCGGGTGGGCGGTCACGAACGCCAGAGCGAGGTTGGGCAGCGACAGCCCGGCCTGCTCGGCGATCCGGGCAAGTGCTTCGACGGCGTCGAGCTTGCGTTCGTCGGTCATGTGCTGCCTCGCCCAGTGCAGGCGCCCGGCCGACGCCGTTTCCGCGCTGCCCTTACGGAGGCGACCGGCGAGCAAGCCCATCGCCAACGGGCTCCACACCAGCACACCCATCCCATAACGCTCGCAGACCGGCAGGATCTCGCGTTCGATCCCGCGGTTGAGGATCGAGTAATGCGGCTGTTCGGAGCGGAAGCGTGCCAGCCCGCGCCGTTCGGCCACCCACTGGGCTTCGACAATCTCCGACGCGGGCAGGTTCGAGTGGCCGATCGCGCGTACCTTGCCCGCGCGCAGCAGGTCGGTCAACGCGCCGAGGGTTTCCTCGATGTCGGTGCCGGGTTCGGGGTGGTGGGCCTGGTAAAGGTCGATGTGGTCGACACCCAGGCGGCGCAGCGAACCTTCGACGGCGGAAACGATCCACCGACGGGAGTTGCCGCGCTGGTTGGGGGCGGATCCCATCGGGCCGTTGAACTTCGTGGCTAGGACGACGTCGTCGCGGCGACCGCGCAGGGCCTTCCCGACGATCTTCTCGGATTCGCCGTCGCCGCCGTAGACGTCGGCCGTGTCGATGACGTTGATGCCGCCGTCGAGGGCGCGGTGGACGATGCGCACGCAGTCGTCGGCGTCGGGGTTTCCCCACGGTCCGAACATCATCGTGCCCAGGCTGTAGGCACTGACCTGGATGCCGGTCCGGCCGAGCGGGCGGGTTTGCATAGGTTCTCCTGCCAGGATGGAGGAGTGCGGCCGGGACCGGCCGCACTCCTCGTGGGGACGGTCAGGCCTGGGTGTATTCGGCCGCGACGTCGACGATCCAGGTGACGCCGAAGCGGTCGGCGAGCATCCCGAAGGCGGGCGCCCACTGGGCGGGGCCGAACGCCTCGATCACGGTCGCGGCCTTGGCGAGGCCCTCCCACACGGGGGTGACTTCGTCGATGCTCTCGCCGCGGACGGAAAGGAAGAACGGCTCCTTGGTGATCGTGGTGCCGTTTTCGCGATGCGTGGTGGGCGCGCCCGGGGCGGCCGGCGTGTGCTCGCCGGGCACGTCGTAGGCCATGACCCGGAAGCCGTTGTCGGCAACGACCTGGCCGAATACGACGTGGGCGGCGCCGGGCAGCTCGGCGGGCATCCCGAGATCGGCGTAGGTGGCGACGGTGAGCTGTCCGCCAAACACCGACTGGTAGAACTCCAGGGCTTCGCGGGCCTGGCCGTGGAAGTTCAGGTGGGCGACAGCGTTGAGCGACATGGTGTTCCGGTCCTTCGCAAGTGGTTCCTGGTGCCGGAGGTTTCCGGCGACAAGAACGACGATGTCAGCAGTACCGGTCAGAGAACGTCCGCTATTTGTGGCAGGGTCAAACTATGCCGATTGCCTCGTCGACGACGACCTCCAGCCGGCTGTTGTCGCTGCTGTCCATGCTGCAGGCCCGCCGGGACTGGCCGGGCGGCCTGCTCGCCGAGCGGCTGGGTGTCAGCGAGCGGACCGTGCGCCGCGACGTCGACCGGCTGCGCGAGCTGGGTTATCCCGTCCAGGCGGTCAAGGGCCCCGACGGCGGCTACCGGCTCGAAGCGGGCAGTCAGATGCCGCCACTGCTGTTCGACGAGGAGCAGGCGGTCGCGCTGGCCGTGGCGCTGCGGATCGCGGTCGGGACGGGCGCGGGCATCGCGGAGGCGGCCGCGCGGGCCCTGGCCACGGTGCGGCAGGTGCTGCCGTCGCGGTTGCGGCAGCGTGTCGACGCCCTTGAGATCAGCGCGGCCGGGCGCGGCACCGATCCCCAGGTCGACATCGGGATCCTGCTCACACTGAGCGCTGCGGTCCGAGCAGGCGAGGAGCTGCGGTTCGACTACCGCTCGCCGGGACGACCCGAGGACGCCGAACAGCACCCGCCCCGCCGGGTGCAGCCCCAGCATCTGGTGGTGCGGGCCGGGCGCTGGTACGTCGTCGGCTGGGACCCCGACCGCGGCGACTGGCGGACCTTCCGCGCCGACCGGATGACACTGCGGGTCCCGAACGGCCCGCGGTTCGTGCCACGGGAAGGGCCGGGCGGCGACGTAGCCGCGTTCCTGTCGGCCCGGTTCAAGGGCTCCGAGAGCACGGACGCCTGGCCCTGCCGCGGCGAAGTGATCCTCGACCTGCCCGCCGCGGAGGTGGCCCCGTTCGCCGGCGACGGCGTCGTCGAGGAACTCGGCCCCGCCAGGACCAGGCTGACGACGGGGTCCTGGTCCTGGGCCGCCCTTGCGGCGGCGTTGGCTCGCTTCGACACGGAGATCGAGGTGATCGGGCCGCCGGAGCTGCGAGCGGCGTTCGCGGAGCTGTCCCGTCGAGCCGGGCACGCCGCGGGAACCGGGTAGGGCGGCTGGCCGCATGCCGGCGGACTCCAGCGACCTCACGCGATCCGTCCGGCGCCCAGCAATCACTTGGTGGCACTGGGGCTTATGACCGGCTGCGCCAGGTCGGCCAGGGCGTCCGCGAGCAGCAGGCCAGCGTGGAGCAGCTGTGCGGCAACTGCGCCAACGGGGCGCGGCCTCGTTCCTCGATCTTGGTGGCTAGGTTTGGCGACCTCAACTAGTCGAAGGAGCTCATGATGCGTGTTGCCGCTGCCCAGGTCCGCTGTCCCTGGATGGACCGAGAAGCCGGGCTCCGCAAGGTGCTCGACTTCGTCGGGCGGGCCGCGGCGGCGGGAGTGGAGCTCGTCGTGTTTCCCGAGACCTTCCTGCCGGGCTATCCGATCTGGCTCACTCAAGCCGAAGGGGCGAGATTCGATGACGCCAAGCAGGAATTGGCCTACGCGGCGTACCAGGAGGCCGCGATCGAGCTGACTGGTCCCGAGCTGCGCATGGTCGTCGAGTGCGTCCGGGACCACGGTGTGTTCACCTATCTCGGGATCGCTGAGCGCGGGCCGGGGCGCGGCACGGTGTATTGCACGCTGCTCGCTATCGACCCAGTGGCCGGGGTGTGCGGCGTGCATCGGAAGCTTGTGCCGACTTTCGAGGAACGGCTGGTGTGGGGCAACGGGGACGGGCACGGTCTGCGGGTGCACCAGGTCGGCGGCACGCGGGTCGGCGGGCTGTGCTGCTGGGAGAACTGGATGCCGTTGGCGCGGCATGCCCTCTACGCGCAGGCTCCCGACCTGCATGTGTCGGTGTGGCCAGGATCCACGAGGCTGACCGGCGACATCACCCGGTTCGTCGCGCTGGAGGGTCGGATGTACTCGCTCGCAGCCGGCGCGCTGATCGACTACGCGGATGTGCCCGCCGGGTTCCCGTTACGGGATGAGATCCTGGCGGCCGGGCAGATCTCGCCCTACGACGGCGGATCCGCAATCGCCGGGCCGAACGGCCGGTGGATCGTGGAACCCGTCAAAGACGAGGAGCGGCTCGTCATCGCCGATATCGACCCCACTGTGGTGCGTGGGGCCCGGCAAGGTTTCGACCCGACCGGGCACTACAGCAGGCCGGATGTTTTCCAGGTGACCGTGGACCGGAGGCGGTTGACATCCGCGGTTTTCCTTGACTAGTCGGGTGTTGCGCATCAGGAGGGCGTCGGCACGCGGACGGTCAGGCGCTCGGGATGGCGGTGAGCGGGCGGATGGCCTCGCGGACACAGCCGCGAAGCCACCGTGAGGAGGGATCGTCGTGGACGCGACGGTGCCAGCGCAGTTCGACGTCAGCGGTGGGCAGGTCGACAGGAACCTCGTGATGGCGCAAGGGAACGCCTCGCTCGACCAGGTGCGCGGCCGTCACGCGCGGCACGAGACAGATGACATCCTGCTCAAGAGCCATGAGAGCACCCACGGCATAGGTGGGCACGACCGCAACGACGTGACGGGAACGCCCGATCCGCTCCAGGGCGTCGTCGAGCGGACCGCGGGCGAGGCCGCGGCGCGAGGCCGAGACGTGGGGCAAACGGCACAGGTCGTCGAGGGTCAGTCGCGGGGCCCGGCCCAGCTCCGAATCAGCGGCGACGGCGGCGACGAAGTGATCGGTGAACAACGTCGAGGCATGGACATCGGGTGGTGGTGGGCCCGCGACCATGACGTCGAGGTCGATCGAGCCGTCCCGCAGCGGGTCAGGGTCCTTGGAGTCCTGGCGGACGAACCGCAGGCGCACCTCGGGCGCCTCGTCGGCGATCCGGCGGGTGAGGCGCGGGGCGAGGACCGGCACGAGGCCGTCGTTGAGGCGGATGGAGAAGGTGCGCCGCCAGGAGCGCGGATCGCTGCCGGCGGGCTCGGTCCGCAGCCGATCGGCGGTGTCGAGCAGTGCTTTGACCGTGACGGCCGAGCGGAGCGCGAACGGCGTGGGCACCAGGCCGCGGCCCGCCCGAACCAGGATGGGGTCGTTCATCACGCGCCGCAGCCGGCTCAGCGCCCGGCTGGTCGCCGGCGCGGACAGGTGCAGGCGCACGGCGGCCTCCTTGACGCTGCCGGTGTCCAACAGCGCGTCGAACACGCGCAGCAGATTGAGATCCAACTCCTCCGCCACGGCTATCCCCACTCGTGCGTCTGACGCAAGTACTCCGTACCAACAATGCACTGGGCATTATGCCCGATCGGACCAATACTGGGTTTCGGGAGTCCTTCACCGACAAAAACAGGAGTTCAGTCATGCCCAGGATCGTGCGACCGACCGCCCACGGCACACCCGACGTGCTCGGCGTGGTCGAGGTGCCCACCCCGCACGCGGCCGCCGACGGCGTGGTCGTCGAGGTCCGGGCGGCTGGGGTCAACCCGATCGACTGGAAGCTCTACAGCGGGGCTTTCCACGCCGTGGACGACGACCACAAGGACGCCGCCGGGCTCGCCGCCTCGATGCCGTCGATCGGCCTGGAGTGCGCGGGCGTCGTCACCGAGGTCGGCGCGGACGTGACCGGTGTGCGGATCGGCGATGAGGTCATCGTGTATCCGGTGACGGCCGCCTACGCCGACTACGTCTCAGCCCCGGCGACCGCGATCCTGGCCAAGCCCGCCGGGCTGGGGTGGGCCGAGGCGGGGTCGCTGATGCTGACCGGCACCACAGCGGTCCACGCGCTGCACGCCGCCGGGGTGGCTGCCGGCGACGCGGTGCTCGTCCACGGCGGGTCCGGTGGCGTCGGTCTGATGGGCGTGCAACTGGCCGCCGCTGCGGGGGCGACTGTGATCGCCACCGCAGCCGAACGCAACCACGCGTTGCTGCGTGAACTCGGCGCAACCCCCGTTGTCTACGGCCCAGGGCTGGCCGGCCGGGTGCGCACCGCCGCGCCGCACGGTGTCAGTGCCGCGGTCGACTTTGCCGGAACCGACGAGGCGCTTCAGGTCTCGCTGGAGCTGGTGGCCGACCGCACCCGAATCGCCTCGATCACCGGGTCGCCGCGCCGCGCCGCCGCCGGCATCAAGCTGCTCGGCTACGGCCCGGGGCAGGACGCGGGCACCGAGATCCGCAGCGCCGCCCGCGGTGCCCTCATCGACCGCGTCGAGTCCGGCGCCCTACGCGTCATCGTCGACACCACCTTCCCGCTCACCCTGGCCGCGAAGGCCCACGAGGTCGGTATCGCCGGGCACGCTCCCGGCAAGCTCGTGCTCATCCCCTGAGCAGGCCATCGGTCGACGGGAAAGGAGAGCGAGACGATGACTGGGCAGGGACTGGGCGGCGGGTCGTCACCGGCCGACGATGTCGTCGATGTGGCGGTGGTGGGCGCGGGACCGGTGGGCCTGACGCTGGCGGCGCTGCTGGGGCAGGCCGGTCGCTCCGTGGTGGTGCTGGAGCGCTACCCCGGGCTCTACGGCCTGCCGCGCGCCGCTAGCTTCGACGGCGAGATCCTCCGGCTGCTCGCCGGGCTAGGCCTGGTGGAGGAGCTGTGGCCCACCCTGCATGTGCAGACTGCCTACCAGTGGAGCGACGCCGCCGGCGAGATTCTGGTCAACATGGAGAGCCGGCTCGTTGGCGACAGCGGCTGGCCCGACATGGTCATGTTCCATCAACCCGTCCTCGAACAGGCACTGCACGCGCGGTGTGCGTCGCTACCGATGGTCGAGGTCCGGCTCGGCGCGGCAGTAACCGGCCTCGAGCAGACCGAGGAGGGGGTTCGCCTCGCCACGGCCGAGGGCGGCACGGTGCGTGCGCGCTACGTCGTGGCCTGCGACGGCGGCAACAGCTTTGTGCGGGCGGCGCTCGGCATCGACCAGGACGATCTCGACTTCGCCGAGCCGTGGCTGGTGTGCGACTTCAAGCTCGGGCGTCCCGCCGACGAACTGGGCCTGCCCTCGGCCCTGCAGATCGGTGATCCCGAGGAGCCCACCACGATCATCACCACCGGCGCGGGACACCAGCGGTTCTGCTTCATGCTCGACGAGGCGGACGTAGGTCGGGAGTTCTCCGACGGGGAGACGTGGCAGCGGGTAAAGCGGTACCTGACCCCGGCCGATGCCGACCTCGTGCGCGTCGCGACCTACACGTTCCGGTCCCTGATCGCACGACGCTGGCGCGACCGGCGTGTCCTGCTCGCCGGCGACGCCGCCCACCAGATGCCGCCGTTCCTCGGGCAGGGCATGTGTTCGGGGATGCGCGACGCGGCGAACCTCGCGTTCAAGCTGGACCTTGTGCTGGCCGGCGTGCGTGAGACCGACGTGCTCGACACCTATCAAAGCGAGCGCGAGCCGCATGTTCGCACCATCACCGAGACCAGCATGGCGCTTGGGCGTCAGCACACCCTGACCGACCCCGAGCTTGCCCGCCAACGCGACGACAGGCTGCGGGCCCGTCGCGACTCCCGCCTCGAGCCCGAGCGAATCCGCCTTCCCGACCTTGGTCCCGGCCTGCACGGTCCCGGCGGCGGTACCCGCTCGGTACAGGGCCGGGTTGATGACGGCCAGCAGGTCGGACTACGTGACCAGGTCGTCGGTGGCGGTTTCCGGCTGCTGGTGCGCGAGGACAGTCTCGCCGGCGTCGACGTCCCGGCCCTGCGCGCCGCCGGCGTCACCGTGATCGTGATCGGTGAACTGGCTGGAAACGGCGTTGTGGCCGACGTGGACGGCACCCTGCACCGCTGGTTCGACCACCTCGGCGCCGCCGCGATCGCCGAGCGCCCCGATCACTACGTCCTCGCCGCCGGGCCCGATGCGAACGAGGTCGCGCACGAACTCCTGGCGTCCTGTGGCAGGGTGGCCTCCGGATGCCGTGCCGCGTCATCTACTGGGGTGTCGACACCCTGTTCAGCCTGAGGCCCGCGAACGGCTGGCAGTACGAGCGGCGTTGGGGCAGCCGCAAGAACCCTGAACAAGCGAAAACCAGTTGGCCTGGTGCCCTGAAACCGAGACGCTCGGCGTCGAAGGAAAGGGGCGGACGACGGTGCGCGGAACAGAATCGCGACGGGCGGTGGCTGCGGCGATCGCGGCGGTGTCGTCACAAGGCCTGGCCGGCGACGAAGCGGTCGTGCTGCAGGACTCGAACAAGCTCACGGTGCGGCTGCTCCCCGCTGACGTGCTGGCCCGGGTGGCGCCAGTGACGGATCAGGTGGCGCAGCTGGAAATCGACGTGGCACAAGGGCTGGCCGCGAACGGAAGCCCGGTGGCTGCCCTTGATCCCCGAGTGGAGCCGCGTGTCCACGAGCGTGACGGATTCGCGGTGACTCTGTGGAAGTACTACGAACCATTGCCACGAAAAGAGATCGCGCCGGTGGAGTACGCGAAGGCGTTGGAACGACTGCATGCTGGGATGCGCGGGCTCAAAGTGCCAACGCCGCACGTCACGGATCGGGTGGAGCAGGCCCAGCGCCTGGTGGCCAGTCGCGAGCGCACGCCGGAGCTGCCGGACGGTGATCGGGAGGTGCTCGCGGCGACGTTGCGGGATCTGAGTGGCGTGACCAGCGGCGGGGCGCAGCAGATCCTGCACGGCGAACCGCATCCGGGCAACGTGCTCAGCACGACGGAAGGCCCGCGGTTCATCGACCTGGAGACGTGCTGCCGTGGGCCGGTGGAGTTCGACCTCGCCCACGCGCCGGAGGAAGTCGGCGAGCACTATCCGGGCGTCGACCAGAACCTGTTGCGCGCGTGCCGGATCCTCGTGCTGGCCATCATCACGACCTGGCGCTGGGATCGGGACGACCAGCTTCCCGGCGGGCGCGAGCTGGCCGCGGAATGGCTGGGCCAGATCCGGACGGCGCGAGCCTGAGATCAGGCGTGGGCGACGTGGCGCCTCAAACGGCCCAATGACCGGTGTCATGGAGCCATTCGGGTGGGCAACTGGCGCGCTTCGGGCACCCACCGTGCCGGGTGGACGGGGCCATGACCTCGTCCCACACCGGCACGGGGAATCGCTCAGAACGCCGGCGGCACCAGTTCCAGCCGCAGCTCGGTGGCGCGGTGGCCGTCGGCATTGGCCGTGATCCGCAGCAGCACCGTCTCGGCGATGCTGCGCACCCGAACGGTAGCTGCGCCGGTCTCGTCGGTGATCGCGGTTTTGTGCGACAACAGGCCGCGATTGACCTCGAAGGAGACCTCGACGCCGGCCCTGGGTTCGGCCAATGTGGCGGTGATCGTAGCCACCGACCGGCCGTCGGCCAGCAGCTCCGGCCGGCCGTCGCCGTCGTTGTCCACGACGGCGAGCGCCTGGGCGAGGGCGCTGATGTCGGACATGGAGGTTCGCCCTCGGGATTGCCTTGTGTGGCACGAAACTATCCGCGGAGGTGATTTCCGGTCGCCGTTCTGCCCGATGGCGCGGCACTTTCCGCTCCTTCGCGAAGCGGGCCGGGTTCATTTGCGGGCGGCGGTGCCTCGGGGCGGGTAGTGGGACTCGGGGTCGACGGTGGCCAGGATCTGCTGGGCGATGGCGGTGAGCTGGCCGACCTGCTCCGGGGCCAGGGTGTCCAGGACGTAGCGGCGGGCCAGTTCCAGGTGGACGGGAGCGGTCCGCACCACCAGGTCGAAGCCGGCGTCGGTCAGGGTGGCGTTGGTGACGCGGCCGTTGCCGGGGCAGGCGGCACGGGTGACCCAGCCGTTGCCCTCCAGCTTGGCGATCACGTGCGAGAGCCGGGACAGGGAGGCGTTGGACAGCGTCGCCAGCTCGCTCATCGGCAGCGTGCGCTCGGCCGCCTCGGACAGGGCGCTCATGGCCAGGTACTCGAAGTGCGCGAGGCCGGTCCGGCGGCGCAACTCGCCCTCCAGCGCGGCCGGCACCTTGATCAGGACGCCGACCAGCGCGATCCAGGCGTCGGTCTCGGCGGCGGACAGCCAGCGGGGCTCGGTGCTCACGGCGTCATCCTAACTCACGCTTGAAGCTTCAACTGAGCGCCGCTAGGCTCACAAGGCTGAGTTGAAGCTTCAAGTCAGGGAGGCGTCATGCTGACACGACGGGGTTTGCTCGCGACGACGGTGGCCGGGGCAGGCGCGTACCTCAGTGGCTCACTCGGGCCGCGGGGTCACGCGGATGAGGATCCAACGGGGCTGGACGCCAGTCACGGGACGCCACGGTTGGCGGCCCAGGTGACCAGCCTGTATCGGGACAAGTCGACCGCCGACGTGGACCGCACCATGGCCCACTTCGCCCGGAGTCCGATGTTCTACACCGACGCCACGGTCGGCTGGTACATGCCGAGCTGGGACAGCCTGCGCGCGGTGTTCCAGCAGTACATGCCCTCCTGGCCCAAGACGGCCCGGTCGTATCCGACCCGGGTGATCGGCGACGAGCGCAGCGCGGTGGTGGTGTTCACCGACTCCCCCGAGCTGTTCGGCCACGAGATCCGGATCGTGGCCGCAGTGGATTTCCGTGACGGCAAGGTGATCCGTCAGGTCGACTATTGGGACGGCCGGCACTTCGGCATCGACGCCACCGCTGCGCTGCGGGTGCCGCCCTCGCAGTACCCGCCGACCTACGGCGAGGACGTGGTCGGCGCCCAGTCGTCCCCGGTGGTGCGGTCGGTGGCGGCACGGCTGGTCGCCGGGGACACCGCCGACCTGTTCGCCGCGGACGCCGTGTTGGAGGATCTGGCTCTGCGCGTGGAGATCGTCGGCCGTCAGGCCATTGAGGACTATCTGGGGCGGGCGTGGGCGTCGCTGCCGTACGGGCCCGGAGCGGCGATCCGGCACACCGTCGGCAGCGCCCAGGGCGGCGGCTACGAGTGGACCCGTCGGGGCGCGGCTGTCGATCACGGCATCGTCGCGTTCGAACTGGACGATCAGCGTCGGATCACCCGCCTCACCGTCACCTGGGACGGCGCCGCGCTGTCGGATGCCGCGATGATCTCGCTGCTGGCCGCGACGCTGGAGCGCTGAGCCGGCGTAATGGGCGTCGAGCGCTAGCCCATGTAGGCTCGGGGCATGGCGAACAGTGCCGAGCCGGAGGGGCCGCCGGCTGCCCGCGTGGTGGTGGACCTGCTGAACACGCGGGCTCATGCCATACATCCGGACACGTTGGCCGATCCGTCGGTGTCGGCGGCCCGGGCCGCGCTGCAGGCGGCGGTGGACGGTGATCCGGCGGCGTGGGCGGCGTTTGACGAGGCCACCACCGATGTGACGTTCCGGATGGAGTTCGGCCCTCTTGAGATCGGCACCGCGCAGGCGCGGCCGGTGCCGGTGACCGGGGATGCGGTGCTGGGTTCCGTGGTGCTGGCGGTGTCGGAGCTGGTTGCTCAGGGGCTGTGGTCGCGGATCCGGGTGTGCGCCAACGAGGAGTGCCGCAAGGTCTTCTACGACACGACCCGCAGTCGGACCCGGCGGTGGCACTCATACGAGGTGTGCGGCAACCGCGTGAACGTGGCGGCCTATCGGGCCCGGGCGACCTCCGGCTGAAACCCGGTCGCCCGCGGGGCGTTGGCGTGGCAGGGTCGGCGGGTGCGTTTCGAGCCGATCACCCGCGCGGACGGGGCCTTCCAGCAGTCCTTGACCGCCCCGGAGATCGCCGCCGTGTGCCGGCGGGGCTTCGGACGGGAGCCGGTTTCGGTGGTGGAGCTGGACGGCGGCTCGTTCAACACCACGTACCGGGTCGACTTCGGCTCCGGCGAGGCGCCGGTGATCCTACGGGTGGCGCCGGCGTGGTCGCACCGGATCGAGCGGGACTTCATGCGGCACGAGCATGCCGCGCTGCCATTCTTCGCCCCCATCGCCGCCTTGATGCCACGCACCCTGTTCGTGGACTTCACCCGGGAGTTGGTGCCACGGGACTACACGTTCCAGACCATGCTCGGCGGGGTGTCCGGCCCGGACGGGTTCCGCGCGCTGGCCGACAAGCCCGGGTTCTTCCGGCAGCTGGGTTCGATCGTTCGCGCGGTGCACGGTGTTCGCGGCTCCCGGTTCGGCCGTCCCGCCGGCCCGCTGTTCGCCACCTGGAGCGAGGCCGTTCTGTCCGCTGTGGACGACACCGTCGCCGACGTCCACGACGCCGGCCTCGACGACACCGACCTGCGGGAGTTGGCCGTCCTGGCCGCGAAGAACACCGCCGTGCTGGACGAGGTCACCGAGCCTCGGCTGCTGCACGGCGACCTGTGGGTGCCCAATGTGCGGTTGGACGGGGAGCGGATCGTCGGCGTCTTCGACCACGACCGGGCCTCGTGGGGCGATCCCGCCGCCGACTGGAGCATCTACGAGGCGCACCGCCGCCCCGGCACCGACCGTGACGCGTTCTGGGACACCTACGGCCGCCCGACCCCGTCCCCCGCCGCGGCGTGGCGCGCCAACCTGTACCGGGCGGTTCACCTCGGGGCGGTGCGGATCGAGCGTCACCGCCTCGGCCTCACCGACAAGATCCCGGACAGCTACGACGAGATGGCCGAAGTGTTGGCCGAGCTGCGCTAGCGGGGCCGTTCGCCGGTCGCGCCGTCGGCCTGTTCGCGCAGCAGGTCGAGGTGGCCGAGGTGGCGGGCGGTCTCCTCGATCAGGTGCAGCAGGATCCAGCGCAGCGACCGGTCCCGGTTCGCCGCCTTCTGGTCCAGGGTCTCGGCGGCCAGGATGACCTCGTCGCAGCGCTTCTGCTCGGCGGCGTAGTTGGCCAGCAGCTGGGCCATGGGGACGTCGTCGGGGATCCGGAAGTCGCCGTCCTCGTCCTCGTCGGTGAAGTCGAAGGTCAGGTCGGGCTGGTCGGCGAAGGCCTGGCGGAACCAGCCGCGCTCGCAGTTGGTCAGGTGGTTGACCACGCCCTGCGCGGTCATGCCGCTGGCGGTGCTGACGGCCCGCAGCACGTCCTCGTCGCCGCCCTGCACCTTCCACGCCACCAGGTCCCGCTGTCGTTGCAGGAACTCCAGCAGTGACTCGCGTTCGATGTCGCTCATGGCCGTGCAGGCTACGGTCATCAGCCCCGGCTCACGACCGAGTTTCGGCCAGGCCGCTGACCGTGGCCGTCATAGTCACGTTTGACTACGGATTCATAGTCATGTTTGACTAGCGCCGTGAACAGCACGCGGCTTTTCGCCCTCAGCGCCCTGGCTCGCGGCGGCGCGATGCACGGCTACGCCATTCGACAGGCCGCCCAGCTCGACCGCACCGAGCTGTGGACCGACGTGAAGCCTGGCTCGCTCTACAACGCGTTGAAGCGGATGACCGACGAGGGCCTGGTCCGGGTGGCGCGCACGGAGCGTGACGGCAATCCGCCGGAGCGAACCATCTTCGAGATCACCGAGGCCGGCCGGGCCGAGTTGACCAAGCAGCGTGATTCCGCGCTGGCCGATGTCCGTCTGCTGCCTGACCCCGTGGATCTGGCGTTGCAGTTCACCCCCGACCTCTCCCCTGGCCAGCTGGTCGCGGCGTTCACGGCGCGCCGGCAGGCGGTGGCCGAGCAGTTGGCCCGGTTCCGACGCGAGCAGGTGACCGCCGCGCCGGATCTCGTGGGGTTGGAACCGTTGATCTTCGAGCACTGCGTCGCCCGGCTGGAGGCGGACCTGGCGTGGCACGACCGCGTGCTCTCCCGACTGGAGGAGACGACATGATCCTGGTGACCGGCGCGACCGGTGAGATCGGCCGCGCTGTGGTGGACTCGTTGCTGGCACAGGACATTCCTGTCCGGGCCACCAGCCGCGATCCCTCGCGGGCCCGGCTCCCCGACGGCGTCGACGTCGTGCGGGCCGATCTCGGCGACGCCGCGGCCGTGGCCGCCGCGGTGTCCGGTGTGGACGGTGTGTTCCTGCTGACCGGTGGACCCGAGATTCCCCTGCACGACAAGACTGTGGCCACCGCGGCTGCCTCGGCCGGCGTGCGGCGGATCGTCAAGCTGTCCAGCGGGCGGGCCGGCGACGACACCGCCACCGACCCGATCCCACGCTGGCACCGTGCCGGCGAACGCGCCGTCCGCGAGTCCGGCGTGCCCTGGATCATGGTGCGGCCCATGGGTTTCATGTCCAACGCCCTGATGTGGGCCGGTTCCATCCGGGCTCAGGACGCTGTTTTCGCCCCCTACGCCGACGGTCGTGTCGCGGTGATCGATCCCCTCGACATCGCCGCCGTCGCGGCCGTCGCCCTGACCTCCGCCGCCACCGGCCAGGTCTTGACCCTGTCCGGCCCGCAGGCCCTGTCCCCGGGCGAGCAGGTGGAGACCTTGGCCTCGGTCCTCGGCCGGCCGCTCCGTTTCGTGGAGGTCACGCCGGCCGCCGCCCGGGATGCGATCATCTCCCACGGCGTGTCCCCGTCGATGGCCGACGCGATCATGGCGCTGCGGGCGACCGCCCTGGAGGAGTTCACCTCCGTCGTGCATCCCACCGTCGGGCGGGTCACCGGCCGTCCCGCCGGCACTTTTCACGCCTGGGCCATCCGAAACCTCGCCGCCTTCGGCTGAGGGTTGCTCCGACGCGGCGTCCAACTGCTCGGTTGCGCAGGTTGTGCCCAATCGGCCGCCGTGGTGACGGTGATCGCCGTACGTTCCACCGGTCCGGGTTCGGCGGCGTGGCGGGCTACTGCTCGTGGTCGGCTTGGTCGAGGGTGTCGAGTTGGCGCTGCACCCGTTCGGCGTCCTCGTCGCGTCCCTGCTGCCGGTACAGCTCCAGCGCTTCCCGCCACACGGTGCGGGCCTGCTCGTGCTGGCCGAGAGCGGCACGGGGGTGCCCGAGGCGGTCGAGGGTGTCGGCGGAGTTGTAGGTGTCGCCGAGGCCGCGGAGCAGGGTGAGGGCCCGCTGGTAGTGGTGGATGGCCTGGTGATGGTGGCCGGTGTGGTGGTCGATGTAGCCCAGGCTGTCCAGGGTTTCCGCCTCGCCGTGGGGGTGATGATGGAGGGCGAGGGCGGCCTGGCAGTGGGCGCGGGCGGTGTCGTAGTCGCCGAGACGGGCAGCATGCCATCCCACCTGGTTGAGCGCCTGCGCTTCCCACACCGGCTGGTCGAGGGTGCGGTAGAGGTTCAGGGCCTGGGTGGCGTGGTCCAGGGCCCGCCGATCGTCCCCCCGCCGCTCCCAGGCCCACGCGAGTGTTGCGTGGGTGAGGGCCCGGGTGGTCGGGTCGTGGTGGTGTTCGGCCAGGGCGAGGGCTTGGTGGAGGTGCCCGATCGCGTCATCGTGGTGCCCCAGGTCGGCGTAGGCACGGCCGAGGCGCCGGTGGGTGAGGGCGCGGGTGGTGGGGTCGGGCAGGTGTTCGGCGGCGGTCAGCGCGGCCCGCCACACGGCAAGCGCGTCGTGGCGATGTCCCCGTCGGCGCTGGAAACTGGCCAGGGCCCAGGCCAGCTGCCACACAGTGTCGTGCCAGGCGTGGCTGGTGGCGGTGTGCTGGGCGGCCAGCAGGTTGGGGTGTTCGATGTCGAACCAGGCCAGTGCCGCCGGCATGTCGGGCAGCGGCTGGGGGTGGGTCCCAGGGGCGGGTGAGGCAAGTCGGACGCGCCGGGCGTGGGGGTCCAGGAGGCGGTCGGCGGCGTGGGCGGTATGCAGGTAGAAATCGACCAGCCGCCGCAGCGCTGCCTCCCGGTCGGCCTCGGGATGGTCGCGGCGGGCTTTGTCGGCGGCGAACAGGCCGACCAGGTCGTGCATCCGGTAGCGGCCCGGAACCTGCTGCTGGACGAGGGAAACCCGCTCCAAAGCCCGCAACACCGCCATAGCCTGGCCAACAGGCAGGGCGGTCAGGCTGGCGACGGCGGGCACGCTGATGTCGGGGCCGGGGGCGATGCCCAGCAGCCCGAACACCCGCGTCTGCTCATCGGTGAGGGCACGGTAGGACCAGGACAGCACTGCGGGCAGGCTGGCGGCCGGGGCGTCCTCGTCCAGGACATTCAGCCGGGTGGTGGCATCACGTAACTCGGCGGCCAGTCCAGCTAGTGGAAAGCCGGGATGGGTTTGGGCGCGGCCGGCGACGATGCTCAACGCCAACGGCAACCCGGCGCAGCAGGCCAACAACTCCGCGGCGGCCTCCGGTTCGGCGGTCAGCCGGTCAGCGCCCAGCCGGTGCGCGAGCAGGTCGCGGGCCGCCGGCTCGTCGAGGACGTCCAGGGCCAGTGGGCGTGCGCCGTGCGTGGAGCTCAGTCCGGTGAGTCGGTTGCGGCTGGTGACCACCACCGTGCAGGTGGGGCTGCCGGGTAGCAGCGGGGCGATCTGGGTGGTGTCGGCGGCGTTGTCCAGCAGGATCAGCATCCGTTTGCCGGCGACCAGGCTGCGGTACAACGCGGCCTGCGCATCGAGGTCGACCGGAGTCGAGTCGGGGGCGACGCCGAGAGTGTCCAGGAAGCCGTACACGGCGGCCGCCGCTGGCATCGGCTGCCCGGTGGGGTCGAAGCCGCGCAGGTTCACGTACAGCTGTCCGTCGGGGAACCGGTCGAGGTGTTGGTGGGCCCAGTACAGGGCCAGCCAGGTCTTGCCGATCCCACCCGCGCCACCGATCGCTGAGATCACCACTGTCGCACCCGACTCTGAGCCGGCGTTCATGGCCTGGGTGAGCGCGGCCAGCTCGGTCGTGCGGCCGGTGAACCATCGTGGTGGCGCCGGCAACTGGTGCGGCACCGGCGGCCGGCGGGAACTGGCCGTGCTGCCGGTCGGGCTGGCCAAGCGCGGATCAGCGGTCAGGATCTGCTGGTGCAGGACCTGCAAGGGTGGGCTGGGATCCGTGCCCAGCTCCTCGGCCAACCGCTGGCGGCTGTGGCGGTAGTGCCGCAGGGCGTCGGCCTGGCGGCCACTGCGGTACAGGGCGAGCATCAGTTGGCCGGCAACGCGTTCATCCAGTGGGTGTTGTGCGGCGCGGGTGGACAGTGTGGCGAGCAGTTCGGTGTGCCGGCCGCAGCGCAGTGCGGCATCGGTGTGGTCGAGTTCGGCGGCCCACCGCTCGGCGGCCAGGGTCGCGCGGAGGGTGGCCAGCCAGGGGGAGTCCAGGTCGGAGAAGGCGTCCGCCTGCCACAGGCCGAGGGCCTGCTCGAGCAACGTCAGGGCCTGTTGATCGTCGGGGCTGGCCCGGGCTTGGGCCACCAGGCGGCGGAAGCGACACAGGTCCACGGCCGTCTCGTCGACGGTCAGCAGGTAGCCGCCACGGCGACGGCTGATGGTCACCTCCGTGGCCGCGAGGCTGTGCCGCAGGCGTGACAGGTAGCTGTAGAGCACCTCGCGGTGGCGTTGGGGCGGGTGCTGTCCCCATACCCGGTCCACCAACAGATCGACCGGCATGGGGTGATTGGCCTGCACCAGCAGCGTGACCAGCACGCACCGTTGCCGGGCGGGACCGAGCTCGATGGGGCGGCCATCGCTGGTGGCTGTCACCGGGCCGAGTACGTGGAACTCCACCGCCATCTGCGGCTCCCTGGTGTCATGCGGCTCCGGTGCGTGCCGGGCCCCTGGTCTTGCACATCGCGGTTCTGACGAGCCGATTCAAGGTGTTGGTCAAGGTGCGGTGATGGTTGTCGGCGCATCGTGGTCTCGGTGGCGGCCCGCCCGACGGAGGGGACCGGGCGGGCCGCCGCACCGACACCGCGACCGCAGTGCGGCACCACCTGTGCGGCCCTTGGGGAGATGGTTCGCATGACAGATGACCTCCCTCGGTTACTCGCAAGACTGGTTGATCCCGACGAGGACCCCGTCGAGCAATGCTCGGCTCTCTTGGTGTCCACGTCTCGTGGAGTTGGCGGCGAAAAGCTGACATTGGCGCGGATGCGTTCTCGCAGGCGCGCTCCGGCAGCGCACGCCCGATAACCGCCGTCCGGCGCCGATCCCTGTCCGGCGTCGCGCGACCACGAAAGGGTGCTGGTTGTTCATGAATTCGTTTCTCAGCTGCATGCGACACCGGCCGTCCACGCTGCTCGTCGCCTCGACCATCGCGCTGTTCGGCGCCACAGGTCTGTCCACCGCTGTCGCGCCAACCGCCTCGGCCGCCGTGTGCGCCGACGTCGACGTCGGCGTGGCTCGCGGCACCTTCGAGCCCGGCAACCTCGGCCTGATCGTCGGCGACCGGGTGTTCTCCGCCCTGCGTCACACGCTGCCGTCCACCTCGCTGAGCGGCTACCGCGTGAACTACCCGGCCAGCCTCGACCAGCCGGCTTCGGTACAGCAGGGCAACACCGATCTGGTCGCCCACGTGAGGACCCGGGCGGCGGCGTGTCCCCGCGAGCGGTTCGTCCTGGTCGGGTATTCCCAGGGCGCCAACGTGGTGGACAACGCGCTGGGTGTCAGCAGCGCCGGGGCCCTCGTCGGCGGGCCGATCGTGGCCGTCCTCCCGGCGTCGGTCGAGCTCAGGGTCGCCGCCGTTCTCCTGTTCGGCAGCCCCGGCCGTCGTATCGGCAGAAGCATCACCGGCGTCTACCAGAACCGCACCAAGGACTACTGCGCCCACGGCGACCCGGTCTGCCAGAACGGCGGCCTCAACCCGCTGGCTCATTTCAGCTACGGCAGCGACGCCGCCGACGCGGCCGCCTTCGCCGCCAGCAAGCTCTGAATCCACCACATCTCACGACAGGAAACAAACGGCAATGACCAGTATCGAATCCACGGTCAACCACCAACTCGGGACATCGCTGAGCATTGGCAAGGGGCGACCCGCGGCGACCGCGCTCTACCAGCACTACTGGCCGCCGGTCGCCCACTTCGCCGGGTTGAACGCGGAGCTGACCGACTTCATCGACTCCCCCGCCGACACCCAGAAGCGCCTCCTGGCCGGCCTGCGGCACGACGCCACCGAACACGGCCGATTCCTGCACGAGAACTTGGCCGAGCTGTACGCGTACAACTTCGGGTACCGGGACGGGGCGTGCACCGCCGACGTGGACGACGCACAGGAGATCGGCATGTTCCGGGCCAGAGTGGCGCTGGAGCGCGAACTGTTCGACCACTGGATGACACCGGAGCCGGTGCCGCACCACACCCACCAGCTCGCGGCGGCGGACTATCTGGACGAGTTGGCCGAGACCAACCCCGGCGTGGGGCATCCGCTGTTCGACTTCCTGCGCGACGAGGCCGATCCAGTGCAGCTGCTCCGTTTCCTGCAAGCCGATCTGATCCGCAACGAGGTCGTGGACGACGAGGTCGCCATGCTGGTCGTCGGCCTACAGGGCACGCAGAAGGCCGTGGCCGCGGCCAACCTGTGGGACGAGTGCGGCCGAGGCAGGCTGGAGAACTTCCACACCTACTGGCTGCGTCGCCTGCTGACGGCTACCGACGGGTGGGATCGACTCCGTACGTATCGGGCGCGGCATCCGTGGTTCGCCCGGTTCACCTCCAACACCAACGCCGCGCTCCTGACCCGGCCGGCCCGGAAGTTGGCGGCGTACGGCTGCTTCCTGGTCTTCGAAAGCTGGGTGGCGCCGCACTTTGTCGCGGTGCTGGGCGCCATGGACCGGCTTGGCATCGTCGACGACGACATCCGGATCTATTTCAGCGCCCACGTCAAGATCGATCCTCGGCACAGCCAGGAACTCGCCGACGGCCTGCGGATGCAACGGCCGGAACTGAGCGCGGACGAACTCCGCAAGGTGGTGTACGGCGCGCACCTGGCCGCCAGCGCCGGAAAACGCCAGTTCGACCACATGCTCGACCACCTGCGTGACCTGCCGATCCAGGAGCGGGTTCGATGAGCGCCAACCCAGCCGTGCGCCTGGTCACGGCAGCGCACCTGCCGGAGCTGGCGCCCGACGACCAGGAATTGTTGAAAGCGTTGCGGCGCAAGGGTATTGACACCGAGGTCGTGGTGTGGGGTGACGCCACGGTGGACTGGTCGACCGCGCGGCTGACGGTGATCCGGTCGGTGTTCGACTACCACCTGCGGTGCGCCGAGTTCCTCCGGTGGCTCGATCACGTCGAGTCCCGCACGATCGTGCACAACGCGCCGGAGATCATCAGATGGAACACGCACAAGTCCTACCTGCGTGCCGTTGCCGACGCCGGGTTCAGCACCATCCCGACCGAGTGGCTTCACCCGGGACAGCCGGTCGACCTGCGCCGGATCCGGGCCGACCGCGGTTGGGCCGAGGTGATCGTCAAGCCGGCGGTGTCGGCATCGGCGCACAACACGCTCAAGGTCACCGAGGACAACCTGGACGACGGCCAGGCGCACGCCGAACGGCTGGTCGCCGACGACCTCGCCCTGGTGCAGCCGTACCTGTACGACTTCGAAACCGTCGGCGAGACATCGGTGATCTACCTCGGCGGACAGCGGACGCACTGCGTGCGTCGGCCATCGGGCATCCACACCACACTGGAGCAGGCGCACGTCGGCGCGCCACTACAGCCGACGCAGGCCGAACTGGCGCTGGCCCAACGGGCCTTCGACTGGATCGCGCCGCAGCCGCTGTACGCACGAATCGACCTGATCGACAGCGTCGACCACGGCCTGCTCGTGCTCGAACTGGAACTGGTCGAACCAGCGCTCTATCTGCGCCATTCCACCGAAGCGACCGCCGCGTTCGCGGCCGCTGTCCAAGCACGGCTTTCCTGAAACCGTTCCCCAGCCCGGGCGACGGACACCGGTCTTTCCGGGCCCGTCGCCCAAGCCGCTCCCGTGCGGGAGATCGTCAGGCCGAACGCGAGGTCTGCTCCCAGTCCGACCAGGTCTTGACCCGCTCCGCGTAGATGTTCTGCGCGATGTCGTAGGCGGTGCCCGACAGCAGGAGCCGGCGCGGCGGGGTGTCGGCGTCGATGGCGGCGAAGACCGCGGCGGTGGTGTCGTCCGGGCCCGGCCGGTTGTCGGCCATCGAGGCCCGGCGCTGGCCCATGGCGTCACGCAGCGGCTGGTAGGCCGGGTTGGGCTCGGAGTGCGCGGCCGAGGAGCCGCCCCAGTCGGTGGCGTAGCCGCCGGGCTCGATGATCGTCACCTTGATGCCGAAGCCGGCGACCTCCTGGGCCAGCGCCTCGCTGAAGCCCTCCAGGGCCCACTTCGAGGAGTTGTAGATGCCGACCGTGGGGAACGCGGCCACGCCGCCGATGCTGGAGATCTGCACGATGTGGCCGGAGCCCTGCTCGCGCATCAGCGGGATGGCGGCCTGCGTCACCCACAGCGCGCCGAACAGGTTGGTCTCGAACTGGGCGCGGGCCTCGTCCTCGGTGATCTCCTCGATGAAGCCGAAGTGGCCGTAGCCGGCGTTGTTGACCACGATGTCCAGCCGGCCGAAGTGGGCGTGCGCCTGCCGCACGGCGGCGATGTCGGCGGCCCGGTCGGTGACGTCCAGCTGGATGGGCAGCAGGGCGTCGCCGAAGGTCTCGGCCAGGTCCTTCAACGTGGCCACGTCGCGGGCGGTGGCGGCGACCTTGTCGCCGCGCTCCAGGGCGGCCTTGGTCCAGCTGCGGCCGAAGCCGCGGGAGGCGCCGGTGATGAACCAGATCTTGCTCATGGGGACGCGTCCTTCCCGCGCCGCGGCTCGCGCGGCGCCGGCGGTACAAAGGGCTGCTAGTTGTCGAATCCGGTGCTGGCCCGGGCGAAACAGGCGCGGGCGATCTCCAGCAGGCGGTCGAAGCCGTCGTCGGGCGACCACATCGCGTAGGCCGTGCCCATCACGGCCTGCACGGTGTGCAGCATCAGGGTGTTGTCCAGCTCGTGGCCGGGGCCCGAGCGCTCGGCGATCCAGTCGCTCAGCTCGGTGCGGAACATCTCGCCGTGCTCGCGGGTCGACTCCGCCAGTTTCGGCGAGGTCTGCTTGAGCCGCTTCTGCACGACCAGCCGGTCGGAGAAGGTCGCCATGTAGCCCAGCGCGACTTCCCGCAGCGCCGACCACACCGGCTCGTCAGCCGGCCGGTCCCGCATCAGGGCCCGCCACACCTCCGGCTCCCCCGGGTCCGGGTCCAGCACCACGGCTTCCTTGGTCGGGAAGTAGTTGAACATCGTGCTGCGCGACACGTTCGCCGCCGCCGCGATCTCCTCGATGCTCACCGCGTCGTACCCGCGCTCCTCGATCAGCCGCAGCGCCGCCGCCCGGATCGCCCGCCAGGTCTGCAGCTTCTTGCGCGCTCGCAGTCCCTGCCCGTCACCATCGGCCACGTGTCCCACCGTAGGGGAAACTTAGACTCAGTGCAACGTTGATCGGAGTGCAAATCATGCTGGTCGTGCTGCGGGGCAACTCCGGCTCGGGAAAGTCGACGGTCGCCCGCGCCGTGCGGGCCCGGGCCGACCGGGTCGCCCTCGTGCAACAGGACGTCGTGCGCCGCCAGGTGCTGCACGAGCAGGACGTGCCGGGCGGCGCGAACATCGGACTGCTGGACCTGATCACCCGCTACGCGCTCGGCCACGGCTATCACGTGGTCCTGGAGGGCATCCTCGACGCCGGCCGCTACGGCGTCATGCTGCGCGACCTGGCCCGCGACCATGGCGGGGTGTTCTTCTACCTCGACGTGTCGTTCGAGGAGACCGTCCGACGACATGCCACCCGGCCCGAGGTGGCGGAGTTCTCGGCGGCGCGCATGCGCGGCTGGTACCGGGAAAGGGACCTGCTGGTGGACCCGGCGGAGCGGATCATCCCCGAGTCCACTCCCCTGGACGTCAGCGTTGACCTCGTCGCTGAGGTGCTGAACGCGAGGTCAGCGGGTGGCCGGTGAGAAGTCGTCGGGGTCGGCGGCGGCCTCGAAGTCGGCGGGGGTGGCGTCGGTGTTGTCGTAGTCGACGACGATGCGCCAGCGGCCGTCGGTCTTGCGGGTGAAGGTGTGGAAGTGGCCGTGGAAGACGGCGGAGTCGCCGTCGGCGCGGGTGCCGGTGAGGCGGTAGACGCCGCGTTCGCTGGCCAGGACGCCGTCGGTGATGCGCTCGGTGAAGCGGAACTCGATGGCGACGCTGCTGCCCCGCGCGGTCAGGTCGGCTCGCCAGGCGCGGCTGGCGGCAGCGTAGGTGGGGAAGTCGAGCACGGTCTGGCCGGGGCCGCCGGCGCGGATGAGGTCGGGGGCGTGCAGGGCGAGGAACGCCTCGGTGTCGCCGGCGGCGTGCGCGGCGCGGTAGGGCCGCCAGATCTGGGCGTTGAGCTCGGCCAGCGATCGGGCGACGGGCCCGCCGTGGACCATGGTGAGTGGGCCGTCGCCCTGTCCGTCGACGACAAACCCGTTGCGGCGGTAGAGATCCAGGGCGGGGACGTTGGCGGCGAAGACCTCCAGCCGCACGGTCCGCTCCCCCGCCCAGTCCAGCAGTTCGCCGACGAGGGCGTCGCCAAGGCCGCGGCCGCGGGCGGGCGGTGCGACCCACAGGGACACCAGCTCGACGCTGCCGTCGGGGTTGTCGGCGGCGCCGATCATGCCGGCCGGCTTGTCCTCGGCGAGGGCGACCAGGTGCAGGGCGCCGGCGGCGAGGCGGTTGCGCCAGCGCAGCTCGGAGGCGTCGCGCCAGTCGTCCAACGTCGAGGTGAACGCGTGCGGGGCGTCGGCGAGCGCGGCCAGTCGCAGCTCCCGCCAGATGGCCCAGTCGTCGACGCCCACAGCGCGCACGGTGATCATGCCGACCACCCTAGCCAGGGCGTCCGGCGGAGACGGTCAGTTGACCGGTTCCAGCACGAAAACCGGGATCTCGCGGTCGGTCTTGGTCTGGTACTGGTCGTAGTCCGGCCAGACCTGCGCGGCGCGGCCCCACCACAGGGCCCGCTCCTCGCCGGCCAGCTCGCGGGCCCGGTAGTCCTTCTTCACGGTCTTGTCCTGCACCTCGACCAGCGGGTTGGCCTTGAAGTTGTGGTACCAGACCGGGTGCGTGGGCGCGCCGCCCTGGGAGGCGACCGCGGCGTAGACGCCGTCGTGCTCGACCCGCATCACCGGGTTCTTGCGCAGCTTGCCGGACTTGGAGCCGACGGAGGTGACGACGATGACCGGCACGCCCCGCAACTCGGTGCCCTCGGTGCCGCCGGACCGCTCGTACTTCTCGACCTGCTCCCGCACCCAGTCGGAGGGGCTCGGCTCGTACTCGCCCTGCAAAGGCATGGCTTCTGCTCCAAAGTGAGAGGGGGTAACGCTGTCCACCTTGCTCCGTTCACCTGCCGGTCGTCAAGTGACTCACTTGCCGCTGGAAGGTGAAAATGCGAGGATGCGACGGTGACCGGAGTCCGCGCCGAACAGGCCCGCCGCACCCGCGCCGGCATCCAGGCCGCCGCGCTGGCGTTGTTCGCCGCCCGCGGCTATGACGCCACCTCGTTACAGGACATCGCCGACGAGCTGGGCCTGACCAAGGCGGCGGTGTACTACCACTTCCCCAGCAAGCTGGAGCTGCTGCAGTCGATCTGCGAGCCGGTCTACGAGAGCGTGTCGGCGATCATCGCCCGCAGCGCCGAGCAGGGCTCCCGGCAGCGGCGCATCGACGTGCTGGCCGAGGGTTTCGCCGATCTGACGGTGTCGCGCCGGTCCACGATCAGCGTGCTGGCCGCGGATCCGGTGATGCACGGCCGGATGAAGGCCGCCAGCAAGATGGACGACCTGCTCGACCAGGCCGCCCGCGTCCTCTATGGCGACGCCCCGACGCCCGACCAGGTGCTGGCGGTGCGGGCGATCGCGCCGCTGAGCGACAGCATCTCGGCGTTGCCGGAGCTGGGCGACGAGCAGGCCCGCGAGGTGTTGTGCCGGGCGGTGAAGCGGCTACTTCCCCGCCGCTGAGGACCAGTGCGCCGGCCGGTGCACGCTGTCCGGAATCCGGGTGGCGGCGTCGCCGCGGGCGGCGTTGATCTGGGACTGGGTGAGGAACAGCGTGTCGGAGAGGTCGGCCCCGCGCAGGTCGGCGTCCCGGAAGTCCGCGCCGATGACGTCGGCCAGCCGCAGGTCCGCGCCGCGCAGGTCGGCGGCGATCAGGTAGGCGCTGCGGAGGTTGGCACCGGCCAGGTTGGCGTCCTTGAGCTTCGCGCCCATGAGGTCGGCGCCGCGGCGGTCCGGCTTCTTGCCCTTGACGGTGGCCCGGGTCAGCTCGCTGGCCTTGAGCAGCAACTCGTTGACGTCCTTGCGGTGCGCGGGAATGTCGACCGCCAGCAGGGTGTCCGATGTGGACAGTGTGATCTGCTCGATCTGCTCGTAGGCGGCGGTGATGCGGGCGTGCAGCGAGCGGGCCGGGGCGAGGGTGCGGGCCTGGGCCAGGTACCAGAGCAGTTCGTGCAGGTGCAGCATGACCGTGAACGCGTCGAACATGTGCCGGCGGTCGGCGGCCGGGGCCTCGCGCCAGCCGGCGCCGCCGAAGGTGGTCTGGGAGACCTTCTGCCCGGCGCCGAAGCAGTCGAACACCGTGCAGCCGGGGAAGCCCTTGGCCCGCAGGTCGGTGTGGATGCCGCAGCGGTGGTCGGCCAGCAGGTTGCGGCAGGGCGTGCCGGCGTTCTTGGTGATCGCGAAGTCGGCGGAGGCGGTGAAGGGCAGCGCGACGCAGCAGAGGGCGAAGCAGTTGGAGCAGTCGGCGCGCAGGTCGTCGGTCACGGCGTCCAGTATGGTCGAGCGGCCGTCACCGAATACGCCGGCAGGGCCGGGTTTCCGCGCGGGCGGGCGGTGGCGCGGATCAGGTCGGCCTGGGTGGTGACCAACCGTCGGATCTCGGTCGGCAGGGCCGACATGTGCGCGGTGTCGGCGACGTAGTCCAGGGTCGCGGCGATCTCCCAGTCGGCGTCCTGCATGCCGTCGGCGTCCACGGTCTGGGTGGTCTCGATCCGTCAGCCGGCGTCCTCGGCGGCGCGGTGCAGGTCGTCGCGGCCGAAGACGGTGCGGACGTTGCCCTCGCCGCGTGCGCCGCCGGCCTCGATCTGGCCCTGTGCCAGCACGGCCAGCAGGTGCGGGACCTGCTCGACGGTCGTGGGCCGGAGGTCCCATTCGGACAGGCACAGCCGCCGGGCCCACGGCCGCACCCGGGCCAGGGTGTCGCGCAACTGCTCGTACGAGGCGAAGTACCAGGAGCACTGGGACAGCACGACGTGGTCGAAGGAGCCCTCCGGGAAGCTGGCTTCCAGCACGTCGGTGGCGAACCGGATCTCGATGCGCTCGCCCAGCGGGCCGGCGAGCAGGTGGGCGGCCGACTGGCCGAGGGTGACCGGCGCGCCGTAGGAGGGGTCGGCGATGTCGACGCCCACCACGCGGCCGTCGGGGCCGACGGCGTCGGCGAGCACGGCGGTCATGTCGCCCTGGCCGCAGCCGATCTCCAGCACCGACGAGCCCGGCGCGATCTTCCAGCTGTCGGCCAGTCCGAGCCGGAATCGGGTCTGCACGGCCTGCACCGCAGGGTTCAACGCGCTGGCGGCCATCAGCGCGGCGATCTGTTCGGCCCGGTCCACAGCGTCAGGCGCTACCCAGGCCTGGCCCGCGCGGCCCAGCGAATATGAGGGGTAGGAACAGCTCGTCGACGATCGACCGGATGCGGGACGGCGGCAGCGGCTTGAGTTCCATGAGCAGGTCGTGGCGCACCAGGTCGAACGGCATGTCCAGCACGGCGGCTGGGATGCGGGCCAGGTCGATCTCGCCGCGGTCGTGGGCCCGTTGGTAGAGGGCTCGGATCGGGGGGAGCCGCCGGGCGTCCATGATCCGGTCGCGGGCCTGCGCGGGGGTCAGTCCGGTGTCGGCCATCAGCCCGGCGAAGGCGGTGGCCATGGCGATGGCGAAGTAGCCGGCCAGGGCCTCGCTCACGGCCGTCAGGTGGGCCAGCAGGTCGCCGCGCAGGGTGCCGGTGTCGGGCTCGACGACCGGGTTGGCGGTGCGATGGTGCTCGATCGCCGCGAGCACGAGCTGGTCCTTGTTGGCCCAGCGCCGGTAGAGCACGGCCTCGCTGGTGCGGGCCCGCACGGCGATCGACTCCATGGTCAGGCGGGCGTAGCCGACCTCGACCAGCTCCTCCCACCCGGCGGCGAGCAGCGCCGACTCCAGCTCCTTGCCGTGCCGTCGACGGCGGACGGGTTCGGACGCCTCGGTGACCACCCTCTCAGGTTAGATAGTCTTTCCTTTCTTATCAAGGAGGCCTAGGGTAGTTAGGAAGGGATTCCTTTCTTAGGTGGGGTGGGATGAGCGAGACGATGGGTGAGACGTCGGTGCTGATCGTCGGCGCGGGGCCGACCGGGTTGACGCTGGCCTGTGAGCTGGCCCGCCGCGGCGTCTCGTTCCGGCTGGTCGACGCGACCCCCGGCCCGCAGCCCGGGTCGCGCGGCAAGGGGGTTCAGCCACGCAGCCTGGAGGTGTTCGACGATCTGGGGGTCGTGGACCGCGTGATCGCCCACGGCCGGCTGGCGATGCCGATCCGGTCGACCGGCGCTGACGGCCAGGTGACGATGAGCGGCGACGACGGGTACCGGGACCGGCCCGACATTCCTTATCCGGCAACGTTGATCACGCCCGAGTGGCGGATCGAGGAGGCGCTGCGGCTGCGGCTGGCGGAGCTTGGCGGCACCGTTGAGTTCGGGACCGCGCTCGACAGCTTCGAGCAGTCGGACGAGGGCGTGCGGGCGGTGGTCGTCAAGGGCGGCGAGGTCGAGACGGTCGCCGCGCGGTGGCTGGTCGGGTGCGACGGCGGGCACAGCGTGGTCCGCAAGCAGGCCGGCATCGCCTTCGAGGGCGAGACCCGCGACGAGGTGCGGATGATCGTCGCCGATGTGGCGGTCGACGGCCTGGACCGCGAGGTGTGGCACATGTGGCGGCACGAAGAGGGCATGGTCAACCTGTGCCCGCTGCCCTCCACCGACGTCTTCCAGTACCAGGCGTCCATCGGTCCGGGGCAGGATCCGGCGCTCAGCCTGGCCAACATGCAGGCGATCCTCGATCGGCGCAGCGGCCGCACGGACGTCCGCCTGCGCGAGCCGGAGTGGTCGTCGTTGTGGCGGGCCAACATCCGACTCGTCGACCGCTATCGCGAGGGTCGGGTGTTCCTGGCCGGCGACGCGGCGCACATCCGCTCACCGGCCGGCGGTCAGGGCATGAACACCGGCATCCAGGACGCCCACAACCTCGGCTGGAAACTCGCAGCGGTCGTGAACGGCGCTCCGCCGGCGTTGCTCGACAGCTACGAGGCCGAGCGGCGGCCGGTCGCGGTCGGCGTCCTCGCGTTGTCCAACGCCCGTCTCGCGCAGGCGATCGAGCAGAAGGGCGTCCCCGTCCGCCGCGACGCGGACACGATGCAGCTCACGGTGAACTATCGCGGCTCCGCTCTCGCGCTCGACGACCGTGACGAGACCGCACGGCTCCGGGCCGGCGACCGCGCCCCCGACGCGACCAAGCTGGCGACACTCGATGGCGAACGGCGGCTGTTCGACCTGACCCGCGGCGGCCGGTTCACCTTGCTGTGCTTCGGGCCCACGCTCGACGTACCCGGCCTCAGGACCCTCCACGTCGTCGCCCAACCGACCGGCCCCGACGACATCGCCGACACCGAAGGCCACCTGGCCGCCGCCTACGGCGCGACCGACCGCACGCTGGTGCTGATCCGCCCGGACGGCTATGTCGGCGTGATCTCCGACGCCGGCGACGTCTCGGCGGTGTCGGCCTATCTGGCTGCCCTGAGCTGGGACAAGGACGGCGCGATGACAGGTCGATGACGATCCTCGGCACGGTTGTGCCAGCCACAGCACAACCGACAAGGGGAGCACGGATGCGCAAGCTCATCTCGAAGGTGTTGATCGTCGCGGCGGCGGTGAGCGGGTTGGCGGTGACGGCGGCGTTGCCGGCCAGCGCGGCCCCGACGTGTCCGGCCGGGCACTCCTGCTTCTGGTCCGGCGCCAACTACACCGGCTACAAGTGGGACGACGGCGGCCACAGCACCCCGAACTGGGGAGCCGTCCACTACACGGGCACGAACATCCCGCTGTGGGGCGGTGACGGCCTGGAGACCAACGTCAGCTCGATGATCAACCGCGACGTCGACTCCTACGTCTCGATCTACTACAACTCCGGCTACCACGGCCCGTGCGCCTTCGTGGTGCCGAACGGCAACGTGCCCGACTTCCGCCGCGTGACGCTGCCGGACGGCACGCCGATGAACGACCGGATGAACTCCCACCGCTACAACGATCACTGCAGCGGCTGACGGGCTGTGGCGGGCGAGGGATGGTGGCAGCGGGTCCTGCCGATCATCCCTCGCCCGCTGTCAGGCGCTACCGGGCAATGCCGCCTCCACTGCGTCGGCGGCGGCTGTCGCACCGCCGGCGGCGCGAAGGTCGTCGGCCATGGTGGCGAGGTTGGCGCGGATGTCCTTGTCCTGGGCCACTTCCGTCACGGTGACGGCTAGTTCGGCCAGGTCGGTGAGGACCCGGCCGAAGCCGAGGGCGACCAACTGGTCGGCGTTGGCGGCCTGTTCGGGGGTCAGCGGGTGGGCGATCATGGGGACCTGGCTGAGCAGGGCCTCCATGACGGAGTTCATGCCAGCGTGGGTGAGAAACGCCGTGGCGTGCCGGAGGACCGCCTGCTGCGGGAAGAAGGGCCGGACCTCGAAGTTGGACGGGATCTCCCCCACCGCGGCGAGGTCGACCTGGTCGCCGACGGCCATCGCCACGTGCCAGTCGGTGTCGGCGAACGCCGCGACGACGGCGCGGAAGAAGTCCGGGTGGTCGTTGAACACCGTGCCCAGCGACACGAACAACACCTTGTCGGCGGAGGCCGGCGGCTGCCAGTCCTCGCGCTGCTCGGCCAGGGTGGGCCCGACGAACACGTAGGAGTCGTCGAAGGTGTCGCCGGCGAGCTGGAACCGCCGGGGCAGGAACACGATCTGCCGCCGCGGGGTGGGCGGCTCCATCGGCACGCCGAGGTCGGCGACGAGCTGGGACTGGGCGGCCAGGTACTCGCTGGTGTCGAAGTCCGGCGGCATCATCAGCGCGAAGAGGTTGAACGAGGCGTTGCTGGCGTGGGTGGGCACGGTGGCGACGGTCGGCACGCCGAGCCGGTGCGCGAGCAGCGGCGCGTAGGGCGTGAACCAGTCGTAGCAGAGCAGGTCGGCCGGGTCGTCGGTGAACGTCTTCTCCAGCCCCGGCAGCACTGCCCGGGACGCATCGACGCTGGCCAGCATCTGATCGTTCATGGTGCCGGTGGGCCGCACGGACTCGCCGCTGCCGGGCAACGCGGTGGCGCCGGCGGCGGCGATCGCGTCGGCCGAGACGCCGCCGCTGGAGTAGGTGACGCGGTGCCCGCGGCGGACGAGTTCGGCGACCAGCGGCAGCGTCGGGTTGACGTGGCCGGCGGCCGGCAGCGAGACGAACGCGAGATGTGCCATCAGCGCACCAGCTCCTCGATGGCGTCGGCACCGGCCGCGGGGCCGCCGGCGTCGCGTACGTGTCCGGCCATGGTCGCGAGGTTGGCGCGAATCTCCTTGTCCACGGCCACTTCCTCGACGACGTGGCGCAGTTCGTCCGGGTCGACGTCGCGGCTGATGTCCAGTAGCCGGCCCAGGCCGAGCTCCTGCACGCGCCGGCCGTTGGCGGCCTGCTCCGGGATCTGCGGGTAGGACACGATCGGCACCTCCCGCATGATGGCCTCCATGGTGGAGCCCATGCCGCTGTGGGAGAGGAAAACGTCGGTGTGCCGCAGCACCTCGGGCTGCGGGAAGTAGGGCCGCACGTCGAAGTTGGCCGGGATCTCCCCCAGCTGGGCGATGTCGACCTGGTGCCCGACGGCCATGGCCACGTGCCAGTCGCCACCGCCGAACGCCTTGATCACCGTGCCGAAGAAGTCGGCACGGTCGTTGACCACGGTGCCCAGGGCCACGAACAGCACCTTCGACGCGCCGGCCGGCGGCTGCCAGTCGTGCTCGTGCTCGCGGTTGCCGAAGGAGGGGCCGATGAAGCGGAACTCGGGGCCGAACACCTCGCCCTGGATCTGGAACTCGCGCGGGATCAGCACCAGGTTCAGGTCGGCGGTCTGGGCGGCGCCGGTCACCGACGACACCGGCACGCCGAAGTCGGCGGCCAGCTCGTGCATCTCGGCGACGAACTGGCGGAAGGTCGGGTGCTGCGGGTCGAAGTCGGGCGGCAGCAGCACGGTGGAGATGTCGAACTTGTCGTTGCCGGCAAAGTTGGGGAACGTCGACACCGACGGCAGGCCCAGCTTGGCCGCGAGCATCGAGCCCAGCACGGTGACCGCGTCGTGCACGATCAGGTCCGGCCGGTCGGCGGTGAGCCGCTCGTGAGTCCTGGGCAACACCTGCTTGGTGTGGCGGATGCTGGCCACCAGCATGTCGGCCAGCTCGCCGGTGGTCTGTCCGCCCTTGGATGCCTTGACCTTCTCCGGGTACCAGTCCACGGGAACCAGCTCCGCCCCCGAGTCGGCGATCACGTCGCGGTAGTCGGGAGAGGTGGCGTAGCTGACCCGGTGCCCGCGCCGGGTCAGCTCCTGCACCAGTGGCAGGGTCGGGTAGATGTGGCCGGACGCGGGCACGGTGACGAACACGATGTGCATGGCGGTGACTCCCCCAGTGAAACGGTTACTCCGATTCTGTCCGGGGACGCCATGATCCGTCGAGTGGAATGCCGGCGGCCGCGGCAATCCGGTTGCGCGACTCCAGTATCCTGCTCCTGAGTGTCGGCAGGTCCACGCCGACGAGCGCGCC
Organism: Kutzneria sp. CA-103260; assembly: GCF_018263855.1. Lineage (GTDB taxonomy): Bacteria > Actinomycetota > Actinomycetes > Mycobacteriales > Pseudonocardiaceae > Kutzneria. The sequence goes on along the minus strand of NZ_CP073318.1, from coordinate 2,902,187 downwards.
GTCCCGCTTGACCACGCGGCCGGCCACCACAACGGTGTCGACCAGGCCGGGATGGCCGGCGGCGACGATGGTGCCGGCCGGGTTGTTGAAGGGGAAGACGCTGAGGTCGTCGGCCCGCAGCAGGACGATGTCGGCGTCCTTGCCCGGAGTGAGACTGCCCGTTCGGGCGAACAGTCCGCACGCCCGGGCGCCGTCCACGGTGGCGAACTCGAGCAGGTCACGGGAATTCAGGCTGCCGTCCAACCCGCGCTGCACGGCGAAGGCGGTGCGCAGGGTCGCGAACATGTCGCCGCCGGCCGACGGGCAGTCGTCGATGGAGAACGTGGGCCGCAGCCCGGCGGCCAGCATGCGGCCGGTCTCCGGCCAGCCGAAGCCCATCTTCACCTCGACGTCCGGGCTGATCGACACCGAGCAGCCGGCGTCGGCCAGCATGCGCAGCTCGTCGTCCTCGACTCCGTTGGCGTGGATGAACGTCGTGTTCTCGTGCAGCAGACCATGTTCGCGCATCGCCGACACCGGACGGCTGCCGCGGGCGCCGCCGGATCCGACGTGCACACTGGTCCGCAGGCCGACTTCTCCTGCCAGCCTGAGATCCGCGGCGGCAATGTCCATTGTGGTCAGTTGCGGGCCGCGCCAGGCCAACGCGAGCGTGACCAGGCCGTCGGCGGCGAAGCGTCCCAGTTCCGCCTCGTCGACCGGCCGGTCCGGGCCGGCTCCCGCGCACAGGGCGAAGACCGATCGCGCCGGGGCGTCCTTGAGGCCTTGCCAGGCGGCGTCGGCGTGCTCGGGACTCTGGTTGGCGTGGAACCAGTCCAGCATGGTGGTGACGCCGGAGTTCAGCGCCTCCAGGCGGCCGAGCAGGTTGCCGAGGTAGATGTCCTCCGGGCTGTAATGCGGTTTGAGCGTGCCGTGCATGGCCGTGCGGTACTCGGCGAACGTCCAGTCCGCGCCGATGCCGCGAAACGCCGTCTGCCAGGTGTGCCGGTGGGTGTCGACGAAACCGGGCAGCACGATCCGGTCGGTCGCGTCGATCACCTCGGCGTCCGGCGCGTCGATCCGCGCGGCCACCTCCGTGATCACGCCGTCGGTGATCAGCACGTCGCCGCGGCCGAGATCGCCGACGGCCGGGTCCATGCTGATCACGGTGCCGCCGCTGAGCAGGGTCCTCATCAGGTGAGCGCCTCCACGAACGCCTTGGGGTTGTCCAGCATCATGTTGTGGCCGCCGCCGGGGATCACCGTCACGGCCACACCGGAGTCGATCATCTCCTGCTCGTCGACCGGGCGGGGGCTGAGCTCCCCCAGCAGGAACGTGCGGGGAATGGTCAGCGCGCACAGGCTGCGCAGGAACCAGCGATCCCGGGGGCCGGCCAGTGACGTGGCGCTGCGGTGCATCGCGGCCGGGTCGGCCTGCCGCATGGTGGCCGCCCACTGCGGCCCGACCCCGCCGAGAATCCGCTGGTGCATCGTCGGCACGTACTCGTCCTCCGGGTAAGCCGCGATACGGGCGCTCATCGAGCGCGCCCCGGACGGCCGCAGGTTCGCCTCGGCCAGGACCAGCTCCCCGACCAGCTCGGGGTGACGCTCCGCAAGCAGGATGGCGACCGCCCCGCCCATGCTGTGCCCCACCACCCGCACGGCATGCAGATCCACACCCCGTAGCAGCGTGGCGACGGTGTCGGCGTGCTCCTCCATGGTGTAACCGAACTCCGCCGGACGGTCGCTGAGCCCGAAACCGAGGAAGTCCACCAGCAGCGACCGTCGGCCGGTGGCCGCCGCCACCTGCGCGAAGTACGCCGGCGCCGACGACCCCAGCCCGTGCAGGTAGACGGTGGCCGGCTCCGCCCCCGCCAGCTCCACCCAGCGCATCCGGGCCCCGTCCGGACCCACCTCCAGATCACGCACCGTCATCCCCCTTCGGCCAACCCATCTTTAACTGTCAACGTCCCATGTCACTGCAAGGGATTTCCCTATTACGTACCGTGTTCACTTCTCGGCAGGATCGAACTCGTTCCCGATGTCCGTTCCGTCCTTATCAGGCCGGATCGGCACCCTGCACCAGGAACGAGGAGACTCGATGAAACGTGTGACCCTGTGCTGCGCCGCGGCCGTCACGGTCGCCCTGGCCAGCACCGTCGCCGGGTTCGCCACCGCCACCGCGGCCCCGGCCAACCCGCTTCTCGCCCGGCAGGAGGCACTGCAGTCCGCGCAGGACCAGGCCCCCTCGCTGGCCGGCACGCTGGGCCTGGGCAGCCAGGAGAAGCTGGTCGTCAAGGACGTCGTCACCGACTCCGACGGTACCCGGCACCTGCGCTACGACCGCACCTACAACGGCATGCGCGTGCTCGGCGGCGACCTGATCGTCGACCAGACCGCCGCCGGCTCGGTCCGCGGCGTCACCTACGCCAACAGCGCCCGCATCGCGCCGGCCGCGACCCCGAAGCTGTCGGCCAACACCGCCGCTTCCGAGGCCGCCGCCTCCGTCACCGGGTCCAACCTGGCCAAGTCCGCGCCGCAGCTGGTCGTCTACGCGGTCGACACCGCGCCCACCCTGGCCTACGAGACCGTGGTGACCGGCCTGAAGGCCGACCAGACGCCGATCGAGCAGCACGTGTTCACCGACGCCGCCAGCGGCAGGGTGCTGTACTCCTACGACGGCATCGAGGAGGCCACCGGCACCGGCAACACCGAGTACTCCGGCACCGTCTCGCTGACCACCACCCAGTCCGGCAGCAGCTACCAGCTCAAGGACGGCACCCGCGGCAACCAGCAGGTCAACAACCTCAACCACGGGACCAGCACCGGCACCCTGGTGACCAGCACCAACAACGTCTTCGGCGACGGCAAGGCGGCCACCGCCAACACCGCGGCCGCCGACGCCGCCTACGGCGCGGCCGAGACGTGGGACTTCTACAAGAACACCTTCGGCCGCAACGGCATCAAGAACGACGGCGTCGGCGCGCTGAGCAAGGTGCACTACAGCAACTCCTACGTCAACGCCTTCTGGTCCGACGCCTGCTTCTGCATGACCTACGGCGACGGCCAGAACAACGCCCGCCCGCTGACCGCGCTGGACGTGGCCGGCCACGAGATGTCGCACGGCGTCACCTCCGCCACCGCCGGCCTGGTCTACTCCGGCGAGTCCGGCGGCCTCAACGAGGGCACCAGCGACATCTTCGGCACCATGGTCGAGTGGTACGCCAAGAACGCCTCCGACCAGGGCGACTACCTGATCGGTGAGAAGATCGACATCTTCGGCAACGGCAAGCCGCTGCGCTACATGGACCAGCCCTCCAAGGACGGCAACTCGGCCGACTACTGGTCCTCCACCGTCGGCAACAAGGACGTGCACTACTCCTCCGGTGTGGCCAACCACTTCTTCTACCTGCTGGCCGAGGGCAGCGGCGCCAAGACCATCAACGGCGTCGCCTACAACAGCCCGACCTCCAACGGCCAGGCCGTGACCGGCATCGGCCGCGACAAGGCCGCCGCCATCTGGTTCCGCGCCCTGACCACCAAGTTCACCTCCACCACCAACTACTCCAAGGCCCGCGCCGGCACGCTGGCCGCCGCGTCCGACCTCTATGGCGCCACCAGCGCCGAGTACAAGGCCGTGGCCGCCGCCTGGTCCGGCGTCAACGTGAACTGACGCTCTGACAAGGGAAGGGCCCTGGTCCACTGTGGACCAGGGCCCTTTCGTCACACCCGGAAGTAGTCGCGGTAGTGCACGATCTTGCCGTCGCGGACCCGGATCACCACGATGTAGGGCACCGCGACCCCGCCGGACATGTCGCGGGTGAACTCGGCGATCACCACCTCCGGATCGGCGCTCTGGTGCACCACCACGTCCCGGAAGTCGCTGCGGCTGCCCTGGACCCGGTCGGCCATGCCCCGGTAGAACTCGCGAAGCTGGTCGCCACCCTCCATTCGGGACGGGAAGCCCGGATACGGGTACATCCACTCCATCACCATGTCGTCGGCGAGCAGTTCCAGGTACGCCTCGAGATCACCGCTGGCGCTGGCCTGCCGGACCAACTCGAACACCTCGGCCGCTGTGGGCATGTCGACTCCCCCTGAGTTCGATGGTGCGCCCACGATACGGAGGGATGGTTCCGGTTGTCCAGCTCAGCAGATCGCCGTGTAGTCGGTGTTGCGGAGGTCGGTGAGCAGGTCCGGGCCGGTGGGGCGCCAGTCCAGTCGCTGCTGGGTGTGTGCGCCGGAGGCGGGCAGGTCCAGCTCGGCGAGTTGGAGCAGTGGCCCGAAGTACGCCGGTGCCTGCTGGGGCGTGAGGGATTGCACGGGCAGTCCCATCCGATCGCCCAGGACTTCGGCGATCGCGCGCAGGGGCACTCCCTGCTCGGTCACGGCGTGGTAGCGGGCACCCTGTCGGCCGTTGTCCAGCACCAGCCGGTAGAGCCGGGCGACGTCGGTGACGTGGGCGGCGGGCAGCCGGTTGTCGCCGTCGCCGATGTAGGCGACGGTGCCTTGTTGTTTGGCCAGCTGGATGTGCCGCAGGATGCGGCCCTGACGGCTGCTGTCGTGCACCTGGGGCAGCCGGATCACCATGACGTTGCGACCCTGCTCGATGAGCGCGTCTGCGGCTTCTTCCGTGGCGGCGCGGGGAAACATCGAGGACGGGGCGTGCGGGTCGGCCTCGGTGACCGCGCCACCGGCGGCGGACTGCGCCAGGCCGGTGCCGGAGGTGACGATGAGCGGCCCGGACGTGGCCGCGCCGAGGGTCGCGATGACCTTCCGGTCGTTCTCGCACTGCTGCCGCGCATCGGCTGGTGCCTCATGGTTGAACGCGGTGTGGATGACGGCCTCGGCGTCGGAGGCGACCTCTCGTAGCCATCGCAGGTCGTTGACGTCGCCGCGGACGACCGTTGCGCCGGCGCGGACAAGGGCCTGGGCGCCGGCGTCGGACCGGCTGAGCCCGATCACCTCGTGCCCCGCTCCGATCAGCTCCGCCACCGCGGCCGACCCGACGAACCCGGTTGCTCCGGTCACGAACACACGCATGCGCGACTCCTTGGTCAGGTGAGGCGGATCCCGCCGTCGACGGGCAGCACCACACCGGTGATGAACGGGTTGTCGATCAACGCGAGGATCGCCAGGGCGACGTCCTCCGGACGGCCGTTGCGGCCCAGCGGCGTGCGCCGGGCGAAGGTCTCCAACGCCGTGTCACGGTGCTCGCCCAGCGAGTCCCACCACTCGGTCGCGATCACCCCGGGCGAGACGGCGTTGACGCGACGCGGGGCGAGTTCCCGCGCGAGCGGCGCGACCGCGGCCTCCACGGCGCCGTTGACGGCGGCGGCCTCGGCCGTGCCGGCGAAGCCGGCCTGCGCGGTGACACCGCCCACCAGCGTGATCGAACCGTCTTCGGACAGCGCGTCCAGCGACTCGCCCACCGCGCGCAACACGGCGACCGCCTTGCCGGCGAAGGAACCGGCGAGATCGGCCAGGCCCAGGCGATCCCCCTCGCGCGACGGTCGGCGGCCGCGGCGGGTCAGGGTGATGACCAGATCGTCGATCGGCCCGGCCGCGCGGAAGAATCCGGCCAGCGAGGACATGTCCTCGGCGTCGACCGGGACGGCCATCGCGCCGGTGTGGGCCGCCGCGGCGGTCAGGCGCACCTGGTCACGGCTACCCAGTGTGATCCGTGCCCCGCGGTCGGCCGCCAGCCGGGAGGTCGCCAGGCCGATCCCGGAACTGCCGCCCAGGATCGCGATATGTCGGTCCAGCTTCAGGGTCATCATGCTCGTCCAATCCGTCGCGGACCCCGGACGCGGTGCGCACCGAGGAGGAGGAGACACGACACACGGTAACACAAGGCCTTGTGTTCACAAGGCCATACGGAAAGATGGGTAGACTGCGGGACGTGACTGCGACACCGACCGACGACACGCCGACCGGACCCGCTCTCACCGCACTGCTGCGCGGTCGTCTCCGGGAAGTCAGCGTGCTCATCGAGCAGCACGGCGAAGCCGCACTCGCCGGCACGTCGCTCTCACTGCCACTCAACCACCTGCTCGACACAGTCGTCGCCGAGCCAGGAGTGACCGTCACCGAGATCGCCAACCGGCTGGGCAAGAGCCAGCAGGCCATCAGCCAGGCCGCCAACCGGCTGGAGAAACTCGGCTACATCGAACGGCGGGTCGGCACCGGCCGCGCGGTCGCCCTGCACGCCACCAGCACCGGCCGCAACGCCTCAGCCGAAGCCGTCGCCCGCGAACTCGCCGCCGAGGACCGGGTACGCGAACTGCTCGGACCCGAGCGGTTCGACACCCTCATGGCGCTGCTCGCCGCAACCAGGGACACCCTGCGCGACGAGGCCTGAGTCGACCGGCTCACGCCCCGGTGGTGCCACCCACCACGGCGTCGGAGGCGTTGACCTTCTCCTCCTCCTTGGGCTTCACCGGAACGATCGCGGCGTACTCCGAGCCGTGGTCGTTCATGCGCACCACGAACGGCCGGGTGTGGGTGTAGCGGACCACCGACACCGAACACGGGTCCGCCACGATCCGCTGGAACGAGTCCAGGTGCGTGCCCAGGGCATCGGCCAGCACAGCCTTGATCACGTCCCCATGACTGCACGCCAACCACACGGCCTCGTCACCGTGCTCAGCGGTGATCCGGGCGTCATGCCGGCGAACGGCGGCGACGGCCCGAGCCTGCACCGAGGCCAAGCCCTCGCCGCCGGGGAAGACCGCCGCGGACGGATGCTGCTGCACCACCGTCCACAACGGCTCCTTGAGCAGATCCTTGATCGCCTTCCCGGTCCACTCGCCGTAGTCCACCTCGGACAGATCGTCCTCGATCACCGGCTCGATCCCCCGCGCGGCCGTCAACGGCGCGATCGTCTGCTGACACCGCAGCAACGGCGAGGACACGACACCGGCCAGCTCGACGCCGGCCAGCCGCTCCACCAGCTTCGCCGCCTGCTTCTGGCCGGACTCGGCCAACTGCACGCCGGGAGACCGACCGGCCAGCACCCCGGAACCGTTCGCGGTGGACTGCGCGTGCCGCAGCAAAATCAGAGTCGCCACACCCGCAGCCTACGGTCAGGCCACGCCCGACTTGTCCAGAGCCTCCGCCGCCGCCCGCAGCGCCGCCACGTTCAGGTCAAGATCGAAGTGCATCGGCGACACCGTCAACGTCGTCACCCCGGCCCCGGCCAGCGCCTGCATGCCGTCGGCGATCCGCTCCACCGGACCCAGCAGCGACGTCGCGTCCAGGAACTCCACCGGCAGCGCGGCCATCGCACCCTGGTAGTCCTTGGCCAGGAACTTGTCCTGCACCTCGGCCGCCTGCGCCTCGAAGCCCATCCGGCAGGCCAGGTTGTTGTAGAAGTTCTTCTCCCGGCTGCCCATGCCGCCCACATACAGCGACGCGTACGGCCGCACCGCGTCCGCGGCGGCCTGCCAGTCGTCACCGACAACCAGCGGCGCCGTCGGTACGACGTCAAACCCGTCAAGGGTCTTACCGACCTTCGACCGACCCGCGGCAACCTGCGCCAACGACTCCGCGGCGAACTCCGCCGAGTAGAACACCGCCAGCCAGCCGTCGGCGACCTCCCCGGCCAGCTCCAGGTTCTTCGGCCCCACCGCCGCCAGGTAGATCGGGATCTGCTCCCGCACCGGATGCACGGTCAGCGTCAGCGCCTTGCCCGGACCGTCCGGCAGCGGCAGCGTGTAGTGCTTGCCCTCGTACCGCAGCTTCTCCCGCCGCAGCGCCGACTTCACGATGTCGACGTACTCACGCGTCCGCGCCAGCGGCTTGTCGAACCGCACCCCGTGCCAGCCCTCCGACACCTGCGGACCCGACACCCCCAGACCCAGCCGGAACCGGCCACCCGACAACGTGTCCAACGTCGCCGCGGTCATCGCCGCCATCGCCGGCGTCCGCGCCGGAATCTGGAAGATCGCACTGCCCACGTCGATGCGGGACGTGTGCGCCGCCACCCACGACAACACCGTCGGAGCGTCCGAACCGTAGGCCTCCGCGGCCCACACCACCGCGAAACCCAGCCGCTCGGCCTCCTTGGCCAGCTCCAGATTGTCCGCGTCGTTACCCGCGCCCCAATAACCGAGGTTCAGCCCAAGTCGCACGAACCCGGACCCTACCGGCCAGTAACCACTACGGCAACAGGCCCAACGCCCAAGATCGGCATAGGCTCGCACCCGTGCAGCATCGACACCTCGGCCGCAGCGGCCTTCGGGTCCCCCGGCTGGCGCTGGGCACCATGACCTGGGGCAAGGACACCGACGCCGACGAGGCCACCAGGCAGCTCACCGCCTACATCGAGGCCGGCGGCACCCTCGTCGACACCGCCGACGTCTACACCGACGCCGACGTCGACACCGCCGACGTCTACACCGACGCCGAACAGATGCTCGGCGCCCTCGTCGGCGACGTCGTCGACCGCGACGACATCATCATCGCCACCAAAGCCGTCGCCCGCCGCGACGACGGCCCCTTCGGCGGCGGCGCCAGCCGCGGCGCCCTGCTCACCGCCCTCAACGGCTCCCTGCGCCGCCTCGACGTCGACCACATCGACCTCTGGCAGCTGCACGCCTGGGACACCGCCGTCCCCATCGAGGAAACCCTCAGCGCCATCGACGCCGCCGCCACCGCCGGCAAGATCCGCTACGCCGGCATCTCCAACTACACCGGCTGGCAACTCGCCACCGCCGCCGCGGCCAGCACCTTCCCCCTGGTCTCCACCCAGGTCGAATACTCCCTGCTCGAACGCGGCATCGAACGCGAAGTCGTCCCCGCCGCGAACCACCACGGCCTCGGCATCCTCTGCTGGGCCCCACTCGGCCGCGGCGTGCTCACCGGCAAATACCGCAACGCCACACCACCCGACTCCCGCGGCTCCAACCCCCACTACGCCCCCTACGTCGAACACCACCGCAGCGAACGCGCCGCCCGCATCGTGCAAGCCGTCGTCACCGCCGCCGACGGACTCGGCACCACACCCCTCGCGGTCGCCCTGGCCTGGGTCCGCGACCGCCCCGGTGTCGCGACAGCCGTCGTCGGCGCACGAGACACCACCCAGCTCCACACCAGCCTCGCCGCCGAAGACCTCACCCTCCCCCCGGCCATCCGCGCCGCCCTCGACGACGTGAGCGATATCGAACTCGGCTATCCGGAACGCCCACTCGGCTGACCGGGTGGCGCACATGACACGCAAGTGACCCCCACGTGACCACGAAGCGCCGGTCGGGGATGCTGGAACCAGCACAGCACCACGAGGAGGCCCACTTGCGCCGGCTCGCCGTCGTCCTCATCGCCGGATCCGCCCTGGTCACGGGCTGTTCCTCCGGCACCAACAGCGGGGACGACCTGCAAGTCGCGGACACCGTCACCGCCGCGACACCGGCCAACTCGCCGGCCCCCAGCACCGCCCCCAGCGGCACCGTCGTGCCGCTGAGCCAGAACGCCACGGCCATCGCCGTCGACCCCGCCCAACACACCGCGGCCGTCGCCGTCGACAACCCCGCGGCACTGCTCCTCTACGACCTGACCAGCATCGACGCCCCGCCCAAGACGGTGGCTCTGCCCGGCCGGGTCACCAACCTCAGCACCACCGGCGACACCGTCCTGGCCCCCGTCCAGACAGCCAACGCCCTCCTGCGCGTCACCCTCCCCACCGGCGCCGTGGACAAGATCACACTCCCCGGCGGACCCGTCGCCGCCAACGCCAAGGGCAACCAGACCCTCGTCGCCCTCCACGACACGAAATCCGTCGCCGTGCTCAACGGCGACAAAACCGACCACACCATCACCGGCCTCGCCAGCGCCGACCAAGCCCTCCCCGTCGGCGACAAGGCCGTCGTCCTCGACCGCCTCCGCACCGCCGTCTTCGACCTGAACCCCACCGCCGGCACCCTTGGCGCCGGCCTGCGCGCCGGTGACGGCGCCACCAACGCCGTCACCGACAACTACGGCCGAGTCATCGTCACCGACAGCCGCGGCGGCGAACTCCTCATCTTCAAACCCGACACCCTCGTCGAACTCCAGCGCTACCCCGCCGCCGGCACCCCCTACGGCATCGCCTACGACCCCACCCGCCACCTCGCCTGGGTCACCCTCACCGCCACCAACCAGGTCGTCGCCTACGACGTCGCCGGCGGCGAACCCGTCGAGAAACACCGCCTGCCCACCGTCCGCCAACCCAACTCCGTGGCGGTCGACCCGACCACCGGACACGTCTACGTCGCGTCCGCCCAAGGAGGAGGAATACAGGTGATCACTCCATGACGACCGCCACCGACGAGGTGGTCGACGGCGACTGGGAGTACCGCGGCCTGCGCCTGCCGCCCGGCGTCTCCCGCCGCACCGCCGCCACCCAACTCGCCATCCACGCCGAGTTCGCCGGCTGGGAACTGTCCCGAGTCCTGCTCTACGGCGACGGCACCCGCAAGGTCTGGCTCCGCCGCAAGCGCAGTGCCATCACCCGCGCCGCCGCCACCCTCGCCCCCGGCCCCATCACCTGACACAGTCACTGCTGGACACAGTCACTGCTGGACAACGAGGCCACGGACCAACCGAGCCACCTCGGCGGGACGCTCCAACGGCACCATGTGCCCAGCGCCCGGCAGCACAACCGCGTCCCCGGCGCCCACCGCCTTCACCAACGCCTGCGCGTTCGAGGACGGACACAACCGGTCCCGCTCACCCACCGCGGCCACCACCGGCCCCCGCGCCGCCACCGTCAACGCCGCCTCCCGGTCATACCGGTCGAAGGCCGGACGGAACAAGGCAACAGTCGCCGGCCAGTGCTCCGCCACCATCTCCGCCGTCAACGCGGCGTCCTCCTCGTTCGGATCATCCCCGAACAGCCACCACTTCAGGCCCGCGGCCTTCGCCGGCTCGATCCGACCCCGGATGTGCCGAACCACCGGGCCGAACACCTTCTCCAACTCCTCCACCAGCTTGCCCACCGCCTGCGGCCACGCCAGCGACGACTCACCCCGCCGACCCACCGCCGTCGACAGGAACGCCAAACCCGACACCCGCTGCGCGAACAGCCGCGGATGCCGCTCCACCAACGCCATCGCCGCCATGCCACCCATCGAATGGCCCACCACGACCACCCGCTCCGAGTCGACACCCCGCTCGATCAGCTCGGCCAGGTCGTCACCCAGCTGCTCGATCGTCGCGGTCTCCGGCGTCGCCGGCCCCGACTGCCCATGCCCACGATGGTCATAGGCCACCACCTGCAACTCGTCCTGCAACTCGTCGTGCGCCAACTCCGGGACCACCCGGAACCAGCTGCGATGATCCAACGCGTAACCGTGCGCCAGCACCACGGTCACCGGTGCGTCCGGAGCACCAGACCGAACCACGTTCAGCCCGACCCCGTCTTCCAGCGGGAAGACCTCATCCATTCGGAAATCCTGGCACGTCATCAGGACACCTGCGACCGATGACGTACGCTTTGGCCAGGAAGCTCGGCCGAACAGGGGGTGAACACCTGCACGACCTCGTCACGACGTTCACCACGCTCATGACCGCCGGCCCCGGCCTGACCAGCCCCAACCTGATCGGGCTCTGCCTGCTGGCCGGCGTCCTCGTCGCCGCCCTGGCCATCCACCTGTGCTCCACCCGCCACGCCGACCACGCGCTCCGCCGCGCCACCGTCGCCCTGGCCACCCGTGAGCACGCCCGCAGCCGCCGCGTGCTGCGCCAACTCGATCCCGACGCGGCCGGACACACCCGATCCCGAGCACCTTCAGCCGCCTGACCCACCTCAGGCACCCACACCTCACCCTTGGCTGAAGGGCTCTTCCATGCTGTCCATCTTCGATCCGTTCATCAACGCCGCCTACCTCCTGGTCTCCTGGCTCGCCCCGCTCACCGGAACCGCCGGCGCCATCGTCGTCTTCGTGATGGCCGTCCGCCTCTGCCTGCACCCCCTCGTCCGCATCCAGGTCCGCGGCGAGCAGACCCGGGCCGAGATCATGCCCAAACTCAAGGAGATCCAGGACAAGCACAAGGGCAACCAGGAACGGCTCAACCAGGAACTGGCCGCCTTCTACGGCGGCGAGGGCAAAGGCATGTTCGCCGGCTGCCTGCCCATGCTCATCCAGCTGCCCATCTTCTCCGTGATGTACCGGCTGTTCCTGTCGCCCACCGTCGGCGGCCACCCCAACCTGCTGCTCACCCACACCCTGCTCGGCACGCCCCTGAGCACCGTGTTCCTCACGTCGCCCAGCATCGCCGCCGTGTGCCTGTTCGCGGCGATGGCCGCTGTCGCCACCTGGTCGGCCCTGCGCATGGCCACCGGGCCGAAGTTCCTGCGCGTGCTGCCGTACGCCAGCGTCGTGTTCGCGATGTTCGTGCCGCTGGCCGCCGGGCTCTACCTGCTGACGACCACCACCTGGACCGCCGTCGAGCGGGCCCTGCTGATGCGCCGGCGTGAGAAGGTCACCGTGTGATCGATGCCGAACTCGCGCGGGCGGTGTCCCTACGCGAAAGCGGGGCTTTCGACGAAGCCCGCGACCTGCTGCTCCGGCTGTCGTCGGCCGCCCCCGACGACGCCCGGGTCGCATACCAGACCGCCTGGGTGCACGACCGCCTCGGCCTGGAAGGCGACGCCGTTCCGCACTACGTCCGCGCGCTCGACGGCGACGGCCTGTCCGCCGTCGAGCGCCGCGGCGCCCTGCTCGGGCTGGGCAGCACCTACCGGACCCTCGGCCGCTACGCCGAAGCCGTCGACGTGCTGTCCCGCGGTGTCCGGGAGTTCCCGGAGGACCGGGCCCTGGCCGTGTTCCTGGCCATGGCCCGGTACAACACCGGCGACGCCAAGCAGGCGGTGGCCGGCCTGCTCACCCTGCTGGCCGAGACCACCACCGACCCCGAGATCCAGCGCTACCGGCCGGCCATCGAGCTGTACGCCGAGGACCTGGACCGGATCTGGTCCTAGCCCTGAGCGTCACGGATCGCTTGCACCACGGCGTCCGGCCGCAGCCAGACGATGCCCGAATGCCCGGCGTCGTCCACCCGGCGAACCTCGGCCCGGGGCTGGGTTGTGGTTCTAGGCTGGGTTGTGGTTTCAGGCTGGGCCGCCGCCAGATCGGTGTACAGCTGGTGCTTGATCCGGTTCGACTCGGCCAGCGACGCACGGGCCTCCGGCGGCAACAGCTCCTCGGCGAACCTGTCGGCCCCCATGGCGGACACGAAGATCGTCGGCACGTCCGGCTCCGGCCCGGCCGCACGGACCTCGCCGAACACCCTCGGCAGGTTCAGGGACTCCCGCATGGACCGCCGGTAGACGTCGGGACTGAACCCCTGGTCCAGCAGCGGTTCACGGATCTCCGCGGGCCAGTCGGCCAGCGCCCGGCCGAACGTCGTCCGGTACGCGGCCCGCATGGCGTCCAACTGCTCGGCCGGGAACAGGTCGTCGGTGCTGGTGCTCCGCAGCCACCGCGCGCTGTCCTCCGGCAGGCGGTCGACGATGTCCTCGTGCGTCGGGTCGATCAGGACCAGACCCGCGACCTCGGCCGGGAACCGCTTGGCGTAGAGCCGCGCGTACAGGCCGCCGAGCGAGTGCCCGACCAACAGGTACGGACCGGGCACCCCGGCGGCCCGCAGCACCTCGCGCAGGTCGTCGGTGACCTGGGTGCCGCTGCGCGGCAGGTCCGCCTCGTCGCTCCACCCCGTGCCCAGCCGGTCGTAGACCACGCTCGTGGTGAACTCCGCGACCAGGTTGTGCGCGTTCCAGTAGTAGAGGCCGAACATGCCGCCGCCGGCCAGGAACACGACGGCCGGGCCGCCGGTTCCGCTGCGGTGCAGCAGCATCGCTCCGTCCGGGGTCTGGTACCTCGTACCCAGCGGCGGGTCGACGTCCTGCAACTCCTGTTCCTCCTGGCGTTGTTTTGGTGGTGGTGATGCCGGACCACTGCTTGCAATGTTGTTTTTAGTCGTCACTGAAGCTATAGTGATATTATGCCTCTTGGATGAAGCGGTCCAGGACCCTGGTCCCGAACTCCAGGGCCTCCACCGGAACCCGCTCGTCCACGCCGTGGAACAGCGCCGTGAAGTCCAGGTCGGCCGGCAGCTTCAGCGGCGCGAAGCCGAAGTTGCGGATACCCAGCCGCTGGAACGACTTCGCATCGGTGCCGCCCGACAGCATGTACGGCAGCAGCTTCGCCGCCGGGTCCTCGGCCAGGATGGAGCGGTGCATCTGGTCGACCAGGGCGCCGTCGAAGGTCGTCTCCACCGGGGGCAGGCTCAGCCACTCCCGCTCCACCTCCGGGCCCAGGATCTCGGCCAGCTCCCGGTCGAACGCCTCCTCGCGGCCGGGCAGGATCCGGCAGTCCACGTTGGCCTCGGCCACCGACGGGATCACGTTGGCCTTGTAGCCGGCGTTGAGCATCGTCGGGTTGGCCGTGTCCCGCAGGGTCGCCCCGACCAGCCGGGAGATGCCGCCCAGCTTGGCGATCGCGCCGTCCAGGTCGTCCTCGGGGAACTCCAGGCCGGTCAGCTCGGTGACGCCGGCCAGGAACTCCCGCACCGAGTCGGTCAACACCACCGGGAACCGGTGCCGGCCCAGCTTCGCCACCGCCTCCGCCAGCTTGGTGACCGCGTTGTCCTCATTGGTCATCGACCCGTGGCCGGCGCGGCCGCGGACCCGCAGCTTCAGCCAGGCGATGCCCTTCTCGGCCGTCTCCACCAGATAGGCCCGCACGCCGTCCTTGAGCGTGATCGAGTAGCCGCCGACCTCGCTGATCGCCTCCGTGCAGCCCTCGAACAGCTCCGGCCGGTTGTCCACCAGCCAGCTCGCCCCCTGCTGGCCGCCCGCCTCCTCGTCGGCCAGGAAGGCGAACACGATGTCCCGCTTCGGCGTGATGCCGTCCCGCTTGAGCCGGCGGGCCACCGCCAGGCTCATCGCCACCATGTCCTTCATGTCCACCGCGCCGCGGCCCCACACGTAGCCGTCCTGCACCGCGCCCGAGAACGGGTGCACCGACCACTCCGAGGCGTCCGCCGGCACCGCGTCCAGGTGCCCGTGCACCAGCAGCGCCCCCCGGCTCGGGTCCTCCCCCGCCAGCCGCACCACGACGTTGCCGCGGCCCGGGCCCTGGTCCCCCGACTCCACGTACGTCGTCTCGTAGCCCACCTCGGCCAGCTTCTCCGCCACGTACTCGGCGGCCGCCCGCTCCCCCACCAACGTCGCGGGGTCGCCGGTGTTGGTGGTGTCGATCTGGATCAGCTCACTGGCCAGCTCCACCGCTTCCCGCTCGGCCAGCCGCAACCCATCGTCCGTGTTCTGGTGCTCGCTCACCAGCCATTCCTATCACTGCGCGGGCGAGCGTCCCGATCCTCGGGACCACCGGCCTGTCCCCCTGTCAGGGCCTGTTTGTGTCGTCCGGACAGGTCTCAAGGCTGTATTCAGTCGTCACTGAAGCTATAGTGCTTTAATCACCAACGAGAGGCGGGCCTTCGTGCAGCACCGCACCGGCCGAGTCGTACGCCCGGACCCGGCGTGCCGGGGACTTCCCTGACGTTTCCCCCACGTCAACCCGATGACAGTCCAGGACAGACCGCTTTACAACGTTGTGTTCAGTGGTGTTCAGGTAATAGAACCGATTCAGCGTCACCTCGATCCCCTGCCGCCGAGGAGTGACCCATGAGCTCTGCTCACCGAACAGCCCTCGCCACCGTCCTGTTGCTGGCAGCGGCGACAGCACCGGCGATAGCTGCTCCCACCCATCCCCGGCCGCACGCCGTGACCTCCGGCAACGCCAGATTCGAGGTGCTCTCGCCCACGTTGGTCCGCACGGAGTACGCCGGTGACGCGAAGTTCGTGGACGCGGGGACGTTCAACGCAATCGGGCGGGACCGCTTCCCCACCACGCAGTTCACCACCAGCACGGCGAACGGCTGGCTGAGCATCGACACTGGCGCGCTGACCCTGCGGTACAAGACTGGCTCGGGGGCGTTCAACGCCGACAACCTCCAGGTGCAGCTCAAGGCCGGCGCACAGAGCGTGACGGCCGAGCCGTGGGTGGTGCCGTCCTGCTCCCCCGGCGTGCTGTGCGAGGCCGAGAACCTGACGCTGAACGGCATCGCGGTGGCCAACGACCACACCGGCTACACGGGCCAGGGCTTCGCGGCTGGCTTCCAGGGCAGCGGCAATTCGCTGTCGTTCCAGGTCACGGTGCCGTCGGACGGCACGTATCAGCTGGACGCCCGCTATGCCAACGCGACCGGCGGCGACGGGCAGACCACCACCCGCACCCTGACCGCCTCGGCCGACGGCGTGGCGCACACGCTGACCATGCCCACCACCGCTGACTGGAACACGTGGGCAGTGGTGTCGACGACGTTCACGCTCACGGCCGGCACGCACAACGTGACGATTGCCCGCGGCCCCAACGACTCCGGCAACGTCAACATCGACAGCCTGGCACTCGTGACGCCTGGCGCGGGCTACCCGGCTCCTCCCCCGCCGGTGGCCAGCAACTGCGCCTACGGCGGCGTGTGTGAGGCCGAGGCCGGCACGCTCGCCGGCGGGGCCGCCACGGCGACCGACCACAACGACTACTCCGGCGCGGGCTTCGTCGCCGGCCTGGGCACCGGCGCGAGCGACAAGATCCACGTCACCGGGGTTCCCTCAGCCGGCACGTATGCGTTGCAGCTGCGCTACTCCAACGCCCAATCGGCAGCGCGACCCGTGACCGTGCAGGGCAACTCGGTGTCGTTGCCGACGACCAGCGGCTGGGATGCCTGGCGCACCATCTCGACTCCGGTGACGCTCAACGCCGGCGCCAACGACGTGACCATCGCCTGCCCGGACGCCGCGAGCTGCCAGCTCAACATCGACACGGTCGCGGTCACCGCCACGGGATCGCCGCTGCTGGCCCCGCATGCGCCGCTGGGCGGCTACCGCCGTGGCCTCGACGGCGTGAGCGCCAACACGGTCACCACGCCCGGCCTGCTCTACCAGGACGGCTGGAGCCTGCTCGACGACACCACTTCCACCCTGTACACCAACGGATCCACCTCGACGCGCCCCAGCCACAACGGCCTGCCCTACCAGGACGGCTACGTCTTCGGCTATGGCCACGACTACCAGCGCGCACTGTCCGATCTGGGCACCCTGACCGGTTCCTCGGAGCTCCTTCCCCGCTGGGCCTACGGCGTCTGGTACTCCGAGTACTACGACCGGACCGCCGCCCAGTACGAGAACACCATCCTGCCCAAGTTCCGCGCCGACGGCGTGCCACTGGACGTCCTGGTCACCGACACCGACTTCAAGTCACCGTCCACATGGGACGGCTGGGAGATCGACCCGGCGAAGTTCCCCGACCCCAAGGCGTTCTTCGACTGGTCGGCGGCCCAGGGCCTGCACAACACCCTGAACATCCACTCCAGCATCGTGCCCAACGACACTCAGTTCGCGCAGGCCGAGGCCACCGCGCACAACGGGCTGGCCAAGTCCGGCGACAACTACGTGTTCGACTGGGGCCAGCCCGACCAGCTCAAGGCCTACATGGACCTGCACCAGCAGATGGAGCAGCAGGGCGCGGACTTCTGGTGGCTGGACTGGTGCTGCGACAACTCCTTCTCGTCGCTGGCGGGCGTCACCCCGGACGCCTGGATCAACCAGCAGTACGCCACCGACAGCAACAAGACGATCGGCCGCGGCTTCGCCTTCTCGCGGGCGTACGGCTCGCTCCAGGCCGGCGGCTACAGCGGGCAGGCCGGGCTGCCGACCGGCCCCTGGGCCGACAAGCGCACCACCGTGCACTTCACCGGTGACACCACGTCCAACTGGAACGTGCTCAAGTGGGAAGTCGGCTACACGCCAGGGGAATCGGCCTCGACCGGCCTGTCGGCGGTCAGCCACGACATCGGCGGCTTCAACAACGACGGCACCCAGGCCACCGGGGCGGAACCCGGCAGCACCAAGGACGCCGACGACCTCTACGCCCGGTGGGTGCAGCTCGGCACCTTCCAGCCGATCGACCGCCTGCACGGCAACCACAGCGACCGCCTGCCCTGGCAGTACGGCACCGACGCCAAGAACTCCGCCGAGAAGTTCCTGAACCTGCGGGAAAACCTCGTGCCGTACACGTACACGCTGGCGCGGCAGGCCAACGCCACCGGCATTCCGGTGGTGCGGCCGCTCTACCTCCAGTACCCGGACTCGCAGGACGCCTACGCCCAGGACGGCTCCGAGTACCTGTACGGGCCCGATGTCCTGGTGGCCCCGGCGACAACGCCGGGCAGCAGCGCCACCACGTCGGTGTGGTTCCCGCCCGGCAACAGCTGGACCGACTACTTCACCGGCAAGACCTACGCCGGCGGCACCACCCAGGACGTGACCACGGATCTCGGCACCATGCCGGTGTTCCTGCGTTCCGGCGGCATCATGACCACCCGCACCGGCAACGTCACCAACGACGTGCAGAACGCGCTGACCAAGGCCACGGTGACCGTCGCCGGCGGCGCCAACGGCCAGACCGCCCTGTACGAGGACAACGGCACCACCACCGACCTCGGGCAGAGCACTTCCACCCCGCTCCGGTACACCGACGCCAGTCACCAGCTGACGATCGGCCCCGCCACCGGGAGCTTCGCCGGCCAGGTCACCCAGCGGCAGTGGACCGTCGCCTTCACCAACGCGTCGGCCCCCACCACCGTCACAGTTAACGGCAAGACCGTTACATCGTGGACGTGGAACGCCACCACCCGCACCGTCACCGTGACAACGCCGACCCAGTCCACGAACCAGGCTTTGGTGGTGGCCTACCACTGAGCCGATGCATGTGAGTGGCTTATATGACCCTGAAAAGTCATATAAGTCACTCACATGCGGCTGGTCGACGAGATGCGGCCTTAGTGTCGCGGCCCGGACGCGGCCATGATGGCCTGCGCCGCCGGCGGCCAGTTGCCGCCGGTCACGACCGTGGTGTTGGTGATGACCACGTTGGTGCCGAGGTTTTTCACCACGGTGTTGTCGGTGAAGTTGTCGTGGATGGCGATGTCGTGGATGGTCGGCGTCCACATGCCGACCCAGCGCCCGGTCTGGTTGCTCACCACGTTGTCGTGGGTGTCCCAGTAGGAGCTGCCCTCGTCGTGGTAGAGCATGTTGTTGTTGTTCGGGGCGTCGTGCACCCAGTTGCCGACCACTGTGCTTTCGGCCCGCTGGTCCTGGCCGCCGAGGGTGTAGATCGGGCCGCCGTCGAGCAGGGTGCGCATCACGTCATGGATGTTGTTGCCGGTGATGTGGTTGTCGCCGGAGTAGATGGTGCCGCGCCGGCACACCGCCAGCCCCTGCTTGGCCTGGAGCTCGCAGGGTGAGGCCCAACCCCACCCCCAGCCCAGCGAGATGCCGGAGTACGGGGTGTGGGCGATCTCGTTGTGGTCTATGACCGTTCGCCGGCCGTGGCCGACCCAGACGCCGACGGCGTCGTGGTAGTCCTGCCCGACCGAGGTGATGGTGTTGTCGGCAATGGTGGTGTTCAGGGTCATCCGCGCCGGATCGGTCAGGTAGTAGTCGTCGACCTCGCCGACCGCCACTCCCCCGGCGCTGGTGTCGGTGATGGTGTTGCGCGTGATGGACGAGTCCTGCGTGCCGTCGGCGAAGGCCACGCCGACGCCGCCGAGGTGCGTGAACGTGTCGCCGGTGACGGCGATGTCCTCGGCCCGGTGGAATTCCAGCGCGGCCGGCGGCCGGAGTGGGTTGTGCGGTGCCTGCGCCGCCCACTGCACGCCGGCCTGGTTGTCGATGTAGCCGACGTGCGACGGCAGCGTCCAGGTGGTGCCGGTGAAGGTGATCCCGGAGATGCTGATGTCGTGGATGGGCCGCACGGCTTCCGGTGTCACGGCGAACGCGTCGACGAGCAGGTTGGCGCCGGCGTTGGTCAGCGTGACGGTATGGCGGCCGGGCCGCAGGTTCTGCACCGAGTAGACAACCTGCTGGGCCAGTCGGACGTCGCCGTGTTCGGAATGCGTTGCCTTGTCGGGCTTTCCGTCCACCGTGACGGTGAACGCTCCCCCGTCGGTGTTGGTCTCGCCGAGGACATCGAGTCCGGTGCCGGTGAACGTGTAGCTCACCGACGCGCCGGCGGCCTGCGTGGCGTGCACGCCGTCCTGAAAGTCACCGAGCTGCCGGCCCGTCGAGTTCTGCCAGTCGCCACGGTAGGTTCCCGCCGTGTCGTCGACCGGGGTGATGTGCCCCGGCGTGCCGCTGGCCGTGATCAGCTTGTCCAGCAACGGAAGTTCGACGTCGGCCCGGCCGAGGTTCTGGCCCGGCAACGGAATGTAGTAGAGCTTGCCGGCGGCCTTGTCCAGGTACCACTGCCCCGGCTTGGTCAGGAACTGGTAGGCGTTCTCCACCCAGCTCACGCCGTCCAGCTTGGGCAGTCCGTTGCCGTTGAACGGGAACTGGCTGTTGATCACCGAGGTGTTGTTGTCCTGCCAGCAGGTCGGCTGCACCACCAGGTTCGATCCCGTGCCGTCGGCCGTGACGCCGGCCAGCGGGCAGCGCATGTGCTTCCACTTGTTCTCCTGCACCACCTCCACGTCGCCGACGTTGGTGAGCTTGGCGAACGAGGGATCCGGCGTGGTGAACCCGGTCGCCGTCGCCGTGAACGTCGCCGAGTTCAACGCGGTGCGCGCCCGCTCCGCCCGCACACCGTCGACGAACAGCTGCCGGGTGTCCGTGCCGCGGGGCACCCGGGCCACATAGATGTTCTTGCTCGGATCGGACAGCGTGAAGCCACTGACCCGCCGCGCGCCCGTGAGCACCGGCGTCTCCCCCGGGTAGGCCCGGATCGACACGCCGCTCTGCGTCAGTTCTTCCGTCTGGGTCAGCCGGTACACCCCACCTCTGAGGTACAAGACCGATCCGCTGTGCAGGCGGTCCAGTGCCGTGTCCAGTCCGCACGGCAGGTACTTCACGCAGGTTCGGCCCCACCCGTCCGGGGCCGCGTACAGCGCGTTGTCCGGGCTCGCCACCGCCGGCGCGGCCATGCTCGCGGTGATCACCGCCGCGGCCGCCGCCGTGCCCAAAGCCAGCCGTAAGTGCCTCATGACCAGCGCCTTTCACTCGGTAGCGCGGGAAGGTCACTCGCGGCGGCGCCACCACGCTAGGCAGCCAGACATCCGATGTCAAGGCCACTCCGCGCCCGTTTTGCCCGTATCAGACGGTCAGTCATCAGATGACTTGGCGCGTGGCGTGTCCGGCCACGGATCGTGCGAACGGTGGCGGAAACTCGGGTGGCCCGCGTGCGCGATCTGGGTAGGGTTGGGCAGTGCCTGACCTGAAGCGGCTGCATGCTGACCATGCTCCGGCGGTCCTGGCCTTCGAGCTGGCGAACCGCGCCTACTTCGCTACCACGATCTCCGACCGCGGTGACGAGTACTACGACCAGTTCACCGACCGGCACAGCGCCTTGCTGGCTGAGCAGGAGGCCGGCATCGCCGCCTTCTACGTGCTCGTCGCCGAGGATGGCACGGTTGTGGGCCGGTTCAACTTGTACCGCATCGAGGACGGCACCGCCGAACTCGGCTACCGGGTCGCGCAGCACGTTGCCGGCCACGGCGTGGCGACCGCGACTGTCCGCGAGCTGTGTGGGCTGGCGGCGGCGCGGCACGGGCTGCGGACGCTGCGGGCGGCCACCTCCCGCGAGAATGTCGCGTCCCAGAGGGTGCTGGCCAAGGCCGGGTTCGTCCCGGTTGGTCCGGCTGACCCGGCCGACGTGGGCGGCAAGTCAGGCACGTGGTATCAGCGTGACCTGGTGCTCCGGTAACAGATCGTGATCTTGATGGTGGGTCGCCCCAGCCATGCTCGCCCACGCCTTGATCAGGCCCGAGCCCAGGCCAGCCACTCGTAGTTGACCTGGAGCACGGACCACCCGATACGGTCACGTGACATGACGACCATCCTGATCACCGGTGCGAACAAGGGGCTCGGCCTGGAGGCTGCCCGCCAGCTGGTGGCGGCCGGGCACAAGGTGTGGCTGGGCAGCCGGGACGTTGAGCGGGGGCGCAGGGCGGCGGAGGAGGTCGGGGGGACGGCGGTGCAGCTGGACGTCACCGACGACGCCTCGGTGGCGGCAGCGGCGGAAGCCGTTGCGGCGGCGGGAGGTCTGGATGTGCTGGTGAACAACGCGGGCATCCAGGCGGAGATCACGGCCAAGGGGGTGACGGCCGGCCCGGCGGAGCTGACGGCGGAGATGATGCGTACCACGCTGGACACGAACGTGGTGGGCACGGTGCGGGTGCTGCACGCCTTCCTGCCGCTGCTGCAGCGGTCGGAGGCTCCGGTGGTGGTGAACGTGAGCAGCGGCCTGGCCTCGCTGAGCGGGATCAGCAAGCACGACACCCTGCTCGTGGCCTACCCGACGTCGAAGGTCGCGGTCAACATGGTGACGGTGCAGTTCGCGAAGGCCTTCCCGGGCATGCGGATCAACTCGGTGGAGCCGGGCTACACCGCGACGGACCTGAACCACCACAAGGGTTTCCAGTCGGTCGAGCAAGGCGCGAAGGTGATCGTCGAGGCGGCGCTGCTGGGCCCGGACGGCCCGACCGGCGAGTACTTCGACGCCAACGGCACTATCCCCTGGTGACGGCGATGACCTCCGTGCTGTCGACCAACAGCGCCTCGGCGGCGGTCAGGCCGGTGGCGGCCAGGTAGGCGTCGACGAGGCGGTTGCCGGCCGCGTACCCGGCGCCGGTCGGCAACCCCACCGGGGTCCCGCCGTAGCGGACGGCGTGCGCGTCGCCGAGCACCCAGGCGGTGAAGTTCTGCATGCCGGTCACGTCGAGTCCGGTGCGGACCTTGGCGAACACCTGGTCGTCACGCAGGTGTGGCACGCCGATGCGGGCGTAGCCGAGCTCGTCCCCGTACAGCTGACGGGCGAACGCGTCGGCCAGGCCCTCGGACACGACATGCTCCCCCACCGTGACCGTGGCCGGGTTCCACACCACGTTGCCGGGGCTGTAGCGGAGGTTGTGGTTGAGCTCGTGCACGGCCATCGCCTCCAGCCGAGCCAGGTTCTCCGCGTACGGCCACAGGTTCAGGAACAGGTAGCCGCTGACGCTGCCGTTCGCGGTCTCGCCGAGGCTCGTCCGCATGAAGTGCTCGTCGCTGGGATCGCCGAGTACCAGCAGGACGGTGATGTCCGGCACGGTGATCTCCGGCGTCGCCTTGACCTGCACCGCTACCGCGTTCTCCAGCGCGTGCCCGATCCGGCCCCAGGCGTCGGCCTCGTGCAACGTCTCCAGCGCGGCCAGGCACCGGTCCTCGTCACGGTCGAGCGGGAAGCCCGACCCCATCCGGTGCATGGCCACCAGGTCGACCTCGCCCGGGAAGTACCGGTACATGCCGGCCGCCGGCGTCAGCATGGCGCGCAGCGGCTCCGCCCGGTCCGCCTGCGGGGCCCGCAGGATCTCGCGCATGGCCGGGTAGGTGTCCAGGACCGTGATCGTCATGTCGGTGACGCTAAACTCTCCAGCCACTGGAGACTCAACTGGTTTCGGCGAACCGCTGGGCGCCGATCACCCGGAGCAGGGCCAGCTTCTCGGCGTCGGCGGCCGTCAGCGGCAGCAGGACACGCAGTCGGAGATCGACCTCGGGTGTCACGAGCACCTGGCAGCGCAGCCGGATCAGTCCGACCGTCGGATGCTGGATGTCCTTCAGGTCGACGTGTCGGACGGCGACGTCGTGCCGGTCCCACAGCGTCCGGAACTCCTCACTGTGGGCGGCGAGGTCGGTGACCAGCGCGGTGATCTGCTGGTCCTCGGCACGACGCGAGTAGGTGGCACGGAGGTCGCTGACGTGGGCCGCCGACAGCCGGGCCCGGTCCGCCTCCGGCACATGGTCACGGGATTCGCGGCAGGTGAACCAGGTCCGGTAGACGTTGCCGTCCCGAAGCTCCTCCCGGCAGGCCAGGGCGTCGTCGAGCGCGTTGGTGTAGAGGACGTCTCCGAGGTCGTTGTAGATCAGCGTCGGCAGGTCTTCGAGGTGCGCGGCGAGTTCGCGAAGCCCCGGCTCGACGTGCCGGACAACCTGGCGTGGCGGCACCGGCACGCCGGCGAGCCGGAACATATGATCCCGCTCATCGGGGGTGCACCGCAGCGCCCGGGCGAGGGCGGTCACGACGGATTCGGACGGATCGGAGCCGCGGGCCTGCTCCAGGCGTGCATAGAAGTCGCTCGACACACCAGCCAGGGCGGCCACCTCTTCACGCCGCAAGCCGGGTGTGCGGCGGCGCGTTGTCTCGGGCAGGCCCACCTCCGAAGGCGAGAGGCCCTCACGTCGGCGGCGCAGGAACTCGGCCAGCCCGGCCCGGTCGATCACGTCCGACAGTATGCCTCCGCCGGCACGCCGTCACCCAGGACGGAGTTGGTCCTGGCTAAGCCCCGACCAGCAACGACACAGTGGGCTCATGCCCACCAGCATCCCCGTTCCTGACGCGGTCCCGACCGTCGCGGTCAACCCCGTCGTCCTGAAAGCGGACGGCCGCGCCTACCCGCTGGAGTTGCGGGTCACCGCGCCCCTGGCGGGTGACGCCCTGCCGATCGTGATCCTGTCCCACGGCGGCGGCAGCTCGCCGTATCTGAAGTCGAAGGACGGCTACTCGCCCCTCGTCGACTTCTACGCGAGCCGTGGCTTCGCCGTCATCCAGCCAACCCATCTGAGTGGGCTCGGCCTCGACCCGAGCACTCCCGGCTACCCGGTGTTCTGGCGGTCGCGGATCGACGACTTCCGGCTCATCCTCGACAACCTGGACGCCATCGAGACCCCGGTCTTCGCTGGCCGGTTTGACGCCACCCGGGTCGCCATTGTCGGCCACTCCGCCGGAGCCAACACCGCCTGCGCCCTGCTCGGCGCGCGGACCAACGGCCTCGACCTGCGTGACCCTCGGATCAGCGCCGGCGTGCTGCTGGCCCCGACCGGCACCGCCGAGGGCATGACCGACACCGCCCGCGAGCGGTTCCCCGACCTGGACGCCGACTTCTCGCACCTGACCACCCGAGCCCTGGTCGTCTACGGCGATGAGGACGACGAACCGCTCTTCACCACCCGCGGTGCTGCCTGGCACGCCGAGCCCTACCACCTCAGCCCGGGCGCCGACGCCCTGCTGACCCTGCCCGGGGCGAAGCACTACCTCGGCGGCGTCATGGGCTACAGCCTGGCCGAGTCCGACGACGAGGATCCCGACCGATTGGCCGTCACCCAGCGCATGACCTGGGCCTACCTATGGTCGGCCCTGCACGCCGGCGACCCCGCGTGGCAGCAGGCCACCGACGCTCTCAGCCGACTCCCGGAGCTTGGCCAGGTGCAGGCCAAGTAGTCCGGGCCAGCAGGCGCGGCATGCCCAGCCGGACGGCGATGGCCCTGGCTTCCTTGGCATTGCTCAACGCCTCGGCCTGCTCCCCACGGTCCAGCAGGACAAGGGCGAGGCGGTGACGGGACTCGGCCACCCGAGGCAGGAGGCCCGAGCCGGCGTTCGCGGCGACGGCGGAGCGGAAGTGGTCGACGGCGGTGTCGACCCGTCCGGCGGCCGCCGCGGCCAGTCCGAGGTAGTGGTGCACCGATCCACCGGTCAGGGCGACATTCGCGCCGTTGGTCATGTGGAGTTCGGCGTACGGAAGCAGCCGCTCGTAGGCCGCCGAAGCACCGTCAGGGTCGCCGAGGGCGGCGGCGATCTGGGCGTACTGACCGTAGACGGTGAGGCGGTACCACTCCTGGATCTCCGCCCGGTCCACCGGCGGCAACGTCTGGTAGTGCTCCCGGGCCCGGTCCAGGTCCTCGAAGGCCACGAAGAGGGTGGCCAGCGTGAGGCGGGCCATGACTGAGGAGGCGAAGCCACGGAGAAGCATTTCCGGCACGGAGTCGCCGACGCCGGTGGCGGACCGGTAGTACGCCCGGACGATCTCGGTGGCAGCGACCCCGTGCGGGTTGTCGCCTCGCTCGGCCAGCTGGGAAGCCCGGTCCAGGCAGGCGAAGGCGTCGGCGAACCGGCCGCGCCCCTGAAGGACCGAGGCCCGGGCGAGCGCCAGGTACCACTGGGCGAGCGGCAGCTCGATCCGCGCCGACTCGAACCGATCCAGCGCGACCTCGGCCTCGTGCACGCGACCAAGCTGCATGAGCGCGTCGAACCGCCACAAGTGTCCCCACAGCGCCGCCGGCTCGCCGGCCAGCGCCACCGTGCGATCCCCGACCGCCAACCGCACGTGCACACCATCAGGACCGGAGTTCGCGTGTCTGCGCGCCCGCAGGGTGGCGATCACCGTGGCCGGATCCCCCAGCCGCTCGGCCATGGCCACCGCGGCCTCCCCGGTGCGCACGGCGTCGTCCGTGGCGCCGGCCATGGTGTCGATGACCGTGCGCAGAGCCAGGAGTTTGGCTCGCAGCAGGCTGTCTTCCGGCGGGAGGCCGGCCAGGGCCTGGTCGCACCACGGCCGGATGGTGGGCAGCCACAGCGGATCGGCCTGTTCCGGCATCACCAGCGCCGCCCGGCCCAGGCCTTCGGCGTCACCGGTGCGGCGGGCCAGATCCGCTGCTTCCTCGCAGGTGCGACGGGCCGGCTCGACGTCGTTGCACAGGTACTGCGCGGTTGCCTTGCCGATCAGGAGATCCATGTGGGGACGCCCGCCGGCGGTGAGGGCCTGGTCGTAGAGGTGGGCCGCGTCCTCGTAGGCGAGGTGGGTCATCGCCTGCTCGGCGGCCCGGACCGCCGCCCGCACGGCCAGCGCCGGGTCGCCCAGGGGTAGGGCGGCGAGCCGGTGTCGGGCGATCTGGGCCGGATGACCTTTCCGGCCCTCGAAGAACTCCGCCGCGTGCAGGTGGATCCGGGCCCGGTCGGCCTCACCGAGATCTAGCATCAGGCTCTCGCGCACAAGGTCGTGCGCGAAGCGGAAACCGGGCAGCACCACCGAAGCGGCGACGGCTTCGTCCAGTGCGGTCAAGGTTTCCTCGATCTCGACGCCGGAAACCGCCGCCAGGGCAACGGGATCGATGTCGACCGACAACACGGATGCCGTGGTGAGCAGCGATCGACAAGACGGCGTCAGGGCGCGCAGGTGTTGGCGGATCGCATCCCGGGCGCCGGCCGGCACCTCGTCAAGATCGATCCGCCGCAACCGCCCGATTTCCCTGACGAACAACGGATTTCCGCCGGTGCGCCTCGCTACGGCCGCTGCCTCGTCGAGTTCACACGGCCGTCCCAGCTCGACGGTGAGCTGCTGCGCCACCTCGTCCACCGACAACCCGGCCAGCTCCAGCCGGCACACGCCGGCCAACCGGGTCACTTCGGCCAGCACGTCGTCACCGCGCCCGACCTGCCGCATCTCGTACGGGCGAAACGCCCCCACCAGCAACAATGGAGCACTGGCGGCACCCCGGGCCAGGTGGCTGAACAGCC
Source organism: Kutzneria sp. CA-103260 (assembly GCF_018263855.1). Taxonomy (GTDB): domain Bacteria; phylum Actinomycetota; class Actinomycetes; order Mycobacteriales; family Pseudonocardiaceae; genus Kutzneria. Next base: position 2,874,793 of record NZ_CP073318.1, on the reverse strand, counting down.
GCAGCGAAGCCGGATCCGCCCAGTGCAGATCGTCGATCACGATCACCAGGCCGCCGACGGCGATCCTGCCGACGACCTCCGTCACGGCGTCGAACAGGGCGAACCGCTCCTCGGCGGTCGGCTCGGCGGACCGTTCCGCACCGGCCAACCGCCGGATCTCCGGCACGATCCGGGCGATCTTGTCGGCGGCGTCGCCCAACATCTCGGCTGCCACGGTCGGTTCGGTCTCACCCAGCCACTGCCGAAAAACCTGCCGCCACGGCCAATACGCCGGCGCACCCTCCTCGGCGACGCCCTGACCGCGCAACACCCGCCCGCCGCGGCCGAACTCGTCCAGCAACGTGCTCTTCCCGATACCGGCGACGCCCTCCAGCAACACCACCACGGCCCGGCCCGACGCCGCCTTGGCCCGCCACTCCGCGAGCTGGGCCAGCTCGGGCCGCCGGCCGATCAGCGTCGGCTCCGCAACGACCGGCGGGTCCAGCTCGGCGTCGTTGCGGAGGATCGCCAGCTCCAGCCGCCGCAACTCCGCGCCGGGATCGATGCCCAGCTCCTCGGCCAGATACGCCCGGGTGCGCCGGAACACCTCCAGCGCCTGGCTCGCCCGGCCGCCCCGGTACAGCGCCAGCATCAACGGCCCGACCAGCCGTTCCCGCGCCGGATGAACGCCAACGAGACCGAGGAGTTCGACCACGACGTCCCGGTGCCGACCCAGCCGCAGCAGCACGTCGGCCCGGTCCTCGACGGCGACCAGCCGCGCTTCCTCCACACCGGCCCCGAACGTCTGGTCCGGCGCGACATCGGCCAGCACCGGCCCCCGCCACAGGCCCAGCGCCTCGTCCAACACCGCAAGCCGGTCCTGGTCGTCGGCCGTCGTCCGGGCCTGCGCCACCAACGCGAGGAACCGGTGCACGTCGATCGCCATCGGGTCGCAGCGCAGCAGATAACCGGTCCCCTGCGCTTCGAGCACCACGCCGCTGAGCCGGGATCGCAGGCCGGACACCGCCACCCGAATCGCGTGCGCCGCCGAGCGCGGCGGGTCCTCCGGCCAGACGTGGGCGATCAGCCGGTCGAGGGACACCGGCCGGTTGGCCTCCCAGGCCAGCAGCCCCAGCACCAGCCGCTGCTGACGCGGCCCGAGCGGCACGACCACGTCGCCGTCGCGCGCCTCGACTGTCCCCAACAGCCGGATTTCCACGCTGTCCGTCTACCACAGACAGTGCGGCCGTGTCACAACAGCCGGGCGGCCAGCGGGGCCATTCCCAGCCGGACAGCGATCGCCCTGGCCTCGTCCGCCTGTCGCACGGCTTCGTCGCGGTCTCGGAGCACAAGGGACAGCCGGTATCGGGACTCAGCGACCCGCGGGGTGAGGCCGGCTTCGACGTTGGCGGCGATCGCCGCTCGCAGGTGGTGGACGGCGTCGTCGGTACGGCCGCAGACCGCGGCGGTGATGCCGAGGCAGTGGTGCACGGATCCGTTGGTCAGCAGCACGCCGGAGCCGGTGGTGACGTGCAGGTCGGCGTAGGGCAGCAGCTCCCGGTAGACGGCGTCGGCGGTGTCGACGTCGCCGAGGGCGCTGGCGATCCGGGCGTACTGGTCGTGCACCAGCAGCCGGAACCAGGCCGGCTTGGGCACCTCGGCCAGCGGCGGCAGCCCCCGGTAGACCTCGCGGGCCCGGTCGAGCTGCCCGGTGTCGACGTAGAGGTTGGCCAGGCCGATCCGGGCCATGATCAGCGAGCCGAACCCGCGCTCCAACGCCTCGACCGACGGGACGCCGGCCCCGACGGTCGTCTCGATCTCGACGTACGCCCGGGCGAGCCGCATGTTGGCCACCCCATAGGGATTGCGGCCGCGTTCGGCCAGCCGGGCCGCGTCCACGAGCATGGCGTCGGCCTCGGCGAACCGGCCGCGACCTTCGAGGATGGCGGCCCGGCCGCGTTGCCGGTGCCAGCGGGCGATGGGCTGGTCGAGACGGGCGACGGCCGGTTCCACCAGGTCCAACTCCAACTCGGCCTCCCCCACCCGGCCGAGCTGCATCAGCGCGTCGAACCGCCACAGGTGGCCCCACAGCACGGCCCAGTCACCCGCGGCCGGGGCCAGGGCGATCATGCGGCTGCCGATCGCGAGCCGTTCGACGTTGCCGTCGGGCCCGGAGCTCAGGTGCTGGCGCGCCCACAGCACGGCGATCATCGGCTCGGACTTCCCCAGGCGTTCGGCCATCGCCAGCGCGGCGTCGCCGGCCTGCTTGGCCCCGTCCTCGTCGTCGTTCGAGACGAGGACGCTCACCTTCAGGGCCAGCAGCCGCGCCCGCAGCACGCTGTCCTCCGGCGGCAGCTCGGCCAAGGCTTGCTCGCACCAGGGCGCGACCGTGTGCAGCCACATCGGTTCGGAATGGTCCAGCCGCACGAGTGTGGCCCGCCCGAGCCCGGCCGGGTCGCCGTTGCGCCGCGCCAACTCCGCCGCCTCCTCGACGGTGCGGCGGGCCGCGTCCACGTCGTAGGCCAGAAAGAGCGCGTCGGCCTTGGCGATCAGCAGATCGACATCCGGCCGGCCGTTGGCCGCCAGCGCCTCCCCGTACAGCCGCACGGCATTCTCGTACGCCAGCTGGGCCGCGGCCTGCTCGGCCGCCCGGGTGGCGATCCGGGTCGCCACTTCGGCGTCGCCCAACGGCAGGGCGGCCAGGCGGTGATGCGCGATCTGGGCGAGCTGGCCGTTGCGTGCTTCGAGATGTTCCGCCGCCCGCAAGTGGATCCGGGCCCGGTCGGTCGGCGTCAGATCGAGGGCCAGGCCGTCTCGCACGAGATCGTGCGCGAAGCGGAAACCGGGCAGCACCACCGACGCGGCGACCGCTTCGTCCAACGCCGTCAAGGCTTCCTCGATCTCGACGCCGGAAACCGCCGCCAGGGCAACAGGATCGATGTCGACCGACAGCACAGACGCGGTGGTCAGCATTGCCCGACAGGACGGCGTCAGCGCGCTCAGGTGTTGACGGATCGCATCGCGGGCACCGACCGGAACCTCGTGCGGGTCGGTTCGCCCCAGCCGGCCGATTTCCCGGACGAACAAGGGATTTCCGCCGGTGCGCCGCGCCACGGCTGCCGCCTCGCCGGGCTCACACTCCCGCCCCAGCTCAGCGCTGAGCTGCTGGGCCACCTCATCCGTCGACAACCCGCGCAGTTCCAGCCTCGTGGCGCCGGCGAGCCGCGTGACCTCGACCAGCATGTCGTCGCCACGCGGCGCCTGCCGCATCTCGTACGGCCGAAACGCCCCCACCAGCAACAACGACGCGCCGACCACGCCCCTGGCCAGATGCCCGAACAGCAGCAACGACGCGGGATCCGCCCAGTGCAGATCGTCGATCACGATCACCAGGCCGCCGGCGGCCATTCTCGTGACGAACTCCGTCACCTGGTCGAACAGGGCGAACCGCTCCTCGGCGGTCGACGGCGGCAGGTCAGCCGACCTCCCGGCCAGCCGGCGGATCTCCGGCACGATCCGGGCGATCTTGTCGGCGGCGTCGCCCAACACCTCGGCCGCCACGGTCGGCTCGGTCTCGGCCAGCCACTGGCGGAAAACCTGCCGCCACGGCCAATACGCCGGCGCACCCTCCTCCGCCACGCCCTGGCCCCGCAACACCCGCACACCCCGGCTGAACTCGTCCAGCAACGTGCTCTTCCCGATGCCGGCGGCCCCTTCCAACAGGACCACCGTCGGACGGCCGGACATCGCCTTCGCCCGCCACTCCGCCAGCTGGGCCAGCTCGGGCCGGCGGCCCACCAGCACCGGGGCGGCCAGCTCGGCCACCGGCTGGTCGAGCTCGTCCCGCAGGATCGCCAGCTCCAGCCGCCGCAGCTCGCCGCCAGGGTCGATGCCCAGCTCCTCGGCCAGATACGCCCTGGTGCGGCGGAAAACGTCGAGCGCCTGCCCGGCGCGACCGCCCCGATACAGGGCCAGCATCAGCTGCCCGACCAGCCGTTCCCGCGTCGGATGGCCGTCGACCAGGCCCAGGAGCTCCTCCACGACGTCGCGGTGATAACCCAGCCGGAGCAGCACGTCGATCCGGTCCTCGATCGCCACCAGCCGGGTCTCCTCGACCCCGGCGGCCAGCAGATCCCGGGTCCGATCCGAGGCCACGTCCGCGAGCACCGGCCCCCGCCACAGACCCAGTGCCTCGTCCAACAGCTCAAGCCGGGCTTGGTCGTCGGTCGTCTTGCGGGCCCGCACCACCAAAGCCAGGAATCGGTGCACGTCGACGGCCGTCGGATCGCAGCGCAGCCGGTAGCCGGTGCCGTGCGTCTCCAGGTCAATGCCTTGCAGCCGGGACCTCAGGTCCGACACGGCCACCCGCACCGCGTGCGCCGCCGACCGCGGCGGCTCCTCCGGCCACACCAGGGCGATCAGCCGCTCGATCGGCACCGGCCGGTTGACCTCCCAGGCCAGCACGCCCAGCACCAGCCGCCGCTGTCGCGGTCCGAGCGCCACGAGCTCGTCGCCAACCTGGGCTTCGACCGTGCCCAGCACCCGGATCTGCACCCAGTCCACTTACCACAGTCAGCGAGGATTGATCGCCTCCACCGAGCGGCCCGAGGTGCGTGGCCCCAGCACCGCGATGTCCACCGCCACCAGGACCATCGCCGCCGCGACCACCGTGAACACCGTCACCGGCCCGCTGGTCGACAGCAGCGGCAGCAGCACGAACGGCATCGCGCCGGTGGCCAGCCTGGACACCGAGTAGGTCCAGCCGGTGCCCGAGGCGCGCAGTTCCGTCGGCAGGATCTCGGCCTGATAGATGTGGTACGCGTTGGAGAACACGTTGCTGATGGCGGTGAACGCGAACCCGGCGACCACGATCACCGCCGGCGCGGCGGCCGAGGCGAACACCACGCCGACCACGGCCATCGCGATCACCGTGCCGATCACCAGGAACTTTCGCTCCAGGCGGTGGATCAGCGGAATCGACAGCAGCGAGCCGATGGGGTAGCCGAGGAACGACAGCGCGGTGTAGAGCAGCGAGTGCTGCACGGTGAAGCCGCGAGCGGCCAGCACCAGCACCGCGAGCGTGCCGAAGCCGTAGTAACCGAACGTCTGCAACAGGTGGAACACGCCGAGCATCACCATGCGGCGGCGGTACGGCGGCTTGGTCAGGGCGGCCGTGGTCAGGGTTTTGGTCGGTTGGGGCTCGGGTTCCTCGGCAGTGAACGGCGACGGGCTGGGTTGCCGACGCAGTGGCTTGGCCTGCGCGAACTGCTCGTAGGCGGCTTCGGCCTCAGCGTGCCGGCCCACGCTTTCCAGCCAGCGCGGCGACTCCGGCAGGTTCCGCCGCAGGATCAGCACACCGATGGCTCCGGCCGCGCCAATGGCCAGCAGCCAGCGCCAGGACGTGCCGAGCGAGAGGAAACCGAGGGCGGGAACCGCCAGGTAGGAGCAGGTGTACGCCCACGCGGCCAGCCGTCCCCGCGAGCCGGACGGCAGCACGTCGCTCAGGTACGTGTCGGAGACCGGGTACTCGGCGCCCACCCCGATGCCGGCCAGGAACCGGCACACCACGATCGTCGCGGCGTTCGGGCTGAACGCGCCGAGCAGGGAGAACACCGAGTACCAGAGCAGGCTGAACAGGAACAGCCGGCGGCGGCCGAACCGGTCGGCCAGCCGGGCCACGAAGGCCGCGCCGACGAACATGCCCAGGAAGGCCGAGGCCAGCACCAGCGCCAACCCGGTGCCGGACAGGCCGAACGTCGAGGTCAGGGCGGTGCCGACGGTGCCGGCCAGGAACACCTCGTACATGTCGAAGAACAGGCCCAGGCCGACCGCCAACACCACTCTCAGGTGCGTGTGGGTGACCGGCAGCCCGTCCATCCGCCGGGCCACGCCCACGGCTTTGTCGAGCATTCCGCCTCCAACCACCACGATGTGATTTCTTGGCCACGCTATGACGGGAAGCGACGGTAAACCTCGGTAGCCGCCGCAACAACCCCGCTCCCACCCCCTGGACACCCCACCCCCGTTTCCGCCACATGTGGACCACATTCGCGTTCTGATGGCACGTGTGGACCACATGTGGCGAAAGAAGGGGGGCGGGAGTGATCGAGCAGACAGTGGACGGCGGCTGTAGCGGAGGTACCTTCATTGTGGTTAGTCCACCACATCGTGGCGTAGGAGGTAGCCGTCGTGTCCGACCGGCCGATGACCGGCATCCGGGTGCTTGAGCTGGGCAACTACATCGCCGCGCCGACCGCCGGGCGGCTGCTGGCCGACTTCGGCGCCGACGTGATCAAGGTGGAGCGGCCGGCTGGCGGCGACGAGCTGCGCCGCTGGCGGCTGGCCGCGGGCGACACCTCGCTGCTGTACCGGACCATCAACCGCGGCAAGCGATCCGTGACGCTGGACCTGCGCACCGATGCCGGCCGCAAGATCGCCCTGGAGCTGGCCGCGCGCTGCGACGTGGTGCTGGAGAACTTCCGCCCCGGCACGCTGGAGCGCTGGGGCCTCGGCCCCGACGAGCTACGCGCGGCCAAGCCGGACATCGTGCTCGTGCGCATCTCCGCCTACGGGCAGAGCGGGCCCTACCGGGACCGACCCGGTTTCGGGGCCATCGCCGAGGCCGTCGGCGGGCTGCGCGAGCTGACCGGCGAGCCCGACCGCCTGCCGTCACGGACCGGCGTCAGCCTGGCCGACTCCGTCGCCGGTCTGTACGCGGTGATCGGCGCGGCGATGTGTCTGGTGCGGCGGGAACGCAGCCGCGAGGGTGGCACCGTGGACGTCGCCCTGCACGAGGCGGTGTTCAGCCTGACCGAGTCGCTGCTCCCGGACTTCGAAGCCCACGGCCGACAACGCGAACGGCTCGGCGGTCGCATGGAGGGCGTCGCGCCGAGCAACGCCTACCGCTGCGCCGACGGGCGCACGGTGATCATCGCCGGCAACGGGGACGCCATCTTCCGGCGCTTCATGACCGTGATCGGCCGCCCCGACCTGGCCGAGGATCCTTTGCTGGCCACGAATGACGGCCGCTGGGCCCGGCGGGACGAGCTCGACGCCGCCATCGGCGACTGGACCGGCCAGCACCTCGTCGACACCGTGCTCCACTCGCTGGAGGAGGCGGGCGTGCCGGCCGGGAGGATCTACCAGGCCGGCGACATCGCCGACGATCCCCAGTACCGGGCTCGGGGCATGGTGCAGCGGTTCGACGTGCCCGGACTGCCGTCTCCGGTGGGATTTCCCGGTGTGGTGCCGAGAATTGACGACGAGACGGCCGAAGTCCGTTGGCTGGGGCCGGATCTCGGCGCCCACACCCGTGAGGTGTTGGGCGGGCTGCTGGAACTCACCGACGCGCAGATCGACGACTTGTACGCCGAGGAGGTGCTGTGAACGAGGTTGTGGTGCGGGATGTGACGCTGCGGGACGGTCTTCAGCTCGTCCGGGCCATGCTGCCGACCGCCGACAAGATCGCACTGGTGCGGTTCCTGCTCGACTGCGGGCTGCCGCAGCTGGAGATCGGCGCCGTGGTCCGACCGGACCGTGTGCCCACCATGGCCGACACCCTGGAGGTGGTCGCCACCCTGGATGCCACCGAGCTGGCCCGGTGCTGGGTGCTCGTGCCCAACGCCACCGGAGCTCGGCGGGCGGTCGAGGCCGGCGTGCGGCAGATTCAGTACGTGCTGTCGGTTTCCCCCTCACACAACAAGGCCAACGTCGGCTGCGACGTCGGCCAGAGCCTCGACGGCTTGGCCGCATCCGTTGCCCTCGCGCGTGAAAACGGTGTTCGAGTCCAACTTGGACTCGCCACCGCCTTCACCTGCCCGTTCGAGGGCCACACCCCCGAGGAGTCGGTGCTCGCCCTCGTCGCCGACGATCGAGTGTCCGGTGTGGACACTGTGATGGTGTGCGACACCATCGGCCAGGCCGTCCCCGCCCATGTCGCCGGGCTCGTTGCCGCCGTGCGCGAAGTCGTTGGCACCACATGGTTCCACGGCCACGACACCTGGGGTCTCGGCGTCGCCAACACCTGGGCCGCCCTCGGGGCCGGCGCGGTCGGCGTCGACGCCACCCTCGGTGGGCTCGGCGGCTGTCCCTTCGCCCCTGGGGCCAGCGGCAACACCGCCCTTGAGGACGTGCTCTACGCCCTGCGACCCGGTTGGCTCACTCCCCCGGTCTACCACCGCATTCTGGCCCGCGGACAGGATCTCGTGACGCAGCTCGGTGAACCCTCCCGCAGCCGTGCCGCCGACGGCGCGCTCCGCTCCCCCGACAGCCACCCCTGGGCCCTTGGAGTCCCCCAGTGAAGATCACCCGTCTCGACCACCTGGTGCTCACCGTCGCCGACCTCGACGCCACCATCGCCTTCTACACCAGCGTTCTCGGCATGGAGGCCGTCACCTTCCGCGGCTCCCGCAAGGCCCTGACCTTCGGCACCAGCAAGATCAACCTCCACCAGGCCGGCCACGAGTTCTCCCCCAAGGCCCTGCACCCCACCCCCGGCAGCGCCGACCTCTGCTTCATCGTCGACGACCCGGTCGACGACCTCGCGCGGGAGCTCGGATCGTTGATCGAGGAGGGCCCGGTCGAACGCACCGGCGCCACCGGCCCCATCCGCAGCATCTACCTACGTGACCCCGACGCCAACCTCATCGAGCTGAGCAACTACCAACCCTGACTTTTCGCCACATGCGCTTCCCAGGGACCGAGCCATACGGCATCAAGCCAGCAATGGGGCCGGCCAGCTGGCCTCTTCGCGGCCGCCAACTTTCTCGTTACAGTTGGGACGACCCGGAACGAAACTTTCTTTGATCACCGGAAATTCAACCAGGAATTGAGCAGCCTTCAATGTTGTTGGACAATGTTCTTCAGTACGAGCTCGGCGAGCTGCCCATGGATGTCTTCCAACTGGCCGACCGCGGGCTGACCGTCGAATCATTGACGGCCGACAACAGCGCGGCCGAGAACAGGCCACCCGGCAGTGTGCTCTGCGCGCTCTGTGTGACCTGCGCGCCAGGCCAGTGCGGCTTCTGCGGCTTGTAGTTGCCCTGGCTGTTGGCGTCAACAACGGCGCTCATGTGGCATCAACCGGCCGCCGAGCAGGTGTCGTCCACTGGCCGCGCGGCCTACTGGCCGCCGAGTAGCCTCGTCGCCTGCTGGGCCGCCCGCACCACCAGCGGGGCCCACTCGGCGCTCTGCTGGGTGGAGATGCGCTGCGTCGGGCCGCTGATCCCCAGCGCGCCGACCAACACCTTGGCCGGCCCGAACACGGGGGCCGACACCGAGGCTGCGCCGGGGTCGCGCTCCTCGAATGTCACGGCGTAGCCCTGCTGCCGGGTCTGCGCCAGCAGCGCCCGCAGCAGGGCCGCGTCGGTGACCGTGGTGGTGGTGAACCGCTCCAGCGGCCGGTCCAGCACATCGTCCACAATGGACTCGTCCCAGGCCAGCAGCACCCGGCTGGCCGAACCGGCGTGCAGCGGCATGAGCTTGCCGACGTACATCTCGCGGCGGATGGCCTGGTAGGTCTCGGCCATCGCCACGCACACCCGCACGTCCCCCTCCCGGCGATACAGGCACGACGTCTCCCCGGTGGCGTCCCGCAGCCACTCCAGCGCCGGCCGCACCACCTCGCTGACGTCCATGCCCGCCCCGGCCGGCGAGGCCCAGTAGCCGAACCGCAGGCCGATCCGGTAACGGTCGCCGTGCCGGTCCAGGAACTGCTCGGCCACCATGTTCGCCACCAGCCGCTGGCACGTGCTGGCCGGCAGCCCCGTCGCCTTGCGGATCTCCAGGAACGTCAGCTCCGGCCGGTCCGGCGCGAACACCTCGATGATCTGCCGGATCTTGCCCAGCACCAGCAGCGGCCGAATCCCCCGCGGCAGTGCCCGCAGCCCCTCGTCCTGGGGCCCGTCATCCTGGCCCGTCGACTCCTGATCCTCCCCGAGATCGATGTCATCCTGGTCGTCGAACTCGCTGGTCACGCCGCGATGATAGCGATCCGCCGCGGACCTATCCGGCCGGCTGGTCGTGGGTCGCGCAGTGGATGCCGCCCCCGCCGGCCGCGATGGCGTCGATCCGGACCGGCACGATCTCCCGCCCGGGCAGGTGCTCGCGCAGGATCTGCCCGGCGCGGTCGTCGGCCTCGGCGTCGCCGAACTTCGGCAGGAACACCGCGCCGTTGCCGACGTAGAAGTTCGCGTACGAGATCACGCTCTTGCTGCCGCGGACGGTAACCCTGTCCGGATCCGGCTGCGGAAGGTCGATGACCTGCAACGGTTTGCCGGTGGCGTCGGTGGACTCGGCCAGCACGGTCCGGGCCTGGTCGGCCGCCCGGGACCAGATGTCCGGCGGCGAGCCGGCAGCGGCCTGGTCCAGCAGCACGACGCCGGGCGCGACGAAGCGCGCCAAGCAGTCCACGTGCGCGTCGGTGATGTCCTTGTTCCGCACACCGACGAACCAGATCACCTTGGTGACGCCGAGAACCCGCTTGAGCTCGTCCTCGATCTGCTGACGCGTCAGCCCGGGATTGCGGTTCTTGTTGACCAGCGAGCTCTCGGTGACCAGCAGGGTCCCCTGCCCGTCGGTCTCCAGCGCGCCGCCCTCGGCGACGAGCGTGGTCTGCACCCTGGGCAGCCCGTACTTGGCCAGCACCGCGCGGGCGACACCGGCGTCGTTGGCGTGCGGCTGCTTCGAACCCCAGCCATTGAAGTTGAAGTCGACCCCGCCGTCGCTCACGAACACCGGCGCGGTGTCACGGGCCCAGAGGTCGTCCACCGGGATCGGCACCACCTCGACGCCACTGCCGCAGGCCCGACTCGCGTCGTCCACATCCTCGGGACGGGCCAGCAGCACCACGGCCTCGTATTCCGCGACCGCGCGGGCCAGGCCGGCGATGTCCCGGCGCACGACGCTGACGTCCTCGTACCAGATCGTCGCGGTCGGCCAGGACATCAGCGTGCGCGCGTGGCGGTCCCATTCCGCGCCCATCCGTCGGCTGCCGGCCGACGCCAGCGGGGTGGGCGACGGCGGGTCGTCCGGTCGGGAACACGCGCCGGCGCCAAGGGTTGCCGCGCCGAGCCCCGCGATGGTTCGCAACGCGTGTCGGCGGGTCAGGGAGAAGTCGGACATGGCCCCATCATGGGCCTGACTGAATTTTCAGTCAAACTGGACGGACGGCGTCCGACCTCGATAGCCTGCGTCTTAACTGAAAAGTCAGTCAGGCGAGAATCGTGAGGTCGGGATGTCGGAACGGCAGAAGTCGATCCTCGACGCCGCGGTGCGGGTGATCGCCCGGACCGGGGTGCGGGGGCTGCGGGTCGAGCAGCTGGCGGCCGAGGCAGGCATCTCGACCGCGCTGATCTACTACCACTTCGGCGACCGCGCCGGGCTGCTCCGCCGGACCCTGGAGCACATCAACGACCGCGCCGCCGACTACACCCGGGCGGCCGCCGCCGACCCCCGGGCCGAACTCGAACTGCTGCTGCTGCAGGAGATGCAGGACACCGAGGCCGTCCGCACGAACAGCACCGCCTGGGGCGAACTGCGCGCCACCGCCGTCTTCAGCGACGAACTGCGCGAACCCCTGGCCGAGTCGACCGGCGTGTGGGTGGCCGAGATCGCCGACGCCATCCGCCGGATCCACCCGGACGCGCCCGCCGACGACGCCGCCGAACGCCTCACCGCGCTGGTCGAAGGGCTCAGCGAGCGCTGGCTGAGCGGATCCATCACCTTGGACCGCGCCCGCGACCTACTGCGCGGGGCCATCGCGCTGGAGCTGTCCGTGGCTGGTTGACGGGTCCACGATGGCAGGACGGAACCCGAGAGGAGCGACGATGACAGGCACGACACCGCTGGAGCTCGACCTGTACGTCAACGGGGAGCGACGGCCGGCCAATTCGGGCGCGAGGTACGAGTCGAGGGATCCCTACCGGGACGAGGTGTGGGCGACGGCGCCGGACGGCGACGCCAGTGATGTGGACGATGCGGTGGCGGCAGCGCGGGCGGCGTTGGATGGGCCGTGGGGTGCGACGACGGGCAGTGATCGGGCCCGGCTGTTGCGACGGCTGGCCGATCTGATCGAGCGGGACGCGGACCGGCTGGCCGACCTGGAATCCAGGGACAACGGCAAGCTGGTGCGCGAGATGGCCGGCCAGGCCCGGGTGCTGGTGAGCTGGTACCACTACTTCGCCGGGGTGGCGGAGACGATGGCCGGCGAGGTGGTTCCGGCCGGGCGCAACGACTTCCTGGTCTACACCCGGCACGAGCCGGTGGGCGTGGTGGGCGCGATCGTGCCGTGGAACTCGCCGCTGCTGCTGATGACGTGGAAGGTGGCCCCGGCCCTGGCGGCGGGCTGCACGCTGGTGGTCAAGCCGTCGGACCACACCCCGGTGGCCACGCTGGTGTTCGCGGATCTGGTGCAGGAGGCGGGATTCCCGCCCGGGGTGTTCAACGTCGTCACCGGGAACGGCCCGGCGGTGGGGCAGGCGTTGGCCGGGCACCCGGGGGTCGACAAGGTCGCGTTCACGGGGTCGACAGGTGTCGGCCGCGAGGTCGCGACGGCGGCGGCTCGTAACCTCAACGGGGCACTGTTGGAGCTGGGCGGCAAGTCGGCGCAGGTGATCTTCGCCGACGCCGACCTGGACGCCGCGACCAACGGGGTGATCGCCGGCGTGTTCGCGGCCACCGGGCAGACCTGCATGGCCGGCTCCCGGGTCCTGGTCCACCGCTCCGTGCACGACGAGCTGGTCAAACGGGTGGTGCACCGGGCGGAGACGATCAAGCTCGGCGATCCGCGCGAAGCCGACACCGAGATGGGTCCGGTGGCCAACCGCGTGCAGTACGAGAAGGTGCTGGGCTTCCTGACTTCGGCCACCGCCGACTGCGCGACCGTCGCCTGCGGCGGCCGACCGGCCGGGCTGGGCGGTCTGTTCGTCGAGCCCACTGTGCTCACCGACACCCGGCCGGGAATGCGGGTGGTGGACGAGGAGGTCTTCGGCCCGGTGGTCTGCGTGCTGCCCTTCGACGACGAGGACGACGCCGTCAAGCTGGCCAACGAGACCCCGTTCGGGCTGGCCGGCTCGGTGTGGACCAAGGACGTGCACCGCGCGCACCGCGTCGCCGGCCGTCTGAAGGCCGGCACGGTCTGGATCAACGCCTACCGCGCCGTGGCCCCGGGCGTGCCGTTCGGTGGATACAAGATCAGCGGCATCGGCCGCGAGAACGGCACCGACGCGGTCCGTGAGTACACCGAGACCAAGGCCGTGTGGGTGGAGCTGACCGGCAACACCCGCGACCCGTTCAAACTGGGCTGACGGCCCGAGCCGAGCCGCCCGCGACCGGCTCGGCGGGGCCGCGACGTCGATCGTCAAAACAAGGCAACCGCGTTGCGTTAACCTGGTCAGGTGGTCACACCGGACTTCCAGCGGGCCCGCCGCCCCGAGCACAAGGAGCAGCGGCGCGAGGCAATCCTGGCCGCGGCACGCGCGCTGGCCACCCGGGACGGCGTGCGGTCGGTCAACCTCGGCGACATCGCGGCCGAGGTGGGTGTGCACAAGTCGGCCCTGCTGCGGTACTTCGAGACCCGCGAGGAGATCTACCTCCAGCTGACCTCCGACTGCTGGGCAGAGTGGATCGAGGGCCTGCGGGCCGAGTTGCCGGGCGCGAAACCCACACCGGCCGGTGTGGCGGCGGTGATCACCCGCACGCTGGCGGACCGCCCGCTGTTCTGCGATCTGCTCACGCACGCCCCGCTCAACCTAGAGCGGCACGTGTCCCAGGAGTCGGTGCGGGCCTACAAGACCACGGCGATCGAGCGGGTGAACACCGTCAGCGAGCTGATCGGCGACGCCGTGGCCGGGCTGGGCAAGGCCGGCGGCCGCAAGGCGGTCGGGGCCATTACCGCGTTCGCGGCGGCGTTCTGGCAGGTCTCCCACCCGCCGGAGACGCTGGCCCGGTTCTACGAGGAGGAGCCGGAGTTCGCTCACTCGGTGATGGATTTCACCGGCCGGGTCGAGGAACTGACGGCGGCCGTGCTCACGGGGCTGCTCCGGGATGGATCGCCCGCAGCTTGAGTCCGATGTGGAGGGTGAGCCGGTCGTCGCCGCGGTCCAGGCTGCACCCGGTGAGCTGCTCGATCCGCTTGAGCCGCTGGTAGAGCGTGGCCCGGTGGATGCTCAGCGCGTCGGCGGTGCGCTGGATGTTGCCGGCGTGGTCGAAGAACTCGGTCAGGGTGTCGACCAAAGTCTGGTCGAGGCCGTCCAGCGCGGCCACACGGACATCGGCCGGCAGCCGCAGCAGGATCTCGTACGGACCGAGCTCGCCCCAGCGCGCCAGCCCGCCCTTGGTCAGGCCGGCGGCCCGGGCGGCCAGCAGCGCCTGCTGGTAGGACGTGATCACGTCGTCCAGCCGGTCGACGGTGCCGCCGAGCCCGAACACCGGCGGCTCGCCGCCAGTGAGCCGCCGGAACCGGGTGGTGACCCGTTCGACGATCGACGCGACCAGCGCGTGCGAAGGCGGCCTTCGTTGCACGAGCAGGATCCACGACCGTGAGCGGTTGGCCACCATCAGCGCGACGTCGTCGGTCACCGCGCGGACGCCGTCCTCCACGGCGGCCTCGAAGGCGACCTCCTGCGGCGCACCCTCGAACGGACACTGCACAGCCACCACGGTGAACTGCATACGGTCGTCTGCGAACAGTTGCTCGGCCCGCAGGTCGGCCATCGCCTGCACTCTAACGTCGGCGTCGGAGGACACCAGTTCCCGCAGGATGGCCTCATGCCGGGCCTTGGACCGCTCGTGCAGCAACAACCTTCGGTAGAGCACGGCGCCGGCCGACGCAGCAGCTTCGGCGGCGGCCGACGTCTCGTCCTCGGTGAACGCGCCGTCCTGGTCGATCAGCCACAGGTAGCCCAGCAGTAGCCCGTTGCACCGGACGGGCGCGCACAGCCGAGGCAGTGCGCCTGCCGTTTCGACCAGGCCGGGCGTGGTCCAGCCGGCGATGCCCGCGGCGAAAACACGGTCGGCGACCTCAGGTTCGACGGACCGGTTGAGTACGGAGGCGACCCGCAGCGGGTCCTCGTCGCCGAAGTGCCGGCTGGCCGCCAGCAGCCGGATCGACGGGTCGTCGATCGCCACCGACCGGCGCAGCCGCTCGGCGAGTTCGTCCACGATGGACTGAAGGTCGCCGTCGGCCATGCCGCCCACCCTATCAGCCGAACACCGTGCCGGAGCTGGCCTTGTTGTGGGGTCGCCGCCGCGAGAACGCCGCGAGGTCGATCAACTGTCCAGTGTGGACTCCGAGGTGCCGGACGGGGTCCGCGTCGTGGTCGGCCCCGGCCTCGACCCGGTCGATCAGTGTCGCCATCAGCCGGCCGACCACCGGGGCGTTCTTGAACTGGTTGCCGCTGGTGCCGATGGCCACGTAGAAGCCGGGCAGGTCGGTACGGTCGTAGATCGGGGTCCAGTCGTCGGCGACGTCGTACACGCCGACGACGCCGCGGGCCCGGTTGGGCACGACGAGCCCGGGCAGCCGCCGCGCGGCCCGTGTCACCTGGGCCTCGAACACCGCCATCGTCGGGTTCGGGTTGGCGTCGTCGGGATCGTCCAGCCACGGCAAGGGATCACACTCCGGCTCGGTACCGCCGATGAGCAGGCCACCGCCGACCTCGCCGCGGAAGTAGGTGCCGAGATCCATGTCGGCGATGCCCGGCCCGATGCCGCCCTCGGGGGCCAGCACGTGCGAAACCTCCTGCCGCATCGGCCGCACGCCAATGGTGAAGTCCCCACCGACGCCGGCCATCTCGTTGACGCGCCCCGACCACGGTCCGGCCGCGTTCACCACCACGTCGGCGGAAATCCTTGTCCCGTCGGTGAGAACGACCGCCTCGACCCGGTCTGAACGCTCGATCGATGCCACCACAGTGCGAAATCGGAACTCGGCACCCTCCGCCGCGGCCGCCGCAGCGAGGTTCCGGGCCGCCAACTGGGGATCGGTGACGTAGCCGGCGTCCGGGGTGTAGATCGCGCCGAGCGTGCCGGTCGCGTCGGCCCAGAACCGGTCGTCGTCGACCCGCCTGGGCGGCCAGTACCGACCGGTGTCGAGACCCGGCACCCGCTCGGCCAGTGTGTGAGCGTCCCATTCCTCATACGGCACGCCGACTTCGTCGAACAGCGGCAGCCAGGTCGACCGTGGGGCGACGTCCACGTCCAGCACGACCAGGCCGCTGCGCTCGAACCGGGCCAAGGCGCCGACATCGTGTCCAAGATGATCGGACCAGGCCCGCCAGCTGAAGTGGGACTCCCAGGACGCGACCACACCGGCCAGGGTCGAGAAGTTGTACCGGATCACCGCGCTCGACGCGCTCGTGGAGCCCTGCCCGGCGCCGGCGGCACGGTCCACCACCACGACATCCCGACCAGCCCGGGCCAGTTCCAGCGCGATCGAGGAGCCGATCACGCCGGCCCCGATCACCACGGCTCTCATCAGAAAGCCACCGCGTCGCTGTTGTTCCGGTTGTGGGACACGGCGTTCAGCACGCCGGTGGCCGGATCACGCTCGATCGCCACCCACAGGCCCTCGCCGGTGAACCGGGCCTCCTCCGAGGACGCGGCTTCGTGCCACGGCACGCCCGACGCGTGCAACACTGCGTGGTCGTACTCCCCCGCCCCGAAGTTGGCGGTCGCGGTGCCGTCGGGATGGAAGGTGGGCATGAAGAAGTCGGGTGTGTTCACGGCGTCCTCAATGGACATACCGAAGCGCATGTAGTTCAGCAGGCCTTGGAACGTTCGCTGGTGCAGGCCCGCCCCCATCGAGGCGAAGCCGAGCACCGGCACACCGTCCTTCAGCAGCACGCCGGTCTCGGTCGGCGCGGGCAGGCGGTCGCCCGGGCGGACGGAGGCGAGAACCTGTTGCTGGTGCGCGGCCGGGTCGCCGATGGAGATGCCGTCGATGTTGATCGCCGTCTTGCCCCACAGCACACAGTTGATGGAGTGCGTGATGGCCGCGATGTTGCCGTCGGCGTCGACCGCGACCACGTCGTCGGAATGACGCGGGGCGATCGGCTGCCACGGCAGCGCCGCCCCGTCCTGGATCCGGGCCCACAGCTGTTCGGCGTGCTCCCGGGTGACCCGGGCCTCGGGGCTGAAGTCCAGTCCCGGAAACAGCTTCGCGGTCGCCTCTTGCGGCAGGTACGACAACGTTATCAGCCGGGTGATGTCCAGGGCCTTGCGCAGCGACTCGCCCGACACCGTCCAATGTGGCTGGTCGAGCAGACCCGAGACCGCCGCCAGATGCTGGGCCTCGATCATCGCCACGCCGCCGGCGTTCGGCCACGGCGTCGTGGCCAGGGCGTAGCCGCCGATGTCGGCGGTGAGCGCGTCAGCCCAGTGGACCTCGTAGTCGGTGAGGTCCTTGAGCGTCATGTGGCCGCCGTCGGCCTGGACCGCCTCGACGAGCTTCGCGCCCCACGGCCCGCCGTACATGTAGCCGACGCCGTCAGCCGCGATCCGTTTGAGCGTCTCGGCCAGTTTGGGTTGACGCAGCGTCTCCCCCAGCCGGTACGGCGAACCGTCCGGCTTCAGCAGCGCCTCGCGGGTGGCCGGCAGCCGGGCCAGGTCGGCGGCACGCATGCGGTAGGCCATGTCCACGGACTCGTTGACCGGCGTGCCCTGCTCCGCCGCCTCGATCGCCGGCTGGAACAGGCACTCGAACGGCAGTCGGCCGAACCTGGCGTGGGCGGCGTCGACGCCCTTCATGAAGCCGCCGACCATCGCCGTGCGTCCGCTGACCGTCGTGCCGGCCACGCCGTCGACGCCGGTCATCGTGATGCCGCCGGGGATGGACAGCGGGTCGGTCTCGCCGGCCACGGTGTTCCACTCGGCGTTCATCGTGTGCACCCGGCCGCTCTTGGCGTCCAAGTACACCAACGACATGATGCCGAAGTAGCTGATGGGCGCGCCGGCGTTGAGGGCGACCTGGGTCAGCGCGGTGGTCAGCGCCGCGTCGATGGCGTTGCCGCCCTGCTTGAGCGCTTCCAGACCGGCCCGCGCGGCGTAGGCGCCGTAGGCCACGGTCACCGCGCCGTTGCGCCCGGTCGCCGTGCCGGCCTTGCTGCGCGAACGCGTCTGCGCCGCCGTGAATTGCTCGAACTCGCCCGGCCCCCAACTGGCGGAGGTCAGGTCGACGGTGTTGTCGCTCAACGGTTTCTCCCTTCCCGGCCACCGATCCTGCCGGGCCGGTCCCGGGCCGCGCGACCGACAGCCGTCACGTTCGTCCGCCCGTGGCCGCGACATCTGTAGTGTCCGGGCCATGTACGGGTTCGTGGGGACGGGTGAGATCACGGCCGCTATCGTGGCCGGCCTCAGCACAGGTGTTGCCGATCCGCCGGCGGTCCTTCTGTCACCGCGTGGGCGCGACGTCGGGCGTGAGCTGGCCAGCCGGTTTCCGAACGTGCGGGTGTGCGAGAGCAACCAAGGCGTCCTTGACAGCGCGACGGTGATCGTCCTTGCGGTGCGTCCGCCGATGGCCCAGGACGTCCTGGCCGAGCTGTCGTTTCAACCACGGCACGTGGTGTTGAGCGCGCTGGCCGGTGTGCGGCTGGAACAACTGCGGCACTGGGCCGCACCGGCTGGTCAGGTCGTCCGGGTGATCCCGCTGCCGCAGGCCGCACAAGGCCAGAGCCTGACGGCGATATGCCCGGACAACGCCGTCGCCCGTGAACTGTTCGACCGGGTCGGCGGCGTCGTCGTCGCGAATGAAGAGAAGACCCTGGACGCGTTCAGCGCGGCGACGGCCACCTTCGCCGCGCATCTCGACTACCTCACGACCATCGCGGAGTGGCTGGCCGGCCAGGGCATCGAGCACGACGCCGCGACCGCCTACGTCACGCACATCTTCGGTCAGCTGGGCCAGTCCCTGTCGCAGCACACCGGCCCGTTGGCCGAGCTGACCGAGAAGCACATGACGCCGGGCGGGATCAACGAGCAGCTCATGACCGATCTGCGGCGCGAGGGCGTGCCCGACCTGGTGCGACACGCCCTCGACCGGGTGCTGGCCCGTCTCCAAGGGTGACACGTCAACCTACGGTTGACTAGCACGCTTCGGTCAACCTACGGTTGACGCATGAGCATCTATCCGCTGCGCACCCTCGACCCCGAGGACGAGGACTTCAGCGACCTCGAACCGCTCCGCGAGATCGTCGGCGACGCCCGCGTGGTGGCCATCGGCGAGAGTGCGCACAAGGTCCACGAGTTCTTCCAGCTCAGACACCGTGTAACCCGGTTCCTGGTGCGGGAGCTGGGTTTCACCGCCGTGGCGCTGGAGTCCGGCTTCCCCGAGGGGCTGGCTGTCGACGACTGGGTGCGCGGCGGGCCCGGCGACCTCGACGCCCTGCTGCACGACGGCATCACGTACCGGTTCGGCCGCTGCGAGGAGGCACGCGGCCAGCTGGAGTGGATGCGGTCACTGAACGGGCAGGTTCACTTCTACGGCATGGACGTCCCGGGGTCGAGTGCCACCACGGTGCCGGCGATCGAGGCCTGCCTGCCGCTGCTGGACGACGTCGATCCGGCCTACGCCAAGGTGATCCGGGACCAGTTGCTGCCGCTGTTCGACTACCTGCCGGCCGATCGGTCCGGCCGGCTCTGGGTCGTCCCGGCCCTCCAGGCGTACATGGCGCTCGACGCTGCCCACCGGCACGAGATCACCGCCCGGGTCAGTGCGCTGGCCGAACGTCTGCAGGCCATGCGGATCGTCTACGGCGCTGACGATCAGGCCGACGTCGGGATCCGCTGCGCCGCCACCGCCCGGCACATGGACGGCTTCCTCAACGCCATGGCCGACGGCGCCACCCGCACCTACCCCGCGGCCAACATCCGGGACGCCGCGATGGCCGAGAACGTGGAGTGGATCCTCCAGCGCGAGGACCGCGTGATCATCGGGGCCCACAACGGCCACATCCAGCGCGAGCCGCTGTGGGCGCCGCCGATCATCAACGACAAGATGACCACGCTCGGCGGGCACCTCGCCGCCTCCCTCGGTCCCGACCTGGTGGTCATCGGCAGCGCGTTCGGCGGCGGCACCCTTCAGTCCCACCGGATGCTGCCCGACGGGCCGCCCGGCAATGCCGAGCTGTACACGGTGGACGTCGGCCCCTTGGAGCCCGACACCATCGACGCCGTGCTGGCCGCCGCCGGCCTCCCGCTGCACCTCACCGACCTGCGCACGGCCCCGGCCAGCGCCGCCACAAAGATCATGAACGGTGCTCAGTCGCAGCCCATCGACCCGGCCGCCTCGTTCGACGCGCTCGTCTACATCGACTCGGTCACGCCCTGGCACGCGTTCGCCACCGCTTAACGGCGTTTCGGGCATTATGGGCCGGCATGGGGGCTCGCAGCCGGGCTGGACGGCACCGAGGGAAGGCGTGACGATGGCGACATCCGACGACAGGCGCCGGCAGGCCCAGAAGGCCATGAAGTCGGCCCGGGGCAGCGCCGGCAACGACCGGCGCTGGATCATCATCGGCATCATCGTGGTGGTCCTGCTGGCCGGCGGCGTGATCGGCGGGGTGCTCTACCAGCAGCACACCACCGCTCAGGCCAACGCCCAGGCCACGCAGGGCGCGATCCCGGCGGCCCACGCGTCCGCGACCTATCCGACCACCGTCGACAAGGCCGCCGCGACCGTGCTCGTCGGCAAGGACACGGCCAAGACGACCGTCGACGCGTACGAGGACTTCCTCTGCCCCATCTGCGGCCAGTTCGAGCAGGTCTACTTCCCCCAGCTGGAGAAGCACCTCGCCGCCGGTGACCTGAAGATCCGCTACCACCTGCTCAACCTGCTCGACGCCAGCTCGGTGCCGCCCGGCTACTCCATGATCTCGGCCAACACCGCGCTGGCCGTCGCCACCGTCGCGCCCGACACAAGTTCCTGGACTACCACCTGAGCCTGTACCAGAAGCAGCCCAAGGAGCGCGGGCCCGGCTGGACCCAGGACCAGCTGTCCGACCTGGCCCACCGCCTCGGCGTCACCGGCGCGCAGTTCGACGACCTGGTGCGGAACAACACGTACGGCAAGCAGATCCAACAGAACCTCACCACCGCCGAGCAGGACCAGAACCTGTGGCAGCAGAACCAGGACGGCTCCAAGGGCTTCGGCACCCCGACCATCGCCGCCGGCGGCAAGGCCGTGAGCGTGGCCGACCCGAACTGGCTGGACAAGGTCCTCGCCGCCGCCAGCTGAGCACCCCTCCCCTGTTGCCACGTGCGCTTCCCACTTGCGTCCAGGCGCCAAATGGGAAGCACACGTGGCATCCCCGGCGGGTGAGTGGCGTCAGGTGGCGTCGTGGAAGACCAAGCCGAGGGTGTGCCGCCGGCCGGCGCGGACCGGCGAAACCCCGTGCCGCACCGGCGAAGCGGACCAGCCGCGCGCGCCTTGGACCGGGCGGTCACGGGTGGTGAAGACCAGGCCGTGGCCCTGCGGAATGAGGGTCACGGTCCCCCGCGACTGGGCCCGGGGCCGCTGCTCCACCAGCAGGAACTCGCCGCCGGTGTGGTCGACGCCGGGCTCGTTCAGATTGATCACGACCTGGAGCGGGAACACCTTGCCCCCGTACAGGTCCCGGTGCAGGGCGTTCCAACCGCCGACCTCGTAGCGCAGCAGGATGGGCGTCGGTCGGGTCTGCCCGGCGGCATGGCATATCTTCAGCCACTCGTCCAACGTCTCCGGCCATTCCGCCTCCCGTCCAAGCCGGGCGTGCCAGTCGCGGGCGATGGGCAGCAGCCGCGGATACAGCGCCTGCCGCAGGTCGTGCACGGCCTCGGGGAACGCCTCCGCGAAGTACCGGTAGTCGCCGTTGTCGCCGAACCGATGCCGCCGCAGGTTCACCGTGGCCCGGAAGCGCTCCGTGCGGTCCCACAACGCGACGATCTTGGCGCACTCGGCCGGCGTGAGCAGCTGTGGCAGCAGCGCGCAGCCGTAGTCGTCGAGTTCGGCCGCCACCGCGGCCCAGTCGGCCCCGGCGACCCGCTTGAGGTACTTGGTCACGCTTCGAGCCTGCCCGCCGCGCCCCCGCCGAAGCTGGCGGAAACCGGCTGTCGAGTTCGTGGGCCGCCGTTCGTCCTTGGGGCAGTCGTCTCCAGAAAGGCATCGAGGATGGACGTGTTGAAGCTGTACGGACAGGCCCAGGACGGGTTCGACGCGGCGGTCGCCGACGTCGAGCCGGACCGCTGGGACACCCCGTCGCCCTGCGCGGGCTGGTCGGTTCGGGATGTCGCCGGGCACGTGACCTGGGCGCAGCGCCAGCTGCGGGCGTGGGCGACCGGCGAGGACTACGACCAGCCTGGCGGCCCGGGGACGCCGCACCCCGCCGCGGTGCTGGCCGACGCCGATCCGCTGGCGGCATGGCGGGAGGCGCGTGCCGACGCGACGGACGTGCTCACCGCGGAAGCCCTGACCCGACCGACACCGATCCCCGGCATGGGCGAGGTGCCGCTGATCGCGATCGTGCGCCTGCTGATCACCGACACCACCGTGCACAGCTGGGACATCGGCCGGCTGACGCTCGATCCGGAGCTGGTGTCGGCGTCGTTCGACTGGTCACGGCAGAACATCATGCGCCGGCCGGGGTTCTTCGGACCGGAGCTGACCCCGCCGGACGACGCCGACGAGCAGACGCGTCTGCTGGCGTTCCTCGGCCGCAAGGCCTGAGCGGTCAGCCGAGCTCGCGCAGCCGACCGGCGAGGAATCGCCGGTCGGCCGGGCTGACGGCGAGTTCGTGCGCGCGGCGGTACGCGGTGGCCGCCTCCGTCGGGCGATCCAAGCGACGCAGTAGATCCGCGCGGGCGGCGTGCATCAGGTGGTAGCGGTCGAGGCCGGTGATCCGGTCGATCAGCGCCAGTCCTTCGCCAGGAGTGGTGGCCATCGCCACCGCGACGGCGTGGTTGAGTGCCACCACCGGCGACGGGTCGACGGCGAGCAGCTGACCGTAGAGGCCCGCGATGCCGGGCCAGTCCGTGCGCTCAGCCGAGGGCGCCTGGGCGTGCAGGGCGGCGATCGCGGCCTGGAGCTGGTAGCGGCCCGGCCGGCCGAGGCTCAGGGCCCGATCCAGCAGCACGACGGCATCGGCGATTTCGACGGCGTCCCAACGAGAACGGTCCTGGTCGGCCAACAGCACCGTGTCGCCGTCAGGGTCGAACCGGGCCGCGCTGCGGGAATCGTGCAGCAGCAGCAAGGCGACCAGCCCCAGCGCCTCGGGCTGGTCGGGCAGCAGGGCAGCGACGAGCTTGCCGAGCCGGATCGCCTCCCGCCGCAGCGGTTCGGCGCCGGCGGTGTAGCCCTGGGTGAAGATCAGATACGTCACGGCGAGCACGCCGGACAGCCGCTCGGGCAGCACGTCCTCAGCCGGCACGCGCAGGCGGATGCCGGCGTCGCGGATCTTTCGCTTGGCCCGCACCAGGCGCTGGGCCAGGGTCGACTCGCCGACCAGGAACATCCGGGCGATCTGCCCGGCAGTCAGCCCGACAACCGCCTGGAGTGTGAGGGCGACCCGCGCGTCCTCGGCCAGGGCCGGATGGCAGCAGGCGAAGACCAGGCTCAGCCGCTCGTCGCCCACGGCGAGCAGGCCGGGCTCCGTCATCACGGTCACCGTCTCCGGCGGGCCGAGGCCGGCCAGCTTCTCCCGGCCCACTCGGGCTCGCCGCAGCCGGTCGATCGCGCTGTTGCGGGCCGCGGTCAGCAGCCAGGCCACCGGGTCGTCCGGGGGCGGGTCGCCCCATTTGGCCAGCGCCAGGGCACACGCGTCCTGGAGCGCGTCCTCGGCCAGTTCGAAGTCGCCGAGCGCGCGGATCAGGGCGGCCAGCATCCGGGCCCGGTCCCGTTGGTAGACCTCGTGCAGGACCGCTCCTGCCGTCACGATGAACGGTGGTCCAGACCGGGCACCCCGGCGACCGGCCGCACCTCGATCGACCCGACCGCGGCCAGCGGGCACAGCGCCGCCAGCTCCAACGCCTCGTCCCGGTCACAGTCGAGCACGTAGACACCGCCCAGGTGCTCGTGGGTCTCGGCGAACGGGCCGTCGGTGACCAACGCCTTCCCGTCCCGGACGCTGACCGTGCTGGCCGTGTCCTCGCCCAGCAGCGGATGCCCGGACACGAACACCCCGCGCCGGCGGCATTCCTCGGCGAACGCGTTCACCCTGGCCAGCGCCTCGGGGAAGGCCGGGTCGTCCGGTTCCGGCCGCTCGCAGTTGTAGATCAGCAGCATGTGCAGCACGGCGCCGACGGTATCCTGAGCCATCCGGCCGAGCAGCCTCATCCAACGTTTCCGCGCCGTTGTCGGTATTTTTCTTCATGACATCAATGTATTGCGGGATGTGGGCGTTCCTCGTACCGTGGGCGGTCCCTGCACCGACCACCTCACCGTCGAGGACTGGTTATGACATCTCCCTGCCGACGAGCCGGGCTCGGGGCCGCGTTCGCCCTGGTGCTGGCCGGAACAGTCATCTCAGCGCCGACCGTCCAAGCCTCCGACGTCAGAGCCGCGGCATGGACCGGAACGTGGTCAGTGTCCCCGCAGGCCGGCGGACAGTCGTTCGGCCAGCAGACCCTGCGCCAGATCGTGCACACGAGCATCGGCGGCCCGGCGGCCCGGGTCGAGGTGTCCAACGCCTTCGGCTCGGCACCGTTGGTGATCTCCGATGTCCATGTGGCGCAACGGACTTCGGGTTCGACGGTCGGGAACGATCACGCGGTGACCTTCGGCGGGCAGTCGACGACGACGATCCCGGCCGGCGGGCTGGCGATCAGCGATGCCGTCGGGTTCACGGTGCCGGCGATGTCGGACGTGGCCGTGAGCATGTACCTGCCTCAGGGCGCCGGCGGGTCGACCTTTCACCAGCAGGGCAACGCCACCAACTACGTGGCGGCCGGCGATGTCAGCGGCAACGCCAGCCTGCCGGGGGCACAGAACGTTGGCAGCTATTACTTCCTGAGCAATCTTGACGTGCAGGGCGGGCAGGGCGCGGTGGTGACGCTGGGCGCGTCGATCACCGACGGCGTCGCGTCCGGGACCGATGACAACCGCCGCTGGCCCAACGACCTGGCTGTGCGGCTGGCCAACGCCGGGCGGGCGGTCGGCGTGCTCAACCAGGGCATCAGCGGCAACCGGCTGCTAGTCGACGGGGCCGGGCCCAGTGCTCTCAACCGCTTCGGGCGGGATGTGCTGGCCCAGCCGGGAGCACGGTGGGTGATCTTCTCCGATGACCCGATCAACGACCTTGGCTCGACCAGCCCGCCGCCCTCGGCCGACCAGCTCGTCGCCGGGGCCAAGCAGCTGGTGTCGCGGGCGCACGCGCAGGGCCTGAAGTTCCTGTGCTCGACGCTGACGCCGTATGAGGGGGCGGGTTACTGGACGCAGCAGGGCGAAACGGCCCGGGAAGCCTTCAACGCCTTCGTGCGCGGCGGCGGCAGCGGCTGCGACGGTGTGGTCGACCAGGACGCCGCTACCCACGACCCGGCCCATCCGACGCGGTACCTGCCGGCCTACGACGCCGGCGACCATCTGCACCCCAATGAGGCCGGCCTCCAGGCCATCGCCAACGCGGTGAACCTGAACCTGTTCGGCTAGCGGTCCGCCCGGCGTTCGCCGCCTGTCCGAACGGGCAGCGAACGCCGGGCGAAAATACATCCGAAGTCATGAACGTGTCGTCGAATATTCTCACCCGAGGTCCGCTGCGGCCCGAACGACTGACACCCTGCAGGGTGACGTCGTTGGGCCGTTTTCCATCGTCGTGATCAATTCCCACCATTACATGAGATTTACTCGCACTCGAACCGTTTCACTCTTCGGAACGGTCCCTGGTCGACGCGACCGTCGCGAAATTCGCGGCGTGCCGACGCTCACCCCAATGGCTGACCGAATGACCCGGACTTGACGGCCGACGCGCTTCCGGCACTATCAGCCCGTGCGGCAAACGCAACTTCTCCTGCTGAACGGGTGACGAATCCATGAATTGGAAAGCCCTTCCCGTCGCCGGGCTCGCGGCGCTCGGACTGATGACGCCGGCCGCCGTGGCCAACGCCCAGTCGGCCGCACCGGCGGAGAACCAGTCCATGCTGGTCACGCTGTACGGCGCGCTGGACAACGACCCGCCCGGCAGCGCGGCCATCGCCTATCCGCACAAGCACGAGCAGGCCGGTGGCACCGGCACCTACGCCGACCCGGTCACCTTCGCCACCGACAAGGCCGAAATGGCGCCCGGCACCATCGTGTACTACCCGTACCTGAAGAAGTACTTCATCATGGAAGACGGGTGCGCCGCGTGCTCCAGCGACTGGAGCCACGGAAAGAAGAAGCACATCGACCTGTGGGCCGGCAACTCCAGCGACCGCGCCATCCTCGACTGCGAGAACAAGCTCACCAAATCGCCGGGCGCCGTGGACGTGAAGCCGGCGAACAACCTGAAGGTCGACACCACGCCGATCTTCGACCCCAAGACCAAGAAGTGCTATTCACCGTGAAAGAAACGAGGTTGTGCACGATGTCCATGCGGACACTGCTGATCGGGGCCGCCGCCCTCACCGTCGTCCTGGCCGCCGCCCCGGTGGCCTCGGCCGCGCCGACCGACACGCCGCCCAAGGGCAAGGACTGCTGGGCCACCCACTACGGCCAGCCCGGCCTGGACGGCCAGCCCACCGCCAGCGGTGAGCCGTACGACAACAACGCGGACAAGGCCGCCACCTCGCTGTCGCGCAGCCCGCAGTTGAAGTTCGGCACGAGGGTGAAGGTCACCAACGTCAAGAACAACAAGACGGTCACCGTGACGATCAACGACCGCGGCACCTACAAGTGGACGCCGCAGGTGCCCAAGTGCCTCGACCTGACCGACGGCGCGTTCAAGCGCCTCGGCGGCAGCGTCGACCCCGACGACGGCCACATCGTCGTCCGGGAACAGGTCCTGGGCTGAGTTTCCGCCGCGAAGGCCGCCCGAGCCCCACTCGGGCGGCCTTCGTGTGTCCCCGGGCCCCGCCGGTAAGGTCGACTGATGCGTGTTCGACCGGTGTTGGTGCGTGACCGCCAGGCGTGGCAGCACCTGGAGGCCTTTGTCATCTGCGCGGTCGTGACGATCCTGATCACGCGGACGTTCCTGAGCGCCACCGGATATCCGAAGATCGGCAGCGGTGGGCTGCACATCGCGCACATGCTGTGGGGCGGGCTGCTGCTGCTGATCGCACAGCTGCTCACGCTGTCGTACCTGGGCCCGGTGACCAAGCCGCTGGCGGCGGTGCTGGGCGGTGTCGGCTTCGGGCTGTTCATCGACGAGGTGGGCAAGTTCGTCACCGCCGACAACAACTACTTCTACCGGCCGGCCGTGGCGATCATGTACGTCGTGTTCGTGGTGATCGTGCTGGCCGGGCGGCTGCTGCACGACCGGAGGTCGCGTGGCCCGGCGGAGCAGCTGGCCAACGCGGCGGCGACCGCGGCCGAGGGGGCGGCGGTCGGGCTGTCCAAGTCCCGCCGCGCGGTGGCCAACCGGCTGCTGATCCTCGCGGCCAAGGGCGGCGCGGACGAGGCTCTGACCTCGGCACTGTCCACTGTGGTCGCCCACTGCCCCGACCGCCGGTCCGGTCCGCCGGTGTTCCAGACCCTGCGGCACCGGCTGACCGCGCTGCTGCCGCAGAACTGGTTCCTGGTGTGGCTGGCCAACATCCTGCTGATCGGCCAAGCCGCGACCGCGGTCGTCGACGCGCTGCTGGCCCTGCCCGAACACTCGACCGACGCAGGGATGTTCGCCAGCACCGGCCAACTGACCGGTGGCATCGTCACCGGCCTGTTCGCGGTCGCGGCGCTGGTCGTGCAGTGGTCGGGCGACCGCACCCTCGCGTTGCAGCTCAGCCGGTATTCCGCGCTGGTCACCGTGCTGTTCACCCAGGTCTTCGACCTGGCCCGGCAGGAGTTCGCCGGCCTGATCGGCGTCGCGGTCGGCCTGTTCGGCCTGGCCGTGGTCGCGCTGCACGAGCACCGCTCGAACCGGCCCCTGATGGCCAAGGCGAAGGCCAAGACCGACGCGTGACGGCCGGCAGCCGTCGTGTGGCGGCTGCCGGCCGTCACACGATGGCTAGTCGATTCGGGCCGGGCCGAGCGGCCGCCAGGCGCACCCGGCAATGTCAGCGAGAGCCGGGCGTTGGCCTCGGCCAACCGGTCCCTGGCGACGACCGCCGGCAGCAGGGCGCCGCTGGCGGTGTCGGCAAGGGTGTCGGCCGTGCCCAGGACGAAGAACAGGGCATAGATCAGCGGCAGGCTCAGCGCGTGCAGGGCGGCGGCTCCCGCCAGCGCACCGACCGCCGCCGCGCGGGCGACGTTGACCGCGACGATGAGGTTTCGCCGGTCGAGGCGGTCCACGTAGACGCCGCTGACCAGGCCGAACAGCAGCCACGGCAGCTGCTGGCTGAACGTCGCCAGCGCCACCGGCGCCGGGTCGTGGGTGATGGCGGCGACCAGCATCGGGCCGGCCGCCAGCGTGATTCCGTCGCCCATCGTGGAGATGGCCGACGCGGTCCAGAGCGTGCGAAATCCCGCGCCGAGCGGCGCGGTCGTGTGGGCGAGCAAGGATTGCTCCTCGGTGTGGGACGGTCGGATGGCCGGCATCCCCGTCTCGCCGAGAAAGCGGTTGTCAGCGCTCCCGCGGTGAGACGGTCACCGAGTCCGTGCCGAGGCGCATGCCAGCTCCCTTCGCTGCCCACCGTTTCGCCGGCAGGGTAACGCGCCGCCCCGGTTCGGGACGACGCGTTTTCGCTCAGGGGCGTGGGATGTTACGGAGGTTCGAGCGGGCGATCTCCACCATCTTGCCGACGCCACCGTTGAGCACCGTCTTGCTGGCCGCCAGCGCGAAGCCCTTGACCATCTCCCCGGTGATCTTGGGCGGGATGGACATGGCGTTGGGGTCGGTAACCAGCTCGACCAGGGCCGGTCCGGGGCGGGAGAAGGCCTCGGTCAGCGCGCCGCGGATCTTGGCCGGGTCCTCGACCCGCACCGAGGGAATGCCGCAGGCGGCGGCGATGGCGGCGAAGTTCACCGGGGCGTGGTCGGTGCCGTAGGAGGGCAGGCCGTCGACCATCATCTCCAGCTTCACCATGCCGAGGCTGGCGTTGTTGAACACCACGACCTTCACCGGCACGTTGTAGGTGGGCAGGGTGAGCAGGTCGCCCATGAGCATGGCCAGGCCGCCGTCGCCGGAGATGGACACCACCTGCCGGCCGGGCGACGACATGGCGGCGCCGATGGCGTGGGGCAGGGCGTTGGCCATGCTGCCGTGCCGGAAGGAGCCGATCACCCGGCGTCGGCCGTTGGGGGTCAGGTAGCGGGCGGCCCACACGTTGCCCATGCCGGTGTCCACGGTGAACACGGCGTCGTCGGCGGCCACGTCGTCCAGGACGTCGGCGGCGTACTCGGGGTGGATGGGCGTGCGGTGGTCGATCCGCGTGGTGTAGGCGTCGACCACCTTGTCCAGCCGGCGGGCGTGCTCGCTCAGCATACTGTCCAAAAAGGACCGGTTGGCACGCTTGCGAAGCAGCGGCAGCAGGGCGGTGATGGTGGCCTTCACGTCGCCGTGCACGGCCAGGTCCAACGGGGTGCGGCGGCCCAACGCGGCGGCGTCGGAGTCGACCTGCACGGTGCGGGCCTGCGGCAGGAAGTTGTCGTACGGAAAGTCGGTGCCCAGCAGGACGACCCGGTCGGCGGCGTGCATCGCGTCGTAGCAGGCGCCGTAGCCGAGCAGCCCGGACATGCCGACGTCATAAGGGTTGTCGTACTGGATCCACTCCTTGCCGCCCAGCGAGTGCCCGACCGGGGCCAGCAGCGCGCCGGCCAGGGCCATCACCTCGTCGTGCGCGCCGGCGCAGCCCGCGCCGGCGAACACCATCACCTTCTCGCCGGAGTTGAGCAGCGCGGCCAGTTCGGCGATCCGCTCGGCCGGGGGCACCACCGGCGAGGGCGTGACCAGGTTGACCGCGGGCGCGCCGGCCACCGGGCTGCGGCGCTCGGCGACGTCACCGGGGATGGCCAGCACCGACACGCCGCGCCGGCCGACCGCG
Source organism: Kutzneria sp. CA-103260 (assembly GCF_018263855.1). GTDB lineage: Bacteria > Actinomycetota > Actinomycetes > Mycobacteriales > Pseudonocardiaceae > Kutzneria. Next base: position 2,844,736 of record NZ_CP073318.1, on the reverse strand, counting down.
GTCTGCATGGCGATGCGCAGCAACCGCGGCATCTGCTCGGCCTGGGACACCAACTCGCAGTAGTGGCTGCACTCCCGGAACAGCTCCTCCGGGTGGGTCTCCTGGAAGAAGTTGGTGCCGATCTGGGCCGACGGGATGTGCGAGGCGATGGCCAGCACCGGCGCGCCGCTGCGGTGCGCGTCGTACAGGCCGTTGATCAGGTGCAGGTTGCCCGGCCCGCAGCTGCCCGCGCACACCGCCAGCTTGCCGGTGACCTGGGCCTCGGCCGCGGCGGCGAAGGCGGCGGCCTCCTCGTGCCGGACATGCATCCACTCGATGCCGTCGGTGCGGCGGATCGCGTCCACGATCGGGTTGAGGCTGTCGCCGACCACGCCGTAGACCCGCTGCACGCCGGCGTCCCGCAGGGTGCGAACCAACTGCTCGGCAACGGTGGTCATCACTCACGCTCCTTCGCGTCGTCCCCATCTACCCTGCGCCGACCGGCTGCCATGCGTCCAATGCCTGTTTCTCACGACTTCCATGCCGTGAGAACATGGAAGCATGGATCTCCAGGTGCTGCGCTGGTTCCAGGCCGTCGCCGACGGCGCCACCGTCACCGAGACCGCCGAACACGCCCACATCACGCAGCCTGCCCTGTCCCGGGCCCTGGGGCGACTGGAACGCGAGGTCGGCACGCCGCTGTTCACCCGGGCCGGGCGGGCGCTGCGGCTGACCCCGGCCGGCCGAGTGTTCAAGGACAGCCTCGACCAGACGCTGGACCGCTACGACCTGGGCCTACGGGCGGTCGCCGAACTGGTGGACCCGGATCGCGGGGTAGTGCCGGTGGCATTCCTGCACACCTTCGGCACCTGGCTGCTGCCCCCGCTGATCAGCAGTTTCCGTCGCACGAACCCATTGGTGCGCTTCGAACTCCGCCAGCACGGCGAGGCGGCGATCCTCGAGAACCTGCTCGACGGCGTCGTCGACCTCATTCTCACCAGCGAGGACCCCGAACACCCGCAGGTGAGCTGGCGGCGGCTGCTCGTCGAACCCCTACGGCTGGCCGTACCCGCCGCCCACCGCCTCGCCCGCCGGAAACGCGTTCGCCTGGCCGACGTCGCCGAGGAGCCGTTCATCGTGCTCCGCCACGGCTACGGCCTGCGGGCGCGCACCGAGGACCTGTGCCGGCAGGCCGGTTTCACGCCGCTGGTCACGTTCGAGGGCGAGGAAGTCGAAACCCTGCGCGGCCTGGTCGCCGCCGGACTCGGCGTCGCCCTGCTGCCCCCGCCGCACGCCGTGCCGGCCATGGCGGACGACATGGCGCCCGCTCGACATCTGGAGATCAGCGACGTCGACGCCGCGCGCGAGATCGGCCTGGCGTGGCTGGCCGACCGGGCTCTGCCCAGCACTTCGCACTCGTTCCACGAGCACGTCCTGCGGGCCGGCCCGGGCCTGGTGCCCGATGCCTATCGCCGCTAGCACTCATCTTCGCCGGACGCTCACGCTTTCCACCGTAGTGCCTTGCCGCGCTTCCCGCAGAACTTAATCTAAGATCCCAATAAACCGGGCGTCACACCTTGCCATTGGTGGTCTAGACCTCGCATACTCCTGGTTGCCGCCACCAGTGTCCAATCATGAGGGAGCATCGCAAAACCCAGGATCTGAGAGGTGACCATGACCGTGACGCCTTCCCTGCGGCGCTCACACCGACTTCGCACCCGAGCGTGCCTCGCCGCCCTGTTCGCGACGGCGCTCGTGGGCTCGGCGACAGCGGCCTTCCCTGCCACCGCCGCTGTGGCCGCCCCCTCCGACGCGAGCTTCACCGACGACTTCAACGGCCCAGCGGGTTCCGGCGTGGACACCAGCAAGTGGCACTTCGAGACCGGCGACAACGTCAACAACCACGAACGCGAGTGGTACACGTCCGGCACCGACAACGCGGCGATCGACGGACAGGGCAACCTCGTCATCACCGCCAAAAAGGAAAATCCCGGCAATTACCAGTGTTGGTACGGGCCGTGTGAGTACACCTCGGCCCGACTGTCCACGGCCGGCCAGTTCACCCAGGCCTACGGGCACTTCGAGGCCCGCATGAAGATCCCCCGCGGACAGGGCATGTGGCCCGCGTTCTGGCTGCTCGGCGACAACATCGGCAGCGCCGGCTGGCCGCAGTGCGGCGAGCTGGACATCATGGAGAACATCGGCAAGGAGCCGAGCACCGTGCACGGCACCATCCACGGGCCGGGCTACTCGGGCGCCAACGGCGTCGGGGCCGCCTACAACGGACCGGTCTTCGCCGACGACTTCCACACCTACGCGGTGGACTGGTCGCCGAACCAGATCACGTGGTCGGTCGACGGAAACGTGTACGAGACACGGACTCCGGCCGACGTGAACGGCAACCAGTGGGTGTTCGACCACCCCTTCTACATCATTCTCAACCTCGCTGTCGGCGGTGACTGGCCCGGCGACCCGGACGGCGGCACTCAGTTCCCGCAGCAGCTCGTCGTGGACTACGTGCACGTGACGACCGGCTGACTCCTGCCCCCAAAGGACAGTCCCTGCAGTTGTTCCCCACGCTCACTGGAGAGCCATGCCCTGCACCCGAAAAACATCCCTGCTCACCGGCGCGCTCGCGGTGGCCATGGTCGGCCTCGCGCCCGCGGCGCACGCGGCGCCGGCCGACGTGCCGGCGCACTTCGCCGCGCCCTACCTGGAACTCAGCGACTCCAGCGCCGGGCTGATGGCCGAGGACATGCAGGCCAGCGGCGACAAGTTCTACACACTGGCCTTCCTCATCCCGCAGAACGGCTGCACCGCCCAATGGGAGGCCGGCGGCACCCCGGTCGGCTCGTACTCGTCGCAGATCAAGGACCTGCAGTCCAAGGGCGGCGACGTGATCATCTCCTTCGGCGGGGCCGAGGGCGGCGAGCTGGCCCAGACCTGCACCTCGGTGGAGGACCTGACCGCGGCCTACGCGAACGTGGTCAAGACCTACGGCGTCAAGCGGCTGGACTTCGACATCGAGGGCGGCGTGCTGGGCGACTCGGCCTCCAACGAGCGCCGCAACCAGGCACTGGCCGCGCTGCAACAGCAGAACCCCGACGTGCAGGTGGACTACACGTTGGCGGTGGCCCCGGACGGCCTGCCCGACCAGGAGATGGGCGTGCTCCAGGACGCGAAGGCCAAGGGCGTCAACGTGAGCGCGGTGAACATCATGGCCATGGACTTCGGCGACGGCGAGAACGCCCTCAACGACGCCCTGTCCGCCTCGAAGGCGGCCAGCGGCCAGCTCGCCGGTCTCTACGGCATCTCCAACGAGCAGGCGTACGGCAAGCTCGGCATCACCCCGATCGCCGGCAAGAACGACGACAACGAGACCTTCAGCCAGGACGACGCCGCCCAGCTTGAGCAGTTCGCCGCGTCCAACGGCGTGCAGCTGCTGGCCTTCTGGGAGGTGGCCAGCTACGACAAGGCCACCGGCTACGCCTACTCGAAGACCTTCAACCAGATCGGCGGTGGTGCCGCGTGATGTTCCGAGCCCTGACGCTGACCGCCGTGGCCGCCAGCACGCTGGCGGTGACCGCCGTTCCCGCCCAGGCGGTCACCGCCGCCGAGTTCGCGCCGTACACCGACATGTCCAACTCGACAGCGTCCATGTTGGACACGGCGATCACCCAGCACGGCGTCAAGTCGTTCTCCGCCGCGTTTGTCATCGGCAGCGGCTGCGACGAGATCTGGGGCGACACCCTGCCGGTGGGCAACGACCCCAACACCGACGCCGCCATCAGCAAGGCGAAATCCGAGGGTGCCTCGGTGATCGTCTCCTCCGGCGGCGCCGCCGGCGAACCGCTGGCCTGGACCTGCACCGACCAAGGGAAGATCGAGGATGGCTACCAGAAGATCATCAGCTCCTACGGCGTGAACTCGCTGGACTTCGACATCGAGGGCGCGGCCGTCGCCGACCAGGCGGCGGCCGCGCGGCAGATGACCGCGATGAAGGACCTGAAGGCCAAGAATCCCAACCTGACCTTCTCGGTCACGCTGGCGGTGCTGCCCACCGGTCTGACCCAGGACGGCGTCAACGTCGTCACCGCGGCCCGCAACGCCGGCGTGAAGATCGACAACGTCAACATCATGGCGATGGACTACTACAACGGCACGCAGGACATGGGCCAGGCCGCCATCCAGGCGGCGCAGGCCACGCTGTCCCAGATGAAGTCGGTCGACGGCAGCTACACCTACGGCAACGTCGGCATCACGCCCATGATCGGCACCAACGACGACAACTCCACGTTCACCCTCGACAACGCGGCGACGGTGAAGAACTGGGCCAGCTCCAACGGAATCGGGCGGCTGGCGTTCTGGTCGATCAACCGTGACCAGTCGTGCTCGGCGTTCGCCCCGCAGGCGTCGCCGACGTGCAGCGGCGTGAGCCAGAACAAGCTGGCCTTCGCCGACGCGTTCGCCTGATCACCCGACGCGGCTCCGGCGGTCCCCCGGCCGTCGGAGCCGCGTTCAGCTCCGAAGTTCAGCCAGAGCACCGAATCCGAGCGCGGCGCCGCGCTGGCCGACCCGCTGGGTGGCCTCGTGCGAGCGCTGCTGGACGTGTCGCGCCAGCGGCCGCCGGATCGTGGCGTACCCGGTGAGCGCGGCCTCGACGGGCAGATCGGGCAGGGTGAGCAGGTCGGCCAGCAGGGCCGCGTCCTCCAGCCCCACCCCCGCACCCTGGCCCAGCCGCGGACTCATGGCGTGGGCCGCGTCGCCGGCCAGCGCGATCCGGCCGCGGGCCCACTCGTCGGCCACTACCTGATTGATGTTGGCGTAGAAGGAATCCGGCTCGGTGAGCATGCCGTCGACCAGACTGCGCAGCGGGCCTCGCAGGCCGCGGAAGTCCTCGGCCAGCTCGGTGAGGCTGCGGCCGCGGTGGTTGTCCGCCACGCCGGGCAGGAACACCATGCCGTGCATCGCCCGCCCGCCGTCGACGAGGAAGTAGCCCAGGCGGCCGTCGCTGGTCGACCCGACCACGTCGAGGCCTTCGGTGTTGGGCACCTTGAACCGCACCACGGCGCTGTCGGCGTAGCTGAAGTCCGGACCGCCGAGGACAGTGCGGCGGGTCCAGGAGTTGATCCCGTCCGCGCCGATGACGGCGTCGAACTCGCCGCCGGCGCCATCGCTGAACGTGACCTCGACCCGCGATCCGTTGTCGTGGGCCGTGATCGGCGTGATCCCGGTGCGCACCAGGTCGCCCACCGGCCGCCAGAGCCACCGCTGGAGCTCGGAGCGGGACATGATCATGCCGCTGCGGGCGTCGACGCCGACCGGGGCGGAGGTGTCCGGATCGAACATGACCATGCGGTCGAACGGGTCTGCGGCCAGCTCCTCCGGCGTGAGACCCAACTGCCGCAGGGCGTCGAAGTGCCGGCCGGTCAGGGCGATCGCCCAGCCCGCCTCGGTGATGACCGGGGCCTGCTCCACCACCGTGACCTCGACGCCCTCGGCGCGGCGCAGTCCGTTGGCCAGGGCCAGGCCGGTCAGCCCGGCGCCGATGATCAGGATGCGGCGGCTCATGCGATCGCCATCCCGCCATCGACCGAGATCACCTGGCCGGTCACCCACGACGCCGCCGGATCGGCCAGCGCGACGATCCACCGGGCCACCTCCTCGGCGGTGCCGCGGCGCTTGAGCGGCAGGGCCGCCGCCTCCGCCGCCTTGATCTCGGCGACCTTGTCTGGTGGTAGGACCGTGGACAGGATCGGCGTCTCGGTGGGTCCGGGGGCGACGGCGTTGACGCGGATGCCGTGCTCGGCCAGTCCCGCGGCCCAGGTCCGGGTCAGGTAGTCGATGGCGGCCTTGGACGCGCCGTAGAAGCCGCCCTTGGGGCGCTGGGCGACCGCGCTGCTGACGTTCACGATGCTGCCGCCGGACACCGACAGGTGCTTGACCGCCGCGGCGACCAGATAGGACGGTCCGAAGACGTTGACCGAGAACAGTTCGGACAGCGCCTCCGGCGTGACGTCGGCGATGGACACCGGGCTGAACCGGCCGGCGTTGTTGACCAGCGCGTCCAGCCGGCCGTGTGTGTCGACGACGTCCTCGATCAGCCGCTGGGCCTGGGTGTGGTCGGCGACGTCGGCGACACGGTGGCCGACGGCTGTGTGCTCGGCGGCGAGTTCGGCCAGCGGGGCCTCCCGCCGGCCGGTGACGATCACCTGCCAGCCCTGGTCGGCCAGTTGGCGGGCCGTCGCGCGGCCGATCCCCGTGCCGCCGCCCGTGACCAGGGCGACGTGGTCCGTTGTCATGTCAACACTCCCCACAGTAAAACGAATGATCTTTCGTTTTAGTCTGCGCGCGTGGCCGGGGCGTGTCAAGGCGAAAGATCGTTCTATATTGGGGCATGCCCCCGGTCACCCCCGAGTACCTCGCCCGGCGCCGCGCGGCGATCCTGGCCGCCGCGGCCCGCTGCTTCGCCGCCAACGGCTTCCACGCCACGTCCATGCCGGACGTCTGCGCCGAGGCCGGCATGTCCGCCGGCGGGGTCTACCGCTACTTCGACAGCAAGGAGACGCTGATCGCCGAGCTGGCCGAGCTCGAGCTGGCGCCGGTGTACGACGTGCTGCGCGCCGCCGCCGACGCCGAGCCCCTGCTCCGGCCGGCCGAGGTCATCGACCTGGTGCACCGCACCGTGCTGGCCGACAACCCGTCGTCCCTGCTGCTCCAGGTGTGGGCCGAGGCCGTGCACAACCCCGCCGTGCACGACTCCGTGCGCCGCCGCACCGCCGGAATCCTCGACATCCTCAGCTCGTTCACCCGCCGCTGGATGCCCGGTTGCTCCGAAGATGCGGCGCTGTCCGCCGCGCGGGCCCTCATGGCCGTGAGCATGGGCACCTTCGTGTTGCAGAACGTGATGGAGGCGAGCGCGGAGCGGACTGCCACCCACACGCTGCTCGAGTCCCTCGACGGTGTCGTGCGGGCCGAACTCCAAAACGAGTAATAGCCCCAATACTTCTGGCGTGATACCCACCGGTCGATCCGGTACCGCCGTGTCTCGCCGGCCCAGGAGTCACGATCTTTGATTCTCTGAAGCGCTTGACCTCGGCCCACCGGACATAGCAGGCTGATACCGCTGCGACACCGGGGGTGATCACCGCCGGACCGGTGAATTGGGGGAAAGCCAGCGAACGGGCAGTACGATGGTCGGCAGAAAAGCCGACGGAGAACCACTCACAGTATCCGCACTGCCTTGGGGGGAAGTGCCGCGATGTCGCGTGCCGAACGAAGGGTCGTCTTGCCGCTATTGAGTGCGCGGACGGCCGAGCATGTGACCAATTCCGCGCTGCCCCCATTGTGACCTCACAGCGGCTACTCCCCTATGCCGCGTGCGATCCGGCGGTCCCCCCGCCGCCGGAGCGAGTCCCGCCACCCTCAACCCCAGGGGTGGCGGGGCTCGTCCCTTTCCAATCTCAGCGAGCCTCGCCGAACCAGCGGGCCAGTGCCGGCTCCAGCTCGTCCGGGTCGCCGGCCCAGGCGACGTAGCCGTCGGGCCGGATGAGCATCGCCTCCGCGCCGGATCCTTGCCCCACCCGGTCCACCCGGTCGGCCCAGAGATCGGCGACCTTGGCCAGCCGGTCCTCGGGGTCGACCAGGATGCCCCGCCCGGTGCGCAGCAGCTCGTTCACCCGCGTCCCGCCGAGGTCGGTGTCCGGGGACGCCAGGCCGACCAGCGGGTGCTCGCCGGGCATGGGGTAGCGGATGGTGGTGCCGGCCAACAGATCCCCGAGGTAGCGCTGCACGTCCGGCAGCTGCGCCATGGCCCGGAAGAGCTGCCGGGCCGCCAGCACGTCCGGGTCCTGGGTGCTGGCCCAGTCCATCAGCAGGGTCTGCGCCTGCACGTTGAGCAGCACCGCGGCCCCGACCGGTTGCCGTTCGGCGTGGTACGTGTCGAGCAGGTCCGCCGGGGCCCAGCCGTGCACGGCGGCGCCGAGTTTCCAGCCCAGGTTCAGCACGTCCTGCATGCCGGTGTTCATGCCCTGCGCCCCCAGCGGCAGGTGCACGTGGGCGGCGTCGCCGGCCAGGAACACCCGTCCGTGCCGGTACTGCGCGGCCTGCCGGGCAGCGTTGGTGATGCGCCGGCCGTACACCAGTTCCAGCAGCTCCACCTCGGCCCCGAAGACCTGGCGCAGGCCTGCACGCAGTTCCTCCTCGGTCACGGGGACGTCCCGCGACTGCCGGGGCCCCGGCCCGGCCAGCACGAGCCGGCGCAGCGGCCGGCCCTGTTGGTCGAAGCCCAGCTCGAACACCTGGGCCCAGTGCCCGTCCTCGTTCCGGGTGTGCATCGGCAGGTTCTCGACGCTCAGCCGCACGTCGGCGGCGATCACGGTGGCTGTGCCCGCCTGCCCGGGGAAGTCGGCCCCCAGCAACTGCCGCACCGCGCTGTGGGCACCGTCGGCGGCGACCAGGTAGCGGGCCCGGATGGCCGTGCCGTTGGCGAAAGTGGCGGTGACGCCGTCCCCGTCCTGGTCAAGGGCGGCCAGCTCGTGGTCTCGTCGGACGTGAACTCCTTGCGCGGCAAGGTGTTGCTCAAAGAAGCCCTCGATCACCACCTGCGGCACGGATCGCCACGGCAGGCGGTGCCCGGCGTAGTCGAGCGAGAGGTCGACGCCGGCGAAGTGACCGCCGCCGACCGAGTAGTCGCCGGTCGCCAGCAACGGCTCCAGCAGGCCGCGCTGGTCCAGCGCCGCCAGCGTGCGGGACTGCATGCCGCCGGCCCGGGACAAGGTGCTGCGCTGCGGCAGCTTGTCGACCAGCGCGGCCGACACCCCCGCCACCCGCAGCTCGTTGGCCATGGTCAGTCCGGTCGGGCCGGCTCCGACGATCAGCACATCGGTGCCCATCGCTGCTCTCCCCAGGTTCGGTGTTGGTCGGGACGAGCCCAACCCTCCGGCGGCCGTGGCCGTCCGGGCGAGCAACAGGCGTGATCGTGTCGATATCCGACTAGGATGGGCCCCATGACGGCGGAATCCGACTACGACGAGCTCGACCGGCGCCTCGTCTCCGCCCTCCAGGTCAACGGTCGGGCTTCGTTCAGCGCCATAGCCGAGGTGCTTGGCGTGTCGGATCGCACCATTGCCCGCCGCTACGCGCGATTGCGGTCGTCGGGGGCGGTGCGTGTGCTCGGCGGCGTCGACCCGACGGCGATGGGCGCGGTGCTGTGGTTCCTGCGCGTGCGGTGCGCCCCCAACGCATCGGTCGCGGTCGCCGAGGCGCTGGCCCGCCGCCCGGACACGTCCTGGGTGAGCCTCACCTCCGGCGGCACCGAGATCGTCTGCACGGTCCGCACCGAAAGCGACGCCGACAGCGAAGCCTTGCTGCTGGCCAGACTCCCCCGCACGCCGCGCGTAGAGGGCGTGACCGCGCACTCCGTGCTGAACGCCTTCTACGGTGGGCCGGACAGCCTCGTGGCCAAGTTCGATGTGCTGGACGCTGAGGCCATCGAACGCCTGCGCCCGCCGCCCGTGTCGTATCGGCCGGGGCCGGTGCGGCTCGACGACGGGGACCGCAAGCTGCTGGCCGCGCTGGCCACCGACGGCCGGACCGAGTACGAGCAGCTGGCCGCGATCACCGGCTGGTCGCCGACCACGGTCCGCCGCCGGATGGCCGAGCTGCGCGAACACGGCTTGCTGTACCTGGACATCGACGTCGACGGGCAGCTGTTCGGCGTCGGACCCCGGACCCTGCTCTGGCTGTCCGTCGCCCCCGCGCACCTGGTGGAGACCGGCACCGCGCTGGCCGGCCATCCGGAGGTCGCCTTCGCCGCGGCCACGACCGGACCGACGAACCTGCTCGTCAGCGCGGTGTGCGCCAACCAGCGGGAGCTGTACCGCTACCTGACGACCCGGATCGCCGCGCTGCCGGCCATCACGCACATCGAGTCGGCGCCGGTGATCCGGACCGTCAAGCGGGCCGCGAACACTCCGGTGTCATAGGCACGGCGGCACGTAGCCGTCGACCCGCAATCCGGTGAAGTCGATGGTGTTCGGCGTCTTGCCGACGAAGACCAGGCCGCGAGCCTCGGTCAGCGCCGACGCGAAGGTGTACGACGGCTGGCCCAGTTCCGGCAGCCACGTCCACTGGCTCGGGGCGAAGCTGAAGAACCGTCGCACGGTCTTGCCGCCGGTCGAGGGCACTCGCGTCAGCCACTTGTCGCCGCCGCTCCAGTGCGAGGCCGGCCGCAGCTGGACGTACAGGTCGTCGGTGGCGCTGTAGGTCAGCCAGAAGCCGCGCGACTTGCTCAGATCGGCCTGGGCGTCGAACTTGTTGCCCAGCCAGAGCACCGCCACGTGCCACTCGGCGTTCAGGAACGCCACCTTGGCCGCGTATCCGTGGCCGCCCGGCACGAGCAGGCTGCCCGTCGCCGGCACCGTCGTGCCCTCGCCCGAGGCCAGCCACTGCTGGTACCGGTCGATCGACGGGGTCGCGCACTCGCGACTGCTGCCGGCCACCGCCGCCGGGGCCTCAGCTGCCGTGCCGACAAGGGATACCGCGACCGCGAAGGCCGCTGCTAACGCCCGACCACTCCTCATGAGTCGGCAAGCTAGCAGAACGGCGGACCCGGCAGTGATCTTCACGCCGAGCCGTGCACCTTCGCCCCCTCACCCGATGCGGGCAACGATGTTTAGCCACCGCGGCATCACGCGGTCGGGTCACCTCGGGCGGCTCGGCTGGCCGAGCGCTGACGTGCGTGGATACGGTCCGATGGCCGCTAATCCAACTGGTCTGTGAGGTGTCCATGCCGGCCAGTGTCGACCGCACGAAGGTGGACGTCGCCCTGGTGGTGGGCACCCGCCCCGAGGCGGTGAAGATGGCTCCCGTGGCCCGGGCGCTGGACGACAGCGGCTGGGCCCAGCCCATCCTGATCGCCACCGGCCAGCACGGCGACGTGGTCCGCGAGGTGTTCGACCTGTTCGACCTCAAGATCAGCCACGAGCTGGAGATCGCCCGCGACGAGAACTCGGTGGCCGAGCTGAGCGCCCGGCTGCTGGTGGAGATCGACGCGGTGCTGGGCCGCCACCCGGTGGGACTGGTGCTGGTCCAGGGCGACACGGCCACCACGCTGGCCGGCGGGCTGGCCGGGTTCTTCCGCCGCGTGCCGGTGGCCCACCTGGAGGCCGGCATGCGGACCCACGACCTCGACGCGCCGTTCCCGGAGGAGGGCAACCGCCGCCTGGTCGGCCAGGTCAGCTCGCTGCACCTCGCCCCGACGCCCCGGGCCCGCGACAACCTGCTGCACGAGGGCGTGCCGGCCGACCGTGTGGTGCTGACCGGGAACACCGTGGTGGACGCGCTGCTCTCGGCGCGGCGGGACCGTCTCGACGAGAAGGTCGCGGCCCTGCTGGACATCGAGGACCGCCCGGTGGTGGTCGTGACCGCACACCGGCGGGAGTCCTGGGGCGAGCCGCTGCGCCGCATCGGCCGGGCGGTGGCCCGGCTGGCCCGCCTCCACCCGGACGCCCTGTTCGTGGTGGCCGCGCACATGAATCCGGCGGTCCGGTCGGAGATCGAGACCGCGGTCGCCGGCTGTCTCAACGTCCATGTGGCCGGACCTGTTGCGTACGGCCAGTTCCTGGGGCTGCTGGCCCGCGCCCAGCTGGTGCTGACCGACTCCGGCGGGATCCAGGAGGAGGCGCCGACCTTCGGCGTGCCGGTCCTGGTCACCCGCGAGTCGACCGAGCGCACGGAGAGCGTGGACGCGGGGCGGGCCCGCCTGGTCGGCACCGACGAGGACACGATCGTCAGCACGGCGGACGAACTGCTGACCGATCCGGCCGCCCGGTCGGCGATGAACGGCGGGCCGAATCCCTACGGCGACGGCCTGGCCGGGCAGCGGGTGGTCGAGGCCTGCGCGTGGCTGCTGGGCCGGGGCCGCCGGCCGGCCGAATTCGTTGCTGGGACAGGGGAATAGCGATGCTCACCGTCATCCAGACGACCGCGCTGGTGATGAGCGTCGTCTTCCTGGTCTACGTCCTGGTGATCGTGGTGCCGTTCCTCAGACAGCGGCCTCGGCCGCACGGCGACGCGGCCGATCTCCAGTGGCACCTGTTCGTGCCGTGCCGGGACGAGGAAGCCGTGATCGGCACGACCCTCGACTATCTGCGCCGGCACTTTCCGCAGGCGCACATCTGGGTCATCGACGACGCCAGCGAGGACGCCACCGCCACCCAGGTCAGCCTGCACGCCGGCGACACCGGCCGGGTCCATCTGGTCTCGCGCTACCGGCCCGAGGCCCGCAAAGGCAAGGGCGAGGCGCTGAACTCGGCCTACGACGCGCTTGACGAGTGGCTGCCGCCCGGGGCCGACCGCCACCAGGTGATCGTCGGCGTGGTCGACGCCGACGGCCGGCCGTCCCGGTCCTGTTTGGACATCTGCGCCTCGCCGCACCTGTTCGGGGACCCGCAAGTCAGCGCGGTGCAGGTGACCGTACGGATGATCAACCGCAACGACCGGCGGCCGTTCCCCGGTCGGGGCCGGCTGGCCAACCTCGCCGGCCGGGCGCTGGTTCGCATGCAGGACATCGAGTTCCGGGCGGCCATCGCGGCCATCCAGCTGACCCGTCACCACACCCGGACCGCTGCTCTCGGCGGCAACGGGCAGTTCACCCGACTGTCCGCTTTGGACAGTGTGCGCGCCAGCTACGGGCGGCCGTGGCACTGTGCGCTGTTGGAGGACTACGAGCTCAGCCTGCACCTGCTGACCACCGGCCACCGCATCGAGTACGCCCCCGAGGCCGTCATCGACCAGGAGGGCCTGCCCCGGCTCGACCGGCTACTCGCCCAACGGACCCGTTGGGGCCAGGGCACGATGCAGTGCGGCCGCTACCTCTCACGGATCTGGACCTGCGGCCACCTGCCCCGCCGTGGCGTTCTGGAGGTCAGCTACTACCTCGTGCTGCCGTGGCTGTACCTGCTCGGCACCTTCGTCTACCCGATTCCCTTCATCGCCAGCGTCTACTACGGCGCGCACACCAGCGGCGTGCTGGCCTCGGTGTTGTTGGTGCTGCTGGGTTTGGCGCCGCTGGCCATCTGGGGGCCGCTGTACGCTCGCAACGAGCCCGGCATCCCCCTGTGGCGATCGCTCGGCTACGGCGTTCTGTACGCGATGTACGTACTACTGTTCTACGTCAGCTCGTGGCGAGCCTTCTTCCGAATCGTCCGAGGCCGTGACACGTGGCTGAAGACCAGGCGTAACGCCGAACCCGCCGAAGGCGCGACCGCCCTGGAGCTGTGAGCCGAACCTCAGCGACGCGGGCGCAGCAGCGCAACACCGAGGCTCAACGCGCTGGTCGAGGCCACGTGGATGGCGAACGCCTGACGGTTGGGCGCCCAGAGGCCCGTGGTCGGCCCACCCGACCACATCGCGGCCACGAAGCCGCCGACCGCGCAGGCCATCGCCCGCCACAGCGCCGGTGACAGCTCCGGTCCGGCCACGAGGATACTGCCGACCGCCCCGAACGCGCCTGCGGTGACCAGCGCTTCGCGCGCCATGTGGTACTGCACATGGCCGGCGCCGTGTCGGGCCTCCGGCGCGCGGTAGGTCTCGTCGGTGATGTGGGTGACCGTCTGCCATACCGACGGCGCGGCAGCGGCCGCGCCGGCGATGACGGCGGCGATGCCCAGGGTCTGTCGCCTCATCATGAGCTCCTTGCGTTCAGGTGGTGCGAGATCCGCCGCAGCGCGTCGTTGAGGACGTCGACGGCGTCGTCGTCGAGCACGTCCCCGATCTCCTCCTCGACCTTCGTCTTGACGTCGAAGACCTCCACCGCCCGCTGCCAGCCCGCTTCGGTGAGCGAGACGAGGACCGAGCGACCGTCGGCCGGGTCGGGATCCCGGCGGACCCAGCCACGATCCTGCAACCGGGTGATCCGGTGCGTGACCGAGCCCGAGGTGAGCGCGACCGCGGTCATCAGCTGCCCGGCCGTGAGGCGGCGCTCCGGCGCTCGCTTCAAGGCCGCCAGCACCTCCAGCTCCCACAGCTCGACCCCGTGTCCGGCCAGCTCACGGCGCATCTCCAACTCCAACTGGTGCGCCACCCGGCGCAGGCGATAGGCCAGCGCCTTGGCTCGCAGGGTGCGCTCGGCGGCGCCGGCCTTTCGAACGGCCTCGATCAGGTCGTCGACCGCGTCGCGTGACGAGGTGGTCACGGCCACGCCCCTTTTTCTCTCGACGTCAAGACAGTTGGATATTACCTTGATGTCAAGAGACTTTGCCCGACACCGCTGGGGAGCAGACATGCAGACCGACGTCGCAGTGATCGGAGCCGGCCCGGTGGGGATGGCGGCCGCCGCCCTCCTGCACCGGGCCGGGGTGGCCGTGCGCGTGTTCGAGGCCCGGTCGGACCGGCTGGGACAGTCGAGGGCGACCACGATCCACCCGCGCACGCTCGAAGTCCTGGACGCGTTGCCGACCGCGGACGGTGGTTCGCTGGCCGAGCTGATGGTCGCCGCCGGCACCGCCGTGCCCGCCGCGCACTTCGCGGTGCTGCCCGACCGGCTGAGCTACGAGCGTCTCGACACGTCGTTCCCGTTCGTCCTTCAGCTGTCCCAGGTCGAGACCGAGCGGCTGCTGGCCGAGCACCTGGAGGCGAACGGCGTGGTGGTCGAGACCGGGTGGGAACTCGCGGACCTCGAACAGGACAACGAGGGCGTCACGATCACGTCGACCGCCGGCGCCCAGGAGCGGGCCCGGTACGTCATCGGCGCCGACGGCGCACACAGCGCCGTCCGCCACGCGCTGGACATCGGCTTTCCGGGTACCTCGGCCACCTCCATGGGCTTCCTGGCCGACGTCCGCCTCGACCGTCCGCCGGCCCACCCCCACCACTGGGACGTCGAACGTGGCTCCTACAGCGTCATCGCGCTGCCCGGCGGCCGGTACCGCGTCTTCGGCCACGAGCCGTCCGACACCGGCCTCACCCCTGAGGAAGCCAAGGCCCGCCAGGCCGACATCCCCGACGAGACCGAACTGCGGGCGACCCTGCACCGGATGGCCGGGGACGACTTCGGCCTGCGCGAGGTGATCTGGACGTCCCGGGCCGGCGACGCCACCCGGCACGCCGAGCATTACCGCGTGGGGCGGGTGTTCCTGGCCGGGGACGCCGCCCACGTGCACCTGCCGGCCGGTGGTCAGGGCCTCAACGTCGGCGTGCAGGACGCGGCCAACCTCGCCTGGAAGCTGGCCGCTGAGGTCGCCGGCCGCGCGCCGCGGCGGATCATCGACGGCCCGCAGTCCTACGACGCCGAGCGCCGCCCGATCGCGGCTCGTCTCGCCGCGAACACGCTGGCCCAGGCCTCGCTCATGGTGACGTTCACGCCGGCCGGCCAGGCGCTGCGCGACCTCGTCTCCCGGCTCATCGCCCGCGACGGCGACACCGCGGACGAGTTGCGGGGTTGGTTGTCCGGCCTCGAAGTGGCCTACGACGTGTCGGCGGGCTCGCCCGTCGGACGGCGGGTGCCCAATCTTCCCTTGGCCGGTGGTGGAACCCTGCACCGCGCACTGCGTCCGGACCGGCTCACGCTGGTCGCGTTCGGGCCGACACCGATGCCCGACGAGCTGCCGGTTGAACTCGTGCGTTCACTTCGCGGTTGGGAAGATGCGGCGGCCGTGCTCGTGCGCCCGGACGGGCACGCGGCCGCGGTGTGGCGCGCCGACGAGCTGAGCGCGTCGGCGGTCGCCGAGGTCGTGGCCGGCTGGACCGTCGTCGGGGAGCCGGCGACGCGTTGACACGGTCCCCGCGCCGGGTGTTTATTTGGGGCCAAACGACCTGGAGGGGACATGGCCCGCGAGCCCGAGGCAACCGTCGGCGGGGTGGCCGTCGACACCCGGCACTGGATAGGCGGGGAGCGGGTCGACTCCGCCGAGACGTTCGCCGACGTGTCGCCGATCGACGGGCGGGTGTTGGCCGAGATCGCCCGCGGCACCGGCACTGAGGCGGCCGCGGCGGTGGCCGCCGCCAAGACGGCCTTCCCGGCCTGGGCGGCGACGCCACCGGCCGAGCGGGCCCGGCTCCTGCATGCGATCGCCGACGGCGTGGAGCAACGGCTGGAAGAGCTGGCCCTGGTCGAGACCCACGACAACGGGGCGCTGCTGCGGTCGCACCGGCGCGGCGTGATGCCACGGGTGGCGCACAACTTCCGGTTCTTCGCCGACTGGCTGCTGGGCCTGGCGCACGAGGACTTCGAGACGCGGGGCCACCGCAACCACGTCAGCTGGGACCCGGCCGGCCCGAGCGTGCTGATCACCCCGTGGAACGCGCCGCTGATGCTGGCCACCTGGAAGATCGCCCCGGCGCTGGCCGCCGGCAACTCGGTGGTGCTCAAGCCGGCCGAGTGGTCCCCGCTGACCGCCTCCCTGCTGGCCGACATCGCCGCCGAGGCCGGCCTGCCGGCGGGCGTGTTCAACGTCGTGCAGGGCTACGGCACGGAGATCGGCGACGCCCTCACCTCGCACCCGGACGTACGGCGGATCAGCTTCACCGGCTCGGTGCCCACGGCCAAGCGCATCGCCGCCTCGGCGGCCGCCAACCTCACGCCGCTCAGCCTCGAACTGGGCGGCAAGTCGCCGCTGCTGGTATTCGCCGACGCCGACCTGGACTTGGCGGTTCAGTTGGCCGTTGAGCAGTACGACAACGCCGGCCAGGTGTGCCTGGCCGGTACCCGGCTGCTGGTCGAGGACTCGGTGGCCGCGGAGTTCACCCGTCGTTTCGTGGACAAGGCCGCCGCGTTGAAGCAGGGCGACCCGCGCGACGAGGCCACCGACATCGGGCCCAACATCCACGCCCGGCAGCTCGACAAGATCGACGGCTTCGTGCGGCGGGCCCTGGACAGCGGCGCCCGCGCGGTGATCGGCGGCCACCGGCAGGACGGCCTGTACTACGCGCCGACGCTGCTCACCGACGTCGCCCAGGACTCCGAGATCGTGCAGGAGGAGGTCTTCGGCCCAGTGCTGACGCTGCAGACCTTCGTCACCGAGGACGAGGCCGTCGCGCTGGCCAACGACACCCGCTTCGGGCTGGCCGCCACACTGGCCACCGGCGACCCGGAACGGGCCGAGCGGGTGACCGCGAAGCTGGTAGCCGGCACGGTCTGGGTCAACTGCTTCTTCGTCCGCGACCTCAAGGCCCCGTTCGGCGGTTCCCGCCAGTCCGGCGTCGGCCGCGAGGGCGGCACCTGGAGCTTCGACTTCTACTGCGACGTGAAGAACACGGTCACCGCCCCGAAGGGATGGCTCAGCCATGGGTGAGATCGTCGGGGCCGGCCTGCTCGCCCACGTGCCGACCATCGTGCTGCCGGAAGCCGAGCGTCGGTCTCTCAACGGCGGCAACGAGATCACCCTCGTCACCGGCCTCCAGCAGCTGCGCCGGGACGTCTTCGACCGCGACGACTACGACACTGTGGTCGTCCTGGACTCGCACTGGGCCACCACCGTGGAGTTCGTCGTGACGGCGCATCAGCGGCGGGCCGGGCTGTTCACCTCCGAGGAGCTGCCGCGGGGCATGTGCCGCATGCCGTACGACTTCCCCGGCGATCCCGAACTGGCCCACGCCATCGCGGCGTTCGCCGACAAGCACGGCACCTTCATCACCGCGATCGACGACGACTACCTGCCGATCTACTACGCCACCATCAACCTCTGGAAGTACCTGGGGCGGCCGGACAAGCGGTGGGTGAGCATCGGCGTCTGCCAGACCGGGGACATGGAGGACCACCTGCGTCTGGGACGGGCCCTGGCCGACGGCATCGCCGCCACGCCCGGGCGACGGGTGCTGCTGATCGCCTCCGGGGCCCTCTCGCACACCTTCTGGCCGCTGCGCCAGCTGCGTGATCACGAGGCCAGCGACCCGGTCCACATCCGCACCCCTGCGGCCCGTGCCGCCGACGAGGAGCGGATCTCGTGGTTCAAGCAGGGCCGGCACGACAGGGTCCTGGACACCATGGACGAGTTCTGGAAGTTCAAGCCGGAAGCCAAGTTCGCCCACTACCTGATGCTGGCCGGCGCCTTGGGCGAGCGCGCCTGTGTGGCGCCGGCCCGGCAGTACGGGGAGTACGAGAACTCCGTCGGCACCGGCCAGGCCCACCTCTGGTTCGACCGCCCCGCCCACGGATGGACCGATCTCGTTGGAGCGTAAAGACATGCGTGGCTACTTCTATCCCAAGACCGCGACCGGGGCGTCGTCGTTGATCCCTTCGCCGCCGTGGCGCTACTCCGGCGACCTGCTGACCGTCGAGTACCGCACCGACCCGGATCGCGTCCGTGAGTTGCTGCCCGAGCCGTTGGAGCTGGCCGACGAGGATCCCGGTGCGGTGGCGCTGATCTGGGCCGATTGGCAGTCCTGTGGCACGACTGGGGACGAGCTGCTGGACCCGGTGCGCGCCCAGTACAAGGAGGCGTTCGCGGTCGTCCGCTGCAAGTACCGGGACCGGACCTACACCCGCTGCGTGTACATCTGGGTGGACAAGGACTTCGCCATCGCCCGCGGCCTGCACCAGGGCTATCCGAAGAAGCTTGGCTCCATCCACCAGACCCGGCCGCATCCCTACGGCCCGGCCCCGCGCATCGAGGCCGGGGCCCGCTTCGGCGCCACCCTCGCGGCCGGCGACCGCCGCCTGGCGCAGGCGGTGGTGACGCTGCGGGAACCGTCTGACACCAACGGTTTCGTCAACGCCCATCCGATGGCCCACCACCGCTGGCTGCCGTCGATCGAGAAGGGCGGTGGCCTCGCGCTGGACGAGCTGATCGAGTCCGGGGCCGCGTCGTTCGAGGGCGGGCAGCCGTGGACCGGCGAAGCCTCGCTGGAGCTGTTCGAGTCGCCGACCGAAGAACTGGCCCGGCTAGCGATCCGTGAGCCGATCGCCGCGTACTACCGGCAGGTCGGCGTCGTGTGGGACGGCGGCCGGCTGCTGGAGCGCGGCACCTCAGGGGCGGAGTAAACCGATGCGCGACCACTCGGAATGGCTGGCTCTGGCCAAGGACCTCGATCTGCCCACGCAGCACCACATCGACGGCCGCGCTGAGGGCGGCGGCCAGGGCTTCCCGGTCGTCTCGCCGCGTGACGGGCAAGTCATCACGCACGTCGCCGACGCCGGAGCCGCTGAGATCGATCTGGCCGTCGCGGCCGCGCGCCGGGCGTTCGACTCCGGGCCGTGGCCGCGGCTCTCCCCCGCCGACCGCGGCCGGATTCTGCTACGGATGGCCGAACTCCTTGAGCAGCAACGGGAACAGCTCGCCCTCACGGTCACGTTGGAGATGGGCAAGCCGATCACCGACGCGCACGACATCGAACTTCGGGCCGCCATCAACACTTTCCGCTGGTACGGGCAACTGGCCGACAAGCTCACCGACGAGTCGCCGCACACCGCCCCCGACGCATTGGCCCTGGTCACCCGGGAGCCGGCCGGAGTGGTCGGGGCGGTCGTGCCGTGGAACTTCCCGCTCACGCTGGCCAGCTGGAAGGTCGCGCCGGCACTGGCCGCCGGCTGCACGGTCGTGCTGAAACCGTCGGAGTCGTCACCGCTGTCGGCCCTGCTGCTGGGCCAGCTCGGCACCGAAGCCGGGCTGCCACCTGGTGTGCTCAACGTCGTCAACGGCGACGGGCCGACCGCGGGTCAGGCGCTCGGCCTGCACCCGGGCGTGGATGTGTTGGCCTTCACCGGTTCCACCGCCGTCGGCCGCCACTTCCTGCGCTACGCCGCCGATTCCAACCTCAAGCGGGTGTGGCTGGAGCTCGGCGGCAAGTCGCCCAACATCATCCTGCCCGACGCCCCCGACCTGGAGCGGGCCGCCGCCACCGCCGCGTGGGGCATCTTCTTCAACCAGGGCGAAATGTGCACGGCGCCGTCCCGGCTGCTCGTCCACGCCGACATCGCCGAGCAGGTCACCGAGGCCGTGGTCCGACGGGCGCGGGAGCTTCGGGTCGGCGATCCCCTCGATCCCGCCACGGAAATGGGTCCGCTGGTCTCGTCGGCCCACCTGGACCGGGTCCTCGACCACGTCACCACCGGGCAGGCCGAGGGCGCGCGGCTGCGGGTCGGCGGCGAGCACCGGGAGAACTTCCTCCAGCCCACCGTCTTTGACCAGGTCGACCCCGGCATGCGGCTGGCCCGCGAGGAGATTTTCGGCCCGGTGCTGTCGGTGCTGACCTTCACTGAACTGGACGATGCAGTTCAGTTGGCCAACAACACCGAGTACGGCTTGGCCGCCGGGGTGTGGACGTCCGACCTGTCCACCGCGCACAAGGTCGCCCGGGCCCTGCGGGCCGGCACGGTCTGGGTCAACTGCTACGAGGAGGGCGACCTCACCGTGCCGTTCGGCGGCATGAAGCAGTCCGGCAACGGTCGGGACAAGTCGGCGCACGCCTTGGCGAAGTACACCGAGCTCAAGACCACGTGGATCCAGCTTTGAGGCCGCTGATCGCCATCCCGGCCAGGTTCTCGGCCTCCGCCTCCGCCCTGCGGTACGCCGCCGAGGTCAACGCCCGGGCGCTGATCGAGGCCGTCTGGCGGGCCGGCGGCGAGCCCGTCACCATTCACCCCGCCGCCGACGAGGTCTCCTCCCGCCTCGCCCGCTTCGACGGCATCCTGCTGCCCGGCGGCGGCGACCTCGCCCCACACCGCTACGGTGCCGCCGAAACCCACGCCAGCGTCTACGACGTCGACGACCTCCAGGACACCTTCGACCTCTCCATCGCCCGTGTGGCCCTGGATTCCGGATTGCCGCTGCTGGCGATCTGCCGTGGCCTGCACGTCGTCAACGTCGCGTTGGGCGGCACTCTCCAGCAGGACATGGATCCCGCACACCGCCATCTCCGACACCCGGTCACCGTCCACTCCGGACTGTCCACCGAGGTCTCCTGCTACCACCATCAGCGGGTCGACCGCCTGGGCGACGGCCTTGTTGTCACGGCAACAGCCGCCGACGGCACCATCGAGGCGGTGGAACTCCCCTCCGCCTGTGGCTGGTTCGCCGCCGTGCAGTGGCACCCGGAGGACACCGCCGCCACGGATCCCGTGCAGCAGAACCTCTTCGACACGTTCGTACACACCACCACTCGACCAGCTCGCCACGGCTGAGCTACGGCCGCACGGTCACCTCAAGCAGCAACGGTTCGGTGCGCTGCCCCAGGGTCGGCAGCAAGGCGTCGAGCTCGTCGAGCAGGGCCGGCCATTCGGCGACCCGACGGGCCGGGCAGCCGAGAGACTGGGCCAGGCCGCTGACGCTGACCTCCGCGAAGGCCGGCCACACGGGCTTGGTGCCGTGCTTGTTGGCGAGTTCGTCCATGACGGCGTAGCGAGCGTTGGCCATCACGATGAACAGCGCGCCGACGCTGTAGTGGGCGGCGGTCCACAAAGCCTGGATCTGGTAGATCGACGAGCCGTCGCCGACGATGGCGACGACCGGCCGTTCGGGGGCTGCCATGCGGAGGCCGACCGCGGCGGGCAGGGCGAAGCCGAGGCCGCCCATCGCGGCGCTGAGGAAGCCGAGGGATTGCCGGGCCGGCACCAGCGCGTGCAGATCGGGACGGCTGGACGGTGCCTCCTCCACGAGAATGGCGTTAGCTGGCAACCGTTCGGCGATCGCGGCCAAGACCTGGGCGGCGCGCAGCTGTTCGCCGTCGGCCGGCGGTTGGGGCGCGACGGCCCGTGCGGGAATGGCCGCGCCGACGGAACGGGGACGCACCGCGGCGGCCAACTCGGCGCAAAAAATGTGCAGTGGAGCCAAAACCGCCAACTCCACGGGGGCACGCTGGGCCTCGGCCGGGTCGTCGGTGACGATCGCCAACCGCGTCCCGTCGACAACCAGCGGACCGGCTTCGTATCCGCTCTGGCGCAGCATCGGCGCACCGACCGCCAGGACCAGGTCGTACGGGGCAAGCACCTCGCGCAGGCGGCCGCGGCCGGGCGGCAGGTGCCCGGCGAACTGCGGGTGGTCCTGCGGGAATCCGGCGCGGCCCCCGAACGATTCCTGCCACACCGGGCACCGCAGCCGTTCGGCCAACGCGGTCAACGCCTGCCAGGTCGCCGGACCGTCCGCGCCGGCCCCGACGACCACGGTCGGGGCCTCGGCAGCGTCCACCAGCGCGGCCATCTCCCCCACTGCCTCCTTATCCACGCCGACCGCCTGGCGGAGCGTCGTAGGCGCGGGCAATGGCAGGTCATCGGCCGGCTGGGCCCAGTCGTCCATCGGCACGATGACCAGCGCCGGCCCACGTTCGAGGCGGGCCGCGTGGGCCGCCCGGGCGATGGCTCCGGGCAGGTCCTGGGCCCGCGCCGGCGTCTCCACCCGCACCGGATAGTCGCCGGCCAGACCCTCCAGCCGGCCGGCGAGGAACGGCTCCTGCACGAGGTGCCGGCGGTCCTGCTGGCCGACTAGCACCACCAGCGGCGCGCGGTTCACCCGGGCCGTGGCCAGCGCGCCCACGGCGTTGCCCAGGCCGGCGGTGGTGTGCAGCAGCACCAGTGCCGGTTCGCGTCGGGCGATGGCCCAGCCGGTGGCCGCGCCGACCACGGATCCCTCGTGCAGGGCCAGCACGAAGTGCAGGTCGTCGGGCAGGTCGGCGAGCAGCGGCACCTCGGTCGAGCCCGGGTTGGCGAACATCGTGGTCAGGCCGTGCCGGCGTAGGACGTCGAAGGCGGCGTCTCGCACGGTGCGCATCGGGTGGACCCTTCTGTGACGACTGATGAACCCCCTGTGATCACCGTAGAGATTCCTCCCATGCTGAGGAACATCCGCCAGTAGGGTTTCTGCTATGCCGAACGACCCGTACGGTGCCGCGTCCGTCGGCAACGCCCTGCGCACGCTGCTGTACCTGCGCGGGCGCGAGGCCGTGCGGCTCACCGACGTCAGCGAGCACCTGGGCATCGCCCGCTCCACCGCGCACCGGCTGCTGTCCACGCTCCGGGCCTACGGCTTCGTGGAGCAGGAGGTCGACGGGAAGCGGTACCGGCTCGGCCCCTCGCTGCTCGCCCTGGCCCGCGGCATCGCCGACGAACGCACGCTGATCCGCATCGCCCGCCCACACCTGGAGGTGCTGCGCGACGCCACCCAGGAGACGTCCAACCTGCTGGTGCTGGACGGGGCCGACGCCTTCTTCCTCGACGGCGCGGAGAGCCCGCGCACCCTTCGCGTCGGGACCCGCACCGGCGACCATGTGCCCGCCTACTCCGCCGCCGGCGGCAAGGTCCTGCTGGCCGAACTCCCGCCGGAGACCGTGCGATCGCAGTATCCGACCGGCCTGAACCGCTTGACCGCCGGCACCCTGTCCGATGTTGACGCGCTGCTCGCCGAGCTCGCCGCCTGTCGTGCGCGGGGTTACGCCCTCAACCTCGGCGAGAGCGTCGCCGAGGTGCACGCCATCGGTGTGCCCATCCGCGACCCCGTCGGCCGACCCGTCGCCGCGATCACCATCGCCGCCCCCGGCACCCGCCTCGACCCCGCCGACGCCGACCGTTTCCTGCCGCCGCTGCGCGAAGCCGCCGCCGGCATCGCGGCCAGCCTCCGCTGATCACGCCCGGGTGGCGATGTCGAACGCCTCGACCAGTTCCTCCGCGTAGGCGTGCAGGTCCAGGTCGGGCCGGGTCTCCAGCAGGAACGGCAGGCCGTCCACCGACCGCTGCACCAGCGAGCCGATGACAAACGGGTCGAACGCCCGGAACACGCCTTCTTCCTGCCCCTGGCGCAGAATCCGCTCCACGACGCCGATCGCGCGCTGGTCGTCGTTGTTGTCGTAGGACCGGCTGGCCCCGGCCTCGTCGCGGAAGCTCAGGAAGATCGACGTCAGCGCCTGCATCTCGGTGCTGTGCGCGGCGACGAACTCGACGACGGCCCGGACGTAGGCCGCGAGCTGGGCCCTGGGTCCCGCCGCCGCGGCCAGGCGGTCCTCGACGTGCTGGCCGAGCTGGCCGTAGACGTGGGCGACCGTCGCCCACATCAGCTCGTCACGGTTGGTGAAGTGGTAGGAGATCAGCCGGGTGCTGCTCAGCCCGCTGCGCTCGGCGATCTTCACGAAGGTCGTCCCCCGGTAGCCGACGGCCGCGACCGTGTCGATGGTGGCGGCGATGATCTCGCGCCGCCGGTCCTCCGGCGAGAGCCGCCGCCGGGGCGCTCGCGCGTTCGTCTCCGCCAGTGGGTCCACACCGTCCCTCGCGTCAGCTGCCCGCCGATGGTACCGTCGGCGTTATTACTCGGCTGAGTAAAAATGGGGGGATGATCATGACGGATGGCAAGGGACGACTGAAGGCGGCGTGGACGCTGGTGCTGCTGGCGCCGCTGTGCGCCGAGGGGGCGTTCACCGGCATCTCGCTGCCGGCGGTCTGGCTGGCCTTCCCCCTCCTGATCCCGATCTACGGCGCCGGCGTGCTGCTGGCCCGCGAGCTGGTCTGCCGGGCCGGCGCCGGCTGGCCCGGCCTGCTGCTCCTGGGCCTGGCCTACGAACTGGCCGAGGACGGGCTCGGCTTACAGGCGCTGACCAGCCCCAACCTGTACGGCGCGGCCCAGTGGGGCCGGGTGTTCGGCGTCAACGTCACCTACTGGGAGAGCCAGATCGGCTACCACCTGGTCTTCTCCGTGCTCATTCCGGTCGCGCTGGCCAACCTGGTCTTCAAACGCCATGCCGGCCGCCCGTACCTGGGACGGTTCGGCCTGATCGGCACCGCCATCGTGTTCATCGTCGGCATCGCCCTGACCCGGCTGGCCATCGCCGGCACCCAGGACCCCGGCTACCAGGAACCGTGGTCCGTCAGTGTCACGATCCTGATCGCCATGCTCGCCCTCGGCATCCTCGCCCTGGTCGTGGTGCCCCGGCTGAGCCTTCCTCGGCCCACCCCGTTCACACGGCTCCCCCACGCCGCCATGCTCGGTGTGGTCGCCGGACTCGCCCCGATCGCCTTCCTCGGGCTGATCTTCCCGCTCAGGTTGGGCGGTGCCTCTCATGGACCGGCGATCGGCCAGGGCGCCTGGGTGGCGATCCCGATGCTGATCTCCCTCGCCGTCGCCATCACTGTGGGCTGGCTGGTCGCCCGCTGGTCCGCCACCCCGACTTTCGGCGATCACCACCGGATCTGGCTCATCGGCGGCGCACTCGTCGGCCACTCCGCACTGGCCGTCGCCAGCGGCATCGCCGGCGGCCAACTCGTGCCGACCTTGGCCCTCGGCGCGATCGTGATCGCCTTGACGATCCTGCTCCTGAGCCGACTGGCCCGGCGCAGCCGACAGCCAGTGGGATGACCTGGGACCGGCTCGTCCACAACACTCATTCCAGAGCTAGCGCGACAACCTCGGGACGGCTCATGGCGCGGCCCTGCGCGACCAAGTCGTCGAAGGTGGTCCGACCGAGATCGGCGACGGCCAGCGACGAGGCGTGCTCGGCATCGCGGGCGGTGTCGCCGATCACGGCGGGGCCGAACTGGTCGACCAGGACGGAGGCGGCCCCGGTGAGGAGGGCCGAGCGACGCGGACGGCCGTCGTGGGCGGCGCCGATGGCGAGGAAGGTGAGCGCGTACATGAGGGTGAACCGGGCGTCGAGGCGGTCCCAGATGCCGACGGCCTCGCGCAATACCCGCTGCGCGCCGGCGGCATCACCAAGCCGGAGCAGGCCGAAGCCCTGGTAGTTCAGGGCCAGGCCGAGATCCCATTCGCCGCCGTCCCGCCGCAGGCGCGCGACCATGCCCGCGAGGACTCGTTCGGCCCGCGCCGCGTTGCCCGTGATCAGCATGACGTAGGCCCGGCCGGCCTGGACGCCGAACCGCGAACTGGCCCAACCCAGTTGGCGCAGCACGGTTTCCGCGCCGTCGAACGCCCGCAGGGCGGTCTCGTACTGGGCGAGCCAGACGGCGACGTTGCCCTGCGCCATCAGCGCCGTCGCCCTCGCCTCGGGGGCGACCCGGTCGGCGGCGGCCAGCCGGGCACTGTCGCCGGTCAGCCGCAGCGCCAGCTCGGGATCCGTGCCGGCGACGGCCATTCCGTGCATCGCGAGCACCCCGACCCGGCTGGCGGCGCTCATCGCGGACCCGTCGGCCAGCGCCTCGGCCGCCCACCGCCGGCACTCGAAGAAGCGGCCCTGGATCAGCCAGTGCCAGAACACGAAAACCCCGGCGAACCGGTCTGTCTCGCCACGGTCCAGCAGCCAGCGCATCGCGGCGCGGAGGTTGTCGTGCTCCCGGCGCAACCGATGCAGCCACGTCATCTGGTCCCGGCCCTGCGCGCCGATCCGGGCGTGGGCCACGAATTCCTCGAAGTACGCCGCATGACGGGCCCGCCCCGGCGCAGGATCGGCGCAGCCGAGGGTGAACGCCCGGATGGTCGCCAGCATCGTGTAGCGGTCGTCCTCCCGGACGATCAGGCTCGCGTCGACCAGCCGGCCGTGCAGGTCGAGGACCGTGGCCGGATCGGCGCCGGCGACCGCGATGGCGGCCTCCAGCGTCCAGCCACCGGCGAACACCGCGACCGCGTGCAGCGTTTCCTGTTCGGAGGCGTCGAGCAGCCGGTAGCTCCAGGCGATCGTGTCACGCAGCGTGCGCTGGCGTTCGGGCAGATCGCGCGGGCCATCAGCCAGCACCACGTGGGAATCGTCCAGCAGGGTGAGCAACATCGCCGGGGACAGCTGGCGAGTGCGCGCGGCGGCCAGTTCGATCGCCAGCGGCAGGCAGTCCAGCCGGTCACAGATCGCCGCCACCACAGGCGCTTCGGCTGCGCCGGCCCGTTCGACGAACAGCTCCGCGGCGGCTTCCGGTCGCAGCGGCCCCACCACGTGCACGTGTTCGCCATGGATCCGCAGCGGCGAGCGGCTCGTGGCCAGCACGGTCAGGCCGGGCGCGCCGTCCAGCAGCAGCCCGATCTCCAGCGCGGCGGCGGACAGATGTTCCATGTTGTCCAGCACCAGCAACAGATTCCGGTCGGCGAGATAGACCCGCAGCGCGTCCGGCAACGCCACGCCGCCCACGTCCTGGATGCCCAGGCCGGCCGCGACTGTCGCCAGCAGCAGATGCGGATCGGCCAGCGGGGCCAGCGAGACGAACGCCGCCGCGCCGTCGAACCCGTCGGCGACGGCCATCGCCAGCCGGGTCTTGCCCACTCCCCCGGGCCCGGTCACCGTGAGCAGCCGGACGGCGGCCAGCCGGGCCAGGATCGCCGACACCTCGCCGTCACGGCCGATCAGCCGCGTGCGGGCGACCGGCAGCGCCGACCGGGTCGCGGCCGGGGCGGCGAGCTTCGGATCGTTGCGCAGGATGGCCAGTTCCAGGTCCTGGAGCTCAGGCCCGGGGTCGACCCCGAGTTCGTCGGCCAGCTGCCGACGAGTGCGCCGGGCCGCGTCCAGTGCCGCGGCCGCCTGGCCGTTGCGGAACGACGCGAGCATCAGCTGTCGGGTCAGCCGCTCCCGAGCCGGATGCTCCCGCGCCTGCGCCGTGATGTCCCCCAACGCCTCGCCGTGGCGTCCCAACCGCAACAGCGCGTCGAACCGGTCCTCCACCGCGAGCAGGCGGGACTCCTCCAGGCCCCCGAACAGCCGTTGCCGCACGTCTGGCGCGACGGTGTCGGCCAGCGCCGGCCCCGTCCACAGGGCCAGCGCCTGGTCCAGCACTGCTACCCGCCGATGGTCGTCCCGGCTCTCCCGGGCCTGGTCCACCAGGGCTCGGAAGCGGTGCACGTCGACACTCATCGGATCCGCCGCCAGCAGGTAGCCGCTGCCCCGCGTGCGGACCTGGAGGTCGGCCCCGGCCAGCAGGTTTCGGATCTTCGACACCATCACCCGCACCGCGTGGGTCGCCCGGCTCGGCGGCTCGTCCGGCCACAGCCAGGCGATCAGACGGTCGATCGGCACCACCCGGTTGACCTCGTAGGCCAGGGCCGCGACCACGAGCCGCTGCTGGCGCGGCCCGAGCGGCAGCACCGTCGGACCGCTGCGGACCTCCACCGGCCCCAGCAGACGCACCTCCACGCGCACCCCCGGATCATCCGCCGTCCGAACACCATCTGACCCGGATCCGATCGCCGTGCGCAATGGTGGACCGGTCGAGGCCGTCAGGCCCGACCACGTGGGGGGAGGGGTGCCGGCCGGTGGCGCGGCGTCGCCACCGGCCGGCACCCCTGGTCACCGGGCTTCGGCGGCGGCCTTGAGGTCCTTCAGCCAGGCTTCCAGGCCCTGGCCGAGGAACTCGGTCGCGAGCGGCACGTTGGCGTCGACCTGGGGACCGGTATGGGTTTCCTCGGTGCGCACGAGCACGCCGCCGGCGACGGGGATGAAGTTCCAGACGTGCGTGCCGTCGATGTGCAGGCCCTCGCCGTCGGCCGGGCCGGTCCAGCGGACGCACTGGTAGGGCCGCAACTGCTGGACGGTGGACGTGATGACCAGCGTGGTCGCCGGGCCGGCCGGGGTGGCGGGAACCGGCGTGGTCCAGCGGAACTGCGAGTGCCGGTGCAGCGGGCCCGGGTCGAGGCGCTTGGCGCTGGTGACGGGCTGCTGCCAGGACGGCCAGTGGTTGATGTCGGTCTGCACCTTCCACACGGTGCTCAGCGGCGCGTCGATGAAGGTCTGCGTCCGGTAGCGGACCTGGGCGGCGGGGTCGACGCCGGCCCCCTGGCAGGTCAACGAGGCCGACGACGCCGGCGCGGCCTCGGCGGGGGCGGCGGCGACACCGCCGAGCAGGGCGGCGGCCAGCGGGAGCGCGAGCAGGGCGGAGCGGTGCATGACATACCTCCGAGTTACGGCGACTAACTTGAGTTAGAAGCTATAACTCCACTTCGGTGAGAGTCAATAGGAAGAGTGATAGCCTCTAACTGGAGGTGCCGGAGGGATGGAAACACCACGGGAGCGCTACCGGGCCCAGGTGCACGGGGAGATCAAGCGGCATGCCTGGGAGCAGCTGGCCACGACCGGTGTGTCAGCGCTGTCGCTGAACGCCATCGCCAAGCGCATGGGCATGAGCGGCCCGGCGCTCTACCGGTACTTCGCCAGCCGCGACGACCTGCTCACCGAGCTCATCGCCGACGCCTACCGGAGCCTCGCCGACGCGGTCAGGGGCGCCTTCGACGCCGGCGCCGACGTGGCCGGGCTGGCTCACACCATCCGGGCCTGGGCTCTCGACGACCCGCACCGGTACTTCCTGATCTACGGCACGCCGGTGCCCGGCTACCACGCGCCCGACACCACCACGGCGATCTCCGGCGAGATCTTCGCGGTGCTGATCGATGCGCATTCCGCCCTGCCACCCAGGGAAACCCGGTTCGAGGCCGACATCCCCTGGGTCGGCGGCGACCCCACGTCGCCGGCCGTGCTGCACCGGGCCCTGTCCTTCTGGACCCGCCTGCACGGCGTGCTGTCCCTCGAACTGGCCGGCCACTTCGCCGGCATGGCCTTCGACCCGGCCCTGCTGTTCGACCAGGAACTCGACGATCTGGTCTGAATGCCGTGAACCTCGCACTCGGCCCAACCGGAACCGCTAACGTTGACCCACCGTGAGTGGGGAGTCGGGTACATGGTCAAGACGTTCCGGGTGTCGCAGACATCGCGACATGGCCACCGGACCGTCAGCTCGGCCCTGCAGGCCGCCGGCCTCAAACGCAAACCGGCGCGGATCGAGATCGGCCCGGGCCGCTACGAGGAGCCGCTACGCGTCAACGGCGATGTGGAACTGGTCGCGGCCGACGGCCCCGGCACGGTCACCCTCTACTCGGCCAACGGCCCCGTCATCGAGAGCCGGGGTCGCGTGCAGCTCAGCGATCTGGTGCTGGTCGGCTCCGACAACGACGCCGTCCGCTGCGCCGCCGGGACGCTGACCATCGAGCGGTCGCAGATCCAGGGGCACAGCGGCGTCAGCGTGCACGCGGTCCCCCAGACGGCGATCACCTTGCGGGACAGCCTGATCAGCAACGGCCGCGTCGTGTTCGCCGGCGCCACCGGCCTCGTCGAACGCTGTGAGCTCACCCGCTCCAGCACCAACGGGATCGCCGCGATCGAAGGCGCGGACGTGCTGATCCAGGACTCGCGGATCGAGGACTGCCAGATCCACGGCGTGCTGGCCAGCCGATCGCGGGTGACGGTCGTCGGCTGCCGCCTGACCGGCACCGGCAACGACAGCCTATCGACGGAGAAGCAGGCGACACTGGACATCCGGGACTGCCACATCACCGCGTCGCACCAGAGCGGAGTGACCTACCGGGACCAGTCCACCGGCCTGATGGAGCGCACGGTGGTCAGCCGCTCGGCGCACGGCGTCGCGACGCACAGCGGGGCGCGGCCGATCGTGCGCGAGTGCGTGTTCGAGGACTGCCACGACACCGGGATCAACGCCAACTCCCGGGGACTGGGCCGGTTCGAGAACTGCGAGGTCGTCCGCGCCGGCAACGTCGCGGTGTTCGCCACCACCGGCGGTTCGCCCGCGGTCGACGGCTGCCGCATCACCGGCGGGCACGTCGGCATCGCCCTCATCGGCGGCCGTGGCCAGTTCTCGCGGTGCGAGATCAACGGCGTCACCGCCGTGGCCCTGCGGGTCTGGCAGGAATCCACCGCCGACTTCACCGGTATCCGGGTCGACGGCGGCGCGGTCGGGCTGGACGCGCTCGGCCCCGGCGGCACGAACGCCGTGCTCACCGACACGCACTTCCGCAACATCGGCCGCATCGGCGCGTCCATCTTGGAACAGGCCCGGGTCACCCTGCGCGGCTGCACGTTCCACGACGGCCTGGGCGGCGTCTCGGCCGGCGGCGAGTCCCAGCTGTTCGCCTACGACTGCCACATCGACCACACCCAGGCCGGCGGGGCCATCGCCTACGGCAAGGCGGTCTTCACCGCCGAACGCCTGACCGTCACCCAGCCCGGCGCGTACGGACTCGCGGGCCAGGACTCGGCCTTTCTCGACGTCAAGGACAGCGAGTTCGCCGACACCCGGCACATCGGCATCACCACCAGCGGATCCTGCGGGGGCCAACTGCTGCGCTGCACCGTCACCGGGGACCGCGGTTCCGCCGTGGTGCACAACGGACTGGTCCAGCTGAACGATCTACGGTCCTCGCTGCCGGTCACCGAGCGGGCGCCCGAGCCGCCGCCGGAGATGCCGAAGTGGATCGTCAACTACTTCAACGGTCCGGTGTTCAACGCCGCCGTCTACAACCCGACGCTGCACCAGGGCGATCTTGGCGCACCGGCACAGGAAGGGCCCCGGATGCCTGACGACCAGCCCCAGTCGGTCACCAACAACTTCATCGGGCCGGTGATCAACAGCGAGGTCCGGAACTCGCCGATGTTCTGGAACAACAACACCGTCAACTTCGCGCACGTCGAACAGGTCGCCCCGGGCTTCGAGGAGGTGGCCCGGGTGGTCGGGGCCGTGCTGAACCGGCTCGGCGACCTCGGGCTGCCCGAGACGGAACAGCGGGACGCGACCCAGAGCGCCAAGGAAGTTCTCGCCGAGGTGGGCAAGCCGGAGCCCGACCGGGGTGTCGTGCGCCGCGGTCTGAACGCGCTCAAGGGCGTGCTGCTCCAGTTGACCGCCGGCCTGCTCACCGGAGCCAACGCCGGCGCGGTCGAACTCGGCAAGGACCTGATCCGCGAACTGGGCCACATCACCCTCTGAGCTAGCGGATCCGCAGCTTCCTCATGAGCTTGAGCGAGGAGAGCATGCCGGTGACGTACTTCTCCGGATCCTGGCCGGGCTTGGCCCCCATGACCTGCTTCTTCAGCACGGCCACGTTCTGGGCGTCGGTGTACTTGAGCAGGCCGGGGTCGCCGTGGCGGACGCCGACGCCGGAGTTCTTGAAGCCGCCGGAGGGCGTTGCCTTGCTGGCGAAGGACGTCGCGAGGATGTCGTTGATGTTGACGTTGCCGGATTCGAGGCGCGCGGCCACCGCCCGGGCGGCCTCGACGTCACGGCTCCAGACCGAGGCGTTGAGACCGTAGTCGGTGTCGTTGGCCAGCGCGACTGCCTCATCGACAGTGCGGTACTTGTGCAGCGCCACCACGGGACCGAAGGTTTCCGTTACGCCGCAGAGCATGTCGGCGTTGACGCCTTCGAGGACGGTCGGCTCGAAGAAGGCCGGCCCGAGGTCGGGGCGGGGCTTGCCGCCGCAGAGCACGGTGGCGCCCTTGGCCACGGCATCGTCCACATGGGACTTGACCCGGCGCATGTGGTCGACCGAGACGAGCGAGCCCATCTCGGGGCCGAACTCGTAGGCGGCCCGGACGTCGAGACCCTGGGCCCGGGCCACGAAGGCGGCCTTGAACTCGTCGTACCGGGACTCCGGCAGGTAGATCCGCTCGATGTGCATGCAGATCTGGCCGGTGTTGCCGAACGCCCCGAACACGGCCCCCTGCACGACTTCGTTCATGTCGGCGTCGTCGAGCACGATCATCGGGTTCTTGCCGCCGAGTTCGAGGCAGCAGCCGATGAGGTTGCGCCCGGCCCGCTCCCCGATCACCCGGCCGGTAGCGGTGGAACCGGTGAACATGACGTAGTCGGCGTTGTCGATCAGCGTGGGGCCGACATCGGGTCCCTCACCACAGACGACCTGGAACAGGCCCTTGGGCAGGCCGGCCTCCTCCAGCATCTGCACGCCGTAGAGCGGCGAGAGCGCGGTCTTGTTGTCGGGCTTCAACACCACGGCGTTGCCGGCCATCAGCGCCGGCAGGGCGTCGGAAATGCCGGTGGCGAAAGGAAAGTTCCACGGCGCGATGATGCCGACGACCCCCTTGGGCTGGCGGATCTCGGTCGAGGTGGACAGCATCGGCACCGGTCCCCCACGCCGGACCGGGGCCAGCAACTTGGCCGCCCGCTTCAGGTAGTGGCTCATCACCATCGGCGGGTCGCAGGTCTCCTCGATCGCCATCTGCCGGTTCTTGCCGCTCTCCACCTGGATCAGGTCGGCGACCGTGCGGGCGTTGTCGACGAAGATCGTGTGCGCCCGCTTGAACACGGCCAGGCGCTGCTTGACCGGCGTGGCCGCCCACTCCCGCTGCGCCGCCCGCGCGGTGGCGAAGGCCTGCTCGACGTCGGCCGGACTGGACTGCGGCAGGTCGACCAGCGGCTCGCCGGTGTAGACCTCGGTGAGCCGCCACGGCGCACGGCATGCTCCCCGTACTCGGGCGACCAGTTGGCGCAGGAAGGCGTCGGTGGTCGACGCCGGGCGGGTGAGTCCGAGCGGGGTGAGGGTCATGGCCGGCTCCCGAGGACGAGCTGCGCGCCCATCTCGCCGATCATCAGGCAGGGCGCGTTGGTGTTGCCGCCGGTGATCGACGGCATGATCGAGGCGTCGCACACCCGCAGCCCGTCGACGCCGCGGACCCGCAGGTCCGGGCCGACCACCGCGAGCTCGTCGACGCCCATCCGGCAGGTGCCGACGCCGTGGTAGACCGAGGTCGCCCGGTTCAGCATCGCGTCCCGCAGCTGCTGGCCTCGCAGCTGCGCGCCCGGGTGGATCTCGGTCTTGACCGCGCCGTTGAACGCCGGCGAGGCGAAGATCTCCCGCACCATCTCCGAGCCCTCGGCCAGCACCTCCAGGTCGGCCGGGTCGGCCAGGTACTGGAAGTCGATCAGCGGCGCGGCCTGGGGATCGGCCGAGGCCAGCCGCAGCGTGCCGCGGCTGCGGGGGTAGATCAGCGTCGCCAGAACGGTCAGCGCCGGGCGTTTGTCGATGTCGTGCCGGATCGGCGCGTCCTGGTTGGGCGACACGTAGGCCCAGGGCAGCAGGTGCAGCTGGAGGTTGGGAATGGCGTCGGCCTGGGAGGTCTTGAGGAAGGCGACCGCCTCGAAGACCGAGTTGGCCAGGAACGTGCTGCCGGGCCGCAGCAGCTCCTGAAGCAGGCCGCGGGCGTAGTACGGCGCGGTGCCCCGGTTCCGGCTGGTCGCGACGTGGAAGGTGAGGGCGTGGAACAGGTGGTCGTGCAGGTTGTCGCCGACCGGTAAGTCGGCCAGCACGTCGATGCCGTGCTCTCGCAGGTGCTCGGCCGGGCCGACGCCGGACAGCATCAGCAGTTGGGCCGAGCCGATGAAGCCGGCGGAGAGGATGACTTCCTTGCCCGCCCGCACGGTACGCCGGGAGCCGTTGGCGTCGACGACCTCGACGCCGACGGCGCGGCCGTTCTCGATGATCACCTTCGTGACCAGGACCTGGGACTGCAACTCCAGCGTCGGTGGCGCGAGGTGGTGGATGTAGCCGCGGGAGGCGCTGTAGCGCAGGCC
This sequence comes from Kutzneria sp. CA-103260, assembly GCF_018263855.1. Lineage (GTDB taxonomy): Bacteria > Actinomycetota > Actinomycetes > Mycobacteriales > Pseudonocardiaceae > Kutzneria. The sequence goes on along the minus strand of NZ_CP073318.1, from coordinate 2,810,538 downwards.
GTCGGCCGCGCTCTGCTGCATCCGGCTGACGCCCTCCTGCTGGGCGGCGTTGTAGTCGTCGAGGATCTGGCAGCCGATGGCGTCGGCGGTGGCCTCGATGAACTGGAGCGAGCCCTCCTGCGGTTTCGTGGGCCGGGTGACCCGGATCGGGCCGCCCGCGCCGCGGAAGTCGTTCTCCCCGTCCTCGAAGTCCTCCAGCCGCTTGTAGACCGCGTTCACGCTGTCCGCGTCCCAGCCGGTGTTGCCCTCGGCCGCCCAGGCGTCGAAGTTGGCGCGGTTGCCGCGGACGTAGACCATGCCGTTGACCGAGCTCGATCCGCCGACCACCTTGCCCCGAGGCACCGGCATCCGCCGATCGAGAACGTGTTTCTGCGGCACCGTGTAGTAGCCCCAGTCCACCAGCTTCTTCAGCTGCGGCACCGCGTGCATCGGCCCGACCAGTCCCGGCTTCTTGATCAGCAGCTGTTCGTCGCTCTTGCCCGCTTCCAGCACGATCACGCTGGCCCCGGCCTGGGCCAGCCGGCCCGCGAGCGCGGCCCCCGAGCTGCCCGACCCGACCACCACGTAGTCGGCCTCATCGCCCCGCCGCGCCCTGTCGACCATCGTCGCTCCTAGCCCCGCCACCAGAAAACTGGAACGTGTTCTAGTCCGAAGTCAACCGTATTGCGTCGCCACCCGGATCCGCAACGGCGGACCGCGAGATCGTCGAGGAACCCCGCTGCCCCCACCTCCACCGCCGCACGTGAGTGGCTCATTTGAGCTCCACATCTGAGTGGCTCACATGACGCCGGAGGTCATGTGAGCCACTCAGGTGCGAACCCGGCCCAGCATCACCCTCACCCTACTGACCTGCGGCGATCCATCTATACACCGCGTGTATAACTCCAGTGTATAGTCGATTGCATGGTCCTTCAGGCGACGCTTCCGGCGCGAAAACCCAGTCCGATCGACACCGCCCGGCGGCAGCCGGCCCGGATCGAGTGGCGAGGTGTGCTCGCGGTGGCCGGCGCCGTGGCGCTGCTGCTGGTCGCCCTCGCCGCGCGCTACGGCTACTACCGCGACGAGCTGTACTTCCGGATGTTGAGCGATCACCCGGCCTGGGGATACGTGGACCAGCCGCCGCTGACGCCGCTGCTCGCGGGCCTCGGCACGCACCTGTTCGGGGACACAGCGGTGGGCATCCGGGTACCGGCGGCGCTGTGCGCGGCCGCGGCGGTCGTCCTCACGGCGATGATCGCCGCGGAGCTGGGCGGTTCGAGGCGGGCACAGGTCGTCAGCGCCCTGGCCGCGGCGACATCGTGCTATGTGCTGCTGGTCGGCCACACGCTGCTCACGTCCAGCATCGACCTGGTGGCCTGGCTGGCCGTGGCGCTGTTCGTGCTGCGGGCGTTGGTGCGGGGCACCGGCAAGTGGTGGCTGTTCGCCGGCGTGGCGGTGGGAATTTCGTTCTACAACAAGTACCTCGTGGTGTTGCTGTGCCTCGGGCTCCTTGCGGGCCTGGCCACGGTCGGGCCACGGCGGGCGCTGGTGAACCGCTGGCTGCTGGGCGGGGTGGCGATCGCGCTGGTCATCGGCGCGCCCAACCTCCTGTACCAGGCAGTACACGACTGGCCCCAGCTGAAGATGGCCTCGGCGCTCAGCGCCGACGGCAACGGCGACCGCAACCGGCTGTTCCTACTGCCGGGTCAGCTGATCCTGGTCGGTCTGCCGCTGGCCCCGGTCTGGCTGGCCGGGCTGGTCGGGTTGTTCCGTCGACCCGAGTGGCGCTCGGCCCGCGCCGTGGCGGTCGCCTATCCGGTCGCGCTGGTGGCGATCTGGGTGACCGGCGGTCGCCTGGACTACGCAGCACCGCTGGTTCTGGTGCTGCTCGCCGCCGGCTGCGTGCACCTGGACTCGTGGGCGTTCCGACGCCCTCGCTTGATCACATCGGCCCTGATCGTGAACGCCACGACGTCCGCCTTGCTGGCGCTGCCGGTGCTGCCCGAGTCAGTGCTTGCACAAACACCGATTCCCATGGCCAATGTGGAGGCTCGGGACAGCACCGGCTGGCCGGAACTGACCCGCCAGGTCGGGGCCGTGGTGGCGAATCTGCCGTCAGAGCAACGGAATTCGGCAGTGCTACTGGCCAAGGACTATGGCGAGGCGGGCGCGCTGGACCGCTGGCGGGACGACTACCACCTCCCGCCGGTGTTCAGTGGCCACAATGAACTGTCGACGTGGATGCCGCCGGCGACAGCTACCACGGTCGTCTCGGTCGGGGTTCCCAGTGACCAACTGGCCCCGGCGTTCGCGCAGTGCAGCACCATCGGCACCGTCCAACTTGGTCCCGACAGCGTCAACCAGGCCCAGCAGGAGCCGATCGTCGTGTGCACCGGCCGGCAGTCGTCGTGGGCGCAACTGTGGCCCCGGCTCGCACATCTGGGCTGACGATCTCTGCCCGAATACCTCTTCCACACGACCGAGCGTTGCCCGGTTCACCGAGCTTCACTCGGCCCGAAGGGCCAGATGGGCCGAATATCACTGCCTTTTCTTACCGAGGTTCACTCTTTCGCCGGATCTGAAGCCCTTTCCAGGCTGCCCGTTCGGGTTCGTCCGACCGTGCCTCATCTTCCCAACACCTCTATGGTGTCAGGCCTGGGAGAAGGGACAACGATGACCTCTGCCACGACATCGACGTCACGGCGCACAGTTCGGAACTACGGAATCTGGTTCTTCGGCGCGCTCGGCGGCATCCTGTGGGGCTATGACACCGGCGTGATCTCCGGCGCCTTGTTGTACATCGACAAGGACATTCCGCTCAGTCCACTCGAACAGGGACTGGTCGTGTCCGGACTGCTGGCCGGTTCGATGCTCGGCGCGGGACTCGCCGGCCGGCTGGCCGATTCCTGGGGCCGGCGCAGAATGATCCTCGGCTCCGGCGCGGTGTTCGTGGTCGGCACGCTCGGGGCCGCGCTCGCCGGCAACGCCCCGTTCCTGGTCGGATTCCGGTTCATCATGGGCGTCGGCGTGGGCGTCGCGTCCGTCGTGGTCCCGATGTACCTGTCCGAGCTCGCCCCCAAGGAGGTGCGAGGGAAGCTCACTTCCCTGATGCAGCTGCTGGTGACCGTGGGCATCCTGGTGGCGTACGTCGTCGACTTCGCGCTGTCCTCCGGCGGCGACTGGCGCTGGATGATCGGTCTCGGCGTGATCCCCGCCGTGCTGCTGATGTTCGGCATCTACACCCAGCCCGAGAGTCCGCGCTGGCTTGCCGTGCACCACAAGGAAAGCGGCGACGCCGAGAAGGTGCTGATCTCGCTGCGCGGCGACCGTGACGCCGCCGTCGCCGAGCTCCGCGAGATCGAGGCCAGCGCCCGCAAGGAAGCCGAACAGGCCGAGCCCCTGCGCCTTCGCATGCTCACCAGCGGCCGCCTGCGCCCCATCTTCATCGTCGGCATGCTGCTGGTGTTCTTCCAGAACTTCGTCGGCATCAACACCATCATCTACTACGCGCCCACCCTGCTGACCAACGTCGGCTTCGGGGCCTCCGGCGCCATCCTCGCCAACGTCGGCATCGGCGCCGTCAACATGCTCATGACCCTGCCGGCCATGCGCCTGATCGACGTCGCCGGCCGCCGGCCGCTGCTGCTCTACGGCGCCCTGGGCATGTGCGTGGCCATGATCCTGCTCGCCGTCGTCAACCTCTCCGGCCTCAGCACCGGTCCCCTGCTGCTGGCGCTGACCCTCGTCGGCATCGTCGTCTACATCGCCTCGTTCTCCATCTCCTGGGGCCCCGTGCAGTGGGTCGCCCTGCCGGAGCTGTTCCCCCTCAAGGTCCGCGCCGGCGCCGTCGGCATCTGCGTGGTCTTCAACTGGCTGTTCAACCTCCTGGTGGCCCTCGCCTTCCCGTCCCTGCTGGCCACCTTCGGCGCCGGCCTGAACTTCCTGTTCTTCGCCGTCATGACCGGCCTGGCGTTCCTGTTCGTCTCCCGCCTGATGCCCGAGACCAAGGGCCGCAGCCTGGAAGACATCGGCAACGACCTCGTCTACGACAAATAACCTCGTACCCCCGCGAGTCCCGCTCTCGGGCAGCTGAATGTCGAGTTCCAAAACTCCACATTCGCTTGCCTGAGAGCGGGACTCGCGGGGTTTACGGGGGTGTCAGGCGGTAGATGGCGCCGGCCTGGTCGTCGGTGATGTAGACGGCATGGTCGGGGCCGAGGACGGCGGCGACGGGGCGGCCCCAGCGGGAGCCGTCGGTGGCCTGGAAGCCGCCGACAAGGGTCTGCTGCTTGCCCAGTTCGCCGTTGGCCCAAGGGAAGAACGACACCTCCGGCGCGCGGGGTGGGGAGGCGTTCCACGAACCGTGCACTCCGACAAGGGCGCCTTGGGCGTAGGAACCGGGCAGGCCGCCGTTGACGAAGGACAGGCCCAGCGGGGCGGAGTGACCGCCGAGGGTCTGCTCGATCTTGGGCAAGGTGCCGCAGTCGAGCATCTTGCCGTCGGGGTTGAGCTGCACGTCCCGGGTGAACGGCACGTTGGACAGGTCCTGCTTGCTGCCCTTGGCGCCGGGAGTGGTGTCGGGGTCGGGGTTGCAGTACGGCCAGCCGAGGTTCCGGCCGGCGGTGAGCTTGGCCAGGGGCTCGACGGGGTGATCACGCACGTACTCGGGGATCACCTCCCCCTGCGACGAGCCTGAGGCGTCGCCGTAGGGACGGTCGAAGGGGTATTCGATGTTGTCGCGGTTGTTCACGGCGGTCCACACCGCGCCGTCCGGGGCGATGGCCAGGCCGGTGCCGTTGCGGACACCGACGGCGAACGGCTCGGCCTTCCCGCCGCCCGGCGGCACCCGCAGGATGGAGGCCCGCGGCGGGGTCGCCTTGAGGTCGTCGGCGGAGATGTTGCCGGTCGACCCGACCGACACGTACACCGAACCGTCCGGGCCCACGGCGACGCTCTTGAGGGCGTGGGCGTATGTGCCGCCCAGCTCCGGGCTCTTGGCGTCCGGCAGGCCGGTGAGGATCGGCTTCGGGTCCGTCGCCTTGCCGGCCGCGTAGGAGTAGGCGTCCACACGGTCGCTCTGCGCGACGTACAGGGTCGAGCCGACGAACGTCAGACCGTGCGGCTGGTTCAAGCCCTGCAACAGCACGGACTGGGTCGCCGTGCCGTGGCTGTCGGGCACCAGCCGGACCACCGTGCCGTCGGCCGGCACGGAAACCAGGAGCGCGCCGTCTGGCGTCCAGGCCTCCAGCCGCGCCGCCTTGACCCGGGCGAACACCGACATCGTCCAGCCACGGGGTATCAGCACGTGTCGCGGCTCGTTCAGCGGCGACGCGTCCAGGCCAGCCGGCACCGTCACGGACACCGACACGAGGTCCGCCGGCGCGGCGGCCGCGGGCGCTGGGCCCGACGAGCCGGAACTGCATGCGGAGGCCGCCAGGAGTGCGGCCATGGACAGTGCGGCGACGCGTCGAATAGTCATGCCGGCCCTTCGCCTCGGACGAACCCCATCGATTCTGCCCGACACTTCTGTACTTGCCGGTCCATTTTCTCTTCGGCAGTCTCGGGAACAGCCCTGACGAGAGGAATTCCCGATGGATCTCCAGCTTCACGGCAAGCGCGCCCTGGTCACCGGGGCCAGCTCCGGCCTGGGTGAGGCGATCGCCACCCGGCTGGCCGACGAGGGCGCGTCGGTCGTGGTGCACGGCCGTAATCACGAGCGAACGGTCGCCGTGGCCAAGGCCATCGACGCCTCGTACGCCATCGGCGACCTGGGCTCCGACGGTGGAGCCGACGAGGTCTACGCCGCCGCCGTCCAGGACGGTCCCGTCGACATCCTGGTCAACAACGTCGGCGCCTACGACATGACCGCCAGCTGGGCCAGCACCTCCGCCCAGGACTGGGCCGACCTCTACAACGTCAACGTCCTCAGCGCCGTGCGCATGATCCAGCGCCTCGTGCCCGCCATGCGGGAGCGCGGCTGGGGCCGGGTGATCCAGATCAGCAGCGTCCTCGGCGCCGTTCCCGCCGCGTCCCAGCCGCACTACGCCGCCACCAACGGAGCCCGCAACGCCCTGGCCAAGTCCCTGGCCCGGGAACTGCGGCACTCCGGCGTCACCTCCAACACCGTCGCCGCCGGCGGCATCCTCACCCCCGCCAGCATCGCTCCCCTGACCGAACTCGGCCGCGAGCACGGCTGGGGCCAGGACTGGGAGGAGATCGAGCCCCGGCTGGTGGAAGCCTTGGCCCCCAACGACATCGGCCGCATCGGCCGCCCGGCCGAGTACACCAGCCTCGTCGCCTACCTGGCCAGCCCGCTGTCCAGCTACCTCACTGGCGCGACCGTCGCCGCTGACGGCGGCTGGCACGCCTAGCCAAGGACTTGTTCGGCGCTGCACCACCAGGTGGTGCGGCCGCCGACGGTGCCCTTGGCCATGGGCGCGCGGTCGCGAGGGCAGAGGGCGCCGGCGTGGCGGAAGGGGATGACGGTGAGGGTGTGGACGCCGCCGTCGGACAGGGCGGCGGCGACGGCCTCGCGAGTGGCACGGAGGAGCTTGCCGACCTCGCGGGCAGTGAGCTCGTCGACCGGCTGGGCGGGGTGGACGCGGGCCCGCCACAGGATCTCGTCGGCGAGCAGGTTGCCGATGCCGGCGAGGGCCCGCTGGTCGAGGAGGCGGGCCTTGACCGGGGCGGTGCCGCCGGTGAGGGCGGCACGGAAGGCGGCCGGGGTGATGATGGCGGCGTCGGGACCGAGGCGGTCGACCGGCGGATCGAGGGTGATGCGGCCCAGCCGTCGAGGGTCGACGAGCATCATCCGGCCGCCGTCGTCGAAGGTGAGGGCGAACCGGGACCAGCGGTAGTCGCCGGCCACCCGGCGGCCCTCCCAGTAGTCGCCGCCGTCAATCTCGCCGCCGTCGGCGTCGGCAATGACGATCTTGCCGGACATACCGAGGTGGATGCCGAGGACGGCGCCGACATCCGAGGTGTCACACCACAGGGACTTGCCCCGCCGGTGCGCGGCGGCGAGCCGGCGACCCACCAGGGCGGCGCGGATCTCACCGGGTGGATGCGGCCGGCACACGTAGGAATCCGTGTCGTCGACATCCACGATCAGCCGCCCGAGCGCGGCCCGCTCGATCACCGAGCGGGCCGACTCGACCTCCGGGAGTTCAGGCACCCGATCATGCTACGTCCGCAGGTACGACGCCCCGTTGACATCCAGGATCGTGCCGGAGCTCCAGGCGGCCTCGGGCGAGGCCAGGTAGACCACGGCGGCGGCGACCTCGGCGGGGGTGCCGACCCGGCCGAACGGACTCTGGCTACGCAGGGCGTCGCCCTCGTCGCCGGTGAGTTTGGCCGCTTGCCGTTCGGTGGCCACGAAGCCGGGAGCGACGGTGCTGACGGCGATGTTGTGCGGGGCGAGCGCGATCGCCAGGGACTGCCCCAGCGCATGCAAGGCCGCCTTGCTCGCACCGTAGGCCGGGTGCTCGGGCTCGCCACGGAACGCTCCCCGGGAGCCGACGTTGACGACGGCCCCCGGCGCGGAGCGGGCGAGCAGGTGCCGGGCCACCGCCCAGGTGACATTGGCCGCGCCGAACAGGTTGACCTCGAAGGTCCGCCGCCAGACGCTCACCCAGTCCTCGTAGGCGACCTCGGCGATGGCGTGGCGGGAATCCGCGGTCGGAGCCAGGGCGGCGTTGTTGACCAGGACGTCCACCGCGCCGAGCCCGTCCACCGCCTCGGTCACGACGCGAGTCGCCGCCTCCGGGTCGGACAGGTCGCCGCGAACCAGCACATGCCCGTCGCCGGTCAACCCGCGCAGGGTCTCCTCCGCGTCGGAAGCGCCGTTGCCGTAGTGCACGGCGACCCGGTCGCCCCGCGCGGCGAACGCCTCCGCCACCGCCCGGCCGATACCCCGTGACGCACCGGTGACCAGCACGCCCCTCATCCCGTCACCCATTCGGTGATCCTACTCAGCGCACGACCACCAGCGGCAACTCCTTGCGCTGCGCGGGCGTCTCTGTGTCCACATCGGACGGTTCGAAGGGAGACATGACCAAGCTCATGATCCGCTCCCCCTCGGTGAACAAGAGGTTGTTGGCCCGCAGGAAGTCCAGGTGCGCGTTGACGACCTGAGGATCCAGGCTGAGATCATCGGCCAGCCGGCGCGGCGTGACCGGGGCGGTCAGCCGGCGCAGCAGCGGCAGCAGGGCGGCGTCGATGTCGACCCGGCGGACCGTGCCGTCACGGGTGTCGTGCACCCAGTGCCGGCCGTGCTCGGAGCGCAGCACCAGCTCGGGACGCTCGACCCCGGGCTCCCACATCGCCTGCCACCACTGGACCTTCTCGTTCAGCGGCTTGAGCCAGGTGATCGCGTCGAGCAGGTACGGCGAGATGTTGCGGTCGGAGAAGAAGTAGGCCATCCGCGCGATCTGCTCGGCGCCGAACGGGTAGATCAGCGGGTAGAAGTCCATCGGCGTGAGGTCGAGGCCGTACTCGTCGGCCTTGTCGTAGTACGGGCTGTACCGGTCGAACCGCACCATGTGGGCGCCGCCCGGCGGCGGCAGATGGGTCATCAGCGGGATGTCCTCGACGTACTTGGCGCACACCTCGGCCGACTCCCGGGGAAAGCCGAACAGCAGGTTCCAGCCGGGGCTGATGCCGTGACGCAGGCAGCTGCGCAGGAACTGGAGGTTGAGGAACGAGGTGGTGCCCTTGTTCATCAGCTTGAGCGTGCTGGTGGCCATCGCCTCGATGCCGGGCTGGATCCGGGTCACGCCGGCCTTGGCCAGCACCGCCATGTCGTGTTCGCTCAGCGGCACCTTGATCTCGTAGAACAGCTGCACGCCGTCGGGGGTGTCCAGGCCGGAGAACACCTCCCGGGGGTAGCTCTTGGGCATGATGTTGTCGGTGCAGATGAACTCCTGGCACCACGGGCTGAACTCGTCGAACAGCCACTCGAACTGGGCGCGGGCCTTGTCGGCGGCCATCGCCCGGTAGTCCATGCCCTGGCCGTTGAGCCCGCAGAAGGTGCAGTGCGAGCGCTGGCCCCACCAGCAGCCTCGGGACGTCTCGAAGAACAGGATCGGCTTGGCGACCTCGGGACCGCCCAGCCGATCGCGGTTGGCGTCGAAGGCGGACACGAAACCGGAGTAGTCGGGCCGGAAGTAGTCGTCGATGCTGCGGTCGCGGCCGACGGCCTTGACGAACCGCGGCTCATGGCAGTTCTGGGCGGTCAGCACACCGGGGATCTCGTGCACGCCCTCGGGGGTGCCGTCCAGTAACTGCTTGATGTACTGGGGAAAGCTGTGCAGGGCCGGCCCGGAGAAGACGGCGTCGATGACGTCGACCTCCTGCGCGATCACCGCACCCATCGGCGCCTCGCAGTTGGCCCCGCCCAGCAGCGTCACAGCGTTCGGGTTGAGCCGCTTGACCACCCGGGCCATGCCGATGCTGGCCGCGTGTTGGGCGAACATGGACGTGAAGCCGACGATGTCGGCGGTGTCCAGCCCGTGCTGCACGGCCAGCTCGGCGCAGAAGTCGGCGATCCCGGCCCGCCGCTCCAGGATGTGCTCCCGGAACTCCCGCGAGGCCGAACCGGCGTAGTAGCGCTGGAAGTAGTCGTCGGCGTTGTCCGCCAGGTCGGGGAAGGCCACCGGCCGGAACAGCCAGTCGCCGATGCCGGTCATCAGGTGGCTGACCTGCTCGGCGATCGCGTCGTAGGTGTCGACGCCGAGGTAGTGCGCGAAGTCGATGTTGAGATAGCGGACCTCGACCTCGACCGCGTCCCCGAACTCGCGGCGGGCCAGGGCACTGAGCTGGCTGAGCGCGAACGACGGCTTGCGCCAGTCCGCGAACGGCATGGTGACCAGCACGATCCGGGTCATGCGGTTCCCTTCTGATGTCGGGGTGCGGCGGCGCAGCTCCCGCGCGAACAGCCGCACCAGCGGGTGGATCCGGTAGCTGCCGGGTGGACCCGGTTCGAGCAGGTGGTGGTCGGCCAGGCGGTCCAGCGCCGGGTACGCGCCGTCGTCCGGTTCGACCGAGACGTGCGATTCCTTTCCCAGCAGGGGAAAGGCTTCGGCCGCCGCCCGGTCCACCGGGTCCGGGCTGGTTTCCAGCACACGCAGGCTGTCGGCGAACGCCGTGCGCACGGAGCTCAGGGCCGCAAGGCGGCGCGGATCACGCAGCCGCGCAACCAATGCCGAGATCGGGTGCTCGGGCCGGGCGGCCAGCCGGGCGCCGACCTCGCGCAGGGCGAGCGGCAGCCCGGCGCACAGGGTCACGGTGGTCGCGGCGGCTTCGGGTTCGGCGTCGACGCGGCCGGCCCCGGCCCAGTGCCGCAACGTTTCCAGCCCGGCGGCCGCGTCGAGCCCGCCGAGGCGGAGCCGGGCGGTCGCATCCACCGCGCTCAGCCCGATCCGACCAGTGACCAGCACCAGACAGCCCGCCGCGCCGGGCAGCAACGGAGTGATCTGGTCCGCGTCCCTGGCGTCGTCCAGCACGAGCAGCACCCGCCTACCGGCCAGCTCCGACCGGTACGCGGCGGCGAGTTCCTGTTCGTCGGCGGGGATTCGCTCCCGGCCGAGCCCACGCAGCAAGCCGGCCAACGCCTCGGTCGGAGTCAGCGGCTGTGAGCTTTGTCCGCGCAGGTCCAGAAACAGCTGCCCGTCGGGAAAACGGTCGGCGCACTGGTGTCCGAAGTGGACGGCCAGCGCCGTCTTGCCGACGCCGGCGAGGCCACCGATCGTCACCACGACGGGTCGCCCGGCCGTGGTGAGCACGTCGCGCAGCACGGCGAGTTCGACCTGCCGCCCAGCCAGTCGGCCCGGGGCGGCCGGTAGCTGGCGAGGCGGTCGGAAGCCACGCGGTGCGTCGGCAGGCTGCGCCAACAAACTCCGGTCACCGGCCAGCACCCGGCGGTGCAGGCGTTGCAGTTCCGGCCCGGGCTCGATGCCCAGTTCGTCGACGAGCACGCCTCTGGTGTCGGCGAACACCCCCAGCGCCTCGGCGTGCCGGCCGGACCGGAACAGCGCGAGCATGTGCTGGGCGCGCAGGCGTTCCCGCAACGGGTGGGCTGCGACCAGCGCGGTGAGATCGCGAATGACCTCCCGGTGGTGGCCGAGTCGCAGCCGGGCCTCGATGAGATCTTCCTCGGCGGCCAGCCGCTCCTCGGTCAGCGCCGACCGCACGGCGGCGGTCACGGCGGAGTCCTCGACATCGGCCAGCGGCTCGCCCCGCCAGCACCCGAGCGCCCGTCCCAGCAGCTCCGCCTTCTCCCGGTCGCCAGCGGTGGCGTTGCCCGCGGCCACCATGGCACGGAAGTGGTGCAGGTCGACCCGGTCGGCCGGGACGTCGAGCTGATAGCCGGGCGGTCGGTGCAGCAGCCGCACGGTCGGATCGTCCGCGAGCATTCGTCGGAGCTGGGACACGCACCCCTGCACGACGTTGCGAGCGCTGTCCGGCGGCGGGTTGTCGCCCCAGAGCGCCTCCCGCAGCCGCTGCGCCGGCACGACCTGACCGGGCGCGAGCAACAGCATCGACAGCACGCACCTGCGTTGCGCGCTGCCGAGCGTCAGTTCGTCGCCATCCCGCCAAACCGCGACCGTGCCGAGCAGACCGAATTCCATTCCACCCCCAGTGGTGCGGCCTGTCGCGAGCGTCCCACCCCGGTGTCCCGAAGTTCAAGAAAAATGTGCGGACCAACGACTGACGGTGTGCCCTTTGAGGCAGAGAACGCAATCGCCCTTCCGCCCTTTGATGCACCGCACGTCCCGGGTTTCCGTGCTAGAACTGCGTGTAAGCCCGGCATTCAGCGTGCGATCAGCGTCGACTCAGCGACCCGTGCGACGGTGAGCAGGAGTACGAACGTTATCGGGCGCGCCGGGGTCGAATTGCCCGTCGGGCGTTTCGGTGTTTTTACTGGGGGCGTGTCGGCCGCATTTGTCGGCCGACCGGGTGATGGTTGAAAGGAAGCCGGTGTCCGCATCCGTGCTGCCGTTGCGCGTGCACAGGGGAATTCACCATCTGGTGGCCGACCGGGTCGCCGACGGGCCGGACCGGCCGGCGGTCGCGGCGCCGGACGGGGACCTGACCTACCAGCAGCTCTGGGACCGCTCGGGCGATCTGGCGGCGGCGCTGGCCGCGCGGGGTGTCGCCGTCGGCGACCGCGTCGCGGTGGCGCTGGACCGATCGGCGGCCCTGGTGGTCGCCCTGCTGGCCATTGCCCGAACGGGCTCGGCGTATGTGCCGCTGGACCCGTCCGCACCGCCGGCCCGGACGGCGGTCGTGCTGGCCGAAGCCGGCTGCCGGCTGGTCGTCCGCGGCCGGGACGGAATCGCGCTGCCGGACGGCGTGACCGCCGTGGAACTGCCACTGGTCGAGACCGCCGCGTCCTGGCAGCCGCCGGCCGCCTTCGACACCGAGTCGCCGCTCTACGTGGCCTTCACCTCGGGTTCGACGGGACCGCCCAAGGGAGTCCTGGTCCCGCACCGGGCGGTGCTGCGGCTGGTGACCGGGCCGTCCTACTGCCGGATCGGGCCGGGCGATCGGGTCGCCCAGCTGGCCAATCCCGCGTTCGACGCGACGACCTTCGAGGTCTGGGCCACGCTGGCGGCCGGCGCGACCATCGTGGTGCTGCCGGCGGCCGGCGAGGTCCCGATCGGCGGCTGGGGCGAACTGCTGGCACGGCGCCGGATCGTGGCGATGTTCCTGACCACGGCGCTGTTCGACCTGATCGCCCGGGGCGAGCCGACGGCGTTCGCCTCGCTCGACACGCTGCTGTTCGGCGGCGAGACCGTGGACCCGCTGGTGGTGCGACGGGTGCTGGACGCGCAACCGCCGGCCCGGCTCGTGCACGTCTATGGCCCGACCGAGGCGACCACGTTCGCCACCTACTTCGACTGCACCGCCGAGACCGTCTCCGGGCGGGAGCGAGTGCCGATCGGGTTTCCGTTGCAGCAGACCAGTCTGCGCGTGCTCGACGGCGAACGCCGGGCCGTGGCCATGGGAGCCGAGGGCGAGCTGTGGATCGGCGGTCCCGGAGTGGCGCTCGGCTACCTGGACCGCCCCGAGGCCACCGCCGAACGGTTCGTCCCGGACGGCGGTCTCTGGTACCGCACCGGGGATCGGGTGCGCCAGCGGCCGGATGGGGCGATCGACTTCCTGGGCCGCACCGACCGGCAGGTCAAGCTGCGCGGATTCCGCATCGAGCCCGGTGAGATCGAGGCGGCCGCGCTGGCCACCGGGCTGGTGTCGGCGGTGGCGGTGGACAAGACCGGCGACGGCGTCCTCGCCCACCTGGTCGGCTTCGCCGTGGCGGCCGAGCCTCGTCCCGATCTCACGTCGGCCCTCAGCGCCGCGTTGCACACGAGCCTGCCCGACTACATGGTCCCCACCCGCTGGGTGGTGCTCCCCCAACTGCCGCTGACCGGCACCGGCAAGATCGACCGCGTCCAGCTGCTGGCGAGCGTCGGCGGCGACCGAACCGCGCCGCTGTCCACCGTGCAGGAGGGGCTGTGGTTCCTGGAGGCGGCCGAGCCGGGCACAGCGGCGTACGGGATTCCGTTGCTGCTGCGGTGGTCTGGCACCGTCGACCGCGCAGCGCTGGCCGGGGCGCTCGCTGCCGTGGTCGCACGGCACGAGGCACTGCGCACCACGTATCGCGTAGTGGACGACCATCCGGTGCAGGTGGTCGGCACGAACGCCGACGTGCCAATGACCGTCATCGATGCGACCGACCAGCCAGACCCGGACGGGGCGGCCCAGTCCGACGCCGAGCTCCGCGCCCGCGAGCCGGCCAGCATCGCCGCCCCGCCGCTGCGGTGCACGGTGTGGCCCGGTCTGCCCGGCGGGGACCTGGTTCTGTTGTCCGTGCACCACATTGCCGTGGACGGCTGGTCCACCGGCGTGCTGCTGGCTGACCTCGCCACCGCCTACCGCGCCATCCTCGCTGGCGAATCGCCCGATCTGCCGCCGCTTCCGGTGCGGTTCACCGACTACGCCACCAGTGAGCGGCAACAGGCCGCCAGCGCCGCCACTGCCCGTCTGGTCGCCGAACGAGCGGCCGAGTTGTCGGACCTGGTCGGCGAGCTGTCACTGGACCGGCGACCGGGCCCCCGTCCGCCGGTGACCGGTCCACGAGCCGGCGAACGGCAGCTGTACGAGCTGGATCCGGCGCTGTGGACCGACGTTCAGGAGCTCGCCCGCCGGCTGCGGACCACGCCGTTCGGGGTGCTGTTGGCCGCCTTCGCCGTGGTGGTGCGGCGGTGGTCGGGGCGCGCGGAGTTCCTGTTGGGGACCGCGGTGGCCAACCGGGACGAGCCGGAACTGGACGAAGTGGTGGGCCTGTTCGCCAACACGGTCCCGATCCGCTGCACGGTGGCCGACGACCAGCCGTTCACGGCGCTGTGCGCGGCCGCCGCCGACGAGGCGCTGACCGCGCTCATGCTGTCCTCGCTGCCGTACGACCAACTCGTTTCGGCCGCCACCCGCGAGCGCGCGGCGTTGGTGCAGGTCGTCTTCGGCTTCCTGTTCAGCCCGGCCGCCGCCCGCACCGGACCGAACCCGCCATGGACGGAGTTCACCTCCCCGGACACCGGATCCGTCAAGTTCGACCTGGCGCTGTTCGCCGAAGCCGGGCCGGACGGGCTGACGCTGGCCGTGGAGTACGACACCGCCCGCTACCGCCGAGACCTGGTGGACGCCATCGCCGACGGGACGCGCGCCGTGCTCGCCGCCGTGTGCCGCGACCCCGAGGCCGCCATCGGCGCCCTGCCCCGGAGCACGCCGGCCGCGCGCACCGCATCGACCGACCTGTCCGCGCAGCAGCTGGCCCGCCTGGTGGCGCGCCGGAAGGAGCACACACCGTGACGAGCGATTCCTCCTCCCTCGGCATCATCGTCGACCAGGCCTTCATGGGGTCGTCGCTGATCGGGCCCGAATCGTGGCGGGCGGCCGCGCAGGCCGGCGCGGACTGGATGGCCATCACCGAGGAAGCCATGACGATGACGCCGGAGCTGCTCAAGCAGCTGCGCACTGACGTCGAGTCGGCTGGCCTGCCGGTGGTGATGGCGCAGTGCCATGCCTTCGGGCTCAACGACTTCCGCGACGTGGTGCGGGACTTCAACATCGAGCGCACCGAGCGGCACATCGACCTGGCCCGCGACCTCGGCGCGCCGGTGCTGAA
Organism: Kutzneria sp. CA-103260; assembly: GCF_018263855.1. Classification (GTDB taxonomy): domain Bacteria; phylum Actinomycetota; class Actinomycetes; order Mycobacteriales; family Pseudonocardiaceae; genus Kutzneria. The sequence continues at coordinate 2,795,375 of NZ_CP073318.1, read as the reverse complement.
GATCCTGCTCGGCGAATGGGTCTGGCGCACCATGTGGCCGGCCTCCGTGCAGTGGCAGCTGGTGGTGGACGCGTTGCGGCGGATCGGCGACCACGCCGCCATCCGCGGCGTCGAGGTCAGCATCGAGCTGGAGCCGCTGGACACCTCGCTGGTCAACGACATCGCGTCGCTGACCCGGATGCTCGACGCGGTAAACCACGGCTCGGTGCTGGCCAACATCGACACCTCGCACATGGTGGTGCGCGGGGTGCCGGCGGCCGAGATCGGGCTGCTGGCCGGGCGGGTCAACAGCGTCGACTTCTCCGACTCCAACGGCCGCTACCACGAGCATCTGGCCCCCGGCGACGGCGTGGCCGACCTGGGCTCGTTCGTCAGCGAGCTGCGCACCGCCCAGGCTCGGGCCATCGCGGTCGAGGTCGGGCCGTTCAACGACCCGGAAAACGCCTACCAGCGGGTGGAGCGGGCCATCGTCGGCACCCGGGCGCTGTTCTCGGACGTGGTGGCCAGTCATGGCTGACGCGCCGCGGACCGTGCCGGAGATGGTCGCCGCGAGCTTCGAGCTCGGCGACCCGGCCGCCGTGCAGGTGGTATCTGGTGACCAGTCGCTGACCGTTGCCCGGTTGGACGCCCTCGCCTGGGGCACGGCCGCTTCGCTTCGGGCGCAAGGGATCCGGCCGGGTTCCGTGGTTCCAGTCATCTCTGCACGGGGTGCGGAGCAGGTGGCCGCGTGGCTGGCCGTGCTGCGGACCGGGGCCGCGATCACCACCGAGCTGGTCGGCGACGGACCAGTGCTCTCCGACACCGGGGCGCTGTGGCTGTCCGAAGGGCCGCCGCTGGAGCTCGCGCCGGTGGGTCCTGACGACCCGGCGTTCGTGCTGGACGGTGTTGTGGTGACTCAGGAAGCGCTGCTGAACGCAGCGTTGACCGTGGCGTGGCTGCACGACCTGGAGCCGGAATCCCGGCTGTTCGCCGCCACTTCCATCCCTATGGCCGAGGCCTTCGGCTGCCAGTTCACCGGTGCACAGCTGGTACTCAGTGGCCGTGTTGGCATCACCGACGCCATCCTCACGCCGGACCTGATCGACGAGATCCCGGACGGTTCGCTGCGGGCGGTTTCCTTGGTGTGGCAGGACGTTCGACCCGGGCCGTTGCCGGTCGACGAGTGCGAGTCCCGCTGGGGTGTCGCACCCCGCGGCTTCTACGCCGTCACCGGCCAGCCGGGGTTCGTCGCCGAGGTCACGCCGGCTGGCGACGAGCCCGTGCTGGTTCCGTTGCCCAGCAACCACTTGGACGTGTGTGACGACTCGGGAGAGCCGTTGCCCGATGGCGTCGAGGGCGTGCTGCACGTGAACGGCGCGGCCGGTCTTCGGGCGGTGCGCCTGCGTGACGGTGCGGTCCGGTTGTCCTCCCCCACCGTGGACCTGGCCCGGCCGCGGGCAACGTCGACGGAGATCAGCGCCCGTCGAGCGGCCGACCTGTTCGCGGAGACGCTGGCCGAGTCCGGACTGGACGGTCCGGACCAGCTGGAAGCGCTGCGGGATCAGCATGCCGACTTCTTCACCCTCGGCGGACATTCGCTGCTGGCGGTGCGGATGGTGGCCAAGGCGGCCGAGCGCTGGGGCCGTCAGGTGGCGCTGCGGGAATTCCTCGCCGACCCGACCATCGCCGGGCTCGGCGCGCTGCTGGACGCGGCGTCGAGCATGCCCGAGACGCCGGTGTCGCTGCCCGACGACGGGTGGTACCCGGCGACCGCGGCCCAGCGCCGCCTGTGGTTCCTGGACCGGATTCCTCAGCTGCGCCAGGGATATCTGGTGGCCTTCCCGCTGCGCTACACTGGCCCGGTCGACGTCCCGCTGCTGGTGGCGTCGATCCGCTCGGTGCTGGCCCGACACCCGGCGCTGCGGTCCACGTTCCAACTGGACCACGCCAGCCGACAGCTGCGCTACCGCACCGACGGGCCGGCACCGGAAGTGTCCTTAATGGACGCCGATGGTCGCACCGACGACGAGATCGCCAAGCACCTGCGGGAATCGCTGTGGCAGCCGTTCGATCTCGCCGCCGAACCTCCGGCCCGGGCCACGGTCGTGACCGCCGGTGCCACCACCTGGGTCGCGCTCTCCGCCTCGCACGTGGTGTTGGACGGCTGGTCGTTGCGGCTGATCGCCACGGAGATCGGCGAGACCTACCGTGCCGGCGGATCGCCCGCACTGCCCGCGCCCGTGCACCCGGCCTCGATGCCCGTGCCAAACGACGATCACCTGGACGACGTGCTCGACGGGTTGCGCGGTGCGCCGCTGGACATCGACCTGCCCCGGGATCGTCCCCGAGGTGGCATGCAGTCCACCGAGGGCGACACCGCAACGCTCGCGCTCGACCCCGAGGAGTCCGCTCGGCTGCGGGCAGCCGGCGCCGCGCTGGGATGTTCGACGTTCATGGTGCTCACCGCACTGCTCGCGGCCGGCCTGGCCCGGCGCAGCAGTCAACGTGATTTCGTGTTCGCCTTCCCTTGGGCGGCAAGGGACACACCGGGCCGGGCCGAGGTTGTCGGCATGTTCGCCGGCACCCTGCTGGTGCGGGCCGACCTCACCGGCGACCCCAGCTGGACCGAACTGCTCGGCCGGGTCCGTCGCAGCACCACGGCCGCGCTGGCCGGCGGCGACGTCTCCTTCGACGCGGTCGCCGCCGCATTGCAGCCCGAGCGGGACCTGAGCCGGCCGCCGGTGACGCCGGTGCTGGTCAGCGTGCTGGACGATCCGTTGCAGGCGCCCGATCTGGGGCCGGATGTCGACGGCGAGGTGCTGTTGTGGGCGTCCAGCCACGTGAAGTACGAGCTCCAGGTGACTGCCGTCGACCAGGGCGACCGGCTGGAGCTGTTCGCCGACTACGCGACGGGACTGTTCGACCGCGGCACCGTGGCCGCTCTGCTGACCGAGCTGCGCGACTGCGCACGCGATCTCGTGAAAGACCCGGAGGCCACCGTGGCGCAACCGTCGCCAGCCGTTCCCGAGCCGGCGGACCCGCTGACCCTGGTCCACCAGGCCTGGTTGCAGGTGCTCAACGTGCCGGAGGTCGCGACCGACGTCAGCTTCTTCGACGCCGGCGGCGACTCGCTGCTGCTGATCATGTTGCTGGACAAGTTGATGCCGCTGACCGACCAGGAGCTCACGGTCGCCGATCTGTTCCGCTACAACACCGTCCGGCGGCAGGCCCGCCTGCTGGCCGGCGAGGACCGGGGCGGCCCGGCGCTGCGTGACGGCGGCCGGCAGCGGCTGCTCGGCGCGGCCCGCCGGCCCGCCCGTGGGACGGGAGACCGATGAGCCTCGACACCGCCATCGCGGTGGTCGGCGTCGGCTGCCGGTTCCCCGGGGCCGACACACCCGAACAGTTCTGGGACAACCTGGACCGCGGCGTGCTGGGCATGCGTGAGCTGTCGGACGACGAGTTACGGGCGGCCGGGATCGGCCCGGACCAGTCCGCGTCGCCGGACTACGTGCGCCGGATCGCTCCGCTGGCCGGCCCGGGGCTGTTCGCCGCCGACTTCTTCGGCTATCCCCCGGCGGAGGCCGAGCTGATCGACCCGCAGCAGCGGCTGTTGCTCGAAACCTGTTGGGAGGCGCTGGAACACGCCGGCCACCCGCCGCGCGCGGAGGACGACACGCCACGCATTGGTGTGTTCGCCGGCCTGAGCGCCAGCGGCTACGCCTTCGCCCTCCAACTCGCGCGGGCCCGGGGCGCGGTCACCGGCCTCGCCGACCTGTCGCTGCAACTCGGTGGCACGGTGGACTTCGGCGCGCCGCGCGTGGCACACAAGCTGGGTCTGCGTGGGCCGTCCATCGCCGTGCAGACGGCGTGCTCGTCGTCGCTGACGGCAGTGCATTACGCGGTGCTGAGCCTGCTGGCCGGCGAGTGCGACATCGCCCTGGCCGGCGGGGCCGGGCTTGTCGAGCCCGCAGCCGGCTACCAGTACGTGCCCGGCGGCATCCTGTCCACCGATGGCTATTGCCGGTCCTTCGACGCCCGTTCCTCCGGCACGACACCGGGTTCCGGCGTCGGTGTGGTGGCGCTGCGGCGGCTGGCCGACGCCCTCGCCGACCGTGATCCCGTGCTGGCCGTGGTGCGGGGCAGCGCGGTCGGCAACGACGGCGCGCAGCGGCCGGGCTTCACCGCGCCCACTCCGTCGGGACCGGCCGACGTCGTCTCGGCCTCGCTGCACACGGCGGACATCGACGCGGAACTGCTCGGCTACGTCGAGGCGCACGGCTCGGGCACCAGCCTCGGCGATCATGTCGAGCTCCGTGGCCTGGCCGACGGCATTCGCGCCTTCACCAAGCGCGCCGGCTTCTGCGCACTCGGCTCCGTGAAGGTCAACATCGGTCACACCGGCGCGGCGGCCGGCGTCGCCGGGCTGATCAAGGCTGTCCACGTGGTCTCGACCGGTTACGTGCCACCGCATCCGCTGTTCGAGAGACCGAGGGATCCCGGACTGCTAGCTGACAGCCCGTTCACGCTGTCCGCGGAAGGCCGGCAAATCAGCGGGCACGTGTTGGTCAACTCCATGGGCCTTGGCGGCACCAACGCCGCGGTGGTCCTGTCCGCCGGCCCGGCACCTGGACAGTCGACCGCTGCCGCACCGGAAGTGGTGCGGCTTCAGGTGTCGGCCCGCACCCGGGCCGAGCTCGACAAGGCCTCGGCCCGGTTGGCCGACGCCCTGGAGAGCGGGATGCGGCCGATCGATGTGGCCCACACGCTTCGCGTCGGCCGCACCGACTTCCCGGAGCGTCGCGTGGTGACCGCGCCGCCCGAACAGCTCACGAAGGCGTTGCGGCTGCCCCGTCCCGGGCCGGTCCGCACCCGCCGGACCGAAGAGCGACGGGCCGTGGTCGTGACCGAGCACCGCGAACACCCGCTCTGCCAGCAGCTTTTAGCCGTACTTGGCCCGGACGTCGAGGTGCTGTCCAGCATTCCGGCTGTACCTCACGACGACGTCTTCACGCTGGTCCTGGGCTCGGCCGATATCGGCACGCGGCCGAACACCACTGTCGTGGCGCTGGACGAGGCCGCTCTGGACGAGGCCCTGGCCACGGCGTGGTTGCACGGCGTTCGGATCGACCGGCAGCGGCCGGTCGGCGACGCCCGGCGGATAGCCTTGCCGACTTATCCGTTCACCCGCCGCCGTTTCTGGGCGCTGGACGACCTCACACCCGAACCTCCGCCGACCCATGCCCCAGTCACAGCCGACGGTGTCGAAGGCCAGCTGCTTGAGCTGTGGCGGGACCTGTTCGGCCGGCCGGAGATCGGTCTTGACGACGAGTTCGGCGCGCTGGGCGGCACCTCGCTGATGTCGGTCCAGTTGGCGCTCAAAGTCCAACAACAGCACGGTGTTCTGGTCAACCTGCACCGGGTCGGCGGCAGCCGGGCGACCGTGCGGCGGATCGCCGCCGCGCTCAGCGAAAGCGGGCCGGGCCCAGCCACCGACGGCGACGGTCCGCTGCTGGACGCCGACCTCACCGCGGATCTCGGACCACAGTCGGCTACCAACGCCGGCACCGACTTCTTGCTCACCGGCGCCACCGGCTATGTTGGTGCCTTCCTGCTGCACGAACTGCTCCGCCGGACCGAGCATCGCGTGTACTGCCTGGTCCGCGCCGTTGACGAAGCCGAGGCGCTGGCCCGGCTGCGGGACGCGGCGGCGCGATTCCGCCTGCCGGCACCGGACCCGGACCGCGTGGTGGCGGTGCCCGGCGACCTCCGAGACGTGGGACGGGTATGCCACGACTTCCGTGACGGCGAACTGTCCCGGCGCGTCGGGCACATCGTCAACAGCGCGGCCCGGGTTGTGTTCACCGAGCCGTACCGGGTGCTGCGCACCGACAACGTGCTGCCGCTGGTCGGCCTGCTGCGGTGGGCCCGCGCCGCCGGGGTCGGCGAGTTCAGCCAGGTCAGCAGCATCGCCGCGACCGGACCGTCGGTCGGCGACCGCGGTCGGCTCACCGAGGCTCGCAGCCAGCCGCTCGATCCCCATTCTGGCGGTTACGGCGCGAGCAAGTGGGCCGCGGAACGGCTGCTGGAACGGGCCGAGCTGGACGGTCTGAGGGTGCGGGTGTTCCGGCCCGGGTTGATCAGCGGTGACCGGGAGACCGGTGCCTGCAACACCCGCGACATGCTGTTCCGCCTGCTGGCCGCCGGTCTCGCGGTCGGCGCGCACCCACTCGACGACCGCCTGGTGCCGTTGGCACCGGTCGATGTGGTCGCTCGGGCGGTCATCGGGCTGGCGACCCAGCCCGGCTCGGCCAGCCGCGCCTACAACCTCGTCGACACGATCGCGCCCACGCTGCCGGTGCTGTTCGGGCTGCTGGCCGAGGCCGGTCACCCGACCCGACCGCTGCCGGTCACCGAGTGGTTCGGCCTGGTCGCCGAACGCGCGCTGGCCACCGGCGATCCGGTGCTGTCCAGCATCGCGCTCTACGACCTGGACCGTCTCGACACCGGCTCGGCCTCGGACTCGGTCGACTGCGAGCAGTGGCAGGCCTGGCTTCGTGCGGACAACAGCTCGGCTCGCGTGGACGCCGACCAGCTCGCGCGGAGCCTGGCCTACCTGTCCGACCAACCCGAATTCGCCGGCCTGACGCCGGTGACAGCCACCGACACCGGGGGTAGCTGATGGTGGATCCGTGGCACACCAACGGGATCGCGGTGATCGGGGCCGGCGTCATGGGCGTGGGCATCGCCGCGCTGGCCGTCGCCCACGGCCTGCCGGTCACGCTCGTGGACATCGACGACGACAAGCTGGCCCGGGCGCCCGAGCTCGTCACCAGCTACACCCGCGTCGGCATGCTGATGGGCAAGCTGCCGCGCGGCGGCACTCCCGGCACGCTGACCACCGCGACCACACTCGACGCGGCGGCCCCGGCATGGGCAGTGGTCGAGGCCGTCACCGAACACGCCGAGACCAAGGCGAAAGTGCTGGCCGAACTGTCCACTGTGGTCGATCCGGGCACGCTGCTGGCCACCAACACCTCAGCCATCCCGGTCGCCGAGCTGGCCGCTGCGACCATCCGGCCGGCCGACCTGTTGGCCACCCACTTCATGAATCCCCCGTACCTCATCGACGCCGTCGAGGTGGCCCGGGGCGCGCAGACCGGTGACGCCGCCATGGCCCGTCTCGGCGAGCTGTTCGAGCTGCTGGGGCGGCGGGCGATCGTCGTCGGCGACGGCCCCGGCTTCGTGTCCAACCACGTGCTGATGCGCATGATCAACGACGCGGCCCGGCTGGTGACCCAGGGGCGGGCCGAGCCGGCCCGGATCGACGAGGTGTTCACCGAATGCCTCGGCCACCGCACCGGCCCGCTGGCCACCGCCGACCTGATCGGGCTGGACAACGTCGTCGACACGCTGGCGGTGCTGTTCGAGCGGACCGGCGAGGACGCCTACCGAGCCGACGAGGAACTGGTGGCCCGGGTGCGGGCCGGCAGGCACGGCCGCAAGAGCGGCGCGGGCTTCTACGACTACGGGAGTACGGCATGACGGTGTCCAACGAGACCGATCCGGTGGCGGCCGGCGTGCTGGCCTTCGTGGCCGGGCTGGTCAGCGGCGAACTCGGGCCGGACGACGACCTGTTCGCCACCGGCGGCCTGTCCTCGTTGAAGTCGCTGGAACTCGTCGTGCACGTGGAGCGGGAGTACGGCGTCGCGGTCACCGGCGACGACCTGAGCCTGGACAACTTCCGCACCGCCTCGGCGATTTCCCGACTCGTCCGGCGGTTGCAGTGAGCATTCTTGACGACGCGATCGCAGCCGTCACCGCCGCGGCCGACCAGGACGCCGGCATCTGGGACGTCGCTGGCCAGATTCCGGCTGATGTGCTCGGCGGCCTGGCCCGCAAGGGGCTGCTGTGCGCGCAGGTGCCAACAGAGTACGGCGGCCTCGGGTTGAGCAGCCGTGACAACGGGGAACTCACCGCGCACACCGGGAGCCTGTGTGGTTCGCTGCGCAGTCTCCAGACCTCGCAGGGTATGGCGGCGTGGACGGTGCAGCGGCTCGGGCGGGCCGAGCAGCGCGAGGAGTTCCTGCCCAAGCTGGCCGCCGGCGCTCTGGCCGCGATCGCCTTCAGCGAGCCGGCCGCCGGCAGCGATCTGTCCGGCATGCGCACAGAGATCACCGTCGACGGTGACGCGATTGTCGTGGACGGCAGGAAAACCTGGGTCACCGGCGCGGCCTACGCCGACCTGATCGTCGTTTTCGGCCGCTACGGCAACGGTGTCGGTATCGCGGTGGTGCCTTCCGGGACTCCCGGCGTGACCGTGTACCCCATCGCCGCGCCGTCGGGCTGTCGCGCCGCCGGGCACTCCGACGTACGCCTGGACAAGGTGCGGTTGCCGCTGACGCATCTGCTCGCCGCCAGCGGCGCGCCGACGACCATGCTCGTGACCACGGCCCTGACCTACGGCCGGCTGTCGGTGGCGTGGGGATGCCTGGGCATGCTGATTGCCTGCCGGACCGCCGCCGTGCAGCACGCTGCCGAACGAGTCCAGTTTGGACGACCGCTGGCCGAACACCAGTTGGTGGCTCGCCACATCGCCGAGCTGACCGCCGCGGAACAAGTCGCACGGCTGGTGTGCGAGCACGCCAGCACCGCCTGGGACGAGGGCCGACCGGATCACGCCGTCACCGCGGTGTTCGCCAAGCACGTCGCCGCCCGGCAGGCCACACAGGGATCGGCCAGCGCTGTGCAGCTGCTGGCCTCGGCCGGCGCGCACGACGACCACCCTGTGGCGCGGGCCTACCGGGACGCCAAGCTGATGGAGATCATCGAAGGCAGCACCGAGGTCTGCCAGCTGTTGCTGGCCGAACACGCCATGGCCGGTGCCCGGTGATCGGCATCGGCGCGGTGCACACGCTGCTGCCCGAGAACCGGGTCAAGGTGGCTGATCTCCCCGAGCTGCCAGGCCTGGACCGCGAGGCCGCGCGGTTCGCCGTCGACTCCGGCATAGTGACCGTCGGCGTGTACGAGGAAGACGCCGCGACCCTGGCGGCGCGGGCCTGCCGTGAACTCCTCGACCGTACCGACACTCCACCGCCCGATGTGCTCATCCTCGTCGCGCCGCGGGCACCGGAAGTGCTGCTGGGTTCCGATGTCGGTCGCGTACAGGCCGAAGCCGGCTGCCGCGGTGCGCTGGCGTTCACTGTGGACGGTCTCGGCTGCACAGGTTCCAGCGTGGCCTGGGCTCTTGCGGCCGACATGCTGCGAGCGGACGAGTCCCGCCGCTGCGTGGTGATCGCCCACGCGAGCCGTCCCACCGGGCTCGACCGCGTTCGCCACCCGGTCACGGTGATCGGCGACGGCGCGTACGCCATGACCATGGTCCGCGACGGCTGCCCGGTGTTGCGGGCGCACCGGGCCGAGGTCGACGGATCGTTCCACGACCTGTTCCGGGTCGACTACCGCAGCACGCCCTGGTACGAGTGGCGCGAGGAGTGCGACTCCCCCGACCGCTACCGGTTCGAACTGGCGCTACGCAGCCGTGAACGGCTGGCCGCTTTGGTGAACCAGGTCATCGCCGACGCGGACGTGGACCGGTCCCGGATACGCGCCACCGTCATGCAGAACGTCACGGCGTCGGCGTACGAGTTCTACACCACGGTGTTGGGCCTGCCGATCCACCCCTTGTGTGCGGAGCATCTGCACGACTACGGCCACCTCGGCGCGATGGACGTCGTGCTCAACCTGGACCGCGTGCTGGCCACCGGTTTCGACGTCGGTGACCTCGTGCTGGTCATCAACAACAGCCCGGTGGCCGCGTGGGCCGCCACCCTCTGGGAGGTGTGACCGTTGACGGAGAACGCCGTCCAGACCGAGACCCCGGTCGGCTGGGGCCCGTTCACCCGGCTCTGGCTGGCCAACGCCGTCTCGTCGTTCGGCGACGGCGTCCGGTACACGGCCCTGCCGCTGCTGGCGGTGACCCTGACCACCGACCCGTTCCTGCTCTCCCTGGTGACGGTCGCGATGGCCCTGCCGCTCCTGTTCTCGCCGATCGCCGGGGTGCTGGCCGACAGCGTCGACCGCCGCCGGCTGCTCATCACGGTCGACGTGAGCCGGGCCGTCGTGGTGGTGGCGCTGGCGTTGATGGTGCTCACGCACACCGTGAACCTGGTCGTCGTATGCGTCGCGGCCGCCCTGCTCGGGCTGGGCGAGGCGGTGTTCATGGTGGCATCGCAGTCGTTCCTGCCCGAGGTCGCGCCGCCGCCCATGCTCACCAATGCCAACGGCCGCCTGCACGTGGCCCAGCTGATCTTCCGCGACTCGGCCGGCATGCCGGCCGGCGGTGTGCTGTTCGTGGCGTTGGCGGCGCTGCCGTTCCTGCTCGACAGCGCGTCGTTCGTCATCGGCGTGGTTTTGTTGGCGACGATCAGCACCCGAACGGCGCTGCCGTCACGCAGCGACGGAGTGCGGCCGCGATGGTCGAAGATGGTCGGCGAGGGCGCTCGCTACCTGCGTGACGACCGGCTGCTGGCGACGCTCGCGGTGATGCTCGGCGTGGCCAACTTCTTCGTCACCGCCATGGGCGCGGTCGAGGTGCTGTACGTCGTCAAGTGGCTCGACCTGCCGGCCGGCGTGTTCGGCGTGTTCCTGGCCGCGGGCGCGCTCGGCGGCATCGCCGGCGGCCTGTCCAGTGCCCGGATCGCCGCCCGCACCGGCACTTTCCCGTCGGCGCTGGTGTGCCTCGGCCTGGCCGGCGCGGCCGGGTTGGTCATGGGACTGGTGGCCCAGCCCGTCGTCGCCGCGGCCTGCCTGGCCGTGTTCGGCTTCGGCACGGCCGTCTACCAGACGTTGACCGTCTCGTTCCGGCAGGCCAGCGCGCCGCCGGAGCTGCTCGGCCGGATCAACGGCGTGTACCGGCTGCTCGGCACCGGGGTCTCGCCGCTCGGCGCGCTGGCCGCCGGTGCGCTGGCCAGCGCGGCCGGTATCCAGATGCCGTATGTGCTGGCGGGGGCCGGAATTCTGCTGCTGGTCGTGGTCGCGGCCGGCCCGGTGCTGCGGATGGCGTCGTCACGGGAGGACGCGGCATGACGTTGTACGAGTGGTTCGCCGACACAGCCCACCGCTACCCCGATCACATCGCCCTGGAGGCCGACGGCCAGGCTCTGGCCTACTGGGAGCTGGAGCAACTGGCCGAGGCCGTTGCCCTGGACATCGTGGCCGAGACCGGCGGAGTCCCCCGGCGAGTCGGCTTGCTCGGGGCTCGCAGCATCCCCGTCTACGCCGCCTACCTGGCCGTGTTGCGGCTGGGGGCGGCCGTGGTACCGCTCGACTGCCGGCAGCCGGCCGCGCGCCTGTCGATGATCGCCGAGCTGGCCGACCTCGACGTGGTTCTGGTGCACGGCAATCATTCCGTCGACTCGGTCAAGATGCTGCCGCTGCCGGACCGTGTCGAGCCCAAGGGCATCGCGCTGCCCGAGTACGGCGCCGGGCCGGATGACGAGGCGTATGTGCTGTTCACGTCGGGCTCGACCGGCCGCCCCAAGGGTGTCTCGATCCTGCACCGCAATCTCCACGAGTACTTGGCCCACTGCATCGAGGCGTACGAGGTGGGACCGGGTTGCCGGCTGTCGCAGACCTTCGGGCTGACCTTCGACCCCTCAGTGTTCGATCTGTTCGTGGCTTGGGGTTCCGGGGCTACGGTGGTCGCGCCGGAGCCCAACGAACTGCTCACCCCGGTCGACTACATCCGGCGGGGCCGGCTGACACACTGGTTCGCGGTGCCGTCCGTGGTGGGAATGGCGCGGCAGCTGGGGTATCTGCCGACCAGGCTGGTGGACACCGTGCGGCACAGCCTCTTCGCGGCCGAGCCCTTGACCCGGGAGTTCAGCGCTATCTGGGCCGAAGTGGCGCCAGACAGCCGAATCCACAACATCTACGGCCCGACCGAGGGCACCGTCACGGTCACCGGTTACAGCCTGCCAGCCGATCCGGCGGACTGGCCGGTGACCTCCAACGGCACCGTGCCGATCGGGCAACCGAATCCCCACCTGGAAGTGGTCGTGCTGGGGACGAATGGTCTGCCCACTGTGGACGGTGAGTTGTGCGTACGGGGGTCGCAGCGGTTCGATGGCTACCTCGACCAGGCCGACGACTTCGGGCGTTTCACCCGATTCGAAGGCGTCGACCCGGCCGTGGACTACGACGGCTCTGAGCCGCTGACTAGTGCGCATTGGTACCGGACCGGTGACCGGGTCAGCTGGGAGTCGGGCGAGCTCGTGCACCGGGGCCGGCTCGACCAGCAGGTCAAGATCCACGGCCATCGGATCGAGCTGGGCGAAGTGGAGGCAGCCCTGCGCGCACATCCCGACGTGGACCAGGTTGTCGTGCTGGCGCTCGATGGTTCGCTGGTGGCGGCCTATACCGGCACCCAGCTGGCCGCTGCCGACCTCGAACGTTGGGTGCGTGAACGGCTGCCGGTGTACATGCTGCCGCGCCGCTTCGAGCACCAGACCCTGATGCCGCTCAACGCCAACGGCAAGGTCGACCGCCGTCAGCTGGAAGCGCAGCTGTTCGACTTGGGAGAAGGTCGATGAACGCAGCGTCGGAGGACCGGCCGGCCGACCTTGGCGCCGCCGCGCCGCCGCGGACCGACGTCGAGGAGCAACTGCTGGAGCTGTGGTCGCGCTGGGTGCAGGTGCGGCCGCTGGGCGTGCGGGACCAGTTCTTCGCACTCGGCGGCGATTCCCTGGCGGCGATCCAGCTGGTGGCCGCCGTGCAGCGGCACTACGGCATCCGGCTGGACCGGACCCGGGTGTTCGAGGCGTTCACCGTCGAGTCGATGGCCGAGCTGGTGGGGGAACTGCGATGAGCGAGTGGCTGACACCGGCGGCGGAGGTGCTGGGGCTGGCCGCCGACGAGCTGGCCGGCCGGTTCGCGGCCAGCTCGTTCGTCGCACTGGGCGGCAGTTCGCTCGGTGCGATCGAGCTGCTGGCGCTCGGTCAGCAGCGGTTGTCGCTGACCGTGGACGCGGCTCGGCTGCTTGGGCCGGAGCCGCTGGGTCGGGTGCTGCGGGACGCTGTTCCCTATCAGGCAACGGAGGTGGCACCGGATACGCGCCCGGACCGGGAGCTGTTGCCGGGCCAGCGGCCGATGCTGGCGACGCACCTGGCCGGCGTCGACCGGCCGTACCACCTGATGTTCACGCTGGAATGCGATGCGCCGCTGGACCCGATCCGGGCCGAACGAGCCCTGGCCGAGCTGGTGGCCGGGAATTCCTCGCTGCGCACGATGTTCGTCGCCGACGGCGCGAACCAGGCCCGGCGGGTGCTGCCACCGACCGAGCGGCCGCGCATCATTCACCAGCACCTGTCGACCGCCGACCCGGTTCGCGCGCTGCACGAGCTCTACGGTCGGGAAAGCACCGACCTGTTGCGGCCCTTCGAAGCACCGCCGGTGGTGTTCGTGCTCAGCGGCCAACTGCTGACCATGCTGGTGCATCACGTGTTGGTGGACGGCTGGAGCATCGGCGTGCTGTGGCGGCAGTTCGTCGAGCTGTATCACGGCCGGGCGGTGTCGTTCACCCAGCAGCCGGAGCAGATCGCCGCTCGACCGCCAGCCGAACTCGACGCCGCCGTCGCGCACGCCACCGCCCACATTGCCGGCGCGCCAACGGTTGTCGACCTGCCGTCCGATGGTCAGCGGGCACCGCAGTTCACCGGTGTGGGTGGCCGGTTCATCTTCGACCTCGACCCGGCGGCGGCACGGGCGGCCGAAGCTCTGGCCGCGCGGTGCCAGGTCACCGTGACGACCGTGGTGCTGGCCGCATGGGCGCTGGTGGTGGCCCGGCGCACCGGGCAGGACGACTTGCTGGTCGGGATGCCGGCGTCCGGCCGGTTCGGCGCGGACATGATGGACATTGTCGGGCTGTGCACCCGAGTTGTGCCCGTGCGCTGCCGGATCAGCGACGAGGCATCGATCGAAGAACATGTCCGGGCCGTCGCCGACGGGGTCGCGGCAGCGGTGGCCGATGCCGCCGTGCCGTACGAGCAACTGGTTGCCGCGCTTGGTCTTGACGTCGATCCGGCCCGCAATCCGGTGACCCAGATCGGCTTCGCCGCCCACCACGAGCTCATCCCCGACGCGGTCGGCGGGTGGCGGCTGCACGAGGGGCATTGCGGCGGCGCGGTGTTCGACGCACTGCTCTACCTTCAGCGCTGGTCGGCATGCCCGCGGCTCGCCCTGGAGTACGCCACATGCGCACTGACCGCGTCGGAAGCCGGGGAGCTGGCCGACTCCTTGACCGCCGCCCTGCTCGAATTCGGTGCCGACCCGTCAACGGAACTCTCGTCCGCCCGAACGATTTCCGCAGCCCAACGGGAACGGATCACTCGCCTGGGCACCGGGATGGACGTCGATCCCGAAGGTGACCTGTGGCAGTCGTTCGAGCGGCAGGCGCTGCGCGCACCCGACGCGCCAGCGATCAGTGACACTCACGCGGGCCTTTCCCTGACGTACGGGCAGCTGCGGCTGCTTGCCCTGGCCAACGCCGCCCGCCTGGCCGCCGCCGGGGTGACGGCCGGCGACCGCGTGCTGCTCGAACTGCCGCGGTCGGCCGACGAGGCGGTCGCCATCCTCGCGATCTTCCGGCTCGGGGCGGCCTATGTCGCGATGGACACCCAGGCCACTGCCGAGTGGCGTGATCACGTGCTGGCCACCTCGCGCCCGACCGCCCAGATCGGACCCGGGGACGTCGACATGACCGTGCCGGCGACCGAACCCGATCTCGCCGACGCACCACGACATCTGGCCTACGTCGCCTACACCTCGGGATCCAGCGGCCTGCCGAAGGGCATCCTGGCCACGCACCGGGCCGTGCTGAGGCTCGCCGCCGACACCAACATCTTCGCGCCGACCTCTCCCATGCGGGTCAGCCGCCTGGCGCCGCTGGCCTTCGACGCGTCCACCTTGGAGCTTCTGGTCACGCTGGCCCGCGGCGATGCCGTCGAGGTGTACCCGCCGGGCGACCCGGATCCGGCCACGCTGGTGGAATTCCTGCCCCGCACCGGGGTCACGCACGTGTGGATGACCACCGGCCTGTTCCACATCATCGCCGAGCACCGTCCGGACGCGTTCCGCGGCGTGCGGCAGGTGCTCACCGGCGGCAGCGTCACGTCGCCGCGACTCGTCCAGCGAGTCCTCGAACACTGTGCCGGCCTACGGGTCACCCATGCCTACGGTCCGACCGAGAACACTGTTTTCACCACCGTGCACCACTTCGACGGCCCGCATCAGGTCGGGCACCATCTGCCGATCGGGACGGCGATCGCCGGCACCGGGCTGGCGGTGCTCGACCAACGCGGCGGGCTGGTGCCGCCGGGCGGCGTCGGCGAGCTGTACAATACCGGCGTCGGCCTGGCCGATGGCTACCTCGGCGATCCCGAGCGCACGGCGGCGGCGTTCGTCGAGGACAACGTGTTGGGCGAACGGGCCTACCGCACCGGTGATCTCGCGCGCTGGGACGGCGACGGTCGGCTGCGCTTCCACGGCCGGGTCGACCGGCAGGTCAAGATCGCCGGCCATCGGGTGGAGCTGGTCGACGTGGAGCGGCGGATCGCCGGCCAGCCCGGGGTTCTGCACGCGCTCGTGTTCCTGTCCGACGACGACCGGCTGTGTGTGGCCGTGCGCACCGACGGGGTCGATCTGGCGGCGATCCGCGCCGGCGCCGAGGCCCAGCTGCCGGCCTACGCGCGACCGCAGCGCTGGATCGAGACCGCCGACTTCCCGGTCACCCGCAACGGCAAGATCGACACCAAGGCCCTTACCGCCGTCGAGTCGGTGTCGGTGGCGGCCGTGCCCGATTCCACCCCAGATATGGAAGAGATCGTCACGCAGACGTGGATCACCGTGCTCGGCACCGACGACTTCGACAGCGACGAGCCGTTCTTCGAGGTCGGCGGGGACTCGCTGCGGCTGGCCCAGGTGCGGAACCTGTTGCGGGAGCGGCTGTCCGGGCGTGATGTGTCGATGGTCGACCTGTACCGCTATCCGACGGTGCAGGCCCTGGCCCGGCATCTGGCCGGTGCGTCTCAGTGACCGACATCGCGGTGGTGGGGCTGGCCGGACGGTTTCCTGGCGCGTCCGACGTGTGGGACTACTGGGCCAATCTGGTGGCCGGCCGGGTGACGACCAGCCGGCTGTCCCGGACCTCACTACTCGCCGCCGGTCTGGCCGAGTCCGAAGTGGATGATCCGTGCTACGTGCCGGTGCGCGGCCTGCTCGACGGGGCCGGGCATTTCGACGCCGACTTCTTCGGCATCACGCCGAAGGACGCCGCCATCATGGATCCGCAGCACCGGCTGCTGCTCCAGACCGCTTGGGAGGCCCTGGAATCGGCTGGTCTGGCCACCGACGCCCCGTTCGGCCGGGTCGCCACCTTCGCCGGCGCCGGCTTCGGCTACTACCTGGTCGACCGGGTGCTGCGTGATCCGGACCTGATGCGCGAGCAGGGTTTGCTGGCCGCCGTGCTGGGCAACGAGAAGGACCACCTGGCGGCCAAGGTCGCCTACCGGCTCGACCTCACCGGTCCGGCCATCACCGTGCAGACCGCGTGCTCCACCTCCCTGGTCGCCGTGCACCTGGCCGCGCAGAGCCTGCGTTCCGACGATTCCGACGTCGCGCTGGCCGGCGGCGTCTGCGTGCCGTACCCGCAGCAGACCGGTTACCGCCACGAGCCCGGCGGCATCATGTCCCCCGACGGCGGCTGCCGACCTTTCGACGCCACCGCCGCCGGCACCGTGCCCGGCAGCGGCGTCGGCGTCGTGGTCCTCAAACGCCTTGCGGACGCCGTCCGGGACGACGACCTGATCTACGCCGTGGTCAAGGGCTCCGCCATCAACAACGACGGCACCACCAAGGTCGGTTACACCGCCCCGGGTCTGCCCGGCCAGGTCGACGTCCTCACCGCCGCGTACGCCAACGCCGGCGTATCGCCGTCCACTGTGGACTACGTCGAGGCCCACGGCACCGCCACGGACATGGGCGACGCCATCGAGCTCGCTGCGCTGACCGAGGTGTTCGCCGGCCGCTCCGCCCCCTGTTCGCTGGGCTCCGTCAAGGCCAACATCGGCCACCTGGACGCCGCCGCCGGCGTCGCCGGCTTCATCAAGGCCGTCCTGGCCCTCCACTTCGAGCAGATCCCGCCCATGGCCGGCCTCACCGCACCCCGAGCTGAGATCGCCGACGGCCCGTTCGTTCTCGACGACACCTCCCGCAAGTGGACCGCTGGACTGCCTCGCCGGGCCGCCGTCAGCTCTTTCGGCCTCGGGGGCACCAACGCCCACGTCGTCCTGGAGGAGGCCCCCGCCCGCGCAACCGTGTCCCCGCCCACCGCCATTCGCGCCACCTCTACCCACGTGCCCCACGCCCCCGCTGTCCTCACCGTCTCCGCCCGCACTCCCGCCGAGCTCGCCACCGCCTCGTCCCGGCTCGCCACCCACCTCCGTTCGGCCGACGACATCTCCGTGCACGACGTGGCCCGCACCCTCCAGTCCCACCGCCGCCACTTCCCCCATCGACTCTCCGTCACTGCCTGGGATCTCGCCGAAGCCGTGGACCAGCTCGGCCAGCCGCTGCGCCAGCAGGCTCGACGTCGACCGAGCGTGGTTCTGCTCTTCCCGGGCCAGGGCTCGGAAACCCCCGGCATGTCGGCCCTCCCCTACGCCCAGCACCCGACCTTTCGGTCCGATGTGGACGAATGCGCCGAGCTGCTGGCCCCGCTCCTCGGCTTCGACATCCGGGACGTCCTGCTCGACCCGGCGGCCGACCACATCCACCGCACCGACATCGCCCAGCCGGCCCTGGTCGTGCACGAATACGCCCTGGGCCGATTGCTGTTGTCCTGGGGGATACGTCCCAAGGCCCTGCTGGGGCATTCCGTCGGCGAGCTGGCGGCCGCCTGTCTGGCCGGCGAACTCAGCCTCGCCCAGACCCTCTCGCTCGTGGCCCGGCGGGGATCCCTCATGCAGGCCACCGCACCCGGCCGCATGGTCGCGGCCCTCATCACCCCGGCGGCCGCGGCTGAGCTCGCCCCCGGCATCGACATCGCCGCGATCAACGGTCCGGACAACCTCGTGCTGGCCGGCTCCGAACCGGCCATCTCGGCCTTGCTCGAACGCCTCACCGACCGAGGCATCCGTCACCGGCAGCTTCCCGCCCACCGCGCCTTCCACTCCCGGCTGATGGCCGACGCCGCCCTCCAGCTCTCCGCGCTACCTTGGCAACACCGCCCTCGCACCCAGGCCATCATCAGCAGCCTCGACGGCCAACTCCTCCCCCGCGGCGGCACCCGCCCATCCGACTACTGGGCCACCCAGCTCCGCTCCCCGGTCCGCTTCCACGACGCCGCCCTCACCGCCCTGGCCAACTCCGGCCCGGTCTTCGTGGAGGTCGGCCCGGGCAAGGCCCTCACCTCGGCCATCCGCCACCTCCCCGAGGCCCATGCCGCCGCCACGATCACCCTTCAGTCCACAGTAGACGAACCCGTCGTCACCGCGGCCGGTCGTCTCTGGGCCGTCGGTGCGACCCTTGACTGGTCCGTCGTCCGCTCGCACACCGGCCGTCGCGTGCATCTGCCCACCTATCCGTTCGCCCGCAACGAGTACTGGCTCGCCACACCCACACCGAACCGCGTCACCCCCGCCCCTGCCGGTGCGCCCCAGGAGGACACCATGCTGGGCCGGATCATCGCCGTGTGGACCGACCTGCTCGGCGTCCCGGACCTGCGAGCCGACTCCGACTTCTTCGCCCTCGGCGGGGAATCCCTGCTGTTCCTGCGCATGATCGCGCGGGTGCGCCGGCAGCTCGGCGTCGACCTGGACGTGGATGCCCTGTCCGGCGCACCGACCCCCTCAACCATCGCGGCGGCCGTCGCCGCCGCGCAGGAGCGTGAGTGAGATGGCCGAGCTGGCCGTTGTCGTCGTGGACTTCCGGGCCCTGTCCGGGCTCAAGTCGCTGGCCGCCGAGCTCACCCGGCTCGACGACGGCCTAGCCGTCAGCCGCGTCGACCCGGTCCTCGATCTCGCCGGCACCTACTCCTACCGTGATCACGAGGACCTGGCCGACCAGTACGCCACCCGCTTCGCCGACGCCGAGATCGACTGCGTCGCCGGCTACTGCAGCGCCTCCGCCCTGGCCTCGGCCATCGCCGCCCGCCTGGACACCCCGGTCGTGGCGGTCAAGCCCACCACCCCCACCGTCGACCAGGCCCTGCACGACTTCGCCGGCTTCATGGCCAAGCTCCGCGCCGACCACTCCACGTCCACCATCGCGCCCACCCTCACCGGACATGAGCTCCACGCCGAGCTCAACCGACGCCTCTCCGACGCCCTCATCTCGTGGGCCGAGGCCGACGCCATGGATCTTGACGAGGTCGAACTCCTCCAGGAGGAACTTCTCGCCCGCTTCGACGGCTGGCTCGGCTTCCTCCTGTCCGCCTCCGCCACTCCCGCCACCGACTTCCGCCGCACCGTCGTTCCCGGCACCACGTTGGACGACGACATGGTCGCCGCAGCGGCGATCGCCATCCGCAAGGCGGTGATCGGATGAGCGACCTGGAGTTGGCCGCCGCCGGCGCGGTGCTGGTTCAGCGGCTCACCGAGCGAGAAACGGTGCTGGTCAGGCACGGTGACCGGACGTTCGCGGTCCGGATCGGCGAGGAGACGACGTTCAAGGACGTCCTGGCGCAGTTGGGCACGGCCGAGACAACCGGCGAGCCCGACATCGTGGTGAGTGAAGGCGGGATCCAGGACGGCAGCGGGTCGGTCACGAAAGAGCGCCTAGTAACACTACTGCCGTTACTCCAGGCAGACCCGGTCAAGCCGGTGCGGCTGGCCGATCCGGTGGGTCCGATTGAGCGAGCGCGACTGCTGTCGTTCAACCCGATCCGCACGCCGCTGCGCGACGTCACAGTGCCGGATCTGATCCGGGACCAGGCCGTACGGACGCCCGAACGGATCGCGGTACGGCAGGGCGACCAGCAGCTGACCTACCGACAGCTGATCGACCGAGCCGATGGGGTCGCGGGCCGACTCCAGACCGAGGGCGTCGGGGCGGATTCGGTGGTGGCGCTGTGTGCCGAGCGAGGCCCGGACATGGTGGTCGCGGTGCTGGGCATACTGTTCGCGGGCGGCGCCTACCTGCCGCTGGACCCGACCCATCCCCTGTCCCGACTGGCCACCATGATCGACTCAGCCGGCGCGGAACTGCTGCTGGTCAGTGATCGGCATCAGGCGGCGACCGCGGGCCTGCCGATCCGTCAGTTCACTGTGGACGGTCCGGGCATCCCGGGCGAACCCGTCCGCGCGAAAGGCTCTGACCGGGTATACGTGCTGTTCACCTCGGGTTCGACGGGCACGCCCAAGGGTGTGGAGATGATGCACCGCAGCCTGCTCAACCGGCTGCTGTGGATGCAGGACGCCTACCGACTGACCGAGGACGACGTGGTCCTGCACAAGACGCCGTACACCTTCGACGTGTCCGTCTGGGAACTGTTGTGGCCACTGATGGTCGGGGCCCGGCTGGTGGTCGCGGAGCCGGACGCGCACCGCGACCCGGCAGCGCTGGTGACGGTGATCCACCGGGAAGGGGTCACCACTCTGCACTTCGTGCCCTCGATGCTGGCGCTGTTCGTCGGCGAGCCCGGGCTCGCCGACTGCCGGTCGCTGCGCCGGGTGATCTGCAGCGGCGAGGTGCTGCCGCCCGGGATCGTCAACCGGCTCACCAGCCTCCTCCCGGTCGAAGTCCACAACCTCTACGGCCCAACCGAGGCGGCGATCGACGTGACCGCCTGGCCGTGCCGGCCGCCGGAGCCGGACAGCGGGGTGCCGATCGGCCGGCCGATCACCAACGTCTCCATCTATCTGCTGGACGAACAGCGGCGGCTGGCCCCGCTCGGCGGTCGCGGGGAGATGCACCTCGGCGGCGAGTGCCTGGCCCGCGGCTACAGCGGCCGACCCGACCTCACCGCCGAGCGGTTCGTCGACGTCGACGTGGCCGGCACGACCGAACGCCTGTACCGCACCGGCGACATCGCCCGCTGGGACGCCACCGGCAACCTGCACTATCTCGGCCGGTCCGACGGCCAGGTGAAAATCCGTGGCCAGCGGGTCGAACTCGGCGAGATCGAGGCCGTGCTGGCCACGCATCCCCTGGTGGCCCAAGCCATTGTGGTGGTACGGGACAGCGATCGCCTCGTGGGCTACGTCGTCCCGGTCGACGGCGCGGCGGTGGACGAGGCCACGCTGCGGGACCATCTGGCTCAGCGGTTGCCCGACTACATGGTGCCCGCACGACACGTCGTCATCCCCAGGGTCCCGACCACACCCAACGGCAAGCTCGACCGCGCCGCCCTGCCCGCCCCGGGCCGCCGTCAGCGAATCACTCGCTGAGGTCCCGAATCTTTCGGCCCACCGTCGCGACGTACCAGAGTGCGGAGCCGTCAATGGCCAGGCGATGGCGGTAGCGCTCGGAGGCCACGATTTCCAGCGCCCCCGACTGGCAGGCGTGGTCGATCAGCACGCGGAATCCGGACGGATCCGTGTCCGACACGAACTTGTCCCGCAGTGTGAAGACCACCAGGCCGCCGTCGTCGACCAGGTTGAAGGCGTTGCGGAACGCCGCCGGCGGAATGTCGTCGAACCCCAGGGCGGCCACGCAGGTGAGGGCGTTGAACTCCATGTCCGCCAAGGCTTGGCGGTCACCACCGTCGATGTCCATCATGTCGATGACCCGGTAGTCGTCGTACACT
Source organism: Kutzneria sp. CA-103260 (assembly GCF_018263855.1). GTDB lineage: Bacteria > Actinomycetota > Actinomycetes > Mycobacteriales > Pseudonocardiaceae > Kutzneria. Next base: position 2,773,594 of record NZ_CP073318.1, on the reverse strand, counting down.
TCCGGCCGGTCGCGCTTCGCCGCCGCGGCGGCCTCCGGCAGGATGTCGATTCCCACGATGGTCCGCGGCTCCAGCCCGACCAGCTGCTCGGCGACCAAACCGTTGCCCGCCCCCAGGTCCAGCACCCGCAACTCGGTCTCGTCGCCCTCCCGGGCCTGACCTAACAGGGCCGAAACCACCGTGGGCGACCGGCATTCCAGCAGTCCGTGAAACAACTGCTCGTACAATCCCGGAAGCGCGAAGATCTCCGCGTAGTCGTGAAACCTCAGCCGGCGCCAACTGCCGTCCACCAGCACGTGGCAGTATTCCGTGTCCTGGTCGTGGCGTTCCCCCACCGTTGGCAGTCTAATCTGGAACCCACCATCTTCCACTGAGCGCTCACGGTCGACGGTCGGTTCTAGAGTCACTGCGCCTCCACAGTTCGAGTCGAGCTGATCGAGCGGTGACGCCCACCCTTGCCGAAACTCGACGCGTCGTCAACAGCCGCACATCGCCGACGCCGTCAAATTCCCATCAACAGGCCACCCGAAATCCCGCCTTTTCCGTGCCTAAACACCACATCGCCAGAACGCAACAAGTATTCATTCACTTGTAAACTTCACAACGCGCATTACCACACCCTCGACAATCGCGCAGAAGAAAGCCGGCGCGACCGTCCCATATGGACGATTTGACGCCACACCCGTCCGATCTCGGGATGCCCGCCTGACCGACCCGATTGACATGAAGGTCCGATCACTCATACGCTCGCCGCGTTTGAGTACCCAACGCCGGAGGTCAGGAACACCGAGGCAGCAAGCCACCTCGCCGGGATGGGCGGCAGGGTGGCGATTCGCCATGCTGACCAGCCGTGTTCACACCTCCGATGTCTCGACCACTTCCGCCGTGGTGGTCGCCGGCGCCGCAGGCGTCGGCGCAGGGCTGGCTCACGCGTGATCGCGGGAGGTCACCATGGCGGTCCCCCGCCCGGCGACGCCATCGGCGCGACCGATGGCGTGTTCGACGACCCCGCTTCCTCTCGCAGCGGCAGCCCTTCCTTCACCCTGCGACGAGAGGAAGCCATGCGAAGAAGCTGGGTCAGGCGACTGGTCGCCTACGGGGCCGCGATGCTCGTCGCGGCCGGCCTGGTGGCCGTGCCGACGGTGGCGCACGCCGAGCTGCAGAACCCGCGCCAGGACTTCCTGCGGGCCTCGCAGGCCGGCCTGTTCCTGCACTGGGGCGAGCGCACGTCCCCGGTCCACACCGACTGCACCTCCTGGGAGAACGACGTCACCAGCGGCGGCTGGAGTGCCGACTACTGGGTCAACGAGGCCAAGAAGCTCCACGCGCAGTACATCGTGCTGGCCACGTTCCACAGCAAGCTCGGCTACACCCGGCCGTGGCCGTCGGCCATCCCGGGCAGCTGCCACAGCAAGCGGGACTTCCTGGGCGAGCTGATCGCGGCCACCAAGAAGGCCGGCATGAAGACGATCCTGTACATGACCAACGACCCGCAGTGGCACAACGACGGCCTGCCCGCGGGCAAGGACTGGCTGGACTCCAAGGCGTTCTCCAGCTACGCCGGGCACAACGTGGACCTGACGACCACCAACGGGTTCGGCGAGTTCAGCTACGACAACTTCATGGAGGTCATGGACCGCTACCCGGACCTGGGCGGCTTCTGGATCGACAACGACAGCCAGTACTGGCTCGACCACAACCTGTACGAGCAGATCCGCGCGAAGCGGCCCAACTACACGCTCAGCAACAACAACGAAGACACGCCGATCATGGACATGGTCAGCAACGAGCAGAAGACCGGCATGACCCCGTCCTACGACTACCCCCAGGCGGTCTGGACGGCGGCGCCGCGGCTGATCGAGGCCGACTACAAGCTGCCCGACAGCGGTTCCTGGTGGTACACCGGCACTGACTCCACAGTGGACACCAGACTCAACGTCGGCCGCTACATCGCCAACTCCGGCTCGTCGATCAAGTCGCTGATGGACGAGACGGCGATGGTCAACGGCAAGTTCCCCGGCCATCAGCTGGACTACAACAACTTCCTCAACAGCTACCTGGACCAGATCTGGGGTTCGATCAACGGCACCGAGGGCGGCGGCTACATGTACGGCGGCCTGCAACCCGGCTTCTGGAACGACGGCTCGCAGGGCGTCACCACGATCAGCAAGACCAACCCGGATCTCCAGTTCATCCACGTGCTCACGAAGCCGTCGGGATCGACGGTGAAGCTGCGGGACAACGGCTATCGCGTCACCAAGGTGACCAACTTCCGCACCGGCGCGGCCGTGAGCTTCACGCAGGGCAACGGATACCTGACGCTCACCGGGCTTTCCGGCTGGGACCCGTACGACACGGTGTTCCAAGTGGACACCAACGGCCGCACCGGCGTCTACCCCGCGTCCACGTACACCATGAGCGCCACCGCGTCGGCCAGCGGGCACGCCGCCTCGGCCGCGGCCGACGGTGACTACCTGACGTACTGGGACAACAAGAAGACGCTGCCGGTGTCGCTGACCTATAACCTCGGCTCGGCCAAGCGGGTCCAGTACATCGGGATCAACCAGCGCGAGGATTCAGTCAGCTACGCCCGGTCGAGCACCGAGCAGTCGGCCCGCATCAAGGCCTACAAGGTCTACGTCTCCGCCAACGGCACCGACTGGGGCAATCCCGTCACCAGCGGAACCCTGCCCAGCCACCGGGGTGTGCAGTTCATCGACCTGCCGGCCGGCAATTCCCGTTACGTGAAGCTGGAAGTCGACAGCACCTGGGCCGCGTCCAGCGACTCCACGCACTACAAGCTGTTGCGCATCGACGACTCGTGGATCGGCTCCGACTACGCCGGCGCCTCGACCACCCCACCGGCCGGCAACCGCTACGAGGCCGAGGCCGGCACCTGCCAGGGGACCGTCGACTCCAACCACGCCGGCTACTCCGGCACCGGCTTCTGCAACACCACCAACGCCACCGGCTCCTACGCCGAGTGGACCGGGGTGCACGCCGACGCGGCCGGCAACGCCACCCTGAAATTCCACTACGCCAACGGAACCACCACCAACCGCCCCGCCGCGCTGACCGTCAACGGGACGGCGGCCGGCTCCGTGTCCTTCGCACCCACCACCAACTGGGACACCTGGGCCGATGCCACCATGACGGTGCCGGTGACCAGCGGAGCGAACACGATCCGCCTCACCTCCACCGACGCCGGCGGCACGGCCAACCTGGACTACCTGGAACTGACGCAGTAGAGCCCGGCGTCCCCGGCCGATCGCGCATCGGCCGGGGACGCCACAGCATCACGGCGACGAGCAGTTCACCGTGGGCTGCGCGGGATTGGAGCCGGTCGCGTTCATGGTGAGACCGAACGTGACCGACCCGTCCGGCTGCACAGTGCGGTTCCAGTCGGCGTTGCGCACCACTGTCAGCGACCCGTCCTGGGTCATCGTGCCGTTCCACACGCTGGCCACGGTCTGCCCGGCAGGCTGGGTCCAACTGACCGTCCAGCCGTTGATGGGCGCGGTCCCGTGGTTCATCACCTGCACGGTGGCCTGGTAGCCGCCGCTCCACGAGTTGGTCACGTCGAACTCGGCCATGCAGCCGTGGTCTCCGCTGCCGGGCGGCGGGGGCGGGGGCGCGTCCTTGATGCCGGTGACCTCGCCGTGGCCGCCGTCGAACACCACGTCGGAGCAGCCGTAGAACGTCTCGTTGCTGTCGGACCGCTTCCAGACGGAGTAGATCATGTGCCGTCCGGTCTTGTCGGCCGGCAGGGCGCCGGACCAGTCGTACTGGCCGTTGACGGTGCCGACCTGGCCGGTCACCGGCGGGTGGTCGATGGTCAGGAACGGCTGGTCCTCCAGCTCGTCCCAGGTCAGCGGCTTGCTGGGATCCCACCCGTCCTTGGTGACGTAGAGGTAGAACCAGCCCGGATGGGCGGCCCAGGCGTTGTAGGCGAAGTCGAACTGGGCGCCGGCGGTCAGGTGTGTGAGCGGCCAGTCGCCGACCTGGTCGAAGCCCGCGTAGTTGGGATTGCCGCCGCTGCACAGCTGCCCGTCGGGGATGAAGCCGCGGGTGCGGCCGGCTCCGTCGGAACGCAGCACGGCGAACCAGTTGTACAGCGAGTTCGTCCCACTGACGTTGACCGCTGCCGAGCAGGCGGGGTTCTGCGGCACGATCTGGCCGGTCGAGCTGAGGCCGTCCTCCCAGCACAGGAACGTGCGGCTACCGGGTTTCATGATCGCGCCGTGCGCCGAGGCGGGGCCAGCCGCCAGCAGCACCAGGCTCAGGCTCGCCGCGATCACGGCGAGCGCCTTCATCACCTTCACGATCCCACCCCACAACTGGTTCCGTTGACGGAGTAAGCGCTGGGCGTGGTGGCCGAGGATCCGTTGGCCTGGAAGCCGATGGACACGCTGGCCCCGGCCGCGAGGTTCGGCGCCCAGGACGGGGCCTTGGCCGTGACGGTCGACCCGCTCTGCGTCACGGTCGCGTTCCAGCCGTTGACCAGCTGCGTGCCGCTCGGCGCGGTCCAGGTCAGGGCCCAGTTGGTCAGTGGCGAAGTGCCGGTGTCCTTGAGCGTGACGGTGGCGTTGAAGCCGCCGCTCCAGCTGCTGTCGACGTGATAGGTCACCGCGCAGGAGGCAGGCGGCGGGGTGGGGCCGCCACCGCCACCCCCGCCGCCGCCGACCGGCGGGATCAGGTACGGCTGGAGGATCGATTGCTTGTTCTGGTCGACCGTCTGCCAGTCGTCCTTCAGGATGCCGCCGGTGTCACCGGAGTCCGGGTTCCACGACCAGTAGGTGAAGCTCATGCCGGTCGGCCCGGTTCCCATGTACGCCAAGAGGTTCTGGAGCCACACCTTGTCCTTCGGGTCGACCAGGGTGCTGCCGAACTCACCGACCAGCACTGGGGCGATGTGCTGCTTGACCAGGTAGCCGAAGAAGTGGTCCCACAGCGCCGGCATGTTGGCCGGGAAGGTCGGATCGTCGAACCAGGTCTGGTGGAACACCGAGGTGGCGTACTCGTGCGCGGAGTACACCAGCTTGTCCGATTTGGACAGTCGGACCGGGTACTGGGCGGCGGCCGACAGGTTGCCGCCCCACCAGCCGCATTGCGGGTCCCCGGTGCCGGACACGCAGTCGATGCCCTCCACGATGATCAGCACGTCCGGGTTGACCGCGAGGATGGCGTTGCCGGCCCGTTCCGCAGCGAGCCGCCAGTCCGTGGCGGTGTCGCCGCACCCCCAGCAGGCGCCGCCACCGCCCTGAATCGTGTGCGGCTCGTTGTGCAGGTCCATCCCGACCACGGTCGGATTTCCCTTGTACCGCTGGGCCAGCATGGTCCAGTCGGACAGCCACCGGCTCTCCGGGTACTGGGCGGTGTACCACAGCGGCGACTGCGCGCCGCTGTCCGGCCGGTGCTGGTCGAGCACCACCCGCATGCCCTTGCTGCCGATGTAGTCGATCACCTTGTCCAGGATCTGGATGCCGGACAGGCCGATCAGCTCCGGGTTGGAGTTGGCGTCGATGCTGTTGGGCGTGGAGCCGGGGTCGAACAGCTGGTTGGAGTACGGCACGCGGACGGTGTTGTAGCCCAGCGACGCCATCTGGTCGACCATGTCCTTGTAGTTGCGGGACCACAGGCCGTGGAAGGTGTAGTTGGCCGTTTCCGCGCCGAACCAGTTCAGGCCGGTCATCCGCACCGGCGCGCCGGTCGAGTCGACGATCTGCGACCCGACGGTGTGGTAGTAGCCGGTTCCGGTGCCCGCCGAAGTAGTGTTGCCGGCCGCGTGGACCGGGCTCACCGTGACGACGGCGAGCCCGACCACTGCGGCGACGGCCGTGAGCCATCGCTTCATGTGCACCTCATCCGAACAGGTCGACGTGGGCGGCGAACGCCGTCGCGATCTCCGACTGCGCCCAGAACCGGTGGTAGGTGAAGGTGGGTGCGGAACCACCGTCCAAGTAGGACTGCACCTTGGACCAGTCGGGGTCGTTCTGGTAGAAGGACCGGATCGACTCGAACGTGGAACTGGAGTTGATCTTGTCGCCGTTCGGCATCGTCCCGGTCCAGCCCGGCGGCACGTACAGGCCCTGGTCGGTGCTGGCGTTGTAGGCGTCGTCGAACCGGTTGTAGTCGGCCCGCGTCTCCGGCACCGCGATGCCCTTGGCGTCCTCATGCCCGGTCAGCGCCGTGAGCAGGCCCTCCGCGAGGGTCTTCGACTTGGTGTCGCCGGAGCCGGCGGCGTAGTACATCAGGGTCTTGGCCAACGAGGCGGCGACGCCGACGTCCTGGCTGTAGTTCTTCACGGCCACGTGCAGACCGGTGTTGCCGCCCGGGTTGCCCGCGTTCCAGGTGTCCGGCGCACCGGTCCAGGTCAGGTCGGACGGGATCTGGAACGACCCGTTCGTGCCGACGGTGGTGTTGGCGATGGCCCACGGCACCCACTTGTCCAGGATCTTCTTGGCGCGGGCGTCCTTGGTCGTGTTGTAGTACTCCGCGACCCGCTCCATGCCCCACGTCTGGAAGCCGAACCACTGGTTGCTCGGCGGATCGTGCCAGACCGGCTGCCAGTCGTAGTACATGCCGTAGAAGGTCGGGTCGCCGGCCGGCGGCGTGCCGTACTGGCCGTCCCAGCTGTTGGTCGCCCCACCGGCGATGCCACCCTCGCTGGACTGGAGCCACTGCAGGAACTCCAACTGCCGGCCGAGGCTGGTCGCCCAGTCACTGGAGCCGGTCGCCGAGATCGGCTTCAACCCCGGGTCGGTCGACAGCGCGTACGCGGCCAGGGGGTTCTGGTAGCCCTGGTGCGCGGCCCCGTCGCCGATCCGCCACGCCCACGCGCTGTTCGGGTCCAGCGAGCCGCCCCACGCGTAGTACCAGGAGATCAGGTAGTGCTCGCTGTCCTTGCCCGTGCCGGCGGCGCAGGTGCTCGCGCCGACACAGTCGCCGATCTTCTTGAAGTACTTGTCGAACAGGGAATAGCGCAGGTAGTCGCCCATCTTGGACGCCTTCTTGACGACGTCGGCGACGGCCGAGGACTTGCCCTGGGCCTTGGCCCACTGCTCGGCCTGGAACGCGACCTGCACGGCGCGGGCGTCGGCGTCCGGGGCGTCGGTGTACTTCCACTGCTTGGCGTAGCTGGAATCCCCGGTGAACAGGTCCAGGTAGCCGTTCTTGCCGCCGTACTTCATCTCGTCGCAGGACGGCTGGGTCACGGTCTCCCACACCGACTCCTGGGAGCCGCGCTGGAAGGTGTTGATGAAGGCCGGGGCGGTGTTCGTGCCGTCCTCGCAGTGGCCGAAGCCGTAGATGTTGTCCACGTCGAGCAGCCAGTGCATGCCGTACACATCGCTGGTGCCGTAGGTGTTCTTGAGCTCGCCGGCGATCGGATCACTGCCCACGGACACGCCCGTCTGCAGCTGCGACGGGTACTTCGACGGACTCGGGTACTCGGCCGCGTAGGTCGCCGGCTTGCTGGCGTTGTAACCGGAGTTGGTCGGCTGGTCGGCGTCCGACGGGATGGCGAAGGTCTCCAACGAGGTCCAGGCCGCGTTGAATGGGGCCCAGTCCTGGGTGATCCGACCGTAGGCGGCCTCCAGCCACAGGTAGTAGCTGAACGCCTCGGAGGTGGTCTCATGCCCGTAGTCCGGGGCCTCCACCATCAGCGTCTCCACCGAGTGGTAGGGCACCAGGAGGTTGCCGAACTTGCGGAAGTAGCCGCTGTTCGGATCCTTGATCTTGTTGTACTCCTTGAGGAACTCCACCTCGTAGTCCGAAGTGGAGTTGGACACCTCGGTCGCGGTGACCGTGCCGGCGGCGTAGCCGGTCGCCGACGCGGTGAACACCGCCGAGCCCAGGTCGCCCCCGTTGTCCGCGGAGGTCACCGTGACGTTCTGCGCGGTCTGCCAGTTCGAGGGCGTGAACGTCAGGCTGGCCGGGGTCGCGGTCAGGTCGGCGCTACCCGAGGTGCGCGCCACCGCCACCGTGACATTGCTCGTCGGGGCGCTGGCCAGGCTCACGCCGAAGGTGGCCGTGCCGCCCTGCTTGACGTTGATCGTCGCCGGCGAGGCCACGATCGTCGGCCCGGACAGCACCTTCACCGACACCGGCGAGGACGACGTGGACGCGCCCTTGTCGTCATACGCCTTGGCGGTGATCGAGTAGGTGCCGGCCGGCACGTTCGTCCAGTTGCCGCCGTACGGGGCGGTGGTGTCGGTGGCCAGCAGCGTGTCACCGGCGTAGAACTCGACCTTGCTGATGGTGCCGTCGCTGTCCGCTGCTGTGGCCGCCAACGGAATCGTCGCCGGTGCGTTGTACGAGTCAGTCGCCTTCGGCGAGGTCAGCGACACCGTCGGCGCCTGGTTCGGGCCCGTGCAGGCGGTGCCGTTGACCGCGAAGTCGGTCGGCGGTCGGTTGGCCGAGCCCTTGCTGGCGTTGAAGCCGAAGGACGTGGACGCCCCCGTCGGCAGGTTTCCGTTGTAGCTCAAGCTGTTGGCGGTGACCTTGGCGCCGGTCTGGGTGATGGTGGCGCTCCAGCCCTGCTGCACCTGTTGGCCGTCCAGGAAAGTCCAGGTCATCGACCAGCTGGTCAGCGCCGGGCCGTTGTTGGTCAGGGCGACGTTGGCGGTGAAGCCGTTCGACCAGTCGTTGGTGGTGTAGACGACCGTGCAGGACACGGCCGCCGCGGATGCGGGGGAAACGGGGGTGAGGGTGGCGGCGATCAGCGCCGCCGCGGCGCCCAGGGCGAGCCGCAGTCGTCGACGCATGCGCAGGGATTCCTTTCCGGAATGGGACTCCCGTCCCGGGCGGGTAGGAGGAGGCACCGCCCGGGACGGGAGAGGCTTACTGCACCGGCGGATAGGCGTTGGCCACGAGCTGGGCGAACTGGTCCTGGAACCAGTGGCCGGACAGCGGCGCGTTGGGCAGCGCCCCGGTCAGGTTGCCGCCGTTGGCCTGCTGGCTGCCGTGATAGGTCGGGTCGCACATCTGGTCGAAGCCCTTGCCCTCGTTGTTCGGGATCGAGGTGCTGGACCCGTCGGACTCACCCGGCGGCTTGATCCACACGTAGGCGTCGAAATGCGGCGAAGGGCTGACCGTCGGCCGCTGGCCGAGGCCGGCGCCGCTCTGGTTGCACCAGTTGCCGCGGGCCAGCCTGCGGTCGATCCGGCCGGAGTCGGCGTAGGCGTCCACTGTGGACCCGCTGGCGCCGGTCGGGCGGGCCGAGCCGCCCCAGCCGTCGCGGGAGGTGTCGATCAGCATGCCGATGCTGCTCGGCAGGCCGGCCGCCACGAACGCGTTGTACATCGCGGTGTCGTAGTGCGATTCGTCGAAGTACGGGTTCCACTGGTAGATCGTCGCCGAGCGCAGCGGCTGGCCGCCGATGGTCAGGTTCGGGTCGGTCAGGTACGGCTCGGCCACCGGCGTGTAGTTCGCGGTGTCGCTGATGAAGCCGTCCACGCTGTTCACGCCGGCCGTGGTGCCCTTGATGGTCGACGTGATCAGGTTGACCGCCGGCTGGAGGTTGCTGTCCCAGCCCAGCCACGCCGAGTGGGCGATGTCCAGGTAGTTGTAGACGTTGCTGATCGCGTGCAGCTTGTTCAGCGCGTACTGCACGCCCTGCACGTAGGCGCCGCTCGACTGGGCCTCCGCGCACTTGGCCATGGACGTGTTGGTGATCAGGTTGGGCAGCGAGTCCGGTTCGATGATCGCCACGATGCGCAGGCTCGCGTACTTCGGGTCGGCCATGATCGCCGCGATCGGGTCGATGTACTGGGACTTGTACTTGCTCAGGCCGTCCTGGCTGACCTGGAGCTCCCCGTTGGACGCCAGCGCCGCGCAGTCCCGGTTGGGCAGGTCGTAGATCACGAACTGCGCCACGACCGGAGTGCCGCCGGTGGCCTGGGCCAGCGCCGCGTCCAGGTGGGCCCGCAGGCCGCGCTGGGTGTCGGTGCCAGCGATGGCCGCGATCCGGTCCAGCCAGACGCCGGTGGATGTGTTGGCCACCTTGGACATCTGGCTGCCGAGCGCGCCGCCCGTGGTGGCGGCGGCCGTGGTGACCTCGCTCGACCAGTCCGGGTTCACGTAGCCCTTGGCGCCGGCGTACGGGTTGTCCACATGGCTGCCGGGCGGCGGCGGGTTGCCGGTCGTGGTTGTGGTTGTCGTCGTGGTGGTCGTGGTGGTCGTGGTGGGCGGCGCGGATCCGGTGCAGGTGGTGCCGTTCAGCGTGAACGCGGCAGGGGCTGCGTTCGTGCCGGAGTAGGAGGCGTTGAAGCCGAACGTCGCGGTCGCGCCGGTGGCCAGGGACTTCGCCCAGTCCGGACCGGTGGCGGTGACGTGCTGGCCGGACTGGGTGACCGTGGCGCTCCAGCCCTGTTGCACCTGCTGGTTGCCGGTGAAGTCCCAGCCGACCGTCCAGCCGTTGGCGATCGCGTCGCCGAGGTTGGTGACGGTGACCGTGCCGGTGAAGCCGGTGCTCCACTGGTTGACCGAGTAGTCGACCTTGCAGGCGGTCGCGGCCGAGGCCTCGTTGCCCGTGGCGACCAGGAAACCCGCGGTGAGCCCGAGTGCGGCGAGCGCGGACAACCCGGAAATCAGCCGGGTCCGCCGGGAGCGTGATGATGCGGATGCAGGCATGTGCGGAGTACTCCTCGCGGCATTGAGGGAGTGCTGACCGATCGCTCTGGAAGCGCTTCCAGTCGCAGCCGACTGTAACGAGCCAGCAACCTGATCGGAAGGTTCCAGGCTCACATTCACCACACATGCCCCGGTCGGCCGTCATTCGCGGGGTGTGTATTACACCGCTCGGCGCAGTTCCGTTTACAGCGAGTTCTACCCGAGTTACGCTCTCGCCACTCTGGAAGCGCTCCCAGTTGGTGTTCCCCTGCCTTCGAGGAGCGACAATGCGATTGGGCACCACCGCAGCACCCCTGCTCGCCGCGGCCTTGGCGCTGGTCGGCGTGGCCGTGCCGACTGCGCCGGCCGTCGCCGACGGCGCGCTCGCCTGCAAGGTCGATTACACCGTCAACGACTGGGGATCCGGCTTCACGGCCTCGGTCACCATCGGCAACCTCGGCGGCTCGCCGCTCAGCGGCTGGCAGCTGACCTACTCCTACGCCGGTAACCAGGCCCTCCAGCAGGGCTGGAACGGCACGTGGTCGCAGTCCGGCAAGACGGTCACCGTGGCCAACCTTCCGTGGAACGCGACGGTGCCGCCGAGCGGCTCGGTCACCACCGGCGCGAACTTCACCTACAGCGGTACCAACGACAAGCCGACCGACTTCGCGGTGAACGGCAGCCCCTGCAACGGGACCACCCCTCCCCCGCCACCGCCGCCGCCCGACGGCCCCGCCCCGGCGCTTCAGGTCTCCGGCAACCACTTCGTGGACGCCGCCGGGAAGACCGTGACGCTGCACGGGGTCAACCGGTCCGGCGCGGAGTTCGCGTGCGTGCAGGGCAACGGCATCTTCGACGGACCGGTGGACGCGGCGTCCGTAGCGGCCATCAAGAGCTGGCACGTCAACGCGGTCCGGGTGCCGCTCAACGAGGACTGCTGGCTCGCGTTGCCCGACGTGAAACCCGCCTACGCCGGCACGGCCTACCAGAACGCGATCAAGGACTACGTGAACCTGTTGCACCAGAACGGGCTGGTGGCGATCCTCGACCTGCACTGGACGCACGGCCAGTACACCGGCAACTCCGCGGGCTGCTCGGACGTCAACGCCACCTGCCAGAAGCCGATGCCGGACGCGCAGTACGCGCCGACGTTCTGGAGCCAGGTCGCGACGGCGTTCAAGGGCGACGACTCGACGGTGTTCGACCTGTTCAACGAGCCGTACCCGGACCGCGCCACCACCAACGGCTGGACCTGCCTGCGCGACGGCGGCACCTGCTCGGGCATCACTTACCAGGTCGCCGGGACGCAGTCGCTGGTCAACGCCGTGCGGGCCACCGGTGCGAACAACGTGATCATGCTCGGCGGTCTGGCATACACCAATGACCTGTCGCAGTGGCTGACCTACGAGCCCACGGACCCGCTGCACAACCTCGCCGCGTCCTGGCACTCGTACAACTTCAACTCGTGCTCGTCGTCGTCCTGCTGGGACAGCCAGATCGCGCCGGTGGCGGCCAAGGTGCCGCTGGTGGCCGGCGAGATCGGCGAGAACGACTGCGGCCATTCCTATGTGGACGGCCTGATGACCTGGCTGGACCAGCACGCCGCCTCCTACCTGGCGTGGACCTGGAACACCTGGGACTGCTCGTCCGGGCCGGCACTGATCACCTCCTACGACGGCACGCCGACGGCGTTCGGAGCGGGCATCAAGGCCCACTTCGCGCAGTTCTGACGAACTCCGGTCCCGACCGCCGCCGCGGTCGGGACCGGAGTTCGGTCAGGCGCAGCGAGTTCCGTTCAGGGTGAAGTCACCAGGGGTGGAGGTGTCGCCGGTGTGACTGGCCTGGAAGCCGAACGACACGGACGCGCCGGGGGCGACGGATCCGTTGTAGTTCACGTTCTTCGCGGTCACCGCGCCGGTGGACGGCGCGATGGTGGCGTTCCACGCCGACGTGATCGCCTGGCCACCGGCCAGCGTGAAGGCCAGCGACCAGCCGCTGATCGCCGAGGATCCGGTGTTGGTGATCGTGATGCTCTCGGTGAGGCCGGTGTTCCAGGCGTTCACGGTGTCCGTGACCTTGCAGGTGGAACTCGGCGGAGGCGGCGGAGTGGTCGTCGTCGAACCGCCGAGGGCCGTCGCCGTCGAGTTGTACGCCGGCTTGGGCTGGTAGTTGTTGTCGTACATGGTCGCGGCGCCCTGGCCCGGGAACGCGCCGGGGATCCAGGAGTCCGCGTCGCCGACGCCCCACTGGGACACGCCGACACAACGGGGAACCGCGAGGCAGTTGGCCACCACCGCCGCGTAGTCGGTGGCCTGCTGGGCCAGGTTGGCGTTGCTGGCCGGCGTCTGCATCCGGTCGTCCAACTCGGTGATGGCGACGTCCAGTCCCAGCGCGGCGAAGCGCTGCATGTTGGCACGCATGGACGACGGCACCTGGCCGACGATGAAGTGGCTCTCCAGCCCGATTCCGTCGATCGGCACGCCCTGCGCCTTCAGCTGCGACACCAGCTGGTACATGGCGTCGCTCTTGGCGTTCTGCCCCTCGATGTTGTAGTCGTTGAGGTACAGCTTGGCGTTCGGGTCGGCGGCGTGCGCGGTGCGCAGGGCGTCGGCGATGTAGCCGCTGCCCATGGCGTTGTAGAACGCGTCGGTGCGCAGGTTGCCGCTGTCGTCGAACGGCTCGTTGACCACGTCCCAGGCGTACAGCTTGCCCTTGTAGTGGGTGGCCTCCGTCGTGATGTGGGCCTCCATCGCCGCCTGCACCTGGTTGCTCGGCAGGCTGCTCACCCAGGACGGCAACTGGCTGTGCCACACCAGGTTGTGGCCGCGGATCCGCATGCTGTGCGACTGCGCGAAGGAGACGATCTGGTCGCCGGGCCCGAAGTTGTAGGTGCCGTTGGACGGTTCGGTGGTGTCCCACTTCATCTCGTTGCCCGGTGTGACCATGTCGAACTGGGCCCCGGCGACGGCCGTGAGGGTGGAGTTGCTGAGGTTGGACTGGGTGAGCGCGGTGCCGAAGTAGATGTTCTTGGCCTCGGCCAGGGTCTTCAGCCCGGTGCCGGCCGCGCCGGCCTCGCTGGTCACGCCGGCGAGCAGCAGCCCACCGACAGTCAGCGCGGCAGTGGCGGCCAGCCCGGCTCTGGCAGTGCGAGTGGTGAACACAGGGATGCCTTTCCGGTGCTGTTACGGGGCGACGGCGCGGCCGGTCTGCGGCGAGATCCGCCCTGCGCACAGGCCGCGGGCGGCGAGTCCCTGCGCGATGCGGGGAATCGCGGCGAGGGTGTTGGCCGGCCACTCGTGCATCAGGATGATCTGGCCGTTGGTGAGGCGGGCGTTGGCCGCCACGATGGCGTCGACACTCGCGCCGTTCCAGTCCTGCGAGTCGACGTCCCAGATGATCTGCGTCAGCCCGTACTTCTGCTCGACGGTCCGCAGCGTGGAGTTGGTTTCCCCGTAGGGCGGGCGGAACAGGTTCGGCGTGCCGCCACCGGCGGCGGCGATCGCCTGCTGGGTACGGGAGAGCTCCGAGTCCATCTGGGCCTGACTCTCCTGGGTCAGGTGCGGGTGGGTGTAGCTGTGGTTGCCGATCCACATGCCGGCGGCCGCTTCGGCGCGCACCTGCGCCGGGTAGGCGGCGGCGTACTGCCCCTCGTTGAACACCGTTGCCCGCAGGCCGTTCTGCCGCAGGGCGTTGAGGAGGGCCGGAGTGTGGTCGTTGGACGGTCCGTCGTCGAAGGTGATGCCGACGTAGCCGTTGCACGAGGCGGCGTCGGCGACGCCGACGCTCGGGGTCATCATGGCGGCGGCGGTCAGGCCGGCCGCGAGCAACCGTGCGGTCGTGCGCATTCGCGGTGCCCTTCCCGCTCAGCTGACGGTGATCGAGGAGCTGCCGCTGCTCTGGTAGCCCTCGGTGGCGAGGATCATGTAGTACTTGAAGCTGCCCAGGTTCATGCCGGCGCGAGCCCACGCGTCGAAGTGGTTGCCGGTGGTGATGGTGCCGCCGGTGCGCTTGGCCTGCCGGACGCTCCAGTACTGGTTGAACGTCTTGGTTCCCTCGACCGACGGGGCGTTGTAGCGCGTGGTCTCGTAGATGTCGTACGTCCCGCCGTCGCTGGACACCGAGCCCTTGTAGGTGCCGGTCGGCCGGTAGGTGCCCCAGTTGTCCACGATGTAGTACTCGACCAGCGGGTTGGACGTCCAGCCGTAGAGCGAGAGGTAGCTGTTGCCGGATGGGGAGAAGCTGCCCGAGTACTGGACGCTGCGGCGGCCGCCGTTGCTCCATCCCTTGCCGGCGACGAAGTTGTTGCAGTTTGTCCACTGCGTCCGGTAGCTGCCGCCGGACGACAGCGTCATCGCCACCGAACCGCCGCCGGCCGTCCAGAACGAGTAGTAGTACCCGTTGTTGGTTCCGGTCTGGTTGGTGGTGATCGTGGTGTCGGCGTGGGCCGTGGCCGGCAGGGCCACCGAGGCCGCCAGCGCCGCGCCGGCCGCGAGCAAGCCTCGGCGGCTCAGCGAGAAATCGGGAAGGTGATCCATGTGCGATGGTCCTCCTCGTTGAGGAAACCGTGTCGGTGTCGAGCAGTGTCGACCCGGTCGCACAGCGTGGGCAACAACTTTCGTTGTTATTTCGGGACTCTGACGTTGCCGATCATCCACAGTGGACGGCGGCGGTGCCGGATGCCCGTTTCGAAAGTTTCGACACCTTCAGCGCGGCCTTGCGGTGCTGTTCCGGACCACCAGCGTGGTGGCCAGGTCGACCCGGGTGGCCGCCGGCTTGCGGCCCTGGCCCAGGTCGAGGGCCAGTTGGGTGGCAGTCTCGGCCATCTCCACCAACGGCTGCCGCACGGTGGTCAGCGGCGGCCCCACCCAGCGGGCCAGCGGCAGGTCGTCGAAACCGACCACGCTGAGATCGTCCGGGACCCGAAGTCCCAGCTCACGGGCCGCCTCGTAGACGCCGAGGGCCTGCAGGTCGTTGCCGGCGAACACCGCGGTCGGCCGGTCGGACAGTTTCAGCAGCTCAAGGCCGGTGGCATAGCCGGCCTCGTGGTGGAAGTTGCCCTCGCGGATCAGCGTCGGGTCGATACCCAGACCGGCCGTCTCCAGCGCGGTGCGGTAGCCGTCCACCCGGGCCCGGCTGCACATCATCCGCGACGGACCGCCCAGCATGGCGATCCGCCGGTGACCGAGTTCGACCAGGTGGCGGGTGGCGGTGAGGCCGCCGAGCCAGTTGTTGGCGCCGACCGAGGGCACGCCGGCGGCCGGGTCGCCGGCCGGGTCGAGCACCACGAACGGGATGTCCCGGCTGGTCAGTTGGGCGCGCTGGGCGTCGTCGAGGTTGGACAGCACCAGCACCACGCCGCTGGGCCGGCGGGCCAGCACGCCGTCCACCCAGGTCTGGCCGGGCGTGAGCCGGCCGGCCGACTCGGACAGCGCGATGGTCAGCCCCTCCCGCCGGGCCACGTTCTCCACGCCCCGGATGACCTCCATCGCCCAGGCGCTGTCCAGCTCGTGGAAG
The DNA here is from genome assembly GCF_018263855.1 of Kutzneria sp. CA-103260. Classification (GTDB taxonomy): domain Bacteria; phylum Actinomycetota; class Actinomycetes; order Mycobacteriales; family Pseudonocardiaceae; genus Kutzneria. The sequence goes on along the minus strand of NZ_CP073318.1, from coordinate 2,757,469 downwards.
ACCAGGTCGAACAGCTTGGACGGCTGGGCGCCGCCGCGCTTGCGGCGGTATCCGTGCTCGCGCAGCAACTCCTCCACCCGGGCCCGGGTGCCCGGGGCGACGTCGGCCCGGCCGTTGAGCACCTTCGAAACTGTCGGAGTGGAGACGCCGGCCGTCCGGGCGATCTCGGCCAGCGTCGGGGCGGCCGCCCGCAGCCCGACTTCGCCCGTGTACTCGGCTTCCTGGGCATCCATGGCATCCGATGGTAGGCAATGGGCCGGCTCGGCGACACCTCTTGACGGGGACCAACACCGGTCGTAGTTTCGAGCTCGGGTCCGAATACTTTCGCCAGTCCCTCCCGTTCAGGAGATGTGATGGCACCTCTCGACCGACGCGGATTCCTCGGCATGGTCGGCGCGCTGGCCGCGGGATCCTCGCTCTCCCTGCGCAGCGGTCCGGGTAGTTTTCCGTTGGTGGCCAACCGAAAAGCCGCGCCGCTGGTGGTCAGTTCCAGCGACCATCCCGGCGTGGTCCGGGTGGCCGCCGATCTCCGGGACGACATCGAGCGCGTCACCGGTGTCCGACCGGAACTGCATGTCGACCACGTGCCGGCGGTGGCCGAGGTCGTGGTCATCGGTTCCCTTGACGCCAGCCCGCTCGTGCGGGCGATGGGCCTGGACACCACCGGCATCGCCGGCAAGTGGGAGACTTCGTTGACGGAGGTTGTCGCCGGGCCCGATCAGCGAACGCTGGTGATCACCGGCAGCGACCAGCGCGGCACCATCTACGGCGCGTACGACATCTCCCGGCAGATCGGCGTCTCCCCCTGGCACTGGTGGGACGACGTGCCGCCGCGACACCGGGACGAGCTGCACATCTCCCCGGGCCGGCACAGTCTCGGCACGCCGGCGGTGAAGTACCGAGGGCTGTTCATCAACGACGAGAACCCGGCGCTGGGCACGTGGGCGCCGGCCTTCTTCGGGCCGGGCCTGGCGCCCGGCTATCCCGGCGGCTTCACCAGCGGCTTCTACGAGAAGGTGTTCGAGACCATGCTGCGGCTGCGGGCCAACTACCTGTGGCCGGCGGTGTGGGGTCGGGCCTTCGCCGAGGACGATCCGCTCAATCACGCCACGGCCAAGCGGTACGGCATCGTCATGGGCACCTCGCACGAGGCGCCGATGATGCGCGGCATCGAGGAGTGGAACCGGCATGCGGTGCCGGCGGTCCGCGACACCAGCGGCGCCATCGTCACGCCCGGGCACGATCCCTATGGCGGCACCGGGGAATGGAGCTTCCGGCACAACGCCGACGCGATCAAGGCCTACTGGGCGGACGGCATCCGCCGCATGGTCACGCAGGACTTCGAGGGCGTGGTGACGGTCGGCATGCGCGGCACCGGCGACACCCGGCTGCCCGACGGCGACAGCATCGACCTGATGCGCGACATTCTCGCCGCCGAACGGACGATCCTGGCCGACGTCACCGGGCGCGACCCGGCCACGGTGCCCCAGGTCTGGACTCTGTACACCGAAGTCATGCGGTACTGGGCGGAAGGCCTGCGGCCGGCCGACGACGTGACCGTGGTGTTCCCCGACGACAACTGGGGCAACATCCGCAAGCTGCCCGATCCGGCCCTGCCGCCGCGACAAGGCGGCTACGGCCTGTACTACCACTTCGACTTCGTCGGACCCGGCCGCTGCTACAAGTGGAATGACACGAGCGTCATCGCCAACACGTGGGAACAACTCAACCAGGCCATCGAATTCGGCGTCGACCGGCTGTGGGTGGCCAACGTCGGCGACCTCAAGGGCAATGAGCTCCCGCTCCAGTTCTTCCTGGACTACGCGTGGAAACCACTGCCGCTGGCCCAGCTGTCCACCTGGGAGCGTCAGTACACGGAGCAGAACTTCGGCGCCTCGGTGGCGGCGGACCTCGCCGCCCTGCTGCACGACTACGGGAAGCTCCAAGCGCTGCGCAAGCCCGAGCTGTTGAACCGGCACAGCAGTGTCGATCCGGCCAAGAACCCCGCCACCGATCCGACCGCGATCATCTACGACGACCAGGCCAGCCCGTACAGCCTGACCGACTACGGAGAGCTCGACCGCGTGACCGAGCAGTGGCAACAGTTGGCGGTCCGGGCCCAGCAGATCGCCGACCGATTACCGGCCGCGTCGCAGGACGCCTACTTCGAGCTGGTGGGTTACGAGGTGGCGTCGACGGCCAACCTGTATGCCTTGCGGCGAGCCGAGTTCACCAACATCCTGTACGCCGCTCAGGGCCGGGCGGCGGCCAACGACCTCGCCGCCGAGGCCGAATCCCGGTTCGCCCAGGACCTCGCGCTGTCCGAGCGGTTCAACAACGACATCGCCGGCGGCAAGTGGCGTGGGTTCCAGACGCAGCCGCACATCGACTACGGCGACGTGGCCCGCTACGGCCCGGACGCCCCGTGGCAGCAGCCGCAGATCAACAACGCCGCCATCCCGGACGTGCTTTTCCCGGCAATACAACGGATCCCGCTTGCCGTCGACGGCGCGCTGGGGGTCGCCGTCGACGGCTCGTCACAAACCTGGCCGGGTGGTTCGGCAACCGCGGTGCTGCCGGAGTTCAGCCCGTTCCAGAGCCAGCCCGGCCAGTACATCGACGTGTTCAACCGGGGCAGCAAGAAGTTCACCTACCGGGTGCGGCCGGACGCGCCATGGCTGACCGCGCAGCCGGCGGCCGGCGTCGTGGACGGCCAGGTACGGGTGAAGTTCGCCGTCGACTGGAAACGGGCTCCTCGCGGGACAACTCAGGTGCCGGTGGTCGTCACCGGGGCCGGGCAGACCGTGACCGTGCTGGCGTCAGTCGTGAACCGCGAACTGCCGTCGGCGTGGCGGCAAGGATCCATCGAGGCCAACGGCTACGTGTCCGTCGACGCCGCCATTCCGACCGCGACGATCCCGGCCCACGGCATTGCCTGGCAACGCATTCCGGACATTGGCCGCCACGGCGACGGCATGAAACCCTTCCCCGTCACGGCAACCAGCCAACCCGCAGGCTCCGGGCCGCGCCTTGAGTACCGGATGACACTGTTCACTACCGGGCCTGTCACCGTCTGGGCCCACCTGTCACCACGCAACGACGTCCTGCCCACACCCGGACTCCGTTACGCCGTCTCCTTCGACGACCAGTCACCGCAAGTCGTCGACATCATCGCCGCGACCGGCTCCGACAGCACTGCCCTGAACCGCCAGTGGGAACGCAACACCTCCGACAACATCAACCTCACCTCGACTCGCCACGTCATCGCCTCCACCGGGCCGCACGTGCTGAAGTTCTGGATGGTCGATCCGACCGTCGTCGTGCAGAAGCTGGTGGTCGACACCGGCGGCCTCCGGCCCAGCTACCTCGGCCCACCGCCGAGCATGCGGCTTTGACCACCGGCCATCACTGACCGGCCCCTTGCCGCGCGGACTGGTGCCCTCCGGGTATCACACGTGCGACAAGAGGTCTTGGACGGCGGCCTCGATCCGGCCCCATGGTTGAGCCATGCGACACGACATCGAGTTCGACGCCGAGGGCGTCACCCTCCGCGGCTGGTTCTACGAGGCCGACAACGGCGATGGCCCGGCCCCGTGCGTGGTGATGGCCCATGGCTGGTCGGCCACCCGGCGCATCCATCTCGACCGGTTCGCCGAGGTGTTCGCTGCGGCCGGAATGTGTGTGCTGGTGTGGGACAACCGCGGCTTCGGCGACTCCGACACCGCGCCCGGCAAGCCCCGCTACGAGATCGACCCGTGGGAACAGATTCGCGACTACCAGCACGGGATCTCCTATGCGCAGAACCGCCCCGAGGTCGACCCGGACCGGATCGGCGTCTGGGGCAGCAGCTTCTCCGGCGGGCACGCGTTCGTGGTGGCGGCCATCGACCAACGGGTCAAGGCCGTCTGCGGGCAGGCGCCGTTCGTCAGCGGCGCGGCCACGTACGCCAACGTGGCCCGGGTCAACAACAATGTGATCGACCCCCAGCTGCTGGCCGCCGACCGTCGGGCCCGCGCCGCCGGCGAGCCGCCGGTGATGATCCCGGTCATCGGCACGGATCCCACGCAGGTCACCGGAATCCCGACCCTGGACGCGTACGAGTGGTTCACCGACGCGCACGCCACCCTCGCGCCGGAATGGCACGGCGAGGTGACCCTGCGCAGCCTGGAACTGTTGCGCGGCTACGAACCCGGCCTCCACCTGCCCTTGGTGACGCCCACCCCGTTACTGATGATCGTCGCCAGCCAGGACGGCCTGACCGGCGGCAACCTCGCCGCGTCGGCGTTCGCCACCGCGGCCGAGCCGAAGAAGGTCGTGTTCGTGCCGGGCGGCCACTTCGCCGCCTACACCGGCCCCGGCTTCGACATCGCTTCGGTCGCCGCCCGCGACTGGTTCACGCAGCACCTGTTCAGCTGACCCAACGCCCCGACTGGACGACGTCCACAAGACCTCGTCGGCTTCCAGCGGGCACACGAACGCCGGGTTGTGCACGCCGCGGGCGCCGGGCCGGTCGGAGATGAACGGGGCCCTCGACGTGGACGGCCGGATCGTTGAACGCGAGGTGCCCGTTGCCGCCGAGCCCGAGCAGCACCAGATCGAGGCGATGTGATCACACCCCGACCATGATCACACAGCTCGGACGAGCACCTCAAGCAAGCTGACCGCACAACCTGTGCCAGGACGAGGCTTTCAGTGGCGGGAGATGGCGCGCCGCAGCAGGTCCTGGAGCGCGTCTTGCTCCTGCTGGGTCAGGCCGGTCATGAGAGGTTCCTCGCCCCGTAGGGATGCCAGCAGTTCGTTCCGGCGCTGGTCGCCGCCGGGGGTGAGCATCAGCTGCTTGGCCCGGCGGTCGGTGGGGTGGGGACGGCGTTCGACCAGGTGCTGGCTCTCGAGTTGGTCGATCACGACGATGGCGTTCGACGGTTCGCAGCCCATGTGGACGGCCAGTTCCTTCAAGGTCATCGGACCCGTCAGCTCGCGTAGCGCGGAGGCCTGCCCAATGGTGAGACCGAGCTTGCCCACCCGCTCACGCTGCCGCGCGCTGCTCTGCATGTCCAGCTCGTGCACCAGCTTGGCCAGCTCCCAGTCCGCGGCCACCTGCGAATCCGAGATCGTCACAAGTCCAGTCTAGCAATCTCCTTCAAGCTATGATAGTCATGTACTGAATCATTCAGATCATAACTACATGGAGATCGGACTCATGCCGGACACGACACCGTCGCACTCACCCACCTGCACACCGACCACATCGGGTAGGCCTGGCACCCCATCGCCCCAGGCGGCCACCCGGCGACGAACGACTCCCTGAGCCGAACCGGGGCACCAGCCTGACCGACATGCTCGCTACCCATCTTCTCCACCCATAGTTCAGGAATTGGAGTTGCCGTGAATCTCAACCTCACCGACAAGACCGCCGTCGTCACCGGCTCCAGCCGGGGCATCGGCCTGGCCACCGTCCGGACCCTGATCGACGAAGGCGTCCGCGTCGTGGGCGCCGCCCGCAGCATCACACCCGAGCTGAAGGACACCGGCGCGTACGCGGTGTCGGCCGACCTGAGCACCGCGGAAGGCGTCACCGCCCTCATCGACAGCGCGCTGGACGAACTCGGCGGCATCGACCTGCTGGTGAACAACATGGGAGGCGGAGACGAGGCAGTCGTCGGCTTCCTCGACGCCGACGACGCCGCGTGGACCCGCATGTTCGACATCAACGTGCTCAGCACCGTGCGTGCCACCCGTGCGGCTCTGCCCAGCCTCATCGAGCGCCGCGGAGCGATCGTCAACATCTCGTCCATCATCGGTCGGATGCCCGGAGGTCTTCCGGCCTCCTACTGCTCGGCCAAGGCCGCGGTCACTTCGCTCGGCAAGTCCCTGGCCGAGGAATTCGGTCCCCGCGGCGTGCGCGTGAACACCATTTCCCCCGGCCTGGTCCGAACCTCCGTCTACGAGGACCCTGATGGTCCGGTCGCCCAGATGGCTGCCGCGTCCGGCATGGGCCTGGCCGAATTCGTCCAGCAGCTCGCGAAGGGCCAGAACATCACAACCGGTCGCATGACCGAGGCCGGCGAAGTGGCCAGCCTGATCGCGTTCCTGCTGTCCGAGGTTGCCGGCAACATCACCGGCGCCGACTACGTCATCGACGGCGGCACGATCAAGACGACCTGAACGGAAGCAGCCGGCGGGCTCGCCTTCAGGGGGAAGCAGCGACGAGCCCGCCTCACTACCCGGTCCGGCTGCCGGCGGCGCGCAACTCGGCGTTCTGCTCACCGCCACCGAGCCGGACGCCGAACCCGATGTGGAGCACGTCGGCGTGGCCACGGAAGTGGTGTGGCGGGGCAGCACCGGCAAGCCCCTGGACGCCGTCGGGTCGTCGGCGGAGGTCCGGGCGGTGTCCCGATGGTCGGAGCCCGAGGTCCACGCCTCGCTGGAAGCCCGGGACGTGCTCACCCACAGCGCCGAGATCGGCGACCCAGCCGACGTCCGGGGCGCCTGCGCGACGGGTCCGGCATGTTCTTCCTGGCGGCGCTGAAGTTCGGCAGCACCGGGGCCGAGCCGCAGCTGTAGTGGACCACCGCGGCGATCCCGGCAATGGTCGCCGACCGCTACCGCGGCGTGCCGACGGTCATGTACTCCAGCGGCAACGTCTACCGGCTCACGCCGCTGATCCACGGCGGCTGCACTGAGCAGGACGAGGCGCGACCGAACGGCGAGTACGCCCAGTCCTGCCTGGCCCGGGAGCGGATCTTCGCCGGCGTCTCCGAGCGCTGGGGCACGCCGACCCTGATGTTCCGCCTGAACTACGCCTGCGAGCTGCGCTACGGCGTGGTGGCGGACATCGCCATCCGGATCGCCGCAGGCCAGCCGGTGGACGTGACCGTGCTGGCGGTCAATGTGGTGTGGTAGCGGGACGTCAGCGGCTGAGTTCTCCGCGGCATACTTTCGGTCAGCACTGAAGCCACAGTGCTTAATGTCACCGGTCCCGAAACGATCCCGGCGCGGCGCATCGCCACACTGCTGGCCGAGGCCATGGGCAAGGACGTCGAATTCACCGGCGTCGAAGCGCCGGACGCCGGACGGCACCCTTCGACGACACCGCCCAGCGGGCGCTGACCAGGTACTACGTGGCGGTCGGGGTGCACACCACGCAGTTCGACCTGCACGAGGACGCCGGCGTGATCGGTGACGTCGACCAGGCGGTCCGGGAAGCTCGACTGGCAGCGGACGCCGGCTACCACGCGGCGTTGCTCTGTCCATATCGGACTACGCTGATCAACCCCGCCGCGGTGTCCACCACCTATCCCCACGGCTACACCAAGATCTATCGTGATGGCGTGCTGCGCGACCAGGACCAGTTGCAGATCAGCGGCTCCGTCGTCACGCCGCGGCACGGCACCGCGCCTTTCCGCGTGGGCACGAGGGACTTCGCGTCGTGGTTCGCCGGGGCGATCGGCAAGGTCGCCGTGTACGACGTGAAGCTGACCGCCGAACGGATCGCCGCCCACACCGCGGCCATGAAAGGGTAGAAATTGAGCAACACTCAGATCGCCTCCGCCGAGGTTCTCGTCACCTCCCCCGGCCGCAACTTCGTGACGCTGCGGCTGCGGACGGCCGACGGTGTCGAGGGCCTCGGCGACGCGACCGTCAACGGACGCGAGCTGGCCGTGGTCTCCTATCTGCGCGACCATCTGGTCCCGCTGCTGCTCGGCCGCGACGCCCACGCCATCGAGGACACCTGGCAGTACCTGTACCGCGGCGCCTACTGGCGGCGTGGCCCCATCACCATGGCCGCCATCGCCGCTGTCGACACGGCTTTGTGGGACATCAAGGCCAAGCTGGCCGGCATGCCGCTCTACCAGTTGCTGGGCGGGCACAGCCGGCGCGGCTGCCTCGCGTACGGGCACGCCAGCGGGGCCGACCTGCCCGAGCTGTTCGACTCCGTGCGCTCGCACCTGGAGCAGGGCTACCGGGCGATCCGGATCCAGACCGGTATCCCCGGGCTCGACTCCGTCTACGGCGTCGCGACCAGCCCCAACGCAGCCGTCGGCGGCGCCTCCCGCTACGACCACGAGCCCGCGCGCCGGGCCGCCGCGCCCGTCGAGGAGGAGTGGGACACCCGCGCATACCTGCGCCACATCCCCGGCGTTTTCGAGGCCGTGCGGGCGGAATTCGGCCCCGAGCTGCCGCTGCTGCACGACGCGCACCACCGGCTCGCGCCCATCCAGGCCGCGCGGCTGGGCAAGCTGCTCGAACCGTACGACCTGTTCTGGCTGGAGGACGTCACCCCGGCCGAGAACACCGCCGTGCTGCGCCGGGTCCGCGAGCACACCACCACGCCGCTGGCCATCGGCGAGGTGTTCAACACCGTCTGGGACTACCGGGAGCTGTTCGAGGAGCAGCTCATCGACTACGTCCGTTCACCCGTCACCCACGCCGGCGGCATCACCGCGCTGCGCCGGATCTTCGACTACGCCTCGATCTACCAGATCAAGTCCGGCGTGCACGGCCCCACCGACGTCTCCCCCGTCGGCCTCGCCGCCGCCCTGCACCTCGGCGTGGCCATCCCCAACTTTGGCATCCAGGAGTACATGAAGCACTCCGCCACCACCGACGAGGTGTTCCGGCCTGGTTTTGCTTTCAGCGGCGGCCTGCTCAGCCCGGGCGAGGAGCCCGGCCTCGGCGTGTCCTACGACGACGCCGTGGCCGAGGCCCACCCGTACTCCGCGGCCTACCTGCCGGTGAACCGCCTCAAGCTGGACGGCTCCATGCACGACTGGTGACCGGGCCGGCAACTTCTGGGACATCAGCCCCGGTGACGCCGGCTTCTGCTTCACTCGGACCATGGTGATCGGCAAGGTGTTGTCCGCACTGGGCCTGATCGTGGCCACCGCTGCGCCCGTGCCTGTGGCCCACGTCGACAACGGCCCGGTCGGCTGGGACGTCTACCGTCATGTCGACGCGCTGGGGCTGCCTCAGGACGGGGCCCGCAGCCAGCAGTTCTCCAGCTTCGACCGGGCCGGCGGCAACGACGACGGGTTCCAGGGCACCTACTCGTGCCTGCGCACCACCGCCGACGGCTGCGTGATCGCCGAACGGGCCGGGGCGGGCGAGCTGTCCTCGATGTGGTTCACGCGAGACAACGGCGTGATGACCGCGACCGGCCGGATCAAGATCGAACTCGACGGCCGGACCGTGCTCGCCGCGCCGCTGCAGGACGTCGTGGACGGCAAGCTCGGCGCCCCGTTCGTCTGGCCGCTCGTCGGCAACGGCGACGACACCGCCGGCGGGTCGGTCATCAAGGTACCGATGCCGTACCGGCAGTCCATGCGGGTGACCGTGCAGAACAACCCGCTCTTCTACCACGTCACCTACCGCACCTTCGCCGATCCCACCGGCGTCGCCACATTCGACCCGACCGACCACGCCCAGGACGTCATCGACCGACTGCGGGCCTTCGGTTTGCGCGACCCCAAACCTCCGCTGCCCGGCGCCAGCACCGTCACTGCGGCCGCCGACACCCTGGCCGGCAACAGCACCACCCTCGCCCAGCTGACCGGTCCCGGCGAGATCACCCAGCTTCGTCTGCGGCTGCCCCAGCTCGTGCCCAGTCCTCGGGTCGGGGACGACGGCCGGGCCTTCGGCGCCGGCGGCCACAGCTCCTTCACCGTGGCCATCGACCCGGCCAACTCCGGTGTGCGGCTGACCCGCCGCTACGACCCTGGCATCGGGAACCAGCGCGCCAATCTCGTCGTTGACGGCGTCGCCGCCGGGCAGTGGGCCAACGGCGCCGCCGGGCCCGGGCAGCAGTGGGCCGACCAGACCATCGAGCTGCCGGCCGCCCTGACCGCCGGCAAGAGCTCACTGCACGTGGAGAACGACTTCGTGTCGTCTTCCTTGGACGTCAACGAGTTCCGCTACGACGTGCACAGCGAGGTCGACCCCGACTGGAACCGCACCGATGTCGTCGACCTCGGGCCCAACCATCCCGGCGAGGAGCAGGCCCACGGCTACCAGATCGCCGCCCCCACCTGGCAGGGCACCCGTGTCTACCGGTACCCCACGGATCCCGACCAGGTCGACGCCACCAACTCCGTGCTGTCCGGCGCCAGACTGGTGATCAGCTTCGACGGCCAGACCACCGTCGACGCCCCGCTCGGCGAGTTCTTCGGCTCCGGGCTCGGGCAGTTCGACACCCGCACCCTCATGTCATCCATCGACGCCGCACCTGGTGGCTGGTACACCTCGTGGTGGCCCATGCCGTTCTCCAGCAACGCCACCGTGCAGCTCGTCAACAGCAGCGGCATCGCCGTCACCGGCGCCACCGCCGAGATCACCTCCGCTCCCGCCGCTGCCGGCCGGGATCCCTTCCATGCCACGCACATCGCCTCCACCACCCAGCCCGGCGTCGACTACCCGTTCCTCGACGTCCGTGGCCATGGCGTGTTCTACGGCGTCACCCACACCATGCGGGGGCTCATTCCCACCGGCAACCAACGGGCGTACCTGGAGGGCGACGAACGGGTTTTCGTCGACGGCTCTTCGAGTCCCTCCTGGCACGGCACCGGAACCGAGGACTTCTACGAGTCCGGCTGGTACTTCCGCGACGGCACCACCTACGCCATGCCCCTCGCCGGCAATCCCGCCTACCAGGTCGGTTCCGACGGCTGTCAGTACGACTGCACCGGCACTTACCGCCTCATGCTCCCCGACTCCGTCCCGTTCGCCACCGGTCTCCGCTTCGGCATCGAACACGGCCCTGTCGACGACGCCCCGGCTTCCTACAGCTCCACCGCCTACTGGTACGGCTCCGGCACCCTCACCGCCGTCCCCTCCGACCTCGTCGACCCCACTTCCTCAGCCAGCCGGGCCTCCCACTCCTACCAGGCTTCGTCTGAATCTGTCTCTTCGCTGTCCTCCTCCTTCGAGGGCAGCGACCGCCCCACCACCGTCACCGGTTCCGTCACCTTCACCTCGGGCCCCATCACCTTCACCACAGCCCTTTCCCCGTCCAACCACGGCTTCCGCCTCGTCCGCACCGGCAGCCAGGCTTCCCCCTACCAGTCCGCCTCCGTGTTCGTGAACGACCACCTCGTCGGCAGTTGGCTCCAACCCTTGGGCAACAGCCATTCCCAGTGGCTCACCGACTCCTTCACCGTTCCCGGCGCCTTCTCCTCCCCCATCACCGTGCGCCTGGAACCCGCCGCCGGCTCTCCCCCTTGGTCTGCCTCCCAGTACCAGGTCCTGTCCCTCCCGTGACCTCGGCACCCTTCCCCCACCTGCCCGCCACTCCCCCGCCCATTCCCACACCCGACACCAGATTTCCGCTAGTTCTGCACCACTAGCCTGTGCGCTTGGCCAGAAGCTCCGCCTGTCGTGCTGGAGGATCGATGACCGAGCGTCCCTTGATGGATTTCGACGCCCTGCACGCCGAGGGCACCACCCTCGGCCCCGACGGGCCCGTGCTCGCCGCCGCCCCCTGGCAGCTCGACGAGCCCCAGCCTCTCATCGTCGAGCTCGCCGACCAGGGCCAGTTCACCGGTCCCGTCCTGGACTGCGGCTGCTGGGTCGGCGACAACGCCCTGTTCCTGGCGTCCCGGGGCCTGTCCGTCACCGCCGTCGACATCTCCCCCTCCGCCATTTCCTCCGCCCAGGCCAAGGCTTCCGCCCGCTCCCTCCCCGTCGACTTCCTAGTCTCCGACGTCACTTCACTGGACGGTCTCACCCCCGGCTTCGCCACCGTCCTCGACAGCGCCCTCATGCACTGCCTCTCTGATTCCCAGCGGGTTTCCTACCTCTCCGCCATCCACCGCCTCGCCGCCCCCTCCGCCCGGCTCCACGTCCTCTGCTTCCCCGACTTCGTCGCCGGCGCCTTCCCCATGCCCGGCCACCTCGACGAGGCCAGCCTCCGCCGCGACATCGGCCAGCTCTGGGACATCGACCAGATGACCGTCCGGCACTACACCACCAACCTCCCTCCCTCCGCCCTCCAGTCCCTGGTCCCCACCGCCTCCATGTCCCTCGCCACCGACGACGGCCAGGGCCGCTCCCTCCTGCCCATCTGGCACATCGCCGCCACCCGCCGCGACACCTGACCCCAACCGCACTTTCGCCCCCCTTGACTTCCCCTCGCCCGTCGGCGCTGCTCCCACTTCCACTCCGCGTTATTCCCTCCTCAACAAGCCGCTCTCTCCCCCCAGCGAGCCGCTCCTTCCTCATCTCGCCCCGGCCTGTGGCTCCCCCTCCCCACCGGCCGGGCTCTCCCCCCTCGGCTCCCCTGCCCGCCATCTGCGCCACCCTCACCCCAATACCCCACCCACCCCCTGACCTGCACAAACCCTCCAACCCACCCCCGATTTGGAATCCATCGAGACGATCATGTACTCTCTGTCCTGTCAGCAACACTGACAACCCAGTCCGGGTGGCGGAATGGCAGACGCGCTAGCTTGAGGTGCTAGTGCCCGCAAGGGCGTGGGGGTTCAAGTCCCCCCTCGGACACGTAAATAGCTGAGATTTCAGCCGTGAGTTCTACGCACAGTAAGCCTAAAGATTACTGAGCGTAGAACTTTTTGGTGTCTGTGGGCGGGATGTGAACCCTCTGGCTCTTGAGAGGTAGTAGCATGTTCGATTCAGACGTGTGGACGTTGCTACAGTCCACACCACAACGGCTGATATTCCAGCCGTCCATTCGACTTGTTTGGGCGGTGCTGCGGTGACCGGCCAACCCGTGGCGCTGTTCGTGCCACCAGACATCGTCAGGCCTGCAACAGCCGGACCTGTACCGATCCCACCACCACCTTCTCCGCCGCTGCCACCTTCTCCGCCTCTGCAGGCCGGTCGTCTGATGCTCGCGGTAGCCGCTATCGATCATTCCGGACGCACAGGCGACCAATCTCTGCTCTCCGCCCTGGGCTGGCACCCAGGCGAGCGGACCGCCGCGACGGTGACTGCGGACATGGTCGTTCTCCGTCGCACTCACTCCGGGCCGTTCCGCATTGATTCCCGCCGCAAGGTCTTCATTCCCGCCGGTACACGCGCATTGTTTTCCATTGATACCGGAGATCGAGTCGTGTTGGTCGCCGCACCGGAGCACGACGTACTGATCGTCCACCCCATGGCTGTCATCGCAAATCTCATAGCCGAGCGCTATGCGTCCACGCCGGGAGGACTCGATGTCCTATGACACCGCAAGGTTAGAACTCGCACGCCAACTGATCAGAGAACTGGGAGTGCGGCCCGAGCAACTCCACACCGCCCCGGCCATGCCGACGATGGCCGCCTACATCCCGAAGGTCATCGCCGCCGCGACCGCAGGCCAACTCGCCACCTACGCGACCTACTGGAAACGCGCCGCCACAGCGTTCGCCGCCCGACCGCTCGACGACATTCGCCCATCGGACATCCTGGCACTGCAGCGTCACACCACGCGGAACGCCCGCCAGCGACGCCACGATCGCGCAGGCCGCTACGCCGGGGAGTCCTACCTACGCGCGATGCGGGCAATCTATCGGCTGGCGATGGCCGACGGCCTCATCGGCCTACCCGACAACCCCACGATCATGATCCCGCTCCCCCGCAGGCTGCCCAGTACCCGCCGCGCCTTGTCCGGCACGGAACTCACCGCCATCCACCAGGTAGTGCTCACCGGCGGCCACGACGTGCCGCTGGACAGTCTGCTGCTGCGCCTGCACTCCGAGACCGCCTGCCGACGCGGTGGTGCTCTCGGCCTGCGCCTTGCCGATCTCGACGCCACGACCTGCGCGGTGCACCTACGTGAGAAGGCCGGAACCGAGCGGTGGCAGCCGATCACCCCAACACTCGCCTGTGCGCTGGCCGTCCACGCTCAGGATCGTGGTGCCACTCACCCCAACGATGCTCTGCTGCGCCATACCGATCACAGCCCACTCACCGCTCGGCGGTACGACGCGTTGTGGTCCCGGGTTCACGGCGCGCTGCCGTGGGCGGACGCGCTGGGAGTCACCGCCCACTGGTTACGTCACACCACCCTGACCTGGGTGGAACGCCAATTCGGCTACGGCATCGCCCGCGGCTACGCCGGACACACCGACACCGAAGGCGCCTCCACCACGACCTACATCAAGGCGTTCCTGCCCGAAGTCGCCACCGCCCTGTCAGTCCTCACCGGCGAACCCCATCCCTCAGCTCTCTCGCCCTCAGTCCGTGCCTCAATGCGCTCACGGCTAGATTAGAAGCCGCGCTACCGCCGTCCGGCTGACCCTCGATCAGATCGCCGGCAAGGCCGGCAACGCCGGCTCACGCTCGCGGCACACCCACTCGAAATCCCGCCGCCGATGGACGAACTCGCGCTGCGTCTTGCCACCAACCTGCGAGGCCACGTCGCCCTGGCCCGCACCGACAACCACCCGTGACTGGTCCCCGGCGGCATTCCCCGCCCGGCCGATCACGGCCGCGCACCACAGCCACTGCGTGAAGAAGTTCAGGGTCCGGGCCCAGTCGGCGCGCAGCGCCGCACTGGTCGACATGGCCGGGCACTTCCCGGCCTCCGCGCTGGCCAAACTGGTCGGCATCCACGTCAACACCGCGGTCCGCTGGATCTACCGCGCGGGCGCCGACACCTTCGCCGCCGAGATTTCACGGGGGACGCAACCCCGTCCTGCGACTGATGGTCACTGATGAGCCTGGACTGCGCTGGGGAGATCTCACACGTGGTCTGGCCAGCTGTTTCCGACGCTCACTGGGGAATCGTCGACGCCTGCATGCCGAACTGGTGGTCCAGATCGTCAGCAAGCTGACGAGCCACCTGTCGCAGGGCGTCGACGTCACCATCGGCAGCGAACTGAGCCTCCACTGTATGCGGGTTACGGACAGCCCTTGTCGACGAAAGGACATGAAAGTCCGTGGTGAAGTGGGGTCCCATCCTGTTGTCGACAGCGACCAAAGGCCGGCTCGGCCTCGTTGGGTCCTGGAGGAACCTCGCGCAGATCTGCGTCGTCCCGGCTCCACCCAGACTGCGGACATGGGCAGCGGCTAGAGCCACTGCCTCCACCAGCATGGAATCGACCGCCGCTACGGGAACCCGATCGACCTCGCCGGCGTCCTCGCCAGCGAGACCGCCGCGCACCCAGTTGTTGAAGCCGACCGCCAGCGCCATCGAGCCATCATGGTGAAGTTCGACGTGGCCCCAGTCGGCCCGGTCCAACGGATCGGTCGAGTAAGGGTTCGATCGAATCACCCAGCGCCGCAGCCCAGCTCGCGGGTTGTTGACCGCATAGCCTTCTAGCTCACCTATTACCTTCATCCGGCCTATCCGGCCGCCCGCACTCAGCGGATAGATCTCCGAGGCCAGCTGAAGCATCTCCGTCATGGTCGCAGTGGCCTGCTCACGCCGCGGGCGACCAAACACAAGCGGCATGGACGCGACCGGGCGCGCGGAGACCGCAATCCAGACGCCGCCGTCAAGTGGCATCTCGGGCGCCAGATCGTCGATCAGCGCACCGAGAGCAGCACGATCGTCGGCCCTGCGAGCGAAGCGGTCGCGATACGCGCGCTCAAGCTGGCTCTCGGTCATCCAGCGAGTGTCGGAGCCATCCCGATACGGGACGCCCATCTCGTTCTTCTCTCCGACGACATGCGGGGAGTCCGGGCTGGCCGGGACTGACACGACGATGAGTCCTCGTTCTCCCGCCTCGTCGTTCAGCGGTTCGATCACCAGTCCATCGACCAACGGCCTCATGCGTTGCCAGGCCAGAGACCGAAGGTTCTGCCGCTCGCGCTCATCGTTCGACACGCCTGTCAGCTCGACAGCTTCCTCGTTATGCTCTCTGACCCCGAAGACGATCAGCCCGCCCCGCGTGTTGGCCATCGCCGCCACGTCCTTGGCGAACTCCCACCTCTTCTTGTCTTTCACCTCCGGAGGCAGGTCCTTCTTCCAGGCCAGGTCCCGCTTCCAATCCAGGTCTTCGTTCTCACGCAGGTTCTGGACGACGGCCTGGGTGACCATGTCGTGGGTCAGCGGCCTTGGCGACAGCCCGAGCTCGGCGTGGATCCGTGACCACATGATCGCCATCAGTCGACACTACCGTAGCTTTGCCCCCAACCGTGGAGTTGACGAGGCACGGGGATAATTGGCCGATGACTCACGAGCCCGGTCGTCCACCACGCGTCGTGGTCAACGCCGTGACGGGCAATGTGTCTGGGAGCGTAGTCCAAGCCGCCAAGGTCGAAGGTGGCCTACACCAACACCATCACCACTACGGAGCTCGTCGTCACGTTCTTGAGGAGTTCCCAGCGACCACCCCGCTTGACACGAACTGGCTGATAAACCAGCCCAGTCGCCTACTAGATGCCCGCAGCCAAGTCGTGCGATTCATCGGCCGAGACACCGAACTGACGTTCTTGCGGGGGTGGCGTGACTCCAACACCTCGCGACTATCAGTCCTCCTGCTCCACGGCCCCGGCGGGCAGGGCAAGACTCGGCTTGCTACGGAGTTCGCCGAACGCTCCCGCAGCCAAGGCCTCCCAGCTGCGCAACGATGGCGCGTCCTTCAAGCAGGCTTCCACAACAGCCCAACGCACTCGTTCAACGACGAAGAATCCCCAGCTGAGGCCGACGGTGCCGGCATGCTGCTGATCGTCGACTATGCCGACCGGTGGGCGCACAGCGAACTGGTGCGACTGTTGTCCGATCCACTTCTGCATCAGCTGCGACCTACGCGGGTCATCCTCATCGGCCGGACTGTCCGGTGGTACGCAGCTATCCGCGGCGAGCTCAGCGACAGCCGTGCCTCAGTTGGCGATCTTCCATTGCTCCCGTTGGCCGCGGACAGGCTGTTGATGTTCACCACTGCCCGGGACCGCTACTGCGAGCCTGATCTGTACGACCTGCCTGATGCCACGAGTATCCGGCCACCGGAGTCGTTGGTCCACGATGATCTCGGGCTGACGCTGACCGTGCACATGGCCGCCCTCGTCGCGGTCGACGCCCACAAACGAGGCCGGCAACCCCCCGGCAAGCCACATGAGCTATCGGCCTACCTGTTGGACCGCGAATACCAAGCGTGGCAACGGCTGTTCGACGCTGGCAGCCAGGGCCAGGACTACCGTACCCGGCCCGCCATCATGGCCAGGGTAGTATTCACCGCCGCACTCACCGGAGCGGTCAGCCACGCCACCGGCATCCAAGTCCTGCGGGCGCTGGACTTGCCCCGCCATCCGCAGGACCTCCTTCTCGATCATCGCTTTTGCTATCCACCCGCCAACCGTGAGCTGGTCCTAGAACCCCTCTATCCCGACCGGCTTGCCGAGGACTTCCTCGGCCTGCTAACCCCGGGCCACGACGTCAGCGCCTACGATCCCGACCCCTGGGCCAACACCATCCCTGCCACGTTGCTAAACGCGTCCGATGGCCTCCGGTCCGCCGCAGCCCCCCACGCGGTGACTTTCCTGGCTTCCGCCGCCACTCGCTGGCCTCATCTTGGCGCGAAGGTGTTGTACCCGCTGCTACGCGCTGACCCCAGCCTTGCACTTGACGCCGGTAGTTCCGCGTTGACCGCACTGGCTGGCATCGACGACATCCCTGATGACGTCCTGGAGCCAATTGTCAGGAGTCTTCCCGAAGGTCGGCACATCGACCTGGACGTCGGCGCTGCGGCGATCACGCTTGCCCTGGCCACCCGTCTGCTCGGCACCATCACTGGCCTGGTCAGCAAGGCTCGCCTGCATGTTCACTGCAGCAATCGTCTTGACGCGGCCGGCCGGCGCGACGAGGCCCTGGTCCACTCCCACAGCGCCCTCGACTGCTTGAATGAGCTGATCACGATCAACGTTGCCGACTCCGTTGCCTATCTGCCTGACATGGCAACGGCGACAGGCAACCACGCGCTGCAGTTGGCGAATGTCGGCAGATGGAGCGAGGCCCTGGAGTATTCCCAGAGCACTGTCGCAGTGTACGAGGTGTTTGCGAGAACCGACGCCAGCACCTATCTGGGCGCCCTCGCGGCGGCGGTAAACAATCACGCGTTGCTAGTGGCGAATACCGGTCAGCGAAGCAAGGCCCTGCACTATTCCCGCCGCGCCGTTGGGCACTACCGGAAGCTAGTGAAGGCCAACCGTGTTGCCTACCTGCCTGAGCTAGCGATGTCGCTGGCCAACCACGCGACCAACCTGAGAGATGCCGGTCAGTGGAGTAGGGCTCTGGACTGTTCCCACCGCGCTGTCGAGCACTACGACGAGCTGGCACAGGGCGACCCCGCCGCGACCTACTTGCCCCATCTGGCGGCGTCGGTAGCCAATCACGCGGCGCACTTGAAGGATGCTGGCCATCGGGACGAGGCACTCGCCCACTCCCACCGCGCCGTCACATTGCACGAGAAGCTGGCGAACGCCAACGCCGCTGCGTACCTGCCTGACCTAGCGAGGGCGTGGAGCAACCACGCGCAGCTTCTGGTTACCGCCGGTCGAGGTGATGAGGCCCTGTCTTATTCCCTCCGCGCTGTCGAGTGCTACGGCAAGTTGGTGGAGGGTAATCGCGTCACCCACCTGCCCAACCTGGCGATGTCGATGGCCACACACGCGGCCAACTTGGCGTATGCGGACAGGCGGGACGAGGCGCTCACCTACTCCCACCATGCCCTCGCGTTGCGCGAGGAGTTGGTGGCGGTCGACCGCGCCGCCAACCTCCCCAACCTGGCCGCCGTATTGTGGACGTTCACGCTCGTACGGTCGCTACTGGGCGAAGATCTGCACGCCGCTGCCGAGGTTGGCGTGCAGGCCGTGGACGTCTATCGCGAGTTGGCTGCGGGAGAACCAGCACCGTTCGCTGTCGGCCTGCACGCAGCATCGGCGACCCTGGCCAACGTGCTCAACGCCCTCAGCTCCGCCGACGAGGCCGAACAGAATCGAGACGTCCCAGGCCGTGGGCACCCACAGCCGGGGTGACGGAGCCTCTCCTCGCGTGAACGCCAGCTACTCGGCCCCACAGCCCCCACCGGGGCAGGCTGCGCTCGTGAAAGGGGGTACTGTTGGATCGTGGCTTGCTCAGCCAACTTCGACGGGCACTGACAGAGCCACAGTCGGAAGCCTCCCTCTCTGCCACCACGAGTGATCAAGTAGCGTAGAGGTCGATGGCGAACGTGATGATCACCTTCGTGCGGAAGCTCCAATTATTGCATCTGACGCACCATTGGCTACATCTCAATGCCGAGCCATTCTCGCATGTCGACGACCATTTCTGGTTGGAGCAAGATTTTGGCCGACGTGTCGCTGACCTGCGTCAACCAATGCGGATGCAACGATGTTGTGTCCGATACAACTGGAGGTTCGGATGGTCCGGCCGAGCTGGCATCAGTCCGGCGAGGCGTCGTAGACCAGGGTGAAACGCCAAAACACGCGGCGCCGGATCCGAGCGCCGGCCAGTTTCCGAGCCGCCGCAGTCCGAATGCCGGCCAGTTTCCGAGCCGCCGCAGTCCGAATGTCGGCCAGGGTCTCCTTGGCCGCGACGGTGGGTGCCGTCACATGCGGGGGGCGCGTCGGCGCGGGCAGGATGCTTAAGCAGCCCAGTGATCGGATTGGCAAGGATGGCAGGAAGCTCAACCAGCAGTCTTGCGGGACTGTCCTCACGGTAAGCCGACCACCACGAGTCGCCCGCCCGGAGCCAGGCAATCTCGAAGCTGCCGCAGGGTTTCTGGCCGCAGGGTTTCTGTCAGCGGAAGGTGGTGCAGGACGGCGACGCCCCGGCGGGCTTCAGTAGCTTCCGTCACGTTACCGTAACCGCGTTTGACGATAGTCGGGATGTCAGTCCGTCCGGCGCATGATCAAAGCGCCCTCCGGATACCCACGCCCACTCACGGTACCGCCTGTCTGCGGTGCCGGACCGCGGAAGTCGAGTGAGTAGGGCTCCAGGTCGCTGTTGATTAGCTCGTGGTGATAGCGGCGCAGTGAGACTCCTTCGGCGACCAGGCCAACGTCAGGGTCGATGAGGCGGCGGGCTACCTCGCGAAGCTGTGGCCCTTCGAACCATTCGATCTTGATGGCCGAGTCAGCGGTCCACACGTCAATCCAGCCGGCAGCGCTAAGCAGATGAAGGCGTCGCAGCACGAGGCTGGCCAACATCGGGTGCGCTCGGAGACGCTCATATTGGCGCAGGTACTGACTTTCTGTCGCCGTCAGCGCAGGCTCATGCACGAAGAAGTCTTGCGTCGTTCCAACGTACTCGTCATTCGTCCATGACATAGCCTTCGACCATTGCGTTGGCGTGACGTCCTTGAGTAGTACGTTGGCGTCAGTAGGGTGTCCGTCGCGGCTGAGCAGGCGGAGGGTAATTCCTCGGCGGCTGGAAGTCACTCGGAGACCTGGAACGCCTGCGATTTCATTGTCGTGGCTACGCGGTGCCATGCCGAATGCAAACGATCCGAGATGATGTGGCAGCAACGACAGTTCGAGCGAATGGGACTTCGGGGTGACGTATCGGAACGGATAGAAGGGCAGGTCGTGGTTGCGCAGCTGGCGTATGTCCCGAAGTGCTAGGAGGACATGTGCTTCCAGCTCCTGTTGCGCGGCCGTGGCCGCCGGTGGTATCGCCTGCTGTGACCCGCTCACCCTCGTCATGCTGGTACTGACGACCTGGTGGGGTTCGCCGGTGCAAGCCCTGCGCGCGCGCAACGCGCGGGTGTGAGCGGCAGATGTGTGCGGCATCAGGATGCATCTCCATCACGATGCCTGTGGCTGAACGACTTGCCTACGAACGCGACGGTCAGAGCGGTGAACAGACCGCCACCAATCGCTCCCGTAGCCCCCAAGACGAGCGCCAGCGGCAGGATGATTACCAACGCGAGAAAGGCTGCGCAGGCGGATGCGGTGACCATCAGCGACCTCGCCCTGCGAGTTCGGTGGTCGCAGCTGAGCATGCTGTCGAGGAAGCCCGCTGGCGTGAGCGACCGGTTGTCTCGGCGTGGTGGACGGGCGGTCATGCTCCACCCCTCCATGCAGTCGCCGCGGTGACCGTCGACGTGGCCAACTGGTGTTCATACTCGGAGCGGGGCAGCCGGGGCAGCGTCCGCAAGATCAGGCCCGGCGGGGAGCTCGACAGTTGCGATCCCCCGGCGAACGTGCTTGGCGTGGGATCGCTGTCGATGATGCGCGCGTGGGTGATGTGCTCGTGGATCGGTCCGGTGGTTGTGTCCACCGTAAACCGGCTGTGGATGACCCCGGCCAGCGGGTGCCGGAGTGCGTCCAGAACGTCGTAGATCCGTGGGCCGTCGTCTATCTCGACGTGCAGGTAGTTTCCACCATTGCCGGTCCACACGTCCAGAGCGAAGGCGCCGGCGAGCAGACCGATGCGACGCAGCATCGCGCTGCCCAACGCGATCGGCCCAGCGTGACGCCAATAGAAGTCAACCAGGCCTCGCTCGCCGCGACTCAACAGAGGTGAATGCTTGAGCAGCAGGTCAACGCAGCCGTCCTCGTATTCGATGGCGGCCTGAGCCGCCTGCCAAATGTGCTTCCAGGTCCGACCAGCGATGTTCCGAATGATGACGCACGCGTCCGTCAGGCGATCCTCTTCATCGAGGAGGTGAACACGCAGGTGCTGGCTTGTTGGGACGATGCGCAGACCCGGCACACCGTAGGTGCTGTCGCTCGGGTTGACTGGCGGAATCAGCGCACGCATGAACCGCACGATGACATCCTCGAACAGCTCGCCTGTCAGCTTGTTCGGTCGAGGATTCACCATGCGGAAGACCTGATGGCCGGCGTAGGGGGCACCCTGGAGGTCGGCGAACGTTGGCTGTGCGTCACGAATCGCCAGTAGCAGCGCTGTTTCGAGCATGCGCTGGTGGAGGCTAGTCGCATCGGGCACCACCTGCTTTGTGCCCTGCAGTTCGCTGATAGCCTGGAGGGCGAGCTGGTGCACCTCGCCGGTGTATGACCTACGCAATCGAGTTGCGCGCTTGACGGCGGCGGTGCTGTGCGTCATGAGGTCACGTCCTGTCCTCACCGCCCCGGCTCGGCGAACACATCGACATGAATAGACCTGGCATGCTACCTCGATGCCTCAAATACCAACGGTAGGCCCTAAGGACCTTGCGGTCATGGTGATCAGCAGTCCGGGTGCTGATCCGACCGGGCTCCCGTCAGAGCCACCGGAGCGCACGATAGCATCCGCGCCGATCTAGCGCAAAGCCTCTACGTACAGAGGGTTGGGGTGCGCCGCAGGCGTGACTTCTTAGCCAGCATGATTCGCAACATGCCGAAGGTCTGTCGTGCCACAGAGCGGGGCCAAGGCGTCGATGCTCAGGCAACGCAGAAACTCATGGCAAATGGGCGGCAAGTAGGACGGAAACATCGAGGCCGAACTGGCGGTGGCGTTCACTCATGCACCGAACGCACTGTATACACCCACGTTGATTGCGAATTCTCGGGAATCCTGCACCATTGTCGCGCCTCTGCAAGTTCGATGAGACGTCACTCCGCGGTGAAACCATCGCTCCGAGTGTCTTGCGGGGGCCGGCAACGATCCTGCTATCGGTAGTGTCACGGGCGTTTTGACGTTGATGTGCCCGGCTTCAAGCCGTGTTGCTCGCGCTTGGGATGCGAATAACAACAGGCCGCAAGGTATTTACGAGTCGGACACGCTGGGTGAACATGAAGTCAACAGCGGGCATCTCAAGATCCATACGCATGGGGCACGTACGATACTGTTGCACGGTGGCAAACAGCTTCGGCGAGATGATCAAACGGGCACGGAAAGGGCTCGGCTGGACCCAGCGCGACCTGGCAGATCGTCTGGGGGTCGGTCAGCAGGCAGTGAGCGGCTGGGAGCGTGGCAGGTCACGCCCATCTGTAGACATAATGAGCCGAGCCGCGGAACTGTTCGGCCTCGATGTCGATTCATTGAGCGGTAACCCGCGAGGTTCCAGCATGGCGATCGACGAGGCTGCCGGGGTGCGCCCGCCGGTTCGCCCCTTGATGACCAGGCTTCCGCTGCAGAGACTCTCACCCGATGTGTTCGAGCAGTTCAGCACCGACTTGGCCGCCGCGCTCCATCCGCAGGCACGCGTCCATCGCTTCGGGGGCCAGGGGCACACCCAAGGCGGCATTGACGTCATCGTCTACCACCCCGGAGGCTTGCCGATGGGCATCCAATGCAAGAGGGAACAGAAGTTCGGTCCGGCCAAAGTGACGAAGGCGATCGGCGAGCTGACGGTCGACGTCGGCCACTGCTACATCTTCCTCACGCGCGTGGCGACCCCGCAGGCGCGACAGGAGATCGCCAACCATTCTTCGTGGACGCTATGGGATGCCGACGACTTGTCCCGCGAGGTGCGGTCGCTACCGGACCGAGACGCCGCAGTTCGGCTCGTGGACACCTACTTCCCAGGTTGGCGGGAGTCGTTCCTGGGCGTGCCCTCTCCGGGGCCGTGGCTGACTACCGAGGAGTTCTTTCGGCCATTCGTGAAGCAGGGCATCTACTCTCACGAGTGGAACCTCGTTGGCCGCGTGGACGAGTCGACGGCGCTGCGGACCTACGCCATGGATCCCGATCGCGGCGGACAGATCGCCGTCGTCGCCGGGCGCGGTGGGATCGGAAAGAGCCGGCTGCTGCGTGCTGTTGCGCGGGAGTTGGACGCTGAGGAGCATGTGACCGTCCGGTTCCTTGCGACGGACGCCGTTGTCGAGCCACAGCACTTCGAGATGCTTCCGCCCGACGAAGGGCTGCTCGTCGTCGTAGACGACGCGCACGACCGGGCCGACGCCGCCGCGATCGTCGCTGGCATCCGGCGGTTCCGTCCGAAGACGAAGGTGCTGTTGTCGTTGCGGCCGTACGGCATGGCGCAGCTTTTCACCGACCTACGCCCGATCGGGGTGCACCCGTTGGAGGTGCCGGTCTGGGAACTCGGCGACCTGACTGTGCACGATGCTGAGAGTCTGGCGCACGCCGTCCTGGGGCCTGACATCGCCCCGCAGGTGGCGCAATGGCTTGCGGCGCTGGCGCCGGACTGCCCGCTGTTGATCGTCGTCGGCGCAACGCTCATCACGCGGGGATTATTGGATCCCGCTCGCCTGGAGGCCAGTGACGACGTTCGGACAGAGATCCTGCGGATGTTCGGGACGGTGGTAGCCGGCGCGACGGGCACCGGCGAGACCGAACTGCGGCACGAGGTTCTCAAGGCGATGGGCGTGCTCCAGCCGTTTCGGCTCAACGAGCCCGACTTCCAGGCAGCCGCGTCGACGCTGACGGGCAGACCGTTTGACCAGTTGATGCCGCACCTGCGCGTCCTGCAGGACGCCGGCGTGCTGATGCGGCGCGGCCAGTCGGTCAGGATCGTCCCTGATCTGCTCGGTGACGTGATCCTCGCCGACGCGGCCGTCGACGGCCCTTCCGCCGCGTCCACCGGATACCTGGAGCGGGTATGCAGCGCCACCTCTGGGGACACGCTCGCGCACGCCGTGGTCAACGCAGGCCGTGTGGACTGGCAGACCCGCAGCCACTGCAATGCCGCAGGTTCCGCGGTCGGGGTCCTGTGGACCGGGCTCACCGCCGAGTACACGGCCGGCACGGTGCCCTCGCGGCTTCGCATCCTCCAGGCGGTCCGCCATGTCGCCGCGTTTCAGCCGACCCACGCGATCGCCATGGTTTGCATCGCGCTAGGTGAGCTGCCGGCAACCACAGGGCCTGTCGACCCGGCGCGCCTCGCTGCGAACGACGACGTGATCCGCGACCTGCCGGGCATCCTCTACCGCGCAGCGTTCACCCTTGACCATCTAGCCGAGGCGACCGACCTCATGTGGGAACTGGCCCGCCACGACACACGACCGCCGCACCAGTACCCGGAACACCCGATACGGCTGCTGGCCGAACTCGCTCAGTACGGAATGGGCAAACCTGCGGAGTTCCAGTACGGCATGATCTCTGCGGCGCAGCGCTGGCTGCGCGACGACAACGTGGCTGGGCACGCGCACTCCCTGTTCGCTGTGCTGGAGCCCATCCTGAGCACCGAGGTGGAGCAACGACGCTTCGACGGGCTCACCATGACCCTGCGCGCTTACCCCGTCGACATCGGCGCGGTTGGTCCTCTCCGTGACCGTGTCGTTGACCTGGGCTTCACCGAAGCAGGCACCGATGATGTCCGTCGCGCTGTGCGGGCAGTCCAGGCGCTGGAGGCCGCCCTGCGCTACCCCGTAGGGATGTACGGCCGCGCGATCAGCGCCGAGGAACACGACAGGTGGACCCCCGTCTTCGTGGACATCCTCGACCGCCTCGCCGGGCTGGCCGCACATCCCGGACTTGATCCGGTCGTGGCGGTCGCGATCCGTCAGGCCGTGCAGTGGCACGCCCAGTACGCAACTGGAGAAACCACGTCGACGGCCCAGGCCGTGCTGTCCAGCCTGCCACGGGACGCCGAACACCAACTCGCGCACGTCCTGCACGACGGATGGGGACCGTCCGTACGGGAACTGGACGACTACGGCGAGTGGAGCCACCGGCAGGAAGCACACTTCGCCGTGGTCGCCGCAGACGCGTGCGACCACTGGTCACCAGACGAGCTGGTCGATCGTCTTGTCCGACGGCTGGCCGTGGACAACTATGCCTACGGCCCCGCCGTCGCCAGTCCTGGCCCGTTCGTGTGGACCCTGGTCCGCCGCCACCCCGAGGTTGGCGCCGCCCTCGTGCGCCGGACGGTCTCTGGCCGCTCGGACTCGGACACCGCGGCGTCAGCCGCCCTGGACGTGCTGCGCGGACTCGTTCCAGTGGCGCTGAGCGTCTTGGCCGAGGCGCTCCCTTCCGAAGCCATGGGCCTGGCACGAGCGCTCGTCGGTACCCCAAATGTCGTTGACACCAGGGCCGTGGCGCATGCGTTCGGCCTCGGTCGAGGCAACCGCACAACTCTGCGCGACGGTGAAGCCGACTTGCTGCGGGACTTGATCAGGCATGCCGATCCCCATGTGCGCCGACTCGCGGTGTCTGCGGCTCGGATGCTCGGTGAGGGCAACCTGGAGTTGGCGCTACAGCTGGTCACCGGTGTCCAGTTCGGCGACTCCACCGCGCTGGCCACCGAAGTTGCCGCTGTGCTCACAGCTACGGGCACCGTGTCGTGGAAGCAGTTGACCGACATACAGGCAGCCGACCTCCTTGATCAACTGCACTCCTGCCCGTCCATCGACGACTATCACATCACCCATCTCCTGGCCGAGATGTCGACGGATCGTCCCGAACAGATCCTTGATCTGCTTGTCCGCCGTG
The DNA here is from genome assembly GCF_018263855.1 of Kutzneria sp. CA-103260. Taxonomy (GTDB): domain Bacteria; phylum Actinomycetota; class Actinomycetes; order Mycobacteriales; family Pseudonocardiaceae; genus Kutzneria. The sequence continues at coordinate 2,731,254 of NZ_CP073318.1, read as the reverse complement.
TCGAGACCTATGAGCACAACCCGTCCGCGACGGACTACAAGCCCCTTCCGTTCCGCTGGCACACGCCGCTGCGCTTCCGGGAAAGCAAGGACTTCGAGCGACTATTGCGCCGAGTGCTGGGCTGGATTGCTGAAAACCCCCAGTCCTGGATCCGCGAACGAATGGGCGCACAGATCTTCGCGGCTCTCGCCGGTCCCTACGACGAACTGATCCTACGACTGTTGTCCGAAGCCGTCACCTGCGGCAGTCGACAACATGTGCTGGCCGTTGGGAGTGTTCTCGGCTCCGCGCCACGGGACTTCGCCTGGAATCACCTCGAGTTCGTCACTCAGGCGCTGTGGGCCTCCGAGAAGCTGGGCGACGACTGCCTCCGCGCCATCGGTGGCGGTCTGCACTCGGCCGCGATGCAAGGGATGCGCACGGGCGCTCTCGGTCAGCCCTATCCAGAAGACCTTGAACAACGGGACAAGGCCACCGAGCTGGCCAAGCGTCTGTCACCAGGCTCGGTCGAGCAGCAGTTCTACCGGTCGCTCGCCTCGGCTGCGGAGTCGCAGATCAAGTGGGTGGTGGACCGGGACGCGGTCCTCGACGACCGGCGTACCTGGTAGAGACGGTGAGAACGGGGCGGAGCAAGGAACGCTAAAGCCACACTCTTTGATCAGTGACTGCCGCGTAAGAACGGATTGACGCTGGCCGAGCATGCCGGGGACGCCACACCAGATCATATGCAGCGGCTGTTCAACCACGCGGTGTGGGACCACGATGCGACACAAGCGGTGCTGCGGAATTTCGTGGGCAATCCGCTGAGCGCGTGACCGAGCCGTCCAGATTGAACCAACCGCCGCCCAGCGGCCGCCACCCCCTTTGGCCTGTTGGCCGCCGCCTCCCCTGTCCCCGCATCACCAACGACGAACTCGCCGCGATCACCTCGATCGTGCTCACCGGCAGCACCGATTTGACGGTGCAGCCGGCGACCGCATCACCGAGACAGGACAGTCAGTGACATGTCGATTCGAAACGGCACCGAAACCTTCAGCTGCTCATGAAAGATTCCGGTCAGCGTGTACGTACGTGTCGCGGGGTCAAGTTCGTAGACATACGCCACCGGCCGCCCGCCGTCATTCTCAACTCGCCAAAAGTGGCGGATGCCAGCCTCGGCGTAACGCCTAGGCTTGGTTTCCCGGTCCCGAATCTCGGACGACTTGGAGACCACTTCAACGACCAGGAGCACGTCAGCGGGCTCGTAGTAGGTGCGGTCCAGATCAGCTGCGGCCGCCGCCAGGACCACCGAGACGTCCGGACACGGACGCTGCCGCTCGCCGAGGACCACGTCCATCTCCCGGGTCGCGGTGAACTCACCCGGGGCCTGGCGCGCCAACTCGTCCCGCAGACGCTCGACGACCCGCCGGTGAAACTCCGTCTGCGGACTCATGACGATGAGGTCTCCGTCGATCAACTCGATGCGCTTGAGCGCGTCGAGCTCTCCATAGGGGCCATCCAGACTGAGCCGATCAAGATCAGCCGCTGTCCACCCGTCTGGCGGCACGTAGGGCCATTGCAGTCCGACCGTCACACCGCCAGCGTAGCCGTGACGGCACAGGCCTGTCGCCTGGACACTCGCCGCTACCTGGACTGGCGGAGGTCGGCGGTGTCGAGCGGCCCGACGCCTCTCCCACCTCACCGACACTCCCCCAGCATGCGTACGGTCGGAGTGTCAGTTCGTCCGCACTCGCCGCTACAGCTACTGCGCCTACGTGCACGACAATCCGTGGCCTTACCTCAAGACCAGACCTGTCTGAATCTCACTCCGGGCGTGTCCACACGAAAAGCTCAACCGGTTCAACACCCAGCGAATAGGCAAGCACCAGCACACGGTCCAGGCTCGGGCTGTGCCGGCCGTTCTCGATCCGGTTGATGGTCTTGCGATCGAAACCACTGGCCTCCGCCAGACGCTCCTGCGTCCACCCAGCCTGCGCGCGCAACTCGGCCACACGGTGCCCGAACAGCGCGCGGTCATCCGCAAGGCGCGGATGAACCGGTGACACAGGCACGGGGGCAACGTTGGTACGCGCCGACAGTCAAGTCCGTACCAACAGTGGTACAATATGGTGGATCGCGGTGCGACAGGCGCGGCAACGACGCTGCTGCCGCTCACATCCACCCCAACAGGGGACACCGCGCCACCTCAATGGTCACGCAGGCCCCCGGCATTCCCTCACGCCGTGCGAGGCGACCATGCCCACCACACCAGCCACCATCGCCGCAGCCCAACTGCTTCTCCGCGAACTCGGTGTCACCCCAGACCAACTCGACTGGATCCCCGTCGAGGCCCCCACCATCGCCGACTACCTCCCCCAGGTCATCTCCGCGGCAGGTCCAGGCGCCCAGCGCACCTACGGCTCCTACTGGAACCGCATCCTCACCACATGCGGCGAACGCCACCTCGACGAGATCCACACCTCCGACATCGAGGCCCTCATGCGCCATGCAGTCGCGACCCGCCGACATCGCCGCAGCGACCGAGGCGGCACCAGCAGCAGCGAACACATGCTGCGCGCCTTCCGTGCGATCTACACCCTCGCCGTCGCCGACGGCCTGCTGCCACCCCACCACAACCCAGCCGCCCAAGTCAGAAAACCCCGCCGGCCACCAAGCCAGCGGCACGGACTGTCCACAGCGGAGCTAACCGCAATCAACACCGCAGCCAGCTGCAGCGGCAACGACGTCCGCCTGGACACACTCCTGCTGCGGTTACATACCGAGACAGCCGCCCGACGCTGCGGTGCCCTGCGACTGCGCGTGGAGGACATCGACACCCACTGGTGCCTGCTCGGCCTACGGGAGAAAAACAACTCCACGCGCTGGCAACCGGCGAGCCCGCAGCTGATCGACGCACTGCTCGACCACATCAATGAGCGCGGAGACACCTCCGCCGAAAGCCCGGCACTGCGCTCCCGCGACGGCACACCTGTGACGACCCGCCGATACGATCAACTCTGGCGCCGTCTCGGCGAGCAACTCCCCTGGGTGGCTGCGCAGCACATCACCACTCACTGGCTGCGACACACCACCATCACCTGGGTCGAACGCCACTTCGGCTACGGCATCGCCCGCGCCTACGCCGGCCACACCGACACCTCCGGCGCATCCACCACCACCTACATCCAAGGACAGCTGGGCGAGGTCGCGACCGCTCTGGCGGCACTGACCGGCCTTCCCCACCCCCTCGCAGCACCGCTATCGCGCACCGGCCAACCTGACGGACCTACCGCACGTGACAGCGCGCCCCCCAGCTCGCCCTACCTGCCTCATCCCCATCCGCCCAGCCAGCCGGGATCGGAGCGAAGAGACTGACCACGCGATGGAGGGCGATCCGATGAACGACGTCCCCGTTCCATTGTTCACTCCCCCGGACATCCTCGCCCCAGTCCCTGCGGGCAGGATGTCGCTTGCACCCCTGCCCATCCGCGGGAACAGCTCCGCAGAGTTGCTCAGCGTCGCGGCCATCGATCGATCAGGTCGGTTCTCGGTGCGCCGCCACGTCGCGGCGCTGGGCTGGAAACCTGGTTTCCCTCTGGGCTTCACCGTGTTCCCCACTGCTGTCCTGATTAGACAGACCACGCTCGGGCGCTACCGGATCGACGCCCGTGGCCAGTTGTTCCTGCCCAGCGGCGCACGGGCATTTCTCGGACTGTCCGGTGGGGACCAGGTGGTCGTGGTGGCGATGCCCGACCATGGGGTGCTGCTCGTTCAGCCTGTCAACGCCGTGTTGAGCCAGATCGTCGAACACTGCTCCTTGCTCTGCGACTCGGAGCCGGCCGACACCCGTGAGGCGCACGCGGACGAATCGGTCAACAGCGACTGTGTTCCGCGGACTGGATCTCGGCACTCGTGAGCCACAGGAGCCCGCCCTCCGCGCCCGCAGGAACGGCGATGTGGACGTCGGCACCGACCATTGTCTGGGTAGGGGCGCTGACCCTACCCAGACGGCACACCGTCGGCGTCACTGCGGCGGCCTGCCACTCGCGCTGAGAGTCAGCGCCGCACACACCCTGACCTCCCCCGGCACCCCACTGAACGACCTGGCAACGCATCTGGGAGAGCTGACCGACCAGTTCGACATCGAGGACGAGCAGGACCCCTTCTCTCTGGCCGCAGCGTTCTCCTTCTCCTACAACGCCTTGCCGCCCGACTCCCAGCGATGCTTCCGGTTGCTGGCCCTGCACCCCGGCGTGGACATCACCACCAACGCCGCCGCCGCGCTGCTCGGCGAACCCCCGGTCGAGCACGACGGCACCTGCACACCCTCGCGGAAGCCAGCCTTCTCGACACTGACCGCCACGACCGCTACCGGCTGCACGACCTGCTGCGCGCCTACGCCGCTCACCGCCTGCAACTTGCCGAGCACCCGGCTGGCGAGCACGACGAGGTCATCATCCGCATCCTGGACTTCTACCTGCAGACCGCGCACAACGCGGACCGGCAACGCGCCCCGCATCGCTACGCTGTCGCCGAGTTGGACGCGACCACTCCGGTCGTGGCGCAAACCTTCGCGACCGACCGCGACGCGGCACACTGGCTGCTCACAGAACGGCACAACCTCGCCGCCGTCACCCGGCTGGCCGCCGAACACGGCCATCACCATCACGCGTGGCGCCTACCGGGCACCCTCCGCAAAGTCCTGGAACGCCACCACCTGCACGACGAATCACTCGCGCTGCACACCATCGCTCTGGCCAGCGCCCGCGCCATTGGCGACAGCTCTGGCCAGGCCAGCACCTTGAAAGACCTCGGCACCGTTCACCTGAACCTGCATCAACCCACCGAAGCAGTGCAATGCCTCAGCGAGGCTTTGACGATTGCGAGAAATACTCATCATCAGTTGGCCGAAGGCGCCTGCCTGCACAATCTTGGCCGCGCCCACCTGGCTCTCGACGACATCGAACGCGCACGCGACTACTACCGGCAGGCTCTCGCACTGCGCCGTGAGATCAACGACCAGGACGGCGTCGGGTATACCCTGCACAGACTCGGCATGAGCTACGGCCACGTCCAGGACTACGACGTGGCCGTCACCCACTTCCGCCAGGCCCTGCAGGTCCGCGAGAAAATCCAGCACTACCAGGGGCAAGCCGACACCCTGGCAGGACTGGCAACACTGCATCTGCACCAAGGCAACTTCAACCGCACCATCGAGTACGCGCAGCGGGCACTGCCGATACACGACCGGACCCTGGACCACCGAACAGCGATTGACACGTTGTTGGTGCTGGCCAGAGCCTTCTACAACCTCCACCACTACGACGACACGATCAGCGCGGCCACACGCGCCGCCGACTTGTGCTGGGAGATCAATGACCCGGCTGGTAGAGCGCAGAGCTTCGATCTGCTCAGCTGCGCCCGCAACGCGCTCGGCGAGCTAGAGCTGTCCAATCGGCTACGCCAGCAGGCCTCCGCGATCCGCGCCGCATTCGCAATCCAGGGGGATCTCAACACTGACAACGTTTCAGGGCTGTGAGACGACAGCCGCCACGTGTGGCAACGCACCTGTGCGTCTCGTGGCGAGCGCTCGGGTCTGCTTGTTCGCGGCACCAGCATTGTCCGTGGACGCCGCTGGGAGTTGACCAGTGATGACCGTGACTGTGTCGCGCTCGACCTTCTCGCGCCTAGCCACGTGGATCATCACTGGGCCCAGGCAGCTCCTTCGGTCTGCGCTCATGTCGCCTCAACGAAACGAGGGCGGCCCCAACGCTACGAACGACCACAGCGAGAGCCCGCAAGACCTGCGCACGCTTGTGTGGCGGAACACCGTGCAGTACGAGCGCGATGATGACGACCGACGCGATCGGCCACAGCTCGGTCGCGTCGGCAGAGAAACGGAACTCCAGCCCCACCAGGCTCTCCCCTCATCCACTGGTTGAGCGGGCGGCGGCCAGCCTCAGCTCAACCAGTCACCGTTGACGACTGGTCGTGCTGAGTCCGCCTCCGGCTAGGGGATCTCAGGTAGAACATGTTCAAATGCAGCGGTGGTGGGTCGCGATGGGGAGTGCCGGCCTCCGTCGCGTTCTCCGCGAACGTCAACTCCGATGTGAGCAAGGCGTCACCCTTGCCACGGCCAGCGTGCTGGCCGTGGCAAGGGTGACGCGGGCGGAGTTGCGCGCTCGTCACCCAGATCGGCCGCGACAGCGCCATCGACGACCTACATCAGCGGTCCACTTCGTTGACGGAGGCAATCGGGTCCGCGGCCCAGCGGTGCTCCAATCGCATCCGCGCGCCGAAAAACTCGATGTAATGGCGCGTCCCCTCCAACTCGAGGCGAGCACGTGCCAGGCCGGCGGCAGGGTGGGTCAACGACTGCACGAGATCCGCGGGCGCCGGGTATCCCTCCCAGCACAGTTCCCACTCATCCCCCGTGCCCCACAACCGACGTGAGTCGGGGGCGTAACCACGTGACGGGAGCTGACGGCGGAGTGGGTCATGAAACCACCTGCCGACCGCCCAGGCCCCGTCGGGGTCACGGGTGGTCATCCGGGCGACCAGAGCGGCGAGCACTCGTTCCATCGGCCCCGAACGTCGTAGCAGACCTGCCAGTTCCATCGTCTCCTGCGTCGATAGCGGGTCCGCCTCCGTCAGGAGCCGGGCGACCATCGGTTTCGGCGTGCTGCGGACGTGGGTCGCAGTGTCTCGGTCCATCCTGGTGATGGTCATGCGGCCACCGGTGGGCAGGTGGATCAGGCGCCACGTGTCCGGGGTCGGTGTGTCGAGCAGACGCAGACCCGGCACCCCCGTGGAGGTGTCGGCACCCACGAGACGCCAGGCGACGTTTGCCGGGGCTTGCGCGAGCACGACGAGTTCATCGGGGCGAGGGGACATGATCAGCTCGTAGCGAGTGATGGCGGATGCCTGCCGCGTGGTGGGCACGGCGCTGAGTGATCCGGCGTTGAACAGGTAAAGCGCCAGCAGCGCACGGAACTCCAGTTGGGCGTGCGTGCAGTCGTCCAGCCCCAAACCGGTCCTGCCGAGGACCGTGGCGACCACCCGGTGGGGCTCGCCGGTGAATGACACGCGTTGCCTGGCTAGGGACCGCTGGCTGTCGCGCGCCTGGCTGTCGCGGAGTTCGAGCACCACACGTTGCAGGGTGTCCGAGCATCTTTCCGGGTGAGCGGTGATGCCCGGGATGCCGCAGATCGGGTCACGGAGTTGGGCGGCGATGTCTGCGGCCGCCGGCCCCTGTTGCCAGTGGACCTTGATCGTGTGGCCGACAGGTCGGGTGTCGGTCCAGTCGGCGGGGCCCCACAACTGATACCGCCGCAGGATCTGGCTCATCAGTGATATCGGGTACAGCGTTCGATGTCGTTTGAAGCCCGCCTCGGCCATGTCGAGGACTGGCCCGGCCGAGGCCCAGAACGGGACTTCGGGCGATTGGTTGTCCAGGAGAGCCTGTCTGATCTGGAACCATCGCCGATGAGGCACGCCGTGCAGGCGCGCCCAGGCCCTGTGGCGACCTTCGCGCAGCACCAGGTCAAGATGCTTGCGGGCTGGGTACGGGCGTAGACCCATCACCCCGTAGGGCTCCCCATCGCCCTGCCTGGGCAGCACCTCGGCCAGCAACCCCGGCAACGCCTCGTCGGCGATGCGCAGTCCGATATGGTCGCGGAAAAGTTTGACCTCAGTGATGACCGATACCCGCCCTGAGCTGGTGCCCCGCGCGTGGTGAACGTGGTTGACCGCTTCCCCCGCAGCCAATAGCAAACCAGATTCCAGCACCTGTTGCAGCGTGGTGTCGGCAGCCGGCATCAGGGGCCCGGACTCGTCCCGGAGCTGTTGGACGATGTCACGGCGGGTCTCCCCGGTACACCGGGCACGCCACGCTACGGACTCGGACAACGTGGAACTGAAGATGCTCGACATGACTGCCCTTCCTCAGGGCGCTGCCCGGCCAGCGCCGCTGAAGACAGACCAGCCGACGTAGCAAAACCACACAGAGCAACCGACGCGGTCCCGTCCCACTGGACGGATTGGAAGACACACACTCCCAACCGGGCCGGGGAGGAGTCTCCGTGGCGGCCACCACCGCCACGGAGCACCGTCCTACACCGCCTCGACAGGGTGCACAAGCAGTAGACCCAATCGAAGTCCGTCACCTTCCCCTTGCATCCTCTGGCGTTCTTCGCGCTGTGCTGATGGCTCCGCGCATTGTTGGAGGGCCAGGCGTTCTTCAGCCGCGTACCTGGTCTTCGGTAATGTCCATGTACAAGCCCACGATCGGCGACATCCAGATGTCCAGGAGCGCGTCGAGCAGGTTCTTCCGGGTTCCTGGGTCCATGGCGCGGACCGGGCGTCGAGCTTCGCCAGGTCCTGCTCTACCTTCGCCGCCGCGTCGAGGTCCGCCTGCGTCTTGCCCCGGATCTGGTAGTCCGACGCCGACACCCAGTCGTTCAAGTCGAACGTCATCGGCGTGACGTCGTTTCGCCAGTCCAGAATCGCCTGCGGCTCGGTGGCGGCGGTCAAGTGCGAGTCCGTCTTCGAGAAGGCGTCGTCACAGCTCAAGTCCCGCTCCGGGCTCGGGTACTGGCGGTAAGTCTCGGAACCCCGCTGCGGCCGAGTTCGGTTCGTCCATCGCCACCAAGCCGGCCGAGGCGTCCGCGTACTGGGTGTGCCCGATGATCGCCTGCCCCTGGTACAACTCGTCCCGGTAGTGTTGGACGCAAACCGTGAGGATCCCGGCGGCCGCTGCCCGGTCCTGGGCTCTGACGCCCACGGGCGCCAGCGTGGTCGTCGTCGTATACATGGTCGGTGCGGCGCACATTAACTTCCCGACCTTGGGGCAAGTCCCATCCACACTGCACGCGTGCCGGGTACGGTGGATCGATATGAACGGATGCATATGGCGCGGTGATCAGATCCAGCATTGCCAGCCAGTTCGGTACACTGGCCTGTCGGCGCGTGCACACACGGGTCATGCCGATCGCATGCAGCATCGTGCTGAGCCGCATCGCTTGGACGTGTTCGACTGGTCGACGTGCTGATCTTGATGCCGAGCGAAAAAGCCGCCGCGAGCTTGACCTCTACCGCGAACGGTCTTCCGGAGCGACGGAATCCGGACGGCGACCTGCGCGCGATGCGAGCCTGCGGACACGGACACACTCGATTTGCCGGCGGAGGTCATCGCCTGTGCGCCAAGGCGTTCGGTATCGCCGACGTGGCCGTCAAGGAGCCCGAGCCATCCTGGCACCTCAGCCACGATGCCGCACTTCCGGGTCGGAACGAATTGACCATCCCCTACCCTGTAACGGTTCTGCCACGGAACCCGACATACCTGCGGAGTCATTCCGCACACGCGGAGTAACTCGCTTTTGGGGAAGGCCATGGGGCAAGTGGAGCAGCGTCGAGCACTACTGTTGAGTGTCGGGCAATTCGCACGCCGTGTTCCGGTGGACGAGGAACCTCCGCTGGACCAGCACGCCTGGGCGCAGCTCGATTTCGCAGGCGATGTGACGTCACTTGTGGACCAGGCTTTCAGCGACCTGCGTTACCGCGTCGCAGTCCTACGGGATCCCGACCGCACCAGCATGGTTGAAGCGATCGGCACGGAACTCGGTCAGGACGAGTCCTGCCTGGTCGTGCACGTCGTGTCTCATGGCGAGGCCGGCGATGACGACAACCGGCTCGACGTGGTGCCCGCTTGCGGACACACCGGACTGGGCACGAACGTGAGCGACTGGGTATCGACCGCCCAGCAACGCCGGACGCCTGTCTTGTTCCTCTTGGACCTGTGCAAGTCAGGGAGGGTCGCCCGGCTGCCCTGGCTAACGTCGCGAGCTGGGCGCGACGCTCATGCCTGGGTCATCGCAAGCGCCGGCCCCGAAGAGGACGCATTCGACGGTAGGTTCAGCAGGGCGGTCGCGTCCGTCTTGTCGCAACTCGCGAAGGACGGCCTGGGCACCGACGCCAGCGTACGGTTCGTGTCGTTCTCGACACTCGCCCGGAGGATAGCGGAACGAGTCGAGGCGATGCCCGGCGTGCCGCAACGAGTGCACGCCACACCGCTCGATCCGGCCCAGAGAGAGCCGGATCTCCCCTTCTTCCCGAACCCACTCTTCGTCAACGATCCGCAACGGCAAGCCCGCCAGGCAATCGACGCACCCCTTCGCGCATTCCTCGACGAACTCGACGACGTCTTCGACGCAGACCACTTCCTCGGCCGGGTCGGCTCGCATTTCGCCGGGCGCCGACGGCAGTTGCGCAGCCTCGCTCGATGGATGGACGGGAACGTGCCGACCCGCGGACTGCGCGTCGTCACCGGTAGTCCTGGGGTGGGCAAGTCCGCGTTGCTCGGTGCACTGGTCTGCTCCGCCCATCCAGTCCTGACCGAAGCGGTGCCCCACGTGCGAGACAGACTAGAGGAATCGTCCCGGCCGATGCGAAACGACCACCTCGGCGCGGTGCATGCCCGCCAGCGGCGCGTCGATGAGCTGATCTCCTCGCTGGCACGCCAGTTCGCCCTTCCCCACGCGGAGCAGGGACAGACGATCTCGACGCTCATCAGGGACCTGGCCGACCTTTCGACCACCCCGGTGATCGTGGTCGACGCGGTCGACGAATCGCTGGATCCCCAGCGCGTGCTGAACGACTTCCTGCTCCCGCTCGCCATGGCCAGACGGCTGGACGACTCGCCGATCTGCCGGCTGCTCGTCGGGTTCCGTCCGTGGCAGGCATTCGAAAAGCTCAGGGGGATGGCGGCCGGGGCCGGCGAGCTGATGAATCTCGACCAGGTGAGCCGGCGGCAACTGCGCGCCGACCTCAACGAGTACCTGCACGCCAAGCTCGCCGACCTACCGGGGTACGCCGGCCCAGAACAACGCAACGTGCGCAGGCGACTCGTGACGACAGTCGCCGATCGACTGGTCGGCAGCAAGCCGGTTGCCACGGACACACCTGAATGGGGCCCGTTCCTCGTGGCAGGGATGTTCGCCAGGTACCTCGAGAACGTTCCCGCCGCCACGACCGCCGCCACCGCCGCCGAACTTGGCTCCACCGTGCCGTGCAGCCTGCCCGAGGTACTGGAACTGGAGCTGAGCACCAGGCCTGACCGCACCGCACTGCGCGCGACACTGGCCGCCCTGGCCTACGCCAAGGGCGAAGGAATGCCGGCCGAAGTGGTCGGCCTCGTGGCAGCCGGCTTCTCAGCCAGCACTGGTGGCGCCTCCACACTGGCTCAGTTAGACGCCGCCCGTTTCTACCTCCGCACGACCGTCGAGCGCGACGGCACGACCCTCTACCGTCTGTTGCACCAGAGCCTCGCCGACTATCTGCGTCGCCACCCCATGACCGCCGGGGCCCAGGCCACCGAAGCCGCCTCAGGGATTCCGTCTCAGGCCGGTCTCGTACTGGAGCGAATTCTCGACGCGGTGCACGGCGGCCTGTGGGGGCGCTGGGCCTCGGTGCCTCTTTACCTGCGACGGCACGCCCTTCATCACGCGATCGAGGCAGATCGCATGGACGATCTCCTCGCCGACGTGGAGTTCCTGGTGCACGCCGACACCTTGAGTCTGCTGCCCGAGCTTTCTCGCGCAAAGTCCGCGTCAGCCCGACTCAACGCAGAGGTGTACAGCGGTGCCTTCGAACATTGGGCGTTCCGCAGCGCTGACTTCGACACACGTCGCTGGATCCTTGCGATCGAAGCGGCCCGACGCGGTGCGCATGAGCTGTCCAGGCGAACTGTCGGTGAGGCGCCTACCTCCGAGTGGATACCTCGTTGGTCGGCGACGTTCCCCTTCGACGACGCCGGCTGGGTGACCGCCACCGCGTGCACCGGCATCGACGGGGAGCTCCTCATCGCGGGCACCAGTGGCCTCGTGTGGAGGAGGAATCTCAGGTCAGGAACGGATATAGGCGTGCTAGCCGGGCACAACGGGCACGTGTCCACAGTCGCTACGACTCGAGTTGGCGGCAAGCAGTTGGTCGTGACCGGCGGAGCGGACGGAGTGGTCCGGACTTGGGATCTCACCTCTGAAACGGTAAAGAACTCAGCGCAGCCAGGTACGGGATGGATCAATGCCATCGGATGCGCCAACGTCGGTCGCCGTCCGGTCGCAGTGGTGTGCGGCGACCACTCCATCCGACTGTGGGATGTACTCGACGGTGAGGCTGTTGACACCGCGATAGGCTGGCAGCGGTGGACGAGGGCTATCGCCTGTGTCGGCCTCGGCGTAACTCCGGTCGCCGTCACTGTCAACAACGACCACGCAGTCCGGGTGTGGGATTTGACCACCGGTACCTTGATTTGCCCACCGATGCGGGACCACCGGGACCGGGTGTACGCGGTCGCCTGCACGACCATTCACGGCCTGCCAGTGGCCGTGACCGGCGGTGACGACGACGCGGTACGCCTCTGGGACCTGACGACCGGCCGCCCCCACGGAAAGCCGCTGGTCGGGCATACCGGCTGGATCGCCGGAGTCGCTTGCGCCGAGATCGACGGAAGGCCAGTCGCGTTCAGTGGTGGCTGCGACCGCACGGTCCGCGTCTGGGATCTCGTCACCGGAACATGCCGTGAAGTTCTGGTTATGCCTGCCGAGGTGCACGCGCTGGCCGTCGCCCCGGACGGCGGTCTGGTGGTGTGCACCGGCCAAGACGTGATCGTATTTGACCAACTAGCGCAAGGAAGAGCATGACCCGGATCGTTGGCGTGCACGGAGTCGGCAACTTCCGCCCTGGAGAAACCGCCGAGAAAGCCGCACAAAACCTGTCAAACTTCTGGCACCGTCGCATTTCAATGAACCTGCCAAGCATCTCCGCCGAGGCTGTCGAGGTGGCGTACTACGCGGACCAACTACACACCCCCGGGCGACAAGGCGCGGACGACCTGAATAACCTCTCCGCAGAAGCCGAAGAGATGCTGCGAGCATGGCTGGAAACACTCGACGCTCCGACGGGCATTTCACAGGGTTGGGGGACTTGGCCACTACGACAGACACTGGGATGGCTCGCCGAGCGACGGCATATATCTCCGCGACTACTAGAGTTGTTCGTAACAAGGTTTTTTAGCGAGGTTGCGACATACCTGAACCCGAATTCCCAGGCACGCGTCAAGGCACGCGACCGTGTTGTCGAAGCTCTCCGCAGACACCATCCTAACGTCGTGATCGCACACTCACTCGGCTCAGTGGTCGCTTACGAGGCGTTGTGGGCGTGCCCCGAGGCAAGACTCGACGCCCTGATTACGCTGGGGTCACCGCTGGCGCTGCCACACGCGGTTTTCCCCCGTCTCCAGCCGGTTCCACAGAACGACCGCGGCGCACGCCCTCCGGGTGTCGCCCGTTGGGTCAATCTCGCCGACCCGGGAGATCTCGTCGCGGTGCCACGGTTCGGAGTGTCGCGACGTTTTAGCGGTGTCGATCTGGATGAGCACAGCCTCGTGCACACCTTCGACTTCCACCTCGTTTCACACTACCTGACCAGCACCCGACTGATTTCGACGCTCAACGAGCACTAGTGACGATCGACACGATCGCATGTTCAGCCCCGCCAGTCTGCGGCGCTCGGTTACTCGATTGCGACTCTGACCGGCAGATCCGTGGCGGGCCGAGCCTGTCACGCGACGTTTCGCCTTCTACGGACGGATGTCCACTTCGGAGTACCAGGACCACGCTTCCTCGAAGTTGTGGCAACGAGAAATAAGCGAGCATCTGATCGCCGGCCACGGCGTCATCGTGACGGAGCACTTCGACCAGGGCGCGTGACGCCGGCGCTCCTGGTCGAACCGGCCCGCTGCGGCACGCTTCTTCAGGCGCTGGCCGACCCCGACCGCAGGTTCGACGCGATCGTGATCGGAGAGCGCGAGCGGGCGTTCTGCGGGCGCCAGTTCGACCAGTTGGCGCCGCTGCTACGCGCTGCGGCGGCGTCATCCACGCGTATCGACCTGCCGCTTGAACTGTACGGATGTGGTTTTCGGCACGCACACCGCTGGCTGCCCGCCCATTGTCAGAGCATCACCAACGACGAACCCACGCGATCACCTCGCTCGTGCTCACGGGCGGCACGTAGGGCCACTGCAGTCCGACCGTCACACCGCGGCTGGATCTGCGGCAAGCACCGAGAACACGGCGTGGCCCTTCCAGAGCCGCGCGGCCAGCACACTTGCCGATACCGCCTCGGCGATCGCCCATCTGCACAACATCGCCCTCGCGGATTGACCACGAGCAGGTCGGCGAACCACACCAGGATCAGTTACGAGACATCGTTTAGGGGCATGGTGACGCATACTCGATTACCGGAACGTACGTGCCCCAATTCTGGCTGCTCAAGGCGCCGGCGCTGTTGGCGCAGATGCCGCGGATCGCGGCTTCGACGTTCAGGTCCCAGATGGTGGCGACGCCGTCGTCGGTGGCGGCGGCCAGGGTGTGGCCGTCCGGGCTAAACGCCAGCACGGAGACGGGTCCGGTGGCGACGGTCAGCGGTTCACCGATCGCGGTCGGGTGATCGGCGTCTGTGACGTTCCACAGTGCGATGGTGCCCACGCTGGTGTGGCCTGCTGCGGCCAGGGTTTTGCCATCGGGGCTGAACGCGATCGACCAGATGCTGCCACCGGGCATGGTCAGGGGCTGGCCTCTGGGAGTGAGGTGATTGGGGTCGGTGCTGTTCCAGAGGGTGATGGTGCCGTTGCTGTTTCCGGTGGCCAGGGTGTGGCCGTCTGGGCTGAAGGCCACCCAGGTGCTGGTGCCGGTGGGTTGGGGTAGTGGTTTGCCGATGCGGACGAGTTCGGTTGTGCTCCACAGTCCGACCTCGTGAGTGCTGCTGTCGCCGCCGGTGGCCAGGGTGTGGCCGTCGGGGCTGAAGGCGATGGATTCGACGGATCTCGTGTGATCGTTGTCGATGCTGCCTACAGACGTGGGCTGCGCGGGGTTGGTGACGTCCCAGAGTGCGATGCCGCCGAACTCATACTTGTCTCCAGCTGCGGCCAGAGTGTGGCCGTCCCGGCTGAACGCGAGAGAAAAGATCTGCCCGTTGGCCCCGGTGAGTGGCTGCCCAATGGGAGTGGGGTGGTTGGGGTCGACGGTGTTCCACAAGGTGACGACGCCGCCGCTGTCGCCGGCGGCCAGAGTGCGGCCGTCAGGGCTGAACGCCACCGCGCCGATCTCCTGGGTGGGGCCGGTCAACGGCCGGCCTCTGGGAGCGGGGTGGTTGGGGTCGGCGGTGTTCCACAGACTGACGGTGTGGTTTGCGTTTCCGGCAGCCAGGGTGCGGCCGTCCGGGCTGAATGCGACCGATGCCAAAGGGCCGCCCGCGCCGATCAGTTGGGTCGGCGGCAGGTTCCACAGATCCACGTCGCCGTTGGCGTTTCCTGCCGCCAGGGTGCGGCTGTCAGGGCTGAACGCCACGGCGTCGACCGCGTTGCCAGGGCCGGCCAGCGGCCGCCCCAGCGGGACGATATCGGTGGCGTCTGTGACGTTCCACAGGTGGACAGTGTGATCGGCGCCGCCGGCAGCCAGGATGTGGCCGTCAGGGCTGAACGCCACCGACATCACAGCCTGGGCGGGTCCCGTCAGGGGTTTGCCCAATGGAGCCGGGTGCTCCGGGTCGGCAAGGTTCCACAGGTGGACGTCGAAGTCCTCGGCCCCGGCGGCCAGGGTGTGGCCATCTGGGCTGAACGCCACCGACTCGACGTTGCTACCGGCGTTCAGCGGCTGGCCTCGGCGCGTCGGGTGGCTCGGGTCGGTGGCATTCCACAGGTCGATGGTGCCGTCGCCGGGATCGGTGGCGGTACGGCAACCGGCCGCGAGTGTGCGACTGTCGGGGCTGAATGCCAAGGAGAAGAGATAAGAGGGCGAGCAGGTGTCGAAAGCCTCGCCGTCCGAGGTGACGTCGTCAGGGCGGGTGACATTCCACAGGCTCACGACTCCGACGGACCGTCCGGCGGCCAGGGTGCGGCCGTCTGGGCTGAATGCCAGGGATTCGATGGAGCTGCTGGAGTCCTCGGGACTCACGCCGGTGCTCGCCGGCCGGCCCAGCAGGACCGGGTGGCTGGGGCTCGTCAGGTTCCACAGGTCGACGAAGCCGCCGGAGCCGTTGTCGCCGATGTGGTTGGCATGGCCGCCGACCGCCAGCGTGCGTCCGTCCGGGCTGAACTTGACGGCCAGGATCGAGTCGACGGAAGCGTCTTCGGGAATTGGCTGGCCCAGTGAGACTGGGTGGCTGGGGTCGGTGACGTCCCAGAGCCGGACGACGTTCTGATAGACGTATCCGGCGGCCAGCGTGTGCCCGTCGGGGCTGTAGGCCACGGTGTAGGCCGAGCCCCTCGACCCGGGTAGTCGGATGTCCATCGGTGTGTTCTCGGTGGTGATCAGCCGGGATGTCGCCTGCGGGGTCGGGTTCATGCGGTAGGCGGTCAGGGCGAGTTGAGCGGACAGTGAGGGATCGGTGGGCGCCAGTTGCAAGGAAGCTGAGGCGACAGCGGCGTCGATGGCCTGGTCGCGAGCTTCCACGGCACGGCCGTTTTGGTAGAACGCGAACGCCGCGGCCGTAGAGGCGACCACGGCGAGCACCGTGATCGCTGCGACAGCTGACCGCCGGAGCCGCTGCCCGCGACGCTGATGGCGTCGGGCGGTGGCCAGGAACGCGCGGGCCGCGACACTGAGGTCCGGCCTGTTCTTTTCGGCCCAAGCCTGAGCGATCTCCAGGCGGTTGCCGCGATACAACGCGCCTGGCTCCCGACCGGCATGCTCCCAGGCGGCTGCGGCCTCTTCCAGATCCTGCCGGACCAGGTTGCCGTCCCGATCCTGCTCGATCCACTCCCGCAGCCGCGGCCAGGCTCGGATCAGCACCTCGTGCGTGATCGTCACCGCGTCCTGATCGCGGGTCAGGAGTCGACCGCGCGTGAAGTCGTCCACGACCGCCTTGGCAGCCTCCGGATCCGGCGCGTGTCTGAGCAGATCGGCGTATCTGGCGCGACGGCGGGTGTCGTCGGCGTCGCGTCCCACTGTGACGAGCCGCAGGAACACCCACCGCGCAATGTCGCGACTCGGCGTCGGGAGCGCGTCGAACAGCCTGTCCGCCGTTTTAGCGAGGGCGCCCTGGATCCCGCCGGTGACGCGGTATCCGTCCACGGTCAGCTTGTGGCCGCTACGTTGCTGCCAGGTCGCCCGCAGTGCGTGTGCCAGCAGTGGTAACCGGCCGGCGGAACCCGCGCCCACCAGGCCCCCGACCGCCCCGAGATCGGCTAGCAACACCTCGACCAGGCCGTCTTCGACATCGAGCGCCACGTCTTCGGCGGGTAGGCGGATCGCCTCTTTGAGTTCGTTCTCGGTCATCGGGCCCAGCAACACCGGTCCGGCCTGCAACGCCGCCCGAAGCTGCGGATAGGACGTGCAGGCGCCATAGAAGTCCGCACGCAGGCTCAGCACGACCACGCCACTGCCCGAGGGCTTGGCCAGGCGGTCCAGCACATCGACGAACCACTCGCGCTCGGCCTCATCGGCGCACGCCGTGAAGAGCTCCTCGAACTGGTCGACCACCACGATCAGGCCCGCCACGTGATGCTCCCCGACCTCCGCCGCAGCGTCAACGCTGGTCAGCTTGCGCAGATCCGCCACACACCGCGAGGGATCGGACCGCCAGGACTCCGCCGTGCGCCGGCCATCGTCGGCGTCGAGCCCAGCGGCAGCAGCCAGCGCCAGGGCGGGGGACGCCGTCGGAGTCAGCGTCAACCGCGGCCAGCTGCTTGATCCGGCCACCGGCAGCCGACCGTCGCCCACGGCTGGCAGCACCCCGGCCGCGAGGAGCGAGGACTTCCCGGCCCCCGACGGACCGATCAGCACCAGCGGGCCGCCCTCGAGTATCCGGGCGTCCATCCGCTCCAAGACCATGTGGATCATCTGGTCCCGGCCGTAGAACCAGTTCCTGTGTTCCACTCGGAACGGCATCAACCCCGGATACGGACAGGGCATTTCGCGAGCGTCAGGGCTGGGCCAGGTGCGGCGCGGCCCGTCGGGCTTGCGGATGACGGTCATGTCCCGGGCGGCTTGGTAGACACTTCCGCCGTCGGTCGCGGAGCCCTCGAGCTTTATCGGCTGCCAGGGCCGCTGTCCGCTGGATCGCGTGCAGTCGTCCCGTTCGGTCACCCTGCCTCGCCTTGGGTGATGGTCAGGTCCCGGCCCGCCAGATAGGCGTCGCCGCCGCCGGAGACTTGTGCTTCCAGCGTCATCGAGGCCGTGGTTTGCTGCCCCGTTGATCCCATGTCAGGCGGCACCTGGAGGAGCAGCGCACGAAGTTGATCGGTGATGTCCGGTCGCGTGGCGATCAGCCTGGCAAGGCGCGCCTGCCACTCGGCGACCAGCAGCCCTTGGAGTTCAACGCTGTCGCCGGCCTGTGTGGCCTGCATCAATTCACCGCGGGCCTCAGCGAGTTCGGCTTCCACGCGCTCAGGATGCGAATGCTTCCACAGCGACAGGACCGAGGCCTTGATCGCGGTCCAGCCGTCCGTGGCCAGCAGGTCGATCAAGCGCTTGGCGGCGGCCGATGCCAGCTCCCAGGCCATGTCCGAGGCAGTGTCCATGCTCCCCTCCTTGTGCTCACTGTCCGTGGGCCGAGATCGCGGTCAACGTCAGGTTTGAGGCGATGAACACGTGGTCACCACCGACTGTCCACATGAACCCGGAGTCCGGCTGCCCGGGATCGTTGTATTTCCACCGGGCTTTGCCGGTGGCCGCGTTGATGGCCCACAGATTTTTGGCCGCGTCGGTAACGAACACAGTGTCGGCCGAACACTGCGCGCTCTTAACGCCAAGACTGAGGGAGGCGTTGAACATGTTGGACGTGCCATAGGCACCGGCTCCGGTGACCGTCGCTACCCACTTGAGAGTCCCGTCGGCGGAGCTGAAGGATGCGAGATCGCTGCCGACCGGGACGTAGACCGTCGAGCCGTCCAGGCTCGCGAAAGGGTGGCCGAGCTGGACGTGGTCCCCGTTCTTCGCGTCGAAGTGCTGGTGCCACTTGACTGTGCCGGTCGCCGCGTCTACCGCGAAGAGGGTGTCGCCGGAACCGCCGGCGAAAAAGAACCGCCCGGCGGCGTAACACGTGATCGGCCAGCCGCTCTGAGCGAGGAACTCGGGGTTTGGAATAGGTATCTTCCAGCCGCGGGCGCCCTGCTTGCTGGCGTCGATCATCTGCACCTGGCCGGCTTTGGCGCTCGGGTTGCTCGAAGCCGCTAGCAGGTACGAGCCCGACGGTGGCACCAGCACGTTGTTGATGTCCGTGCCTTCAACCTGCCACAGTCCCTTGCCGGTCGTGCCGTCAAACGCGCGGATGTAACCGGTCGTCGAATCCGAAGTCGAGGACGAGTGGGTGTCCACGTCCCCGCATACATACACGGTGCTCCCGTTGACCGCCACATACCGCGCGATGGCGTCACCGCCGCCGGAATCGACCTGGGCCATGTTGTTCGCCCACTTCACATTCCCGGTAGTGCCGTCGACTGCGGCCACCATGTTGTACGCGTCCGGTGCTTCGCAGAGGTAGTAGAAGACACCGGCCGCGTACGTCGTCGGGGACCTCATGTCCGACCGGAACGTGTTCGTGGTGTTCAGCGTAGGGAGCGCGGCCTTACCCGTCGAGGCGTTCAAGAAGGCCGTGTCCTTATCCGTGACCACCATGACCACCGTGGCGGAGGCTTCCAGACACGTAGGGACACTCTGCCCGACGACGTTCCATACCTTGCTCGCGTCCGGTGCGTCCAGGATGATCGGGGTTGGTTCATTTGTCGATGACGGCGTGGGGGACACGCCCGATGGTGACGTCGGCGGTGTGGATCCACGAGGCTTTCCAGCGGTCGCCGGTGATGAGCCATTGGAGGAGAGGACGGCTGTTGCGGCCGCGCCACCGATCAGGAGCGCGCCTCCGGCCAGACCGAGGAGCAGATTCCGACGGCTGACTCGTCCGCCGACAGTTCTCGACGCGATCGCGCTCGACGGCGTTGCTGCGGTGAGCGCCTCGATGTCGGCGATGAGCGCCGCTGGCGGCCAGTCGCCGGTGGGGACCGGCTGTCCCTGACCGTCGAGGTAGTCGATGAGTTGTTGCGCGGTGGGCCGGGTTGAGGGATCCGGGTACAGACAGCCGCCGATCACCTCGCGGAGCGACGGCGGCAGGATGCTGGTCATCGTTTCCAGTTCGGCGAGACGGGTTCTCGCGTCCTCGGAAGCGCCCTCCCACTGCGGCTCACTTCCCGAGGCGGCGAACAGCACTGTTGCGCCCAGGTCGAACAGGTCGTCCATCGGTGACCCGTCGGCCTCCTTGGCCCCGGCGTGGCCGAATGCGGCCAGGTAGGGTCCGTCCACCGCCAGCAGCACTGAGTCCGGTCCTACCTCGCCGTGGATCAACCCGGCCGCGTGGATTCGGGTCATGGCCCCGGCGAGGCCGAGGGCGAGCTGTCGCAGCGCCGACTCCGGCAGTGGGCCGTACCGGTCCACTGCCTGCCGAAGCGGCAATCCCGGAACGAACGCGGTCGCCGACCAGGGGGACGGCGCGTCCGGGTCGGCGTCCACAACCGGCATGATGAAATCCCCGGACACCGCCCGGGCCGCCTCGACACCAGATCGGAACCGCTCCCGGAACTCCGGCGCCGCAGCCGCCTCAGGGTGGACCACCGTAACCGCGACGACCCGCCCATCAACCGAGCGCCCCGCGAAGATCTTCCCCGCACTGACCGTGCCCATTTTTCCGATCAGTGAATACGACCCGATCTGCTGAGGATCGCCCGCTTCGAGATTCTCCAATGCCCCACCCCTAAGCTGGTCGGATCGTCTGATCGCGAGCCGCCTGGTACGCGCTGCCGCCGCCGGACACCCGTGCCGTCATGGTCACCGTCGGTTCAGCGGCAGGCGCCGCAGCGGCCGTCGGCGACACCGACCCATGCCCGAGATCGGGCATGAGAGCTGTCACGTCGGCGCATAGTCGGTCGAGCTCGTCCGCCAGGTGAGTCTCTGGAACGCGGAGAAACTGCAGCCGCGCGAGATCTGCTATCTCGTCCGGCAACGCCGCTGCCGCGGGAAGCATCGTCGCGTCGCCCAGCAGGACGGGGACGACGCGGTTTCCCGCCTTCAGGGCCGTCGCGATCTCCACGCGGACCCAGTCGTGGGCCCGATCGATGAGCCGCACCCCGTCGTCGCCACGGATGTCGAGCCACGCCGGCCCGATGAGCACGAGCATCAGTTCACACTCGGCGGCCTGCCGCCGCAGGATCTCGGCGTAGTCGGCACCCGCTGGGATCGACCCGCCCGACTTGAAGACCTCGCTGGCCCCAAACCGGGCGGTCAAGGCCTGGTAGACGCGGTCTCGCATCCACCGCGAGTCCGCTTTTCGGAAGCTCAGGAAGACACGCGGCATGATCGCCCCTTTCCAGGCCGCTCTGACGAGAGCTCCCAGCTACCGTATCGGTCGGACACAGGGTTCGACGCATATTCGACCTGAACTGAATAGCGACGCGATGTCCTCGCTGCGTTGTTCCCACCTGCGTCACGTCATACCCTGGCTCGTGTGGGCGACTTCGGCGTCGAACTGGCGAGGCTCCGAGCACGGCGGGGGTGGACCGTGCGCGAGCTCGCACGGCGCGCGAATGTCTCCGAGGGGCAGATCTGCAATCTGGAGAGCGGGCGCCGCAACCCGACGTCCGCTGCAGCCGCAGCATGCGACGCGGCGTGCGACGCCGGCGGCGTACTGATCAAGCTCGCCGAAACCGCGCGCCGCGGCGCACCGGCTGACAGCCCCGTCGCGGTCGACTCGCTCGTTGCCGGATACGGACGGATCCTGGAGGAACTGAAGGACATCGGCAGATCCGCCGGTCCCCGATTCGTGGACGCCTCGCTGCGGTCCATCGCGCGGATCCTGACCGATACCGCTTCCCATGCCGAGGCCGACCGGCGCGACGAAATCTGGTTGCTGGCATCAAGATTTGCCGAGTACACGGGTTGGATGGCGCAGGAGGCCGGTAACTTCGCCGAGGCGTTGCGCTGGACCGATCTCGCGGTCCGCTGGGGAGCGAACGGCGGCGACGAGACCATGGCCGCGTACGCTCTCGTCCGCAAAGCGTTCATTGCCGAGCACCGCGGCGACGCCGCTACCGCGATCAGACTGGCCGGCCAGGCGGCAGGCCATCCCGCGGCCACACCACTGATCCGTGCCCACGCCGCGCGGCGCGAAGCCCAGGGGCACGCGTCCATCGGCGACTACGGGGCCTGCCACGAAGCGCTGGAACGCTCGCGAGGCCACGCCCACCAGGACAACAGACACGGAGCCCGCTGGGGCCCACGTATCGAGAACGGAAACCCGCGCCTCATCGAAGCGTCATGCATGATCAGCCTCCGGCGTTTCGAGCAGGCCGCCGACATCTTCGCCATCGAACTCGAGCGCCACCCCGCACTCCCACACGACAGCAACTCCCGCAGCCGCTTCACGATCCGGCAGGCCACAGCCATGGCTGGCATCGATCACCTCGATCAGGCGTGTCAAGTCATCGAGGCGCTCCTGCCTACGATCCTGAAACTGGACTCCGCCACCATC
This sequence comes from Kutzneria sp. CA-103260, assembly GCF_018263855.1. Taxonomy (GTDB): domain Bacteria; phylum Actinomycetota; class Actinomycetes; order Mycobacteriales; family Pseudonocardiaceae; genus Kutzneria. Next base: position 2,708,700 of record NZ_CP073318.1, on the reverse strand, counting down.
CGCGCAGAGCTTGGCCGTTTCGTGCAGCAGGCGCGGACCCGTCAGGCCACGCCGGGCCAGCGGAGCCTCGTCGAAACCACAGCAGCCCTCGCACACGGCCAGCGTCCGGCGTGGGCGCTGCGGCGCTGACGCAATCGGTATTCCGGCTGTCCTCCGAGGTCGCTTTTCTGGTCCGGTTCTCGCGGTGCGGCAACGGTCGCCACGCCAGTGAAGGTGGCCCAGCCGCGAGCGTAGCCGGGCCGTCGATTGCCCGGCGGCGCGCTGCGAGCCTGGCTGGACGAACGACATCAGCGCTACCACACGCCGGGCCGGGTCGCGTGCGCTCGGGACGAACGCCTCGTCCGGCGTCGGAATCCCGCTCGGCGCATGCGGCCCCCGATCGTGTTCCGCATGCGCCGAGCGTCCCCTCCCCCTGGTTTTCGCTTGCCGAATCAACTCGAGCACTCTGCTCACTACAGCGAGTCGCTCCGGCCGTGCCGTCTCCTGGAAGGAGACGGGGGATCGTAGAGGCACCAGGCTGAAGGCACCCTGCAGCTTCCTAAATCAACGCGAGGTTTCGGTGTCGAGAGATGTACCGGTCATGCGTCTGACTCTGGACTTCGCAGACCTACTCCGCGAGACTTTTAGCTGTGCCTAAACCTGAGTCACAGTCATGATCACCTGGCGGTTCACGCCCGAGGACGTCGCCCGTTGGCGATGCGGCTCGCTGTCACTCCCGGGGCGATCAGCCAACACCTCGCCGTGCTCCTGGCCAACGGACTGGTCACCCGGACCCGTGTCGGTGGATCCGTGCTGTACCACCGCACACCCCGGGCCGACGCACTCATCAACCCCACGGCCTGAGACGCCGGTAGTCACCGGGATGAGCGTGCCCACGGCGAGCAACACGATCGACACCCGACCACGATTTGAGTCACGTTGAAAAACTCAAGCCGAGGCACGGGTAGAGTTCAGCGCCAGCATGAGCCTTGCTCGGTTCACGAGTCGATGGTGGGACCACTCACTCCGAACAGGTTTACCGCCCAGACCGCTCGTCTAGGTGCCTGCTCCACAGCGGCCTCCCAGCCCCTGAACCCCATCACCATCGGCACCGCCGCCGCGACCACTGGTGCCATCCCGACCGCAGTCGCTCCGACCAGCGACTGTGACGACGTGTCAGGCCTGGCATCTGCTGCACGAAGTCCTACGTGGACACTCCTGGGCAGCGCAGACGAAACGACGTACCCGCATCACAAACGCGGTACTGCGCCCGCCCACAGGCAAATCGCACACCGACGGCGTGTAGCTCCCATGGACTCGACCAGACCACGTCCCGCGTGCAGGGCACGCAACTCCGTCGCTGTCGGCACGGACGACAGCACGCAGCTCGCCGCCTTCTACCCGAAGATCGGTCAGCACCACGTTCGCCAGGCCCAGCAACAACGTTCCCTCGCACGAGGGCAACTCCGAACACACGATCCGCAACGATATCGATCAAGAGGCAAAAGGCACTGTGATCTTCACCCGCGCCACGACGCTTCGTGACTGGACCGCTAAACAAAACTTGAGCCAGAGCCCGTCATCGTTCCTCCCTCTTCTCATGCTCGACACCGAGCGGATCCAACGGCCTTTGCCTATCCCGGCAATCTGCATCGGCTGCTGACTGCGATCGGCCCGTGTGCGTTGTCACCGTCTGCCAGCGGTCGGTTAATCCGGTAATGTGGTTCGTCAGCGATACGGCACTCTACGTCGACTGAACCCTCTACGCTGCTTGTCATGCGCGTCCTCATCATCGGGTCAGGGGCCCGCGAGCATGCTCTGGTCCTCGCCTTCTTGAAGGACCTGTCGGTTACCGCGGTGGCCTGCGCCCCCGGCAACGCTGGCACCTCGGCTGTGTGCGAGACGTACGGCATCGACCTCACTGATCCGACTGCTGTCGCCGCCCTCGCCAAGGAGTGGAACGCCGGCCTGGTAGTGATCGGGTCTGAGTTGCCGCTGGTCGCCGGTGCCGCCGACCCTGTGCGCGACGCCGGCATTCCGTGCTTCGGGCCGTCCAGGGAAGCCGCCCGCATCGAGGGCTCCAAGGCGTTCGCCAAGGATGTCATGCGGGCTGCCGACGTACCCACCGCCCGCAGCGAACTCATCGGTACGCCAGCACATCTGGACGCCGCGCTGCACCGGTTCGGACCGCCTTGGGTGGTCAAGGATGACGGGCTTGCCGCCGGCAAAGGCGTCGTCGTCACCACGGACTACGACCTCGCCCGTGCGCATGCGATGCACCTGCTCGACGGCGGGCATCCGGTGCTGGTCGAATCGTTTCTCGATGGACCTGAGGCATCCCTGTTCTGCGTGGTTGACGGGACCACCGTGGTGCCGCTGCTGCTGGCACAGGACTTCAAGCGGGTCGGTGACAAAGAGGCCGGCCCTAACACCGGGGGCATGGGGTCGTACAGCCCGCTGCCGTGGGCGCCGGAAGGGTTGACCGACGATGTCGTCGCCCGCATCGTGCAGCCTGTGGTGGACGAACTGGCCGAGCGCGGCAGTCCATTCTCCGGCGTGCTGTACGCCGGGCTAGCGCTGACCTCCGATGGCCCGCAGGTGATCGAGTTCAACTGTCGGTTCGGCGACCCCGAGACCCAATCCGTGCTGGCGTTGCTGCGCTCTCCGTTGGCCGGACTGCTGCTGGCCGCCGCTGAGGGCAGGCTGGCTGAGCACCCACCGTTGGAGTGGGACCCCGGCGCTGCGGTGACCGTGGTGATCGCCGCCGAGGGCTACCCCGGCCGGCCCCGTACCGGCGATGTGATCACCGGCGCGGACGCTGAGGGAGTGCTGCATGCCGGCACTCGTCGTCGTGACGACGGCGCGATCGTCTCGTCCGGCGGTCGAGTGCTGTCGGTAGTCGGGCTTGGTGACGACCTTGCGACCGCCAGGGACGCCGCCTACCGACGGGTGGCCTCAGTGCACCTCACCGGTTCGCACCATCGAACGGACATCGCGCTGCATGCCGTGCGCGGCGGCGAGGCAGACACCCTGGAAGACCTCGGCTACTTCGCATACCAGACAGGCGAAAGCTCTCACGCTCGGGCGCCCTATGACGATCCCCAGCGACGCGAAGCTGAGGTCGCCCACACCCTAGATCAACTGGCTGCTCTGGAGCGGACCTCTGTCGACAACGAACGGGGCAATCTGGAGGAGATCACGGTCTACACCTCCAACGACGACGGCGAGGCCTTGCGCGACGCCGTGGTCGACATTCTGGAGACCGCAGGATACGAGGTTGTCGCCCGTGACGCTCCCGAGCGCGGATCATGGTTTCAACGGTTGTTCGTCAGGCAGAAGGATTCCCAGGCAGAGGAAACCTTGAGCCAGATGCTCACGGCGGCTGTGGACAACCGGCTGACGGCCAGCAAGGTCGGCGCCGCCGTGCAGGCTCGGACCATCCGGGACATCTCACTGCACCTCGACGCGCCGCAGCCCGCGCACGATGAACTAGCGGCGAACGTGGTCGCGCGGTTGCTGGAGGCGTGCAAACCTCACGACGAAGTCGTCATCTGCACGAGCGCCATTCTCTTGATCAAGACGGCGGGCCGAATTGCCTGCTGGGAGCCCACAAGCGAAGAGATCCATATCCTTAAAGCAAATCCGCGCCTGATGCGCTCACCTCAAGACCTCATCGACGCTCTCTCGGCGGCTGGCGGGCCGAGCACGGTCGGCAGCCTACTGCCCGAAGTCGACGGCTGACACCATCGATCGAGCGACGCAGCGTCAACCGTCAGGAGCACGCCATGGCAGCCGGCCCACCCCGCTCCCAGCTCAGAGCTGCAAACCTGCGTCGACCGGTTCGCCAAGGCCCTTATCGTGCCCGCGAATGTGATGGCGCTACACCCGCGCAAACAGGACAACCCCGACGACGCACGCGCCTCGGCCCCGGCGATCACGCTCGGCGTGTTGTCCGCGTTCGAGGGTTACGTCGAAGGCTTCCTGGCTACCGCGTTCTATCTCCAGCAGCAGACATTCGGTCAGATCGCGAAGAAGCTCCACATCAACAACCCGGACGTCGAGGACATGAAACGCGATCTGGCCGCGGTCACGGCGAGGCTCACCCTGTAGCCGTATGTCGGCGGGTCCTATCGCCTCCGGGCACGACAGCGACGCCTCACGCCTCCGTTCGTCACTTCCATTCGAGACCCTCGCGACCATCCACGTGCTTGCCGTACACGACGTCGACCTCGGCCAGGATCTCTTCCAGCGCGTCCGGCGCGGACGCCAAGACTTCCGGCAAAGCCGATTGCCAGTACGTGAGCAGCAGCACCTCAGCGACGTCTCGCGGATCAGCCGGTGTCGGGCGAGCGCGCAGCACGGCCAGCAGCGCCTGCGCTCGGTGCTCCTCATCGGTGATCATGTCGGCGGTCCGCTCCGCACCAACTGTGTCGCCGGCGTTGGCCATCGCACGAGTCATGTGCAGCAATGCCTTTGCTCGGAAGTAAGGCTTCGTGATGGCGTCGGCGATCTCGACCGCATCGTCGGCATAACCTGCCGCAGCAGCAGCGGCCGCCACCCGCACGGGCGCGTCGCCGTGCCACTCGACGTTGCCGGAGTTGAGGATTCGCTTGGCCCGTACGGGATCCCCAGTCGTCGCCGCCGCCCGAGCCAGCGCCTCCCACGAATAGCCCCGCCGCCTGTCATCGTGGTCGGACCGGGTTATCGCCTCGGCAAGGCCGACGTCACCGGTGAGAGCCAACACCTCCACCAGTGCCTCGTCCGGACGGCGCGGGCCCAGGGTTTGAGCCGTCTCGTGGACGATCTGTTCGATCCATCCCGTGATCTCAGCGGCTCGGTCGGCGTCAGCTGACTGGGCCGCTGCCCTTGCCGCTGTCGCCAGAAGATCGGCCTGCAGATCGGGCCCAGGCACCGAGCGGGCGATTGCCTCTGCCGTCTCAAGGTAGCCGGCAGTCGCAAGCCCCCGCACAATCGACGCCGGTTCACTCCGTCTCCATCTGCTGGCGCCGACCCAAGAGACGAAGGGCCCGGCACGTCGGAGGGCGTCTACCACCTGAGGGCCGCACCCTGCCTCAGCCAGCCGGGTGGCGATGGACACCCACACTCCGACACGAGCCTCTTGATCAGCAAGCAACGCAATGATTCGATCGGCCCGGTCCATGTCGCCGCACAATGCCGCAACGCCCGCCGCCCAACGCACCGACAACGTATCTTCGTCAGGCATGCTGGTGCGCACCATGTCCTCGATGAGGTTGAGAACCACCAGCACCCGGTCGACGTCGCCTCGTCCTGCAAGGCGTTCAGCGGCTGTGACCAGAGCCCCGCAATGGCTGTGATGCCCGGTCCTGACGCGGGCAATCCGATCAGCGAAGACAAGAACGCTGGCCGCTGTCTCGCGCTCGCCAGCCGATGCCAAGATCTCGCCGAGCCGTGCAAGGGCGCGTCCGGACTCCCGCGCTCCTTCGATCGACAGCGCCACGCGCACCCCTCGATTGGCGTCTCCGATCTCGACGAACCCCTCGGCAACCAGTGCCAGAGCTTCGGTGTCGATCCCATCCTCGACTGAGTGTGCGACCTCTAGAGCATGGTCCAGGACCTCAACTGCTTGTCCTGCGCGTCCGGCCGCAGCCAGGCCGCATGCCAACGTGACCAGGGCCTTCGTCCGGTCGTACTCGTCCGCGATGCCGCAGGCGAGCACCGAGGCGCGGTTCAGGTCGCCGACCGTGGTCCATGCCTCAGCCAGCGGCCTCCTCAGGTGGTCGTAGTCGAGTTCGTCAAGGATCCTCTCGGCATCCCGCAGGAGATCCTCGACGTGTGCCATCGTCCCAGTCTCAGCGAGCTCGACGGCCATCGCCGCGAGCACGTCGACCTCCATGCCCGGGTTGTCCAAGGCCTCCGTGCGGACGAGATCACGGACTCGCTCGACGATATCTGCCAGGCGACCTGTTTCGCCGGATGCGCCGAAAGCTGCAGCTACCGCAGTCAAAGCCATGCACTGGTCGTAAAGGGAGTCGAAGGACTGAGCCATGACTTCGGCTCGATCGGCGGCAGCGCTCGCGACGACTGCGGTCACTTTGCGGATGATGACAGCTCGATCGTGGAACGCGCCGATGCTGCCAGCCAACGTACAGGCGCGCTCGGCGTCGCCCAGCATCGCCAACGCCGGGGCCATCGCCGCCTCCACGACCTCGCCAAACGAGTCACCGATCGCGGGCTCGGCCCGACCGAGAAGTTCGACCGCCCGGGAATAGTGCCCTGCCTCGACCCGCGCGTGGGCCACACGTGCGAATGCCTCGGCTTGTACATCCGAATTCGTGATGGACTCGGCAATGGACTCGGCACGGTCGAACCGCCCCAGGGCAGCCCACGCCGCAGGCAGCTCGGCCGTCACATCTGCGTTGCGGTCGCGTAGATGGTCCCGGTGAACGCCCAATCGCGTCAGGACAACCAAGTCCGGGGCGTCACGAGCTGCGATGACGGCCATCGTCGCAGCGATCTCGGCGAGGGCGAGAGCGTCGCCGCCCGACAGGTCGATCATCCGGTCCTGCCGACGTGGATCGGTGGCACACGCGATCATCGCCGGCAGGTCGTCGATTGTGGTCAGCATCCGGAAGTAGCCCCGCAGCAAGTACTCCGGTGTCTCCGTGGGCCACTGTCGCGATCGGTAGCGTTGGGCCCATGCGTGCAGGCCGTCTCGGTAACCGGCGAGGCGTTCCGGCCCGAGCAGTGTGACGGCCTGCCCCTGAAGTTCCTCGTGTCCCAGGAGGACCACACCTGGGCCATCTGCGACGAGCGTGGCGGGCCGGACTGAGAAACTGCGGCCGCTGACGGTGCGGAGCCGATCTTCGATCTCCCACGCCAGCAAGCCGGTCAGCTCGGCCAGGTCGGCGACCGAGAGGCCGCCGCCGGCGGCGGTCACGAAACCCAGGAGGTCCTGCTCGGACTTCGTGCCGTGCAACAGGTGCTTGAGATCCTTCATCATCTCGGCCCGGATCACTTGGGCCTGTGTGGACGGTGTTAGCGGCCGGATGATGGCGCGAGTCCGCAGCGGATGGTGCGGTGGAACGTCGTCCGGGATGGGAGGGTTCGGGCGGCCGGCGACAATGACCCGCAAGCCGGCCGGCAGGTCAATGGGCAGGAGGGCAGCGATGCTGTGCTCGTCCGAACCACGATCCTCGTCCAAGCCATCGACGAGGAGCACAAGGCGTTCGCGGCGCTCCCTGCAGGCTTCGGCGGCGTCTGCGAGGCGTGCGAGGAGGTGAGCCTCGCGGGTGGCAGCGGAGAGGAAGGGCGGCATGGGCTCGCCGAGCAGGGCCAGCAGCTGCTCCAGCACGTTCTCGACGAAGGCCCCCCGGTCGTTCTGGGCGGCGAGGCGGGCGGTGATGAAGAACGAGACGATCCGCACGCCGGGAGGTGGGTTCAGCACGAACCAGGACATCAGCGCCGATTTGCCTGACCACGCCTCTGCCCGCCACCAGGTGTAGCCGCCTTGCGCCGCGGTGCAAAAAGCGGTCAGGGCGGCGAGTTCGGACTCGCGGCCGTGCAACTCCGCGGGAACGATCCGGCGGACCTGCCGAAGGTACTGCGACCGCACGGGGGCGTTGCCGAGCTGGATGTTGATCGCGTGGGCACCGGTGGAAAGGATGCCGTGGTTGCTGCCGTCGACTGTCATCGCCGATGGGAGTTGATCGTCCCGGCGCCGGACGACGAGATGTCGGAGGAGGTTCGACCCAAGTCCATGCAGCGGACGGAAGCATCACCGGCCTGTGTCCTAAGCAACTCGACGGCAAGAACGGCGACATCCACCACGCGAGCCTGCCACGGAAACCCGTCGTGCGGCCGCAATTGAGCCCATGTCGCCGGCGATCACCCGAACAGCCCAGCGTCACATCAGCCGCGACGTATCGCCGATCCTGGTCGCCATGCGGCCGGCGCATACGAGACGATCGCCAGCAGGGCGAGTGTTCTGCTGACCTGCTGGAACAATGACAAGACACTCCCCCGCACCTCAGACGGCCTACTCGGGCCCGCTGCCTTCCGAGCCTCATGCTCGGCACAGCCGGCCCGGTCCACCGATCGTCCTCTTCCCTCACACCGTTGACAGAATCCGCCTTCAGCAAGAACAGGAATCGGCCTCTGGGAGACGGTGATAGAGCAGTTCACTCAATGGAGATGGCGCAAGCCGCACGGCTCGCTGGCCGAGCATTCCGATCCCCGGCGGATGAGCCTGTCCACACGGGTGGAGCGTGGCTGTTACGGTCCGATGCGCTCCGCGATGTACGAGCATCACGGTGACAGTGCGCCGTCGCCAGGGCGGCGTTGGATCGAGCAGACGGGCATGTAGGTATGACAGGTGTCGAGGTCGCGGTGGGGTTCTTGATCGCGTGGACAGTCAGGAAGGCCAACCGGGCAGGCAAGCAGGCAGACGAGATCGTCGACAAGGCCATCGACCTCACCCTCGAACGGGTTCACGACGTCGTCGTCACCAAACTCGGCTCGGATCCCTCACTTGAGCGACTGGAGGCGGAGGCTGCGGACACCGGACAGGTAGCCGACCGGACCAAGGCCCGGGTGCAGCTGGCGCTCGAGGATGCCGCCGAAGATGACGCTGAGTTCGCCCACCGCCTCGACAAAGTTGTTCGCCAGGCCCAGGACGCCGGCGCCGCCACAGTGCTCGCCACCGTGAGTCACGGCGGGGTCGTCGTCGGCGGGAACAACACCGGAACAATCTCCACCGGGGACAACGCGATCAACATTCATCACCGATGACCGACCGCTCGAGCAAGGAGAGCGCCGCCATGGTCGCGCCCAGACTCGAGCGTGACGGTGTTGGGGTGGGCGTCACCACCCCAACACCGTCATGAGCATCACTCACTACGTGAAATCCGGCGATCAGCCATACAAGCAGATTGCCGTACTCCAGTTGTGCGTGTCCTCAGACGGGAACGGGATGTAGCCCGGCCCGAAGACCCACTGCTGACCACCCCCGCTGGGGACGTTGTAGCACTGATTGACGTAGACATATGCGGCGCCGTTGTTGATTCCTTGCGCGGTCACGGTGACGTCGGCGGCGCAGTTGATGTACGTGACCGTGATGGGCGTGCCGCTCCCTCCTGACTGTTCGATCGTGACCGGCATCCCGAACCGGTCCCCGCCGCAGCCGCGGCTTGACAACGACATAGGGACACCCCCGCTGATCGGTCCAGCGCACGGCTGGAGACAATCTGCACGTGGACACGCTGACAGAAGTTCACAACACCGTCGACTCCAGCCAGGCAATCGGGACCGTCGTGCAAGCAGGCAGCATCGGCGCGGTCAACCTGGGCGGGTCGCCCGCGCATACAGCTGTTGCCGCAGTAACGCCGGTACATGGCCCCTCAGTGGCGAACACGGACGTCTTCGTCGGACGGAACGAGGAATCCACCCGCGTCACCTCCCTTCTGAGCCCCGATGCCGGCGCGTGCGTCTCCTACATCGCCGGAATGGGCGGCGTCGGCAAGACCGCCCTGGCGATGCGGTGCGTGCGGGCCGCAGTCGACGCCAAGAGGTTCTCCGGGGGCGCATTCTCCGTCGACATGCTGGGGTATCGCGCGGACGGCGGTCTTCGCGCCGAGGCCGTGGTACCCGCTCTGGTGCAGCTCCTGGGTCTCAACCCGCCCGACATTCCGGCCGACCCCGGCGCACGGGCGGCCGCCTACCACCAGCGACTGGACGCGTTGGGGCGGGCCGGCGACCCGGTCCTGCTGCTGTTCGACAACGTCTCCGCCGCCGACCAGATTCGCGCACTGCTCCCCACCCACGACGCACACCGGGTATTGATCACCACCCGCGACACACTGGCCCTTCCCGGGGCCCGCGGGTTCTCCCTTGACGTCCCGACCGCGGCCAACGCAACCACGCTGCTCGACAGCGCACTCTCCGATCTGGCACGGGGTGACCGGCGAATCGCCGACGATCCCGCCGGCGCACGCGAACTGGTTCGCACGTGCGGACGACTCCCACTCGCACTGCGGATCGTCGCCGCCATCCTCGCCGACGAACCCGAACTCACCGCCGGTCAGCTCGCGGCAGAACTGACCGAGGCTGGAATCGTTGGCTTTGTCCACGGCGAGCAGGCAGTAGCCGCGGTACTTGACCTGTCCTGGCACCGCTTGTTTCGCCGAAACCAGGCAGCGGCGCGACTGTTGCGGCTGCTCTGCCTGGCAGTCACACCGACATGCCCCACTTCGGTCGCCGCGGTCCTCAACGACGCGTCCGAGGGCCGCACTGTCCCGTTGCTGCGCACACTGCGCCAGGCCCACCTACTGACCCACACCGACCAGCGCTGGCACATGCACGACCTCGTGCGCGTCCACACCGCGACCCACGACGCAGGCCTCAGCTCATCCGACCTGCATGCTGCCAATCGCCGCCTGATAGATCATTACACCCGCACCGCCGAAGACGCCATGCATCACCAGACCGCACTGCCGGACAAGCCGGTTCGCAACCGCTTCACCAACAGCGACGTCGCGTTGCGGTGGCTGAACAACGAGTACGCCACGCTGCTCGCGGTCGCACACCGGGCCGCCGAATCGGGCGAATACGGCTACGCGTCAGTGCTGTGCAGTCAATTGACGTGGTACCAGGACAAGCATGGCATCATCGCCGACCGACTCGTGACCGCTCAGCTTGCGTACGCAAGCGCGTGCAGCCTGGACGACCTGGCGACGCGCGCGGACATGGCGAACAACCTCGGCCTCGCCCTCATGGAGGTCGGCCGTCCCATCGAAGCGATCGACCTCTACCGAACCGCGATCGACATACACACCAGCACCGACGACATTCACAGCGCCGCCAAGGCATGGAACAACTTGGGCACCGCACTCGGAAGAGTCGGGCGGCATGATGAAGCATTGCAGGCCAGCCGTACCGCCGTCGATTCCTACCAGCAATCGGGAAACACTCGCAAAGAAGCGGCAGCGTTAATGAATCTGGGTTGCAAGTTGAGAGATAACCGGCAGTTGGAGGAAGCAGTCGAGACTTTCTCGCGAGCCACGCAGATGTGCCGGACAATCGGGGACTACGCGACCGAGGTGCAATCGCGGCTGGGCATGACCCACGCTCTACTTGCCGCGGGCCGTAACAGTGACGCCATCGACGCAAACCGTACGGCTATCACGATCAGCCAGTCAATGGGTGACGTCACGGCCGAGATCGATGCGTGGTCGAGTCTCGGCTACGTCCACCGGCGCCTCGGGCAGCCTGAGGAGGCCGACGGGGCCTACCAGCGTAGTATCGCCCTAGGGGAGCAGAAGAAGCCAACAGGCACTGTTGCCCAGGTGTGGACCCGCCGGGCTGAAGCGAGAGAGCAGCAAGGTGATCTGGCCGGCGCTGCGGCGGCACATCGGGAAGCCGTCCGGGTCTACCGTCACATGAACGACTGCCACGGCGAGGCAATGACGTCGAACAACCTTGGGTGCGTCCTGGTGAAGCTGGGGGACCTTGCGGGTGCCTCCGCCGCGCATCAGACCGCACTCGAGTTGACCCAGGACCGTGATGACTGGTTCGGGCAAGCGATGACACTCGCGAACATCGCCGTCATGCATGCGGCGACCGGGGCCATCGACGCCGCAGTCATGTCATATCGTGAGGCGATCGCTTTGTTCCACCGTATCAGGGACACACGGCGTGAGGCCCGAGCTTGGCATCAACTTGGAATGTGCTTACGGTTCAATGCGCCGGCTGACGCCGTGAACGCGCAACGCAAGGCGTTGTCCCTTTACACCAGCCTGAACGACGATGAGGGCATGCGGGCCGCCGAGGATCACATGTGGCGGGCGTGGGTTTCCAAGACCCTCGTGCTCTGACGCGTGTTCACGAAGCGCGCGGACTCCTCGAACGCCGAGATCACGGCTTCCTGGAACCGTCTGCCGACGCAGAAGGCCCCGCCGACAAACCGGGTGCCACAGTTCAGAGCATGCGTCACGCACTTGGATCGCTGTCTGAGGAACCGTCGGACAGGTTTTCGACGTACTCGACATCCTGCTCGCTGAGCGCGACGCACTCGGCGATCAATTCCTGCAGTTCGAACACGGCTTCCCCGATCTTGGACGAGGTTGGCGCCGGGTAGCTCATGGTCATCGCGTCCACAGTGGGCACGATGTCCACCAGCACGTTCACGCCCAGCCGGGGCAACGCGTCCATGCCTTGCCAGGCGGCCGTGAGATCGGTCAGCGCGCTCCTGAGCTCGGCGTAGGCGGTGCCGTTGAAGCCCTCGTTCATCCGCAGCGCGACGGTGAACCTGTCCCACGTCACCAGCAGCCGGTCAACCTCGGCGGACATCAGTGAAGTCCAGCCGGGAGAGCGTTCGGGATCTTCGATCTGACGGTAGCCGACGCCGCTCAGCCGCAGCCGCAGCCGCTTGGAGGCAATGCGATCTTGTTGGTCGCGTGCGACCGGCGCCGAAGCTGGGCACGGGTGAACTCTCCAACCGTCACGATGGCGGGGTGCGCTGGTCGGCGGGACCGCACGACGTTCTGCGGGTGTGATCGCCGGAACCGGACGATATGGCCTGCCGCCACATCGTCAGGGTTGATGAGCTCCTCGTGCTTGGTCCATCGTCCGAACACGGCGTAGCTGGTGTAGCGGGGGTTCTGCAGGATCGCGCGGACGGTGCCATCCTGCCAACCGTCTGCGCGGCGATGCCGGTTCTGTCCTGGCCGCCTCGCCGAAGGGCAGCCAATGCCATCCTGGCTGAGACCGCGGGCGATGGTGACCTCGCCGACACGTGAGCCAAGACATGCCGCTGGGACCCGGCGCTCCCGCCGTTGTTCACCGCCTTCAGCCGTCGCCGTTTCCGACATCGACACGGCAGGATCCAATGATCCTCCACGGCTGTTTGGTGTCTCGCATGAGACGCAGGACCCGACCGGCGGGCTGAACACACAGTCGCCAGCCTGGACTTGGACATTGCACCGTCGGAGAGGTCACGACATAACCTTCACCGGGCGTGTTCACTACGTATCCGGCGCTCACGGAGAATGGCGCCGTGGTGAGTTGGCCAGCATAATACGAGCTCTCCTCACATGGCCGCGGCCCAACGCGCCCAGTCCCCTGACCACCTCGTCGACGACGAGCAGTCGGGCAGCGAACACCAGTGACCCGTTGCGGCGTGCCGAGGCGGGTGCGATGCGCGGACGGTGATGATCTCGATGGTTCGGGTCACCCTATCGGCAACGCATCGACCATGCGACGTGCGCGTGGACGAGCAATGTGCGTCTGACCGTGCCGCTCACCGAGCGGCAACAACGGGTCGTTCGCTGGATTGCCGACGGCTGCCCGGCCGGGGTCATGACGGAGCACGCCTACAAGATCACAGCCCGGGGGGTTGCAAAGCCGCCGACTCGTCGCGATCAGCACCAAGAACAGCGTGTGGGCGGCGACCGTGACTGATGCCGGGACCTCTACTCCAGCACGGCGCGTTTCCATCGAGGCGGCCGTTGTCCCCGCACACCAGCAACCATAGTCGCGCGAAAACACCGACATGAGCGCCGTCGATCACGCCGCCACGAGAACGCGCGCTCTCCCCCACGGCGCAGTTGGTGGCCGATGTGCTCGCCGCCGGCGGCCAGCTGACGGTGACCCAAGACCGGGGCTACTACCAGGAACTCGAGCGCGTGGTGAGGAGCGCCAACCGTTACCGCAAGACACCGCCCGGCACGCGCCTGGTCCACAACATCGTCTACGACAGCGAACGCTGGATAGCCAAGCGGCATCACGTAGTACAGCTAGCGGAAGGGCCTACGGGGACCGCCGCCTCCCTGCTTCCCGTGCCGGTCCCCGACGAGGTCAGAGGCTGTGGTGGAGTACCACCTCAGTTGGGCATGTAGCGGCCTTGGCCGTTACCGAGAGGCGGTCAGACACGGCGAGCTGAGGTTCCCCCGAAATCTCGGAGGGATTGGTTACCTGGCTCTTGTCGAGGTCCCAGGGATCATAGATGGCTCGCCGTGTCCGGTTTGGGTGGTGTGCCAGGCGGCTTCGTACTCGTCAGGGCTGAGCCAGCCGAGCTGCTTCTGGATACGGTCGGTGTTGTACCAGCCGTCGACATAGCCGAAGATCGCGTTCTCGGCCTCCTCGCGGGTGCGCCACGAGTGCCGATACACCAACTCGATCTTCAGCGTGGAGAAGAAGTTTTCCATCAACGCGTTGTCGTAGGAGTCACCCACCGAGCCCATCGACGGCAGAATCCCGTTGTCCGCCAAGCGTTGCGCGAACCGGAACGACGTGTAGGTCGAGCCGCGGTCGCTGTGGTGGATCAACTGGCCGTCTCGCACGTCGCGCGACCAGATCGCGTACTCCAACGCTCCCAGCACCAGATTGGTATCGCAACGGTCGCTGGTCTTCCAGCCCACGATTCGATTGGAGAACGCGTCACGGACCGCGGCCAGCCAGAACGCGCCCGCACCGGTTGGGATGCGGGTGGCGTCGGCGACCCACAGCCGGTCCGGCGCCGAGGCGGTGAAGTCCCGGTTGACCAGGTCCGGCGCCGGTGTGGCCCGAGGATCCCGCCGGGTCGAGGGGATGCGCCACTTCTTACGCAGGAACGCGCCCTGCAGTTCGTGGGCGCGCATCAGCCGCTCCACCCGCTTGCGGGACACCCGAACCCCGCGCCGGCGCAGCGTCGCGTGTACTCGCGGGCTGCCGTAGGTGCCGCCGGAGGTGGTGTGGATGCCGACGATCTCGGCGACCAGCGCCTGGTCCTGCCGCTGACGCGGCGACGGGTCGGCCTGGCGGCGTAGCCAGCCGTAGTAGGTGGACGAGGCGACGCCGAGGACCCGGAGGACGGGCTCGACCCCGAAGCGGCCACGAAGCTGACCCACGAGCTTCACGACCGTCGCCGGGTCGGGTCGAGTTCCGAGGCGAAAAAAGCGCTCGCGGCCTTAAGGATCTCGTTGGCACGCTTGAGTTCCGCGTTCTCCCGCCGCAGCCGGCGCAGTTCCTCTGACTCGCTGGTCGTGGGCCGGTCGTCCCGCTCGCCGCGGTCGGCCTCGTCCTGGCGGATCCAGTTGCGCACCGCCTCGGGGTGCACGCCGAGCTGTTCGGCCAACCGGCGGATCACCGGCTTCGGATCCGACTCCCGGTACAGCCGGACCGCGCGGGCCCTGAGCTCGTCGGGGTACTTCTTCGGTGCTGCCACGGATGACTCCCTTCAGGCCCTATCGGACCATGTTTGAAAGTCTCCGAGCTACCGGGGGAACCTCAAGCACGGCCTGGCCCTGGGTCACCGTGCTGGCGACGTGTCTGGCGAGGGGTATGCGTTGCGTTTGCTGGCACAAGTATGGCAACGGTTGGGAGAGCACGCGACGACCATCGCACTCTGCCGAGAGACGATCACCCTGGGCCGAGTCAGAGAGATCAATTTTGTCGAGCTCGTCGCCGAGCCGTTGGACATACTGGCTATGTCCCTGCAGAACACCGGGTAACGTTCTGAAGCTACCCGGTGCTGGCAGGAGGCAGCCCGCCTTTTCGACGAGTACGGTGACCCGGACCGCGCTATCCAGATCCGCGAACACCTCGACGCGCTGAGAGCAAGTCACGACTGAACCCCACAGCCTGATCCCCCTCTGCCAGTCTCGCGTGAGACACCAGTTGTTGCCTGTTACACCTGCCAGGGCGAGACGAAAGTTCCTGCTCAGTGGCCATCATCTACGGCTCCCCTGCAGCAGACGACCGAAAGGCTGTGGATGGCTGACCGGGCAATCTGGTACGTGTCCTACGGTTCCAATATGCACGCCGACCGACTGGCCATCTACTTGTCCGGCGGCACCCCACCGGGCGGAAATCGAACGTATCCGGGCGCGCGCGACCCGCGCCCACCCCGCCGTAGCGCCGCGGTCTGGCTGCCCGGCGGCGTGTACTTCGCGACCCATTCCCCCGTCTGGCACGGAGGACGCGCCTTCTACGACCCGACACTACCCGGACAGGCAGCAGCACGCGGCTGGCTGATCAGTACCCAGCAGTTCTCCGACATCACCGCGCAGGAGATGTACCGCGAGCCCGGCGTCGACCTGGACCTGGCCGACGTCTTGACCACCGGGCGCGCCCAACTCGGCGACGGCAGATACGAGACACTCCTGTGTCCCGGCTATCGCGATGGTGTGCCCATGGTGACCTTCACGGCCCCGTGGCACGCAGCCGACGTACCCACCGTCGCACCGTCGCTGCCCTACTTACGGATGCTGGGCGCAGGGCTCATCGCGGCGCACGGCTGGGATGCCCATAAGGCCGCCGTATACCTCGCTGGTCTCGACGGCGCAACTGCGTGGCGACCTGACAGCCTCGCCCACCACCTTGACGGCACACCGCGTCTCACGATGAGTCGGGAGTCAGGCACAGGGCCGTGAGTGCCAAACGTGGCCTCCTAACAGACCCCGCCGCCGACGGACAGCCAGGATGGATAGAGAGTTCGACCGCACACTGGAATGCGTCGTAGCGCACAGCCAGGCCAAGGCGCGCGTACAACGCCTCCACGGCCACGTCGTTGCCCCCGTTCAGAGTCTCTTCGACATCTCCCAACCGTGTGACAAGCCTCCGGACCTGCGACGGACTCAGGCGTGGCTGGGCGGCCGCGCTGGACAGTGCAGCCTGCGCGGCTGCTCGCTGCGCCTGCATGCGGTTGATGCCGTCCACCATCGCCACCGGGTCGACACCGCTCGCTATCGCGTTGCGAAATCGGCGCAACCCTGTCTCCGCTTCAACCAACGACCGCGAGGCGTCCTCGACCGTCGAGCTCGACGTGGCGGTGGTCTGCGAGGCCACAAGGGCCGACACGGTCTCGTCGACATGGTCGGGGGCGAACAGGGCGACCAGCCAGCGATCAATCACGTCCCGTATCAGCGACTCCCGGATGTACACCGTCACCGGATGCCACGCCCGCACTGGCGAATCCGGCCGCAGCGTGCGCACCAGACAGCGATAGAACACCTCACAGGGTCGTGTGCCCGCTTGCATCTTCCGGCCACACACCGCGCACCGCAGGCGTCCCCGCAGCACGTACACGCGTGTGGTGGTTCTACCGCTACGTTCCGACCCCGACAGCGCTGCCAGCCCGCCGGCTGCCTTCGCTCGGCGCCGCAACTGCACCAGGGTGAAGTCCTCCACGTCGATGATCGCTGGGTGTGCGCGCCGGAGGGAGCGGACCACCTTGCCCGGCTCGGAGCGGCGGAACCGCACCACACAGCCGGCGGCAACGTCGTCCGGGTCCAGGAGTTTCTCGTACTTCGTCCACCGTCCGAAGACGGCGTATCCGGTGTAGCGCGGGTTGTTCAGAATCGCCCGCACGGTACCGCCCTGCCAGCCGTCCCCGCGTCGGTGGCGGTTCTGCTCTGGCCGGCGCGCCGAGGGACACGAGACACCGTCGCGATTGAGCCCCGCCGCGATCCCCCGGTCCCCCATACCGTCCAGGCACTCGGCGAAAATCCGCCGAACCACCCGCGCCGCCGGCTTATCCAGCGCCAGCACCCGAAGACGCTGCCCCAACGCCGCCCGGCTCGGATTGGGGTGCGGACCACCGTCGACCACCACGTACCCGTAGGGCGCCCGGCCGCCCTGATGACGGCCCTCGTTGATCACCTGAGCGTCCATGGCGGCCCGCACCCGGGCCTGCACGTGTTGTCGCTCCGAGGCGCTCATCCCGCCCAGCACGCTCATCAGCATCGTGTGCGACGGGTTGCGGGCGTCGAACCGGCCGCCCAACTCCGGCACCCACAGATCCACACCATAGGCAGCCAGACGTGGAGCGGCCAGCGAGAACTGGTTACCGAACCAGCACCGCGTCCCCTCCCCCACCACCACCGCGGTCCAGCGCCGATCCGGGTCCTTCAACGCTGCCAACAACCGGGACGCGGCCGGACGCCGTTCCCACGGCACCGACCGGGACTGCCCGACATCGAAGAATTCCTCCACGACCACCGCGCCGAACGGTTCGATGAACCGCCGCGCGGCACCCACCTGCCAGCCGCGCGAGGTCCGCGGATCCTGCCTGTCCTCGGTCGAGCACCGCCCATAGAACGCCGCGGGCCCCACCGTCCCGTCCACAATGTCAACGACCTCGATACCCATGAGATCGTCCAGGGTCGCCCAAGGATCACGATGTGGAGCGAAGGCCACTTGCCCTCCCCGTCGTGAGGGGCGCCACGCTAGGTGTGGAGCGTTTACTTCTCCGGACAGCCGATGCCTGAAGCATCGGTCAGTGATACAAGGCAATTCGTGATAGCTGAGCATTGCCCATGTTCGGCGACCGGCCCTGATATCGTAGGCTATCACTGCCGCCAAGCTTGCGCACCTGAGATCGCGGTTGACTACCGCCCCCTAACATCGGGCCTATCGACCCGCTTCAGAGGCAACACGGTACCCGGGTGTTGATTTCAGCGCGCCACGAACATCGCCCTCGATGGAATAAGCCACGGTAGGCGTGCCGATACGTTGCGTCGATACGCAGCGACCCGCCGATTTCATGAGTTGAGCTCACTTGTGTCGATGCCACGTCCACCCAGCGGAGACCGAGACGAGCGGCGTACATCTACCTGCGCCGCGCCACGACCGGCAGCGTCAGGTTCTACACTGGATCGTCGATGACTGCACCGATGAGGCAGCAAGCGGTGACGCCTACCCAAATACCGCCCGAAAGCCACCGAGACGACGCCTCGTCAAGATCAGCAACCGGCATCCCTCCACCGCACCCACACAATGACACCCCCTTGATCAGTTCCGACTCGAGGGCGGAGCGATCTACAGTCCCGGAACGGGTGCATCACACAGAGACCCACGGCGTTTCGCATGCAACGAGGCAGCGTCGTCAAGCCTCGGAAGTTGACGATCATTTTCATTAAACGGCAGAGGGTGTGTTCACCTCCAAAAAGCCGGGGCAGCTCACCGAGTGTGTACTTTCCGGTTTGGAGCAACTCCAGACTCAAGACGACGAACCAGGTCTGTTCCAACGGGAGCAACTGGTGCCGGGCGTACGGGTAGCCGTCATCGGCATCAGACCACAGCTGCTGGCCCCTCAGACGCGCCAGTATAGAGGTCGGAGATCACCGTCGAGGTCGAGTGCTTGCTGTTGCGGCTGGCGGCTACTTCGATCCCGTAGTCGACCTGGCCTAGTTCGAGCTTGACGCGAAACATCGGCACCAGCACACCCGCACGGTGCAGTTCATGTAGTCCGGTCAGATCCAGGTCCTGTCCCGCATTTCCACCCATGCGCATGCGCCGGTGTCCGGCCTCCGTGAGGAACTCCTCGGGCGTCAGCAGACGGACCTGACTGAACGGCTAAGGCAGCCCGAGCAGGTCGAGGCTCAACGGCTTGTGGTCATTGCACGGACGACCGTGGGCCGGAACCTGAGCGGCGACGGACGGGTAACCCGCGCATCCTCGCTGATGGCACGGACGAGAATGCCGGTACCGCGCGGTGCGAGAGGATGATGGGCCAGCCATGGGAAGCTGTGGTGTGACCAACGGGGATACGGATCCGGAGCTGGTGCACAACACCGTAACGGGCGGGGTGTCTGGGCTAGCGGTGCAGGCCGGTGAGATTCACGGCAATGTCGTGTTCCACCACCACGAGAACTGTCCCGCGCCGAGCGTGCCGGAGGCTGGGACGGTCGTTGCCCGGCTCGCAGACCCTCCGGTCCCCGGCAACGAGGTGTTCGTCGGCCGTGACGCAGAGGTCAGTCAACTTCTCGCCGCCCTCGCGCCCTGCACCGGAGCCGAGGATGGGGCCGATCGCGCTACATCGGTGGTGGTGTCTGCGGTGGCCGGGATGGGGGGCGTCGGCAAGTCCGCCCTGGCTCGTCACTGTGCGCTAACCGCGCTGCGCTGGTTCTCTGGTGGGGTGTTCTGGATCGACTTGCAGGGCTACAGCGACGGCGGCCTCGTGACGGCGGCGGCGGTGTACTCCCCGCTGCTCCGCCGGCTGGGCGTCCCGGCCGACCGAATTCCTGACCAAACCGATGAACGCGCCGCTGTCTACGATCAGGTGCTCCGCGACCTCGGTGCCGCCGGGCGACCGGTCTTGCTTGTGTTGGACAACGCCTCGACCGCTAGCCAGCTGCAAGGGTTGCTGCCAGCCTCCGGCGGCCACCGGGTCGTGGTCACCACCCGCGACACCCTGGCGCTCCCCTCCGCCCGGCGTCTCGCGCTGGGCGTCCTGCCTCTCGAGGACGCAATCACCATGCTGGACCAGAGGTTGCGGTGGCACAACCCCGAGGACGATCGTGCCCTCACCGACCCGGTGGGCGCGGCGCGCCTGGTACGAGCCTGTGGTGCGTTGCCGTTGGCGCTACTGATCGCCGCTGGCCTGCTCAACGACGAACCACACCTCGATGCCGACACCCTGGCCGGTCAACTGGACCGCGCGAGTACCGATGGGTTCGCCCACGGCGAGACCCGACTCGACACGGTGTTGACCGCTTCCTACGAGCGAGTGCGCCGTCGGGCCCCGGACGCTGCGCGATTGCTGTCACTGATCGCGCACGCGCCCGGCATCGACGTCTCCACGGAGTCCGCCGCCGTGCTGGCCGACACCACCGTCGACCGTGCGCGGGCCTTGCTGCGGGTCCTGCTCCAGGCTTACCTGCTCACCGCTACCGTGCTTGATCGATGGCGCGTGCACGATCTGGTCCGACGCCACGCCGCCGACCACGCCCGGCCCGACGACGATGACAACATCGAGGCTGCCCTCACTCGTCTACTCGACTACTACTGCGACACCACGCGGGCTGCTGACACCCACGTGCGCATGTTGCCCGACGATGCCGTGTCGGAACGATTCGTCGACCGGGAAGAGGCACTGGCTTGGCTGGATACCGAACATCCCAACCTCGTCGCCACGGTACAGCTAGCCGCAGGCATCAACTGCCACACCCACACCATCAATCTCGCCCTCGCGCTGAACAAGTTCTTGGGCTGGCGCCGACACCTGCTCGATCTGCTCACCGTCCAGGAACTTGCCCTCGAAGCCGCCCACCACGTCGGTGATCCGTACATCCTGGCTGACGCCTGGAACGACGTTGGCTTGGCGCAGCTCAACCTGGGCCGAATCAGCCAAGCCATTTCCGCATTCCAGCAGGCCCTATGCATCTGCCTCGAACTCGGTGACAACCATGGCAGAGAAGGCGCGGTGTGGGGCCATATCGGCCTAGCCCTGTGGCATCTGGACCAGTTCGAGGAGGCTATCGCAGCACACCAGATCGCCGGCGACATCTTTCATGATCTCGGCAACCGTTATGGCGAGATCACCGCGTGGCACAACCTGGGCCTGGCGCTGGTCGGGACGGGCCGGTTTGAGCAGGCCGTCGCCGTGTTCCAGCGCGCCCTAGACGCCTGCGTCGACGACGTCGTCGTCCGCCATGACGCGGGCATGGCGTGGGGCGGCCTCGGATGGGCGCTGATCGGGCTAGGACGGCCCGAGGAAGCCGTTCTCGCACACCAAACCGCCCGTGACATCTTCGCTGAGCTCGGAGATCGCCACCATGAGAGCACTGCGTGGCACAACGTCGGGTTGGCACTGCTCAAGGCGGGGCGGTTCGGAGAGGCCCTCACCGCCTTCCAACGCGATCTGGACATCTGCCGTGAGCTCAGCGATCACGACGGTGAGGGCGTGGCATGGGGCAACATCGGTTCGGCGCTGATGGAGGCTGGCGAGTTCGACGAGGCGCGAGCGTCGTGGAACCGAGCGCTGCACACATTCCAGGGTAACAATGACACAGACGGGGCCGACTGGATCCTGCAACTTCTCGACGACCTGGACAACCGCACCGCAACGCCGCTCTCACTCTGACGCAGTCGACGGCCCGCCAATCCGCCTTCGGGCACCTCCTGCCGGCATGACAACTCTCGCTAAAGACGAGCAGGTCGCATTGGGTCTGACGCTCGCTACAGCCGCCGCAGTGCCGACCGGGTGCTCCGGTCGGTGTCCTGGGAACGCCGCCCCGAGGTCAACCGCCTTCTCACCGCATTGAAGATCCACGAGTCGGGGCTGGAGCGCGGTCCTGATCGGCGAGGGCACACGCTGCTGGTTCGGCAACCAGTTCTCGCTGTTCGCCCCCGCGCGTCGCTGCCTACGAAGTCGACCTGTGGGTGCCGCAGCTGGGCGGCCGCTTCGACGCCCGCACCCCCACACCATGCTGATGAGCGTGCTCGGCGGCATGAGCGAGTCCGAACGCCAACACGTGCAGGCCCGAGTCCGTGCCGCGATGGACAACCAGGTCATCACCGAAGGCCTGCACCAGGGCGGACGCGCCCGTACGGATACACCGTCGGCAACGATGGCCCGCACCCTAACCCGGCCAAAGCTGCGGTGGGCCAGCACCTTCGCGTGCTCGCTGTCGACCCGGCCGCCGCAATGGTAGTGGGCCGCATCTTCGCCGAGTACCTAGACGACCGCAGTCTGCAAGGGGATCGCGCCATCGCCGCCGGCCTCAACCCTGACGGCGTTCCGTGTCCGTCGGCGCATCGGCCAGAGCAGAATCAGCACCGTCCCGGAGACGGCTGGCAGGCCGGCACCGTCCGAGCGATCCTCGAAAACCCCCGATACACCGGGTACGCATTTTTTGGACGCTGGGCCACGTACGAAGCGCTGCTCGACCCCGACGATGTCGCCGCCGACTTCGTCGTGCGTTTCCGACGATCCACGCCCGGCCGGCTTGTGCGATCCCGCGTCCCGGCCCATCCCGCGATTATCGACGTCGCCGACTTCACTCTAGTCCAACTGCGACGCCGGAGCAGGGCAACCGGCGACGGCCGTGGACGCGGTGCCACCGAACGCGCCGGCAGGACAACCCAGCGGCGCTACCTGTTCCGAGGTCGGCTCCGCTGTGCCTTGTGCGGCCGCAAGATGCCGGCGAGCCCGCGCGGGGAACGCATCTACTACGGTGCAATCTGCGGACCCTCGCACCTGACGCCCACACACGCGCCCGCCATCCCCGCACGGTGAACATCCGCGAGGACGACCTCCGCAGTGCCGTCGACCGCTGGCTGACCGATCTATTCGCCCCCGCCAACGTCGAGGCCACCATTACACAGCTCGTCCGTGCCGACGAGCAGACGCAGGCCGAACGCACGATCGCCGACACACAAGCACGGCTGACACAGGCCCCAAACACGGATCCGTGAGCTTCCAGGACGCCATCGCGGCCGGTGTCTCACCAGATGCCGTCGCGGACGCAATCAACGTGGCGCAGACCCAGCGGGCAACCGCTCACGCACAGCTTGCGGCCGCGACCCGCACCCCAGTCCTCATCGCAGCCCAAGCCCGCGCACTCATCGACGACCTCGGCGACGTGCGTGCCACGCTCGACGACGTGGCACCACTGGCTGTGGACCGCCTGTACGCCACGATCGGTCTGCAGATCTGCTACGACCCGGTGTCCCAAGACGCGGAGATGGCCCTACACCTGGCAGCACGGACACAGGCAGGTCGACTGCTCGGTCCCCGCGCTGAACTCATCGCACGACGCCCAGCTGCCAACCGCGGATAGCAGCGCCATGCAATACCTCGGCGACCCATTGGCCTCAGTCAGTCATCAATGTCCTGTCCGTCAGCAAGCCGACGACGTGGGCAGGCACCGACTGCTCAGCGAGGTCAACGCCGGTGATCTCGTACTCGGCGATTGTGTCTAGCAGGTCGGCGACCCGAACCCCGAGCTCGTTGTCGATGACGGCCTCGGGTGCGCGTCCGCCGGCATCGCTTGTCTGGCTGGCCAGCCAGAAGCCGAGCTTGATGTGGACTCTGCGCAGCGTCCGCAACGCCGCTGCGACTCCATCCGTCTGCGCAAGCAGTGACTCGTCCCCGACCGCGCGGGCGAATCGCGCTAGGTCCTCACTGTCCTCCGGGCCGTACACGGTGCCACGAATCCAACTTCCAATCGTCGCGGCCGACGTAATTCGGGTACCAGTCATCCGGTCCAGGATCGCCTGCTGGGTGAGACCCGGGAGGCAGCCGGCCTTAGCGGCTCGCTCGTGCCAGAAATCGATCACCATCCGCAGCGTGCGGTACTCCATCCGTTCGGACAGCTTGTCGGTCAACGCGAAGCGGAGGTCGGTGCGCGCAGCTTGGTCGACCAGCAGCAGCCTGTCTCCGGCCGTCAGCGACTTCGCCGCTACCCGCGCCAGCGACGTGCCCCGGCGGCGAGTAAGAATGTCGTTCGCCGGTACAAACAGCAGTTTGGGCCCCTCCGTAGAGTGGACATATATCGCGATTGCCGTCACCGGACCGTCGCCTTTCACGCCATCGCTGCGCATTGGCGACTGATCCTCGTCATGCGGCGCGAGGCGTGCCAGCACGCTAGCCACATCGACGGTAAACGGCTCCCACACCTGCTCGTCCGCGCCGGTGAGCTCATCATCGGTCAGCGCCCGGCGCACTTGTCCCTCTACCACCTTGAGGCCCGCAGCCGGATCGAAGTCCGTCAGGCCGACGCGCGGTGCCATCCCGAGCCGCGGCGCAGACACCTGCACTGTCTCCCGCCGCAACGCGCCCATCCGAGCCTTCGCAGCGCTTACCTGTTGAAGAACACGGTGCCCCTCAACCGGACCGCACGCCAACACCGTCACCCCACCCGCCGGAGGTAACGCAAACACGCTCGACCGGCTGCGTGGCAGACGACCAGGCACGCACAGCTCCGCAGCCACATCGATGGCGCCGCGGCCGAGCTCAGCCAGCGTCCACACTTCGACCAGCCGGTCCCATCCGAGTGGGGTGGCCGGCGACTCATGCAGCGCCTGCACCAGAACGACCGCTGCGGTAACGCCGCGCACCAGCACGATCCCCGGTAGCCCGGACTCCACCCGTTCCCGCGCCCAGTCGACGATCTGGGCCGTACGAGGCTGAGCCTCAGCCACCTTGAGTGCGGCTGCCAACGCGTCGGCCCATCGGTGCCACGCATCCTTACCCGTCTTAGGAGAATGCTCGGCGAACGAACGTGCCGTATCGACGGCGGTATCGAACCGGATCCGGTATGGGTTCACGCCCAGATGCCGGTCGAACGCAGATGGGGCGGTCGGCAGCATCCCCAGGCCATGGAACACGCGGTACGCCCACAGCAGCCCAGTAGCCCGCCCAGACGAGCGAGCTCCTTCACTACCAAGCTCGCCGCACAGCACTCCAGTTGCCCGCCACAGCACATCGAGCATCACATCCAAGTCACCGCCGCGCTGCGGTATACGCACCTGCACCTCGGCTGCGGCCACGCCACGCAGCGCATCAGAACCTGCGAGCAGCGGGTCAGCCCCTGCAGTGCGCGGTGGGATTGCCGGCTCGGCCAGCGCGGGAAGGCATGCGGCGTCCCAGCCCCACACGACACCGCCGGCCTCCCGCACCAGGTCCAGGCCAGGGTCGTACGGATCCTCGGTGAGATATACGACCGGTACGCGGACACCAGCGCGGTGCAGCAGTCCGCGCAGCGCATCCGGCTCGACCGCGTCTGCGGTGACGATCAGGCCCTCAAGATCTTCCAACAGCACGTCGAGGCGTGCAGCTCGGCCGACAATGTACAGCCGCCCACCGGTGTCACGGCGAGGTTTCCCGATCACGAAGGCCCGGCCGTCGCCGGTGAGGCCTGCGCGCGGTACGAACGATGCCAGCTGTTCGGCCCGGAATGTCAGCTCGTCGTAGAGGCTCCGGTCGACGAAACGGGTCGATGCGACCGCGACCTCGACATCCAGCCGACCACGCTGCAGCACAGCACCAACTACGGCCGCTGCTCCCAATAGCACTGCCGAGGAGTCTGAACCTGGCGGAAGCACGACGCCGAGCGGCACCCGTGCGGTCAAGGCGGCATCCGCCGCCTCCACCAGTTCCATGTCCAGATTGGTCGGCGCAAACGGCACCCACGTGCTGTTCCGGCGCCGGCCCAACACACCGGAAGCCACCGATTCGGCCAAGCCGCTGTTTCCCGTCACTGGCACATCGAAACGGTAACTGTCCCAGGACGATGCTCACGATCGGAGGCTTGCCGACGATGAGTCACCGCGACACCATCGGAGACCGCCAGAGCTTTGACGTCGGGGGCCAGTCAGTTGCAAGGGGAGGCTGTGCGTGCACGAACCGGACATAGGTGACAGTAAAGATAACAGCGGCAAACCGCCATCGCGGCTGGCGGAGTCGGTGGGAGCGGAGGACGAGGTCGGCAACGCTGGACTCACGTCAGAGGAAGTCAACGGCCTGCGTCACGCCAAGCTTGCCCGGATCGCCGCGCGAGCCATCACGCAGGACGACCTGCTCGCAGAGCTGTCCCGACTGTCTGCCCGCGAAGGCGCCAACGTGCACCGGCAGCTGGCCATGCGCAGCAACGCGCCGCTCCCCGCGGTCGCCCGTGGCGTTCGCATGATGCTGACCAGGACCACCGAGACCGAGGCCTGCCGAATCCTCCACGACTGCTTCCACTCAGGGGTCCTGGTCACGGCCGAGACCGCCGACTTGTCCGATGAAGAACTCGCCGCACTGCTGAACGGCGAACTCGACGGGCTCAATCTCGACCCTGGTGACAACCTCCTCCAAGACCTGCGCGACGTGGAAAAGTTCGGGGTCACGCCCGCCACGCGGGCAGCTGCCTGGTCCGCGATGGTCTCCCGCGGACACGGCGGCGACATCGCCGCGCTCGCCTGGTTAGTCGCCGATCCGCCCACCGGATGGAGCGATACGCACCGAGCGGCGGTCGCGCAGGCGTGGGCCAGCGTCCGGGCTCGCAACCCACTACTGCCGGAGAATCCGCTCACCGTCGACGAACTGGTGGAACTCGCCAACGAGATCGTCGACGACGACGTCGCCAGCACTTCACCCCCGTCGGTTCTTGCCGCGCCAACCGACGCGGATGCCAGCGAAGGTGAAACGACTGAGGAACTGGACCGCGGCGGTACCGGGGAAGACGATCTGGACCGGCTGCGGATCGAGGTCGACGCGCTTGATCGACTTCGGGCAGACGTCGCTGAACGTGACCTACCAGCCTTGGCCCGAATCGTAGAAGACGCCACGGTCGGGACTGGCCAAACGCTCAGCCGGCTTGTCGAGTACTTCCAGCGACTGTCCCAGCTGGCCGACGCCGTCAGCGCCTCGGTCGGTCCGGGCGGCCCTGGAGCCCTGAGCACGCTGGCCGGATTGCGCGACACCGTCGACACTGCGATCGCGGCCCGCTCCACGAATGCACTACTCGACCGGGTACGTCGCCTAACCACGCTTCGCGCCCCGTCGTACGCCGAGCCGGATGCCCGGCGAATCGCTGAGCTCGCTGGCTCTGTCGATCAGCACACCGAGCCTGCGCTACTCGCCGCCCTAGACGCGCTTGTCACACTAATCGACCTCGGCGGAAGCGACCCGGCCCAGGACATTGAACTCGGCCGGGTGGTCAGCTCCGCGCTACCGAACACGTTGTCGCTGCTCATGCTGGCAAGCAAGCCCGGCACCCTCCAATTTGCAGGTGGCGTCCCCATAACCACCTCCAGCCGGGAACCCGACAGGGCTCACACTCCTGAGGCGGACGGCGAACCAACGGCGACCACCCTGACCACCGCGCCGTCCGCCGGCATAGAGGCCGCCGTCACGAACACGAGCCCGCATCAGAAAGACAACAACGCCCCCGCTACCAGCGAGCCCACGCCCGCCATGGGGGCCACCAATCAGGCCGCCGCGGCGGGCACACCGACTGGAACGGACGAGCCCGAGCAAGCCGAGACTCCGGCGGCCGTCGAGCCCGACCTCGCCGAAGTTCTCGCCGGACTCGACCTCACCATCCCTGCGCCCGTCGTTCCCAGATCGCCTCAGACTCGTCCCACCACCCGGTCCGCGGCTGGGATTGTCGCCGCAGAAGCACACGCGACAAGCGGCGAATCGGGAGCCACACCTGACAACGCCTGCCCACAGACCACCGACCCGGTCGAACTGCGCATCGCACTGCTCGACAACGACCAGTTCGCCCTCGCCTACTGGCTGACCGTCGCCCAGGACGCGCCCCCAGCGATGCAAGCCGCGTACCGGCTCGCCGCCCACGCCACCGCCATTAAGACTTCCACCGGCGCGAACGCCGCCGCATTCGCCGAAACGGTTAACGCGCTCAACCCAGACGAGCTGCACGACCACCTCGGCGCCCAGATGCTCGTCTACGCCGCCGCTGTCCGCGCTGGGCTGCTGTCACCCACCGCCGGTGCCGCCGGGCCCCTGCGCGACATCGCCACCAGCGTCGTGCGTACCAGCAGCGCCGTCGGTCAGCTCACCGATGTGCTGCTGACTGGCATCTACAACGGCGCATACCTGACGCCCCGCAGCGCCGACCCCCTCGCCGAACCCGCCGAGGCCGGCTCCGACCTGGACGCTCTCCCGGTCGCGGCCAGCGAGATGCTCACCAACGGCGCCGCCCGCACCATCAAGTACCAGGCCGCCACCCAACTATGGCAGAACTGGATCTCCCCCGAGGGCTACCTTGGTCGGCCCCTCGCCACCGTTGCTGCTGGCTCCACCGCGGCTGCCGACCTCGCCCTGGTCCGTGAGCGGGTCGCCGAACTGCGGTCCCGCACCGTCCTCGACGCGGCGGTGGATCGCGACGCTCCCCGGCTTCAGACCAAGCGGACCCACCGCATCGAGGCCCGGGCCCGCAGCAAGATCTTGGATTGGGCTGGTGAGGTCGCCGAACTGCTGTCCCGCTGGATCACCGCAGTCGAGGACTACACCCGGCCGGGCAGTCGCGGCACCTGGATGACCGACCCAATCACCAACCTGCGCGGCAAGGTCGCCGCCGTCCGAGACCATGCCCTCGCTGACCTGGCCGACGTGTCCGACAGTGGCCTGCCCGCTCGTAGGGCCGCACTCGACGCAGGACTACGGATACTCACCGACGCCCTCGACCTGCTCGCCGGCACCGCGGCGGTCACCGGCCCCGAACTGTCCGCCGAACGCATTCTCGGCGGCTCCCTCGTCCTAGCCGCCGACCTTCCGCTGACCAACAGCATGCAGCCGCTGCGCGCCGTCACGGTTGACGACATCGCCGTCGCCGGTGCCGCCTGGCGCGGCGGCACAGAAAGCTGGCAGGCCGTCTTCGAGCAGCGCGCTGCCCGGCACGACCATGTCGGGACTCTGCTAATCCTTGAGATGCTTCGTGGCCTCGACCCGAAACTCGCCCAGCAGTTGCGTGCCACCCGCGACCAGGCCGTCGACGAGGCCACGCGCCTGCTCGACGAGAAGGTGGCCGCCATTACCCGCCGCATCGATGCCGACAGGCGTTTCGGTCGGCTCTCCGACGACGACTGGGTCGACCTGTCCACCCTTGCGCGCGCCTACCAGCCAAGCTCGCGCGGGCCGCGCAGCGACTTCGACCGGATGCTTGTTGAACTAGAAGCGATCGAAACCGACCGGCACGAGAGCGCTGACAAGACCGTCGCCGCGTACCGCGCCAAGATCGACACCAGCACAATGTCGGACGAGGACGCTGATCGCGTCATGCGCTGCGTCGACGACGGTGATCTGTCTACAGCCGCCGAATACGTCGAGACGCTCAGCGCCGGGCATAGGCTGCCCGGTCCGGAACAGCAGATCGACCACCTGGAGTTGTTCGCCACGACATTCCCTGCGCTGTTCGGCCGGCAGCGGCCCGCGGTGGGCGCACATCCGCTGCTCGGCGAGCTGCGCGACCTGCTCAACAGCGGCACCGCCCCGCCGCAAGGCCCACTCGCCGACGCACTTGCCGCTACCGGTATCGACCTGACTGCGATGCCGCGGGGCAAGACGTCTGCCACCCGCATTGAATCGTGGCAGCAGCTGTCAGACGGCAGCACGCTCGAGGCCCGCATCGGCAAGGTGAAAGCCGTCCTCGAACAGGCCGGATTCCGGTTCGACAAGTCGACGACCCCGCCAACCCGGCGCGGCCAGGGCGGCCGGCGCGGCATCTCCTGGCTGGATCTGCACGGCGTCACCAACACTGTGGGCAAGGCCCTCATCCCAGCATTCGGCACCGGCATGAGTCCGTCGGGGGACAGCCTGCGGCTGCTGGCGGTGTGGCGTTCCCCCACACCGCACGAACTCGTTGAACTGCTTCGTAACGAGCCGCCAGACCAGTCGGTCATCGTGCTGTACTTCGGCACCCTCGACCCGACTGGCCGGCACGAGCTCGCCGAGCAATTCCGCAGCGGCCGCAAACTCCCTACGGCCGCGGTTATCGACGACGCCGCTTTCGCCTACCTCGCCTGCCAGCAGTTGGCCAGCCGCGAGACCACAATGGCGATCACGCTCCCGTACACGGCCGCCACCCCGTTCACCCCTGACGTGCCCGGCGTCAACATCCCGCAGGAGATGTTCTACGGCCGCGCCGAGGAACGCGACAAGGTCGTCAACATGATGGGCCCGTGCGTTGTGTACGGCGGGCGGCAGCTCGGCAAGTCTGCGCTGCTACGCGCGGCCGAGCGCGAGTTCGACAATGGCCGCACCAAGCACGCTCTCTACGAGTCGATCTTCAAGATCGGCCGCGCCCAGCCGGTTGACGCGGTGTGGACCACGCTGTGGCCGCTACTCGCCGCCAAAGCCATCATTCCAGCGGAGGCACCGATTCCGGCCATGGACGTGGCCAGCGCGCTGAGCAGGCACGTCAGCGACTGGATCGCCGGCCGCCCCGGACGGCAACTGCTCCTGCTCCTCGATGAATGCGATGCGTTCCTCGATCAAGACGCGGCCGCGACCTCCGGCCGGTTCACGCACGTCACCCTGTTCAAGGAGCTGATGGAACGCACCGACCGCGCGGTCAAGGTCGTCTTCGCTGGCCTGCACCAGACCGCACGGTTCGAGCGGCTGTCGAACAACCCGCTGCCGCACCTGGGCGACCCGGTCCGGGTAGGGCCCCTCGCTCCGCAGGCCGCCTACGACCTGCTCACCAAGCCGCTGCATGCCCTCGGCTACCGGTTCGCCGGCACCGACATTGCCGCCCGCGTTCTCGCCCTGGCGAACAACCAGCCGGCGCTCATCCAGCTGTTCGGCACCCGGCTGCTGCGCAATCTCGCCTCGGCGCCGCTACCGGCCACCGCCCCGCCGCGAGTCATCGCCCGCGACGACATCGAACAGGTGTGGCAAGACCCAGCGCTGCGAACCTCATTCCGGAAGCGGTTCGACTGGACCCTCGACCTGGATCCGCACTACAAAGTCATCGCCTACTGCGTCGCGCAGAACGCGCACGCGTTCGGCATAGGCGCCACGATGAGCGCGACCGAGCTACGCTCCGAGTGCGAGACGTGGTGGCCAGCCGGATTCGCAGCCAAGGACATCCGGACCAGTGAGTTTCGCGCCTTGCTCGACGAGTGCGTCGACCTCGGGGTCCTTTCCCGCACCGCACGAGGTTACCGGCTGCGGACCCCGAACGTGCTCGATCTGCTCGGCAGCCGCGAGGACGTCGACGAGGTCCTCGCCCAAGCCAAGACCCTCGATCTGCCTGAGAGCTTCGACGGTTCCCTGCTGCGTCCCGTGTTCGGGGACGGTCCGACCCGCGGGCCACTCACCAGCCAGCAGCTGGCCGACCTGCTCGCCGCCCGCAACCAGGTGCGGCTCATAGCAGGGTCGCAGGCACTCACGGTGCAGCGCTCGCCGAGGGTGGTGGAAACCGAGAACGAGCACCCGGTTGGAGCGCGACGAAAGGCATACCTGCGCCACGCCACGCCGACCACACTCGTCAGCGTCACGCGGCAGGCCGTGTTTCGGGCGGCGAGCGGACACGCGCTCGTCATCGTCGATCTGCGGGACACCAGCGTCGAAGCCGCCACATCGGTATGGCACCAGGCGCGCGAATTGATCGCCGTTGGCCGAGAAGCCGGCGGCACCCTTGGCATCGTGCTCATCAGCACCCCCGCGCAAGCTCCGCTGTGGCCGGCCGCCGCACTGGACGTGGATACCTCAGCCGGGCTGACAGAGCTGCGTCGCTACGGCACGACCGACCTGCGGCTCTGGATGACCGAGACGCATCTCCCCTTCCAGGACACCGCCTCCCGCGCCGAACTGCTCGCGACTGCCGGCGGCTGGCCGGTGCTGCTCAACCGCGTCGCCGAAGAGCTCAACGTCCGCGGTGACCAAGGCAACCCGGCCGACGCACTCGAATGGCTGCGGGCTTACCTGGCCGATCCGGCACACGCTGCCGGCCTCCTCACCGATTCCGGGGTGCGGGTTGACGCAACTCTGTCCGCCGCCTGGGATTTCCTCGTCCAACTCGTCGACGCGCCCGCCGACCTGCAGACCCTGGCCGACTATGTCGAGATGCACGCTGAGTCTGGCGAGCAGGCCGCTGTCCCACTGCACCCGCAACGGCTCCTGGAAGCCGGGTACGGGTCGGCGCTGGAGGTCGTGGAGGTGCTACGCACACTCGGTGTCCTCATCCCGACTGGCGACGGCACCCTGTTCGTGGTGGAGCCGGTGATGGCCGCTGCTACTCGACGCGAGCAGCAAGGATGACTCTCAGCCCCTCGCAGTTGGTGGACGCCATCGTGCTCGACGCCGCCCAGGCGGCGCTGCGTACCGAGGCATACGCGGCCTCCGGAGCCGACCCGAAGAGGCTGGCCGCCGCAAACCGTGGACCGCTGCTGCTGGCAATCGCGACAGCTGGCGACCTGCGCCGGGAACTGGCCAGCCGCTACGCCGACGAATTAGGTGACACACCTGCGGCCGTACAGGCGCTGCTTGGTACTGATCCAGCCGCTGCCCGAGCCGCCGCGACGCAGCTCGCCACGCCTGGGTATGTGCGACGTCTCAACCGCGAACAGTCCCGCCGGGCCAACACAACCCAGTCGCTCCCGCAGCCAGTCCAGGCGACAGCGACTCCTGACCGGCGGGCCGACCGCCGGCTGGCGGAGACCCGCGCCGCCCGCGACCGGGCGCTCGTGCAGCGTGACTACGCACAGAGCGAGCTACGGACAGCCCGCCAGGAACTCAACGAGGCCCTTTCTGACCGGGACGAGGCCCAAGCGATCGTCGACGCGCTGCGGGCCGAACTGGACACCGAACGCAGCGCCGCCGCCAAACTGGCTGGGGACCTAGACTCCGCCGCCGCACTGCTTATCCGTTTCCTCGCGGGCCGCCCGCAGGACGGCGCGGCCGAGACCGTGGCGGCGGAGGACGTCGACCCACGCGGGCGCGAGGCCGGCGCCGGCCAACCCGGCCCCGCAGACCGCGATAGCCCAGACGCCAAGCGGCTCATGGAGGCGCTGATCGGTGCTGGGATTCCCCCTGACACGCTCGCCTCCGCGCTGCAACTGATGCTGGCACCTCCCTCCCCACCACCGACACCGGCGCTCACACAGCCACGAGAGATCGCGCTGACCCCCTTGGGCGGCGGCACCGAGATCGGCGGCTCCTGCATGCTGGTCACGGCTGGCGACGCTCGCATTCTCGTCGACGCCGGCATGCGCCCCAAGACCCGGATCGACATCGCGGGCCCCGAGCACATCGACATCGCGCTGGCCGGACACCTGGACGCCATCGTGATCACCCACGCGCACAACGACCACGCCGGCTGGGTGCCGGCCCTGACCGGCGAACACAGGTACCGCAACGTGCCCGTGTACTGCACGCCGGACACCGCTGCGCTGTTGCCGATCATGTGGAACGACTCCGTCAAGGTGTTCAACCGGACGCGCGCCGACTACGTCGAGGACGGTGAACCACCAGCCGAACCGCCCTACACACAGACTCAAGCCCTGGCCGCGCAACGCCGTATCCGGGAGCTCGACTACGGCCGGGTGGTCGAGGTCGGAGACGGACTGACGATCGAACTGTTCCGCGCAGGGCACATCCTCGGCGCCGCCGGTGTCGTCGTAGCTGCGGGTCCAAATCGGGTCACGGTCACTGGCGATGTCTCCAACCTCGCGCAGCGTTCCGTGCCCGGGCTGGTTGTGCCGGACTCGGCACGCGACTCTGACCTGCTGGTCATCGAATCTACCTACTGCCATGCCGACACGAACCGAGAGGCGGAAGTCGAACGGTTTGTCCGGCTGGTGGCCGAGGTCGTCGAGAACGGACGGGTACTCGTCCCGGCCTTCGCGCTTGGCCGGGCGCAGGAAGTCGCTCTGACGCTGCGGGAACGGCTGCCCGGAGTCCCCGTCCTCATCGACGGGATGGCCAAGCAGATCAGCCGCATCTATGAGCAGCAAACCGCGGACACGTCACGGCCGCTGCGGATCTACGGTGACCAGATCCGGGAGGTCGCACCCGACATGCGGGCCCAGCACCTGCGGACGTTCCGCCGCGGCGTCATCGTCACGACCTCCGGCATGCTTGCCGCCGGGCCAGCCGTGCCATGGGCCCGGTCGATCCTTCCTGACCCGGACTCGGCGCTGCTGGTGGCCGGCTACCAGGACGAGGACGCCCCCGGACGTGACCTGCTCGACCTTGTCGAGGGACGCCGGACCGGCACGTTCTGGCTCGACGGGGCTGACATCGAGGTTCACGCCGACGTGAGGAAATTCGGTTTGTCCGCACACGCCGACCGCCGCGGGCTGCTGTCGATCATGCGTGAGGTCGCGCCACGGCAGGTGATGCTCGTGCACGGCGAGAGGTACCACCAGCGGGGCTTCGCCCGCCATCTCGAGCGGTTGCGTTATGACGTCGCTCCCACCCGCCACTGGCAAACCTGACTAGGAGCTGGGCGCGGCGCTTGCGCAGCCACACCGCCGCGGCAGCCCACGGACCAGCATCACCAAGCAGAGGAGAACGGGGTGCACGCACTACCCGTTGCAACAGCCGCCGCGACCAGCAGCCCAGCGCGACGCTACGACGAACTGCTCGGCGCCCTAGCCCGCCGTGTCGTCAGCCAAGCCACCGGCCTCACGATCCCGCAGCGGACCCGGCTGCCCGACGCCGCGCTGAAGCGGCTGTGGCTCGGCATGCTGGCCAGCGAACCAAAATTGATCGCCGAAGCCCAGGCCGGCTACACCTACGGCGAGCGGCTCGTCCCCCCGGCCCAAGGTTTCACTTTCCGGGTGCAGGCGTTGCCGGTCACCCTCACGTTCACGGTCTCCTGCGCCGCGTACCTCGCGTTGCACCCGACCCTGGCCGAACAGCAGGCCGCTGTCACCGCCGACACCGAGTCCGACCAGCCCTCCCCTGCCGTCGTCCCCGGCCCCGCCGCACCTGCGCCGCCGGCTGGGCGCGGGCACAAGCTGGCACAGGTATGGACGAAGATCGCGCCCGAGCCGGTCACCGTCACAATCACGCTCCCAAGCGGCACTCGTGGCACACTGCGAGCCGGCGAAGACACTCTGACCACGGCGCTGGCCGTCGCCACCCGGGCACCGGGCGGGTCCGAGCCGTTCCGGCCTCGCCGGCTCGCCGGCCCACCCGGGACCCTGCCCCGCGCCGATGATCTCACCGACACCACCACGTGGGCCCGGTACAGCGCACAGAACCTACTCGAGACCACCGACGTCACCCCACCGGTCTTCCAAGCCGCGCTCGAACTGGACGTGACCGACAGCGACGGCCACGTGGAAATCCTCGCCACCGTCGTCAACACAACGCCGGCGCCCGAACAGCAAACCGTCGACGGCGTCCACGCCTACGACCCGACCTACCTGGACACCCAGCTCTACGAGGTGCAGCTGATCTGCGAGACCGACGCCCCGCTCGTCCCGTACGAACTCGAGCAGGTCGCGCATTCCTACCGGTACGACCGTGACGTCACCGCGCTGGGGCACGGCTGCCCCGTCGACGCGACTACTGGCCCGACTGGCTCACGTCTGGCAACCCTCTTCGCCGCCGAGCACGCCACCTCGCGCGTCTACCCGCGCACCAGCCACACCCGCCCGAACGGCGTCACCGTCGCGATCGACACCAGTTTCACCACCGTGAAAGACGACCCGGTCACCGCCGTGCAAGCGCTGCTGGCCGCGCACCGCGAATGGATCGAGCGGGAATGGAGCCCGGCCGCCCTCGACGCCCGGGCCGCCGCCCGCGGGTGGGACGCTGCCGCCCGCGCCGACGCCAACGCCGACGCCGCCCAGGCACGCGCCGAAGTGGACTGGGTCGCCGACGGCCTCGACCTGCTGCGCCGCGATCCTGCCGTCGCCGAAGCGTTCGCCCTCGCCAACCAGGTGATCACGAAGGCGGCTGGCGGCGCGTACGACGCTTGGTACCCGTTCCAGCTCGCGTGGATCGTCGGCTGCCTGCCCGGCATGGTCGATCCCGCCAAGCACCCGTGCGTAGAGATCGTGTGGTTCGCGACCGGCGGCGGCAAGTCCGAGGCCTACCTCGGGCTGATGATCACCACCCTGTTCTACGGGCGGCTGACCGGCACCACTGCCGGCGCCCAGGTGTGGGCCCGGTTCCCGCTGCGGCTACTCGCACTGCAGCAGATGGAACGCGTCGCCGCCATGGTGTTGCAGGCTGAACTGTTGCGCCGCGACCACCCACGCATCGCCGCTGGCGACCCGTTCGGTATCGGCTACTTCGTCGGCGGCACCAACACCCCGAACCGGCTTCAGTCCCCCGACCCGACGAACCCCTTCTACAACGGGCTCGACCCACGCGACACGGCCACCGCCGAACGGTGCCGCGTGCTCGCGCACTGCCCCTTGTGCCAGACGCCGCTCGAGGTCGCGTGGAACGAGACCCGGTGGACGATGGAACACATCTGCCGCAACGCAGGCTGCCGCATGCACGGAGTGCTGCCTGTGTGGGGCATCGACGACGAGATCTACCGGCATGCGCCCGCGGTGCTGGTCGGAACTGTCGACAAGCTCGCCCAACTTGGCCAGTCCCGCGAGTTCCAGGTCCTGCTTGGCCGCGCCCACTCCCGCTGCCCGCAGCACGGCTACACGAGCAATCCCTTCTGGTGCGCGGTGTTCAACTGCCCACGCAAACAGGAGCAGCAACCGATTCCCGACGGGTTCGGGCACATCCGGCTCGAAATCGCCGACGAACTCCACCTGTTGGACGAATCCCTCGGCGCACTGGACGGTATGTACGAGACGCTGCTGCAAGCCATCAGCGAAGACCTCGGCAACTCGCCCATGCAGATCGTCGGCGCCACCGCCACCATCGAGGGCTATCAGAACCAAGTGCGGCACCTGTACCGCCGCGATGGCCACCGTTTTCCTGTCAATGGGCCCGACGTCGGCGAGACGTTCTGGTCGACCACGGTCGGCGAGGAACCGCTGCGTCGCTACCTCGGCGTCCGGCCGCGCGCCATCACCATGGTCACTGCCACGCGCGAGGTAGCCCTCACCCACGCCGGCTGGCTCGCCGATCTCCTCCTCGATCCGGGCACGGTGCTTGCCGAAGCCGGCCTCGACCCGACCGACTCAGACCTTCAAGATGACGCCCGGGCTGCCGGGCGGGATCTGTTCGAGGTGCTTGTCGCTTACGGCCTGCGGAACGAGGACCTGAACAACTTCGTTCGCGACCAGGAAGTACGAGCCCTGTTGTCCAGTCAGGACAACCTCGCGATCATCAATGGCGACGCCGAACCGGGCGACATCCGCTCCGCGGTCGCCCGCCTCGTCTGCCCACCCGACGACAATGACGACCGAGTGAAGCTGATCGCCGCTACCAGGGCCATCGGGCATGGCTTCGACGTCGCCCGCCTCGGCGTGATGGCCGTGATGGGCACCCCAACCTCGGCGGCGGAGATCATCCAGGCCTCCGCTCGGGTCGGTCGTCGCTGGCCGGGGTTGGTGGTCAACGTCATCAATCCGACACGGGACCGGGACGCGTCGGTGTTCCGGTACTACGCCGACTGGATCCGGTTTCTCGACCGGCTGGTGCACAAGGTGCCGGTCAACCGGGAATCACTGCCCGTCCTCAAGCGGGTACTGTCCGGAGGACTGATGGCCTGGCTGTTGCAGGTCCACGACCGCAGCTGGCTCACCGGCGGGCCGCGGCGACGCTCGCTGACCGACTCGATCCAGTTCAAGGATGCGTGCACCGCCGGGTACCTGGACCGGGCCCTGCTGATCGACAACCTCACCCGCGGCTTCGGGATCTCCCCGGTCAGCGTCTACCACCAGCTCCACCGGGATGCGATCACCGAATGGGTCGACAACACGCTGTCCACTTTGCCGCTGTCGGCTGAGCCCGGAAAAC
Source organism: Kutzneria sp. CA-103260 (assembly GCF_018263855.1). Classification (GTDB taxonomy): domain Bacteria; phylum Actinomycetota; class Actinomycetes; order Mycobacteriales; family Pseudonocardiaceae; genus Kutzneria. The sequence continues at coordinate 2,670,650 of NZ_CP073318.1, read as the reverse complement.
GGCTTCCAGACCTGCTCACCCCGGCAGTGCCGCGGTCGCTACGTGACGTGGAGGAGCCGATCACCATCTACGCCGACCTCTGACCAACCCAACACTCCCGCGCGGCTGAGCCAGCTGAAGGAGCACCGCCATGGCGATCGACACCATCAACCGCACCAACATTCAGGCGCTATGGCGCTACATGCCCGGCCAGCCGTTCAACTTCGCCGCCCGCGCCGCCGTCCTTGGTGACACGCCGCGGCAGGTCAGCGCCCTCGACGTCCCCGAAGGATGGGTCGCTGCGCCGCTGCGGCGTCTCATCCGCCCGTTCGCCGAAGCCGCGTCAGGTGTGTCGAACATCGGCCCGGAACTGGACATCATCGACCGCGGCCAGTACGAACTGGTCCGCGCCGAGGACCTGCGCGCGGTCCGCTTCCCGAACACGTATCTGTGTGGGAAATGCAACCGGTTCCGCAGTGTCCGGCCCGGCGATCGCCCGCCCGACTGTCACGAGCACGGGCCTATGGAGCAGTTTCAGTGGGCCGAGGTACACGAGTGCGGCCACATCGGGGAGGTGAACCCGCCACATTGCAGGAACAACTGCCGGGCCGGGATGCGGCTGTTCAACACCAAGTCGTTGTCCTTGTCGCGCTGGTACTGGAGATGTGTGGGGTGTGGCACCCGCTCCGACGTGCCGGTCGCGCGGGCATGCAGTGGGTGCCGGCGTGGCCGGGTCACTGTCACCCGCGTTCCGCAGACCTGGGTGTACTACCCGCAGCAAATCACCGTCCTCAACCCGCCGACGCGCAACACGTATGCATCCCTTGCCCACGAGCAAATGCACGCCGCCGCAGTCGCTCAGGCGCTTGGGATGCTGCCCCCCGGTCTGGACGGCCTGCGAGCCGCCGGCGGCGCCGATGCCGACCCAATCGCGAAAGTGCAGGCCCTCGCCGCCTCCTTCGGTTGGGAACCCGGAAATCCGCTGTATGAGCAGGTCCTCGCCGAGGCGCGCAGCAAGGCCGACTCTGCGCCAGCCTGGCGCGACGAGGTCGATGCGCTAGGCCTGGACGAGGAACATCTCGACGCACTCGGGGAGGAATGCAGGCAGCTGTCACTGGCGCGGGCCGCGACCGGGCTGACCGTCGACGACCTCACTGCGGCCGGCGGACCGCTGGCCACCTCGTACGCGGCCTACCGGCAATTATTCGACAGGTATGGGCTGTCCGACGTGACGCTGCTACGCCAACTGCCGGTGGCCTATGTTGCCGCCGGGTACACGCGGCTGTCGTCGCGGGCGTCAGCAGTCAACCGCAGCGGCGCGAGTATTACCCCTCGATTCCGGTTCTTCCCCACCGGACGGACCGGGAAGTTCCGCATGTATGGGGTGCGGACCGAAACTGAAGGGCTGTTGTTCCAGATCGATCCTCTCAAGATCGTCGAATGGCTGGTCCGCTCCAGCGTCGTCGACGACCCGGCTGTGACGGACGCCGCCGACGCACAACGCTGGCTCTTCCGGGTCACCGAACCTGTCGTCGACGTGTTCAACCCGCCCGCGAACCGGATCAGTGAGGCCGTGCTCGGGCTCACGCACTCGTTCGCGCACCGCGCGATGAAAGCTCTCGCGGCCCGGTGCGGCCTGAACGTCGACTCCCTCGCCGAGTTTCTGTTCCCGTCCAACGGAGCGTTCCTCATCTACGCGAACACACGCAGCGAGTTCATCCTCGGTGGCCTAGAGCACGTGTTCCGGTTCGACCTGCCCGACGCGCTACGTGAACTGGACGCAGAATCCCGCTGCGTCTTCGACCCGCCGTGCCGGCACCATTTCGGCGGCGCGTGCGCTGCCTGCCTGCACGTGTCAGAGGTGGCGTGCGCCCGGTTCAACACCGTGCTGAACCGCAACCTGCTGTTCGGATCACTACCACAAGCCGCCGACAGCGACGTCTCCGGAGACATCCAGTGGCACGGATACTGGACGAGCTGAGCCCGCTGGTCGCGTCTGACTCGGACGCCGCACACTACCTGGGAACCGTTACCACACAACAGGAGTTCGCCGGGCCTGGCGACACGAGTCCGCCTACGCGAACCTGCCCACGACCAGAGCGCCATCGACAAAGCACGGTCCCTTCCGCTCGAGGCAACGACGGGACCGTGCTGACGGCCGGATCGTGCTCGTGGGAATTCCGACGCGGCACACATCGCGTCAGAGCCGTCTCGACGGTCCAAATCTTGCCGTGCGCGGTGTCCGGTCAGTCGCCAGTGCCGGACTCGGCCGCGAGGTCAGACAACAGCAGAGCGAGCACACGCTCTTCGTGCACCGGAGTACGTGCGTGGTCGTAGGCGACCCGCAACTCGGTGAGGGCGGTCGCGAGGTCGCCAGAGGTGCTGCGGTGACCGCTCAGACCGCACTCGTCGGCATAGGTCCGTGCGTCGAAACGCCACGACAACGCACCGGGCGCCACCGAGAGCACTTGGTCGGCGATTGTGAACCCGGCCGGGTCGAAGTCCGCCCGCACGCGGATCGTGCTGCCCACGGCGGCGAGTCCGGCGAGGAGGTCCAGAGCGGCACCGGAGGCGATCCCGTCGGTGCACACCAACGGTGGGCAATTAGGGCCCAGCCTGTCGGCGGCGGCCTCTGCGACGGTGGGGTTTTCGCACACGAAGACCTCGCCCGCCAGAGCGGTCCATGTTCCCGCGAGCGAACGCAGGGTCAGCCAGACCGGCTCGCCGGGGGCGGCGGCACACAGCCTCGCGGCCGGGGAATCGCCGGTCAAAGGAAGGTTCAACGCCAGCACGCGGGAGGACACGCCGTCACACACCACCCCGGCACCGGCCCACGCCGCCCGCCACGCTCGGCCGGCCCGCTGCGGTCGCGGGAGTCCGTGCACGATCGCCAGCAGCCGCGCCACCCCGCGTCCCAGCTGCCGATCGGCGTCGAGCGCATGGGCGTCATGCAAAGTGTCCGCAGCGAGTTGGGCAAGCCTTGTCCCTGCGCTCGTAGTCCGCAGCCGGGTGACAACGGTCGCCACCTGTTCAGCCAAGCGCTGGAGCTCACCCGAACCGGGCCGTGGCAAGCCGGCGTCAGCCAGCCACCGTTCCACCACGGAGGCGGCCACACCCGACTCGATCAGGCACGTGGCCGCGCTCCCTCGTTCTGCCGCTGCCCTGGCTTGGACGCGGTCGCGGTGAGCCTTGTCGGGTTCGACCTGGCCGCCGCGCAGCGCCTCGACAAGTCCGCGCACGGTCAGGTGGTGCTCGGACAGCTTCGCCGCGAGGTCTTGAAGCCGGACAGGTTTGCCAGACAGTTCCCAGCGGGTGCCCAGCAGCAACGCGACTTCCCGACGCTGCTGCGCGGTCAGCACGATGCTGGTGAGCGTTCCTGTCTCGGTGCGGTGTCCGCGCCTGGCCCGGGCGTGGACGGCGTCGAGTACCGTCGCCGGTCCTGGCCGGCGCGCCCAGTCCTCGATGCCTGGCGGAATCTCGCTCGTCAATCGGTGTCCACCTCGGCGAACAGGCTGTCGGCCGACAGTAGCGTCTCGTCGGCGCGCATGTCGGCGACCGGCAGCGCGACGGCTGTCCACTCCCCACCACACCACAGGTAGGGGACCGCATCGACACCGGGCAGGCCTTTGTGTCTGGCCAGGTCGTACACGGCCACCGCCGGGACAGTGGGGTACTTGCACCATTCGTCGTGGGCGGTCAGCATCACGTCCAGGTCGAAGCTCACCGTCAACCCCATGAACGATGCCTTGATCTCCTCGTCCACGCCAGTCATCGCCTCGTCCAACCACACGCAGCGCGGCGCGATCTCACTGGCCGCGTTGTAGGCCACGACTGCGGCGGCGAACAGCGGCTGCGACAGCAACACGACCTTCTCACCGCCGGACTTGGCGCCGTGCTTGGCCGCGTCGAACGGCGCCCAGCGACTGGTCGAACCAGGCCGGTACTGCAACGAGATCTTCAGCCAACCGCGGTAGTCCAGGGCGGTGGACAACTGCTCCCGCCAGTCGGCGGAGCCTCCGGCCGCCGCGTCCGCCCTGGCGGCGTCGATCTTGCGGGCGAGAAATGAGCGCACAGTCTCTTGGCGTGCGGGTGAGAGTTGCTGGTAGCCCTGGCTCAGGGCGTCCACCACGGTGCCCGCGTCCGGGTCCGTGGGGTCGGGCTCCCACTTCAACTGCACGGCGTTGCCGTGGCGGGTCGGGTGGCTGGTCAACTGCTTGTTGATGTCGGTGAAGGTCCGAGCGGTGTAGTCCAGCCGGTCCTTGAGGTGTTCGATGAACGTCGAGCCGAGCAGGGTGGTCAACACACGTTGTTGTTCGGAGTCGAACGCGGATTCCTGCGCGCGGACCTGGTCGGCGAGCAGGTCCGCGGCGGCCGAAGGCGCCTGCCAGCCAGCCGTGCTGTCGGCCAGCACGACCACGCGCTGCACCGCGCCGTCATGGTCCGGTTCCCGGACACGGGCGTCGCGATCGGGTAGCAGTTCCTGCCGCAGCGTTTCGAGCTTGCTGTAGCAGTGCCGCCAAGCGCGGTCCTCGTCGCCGGGGTCCGGCAACTCCCTGCGTGCGGCGCGGGCCGACTCGCGGGCGGATTCCACGCTTCGGCGTTCTGGTTCCTCCAGTCCGAGGGGCTGCGCGAGGCCGGCGTCGTACACCTCCCACCACACTGCGAGCGCGGCGTCCCGTCTGTGTTCGGCGGTGCTGCGGCGATCCTCGTGCCGTGTGAGGGTTTCCTCTGCGCGGGTGACCGTGACCTGGGCGCTGGTGAGCGCGGCGGCGAGGTCATTCAGTTTCTGGTCGGCGTGCTCCACCAGGCCGTCCAGTTCGGTGCGGCGGTCCAACTGTGCGCGGACGTCGCTGGTGAGCGCCTCTTCGGCGGTGCGAAGTCGAACCTCAGCCTGCCGTTTCCGGCCGCGTAGGTCGCTGCGTTCGGTGTCGACCGCGGCGAGCCGCCGTTGTGCTGTGGCGAGGTCGCGTCGTGCTCGCGTCATGGCTGCTGTGCGCAGGTCCAGCATCTCGATCAGCCGGGCGAGGTCGTCCACGGCGTGGCGATAGGTCTGCAATGCCGTGTCGTGCGCGGCCAGGTTGTCCAATGGAAAGGCGTGCTCGCTTGCGTAGGAGGAGAAGGCAGCCCACGCGGTGTCCCGGGCGGTCTCGTTGTCGCGGTGCACTGTCCTGGCCGCGTCGGCCTTGCGTTCACTGTCGGCAACCCGTCGTTCCCGCTCCCGCAGGGTGGTGACGGCGTCAGTGACCTGGCGCTCTCCCGGAATTCTCGTGGACTCGTCAGCGAGGCGGCGCAGGTCGTCGTCGAGTCGCCCGATCCTGGATTCGATCGCGCTGATCGAGGTCTCCAGCGTCGCCAGCAGGGTCTGCAACCGACTGATCTCACGTTGCCTGGCGGCCTCACGGGCGGTGGCTCCCAGGTAGGAGGCGAGTCGGGCGACGTAGGCACGTCCGGTCAGGGCGGCACACCGCCACGTGCCGTCGGCCGCAAGCCAGGTCTGGACCGCGTCGTCGTTGTCGGGCCGGGAGCCGTACCATCCGATCGTCGCAAGCACGGCGCGGATGGCAGTCTCTGGGACACCACCGGCGGAGGTGGGTTCCAACACCGCGGTCAGGTTGGCGGCAGGCCGGGTTCCCCCTGCGCGGACGAGTGTTTCCGCCGGCTCACCGCCTGCCACGGTGGCCAGCTCTCCGTCAGCAGTCAGCCAGGCGTCCAGCACGCCCGCGGCGGCCAGGGTCGCCTCCAACTGGTCGACCTCGTCTGTCGACAACTCACTGACAGGCTGAACGCACCGCCAGAACGCCGCGCCCTGTGCGCTGTCGGGTTCGGGCCGGTCACGCCGGCGCCACGAGTCTGGCGGGTCCGGTGGACGCTCCGTCCGGTCGAGCGCGTCCGCCAGTTCCGTCGTGCGCTGTTCGCGCTCCTCCACGAGTCCGGCACGCTCGTGATTGAGCGTGTTGCGCTGCGACCTCACCCCGTCCCGAACCTGATCGACGTGACGGGCGATCGCGGCTGCGGGCGAAGCATCGCGATGTTCCGCCGGGCTGTTCGCCGGGCCCACGGCGGTCAGCTCGGCGACCAGGTCACACCAGTGCTCGACCGTCTGCTCGTCCGCCTTGGCCAGGACGGTGCCCGCGTTCCACTCCCTGATCTGTCTGCGCAGTGTGTCCACCGCGACCGCGACGCCTTCACGGGCCTGTTCCCGTTGTTCGGCGGCCTCGGTCAGATCCGACTCTCGGTCGGCGAGCGTTTCGGCCGACCGGGTGACGTCCCGGTCGGCGCGTTCGAACGTCACACGCAGCGCCTGCAACTGAGCGAAGCGTTCCCGGCGGACCGAGAAGTCGGCGCGCAACGCGGCCACATCGCGCAAGGGCAGGTGCCGGGCAGTCGAGTCGTGCAGTCCGGCGGGGTGTCCAGTGTTCTGGACGTGCTCGGACGCACGCACCACGTCTGATTCGGCTCGCTCAACGCCGCCGGTGGCCTCCTTCGCCGCTTCGGCGGCTTCCGCCACGTCCTCTGCCGCCGCCGCGCGACGGCCTTCGACCCCGCCGAGTTGCTCGGCCAGCCCATCGAGCTGTTCACGGAGCCCTTCGACACGGCTCGCAGCGCTCACAGCGTCGTGGAATGCCTGGCTGTCCAGCAGCTCGCGCAGCTCGGTGCTGAGGTCCTGCCGCTCTGAACGCGCCTGCGAGATGCGGTCGTCCAGCCGGTCAGCGTCGCCGCGGGCAGTGGTCAGGGCGGTTTCCGCTGCACGACGGTCCTTGGTGGTGCGGTCCAGCTCAGTGGTCGCCGCGGTCAGCGCGTCGGCACGGTGGCGCACCACGGTGCGTGCCCAGGGGATCCAGCCGGTGCGCACGAAGCCTGCCAACTGCACTGCGGCGTCGCGGGTCTGCTCGACCGCCGTGCGCAGCTTCTCCAGATTGTCCCACCCATCGGCGAGCTGGGTGATCTCCATGCTCGCGAGCGGAGGCAGGGCCGCGCGGAGCGTCTCGGCGAGACTGGCGGGGTTGAGCCGTTCTCCCAACTTGGGCTTCCGGAGCTGCTTGAGCAGTTCGGTCAGGTTGTCGTAGGCGTCGGAGCTCAGTCCGAACAGCTCGGAGGCCAGCTTGGTGCGGTACCGGGCAGCGCCGTCGGGCACTGTGACGCCGGCGATCTTCCTGAGCTCCTTCTGGTCGAGCGGCCGATCCGCTGTCGACAACCGCAGGTCGCGTCCCGGACGCAGCTGGGTGATGAGATGCCACGTCGTCACGGGGGAAGTGCCGCTGCCACGACGGGCGCTGACACCGAGACCGCAGACGAAGAACCGCGCCGTGCCGTCGTCATCGATCCGGCCGAACTCGGCCCAGGCGTATCCCAGACCAGCGTCCGAGGGCGGGCGCGGATCATCGTCCTCGCCCGTGGGCAGCAGGTTGAATCGCATCGTGCGGTGCTGGGAACCGAACGGGTCGAGCACCGACGCACCGATCTCCCCGCGCAGCAGCATCAAGGTGGTCAGCTCGAGCACCTTGGTCTTACCAGCCCCGTTGCCACCCCGCAGCACGAGGCGACCATCCGCGAACCAGAACTCCGCCTGGTCGTACTCCCACAGGTTGACTATGCCCACTCGCAACGGCTGCCAGCGGTGCAGGCTCGGCTCCGGCAGGCCACCCGTCATCGCTGCCGCCAGCCACTGCTCGTGGCCCCGTTCCCGGCGGGTCAACCGTTGTCCTCCTCATCCAGCCTCGCGTTCACGGCCACTACTCGCGGATCACGGTAGCGCGCTGCCGCGGCGGTCAGCCGCCATCTGTCCGGGTCCGCCGTCGGCCGCAACAGGTCCAGCGCACCGAGCAGGTCACGAGCCGTCGATTCCACAGCGCCGGCCGTACGCAGGTCATTGGTCATCGCTTTGGCGTGATGCGCCCTGACGTCGGCGGCAGCCGAGCCAATGTCGTCGGCTGTGATGACGGCACCCGCGCCGTGCGCACGCACCAGTCCGTCGAGCACCATCAGCGCGGCGAAGTCGGCCGCCCGCAGCCTCGGAAACGGCAGGTCCGTGTCTGCCTCGTCCACGGCGATGAGTGCCATTCCCTCCGCCCGCTGCTCGACCGCCCACCCCGTCATTTCCGCGCACCAGGCGAGGACGCGGTTTCGCTGACCAGTCAGGTAGAGCCGCTCGGCATCCGTGAGGTCCTCGTACAGGACGACGGGCAGCTCGACCAGTTTGCGCATCAGTCCGATGCGCGCCGACGACTCGTGAACTGGTCCGTCATCCTGCCCATCGGCGAGAGCAACGCGTAGCGAGGTGGGATCGACCAAGCGCAGCAGCAGCTCGCGGCGGACCTCATACGCGCCGCCGATCGCGTCACGGCGGTGCGCCCACCCCTCGCGCTGCTCCTCGTCGTCGCCTCCGGTCGGCCGCAACGCGCCCACGGACACCAGCAAGTGAATGGCTTTGACGAACAGCATCCGCTCGGCGAACCGGTCAGGGTCGTAGGGAGCGAGCCCGACATCGTCGTGCGTGGAGAGCACCCGAACCCGGTCGGAGAGGTCCTGGGTGGTGGTGATGTCCTCGGCATCCTCAGCCGCTGCCGCGCCAAGGACAGCCAGCACGAGCACCCGTCGGGCGGGCGGGCGGAACCGTCGGGGCGCGAGCACGACTCCGTCAACGGGCAACCGGAACAGCCTGGCCGCGGAGTCGGTCACCACCAGGCGATAGCCGAGCCGCTGGGCGAACCACTCGCCCAGCGTCGCCCGGTGCACCCGCACCAATGGCCACACCTCAGGGTGGCTGTGCCGGTCAAGCACTGGCGATCGCAGCAAGGAGGTAAACGCCCGCTGCCGCTCGGCTGCGTCGCGATTCACGCGGGCTCCATCCTGAAATGCCAGTTCAACGTCGCCATGCTGCCGCTGTCGGCGTGCAAGGTCGTGGTGTCGTGGGCGTGCGGCGGTCGGCGCAACGTGATGCGCCACCGGCCGTCGCCGGTCACCGCGGTCTCCGACCGCGTTCGCCGCACGACACCGACAAACTCCAGCAACAGGTTGAGTTCCGCGTCGGTAATCTCGCCCCAGTCGGCCAGGTTGGTTCCGGAACGCTGGCGCAACGCAGCCTGCGCGCCAGCCTGAGCGGCTTGGGCGGCGAGCCTGGCCCGTCGCGCGGCGTTCCGGCCCGTTGAGTAGTCCGGGATCTTGGTCCGTCTGCCGACCGCGGCGCGGGCGCCTTGTTCGCGGAAGCGGGCGGTGACCGGCGCAGGCTGTGCGGTGGTCCAGCTCAAGTCGCCCTCGTCGGCGGATTCCGACGTGAGCAGCAGATGGCGTGCGGAGAACGCGCCCACCGCGGTGTCCCAGATCCGCCAGGCACTTTCATCGTCGGGAGCTCGCTCGACCGCGACGGCCAAAGCCATGAGCTCCGCGCGGCGGGTGACCGCGCCGCCAGTGTCCAGCAGGAGGTTCATGTTGCGGGCCCACGGAGCGACCAGGTCTCGCAACTGGCGTCGCAACCTCCGCGCTTGGCTGTCGGTACCGCCGAACCAGGAGCCGAGCGCCTCCCACGTGTGTTGCCAGCGACGGGCCTGGGAGGCCACCACCTCGTCATCCACCTCGGTGTCCAGCGCGGCGCGAACGCACGCACGCCACACCTCTGGCGTCATCAACGGGTCCAGGTCGACCACCAGTTCCGCGATCCGCGGCGTGTGAACGTCGACCTGTTCGCCCCACATGCCGATGTAGGACCGCAACGTCTGCCACAACAGGTTCTGCTTCGCGGGGTCCGGACCGCCCGACAGGGCATGCGCCAACGTGCGCTGCCAGCCGCGGGCCGCGGTGGCCATCGCATGGTGCATGGCCCCGACCTGCTGGAACTCCGTTGCCGCGTCGGTGTACACAGCCCGGCGAATCGATTCAGCGAACGCGATCAGTCGTTCGTGAATGGCACGTGGCGCCAGCGTGAGGTCTCCCGCGGCCTCCTCGGTGTCGTCGACCGATGACCAGAAGACATGTAGGCCGGCCGCCCTCGGGGTGAGCTGGTACCGGTCGCGTCGGCGCAGGAAGTCTTCCCCGGAGCGGGCGGGTTCCTGCCAGCGGGTCACGACCCGCCACTGCACCAGCCGCTCCAGCCGCGCGTCGAGGTGTAGGACCTCCGGCGCGAGCAGGCGGTCGGCGGCTTCCACCGGCACTAATCCGGCGAGGTGAGCGCGGATTCCGGCGACTACCTCGTCGTAGGACAGACCGGTCAGGCTGGTGTCCTGCTCCGTCAGCAGGACCTCGACGATCACCCGGTACTGCGCCGCGAACCGGGACGTCAGATAGGCCGGGACGAGCTCCTGGCCCGGCAGCAGGGCCGACCACGGATCAGCGGGCTCCTCCATTTCCGGTGTCTCATCATGATCGACCACCCATCCAGGGTACGAAGGTGAGGTGCCCATCAGGGAGCAGCAGCAACACGTCACCCGTTCTGACGAATCCTTCCCATCGAACGGCACATCTGCGGTCGCGTCGAGGCCGCGCACGTGCGTACCGATTCCACGCGTACGGCCGACGTCGCGCACGCGCCTTGGCGTCACCACCTGGACCGGGGAGACCGCCACTTCGAGGCCGAGCGCAACCAGTTCGCCGACGGCAGCTGTGGCAGCGGCACCTGTTGATCACCGGCCTGTCCAACCAGGGCAAGACCGCCAGCCATCAGCCTGCTGGCGTTGGTGCTGTGACTGGCGTTGGACACGAGCATGGTGTTCCGGATCGCTGACCTGAAGGGCATCGGCGACTGGAACATGTTCAAGGGTGTGGCGTCGGTGCTGATCCAGGGGCCGACCGATGAGCACGTGATCGCCGCGACGAGGGTACTTGAAGCGGCCGTGGAGGAGATGGAACGCGGCCTGTCGGCGGTCGACCCGGACAAGTACACCAACGGGGTGAACCGCGCTCTTTCCCGTGCCGGCAAAGGGTTGCACCCGATCTTCGTGGTGGTCGATGGGGCCCAGCAGGCGTTCGTGTGCCCGACGGTCGGTGAGGACAAGCGCCCGTACGGCGGGACGAAGCCACTCTCGGTATTTCAACGCGGCCCGGAAGATCCACAACCAGCGGCGGGTGGTGAGCGTCGTGCTGTGGCAGGGCACCCAGGATCCGACCGACCAGAATCTCACGAAAATGGTCCGCGAAGGCGCGCACATCCTGGCGTCGCTGGTGGTCGGTACGGAGCAGCAGGCTCGGACGGCGTTGGGCGACAAGGCCATCAACGTCGGTGCCGCGCCGCACAAGCTGCGCCAGGGCCTCGACAAGGGCACGCTCGTGGTGGCCGGTGACGGGGTTCCGCTTCCGCCAGGGCAGTCGTCGATCACCGTCCGGGCGCACTTCATCTCCGGCAAGGACGCCATGGACATCGCCGACCGGGCAAAGACGATCAGGGGCCGGCGGGACACCGCCGACGGCACGGAGGTCGAACCGCGCGATCTTCTCACGGACGTGACCGAGGCGATGGTCGGCGTGGAGCGGGTGCGGTCGGCGGCCGTCCTGCAACAGCTGATCGAGAAATGGCCGAACACCCACGACACATGGGGTTCCCAGGACTTCGCCGCCGCCTTGCGGACATTTGACATCACCACGGCTGATGCCAAGCACTGGCTGTTCCTCGGCAAACGCCCGGCCACCCCATCGGCGATGACGCGCTGGGCAACCGCCTCCAGCGGATCGGGCTGAGTCCCCGGCAGGACCGCTCCACCGCCCTGTACGCGCTGGCCACCGAGTTGCCCGCCGCGATGCTGGCCCGGATGCTCGGCATCCACATCGCGGTGGCCGTGCAATGGCAACAAGCCAGTTCCGGCGACTGGACCGCCTACGCCGCCGGAGTCAGCCGCCGCACGCCCCACCGAGCACACCGTCCCGATGAGTTCGATCGGGTACCACCACTACCAGTGTCTCTCCAGGCGGTGGCACCCTGGGAGCGGCTGAGGGAGGACACGCATGGGCCAACAGGGGGACCAGCCGGTGGCGGAGGCCGGAAACCAGGTGTCTGGAGCAGCCGGCCAGGTGGTCCAAGCCCGGCGGGTCACCGGCGGCGTGCATCTTCATCACGGTGGGCCACCACCGCTTCCGCCTCCCCGGCAACTGCCGCCAGCGCCCATATACTTCACCGGTCGCACAGCGGAGCTGGACCGGCTCGACTCCCTGCTGGGCAGCGACGAATCTCAACGTCTGTCGACGGTGGCGGTATCGGCGATCGCCGGGGCAGCGGGTATCGGGAAAACCTCCCTGGCGGTGCACTGGGCCCACCATGCCCAGGACCGGTTCCCCGACGGCCACCTGTACGTCAACCTCCGCGGCTACGCACCCAGCCCACCGCTGACTGCCGGCCAGGCACTGGGCTACTTCCTGCGAGCGTTGGGCCTGCGCGACGAGCAGGTTCCCCAGGACCTGGAGGCCATGGCGGGGACGTACAGGTCCATACTTGCTGGCCGCAGGGTGCTGGTGGTGTTGGACAACGCCGCCACCCCGGAGCAGGTACGTCCGCTGCTGCCTAATGCCCCCGGCTGCGTGGTGCTAGTGACCAGCCGCAGCCGCCTGTCCGGACTCGTCGCCCGCGACGGCGCCCACCGCTTGACTCTCGACGTCCTCACCCCCACCGAGGCCGCCTCGCTGCTGGGGGACGTCATCGGGCACAACCGCGCCGACGGCGAGCCAGACGCCATAGAACAGCTGGCCCGGCACTGCGCCTACCTGCCGTTGGCATTGCGGGTGGCCGCCGAACGCGTGGCCGGCCGGCCCCACCTCGCCGTGAGCGACCTCGTGGAGGAGTTGACCGTCGAGCACGACCGCCTGGACGCACTGGCCGCTGACGACGATGAGGCGACCGCAGTACGGACGGTGTTCTCCTGGTCATATCACGCCTTACCTGCCGAAACTGCCCGCGTGTTCCGGCTCCTAGGCCTGCACCCCGGCTCCGACATCAGCCTCGACACCGTCGCAGCGCTCATCCATGCCACCCCGGGTGAGGCACGGCGCCAACTGGACGCGTTGGCCGCCGTGCACCTGGTGGTTGAGACCGGCCACAATCGATACCAGTTCCATGACCTGCTGCGAGCCTATGCTGCCGACCGGGCCAACGCTGATGAGCCCGACCAGCGACGCGAGGTTGCGACCCGGCGGTTGTTCGAGTGGTACCTGCACACCGCGCACGCCGCTCTGTTCGCGTTCTACCCGCAGCACCCCGAGATCCCCGTCGACCCGCTGCCCCCTGGCTGCCGGCCGCTGGGCTTCGCTGACCGGGACCAGGCCCTCGAATGGTTCACCGCCGAGCATGCCAACCTCATGGCTGTGATCCGGCACGCTCCCGCTGCCGGCCAACACACTGTCGGCTGGCAGCTCGCCAACTCCTTCGACTGCTACCTAGCCGAGCACCGCCACGTCACCGATCAGATCGCCGTCCACCAACTCGGCCTCGCCGCTGCCCAACACCTCGGCCACGAACTCGGCGAACGTTGGGCCTATGGCCACCTCGGTGAGGCGTACCAGAATGCACGTCGATACGACGAGGCGATCGCCTGCCACCAGCGTTCGCTCGAGATCTCAAGGAAGATCGGCTACACGTTCGGCGTGGGCTCCCAGCTAGTTGACCTCGCCAGCACCTACATCAAGCTCGGACGCTACCCCGAGGCGGCGGACCATGGCCGCCAAGCCTTGAGCGTCTACCGAGCCATGGGACACGAACGTAACGAGGGCCTCAGTCTGCAGACGCTCTCCCATGCCTTACAAGGCATGGGAGAGCTCGGCCAGGCCGTGTCCCATCTCCAGGATGCTTTGGACGTCTTCAACAAGATCGGAGCCGCGGGCAACCAAGCCTCGACGATGCGCTCTATGGGGAGGGTCCTCCATGAGCGAGGCCAGAGTCACGATGCCATCAGCAACCTCCAGCGAGCCGTTGCTCTATACCGACAACAGCATGTGGGCCACGCGCTCGCCGAGGCCCTCAGCGATCTCGGGGCTGTCCTGCGGGACGTCGGCCGACTGCATGAGGCGAGCGAGGCATGGGAAGAGGCGCTTGCCATCCTGACCGACCTCGACCCACAACAGGCAACCCAGGTCCGTGGGCATCTGGACAACCTCAGCTCCAACGCGCCCAGTGACGACGGCCCGAGCAATTCCACCGTCAGCGTGCAGTCGGCGGATCCGGGACTGAGCGGCGCGCACCGCGGCTGAAGCCGGGGCGTGAGTTGCACGTGACGGCGAGCGGCGTCCAACTTGGCGGCGGTGGCACCGGCGGCCACGTTTCGCTCACCAGCCAGTGTCGAGCGTTCAGACGCGCGCGCCGCACGCCGCGAGTACATCGGCTGGGGGTGAAGCAGTAGTCGCCTAGGAGGCGCAGGGCGACCAGCTCGATTCGCGGCAGTGTGCGCAGTACGGTATCGACCGTAGTCGCTGTTCACGCTGGCAGCCTCCGTCGCCGCGGCACTGGCAGTAAGCGTCTGGAGCTCGGTGCCGCGAAATTGGAGAAGTGCATGGGCTCAGCTGGCTGTGAAGGGTGAACCAATCGACCACGGTGGTGAGGTAGATCCGTCGACGGTCAGGCCGAACTCGACGACACGGTCAGCCTCCCCGTCCGGGCCCCTTTCACTGACCAAGTTGACCAAGAGCATGAACGCGTAACGATGCCCGACCGTCACCGCTCTACGCAGGTAGGTCTCAGCATCCCGCCGGCGTCCTGCGTCGCGCAGCAGTGAGTCCAATTCAGACAGTGCCCAGCTCTCGCGGAGATACACCTCACGGAGTAGGAGTTCGGCGCTATCGATCCGCCCGTCGCGCCGATACAGCGTAAGCAGGAGCATCCGGGCATCTCGATACACATCGCGATTGTCGCTGAGCAGGACTTCGGCGTCGGTCTTTCGTCCGGTGGCGAGCAGCAGCGCATTGAGTCGGCTCAGCGCGTGCGGGTGGGCGTGGTCAACCGCACGGGTAAGCAGCACTTCGACTTCGTCATACAGACGGTGCGTCTCCAGGATGTCCACGGCTGTCCAGAACTCCGTGTCGGCGTCGACGGGCAGACTAGTGACGATCTTGCGGGCTTCGGCATCGTGCCCGTTCCTGATCAGCGTGGCGATGAGCAGCCCTGCCGCGTGCGGTGCGCCCTGGTCGGCGGCGATGGTCAGGGTTTGGATCGCGGTGTCGGCCCGGTCGTGGCGTTCGAGGAAGGAGGTGAGTTGGTCGAGGGCCTCGGGGTGGTCGGCCCAGAGCGCTGCCCAGAGGATCTCCTGTGCCTCCACCAATCGGTCCTGTTCCTCGAGAAGGTCAACCAGCCAGCCCAGTGCGTGTCGGTGGCGGGCCAGGTGGAGGTCGAGCAGCGATTCCATCTCGCGGAGTCGACCCTGCTGGTGCAGTAGGTCGGCCAGCCAACCCAACGCGATTGGGTGCCCGTTGGCGAGGGCTACGCGCAGAAGTGGTTCGAATGCGGCTTGTTCGCCCCTGCCCGTCGCGACGTTCATCACTTGGTCGAGGGAGGCTGGGTATCGCAGCGCCGTCATGACGAATTGCCAGGCGTTCGCCGGGCCCACCGTGCCGTAGACTACTTCCGCAGCGGCGGCGATTTCCTGGCCGTTCGAGTCGGTGAGGGGAAGTGAGCTGACGAAGTCGTCGGTCGCGGTGGTCGGCGGTGCGGGGAGTGCCTCGTCGACGAGTTCGGTCAACTGCTGCACGACGTGCTCGCCCTGCTCG
Source organism: Kutzneria sp. CA-103260 (assembly GCF_018263855.1). Taxonomy (GTDB): domain Bacteria; phylum Actinomycetota; class Actinomycetes; order Mycobacteriales; family Pseudonocardiaceae; genus Kutzneria. The sequence continues at coordinate 2,654,999 of NZ_CP073318.1, read as the reverse complement.
CGTAGTTGGAACCATTGCCGCCACGTCTGCGCGCCCGCGCTGGTTGACCTGTGTTCGGCGGTGGCCACGTGGTCGGGGGCGTGACGGCGCAGCAGGTCAGTGAAGGCTGACAGATCGACCGCTACCTCGTGGCGGATTAGGCGCAGCACCAGGTGGAGGCAGTAGCGGAACAGTCCTCGGGGCTTAGCCGCTATTGCGAGGGCGTGTAGGTCACGTGCGTCTGTGGTCCACTCGATCATTGCTTCCCAGGCGGCGGCGGGTACGGGTTCCTCGCATCGGACGGTGCGGCCGTGTTGGTCGAGATAGTCATGGAGTTGATAGGTGTCCGGTGCGCCCATGTCGATGCTGTGGCGTTCGGCGATCAGCGCGGCGACGCCGTGCAGGGGGCGTTGCGCGTCCGCGGTGGCACGGGCGAACCAGTCGTCGCGTTGAGCCTCGGTGGTAGCGCGCTGCTCAGCGCTCAGGTAGGCGGGTGCGCATGCGCACAGTAGCTCGGGGGTGACGGGAGCAGTGCAGCCCAGGCGCCGGATGTCCATCATCGCGGTGATCACGGCGCGGGCGTGATGGGCGAGCGGATTCGGCTCAGGGTGGTCGTAGTCGCGGGCGAGTTCGACGCCACCGGCGAGGACTTGGATCACGCGGCCGTCACGGGCGGTCGAGACCGCCGTCCTCATGCGCGGATCGTTCATGTTTTCGGTCGTGTTCTCCCCTCCTTCCTCCAGCGCAGTGGGGAGGCGGAACTGTGCGGGCACCGTGATCCGGGTGACCTGGCGACGGAGAAGCCCGCGAACGACGGCGTGTTTGTCGTGTCCGTCGACAGGGGCGGTGGCGGTCAGCCGAGCCCAGTAGGGCGATTCCCAGATCGTGCCCAGGACGACGACGGTGGTGTCGCCCCGCAGCAGGCGCCGCAGCCCGGCGGCCACGGTCGGGCCGTCTACGGTGTCCAGGTATGTCTGGGCCTCATCGAGCCACACGACGCACTGATCGGAGATCGTGCCCTGCTCGATGGAGGTGATCGTATTGAGCAGGTCGGCGGCGTCCACCGGGTGGTGAACTGGCCAGTCGGCCAGCACGGACCGTACCGCCTCCAGGGCACAGCGGGTCTTGCCCGTGGACGACTCACCGACGAGCATGACCATGATCGGACCGTGCGGTTCACGCAGCAGATCGCGGAGTTCTCGGTCGTGCGGGCGCGCGACATACGGTGTCAGCTCGGGCAGTGGCATGCGAGAACGAGGCTGTTTGACGCTGATCGCAGGATGCAGTCCCAGGTCGCCTGGCCTCCACTGGTTGACGCCGCGCGTCGCGGTTGGCTGCGTAGTCGTGCCAGACCCGCTGGGCTCACCGGTCGTGGCGCGCGCAGTGTCGCCAACGACGTCCTGGCGCGACCGCATCTCGAGGATTTGCTGCACCAAGGTGTGTCGCAGGCGCCAGGCCGCCTCATCGACGATCTGGTCGGGGACGTAACGATGGTGGTGGGCGTGTGCCGTGCAGGCGCTGACGATGCCCCACACGACTTCCCACGCCGGCACCTTCTTGATGCGTCCGTTGAGTATGTCGGAGATCTGGGACGGTTTGGGCATGCCCGGTCCGCTTAGCGACGCTTGTTTCAGGCCGTGACCACGGGCTCGGTCGACTAACGCCCGCAACGGTGCGCATAGCTCGCTCCGCAGCGCCTCCGCGGCGAGGTTGTCGAGAGGAGTTCGCACAGGTCTATGGTGGCCGACTCCGGTGCCGTCCGGAGCGGAACCTGCCATTACGACCATTGACCTGCCCAAACACGCGCGTTCGTCGGTTCGGTTCGGAAACGGACCGCGCGAGCGTCCTGCAGGGTCACGCTGGGTCCCGACAGTCTGGCCAGTCCGAGGAGGATCACGTTGCCGTTGTCGTGGAAGGCCTCTAGTCGCGTGCTGACCGGCGCCGGCGCTGGCCTTGTCGTCGCGGGTCAGCAGCTGGTGCCGTGCGTAGTCGTCGGCGCCGTGGTGTGTTTGGCCGTTCTGGTGATCGTCATCGCGCCAGCGATCTGGTCATCCAAGTCGTACCGCCGTCGCGCTGCGTTCGCCGTACTCCTCGCGGGACTGGATCTCCCGAAAAGCGGCCAGCGCACAAGGATGCCTATTGGAGGCGATATGGCAGCCTCGGCACCCCCCAGAGGAAACCATAGACCGGATGCAGGATCGGCCCGGTCGACACCTCGGTTCAGTTTCCAAGTTTCTATCACATCCCCGAATGGCCGGTCTTATTTTGCACCCATTAGCCACTCGATCACGTCGTCATCGAGCTGGTTCGGGTATACAGATCTAGGTCAAGGTCCGCATAGCGCGGCGGCCGATGCCGTTTTGCCCACACCTTAATCACCGCCTCCGCCAGGGGTTTCCGCACCAATCCAGTGACTAGCGCCATCGGGCTACCGCTGCCGACACGGCTACACCAGCGCACACGTGCGCCCCGCGGGCGCATCGAACATGCTCTACTGGCGGGAGGATCATCTGGTAGACCACATCGTCGCCGACGCCGACGCCCGCGGGCAACAGCTTCCCGACACCGCCGCCGGCGTCGCGACGTCGCTACGCAGCGCCGGCATCGTCGTTGTGTGCGGCCAGCAGACCGTTGAGCTGCGGAACGAGACAGACCAATCGTGCTATTTCGGCGTCACCGGTCGCTCGTCCAACGGCCGGCGCGCCGGCATATCAGCTGACAATCGCTGACCACCTCGTTCGTGGCCGAACCGCCTCGCTGGCCTGCTGCAGTTCGCCGTACGCGATCAAGCAGAGTGATCGCGTTCGCCCCAGCGCGGAATCGGCGATGGCACACACACGTCGGCCGCTGCCCGTGCCACAGTGGACACTCCAAGACCGGGAGGACGCGAGCCGGATCGGCTCCGCCCGGATCATCCCGAACCAGCACGGCCGCCTCGCCCAGGTGCGGCTCAGCGTGAACGCCGTCGGGTTCGCCGCCGCCCAGCAGCAGGCGCACAACGCGATGATGCCGACCCTGAGTCAGCTCGCGTTCGGCGCCGACGTGTCGCTAGAGGTGACAACCACGATCATGACCGAGCGCGCGACCGACACCCGCCGGGTCGGCACGACCCTCGCCGGCGCCGTCCAACCCGCGCCGGAGCTCAGGGGGCTGAAGCACCGTGAAGCTCGGGCCGTTCCTGTCCATCTACCGCGAGGGCCTCAACTCGAGGACGCCGTTCTACCAGGCGCTGCCCTTCTACAAGATCATCAAGGGTTCGCGAAGTTCCACACGAGGCGGGTCCGGGCAGCCGCGCGGGCAAACACCAAACCGCCGCCGGCTCCCATGACCGCGCGAATCCCGGCGAACGTCGCAGACCTCCCGCCGATGACGGAGTGGGCCCGCGACCTCTTCACACCGTTCCTCGGCCAGACCTTCAGCGAGGTGGACACCGCGACCGGCCGCACCATCCGCAATGCCGTCGCGCACCTCACTCCGGGCATGGACCCGACCGTCGCGGACTACCTCGGCGACATCCACGCATGCCAGCAGGTCGTCCCCGTGCTCCGCTACATCGCTCGCGAGCTGATCCAGGGCGAACTCGCCTACGCGGCAGCCCAGTTCGCGCCGGCGCACCCTGCGGTGATCGGAGCGAGCGAAAGCCCCTAGCCCAACGGAAACCGCCCCAACCATCGAACCGTTGTTCGAATATCCAGAAACGGATCCGCCTGCGTCGCGGAAATTCGATGCTCCGGAATTCCGGTTTACTATCCCGCGGCATCGGCGAGCGCGACCCGCCCCACGGCCGGAACCTGGCCGAACAATGCGCGGGCGACAGCCTGCTGCCCTGGGGAGGTAACGCCGGCCACCGTTCGTGCGCATATCCGTGTGGCAGTCCTCGACCGCCTCATCTGTTCGAAGCGACACGACCAGGGGGCAAGCGTGCACATCGAGAGAGTCGTGCTGACGAACTTCCAGTGCTTCGGCCCGGAAGGAACCGAGATCGGCCTCGAACCGGGTCTCACCGCTCTCATCGGCGCCAACGGCTCCGGCAAGACCGCCGCGTGCCAGGCCCTGCGACGGATGTTCGGCATCAGCGCCGAGGACCGGATGGTTCGCCCCGGCGACTTCCACGTGCCCGCGGACGAGCTCACGGAACCGAACACTCGAACCTTGAGGGTGGAGGCGTTCCTGGCCTTTCCCGAACTTGACCTCGAGCCCGTCGACGGCGTTTCCCACGCTGGCGCGGTGCCCGACTTCTTTCACCGGATGGCGGCCAAGCAGGACGGCAGACTCAAGTGCCGCATCGTGCTCGACGCGACCTGGGAACACGACGGCACCGCCGAGGGAGCCGTGACCGAGGCGCGGCGCGTGGTCAACACCTTTGAACCAGTGTACGACGACAAGGACTGCGTCGCGCTGCCGAATGCCGAACGGGCGCGGATCCAGATGCTCTACATTCCGGCTTCTCGCGACGGCGCCCGCCACGCGTCCACCTTCCTGCGCAGCCGCCTATGGCGGGCGGCACAGTGGTCGCCCGACCTCCGCGAGTTCGTGGCCTCGACCGCGGACGAGCTCGCATCGAAGTTCGGCAAGGAACAGCCGACCGCCGCGGTCGAAGCCGCCTTGGGGAAGCGGTGGGGGCAGCTGAACGACGCCGGCGTGGTCGCCAATCCACGCTTCCAGCCGCTCGAAGGGGATTTCAGCCGCCTGCTGCGAAGTGCCGAGCTCGTGTTCGAGCCGGGGCCCGACAAGAGATCGCACCCGGCTCACATGCTCAGCGACGGACAGCGCTCGCTGCTCCACCTTGCGCTCGTCGCGGCCGCGCTCGACCTCGAAGCCGAGCTCGCCGCGGGCCGGCGGACGGCGGAGTTCGACATCACCTCGACGTCGTTCCCGAACCTCACGATCGTGGCCGTCGAGGAGCCCGAGAACAACCTCTCCCCGTATTTCCTGTCTCGGATCATGGCTCAGCTGAGGGAGATCTCCGCCCAGCACCGCGGCCAGGTGCTCATCGCCAGCCACTCCCCCGGCGTGCTGCCGAGGATCGAACCGGAGCACATCCGCCACTTCCGTCTGGACCCGGCGAAGCGCACCGCGATGGTCACCCCGATCCTCCTGCCCAGCGACGGCAGCGATGCCGGCAAGTTCGTGCGGGAAGCCGTCCGCGCCCATCCGGAGCTGTACTTCGCCAAGTTCGTCATCCTCGGCGAAGGCGACTCCGAGGAGATCGTGCTGCCGCGCCTCGCGCGGGCCATGGACATCGAGCTCGATCCGTCGTTCGTCGCCATGGTCCCGATCGGCGGCCGGCACTCCAACCACTTCTTCCGGCTGCTCAACGGCCTGCGGATTCCGCACGCGACCCTGCTCGATCTCGACCACGGCAAACAGGGCGCCGGATCCGGCCGGCTCCGGGACGTCTGCACCCAACTCGAGGAGTTGGGCATCGACGTGCTGGCGGGCCTGCCCGGGTTCGACTCCGCTGCCGGCATCGCCGCTGATCTCACGCTCGACGCCATAGCGCCGATCCTGACACGTCTGCGCAGCCATGGGGTGTTCTTCTGCACGCCGCTGGATCTCGACCACAGCATGCTGACCGCGTTTCCCGACCAGTACACGAAGTTGGAGGACGGCGAGCGAGGCCCGCAACGGACCGACCCGGTCGACGCGGTGATCGGAAAAGGCGGCGCGCGGCGAGAGTTCTGGACACCGGACGACCGCGACCTCGCCGCCAGGCGCGTCGACGAGTTGAACTGGTACGGCTACCTGTTCATCACGCGTTCCAAGCCCAGCTCGCATCTGCAGGCGCTCTCGCGATTGAACGACGAGCAGCTGAGGAATGCTCCCGAACCTCTCCGGGCTCTGCTGACGCATGTCCAGCAGGAGCTCGGCCGGTGAGCGGGGTGGTGCCGAAGGACTGGCAAGAGCTGCAGGACTGGCCGCCGGTGGGGATCAGCGAGCTCGAGCCCACCGCGCGGGCGGCGTTGAGCGGCTACGGATGTCACGCGGTCACCGCCGGTCCGGGCGCCGGCAAGACGGAATTCCTCGCGCAGAAGGCCGCCTACCTGTTGCAGACCGGCTTGTGCCCGGCCCCGCAGCGCATCCTCGCGATCTCCTACAAACGCGACGCCGCACGGAATCTGCGGGAACGCGTCGCGCGCCGGCTGCCGGCCCACGCCGATCGGTTCGTGTCGATGACCTTCGACGCCTTCACCAAGAGCCTGGTCGACCGGTTCTCCTCGGCCCTGCCACCGGACTGGGCGACGACCGAACCCTACAACCTGACCTTCTGGAGCCAGCAGCAGCAATCGGACTTCGCTTTCTCGGTCGCAGCACTGGCACGGGGACCGCTTCGATCGGACCTGTTCGCCCTGCCACAGAAGACTTTCCTGGCACACGTGGTCGGCGCCTGGGACCTTCCCGTCACGCTGCTAGACGACCGCCCGTCGGACCCCGTCGGACACGCCGCGATGGCCTGGTGGAAAGCCCACTATCTCGACGCGACGCCGCCCAACGCGGACTTCGTGATGCTCAACCGACTGGCCGAACTGCTCGTCCGCACCGTGCCCCAACTTCGCCGGGCGCTGCGCCTGACCTATCCCGTCATCTTCGTCGACGAGTTCCAGGACACCAACGTCGCCCAGTTCTCCTTGCTGAGATCCGTGTTCGGCGAACACACCGCGATCACCGCGGTCGGTGACGCCAAGCAACGGATCATGGGCTTTGCCGGTGCGCTGGGCAACGCGTTCCCCGCGTTCATCGACCGGTTCGACGCCACCGAGCATCCGCTCGCGTGGAACTTCCGCTCCTCGGACGCCCTCGTCGAGTTGCAGCACGTCATCGCGCGACGACTCGATCCGACCAGCGTCGTGCCCGTCTCGAAGGCCCCTGTCGAGCACGGCCACGAGCCGGTGGCGCTGTGGATCTTCCCGGACCAGCTCTGCGAGGCGGACCACATCGCGAACAGGATCGCCCGCGACATCGCCGGGTCGCACCGCACCGCGGCCGACTTCGCGCTGGTGGCCCGCCAGAAGATCGACACCTTCGTGCAGCGTTTCGGCGATCGGCTCGCCCAACACGGGATCCGGGTGCGCAACGACGACGCCAAGGTCGGCAAGCTCCGGCTCCAGGTCCTGCTGGCCTCGGACGTCACCCGGTTGCTGATCGGCCTGCTCGGCCTGAGCGCGGACGACCACGGGCACGGGGAAGTGTGGGTCGAGGTCTCCGGCCTGCTGCAACGCATGCGTGGGGCGGCCGGCGACGAGCACGCCGAACGGGAGGTGAGCGACGACCTGGCCACCGTCGTCAGGCGCCTGCACAGCTGGTTGGACGGTCATCCCGTCGGTTCCGTCGGTGCGATCGAGGTGGTCGACCAGGTGTTGGCGTTGCTCGGCCGCGACGAGGTGGACCGCTACTTCACCGCCGCCGACCGCGGGGAGGACTTCGACGACGTGGTCGAGGCGTTCACGGCCCGGTTAGGCGAGGTGACGCATCCGAACCTGACCTGGTCGACGATCTTCGACAACTTCGAGTCCCGCGACGCAGTGACGATGCTGACGGTGCACCGCAGCAAGGGCCTCGAGTACCACACCGTCTTCTTCCTAAGCCTGGACGACGAGCAGTGGTGGTCGCACTCGCGGGACGTCGGCGGTTCGATCTCGGCGTTCTTCGTCGGGCTGTCCCGGGCGGCGCAGCGACTGGTCTTCACCACTGTGGATCACGCCCGCAAGGCCGGTATCGCCGAGCTGTACACGATGTTGGCGCAGGCCGGCGTGCCCGAACACCGCTGCCAGTGAACACCGGCGACACCGGGACTCCGTTCACGGTCCGTTTGCGGCCTGGCTGTCGTCGGTGCCGTGCACGAGATCGAGCTTGTCCACGATCTCGGTCAGGGCGTGGGGTGCGGACGTCAGGACTTTGGGCAGGGCCGACTGCCAGCCGGTCAGCAGCAGGACCTCGGCGACGTCGCGTGATGCGGGCTGGCGACGACCAAGCGCGCTGCACAGCCAACAGCGCCTTCGCTCGATGTTCCTCGTTGGTGATCAGGTCGCCGATTCGCGCGGCACGGATGGTGTCGCCGGCCTTGGCCACCGCACGAGTGATGTGTAGCAACGCCTTCATCCGGAAATAGGCCAGCGGGATGGCGTCAGCCATCTCGACCGCGTCGTCGACGTGGCCCGCGGCAGCGGCAGCTGGCACCCGCACGGACGTGATCTTGTCGCGGGCGCCTGGTCGGGCCGCTCTATCGACAGCTCAAAGCCATTGGAGGCCCTGGCAGGTCGGCGTGATCTGGGGAAAACTCGGGGATGCCGTCCGGTCGACGTCGGCCAGCCTTGGCGCGGGTGAGGTCGTCTCAAAGCCAGACACGAGGGTCTCGGGTGCCGTGAACTGCCGCTTCGAGCGCGATCTTCAGACTCCGTGATGCGAGGCCCTCCCGGACGGCCCGAGCCGGGAGGTGACGTGGTGGAACGGATCGTGGACCGGGCCGGTGGCCTGGATGTGCACAAGGATGTGATCGTCGCCGAGGCGCATCTGCCCGGCGGGGCCGTGGAGCAGGGTCGGTTCGCCACCACGACACCGGGGCTGCTGGTGTTGCGGGACTGGCTGGTCACCCATGGGGTGACCCGGGTGGGCATGGAGTCGACCGGGGTGTACTGGAAGCCCCCGTACTATCTGCTCGAAGACGTGATGCAGGTGTGGCTGCTCAACGCCCGGCACATGCGGAACATCCCGGGCCGCAAGACGGATGTGGCTGACGCCGCCTGGATCTGCCAGTTGATCGGGTTCGGGCTGGTACGCCCGTCGTTCGTGCCCCCGGCGCCGATCCGGGAGCTGCGGAACCTGACTCGTTACCGCAAGGCCCAGATCGAGGAACGTACCCGGGAAGTCCAACGCCTGGACAAGATCTTGCAGGACGCTGGGGTGAAGCTGTCCAGCGTGGCCAGCGACATCCTGGGCAAGTCCGGCCGCGCGATGCTGGCCGCGCTGGTCGCCGGCGCCACCGACACCGAGGTGCTAGCCGACCTCGCGTTGGACAGGCTGCGCGCGAAGATCCCTGCCCTGTGGGAGGCATTGACCTGTCGGTTCAGCGGACACCACGCGGTGATCGTGTCCTCGATCCTGGCCAAGCTGGACTTCCTCGACGAACTGATCACCAGCCGGTCGACCGAGATCGAGCAGGTCATCGCCCCTTTCGCCCACCAGATTGAGCTGCTGGACACCGTTCCCGGCATCGACCGGCGCACCGCCCAGGGGCTGTTGACGGAGATCGGCGCCGGACATGGGTGTGTTCGGCACGGCCTCCCGACTGGCGTCCTCGGCCGCGGTATGCCCGGGCAACCACGAGTCTGCGGGCAAGTCCACGTCCGGCAAAACCCGCAAAGGACCGAAATGGCTGGGCGTCTACCTGCACGACGCGGCGATGGGTGCGGTGCGCGTCAAGAACGGCTACCTGGCCGCCCAGTACGCCCGGTTGCGTCCTCGGCTGGGCCACGCCAAGGCCCTGGTCGCTGTCGAGCACAGCATCCTGGTGGCGGTCTTCCACATGCTCGACCGGGACCAGCCCTACCACGACCTGGCCCCTGACTACTTCGCTCGCCGCGACGACCCCGCGCGGCGAGCCCGCAAACTCGTCCGCCAGCTCGAAGCGCTCGGCTACACCGTGCACGCCGAGCCGCTACCGGCAGCAGCTTGAACACCGCGCATCAGTGACACCACGAACCCGGCTCCGCCGGGTGCCTTCGGCCTGCCCACTCATCTACGTTTTCTCTTCAGGCTGGAATCGCGAGGACACAGCCCTGGCCGACGGACCATCTTCAGACTGGCGTGCACGTACGGGATTCAGAACGTCACCGAAGGCGACGACCGTCCACAACGGGGTGCCTAGGCGTGCCGATCGGTCCGACCGCCATGCTGCCTCGGTAGCGGGATCGGTGCGCTCGGCGGCGGCGATCTACGCGTCGATTCGGTCGCAGTCAGCCGACAGTGTGTTGTGGAGCGTCATCGCGCTGGCCAGGTCCCCGGCCCGAATGGTAGAGACCTGGGACGAGACCACACGGTCCGACGGCACGGCGAACAGTCGTCGAGTGGCCGCCTGAACTGTGAAAGCCCCTGGCCACCGCTCGAGGGTAAACCTCACCTCGTAGGCGAAGGGCGCCGTGAGCAGCGGAGCGTCACGGTGCAACGCTGCGCTGATCGGACTTATTCAGCGGGCGGCCGATCTGAAGGGGGTTGACTGCTCCCGCGGCAGTCCTGTTGTTTGCAGCACCTCGGCTGGGGCCACTGTGGAAGCATAGGGCGCCAAGGAACCTGCATGGAGGCGTTGCCGTGGCCGATGAGAGCGTGCACAACCAGGTCGGCGGCACCGTCGTGGGCAACGTGGTTCAGGCGCACACCATCGGCACGGTCAGTTTCCATGGCCCCGATGCCGGCGCGTTCGAGGTCGACAGCTACCTCCGCGCCGTTCTGGGCGCAAGCGAACAGCAGCCGGTCGTCTCCAGGACCGGTTTGTCGGCCAGCCCGATCCTGCTCGGCGACGTGTACGCCGAGCAAGCCCTCCGGCTGACCGCGTCCGGACGACCCGGAAACTGGCATGACGTCATCACCGCGCATCGTGACCTGGTCATCATCGGGAGTCCGGGCGGTGGCAAGTCCAGTTTGCTTCGCCGGATCGCGTACACACTGGCCGACAACCAGCTTCATGGCGATTCGTCGGACTCCGTACCGGTCCCGGTTCACGCCCGTTCCTTCCGCGCAGGCCTGCCGATGGCCGAGGCGATCAAAGCCGGCGTGGTCGATGAGCTGGGACACTTCTTGCTGACCGATCTTCCCAAGGACCTGTTCGCCAAGGCCGCTCCGGGCAATCGGCCTTGGCTGGTCCTGGTGGACGGACTGGACGAGGTGCCAGAGATCGCCGCCCAACGAACGGCCCTCCAGGCGATCGCCCGGGGAGCGCTGCATCCCTTTCTGCGTTTTGCCGTTGCCACCAGACCCCTGCAGCCGAACGACTTCGCCGTCACCGGGGACAGGTTCGCCTCGTGTGAACTGCTGCCGTTCGACATGGCCACGCTCCAACGATTCGCCCACCGCTGGCTCGCACGCCACGACTCGCCGAATCCGGTCGAGCTGGCCGAGCGGCTGCTCGATCACGTGCGACGCACGGAGATCCAGGACTGGGCCGTGCAGCCTCTCGCCGCGACCATGCTGTGCGAGCTGCTCGCCCGCAATCCGGACCGGCAGCTGCCTGACCGACGATCCGATCTGTACGAGCAGTACGTACGCAAGCTATTCACCGGACGCGACTTCACGAACGCGGAACGAAAATTCAGCCGTGACGCCGTCGAGCTGTTGGGCGAGGTCGCCGCGACGCGACAGTTCAGCGAGCCCGAATCTTCGGTGCTCACCATCGCGACGGACCTCGTGCGCGGCACCGCGCTCGAGTCCGCCGCGGACGACCCCGACGTCCGCGCTCGTGAACTGCACGACGCGCTCTGTAGCACCGGCTTCGTCGTCTCGGCCGACAGTGGCGTGGAGTTCACTCACGCCACGCTGGAGGAGTACTTCGCGGCGCGGCAGGTCGCCAATCAGTTGGCCAACCTGTCTGACCACGATCAGAAACGCGTCATCACCGAGGTCGTCAACGCCTTCTGCGCTGAGCATTCGCCAGAGGAGTTTTACGGACTCTCCCAGCTACCGGTGTTTCTCGTCGACATCTGGGACGCCAGGGGCAACGACCCCGATGCCCTACTTGCCTATCTCGTGCGCTGGTGGCCCGACTACAGCTGGTTGCTGGTACAGCGGCTCTGGAAAGCCGAGGCGGCGATCGGACCACAAGCGGTGGCGGCACTCGCCACCGCCACCGCCGATGCCTGGCTGGAGCCCGACGAACAGGGGGCGGCGGCTGAGACTCTGCTGGGCCTCGGCCACCCGGAGGGACTCTCACGGCTGCTCGAGATGGCCGCCGACGCGGACGTGCCCGACAGCGACCGCATCACAGCTCTCAGAACGGCTAGCCACTCGTCTTCAGCGGCGGCCGCTGCTGCGAGTTTTCTGGTACGTCGCCACGACTTTCCCAGTTGGGAATTTCCCCCCAGCGCCATCGACGCACACGACGCCCTACTCGACGCAGCCGACGATGCGTTGGCGGACGGACTTAAGCTCATCGCCTACAGCACAGGCCTCACTGAGGGCACGCGGCTGCACGCCGCCGCGGCGGCCATCGATCTTGGGGACGAATCCATGTACCAATTCGTGGTCCAGGATGGTCCTCGCGGTCTCACCAAAGTAGCCAGCGAGGAGATCGACAACGGCACTGGGGAAGTGTTTTCCCTGCTGTGGCGCATGGTTAGCGACCCACACCTAGTCCCGGAGCACCGCTTCGCAGCCGCAGAGGAGCTTTCCCTGCTGAGCGATGACAGCAACGCGGCCTTCGTAACCCTTGCCAGCGACCCCGGCCTTGACGAGCACCACCGTCGACGGGCAGCAGCTGCGTTGGACGACGACATGCTCCCGCACAACGCTAATTGACATGTTTTACTCTCCACACAGCGCGCGCCTGCGAGGTTCGCTCGATGACAACCGGCGCCGACCTCGCTCTGGACGCACTGCTGTTCCGGCAGCACCTTATAGACCACCCGGCGGCACGCTAGGCCCGCGTGCGTGAGGCACGTCCACGCTGATATCGGCGTGGCAGTCTTCGCGATTCACAGGCGATGTGGTGTGGTGTTCCTGTGGTCGCCCACAGGCTCCAGCGCTACGCCGCGCCCCTCGACGAACCCGTACCCCTTGACCAGGACGGCTTCCTGGTCACGACGGGTAGATCCGGTGTTGTTCCGGTCGTGGACCTGCCTGCGGTCTCGCGCAACTTCGCCTTGCTGGCAGCCGGTGGTGCCGGCAAGACAACGGTTCTGTTCTCACACCCCGACCGACTCTTGGTCCTCCGCCACCTCGTAGCCGTGCATTACGTGCGCACCAGCCAAGTCAAGCAACTTCACTTCGCATCGCTCGCCGACCCTCTGGCCGCCGCGAGAGCCTTCTGACGCGAGCACCTCGGGCAACCCAATCACAGGGGAACCGACCGCTCGCGTGTCTTCGCCACCAGCGGTGCTAGTCGAGGCGAGCCCGCCCCTCCCCCATCTTTCGCAGCCCCATGACGGCACCGTTGATGTCCATGAACACCACTCCACCCCACTGCCGCTCGATGTCTTCCTGGCGTTCCCGCCACTGTTCGCGGAGGTCGGGCAGCGCGTGTTGACGCCCCCTGAGATCGGGCCGTTCGCTCCGCAGGAGCTCATGGAGAACCTCGGGAATCCCCGAGAAGACCTCCATCCGCTCCGACGACAGCCGAAATACGTGATCGGTGCCGACCAGGCGCAGACCGGCCAGGTCGATCCCGGTATCGAAGGCGACATGGCCGGGTCCGCTGTCCTGCTCGACGCCGAGCCTGATCCGCTGGCGCGGGGTCAGCAAGCGACCGGCGGTGTTCCGGTCCCCGGCGAAGGCCAGCAGCCCTGCGCTGGCGGTCCGCGCGAGCACCCGGGCAAACCACTCCGACCGGTCAGGCGCGATGTAGAACCCCGGGCGACGGTCGCGTTCCACTTCCTCGACGCGGACCGGGATCCCTGGGAATTCGTGCAGCTGCTCGACGGGCCCGTTTAGACCGGACGTGTGGTCCTCCACATCACCCGACAGTGCGAGCGTGCCGTCGCCGGGCGGGTCGAGGATGCGCATCTGAATGCCGCCCGTGTCGTCCAGCGACGTCGACATCATCAGCCCTGGCGGCGACACGTCCCCATGGTCGGGATCGCCGATCACGACCGCGTTCACCTGTGCGGCCGCCTTGGCCAGTTGCTTGTGCTGGGCGTCTGCGGACCCATGGGATCCCTTGCACTCCACGGTGATCACTCGTGCCGGTGAGCCGTGGCGGAAGCCGAACAGGAAGTAGTCGGGCCGGAGCCTCGTCTTCGGCTTTGCCTTCACCTCGTTGCCGCGCAGCGCCCACCCCGCCTCGAGAGCGACGTCCGCGTCGACGAGCTCGAAGCGGTAGCCCGGGTGGCGTCGCTGTGCGATCCGGAGCGCCGCGGCCAGCGCGAACGCGATGCCCAGGTCTTCTGCCTGCACCGATCTCCGGTGGTACCGAGGGTCCTTGCCGCTGTCCGACAGCTCCATCCGATCGTGGGCGTTGCGCTGAAGGGAGGTGATGTACTTCAGGCAGCCCCAGTGCTGCGCCAACGCTCGTGACGAGCCATGCCCGGACAGCACCGTGGCCCGCCCCAGCAAATGGAGCAACTCCCACGGCATGATGTTCATGTTCCCGTCATGCTCGCGTTCGGGCACGGGAGCCAACCGGGGCTTGGTCTCGTCGACCTCCTGTCCGTTGTCCCGCCGCTCGCGAGCGAGCTTCGCGGCCTTGCGCTCGACCTTGCCCACCAACTGGTCACTGGACTCGATGGCCACATCGGCCGGCTCGAGCAGCTTCTCAATCGCCTCAACCGCGTCCATCGACGGTGCTCCTCCCCATGGCACCACCTCAACGCAGATGCGAGGGCCCTGTCAGCCAGCGAACGAGTGGATCGACGACGAGCGGGGAACTTCACCCGAACGGAGATATCCGCATCGTGCGGAACCTTTTCAGCATTTCACCGCCGAGGCACCACTACAGTAGGCCGCTGACCCAGTCCCGAACCTCGGCCATGACTGCCGCGGCACGGGGTGCTGTGGCATAGACGCGCACCTCCCGGTAGCGCGGATTATCTATGCCGAGTGAAGGCAACGGGTCCTCTCGCAGACGCACGACGACGAATCCGGCGGCCAGCAGGTCCAGGCTCTTGCGTTCGTCGACGAGCATCTTGGCCGGAGCCGAGTGCCAGTACGCGCCGTCATACTCGATGCCGACCTTGTGCTCGCCGACGTCAACGCTGATGTCGACGGTCCAGGATCGCCGCGAGGTAAAAGCCGTGTCCCGCACCGTGATGCCCGATCGGGCCTTGCCGAACAGCTCTGTCGCAGCAGCATGGTAGGCGAGCTCGACCCGTGACTTGCCGACTTCTCGGCAGTCGGGGCATTCAGCGCCATTGGAACGGCTCGCCACCGACGCCCGCCACACGTGCTCCGGATTCGTCGCACATACCCACTCCGGCGTGAAGTCCGTATCAGCGTAGGGACGCACCTGCCAGGCGCTGACCGGATTGGCAGGGCTCCACTCCGCGGCGAGTCCCGGATCGCGCCAGGCCAACGAGTCAAGGATGGTTCGGCAAGCCGGGCAGCGCCACCGCGCGTACTTGTCGCGGGCGCGAACCGACTCCTGCCACTCGTGGCCGCAACAGTCGCTGCGCCACCACACGGTCCGCGTCGAGTCCCACACCACGTTCTCCGGTGTGTATCTCCCGTTGCGGTCGGGATGCCACTGGGCGGCGATCTCCGGCAAAGTGTCTGCCAGCCACCGTTTGTCTGCCTGGGACCGCCCGGTCGCGCGGCAGAACTGGCAGCCCGACTGGAGGTAGGTCAGCGGGGCGACGCGAGGAGTGTGGCCGTTTTGGCAGCGGAAGCGGCGCGGGTGTGAGGGACCGACGACCATGACGACACGCGGGTCGTCCTCCTCGGCCCAGGCGGCCGCCAGCTCCGGCACGTCGGCGATCGGTGTGAACTTCAGGCGCTCGTACTCCGCGTCCCACGCCGCACGTTCACGTTGAGCGCACGCGGGACACTCGGGACGGTCAGTCATCCGCTGGATCTTCGCTTCGAAGCGGTGGTCGCATTCCGGGCAGATCCAGTGGCACGTGCGAGTCGCGAGGACGGTCGCGGTCCTCAACGTCGCCTCGTCATTGCGTTCGTGGTCCCACCACTGCAATGCCGGCGACTCCGAGTCCGTCAGCAACATGCGCCCGGCGCGCGGGCTCGTTGGGTTTGAGGAACGGGTGTTGCGGGAGCAGATGCAGCCCCAGCCGATGTCACTGATCCGCATGACCTGATGCCGTCGGCAAGCGCGGCATCGGGCTAGCACCGGTCCATGCCGGGTGTTGCCGTCGCGCAGGATGTCCAACAGGTCGAAGCCGTTGTCGTCGAGGTGGGCGACAAGCTTGTCCGGCGGCCACCAGCCGGAGGTCAGGAACTCGGCCACCAACGGCTGCGGGTACTCACGGAGGATCTCGTCCGGAGTGTGGTCGCGCAGCAGTTCCAGCAGGACACGTTCGTAGGCGAAGTCCGGCTGGTCGAGATGCTGCCCGGCCCAGTGGCGCCAGTAGCAGGCTCGACACGTCTTCTCACCGAAGGCGTTCTTGCTGATGGTGTAGTCGAGCTTATAGTGCGCCTGCACGCCGCAGGTCAGGCAGGTAGTGAGCCGCCACCGGTTGGGCCCGGCGAACGGTTCAGCCGGTTCCAACCCGCCGTCGCGCAACATGCCGTCGATGCATGCGGTACACCATGCCGGCTTGCTGCGGGTGGTAAACGCCGCCGGGTTAGCGCAGCCACTGGTCGAGCACACCTGAGCCATCCGTCCCCTTCCCCACTCCCGACGATATCGGAATCAACTCCGGCAGTCGGCGTGCCGGAGGCGGGCATGCCGCACCGGCATGCCTGAGGATGCCGCCTGGCGGAGCGCCGAGTTCAGCCCAGCCGGGGGCTGTGCGCCGGAGACCGCCCCGACCGGCGGCCACGCATGGCTCGTCACCGACAGTGGCCACCACGCTGCGATACTGGTGCGCATGCAATCAGGAGACCGCGTGGACGTTCCGCGACAGTGAACCCGAACTCGACCTGCCCGAAGGGGACGTTGGGAAGCGTCGCCGACGTGGCCAGCCCAGACGCCGTCGGCTTCACGCTGGACGACAGCCAGGTATTCGTCACCGAGAAAGGATCTCTGCAGGTAGTCAGCCCGAGTCGTGAGCCCGATCGACCTGGTCGCTGCCCTTGAACAGCCGGTTCGGGCGCGGGCAGGGTCAACCTCGATCGGTTGATCGCCGAGTACGGCGCTCGCTGCCGTCGGCTTCTCTGCGATGAATCGCCGATGTCCATCGATCCCGATGACCGTCCTGGCCTGGGCGGGCCTGCCGACGACAGGCAGTCTCACGATGATGTCGAAGTACGCCTGAGCCGGCCCGGCGAAGGAACCGCAGCCATCGCGATCGCCACCGCGGGACAGGCCCCCGGTGTCACCACCGACCATCCCTTGTAGACGGCGCTGGACCAGTTCGGCGGTCACATCGGCTTTCCCGAGCCACCCGGGATTGGTGGCTGGTGTTTCGGGGCCTTCACCCGGGAGCGGATGGTCGGCATGCTCTACGCTTGCTCCCCGGTCACGTTCGTCGAAGCGAATCACCTCGACCACCGGGAGTACCTGGCCCAGGTTCTCATCGAGATCGAAATCCTCGCCGTCGACGCACACCACCGCGGCCAGGGCGTAGGAACGGCGTTGCTGCGCTACGCCGAGCAGCACCTCCACCGCCGCGGCATCCGGTTGGTCGTCGCGAAAGTCGACGCCGCCGACCGCCGCGTCATGCCCTGGTACCGACACCGCGGTTACACCCTCGCCCGTAACGGCGAAAGCTGCTACATCGCCACCCCGGACAAATCCGTCGGACTCAACGCTGGTCCCGCCGACGGGCCGTGGAGGCTCGCGGTCAAAGCACCCGGCGCGGCCATCACCTGGTGCGCTGGCGGCCTCTGGCCCACCGCCGGAACGAACCTTCCTGCATAGTCCTGAAGTCGAGCCGGCCTTCATCGAGGCGATAAAGCGATTCGAGGTGCCCGAGGCCGGCGTCCGCACGGATCTCGTGGCGGGCGTAGCTTGCCGTCTCACGATGAAACGGCTCGGCCAGGCTCGCATCTCGGCGTTCGGCGTGCAGAGGCGACGCCAGGCCGAACGGGATCCCGGCTGGTTCGACCGGGCCAGGATGCCATCGACGTACGCCGCCGGCCTGCTGATCTCGTCATCGTCGAACCCCTGGAAGGACGCGGGGGCCGGTGCACAGCATTCTCATGAGGTGATTGGCGGGCTGTATGAGAGTTCTCGAGCTAGGACGGTGAAGTGAGGCTGAGAGGCCCAGGCCCGGCGGTTGCCGATGACGTACAGGCGTCGTTGGGCACGGCTGACGGCGACGTTGAGCAGGTTGGGTGTGCGGGCGGCCCACGCGCGGGCGCCGGGGCGTTCGGGGTCGCTGCCCAACACCAGGATGACGATGCTGGCCTGCTTGCCTTGGGACTTGTGGACGGTGCCGGCGACCACCGCCGGATACCTCCTACAGAGCTGCTCGAGTTCACGGGCCACAGCACGGAACGGGGTGACCACCATCACCGCGGACATGTCGAAGTCGAGCTCAGCAAGTGAGCTGAGGATGCGGGTGAGTTGGGCGCCCTCGTCTGGAATCCAATGGCCGCGGTTGGCCGTCCCGGCCACGTCGATCCACTTCGACACCGGCAGCGAGGGATAGGCGGCGGTGAATTGCTCGCCCGGGCCGCTGCTGGTGCCATCGATCATGAGACCGTCGTAGGCGACGGCGTTGACGATGCCGAACATGGGCTGATCACAGCGTCGGTGCACGGTCAGGGGCACTCCGACCCAAATCTTACCCTCCTCATCGGGCAGCCAGGTGCCCAGCCTAGTCAGTCGGTCAGCCAGGCGTTGAGCAGACAGCCGGCTGGGCGACCACTGCTCGTTGACGTCGAGCTCGTTGCGGATCGCTTGCTCGGCTTTGAACGGCAGGGGCCTGATCGGCTCCAGTTGTAGGGGGTCGCCCACCATCACCGCCCGCTGGGTGCGCCACAAGGCCCCGACGGCGGCCTGCGGCGTCGCCTGGCCGGCCTCGTCGATGAGCAGCCACCCCAGTGCTTGGGTCGTGAGGTGACTGAACAGCCTGGCGTAGGAGGCGAATGTCGTCGATACGACCGGTACCACGAGGAACAGGCTCTGCCAAGCCGCCAACGCCGCGTGCTCGGGGGCATCGGCGGGGGCGTCGCCGCTGATCAGGTCCATCGCGGCCTGCAGGTTACGACGCATTGGCTGGGCGGCCAGTTGCAGGAACGTCTTGTGCAATGCCAAAGCAGCCAGGAACAGTGCACTGCGGGCCTGGTTCCACTGCGGGTCGGTCCATAGCGCGGCCAGTTCCCGACGGTCGCGGTCACTCCACCAGGTGCTGTCCGGGTACTGGAGGCCCAAGGACGCTGCTGCAGTGTCGAGCTGGCTGTCCAGTTTGGCGAGGTCGGTCTCCCGCTCCGTCAGAGCGTTCTGCCGTTCAGTCTTGACCTGCGTCGCGCCGGCAAGCTGATGCTCGGCATCGGCGGCCGCCCGACGCGCCGTCCACAGTGACGCATAGGTGGGCATCGCGTCCGGCGCGGCGGGTAGGCCAGGGGCGCGCACGGCCGCGAGCTCTCGCTGCGTTCGATCGCGTGCCTGGTGGGCGGCGTCGAGGGTCTGGCGGGCCGCGTCGATTGCGGCGTGCACCGCAGTCAGCTCGCGTTCGGCTGCGTCTACCTCGTTCTGAGCGGCACCGACCTCGGTCAGGACCTCGCGTAGGTCGGCCTCGGCCTGGTCGAGTCCGCGCTGGGCGGCGGCCGTCTCGGCGCGAGCGCTGGCGTACTCGGCTTCGGCCCTGGTCCACTCCTGCTCAGCGGCGTCCTTGTCGCGGCGCACTGCACTGTCCTGCTGGGACCAGCGTCTGCTGGCGATGCCGAAGGTGATAATCCGCAACAGCGGGGAAGGCTGGTGTTCGCTATGCGTGGCGACGGCTCGCCGGCGTTGTTCGAGTTCGACGTGGCAGGACCGCGCGACCTGCTCGCTGTGGGCCAGGCGTCCCAACCGGATGTGGTCGAGGGTGGCCTGGCGGGTGTTCACGATCCGCTGGGCTTGCCCTTGGCGGCCGCTGATGAGCCGGTCCAGCTTGGCTCGCCGGCTCGCAACAGCCTGCTCAGCGGACGCCTGCCGGCCCTGCGTCAGGCGCTCCAGTCCGGTGCGGGACTGTTCGACAGCCTGCTCCGCTTTCGCGTGCTGCTCGACGGCCACATGTTCGGCCTGGTCTCGGCGTTCGTGCGCCGCAGCTTGAGCGGCATTATGTCGTGCGTGCGCTGTCCTGGCCTGCTCGGCGGCCTGCTCCGCGCGAGATCTCAGCTCAGCGAGCTCGTCTTCCAGGCGCACGCGCCGCTGCACGCCCTCGAAGATCACGAGTCGTTCGGCGCGGAGGCTCTCCACACGTTGCTGGGCGGTGTGGAACTGCTCGACCGCCTCAGACCACAGCTGGTCGGCTCCGGCCTGCGCGTAGTCGTTGAGGACGGTGTTCAGCCCGATCCATCCGTCCTCGTCGAGGTCCTCGTCAGGGTTGTCGGGCTTGCGGTACCAGAAGATGGAGGCGAACCTGGTGCGGTTGGCCTTGTTGCCCAGTCGGGCTGCCATCAGCCCCCACGCCCGCGCCTGCCCGGTCTTCGGGTCACGCCACGACGGTTTGCTGTCGCTGTCGGGGGCCAGCAGCGCTGAGGCGATCTCCGGGAAGTAGTCCAGCTCAGCGGCGTGATCCAGCCACTGCTGATCGATCGCGCCGGCAGCCGGAATCTCGTCGGTGACGTTCTGCACCGCGGTGTTGTTGGCGGAAGCGACCACCATTTCGAACCCGGTCAGTTCAGGACGCAACACACTGATCGTGCGCGTGTACTGGCCGGCCTTCCACTGTGGCTTGTCAGTCGTGAACGCCTTGCTCGGGTCCGACAGGTCAGCGAGCCGGGTGGCACGCTCGACCACGAGGGCGGCGATGAGATCGCGCAGCATGGTGGTCTTGCCGGTGCCCGGTGGGCCGTTGACCCCCATCACCCCAGTCGAGGGCATTGACAGCGCGGTGTTGACGGCCAACTGCTGGTTGAGCGCGAGTGCGTGGTTGACGTTGCTGGGCCAGCGGCCCGCCGGCACTGTCCCCGGCGCCGTGGCCGCAAGCACCACGTGCGGGTTCTCCTGCACATCGACCCGCTCGACAGTGGGAATCGCGGCCGCGGGACGCAAGTACTCGGCCAGCGCGGCGCTGATGCTTCCCTCAGCAGCCTGCTCGGCGATTCGGTCCAGGTCGGGCAGGATCATGCTGTTGAGGAACTCGCCGCCCGAGCCGTCGGCGGCCTCCGCCTTGCGTCGGGACACTTTCTGGCTGCTGATTCGGATCTCGGTGCACGACAGCGCGTCCCCGATGCCGGCGGCCTCGATGGCGAGCTGAAGACATTGATGCAGGTCGTCTGCGGTGAGCACGCGTGGCAGAAGGCTGGTGTGTGGCGGGTCGTCGGGGTCGTGGGACGGGTCGCTCTCGGCGACGAGGTCTTTCCAGTCGGATATGAACCCGGCGTTGCCGGCAGCGAACCCGTTGACCCAGTCCTGCCTGCTGTCAGGCTGTTCCAGCAGTTGTCCTGTTGCCCAGGCACAGCTGGACAACACCGCGGACTCCAGCAATGCGCGCCCGTCGGCGCCGACCGTGAAGGCCGCGAGCGCGCTCTGCCCGGGCGGGCGTTCGTCGAAACTCTCCTCGTCCGGCTCGAAGGCCTGCGCGAGCACCTCGAACATCGCATCGAGGCGGTAGATGCCCACGTACACCACGTGGCGCCACGTCAGATGCTCGTCCAACCGCTCACGGGCCACCTCGTGTCCAGGCTGCCACGGTAAGGGCTGTCCTTTTCGTACCGCGAAGACCCGTTCGGTGCGGTCGACCTTGTCCACGCTTTGTGGACTGAACATCTCCACTGTGCGCCAGAAGCCGACGATGTCGGCGTGTCGCAGTGTGTCCTCCCCCAGTGACAAAGCGATGGCTCCGTTCGTCGGCTTGACGGCAAGCACGGGCGGCCGTAAATGCTAGCGGCCGTCCAGGGGCGCTGCATCCAGGGTTGATCAACTGGCTGTGGATTGGTCCCGTTTCACACAGATCTCTTTGACCGGGCAACGACCTGGCCTCGTGGCCACGAGGGCGGCCCTTGTATTCGTGCTCCTCCATTAGGGCTACATCTGGCCGCGCACGTAACCCTCGCGGCGGTGTGGCCGACCGACACAGCGCTGGCACACCCACGACGCGCGGGGAGGTGACGCAGATGGGTGCTCGCGGATGGGCGGCAGGCCTCTGCGCGGCCCTGACCGTCACGACGCTAGTAGCGTGTCGCTGCTTAATTGTGGTGTCCGTGACTGGGAGGCTGTTATCCGGCAGGTCCCGTTCCCTGCCGGACAAGGACTGTCGCCATGGCCTCACTGATGAAGCGGCCGGTCACGTTGTCGGCGCGGGATCGTGAAGAGTTGATCCGGCTGACTACCACGGGTGTGCATCCGGCATCGGCGATCAGGCGGGCACTGGTACTGCTGGCGCTGGATACCTCGGTGGGCGAGCCCGACCCGAAGGAAGTGATCGCGGCCCGGCTCGGAGTCTCGGGTGAGATGCTGCGGCTGGTCGCCAAGCGATTCGCTGAGACCGGCGGCGATGTCCTTGCCACGGTCTCGCGCAAAAGGCGTGACCTTCCGCCGGTGCCGTCCCCGGTGACCGGTGAGGTCGAGGCCCGGCTGATCGCCCTGGCGTGCTCGCAGCCGCCGGCGGGGCATGCCCGGTGGTCGTTACGGTTGCTGGAAAAACACGTCGAACTCACCGAGGACATCCCGAACCTGGACCACTCCACCATCGGCCGGGTCCTAAAAAAACGGAACTGCGCCCTCATCTGAGGAAGTGCTGGAACATCCCGCCACGGGCCAGCGCGGAGTTCGCCGCCCGCATGGAGGACGTGCTGGCGGTCTACGCCCGGCCGCACGACCCCGCCCGTCCCGTGGTGTGCATGGACGAGAAACCCTTCCAGCTACTCGGCCACGTCCGCGACCCGCTTCCCGCCCGGCCAGGCCGAGACGCCTGCGAGGACAGCGAATACGTCCGGTGCGGCACCTGCTCGATCTTCGTGTGGACAGAGCCCCTACGCGGGTGGCGCCGTGTCCAAGCCCTGGCCCAGCGAACCAAGATCGACTGGGCCGGGCAGGTCAAACAACTACTGACCGTGGACTATCCCGACACCGAGACCGTGGTGCTGGTCGTGGACAACCTCAACACCCACGGCATCGCCTCGCTCTACGAGGCGTTCGCGCCTGACGAGGCCTTCTCTCTCGCCCAGCGCCTAGAGATCCACCACACCCCCAAACACGGGTCCTGGCTCAACATCGCCGAGATCGAGTTGTCCGCACTGTCGCGGCAATGTCTCGACCGCCGCATCAGCGACCTCGACACCCTCAACGCCGAACTCGCCGCCTGGCAACACGCCATCAACGCCGAGCAACGCCAGGTCCGCTGGCAGTTCACCACCGACGACGCACGTGTCAAACTCCGCCACCTATACCCCAAGAGTTAGCCGCGACAATCTACTAGTGGCATGCACGTCCTCGACTGGACCTGCACCGTCCACGGAACCCGCGCCCGTCACCATCCGCCCTGGGGCGACCACCACCGTCGATCTCGGTGGCGGCGCCGACCTGATCATTCCTCCGGGCGCCATGACCGCAGGTGCGACGGTACGCGCGAATTACCCCGGCAGACCCACAGGTACGTGGACCGACATGAAGTCCGCCGGCTCTCCCGTGCAGTTGATCGCCGACCCGCCCAACGCCATCCACGGCATGCTCACGGTGGAATTCCCGGTTCCGCCGCCGGCAAAGGGAGTCGACGCCGCGTCGCTGTACGGCGTGGCGACCTACGATCCCGCGACGCGCGCGTGGACTGCGCTCCCCTCGACCTACGACGCAGCGCGTCACCCGGTCACCGCCCAGATCCCGCACTTCTCGTGGTGGAACCCGTTCACCTGGGACTGGGACAGCATCTTCGCCCGCGCCAACCAAAACATCGGACAGGCCGTCGGGGGCCGTTGCCGCCGGTGTAGGTGCTGCGCAACACCCCGCCAGCGCCCGGGAAATGGCTGTCCAGTTCCAGGCGCGCGGCCACGATGTCGTCGCGGTCGGCGACGTTGATCCAGCTGCGGACCAGCGGACGCACCGACGGCGGCTCCGGCCGCAGCAGGTCGCAAACGACGTCGACGTCGTACCCAGTAGACCGCCAAGCGCGGTTCTCACGCCGAGCCACGCGACGAGTAGCAACTAGCTACTTCCTGTCAGACTGACAGTAAGCTATGGTCAGGTTCATGCCCGACGAGTCCTGGTCACCTCCCATCGTCCTGATCGCGGTCGATCTGGTCATCCTGACCTTGCGCTCGTCCGCGCTACACGTCCTGCTCGTGGAACGTGGGATCGCGCCGTACCAGGGCGATCAGGCACTGCCCGGCGGCTTCCTCAACAACGCCGCCGAGGACATCCTGGCCGCCGCCCACCGCGAACTACGCGAGGAAGCCGACCTCGACGCCGGGCACCTACATCTCGAGCAGCTGGGCACCTACGGGGCCCCGGAACGCGATCCTCGGGGTCGCATCATCTCGGTCGCCTACCTCGCAATCGCGCCCAGCCTTCCCGAGCCGACCGCAGGCACCGACGCCGCAAGCGCCTCGTGGCGGCCAGTCGACGACATCCTGTCCGGGCACACCAAGCTGGCTTTCGACCACCACCAGATCCTCGCCGACGGGGTCGAGCGCGCCCGCACGAAGCTGGAGCACTCCGCACTGGGCACCGCGTTCTGCGACGAGACCTTCACCATCGCCGACCTCCAACAGGTCTACGAAGCGGTATGGGGCGTCCAACTCGACCCCCGCAACTTCTACCGAAAGGTCCAAGCAGTGCCCGGCTTCATCGTGCCCGCCGGCGACGAGCGAAGGACCACGAAGGGACGGCCCGCCCGACTGTTCCGACCCGGGCCACGGACCGTGCTCCACCCGCCACTGGTCCGCCCCGACCAGCAACCGATGAACCTGGGGGTTCAATGACCGACGACACGGTGGTGATCCTCACTGCCCTCAACCTCGAGTACGACGCTATCCACCAGCAACTGGCCACGCCCCATGTGCACCGCCATGAGCGAGGCACGCGGTTCGAGGTCGGCACCCTGGCCGGCACGCACGGGCAGATCGCGCTGGGGCTGACCGGCAAGGGCAACCATTCGGCAGCCGTTCTGGCCGAACGGGCGATACAACAGTTCTCGCCGCTCGCCGTGCTGTTCGTCGGCGTGGCCGGTGCGTTGTGGGATACCACCCAGCTCGGCGACGTCGTGGTGGCCACCCACGTATACGCCTACCACGGTGGCACCAGTGAGGACGACGGGCTCAAGGCGCGTCCGCGGGTCTGGGAGGTCGAGCACGGGATCCATCAGGTTGCCTCTCACGTGGGCCGGGCCGGCGACTGGGCAGCAGTCGCGCCGGGCGCGAGGAGACCGAGCGTCCACTTCGGAGCCATCGCCGCGGGTGAGATCGTGCACAACTCGCGTATCTCCTACGAAGCGGCATGGATCCGGTCCCACTACAACGACGCGCTGGCGATCGAGATGGAGGCAGCCGGCGTCGCGCAGGCCGGTCATCTGAACGGCTCGCCGGTAGCCATCGTGCGCGGCATCAGCGACCGGGCGGATGGCACCAAGAACAGCTCCGAGGATGGCGCTTGGCAGCCGCGTGCAGCGGCGAACGCGGCCGCGTTCGCTCTTCGTCTCACCGAGGAATTGTTCAAGGACAGGGAGTTCACTGCGATGACCCAGGACCGCACTGCGAAGCACGCCGGCGTCCACAACGTCGCCTACGGCCAAGTCGGCATCCAGGCCGCACACGTCACCGGCAGCCCTGTCTGGATGGGCACGGCGCCGCAGGCCGCGACCACGGTCGACCTCGCCGCACAACTGGCAGCGGTGCGTGAACAGCTCAAGCGCGAACGGACCGCTGGCTCCCTCGACGATGACACCTACAACGCAGCCCAAGCCGAACTGGACATCGCGACCACAGCTCTGGACTCGACGACATCCGAGCGCGCAAGCACATTTGTCCTGGCACTCAAGCGGCTACGCGGGCTGATCGCCGACGTCACCGACCTCGCGGCGAAGATCGCCGCCCTGATCGCCGCGGCGAAAGGGCTGTCGTGACCACCGACGAGGACGCCACAGACAGTACTACCAACACTGCCGAGCAGGGCTCCACCGTTGGCATCCAAGCAAGCCATGTCGAGAACTCCCCCGTCTTTCACGAATCTACGGTCTACTACGTGCCGCCAGACGCTTCAGCAAGCGAGCAGTACGCTGTCGGCCTGAACTACCTAGCGAATGGCGTGCCGTCCCAGGCCCGTGAGCTGATCAGCAAGGCCATCGCCCGCGGCCACGACGGTGGCGAAATACAGTTCCACTGGATGCTGGCCATGCTCAGCAAGCGTTCCTACCGCGACTTGACCACCGAAGAGCGCAACACGGTGGACCGCTTCACACAGACCGTGCACGCCTATGCCGACGACGAGTGGAAGCGCGCGCTGCAGGCGATCTGCGAGCTGTTGAGCTGCCTGACCGAAGTCGGACGCGACCCCGGCCGCGCGTTGCAGGAGCTACACGACTTGCAGCCCTTGCAGCGTGATCAAATCATCCAACACCTCGACTTGGTCCTCACTGGAGGCATCAAGGACAGCCTCTGGGCGGAAACACGCCGTATGGCGAAGGAAGGCCGATTCGGACACGACCGCCTCCAGCGGGTCTGGGCGTACTTCCACCCCGACCCGATCGGCCCGAGGGCACGGCCGCCCGCCGAGGAATCCACCACTCTTGCCGACCGGATCCGAGCTCTCGTCTGGTCGTGCATGTTCGTCACTGCAAGCGGCTACCTGGGCTGGCTTGCGCTGATCCATGCGGCGCCGCTGCCGATCCTGGCGTACCTGCTGGCCATCGTCGCAGCGTGTGTCGCAGCCCATAGCGGGAGGGAATGGCGATACCGGGTCGAACGACTGGCCGCCAAGGAACGCGCCTACCGCGGTCGCGCTGGCACCGATCGAACTCCTGACGACGGATTCGCCAGCCGCGTGAGTCGGTCGTTCGCGCACTACTTCGCGATCTACGTTCCGGACGGAACGGACCGCCCGGTGTGGCTGCACGGCACGCGCGGGATTCATAAGGCGCTGCGGGACGAGGTCGTTGAGCTTTACCGTGAGGACAGGGTCAGTGTTGACCGGGTCAATTGGCTGATCCGCCATCTGGTCAGTGACGTCAAGAGGCAGTGGAAGAACGGCAGTCTATGGGCGTTTCGCGAGCACCACCGAACCCCGACGGTGGTGAAGGTGTCCTGTGTGCTGGCGCTCCTCGCGCTGGCGCCTCTGGTAGCGGTCGTCGTCGTCGCCGTGGTACCAACTGCGCCGTTTTCTGCTGTGGTCGCGTTCCTCTTCGCGCTGGCGAGCGGACGTGCAGTGGCCGTGGGGCGGCTGCGCATCTTCTGTGAGCGGCAGCGCTACGCCGAGGAACACCAAGATCACGAACATGAAGAGCAGTCGCGCACAGACGCTTACCGGAGGTGGAAAGCGAAGCTGGAATCCACGCGACCCTCGGAGGGAGAGATGGAAGCGTGGCTGAATTGCGACAAGACGATGGTTCTCAATGACACTCTGGCGCACTACCGGTTGTCGTGGCGGGATATCATCGCCTACGCCTTCTTGCAGACGCCAACACGGGGCGCTAAGAGGGCCTGCATGCCTGACGGTCCGTGGCGCTTTTCGAAGTACGACATTCGACTTTTCCTCGTCACCCAGGACGGCGTTCGCGAAGTCGGCACCGAAATCGAATTTGAGCGTGGCATCCTCAACAACCAGGACCGCAATAACTATCGGTTCGATGCGGTTTCTTCCGTGTACGTTGCCCGAAAGAGTCCCGTCAGCTACACGTTAGAGTTGACCCTGACCAACGGGCCCACACGGAACATCCAGATCACAGATCCTGAACTACAGGCCGGATCCAAGGAAGACGTCGAGACCCTCGCGAAGATCAACCTCGACACAGCCGGCTTCACACACACTCTCCACATCCTCGAAGGGATCGCCGCAGAAGGAAAAACCTGGATCGATCGCGATCCCCGCGGTACAGGCGACAGCGATCCGGACTGCCAACCCTCGACCGTCTCTGACCTTGGCGACACACTGGCCTTTCACATCGCCAGCCGATCGGCCGAACGGCGAGACACGACCGTGTGACCGAGACGCGAACCTGCAACGCCTACCACGCCCACCGCAAGACCGCGCACTAACGGAATCTGCTATGTCCCTACGTAGCCGGCCACGTCGATAAGAAGCCGCCTAATTGGGTGCCGCAGCCACGTCAGCCGTGACGGAACGTGACACTGTGGTTCCGCCGGCTTCTTCAACCGCGTCCATCAACACGGGCAAGCTAGACTAGTTGTAGGTTGACTGTAGAGCGATCGCACTGATAGTGTCGTCCGCATGATCTCGCGTATCTCGCGGGGATCTTGCGTGTTTGTGTGGTTGAATCCCCCCTCGAACACACTCGCTAACTACACGCACGGAGATCGTGGCATCAAGAGCCCGCTCCACAGGGTGATAGTTCAACTGAAGATGCAAAGCCCGGTAGAGCCGACTCAGGTTCTCCGGGCTTCCTTGTTTCAGCGTTTCTCCCACATCACCCAATGAGTCGATCCTCGCGTACGCCTCCGCCGCCGTCATGAGGTTCGGTGCCGGCAACCCCTCCAGCTGAGCCTTTGCCGCCGCACGCTGCTCCTGCGCCTCGTTGATCGCCTCGACCAGCGCCGACGGGTCCACGCCCGCCTCGATCGCCGCCTGGAACCTCCGCAGCCGCGTCTCCGAATCGGCCAATCGCTTCTCTGTCACCGACCGACTATCCGAGCCCTTCGGGCCTTTCTGTGAACTGATCAGCGCCGTAACAGTCCGATCAACATTCGTCCGGTCGAACAGCCGCCCGAGGCCAAATGTGGTGTGTCGAGCCCGCGCAGTGACGCCAGCCCTGTCTCGTAGAGGCGCTGCGGCTGAGGTACACGGTCAGCGACACCAGTCTCAACGACGAATGCTCCGCCATCCACACGATCGCTTGCGGCCGTCCTGGACACCTGTCCGCCCAGGATGCCGGCGCTCAGCGCACCCTCGGACGTGGCGAAGACGGCTTCGACCGGCGTCAGCGTGCACCTACGCAAGGCGGACCTCACCGACGGCTTCGTCGCGTGGACAGGAGTCACCCTCGATGCCGAACCATCGTAGGGACCCTTGCCTTTCAACCTCTGTGCCGGCCGGCGCCAAATCCTGCCGGTCCCAGCCCCCGGCCAGGCGTCCAAAGCAGCACCAAAGGATCACCAAACCATCGGCACGTAGCGTGATCGAGCCTGCTCAACGGGGATCGACCTGGCGAAAGGGGAGAGTATGAAACGCGGCCTGATCAGCGTCAGCACCGCCGCACCCGTCGGTGAAGCGCTCCACTCGACCGACCGGAAGGTAGCCGGCGGCACCGGCCAGCTGAGGCTGACCCAGGCCGTCCAGGAGATCGAGGCTCAGATCCAGCGGGTGCCGGCCAGTCGGTGGTCCGAGAAGGAGGTTCCCATGGGTGAGCCGGTCACGGTGAGCGTCCTCGCGCTGGACCCGGTGCTCGAGGCAGGGGCCACGAGCACGCTCCGAGCTTGCCCGGACGTCGAACTCGTCGGGTCCGGGGAGCAGGCCGGCGTCAGTGTCGTGATCGTCGACGACCTGGACGACGCGGTGCTCGACCTGGTGCGCACGGCGCGGTCGACGCCGAGCCGTCCCGAAGTGGTGATCGTGGCGACCAACCTCGGGCCGTCCGAGGTGCTGCACGCCATCGCCGCCGGGGTGCGCGGTCTGCTGCGCCGCGGTGAAGCCAGCCCCGACCGGCTGACCCGGGCGGTCCTCACAGCGGCGAGCGGTGACTGCATGGTGTCGCCGGACATGCTGGCCACGGCGTTGCACAAGGGCACCGCCGGGCACCCCAACGCGCACGGCCACCTCAGCGAGCGCGAGCGGGCGGTCCTTGGTCTCGTCGCCGACGGCCACGAGACCAACGAGATCGCGCGGACCCTGTCGTACTCGACCCGCACTGTGACGAGCGTGATACACGACATCACCCACCGGTTCCGGTTGCGCAACCGCGCCCACGCCGTGGCCTACGCACTGCGCACCGGGTTGCTGTGACATGGTCGCCGCCTACGTCAGCGGGTCGGGCACCCGCGTGAACACCCTGGTGTCCGCCTGGCTGCGCCAGTCCAGCATCGCCCTCGCTCCCGCGCCCGGGCCCGACTCGGTGTTCATCGCGACGGGACGCACGGTGGACGAAGCACTGACCACTGTGGACACCGCCGGGCACAAGGTGATGGTTGTCGCCGACACCGTCACCAGGGCGTGCCTGGAACAGGCTGTCCGATCCGGTGTCCGCGTGCTGTTGCAGTCCAACCCGCGCGGCCCCGAGCAACTCGCCGCGGCCGTCCGGGCGGCCTGGCACGGCGACACCTGGCTGCCCTACGACCTGCTGGTTCGGGCGCTCGGCGTGGCGCGCGAGACATCCCGACCCGAGCAGGAGGTCCCGTCCGTCCGCCTGACCGCACGGGAAGCCGCCGTGCTGTCGCTGTCCGCGGACGGGTACGGGAACGCCGCGATCGCCCAGTCGCTCGCCTGCTCGGAGCACACTGTGAAGAACATCATCTACGACCTGATGGCGCGCATGCATGCCCGTAACCGCGCGCACGCGGTGGCACAGGCCGTGCGCGGCCGGCTCATCTGAGATCCGGCCGCGGGCGGGTCAGCCGCATGCGAGGGCTTCATGGAGGGCGTCGAGCCCGCGGTCCAGTCGCGGGATGGCGATCACCAGTGGCGGCAACACCTTCACGACCTCGTCGTCGCGCCCGCACAGCTCGACGATCAGGCCGGCGTCGAAGGCGCGTCGCTGCACCCGCTCGGCCCGCGGTCCACCGCCGACTCGGCCGAGGTCGATGCCCAGGGCCAGTCCCCGTCCGCGGGTGGTGACGCCGTCGTCCACGGCGTCGAGTTCGGCGCGGAACCGGTCCAGGCGACGGGCCGCGACGGCGAGGTCGGTGCGGAACTTGGTCTCCTGCCACAGTTCGCAGGCCGCGGTGGCGGCGACGAAGGCGAGCTGGTTGCCGCGGAAGGTGCCGGTGTGCTCGCCGGGTTCCCACACGTCGAGCTCGCGGCGCATGAGCGTGAGCGACAGCGGCAGGCCGATGCCACCGATCGACTTGGACAGAGTCACGATGTCCGGGACGATCCCCGCCTGCTCGAAGCAGAAGAACGTGCCCGCCCGCCCGCACCCCGCCTGGATCTCGTCGACGATGAGCAGGACGCCGTACCGCTCGGTGACAGCGCGCAGGTCTTGCAGCCACTGCGCGGAAGCCGGGTAGACGCCGCCCTCCAGCTGCATCGGTTCGACGATCACCGCGGCCGGCAGCTCGAACCCGGACGACGTGTCGGCGAGCATCCGCTCGATGAGCGCGATCGAGTCGAACGACCCCAGCGGGCCGTCCTCGTAGGGCACGAACGCGACGTCACCGCCGGCGACACCGCCGGCGCGGCGGGCGCGTCTGTTGCCGGTCACCGCGAGTGAGCCGCGGGACATGCCGTGGTACGCGCCGGCGAACGCGATGACGCCGGACCGGCGGGTCGCCTTGCGGGCGAGCTTCAGCGCGGCCTCGACGGCATCGGTCCCGGTGGGACCGCAGAACTGCACCTTGTAGTCGAGCTCGCGCGGATCCAGCACGACCCGCGCGAACGCGCTCAGGAACTCGCGCTTGGCGACGGTGTGCATGTCCAAGCCGTGCAGCACGCCGTCGCGCGCGAGGTAGTCCATCACCCGCCGCTTGATGAAGGCGTTGTTGTGCCCGTAGTTCAGGGTCCCGGCGCCGCAGAAGAAGTCGATGAACATCCGGCCGTCCTCGGTGTACAGCTCCGCTCCCTGCGCGCGGTCGAAGACGACGGGGAACTTGCGGCAGTAGAACCGCACGTTGGACTCGAGCTCGTCGAACACCGACGGCCCGCCGCCAGGGGCCTGGAGCAGCTGGTCGGAGACGATCGCCTTCATGGTTCCTCCGTGCGAGGGGCGGGACGGGGCGTGGTGGTGCCGGGGGTGCGGGCCGGTCCCGCTCAGCCGTCCGTCGCGAGCAGCGCCGCGACCTCGGCGTCGGTGAGGGCGGCGATGTCCTCCTCGACCGCCTGGGACACCGCCTCGGCGACCGCCGCGACGGTGGTCGCGTCGAAGAGTTTGCGCAGTGGGAGGTCCACCCCGAAGGCGGTGCGCAGTTGGGCCCGCACGCGGGTCGCGAGCAGCGAGTGCCCGCCCAGCCCGAAGAAGTCGTCCTCGACGCTCACGGACTCGCGGTCCAGCACCTCGCACCAGATGTCCGCGACGACCTGCTCCGCCTCGGTGCGCGGCGCGACGGCGTGCTCGGCGGTGTGCGCGACGGGAGCGGGCAGCGCCGCGCGGTTGACCTTGCCGCTGGCGGTCATCGGCAAGGTCGGGAGCACCGTCCAGAACGACGGCACCATGTACTCCGGCACCCGCTCCCGCAACACGGACCGCACCTCCGCGAGGTCCGGATCGACGCCCGCGACGCCGACCACGTACGCGGCCAGCCGCTCCCCCGCCGCCACGACCACCGCGGCCTCCACGGACGGGTGCCGCAGCAGACCGGCCTCGATCTCCCCCAGCTCGATGCGCAGTCCTCGGATCTTGACCTGGGTGTCGATCCGCCCCAGGAACTCGATCCGCCCGTCCGGCCGGTAGCGCACCAGGTCGCCCGTGCGGTAGAGCCGGGCGCCCGCGTCGCCGAAGGGATCCGGGACGAACATGCGGGCCGTCAGCTCGGGTCGGCCGAGGTAGCCGCGGGCCACCCGGACGCCGCCCAGGCACAGCTCACCCGGCACTCCGACCGCGACCGGCCGCAGTTCCGCGTCAAGCACGTAGGCGCGGGTGCCGGGCACCGCACGGCCGATGGACAGCGTGGCGGCGTCGCGCGCGCCGTCGAGGTCGCCGCGGCCGACCGGGTAGAGCAGGCACGTGACGGTGGCCTCGGTCGGACCGTAGTTGCACAGGAATCGGCCGGGCAGACCGGTCGCGGCCCAGGCGCGGGCGTCGGCGACGGTGACGACGTCACTGCCCACGTTCATCAGCCGCAGGCTGCCCAGCTGGTCGGCGCCGTAGCGCAGGCACTCGCGGTAGTAGGCGGGCGTGATCTCCATGATCGTGGCCTGGTGCTCGGCGATCCGCGTGGGCAGGTCGGGCGGTGACCACGTCGCCGGGTCCGCCACCACGATCGTCGCGCCGGCCGCGAGTGTGGCGCCGATCTGGTCCATCGCCACGTCGAAGGTCAGTGCCGACAGCAGCACGACCCGGTCGTCCGGGCCGATGTCGTAGGAGTCGGCGATGACCTGGCAGTGGTGGGCATAGGACCGGTGCTCGATCATCACGCCCTTGGGGCGGCCGGTGGAGCCCGAGGTGTAGATGATGTACGCGAGTTGGTTGCGCGGCAACAGGATGCCGAGGTTCGTCGACTCCTGGCTCTCGTCGTCGTCCACGGTGAGCACGACGCGCCCGGCGAACTGGTCCACCCGTTCCGGCGCTGCCACGACGATCCGCGCGCCCGCGTCGTCAAGCATGAAGGACAGCCGCTCCGCCGGCTGGGTCGGGTCGAACGGCGCGTACACCGCCCCGGCCTTGAGCGCCCCCAGCAGCACCGGGACCGCGTCGAGGTCGCGCTCCAGGCAGCAAGCCACCACAGTCTCCGGCTGGGCGCCGTGCGCGCGCAGGACCCGGGCGAACCGGTTGGCGTGGGCGTTGAGCTCGCCGTAGGTCAGCCGGCGCCCGCCTTGCACCACCGCGACCTTGTCCGGCTGGGCCGCGGCCCGCGCCTCGAACAATTCGGCGACAGTGCGGTCGTGCCGGTCCGGGGGGTCCAGCTCGGACAGCCGGTCGCCCTCCGGGTCGGGCCAGTCCGCCAGGAGCTGGTTCAGCTCGGCCGCGCTGGTGAGCGGGTACGACGCCGTACGCGCCGTGGGGTCGGCGACGACCGCGGCCACGAGCCGCAGGTAGTGCTCGGCGATGCGCGCGATGGTGGACTCGTCGAACAGTGCGGTCGCGTACTCGAAGACGCAGTGCAGCCCCTCGGTCCGCTGCTGCACCGACAGCGTCAGGTCGAACTTCGCAACCTGGGTGCCCGCACGCAGGTGCTCGACCTCGGCGCCGCACAGCGTGGTCGCCAGGCCCTCGAGGTGCGCCATCTCGAACATGATCTGGAACAGCGGGCTGCGCGACAGGTCGCGTTCCGGGCGCAGCGCGTCCACCAGCTGCTCGAACGGCAGGTCCTGGTTGCCGAACGCGGCCACACAGGTCGTGCGCACCCGGTCCAGCAGCTCGACGAACGTGGGGTCGCCGGCGAGGTCGGTCCGCAACACGAGTGTGTTGGTGAACAGGCCGACCAGGTCCTCGGTCTCCTCCCGCGTGCGCCCGGCGACCGGCGTGCCGACGGCGATGTCGGCCTGCCTGGTGTAGCGGGCGAGCAGCAGCTGGAACACGCCGAGCAGCAGCATGAACGGCGTCGCGCGGTGCTGGTTCGCGAGCGTCGTCACGGCCGCGCCGACCTCGGGCGGGATGGTCACGGCGAGGGTGGCGCCGCGCAGGTCTCGCTCGATCGCGCGCGGCCGGTCGGTGACCAGCTCGACCGGGGTCAGGCCGGCCAGGCGACCGGTCCAGTGCTCGAGTTGCCCGCTCAGGTCCTGGTCGCGTTGCCACGCGGCGAAGTCCGGGTACTGCACCGGCGCCGCGTCGCCCACCGCGCCGCGGTACGCCTCGTCGAGGGTGCGGAACAGGATGTCCATGGACCACGCGTCGAACGCGATGTGGTGCAGCGTCAGGGCGACGAGATGCTCGTCAGGCCGCAGCCGGACCACCGTCGTACGCAGCGAGTGCTCGACCGCGAGGTCGAACGGCGTGCTCGACGCCCGGTCGATGATCGCCTGCCCGGTCGTGCCGGCGTCCGTGCGGCCGGTCAGGTCGACCAGCTCGAAGGCGACCGGGCCGGCCGGGTCGACGACCTGCACCGGTTCGCCGTCCCGGTCGAGGTAGCGAGTGCGCAGCACCTCGTGCCGACGCGCCAGTTCGTTCACGGCCCGCCGGAACGCCGCCGGGTCGAACGGACCTCGCAGCCGCATGGCGAGCGGGATGAGGTACTCGACACTGCCGGGGTCGAGCCGGTCGAGGAACCAGAGCCGCTGTTGGGCGAACGACAGCGGCAGCGCGCCGTCCCGGGCAACCGGTTCGATGGCGGTTTCGGTCGTGATGGTGGCGAACCGGGTCGCGAGGGTGCGCGCGGTGCGGTCGGCGAACAGCTCGCCGACGGTCAGCTCGCCGCCGAAGCGCCTGCGGAGCGCGAGGACCAGCCGGATCGCGAGCAGCGAGTGGCCGCCGAGCGTGAAGAAGTCGTCGGTCGCGCCGACCTCGACGCCGAGCAGCTCGGCCATGATCTCGGTGACGGCCAGCTCGACCGGCCCTTCCGGCGCGACGCGGTCGGCCGGCTTCGGGATGGTCCGAGCTCGATCGCGCAGCGCGGTGCGGTCGACCTTCCCGGTGGGGCCCAGGGGCATCGCGTCGAGCAACGTGATCGAAGCCGGGACCGCGGGCACGGGCAGGTAGGCCGCCAGGTGGTTGAGCAGTTCGGTCTCGGTGGGTGCCGTGCTGGGCGCGGCGACCGCGAACGCCGCGAGGACCGAATCCCCGGCGGGGGTGCGCGAAGCCAGCACCGCGGCCGCGGCCACCGCGGGGTGGCCGGCCAGCACGACCTCGACCTCCGCGGGTTCGATCCGCACGCCGTTGATCTTGAGCTGGTCGTCGACACGACCGAGGAAATCCAGCACCCCGTCCGCGCGCCAGCGCACCAGGTCTCCGGTGTGGTATTGCCGCGCTCCCGCGACGTCCGGGTCCGGCCTGAACCGTTCCGCGGTGAGGTCCGGCCGCCCGATGTAGCCGCGCGCGAGACCGGCTCCGCCCACGCAGAGCTCGCCCGGCACACCGATCGGCACCCGGTGGCCTCGCTCGTCCACGACGGACACGCGGTTGCGCGACAACGGTCGGCCGATCGGCACGGTGCCGTCGCCGACCCCGGTGTGGCGGTGGGCGGTGGCGTCGATGGCGCACTCGGTCGGGCCGTACGTGTTGTCGATCTCGACATCGACGATCTTCGTGAGGGTGGCGCACAGCGCTGTGGGCAGCGGCTCACCTGCCGAACAGACCAAGCGCAGCGACGTGCACGCGGGCAGCTCCGGTTCGTCGACGACGAGGCGCAGCACCGAGGGAACGAGTTGCAGAACGGTCGCGTCGTGCCTGCGGAGCGCGGCGACCATCACCGACGGGTCGCGATGCGCGTCAGTGGGCGCCACGACGATCGCCGCACCGGCGGCCAGTGGGGCGAGCAGTTCCCACATCGCGGCGTCAAAGGCGATGGTCGTCTTGTGCAGCACGCGGTCGGTGGGCCGCAGCTGGGTGCGGACCGACCACCGCACCCGGTTGCCGATGCCCTCGTGCGTGACGGCCACGCCCTTGGGCCGCCCGGTGGAGCCAGAGGTGTAGAGGACGTAGGCGAGCTGCTCCTTGTCGATGTCGAGCGTGGGCAGCGGCGCGTTCGTCGGCCAGTCGGCCGCCGGCAATCCCGCCGGTCCGAGGACGAGCTCCACCCCGGCGTCCTCGGCGACGTACGCGACGCGCTCAGCCGGGTGGTCCACCGGCATCGGGA
Organism: Kutzneria sp. CA-103260; assembly: GCF_018263855.1. Classification (GTDB taxonomy): domain Bacteria; phylum Actinomycetota; class Actinomycetes; order Mycobacteriales; family Pseudonocardiaceae; genus Kutzneria. The sequence goes on along the minus strand of NZ_CP073318.1, from coordinate 2,618,411 downwards.
CGACCGTGCCACCGGCGCACAGCACGGCCAGCACGGCCACGACGAGGTCGGCGCTCCGGTCCAGCGCGACGCCGACCCTGGTCTCGGTGGTGACACCGCGGGCCCGCAACGCGCCGGCGAGACCGCCGACCCGGGCAGCCAGTTCGGCGTAGGTCAGCGAGCCGTCGTCGGCGACCAGGGCGACGGCGTCCGGCGTGGCGCGCACCTGGTCGGCGAACATCTCCGGCACCGACCGTTCGTCGGTGTCGTCCGCACCGGCACCCCACTCGCGCATCACTGCCAGCTCGGACTCGGTCACGACGGTCAGCTCGGCCAGCGGGGCGTCCGGGCGGTCGGCGATGTCGGTGAGCAGACGGACGTAGTTGGCGGCCATGCGTTCGATCCGGTCCCGGTCGAACAGGCTCGCCGGGTAGATCAGCTGGCCCGCCACCGAGCCGTCCGCGTGCTGGGCGAGGTGCATCGACAGGTCGAACGCGGAACTGGCCCAGCACGGCGGCACCACCCGCACGTCGAGCCCCGGCAGCCGGAACGGCGAGCGGCGGGCGTCGTACCAGGCGAGCGCCGCCTGGAACAGCGGGTTGCGCGACGGGTCGCGGTCGGGCGCGAGCTCGGCGACCACCTCGTCGAACGGGACGTGCCGGTGCGCGAACGCGCCCACCGCCGTCGCCGCCACCCGGCGCAACAGCTCGGCGAACACCTCGTCGTCGGCCGGTTTCGCCCGCAGCACCACGGTGTTCAGATGCATGCCGATGCGGTCGAGGTCGTCGGGCGCCCGGGTCGACACCGAGACACCGAGGCTGACGTCGTCCTGGTTCGCGTACCGGGCGAGCAGCAACTCGAACGCGGCCACGTGCACCATGAAGGGCGTCGCGGCCGCCCGGCTGCCGACCTTGCGCAGCCGGCGCGCGAGGTCCGGGGCCACGGTGAAGTCGACGTAGCCGCCGTCGGCCACCCAGCCGGCGGGGCGAGGGCGGTCGGTCGGCAGCGCCAGGGGCCGGAGCCCGGCGAGTTCGTCCCGCCAGAACGCGCGATCGGCCGGCTCGACGGGGGCGTCCGGGGCCGGCTCGGGCAGCGGCGGGAGTTCTGCGGTGGTCCCGTACGACACCTCCAGGTCGCGAGCCAGTGCGCTCCAGGACATCCCGTCGAACGCGATGTGGTGCGCCACGACCAGCAGCACCCACTCCTGGTCGGCGACGCGCGCCAGCGTGATCCGCCATGGTGGCTGCTCGCCCAGGTCGATCGGCGTGCGCATCTCGCGCACGCGCAGCTCCTCCAGTTCCGCTGCCGAGCCGGTAACGTCCACTTCGGACAACGGCAGGACATCGTCGGGCACGACGACCCGGGCGACGGAGCCGTCCACCTCGCGGAACCGGGACCGCAGCACGGGGTGCCGCCGCGCGACCCGCGTCAGCGCGGTGGCGAGCGCGTCGCGATCCAGTTCCCCGCGGATCCACAGGGTGGCCGAGAACAGGTACTCGACGGCCGCGCCGGAGCGCATCCGGTCGACGAACCACAGCTGCTGCTGGGCCGCGGAAAGCAGGTGGATGTCGCCTGTGGACACTGGGCTGCGCCTCTCCTCGTTCGGGTCAGGACGGGTCGGCGCCGGAGCCGAGGTCGGGATCAGGGCCTAGGCCTCGTTCAAGACCGGGATCGTGCGGTTCGGCCATGGCGACGGCGATCTGGCGCGGCCCGGTGAACGGTTCGCGGCCGTGCGCGGAGAGCATGTTGTCCACCATCAGGACGTCGCCCTCCTCCCAGTCGAAGCGGCGCCGCGCCGTCCGGTAGCACTCCCGCAGGTGCGCCACGACGTCGTCGGGGATGCGACCGCCGTCGCCGTAGTAGGAGTTGGTCGGCAGGCCCTCCTCGCCGAGCAGGGTGCGCAGCCCTTCGCAGACGTCCTCGGCGAGCGTCGTGACGTGGAAGAACGTGATGTGGTTGAACCACAAGACCTCACCGGTCTCGGGATGCCGGTGCACGGCGGTGCGGCGGGCGCGGGTGCGCAGCGCGTCGTCCGGGAGCCACTGTGTCTCGACGCCGTTGCGGGCGCAGTAGGCGCTGACCTCGTCGCGGTCGGTCGTGCCGAACACCTGTTGCCACGGCAGCCCGAAGCCCGGGGTGTAGTTGCGTGCCACCATCCAGCCGCGCCGGGCGAACTCGTCGCGCACCGAGGGGTCGATCAGCCCGTAGATCGTCCGCGTGTCGGCGAGCGGGGTCGACCCGAGGGTCTCCGGTGCGCGGATGCAGTAGAAGAACAGCGACATCGGCCACGTCGCCTGGTAGGAGTTCTCGTTGTGCAGGAAGATCTCCTCGCTCGGCGGGTAGTCCGTCGAGGTGTAGACGTGCCCTTTGATGGTGCTGCGCGGTGAGGACCGCTCGGTGTAGGTGAGCGGCGAGCCGGCCAGCGCCCGGACCGTCTGGTCGAAGCCGTCGACGCCGTCGAGGGCGAGACCGCGCAGCAGCACGGCGCCGTGCTCGCGCAGCCGGGCGCGCAGCTCCGCGCGGTGCTCGGTCAGGTACGCCGTGGCCAGGGTCTGCTCCGGCGGTCGCACCACGAACGGCAGTTCCCGCGATGTGCTGGCGGGCAAGGAGGTCGATGGCGTCGCACCCATGCTCGTCATCGTCGTGCGCGGTAGGCGGCGTGAGCAGAGAAGAGAAGGCGGGCTGGTGCGCAGCGCCGGTGCCGGGGATTGTGCGCGTTCGTCGGTTGCCTGCGCGAACCGGGCATGGCGACGTCCCGCACGCGGTGAACCGCGTGCGGGACGTGGATCGTGTCGTGTTCAGGCCAGCACGTAGCCGTCGTCGGGCCGGTACCCGCGGGACCGCCGCAGATTCTGGACCGCGAAGGTGCGCTGCAACCAGCGATCCTGGCCGTCGTAGCGCGGTGTGAAGGCGGACCGGCCGTGCACTGTGACCCGGTTGTCGACAATGGCGAGGTCGCCGGGCACGAGCCGATGGGCCAGCGCCTGCCCGGCCAGGCAGCGCTGCAACTCCCCCATGGCCTCGGTGCCGCGCGCCGAGCAGGAGGTGGTCGCCGCGAAGTCCACGACGAGGTCGGGGTCCTCGGGCGCGCCGCTCAGCACGGCGTGCCGCAACGGCTCCACCGCCCGCGGCCCGGATGCGAACGACGGTGGCGGTTCGGTGATGAAGTCGTTGCGCCGCAACGCCTCGCACACGTCCTCGGCCAGCACCGCGAGCGCCTGCCGAACCGATGCGGTGCGCAGGCTCGCCACCCGGTCGTGGTCGGCGCGCAGGCAGAGCAGCAGGACGTAGTCCGGACGGTGGTCGTGGAAGGCGTTCTCGGTGTGCAGGGCCAGCAGGACCGACCCCTCGTTGCCCTGGAACTCCTCGCTGCCCGGCACGGGCACCACGTCCTGCACCAGCGCACCGGTCTTCTCCGGCCGGAACGCGACCGGGTAGCCGAGCAGGTGGGTGACGAGCGCCTGCATCGCGGACGGAACGCTCGCCACCCGCTGGACGGACCCGGAAACCGCCGGGGTGGCGGGCAACGACAACTCGTCGACCGGCAGTCCGCTCAACAGGAACACGCCCGACAGGCCGGGGTCCCGGCGGAAGCCGGCGAGCGCGCGGCGCAGCGACACCGGCAGGTCGTGGCTGCGGCGGCCGGCTTCCGCCTGCCAGGCGGGGTCGTCGACGCGGCCGCCGGCGACGGTCAGCAGCCCGCTGGCGACCTCGCGCAGGGCGTCGCCGTCGGCGTGGTCGAGGGTGAGCGACGCGGCGGGCGGTTCGACCCCCAGGAGCGCGGTCATCGAGGTCCTCCGTCCGTGCCGCGCTCGGCGGCGTCGAGCAACTGGGCCAGGGTCGCGGCGAGGCCCGCGACGTGGGGCGGGCGCAGCACCCCGAGGTGCGTGCCGGACACCCGGTGGATCGAGAGCCCGCCGGTGGACAGCTCCGCCCAGCGGCCGGCGTAGTCGTCGAAGGACTGGCCGTGGGCGACCTCGTGCTCGCCCGCCGCCAACTCGTCGCCGACCAGCAGGTCGAGGTGGCCCGGGTAGGGCCGGTGCCGGTAGCCGATCCGGGTCTGCAGCAGCTCACGCCACACCCTCGTGCGGGAGAGCCAGAAGTCGTCGCCGGGCCGGGGCAGGTCGACCTCGCCTTCGTCGACGATCTTCTCCAGCTCCACCTTGGCCGCCGCCCGGACGACGGGGAGCTCGTCCGGCGGCGCGTCGTCCAGCGCCTCCAGCAGCTCCTCGGCCCGGCGGAACGTCGCCATCAGGTCGAGCATGTTGTCCCGCTCGTGGGTGTCGAGCGCCGGGTCGAGCAGGAAGAAGTTGACCTGACGGCCCTCCTCGCGCAGCCGCCGCGCCATCTCGCTGGTGATCTGGCTGCCGCCGCACCAGCCCAGCAGGTTGCACGGCCCCTCGGGCACCGCGCGACGCAGCTGGGCGAGGTTCAGCTCGGCGATCTGCTCGATCGTCTCGGGCGCGGGACAGGGCCGGCTGGCGCCGGGCCACTCGAACGCGGCGACCGGGCGGTCGTCGAACTGCTCGGCGAGCGCCGCGTACCAGTGCGCGCTAGCCGGATGGATGCAGAACAGCGGCGGGCGGGAGCCCTCACGGCGCAACCACACCAGGGCGTCCCGGCCGTCCACCTCACCCATCTCCTCGGGGGCTGCGGCCGGCCGTTCCGACAGGGCGGCCGCGAGCTGCGCCACGGTGCGGTGGAGGTAGAAATCGCGGAACGAGGCGCGCACGTCGTAGCGCTCGCGCAGGTGCACGATCACCCGCATCACCACGAGGGAGTGCCCGCCGAGTTCGACGAAGCTGTCGTGGATGCCGATCGTGCGCTTGCCGAGGACCCGGCCCCACGCCTTCGCGAGCATGTTCTCCAGGGCGTTGCGCGGCGCGACGTACGGGCGGGCGGACGTCGCCGGTGCGGGCAGCGCCGCGACGTCGATCTTGCCGCTGGGCGTCATCGGCACGGCGTCCAGCACGACGTAGGCGTCCGGGATCAGGTACTGCGGCAGCACTGCGGCGAGTTGGGCGGGAAGCGCGTCGACGCCGATCGGGCGGTCGCCGGGCACCAGGTACGCGGTGAGGAACTTGGCGCCGTCAGCGCCCGCGTTGGCCCGCACGGCCACGTCGCGGGGTGCGGCCACGCGGCGCAGCGCCGCCTCGACCTCACCCACTTCGATGCGGTAGCCGCGGATCTTCACCTGGCCGTCGACCCGGCCGACGAACTCCAGCACCCCGTCGGCCCGTAGCCGGGCGAGGTCTCCGGAGCGGTACAGGCGGGCGCCTGGCGTGGTCGAGTACGGGTCGGGTACGAACCGGTCGGCGGTGAGGTCGGGCCGCGCGACGTACCCGCGAGCAAGCTGCGCGCCGCCGAGGTACAGCTCGCCGGTGACGCCGACGGGGACCAGCTGCATGTCGTGGTCGAGCACGCGCATCGTCGTGTTGTCGATCGGCCGCCCGATCGGCAGGACGCCCTCGGCCAGGTCGGCCGCCGTGCCCTCCAGGTAGGAGCAGCCGACTGTGGTCTCGGTGGGCCCGTATTCGTTGTCCACCACGGTGTCCGGCGCGTGCTCGGCCCACGTGGTGACCATCTCGCGGTTCAGCTCCTCGCCGCCGGCGATCAATCGGCCGGTGGCGACCTGAACTCCGTATGGGGTCAGCGACTGGTTGAGCACGGCCAGATGCGACGGGGTCAGCTTCAGCAAGCCGAACCCGCCGCGTTCGAGCACCGCGACGAGAGCGTCGACGCCCGGGGTGCCGTCGTCCTCGGTGATCGTGACGGCCTGCCCGGACAGCAGCGCCGGGTAGATCGAGGTGACCGGCAGGTCGAACGCGACCGAGGAGTAGAGCGGCGAGCCCGAACCGCCGAGCGGGGTGTAGGCGTGCAGCGACCAGAGCACGTAGTTGAGCAGGTTGCGATGCTCGATCAACACGCCCTTGGGGGCGCCGGTGGAGCCAGAGGTGTAGATGACGTAGGCGAGGGATTCCGGTCCGGCGGTCCGTTCCAGGTTCTCCGCCGAGTACCCGGTGAGGTCCTGGTCCAACCGGACAGGTCGGGCGGTCGCGTCCACGAGCTTGTCGCTCAGCGCCGGCTCGGTCAGCACCAGCTCCGCACCGGTCTCCGCGAGCAGCGCGGCGGTGCGTGACGCGGGATGGCCCGGATCGAGCGGCAGGTAGGCCGCGCCCGCCTTGAGCACTGCGAGAAGTGCCGTCACCAGGTCGGGGCCGCGGCGCAGCAGCACCCCGACACGCGACTCCTCCCGCACTCCGAGGGCGCGCAGGTGGCGAGCCAGCCGGTTGGCCCGCGCGTTCAGATCGGCGTAGCCAACCGTCGTGCCGTCGGCGCAGTGCAGCGCGACGGCATCCGGCGTGCGGACGACCTGCTCCTCGAACAGTTCGTGGACGGGGGCATCCGGCTGGCGCACCTCTGGGCCGAGGGCGTCGGTCAGCACCTTGGTACGTTCCTCGAGGGTCAGGACCGCGCCGCGCGCGTCACCTGTCGGGTCGGCGGCCATCGACTCCAGCACGGCGCGGTATATGCCGGCAAGGCGTTCGCCGTTGGCGCGGCTGATCCGGTCGGGTCGCCCGGCCAGGTAGACGACGCCGGGGAAGGTCCACACGTCGAGGGCGAACTCGTTCGGGCTCTCGTCCACCGCCTCGTGGGCGTCACCGCGCTGGTACTCGAGGATATGGAAGTCCAGGTAGGTGAAGGCGATCTCGGCCAGCGGCGAGCCACCGCCCCACTCGCGCTGCATCTCCGGCAGCGGGAAACGGCGGTGCGGCCAGGTCGCCACCTCCTCGGCGAAGACGTGCCGGACCAGGTCCACCCAGGTGGCCGCGCTCAGGTCCACGGCGATGGGCAACGTGTTGAGGTGCATACCCCGTACGAGGTCGCCGCCCTCGGTCTCCAGGCGGCCGTTGCTGACCAGCCCGGTGTGGAACCGGCGGCTGCCGCTCACCACACCCAGCACCTTCAGGTGCGCGGCGAGCAGCACGCTCTTCAGCGGCACCCCCGCAGCGAGGGCGAGCGCGCGCAGCGCGGGAGTCAGGTCGGCGATCGGCACCTGGTGTTCGTGGGGCCGCTCCTCGTCCGCCGGCGCCGCTGCCCACGACTCGGGCAGGCGCGCCCGCTCGTGGCGGGCGAGCCGGTCGCGCCAGAACTCGCGGTCCGGGCCGGCCCGCAGGCTGCGCTGCTCCGCCGCGACGTAGTCGACGAAGCGAACACCCGGATCCTGTCGGGGCGCGGGCGTTCCACCCGCCCGTAGGACGCGGTAGTCGGCCAGCAGTTCGGCGATGATCGAGTGGTGGCTCCAGCCGTCCAGGATCGCGTGGCACTCGATGAACGACAGTGACCACTGGTCGTCGGCGGTCTGGTGGACGTGGAAGCGCAGCAGCGGCGCGCGCGTGAGGTCGAACGGGACGCCGCGGACCTTGGCCACGAACCGCGCGACGAGGTCGGTCATCTGGTCCGCGTGCAGGTCGCGCACGTCGTCGTAGTCCACCTCGACCACGGCGTCGCGGTGCACCAGCTGCATCGGCTCGCTGAACGAGGTCAGGTCGAAGCTGGTGCGCAGGACGTCGTGCCGGCCGGCGAGCAGGGCGGCCGCGGCGCGAAACGCGGCGAGGTCGAACGGCGCGTCGTCGGCCATCGGCACGACGGTGATGTTGTGGTACGGGCTTTCCTCGGGATCGGCGACCATCTGGTAGACCATCGCGGCCTGGACCATCGCCATCGGATAGGCGTCGTCCACATCGGGCGGGAGGGCCGCCCGGTCGGCGTCGGTGAGCAAGCTGAACGGCGCGCAGCGGACGTCGTCGGCGGCTCGGGCGCCGGTCCTGTCGCCCGCGACGTGCGCCAGCTCGGCGACAGTTCGGTGCACGAGCACGTCCTGCACGCTGACCTCGACACCGCTGCGGTGCAGTGCGCCGACGACGCGGATGGCCCGGATGGAGTCGCCGCCCAGCGCGAAGAAGTTGTCGTGCACGCCGACATCGGGAACGCCGAGCGCGGTGGCCCACGCGGCGGCGATCGCCGCTTCGAGCGGAGTCCGCGGCGCGATGCGGTGCGCGGCGGTCGCGGCGGCCAGGTGCGCTTCGGGGTCCGGCAGCGCGGACCTGTCGGTCTTTCCGTTCGCGTTGACCGGGAACTCATCGATCGGCACGAACACGGCGGGCACCATGTAGCCGGGCAAGGCGCGCCCCAGGTGCTCGCGCAGCAGCGCGACGTCGACCGTGCGGCCGGGTGCGGCGGTGAGGTAGGCGACAAGCCGCGCGTCGCGCTCCCCCTCGGGCTGGTACGCGATCACCAGGCAGCGCCGCACATCGGGGTGACCACTCAGGACGGCCTCGATCTCGCCCGGTTCGATGCGGAAGCCGCGGATCTTGACCTGATGGTCGACCCGGCCCACGAACTCCAGTTCCCCGTCCCGCCTGCGGTAGGCCAGGTCGCCGGAGCGGTACATGCGTTCGCCGGGGACCGTGGCGTACGGGTCCGGACCGAAGCGGTCGGCGGTCAGCTCCGGGCGTCCCGAATAACCGAGGGTGACGCCGGGACCGCCGACGTAGATCTGTCCGGGCACCCCGACCGGCACCGGTTCCAGGTGCTCGTCGAGCAGGTACAGCCGCAGGTCGCGCAGCGCGCGTCCGATCGGGCTGCGGCGCGGGCCGGCGGCCTCGGCGGCGTCGATGCGGCGGTAGGTGGAGTGCACGGTGGTCTCGGTGATCCCGTACATGTTGACCATCGCCGGGCAGGCGTCCCCGAACGCCGTGAACCACGGTTCGAGGTCAGTGGTGTCAAGCGCCTCACCGGCGAAGACGACGGCGCGCAGCGGCAGTTCGGACGGATCCGGCGCCGCATCGACCATCGCCTCGGTCAGCGCGCGGAACGCCGATGGCGTCTGGCTCAGCACCGTGACGCGCTCGGTCGTCAACAGGTTCAGGAAATCGCGTGGGGAGCGTGCGGTCGCATGCGGAACCACGACGAGCCGCCCGCCGTGCAACAGCGCGCCCCACATCTCGAACACCGAGACGTCGAAGGCGTACGAGTGGAACATGGACCACACATCGTCGGCGCCGAATCCGTAGTCGTCGGCGCAGGAACGCAGTAGACGCAACACGTTTCCGTGGCTCACGACGACACCCTTGGGGCGGCCGGTCGAGCCGGAGGTGTAGATGACGTAGGCGGTGTCGGTCGGTCCGAGCACCGGCACGGTGTCGTCGCGGGACGGCTCGGTGTCGTCGCCCGGACGCACAACCACCACGTCAGGGCCGAATGTCCGGTCCGAAGCGGACACGACCAGCCGCACGCCCGCGTCCTCGACCATCGCGGTGAGGCGGTCGACGGGCAGCCCGGGGTCGAGCGGCAGGTAGCCCGCGCCGGAGGCGAGCACGCCGAGCAGCGCCGGGATCAGGTCGTCGCCGCGCTCCAGGCTGACGCCGACCAGTGCACCGGGCGCCGCGCCGGCGTGACGGAGGCGGCGGCCCAAGGTTCGGGCGCGGGCATCGAGTTCGGCGTAGCTGAGCGATCCGCCCGGACTGGTGAGCGCGACCGCGTCCGGCGTGCGGGCAACCTGCGCCCGGAACGCCGACACCAGCGACTCGTCGGCGCCCACCGGGACGTCTTCGGCCGGGCCGTGCGGGAACAGCAATGCGGAGCGCTCGGCCTCGGTCAGCAGCGCGACCCGGCCGATCGGGGTCTCGGGGTCGGCGGCGATGCCTTCCAGCAGGCGCAGGTAGTGCCGGACGAGGTCGCCCGCGGTTTCGGCGTCGAACAGGGCGGTGGCGAAGGTCAGGTCTCCGGCCAGCGCCCCGTCGGGCAGCGTGCTCAACGTGAGGGCCAGCTCGAACTTGGCCGCGAACGCGCCGACTGGTTCGCGGACCGCGTTGAGCCCGGGCAGTTCCGCCCGGCCCGCTTCGCCGAGCTGAAACGTCGCCTGGAACAGCGGCGTGCGCGAGGGGTCGGCCCGCGCCACCAACTCGTCCACCACCCGTTCGAACGGCACGTCCTGGTGGGCGTAGGCGTTCAGCGCGGTCTCGCGGACGCGGACCAGCAGTTCCACGAACGTCGGGTCACCGGACAGGTCGGCGCGCAGGGTCAGCATGGTGAGGAACAGGCCGACCAAGCCCTGTGTTTCGGCCCGGTCGCGGCCGGCGGACGGCGTGCCGACGGCGACGTCCCGCTGGCCGCTGTACCGGCCCAGCAACACCTGGAACGCCGCGAGCAGCACCATGAACGGGGTGGCGCCGTGCCGACGGCCGAGGTCGGTGAGAGTCCGGGCCAGCCCGGCGGGCACGGTGAAGGTCTGCGAGGCCCCCGCGTTGTCCCGCACCGGAGGACGCGGCCGGTCGGTGCGCAGGTCGAGCGGGGCGAGTCCGGCCAACGCGCCACGCCAGTGGTCCAACTGCTCGACCATGCGTGGCCCGGAGAGCTGCTTCCGTTGCCAGGCGGCGAAATCCACGTACTGGCAGGGCAGCGGCGCCAGCGCGGCCGGCTGGCCCTGGGAGTGCGCGACGTACAACGCGTCCAGTTCGGACATCAGGATGGCCTCGGACCAGCCGTCGGACGCGATGTGGTGCAGTGTCAGCACAAGCGTGTGGTCCTCGCCGGTCACGTGCACCAGCAGCGCGCGGATCGGGTGCTCCGCGGCCAGGTCGAACGGGCGGCCTCCCGCCTCGGCCACCAGCTCGTCCAGCCGCGGTCGCGCCGCGACCGCATCCAGGTCCCGCAGGTCGACCTCCTCGAACGTGGCGGCACCCGGCGGGTCGATCACCTGCACGGGCTCGCCGTTGTGCTCGGCGTAGCGGGTGCGCAGGATTTCGTGGCGGGCGACGAGGTCGTCGAGCGCTCGACGCAGCGCCACACCGTCGACGGCGCCGCTGATCCGCAGCCGGATCGCCATCAGGTACTCGACGTCGCCGGGCCGGATCCGGTCGAGAATCCACAGCCCGCGCTGGCCGGGCGACACCGGCAGCACCCCGTCGCGGGACGCCGGCGGGATGCCGTCGTCCTGGCGGCGCGGACCCTGACCGGCCAGCCGCCGTTTCAGCAGCTCCGCCCGGTCCATCGAGCTGGTCGTCATCGTCGCCCCGTCCTTCGTCGCGGTGGGTGGACCGACGCGCGCCGCCGCAGGCGGGCGCCCAGCCGAGCCTGCCCGCCCGGACCGGACCGGAGCAGGGCCAACGCGGTGCCGGTGGCGGAAGCAGGTGTGCGCGTGACACTGCTCGTCCTTCCCTGCGGTCGCGTCACCCGGCTCGCGCACCATCGGACGGTGACGACTCCCTCCGGTCCGGTCCTGCCGTTGCGCCGCAACCGGGACTTTCTGCTGCTGTGGTCCGGCACCGCGGTGTCCAACCTGGGCTCGAACTGCTCGAACGTCGCGTATCCCCTGCTCGTGCTCATGCTCACCGGCTCGGCGGCACAGGCGGGACTGACCGGGTTCGTGGCGTTGCTGCCGCAGTTGCTGTTCCAGCTGCCCGCGGGTGCGGTCGCCGACAGCTGGAACCGCAAAACCGTGATGATCTGGTGCGACGCGCTGCGCACGCTCGCGCTGGGCAGCCTGGTCGTGGCGTTGCTGGCGGGACACCTGACCCTCGGGCAGATCCTCTGTGTCGGCTTCGTGGAAGGCACCCTGACGGTGTGCCACCGGATCGCCGCCGCGGCGGCGGTGCCGAACCTGGTCCACCCAGCGCAGCTGACGCTTGCGTTGTCGCGCAACGAGGCCCGGACTCGCGGGGCGGCGATGGTCGGGCAGCCGCTCGGCGGAGCGCTGTTCGGCGTGGCGCGGATGCTCCCGTTCCTGGTCGACACGGCGTCCTACGTCGTGTCGATCGTGACCCTCGTGCTGATCAAGGGTGATTTCCAGGCGGCGCGGGCCGCGTCGCCGCGGCGGCCGTCAGCAGTGCTCCGCGACATCCGCGAGGGCGTGGAGTGGTTGTGGCGTCAGCCTTTTCTACGCATGGCGACGCTTCTCGTCGCGGGCAGCAACCTGATGTTCCAGGCGTTGGTGCTCGCGGTGATCGTGCTCTCGGAGTCGGCCGACAGCAGCGCGTCCGCGATCGGGGTGATGTTCGGCATCGCCGCCGCCGGCGGCATGCTCGGCTCCCTTGCGGCGCCCGCGCTGACCAAGCGGCTGTCGCTGCGGTCCGTGGTGGTCGGCGCGAACTGGGTGTGGGCGGTGCTGGTCCCGCTGACCGCGGTGTCGGGTGACCCCATCGTGATCGGCGCGGTGTACGCGCTGCTGTGCTTCGTCGGTCCCGTGTGGAATGTCGCCATCTCGGCCTACCAGCTCGCGCTGACCCCGGACGCCATCCGCGGCCGCGTGCTGGGCGCGTCGAGCCTGATCTCCTATGGCGCGATCCCGCTGGGTTCCCTGCTGGGCGGCCTGTTCCTGGACTGGTTCGGCGCCCGCCCCACCGTCGCGGCGCTGACCGTGTGGATGGTCGCCCTGTCGGTCACCGCGACGGTGAGCCGGGGCGTCCGCCAGGCTCCGGAGCCGGTCGCGGCCGGCGCGCGCTGAGCGCGCACCGCCGCGATCCCCGTGAGAGGTCTCGTCACTCGCTTTCGTCAGCGGCGGTGTCCACCGCGACGAACCGGAGCTCGGACGTGTAGCGGCGGCCCTGGTCGTCCCGCAGCCAGGCCTGCTCGGGCGTCGGCAGCATCTCGCTGATCGTCAGCCTCGCCGTCGGGTCGCTGCGGACCAGGCGGCGGATGGCCTTGGCCAGGATGGCGACGTAGGTCGCACTGTCCAGGTCGGCGTAGAACGGCCGGGGCTCGGCCGGCGAGACCACGAAGACAAAGCGTGGCAAGCCAAGCGCCGCACGCCACTGCGCGGCCCGGACGAACCGCCGAGCCTCGTTCCTCTCGTCGGCGAAGGTCAACTCCGCCGCCGTGAGCCGCCACGTCTCGCGCGCCACCACCAGCCGGTCGACGGTGACCCGAGGCGTGTGGTCGGCCTCGGGCAGCACCCGGAACATGTCGCGGGCGAAGTTGGTCAGCACGTGCGCGAAGACGTCGACGAGGTCGAACACCGCGCCGTCGGGCAGCACGGTCACCAACCGGCCGCCGTGGTCCTCGACCAGCACGTCGGCGCTGGGCACCGGGCGTGCGCCGTCGGGATCGGCGACGTGCTCGACGAGCGTGACCGAGTAGTCGCTCGGGCGTTCCAGGACGTAGCGCACCCGCGTGGACAGCCGAGCCCGGTGCTCCTTCGCCACCGCGGGCAGGAGGCGAGGTCCCGGGTGATCCTCGTCGATCTGCGCGAACAGCTCGTCCGGAGCCGGGTGCTGGTTGACGAACAGCGACTCACCGACGGTGTTGGCGGCCAGGTGGACCTCGCCGAGCACGAGGTCGACGTCGCCACGGGACAAGGCATCGGGGTCGGCCGCGCTCACGAGCACGTCCGGGCACAGGTGGCGCGCGGCGGTCCACGCGGCGGCCGGGGACCCGAAGGTGGCAGCCACCCGCTCGGCCAACTCGGCGCCGCTGAGTTCCACGCGCCGCGCACCGGGTTCCGGACGGAGGATCTCCTGCCACCGCGACCAGAACTCCCGCTGTAGCTCGGCCGCGTCGGCCACGGCGTCGCCGTGCAGCACGGGCATGCAAGCGAACCAGCACGTGGCCAGGTCGAGCGAGGCGGTGTGCCGTTCGTACACCGCCCGGACCCGGGTCATCACGCGATCGGCCAGCGACGAGGTCAGCCAGGCAGCGGCGGTGAACAGGTGCTCCATCGGGCTCAGCGCGTCGAGCAACCCGGTGCCGACGCGGACCGTCGCGGAGCGAATCGTGTCGCCGTAGAGCACCCCTCGGCAGGGCGCGGTGCGGCCGCTCTTGGTCCGCTGCGCCGCGGTGCTGGTCAAGGCCTCGAAGTCGGCCTCGAGTGCGGCCATCGCGGCGGTGAGCTCGCGCACGTCGTCGCGAGCCGCACGGACCCGGTCACGCCCGCGCTCCAGCACCTCGAGTGCGCCCAGAGCGCGTTCTCGCGCGTCGGTGTCGCCGACTCGCTCCAGCACGGCACACAGCCGCCGGTCCGGATGGGCCCCCAGCGGCACGTCGAGGCGCCAGGTCACCCACCGGCGCCGGACGAGATCGTCCAGCACGGCGGTGACGTCCACTCCGGGGCCGAGTTCGGCCTGGATGTCCCGCGCCGCACGGCAACCGTCGCACAGGCCGAGGACCGCCAGCTGTTCCGGCGCGGCCGGCTGCGGCGGGCGCGCCGGCAGCACGACGGCGCCGTCCGCGACCCGGAGGTAGGGCACGCGACGAGGCGGCACCCACACGTGCAGCGCTGGGTCGGCGTCGAGGACACGGGCCAGGGCGTCGATCGCCCAGCTCGCGAAATACACCTCCCCGGCCTTGACCAGGCCCTCCCCCGGCTCGACAAGCACACCCTTGACCGTGGCATCCCACGCGCCCCAGCCGACCGGCCCGAAAAAGCCGATCGAGTCGTTCTTCACGCAGAACCGTTGCCAGTACTGCGCGACGACCTCGGCGCGGCGGCGCATTTTGCTCGCCCCGCCGTCGGTGCGCGGGTCCCAGTCCAGCAGCGGCTCGATGTTGCTCTCCAGCACGGCCCGGTTCTGCCACGCCACCGCGGCCTGGAACGCCGGCTGGGCCGCCACGTCCTGAAGCTCGCGCGTGCCCTCAGCGACCACCTCGGCGAATCGTTCCTCGAAAGCGGCCCACCGCGGTCCCGACAACAGCTCCTCGGGACCGAAACCCGCGGCCGCGTCGGCCAGGCCTTCCGGGGCCAGCCGGAGCACGCCCGATGCCGGGAACCCCGGTCCCCGGAGCGCGAACTGCGGCCACAGCCGCCACCGGCCGAGCTTCGGCGCCCACGGCTCGTTCACAGCGGCTCCATCCATCCTCGTGCTCCGTCAGGCCGCGCCGACGCCGTCGACCTCGACGACCGCCGCCAGGTCCGCAGGCGTGGGGTAGGCGAAGACCAGCGCGACCGGGATCTCGGCGCCGATCCGGTCGCCGAGCAGCGCGCTGATCTGGAAAGCGGCCAACGAGTCGCCACCGGCCTCGAAGAAGTCGCTGTCGGCGTCGAGCGAGTCGTCGCACAGCACGTCGCGGTAGATGGCGGAGACGACGCCGGACAGATCCGCGGCACCGTGCAGATCCGCGGCGCCGGGCCCGATCTCGTTGGCAGACATGGCACATCAACCTTCCACAGTCGATCGGACCGCAACGGCGCCCGGGACCGGGCGCGCGAGCGCGGCTGCGGTGTTCCCGCCGGACACGATGACGGCGACCCGGCCGGGGAGCCGGAGTTGCAGCGCGCCGGCCAGGGCCACGCACCCGCTCGGCTCGGCGATGACGCCGTGGCTGTGCAACAGGCGCATGGCCTCGCCGGTCGCCTCGTCGGTGACGCCGAGCAGGTCGTCGACCCGGTCCCGGATGATGGGGTACGGCACCGCGCCCGGGCGCTGGGCGCGCAGCCCGTCCGCGATCGTGGCCGACGGCGGCAGCTCGACCGGGCGGCCCGCGTCGAGGGAGGCCGCGTAGCGGCGCGCCGTCGCGGGCTCGACGCCGATCACCCGCACCCGCCGGTTCGGCCCGGTGGCGGCAAGACAGCTGCCGGCCAACAAGCCCCCGCCGCCGGTCGGCACGTAGATCGCGACCAGGTCCGGGGCGGCGGCGAAGACCTCCAGGGCGACCGTGCCCTGGCCGGCGACCACGAGTTCGTCGTCGGCCGACGGCACATAGCTGGCATCGGTGTCCTGCGCGAGCTCGCGGGCATACCGGTCGCGGTCGGTGTTGCCACCGTCGACGGTCACGACCGTGGCGCCCAGACCGCGGATGACGTCGGCCTTGGCCGGACTGGCGCCCCGCGCCATCACGACCGTGACGTGCGCGCCGAGCGTCGCGCCGAGCGTCGCCAGGGCCATGCCGTGGTTGCCCGACGAGCCGGTCACCACTCGCCGGGCGCCGTGCGCCAGCATCGCGTTCGTGGCGCCCCGGGCCTTGAAGGAACCACCGCGCTGCATGTGCTCGGCCTTGAGCAGCACGCCGGGCACCGCGTCCAGGGTGAGCAGCGGGGTGCGGCGCACGCGTCCGGCGATCCGCTCGGCCGCGTCCAGGACGACCGGCAGCCCGGGCGAGGCGGTGGCGGCGGTCATGGAGCCACCGGGTACGGGGCGCCGGACGCGGTCAACGTCGCACGGTCGATCTTGCCGTTGCGCGTCGTGGGGAACCGGTCCAGGCGGACGAACCGGCGCGGCATCAGGTAGGGCGGCAGCGTGCGCGCGAGGTGGGCGCGCAGCTCGGCGTCCGTCGTGCCGTCGAGCACACCGACGACATGGGCGACCAGGTACTTGCGATCGCGGTCGTCTACCGCCGGGGTGACGACCGCGCCGTGTACGGCGGGGTGGGCCAACAGGGCGCCCTCGATCTCGGCCGGCTCGATCCGGTAGCCGCGGATCTTGATCTGCCGGTCGCAGCGGCCGAGGAACTCCAGCGTGCCGTCCGGCCGGCGCCGGCCGAGGTCGCCGGTGCGATAGACGCGGTCGCCGGGCGTGGCGGCGAACGGGTCGGGCACGAACTTCTCGGCGGTTTCCCTCGGGTTGCCGGCATATCCGCGCGCCACCCCGGCGCCGCCGATGTGGATCTCGCCGACGTCCCCGTCCTGCACCGCGCGCATGTCGTCGCCCAGCAGGTGCACTGTGGCGCCGTCGATCGGCGTGCCGATCAGGTCGGCGCCGGCGTCCGGCGCCGCGGGCACCTCGAAGCACGTCGCGGTGACCGTGCACTCGGTCGGCCCGTAGAGGTTCACCAGCCGTCCGGCGATCACCCGACGGTGCCCAGCGCCCAGGAACGGCCGCAAGGACTCCGCGCTCGTGGCGATCAGCCGCAGCCGGCGCAACCGCTCGGCGGCGCCGGGGTGGTTGGCCAGCGCGGTGAGGAACGTCGGCGTGGTGCTGAGGATCGTGTCGACGCCGTATTCGTCGAGAGCGTCGAACATCGCGTCCGGCCGCAGCAGCACCGAGCGCGGCAGGAGGACCAGCCGGCCGCCCGCGACGAGCGGCGCGAACGTGTCACGTACCGAAGCGTCCCAACCCAGCGGCCCCAGTTGGAGAGTGACGCCGTCGCGGTCGAGTTCGCAGTGCCGCACGACGAAGCGCAGGAAGCGGTGGAACCCGTGGTGGCGCACCATCACCGCCCTCGGCACACCCGTCGAGCCGGAGGTGTGGCTGGCGTAGGCCAGGGACGTGGACTCGATCCGGTCCGGTGGCGGCAGCTCGGGTAGCGTGTCGAGCCGGTCGAGCAGGATCGCCGGGCCGGGGACCGGCAGGCCGAGGCGTTCGGCCAGGGCCGATGTGCTGATCAGGAAGCGTGCGCAGGCCGTGCCGACCATCGCGGCGAGTCGCGGCACGGGTTGTTGGACGTCCAAGGTGACGAACGCGCCGCCGGCCCGCATCACGGCGTTCATCGCGATCACCGCGTCGGGCCCCGGCTCCAGCGCGACGACGCAGCGCTCGTCGGTCCGCATCCCGGCGCCCACGAGGATGCGGGCGAGTCGCTCGACGCGATCGGCGAGGGCGGCGTAGGTGACGGTCTCGGTGGGGCTGACGAGGGCGATCGCCTCCGGGGCCCGCGTGGCGTGATCCCTGATGTCGTCGGCGACCGTGCGGGCCGTCATGCTCCCTCGCCTTCCTGGGCGACCGCCACGAAGCGGAGCTCAGCGGTGTAGCGGCTGCCCTCGGCGTCGGTGAGCCAGGTCTGCGTCGGGTCCGGCAGCATCTCGCTGATCCGAACCTTCGCCGAGGGGTCGCGGCGCGCCAGGCGCCGGAGCGACTTGGCGAAGATCGCGACGTAGACCGGGCTGTCGAAGTCCACGTAGTACGGCCGCGGCTCGGCGGGCGAGACCACGAACACGAAGCGCGGCAAGCCGTGGCGTCGCCGCCACTGCCCGGCCCGGACGAACCGGCGCGCCTCGATCTTCTCCTCGGCGAACCCGAGGTCCTCGTCGCCCGCGGCGAAGCGCCATGTCTCACGGGCCATGGTCATCCGGTCCACGGTGATCCGCGGCGAGTGGTCCGCGTCGGGCCGAACCGTGAACTTGTCCATGACCTGGTTGGTGAGGGCATGACCGTAGGCGTGCAGCAGGTCGAACTCGGAGCCGTCGGGCAGCACCGCGGTCAGCTGCCCGTCGCGGTCCTCGACCTGGATGTCGGCGCTCATCACCGTCCGCGGCCGCAGCGGGTCGATGGTGTGGTCGACGAAGGCGACGTAGTAGTCCTGGTCGCGCATCAGGGCCTGCCGGTTGCGGACCGACCCGCGGTGCGGCAGTTCGTTGGGCAGCATCGGGGTCAGACGCGGCCCGGGGAAGTCCTGTGTGGTCTCGGCGAACAGCTCGCGGATGTCCTTGTGTTGCATCGCGAACAGCGACTGGGCGACGGTGTTCATCGCGCAGTGCAGCTCGCCGAGCACGAGCTCGTACTCGCCGCGGGCCACGGCGTTCTCGTCCTTGGCGACGATCAGCACGTCCGGGCTGTAGTAGCGGGCCATCCACCACGCCGGCGCGGGCTCGCCGAATTCATCGCGGACCTTCTCCGCGATGTCAGCCGAGCGCAGTCGCACCCGCCGGGCGCTGGGCGGCGCATCGACGATCCGCGCCCATCGCTCCCGCAGCTCGGACTGCACCTGCTCGGCGTCCGCCACGGCGTCGGGGTGCGGGGCGGGCAACGTGGCGAACCACAGGCTCGCGAGGTCGACCTGACCGTTGCGCTCGCGCAGTCGCTCGTACACCTCGCGAATGCGAGCGCCGACCACATCGGCGTAGCGCGACGTCATCCAGCGCGCCGCGGTCAGGCACAGCGCCAGCGGGGTCAGCTCGTCGACCAAGCCGGTGCCCAGGCGCACGGTCGCCGAGCGGCGGCAGTCCGAGTAGACCACCGATCGGCAAGGTGCGGTGCGCCCGCCCTTCTCTCGCTGCGCGGCGGTCCGCGTGAGCGCGGCGAAGTCCTCCTCGAGCGCGGCCATCGCCTCAACGAGCCGGTCGGCGTCGCCGTACACCTCGCGCAGCCGGTGCCGCCCGTCCTCGAGGATCTGCAACCGCTGCAACGCGCGGTCGCGCACCTCCGGGTCACCGACCCGGTCGAGCACCGCGCGCAGCTGCCGCTCCGGGTGCGCACCGGCGGGGACCTCCAGCCGCCAGACGATCCACCGGGCCCGCCGCATGCCTTCCAGCACCTCGGTGACGTCCGCCTCGGTCAGTTCCCGGCCGAGTTTGCCCGACGCCTCACGGGCGAGCACGCCCACCGGACGAGTGCCGTCGCAGAGTTCGAGCAGCTGCGCCTGCACTTCGTCGGTGGCCTGCGCCCGCAGACCGGGCATCGTCACGCTACCCCGGCCCAGCCGCAGGTAGGGCACACGCCGCGGGGCGATCCACGGGCGCAGCTCCGGGTCGGCGTCGAGGCTGCGCGCCACGGCATCCACTGCCCAGCTGGAGAAGTAGACCTCGGTCGTCGCGACGAGCCCGGTCCCGGGCTCCGTCGCGAGACCTTCGACGCCGTCGTCCCACGCACCCCAGCCGACCGGGCCGAAGAAGCCGATCGTGTCGTTCTTGACGCAGAACCGCTGCCAGTAGTGGGCGACCAGCTCGGCCCGCTGGCGCACCATGCTGGCCCGCTTCGCGGTCGCCGGGTCCCACCGCAGGAACGGCGCGACAGCGGTCTCCAGCACGGTCCGGTTCTGCCAGGCCACCGCCGAACGGAACGCAGGCGAGGCCGCCACGGTCTGCAGGTCGCGCGTCCACGCCAGCGCCTCGGCGTCGTAACGCTCCTCGAACCGCTGCCACCGCTGCCCGTCGAGCTTCGGGTCCTGGCCGAGTTCGGCAGCCAGTTCAGCGAGGCCGCGCGGCGCCAGTCGCAAGACTCCGGCAGCGGGAAAACCCGTTCCTCGCAAGGAGAACTGCGACCACAGCCGCCACCGGCCGCCGGGCAGGAGTACGTTCTCGCCGGGCACTGGACTCCCCTCCTTCCGCATGCCGTCGGATCAGCGAGCCGCGCCGGCGCACCACTCCAGGACCGCCCTGGCGCTGTGGTACTTGTTCTCGGCCTGGTCGAACGCGAGGCTGCGCGGGCCGTCGAGGACCTCGGCGGTGACCTCCTCACCGCGGTGTGCCGGGAGGTCGTGCATGAACACCGCGCCGGGGTTGGCCGTCATCACCGCGCTGTCGACCCGGTACGGCGCGAAGACCTCGCGCCAGTGCGGGTCGGGCTTCGTGGTTCCCGTCGTCTGCCACCGCGTGGTGTAGACCACGTCGACCTCGGGCAGCCGTTCCATGGTGTGACGCTGCTCGACCGTCGAGCCCGCGCGTGCCGCGTGGTCGGCCGCGCGTTCGAGGTACTGCGGCTGGACTCCGTAGCCGCGTGGTGTGCGCAGGTGCAGCTCGGTGCCGGGGTAGCGGGACAGCGCAAGGGCCAGCGCCGACGCTGTGTTGTTGCCTTCGCCGACGTACAGCACGCGAAGCCCCGCCAGGCGGCCGAAGTGGCGCAGCAAGGTCGTCAGGTCCGTCAGCGCCTGGGTGGGGTGCTCGCCCGCGCTCATCGCGTTGACGACTGCCATTCGCTCCTGGGCGGCGTAGGCGCGCAGCTCCTCTTCCGGGCCGGCGGTGCGCGCGACCAGCACGTCGAGCATCCGCGAGAGCACCCGGCCGGTGTCCGCGACCGTCTCGCCCGTGTTCTCCTGGAGGTCGGCGGCACCGTAGCTGACCAGCTGCGCGCCCAGGCGCAGCGCGCCGACCGCGAACGCCGTGCGGGTGCGCGTCGAGGTCTCGCGGAACAGCACGCCGACGACGAGGTCGCGCAGCGGGCGTTCGTCGTCGCAGCGACCGTCGGCGAACTCGGCACCCCGCCGGACGATCCGGTCGAGCTCTGCGTCGTAGAGGTCGTCGATGGACAGCAGGTGCCGCCGCGCGGTGGCCCGGACGGGCGCCCCGACCGCGCTGAGCACCGGACCGGCGAGACCGTGCGACATCGTTGCGCTGCTGCTGTCGTGCATCGCCAGCTCCCTCGTCCGTCGGGCACTACGCACCCTGTCGGGGTGTCACCGGGCGCACCAGAGAAGGAGTCGCAGCGTTGGTCCGTGGGCCGGAGTGCGCGTTCGTCTCTACACCGACGGCCCGTGGGCGGGGGATGCTCGGCGGGCCAGAGGTCCGCCCGAAGCGTAAGGAGCCCGTGATGAACGGGGAAGGCGACGACGATCAGCGCGGCTACCGCGTCGTGCGCAACGACGAGGAGCAGTACTCGATCTGGCCGGCCGACCGCGACCTCCCCCTGGGCTGGCACGCCGAGGGCACGACCGGCACCCGGACCGAGTGCCTGGACCACATCGGTCGCGTGTGGACGGACATGCGCCCGGCCAGCCTGCGACGGCGCATGGAGCAGGCGGAACAGGTCACCGGTGCGGTCTGAGCCAGCCGTGCACCCGCGAGCGCCGGCGACGCCATGCTGACCCTCGGGAGGCGCTCAGCGTGTAGTCAGACCTGCTGCGCAAGCCGCTGCTGGACCCGGCCCGCGTCGGTGGCGCGGTGCTGCGACCGGTACAGCTCGATGGCCCGCAGCCAGGCGCCCTCGGCCTGCCCGTGCTGGCCGAGGGCGGAGTGAGTGTGGCCGAGGCTGGCCAGCGTGTTGGCCTCCTCGTAGGCGTTGCCGATGTCGCGGTAGGCGGTCAGCGCCTGCTGGTAGTAGTCGGCGGCGAGTGTGAGCCCACCGGTGTGGTGGGCGATGTAGCCCAGGCTGTCCAGGGTGTCCGCCAGCCCGCCGCGGTAGTCGTGCCGACGGCACATGTCCAGGGCCTGCTCGCAGCGCTGCCTGGCCTGCTCGAAGTCGCCCAGCTTGGCCGCGTACCAGCCGATGGCGTTGAGCGCGTCGGCCTCGCCGTTGGCGACGCCCACCCTGCGGGACAGGTCCAGCGCGTGCCGGGCGTGCCTCAACGCCAGCACGTGGTCGCCCTGCGCAGCCCAGGCGAGGGCGAGAGCTCGGTGGGCGGCGCCCTGTTCGGCCTGGTTCCGCGCCAGGTCGGCGAACACGACCGACTGGTGCAGGTGTTCGACCGCGGCCGCGAACTGGCCTGTTCGCGTGTAGGCCAGACCCAGGTACCGGTGGGCGAGCGCCCGCGCGCCGTCGTCGTCGAGCAGTGCGGCCGCCGTGACGCTCGTTCGGGACACCGCGAGATCCTCATCCGGCAGACCGCGCCGCCGGCAGAAGTCGTGCAACGCCCATGCCAGCCACCACGCCCGGTCGTGCCAGCCCCGGTCGACTGTGAACCTGAGCGTGGCAAGCAGGCAGTGTCGTTCGGTCTCGAACCACTCCAGCGCGGCGGCCAGGTCCGGGAATGGCCGCGGCCGGCGGTCGTCACACGACCCGATCTCGATCATCCTCCGGTGCGGGTACAGCAGCTTCGCGGCGGCGACGGCGGTGCGGATCCGGAAGTCGGTCAGGCGCAGTTGCGCCTGCGACTGGTCGGTGTCGTCGCGGTCGGCGACGTACAGTCTGACCAGGTCATGCATCCGCCATCGGCCGGGCATGTGCTGTTGGAGCAGGCTGACCTGCTCCAGCTTCCGCAGCGTGATCGACACCGGTCCGTCCGGCCGGCCGACGAGCGCGGACGTCGCCGCCAGGTCGATGTCCGGCCCCGGCGCCTGCCCGAGCAGGCCGAGCAGTTGCGCCTGCTCCGCCGTGAGCGCGTCATACGACAGTGACAACGCAACCGGCACGCTGGCGCCCGGGTCGCCGCCGTCCAACGCGTGCAGCCGGGTCGCGGCATCTCGTAGCCCAGCGGCCAGATCCTCGAACGGGAACTGTGGATGCGCCTGCGCTCGGCCCGCGACCACGCCCAGTGCCAACGGAACGCCGCCGCACCGAGAGATCAGCTCGTCGACTGTGGCCGCCTCCGCCCGCACGCGCTGCGCCCCCAGCTGAGCCGCCAGCAGGTCCCGCGATTCGCCGTCGCTCAGCACGTCGAGCTCCACGGGTCGGGCGCCGTGCGTGGTCACCAGCCCGGCGAGGCGGTCGCGACTGGTGACCAGCGCCGTGCACGTCGCCGTGCCGGGCAGCAGGGGCGCGACCTGCGCGGAGTCGCGGGCGTTGTCCAGCACGACAAGGATGCGTTTCCCGGCCACGAGGCTGCGGTAGAGGGCAGCTTGCGAATCGAGGTCGGGTGGGTTCGCCCCGGGGGCGACGCCAAGCGCGCTGAGGAACGCGCGTAGTACGGCGCCCGGCGGCAGGGGCGGGGCCGATGGGTCGAAGCCGTGCAGGTCCGCGAACAACTGACCATCGGGGAAGCGGTCGGCGTTGCGGTGTGCCCAGTGCAGTGCGAGCCAGGTCTTGCCCATGCCGCCGGGGCCGCTGATCGCGGTTGTCGGGTGGACGCCGAGCAACGGCAGATGCGCCTGCCTGCCGATGAAGAAGATCGGTGCCGCCGGTAGTTGGCGTGGCATGGGACTGCTCGGCGTCAGCGTGAGCGACGCGTCCCCGGCGAGCATGTCGCGGTGCAGTTGGGCCAGTGGCGGGCTGGGGTCCGCGCCCAGTCCTTCCGCCAGCCTGCCGCGGAGCCGTTCGTACTGATCGAGCGCCTCGGCCTGCCGGCCGCTGCGGTACAGGGCCACCATCAGTTGCCCGGCCAGACGTTCGTCGAGCGGATGCTCGTCGGCCCGCTCCGCCAGCGCCGTGACCAACGCCGTGTGCTGGCCCTGGCGGAGTTGGATGTCGGTGAGGTCGAGCTGTGCCGCGTGCCGCAGCGAGCTCAGCCGAGTCCGCACCGCAGCCAGGTACGGCGTGTCCAGATCCCGGAACGGCTCGCCCCGCCACAACTCCAGTGCCTGTGCCAGCTGAGGTGCCGCGGCGCCGTCCGTGCCGGCCCGGTCGATCAGCCCCTGGAATCGGTGCAGATCGACCGTGTTCGGGTCGACAGCCAGTCGGTAACCGGACGACCGCCAGGTGATCGTCGGCCCGTCTGGCGCCCGCAACGCCTTGCGGAGCAGCGCGACGTAGGTCTGCAAGGTGCTGTTCGGCCGCTGCGGGAGACGTTGCCGGCCCCAGACCCGATCCACCAGTTGGTCGATCGGCACCGTGTGGTTCGCGTCAATCAGCAGCACGGCCAGCACGCAGCGCTGCCGCGCGTGCCCGATGTCGACCGGCTGCCCGTTGAGCACGGCGGACACGTCCCCCAAGACGCGAAACTCCACTGCGTACTGGTATCGATCTCGGTCGGCCGGTCTCAAGCCGTGCCCAAGCAATTACGGACGATCAGGGGCAGGGCATTGCGCCGTTGCGAAGCCGGGTGTTCGTCCCTTGAACACAGCGGGAGGCGGCGTGCGGCGGTGGCCCCAGGCGTCCGAGCACCCAAGATCAGCTCACCGCGTCCCTACCCGACCAGGTGGGAGTCACGAACCCCTTGCCGAACCGGATCGTGTGACGCGGGCGGCTGATCTGCCGGGTTGGGCCATCCTTGGCCAGGCCGGGGTCGTGCCACCACGCTGTGCCCTGACTGCACTGGTCGTCGGGCACCCAACCGATCAGCCGCTCCAAGCAGTTCCGCCGTGACCATCGTTCTGCGCGCCGAAACCCACGTCCGCGCAGGTCAAGCGGCGCGACGGTAATCGTGGACGGCGCCGCCGAGACGTTTCTTCCGGTGCATGACGAGGTGTTCGATCCGGTCAGGTTCGCCCACAACATCCCGAGCGACCTCCATCGGCACCTCGCCGACAACCGCAGCGAGACTGCGTCGATGCCGCTACCCGACACACCTAGCACAACGGACAGTTGAGCCATATGCGTTCAAGCTCAGGACACGAGACAACTGGTCCCGCATCACCTTGGCCACGGCGACCATGCCGCGCGCGGTCACGCTGGTAAGCAATTTCTCAATACCGGCCGCAGCGAGCGCCGCCACCGCGACGGTGGCGACGGCTCTACTCTTCCTGCCCAAGTCGAATCGGTACTTCACGGCCGTTGACGGAGGCTGCGGCCGGGCGCCTGGGACTCAGCGCGAAGGGCCGGCCAGACGACCGCCGCCCATGCCCGGCTGGCTGGCGGCCTGGTCGCCATGCCGCACAGCCTTTCCCCCACCAACCGCATGGCAGACCTACGCCACACCTACACCGGCGAGACCCGGTCCGCGATCATCCCTGAGATCCAGGCACGCCTGGCCACCCTCGACGCCAACGACCGCGCCCTGCTAAGGGCTGCCTTCGATGGCAACCACTCCGATACGCCCCCTCAGCGTGTCCGCTCCGCGGTGATCCCGGACGCCGCCAGCCTCGCTCAGCAGCACCTCGAAGCGTCCGCCCTCGACGCCATCGGCCGCGCCGGCTCCCACCACCCCACGCTGCTGCGCATGGTCCGCGGCGGCGACGTCATCGCGGCCAACTCCGTCACCCTGCGAGCTAGGACACGTTGTTGTCGGTCACGAAACCAACAGCGACGGACGCCGACCCGTGCACGGTCAAACAAACCCGGCAAATAGGTCTAGACATCCGAGTAATGACCAGCCGCCGGCTCGCAGTCCAGGACATTGTGCTTACAGGTCACGTATCCATCGGCCGCATGGATCGATACATCCCCTTGAGGGGCGACAAAGCTCCGATGTATAACCGGGTGCCATGAACCGTGCCGTTCTGCCCGCAGCTCTGGTGATCACGCTCGCGCTGGCCGTGACCGGCGGCCAGCCTCCGGCGGCACACGCCGCCACCACGACGTCCGTAACCGTCGACGGCAAGCAGGGCGGCCGGACCTTCGACGGGGTCGGCGCGATCAGCGGTGGCGGCGGCAACTCGCGTCTGCTGGTCGACTATCCCGAGCCCCAGCGCAGCCAGATCCTGGACTACCTGTTCAAGCCGGGCTACGGCGCGAACGTCCAACTGCTCAAGCTGGAGATCGGTGGCGACGCCAACTCCACCGACGGCGCCGAGCCCAGCGTCGAGCACGTCAAGGGCACCGTGAACTGCTCGGCCGGCTACGAGTTCTGGCTCGCCGAACAGGCTCGCGCGCGTAACCCGCACATCCAGTTCTACGGGCTGGCGTGGGCCGCGCCGGGCTGGATCGGCGGCGGCACGAACTACTGGACAAAGGACTCCGTCGACTACCTCGTCAGCTGGCTGGGCTGCGCCAAGTCGCACGGAATCACCGTGTCCTACCTGGGCGGCCGCAACGAGAAGGGCCACGACAAGGCGTGGTACGAAAGCCTGCGCTCGACGCTGAACGCCGACGGATACGGGAAGATCAAGATCGTTGGTGACGACAGCGTCGGCTGGAAGGTGGCCGATGACATGGTGGCGGACCCGGCGTTCAACGCCGCGGTCGACGTGGCCGGCTCGCATTACCCGTGCGGCTACAAGTCCGCGGCCACCACCTGCACCTCGACCGCCAACGCCCTAGCCACCGCAAAGCCGTTGTGGGCCAGCGAGAACGGCTCGCTTGACGTGGACTCCGGGGCTGCCGCCCTGGTGCGTTCGATCACTCGTGGCTACATCGACGCGAAGCTGACCGCCTACCTGAACTGGCCGCTGGTCGCCGCGATCACCCCGAACCTCCCGTTCGCCACCGTGGGCCTGGCCGTCACACCGTCACCGTGGTCGGGTTCCTACCGGCTGGGCAAGGAAACCTGGGCAATGGCGCAGTTCACCCAGTTCACCAGTCCCGGCTGGAAGTTCATCGACTCCGCCAGCGGTTACCTCGGCGGCGACCGGGCCAACGGCAGCTACGTCAGCCTGCGCTCGCCCGACGGCAAGAACTACAGCACGATCATCGAAACGCTGTCCGCGACCGCCGACCAGTCGATCCACGTCAAGGTCGCCGGCGGTCTGTCCACCGGTACCGTGCACGTGCGAGCGACGAACCTCAACTCCGCCAACGCGAGCGACTACTTCGTCCCGCTGCCCGACCTCTCGCCGTCCAACGGCGCGTTCTCGCTGACGCTGAAGCCCGGCTTCGTGTACTCGCTGTCGACCGTCGGCGGGCAGGGCAAGGGCACCTCCGCCGCCCCCGCGAACCGTGCGATGTCCTTGCCATACAACGACACCTTCGACGGCTACGTCCCCGGCACGGAAGCCAGGTACGTCGCCGACATGCAGGGCTCGTTCGAGATCCGGGCCTGCCGCAACGGCCGCACCGGCATGTGCGAGCAGCAGGTCGCGCCGGTGAAGCCGATCGAGTGGCAGGGCGACAGCGACGCCTATGCCCTGGCCGGCGACACCACTTGGCAGAACTACACCGTCTCCGTCGACGTCAACCTGCAACAAGCCGGCACTGTCGAGCTGATCGGCCGCGCCGACAAGCAAGCACGGCCACAGAACAAGCAAGCCGGCTACGAACTCCGCCTCTCCGACACCGGCTCCTGGGTGCTCGCCAAGAACGACACCACCGGCACCCTCACCACGCTGGCCAGCGGCACGACCACCGCGCCTGGCTTGAACAGTTGGCACCGGCTCAGCCTGGACCTGCGCGGCAGCACCGTCACCGCGAAGCTCGGGTCGACGGCGCTGACCACCGTCACGGACTCCTCCTACGCCTCCGGCCAGATCGGTTTCGGTGTGGTGGGCTACCAGACCGACCAGTTCGACGACCTCACGGTCACCCCCTAATCGGTCACCAGGTGATCGGCAGGGCGACCGGCCCGCGGACCGCCAGGCCGCTCTTCCACACCACCTCCGTCTCGGGCACCGCCAGCCGTAGATCCGGGAAACGCGCCAGCAGCGCGGCCAACGCGATCTGGATGTGCATCCGGGCCTGCGGTGCGCCGAGATAGTGGTCGGGGTCGGCGTATCTGCGCCGGTCGGTCTTGGCGGCGTGTTTGGCCGACAGAACCGGCTCGCCGGCCCGCACCGTGCCCCCGCTGAGTTCGACATCGGCCAGCGCGTAACCGGGGCAGCACGTCGGCGACCGCGAGCAGCGGCACCCAGCGCATCAGCTCCTGGACGGCGCCGGGCATAAGCTCGGGCCTAGACCGCAGCAGGGCAAGCTGGTCGGGGTGGGTCAGCAGGGCGTAGGTGAGGTTGGAACTGGTTGGAAGAACAGTCTCGGTCCGCGCCCTTCCGGGTCGATAACAGCGGCACGCCACTGGTCACGGGGGATGCCGCGCGCGGTGGCGAACTCCGACCAACTGGTAAAGCCGGGCGGCGGCGGGTCCAAGACGTAGCCGAGAGCCATCGCCCAGAACTCGGCCTGCTTCTGTGGGTCGCGCGCATCGAAGGTCACACCGATGGACATGGAGCCAGCCTGGCCTATCGACATACGCTGAGCAATTGCCGGGTGGAGGATTCGAATCGTGCCCCTTGTGATCGAAACCGACAAGCATGAGCCACCGGTAGCTACAACGCCAACAGCATGGTGTCAGCGTGCTCGCGGCTGGCGACAACCCGGTACCCCTCGGCGAGGTAGAGCCGGGCAGCGGGGTTGACGCGGTCGACGCTGAGGCAGATGTGACAGAACCCGCGAGCACGCGCGACATCGGCGATGGCACGCACGAGCAGGCGACCGATGCCCCGCCCACGACGCGAGGCGAGCACGCCGATGGCCAGCTCGGGCACACCGTCCCGAACGAAGCCGTAACCGGGGTCGTCGGCACCGAACAGACGCAGCCAGGCTGCACCGACGGGCTGCGAAGACTGCTCGACGGCGACGAGACCGACGTCGGCGGGCAGGTAGTGGGCAAACGACGGATCGGCGAGCGTCTCCGCCCGACTGCGCGGCACAGCGGGCGTCGTCGCGGCCTCCACCAGCATGTCGGTGAGGAACGCAGCATCGCCGGCACCGGCGGGACGGAGGACGACGTCACTCATGACAGCCAGCATCAAGGGCCCATCCCGCGCCTGGCAACCGAATTGGAGCTAGCCTCGGGGCGCTTGGTCATGCGAACAGAGGACACAGCCTTAGGCCGGCAGCATCCACGTCAGCTCGCCGTGGTGTCGGCGTCGCACAGAGGAGAAGTAGGCGTGGGCGAACGCTCGCCTAGCTGGTGCCTGATACCGCATCCCATCCCAAAGATGTGCGCCTTCTCGTAACCCAGTCCCCTGACGAGGTCCGGCCGGAAGGCGAAGCCGGCCAGCGCCCGGTCCTTGTAGCGCCAGATGGTGGCCATGTGACCCAGGAAGTTGTACACCGGGTTGAGCCGATCTGCCCGTCGTTCGCCGGGAAGTTCGGCGAGGGCGACGTACAGGCCCAGATGGCGCAGGTAGTCCTTTTCGGCGCCGAACGCCAGACAGCGCACCGCCGAGTGCTGGCCATCGGCGCCGAGCACGAGGGCGAAGCGTCCGGTACCGCCAGAGGCGAAGCGGACGTCGACGCCGGCGCCGTCGTCGGCGAGCGATTCGAGGTGCTCCCGGAGGCGGACCGTGGTGCCGGCGGGGAGCGCGTCGATCATGATCTGCGCGAGGTCCTCCCGGGCGATGTCGATGTCGTGGTCGGAGACGTCGAACTCCGACCACGACATCTGGCCGATCCCCCGGCCGTCGGCGTCGACGAACACGCTCAGTTCGGTCGCGCGAACGCGGTTCTCCTTGATCCGGGCGAGTAGGCCCATCCGGTCGGCGATATCGAGCGCGTCACCGCGGACGTCGATCGATGATCCGCTGACCCGGAACTGGTTCGCGCGCTCGACGACGGTGACGTGGTGACCGCGGCCGCCGAGGTCGAGGGCCAGCGAGAGCCCGGCGACCCGTCGCACGGTGACCGTGATCTTCCAGCAGCGCACCGACCTCGTGGCGCGACGAGTGGACAGCGCCGTCGTCCGCGGTGAGTTGCCGCGGGTCGACAGCTACCTCGTCACCCAGAAGCTGTCCGGCCCGGCCTATAGCTACGCCGACCAGGGGTTGCGGCCTTTCACCCGGACAGAGGCCGAACGGATCACTGACATCGTGCTGGCCGGGATCCGGCACACAGCCTCGTGAGCCGGTGACGTCCCGTCCTGGACCAGATCACTCCCGCTCGGTGTCGGAGTCCGGCAGGGGTTTCGTCGCAGGCTTGTCCGGCACGACAACGAGGCTGACGATGCGCCGAGTGCGGCGGCCCTCCGGGGCGTAGCCGACCCGTGAGACGACCGCGTGCTCGATCTCGTCGATCATCGCGGCGAATTCGTCGTCGCTCAGCCACACCGCCGCCTGCCGGTAGACCACGCCGTCCGCGACGGGATTGGCGTCTTCGTAGCCGAGGTAGCGGTCGAAATCCGACATCAACGATGCCGCGAACGTGGTGAACGACCGTTGGTGCTCCTCCCGCGTCATCGCCTCCCGCGCCGCGGGGTCGACCACCGCGTTCTCCGGACGCACCCGGTAGCTGCGCTCCACCGTGCCGCGCACCCGCTTCTCGGCCACGACCTCCAGCACGCCCGCGTCGGCCAACACCGCGATCTGTCGGTACATCGTCGCCGGCGCGATGTCGGGCATGCGGTCTCGCAGCTGCGTGGTGGTCATCGGGTCCGCGTCGAACAGCGTTTGCAGGATGCGCATCCGGACGGGGTGCAGGAGCAGGTCAGCGGTGGCCATGGACCAATGTTCTCACATGCGATATGGTTCTCACAGGTGATAACGTTCGCACGACTGAGAGCGACGGGAGGTCGGACCGCGAGGCAGACCCGGCCGACCCCGACACGCCGCGCGTCCTGACTGGACAGCAACGTCCTGGACAGTTTCCGCTCGTCCGCTGCTGAAGGAATTCGAAATTCCTTCATGCGACACCCGCGAAAAGGAAAAGGTGTGACTATCTCAACGCCTGTTCGCCAGCGAAGTGGCCTGGCGCTCTACTTTGCTGTCACGTTCACGACGACCTGGGCCTGCTGGCTCATCGCGATCGCACTGGGCGGATCGGCGATGAGTTCCCCCACCGCCATTCCCTACCTCCTCGGCGCCTTCGGCCCGACGATCGGCGCGATCGTGGTCCGAATCCACCGAGCCATCCGCCGCCAACCCGCCCCTGCTCGCACGGTGCGGCTCCGGCCGAGCCCACGGCTGTTCTGGATTCTGCCGATGCTGGCGCTGACCTCGGCAACCGTGCTGGCAGGCGCGCTGCTCGCGCCCGTGCTGGGCGGTCCCGCGGTGGGCCTTGCCGGGGGACAAGCGCTGATCGCCACCGTCGGCGGACCGGTGCCGTTCATCATCAGCATGCTGGTCGCCGGCCCGTTGGCCGAGGAGCCCGGCTGGCGCGGCACGGCATATCCGCGAATGCGCGCCTCGATGGGTCGAATTCAGGCCGCCCTGTTGCTCGGCGTCATCTGGGCGGCATGGCACGTGCCACTGTTCTTCATTCCCGGAACCGTCCAAGCCGGTCTCGGCCTGATCAGCTGGGGCGGCCTGGCGTTCATGGTCAGTGTCATCCCGATGGCACTGCTGACCGGCTACGCCTATGAGCGTGCCGGGGTCGCGGCGTCGATCGCGGTTCACTTCGCCGGCAATGCGACACTCGCCCTGTTGACCGTCGACTCGCCCATAACGCAGGCGTTCATCGCGGCGGTGCAGGTCATCGTCGCGATCCCGCTGCTCGTCTTGCGCCGCGACCGCCGGGCGGACCGGCCGGTTCACGCGGACCCCCAGCCACGCCAGGCCGTCACCGGCTCGTCGCCGCAGACCAGCCGCACCCAAGGTTGATCAGTTCGGACCGCTGCCAGGGGACGAGCCGATGAACCTCAGCCTTCCAGTGTCATCCGTCCAAGTCGTGGTCTCGGGCGCAGGCCCGACCGGCCTCATGCTGGCCTCACAGCCACGTGAGAAAGGTCTGCCAGGCCCCCTTCCCCGGTGACGACCCAACCTCGTATTGGGTGGTCGGGGACGTGCAGCTCGATTCGCCGCCCGACGAGGACGGAGTCTTCGGTCGAAACGAGCGGGTCGGGACCTACCAGATATCGCGGGCCGAACCAGGGTGGTTCCGCCTGAGCCTGATGCGGGCGACCCGATCATGGCTTCAGAGGTGCGATCGGCGACCCGGCCCGAAACGAATGTGTTGGCGCCGACGAAGTTCGCGGCCCACAGCGTGGCCGGCCGGTCGTAGATCTCGTCGGGCGAGCCCTGCTGCTCGACCCGGCCAGCGTTGACCACGACGATCCGGTCCGCGAGCCCGAACGCCCCGTCCTGGTCGTGGGTGATGTAGACGAAGCTGGTGCCGAACTCGCGGTGGATCCGCCGCAGTTCGGTCCGCACGTCCCCGCGCAGCTTGCGGTCCAGCGCGCCGAGTGGTTCGTCGAGCAGCAGCACCCCGGGCCGCCGCGCGAGGGCACGCGCGATCGCGACCCGCTGCTGCTGGCCTCCGGACAGCTGGTGCGGCCTGCGGTCGGCCAGACCCTCCAGTCGGACCAGCGCCAGCAACTCGTCCACCGTGGCCCGCCGCCGCGCACCCTTCACACCCCGCACCTTCAGGCCGTAGCCGACATTCCCGGCGACCGTGAGGTGTGGGAACAGGGCGTAGTTCTGGAATACGGTGTTGACGTCACGGCGCTTCGCGGGCGCCGCCGTGACGTCACGCTCCCCGATGAGCACCCGTCCACGGTCTGGCCGTTCGAAACCGGCCAATATTCGCGTCGCGGTGGTTTTGCCGCTCCCGCTGGGACCGACGATCGCGACGAACTCCCCCGCCGCCACGGTCAGGTCGAACGCGTCGAGGGCCACGACGTCGCCGAAGCGCTTCGTGACCGAGAGCAGTTCCGCGGACGCTCCATTCATCTTGCCTCCGGCAGGGCGGCGCCGAACCGTCTCCTTGTCGCCCAGCTGCGCCGCACACTGGCAGCCGGCCGCCCGCTGGTCACCGTGCACGTGCTGCATCCCGGACAGTCGATCGCCCCAGATCTGCTGGTGCCGCGGTGGTCGAACATCAGCAGGTCGTTGCCGACCAGCGCCGCCCCGAGCCGGGAGCTCCAGAACGCACCGAACAGCGCAGTTCTCATTCGCGGAGTACTGCTCACGTTCCGGCACGCTAACCAGGGTCTCGGGCCGCGTCGCCGCCCCGTGCCCTTCAGAGCCCAACTACTACACTTCCGGTCGATCACGGCGAGCTCGGTGAGGCCCTGGCGCATACTCATCGCGTGCCGCATCGCCAGCGGCGGCACCCTGCGGGTGCCGGAAACTGTGTCACATCGTCAGACGGTGGCGAGGGCCTCCGTGGGCGGGAGGCTGGACGCCCGCACGGCGGGGTGCACCCCGGCGAGCACGCCGACGAGCAGGGCGGCCCCGACACCACCGAGAACCGATCCGACCGGCACGACAGCGGGCCAGTCGCGGGACATGGCGTAACCGGTCGTGCCGAGGACGCCGACCACCGTGCCGGCGAGACCGCCGAACAGGCACAACAGCACGGACTCGGCGAGGAACTGGCCCCGGATCTGCCGCCGGGTCGCGCCGAGCGCCCGCCGCAGGCCGATCTCCCGACGGCGTTCGAGCACCGACACGATCATGGTGTTGGCCACGCCGACCGCGCCGACCAGCAGCGCCACCCCGGCCAACCCGAGGAACAGGCCGGAGAAGGCGGTTTCGGTGAGCCGCTTGGCGGCGAGCGCGTCGGAGGGGCGGGTCACGACGATCCGGCCCGGGTTCTGCGGGAACACCGTCCCGGCGAGCACGGCCTGCACGGCGTCGATCTGCGACTCCTGGGACCGCACGTACAACACGCTCGGATGGGAGTCGAAGCCCAGCCAGTGTCGAGCGGCGTCCCAGCCGACGAGCACGGAGCGCTCGATCTCCGGCGCGAGTGGAATCGGCGCCAGGACACCGATCACCGTGAACGCCTGGGATCCGATGACGATCTCCGGCGCGGGTTGCCCAGAGTCGAGCGCGGTGATGCCGAGCCTGGTCGCGGCGACGGAGCCGAGCACCACCGTGGGGAACGCCGCGGCGGCGGTGTCGAGATAGTGCCCGGCGGCGACATGGCCGCCGATCACCGGCAGCAGGCCGTCCCCCTGCACGGCCAGCGCGGTCAGGCCCGAGCCGTTCTCCGGCGGGATCGCGGGCGAGCGACGGACCTCGGCGTGCGTGTTCGCGACCGCGCTGACCTGCTGCACCGGTGGAATCCGGGCCACCATGGCGGTCGCCGACTCGGGCACGGGCGGCAACGTCTGAGTCTGCTGGTCGACCGTGGCCTCGACGCGCAGCAGATTCGTGCCGAGAGCGGAAAGCTGCTCGTCCAGCGCCTGCTGGCCAGACGCCGGGATCCCGACCACCACGACCATGGTCGCGATGCCGATCGAGATGCCCATGGCCGACAGCACTGCCCGCAGCCGGCGCGTACGGACGCCGAGCAGTCCGAGCCGGAGCAGGTCGACGGGGGCGAGGCGGCTCACCGCGGCGTCCCCTGCAGCGACGAGGAAGTCCGGTCCGAGGTGATCCGCCCGTCGAGGATCTCCACCTGTCTCGGCAGGGACGTGGCGATCTCCCGGTCGTGCGTGATCACGGCGATGGTGGTGCCGGCGTCGTTGAGGCCACGCAACAGGTCCAGCACGGCGCGGCCGGTGGCGGTGTCCAGAGCCCCGGTCGGCTCGTCGGCCAGCACCAGCGCCGGCTCGTTGACCAGCGCGCGGGCGATCGCGACCCGCTGCTTCTCCCCGCCGGACAACTGGTGCGGCTTGTGGTCGCGGCGATGGGCCAGCCCGACGCGGTCCAGGGCGGCCGCGGCCAGCGGGCGTCGGGTCCGGCGTGGCACGCCGGCGTAGAGCAGGCCGGTCTCGACGTTCTCCGTCGCCGACAGGCCCTCGATGAGCTGGAACTGCTGGAACACGAAGCCGATCTCCTTGGCCCGCAACGTCGACAGCGCCCGGTCGCCCAGCACCGTGACGTCCTGCTCGCGGACGGCCACGGTGCCGCTGGTCGGCCGGTCGAGCGTGCCCATCAGGTTGAGCAGGGTGGACTTGCCCGATCCGGACGGGCCGACGATCGCCAGCAGCTCACCGGCCTCGACGAGCAGGCTGACGTCGTCCAGCGCCCGCACGCCGCCGGGATATTCCTTGCTGGCGCGGTGAATCCGCAGCACCGGACTCACGACACGGTCACCACTTCCAGCCCGGCGGCGAGGTCCGGCCCGGACACCTCCACCAGCCCGTCGGCGAACATGCCGGTCTGCACCCCAACGAGCTTGCTGCCCGTGCCGCTGACCACTTGGACCGCGTAGCCGCCGCCCTGGACGACGACCAGCGCACCGACCGGCACGGCGAGAACTCCCTTGTGCGAACCGGTGATCACCGAGACGGCGACGGATCCGGAGTCCACATCGGACACCACGGCCTGGTCGCCGATGGCGATCGTCACCGTCGGTCCGTTCGACCGGCCGCCCACGCCACCGGTGGATCCGGCCTGGTCCTGCCCACCGGACGAGGTCACCGCGGAGATGGTTCCCGGCGCCTGTTTGCTGTTGGGCAGGGACAATGTGACGGTCTGGCCGACTGTCAGCAACGCGACGTCGACCTGGGCGGGGTCGGCGGTCGCGGTGACCAGCTTCGTGGTCGAGGTCAGGCCCATCAGGTCGGCGGTGGCCTGCGCGCCGGGCTGGGCCTTGAGGGAATCCACCCGCGCCGCGGCCGGCAGCATGGCGACGTCGCCGACCGCCAGGGCGCCGGTCTCGTCGAGCCCGTTGCGGCGCTGCCACTGCCTGAGGGCGTCGGCCGTGCCAGCGGTGAAGGTCGAACCCGTTGGCGCCGAACGGAAACCCAACGCTCGCAGGTTCGTGTTGATCTCGGCGACATCCGGGCCGGACTTGGCGGTGGCGTCGACCGTGCGATAGAGCGGGGTGTCGCCGAGGAACAGCGCCACCGGTTTGGCATCGACCGCGTACAGCCGCTGTCCCCGATCCACCACGGCGCCCACGGCCGGCAGCCAGGTGA
Organism: Kutzneria sp. CA-103260; assembly: GCF_018263855.1. Classification (GTDB taxonomy): domain Bacteria; phylum Actinomycetota; class Actinomycetes; order Mycobacteriales; family Pseudonocardiaceae; genus Kutzneria. The sequence goes on along the minus strand of NZ_CP073318.1, from coordinate 2,582,645 downwards.
CGGTGCCGCTCTTGCGACCGGTGAAGGTCGTGGCCGTGCCGTGGCCAAGGCTGCCGTTGAGCGTGACCGATGTGGACAGATCGGTGCGCTTGACCGTGGCCTTCTGCGGCGGCGCAACCTGTCCCGCTGACGGCGGCGCGGGCCGGAAGGACAGCATGTAGACCGCTGCGCCGGCGATGGCCGCCGTGACGACGGCGCCGAGCACGGCGAGGAGCCACTTCCGCACGTCAGTGACCGATTCCCTGTCCGGCGACCTGCTTCTCGCAGTCCGGGGTGTACTGCAACCCCTTGGAGATCGAGTCGGAGTCGTTGTTGGCCCCGCCGAAGGAGAAGACGTACCGGCCGCCCTGCGGCGGCTCCTCGTCGACGTACCGGACTCCCTTGGCCCGCAGGCACTGCACGACCGCGTGCACGAAGTCGGCGCCGTGCGGGTTGCTCGCGTCCAGTTCCCACGGGGGCAGCGGATCCTTCGACTTGCACGCCGCCCTCGCCCGAGACTCGATGTCCGGCGGGATGACGGTGGGGCTCGCTCCGCTGCCGCCGGTGGGCTTGCCCTTGGGGAGGCCGTTGGCGGACAGGCACTGGTTGAACTGGTCGTACAGGGCGTTGAGCTCGTCGTTGGTCATGTCGAGGCGCTCACGCGGCTGTCCGGGATCGGCGCTCGTGGTGGCGGCGCCGGAGGTGGCCGCCGAGGAACCGGTCGCCGGCAGCATCGGCACCTGGGCCTGCGGCTGGTCCGACCCGCCGCACGCGGTCAGGACCAGCCCGGACGCGACCAGGAGGCCGACAGCGATCACGCGGGGGTTGGGGATCATGGGCACGAGCCTGTCCGGACATTGTGAAGAACTTGTGCGAACGCTATGACAGTTCCTTCGAAACCGGCAGCCGGACGGTGAAGGTGCTGCCCACCCCGGGTGTGCTGGTCACGCCGACGGCGCCGCCGTGCGCCTCGACCAGGTGACGGACGATCGCCAGCCCCAACCCGCTGCCGCCGGTGCGGCGGCTGCGGGACTTCTCGGCCCGCCAGAAGCGGTCGAACACGTGCGGCAGGTCTTCGGCGGCGATGCCGGACCCCGTGTCCGTGACGTCCACGAGCACCCAGGAGTCGTTCCGCCGGGCGGACACCGTGATCCGGCCGTCCGGCGGGGTGTGCCGTTCCGCGTTGGCCACCAGATTGCCGACCACCTGACGCAGCCGCACCGGATCCGCCACCAGCGGCAACTCGTCCGGCGCCTCGACGGTCACGCGCCCGTCGCCCGCGGCCGCGACGTGCCGCAGCAGCCCGGCCAGGTTCACCTCGACGGGATCCAGGCGCAGCTGCCCGGCGTCGGCGAGCGCGAGGTCCCCGAGATCGTCGACGAGGTGCTCCAGCAGCACGGTTTCGGCCAGCAGCGACGACACCAGGTCGTGGTCCAGGTCGGCCAGGCCGTCGTGCGCGGCGACCAGCCAGCCCCGGATCGTGCCCAGCGGCGTGCGCAACTCGTGGGAGATGTCGCTGACCAGTTCCTTGCGCTGCCGGTCGGTCCGGGCGACGTGCTCGGCCATCTCGTTGAACGCCGCGGTCAGCTCGGCGATCTCCCACCGGGCGGTCGTCGCCGCCCGGGCCTCGCCGTCGCCCGCCCGCATGCGGCGGGTCGCCTCGGTGAGCGCGTGGACCGGCCGGATCACGCGGCTGGCCAACAACATCGCCACGCCGACGGTGAGCAGGAGGACGATCGCGGCCACACCGGCGATCCGCAGCGCACCGGCGGCCGGCAGGCTCACGCTCGCCTGCGCGTTGTCGCCGAGCGGCGTGACGCTCAGGACCGCGGCCGGGGCGACGTAGGGCCGAAGCTGCTGGCGGCGCGCGTCGAGCAGGCAGGTGCGCTGCCGCGGGTCGTCCTCGGGGACGGTGGTGACCTCCCCGGTGCCGGTCAGCTGGAGCTGCACGACATCGGTGCATTCCTTCATCGACAACGACAGTTGGGTCAGCGCGGCCTGCTCGGTGCGGGTGGGCGTGATCTTGGGCGAGTCCTCGAAGCCGACGAGCCCGTTGCTGTCGGCTAGCACCACATGGCAGTCCTTCGGCGCGCGGTCCTCGGGGATGCGCAGGTAGGGGCGCCCGCTGGGCACCTCGGCGATCTGGGCCGTGAGGTGGTGGGCCTGCAGGCAGGTGACCGCCTTCTCGACCAGCACCTCCAGGTCGGCGTGCTCGGCGGTGCTCAGCTGGAACGGGCCGACGACCGAAGGGGCGATGCCGTTGGGAAAACGGCTGCCGGCCAACGTGTTGTCGACGGCCAGCGGGTCGAGGGCGACCGACGGCTCGGCGGTCTGCTGGCCGCCGGCCGGCGCCGGCGAGCTCTCGATCGGCCGGCCGCCGACCGGCGTGACCACGACCCGGGTGCCGGACTGCTGGGCCAGGTCGGTGAGCACCGGGCCGACCGAGGACCAGTCGGTGTGGGTCGCCGCGTAGTCGACCATCCCCGAGTAGGCCAGGGAGTAGCTCTCCCGGACCGAGCTCTCCTGCTGGGCGATCGAGGTCGTCGTGCCCTGCACGGCCAGCCACGAGGTCGCCGCGACCGCACCCGCCGCGACCAGCACCGTGCCGGCCAGCAGCCGGGTGCGCAGCCCCGGCCTAGGCATCCGGGCCGCCGTCGGTCATCTTGTAGCCCACGCCGTAGACCGTCCGCAGACGCGTCGGCTGGCGGGGATCCTGCTCGATCTTGCGCCGCAGGTTCTTCACGTGGGCGTCCGCGGTCCGTTCGGTGACGAAGCTGGCCGGCCCGTGCGCCTGGTCCAGCAACTGCCGGCGACTGAACACCTGGCCCGGGCTGGCCATCAGCGTCTCCAGGATCCGGAACTCGGCCGGCGTGCACTCGATTCGGCGGTCGTGCACTCGGACCTCGTGCCGGACCTGGTCCAGCGAGAGGGCGCCTACCCGCAACGGAGCCACCGTCACCCCACCCTCGGGCCGCGCACGCCGCAGCAGGGAACGCACCCGGGCCATCAACTCCCTCGGGTCGTACGGCTTGGTCAGGTAGTCGTCCGCGCCCAGGTCGAACCCGGCCAGTTTGTCCTCGGCCGTCGACCGGGCCGTCACCACCAGCACCGGCAGGTCGAAGTCGCGACGCAGCGTCCGGAGCACGTCCAGGCCGTCCAGCCCCGGCATCATCACGTCAAGGATCAGCAGGTCCGGGCGGTTGTGCCGGACCTGGTCCACGGCCGCGCGACCGTCCGACACCAGGACGACCGAATGGCCTTCGTGCCGCAGGTACCGCCGTACGAGCTCCGCCTGCTTCTCATCGTCCTCGGCGACCAGCACGAACGCACACATCAGCCACTGCTCCCCTACCGGTGTGACACAGCCGTCGACATCCGAGTATCACCCGGCCGGAGATTTGCTCGGCGTGCAGGCGGCACCGCGACCGCGGCTACCGCTTCCGTCGTCGGACAACTGGGTCCAGCGCTCCTGTTGGGCCGAGGTGATCCACTGCCAGCCGTCCACGTGCTGGCGAGAGCCGCCGAGCGCGACCCGACCACGTGACCCGACAGGCCGAAGCCGGCGCGGGAGGATACCCTGGCGCCGTTCCCGTCCGGCACACGCGGTTCAGGCGAGTTCGCCGGTCAGGAACTGGGCCCGGCCGCGTTCGGGCACCGCGAACGCCTCGACGACAGCCGCGTGCACGGCGTCGAGCAGGACACGGACCTGCTCCGGCGAACGGCCTTCGATCAGATCCACATACAGCAGAGGCATCAGAGACCTGTCCAATCAGGAAGGAGCGTTGTCCACATCGGACTTTGCGGGGTACCGTCAGCCGCGCACGGCCTTCTGGTACTGGGCGAGCTGCTCCGCCTGGTCAATGCTGCCGTGGTGGTGCACCTGCAGCCAGCGCCCGGCCTCTCGCTGGTAGCCGAAGACGCGCGTGGTCCGGATGGTCAGCGGAACAACGGCACCGTCGTGGTCGTGGTACTGCCCCACCTCCCGGCCGGCGAACACGACGGCCTCCGGCCACCAGTAGGTGGCGGCGTCGCCGAAGGTGACCGTCAGGCAGAGATCGCCGGCGAAGATGCGCCGGTAGAGGTCGGTGACCGCGGCCCCGGAGCGGAGGATCCCGCCGACGGGATTGTTGAGCTGGGCCAACTCGTCCTGCGACCACACCGCGGTCAATGCCTCGAGGTCGCGGCGGTTGAGGGCGTAGTAGAAGCTCTCCAGCGCGGCGATCGCACCGTCGCGGCCCGGCTGCGCCGATTCGTCCAACCGCCGGCGCGCTGCCGGCCCGAACTGGTAATCGACAAGTTCGATCATCTGGGACTGCCTCCCCGGGCCTGGTCCGTACGGCAGGGCAACGGTCTCGCCCGCCGCCCGCCACGCTAGGCGGCGCGGACTCGGCTGGGAAATGCCGTACGTGCCGCGTCCATGCCTGGGCGGCATGATGGACGACGTGAACGGCAAGTTCGAACTTCGCCACCTGCGCGGCTTCGAGGCCGTGGCGCGGCTGAAATCCTTCACCCAGGCCGCGAACGACCTCACCATCACCCAGCCCGCACTGAGCCGCACGATCCGGCAGCTGGAGGATGCGGTGGGCACGGCGCTGTTCGAACGTGACAGCCGACACGTCGAACTGACCGCCGCCGGGAAGACGCTGCTCGAATATGTCGAACGAGCCCTCGCCGAACTGGAGCGGGGACTGGACGCGCTTCAGCAGAGGGCCTGTGTCCGGATGGGATTCGGCTGGCTGCTGCCGGATCCGTGGGCGCAGCGGACATTGGCCCGGTTCGAGCAGGCAACCGGCACCACCGTCGACCTCGTGCGCACGGATGATCCTCTTTCGGCGGTGCAGCAGGGCAAGGTCGACGTCGCCGTGATACGCGGCCCGGTGCGTTCGTCCACTCTGCGCGTCGTGCACCTGTTCGACGAGCCCAGGGTGGCGGCGTGTTCCGTCCGGTCGGCCCTCGCCCAGCGTGCGGATCTGACCTGGCAGGAGGTTCCACGCTGGCCGCTGGTGGTCAACATCGTCAGCGGCACGACCGGGCCGTGGTCCTGGCCACGGGGCGAGGGACCGGCGACGGTCGTGGAGACCACCAACTTCGACGAGTGGATCGAATGCGTCGCCGCCAACCGCGGCATCGGTGTCGCCCCGGAGGTGGCCATGCGACGCAACCCGCACCCCGCGGTCCGGTTCATCCCGTTGCGCGGCGCGCCGCCGAGCCCTGTGGCGCTGGTCTTCCTGCCCCACGTCCGCGAGGCCGTGCTGCGGCGGTTCGTCGAGATCGCTCTCAGCGTCGGCGACGCGGGCGAGTGATGACGGACATCAGTCCACGACGGACAGTTCAACCTCGGCGGCCAGTCGCTCGATGACGGAACGGGTGTGCGCGTCCTCCGGCGCGTTCACCTGGAGTCGCAGATCCGGCGTGGCGGCCACGGCCAGCTCCTGTGCGGAGAAGGTGAGCCGGCCGAACTCCGGCAGGTCGAACACGCGCCGGCGCACGGCCGGTTCGGCCACGTCGTGTCGTTCCCACAGCCGCGCGAACTCCTCGTTGATGTCGCGCAACCGGCGGATGTCCTCCTCCCATTCCTGATCGCCGACGTGGCGGGCGTAGTCGGCGCGCATCCGGGCGACCATGTGCGCGATCTCGCTGTCGTAGTTGACGTACCAGCAACGGGCCATCGGCTCCGTCACGCAGCACCACAGCACATTGCGGTGCACGCACGAGCCGGTTCCGGTGTGCCAGTCCCGGAAGAGCCGGCGGTAGGCGTCGTTGGCCTCGAGGACGTCGAACCGGCCGTTCACCAGCGTGGCCGGCAACGGCAACGAGCGCAGCAGCGCCTCCGTCGCCGGCGCGGGCTGTGCGGCACGTTCGAAGTCGCGTCGCGGCGTCGCCTCGGCCAGTTCGTAGAGGTGTCGCCGCTCGGCGCGGTCCAACCGGAGGGTGTTGGCCACGGCGTCCAGCACCTGGGTGCTGGCGTTGATCTGCCGGCCCTGCTCCAGCCACGTGTACCAGGTGACACCGACCCCGGCGAGCAGCGCGACCTCCTCCCTGCGCAGGCCCGCCGTGCGCCGCCGCGCCCCCGGCGGCAGGCCGACGTCCTCCGGGCGAAGTCGAGCGCGGCGGGCCTTGAGGAACGCGCCGAGCTCACCGCGCCGTCGCCCCTCGACCGTCTCGGAAGTGGTCACAGCCCCATCATCCCCCAACAGGGCAGCGGATTGCGCTCCCACTTTCGCCCAGAGGGGTGGTGGCAGTACCAGCATCAGCAGGCTCTCACCGCTCACCGGCCGCCGCGCCGATCTTGGTGGACATGGAAAGCAACGCGGCCGTCGCCGCTCAGGCACCCGCGGCGGCGGGCAGCAGTGACCGACAGCGCTGGCTGATGCTGACGGTGCTGCTGGCGGGGCAGTTCATGGCTCTGCTCGGGGTCACCATCGTCAACGTCGCGACTCCGTCGATCCAGCGGGACCTGCACGCCTCCGGCTCAATGCTGCAGCTTGTGGTCGCCGGCTACACGCTGAGCTATGCGATGTTCCTGATCACCGGGGCCCGGCTGGGCGAGCTGTACGGTCGTCGCCGGATCTTCCTCGTCGGACTGGTCGGCTTCACGGTTGCCTCCCTGCTGTGCGGCCTGGCCCCGACCGCGGGCGTGCTGGTGGCGGCACGGCTGGTGCAGGGAGCCGGAGCGGCGCTGGTGATGCCGCAGATCATGAGCACCATTCAGACCGAGTTCACCGGTGCGGCGCGGGCCAAGGCGCTGTCCGCGTACGCCGCGGTCATCGCGGTCGGCGGTGTGCTGGGCATGGTGGCCGGCGGGCTGCTGGTCACCGCGAACCTGTTGGACAGCGGGTGGCGACCGGTCTTCCTGGTCAACGTGCCGATTGGCCTCGTGGTCGCGGCGCTGGTACCGCGACTGGTGCCGGCGGACGTGCCCGCCGGCGGCCGCCGGCTGGACCTGATCGGGTTGGTCATCTCCGTGCCGGCGGTATGCCTGCTCGTGCTGCCGCTGGTGCTCGGCCAGGAACAGCAGTGGCCGGCATGGACCTTGGTCAGCCTGGCGGCGGGCGCGGCGCTGGCGGTGTCGTTCGGCCTCGTCGAACGGCGAATCGAACAACCGCTGATGAACCTGGCCGTCCTGCGGGTTCCGGGGGTCACCTCCGGGCTGATCACGTTGGCCACGAACATGGTCGCCTACGGCGGCTTCCTGTTCGCCCTGCCGCTGTACCTACAGGGCCAACTCGGCGACAGCGCGCTGCGCACCGGTCTCATCTTCGCCCCGGCCGGGATCCTGTCCGGACTGTGCGGCTACCACTGGCGCCGCCTACCCGCCCGCAGCCATCACCTGCTGGTCCCGATCGGATTCACGGTGGGTTCCCTGGGCTACCTGGTCACCGCCCTCGTGTGCCTCGGCCGGCCCTCGGGCCTGGCCGTGGCCGCCAGCATGGTGGTCTTCGCGGTCGGCTTCGGCCTCGCGTTCAGTCCGCTGATGGCCCACACCCTGGTCAACGTGCCGGCTGAGGCGGCCGCGGACGCCAGCGGGCTGCTGACCACCACGCTCCAGCTCGGCCAGGTGATCGGCGTCGCGATCTTCGGCGACCTGTACCTCTCGCTCGCCGCCGACGCCCTCACCACCACCCTCTCGTGGGCGGCCGGGCTGACCCTCATCGGCGCCCTGGTGTCCATCGCCCTGGCCAGAACCGCCTGGCGTGCCACCCGCCGGCAGCAGCCGCAATGACGAGGAGAATTCGCATGGAACCCTTTCATCGGCTGATCGGGATGAACCGGCACGACATCACCGTGCACGGCAACCGGATCACCGCCTACGAGGCGGGCGACGGGCCCGAGACCATCCTGCTGGTCCACGGCATTCCCGACTCGTCCGCGGTCTACCGCCACCAGGTTCCCGGCCTGCTGGCGGCCGGTTACCGGGTGGTCGTGCCGGACCTGCTCGGCCACGGCGACTCGGACATCCCGGTCGGAACGGAGCACTACACGATCACCAGGGACGAGGAGTCGCTGTGGGCGGTCGCTGATGCCTTGGACGCCAGCACGTTCCACCTCGTCGGCCACGACCGCGGCGCGTTGTCGACCTGGTCCATGGCCGCGAGCCGACCCGACAGAGTGACGTCGTACGTGGCGATGTCCGTCGGGCATCCGGCCAACGCGAATCCGGCGAACGCGCGGGGGCCGGTCCCGCGGGTGTCCGTGTCGACTCTCGGAATCTGGCCGACGGCCGACCCGTACTGCGGTCTGGAGCAGATCGCTCGCTCCGTGGAGTGGATGGACGGGCCGTGGCGTTTCGCGCGGTTGGAGGGCGCCGGCCATTTTCTTCAGCTGGACCGGCCGGACGCCGTCACGCAGCTCATTCTCGACCACATCGCTGTCCACGCTACGGAAAGGACGCCCTGAGATGCCACGCGGCTGGTACTTCGTGAAACGGCCGGACGGGCCGGTGACCGAGGACTGCTTCGAACTCCGCGAGTTCGAGTCCGCTCCGCTGGTCGACGGTTCGGTGCGGGTCGCCAACCGCTGTTGTCGGTGGATCCCTTGACCCGCTGGCGGATGGCGGCCGACACCCCGTTACCGCCGCTGCGACTGGGCGACGTCGTCGGAGCGTTAGCACTGGGCCAGGTCGTCGAGTCGCGGGCGGACGGCGTGCACGTCGGCGACGTCGTCACCCCTCTCGGCGGGTGGTGCGAGGAGACAGTTCTGCCGGCCGGGGCGGTGCGGCGGGTGCCGGACATGCCGGTGGCGGAGTCCGCGTTCCTCAACGTCCTCGGCTATCCCGGCATCACAGCGTACTTCGGACTGTTCGACGTGGCGCGGGCGCGGCGCGGGGACGTGGTGTTCGTCTCCGGTGGCGGCGGCGCCGTCGGCACGGCCGTCATCCAGATGGCCAAGGCCGAGGGCATGACCGTGATCGCGTCGGCGGGCGGCCCCGAGAAGTGCGCGCCGGTGAGCAAGCTCGGCGCGGATATGGCGATCGATTACAAGGGTCCGCAGCCCATCGGGGACGCTCTTCGCGAGGCCGCTTCCGACGGGATCGACGTCTACTTCGCCAACGTGGGCGGAGACCATCTCGACGCAGCGCTGGCCGTCGCCCACCCGCGAGCGCGATTCGCCATGTGCGGCATGGTGAGCGGCTACAACTCCGGGTCGCGAGCTCCGATCCCGCACCTGGACCGGGTCATCTCCGCCGAGATCACCCTGCGGGGCTTCGAGGTCTTCTCGTTCCTCGACCGGCTGGCCGAGTTCCACTCCGCCGCTGGCGAGTGCGTTCTGCGTATGCGGTGACAGTCAGGAACGCGGCGGCAAGCATGGATAGCGTGGTGTGCCGGTACCAGGCGTCGTAGCGGCGGACCTGGTGGTGGTCCAAGCCGGTCTCGTTCTTGGCGAACTGGAAGGTTTCCTCGACGCCCCAACGACTTCCGGCGACCCCGGACGAGTTCGGCAGACGAGACCGGGCGGCGAGTGTGGCAGATGTAGTAAGCTAACTCCTTCGGTTTGCTGATCGAACGGCGCACCATAAGCAGGCGCTCGTCCGCACCGGGTCCAGCAGTAGCCAGTCATCCAGCCGGTGTCCCTTGCTGCCCAGGCCGGCCGACGGGCGCTGCCAGCCCTTTGCGTGGCGCGGCGCGGGCCAACTCATCCGTCCGCCCGGAGCTTTTCGGGGTGGTGAAGCGGTGTTTGTGTCCGCGGTGTGTGGTTCTGGCTCAGATTCTGCGTGGCAGCGCATCGCCGAACTGAGCGAGCGGGACGGCCGGGACCAGCGTCGGCGCATCTTGGCCATGGCGGTGTGAGTCTGACGCAAGCGCGACATCCCAAACGCCGACGCGCGTGGTTCTCGCGAGGTCGGCGAGGCGGGCTGCGGGCGAGTTCGCCCACTGCTCCATGAAGTTCTGGCTTTCGGCGACCGCGTGGGCGCCCGCCCGGACGGCGGGCGAGTTGGCCAGCTCCGTGGCGAGCCGGATCGCGGGTGTCTGTGATGTCCTGGACAAGCTTCTGCTGCCGTGCCGCGGCGTTCATCGCGGCCGGCATGCTCGGCGAGTTCACCGCCTTCAGCGCAAACCGGTAGGTCTGAGCCTGGGCTTGCATCATGTCCTGGACCGGGCGCATGGCCTCGGCAGTTCGCTGTGCCCACTCCATCGCTGGCAGCGCCGGCTCGGCGCGGTGAGCGATCACATCGTCGAGGGCTTCCGGCTCCTGGGAGTCCGAGTCGTCCGGAGGCTTGTCACCAGTCGCGTTGTCGGTGTTCATGCTGGTGAGGCTAGCCGTGCCCCCTGACAAAGCCGTCCGGCGAGCCCAGTGCCAACCTGCTCAGCCGACCTGGCCAGGCCCTTCAGACCGGGCGGTGATCCCGATGACCTTGCTAGCGGCTTCCAGTTCTCGGCGCAGCTGGCGTTCTCCACGGTCAGGCGCATGATGTTCGCCGCCGCCAGTTCCAAATGCTCACGCAGGTTTTCCTTCTCGCGGCTGCCACAACGCCGTTTCAGCTGCGACAAACTAGACTTACAGCCCATCTTCACTGTCGATCGTTCGGAGTATTCCTCCGCGAGATGCTGTCCGTCAGGTGGAGGAACTAGTACGGTGACGGATCTGTCGCGGAACGTGATGACCTTCGGGGGCGGTCATGAACTCTGGACGAGCTCAGAACACGGATGCACCTGCCCAGATCAGGGTGCGCGACGTGGTGCGTGCGGTGGTGGCCGACGTCGCAGAAGAGGAACTGGCCGTCGTGGACGGGCTTTGCGCGTTCGACGACGATACCGTCGTACGACGATTGAGCGGGCGAGGCCGGCGTCGGGAGCGGCTCGGTTTCGGCTGGGACGAGATCGTCACCGTGGCCACCCCGGTGGTGTGGCTGGCGGTGAACCAGGCCGCCCGCCAGATCGGCACCGCCGCCGGCAAAGGCGCGGCGACTGGGACGAAGGCCGTGCTACGCAAGGTCTTCCGTCGAGGCAAGGCAGCGAGGACACTGCCACCGCTGACCCCGCAGCAACTCGCCGACATCCGCGAGCAGGTGTTCCAGACGGCCCTCAAACGCGGCCTGCAGAAGAAGCGCGCGGAAGAACTCTCGGACGCCGTGTACACCCAGTTGTCCTTGAGTGCGCTGGCGAACCCCGCACCATCCACATCGGACGACAGCACTCAGTCGTGACCGCCGCCCCCTACCGGTTACGGGTCGACGAGCGGGTAATCGGTGCGGGCGCGAACGTCCGCTTCGCGCTGCTGCTCATTCTGCTGCTAGTGAGCAGCGCGTCGATGATTCTGGCGGTCATCACCGGGCTGTCCGGGGCGAACGACCAGAACGGTCACGGCTGCCAGCTCGCGGCCGGCGCGGACCCACTGCACAGCACTGAAATCGCCGTGCAGGCCCACACTGCCGCACAGAACGCCGCCTTCGAGGCATGCATCGCGCGGTACGAGGTACCGCCGCCATTGTTGGTCACCATGGGCTGGCCGATCCTGGTGTTGGTCGTGGCCGTCGCGCTGTTCTGCGGTCTGCCCGTGTGGAAACGGCGGCCCGGTCGAGTCGTGCCGCTGTCGGCGGTCGACCGCGACGACAGTATCGCCAGCGAGCTGGCCGAGCTGGCCACGGAAGTGGCCGACCTGGCTCGGACACCACGGTTTGTGATCGACCCGGCGGCGATGTCGGCCAACGCGGTGGTGTTCGGCAGCACCCGCCGCCCGACGATCTGTCTGCACGGCGGCCTGATCGTCCGCAGGGCCGCGGATCCGACCGGCTTTCGGGCGGTGGTGCTGCACGAGCTCGCCCATGTCGGCAATCGCGACGTCACCGTCACCTACCTCACGGTGGCCTTGTGGCGGGTGTTTCTCACCCTGGTGCTGCTGCCCTACCTGGTGTGGACCGCCGTGGCGTTCGTAACTGAGCCTCAATCGGTCGACTGGTCGATCGACGCCCCGAGCCTGGTCCGCAACGTCTTGTTCACGGTGCTGATGGTGACGCTGGTCTACCTCGCACGGTCGGACGTGCTGCGTAGCCGCGAAATCTACGCCGATCTGGCCGCCGCATGCTGGGGCGCCCACCAGCACGGCTGGGCGCCCCCTGCACCGCCTCCGGACCGCGGGGCGCTGTGGCGCACGCTCGGCTCGTTCGTCGAGTTGTGGCGCACCCATCCCCGATGGGATCTACGCCTGGCATCGCTCACGGATCCGGCAGTGCTGTTCGGTGTCCCGGCGTTGCCGCTGTTCCTGACCGGCGCGGCCGCCACGCTGATCCAGACCCAGGCCCGCAACTACGCGGGCCAGTACCTGCACGACGTCACCTGGTCGAGCGAGGTGATCGCGGCCGGGGTGGCGGTGCTGGTCACCGCGGCGGCTGGCACCACACTGTGGCGGGCCGTCACCCACAGCGTGCTCACGGGGCGACCGGCGCCCTCTGGCATGCGGGCGGGGCTGTGGCTCGGCGCCGGCATGGCCACTGCCGAACTGGTTGTTGACGACCTCTCGGCCTACCACTGGCTGCCCGCGCACCCCGAGGTGCTGGTGGTGGTGATCTGCGCCGGCGCGGTGTTCGCGTGCTGGACGACGCAGTGCGCGCAGCTCTGGCTGCGAGCCTGGCCCGGCCGGATGATCCGCCCGGCCGTCCTGATCGGCCTGGCCACCGGGTCTCTCGTCCTGTCGGCGTGGTTCGAGTGGTGGGCGGCCAACGGCTCGGTGTACGCGTACGGGGTGCCCGACCTGGTGACGGCCACCGCGGCCAGGTTGGTCGACGACCACACCTCCGCGTTCGTGGCGGTCCTGCCGGTGTTGGCGCATGGCGTGCTGGTGATGCCGGCGGTCGCAACCCTATGGATCGTGCCGCTGCTGATCTGGGCGGGTGGCCGGGGCGGTGCGATACCGCGCTGGGTTCGGGTGGCTCAGCAGCGAACGGGCGACGTCATGACGCCGGTGAGCGGACTGCCGTCGCTGCGTCGCACGATATTGGCCGCGGTGCCGGGCGGGGTTTTCGGTTGGATCGTGCTCGTGGGCGCCATGGCCTATCTGCACACTGTCCAGCCACCCGGCCCGCTGGGCGCCACCGAGCCCGCGGTCCCGGTCTACATGGTCTGGGTGCTGGTGGCGTGGGTCGCCGGAATGGCCGTGGCCGCCGTCATCGCCAGCGCGGCGTCCAGGGCATACGGGTTACTGGCCGCGCTGATCGCGTCGCAGACGGCCGGGCTGGTCGGCGTTGCCGGGATGTTCCCGGCGGCCGCCGTTGACGGGTGTGTGCCGGGGTTGGCCACGCTGCAGAGCTCGTGCGACTGGCGTCCCGGCACGACCTGGCCGATGTTCGCCTATCTAGTGGCGCCGGCCTGTGTTGTCGGCACGGTCGCCGCGGTCGCCGCGGCAGTGGTGGTGTCCGCAGTTCAACGGCTGCGCGGTGCGGGGCGCTCGCCCGTACCGTCCCTGGCAACGCTGCGCGGCCAGGTTGTTCGTGGTGCTGGCGCGGTCGCGTTGGGTGCGATGTTCGTCGGCCTCGTGATCGCGGGTGCGATGTCGCTGCCGAGCAACGCCAGTTCGGCGTCTGCCGCGCCCTCGTCGTCGACCGTCGCGGGCGACGCGCCGCCATCCACGCAGACCAGGGCATTCCAGGCGGGCGCCTGGGCTGGCCATGGGGGAAGCGACCTGCTGGCACGCTTCACCACCGCGGCGAACGACTACCTCACGCTGCTGGACAATGGGCACGGCGAGGTCGACGACTCACGTGTCCACCCGTTCTGCGTCGAGTTCGACCGGCTCGCGACGGACGCCGACGCGTACTTCCACGTCCCCGACCCGCAGGCGCAGTCGCTCTGGCGCACGTTCATCGCACAGACCCGAACGATCGGCCAGGACTGCGACAAGGCCGTGGCCGAGTCGAATGGTGACCTGCTCGTCAAGAGCGCGAGCGAGGCCGTTCAGGCGGCAATCACCGAAAACGCCGTGGAAATCCGCGTCATCGCGGTGATGAAGGGAGGCGGTGGGTGATGGAACAGGAACCGTCCTTGCTGGCCCGGCAGGGTTCACGCGTGCTGTTGGTCGGAATCGGCGATCCGCTCGTCGAGACGCTGCTGACGAGCCTGGCGTCGGCCTTGATCGCACAGGCCGGCGTGCCGACCGAGAACATCCGAATACTGCCGAACCCGGCTGGCGCCACGGAGGTCATCACCGCCGTGACCAACCTCGCCGCCGAGTCCCGCGAGGCGCTGTCGATCTACTACGTCGGGCCGGGCCGGCTCGGGCCGGACGGCGACCTCCACCTCGCGACAAGCGACGACGACGCGGTGCCCTGCGCGCGGCTGATGACCACGGCACGTGATCACCGTGCTGGCACCGTCGTCCTCGTCGTGGACTGTTCCCTCGACCAGCACACACACCTGTCTGCCGCGACGCTCGGCTTCAACGTTGTTCCCGAACCGGTGCCGGACAACGAATTCCTCCTGGTTTCCCTTACCACCGACGAGGGCGGCGCTTTCACCGATGCCCTGGTCAGGTTGCTGCGCAACGGCGATCGGGCCGAGTCGCCCGACCTGACGCTGGCCGACATCCACCAGCACCTGTCCCGAGTGCTCCCACCGACCAGCACCCTCCGCCACTACGGCGATCCAGCCAACAAGCTGGTCGTGGCCCGCAATCCCGCCTACCCCGCCCCGCGGCCGCGCCGCCGACGTCGCCGGCTGGTAGCGCTCGCCCTGGTCTGCGTGCTGGCCGTGGTGGTCGGGGGCGGATTCTTGTTGTGGCCGGATTCCCCCACCCAACCGGATTCCTCTGGCGCGTTCTCCGCCAACCTGGCCGCCGACGCGAACACCCTGCGGGCCACGGACCCGGGACTGGCCGCGCAACTGGCCGTCGCCGCGTACCGAGATGGCCCGACCGAGCCTGCGGCAGACCAGTTGTACGCCTCATTGAACACGCCGCTGGAGGGCCTCGTCGGCAATACCGGCAGTGCCGTGTTGCGGGTCGCCGCCGCCACGGACGCCCCGCTGGCCGTGGCCAGCGACCAGGACCAGACGCTTCGGGTCTGGAACACCGCCGATCCGGCGGCACCGGTGCTCGACGCCACCATCAAGGCGGGCGGCACCGGAGTCGCCCTCACAGCGCGCGGCACCCTACTGGCCAGCTCGTGTGGCACGTCGGGCGGCACCTGCCTGTGGGACCTGACCGACCCGCACCGGCCCACGACACTGGCGACGCTGCCCAAGCGCCCCGACGATCCCACCGGCAAACCACAGATCACGTCGATGGCCATCAGTCCGGACAGCAGCCTGCTGGCCGCCGCAGCGGAACAGGGCTTCACCCTATTGTGGTCGATCGCCGACCCCCGGCATCCCAGGTTCCTGACCACCCTGTCGAATCCGACCAGCGATGGCAGCGCCATCGCGGCAGTTGCGTTCGCATCGCACGGCAACCTGCTCGCCCAGACCGTCCTGCGTGGCAAGACAAGTCTGTGGGACGTCACCAACCCCTCGGCCCCGGCCCAGGTCGCCACGATGGACGGCGGGTACGCGGCGGTGGCGGTCAGCCCGGACGGCAGCTTGCTTGCGGCTGTCGGGGACTTCGATGTCGTGCTCTGGAATATCCAGCAGCCGGCCAAGCCGGCGCCGATCACAGTCGACCCGATCGCTGCCACCGGCACCTCCATCGATCTGAGCACGGTGACGTTCAGCAAGGACGGCAGCCAGCTCGCCTTCGCCGGCTCTGACACCAACAACGTCACCGGCGAGTTGTGCACACTCGACCTGTACCCTGCGAACCTGAACACGGATGTCACGTTCCCGACCTGTACGGCAACCGGGTTCAGCACGTTCACCATGGCCGCCACCGCGAACGGCGTCCTGTTCGCCGGTGGTTTCGATGGGGCAGTGCGGCTGTGGCGATCAGCTTTACGCAAAATCCCCGGCGCGGTCGCCGACGACTACTCCTGGGCGACGAGCCCGAACGGGCGCCTGCTGGCCGCGCCGATGACGGCCCCGAACGTACAACCACCGTCTTCCGTCGGTGTCTGGGACATCGGCGGATCCACCGGTCCGTCGCTGGACGCCACGTTGTCCACCTCGGCACATGTCACCACATTCCTGACATCGACGACGCTGCTCGTCGCCGCGGCCACCGGCACTGTCCAGCTCTGGGACCTTACCGATCCACACCACCCGGTCCAGGGCACCGCTCTGGGCACCGCATCCGTCCCGAGCTCGGCGACCGGATGGCCGCTGGCCGCTGCCGTCGGCGCTGACCGGGCCGGCGACCTGGTCACCGTCCTGGACCAGGCCGGGCTGCTCCACCTCTGGCGCGTCACCGGCGCCGCCCACGCCTCCGACGTCGGTTCCATCCAGCCAACCGCCGTCATCAACGGTCCCACGGGCGTCCTGCCCGACGGGCACACCGCGTGGTTGCTGACGTCCGCCGGGATGGACTGGTGGGATATCAGGAATCCGGCGCATCCGACACACCTCGGCACCTCACCGTTCGGCGCGGCATATGGGGTCATGGCAGGGGCCGGTCGGCTGGTAGCCAGCACCGTGCCGGAGATCAACGGTGGGAAGGCGGATCTCGATCTGTTCGACCTCTCCGGTGGTCGCCCCTCCGGCGCGACCACGGTGTCCAGTTCGGTCGACGGGATCAGCGCCATAGGCCAGGACGGTACGCTGCTCGCGGCCGGCGGTATCGGCGACAACTCCGTGATGCTATGGGACATCCGCGATCCGCGACAGCCTCATCAGCTCGCCACCGTATCGACCCTGGCCGGCACGCGGGAGATCGGTTTCGACCATGCCAACACCCGCCTGGTCGACTGGAACGAGAAGGGGCTGGAGATGTGGAACATTCACGATCCCGCCGCCCCGGTCCATGTCGCCTCGATGTCGCTGCGGCAGGAAGGGGTCGACAATCCCGGCACGATCTACACGGCCGGGTTCACCGAGCAGGACGGGCAACTCGTCGCCGTCACCGACTCGGCAATCATGCTGTTCGACGTCGACCCGGCCAAGCTTGCGGATCGGCTGTGCTCGTACACAGGCACCGCTATCACTCCCGCGCAATGGCAGAAGTACGCGCCCGGGGTTCCCTACCGGAAACCGTGCGGCTAGTTGCGGGTCCAGTTCGGCCAGCGCTGTGATGTGCCCGCGTTGGAGCTGTTCCACGGTGATCACCGCGTAGGAGCGCTGGAGAAGGTGGGCGTGCGCCGCGAGCATCACGCCATGCGTGAGGCATCGCTGAACACGTTCTTCGAGGTCGAGATCGCGAACGGCAGGCCGTACTCAGCCAGCCAGAACACGGCCGGCACCAGCCCGTCCCGACCACCGATCAGCAACCGCCGCCGTTCGCCGATGTCGAGCTAGGCGACCTTGATCCGGCGCACCCCCCGGTTGGCGCTTGCACCACCACCGGTCGCTGCGGGTCCTCGACGACCAACGGCCGGCGACGCGCACTGGTGGCCGGTGCGTGCGACCGGGGTCCACAATTGCATAGGTGATCGCATGGGAAACGAACGGTGACCGCACCGCCTCTGGTCCCGCGTGGGCGGGACCAGAGGCGGTGCTAGTGGAGTCGACACAGCGCGAGCTGTTTTTCAGGGCTGGGCTGACCTACTTAAGGTGGCGTAGGGCTCGTGCCAGCGCCGACTGCGCAGCCGTGAGCGCCACCTTGATCTCCTCTAACTCCTTTCGCAGGGCATGCTCGTTGCCGACCGGCTGAGGCAACCCGGTCACAAACGTGCCGCGCCCCTGTTCCGGCGCAATGAGTCCTTCGTCCTGCAAGATCGCCTCAGCTTGGCGGATCGTGTTCAGCCCCGGCACGTCGTACTCCTCCTGGAGCGCGGAGATGCCCGGCAGCGCGGAACCGACGGGGAACTCGCCGTCGGCCAGCCGTCTACGGAGATCGTTGGCGATCTCCTGATAGCGCGGAGTTGCTGACATGAACACAAGCCTATGCCCTCCAGACCTCATAGGCAATAGAGGGGAAGGTTCCTGGTTCCTCATCGACCGTCGGAACGAACGTGCGCCTGCCGCGAGTCCGGGTTCAGAGGAGTCGGTTTCTCACACGGCCTTCTGGCCGCACGGGCGCGACACCCGGTGCGGCGAGTGCTACTCAGCTGATGCTGCCGCGTCTTGGCCGCCCATCGAGAGGTCCCTCACCTTGGTCCTTACCTTCGACCATCGACCTCCTGCCTCGCCGACATGGGCCGCCCGACCTGATATCGGCCGTGGTGGGACCGGAGCTCGCGGGATCCCTCGACGAGTTCGGCCGACTGCAGCGAGCTCATCGGGTGTCGCACGGGCTCGGGCCCGCATCGTCGGCTGACCACGCCTCGTTCGGGTACTGCCGGACCCGGCGGTGATCAGCGCCCGGGTCACGGTCTGGCCGTGCCGGTACACGCCCACCAGAGCGGGCACACCAGCCAAGAACTGGGGGATCTGCGTGCCGGCCTCGGTGGCCGCCCGGGCCAGCCGGGGATCAGCCGCCGCGGCGGCGTCCCATTCGGTCTGGTCCGCCGCAGTGAAATCGTCCGGGATCGAGATGGGGTCGACGGGGGCAGAAGCCTGTCCTGGTCGAAAATGCTGACACCGGCTGTGAACTGGGGCTTTAGACGGCTGGTTGATAGTCGTTGAGCAGTCCCGCATGGCGTCGTGTGCGCTTGATTCGGTCCGGCGGGGTGGATGGTCGAGACCCGCTCCGCCGCCACCGCCGTCAACAAGCACAAGGTGCTCAAGCAGTTCTTCAACTGGCTGCGAGACGACGAGGGCGACATCGACCGCCACCCCATGGAACGGGTCAAGCTCCCCAAGGCACCCAAGAAGTTGGTTGGGGTGTGTCAAGAATTGTGGACAGTTCCTACGGGGTTGATCACGCGGCCAGCGCCGCTGATCCATAGCGACGCAGCGCCGCTGCGGGAGCTCGGTAACCCAGGCTGCTGTGCAACCGCTTACGGTTGTAGAACACCTCGACGTACTCCGCCACCGCGTGCCGAGCCGCAGCGCGAGTGCTGAACCGCTCCCGGTGGTACATCTCGTTCTTCAACGACGCGAGGCTGCCGCGATCCCCCACCGGTTCGCGGTTCATTCGGTCGAGTGCTTGGTGTCGGGGCTGTGTTGGTAGGTCAGGTAGGTGAGGTTGTCGCCGACAGTCCGATGGTGGACGAGGCGCAGAGGCTTCGGGTTGCTGGTCTGATCGAAGAGACGGTCGCCCGCGCCGATCACGAGCGGGAAGATCGTCAGCCGCAGCTCGTCGACGAGGTCGTGCTCGATCAGCGTGTGCACGAGCTGGGAGCTGGCGTAGACGCGGATCTCGC
Source organism: Kutzneria sp. CA-103260 (assembly GCF_018263855.1). Taxonomy (GTDB): domain Bacteria; phylum Actinomycetota; class Actinomycetes; order Mycobacteriales; family Pseudonocardiaceae; genus Kutzneria. The sequence continues at coordinate 2,563,408 of NZ_CP073318.1, read as the reverse complement.
CGTTGACCTTCTGCTTCAGCGCCGACGCCTCGCTCACCACGTCGCCGTTCAGGACCGTCGAGTTGTTCCAGGCGTCGGCGTGGTCCAGGGTGGCGGAGACGACGTATTTGGGCAGGCTGTTCATCTTGTCCGCCAACTCGCCGGTGCGGGACGGGTACCGTCGGGCGAAGAACTCGTAGCTGCGTCGCCCCAGCAGCAGGGCCTGCGCGCCCAGCGCGTCATCGAGGATGAGCTTGTCCCATTCCTGGCGGTCGGTTGGGGCGAGCGCGGTGCGCCAGTCGCCGCTGCGGCTGAAGCCCTCGTCGCCGGTCGGGTCCTGAGTGACTCCGTCGAGCGAGACGTTCTCGAAGACGACGATCGTTCCCATGTTCGGTGCTCCTGAGGTTCGTGTGGTCGGACTGCCACTGAGGTAGACACCGAGACATCGGCGAAACTTGGCGCGCGCCGGCCGCCCAGTTCGCCGGTCGGCCGGTGTCCATACGTCGAGGGAGATGCCACGCGGCGCGCGAGAAGGAGACAGGGATGGTGACCGGCGACCTGATGTCGAAGGCGCGGGCGGGCAACGGCGACGCGTTTCACGCGCTGATCCAGCCCTACCGTGCGGAATTGCAGGTGCACTGCTATCGGGTGCTCGGATCATTGCAGGACGCGGAGGACGCGCTCCAGGACACACTGCTGGCCGCCTGGCAGGGCCTGACCGGGTTCGAGCAGCGCGCCTCGCTACGCACCTGGCTGTACCGGATCGCCACCAACCAGTGCCTCAACGCGCGCCGCGCGGCAAACCGGCGCCGGGCCAAGGAGTGGGATGTGCCGCATGTGCAACCGCCCGAGCCGACCCGGCTCGGCGAGGTCGTCTGGCTTGAGCCTTATCCCGACGCACTGCTCGAACAGGCGATCCACGTGCCGCTCGGCCCGGAAGCCCGTTACGAGCAAACTGAATCCGTCTCCCTGGCGTTCATCACCGCGTTGCAGGTGCTGCCGCCGCGCCAGCTCGCCGTCCTCGTCCTGCGTGACGTCCTCGGATTCCACGCGGCCGAGGTCGCCGACATGCTGGACTCGACCGTCGACTCCGTCACCAGCGCCCTCAAACGAGCCCGCGCCGCCCTGCAACGCCGCCAGCCGACAGCCGCGGACCCAGCGCCGGCCCCCGGCTCGGCCGCCGAGGGCGCGATCACGGCAAAGTTCGTCCGCGCGTGGGAGTCCGCCGACCTCGACACGCTGGTGGCCCTGCTGACTGACGACGTCTTCATCTCGATGCCGCCAGTGCCCTTCGAGTACGAGGGCCGAGACCTCGCCGCCCGCTTCTGCGCCGGCATCTTCGGCGCCGGTCGCAGGTTCGACCTCGTGCCGACCCGAGCCAACGGCCAGCCGGCGTTCGGAGCGTATCTGCGTGGCACCAACGGCATCAGCCACGGCACCGGCCTCTACGTCCTCGCCCTCGCCGGCGACCGCATCAGCGCCATGACCCGATTCGACAACGCCGTGCTGCCCTGGTTCGGGCTGCCACGCTCACTCCCGAGCCGATAGATCACCCGACGCCGCTGAGGCGCACACCCTGGCCGTGCCCCGAGACCAACCGCTGAGAAGTTGTCACGGAGTTGAGACCGATCTTGATGACGTCACGGTGAGACAACCGAGAAATCCCAGGTAGCACAAGATCGACATGTCACGCGCGGTGAGACCCTGCACGCCTGTAGGGTCTCGTTGATCTTGGACAATTCTCATCGTGTCCGGTGACAGTCGATGTTCCTTTTTCGCCAGTGGATCTTCCTCGACGTGGGCTCTGTGCCACTACAGTTTGCCGGCTGGTGTTCTTACCCCTCGTCGCTGAGGGATGATCACAGCGGAACCGCGGGGAAGTCTCGTAGCCGCTCGCTCAGCCCTTCCCCTCGCGGGCGAAGATCGGTTCCGCCGCTTCCAACCGCGGCACCGCGACGCCCAACCGTCGTGCTTCCGCCAGGGTGTCCCGGCAGACCTCACGCGGCTCCTGGGCCTCGGGGTCGGAGTGCGCCGCAAAATTCACGCGCGCCGGCGCGACATGAGCGATCAGCCAGGCGAGCGCGGGGGCCGTCAGCCAGGTGGGCGCACGGAACGGCAGCACACCGCCCCGGTGACGTCGCAGGTCAAGGCCGCGCGCCTCGAGGAGCGGCAGAAGCTCGCGGCTCGCCAGCAGCGCCTCGCGCAAGTCGCCCGTCGACCCGGCCAGCTTGGACAGGGAACCCAGCCTCAGGCCCTGCGAGTGCAGGCCGGCGTTCGACACGAAATGGAGCCACAGCCAGCCGCGGAAGTCGGGTTGCTCCCGACGCCTCTGCCAGCCAGCCGAGCCCGCGGCCCGGAACGGAGGTGCTACGCCAACGCCTCCAGCTACGCTCAAACCCACAAGCTGACCTACGTCTAAGGCTATGCACTGACGAACTTCGGCTTCGCTTGCGCGCACACGTGGTGCGTCGATGACCACGGCCATGTCCACGACCCCACCCGGCCCAACGGTCGCGGAACGGCCTACTTGGGGATTCCCTTCTCCACCAGCTATGTCCGAGCATTCGACGAGACGTTCAGCGACGCTTGCCAGCCACACGACGCCCACCTCGACGGGCATCGCATCCTCCGTGAGGGACTACCCGCCAATGCAATCGTGCCCATCGGCGACCCGATGACCACGCCCGCATAGCGGACCTGGCTACCCGTAAGGCCGCCACCCCGCCATTGCCGAGCGAGCACGACGAAGAGGATATAGAACGCCCTCGGGTGTATCAAAGTTCTCGGATCAGGAGTCGCTGTCCGAGAACTTTGATACCCCAGACATGGAGCAAGGGCGATTCAGCACTTGGGTTGCTCGGCAAGGCCGGCCTCTTCCAGCGCCCGTCCACTCGTCTCCGGCGCCAGCCACACGATAAAGATGATCGCGAGCACGGTGGTGGCGGCGAAGAAGCCGAACACGAAGCTCCCGCCGAGTCGGGAAACGGCCCACAGAAAGAGTTCCGCCACCACGGAGTTCGCGATCAGCGCGCTCGCCAGCATCACCGACGCGCCCAGCGCACGCAGTCGGACCGAGAACACCTCTGACGGATACACCCAGATGACGGAGCCGAATCCGCCGTTGAACGCGCCAGTGAACAAGACGACCATCGCGAATCCGAACCATGCCGACGACGAGGCGACACCGGTTGCCACGGCCAGACCTGTCGCCGCCACGGCCATCAGTGCCAGGCCGGTGAGCAAGGTGACGCGGCGGCCCAGTCGGTCGATGACCGCCAGGCCGGCGACGGTCGCGAGCACCGCGCAGAACTGGTTCGCTGTGGCCAATCCGAACGACGCATCCGCCGAGCTGAAGCCGAGGTGCGTGAAGATCGCCGGACTGTAGTACGTGATCGCGTTGATGCCGGTGATCTGCGCGAAGACGCCGAGGCAGACGATGAAGACCGTCGCTCGCCGCTGGGACGGCAGGAACAGGTGACGCAGGCGTCCACCTCGCTCACGCGCGGCGTCGGCGGTGATGGCCGTGATTGTCGAGGCCGCGTCGACGCCTGGCTCGATGTCTGCGAGCACCTGTCGGGCCTCATCGGTTCGCCCCATGAGCACCAGCCAGCGCGGACTTTCCGGCAGTGCCAGCACAACGCACAGCACGGCGAACGCCGGCACCGCGGGCAGTCCGAGCATCAGCCGCCAGTTGTCGCCGACGGCGAGGAAGTAGTCCGTCAGATAGGCCAGAAACAGGCCCCCGACGACCGCTACCTGGTACAGCGCGACCAGACGGCCCCGTTGCCGGGCCTGGGCGGTCTCGGCCACGAACAGCGGCGCGGCCACCATCGAGACGCCGACCGTGACCCCTAGCAGCGCGCGGACCACGTCCAACGCCACTATCGTCGGCGCCACCGCCTGCGCGACGGCGAGCAGCGTGTAGCCCACCGAGACCGCGGTCACCGTGCGCCGTCGGCCCAGCGCGTCGCTCAGCTTGCCGGCGAGCACCGCGCCGACGACCTGTCCCAGCACCACCACTGTGTTCACCGTTGAGGCCAACAGGTCGTCGGCTCGGAAGTCGTGCTGGATACCGGGAATGACGCCGGACACACTGCCGATGTCGTAACCGAAGATGACGCCGATGGCTCCGCCGGCGACCGCGACGAGCGTGGCGGCCCTGCTCACCGTGCGACCAGTTCCACTCCCGACGGACGCCGCTGGCACCGCACGGCGGACAGAGTGTCGACGACGAACTCCGCGCCGGCGTCGAAAAGTCCCTTGTCGGCACCGACGCCGATGCACGGCATGCCGGCATTCACGGCGGACCGGACACCGATCGTGGCGTCCTCGACCGCCACACAGCGCTCCGGCGCGAGCCCGAGGCGCCGCGCAGCGAGCAGATAGCAGTCGGGCGCGGGCTTTCCGACCCTGACATCTCCCCAGGTGACCAGCGCGTCGAAGGCGTCGCGGATGCCCATGGCATCGAGCACCGCACCGGCACGGACTGCGGAAGCGCCAGTCACCAGGGCGATTGCCGCACCAGCGGCCGACAGCGCCATGACGAGCTCGACCGCGCCAGGGATCTGCTCGTAGCCCAGCTGCGGTTCCCGCGTGCGCACGGTCGCCATCACGTCGGCCCGCACGGACTCCGACAGCTCGCCGAACAGCGTCGACACGGTGCGCTCCGGGGCGCAGCCGAGAATGTGCTGATAGAAGTCCCGATCCGAGATGCGGATCCCCAGCGGCCGGCCGATTTCGGTCCACAGCGCCCGGATCGCGCCATCGGTGCTGATCAACACACCGTCCATGTCGAACAACACGCCCCGGGCGACGATGCCGGTCACCGGTGGCACGTCGACACGGCTCGTGAGAACGAACGCTTCCCCATGCTGCGGGACCCTAGCAGCATGGTGGGCGGCCAGGGCAGTCTTGACCACAGACTTGTCCCTACCGGACTGCCTTTTTGGCCCTAGGTCTCGAAGTTCACCCTCCCCGTCCGTACGCTGACCGACCGTGAGTGGCCGCCTCAAGCCTCACGACTCGCGTGGATATGTTGCCGGGCAACGACAATCACGATTGGGGTATCGTGTTCGCGGATCAGATGCGAGACGGACAGCAGCAGACCGAATCGACGCAGGAACAGCCGTGGCTGGTGGCCGGCGGCCATGAGTTCCGGTCCAGGCTGATCCTCGGCATCGAGCAGTACACCTCACCGGAACTTGTGGGCGCCGTACTCACCGCAGGCGCCTGCGACGTTTTCATCACCACGTTCGACCAGAGCAACACCGGGACCAGCTTGCTGTTGTCCGACCTGGACAACAGCATGGACCTCTCGTCATTCGCCTGGATCGGCACAACGTCGTTCGCACGGTCCTGCGAGGAAGCCGTCGACACCGCAAGGAAACTGCGACAGTCCTTCGGTATCGACGTGATCAAACTCGACGTCCGCGATCCCGACAACATGCCCGACGGCGCACAGACCATTCGCGCCGCCGAGCAGTTGCTGGCCGAAGGCTTCGCCGTACTGCCCTTTGTCACAGCGGATGTGGACGTGACCGGGCAGCTGGCGGAGCTCGGTTGCTCGGCGATCCGCGTGATGGCGTCGCCGGTGGCGAGCGCGCGGGGAATCGTGGACGAAACAGCCGTCCGCCGAGTGATTGAGGCTCTGGACGTGCCAGTCGTGGTGGAGGGTGGGCTAGGCACACCGGAGCACGTCACGTTCGCGATGCGCCTGGGCGCTGCGGCGGTGTTGGTGAACACGGCCGTCGCTATCGCACCGGACAGCGCCCGGATGGCCGACGCCATGCGGCACGCGGTCGCCGCCGGTCGCCTTGCGGTGCAAGCCGCCGCGGCGTGACCTGGGCCTGGTCAAGGAATATCTGCGACCACTGCTGATCATCGTGCTCTGGACGTCAGCCCGACGTCCAGAGCACGTGTTTCGGCGGCACCGCCTAGCAGATCGTGGCCACCGACGACCACTGCCGGAGGAAGAATCCGTCGGCGGTGCGGGTGGTCGAGTACACAGTGGACGATCCTGGTCGCCCGGCGGCACCACGTGCACCGTCATGGTCACCAGCCGCCACCGGCTGCCCTCCCTGATCACCCGCCGCAGTGCCCTGCACCGTGCCAGAACTCAGCACTGATGCCCTGACCTGGAGTTTCCGTTCGCAGCCGAGCCCGGGCATGATCACCATCCGTAGCGTTCCGTCTCCTGTACCTGATCACTGTTCGGATGTTCGAATGGCTGACATTGCTCTCGAGCAACAGGACCGCGTTGATCACCGAGGTGTTGGCGCTGCGCCACGAGGTCGCGGTACTGCGCCGCCAGGCCAACAGGCCGCGTCCCACCTGGCCGGACCGGGCGGTCCTGCCTGCCCTCGCCGGGATGCTGCCACGCTCACTGAGAGGACGTCGGATCTTCACGCCAGCCACGTTGTTGGCCTGGCACCGGCGTCTGGTCCGCAAGAAGTGGACCTATCCACACCGGACAGGGCGCCCACCGATCACTGAGGAGATCCGTTCCCTGATTCTGCTCGTTGCACAGCAGAATCCTCGATGGGGACACCGCCGCATCCAGGGCGAACTCGCCCGGTTGGGTCATCAGGCCGGTGCCAGCACGATCCGCCGGATCCTGGACTGGGGCCGTCTGGGACCGGCGCCACGAGGCGGAGCCACAACGTGGCGAACGTTCCTCCGTAACTCAGCACGGGGCCTGTTCGCGGTCGACTTCTTCCACCTCGACACCATCAGCGTGCGCCGGCTCGACGTGCTGTTCGTGATAGAAGTGCGCACGCGCAGAGTGCACATCCTTGGTGTCACCGCACACTCGACCGCCTCCTGGGTCGTCCAACAGGCACGGCCCCTGGCAATGGACCTCACAGAACGGCTCACCTCGTTCCGGTTTCTTATCCGAGACAGAGACACGAAGTTCACTTCCGGTTCGACGCCGTGTTCACCGACGAAGGGCTCGAGATCGTGAAGATTCCACCTCGGACACCTCGAGCGGACTGCTACGCCGAGAGGTTCGTACGCAGCGTCCGGGAGGAGTGCACCGACCGGATGATGATCTACAACGAGCGAAACGCCGCCACCGTGCTGGGAGAGTACGTCCAGCACTTCAATGACCACCGGCCACATCAGGGCATCGGTCAGCGGCAACCGAAGCATGATCCCGCGAGCGCAATCCCGCTGGACGCTCCGATCACACGCCGCAAGGTCGTCGGCGGCGTGATCAACGAGTACCGGCGAGCCGCCTGACCTGACCGGCCGATATCTGGTCACCGCCCACGCGTCGACTTTTGGCACGGTACAGGGCAGCCCGCCGCCCGGCGATCGCGTCTCCGAGTCCTTACGGACGAACGCGGATGATCGTCTTTCCCTTGACCCGCTCGGTCGGGTTGAAGGCGGCGACCGCATCGTCGAGGGCCGCGATGGTGCCGATGTTGGTCCGGACTCGCCCGTCGCGCACCCGCTGGGCGATCTCGCCGAGTTGGGCGCGGTCGGACACGACGACGAAGTCGACGGTCCGGCCCTCGGAGGGCCGAGCCTCGGCCGGGCCGGTGACGGTCACCAGCGTGCCGCCGGCCCGAACCAGGCCCACGGACCGCTTCTGCACATCCCCACCGAGGACGTCGAACACGAGATCGACTCCCCCGACGTCTTCCAGGGAGTCGTTTTCGAGGTCGAGGAAGTCCTGCGCGCCGAAGTCGAGCGCGGTCTGCCGGCTGGCCGCGCGTCCGGTGCCGATGACGTGGGCGCCGGCCTCACGCGCGAGCTGAACGGCCATCGATCCGACAGCGCCCGCCGCGCCGTGCACGAGCACGGTCTGCCCCGGCCGGAGGCAGCCGTGGTCGAACAGGCCCTGCCACGCGGTCAGGCCGGTCATCGCGACGCCCGCGCCCACCGTGAAGTCCACGTCGCCCGGCAGCGGCGCAAGGTTGCGCGCCTCAACGACCGTGTACTCGGCCAAGGTGCCGTCGCGGGTCCAGTCCGTAAGGCCGAACACCCGTTGGCCCACCGACAAACCGGTTGTGCCGTAACCAAGAGCGGTCACCACCCCGGCCACCTCGTGCCCGGGAATCGACGGCCGCCGGTCATGGCCGAGCCGGTCGATCCAGGTCGAGGGCCACTCCAGCTCATCCCCGGTGAACCCCGACGCGTGCACCTCGACGATGACGTCGCCGTAGCTCGCGCCCTCCAGGCTGGCCAGCCAAGCCGCGTCCGGATCGGGCCGCTCCGCCAGCGTCATCCCAGCCGTTCCCGCGGCCCGGTCGGTCACCACGATCGCCTTCATGTGACTACCTCTCGTGTTAGTCCGGGGTTCCTTACGGGCGAACGCGAATGATGGTCTTCCCCTGGACCCGCTCGGTCGGGTTGAAGGCGGCGACCGCGTCGTCGAGGGCCGCCACGGTGCCGATGTTCGTCCGCAGCCGTCCATCCCGCACCCGTCGGACGATCTCACCCAGTTGGGCGCGATCGGCCTCGACGACGAAGTCGATCGCCAAGCCATCGGCGGGTCGCACCTCGGCCGGGCCAGCGATGGTCACCAGCGTCCCGCCGGCCCGGATCAGGCCAACGGACCGCTTCTGAACCTCCCCGCCGAGAACGTCAAACACAAGGTCGACTCCCCCGACGTCTTCCAGGGCATCGTTATCGAGGTCGACGAACTCCTGCGCGCCGAAGTCGAGCGCGGCCGCCCGATCGGCGGCATGTCCAGTGCCGATGACATACGCGCCGGCCTCACGGGCAAGCTGCGTCACCACCGAACCGACTCCACCGGCCGCACCGTGCACGAGGACACTCTGCCCCATCCGGACACGGCCGTGCACGAACAACCCCTGCCACGCGGTCAGACCCGAAATCGGCAGACTCGCGCCCACCGTGAAGTCGACATCGCCCGGCAACGGCGCGAGACTGCGCGCCTCGACAGCGACATACTCGGCCAAGGTGCCGTCGCGAGTCCAGTCCGTGAGACCGAACACCCGCTGACCCACCGACAGCCCCGCCGTGCCATAGCCGAGAGCGCTGACCACTCCGGCCAGCTCGTGCCCGGGAATCGACGGCGTCCGGTCCCGCCCGAGGCGATCGGTCCAGGTCCCGGGCCAGGTCAGTTCACCCGGGGTGAATCCCGACGCACGAACCTCAACCAGCACATCGTTGCCCGCCGCCTCGGGCTGGGGCTGCTCGACCAGCGTCATCCCGGCCGTTCCCGCGGCCTCGTTCGTCACCACGATCGCCTTCATCCGACGCCTCCCTGTATCCATCCTCGCCGCCAAACTCTAAGCGGACTATATAGTCCATCCCGACACCGCGCGCAGGTGCGCACCCCGACCAAACGAGGACGTAATGTCAGGACCATCAGACGCTTTGCTGGGCCAAACCGCCGCGAGACGACGGAGGCTGCCGATCGATGTCACGTCAGACTTGACTGGACGTGAAAGTCCAGTTCGTTAACTCGCGCGCCACGACCTCGTCGGACTCCACCATGGTGATCATGTCCACGCCCGGGGCGCACAGGCACACGGCGAGGAACCGGCTCCAGACCGCCGACTCCAGGTTCGCGACCTGGTAGTGCACCACATCCCCGCGCCCCCAGAACGCCTGGCCGGCCGAGATCTCGCGCGGAGCCTCGCCCTCGACCTCGAACAAGATCCTGCCCTCAAGGACATAGCCGAACACGGGCCCGCTGCGGCGATGGGGCCGCAGACCCTCGTCAGCCGGCGGCAGCTCGACGAGCTGGGTCACGGCACGCGCACCCTCGGGGATGGGCGGTGGGATGACGCGGAGCAGGTCGGTGACCTTGGTCTTTCCGGCAGCCAACATGACTCCGACGCTAGCCCGGGTCCGGCTCGGAATCTGGGTCCACTTGGCGTCTGGGAACGGGAACCACTCGTTCACCGAAGAGCGCGGACCAGTGCGTCCAACAGCCATGTGTCCGTCGATCGCCGATAGTGTGGTCAGAGGGTCATCCCGGCGCCCCCGGACACCACGAGCTCCTGTCCGGTGATGTACGCGGCGTCATCCGAAGCCAGGAACGCGACGGTCCCGGCGATGTCCTCAGGCACAGCAAGGCGGCCGAGCGGGTTCTTCTCCGCCATGGCCGCCATCGTCGCCGCGACGTCATCGGACTGCGCGCGGAGCGAGGTCCGCGTCATGGGGGTGTCGGTGAACCCCGGACTGACCGCGTTGACTCGGATGCCGCGTGGTGCGAGCTCGAGGGCAAGTGTTGGGATCATGCCCAGCATCGCGGCGTGTGACCCGGCCGTGACGCTGTTGCCGGTCAGGCTACGCGTCGCTCCGATACCCACGGTGACAATGACCGAAGCGCCGTCCGACAGCAGCGGCAGCGCCTTGACCAGCGTGAAGAACACCCCTTTGGTGTTGACGGCGAACACCTCGTCGTAACCGGCCTCGTCGCCGGTGTCCAGCGTCATCGGACGGCTGACGCCGGCGTTCAGGAACAGCGTCGTCAGACTCCCGAATCGTGCTCCGACTTCGGACACGACCGTGTCGGTGTCAGCGAGCGAGCGCGCGTCGGCCCGCAGGACCAGGACGTCGTCGGGAAGCTCCTCCCGCGCCCGAGCGACGCTCTCCGGACGTTGTCCGGTGACAGCGACGCGGTAACCACGGTTGTGCAGAATCTCGGCGGTCGCCTTCCCGATCCCGCTGGTACCGCCGGTGATCAGGGCCGTACGTGCCGACATGGTGATCACTCCACAGTGGTTGGTGTCCTGATTGGACAGCTCAAGCCAGACTTGCCTGGACGCGATAGTCCAGTTGGTTGACCCTAACCCGGTTGCGGCCCGGCATCTGGGTCCACTTGGCGCCCGCGAACGGGAACCACTCGGTCACCGAAGAGTGCGGACCAGCGCGTCCAACGCACCCGACCAGGAGCTGGGGGAAGGCGCGGCGAATCCGATGACCACACCGTCACGGTCCGATGTGGACCCAGGGTGCCGAAAGATGTCGAGGGGTTCGATCGTCAGCTGTTCACGGGCAGCTCGGCGCACCAGTTCCGCGCCGGTTCGACCGGACTGTTCGAGAACGACATGCAGCCCGGCGGACATCCCGACCACGCGCGCGGTGGGCGAGTGCTGGCTGATCGTCTCGACCAGCTGCCGACGTCGTCGGCTGTACTGCGAGCGCATCGCGCGGATGTGCCGGTCGTAGGCTCCCGACTCGATGAAGTCGGTCATCGCCAACTGGTTGACGAACCCGACGGTCTCCTCGGTGTCCCCTTTCTCCGCGGCGATCGCACCGACCAGGTGGTCGGGAAGGACGAGCCAGCCCAGGCGCAGTCCCGGCGCCAGGGACTTGCTCGCGGTACCCAGGTAGATCACGTGGTCGTGATCCAGCCCCTGCAGCGCGCCCACGGGAGACCGGTCGTAGCGGAACTCGCCGTCGTAGTCGTCTTCGACGATCAGCGTGCCCCGCCGGCGGGCCCAGTCCACGATCCCTGCCCGCCGGTCAGGGCGCAGCGCCACACCCAACGGGAACTGGTGCGAAGGCGTGAGCAACACCGCGCCCGGGCACGGCGCTCGGTCGAGCCTTGACAGGTCCACACCCTCGGCGTCGACCGGGATCGGGACGGCGTCGATCCCGGCTTTCACCAATGCCTGACGCTGGGTCTGCAGGCCGAACTCCTCGACCGCCACGGTCATGACTCCTGCCGTCGCGAGCGCGGCGGCCACAAGCCGCAAGCCTTCCGCGGCCCCGCTGCACACGATGACGTTGTCGGCCCGGGCACGCAGTCCCCGGGCGCGCGCGAGATAGCGGGCGAGGGCGTCACGCAGTTCACTTCGGCCGCGCGGATCGGTGTACCCGAAGGCGTCGAACGGCGCGGTGCTGACTGTCCGCTTGACCGCCCGAATCCACTCGTCCCGCGGGAAGGACGACAGATCCGGCCGGCCGGCCCGGAGATCGTGCACCGGCTCCGGGCGTGTCCCGGGTGTCCGCGGCCGCGGCCGTTCTCCCACGAGTTCCGCCGCACGCTGCGACACTTGAGTGCCGGATCCGTGCAGCCCGGTGAGCCATCCCTCGCTGATCAGCTCGGAGTAGACGCGCACGACGGTGTTGCGGCCCAGCCCGAGGTCGGTGGCCAGCACGCGGCTGGAGGGCAGCCGCGTCCCGGGCGCCAGCCGGCCGGTGCGGATCGCCTCGCGGAACGCGTCCATAAGCCCGGCGCGGACGTTGCGGCCGAGGTGGCCCACGTGCAGGTCCAGGCCTGACGTCCGACTACCGCGCCCCGCTTGCTCAGTCACATCGCAGAACGATACGGACCGCAACTGTGCCGTCGTCATCAGGATTTACGAGTGGGGATCGTTGGCTTGGAGCGGGTCTCCGGTGTCGGAGACGTAGACGACCAGCAGCTTGGCCCGTTCGGTCGTGCTGGGATTCGCGGCGACGACGTGGTGGGCGCCTGGCTGCTCGAACCAGTTCTCGCCCTGGTGGTACGTGGTCACGGGCTGGTCATCGACCTGGCTTCGCACAACGCCTTGCAGTACGTAGGCGTACACGAAAGCCTGACCGTGCCGATGCGGCGGCGCGGCTGCGCCTGGCGGGAAGTCCACGATCTGCGACGTGAACGTCTTGCCCTCAGCGTTCGGAAGGGCCTGCTGGAGCAGGATATTCACCTGGGGCGGCGACGCTGTGGGCGTGCTCGTCGCCGAGGCCGCCACGGGCATGCTCTCGTTAGCGGAGCCGCAGGCTGTTGCGCCGGCCAGCGCGGCAATGGCCAGAAGACGGCCGACGATCTGCGATGGAACCATGAGTGTCTCCACTAGCGGTCTGTGAAAAGTCGGTCGACGCTGAGGGCGAACGTGTCCACGGGCGCGAGGGCCAGCAGCAGGGCGGCGGCCGCGGCGGCGAAGACGGAGTTGCTCAGCGGCGCTTCCCAGTCCAGGAACAGCCCCATCGACAGCGCGAACCCCAGCAGCAGCGCCGCGGCGGCCCATGCGGACCAGCGCACGAGGACACCGGCCAGCAACGTCAGGCCCAGCACCGATTCCGCGGTGGTCGCGGCCCACGCGGCGGCGTCTTGGAGCCCGTCGGGCAGGTAAGGCGAGAGGGTGTGCGTGTAGGCGGTGTACGCGGCGAAATCGCCCCACCCGACCGACCCGGTGTGCGGCGGACCCCACCAGCCGAACCGATCGGCGACGGCCGAGAGGAACCCGGCGGCCAACGCGAGGCGCGCGAGCACCGTGGCGACCGACCACACAGGCTCCCGCCGGGCGACGGCCTTCAAGGACAGCTCCCCCGAACGTCCCCCCTTCCCCCGTTGGCCCTTGGCCTGCACAACCATCAGATCTCCCTTGTGGACGCTTGATCGACACCCTGGAACGGCCGCGGCACGTTCCGTGCCGACTCGGCCATGGCCAACATGACTCCGACGCTAACCCGCGTCCGGCTCGGAATCTGAGTCCACTTGGCCGCCGGGAACGGGAACCACTCGGGCGGGCGCGGGCGCCGAAGAGCGCGGACCAGCGCGTCCGACGCACCGTCTCAACCAGGAGCCGAGCAGGACCGTGTAGTCCACACGGACAGCGACGACGGTGATCAAATAGGGTACCCTAAGGCTTGTGAGCAGGCCGGAGAACGCACAGCCGGGGCGGAGGCTGACGCCCCGTGGGGCCGCCACCCGCGCGCGCATCGTCGCGGCCGCACTCGAGCTGATGTACGTGAAGGGCGTGAACGCGACCACGCTTGACGATGTCCGTGCCGCGAGCAACACCAGCAAGTCCCAGCTCTACAACCACTTCCCGGACAAGGAGGAACTGGTCCGCGCCGCCGTCGCCGAGCGGGCCGCGCAGGTCCTCGAGCGGGAACGCGGCTACCTTCAGCGCTTGAAGTCGTTCCGCGGTCTGGTCCGCTGGCGCGACGCGCTGGTGCAGCGAAACGCGTTGCAGAACGGCGCCTACGGCTGCGCGCTCGGCTCGATGGCCAGCGAGCTCGCCGACCAGGACGACCAGGCCCGCGCCACGCTCGCCGCGTCGTTCGCGGAATGGGAAGGGCTGCTCGCCGCCGGCCTGCAGCGGATGCGGGAGAGCGGGGTGCTCAGGCCCGACGCCGACCCGGAGAAGCTCGCCACGGGTCTGATGGCGGCCTTGCAGGGCGGGTACCTCCTCGCCGAGACCGCGCATGCCATCAAGCCCATGGAGATCGCCCTCGATATGGCGCTTGACCACGTGAAATCGTTCCTCACGGAGTGACGGTGTGCGCGCGGACGTAGCCGAGGGCGATGTCCAGGGCCACCTCCAACCGCCGCACGTCGCGGGTAGTGCGGGCGAGAAGCAGACCACCCTGTAGCGCGGCCATCAGGCCGGCCGCGAGCCTGTCAGGATCGGCATCCGCGGCGAGTTCGCCGTTGTCCCGAACCCGGATGATTCCGACCGCCAGCAACGACTCCCATGCCGTGAAGCACGCACGAACCGCCGACCGTCCAGCTTCGTCGCCATCGGCGAGCAGCTCAGCCAGGTCGCCCAGCGGACAGATCCCGTCGTCGCGCCTCTGCTCCAGGCGAACCACCTCATCCCGCCAGTGGGCGAGGTCCCGTAGCGAGTGCAGGTTGTTCAACACCTGTTCCTGAATCGCGAGCAGCCTACCGAGCCTGGCTTCGACGGTCTCCGCTGTCGGAAGCTCGCCGGCGCGGCCGCCGCCGTCCTGGCCAAAACGGTCCACAAGGTCCACTATAGGCAATGATCGTTGTGTTAAATGTATGACATCTGGACTATATGGTCCCGATCGAATGGTGAAGGGCGATCGTGAGCACGCGGAGTCGAGGCTGTCGAAGCAAGCGAATCGCTCGCGGCAGTGGAACGTGAGGACGCGCTCAACCCTGTAGGGCTCGAAAACTCGTCGCTGCAGCTCAGGATGCGTTCGCAGCTGCCTACGAAGTGCCGCGTACCTCGGCTGTCGCCTGCAGCGATGACTTACCGAGCCCCACAGGCATCCTCTAACGCGAGCCGGACCCGTGCCCGGGTCCGGTCAGTGACCTCACCGGTCTCTGTTGCCTCGGTCTCCAGTCGCCGCACGGCGGGATCGCTCTCGAGCTTGGCCATGACCAGCTCGTGCACGCGGTCCACAGCCGCATCCAACGACTGATCGACTACATCGTCCGCGCGCTTGCCGACCCGCCCGGCCTTCCGGATCACCCAGGTGATCAGCGCCCCGACAACGACTTCCAGTCCCGTCGCCCTGACGTTCCTCCCCATTCAACACACTGCATCCTTGCCTGCAGAGGACGGACGGCCACGAAGGCGACACTAACCAGACACAACCAGCCGCCAGCCCACGCCACACGGCGCCGTCGCGTTTTACACCCATGCAGCCCAACCGTTCTGGGGTCGTCAAACTTAGCCGAACACGGTCACTTTGCTGGCGACGGTGCATGTGCGTAGGCGCACACCTGGCCCCGCGGTGGCGTGAACGCGATGTCCGATCACCGCCAGACAGTCGGACCGGTGACGGCCAGGCTGTGTGACGTGAGCACAACACTTGACGGGAAGGTCGCACTGGTCACCGGCGGCGGCCGCGGCATTGGGGCCGCGGTTGCCCTGCGGCTGGCCCGTGACGGCGCCGACGTGGCGTTGACCTTCCAGCACAACCAACAACGCGCCGAGGACGTGGTCGAGCAGATCACTGCGATGGGGCGGCGGGCGATGGCTCTTCAGGCGGACAGCGCGGATCCGGTGGCAGTGGTCGACGCGGTGGACCGGTCCGCCGGCACCTTCGGCCGGCTGGACATCCTGGTGAACAATGCTGGCGCGTTCCTGCTCGGGCCATTGGAACAGTTGACGCTGCAGGAGTTCGAGCAAACCATCGCGGTCAATGTCCGGGCGCCGTTCGTGGCGTCACAGGCCGCGGTGAAGCACATGTCGGGCGGCGGCCGGATCATCACCATCGGCAGCAACATGGCCGAACGCTCGGTGTTCCCCGGATTCTCGTTGTACTCGACGAGCAAGACCGCGCTCATCGGCCTGACCAAGGCGCTGGGACGTGAACTGGGGCCCAGGGCGATCACGGTGAACTTGGTCAACCCAGGTCCCACCGACACCGAGCTCAATCCGGCTGACGGCGCGAACGCCGAGGGAATCGCAGGCTTCACCGCACTTGGACACTATGCGGATCCGGCTGATGTCGCTGGGGCGGTGGCGTTCCTGGCCGGTCCGGACGGCCGGTACACCACAGGGGCGACGGTCAATGTCGACGGCGGGTTCAGCATCTGACCGTCACCGTCGTACCGACACGAGGTGGAGCACGGATCGGGCCCGCCGGGTTTCACGGGTCAAACCCGGGGCCAGCCGGGCGATCCACCGCCGAGCACACCAACTCGGCAGAAGAGTGCCTTCGCGAGGGGCCGGAGCCAACCACTCGCGCTGCTCCCCGAAGTAAGTAGAGCTCACCCATCACGGCAGGAGCGGCACGTCCCGTTCAGAGCCGTTGAGCAGCGGTTCAGCGCTGTTGAGGTCCGTTGAGCGGAGTTGGAAGAGCCCCACTGTGCCAACCACGCTCCGCATATTGCTCTGACCTGCGAAAACAAGGCTCCTGCAGGTTGCCGCGGGTCCGTTGAAAGCAGTTGGATGTCGTTCAGGACAGTTGAGCGCATCCAACTGCTCCCCGGTGCTCCCACCACCTACCGACGGCACGCCTCAGCTGTGCCGGCCACTTGTTCTCGGACGCGTGTCGAAGGCCGAGCAAAACGCCCGGTTCGCGGCACGACAGCGCGTTCAACCAAGGTCGAAGGTGCGCGTGTCGGCGACGCGTGAAATTGGCACGACGTTGACAGCGCGCGCCAGACTATGAGTCGACAAGCTCTGCTGTCCACGATTTGCTGCCGTGTTCGATCTCCGACGGCGAGTTCGTTTCGGCAGCGGGCCGGCCGGCTGACCTGAGGTGGACGTCGTGCGCGTGGCCGTGTCCGCGTTCGCCGGCCTGGCGCGGCGGTTGGTCCGACAGGTGAGGGTGCGGCGGCCCGCACCGCCGACGGCTGGTGCCTGCCTTGCCGGCGCGCCGATATGATCCAGCGGTGTACTGGGGTCTCGCGGGCGCGCTGTTCTCCGCCGTGTGTTGCGGTGTCGCGTCAGCGATGCAAGCTGTTGCCGTCCAGGCGACCACGGACGGCGGACGCGGGTTTGATCCTCGGTTCCTGTGGCGGTTGCTCGGTCAGCGGCGCTATCTGGGCGGGCTCGCGCTCACCCTGGTCGGGTTGCTCGCACAGGTGGGCGCGTTGCGCTCGCTGCCGCTGTTTGTGGCCCAGGCGACCCAGTCCGCGGCGATTCCGGTGACCGCGGTGGTCGCGGTGTGGTGGTTCGGGTTGCGGATGGGCCGTGTCGAATGGATCGCGGTCGCGCTGGTGTGTGTGGGATTGTCGCTGCTCGGGGTGGCCTCGCTGGGGGCCGGCAGCGGCCAGCCGGGCATGGTCTTCCATTGGGCAGTGTTGGCCGCCGCCGGGGTGCTGCCCCTGCTCGCGCTGTGCGCGGACAAGCTGCCGGACCGGTCCCGAAGCGCCGTGCTGGGGCTGATCAGCGGCCTTGGCTTTGGTGCCACAGGTATCGCCATCCGGGTGATCCCGGGGTTCGGGCTGGCCACGATCGTGACAGATCCGGCCGCCTACGCCATTGTCGCGGCGGGTGTGATCGCCAACTGGTGCTACGCGGCGGCACTGCAACGCGGTGACGTGATCGCACCCACAGCGACGATGTTGATCGGTATGACCGTGCCCCCGGCGTTGATCGGCGAGTTGATGCTGGGCGATCAGGCACGCCCTGGCTGGGCTCCGGTGGCCTTCGTCGGGTTCGTGATCGCGTTGGCCAGCGCACTCGCCCTGGCGCGGTTCGGGCACATCGAGGTCACCGAGCGCACCGCGGCGGAGGTGAGGACGTGACCCAGCCTTCCCACCGCGCCCCTGATATCCAGGCTGTCGCCGCCCGGCTCGGATCCGCCTCGCTGTCCCCTGTCTGAACCGTGAGCAACCCCAACTCGGCAGATGGGGATGTTGGGCGATTGGCACGAACGGGAGCCGGTTGTGCGGCACCTCCCGGACATGTCCGCGACGTCCGGGTATTCCCAGCGCTTCCGCGTGGTGCTCCGACCAGCTGACGCCGAGCGGACTTGTCACCACGAATCCCGCCCAGACAATCATTCGGCCCGCCCTCGGCGGGCGGCGTTTCAGTAGCGGAAAGCACGAATCCCGGTCAGTGACCACGCGCGCGCGATCCGGCCCTCGCGCGCCGTGAGAAGGTCGACTCCACCGACGGCGACACCGTCTGCCGTGGCCTCGGCGGTCCAGAGGAACGCGACGGATCCCCGGGCGAGGTCGATGACGGGCCGCCGGTGGATCGCGATCGCGGGGGCGGCCTGGCTGTCGACCAGGGCAGCAAGCTCGGCCGGCCCATTCACGTCACCGGTCCACGTCAGGAAGCAGGAGTGCTGACCGACCACAGCACCTCGAAGAGGTTCGCCTGGGCACGGGCGTACTCGCGGCTCTCGATCATCACCACGAAGTTCTCCGTTCGCGAGGACATGATCGCCACCGCTTCTTTGCCGATGAAGGTGGTCAGGGTGAAGATGCGCCCGGGTGGGGCGAAGCGGACGTCGCGGATGTCCGTGGTGCTACTGGGCCAGTCCTGGTCGGTCTCGCGTTCCGGTGAGCGCACTACCCGCAGCGGTGTCCCGCGCTCGCGGCGGTTGGCGATGAACTCGGCCATCACGGCGGCGCCCGGAACGGCCATCAGGTCGTACATCGAGAGGATGCCGCGCAACGGGCAATCCCATTCCAACGTCTCGAACAAGGCCGCCCGCATGCCGGATTCGCCCTCCAGGTACCGCACCCGGGGACGGCTGCCCTGGGTGTCGCGCAGGGCCCGCAGCTCGGGCACGAGTCCGTCGAGCAGTTCCTTCCGGGTGGCGAGTTCATCGAGCAGCACAACCTCGGCCATGCCGATCCCTACGCGGTGTCAGTCCATCCGGTTCAAGATCTCGGAATGTAGCACCTGCACCATTCTGGTGGATGGTCACACAGTCGTTACGAGCATCGCCAAGCCTCGCAACGCCGATCCCAGTGGCGGCGTGCGCCTGACTTACTTGCGACACTGAACCCGACAGATCGACTACAGGACCGAATTATGACATGATCACGACCTAGCGCCGCCATCCATCTCAGTGCTATTGTTAGTAGTTGATCGCAGATCATAATCGAAGCCCTGGCCGTTTCCGGCTGGGACCTAGTCTTCGGGTGAAGATGGCTTGTGAAACGGAATTTTCCTTGATTGGGGGCGTCGTCCCGCCCGCTGCCCTGGCCGGCGCCGTAGACGGTTGACTGGATTTGCTTTGTGTCCACGAAGACGTTTGCCGATCGGTGTCCAAAGTGCAGCTACCGACAAGCCGAGTCCGCCAAGTACCGCGCCAATCGTGACGAGCGTACCTTTGATGCCGTTGCCAATACTGTCAAGGACGCTACCCGCGGTCTGCGACACGTCCATGGAGATCTCCACCGCGCGGTCCGCAAGTAGTGGCTGATCTGTTTCTCCTTCAAGCACCCTGAGATGCACAGTGAGCGTGAACTGCCCCGTGGAGGCAGGAGTAACACTCCACGACCACGTCGCCATGTCGGTCGCGTTGATGACCGGCTGAACCTCGCTAGACGAGGCTACGATGGTGCACTGGGGTGCGTCGGAGGTGAGACGGGCTTGTATACGAGCCCCAACCATTATTGGCGTGTTACTCCCGCGAGATGGCCGGGAATGATCTGCCGCGCAATCCGCACTTGCCACCTTGGCGCCGCACACCGTGATGGACACCGCTGAAGGCCGGCCAACTGACAGCTGGATGTGATCAGGAGCGCGGATAAACCCATTGACCAGGTCGCCACGTTCATTCGCGATCGTCACCTGGTACTGGTCCTGCGGGTCGTTACCCGTACCGACGGGTTGGCTTGGCCCAGTCGTGAACAGAATTGTGTTCGCGACGCTGAGTGCTGCGAGTATCACGACGGCCAATACCGCGACCCGGCCGAGCGGACGGCGCCAGAGTCGCGACAATAAAGAACTCCCGTCATCTGGCCCTATAGGAAACCTCTCGTCATCTGACACTGGAGATCCTTTCACCATCGCCGTCGACACATGTTGTAGCAGCCGGCAACCCTCCGTGTCAGGCGATACGGCCACGCCCACTTCGACATCCACACCCCTGTCCTGGTCGAAAACCCTGCCACCGGCTGTGATCGGGGGTTTTATGCGGCGGGCTGGTACCGGTCCGGCGTGGTGGGCAATGGGATCACCCTCGGGTCATCATCCAGCGCGCACAACCCAACGCCCCGACCTTCGTGACTGCGGCCGGCGTTGCTGTGCTCGACGTACGCGTCGAGCACAGCGCGGAGGTGGCGGCGGCCGGTGATGAGAATCCGGTCGGCGCACTCGCGGCGGACGGAGGAGATCCACCGCCCGGAGATCGCGTTCACCCGCGGCGTCTGCGACGCGGTGAGCACCACGTCGACGCCGATCACGGCGAACACCGCATCGAACGCGGTGAACTTGGCGTCGCGGTCGCGGATCAGGTGGATGAAGCGGCGTCCGGCACCGTCAAGATCCGCGGCCAGGTTGCGGGCCAGTTGGGCTACCCAGGCTCCAGTCGAATGGTCGGTGACGCCGAGCAGGTGGACCCCGCGGGTGCGGTGCTCGGCGTTCTGCGGGCGCCAGTTCGACGAGTTGGTGCCGCTGCTGCGTGCTGCGGGCGTGCAGGTCTGGCTGCCCGAGGTCGGCGGCATGGTGGATGTGGATGACGATGAACACCGCCGGCTGATGACTTTTTTGGGCGTGCAGTCCCGACCCGAGGTCATCCGGGCCCGCGCCCGGGTGACGCCGTGGGTGTCCGTGGCGTTGCCGAGGATCTCGTCAAGAACGAAGTGGGCCTCGCGTTTCGTCGCGACGAATGACCTTGGTGCCGTAGGTGGCGTGCTGGCCGGTGACGTGGGTGTAGGTCGACAGGCTTTCCGACGCAAATACCGAGACATCGCGCGGGCAGTCACCGACTTGCCCCTGACGTTCGACGGCTGCGCGGTGTGATTGGCCGAATGCCCGTGTGCCGAATAGGGGCGTTCACCGGAGGGAACCGTCCTGGTACCAGGGAGGTACCAGGGCCGGTCAGGCTGTTGTCACCATCTAGCCAGAGAAAGGGAAACGCATTAGGATCACGGCCATTGCCCCGTCGGCGATCGCCATCGCCGCGTCCGCCGGCCTGCTGTCTGCCGAACCCGGCACAATTGCTGGCCGAAGCCGCCTGTCTAGACCTGCGCGACAAACGCTTCGCAAGTCGACGACATGACTCGCGCTGAATAAGCCCGGAAGGTTCAAGCAATGAAGAAGCTCAGTAGGTTCGTCACGGCCACCGCCGCACTGACGCTCGCCTTGTTCACGTTCGCAGCGAGCCCGGCCAGCGCCGCCACCTCCGCTCAGTACTGGCAGAGCGCCCACACGTATTACTTCATCTCCTGGTCCCCGGATGCGCCGGACTCCTGTCTGGACGACTCCAACACGGGCCCCAACGGGACCGACAACCTGCGCGCCTTCACCTGCAACGGCCAGGCGTGGCAGAACTGGACTGTCATCGACTACGCCAACGGCTGGGCTCAGCTGGAGAACCAAGCCACCAAGCGCTGCCTGGACTACTCGCTTGGGTCCGGGCTGCGCACCTTCCCCTGCTACCAGAACAGCTTCAACGGCGGCTGGCAGCAGTGGGCGCTCGTCAACCGAACCACCGCGAGTGGAGGCGCAGAGCAGGTCCTCAAAAGCGCCATTAACCAGGAGAACGGTGCCAACACCTGTATCGACGTCTCCTCCGCATACGGAACCGTGGGCCTCCCCTGCGGCGGCATCCGGCAAGACGCCGGGTACCAAGGCTGGTCCGTTATGGACGACACCTTCGGCTAAGAAGCTCGAACCCCTCGGACAGGCCCTGGGCGCCCAGCACGGCGGCAAACGGCGGTCCTCGTCTGGCCGTGGACTGTCCACGGTAGGGCACACCGGTGACAGCAGGGTCAGCGACGCGCGTCGCCGGGGGCGAGCAGGCTGGTCAGCTCCGAGATCGTCTCGGGCGACGGCTTGAGGTACCGGCGGACGTTCTCCGGCTTCTTGTGCGGGGACTTCGCCATCAGCATCAGCTAAATTACTTGCCGGCATGGGGATGCCGACAGATTCACGCAGGGACCCTTAGGTATGCGGTCATATCGCAGAACACCCGCCAGGCGATTACTGGCATTAATGGCGCATGCCAAGCCCTTCGGCACACTGGAATCCGAAGCCGGCCTGGCCACAAGATACAGGAACGTCAGGCGCATCGCCCTACGTCGCCGGTGTTCGAATCCGCGTTTCCGACTTCACACATTCGGCACATGATCCTATGATGTCGAAATTACAGCTGAGCTCGATAAATCTGCGCGTTCTACCCAGTGGCAAGCCTGAAACGCCCGCATTTCGCGATCTATGCCATGCCAAGACTCGGAGACGGCGTTTAACATCGCCGATGGCACGCAGGCTGACGCGTTATTGAGCGTGACAGCCATCGAGTGCGACAGAAAAAAATAAACATGCGTTACGGGGGGAAGAATTAGTATGATGACGGATTTTGTTCGCCAGCTACCCGGTTCCCTGCCGTCTGATGTCCAGACACTGCGCGGTTTGCGGATCGCGGTGGTGTATGGCGCAGTGTCGGAAGAGGACGCGGTATATATCCACAGCGCCCCGCGCGCGGAATGGTCCCTGACCGCGATCATGCGGGTTCTCCAGGATCATGGTCTGGACGCAGAACATCTCGATCCGACTGCGCCCGACTTCGCGGAACGGGTGCGGGGCTTTGACGCCGCGTTCGTGAACGTGCACGGCCCGTATGGCGAGGACGGCCGACTGCAGGGTTTGTTGGAATATCTCAACGTGCCATACACCGGATCCGGCGTACTCGCCGGGAGCGTGGGGATGGACAAGCTGGTATGCAAGGCTATCTTTCGGCATCTGGGCCTGGCGACACCACGAGACTCGGGTCTGCTGGCGGGCCAGATACCGGCAGGCTTTCCATTGCCGGGAATGCTCAAGGCGGTGGACGGCGGCAGTAGCGTCGGTACCCGGCTGGTGGATAACAGCGCGCAGATCGCCGAGGCAATCAGGGAATTCACTGGGCGTGGCTTCCGCCGGTATTTTCTGGAGGAGTTCATCGCCGGCCGGGCGTTGACAGTAGCCGTGATCGGCGGCCCGGCCGGCTCGGTCGCCCTGGCTCCGCTCGAATTCGTCACCGAGGCAGCGTTCTACGACGAAGCAAGCAAACTCGGTGGTGCGAGCGCGCCGTCAGTGCAGTACCAGTTCCCCGAGGATCTGCCGCCGAGCGTGGTCAAAGCGATGAGCGTCGGCGCCGAGGCGGCCTATGACTTCCTGGACTGCCGCGGCGCGATCCGCGTCGACTACATCGTTGACGACGCGGAGACCGTGTATGCCTTGGAAATCAACACGATTCCCGGCCTTCAGCCGCACAGTAACCTTCCGGCGGCCTGCGCGCGTGCAGGAATCCCCTACGATGCGCTCGTCCTGCGTCTGCTCGCGCAAGCCGTGCGGGCCCACCGCCCGGTCCCCTGGGCCGCACCCGGGCGCCCGAGGCCGGAATCGGCGTAGGTCGACGCCATGGCCTTCAATACCAAGGCACAACCGTCCGAAGCAGACACTCCGACCACATCTGGGAGGCATAACCAGGGGGCATACTCGCCGCGTCCCGCTCTCCGGCGTGTCTGGAACCGCGTTGCGCCCAGAAATACGTTCGTCGGTGTGTCCAGCCTCGCCGGAATGACGTTCTCATTGATCGCGAGCGTCTGGCTGTGGACGAGCGTTCACTCGGCGGTGCTGTCCGCACTGGTGTTCGGCGGTCAGTGGGTCGGCGCCGCGGTCTTCCCATCAGGTACCGCACGCGTCATCAGGCGGTTGACCGCGTCGCGTATCGCCCCTGTCACGGAATGGTGCGGTGCCGCGCTGGTTGCGACCGCGGCAGGGTTCATCGCCGCCCAGTTGTGGATGCCGCTCGTCTGCGTCGTGCTGATCAAGGGATATGTGGACTCGGTCGGCCGCACGGCCAACACCCTGGTCGCGCGAGAGCGAGCCGACGGTCCGGGGGCGATCGAGCACGAGGTGAGCCGGATGGAGTTCTTCCGGCTCGTGGGTTCCACCAGCGCGGGCACCGCTTTCGCGGTCACCGGTCAGTACGTCGATCCGGTGATGTTCGCAATGCTGTGTGCAGCGGGGCACGGGTTCGCCGGCCTGGGACTGCGGTGGCATGGCACGCAGGGCGGCTCGGCAAGAACCGAGCGCGGCACGGCGGCTGAGCAACCAGGCGTGCGCCAACTGCGGCGCATGACGTCGATCCAGCGTGGCGCGTTGCTACAGCTCTCGCTGATCGCCGCGTATCAGGGCCTGCACAACTCAATCCGCACCGTGTACCCAATCCAGCAGTTGCACCAGGGCACAGCGGGCGTAGGGATCGTCAGCGCCGTAGCCACTGCCGGCGTTTTCGCCGGAGGTTGGATCTCGTCGCGCAAGGCCGTGCTGCCTTGGGCGATACGGTATGCGTCGCCCGCAGGATTGTGCGCTACCGCGCTTCTGGCCATCGCAGCCGTCGCATGCACGGCCGCCCTACCGAGCTATGCGCTGTACTTCCTGTTCCTCGCCGCGTTCGAGGCGGCCTTCATGGGATGCAACGCCCGCTACGTCGCATCGCTCGACGACGCGACCTCCGTGTTGTTCGTGGGGATCCGTTCGACAGCCTTGTCGCTGAGCGCCCTAGCCGGGCTGCTGGCCGCCAGCGCACTTCTCGCATTGCTGCCCCCGTCGGCGGCAGTGGCTGCCACGGCATCGGCGCTCGCAGCAGCCTCGCTTCTCTACGCGGTGGCGACGATCAAGAAAGAAAGGAGAGCACCGAATGCTGATGTCCGTCTACCGGGATGAACCCGTTGCCGTCGTCGACGCATATGGCGCTGGTCAGTTGTTCGGGCCGGCATTGCGCGCTCGCGGTGTGCACCCTGTGCACGTCGCCAACCGGCAATGCGACTGGCCAGCGCTGACCGCGACGCTCAACCGGCACGACTACGCCCTGTGCCTTGAGCACACCGGCGACATCGACGCCACCGCAGACGAACTACGCCGCGCAGGGGTGCGGCATGTGGTCGCCGGAACAGAAAGCGGTGCGCAGGTCGCCGATCAGCTCGCCCAGGCACTCGGCACGCGCACGGGAAACCGCGCCGGACTCGCCGAAGCCCGGCGCGACAAGCGGCTGATGCACCGGTTGTTGCACAGTGCTGCGGTGGAGATTCCGTGGCAGCGTCACCTCGACGCCTGCGGCCACGAGACGTGGAGCAACGGCGAGGCAGGCGAGCAGACCGTCGTGGTCAAACCCCCGCGCAGCGCGGGCACCGACTCGGTGTTCGTCGCGAAGGACGCCGAGCACCAACACCGCGCGATCGACAAAGTCCTGCGCTCAGCCACAATTTACGGCGAGCCCAACGACGGCGTGATCGTCCAGGAATTCCTTCATGGACCCGAGTACATGGTCAACACCGTGTCGGCCGACGGCTTCCACGCCTTCATCGAGATCTGGACCTCGGAAAAGAAGACAGTGGACGGGCAACTCGTCTACGACCGCCAGCGCCTGATCAGCCCGCTTGGCAAAGAAGCCGAGTCGATCCGGGGTTATGTGTGCCGGACTCTCGACGCCCTGGGCGTGCGGTGGGGCGCCGCGCACACCGAGGTCGTGGTCACCGAACGTGGTCCGCTCCTTCTGGAGACGGCCACACGGCTGCCCGGCGGGATGGACCCTGCCCTGACCCTGCGTGCGGTGGCCACCAGTCAGGTCGGGGAAACGGTGGATGCGCTGCTCTCACCTCACCTGCTCCTGGAGCGGGGCACGCTGCGCCTCATCCGCCGCCACGCCATGGGGATCAGTCTCATCTCACCGGCCGCGGGCACCCTGACCAGCGATGTGGACCTCGCGCCGATCAAGGCACTCGCCTCGTTCCACGGCTTGCGCGCGAACCTGACGGCCGGCACGCGGGTACAGCGCACGGTCGACCTGTTGACCAAGCCTGGCGGCCTGTACCTGTGCCATGAGGACCCCGACCAACTCGAAGACGATTACCAGCAAGTACGCGCCTGGGAAGCGACTGAACTACATGACGCCATCGACCGTGGCCACGACGGCTGACTGCCCGCACTTCGTGTGCGCACGGACTCCGCGCTACTCACAACGCATTGATCCGGAAAGCTGGCCAGCCGGTTTCCTGCTCGAAGATGGCAACGACGCCCATTGGAGCACCCGCGCCTGCGGGCTTGCCTGCCTCAGGTCAGTACTCGCCTTCCACGGCAAGACCGACATCCCGCTGTTCACGTTGTTGCGCGAGGCCGTGGCGGCCGGGTTCTACACAGAACGCGGCTTGCTGCACGCCGGACTGGCAACCATGGCCGTCGCGCGCGGTGTGTCTGCCACCGCTATGGCCGCACCCGACCTCACGCACGTTTCCCAGCTGCTGCACGACACCAGAGCACCGCTGATCGCTTCGGTGACCCTGCAGTTCCCGCAGGACGGACGGCGCGGCGGGCACCTTGTGGTGGTCTCGGCGCTTGATGACGAACCCGATCCGTGGATCTGCTTCCGTGACCCCTCAACTTGGGGCGAGACGAACACCCGTGTTCCAGCGGCCAGATTCGCCGCCAGCTACACCGGCCGAGTGATCGCCTTCGGGTGAGGCGGACGAGCAGACGCCTCCGCGTCGCCCCGACCCGATCGAGAGGACAGCCAGATGGACCGCGACCTGTACGTGGTGCTCAACCGATTCACCCATGAGTTCGCACGCTACGACCGCTACCTGCCCGAGCAGACCGGCCGGCTTGCGTATGTGACCACCGCCCGCTCCGCCCGCGCGCTCGACGCCGCCTGCGGGGTTGCGACCGAGACCACAGAAGACCTCGCGTATGACCAAGCAACAGCCGCTGTCGAACGGATCGTGCGTAGTCACGGAACGCCCAAGGATATCGTGGCCTTGTCGGATTACGACATCCTAACCGCAGCGAGGCTGCGAGACGCCTTCGGCGTGGCTGGCGGGCAATCCACTAACCTGGTCATGAAGTTCAAGGACAAGCCGCTGATGAAGGATGCGGTCGCAGCAGCCGGGCTGCGTATCCCCCGTTACTTGGCACTGGACCAGACAACGGACGCCGCCAAAGTCATCGCGGCCGTCGGCCTGCCGCTGGTCCTCAAACCCCGTCGAGGGGTCGCCTCCCTCGGAGTACGCCGCATCGACACGCTCAGCGAACTACAGGGCGCACTCGCCGCGATCGAACCCGCCGAGTACGAGTGCGAGGAGTTCGTCTCGGGCCGTATCCTGCACATTGACGGCATCCGCCGCGACACGAGAACCCACTTCGTTTCCGCGTCCGCATACCTCAACAGCTGCCTCGACTTCGCCAATGGCCTACCGCTGGGATCGATCATTCTCGACCGCGGCGAACACCGCACATCGGTGATCGCGTTCGCGGACCAGTGCCTGAACGCCCTCGGCCTGGCTGATGGTGCATTCCACCTCGAAGTCATCGAAGAGGCACACGGGGGCCTGTGCTTCCTTGAGGTCGGCCTACGCCCTGGCGGCGCGCAGGTCGCGTTCGTCCACCGCGATCTGTTCGGCGTCGAGCTGTTCGCTGAGGCGTTCCGCGCGAGCACCGGGTTGAGGCCTCTGAGCGATCCGCACGGAGACGTCGCCGACGCCTCCGGCGGCTGGCTGCTCATGCCCGAACCAGCAGCCCGGCCGAGCCGGCTAGTGCAGCGGACCTCACTGATCGACAGTGTCCCGGAGATCTACCACGAGGCACTGCCCGAGCCGGGACGCATCTTCCGCGGCGACGGCAGCTACGACAACCCTGGCGGGATCTTCCGGCTGCGCGGCCCCGACGCAAAGACCGTCCATCAGGCAATGCTCACCGTCATCGAGCGCTACAAGCTGGTCACAGAACCCGTATGAGTTCGCGCGACCAGCCAAGCCAAGTCGCGGCGTACGCCACGACCGGCAAGGACGCCGGACGGCCCGCCACGGCCAACGCCCAATCGAACCCGGCGGCCTCGGCATGGGGCACCGCGTCGATCGAGCGCCGCAGGGCCGCACGATCGTCCTGGCCGGGAAACCGGCTCGCCAGCGGGAAATCCCGGACGTCAGTGCCACTCACGTGTTGTCCACGCCGCCTCGGCACCAGCCCACAGGTGGACCCGTGCAGATCAGTGGCTGGGACCGGCGGCTGTCGATTCCTCGACCTGGCCCGTCCTACGGTGATCGAGGACCGGACGCTCGATTCGGTAGCGGATCAACCGAGAACTGTTGCCGACCACGGCGACCGAGGCCGCGTTGTGCAGGACGGCCGCCGCCACCGGAGACAGCGCACCGACGGCCGAGATCAGCAGCCCAACCATGTTGACCGCGATCGACATGCCGTAGTTCTGCCGGATCACGGCGATCCCCCGGCGGCTGAGGTCACGCAGGTCCACCAGCCCACGCAGATCGTCGTCGGCCAACGCCACGTCGGCGGTCTCCACGGCGATATCGGCGCCGGCCACGCCCATGGCGATACCGATGTCGGCCAGCGCGAGAGCCGGTGCGTCGTTGATCCCGTCACCGACGACCGCCACCGTGTGGCCTTCGGCGCGCAGCTGTCGCACGATGTCCTGCTTGTCCTCGGGCATGACCTGCGCCCGGAACTCGTCGATGCCCAGTTCGGCGGCGACCGCGGCGGCGGTGGTCGGGTGGTCGCCGGTCAGCAGCACCACGCGGGTGATGCCGTCGCCGCGCAGCGCGTCAAGTACCGCGCGAGATTCCCCGCGGACTGTGTCGCGCAGCGAGACCAGGCCGATCAGCGTGTTGTCGACGGCCAGCAGCAGCGGAGTCTCGGCTACCTGCCGCAGCCTGCGGACCCAGCCGTCGGCGACCTGGCTGATCGGCACGTTCTGGTCGCGAAGCAGGTCGCCGCTGCCGATGAGGATGACTCGACCATCGCTGTGCACCCGCATGCCCTGGCCCACCAGGACCTCGCACTCCTCATGCGGCGGGATCTGGATACGCCGTTCTTCCGTCGATCGGATCACCGCCTGGGCCAGCGGGTGCCGCGAGTGGATTTCCGAGCTGGCCGCGTAGGCCAGCACCCGCTCGGGCGCCCATTCCTCATCGAAGGACACGACATTGGTCACCACCGGCCGTCCCGCCGTGAGCGTGCCGGTCTTGTCGAACACGATCGCATCCACCCGGCCGGCCGCTTCCAGGTGCGCTCCACCCTTGATCAGGACACCGCGGCGGGCGCCGTTGCCGATCGCGGCGCTGATCGCGGTCGGTGTGGACAGCCCGACCGCGCAGGGGCAAGCGACCAGTAGCATCGTCATCGCCCGCCGGACATCCCTGGTGACCACCAAGGTCAACGCTGAGAGCGCGAAGGAGACCGGCACGAAACGGCGAGAGAAGTTCTCCCCGACAGTCTGGATGGGTGCCCGGTCTACTCGGGCCTGTTCGACCCGGGCGATGATCCGACCAATGGCAGTGTCGGGCCCCACCGCGCTGGCCCGAACGACGATTCGCCCCTGCACCAGCACCGACCCCGCAGGCATTCGCTTGCCGACGCCGACGGCGACCGGCAACTGCTCACCGGTGACCGCGGACTGGTCAGCGATGCCGTCGCCGGCGACGACCACACCGTCCACCGGCAGCACCACCTGCTCGTGGACAACGATCTCGTCGCCGATGCTGACATCGGCGATGTCGACCTCGACCTCGGTGCCGTCGGCCAACCGCCGCCAGGTACGGGCCTGCGCGCCGACGAGCAATTCGGACAACGCGCGGCGGCTACGGCGCAAAGTGAGGTCCTGGAGGTATTCGCCGATGTTGAGCAGCCACAGCACCGTCAACGCGACGACGTTCTCCCGCAGCACCAGGCTCGCCACGGTGGCGGCGGTGACCAGCGCATCGGTACCCACACCACGACCGCCGGTCAGCGACCTCAACGCACCGCGCAGGAAGGGACCGCCGGTGAAGACCGCCACGCCGGTGGCCACCATGCGGCCGGTGGAGCCGAGCACGGGCGGTCGGCGCAGCCCGTAGCGGCGGATGCCAAGCCCGGCCAGCGCGACGCCACCGACCACCATCCTGACCAAGTCGGCAGTGCGCGCCTCCGTCGACCGGGGCGGGCGGGCGGGGGTCGCGGCGGAATCGGTCTCGAGCCCGCGGCGGATCGCGGCGGCGAGGTCGTCGTGCCGGCAGCGGGTGGCGTCGTACCAGACAACGATGCTGCCGGTGCGTGGATAGGCGTACACCTGACGCACGGCCGGCACACGGTCGAGGGCGTCCTCGACGGCGACCGCCAGCACTGCCGACCCGCGGAGCCGGGAGCTGACGAACCGAGCCCGGCCGGCGGCGTCCGCGACGAGCCGCAGACGCGCCGAGGCCGTCATCGGTGCTCGTGCCCACTCGCCGCGCCGGGCGCCGGCGCCTGTTCGCCGATCCGGGCACGCGCCTCAGCGACGACGTCCCCGACGGCCAGCCGCATCCGCTCGGCGCCTATTTCGGCAGCCCGCACGCCGCGCAAGCCCCACACGGCGGCCGTGACCGTCGCGCCTCGCAGCGCGCCGGATCGGGATATCCGCTTCATGCCGTCGTAGGCGATCGCACCGACCACGCCGATCGCCACCGCACGTGCCGCATTGACCATCACACCGCCTAGCACCGGACCACCTCCGAAGGCCGTCGACAGCCCCCTTCCACCGATTTACGTCCCAGCACACCAGCGCCTGACGAACATGCCGTGGGCGCCCGGCGACCTGATGGAACTAGTGCTGCCGCCGCCGGCGAAGACTCGGCCCGACCGAGTTCTACCGCCGCGCCACCCTGCTCGGCCGCGAAGCCGCCTGATACCGCTCCGCTTGACCTGCGTCGGCCACCTGGCTTTCCGGCCGTTTCCACGAAAAGCAGGCAGCGAGCAACAACGCGCCCAGCAGCCCCACAGCGAGGTGTCCGCTGACCGCGCACGCCAGGCAAATCACGCCCCACACGACGGCCCTCATCACACCAGTTTAGGAAGGTCGACGTCCGCGGTCCTCCGAATTTGCAGGTCTCCGGTCGACCGCTGCGCCCTGTTCTGCGCCAGTCAACCCTTGGCGACCGACGACGACTGACCCGGTGCACTACCGGGCAAGCCGATCTTCACCCCCTGACCCGCAGACCATTTGCATGTGATATTCATTTTCATATAGCGTCACGGCTTCGCGCAGTCCCCAGGAGGTGTCATCCATGGTCGTTCCCGAGCGCACGATGCCCTCGCCGGCGAACGCGGCCTTCTCCCGCCACCCCTGCACTGACGGCCCGCTTCCCCCGCCCCCAGCCGCCACCGTACGAACAGGAACATTCACCGTGTCTGCCCCTGTCACTCCACCTCGCCGCCTGCCCGTCACCGTGCTCTCCGGATTCCTGGGCGCGGGCAAGACCACGCTGCTCAACCACGTCCTGCACAATCGAGCGGGACTGCGCGTCGCGGTGATCGTCAACGACATGAGCGAAGTCAACATCGACGCGACCCTGGTGCGCGACGGCGGGTCCGCGCTTTCCCGCACGGAGGAGCGGCTGGTGGAGATGACCAACGGCTGCATCTGCTGCACGTTGCGGGACGATCTACTGGAGGAGGTGGACCGGCTGGCCCGAGCGGGCCGGTTCGACTACCTGCTCATCGAGTCCAGCGGCATCTCCGAGCCGATGCCGGTGGCCGCCACCTTCTCCTTCGCCCGCGACGACGGCGCCACCCTCGGCGATGTCGCGGCCCTGGACACCATGGTCACCGTCGTGGACGCCGCGAACTTCCTCGTCGAACTGGCGCGCGGCGACGAACTGACCGAGCGCGGCCTCGACCAGTACGAGGCCGACGAACGCACCGTCAGCGACCTGCTGATGGACCAGGTCGAATTCGCCGACGTGATCGTGTTGAACAAGCTCGACCTCGTCACGGACTCGGAGGCCGGCCAGCTGCGAGCCGCCCTCACTCGGCTCAGCCCGTCGGCCCGCGTCGTGTCGGCCCGGCACGGACAGGTGGACCCGGCGGAAGTCCTCGACACCGGCCGCTTCGACGTGGAACGGGCCCAGCAAGCACCAGGCTGGGTAGCCGAACTCAACGGCGACCACATCCCCGAGACCGAGGAGTACGGAATCTCCAGCATCGTCTTTCGATCCGACCGTCCCTTCCACCCGGGCCGGCTGTAGTTAGTGTTCATCGGCACCGCCCTGCGCAAGGACGCCTTGGCAGACCGGCTCACCACCTGCCTGCTCCAGATCGATGAGTCCACGCACGCGATGAACGACCCGTTCCCACCATGGGACACCCACGGCATCGACGATTCCTGCGAACATGAAGGCGCTTACTGAGCCGAACCGTCACACACCATCGCCGCCGTCGTTCCCACTGTGCAGCCTTCCTTCGGTCCCAGGCCGAGGCGATCCTGGCGGACGCGACTACCAGCGCATTCCCTCAGCGGGCGGGCTTGAGACCGCGCAGGATCTTGCCCTCGGTCGACAGGTAGCCGGTGGCGTAGTCATACCGCGGGGTGTCGGTGGCGAAAATCAGGTACAGGTACTTGAAGTTCGCCGCGAAGGAGTACGCGGGGAAGTTGTGGCCGCGCACCATCGGCCGTGTGGTGACGTCGTCGACGACCGTGTAGCCGTTGGTCACCCTGCTGTACTGCTTCATTTTTTGGCTCTGCCCCCTGGATGATTGGCCGCCTGCTCGCGATCAACGGTCGCGCGCCTGTTGTCGTAATGCCCCCTGGAAGGAGCCGGGCTTACACGTCCGGGCAGTAGCCTGTCTGCTCGCCGCCCAGCGGAGTGCCGGTGCGGTAGGCCCAGTAGGTGCCCTGGGCGTAGTCGCCACAGCCGTTGAGAGCGGCCCTCGCCTGCCAGTTGTCGGGGTTCGCCTGGTGGATCTCGACCGGATACGAGTAAGCGTCCTTGCTGTACGTGTAGTACCACTGCGAACCGGTGTCGTTGGAGTAGGGCGAGTACTCCCAGACGTCGACTTCGTCCCCCGGGTGGGAATTCTGGAAGGAGCCGGCCCACTGGAAGTGCGATCGTGCGTTGACGACTCCGCCCCCGCAGTTCTGGTACTGCTGCTCGACCTGGCCGACGTAGGTGATGCCATCGGTGAGGTACATGTTGGCGGGCGAGCCGACGTTGTTCCAGGACGCCCCGCAATCGCCGTCCGCGTACGCCGCGGCGACGCCGAGACCGACGGTCGCGCCACCCGCCAGGGCGATGGCAGAGGCGGCCAACGCGACGGTACGCCGGGCATTTCCGAGTTCCAGCATGACTGTTCCCCCGTTGGTTCGGCTTTGGTGTTGGCCGACGACTGTCAGCCTGTCCGCGCGCGGTACCCGGTCGGTACCCGACGGGTTCCCTCGGCCCGGTCACGTGGGGGGGTTATGGGGTCGGTGGGTGCTCGGACAGCCGGACGCGCAGGACGTCGGCGTCGGGGTGGTGCAAGTCGTCGAGGATTGGCAGGGCCTGCCGCCAGCAGTGGCGCGCGGCCTGGACGTCGCCGGCGGCCTGGTGGGTGTCGCCGAGGCGGATGAGGGTGTCGGCCTGGGGATGGCGGCTGCCCAACTTCTCATACAGGTCAAGGGCGTTGTGGTAGCAGACGATGGCCCGCTGGTGCTCGCCGAGGTTGTGGTGGGCGCAGCCGAGGCTGTCCCACGTGTCGGCCTCGCCGTGCCGGCTGCCGACGGCCCGGTGCAGGTCGAGCGCCCGGGTGCAGTAGCGCAGGGCTTCGGTGTGCTGGCCCAGTTGGGTCTGCATCCAGCCGATCGCGTTGAGCGCGTCGGCCTCGCCGGGCCGATACCCGGCGGCGCGGAACAGGGCGTAGGCGGCCTGGCCGTGCTTGAGTGCCGTCGGATGGTCGCCCTGCGCGTAGGACACGATGCCGAGGTTGTTGTAACTGCGGGCCTGGCCGATCAGGTCGCCCAGCTGCTCATCCAGTTCCAGCGCGCGGCACAGGGCGGCCTGCGCGTCGGGGTAGCGGCTGAGCCGGATGTAGGCCCGGCCCAGCTCGCACAGGGATCTTGCCTGCCCACGGGGGTCATCCTCGCGTTCGGCGGCGGCGATGGCGACGAGCTGGGTGGTGACCATCTGCGTCCAGTGCCCGGCGCGGATGCAGAAATTGGCCACGCTCCAGGCGATTCGCCAGGCATGGGTGTCGAAACCGGCCCCAGCGGCACGGTCGATAGCCGCCGCGAACACCGGGCGCTCGACGGTGAACCACCGCCAGGCCTGTTCGTCGTCGGCGAGCTCGTCAACGACGGCGCCCGGCTGGGGTTCGCCCAGGGACAGCCGGTCGTTGGGCGGGTTGAGCAGCAGCGCGGCGGTGTGCGCGGTGTGCAGGTAGTGGTCGAGCATGCGGTGCAGGGCGGCCTGGCGCGCCTGCTCGGTCTCGTCCTGGTGTGCCTTGCCGGCCGAGTAGGCCCGCAGCAGATCGTGGTACGCGAATCGGCCGGTACTGGGCTCGGTGAGCAACTGCGCCCTGGTCAGCTCGGCCAGCGCCACGCGGGCCTGGTCACGGTCGGTTCCGACCAGGCTGGCCGCGGCGGACACCGAGATGACCGGGCCTGGGTGCAGGCTCAGTAATCGGAACATCCGTGCCCCCGCGGCGCTCAAGGTCCGGTAGGACCAGGAGAACACCGCGCCGAGGTCGACGCTGGTGTCACCGATGTCCAAGGCGTGCAGACGATCGCGGACATCACGCAGCTGCGCGGCCAACTCGCTCAACGACAAGGCCGGAGTGAGGGTCGCGCGCGCGGCGACAATGCTCAACGCCAGCGGCAGATGCACCGACAACTCGATCAGGTCGTCGACGGCCTGCGGTTCGGCGGCCAGCCGTTCCGGGCCCAGCCGACTCGCCAGCAGGTCGTAGGCTTCGGCGGTGGTCATCAGGTCCAGCGGTACGGGGCGTGCGCCCTCGCTGACGATCAGCCCGCCGAGGTGATCACGGCTCGTGACCACGGTCAGGCACTGGGCCGAGCCCGGCAGCAGCGGCCGGACCTGGCCGGTGTCGCGGGCGTTGTCCAACACCACCAGTATCCGCCGGTCGGCCAGCTGGGACCGGTACAGCGCCGCCTGCTCGGCCAGACCGGCCGGTATCCGCTGCGCCGGCACGCCGAGCGCGTCGAGGAACCCCCGGATCGCCTCGGCCGGCGGGACTGGCTGGCCGCCGGGGTCGAAACCCCGCAGGTTCACGTAGAGCTGCCCGTCGGGAAACCGGTCCGCGACCTGATGCGACCAGTGCACAGCGAGTGCTGTCTTGCCGACGCCCGCCGTGCCGTTGATCGTCGAGATCACCACCGTGCCAGTGCGGTCCAGCAAGCCGGTGAGCTCCTTGAGCTGGGACGCCCGGCCGGCGAAACCCGCCACCGCGCAGGGCAGCTGTCGGGGTATCGCCACGCTCAGCCGGGTGGCCGGGGGCGAGATCGGCGTGGTGGGGGTGGCATCGTCGCGCAGGATCGCCATGTGCAGCTGTTGCAGCTCCGCACCGGGCGCCAGCGCGAAATCGTCGGCCAGCCGCTCGTGGGTGCGGCGGTAGACCTCCAGTGCCTCGGTGGTGCGCCCCGACCGGTGCAGGGCCAGCATGAGCTGGCCGACCAGTCGTTCCCGCAACGGATGCTCGGTGACCAGCACGGTCAACTCGGCCACCAAGGCCGCATGGCCGCCGGTGGCCAGTTCCCAGTCGACGCCGTCCTCCAGCGCGGTGAGGCGGCTCTCCTCCAACCGCGTCGCCTGCGCCGCGAGTCCCGGCGTGACTCCGCTCAGCGCCGGGCCCCGCCACAGCCGAAGGGCCTGCCGCACCGCTCCGGCCGCACCCGACGGGTCCGTGGCCGACAGTTGCCGGGCGCCGGCCACCGACACGTCGAAAACACCGACGTCCACCTGGTCCGGCTCGGCATTCAGGATGTAGTCACCTGCCCTGGTGGTGATCGCGTCGCCGAGCGTGCCGCGGAGCCGGGACACGAGCTTGATCACCTGACGGCGCGCGGACGGCGGCGGTTCCTCTTCCCACACCGCGTCGACCAGCGCGCTGACGGACACCACGCGCCCCGGACACAGGGCCAGTGCGGCCAGCACGGAACGTTGGTGCCGGCTGGAAACTGCCAGCCGCTCCGGTCCGCGCCAGACCTCCACCGGCCCCAGCAACCGAAATTCCAGACGATCGGCAACGCCCAACGCTCCCCCTCGTTGCGCCTACCTGGGTCCTTCCCCCCTGCGCCGGCACACCGAACTGACGCCGGCCATCAGCAGGAGCAGCTGATCAGCGACCAGATACGGTCCACTCGGGTCAATCCGGCGCCGCTCTTGCGGACACTGCCGACACAGCACGCAAAACGGCAGCGGTGCGAGAGAACAGCCGGTGGATCCACCCCATTCAGACCTCACGACCAGGTTCATCATCTCCGGCGGGCGCACGCGGTGCGAACGTTTCGGACTCGACCGAACTGTCTTGACACAACCGGCCGCCGGCGAGGGGGTAACGCCACGATCCCCGGCTACGACGGTCCAGTTGCATCGTCCGGCTTGGGGGCCAGCCATGCTGCGAGTGCATCTGCGAGCCGAGGACCTCGCGCGCGTCCGCTTCGCCACCGCGCCGGCGCCGATCCTCGAAACGGTGATGATGCTGCTCGAACTCCGGAACCGTCCGCACCCGCGCGGCCGCGGTCCCCACGACTGGCGGCCGCGGGCACGCTCGGCCATCTCGTCCAGCGCTCGGCCGCTCGTGCAACTGGTGGCGCACCAACACCATGCGCTGTACCTCGACGTCCTGACCGACGACGCGGAACAGGCATTCCAAGTCGTCCGCGACACCGCCACGTCGGTGCACGCCGAGAACCTGGCTCGCATCGAGCAGACCGCCACCGTCCCGATCCCCGCCTGGCTTCGTCGCTACGCCGACGGCGACGCCGCTGTCCTTGACGTCCTCGACGACGCGCTTCGCGCCTTCCACGCCACTTGTCTGGCTCCGCAGTGGTCTTCGGTGACCGCCCGGTTCCACGACGACATCGGCCACCGTATGAACACGCTCGGCACCCACGGGCTTGCCGCCATGATCAACGCGCTCAGTCCCGACCTCTGCCTGACCGGCTCGACGCTGACCGCGCGCTACCCGTGGGATCGCGACGTCCATCTGCACGGTCACGGTCTGGTCCTGATGCCTTCCGCGTTCTGGACGGGCCATCCACGCATCACCTGGGACCCGCTGGACCAGTCGCGGTTCGTGCTCGTCTACCCCGCCCGCCCCAACGACCGGACCACCGGATTGTTCCCGGGAAAGGGTGATGCGCTGGCCGCACTGGTCGGCGCGACCCGGGCCGCCGTGCTCCGCGCCCTCGCCCAGCCGAGCACCACCGGCGAAGTCGCCGGCCACGTCGGCATCAGCGTCTCCTCCGCCTCCGAGCACACCACCGCGCTGCGCAACGCCGGCCTGGTCACCAGCCACCGCCTCGGCCGGGCCGTCCACCATCACCTCACGCAGCTGGGGTTTTCTGTCCTGATGCGGCGCTGAGTCCGGTCCCGCAGCCGCTATACCAGCATGCGCACCCGTCGGCGTCCGCGCGAGTCCGGTCAACCTGATTCCAGCTCCACGTCTCGCCCACGAGCGTTGATCAAGCCGCCAAGCATCGATCGACGCTTGATCCGCAGAGTTTCGACGAGCTCCGCGGCCTGGCCACCGCGGCACCAAGTGGTGCCAACACGGGGCAATGCCTCTCCTGCGCCATCTCGACAATCGCGCGCAGCGTTACTTCAACCGCACCGGCGTATCGCCTTTCATGATCGGCGAACTCAACGATCTCCACACCCTCACGGCCGTCGCCCCGCAGCTCCGCCCGCGCTTCCACACCGTCCTCGCCCAGCCAGGTCTGTCCATCGCCGCCACGACCATCTCCGCCTGCTCGCCGGCGCAGAGTCGTACGTCCACGCCGTGGCACGTGGAACCGTCCGCATCCACCGCAGCCTGCAACCGCCAGTCCCGAAGGCACTTCGAATAGCATCCGACCCCCACCTCGCTGAAAATCATTTCCAATAATGGCACATGGTTTGCCTGACTTCCGCTCCGCTCGTCGGAACGCGCGCCTTCGCATGTCAGGACCGGCGTCGTAGACCGAGCCAGCTTTCGCCTGCTAATTGGGTAAACCCGGCACGACCAGCAGATGCGCCATCCGACTGAGGTCGGAATGTCACTCGCGCGGGTCGGGCAGGCCACGGGACAGGATCGCGATGGCGGCCGCGATGCCGGCGATGGTCACCAGCACAACAACAAGCGCGATTTCCGGGTCCACTGGGCGGAGCACGGTGAACAAGCTGCCCAGCGTGGCCACGCCGAGGGCAGTGGACAACTGTTGGGTGGTGGCCAGCGCCCCGCTGCCCACGCCTGCGGTTTGGGTGGGCACGCGGGAGAGAATCACCCGAAACAGCGTCGGCGACACCAGGCCGATGCCGACGCCGAACAATGCGGTGCCGGGGAGCAGGCCGGCCAGGGTGACGTGCGGCCAGGCGGGGACGGCGACGGCGACGAGCACCAGGGGGCCGAACAGCAGGAACAGGCCGCCAATCGTCACGACGCGGTTGCCGAGCCGGCCTACGAGCCTGCTCGCCGCCAGCGCCAGGACGAGCATGGCCAGGCCCAACGGGGTCAGCGCGAGCCCGGCACTCATCGGCCCCAGACGCAGGTCGTCCTGCAGCACGAGGGTGTAGACGAACAGAAATCCGCCGAAGGCGAGGAAGAACGGTGCGGCGATCAGCAACCCGAGGCGCATCGACGACAAGGTCATCACGGACGGCGGCAGGAGCGGGACCCTGCCACGGCGCTCCGCCCGGGCCTCGACCGCGACGAAAGCGGCGAACAGGACCGGGGCGAGCACCAGTAGCACCCAGCACCACAGCGGCCAGCCCACTGTGGTGCCCTGCATGAGCGGCACGAGCAGGGCCAGCAGCGAAACACCGAGCAGGCAGGTGCCGACCGCGTCGACGCCGAGCGGATGCGCGGCCTTCGTCTCCGGGAGAAAGCGCAGCGCCAGTACGATCGCGACCACACCTATCGGGACGTTCACCAGGAAGACCGGCCGCCAGCCGGTTCCCGCGATGTCGGCGGCCACCAGCAGGCCGCCCGCGATCTGGCCGACGACCATGGAGATTCCGCCGGTCGCGCCGTAGTACCCGAGGGCACGCGCCCGCCGGTCGCCGGTGGTGGTCGCCTGGATGACCGAGAGCACCTGGGGCGCGAGCATCGCGGCTGAGGCTCCCTGAGCGGCACGGGCGAGGACCAGCACCACCGCGGTCGGCGCGAGCCCGCAGATCAGCGATGTGGCGGTGAAGCCGGCCAGACCCAGTACGAACAGCCGACGCCGGCCGAACGTGTCACCCAACCGGCCACCGACGACCAGCAGCAGCGCGAAGCCGATGCCATAGGCCGCGACGACCCACTGCAACTCCGCGGGCGACGCCGCCAGCCCGGCCTGGACGTTGGGCAGGGCGACGTTGACCACGAACAGGTCGATCGGCGGTAGCGCCGCTCCGACCAGGCAGGCGAGCAGACCGGCGCCGGACAGCTCGAGAGTGCGCACCGGCGCACCCGACTGTGTGACGGCATGGGTGTTGGACGCGTTCACCGTGCCACCCTTTCGTTGTCCAGCAACACGAACCAGTGCTCAGCTGATACGGGTAGTGTTCGATACCTGGATGTTTCGGTATCACCGTGCCAGCATGGCGGGTATGGCTCGGTCGAGGGATTCGCGCTCGAACGTGGTGCGGCGCAAGGAGCTCGCCGCGTTCCTGCGAAGCAGGAGGGACCGGATCACGCCGGAACAGGTCGGCCTGGCACGGATGGGGGTGCGACGGACGCCCGGCCTGCGCAGAGAGGAGGTCGCGCAGCTCGCAGGAATCGGTATCACCTGGTACACCTGGCTGGAGCAGGGCCGCGACATCACGCCGTCCGAACAGGTGTTGGGGGCGCTGGCCACCACGCTGCGGCTCACGCAGTACGAGCGCGATCACATGTTCTCGCTGGCTCGTCCAAGCGACCGCCGGCCGCCCGGAGCCGAACCCGCCGTCCTCACCACGGTGTGGCGGATCCTGGACAAGCTGGAGCCGTTCCCGGTCGTGGTGCACAACGGACGCAACGACATCCTGGCGTACAACCGCGGCTACGACTGGCTGATGGACATAGCCGCCATTCCGCCGGACGAGCGAAACTCGCTCTACCAGGTCGTGACCAACCCTGTGTGGCAGCAACGGATGCGAGGCTGGGCCGAGCGTCTGCCGGTCGCCGTCGCGGAATTCCGCACCCAGATGAGCGCGCGCATGGCTGAACCCGGTTGGGCGGAGCTGGTCGAGATGCTGCGCCGCGAGTCGTCCACTTTCGACAGGTTGTGGGAACAGCACAACGTGCGGCCCATGCGCAACCAGCACAAGTGCTTCGCCCACCCGGTCGGCGGCACGCTGCACTTCGACTTCACCCACCTGTGGTTCGGCCAGCAGTCCGACGTCCGGGTCACGACCTACACGCCGTCGGACGCCGAAACCGCCGCCGCGCTGGAGATCTATGTTCCGTCCAGCCGCTGACCAGCTCCGGTCACCCCATCCGGACCGACCGGCCGACCAGTGTGCGGATCGGCAGATCGAACTCCGCGCCGGAGGTCTCGGGGGTGGCCCGCAGGAACGCCAGCACACGATCGAGCAGCTCGGCGCGGGCGGCGTCCTCCAGCATGAGCATCTGCGACTGGGTCGACACGGTCGCGGTCATCGACTCGGCAGTACGCCGCTGCGAGTGCGCGAACTCCCGGTCCTCGAACGGACTGAAGGCCGGATGGCGGGGGCGTTCGATGTGCTCGCCATGGCTGCCGTGACGCAGGCTCGGGTTCCCGCTCACGGCCCAGAGCCCACGCACCCAGTCCACCCGGTCGTCGTCGGCGTTCCACAGCCCGGCGAGCACACCGCCGGCGCGCAGCACGCGTTCGAGCTCGGGGAACGCCTTGTCCATGTCGAACCAGTGCATCGCCTGTCCCACCAACACTGCGTCAACGGAGCCGTCCGGCAGCGGGACGGCCTCGGCGGTGCCGGCCAACGCTGTCACCGCGGGGTGGACGCGCCGGAACTCGGCGCGCATCGCGTCATCGGGTTCGACCGCGACGACCTCGGCGAACTGAACGATACCGCCGGTGAGCTTGCCGGTGCCGGCCGGCCAGTACCAGCCGTGTAGTTAGCGTGCAAGGTCGCCCTCGGACACACTCATCAACTACACGCACGGAGATCGTGGCATCAACGGCCCGCTCCACGGGGTGATAGTTCAACTGAAAATGCAAAGCCCGGTAGAGCCGACTCAGGCAACCCCTCCATCTGCGCCCTTGCAGCCGCGCGCTGGTCTTGCGCCTCGTTGATAGTCTCGACCAGCGCCGTTGGGTCCACACCTGCCTCGATCGCCGCCTGGAACCTTCGCAGTCGCGTCTCCGCATCCGCCAATCGTTTCTCGGCCACAGACCGCGCATCGGCACCCTTCCGACCCTCCTTCAAACCGATCAAGCGCCGTAACAGTGCGGATCGCCCGCAAGGACGTCGAGTCCGGCGAGGGCTTGGGTCGGCACCAGTGGGTTGTCGAGCGCACGATCGCGTGGCTGTACGGCTACCGCCGAATCGCAGTGCGGTACGAGCGCAAGCCCACGCCGTATTGCGCGTTCCTGGTGTTGGCGATGGCCTTGACCTGCTTCAAGAGGCTGACCAAGGCCACCACGTAAGAGACCCTCTCGGTGTCGACCGCCAGGCCCGTGCCGGGCGCGATTTCGGATTAGAGGTTCCGGTACGGCCTGCTGAAGAATCCGACCGAGAAGGCCGCCGACACGCCCAGTCCGGCGACGATGATGACGACCTCCGGGTCGGCCGTGCCCAGGACGGACCCGGTGAGTAACGCGGAGGCAGGGTAGGCGAGACCGGCACAGGTGACCAGCAGGCTCATGACTCTACCCAGCGCTCGGGCAGGCACTGACTGCTGGAGCATCGTCATGTAGAAGACGTTCACGATGGCTTGCAAGGACGCAGCGGTGAACAGCGCCGCGGTTGCCACCACCAGCGAGGAGCCCACCGGGATACCCATCATTGCGAGTCCCTCGGCGATGCCCAGGAAGAGCGCGATCAGCCCGCGACGGCGCAGGCGAAGAAGTGTTGGGCCCAGCAGTGCTCCGATGACCGAGCCGGCGCCGAGGCCGGTCATCATGACCCCGAATCCGAGGGCTCCACGGCCCAGCGGACCCTGGGCGAAGCTCGGCAGCGCGACCTCGATCAAGCCGACAGCGGCGAGGTTGAACACGAGCGTGGTCAGCAGGTTCATCCTTACCAGGGGAGAGCTGACGGCATACCGCAGCACCGATCGCCAAGTCCGCAGTTGGTCGCTGTCCTGGACGCCGCCGTCGGCGTGCTGCGCCGCCGTTTCATCGGCTGTCTCGACCGCCGGCCTGGACGGGCGGATCGCCATCAGGGTCAGGCTGGACACCAGGAAGGTGAACGCGTCGATCAGCAGCCCCACACCGCTCTTGAGCGACCCGACGAGCGTTCCACCTAGCCCGGGCCCGACGATCCTCGACGTGCTCTGCATGATCTGGATCAGGGAGTTGCCCGGAGCGAGCGACTCGGGACGTACGATTTGCGGCAATACGGCGAACGAGGCCGGCATGAAAATCCCGCCGAGGATGCCGAACGGGACCGCGACCGCGATCATGGCCCAAAGGGGGATGCGACCATAGGCGGCGAGCACGACGAAACCGAGCACGACGAGTGCACGGAGCGCGTCCGCGGCAAGCATCACCGGCCGGGCGCCCAGGCGGTCGACAAGCGCTCCGCCGACCGGGAAGAAGGCCAGCCTGGCCGCTCCGTAGCAGGCCAGCACCACGCCGAGGTTCACGGGGCCGCCCCCCTGGTTGAGCATGACGAATGGCAGTGTGACGAGATAGATGCCGTCGCCAACCTGGGAGAGCATCTGGCCGATGAGGTACAGCGCGAAGCGTCGTTCCCGCAGCGGAGCCAGCAAGCGGACGGCAGGCTCTCCAGCGGTCACGGCCGTGCCCGCGACACGGCGTGGGCCCGTCGTCACGCGCGCCTCCCCTGGGCGGCGGCCGTCCAGGAGGTATCTGCGTATTCGCCTGCCTCGACGCGCGAGCGGCAGCGGCGACTGAGTCGGCGCGGCGACCACACGCTCATAGGCATTGCGAAATGTCCGGACGGTGGCCGCATTTTCTCACTCTCACCAGGTGACGGGCAATGTGTGGATACCGTAGAGGAGCGCGCCATCCTTGAAGGACAGTTCCTCGACGGGGGGCGGCGAGCCGGAGGCCGGGAACCCGGGCGAACATAGTGTTGAACACGATCTCGAGTTCGACCCGGGCCAGGTTCTGGGCAATGCACCGGTGGATGCCGTGGCCGAAGGCCAGGTGATGCCGCGCGTCGCGGTCGAAGTCGAGGTTCTCCGGCTGGGGGAAGACACTGTCATCCCAGTTGGCCGCCGCGGTGGACACGACAACAGCGTCGCCCTTCTTGACCACCATGTCGCCGACCTCGATGTCGGCCAGCGCCACCCGCAGCCCACTCAGGTCGGTGATGCTGCTGGCCATCACCGACGGGAACCACTGAAAACGGCGCCGGGGCAGGGGTTCACTGACCCTCTGCCCTGGGTGCTCCACTGCTCCATCCCCAGGTCAGAGGCGGTGCAGCGGACGGAGCACGTGCTCGGCGGCCTGCTCCGGCTCGAACTTCCCTTCCGGCGGTCGTCCGGGACGTCATCACGAACGTCAAGGAGAACCCCCGCACCACCACGCCGCTGCCGGCGACGCGGTAACAGACGTTGCCGCCGGCTCGACGATCTAATGGGGCGACGACGGAAGGCCGGGCATGATCACCGCCGAGGACGTTGAAGTGCTTGAACGGGCGGCCCGCACCGAGTTGACCATCAAGCCGCGTGAGAAACGGTGGACGCACCTGAGCTTGTGCGCGTTGGACGCGGTGTTCTCCATCAACGCGAAGTACAGCCGGGTGGTGCACGTGTGCTACCGCTACGCCTTGCACGCCAGCCTGCCCAACCCGCTGATGCCGGCCGCCAAGTCGAACATGGTCGTCGGCACAGTGAAGGAACAGCGCCTCGACGACTTCGCCCAGCACGTCCGGATGGTCGGCGCACAGCGCTTCGCCGCCGAAGTCATCGCCAACCGCGGCCTGACGAGCACCCGGGGCGGCATCCTCAAAGCTGAAGCGGCCCTGTGGTACGCGATGTTCCTGGTGAAGCACGGCGTGCAGACGATCGGCGACGTCGCCGAACTGCTCGGCGACGATGCTCATCTCGGCGGCGTCGAGGCGGACTTGGCGATGGTTCGAGGCCACGGCAGCGGCGCCCGGCTGAGCTACCTGTGGATGCTGGCCGGCGACGACCAGCACGTGAAACCGGACCGAATGGTGCTGCGTTGGATCGCCCTGCACCTGGGGCCGGTGAACGTGGACGAGGCGCGCGAGATAGTGATGTTGACCGCAGAGCGGTTGGGCTGCACGCCGTGGGAGCTGGACCACGCGATCTGGCGGGCGAAGCCCCGACGGCCAATGCACGGTTAGGGCGCGACCAGACGGCCGGTCCGGGCGTCCACCGGCACCGCGTGTCGGCACTCGAACCACTGAGCCCGACAACCATGCCGAAGCGGAGTAGCTGCGCTCCGTCAGCCTTTGCCGACCGCGTCCGTGACAGTCCCGAGACGATGCTCGCGCGCTCCGGACCGCGCCTCGACCTCAGCGAGGTCCTGGGGACAAGTGCTCGGTGCGCAGCGCTGGGAGATCCACACCTGTGGTGGTGGCCGGCGTCGACGCGGTCGCGAATGCACTGAAACCACGTCCACACGGGTAGAACTCGCCGTTCCCACCTGGC
Source organism: Kutzneria sp. CA-103260 (assembly GCF_018263855.1). Classification (GTDB taxonomy): domain Bacteria; phylum Actinomycetota; class Actinomycetes; order Mycobacteriales; family Pseudonocardiaceae; genus Kutzneria. The sequence goes on along the minus strand of NZ_CP073318.1, from coordinate 2,518,436 downwards.
CCTGCACACCTGGCTGATCGGCTCCTGATTAGGTCGCTTCCATGCACGACGACGAGGGCCTGGTGCGGGCAGCCATCGCCGACATCGCCGCGGTCATGAACGACGACAGGGACACGCTGGCCCGCGGCATGTTCGACCGACTCGCCCCGGAACTCCGACAGTTGCGCGGCGACGAGAGCCTGCTCAACCTGCTGGTGGGCAGCATCGAGAGCAACATCGGCTGCGCGTTGCAGATCCTCCGCTACGACCTCGACATCACGGAGGTCGAGGTGCCACCGGCAGCCGTGGCCTACGCCCGACGACTGGCCCAGCACGGCGTCACGGTCCGCGCGCTGGTCCGGGCCTACCGGCTCGGTCAGGATTCGTTCCTGAAACACGCGTTCGCGCTGCTCAATGCCCGGGTCGCCGATCCGTGGGCGATAGCGCGCGCCGCCGAACTCCTCACCGCCGTCGCGTTCGACTACGTCGATCGCATGTCGGAGCAGGTTTTCGAGACTTACGAGGAGGAACGGGAACGCTGGCTCCGGCAGCGCGACGCGGTGCGGGAGGCATGCGTGCGAAGACTGCTCGACGAGCAACCGGTGGACGTCCATGCCAGCGAGCGGACGCTGGGATACCGCCTGGTCGGTGTGCGGCACCTCGCGGTGGTCGCATGGGTCGCCAGTTCGTCGTCGACAACGAACGGACCTGCCCAGGTCGTTCGGCTACTGGCCGACCGACTCAACTGCCCGGCCGAGCCGCTGTTCGTGCCGCGCGACGAGACGACGGCATGGGCGTGGCTGCCGCTTGGCTCGACATCACCCACGCCGGGCGAACTTCGTGCCGCAGTCGCCCGCACGGCAGGCGAGGCGATGGTCGCTTTCGGCGACCACGGCACGGATGTTGACGGGTTCCGCCGCAGCCATGAACAGGCGCTCCAGACCCGCGCGGTGATGTTGGCCGCCGGTGACGAGGCGGCCACGGTCGCCACGTTCAGCGAGGTCGGGCCGGTCGCGCTGCTGTGCGGCGACCTGCGGCTGGCCAAGGTGTGGGTGGCCGAGACGTTGCGTGCGTTGGCTGTCGACGACGACGTGCATGCCCGGCTGCGTGAGACGTTGCGCGTCTTCCTGGCGACCGGCGGCAGTTACGTCTCCGCCGCCGACCAGTTGGCGTTGCACCGGAACTCCGTGCACTACCGAGTTCGCAAGGCGGAGGAAGAATTGGGCCGCCCCATCGAATCCGACCGGCTCAACATGGAGATCGCACTGACGGTCTGTCGCTGGCTGGGACGCGCCGTGCTCACCCAGCCGACGTGACAGGCTTCGTGCGTGCCGCACAAGCTCGGGTGACGGCTTCGTACGCCGCACCCGTACACCGGAAGTTTCGGCGCGCCTAACCTTCGCTGCATGCAGCCAGCACAGCTTCTGCGCGGGCCGGTGACCCCCCTGCCCGCACCGCCGTACCCGACGCACGCGACCAGATTCGTCGACCGCGAGTACTTCAGCGTTGTGTACCGCACGGCCCCGGAAGCACTGCGCGCCGTCGTCCCCGAGCCGCTCGCGGTGACCGACCCGCTCGTCCGATTCGAGATCATGCGGATGGCAGACGTCGACGGTTTCGGGCCGTACACGGAGGCGGGCCAGGTGATCTCGGTCAGCTGTGACGGCGAAGACGGTGAGTACCTGCACATCATGCACGTCGACCACGTGGGCGCCATCCTTGCTGGTCGAGAGCTGTCGGCCTACCCCAAGACCACCGGCACCCCACGGCTGTTCACCGACGCCGGCGCCCTCGTGGGCACGCTGGACTACGGCAGCCAACGGGTGGCCACCGCGACAATGGCCTACAAGCACGCGACGCTGGACACGGACGTCGCACGGGCGCGCATCGGTGTGCCCACCTTCGCGGTCAAGTCCGTGCCTGATTACCAAGGCGGTCTTCGGATCTGCGACCTCGTGCGCACCGAGATCACGGACGTCACCGTGAAGCAGGCGTGGCAGAGCCCAGCCAGGCTGCAGCTGTTCGCCCACGTGATGGCGCCGCTGGCCGATCTCCCGGTGTTGGAGGTCGTCGACGCGTGGCACGTGGTCGCCGATCTCACGCTGGCCCCTGTGCACCCGGTGCACGACTATCTCACCCAGAACCGCCCGCGGCAGAACGGACCACGGTCATGATCGTGCTTCCGTCCGAGGCGGACATCCGCTGCCCGGCAGAAAAGATCTTCGACATTGTCGCCGACTTCGACGAGCAGGCCACCTGGCTGCCGCAGTCGTCGGCGTTCAAAGGCACCATCGACATCAGCGAGAACCCGGTGCGGCTCGGCACGACCTATCGGGAACCTGGACCACTCGGTGTCCGCAACGGCGTGGTGGCCGAGTACGAACGCCCGACGAGGATCACCTTCCACCAACCCATGACGATGCGGTTCCTTCTGGGCACCGTCGACGTCGTGATGCGGTACACGCTCACCCCCGGCCCGGAGTCCACGCGAGTCAGACGCGAGGTCACACTGCGAATCCCGTGGCGGCCCGTCAAGCTCCTTCAACCGATCGTCGTCCACGCGTTCCGCACCGAAAGCGCCCGCACACTGGACAAGCTCAGGCAGTACGCGGATGGACTCGGCTGACGCTTTCGGCCGGCCGACCTCCACCGACGGGGTCCTCAGGCGGCCAGGGAAGCGAGGTGATCGGGTTCGCTTGACAGGAGTCCGATGGCCTGTTGCCTCCCATTTGGACGATCGGCTGCTGCTCACCGGCGATGAACAACTGCCCGTGCCGCCTGGGCGTCCGGTGCGGTGCGCGACATCGTAAGCCGTGTGCCGGCCGCTCGCCGAGCATCGCCGGTCAGTGCCGCTCGGTGCGGCTGAGAAACCGTTCGACCAAGCCATGATCGTGTTGCGAGCGGCCAAGTTCGCAGTGCGCTGGAGCTCCGGCCCCGCTCCCGACCGGACGGACCTGGTGGACTGGATCGCGGCAATTCCGACGGACCGCCGATCCGGGGTCACAATGCGACCCCGTCGACTACGCGGTAACCGTGCAGCCAGGACACCCGGTCGTAGAGGTCGTCGACGGACATCGAGGCCACGGTCAGGTTACGCGCCTGCGCCTGGGCGCCTGCGGGATGATAGATGTGCTCGCCGATCTGCCGGGACACCCCTTGGATACGTGCCGTGCGCTCACCGCGCAGGGCGTTGAACCGCACGAACCGTTCCGGGAGCTGATCGGCCGCGCAGTCCAGCAGGGCACCCAGCAGCACCGCGTCCTCCAGGGCCATGCACGCACCCTGCGCCGCGTACTGCAACATCGGATGGGCCGCGTCGCCCATCAGCACGACCCGTCCCTTCGCCCACCGGCGGATCGGATCACGGTCACACAACACCCACTGCCGCCAGTCCAGCCCGTGTTCGAGCAAGCCGCGTGGCACGTCGGCCAGCTCAGGAAACCGGCTGAGCACCTGGTTCCGATCCACCGGCCGGCCCGCCACGGCCGTAGTGGCCCCGTCGTCCCGAGTGATCGCCAGGTTCAACGACCGGCCGTCGGCGATGGGGTACCGCACCATATGCCACCGCGGACCGGCCCACAGGGTCACCGAGTTCGACCGCAGCCACGGTGGAACCTGATCCATCGGCACTACGGACCGATAGATGGTGTGGCCGGACACGCGAGGCTCGCCGTCGCCCACGAGCTGCCGGCGCACGACCGAACGGATGCCATCGGCGCCCACGAGTCCGTCGCCACGCACCGTCTCACCGGAGGCGAGCACGCACGTCACAGCAGCGTCGTTCGCTTCGTAGCCGACCACGGCACTGGCCGACCGCAGCCGGATGTGATCGTGCTGCTGACAGGCGGCCAGCAACGGGGCGTAGAGATCCCCGCGGTGCACTACCGCATACAGATTGCCGAACCTCCGCTGGTAGTCCTCCCCCAGGGGCAGCCTGGCCAGCAGGCCACCGGTGACGCCGTCCATGAGTTCGAGGTGGTCGACGTTGACCGCCCGCCGCCGCACCGCCTCGCCGACACCGAGCTGATCCAGCGCGTGGAACGCGTTGGGAGCGAGCTGAATCCCGGCGCCCAGCTCGGCGAACTCCGCGGCGCGTTCGAGCACGACCACCTGGTGTCCCCGGGCCGCGACGGCCAGCGCGCAGGCCAGCCCACCGATCCCGCCGCCGGCAATGATGATCTCCGCCATTCTCGACCTTCTCAGTGGCACGGCACGGGTAGCAGTGAATCGACCGCATCGGCCAGCACGGACAGCCCGTGTTGGCTGAGCACGGACTCGGCATGGAACTGGAACGAGCGGAACCGAGGCCCGCGCAGCCCGTGCACTTCACCGGTGAGCGGATCCCTGCTGACCTCGACCTCGCCGACCCGGTCGGAGTCGCTGACCACTGCGAAGGTGTTGTAGAACCCCATCCGCACCCGGCGGCCGAAGAAGTCGATCTCCTGTTGGACACCCTGGTTGGGTCGTGGCCTGCGTACCACGTCGAAGCCCAGGCACCGGCCGAGCAGCTGGTGGCTCAGACACACCGCGAGAAACGGCGTGCCGGTGTGCAGCAGGTGCTGCAGGGTCCTGGACAGGTGAGCGATCTTCGGATGGCTCCGCTCACGCGGGTCGCCCGGCCCGGGGCCCATGACCACCAGGTCGTAGCCGTCGATCTGGTGCGGCTCGTCGAAACGGCGCACATCGGAACGCAGTCCGAGCGCCCTCAACTGGTGGCCGAGCATCGCGGTGAACGTGTCCTCCGCGTCGACCACCAGCGCCCGGTGGCCGGTGGCGCGCCCGACGGGGCGCTCGCGGTCGGCCAGCCAGAACGCGGCCAGCCCGGTGTTACGAGCTCGCAGTGCCCGCCGCACCTCTGGATGCCCGGCCAGTCCTGGTGATCCGCAACTTCCCGCCACAGATCGTCCGTTGTGGACCCCCAGGGCGGTCAGCATCCCGGACGCCTTGGTCCAGGTCTCGGCGACCTCGGAGAACGGTTGCGAGTCGCGTACCAGGGTTGTGCCGACCCCGAATTCCAGCCGACCGCCACGAATCTCGGCGGTGCGGATCAGGATCGCCGAGTCCAGCTCACGAGCTCCGGTCGCGTCTCGACCGATCAGTGCGGCCACACCGCTGTAGTAGCCGCGTCCTCCGGACTCATAGGAGTGGATCACGTGGCACGCGCTCTCCAGCGGGCTCCCGGTCACGGTCGGGGCGAACAGGGTCTCCCGCAGGATGTCGCGCACGTCCCGCGAGCTGCGCCCCTCGATCAGGTACTCGGTGTGCGCGAGCGTCGCCATCTCCTTGAGGAACGGGCCGACCAGGCGACCGCCGTCGTGGGTGAGCCTGGCCATCATCTTCAGCTCTTCGTCCACGACCATGGACAGCTCGCCGGCCTCCTTGGGATCGGCCAGAAAGCTCATCACGTCCGGTAGCTTCGGTCCGCCGGGCGGATATCGCAGGGTGCCGCTGATCGGGTTCATCACCACGGTCGCGTCGTTGAGGGTGATGTGCCGTTCCGGGGTGGCGCCTACGAGGGTGCGCTCCCCGGTGTGCACGACGAACGTCCAGTAGACGCCGTGTCCGGTCGCCAGCATTCGACGGAACAGGGTGAGCGCGGTGCGTGGCGACCAGTCGGCGACGTCCGCGACGAACGTGCGCTTGATGACGAAGTTGGCGCCCGCTCCCTGGCCGATCTCGTCGTCCAGCACCCGACGCACGGTCTTCGCGTAGTCCTCGTCGCTGACGTCGAAGTGCGGGTCGGACACGGTGATCGGGACGACGTGGATGTCGCGCAGCACCTGACTCACCGGACCGCTGGCCTGTTCCCGCACGGTCATGGCCAGCAGTGGCGTGCCGTCGTCGTGGCAGGGGAACCCGCGCTCGCTCAACTGGCGGTACGGCACCAGAGCGAGCACCTCGTGTCCCGGCGATCGGCCCGACTCGGGCAGGGGGAGGTCAGCGAGTCGGGGAACCGCGGAAACCTCGCCGAGCAGCAGCTCGACCTGGTCGCCGGCGGAGTGCGGACGGTGCAGCAGCGCGAACGGCGGCGGATCCGGTTCCTGCACCCGTGCCAACAGCCGCGTGAACGAGCCGGTCACCGGAGGTGCTCCAGTGCCGCTTCTGTGGACAACACGACCGCGCAGCGCTGCGCCGCGTAGTCCACCGCCATCCGGTGGTGCTCCGGGGAGAAGTCGGCCACCGCGTCGGCGACCAGAAATGGCTCGACATCATGGGTGAACGCGTCGACGGCCGTCATCAGGCAGCCCACGTGCGCGTAGACGCCGCACACGACAAGCTGGTCGCGTCCCAGTTCCCGCAGGTGGCCCAGGAGATCGGTGCGGGCGAAGGCGCTGTAGCGCCACTTGGTGAACACCCTGCTGCGCTCGTCGGGAGTCAGCTCGTCGATGATGCGCCGGTGCTCCGGGGTGGCTTTCATGCCCGGGCCCCAGAAGTCCTTGAGCAGCCCGCGCTGCTCGTCGGTCATGCTGCCCGGCTGTGCCGTGTAGACCACCGGCACGCCAATCGCCCGGCACTGCCGCAGCAGTCGCACGACGTTGCCGATGAGCTCGCGGCCCGGTGACTGGTGCGCCAGAAACGGCTCCACGAAGTACTTCTGCATGTCGTGGATCAGCAGCGCGGCGCGCCGTGGGTCGGGCTTCCAGTGCGGTGTGCTCTCCGGCAGGTCCTTCTCTCCGGGCATGGGATAGGGGGCGATGTCAGGGATGGCCATGGCGGTGTCCTCTCGCTAGCGGCCCAGCGCGGCGCCGCCGTCCACGTAAAGGTCGTGCATGGTGATGTGACCGGCACGGTCCGACAGCAGGAACAGCACGGCGTCGGCGATGTCGGCCGGCTGCGCCAACTTCCCCAGCGGGATTCCGACCCGGTACTCCTCGGGCGAGCCGTTGAGGGTATGGCTCGGGCCGCTGTCGTCGTGCCACAGCGAGCGCAGCATCGGGGTGTCGGTGGAGCCGGGAGCGACCACGTTGCAGCGGATGCCCAGGCACGCCAGCTCCAGGCCGAGGTTCTTGGTGAACGCGGTGACGGCGGCCTTGGCCGCGCCGTAGGCGGCCATCTGCGTCCTGGGCACGCCGGCCGCGTTCGACGCCACGCTCACGATCGCGCCGCGTTTGCGGCCGGCCATCCGGCGGGCGACCGCGGTGCTGACCCGGAACACGCCGCCGGCGTTGACCGCGAAGGTCTCCTCCCAGTCCTGTTCGGACAGATCGAGCACCGGGCGGGCACGCAGGATGCCGGCCCCGTTGACCAGGAACTCGATCGGCCCGATGTCCCGCTCCACCGCGTCGACGACCCGCCCGACCTCGGTCGCTGACGTGACGTCGGCCGGGTAGCTGAAGACCGGCAGACCGGGCGCGCCGGTCACCAGTCGCCGCAGGCCGTCCGGGTCCCGGTCGACGGCGGCCACCGAGACGTTCGTGCTGGCCAGCGCGAGCACCACCGCGGCGCCGATGCCACCGGCCGCGCCGGTGACCACGGCGACGCGACCGGACGATTCCGTCGTGGTCACCGGCCGCTCCTCAGCCGCCACACCGATGCGACCCGCACCGCCTGCCGCGGGTTCAGCCGCGGGTCGCACAACGTGGTGTAGGCCCCCTCCGCCCGTTCGTCGACGGACTCGTCGAGGCACTCCAGGACCGCGTTCGGCGTGGTCTCCAGGTGCAGCCCGCCCACGACGCCGCGCTCAGCGAGCACCGCGTGCTGGAACCCCTCCACCTCGCGGATCACTGTGGTCACCAGCCGGGTCTTGTGGCCGTCGGGACGGCGCACGGTGTTGGCGTGCATCGGGTCGCACAGCCAGATCACCGGATGCTCCGCCGCACGCACCGCCCGCACCAGCGACGGCAGCTTCTGGCGCACCACGTCGGCACCCATCCTGGCGATCAGGATTAGCCGGCCGGGCACGCGATCGGGGTCCAGCACCTGGCACAGTCGCAGCAGCTCGCTGGTGGCCATGGTGGGGCCGACCTTGCACGCGACCGGGTTGACCACCGTGGCGAGCAGCCGCACGTGCGCCCCGTCGACCTGACGAGTGCGATCGCCGATCCACGGCAGGTGTGTGGAGGCCAGCATCAGCCGGTCGTCGGCGGTGCGGCGCAGCATGGGCAGCTCGTAGTCCAGCAGCAGGGCCTCGTGGCTGGTCCACACGAACGGCACACGCGTGCGCAGGAAACCCATCACCGTGCCGGCCATGTCGTAGCCGTCCAGCAGGCGCAACGCGTCGGCAGCCCGCTCGACCGGGTGCGGCACCGGACTGTTGACCATGAAGCCGCGGTACACGGGCAGTTCCACGCCGCCGACCAGCTCGGTCGGCTGGGAGCGCGGCTTGGCGAACTGGCCCGCGACCCGGCCCACCCGCAGCACCGGCAGGCCGGTGTTGGCCTGCATCACGGAGGCAAGCTCGTCGAGCAACCCGACCTTCGCGGTGACGTGTTCCCGGGTGCATTCGGCGGGATCCTCGGCGCAGTCCCCCGCCTGCGCGATCTGCATGCGGCCGGCGGCGACCAGGGCGAGCAACCGCCGCAGCCGAGCCAGCTCCACGGGCCGGACCAGCCCCGGCACCCCGCGGAGCTCCTGTCTCACCTTCTCGAGCAGCGAAGCGCTCGTCCAGTCCGGCTGCTGCCGCGCGGGCAGTGACCTCAGCGTTTCATCCACCGTTGTCGATGCGTTCACAATCGCCATTACCCAACCAATTTCTCGCAGGAAAAAGCCAGCGATCCGTCACGTCGAGGATTCGCGGAACAAAATCGTCGCGCGCTCAATGGGTCGCAGATCGTTTGCATCCGTACGATGTCCCATGCTGACACACGCCCCAAGCTGCGTCAAGGCCGATAATCCGCCGCAACAAACCGCGAAGAGTGCCACACGAGGAGTTAACCGTCAACCTATAGGACACCAACCCACGGCCTAAACCTCCACGTAACCGCAGGTCACAACGAATCGGTGGACGGGATGACCTGATCGCGTGATCCGATTCTCTTGCGAGAGTCACCCACGTTGACGAGGTTTGCAATCACCCTTAACGTGGTCGATATGAAAATCCTGTTCGTCACCGGCGGAAGCCCGGCGACGGTATTTCCGCTAACTCCTCTCGCGACCGCCGCACGCAATGCCGGCCACGAGGTGTTGATGGCATCAACCGAAGAAACCATGCCGGCCGTCGCCGGGGCCGGCCTGCCGGGCGTGTCGATCACGTCGCGCACAATTCGACACTTCATGGTCACCGACCGGCTGGGCGACCCGGTCGAGGAACCGACCGATCCGGCCGAGCACCTGGGTCCGTTCGTCGGCCGCGGCTTCGGCCGCCTGGCCGCCGCCTGCCTGGACGCCCTGTTCGAGCTGGCCGGGCACTGGCGCCCGGACATCGTGATCGGCGGGTTCTTCTCGTTCGCGGCGCCACTGCTGGCCGCCCGGCTCGGCGTTCCCCACGTGCGGCACACCTGGGACACCGGCGAGCCGCTGATCGTGGACCACTACGCCGCCGCCGAGCTCGCACCGGAGCTGGAGCGGCTCGGGCTGGACGGCATTCCCGAAACAGACCTGTGGATCGAGATCTGCCCGGCCAGCGTGCGGGCGGCGGACACCCCGCAGGCCGCCCAGCCCATGCGCTACGTGCCGTGGAACCCACAGCCGGCGGGTCCGCTGGAGCCGTGGATGTACACCAGGTGCGACCGGCCGCGGGTGCTGGTGACCGCCGGCACCAAGGTCAGCCGCGAGCGCTACTTCGACTACCTGTGCGAGCTGGCCGAGAAGGTCAAGGCCCTCGGCGCCGAGGTGGTGGTCGGCGCGCCGCAGGCGGTAGCCGCGGAGGTGTCGGCCAAGGTCGGAGTGTGGGCCGGCTGGCTGCCCAACGACGTCGTGGTTCGCACCTGCGATCTGGTGGTGAACCACGGCGCCGGCACGGTGCTGGTCGGGATGGCCGCCGGCGTGCCGCAGCTGCTGATCCCGAACATGCCCAAGCTGGTCGCGCCCTCCCAGCGCCTGGCCGACTTCGGCGCGGCGAAGATGCTGCCGAGGGGCGAGGACACGCCGGCGGCCGTGCTGCGGGCGGGCCACGAGCTGCTCGCCGAACCCGGTTATCGGGAGCGCGCCCGGGAGATCGCGACGGAGATGGCGGCCATGCCGCTGCCGGCCGAGGTGCTCGGGGTCATCGAGAAACTCCTGTGAGCCACCCTCCACTGTGGACCAAACGCGACTTCGTGCTGCTGTGGCTGGCCCGGCTGATCTCGACGGCCGGCACCGCGGTGACCGCTGTGGCGCTGCCGGTGCTGATGTACTCGCTGACCGGGTCGGCCGTGGACACCGCCGCGCTCACCGCGTTGACCGCCGGCCCCTACGCGCTCTTCGGCCTGCTGGCCGGCGCCGTGGTCGACCGAATGCAACGGCGCGTCGTCATGGTCTGCGCCGATCTGGTCAGCGCGGCGCTGCTGGCGAGCATCCCGGTCGCCTCCTGGTGCCACTGGCTCACACCGGCGCAACTGCTGATCGTGGCCGGCGCGTGCGCCTCGGTGGCGGTGTGGTTCGACGCGGCCAACTTCGGAGCACTGCCGAGCCTGGTGTCCCGCAACGATCTCGTGCGCGCCAACAGCGCCGTGTGGTCGGCCGCCATGGCCGTGCAGATCGCCGCCCCGGCCGTGGCCGGCGTGCTGATCGCCACCGTTGGCGCGGCCGGCTCGGTCGCGACCGACTCGCTCAGCTTCGTGTCCTCAGCGCTGCTGGTCCGCGCGATCATTCGGCCGCTGAACGCGGCTCGTGACACCCGGCAGCCCCTGCTGGCAGACATCCGGGAGGGACTGCGCTTCCTCTGGCATCAGCGCACGGTCCGACTGTTCACCGCACTCGGGCTGGGCCAGGCGATCAGCGCCGGTGCGGTGTCCAGCCTGCTGGTGGTGTACGCCTACCAGGCCTTCTCGATCACCGGTGACGACGACCGACTCGGACTGCTGTTCAGCGCGGGCGGCGTCGGCGCACTCGCCGCGACCGTGCTGCTCCCGCCCCTCGCCCGGTCGATTCCACCGCGGGCAGTGACCCTGCTCGGGCTCGCCACCGGCCTCGGCGTGCTCTGTGCGTTGGCGCTCGCCCCCGTGCTGTGGCTCGCCCTGGTGGCGCTCGGATTGTGGGGCATGGCCTCGATACTAGTGATCACCAACGGCATCACCGTCCGCCAGCTGGCCACTCCGGAACGTCTGCAGGGGCGCGTCAACGTCACCGGCCGGATGCTCAGCTACGGGCTCGGCGAGCCGACCGGCGCGCTGGCCGCCGGCTTGCTCGCGGAGGCGACGACCGTGCGAATCGCGCTGCTGATCTGCTCAATCCCCATGGGCGGCGCGGTACTCCTCGCGTGGCGCGCACGGCCCTCAACCGACGAACACAACGTCCAGCTCGCGTAGCGGGGCGGCCGCGACGTCAGTGTGCTGCCGGCACCTCCCCGGCCTCACCCAACTCCGACGACTCCTCGGCGGGCTTGTCAACGAGTACCACTCGGCCGCTTGTGAGCCGCCCCGAGTTTGGTGGAGACCTTGGTGTGTCCCGGGTTGTCCGGAGGCGAGTTGTTGGATTCTTGTGCTACTCGATCTTGGGAGGGTGGCATGGGACGACGTGGGTACCCGCCGGAGTTCCGGACGAAGGTGCTGGACCTGATCGAGGCCGGCCGCACGGTCGCCGACGTGGCCAGAGACCTGGAGATCAGCGAGCAGACCATCAACACCTGGCGCAGACAGGACCGCATCGACCGCGGCCTGGAGGCAGGTCTGACCAGCGGTGCGAAGGCCGAGCTGACCGCCGCGAAACGCCGCATCACCGAGCTGGAAACCAAGTTGCGGGCGACACGCCGCGCGATCGAGTTGGTGCGAGAGGCGGTGCCCCCAAAAGGAGATTCGAAGCGGTCACGGTGATGGCCGCCGAGGGCATCCCGGTCGAGGTCGCCTGCCGCGTGGTGGACGTGTCGGTCTCCGGCTACTACGCCTGGCTGCCCCGGCCACCGCCGGCCCGGTCGATCCGGCACGCCTGGCTGACCGAGCTGATCACCGAGGTGCACCAGGCCTCACGTGGGATCTACGGGGCGCGCCGGGCGCATGCCGACTCCGCCTTGGACGGGGCATCATGGTCGGGCACGGCGCGATCAAGTTGCTGATGCGCCGCGCCGGGCTGGTCGGCGCGATGGGACGGCCGAAGTGGCGGCACGCCAAGCCTGACGTGATCGCGACGGACCTGGTCAACCGCGACTTCACCGCCACGGAGCCGAATCACCAGCGGCTCACCGACATCACCGAGCACCACACGCGAGAAGGCAAGGTCTACCGCGCGGGTCGCCGAGGACTGGAGCAGCCTGCGGGCCCACCTGAGCGGCACCCTGGTGTTGCCCGGCGACGCCGACTACGCGCAGGCCAAGCAACTGCACTGGAAGCAGTACGACACGGTCTCCCCGAGCGCGGTCGCCTACTGCGCCACGGCCGCCGACGTCGCCACCTGCGTGCTTTTCGCTCAGGACAACGGGATCGCGGTGGCGCCGCGCAGCGGTGGCCACAGCCCGAGCGGGTTCTGAGCGGTGAGCGACTACGCCATCGAGTACTTGCCTGCCGTCCCCAGCTCGAACCACGGCGGAGAAGCGTCGGCGAGTGGCCGTAACGCGACTGTTGCTGCCGACACGAGCAAGTCCGTCCGGCCAGCACACCGGGGTTGAATCAGCAGGCCAGGACGCTCGTACCGCGTCGGTTTCGACGCGTTCGGTCACCGTCCCCAAGGATTACGACGGGGACAGCCTCCAGCCGGGGTGTGACGCCCACTACGGCAGATGGAGCCGGGTGAACGTGCCCCGCGCTGCAGGTCAGGTGCGTGGACCGACTTCTGGAACCCACAGGCCTCACCCGCGTACCCGTACCACCCGAACGCCGCCGGAATGGCCGACGCCGCCGCCGTCACCGCGAGTTCGCGGTGACGGCGGCGGCCTACCGGGCTGCTACTTGCTTCTCTTGATGGTGTCGTTCAGGTACTGCTGCGTCTTCGCGGTGCTGAAGGCGCTGTTGGCGGTGAGCTTGACGTCGGTCGTGACGGTCTCGCCCTTCTGGACCTTGACGATCTTCATGACCGGCGTGAAGCCGTCCTTGGCGAAGATCACTTGGAGCGGGTTGTAGCCCTTGTTGAGCCACAGCTGGTAGTGGCCTTGGCCGTCGGTCTTCAAGGTGAAGGTGGTCGGGCCGCAGGCGCCGGTCTTGGTGTCGTACATGGTGCAGACGGCCACGGTGGCGCCGGCGACGGGTTGACCGGAGCTGTTCGTGACGGTGCCGGCGATCTTGCCCCAGGCGGCCGGCGGGGTGGCGGTCATGGTCACCTTGACCGGACCGACGCCGCCGTACGGCGAATCGGTGCTGACGAACACCAGACCCTCGTAGGTGCCGGGTTGCGACACCGCCGAGGAGTCGGCGGTGATCCGCACACTGACGGTCTTGCCCGGGGCGACGTCGAAGTCGGTCTTGTTCTCCGACAACCACGTCACATCGCCGCCGCAGTCGCCGTAACCGGGCAGGTTCTCGGTGAACGGCGCGGCGCCGAAGCCGCCGGTGGAGCCGCCGACCTTGTAGATGCCGCACGTCGCGCCGCCGCGGTAGGTGGCGTTGTTGGCGTTCGGCAGGGCGGTCCACGCGTTGCTGGCGGGATCGTACTCGTAGCCCTGGTTGGTGATCGCCGCGCCGTTGTTGACGGCGCCACCGATGACCTCCAGGTGCCCGTTGGCCGAGGCGGCCGCCGCACCCCACGCGTCGACGGGGAGGTCGGCCCGCTGGGTCCAACCGCCGGCCCCCGGCGTGTAGGAGTACGTCTTGGTCAGGCCGCCGTTGGCGATGCCGCCGGCGCAGACCACGGACGCCGCCACCCCACCGCAGGCGACGAACGCCGCCGCCGTCGGGTAATCCGGCTGCTTGGACCACGAGTTGCTGCCGGGATCGTAGCTGTACACGCTGGCGGACATCGGCGAGCACTGGCCCGTCGTGCAGCCGCCCACGATGTACAGCTGCCCGGCCACCACCGCGCTACCCGCCGCGGAGACGGCCGCCGGCAGATCGGCCACCCGGGTCCAGGTGTTGCCGCTCACGCTGTAGGCGTAGGCGTGCGTGCTTGTGGAACCCAGCTGTCCCCAGCCGCCGACGACGTACAGCGTGTCGCCGACAAACTCCGCCTTGGCCGCACTGACGGCCTCCGGCAGCGGGGCGATCGCGGTCCACGCGTTGCTGGTCGGGTCGTAGACGTAGGCGCTGTTGGACGGCTCGAAACCGTCCGTGCCACCGACCGCGTAGATCTTGCCGTTGTGGTTGGCGACGGCGCCGTCCATCACCGCCGACGGGAAGTCGGCGACGTCGGTCCACGGCGCGTTGGCGGGATTCGCTTGCCGCAGCACGGGATTCGTGGTGTTGGCAGCCTTGCCACCGGCCGAGGCCGCGATGCTCGTGCTGGCCTTGACGACGGCCTTCGGCGCCCCGGTGGCCTTCGCCGCCGGCGTCACGCCGCCGTCGGTCTCGCCGAGGTGCACGTGGACCGGCGACTTGCCGGTGTTGCCGAAGGTTACAGTCTGGTCCCTCGACGCGCCGAGTTCCTCGGTGACCCCGACGGCGGTCGTGTTGACCGTGAGCCGCCCGGCGTTCAACGAGATGTCGTTCTCCTGCACGGCATCCGCGCGCACCGAGACCTGCGCGTCGTTCGCCGTGTACCGGCCGTCGGTGGTGGTGAAGCCGACCTTGCCGGTGTGCGAGCTGAACAGCCAGTAGTAGCCGTCGCCGATGTTGGCGTCGTCCGGAGTCGTTGCCGTCACACCGAAGTCGGTCTTGGCCGCGTCGCTGGTGACGGTCGCGCCGTTGAGCGGCTGGCCGGTGTTGGCGTCGGTCACCGTGCCGGCGACGAGGCCGCCGGGCAGTGGCGCGCAGGCGCGGGAGCCGACGAGGACGTTGTCGATCTCCCAGCGGCGGCTCCAGCCCGCCGTGTAGTGGAACCGGATCCGCACGTTGGACTGGCCGGCGGCCTGCGGGACGGGGATGTCGACGTGGTCGATGAGACCGCTCATCTCCCGGACGGTGGACCAGGTCTGGCCGCCGTCGAGGCTGAGGTCGACGGTGCCGGTCTGGCCCGGGAAGCCGATGTAGGCGGTGTCGAAGCCGATCTCCGGGGCGGCGCGGCCGGCCAGGTTGATCACCGGCGACACCAGGGAGGTGTCCTGTTGGCCGCCCTCACCGTAGGCGTCGGAGTCGACGTCGGCGAAGTAGCCGTCGCCGCCGGGCGGCGGGGCCCAGCCGCCGACGTTGTCGAAGCCCCAGGTCTGGCCGTTGCCGACGGCGTCGGTGACGGTCCAGCCGTCCTTGGTGGTCTTGCCGCTCCAGTTGGTGAACGCCTCGGTCGCGCCGTCCTCGTGGTAGGCGTAGCCGGGTGCGGTGCAGGTGCTGGCGTCGACCTTCAGCGCCAGGTCCTGCGTGACGTTCTGGTCTCCCAACGCCACCGTGGCGTCCTGCGTGGAGTAGCCGGGCAGGTCGGCCGCGGCCACGTGCACCTTGTAGCTGGCGCCGTTGGGCAGGGCCACGGAGTAGCGGCCAGTGAACGGATCGGAGTAGACGGCGCCGTTGGGGTAGCCGTCGATGGTGATCTTCGCCCGCAGCGGGTAGCCGTGGCCGGAGCCGTCGGTGACACGGCCGGAGATGGTCCGGGTGGGCTTGGCCGTCAGGGCGAAGTTCTGCGTCACCTTGACGCCGGCGGCGACCTTGACGCCGGTGGTCTTGGCGTCGCCGTAGCCGAACTTGGTCGCCGTGACGTCGTACGTGCCCTCGGGCGCGTGCAGGTCGTAGGTGCCGTCGGCCTGGGTGGTGGCGGAGAACCGGTCACCGTTGGCCGCCGTCGCGCCGATCGCCACGCCGGCCAGTCCCGCGCCGGTGCCGTTGTCCGTTGCCGTGCCGGCGATCTCGCCCGTCTTGCCCAGGGTCAGCGCCCCGATGCCCTTGGGCGAGCCGAAACCGGTCGGGCCGTCCCAGCCGGGGCCGGCGTTGCACAGCACGGTGCCGCAGGAACCGTTGGCCCCCTGGGTGACGTCGTTCAGGTCGGCGGTGTCGCGGTACGGGTAGGTCACCGGGTAGGTGCCGGGTGTCGGCGTGCCGGCCAGCGCGTACATCGCCGCCACCAGCGGCGAAGCCAGCGAGGTGCCGCCCCACTGAGCCCAGCCGCTCTGGCCGAGCGTGTTGTAGACGGCCAGGCCGGACGCCGGGTCGGCGTCGGCGGAGATGTCCGCGGCCGCCTTGTTGTCCGGGCAGTTCGTGGCCAGGCCGGCCTGGTAGTCCGGGCGCGGCTCGTACAGCGAGCAGCCGGAACCGCCGGAGTCCCAAGCGGTTTCGGTCCAGCCACGGGCCGAGCCGTCGGGCGTCAGCCGGGTGCCGCCGACGGCGGTCACGGCCGGGCTCGTCGACGGCCAGCTCTGCACGTTGCCGGCGTCACCGGTGGACACCGTCACGGCCACGCCGGGATGGTCGTAGTACTGGTCGTAGTCCTGTTCGACGGGCGTTTCGCCGTCCACGCCATAGGAGTTGGAGATGGCGGCCGCGCCCATGGCGGCGGCGGTGTCGACCGCCTGGCCGAGGTCGCCGAGGTCCGGGGTGTCGCCCTCGACCAGCAGGATCTTGCACTTCGGGCAGGCCGAGGACACCGCGTCCAGGTCGAGCGCGGTCTCGATGGACCAACCGCCGTCCTCCGGCGGGAAGTTCGTGCCGCCGCGCTGGTCCACCTTGGTGAAGCAGCCGTTGTCGGCGGTGCATGCCGGAAGTCCGTAGTACGAACGGAAGACGCCGAGGTCGGCCTCGGCGCTGCCGTAGCCGTAGGCGTCGACGATCGCCACGGTCATGCCGGCGCCGGCGTCCGGCAGTTGGTAGGCGGACTGGATCTGTTGCGGGCCAAGGGCCGTCGACGGCGGGCCGGCGGCGGCCGTCCGCGTCGCCAGGTGCCCGGCGCTGTCGCCGACCGCGACGGCGAAGCATCTGGCCACCGGCACCGCGGCCGAGCGCTGCGCGGCGGTCAGCGCGTTGCACGCGGCGGGCACGTAGGTCGGCGCGGCCGCCTCGGCGGGGCCGGCGAACACCACGGCGACGCTCGCCGTGGTGATCGCGGCCGCGACCACCGCGACCGTTCGGCGTAACCAGGGCATGCGTTTCATGGATGTTTCCCCCTGTTTCCTCGGGGTGGCAACGGATTCAGGCAGGGTCCGTCGCACCGAACCTGTCATAGTTGCGCCAGCATCGACAAGTAGTGGAACGCAGCGGCTTTACGACACGTGTCACAAAAACGCCAGGGAGTCCAGATGTGGGAAGCGGTCGGCATTCCGGACGTGGAGGCCCGGGTCTACGAGGCGCTCATCAGGCAGGGACGGTCCACAGTGGAGAGTCTGTCCGGCCGGACCAACCTGACCACCTCGAAGATCACCCGGGCACTGGGCAACCTGATCGGCCGGGGCCTGGTCACCCGGATGCCGGGGCGGCCGGCGCGGTACTACGCGGTGCAGCCGTCGCTGGCCGGCTCGGTGCTCATCGCCAAGCGGGAGCACGAACTCGGGCAGCTCCAGCAGCACCTGAACAAGCTCGACGACGCCTTTCACGCGGAACTGGCGGCGAACCAGACCGTCGAATATGTCGAACGCGTCGAGGGCGCGGCTCGGATCTACCGTTCGTTCGTCCGCATCCAGCGCTCCGCGCAGCGGGAGGTGCGGGCGTTCGACAAGCCGCCGTACTTCGTCTCGCCCGGCGAACACGGCGACGAGGGCCCGAATCTGGAGGAGCGGCGTTCGCTGGCCGCCGGCACCGTCGGCTATCGGGTGGTCTACGACCAGGAATCCGTGGCGCTGCCCGGCCGACTGGACAACATCTGGGAGGGCATCCGCAGCGGCGAGCGGGCCCGGGTCGGCTCCACGCTGCCGGCCAAGATCGTGATCAGCGACGACCAGGTGGCGATCGTCAGCTCCGCCGCCGACTTCCACGACGACGTCGCCTATCTCGTGCACCCGTCGTCACTGCTGGACGTGATCTCCGGGCTGTTCGAGGCCACCTGGGACCGCGCCGTGCCGCTCAACCGCGGCGAGTCCCGCGCCGGGGACGCGCTGCTGTCCCACCGCGACCGTCAGCTGCTGGGCCTGTTGGCCAGCGGCGCCACCGACACCGTCATCGCCCGGACCTTCAACTGGAGCATCCGCACCGTGCAGCGCCACATCCACGAGCTCATGCAGCACGTCGGCGCCCGCACCCGCTTCCAGATCGGCATGGAAGCCGCCCGCCGTGGCTGGCTGTGACGTCAGCCGGTCGCCTCCTCGACGAGGCGCCGCCAGCAGACGTCGATCCGCCACACCGAGCACATGTGGCCGCATGTCAAGCATGGCTTGGGCAACCTCATCGTGCACGGCATCGACCGGTTGGTCGCGGTGGTGAAGAACCGGCTCAAGCGGATCAAGTGCCGACCCGAGCGGCGGACGGTCCTTGATCATTGTGACGGCATGGGGCGGCGTGACCAGCGAGAACTCCATTCCTACGCCGGATCGCTGACCGGCAGCAGCAGGCTGGTCGTCGCGTGGTCAATCACGTGCGTTGACGTCGCCATGGCCGTACCGGTCGCGGGCGGTTCCCCGGTGCCCAGGTTGCGGTCGTACTCGGGGTAGGACCCGCCTGAGAGCTGTAGCCGGATCCGTTGTCCGGAGGTGATCCGGCGCGCGCAGAAGTCCAGCGTCAGCTCGATCACCCGCGGCGTGGCCGGGTCCTCGGCCAACGGGAGCCGGAGCATCGCGTCGGAGAAGTTGATCGAGGTACCGTCCGTGTCCACCACGCACAGGCGCGCGTGCAGGTCGGCGTGCGGGCTATCCAAGGTGAAACCGACGCTCAGCGTGGGGTTGCCGTGGATCTCGACCGGTCGCTCGAACGGCGCGGTGGTGAACGTGAGCACGTCGCGCCGCTGCTCGCGCGGCGCGTTGTCCCTGGCCCCACCGTCCGGCGCGACACGTCGACCACCGACCGTGGGTGTGGGGTCAGCCGGGTCGTAGGTGAACGTCGAGGAACCGGCGCCGCCGTCGGCGGTGAGCGATCCGTCACCGCTGAGCCGCAACGTCAGGTGTCCGGTCGCCGCGGGCAGGCCGGGGAGTTCACGCCATTCTTCGGCCCCGGCGATATGCAGCCGGACAGCCGGGCGATTGAGGGCGACGACGCCATCTCGCAAGTGGTCGTCGAACCACGACTGTGCCTCGTCCACCATCGTCGCCGCAGCGGTGGCGACGACGTCGGTGTGCACCCATGGCCCGAGTGTCAGCGCGGTGGGGACACCCCGCGAGCTCAGCGCCTGAAATGCCGCCAGAGTCTGCGGTAGGAACACGTCGTAGGCGCCGCCGATCAGCAACGTCGGCCCGGCAAAGTGCTGCAGTGCCGCATGGTGGTCATACGGTCGCCAGAACGGGTCGGCGATGTCCGGGTGGGCGATCCAGTCCCGGTACCAGGGCGCGGTGGGGCCGAGCAGTTCCGCGCCGGCTAGCAGCGGCAGCCGCCGCGCGGCGTCGGCCGGTAGCTCGTCCGCGACCGCCGGGGACGGCCGGCGCACGAGGTTGCTCCAGCTCAGGCACTCCTGCACGGTGAACGCGCCGGTGCGGTGGAAGTGGCTGCCAAAGTCGTACGGTCCGACCACGATAACCGCGGCCTTCACCTCGGGAGGCGGGTCCTGCAGCAGCGCATAGGCGCAGTAGGCGAGGTAGGACATGCCGATCAGCCCGAGTCGGCCGTCGAACCACGGCTGCTCGCGCAGCCAGTCGACGGTGTCGTGGCCGTCCGCCGCCTCCTGGACCATCGGCCGCAGCTCGCCGTCCGAATCGGCCGTACCACGGCAGCTCTGCAGCAGGACGTGGTAGCCAGCACCCGCGAACACCTTTGCCAGCAGCACGTCGTAGGGAAAGCCGCGACCATACGGCGAGCGCACGAGCAAGGTCGGTGCCGGCTTGTCGGTTGGTGGCGCGTAGTGCTCTGCCGCCAGCTCGACGTCGTCGCGCATGGGTATGCGCACGGTGGTGGCCGCACAGTCGGTTTCGCGCGGGCTGATGCCCAGCGCGTTCAGTACCTGTTGCGGATCGGCGAGGTCGATCTGCTCGTCGAGCGCGAAGTCGAAGTGCGCTTCCTCGGACACTGGTGCTCCTGTCGTTCTCGCGCGCGGTGGCCGATCGCGCCGCGCGCCGGACGTGCGTTTCAGCTCGTCAGGACGGCTCGGCGAGGCCACCGCTGACCTGACGGAAGGCATCGGCGAGCAGCACCACCAGCGGCTGCGGCGGGTTGGTCTGGATCCAGAACGAAATGGTCTGCATCTCGGTTTCGAGGGCGATGCGCGCCACGAGGTTCGGGTAGAGATCGCGGCGCGGGTCGGTGCCGGTGCGCTCGGCGACCGCTGCGGCGAGGTCGGTTCGCGCTTCGCGCATCCGTCGGGTCAGCGCGCTCTGCAGGCGGTCGTCGGAGAACACGGCGATCAGCGCTCGCAACGCCTCGTCCGGCTGGCGACTGGTCGCCGCGTCCCACCGGGTGAACGGCACGACGAGCGCGTCCGTCAACGCCGCCCACAAGGGCTGCTCCGGCGGCGCGTCGCGCAGCCGGTCGACGGTCTCCGCGATCCTGCCGACGTGGCGGTCGACGATCGCGTCCTCCTTGCTCGCGAAGTAGTTGCTGAACGTTCGTCTCGACACCCCGACCCGCTCGGCGATGTCCTCGACCCGCACCCCCGCCAGCCCGCGCTCCTGGGCCAGTTCGAGGGCGACGTCACCCAACCGCTCACGCAGGGCCAGCTTCTTGCGCTCCCGTAGACCCGTCGTCACGCGGCGAGGCTACCCCGATCTTGCTCAGTGCGCAAAATTGCCCAGTGTGCAATTCCGTGGGTTTGCGCGTGGTCGGTGGTCGTCCGGACCGGACCGGACCGGACCGGTCCGCTGCCTGGTCTCGTATGGGCTCTCGCCGAACCGGGCGCGGTATTTCCCGGCCAGGTGCTTGGCGTCGCCTACTGCCCAGCGGGCGCAGATGGTGGCCAGCGACAGATCCGGCCGATCGATGATCTCGGCGCGGCAGCGGTCGAGACGACGACCGCGGATGTGCGCCGCCACACTGTCCCCGGAGCGCTCGAAGATTCGGTAGACCGTGCGTGGCGAGACGTGGTGCGCGGCGGCGACCTGGCGGATATCGAGACCGGGATCCCGGAGCCGGGCCTCGATGTAGGTGATAATCCGGTCACGTAGGGCGACGGCGTCCGCCACAACGGCGCTCGGCAGCCCGGACAGCAGCGCGGTCATCAGGCCGTTCGCCGCGTCCGCCGCGGCGGCGAGGGCGGCGGGCGTGAGCGATCCGGCGACGTGGACCGTGGTCTCCACGTGGCGCAGCAGAAGAAGGCCGATATCCGTGATCGGCAGGGGCTTGCCGAGCGTCGGGGCGATGTGGCCGCGCGGCGCGAGATCGGCCGCCTCGGCGACGCCGACCACCCGGTTCGCGTCACCGCACTCGGCAGTGATCGGCAAATCTGAGGAGCACACGGTGTAGAACCCCGGCCGCAACTCCACGTCCGCGCTACCGTGACGAAGCCGGATCGGACTGTGCACCGGGGCGAGCAGGTAGGTCACCGGGTTGGCCGCGTCGTGGCTGTCCGGTTCGGACTCCCACACCTGCCCGCCGCGCGTCCGGGAGTCGATGTCCCAGAAGGACGTATACGAGGCGACCAACCGTCTGCTCGTGCGAAAACGGGCGCCTGCCACGCCGATCCGGGCTGCCCAGTTCAGGCTCCGGCGACCGACCGGGACGGTGAACCGGTGGCGGATCCCGTCCGCTGGTACGACTCCGTCCGATGCGATGTGTCGGAACCGGGTCTCGACACGCATGATCCCTCAGCCCGCCGTTCTCGGACAGTCCTCGGTGGACGTCGCCGGGTCGACCGGCACCAAGTGGAAGGCGACCCTGGGGACGCGATCCGGATCGAACAACACGGTGGACCTCCGGTCGGGCGGACCACCGTCACGCTAGGGCCGTCCGTCGCGGATTCGCATCACGCGAACGCGTAGTCCGGAACTCGGCCCGCTCGTAGTCCGACGATCATGAACGGCCGGGGCGGCGGGCTCGTGCTGTGCGGCGAGCCGGGAATCGGCAAGTCCGTCCTGCAGTCCCGAACCCAGCTCGCCCACCTCCTCCACCAGTCAGGTCTCCCGATCCCGCTCGCTTCCCACCCGACGAGCTGATCTCCGCCCGGCGCCGCGAGGTCCTGGTCACCGGACAGTGCCGTTGCTGGTCACCGGTTCCTGCCAGGACCGTCGTCGACCGGAGAAACCCTCCAGCCGCGTGCCTACGCTGCGAACGGAAACCGTGCGGTGTAGGAGGATCGGTGCAGGAGAGTTCCCAAGCGCAGCTCACGTCGTCCGGTGCGGCGACCTGGCTGCGCAACGTCCGAGTGTTCGACGGCGTCTCGGACCAGCTCAGCGAGCCATGCCACGTCCTCGTCCGCGGGAACGCCATCGCCCTGGTCGGCGACGACGGTGAGCAGGACGGTGCCGCGGCACCCGGCGAGCGGAACGTGCTGGAGATCGACGGCGCCGGCAACGTGCTGATGCCAGGCCTGATCGACGCGCACTACCACACCGCGTTCGCCTCCGTGTCGCTCCAGGAGCTCATGACGGGCGACTTGGGCTATTTGGGCATCCGGTCCGCCGAAGCCGCCACCGAGACGCTGCTGCGCGGGTTCACCACGGTGCGGGACGCGGGCGGGCCGGTCTTCGGCGTCAAACGCGCGATCGACGAGGGCCGGGTCGTGGGTCCCCGGATCTTCCCGTCGGGCGCGATGATTTCCCAGACATCTGGGCACGGCGACTTTCGCCAGCCGTACGAGGTTCCCCGTGGGGTGTGCGGTCACTTCGCGCACATCGAGATCGCCGGCGGCTCGGCGATCGCCGACGGGGTCAGCGAAGTGCTGCGTGCCACGCGCGAGCAGTTGATGCACGGCGCGAGCCAGATCAAGGTGATGGCGGGCGGCGGCGTCGCCTCCAGCTACGACCCGCTCGACGTCACCGAGTACACCGAGGTCGAGATGCGGGCCGCGGTCGAGGCTGCCGAGAACTGGGGCACCTATGTCACCGTGCACGCCTACACCGATCGGGCGGTGCAGCAGGCCATCCGCGCCGGGGTGCGCTGCATCGAGCACGGCCAACTGGTGACCGAGGAAACCGTCTCGATCATGGCCGAACACGGCACCTGGTGGAGCCTGCAGGCGTTCGGTGCGAGCGAGCAGCAGATCGCGAAGTTCGACCCCGCGCAGCGGGCCCGGTTCAGGCAGGTCGCCGAGGGCACTGACCGCGCCTACGCGCTGGCCGCCAAGCACGGCGTCAAGGTCGCTTGGGGCACCGACTTGTTGTTCGACCCGGCGGCCGCGGCCGGCCAGGGCAGCATGTTGGTCGCGACTCGACGCTGGCAGACGCCCTTCGAGGTGCTGCGCACAGCGACCTCCGGGAACGCCGAGCTGCTCGCGATGAGCGGTCAGCGCAACCCCTACCCCGGCGCACTCGGCGTGATCCGCCCCGGTGCCCTCGCCGACCTGCTGCTGGTGCGCGGAAATCCGTTGACCGACCTGGACCTGCTGGCCAGTCCGGACACCAGCCTGTCGCTGATCATGCGCGACGGGCGGATCCACAAGAACACCTGCCCGACCACGGACGACAGCGGTCCGCAGCCGGGCCAGCACTGAACCCAGGAGATCGACAATCGTGACCGACACACACCCGCACGCGTTCGGCGACTACCAGGACGCGATCTACTTCGACGGACTACGCGGCGTGGCGCCGACCCTGCCGATGCGCTACGCAGAGTTGGAAACCCGTGCCGCGCAGGCACTGCCACCGAGCGTTCTGTCCTATGTGGCCGGTGGCGCGGGCGACGAGGCAACCCAGCGCGCCAACGTCGACGCCTTCGGCCGGTGGGGGCTCGTCCCTCGCATGTTCGTCGGCGCCCGGCAGCGAGACCTGTCGGTCGAGGTGTTCGGCAGTACGCTGCCCGCCCCGGTCTTCCTCGCTCCGATCGGTGTCATCGGCCTGTGTGCACAGGACGGTCACGGCGATCTGGCCACAGCCGAGGCCGCCGCGCGTGCCGGCGTGCCGATGGTCGCCTCCACGCTCAGCGTGGACCCGCTCGAAACCGTCGCGGGCCGGCTCGCAGGGACGCCCGGCTGGTTCCAGCTCTACACCCCCACCGATCGAGCACTCGCCGAGAGCCTCGTGCACCGCGCCGAAGCAGCCGGATTCGGCGCCATCGTGGTCACTCTGGACACCTGGATCACCGGCTGGCGCCCACGCGACCTGGCCACCGCCAACTTCCCGCAGTTGCGCGGGCACTGCCTGGCCAACTACACCTCCGACCCGGTGTTCCGAGACCTGCTCGGCAAGGACCCCGAGCAGGACCCGACAGCCACCGTGCAGCTGTGGGCCCGCCTGTTCGGCAACCCACTCACCTGGGACGACCTGCCCTGGCTGCGGTCGCTGACCACACTGCCGCTGATCGTGAAGGGTATCTGCCACCCCGACGACGCCCGGCGCGCCCGAGACGGCGGCGTCGACGGCATCTACTGCTCCAACCACGGCGGCCGCCAGGCCAACGGCGGGCTCCCCGCGCTGGACTGCCTGCCCGGTGTGGTCGAGGCCGCTGACGGACTGCCGGTGCTGTTCGACTCCGGCGTGCGGTCCGGCGCCGACGTGGTGAAAGCCCTCGCGCTCGGTGCCACCGCAGTCGGCATCGGCCGCCCATACGCCTACGGCCTAGCCGTCGGCGGCACCGACGGACTGGTGCACGTGCTGCGCACGATCCTCGCCGAAGCCGATCTGATCATGGCCGTGGACGGCTACCGGACCCGCGCGGACCTCACCCCGCAGGCCCTGCGACCGGTCGCGCGCACCTGAGCCACCCGCACCACCCCCGAGACTGAGATGTTCCTCGATGTACTGCAACTGGTCGCGGTTGGAGTGTTCGCGACCTCCGGTGCGCTCGCGGCGGTGCGCGCCCGCCTTGACGTGTTCGGCGTCGCCGTGGTCGGCACGACCACCGCGCTCGGCGGCGGCGTGATCCGGGATGTCATGCTCGGCGTGCACCCGCCCGCCGTGCTGCAGAACTGGCCGTTTCTCGTCGTGTCCGCCTCGGTGTCGCTGATCGTGTACTGGCTGCACCCACACATCGGCTGGGTGCGGCAGGCGATGCTGATCGCCGATGCCGTCGGGCTCGGCCTGTTCGTCACCTCCAGCACCGCTGACGCCTTGGCGCTGGGCGTGCCGAGGTACGACGCGTGGATCATCGGGATGACCGGCGGAATCGGCGGCGGGGTGCTCCGCGACCTGGTCCTGCGCGAGGTCCCGTTGGTGCTGCGCCGCGACATCTACGCCCTCGCCGCGCTGGCCCGGCGGTGTGTTGGTGGTCGCGGCGGACTGGCTGCGCGTGCCGTCCGGGCCTGCTGCGGTGGTCGCGTCGGCGGTCGTGGTGCTGATCCGGCTACTGGCCATTTGGCGCGGCTGGAACACACCGACCGCCGACGGCTCGCTTCCGTCACCGTAGGCAGGCGCTTCGACGCCTACTACCCCGGCGGCGGTTCCCTCGCGAGCGTGGGCGGAGCGTGCCGACGACACCCGCCAACACGAGATCGAGGCCCTCCCGAAACTCCCGCTCCGGATCCTTCCCGGCAACCAGCGTCGATCGCGCCAGCGTCGGATTCTACTCTCCGGCAATGGCAGCCATGTCCTCCACTGCTTGACGAGGCCCGGCGGTCTGCGGCTGCGCCGTGTCGGCGCGAGTGACCGGAAGCAATGCCGCAGGCAGGCAGCGGGTCCGGGAACCCCGGCTGCGTGCCCCCTGGGGCGGTGCGTCAGACCATGGCGAGCCGGTCCACCAGCAGCTCCATCCTTCGCTCGGTGTCTTCCGGCGGGAGCCGTCGCGCCCGGGTCAGGGTGGCCAGCCCGTGCAGGGCCGCCCAGAACACCTCGGTGAACAGTCCCGGGTGGACGCCGTCCCCGGCGACCTCGCCGAGGCTTTCCAGCAGGGCGGCGAAGGCGTCCTTCAGAGGTTGTGGGGTGTCCTCGTTCGCGAAGGCCAGGCCGCCGTCGAGCTGGAACAGGGCGTCGTAGACCGCCGGGTTGCGTGCGGCGAAGTCGAGGTAGCTGCGGGCGAGGGCGGTGACCCGGGTGCGGGGGCCGTCTGCGGCGGAGGTCGCGGCCCGCAGCGCCGCGGCCATCTCGGTGGCACCGTCGAGGGCGACGGCGCCGATGATCTCGCGTTTGCCTCGGAAGTGGCTGTAGAGGACGGGCTGGCTGTATTCGATGCGCTCGGCGAGCAGGCGGGTGGTGACCGCATCCCAGCCCTGCTGCTCGGCGAGTTCGCGGGCCGTCGCCACGATGAGGCGTTCGCGGTCCGCCTGTTCGCGCTGCCTGCGTTCCTGTACCGACATCGGCGGATCCTAGCACTGCTAGACAATCGAGCAACGCTAGTACTAGCGTTGCCTTATCAGCTAGCAACGCTAGATTCCTGGAGGGGCATCATGCTTAGCACGCTCGAGGTCGTCACCATCGTGGTCGTGGGCCTAATGGTGGGGGTGGAGTTCTCCGTCGCCTTCGTCATCAATCCGATCCTCAACGGACTCCCCGACGACAGCGCCCAGCGCGGCCGCGCCCACGGGGGCCGGATGCTCGGCGCGCTCATGCCGTTCTGGTATATAGGCTCGCTCGTCCTGAGCGCGGTCTGGGCCATCGCCGGATGGCACCACCCGGGCACCGGCCTCGTCGTCATCGCCGGCGCGCTGCTGATCGTGAGCGTGATCATGTCGATCCTGCTGCTCGTCCCGATCAACAACCGGGGCAAGACGTGGACCCCCGAGAACCGGCCCGAGGACTGGAAGGAGCAGATGAACCGTTGGGACCGCTACCACTACGTCCGCGTCGCCGTCATCATCGCCGCCTTCGCCCTGCTGGCCGCTGCCCTCGTCTGAGCTGTCGCGTAGTCGCCTGTGCGGCCCGTCCAATGAGCAACGTCGCCTCGTGTGATGAGGGTCTGCGGGTGATCGGGAGCGAGGATGGCCAGCCGGTCGGTGAGCAACTCGGTGAATTCGGCCGCGGCGCCGTTTGGGTCGCAGGCCTCGCCGGTTGTGAGACAGGCACTTGCCGGACCACCCGCACCCGCCCGCCGCGGAGAACAACGTCATCGTGCGGGTGTGCGCGGCCGGCTTCACCTCCGGCGAACTGGATTGGCCGGGAACCTGGACAGACCGAGCCGGCCGCGATCGGACTCCCTGCGTGCCCGGTCACGAGTTGTCAGGCGTCGTGGCGGAACTCGGACTGTGTGACGGTTCGGACGTTCCCGGCCGGGGCGGATTCTGACCCCAGCAGGTCGAGCCAGTCATGCTTGATCAAAGCAAAGGCAGAAGGGGTGTCCGGCGGGGTCGAACATCACCCGGACGTTCTCCTGCGGCTGGAACTCCGCCACGGTAGCTCCCAAGGCCACCGCCTCGGCGACGGCCGAGTCGAGGTCTCCGACCTGGAAGTCGAAGTGCATCATCGGGCGCTGTTCCCCGTCGATCGGAGGCCAGACCGGCGCCCGATAGCCATCAGCCTGCTGGAACACGAAGAACGGTCCTTGTGGGGAGGCAGCGACGATCGCCGTTCCCGGCTCCTCGTGTCCGATGTGCCACCCGAGGAGCTCGGCGTAGAACGTCGCCAGACCACTGGGGTCCGGCGCCTCGATCGTCGTCCCCCACCACATGCCACCCGTTCGAGATCTCATGCCAGTAGCCTGCCTCATGATCACGGTCCTGTCGCGTGGGTGACCCGGCAGCGGCCGACAGCCGTGCACGATTTCAGGCGGCGGTGGGTTGCGTCCGTTCGACCAGGATGCCGTTCTCGAACCTCGCGCCGGAACGAACCAAGGCGACCAGGTGGGCTCCAGTGATCGCCCGCCAGCGGGCCTGGGGTGACTCGACGAGCTTGAACACCATTGCCAGGGCCGCAGCGGGGCTGCCGGCGCCACGAGTGACCTTCGTCCGCAGCTCGACCGTGGAGAACGTCGACTCGATCGGAGTTGTAGATCTCCTGCTTCACCTTCGTCGCACCTGGCTGTGCGGACTTCGGAGGACAGTTTGTGGCATTACGGGCTTTGTGGACCCAGCAGCGCGGGTGCCGGGCAGCCGGGAAGGAGAACTGCTTTCGCTCGCCGGTGGCGCGTCGATACGCCGGTCGTTGACGCGCGGCGCGGTGACCACGGTGCGGGCCTGGTGGTGACCGTTGCGGACCACCAGGCGTCGTCCGCGCTGCCACATCAACTTCCTCGCCACGGCCGGAACGGCCCACGACTGGGCCGCGAGCGACCCCGACGTCACCGGTGTCGTCCCTCGGCCAGGACCAGGCGCCGGCCGCTGGCAGCGCCGAATTCGACGCTGCTGAAGGGGAATGCCTGCCACGACCACCACCGCGGTCCTCGCCATCGACGATTTCCGCGAGCGTGGGTTCACCCGGGCACCGACCCTGCTCCCCGCACGCGATGGCCAGTCACGTAGGACATGCCGACCACAACCACAGCCGCGACCGCCACGGGGCATGACCACATCGGTGAACCACGTGGCCGCCCACCCCGTACCCAATGTCGTGTCGGCGACACCCGATCACCCCGGCGCGGTGAGCAGACGGCGCGGGGCTTACGGTGGAGGCGTGGTTTCCTCGGCGCGTCCGGCAGCCCTGCGATGGGCATTGCTGGCCGCGCTCGTGTTCGGGCTGCTGTGCATGCACAGCCTGGTCGCCCACGACCCGGGGCACCCATCCCACGAGTCGGTGACGATGGCGGGCGCGTCGGCGCAGGGCATGCCGGTGGCGGACTCGCCGTGCTGCCCGGACCACGACTCGTCCGGGCACGGTCACGACATGATGCACCTGTGCCTCGCCGTGCTGGTCGCCGTTGCCGGTCTGGCCATCGGGTGGCTGTTGTGGCGGCGTGGTCGGACTGCTGCCGAACGTGGTGGCCGGCAGACGATGACTGCGCGGTTCGGGCGGGGGCCACCGCCTCTGTGTGTCGACGATGTTCTCGCGTCTCTGTGTGTCCTGCGGCTGTGACAGGACCAGTGCCACGTGTCGCCTTCCGAGCGGCGCGCCGCACATCGAGTCCCAGGCCGAAAGACGACTTGAGATCGTGAGGACCAATCGTGACCAGCAAGACCCTGGTCGGGGCGGCGCTTGCCGTCCTGGCCCTCGGCACCGTGCTCACCGCGTGTGGCGGCAACACCACCAGCGGCATGGCGGGGATGACCAGCACGACCACCTCCGCCGCCCAGCACAGTGATCACAGCAACGCCGACGTCTCCTTCGCGCAGCAGATGATCCCGCACCACCAGCAGGCGCTCGCCATGGCCAAGCTGGTGTCCAGCCGCACCACCAACGCCAAGGTCACCGACCTCGCCGGCCGGATCGAGAAGGCCCAGGACCCCGAGATCCAGCAGATGACCGCCTGGCTGAACCAGTGGGGCGCGGCATCGGCGACCACGAGCACGGGCGCCATGCCAGGTATGAGCAGCACGCCGACCACCTCGACCATGCCGGGCATGGGCGACGGTCAACCGATGCCCGGCATGATGAGCGACGCCGACATGGCCAAACTGCAGGCCCTCAAGGGCGGCGACTTCGACACGATGTGGCTCCAGATGATGGTGCAGCACCACCAGGGCGCCATCGACATGGCCAAGACCGAACTCACCCAGGGCACCAGCGCCGACGCCAAGACGCTGGCCCAGAAGATCATCGACGGCCAGCAAGCTGAGATCACCGAGATGAAGGGCCTGCTCGGACAGAGCTGACCTCCGGCTGACAACGGTGGGCGCTGGGAATCCCGGCGCCCACCTGCGTGCTCGCCGTTGCCGACCTAGTCGTCAGCGCGAAGGCCGCAGTCCAGCGACGGTCACCCTTTGGTGACGGTGATCTCCATGAACGCCCGCACCGCGACGTAGTCGGGGAAACGGTTCCGCCGGTGAACCGGTCATGAAACACGATGGGCTCCGTGGCGGGTAGGTGCGGCGGCGGTCGCAGCTGCCGTATAGGTAGACCAGCTGTTCCGCTTGCGGGCCAATGGCTTCGGTCGGTGTGTCGCGTTCGGACAGTTCAAACAGGACGTTGTCGAAGCCGTCCGTGCCGTAGGCGGCGTGACACAGCCCGGCGAGCTGAACGTCCTCGTCGTTGCCGGCGCCGCAACAACTCGCGGATCATGCCAACCCCAGCAGCTCGGGCTTGGCGGCGATCCGCCGCCAGTGCCGGGTCGGGTCGGCGACCAGGCGCCGCCGGGTCAGGTCGAGCAGGCCGGACACGCTCTCGATCTCCGCGGCTACCGTGCCGTCCGGTCGGAGAAGCCGCTGCACGACCCGGGAAGTCTTGCCCTCGCCCCAGTGGAACGCGCATGACACCTCGACGTCGTCGCCCGCGGTCAGCTCGCTCCGGAACCGGACCGTGGTCTCCAGGTTCACCGGGCCGATGCCCTGCGCCCGCAGCCGGTTCGGATCGATCCCGGCGGCCGACAGACAGACCCAGCGGGCGTGGTCGCCGTAAGCCAGATAGGCCGGGCCGCGCACGTGACCATTGACATCCAGGTCATCACTGCGCACGGCGATCGTGGTGCGGAACGGGTCGAAGCTCATGCCCTCGATCCTGCATCCTCACGGTCGCCGTGTCTGGAACCTTTCGGACACGCCGTCCTGCCGGGACCAGCTGCGGATCATCGCCGCCGGCGAGGACCCGCCCAGCCGCCGGCATTCCCGGCCCAAGTGGGATTGGTCGGCATAGCCCAGGTCGGCCGCCACCGCCGCCAGTGAGGTTCGGCCGGCCGCCAACGCCGGAATCCGGCGCACGAACCGGTTGAACCGCAGCACCCGATGCAGCTGCTTCGGGCCGCAGCCGACCTCGTCGCGCACCCGCCGGCGCAGACCGCGCTCGCTGATCCCCAGGTCATCGGCCACGTTTTCGACGCTCGCGGCGGTCACGCCCAGCCCGCGCACCGCCGCGTACGCCGACCGCTCCGGCTCGAACCCGGCCGCCAGCCGCTCGGCGATCAGCATCTCCAGCACCCGCCGCTGTGACGTGCTCGACGCCAGCATCTCCTCGGCCCGCCGAGCCGTGTCGCCCCACAGCGTGGTCAAGGGAATCCGCCCGGTCGGCAGCTCGGACATCGGCACGCCCAACACGCTGCCCGCTCCGCCGCAGCGTAGCCGCAACCCCGTGCTGCGCCCGGCCGCCGGCAACAACCAGCGCACCGGTTCACCGCCCGTGGTCACCAGGGTCAGTTCCGTGTCCTCCCAGACCAGGTCGGCACAGCCGTCCGGCAGGATCCTCAGGTTCCTCGACCACCCCGCCGAGCCGTGCCACGTGCAGGCTACGGCTGCCGCGACCGCGCGGGCCGGCACGAACTCCCGGTACACCGACCGGGCGCCGGCCGGCTCGGCTGCTGCCCAGGACCGCAACGGAATTCCCACCGGACCAGGATGGCACGTGGCGGACGCGGGTCCGCGTCGACACCGGCCGTGATCGCGATCCCAGCGCCGGGCTGATGGACTCCCAGACCGTCACGGGCGCCGACACCGGAGGAAGATCAGGCTGGTGCGGCGTACTCTGTCCGCGCGTGTCGGTAACTTTCATACCCCAGCTGTCCTTTGTGGACCTGGGATTGTGGCCTTGAGGTGGCAAGGCCACCCGGCCCGCCGTCCGGGGCCCGGGTTACCTGGGCGCACGGATTGACAACGCTTCTCGCAGAAGTCCAGGCTGGCGACGCATGTTAGCGATAACAGTCGTCTCGCTCACGGGTCTTCCGATGTGGACGTGCAACGGCGGGAGCAACCAGAAGTGGACCTGCAGCTGACTGGGAGAAGGTCGTCATGAACAGAGGAAGCACCCGCCGCAGGCGTCGATCCCTGATCGCTGTACTCGCCGCCGCGGCGATGGTCGCGGCGGGGGTGATGCTGGGGACCAACACGGCCCTGGCTGACGTCGCCGGCGCGCTGCACGGTGTCGGTTCGGGTCGGTGCCTGGATGTGCCGAACGCCAGCCAGACCGACGGTACCTACCTGCAGATCGATGACTGCTCGGGCGGTGCGAGCCAGCAGTGGACGGGTCTGTCGACCACGCCGCCGACCGGAGGAGGCGGCAACTGCTCTCTTCCCTCGACGTATCGCTGGACGTCGACGGGTGCGTTGGCGACGCCGCAGCATGGGTGGGTCTCGCTCAAGGACTTCACCAACGTCGTCTACAACGGCAAGCACCTCGTCTACGCGTCGAACGTCTCGGGATCGTCGTACGGCTCGATGGCCTTCAGTCCCTTCACGAACTGGTCCGACATGGCCTCGGCCGGCCAGACCGGGATGAGCCAGGCCACGGTGGCGCCCACGCTGTTCTACCTCGCGCCGAAGAACGTCTGGGTGCTGGCGTACCAGTGGGGTGCCTGGCCCTTCATCTACCGCACGTCGAGCGACCCCACCAACCCCAACGGCTGGTCCTCGCCGCAGCCGCTGTTCACGGGCAGCATCTCCGGCTCCGGCACCGGCCCGATCGACCAGACCCTGATCGGTGACGGCTCGAACATGTATCTGTTCTTCGCCGGTGACAACGGCAAGATATACCGGGCGAGCATGCCGATCGGGAACTTCCCGAGCAGCTTCGGCTCGTCGTACACGACGGTCATGAGCGATTCGACGAACAACCTGTTCGAGGCGGTCCAGGTCTACAAGGTCCAGGGCCAGAACCAGTACCTCATGATCGTCGAGGCGATGGGCGCGCACGGGCGCTACTTCCGCTCGTTCACCGCCAGCAGCCTGAGCGGTTCGTGGACCCCGCAGGCCAGCAGCGAGAGCAACCCCTTCGCGGGCAAGGCCAACAGCGGCGCCAGCTGGACCAACGACATCAGCCACGGTGACCTGGTCCGCAACAACCCGGACCAGACCATGACCATCGACCCCTGCAATCTGCAGTTCCTCTACCAGGGCAAGTCCCCCACCGCTGGCGGCCCCTACGACCAACTGCCGTGGCGGCCGGGTCTCCTGACGCTGCAGCACTAGCCAACCCCACCTGACCGACACCTCCTTCCGGCGCCCGGCGCCGAGCGATAGCAGCAGACGACGGTTGGTGGACCTTCTCACCTTCGGCGCGGGGCCGCCTCCGGATCGGCGGCGGCCACCGCGTCCGTCGCGCGGTCGCGGCACGCCTTGAGGTCGACACCAGCCAGGGCCGTGCCCACCGCCGGTAGCGCCACGGAATTCATCGACAGGCTGGTCAGCCCGAGCCCAGCCAGCACCGGGGCGAGCGCGGGATCCGCCGCGGCCTCCCCGCAGACGCCGGCGGGCTTGCCGGCTTTCGACGCGGCTTCGGCGACCATCGCGACCAGCCGGAGCAACGCCGGCTGCCACGGGTCGTTCAACGCGGCCACCGCGCCAAGTTGCCGGTCCGCGGCGAACACGTACTGGGCGAGGTCGTTGGTGCCGATCGAGACGAAGTCGACCTCCGCGAGGATTTCGGTGGCGGCGAGCGCGGCCGCCGGAACCTCGATCATCACCCCGACCCGGGCGATCCCTGCGGTCCGGGCCCGCTCGGCGAACCAACGGGCTTCGGCGGCGGTGGCGACCATCGGCGCCATCACCGACACCTCCGCGCCGGTGTCCGCCGCGGCGGCGATGGCGGACAGCTGGCGGTCGATCAGGTCGGGACGCTGGAACGCGACCCGCAGGCCGCGGACGCCGAGGGCCGGGTTGGGCTCGTCCGCCGCGGGCAGGAACGCCATCGGCTTGTCCGAGCCGGCATCCAGCGTCCGGACGACGACGGGCTTTCCGGCGAACGGCGCGAGCACCGCCGCGTAGGCTGCGCGCTGGTCGGCGACCGTCGGTTCGCCGGTGGCGGCGAGGTAGCAGAACTCCGTGCGGAACAACCCGATTCCTTCGGCTCCCGCCGCCACGGCCGCGCGAGCGTCGGCCGCAGATCCGACATTGGCCAGCAGCTTGATCGGGTGACCGTCGGCCAGCTTGCCGACGCCGTCCCACTGCTGCCGCGACCTGGGCCCGGCGGCTCGCACGCTTCCATCAGAAACCTCGACAGTGCCGGCGTTTCCGTCGACTTCCAGGCCCGGCGCGTCGAGGCCGAGCACGCCGGCGCACGCGACGACGGCCGGAATGCCCCGGGCCCGAGCCAAGATGGCGGTGTGGCTGGTCGGCCCGCCCTCCTCGGTCACAACGGCGAGCACCCGGGCCGGATCCAGCCCGGCGGTGTCGGCCGGGGCGAGGTCCCGCGCGACAAGCACGCTGGGCGCGGTCAACTCCGGCACGCCCGGCGGGGTCACGCCGAGCAACTCGGCGACGATCCGGTCGCGGACGTCCGCGACGTCGCGTGTCCGCTCGGCCAGGTACCCGCCGGCCGCCCGCAGCGCGGCGATGAACTGCCCGGCCGCCTCCCACACCGCGCGCGGCGCGGGCAGCCCGGGTTCGGCCACGAGCCGCTCGGCGGCCCGGACCAGGGCCGGGTCCTCGGCCATCGCAGCGGTGGTCACCAGGACAGACCGGGCGTCACCGGACACGGAACGGGCACGATCGGACAACCGGGCGGCCACCGTCGCCGCGGCGGGCCCGATCCGGCCCGCTTCGGCCACGAGATCGCCGGGAGCCGGCCCGGAGGCGGGTTCTGCCAGCTCAGCGGCCACAACCGCGACCGGTCCTCGGGCTCGACCGGGGCTGACTCCGACTCCACGCAGACACGTCACGGCGACCTCCGGAAGGAATGATCTAGTAACTGGGGATTGACAGTAAGGTAACAACGGGCACAATCAAACGACAACAGGCAGATACTGGAGGGGAACGGGCATGTACGCCGCCGAACGGCATCAGCTCCTGGCGCAGCGAGCACGGCGAGACGGCCGGGTCGACGTGGCCGATCTGGCCGCCGAACTGGGCGTCGCGCCCGAGACGATCCGCCGCGACCTGGGCACGCTCGAACGCCAGGGCCTGGTGCGCCGCGTCTACGGCGGCGCGGTCGCCATCGACCGACTGGACTTCGAGCCCGAGGTCGCCCAGCGCGACCAGACCAACGCCGCCGAGAAGGACGCAATCGCCCGGGCCGCGCTGGACCTGGTGCCCGACCGCGGCTCGGTGCTGCTCGACGCCGGCACCACCACCAGCCGACTGGCCACGCTGCTGCCCACCGACCGCGACCTGACCGTGATCACCAACTCGATCCCGATCGCCTCGATCCTCGCCACCCGTCCCGGCGTCACCCTGCACATGCTGGGCGGCCGCGTCCGCGGCACCACGCTCGCCGCCGTCGAATCCTGGACCCTGCACGCCCTCGGCGGCCTGCTCGTCGACGTCGCTTTCCTCGGCACGAACGGCTTTTCGGTCGAGCACGGCTGCACGACGCCGGACATCGCCGAGGCGGCGGTCAAGGCGGCCGCGGTCACCGCCGCCCGCCAGCGCGTCCTGCTCGCCGACCACAGCAAGTACGGCGCCGACCAGCTCAGCCGCTTCGCCACGCTCGCCGAGATCGACGTGCTGGTCACCGACCGCGGCCTGGACGCCGGCGTCGTCTCCGAACTGGAGGACGGCGGGCCGCAGGTGGTGCTCGCATGATCGTCACGCTGACGCCGAACCCCAGCCTCGACCGCACGGCGACGGTGCCCGAGCTGCGCCGCGGCGAGGTCCTGCGCGCCTCCCGCGTGCGGCTCGACCCCGGAGGCAAGGGCGTGAACGTGGCTCGCGCGCTCACCGCGGCCGGCACGCCGACCGTCGCGCTGCTGCCCGCAGGCGGCACGGTCGGCGATCGGCTGGCCGATCTCCTTGCCCCGGAAGGCGTTCCGGTCGTCGCGGTGCCGATCGCCGGCACGACCCGCAGCAACATCACCATCGTCGAGGCGGACGGCACCACCACGAAGATCAACGAACCGGGCCCGGAGATCTCCCCCGCCGAGCTCGCGGCTCTCGAACGCCGGGCCGTCGAACTGGCCGGCCGCGGCAGCTGGCTGGTCTGCTGCGGCAGCCTGCCCGCCGGGGTGCCCGCCGACTTCTACGCCCGCCTCACCCGACTCGCCCACGAGGTCGGTGCCCAGGTCGCCGTCGACTCCTCCGGCGCACCGCTGGCCGCCGCCTGCACCGGCGGGCCGGACCTGCTCAAGCCCAACCTCGACGAGCTGACCGAACTCGCCGGCCGGCCGCTGCCGCTGCTTGGCGACGTCGTCGACTTCTGCCGCGAACTCATCGACGGCGGCGTCGGCAGCGTGCTGGTCAGCCTCGGCGCGCGCGGCGCGGTGCTGGTCGACGCGGCCGAACCCCACCACGCCGCCGGCCCGCTGGTCGCTGTGCGCAGCACCGTCGGCGCCGGAGACGCCGCACTCGCCGGATTCCTGCACGCGGGCGGATCCGGCCCTCAGGCCCTGCGCACCGCGGTCGCCTACGGCACCGCCGCGGTCACCCAGGAGGGCAGCCGCATGCCCACCCCACAGGACGTGCACGCGGACGCGGTCCGCCTGTTCGCCGCCGACCCCACCGTCAACCTCAGCGGAGCCGCCGCATGACCATCACTGACCTGATCAGCGCCGACCTGGTCGACCTCACGCTCGACGCCCCGGATCGGCGCACCGCCGTCCGCTCGCTGGCCGAACGCCTCGTGCGCGCCGGCCGGGTGACCGACATCGAACTGTTCCTCACCAACATCGAGGCGCGCGAGGCGCAGATGGCCACCGGACTCGAAGGCGGCATCGGCATCCCGCACTGCCGCTCGGCCGCGGTCACCGCACCGACCCTCGCCTTCGGCCGCAGCCCGGCCGGCGTCGACTTCGGCGCGCCGGACGGCCCGGCCAAGCTGATCTTCCTCATCGCCGCGCCCGAAGGCGGCGGCGCCGAGCACATGACCGTCCTCGCCGCGCTCGCCCGCCGCCTGGTGCGCACCGAGTTCAAACAGACCCTGCTCGACGCGAGCGACGCGGCGGCGGTCGCCGACTACGTCCGCCAGGAGGTGTCCTGACTTGAAGTTCGTCGCCATCACCGCGTGCCCGACCGGCATCGCCCACACGTACATGGCCGCCGAGTCCCTGGAGCAGACCGCGAAGGCCAACGGGGACACCGTCGTCGTCGAGACCCAGGGCTCGGCCGGGTCGACCCCGCTGTCCGCCGAGGACATCGCGGCCGCCGACGCGGTCATCTTCGCCGCCGACCTCGCCGTGCAGGGCCGGGAGCGGTTCGCCGGCAAGCCGATCGTCGAGGCGCCGGTCAAACAGGCCATCAACGACGCGGCCGGGCTGTTCGAACGGGCCAGGGCCGCGGCTGCGGCGGGCGTGCCGTCGCCGGCCGCCGGTCCGGAGCTGACCACGAAGGTCGGCGCCAACGACCGGCTCGGCACGCGGATCCGGCAGTGGCTGATGACCGGCGTCAGCTACCTGATCCCGTTCGTCGCCGCGGGCGGGCTGCTGATCGCGCTGAGCTTCGCGCTCGGCGGCTACCAGATCACCAGCGCGCCGAAGGTCACCGAGCACTTCGACGCCGGGTCCGTGGCCGGCTGGGCCGCGCTGATGTTCCAGATCGGCAGCGCCGCCTTCGGCTTCCTGGTGCCGGTGCTGGCCGGGTTCATCGCCTTCGCCATGGCCGACCGGCCCGCGATCGCGCCCGGGTTCGTCGGCGGGGCGGTCGCGGTGACCGTCGGCGCCGGCTTCCTCGGCGGCCTCGTCGCCGGCCTGCTCGCCGGTGGCGTGGTGATGGCGCTCAAGCGCGTCCAGGTGCCCAAGGCCGTGCGCGGCATCATGCCGGTCGTGGTCTACCCGCTGCTCGGCTCGATCGTCGTGGGCGTGCTGATGTACGTGGTCGTCGGCAAGCCGATGGCCGCCGCGACCGACGGGCTCACGCACTGGCTGAACAGCCTCAGCGGGGTGAGCGCGGTCCTGCTCGGCGCGCTGCTCGGCCTGATGATGGCCTTCGACATGGGCGGTCCGGTGAACAAGGCGGCCTACACGTTCGCCGTCGGCGGCCTGACCACCGGCGCCACGGGGTCGCTACAGATCATGGCCGCGGTGATGGGCGCCGGCATGGTGCCGCCGCTGGCGCTGGCGCTCGCGTCGACCGTGCGCAGGAAGCTGTTCACCGAGGCCGAACGCGAGAACGGCCGGGCCGCGTGGCTCCTCGGCGCGTCGTTCATCACCGAGGGCGCGATCCCGTTCGCCGCCGCCGACCCGTTCCGGGTCATCCCGTCGATGATGCTCGGCTCGGCCGTCACCGGCTCGCTGTCGATGGCCTTCGGCGCCACACTGCGGGCCCCGCACGGTGGCATCTTCGTCCTGCCGCTCATCGGCCGCCCGCTGCTGTTCACGCTCGCGCTGCTGATCGGCACCGCCGTCTCCGCCGCCGCTGTGATCCTGCTCAAGCAGCTGCGGGTACGGACCGCCGACCCCGCCACCGCCGTCACCGCCACACCGGTCAACGCCTGAGGAGTCCTCGTGTACCGACGCCGAACCGCCGTCGCCGCCAGCATCGGGCTGCACGCCCGCCCGGCCGGGCTGCTCGCCCAGGCGGCCGCCAAGTCCCTGGCCCGCGTCCGGATCGCCAAGGTCGTCGACGGCGCCGCGGGCGAGCCGGTCGACGCGGCCAGCGTGCTCAGTCTCATGACGCTGGCCGCGGGTCACGGCGACGAAGTCGAACTCAGCGCCGACGGCGACCATGCCCGCGAGGCCGTCGACGCGCTCGTCGCGCTGCTCGAACAGGACCTCGCCTGACCCGCCACTTAGTGTTATCCGGCTTGCTCCGGTCCGTCTCCTGGGTACGGGCAGGATGACAACGAGGAGCGAGGGGCCGTGGGGAAACACCCTGGAACCGCGACGGTGGTGGCGGCGCGGGCCGGCGACCAGGCGGCGCTGGACGAGTTGGTGGCGGGCTATCTGCCGCTGGTCTACAACATCGTCGGGCGGGCGCTGGCCGGGCACGCCGACGTGGACGACGTCGTGCAGGAGACGATGCTGCGCGTGGTGAACGGGCTCGGCCAGCTGCGCGACCCCGCCAGCTTCCGCTCCTGGCTGGTGGCCATCGCCGTACGGCAGGTGCGTGACCACGGCCGCCGCACCGCCCAGGCGCCGGCGGGCGAGCTGGCGCCCGACGCCGCCGACCCCGGCTCCGACTTCGTGGATCTGACGCTGTTGCGGCTGGAGCTGTCGGGGCAGCGGCGCGAGGTCGCCGAGGCCACGCGCTGGATCGACGACGGCGACCGGGAGCTGCTGTCGCTGTGGTGGCTGGAGGCGTCCGGCGAGCTGACCAGGGCCGAGCTGGCCGGGGCGTTAGGCATCACCCCGCAGCACGCCGCCGTGCGCGTCCAGCGGTGCAAGGCCAGGCTCGAAACCGCGCGGACCGTCGTTCGGGTCCTCCGCGCGCAGCCACGCTGCGGCGAGTTGGCGCTGGTGCTGCACGACTGGCACCGGCGGCCCGACACCCTCTGGCGCAAGCGCATCGCCCAGCACACCAGGGACTGCCGGCGTTGTGAACCGGCGTGGCGGAACCAGGTGCCGGCGGAACGCCTGCTCGCGGGCCTCGCGCTGGTGCTGCCACCCGTTGCGTTGCTGCCACGGGTGCTGGCGACGAGCGCGTCGCCGGCGCGTCCGCCGCAGGGGTGGCGGGCGCTGCTGTCGAAGCCGGTCACCGCCGGTGCCGCGGCGGTGGTGGCCGTCACGGTGGGCACCGCCGTGTACGCCTCGACCGGCGGCGCCCCGACAGCGCTGCCGGCAGCACAGGTCGCCGACGCCCCACCGACTGCCACCTCAACGTTCCCGACCGGCACGTCGTCGACGTCATCGGCCGCCAAGCCGTCGGCGACCGTGCTGCGCGCCGGCACGACACAGGCGTCGTCGAGCGCGGCCGCGCCGTCCGGGCCACGGTACGGGAGCGTGGTGGACACCGTGGACAAGGCGCCGAATCCGTTGACGCCGCCGAAGGCGCTGCCGGTACGGCCGGCCAAGCAGGTCGCGGCGGTCGGCGGCCAGTACGCCAACCCGCAGAAGGGATGGATCGGCGGGACGTATGTGATGATGCGCCGCGGCGACCACGTCGTGCTGAGCGGCCGCGGGTACATCCGGGTGCGGTACGAGATCGCGTGGTTCAACCGCCCCGGCGGGATGGTGATGCCGACGTGGACCGGCCTGACGGGCAAGCTGTTCCATGTCGCCTCCGGCGGGCAGCGGCGCATGGACGACACGCACCCCGGCAGCCCGGCGAACTACACGTGGATGGGCCAGCCGACGGTGGGCAGCAGCGGCCCCGCCGCCGGCTATGTCGTCCTGCCGCCCGGCGCCCAGCAGATGTGGCAGAACGAGTACTTCTACCTCGACGGCGAAGTCACTCTGAACAACAACGAGCGTGGCGCGGACTACAACATCACCGCCACACCGGTCACCTGGAACGACGTGACCGCCGACATCACGACGCCACCGCCCACCGGCGCGAAGGGCGGCTGGGTCCGGTACGGGCTGGTGCGGGACACCGGCGACGACGGAACTCCGGTGCCGCAGTACCTCACCCGCGCCACCCCGGCCGATCCCGCGCAGGTGCCGCAGCAGTCCAGCGTCGGCTGAGGGCCGGGCGAATCCCACGACGTCGGCCGCCTTGCCGGCCAAGGACATCACCGTTCTCATCGGCCCGCACAGCGCCGCTACATCGTCGGCGCGGCCTTGAGGAAGACGTCCAGCACGCCGTCGGCCACCCTGATCGCCCCCTGGGGGCGGGTAGTGCCGGGGATGGTCTGGATGGCGGCGGCCTTGCCGGCCAGGCTCGCGGACGCCGCGAACTCCCGTTGCGCCTGGGAGTTCGCGCCGACCGCCTTGAACCTCAGGCCGCTCAGGGTGTGTTCGAACGCCCGACCCCACAGCTGGAGCGCATCCAGCCAGGGAGCGGTCTCGGTCAGGAAGGCCGCGTCGGTCACATGGGCGCGGATCTGGGCGCTGGCGGTCGCCAGCACGTCGGCGTAGCCGCTGAGCTGGGCGACCGCGGCCTGTTTGTCCGTCGGCCACGCCTTGTCGAACGCGTCGATCTTCGCGGCGAGCACGGGGGCCTGCGGCTGCCAGAAGGTGTCGCCGAAGGTGGGCGCGGCGTGCTCGGTGTCGAAGAAGGCCAGCAGCGCGGTGGTGGTCGCCGGGTCGCCGTGCGAGAAGTAGTCAGCCGCCTGGACCCAGGTGCGCTGCGCATCGTAGTTCTCGTCGTTCCAGGTGAACGAGGCCGCGCCGAACTCCGCCACCTTGCTGGCCGACGCCTGGTTCATCGGGTTGATCACCAGGCCGGACAGCTCGTCGTGCAGCCCGGCCTCCCGCTTGTCGTACGGCGCGAGCAGCAGCCGGCCGGTGGTCTGGCCGTAGTCGTCCACCGGGTAGTTGTCCCAGACGAACACCTTGCGGCCCCACACCGTGTCGGCCGCCCGCGCCTGGGCCACGGTGATGGACGGCGGCACCACGTCCGTGCCGGTCCACTGCACGACGATCCGCGGGTCCAGGTTCTCCCGCAGTTCCTTCTTGTACGGGGAATCCGTCAGGTCGGAGTACTCGGTGGGCACGAACTGCAACGGTTGGGCGCCGGCGTGCGCGTCCAGGAAGCCGTGCTGCACGGTGTTCAACAGGTCGACCTGGGCCGCGGCGGCAGCACCGGCCGAGGGCGC
This sequence comes from Kutzneria sp. CA-103260, assembly GCF_018263855.1. GTDB lineage: Bacteria > Actinomycetota > Actinomycetes > Mycobacteriales > Pseudonocardiaceae > Kutzneria. The sequence goes on along the minus strand of NZ_CP073318.1, from coordinate 2,476,771 downwards.
GCCGTACTTGGTCTGGTCGGCCGCGCAGTTCCAACTGGTGTAGCTGATGTCGTCGAGCGAGACGTAGAAGCTACGCACGCCGATCGCGTAGACCGAGGCCAGCTTGTTCTCCAGCGCGGTGATGTCGCTCGGATCGCTGTAACAGATGGACAACCCGGGAGCGAGCGCGAAGGTGAACCGCACGTGGTTGGCCTCGGCCGTCTGCACCAGTTGGCTCAACTGGGCCAGGTTCGCCGCGGGGTACGGGTCCCGCCACTGGTCCCGCAGGTAGGGGTCGTCCTTCGGGGTGTAGACGTAGGTGTTCATCTTGAGCCGGCCGTACATGGCCAGCTGGTCCAGCCGGTCGGACTGCGACCAGGGCGCGCCGTAGAAACCCTCGATGGTGCCGCGCAACGGCATCAGCGGGTAGTCCACAATGGACACCGAGGCGATGCGGTGCGGGCCGGTGAGCTGGCTGAAGGTCTGGGCCGCGTAGAAGACGCCGTCCGGGTCGTTGCCGGCGAGCACGGCCAACCGCCCCCGGTCGGCCAGCGAGTACCCCTCCGCGGGCAGCGTGGTCGGCACCTGGCCGCCGACCGAACGGAGCGCGGTGGCCACCGCGGCATCGCCCATCAGGCCGACGACGACGGCCAGCCCCGGGCCGGGCCTGGCGCCCAGGTCGGCGAAGGTCACCCTGGTGGCCCCGGCGGCGGTGAGCGCGGTCGCGACGACGTTTTTGGTCGCCGCGTCCGCCCCGTTGCCGACCAGCACCGTCGCGGGCCCGGCCACCGGTAGCGGCGCACCGTTCGCGGCCTCCTGGTGCGGTGTCGGCGTGATGATCGGCAGCTGTGTCCCAGCTGTCGAGGTCGGGCCGGCCACGGCCGGCGCAACGGCGCACAGCAGGATCGCTGCGGCAAACACCGCACCGGGCAAGGGTTTCCACCGCATGCGGCTGCCTCCTCGTCGGGCCTGGTGGCCTCGACCAGCTTGGTCTGAACCACCAGCGAAGGCAAGTGTCGGTGAAATGTCAACCGCACCACGCTGCCGTCGCCGCCCAGCCTGCCAGCGATCCCTCCGCGAACAGGCACACGCATCGCGGCGACGTCGTCGGCCGTCAGGTGATCCTGTTGCCCCGAAAGGTTTCGCCCCTTCCTCGCCGGCCCACCGGTGGCCGCGCCCCAAACCGTCCGTCACACGGGCGTGCTACTCGGAATCGGGTTCCAGCGCTGGCGTACCGGTTCGGGATTGGCCGGCCGCAGGGTCAGCAGCGGCCGAGGCGATCAGCGCCGCCGAGGCCGGCGACACCGCTGAGAACATTCCCGTGTCAGGCCAGGCTGCCCAGCACGCACTGCTCACACGGCATGCCGGTCAAGCTGAGTAACCACTGCATGTCGCCGGCCCGCACCGGCTCCCCGCAGCGAGCGATCGCCACGGTGTCGTGCAGAACCTCGGCGGTCAGCAGGAACACGTGCACCACGCGAAGCGACTCCCGCGTCCTCCCCGGCTTGAGCCGTCCGAGAACTACTACCGGGTCGGAATAATCACGCACCGGAGGGAGGGAGTCGAGCACGGCCCCTCTCGGCTTGGTCGCTCTGGACGCCACGGTCAGGTCAGCAACTCCGTAGGTCTCGGCACTGGTCACGACCTGTCCGACTACTGGCATCACACGCGCCACCTCCCAGCTTGCTTCGAGATTAATCCTGCCGCATGATTAATCGCGTCGTCAAGACACTGTTGATCTAGGGGGTGCGAGGTGGACAGCTACGACCCGACCGCGATCGGCGACGCGTTCCCCAGCGACGCGTGGGAGACAGCGGCGTTCTGCGGTCCCAACGGCGGAAACTGTGTCGAGGTGAACCTCGGCGCGCACGGACTGGTCGGACTCAGGGACAGCAAGTTGTCGGCCGGCCCGGTGCTCGTCTTCGACGACGAGGAGTGGGGCGCGTTCGTGGCCGCGGCCAAGTGCGGGCAGTTCGACCGGGCATAGCCCGCGTCGACGCCGTCGATTATTCCTCGCGGTCGGCCCGGCCACGCGGCGTGACCAGGACATGGCCACCAGCGCTGCCGCGGTGAGTGCATGTGGTCTAGAGTGATCCACTCGTTGGCCCCAGCAGGTGAAGAGCGGAGACCCGGTGTCCAGCACGGTGACGTCGCGGCGTAGGCAACTCGGCAACGAGATCCGCCGGGCCAGGCTGGCTGCCGGGATGACCCAGCAGGAGGTCGCCGAGCTGCTCGGGTGCGGACAAGGGAAGATCAACAAGATCGAGACCGGCGCCGTCTCGGTCAAGCAGTCCGACCTCAAGCTGATGCTGGACGCCTTCGGGGCCAGCAGGACCGAGGTCGACATGATGACCGACCTCGCCCGCGCCAGCGTCCAGCGCGGCCAGTGGTCGGGATACCGCTCCGCGGTGCCCCACTGGTTCCGCACCTTCACCGATCTTGAACCCGCCGCCTCGGAGATACTCAGCTGGCACGGCGAACGCATTCCGGGTCCGCTGCAGTCCGAGCACTACATGCTCAAGCAGTTCGGCGAGGCCAGGGCGACCGACGTCACCTCACTGGTGCGCAACCGGTTGGAGCGCAAGCAGGTCTTCGACCTCAAGCGTCCCCCGTACTACCGCTTCATTCTCGGTGAGGCCGCGTTTCGCCGGATGCCGGGCGGCCCGAACCCGTCGGTCGCGCTCGACCAGGTCCAGCACCTGATCGAACTCGAGAAGACCTATCCGAGGACCTTCATCCACGTCCTCCCGTTCGACACCAGGCTCGCCTACGTGCCCAACGACTTCACGATCATGAGATTCTCCGACACCACCAAGGACTTCGTCTTCGTCGAGCACGCGGCGGGCGGGATCTACATCGACGACGAGGGCGACTTCGAGCTGTTCGTCGACAACTGGGACCGGCTGCGGGGCGTGGCGCTGGAACGGGCCGAGACCGGGGAGTTCCTGGAGAAGCTCGCCCAGGACTTCCGGGCACAGATGCAGGTGTGAGCATGTGCATGCACGATCGAGCCGCGGCGGGAAGGACCAGAACGTGACCGACTCCGAGCAGGATCCGTTTCCGCCTCAGGGGGTCGACCTCGACCACCCCAGCGTCGCCCGGGTGTACGACTGGTACCTCGGGGGAAACGCGAACTGGGCGATCGACCGCGAGTTCGGCGAGCGGGTGCTGACCACCTTCCCGCTGCTGCGGCCGATCGCGATAGCCAACCGGCTGTTTCTGCACCGCGTGGTGCGGCACCTGGTCCGCCAGGGGGTCAGGCAGTTCGTGGACATCGGCTCCGGGGTGCCGACCATGGGCAACACCCACCAGGTGGCCGACGAGGTGGCGCCGGACTCGCGGGTGGTCTACATCGACCACGAGCCGGTCGCCGTCGCCCATTCCCAGGTGTTGCTGGAGCAGAACGGCGACCCGGCCCGGCACGCCTCGATCAACGCCGACCTGCGCAACCCGGACCGGCTGTGGCAGCGGGTCATCGAGACCGGCGTGATCGACCTCGACGAGCCGATCGCGCTGCTGGTGATCGCGGTGCTGCACGTCCAGCAACCCGACGGCGACGGCGTCGACGTGGGCCAACGCGCGATCGCGCGGTACCGCGAGTTGCTGCCGTCCGGGTCCTACCTGGCCATCTCCCACATCACCGACGACGGTGTGCCTGAGGATGTGGCCGGCAAGCTGGTCGAGCTCAAGCGCATGTACGACACGTCCAGCAGCCCGGTGATCTGGCGTTCGCGCGACCAGATCCGGGAGCTGTTCGGGGGTTTCGAGCTGGTGTCACCGGGCATGGGCTGGACGTCGTCCTGGCACCCCGAGGAGACCGGCCCGACCTCCCCGGTGATCGAGTTCGACCGGCCGAACGAGGCCGTGATCTGGGCCGGTGTGGGCCGCAAACCCTGACGCCCGGGCGGCCGCTCTCATCCCGTTCCGAGCTCCCGGCCGTGGCCTGCGCGAACATGGTTCGGTCCGCGCAGGCCCGATGGCGCTCAAGTGCTCATGGGCGGCCGACAGAGGTGCCGCGGTCATGCCTGCCCGACCCGCGAAACACCTGCTCGCATAGGCGGCGGCACGCCTGTGGGACATCTCCAGCAATGCGCTGGACCGACAGGATTCCGCTCCCGTTCAGCGCGCCACGGTGCCGCCCGCTCGGTCCACGGCGTCCAGCGCGCAGCCGTCGAGGTTGCCGATCGCGGCCATCATGAACGCGGTCGCCAGCTCACCGGCCGCGAGGGGATCGGGATTGCTGGACCGCCGTACCCGGCGTGCGGCGCCGCCGACCAGACCGACCATCATCTCGGCCAGCAGCTCGACCGACGGCCTCGGCGTGGACGTGACCACCTGGCTCGGGCAGCGCTTCGGCGGCCAGCCCAGGCTGGGCAACTGCCTGTCCTGACGGGTTTTCGAATGTCGCCGCGGCGGCACGGGAGCGCGTTCCCGTGCCGCCGCACCAGCTTCGCACACCGGCCACAATCTGCCGAGTCGTTGCGGGGAGGGATTCACGGGAGGTAGGGTCCAGACCCGAATAGCTCCGATGTCTATCGCCGCCGAGTGCGTGTGGGCCAAGCCCGACCACGCGCCGAACATCGAGAGGTTCGCAATGTCACGTCTCCGCAGCGCGGCCGTCCTCGCCGCCGCAGCGTTAGTCATCGGATGTGTCACTACCCCTGCAGTGGCGGCCGCACCTACCCGGGCGACGCTGTACGCGGCGCCGAACGGCGTCGGCGCGGCGTGCACACAGGCCGCGCCCTGCGGGTTGGACGCCGCACAGCGGACGGCGCGTCGAGCCGCGGCGGCGCACGCCGATGTGTCGGTGCTGCTGGCCGACGGCGTCTATCGCCGCACCAGCACCTGGCGGTTCGGCGCGGACGACTCCGGCTCGGCCGGCCATCCCGTGACCTGGACCGCGGCGCCGGGCGCGCACCCGGTGATCTCCGGCGGGTTCCGGGTCAGCGGCTGGACCCGAATGGCCGGCAGCGACGTGTGGTCCGCCCCGGTCCCGGCCGGCACGCGCACCCGGCAGGTGTATCTCAACGGCATGGACACGCCGGTCGCGCAGGCGACGCAGGCCGCACTCGGCATCTCACTGTCCACATGGGACGCAGCCGGATTCCACGCCAGCGGCGCCACCGCGACGTGGCTGCTGAACCTGGCCAAGGGGCTGAATCCAACCCAACTGCACGAGCTGGAGTTCGCCTGGACGCCGATGAGACCGACCGACTGGGCGGCGTCGGAGTGCCCGGTGGACAGCATCGCCGCGGGCGCGAGCGCCGGGACCGCCACGGTCACCATGGCCCAGCCGTGCTGGAACAACCTGACCAACAAGTCGGCCACCGTCTACGGCGGCAACAGCAGCAACGTCACGCCGTACAACCTGGCCGCCAACACCGGCCCCACCACCATCGACAACGCCCGCGCGCTACTGCATCCGGGCCAGTGGTTCCTGGACAACGCCACCAACACCCTGTACTACCAGCCGACACCCGGCCAGCAGATGTCCACAGTGGATGTCGAGGTGCCCAGGGTTGAGTCCCTGGTCGACGTGTCGGGCACGCTGAACCAGCCGGTGCACGACATCACGTTCAGCGGCATCCGGTTCACCACCGCGACCTGGAACGCCCCGTCCACCCCCACCGGCTTCGCCCAGGTGCAGGCCGGCCTGATGGTCACCCAGCCGAACAAGGTGACCAACGGCGTGATCGCGCCGGCCACCCAGGGCGAATGCGGCTACGCCACCCCGACGGCCGGCTCCTGCCCCTGGGGCGCGTTCAGCCAGCCGCTGGCGAACGTGCAGCTGACCGCGGCTCGCGGCGTCAGCTTCCTGTCCGACCGGTTCGACGACCTCGGCGGCAACGGCCTGGCGATGCGCTACGGCAGCGACCACAACCTGGTACGCGGCAGCGTGTTCACCGAGATCGGGGCCAGCGCGGTCTGGCTGGGCTGCGCCGGCGATCCCACCCCGGGCACCACCGACGACCCGGCCTCCGGGGTGATCGCGGACTGCTCGGCCGATCCGACCGCGTCCGCGCACGACCCGATCGGCGACGGCGAGATCATGACCGGCAACACGGTCGACAACAACGTGCTCTACCACGACGCCATCGACTATCTCGGCACGACCGGCATCACGCTGATGTTCACCCGGCACACCACCATCGCGCACAACGACGTGTTCGCCATGCCCTACGACGGCCTGACCTCGGGCGCCTGGCAGGGGCATGTGGACAATGTGGACAGCGCGCCGACGCACAGCGACCAGACCTCGCAGAACATCAACTCCGACAACACCATCAGCGACAACCACTTCCACGACAACATGCAGGTGTTCACCGGCGACGGCGGCGAGATCTACACCGAGGGCCACCAGGGCGCGACCGTGCTGAACGGCGACGGCTCGGTCGACGCGACCGCGTCCTTCGCACACGGGCTGGCGATCACCGGCAACGTGTTCGACACCAACACGCCCAACTCCGCCTACGCCACCGCCCCCGACGTGGGCTCGCAGTGGATCGACGAGACCGGCAACGTGGAGTGGCGCAACGCCTATTCGTTCTCCTGCCACTGGCCGGTGGACTCGGCCTCCCGGTTGGCGTACACCCACAACTGGGCCGCCGACGGCGACGACTCCGTCTGTGCCACCGACAACAGCAACACCACCATTCCCCACAACCCCGGGCCGGCCGACGTGCCGCACGATGTGCTCGCCAATGCCGGCCCGACGGCGGCATACCAGAGCGTCGAGGCGGCAGTGCCCGCGCGGCTCGACTACTCCGGCAGCTCGCCGGCCAACGGCAGCACTCCGGCGCAGGTTCTGGTGGTCGGGGCCGGCTTCACCCGATCCACGCCGTTGACCATCGGTGGCGTCCCGGCGCACGACATCACCTTCCTCAACGGTGGCTTCCTCATCGCCACCGTGCCGCCCGGCGCCGCGTCCACGGTGGTCACCCTCGGACCGCCGGCGCCCACGGTGACCAGCCCGACACCCGGCTCCGTGCTGCCGCAGTCGCCGACCACCATCGCCGGCACCGCCCAGACCGGCAACGCCGTCGCCGTGGCCGAGTCCGGGCAATCGGTGTGCACCGCACGGGTGGCCGCGAACAACACCTGGAGCTGCCGCCCCGGCGTTCCGCTCGGCGACGGCGCGCACACCCTGTCGGTGACCCAGACCGACGCCGCCGGCTACACCTCCGCACCAACCAGGGATTCGTTCTACGTCGGCGCCCAGACGGTCGCAACCGTGGCCAAGATCGGCTTCACCGGCTCCTTCGGCGCCGACAACGCCTACTCCCCCGGCCCCGGCGAGACCGTGACCGGCTCGATCGACCGTCGCGCCGGCGCCGAAACCGTCCAGTCCGGACAGGGCGTCGCGCTCACCGGCGGCAACCAGGCGATCGGGTTCCGGCCGGCCACCGACTGGGGCGGCACGGCGCTGAGCCAGAACTTCCTCGCCAAGGTCACGTTCACCCCGCAGGCCACGCAAGCCCAGCTCGGCACGATCTTCGGCGTGGGTGGAAACCTCAGCGTCCGCTACCGCGACGGCCAGCTGCAGTACGGATTCTCGGCCGACACCACCGGCGGCGGTGATCACTTCCTGACCGCGCCGGCACCCGCTGCCGGGCAGCAACACGAGCTCGACGTGGCCTGGGACGCCACCACCGACACCATGCACGTCGTCCTGGACGGCACCGCGCTGCCGGCCGTGTCCGGCGAGGCCGCGCCACCGATCCAGGTCCTCAACGACATGGTCGCCATCGGCAACGACGTGCACCCGTCGGCCCAGAACCGCGGCTTCGTCGGCACCGTCGCCGCCTTCCGGATCGGCGCCTACGACGGCCCGTACTCACCCGGACTACTCGGCCAACTCTGACCTTCTCGTCAGGTCCGACGGGCGTTTTCCGGCCCGAAGTGGGTATCCGAACCGTGTGGTGACGCACAGGCCGAACCCGCTGCGGTGGTTGCACTACGTCTACGGTGGCCGACTGCCGGAGCGCTACCGGGAATGGGTGCTGTACGACGCGACGTGTCGGACCTGGCTGCTGCGGTACGCCGTGAAGGTGGCTGTCGAGGCACTGCCGTTGCTGGTCGCCGCCTATCTGGTGCTGACGGTGCTGACCCCGGCACCGGCTTCGATGGTGCTGCCGGCGTTGGCGGTGGGGCTGCTCATGAGCCTGTACTTCGTGCTGACCAGCGCGGAGGAGCTGACCGAAGCCCGCCTGACGAAGCACGGATACTCGCCCGGAACCGGCCGCGTGGTGCGGCGCCGCCGCATCGAGGCGTCCCGGCGGCGATGACCCGCCATGTCCGGTGACGCCGTCGGACCGACCGAACCGGCCCAGGCGCTTTGGCGGATTGCTTCTGCCCAGCTTGCGTGCGCCGGGCTAGGGCCGGGCGACGTGACGGTTGGTGCTGTGCAGGACCAGGGCGATCGCGCCGAGAGCTTCGGCTCGATCACCCGCCTTGCCCAGCAGGACCGCGGCCTGCGCGTGCACGAAGGGCAGCGAGTCGCGCTCAAGCGCGGCACGCAGTGGCCCGAGCATGATCTCGCCGGCGGCCGCGAGTTCGCCGCCGATGATGACACGGTCGGGATTCAACAGGTTGCACAGCACGGCGGCCGCGGCCCCGACCCGGTGACCGGCGTCCGCGAGCGCTCGCGCGGACCTGCGGTCGCCATCGGTGGCGAGCCTGATCATCCGGGCGGCAGTCAGGTTCGGACCGTACTGGCCCTGCAGTTGGCCCAGCAGCGCCGGCACACCGACGAAGGTCTCCAGGCATCCCCGGTTGCCACAGCGGCAGATCTCCCCCGCGGGATCGACCGTGACGTGGCCGAACTCCGCTGCCGTGCCGCCCGCGCCCCGATAGAGCCGGCCGTCGATGACGATGCCCGCGCCGACGCCGGTGCCCAGCTTGAGGTACGCGCAGACCTTCGCGCCCTGGCCGGCGCCCCAGACGAATTCCGCGAGCGCGCCGAGGTTGGCGACGTTGTCGACCATCACCGGCAGGTCGAGCAGCGTGGCAAGGTCATCGGCAGGGCGAAGCCCGACCCAACTCGGTGCGATGCTGGAGGAGCCGATCGTGCCAGTATGCGCGTCGACCGGGCCAGGCAGCCCGGCACCGACACCGATCACCTTCGCACGGTCGACGTCCGTGTCGGCCAACAGACACTCCGTGAGCTCGGCGGCGGTGGCCATCGCCTGCCGGGCGTCGTGGTCGCGCGCCAGTGGCTCGTGCGCCTCGGCGAGCACCGTGTGCGCCAGGTCCGCGATCACCACCCGCACATGCGTGTGCCCGAAGTCGATGCCGACGGCGGCGCCGGCCGACGGGTTGAGGGTGAGCAGCGCCCCGGGGCGACCTGGCTGCGGCAGCCAGGTCGACGTCGCCGGACTGGTCTCGACGACGAGCCCGCCCCGCTGCAGCGCGCCAACCGCAGTGGACACTGTCGCCCGCGAGACTCCGAGCAGCCGCACGAGGTCCGCACGGGTCAGAGCGCCGCGCTTGCGTAGCAGTTCGACGATCCGTTCATGCGTGGGCACGGGAGGAGGTGAGACATCGAAAGGCCCAGGCATGACGGAACGTGTACACCTGCCCGGACTGGATGACAAGCTTTGAACAAATCACACCAGCAATCACCCCCGACGTCCGGATCACCTGACAAAACGTACCGGACCATCGGAATATAACGGAAGGGTTTGTTCAGTTCGTTGACATAACTTCGATTGCTGTCTGACGATCTGTGGCACTCACAGGGCGTTGCCCCCGGGTGTGGAAGGCAGGCGATGACGCCGTGGCTGAGAAGTCCTCACGACGCACGGCCGAACCGGCCGGCCACGACCCCGCCCACGTCACACCGCACTAGCGCGACCAGACCGGCGCCTCCACTCCGCGGGCACAGCGGGGGATCTCGCCGAGCGCCTAGGGAAAACCTTGCTCCGGAGCACCACGTCACCGCCACGACCGGCAGTCCGACAAGGAGTCTCCATGAAAACGCGATCACCGCGCTCCCGCCGCCTGAGGACCGCCGCCGGCGCTCTCGCGGTCATGCTGCCGCTGGGCATGACCCTAGCCGCGGAACCAGCCGACGCCACCACGCTCGCGACGACCGGAACCACGGTGGCCGTGCACGCCGACGGCTCCTACACCATCGACACTGCCGGCCCGAATTACCACTTCGCCGGTTCGGTCGGCACGCAGGTGAGCAACGTTCGACAGTCGGCCGGAACCGACAGCGTCGGCGCCTACCGCGAGGTCGACTTCGGCTACACGGCAGGAGGCGTCGGGCGTGGCAGCGGCATCCGGGCCTACGACAACGTGCCGGCGGTGCTGTTCACCACGACATACCGACAGGCCGGGGCCAACGCCGATCCGTTCCCGGCGCTGTCGGCCAAACCCGCCCTGCCGCACAACGAGACCTTCGCCAACAACTGCTTCGCGCCGCAGCAGTTCGATGCCGCCGGCGACCCCGGCTTCAGCCCCTACCTGGCCTTCGACGCGACCGGCGCCGGCTATCTGCTCTCCGCCGCGTCGGACTTCTCCACCGCTGTCACGAAATACGACGCCAGCGGCTCTCTCACCAGCGGCATCTCCGTGGGCGTGAGCACCCTGCCGGCCGGATTCACACACCGCACGATACTGGCCTTCGGCACCGGCATCAGCAACGTCTACCACACCTGGGGCCGGGCACTGACCGGCTTGTCCGGCAAGCACCTGGCGGCCTCGGACGCCACCAACACGTTGGCGAAACTCGGCTACTGGACCGACAACGGCTCCACCTACTACTACAAGCCCGACCAGAACCTCGGCTACCAGGGCACGCTGCGCGCGGTCCGCGCCGACTGGCAGGCCAAGGGCGCGCCCATGGGCAACCTCCAGCTGGACAGCTGGTTCTACCCCAAGGGGCCCAACGCCGACTGGGCCGACAACGCCGACGGCGAGTACCGGTACGAGGCGGACTCGACACTGTTCCCGAACGGGCTAGGAGCCTTCCAGCAGAGCGTCGGCGTGCCGCTGATCACCCACGCCCGGTGGATCGATCCGGCCAGCCCGTACCACCAGCAGTACCAGATGTCCGGCAACGTGATCACCGATCCGGCGTTCTGGCAGGACCGGATGAGCTACCTCAAGTCGTCCGGTGTCGACATGTACGAACAGGACTGGCTGTGCACCCACGCGCAACCCGCCTTCAACCTCACTGATCGGGACGCGTTCCTCGGCGGCATGGCCTCGGCCGCGGCGGCCAACGGCCTGGACATCCAGTACTGCATGCCGCTGCCCAAGGACATTCTGCAGAGCACCCTCTACAACGCCGTCACCAACAGCCGAGTGTCCGACGACCGGTTCGACCGGTCCAAGTGGGACCACTTCCTCTACACCTCGCAGCTGGCCGGTGCGGTCGGGGTGTGGCCATGGGCCGACGTCGCCATGAGCACCGAGACGCAGAACCTGCTGCTGCAGAACCTGTCCGCCGGGCCGGTCGGCGTCGGCGACGCCGTCGGCGACGAGAACGTCGACAATCTCCACAAGGTCGCCGAAGCGGACGGCACGATCGTCAAGCCGGACACCCCGATCGTCCCGGACAGCGCCACCTACGTCCGGGACGCCTCGGGCGAGGGCAACGCGATGGTCGCCACCACCGGCAGCCGGCACGGCACGATGTCCGCCGGCTACGTGTTCGCCTACCAGCGGCCGAACTTCACCCCGAAGCCGGACCACATCTACCAGGCCGAGGATGCCACCCTGGCCGGCCCGATCGTGGCCAGCGACAACCTCGGGCACACCGGCACCGGATACGCCGACTACCAGCACGACTCCGGCGACTACGTGCAATGGAACGTCACCGTTCCCACGACCGGCACCTACACCCTGCTGTTCCGGTACGCCAACGGCGGGACGACCACCAGGCCGCTCGCGGTGTCCCTGGACGGCACCGGCTCCGCGACGCCTGCGTTCGCCACAACCGGCGGCTGGAGCGACTGGTCCGTGCAGCCGGTCGTGATCACGCTGTCCGCCGGCCAGCACACCGTGCGGGCCACCGCCACCGGCAGCAGCGGTCCGAACATCGACTACCTCGGGGTGAGCGCCGGCACCGTCACCCCGAGCGCGACCACCGACACCGCATTCCGACCCGCCGACCTCGGTGTCACCGGTCAGGCCTACGTCTACGACTACTTCGCCGGCACCGGCAAGGTGGTCGACGGCAGCTCCGCACACACCATCACAGTGGACAGCAACGGGGCGTACTACCAGGTGGTGCCGGTGGGCCGGTCAGGGATCGCCTTCCTCGGCGATGCCGGGAAGTTCGTGTCACTGGGCCAGCAGCGGATCCGCTCGCTGAGCGACGACGGCGCCGTGCACGCCACCGTCGCGTTCGCCACCGGTGACAGCCCCGTCATCCTGCACGGCTACTCCCCCACGCCGGTGTCGGCGACCGCCGTCGGCGGCGGCGCCGACAACGTCAGCTATGACGCTGGCAGCCACCTGTTCTCGGTGCGGATCACCCGTGGCGGCGGCAGCACCACGTCAGTGACACTCACTCGGCGCTGAGCGGACTCGGGCCCGGCCACGCCAGGTCGGCGTGGCCGAGCTCAGGAAATCGATCCAGGGCATGCTCAGATCGAGCAGCACCAGTGACGGGCGTTGACGGCCTTGGCCACGCAGCCGCGCCAGTACCATGTCGCTGTCGTCTTTGAAGCAGGTCAGCGCTACGGCCAGGGTGAGGCGGGCGTAGTAGATGTTCGCCGCCAGCAGTGCCGGCACCAGACTGTGGATCAGCACCGCCAGCCGGTGTGGCGCAGCCAGTCCTCGAAGGTCATCACGTCGGGATGCAGGCGGCGCAGCAGGGTGATGTCCCGGTCCTGGGCGTAGACGTCCCGCTCGGCGAAGAACCGGAACATCGCCGCGTAGTCATGGCCGAAGTCGGGAACCGCGGCGCGCAAGTCGTCGTGCGACATCGGGACGTAGGTACTGGGAGTCCCCGTGACCTGGGCGAAGGTGGCCGCGATCTCGTCACCGGTGAGGCTGTCGCCGATCACCGCGAGGTCGCGGGCGCCCCAGGACTGCCAGTTGTCGAACATGTGGCCGGCGAACCAGGCGATGTCGGCCAGGGCGACGAGCGGGTAACGGGCGGCACCGAGAGGAAGCCTGAAGACCAGGCCGCCCCGACCGTCCGGCGCAGGGGTGAGCCGGTCCCGCAGGTTCTCGAAGTACGGCGCCGTGGTCAGTACCGAGACGTGCTCGGTGTACCAGCCGTCTGTCTCCTTGCGGAGCATCTCCTCCGACCGCATCAGGTTGATGTGGGCGGCGACGGCGGCCTTGCTGTCGAAGTGTGGGACGGGGTGGCCGGTCAGGGACACCGCGCTGTCCAACGAGGACCAGATGAACCGCTCCACGCCGGCCCGCCGCGCGGCGGCCAGCAGGTCCAGTCCTTGCCGATACTCCCCCACGGCGCTGCCCGCCGCGAAGAAGTCGGTGTTGGCGAACACTCGGTCGGCCGGCTCGACCAGGGCGTCGAGGGCAGTCGGATCGAAGCGGACCAGTCGCACCCGACCGGGCGCGGTAGCGGCGAGTTCAGTGGCGTGGTCGGAGTCAGGATGGCGGGTGGGGACGGTGACGGTGGCGTCTGCGGTGGCGAGCAGGTGTCGGACCATGTGGCGGCCCATGGCCCCGGTGCCGCCGACGACGAGGATGTGTGTCATGGCCTTTCTCCTTGGTGTGTAAGGACGTGTCCGGCCATCTGACCGTGGGTTGCGATCCAGACGTCGTCGGACGCACGGATGAGGTCGAGGATCTGGCCGACCATGCCCGCCAGGAGCGGCCGGCCGCCGACGTGGGCGTGGACCGTGAGGTGGAAGACGCTCGGGCCGGGAGCGGCGAGTAGTTGATCCAGCAGCGCACGGTGCAGGTCACGGTAGGCGTACGGGCCGGCCGCGGCGTCACGGACATCGGAATGGTCGCTGTGCATGACAGAGACCAGGGGCCCGTGTGCGGTGGGCAGGATCTGGGGAAGGTCATGGTCGCCGTGATCGCCGGTCCAGCGGTAGCCAGCCTCGGTGAGCAGGTTGGAGGTGTGCTTCGAGCCCGTCGCCCGTGGGCTCATCCAGCCGGTCGGCCGGACGCCGGTGACACGATGGAGAATGTCGGTACAGCGGCGGATGTTGTCCCGCTCGGCGTTCAGGTCGAGTAGTGCTGGTACGACGTCCTGGGTCCAGGAGTGCGCGGCGATCTCGTGTCCCGCGTTGTGGATGGCCACCACCGTGTCGGGATGTCGTTGGGCGACCAGGCCGTTGACGCCGACGGTGGCGGGCAGGTCGCCCAGGACGTCGAGCAGCCGCCAGATGCCGGTGGTGACGCCGTAGTCCACCCAGGAGGTGCTGTGCGTGTCATCGACACCGGCCAGCGGCCACGCCGCCGCCATCGGCGCGTAGGCGGGCCAGTGCCCCGGCGACCACAGCTCCAACGCGACCGTGACCACCGCGGCGACCTTCCGCCCGCCCGGCCAGCCGATCTCCGTGTTCATGTGGTTTCGCTGTTCAGTGGCTTCACGCCGTCGACGCTAATCAGGCGCCAGGTACCGCGAGGTTCCTGGCGGCGGGCTACCGTCGGGGTGTGCGCGAGTACTCCGGCAGCGTTTTCCTGGCCGACTGTCCGGCCCGGTTGGCGATCGAGATCATCGCCGACAAGTGGGCTGTGGTCACGGTGTTCGCGTTGAGCCGGCAGCCGTGCCGGCACGGCGAATTGGTCGCCCTGATCGGGGGGATCTCGCGGAAGGTGTTGACCCAGACGCTGCGCCGGTTGCAGGGTTACGGTCTGGTCGTCCGCCACGCCAAGGCCGGGAAGGTCGAGTACAGGCTGACGGATCTGGGTCGGACGTTGGTGAAGCCGATCGCCGTGCTGACCGAGTGGGCCCACGAGCACGGCGGGGCAGTGGTGGAATTCCAGGAGTCCACATAGAACAGACGACCCGGGAGGACGCCGCTCCAGCAGTGACGCGGCAACAGTGACGACGGAATTCCTTGCAGAAACCGCCACGCACGCTTGGCGCCGGTAGCGCGGCGATCTCTGCCAGGCCGGGAAAACCATCCGGGGCGGCAGGACTACAGGCCCCAGCCCCAGCGCAGCTGAGCCACGCCGGAAGCATTGTTCACCGCCAGGCCGCTGCCGCTCTGCCGCGTGATCGAATAGGTGTCCCCGGAGCGCAGGCCGGGCCAGTAGACGACGCCGATCTGCCGGGACCTCGCCAGGTCGGTGGTGGCGGCGAAGTAGGCGGTGAAGTTGTTGCCGTCCTGGTGCCCGGCCGAGTAGTCCAGTCCCGTCGTCATCGGGGCGCCGGCCTCGTCGATGATGGTGCGGGACGAGTACGAGCCGAGCCGGTTGCTGAGGTTGGTCGTCCACGCCGCGCGAGTTGTGTCCGAGGCCCAGTAGCCGTAGAAGTGCAGCGACAGCAACGTGCCGTTCAACGCGCTCGCCGCGCCGACGCCGGTCACGTTGTCGTTGTAGCCGGTGCCGCTGATCACGACCCGGCCGCGGGGGATGGTCGAGTGCCGGGACAGCCAGGTCGAGCAGAACGAGACCCAGGCGTTCAGGCTGTAGCCGAACGGCTCGTTCATCGGTTCGAAGTAGACGTTGCCGTTGCCGCCGTAGTCGGCGGTGACCTGGTCCCACATGGTGTTCCATGCGGCCGTGTCGTCGACCAGGCCGTCCTTGTTCGCTTCCCAGTACCCGAAAATGACCTTCATGCCGTGGGCCAGCGCCGAGTCGGCGGCGCCCTTGTACCGGGACCACCAGTCCGAGTTGACGCTCTGCGGGTTGATCGGCAGCCGCACAGTGTTCGCGCCCAACTGCTGCTGAAAGCCGGCGATGATGCCGTCCGCCTTGGTGCGGACGGTGTTGTAGCTGTCCCCGGCGGTGAGCCCGGTCGGGATGACCCACCCGTCCACGTAGTTGTCACGACTGTCCGCCCAGTTGACGCCGCGGAAGGTGTTGGTGGCGGCGGAGGCGGCGGGCGGGACCGTGAGCAGTGGCACGGCGAGAACGGTGGCGATGACGGCGCGTAGCAGGGCGCGGGAGCGCTTCATCCGAACTCCGATGTCCGAGAGTGCTGCCGATGTTTACGTCAACATGCGTTGCGAGAATGCGCCCGCCCCGTGACAGTGTCAAGCCCCAGAGCCGTGCGACCTCGACCGGGACACCGGCCGAGGTCGACCTTCCAGACCGCAGTCCAGCGACGACGCGCCGATGACTTCGATCGATTCGACGCCAGGTTCACACGGAACAGCTGGATTCGCTGCTGGGTCAGCGCCCGCCTCAGTCAACCTGACCTCGCTCGTCAGGTACGCACGGGCGAAAAGACCATCCCGTCAGCGGCTTCTCACGCTGCGGCATCCTGGCAACCTCGTGATCAGCTGGCAGATTCCGCAGACACGGGAAGGACCGCGATGACCGGAACAGCCCTACTCATGATCGACATGCAGAACGGCTACCTCGCCAACGACGGGGTGCGAGACGCACTCGGCTGGCCACCGATCTGGCAACTGGACAGAGTCATCACCACGTGCGCCGACCTCCTCGCCCACGCGCGCTCGCACGGGATCCCGGTGCTGTACTCGCGCGTGGTCGCCAGCCAGGCAGGAGCGCTGGGAACGAACCCCCGGTCCGCCCGCCATCTGCGGAGCCGCGCCAGCCGGATGCCTGAGGTGTCCGACGAGCACAAGCAGTGGAAAAGCCGGATCATCGATACGGTGGCGCCACAGCCAGGAGACCTGGTGCTCGACAAGACCCGACCCAGCTTCTTCACGTACACCGAACTGGAACCGCTGCTCAGGAATCTCGCCATCACCCGGCTCATCGTCGCAGGCCTGCAGACCAACGTCTGTGTCGAAGCGACGGTGCGCTCGGCGTTGGAGCGAAACTTCGAAGTGGCCGTGCCAGAAGACGCGGTATCCACCGACGGACCCGCACTGCACTTCGGCGCGCTCAACTCAATGCGGGTGCTCTACACCGAAGTCGCTCCCTGGCGCGAACTGGTCGCACCAGACGCACCCTGGGATCGGGCCTTCCGGACCCCCGACTACGGACGCGACCCGCGGTACTGGACCGAGACCGCGTCAGACGAACTCCACCACGAGCAAGCATAGGATGTCCGTCCCCCGTCACCAACGTCACGGCCTCGTACAAGCTAGTCGAGCGTTCGGGGCAGGCCGAAGTACGGCGCGACCGCCGTCTCGAACCGGGTGAACTCGCAGATCCTGTCGCCGGCGAGGCCGACCACGATGACGCCGGCGAGGTGCAGGCCACCGGTGACGTGATCGCGCATGTACTCGCCCCACGCCGGCTGGCCGTTCGCCCGGACCGGCACCATCCGGTCGATCCGCCCCAGCAGGGCGCTGATCGCGCTGAAGAAGCGGTGCCCGTCGGCGCTCCCGCGGTATTCGAATGGAAGCGGCGGCATCCGCACCCAGATGTCGTCGGTCATGAGCGCGATGAGCGTGTCGACGTCGAGTTCGGTGAAGGCCGTGACGAAGCGGTCGAGCAGCGCACGTTCCTCCGGCCCGCCGAGTGGGGGTGGTGGCGGGTTGAGGGAGCGAGTCGCGTTCATCGTCGCGCGGGCGCGTTTGAGGGCGCTGGTGACCGCGTCCTCGGTGAGCCCAAGCACCTCGGCGGTTTCGCTGGCGCGGTACCCGAGCACGTCGCGCAGCAGGAGCACGGCGCGCTGGTTCGGTGGCAGCAGTTGGACGGCGGTGACGAACGCGAGCGAGATCGCCTCGCGGGACTCGTACCGGGCTTCGGGCCCGGGTGCCTGATCGGAGAGCTCGTCGAGCAGCACGTCGGGATACGGCTGCAGCCAGAGCACCTCACCCAGGCGGCTCGGCTCCGGCAGTGGCGCCGACGCCGGCGCGGTCACCGGCTGCCGGCTGGCCGAGCGCAGCAGGTTGAGGCACCGGTTGGTGGCGATGCGGTAGAGCCAGGTGCGCAGGGACGAGCGTCCCTCGAAGCCGTCGAGGCCGAGCCATGCCGCCAGCAGCGTCTCCTGCAGCGCGTCCTCGGCGTCCTGCAGCGAACCGAGCATGCGGTAGCAGTGCACGCGTAGTTCGCCGCGGTGCGGCTCGACCAGGGCACTGAACGCGTCCCGGTCGCCGGCGCACGCCCGCTGGAACAGTTCCATCTGCCACCTCCGTCTGAATCCTCTCTCGTACTGACACCGGCGGGCGGCAGAACTGGTCGCCGTCGACGCGCCCAGTTTCGGGCGGGCGCCGTGTCTGTCCCCTGTGAACGCATCCACTTCATCAGGAGACGGCATGACCATCACAGACACGACGGTCCTGGTGACCGGGGCCAACCGAGGCATCGGACAGGCACTGGTCGAGGAGGCCCTGCGGCGAGGCGCAAAGCGGGTGTACGCCGCGGCGCGCCGGCCCGTGGCCCATCCGGACGGGCGAGTCACGCCCGTGACACTGGACGTGACCAGCGAGGAGCAGGTGCAGGCCGCCGCACAGATCGTGGCATCGCTCGACGTCCTCATCAACAACGCCGGCATTGCCCTCCCCGACGACCTCAGCGATCCGTCCGCGCTCGAACAGCACCTCGCTGTCAACCTCTTCGGCACCTACCGCGTGACCCAGGCTTTCCTGCCGGCGTTGACCCGCTCGCAAGGAGCCATCGTCAACGTGCTGTCGCTCGCGTCGCTCGCCACGGTGCCGATCACTCCGGCGTACGCGGTCTCCAAGGCGGCCGCGTTCTCGCTGTCGCAGTCGCTGCGCGCCCTGTTGGCGCGGCAGGGCGTGACCGTGCATGCCGCCCTGCCCGGCCCCGTGGACACCGACATGATCCGCGACTGGGACATCCCGAAGACCTCTCCGGCCTCCGTCGCACGAGCCATCGTCGACGGGCTGGAGAACGGCGAGGACGACATCTTCCCCGACCCCATGTCGGCGGCGCTGGCGGAGAGCTGGCGCAACGGTGCCGTCAAGGCGCTCGAACGGCAGAACTCGGCACTGCTCGACGCCGTGCCGGTGAACTGACAACCAGGAGTGACAGTGCTGCTCGACAAGAAGAACGCGATCGTCTACGGCGCCGGCGGTGCCGTAGGAAGCGCGGTCGCTCAGGCCTTCGCCGCGGAGGGCGCACGGGTCTTCCTCGCCGGACGCACCAGCGCCACGCTGGAGGCGATCGCCGACAAGATCCGGGCCTCGGGTGGCGTCGCCGAGGTCGCCTTGGTGGACGCGCTGGATGAGAACGCCGTCGAAGCGCACGCCGACGCGGTGGTCAGGGCCGCCGGTGCCCTCGACATCTCGTTCAACGCGACTAGCCTGCCTCAGACCGGCATTCAGGGCACGAGGATGCTCGACCTCTCGCCCGACGCATTCGACCTGCCCATCACCACCTACTCCAGGGCCAACTTCCTGACCGCCAGGGCTGCCGCTCGGCGGATGACCGCGCAGGGATCGGGCGTGATCGTGACGCTCACGGCGAGTCCGTCACGGATGGCCGTCCCGCTCATGGGAGGCATGGCGCCGGCCTGGTCGGCGATCGAAGGTCTGTCCCGGGGGCTGGCCGCCGAACTCGGACCGTCTGGCGTCCGAGTGGTGTGCCTGAATGCGGCGGGGATGCCGGAAACGCCGCAGCTGTCCGAGGTGTACGGCTTGCACGCCAATGCCTACGGCATCACCCGCGACACGTTCACCAGCCGCATGGCCGACCTGACCCTGCGCAAGAAGTTGCCCACGGTCGCCGAGATCGCCAACGTGGCCGCCTTCGTCGCCTCGGACCGGTGCAGCGCGATGACCGGGGCAATCGCCAACCTCACCGGCGGCTTGATCGCCGACTGACGGTGCGCACTCACGACGTGAAGGACACTGATGACCGCTGACTTGAAGGCGTATGCCGTGCAGTTCCGGGAGCTGCATCACGCCGAGGAGATGCTCGTTCTGCCGAATGTGTGGGACGCGGCCAGCGCCAAGATCATGGCCGAGGCCGGGTTCCCCGCGGTCGCCACCAGCAGCGCCGCGATCGCGGCGATGCTCGGCTACCCGGACGGCGAGGGCGCGCCCTGGCCGGAGATGTTCGCCGCGGCCGGCCGGATCGCCCGTGTGGTGGCGGTCCCGGTCACCGTGGACGCCGAGGCCGGATACGGCCTGCCGCCGCGGGAGCTGGTGGACCGGTTGCTGGAGATCGGCGTGGTCGGCTGCAACCTGGAGGACACCGACCATCGTGCGGGCGGACTCGTCGACGCCGGTGCGCAGGCCGAGCGGCTGGCGGCCGTCCGAGCCGCCGCGGACGACGCCGGGGTGCCGATTGTTGTCAACGCGCGCGTCGACACCTTCCTGCCGGGGGCCGGGGTGGCCAAGGAGGAGCGGGTCGCGGAAGCGGTCCGTCGGGGCCGCCGCTACCTGGCGGCCGGAGCCGACTGTGTCTACCCGATCGGCGTCGGCGACGAGCGGGACATCGCCGCCATGGTCGCCGAAGTGCCCGGGCCGATCAACGCCAACACCACGCCAGACGTGCTTGACCTGGCCAAGCTCCGGGCGCTGGGCGTGGCGCGGGTCTCCTATGGCCCCCGGTTCCACCGCCAAGCGCTAGCCAACCTGAAGGTCGCGGTTCGTCAGGAACTGCGGGCCTGACAACGAGCCCGACCGGCGTTTGGTCCTCCGGCCAGCGCTCACGCCGCGCACCATTCGTCGTGGTGCGCGGCGTGAGCCGCTAGTAGCGCCGGGTTCACGGCAGGTATGACTGGTCGTCGAGCTCCACGCGGATGGGGGCGGCCTCGGGGGCGGTGAACTGCCAAGCATGGCCGGCCAGACCCGCGTCCGTGCAACCCTCGCAAGGGCCAAGCCCGGTGCGCGTGACCGGACGCGACTCGTGGTGGTGGCATGCCAGTCGCGTCCGGTCACCCCGCACTAGCCGGCCTTGACGGTGTTGGCGAAGTTGTAGCCGTTGGCCGCGTCCCAGTTGATCGACCAGTCCATCGCCCCGCCGATCCCGCCCCACGTCTGCGGCGGCGTGAACGAGCCGCAGTTGTTGCCCGTGGCCAGGCAGTCCAGCGCCTTGGTGACGTTGGCAGGGTCCTGGTAGCCGCTGCCAGCGCCGGACGACGAGGCCGGCAGCCCGAGCCCGACCTGGCTCGGGTTCAGCCCGCCCTGCAACTGGGTGCACGCCAGCGCCGTCAGGAAGTCCTCGGTGCCTTCAGCGTAGACGTTGCCGTCGCAGCCGTTCATGGTGCCGGAGTTGTAGTACTGGGTGTTGACGACGGTCAGGATGTCCTTGATGTTCAGCGCCAGCTGGAAGTAGCCGGAACTGGTGGACTGCATGTCAATGGTCTGCGGGGCCAGCGTCACCACGGAGGCGCCGGAGATCTGGTGCAGCGCCTGCGCCATGTACTGCGGGTTGATCCCGTTCTCCAGGTCGATGTCCACGCCGTCGAAGCCGTAGCTGGAGATCAGGGACGACACGCTGGTGGCGAAGTTGGTGGCGCTGGTGGAGTCGCTGACGCTGATGGCGCCGTTCTGCCCGCCGACCGAGATGATCACCTTCTGGCCGCGCGAGTGCAGGGTCGAGATGTCGTTGCGGAAGTCGCTGTCGCTGTAGCCGCCCAGCGCCGAGGACAGCCCCGAGTCGAGGCTGAAGGTGACCGCGCCGGGCGTGTTCGGGTCGGCGTTGGCGAACGCGACGGCCACGATGTTGTAGCTGGTCGGCACGTCGGACAGGCGTAACGCCGTGGCGCCGTTGGTGAAGTCCTGCCAGTAGCCGGTCAGCGTCTGCGCCGCCGCGTGTGGCTGGGCCGTCGCGACCGATGGGGCCGCGACAGCCAGTGCCAGCGTTGCTGAGAGCGCTCCCAACAGGGCAGGGATCCTGTTGTGTGTCATTCTCACCTCCATGTGGCCCCCTCACAAGATTGGACTAGACCACTTGGGTGATGTCAATCCCTACGAAAGTAGGACGGCTCGCCGAACAGGTCGCGGACCGTGCTCGTCGTCGCTCCGGGTCGATGTGCGGATATGGACGCGAGGGACAGTTGGCGTAACGACCCTTATCAGCCCACTACCCCACCACACTGCGCAGACCAGCACAAACGGTGCACGGCCGGGCTCGGCCTGCGCTCCGGACGGAGCTGGGACGCGGTCACGGAGCCATTACGGTCAAGCCGGAGAAGCCAAACCTGCCCGAGGGCTGTGGCCATGTCGCTCCCGGACATAGGTGAGGACTGCTCGACTCCTCACGACTGAGCGCAAGGCACACTCGCGGTGATCGGTTTGACCGTGGTGGTGAGACTGCTGTTCTCCCCCTGCCCACGACCGGCTTCTTGCAGTGCCGAACAAGGACGTCTGTGCTCGGCCGAGAACGACCGGTCCGGCCGCGGGATCTCAGTGCACTGTCCACTCGGGACGTCGGCGGTGACGTGGTCGAGCAGCCTGGCTGAGCCGACGTGCACCGAGACCTGGTCCACGTGGAAACCCCGGCCCGATGCCGCCGCCGGCGCGGGCGTCGGCACGGGTGAACCGGTCGAACGCCCGCGGCAGGAAATCGGGATCGAAGCCGGGCCCGTGGTCACTGACCTCGATCGCCGCCACGTGCTCGGTCACATCGGCGCAGACCTTGATGATGATCGGCGACGACGAGCACACGCTCGCCGTCACCAAGCCGATCTTCGACGGTCGCCGCGACTTCTACCGCCGCGCCACGCTGCTCGGCCGCGAACCCGCCTGACATCGACCCGCGTCTGGTGGCGTGATCCGGCCCTCGACCCGGATCACGCCACCCGCTCCAGTCACGCTCCAGCCGCAGTGACGATGGCGTCAGTCGCGAAGCCCAGCAGCAGGCCCACGAACACGCCCCAGGTGGTGATCTCCTTCAACGCCGCCTTGCGGGCGACCGCGAGCAGCTCGATCACGACGTAGAGGATCGAACCGGCAGCCAGCCCCAGAAACGCGATGGACAGGGTGTCGTTGACGAAGCTCTGGCCGACCAGCGTGCCGACGAAGGTGGGTCCGCCGCCGATCAGGCCGAGCAGCGCGAGGAAGCGCCAGGACGGCCGGCTGCCGGTGAGCGGGGCGACGATGCCGAAGCCCTCGGTGGCGTTGTGCAGGCCGAACCCGATGATCAGCAGCACCGCCAGCGCCAGCTGGCCCTGGGCGGCGGAGTTGCCGATGGCCAGACCCTCGGCGAAGTTGTGCAGCCCGATGCCGACGGCGATCATCAGCGCCAGTTCCCCGGAGGCGCTGCGCCACGTGCCGGCGGCGAGCTCGCTGACGGCGGCGGCGCCGGGACCGGGACGGGCCGCCCGGCGGGCCGACCAGCGGTCGAAGTAGACCAGCCCGAGCAGCCCGGCGCCGAGGCAGACCGCGAGCACGGCGCCGTTGCCCAGCGCGGACCCGATTTCCTGGTGGCCGAGTGCCTCGTCGATGGGCTCCCACGCGTGGGTGAGCACGTCCCAGAGCAGGAACGTCAGGATGCCGATCGCGACGGCGTTCAACCCGGCCCGCAGGCGCGGCATCGGCGCGCGCAGCCGGCCGATCGGCAGGCCGAGGTAGATGGTGAAGCCAGCGATGGCACCGAGCAGGGCGATCTGCGCGGATGACATGGATGTGACTCCCTGAGGTCGACGGTGTGCCCCCAAGCGGCGCACACCGTAACCCAGGCAAGCCTCACCTAACAACTACAGTAATGTAGATGTGACGTGATACCACTGAGGCGGCCGCACACCGGCTTCTCCGGTGGCGTGACGACGACATCGACACGGTCGGAGCACGCGGTCGTCACAATGCGCGATTCACACCAGCGTCGGTTCCGGACATGGGTCGATCTTCGTATACTCGGCGTTGCTGTCTTCAGCACATGTGAGGATCACTCGAATGTCTGACCGGGACCGCGGCAACCACCGCACGAGACGCTCGACCGTCATGTCGTGCACCGCCGGAATCAGCGGTCTCGCGCTGATGGTTGCCGGCGTCGTCGCCCCATACACGGCCGTCCCGCCAGGAGATGACTGGTGCTTCTCCTGTTCTGCGCCCACCGGCGGTCCACCAGCGCCCGGGACCTCGACGTCGCCGAGCCTGTCATCCTCAGCGCCGGTCGGGCTGGCGACCACAGGTGCGGTTCGGGCGCGACAGGACGTGGCCATTCCGACCATGCCCACAACAACGATCGCGGCAGACGATCCGCCACCGATTAATCCGGCGAGCAAACACGGTGAGCACGGCAACGGCGACGTCATCGCGCCCGGACGAGACGCGGATGACGACGGGCCGAGCTCACTGTCGACCGGGCGAGACCGAAACACG
This sequence comes from Kutzneria sp. CA-103260, assembly GCF_018263855.1. Lineage (GTDB taxonomy): Bacteria > Actinomycetota > Actinomycetes > Mycobacteriales > Pseudonocardiaceae > Kutzneria. The sequence continues at coordinate 2,452,532 of NZ_CP073318.1, read as the reverse complement.
GCCACCCACCCTCGCCCGAAGCGGCAAGACGGCGACGCGCAGCACCGCGGTCAGCGATCCCAGCACAGGGTGACCGCTGACCGTGCACAGCACGCTGGAAAGTCCCGCACAGCCCTCATGGACCCGACGCCTGGATAGAAATGCTCACCGCGCCGCAGTACGGCTGCTGCGCAGCTGCCCCCGCACAGACAGGTGCGCCGCCGCGGAAACAGAAGCCGGATGATCACAAGATGTGATCATGGACCACGGCACCACCCCGTCAACCTCATCCCGTCACGCCACAAACACCAGGTCAGTCCCCATGACGTGGTTTCCGGCACCCACAAGGTCTCCGTCAGGCCCTTTCACCGAAGATAGATCGGCGTACCCATCCACCAGTTGCCCGGCGCATCGGGGTCGGCGCTGGACCAGTACTCGACGGTCGCCCGCGTGAATTCCTCGGTGGACAGGTGACCGTCGCCGTCGGTGTCCAGGTGAGCGAACGCGTCGTGGACCTCGGCGTCGCTCAGCCCCGGGAAATGGCCGGCGACAAAGTTCCGGAACTCGGCGATGTCGACCTCGCCGTCGTGATCGGTGTCGGCGATCGCCAGGAACGCCTCAGCCAGTGCGCCGACCGTCGCTTGGGCGGCGGCCGGGTCGGTGGCCAGCGTCAGGGTCGACCGCAGGAACTGCTCCTTGGAAATCTCCGTGCCGCCGCCCGGGATGTGCGGCAGATGCAGGTCCCGCCAGATCCGCAGGTACGCCGCGATGATCCCAGCCTCGGCCTCGGACCCGGGTTCATGGCCCAACGCCGCCGCGACCCGTTGCCCCATCAACACGTGATCGTGTTCGGTGAGCCGGCCGTCGCCGTCCACGTCGAGATGGTCAAACCCATAGTTGATCTTCGCGGTGAGGATGTCGGAGTCAGCCATGATCCCTGCGTAGTGCACCGCGCGGGCGGCCACCACCGCCGTGCCAGTGAACGTCACCCGCCAAGCTCGCTGTTGATCGGCCTACGGCGGCGCTGCGTCGTTGATGACGGGCAACTCCTGCCGGTTGCACGCCGGGCCTACACCGGCTCCTTCACCGCAGTTCGCTCACACCTCGATGTGCGAGCCCATGATGACCGTGCGGTCACGTGGCAGACCGAAGTATTCGGCCGCGTCGGCGGTGATGTAGGAGGTGGCGATGAACAGTCGCTTGCGCCAGGCGGCCATCGTCGGCGCCTGCCCACGCTGAAGTTCGATCTTGGACAGGAAGTAGGACGCCTCGTCGAGCTGCAGCTGCCCTTCGGTCGCGGCCGGGTCGAGCATCCTCAGCGCGCCGGGCACGTCCGGTGTTTCCATGTATCCGAAGCGGGCGGTGACGTGGGTGATCCCGTCATCGCCGTAGCCGAGGTCGTCGACCACGGTCCGCTCGGCAGCCGGGACGCGGGGAACGGGCTTGGTCTCGATCGCGATGATCACCACGTGCTCATGCCGAACGTGGTTGTGCTCGACGTTGGCCCGCATGGCCAGCGGCGCGGTCTGGGTGCCGCGGTTGAGGAAGACGGCCGTGCCGGGCACCCGTTGCGTCGACAGTCTCCGCTGGCGCAGGTTGTCGACGAACTCGCGCAGCGACCCCTCGCGCCGTTCGCGCTCCGCGGTGACGATCTCGCGGCCGCGCTGCCAGGTGGTCATGACAGTGAACGCGGTGAGGCCGATCAGCAGCGGCAGCCACGCGCCGTGAATCAGCTTGGTCAGGTTGGCCCCGACGAACAGCAGGTCCACCAGCAGCAACACGGCCGCACCGAGGCCGACCAGCCATCGGGGCGCACCCCACTTCCAGCGGGCGACGAAGAAGAACAGCAGTGTGGTGATGGTGATCGTGCCGGTCACCGCCATGCCGAAGGCGAAGGCCAACGCCTCGGAACTACGGAAGGCGAACACCAGGGTCAGCACCGACACCATCAACAACCAGTTGATCCACGGCACGTAGATCTGGCCCATCGTGGACGCTGAGGTGTAGGCGACCCGCAACCGGGGCAGGTAGCCCAGCTGCGCGGCCTGGGACGCGACCGAGTAGGCGCCGGTGATCACCGCCTGGGAGGCGATCACCGTGGCCGCCGTGGCCAGCAGGACCATCACCAGTCGCCCCCACTCGGGCACGAGCAGGAAGAACGGGCTGCTGACGTTGCCCGGATCCGCGAGAATCAGGGCGCCCTGGCCCAGGTAGCTCAGCACGCACGCGGGGAACACGAGGAACAGCCAGGCGCGGGTGATCGGCCGGCGGCCGAAGTGCCCCATGTCGGCGTACAGCGCCTCGGCGCCGGTGACCGCGAGCACGATCCCGGCCAGGGCGAAGAACGCGGTGCCGAAATGGCCGACCATGAACTCCAGCGCGTAGGTCGGCGACAACGCCTTGAGGATCTCCGGGTGGCCGACGATGCCGACCACGCCGAACGCGCCGATGGCCAGGAACCACGCGATCATCACCGGCCCGAACATCCGGCCCACCGCCGCGGTGCCCCGGCGCTGCACCAGGAACAGCCCCACGATGATCACCGCGGTGAGCGGCACGACCAGCGCGTCCAGCGACGGCTCCACGACCTTGAGTCCCTCGACCGCGGACAGCACCGAGATCGCGGGGGTGATCATGCTGTCGCCGAAGAACAGCGCGGCCCCGAAGATGCCCAGCGCCGCCAGCACAAGTGCGACCCGCCGCCCAGGCTGCGCGCTCCAGCGCCGCAGCAGCGTGATCAACGCCATGATTCCGCCCTCGCCGTCGTTGTCGGCGCGCATCGCCAGCAGCACATAGGTGACTGTGACGATGATCATCACCGACCAGAACACGAGCGACACCACGCCGAACACGCTGTCGGAAGTGATCGGGACGGGATGGGGGTCGCTGGGGTTGAAGACGGTCTGCAGGGTGTAGATCGGGCTGGTCCCGATATCGCCGAACACCACGCCGAGCGCTCCGATCACCAGCGCGGGCCGCACCGCGCCCTGTGCGCCCGGACCGTGTTCCGCCGGCGAGCCTGACGCGGATTCAGCGTTTGTCGTGCCCTGACTGGTCACCGTGACCCTCCTTCACAAAGGCGCTGGAGGTCCGGCGCGCCATGCCGGACGATACCGGCGCGCACTCTCAGCCGCTGTAGGCGGGCAACGATATGACGACGGTCAGCCCACCGCCGGGCGTGTCCTCGGCGCTGACGGTCCCGCCCATGGCTTCGGCGAACCCCTTGGCGACGCTGAGACCGAGTCCGATCCCCGTAGTGGTCTCCCGGTCGCCGAGTCGTTGGAAAGGCGCGAACGCCGTCTCGGCCGCGCCCTTGGGCAAGCCCTGTCCGTGATCGACGACACGGAGTTCGACTCGCCCCTGGTCGGCGCTGGCCCGGACCGCGACCTCGGGTTCGCCGGGGCTGTCCGGCAGGCCCTTCTTCCGCACTGCCTTGCCGTGGCGCAACGCGTTGTCGACCACGTTGGCGATCACCCGTTCCAGCAGTCCGACATCGGCGAGCACACGGGGCAACTGCTCGTCCACCTCGACCTCGACCCGGTGGCGATCATCCAGACCGGACAGTGCGCGGGCGACGACCTCGTCGTAGCCGACGGGCGTGAGTCGGGGGTGCACCGCACCGGTGGCCAGCCGCGAGGAATCGAGCAGGTTGTCGACGAGGCCCGACAGCCGGTCGGTCGATTCCGCAGCAGTGGCCAGCAACTCTTCGGTGTCCTCGGTGGACAGTTGCAGCTGCGGTTCCCGCAGACCGTCGATCGCGGCCTTGATCGAGGTCAGTGGCGTGCGCAGGTCATGTCCGACCGCCGAGAGCAACGCGGTGCGCAGCTCGGTGGCGTTCGCGCGGCGTTCCGCCTCGGTGGTCTGCGCCGCCAGGCGCTGCTGCCGCAGTGCCAGCAGCGCCTGGCCCGCCGCCGCCTCCAGCACGCGCCGGTCCGCCGCCGGCAGAGCCCGCCCACGCAGCGCCAGATGAACCTCCGGTGTCACTGGAATGTCCGCGTCGGCGTCGTCGGGCTCATCACAGGGCCGCGGTCCGACGCAGGCCACCCGCTCCCACTCCCCGTGCCGTTTCTCCAACAGCGCGACGGAACTGAGCCCGAAGTTCTCGCGCACCTTCTCCAGCAACCGCACCAACGGGGACGAGCTGGTGAGCACGATGCCGGTGTAGGAGGCGAGCAGAGCCGCCTCGGTGCGGGCCCGCGCCGCCTGGGTCGCCCGTCGGGTCGCGTTGTCCACCACCAGGGCGACGGTCACGCCGATCACCGTCATCGCGACCAGGGTGATCACGTTGGTCTGCGCGTCGACGCTGAGTGTGTAGAGCGGCTCGGTGAAGAAGTAGTCCAGCAACAGGCCGCCGAGGATCGCGGCGAACACGGCCGGCCCGAGCCCGCCGACCACCGCGACCAGCATCGTGGCCAGCAAGTAGTCGATCACGTTGGTGGACAGGATCAGCGTCGACCGAAGCAGCAGCCCGACCACGGTGGCGACCACCGGCAGCAGGACCGCGAGTCCCCAGCCCAGCATCAGCCGTGGCCTCGGCAGCGGGCTGCGGCTCGGCCGCCACCGCGCACCCCGGCGGGTCTCGCTGTGGGTGACCATGTGCACGTCGATCGGCCCGGAATCCTGCACGGTAGTCGCGCCGATGCCCTCCTCGAACAGCCGGGCGAACCTCGATCGCCGGGAGGTGCCCAGCACCAGCTGGGTGGCGTTGACGCCGCGGGCGAAGTCCAGCAGCGCGGTCGGCACGTCGTCGCCGACCACGGTGTGGAAGGTCGCGCCGACGTCCTCGGCCAGCCGCCGGTACTTCGCGATCGTGTCCGCGGGAACACCGGCCAGACCGTCACCGCGCAGAATGTGCAGCACCAACAGGTCCGCACCGGCCCTGGTCGCGATCCGGCGCGCCCGGCGGAGCAGGGTCTCGCTCTCCGGCCCGCCGGTGATCGCCACCACCACCCGCTCGCGAGTCTCCCAGGTCTCGGTGATCTTCTGCTCGGACCGGTACCGCTGCAGCGCCACGTCCACCTGGTCGGCCACCCACAGCAATGCCAGCTCGCGCAGCGCGGTGAGGTTGCCGACCCGGAAGTAGTTGCCCAGCGCCGCATCGATCTTGTTGGCCTTGTAGACGTTGCCGTGCGCGAGTCGCCGGCGCAGCGCCTCCGGCGTGATGTCGACCAGCTCGATCTGCTCGGCCTTGCGCACCATCTCGTCGGGAACGGTCTCCTGCTGCCGAACCCCGGTGATCCGCTCCACGACGTCGTTGAGGCTCTCCAGGTGCTGCACGTTCACCGTCGACAGCACGTCGACACCCGCGTCCAGCAGCTCCTCGACGTCCTGCCAGCGCTTCTCGTTGCGCGAGCCGGCCACGTTGGTGTGCGCCAGCTCGTCGACCAGCGCGACCTCCGGCCTGCGCGCCAGCACCGCGTCGACGTCCATCTCCTGGAACTCGACGCCGCGGTGGCGCAACGTCCTGCGCGGCACGATCTCCAGGCCGTCCAGCAGCTCCGCGGTCTTCTCCCGGCCGTGGGTCTCCACCAACGCGACGACCACGTCGGTGCCGCGCTCGATTCGCCTGCGCGCCTCACCGAGCATCGCGAACGTCTTGCCGACTCCGGGCGCCGCACCCAGGTAGATCCGCAGTTCCCCCCGACGGCGGGTGGTCGGCCTGTCTGACTCCATGTCGTCAGCCCTCGCTCGGTCGCGGTCCTCCGCCGGACCGCCTCGGCTGACAGGGTGCTGCGTCTTGACGCCGATCCAGGCCGACTTTTACACGATCTTGACGCCACGGCGGGGGAAGAACCCGGCAAGGCCGTTAAGACGTCGTACTGTCGGGCGCGCCCTCATTGTGCTGGTGGCGCCGTTGCCCGTTGGATTGACAGTCATGAGCATCCGTCCGCGGCGCGTGCCCTGCTGGCCGACCGCGCCGGTCGGCGGGCTGCGCCACGAGGATCAGCCGCCGAGTACCCCGGCCCGCTGACCTCTTCTCCCGCCACCCGGTGCCGGGTGGCTTCTCCCCTGCTGGCAACAGCTTCTCGTGCGTATCCGCACACCTCATTGGATGGGACATGTCCACAACTCAATCCGCCGGGCGCACGGTGCTGGTCACCGGCGCCGCCGGCGGCATCGGCTACGAGACGGCCCGCCGGCTGGTCGTCGACGAGCACGCCCACGTCGTGCTGCACGCCCGGACCGCACAGGATGCCGAGGACGCGCAGGAACGCCTGGTCAAGGGCGGGGTGGACCCGCTGCTGCTCAGCGTCACCGCGGCGGACCTCGCCGACCTCGACGAGGTCGCCGCGATGGCCCGGTTCGTCATGGCCGGGCACCCTCGCGTCGACGTGCTGGTCAACAACGCCGCCGTTGCCGCCCCCGAAGGCCGCACGCTCACCCGTGACGGCCATGAGCTGACGTTCCAGGTCAACTACCTCGCCCCGTACCTGCTCACCCGACTGCTCGAACCGGCGCTCGTCGCGACCGGGAAACCGCGCGTGGTCAACGTCTCCTCCTCGCTGCACCGCAGCGGCAGTCTCAACTGGACGGACCTGAACCGGTCCCAGCACTACTCGCGGCATGCCGTGTACGCCCAGTCGAAACTGGCGCTCACGCTGTTCACCAAGGGCCTGGCCGAGTTCGGGCCGCATGGCCTGACCGCGATCAGTGTGCACCCCGGCATTGTCGACACCGGCTTGCTCCCGCTCTACAGCCACGTCGGCCGACCGGTCACCGACGCGGCGGCGGTCGTGGCCCGGATGTGTTCGTCGGACACCCAGGTCCTCAACGGCGCCTACTACGACGAGCTGCTGCCCGGCACGCCGTCCCCGATGATCGGCGACCGCCGCGCGATGCAGCGGCTGGACAAGCTCAGCGCCCGGCTGACCGGGCAACTCTGACCGAGAGGAACCGCGATGTCCAAGCGGGCCAGGAAGAAGCGTTCCCGGCGCAAGTCCAAGGCCAACCACGGCCGCCGGCCGGGCGCTTCCTGACGATCGGTGGCGGGGTGGAGCTCCCACCCCGCCACTTCCCGCTCAGATGGCGGGCAACGGGGTCACCGTGCCGGGAAACCAGGGCTGGTCGCACAGCCAGGCCAGGACCGCGCCACGCTCGTCCTCGTCGATCGGCGCGGCGTGCACCAGGACCTGATAGCCGCGCGCGGCGATCGCCCTGGCCAGTGGCGCGTGGTCCTTCTGGCAGCTGTCGAGCTTGCCGGTCAGCACCACCAGCGGCACATCCGTCGCGCCCCGGGGAAAGTAGCGATGGGCGCGCAGTGAAGCCCCGGCCGGTAGGGGAACCCGCAAGCCCCGCTGCACACCGACCCGGTGGACTTCCTCGTCGCCGAACCTCAGTCGGCGGGTCACGAACCAGGTCACTGGAGCCAACTCCCTCGGCCGGCGCGTCGTCATCCCGACGCCGACCAGGCTTCCCGGCTCCCCTGAACCTCACGATGGTAAGGCGTTGCGCGAAGCAGAACGCCCGTTATTGACGGAATCCGAACAGCGGAGCCGATCCCGTGACGATATGTTCGCTGTGCGTCAACGGGAAGGAGTCGACATGTGGGCACCACTCTCGTTCGGACTTCTCATGGGAGCGGCGGGCGGCGTCAGCGCCGGCCGGGTCGGTCTCGGGGTGTTCTTCGCCGTCCTGCTGGTCATCCTGCTGGCGTTCACGGCGCTGCGGTCACGCCGCTCCGCGTAGTGGTGGCGTAAGTGGATCCTCTGCCACACAATGGATCCCTTAGGCTGGCCGGCATGCGTACGGTATTTCGAGCACAGCTCGACCAGTGCGTCGGCCACCTCGCGACGATGTGCGACCTCGCCGTCGACGCGATGCGCAGCGCTACTCAGGGACTGTTGAACGCCGACCTCAGGCTGGCGGAACAGGTGATCGCCGACGACGCGCTGTTGGATCAGGCTCGGGTTTTCTGCGAGGACAGGGTGCAGTCACTGCTGGCTTTGCAGTCGCCGGTGGCCGGAGACCTCCGTGTGCTCATCGCGGCTCTCCACACGGCGGACACCCTTGAGCGCATGGGTGACCTGGCCGTTCACGTCGCGATGACCGGCCGGCGCCGACACCCGCATCCGGTACTTCCGGCCCAGCTGCGCCCGGCGGTGGCGAGCATGGCACACACGTCGATCACGCTAGCGGACTCGGCCGGACTGGTTCTGCGCAACCTTGATCTCACGGCCGCGGTGTCCGTCGAACGCGGTGACGACGTCGTCGACGAGCAGCACCGGCACCTGCTCACGTTGCTGATGAGCGAGGACTGGCCCTACGGAGTCACGACGGCGGTGGATCTCGCCCAGCTGAGCCGGTACTACGAGCGCTACGCCGACCACGCCGTTTCGGTGGCCCGCCGCATGATCTACGTGCTCACCGGGCAGCCTCGGCCGCCACGGCTCGACCGGGCGGCCTGAGACGTTGTTTGCGTCAGGAACGACGTCGACGGCCGTCCAGACGGCTGGCGCTCACGGTGGCGTCACCGAGCCCTTGATCCGGGCGCGCCGACGTAGGACCACGGGACGGACGGCGGCCGCACCCATCGCGGCACCGAGCAAGAGGCCGGCCATGGCGACGTCAGAGCCCCCGACGACACCGAGTTGCCCATGGGCGTGGGTCACGAAGCCGGAGTAGAAGAACCAGCCCAGTCCACCGATCCAGACAGCGCCCGGCACAGTTGTCCACCACCCCATCAGGCCAGCCCCTGTCACCAGCAGCGCGATGCCGACCAGAGGGCCGTCGTGCGCCAGCGAGATCACCATGGCGGCGATCATGTATCCGCCGAACCCGAGAGCCCCGGAGGCGGCGGCGGGTAATCGGCGTTGGACCGGCAGGCCGGGCACGTACCAGCGAAACATCATCGACACGCGGCAAGTTGATGCCCGGCCGACGATGCCGGGCACTACCGCTGACGAAGTCTTTACGCAGCCCGCGCCAACCTGCACGTCGTCTTGACGATGTTCAGCGGTACTCGGCCAGCCGCGGCCGTGTCCCGGTCAGGACGAGTCCGACGACGAGCAGGGCGCCGACGGCGGGGATGGGCCAGGTCCAGCCGCCGAGTTCGCCGTTTCCGTCCCGGATGGCCGTGTCGAACGCGCGCTGGTTGATGGCAATCAACGCCGTGAGCGCGCTGTCATAGCCGGCGAAGTCGGCGTTGGACTGCCCGGCGGCGGTGCCGACGTCGAGGGCGATCGCGCCGTGCAGGTCGCCGGCGGCGTTGAGGGCGCGGATCCTGCGGTCGTCCGTCTCATACCGCTGGTACGCGGCGAGGGTGCGTTCGGCCGCGGCACGTTCGCCGGTGAAGGTGATGTTGTTCAGCTCGGTGCCGAAGAACCCGCCGATGCGGACGTCGGAGTTGTTCTCCTGGTACGCCTTGAGTGCGGCGTCCAGCGCGGCGTCGTACCCGGTGATCGTGGCGCCGGGCAGGCCGGCCAGCGACTGGGACTTGTCCAGGAATGCCTGCTGGTACTGGCCGGCGCGGGCCGGGTCGACCAGGTACCGGCTCTCGTCGGCGTTGGCGTCGTAGCTGATCGCCCGGGCCTGGGACAGGGCGACGATCGAATCGAACGCGTTGCTCTTGGCCACGGTGAGATGTCCGGACTCATCGGCGAGCACGGCGACGCCGGCCACGGTGAGCCCGGCCGTCACGAGAGTCGCCAGGAGCAGCGCCGGATTGACCCGCCGGCGCAGCCGCCGCCTCAGGTGGACCTGCCCGGCGACCAGCAGCGCCACCGTGACGATCCCGACCAGCGCCACCCACACTCGTGCGGTCACGGTGCCGTCGACGTCGCTCTGGTAGGTGGCGTTGAGCAGGTCGTGGTTGGACTTGGTGATGGCGTCGACGGAGTGCAGTGTGGTGCGCATCAGATCGGTGGCCTGACGGTGCAGGTCGAGCACGTCGGCGGAGGGCCGTCCGGCCGCGCCGTTCCGGTCGAGCAGGATCACTTGCGCCGCAAGGGATTCGTACTGGCCGAGTTGGTCGAGCACAGCCCGCACGGATTGCCGAGTGGACGGATCGGTCGCGATCTGCTGCAGGTCGGCGTCGGCCTGGTTACGTCGCTGCGTGTAGGTGTCCAGCGCCTGCTTGCGGTCGGCGGCGAGGGTCGGGTCGTTGCCGGCGAGCAGGTCGTTGGCCAGTTGGGCGTCCATGTCGCCGAGCGCGAAGTACAGGTCGGTCGCCGCGCTGACCTGTGGCGCGGCCCGGTCGCCGATGACGCCCAGCCCGTCCCGGACGCTCGCGAACACGCTGCCGAGCACCACAGCCAGTACCAGCGCCGCCAGCACGGATCCCGCGGCGAGCGCCCGGATCCACTGCGGTGTCGTCCATTTCATGCGTGCTCGCCTGCCCTGATGGTGATGGTGGTCCATGCCCCGACATGGATGCGGTCGCCGTCGCGCAGCGGCACCGGAGTGCCGACGGCGATGGCGTCGGGGTCGTCGTTGACGGTGGTTCCGTTGGTGGAGCCGGGATCGGTCAGCGTCCAGCCGCCGGCCGGGTCGGCGCGCAGCACCGCGTGCCGGTGGGAGACGCCGGGATCGCCGGTCAAGTCGATCTCCGCCGTGTCACTCCGTCCGATGTGGACTTCGCCGTCCATCAGCGGAACCACTCGTTCCCGCTGCGCCAGGGGAAACACCAGTTCCTCGTCGGCGGAGGTGACGGAGTCGAAGTGTGCGCGGTCGGCGGCGACCACGGCCGTCCAGGTGGTCACCGAGACGGTCATGTCGTGGCCGCAGCCCTCGCAGAACCGGCCGGTGACCGGCTCCCCGCACACCGGACACGGCTTTTCCGCCGTGGCCACAACGGGTGCGGCGCCGATCTGGCGGCCACAGACGTCGCAGAAGTCGTCGGTGGCCGAGTCGTGGCCGTCCGGACAGGTCGGCATCGCTCAGCCCCTGCGCACGCGAGAGGTCTTGGTGGAGCGGGTGTCCAGCGTCATGGCGTCGGCCTCGCTGACCTTGGCCTTGAGCCGCACAGTGCCGGTGACCGGGTCGACCACGTCCACGACCTTGGCCAGCAGCGCGGCGGTGTCGCTGTTGCCGGACTCGGACGCGAGCTTGACCGCCCGGCCCAGCTTGGCGGTGGCCCGGTCCAGGTCGCCGGCGCGGCGGGCCTGCATGCCCTCCTGGATCACGCCCGCGAGCTCGGCCTGCCCGGTGTAGTGGGCGACTTCCTTGCTGATCCGGGTGGACAACGCCTCGTCGTCGGTCCAGACGGCCTTGACCTTGCCCTGCCCCAGAACCTCGTCGCCGGCGAGCAGGCTGATCCGGCCGGCGAGCATGACGTCGCCCACCGCGCCGGGGTTGACCTCGACGCACACGTGGTAGTCGCGGGTCTCCGAACCCCAGGAACCGGTCGGGTAGTCGCCGTGCCGTGGGCCAGTGTCGGCACGCTTACCGGACAGGTCGACCATCGTCGGCGCGACCTGCTTGACGAACTTGACCTTCGCACCCTGCGGCGTCCACAGCCGCAGGCGGACGTCGGCGACAGCCTTGCCCATCGCGTCGGCGGTCATCGCCGTGAAGTCGGCGGCCAGCCCGGCCGGGTCGGCCACGATGTCGACGGTGCCGAGCAGCGCGGTGGACACCTTGCGCAGCTCAGCGACCTCCCAATCGGTGCCGACGCCACGGCAGTCGCACACGAACCGGCCCTCGCACTCGGCCAGGACACGGTCCAGGTGGGCCGGCTTCTCGTGCTCGTTGCGGCCGTCGGTGAGCAGGATGGCGTGCCGCAGGGCGTCCTCGTGGCCGCGGAACAGGGTGTTGGCCAACGACAGCCAGCTGCCGATCGCCGTGCCGCCGCCGGCCTTCAGCCGCTGCACGGCCGCCTTGGCCTCGCGACGGGTTCGCTGGTCGGCCGCGACCAGCCCGACGGACGGGTACACGGTGGACGCCGTGTCGGTGCCGGCGACCACCGCGAACGCGACGCCATCACGCAGCGCGTCGATGGCGGCACAGGTGGCCTGCTTGGCGGCGACCAGCTTGGTTCGCGGGTACTCCATCGATCCTGAGCAGTCGATAATGATCACCTCGGCCGCCGCTGTCGGGGCCGCCGTGACGCCGCTCGCCGTGACCGTGACGATGGCGTTGACCTCACGCGCCCCGGCGGTCAGGTATTCGTTCTGGTAGACGTCGACCTGAAAACTCATGGTCTGTCGCTCCTCGTGCTGGTCGGTGGCAGCGGCGCGACGACGACGGTGATGTTGTCGTGGCCGCCCATGCCGATGGCGAAGCGCACCAGCTCGGCCGCGGCCCGATTCGGCGCGGCGGCGAACGGGCGCAGCCGGTCGGCGAGTTCGTCGGCGCTGCCCAGGTAGTTCCACAGGCCGTCGCTGCACAGCACCACCACACCCGGCCCGGCCGGGAAGTAGGTGGTGATGTGCGGGACGACCGCACCGGCGTCAGCGCCGAGCCACGCCGTGAGGGCATGGCCGCGGGCGTCGTCGACGGTCAGGAGCAGCGCCTCGGTGGCGCCGATCCAGTAGGCGCGGCTGTCGCCCACCCAGCCGACCGTCACCTCGGTCGGCGTGATCACCGCGGAGACGTAGGTGCAGGACGGCGCCGAGTCGTCGTAGCGGATCGGCAACTCGGCGACGGCGGCCGCCGCAGCGGCCACGGCTTTCTCCGTCGAGCCGGCGGCCATGAGCACTTCGATGGCCGCATCCACGGCCGCCAGCGACGCCTCGTCGGCCAGGTCCGAAGTGGACACCCCGTCCGACACGACCGCGAGCACGGTGTTGTCCTTGACCTGCAAGGCGACCGCGTCCTCGTTGCGGTGGTGCACCAGACCGCGGTCGCTGACGCCGGCGGCCGGCCCGAGGTCGATCTCGACGTGGTCACGGCCGGTTGGCTGGCCGAGCCCGCACTGCTCGCAGAAGTTGTCGCTCGGGGCTACCGCCGAGCCGCATCGGGCACAGGTCATCGTCACACCCATGTCAGCGGTCGCACCGAGTTGGCCAGGTCCACCAGCGCGATGCGCTGCTGCTTGGTCGGCGCCAGCCGGGCGAGTTCGCGGTAGCAGCGCTCCAGTCCCCGGCTCAGGCCCATCTCGGTCAGCGCCGAGCCGAGCAGGGTCCGGCCGGACGCGGCGCTGACTCCGGCGGCGGCTCGGTCGCGGGCGCAGGCAAGCACCTCGACGGAGACCAGGGCGCGACGCTCGGCGTCGAGTTCCACCGCCTCCAGCCGGTTCGCCGCGGCGATCAGCTCGTCCTCGACGATCTCGGCCGGTATCCGGTCGTGCGTGCAGGCCCGGATCGCCGCCAACTGGGCGACCAGGTGGTGGCTGGAGCTGGCCGGCACGGAGTCGAGCGCCTCGATCGCGCGGGCCCGCTCGGCCCGGCGCAGCCGGGTCCGCGCCAGGCCGAAGGCGGCGCTCACGTGGCTGTGGTCGGTGCGCCACACCGTCTCGTAGTAGCGGCCGGCGGCGGCGTAGTCGCCTTGGCATTCCAGGGCGGCGGCGATGGCCAGCTTCGGCGCGGCCTCGCCGGGCACGACGTCGTAGACGGCGTTGAACCGCGCATACGCCTCGGCCGGATCGCTGGCCGCGAGCGCCGCCAGGCCCTGGTACCAGTCGACCCGCCAGTCCCACTCGTCCTCGCCGCGCACCTCGGCCAGCACCGCCTCGGCGCTGGCCAGGTCGCCGAGTTCGATATGCGCGCGGGCGACCCGCAGCTTGACCTCCACAGTGGACAGTCGCGCCCCGGACAGGGCGGCCAGCAGTCCGGCCGGATCGTCGGTGGCCACGGTCGCCAGCAGACCGGCGGCCGGGTCGGCGGTGTCCACCTGCGGCACTGGCAGCGCGGTCACCAGCTCCGCCGGACTCAGCGGAGACGGCCACTCGTGCGCGCCGAAAACCTTGCGCTCCACCGTGAACAGCGTGGAGAAGCCCGGCCGCGGCACGCCGTCCTCGGCGGCCATCACCTCCCGCAGCACCCCGGTCAGTTGCTCGCCCATCTCCTCGGCCGACACGAACCGGCGGTCCGGGTCGCGGTCGGTGGCCCGGCTCAGCAGCCGGTGGAACGAGTCGTGCCGGGCCAGCACCGGCACCTCGGCCGGACTGGGCAGGCTGTCCCGGTAGGCGCCCACATAGTCGAAGTTGAACGTCAGGACCGCCAGGGTGCGGCCGACGGTGTACAGATCGGCGTCGACCGACGGGCCCTGCTCGGACAGCTCCGGCGCGCAGTAGCCGTCGGTCTTGTAGACGGCGCTGTCCTCATCGTCGATCCGGCGCACCGCGCCGAGGTCGATCAGCTTGAGCTGCTCCTCGCTCTGGATCACGTTGTCCGGCTTGAAGTCGCAGTACAGCAGGCCCTGGCCGTGCAGGTAGCCCAGCGCCGGCAGCACCTCGACGGCGTAGGCGATGGCCTGGCCGACCGGCAGCGGCTTGAGCCGGTCATGCTCGTCCCGCTCGGCCCGCAGCTGCTTGAGCGAGCGGCCGCCGACGTACTCCATCACGATGTAGCCGACCATCGTCCCGGTGCGCGGGTCGGGGTGCTCGACGAAGTTGTAGATCTTGACGATGTTCGGGTGCTCCACCTCGGCCAGGAACCGCCGCTCGGCCACCGCGGCGGCCATCGCCTCGGGGTCGCCGGTGTCCAGCAGGCCCTTGAGCACCACCCAGCGGCCGTTGACGTTGCGGTCCTGGGCCAGGTACAGCCAGCCGAGGCCGCCGTGGGCGATGCAGCCCAACACCTCGTACTGGCCGGCGACCACGTCGCCCTTGCCCAGCTTGGGCGAGAACGAGTAGCCGGAACCGCACTTGGTGCAGTAGCCCTCGGTGCGGCCGGGCCTGCCGTCTTTGCCCCGGCCGACCGGGGCCTCGCAGTTGCCGCAGAACCGGCGGTGCTCGGCGACTTCCGGGTTGGCCAGCACCGCGTTGGCCGGGTCCCGGTACGGCACCGCCGGCACCTCGACCAGGCCGGCGCCGAGCCGTCCCCGGCGGCTGCGGCCGGTGCGGTTGGACCGGCTGGAGGCGCGGCGGGAACCCGTGGTGCGGGTGCTGACCTGGTCCGGGTCGGTGGGGCTCTGCGTGGCGGGCGCGAGGCCGCATTCGTCGCAGAAGCCGTCCTGGATCGTGCCGGTGCAGCCGGCCCTGACGCACGCGGTCATCGCGCCGCCTCCCTGTCGCTGATCGCCCGCTGGTAGGCGTTGAGTGCCCTGGTGGCCGCGGCGAGGTCGCACGGCGCGTGCCAGAGCAGGTCCTGGGCCTGGCGGTGCAGGTTCGTGAGCGCCGGATCCTCGCTGTGACCCAGCCGGGCGGCCTTGATCCGGTACGCGTCCAGCCGCCCGCGCAGCTCGGCTCGCCGGTCCAGCAGTTCCCGGGCGTTGTCGGCGGCGCGGTCGAGTTGGCCGGCGGCTGTGGTGATGGCCTGGGTGACGTCCTCGATGCCGCGGGCCAGTCGGGCCAGATCGCGGGTCTCGGCGAGGGCGTCGATGCGGAGCCGCAGCGAGGGCACGGGATCGGCGGGCGGGCTGAGTGAGCCGGCGATCTTGTCCTGGGCGGTCGCGACGAGCTGTCTGGTCGTGTCGAAGGCGGCGGCCAGGCCGCGCACGGACTCACGCAGCTGCGCGATGCGGGGCTCGGCCTCGTCACGTAATCGACGTAGCGCGGTCAGTTCCACGGTCGCCTCGGCCAGCCGCGAATCCAGTTCGGCCAGTCGAGTGTCGTTCTGTGGCAACGAAAGTGGATCCGACAGCACCTGCGCGCGAACCGTCGCCAACGTGTCCGCGGCCGGGCCCGGGACGCCGAGCTCGTCGGCGATCGCGGTCGCCGAGCGCAGTCGCTCGTCCAATCGGTCCAGCGTCCCGACCTGAGACCACGCCGCGTCGGCCGCCGACACGATCTCACGCACTTCGCGGCAGGACGCCGTCATCGTCTCCAGCAACTCCGCCAGCGTGACCTGGCGCAGGTCGGGTAGCGAAACGGCAGGCCCGCGCAGCAGCGTAGTCAGCCGGACCAGGTCCTTCGTGCCCTCGGCCGCCGTGAGCACCTGCTGAAACTGTGCATAGTGCGCCCACGCCGCACCCATGACCGTCTTCGCGGCGGTCCACCGGGCCAGCGTGACCCCCGACAGCATCGCGCCGTCCAGGAATCTCCGACCCGGGCTGTCCTCGACCGCGACCAGCTCGGCCGCGACCCGTTCCCCGGCCGATCTCAGCTCGCGCAGCGCGAGCTCGGCCTCCCGGTGATTCGTCACCGGTGTGGCGGCAGCGCCCACCGATGTCACTTCCCCCTCTGACACTCACCCCGTTGATACCAAAGTCGTTGTATAACGCGAAGATCGAGCGCCGCCGCATGAACGGCGTCAAGAACGGACGCGAGCCGTCAAGGACGCGTAAGTGTCCACGCCGGCGTCAGTGGCGAGGGCGGCACGACCAGCACCGGGCATCCCGCCCGAGCCGCGCAATACCGCGGCACCGAGCGGATCAGGGCCCGGCGCAGCCGATTGCGACTGCCCGCGCCGACGACGAGCAGGTCGTTCTCCTCGTCGGCGATGTCGACCAGGACCGGCCCGGCCCGGCCACAGGCGACGACCAGCAGCGGGTCGACATCAGGCGGAACACCCCCGAGGGCGTCGTCCCAGGCCTTGGTCAGCCGCTGCCAGGCCGACGACTCCCGCAGTTCCCGCAGATACCGGTCGACGCCGGGTCGATGGACCATCTCGCCCTCGGCGGGATACCAGGCCAGCGCCGAGACGAGTGCGGCCCCGCGGGATCTGGCCTCGGCCACCGCCCGCAGGCTGCCCGGCGAGCCGTCCACTCCCACCACAACCCGGCGACCGCGGCCGTGCACGTTGGCGTCCTTCCGCCGTACTGAGGTTCGCCCTCACGGTGGCACGCGTGGCGCGGTCGGCCGTGTCCCGCTGACGCCGTCCCAACGTCGCTTGCCGCGGTGTTGACGAGGTCCTTGCGGCTGCCGGACGAGGTAGGCCGCGGTCTCGGTGAGCCGCTCCCGGAGGGAACCCCACCGTGTCGACCATTCGCCGCCCGATGCTCCACGGCGCCGCCTACCAAGGAAGCCTGGCGCTGCCGTCCCGGGCACTTCCTCGTCCACTGCCAGCCGCTCGCGATGGCCCGGATCAGCACCAGCTGGCACCCGGGCCAACCAGGAGACCGTGCCCGAACCTCATGAGCCGGCCGGCAGCCGCGCCGCCAGGCCGTCCAGAATCGTCCGCACACCGGCTTCAAGCTCGTGCTCGGGTGTCGTGTCCGGGCCTGTCCAGGTCTCGCTGCGAGCGCGCAGCCTCGGGAACTGCCGCGCGATTTCGGTCACCCGCTCGACGACATCCCGTTCGTCTCCGCCGGCGCGGCGCAGCCGGGTCTGCCAGGCGATCTCGGACGTGGCTGCGAGGGCTGTCCCGAGCACGAACGTGCACACCACCGTCGCGGCATGATCCGCGTCACTGCCGCTGAATCCGGCTGCCTCGAACAGGGCCAGGCAGTGATCGTCGTGGCGCGCCTTGCCAGGCCCGTAGATCAGGTGGGTGCTCATGGCCGGTACCAGCCACGGATGCCGGACGATCATCGTGAACAAGTCCTTGGCCATCGCCGTGGCCGCCGACCGCCAGTCCACCGCGTCGAGATCGGGCAGGTCGACCTCGGCCCACACGGCGTCACCGGCCAGCGTGATCAGGTTGTCCTTGCTCTTGACGTGCCAGTAGACCGCCGTCGCGGCGTTGCCGAGCCGCTCCCCCAGCCGCCGCATGCTCAACCCGTCGATCCCCTCGGCGTCCAGCAGCGCCACGGCGGCTTCGACGATCTGCTCCCGGGTCAACGTCTCACGTGGCATGCCGCCAGCGTAAAGCCAAGACTTGCACACTGTTCAAGCGCGGCCCTACCATCCGACTTGAACAGTGTGCAAGTCAAAGGGGGGCATTGTGTCGCACCAGTTCGTCTCGGTCGTGCAGTTGCTGTTGGCGGCGACGTTCCTGATCGTTCCGATCGTCGCCTACCGCCACGGAACCGCTGCCCAGCACGCCGCCGAGGCACAAGTGGAAAGTCAGGGCTACGAAGCCGAACTCCTGAGCAGGCACCGAATCCGGTTCGCCGAGTCCGGCGCCGAGATGCTCCTGCCGTTCGCGATCGCCGTGCTGATGGGCACGCTGGCCGCGCTCAACGCGTTCGACACCGGGATCGGTCGGATCCTGTCGCTGGTCGTTCAGCCTCTGCTGTTACTCGCCGGCGGCGTCGTCACCGCGGGCCAGGTGTTCGTCGTCCGGTTCACCGAGTCGGCGCTCAGGAAGTCCGGCGACGCCGCAGTGCGAGACCTCGACGTGAAGGCCTTCATCGACGCGGCCGAAGCGGCCTTTCCGAGCTGGCTGCGCTACCTCATCGTCACGCGATTCGTTCTCGTGACGATGGGTTCGGCATTCGTCGTGCTGGTGCTCGCGACCGCATAGCCACCCGGCACCGGTGTCAGCGCGGTGACTGCCCGGTGTCAGCGCGGCCGGTGAAAGTACCGCCATGCCAACTTTCGAGACCCCCAAGCCGATCACCGCCACGCTGTCCACCGCGGGCGCCCGGGTGCGCATCGCCGCCGGCGAACGGGCGGACACCGTGGTCCTGGTCGAGCCCGTCAACGCCGGAAGCAAGACCGACGTGAAGGTCGCCGAGAAGACCGCGGTCGACTTCTCCGACGGACAGCTGTCGGTCAAGACGATCAAGGCCGGCGACAGGAACGGCTCGGTCGCCATCACGGTCGAACTGCCCGTCGGCTCCCGGCTGGTCCTGCACACCGCCTGGTCGGACGTGCAGGCCGACGGCGTGTTCGGCGACTGCGAACTGGAGGTGGCATCGGGACAGATCCAACTCGACCACGTCGCCGCGCTGCACGGAACCCTCGCCGCCGGCAGCGTCTCGATCGGACACGTCGCCGGAACCGTCGAGATCGACGGCGTCTCCGCCGGGCTGCGGATCAGCGAGGTCGAAGGCCTCGTCCGGTATCACGGCACATCCGGAAGGGTCTGGATCGGCCACGCCGTGTCCGATGTCGATCTCAGGGCGGCCAGCGGCGGCAGCTTCGACATCGACGTGGCCGAGGGCAGTGTCACCGCCGAGGCGGCCACCTGTCCCATCCGGATCGGACGGATGACGCGCGGCCACGCCGAGCTGAGGAACGCCGCCGGAGGCATCCAGGTCGGCATCAGCGAGGGTACCGCCGCCGTGGTGGACGCCAACAGCACCAAGGGAACCGTCCGCAACTCGCTGCCCTCGCGGGACAACGCCGACAACACCGTCAAGGTCCACGCCCGCACCCGGCTCGACGACGTCGTCATCCACCCCGCCGCCTGACTTCTGTTTCCAGCAAAGGTCAATCCGATGACCAAGCACACCCCGCGGGCGGTCACGGGTGACAGTTCCACAGGCAGGAGGTGGAGCTGCCAACCGGTCGGTCCTGGGAAACCTGTTGGGCCGGTCGGGAGCCCCACCCCGCGCATCAGGAGGTACTGCGTGGTCAGTACTGCGTGCTCACGGTGACGCCGCTGAATGCGGTCTGGCCGTACAGGCTGATGTACCGATAGCCCGCACTCGTGTTGGTGACGGTGATGTTCTGGGCGTTGCCGGAATTTGTCGACTTCGCGGTGTAGGCGGACGGGCCCGCCCATGTGGTGGGGTCGTAGTACAGGTCAGCGTTACCGGTGCCGCCACTGGTGGTGATGGTCAGCGTGGTGGTGCCGGTGGGCAGGTAGATCCACAGGTAGTCGGTGTCGCCGGCCGCGGCCGACTGGTTGGTGCGAGAGCAGTTCTGGCCCATGGCTTGGGGATTGGCGTCCGTGCAAGCCGGCAGCGTGCCGCTGCCGCCGCCCGCGACGGCGGTGAGCCAGTTGTCGAAGTCGGCGTCGTAGGCGGTGCCGATGTTGTTGTAGACCGCGTAGCCGCCGGTGTAGTCGCCGGTACGGAAGTGGCTGAGCATGGCGTTGATGTCCGCCGGATGCTTCTCGAACATGTAGCGAACGGCCAGGTAGCCCCAGTAGTAGGTACGGGCCGTGTCATCGACGGTGTAGTTGTTCTGGAACAACGTGCTGAGCTTGTACGTGTGCTGGCCGGCCGCGGTGATCGCCTCGGGGTAGCTGACGTTGCGGTAGGTGTAGGAGACGTACTCGGCCACACCCTCGATCCACCACACGTCGTTGACGGAAATCTGGGTCGCGAAGTCGCCCTTCAGGTCGTACGCGCCGTCCAGGACGTGGGTGTACTCGTGGTTGAGGTTCCACACTCCGGCGACGAAGCCGTCGTCAGGCGACTTGATGTACTCCACCGAGACCACGATGTTGTTCGGGTCGGACGGGTTGCCGTCCAGGGTCTCGCCACCGTTGTCGGTGTCGTTGCCGTAGATCACCCAGGAGTAGACCGAGTAGTCGAACTTGGTGGCCCAGACGGCAAGGGTGTACTTGGACTCGTACTGGCCGGGAATCGGGCCGTTGTCCTTGACCAGGCCGTGGAAGAACGGGTCCTGGTTGCGCAGGCTGGTGCAGACCGCGGCCGCGTCGCTCGTGCTCAGCGACTGCGATTTGATGGTGCGGTTGTCACAGGTCTGGCTGTTGGGCAGTGAGACGGCGGTGAGCTGTGCGGCCAGGTTGCAGGTGCCGTAGTAGGAGCACTCCGAGGCGGCATCGTCCACAGTGGTCCGGAAGGCGACGTGCACCCACAGGTTCGCCGTGGGGCCGGTGACCGACGAGGCGCCCAGGAGACCCTTGACCAGCGGGCGTGTCTTCGCCTGCAGCGCCGGGATCTGGAGCATGTTGGCCAGGTCGTTGCCGGCGTTCCAGTCCAGGGCGTCGTTGTCGCCACCGAGGAGGCCCCGGTGGCTGAGCGTGAAGCTGTTCAGCGTGTCCGCGATACCGGGGTCGGCGGTGACTGCCGTGACGAACGTCGGGATTCCGGGGCCGCGCCACAGCGGCGTGTAGATGGCGTTCAGCGCCCGGTCCATGGCCGGGTACGTGTCCCAGGAGCTGTTGTAGGCGTTGAGGTACCGGCGGTAGACGTTCAGGTAGTCGCCCTGCACCTGCGCGCTGTCAGTCACGATGAACGCCTGGTAGAGCACGTCGCCGTTGCCGGCGCTGACGTCGTTGGCGTGGGAGCTGTTGAACAGGGTGGTGAACCCGGACTCGACCGCGCCGGTGAGGCGGGAGTCGTAGGTTCCGACATCGGCCGGGTGGATGGACTGCACGTAGTAGCCGGCGCGCAGGAAGTACAGCAGTTCGTAGATGCCGGCGGAATCGTCACCGGCGTAGTTTGCGGCCGCGCTCGCGACACCGTTGGCCACGCTGAACATCTGGGATTCCTGGAATACGGCGCGTGCGTCGGATCCGGTCAGGTCGAACAGCGGGTTGATGCAGGCGTACCAGTCCACGGTAGTGATGAAGGAGACCAGGGCGGCGCCGGAGCGGCTGGCGAAGTCAGCCGTGGTGCACGACGTCACGGCCGCTGGGGACGTCGCCGTCGCGGACCGCTTGGCTCGGGACGGCCGGGCAGTACCCGCGCCCGGCATGGTCACCGCAGGTGCGCCACGTTGGGCCGCGGCAAGTGGCTTGGTCCGTGACGCAGGACGTTCCGTGGCTGCACCGGTGTCGGCCCCAGACAGGTGGGACGCCACTGAGCCGGTGCGAGCTGATGGCTTTGACGGGGACGCCGACGACGGTGCGGCCAGCAGGCCGACCACGAGGCTGGCGGCGGTCACTGCGACGGCAACGATTCTGGGCAGGGTTGATCGCTGGCGCACGGGTGCTCCTTGAGGGAATGTGGCTGACGCCTCCAGAAAGCGGCGAGGCGTGGGATGAAACATCGCACCCTGACGAATGGGAAGCAATGGGTTGAGGTACAACATCTTGCGCCCGGCGGTCACAACATCTGAACGGCGCGGATTCCGGATCGCTACGAGCTCGACGTCTTGTATGTGCGCAGCACCCACGCCTGGAAATGCGGCGACTGCGCGATCTGCTCCCGGTAGGCCGCACGGGCGGCCGCGAAAAGCGCTTCGGCAAGCGAGGCGGACACGCTGTCCTGACGCCAGGCAAGCACGTATCGACACCACACAGGTGTGCCGGTCAAGGCCTTGACGATCACCCCGGCCGCCGGCCGGAACGTGGCCTGCACCGGTGAGACCCCGACGCCGGCGGCAATCATTCCCTGGAGTTGCCGGTGGTCTCCGAGGAACTCGTGCACTTTCACCGGGGTGAATCCCGCAGCCGCACAGGCCGCGTAAAACACACCCGGCCACCCCGCGCCGTCGTCGGGGGTCAGAAACCATGCCTCACCCGCCAGATCAGCCAACCCCACTTGCAGGCGCTGGCGCAGCGGATGGCAGGCCGGGAGCGCCACAAAGGTGGGCTCGGTCGCGATACCGCGGTGCGCGACCGCGTCCGAGTGCCCCAGCTCCAAGCCTGGATAGTCCGCGGCGATCGCCGCGTCCAGGTCGCCGCGTTCCAACCGCTCGACCATGTCGGATGAGGCGTAGGCGCTGCTTACGGTCAGTCCCAGACCTGGTAGTTGGTCGCTCAGTCGGGCGGTCATCCCGGCCAGCACCGGCGAGTTCGTGGCGGCCAGCCGCAGGGTCCGGCTCGGTGTGGCCGTCTCCTTGGGCATCCTGCTGATCGCGTCCGCGCGGACCACGACGTCCCGGGCCTGCGCCAGGATCTCCAGGCCGTACCCGGTCGGCCGCACACCGACGGGGCTGCGCTCGAATATGGCCCGGCCGAAGTGCTGCTCGATGCGATGCAGTTGGGCGCTGAGAGCCTGCTGCGAGTATCCGAGGACCGCACCGGCACGGGCGACGCTGCCGGCATCGGCTATGGCGCACAGTATCCGCAGGTGGCGAAGCTCCAGATCCATGCCCAGACCCCTCGTCTGCACACCCGATCCACCAGGGCCGGATGCGAGGTCTCATTGAAGCAGGCCGTGATGTCGCCCTCAACAGTTTGTCGTTGTGGAGCCGTGCTGCGGCGGCGGCTCGAACGTCTGCCGCCGCAGCAAGGCGCGCTGGGTCAGTCGAGGGTCACGGCAGCTTCCACTGCTGGTTGCCGCCACCCGTGCAGTCCCACAGCTGCAACCGGGTGCCATTCGCCGAACTGGCACCGGTAGCGTCCAGACACCGCTTCGACACCGGGTTCAGCAGCTCCCCGTCGGGCTGCGGCTGCCACTGCTGCGCACCGCTCCCATTGCAGTCGAACAACTGCACCAGCGTGCCATTGCCCGTGCCGCCGCCGGCCGCGTCCAGGCAGCGGCCCATCGCGTGCAGGGAGCCGTCCTGGCTGCGGGTCCAGTCCTGGGCGCCGGTCTGGTTGCAGTCGTACAGCTGGATGGCGGTGCCATTGGTCGAGCCGGCCCCGTTCACGTCCACACACTTGCCCGCGATGCCGGTGATCGGGCCGCTGGGCTGCGGAATCTGCCACAGTTGGTTGCCGCCGCCCGTGCAGTCCCACAGCTGCAACCGGGTGCCATTCGCCGAACTGGCACCGGTAGCGTCCAGACACCGCTTCGACACCGGGTTCAGCAGCTCCCCGTCGGGCTGCGGCTGCCACTGCTGCGCACCGCTCCCATTGCAGTCGAACAACTGCACCAGCGTGCCATTGCCCGTGCCGCCGTTGGCCGCGTCCAGGCACTTGCCCATGACCTGGACGGTGTGGTCAGAGGAGACGGTGAGGTCCTGGGCGGCGGTGCCGTTGCAGCCGTAGAGCTGGATCGCGATGCCGTTGGCGGTGGACGCCCCGTCGACGTCCACGCACTGGCCGCCGATGCCGGTGATGTGGCCCGACCAGCTGGTCGCGGTGGCCACCGGGGCGACCTGCACCGAGCCGGAGAGCCGGGCGTCACGGGAAGAGGCGCCCAAGGTGACCTTGTACGTGCCGCCGGGCACCTGCCAGCCGTGCTTGACCGTGTCCCAGACCGAGAAGGCGCTGCGGTCCAGCGTGAGCACGACGTGCCGCGTCTGCCCCGGCGACAGCGTGACCTTGGTGAAACCCTTGAGCTGCCACGGTGGTTCACCGGCCGAGGAGGGGAACCCGAGGTAGACCTGGGGCACTTCCGCCCCGGCCCGGGAGCCGGTGTTGGTCAGGTCGAGGCCGACCTGGACATGACCGCTGGCGTCCGGGCCGGTCACGCTCAGGTTGGCGTAGCGGAAGCTGGTGTAGGACAAACCGAAGCCGAACGGAAACAGCGGCGCGGTGCCGGTGGCGTCGTACCACCGGTAGCCGAGCTCGAGGCCCTCCGAGTAGGTGTAGACGTTGTTGACGCCCGGGTACTGCGCGGTGGTCTGGATGGGGGTTGCGGCCAGCGAGGTCGGGAAGGTGACCGGCAGCCGTCCGGACGGGTTGACATCACCGAAGACCACGTCGGCCAGGGCATTGCCGTCCTGCTCCCCCGGGTACCAGGCTTCCAGGAGGCTGTGCACGCTGGACAGCCAGGGCATGGTGACCGGCGCGCCGGTGTTGAGCACGACCACGGTGTGCGGGTTCGCGTTGGCCACCGCCTGGATCAGGGCGTTGTCGTTGCCCGGCAGGTCGATCGACGGGCGGTCGCTGCCCTCGTTCTCCTGATCGCCGACGACCACCACGGCCGCATCGGCTGCCTTCGCGGCCGCGGCGGCCGAAGCGGTGTCACTGCCGTCGTTGGTGGTCACGTTCACCCCGGAGCCGACGCGGGCCCTGATGCCGTCGACGGGTGAGACGGTGTACTGGCTGTACGGGGTGACGTGCGAGGAACCGCCGCCTCCGGTGTACGCCTTTCCGGCCCACGGGCCGATCACGGCGATCGAGTGCAGCGCGGAGGCGCTCAGCGGCAGCAGACCGCCGTCGTTCTTCAGGAGGACGGTGCCTGCCGCAGCGGTGGCGCGGGCCGCCGTCGCACCGGCCGCCGGGTCGGCAGTCGGCGTGGTGCCGCCGTCGAACACGCCGGTGCGGAACATCAGGCGAAGCACTCGGCGCGCCTGATCGTCCACAACGGACTGGGCCAGCTGGCCGCTGGTGACCGCGTTCGCCAACCCACTGAAGTACGAGCTGCCGCCGAACTCCTGGTCCTCCCCCGCGACTGCGGCGTTGACCGTGGAGTGAGTCGCCGGGTAGTCCGAGGCGACGACCCCGTCAAACCCCCACCGACTGGACAGGATGTCGTGCGACAGCGGGAAGTTCTCGCACGACCAGTGGCCGTTGACCTGGTTGTAGGCGCACATCGCCGACCAGGATCGGCCGTTGCGGACCGCGGCCTGGAAGGCGGGCAGCTCCATCTCGTTGAGCGTCCGCTCGTCCACGTTCGAGGTGGAGTTTCCCCGGTTGTTCTCCTGGTTGTTCTCGGCGAAGTGCTTGACCTGTGCGGCGACGCCCTTGTCCTGGATGCCCTGAATCTCCGAGGTGGCCATCTGTCCGGTCAGGTACGGGTCCTCACCGAGGGTCTCGAAGTTCCGCCCACCCTGGGGAACGCGCACCAGATTGATCATCGGCGAGTACAGCACCTGATAGCCGCGCGCCTTGGTCTCGCCACCAAGGACCGAGCCGTACCGGTTGGCCAGCGACGTGTCGAAACCGGCCGCCAGCGAGATGGGCGCGGGCATCGCGGTGGCCGGCTGCCCGTCCCGCACTCCCGCCGGCCCGTCGGTGAGCTTCAGTCCCGGGATACCCAGGCGCGGCACACCGTTCACGTACCCCACCGCGTTGACACCGGAGGGTGCGCCGACGCCCTCAAGAAGCGTGGTCTTGTCCTGCAATGTCATCTGGCCGAGCAGTTCATTCACACGCTGCTCCAATGGCTGGGACGGATCCAGCCACGGGCTGGCCGCAGGCGCGGCATGGGCGACGGTTCCGGCACCCGCGCCGGCCGCGACGACGAGGGCGCTCACCGTGAGCACCAGGGCCCGTCTCCGGGGAGGACCGAGGATACGCATGCTGCTACTCCGATCACATGCTGAATCAGCGTTGGGTCGACGTGAGCGCGAATGGTCAGGCCGGCAGGGCCCACTTCTGGTTGGCGCCGCCGTTGCAGTCCCAAATCTCCAGCTGGGTGCCGTTCGTGGTGGTGAAGCCGGGATCGTCCAGGCAGAGTCCGGACAGCGTGCTCTTCAGACTGCCGTCCGGCTGTGGTTGCCACTTCTGGTTGGCGCCGCCGTTGCACTCCCACAGTTCGACCTTGGTGCCGTTGGTCGTTCCCGCGCCGGTGACATCGAGGCACAGGCCCTCATGGGTCAACGCTGCGTTCACCCACGTCCAGGACTCGGCGGCCTGGCCATCGCAGTCGCTGATCTGCGCCGGGTTGCCGTCCTCGGTGACGTTGACCAGCCGGGTCGCACCGGCGTTGAGGCACTTGCCCGCCAGGCCCGAAGCGACCTGGCCGGACGGCGCGGCCGCGGTGGTGCCCGGGGTGACGGCGAAGTTGTCGAACTGGTCGGTCTGGTAGCCGCCCACCCCGAAGCCGGCCTGGCCGTTGGGGAAGGACGAGTCCGTCGCGCTGCCCACGGACTGTCCGTCGATACTCGCGGTGAGGGTGGCGCCCTGCATGCTCAGGGCTATGGTGTGCCACTTGTTGGTGCCCAGCGGGTTGGTGGTGCCGGACTTCAGCGTGGTGGTGGCCCAGTTCTGGTCGGTCTTGACGATGGACCACGCGCCGGTGTCGGCCACGCGGAGGTGGTACGCGTCCAGGCCGTTGTTGTTCTGCTTCTGGCGCATGACCCGGCCCAGTATCTCGACCGTGCCGGGCTGCGTCAGCATGGTGTCCACGGAGACCGTGTAGTTGCTCCACGCCGCGTCCCCCATGATGGTGTAGGGCGCCTTGTCGGGCTCGCCGGTCCAGTGGATCGGTGCGGTGGGCGCCATCTGTTGCACGCATGAGCCGCCCCGACCGCGGCAGGCCTCCCTCGCGAAGGCGCCGTTCATGTCGGAGAAGTACTGCGGCGAGGTGCTGGCCGCCGCGGCGTCGAAGTTGTCGCGGTAGGGCAGTGCGAGCGGCTTCGTGGGAGGCGGGGTCGCGGTGCCTTTGACGCCGGCCGGGTCGGTGGTGGTGAAGGTGTAGACGTGGCCCGGTTGCAGGGTAGCCGTGTAGTGGCCGCCAATCGGGGTCAGGTCGGGCTGGCGGACGAACCAGTCGGCGGGGTTGTTCGAGTTGACGTTCGTTGCCCAGACGTGCACCGCGCCGGTGGACAGGCCACCGGTGACAGCGACGTTCGCGGTCTGTGCGGCGGCCGCGTCCATGGTCTCGACCACGGTGGTGTAGTCGGTGTTGTTCGTCGACTTCAGCGTGACGAAGCTGCCGTTGGCGCCACCGCCGGCGAGGTAGCCACTGGCGGCGTCGATGTAGTGCCAGCCAGGACGGGTGAACTGCGTGGTTTGCGCGGTCACCCACGTCGTCTTGCCGATGCTGTAATGCCCGGACCACGGCTGGTTGGCGACCGACATCCCGTCGGTGGCGTAGTACAGGTTCGGGTACAGCGCGGCGATGATCGGCCAGTTGATGTACGAGGTCATTCGGGCGTCGATGTAGTCGCGGTTGAGTGCCCGAGCCACCGACGGGGCGCCGGTGTTGGTGTCCTCCGAACCGTTCTCGCTGGCCCACAACGGATTACTCAACTGGGTCTGGGCGCTGCCGATCGTGCCGCAGGAGCTGAAGCCACTGTTGTAGCCGCACGGGTAGTGCACACCCACGATGTCCACCGCGGCCCACAGCGCCGGATCTGTGATCATGTCGTTGGCCACCGACCAGTCGTTGTCCGCCGCGACGACCTTGGTCGAGGCATTGCCGTTGCGGTTCAACGCGGACCTGAGGTTCTCGTACCAGGTCTTGGCAGTGGTGTCGCCGCCGGTGTAGCGCTCGTTCCAGCCGCCAAGGTAGTCGATGCTCAGGTTGTGCTTCTTGGCGCAGCCCAGCCAGTCCGTCAGATAGGTGATCGCGTTGGTGGTGTAGAAGTTGTTCGCGGTGGCGTTGACCCAGCCCGGCGCACCCCAGGACAGCCCGTAGAGCTTGATGTCGGGATTGCGGGCCTTGGCCTGTTCTGCCAGCCACCACTCATAGCCCTGGTCGCAGTCAACCGTGCCCTGGGTGTGCTCATGGCTGGCTTCGGCGCCGTCGGTGGAGTTGGTGTCACCACCGATCTCGATCTTCAATATCTGCAGGGACGCGCCATAACCGGGTTTGAACAGGTAGTCCAGCAGTTGGCTGCGCTGCGGCTCGGGATAGTCGATCAGCAGCCTGGTGTTGCCACCGCCGCCGCTGATGGCCCCGACGCCGTCGAACACCCGACCGGGCTTGCCGCCGTCGACGGTGATCGAGGTCGAAGTCGCCGCGTGTGCGGAAGGAACTACCAACACGCCTACTAATGCAATGAGAACCGCGAGGACGGGCGAACGTCGTCTTACCGCACAGATCATGTCGACTCCTTCGGGATTCGCCGGACGGTGAAACCTCGATCTGTTGGGGTTTCCCGGATCACAAGGGCAGGGTGGGAAGTGGTTCCGCCCGGGGCACTTACACCCGAGCGGAACCACCGGTCAACCGCCCCTTCGGGCCGACTAGCTGAACGGCCGGTTGAACGCCTCGAACGAGCGGATCGAGGCCCAGCAGCCGGTGTCCAGCCCGGTCACCGTCAGCCGCAGGTACCGGACAGTGCCGGTGCACGGCAGGGTGTGCACCTGGCTGCTGTCGGTGTTGGCGGTGCGGTCGACCAGCGTGGTCCAGGTGGCGCCGTCGGTGGAGCCCTCGACCCGGTAGCGGTAGGTCTTGTTCGCGAACTCCCACGCGATCCGCACTCCGGTCAGCGGGGTGGGGGTACCCAGGTCGACCCGCAGCCAGTGACCAGTGCCGCCGTCGGCCGCGCACCAGCGGGTCGAGGTGTCCCCGTCGGTCGCCTTCGGCGCGAGGTTGCCGTGGTTGGACTCCTCGCTGTCGGCGGTGGTGAGCTTGCCCCGGGCGATGTCGCCGGCCACCACCGATCGGTCCAACACCACCGCCAGCACCGTGTCCTGCGGGTGCACGCCGCGGTCGACACTGGTGATCGTGACCCGGCCGTCGGCCCCCACGGTGTAGGGCAGATCCCGCTTCGTACGCACGTCGTAGACCCGTTTCACCCGGGCATCGCCGACCGAAGGAGTCGTGAACGCTCCTTGGGGCTGTCCGGGCAGCAGGTGGGAGTAGAACGTGCTGTCCCGCCAGGTGTAGCCGACCTGACCGTCGACCGGATTCCATGGCCCGCCACGGGTGTTGTAGACGGACTCGCCGACATCGGACAGGAACGCGCCAACCTGCTTGAGCACGGCCACCGAGTCCGCCGGCACCACGCCGTGCCGGTCCGGCCCGACGTTGATGATCGTGGTCATGTTCCGCACCAGACTGTTGACCACCACCGCGAGGATGTCGCCATAGCTCATCACCGACGCCCCGGCGTCGTAGCCCCAGGTGCCACGAATGGTGAACGCCTTCTCCACCACACCGGCGCGTACCGGCCCGGTCGGTACCGAGCCGCCCTCCTCGACCTGGTAGTCGCCGGCCCACCCCGACCGGGGCGTCACCACGACGTTCGGCTGATGCGCGCGCACCATGCCCATCAGCCCCAGAGGCTTTCCCGTGCCGGACTCGGTTTCGCCGTAGTTGCCCACCGGCCACTGGTTGCTAGGGTCGCGGTACTGGCCGGGTTCCCAGAAGAACGCGGCGTCCGCGTCGTTGCCCTGCTCGGCCAACCAGCCGCCGTCCCACCACAGGTCGTCGATCGGGCCGTAGTCGGTCACCAACTGCTTGACCGCCTGATAGACCTCCTCCTTCATCACCCGCGCGTTCGCCTTGTAGTCGAAGTGCGCCGGGTCGGTGCCCTCGTAGTTCCACGGCGGGCTGGACAGGGTTGCGCCCTTGACGTTGTAGTAACCCGGGTAGCGCCAGTCGATCGGCGAGTAGTACAGCCCCACCTTCAACCCGGCGGCACGTACGGCGGTGACGTAGCCGGCGATGAAGTCGCGGGCCAGCGGCGCCTGGGCGGCCGTCCAGGCGTTGGGGTGCGAGTTCGGGTACAGCCCGAATCCCTCGTGGTGCCGCGAGGTGAGCACCACGTACTTCGCGCCCATGTCCTTG
This sequence comes from Kutzneria sp. CA-103260, assembly GCF_018263855.1. GTDB lineage: Bacteria > Actinomycetota > Actinomycetes > Mycobacteriales > Pseudonocardiaceae > Kutzneria. Next base: position 2,422,532 of record NZ_CP073318.1, on the reverse strand, counting down.
GCCAACCGCGCCCACGCCGTCGGGTCGTACTCGTCGGCGGTGAACTGCTGCGGGGAAGCGTCGGTGAGGAATTTCCGATAGACGCTCGGTTTTACCTGGGCGTTGCGCTCGTACCACTCACCCTGGGCCGGCCCGGCGTAGACACCCCAGTGGATGAACATGCCGATCTTGGCGTCCTGCAGCCACCCGACCGTCGAGTCGGGCTGCTGCGCCAGTCCCATGTCGATCTGGGGCACCCGCAGCACGGGCAACGGCACCCCGGCCGGGCCGGCGGCGGCCTCGGCGGTGCCGACCGACAGGGCGACCGGCAGCACGGACAGCGCGCCGGCCGCGGCGGCGCCGGCCAGGAAATGGCGGCGCGATAACGGTGGTTCGGACGGAAACGTCATTGTCTACCTCCTGCGGCGGTAGGGAGGGACGACCGATGGTTTCGATAGACATCGGATCTCTAGGCCGACGTTACAGCGATCTGCGTCACACGGTCAAGACGGCTTTTGTTTGATCGCCGCCGGGTCTTGTTTGTTTGTGCGCGGTCCGGACATCTTTCACGCGGGACAGTAATCGCCGTTCAGGCAAGGCTTTTCTCGACCACGCCGCGATCTGCGCAGCACAACGACCGCCACGGACACCTGGTCGTGACGGTCGCGACGCACGTGACGGCCCAACCCCGACGCAAGGGTCAGACATCGGATCTATTGCTCGGTGGCGACACCTCCACGAATTGTCGAAATCGAATCAGTCGGCGAAGTCCTGGGTCATCCAGACCGTGCCGGAAGCGTTGCGGGACACCACGATCCCGACCCGCGTGAACGACGAGCTGAGGATGTTCTGCCGGTGGCCGTCGTTCGGCGGCTTCTCGTCCAACATGCCCTGGGTCAGGCCGAGCGCCATCTTGGCGACGGGGTCCGTGGAATTGCCGACGGGCCCACCGTCGCCGATGTTCTCGCCGCAGGCGCCCCAGCGCACACCAGCGGCCGTCTCCCGGTCACCAATGCCGGGTTCGCCGGTGCACTGGTGCGACAAGCCGCAGCCACCGGCCATCGTCTGGTTGTGCGCGGTTGCGCTGCCGATCAGGCTCGTGTCCATCCGATACGGCGGCAGGCCGGCCGCAGCCCGCGCCTGGTTCATCAGCGCCAGCACCCGGTCGGCCGGCGAAGTCGGCGCGGTGCTGGTGGAAGTCGGTGTCGCGAGGTGCGGCTGGGCTCGTGGCGGCGTGGTGGTCGTGTGCGGCACCGGCGCCGAGGACGAAGTCGCCGACGTCGTGGTCGTCGGTGCCGGCCTGGACGTCGTGCCGGACGGGGTTGCGCCGATCGACGGCGCGCTGGAGGCGCTGGCTGTGCTGCCCGATGCGCCAGCCACCGTCTGAACAGACGTCTGGCTACCCGGTACCAAAACGACCGCGGCCAACACAGTGGCGCACACGGCGCTCACCCCAACCGGCACCAGGACCGGCTTCGCCACGACGGCGTCGGCGATGCGCTGCCAAGGGCCCGAGGGCTGCGCTGCTTGACGGGCAGACTCATCCTCCAGACGGCCGAACTGCGCAGTCGCCACGGACGACTGCGCCTCGCCGGGTATGTGCGACAGCACGAACACCGCGTAGCCGGAAGGAAGCGCCGCCAGGCCCATCCCCATCAGCAACCGCTCGACGGGCACCAAGTCGGAACCCGCCCTGCGGCAACGTCGGCACGTGTCGACATGGCGCAGGAAGCGCTTACGCCACAACGGGTTCGGCTCCCCCGGCCACTCGTTCGCCAGCTCCACCAGCTGCGGGCAGCGCGGCGTGCCCGAGAAGGCCCGCACCAGCATGCGCGTGGCCTCCAGCCGGTTCTTCAGCCTGCTCACCCGGACCGTGACGCGATGGGCGTTCAGCCGCAGGGCACTGGCGACCTCCGCGCGCGTCAGGTGCCCGCCGCACTCCAGCGACCACAACGACAGCAGCTCGCGATCCTCCCCGTGCAGCCACCGAGCCGCATGCTCGGTCTCCCGCCGTTGCTGTGACACGTCGAGCTCGGTCAGGGCACGGTCGACGAACTCGGCATTGGGGTCCGGTCGCTCGTCGAACTCCTCCTGGGGCGTCACGGCGGTCTGCCACCCTCTGCGGTGCTCGCGGATCTGGTTCATCGTGATCGCGACCAGCCACGACCGGAACCGATCCGGCTCGCGCAGGCCACCGATCCCCCGCACGACCCGGACCATCGTGTCCTGGACGACGTCGTCCACGTCGGCGTCCGACGACAGCGTTCGGCGCACGATGTTGTAGACCAGCGGCAGGTACTCCGTCACCAGGTCGTCCAGGGCCCTGTGATCCCCCGAACGTGCCGCGGCCACCCTCGTCGCATCCACCTCGTCGGTCATGCCGCCAACCTCACCTTCACCAAAAACTGCTCGCACAACCTTGGAGACGGCGGACAACCACCCAGGTCACACAAATCCTGGAGACCAGGAGGAAGATTCGAGCGGACGCGGGCAGTTTCGGGGGCTCACCGCGCCGCAGGGGCAGTTGCCGATGGATTTCCCGATGCCCGGGTCGCGGGTGCGCTGGCACGCCGTACGGCGGTGGCCCCACGTCAGGGCCACCGCCTTCGGATCTCTCACGATCTCAGTTGATCGTCCACTCCTGGAGCGCGGAGTTGGTGTTCGCCTGCTGCGTGACCAGCGCGCCGTTGGCGGTCGAGGCCGTGGTCAGCGGCAGTCCGGTGTGGACATTGGCGATCGTGTAGGCACCGCCGGCCAAGCGGGCGGCAGTCCAGTGCTGATTGGTGTTGCCGGTGCAGGTCCACTGGATCACCCGAGTGCCGGGAGCCGTGCCGCCGCCCTCGTCGTCCAGGCAGAGCGTGGAATACGCGTTGACGATGGTGTACGAGCCGTCGGTCTGCTGGGTGAACACCCAGTTCTGGTTCGCGCCACCGTTGAGTTGCCACGTGTCGAGTTGGGTCCCGGCGGTGGTGGACCAGTCCGGGTCGTCGAGCGCCTGACCGGACAACGAGATTCGGTGTGTGCCATTGAGATTCGACACGCCAACCGGGGTGAGGCCCAGGGTCTGCTCGGCCGCGCTCCGCGATCCGCCGACCGGGTTGCCCGTGGTGTTGGTCCAGGACCGGGCGGGGGTCGTCTCGGCGAGCCGGGTCGAATCCGACGACAGCCCCAGCACCAGGCCGCTGTGCCGGTTGACCAGTCGATACGTCCCCGTCTTGGCCCCGGCTGCGGACGTGTTGGCGAGGAGGAACCACTGCTGCCCGACGGCGGGACCGGTGGATCCGATCGGGGTGGACGTCGGCCTGGTCGCCCAGGCCCGGTTCGCGGTCGAGGTGGAGTCGACGCCGAGGGCCTGGCCAGTGGCGGCGTTGGTGATCGTGTAGGAGCCGTCGCCGTTGCCGGTGAAAGCCCACGCCTCCAGGTTCGAGCCGGTCGCCGCCGGCACAGATGTGGTCGCGGAGCTGCCGGCGACCTGGGCGAGCACGCGTCCCGATCCGCTGCTGATCCGGTAGGTCTTGCCCAGGTCGACCGGCGACGCCGCGGGCGAGGTCGAGTCCACGGTTTCGTTGGCGTACTCGCCGTCGGAGGTCGCGCACGCGATGGAGCAGTAGGAACGGAAGGTCTTGCCGATGATCGTGGAGTTCGTCCTGTTCGCGCCGTCGACGAACCAGCGGTACCAGGACCCTGACTTGTAGCTGCCGGAGTCGCCGATCAGATACCACTTCTGGGTCGCCAGGTCGTCGGTCACGTAGTAGCGCTGCGGCTCCTTCCCGTTCTGCAACAGGGCCTCGGGCTCGCCGATGTACAGGCCGAGGTAGGCGTCGTAGGCGATGTTCATGACGAACAGGTCGGACTTGGGCGGCAGTTCACCGGCCGCGATCTGCTGCTCCACGGAACCGGGATTGCTGGGCTTGTAGTCGTGGTCGACCGGGGTGTAGCCGGACGGGTTGGCCGCCGTCACCGGTGTCATGTTGCTTTCCAGACCGCCCACGCCAGGCTGCGACCAGGAGCCGTTGTACCACTTCTGCCACGAGCCGGTCGCCATCTTCGCCGACATCGGCGCACGGGCGACGTGCGCCAGACCGTCGAAGGTGCCGGCAGTGCCGGCCTTGGGCACGATGCGGGATCCGTAGTAGACGTAGAAGTAGCCCGACGCCTGGTCGACGAACAACCTGGGGTCACCGTCGCCGTAGTCGAAGGTCCCGTTCGGGAACGCGGTGGTGTCGCCGCGAACCGTGCTGTACGGGGAGGTGATGGCGTGCCCCTTGATGGTCCACACCTTGCCCTGGTCGGTCGACACGGCGTAGTCGATCGCGTCGTAGTGCGAGAACGAGTTGGCGCCGAACGGCTCCGGGGTGAACTCGTTGTGCACCAACCCGTACCAGTTCCCGGTGTCCGGATCGACCCACACGCCGACCAGGTCGCAGAAGTTCTTCTGCGAGTAGGACGAACCCGAGGGCGGGTCGGTGGCGGCGACGCCGGTGGGGCTGTTGTCGCACCGCCAGGTCGTGTCGTTGTTCTTGTCCCTGGGCTCGGCGGGGTTGACCGCGGTGCTGATCGCGGTCGACCGGGTGGCGGAGTCGAAGTCCCGCCCGGTGTAGAAGTCCCAGTACCGGGGATCCGTCGCGCCGTAGAGGGACGCGGACTGCTGGAAGTAGAACGTGCCGTCCTTGTCGAGGAAGGGGGACGCCGGGGTGTCGGTCGGGTACTGGTACGGACTCGTCGACCCGATGGTGATCGTGTAGCCGGAGGTAGGGGGCGTCGCCGAGGCGGTCGGCGGTGCCAGCCCACCGACCGCCACCGACGCCACGGCCGCGACGACCTTGATCGCGATCCTCTTGCCACCTACAGGACTCTTGGCGATGACGGACAGGGGGCGCATCGCAACTCCACTACGTGAGACAGAACGCGGGACGGTTGTGGTCGGCTCTTGACTCCACGCCGGGTTAGTTATAACACTAGCCGAACTAATTCCGACAGGGGGTGTTCGGCCGTGAGACAGCACGTGGCGTCGCGGTGTCGGCGGGAGAGCCCGGAGCGGGGCGACGCGTGAGCGCGGTCTACCTCGACACGGTGACGCTGCCCGTCGCCGCGGTGGGCCCGGACAATCCGCTCCCGCCGCTGGCCCCGCCCCGGCCGGTGACACCGCTGGTCGACGCCTCGGCCGCCGACCCGGACATGACTCGCAACCTCGCGTACGGCCGGCCGGCGACGCTGTTGCCCTACACCGTGCAGGACGCCTACACCCGCGATCTCACCGACCGGAAGCTGGCGGTGGCCGTGGTGGACAACGGCATCCTGCGCGCCGAGTTCCTGCTCGACTTCGGCGGCCGGATGCGATCGCTGGTCCACCTGCCCACCGGGCGAGAGTTGTTGCACCGCAACCCGATCCTGCAACCAGCGAACCTGGCGCTGCGCAACGCCTGGTTCGCCGGCGGCATCGAGTGGAACCTCGGCACCACCGGCCACACGCCACTCACCTGTGCCCCGATGCATGCCGCCCGAGTGGTTCTGCCCGACGGCATCGAAGTCCTTCGCATGTGGGAGTTCGAACGCAGCCGCGAACTGGTCTACCAGATCGACGCGTACGCACCCGAGGGTTCCGCCGTGCTGTACGTGCACGTGCGGATCATCAACCCGAACCAGCATGAAGTCCCGGCCTACTGGTGGTCCAACATCGCCGTGCCCGAGACGCCAGGCACCCGAGTACTGGCGCCGGCCGACGCGGCCTACCACCTCGCCTACGACGGCGTGCTCCGCCGCGTACCGATCCCCGTCCACGACGGCGTCGATCGCAGCTACCCGGCCCGCGGCCGGCACGCCGCCGACTACTTCTACGACATCGCGCCGCACCGCCGCCGGTGGATCGCCGCGCTGGACGCCGACGGCACCGGCCTGGTGCAGTCCTCGACCGACCTGCTGCGCGGCCGCAAGCTGTTCCTGTGGGGGCAGGGCACCGGCGGCCGCCGCTGGCAGGAATGGTTGTCCCCGCCCGGCCACCCCTACCTGGAGATCCAGGCTGGCCTGGCCCGCACCCAGCTGGAACACCTGCCGATGCCGGCCGGCGCCCAGTGGTCATGGCTGGAGACCTACGGACTGCTCACCGCGGACCCCGCCACGACACGCCACCCCGACTGGGACATCGCCTGCGCCGCGGTCGAGGACGCGCTGCACGAGCTGGTCCCCCGCCACCTCGTCGACGCCGAGCACGACGCCGCCCGGCGGTGGATCGACCAGCCGCCGACCGACCGGCTGCACACCGGATCCGGCTGGGGCGCGCTGGAACAGCTCCACCGGTCCGCGACCGGCGATCATTCCTTGGAACTGCCGGGTGTCCCGTTCGACGCTGACACCCTCCGCCGCGAGCAGGAACCGTGGCTGACTCTCCTGGCCACCGGCGACATCCCCGCGCCGGCGCCCCTGGACACCCCGCGCTCCTACCAGGTCTCCCCTGGCTGGCGGCAACGGCTCGAACACGCCCGGGACAACTGGTTCACCTGGCTGCACCGCGGCGTGGCTCGGTGGCACGCGGGCGAGGCCGACGCCGCTCGCGACGCGTGGCTCGCCTCGCTGGAGGCAACCGCCAATCCCTGGGCATTGCGTAACCTGGCCGTGCACGACCTGCGTGCCGGGCGGGCCGACAACGCCGCGTCTTCGCTGCTTCGCGCCAGTGCCATGACGCCCACCGTTTTGCGGGCACTCGCGGTGGAAACACTCCAGGTTCTTCTCGCCGCGGACCGCTCCTGGGAAGCCCTTGCCCTCGTCGACCGACTGGCACCGGACCTTCGAGCGGACGGACGAATCCAGCTGCTCGAATGCGCGGCGGCCCTCGCGGCGGGCCGCCTGGACCGGGCCGCCCGCCTCGTGGACACCGGTATCGTCGTGGCCGATCTCCGGGAAGGCGAGGACGCCCTCGACCAACTCTGGTTCGCCTACCACGACCAGCTCACGAGTCACACTCACAGCACCATGCCGGCCACGGACCGCCGTGCTCTCGTCCAGCGCGTCCATCCGCTGCCCTGCCGCTACGACTTCCGCATGACCGGCAACTGATCCGCAGACCAACGCCAAGGCCGGACCGGTCGAGTTCACCGCGGCAACACGGCAAACTCGACTGTCCACAGTGCACCGACCGGCCTGGCGCTTCTGGTGGATGCCGTGGCAGCTCTGGTCAGGCGGGCGGCGCGGACACCGAGCCCGGGTCGTGGAACACGGACTCCAGCGCGTCCTGGGCCGCGCCACGCGCGGCGCTGGTGAACCCCAGCGTCGAGACCAGCAGCTGACATCCCCCGGCGTGCGGCGCCATGACGCGCTCGCCGACGAGGCGTCGGGTGGTCTCCAAGAGATGGTCGCCAAGAATCGCGAAGTATCCGCCGAGCACGACCGCCTGCGGGTTGAGGACGTCGATCAGCAGGCCGATGCCCAGGCCGAGGCCGTGCGCGATGCGGTCGAGCGCGGCCAGGGTGCGGCCGTCCCCCACCGCGGCCCGGGTCCGGATCTCGGCCAGCCGGACCTCCAGATCGCGATCCGGGTCACGCACCGGATCGTCGGGATCGGCGGCGTGCCGCATGAGGGCGGACAGGCCGACCATGGTCTCCCAGCAGCCACGCCGGCCGCACGTGCACTGTTGCCGCTCGGGATCCAGGGGCATGTGGCCGACCTCGCCGGCGAATCCGGCGGCCCCCAACAGCAACTGGCCGTTGGTGATGATGCCGGCGCCGACGCCGACCTCGCCCGTGATGTAGATGAGGTCGTGGATGCCGACCGGGCTGACGATGGCGTGCTCGGCGATCGCGCCGAACTTCGCGTCGTTGCCGACCGTGATGGGCGGGGCGTCGGGTTCGAGCCGGGCGGTGAGCCCGGCCACGACCGGCAGCCTCGACCAGCCCATGTTGGCGGCGAAGAGCACGACCCCGGCGTCCCGGTCGATCTCGCCCGGCGCGGCGACGGTGACGCCGACGACGTCGATCCCCTGCGCGCGCATGCTGTCGATGGCGCGCGTGACCAGCGCGGCCACGGCGTCGAGCAGCACGTCGCTGTCACGCTCGGCGTTGATGGTGATGCGCTGGTCCAGCAACGTCTCACCGCGCAGGTCCAGCGCGACCGCCCTGGCGTAGTCGACGCTGATCTCCACACCGAGTCCACACAGCTTCCGGCCGTGCAGCTCCACAGCCTGCCGGGGCCGACCGACGCTCCCACCACGCTGCACATCGCCCTCGCGGACGAGGTTGCGCTCGACGAGTTCGTTGACCAGGTTGGAGACCGTGGCCTTGGGCAGGCCCAGGTCCTCGGCGAGCTGGGTACGGGACCGGGAGCCACGGGCACGCAGATGGCGAAGGACCAGGCCGAGATTGGTGCGCCGGATCGAGGCCCGGTTCGCGACGTCAAGGTGTCGCATCGACGCCGTCTCGGGTACGCGCTGGTGCACCGTCACCCACAATCTCGCTCGTGACTCCGAACGCGTTAATTATAACACTAGCCGAACTAATCAGGTAGCAGCGCGGAGGGAGCCGATCGAACGCTCGCAGATGGCGTTCGTACCCGTTCCCGTTCGCCGTGTGACGCCTGCTCGCGGCACGCCAAGCCGCAGTTTCAGGAATTCGGCTGGTCCGCTGACGGCACGGCCGCGCCGAGCGACTCGCGTTCGGTGCGGCGGGTGGGAGCACCTGCCGCGTAGGCGGCGAATCCGAGCGCCACGATCGCCACCAGCGGCACGACCTGGCTCAGGGTGTACGACCAGCGCTCCCCGCTGAAACTCTTCGGCAACGAAGCCGCCGGGTCGCCTTCGGTCCCGAACCAGCCGACCCCGAATCCCGGCCAGATCAACACGATCACGGTGTACAGCACCATGGCCGTGGTGACGCCGGCGACGATCCGCACCCCGGTCCGGCCCCCTGGCACGCGATAGGGCCGCGGCACGTCCGGCAGCTTGCGGCGCAGCACGGCCAGCGCCGGGAAGGTGAAAACGTAGGAGATGAAGTTCGTGGAGATGGCCAGGCCGAGGCCGGCGGCGAAGTACTTCTCCGCGGAACCGTCGCTGAACACGAAGGCGACGACCATGACGACCGAGGCGAGCAACCCGGAGAACACGTTCACCCGCACCGGAGTCCCGAAGCGCGGCGAGATCTGGCCGAACCACGCCGGACCGGCGCCGTCGGCGCAGGCCACCGCCTGCGCCCGGTCACCGCCCATCGCCCACGTGATGCCGCTGGTCAGCACGCCCAGAATGAGCCCGGCGGCGGCGATCGACGCCAACACCTGACCCCAGCCGGACAGCGTGACCGTGCCGTCCGCGGAAACTGAGCCGCCGTAGACGGTGAACACGGCCTTGACCGCGTCGATGAACCCGCTGAGGCTGCCGATCGCCTTCCCCGGCAGCACCAGCAGGATCCCCACGATCGGGCCGCCGTAGAGCAGGAATGCCGCCAGACCGGACCGAAGCACCGCGAACGGGACATCCCGCCGCGCGTCGGTCATCTCCTCCGAAGCGGTGCTGGGCAGCTCGAACCCGACATAGTTGAAGATCAGCACCGGCACCAGGCCGACAAATCCGGCGTAGGTCGGCGTGAAGTCCCGCACTGACAAGGGCTGCAGGCCGTTGCGCACCGCGTAGATCACCACGGAGACAGCGAAGAAGGTCAGCAGAACGACACGCGCCAAGGCGCCGATCGTCGGCAGCCACTTGCCGACCCGCACCGTCAACAGCACCGCCAGCACGCCGGTCCAGATGAACACCAGCCCGGCCACGTACTTCCAGACGCCGGGCAGCGGCACGAAAAACGCCTCGAAGGTGCTGATCGCGACAATGCACAGCGAGCCGCCTATCCACAGTGGATTGGAAAACCAGTACAGGAACTGGTTCACCGCGGCGACCATCCGGCCGAACGCGAGCTTCGTCCAGACGTACGGGCCGCCCTCCACCGGAAAGGCCGCGCCCAACTCGGCCACCATCAGGCCGTACGGCAGGAAGAACACCACGGCCAGCACGACCTGCCAGGTCAGTCCCTGTGGTCCGTTCGCCGCGGCGGAACCGATCGTGTCCAGGCCGACCAGCGTGCAGACGAGGAAGCACAGCACGTCGAACCGATGGAAGTCGCGGCGCAGGCGGCCACGTTGCAGGTCCCACATCCCACCCAGCCCGGCTGGGGTGTTGTGTTCAGCCATGATCCCCCACCTCCGAGCCGGACGGGTCCATCAGCACGGGCTGCCCGATCAGTCCGGATCACTGTCCTCGCCCGCTCCCGCCGTGGTCAAGCCCGGAAGATCGTCAGCCACGACGCGCGACGGCGGGCCCGTGGGCATCGCCATTGCCCGCGTGTCGGTCCGGTACGCCATGCTGATCACCATGACCGACGATGCGGGATGGGCCAGCCTCGGTTGGCAGGCCTGGACAGACCTCGACCAGGTCCGGGCGAGGCTGGACGCGGGTGCCGACCCGAACGCCGTTCTCCGGTGGCCCGGACCGCCGCTGCACGTGGCGGCGGAACATGGCTCGGCGGAGGTGGTGGCCGAGCTCGCGCGGCGCGTGGACGACGTGGACGCACTGGCAGGCGGGCGTACCGCGCTGTGGCGTGCGGTGGCCGCGAACCGCCCGGACAACGCCACTGCGCTGATCGCGGCCGGCGCGGATCCGTGGCAGGACATGATGTCCGGCTGGTCGCCGGGTCGGCTGAGCCTCGCGGGGCCGACACCGGAGCTGTTCGGCTCGGACGCGTCGCTGGGCCCGGAGGAGGCCGCCATGGTGGCGGAGAGCCGCCGGCTGATCGCCGCGATTGGAGATCCGCACTACGAGGGCCTCGGCATCGCCTGCGTGGCGGGCATCGACGTCGCCGAGGCGGTGCGCAGGCTCGACGCCGAGATCGTCGAGGACGATCGCGATGGGGTGATGGACGCGTGGATGGAGGACCCGAACGACGACGGCGTCATCCGCACGATGTGGGCCACCGACGTGCCGGGCGGTTGCGTGCTCGCGCAGCCGTGGGGCTATGGCCCGGAGATGCCGGGAGTGACGAAGGCGCTGTCGGCGGGCACCACCTGCTACGGCATGTACGCCAACCCCAAGAGCGGCAACCAGGGCAGCATCCTGCGTGACGGCGAGGTTGTCGGCTGGGACCTGCATCCCGGCGGGGATCCCGACGAGGACGGCGAGGTGCTGTTGTCCTACCTCTACCAGGACAATGCGCTCGCGTTCTGCTTCGCTCACGTGGGACTGCGGCCCACCGACAACCGTGCGGTCGTCGGACCGCCGGACGTCTGGATCCGCCTACCGGAAGGCGATTACTGGCACTGAACCGGCAACCGTCGCGGTGGGTCATCCGTCTCGGAGAACGTGCAGACAATGCGGCATAGGCCGATCCTCACCCTGACGGCGGTAGGCGCCGCGATGATCGCGGCGGTCGTGCAGTATGCGGTGCCGCCGGCAGTGTCGGTGTTGCAGCGAACACCCGGGGCGCTGGAGGCGGGCCAGTGGTGGCGGTTGGCGACACCACTGTTCGTGCAGACGCTGGGTTGGTACCAAGTGGTCACGAACCTGGTGACGTTGGCGTTGGTGGGAATGGTCGCCGAGCGGGAACTGGGTCGCGGGCGATGGCTGGTGCTTTTCGTCGCGGGCACTGTTGGCGGCCAGGTCGCGGCTTACGCCTGGCAGGAGCCGGGCGGCGGCGATTCGATCGCGATCTGCGGTCTTGCCGGCGGAGCGGTGGTCTGGTTGCTGGCGCGCCGCAACCAGGCAAGTCGTTGGGACGTCGCTGTCCTGGCGTGTTACGTCGGCGCGTTGACGGGATGGGGATTCCTGGGCATCCGAGCCGCCGCGGTGGGAGCGGTCACCGCCGCCGTGGCGTTGTACGTCAACCGACGCATCGCACTCGCCGCCGCCGCGGTCTGCGCGACGGCGCTGGCGGCCCACGCCGATCTGCACGGCGTGTCCCTGCTGTCGGGGATGGCGATCGGGTTGCTCCTCCTGGTGATCCGCGTCGGCCCGCCGCGGGCGGGACGCGCGGCAGGCCGGTGTCGAGGCGCTGTCTAATTCCGCGTGACCTGGATCGGCCGCATCATCTCGTTGTCCTCGTGATCCAGGATGTGGCAATGCATGACGTAGCGGCCAGGCAGATCGAACCGCGCCGCCACCCGAGTCGTCTCCCCCGGGTACACGAGCACGGTGTCCTTGCGACCGGTCTCCCACGGCTCCGGTGGCCGGGGCACTCCGTTGGCGCGGCGCCGGTCGACGACCTGGAACTGCACCTGATGGATGTGGATCGGGTGCGCGTCGTGGGTGAAATTGGTGAGCTCCCAGACCTCGGTGGTGTTGACGGCAGGTGACTCGGTGACGGCCGCGCCCCACCCCAGCGGCTGGGGGCTCCCATCCGGTCTGACCGTGCCGAGCATCGCGCCGATCATCGCCTGCTGGTAGTAACGGGATGTCGTCTCGTTGAGCGAGATCCTCCAGGTACGCGCGGCCGCGCCCAGCGGCTGTGCGGCGGGCAGGCGCAGCTGGGCCGGCTCCACACTGGTGTCTGGCGATCTCCGCGGCGCCACCACGAATTTCATCATCTGTCCGGTGGTGGTCGGATCGGCCGGCGCCGTCCCCGGCACCCCGCTGAACGCCCGGTCCGGACCCTCATTGATCAGGTAGAGCTCGCTGCCCGCGCGTACGCCGGTGAAGTCGACGATCAGGTCGGCCCGTTCGGCCGGGGCACACAGCACCTGTCCCAACCGTACCGGCCTGGGCAGGAAGCCGCCGTCCGCGCCGATCTGCCAGCAGGACAGCGCCGCCGGCGCCGGCCGGGCGGCGAGCGGGTTGGCGGCGATCTTGAGCAGCAGGGTCCGCGCGTTGCAGGCGTTGAGCACCCGGAACCGGTAGCGGCGGGCTTCGACCGTCAGCACCGGCCAGCTACAGCCGTTGACCACCATCACGGCGCCGAAGGTCTGCGGATTCCACAGTGGAGGGACATCGCTGAACGGCACGAACCGGGCGCCCGGCGGAATGTCCGCCGCGAATCCCCGTGTCGGCGGGAAGAAGAGCGAGCCGTCCGGGGCGAAGGAGCGGTCCTGGAACACCAGCACGATCTCGTGTGGGCCGGCGGGCAGCACACCGGCCGGCAGATCATGCCGGCCGCCGCGAACGACGTAGCAGCCGGACAGCCCGGCGTACTGGTTCAGTCTGGTCATCCCCAGCGTGTGGTCGTGATACCACAGCATTGTCGCGGGCTGGTCGTTGGCGTACTGGAAGACGGCGGTTCCGGGACGCCACCGCACGCGCAGCCGCTCGGCCGCCTCGTCGCGGTGCGCGTCGTAGTAGGAGCCGATTCGCGCGTATCCGGGCGGGATGTCCGAGGCTTGGGGCAGGTACCAGGCCGAGGGGTAGCCGTCGCTGTCTTGGGTGCTGTGTCCACCGTGCAGGTGCGTGACGATCGGCACGGGTCCCCGGTAGTCGGGCGGCGTCGTCGCGAACATCGGGTGCGTGTCCCGGTCCGACCGGCCGCCCGCTGGGTTGGCCCAGTGCAGGGTCTGGTCGACGGGAAGTAGGTGTGGCAGGTAGTGCCTGTGGCGGTCGACGAGGCGGTTCACCCAGCTGACCCGCACCGGACGCCCGTTGTGCGCCTCGATGGTGAAGCCCGGGCTGTGTGCCGTCTTTGGGCGATTGGCTGATCCGTAGCCCCACACGGTGGTGCTGGGAAAGCCCTGAGGGAGTACTTGTTGCCTGAACTGCCACACGTTGATGGCGTAGCCGTCGACGTCTCGGGTGGCCCAGGAACGGGGCATGGTGGGCAGAACAGGCAATGGGGTGACGTACTTGGGGATCCTCGCCGGGTCGAGCAGGCCGCTGTTGTCGTCGCTGGCCAGCAGCGGCGTTGTCGTCGCCGTGGAGGTGGAGGTCACGCCGATGGACAGTGACGCGGCGACAGCGCTTCCCAGTTTCACCGCTCTGAGCACGGATCTCCTGCCGAGCTGGTTGGCGGTGGCGTCGTCAGCTGGCAGTGGTTGGTCCGGTTCATCCATGGGGCCTGCTCGGTCCTCTGTCTCGCGGATTGATCGCTGAGTCGTCGGCGGGTCCTTGAGGGCGGGTGAGGTCAGGCTTCACTACGCGCGAGTCACATCCAGCGTTCGATGACATCGACACAGCACGACTGAGACCCCACCCGACGACCTCGTGCATGGGAGGGATCACGACCGGGTGTCGACGATCTTGGTGTAGGTCGTGCCGCCCTCCTTGCCGACCGTCGAGCGACAGGTCTGTCCATCCCGATGATCGCCGGGTTGGTGACTGAGGTGGGCTCGGTCTGGTGTTGGGGGCGCCCGGTCGTGGCCGGTTGTCGGGCGAGCGCATGACACGTTCTCCTGTGAACGTGCCGGACTCCGTGAAATCACGGTGCAAGGCGGTGGTCGGAGCGGTCAACAAGTTTCGGCCCGCGAAATGGTCCATGCCACATATTTCTTCCTACGAAACGATTATCCACCATCACACCCGGCTGCTAGCGTCTGCCAAAGGCCCCGTCGGAGCTCATTTTCCTTAACTCGAAAGGTCTTCCATGTCCGTGTCAGACGAGCTCGCCTTCAGCGACGTGTTCCCCATCACGAATCCGCAGCCCAAGCCACGCGACACCGGGCTCACCGAGGTGCGCACCGCTGCCCGGTCGCTGTCCGACATCCGCGGTTACACGGACACGCTTGCCCCGTACCTCGACAGTGTCAAGTGGACGGTCGGCACTCAGCGCCTGCTGCGCCGCGAGCAGGTCAGCGAGATCAACTCATACCTGCACGAGCACCAGATCGAGGTCTCCAGCGGCGGCATGATCGAGACGGTCATGCCGTACGGGGCGAAGGCGATTCGCCGGTACCTGGAGCAGTCCAAGGAGTTGGGGTTCGACATCATCGAGATCTCCTCCGCGATGGTGGCGATCTCCGTGGAGGACAAGTGCCGGATCGTCAAGGAGGTCCTGGACGTCGGGCTCAAGCCCAAGCCCGAGGTGACCGCGTGGACGCCCGGTGATCGCGGCGTGGTGAGCACGGACAAGGCCGTCCGAGAGACCGAGATGGT
This sequence comes from Kutzneria sp. CA-103260, assembly GCF_018263855.1. GTDB lineage: Bacteria > Actinomycetota > Actinomycetes > Mycobacteriales > Pseudonocardiaceae > Kutzneria. The sequence continues at coordinate 2,407,516 of NZ_CP073318.1, read as the reverse complement.
GCTGGCAGCGGGCGCCTGGAAGGTGATGGTCGAGGAGGACGGGATCTTCAGCACCGCCAACACCGGCGATCCCAGGGAGAAGTGGAACCAGGACCTCGCATGGCGGCTGGCGACGCGAATCCCGCAGGAGTTCCTCTACTGGGAAGCCAGCTCCCTGGACATCGTGATGTGGTTGATCAACAGCTTCGGACCGGACGTCAACCTCTTCGGCGGCGACGAGCACCTCGGGTACATCTCGTCATTCCGCGCCGGTGCGTTCGTGCTGAACACCGCGGCGATGCGCGACTGACCACCGACATGGCCATCGTCCAGACCAATGCCGGCACCATCCGTGGTGAACGGGATGCCGGTCTGCACGTCTTCCGTGGGATTCCCTACGGGGAGCCACCCACTGGTCCGCACAGGTTCCTCCCGCCTGAGCCACGCAGGCCATGGCCCGGGGTGCGGGACTGCGTGCGATTCGGCCCGTCCTGTCCCCAGGATGAGGTTCCCCCGGTAGCTCGGAGACTTTCAAACATGGTCCGATAGGGTCTGAAGGGAGTCATCCGTGGCAGCACCGAAGAAGTACCCCGACGAGCTCAGGGCCCGCGCGGTCCGGCTGTACCGGGAGTCGGATCCGAAGCCGGTGATCCGCCGGTTGGCCGAACAGCTCGGCGTGCACCCCGAGGCGGTGCGCAACTGGATCCGCCAGGACGAGGCCGACCGCGGCGAGCGGGACGACCGGCCCACGACCAGCGAGTCAGAGGAACTGCGCCGGCTGCGGCGGGAGAACGCGGAACTCAAGCGTGCCAACGAGATCCTTAAGGCCGCGAGCGCTTTTTTCGCCTCGGAACTCGACCCGACCCGGCGACGGTCGTGAAGCTCGTGGGTCAGCTTCGTGGCCGCTTCGGGGTCGAGCCCGTCCTCCGGGTCCTCGGCGTCGCCTCGTCCACCTACTACGGCTGGCTACGCCGCCAGGCCGACCCGTCGCCGCGTCAGCGGCAGGACCAGGCGCTGGTCGCCGAGATCGTCGGCATCCACACCACCTCCGGCGGCACCTACGGCAGCCCGCGAGTACACGCGACGCTGCGCCGGCGCGGGGTTCGGGTGTCCCGCAAGCGGGTGGAGCGGCTGATGCGCGCCCACGAACTGCAGGGCGCGTTCCTGCGTAAGAAGTGGCGCATCCCCTCGACCCGGCGGGATCCTCGGGCCACACCGGCGCCGGACCTGGTCAACCGGGACTTCACCGCCTCGGCGCCGGACCGGCTGTGGGTCGCCGACGCCACCCGCATCCCAACCGGTGCGGGCGCGTTCTGGCTGGCCGCGGTCCGTGACGCGTTCTCCAATCGAATCGTGGGCTGGAAGACCAGCGACCGTTGCGATACCAATCTGGTGCTGGGAGCGTTGGAGTACGCGATCTGGTCGCGCGACGTGCGAGACGGCCAGTTGATCCACCACAGCGACCGCGGCTCGACCTACACGTCGTTCCGGTTCGCGCAACGCTTGGCGGACAACGGGATTCTGCCGTCGATGGGCTCGGTGGGTGACTCCTACGACAACGCGTTGATGGAAAACTTCTTCTCCACGCTGAAGATCGAGTTGGTGTATCGGCACTCGTGGCGCACCCGCGAGGAGGCCGAGAACGCGATCTTCGGCTATGTCGACGGCTGGTACAACACCGACCGTATCCAGAAGCAGCTCGGCTGGCTCAGCCCTGACGAGTACGAAGCCGCCTGGCACACCACCCAAACCGGACACGGCGAGCCATCTATGATCCCTGGGACCTCGACAAGAGCCAGGTAACCAATCCCTCCGAGATTTCGGGGGAACCTCAGGACCCGATGTCGGAAACCGAGCCTGGCCATCCACGCCAGGACGCCCCAGGCGTGGATGGCCAGGCTCGGTTGGCCGGCTGTCGAACAATGGCAGAGCGAGGACTGCCTCACGCTCAACGTCTGGACACCGGCCCTCGGCCCGACGTCCAGACCGGTGCTCGTTCGGTTCCACGGCGGCGGATTCCGAGCGTGGTCGAGTTCGGCGCCGTCGTACCACGGCGCCGAACTGAGCCGGTACGGCGACGTCGTTGTGGTGACGGTGAACCACCGCCTCGGCGTGCTGGGGTATCTCTACCTCGGCGACGGCCCCGGTGTTCGTCTACGTCGTCGCGTGGGGCAGTGCGGCCGAAGACGGCTGGATCAAAGCGGTGCACACGATCGACGTGCCGCTGACCATGCGCACCGCCAAGGCAGCGGCGCCGTGGATCGCCGACGCGCACGATCACCGGAAGCTGACCGAACGGATGAGCCGGGCCTGGCTCGCCTTCGCCCACACCGGCGATCCGCACGAACCCGTCAACCCGCCGTGGCCGCCGTTCACCTCGGCCCATCGGCACACGATGATCTTCGACATCGAGCCCTACGTCGCCGAGGATCCGTTCGGCGACTCCGTCGTGTTCCCAGCCTGAACACGACGGACGTCAGGCGAGGTGCGACAGGCGGCCGGCGCCCTGGACCTGAGGCGGCAGCAGCGCGCTGATCTCCGCGGCCGTCCGCACTACCTCAGGCGCCAGCCGCCCTTCCAACTCGGGCAGGCTCACGCGCTGCACCGAGACGGACAGGTTCACCGACGCGACCGGGTGCCCCGTGGTGTCCAGGATCGGCGCCCCGACCGACCGGTGCTCGATGGTCGTGCCCTGGTCGTTGAGGGAGTATCCGCGCGCTCGAGTCGCCGCCAGCTCGGCGGCCAGCCGGTCCTTCCGCACCGATTTCCCGGTGAGGCGCGCGGGTTTGGCGGCACGGACGATCTCGGCGACCACGTCCGGCTCCTCCCACGCCAGGATCGCGCGCCCAAGGGAGGAGATGGTGGCGGGCATCCTGCTGCCGATATAGGTGGTCGTGCTCGGGTAGGACAACGAGGGCACGCGAGCGACGACCACCACCTCCGGTCCGGTCGGGATGGCGAGCTTGATGGTCTCGTCGGTCCGGTCCCGCAGCGCGACCAGGTAAGGTTCGGCGAGCTCCGGCAAAGTCATCGCCGACAGGGTCGCCAGGCCGACGGACAAGGCCCGCGGGCCCAACCGGTATCCCTTGGTGCTCGGATTGCGCACCAGGTAGCCGGCCTCGATCAGGGTGAACCCGATCCGCAGCGCGCTGGGTTGCGTGACCCCGGCGGCCTCGGCCACGTCCCGAAGCGCAAGCTCTCGCCGGTGCGGGCCGAACGCGTCCAGCACCGCCAGGCCCCGCGCCAGCGCGGTGATGCGGTACTCGGGCCGTTTGTCGGTTCCCTTGGCGGGCCTGCCCATGCTCTGCTCCTCCGTAGCCGCCACGCCATTTCTTTGTGCGCAACGGCGTGGCGCTATGTGTATCCCAGTGTAGTGGCCTGGGCGCGTCGGGGGCATGGCTGCGCAGGCACAAACGCAGTCAAGGAGTGGCGGTCCACCGCGTCAAATAGTTTCGCAGGACGAAATACCTCACCGGGCCGGGTGAATGCGATTGCCCGCGCGGGTTGTTCGGCGGGGCGCCTGTTTCGGCAGGCGTAACGAGTCGACCGAGCGATCTTCGTGGTGTTACGTTCTGCGCCATCGACCAGATCTCTTTGACAGGTGTTCCATGGCCTCTGTGAGTGGTCCTCAGGAGAAGCGACCCCAGCGGGAGCGCAACCTCATCCCCGACGTCGAAGGACCGATCACTGGGGGACGCCACGGCCGGCCGTTCGCCAGCTGGCCCGATCAGTTGGGTGACTTGGCGGCGCTCGGCTACCGCGAGGAGGAGTACTTCGTCTCGGGTGAGGCACAACGGTTCGAGGCGGTGGGCGATCTCGGCTCGGACGGGCGGTGGACCGTGCGTCGCACAGCCGCGGCGGCCTACCGAACACGGATTCTCGTGCGGCGCCCCGAGGACCCGGCCCGGTTCAACGGCACTGCTGTCGTCGAATGGGTGAACGTGTCGAGCGGGTTCGAGATCCCGTTCCTGCAGACGACGGGAATCCTGGACGGGTTCGCGTACGTCTCCGTCTCGGCGCAGCCGGTCGGGGTGCACGGCTTCGCCCACGATTCGCAGGGACTCGTCGCGTGGGACCCGGACCGTTACGGCTGCCTGCACATCGCCGACGAGTCACTGTCCTACGACATCTTCACCCAGGTCGGCCGGCTTCTGCGCGCCGCGGGGACCGCGCCGTTGGGCGGGTTTCCGGCGCGCAGGCTGATCGCGACGGGCGGGTCACAGTCGGGCTCACGCCTGGTGGCTTACCTCAACGCGATCCAGACGGGGGAAGGCATGTTCGACGCCGTTGTGCCGATGCTGGTGGCGGGCCGTGGCTCCGACTTCCTCGCCGACACCGCGCACCACGATCCACGGGATCGTTCCGCTGCCCGACGCGGCCAGGGTTCGCGTGCGGTCACCACCCAGGTTCGCGACGACCTGACCACACCGGTGATCATGGTCAACACGGAGTCCGAGGCGCAGATGAACCACCCGGTGCGCCGCGATGACTCCCCGTCCTTCCGTTACTGGGAAGTGGCCGGCGCCACGCACGGCCCGCGCAGGCAAATGGAGCTGTACATGGCGGTTGCACGGCGCGACGGGATCGCCGTTCCCGGCCCGGCGCGGCGGAAGGGCAGTCTCGTGGACTGGCTGCCGGTCGCCGACGCAGTGCTCCACCAGGTCCACGAGTGGATCAACGGCGGCGAGCCGCCGCTGTTGCAGCCGCGGTTCGAGATGACGACCGGGCCCGACGGCAAGCCGGAGTTCGTGCGGGACTCGCACGGGCTCGTCGTGGGCGGCGTTCGCCAGCCCGAAATCGAGGTTCCCCTTGCGCGCAACGGAGGCGACGTGACCTCCGGGGCTGGTGGATTCCACGAGCCGTTCTCCGCCGACGAGCTGCGGGCGCTGTACCCCTCCCGCGAGGACTATCTCGCCCGGGTGCGCAAGGCCGCGGCCGCGGCCCGCGAGCGCGGCGTGATCCTTCCCGCGCGGGCGGACGCCTGCGTTGCGGAGGCGGAAGGCGCACCAGTGCCCCCGCAATGAGTCCATTGCGGGGGCACCGCCACGTTTCCCTCGGCTGTCGGCCGCCGGACCTGTTCCCCGGCGGCCGACATCGTGGCATCAGCCCTGGGCGCGCGGGCCCTTCTCAGCGTCGGCCAGGTACTCCTGGCCGCACACCGGCAGCAGCAGCCCGCTCATCTGGCAGTCGTCCACGGCCGCCCGGACAGCGTCGACGTAGTGCTCGTCGGTCGGATACAACGTGCGCAACTGCTCCTGGGTGAACGGCTTGCGCACACCGGACACGGGGTTGCTCACGGTCTCGAAAGTCGCCGTCGGGACCGCGATCTCGGGCATCCGCACCCCGCCGAGAGCATTGCCGTGCGCGTCAGTCACAATCGCCCGAGGGTCGGTGCCGCGCAACAACCGGGGCTGCCGCTGCAACGGCGCCCCACCACCGATCCAGTCCACCATCGTCACCGCCGCGGCCTCCATGATCGGCATGAAACGCACCATCCGCTGCGCCGACCCACCGAAGCTGAAGGGATCCACGACCCCGTCCCGCGCCGAGATGTCGCCCCGATAGCCGGTGTCACAGGCGGACCCGTGCACCGTGCCAGCGACCTCCCACACCCGCAGCCATGCACTGTCCGGCTGCGGCTGGACCCGGAACATGCGGGCCTCCGTCTCGGACAGCACAATGAGCACCGGGACCTCGACGTCGTCCCGGATCGTGGTGTTCACGATCCGGGAGTAGAACCGGCGATTGTAGTCCTCTTTGGACTCTCCGGGGATGATCTCCGGGTTGTGGAGCTCGCTGCCACCGCCCACCAACACGCAGGGCATGAACCCGGAGAAGAACCCGGCCAGCGGGTGCACGGCGTTGATATAGGTGGCCAGCCGCGCGGCCGACTGCGACTCGCCGGTGGCAATGCAGTGCCGCACGTCCAGCCCTGGCAGCGGATCCGCGCCGGTCCGCGACCTCGCCGAGGCGAGCGCGCGGGCGACCTGAGTGAAGATGTCGTAGGAGTAGCCGTCACCGGGGATGTGCAGCGACCCGTACCGCTCCGGGTCCCACCTCGTCAGGCCCGTGTCCGGGTAGCGGTCGAGGCCTTCGATCCCCATCTTCTGGGCGGAGATCGCGGCGTAGGCGAATCCGGACTTGTAGAAGCGCTCGTTCACGGCGTTGGAGATGTCGATGAACGCGGACACGTTGGTCCACTCGCACAGCACGATGCCATTGAACTTCGCCGGGTCCTTGGGCCGGTGCACGACCACCCTGGTCCTGTAGTCGGTGTGTCCGTCGGGCACCACCCGCCATTTCCCGTCGGCCGACAGCTCTCCGACCGGCCGGTACATCTCGGCCACGCCGGAGACGAAGTACTCCTCCTCGACATAGCCGTGCTTGTCCAGCCCGTCACCGAAGAATCCGCCGAACACCTGATCGCGCCGGCCCCCGGTGACCGGACCTTCCACATGCGCCACTGAATGCCCTCTTCCCGTTGGGGCGGCGCCCGACGACGTGCCAGGCGCCGCCTCCGCGACACCTCACGCTCGGGCACATCCCCCGACAGCGTCAAAATCTTTCGCCGTACGTAACGGTCGGATCCGCCGCCGTTTCTTCTGCCGAGACGATTTGACAAGATCCGCGACCTGACGGACCGGTAGAACTAGATGCGCCTGGCGGATTCGCGCACACGGCGCCGCCGCAGAACGAGCAGTACGAGCGCCGCGGTGCTGATCAGGCCCGAGGCGCTGAACAACAGCGGGGTTTGCCAGTCCGATGGCGGCTGCTGTTCGGCTGCCGGCTTCGGCGGCGCGGGCGTGGTATAGCCGGACAGCTTCAGCGTCGGGGCGGGAAACTCGTCCGATGAGTTCGGTTGGTCCCAGTCCACGACGGTGCCGTCGGAGTAGGTCTGGTGCGCGGCGAAGGCGATCGACGGCTGGTCCGGCAGCATCGCGGCCCGAACGGTGAAGTCCGCGGCCTGGTCCGGCCCGATCGCATCGCGGGCGTCGGCCGTCCACACGATCTCGCCGGCGCCCTGCCGCACGGTCCAGCCCGGCTTGGGGTCCACCGAGCTCACGGTGACGCCGGAGGGGATGCGCACCGACACCCGGACCGTGGTCGCCACCTCCTTTTCGCTGGGCACCCGGAAATCCAGCGTCGCCGGTTGGCCGGCCACCGCCTGCGGCGCGGACACGCGCACGTGCGCTGCGGCGGTGCCGGCGGCGAGCAGCATCAGCGTGACGACGCCGCAGGCGGTCAGCACGGAACGCATGTCAGCAGCAGCAATCGCAGTAGAAGAGATCGGCCGCGGTCACGGCCTGCGCGTCGTCGGCGGTGGACACCGGCCGCTCGGTGCCGCCGATCGGCACGATCGCCACCGACGTGCCGTCGAACTGCGCGAACGCCAGCACCTGCGGCGCGTTGCCATTGCCGTCGGTCGCGAACGTGACGACCTTGGTCCGGGTGCCGTCGGCGGCCATACCGTAGGCCTGGTAGGTGGTGCTCGGCCGCAGTCCCCGTGCCTGCAGATCGATCATGTCCAGGCCGGCGACCGGTCGGATCGTCGCCTCCAGGGCGCGCCCCTTGACCGGGTCCATCGTGTCGCCGGGCGTGCCGTCGGGCAGCGTGGTCGGCACGTTGTGCGCCTGCTGTCCCAGTCCCTGACGGCCGAGATTCGGGGCGCCACCGTTCGGCGCCGCGTCGGGCACGTACACCAGCGCCTGCGGCTCCTGCCCGACCGCGATCGTGTCGATCACCTTGTTCGTCGCGGTGTCCACGACGTCGACCGCATCCGACTTCTCCAGACCGATGTACAGACGGCTGCCATCACCGCTGGGCCACACGCCGTGCGGGGCGTGGCCGTTGTCCTGGATGGCGCCGACCAGCGCCGGGTTGCCGCTGGATCGCTTGTACACCACCGTCTTGTCGAGTCCACCGACCGTGACGTAGGCGTACTGGCCAGCGAAGTTCGGGTGGTTGGTGTCCGGCCCGGTCTTCAGTACCGTCTTCACCTTGCGGTGCACCAGGTCCACGACCGTGGTCAGCCCGGCTCGCTTGTGCGGCACCCACAACTCGGCGCCGTCCGGTGAGATCGCCAGGTCGGAGGAGAACGCGTCGCCCAGGCCGGTGATGTGGTCGACGACGCGGTGCGACGCGACGTCCACGACGGTGATCTCGGCCTCGGTCAGGTGGTTGACGTAGGCCAGTTTCCCGTCCGGGCTCATGACCACTTTGGACGGATTGGCGCCCACGTTCAGGTCCGTGACAACACCGCCGTGCACCGCGTCCACGATCGTCACGGTGTCCCGGCCCCGGTCGGCGACCCAGAACTGCTTGCCGTCGCGGGTGAACCAGCCCTCGTGCGAGGCCCGGCCGACGTCGGTGTGGTTGAGCACCTTGTTGGTCGCGGTGTCGACAATGTCCACGGTGTCACTGCCGATGCTGACCACGGCCAACTTGCGGTGGTCGTCGGAGAACGCCAGGCCGTGCACGTTCTCGTCGCCGAGGTACTGCGGGTTCAGCGTGGTGGACAGCCGCTGGGCGCCCAGCGCGATGGTGCCCAGCACCTTGTCCGTGGACGGGTCGATCACCGTGACGGTGTTGGACGTCTGGTCCGCGGTGTACACGCGGTCGCGGGAACTGACCGGGATCGGCGTGCTGCGCACCGGCTGCGGCTGGGCCGCCGACTGAGCGGTGGCCGCGCCTGCGGCCAGCAGCGCCGCGCCGGCCGCGGCGACCGCTAGCGCACCGCCCGCGATCAGGCCGATTCGGTTGACACGCATAAGGTTTTCCTCCTGTTGATGGGCGTGCGGCAGCGCCGGGCCTGCCGGTCCGGTGCCGTGTCGGTGTGGGATCAGCCGGTGGTCGGCGGGGAGACGGGGATCCGGGCGACCGGTGTGGCCCCCGTACCGTCCATGATCAGCAAGGTCGCGATGGCGTCCCGGTTCATGGACGTGACCATGCGGGTGTGCACGGGCTGGCCGGTCGGTGACTGCACGCTGCCGGCCGGCGCGCGGCGACCGGTGGCGTCCTCGGTCACCATGTCGTAGCTGCGGCCCGGTTCCAGACCGGACAGCGCGACCGGCACTTCGGTGCCCCACGAGTGCTGGATCATCGAGCCGTCCCGGCTCAGCGCCACCACGCTGGCCGGCCCGGACGCCGGCAGCGTCGTCGGGAGGATCACGATCGCGGCAATGGCCGCCGCGGCGGCCAGGCCGAGCGCGGCCCGGCGACGGTTTCGACGCCGCCGCGCCGTCGCGACCTGCCGGCCGATGCGGGCGCCAAGGTCCGGCGACGGTCCGGGCAGGTCGTCGTGTGGCGGCCGCCATCCGGCCTCGGCCACCGCCGGGTCGGCGCGCCCGAGCACGTCGGCGATCTCGGCGATCTCCCGGCGCTCCCGGCCGCACTCGTCGCACTCGGCCAGGTGCCGGTTCAACCGCCAGGGCAGCGGCTGGCCGAGCATCAGCAGTTCGGTCATCTCCGCGCGTGCCTCGCGGCAGCTCACGCTTGCCATCCGTGCTCCTCAAGGATCAGCCGCAGTGCGCGGACCCCGTAGTACAGCCGACTGCGCACCGTGGAGGCTGGCAGTCGCAGCTGCCGGCTCAGCTCGGCACAGCTACGGCCGTTGAAGTGGACCTCGACCACGGTCTGGCGGTGCTCTGGACTGAGCCCCTCCAGCGCCTCGCTGACCTGGATGCTGGTCAGCAGCCGGTCGACCGGGTCGTCGTTCGACGGCTCGGTCGCGGCGCCGGCCGAGGCGTGTCCCGCGCGCCGCCGCGCCGCGTCGGAAACGACGTTGCGGGCGATCGCGAACAGCCAGGTGCGCAGTGAGCCCCGCTCGGGATCGAACCGGCGGGCCGCCTGCCAGGCCTTGACGAAGGTCTCCTGCACGACGTCCTCGGCGAGCTGCCGGTCGTCGAGCGCGCCAAGCGCGAAGCCGAACAACTCGCCCGCGTAACGCTCATACGCCTGCTGGACGTGCCGCTCGGTCCGCAGCGACTCCGGCACCACTCGCTCCGGGTCTCGGGACCACAGCCTGCGCACCGCCACGTGACGTTCCCTGTCCTCGTCCACTTACTTACGCAGGGGGATACCGAACAGACAGCCGGTATCGACGAACCCACAGTGTGTGACACCGAACACACAGTCTATTGGTGACCCGCCAAGACAGACAGCCCACTCGCGGGATGGCGGGTCGACGCCGCCGGAATGCCTGAAAACGATTACCGGCGGATGGACGCCGTAGACTGCGCCTAGTCTCATGGGAAAGCGCTTACCAAGGGAGTCTGGTGTCGACTGTGCTGAGCGATCGGATCGGGCTGTGCTCGGTGACCTTCCGCGCGATGCCGGCCGGGCAGGTGGCGCAGGACGCTGCCGCAGCCGGACTGCGCATCGTCGAATGGGGCGCCGACGTGCACGCGCCGCCGCACTCGGCGGACGACCTGCGCCGGGTGCGTGAGCAGACCTCCGCAGCCGGCTTGACGACCTGTTCCTACGGCTCGTACTGGCGCGCCGGCCGGGACAGCGCCGAGGAACTCGATGCCCTGACAGCGGCCGCGTGCACACTCGGCGCGGCGCGGATCAGGGTGTGGGCCGGTGTCGAAGGCTCCGCCGACGCCTCCCGGTCGACACGCTCGCGCGTGACCGCGTCCCTTCGCGAGGCGGCGACGATCGCGGCCGCCCGGGGACGCTCGCTCGCGCTGGAGTTCCACTCCGGAACGCTGGCGGACAGGCCGGAGGCGGCGCTGCGGCTGCTTGACGACGTGGGGCACGACGCGCTGTCCACCTACTGGCAGCCCCCGGTCGACGAACCGGACCACCGCGCGCTGCGCGGCCTGAGCCTGATGCTCGATCGCGTGAGCGCGATCCACGTCTTCTCGTGGTGGCCGGGGCAAACCCGGCTACCTCTGCGCGAACGCGAGCGGTTGTGGCGGCCGGCGCTCGAACTCGTCGCGCAGGCCCGGCCGGTCGACCTCCTGCTCGAGTTCGTCCCGGACGACGACCCAGCCGTGCTGGCCCGGGAGGCCGGGGATCTGTCGCGCTGGCTCGGATCGTGAGCGGGAAACAGGTCGTTGTTTCCAGGCTCAGACCCGGGCCAGCCAACCGCGCAGCAGGGCACAGAACTCGGCCGGTCGCTCTTGGCGCAGGTAGTGGCTGCCGACCGCGCCGTCAGCCAGGTACATCGAGTGGTACAGCTGCGCGAGCACTCGACCGTCGGCACCGTAGGCCGGCGCGTCCATTACCGGTCAATCCACTGTGGCGAGCAGGAGGCAGGTGAGTTCGCCAGCGGCGTCGCGCGCTTCGAAGCCGGTGAGCGTGATCCCCTCCTCAGGGACCGGAAACGCCATCACATTCGCGCCGGACTGCTGGTCGGCGACACCGTTGAACCAGTTTCCCTTCCTGGCAAGGGCTTCCTCGGTTAGGATCGTTCTCTCGACGTTGAGGATGAAGCCGCTCTTTTCGGCGCCGTTGAACGCCCAGTGCGGGAGCGTCGCCCGCGATGCTCGTTCGTCCCACAAGCAGGCGTAATTGTCAATCTCCATGTAATCATCGTATCCCTCGTCCCATTCGGCCCCGACTATCCTTTCGGGCTCGACAATCGGCATGACGAGTGTGGTCGCACGATATTCCACACTGTCCTCGTTCCGGTATGCGCGGCTTCCAACGTAAACGGGGTACACGCCGACGGGCACATCATGGACAAACGGAGCGTCTCCCGAAAGCTCGGGTGTCATCCAGCCCACCGTGCCGTCGACCACAACGAGGTCTCCGGCATAGTCGAACCACTCAGCCCCAGCGGCCCCACCTCCCGTGAGCTCAGTGCACAGCGGTCCACCGACATGCCACACGAGTTGGTCTATTTCTGCACTCATGGAATGTGATCCTCTCAACCAGGAAGGTGATGTCACGAAATTGAAAAGCTCGCCCGGACACCTACATAGCCGATTGCAAACGGCGGCGCAACACGTGGATATCGCGAAATACGTCCGGTTCGGTCTCGGACGTGGCGTCCATCATGCGCTTCGCGCCGCGCGTCGGTGTCGACCTCCCACTGCGAGCCTGTGCGCGGGCCGCACGGCCGTCCCGTGCAGTTCGTCGGCGTGCGTCACGGCAGCTGATCATGACAGCGGACGTGCGAGATCCACGTGAGACACACTGGTCACGGATCTGGCCCAGCTACCCGGAATGCGGTTGTCGGCCGAGGGACATCCCGGCGAGCATGGCCACATGCGGCACACCCGGCTCGGCTCGTCCGGCCTGCGCGTCTCCCGGATCTGCCTCGGCATGATGAGCTACGGCGCTCCCCCGGAAGCCGACTGGATGCTCGACGAGCAGGCCGCGGAGCCGATCGTGCGGCGCGCGGTAGACGCCGGCGTCACCTTCTTCGACACCGCCGACATGTACTCCGACGGCGCCAGCGAGGAGCTGACCGGCCGCCTGCTACGCAAGCTGTTCGCCCGCCGCGAGGACTACGTGCTGGCTACCAAGGTCTACTGGCCAACCGGCCCCGGCCCCAACGACCGCGGCCTGTCCCGCAAGCACATCACGGACGCCATCGACGCCTCGCTGCGCCGGCTTGGCACGGACCACGTCGACCTGTACCAGATCCACCGCTGGGACTACGAGACACCGATCGAGGAAACCATGGCCGCGCTGGATGACATTGTGCGGTCAGGGAAAGCACGCTACATCGGCGCGTCCGCCACCTACGCCTGGCAGCTCACCAAGGCGCAGTACACCGCCCGGCGGGGCGGCTGGACCAGGTTCGTGTCCATGCAGAACCGCTACAACCTGGCCTACCGGGAAGAGGAACGGGAGATGATCCCCTGCTGCCTCGACCAGCAGGTCGGCGTCCTGCCGTACAGCCCGCTGGCCCAAGGGCTGCTGGCCGGGAACCGGGACCGGTCCGGCCGGCACACCGCCCGCGCCCGTCGCTCCCGCGCCACCGACCACGACGAGATGGACTTCGAGGTGGTCAACGCCCTGCGCGCGGTCGCCGACCAGCGAGGCCTCCCACCGGCCCAGATCGCGCTGGCCTGGCTGCTCGGCAAACCCGGTGTCAGCGCGCCGGTTGTGGGCGCGACCAAGCTGGCGCACCTGGACGACGCGGTCGCGGCCGTGGAGGTGACGCTGACCGACGAGGAGGTCGCCATCCTGGAGGCCCCGTACCGGCCCCATCCGATCCTGGGCCACTCCTAGAGCCTTGGGGAGCCGAGGACGGCGCACAACATCTGTCCACCGCGGACGCTGGACTTGGTCGCACTCACCGAAGCGTTCCGGAAGCCAAGTGCGGCTCGGAGAGCAGATCCCGGCCGGGCGCCATTTACGCAACGCAGGCGGGTTGTCCTTCCCGCGGCACCGCCACGCCCAGGTCCCGCCATCGACGTTGAGTCATCGAACCGATCACCGCCAGCAGCAGGATCAGGCCCGCGACAGGAAAGAACGGGATCGGCCCGAACCGGTCGACCACGAACGCGCCGAATGCGACGGAGACCGGGAAGATGCCGAAACCGGCCAGCAGCAACAGGCCCATGACCCGGCCGAGCAGGTTCGGCGGCGCCCAGCGCTGGAGCGCGGTGATCATGACTACGTTGGCCATGCCGTTGAACAGCCCGTAGCCGAACAGTCCGACCCCCACAGCGATCGCACCGCCCAGGTAGGGCGTGACGGCGATCATGCTCGCCTCCGCGAGGCACACCGCCGAGCAGAGGACCGCCGGTCGCCGAGGCCGACTCAGCTGGGCGGCGCCCAGGGTTCCCAGCAGGGCGCCTGCTCCCAGCGCGGCGATCAGACCGCCGAAACCGACCGCTCCGGTGTTGAGCGGGCCGTGCGCCAGCGCTGGGACGGCGACCTCGCTGAGCCCACCGGTGCCGAAGTTGCCGGCCAGCGTGACCACGAGAACCACCAGCAGCGCCGGCTCCCCTCGGAGCAACTGGCGCAGCGTCGTCCTGGCCGGGACGGCGTTGCCGGAATCCGCTGCCGGGGCGGGCGTCGAACGGCGTTTGGCCGACCGAATGCGGGCGAGTGAGAGCGCCGAGAGCGCGAAGGTCGCCGCGTTGACCACGAACGCGGCTGCGATGCCGAGCGATCCCACGACGACGCTGGCAACCGCGGGCCCGATCAGCAGAGCGAGTTGGGTGCCGCCGGCGGTGAGCGCGTTGCCGGCCGGTAGTTCCCGGTCCGGTAGCAGGGTCGGCGCGATCACGAACGACGCGGGGAGGAACAGCCCTTGCCCGGCGCCGAGCACGATCGCGATGGGCACCAGCGACTCAGCCCGTGCCGGACCGAGCAGCGCGACGACCGCCAGCGCGGCCGCGCCGACCGTGCGCACGACGTCCGAGGCCATCATCACGGTCCACGGCCGCCACCGGTCGCTCGCCGCGCCGCCGAACGCCATCAGCACGGTGCGAGGCAGGCCGTAGGCGACCAGCACGGTGCCCAACAGCAGAGTCCCGCCGCGCTCGGCCAACACGTACCAGGGCAGGGCGACCGCATAGCAGGCGTCGCCGATGTTCGAGGCGAGTTGCCCGGAAACCAGATATTGGAAGTCGCGGTGGCGCAACGGCGCCAGGCTGCGCGTCATCCGCATCGCGTCGAAACCTCCGCTGATCTCTCGGAACTTCTCGACGGCCGCAATGGCCAGACAATCCGGCACACCGGGACAGTATTGCCACTGGCCATCGCTTCGCCACCGGCCGTTCGGGCACATCGGCGTGCAACCACGATTGTTCGTTCGAGCAGGCGTTTACGGGAACTCGATTGGTCACGAGGGCAGACCTCTGCCCGGCCGCCGACGGCCGGATGTATTTGTGACCGACGCAAGTACGATCGGCCGAGATCCCGTCACCGGTGCAGTGACGGTTGGGGCGAAAGAATTTCGACACGGACTGGAGCACAGATTGAGCACGGCTATCCAACACGGGCCGATCGCTGTGGTCGGTATCGGCTGTCGATTTCCCGGCGGAGTCACCGGTCCCGACAGCTTCTGGGACCTGCTGACCAGTCGGGTCGATGCGATCGGACCGGTGCCACCGGACCGATGGGACGTCGAGCGCCTGTTCGCCACGGACCACCGCGTGCCGGGCCGGATCACGATGCGCGAGGGCGGGTTCCTCGACCGGGTGGACGCGTTCGACGCCGGATTCTTCGGCCTCTCCCGCCAGGTGGCCGCCCAACTCGACCCGCAGCAGCGACTTCTGCTCGAGGTCGCCTGGGAGACGTGCGAGGACGCCGGCATCCCGATGGCGGATCTCGCCGGCGTGCGCACCGGCGTGTTCGTCGGCGCCAGCAGCCAGGACTACGCGCAGATCCAGACCGCGGCGGGCGAGGGCGAGGCGATGGGGGCGCACGCCGCCACCGGCATGTCCACCAGCCTGTTGGCCAACCGGATCTCGCACGCCTTCGACCTGCGCGGGCCGAGCATGGTGATCGACACCGCCTGCTCCTCCGCGCTGGTCGCGACGCACTCGGCCTGCCAGAGCATCTGGGCGGGCGAAGTCGACGCGGCGCTGACCGGTGGGGTCAACCTCATCCTCACACCCGGTTTCGGGGTGGCGCTGAGCCAGGCCGGCATGCTCGCGGCCGACGGCCGGTGCAAGGCGTTCTCGGCCGCCGCCGACGGCTTCGGCCGCGGCGAGGGGGCCGGGCTGGTGCTGCTCAAGCCGCTGGCGCACGCCCAGCGCGACGGGGACCGGATCTACGCCGTCATCCGGGGCACCGCGGTCAACCAGGACGGGCACACCCTCGGCATCTCGCTGCCGAGCGGCCCGGCCCAGCGGTCCAATGTGGACACCGCGTTGCGGGTGGCCGGGATCGACGCGGCCGAGGTCGGTTATGTGGAGGCGCACGGCACCGGAACCGCGGTCGGCGACCCGGTGGAGGCGACCGCCCTGGCCGCCGTGCTCGGCAACGGCCGGTCGGCCGACCGGCCGTTGCTGGTCGGCTCGGTCAAGACGAACATCGGCCATCTCGAGGCGGCGGCCGGGATCGCCGGCCTGATCAAGGCGGTGCTCGCGGTCGGCCGCCGCCAGGTGCCGGCCAACCTGCACTTCGACGAACCGAACCCCGAGATCGACTTCACCGGTCTCGGCCTGCGCGTGCCGACCGCGCTCACCCCGTGGCCCGAGCACCTGCCGACTGCGGTGGCCAGCGTCAACTCGTTCGGTTTCGGCGGCACCAATGCCAACGTGGTGTTGGCTGAAGCCCCGCCGGTTCCCACGGCCGGCCCCGGTCGGGTGGACAACCGTCCGGCGCTGCTCACGTTCAGCGCCCGCAGCGAGACCGCGCTGCGCCGACTCGCGGCCGTGTACGCGGACCGACTGACCGGTTCCGAGCTACCCGGCGGGGACCTGGAAGGGTTGGCCGTGCTGCTGGCTCGCCGGCGCGGTCACCACGGGCACCGGCTGGCGGTGGTGGCCGTCGACGCGGCGGACGCCGTCACCAAGCTCCGTGGCTACGCCGACGGCGACACCCGCCCCGGCGTGTTCGCCGGCGCACCGACCGGCCGCCCGGCCGGCAAACTCGGCTTTCTGTTCAACGGACAGGGCCCGCAGTGGTGGGCGATGGCCCGGTCGCTGATCGAGACCGACGAGGTGTTCCGGTCGACCGTGCTCCGGTGTGACGAACTGGCCCGCCCCCACCTGGGCTGGTCCGTGCTGGACGCGCTGCTGGCCGACGAGTCGGGCAGCCGGGTCAACGAGACCTTCTGCCTGCAGCCGACCGTGTTCGCGGTCCAGGTCGCGCTGGCCGAGTTGTGGCGCAGCCAGGGCGTCAGCCCGGACGGCGTGCTCGGCCACAGCGTCGGTGAGTACGCCGCCGCCTATCTCAGCGGTGCGGTCGATCTGCCGTCGGCGGTGCGCCTGATCTGCCGCCGGGCGCTGGTGCATTCCCGTGCCGACGGCCGCGGCGGCATGATGTTCGTCGCGCTCGGCGCCGACGCGGCGCGGAAGGTGTGCGCCGAGACCGGGAACCAGGTCTGCGTGGCGGCCGAGAACAGCCCGCGCGGGTCGACGCTGTCCGGCTCGCACCCGGAGTTGGACCGGGTGGCCACCCTGCTCGAACAGCGCGGTGTGTTCGCGCGCAAGCTGCGCGTCGCGTGTCCCTGCCACAGCCCACAGATGGACCCGCTGCGCGAGGAGCTGGTCGGTGAACTCGCCGGTGTCGCCGGCGAGCCGACCACGATCCCGATGTACTCCAGCGTGCACGCCCGTCGGATCGCCGGCGGCGAACTGGACACGGACTACTGGTGGCGCAATTTCCGCCAGCCGGTGCTCTTCGAGGGCGCGCTGCGGGCCATGCTGGACGACGGCTACGACGCGTTCGTCGAACTCAGCCCGCATCCGGTGTTGCTCAACGCGGTCCGCGAGATCCTCGACGACACCGGGCACGCGGCGGTCGCCGTCGGTTCGCTCCAGCGCGGCGGCGACGACCGGGTGCGCCTGCTCGAGTCGCTCGGCGCGCTCTACGCGGCGGGCCGGGAGGTCGACTGGACCCGCCGGCACCCCGGCCCGGTCCCGGCGGCGGCGTTGCCCGGCCCGGTGTGGCAGCACGAAGCGCACTGGAACGAGACGCCGACCGCGCGGGCCCGGCGCACCGGCGGCCAGCCGCACCCGATGCTCAAGCCGGTCGACGCGGCCCGGCCGACCTGGGAGATCCGCTGGGACGACCACCGCCTGGCCTGGGTACGCCAGCACGAGCTGTTCGGCACGGTCATCGTGCCGGGCGCCGCGTACCTGGAGGCCGCGCTGGCCGCCGCCCGCGAACACCTCGACGCCCCGGCCGCGCTGGAGTTCGTGGACTTCGAGCGGTCCTGCGCGCTCCAGCCGGACGACGTGCAGATCGGCCGGATCGAGCTGGACCCCGAGGACGGCACCTTCGAGCTGCACCACCGCTCGTTCAACGGGGACACGTGGGCACGCACGGTGCGCGGCCGCTACCACCGCGAGCCGGCGCGCGACCACCGGGTCGACCTCGACGCGGTCCGGCGGCGATGCGCCACCCGACACTCGCACGATCAGGTGTACGAGGCGTTCAGCGCGTGCGGCTACGTGTACGGACCCGCGTTCCGCGGCATGACCGAGCTGCGCACCGGCGAGGGCGAAACCCTGGTCGACCTTCTCGTGCCGAACGAACTCGCGGCCACGCTCAAGCACTACGTGCTGCACCCGGCGCTGCTCGACGTCTGTATCCAGACCGCCGTGCTGGACGGCAATGCCCGCCGGGCCGCCGATCTGATCCCGGTCAACTACGTGCCGTCCGGAGTGGACGCCGTGCGGGTGTATAGCGACGGCACACCGGCCCACGCCCACGTCCGGGTGCACACCAGGGACGCGTACGCCCTCCACGCGGACATCGCTGTGCTGGACGCCGACGGCGTCGTGCTGGCCGAGCTGATCGGCATGCGTGGCGCCCCGGTGCCGCGGCCGGAGAACCCGGACGGCGCGGTCCAGGACCACTTCTACCGGATGCGCTGGCGTTCCTCGGTCCGCCCGCCGACGAGCGCGGTCACCCTCGGCGCCGAGGCCGCGGTGGCCGAACTGCGTCTGTTTCCCGCCGCTCTGGCCGGCGACAGCTCGCAGTACCGGGCCGACCTGCGCGAGCTCTGCGCCGCGTACCTGGCCGACTGCTTCGCCGGCTTCGGCGCCGAGCTGGCCACCGGCCGCACGATCGCGGTCGACGACCTGGTGGGGCTGCTCCCGCTCTACCGCCCGGCGGCGGCGGGCTTCCTGCGCTTCCTGGCCGACGGCGGGATCCTGGCCCACCGCGAGGACGGCTCGTTCCGGGTGCTGTGCGACGTCGCCCCCGACCACGCCGTCCACTGGGCACGGATGGTGGCGGCCTACCCCGACTCGCTCGGCGAACTGCGCCTGCTCAACAAGACCGCGAGCCACCTGCATGCTGTGCTGACCGGCACGACAGACCCGCTCCAGCTGCTGTTCCCCGAGGGCGACCACGGCGAAGCCGAGCGGTTCTTCCAGACCTCCAAGGCGGTCCGCTTCCACAACGACGTCGTCCGGCAGGCCCTTGAGCGGATCTCGGCCGCCGCGACGCCCGGCCGCACCCTGCGCATCCTGGAGATCGGCGCCGGCACCGGCGGTCTGACCGCGGCTGTGCTCCCCGTGCTGCCGCCGGGGCGCACCGAATACGTGTTCACCGACATCTCAGCCGCGTTCACCGAGCGGGCCCGGGACCGCTTCCGCGACTTCCCGTTCGTCGAGTACCAGGTGCTCGACCTGGACCGCGACCCCGTCGACCAGGGCTTCCAGCCGCACTCGTTCGACCTCGTCCTCGCGTCCGACGTCGTGCACGCCACGCCCGAACTGCGCCGCACGCTCGGCTCGCTGCGCGGCCTGCTCGCTCCCGGCGGTCTGCTCGTGCTGGCCGAGGTGATGCCCGGCCGGATCTGGGCCGACCTGACGTTCGGCCTGACCAAGGGCTGGTGGTCGTTCACCGACCGGGACGTGCGCACCACCGGCCCGCTGCTCAGCGCCGACCAGTGGGTCGAGCTCCTGCGTGACGGAGGATTCTCCGAAGTCGCCGCGGTCGAGGACCGGACCGGCAACGACACCGCCCCGCACACGGTCCTGTTCGCCACCGGACCGTCGATCGGCCGGCCCGCCTCGCCGCCGGCGCCGCCGGCCGCCGACTGGGCGATCCTCGGCGACGACGCCGCGCTCGCCGCCGCGCTGGCCGTCCGGGTCCGCGAGCATGGTGGCCGCGCCCGGATCGTCCCGCCCGGCGATCCGGTCGATTTCGGCGACCTGCGGCCGTCTCACGTCGTCCAGTTGTGGAACACCGGCGACAGCGACGCCGCCGACCCCGGCGCCGTGATCCAGGACCGCTGCGTCGAGCTGGCCGATGTGGTTCGGGCGTTGCGGGCCGTTCCGGTCGAGCAGAGCCCCCGGTTCGTGCTGGTCTCCAAGGGCGCGCACAGCCTGCACGGCGAGCCGGTCCGGCTCGGTGGTACGTCGGCGTGGGGCATCGGCATGGCCGCCCGGCTGGAGCTGCCGCACACCCGCGCCGTGATGATCGACCTGGATGCGACCGCCGGCGGCGATCTCGACCAACTGTGGGCGCAGCTGTGCCTGGACGACGGCGAGTACGAGATCGCGCTGCGGTCGGGCGAACGGTACGTGCGCCGCATCGTCCGGCACCCGGCCTCGGCGGTGCTCGACCGGGTCGACGCCCGCACGCTGCCCGAGGACCACGCGCACACCCTGGTGACCGACCACCCTGGCCAGCTGGACGAGCTGCGGTGGGCGGCCGAGCCTCGGAGGACCCCCGCTGCGGGTGAGGTCGAGATCGAGGTCGACGCAGTCGGCCTGAACTTCCGCGATGTGCTGGTCGCGCTGGGCCGGATGCCGTCGACAGCCGGCGGCCGCGGGCTGCGGATGGGCGCCGAGTGCGTCGGCCGCGTCACCAGGACCGGCACCGGCGTCACCGGGCTGCGGGTCGGCGACGAGGTGGTCGCGGTCGACGCGGCGATGAGCACGCTCTGCTCGCACGTCACCGTGAACGCGACGTGTGTGGCGGTCAAGCCGGCTCGGCTGTCCACCGCCGAAGCGGCCACGGTTCCACTGGTGTTCCTCACCGCCGCGATCGGACTCGGCCGGCTCGCCGCGCTGCGCCCCGGCGAGCGGGTGCTGATCCACTCCGGCGCCGGCGGGGTCGGGCTGGCCGCGATCCAACTCGCCAAGGAACTCGGGGCGGAGGTGCTGGCTACCGCGGGCAGCCCGGAGAAACGGGAGCTGCTGCGCTCGCTGGGCGTCAAGCACGTGTTCGACTCGCGCTCGCTGCGCTTCGCCGACGAGGTTCGGGCGGTAACCGACGGCGCCGGGGTCGACGTCGTGCTCAGCGCGGTCGGCAGCGAGGCGACGGCACGCAGCATCGCCTGTCTGGCACCGTACGGAAGGTTCGTCGAGATCGGGCAGCGCGACCTGCGGGCCGACCGGCGGCTCGGGTTGCGGCCGTTCACCCGCAACCTGTCCTACGCCAGTTTCGACCTGCAGCAGATGATCGCCGAGCGGCCGGCCGTGGTCGCCGAGGAACTGCGGGCGCTGCTGGCCCGGTTCGAGGACGGGACGCTGCGGCCGCTGCCGCACCGGGTCTACCACCCGTCGCAGGTCCGGGCCGCCTTCCGGCACCTCGCCGCCGGCGAGCACATCGGCAAGCTGGTGCTGGCGATGAGCGAGCGCGACCTGCCGGTGACGCCGCTCCCGCCGCCCGGTCCGGAGCGGTTCGCCGGCACCTGGCTGGTCACCGGCGGCCTCGCCGGCATCGGCCTCGAACTGGCCGGCCGACTCGCCGAGGCCGGGGTCCGGCACCTGGTGCTGGTGGGCCGCCGCGCGCTGCCGAGCCCCGGGACCGAGGAAGCGCTCGACCGCCTGCGCGCGGCCGGCGTCGAAGTGCTGGCCGAGGCGGTCGACGTGACGTCGGCGTCCCAGGTCGACGCGCTGATCGCCCGGATCGACCGGGAGTTGCCGCCCCTGCGGGGTGTCCTGCACTGCGCGATGGTCATCGACGACGGCCCGTTCACCGAACTGGAAGAACGCCGGTTCCGCAGGGTTCTCGAACCCAAGGTGCGCGGCGCCTGGAACCTCGATCGGGCCACCGCCGGTCACGACCTCGACGCGTTCGTGCTGTTCTCGTCGACCACCTCGCTGCTCGGCAACGCCGGCCAGGCCAACTACGCCGCCGCCAACGCGTTCCTCGACCAGTTCGCCGAGTACCGCGCCGCGCTCGGCCGTCCGGTGCTGACCGTCAACTGGGGAGCCATCCACGGGGCCGGCTACCTGACCCGCAACGAGCACGCCGCGCGGGCGCTGGCCGCGTCCGGGGTCGGCCACCTCACCACGGACCAGGTGTTCGAGGCGATGCGGTCGCTGTGGCGCGGTGGCTCGCCCCGGGTCGGCGTCACCAAGGTCGACTTCGCCCGGATCATCCGCCACTTCGGCCTGGACGCCGACCACGAGCACCGGTACGCCGAGGTGCTGGCCGGCGACGAGCTGGGCCGGCGGACCGACGCCGACGGGCGGTCGACCGTCCAGCGGCTGCGGGCGTTGGACCGTGACGCCCAGGTCGAGCTGCTCACCGCTCGGATCAAAGCCAGGTGCGCGGCCCTGCTCGGCGTGCCCGAGCCGGAACTGCCGCCGGACGCGCCGCTGACCAGCATGCACATGGACTCGCTGCTCGCGGTCGAGATCAGTTCGTGGATCGAACGGGAACTGGGCGTCACCGTCACGACGATGACGATGATGCGCGGCCCGAGCGTCACCGAGCTGACCGCGCTCGTGCTGGACGGCCTCGATCTCGGCCCGGAGGCCGAAGCCGCCACCCGCACCACGGCGGAGCCGGCGCCCGTGGTCGCCGTCCGACCGGTTCCCGAGCGGCGCCCGGAGGCACCCGACGTCGACGACGAGCCGATCCCGCTCACGGAGCTCCAGGAGGCGTACCTGGTCGGCCGGTTCGACGGCCTCGGCCTCGGCGGCGTGTCCAGCCACGCGTACGGCGAGTACACGATGGCCGAGCTCGACGCGAACAGGGCGATCGTGGCCTGGGACGAGATCGTGCGCCGGCACGCGGCCCTGCGGATGGTCGCCACCCTGGACGGTCGGCAGCGTGAGATCACGCCGACCGCCGCCTGGCAGGTGCAGGTCGACGACCTGCGTGACGATCCGGCGGCGGCGGAGAAGGTCGCGGCCACCCGGGCGCGGATGTCCTGCCAGGTGCTGGACGCCTACCGCGGGCCGTTGTTCGAGTTGCGACTCACGCTGCTGCCCGGCGAGGTGCGCGTCCACGTCAGCTTCGACCTGCTCATGCTGGACGCGCAGAGCATCTTCGTGGTGATCCACGAATGGGGCCTGCGGTACCGGGGGCTCTCGCTGCCGCCGGCCGCGCCGGCCGAGGCGTTCCGGACTTTCGCCAGGGATCGGCGGCGTCGGCTCGACGAGATCGCCAACGGGCCGGACCGGGCCCTGCTGGCCCGGTTGGCCGACGAGTTGCCGCCACCGCCGAAGCTGCCGCTGGCGCTGGATCCCGAAACCGTGCGCCGCCCCGAGTTCACCCGGCGCACCGCCGTGCTCGACCAGGCGGACTGGCGGCGGCTGCGCGACGCCGCGGCGGCCCGGGGAATCACCGTGTCCTCGCTGTTCGGCGCCGCTTTCACCAGCGTGATCGGCCGGTTCAGCGGTGACGCCCCGTTCACCCTCGGCGTGCCCGCCTTCGATGGCCCGCAGGTCGGCCTGTCCGCCCCGGCGATCGGCGAGTTCACCAGCGTGCTGCTGGTCGCGTCGCGGCCGGGGCCCGGTGCGTTCGAGGACTACCTGCGGACGTTCCAGACCTCGTTGCTGTTCGCGCTGGAGCACCGCGAGCTGGGCAGCGTGACGGTGCGCCGGCAGCGGTCGAGGTCGCAGGGCCGACCGCGGCTGCCGGAGTCGGTGGCCCCTGTCGTGTTCACCAGCATGCTGGACAAGGACATCGGCAAGATGGACTGGCTGGGCCGCCGCCTGCACGGCCTGTCGCAGACCCCGCAGGTGTGGCTGGACCACCAGGCCATGCGCTGGGGCGACGACGCGGTGCTGACCTGGGACTCGGTGGACGCGTTGTTCCCCGACGGGCTGCTCGACGAGATGTTCGACGCGTACCTGTCGCTGTTGCGCGGCCTGGCCGCCCGTAGCGACTGGACCGCTGATCCGGCGACGCTGAGCCGGCCGGAGCCGGTGCACGTCACCGAGTCGCCGCGCCTGCACGACCTGGTGCTGGCTCGGGCCGCGGTGAGCCCGAACGCGATCGCGATCCGCACCGACGGGCGATCGTTGAGCTACCAGGAGGTCGCGGACGCGGCGGAGAAGGTGGCGGCGGCGCTGATCTCGGTCGGCCTGTGCGCCGGCGACATGGTCGCGGTCGGCCTGCGCACCGGCTGGGAGCAGACCGCCGCGGTGCTCGGCGTGGTTCGGGCCGGCGGCGTCTACGTCCCGGTCGACCCGACCGCGCCGACCGGGCGGCTGGAGTTGCAGCTGCGCGACAGCACCGCGAGGTTCGCGCTGACCAGCCGGGCCACCGCGGGCAACTGGCCGTCCGGCGTCCGGCTCATCGAGTTCGAGGACGTGCTGGCCAGCGGTTCGGCCGTGGTCAGGGAGCCCGGCACCACCAGTGCTGACCTGGCGTACCTGATCTACACCTCGGGCTCGACCGGGCGGCCGAAGGGCGTCGCGATGGAGCACGGCGCGGCGGTCAACACGATCACCGACATCAACGAGCGGTTCACCGTGGGGCCCGCCGACCGGCTGCTCGCGCTCACCCCGCTCACCTTCGACCTGTCGGTGTACGACGTGTTCGGCACCCTGTCGGCGGGGGCGAGCCTGGTCGTGCCGAGGGCCGAGCACCGTTCCGACCCGAAGCACTGGGCCGACCTCATGGTCCGGCACGAGGTGACGATGTGGAACTCGGTGCCCGCCCTGCTGCGACTGCTCACCGAGACGACCGGCGAGGACATGGACTGGGCCGCCCGGCTCAGCCTGATCATGCTCAGCGGCGACTGGATACCGGTCGAGCTGGCCCGGCGGCTGCGCGGGCGGCTCCCGCACACCCGGCTGATCAGCCTCGGTGGGGCCACCGAGGCGGCGATCTGGTCGGTGCTGCACGAGGTCGAGCAGGTCGATCCGACGTGGCACAGCATCCCCTACGGCAAGGCGATGCGCGGCCAGGGCGCGGTCGTGCTGACCGAACGGCTCGAACCGGCGCCGCCGGGCACCGCCGGCCCGCTGTTCCTGTCCGGCGCCGGACTGGCCCGCGGCTACTGGGGCGACGACGAGCGGACCCGGCGCAGCTTCCCGTTGCGGCCCGGCACCGGCGAACGGCTCTACCGCACCGGTGACCTGGCCAAGGTCGGCCCGGACGGGGTGCTCGAACTACTAGGTCGGGAGGACCAGCAGATGAAGATCCAGGGCCACCGGATCGAGCCCGGTGAGATCGAGAGCGCGCTGGCGCGGCTCGGCGGGGTCCGCGACGCGGTCGTCGGCGCCGAGGGCGCGCGCGACCAGGACCGCCGGCTCGTCGCGGTGGTCCGGTCCCGTCCCGGCGCGGTGCTCGACCCGACCCGACTGCGGGCCGAGCTGGCCGGGGAGTTGCCCCGTTACCTGGTGCCGGATCTGATCAGAGTGGTCGAGGACTACCCGCTCACCGCGAACGGCAAGGTCGACCGGGGCGCCCTGTTCGGCGAGGGGCCCGCACCCTTGGCTGCCGGGACCGACGTGGCCGACAGGGTGAACTCGGTCCTGACAGCGGTGCTCGCCGGCACCGAACTGGACACTGGTGATCTGTCCCGGATCGACTTCGGCGCCGTGGGGTTGACGTCGATGCACCTGATCCGCATCGCGAACGGCCTGTCCTCGGAGTTCGGCTCCCACCCCAGTCTCGAGATGCTGTACGAGATGCGCTCGGTCGACGACCTGGCCGCTTTCTACGCCGGCGACGCCCCCGCTCCGACCGAGGAACCGGCGCCGCAACCGGTGCTGTTCGACGCGGAGGCTCGGGAGGAGGCCAAGGAGCAGGCTCGCCGCCGGCACGCCACGCAGCAGGCCGGCATCGGCCTGCCAGCCGGCGCCGCCCCGGACCATCGCCGGCGCAGCGTGCGCAAGTTCAGCGGATCCAAGATCCGGCTGGACGCGTTCGGCGGACTGCTCACCCAGCTGCGGCAGTGGACCGAGGAGGGCGTCGTTCGGCGGGCTTGGGGCTCGGCCTCGGGCATCTACCCGGTCGACGTCTACGTCCAGGTGCACAACGCCGGGGTGAGCGCCCTCGCCGACGGCGTCTACCGGTACTCCCCCGATGAACACCAGCTCGTTCCGGTCAGCGACGCGCCGCTGGTGCAGGCCGGGCACCACCGCACCAGCGTCAACCGGGAAGCGCACGAGACCGCCGGATTCGCGCTCTTCCTGGTCGCCGACACCGCCGCCCTCGAGCAGCTCTACGGCGAACGGGCCGAGCCGTTCTGCCTGCTCGAAGCGGGCGCGATGGCCCAACTGCTGACCACGGCGGCGGCCGACCACGGCATCGACACCTGCCAGATCGGCATGGTCGACTTCCGGGACGCCAAGGCGGCGCTCGGCCTCGGGGAGAGCGAGAAGCTGCTCTGCACGATTCTCGGCGGTTCACAATGACCCTGTTGGCGCCGCCGGAAGCGTTGGACGTCACGGTCCAACAGCGCTCGCTGTTGACGGCCAGCACTCGGCTGGCCGCCGAGAACCGGGCCAACACCATCGCCCAGTACGTCGAGATCCACGGCCCGTTGGACGCGCGGGCCCTGGAGGCGGCGGCCCAGCACGTGATCGCGCAGACCGACGCGTTGCGGGTCCGGTTCGTCGAGCGGGACCTCGTCCCCAGGCAGGAGATCCTGCCTCGGCTGCGGTGGCGGCTCCCGGTGGTGGACGTGTCCGGCGCCAGCGATCCCGAAGCCGCCGCAGCGGAGTGGGCGGACGCGGAGCACCGCGCACCCATCCGGCCCGGCGACTCCCCGCTGTTCTCCACCGCGCTGCTCCGGCTCGGCGCGGACCACTTCCGGTGGTACCTGCGGTTCCTGCCGATGGTGATGGACGCCTTCAGCGCGGGTCTGCTGCTGCACCGGGTGGCCGAGGTGTACGCGGCCATCCGCGCCGGCGCGGAACCCGGCCCCAACCCGTTCCGCCCACTCAAGGCACTGCACGAGGAACTGGCGGACTACCGGGCGTCCGGCCAGTACGCCGAGGACCGGGCGTACTGGCGCCGCCGCCTGGCCGACGCGCCGGCGCCGGTGCGCCTCGGGTCCGACCGAGCCGACGCCGAGGCGACGACCGGCATCGGACTGCAACCGCCGGCTCCGCACCGGATCAACGCCATCGCGCAAGCCGCCGGGACGGCTTGGCCGGACCTGATCCTGGCGGTGGTCGCCGCCCATGTCGCTCGTGAGCGGGCCGCCGAGGTCGTGACCCTGACTGTGCCGGTGTCCAACCGGTTGACCCCGCTCGCCCGGAGCGTGCCGACGTACCTGGCCAACCGGTACCTGCTGACCGTGCCGGTGGGGCCCGACACGACGTTCCACCACCTGCTCCGCCGGACAGCCGAGGACAACCGGGCGGATGTGGCGCACCAGCGCCTGCCCTGCGAGCAGGTTCTCGCCGACCTCGGTGATCGGGGCACGCTGTACGGCGGGGGCGATCCGAGCGTGAACATCACGCCGTTCCACACCGAACTCACGCTGCCCGGCTGCACCACGGCGGTGCACCAGCACCGGCGCATGGGCGCCACGGGTTTCGACCTTTTCGCAGCCGGCGCCCCGGACGCGTCCGGACTGCGGATCAGTCTCGTGATGCTGGCCGCCCCTGGGGACCGACATCTCGTGCTGGCACAGGAGGAACGTCTCATGCGGCTGTTGGCGTGGGTCGTCGACCACCCGAACCGGCCCCTGCGTGAAGCAGGGACGCCATGAGCGGCCGGCAGTTGCTGGTGGGACTCGTGGGCGCGGGACGGCAGGGGCGAGTCCTCGCTCGTGCCCTCCGCGAGGTGGCCAGCGTCCAACTGGCCGCGGTGGTGGATCCACGAATCGAATCGGCGTGGCGCATCGCCACCGAGTGGAAGCTGTCGGGTAGCGCGGTTCACCTGTCTGTCTCCGAGTGCGGCTCGTCCGGCGTGCACGCCTGGATCATCGCCACGCCGCCGAGCTCGCACCTGACTAACCTCACCGAGCTGTTGCGGCTGCGGACTCCGCCGAAGGCGGTGCTCTGCGAGAAACCAGCGGCGTGGTCCCTCCATGACGTCGCACGGATGGCCCAGCTGGCCGAGCACGCCGGCGTGCACCTGCAGTTCGGGCTGCACCTGCTGGCCGCCATACCGCCCCCTGTGCTGTCCTGGCTCGACGGCGGCGGCCTCGGCGACCTCGTCGAGGTGTCGGGCGAGTGGCTCCGGGCCGACGGTGATCCCGACTGGGGGCACTTTCGCGACGTCGACTGTCCGGGCTCGGCCTTCGATCTGGGCCCGCACCTGCTCGGGGTGATCTTGCCCGTGCTCGGACAGCGGTCACCGGTCCGTGCCGTCACGACGAAGATGACCTCCTCCCCCACAACGCCGCCGCTCGGCGCCGGGCCGCTCCATCGCGACTCCTCGACCGAGATGGAGCTGTACCAGCTCCGGCCCGGCGGATACGACCTGGCCGGCCGGGTGTCCATCGCGTGGTCCGGCGGATCCGGCACCGGACTCACGATTCGGCTTGGTGGCACCGAAGGCGTCTTCACGATGCGGTTGGACGAAAGAGGCGGTGACGCCGTGGTGCGCGTGCGGCTGGACGGTCGATCGGCGCGGGCCGCTGGGGTGGCCGGAACGTGGGAGACGCCGGTGCGGGACTGCTACCGGCGACAGCTGAAAAACCTTGTGACGGTCGCGGACACAGGTGCGGCGGACTGCGTGCCGCCTGGGGCGCGCGTCGACGCCGCCGTGGCGAGCACGCGACTGATCACCGCTGCCTACCGGTCGGCCAACCAGGGAGGTGAGCTGGTCTCATGGTGAGCACCCCGGCCGAGAACTTGCTTGCGACATCGGCGATTCTCACCGCGGCGAGGCGGTTCGACGTCGTTCGGGAGTCGATCGCGCCGCCGGACCGGGATTCCGTCCTGCTGCGTGTGACGCGAACTGGCGTCTGCTCGGGTGATGTCGACCGGTGGCGGCTCGGTGCACCGCCCCTACCGGTCCGTCTCGGGCACGAAGTCGAGGCGGTGGTGTGCGCCGTCGGAGAGAACGCACCCGTGGACCTCTCGGGCCGGCGCGTGACGGCCTGGGTCCCCGGCGGCGGTTTCGCCCAGTACGTGTCGGCGGAGTCGGCGCACGTCGTCGCCCTGGAACCCGGGGTCGACGGCGTGTTGGTCGAGCCGTTGGCGTGCTGCCTCAACGCATGGTCCTGCCTGCCCGCGGTCACCGGCGAGACGGTCGTGGTCGTCGGGGCCGGGTTCATGGGCGAACTCATGACCCGGCTCCTCGACATGAGCTGGTTCGCACAGGTCCTCCAGGTCGGACGCGGGCTGTCGGAACGCGGATCCGTTGTCGGCGCCCGAGCCGGCACCGTGGACGAGGTGGACGCCCAGGAGGCCGTCAGGCAGCTGACCGGTGGCCGAGGTGCGGACGTGGTCGTCGAACTGACCGGGACCCAGTCCGGCCTCGACCTCGCCGGCCGCCTGGTGCGGCGAGAGGGAGTGCTCGTCATCGGGGGCTATCACCAGGACGGCCGCCGGAGCGTGGACCTCGGGGCGTGGAACTACGAGGCCATCCGCATCGTGAACGCCCACTTCCGCGACACCGGGCGCGTGGTCGCCGCCATGCGCTGGGCCACGAACCTGCTCGCCCGGTCCGCCATCGGCCTCGGCGACCTGTTCACCCACCACATCCACCTGGACGACCTGAACGCGGGATTCGAAAACCTCGACGAGCTACGGGGAAGCTACCGAAAGGGCGTTCTGGTCGTGCCGGACCGCTGACGGCTGCGTCAGTCGTGCGCGGGTTGTCTCCGTTCGTCCGCGGTTGTTTCCGCGGCGATGCGGCTCAGCGGGTAGATCAGTCGCAGCAGCGGGCCGGTCATCACGGTGGTGAGCACGGCCATGACCACCATCAGTGAGTACAGTTCGCCGTCCAGCACACCGAGTTGTAGGCCGACGGTCAGGATGACCAACTCGGTGAGGCCACGCGTGTTCATGAGGGTGGCCAGGGCCGCGGCCTGGCGTGGCGGGATGCGGCAGGAGCGGGCGGTGGCGAAGGTGCCCACGAGCTTCCCGCCGACCGCGGCGACCAGGATCAGGGCGAAAACCGTCAGCATCGAGGCGTCCACATGGGACAGATCGACGCCCAGGCCGGCGACCACGAAGTAGACGGGCAGCAGCAGCGCGCTCGGCAGCTGCTCGACCCTGGCCCGCAGGTCGGCGCGGAACCGTCCGAGCCCGTCCTTCGGCACGAGCAAGCCGAAGAAGAACGCGCCGAAGATGAAGTGCAGGCCCATCCATTCGGTCAGCGCACCCGACACGAGCGCGCCGCCCGCCATCACGACGAGCACCCAGTGGTCGAGCCCGCCGTCACCCTGGCGGGCGACGACCAGACGGCGCACCAGCGGCCGCACGACGGCGACCATCAGCACTGCGTACGGGACCAACAGCAGCAGGTGCCAACCGGTCTGACCGCTGCCGCTGACCAGCATCACCACGACCGCCAGCAACGACCAAGCGAGCAGATCGCCCAGCGCCGCCGCGCTCAGCGCCAGGCCGCCCACACTGGTCCGGCTCATGTGACGGTCGTTGATGATCCTGGCCAGCACGGGAAAGGCGGTGACGGCCATGGCCGCGCCGAGGAACAACACGAAGCCCAACTGCTGGCCGTGGGCGTGCTCGGGAGCAAGGACCACGGCCAGCAGGCAACCCAGGCCGAACGGCAGCACCATCGCGCCGAGTGCGACGGTGACGGCGACCCGCCGCCGCCCGCCCAGTGTCGCCGGCTCGAAGTCCAGGCCGACGACGAACATGAACAACGCCACGCCGACGTCGGCGAGCGCGGTCAACAACGGCCGGACGTCGGCGGGGAACAGCGCGCCGGAGATCGCCCCGTGCACGAACGTCGGCCCGAGGAGGATGCCGGCGAGGATCTCACCGACCACCGCTGGTTGGTCGAATCGCCGGGCCAGCATGCCCAGGGCGCGGGCCAGCAGGGCGATCAGGGCGAGGTCGGCGAACAGGCCGACGATCTGGTGGGAGGACACAGTCACCTGCTCGGGTTCTCGATGTGAGGTGTGCTCGTCGACCCGGCGTCCCGGGGCCGCCGGTCAGCCGCCGGCGACCGCCGGGAGGATCATGATGGTCGCGTTCTCCGTGACCGGCGCCTGTAGGCCGCCGGCGTAGCGGACGTCGTCGTCATCGATGTAGATGTTGACGAAGCGGTTCAGCGCGCCCTCGGTGACCAGGCGACCGGAGATGCCGCGGTACCGCGATTCCAGGTCGTCGATCACCTCGGCGATCGTGTCGCCCGTGGCCTCGACGGTGCGCTGGCCGCCGCTGTAACGGCGCAGGACGGTTGGCACGACGACCTTGACGGACATGGGAGTCTCCTCAGCTCGGACAACAACTGGCGGGTCGGACAACAGCTGGTGGGTCTAGCGCGCGAAGGCGGGCCATGGCCGGAGGTCGCGCTCGGGGAGCCACTGACCGCCGATGTGGGCGTACCTCAGCTGCGGCCCTCGCGCGGACAGCACGTGCAACGCACCCACCAGGCGCTCCACGTCCTCGACCGTGTTCCCCAGGCCGAGGCTGGCGCGGACGGCCCGCTGGTGCGCCGATCCCGCCCGCAGCAGCAGCCGGCCGGTGGCGATGTGCGCGCAGAACGCCCCCTCCCGCACCCCGATCCCGTACTCGGCGGAGAGCGCGGCCGCCAGCAGACCCGGATCCTGGCGTTCGACCGCGAAGCTGACGACCCCGACGCGCGGCGCCCCGAACAGGCTCAGCTCGGCCAGCCCGGGCACCGTGGCCAGCCCGTTTCGCAGCTGTCGCAGCAGTTCGGCCTCATGGGCCCCGATCGCGTCCCGGTGCGCCGTCAGCGCCCGACAGGCTGCCGCCAGCGCGTGCACGCCGACCACGTTGGGCGATCCCGCCTCGTGCCGGTCGGGGACATCCGACCAGGAGATCGTCAGCTCGTGGGGCTGCTGGGTCACCTGGGCGGTGGCGCCGCCACCCACCAGGTACGGCTCGGCGGACCGCAGCCAGTCCGCCGGGCCGATCAGGGCCCCGGCGCCGAACGGCGCGTACACCTTGTGGCCGGACAGCACCACATAGTCGACCTGCCACGCCGTGATGTCGATCGGACGGTGCGGCGCGAGCTGCGCCGCGTCCAGCACGACCCGGGCGCCGTGCCGCCGGGCGACCGCCGCCAGTTCGGCGACCGGCCACAGCTCACCCGTCACGTTGGACGCGCCGGTGAGCACCACCACACGGGGGCCGGCGGGGGCCGCGGCGAGGGCCGTGTCGAGCACCCCGACCGTGTCGTCGACCGACGTCGGGGTCTGTAGCCGGATGGTTCCGGGGTTGCGCCAGGGCAGCATGGCCGCGTGGTGCTCGGTGTCGAACACGACCACCGTCGTGGCTTCCGGCAATGAGTGGGCCAGCAGGTTCAACGCGTCCGTGGTGTTGCGGGTGAACACCACGGACGCCGTGGCCGGGGCGCCGACGAATGCCCGCAGCACCTGCCGGGCCGACTCGTACACGCGGCTGGAGACCTGGGAGGCGAAGCCAGAGCCCCGGTGAACGCTGGCATACCAGGGCAGCAGCTCGTTGACCGCGTCCTGGACCGCGCTCAGGCAGGGGGTGCTGGCGGCGTGGTCCAGGTTCGCGTACCGGATCAGCTCGCCGCTCGCCAGCGGCACGAGCAGGTCGGCGCCGACGACCGGCGGGATCGAGGGGGACGTGCGTGACGGCTGGGTGATCGAGGCGAGTTCCATGTCAGACCAGGCCGCCGTTCGCCCGGATCACCTGGCCGTTGACCCATCGACCCTGGGGGCCTGTGAGGAACGCGATGACGTCCGCGATGTCCATCGGGTGGCCGATCCGTCCGAGCGGCACCTGCTTGGCCAGGGCCTCGATCTCCTCGTTGGACCGGTTGCGCAGGAACAGTTCCGTGGCCGTCGGGCCGGGGGCGACCGAGTTGACGGTGACCTCGCGGCCGGCGAGTTCGCGGGCGAGTTCGCGGGTCAGCGACTCGACCGCGATCTTGCAGGCGTTGTAGAGCGCCTGCCCGGGCACGCCCAGCGCCGCCGCGGAACTGGACAGCGTGACGATGGACCCGCCCGCGCGCACCTGGGTCGCGGCCAGCCGCAGCACGTTGACGGCGCCGCGCAGGTTGACGTCGACGACGCGGGCGAAACTCGCCTCGTCGACGCCGGCCAACGGACCCCGCTTCGCCGCGTGTGCTCCGGGGCAGACCACGACCACGTCGACGCCGCCGAAGTTCTGCTCGGCCGCGTCGAACGTCTCCTCGACCTCCCGCGGATCCGCGACGTCGCCGCGGACCGTGATGGCCCGCGCCCCGGTTTCCTCGATCTCGCCGGCTACTTTCCCCGCGGCCGCCGTGTCCTGGACGAAACCGACGACCACGTCGTGTCCGGCCAGCGCCAGTCGGTGGGCGACCCGGGTGCCGATGCCTCCCGAGCCGCCGAAGACAATCGCCGTCATCCCCGCTCACCGTCCCGGATCTCGGTCAGCGCGGCCCGGCCGTGTTCGGCCCAACGACCGCCGTCGGCGCCGTCGAAGCGCTGCTCGTACGACGTGAGGTACTGAACGCGGTCCGACACCGGATCGTCCGGCCGGTTCAGGAACGGCAGGTCGGAGCCGACCATGTAGCGGATCGCCAGCAGCGGGACCGGGCTGCGCAGCGGCCGGAAGTCCGGGTTGTGCAGGCCGCCCTGGTCGCTGGCGGGATGGAACTTGCCGATCATCAGGCCGGCCGCCACGAAGTCGGCCTTCAGCCGGCGGTGCGTCTCGTCCACCATGGCCGGCGCGTCCTGCTCGCTGACGTCCGGCAGGATGACCAGGATCGCCTTCTCCAGCGACTCCGGGCCGGAGACCGGTTCCATCTCCAGGAAGACCTGGCGGAACCGGGCGATCACGGCGTCCACGTCCTCGTCCGTGCGTCCCGCGGTGTGCACGACGGTCAAGGCGATGCGCTGCAGGCCCATGGCCTTCGGCAGGTACGGGCACACCGACCCGCCGCGGCCGAGTTCCGGGTTGGGCCGCATCAGGAACTCGTGGCACCACCGGTCGACTTGTCGCAGGACGGGCAGATCCACGCCCAGGAGCTCGATGTCCCGGTCCCGGTAGAGCGGCGGCATCGGGTTGGCGGTTGTCATCGCGGGTCACCTCCGTGCGACCACGTCACCGAGAGTTCGCTGATCGAATGGGTCACCATGCTGGGATTCCAGGGCACCTGCCCGGCGGGCAGCGCCAGGGCGAGGTCGGGCAGTCCGCGCACCACCGCGCCGAGCGCCTCCTGGATCTGCACCCGCGCGAGCGGCCCGCCGACGCAGTAGTGCGGGCCCCGGCCGAACGACATGTTGCCGGTGTCCGGCCGGTGGATGTCGAAGGTCTCCGGGTCGTGGAACCTGGTGGCGTCGTGGTTCGCCGACGAGATCAGCGGCATGACCCCCTCGCCGGCCCGGATCACGCCGGAGGGCAGCGGCACGTCTTCCAGCGCGAAGCGCAGGAAGCCGACGTCCGCCGGGAAGTCGTAGCGCAGGATCTCCTCGACGGCGCCGGGCAGCAGCTCCGGCTCGGCCACCAGCGCCCGGTACTGCCCGGGATGCCGCAACAGCGTGAACATCCCGCGCCCGATGGTGGTCATGGTCGTCTCGTAACCGGCCAGCAGCAGGGAACGGACGGTGTCGCACAGCTCGTCCTCGGTGAGCCGGTCGTTGTCGACACTCGCGCCGATCATGGCGTCGAGCAGGTCGTCATGTGGTTCACGCCGGTGCTCGGCGATGAGTTCGCGCAGGTAGGCGAAGAACTCGTCCTTGCCCTTGGCCCGCGCGTCGGCCAGGTCGTCGCCGATGCTCATGGCCAGCGACGACCACTCGCGGAACTGGTCGAGGTCGCCGCCGGCCACGCCCAGGATCTCGGCGATGACGCGGATCGGCAGCGGCTCCGCGACCGCCGCGACGAGGTCGCCGGGCGGGCCGGCGACCCGCATCCCGGCCACCAGTTCGTCGGCGAGTTGGCGGATCCGCGGCCGCCACGACTCGATGGCGCGGGGCGTGAACGCGCGGCTGAGGATGCCGCGCACCCGGCTGTGCCGCGGCGGATCCATGTTGATCAGGGTGTCGTGGTCGTCGGACATGTCGGCGCCGGACTGCAGCCGGGGACAGCCCGGCTTGCTCAGGTCCCGGCTGAACCGGGGGTCGGCCAACACCGCCGCCACGTCGTCGTGGCGAACGGCGAGGCGGACGACGTCCCCGCTGGGCAGCGTGACGGAGCCGAGCGGATCGTGCTTGCGCCGGTGCGCGCAACTACGCGGCACCCGGCCGAACTCCTCGTCGGGAAAGGGAAAGCGCTCATGGACGGACGTCATCACGCACCTCCTCACTCGAACGTGAGCAGCGGAACGTCCCACAGGTCCGCGTCGACCGGGCGGCGCATCTGCGGCGAGTCCACCTCGACGACCAGCATCTCGGTCAGGTACTGGACCTTCGCGTTGATCAGGTGGCTGGAGAACGCCGCCGCGGCCAGCTGCTTGAGGCCCACGGTGACGTGCACGTGCGGCACGATGTCCTGCCGCTCCGGGTCCCAGGAGAAGGTGCCGCAGCCCATGGCCTCGACCTTCTCCAGGTACACCGGCAGCCGCACCGGGGCCTCCGGGTCCTCGACGCGGGCGCAGGTGCCGGCGATCTCCGTCTCGTGGAACGCGGCCAGGAACATCGGCAGGTAGCCCTGCCGCACCTCGTTCTCCCGGCAGAACCGGGACAGCGTGGCGAAGAAGTCCTCGCCGTGGTCGAAGTTCACGCCGAAGTGCCGGCCTGTCTTCAGTTCGTGGGTACGCATGCGGAAGTCCTCTCAGGACAGTCGGGTCAGCGGCCCCGGCGTGAACCGCCGGTGCACGTACAGCAGCGGGGCGCCGTCGACCTGCTCGACGTGGCGGACCTCGCCGAACACCACGGCCTTGTCCCCCACGGTCAGCAGGCCGCTCACCTGGCACTCGGCGACCGCGAACGCGTCCTCGTCGAGCCGGGGCATGCCGGAGGCCGAGGTGCGCCAGGACACCTGGCGGAACCGGTCGGCCACGGCGGAGGAGAACACCTCCGCGGCGTGTCGCGCCCCGTCGTGCAACAGGTTGACCGCGAAGCCGCCCTGGGCCGAGACGGCCTCCAGCGTGCTGCTGCCGACGCGCAGGCAGACCAGCAGCGTCGGCGGCCGCAGCGTCACGCTGGTGACCGACGAGCAGGTCATGCCGCGCGGCGTGCCGTCCGGGTGCATGCCCGTCACGACGGCGACGCCGGTCGGAAAGGCGCTCATCAGATCGCGGAAGCGCTGCTCCCGTGGGTCGGTCGTCATGACACGCGGTGCAGCCGCCGCAGGAACTCCTGGTGTGTCGGCAGGGCGTCGATCGCCTCCTGCTGCTTGCGCCGGACCTCGGCGAACAGCTGCCCCGCCATGGCGACGGACTCGGGCTTGTAGTTGAGCACCGGCAGCTTGGTGCGCGGCAGCACGCCGAGGCCGGCGAGGATGCAGTAGTAGCTGCCGTTGGTCCAGAAGTTGCGGAACTCGGCCTCGAAGTTGCCGTAGTAGCTGTTCTCGTCGGTGATCGGCGGGTTCACCGCCAGGCCGGCGCGGTAGGTCTCGACCTTCTCGCGGATGCCCTCGGCCAGCGTCAGCTCCTTGTTCGCCCGCCAGAACGGCGTGTCCGTGCGGGGCGAGAAGTAGTAGTGCGCCTGCAGGAAGTCCCGCGTGTCGTCGAACATCTCCTCGATCTCGCGGTTGAACCGGTCCACCAGCACCGAGTCGAAGTTGCGGTCGGGGAAGTGCTTGGCAAGCATGTGGATCGCCGCGTAGATGAAGTAGATGCCGCTGGACTCCAGCGGTTCCACGAAGCAGGACGCCAGCCCGATGCTCACGCAGTTGCGCACCCAGGCGCGGCGGTTGCGGCCGACCCGGAAGCGGATGTTGTTGAAGGTGGTCTGCTCCGGGTCGAGTCCCCACAGCCGGCTGAAGTCCAGCGTGGCCTGGTCCCGGTCGGTGAAGGTGCTGGAGAAGACGTAGCCGCTGCCGAAGCGGCCGAGCATCGGGATCTTCCAGGTCCAGCCGGCGGGCATGGCGATCGACGAGGTGTAGGGCTCCACACCGTCGCGTTCGTCGTCGTGCGGCACGGCCGTGGCCACCGCGCTGTCGCACAGCAGGTGGTCGCTCATGTCGACGAACGGCTCGCCCATCGCCTGGTTGATGAGCAGCCCGCGGAAGCCGGAGCAGTCGACGAAGAGGTCGCCCTCCAGCAGCCGCCCGGATTTCGTCCGCAGTGCGGTGATGAAACCGCGGTCGTCGGTGAGCACCTCGGTCATCTCGTCCTCGACGTGCTCGACGCCCTGCTTGCCGACGGCGAACCTGCGCAGGAAGTCGGCGACCAGCTGGGCGTCGAAGTGCCACGCGTAGTTGGCCTGCTTGGTGTCGTCCAGCAGCCGCGGCGCCCGCTTGGCGTCCATCATCGCGGGCTCGACGAAGCACGAGTAGTCGAACGGCTCGGTCGTCTCGCCCTCGAGTGTGCTGGCCGCCCAGTAGTGCGACAGCGGGATGTTGTCGGCCTCGCGCAGCAGGCCGAACGGGTGGTGGAAGACGTCGGGCCGGCCGTCGACGGTGCGCGGCCGCGGCGAGCCCGACCCCGGCGTGCGCCAGTTGATGAACTTGACCGCCATCTTGAAGCTGGCGTTGCACTCGCGCATCCACTCCTCCTCGGCGATGCCGAGGTAGTCGAAGAACGCGCGCTGCAGGTTCGGCACGGTGGCCTCGCCGACGCCGATCCGCGGAATGCCGGGCGCTTCGAGCACGACGATCCGGACCGTCCGCTGCAGCGCCTTGCCGAGGTACGAGGCGGTCATCCAGCCGGCGGTTCCGCCGCCCAGGATGACCACGGTCTTGATCCGGGTGTCCATTCGTTCTCCTTGCTCGACAGGTGTTCGGGGGACGCGTCAGGACGTGAGCAGCCCACGGGCGCCCAGGTCCGCGACAACCGCCTCGGTGAGGCCGGCGGCGCGGGCCGCGGCCGGCGACAGGGAGACGGGGATGCTCTGCTCGAACCGGAAGACGTCCTCGGGGTCGTACCGCCGCTTGACCTCCATCAGCCGGGGCAGGCTCGCGCCGTAGTAGGCGTGCAGCCAGTCGGTGAGATCGCGGTCGGGGCTGTTGACGTACGCGCCGCCGGTCATGAACGGCCGCAGCTCGTCGCGGATCCCGGCCAGCCAGCCGAGTTGCTCGGCGTCGTGCTCGGCGCCGTGCCAGTGGCCCAGGTATTCCACGCAGAACAGCGCGTCGCGGTGCGCGAAGGCGGACCGCTTCGCCAGGTCGGCGCCGAGGACGGCGCCGCCGAGCCCGTAGAAGCTGGTCTTCACGCCGTCCGGCGCGGCGCGGTGGTGGCGCTCCAGGATCTTCAGCGCCTCGGCGTCCAGCGGACCGGCGGCCAGCGCGGGCACGAACTTGGCCCGGATCGACGGCACCCGCTGGCTGAACTGGCCGACGCTGTTGATGTAGGCGGTTTCCCGGACCGTGTGCTCCGCGGGCGGGCACTGCTCGAACAGCGGGCGGGCGAGCGACTCCCACTCGGCGCTCGTGCCCTCGAACAGCACGGCCATGCGGCCGCCGCCGGTGCCCGGGGAGAAGAGCGAGAACCGCGCGTTCACGCGTTGGTCGACCTCGACGGCCCAGTGCTGCCAGCGGTCGAGCGCGGTGATGGCGTTGTCGAAGTTCCAGGCGGCCGTCACCAACGTGACGTCCCCGATCGGCCGGGTGTGGAAGGTGTAGGACGTGGCCACGCCGAAATTGCCGCCGCCACCGCCGCGGCAGGCCCACATCAGGTCGGGGTGGGTGTCGTCGTTGACCTCCAGCACCTCGCCGTCGGCGTCGACCATGGTCAGGCCGACCAGGCTGTCCACGAGCATGCCCCGCGAGCGCACCAGCATTCCGACGCCACCGCCGAGCACGTGGCCGCCGATGCGGATGTCCGGGCACACCCCGGCCGGGATGGTCACCCCGGCCGCCCACAGTCCGGAGTAGACGTCGCCGAGCAGGGTGCCGGCGGCGACCGTGCCCCGGGTGCGGTCGTCGTCGACGGTCACCCCGGTCAGTCGGGACAGGTCGATCACGTAGCCGTCGTCGAGCACGCTGAAGCCCTCGACGTTGTGGCCACCGGAGCGGATCCGGAAGGGCACCCCGTCGTCGCGGGCGGCCCGCACCGCGCCGGCGACCTCGGCGACGTCCGCCGGGTAGAGCACCGCCAGCGGCCGGCAGTCGAACCGCTCGTTCCAGATTCGTCGAGCCTGGTCGTAGCCGGGGTCGGCGGCCGTGACGGTCGCGGCTACGCGCTGGGAACGCGACATGAGAAGTTCCTTCGCCAGGTCAGAAGAAGCGCATGTTCAGCTCGGCGAGCGGGGACGGCTCGTCCCCCGGCGCCCGGTAGGCGCCGTAGGTGTGGGCGATGCCGCCGCAGCGGCTCTCCAGGTAGCAGATGATGTTGAGCGGCCAGCCCGCGCTGCGGAACAGGTACTCGTCCATCCGGCTGGGCCGTTCGCTGAGGTTCTGCACGCCCCGCTCGTGCCGCGGGCCGATCCGGTGCCAGTCCGGGTGCAGGTGGATCGAGCCGAGCAGTTCCAGGCCCTCGTCCTCGAACTGGCGGGCCACCCGCAGCAGATCCTGGGCGTCACACCAGAATCCGCGCCGGCCGTCGTCGTACTGGGGGCCGAACTGAGGGACGATCGTCTCCTTGAACTCCTCCAGCGGCACCGGATCGACGGCCCGCACGTTGCCGGCGAAGGCCAACCGCCGCAGTTCCATCGCGTCGCCGTCGACGACGACGCCGCCGAGCAGCCCGAAACTGTTGGGGCGGTGCAGGGTGTCGGTGCCGACCGATTCGCGGCCCATGCGGTATTCCTTGTGCGCGTCCTCGAGGTAGTCGTCGAAGAAGGTGCTGTCCGCGAGCACCACGTCGAGGTCGTTGAGCACAACCACGCCGTCGGCCATGAGTCCTCCTCGTCAGTTGCTGGGTTGCTGTCCGGGGTGTCCGTCAGCGGAGCTTCTCCGCCAGGTCGAGGAAGCGGTCGTTCTCGTCGGCGAGGCCGACGGTCACCCGGACCCCCTCGCCCGGGAACGGCCGGGTCACCACGCCACCGGCCAGGCACTGGTCGGCGAAGCCCGCGCTGTCCGGGCCGAGCGGCAGCCACACGAAGTTCGCCTGCGACGACGGCACGTCGTAGCCGAGTTCGCGCAGGCGGGAGGTCATCCGGTCGCGCTCGGCCACCGTGCGGCGGGCCCGGCGGGTGACCTCGACGACCTCGCCCAGCGCGGCGACGGCGGCCTCCTGCGCGATCGTCGCGACGCTGAACGGTGTCTGCGTCTTGCGGACCTGCCGGATCACCTCGGGTGCGCCGAGGCAGTAGCCGACGCGAAGGCCGGCCAGGGCGTAGGCCTTGGAGAAGGTGCGCAGCACCACGACATTGGGCCGCTCACCGAACAGGTCGACGGCGTCCGGGACCAGCGCCGGGTCGGCGTACTCGCGGTAGGCCTCGTCGACGACCACCAGGACGTCGTCGGGAACCGCCGCCACGAACCGCCGCAGATCGTCCGCCCCGACCGCGGTTCCGGTCGGGTTGTTGGGATTGCAGACGAAGACCAGTCGGGTTCGCGGGGTCACCGCGGCGAGCATGGCGTCCAGATCGAGCGTGTCCCGGCGCAGCGGGACCCGGACGGCCGTGCCGCCGGCGACCGCGGTGAGCAACGGGTACGCCTCGAACGAGCGCCAGCCGAAGATCACCTCGTCGCCCGGCCCGACCACGGCGTGCAGCAGCTGGCCGCACACCTCGGTGGAGCCGGCGCCGACCGCGATCCGGTCCGCGGCGACACCGTGGTGCGCCGCGAGCGCGTCGACGAGCGCGCCGCAGGTCATGTCGGGGTAGCGGAACGCGGCCGCCGTCGTGCCGGCCAGCCGGGCGGCGACGGCCGGCAGCAGCCCGTACGGGCACTCGTTGCTGGCGAGCAGGGCGGCGCCGGGGATCTTGCGGCCCGCCACGTAGGAAGGGAGGCCGATCAGGGACGGCCGGATACGCGGAACCATCGGCGTGCTCCTCCGGATGGTCGATACGGTTCAGAGGTCGATCCGGAGCCCGTTCTGGGCCAGCCAGAAGTTGAGGTCGATCACCATCTCGACGTTGATCCGGGTGATCGTGGTCGAGCTCTCCCCCACCGGGCCGGCCAGCAGCGCGCGCACCGCCGAGGCATCCAGCAGTGGCCGCACCGGCGCGTCCGGATCGGCCATGATCTCGGCCAGCGCGGCGCGCAATGCCCTGGCGTAAGCCGGATCCTGCGTGGCCGGGTAGGGGCTCTTGGTGCGGGCGAGCACCCCCGGGGGCAGGAGGTCCCTGGTGGCGGCCCGCAACACGCTCTTCTCGCGCCCGTCGAACGTCTTGATCCACCAGGGCGTGTTGAACATGTACTCGACCAGCCGGTGGTCGCAGAACGGCACCCGCACCTCCAGCCCGTGCGCCATGCTCAGCCGGTCCTTGCGGTCGAGCAGCATGGTCACGAACCGGGTCAGGTGCAGGTAGGAGACTTCCCGCATGCGGCGCTCGTGCGGCTGCTCGTGCGGCAGCCGCGGCACCTCGCGCAGCGCCTCGGCGTAGCGGTCCCGCTCGTAGGCGACGACGTCGAGTTGCTTGCGCAGCGCGGGGTCGAACAGATCGTCCGGGCGCTGCTCCCGCATCATCACGTGCAGCCAGGGAAAGGTCGGGGCGTTGACGGCCGCCGGCAGGTGGAACCAGGCGTAGCCGCCGAAGACCTCGTCGGCCGCCTCACCGGACAGGGCCACCGTCGAGTGCCCCTGGATCGCCTGGAACAGCAGGTGCAGCGAGGTGTTCATGTCGCCACTGAACTGCGGGTACTCCCAGGCCCGCACGACCTCGGCGCGCACCTTGGGATCGCTGATGCCGGCGACGTCCAGCGGCAGGTCGGTGTGGTCGCTGCCCAGGTGCGCCGCCGCCTCGGCGACGTACGGCGCGTCTGCCGACTCGCGCATCCCGTCCGGCTGGAACGTGCCGGCGAGATCGGTGAAGTCCACCGCGAAGGACCGGATCGGCTGATGCCGGCCGGCCAGCGCGGTGATGGCCGTGGAGTCGAGACCACCGGACAGCAGCGTGCACAGCGGAACGTCGGACACCAGCTGCCGCGCCACGATGTCCTCGAGCAGACCGCGCACCGTGCGCACGGTCGTGGCCACGTCGTCGGTGTGCTCACGGGCCTCCAGCTGCCAGTACCGGCGCAGGCGGGCGCCGGTCCGCCCGACCCGCAGCACATGCCCGGGCGGCAGTTCCCGCATGCCCTGGTAGAGCGAGATTCCCGGAGTCTGCGCGATGGTCAGGATCTCGCGCAGGCCGTCCGCGCCGACCGCGCGGTCCACCAGCGGATTGGCCAGGATCGCCTTCGGTTCGGACCCGAAGATCACGCCGCCGTCCGGGAGCGGGTAGTAGAACAGCGGCTTGATTCCCATCCGGTCGCGGACGAGCACGAGCTCCTTGGTCCGGACGTCCCACACGGCGAAGGCGAACATGCCGTTCAGCCGCTCGGCGACGCCGTCGC
Source organism: Kutzneria sp. CA-103260 (assembly GCF_018263855.1). Lineage (GTDB taxonomy): Bacteria > Actinomycetota > Actinomycetes > Mycobacteriales > Pseudonocardiaceae > Kutzneria. The sequence continues at coordinate 2,365,187 of NZ_CP073318.1, read as the reverse complement.
CCCACTCGAGATATCCCCGCAGCACGACCTCGGTGTCGCTCGACGTGGTGAACCGCTGTCCGCGGGACTCCAGTTCCGAACGCAGCTCGCGGAAGTTGTAGACCTCGCCGCTGTAGGTGAGCACCGCGGCGCCCTCGGCCCGCATGGGCTGACGGCCGCCGGCGATGTCGATGACCGCCAGTCGCCGATGGCACAGCACCGCCTCCGGCGAGGACCAGACTCCCGCGTCGTCGGGGCCGCGCAACGTCATGGTCGCGGACATCGCCGACACGGTCTCCCGTTCGTCGAGCAGGTTCCTGCTGAAGTCCACCCAGCCGGCAATACCACACATGTGTATCCCCCAGTGTGAGTGAAATGGTCGGACCGGCGGCGGGAACCACCAAGGAAAACAATTCGACCGCCCGGTCGCGGCTTCGGTGACAAGTCAAACAGGGGCGAAGTCGCATGGTCAAGGCAAACAACTACCGATCGACGCGCCCCAAATACGGAGATATCAGGGAATGGACTACGTAGATGGCGATCCGAATCTCCGTAGCCCGCCGTCCCACCTGCGTGACCGTAGCGACCGAGGCGACCAACGGGCGATTCCCGCTACGCCCGTCCGGCGGCGATTGTCGAACTCGTCGAAACTCCGTCCAGAGACGGCTCAGCCACGTATCGACAGTACGTGGCTGAGCCTGCTGGTCGGCCGTAACGTGCGGATGGAACGGGTGTGGTCGAAGGGCGGGCACGGTCTGTTCCTCGGCCGAGCTCGAGCACGGATGCCCGGAACGGGCTCGTGAAACTGGGGGTCGGGGTTGCGCTGCACTGGCGGGGGCCGGAGGTCGGGGACGCCATCGATGATCATGCCCGTCGTCGACACCGGGCCGTGCGGCTCGCGTGCGCCGCTTCGACGGTCGACGCCGCGACTTCGGCGGGTTCGCGTCAGCAGAAGATGAGACGTGGTTGGTCATCCATCTCGCCGGCCGCCCGCTTCGCGGTCCATCGGGTCGGCGACCGAGCCGGGCCGTAGGCCGGGAAGGGCACTTGTATGCTGCCGCTCGACGCGCGGAGCGGTCATCACGACCGGAACCAGACGTGGGACAGGATTCACCGCGCCGCGACCGAAGGCACCGACCCCGACGCCGTGCTCCTGGTGGGCGAGCCCGGCATCGGCAAGTCGACCGTCTGGTCCAGTGCGGTTGCCGCCGCCCGTTCCTCGGGGGCCTGCGTGCTGTCCACGACCGCCGCGGAGGCGGAGTCGTCCATGCCCTACGTGGTCCTCGGCGATCTGCTGGCGCCGGTGGCGGACCGGGTGTTCCCGACGCTGCCCGAACCCCAGCGCGAAGCCCTTGAAGTGGTGCTGCTCCGCGTCCCCGACCTGCCTCGCAGCCCGTCCGTGCGCCTGATCGCCATGGCGCTGCAGACCGCCCTGACCAGCTGCGAGGGGCCGCGCGTGTTCCTCGCCATCGACGACCTGCAATGGGTCGACCCGGAAAGCCAGGCCGTGCTCGCGTTCGCCCTGCGGCGCGCCGCCGACGCCCCGATCCGGACGCTGATGACCATGCGGATCAGCGGCCCCTTCGACTGGCGCATGGAGCCCCCGCCGACCAACGCCCTGGTCGACGTGTTCCGGCCGGACCAGTGGCTCACCTTCGGCCCGATGACGCCGCCCGCGGTCCGGACCATGATCAAGGACCGGCTCGGCATCACGTTCTCACTGCGGGACAGCGAACTGATCTGTGAGGCCACGATGGGCAATCCGGCGTGGGCCGTCGAACTGGCCGGCGTGTGGGCCCGCGACCAGCACCGGCCCGGCGCGCCGGTGCCCGCCCCCGGTTCGCTGCACGCCATGATGATCACCCGGGTCAGAGCGCTGGAACCCGATGTCATCGACGCGCTCTGCGTGGTGTCCGCACTCGGGCGGCCCACCGTGCGGTCCGCGGTGCGAGCGCTCGACGGGCTGGTCGCCGAGCCGGCCCGCGCACTCGACCGGGCGGTCACGCAGGGGGTCGTCGACGCGGTGGAGCCGGGCCGGCTCGCCGCCCGCCCGCTGCTGTCCGACGCCGCCCTGCAGGTCGTCTCGCCCGGACGGCAGCACGAGTTGTTCATGCGGCTCGTCGAGATAGCCGAGTCACCGGAGGCCAAGGCGCACTACATGGCGCGCACGGTCGACGACAGCACCCCGGACGAGATCCGCGGCGAAGTGGCCACGGCCTTCGACGCGGTCGTCGAGAACGCCCGCAGCCGCGGCGCCATCGGGCACGCGGCCCGCCTCGCCGAACAGGCGCTGCGGCTCACCGCCCCGAGCGCGCCCGAGCTGGATCGCCGTCGTATCACCACGGCCCGGCTGCACACCGAATGCGCCAACTTCGATCGGGCCCTCAAGGTGATGGAGCCCGTCGACATCGCCGCGCTGCCGACCCCCTTGTTGGAGCTCGCGCTGCCGACGACGGCGGCGGTGCGCTACCTGGTCTCCGGCCCCGACGCCGCCCGCGCCCTGATAGCCGGCGTGGCGGCGCGGCACGACCCCGACCCCCGCCGCCTCGCCCTGCTGCACACGCTGCTCGCGGACCGCTTCTACGGCGACTTCCCCCGCCGGCACCAGCACGCCCGCGACGCCCTGCACCACGCCCAGCAGGTCGGCCTGGACGGCTTCGGCACCTACCGGGCCTGCCTGCAACTCATCGAGGTCCAGGCCGACTCGGGCGACGGGCTGGACCGGGAGCTCGTGCGGCGGGCGCTGGGCATCGCGGAGAACCTGCCCGAGGTGGCCGCGCCGTTCTCGGTCGACATCTACCTGGCCCGGGCGCTGATCATCACCGACGACATGCAGGGCGCCCGGCTGGTGCTGGCCGACTCGTTGGACAACGCCCGCCGGATCGCCGACGACATGCGCATCGCGGTGCTGTCCATGGCGCTCGCGGAGGCGGCGCTGCTGGCCGGGGACGCCAAGGCCGCGGCGGCCGCGCTGGCCGAGAGCGACGAGGCCGCCGCGTGGATCCGCGGCGAACCCACCCACAAGGCGCTGCTGCGCGGCCGGCTGCTGCTCGCCGACGGCCACGCCGACCAGGTGGAGACGATGATGACGGAGTTGGCCTGGACCGGCTCCGCGCACCGGACCCGGAGGATGGCCGCCGACTACCTCTTCGGCATGATCGCCGCCCAGCGCGGCGACCACGACCACGCGGTGGTCCTGCTCCGGCAGGCGCTCGACTCGGCCGAGTCCTTCGGCCACCACGACACCGGCGCCCGGTTCCGCGTCGACACCGACCTGGGCGAGCAGCTGATCCACGCCGGCCGGTTGCCCGAGGCCGCCGCCATCGGCCACCGGCTGCTCGCCGCCGGGGAACAGGGCAACCGGTGCACGCTGCGCGGCATCGGGCACCGGTTGCTGGGTCTGTGCGCGGCGGCCGAGGGCGACGCCGACACCGCGTGCGGCCGGCTGACCGCGGCGGTGGCCGAGCACGCGCACAGCCACCTCCGCCCGGAACTGGGCCGCAGCCTGCTGGCCCGAGCCCGCTTCGACCTCAACCGCCCGCACCTGCGGCCACGCGCGATGGACGATCTGAGACGAGCCGCGGCGATCTTCACCGACGTCGGACTCGGCCACTGGCACCGCGAGGTCCGCACCGAACTGGAGCACGCCACCCGCACGGAGTCCACCACGTCGTTGCTGACGGCCTCGGAACGCCGTGTCGTCCAGGCCATCCTGGACGGCGCGACCAACCGCGACGCGGCCGAGTCACTGCACCTGGGCATCCGGACGGTGGAAAGCCACCTGGCGGCGGCCTACCGCAAGCTGGGCGTCCACTCACGCCGCGACCTGCGCGCCATGTTCGACTCCGGGGAAGGCGCCCCCTGGTAGTGCGGGCTCAGCCGCGTGCCACCGACACCGGCCTGGGTTCTCGCCCGGCGATGTCGACGAGCCGGGTCAACCGCTCCTGGGTAGGCGTGCCGGGAACCGCCTGCATCGTGCACAGACGCTGCCCCGACCGGCGGCTCACCATCAGCGCGAAGTCGAGGTCCAGCCGGCCGACGCGATCGCCCAGCACGCTCACGATCGCCCAGGATCTCGACACCCGGTGGTCGTCCCACAGCCGCTTGAACTCCGCGCTCGCGGCGCGGAGCTCGGCCACCAACGCCGTCGAGGCCGCGTCGTAGCCACGCTGAGCCACGATCACCCGCAGGTAGCCGACGTGACTGCGCCCGATGGCCTCCTGCTGCTCCGCCGAGTTCACCACCCGCCGCCGGCCCGGCCCGAACCAGCGCCAGAACAGGTTGCCCTCCCAGCCCGGCAGTCCGGCGACGAGACCGAACACCGCTGTGTACAACTTGTTCTGCGCCACGATGGTGGCCAGGTCGTCGGTGATGACCGCGGGGCAGGTCCCGTCCAGCGCCCGCATGATCGTCAGCAGCCCCGAATCGATGCCACAGTCCGGCACCGCCCTGGGCATGGCGTGCCCGGCCAGCAGGTAGAGGTAGGAGCGCTCGTCGACGTCCAGCCGCAACGCCCGCGCCAGCCCGGCGAGGATCGCCGCCGAGGGCTGCGGGCCACGCCCCTGCTCCAGCCGTTCGTAGTAGGTCGTCGACATCGCCGCCAACCGCGCGACCTCGTCCCGACGCAACCCCGGCGTCCGACGCCGTTGACCGGCCGGCAGCCCCACCATCTCCGGCGACAGCGCCTCGCGTCGCCGTCGGAGGAAATCGGCCAGCGCTTCCCGCGTGGTCGCCGCGGCCTGCTCCCGCATCGGCTACACCACCCCACCCAGGCGACACGACACCCACACCGGCGCGACGCCCGATGGACGGACCAGGAATACGAGGCCACGCGAATTGCTGGCGATTGACATACCGAAAGTACTCACAATGACGTCACCAACCCTGCGTAACAAACGGTGACAGACAGCAGTGCATATCGCTTGCCGTCAGCCGCCGCCGATTCGCACCGCACCAACGCTCCACATTTCATAAAGCACGGAAAAGGCCGCTCACACCCTAGTCGGCAACGGTCACGTCCCGGTCGCCGCCTGGTCGCTGGACAGTCTCGCCGAACCTGTGGCACTGTCGCCCGGCTCATGCTTGGACCCGACGAACAGCCCGGCCGTGCGAAGGGGAAGCATTTCGTGCACGAAAGATGGGTATTCCGTCTGCTGGGGCCCCTGGAGGTCCGGTGCGATGGTATCGCGATTCCCGTCACGGCGGCCAAGCAGCGGGTCCTGATCGCGGTGCTGACGCTCGCGGCCGGTGAACCGGTGCCGGTGGAGCGGCTGATCACGTGCCTGTGGGGTGATCGGACTCCGCACAGTGCGCGCAACACCCTGCAGAACTACGTGCTGCGGCTGCGCCGCGTCCTTCGAGTCGATGCCGAACCGAGCCCGCTGGTCAGCTCGGCCGCCGGGTATCGCCTCGCGGTGCCGGCCGACGCGGTCGACGTGCACCGGTTCCGGTCCGCGGTGAGCTCCGCCCAGTCCACGGCGTTGACCGGCCAACCGGAGTCGGCCGCGATGCTGCTGGACGAGGCGTTGGCGCTGTGGCGCGGGGAGCCGTTGGCGGACGTGCCGAGCGACGTGCTGCGCCGCGAGGTGGCGCCGGGGCTGGTCGAGCAGCGGCTGGCCGCCCTGGAACAGCGTATCGACCTCGATCTGGACCGTGGCTGTCACGCCGGACGGATCACCGAACTGATGGCGATGACCACCGAGCACCCGTTGCGGGAACGGATGTGGGCGCAGCTGATGCTCGCCCTGGACCGGTCCGGGCGGACGGCCGAGGCACTGGATGCCTACCGCCGGGCCAGCAGGATTCTCGGCGAGGAGTTGGGCATCAACCCGGGGCCGGAGTTGCAGCGGTTGCACCAGGCGGTGCTGACCAACAGGCCCACCGGCCCGGCACCCGAGCCCACCAGGCAACTCAGGCCTGCGCCACGCGTGGTGCCGCGGCAACTTCCGCCGCCCAGCGCGCATTTTGTCGGCCGCGCGCGGGAGGTCCGCCACCTCGGCGCCCAAGTGACGGCGTTGAGCGGTTCGCCGCTGATGGTGATCACAGCGATCGTCGGCACCGCCGGGATCGGCAAGACCGCGCTGGCGCTGCACTGGGGACATCTGCACGCCGACCAGTTCCCCGACGGCCAGCTGTACGTCAACCTGCGCGGCTTCGACCCCGCCGGCGACCCGCTGTCCCCCATGACCGCGCTGTTCCGGTTCCTGACCGCGCTGGGTGTGCCCGAGCAGAGCGTCCCGGCGGACCCGGACGAGCAGATCGCGCTCTACCGCACCCAACTGGCCCGACGGCGAATGCTGATCGTCCTGGACAACGCCCGCGACACCAACCAGGTGCGGCCGCTGCTGCCCGGCGCACCCGGCTGCCTGGTGCTGGTCACCAGCCGCGACCAGCTGACCAGCCTGGTCGCCCTGGACGGCGCCGTGCCGCTGACCCTGGACCTGCTCAGCCAGGACGAAGCCCGCGACCTGCTGATCCGCCGTCTGGGCCGGGACCGCGTCGCCCGCGAACAGACCGCCGTCGACGAGCTGATCCACCGCTGCGCCCGACTACCGCTGGCCCTGAACATCGCCGCGGCGCATGCCGCCCTGCAGCCGAACCGGCCGCTGGCCGCCTTCGTCACCGACCTGCGCGACACCGGCCACCCGTTGGACGCGCTGACCACCGGCGACGCCACCGCGGACGTCCGCGCGGTGTTCTCCTGGTCCTACCGCACCCTCACCCCGACGACAGCCCGCGTCTTCCGGCTGATCGGCCTGCATCCCGGCCCGGACGTCAGCCTTCTCACGACCGCCAGTCTGGTCGGCCACGATCTCGACACGACCCGCCACGCCCTGGCCGAGCTGACCCGCGCACACCTGATCACCGAACACTCCCCGGGCCGACACGTCCTGCACGACCTGCTGCGCGTGTACACCGCCGAACTGGTCCGCCTCCACGACACCGACGCCGAGCAGCAGGCCGCGCTGCGACGGGTGGTCGACCTCTACGCTCAGACCGGCTACAGCGCCGGGCGTCTCCTGACCCCGCACCGTACGCCGATCAGGCTCGAACCAGCCTCCGGCGCGCAGCCCCAGCCGTTGGCCGACGCATCGGCCGCGCTGGTGTGGCTCGACGCGGAGTACGCCGGTCTGATGGCCGCCCAGCAGGTCGCCGTCACCCACGCCTGGCACGGCCTCGTGTGGCAGATCGCGTGGTCGCTGAACACCTACCAGGTCCGACGAGGCCACCGCCACGACCACGTCGTCGTGTGGCAGGCCGCGCTGGACGCCACCGCCCACCTGACCGACCCCCGCGCCGCCATGTTTGCCCACCGGCGCCTGGGCAGTGCGCTCGCCGATCTGGGACGCCACGGCGAGGCGATCGCGTACCTGCACCGGGCCCTTGCCCTGGCCGAGGAACACCACGACATCGACCAGCAGTTCGAGACCCACCGCGTGCTCGGCTGGGCTTGGCGGAGCCAGGACAACTACCCGCGGGCTCTGGAGCACGGCACCCGCCTCGTGGACCTCAGCCGCACGCTCGGCGAGCCGGCGCGGGAGGCGGCAGCCCTCAACCAGAGGGGGTACTACCTGGCCCAGCTGGGCGACTTCGACGCGGCCCGCACCCACTGCGAGGCCGCCCTCGCGATACAGCGAAGCCTCGACGGCGTCGCGGGCGATGCCGCGACGCTGGACAGTCTGGGCTACATCGCCCACCACAGTGGCCGTCACCGGCAGGCCGTCGAGTACTACCAGGAGGCACTTTCCCGGTACCGCGATCGCGGCCACGACGTCCTTGTCTCCGAGATCCACGAGAAACTCGGCGACGCGCATGCCGCCCTCGGCGAACACGAGCAGGCCCGCGCGCAGTGGCGAAAGGCGCTGGAACTGTTCCGGCAGCAAGGACGCGACCAGGACGCCGACCGCGTCCAGCGACAACTCGACCACTGACATCGAAGCCGCTCCAGCCTGCGCATCACCTCACTTGCGGTGCTCCGGTAAGGCGATGAGGGTGCGGAACGTCTCGCGGCCACGGTGGTCGAGCAGCGGTAGGGCGCGGCCGACGGCGAACTGGTGGAAGTGCGGCGAGTCCAGGTGGGCCGCGAAGGCGTTCTCGTCGGTGTAGACCTCGAAGATCCCGAAACGCGTCGGGTCGGCGGGATCGTGGTACGGGATGTAGGCGAGATTGCCCGGCTCCATGCGCGTGTGTGCGGCGAGTTCGCGCAGCGCCGCGGCTACCTCGGGCTCAACGTCGGCACGCGCGATCCAGGTTGCGCTGACGACGTAGTTCACCGAACCGCACCCCTGTCAGCGTGACGGTCCGACATGATCCGGGGGCGGATGAACTGGGGCTTGCCGGGTGGCGGCGCCAGCAGGACGTCCACCGCATCGGCGCAGTCGTACGGGCCGGCGAGGATCGGTGACGGGTCGAGTGAGCCGTCCGCGATCAGCGCCAGCACGTCCGGGACCAGGGGCGTGGCGTGCGGCGGGCCGGTCACGAGGGTGATGCCGGTGGCGTAGAGGGAGAAGTAAGGGAGCGGGACGTCGCCGAAGTAGATCGATCGGATGACGCAGGTGCCGCCCGGCCGGGTCGACAGCAGCGCGCAGCGGAAGCCGGCCTTGTTGGCCGAGGCATCGACCACCAGGTCGAAATCCCCGTCGACGCGGTCGGGATACTCGGCGAGAGCGAGCGCCGTCGCCCCCAGTTCGGCGGCCTTTGCCAGGCGCCCGGCGTCGGTGTCGGCGTACGTCACGGCCGCGGCTCGCAGAGTTCGGGCACACAGGACGGTCAGCAGGCCGAGACTGGCGGTGCCGCCGACGACGAGCACGCTTGCCGCCGGGTCCGCGCGCAGCACGGGCGCGACGGCACGGAACGCGTCGGTCAGGTTGTCGGCCGACGAGGCGGCCACGCGCGGGTCAACCGTCGCGGGTAGCGCCACGAGGTTGTGCGCGGCCCACGGCACCCGGACGACCTCGTCGAACAGGCCGCCCCACTTTCCTCCTGCCGTGGTGCCGTACGAAGCCAACCGCGGGACCGAACTGCAGGTGCCGGGCAACCCGCGCAGGCAGTTCACGCACCCCCCGCAGCTGATGTGCCACGGAATCACCACGAGATCACCGGGCGCCAACGACCCGGCATCGTCGCCGACCTCGAGCACCTCACCGACCGCTTCATGCCCGAGCGCGAACGGCGGCTCGAACGGCGATCCTCCGGCCACGATGCGGCGGTCCAGGTCGCACGTCGCGGACACGATCGGGCGCACCAGCGCGTCCTGGTCGTCATGCAGCCGCGGCGACGGCACGTCCCGCCATTCGAGGGCGGACGGCCCGGTGACCACCAAGCTCTCCATTGAACGGCTTCCAATCTCTAGAAATATCTCTCTAGAGAGAGCACTCTAGAAGGTGCGTCCGCTAGTTTCAACGCATGGCCCGGGTCGTGCACGACACCGCCGCGCTCCTCGACGCGGCGGTAGGTCTGCTGGTCTCAGGCAGCGTCGCCGACATCACCATGGCCGGCCTCATCCGCGCCGCCGGGGTCTCAAGCGGGTCGGTCTATCACCGGTTCCCGGACCGTGCCGCGCTGCTCGGAGCTGTCTGGAACCGCGCCGTCGAGGGCTACCACGCCGGTGCCTATGCGCTCTTCGACGGCGACCCACGCACCGCCGCCACGCAGCTCGCGCGCTACACGGTCGCGTGGTGCGCCGCGAACCCCGGCGAGGCCCAAGTGCTGCTCGCCGGGCCAACGGCGTTCCTGCCACTGGAATGGCCCGCCGCGCTGCAGCAGTCGCGAGAGGCCGAGCAGGCGCGTTGGGACACCCATCTCAGACACCTGCTTCGCGACCTGCGCACAACAACCGGTCGAGACATGGCTGAGCTCCTGCTGCTTGTCGTGGACCTCCCGTACGCGGCCGTACGCCGTTACCTCTCGACACGCTCGACCATTCCCGCCGATCTCCCGGCCACCGTCGCAGGCATCCTCGACGCGTCACTCGCGCCCGACAGGCACAGACGCAACGGAGCGCGTGGTAGCGCGGACCGTGGCGGAGCAGGTCGCGGCAAGGCCTAGGAACAAGGATGACGGTCGCAGCGCCGACACCGCGGAGACTGGCGAGGACCGCAGGAGGGTGAGGTCCGGCCGCTCAGCGCCGCGTGATGCGGTGGAGCCGCAACGCGAGCTGGACTTCCAACGCCTGCTCGGGTTCCCGCCAGCGCGGCCCCAGCAGCGCGGTGACGCGTTCCAGCCGCTGGGTCACCGTGTTCACGTGGACGTGCAGCACATCCTTGGCACGGTTGAGATTGCCGCCGCAGTCGAAGTAGGCGTGCAGGGTCGTGATCAGCTCAGAGCCGCGCTGGGCGTCGTAGTCCAGCACCGATCCGAGCGTGCGGTGCACGTAGCCGTCGACGTCGGCGCGGTCGCCCAGCAGCACGCCGACAAAGCCCAGCCCGGCGAGGTCCGCGCCCCGGCCGGTGTACCCGAGTTCGAGCAACGCCCGCAGGCAGCGCTCGGCCTCGCCGTGCGCGGCCGCCAGTTCGGCCGGCCCGGCGGTCGGTCCGGCCGCGCCGACGGTGACGGGCCGGTCGAGGGCGTCGCCGAGCTGGCGGGCGAGCTGATCGGCCAGCCCCGCCGGATCGGCGTCGGGAACCAGCAGCACCAACCGGTCGGCGTGGGTGCCGATCAGGCTGGTGCGCGGCACCCGGGCGGCCGCCGCGGTGGCCAGGCGGTGCCGCGACTCCTGCGCCGCGTGCGCGACGACGACCACATGCGGCGCGGTGAGGTCGACACCGAGTCGCTTGCCACGGGCGATCAGGCCGCCGGGATCACGATCCGGTGCGGTGAGCAGGTCGGTGACGAGTTCGCCGCGCACGCGGTCCTCGGTCTCGGCCACCGACTGCCGCAGTAGGAGTAGCAGCGCGGTGACGACGCTGGCGCGCTCGAACAGCCGCCGGTCGGCGTCGCCGAGTTCGCGGTGGCCGGTCAACGTGATGCTGCCCAGCGGTTTCGGGCCGGCGAGCACGGCGCAGACCCAGATCCCGTTGTGGGCCACGGCCCGTCCGCTGGTCCGCGACTCCTCGACGAGGCGCACCGGCTGCGTCATCGGGTCCGCGCCGACGCGCGCGAGTTCGGCGCCGCTCACGTCGTGCACGACGATGCCGCCATGCAGCACCTCGGCGAGCGCGGTCGCCACCTGCACCACATCGCCGCCGCGCAGCACCAGGTCGGACAGCCGGTCGTGGGCGTCCTCGGCACGACGCATGGCCTCGTTGTGCCGCCGGATGGTCTCGTGCGCGGACCTGGCCTCCTCCATGCGCTGCGCGGCGTCCAGTGCGATGGCTGCATGGTCGGCCAGCGAGCCGAGCAGCGACACCTCGGCGGTGGTGAACTCCCGGGGCGCGCGGTCTGCGGCGTACAGCACGCCGAGGACCCGGCTACCTAGTTGCAGCGGCACGCCGAGGATGGCGACCAGGCCTTCGTCCTGCACGGCGGCGTCGATCGCCTCGGTGTGGTCGAACCGAGGATCGGGCAGGTATTCGGTGGTGGCGTACGGTCGCGCCGTCTGACCGACCAGGCCGCCGAGCCCCTCCCCCATGCCGAGGATGACCTGCTGGAACAGGGCGGACGTGCAGCCCTCGGTGACCCGCATGTAGGTGCCGCCCGCGGCGGCGTCGTTGAGGCTGAGATAGGCGACGTGGGTGTGCAGCAGCATCCGGGCCCGGTGCACGATGGCTCGCAGCACGCCGTCGGTGTCACGCAGCTTCGCCAGGTCGCTGGCGGTGTCGAACAGGGCGGCCAGCTCCGCCTCCCGGCGGCGGTGCTGGGTAAGCGTGGCGCGGATCCGCAGCGCGGCCTCGGCGGCCCGCTCGACCTCCGCCAGCTCCTCGTGGCTCAAGCCGGCGCGGCTGGCCGAGGTGGCGACATGCGCGAACTGCTCGGCCGAGCCGCCTCGGTCGAGCAGTTCGAGCAACCGCCACAGAGCCTCCATCCCGTCAGGACTCTACGTCCTCCAGCGAGCCGCCGGTGGTCTCCCGCGACAGCGCCACCGCGAGCACCGAGACGGCCGCGCCGGCCGCGACGTAGATCGCGATCGGCGTCGCGGAGGCGAACGCCGCCAGCAGCGCGGTGGCGATGAGCGGCGCGAGGCCACCGGCCAGAATGGACGCGAGCTGGTAGCCGATCGAGGATCCCGAGTACCGCACCCTGGTGCCGAACAGTTCCGAGAAGAACGCCGCCTGCGGCCCGTACATCGCCCCGTGCAGCACCAGCGCCACCGTGGTGGCCCCGATGATCGCGCCGGTCGAGCGGCTGCCGAGCAGCGCGAAGAACACGAACACCCAGACCGCCATGCCGATGGCCCCGAACAGGTACACCGGGCGGCGGCCGATGCGGTCGGACACCGCGCCCCACAACGGAATCGCCACCAGCTCCACCGCGGATCCGATCAGCACCGCACTCAGTGCGGTCTGCTTGGGCAGCTTCAGCGTCTCCACGACGTACACGAGGATGAAGGAGGTGATCACGTAGTACGAGATGTTCTCGCCCATCCGCGCGCCCATCGCCACCAGCACCTCACGCCACTGCGTCCGCAGCACGGTGACGATGGGCATCCGCTCCACGCCCTCAGCGGCCCGCGAGGCGGCGGCCTGGAACACCGGCGTCTCCGAGACCCGCACCCGGATCCACAGTCCGATCGCGACCAACACACCGGACAGCAGGAACGGGATGCGCCAGCCCCAGGACACGAAGTCCTGTTCGGACTGCACGGCCGCCAGCACCGCGAGCACCGCCGTGGCCAACAGGTTGCCGCCCGGCGCGCCGGCCTGCGGCCACGAAGCCCAGAAACCTCGATGCTTGGCGCTGCCGTGTTCCGCGACGATCAGCACGGAACCGCCCCACTCACCGCCGAGTGCGAAGCCCTGCACCAGCCGCAGCGCCGTGAGCAGCAGGGGCGCGCCGATGCCGATCGAGGTGTAGCCGGGCAGCAGGCCCATCAGGAACGTCGCGCCGCCCATCATCAGCAGGCTCAGCACCAGCAGCCGCTTGCGGCCGAGCCGGTCGCCGAAGTGCCCGAACACCAGGCCGCCGAGCGGGCGGGCGCCGAAGCCGATGGCGTAGGTGGCGAACGCCAGCAGCGTGCCGGTGAGCGGGTCGGCGGTCGGGAAGAAGACCTTGTTGAACACCAGTGCCGCGGCGGAGCCGTAGAGGAAGAAGTCGTACCACTCCACGGTGGTGCCGATCAGGCTGGCGGTGACAACGCGGGCGATTCGTTCTCTGGACGGGGACAGGGTCTGGGTCATCGTTGACTCACGCTTTCCGGTCGGCGGGCAGAGGTCAGGAGGCGGTCCAGCCGCCGTCGACGGGCAGGCTGGCGCCGGTGAGGTGGCCGGCGTGCTCCCCGCACAGCCAGGTGACCAGCGCGGCCACGTCCCGCGGCTCGATCAGCCGCTTGATCGCCGGGCGCTGCAGCAGGATGTCGGTGAGCACCCGGTCGGGGTCGATGCCGTGGGTGGCGGCCTGGTCGGCGAGCTGGCCCTCCACCAGCGGCGTGCGCACGTACCCGGGCGCGACGCAGTTGCTGGTCACGCCGTGCGGCGCTGCCTCAAGGGCGATCACCTTGCTCAGCCCCTCCAGGCCGTGCTTGGCCGCCACGTAGGCCGCCTTGAACGGGCTGGCGCGCACGCCGTGCACGCTGGAGATGTTGACGATCCGGCCCCAGCGGTTGGCGTACATGTGCGGCAGGCAGCGCCGGGCCAGCAGGAACGGCGCGGTGACCATCAGCCGCTGGATGTGCGCGAACCGCTCCGGCGGGAACTCGTGCACCGGCGCGACCGTCTGGATGCCGGCGTTGTTGACCAGGATGTCGACGTCCGACGGCAGCTCGTCGATGCGGGCAGGGTCGGCGAGGTCCACGACGTGCGCGGTGCCGCCCACGACGCCGGCGACCTCCTCGGCGGCGCGGGCGTCGATGTCGACCACCAGCACCTTGGCGCCGGCCCGCGCCAGGTCCTCGGCGCAGGCCCGGCCGATGCCGCTGCCGCCGCCCGTGACCAGGGCGGTTCGGCCGGCGAGTGGGCTTGTCATGGTCGACCACCGTAGGCAGTGATCCGACATCTGAACATGTGTGCCACAACCATGCCGAGCGATGACTTTGTGGCGCGTTGCCCCATGCGCGTCGAAATGGGGCGGCATGTGGCCGTCCCACACCGCGTTGGTGTCGATGCTGGTCCGCTGGGACATGGTCCGGGTCCGGTCGGCGGTCCTAGCGTTGGTCGGCGAACCGTCCACGCGTCGGAAAGGTGCAACGATGCATCCCCTGCCTGCCGATCGTGCCCCGTCCGTCCGTCGTATGTCGTCGATCCGCCGAACACTGGCCTGGGCGGCCGCGGTGCTGGTGGTGACCGGCTCCGCCGTGGCCGTCACTGGCGCAGCCGGTTCCGGCGCGGCAGCGCCGGCCGGATCGTTCAGCCAGGTGACCAACTTCGGCTCCAACCCGGGCCGCCTGTCGATGTACAGCTATCTGCCGGCTGGACTGCCGTCGAACGCGCCGCTGGTGGTGGCACTGCACGGCTGCACGCAGAGCGCCGCGGACTACTACCAGCACTCGGGCTGGGCGCAGTACGCCGACCAGTGGGGCTTTGCCGTGGTGTTCCCGCAGCAGAGCTCGTCGAACAACCCGCAGAGCTGCTTCGACTGGTACACGCCGTCGGACGACGGGCGGGGCCAGGGCGAGGCGGAGTCGATCCACGAGATGGTGTCGTACGCCCAGTCCAGCTACCACGTCGACGCCAAGCGCATCTACGTCACCGGGTTGTCGGCCGGCGGCGGCATGACGTCGAACCTGTTGGCCGACTACCCGGACGTGTTCGCCGGCGGCGCGATCGACTCCGGCCTGCCGGCGCAGTGCGCGACGAGCCTGGTGCAGGCGACGAACTGCCAGTACAGCAACCAGAACAAGACGCCGGCACAGTGGGGCGACCTGGTCCGCGCCGCCGATCCCGGCTACGCAGGACCGTGGCCGCGCGTCGCCATCTGGCAAGGCACCGCGGACACAACCGTGTCGCCGGTGAACGCCACCGAGGAGCGGGACCAGTGGACGAACGTCTGGGGCATCAGCCAGACGCCGTCCAGCACACGGACGCTCGGCGGCGGCACCACCGAGAGCGTCTACAACGACCCGCAGGGACAGCCCGCAATCGAGCTGTACTCGGTTTCCGGCATGGCCCACGGCCTGGCTGTGCATCCGGGCAGCGGCGCGGACAACTGCGGCAGCACCGGCACGTACTACCTGGACTACATCTGCTCGACCTACTACACGGCACTGTTCTGGGGGCTGAACAACGGTGGTGGCACCCCGCCCCCGACGACGACCACCACCAACCCGCCCGTGCAGTGCTTCACAGACAACAACTACGCTCACACCGTGGCTGGGCGCGCCTACCAGAGCGGCGGCTACGCCTACGCCGTCGGCTCGAACGACGCCATGGGGTTGTGGAACGTCGCCGTGATCACCAGCCTGTCCGAGACCTCGCCCGGGTACTACGCCGTCGTGCCGTCCTGTTGACGCGACGGCACGCCTACGGCTTCCGCAACCCGGAGACAAGCAACGGGGCGGGCCCCTCACTCAACGGCCACGCGCATACCCCGCAGTTCGTATGCGGCGATGTCCTCCTTGAAGGCGACCCGGGGCGGGGCGACCATGTGGATCCCTGTGACGGCAAGGAGTTTGTGGAGAAATATGTCGGTTTCGAGGATCGCTATGTGGGAGCCGGGGCATTTGTGGTGGCCGTCGCCGAAGGCGAGGCCGGCGCTGGCGCCGCCGTCGGCCATGGTTCGGTCTGGGCAGAGGTCGAGTGGTTGGTCGCCGACCACGACGGGGTCGAGGTTGGCGGTGTCGATCTGGATGTGCACCAGGGCGTCTTTGGGGAGGTCGACGTCGGGCAGGCGGATCTCGGTTGTGGTGCGGCGGCGTAGTTGGGCGATCACGGGTTCCAGCCGGATGATCTCGTGCAGGACTGCCACGCGTTCCGGTTCCGCCGAGGTGAGGTACTTCGCACGCAGCGCGTCGTCGGTGAACATGTGCCAGGCCGCCAGGACGATGAATTCGCGCGTCGTGACCATGCCGGCGGCGGCGAACGTGAGGCATTCGCCGAGGATCTCCGTGCTCCTGCAGCCTTCGTCGAGCAGATGTGAGATCAGATCGTCCCGACGGCGGGCCTTGCGGGCCTTGACCGCGGGGCGGACGTCGTTGAAGTAGATCCGCGACCAGTTCGCGATCTGCCGGCAGAACCAGTAGATCCCGTGGAAGCTGGTGAATCCCGGGCGGCCGAACTTCTCCGGGAAGAAGCGTTCCAAACGGCGCTGGATGCCGGGTTTGCTCTCGGTCATGCCGATCACGGCGGATGTCACGTCGATCGCCAGTTTGAAGCTGAGGTCGGCCAGCTCGACCGAGCCGGCCGCGCGCAAGCGAGCGATCTGGGCGTCCGCGACCCTCTCCATGATCTCGCGGTAGGCCTCGTCGACGCGGCGCGGCGTGAAGAAGCGGGCGGTCTGGCGGCGGTGTTCGCGGTGCTCCGGTCCGTCGCGGTAGAGGACAGGGCGTCGGATGCTGGACGGCATCTTGTCCACGGTTTCGATGCCCAGGCCGGCCTGCACGGTGCCGGCGGCGCGAAGCAGTGCGCGGCCGGCCGGGTAGCCGGTGACCCGCCACACACCGTTCGCGTCCTGCCTGACCGGGCAACCGACCTCGGTGTCGCCTCGTTCCACCTTGCGAGCGACCACCTGTCCTCCCCTCGAACGCGGCCGCCTCAAGCATGGTCGGCACGACAGGTGGATGGCATCGCCCATTCCCGCGACATCGGTGGCCGGTGCCGTTGAGCGTGAAGTAGCGCAGCGGCAAGCCATCCCGACCGGGTCAGTGGGCGGCGGTCCATTCGGCCACCGTGGTGACGTCGGCCTGGAGGGGGAACACCTTCTCGGTGAGCACGCGGTGCACCTCGGGATCGCCGTCCAGGCAGCCGTCGGCCAGCACCGTGAGGCCGAAGTCCAGGTCAGCGGCCTGACGCAGGGTGGACAGCACCACGCCGCTGGTGGCGATGCCGGTCAGCACGAGGTGATCGATCTCGCCGGCCCGCAGGACCATGTCCAGATCGCTGCCGGCGAAGGCGCTGACGCGCCGCTTGGTCACGACGGTCTCGCCGGCTTCGGGAGCCACGTCCGGATGGATCTGCATGGCCTCGCCACCGCCCGCCGGCTTGGTGGTGGCGAGCGCGCCGAACATCTTGTTGCGCGGGCTGACCTCGGAATACTCCGGGCGGAACCCGACAACGACGTAGATCACTGGCACGTTGCTGGCCCGCGCACCGGCGACCGCCTCGCGCAGGCGCGGAAGGTAGGCGGGATCCGGGTACCGCGCGACCACCGCGCGTTGGACATCCATGACAAGGAGGGCCGGGTTGGTCATTCGCGTCCTTCGAACGAGTCAAGTCATCGAGTGATTACTTAGCTAAGCTACCCGGATCGCGAGCTATGTCAACACGCGATTACTTGTCGCGCTATGCTGCGACCGGCGAACGTGCGGCGTGGGAGGTCACCGGTGGCCGAGGGCAGGACCGACGAGGCCGAGCACAGGCGCCGGAACGCCGGGGCGACGCGCCAGGCGCTGCTGGAGGCCGGTCGTCACCGGTTCCTCCGCCTGGGGTACAGCCGTACGACCCTGCGCGACGTCGCCGCGGACGCCGGCGTCAACCTGGCGCTGATCAAACGCTACTTCGGCTCGAAGGAGGGCCTGTTCAAGGCGGCGCTGGCCGGCACGTCCCGATTCCTGAACGCGTCGGGCGACGAAGCCCCCCGGGACCGGGCCGCCCTCGCCGAGGCGCTCGGCCAACAGCTGGCATCCGGCACGTGGGCGGAGCTCGGCGAGCACCCGGTGCTGATGTTGTTGCGCGTCTCCGGCGACGAACGGGTCGACGGCCTACGCAGGCAGGCCCTCGAGGACTTCAGCCGACGGGTGCTCGACGCCGCCGGCTCGCCGGCAGAACTGGACGGGCGAGAACGCCTGCTGCGCGCGGAACTCCTGGTCGCCCTTGGCGTCGGCGTCGCCGTCGTGCGGTCCGCCGTCGGCCTGCAGCCCCTGCGCGACGCCACCTCCGAGGATCTGGTCGGCCCGCTGCGCGACGTCATCGACGCCCTGCTGCCACCGCCGCGATCGGCTACGAGTTGTTGAGGTAGGTCAGCACCGCCACCACCCGACGGTGTCCGCTGTCGGTGGGCGGCAGGCCGAGCTTGGCGAAGACGTTGCCGATGTGCTTGTGCACGGACCGTTCGGTGATCACGAGGGTGGCGGCGATGGTGGTGTTGTCGTGGCCCTCGGCCATCAGCTCAAGCACCTCGCGCTCGCGGGGCGTGAGCGAGTCCAGCGGCGAGTTCCGGCGGCGGGTCAACAGCTCGGTGACCACCTCCGGGTCGAGCGCGGTGCCGCCGGCGGCGACCCGGTCCAGCGCCTCCAGGAACTCGTCGACCCGGCCGACCCGGTCCTTGAGCAGGTAGCCGACGCCGCTCGCGCCGCCGCCCAGCAGCTCGGCGGCGTAGGTCTGCTCGACGTACTGGGAGAGCACGAGCACCGGCAGACCGGGGATCTGCTCGCGCGCCGCCAACGCCGCCCGCAGCCCCTCGTCCCGAAAGCCCGGCGGCATACGGACGTCGAGCACCGCGGCGTCGGGACGGTGCGTGAGCAGCGCGGGCAAGACCTCCGGGCCGCTCGTCGCCACGGCCGCCACGTCATGGCCGGCCGAGGTGAGCAGCAACACCAACCCCTCCCGCAGCAGGGTGTTGTCCTCGGCGATCACCACACGCACGGCAACTCCACCTCGATCGTCGTCGGCCCACCGGCCGGGCTGGTCACAGTCATCGTGCCGTCCAGGGCGGCGACCCGGCGGCGCATACCCAGCAGCCCGGAGCCATCGGCGCCCTCGGCCTCGGCGCCGCCACGGCCCTCGTCGCGCACCCACACCCGCAGGCCGACATCCGTTCGCGCCAAGCGGACCTCGGCCCGGTCGACGCCACTGTGCTTCGCCGCGTTGGTCAGCGCCTCGGCCACGACGAAGTAGGCGGCGGCCTCGACCGCGGCCGGTGCGCGCAGCCCGTCGTCGTCCCCGTCCACATCGACGGTCAGCCCGCTGCCGGCCGCCAGCGCCCGGACGGCGCCGACCAGGCCGCGGTCGGTGAGGATCGGCGGGTGGATGCCGCGCACCACGTGCCGTAGCTCCGTCAGCGCCTCCTCGGCCTGAGCCTGGGCGTCGTCCAGCAGCTTGCGACCAGCCGCCGGGTCCTTCTCGTACGCGCGTTTGGCCAGGCCGATCCGCATAGACATGGACACCAGCCGGGCCTGCACGCCGTCGTGCAGATCCCGCTCGATCCGCCGCAGCTCGGCGCCGTGCGCGGCGACCGCACCGGCCCGGGTCTCGGCCAACTCCCGGACACGCTCGGCCAGCCGGGCCTTCGGCGGCGGCTTGAGCAACGCCGTCGACCAAGCGGCGTCGAGATCGGCCAGCCGGCTGATCAGCGGCAGCACCACCGCCCGCCGTCGCAGCAGACCGCAGCCGACTCCGTCCACGAGCAGGCCGAGCAGCCACAGCGGCACCGCGAGCACACCCAGCGGGCCGTATCCGTAGTAGGCAAGCATCCAGCGCAGGTCGCCGTAGGTGCAGGGATCGCGGACCGCCGCGCGCAGACTCTCCCGCAGCGGCCCGGGAATGGCCAGGTAGGCCTCGGGGATCGGCCGGCCGGTCCACTCCCCCACCTGACGGCGTTTGGTCCCGGCGATCTTGCGGACCAGCAGCACCGTCTCGGGCACCGCGCCGATCCCGATCACCACCATGGCGCCGGCGGCCGCCAGCAGCAGCATCGTGATGAACACGTACGTGGCCAACGCCAGCCCAGCGGCCCTGGCCAGGTGGGCGGTGGCCCGGCCCGACTGCCACACCGTCTCGCGCATGCCGCAAAGGCTATGCGTCCGTCCGCCCGCCCGCGCCCAGGCGGGCGCCACCACCGTGGTGTAGCGGGCTACACCACGCGTTCGGGTGCGCGCTCCCTCGTTCCGGCCGGCCGCCGGCGGCATCGTTGTCGACATCGCGGATACACCGACCGTCCGGAAAGGACCGTCCCATGAAGACGCTGGTCTCCTCGCTGCTCGGGTTCGCCTTCGTGTTCGGCCTGCTCGGCACGCTGTCCGTCGGCCGGCTGATCCCCGACCCCACCGAGCAGACCATGGCCAGCGTCACCATGGTGCTGGTCTCGCTGGTGGCCGGCTCGCTGCTGGCCCGTCGGGAGCCGGTCAAGTCGTTCCTGGCCTCCCGGCCGGTGCTGTGGTTCCTGTTCCTGTTCAACGTGACCGCGGGCGTCCTGGTCTACCTGTTCGTCGGCGGCGCCCAGGGACTGATGACCGCGATCGGGCTCGGCGTCGTCGGCCTTGGCGCCGGC
Organism: Kutzneria sp. CA-103260; assembly: GCF_018263855.1. Taxonomy (GTDB): domain Bacteria; phylum Actinomycetota; class Actinomycetes; order Mycobacteriales; family Pseudonocardiaceae; genus Kutzneria. The sequence goes on along the minus strand of NZ_CP073318.1, from coordinate 2,344,754 downwards.
TCCGGCCTCGTGCTGCGCCGCCGGCCGGTCTGACCTCCGCCCCACGAACCCTCGGGAGAGAACATGAACACCCCTGCCAGCGTTCTGATCGTCGGCGCGTCGGCGGCCGGCCTGTCCACCGCGGAGTCGTTGCGGCGCCAGGGTTATCGCGGCCGGCTGACGCTGCTGGGCGGCGAGCCGCACCTGCCCTACGACCGGCCGCCGCTGTCCAAGCAGGTCCTGTCCGGACAGTGGGCGCCCGAGCGGGCGCAGCTGCGGCCACCGGCCGCACTGTCCGACCTGGACGCGGACTTCGTGCTCGGCGATCCGGCCGTCGGCCTGGACGCCGCGACGCACACCGTGCGGACCGCGTCGGGAAACACGCTCCAGGCCGAGGCGATCGTGCTCGCCACCGGCGTCCGTCCCCGCACCCTGCCGGAATCGGCCGAGCTGGCCGGCGTCCACGTGCTGCGGACCCTCGACGACACCCTCGCCCTCCAACTGGACCTGCTGCGGTCCAAGCGACTCGTGGTCATGGGCGAGGGTGTGCTCGGCGCCGAGATCGCCGCGACGGCCCGCACGCTGGGCCTCGACGTCACCATGGTCGGCCCGCAGCCGGCGCCGATGTTCAGCCAGCTGGGTCCGATGGTCTCGGGCCTGCTCGCCGACGTGCACACCGAGCACGGCGTCCACCTTCGGCTCGGCACGGGTGTCACCGGGCTGACCGGCCGACGGGGCCGCGTCGCCGGAGTGCGCCTGGACACCGGCGAGGAGCTGCCCGCGGACGTCGTCGTGGTGGCGATCGGCGGCATCCCGAACACCGACTGGCTGGCGGGCAGCGGCCTGGCGTTGGACAACGGTGTGGTGTGCGACTCCCGCTGCCGTGCCGCGGAAGGGATCTACGCGGTCGGCGACGTCGCCCGCTGGCCCCACCGGGATGTCCTGCTACGGCTGGAGAATCGCACCAATGCCACCGAGCAGGCCGCCGTCGCGGCCGCCAACATCCTCGGCGCCGACCAGCCCTACACGCCCATTCCCCACTTCTGGACCGACCAGTTCGACACCAAGATCCAGGTCCACGGCACGCTCCCGGCCGACGCCGACGTGACCATTGTGGACGGTGACGTGGCGAACCGTCGTTTCGTGGCGCGGCACAGCGTGGCCGGCCGGGCCGTCGGCTTCGTCGGCTGGAACATGCCGAAGCAGACTCGCCTGCGCCGTCAGGAGATCGTCGACCTACAGCTGGCGAATCACTAGGAGGAAGTCATGAAGGTGAGCATCGACCAGAGCAAGTGCGTCGCCGCCGGATCGTGTGTGGCCGCCGCGGCCGCCGTGTTCGACCAGCGCGACGAGGACGGCATCGTCGTCCTGCTCAACGCCTCGCCACCCGCCGACCTGGCCGACGACGTCCGACAGGCCGCGGCGGTCTGCCCCGCGATGGCCATCACCGTCGAAGACTGACTGTCCGAAGGAGAAGGACATGACCGACGCACTGATCGACTTCCCGTCCGCCCGGACCGCCGGCTGCCCGTTCGCCCCGCCGGCCGACCAGCGTGCGACCGCGGCCGTGCGACCGCTGTCGAAGGCGCGGATCTGGGACGGCAGCACACACTGGTTCGTCACCGGCCACGCCGAGCAGCGAGCCGTGCTGTCCGACCCGCGGGTCAGCATGGACGAGAGGCGCCCCGGCTTCCCGCACCAGAACCTGAACATGGCGGAGAACCTCGACCACCGGCCGCCGACCATCTTCAACACCGACGCCCCTGAGCACTCCCGGTTCCGCCGGCTGATGACGCCGCCGTTCACCGTCAAGCGCGTCGAGGCGCTGCGGCCGGGGATCCAGCGGTTCACCGACGAGCTCATCGACACGATGCTCGCCGGCCCGAAACCGGCCGACCTCGTGCAGGCGCTGGCGTTGCCGCTGCCGACGTTCATGATCAGCGAAATGCTCGGCGTGCCCTACACCGACCACGACTTCTTCCAGCGGCACGCCGTGGTCGCCGTGGACCGCAACGCCACTGCTGAGGAGGGCGCTCACTCCGGCGCGGAACTCGGCGGCTACCTCGCCCAGCTGATCGCGCAGCGGGTCGAGTCGCCGGGCGAGGGCTGGGTGTCCGACATCGCCGAGAAGGTTCGCGCCGGCGAGGTCACCGTGGCCGAGGCCGCGCAGATGGGCGTGGTGCTGTTGATCGCCGGGCACGAGACCAGCGCGAACATGATCGCGCTGGGCACCCTGGCGCTGCTGCAGAACCCCGAGCAGCTGGCCGTGTTCCGGGACAGCGAGGACCCGGCGGTCATCGCCGGCGCCGTCGAGGAGATGCTGCGCTACCTGTCCATCGCCCAGCACGGGCTGCGCCGCATCGCCACCGAGGACATCGAGATCGGCGGCGAGGTGATCCGCGCCGGCGACGGCATCATCGTGCCGCTGCCCATCGCCAACTGGGACCAGCGGGTGTTCCCCGAGCCCGAAAAGCTCGACCTGCACCGGCAGGCCCGCGCGCACCACGCCTTCGGCTTCGGCATCCACCAGTGCGTCGGCCAGCAGCTGGCCCGGGCCGAGCTGCAGATCGTCTACGGCACGCTGTACCGCCGCGTCCCGACCCTGGCGCTGGCCACCGACCTGGACCGGATCGAGTACAAGACCGACCACTTCGCCTACGGCGTCACCGCGCTGCCGGTCACCTGGTGACCACGGGAAGGAGACATGTCATGAGCAACGAGCTGTCCGGCAAGGTCGCGATCATCACCGGCGGCGCGTCCGGCATCGGCCGCGCCTCGGCCGAGACGTTCCTGGCCGAGGGCGCGCGGGTGGTCATCGCCGACATCAACCGCGAGCTCGGCGAGTCCGTCGCCGCGGAGCTCGGCGCCGACGTGCTGTTCAAGCACACCGACGTCGCCGACTCCGACCAGCTGGCCGACCTGGTCGCCTGCACCGTGCAGCGCTTCGGCGGCCTGCACGTCATGTTCAACAACGCCGGCATCCCCACCGCCATGCGCGGCAACTTCCTGGACGACGACTTCGCCGACTTCGACCGCATCATGGCCGTCGACCTGCTCGGCGTCATCCGCGGCACCCAGCACGCCGCCCGGCACATGGCCGCCAACGGCGGCGGCTCGATCATCAACACCACCTCGATCGGCGGCGTCCAGGGCGGCACCGGCGAGCTGGCCTACCGGGCCGCCAAGGCCGGCGTCATCCACTTCACCAAGTGCGCCGCCATCGACCTCGGCCGCTACCAGGTCCGGGTCAACACCATCGCGCCCGGCGCCATCCCCACTCCCATCCTGGGCACCGCCACCGCCCACCTCCCCGACAGCGAGTCCGCGGTGCGTCAGCTCCGGGCGGTCATGAAGGCCATCCGCCCGCTGGACCGGGAGGGCTCCCCCGCCGACATCGCCCAGGCCGCCGTCTACCTGGCCAGTGACCGGTCCGCGTACGTCACCGGAATCGTGCTGCCGGTCGACGGCGGAATCACCGCCGGCCTGGCCGGCAACGCCATGGACGCCATCGAGCGGGAGCAGACCGGCGCATCGGCCTGATCCCGGTCATCGGCCCGGTCGCGGCAGTCAGCCGCGGCCGGGCCGATGACGCCGCTGCTGGTGGCAAGGCCACGTTCCGGCGGTTGGCCGGAAGTCGCACCAGCGTGTCCGCATCCCGCACGGTCCCGGCCGATCAGGCCGTGGACCGGTGATCGTGCCGGCGGATCTGGTACACGCCGTGCGTGGTCGCCACCGTCATGCCGTCCGCGTCGACCAGTTCGGCGTACAGGTCGAAGTCGGCCTTGCCGTGTTCCTCGGCCGTCGCGAGCGTCTCGGCGATCTCCGCCTCGGACAGCGACGCGGTGGCGCGGACGGTGCTGCGGGCCGGCCGGCGGAACTTGATCTGCACCTCCTTGACGATCGGCACGTACTTCTCGGCGTCGAAGGTCACCATGGCGATGGCGCCGCCGAGCACCTCCGCGACGGTGAACAGCACGCCGGCGTACATGGTTCCGACGTGGTTGGTGTTGCCGTCGACGCCGACCACGCCCACGACGTGTCCGGGGCACAGGTCGACGACGCGAACGCCCATGCGATCGGCGATCGGGATGGTGGCGGACAGGATGGTGTTGCCGAGCTCGGTCATGTCGGTCATGGCGTCCCCTGTCGATCTTGCCGGCGACGTCACGGTGATCTCGCCGGCGGCGCGGTGGATAGCGGGCACTGTCGGGGACCGGCGCCGCCGGGGCAACCGGGCTCGGTAGCCGGATTCAGGCTCCGGGCCGGTTCGCGGTCGGGATCGTGATCGGGGTGTACGTCGGCGAGGTGCCGTTGTTGAGGTAGAGCATCGCCACGCCGCGCACGAACTGGTCGAACAGGTAGAAGTCGACGGGCATGACGGGCGACGTCGCCTCCCGGAACGCGACGTAGGCCGGCCAGCCGACCCTGATCGCGGCCGCCGCCACGTAGTCGCGCGGTAACCCGAGCCAGTCACCGATCTCGTCGCTGAGCACGTAACGCACGTACTCGTTGACGAATCCGTTGGCGACCCCCAGGCTGGCCTGCCCGATCAGGCCGAGCAACGTGCGGGCCAGTTCCACGCCCTCGGGTGTCGGGGCGAGGATCGGTGTCAGGACCTGCGCCGACTGCGCTTCCGCGGCGGCCCAGCTCTGGGGGATGAACTCGTCCCGCACGCCGAGCAGGTGCAGCGCGACCTGCCAGCTGTGCAGGAAGGCGTCCTCGTCGGCGGCCGACATCGGGACGTTCCAGTCGCGCAGCCTCCGGTGCGTGTAGGTGCCCAGGCTGTGGAACGTGACCAGGATGTCGCCGTTGCTGATCGGGATCTTCTCGTCGGTGACCGCCTGCCAGTGCGAGGACTTCGGCAGCAGGTGGCGCACCGCGGCGTGCACCAGCCGTGTTTTGGTTGCGGTGACCACGAAGTGGCCAGCGGGGTCGAAGGCGTTGAGCGCGGCCAGGTCGTAGCCGAACGTGAACGTCTTGGCCGCGCGGGCCTTCATGTCGGCCCCGCCCGCCGAGTAGTAGACGTTCCGGGCCTCCCTCGGGATCACCGTGCTCATGATCCCGCTGCCCAGGCTGTACAACATGAACAGGTAGCTGCTCATGCGCCGGTTGAAGTCGGCGGCGAGCTTCAACTTGGCGGGATCGGCCCAGGCGGGCAGGGTGCCGGCCTGCCGCAGGTATGCGGTGAGGTCGGCCGGCAGGCCGCTGGGCAGCGGGTCGCTGTTGTTCACCCACGACTGCATCGCGGTGTTGATCGCCGGCACCTGTCCCTTGTCGAGCAGTGCGGCCATCAGCGGGTCCGTGGCGTCGTCCCAGACCCACCACGGGTCGGCGCCCGTGCCGGCGCCGGCCACTGACGCCGCCGGTGACCACGCCCAGGCCGGGGCGGTGCCCGCCACGCCGACGAGACCCAGCGCGGCACCGAGCGACAGGACACTTCGCCTACTGAGATTGCCCATTTACTTACCTAGCTTCCCTGGTAGGTGTGTAAGAGGCTTTCATCCTGCATCTGCTGTGCTACCAGCGGAGTCACCCGCCTTGAACCTTGTCCGCTTGCGAGATTTCTCGTTAACATAGCGAGGCCGGTCGACCGCCGGCAAGGGCATCTCCATCCCGATCCGGTCCGCCACTCCAGAGGAGCCCGCATGACCAGGGACCAGGGCCTGGCGCAAACCGCCCCGAAGACGAGCAACCGACCCGCGTGGGTCACCGAGCAGGTGCTCGCGCGGTGGTGCGACTGGGTACGGCAGGACGTGAGCCGGCACAACGGCACCGCGCCGGAGCCGGTGACCGCGGTCGCGCCGTGCGACCTGTCGCCGATCGCGCCGGTCCCCACCTGTGCCCCGGAGGACGTCGTGGCCGCTGTCGCCGACGGCCGGGCGGCTCAGCGGGAGTGGGTGGGAACGTCGATCGCCCGCCGTGGCCAAGTTGTGCTCGCCTTCCACGATCTGCTGCTGGCGCGGCAGGACCAGGTCCTCGACCTGATCCAGTGGGAGACGGGCAAGGCGCGCTACCACGCCTGGCAGGAGGTGGCCCAGGTGGCGGCGATCGCCCGGCACTACGCGCGTCGCGCGCGACGCTATCTGGCCACCCGCCACGTGCGAGGGATGGTGCCCGGCCTGACGAAGGTCAAGGAGACGCGGGTGCCGAAGGGCGTCGTCGGCATCGTCTCCCCCTGGAACTATCCGCTCTACCTCGGGGTCGGCGACGTGCTGCCCGCGCTCCTGGCCGGCAATGCCGTGGTGTCGAAGGCCGATTCCCAGACCGCGCTGACCATGTTGTGGACTCGTGCCCTCGTGGCCGAGGCGGGCCTGCCACCCGATCTGTGGCAGATCGTGACCGGTTCGGGGTCCGTGGTGGGGACCGCCCTGGTCGACGCCGTCGACTTCGTCGGGTTCACCGGGTCCACCGCCACCGGCCGCACGGTGGCGGCCCGGGCCGCAGGGCGGCTGGTCGGGGCATCCCTCGAACTCGGCGGCAAGAACCCGCTCATCGTGCGCGAGGACGCCGACATCGCCGCCGCGGCGGCCGGCACGGTGGTGGCCGCCTTCGCCAACACCGGCCAGATGTGCATCCATGTCGAACGCGTCTACGCGCACGAGAAGGTCTACGACGCGTTCCGCGACGAGCTCGTGCGGGCAACCCGGGCGCTGCGACTCGGACATGCCTACGACTACTCGGCGGACGTCGGCCCGCTGGCCTCCGCGGCACAACTGGCGGCCGTCGAGACACACGTCGACGACGCGGTGGGCAAGGGGGCGACCGTGCTCGCCGGCGGCCGCGGCCGTCCCGACCTAGGCCCGCTCTGCTACGAGCCGACGATCCTCGAGGGCGTCACGCCCGAAATGGCCGTCTGCGCGGAGGAGACCTTCGGCCCGGTGGTCGCGCTGCACCCGTTCGCCACCGACGACGACGCCATTTCCCTTGCCAACCAAGGGACCTACGGTCTGTCCGCGTCGATCTGGTCGAGCGACAGCCGGGCCGCCGACCGGATGGCGGCGCTGATCCGCGCCGGCTCGGTCAACATCAACGACGGCGCGGCGGCAGCGGCCGGCAGCATCGAGGCCGGCATGGGCGGCATGGGCGACAGCGGGCTCGGCCGCCGGCACGGGGCCGAAGGCATCCTCAAGTACACCGAAAGCCAGACGATCGCCCGGCAGCGACTCATGCCGCTCGGCCCGTCGCCGAAGACGTCCGTGGCCGGTTTCGTCCGCCGCACCAACCGACAACTGGCGCTGCTGCGCCGTCTTGGCCTGCGATGAGCAGCGACAGGGCGCGAGTGATGGGAGTCCCGATGGCCAGTGCGATCTCGACCGGACGATCCCTCTACGAGGAGGACCACGAACTCCTGCGCGACACGGTCCGCGCCTTCGTCGACAAGCACGCCGCACCCCACGCCGAGCGATGGCGGGCGGAGGGCAAGGTCGACCGCGCGCTCTTCGAGGAGGCCGCGCGGGCCGGCATCCTCGGCTTCACCATTTCCGAGGAGTACGGCGGTGGCGGCATCACCGACTACCGCTTCAACGCGGTGATCGGCGAGGAGTTCGCACGCAACCCCGTTTCGGACGGCCTGGCCGGCGTCGCGCTGTCCAACGACATCGTCATCCCCTACTTCACCGACCTGACCAACGACGAGCAGAAGGCCCGCTGGCTGCCCGGCATCGCGGCCGGAAAGCTCATCGTCGCGGTCGCGATGACCGAGCCGGGAACGGGCAGCGACCTGGCCGGCATCGCCACCACCGCTGTTCGCGACGGCGCGGACTACGTGGTCAACGGCAGCAAGGTCTTCATCTCCAACGGCCAGAACGCCGACCTCGTCGTCACCGCCGTCCGGACCGGCCCGGACCCGCACCGCGGCATCAGCCTGCTGGTCGTCGAAGCCGATCGCCCCGGCTTCGCGCGCGGCCGCAACCTGGAGAAGATCGGCCTGCACGCCCAGGACACCAGCGAGCTCTTCTTCCAGGACGTCCGGGTGCCCGCCGCCAACCTGCTCGGCGAGGAAGGGTCGGGCTTCCTCGGTCTGATGCGCAATCTGCCCCAGGAGCGGATCTCGATCGCCGCCAACGCCGTGGCTTCCGCGGAGGGCGTGCTGGCGCGCACCCTGGACTACGTCAAGCAGCGCAAGGCGTTCGGCCAGCCGATCGGCTCCTTCCAGAACACGCGCTTCGAACTGGCCGAGATGGTCACCGCCGTCCGGGTGAGCCGGAGCTACATCGATGATCTGCTCGCCAAGCACGTCCGCGGCGAACTCAGCGCCGCGGACGCCGCGGCGGCCAAGTTCTGGACCACGGAGCAGTACGTCGGCATCGTCGGACGGTGCCTGCAACTGCACGGCGGTTACGGCTACATGCTCGAATACCGCATCGCCCACGACTACCTCGACTCGCGCATCTCCACCATCTACGGCGGCACCACGGAGATCATGAAGGAGATCGTCGGCCGCGACCTGGGCCTGTAGGCGGCGGGCGTGGTCCACACGCCCGCCGGCCTTGAGCCCGACTCAGATCCGTTCCCGCGCCTGCTTCTCGTCCTGGGCGCGCAGCAGGCTCTTGAGCACCTTTCCGCCCGCGTTGCGGGGAAGTCCGGGGACCGGCACGAGGTCCTTGGGCATCTTGAAGGAGGCGAGCTTCCCGTCGAGGAAACCGGTCAGCTCGGCCAGGGACAGGTCGGCCGCGACGGTGACGAACGCGACCGGCACCTGGCCCCAGCGCTCGTCGGTCCGGCCGATCACGGCAACCTCCAGCACCGACGGGTGCTCGGCGATGACGTTCTCCAGTTCGGCGCAGTAGATGTTCTCGCCGCCACTGATGATCATGTCCTTCTTGCGGTCGACCACCCAGACGAAGCCCTCGTCGTCCTGCCGGACCAGGTCGCCGGAATGGAACCAGCCGCCGGCGAAGGCGGCCGCGGTCTCCGCCGGCTTGTTCCAGTACCCCCGGGTCACGGTCGGCCCGCGGTAGACGATCTCGCCCACCTCGCCCACGGCCACGTCGTTCATGAACTCGTCGACCACACGGCACTGCACGGTCGGAATCGGCCGGCCCACGGAGCCGAGCTTGCGCAGCGAGTCCTCCCCGCGCAGCACGCACGTGATCGGCGAGGTCTCGGTCTGGCCGAACACAGCCACGTTCAGGGCCTCAGGAAAGCTCGCCGCCATGGCCCGCAGCGTCGTGTCGCTCGCCGGCGCGGCGCCCCAGCTGATGACCCGCAGCTTCAGGTCACGCTTCTCGATGTCCGGCTGGGCGCAGATCGAATCCCACTGCTGCGGAACGTTGAACACCACGGTGGCGTCCTCGCGTTCGTAGGCGTCCAGCACGGCCCGCGGGTCGAAGGCGCCCAGTGGGTGGATCACGACCGTGCCGCCGACCAGGAAGTTCGCCACGATCGAGCCCAGGCCCGCGATGTGGAAGAAGGGCGCGGTCAGGAAACCGACATCGGAGTCGTCGAAGATCTCCATGGCCCGGACGCAGGTGATCGCCTGCACCTGGAGATTCCGGTGGGACAGCAGCACTCCCTTGGGCCGGCCGGTGGTGCCCGAGGTGTACATGATCAGCGCCGTGGACTCCTCGCTGACGTCGGGCAGCTCCATCGGCGCGTGGGCGGCCAGGAACTCCTCGTACGGCACGACGTCTTCGGTCACGTCGGACTCGCCGATGACGACCACCGTGCCGATCGACGAGGCGGTCGGCACGGCCCGCAGCAACGGCAGCAGCTGCGCGTCGACGACGACGGCCGACGGCGTGCAGTCGGCCAGGATGTAGTCGAGTTCCAGCGGCGCGAGCCGGAAACTGAGCGGAACGGCCATGGCTCCCAAGCTGTTCGCCGCGAACACGCTCTCCACGAACCAGGGGTGGTTGAGGGTGAGGGTCGCCACGCGATCCCCTTCGGCGACACCTCGGTCGGCGAGCGCGGCGGCCAGCTGCAACGACCGCCGCGACAACTGCGCCCAGGTCGTGGTCTTCCCGAGGTGCCGCAGCGCCGGCTTGTCCGGCCGCATCATCGCGTGGGTGGCCGCCTGCGCCATCCAGTGCTGCCGGAAGGACCAGGCGGGAGCCGCGTCGGTCGACATGGACCACTCCTCAGGGTGCCGGACAAGTGAAGGTCGGACACGTCATTATGAGAGGGAACGAAGCAGCTTGAGAAGGGCTATGTTAATGGAAAGTCACAGTGGTTCACGGACCGGGCCGGCGGGCGGGCTGGTCCCGGGACGCGGGTCGTCTCATGATTGACTGGCAGGCATGGCCCTGTTCCCGCGTACGCCCGCCGGGGTGTTGACGTGACCGCCGAGCCGACCGCGGCCGTCCGGCCACGCAACCGCCGGCAGCTCATCGTCGACGCGGCCGGTCGCGTCTTCAGCAAGCGCGGCTACCACGCCGCGTCCATGGAGGAGATCGCGTCCGGCGTCGGCATCACCGCGGCCGCGCTGTACCGGCACTTTCCGAACAAGTACGCGCTGTTCGCCGAGTGCACGAACGCCATGGCCGACGGCCTCGTCGCCGCGCTCGAGGAGGTGCCGCCGGCCGGGGCCCTCGCCGACGTGCTCGCCGCCGTCGCCCGGGTCACCGTCGCCCATCGAGAGTCGGGCGGCGTGTACCGGTGGGAGGCCCGTTACCTCAACCGCGAGGATCGCCGGGTCCTCCGGGCGAAGTTCGGGAAGGTGGTCGAGCGGGTCGCCGAAACGGTGCGACGTGAGTACCAGGTGCCCGACGAGCACCTGCGAGCCGCGGCGGCCCTCGGCGCGATCGGGTCCATCACGATGCATCACACCTCGATCGCCCAACGCCGGGCCGAGGACCTGCTGGTGGCGTCGGCCGTGCGTGTGGTCGCAACCGATCCGGCGGCGGCCGTCGGCAGTGCGCGCCTGGTCGAGCTTCCCGCCCAGCCCGTGCCGCGGACCCGGCGCGCCGAGATTCTCGCGGCCGCCATCCCCCTGTTCGAGCGGGACGGGTTCGTCAACGTCACGAACGGCCGGATCGCCGAGGCCGTGGGACTGACCCAGTCCGCGCTCTACCGCTATTTCCCGGGCAAGGTCGACATCCTGGCGGCCGCCTGCCTCCAGGCGGCCGCGCTGTTGGCCCAGGCGGTGGAACAGAACCTGCGGGGCGTGACCGGTCCGTATGAGGCCGTCGTCGCGCTGGCCGGGACCTACGTGGCCTACAGCTTCGGGCACACCGCGCTCACCAGCGTCGCCGACGCCGAACTCGTCGGCCTGCCCGCCGACCTGCAACGGCCCCTGGTCATCGCGCAGCGTGAGCACATCGCCGTCTGGGAGCAGCAACTCCGGCTGGCCCGCCCGGACCTCGATCCGCGCCAGGCCCGAGTGCTGGTGCACGCCGGATTCGGCGTCGTCGTCGAGGCCGGCCGCCGCCTGCGGTGGCAGGACAGCCTCGCCAACCGTGACACCGTCACCGCCCTGCTCGTGGCCGCCCTCGGTCTCTAGCACTCCAGCGAGGTCCATCCGGCCTGGAATCAACCATCCAGGGCATCGAGTTGACGCTGTACTCGGTCGGCCTCGTCGTCGCGACCTTGCCGCCGGTACAGCTCCAACGCCTCCCGCCACACCGACCGGGCCTGCTCGTCCTCGCCGAGCGCGGCATGAGGGTGGCCAAGAGCATCGAGGGTGGTGGCAGCGTAGTGAATGTTGCTGAGGGTGCGGCGAAGGGCGAGGGCTTGCCGATAGTGGCCGATGGCCTCTTGATGGTGGCCGCTGTGGTGGTCGATGTAGCCGAGGCTTTCCAGGGCGGCCCCCTCGCCCTCAAGGTTGTGGTGGTCCCGGTGGGTGGCAAGGGCTTCCTGACAGCAATCACGCGCGGTGTCGTAGTCACCTAGCCGGGCTGCGTACCAGCCCATGTCGTTGAGCGCATTGGCTTTCCCCACCGGTCGGTCGAGCATGCGGTGGAGGTCCAGGGCACGGGTAGCGTGTTCCAGAGCTCCTTGATCGTCTCCCTGGTGTGCCCGCGCCCACGCGAGCATGCGGTGAATGTGGGCTTGGTGATCGGTGTCGTGATGCTCCTCGGCCAGCGCGAGAGCTTGCTGCAGATGCTCGATCCCCTCCTGGTGACGCCCCAGGTCCACGTGTACCTGGCCGAGGTACCAGTGCGCGCGGATGCGGATGGCGGGGTCGGGGAGGTGCGCAGAGGCATCCAGCGCGGCCCGCCAGACGGCGAGCCGGTCGTGGCGAAGCCCTTGTCGGAGGTGAAAGGTGGTCAAGGCCCACGCCAGTTGCCACACCGCGGAGTGCCAGGTGTGGGCGGCGGCGGTGTATTGGGCGGCGAGCAAGGCTGGATGTTCGGCGTCGAACCAGGCCATCGCTGCGGGAATGTCGGACAGTGGCTGGAGTCGGACACCAAGGACGGGTAGGGCTAGCTGGATCGGCGGTCGGTTGGAGTTCAGGAGGCGGTCGGCGGTGTGGGCGGTATGGGTGTAGAAGTCCAGGACTCGTCGCAGTGCTGTCTCCCTCGTCTGGTCATCCAGGTCGTTGGCGGTGGTGATGGCGTAGGCGCGGATCAGGTCGTGCATGGCGTAGCGGTCGCGGGCGTGGCGGTTCAGCAGCGACGCCGCCACCAGCTCCCTCAGCACCGTCCGCACCTCCGTCATTCCCAGTCCGGTGAGGCTGGCGGTGGCGGGTAGTCCGATGTCAGGGCCGGGGGCGATGCCGAGCAGGGCGAACACCGTGCGCTGCTGGGTGGTCAGGCCGCGGACGGACCAGGACAGCACGGCGGGCAGGCTGGCAGTCGGGTCGGCGTCGTCGAGTGCGACCAGGTCGGCGTCCCGGAGTTCGGTGGTGAACTCGGCCAGCGGCAGGTCGGGGTGGGCCTGGGCGCGGCTGGCGATGATGCTCAACGCCAACGGATAACGTCCGCACAGGCGGATCAGTTCGGCGACCGCGTCCGGCTCGGCTGCCACCCGCGCATGCCCCAGGCGCTGGGCGAGAAGAGCATGTGCCTCGGCGTCGGTGAGAACGTCCAGGTTCAGGTGGCGGGCCCCGTACCGGGTGACCAGCGGGGTGAGGATGATGCGGCTGGTCACGATCACGGTGCACGAGGGTGTGCCGGGTAGCAGCGGGATGACTTGGTCGGGGGCGGCGGCGTTGTCGAGCACGATGAGCATGCGTCGGCCGGCGATCTGGCTGCGGTAGCGGGCGGTGTGCTCGGCCAGGCCGCCGCTGACGCGTGCGGGGTCAATGCCCAGGGCGTCGAGGAAGCCGCGGACCGCGGTCAAGGGATCGAGCGAGGTGCTGTCAGGGCTGAAGCCGCGTAGGTCGGCGAACAGGTGTCCGTCGGGGAAGCGGTCAGCGTGGGTGTGGGCCCAGTGCAGGGCGAGCCAGGTTTTGCCGATCCCGCCGGCCCCGGCGAGTGCGGAGATCAGCACGGTGTTTCCGTCGGTGATGTCCAGAGCCGCGAGTTCGTTGCTGCGGCCGGTGAATCCCGCGGGTGCCGGGGGCAGTTGGCGCGGCGTCACCTTCGGCGCGGCGGGGATGGTCAACGTCGGGTCCGCAGTCAGGATCTGCTGGTGCAGCTGTTGAAGCCCGGGGTTGGGATCGGTGCCGAGTTGGTCGACCAGCTCCCCGCGGAGGTGGCGGTAGTGGTGGAGCGCGTCGGCTTGGCGGCCCGAGCGGTACAGCGCGAGCATCACCTGGCCGGCAAGGCGTTCGTCCAACGGGTGTTGCGCCGCGTGGGCGATGAGGTCGGCCAGTAGTTCGGTGTGGCGTCCGCAGCGCAACGCGGCGTCGGTGCGGTCCAACTCCGCGGTACGACGCTCCGCCGCCAGCGTCGTTCGCACCGAGGCCAGCCAGGGGCTGTCCAGATCCGCGAAGGCCATCCCGCGCCACAGGGCCAGGGCTTCGTCGAACAGTGCCAGGGCCTGGTTGTCGTCGGTCGAGGCCCCAGCCTGGGTGATCAGCTGACGGAACCGGTGCAGGTCCACCGTTGCCTCGTCGACGCTGAGCAGGTAGCCGGCGGAGCGCCGGTGCAGGGACACGTCCGGCAGGGCTGCCAGGACCGCGCGCAGTCGGGAAACGTAGCTGTACAAGGCATCGCGACCGCGTTGGGGAAGATGCTCGCCCCAGACGTGGTCCACGAACTGATCGACGGGCACAGGATGGTTGGCCTGCACCAGCAAGACGGCCAACACGGCGCGTTGCCTGGTGTGGCCGAGGTCGACGGGGTGACCGTCGTCGAGTGCTTCGACGGTGCCCAACACGCGGAACTCCGCAGCCACCACTTCCCCCACGCCGGATCGGCTCTCCCCGTGTCGGCTTAGCAGACCGGACCACCGGTTTCAAGCTTTCCCGAAGGTTCCGCGAGGGTTGCGAGCGCACCGTCGTGCCGTGCCAGAGCAACACCAAGGTCTCACAGGCAAGGGAGAAGAACGGTGATCATGAGACGGATGGCGGTCTTGGCCGCGACGGTTGCGGCGATGGCCGGCACGGTGCTGACGCTGCCGGCGGCGGCCAGCGCGTCGACCGCGGTGGCGACGCCGTACGTGAACAACCCGTCGCAGTGCCAGGGCGGCGCCGATCCCGGGTGGTTCTGCGCGTACTCCGGCCAGAACTTCACCGGTCAGAGCATCGGCATGTACGACTGCGCGAACTACCTGATTCCGTGGACCAGCAAGGGATCGTGGGACAACGAGCAGACCCCCGGCACCCGGCCGTGGCTGTACTGGGCCAATGGCGCGACCGCCTGGCACATGCCGGCCGCCGCCTCGTACCAGAAGACGAACGTGGACTGGGCGCCGGTCGCCTCGATCACGAACTGCTGAGCAACCCGTCCGGGCTGGTTGTCCTCCGCGCGACGCCCGCGCGGAGGACAACACCGATCTTCCTCAGGCGATGGAGAAAATTGTGATCACGAAACGATTTGCCGTGTCGGTCTCGATAGCCGCCATGCTGATGTCGCTGCCGGCTGTGGCCGGCGCGGCGCCGGCGCGAATCGAGCCCTCCATGGTCAACCTGCCGCAGTGCCAGGGAGGAGCCGCTCCCGGGTGGTTCTGCGCGTACTCGGGTCCGAACCTCACCGGTGACGACATCGGCGTATACGGCTGTGGGAACCTCCCGATCCCGTGGTTGAGCGCAGGTTCCTTCGACAACAACATGCTCGGCACCCGTCCGGTGATCTACTTCGTCGACGGTAGACCCCCATGGCGTCTGCCGGCCGGCGAACAACGTGGCAACATCGACTGGGCGGCCGTCGCCATGATCACCACCTGCTGACCCGCGCCGGCGTCGTCCGAAAGACCCTCGCCAACACCGTACGCACCGCCGTCCGGGCCGTCGGTGTGGGCGGCCAGCCCGAGCATCTCCGCCACGCTCGCCGCCCAGCTGCCGACGCTGGCTGCGCGCGATGAGCCGGCGCAGCCTGGTCAGTCCGGCGCTCTACCTCGTGACGGCACTGGTCGCTCTGGTCAACGCGCCGGCGTCGTTGGCGCTCGACGCCACCACGGCGATCTACTTCGCCCTGCTGCCGGGTTCCGTGCCTCGTGCGTGACTGCCGGGCAAGGACGAACCCACATTCGTGCAGGAGCCTTGACCGTCCGGACGGCTGCCCGCGACGGTAGGAGAGCGCTCTCCCACCTGCCGGTCACCGGTCCTCCAACCGAGCCGGCAGCCCAGAGAGCGCTCTCCCGCCCGTCAAGACGATCGGAGTCCCCCGTGAGCACACCTCTTGGCCGCCGCACGACGGCCCGAGCCGGCGTCGCCGCCGCGACGGTGCTGTGCGCCGTCCTGGGCACGTCGGCCCTCGCGCACGCCGACAACGCGGGCGGTGTGGCGATCGACCTCGGCGGCGCCGGCGGCGACGGTTTCGTGGCCGACACCTACTGGTCCGGCGGCAGCGCCGACACCATGCCCACCGGCACTCCCAGCCTGCCCAACTTCGGGGGCACCGTCACGCACCCGCTGCCCGCCGGCATCTGGGACACCTCACGGGTCGGCGAGTTCACCTACACCATCCCGGGCCTGCAGGCCGGCGCCGGCTACGAGGCCCGCCTGTACTTCCTCGACTGGTACTTCAAGCACCCCGGACAGCGCGAGTTCGACGTCACCGTCAACGGCTCGAAGGTGCTCACCAACTTCGACATCATCGCCGCCGCCATCGCCCGCGGCGCCGACGGCCAGGAGGCGTTCGGCGTCGAGAAGGACTTCCCGGTCACCGCCGACGCCACCGGCACGGTGACCATCGCGTTCACCCGCGACGCCGTCGACCAGCCCCAGGTCAACGCGATCGCCCTGGTGCCGGCGACCTCCTGAGCCGGCGCACGCCCCGGCGGCGGGCCAGCACATGCCACCGCCGGGGCGGAACCGTTGTCCGCACGAACCCGACCAGTCGACCGTGCCGGCAAGCGCGTTCGCCGACTACGGCGCCACGCCCGCGAGCGTGATGTGGTTCGACAACTGGGGTCGCCGAGCCGCGTTCCCCGTGGCCACGGCCGAGGCGCTCTGGCGGCGGAATGTCCTTCCGCACTTCACCTGGGAGCAATGGGATCCAGCACTTGCGCTGACCGACCCCGGCCAAATCAGGTTGGACGCCATCACGAGTGGGCAGTGGGACGACTACATCGCCGCTCGCGGCCGCGAGTTCGCGCGGTACGGCGGCCCCCTGATCGTGCGCTGGGGCCACGAGTTCAACGGAAACTGGTGCCCCTGGGCAGTCGCCACCAACAACCAGAACCCGCGGGCCTACCGTCGCGTGCACGACATCGTGTGCGCCCAGGGCGCTCGCGACGTCCAGTGGTGCTGGGCCTACAACAACGGACCGAGCCCCGCCGCCGACTGGAACGACGAGGCGCTCGCCTACCCGGGCGGCGCGTACGTGGACTGGATCGGGATCGACAAGGAGGAACGCTGGTCGCTCACCCCGGGCCTGCCTGGGCTCCGGGAGCTCGTCGGCGCCGGTGACCACGGGCGACCGCGGCCGGCCGTGCGGCAGCCGCGGTGCCGCGAACCTTCCGGCCACTGCCCGAGCCCGCACCCGAAGCAGCGCAACCGGCGTTCCGGTCGAAGAAGTAGTCCTTCTCCCCGGTCGTGGACTGTCACGCAACTGGCGACAGGACCCGAGCGTCCTAATCCACGGTCTGTGGACGGGGCACAAGGGGCGGGAGCAGAGTTGAACGGGCTTGAGACGGCGGCGGCTGACGGTCACGACCGACCCGTGAGAGGCCGGCTTTGGTTGCCAGCCCTGGTGAATCTCGGCCTCGGGGTGCTCGCCATGGCACCGCTCCACCTGGCCCGGTGGCTCGTGGTCAACTACCTGCCGATGGACTGCAAGAGCGTCGAGGACGTGGCCAGACGGGACCTGGTCAACTGCGACTACACCACCCTCGACCACGCGGGGGTGGTGATGTTCGCGGCGGTCGTCACCGGGGCCCTGCTTCTCGTGCTGGCGTTGACAATCGACGTGCTTCTACCCCTGCGCCGCGGTAGGCGTCTCGGCGCCTGGCTCGGCATGGCGTTGCTGATCCCGGTCCCGTTCGTGGTGTGGCTGTGCCTGACGTGACGAGCTAGCCATGCCTGGTCAGGTCGCGGACTCGATCCGGGCCACCAGTTCACGCACGGCGGCGAGGGTTTCGTCCGGGTGGTCGACCTGCACGTTGTGCGTGGTGCCGGGCCAGCTCAGCAGCGATGCGCCGAGGGCGGTGGCAAGTCGGGCATGGGCTTGCCGGACAGGGTGGTCCGGCTTGCGGTCCGCAGTGATCAACACGCTCGGGAGTCGCGGCAGTTCGGATTCGTGGAAGTCGGCGGACAGCCGGGTGAGGCCGCGGACCGCGCGATCCAGCGTCGGGTAGTCGAGGTCGCAGGTCCGGTCGAGGGCGGCCGCGCAGTCCGGTCGCAGCCGCAGGTCGCGCATCGTCCGTTTGACGGACGCCCGGGTGAGTGCGGTGAGCACCTTGTGCACCGGTCGGATCTTCGCCAGCGGCCCGATGACGCGCACGGCGCGTTCCACCCGCGCGGACAAGCGCGGATCGTTGATCGGGGTCGGATCGAGCATGACGATGCCGGCGACGTTCTCGGGGTGGTCGCGGGCCAGGAGCAGGGCCACCGCCCCGCCCAAGCTCTGCCCGACCACGACCACCGGGCCGCAACCCAGTTCGTTGATCAGCGCGTTCAGGTGGGACGCGGCCGTGGCGAGACTCCCTGGCGTGGCCGAGGTTCCGGTGCCGGGACGGTCGTGCACGACGACGCGGCAGCCGGGATCGGCGACGAGCCCTTCGGGCAGCCCCGGAAAGAAGCCGTCACAGGACTCGGCGCCGCCGGGCAGCAGCAGCACCGGCTGTCCGGCGGCGCCGTGCACACGAACTCCATCGATCGGCATGGGCACTCCTCGGCTGCAGGACGCTAAAGACTTGATTGAACGTCAATCACCAGCGTGATTGTACTACAATCTCAAGCCTGATAGGTCCCCACCTCCGTGTATCGTGATCAGTCAGAGGTGGGCACCAGGTGGATCGAGGGAACATGACCGCATCGTCCGTCAGGTCGGCCGAAGCGCGGACCGCGCCGGAGCGCGTCGCGGCGATCCTTCGTGACGAGCTGTTGGACGGGGCCCATCCGGTCGGCACCCGCTTCCGCGAGGAGGACCTCGCCGAGCGCTTCGACGTCGGTCGCAACACGATCCGCTCGGGCCTGCGGCTGCTCGTCGAGCGTGGACTGGTGGTCCACGAGCGGAATCGAGGCGCTGTCGTCCCGCCGCTGAGCCGGCGACGCATCGACGAGGTGTTCGACTACCGCAAAGTGCTCGAGCTCGGCGCCCTGCGGATGGCGCTGGACGCGAGCGCCGACTTCGGCCCGGTGCTGGCCCAGGTGGAACAGCTCGAGTCGCTGGCCGAGCGGACTCCGAGCCCGCCCTGGCGGGAGTTGACCGAGGCGCACAGCGCCATCCACCGCTCGATCGTCGCGGCGGCGGGCAACCAGCACCTGGTGGACAGCTACCAGCGCTGCGAGGACGAGATCCGCCTGCTGCTCACGTTCGTTCGGCCCGACTTCGACGCCGCCCGGCTGGCCACGGTCCACCGGGACCTGGTCGAGCAGCTCCAGCAGGGCGGACAGGCCGCGGTCGACGCCCTCACCACGGACATCGACCAGGCGGGCCGGGCCGCGCTGCTGACCGCGCTGCGGCGGGCCGAGGAAAGCGCGCGACTGCTCGGCCGCTGACCGAGCATCGGATCAGCGCAGACCAGCGGGCGCGACGAGGCCTCGCAACCAGAACCGATGTCCGTTCAGGCACCGCGTCGAGGCGGAGCCGTGCCCTCCTGGCCATTCCGCCGACGGTCGGCGGCGGGCAACGTCGGCGTGAGCACTGTTCGGCACTGCTGAGGGAGTCGGATGCACGCCAGGAATCGGGAGGGCGACCAGGCGTCGCAGGCGCGCCGGCCCAAGCAGACGGAAAGTTCCCGGCCGGCCGCCACGACGTCCGAGGAAGCGATGCTGGCGTTGCAGCGGTCCATCGGCAACGCCGCCGTCGCCCGGCTGATCACCGCACAACCGCACAGCTGCGCCGACGGCTGCAGCCATGCCCAGCCCGTGCAGCGCTCCACCGTGCCGGACGTGCTGCGCTCGGCCGGCCGGCCCCTCGACGCGCCGTTGCGAGCGGAGATGGAGGACCGGATGGGCGTGGACTTCTCCGACGTGCGCCTGCACACCGGCCCAGCCGCCCAGCGCTCCGCCACCGAGATCGGTGCTCGCGCCTACACCTCGGGCAGCCACATCGTCGCCGGCACCGGCGGTCTCGACAAGCACACCCTGGCGCACGAGCTCACCCACGTCATCCAGCAACGCTCGGGTCAGGTCGCCGGCACCGACCAGGGTGACGGACTGCGGATCTCCGACCCCGGTGACCGGTTCGAACGGGAGGCCGAGGCGAACGCCACCCGTGTCCTGGCCGGGTCGCCCCGGCACGACGAGACCCCGCGCCAGGCGACGGAACCCGCTACCGGCAGTGTGCAGCGAGCCGTGGACGAGGAGCAGGCCGTTCGTCCCAAGGTCCTTGTCGTCTCGGACGTGAGCGGCAACGGCCTCGGCGGGGTGCCGGTGTTCAACATGGAGCTGATCAAGGGCCTCACCGTCAACCACGACGTGACGATGCTGACCGCGGACGAGGCGGTCAACCACGACACCGAGCGGAAATCCGCGGAACACGGTGGCGCCCAGGTGGTGAACGACCAGCCGCCGGTGCGCGCCGACGATCCGACGAAGCGGGTCGAGGGCCGGCTCCACCTTGTCTCGATGGCGAGGCAACGACCCGGCGATTACGGGCTGCCCTCGAAGCCGGACTCGTTCGACGTCATCATCGGGCACTCCCGGTTCTCCGGTCCCGGCGCCAAAGCCATCCGGGACGCGTGGTACCCCCAGGCGCGGCTGGTCCATTTCCTGCACACCAGCCCGGTCCGCCTGGACAAGATCAAGGAGCGGCCGGACAAGGGCAAGCACAACGCCGACATCGAACGCGGGGTGATGCAGCATTCCGACCTCGTCGTGGGGGTGGGACCGCTGCTCACGGCGGAGGCCGAGCGGCTTTCGAAGCAGATCCTGCGTTCCCCGGCCGTGCACGAGTTGGTGCCCGGCACCGATCCGAAGGCGATCAGGGAGCACACCGAACCAGCTCCGCCCCACCAGCCGGGGCTGCGGCTGCCGCGGCCGGTGGTCAGGCTCCTGCTCACCGGCCGCGCCACGGACGTGATCAAGGGGGTCGACGCCGCGGTCCAGGCGGTCGGCATTCTGCGCCGGTTGGGCCTGCGTATCCACCTCACCATCCGCGGTGGCCCCGATCCGAACACGGATGCGGCGAAGCACCAGGAGTTTCAGAACCGTGTCAAGCTGCTGGGGCGGGGCATGGTCACCGTGAAGCCGTTCACGCCGAACGCGGCCGAACTGGACGCCGACCGGGCGAACGCGGACGCCTTGATCATGCCGTCCCTGCACGAGGGCTTCGGGCTGGTCGCGACGGAGGCAGCCGGCATCCCGGTGATGGTCAACGACGAGAGCGGCGCCGCCGAGTTCCTGTCCCGGTTCGAGGAGTTCGGGCAGCCCAACCCGATGGTCGTCCCGGCACCGTACGAGATCGACCCGGCGAGCGGCCGGGAAACCGAGGACGGGACCAAGGACCGAGCTTACGCGTGGGCCAGTGCGATCAAACGACTGTCGAACACCCTGGCCGACCGCCGTGAGGACGCTGGGCAGCTCCAGCGCCTGCTGAGCCGGTACACCTGGCAGCACGCCGCCGACGCCCTGATCGCGGCCGCGATGGCGGCCACACCGGGCGCGACCCGGCCAGGCACCGGGGTGAGCCCCAACCGTGGGCCGATCACCCGTCAGGGACCGGACGGCACGGTGATCGAGGAGCAGGCCCACCGAGCCGACTGGACGCCGGACGAGTACTGGGACGGCACCACCACGCGGCCGCTGCCCGACCGGCAGACCGACGAGGAACGTGCGGCGCGGCTGCGGAACCTGCGGTACAAGGGAATCCTGTGGGAACACCCCTGAACTGATCATGCGGCCACGCCCGTGGGCATGTTCGACTGCCACTGGCGTTCACACGGTGGTTCACCGGGCGACGGGCAACAGGTCGAGTTCGGGCCATTCGTCGCCCGGCAGGGTGGCCATCAGCACGCGTGGCGTGTCGAGCAGGGCCGCCGGCCATTCGCGCTGGATCTTGGGGACCAGCGGTGAGCGAAGGTGCGCCTCGACCGCCTCGTCCCGGTGGCCTTCCAGCAGGTAGAAGACGCCGGGGTCGTCGACGTCGCGGGACCACCGGAACCACAAGTTGCCGGCCTCCGCTCGGGTCGCCTCGGTGAACTCGGCGACGAGGTCGAGCCAGCGGTCGGCCCATTCCGGGCGCACGGCGAACCGGATCGTGATGGCCAGCATTGATTGTCTCCCAACGGAAAGCGGTCGGTGATCGGGCGAGCATAGGGCGGTCCGGGCGCCGGGCTCGCGGTCGCGTCCCGCTCAGCGGGACAAAAAGTCACCGGCTGGTGACTTGGCCGCTAGCGTGGTCACCAGTTGGTGACTTGAAGGGAGGCGGCCATGCCCGCTACCGAAGTTGTGGTCGTCGGCGGCGGTCCGACCGGCATGGCCCTGGCCGGCGATCTGGCCCGGGCCGGCCGGCAGGTGACCGTGCTGGAGCGGTGGCCCGACGTCAATCCGTCGAGCCGGGCGTTCGCGGTGCAGGCCCGAACGCTGGAGGTACTAGACAGCCGCGGGCTGGCGGATCCGTTGCTGGACAAAGGAATCATCACCGACGCGGTGCGACTGTTCGGCGGCGCGACGCTGGATCTCAGCCGGCTGCCTTCACGCTACCGGGGCGTGCTGATCACCCCGCAGACCAACGTCGACCGAGCACTGGAGGGCTATGCCCGCGCGCAGGGCGCGACCGTCCTGCGCGGCGCGGAGGTGACGGACCTGGTGCAGGATGCCGACGGCGTCAGCGTGATCGCGCGCCCCAAGAACGGCGGCGAACCGACGGTCTGGCGGGCCCGGTACGTGGTCGGCGCGGACGGCGCGCACAGCCGGGTGCGAGAGCTGGCGGGGATCGGATTCCCGGGCGAGTCGGTGCTGAGTTCGGTTGTGCTGGCCGACGTGCGCCTGGACCGCGGCCCGACCGAGGGTGGCCTGACCATGGCCAGCACTGGCGAAGTGTTCGGCTTTCTCGCGCCCTACGGCGACACCGGCTGGTTCCGTTCGATGACATGGGACCGCCGCCATCAGCTGCCCGACGACGCGCCGGTCGACCCGGCGGAGGTGGGCGACGTGCTCGGGCGCGCCCTCGGCAGGGACGTCGGCGTCGCCGAGATCAGCTGGAAGTCCCGGTTCCACTGCGAGGAACGGCAGGCCGAACGCTACCGCGCCGGGCGGGTGTTGCTCGCCGGCGACGCCGCGCACGTGCATTCACCGATGGGCGGGCAGGGCCTCAACACCGGCGTCCAGGACGCCGTGAACCTGGCCTGGAAGCTCGCCCTCGCGCTGACCGGCGCGCCGGAGTCCATTGTGGACACTTATCACGCCGAGCGGTATCCGGTCGGCCGGGACGTGCTGGCCCGCAGCGGCGCGATGATGCGCGCGATCACGCAGGCCACCGGGCCCAGGCGCAGCCTCCAGAACCTGCTCGCCCCGCGGCTGCTGGGCATCCGCCGCGTCTCGGACGCCATGGCCGCCGGCTTCGCCGGCGTGACGCTGCGCTATCCGCGGCGCCGGAACGAACACCCGCTGGTCGGCACGCGGGCGACCGAGATTCCCTTGCGTGGACAGCGGTTGACCGTGCTGCAACGCGAACCGGGGTTCGTGCTCGTCCGCGAGTCCGGAGCACGACGGCTCGACACCGACCTGATCCAGGCCGAACGCGCCGATCGCGGACCCGCGGTTCTGGTGCGGCCGGACGGCTACATCGCCTGGGCCGGATCGAGCGCCGCCACCGGTCGCGATGGGTGGCGGACCACGCTGACCGCGTGGACCGGCGACGGCCAGCGGGCGGTCACCGGGCGGTGACCTACGATCGGTCCATGGCACGGACGCGCGACGCCGACGCGACCCGCGCGGACATCCTCGCGGCCGCGCGCATTCGGTTCGGCACCGACGGGTACGACCGGACGACGCTGCGGGCGATCGCCGCCGATGTCGGCGTCGACCACGCGCTCGTGTTCCGGTACTTCGGCAGCAAGCAGGACCTGTTCGCCGCGGCCGTGGACTTCACGGTGGACTTCGCCGACCTCAGCGCGGTGGCTCCCGAGGACTTGGCCGCGGCCCTGATTCCCCGCTTCGTCGCCGTCTGGGAGGACGAGGGCACCTTTCTCGCTCTGCTGCGCGCGGCCATGAGCAGCCCGGTCGCCGCCGAGACGATGCGGACCGTGTTCGGCACGCAGGTCGCCCCTGCCTTCGCCGCGGCCACCACGGACCATCCGCTCGAACGTGCCGCCCTGCTCGGCGCGTTCATGCTCGGACTCGCCACCAGCCGCTACGTGCTACGCACCCCGGGCATTGCCGAGATGGACCACGCCGAGCTCACCGCCTGGATCGGCCCGGTGGTCAGCCAGCTGCTCACCGGACCGGCGCCGGTGGACCGTCCTCTTTGTTGAGTCGGGTTGTTGGAGTTGACCATGTCGCCGCGTTGGGCGCCGGGACCGAGGCATTTTCCGTACTGCGTCACGACTACGCCTCCTCGTCCTTCGGCTACGCGCTCGACGGCGAACTGGTCACCGGATTCGAGCCAGAACCACATCTCACGGACAAACCACCCCGAGGCCGGAAAGTCCGCCATGCCTGTCGGGTCGGGTGGCCGTGTGTGCCGAGCTTCAGCTGAAGCTCCCCCACCCACGCGCACGGTGAGCCCTCGCTACCACGATTCCGCTATACCCTGTTGCTCGACGTCCCCGAGTCGGGGCTCGGGCAAGCGGGACGGGTCATCCCAGAGCAGGCTGAGATGGTTGCCGCAGTGGTCGT
The DNA here is from genome assembly GCF_018263855.1 of Kutzneria sp. CA-103260. Lineage (GTDB taxonomy): Bacteria > Actinomycetota > Actinomycetes > Mycobacteriales > Pseudonocardiaceae > Kutzneria. Next base: position 2,320,342 of record NZ_CP073318.1, on the reverse strand, counting down.
CCGCGGCGCCCACGGTGTCGGCCTCCTTGCGGGCTCGTTGCACTGCCTCGGGAAGTCGAGACAACGGCGTCGTTCGGACGAGCTCGGCCAGCTGGCTGTGGTCGGCGTGATCGCCTCTGCACCAGACCACGGCTGGCACGCCGGCCCAAATCGCGGCGCCCAGCACGGAGTCCGCGGCGAAGTGTTCCGGTGGCGGTGTGCCGTGCCATGCGACGCACACTGGTAGGTCGTTGGAAAGTTCGCTGTGGAGGTGCTGCGGGTCGCGGCCGTCCTCCTCGGTGATCCATCGGACGGCCGCGTCCGGGTGCAGGCCGCTGTGCTCCTGCAGCCAGCGCCACTTCGCGCGCCACTGCTGACGCAGTGGCAGCGACGTCGTGCGCAGACGATCCAGGCTGCGCACGACCACCGGGTAGTAGAAGCCGAGCCGGCTGCGGTACGGCGTGCCGGAGGTGATCAGCCACTTGTCCACGGGCGTCACCAGCAGGCGGTGCGGCAGAATGAACTCCACCATCGGCTCCACGGTGCCCGGCACCAGCAGGCTGTCGCAGTCCAGCAGCGCGCGGTCGAGGACGTCCGGGATCTCCTCCAGCGTGTACGAGTGGTCGTCACGTGCCAGCAGCTGGCTGTCGGTGTCCAGCCACAGCCACACCGACACCTGGAACCGGTTGTGGTCCAGGCCGTCCTCCTCGACTTGCACCAGCAGCGAGGCACGCCCGCCGGGCTTGCTGGTGTGGAAGTGCGCGCTCTCCCGCGCCGCGGCCAGCAGCTGCGGCGGCAGTCCGCAGCGCCACACCACGTCCGCGTTCCAGCGCCGCAACGCCTGCGCCGTCTGACCGCGACCGTCCACAGCGGCCGCGAGGTACTCCACGAACACCAGCAGCGGCGGCAGCTGTCCCGGCGGCGTCATCATGTTGACGAGCTCGTCCACCACGCCCAGCAAGTCATTCGGGGCCGACTCGACTTCCAGTGCGTGCGGCCCCATGGCCGCCCGATACAAGCTGGTCAAGTCCACCTCGGACGTCAGCGGCGCCAGCAGCTTGCGCAGGTCCGCGCGCTCGGCGGCGTGCAGGATCTCCAGCGGGATGTGCGCGGCCACCAGTTCCGCCGCCTCGTCCACGCGGTAGTGGCCCGGGCTGATCAGCCGCAACGCGTCCACCAACTTGCGCAGGCCCCCATAATGCCGCTGGCACTCCTCAATCAGCGCGATCGTGTACAGCCGGTCGCTCGCCTGCATCGGCACTTCGAAGCTGGGGCCCAGCCGGTTGCGCAACTCGGACACGAGCAGGCCACGGGTGCTCGGATCGTGCAGGTCCTCCACCTCGAGCAACAGCGCCACCAACCGGTTGCGCACGGGTTCCGGCAGCTGCGGGCGGCCGGCTAAGCTGCCTCCGAAGGATTCCGGCTGTGCCTTGAAGCCTCCGAGGGATCCTGGCTGTGCCTTGCGGACGAGGCCTGAGAGGGTCCGAACGGTCAAATCCCTGACCGGCCCGCCGATGGACACGTCGGTGTCCGGCACTGCCGGCACGATGCGATGGTGACGGTGGCCGCCTACGGTCCAGCTCAGTTCGACCAGTGGCGGGGATGTCGCGGGCACGGTGATTACCGCGTGACGGTCATCGAGCTTGCGGACATCGGGTGATAGGAAGCGCACCCCGTTCGTCCCGGTCGCGAGCGCGACCCGGACGTTTGCGTGGCCTGTCTCGTGGCGTGGCACCAACCATGAGAGATCGTCGGGCAGAGCGTGACTTCCCGGCCGGACGCGGCCGATCGGGATGCCGGTGCGCAGCGTCGTCGCGACTTCGATCTGATGGCCGAGCGGGCTGCCGGTGATCTCCTCCGGCAGCCGCGTCCACGCCTGGGTGACCCAGCGAGCCACCTTCATGCCGCCGTCGGCGTGCGTCACCATGGCCTTCAGCACTGGACGCAGATGCGCTTCGAGGTCGTGGCCACCCGCGACCCACAGCCACACGAGGTCTTCCTCGTGTCGCAGCGTTGAAGGCCAGTTCTGGTGCAGCCGGGCCACCAGTGCACGTGCCCGCCGCCCCAACTCCGGTTGGCCGGCCAGCTGGCGTCGCAGCACGGCGATCGCGTCCGGGTCGAACACCACACCCGTCGCATTGCGGGTCAGCACGATCGGACTGAACCACAGCGCAGCCTCAGCTGCGATCGGCGCTGTCGGCGCCAGCAGAAGCCTGGCATGGCGCAACAGGGCGGGTTCGATCCGAACCGCCAACGACAGAGCGCGGGCGAGTTCGGGGAATCCACCGCACGGCGAACGCCGGACCAGGTCGGCGCCGCGGTCAAGGTCGGCCATGACGGCCTCCGGGGTCGTTCAGGTCGTCCCACCGAACGACCCGCATCAACGGCGTGTCCGGTAGAGCGGATGGGGAGAGCACGACCAGCCACCCACCATGGTCGGCAACCGTCCGAGCGACCGCTTGCCATTCGACAGGGTTGAACCTGCTCTGCACGCCGATGACGACCACCAGCGCGCCCAGTCCGGGGGGCCGCCAGTCTCGAGACGCGCCAGTGAACGGATCGGGGTCGATGCCGAGCAACGGGGTGCCCACGAACGTGTGCAGCTCACTGCCGTCCGGCCCGACCACTTCGAGTAACCGGTCGATGAAGAACGCGACGTCGTGCTGGTAGGGCTGCATTCCCTCGCCGTGGTCGACGAGGATTTGGACCAACGACGCCGGCCGGCGCGGCGCGAGTAGCGGCAGCGGATCGATGGCCCGTGCCTGGGCCAGGCAGTCGACCACGCCCCGTACATCCAGGACCCGCCGCTGACCGTCCACGGTGACCAGGTCAATCATCGATGCACGCACCAGCATCGGATCCACCGGCGGCGGCACCGGGTTCTCCAGAACCGCCTGCGTGGGCACGGCCAGTGCCGGCAGGAGATCGAGCCAGTCCGGTTGCCGCGCCGGCTCGACGGTCGCTTCGCCGATGAAAGGCTGAAAGGGGCCGAGCACCGGATCTGGTTCGGGCTCCGCACCATCGTCGGACGGCGACCACAACGCGTCACCCGAGGGTTCGGGCGGCGCCGTGCGAGCGAACGGCCGCTCCTCCGCCATGTCGTAGCGTGATGCGGGCGACGGCGCGATCAAGCCGAGCAGGTCGAGGACTTCGGCGATGTCCTCGCGGCTCGACGCGCCGAGGCGGGTGATCGCCGCGAGGGCGTCCGCGAACGATATCTCGCCACGGTCGTCAGCCGAGGAGGTCATGGCTCGCCTCCTCGGGCAGCTGCGGGTCCTTCCACAGCGCCGCCTCCATGATCGAGAGCCATGCCGGTTCGCCGGGGCGCACCCCGAGCCGCAGACAGGCCCGAACGGTGTCGACGTATTCCGCGGTGGAGGGCACCCGCCGGCCCAATCGGGTCGCCGCCCGCCGCAGTCGGTGGAAGACGGCGGCCACCTCCTCGTAGAGGGCATCCGATCGGACACCGAAGTGGGCCCGAGCCACGGAGACGAAGAACTCCGTCGAGTCTGGCGCCAGATGCAGGTGCACGCAGCGCCGCACGAACGCCGGCGGCAGGCGCCGCTCCCCGTTGCTGGTGATCACCACCAGCACCTCGTTGCGGGCCGTCACCCGGACGTCGCCGAACGCGGTGAAGGCCCGTTGGTCCAGCGGTTCGAGCAGGTCGTTGGGCAGGTCCGGGTCGGCCTTGTCGATCTCGTCGAGCAGCACGACGGTGTGGTGGACGTCGCCGGACACGCCCTGGCGCGGATCGCTCAATCCGACGCCCGGGTCGATCCCACCGCCATGGCCGCGCCGCACCGCCGACTCGGCGTCGAAGGCCCACCACAGCACGCCCGGCCGTAGATATGCCCAGTCCGGCCCCAGCCGCTGGACCTGCGCGTCGGCGAGTCGGCGGACGAGGTCAGCGCCGCAGGTTAGGTCGGCCAGCTCGGTTCGTGAGGTGAAGACGTGCTCGAGGTAGACCCAGCCCAGCTCGGCCGCCACGCCGCGAGCAAGGCTCGATTTCCCCGATCCGGGCGGCCCGGTGACCAGCAGCGGGCGGCCGACCGCCATGGCGACGTTGACCGCGTTGACGGCCCGCCGCTCGGAGAACCGGTAGACGGGCCGGTCCACCTGCGGGTTCCCGGTGACGTTCGTGAGGTCGACGTCGGTCGTTGCCGGCGCGAACAGCGGGCGGTCGAACATCTTCGGTCCCCTCGGTTGTCACCAGAACCCGTTGGCGGTGTTGAGCGTTTCCCACGCGGCGTCGAAGTCCTCGCACACCTGGTGTTCGGTGGTCTTGGCCAGTTCAGGGAGCACCCACCGGGTGCCGACGACGTCTCGGACGGCGTCTCCGTGCGGGACGAAGTAGATGAAGCTGATCCGGGCGAAGCGGCGTCTGAGCTCGGCGACCACCTCACCGTCGGGCATGGGCAGCGCCACATGCACTCGACTGCCGGATTGACTCAGCCGCCGGTCCACCTCCGCGTCACTCAACGGCGGCGAGCCTGGACTGTGCAGCCGTTCCCGGAACACAGTGCGCAACTCGGCGGCGATGTCCTCGACGGAGTCGCCCGCGGTGATCGCGTTGAGCACGAACACGCGCGGCGGCCGGTCCGGCAGGTGCGCGGCCGACATGTAGTGCTGCAGCACCGGAATCGGTCGTTGGCAGTGTATGGCCAGGTCGGTGTCGGCCAGGAACCCGGACGCCGCGTCCAGGTCCACCCACAGCGGCGCGACCAGTTCGATGATCCGCCGGATGTCCTCGGTGGGGAACGCCTGTCCCAGCTTGGTCAGCGTGCCGGCGATCCGTGAGAGCATCGGCGGCGGCTGGCGCAGCATCCACCGGCCGATCGCCTCGGCCAACGCCCCGTGGTGGTCGTCCAGGTCCAGCGGCAGGCTCCCGCCGTCCAGATCCTCCCAGAGCAGACGACACCGGGTCAGCGGCGCCTTGGCCAGGAGTTGGGCGATGTCCGCGACCAACACGTCGAACGGTGACGGCGCCAGGTCGACGCCCAGCGCGCGCAGGTGTCGCTGGACCGCAGCCGCGCAGCCGACGATGTCGTCCGCCGTGAGCAGTTGGTAGCGGGTCAGGTCGAGGGGCGCCCACGGCGCGAGCGAGCGCAACTTCTGGTCGGTGACGTCGTCCAGCAACACCGGCACCACGGGAAACCGCGGATTGCGCTCACGGCGCCAGGTGAGGATGGTCGCTTCCTTGAGGACCCACCAGCTGTCCAACGCGTCCTGGGTCAACAGGATCACGGCGGCGTCGCAGTGCGCGAGCATCGCGTTGATCCGTGACCGCCAGTCGTCACCGCAGGTGATCTTGTCCCGATCGTGGAGCACGTCGACCGCGTCCTGGCCGGCGCCGAGCGCGGTGACGAACTCCTCAAGTCGGCGGCGCGCCCGCTCCGAGTGCGAGCTGTGGCTGACGAACAGCCGCGCCATCCGCGATCCCATAACCAACGCACGATACGACACCACTGCGGGCCCGCGACCCCGTTTGGCGTTCCGATTCGCCGAATCCGACCCAGCGGCGGGAAGTCCGCCATCAACGGCGACGATCCTGCGATAATTCCCGTCCACCAGCGAGACCCTGCTTCCGACCAAGACGGCGGTGACCTTGTATGGCCGACCCCCAGTCCAACGGCGCTCTGGACGTCGCTGATCTACCTGGCCTGTTCCAGGCGGCGGACGGTGCCTCGGGACAGGAACAGCGGAGCTACTTCCGTTCGACGGCGTTACGCCTGGGCCTGGCGGTGCTCGCGGCGACCAGCGGCGCGGTGACGCTGGAAGTCCAATCGCGCGGGATCGACGCCGCGGCCATCGTGACCACCTTGGCATTCGTCGGTGTGCTTGTCGTCGACGTGTTCGAACTGCAGACCAGGCCGGGTGTCGGCTGGTATCAGGGCCGGGCGCTCGCCGAGTCGGTGAAGACGCTGGCCTGGAGGTATGCCGTCGGCGGCGCGCCGTTCCCGGTCGACCTCCCGCCGGAGGAGACCGAGAACCGTTTCCTGCACCGGCTCGAGTCGTTGCTGCGTGACCTGCCGGCCGTCGTCACCGCACCCAGCCGTGCCCCGGCGATCACCACCGCCATGCGCGACCTGCGCGCACGTAGTCTTGCCGAACGCCGGCAGGCCTACCTGACCGGCCGGATCCACGATCAGCAGAACTGGTACGTCACTCGCGCCGACCAACACGGCCGTCGCGCCAACCGGCTGCAGACGGCTGGGCTGCTGCTGGAGATTCTCGGTGTCGCGGCCGCGCTCTGCGAGGTCCTGCGCATCGTGACGTTCGATCTGGCCGGGATCATCGCGGCGACGATCGCGGCGCTCGCCGCCTGGATGGCCGGCAAACAGTACCGGGCCAACGCGACGGCATACACGCTGGCCAGCCACGAACTCGCGATCATCCACGCCCGTCTCGAACTGCCCGTTCCGGAAGCAGAGTGGAGCGAACTGGTCGCCGACGCCGAAGCCGCCATCAGCCGGGAGCACACCACCTGGCGCGCGTCCCATCGGCATTGAGCCACGTGTGCACGACGTCGACTTCTCTCACTCGCAAGCAGTCCTCCTTGGCGCGGCGCACTACACCAACGGCCTGCCCGACATGCCCGCCGCGCAACAGAGTCTGCATGCGGTGCGGAGCACGCTGATCGGACCCCGATGCGGATGGCCGAGTTCTCGGGTCACGGTGTTCGAGGATCCCGCCGACCACAGGACACCACACATCACCTGGTTGCTGAGTGAAGCAACCGATGCGGTGGTGTTCTACTACGCCGGCCACGGGGTGTTCCTGGAGGGCGGCCGCCTGGGTTTGGCGTTGGCCGACAAGGTGTTGAGGTTCGACGACCTGCGGCCCGCACTGCGCGCCCGAGCGGTGCTGGTCATCCTGGATTGCTGCTTCTCGGACGTCGGTGAGTTCGCCGATATCACCGAGTTGGCGGACCAAGTCGAACGAGCCACCCGTTCGGACGATGCGGTCACGCTGGCGTTCAGCCTGGCCAGTCGGGAGGCGGTGTACGACGACCGCGCGGATGGCTTGACCTACTTCACCAAGGCCGTCGTGGAGACGGTCCACCACGGCTTGCCGGGAATCGGCGCCACACTGTCGGTCGCCGACATCCACCGCGCCGCGGCGGATCAACTGGCGGGTCTGGACCTCGCTGCCGGCGCGCTTCGCCCGGACCCGGTTCAACTGGACGGGAAACCCGCCGGCCAGTTGGCATTTGCCAGCAACGCGCCGTCGCCGCTCCCGGAACACCGGGAGGGCCCAAAGCCACCGGTGGCCAGGAGGGACGAGCTGTTGGCGATCTTCGAGACGCACGCGCCGCAGCGGGTCTCCGTGACCGCCAATCTGCTGTTGGCGGTGGCCGCGGGCGTGTTCGGCTGGGACGCCTGTGCCCTTGCGGTGTCACGGAGCTGGGAGTGGGCGCTGATGGGGATCATGCTGTTCGGGATGACCCTCGGCGAGATCCACGTGCCGTGGTGGGGACGCGCGGCACTGACCGACGAGGGGCTCGTACTGCACCGAGGTCCGGGCCTGGCCGCACGGGTACGGGCCCCCTGGTCCGGCATTGCCGCCGTGCTGTGGCGGGACGTCGCGGTCGAGCGGGTGGTGATCGGGCGGTTGCCGCAGGGCCGCACCCGGGTCACGCTACACATGTCGCCGGAGACCGCGGCCAAGGTGTGGGAATCGGTCCCGTTCAAGGGATATGCCCACTATCGCTACGGGTTCGGCCAGGCCAGGTACCGGGACATGGGTGTCTCCTGGCCGCTGGGCGATGTCGACACGCCGGTCGAGGACGTGGCGACCGCGTTCCGGGCGAGCCTGCCGGAGGACGCCGCGATCGTCGCGGTGCCGGACGACGTCCCGGCGCCCGCCTACCCGCGCCCCCGTGTCTGGGCCGCGGTGATCTCCATCCTGTTCTTCGGCGGCGTCGCCACCCTCCTGGCGCTCCTTGGCTGACGTCTGCGCACCCTGCGGCGTAGCGAAACGATCGCCGTCGCGGCGCGACCGAACCACCGACACACAGAGAAAACAAGGACAAAGGCCACCACCATCCCCACCATCATGACCACGCCGGCACCGGCGCCGATGACCATCCGCACCGGGGCCGCCAGCAGCCACGGCCACCCGTCGAGCACCAGGTCGTCCGGATTGGCGATGAGTGAGCTGGCCCCGATGAACGCGCCGAAGCCGGACAGGGACATGGCCAGCTGCGCCCACGTGACATCCATCGGCGACCCGCGCTCCGGTCGCGGCTCGTCCGGCTGGACGGCCGGCGGCGCGCCGAAGACGGCGTCGTGGGCCACGACCACCTCCCTGACCAACGCCAGCAACCTCGCGATGTGTTCGGCGTGGCCGGGCAGGCGCACCGCCCGCGGCCCGACGTGCAGGGTGAGGTGGTCCGCGGTCACGGTGCCGGCGGCGAGTTCCAAATAGGAGATGAATATCTGGCCGCCGTCGTGTCCGATGTGGACGGCCCGGTCGGTGAGCCACACGCCGGCGACGCCGAAGTCCGACCGGCTGCGCAGCAGCGCGATCACCGGATCGACCGCCACCCACCCGTCCGCCCCGTCGGTCACCACCCACGCGTCCCGATGGGACACCCTGGGCGCGATCCGCAGCTTCACCCGGAACGGACCGGGAAAAGACGGGGGCGCCGCCAGCAGTCTGTCGCGAATGGCCATCGCCCGGCGTTCCAGGAACGCGTCCGAGCTCGGCGCGCCGTCCCGCGCCGAGAAGACCTGTCGGCCACCGACCCACAACCGATAGTCGTTCGCGTCGACCAGCAGCCGGGCGACCGGCCCTCGCCGGCCCAGCCGGAACTGCCGGTCCAGGCATCGCGGGCCACGGCCGACGACCCGCCGCTTCACCAGGACCGCGGCGCGATCACCACGATACGACCGGTACTCGACAGTGTGGCGCTTGCGGCCGTCGCTGACCCAGAGCAGGAACTCCACGCCACCGGTGCGAGCGCGCCGCGCACGCCAACTGGTGTCCGCCGACGATGCCGGCATTGTGCGCTGCCGCCAGCGCCATACCGTGAACCGGCGCCGAATACCGTTGGCCTGCGCGGTGATCCTGGTTCGGCAACCGCGGAGCACCTTGAGTGTCCACGCGACGAGGCGGCCCGGCTGGGCGACGCCCGCGCTGGCATATACGGGCGCCAGCGCATGGGACAGCGTGCTGCCGACCCAGTTGCGTGGGCTGGCCGGCACCTCGCCGCCGTCCAGATGACACAGGTGGGGCGTCCAGTCCGGCTGGAACCAGATCACCGCCTTGGTGTAGGTGTTGGCCCCGATCGCGTGTGTCGCACCGGTCGGTGTGTAGTCCGGCAGGCCACCCCGGAACTCGGAGCCCACCGACTCCCGGAAGTCCCGGTACTGCCTGCTGTCCCTGCTGACCAGCAGGATCACCTCGGTCGGCCGGTCGCGGGCGACGATCTGCTTGACCTCCCAGAGCAGGTTCGGGCCTGGACCGGCCGCCAGCACGACGAGGTTCGCTCGCTTGAGCGCGGCCAGCACCTGCTTCTGCCAGTCCTCGTCCGAGGCGAAGTGGCGCTCCGCGCCAGCCTGGGGCAGCGTCTCACCCGGCCGTCCGAGCGCCACCATCCGGCCGAACGGGGCGAGCGCGCCGGCGATCTGCTCCTCCTCGGTCCGTGTGCTGCCGCCGTAGTCGATGGCCTGCGGGCCGCTCTGCTGATGGGCGAACCCCTCGTCGTCGGAGAAGGAGCGCAGGAACAGCACGATGCGCTGGTCCTCGGGCAGGTCGTCGAGCCCGGTCAGCACCCTCGCCAGGTGACGGCGCCCGGCGCGTGCGGCGGTCCGCCCGAACCCCAGCAGGATCCAGCCCAACGCGCCGTAGACCAACGCCCTTGCCGGCGACGCGGCGGTCTGATCGAACCACGGCAGGTGGTCCTGTCCGGCGCGGGACTGGTCGGCCAGCAGGATCAACAGGCCGAGCACCGCCGTCGGCCAGCCGACCAGCCGCAGCACCCGGCCCCGCGCCGCGGACTGCCGGACCTCGGTGGCCGGCCGCGGCTCGGTCGGTCGGGCCTGTTCGGCAACCATGGCCCGCAATGTAGGAGACGGCGGGCCAGGTCCGCTGGACAACGGCGGTGAGGTCAGCCGTTTGCCGGCACACCGCACAGGAAAGCCGTTAGGGTGGCCACGGCTCGTTGCGGATCAGGGTCGAGGGGGCACCGGTGAGCCAACCAGAGCAGGTGGCGCAGTACAACGCGTTCATCTCCTACAGCCATGGCAGCGACGGCGATTTCGCGCCCGGTTTTCAGCGCCGGCTGGAAGCGTTTGCCCGCAAGGGGCGCAGCGCGCGTGCACTTCGGGTGTTCCGTGACGACGCGAACCTCGCCGCCAACCCTGACCTGTGGCACAGCATCGAGGCAGCTCTGTCCACTTCGGAATGGCTGGTGCTGCTGGCCTCGCCACGGGCGGCAGATTCGCCCTGGGTGGGCCGGGAAATCGAGTGGTGGCTGCGGCACCGCTCGCCCGAGCGCATTCTGATCGGTCTCACCGCCGGTGACCTGGACTGGGACGCCACAGCCGGTGACTTCGCCGCCCGCAGCACCGCTGTCCACCCGGCACTGCGCGGCTGCCTGCGCAGCGAGCCGCGGTGGATCGATCTGCGTGGACTGCGGGAACTGGCCAAGCCCGACGATGACGATCCCCGGGTGCAGGAAGCGCTCGCGGAGTTCGCCGCGCCACTGCGTGGGGTCGAGAAGGACGAACTGATCGGGGAACATCTTCGCTGGAAGCGGCGCGACCGGCGGCGGATCCGGACCGCACTGGCTGTGTTCGTGGTGCTCTTCCTAGTCGCCTCGGTGGCCGGGGTGGTCGCCGTCCAGCAGGGCCAGCGCGCCACCGCGCAGGCTCAGGTCGCCACTGCCCGGTTGCTCGCGGCCACGGCCGTCAAGGACTCCCCGACAGACGCGGCCCTGGCCCGGCTACTGGCCGCCGAGGGCTACCGCATGGAGCGCGACTCGCAAACCGTGGCGGCGCTGTTCCAGACCGTCAACGACAACCCCGACCTGGTCCGCCAGCACACGTTCCCCGCGCCCGTCACCGCACTCACGGCGTCGACCGGCGGAATCGCGCTCGCCGGTACCGCCGACGGCCGACTGATCCGCTGGGACCCGGCGAAGGGAACCACTTCGGAAGGGCGGCTCGGCACCGTCCCGGTGACGGATGTCGCGGTCAGTGCGGACGGCGCCGTGGCCGCCGCTACCGATGGGCAACGGGCGGCGCTCTGGCGGGTGGGTTCGGCGCCGGTCCTCCTCGACCAGGACCAACCGGCACACGTCGCGGTCTCCCCGAAGGGCACGACCGTCGTAGTTCTGAACTCGCCCACGGCTCAGCCCCACCGCCTGGCCACCTTCACTGCCCCGACCGGGTCACGACGTGGAAGCACCGAGCTTTCGGACCCGTACTGGGACGGAGTCGGCTTCCCCGACGAACAGACCATCGCGGTGACCAGCGGCGCGGGGAAATGGCTGCGCCTGCGGCTTGCGGACCTCGCGGTCACGGTCCGGCAAGAGGAGCAGATGGCCCCCACCAGCATGGGCATCTCCGCCACTTCGGACGACGGTTCCTTCACCGGCTTCCTGGCCGGCTGGGCGATGGTCTTCGGCACAGCCACCGACCAGACCGAACCCGGAATCTCCGCGGTCGCGGGCGCCTACACGCCCAACGTCCTGGCAATCCGCCGTGACGGCAAGGAGATCGCCCAGGGCGGCGGTGGTCACCTCTGGTTGTCCGAGGTCGCCGGAATGAACGACAACCGCGGCAACAGGGAACTGGTCGGCGCCGGAGGCGCCGAGCACGTCGCCTTCGTCGGCGACTCGAAGCGGCTGATCACGTCCAAGGGCGCCACCGTGTCGGTCTGGGATCCAGATCAGCGGCCTCGGCTGCGGCTGGACACCAGCAACCTGAATGTCCCCGACACCTCCGCCGCTAGCGGCCCCATCCGCATGGCGGTGTCACCCGACGGCACGCGGGCGCTGCTCGTCGGTGACGGCGGAGATGTGCTGCTGCACAATCTTCGGGGCGGGCCTGACGCCGGTGTCACTGTGACAAGCCCGCAGCGGGACGTCTTTCCCGCCTTCCTGGCCGACGGCACGCCGGCATTGATCGGGAAGGTCGGCTGCGGGCTGTACGCGGTCCGGGGTACCGGCACCGAGAAGTTGCTCAGTGGCCAGGGCGTGGCCAACCTCGCCGCGAGAATCACGTCCGACGGCCAGAATCTCGTGTGTGTCAGCGCATACGGCGGGATGTCGGTGCGCCGACTGAGCGACGGCGAGTACATCTACAGTCATGCCAGCCAGGACCAACTCCTGACAAAAAGCTCCGGCAATGTCGAGGTCGGCCTGGCTGCGATCAGCGACGACGGTCGGTATGCGGCGTGGATCGCGGGAAAGGACAACGGCGGCGGGCAACTGACCGTGGTGGACAGCCAGGAGAAGCGGACCACGACTGTCCCCGGCATTTCCAAGACGGTCGATTTCGCCGGCGACCGGCTCCTTGTCTCGCACGCCGACGGTTCCCTGGACGTCCGGGATCCCTCGGGCAACTTGATCCGCACAATCCCGGGCGGCGTCGACTTCGCCAGCCCGATGAGTTGGGTCCCAGGCTCGCCGTATGTCGGCCGGGTACGCAACGACGGCACCGTCGCAGTCATCAACATCGACGACGGGACAACGCTCGGTGTGCTGCAGTTGGCCCAGGTGAAGGTCACGTTCGCCACCGCGCCCTGGTATGCCACCGCCGTCACCGGGGTAGGCGCGACCGGCGAGCTGCTCACCGCGAACCCCGGGGGCTCCGTCGCTCGATGGGCAGCCAGCGAACAGTCATGGCTCACGCGGGCGTGCCAGTTCGCCGGGCGGGATCTCCAACCCGAGGAATGGCGTGATGTGACGGGGGCCGACGCCCCGGCCGATCTGCGCTGTCAACGGTGACACGGCCGCAGAATCATTGCCGACAGGCGAGATCATCCGGCGGTGAGTCGTTCACTTGTCCGCGCCACTCGTCCACGGTGAGGTCCCGGCCCGCGGTGGCGCAGGCCAGCCGGACCCAAGCACCAGGGTCGAGTTGCCAGCGGACAATCGCGCCGTCCGCCGATGCGCTGACCAGCTCCCGCCCGTCCTGGCTGGCCGCGACCGCCGTGGAGTCCCAGGCGGGTTGTCCGGTTGAGCGGATGGGAAAGGGCAGTGGGAAGGAGCCCAGCGCCGCGCCCGTGTCGCTGTTCCACAGCTCCACGGTGCCCAGGTCGTTCAGACGGGCGACAAGCCGGCCGCCGGGTATCGCCGTGATCACCGGGGTGTAGCCGGCGTCCGCCGGGATCGTGCGTACGAGCTGAGTTCCGGCGGTGTTCCACACTTCCAGGCTGTTGTCGGAACGGGTGACCAGCAGACGGTCGTCAGCCGCCGCGACCGACAGCGCGGCGGAACCGGGCAGCGCGTGTTGCTGGCCGGTCGCGGTGTCCACGACATGGACGACGCTGTCCGAGCCGACCAGGTAGACGGTGGTCAGGTCGGCGCTGATGGCGGCGTAGTTGCGCGTGCCGAAGCTGTTGGCGCCGATCTGCTGTTGGCCACCACCGACACTGGTCAGCACCGCACCGTCGGACATTCGCCGGACCTGGATGTCGCCATGGTCGCTGACCACCACTACGCGCTGGCCATCCGGGGACACTCGAGCGGCGACGGGTGTGTTGGCGTTCGGCGTGTGCCATGCACCCTGGAACTGCCCAGCGGACCACTGGACAGCGCTGTAGCCGGCATCGCTCGCGGAGCCGATCAGCAGCAGTCGGCTGCCGTCCGGACTCCACACCGGAACCGCGTCGGTGAACGGGGCGGTGACCATCACCGCGGGTGGGGATGCGCCGACGTTCTCGACGACGAAGTTTCCCTTGCTGCTCGTCAGCGGGCTGTCGGTGTAGTCACCGGACAGCGCGATGTGCGTGCCGTCCGGCGAGACGCTGATCAACGGCTGGTCGCCGGCGTTGGACGTGTCCGTCGCGTCCACGGCCGGGCCGGTGGTGACACGGGATGTCTGATCGAGATCCCAGAACATCAGCGTCGAGCCGCTCGCTGAGACGAGCTGGTGACTTCCGCCGACAAACGTGATCGCGTCGACGTTGCCGGTTCCGGACAGCTGCTGCGCCGGGTTCTCGCTGTCCCCGCTCGTGGAAGCGACGTAGAGCGCGCCACCACCGGAAACAGCCACCTCCTTCCCGTCGGTGCTCACAGCGAACCGGTCCGGATACGCCAACGGCACCGCCGCGGTTGGGTTCGGGCTATTGCTGGAGCCAGCCGGAGGGCTGGTCTGGTCGGCGATCACGTTCACGGTGTCGTACTTTGCCCACACCGAATAGCCGGCATCGGCTGAAAAGCCACAGCAGTAGTAGGCATCGCTTGGTGTTCCCAGTTGCGCGCCGCTGTCAGTGACCGTCAGCGAGGCCACCGACAGGTGGCTCCAGGAGCCGGCGCCATTCGCAGTGTTCAGGGTGGTGTCGTCCGGCAGGCCGATCGCGAACCATGCGGGGTCTGCCGCGGTGCTGCGGAGAACGTGACCGGTGGCGCCGTCGAGGACGAGCAACTTCCCATCGCCGGACGCGCTCTGCTGGATGGCCGCGATCGTGTTCCCCGATGGCGAGATGGCCAGAAGCTTGTGCTGCTGCGGCAGCGAATCCGACGGCAGAACCTGGGGAATCGGCAGCACGACCGGTTGCGCGCCGTTGTCGCCGTTCCAGATGAAGATCTTGCTGGCGTCAGACGCGACGATCCGCCGGCCGGTGCCGTCGACGGCGATTCCAGTGATCTTTGCGGTGCCCACGCGCACTTGGCTGATGGCGTCATGGTCCAGATCCCAGCGGAGCAACCGGCCGTCATTTGTCCCCGCCACCACCACGCGCGCTGTGCTTGCCCCTGCCACTACTCCCATCTGCGCGCCGATCGGCAGCATCCGCACCAGATGCGGGCTCGCCGTGACAGCCTGGAACAGCGCGGAACGGGTCTGTGCGTCGTCATCCATGCGGTAGGCGGCCACCGCGTACAACTGCGCGAGATCAAAGTGGTTGCTGAGGTCTGACACCGCCAGTGCGGCCAGTTGCCGTGCTGTCGCCACCCGCGCCTGGTTCTGCGCGTTGTTCCGCTGGCTGACCGCGATCAGGGCCGCCACAACGGCGATCACCAGGAGGATGGCCAGGGTGGTCACGCCACCCCGGGCCAGCCGCATCGTGCGGCGATGTTGTCGGATGTGCTCGCCGACCAGGAGGTCCTTGGGGGTGTGCCGGATTGCCGCGGCGACGTCCGCCACGCAGTCCCGCAGTCTCGGGTTGTTCCGGTCGACGTTGGTGGTGTCCCGCAGCCACCGCAGGTCCACCCACCGTGGCTCCTCGGACAGCGTGCCCCGCAGTGCCGGCGGCAGCGAGTTCGTGACAGACCAGTCGACATCCGATCCCTGTTCGTCCCAGGCCAGTTCGCCGCCGGTGAGGACGATCAGCAGGCTCTGCGGCGAGCGATTGGTCAGCCACCACTGCACTTCACGGTCCACCCACGGGGATCCCGCCGCGTCCGGGGACGCCATCAACAGGAACCAGTCCGACCGGGCCAGCGCCTGTTCGATCGATGTCCACAGCCCGGGGTTCGCCGTCAGGCTGGCGTTGTCCCGGAACACCCGTAAGGAGCGAGTTTGGTACCACGGTTTGGCGAACCGCTCCAACTCGCGCTGAAAGGTCGGTGCGAGGACACCGTCCAATGCGTGGCTGTACGACATGAAGGCGTCGTATGTGGTCGGGCTGGCGGCCACCGGACCTCCCCCTCTGCCTCCGTCGGCCATGCCCGCCATGATTGATCATTTCGAGGCGATGTCAATCCACCAATGCGGTCGTCGCGGTGTGTCGCTTGGTGTTCCAGGAGCCAGACCACCGCAAATGCGGGACAACCGCCCGCTGCCGCGTGTCACCATGGTTCATGGCTCGCGTGTACGTCTCGTCGACCTTCATCGACCTGGAGGAGCACCGCGAGGCGGTACGCACCTCCATACGGCGGATGGGACACGAAGACGTCGCCATGGAGTACTACGTGGCGGAAGACAAGCGGCCCGTGGACAAGTGTTTGGCCGATGTGCGTTCAGCTGATCTCTACGTGGTGGTCATGGCGTGGCGGTACGGGTTCGTCCCCGATGGGCACGGCGCGTCGATAACCGAACTGGAATACCGGGCGGCTGTCGAGGCGGACGTGCCGGTTCTCGCGTTCGTGCTCTCCGAGGAGCACCCATGGCCGCCCAAGCTGATGGAGCACAGCCCCGATGTCGTCAGGTTCCGCGACGAGTTGCTCGACGCGCACGTGGGTGGGGTGTTCACCAGCACGGACGACTTGGCCCGGCGGGTGAGCGAGGCGCTGCATCAGTGGGGCGAACTGTCCGCTCCGTCCGTGGACTGGGGCGTGTACAGGCAGGCGATCGTGGAGCACTACCGGTGGGTGCGGCTGTCCGTGATCGCCGGCGCGCACGAGAAGCGGTTGGCGAGGATTCCGCTGACCGACGTGTTCGTGCCGCAACAGGTGGCGCTGGGCCGTCCCGACTACGACCTGCCACAGGACCTCGTGGAGTCCTCCGATGCGCTGCACGTCATCGGGCGCGCCGCACGTCAAGTCGTGCTGGGCGGACCGGGTAGCGGGAAGAGCACCTTGTTCCACGTCACCATGCTTGCCCTCTGCGATCCGGCCGCCTCAGAGGACCGCGTGCCCGTCTTCTTGACCGGACACCAGGTCCCGCTGCTCGTCGAGCTCCGTCAGTACGTGCTCAGCGGCAGTGCGGATTTCGTCGCCTACCTCATCGACACGACGATGGCGACACTCGGCGTGCGGTTGGACGAGGACACCGTGGTGGACCTGCTCCTGGACGGCGAGGCCGTGGTGCTGTTCGACGGTCTGGACGAGATCTTCGAGAGATCCAAGCGTGGTCGGGTGGTCGACCAGTTCCGCGCCTTCGTGCGGAGGTTCCCACGGGCGAGCGTCGTGGTGTCGTCCCGGATCGTCGGCTACGACGAGACGGAACTGGGCCTCGCCGGCTTCGAACACCACACACTGCTGGATTTCGGGCTTCGCGAGGTGCGCGAGTTCGTCCCCCGCTGGTACGAGCACTACACCGTCCAGGGCGAGGACCGGGATGCCAACGGCCTGATCAGGCGCATCACCGACAATCCGCGCCTGCTCGAACTGGCCGGCAACCCGTTGCTGCTGACGATGATGGCGGTCATCTACAAGCACTACGACCTGCCGGAACGACGCTGGCAGCTCTACGCCCGCTGCATCGGCGTGCTGTTGGAGGACTGGGACGTCAAACGGAAGAAGATCGACACCAAGGAGTTGCTCCGGCTCGACTTCGTCGTAGGCGCTGACCAGAAGGCCGAGATCCTGCACCGGGTCGCGGTGCTCATGCTGACGGTCGACGCCACTGATGGCGTCCGGGAGCTGAACGCCATTCAGTACAAGCCCTTGCGCGACACGGTCGCGGCATACCTGGTGTCGCAGTACGACCGGTCCTCCGGCGAAGGACGCGCTCTGGCGACCGAGATCGTGAACCACCTGCGCGAACGCACCTACGTTCTGGCCGAGACCGGTGACGGCGTCTTCGGATTCGTCCATCGGACGTTCATGGAGTACTTCGCCGCGAGCCAGGTCCTGGCGGAGTTCAACCGTCGCAAGGCCGACTACCGGTGGCTGACCGACGAGGTGTACGGCAGGTACGCGCACGACGATCGCTGGCGGGAGCCGTTGCTGCTGCTGTCGGGAATGCTCGCCGGCCAGGGCTCCCCGATCCGTGAGATCGTCGACGCACTGGAACGACTGCCCAACGGCCTGGTGTTCGCTGGGTGGTGTCTGGCCGAGACCGGACAGATCCGCCCCGAGGACCGGCGTTGGGCGTCTCAACTCCTGAGCCGTGTCGTGGCGGCGATCCGGCACGCCGAACCGAGTCACCGCGGCATCGCCGGCGATGTGGACCGTCTGATCGCCGCGTTCAGCCGCTTGGTCGTGTTCACACCCGTTTCGGACGAGGTTCACGCACAGATCGAGATGCTGACCGACTCCAGGTCACCGACCGAACGGGTCGTAGGCTGGCAGCTCAATGTCGCGTTCGGCTCTCGTAACGAGCGGCGCAGGACCGCGATCGCCGGGCTCGAGCACCGCGACGCGGCCATCCGCCAGGCGGCAATCTCCGTTTTCGAACGAGACTGGGCCGGAGACGAGGACGTCTTTCGCGCTTTCCTGCACGTGCTGCACCAGGACCGCAGCACCAAGGTTCGTGAGTTCGTGCTCGTGGCCTTGCACCGCGGATGGCCGCGCAGGCGGATAGTCCTGGAGACGCTGCGCTCCCGGACCGGTCGCGACACGTCCACCTCGCACCTCGCTTGGCTGGCCACGCACCTGGCCACACACTGGGCAGGGGACGCTGTGGCCTGCGAGCTCGTGCTGGAACTCACCCGCCACCCCACCACGGACGAGTGGAGTTCGCAGCGGGCGGCGCTACGCGCAGCTGTTGCGGATGCGCTGGTTGACGGCTGGGCACGGACGGAGGACCTGTGGGACATCCTCAACGACAAGGCAAGGGAAGATGACCTCTCTGTGGCAGGTACCGCTGTCCGCGTGATGCTCAGGGTCAACCGGGAGGGGACGCTCGAATCCCTTTCCCCCTTCGGGCTGCGATCAATCAAGGACGTCCTACCGTACGTGGTGGAGGGATTCACCCGGGATCCACATATCGTAGGCTGGTTGCTCGACCTCGCCTACGACGTGGACATCAAAGATGAACTCGCCCGACTTCTCGTACGGGCCGCGACGCGCGACCCGGACTGCGAGCTGGTACTCCACGCACTGACGTCGATCAAACAACGATCGACGTCGAGGGCGCTCGCGAAGGAAATCCTGGGTGCTGTCGCCTCAAGACATCATCGCCGTGCCGCTGCAAGAAGCAAACGCGACGAAGAGCACTGGATCCACGCGGTGCACGCAGCATCAGTGCTGACGGCTGACGCCGCGACGACGTACTGGTCCAAGCATCAACATCAATTGGCCGCATTGAGCAACGCCTTACTCTCCGCGATTCGATCGGATGACGCCGTCGCCCTTGCCGGACTGATCCAGCTGGTCCGGTCAGTGCTCAAACCAAGTCTGGTCGGTACCGACTTCCAGGCTCTGCGCACCGCGCTGAGCCGAGCGGAAGAGGTGTTCGCCGGCCGGGCGAACGAGCTCGACGTGCCCTCACCGCCAGAAGGCGGACACCGCGGCGGCACAAGCATGCGCCCTCGCAAGGCAATCCCGTGATGGAGGCATCGACGCCGCCCTCCGGTCCAAGGCCAGGGCGGTGGCGGCGACACTCGCCGAGGAGGACGGCCCCGGTCAGGTGCTGCGCGTCGTCGAACGCGTCACGAGTACACGGTGACGACGTCCTGGCCGGTTTCCGCGGCCATGTGCAGGATGTCGTTCACCAGCTCCAGCATCTCCTCCGATTCCGGGTCGTCCGCGTCGGCCAGCGGCTCGTCGCCGGCCTCGTCCAGCGCGGCGACGGCGGCGGCCACCTCGTCCCGGGTCAGCCAGCCCATCGACGGGTAGCCCGACCACTGCGTGCCGGCCAGCGGCCGCTCCACCAGGTGGGCGGCCGCGTCCCGGCCGATCAGGCCGCCGAGCACCTCATCGACGAAGTGGTCGCGGAACCACTCGCCGCCCGCGGAGCTGTGGTCCACGGCGTCCACGGGCGCGCCGAGCTCGCGGAGGTATTCGACCGCGCGCTTGGCGACGACCTCGGTGTCGCCCTTGTCGCCCTGCTCCTCAAGCCGCGCGGTCAGCTCGTCGAGCGGGGCCGTGTAGAACGCCAACGTGTAGCTCATCGGATCCGTCCAGTGCGTCGGGTCAGTGCTGTTCACCGTAGCCGTGCTTGACCTTGACCACAGCGTGGTCCTGCGGATTGAGCGCGGTGCCCACCGGCGTGTACTTCACGGTGCCGTTGGTCTGGGCGTCGAGGATCGTCTGGCCGATGTGGTTGCGGCCGTCGGGGATCTTGGAGTGGGTCATGGAGTGCGCGACGTCGGTCAGGTAGCGCTGGCTGCCCTGGTCCATGCGCATGGGATTGGCCACCCGGTCCGCGTGCGGCCGCAGCTCACCGGTGGTGTGGTCGTACTTCTGCACCCGGCCGTCGACGTCGCCGCCGGTCAGCTCGGAGGTGCCGCCCTTGGCCTCCACCACGTGCAGGTTCCGACCGTCCCAGTGCACGACGTCGGAGACGTTGGCGCCGTTGAAGGCCACCGCGTCCGGCCACGGTTTGCCGGCCTCCATCTTGTACTTCTCCGGGTCGAGCGGGTTGGCCCGGCTGGCGGTGGTCATGCCGATGTTGTCGTTGCCGGTGGTCTTCTTCAGGTAGTCCACCGCCCCGGCCTCACCCATGGCCTCGGAGGTGTTCTTCTTCTGCTTGGACGTGGCCTCGAGGTCGGCGAGGGTCTCCTTGTGCTTGTCGACGGCCTCGTGCTGGAGGTCGGGGTTGACGGTGTCGCCGGCCTTGTAGGTCCTGGGTGTCCTGGTGGAACCGGTGGCGGCGGCGTTGCCCGCGTCGTCGGCGGCCCGCGGGCGCCTCCTGCCGGTCTGGGCCTCGTCGCCGGAGCCGCAGCCCTCGTCGGGGGTCAAACCCAGCGGATCCTTTGCCGCCAAGGGGTTTGCGACGTACGCGGCCGGGTTGGGGGCCGGTTCCAGGCCGAGCGGGTCCTGGCTGAGGTAGCGGCCGGTGGTCGGGTCGTAGTACCGGAAGACGTTGTAGTGCAGACCGGTCTCGTCGTCGCGGTACTGGCCGGGGAAGCGCAGCGGGGTGGGGCCGGCCGGGCCGGCGCCCCAGAGTGTGGTCGTCGCCTGCCAGGCCACATCGCCCCGCTCGTCGAAGAGCCGGGTCGGCGATCCCAGCTGATCGGCGACGATCGTGTAGGACCGGTCCTCCTCCTGTTGGACCAACGGCCGGTCGTCGTCGGGATGGTGGTGCCAGGTCGTCACCCGCCGGCCGGCCCCGTCGATCCGGATCTGCTCGACCAGCACCGTGCCGTCCCAGACGAATTCCACCCGCTCGTCGGAACCGACCCGCTCCTTGGCGATCCGCCGCCCGAGCGGGTCGTACCGGTATGCCCACCGGGTGCCGTCGGGGGTGGTCACGCCGGTCATCCGGTCCAGCGCGTCCCAGCTGTAGCGCCAGCTGTCGGCGCCGCGGCGGCGAGTCACCAGCCGGCCCTGGGCGTCGTGCTCGAACTGCTCGTCACCGGCGCTGACCAGCGTGTTTCCGTCGTACCGCAGGGTGTTGTCGCCGGTGGCGACGAGGTTGCCGGCGATGTCGTAGCGGTAGCGCTCGATGCGGTCCGGCGCGGTGACCTCGGTGACGCGGCCGCCGGCGTCCAGGTCGTATCGCACGGATCCGCCGACGGCGTCGCGGGTTCCGACCAGCTTGCCGTCGGCGCGATAGTCGTAGGACTGGTGGTGCACCTGCCGGTCGGCGACCTCGACGGCCTGGCCGGTCAGCCGCCGGTCGGCGTCGTAGGACTGCCGGACCGTGACGGTGTCGTCGACGATCCGGGTGGTCTCGTGGCCGGCCTCGTCGTGCTCGAACCGCAGCGCGTGCTGGCCGACGGCGAGCGCCGTCGGGTTGCCGTCGGCGTCGAAGGACCACTGGCTGGCCACGCCGGCCGGGGTTTCCCGGCGGATCCAGCGGTCCTGCGGGTCGTAGGCGAAGGAAACCGTGTGGTCGTTGACGGTGTGCGCGACGACCCGGCCGTGGTCATCGCGCTCCACCCGGACGACGGCGTCGTCATTGGCGGCCTCGACGAGCCGGCCGACCGGGTCGTAGCGGTAGCGGGTGGTCTCGGTCGGGGTGCGCCGCTCGGTGACGGCCCCGAGGGCGTCGTAGCCGTACTCGACGACCTCGTTGGCGCCGTTGACCGAGCGGATCAGCTGCCCGGCGGCGTCGTAGGCGTAGTGGAAGCGGCGGCCGTCGAAGTCGGTCTCGTGCACCAGCCGGCCGGCGGCGTCGTGGTGGTAACGCCAGGTCCGGCCGTGCGGGCCGGTGACCTCGGTGAGTCGCAACTCGTGGTCGTACTTGAACGTCGTGCGGGCGCCGGTCTCGTCCACCACGGCGGTGAGCTGGTCGAACGGCCCGTACTCGCGCCTGGTGACCCGTCCGAGCACGCCGACGTGCTCCAGCTCGTTGCCTTCGCCGTCGTACGACCAGCGCTCGTTGCCGGCGGGTCCGGCCCGCCAGGCCGGCTGGCCATCGACCGTCCAGCCGAACCGGGTCTGCCGGCCGAACGCGTCGTTGGTGAACCTCGGTCGGCCGAACAGGTCCAAAGTGGACCGATCTGGCGTGCGCGCGACGGTCGGCGACGCTTCGCCACCGGACCCAAGGTCCTGGATGCCGCCGACACCGATCGGATCGGTCAACGGATCCGGCCCGGTGCTGGCGTCGTAGGTGCGCCGCCAGCCGTCGACCTCAATGGTCAGCCCGCCATCGGCCTCGCGGTGCAGGGTCACCCGGCTGCCGTCCGGGCGGATCACCGCGGTCGGGTCGTCGTCGGTCTCGTACTCGAAGCGGGTGGTGCGGCCGAGCGGGTCGGTGCGCGACAGCAGGCGGTGGTGCCGGTCCCATTCGGACACGGTGATCTTGCCGAACTGGTCCGTCTCGCGGGCGACCTGGCCGGACTCGGTGAACTCGTAGGTGGTGCTGTGCCCCAGCGAATCGGTGAAGGTGGTGCTGCGGTCGCCGTAAGCGAAACGGGAGTCGAGGAAGCCGCCCGAGCCGACGGTCCGCGCGCAGCGGCCGTTCTCGTCGTAGACGTATCGATACCAGGTGCCGTTGCGGTCGTCCCAGCCGCTGAGCCTCCCGTCGGCGGCATAGGCGAAACGCGTCGACCGGCCGGACGAGTTGGTCAGTGTGGTGAGCCGGCCGCGGTCGTCGTAGCCGTAGCGCAGCACCAGCACGTCCATGTCGTCGCCGAGCACGTGCAACTCGGTGACACGGTTCTCCGTGGCGAGCAAGCCGATCCGGTACCCGGCCGAGTGCCGGATGCCGACCGGCGCACCGTCGGCGTAGTCGAAGTCGACGCGGTTGCCGTCGTTGTCGCTGACGGCGCTGATCCGCACCACGCCGGCGTCTGTCGGGCCGGCGAAGTGCAGCTGGCGGCCGGTCTCCGGCACGGTGATCCGGTAGTCGCCCTCGCCGGTGTCGGTGGCCAGCGGCCAGCGCGGGCCGGAGATCGGCACCACGTCCGCGCCGGGCGCGGGATGCGGGTAGCAGAGGATCATGCCGTCCGGCGCGAAGTAGCAGACGCCATCCCGGTCCACCTCCACCCGTTGGTCCACGGTGGACGGCCAGGACGGGCCGAACCAGCCGCCCGCGGTGTAGGACGACAGATACGTGCGCTCGAACACCAGCGCGAGCGGCTCCGGCAGGGTCACGTCGCGTTGCCGGATGATCACCGTGCCGGTCGCCGCGTCCACCGGGTCGGTCAGGCACTTCTTCTTGGCGCCGGGCAGCGAGCTGTCCGTCGGCTTGGGCGGGCGGTTCTTGCCGTTCGGCGGCACGCCCTTCGGCGGCGAGCCCTGGTGGCCGCTCGCGTCGACCTTCGGCGGCTCCTTGCCCTTGCCGCCCTTGCCACCGGCGCCCACCGACTTCGGCGTCCGCTCGCCACCGGAGCCGGGGAGCTTCTTCGTCCTGTCCTCGGGATGGTGCTTGAGCAGGCCGTCGCGGCCCTTGAGGTCGGCGTCTTCGTGCAGGTCACCGGTCTTGCCGAGGTTCTCCCCCGCCTTGCCGGCGACCCGGCCACCCTCCTTGAACACCTTGCCGGTGACCTCCACGCCGCGGCCCATCGCCTTGGCCACCACCGCGCCGACGCCGGACCGGTCGCCGCTGGCGTGCTGCACCAGGTCCTGCCCGGCCGTCTCCAGCTTCTGACCACCCTGCGCGATCTTCTCGCCGAACTCGGACAGCTTGCCGCCCGAGCGCCGTAAGTGATCCGGATTCGTCTCGATCTTGCTCAAGGCCGGCCTCCCCGAAGTCCCGCACCACTTGTATCAGGTGCGGCCGGGCGGCACCGGCGAACACCGGTCCGGGCAGCTCTGAACCGGTCAGGCGGACCCACCGAGCCGCCTGGTCGCCAGGTGGACGACGGACATCGGCACACTCACGCACAGGCCGATCACGCACTGACGACCGTCGCCAGCATCCAGATGCCGGCAACGAGGAACGCGGCCGTGAACGCCAGCCACCAGGCCCCGAGCCGGCGCAGGCCGGTCATACCGTCGGTGACGGGGACGTCCGGGCACTGCTCCCGCACTTGCCGTAAGGGAAGATCGGCCTTGTCGCCCAGCCTTCATCCACAGTGGACGGCGTCGTGAAGTCCGAAAGGGACTTTCGGGCCGAGGCGTGAATGATCGGGCAGTGCCTCGCCGTCGAACTCTCCCCCACCACCGGCCGATGAAACTTTCCTCGGGCATCCCCAGCTCAGCCGGTCAGCGGCCACCGAGTTGTTGAGGGTGGACCACGTGGGCGTCACGCTGCTTGGCACCACTGACAGAGGAGTGACATGGACGCGTTACGCCGCAGGGCATCCGCTCGGCGTCTGGCCGCGGTCCTCGCCGCGCTGGGCGGTCTCGTGCTCGCGGCGATCGTCGTGCCGAACGCCCAGGCAACCAGCGACACATCGACGCCGTCGTGCCAGGTCGCGGACCAGGTCAACCAGTGGGCCGGCGGATTCACCTCCACGATCACGGTGACCAACAACGGCCCGGCCATCGCCGCCTGGACGGTGACCTGGACGTTCGGCGGCGACCAGCACGTGACGTCGGCCTGGTCGGCGCAGGTGACCCAGTCCGGAACTGCGGTCACCGCGACCAACGAGTCCTACGACGGCGCGGTGCCCACCGGAGGCTCCGTGAGTTTCGGTTTCCAGGCAACGAATTCCGGCGCCAACGACACGCCGGTCGACTTCGCGGTCAACGGGCAGCGCTGCGACGGCGGCACCCCGCCGACGTCCACGACCACCACCACGACCACGCCGGTCGGCTCCGGTTGCTCCTCCCCCACCGCGATCCGCTGTGACGGTTTCGAGGACCAGACCGGCCCGGCGCCATCGGGCCGGTGGAGCACGGTGACCCCCAACTGCTCCGGCGCCGGCACGGCGGCGATCGCCACCGCGACCGCCCACGCCGGCACGCATTCCCTGCAGGTCAACGGCGTTGACGGGTACTGCAACCACGTGTTCGTCGACGACACGGCAGACCCGCCGGCCGCGAGCCCGACCTGGTACGTGCGGTTCTGGATCAGGCACACCACGGCGCTGCCCACCGGTCACGTGACGTTCCTGGCGATGAACGACGGCGCGGCCGGGAACACCGACCTCCGGCTCGGCGGTCAGAACGGCGCCCTGATGTGGAACCGCCAGTCCGACGACGCCACGCTGCCCGACCAGAGCCCCGCCGGCGTCGCGCAGAGTGTGCCGCTGCCCGTCAACGCCTGGACGTGCGTGGAGTTCTCCGTCAGCGGGACCGACGGCCAGATCCACACCTGGGTGAACGGGTCCGCGGTGCCCGGTCTGACCGAGGACGGCGTGCCCACCCCGAACATCGACGACCAGTGGCTGGGGCGCACCTGGCGGCCGAGGCTGACCGACCTGAAGCTGGGCTGGGAAAGCTATGGCGGCGGCGGGTCCGACGGACTCTGGTTCGACGACGTGGCCCTCGGCACCAGCCGGATCGGCTGCGGCTGACCGGGACAGCAGCGGAGTTCGACGATCTACTCGTCCGCTGCATGAAAGCTTCACCTAGACGTCGAGCACGAGGCGCGGTGAGCAGGAGCGGGACACGCAGATCATCATCGTGTCGTTCACGGCCCGCTCCTCGTCGGTCAGCACCGAGTCGCGGTGGTCCGGCGTGCCGGACAGCACCGTCGTCTCGCACGTGCCGCACGTTCCTTCCCGGCACGACGACAGCACTGACACGCCCGATCGTTCGACGACATCGAGGATCGACCGGTCGGCCGGCACCCGCAGGACGGCACCGGTCCGCGCCAGCTCGACGTCGAACTCCTGGCGCGGCCCGTCGAGCGCCCCGGTCCTCGGCGCGAACCGTTCGAGGTGCAGCGCGCCGGCGCCGCGGTGCTGTTCGACCGCGGCGAGCAGGGGGTCGGGCCCGCAGCAGTAGACGGCGGTGTCGCCGTCGGGCTCGGCGAGAAACGCCGGCAGGTCGAGCAGGCCGTGTTCGTCCTGCGGCCGGATCTCGACGTTGCCGGGATGGCGCCGTGCCAGTTCCTCCCGGAACGCCATGGACGACCGGGTTCGGCCGCCGTAGAGCAGCCGCCAGTCCCGGCCCGCCGCCGCGACCTCCGCGACCATCGGCAGGATCGGCGTGATGCCGATGCCGCCCGCGACGAACAGGTAGCGCTTCGCCTCGACGAGCGGGAAGTGGTTGCGTGGGCCTTGAACTTCGACCCGGTGGCCGGCGGCGAGAACGTCGTGCACGTGCCGCGAGCCGCCCCGCCCCGACGGCTCGCGCAGCACAGCGACCCGCATGATCGAGGTGTCGCGCGGGTCGCCGCACAGGGAGTACTGGCGGACCAGATCACCCAGGACCAGATCGACATGGGCGCCCGGCGTCCAGGCCGGCAACGGGTGGCCGTCGGGATGCCGCAGCGTCAGGAGCACCACACCGTCGGCGATCGGTTCCTTGCTGTCGAGCAGGAGTCTCACGACACGTGCCTCGCGGAATGATCGAGGAGCCACTCCCACATCTCGACAGGATCGTCGAATTCGCGCTCAGCCGAGCAGTGGCACACCGCGCGGAGACGATCAGTGCCCGGCACCCAGTGCACCCGGACCACGCGGTCGCCCGAAGGCGCGGTCATGACGTCGTGAGCAGTCGCTGGAGCAGCCGCCGCGCGGCGAGCCCGCCGGTGTCGATATTGATCGACAGTTCCTGGTAGCCCGCCGGCTCGGTCGCGATGACCTGCTCGAGCACGTTCAGCGCCTCGACGTCCTGCAGCACGACCGTGCGGTTGCTCTCGGCCAGGAACGTCGAGACCTCCTCGTCGCCGAGCGCGAAATCCCTGGCCACGCACCAGAAGTCGTGCGTGGAGTGTTCGGTCTCCGGCGTGATGGCGTATACCACCTCGACGTGGAACGCGTCCGGGTCGGCGCCGTCCGGGCCTGGCACGGATCCGACCGGCGCGATGCGGCTGTGCAACTGGTAGAGGCACGGCGGCGTGTACTCGATGTCCTGCCAGCGCGCGATCCGGCCCCGCAGGCCGGTCGACTTCGCGTAGAACGGCGGACATTCCGCGTCGTCGATGTGCCGCGAGACGTAGACCACGCCGGCGTCCTCGTCGACCGTGGTCGTGATCGGGGTGGCGGCGACCTCCGGCGTGCCGATGTGCCCGCCGTGCAGGTACGTCTCGTGGGACAGGTCCAGCAGGTTGTCGACCAGCAGGGAGTACCTGGCCCGCAACGGTTCCATGCCGGCGACGGTCGTGTGGTCCGGCGAGACGAGCCACGGCGCGCGGGGGATCCGCGACGCGTCCGCCTTGACCCGATCGCCGATGAAGACCCACACGAACGAGTCCTGCTCCACGACCGGGTAGGGCAGCAGCCGCGCGGTGCGCGGGATGCGGCTCTGCCCCGGCACGGCGACGCACTTGCCGCTCGCGTCGTAGGTGAAACCGTGGTAGCCGCACACCACCTGGTCGTCGACGAGCCGGGAAGGGGCCTGTGACAGGGGGAAACGCCGGTGCACGCACCGGTCCGGCATAGCGGTCACCGCTCCGTCGCGGGTGCGCCAGAACAGGATCGGTTCCCCGCAGATGGTGCGGCTGAACAGGTCGTGCCCGATCTCGGCGCCGTAGGCGGCGACGTACCACTGGTCGCGCGGGATTCTCGTCATCACCAGCTCCTCTCCGACAGGGGGAGTCACAGGCTGACCGAGACCACCGCTCGTTCCGTAGTGGGCTTTCCGGAAAATGGAAGCCTTCAGCCGGGCAGGGCGCGCGAGATGGCCTGCGCGCTGGTGCGCACGAGCCACGCCAGCGCGCGGGGCGTGGCGCTGCCGTGGTGCACGACCAGCGACACCGCCGCGACGACCTCGTCGCGCGCGTCGCGGATCGGCGCGCCGACCGACAGGGCGTCCATCGTGACCTGGCGGTCGCTGACCGAGAAGCCCTTCGACCGGACGTCGGCCAGCATCCGGCGCAGCTGCGTCGGATCGGTGACGGTTTTGCTCGTGTACCGTTCGAACGGGCCGCCGAGCACCTCTTCCTGCACCTCGACCGGCGCGTGCGCGAGCAGGACCAGGCCGACGCCGGTTGCGGTCAGGGCGAACCGGCCGCCCACGCGGGTGAGCACCGGCACCGCACCCGAGCCGGCGAGCCGCTCCACGAAGACGAGCTCCATGCCCACCCTGACGGCGAGCTGCGAGTTCTCCCCGGTGCTTCGGGACAGGTCCTCCAGGTACGGCAGAGCGACCTCACGCAGGCCCGGACCGCGCGGCGCGAGCGAGCCGAGCTCCCACAACCGCAACCCGATGCGGTACAACCCGTCGTCACCGCGCTCGACAGCGCCCCACGCGCAGAGCTCGTGCATCAGCCGGTGCGCCGTCGACAACGGCATGTGCGCCCGCCGTGCGAGCTCGCTCAGCGACAGCTCGCGGTGCTGCGGGTCGAACGCGTCGAGAAGCTGGAGCGCACGGCCGATCACCGGCCCGGTGGGGCCTGTGGGATGCCCCCGCGTCAACGCGCTCAGCTCCGTCCGGTCAGCACCGGGCGAGACAGCTCCACCCCGAACGGCGCGGCGCCGTCGATCCGCGCCGCCAGGAGTTCGACGGCGCGCCTGCCCAGGTCCTCGGCCGGCACGTGCACCGAGGACACCTTGGGCTCGGTCCGCCGCGCCACTTCGTCCGGGCACACCGCGACCACGTCGACCGACGAGCGCGCGCCGGCCACCACGGCCGGCAGCGCGGCTTCGTTGTGCACGACAATCCCGGTGATCTCGCTGTGCTCGGCCAGCAGCCGCTTCGCCGCCAGGCCGTCGGACTCGCAGGCCCGCACCACGAAATTCACTCCCCGGCGCAGGGCCGCCGCACTGAAACCGGCGACGCCTCGCTCGGCGTAGCCGGTGCGCCGCTCGTAGACCGCACGCGGCGCGCCCAGCAACGCGATGTCCAGGTGTCCACGGTCGGCCAGGTGGTCGACGCACATCGCGTACGCGGCCGAGAAGCCCAGGTCGACGCAGCTCAGGCCGCTCGGATCCGTCGGCACGCCGATCAGCACCGACGGTGTCGGAGACGACCGCAGCGCCGGGACTCGCGGGTCGTCCATCTCGACGTCCATCACCACCAGGCCGGCCACCGATTCGGCGGCGCGCAGCACGCCGTCCGCACCCTCGTCGGCGGTGATCACCAGGACGTCCCGGTCGCGCCGGCGCGAGGTGTCCACGACCGCGCGGACGAATCGCATCGCGACGGCCACATTGACGCCCCCACGCAGCGGCAGCAGAACGCCGATGGCGCCGACCGCGGCGGACGACGGCATTCCGCCGCGCGGCCGGTAGCCGAGCGACCGAATGCTCCCCCAGACCCGGTCGGCGGTTTCCTCCGATATCGCGCGCTTGCCGGTCAGCACATACGACACCGTGCTCGGCGCCACCCCGGCATGGCGGGCGACGTCGGCGATCGTGACCACCAACCCACGTTACAGACCACCGACCACGGCGACAAGCGGTTCACAATTGACGAGCCGATCGGCGGACACGTCGAACACAATTCGACGCATTTCATCGAATGACATCGAAAGTTGACATTCGACGAACACGCCCACAACACTTGTTCACACATCCGGATGCGATTCACATTCGCAGAAACTGCTCATCCCATCCTGCTGGAAAAGAGGGTTTCCATGTCCGCAACGCTTCGGCGAAAGGTCGCGCTCGCCCTGCTGCCCGCGTGCGCCGCCTTCGCCGTGAACCTGCTCGCAGGCACCGCACAGGCCGCCACGTCCACACTGGAGGGCTATGGCGCGGGCACGACCGGCGGCGCCGGCGGCACCACGACCACCGTCAGCTCGCTGTCCACCTTCACCGCGGCGGTCAAGGGAGACGCCGCCAAAACCGTGCGGGTGTCCGGCACCATCAGCCTGTCCGGCCAGGTCAAGGTCGGCTCCAACACCACCGTCGTCGGCGTCGGCGCGGCCTCCGGTTTCACCGGCGGCGGGCTCGAACTGGACGGCGTGCACAACGTGATCCTGCAGGACCTGCGGATCAGCAAGGCGGTCGGCACCGACGCCATCACCATCATCCGCGGCGCCAACCACGTCTGGGTGGACCACGACGACCTGTCCTCGGACCTGTCCCACGGCAAGGACTACTACGACGGCCTGGTGGACATCACCCATGCCGCCGACTACATCACGCTGTCCTGGAACCACTTCCACGACCACTACAAGGTCTCCCTGGTCGGCCACTCGGACAGCAACGCCGCCGAGGACACCGGGCACCTGCACGTGACGTACGCGCACAACTGGTTCAGCAACGTCAACTCCCGGCTGCCCAGCGTGCGGTTCGGCACGGCGCACGTCTACGACAACTACTTCCAGAACGTCTCCGACAGCGCGGTGCACTCGCGGATGAACGCGCAGACCCTGGTGCAGAACAACGTCTTCCGCGACACGAAGACCGCCGTCACCACCACGGGCGACAGCAAGGTCGACGGCTACGCCAACCTCTCCGGCAACGACCTGGGCGGCGGGGCCACCGACATCACCCGCACCGGCAGCTTCACCACGCCGCCGTACAGCTTCACTCTCACGCCGACCTCGTCGGTGGTCAGCTCGGTCACCGCGGGCGCCGGCACCGGCGTCGTCGGCTGATCTCCCCGGAAGGCAACAGCAATGAAGCTGTTCATGGCCGCGCTCACGGCCGCTGCCCTGCTCTCCCCACACGCCACCGACCCCGGCCACCAGCCTCTTCCCGGCAAGGACGGCTGGGCCAACGGCACGACGGGCGGTTCCGCCGCCGCCACCGGTCACGTCACCACGGTCACCACCCGCGACCA
Organism: Kutzneria sp. CA-103260; assembly: GCF_018263855.1. GTDB lineage: Bacteria > Actinomycetota > Actinomycetes > Mycobacteriales > Pseudonocardiaceae > Kutzneria. The sequence goes on along the minus strand of NZ_CP073318.1, from coordinate 2,289,249 downwards.
GCTGGCCGCCGCGGTGTCCGGTGACACGCCGAAGATCGTCTACGTCCAGGGCGTCATCGACGCCAACACCGACTCGTCGGGCCGGCCGCTGTCCTGCCAGGACTACGCCACGGGAGGCTACACACTGGCCGGCTACCTCAAGGCGTACGACCCGGCGACCTGGGGCCGGGGCAAGGTGCCGTCCGGTCCGCTGGAAAGCGCCCGTGCGGCGTCGGAGTCCAGGCAGGCGGCCCGCGTGCAGATCAGGGTCGGCGCGAACACGACGATCGTCGGCGTCGGCACGACCGCCCGGCTGCTCGGCGCCAACCTGGTCGTCAAGAGCGACAACGTGATCATCCGCAACCTCACCCTCGCCAACGCCTTCGACTGCTTCCCCCAGTGGGATCCCACCGACGGCAGCACGGGCAACTGGAACTCGTTGTTCGACAACGTCTCCCTGCAGGGTGCGACGCACGTGTGGGTCGACCACAACACGTTCACCGACGCGCCGTACCCGGACAGCCAGGAGCCGACGTACTTCGGGCGGCCGTTCCAGCAGCACGACGGGCAGCTGGACCTGACCGACGCGACCGACCTGGTCACGGTCGAGCAGAACGTGTTCACCCAGCACGACAAGACCATGCTGGTCGGCAACTCGGACAGCAAGACGTCCGACGCCGGGCACCTGCGGATCACCGTGCACCACAACGTGTTCGACGGGGTGCAGGAACGCGCGCCCCGGGTCCGCTTCGGCGAGGTGCACGTGTACGACAACCTCTACCGGTCCGGCGCCGGCTTCGACTACAGCCTCGGCGTCGGCAAGCAGTCGCAGATCTACGCCCAGAACAACAACTTCCAGTTCAGTGGCGTGACCGCGGCCGACGCTCTGCACAACTGGGGTGGCACCGGCATCCACGCCACCGGCAGCGTGGTCAACGGCAAGGACGTCGACGTCGTGGCAGCGTTCAACGCGGCGAATCCCGCCACACCGCTGGCCACGACGGTCAACTGGACGCCGACGCTCTACATCGGACTCCAACCGGCCTCGGCGCTGCCCGCGCAGTTGCCCGGCAGCGCCGGCGCGGGCCATCTCGGCTGACGGACCGCCGTCCCGCCAGAGGTGCCGGTGCGCCCCCACCGGCGCACCGGCACCCTTACCCGGAAGGACACCCGCGGCGTGAGCAGAGCCAGATGGACGCCGTACCTGCTGATAGCGCCGACGGTGCTGCTGATGGCCGTGTTCCTGGCCTACCCCGTCGGCAGCGTCGCGTACTACAGCCTCCAGCACTACAACGCCACCCGCAGTTGGGCCAACGGCTTCGCCGGCCTGGACAACTTCCGGCAGATGCTGCTGCACGACCCGCTGTTCTGGCAGAGCCTGGGGTTCAGCGCGCAGTGGGTGGTCGTCGAGGTCGGGCTGCAACTGCTGTTCGGCCTGACGCTCGCGCTGATCGTGAACGAGACGTTCGTCGGCCGTGGCCTGGCCCGCGCCCTGGTGTTCTCGCCGTGGGCGGTGTCCGGCGTGCTGACCACCGGCATCTGGATCCTGATCTACAACCCGTCCACCGGCGTCTTCCAGCAGTTGGCGTCCTGGGGCCTCGGCGACCAGGGCACCTCCGTGCTCGGCGACCCGTCCACCGTCTTCCCTGCCACGGTGGTCGCGGAGCTGTGGCGCGGGGTGCCCTTCTTCGCCATCCTGCTGCTCGCCGACCTACAGGGCATTCCCGGTGAATTGTACGAGGCGGCCGCGGTGGACGGCGCGACCCGGTGGCAGCGGTTCCGCATGGTGACCCTGCCGCACCTGCGTGACGCCATCGTGCTGTCGACCCTGCTGCGGGCGGTGTGGGAGTTCAACAACGTCGACCTGCTCTACACGCTCACCGGCGGCGGCCCGGCGGACCAGACCACGACGCTGCCGCTGTACGTGGCGCGCAAGGCGGTCGACTCGCACGACTTCGGCTACGGCTCGGCGCTGACCACCGCGGGCTTCGTCGTGCTGCTGTTCTTCTCCGTGCTGTACCTGCGGCTGTCCAAGTTCGACCGGAGGTGAGGATGCACGACAAGCAGGGCCGGGCCGTCCGGCTGTTCCTGCCGCTCGGCGCCTATCTGGTGGTCACGCTGGTGCCGTTCTACTGGATGCTGGTGTTCGCGTTCCGGCCGACCGGGTCGACCGCGCTGGTGCCGTGGCCGATCACGCTGGACCACTTCCGCACCGTGTGGACGGATCTCGGCTTCGCCGTGTTCTTCCGCAACAGCCTGATCGTCGCGGTCGGCACCCTGGTCGTGGTCAGCGTGTTCGCGCTGATGGGCGGCTACGCGCTGGCACGGTTCGCCTTCCGGGGCAGGCGGGCGTTCCTGCTGGCCCTGCTGTGCTCCCAGTTCGTGCCCGGCGCGATGGTGCTCATCCCGCTGTTCCTGGTGTTCAAGGCGGCACACCTGCTCAACAGCCTGCCGGGGCTGGTGATCGCGGACAGCGCGTTCCAGCTGCCGCTGGCGCTGATCCTGATGAGCGGCTTCGTCCGGGGTGTGCCCGTCGACCTGGAGGAGGCCGCGATGGTGGACGGGTGCGGCCGGCTGCGCGCGTTCCTCGCGGTGGTGCTGCCGCAGCTGCGGCCGGCGCTGGTGGCGGTCGGCTCGTTCGCGTTCATCGGCGCCTGGAACAACTTCCTGTTCGCACTCATGTTCTCCGGCCGCCAGGACAGGTTCACGCTGCCGGTCGGGCTGAGCTACACGCTCGGCGAGTTCAACGTGGACTTCGGCGCGCTCGCCGCCGGCGGTGTGGTCGCGGCGGTGCCCGTGGTGGCGGTGTTCGCGGTGATCCAGCGATTCCTGATGCAGGGACTGACGGCGGGAGCGGTGAAGGGATGAGCGGAGTCAAGACGATCGCACTGGTCCTGGCGTGCGCGCTGGCGATGGCCGCGTGCGGCGACGACGGTGGTGGCGGCGCCGAGACGATCACGTTCTGGGACAACAACGGCGGGCCGGCCCGCACGCCGGTCCTCCAGCACCTGATCGCCGAGTTCGAGCGGGCCAACCCCGATGTCCACGTCGAGTACGTCGGCATCCCCAGTTCCTCGGTGCAGCAGAAGTACGACACCGCGATCGCCGGCGGCGCCACACCCGACGTCGGCGGCATCACCACCTCGTACCTGGCCGACCTGGTCGGCCAGGACGCGCTGGAACCGCTGGACGACCGGCTGTCCGCCAGTCCCCTGCACGACAAGCTGCTGCCCGATCTGGTCGACGACGTCCGCAAGGCCAGCAGTGACCACAAGCTGTACGAGCTGCCGTCCTCGGCGAACCTGGACGTCATCTGGTACCGCAAGGACTGGTTCGCCCGGGCCGGGCTCCAACCACCGTCCACATGGGACGATCTGCTGACCGACGCGGCCGCGTTGACCGACAAGGCCACGAACCGGTACGGATACACCATCCGTGGTGGCGGTGGCTCGGTGTTCCAACTGCTCAGCGAGGCGTACGCCTACTCCGGCGTGCCGAGCTTCTTCACCGCGAACGGCACGAGCACCACCGCCGACCCCGGCAATGTCGACCTCGTGGGCAAGGTCGCCGCGCTGTACGGCAAGGCGACGCCGACCGCGGACGTCAACAACGGCTACACCCAGATGGTCGCCGAGTTCATCGGCGGCTCGGTGGCGATGATGCACCACAACCTCGGCTCGTCCGGCGACCTGCTGAAGGCGCTGGGTCCGGACAAGGTCGGCGCGATCCCGCTGCCCGTGGGCCCGTCCGGCAAGCGCACCGTGGTGCCCAATCCCACCGACGGCTTCGGCGTGTTCAAGGCCAGCGAGCACAAGGACGCGGCCTGGCGGTTCGTCCAGTTCCTGCTGTCCCGCGACAGCAACAGCTACTGGAACCAGCAGGTCGGGCAGATCCCGGCCAACACCGACGTGTACGGCGACAGCTGGCTGCGCGCCGACCAGCCGGTCGAGATGGCGCTCGGTGTGCTGCGCGCCAAGGACACCGTCATGGCGTCCGCGCCCTTCGCCCTGCCGCAGTTCTCCGCCATCACCAAGGCCGACAGCGAACCCCTGTACCAGAAGGTGCTGCTCGGCACCATGTCCGCCGCCGACTTCCTGCGCAAACTCGCCGACGAGCTCACCGCGGCCGAGCGCGACCGGCGTTCGCACAACGGATAGGAACCTTCGCCGATGCTGATCGAAGCAGTGGTCGTCCGAGTCTTCACCACAACGGCGCACACCGCCGTCGACGACGCGGGGCACCGCCATCCGGCGCCTGAGCACGAGGTGCGGGCCGCGCTGTTGGAGATCACCGACCAGGACGGCCGCACCGGATACTGTCAGGTGCAGCCGGATCACCTGCGGGAACCGGTGCTGTCCGAGCACATCAGGCCGGTGCTGATCGGCCGTGACCCGTGGCAGCGCGAGCGCATCTGGCAGGCGCTGTCCCGGCGCCAGCGCGGCGCGCACGGCGGCCTGACCGACCGTGCGCTCGGCTACGTGGACCAGGCGTTGTGGGACCTGCTCGGACGCCGGGCCGGACTCCCGGTGTGGAAGCTGCTCGGCGGCGCCCGCGACCGCGTTCCGGCCTACGCGAGCACGATGTGCGGCGACGAGACACCCGGCGGGCTGAGCTGCCCGGAGGATTACGCGGCGTTCGCCGAGCGACTGGTCAAGCGCGGCTACCGAGGGATCAAGCTGCACACCTGGATGCCGCCCGTGCCGTTCGCCCCGGACGTCCGGCTGGACATCAGGACGTGCGCCGCGGTCCGCGAGGCCGTCGGTCCGGACATCGCGCTGATGCTGGACGCCAACCACTGGTATCGCCGCACCGAGGCACTCGAGCTCGGGCGGGCCCTGGAGCGGCTGGACTTCTCCTGGTACGAGGAGCCGATGGACGAGGCGTCGCTCAGCTCGTACCGGTGGCTCGCACAGCAACTGGCGGTACCGGTGATCGGACCGGAAACCGCCGGCGGCAAGCATCTCGTCCGCGCCGAGTGGATCAGGGCCGGCGCATGCGACATCCTCCGGGCCGGTGTCGACGACTGCGGCGGCATCGGCGCCACGCTCAAGGCAGTGCACCTGGCCGAGGCCTTCAACATCGACTGCGAGATCCACGGCAACGGTTCCGGCAATCTCGCGGTCCTCGGCGCCAGCGACAACCCCCGCTGGTACGAACGGGGCCTCCTGCATCCCCATGTGGACTTCGACCAGGCGCCGCCGCACCGGAACACGATCATCGACACCCTGGACGTCGACGGCACGGTCGCCATGCCGACGGCACCAGGGCTCGGCGACGACTGGAACATCGCACACATCGCCGAGCACACCATCGACACCTGGTGATCGAGACGCTCGGTGGTGGCCGGTGCTCCGGGAGCACCGGCCACTCGGCTCTACACCGAGGAGCACACGGTGCCGTTGAGGGAGAACACGGTCGGCGCCGGGGCCGCCCCGGTATCCGTCCCGTTGAAACCGAGCGACACCGACGTACCGGCGGCGATGGTGCGGTTCCAGTCGGCGTTGGCCACGGTCACCTGTTGGCCGGTCTGGCTCCAGGTTCCGTTCCAACCGGACTGCACCGCCTCGCCCGGGTCCGGCCAGGCGAACGTGAGGTTCCACCCGTTCACCGCGGTGGTGGCTCGGTTGGTGACGGTGATGCTGCCGCCGAACCCGCCGTTCCAGCTGCTGGTGACCTCGTAGTGCACGGCGCAACTGCTGTTGGCCGGTGGTGGCACCGTGAAGGTCACCGGCGGAGACGGCAGCGAGGCGTTGCCGTGAGTGTCGACAGCGACGACGTTGTAGGTGTAGCTCGTGCCGATCGTCAGGCCGGTCAAGTTGACCGACGTGCCGGTGGTCGTGGTGGCCAGCGAGGTGCCCGAGTACACGTCGTAGCGCGCGATCGGGTAGCTTCCCGCGGTCGCCGCCGGCCAGCTCAGCACGGCGCTGCCAGAGGTCAGGTTCGACACCGTCGGCTGGCCGGGAGCACCCGGCGCTGTGGTGCCGGTCCCGCCGCTGCCCGGCACCTGCACCACAGTCAGCGAGTACGGCGCGACGGTGACCGACGTCGCTGACGGCTGGGTGGTGCTGGTGATCGACGTGCCGTTGTTGGCCAGCGTGAACACAGTTGGTGATCCCGAGGGCGTGAAGTTGTTGTAGTTCAGGCCGACCGAGTAAGTGGTGCTCGGATCCTCGTTGTCTATCAGCACGTCCAGGCTGCCGTTCGCCCGGCGCACCGCGTGCGTGCGCACCAACGCGTTCGCCGACGAGGACGTGACCATCTGATCACCCGGCGAGCCCAGCTTCGACAGCATCTGGATCGCGTAGTAGGGCGAGAACGGGGTGTTCACCGCCGGCTCGGTCACACCGCTTCCATTGCCGCCACTGGAGAAGATGCCCTGGTCGCCGTAGTCCTGCGCGCCGTTGACCACGCTCGGAGTGCCGGGGCCGTTGTGCTCGTTCCACCAGTCCACATTGGTGACGCCGTGCTCCAGCCAGCTCATGTACATGTCCGCGCCGAACAGGGCTGCCGGCTGGGTGTCGAGGTCGATCGTGGAGTTGGTCTCGGTGACGACGATCTTCACGCCGGCCGGGTCCACCCCGGCGTACTGCCTGATCTGCGAACGCACGGTGGACATGACGCCGGGGATGTCGTCGGGGTCGGTCAGCATCCCGGCCGTGCTGGAGCCGCCCGGATAGTAGTGCATGATCACACAGTCGGTCTTCGCGCCGAGCGTGGACAACACGGTCTGGTTCCAGGGCTGCGGACTCGTGGTCGTGTTGGTGACACCGTCCGGCCAGAATCCGGGCGTGGTCAGCACCGCGCACACATGGATGTTCGGGCTCGCCGCCTTCATCGCCGTGATGTACTTCAGCACGGTGTTCGCGTACGTGGACGGCCCGCAGTTGTAGGTCTGCGCGGGCTCGCTGCCGATGGTCACCGGTTTGCCCGAGGCGTCGGTGCAATGGCTGTCCGCCTCCCAGTTGGCGCCGTAGGTCCCGTTGCCGTAGACCTCGTTGCCCACTTCCCAGTAGGTGATCCCGTAGTTGTTGGTGACGTCGGCCTCACGCACCCACGCCTGCGCCAGCGCATCCGTGCCGGTGCCGTAGTTGACCGTGATGATCGGGTTCGTTCCCGTGGCCTGCGCGGTCTTCATGAAGTCGGCGAAACTCGTGTTGGGCGCGTCGTATCCGCCCTGGGCCACGTTGGTCTGCCAGTTGTAGATGTCCGCGTAGGAACCGCCGGGATAGCGCAGCGCCGTGATGCCGGCGGCCTTGACGAGTCCGCGGATCGCCGGGTCGTTCATGTGTCCGTCGTAGACGGCGGTGTTCAGGCCGATCGCATTCGACGGTATCGCCCCGAGTCCGCCGGTCGCGTTGACGGAAACCGTGGTGCTGGCCGTCGTCCCGGCGGCGGTCGGACCCGCGAGGCCGGCGGCAGCGACGACCATCACGACCAGCCCGGCGACACCGCGGATCCACTTGGTGCTGCTGTGCATTCGCCACACCCCTTTCAGTCGCTCGCCGTGGTGCACACGGTTCCGTTGAGCGTGAACGCGATGGGCGGCACGTTCGGCCCGGAGTAGCTGGCGACGAACCCGGCGTTCACAGCGGCGTTCGGCGCCAGCGACCCGGCGCCAGTGACGACGACGTTGGTCCCGTTCTGGGTCCACGTGCCGTTCCAGCCGCTGCTGACCTGTTGGAACGGGGTCGGCCAGGTGAAGGCCAGCGTCCAGCCGTCGAGCGTGGCCGTGCCGGTGTTGGTGATGTCGACACTGCCGACGAACCCGCTGGCCCAGTCGTTCGTGTCGGCGTACCGCACCGAGCACGTGCTCTGGGCGGGCGCGGTCGTCGTGAAGGTGAGCGGCGGCGACGACCAGGACACCGCGCCGGCACCGTTACGGGCCAACACGTTCACCGTGTACCGGGTACCCGGATTGAGATTGCCGACGGCCAGGGAAGTGCCGGTCGTCTCCCCCAACTCCTCGCTGATGGCGCCGACCTGGCGGTAGACCTCGTACTTCAGGCCGGTGCCGGACGCCGGCCAGGAGATCGTCGCGGTGCGGTCGGTCACCGCGCCGGCGGAAGGCTGCGCCGGGGCAGCGGGCTGTCCGGTGGTTGGCGCGGCCGGATGCAGCAGCACAATGGTCAACGAGTACGGCGGCAACGTCTGGTTGGTCGCCGTGCCGGCGGAGGTCGTGGTGATGGCGCTCGCGCCGTTGGTGAACGTCGAAACTGTCGGCGCGGCGTTCGACGGCGTGTACCCGGCGTAGTCGATGGCGACGGTCCGGGCGTTGTCCGGGTCCTTGTTCACCAGCAGGAGCGCAAGGTCGCCGTTGGCGCGGCGGACGGCGTACGCGTTGACCGACGGCTGATCGCTGCCGGCGGTCACGAACTGGTCGCCGGGACGGGCGAAGGAGCCGATCATGGACAGCCCGTAGTAGGGCGCGAAGGGCGTGTTCAACGCCGGCTCGCACGCGCCGTTGACACAGGTTGCGCTGGACAGCAGCCCGGAGTCGCCGTAGTCGGTCTGACCAGCCACTGTGGACACTGTCGTGGGCCCGTTGTGGGTGTCCCACCAGTCGACCGTGAACACGCCGTTGGCCAGCAGGCTGGCATAGGTCTCGGCGGCGAACAGCGCGCCGGGCTGGGTGTCCATGCCGACGGCGGTGTTGGTCTCGGTCAGCGCGATGCCGATGTCCCGGCCGCCGGCGTACCGGCCGATCTCCTGCCGTACCAGGTAGATCATGTCGTCGACCTGGTCAGGGCGGCTCAGTTCGTCGGCCGCGGTCGGGCCGGACGGGTACCAGTGCAGGACGACGAAGTCGATGTGCGACGCGGCGATCGACAGCACGGTCTGGTTCCACGTCGCCGAGTCGCCGCTGCCGACCAGGCCGTCCGGCCAGTTCGCCGGGGTGGTGAGCACCGCCCCGATCTTGATCGTCGGGTCGACGGCCTTCATCGCCTCCGAGTACGCCACCACTCCGTTGGCGTAGGCGGTGGGACTCTTGTCGGCGTGCTGGTCGGTCTCCCAGTCGGAGCCGTAGTGGCCGTTGCCGTACAGCTCGTTGCCGATCTCCCAGTACTTCGCCCCGTATCCCTTGGTGACGTTGGCGTACCGCACCCAGTCAGCGGCTTCCTGCGGTGTGCCGCTGCCGTAGTCGGCGATGATGATCGGCTGGGCGCCGGCACGGTGCACGCCGCCCATGAACGTGTCGAAGTCGGTGTTCGGTGCGACGTAGCCGCCGGGGGCGGTGTTGTCCCGCCAGTGGTAGATGTCGCCGTAGGAACCGCCCGGATAGCGCATCATCCCGACGCCGGCCTTGGCGTACAGGTCGGCCACCGGGTCCGTGCCCAGTTGGCTGTCCCACACCGCGTGGTTCACGCCGACGGCGGTGTCCGACACGGTCGCCAGCCCTGCGCGGGCATTGACCGTCACTGTTGCCGACGGGTCGGCCGCGGCCGGCGCGGCGGCGAGCAGGCCCGCGCCGAGCACCGCTGCCGCCGCGATTAGACGGAATCGTCGCGTTGCCAACAAGATCACCATCCCCACCGAAGACCGGATCCGCTGTGCGGGGCCGAGGAAAGCACCGCCGCGACAACACCGTCAACCAGCGAAACCGTCGCCCGGCGTCACGGCGGAAACTTTCACGCCGACCGCCCCCAAACTTGACAGCGTGGCCGCCGGCGCTCGCAGAATCAGCGCATGCACAAGGGTGTCGTGTCCCGACTGACCTCGATCGCCGCGCTCGCGGCGGGGCTGCTGGCCGGCCCGGCCTCGGCCGCGTCCGTGACCGGCAACGCCACGTACTTCGCCGGCCTCGGCTCGCCCTATGGCGGCTGTGGGCTGCCGCAGTCCGAGCTGGACAGTCAGAACTTCTTGGCGCTCAACGTGTTCAACACACCGGGCGACTACGGCTGGCACCAGCGTCCGATCCCGGCGTCGATGTCGAACATCATCGGCTCGTTCGACAACGGCCACAACTGCGGCCGTTACGTCCAAGTGACGATCGGCGACTACTGCACCGGCACCAACGATGGCGCGCCGGGACAACCCTTCTGCCGCAACGGGTCGTGGGTGTCCGACAAGTACGACGGCGCGACGCTCACCATGCTCGTGGCGGACAGCTGCGCCGACTCCAACGCGTGGTGCCGGGACGATCCGAACCACCTGGACCTCGCGCAGAACTCACTCAACCTGTTCGCCAAGGGCGGCCAGCCGGTCGGCGACCTGTATCCGAACCACTGGAACAACCGTCACATCAGCTGGCAGTTCGTGCCGGCGCCGAGCTACGCCGGCGACATCCGCGTCGGTTTCATCCAGTCAGCGCAACCCTACTGGCCAGTGATCGCGATTTCCCATCTGCCGAACGGGATCCACGGCGTGCAGTACTACTCCAACGGCGCATGGCACGCCGCCACCATGGACTCCGACATGGGCCAGGACTACCAGATCGCGCCCACCACCACGTCGCCGTCGCAGGGCACGCAGTACGAGATCCGAGTCGTCGACGCGTCGGACGCGCCCTTGGCCGACGGCCGGACCTATCAGTTCTCGCTGCCCTCGTCCTGCGCCAACGGCTGCGGCCCGGCCTACACCGCGGTCACGTACACGACGTCGTGAGCGAACGTTCCTTCCTTGCCCACCATAAAATTTGCGGCAACGTGGATCTTCTTCGTTGAGGGTCGGGCGATGCGGGGCTGGACCGCACCACCGATCCGGGAGCCGGCTGGCTGAATCCGCTTCCCCTCTCCCCCTCAATTGAGGTAGATCCAAGGTCGGAGGAAGCGGGATAGTTTACGGAGTCAACTTGACGGGTGGGTCAGATGACTCGATGGCAACCGCTTCCTGCTGGTGTCGCGCCGCAGGTACGGCACCTGGTGGACCGACTGCGGGAGCTGAAGGACCAGGCCGACATCAGCACGGTGGCGCTGGCGCGGAAGACTGCTTACAGCAGGTCCTCGTGGGCGCGATGCCTCAACGGGCAGGTGGTGCCGCCCGGATCCGTCATAGCGAGATTCGGCGAGGTGGCCGGGTTGTCCGGGGACGATCTGGCGCGACTGCTGGCGTTGTGGGAGTTGGCCGAGCACGCGGAGGCCGAACCTCTGCCGCCCCAGGAACTCGAGCCCGCGACGGTGGTGCTGCCGCGGCGACTGACAGGCGTATGGCGGCAGCATCGGTGGGCACGGATCGTCGCGGTCGCCGGCACCGCTGCCGCGACAGCGGCCGTGGTCGGGGTTGTGGTGTGGCAGACCACCGGTAGCCCGCCGTCGCCGCCCGCAGCGCGGGTGGCAGTGGCGCCGGCCGGATATTCCTGCGACTACACGAGCCGCGACAGCATGTGGTACGCCGGGCACAGCACGACCTCGACCCACTTGGTCGTGCTCAACTCCGGGGGCCAGGACGTCGTCGAGGTGCAGTGCCTGCTCAAGCACCACGGCATGGATCCCGGTCGGATCGACGGCCTGTTCGGGGAACACACCGAGCAGGCCGTCAAACACCTCCAGAGCGCTGCCAACGCAGCGGCCGACGGGAAAGTGGGCCCGCAGACCTGGGCCCTGCTGCGCACATGACCAGGCGGTGGCGGCCGCTGCCGGACTCGCCGGCCCCGGGAGTCTCCTATCTGGCGGAAGTGCTGCGGGAGTTCGAGGATCGCTCCGCGCTGAGCCCCAATGCGGGGTCGCGCCATGAGTGACAGGAGCCACGTGCCGGACGAGGACGACGATCACGTACGCAACGAGGTGGGAGCCGTCGACGGACCGGCGGTGCTGGCCGGCAACATCCATGGTGGCGTGAACATCCACCACCACGGCACGATTCGCCGGTGGTATCGAGACCCGGCTTTGATGCTGCCCGCGGTCGTCACGATCATCGCCGCGATCATCGCGCTCGTCCCGTACCTCTTCCCCCACCAGGCGCCCGACGGCCTGGGCACCGGTAAATACGTCGACCCCGAGCAATGCCAGACGCTGACCTGGCCCGGGCCCGAGACGCCGGTGGAACCGCAACAGGTCCGAGCCAAAGAAGGCATGGCCGGCAACGGATTCCTCCGACAGACACCGTGCTGGCGGGCACAAACACCTGAACTGTCCGCCCCGTTCACGCCGGAGAGCGGAATCTCGGTGCTCTGCTCGGTCAACGCCGACAACGTGTACGACACCAACGGAATACCGCGTTACGGCTGGTACCTGGTCGCCGACCCGACCCAGCCAGGCAGGACATTGGGCTGGACACCCCAATGGCCCTACACGGCGCCCGCACACGACGTCCCGACCTGCGGCCCACACCCGTCGTCGGCGTTTCCACTGGTCACCATCGCCGCCGCAGCTCTGGCATGTCTCGCAGCAGCTCTCCTCGCTGTAGCGATCGGACGAAGGCGCCGCGCCATCAGAACCGGCCGCCGCCAATGAGCTGGCAGGATTGTTCGCGGCCCACACCGACGCCGCGTCGGGCTCCACATCAGAGGCGGACTCGTGATCGACGCACCCGACTTCGGCCAACACGTCCAAACGGGTCGTCGTCAATGTGCTGACATGGTTCACCACACTCCATTGGCGGTGCGCGGCACGCACGGGTGACACGCGACCGAGCGATGACGTTACCGACCGCAAGGAATATCTCGGTGTCCGTCACCGAGTAGTGGACCGTCGGCGGACCTGGACAGACTCTTTCACCCTCGGTGCGAGATCAGTACGTTTGGTAGTCGCACATCGATTTTCGTTGACATGCAATGAGTTCCGCCCCGCACGCACCGGTACTCGGGGTGCGCGTGACACCCGCCGCTGTGTGCGACCTGACCAAGGAGGAACAGTGACACGGACCCGTCTCCGGGGTACCGCGCTGGGGGTTGTCACCATTTTCGCGTTAGCGACCGTTCTTCCCGCGCCGGCTTCGGCTCAACCACGACAACAACCTGTCGAGTGGACCGCCCTGGGAGATTCCTACACCGCCGGCGTCTTCGTCGGCGACCCGCAACCACCCCTGGGAAGTTCGGACCGCGACGGCTGCGACCGCACCACCAATTCCTACCCTGACGTCGTCAACAGGGCGTTCGAGGCCGACCCGCCGGCGGGGCGACCGGTGAACCTGACCAACGTCAGTTGCGGCAACGCCACCATCACCGAGATCGCGGCGGACCGGCAGATTCCGATCAGCCCGGTTCAGCCACCCGGCGACGGCTGGCCCAGTGTGGCCCCACAGGTGAACCGCGCAGGCATCGGCGCCCAGACCGACGTCATCACGATCGGGGTCGGCGGGAACAGCCTGCCCGTCGGGAAGATCGTGCCCGCCTGTCTGTTCGCGGGCATCGGCCAGCCCGACGAGGCAACCCCGTGCCGCGACGCCTATGAGGCGGGCGGCCCGTTCCTCGACCCCGAATCGATCTACGACAAGTACGACAGGATCACCCGGCAGTACGCGGCCATGCTGCGTGCCGTGCACCAGACGGCGCCCCACGCCAAGGTGATCACGGTCGGCTACCCGACGATCTTTCCCGACGACCCCACCACCTGTGATCGCAGGGACACGACTGAACTCGCTGCCCAGATCAAGGGCTTCGGGCTGGTCTCGGTCACCCACGGGGACATCGCCTGGCTCAACGAGGTGATCACGCACCTGAACGCGATCATTCGCGCCGTCACGGAACTGGCCGGTGACACCTACGTCGACACTGCCACGTCCAGCAAGGGACACGACGTGTGCCAGCCCTCCAGTGTGAAGTGGGTGGAGGGAATCTGCGGCCACGCCAGGGAGTACTGGCCGACGGAACTGGAACTCGGGCCTCTGACGTTGGAGTGCTCCGGCGGCACCCGCGCCACGATTGTGCATCCCAATGCCGCCGGCCACGCCAAGACCGCCGCCCGGGTCGAGACCACTATCCGCGCAGCGCTGAACTGACACTGCCACTGACACGGCGGCCACGTGCGGCGAGTTCGCCTACCGCTGACCATTGCTCGTCGAACATCACGGTCGGCCACCGCGGCAATGCGGTGGCCGACCGCCCCACATCAGCCGTCACGATCGTCATCCGACAAGGCCCGCCTGATGCATCTCGACTTGACGCATACCGATATGGGCATATGATGGCGGGCATGGCACGGGCAGCGACGACGTCGGACGTCTTCAACGCGATCGCCGAGCCGCAGCGCCGGCAGATCCTGATGCTGCTGCGGGCCGGCGAGCGACCGGTGACCGAGTTGGCGCAGGAGCTCGGGATGACCCAGCCGGGAGCGTCCAAACACCTGCGGGTGCTCCGGGAGGTCGGGCTGGTGCGGGACCGCAAGGCCGGCAAGCAGCGCCTGTACGGCCTGGACGCCCGCGGGCTGCGACCGGTCCACGAGTGGACCGGCGGGTTCGAGCGGTTCTGGAACGACAGCTTCGACCGGCTCGACGCGTACGTGCAGGAGCTCAAGCAGGCAAGACAGGAGAACTAGCTGATGAGCACGACGGGACCAGGAGCGCCGGCGCGGTCCGCGACCGCCGACCGCGAGATCGTGATCTCCCGGGTCATCGACGCCCCACCAGAGCTGGTGTTCGAGGCGTTCACCGCGGTGCGGCACCTGTCGCAGTGGTGGGGACCAGAAGGGTTCACCACGACCACGCTGGCGTTCGAGTTCCGTGTCGGCGGGGAGTGGGAGTTCGTGATGCACGGACCGGACGGGACAGACTACCCGGAGTGGATCTCTTGGACCGAGATCGCCCCGCCGGAGCGGATCGCGCTGCGCCACGGTGAGTCCCGCGACGACCCGAACACCTTCGAGGCGGTCCTGACGTTCGCGCCCGACGGTGCGGCGACCCGGATCGAGATGCGCACGGTGTTCCCCACCAAGCAACTGCGCGACCAGGCGGTCGAGAAGTACCACGCGATCGAGGGCGGCCAGCAGACCCTGAACAACCTGGCCGCCTACGTCACCGAGATCGTCCGGACGGGAGCGCAGAGCTGATGGCCGGCACGGTGTTCTTCAGCGTGTCGATGTCGCTGGACGGGTTCATCGCCCCCGGGTCCACGGCGGAGTTGATGGGGCAGCAGTGGATGGAGTTGCAGCAGTGGGTCTTCCCGCTGCGGTTCTTCCGGGAGAACCTGAAGCTCGGCGAGGGTGGCGAGGAAGGCCGCGACAACGACATCGTGCGGGAGACGTTCGAACGCACCGGCGCGAGCGTGATGGGCAAGCGCATGTTCGACGCCGGCGAGCAGGCGTGGCCGGAGGAGGCGCCGTTCCACACGCCGGTCTTCGTCGTGACGCACGAGAAGCGTGATCCCTGGCAACGGCCGGGTGGGACCACGTTCCACTTCGTCAACGACGGCATCGAGTCCGCGCTCGACCAGGCCCGCGAGGCCGCCGGCGACCGGGACGTCCGCATCGCGGGCGGCGGCGCGACGATCCTGGAGTACGTGAACGCCGGCCTGATCGACGAGTTCACGATCGCGCTCTCCCCCGTGCTGTTCGGCTCCGGAATCCGCCTGTTCGAGGGCGTGGACGCGGGCCGCGTGGCCCTGGAGCCGGTCCGCGCGGAGCCGACACACCGGGTGACCCACCTGACCTACGCCATCCGGGAGCGGTAACTGTCTCTCCCCCGCCGAGGCCTCGACGCTCTGAGCGTCAGGAAGGGCGACCGTTCGGGCCGCGATCTCCCTCCGAGAGGGACCTCATGGCGTTGTCGCGGGCGCGAGCAGCCGCCGACGATCATGCTCAAGCCCGGCCGGCCGGTCGTCGACGGCTCCTAGATCGTCCCCAGCCACTCCAGGACCAGCCGCGCGGTCTCGGCGACGTGTTCCCCAGCCAGCATGCTGAAGTGGTCGCCCGCCGTCTCCACGGTCCGGGAATGCGGCGTGTGTGGCGCCCGCACCGGTCGTACGCCGTCGGCGAGGCGGCTGGCGGCGTGCACCGCGAGCACCGGGGCCGAGAGTGTGCCCGGCTCCCAGCCGGCGGTGTGGTCGCCGTAGTGGACCATCGCCGACAGGCCGGCGGAGGTCACCGCGCGGAGGCCGGGCTGCTCGTACATGGCGGCCATCAGGTTGGGCATGAAGGTGTCGCCCAGTGCGGCCCCCGGCTGGTAGGTGTCCAGCAGCACCAAGGCATGCGGGGCCCGGCCCCGGTCGGCCAGCACGCGGGCGATCTCCTGCGCCAGCAGGCCGCCGGACGAGTGGCCGACCAGCACGATCGGGGAGCCGTGCCGTTCGAGCAGGTTCTCGGCATGCCCGGCCAGCAACGCCTCACGGCTGGCGACCAGCGGCTCCGTGTCGGCGAAACCGGGCGTGCCGAGAACGTCGACCGTGTGCGAGCCACGGAACTGGGCCGCGAACCGGGCGTAGACGTCGGGGCCGGTCAGGGGCGTGAGCGGGGCGACACACACCAACGGGACGCCCGGACCATCGACGGCGAGCCGGGAGAAGGTGCTCGCGCCGTCTGGTCCGGTGATCACCGGCCGGTTCGTGGCTACTGCCCGCAGCAGGTTCAAGGCCCGTGCGGTGTCGCCGTCGGCGAACGCCGTACGGCACAGCTGTCCGACCAGATCGGTCTCGACCGGTCGCGGCTGCTCCGCAGCGGGTTCGCGGAGCGCCGCCAGGTGCTCGGCCAAGGCGGCCGGGGTCGGGTGGTCGAACACCAGCGTCGACGGCAGCCGCAGCCCGGTGGCCCTGCTCAGCCGGTTGCGCAGCTCCACGGCGGTCAGCGAGTCGAATCCGCTTGCACCGAAGGAGGTCTGCGGGTCAATCTCGTCCACAGTGGAGTGTCCGAGCACCACCGCCGTGGTCGACCGCACCAGCGTGAGCAGGTCCGTCTCGGCCGGAGCGGTGCTGCGCCGAGCCGGCCGGACGAGTCCGCGCAGCAACGGCGGCACCTCCGCCCCTCGCAACGCCGCCAGGTCCAGCGGCGCCGCCACCACGTGGCCGTGCGGCAGCCGCGTCGCCGCGTCGAACAACGCGAGCCCGTCACGCTCGGACAACGCCGTCAGGCCCGCCCGTGTGATCCGCGCACGGTCCCGCTCGCCCAGGTCTGTCGTCATCTCACTGGCCACATCCCACAACCCCCACCCGATCGACAGTCCCGGCAGGCCGGCCGCGCGGCGGTGCTGGGCCAACGCATCGAGCACCGCGTTGGCCGCCGCGTAACTGCCCTGCCCCGGCCCGCCGAACGTGCCCGCGACCGAGGAGAACAACACGAACGCCGCCAGGTCCCGGTCCTTGGTCAGCTCGTGCAGGTGCAAGGCCCCGTCCACCTTCGGGCCAAACACCTTCCGCACGCGGTCGCCCGTCAACGCCTCCAACATCCCGTCATCCAGCACCCCAGCCGCGTGCACCACGGCGCTTGGCGGGTGCTCGTCCAACAACGCCGCCAACGCCGCCCGGTCGGTGACGTCGCACGACGCCACCACCACCTCCGCACCAAGCTCGGCCAACTCCGCCCGCAGGCCGTCGGCTCCCGGCGTGTCCGCGCCCCGACGACCGGCCAGCACCAGCCGCCGCACACCACGGCTGTGGGCCAGATGCCGAGCCACCGCCGCCCCGATGCCGGTCAGCCCGCCGGTGATCAGCACAGTGCTGTCCGGTCCCCACGGCTCAGTGGCCGCTCCACCGTCGAGGGCCCACTGCCCGGTGGCTTCACCGGCCGGGATTGCCAGGTTCGTCTGGTTGGATGGATTCGGGGGCTGCTCAGTTCCGCGCGCCGTTCGCGCCAGCCGCGGAGCCAGGGCCTTGCCATCGCGCACGGCCAGCTGCGGCTCGTCAGCGGCCAGCGCCGAGACGAGCAGGTCGGTGGTGAGCGTGCCATCGGATTCGATGAGGACGAACCGCCCGGGATGCTCGGACTGGGCGGCACGGAGCAGACCCCACACGGCGGCCGCCTCGACGTGGGGACACTCGGCCGCCACCGCACCGTTGGTCACGACGATGAGCCGGGAATGGTCGTCGGCCAGCCACTGTTGGGCCAGGTCGAGCACACGAACGGCGGCGTCCAGGGCCGAGCTGGCACCGACCGGGACGATCAGATCCACCTCAGGACCGACGGTGTCCACACTGGCGTGCACATCCAGCCCCAGTCCGAGAGCGTCCGTCCCCAGCACGGCGAGCGCGCCAGCGGGCGCGGCGGCCGGCAGCGGCGTCTCGGTCCAGTCGAGGCGGAACAAGGAATCGGTGCGGAGTTCGGCGGCATCGAAGGCCCGCACGGACATCGCCCCGGCGGACAACACCAACTCCCCCGCCTCGTTGACGGCCGTCAGCGCGATGGCGTGGTCGGCGACAGGGGTGAGCCGGACCCGTAGCGTCGTTGCCCCGGTTCGGTGCAAGGTCACGTCATTCCACGCGAACGGCAGCGCAATAGCGGCCACGGTGGACAATCCGACGGCATGGATGGCCGCATCCACCAGCGCGGGATGCACGCCATATCGGCCCGGTTCACCCGGTAGCACGGCCTCGGCGTACACGTCGTCGCCGGAGCGCCATGCGGCCCGCAGGCCCTGGAACAGCGGCCCGTACTCGTAACCACGGTCGGCCAGCTGCTCGTAGAACCCGTCCAGATCAACGGATTCCGCCCCGGCCGGCAGCCACTCGAAGGCCGGCACGGCGGCTGGTTCGTCGGACAGGGTGGCACTGGCGTGCCGCACCCAGCCGTCGGGGCTCTGGGCGTAGACGCTGAGCGCACGGCGACCGTCCTCTTCAGCGGCCGCGACCACCTGGAGCCTGACCTCGCCGGTTTCCGGCACCAGCAACGGTTGTTCGAGCAACAGCTCGTCGACCCGCCGGCAACCCAGTTCCTCCCCCGCCCGCAACGCGAGGTCCAGTAGACCGGTGCCGGGCATCAACACAGCGCCGTGCACGGCGTGATCGGCCAGCCAGGGATGGGTTCGCCGGGACAGCGAGCTGGTGAACACGGTCTCGCCGGTGTGGGCCATCTCCTGCGGCAGCCCCAGCAGCGGGTGCGTCTGGCCGGTCGGGCGGGTGCCGCCGGGCATCAGCCAGTGCCGCTGCCGCTGGAAGGCATAGGTGGGCAGATCCACGTGCCGGCCGGTCAGCAGCGGATTCCAGTCCACCGACACGCCGGCCACGTGCAGCGCACCGGCCGAGAGCAGGAACCGGCGTAGGTCGCCGTCGTTGCGGCGCAAGGTCTCCACGACCGAACCGGCATCCGTTGCCGCGGCGAGCACTGGATGCGGGCTGACCTCGACAAAGGTGGAGATGCCGTCGCGGGCCAGTGCTTGCACGGCGTCATGGAAGCGGACCGTCTGACGGAGGTTGCGGTACCAGTAGTCGCCACCGAAGTCGGCGGTGTCGATCCGATCGCCGGACACCGTGGAGTAGAAGGGAATCGACGGCACGCCCGGCTGAAGTCCACTGAGCCGCCGGGACATCTCGTCGCGGACCGGCTCGACGAACGGGCTGTGCGAGGCGTACTGGATCGGCACGCGGCGGGCCCGGGGATGCTCGGCCAGCACCGCCGCCAACGCCGCCTCGTCGCCGGCGACCACGGTGACGGTCGCACTGTTGACAGCGGCGACGGTCAGTCCCGGGGTCTGAATCCGCTCCACGGGCGCCGGCACGAAAACCAGGCCACCGCAGTCGGTTCCGAGCAGGTCCATGAGGATCTTGCCGCGTTCGCACACCACCCGGGCACCGTCCTCAAGGGACAGTGCACCGGCGATCACGGCCGCGGCGATCTCGCCCTGCGAATGACCGACCACCGCGGCCGGCACGACGCCCACGCCGGCCCACAGGCGGGCCAGCGCGATCATCATCGCGAACAGCGCCGGCTGCACGACGTCATCGCGTTCCAGCGCCGCCGAATCGTCCAGGACCTCGCGCAGCTTCCAGTCCACGTACGGGGTGAACGCCGCTTCGCACTCGGCCATCGCGTCAGCGAAGACCGCCGACTGGTCCATCAGCTCCCGCCCCATGCCGGCCCACTGCGCGCCCTGGCCGGGAAAGATGAAAGCCACCCGCTCCGACGCGGACGCCGGGCCGCCGACCACGATGGCGTCATCAAGCTCGTCCGCGGCCAGCTTGTCGAGCAGTTCCACGCCCTGCGCCGAACTTCCCGTGACCAGGACCGCGCGGTGGTCGAAACGGGTGCGCGAGTTGTTCAGGGTAAAGGCGACATCTCCCGGGGCGATGTCCTGAACGGCGAGGTGTGCACGCAGGCGGGCCGCCTGGGCCCGCAGCGCCGCCGGCGTCCGACCGGACAGAACCCAAGGCACTGTGCCTTTGCCGCGCGTTCCGCGCGGGGCGAGGTCGCTCGGATCCGCCCTCTTCGCCTTGTCCGAAAAAATCGCTGGAAAGACGCGATTTTCCCGGCCCGCGGCTCCAGAGGACGGCGCGACCTCGCGGGAACTCGATGACTCCTCGACGATCACGTGCGCGTTGGTGCCGCTCATCCCGAACGCCGACACCCCAGCCCGCCGCGGCCGGCCCACCTCAGGCCACGACCGCCGTTCCGTCAACAACCGCACCGAACCCGCCGACCAGTCCACATGAGACGACGGCGCGTCGACGTGCAGAGTTGCCGCCAACTCCCTACGCCGCAACGACTCCACCATCTTGATCACACCAACCAGCCCCGCAGCCGACTGTGTGTGACCAAAATTGGACTTCGCCGACCCCAACCACAACGGCTCGACCCGATCCTGCCCATAGGCGGCCAGCAACGCCTCCGCCTCGATCGGATCACCCAACGCCGTCCCCGTGCCATGCGCCTCAACCACATCCACATCGGACGGACGCAAGCCGGCGTCGGCCAAAGCTTGCCGGATCACCCGCTCCTGGGCCGGACCACTGGGTGCCGTCAATCCGTTGGAGGCGCCATCCTGGTTGACGGCGGAACCGGCGACCACTGCCAACACGGGATGCCCCAACCGGCGAGCATCCGACAGCCGCTCCACCAACACCACCGCACAGCCCTCACCCCAGCCAGTGCCGTCAGCGGCCTCGGCAAACGCCTTGCACCGCCCATCCCGCGCCAGTCCCCGCTGACGGCTGAACTCCAGGAAGCCCACTGGCGTGGCCAAAGCGCTGACCCCGGCGACAACCGCGAGCGAGCAGTCCCCCTTGGCCAGCGACGCGATGGCCAAGTGCAGCGCCACCAGCGAGGACGAGCAAGCGGTGTCGACGGTGAGGGCGGGACCACGCAAGCCGAAGGTGTATGCCACTCGGCCAGAAACCACACTCGATGCCGTCGAGGTGATGAGGTAGCCCTCGGCCTCGTCCACGTTGTCGTCGAGCAGGCTGCCGTAGTCGGCCCCCGAGCATCCGACGAACACGCCCGTTTTGCTGTCCCGCAAGGAGGACGGGGTCAGGCTGGCCCGCTCGAACACCTCCCACGTGCCTTCCAACACCATCCGCTGTTGCGGGTCCATCGTCCGCGCCTCGCGCGGCGACACACCAAACAGGGCGGCGTCGAAGTCAGCCAGCCCGTCGACGAAGTACCCCTGGCGGGCATAGGTCTTGCCCTTGGCGTCCGGGTCGGGGTCGTACAGCGCGTCCACGTCCCAGCCGCGGTCGGCGGGGAACTCCGACACCAAGTCCCGCCCGGAGACGACCCGGTCCCACAGGTCCGCCGGCGACTCGACGCCGCCGGGCAGCCGGCAGCTCATCGCCACGATGGCGATGGGCTCCCGCGCCCCGCGCAGCTGGGTCAGCTCGCGGGACAGCCGCTCGTTGTCCTTGACGGCGGCCCGCAGCGCCTGCACCAGCCGCTGGTCAGCACCACTCACGACGGATCACACCTTCCGGGCCTCGGGGCCACGCAGCGCGCGGGCCACCAAGCTGTCCAGATCGAGGTCGTCGACGTCCAGATCGTCGTCGACCGGCGCGGGGAACAGGTCGTCCAGCAGCTTGGCCACCAGCGCCCGCGGTGTCGGATGGCTGAACACGGCGGTCGCCGACAGCCGCACGCCAGTGGTGGCGTTGATCCGGTTGCGCAGCTCGACCGCGCTCAGCGAGTCGAAGCCCAGGTCGCGGAACGGCCGGTCGAGCTCCACCTGGGCCGCCGAGCCGTGGCCGAGCACCGCGGCGACCTCGGTACGCACGAGGTCGGTCAGCATCGTTTCCCGTTCGGCCACCGGCACATCCGCCAGCGACAGCGTGATCGAGCGGGCGGCCCGACGCTGTGTCCGGGTGCCGACCAGGCCACGCCACAGGTGCGGCAGGTCGTCCATCGCCCGCAGCTCCTGCTCGTCCACGTCGATCGGCAGCAGCAGCGCCTCGTCCCGGCGAAGCGCGGCGTCCAGCATCGCCAGCGCCCGTCGGGTCGACAGCGGCCGCACACCCCGGCGGGACATGCGCTCCGCGTGCCCCTTGGTCATGGCGCTGAGCTCGGCCCACATGCCCCACGCCAGCGACACGGCGGGCAGCCCCTGGGCGTGACGCCAGGCGGCGAAGGCGTCGAGGTAGGCGTTCGCCGCGGCGTAGTTGGCCTGGCCGGCGCTGCCCACGACACCGGCGGCCGAGGAGAACAGCACGAACGCGGCGAGCTCGGCGTGCCCGGTCAGCTCGTGCAGGTTGCGGGCGCCGTCGGCCTTCGGCCGCCAGACCGTGCTCAGCCGGCTCGGGGTGAGCGCGTCCACCAGGCCGTCGTCCAGGACGCCGGCAGTGTGGAACACCGCGGTCAGCGGATGCTCGGCCGGCACGTCCGCCAGCACGCGGGCGAGCGCGTCCCGGTCGGCGACATCGCAGGCGGCAGTGGTGACATGCGCGCCCTGCGCGGCCAGCTCGGCTGCCAGCTCGGGGATTTCGCCCCGGCGGCTGAGCAGCAGGAGGTGTCGCACGCCGTGCTCGGCGACCAGGTGTCGCGCGACCAGGCCGGCGATGGTGCCGCTGGCCCCGGTGATCAACACTGTGCCGTCGGTGTCCAGCCGCCGGTCGGTCCGCGCCCCGCCGCGCCGCCCGATCCGGGGCACGAAGACCTCGCCGGCACGGATCGCGAACTGCGGCTCCCCGGTGCCCACCGCGGACGGCAGGACGGGAATCGCGTCGTCGGTGATGTCGGCCAGCACGAAGCGGCCCGGGTGCTCGGCCTGGGCCGACCGGACCAGGCCCCAGATCGCCGCCGCCTCCGGGTTGGGCGCGTGTGTCCCGTCCACCGAGACCGCGCCGGTCGTGAGAATGACGAGCGTCCGCTCCGGCTCGGCCAACTCCGCCTGCACCACGGCCAACGCCTCGGTCACGTCCGCCGGGCACGCCGTGCCGAACCCGGTGGCGACCTCGTCCAGCGTCGCGCTGATCCACTCCAGGTGCAGGAGTTTGGCGCCGTCCGCATCCAGCGCGCCGGCCGACACCGGCCGCGTCACGAGGCGGTCCACCGAGGCCACGGCCGCCCCGCTGTCGTCGGCCAGCAGCACCGAGAAGTCGCCCGACTCGTCCACGTCGACCCGGACCCGCAGTTTGCTGGCGCCCACTGCATGGATGGACACGCCTTCCCACGAGAACGGCAGGCGGCTCTCGCTCGCGCCGGCGAACGCGACCTGGATCGCCGAGTCGAACAGCGGCGGGTGCAGCAGGTACGGCCCGTCCGGCTCGGGCAGGCTGACCTCGGCCCACAGTGTGGAGCCGGCCCGCCAGGCGGACCGCAGGCCCTGGAAGTCGGCCCCGTAGTGGAAGCCGAGATCGGTCAGCCGCTCGTAGAAGCCAGTGAGGTCAAGGGGTTCCGCGTCGCGCGGCGGCCAGTCGGCCAGGCCCGTCTCGGCCGCGCGCTCGATCGTCACCGTGCCGCTGGCGTGTTGCAGCCACTCCCCGTCGGCTGTGCGGGCGTGGATGGTGACCGGCCGTCGGTCGCTCTCGACCGGACCGAGGAACAGCTGCACCTCGGCGGTGTCGTTCTCGTTCAGCACCAACGGGTTGTGCAGGGTCAATTCCTCGATGCGGGAGTAGCTGTCGCCGGCCCGCACGACCAGTTCGACAAGGACCACGCCCGGCACCAGGACCGCGCCCTGCACGACGTGCCCGGCCAGCCAGGGCTGCGCGGCCAGGGACAGCTTCGTGGTAACGAGTGTGCCGTTACCTCCGGCCAGCTCGGTGACCTCCAGCTTGCCGCCCTGCGGCCCCAGCCAGTGCCGCTCGCGCTGGAACGCGTAGGTGGGCAGCGAAACCCGCTGCCCACCGGGGAAAACCGGCGTCCAGTCGATGTCGAAGCCGGCGACGTGCAGGCGGCCGATCGCGGCCAGCAGCGTCTCCGCCTCCGGCCGGTCCCTGCGCAGCGCCGGCACGAACGTGCCCTCCGGCAGCGACCCATCGGCCAGCGCGGACAGCACCGCGTCGGGGCCCAGTTCGAGGAAGTGACGAACGCCGAGCTCGCCGAGCCGGCGGACGCCGTCGGCGTACCGCACCGGCCGGCGCACCTGGGTCACCCAGTACTCGGCCGTGGTGACGTCGCCGTCGGCGATGATCGGGACGGTCGGCGGGCGGAACGTGAGTCCGGCGATCTCGGCGCGGAACTCGTCGAGCATCGGGTCCATCAGCGGCGAGTGGAAGGCGTGGCTGACGGTGAGCCGCCCCGCCTTGCCCGGGAAGCGGTCGGCAACGGCCAGCACGGCGTCTTCCGTGCCGGCGATGACTACGGTGGACGGACCGTTCACGGCGGCGATCTCCACGCCCGGTGTCAGCAATGGCGTGACCTCGTCCTCGCCGCCCCGCAACGACACCATCGCGCCGCCGGCCGGCAGCGCCTGCATCAGCCGGGCCCGGGCCCGCACCAGACGGCACGCGTCGGGCAGGTCCAGCACGCCGGCGACGTGCGCGGCGGCGACCTCGCCGATGGAGTGGCCGATCAGGTGGGTCGGGCGGACGCCCCAGGACTCGATCAGTCGGTACAGCGCGACTTCCAGCGCGAACAAGGCCGGCTGAGCGTTGCCGGTCTGGTCGAGGTCCACGTCCGCATCGAGACCGCCCAACTTGGTGGCGACCTCGTCGTACGCGGCGGCGAAGACCGGGAACCGTTGATGCAGCTCACGTCCCATGCCGGCGCGTTGTGCGCCCTGACCAGTGAACTGCACGGCCAGCAGTGACGGCGACCCCGCCGGCTCGGTGCTGGCAACAGCGGCCAACCGGGCGCGGAAGTCGTCATGGTCCCGGCCGACGACCACGGCCCGGTATTCGAGGTGAGAACGGGTGGTCGCGAGCGAGAAGCCGACATCGACCGGGTTGTCCTTGACATCGGCCAGCTTCGCCGCCTGAGCCCGCAGCGCCTCCGGAGTGCGGGCCGACAGCACCCACGGCACCGCGCTTTCTCCGCCCGCGACGGGCGGGACGAGGTCGCTCGGATCCGGCGCGACCTCGCGGGAGCTCGGCACCTCCTCGATGATCACGTGCGCGTTCGTGCCGCTCATCCCGAACGCCGACACCCCAGCCCGCCGCGGCCGGTCCGCCTCAGGCCACGACCGTCCCTCCGTCAACAACCGGACCGCACCAGCCGACCAGTCCACATGAGACGAAGGCTCATTAACATGCAACGTCGCCGCCAACTCCCGGCGACGCAGCGACTCCACCATCTTGATCACACCAACCAGCCCCGCAGCCGACTGTGTGTGACCAAAATTGGACTTCGCCGACCCCAACCACAACGGCTCGACCCGATCCTGCCCATAGGCGGCCAGCAACGCCTCCGCCTCGATCGGATCGCCCAGTGCCGTCCCCGTGCCATGCGCCTCCACAACGTCCACATCAGACGGATGAAGCCCAGCATCGGCCAACGCCTGCCCGATCACCCGCTCCTGCGCCGGGCCGCTGGGCGCGGCCATGCCGTTGGAAGCGCCGTCCTGGTTCACCGCCGAACCGGCGACCACCGCCAACACCGGATGCCCCAGCCGTCGAGCATCCGACAGGCGCTCCACCAACACCACCGCACAGCCCTCACCCCAGCCGGTGCCGTCGGCGTCGTCGGAGAATGCCTTGCACCGGCCGTCGTGGGCCAACCCGCCGAGGTGGGCGAACTCGGTGATCACCCGGGGCGTCGCCAGCGCGCTCACCCCGCCCACCACCGCGAGCGAGCATTCCTTGCGCCGCAACGAAGCACACGCCAGGTGCAGCGCCACCAGCGAGGACGAGCACACCGTGTCCACGGTGACGGCCGGCCCGTGCAGACCGAAGGTGTACGCCACGCGCCCGGACACCACGCTGGAGGACGTGGAGGTGATCAGAAAGCCGGCGGAGTCGACCGGGTTGCCGTCGAGCAGGGCCGTGTAGTCCGCGGCCCCGGAGCCGATGAACACGCCGGTCTTGCTGCCACGCAACGAGAACGGGGCCAGCCCGGCGCGTTCGAACAGCTGCCAGGTGGTCTCCAGGACCAGCCGCTGCTGCGGGTCCATCGTGCGGGCTTCACGGGGTGAGATGCCGAACAGGGTCGCGTCGAAGCCGGCCAGGCCGTCAACGAAGTGCCCCTTGCCGGTGATGCTGCCCCAGCCCCGGTCGGCCGGGAAGTCGGACAGCACGTCCTGCCCGGCGGCGACCCGGTCCCACAGGTCCTCCGGCGACTCGACGCCGCCGGGCAGCCGGCAGCTCGCCGCCACGATGGCGATCGGCTCCCGCGCCCCGCCGGCCCGGGCCAGGTCGGCCTTCAGGCGCTCGTTCTCCTTGACGGACGCGCGCAGGGCCCGCACCAGCCGCTCGTCGGCATCGCTCACCACAACCACACCCTTCGGTTCTCAGCCCCACACGACCGGCAGCGACTCGACGCCGCGCACCAACTGGCCCTTGCGCCACGGCACTTCGTCGGCCGGCACGGCCAGCCGCAGATCGGGGAAACGGCGCGGCAGCACGGTCAGCACGGTGCGCAGCTCCAGCCGGGCCAGGTGGGCGCCGAGGCAGAAGTGCGTGCCGTGGCCGAAAGCGATGTGCGGATTGGGCATGCGGTCGAAGTCGACCTCGTCGGGCCGGTCGAACACCGACGCGTCCCGGTTGCCGGAGGTGGGCTGCAACACCACCGCGTCGCCCGCGCGGATGGTGACGTCGCCGAGCCGGAAATCCTCGGTGGCAATGCGGGTGAACAGCCCGGTGGCGGCGATGGGCAGCGTACGCAGCAGCTCTTCCACCGCCGACGGCAGGATGTCCGGCTCAGCCAGCAGCCGCTCCCACAGCTCCCGGTTGGCCAGCAGGTGGAACACGAAGTTGCCGATGGCGTTGGCGGTCGTCTCATAGCCGGCGATCAGCAGCGCGATGCCGAAGGAGATCAGCTCGACCTCGTCCAGCCGGCCTTCCTCGTCGCGGGCCTGGATCAGCCGGGTGATCAGGTCCTCCGCCGGCTCGGCCTCGCGCCGTGTGACCAGTTCCTTGAAGTAGCCCCACAATTCGGTGCGAGCCCGCTGGATGGCGGCGATCTCGCCGTTCATGCCGATGAGAGTGGTGACCCAGTGCCGGATGCGGTCGGAGTCCTTGTAGGGCACGCCCAGCATCTCGCAGATGACCTGGGTCGGCATCGGCCACGACAGCGCGGCGGCCAGGTCGCCGGGCGAGCCCTGGACTTCCATGTCGTCCAGCAGCCGTTCGACGACCTGCTCGACCTTGCCGGCCAGGCGGTCGATCTGGCGGGCGTTGAAGGCCTGGGTGGCCAGCCGGCGCAGCCGGGTGTGCTCCGGCGGGTCGGCGGTGAGCAGTGAGATCGGCGACTCCGGCTCGGGCCGGCTGCGCGGCACGTCCCGGCCGACCGCGGCGGTCCGGCTCAGCCGCTGGTCGACCAGCGCGGCCTTGATGTCGTCGTAGCGGGTGACCAGCCAGGCCGTGCCGCCGTAGGGCATGCGCACCCGGGTGATCGGCTCGTGCTCGCGCAGCACGGCGTAGGTCGGGTCCATGTCCAGCCGGCAGGCCGGGCTGAACGGGTAGTCGCGCACCTCGGTCACGAAAGCTCCTGGTGTGTAGGGGATCAGGCGTCGCGCAGGGCGTGCGCCACGAGGCTGTCGACGTCGAGCGCGTCGACGTCCAGCGGCCCGTCCTCGGCCTCCGGCGCGGCGTCCGCGGGGAACAGGTCGTCCATCAGCTTGGCCACCAACGCCCGCGGCGTCGGATGGCTGAACACCGCCGTCGCCGACAACCGCACGCCGGTCGCGGCGTTGACGCGGTTGCGCAGCTCCACCGCACTCAGCGAATCGAAGCCCAGGTCGCGGAACGGCCGGTCGATGTCGACCCGGTCATCGCGGCCGAGAACCTTCGCGGTGTGCCCGAGCACCAGATCAGTCAGCACAGCAACCCGTTCCCCAGCCGGCACATCGGCCAGCGACCGGGTCACGACCTGGGCCGTGGGCCGATAGGTCCGCATCGGCAGCAGGCCCCGCCACAGCCGCGGCAGATCGTCCATGTCCCGCAGCACGGCCAGGTCGACGTCCATCGGCAGCAGCAGCGGCTCGTCGGTCCGCAGCGCCGCGTCCAGCAGGGCGAGCGCGTCGGCGGCGGCCATCGGGCGCACCCCGCGTCGTACGGTGCGGTCGTACGCGTCCTCGGTCATGATCTCGCTGCGGTCGGCCCACAGGCCCCAGGCCAGGGACCGGGCCGGCAGGCCCTCGCTGCGGCGCACGGAGGCCAGGGCATCCAGGTAGGTGTTGGCGGCGGCGTAGTTTCCCTGTCCGGCGTTGCCCAGCACGCCGGCGGCCGAGGAGAACAGCACGAACTCGGCGAGCTCGGCGTCCCCGGTCAGCTCGTGCAGGTGGCGAGCGCCGTCGGCCTTGGCCCGCCACACCCGGTTCAGGCGCTCCGGGGTCAGGGAGTCGACCAGGCCGTCGTCCAGCACGCCGGCGGCGTGGAACACACCGGTGAGCGGATGCGCGGCCGGAATCGAGGCCAGCGCGGCGGAAAGCGCGTCGCGATCGCCCACATCGCAGGCCAGCGCCGTGACGTGTGCGCCCTGTGCGGCGAGATCGGCTGCCAGCTCGGGAACTTCGCCGCGGCGGCTGAGCAGCAACAAGTGCCGCACTCCATGCTCGGCGACCAGGTGCCGCGCGACCAGGCCACCGACGGTGCCGCTGGCCCCGGTGACCAGCACGGTTCCGTTGAGGGATCGGGCACTCCCGGTCGCCTCGGTGCGGGCCAGCCGAGGCGCGAAGGCCTGACCGCCGCGCACGGCCAACTGCGGCTCGCCTTCGGTCGTCAATGCCTCGCCGTCGGTGTCCACCAACAGGAACCGGCCGGGGTGCTCGGACTGGGCGGACCGGACCAGGCCCCAGATCGCAGCGGCGTCCGGATTCGGCGCGGTCCCGTCGACCGTGACCGCGTTCCGGGTGACGACCGCCAGCGGACCTTCCTTCGCCAGCCAGCGCTGGACGTCCGACAGCGCGTCGGCCACCGAGGTGGGCCGGCACACGGGAACCTCCGTCGCGGTCGCCTCCACCGGGATCCAGTCCAGCCGGAACAGCGTGCCCACGGCTCGGGTCAGGGCCGTGCCCACGGGCCGGGACGCGAGGCGGTCCACGGAGGCGACCGGCGCGCCGGACTCGTCGGCGAGCAGCAATGAGAGGTCGCCGTCGGCGGAGATCCGGATCCGCACCCGGAGCGCGCTCGCGCCGACGGCGTGGACCGCCACGCCTTCCCACACGAAGGGCAGGCGGTTCTCTTCACTGTCCATAATGGACGCGTGGATGGCGGCGTCGAACAGCGCCGGGTGCAGCAGGTACGGACCGTCCTGCTCGGGCAGCGACACCTCGGCCCACAAGGTGTCGCCGTCACGCCAAGCGGCGCGCAGGCCTTGGAAGTCGGGGCCGTACTCCAGCCCACGGGCGGCCAACTCGTCGTAGTAGCGCGAGAGGTCGAGCGGGGTACCAGCTGGTGGCCACGTGTCCAGGTGGTCGGCCGGCACCGACGCGGCGGTCAGCGTGCCGCTGGCGTGCAGGGACCACTCGTCCGCGCCCGACCGGGAGTGGATCGTCACCGAGCGGCGATCCCCGTCCGCAGCCCCGACGAGCACCTGCACCGGCACGGCGTGGTGGGCCGGAATCACCAACGGCTGGTGCAACGTCAGCTCTTCCACGCGGGGAGCGCCGACCTCGTCACCGGCCCGCACGGCCATCTCCACGAAGGCGACGCCCGGCAGCAGGACTGTGCCCGACACGGCATGGCCGGCCAGCCACGGCTGCGCGGCCAGCGAAACTTCGGCGGTGAACAGGGTGTCGCCGCCAGCGAGGTCGATGCTGGTCAGCGCGCCGCCGACGGGATCGAGCCAGTAGCGCTGTCGCTGGAAGGCGTAGGTCGGCAACTCGACGGCCGGCCCGCTGACCACGCCGAGCGCCGGCGTCCAGTCGACGGCCACGCCACGGACATGGGCCTCGCCGAGAGCGCGCAGCACCCGGCGCGGGCCGCCGTCGTCGCGGCGGAGCGTGGCCAGGACGATGCCGTTGTCCACCAGGTCCTGGAGGCTCGCCGACAGCACCGGGTGGCCGCTGACCTCGATGAACGTGCCGAAGCCCTGCTCGGCCAACGCCGTCACGGCGAGGTCGAGCCGGACCGTCTCGCGCACGTTCCGATACCAGTACTCGGCATCCAGCTCCGTGCCGGGCATGATCCGCCCGGTCACCGTGGACATGAACGACACCGTGCCGCCTTGCGGGCGCAGCGGCTCGAACGCCGCCAGCAGTTCGTCCCGGATGGCTTCCATGTGCGGGGAGTGCGAGGCGAAGGCGGCGGCCACCCGGCGGGTGTTGTCCGGGAACTCCGCCACCAGCGCGTCCAGCTCCTCGTCCCGGCCGGAGACCACGCACGAGGACGGGCCGTTGACGGCGGCGATGTGCCAGCGGTCCCGCACCCGCTCGGCCGGCAGCGTGACCGCGACCATGCCGCCCTGCCTCGGCAACGACCGCGCGGCGATGCGGCTGCGCAGGCAGATCACGCGTGCACCGTCCTCAAGGGACAGTGCACCGGCGACCACGGCCGCCGCGATCTCCCCCTGGGAGTGGCCCACCACGGCCGCCGGCTGCACGCCGTACGCCCGCCACACCTCGGCCAGCGACACCATGACCGCCCACAGGACCGGTTGCAGCACCTCGACGTCGGCCAGTGCATCCTGATCGCCAAGCACGTCGGTGACCGACCAGTCCACAAAGGACTTCAGGGCCTGCTCGCACTCGGCCAGCCGCGCCGCGAACACCGGTGACGATGCCAGCAGCTCCCGCCCCATGCCCACCCACTGGGTGCCCTGGCCCGGGAAGACGAACGCGACCTGGCCGGGCTGCCCGACCACGCCGGTCACCACCTGGGGCAGCGGCTCCCCGTCAGCCAGCGACGCCAGCCCCTCGGTCAGCTCGTCACGGTCGGCGCCAAGCACCACCGCCCGGTGCGTGATGGCTGAACGAGTCATGGCCAGCGCATGCCCGATCGCGGCCGGCGCCCCGGGAACGTCCAGCAGTACACGCGCTTGAGCCCGCAGGCCCTGCTCCCCCTTGCCCGACACCAGCCACGGCAAGACCTCCGGCGCGTCTGCGACGGTGGTCTCGGCGGCGGCCGGCGGTTCCTCCAGGATCACGTGGGCGTTGGTGCCGGACACGCCGAACGAGGACACCGCCGCGCGGCGCGGACGATCGGGCGAGACCGGCCAGTCGGCGGCGTCAGTGAGCAGGTCCACCGCACCGGCCGACCAGTTCACGTGCGGGGTCGGCTCGTCCACGTGCAGGGTGCGGGGCATCCGGCCGTGCCGCAGGGCCTGCACGAGCTTGATCACGCCGCCGACACCGGCGGCGGCCTGGGTGTGGCCGATGTTGGACTTCAGGGAGCCCAGCCGCACCGGAGTCTCCCGGTCCTGGCCGTACGTGGCGATGATCGCCTGCGCCTCGATCGGGTCGCCCAGCGTGGTGCCGGTGCCATGCGCCTCGACCAGATCGACGTCCGAAGTGGACAGACGGGCGGCCGCGAGGGCCTGCCGGATCACGCGCTGCTGGGACAGGCCGTTCGGGGCGGTCAGGCCGTTGGACGCGCCGTCCGAGTTGACCGCCGTCCCGCGCACGACCGCGAGCACCCGACGGCCGGCGGCCTGGGCCTCGCTCAGCCGCTGGAGCACGAGTAGTGCAACGCCCTCGGCGAAGCCGGTCCCGTCGGCCGCAGCGGCGAACGCCTTGCACCGCCCGTCGGCGGCCAGGCCCTGCTGCCGGGCGATCTCCACGAACACTGACGGCGAGGCCATCACCGACACACCGCCGGCCAGCGCCAACGTGCATTCGCCGCGGTGCAGGGCGGTCACCGCCGAGTGCAGGGCCACCAGCGAGGACGAACAGGCCGTGTCCACGGTCAGCGACGGCCCCTCCAGGCCGAGGGCGTAGGACACCCGACCCGAGATAACGCTTGAAGCGTTACCGATGATGAGTTCCTCGGCGTGGTCGGCGAGCCCGTCGTAGCCCTGGTAGTAGGCGCCGACGTACACGCCGGTGCGGCTGCCCCGCAGCGAGGACGGGCCGATGCCGGCGTGCTCCAGCGCCTCCCACGCGCTCTCCAGCACCAGGCGCTGCTGCGGGTCCATGGTGCGGGCCTCGCGCGGCGAGATGCCGAAGAAGTCGGCGTCGAACTCGGCCACGCCGTCCAGGAAGCCGCCATGCCCGTCCTCGGGCCAGCCGCGCTCGACCGGGAACGGCCCGATGGCGTCACGGCCCTCGTCGACCAGGTCCCACAGCTGGTCAGGGCCATGCACGCCGCCGGGAAACCGGCAGGCCATGCCGACGATAGCGACCGGCTCGCCCTCCAGCTCCCGCACGCGGGCCCGGGCCCGGGACAGGTCGGCGGTCACCAGCTTCAGGTACTCGCGGAGCTTGTTCTCGTCAGCCATCTGGCGCTACCTGCCCATTTCCTGGTGGATGAAGTCGAACAGTTCCTCGTCGGTCGCCTCGTCCAGCCCGGCCAGCACCGCCGCGCCACCACCGCCGCCGACCCGGCCCAGGACGGCCTGCACGCGGTCGAGGACCCGGGCCCGGGCCGACTCGTCGACCTCACCCAGCCCGGCCTCGATCTCGTCCAACTGGCGGAGCAGGTCCTCCGGCGTCACGCCGCCGCCCAGCGTCGACAGCAGGTGCTCGGCGAGCGCCACCGGGGTCGGGTGCTCGAACACGAGCGTCACCGGCAGCGTCAGCCCGGTGGCCGCGCCCAGCCGGTTGCGCAGCTCCACCGACAGCAGCGAGTCGAAGCCCAGCGAGGCGAACGCCAGGTCGGGCTCGATCTCCTCGGCCGAGCCGTGCTTGAGCACGGCCGCCACGTCCGAGCGGACCTGGGCCAGCAGCAGCGCCCGCCGCTCGGCGGCGCCGGCCCGGGCCAGCCGCCCGGGCAGCCCGCCGTCTCCGGCCGTGGCGACCGGCTGCGCGATGTTCGCCGCCGGTAGGTCGGACAGCAGGGCGCTGGTGCCGACCGCGCCGGGCCCGGCCAGGAACCGGTCCCAGTGGATGTCGAACACCGCGACGGTGGTGTCGTCCCGGTTGAGCGCGGTCTCCAGGGCCCGCAGCGCGGGGGCCGGGCTCAGCGGCACCAATCCCAGGCGGGACAACCGTTCCTCACCGACGACGTGCGTGGCCATGCCCTCGCCGGCCCACGGTCCCCACGCCACCGACAGGGCGTGCTCGCCGGCCGCCCGGCGCTCGGTCGCAACCGCGTCCAACATGGCGTTGGCCGCCGCGTAGTTGCCGAGGCCGACGCCGCCGACCGTGCCCGACACCGAGGAGAACAGCACGAACGCGTCCAGTCCCAGGTCACGGGTGAGCCGGTCCAGCACCTGCGCGCCGCGGACCTTGGCGTGAAAGGCGGTCTGGAACCGTTGCGGCGTCAAAGAATCCAGCACGCCGTCGTCGAGAGCCGCGGCAAGATGGAACACCGAGGTCGGCGGGTACTGGGCGAGCAGGTCGGCCACGGCCGCCTCGTCACCGATGTCGCAGGCGCGCACCACGATCTTGTCGCTCGCCGCGCACAGTTCACGGTCCAGTCCGCTGCGGTTGACCACGACGACCCGTTCCGCGCCGTTGTTGGCGGCCCAGCGGGCCACGTGCTGGCCGAGGCCGCCGGTGCCGCCGGTGACCAGCACGGTGCCGCTCGGCCGCCAGGACCGGACCGGCGCGGTCGGCTCGGCCGGCACGAGCCGGCGGCCGAACGCCCCATCGGCCCGCACCGCGACCTGGTTCTCCGTCCGGTCGGCGAGCAGGCCACGCAGGGCCGCCGCCGCCCGTTCGTCGAGCTTGTCGGGCAGTTCGACCAAGCCGCCCCAGCGCTGCGGCGACTCCATGGCCACCACGCGCCCGAGGCCCCACACGCCGGCCTGGTCGACGCTCGGGGCGTCGCCCCGCGTGCCGCACCACAACGGCGCGGTCAGACCGGCGTCGCCAAGAGCTTGGGCCAGCATCGCCACCCGCTCCGGACTGTCCAAAAGGGACAACACGCCGTCGAGAGGACGCAATCCAGCGACCAGGGCAGCGAATTCGTGCCGATCGGCCGGTCCAGGCACGGCGGTCGTGTGCTCACCCAGCGCCTCGGCCACCGCCTCCGCCCAGTCGTCCTCGTCACCGACGACCAGCCACGATCCCCCAACGGCCGGCGCCGGCTCGGGCAGCCGCGCCCAGGACACCCGGTAGCGCCAGGACTCCTGGCTCGGCTGCTCGCCCTCGACCCAGAACCGCTTGCGCTGGAACGGATACGTGGGCAAGTCGACCGGCTCGGCGTCCGGGTACAACGGTGTCCAGTCCACGGGAACGCCGTGCACGTGCGCGGCGGCGAGCGCGCGGTGGAAGCCGGCTGGGCCACCGTCGTCGCGGCGCAGCGACCCGAGCGCCGCAACCGGTACAGAGCCGGCGGTCTCCGTCACGCCGACGGTCAGCACCGGGTGGGGGCTGATCTCCACGAAGACCCGGTGCCCGGCCTCGATCAGCACCTCCGTGGCGGCGGCGAACCGCACGGTCTCGCGCAGATTGGTGTACCAGTACGCGGCGTCCATCCCGGCGGTGTCGATCCAGTCGCCGGTCACCGTGGACACGAAGGGCACCGCCGAGGCTCGGGGCCGGACCGGGGCGAGGTCGGCGAGCAACCGCTCCCGCAGCCGCTCCACGTGAGCGGAATGCGAGGCGTAGTCCACGTCGACGCGCCGGCCCCGCACGCCGGTGGCCAGCAAGGCGTCCAGCGCTTCGACATCACCGGAGACGACCAGTGTGCGCGGGCCGTTCACCGCGGCGAGGTGCACCCGGTCCAGCGGTACGTCCTCGACGGGCATGGTCACCGCCGCCATGCCGCCCGTGCCGGCAAGGCCGTCGGCAATGGCCTTGCTGCGCAAGCAAACCACACGGGCCGCGTCCTCCAGCGACAGCGCCCCGGCCACGCACGCGGCGGCGATCTCCCCCTGCGAGTGCCCCACCACCGCCGCCGGCACGACGCCGTGCGAGGCCCACACCGCCGCCAGCGACACCATGACCGCGAACAGCACCGGCTGCACGACGTCGACCCGGGCATAGTCGCCGGCTTCCACGACGTCCCACAGGGACCAGTCCACGAACGGCGCGAAAGCCTTGGCACAGTCCCGCATCCGGTCAGCGAACACCGGCGACGAAGCCAGCAGCTCCTGGGCCATGCCGCCCCATTGCGCACCCTGGCCCGGGAAGACGAACACCGCCTCACGTCGTTCGGTCGCGACACCGGTGACCAGCTCCTGGGACTCCTCACCTCGCGCCAGGGCCGCGAGCGCATCCGGCCCGAGGCACACCGCCTGGTGCTCGAACGCGGAACGCGTTGTGACAAGCGAGAAAGCCACGTCCCGAGAGTCGGCGGTCACTGTCCCGAGCTGCCGCGCCTGCGCCCGCAGCGCGTCGGCTGACCGTGCGGACAACACCCACGGCGGCGAGTCATCAGACGGCTCTCGGGACGACGCTGCCTCCGCGACCTCCTCCAGGATCAGGTGCACGTTGGTGCCGGAGACGCCGAACGACGACACACCGGCCCGCCGGGGCCGCCCGGTCTCCGGCCAGGGCTCCGACTCGGTCAGCACCGACACCGCACCGGATTCCCAGTCCACCAACGAAGAAGGCTGGTCGACGTGCAGGGTTCGGGGCAGCACCCCGTGCCGCATCGCCTGCACCATCTTGATCACACCGCCGACGCCGGCCGCCGCTGCCGTGTGCCCGATGTTGGACTTCAGCGAGCCCAGCCGGAGCGGGGTCTCCCGGTCCTGGCCGTAGGTGGCGATGATTCCCTGTGCCTCGATCGGGTCGCCCAGGGTGGTGCCGGTCCCATGCGCCTCGACAACGTCCACATCGGATGGTCGCAGGCCGGCGTTGGCCAGCGCCTGGCGGATCACCCGCTGCTGGGACGGCCCGTTCGGCGCGGCCAGGCCGTTGGACGCGCCGTCCTGGTTGATCGCGGAGCCGCGGATCACGGCCAGCACCCGGTGCCGGTTGCGCCGCGCGGCCGACAGCCGCTCCAGCACCACCACGCCGACGCCCTCGGCCCAGCCGGTGCCGTCGGCGTCGTCGGAGAACGCCTTGCACCGCCCGTCGGCGGCCAACCCGTTCTGCTTGGAGAACTCCTCGTAGGCAAAGGGAGTGGCCATCACCGCGACACCACCGGCCAGC
Source organism: Kutzneria sp. CA-103260 (assembly GCF_018263855.1). Taxonomy (GTDB): domain Bacteria; phylum Actinomycetota; class Actinomycetes; order Mycobacteriales; family Pseudonocardiaceae; genus Kutzneria. The sequence continues at coordinate 2,252,817 of NZ_CP073318.1, read as the reverse complement.
GCCAGCGTGGACTCCCCCGACCGCACGGACGCGGCGGCCATGTGCAGCGCCACCAGCGAGGACGAGCAGGCGGTGTCGACGGTGAGTGCCGGGCCCTCCAGGCCGAGGGTGTAGGCCACTCGTCCGGAGATCACGCTGGCCGCCCGGCCGGTGAGCACGAACCCGCCGAGGTCGGCGTTCTTGCCGGTCGCGGCGAGCAGGTAGTCCTGCTGCGAGGCGCCGATGAACACGCCGGTCGCGGTGCGCTTCAGCGATGCCGGGTCGATCCGGGCGTCCTCCAGCGACTGCCATGCCGTCTCCAGCACCAGCCGCTGCTGGGGATCCATGGCCAGCGCCTCGCGTGGCGAGATGCCGAAGAAGCCGGCGTCGAAATCGCCGGCGTCGTAGAGGAATCCGCCCTTGGTGCTGCTGCTGGCGGCCCGCAGCCCGGCGAGGTCCCAGTTGCGGTCGTCGGGCAACTCGGAGATGGCGTCGACCTCGTCCCGCACCAGTTCCCACAGCTGCTCGGGCGACGCCACCCCGCCGGGGTAGCGGCAGGCCATGCCGATGATGACCACCGGGTCGTCGTCGGCGGCCACGGTGCGGCGGACCACGTCGCCGCTCGACGCGGCAGCCAGGTGATCGGCCAGTTCGTCCGGGGTCGGGTAGTCGAACGCCAGTGTGGCCGGGAGGTTCTGCCCGGTGGCGGTGCTGAGGGCCTTGCGCAGCTGCACGGCCGTGACGGAGTCCAGGCCGAGGTCGGCGAACGCTTTGTCCGGCGTGATGGCCGCGGCCGAGGAGTAGCCGAGCACGGCGGCGACATGGCTGCGCACCAACTCCCGCATGGAGCGGTCCGACGAGACGGCGACCGGCTCGCTGACAGCCTGCCGGGCCCAGAACCGTTGACGCTGGAAGGCATAGGTCGGCAGCGCAACCGCGTGCGCGTCAGGGAAACACGGCGTCCAGTCCACGGCGATGCCGCTGGTGTGGGCGACGGCCAGCGATCGCAGGAACCGGTCCAGGCCGCCGTCGTCGCGGCGCAGCGACCCGGTGGTGGTTGCCTCGCCGCCGAGGGCGTCGACGGTCTGCTCCACCCCGAACAGCAGCACCGGGTGCGGGCTGATCTCGACGAAAACGGTGTGACCGTCGGCGTGCAGGGCGCGGATGGCGTCTTCGAACCGCACCGGCCGGCGCAGGTTCGTGTACCAGTACGCGGCGTCCAAGTCGCCGGCACCGATCCACTCGCCGGTGACCGTGGACAGCATCGGCACGCCGGCCGCCTCGGGTGTCACACCGTCAAGCACGTCGAGCAGCCGCTCGCGCATGACCTCCACGTGCACGGAGTGCGAGGCGTAGTCCACGCCGATGGCCCGCGCCAGTTCAGTGCTGGCAACGAATTCCGCGACGGCGTCGGCGTCACCTGAGACCACAGTGGACTGTGGACCGTTGTAGGCCGCGATGTCGAGCCGCTCGCCGTGCACCTGGTCTGCCGGCAACGCCACGGACGCCATGCCGCCCTTGCCGGCCAGCGTCTCGGCGATCGCCTTGCTCCGCAGGCACACCACCCGTGCACCGTCGGCCAGCGACAGCGCACCGGCGACGACCGCGGCAGCGATCTCCCCCTGCGAATGCCCGACCACGGCTGCGGGCTCGACCCCGTGCGAGCGCCAGAGTTCCGCCAGCGACACCATCACCGCGAACAGCACCGGCTGCACGACGTCGACCTGGTCCAGGTCACCGGACGCCACGACCTCCGGCAGCGACCAGTCCACGTACGGGGCGAAAGCCTCGGCGCAGTCGCGCATCCGCGCCGCGAACACAGGAGACGTCGCCGACAGCTCCCGCCCCATGCCGACCCACTGCGCGCCCTGCCCGGGAAACACGAACACCGGCCGCGACTGCCGGGGCGCGGTTCCCGTGACGACGTCGGGCGACGGCTCGCCGGCGGCCAACGCCCGCAGGCCGTCCTCGCCGAACGCCACGGCCCGGTGCGTCAACGCGGCGCGGGTGGTGGCCAGCGAGAGGCCGATGTCCAACGGAGACTGATCGTCCAGATGGGCTGTCAGGCATGCGGCTTGTGCTGCCAACGCTTCCGCCGACTGCGCGGACAACACCCACGGAACGGTGCCGCCGCCAGGAGTGGGCTCCAACGTCTCCTCGGGCACGGATTCCAGCACCACGTGGGCGTTGGTGCCGGAGATGCCGAACGACGAGACGCCGGCCCGGCGCGGCTGGTCGGTGGCCGGCCAGCCCACCGGGTCGGTGAGCAACCGAACCGCGCCGGCCTCCCAGTCCACATGGGACGATGGCGCACCGACGTGTAGCGTCGGCGGCAACGTTCCGTGCCGCATGGCCATGATCATCTTGAGCACGCCGCCGACGCCGGCCGCCGCCTGGGTGTGGCCGACGTTGGACTTCAACGACCCCAACCACAACGGCCGTTCCCGGTCCTGGCCGTACGCGGCCAGCAGCGCCTGCGCCTCGATCGGGTCACCCAGCACCGTACCCGTGCCATGCGCCTCGACAACGTCCACGTCGGACGGTTGCAGCCCGGCGGCGGCCAGCGCGGCGGCGATGACCTTGCGCTGGGCGGCGCCGTTGGGCGCGGTCAGGCCGTTGGACTCGCCGTCGGAGTTGATCGCCGACCCCCGGACCACGGCATACACGCGGTGGCCGTTGCGGCGCGCGTCGGACAGCCGCTCCAGCACCAACAGCCCGACGCCCTCGGCGAAGCCGGTGCCGTCGGCCTCATCGGCGAACGCCTTGCACCGGCCGTCCGGCGCGAGACCGCCCATCCGGGACATCTCCACGAATGTGGCCGGCGTCGGCATCACAGTGACGCCACCGGCCAGGGCCAGCGCACACTCCCGGGATCGCAGCGCCTGCCCGGCCAGATGCATCGCCACCAACGAGGACGAGCACGCGGTGTCCACGGTCAGCGTCGGCCCCTGCAAGCCCAGCACGTACGCGATGCGGCCAGACATAACGCTTGAGGAGTTACCTGGGCCGGACAGCGCGGCCGGGTCCTCCTCCAGCACCGACAGGTAGTCGGTGTGCATGCCGCCGACGAACACGCCGGTGTCGCTGCCGCGCAGCGCCGTCGGATCCAGCCCGGCCTGCTCCAGCGCCTCCCACGAGGTCTCCAGGCCGATGCGCTGCTGCGGGTCCATGGCCAGCGCCTCGCTGGGCGAGATGCCGAAGAAGCCGGCGTCGAACTCGGCCGCGTCCAGCAGGAATCCGCCCCGGTCGGTGGCCGAGTCGACGACGCCCCAGCCCCGGTCGGCCGGGAACGAGGTGATGGCGTCGCCGCCGCTGGACACCAGGTCCCACAGCTGGTCCGGGCCGGTCACGCCGCCCGGGTAGCGGCAGGCCATGCCGACCACGGCGATCGGCTCGGCGGCCTGGCCCAGCTGGGCGCGGGCGGTCCGCAGCTCGGAGGTGACTTCCTTGAGCAGGTGCCGGAGTTTGTCCTCGGTGCTGGTCATGAGATCCCGAACTCCTTGCTGAGCAGGTCGAACATCTCCTCGTCGCTGGCCGCCCCGATGTCCTCGGCCACCACCGGCCGGTCGGGCGCGGCGTCGGCCGGGGCCAGCAGCGTGGTGATGTGGCGGGCCAGCGCCTCCGGCGACGGGTGTTCGAACACGACGGTCGGGGCCAGCCGCAGCCCGGTCAGCGCGTTCAGCCGGTTGCGCAGGTCCACCGAGGTGAGCGAGTCGAAGCCGAGATCCTTGAACGGCTGCCCGGGCCTGACCGTGGCAGCCCGTAGTCCGAGCACCCCCGCCACTTCCGCGCACACCGCGGACAGCACGAGCGCGAGTTGGTCGTCCGGGCGCAGCGAAGGCAACCGGCCGAGCAGGTCCTTGCCGGCGGTGGCGGCCGCACGACGTCCGGCCGACGGCACAAGGCCACGGAGCACGTGCGGCACGGTGCGGTGCGCGCGCAGCGTCGCGACGTCCACCCGCAACGCCACCACGGCGGGGTCGGCAACGCCCATCGCCACGTCGTAGTAGGCAAGCCCGTGGTCGGCGGTCAGCGCGGGCAACCCCGTGCCGGCAATGCGGTCCAGGTCGCGCCGGGTGAGGGCGTCGGCCATGCCGGCCCCGATCCCCCACAGGCCCCAGGCGATGGACAGCGCCGGCAGTCCCTGGGCCTGGCGGTGCACCGCGAGCGCGTCGAGGAAGGTGTTCGCCGCCGCGTAGGCGGCCTGGCCGGCGTTGCCGACAATGCCGGTGCCCGAGGAGAAGAGAACGAACGCGGCGAGGTCGTGGTCCCGGGTCAGCTCGTGCAGGTGCCACGCGGCGTCAGCCTTGGGGCGCAACACAGTCGCGACGCGGTCGGCGTCCAACGACTCGATGAGGCCGTCGTCGACCACGCCGGCCGCGTGGATGACGGCGGTTAGCGGCCGCCCCTCGACCAGCGCCCGCACCTGGTCCCGGTCGCTGACGTCGCAGGTGGCGACCTCGGCCTTGGCCCCGAGCGCGGCCAGATCGGCGACCAGATCGTCGCCGCCGCCGTGTCGGGCGGCCAGCAGCAGGTTCCGCACGCCGTGCCGGGTGACGAGGTGCTTCACCAGCAGCCGGCCGACACCGCCAGTGCCGCCGGTGACCAGGACCGTGCCGTCGGGGTCCCACTGCCGCGGCATGGTCAGCACGACCTTGCCGACGTGCCGGGCCTGGCTGATGTGCCGGAAGGCGTCCCGCGCGTGCCGCACGTCCCAGGTGGTGACGGGCAGCGGGCGCAGCGCCCCGGACCGGAACAGGCCCAGCAGCTCGGCCAGCCGCACGCGGATCTCGGCCGGCGGCAGCTCGGCCAGGTCGAACGCGCGGTAGGCGACGCCGTCGGGAACCTCGGTGCGGATGTCGGTCTTGCCCATCTCGGCGAACCTGCCGCCGCGCGGCAGCAGCCGCAGCGAGGCGTCCACGAACTCGCCGGCCAGCGAGTTCAGCACCACGTCCACGCCGCGACCGCCGGTCTCGGCCAGGAACGCCTGCTCGAAGTCGAGGGTGCGGGAGGAGGCGATGCGCTCCGGCGGCACGCCCATCTCTTGTAGGACAACGTGTTTACGCTCGCTGGCGGTCGCGTACACCTCGACGCCCCAGTGCTGCGCCAGCTGGATCGCCGCCATGCCGACGCCGCCGGCACCGGCGTGCACCAGCAGCGACTCGCCGTGCTTGAGACCCATGAGGTCGTGCAGGCCGTAGTAGGCGGTCAGGAACACCAGCGGCACGGTCGCCGCCTGCTCGAACGTCCAGCCGTCCGGGATCGGCGCCAGCAGGCGGTGATCGGTGACGGCCAACGGCCCGAACGCCCCGTCGCACATGCCGAACACGCGGTCGCCGGGGCGCAGGTCGACGCCGGGGCCAACCTCGACGACCACGCCCGCGGCTTCAGAGCCCATCGGCGTGGCTTCGCGGCGGTTCATGCCCAGCGCGTCGAAGACGTCGCGGAAGTTCACGCCGGCCGCCCGAACGGCCAGCCGCACTTGGCCTTCCGTCAAAGCGGCGGTGGCTTCGGGGGCGGCGATGAGGGCGAGGTCGGCGAGGCTGCCGGCGTTGGTGGTGTCCAGCCGCCACGGCGTGGCGGTCGGCTGGAGTTCGTCGAGTACGGTCAGGCGAGCCAAGAACAGCTGCCCACCGCGCAGCGCGACCTGCGGCTCGTCGCACGCAACGGCCTGGGCGACAACCTCTTCGTCCGGTAGCTCGTCGGTGTCCAGCAACACGAACCTGCCCGGCAGCTCCGACTGGGCGGTGCGGATGAAGCCGCGCGCGGCGGCGAGCACCGGGTCCACGTCGTCCCCCGGCTCGACCGCGACGGCGTTGCGCGTCACCAGCACCAGCGGCGTGTCCGAGGTGCGCGCCTGCACGAGGTCGAGCACCTGCGCCACGACCGCGTGTGTTGCTGTCGCGACATCGCCCGCTGGTGTTTCCAGCACAAGTACTTCGTGCTCGGTCCGGTCCAGCACCGCCGGGCCGGCCAGCTGCCAGCTCAGCCGGAACAGTGGCTGCTCCCGGGTCTGCCGGCCGCCGGCGGGGCGCACCGTCAGCGATTCGACGGACAGCACCGGCAGGCCGGCGGCGTCGACGACATCCAGCGTCACGGTGTCGTCACCGATGCGCCGCAGCCGGGCGCGGACTGTCTCCGCGCCGTGGGCGTGCAGGCGGACACCGCTCCACAGGAACGGCAATCCCTTGGCCACGCCCGTGTGCTCGGCGGCGTGCAACACGGCGTCCAGCAGCGCCGGGTGCAGTCCGAAGGCTTCGCGCTGCACGGTTTCCGGCAGCACCACCTCGGCGTACACGTCGGCACCGTCGGTCCACACCGCCCGCAGGCCCCGGAAGCCGGGCCCGTAGTCGAAGCCGGCGGCGCGGAGCTGGTCGTAGCCGCCGGACAGGTCGACGGCAGCCGTGTCAGCCGGCGGCCACTCCTGCGCCGTCGGCGCGCCCTCGTGCTCGTCGCTCAGCACGCCGGAGGCGTGGCGGGTCCAGGAACCGTCCACACGGGACAGAAACGCCAACGAGCGTCGGCCAGCCTCCAACGGGCCCAGCTCCAAGCGGATCTGCACGTCGTTGTTGACGGGTAGCGGCGCTTCCAGCACCAGTTCCTCGACACGGTGCAGGCCGACCTGATCACCGGCGCGGATGGCCAACTCCAGGAACGCCGTGCCGGGCAGCACCGGCGTGCCGCCGATGGCGTGGTCCGCCAGCCACGGATGTCCTTGTACGGACAGCGTGCCGGTGAACACGCCTGTGCCGGACTCGGGCAGCTCGATGTACGCCGTGAGCAACGGGTGGTTGGTGGCGTCGAAGCCGGGGGCGGTGACCGCCCCGGCGCGCGGCCAGAACCGTTCGCGCTGGAACGGGTAGGTCGGCAGCTCCACCTCGTGTGCACCGGTCAGCGCCGGGCGCAGGTCGACGGAAACGCCATGCGCGTGAGCGGTGCCCAGCGCCCGCAGGAACCGGTCCAAGCCGCCGTCGCCACGGCTGAGGGTGCCCGTCGCCGGCACCGGGGCCATCTGCTGGATGTCGCCCAGCAGCAAGGTGTGCGGGCTCATCTCCAGGAACATCACGTCGCCGAGGGCCAGCAGCTCGCGCGTGGCCTGCTCGAACCGCACCGGCTGGCGCAGGTTCCGGTACCAGTACTCGGCGTCCAGGTCGGCGGTGCCCAGCACGCCGCCGGTGACCGTGGAGTAGAAGGGAATCCGGCCCGAGCGGGCGGTGATCGGCGTGAGCACCTCGATCAGCCGGTCACGGACCGGCTCGACCTGGGAGCTGTGCGAGGCGTAGTCCATCGGGATCCGCTTGGCCCGCGGGTGCGCCGCCAGCACGGCCGCCAACACCTGCTCGTCACCGGCGACAACTGTCGACTCTGGACCGTTGTACGCGGCGATCTCCACGCCCTCGACGCAGATCCGGTCCGCCGCCTCCGGCACCGCCACCACGCCGCTGGTGCCGGACAGGGCGTCGGCGATCAGCCGGCTGCGCCGCACCACTGCCTTGGCCGCCTCCGGCAGCGCGAGCGCACCGGCGACACAGGCCGCCGCGTACTCGCCGAGGGAGTGTCCGACGACCGCCACCGGCTCGACGCCGTGCGCCCGCCACAGCGCCGCCAGCGACACCATGACCGCGAACAGCACCGGCTGCACGACATCCGCGCGGCGCAACGCATCCTCGTCGTTCAGCATCTGCCGTAGCGACCAGCCGGCCTCCTGCCGCAGGATGTCCTCGAACTCGGCCATCGCCTCGGCGAACACCGGCGCGGCGTCGATCAGCTCCAGCGCCATGCCAACCCAGTGCGACCCCTGGCCGGGGAACACGAACACCGGCTTCAGCTCCGCGCTCCGGACGGCGGATGCGCCCTCGGCCACCGCGCGCAGGCCTGCCACGGCGGTGTCGCGGTCGGCCGCGACCACGGCGGCGCGATGCTCGAAGTGCGTGCGGGAAACCGCCAGGGACAAGGCAACATCGGCCAGGTCGGCGACCGCCAGGTGGTCGGCCACGCGCGCGGCTTGGTCGCGCAGCGCCTGCGGTGTACGGCCGCTGACCAGGAGAACAGCGGGGCGGTCAGCGGCAGGGCGCTCGTCCGCGCTTTCCACCTCCGGCGCGGCTTCCAGCACCACGTGCGCATTAGTGCCGGACAGCCCGAACGACGACACCGCCGCGCGGCGGGCGCGGCCGGTTTCGGGCCACGGCGACGGCTCGGTGAGCAGCCGCACGGCACCGACCGACCAGTCCACCTGCGTGGTGGGGGTGCCGACATGCAGGGTGCGCGGCAGCACGCCGTGGCGCATCGCCTCCACCATCTTGATCACGCCGCCGACGCCGGCCGCGGCCTGGGCGTGGCCGATGTTGGACTTCAGGGATCCGAGCCACAGTGGACGGTCCCGGTCCTGGCCGTAAGTGGCCAGCAAAGCCTGCGCCTCGATCGGGTCGCCGAGCTTGGTGCCGGTGCCGTGCGCCTCGACAACGTCCACATCGGACGCTCGCAGCCCGGCGTTTGCCAGTGCCTGCCAGATCACCTGCTGTTGGGCGGGACCACTGGGCGCGGTCAGGCCGTTGGAGGCGCCGTCGGAGTTGACGGCGGTGCCGCGCACCAGGGCGAGCACCCGGTGCCCGTGCCGGCGCGCGTCGGACAGCCGCTCCAGCACCAGCACGCCGACGCCCTCGGACCAGGTGGTGCCGCCGGCGTCGTCGGAGAACGACTTGCACCGGCCGTCGGCGGCGAGTCCGCCCTGCTCGTCGAAATCCTCGAACTCGGCGGGAGTGGTCATCACCACCACGCCACCCGCCAGCGCCAGCGAGCACTCGCCCGCGCGCAGCGAGCGCACGGCGTGGTGCAGGGCCACTAGCGAGGAGGAGCAGGCGGTGTCCACGGTGACGGCGGGACCGTGGACACCGAGCACGTACGACAACCGCCCTGACAGCACGGCAGCTGAGGTGCCGATGCCGACATAGCCAGCGACATCGTCGGCGGTGTGCTGGAGGACGGTGGCGTAGTCCTGGGTGCAGGTGCCGACGAACGTGCCGGCGTCGCTGCCGCGCAGCGTGGACGGCGTGATGCCCGCGCGCTCCAAGGCTTCCCACGCGGTCTCCAACAGCAGGCGCTGCTGCGGATCCATCGCCACTGCCTCACGCGGCGAGATCCCGAAGAAGGCCGCGTCGAAGCGGTCGATGTCGTCGAGGAAGCCGCCGGTCGGCCGGAACGGCCAGCCGCGCTCGACCGGCGCCTCGCCCACGGCGTCGACGCCGCCGTCCACGAGGTCCCACAGGTCGGCCGGGCTCGCCACGCCGCCGGGGTAGCGGCACGCCATACCGACGATGGCGACCGGCTCGGTGTTGCGGGCCAGCAGCGCCCGCGTGCGCCGCAGGTCGGCGGTGACCCGGTTGAGGTAGTCGCGGAGCTTTTCCTCGTTCACTGGCCGTACCCCCTCGGGTGGATCGCGTCCCAGGTCACGGGCAGGCTGACGGGGCCGCCCATCGGGGTGCCGTACTTGAACTCGATGTGCTCGAACGGCTCCGCCAGCCGCAGCGTGGGGATCCGGCGGGTCAGTGTGTCGAGCGTGGCGATCAGCTCCAGCCGGGCCAACTGCTGTGCCACGCACTGGTGCGCGCCGTCGCCGAAGCCGATGTGCGGGTTGCGTTCGCGGCGCAGGTCCAGCACTTCCGGGTCGGTGAACCGGCTCGGGTCGTGGTTGGCCGCGTGCGCGCCGGCGATGACGTACTCGCCGGCGGCAATCGGCACACCGCCGATCTCGGTGTCCACAGTGGCCACTCGCAACGTTCCACTGCCGTTGGACAGGTAGCGGACGATTTCCTCGACAGCGCCCGGAATCAACGTCGGATCGTCGCGCAGGGCGGTGAACTCGGCGTGGCGTTCCAGCAGCAGCACCAGCGCGTAGCTGAGCGTGGTGGCCATGGTGTCCAGCCCGGCCAGCACGAAGCCGACGATCATGTTGACCAGCTCGGTCTCGGTCAGCGGCTGGTCACCGGCCTGCGCGCGTTCGATGAGCACGCTCACCACGTCCTCGCCGGGCTCGTCCCGCCGGGCCTGCACCAGGGCCCGCACCGACCCGGTCACCGCGATCATGGCATCCAGAAAGGTCTTTCGGTCCACGGTGTCGTCGAACAGCGTCTCGGCGGCCTGCTGGAACAGCACGTGCTCCTCGGCCGGCACGTCGATCAGCGTGGCCAGCACCGTGCTCGCCACCGGGCGGGAGTACGCGACGTGCAGGTCCACGGGTCCGGCGGCCAGCGTGTCCACCTGGTCGTTCACGATGTCCTGCACCATGACCCGGAACTGCTCGATCCGCCTCGGCGTGGTGATGGCCGGCGCGAGGACCCGCCGGTAGCGCAGGTGCTCGGCGCCGTCGAGACGGTGGAACGCGCCCTCGACCATGGGGGCGTCCGGCGGCTGGTTGGCCAGCACGTGCCCGAACTGGCCGGAGCGGCTGCTGAACCGGTGCGAGTCGCGCAGCACCTCCTGCACCTGGTCGTAGCCGGTGACCAGCCACGCCTCGATGCCGGTGGGGCACAGCACCTTCGCCACCGGCGACTGCTCGCGCAGCTCGGTCATGGCGGTGGACGGCCGGTACGGGCACTCCCCCGCGCGGCGCAGCGGCAGCGGCCGGACCTCGGCACTGGACGACTCCACAGGTGCTCCCATCACAGGCCCTCAAATTCCCGGTCGATCAGGTCGAACAGCTCCTCCGTGGACACCGAGGCGGGGTCGAACGCCTCGCCGACGGCATCGGCCGGCTCGTCCACGCGTGCGAGCAGGGCGGTCAGCTGCGCCCGCACCCGCGCCCGGTCGGCGCGGTCCTCCAGCGCGGCGGGCAGGCCCGCGGCGACCTCGTCCAGCCGTCGCAGCACGGCGTCGGCCGGCCGGGCCTCGGCGCTGAGGCGGTCCAGCAGGTGCGTGGCCAGTGCCCGTGGTGTCGGGCAGTCGTAGGCGGCGGTGGCCGGCAGCACAATGCCGGTCGCCGCGGCGAGGCGGTCGCGCATCCGAACCGCCGCAAGCGAGTCCATGCCGAAGTCCTTGAACGGGCGGTCGGCGGCCAGTTCGGTGTGGCCTGGCAGGACGAAGCCGAGTTCCCGGCGCACCAACGCAAGGATCAGGTCCGGCCGCTCGTCCTCGGGCGTGGCCGCCAGCTCGTCGGCCAGCCCCGGCACCGCCGCCCCCGCCGTCAGCGTGACCGCACCGGTGTCGCTGAGCCAGTACGTGCGCCGGTCGAACGCGTAGGTAGGCAGCGACACCGAGCGCCCGCCGGCCAACAGCGGCGTGAAGTCCACGTCTACGCCCCGCACGTGCAGCTCGGCCAGCGCAGTGAGCGCCGCCGACTCCTCGTCGCCGTCACGGCCGAGCAGTGGCACTGCGTCACCGCCAATGAGCGCCGACAGCGACCGGTCTGGGCCCGCTTCCAGGAACGTCCGAACACCGTTGGCCCGCAACGTGTCCACCGCGTCGGCGAACAGCACCGGTCGGCGGGCGTGTTCCACCCAGTACGCGGGGCTCGCCAACTCCTCGTCGATCCGCTTGCCGGTCACCGTCGACACCACGGGGATCGCCGCCGGGTGGGCCTTGAGGTCGGCGGCGACCGCCGCCAGGTCGTGCAGCACTGGGTCGACCAGCGGCGAGTGGAAGGCGTGGCTGACCCGCAACTGCTTGCCCCGCAAGCCGGTCAGCGTCTCGCGCACGGCCGGTTCAGGCCCGGCGACCACCACCGAGGACGGCCCGTTCACCGCCGCGACCACCACCGACGGCGGCAGCAGCGGCTCCACTTCGGACAGTGCTGCCTCGACGGCCGCCATGGCCCCGCCCGGCGGCAGCTGCTGCATCAGGCGTCCCCGCTCGGCCACCAGTCGCGCCGCGTCCGGCAGCGACAGCACACCGGCCACGTGGGCGGCGGCGATCTCCCCCACCGAGTGGCCGGCGACGAAGTCCGGCCGCACCCCGAACGACTCGATCAGGCGGAACAGCGCCACTTCCAGGGCGAACAACGCCGGCTGCGCGTACTCGGTGCGAGCCAGCAATTCGCCGTCGCCCATGGCCGCCGCGACGGCGTCGGGCAGGTGGTGCAACACCTCGCGTAGCGCCGCGTCGAACACCGGGAACCGACGTGCGAGCGCCGCGCCCATGCCGGGCCGCTGGCTGCCCTGGCCGGCGAACACCACCGCCAGGCCACCCTCGTCGGCCCGGCCAAGGACCAGGCCCGGTGCCCCTTCCCCAGCGGCCAGCGCAGTCAACCCAGCGCCGTGCTCGGCGGCCAGGACCACGGCCCGGTGCTCGAAGGCAGTGCGCTCAGTGGCGAGCGACCAGCCGACGTCGACGGGGTCGGCGTCCACGGCGGCGAGGCGACGAGCCTGGCCACGCAAGGCGGCTTCACTGCGCGCAGACAGCAGCCACGGCACGACACCCGCGGCGCCGGTACCGTTGGGGGACTCTGAGCCCTGTTCCAGCACCACATGCGCGTTGGTGCCGGAGATACCGAACGACGACACGCCCGCGCGGCGGGGTCGACCCGTCTCAGGCCACGGCGTGGCGGTCACGGCGGGACGCACCCCGGACCAGGACACCGCCGTGGCCGGCGCGGACACGTGCAGCGTCGCCGGCAGCACGCCGTGCCGCATGGCCAGCACCATCTTGATCACGCCGGCGACGCCGGCGGCAGCTTGGGTGTGGCCGATGTTGGACTTCACCGAACCGATCAGCAGCGGCTCCGGCCGGTCCGCGCCGCCGTAGACGGCTTGCAGCGCCTGGGCTTCGATCGGGTCGCCCAGCCTGGTGCCGGTGCCATGCGCCTCAACAACGTCCACATCGGACGGTGCCAGCCCGCCACGGCGCAGCGCCCGGCGGATCACCCGCTGCTGGGCGCGGCCGTTGGGCGCGGTCAGTCCGTTGGAGGCGCCATCGGAGTTGATCGCCGAACCCCGCACCACGGCCAGGATGCGCCGGCCGTCGCGCAGCGCCGCCGACCGCCGCTGAAGCACCAGCACCCCGACGCCCTCGGCGAATCCGGTGCCGTCGGCGTCGTCGGAAAATGCCTTGCAGCGACCGTCGGCGGCCAAGCCGCCCTGCCGCGCGAACTCGGCCAGCACGCCGTCATCCGGCATCACGGTCACGCCGCCGGCCACTGCCAGCGCGCACTCCCCCGCGCGCACCGCTGCTGCGGCCAGGTGCAACGCCACCAGCGAGGACGAGCAAGCGGTGTCCACGGTCAGCGACGGACCGGTGAAGCCCAGGGCGTAGGCGATCCGCCCGGACAGCACGCTGCCAAGGGTGCCGGTCAGCGACGGCGGCACCGGCGACGCGGCGGCATGCCGCAGGCGGGGCCCGTACTCGGCGACCATGCCGCCGACGAACACGCCCATGTCGGTGCCGCGCAGCCGGCGGGGGTCGATGCCGGCGTCCTCGACGCCGGCCCACGTGGTCTCCAGCAGCAGGCGCTGCTGCGGGTCCATGGTCAGCGCCTCGTCGGCGGAGATGTCGAAGAACGCGGCGTCGAAATCGCCGGCGTCGGCCAGGAATCCGCCCTGCCAGTGGTCGGAGGCCCAACCCCGGTTGGCCGGCGGCGTGGTGATCGCGTCGGTCTCGTCCACCAGCAACTGCCACAGCGCTGCCGGCGAATCGACGCCGCCGGGCAGCCGGCAGGCCATGCCAACGATCACCACCGGGTCGTCATCGGCCGGCGCGGCAACGGTTTCCGTCTCGCCATCGGACTCGCCGAGCAGCAGCCCCCGCACGTGCTCGGCGAGCGCCGCCGGCGTGGGGTGGTCGAAGACGACGGTGAGCGGCAGGTCCAGTTCGGTGCTGGCGTTGACCCGGTGCCGCAGCTCCACGGCCGTCACGGAGTCGAAGCCCAGGTCCTGGAAGGTGGCGGCGCGGTGCCGGGCGGTGAGCTCGGGCAGCCCGAGCACGGCGGCGACGTGGCCGTCCACCACCGCCGTGGGATCGAAGGCCATGGCACCGGCCGGCGCATCGGCCGGGTCCGGCAGCGGAATCACTGTCGCATCGGCGAACAGACAGGAGAAGTCGGCGTCGAGGCCTCGCACGCGGAGCTCGGCCAGCGCGGTGAGCAGCGCCTCGTCGTCACGGAAGTTGCGGCGCAGCAAGGGAACCACTCGCTGCCGCGCCTGGTCGCCGAGTACGCCGTGGACCATCGCGGTCAGGGTGCCGCCCGGCCCCACCTCCAGGAAGGTGGTGACGCCGAGGTCCAGCATGGTCTCCACGACGGAGGCGAACAGCACGGGCTGCTCGAAGTGCCGACCCCAGTGCTCGCCGACATCCAGGGCGTGGTCGATGAGGCCGCCGGTCACTGAGGACACGAACGGCAGCGTGGGCGGCGCGCAGTCGACCGCGCCCAGGTTGCCGGTGAAGTGCGTGACGGTGCGGTGCAGGTACGGGGTGTGGAACGGGTTGTCCACCAGCACGCGCCGCGACCGCGCGGAGAACCGCTCAGCCAGGTCGGCGGCCACGCGCTCCAGGGAGTCGTCCGGGCCGGCGACCACGAGCGACCGCGGGCCGTTGAACCCGGCGATGTGCACGTCCTCGCTCAGCACGGCGGTGACCTCGGCCAGCGTGGCTTGCACGGCCAGCATTCCGCCGGGCGGGGCCAGCTGCTCGATGGCCAGCGCGCGGGCGACGATCAGCCGGCACATGTCGGCCACGCCGACCATGCCGGCCACGCAGGCGGCGACGTCCTCGCCGCCGGAGTACCCGCCGACGACGTCCGGCCGCACGCCGAACTCCGCCAGCAGCGCGACCAGCGCGTACTCCACGGCGAACATGGCCGCGTGGGCGTAGCGGGGCTGCTTGAGCAGATCGCCGGAGATGTCCTGCCCACTGAACACGACCTGCTGCATGGGCACGTCCAGCAGCGGCGCGAACTGCGTCGCCACCTCGTCGAAGGCCTTGGCGTACGCGGGAAAGCGCTCGTACAGCGGGCGGCACATGTCCAGCCGGTGCGAGCCCTGGCCCGGGAAGACGAACGCCAGCTTGCCGTCGGCGTGGCCGGACCCGGTGACCACCTCGGCGGCGGGCACGCGGTGCGTGAGCTTGCGTAGCGACCGCGCGGCGTCGGCGGGGTGCTCGCCGGCCAGCACGACCGCGCGGTGCGGACCGGGGCCGGCCGCCGCCAGCAACGAACGGCCGACGTCGGCGACGCGAACCTCAGCGCCGTCGAGGTGCCGGGCCAGCGCCACGGCGTAGCGGTCGACGTCGGCGGCGGTGCGTCCGGTCAGCAGCAGCGGCAGCGCGGTCACAGCACACCTCCCGTGACGACGGACGGGCGGCGGGACGCGCGCAGGGCCGTGACGAGCTCGGTACCGGCGGCCAAGCCGTCCGCGAAGGCCAGCACGCCGTCGAGGTCGCGGGTCTGCCGCGCGCCGCCGATCACGTGGTGCGGCAGGCCGGCGGCGCGCACCAGATCGACCAGCGGGGAGGCGTTGACCTGGCCGGCGGCGATCACAACGGTGTCGGCCGGGGCAGTCCGCAGTTGGCCCTGGGCGTCGGTGTAGTTCACGCAGTCCTCGTCGATACGGTTGACGGCGACCCCGGAGACCACCTCGACTGCGTTGCGGCGCAACGCCTCCAGGGTCACCCAGCGGGTCGACCGGCCCAGTGCCGACGCGAGCCGGTCACTGCGGTGCAAGATCGTGACGGAGCGGGTGTTGTTGTCGTGGGCCGCGTAGTGGGCGACGTCCACGGCGACACCGCCGCCCCCGATGACCACGACGTCGCCGTGCAGCGCGCCGGGCTCGAAGGCGGCCGGGTAGGTCAGCACGTGCGACCGATGCGTGCCGGGGATGTCCACCGCGCGCGGCGTGACGCCGGTGGCCAGCACCAGGCCGTCGAAGCCGCGCAGCAGGTCGATGTCGGCCGACGTCACCGAGCGGTTCAGTCGCACTATGACGCCCAGCCGGTCCAGCTCGGCTGCCAAGTGCGCCACGACGTCGTGGTAGTCCTCCTTGCCGGGAACCCTTGCGGCGAGCCGGAATTGGCCACCGAGCCGTTCGCACGCCTCGAACAGCTCAACGTGGCAGTCGGCTTCGGCCAGGGTGAGCGCGGCCTGGAGGCCGGCCGGACCGCCGCCGACCACCGCCACCGAACGCCGCGTGCGCAACTGGATCCGGGGAAAGCCGAGTTCGCGGCCGGCGCGGGGGTTGACCAGGCAGCTGACTTCCTGGTGGAACAGGGATCGGTCGATGCACGCCTGGTTGCACCCGATGCAGACCATGCTGCCCCGGCCGGCACGGCCCCGGGCGATCAGCTCCGGGTCGGCCAGGAACGGCCGCGCCATGGACACCAGGTGCACGCGGCCGCCGGCCAGCACCGCTTCGGCCTGCGCCAGCCGGTTGATCCGCACGCCGGCGATCACCGGCACGGGCACCGCCTGCGTAACCCGCTCGGCCACCGGCGTCCACGCGGCCGGCGGCACCGTGGCCTGCACGGTCGGCACCGGCGACTCGTGCCAGCCGATGCCGACGTCGAGCGCGTCCGCCCCGGCCTCGACCAGTCCACGGCCGAAGGCCAGCGCCTCGTCCCGATCAACGCCGCCGGGCATCAGGTCGTCGCCGGTGAAGCGCACGATCACCGGAAAGTCCTGGCGCACAACGGCTCGCACGCGGCGCGTCACCTCGACGCCGAACCGGGCCCGCCGCACCGGATCGCCACCCCACTCGTCGTCACGGCAGTTGGTCAGCGGCGACAGGAACTGGTCGACCAGGTAGCCCTCCGAGCCCATCACCTCGACGGCGTCGAACTCCAGCCGCTGCGCCAGCTCCGCGCCCGCAGCGAACTCGTCAACGACGCGACCCACCTCCACAGTGGACAGTTCGCGGGGTTCGCACCGGGAAAGCCGGCTGTAGACCGGCGAAGGAGCCACCGGCCGCACTCCGAAGGCCGACTCCACCGCGTACCGGCCGGCGTGGAACAGCTGCAACGCGATGAGCCCGCCCGCCTCGTGCACCGTGTCCACGACCCGGCGCAGCCGGCGCTGGAACGCGCGGTCGGTCAGCACGCCGTAACGCGCGCCGCCGGCGCCGGCCCGGCTGACCGCCGCGCCACCGGTGACGATCAGGCCCGCGCCGCCGCGCACGCGCTCGGCGTAGAACGCGGCCAGCGCGGCACCGTCGTCGTCCCGGGCCTCCAGCCCCAGGTGCATCGGGCCCATCACCACACGGTGCGGCAGCGCGAGCGTCCCGATCCGCCCGGGCTGGAAGACGTGGCGCAGCTCCAGGGTCATCAGGGCACCAGCGGGGGCGTCAGGTCGGCGGTGTACGGCGGGGCCGCCACGGACAGGCCGCCGTCGACCACCAGCGTCTGCCCGGTGATGTAGGTGGCGGCCGGCGAGAGCAGGAACGCCACCGTGTCGGCCACCTCGGCCAGCGTGCCCGGCCGGCCCAGCGGGATCTTCGACAGCACGGTCTCGATCGGCGCCATGCCCGGCACGCCGTAGAAGTAGTCCAGCGAGTCGGACTGGATCAGGCCGCCGCTCACGCCGTTCACGGTGATGCCGCGCCCGGCGAACTCCACCGCCATGTAGCGGACCATCGCCTCCACCGCGGCCTTGGCCGAGCCCAGCGCGGCGTAGGTCGGGTAGGCGTGCGTGCTGCCGTAGCTGGACAGCGCCACCACGCGGCCGCCGCCGGCCATCAGCCCCACGGCGCGCTGCGTGCCCAGCACGAAGGCGCGCACGTTCATCGCGTACGAGCGGTCCAGGTGGTGCAGCCGCAGGTCCATGATCGGCTTGAACGCGCTGGCCGCCGCGTTGCAGACGAAGTTGTCCAGCCGGCCGAACTCGTCGGCCACGAAGTCGAACAGCCGCTCGATGTCC
The DNA here is from genome assembly GCF_018263855.1 of Kutzneria sp. CA-103260. Lineage (GTDB taxonomy): Bacteria > Actinomycetota > Actinomycetes > Mycobacteriales > Pseudonocardiaceae > Kutzneria. The sequence continues at coordinate 2,235,011 of NZ_CP073318.1, read as the reverse complement.
TCGGGCAGCTCCACGTCGGCGGCCACCGTGACGGCCCGGCCGCCGGCCTGCTCGACCAGCTGCTTGGTCTGCTCGGCGAGGTCGGCGTTCTTCTTGTAGTTCACCACCACCGTGCCGCCCTGCCGGCCCAGCGTCTGCGCCAGCTGCCGGCCGATGCCCCGCGACGCGCCGGTGATCAGCGTGACCGCGCACCGCGGCACCTCGCTTGCGCTCGGTGTCCGCGTTCGCGGACGCTCTGCGCTGAATGATTCGCTCGCAAGCTCGCTCATGCCAACACCTCCCGGGCGATCACGGTCTTCTGGATCTCGTTGGTGCCCTCCTCGAAGCGCTGCGCCCGGGCGTCCCGGTACACGCGCTCGATCGGGCTGCTCTCCCAGAAGCCGATGCCGCCGTGCGCCTGCAAAGCCTTGTCGGTGACACGGCTGAGCATGTCGACGGCGTTGAGCTTGGCCATCGACGACAGCGTGGCGGCCGAGTCGTCGCCGGCGGTCCACTGCCGCGCCGCGTGCAGCGTGAGCTGGCGGGCGGCCTCGATGTCGGTGGCGTTCTCGGCCAGGGCAAAGGAAATCGCCTGCCGCGAGGACAGCGGCTTGCCGAAGGTGACTCGGCCCTTGGCGTGAGCCACGGCCAGTTCCTGGGCCCGCCGGGCCAGGCCGACGCAGGTCATCGCCACCGAGATCCGGCTGGGCGTGAGGAAGCCGCCCAGCGCCACGTCCAGGCCCTGCCCGACCTCGCCGAGCCGGTTGGCCACCGGCACCGGCGCGTGGTCGAACACCAGGTGTGCGTGGTCGGTGCCGCGCACGCCCATGGTGTTGGACATCGACCGCACCAGCACGCCCGGGGTGTCGCGGGGCACCATCAGCGCCACCGTGCCGTCCTTGCCGATCGTGCCCTCGATCCGGGCGAACAGCAGCCAGTAGTCGCAGTGCACGCCGAAGGTGATCAGGTGCTTCTCGCCGGACAGGTAGTAGGTGTCGCCCTCCTGCTTGACGCTGCACCGCAGGTCCGCGCCGGTGCCGGCGGTCGGCTCGGTGAGCGTGAAGGCGACCACCCGGTCCCCGGCGATGGCCGGCAGCACGAAGCGGTTGCGCTGCTCGGCGGTGGCGAACTGGTCGATGGCCCGCCACACCCCGTTGTGCACGTGGACGATCATCCGCAGTGAGGCGTGCGACATCGAGAACAGCTCGACCAGTTCCAGGTAGCGCGGGAAGTCCAGGCCCCGGCCGCCGTACTCCACCGGGGCGGCCAGGCTCAGGTAACCCCGCTCGCGCAGCTCCTGCCGCAGCCCCGCGGGCACCTCGCCGGTGCGCTCGATCTGCTCCGCGTACCGCTCGCCGGGGCCGCGGACGAAGTCCTCGACCTCCTCGGCCAGCGCGCGGAAGGCCGTCTCGTCCATGCTCACGATCCATCCTCGGTGTCGATCAGCTGACGGATTCGGTCGCGCAGAAGGAACTTCTGCACCTTGCCGGTGGGATTGCGCGGCAGCGCCGGCACTTTCTCCAGCCGTTCCGGCCAGTACGGCTTGGCCACCTGGCGGGAGTCCAGGAACCGGCGCATCTCGGCCAGGTCGAACTCCTCGCCGGCCACCGCGAACAGGCAGGCCCGCTCGCCCAAGCGCGGGTCGGGCATGGCCACCACGGCCGCTTCGCGCACGGCGGGGTGGGTGTGCAGCAGCTGCTCGATCTCGGCCACCGGCACCTTCTCGCCACCCCGGTTGACGATGTCCTTGACCCGGCCGTTGATCCGCACGTAGCCGGAGTCGTCGATGACCGCGAGGTCGCCGGTGCGGTACCAGCCGTCCGGGGTCAGCGCCTCGTCCGTCCACTCCGGACGGTCCAGGTAGCCGATGAACGCACACGGCCCGTTGACCTCGAAGTTGCCCTGCTGGCCCGACGGCAGCGGGTTGCCTTCGTCGTCGGTGACCCGCAGCCGGATGCCGCGCAGCGCCCGGCCGTCGGTGCCCCAGGTTTTGGCCGGCTCGTCGCCGGGCGCGGACAGCGAGCCCAGGCAGGTCTCGGTGGAGCCCCAGGCCCCGCAGACGGCCGCGCCCAGCGTGCGGGTGGCCCGCTCGGCCAGGCCACGGGGCACGGCAGCGCCGGTGGCCACGAAGATTCGCAGGTCGGTGGGCTCGTCGCCGGTCTGCTCGACGGCGTCCACGAGGTCGCTGAGGAACGGGGTGGCGGCCTGCACGAAGGTGCCGCGGTGCCGGCGCAGCAGGGCCAGCGCGGTGCGGCCGTCCCACACCGGCTGGAGGATCACCGGCGCGCCCAGCACCAGCGCGACCCACATGCCATAGAGGAAGCCGGTCTGGTGGGCCAGCGGTGACGGCACGAACACCCGGTCCTCGACAGTCAGCCCGAGGTGGCGGATCTCCATCGCGGCGGCCCGGGTCAGGGTGCTCATCCGATGCAGCACGCCCTTCGGCTCGCCCGAGGTGCCGGACGTGAACAGGAGCTGCGCCGGGCCCTCCACGGCCGCGCGCCGGCGGTCGATCGCGGCCGGGTCGGGTGTGACGGCCTCAACCGCCGCCGCGAAGTCCTTCTGCCCCGGGACATCCGTGCCACCAATGACCAGAACATGTTCCACGGCCAAGGTTTTCTCACCGGCCAGCAGCTCGGCGATCTCGGCCGGGTAGTCACGACCGCGGAACTCCCGTGGCACCACCAACACCCGGGCTCCGGACTTGGCCAGCATGAACGTGGTCTCGCGGCGGCGCAGCATCGGCATCAGCGGGCAGCTGACCGCGCCGATGCGGGCCACCGCCAGCGCCAGCGCGACGAACTCGGCCTGGTTGGGCAGCTGGTAGGCGACGGGCTCCCCCGGCGCGACGCCGAGATCCAGCAGCAGCGCGGCGATCCGGTCCACCTGCTCGTCCAGCTCACGCCAGGTCAGCACCCGCTCCACGCCGTCGATCCCCGCGTCGATCACAGCGGTCCCGTCCGGCTGCTGCTCGGCCAGCCGGCGCAGCCGGGTCCCGATCGGCACAGCGGCGGCCTTCGACGGCGTGGGCACGGCCTGCTCGCGGCGGGGCCGGGTCGCGCGGCCGGTGGCCACCGACATGGCCAGCCCGATGTTGCCCATCTCCTCCGGGAAACGCGGGTAGGAGATGCGGTACGCGGTGGGGAAGGTCAGCCGGGTCTCGCCCTCGGCGGCGGTGCCGGCCACGGCCAGCGCCATCAGCACCCGGTGGTCGTTGAACGACGACAGGTCCGCGCCGGTGAGCCGGTCCACGCCGTGGCAGCGCAACTGCTCGCCCTCCTGCTCCAGACGGGCGCCCATCCGGTTGAGCTGGAGCATCGCGGCGACCCGGTCGGACTCCTTGAGCCGGACGTGCGCCACGTTGTCGAAAACCGTTGTGCCGTCGGCCACCGCGCCCAGCACGGACAGCACCGGCAGCATGTCCGGCACCGACCGGCAGTCCACTGTGGCCGGTGCGAGCCGGATGCCGTCGTGGCGCACCCGGACCATGCCGGTGGCCGGGTCGGCGGTCATCGGCAGGCCCATGTCGGCGACGATCTGGAGCAGGTCGGCCTCGGGGTGGTCGACCTCGGTGGCCGGCGCCGCCGGCAGGCCGCGGAACAGCACGTCGCTGGGGTGCAGGGCGGTCGCCGCCAGCCCGAAGGCGGCCGCGCCGATGTCCGGCGGCAGCGTCACGGTGGCCGGATGGGGCTGCTGGTTTCCCTCGATCTCGTAGCGGCGGCCGTCCGGCGACACCTCGACGTGCAGGCCGAACTCCCGCATCATCCGGACCGTCAGATCGACGTACGAACGTTCGTTGAACTCGCCCTCGACCGTGATGACGCTCGGTCCGGTGGAAAAAGGGGCAAGGATCAGCAGTCCGGATATCCACTGGGACAGCGTTCCCTTTATGCTCACGCGTCCGCCGGTCGGACGCCGAGGCGTCACGGCCACCGGCGGGCATCCGGTCGGCGCCGACAACTCGACGCCCATCTGCGTGAGAGCCGCCAGCAGCGGCCGTATCGGACGGCGTTGGAAATAGCGCTGTCCCACAATCGTAACCGGCGACTCCGCCAGGCTGGCCAGCCCGGTGAGGAAGTAGAGAGTGGTGCCGGAACTGCCGACGGAGATCTCCGACCGGCGCGGCGCGTACCGGCCGCCGTGCACGACGTAGTCGTTGCCGTCCACCTCGACCCGCACGCCCAGGCCGCGCAGGGCGGCGATGGTGTGCCGGACGTGCCCGGCGGCGGACAGCCCGACCAGCCGGCTCACCCCCGGGGCCAGTGAGGCGAGAATCAGCCCGCGGTGCGCGTGGTACTTGGAGGTGGGCACCGCCAGCTCTCCCCCGATCCGGTCGGGGGCCTGTTTCACGACCAGGCGCATTCCGCTCCTCGCATTTGCATTCCCCAGGCGAAGTATTCACACTTCGCGATTCGACGAAGATCCGAGGCAACACCGCCCGGACAGCACGGGAAAGAACCGTTGACCACTACCGAACGCGACTGAGGCAACCCTAGACACGATTCAGAGCGGCTGTAAACAACGTCCGAGTTATGATTGCCATCGACGGCAGTGATACCTCGCGGAGGCCGCCGGAACTGCTACGCTCGCCGTGACCACCGGGTCAATACCGGCGTGAATCCACGCCGCACGTTCGGGCCATTCACCGGCGCCACCCCCGATTGCCGCGCCGCCTCCCGACAAGGACGACGCAGTGACCCCACCTGAGCTCACCCAGCCGTACGAGGACCTGCGTGTCCACCGCACCGTCGCACTGCCGACGCCCCGCCGGCTGCGCAACCGACTGCCGCTCACCTACGACCGGGCGACCACGGTGGCCCGCGCCCGCAAACAGGTCGCCGACGTGGTGGCCGGCCGGGACCGCCGGCTGCTGGTCGTGGTGGGGCCGTGTTCGGTGCACGATCCGGCCGCTGCCCTCGACTACGCGCTTTTGTTGCACGAAAAGGCCGAGCTGTTCCGCGACCGGCTGCTGGTGGTGATGCGGGCCTATCTGGAGAAGCCCCGGTCCACGGTGGGCTGGAAGGGCCTGATCAACGACCCGCGGCTGGACGGCTCCGGCGACATGGCCGCCGGCCTGCACGCCGCCCGCGCCCTGCTGCTGGACCTGGTCGGCGTCGGGCTGCCGGTGGCGGTGGAGTTCCTGGAGCCCATCACGCCGCAGTACATCGCCGACACCGTCAGCTGGGGCGCGATCGGGGCCCGCACGGTGGAGAGCCAGGTGCACCGCCAGCTCGCGTCCGGGCTGCCGATGCCGGTGGGCATGAAGAATCGCCCGGACGGCCGGCTGCATCCGGCCGTGGACGCGTGCGCGGCGGCGGCGCGGCCGCACGCGTACCCGAGCATCGACGACAACGGCCGCCCCGCCGTGGTGCACACCCGCGGCAACACCGACTGCCATCTGGTGCTGCGCGGCGGCGACGGGCACACCAACTACGACGCCATGCACGTGGCGGCCGCGACGACGCTGCTTGCCGAGGCCGGTCTGCCGCCGCGGGTGGTGGTGGACTGCTCGCACGGCAACAGCGGCAAGGACCACCTGCGCCAGCCGCACGTGGCCGAGGACGTGGCCCGCCAACTGGCCGACGGGCAACACGGCATCGCCGGCGTGATGCTGGAGAGCTTCCTGGTGCCCGGCCGGCAGAACCACTGCCCCGGCACGCCGCTCACCTACGGCCAGTCCATCACCGACGCCTGCATGGGCTGGGACACCACGGTCGACGTGCTGGCCATGCTGGCCGCCGCCGTCCGCACCCGCTGACCACACCGGAGGACCCCGCACGATGGCGACCGACACCGCCGACCTGAGCCGACCGTCCACCAGCTGGGCCGAGCAGCTGACCGCGGAGCTGATGGCGAACGACGAGCAGCTGCGCGCGCTGCGGCCACGGGACCAGGTGACCGCCGCCATGCACCGGCCGGGCCTGCGGCTGGCGCAGGTGGTGGCCGAGGCGATGACCGGTTACGCGGACCGGCCGGCGCTGGCCGAGCGGGCCACCGAGCTGGTCACCGATCCGCTCACCGGCCGCGCCACCCGACGGCTGCTGCCCCGGTTCGAGACCACCACCTACGGCGAGCTGTGGTCGCGGGTGCGCGCGGTCGCGGCAGCCTGGCGCCATCACCCAACCGATCCGCTGCGCGCCGGCGACTTCGTCGCCACGCTGGGGTTCACCAGTGCCGACTACACCACCGTGGATCTGGCTTGCGTGCACGAGGGCCTGGTCAGCGTGCCGCTGCCGGCCGGCTCGTCAGCCGCACGACTGCGCCCGATCCTGGACGAGACAGCGGTGTCGATCCTCGCCACCAGCGTCGACCAACTGCCGGTCGCGGTCGAGGCGGCGGTCGCCGGCGAGCACGTGCGACAGGTGCTGGTATTCGACCACCACGCCGTTGTCGACGACCACCGGGACGCCGTGCGCGCCGCCCGGCAACGGCTGGCCGCCGCGGACCGGGTCATCGTGCTGGAGACGCTGACCGAGGTCATCGAGCGCGGCGACCGGCTACCAGCGGTGGAACCGCACGTCCCCCAGCCCGGCGAGGACCCGCTGACCACACTGGTCTACACCTCCGGCAGCACCGGCACGCCCAAGGGCGCGATGTACCCGGAGAGCCTGGTGCGCGGGCACTGGCTGCGGTTCCGGCCCGGCTCGGCCGACCTCGCCGTGGTGCGCCTCAACTACCTGCCGATGAGCCACCTCACCGGGCGGACCTGGCTGCTGGAGACGTTCACCGCCGGCGGGGTCAACCACTTCGCGGCCCGCGCCGACCTGTCCACGTTGTTCGAGGACATCGGCCTGGCCCGGCCGGTCGACCTGTTCTTCATCCCCCGGCTGTGCGACCTGCTGTGGCAGCACCACCGCGACACCGACCCCGCCGAGATCCGGGGCACCCTGCTCGGCGGGCGGATCGTGCGCGCGGCCTTCGGCTCCGCGCCGCTCGCCCCCGAGATGGGCGCGTTCGTCGAATCCTGCCTCGGCGTCCGTCTGCACAACGGCTACGGCTCCACCGAGGCCGGCGCGGTGGTCGTGGACGGGCGAGTGGCCCGGCCGCTGGTGCTCGACTACAAGCTGGTGGACGTGCCGGAGCTGGGCTACTTCGGCACCGACCAGCCGCATCCGCGCGGCGAGCTGCTGGTCCGGACCAGGTCGATGATCCCCGGCTACTTCCGGCGGCCCGAGCTGAACACGGAGGTCTTCGACGCGGACGGCTTCTTCCGCACCGGCGACATCATGGCCGAGACCGGCCCGGATCAGCTGCGCTACCTGGACCGCAGGTCCAGCGTGATCAAGCTGTCGCAGGGCGAGTTCGTCGCGGTGTCCCGGCTGGAGCTGCTGTACGCCACCAGCCCGCTGGTCGATCAGCTCTTCTTGTACGGCAACAGTGAACGCGCCCATCTGCTGGCGGTGGTGGTGCCCGCCGAGTCGTCGTCGGGCGACATCCTGGCGTCGCTGCGGGAGATCGCCCGGGAGCACGGCCTCAACGCCTACGAGATCCCACGGGACGTGGTCGTGGCGACCGAGCCGTTCAGCGTGGCCAACGGGTTGCTATCGGACATGCGCAAGCCGCTGCGGCCCCGCCTGGCCGAACGCTATGGCCCGCAACTGGAGCAGCTGTACGAGGAGCTGGCCGCGCGCGAGGACAGCGAGCTGGCGGCCCTGCGGGCCGCCGGCCCGGACCAGCTGGTGTTCCCGGCGGTGTGCCGCGCCGCGCGGGCGCTGCTGGCCGGCGACCAGCCGCTGACGTCGCGGACCCGATTCACCGACCTCGGCGGGGATTCCCTGGCCGCGCTGACCTTCGCCACCACGCTGACGGACGTCTTCCAGACGCCGGTCCCGGTCGCCGCGGTGCTCGACCCGACCGGTGACCTCGGTCAACTGGCCCAGCTGATCGAGGCAGCGGCGACCCGCCCCACTGTCGCCTCGGTGCACGGCCCAGACGTCACCTCGGTGCGTGCCGCCGACCTGACCCTGGACAAGTTCATCGACCCCGAAATCCTTGACGCCGCAAGCACTCTGCCGCGCGTGGACGGTGAACCCCGGACAGTGCTGCTCACCGGCGCCACCGGCTTCCTCGGGCGATTCCTGTGCCTGGAGTGGCTGGAACGCTTGTCCGCCAACGGCGGCAGGCTGATCTGCCTCGTCCGCGGCGACGCCGCTCGGCTCACGGCCGTCTTCGACAGCGACCCCGAGTCGGCCGCGCGGTTCCAACGGCTGCTGGGCAGTGCGGAGATCGTCACCGGCGATGTCGGCGCGCCGGATCTCGGCCTGGCGCCGCAGGAGTGGCGGCGGCTGGCCGAGACCGTCGACCTGATCGTGCACCCGGCGGCCCTGGTCAACCACGTGCTGCCGTACGACCAGCTGTTCGGCCCGAACGTCGTCGGCGCCGCCGAAGTCATCCGGCTCGCGCTGACCGCCCGCCGCAAGCCGGTCGACTTCGTCTCGACCGCGGCCGTGGCCGACGGCCAGCCCGTGCCGCCCGAGGAGGACGGCGACATCCGTGTCACCAGTCCGGCACGGGAGCTGAACTCCGCCTACGCCAACGGTTACGCCACCAGCAAGTGGGCGGCCGAGGTGCTGCTGCGCGAGGCCCACGACCGGTGCGGGCTGCCGGTGACGGTGTTCCGCTCGGGCCTGATCCTGGCCCACAGCCGGTATGCCGGCCAGCTCAACGTGCCGGATGTGTTCACCCGACTGGTGCTCAGCCTGCTCGCGACCGGCATCGCCCCCGATTCCTTCTACAGTGGCGACGGCGGGCACTTCGACGGTCTGCCGGTGGACTTCACCGCTCGGGCGATCACCGCGCTGAGCACACGAACCACCGGTCACCGAACGTTCCACGTGCTCAATCCACACGAAGACGGCATTTCCCTGGACACCGTCGTGGACTGGCTGTCCGCCGGCCGCCCGATCCGACGGATCCCCGACTTCGCCGAGTGGACGGTCCGGTTCGAGGCGGCACTGCGCGGCCTGCCGGATCGCGTGGCCCACCAGTCATTGTTGCCGCTACGGCAAGCCTTCGCCGAACCCGCCGCGCCGACGCCCGGCTCCGGCCTGCCGGCCGACCGCTTCCATGAAGCGGTGCTGGCCGCCGGGATCGGCGACATCCCGCCCTTGTCGGCGGATCTGATCGCCAAGTACGTCACGGACCTGGGGTCACTGTTGCGGTGAGGCGTCTTCGAGTTCCGCCGCCATCTCGACCAGTTGGGCGCGCAGCCACATGTGGTCCGGCTCGGCGACGTGCTTGGGGTGCCAGAACATCGTCTCGTCCACCGGGAACGAGTCGCCGTCCAGCGCGACCTCGCGCAGCCCGCAGGCCGCGCCGTACCGCCGGAACAGCCGGGACGGCACCACCGCCACCAGGTCGGTGCCGACGACCAGGTGCATCGCGGTGGTCATGTAGCCGGCGCCGGAGAACAGCCGCGGAACCGGGCGGCCGCCGAACTCGGGCGGCGGCGCCACCGCCGGGCCCAGGTGCGGCAGGGTCTGCAGCTCCTCCACCGCGATGCGGTCGCCGATGTCGCGGTTGTCTTTGTCCACGACGACAACAAAGTGGTCGAGGAACAGCGGCTGCTGCTGGTAGCCACCCACCTCGACGTGCACCAGCGCGCACGGCGCCACCACCAGGTCGCACTCGATGCGCCGCAGCAGCGACCCCATCCCCCGGCGCGGCGTCACGACCTCCAGCCGGACGTGCGGGGCTTCCTCGGCCAGCCGCACCAGCAGCGGCTTGAGCAGCACCGTGGTGACGTAGTCGCTGGTGACCAGGCTGAACACCCGGTGCGTCGAGGCCGGGTCGAACGGGGCGTGCTTGTTCATCACCGCGTGCATGCCGTCCACGACCTCGTTCACCTGCGTCACCAGCGAAGCCGCCAGCGGCGTCAACCTGAGCTCACGGCCGTCGCGGACCAGCAGCGGATCGTCGAAGTGCCGGCGCAGCTTGGCCAGCGAAGCGCTCATCGCGGGCTGCCCCACGTTGGTTCGCTCCGCCGCACGAGTGACGTTCGCCTCCATCAGCAGCGCCTGCAACGGAATGAGCAGGTTGAAGTCGATCCGGCGCAGCGACGCCGAGCCCTGCTCGCCTGGTTGGTCGGGCATGCTCCTCCTCGGCCGAGATCGGTGTACATAATGGCCTACGCACCGGACCAGCCTGAGGACCAGATCGGCCATGACCTCGCCAGACCTGCTCAACATGGACCTGAACCTGTTGGTGCCGCTGCACGCCCTGCTGGTCGAGCGCAACGTCACCCGCGCCGCCGACCGGGTGTCGGTCACCCAGGCGGCGATGAGCGCCTCGCTGGCCAAGCTGCGCCGGCTGCTGGATGATCCGCTGCTGGTCCGCGACGGCGACCAGTTCGCCCTCACCCCGCTGGCGGAGTCGCTGCAGGCGCCGGTGATGGACGTGCTGGCGATGATCCGGGCGACCCTGGGCCGCGCGGCCAGCTTCGACCCGACCGCCGACAGCCGGGAGTTCACCGTGATGGCCAGCGACTACGCCGTGCTGGTGCTGGTCCGCGACCTGGTGCGGCGGCTGGCCGCCGTCGCGCCGCGGGTGCGGCTCATCGTGCTGCCGCTGCAGGTCGAACGGATCGACCTGGTCCGCCGCGGGCAGTGCGACCTGATGCTGTGCTCGCCGGCCACCGCGGGCGACGGGGCCTCGGGTTTTCCCAACGTCGAACTGCTCACCGACGAGTTCACCGGCGTCGTGGCCGCCGACCATCCCGACGTCGCCGACCGGCTGACCGCCGAGCAGGCCTCGACCCTGCCGTACGTGCACGTGGCCGGGTTCCCGGCGCTGCCGGCGACCCGGCGTCCGGTCGCCACCGTGGAGACCTTCGCCTGCGCCGCGCACCTGCTGACCGGCACCCGGATGTTCACCCTCGGGCAGCGGCGGCTGCTGGCCACCTTCGGCCCCGGCGTCGGACTGCGCGCCGTCGACCTGCCCGCTCCGGTGCCGCCCGACGTCCAGGCCGTGTACTGGCACCCGCGCTTCTCCGGCGATCCCGCCCACCAGTGGCTGCGCTCGATGCTGCTGGAGCGGGTCGGACGGTAAGGACGGGCAGCCGGTCCGGGCCCTTTCGGCCACGCCCGCCGCCACGGCCTTCCCCCGGGACGGCCGCGCCCGGTGGTATGCCACACCGGACACTCGTGAACCGCTGGGGGTTCCCCGTGACGTTCGACCTGAATCTGCTCATCCCGTTGCACGCGCTGCTCAACGAGCGCAACGTGACCAAGGCCGCCGAGCGGGCCTCCGTCGGGCAGCCGGCGATGAGCGCGTCGCTGGCCAAGCTGCGGCGCTACTTCAACGACCCGCTGCTGGTGCGCGAGGGCCGGGGCATGGCCCTCACCCCGGTGGCTGTGTCCCTGCTGGGGCCCGTCGACGACATCATCACCCGGATCAGCGACACCGTCAGCCTCAACGCTCGGTTCGAGCCCAGCGCACAGCGACGGCAGTTCACGGTCGCCGCCAGCGACTACGCCAGCATCATCCTGCTGCGCCCGTTGCTGGCTGAGCTCCAGCGCGACTCGATCGACGTCGAGCTGCGGATCGCCTCGCTGGCCAAGGGTTTCACCGAAGGACTGCGCAAGAGCCAGTACGACCTGGTGATCTGGCCGCCCGCGCTGCCGCACGAGGAGCTGGACAAGTTCAGCAGCCAGCTGCTGTTCAGCGACAGCTTCGTCGCCGTGGTCGACCGGGACAACCCCGACGTCGGCGACGTTCTCACCGCAAAGCAGCTGCGCACCATTCCGTACGTGCAGATCGAGGCGCAGAGCACCACCCTGGCCGACGTCCGGCTCAAGGAGTTGCACACGCCGCCCAACGTGGCCGTCACCACCGAGAACTTCACCAGCGCCGCCTGCCTCGTCGCCGGCACACGGATGACCACCGTGATCCCCAAGCGCCTGCACGCAACCGTGGGCGCCCCCATCGGTCTGCGCGCCGTGGATCTCGAAACGCCGATGCCGCCGCTGATCGAGGCCATGTACTGGCATCCCCAGAACACCGCCAACGCCGCCAACCGCTGGCTGCGTGAGCAGATCCGCCGGATCTCGCTGACCCTGGAGTGACTCCTCGCCGCCGGAGGCGCCGGCGCTGAGATCGTGCGACGGGTTCTGGCACGCTTTCCGGACAGCGTGCCAGAACTACTTTTCGCGTGTCGCCAACGTCGCCTATACGTACAGGTCGGATTCGACACGCTTGAGGTGATGGCGAGCCAGTGCCAGATTCGCCACCTCCCTCTCCAACACCAGATACAGAAACAGTGAATTCTTCGACTTCACGGCGTCCATCAGCCGAATCAGGTGGTACTGCCGGTGCAGCGTGATCAGAATATCCTCGATGCTGTCACTGAGCGCGAGCGTGGACATCGTCCGAAGCTCCGACCGAACGACTTCAGTGTTACCGGCCGCCGCGAGTTCCAGGTTCAGCCAGTCGCCCCCACCACTGACACCGAGCGACATCCCGCTTTCATAGTCAACCAATGCGACGCCCACAGCGCCGGCAATGGACATACATTCCTTCAATGCCGTGTCAATGTTCACCAATCGCCACTTCCCTCAATCAACCGAGGATCGAGGCAGCGCAGCACGTCAGCCCGCACCTCGACCGCATACCGACACACATCCACACGAACCACGCCATGAACGAAAGCGAAAACCAAAGGACGAGCGCGAGCACGAAGCCTCAGCCGGCCCCGAACTCGATTTTCCACGCTCGACAATCACATCCCAGAGGTGACTCCACGTAAAGTCGGGGCTACAGAACCTGAAGTGAATCCGGCAAGCCGGTCACACAATCACGTTTACCCTAACATCGAGAGAGTCGCCGCTGACGTTACTTCCCACCTACGCATTACACGATCGGGTGAATCATTCGAGGACGACCCACACCGCTCCGCCAATGGCTTTGGACAGCACCTCAGATCAGGCGCAGGTTCTCCGTACACAATAAGCAGCAAGGGCCATGCCCACGCTTCCAGGGGGCATGAACCCAGATCGACATCAACTGCACACAGAAAATGGACGAGCGCAAGACGGGATCGGCTCGCTATTGCGGGCCTATCATCGCACCGATGCGGTTCTCGTGTTCCGACGGCTCCTTCCTCCGAATGTCCGTGGGCGAGAGACCGGCTTGATCACCTACGCCGAAGCACAGCTTGAGACGGCGGCCGCCAGAACCGTCATGACGTCGACTCCATCGGTCGCACGAGGAGCACCCGACGTCAGACGCCTTCCAGGGCAACAGGTCGCGGTCATGACTGACAGGCATCACAGTCATCCGCAGTTCGAGTTCGCGGCGACCAGCACGCCCTGGCGCACCCAACACACGATGCCCGCGCCGTTGACTGCCCGATCCAGCAGTACCGCCTCGAACCCGCCCGTCATCCGCACACCCCTTGCCACCAGCAGGCACGCAGGCACCCGCCGACGCGACCGCTCGAAAACCTTTAGACTTAAGGACTTTTGCAAGTCTTCCGTTGCGCGAACCTATCACAGTCACGGGTGAACGTCGACGCCCAAGTCGTCGCACGATCAGCCTTGACCAGTGCACGAGGGCAACGGCATGCCGCGGACCACCAGACCTTCACGGGCGCGGAGGCCGTTGGCACGCAGGAAAATCAGCGAAATCGGCGCGGTCGCCACCCACGAGGTGGCCGACCGCCGACAGGGTGGGGAGGCGCCGGCGAGCCGGCCGAGTTCGGCACGCGACGCGAAAGGACAGACGCCGCTCACACTCCCGAAGCGTGCCAAGTCTTCCCGGAGCACGCGGAGTTGGCGCTTGCCCGGTGGCGCGACCTGCGACGCGGGCGCGGTTGAGTCAGGCCGGGCGACAACACGGAATCCAGACGTAGCAACACAAACAGTCGAACCGGGGTCATGGTCCAGGTCTCGGCCCGCTCCGTCGTGTCGAGCTGGAGCGGCGAGCTCTCCGCGAACAGATCGACGCCGGCTTCCGATCCAGGCCGCGCTCAGGCGGAACGACAAGATCCAGGGCGAACGGCCCAGCTCAGGCTGAAACGTGAGGATTCCACGACGAGCGCCTCGCGCGACCTGCTACGCCGAGCGATTCGCGCACCATCCGGCCAAGGTCATCCCGCCGGACGCTCTGACCACACGCTGGATGGCACTCGGCGGAGTGATCAACGGCACCGGCGAGCCATCTGACCTGACCAGCGAACACCTGGCCACCGCCCACATATCGACTTTGGGCACGGCACAGGATGAACCGCTACTTGTCCGATCCGCCTTTCCTTTCCATCACGTCAGATCGCCGACGCCATTCACAGCCGTCCACCTCCGGGACACAGAGGCTGTGCGTACGCCACGCTTCCAGGTGACCGAAGATAGCCGTACGCCACTCACGACGTTACCGCCAGTGGATCGACCCGCGAGCACCACCTGACTAGTTCACTCCATCGAGTGATCCGATCTACCGTCGCGTAACGGGACGGCAGTCGCGAAGTATTCGACCTGTGACGTTGTCACACCCGCCGAGGAAGTCGCGGCGCATACGCGAAGCAATTTCATGAAGCCCGGGCCGCGTCAGCTCGACAACAGCGCTCGAACACCACAGGGCGTTGTCCGATGCCAACTGGCCGGATATGCGTGCCGGCTTCACGGAGGTGCAGGGAAAGGGAGCCAGTTCCGCCGCGCACACGGGCAGTCGCTCGTGCGCGGCCCGTTGGGCGAGGTGCCGGGACCACATCTTGGCGCGTTTGAAGGAGTGCGGTGACTGACGGTGCGCGAGCTCGCTATCGACCGGAATTCGAGCAACTGGCACATTTGCTGGCCGGGTGCCGAGCAGAGACGCTCACCGGGTCCATACGAGTGGTCGGGATGCCGGGCGCGGTCTTTCATCTGCGAGATGGCGCGCTTGTCGCGGTGGACAGCCCGGGAGCGCCCGGTGCGGACGCGCTGCTGTTGAATTCGGGAAGAATCAGTGAGTCGGATTGGACTGCCGCCCTACGCAGCGGCGCGGAGGCACGCTCGCATCGGGCCGAGCTCGTTGCGGGAGGCAGCATCAAATCCATCGAGCTTCGCGTCATTTCGGTGATGGCCGCCCAGGACGGCACCTTCTCGGCCTACGCGGGCAGGATCGAGCGCTACGTCGTCACCACCGACCGGCTCGACGTCCTGTTGCCGGTGAGCAACGGCATCGACGTCGACTGGCTGATTCGCGAGACCTCGCGGCGGCTGGACGCGCTGGCCTCGCTGCGCGTCCCGGTGTCGCCCTTCCGGGACCGGGTGGCGCCGGCGCCGGGAGTCGACCCGTCCGTGGGGGACCTGCCCACGCTGCGGCGGCAGATTCTCTCGGTCGCCGACGGCCGACGCAGCGCCCGGGACATCGCCTTCCTGATCGGCCGCAGCGTCTACTCGGTGACGGTGGAGATCTCGCGGATGCTCGGCGAGCGACTGCTGCAGAGCGTCCTGACCACGCCGCTGGTCATCCCCGCCACCGTGCGGACCGCGGCGCCGCGCGCGCAGCCCAAGCCGCAGCCGGCGTCGGCCGATGAGGGCGACGCCGCGCGGCCGGCCCTGCCGCAGCGGAGCCCTGGGGCCAGCGGCATCACCGAGGAGCAACTGGGATCCACGTCGCCCGGCTGGCGGCTGTTGCCGCTGTGGCGCAGACGCATAAGAGCCGGCCCACAAGCGTCGGAAACGACCGAAAGTCTCTACGAACCAGAAAGGAAAGACCTTGGACCATGACGCGCTCGGCCTCCAACTGCACGCGTTACGGGAAAAGGTGGCCGGAGTCACGGACACTGTGATCGCCGCGGCCGACGGCCTGCTCATCGCCGCCGACGCCGCACGCGTTCTCGATCTTGACTGCATTTCCGCACTGGCCGCCGCCGATCTCGGACTCGCCCGAAGAACCACTGCCGCTACCAGCCAGGGCAGCTTTCGTCATACGGTCGTCCGCGGCAGTGGCGGATGCATGGCCCTGTATGCCGTCGGCAACGGCGCGCTGATTACCGTACTCGGCGACGAAGGTCTGGACATCGGACGTCTACACATCGAAGCCCAGCCCGTGATCGAGCGCATCGGCTCGATTCTTTCGGCGCGCTGACCACAGCAAGGCCAAGCGGCACAGGCCCTGACAGTCTTGACCAAACCAAACAAGCGAAGAAGAGGAAATTGAACAACATAGGGAAGAGCCACCGTGGCATGTCGGATCAGGTGACCGCCATGGTCAAGCAACTGCGGAAGGAGGTGCCGGACTGCCTGGCCTCCGGCGTCGTCGACATGGCGACCGGAATGCTGCTGACCTACGAGACCACCGACAGCCACCCCACCGAGGTGCTCGACCTGTTAGCGGGCGCCACACTCGATCTGTTCCAGGGCCGCACTGTCACGATGATCGAGGACATCTTCAAGGAACGGCGTGGCATCGCCAGTACCGAGCACTACTTCCAGGAGATCCTGGTCAACAGCAGCAACCTGACCCACCTGTTCGTCCGGAACAACCAGCACGACGACGTCGTCGCCGTCGTGGTGTGCCCGAAATCGGTGAACATCGGCATGCTGTTCGCCGCGACCAGGAGGGTGATCAAGGAAGCCCACGCGTTCTAGGGGGTGGCGTGGCGTGCGGTGGTCCGCCGGTCCGGTCTGGGCCACCGCGCTCTCCGCCGACCTGGTCACGCCGACGGCGGCGCCTCGGGGCACAGGGGGCGGAGTCCTTCCGCCTTGGGGCTGGGACGAGAGACCTGGAAGACATGGCGGGCGGCTTTGTCCTGCCGCCTCCCCCGTCGGCCTCGGTCTCGGCGACCACACCGGCAACTCCGGCCGTCGGCGTGCTCGCGTGCCGGCGATCGGCGTCACGATCGTGGGCTACAACGACCACGTGCTCATTGCCCGCGTTCGCCGCGTCGAGCGGACCCGAACGCCGGTGCGTTTCGCGATCCGGACATCGCCGGCGCGATGCGGCCAGCCAACCGGGACCCGGCGAGATAGCGTGACAGGTGCTCATATTGCGAGGATGCGACGGAAGAACACGACTGGTCGACGACGTCCCAGTGGATGATCGAAACAGCCCGGGTCGGCCATGCGCAGTTCGTCGTGGACGCGTGCCAGCCGCACCTGCCGCAGGTAGCTCATCGGCGACATGGTGACGTGCTGTTGGAATCCCTGCTGCAACCTGCGCACGCTGACACGGGCGACATCCGCGAGCGCGGCAGCGGTGAACGGGTAGGCCGGCTCGGCCTCAATGGCGTCGATCGCACGCTTGACCGGGGCCGGCCGGCACGGCGGAGCTGGCCGGGTCAGCGTCTCGTGGTAGGAGTGGTCCACAGCCAGCAGCAGCCCGGTGATCAGAGCCTCCTGCAACCGGCCGGCCACCACGGGATGACGGACCAACGCGTGCGAGTTGTGTGCGTCCGCGGCGACGATTTTGGCCAATTCAGCCCAGCTGCGCCCAGCACCGCTGGTGACGTCCAGCTGTGGAGCCAGCTGCGGCGGTGTGCTCACCGGAGCGTCCACGAGCCGTTCGAGTTGAGTGTGCAGCGCGGCACTGTCGATCTTGACCGCAAGCATCCGGCAGCCGCTGTTCCACCGGTCCACCACGGTGTCGCCGAAGCCTGGCGCTCGGCTGAAGCAGGTCTACGACGGGGGTGTGGAAGTTCTGGGAGATGACGCGTCGCACCTCGTCGGGATCGGTGGTGCGGTGGATGAGCGGGCGGGCAAGTTCGGCACGAAGCGCGTCATTCATGAAACCCGTTCCCCTCGACGCGGATCCTGGGGTTCGCCTAGTCCAGCGCGCCGCTGGCGCTGTCGGGCTCGCTAGCTGCTTGCTGCGCGGCCAGCGCCGGCTTGTGGCCGACCTCGGCCTCCAGGCGCAGCCGCTCCACCATGTGCGGGTAGTGCAGCTCGAAGGCCGGCCGCTCGGAGCGGATCCGGGGCAGCGAAGTGAAGTTGTGCCGCGGCGGCGGGCAGGAGGTCGCCCACTCCAGCGAGTTGCAGTAGCCCCACGGGTCGTCCACCTCGACGACCTCGCCGTAACGGTAGCTGCGGAACACGTTCCAGATGAACGGCAGCGTGGACGCGCCCAGGATGTACGCGCCGATGGTGGAGATCGTGTTCAGCGTGGTGAAGCCGTCGCTGGCCAGGTAGTCGGCGTACCGGCGGGGCATGCCCTCCGCGCCCAGCCAGTGCTGCACCAGGAAGGTGGTGTGGAAGCCGATGAACGTGGTCCAGAAGTGCAGCTTGCCCAGGCCCTCGTCCATCATCCGGCCGGTGATCTTCGGGAACCAGAAGTAGATGCCCGCGTAGGTGGCGAACACGATGGTGCCGAACAGCACGTAGTGGAAGTGCGCCACCACGAAGTACGAGTCGGACACGTGGAAGTCGATGGCCGGCGCGGCCAGCAGCACGCCGGTCAGACCGCCGAACAGGAAGGTGATCAGGAAGCCGACGCTGAACAGCATCGGCGTCTCGAAGGTCAGCTGCCCCTTCCACATGGTGCCGATCCAGTTGAAGAACTTCACCCCGGTCGGAACCGCGATCAGGAAGGTCATGAACGAGAAGAACGGCAGCAGCACGGCGCCGGTGGCGTACATGTGGTGCGCCCACACCGTCACCGACAGGGCCGCGATGCCCAGCGTGGCGTAGATCAGGCCCTTGTAGCCGAACAGCGGCTTGCGGCTGAACACCGGGAAGATCTCGGACACGATCCCGAAGAACGGCAGCGCGACGATGTAGACCTCGGGATGGCCGAAGAACCAGAACAGGTGCTGCCAGAGGATGACGCCGCCGTTCTGCGGATCGAACACGTGCGCGCCCAGATGCCGGTCGGCCAGCAGGCCGAACAGGGCCGCGGTCAGGATCGGAAACACGATCAAGACCAGAATGCTCGTGACCAGGATGTTCCAGGTGAAGATCGGCATCCGGAACATCGTCATACCCGGCGCCCGCAGGCACACCACCGTGGTGATCATGTTCACCGCGCCGAGGATCGTGCCCAGACCACCGAGAACGAGGCCGGTGATCCACAGGTCCGCGCCGACGCCGGGGGAGTGCACCATGTCGGACAGCGGGGTGTAGGCGAACCAGCCGAAGTCGGCCGCGCCGCCCGGGGTCAGGAAGCCGGCGACCACGATCGTGCCGCCGAACAGGTAGGCCCAGTAGGCGAACGCGTTGAGCCGCGGGAAGGCCACGTCCGGCGAGCCGATCTGCAGCGGCAGCACGAAGTTGGCGAAGCCGAACACGATCGGGGTCGCGTACAGCAGCAGCATGATCGTGCCGTGCATCGTGAACAGCTGGTTGAACTGCTCCTGCGAGAGGAACTGCAGGCCCGGCTGGGCCAGCTCGGTGCGCATGAGCAGGGCCATCGCGCCGCCGACCATGAAGAAGGCGAACGACGTGACCAGGTACATGATCCCGATCTGCTTGTGGTCGGTCGTGTGGAACAACCGCAGCAGTGCGGATCCCTTGACCGTCGTTCGCGTCGGATAGGGACGCGTAGCGACCGGCTGCGGTACAACGGCGGCCATTGCCTACCTCCTGGGCCCGCGAGTCGGGTGAGATGCGTTCGATGTGTGCGGGTGCTGCGGGGCGCAGGGCTCCGCCGACGGTCAGGGCGTCTCGACCAGTCGGTGGGTCAGCGCGTTCAACTCGTCGACCAGCTCGGTCGGCAACTTGTCGCCGATCGTGTCGAACCAGTCCCTGATGTGCGGCAGTTCGGCCCACCACTGTGTGCGGTCGGCCGCGATCGCGGCCCGGACGTCCTCGACCGGGGCGTCCAGGCCGGACAGTTCCAGGGCGGCCGCGGTGGGCACATAGCCGATCGGGGTCACCACGGCGGACGCGGTGCCCTCGATGCGTTCGACGACCCACCGCAGGACGCGGGAGTTCTCGCCGAATCCGGGCCACAGCAGGCGTCCGTCCTCGCCGCGGCGGAACCAGTTGACGAGGAAGATCGTCGGCAGCGCGTCCGACCGCGTGCCCATGTCGATCCAGTGCCGCAGGTAGTCACCGACGTGGTAGCCGAGGAACGGCAGCATCGCCATCGGGTTCCGGCGCACAACGCCCGGATCGCCAGCCCCACCGGAGCTGGTCTCGCTGGACAGCGTGGCGCCGAGGAACACGCCGTGCTGCCAGTCGCGGGACTCGGTGACCAGCGGCACCGTGGTGGCGCGACGGCCACCGAACAAGATCGCCGAGATCGGCACGCCCTCCGGGTCGTCCCACTCCGGCGCCAGGACCGGGCACTGCCGCATCGGCGTGCAGTAGCGGGAATCGACATGGGTGAACACGGTGTTGCCCTGGTCGATGGTGCGCACCGCGTTGGGCTTGGTCGTGTGGTTGGTGCCCGGTGCGACGTCGAAGAACCCGCACCCGGGGTTGACCGCATACAGGCGGCCATCGGCCCCGAACCACAGCCAGGCGATGTCGTCGCCGAGTATCTCGACCTTCCAGCCCGGGATGGTGGGCTCCAGCATCGCCAGGGTGGTCGTGCCGCAGCCCGCCGGGAACGCGGCTGCGACGTAGTAGACCTTGTCCTGTGCGGTCGTCAGTTTGAGGACCAGCATGTGCTCGGCCAGCCAGCCCTCGTCGCGGGCCAGCACCGAGGCGATCCGCAACGCATGACACTCCTTGCCCAGCAGCGCGTTGCCGCCGTAGCCGGAGCCGTAGCTCCAGATCATGCGTTCCTCGGGGAAGTGGCTGATGTACTTGGTGTTGTCGCACGGCCACGGGACATCGGGCTGGCCAGGGGCCAACGGGGCGCCCACCGAGTGCAGGCACCGCACGAAGTCGCGCTCGGCGCCGCTGTCGTCGATGAACGCGTCCAGCGCCGCCGTTCCCATCCGGGTCAGCAGCCGCATCGACACGACGGCGTACGCCGAGTCGGTGATCTCCACGCCCAGCTTGGGGTTGTCGCCGCCGAGTGGGCCGAGGCAGAACGGGATCACGTACATCGTGCGACCGCGCATCGCGCCGCGGAACTGCTCGGTCAAGATGATCTTCATGTCGACCGGGTCCATCCAGTTGTTGGTGGGCCCGGCATCGGCGGGATCGCGGGAACAGACGAACGTGCGGTCCGCGGCCCGCGCCGCGTCCGCGGGGTCGGACACCGCCCGGAAAGAGTTCGACTTCGCCGTCAGCGGCACCAGGGTGCCCGCCTCGACCAGTTGGCCGGTGAGCTGGTCCCATTCCTGGTCCGAGCCGTCACACCACACCACCTGTTCGGGCGTGGTCAGCTCGGCCACCTCGCGCACCCACGCCAGCAGGCGACCGTGGGTGGTAGGCGCCCGGCCCAGGCCGGGGTCGGTGATGGTCATCGGGTCTCCTCGTGAGTGGCCAGCGCGTGAGCGGCCAGGCGGATCACCATGGGAGTGAGATCGGGATCGAACGGGTCGGGCAGACGACGGCCAAGCGCGGTGCACACGGCCAGCGCGTGCGCGCAGGCGTGGAACGTGCGGGCGTCAGGCCGCGCGGCCGGGGTCTGCCACAGCGCCCACAGCAGGCCGGGCAACGCGAGCAACGGCTGCGCCGGATCGTCCACGGTGATCAGCGCTGGCCGGCCACGTCCAGCGTTCGGTTCCAGGAGGAAGCTGCTCCCTCCGAACGGGTCGAACACGGCGTCGGCGCCGCGGGCGATCCGCCGCAGGGGAAAACTCTGCGCGTCGGCCCCGTGCCAGCTGATGATCTCGCCGAGGCCGGCGGCCACCAGCACCGGGCGCAAGCTGGGGATCGCCGTGGGCTCGACGATCACCACCCGCGCGGCGCCGGGCTGCGTGCCGGTCTGGATGAGCAGGGCAAGGAGTTGTCCGGCCAACGCCACGGCGGTCATTTCCTCACGAGTGAGGCAGGGAATGGCCCACTCGGCGGACAGGCCGGCCTGCAGCCGGCGGGCGCAGTCCTGGTCGGCGCCGGCGAGATAGACCGCTTCGGCGTCCGTCGGTAGTTGCCGCTCGGCCTCGGCGACCGACAGGACCACGACGTCGAGGCCAGCAAGCCCACCAGTGAACGCGGGGTCCTGGTCGGGCGCATCGACGACAACGGCGACACGCGGCGCGGGCGCCGGCGCTGGGCCGCGCTCCGCTCGGGCGGCGGTCACCGGTCCTCCTCACCCAGCTGGGCCAGGACATCCGGGGCCACCCACCCGTCGATGTCGATGCCGTGCTGGCCAGCGAGTTCCACGAGGTCGGCCAGCCGTCCCGAATGAAGCCCGGCCTCGTAGGGGTAGCCGGCTTCCCATGCCGCCCGCAGCGCCTGTTGCGCGTCCCGGACCCGGCCGCGCAGCACCGCGACGAACTCACTCACCGATCCCGACCCTTCGTTGGCTCTCGGCGGGCACCCCGCCACGTGAGTAATCCATAGTCTTCGCAGTTAAAGATACGCGCAAGTCTTCAACCGCGAGACGTGGGGTACGCCGAGATCGGGTCACCGCGGCCAGCGGTGGCGGTCCGCGCGCGAATGACCGCGACCGGACACGGTGCGCGATGCGGTGACGGCAAACCCTTGTGCGGCATCATGGTCGCCCGGTCTGGCCCACCCTCGCGGGAGGAACACCTTGACGATCACCGGCCTCGCTGTCGACCCGGACGGCACGGTCACCCCGGTAGCGGCCAAGCGACTGCTTGTGCGGCAGGCAGCTCGCGCGGCGACCGGCGACAGTGCCTCCGTGCAACAGTTGGTCGGTGGCACCGGCGGCGTGAACGCGGTCGCGTACGTCGACGAGGAAGGGTATGCCCGTGGCCTCGTGCCCAACGACCCTGGCTCCCGCATCGCGTGGGCCTGGGACATGATCGGCTACGGGCAGCGACTCCTCGGCGCGGTCGTGTTCTTCGGCTGGGACGCCCGATGCAAGGTCGCACTCGATCTTCCCCAGGAGTTCGCCGACGCGGTGCACCGCGTGACCGGGGCGGGTCCTCGACGCTGAGCTTGTCAGCGCGCTCCGGCCTCGCTCCGGGGAAGGCGGCAGGCGTCAGGTCCGCCCGGTCAGCGGCCGTGACCCGCACGCACGATCATGACCGGAACCGTCGCGCGATGCATCAGCGCGCGGGGAACCGCTCCCCGCACCAGACCGGTGCCACGGCTCCGGCCGCCGCAGCCGACCACGACCAGTTGGGCGCTCTGGCCGATATCGAGCAGACACCGAGCGGCCCGCCGGGTGGTGAGCACGCGCATCACCCGCACCTGGGGGTATCGCTGCTGCCAGCCCGAGAGCCACTGGGCGAGCAGTTGGTCCTGCTTGGCCTCGATGTCCGTCCATGCGCCGCCCATCGCCGCGGCGATGTCGACGTCGGCGGGCTTCGGCCGCCAGGCGTGCACGGCGATCAGGGTCTCCGCACGGGCCGCGGCCTGGTCGAAGGCGTGCCCGATGGCGAGATCGCTCACCGTCGACCCGGTCACACCGACCACCACGGGCCCGGATTCCCGTGGTTGATCACGCACGACGACCACGGGGCAGCGACTGCCGGTGGCCAAGGCCAGCGCGGTCGATCCGAGCGGCAGGCCGGAGAACCTGCTCTGTCCGCCGGCTCCCATCACTACGAGCCCGGCGGTGTGGGACTCCTCCAGCAGCCCGGCCACAGGGTCGACAGGGTGTTTGCGGACGGTCAGTCGCACCGGGGGCGCCGTCTCGTGTGCGATGGCGGCGGCCACCCAGAGGTGCTGCCACACCTGTTCGCGCTGCGGCTCGTCCACCGGACTGTCATGTCCCGGCTGCGGCCGCTGCGCGTGCACCAGCCGCAGCAATACCCGCCGCCGTAACGCTTCGGCGGCGGCCCAGCGCACTGCGTGCAGCGAAGGTGTCAAGCCGTCCACACACGCCACGATCGGCTGGCTGCCGAGGTCGCTGCTCATACCGTTCTCCAGGGACTACAAGTCGTTGCCGGCGTAGGAGAGGTTGAAACTCTTGTTGGCCAACGGGAAGTCCGGGACGATCGTGTCGGCCAACGCGACCGGCAGCGCCGGCCAGTTGACGAAGCTGGGGTCGACGATCTTCACCCGGCTCACAGCGCCGTTGTCGGCGAGTTCGACCCGGTGCACGATCGTGCCGCGCCATCCCTCGACGATCCCCACTCCGGTCCCCGAGACCGTCGGGCCCGCAGTCGCGTCGCCGCCGTCGGCGCCATCGAGCAGGACGGTGATCATCGCGACGGACTCCTGGATCTCGCCGGCGCGGACGAGGAACCGGGACAGCACGTCGCCATCGGTGTGGCTCTGGACGGTGGGGGGCAACGGCGGACTCAGAAACGGGTGGTCGTGGCGGGCGTCCAGGTTCAGTCCGCTGGCGCGGGCGACATAGCCGAGCACGCCGAGGTCCGCGGCCTGAGCCAGGGTGAGCACGGCGGTGCCGGTGAACCGGTCGTTGACCACGCTGTGCTCCACCGCGAGCGCGACCACCTCGGCGACGTCGGAGCCGATCGCCGCCAGTGCGCCGGGGTCAGGCGGCCGCATCAGCGTGGTGGAGCCGGGCCGAATCGCGCCGCGCAGCAGCCGGTGACCGGTCACCCCGTCGTTGATTCGGAGCAGTTGTTCCCGGATCCGCTGGGCGTGGGCGTTGAGGATGCCGTGTCCGACGTCGTTGCACAGCGCGCCGATATCGGTGACATGGTTGTAGAGCCGTTCCAGCTCCAGCAGGATCGCGCGGCTCCTGCGGACCGCGGTCGGCACCGGGATGCCGAGGGCGTCCTCGACGGCCAGGCAGAACGCCAGGGTGTGGCCGACGGCGGTGTCGCCACTGATCCGTTCGGCCAGCTCGACGGCCTGGTCGGCACGCCGGCCCTGGAACAGTTTCTCGATGCCCTTGTGCACGAACCACAAGCGGGCCTTGAGGTTGAGGATCGTCTCGCCGACCACGGAGAACCGGAAGTGGCCCGGTTCGATCATGCCGGCGTGCACCGGCCCGACCGGGATCTCGTACACGCCAGGGCCCTCGACGGTGCGGAACGGGTACGGGCCGTCGACGTCGCCGAACGCGGGCGGGTCGCCGGCGTCGGACAGCATCGGGTACCAGCCTTTCGGCCAGTGGAAGTGCCGGACGAGACGTCGGGGCAACGGGTGGTCGTCGGGGACGATCCCGTACAGGTCGCGCATCTCGCGTTCGAACCGCCCGGCCGGGAACGAGATCCCGGCCAGGCTCGGCACGTGCGGCGACTCGCGGTCCAGCGGCAGGTGCAGCTCGACCCGATGGTCGGTGGCGGCGTCGGTGAACAAGTACACCGCGCGGAGTTGGTCGCCGTCGTCGTGGCCGGCGATCAACGCCACCCGATAGCCGGCGTCCAGCAGCGCCAGTGCGAGGCCGGGCAACTCGTCCGGGGCGATGGTCCGGGCGGTGCGGCGGTGCCCGACGAGGTCGCCGAAGGCGCGTGTCCCACGGGTGTCGGTCATGGCGCTCCCGTCACGATGGTGGCAGCCGAGTGCAGTAGGTCGGTCAATGGCCCGGTGGTAACCCCGAGTGCCGCACACCCGCCCAGCCCCACGAGCAGGGCGGTCGCGGTGAGGGCCGGGAGCCGGGGCGTGGTCGTGGCCGCGCCGGGGCCTTCAGGCGCGGCGCCGAGCAGCATGCGGCTGGTGTGGGTGACCAGGGCGGCGGCGATGATCAGCACGAGCAGCAGGGCCACGCCGGTGGCCCAGCCCAGTCCCGAGGCGAATCCGGCGCGGGCGATCCCGAGTTCGCTGGCGAACACGCTGAACGGCGGCAGCCCGATCAGCGCGAGCACGCCGAACCCGAGGCACCCGGCCAGCAACGGCTGGCGGGCCGCCAACCCGCGGACCTCGTTTATCCGGCTGGTGCCAGTGGTCTGCAAAACCCTTCCAGCACCAAGGAACAACACTCCCTTGGCCAAGCCGTGGCCCAGGATGTGCAGCAACACAGCGGCCACGGCCAGCGGGCTGCCGACGGCGGCACCCAACGCGAGCAGGCCCATGTGCTCGATGCTGGAGTAGGCCAGCATCCGTTTGTAATCGCGTTGGGCCACGATGAGCGATGCGGCCAGGACGAGGGAGGCCAACGCCATCACCACCAGCAGGGCGCCAGCGAACCCGGTGCCCAGCGCGACGTCGGAGATCGCCTTCACGCGCAGTATCGCGTAGAAGGCGACCGACAGCAGCACCCCGGACATCAGCGCGGACACCGGCGCTGGGGCCTGGGAATGCGCGTCGGGCAGCCAGGCGTGCAGCGGCGCGAGCCCGGCCTTCGTGCCGAACCCGATCACCAGCAGCGCCACCGCGATCCGAGTCACGCCGGGATCCAGCGTGTGGGCGGTGGCGACCAGCCTGGTCCAGTCCAGGCCCGCTGCGCCCGGAGCGTGCCGGGCGGCGTAGTCGAGCAGCAGTGTGCCCAACAGGGCCAGGGCGATGCCGGTCGAGCAGATCACCACGTACTTCCACGCGGCCTCGACCGCCGACCGGGTGCGGCGCTGTCCGACCAGGAACGCGGTGACGATGGTGGTGGCTTCGACAGCGATCCACAGCACTCCCAGGTCGGCGGCCAGCACCGCCAGGGCCATCGCAGCCAGGAACGCCTGCACGAGCAGGCTGTGCCGGGTCGCCGTGCGCGGGCCGGCTCGACCAGCCTGGATCTCCACGGCCAAGTGGGCCGGGGTGGCCACGGTGGCCAGCAGCCCGACCGCGCCGATCACTATCACCATGAACGCCGACAGGGCATCGACGCGCACCAGGCCGGCCAGCGCGGTGTACGGGCCGTTCGTGGCGACCTCGACGGCGGCGCCGATCGCCGCAACCAACACCAGCCCGGCGCTGACGGCGCCGAGCCATGCCGTGGCCGGCCGCCACCCGGCAACCAAGTACACCAAGGCCCCCAGCACCGGCACCACGACCGGGGAGAGCATCAGCACCGTGATCATCAGTCGTGCAACTCCCGCAACTCGTCCAGGTCGGTGTCGCCGAAGGTCTCCTGCATCCGGCTGGCCAGGATCTGCAGCACCAACACCGCCAACAACACGTCCAGCGACACGCCCAGCTCGACGATCAACGTGACGCCGGCGGTGGTCAGGAATCCGACCGTGGTGATGCCGTTGTCCATCAACAGGAATCCCACCAGCTGCGACAGTGCGCGGCGGCGGGTGACCAGCACGAAGAACCCGATCAGCACCACGGTGACGCCGACCGGGACCGCGCGGGTGGCCGGCGAGGGCTCGAGTGCGACCAGCGGCTGCGAAACGGCGTAGGCCAACAGGGTCAGCAACGCGGCGGCCAACAGCGAGGCGGCGACATTGACCAGCGGCCGAGTCTCCCGCCGCCCCGGCCCACCCCGTGCCAGGGCCCGCCGCAGCAGCCAAGGAAGCACACCCGCGCGTAGCACCAGAACACCCACCGCCACCCCACCGAGCTCGGTGGATCCCTCGTGCGCGGCCAGCACCCCGACCAGAGCGGCCAGCGCGAGTCCCTGCGCGGCGAACACTCCGATGATCACGCCCAGTTCGCGACGCCACAGCACCAGCACCGCGGTCAGCAACAGCCCGCCGCAAGCCAGATCCAGCAGCTGGACGTAGGTGGTGTCACTCACGATGACGACGAGCTCCTTGTCAGGCCAGAAAAAACGACGCCGCGACCGCGAGCAGCGCGAGCAGGAACGAGCCGGCGAGCAACTCCGGCACCCGGAACAGGCGCAGCTTGGCCAGGAACACCTCACCGATCGCCAGCAGGGCGCCCAGCAGCGTGACCTTGACGGCGACCGCGACGACGCCGCCGAGTACGGGCAGCGGGCTGGTGGTGGTGGCGATGCCCCACGGGAGAAACAGATTCGCCAGCAGCCCGAGGAACACGCTCAGCCGCATCGCCGACGCCAGTTCGACCAGTGCCAGGTCGGGGCCGGCGTACTCCAGCACCATCGCTTCGTGCACCATGGTCAGCTCCAGGTGCGTGGACGGGTTGTCCACCGGCAGCCGTCCGGTCTCGGCGACGATCACCACGATCAGGGCGACCGCGGCGAGCAGGCTGACCGGGGAGATCACCCGGGACGGGTCGTGCAGTGTCGAGGACACGATCGCGGCCAGGTTGGTCGATCCCACCCGCACCGACAACGCGAAGATCGCGACCAGCAGGGTCGGCTCGACCAGCGCGATGATGGTCATCTCGCGGCTGGCACCCATGCCACCGAACGCCGTGCCGGTGTCCAGGCCGGCCAGCGCCAGCGCCACGGTGCCCGCCGCCAGCAGCGCCACCACCGCGAACAGGTCCGCGACCGGATCCAGGGCGGAATCCGTGGTGACGAACGGGACCACGACCGCGACCACCACCGTGGTGGCCGCCAACACCAACGGGGCGAGCCGAAACACCGCACTGGTGCCACGGGGCGTGATCGGCTCCTTGCCGAACAGCTTGCGCAGATCGCGCCACGGCTGCCCGATCCCGGCCCCGGCCCGGCCTTCCAGCCTCGCCCGGACCTGGCGCATGACCCCGACCAGGACCGGAGATCCGGCCACGATCACGAGCGGCTGCACCACCCCGCCGACAACACCCAACGCGCTCACCGGGCTGTCTCCCGCCGTTCGGCATGGTCCGCGGCTGCCAGCAGCGCGGCGGCAGCCGCACGAGCGCCGGCCGGGGACAGCCGCACCATGGTCGTCGTGCCCCAGGTCGTCAACGCTCGGGCGGTCAGGGCGACCCGCTGCTGGTCAGGTTGGCTAGCCACGATCAGGCCGTCGCTGTCGTCGTCAATGAATGTCCACAGTGGACCAGATGGCAGGTGCTCATCCGGCGCGGGTAGCCGCACGATCACTGTGCCGTCGCCGTTGTCGGTGCTCATCGGGTCACCACCAGGAGGATCAGCAGTCCGCACACGGTGTAGAAGCCGTAGCCGAGATAGCGGTGCACGCTGCCGGTCGCCAGCCGCCGCCCCACCGAACCCCACGCGGCGATCACCGTCAGCACTGGCCGGTAGAACCGGCGTTCGATCCGGTCGGGCACCCGCCGCCGGTACTCGACAGCCTCCACCAGGTACCTGGACTCCCGGCTGTGCGTGACATCCACGTCGGTCTCCGGTTGCAGCACATCGTCGAAGACCCGTTGCAGGGGCTCGGCGAAGGAGGTCGCCGTGTACTCCATCCGCGCCGACAGCGGGCCGGCTCCGCAGTCCCACAACCGTGCCTCGCGCCGGGCTCGCCGCGCCGCGACCGCCCGCAGCACTCCCAGCACCAGCGCGATCGCCACGACCAACGCGATGGCCAGCATCAGCGGCGACAACGAGCCGGCCACCCCGACCAGCCGGACCGTCACCGCGTCGGCCCGCGCGGGACTGAACACGCCGGCCACGTGGCTGGCCACCGAGCCGATCGCCGGCAGCGCGAGCGTAGGCAGCAGGGCCAGCGCCACACAGGCCAAGCCCGCGATGCCCATCCCGGCCAGCATGCTGACCGGGCTCTCCACAGCGTTCTGGGCGTCGACACTGCGTGGGCGGGCCAGAAACCCGACGCCGAACGCCTTGACGAAGGTCGCCACCGCCAGGCCGGCGGTCAATGCCACCGCGGCGACTGCCAGCGGCATCGCGATCGCGGTCATCACCCCGGACGCGGGCAGCCCGTGGATCAGCGCTTGCAGCAGCAGCCATTCGCTGACGAACGCCGTGCCCGGTGGTAGCGCGGAGGCAGCCAGCGCACCGAGTGCGAACGCCGCCGTCGTCGCACGCATCGAGGTCCGCAGTCCGCCCAGCGCATCCAGGTCCCGACACCCCGTGCCGTGCAGCACCGATCCCGCCGACAGGAACAGGACCGTCTTGAACGCGGAGTGGTTGACCACGTGCAACAGCCCGGCGGCCAGCGCAAGGCCGGCGAGCACACGGTCTCCGCCCGATGCGAACATCCCGGCGGCGGCGATCCCGACCAGCACCAGCCCCATGTTCTCGGTGGTCGAGTAGCCCAGCAGCCGCTTCAGATCGGTGCTCATCGCGGCCTGCAGGATGCCGTAGATCGCCGACACCGCACCGAGTCCGAGCACCACCGCCCACCACCAGCGCTGGCCGCCGCCGAGCAGGTCGAACCCGACCCGCACGATCCCGTACACGCCGAGGTTGACCATGGCCGCCGACATCAGCGCGGACACGTGACTGGGCGCTTCCGGGTGCGCCCGCGGCAGCCAGGCGTGCAGCGGCACGATCCCCGCCTTGGATCCGAACCCGACCAGGGTCAACAGGAACACCGCCGCGGCCACCGCGGGTGGCAGGTTCCGGCCGGCGGCCCGCAGCACGGAGAACGAATCCCCCGACGCGTGCGCGGCCAGCACCAGCAGTCCGATCAGGATCGCCATCAGCCCCAGGTGCGTCATCACCGCGTACCACCGGCCCGCCTCAGCGACCTCGGGCCGACGCTTGTGCTCGGCCACCACCAGCAGCAGCGAGAACAGCGCCATCAGTTCCCAGCACACCAGCAGCGCGCCCACGCTGGCCGCCGAGACCACCAGCAGCATGGCCACCACGAACAACGGGAACATCGCTTGCGCCAACCGACTGTTGCCGGTGTGGCGGGCGTAGCCGATGCCGTAGACGCCGGCCGCGACCGCGACCCCGCCGGTGACCGCCAGGAACAGCCCGCCCAGTCCGTCCACGGTGACCACGACGCCCGACAGCGGCAGCAGTGCCGGCAGGGCAAGGGAAAACGTGATGCCGGACAACGCGCACACGCCGGCCGCCACCCCGGCCGCGCCGCAGACTGCCGTGCCCACACCGGTCACCGCGGCGCGCATCCGTTGCGGCACGACGAGCGCGGCCACCGCAGCAAGCAGTCCGACGGCCACGGCAACACCGAGACCGACACCTGTGGAGTTCATCGGCCGGTCAGCTTCCGCAACGCCTCGGTGATCGCCTCCGGGCGGGGCGGGCAGCCGGCGATCTCCATGTCGACCGGGATCACCTCGTGCACGGCGCCGGCCACCCCGTAGGCGCCGGCGAACACACCGCAGTTGCGGGCACAGTCCCCCACCGCGACGACAACCTTCGGCGCGGGAACCGCCTCGTAGGTGCGGCGTAGCGGCTCGGCCATGTTCCGGGTCACCGGGCCGGTCACCAGCAGGGCGTCGGCGTGCCGCGGCGAGGCCACCAACCGGGCCCCGTAGCGTTCGGCGTCGTGGACGGGCCCGAAGGCGGAGCCGATCTCCACCTCGCAGCCGTTGCAGGAGCCGGCGTCCACATGCCGGACCTGCACCGAACCGGCGAAGGCTCGACCGTCTGATGTCGGCCGCTCCGGCGAGGGTTCGGCGACCCGCCCGGTTCGGCGGATCTTGCGCCACAGCCTCAGCAACTCCCAGCTCCTATCGTGGTGGATTCGGGAGCGGTCACCCCGCCGGGCGGACAGTGCGGAGGGCGGCGGGATGACCGCGGCTCACCTTTCCCCGGCTGCCGTGTCCGGTCCTGGCCGGGCTGTCGAACCGGCCGGCGCACGCAGGTCTTCCAGCAGTTCCACTTGACCGGACAGCACTCCGGTCAGGATGCGCCGGGCGACCACCAGTAGTTCGGCCACGTGCGGGCTGGTCAGCGAGTAGTAGACGGTCGAGCCTGCCTTGCGGTTGAGCACGAGACCAGCGCGGCGCAGCACGGCAAGCTGCTGGGACAGGTTGGCCGCCTCGATGCCGACTTCGGGCAGCATCGCCGCGACCGTGTGCTCGCGCTGGCTGAGCAGCTCCAGCACCCGGATCCGGGCCGGATGCCCCAGCGTCTTGAAGAACTCCGCCTTGAGTTGGTAGAGGGGTCTGCTCATCGGCGCCCCTTCTCGCCGGGCGGCGCCGTGATCTCCGCGTTGCGACCGTTCGTCGTCGTCATCCAGCATTCCTCCCGTGCCGGCCTCCCCTGGGCGGCGGACTCACATCCACACTGTCGCACGGTTCAGCAGTTGCGAATGTTAGCAACTGCCAGAACATATAGGCAACGAGGGTCACGCGCGGCGACGTGAACCGGACGGGAGCCAGTACTGGCCACTCGTCACCGGCCGTGCCGAAGTCCGACGCGCTCACATGGCCGTCGCCGCTGCCGGCCACAGATCGAGGCAAGCCTCGCGCATCATGCTAGTTGCGAAAGTCTTCAAGCGTTGAGATGATGAGCGCCTTCAGGCAGGACGGGGAGGACAGTGAGCGCGTTCGTCACCACCTTGCGCACGCAGGTCGACCTCGCCGAGCAGGCCCTCGAACAGGCCCGCCGGGACGCCAACAGGGACCAGCTGCACCGGCACAGCGCTCGGTTGCTGGATCTGCTGGAACGCGCTGCGACGCACGGCATCGACACGACGGACTGGGTGCCGCCCGAGATGGTGTCCCTGGCGTCGACCGCGGCCGGAAACGGGTCCTGACGCCGGCGAACGACACGACCCGCGCGGGGTCATGATCAAGGGGTTGCGCGGGTCATCGACCGCTTCGCTCACCGGACAGCACCCGCGCGACCATCCGACTCACGGTCGGCGTCAGTTCGGGATCGTTCAGGTCAGGCAGCCACCGGGTGTTCTCGGTGCGGGCGGCCAACGCGTACGCGCAGGCGCGGAGGACGTCGAAGTCCGCGGTCGCGCCAGGTTTCGCCTGCAGTGCCCGCAGAAGACCGGGTAACGCGAGCAGCGGGTACGCCGGATCATCCGCGGCGATCAGGGGCGGCTGCCCCTCTTGCGAGCTCGGCTCGACTATGGGGACGCCGCCGCTGACCGGATCGATCACCGCGTCGGCGTGGTATGTGATGCGGCGCAACGGGTAGCTCAACGCGTCGGTCGGCTCCCAGGACACGATGTCTCCGATCCCGACGGCCAGCAGCAACGGGCACAGCGTCGGGATGGCGGTCGACTCGACGATCACCACCCGTGCCGACGCGGCCCGTCGGCCGACCCGGGCCAACAGGACCAGCAGCCGCCCGGCCAGCCCAACCGCGGTCATTTCCTCTCGGGTTACGCACGGGACGCCCCATACAGCGCCGAACTCGGCCTTCAGCCGCCTGGCCCGCGCCTGGTCCAGACCGCAGAGATAGACCGCGTCGACATCCCGCGGCCGCACGGCCGGCGTCGCCGAGCCAACCTCACCGCCGACCAGGTGGAGCCCGGAGATGTCGGCGGGGATGTCGGCCGCGGAGTCTCCGATCGCCAATACCCGCATTCGGCGTCGGCGCACGAGGATCACCCGTTCTCCTCGATGACCGAAGCGACGATCTCCGCATCGGCCCAGCCGTGGACGCCGACGCCGCGCTGGCGATCGACAGTCAGCAAGTCGCCCACCCGCCAAGCCGGCCCCACCTCAAGCCGGGCATCCAGGACGCGCTCGCGCAGCGTCGCGCCGAACTCACCCATCGAACGTGGCCCCTCCCAGACTCTCCCCGCACCCACGATCAATACTCTGCGCAACTAAAGATAATTGCAACTCTTCCCGACGTGACGTTCAGCGCTCGACCGCCGCGGAGCGCTCGCCGGCGTCGGCGAGGATGACGTTGTTGTCGACCAGGCGGAGAAGTCCTGGGCGATCGGAGCCACGAGCGCGACGGGCAGCCGATCCGGCCGCGCACAAGCTGTGTCCGGCGACCGCGTTGGCGATCCGCGGCAACCACTGACTCAAGCAGCCGCCGAGCGGACGGTCACCCTGTTGACCTGGCCGAAGGGACACCGGCTGCCGCGGGTCACCGGCTCCGCGTTCCGGAGGCGGGTGAATCCGTCGGACCGCCGGACACGGTGGTCTTGAGGTCTTCCAGCAGCTCCATCTGCCCCGCCAGCACCCCGGTCAGGATCGACCGGGCCACCGCGAGCAACTCGGCCACCTGCGGGCTGGTGAGCGAGTAGTAGACGTTCGAGCCTTCCTTTCGAGTGACCACCAGACCAGCCCGGCGCAGCACCGCCAGCTGCTGGGACAGGTTCGCGGCCTCGATGCCGACCTCGGGCAGCATCTCGGCGACCGCGTGCTCGCGCTGGCTGAGCAACTCCAGCACCCTGATCCGCGCCGGATGCCCCAACGTCTTGAAGAACTCGGCCTTCAGCTGGTACAGCGGCCTGCTCACGCCGACCACCCCGCCCTCGTCGTCATTCCGCGATCCTCCCCTGTCCCGCGACCGAAGGATCGAACACACTCAATTCCGACGGGCTCCACAGTTGCAGATCTTAGCAAGTCGTCACCGCGTCGGTGCTGCGAGAAGGCTGCTGAGCTGCGCACCTGGTAGGCGACGCCGCGCACGACCGGCATGACGGCGCCGCCGGCCGTGACGTCGCCTGCACGCGGATCTCTACGCGGGTGCGGGCAAGGTGTCGAAAACGGCCTGCGCTCGACGGGCCAGATCGAGGAGTTCCCGGTCACGGCCATGTGCGCCGTCGATCTCGATCCCGACCGGCAAGCCGTTCGCGGCCAGGCCGATGGGGATGCTGACGCCCGGCAAACCCGCTCCACTGGCGGGAACAGTGTTCTTCGCGAGGAGCAGATCACTGACCTCTTCACCCGCGATCGTGAACCTGGACCTGTGTTCGATCAACGGCGCGGTGCACGGTGTCGTTGGGAAGAGCAGTGCGTCGAACCCGCCGTGAACGAACACCTCGCCGAGTCGGCGCTGGAGTTCGGGCCGATCGACGGACAGCGTCGCGTCATAGGTCTCCGGAGAAATAAATCCCCGCCCGCCCGGCAGGACGAGATCACCCCATACTTCCCTGAGCTCCGACTTGAGGCCGTAGTAGATGTGGTCAAAGGAAACCGGGAAGTTGTTTTGACGAAGGAACGCCGAAACCGCTTCCCTTGTCTCACGAAAGAAGATGTTCCACGTCAATCGATCCGCGATCAGCGAAAAGTCCTCACCGAGGTCGATTTCGACGACGTCAGCGCCGGCGTCCCGTAGACGCTGAAGCGCGTCCTTGAAATGCGCTTCGGTTTCAGGATCAACCAACTCGAGGTACTGCCTTGGCGCATAGGCGAATTTCGCTCCCTTCAGGTCGGAACGACGGGAGGAGACAGCGCCCGCCTCCTTGGTGACGATCTGATCGATCAGCGCGCAGTCCTCGACGGTGCGCGCCAGGACGCCCGCCGTGTCGAGGGTGTGGGAGATCGGCGCGATCCCGCCGCCCGGCCACCGACCCGTCGTCGGTTTGAAGCCGACCACGCCGCACAGTGACGCGGGCACCCTGATCGAGCCAACCGTGTCGCCCCCCAGTGCGGCAGGCACGATCCGAGCCGCGACCGACGCCGCGGAGCCGCTCGAAGATCCCCCCGACACATGGCCACGGCCGTAGGGGTTCTTCACCTGTCCGTAGCGCCTGTTGTCTCCGGTCAACCCGAAGGACATCTCAACGAGATTGTTCTTGCCGAAGACCACACCGCCGGCGCCTTTGATCGCGGCGACAACATCGGCGTCGTCAACCGGCTCATGGCTTTCCAGTATTTCCATGCCGAGCGTCGTGCGAAGTCCACGCGTCACATAGCTGTCCTTCACACCGATCGGGACGCCGAGAAGAGGCGCAGTGGATCCCGCGGCGCGCGCCTTGTCCGCCTCCCTGGCCGCAGCCAGCACCGCGGATTCGTCAATGGTGATGAATGAGTTCAGATCAGCATGTTCCCGCGCCCGCCGCAGAAGTTCGGCCGAGTACGACTCGGCGGTGATATCGCCGTCACGAATCGCGGCCGCCGCTGCCGCGACGCCGAGTTCGGCCGGTTCGCGGGTACCCGCCGTCGACACCACGCCGACAGCAGCATTCTCGTCGTTCACCATTGCCTCACAATTGTCAGGTCTCCCGTAAAAAATGGCATGGATCCGCGCACCGCGAAGAGTGGCGAGGGTGGCCGTCCGCGCGGCGCGCCAGTCAGAGGTCGCGCAGTGTACGAAGCCTCCACGAAGTACAACGATCGTTCTACTTCAACCTAACAGGCGCTCGGCCAGAAGTAAACCGATCGCTATACTTGCGGCGTGGAAGCGAGTGCGGCGACGGCCGGTGCGCCCAGGGGTGGCCGCGGGGCGCGCGAGCGCATCCTGCGTGCCGCGGCCGAACTGTTCGCGAGCGATGGCATACACGCCACCGGCATCGCGAAGCTGACGGACGTAGCGCACGTGTCGACACGGACGCTCTATCAACACTTTCCGAGCAAGGAGGCTCTGATCGCCGCGTACCTGCGGCATATCGAGTCAGAAGGGACGGCACTCGGCGAGACAGCGCTGGAGCGCGGCGACCTCGGCGCGCGGGAGCGTCTGCTCCGACTGTTCGCCGAACGCCCGGCCGTCTCGCCTCCGGCGAAGGTCGTACGTGGCTGCCCCTTGCACAACGCCGCCGTCGAAGCGGCCGGGTCGCTGCCCGAAGCCGCGGCAGTGGTTGAGCGGCACAAACGGGAGTTCACCGCGCGTGTGATCGAAACCGCCGCCGAAGCGGGCGCGAACGAGCCCGACACCCTGGGCCGACAGCTCGTCGTGCTGTTCGAGGGCGCCCGCGCGCTGTCCACCTCGCTCAACGACGTGCAGCCGCTTCAGGACGCCGAAGAGCTGGCCACAACGCTGATCGACCAAGCGGTTGGACGTGCCTGACGTCGTCACCGATCGACGGTGCCCGTCATTCCCCGCGCTACGGCTCGGGATTCAGGGAGTGTCCACACCGGACGGACTATCCGCACGGCATGATCAAGCGAGGCAGACTGGAGTGAACCTGCGGTATCCTGATGTCGAGCTGTCACCGCTCGAACCAACGGGCAGAGCAG
Organism: Kutzneria sp. CA-103260; assembly: GCF_018263855.1. Taxonomy (GTDB): domain Bacteria; phylum Actinomycetota; class Actinomycetes; order Mycobacteriales; family Pseudonocardiaceae; genus Kutzneria. Next base: position 2,198,460 of record NZ_CP073318.1, on the reverse strand, counting down.
GATCGGAATGACGACACGCAGCAGTTGGGAAGCCGCTCCCTGCCCGATCGCGCGCGGCGCCGACGTTCTCGGTGATCCGTGGACGCTGCTCATCCTCCGCCAGGCGATGCTCGGGCACACTCGTTTCGACCAGTTGCGCGACGAGATCGGCATCTCCGACAACATTCTCGCGGCCCGGCTGCGGCGACTGGTCGCGGCCGGCCTGTTCGAGCGGGTCCCCTACCGCGACGAGCGCGGCCGAGCCCGGCAGGAGTACCGGCTGACCGCGGCTGGCCTGGACACGCTCCCCGTGCTGCATGCCCTTGCCGCCTGGGGCGACAAGCACACCCGGGCCGACAATGCCGGCGAGCCGCTCCAGATCATTCACCAGAAGTGCGGAAACCCGGTCAGCGCCGGCAATCGCTGCGCGCACTGCCGACGCACGGTCAAGCCCGCGGAGATCGCCTGGCTGCGACCGTGGCTCGACACAGAGCCGACCGCCCTGGCGCCGGCCGTCGCCCCCGAGAGCTGACCGGCGGCAACTACATCACGGTGCCGAACCGACACCTGACGCAGGGCTCTCGACCGGAATAGGTGTCGGCGGCGCGGGGCGCTTGAGAGTGAAGCCCGTGGCCGCGGTGGCGAGGGCGAGGACGCCGGCGATCGCCCACGCCCACCGGAACTCGAGGGCCGAGCGCGCGTCCACCCGCGCCCCCACCACCGCGACGAGCACGGCGACGCCGACCGTCGAGGAGATCTGACGTACCGAATTGACCAATCCGGACCCGGTGGCCGAGCGATGCGCGGGCAGCGCGTGAACGCCGGCCGCCACCAGGGTTCCCATCGCCAGGCCGACACCGATGCCACCGAGAACCACGCTGGGCAACAGGTCTCGGAGATAGTCCGGAACGGTGGACACGAAGAACACCCGCCACCCCATCGCGGCGGCGAAGAAGATTCCGCCCGCGACGACGAGCGGACCGTGTCCGAACCGGTGCGCCGCCCGAGCCGTGAGCGCGGTGACGACGGGCACCAGCACCGGTCCCGGCACCAGCGCGACGCCGGTGACCAGCGGACTCCAGTTCCAGACCTGCTGGCACCACAACACGTTCGAGAGCAGCATCATCGCGAACGCGGTGCCGAACAAGAGCGTGCCCGCGCTGGAGGCCCCGAAGCTCGGCAACCGCAGCAGGTGCAGCTCCAGCAGCGGGCGTTGGTGCCGGGTGGAGCGAAGGACGAACCAGGCGGCCGCGGCCACGGCGAGCGCGAACAGACCGATCGTGCGACCGGACACCCAACCCCAGGTGGGCGCCTGGACCAGCGCACCGGAGAACGCTGCGACCGCGGCCATCACCAGCGCCGCCCCGACCAGATCGGGCAGACGGCCGGTCTCGTGGCGTGGCGAGCGCGGCAGCACGGCCCGGCCGGCCAGCACCGTCGCGACGCCGATCGGAAGATTGACGACGAACACCCAACGCCAGTCGAGCTGCACCAGGAAACCGCCGAGCACCGGCCCGGACGCGGCGGCCAGGCCGCCCACTGCCGCCCACGCACGGGTCGCAGCCGTGCGGCGCTCGACCGGCACGACGGCCAGCAGCAGCGCCAGCGAGTTCGGCAGCTGCGCCGCCGCACCCGCGGCCTGGACGACCCGCGCCACCACCAGCACACCCAACGACGGCGCGAGCGCACACGCGACGGACGCCAGCGTGAACAGGACCACCCCGCCCAGGAACACCGGTCGCTGGCCGAGTCGGTCGCCCAGGCGTCCGCCGATGACGAGCAACGCCGCGAGCGTGATCGCGTAGGCGTTGAGGACCCACGACAGGTCGCCCAACGCGTCCGAGGCGCCGAACTCCCGGCCCATGGCCGGCAGCGCGACGTTGACGATCCACAAGTCCAGATTGGTCATGAACACGGCGAGCACGACAACCAGCGCGGCGAGGCGGTTGTCGCGCAGGCGAGGCGGCGTGCGGGACATGAGCTCATGCTAAGCAGCTTGACTTGCATTATGCAAGCCATCTCAATCACGACGCCGACCTGCGACCATAGCCTCGCCACCAGTCATCCTGTCGGTCCACAGTAGACCTCAGGCTGGACCGGAACCGGTCGAGCGCCCTGCGGATGCCGGCCCGGCCTCGCACCGGCCGGTCGCTACCGCCGGCCGTAAGCCCGCAGGTAGTCGGCGAAACGCTCGTCGACCTCCTCGCCGGTGAGCCCGAAGTCCGACAGCAGGTAGCGATGTGCCGGCCGGCGCTGGCCGGAGGTGTTGTCCACGTGCATGGCCGTCATCGCGGCTTCCGCGCGGTCGGTCAGCGCGAGCCCGAAATGCGCGTAGATCCCTTGCACGGTGCCGATCGGATCGCTCACCAGGTCCTGGTAGCGCACGTCGAAGAACTGAGCCGGGTCGTGGTTCGCGCGGGCGGCGGTGAAGCGGTCCAGGCCCCGTGCCCACAACTCGAACTGATCCCGCCCCAGGACTTCGCCGTCGAACACGGTCGACCAGCCGGCGCTCGCCTGCTGGTTCAGACTGCACACCGACGCGATGGCCACCCGCGGATCCCGGTGCGTCTGGATCACCAGCGCGTCCGGGTACACGGCCAGCAGGGCATCGAGGGCGAACAGATGGCTGGGATTCTTCAGCACCCACCGGCGATCGCGGTCGCGCAGCCCGATCAGCTGGAGATTGCGCCGGTGCCGACGGTAGGCGCCGGTCCAGTCCTGGCCGTCCAGCCAGGCCGAGTAGGTCGGCAGGTGGGCCAGGCACTCGTACGAGATCGACCGCGTCGACTGTCGCAGCAGCTGCCAGCATTCCTCCACCTCGTCGGCGGACATGTAGTGCAGCCCCATGAACTCCGGATGCTCCACGTGGTGCCGGCGGTAGTTCTGCTCGATCGCCTGGAACACCGGGTTTTCCGCCCAGGTCTCCCGCGGCGGACGGGGCTGCGGCGCCTCGGTGAGCCACACCTGCAGGCCCTGGTGCGCCGGATCCGCGCTGAGCAGGCGGTGCAGCGCGGTGGTGCCGGTGCGCGGCAGACCGGTCACGAAGATCGGCCGCTCGACCGGCGTCTCAGTGTGCTCCGGGTACTGCTGCCACGCGGCCTCGCTGAGCAGCCTGGCCACCAGCGCGCCGCGGAGGAAGCCGCGCGCCACCTTGTTGCCCAACGGGGTCAACCCGCCATCGCGCGCATAGGACTCCAGCAGCACCGCGAGTCCGTCGCGGTAGTCGTCGTCACCGAACTCGGCAAGTCCGGTGATCTTGGTCGCCGAGGCGTGCAGGTCCTCGACCGTGCCGACGTTGTCCCGTCCGACAATCATCGCCTCAGCCCAGCATCCGGTCGGCGACGGCGGCCCGGCGCGCGGCGATCCGCGCCGCGTACTCCTGCGGCGTGACCCGCGACCGCTCGTGAAACGGCAGCCGGTCCGGGAGTTCGTCCACCCGCACCACCTCCACCTCGGGGCCGTCCGCACGGGTGAGCTTCCTGGACAGTCGCTGCCAGCGGATCTGGAGGTATCCGCGAGCGTGGCCGGTGCACTCCAGCCAGTTGGCCAGCCCGGGATCGCGTTCGGCGACGACGAACCGGATCCGGCCGTCCGGGTCGATCCGGGCCTGGTCGGCGGTGAGGCTGGTCTGGTGGTTGATGTAGTCCAGCGACACGTACCACATGCTGCCGAGTTGGAAGCCCTGGTACGGCGCCTCCGACGCCGGCACGGTGACGATCATGGCCTGGTCGTCGGCGAGCTCGTAGTGCCCGACCGAGGAGAACTGCGTGCTCAGCCCGCCCGGGGTGGCCCGCGGCTCGGTCATCGTGTTGACCGGCAGCTTGAGGTAGAACCACTCGGGGAAGGCCAGAAACGTCCGCAGCCGGCTGAGCAGGATCTTCCCGGCGACGCCGTACCTTTTGGCGAGCACGTCCTGGCTCAGCGGCGGCGGCGCGTCGACCGCGCCGGCCCGGTGGATGCGGATCACGCCGGGCTGCTCGGCGCCCCAGTCGCTGAACACCTCGCGCACGATGAGCATCGCCGAACCGGGTCCGAGCGTGAAATGGTTCGGGCCGGCGTCCGGCTTGGCCGGGCCGAACCGCAACTCGAAGGCGCCGTCCGCGCCGATCTCGAAGGCCCGGTCGTCGAACGCCGTCAGGCTGTCGGGGACGTCGATCGGCGTGTAGTCCCCGTTGAGCACCTGGAAGCTGAGGTCGGCGGTGCTCCCCCGCCGGCCGGTCACCACGTACTCGCGGTCGTCGCGCAGGTAGGAGTGGAAGTACAGGGTGTCCGGGTTGTCCAGGCCCAGCTTGGTGTACGGGCCGGTGGACCGGACGAAGAACGGGAAGTCGCGCTGGTAGGCCCAGGCCAGTTGCAGCGACGCCCGGATGCTGCCGGCGAGGTAGTCGTAGCCCTCGACGAGGTCCTGCTCGGTCCGGATGTGTTGGGCTTCGGCGATGACTTTCTCGGCCTCGACGACGGCGTCCGCGAACGGCTGGGTGAGCACGGGCGGCTCCTTGACGCCTCGGGCGCATCGGTACAAATATGAACCGATGCGGTACATATCTGGGCATGGCCAGGCTAGAACGCGTTCTAGGAGTTGGCAATGGTGACCCGGCGGTCGCCACCGACCGACCGGGTGGTCGCGGTGCTGGACTTCCTGGTCGCCCACCCGGGCGAGCGCTTCGGCCTGTCCGAACTCGCCCGCGGCGTCGGGCTGGCCAAGCCGACCTGCCTGGGCATCGTGACCTCGCTGACCCGCGGCGGCTATCTCGTGCACGACCCGGCGACCAAGGCCTACGGGCTGGGGCCGGCGCTGATCGCCGCGGGACGGTTGGCCCGCAACGACTTCACGGCGGCGGCGCTGGCCCGGCGCCAACTCGCCGACCTGAGTGCACGCTACGACACGGTGTGCACGGCGTCCGCGGTGGTCGGCGAGCAGATCATGGTGTTGGAGCGCACCGGGCCCGCACGGGCCGCCGCCACTGTCAAGGTCGGCCAGACCTACCCGTTCGCGCCGCCGGTCGGGCTGATGTACGTGCTCTGGGGCGGCGACCGGGCACTCGGCGACTGGCTCTCCCGGCCGCCGACGCTGCCGTCCCGAACCGACCGCGCGCACCTTCGCCGGGTCGTCGACGAGGGCCGCGAACGCGGCTATCTGGTGGAAAGCCTGTCCCCCGAAGGAATGCGACTGCACTCGCTGATGGCCGGCGTCGCCGCGTACGACCTGCCGGCGCGGGTGCGCGAACTGGTCGGCGAGATGGTCTCCAGCCTCGGCGAGCGGGTCTACCTCGGAGCGGACCTGGCCGCCCGGCGCAAGCATCCCGTGAGCCTGATCGCGGCGCCGACGTTCGACGCCGACGGCGCCCAGGAACTCGTGCTCACCCTGTACGTCGGCGGCGCCCTCACCGGAGCCGAGATCGCGCGGCGCGGCAACGCACTCGCCGCCGCGGCCGACGCGGTCACCGAGCAGGTCAGCGGGCGGCGGCCCACCGGTTGGCGGTGAGCCTGAAGCCCGGCAGATCCGTCAGCGCGAACATCGCCTCGTAGGTCCGGTCGTAGCCAGTGTGGCTGATCCGCCACACGCCGTCCGCGTCACGCCGGTAGCGGTCCTCGTAGAACGCCGCACCCTGGATCACGACCTGACGCTCGGTCGCGATCACGGTGTCCAGCAGGTTCCAGGTCCCCGTCGCCTCGTCGCCGTCGATGTCGATCTCGGGCTGACCGGCGAAGTGCACGGTGATGACCTCCGGCCCGAGCCGGCGGCTCATGAACGTGACGATCTCCTCTCGTCCGGCCAATGACAGCCGGTCCCCGTAGACCGGTGTGCCGTAGTCGGCCGTGGCGTCCACGGCCAGCGTGAGGGCGAACTCCTCCCAGCGCTTGAGGTCGAGGCTGCGCAGGTAGCGGTGTTTGAGCCGACGGATCTCCTCGATCGCGACCAGGTCCATCACGGTCCTCCTCTGCCTCTCAGTGGCGCCGTCCAGGTTGCGCCATCGGTTGACCGAGAACAAGAACCTGTTCTAATTTCCTTCCGACGGGAAGGGCGGGTCGATCGTGACCACTGCATACGAGCTGTCCCCGCTGCGAATGTTGGAAGCCGAGTCGGTGCACGTGCTGCGCGAGGTCGCGGCGACCTTCGAGCGCCCGGCGCTGCTGTTCTCCGGCGGCAAGGACTCCGTGGTGCTGCTTCACTTGGCGGCCAAGGCTTTCTGGCCGGCGCCCGTGCCGTTCCCGGTCATGCACGTGGACACCGGGCACAACTTCGGCGAGGTGATCGAGTTCCGGGACCGCGCGGTGGCGCGCTTCGGCGTGCGCCTCGTGGTCGCCTCCGTGCAGGACGACATCGACGCCGGCCGGGCCGTCGAGGAGACCGGGCCGCGGGCCAGCCGAAACCGGCTGCAGACCGTGACACTGCTGCGGGGCATCGCCGAGCACGGCTTCGACGCCGCGTTCGGCGGCGCGCGGCGCGACGAGGAGAAGGCACGCGCCAAGGAAAGGGTGTTCAGCTTCCGCGACGAGTTCGGCCAGTGGGATCCACGCAACCAGCGCCCCGAACTGTGGAACCTGTACAACGGGGCGCACCGCAAGGGCGAGCACATCCGCGTCTTCCCACTGTCCAACTGGACCGAACTGGACATCTGGCGGTACATCCGGGCCGAGCGCGTCGACCTGCCGTCGATCTACTACGCCCACCGGCGTCCCGTGTTCCATCGGGACGGCATGTTGTTGGCAAACACCAGGTTCGTCACCCTGCTCGACGGCGAGGAGCCGTTCGAGGCATCGGTGCGGTTCCGCACCGTGGGCGACGCCACGTGCACCGGGTGCGTGGAATCCACCGCCGGCACGGTCGACGAGGTGATCGCCGAGGTCGCCGCCAGCCGGCTCACCGAGCGCGGCGCGACCCGCGCCGACGACCGGATATCCGAGGCCGGTATGGAGGATCGCAAGAAGGAGGGGTACTTCTGATGTTACGGCTGGCCACCGCGGGCAGCGTCGACGACGGGAAGTCCACCCTGATCGGCCGGCTGCTGCACGACTCGAAAGCCATCCTCGCCGACCAGCTCGCCGCGGTGGAGCGGACCAGTCGCGAGCGCGGCGAGGAGGAGCTGAACCTGGCGCTGCTCACCGACGGGCTGCGGGCCGAACGCGAACAGGGCATCACCATCGACGTGGCCTACCGCTACCTCGTCACGCCCCGACGAAAGATCATCATCGCGGACACGCCGGGACACGTCCAGTACACCCGGAACATGGTCACCGGGGCCTCGACCGCGGACCTGGCGCTGATCCTGGTCGACGCGCGCAAGGGCGTGGTCGAGCAGTCCCGGCGGCACGCGTTCATCGCCAGCCTGCTCGGCGTGGCGCATCTGGTGCTGTGCGTGAACAAGATGGACCTCGTCGACTGGTCGGCCGAGCGGTTCGAGGAGATCCGCGCGGAGTTCCGCCGGTTCGCGATGAAACTCAACGTGGCCGACCTGGCGTTCGTGCCCGTCTCCGCGCTGCACGGCGACAACGTCGTGCAGCGCAGCGCGAACATGCCCTGGTACGAGGGAACCTCACTGCTGCACCACCTGGAGGAGGTGCACGTCGCCTCGGACCGCAATCTCATCGACGCGCGGCTTCCCGTCCAGTACGTGATCCGCGCGCGGGACTTCCGTGGCTATGCCGGCACTGTGGCCGGCGGGGTGCTCAAACCGGGCGACGAGGTGGTGGTGCTGCCGGCCGGCCACACCTCACGGGTGCGATCGGTCCAGGGTCCGGGCGGTGATCCGGTCGACGAGGCGTTCCCGCCCCAGGCGGTCACGGTGCAGCTCGACGACGAGCTCGACGTGGCGCGCGGCGACCTGATCTGCCGGCCGCACAACAGGCCGCACGTCGGCCAGGAGATCGACGCCATGGTCTGCTGGCTCACCGAGCGGTCCACACTGACTCCCGGCGCTCGCTACACGTTGCGGCACACCACACGCTCGGTCCGGGCGCAGGTGCTCGAACTGGTCTACCGCATCGACGTCAACACCCTGCACCGCGACGAGACGGCGGAATCGCTGTCACTCAACGAGATCGGCCGGGTGCGGCTGCGCACGCAGACGCCGCTGCTGTTCGACTCCTACCGCCGCAACCGGTCGACCGGCAGCTTCATCCTCGTCGACGACGCGACCAACAACACGGTGGCGGCCGGCATGATCTCCGAGCCGAGCACGTCCGTCGTCTGGCATCCCGCCGCCGTCCGCCGGTCCGACCGCGCCTGGCCGGGAATGACCTTATGGCTCACCGGACTGTCGGCATCGGGCAAGTCCACGATCGCCACCGAGGTGGAGCGCCGCCTGGTCGCCGCCGGCCGCCCGGCCTACCTGCTCGACGGGGACAACCTCCGCCACGGCCTCAATGCCGACCTGGGCTTCAGCGCCCGTGACCGGGCCGAGAACGTCCGGCGGGTCGGCGAAGTGGCCCAACTGTTCGCCGACGCCGGTGTGGTCGCGATCGTCTCGCTGATCAGTCCGTACCGCGCCGACCGCGACCTGGTGCGGGCCCGGCACGCGGCCGCCGGGCTCGCCTTCCACGAAGTGTTCGTCGACACGCCCGTCGAGGTCTGCGAGGCCCGCGATCCCAAGGGCATGTACGCGCGGGCCAGGTCCGGACAGATCAAGGGCTTCACCGGGATCGACGCGCCCTATGAGGTGCCGGGCGATCCCGCGCTGGTGCTGCGGCCCGGCGACGGCGACCCGGCGGCGCTGGCCGCCAGGGTGCTCGAACTGCTCGACCGGGACCGCTAGGTCACAGATCCGGCAGGCCGAACTCCAGGTTGGGCGTCTGCAGGCCGCCGTCGACCTCGATCACCTTGCCGGTCACGTAGCCGCCGGCGGGTGAGGCCAGATGGACCACCATGGCGGCGATGTCGTCGGCGTCACCGATGACGTGCAGCGGCGTGGCCGCTTCCATCTTCGCCCGCAGCTCGGGATTGCCGACCACGACGTCCAGCGCCGACGTCGCCACCGACCCGACTGCGATGGCGTTGACGCGGACCCGCGGCGCGAGATCGGCCGCCGCCAGGCGCGTGTAGTGCGCCAGCGCCGCCTTCGCCGTGCCGTAGGCCGCGAAGCCCCGTCCGGCGACCCGGCCCATCACCGAGGAGATGTTCACGATCGCGCCGCCGCCGTTGGCCAGCATCGACGGCACGGCCGCGACGGTCAGGGCGTGCGCGGTCGACACGTTGAAGCGGAACGCTTCTTCGAGGAATTCGACGCTCGTGTCCAGCAGCGGCCGCGGATAGGTGCCGCCCACGTTGTTCACCACGATGTCGAGCCGGCCCAGCGCCTCCACCGCGGTACCGGCCAGTGCCGCGGCCGCTTGGGGATCGCTGAGATCGGCCGGCACGACGTGTGCCTTCCGCCCGGCCTGCTCGATCCGCGCCGCCACGTCGTGCAGCTCGTCCTCCGTGCGGGAGGAGATCACCACATCCGCGCCCGCCTCGGCCAGCGCCACCGCCGTCGCCGCGCCGATGCCGCGCCCGGCGCCGGTCACCACCGCGACCCTGTCCGTCACCCGCAACCGATCGAAGATCACCACTGAACTGTAACAGGTTCTAGTTTTGACCGGGAGTGCTCAACGGCGCGCGTTCGACGCGGGGTCCCTGTTCGGTCCACAGTAGACAATTCCCGGCACGCTCAGTCGAGCCCCGTGCGCCCCTCGGCCCAGTACGCCTTGCCCTTGATCTCGGCGGGCCGCCGCGGCCAGTTCCGCGAGTCGCGGCGGATCTCGTGCACCGTCTTGGCGTTCCCGGTCACGACGAGATCGAACGACTCGTCCGGAGCCGCCGCGCGGACATGAGCCAGCAGCGACTGGCGGTCGGCCGTCTTGGGCACCACGACGCTGGACCGGTCGAGCCCTCGCGACACGAGCATCGCCGAGACGGCACTCGGCTCGGACGCCTCGAAGACATGGTCGACGCGAGAGGTGACTGTCCTGAGCGCGACCGCCAGGGCGATGCTCGACTCGTCGCCGACGAACACGACGCGGTCGAGCCCTCGGAGGTCGATCGACTTGCGGGGACCGAAGACATCGCACGTGGCCCCGGCCGCCACGCCGCGGAACCACTCGGCGGCCGGACCGTCGGCGTGGGTGCAGGCGATGAGCTCCGTCGTGTCGCCATCCCAGCGGATCGGGGTGTAGGTGCGCAACTTCAAGGTTCCGCGCTGGGTCCGGATCTGCACCTTCGCCCCGGGTATCCAGTCAGCACCACGGAAGGCATCGGCCCGCAGTTCGACGCGAACGAATCCGGGTGCGCACGGTTCGGCGACCGTCACCTCCGCGGTGTGCAGGAACGCGCTGCTGGCCACGTCGACCAGACGCTCAGAGAGAGTGGGCACGGGTTCTCCAGGGGATTCGAACGGCGGGATGATCACTCGGTCGTGATGACAAGTTTGCCGCCCTTGGGTGTGCGGTCGCGCTCGAGCTCCGTCAACGCCGGGATCGCCTCGCCGAGCGGCACGGTGCGGGCGACCGGCAGCCGCAGTGCGCCCTTCCCGGCAGCCTGTGCGACCGCGTCGAGATCCTCCGTGACGGCTTTCGCGACGAGCACCTGATACGGCCCCGGCAGGGCACTTCTCGCGAACTTCGCCGGCGTGGGGGTGATGTCGATGATGCGGCCGCCAGGCTTGAGCAAGGTCTGCGCCGCCTTGATCGGCAGCGTGCCGGCGGTGTCGAAGACGACGTCGAACCGCCCCGCGAGTTCCGTCGCGTCGAAGTCGAACTCGACGATCGGGGCGACACCGAGGTCGCGCGCCTCCCGCATGGCGGAACCGCGGCAACTACCGCTCACCGAAGCACCGTGTGCGAGGGCGATCTGCGCGGCGGATCGGCCGACGCCGCCGAGGCAGCCGTGGATGAAGACGGCCTGCCCGGCGTGCACCTTGCTGGTACTGACCATGGCCTGGTAGGCGGTGAGCCCGACAATGGGGAGCGCGGCGGCCTCCTCCCAGGACAGGCTCGCCGGCTTCGCCACGACCGCCTTCTCCTCGGCGACAACCATCTCGGCGAACGCTCCGGACGCCTTCATGCCCGCCCCGCCGAGCACTTCGTCGCCGATCCCGAACCGAGTGACGCCGACGCCGACCGCCACCACGACGCCCGCGAAGTCGTGGCCCAGGCCGCGCGGGAACCGCCGACCGGTCACGATCTTCATCGCGCCGTTGCGGATCTGCCAGTCCATCGGGTTCGCAGCCGCCGCCTTCACGCGGACCAGCACCTCGCCGGGGCCGGGCCGCGCCGGCTCGAAGTCCTCCAACCGCAGCACCTCGGGACCGCCGTACTGGTGGTACTGGATGCGCTTCATCGTCGTCATGACCGAGCCCTCCCTTAGCGATGTCATCAGGTGACATCACCGTAGCACGCCGATGTCACCTGATGACATCACTTCGGGCGTCGACCGCCGCCGGCACTAAACTCGCGGCATGGGACGTTGGGAGCCTGGAGCCAGTGGCCGACTGCGCGAGGCCGCGCTGGCCCTATACCTCGAACACGGCTTCGAGCAGACCATGGTCGCCGACATCGCCGACCGGGCCGGCGTGAGCGCCCGCACCTTCTTCCGCCACTTCGCCGACAAGCGCGAGGTCCTCTTCGACGGATCGGCCGAACTGGCCGAGAAGTCGCTGGCCGCGCTGGAGGCCGCGCCGGCCACGGCGTCGGCACTGGAGCTCGTGGCGACCGCGCTGGACGCCGCGGCCGACATGATCGAACGTGACGGCGACCTGGCGCGCAAGCGGCACACGGTGATCATGGCCAACGCCGATCTCCGGGAACGCGAACTGATCAAGCTCGCGCACATGACGGCCGCGCTCGCCGACGGGCTGCGACGCCGCGGCGTCGGCGACACCGAGGCCAGCCTGGCCGCCGAGGCCGGCGCCGCGGTCTACCGGGTCGCCTTCCAACGATGGGTCGACGCCGCCGGCGACCTCGACCTGCGTGACGCCATCCGCCAGTCCTTCACCCAACTCCGCACCCTGACCGCCGCCGGCTGATACCGCACGGCTCGGTTACCCGAATCGGGCCGCGACGGTGGACAGATCGGGAGTGACGGCACCGCGCGGCACCTGGCGCCCGAACCGGATTCATCCCTAGGTCACCGTGACATAGCGTTCGATCCTAGGTTACGGTGACCTAGGGGTGGGTGGAGATCCCGCTCCGGCTCAAGACCCCGCGTGTCCACACCGCGGAACCACCACTGGAGGGACTGCCATGACCACCACCGAGTCCCGGCCGCAGCTGCCGTTCAGGCGGGCCAACGCGATCGACCTGGCGCCGCTGTACGCGGTGCTGCTTCGTGAGACCGCTCCGGTCGAGGTGCTGACGCCCGCGGGTGACCCCGCGTGGCTGGTCACCCGGTTCGAACAGTGCCGCGAGTTGTTCTCCGACCCGCGCTTCGGCCGCTCGCACCCAGCCCCCGAGCAGGCGTCCAGGATCTCCGACGCGGCCGTGCTCAACGGCCCGAGCGGCGAGTACGACGACGAGGAGGCCCGCAACAAGCGGATGCGGTCGCTGCTGGTGCCGGCGTTCTCCGCCAGCCGCATGCGCAAGCTGTCCGACCATGTCCAGGAGCTGGTCGACGCCCGCATCGACGAGATGACCGCCGCGCACGACGCCGACCCCTCACAGCCGGTCGACCTGCACGCGCTGCTCTCACTGCCGCTGCCGGTGCTGGTGATCTGCGAGCTGTTGGGCGTGCCGTACGAGGACCGCGACTACTTCCACGACCTGTCCACCCGGCTCGGCCGGATGGACATCGGCGCCGAGGCCCAGGCCGCCGCCGACGAGCTGCGCGAGTACATGCGCCGGCTGGCCGACCAGAAGCGGGCCGACCCACAGGCCGACGTGATGACGGACATGGTGAAGGCCCAGGCCGAGGACCCTTCGTTCAGCGAGCAGGACATGGCGCGACTGGCCGCCGGCCTGCTGTTCGCCGGGCACGAGACCACCATGACCCGCATCGACATGGGCACCGTGTTCCTGCTGTCCGACCTCGACCGCCGCGACCGGTTCGCCGCCGACCCCGACGGGCTCGCACAGTCCACTGTGGAGGAAGTGCTGCGGTACACCTCGCTCGGCGACCTCGGGCTGCTGCGCTACGCCCGCGAGGACGTCGAGGTCGAAGGCGTCACCATCAAGCGCGGCGACTGCGTGCTGCTGTCGTCCAACGCGGCCAACCGGGACCCGTCCGTGTTCACCGACCCTGACGAGTTCGACCCCACCCGCTCCCCCAACATCCACCTGGCCTTCGGACACGGCATGCACTTCTGCATCGGCGCCAGCCTGGCCCGCACCGAGCTGAAGATCGCCCTGTCCACCCTGTTCCGCCGCCTCCCCACCCTCCGCCTGGCCGTCGCCCCCGACGACCTGGAGATCCGCCCCGGCTCCCTCACCGGCGGTCTGGTGTCGCTGCCCGTCACCTGGTGACGTCGTGAGCGGGTGGGCCGGCGTGCCCACCCGCTCGGGTGTCGAAGGCTTGGCGGGCAACGCTGCTGTGGATCCATGGCGGCGGACACGTGATGGGCGCGGCGGCCATCGACGAGACGCGTGTCGCCATCGGCGTACCAGTCCCCCGGCCTCGGCACGGTCACAGGCCCGACAGGGAGGGCCGGGCCTGCGACCGTCGATACGTGAGCTCGGGTCGACGTGCTGGCGGGCTAGCTGTAGGTGATGTCCCAGTTGCGGCCGTCGTAGATCGCGAGGGCCGCGGTCTCGCCGTCCTTGAACTGGATCCGCACCGGAACCGTCAACTGCGCAATGTTCATCACCGTGCTGGTGGTGTACTTGCCGAAGGCGATCCAGTAGAGCGGACTGGGCGAAAAGTCGACATTCATGTTCGAGCCCGTCGGAACGACGAACGTGCCGAATCCCGACATGCCGACACCCACGGATCCAGAGTTGGGCGTACCCGCCTTGGGAACCGTCTGGTCCTCGAAGACATGCAGACTGGACCCCTTGTAGGGCGTCGTCTTCGAGAAGACGTAACCGTCATCGACGTAGGAGAGGGTGACGCCGTTGTTCTGCGTGAGGTCGGCGGGAATGATCTGCCCCGCACTGAACTTCGTTCCCGGCGCGAGGGTTCCCTGCTGCCCCCAGATGAAGTTGTAGTCCAAGCCCCAGAGGAACGTGACACTGGTACCCGCATGACAGGTCTTCGTCATCCAGGCCAGGGTCACCGCGTCGTCCCCCAGCGTGGGATCCTCCTGAAATATGATGGCCTGATAGCCTTCCAGCAGCGAATCATTGAAGATTTTGACGGAGTAGTCCACCTTGTTCGGTTGCACCGCCGCCATGTTCTGCCGAGTGCCCGTGGCCGCGTTCGCGACGTTGGCCAGGCTTGTGCCGAGCAATGCCGAGCCGAGGGTGGCCCCCAGGGCGACAAGGCCCTGCCGCCGACTGATTCTGAACTCTTCCATCTGTCCTCCCCGTCCACCAACGTCCACGGCGGGCAACCGCGGAAGCGGCCCGACACCGACCGTGCTCAACGGGTGTGCCGTGCGCCGACGCAAGGCTCCGGCACGGGACTTGAACGAAACCTTGCAGTTTTCTTGCCGCGCAAGTGGACGCGCGCCACTGCACCGAGGATACGAACCACGAGTCGGTGCCAGGTCTAAGGGCTCACGCGTACGCCGGCGGCCACCAGTTCCGCCCGAGCCCGTCCGGCCAGCAGCCGGGCGCCGCTCAGCTCAGCCAGTTTCAGTGCGGCGCCAAGGATGTCCAGGCCGGTCTGGAGATCGCCGGCTTCGCGGACGGCGAGCCCCCATTCGTACTTGGCCCAGGCCAGTTCCAGCCGCGCGGGCGAGGGCTCCAGCACAGCCACCGCCTCCGCCAGCAGCGCACGCGCCTCGGTGCCGTCGGAGACCGCGCCAAGGCAGCGCAGAGCGGTGCCGATCACCCGGGCGGTGCCCCACCGATACGCCGCGTCCAACTCCTCGGTGGCCAGCTGTCGGGCTTGTTCCCGCTGTCCGAGAGCGGCGCAGATCCGTGCGGCCAGGGTCCGCCACGGGGTTGCCACCGGGGTGCCGAGCCCTTCCTGCCGCTCAAAACCCCCGTAGGCCAGCAGGAGGGCCAGCGCGCCGCTGAGATCTCCCCGCTCCGCCTGCACCCGGCCCGCACTGACCAACACCGGCGCCCATCGCACTGACTCGTCGGTGGCCCCCTTGGCGTGCTGGTCCAGGATGTCGGCGGCCGCGGCCGGGTCGCCGAGTTCGACCAGTGACTCGACCGCGACGGTCACCAGTGAAAGCCGGGCTCGCAGATCGGTGCGCAGCGCGCCGTCGAACCGTGGGGTGAGGGGGATTCGCTCGCCCCGCCGCCATTCCACGTTCACCAACCCCGCCACGGCTTGGGCGGACGCGACGGTCGCCCCGCACCGACCGGCCAGCTCCCGCATCTGGTCGTACCGCAGGGCGGCATCGTCGAGCCGGTCGGTGAGCGTGTACCCGAGGCCGGCAACCCCCAGCACGTACGTCGCCCGCGCATCGGCGGCCAGTTCACCACGCAGCCCACGGTCGAGGAGATCGTTCACGGTCGCCGCGTCGCCCTCGCCGATCATCGCGGGCGTTGCCAGCGCCAGCAGCACGGCCCGCTGCCCCGGGGTGTCGCCCGGAATGCCAAGAGCACGGAGCCGCTCCGCCCATACGCGGGCCTTCGGCAGGGTTGCCGGCCGCTCGTACCCGACGAGCACGAGCTGCGCCTGTACGCGCCACCACTGTTCCCGGAGCAGCGTGTCCGAGCCGGCCTGCGTCGCGAGGTCGGCCACCGCGCGCTCAAGCACGTCCATCGCCTGCTCGTGCCGGTAGGCGGCGAACAGGGCATCGGCCAGCAGACTCGCGGCCCGCCCCCGGGTCAGCGGATCGGTCAGCCTGGGCAGGGCCAGCGCCAACCGCCGCGCTGCCGCGTCCGGGTCGGACAGCATCTCGTCGGCGCCCAGGTCCAGGATGACGTCGCCGCGCTGCTTCGTTGAGGTCGGCTCCCTCAGGGCACGCCGCAGGTACCTCGTGCCCGTTTCCGGCAGTCCTCGGCCTCGGGCCGCCCGGGCCGCCTCGCGCAGGACCTCAACCCGCCACTGCCCGGGGCCTGGGTCGGCGAGCAGCAGATGCGTTGCCACCTGTTCGGGCGGCGCGCCGTCGGCGTACAGCAGTTCCGCCGCGCGGGCGTGCCCGGCGGCCAGTTCGGTGGGAGTGATGGCGGTTTCGGCGAGTATGGAGCGGATCGATGGGTGGCTGAATCGCGCGGCGCCGTCGGGAGCGACTACGCCGATCCGTCGCAACCGGTCGGCGTGGTCACGGCTTTCGGCATCGCTCAGGCCGCTCAGGGCTGCCGCCAGCGGCCAGTCGGCGTCGTCGCCCAGCACCACCAGGGACTGTGCGAGACGGCGGGTCGCTTCGTCCTGTGTAGACAGTCGCTGGACGGCGGACTCCGCCACCCGGGCCACATCCTCGGCCGCTGGCCTGACCTCGTGCTCACCCAGCACCTGAAGAAGTTCAGCGCCAGCGACCACCGAGATGACCGGGTCGGCCGTGCCGGTGTACGCCTCAGTCAGACGTTCGTGCCGCTTCGGCGGTTCGAGGCCCCTACCCGTGAGGGCACCGCCGTCCGTCGGCAGACCAGCGTCCGAACGCAGCATTTCCTCATGAGCCCGCCTCAGCGGCGCGGACGGGTCGATACCCAACTGCTCGGCGAGCTCTGCCCGGAGCCTGGCATAGATGTCGAGCGCCTCACCAGTACGCCCCGCCGCGCGCATCGCCCTCATCAACGTGGCGGCCAGTGGCTCATGCAGCGGATGCTGGATGAGCATCCCGGTCAGCGTGTCGATCACCGCGGCCGGGCCGAACACCGAGAGCTCGGCCTCGGCCCACTCCACGACAGCGTCGACGCGTTGCCCCTGCCACGCCTGCCGGACCGCGTCGGCCCACTCGCCCGGCATCGCCGCCAGCGGGGTGCCACTCCACTGCGCCAGCGCGGCCCGCAGCAGCTCAGTCCGGGTGCGGACGTCCTGGTGCGGCTGGCGTGCCTCAACCACCAGACGCCGGAACCGGTGGACGTCCACCGTGTCCTCCGCGACGTCGAGCACGTACCCGTGTGTGCGACGAAGCAGCACAGCCGAGCCGTCGCCGGCGGCGAGGATCCTCCGCAGCCGGGCGATATAGACATAAAGCGCGTCCCGCACCCGGGCGGGCGGCGCATCGCCCCAGACCCTGTCGACGAGCGTGTCCATCAGCACCAGCCGGCCGGCGTCGGCGGCAAGCACCGCGAGGATGCCTCGCTGCCGCGGCGGCCCCAACGGGATCGACCGACCCGACACCTCGGCCTCGATCGAACCCAACAGCCTGAACTCCACCGACCCCCCGACCGCGATCGTTTGACGTCGGCCAGCGCCCCCAAATGATGGATGAGCCTGGTCTTCATGGCCAAAGCACAGCAACGCGTCGCCGGCCGCGCCAGCCGAACCAGGCTACAGCCGCGCATATCGCTGTCAATCAGCCGATGGCGAGGCGCCGACCCGCACATCGACCAGGTCGCCGGGTTTCGATCAATTCGACAGATCCACGGTCGGCTCCGCGAGGTCCCCAGGGGCCCAGTAAGACCAACGAGTTCGCCGAACAGTCCAAGAACCCCACAGCGGACCGGACCCGCCACACACACGTTCTAATCCTCAGGTATGACAAAACCGTAGCTTCGAGGCTGACGGCAGCGTAGGGCTCGCCGGCGAGAATCACCGAGGTGATCTTCGGAACCAGAGTCATCGCCGTCGCCTGCGTCGTCGCCGCGACAGCCGCGGCCGTGCCCGCCACGGCAGACGCCGCCCGCGCCGCGCTGGACTGGCAGCCTTGCGGCAACAACGCCCGGTGCGCGACGTTGACCGTCCCGCTCGACTGGTCCCAGCCGCACGGCGCGCAGATCAGCCTTGCGCTGTCCCGGGTCAACGCCGCCGATCCGAGCAAGCGGGTCGGCACGCTCCTGATCAACCCGGGCGGTCCCGGCGGCGCGGGCGCGGAGTCGATCGAGTACGGGGCCGACGGGCTCCCCCAGCAGCTGCGGGACCGGTTCGACCTGGTCGGCTTCGACCCGCGTGGGGTCGGCCACAGCGTGCCTGCCGTGACGTGTTCGCAGCCGGTGTTCGACCCCACGGTCACCCAGTTCCCGACCACCCAGGCTCAGTTCGACCAGCTCGTCGCCCACAACCGCGCCGTCGGCGCGGACTGCCTGCGCAAGACCGGCCCGCTGCTCGCGCACCTCGACACGATCAGCGTAGCCCGCGATCTGGACGCGATCCGTGTCGCCCTGGGCGAGGACAAGCTGAACTTCCTCGGCCTCTCCTACGGCAGCCTGATCGGCAATCTCTACGCGCGCCGGTACCCGCAGCACGTCCGCGCCATGGTGCTGGACGGCCCGATGGACCACTCGTTGGGCAGTGCCCGGTTGGTGGCCGACGAGAACACCACGACCGAGGTGAGCCTTCGTCACTTCTTCGCCTGGTGCGATCAGCAGACCAGCTGTGCGCTGCACGCCCGGGGAGCCGAGGCGACCTATGACGAACTGTTGCGTCTGACCGCCAAGGGTCCGTTGCCCGCCAACGGCATTCCCGGCGGCAGCCCCGGCGAGGTGGTGCTCCAGGGCGTCTACGAATACCTCAACGTCACGTCCCAGTGGCCCAACCTGGCCACCGCGATCCAGCAGGCGGTCGCCGGCGACGCCGGTCTGCTCGCCGACGCCGCCGACAACGGGCCGGACAGCCCGAGCGACCCGACGCACGTGGCTGGCGCCAACACCTACCTGGCGATCGCCTGCCAGGATTTCCCTTCTGACGTAACGACGTTCGGGCAGCTGCGACAGCAGATCACCCAGGCCGCCCGGACCGCGCCGCACGCCGCCGGCCACGTCGAGGCGTGGCTGGTCCAGGCCGGCTGCACCGGCTGGCCGGTGCCCGCCGCCGATCCGTGGCGGCCCGAGCCGGTTCGCGGCGCGCCACCGATCCTCGTCGTGGCCGGCAAGTACGACCTGGCGACCCCCTACTCGTGGGGTGTCGGCCTGGCCCATCAGATCGCCGGCTCGATCCTGCTCACCCGCTCCTCCGACGGCCACACCGGGCTTTTCAACGACCCCTGCGCCGTGCAACGAGAAGCCGACTACCTGACTGATCCGGCCGCGCGGGTGCAGCCCTGCCGTTAGTTCGTCCAGTCAGCGCAGCCGTATTGGGCCGTCGTCCCGATTTCCCACCTGCCGAACGGAATACACGGCGTCCAGTACTACCCGAACGGCGCAGGGCAGGCCGCGACCATGGGCTCCACCATGGGCGAGGACTACCAGATCGGTCCCACCGGCACGGTGTCGTCGCGGGGAACCCAGTGTCAGATCAGGGTCACCGACGCGGCGGACGCACCGCTCGCGGGCAATCGAATCTGTCGGTTCGCACTGCCTTCCCCCTGCGCCAACGGCTGCGGCCCCGCGTACACGGCGGTCGCTTACACGACATCGTGGGTGAACACGGCTTCCTTGCCCCCGGCATATGTTTGCGGTAACACTGAGGTCAGGTACGTCCCTCCGCTGGACAATGTCGTCGTATGGGGTGCAGCGTGACCGCTGTCGATTTCCGCCCGGCGCGCCCGACGCTCGCCGACGTCGCGCGAGCGGCCGGGGTGTCCTGCGCGACCGCGTCCCGTGTGCTCAACGGCTATCCGCGGGTGCGTCCCGAGACACGCAGACAGGTCGAGTCCGCGATGGCCGCACTCGGCTACGAACGCCAGCGCGCCGCCCGGTCCGCCACCCAGAAGCTCAGCCGCTCGATCGCGTTCGTGGTGTGCGAGGAAGGGCTGCGGCTGTTCTCCGATCCGTACTTCGCGCGGATCGTGGTCGGGGTGAGTCGCGAGGTCACCGCGGCCGGCCTACAGCTCGTCCTGCTCACCGTGCCGTCCACAAAGGACTGTCAGGCGCCCGCGATGCACTTCCTGGGCAGCGGCCATGTCGACGGCGCGTTGTTCGTGAGCATGCACGGACGCAGCCCGCTGGACCTCGATCGAATCGGCGTCCCCGTGGTCGTCGGCGGCCGGCCGGTCTTCGGGGAGAAGGAATACGAGGTCTCCTACGTCGACGCGGACAACCACGGCGGGGCCGCGCGAGCCGTTCGACACCTCATCGACAGCGGGCGCTCCGCGATCGCCACCGTGGCGGGACCCCGAGACATGGCCGCGGGAATGGACCGCCTCGCCGGCTACCGGCAGGTCATGGCGGACGCGGAGCGATCCGACCATGGCCTGGTGTTCTTCGGCGACTTCGGCCAGGCCTCCGGCGAACACGCGACGGCCCGCTTGCTGGACCGCAGACCCGACGTGGACGCCATCTTCACCGCCTCGGACCTGATGGCCGTCGGAGTGCTTCGCGCGCTTCGGCGAGCCGGCCGCCGCGTGCCCGACGATGTCGCCGTGGTCGGTTTCGACGACCTGCCCATAGGCCGGCGCACCGATCCCCCGCTGACCACCGTCCGCCAGCCCATCGAGGAGATGGGCGCCCGGATGACGCGCGATCTGCTCGGCCTGATCGTCGGCGGTCGGACCGGGCGGCGCGGCGTCGTGCTCGACACCGAACTGGTGCTCCGCGCCTCGGCGTGAAAGATACATCGGACACGACGCCGGTCCGCCCAGGTCAGCGGGTATCCAGCCAGCAGCTCGGGTTCGGTCGCGACGTGAATATGTTGCCGGGCTCTACATTTCTCCCGCCGCTCGAGCGGGAGGAGCACACCTATGCGACGACGACGTCGTTTCGCACTCTGGCTGGAAGCGGACCACGGCACCGGCACCTCCAAGTCCAATGAGGACACGTATCTGCTCGCCTGGCACTACGCGTGGGGCACCGCCGCCGACAACTCCTCCACCACGACCTTCCCTTCCCCGCGGCGTTCGACGCGTTCGCCCGGCTGCTCCCGAACGTGGCTCCCCCTGCCGGTTTCTGACTAGGAGACACCAGAATGACGTTGCGACCACTGGCGGCCGCGGCACTGGCCGCGGCCACGACGATCGGCTTGTTCGCGGTGGCGCCCGCGACAGCGACATCCTCGCCGCTGGCAGGCCACGTGGCGAACCCTTATCTGGGCGCGAGTTCATACCTGAATCCCGACTACGTCAGCGAGGTCAAGGCCCAGGCGAACGCCGACGGCTCGGCCGCCGAGGCCTCGGTCGCCAACTACCAGACCGGCATCTGGCTGGACACCATGGCCGCGATCGGCGGCGTCGGCGGCCGACTGGGCCTGCGGGCGCACATGGACAAGGCGCTCGCCCAGGCGGCGAAGGGCCCGGTCGTGATCGAGATCGTGGTCTACGACCTGCCTGGCCGCGACTGCGCCGCACTCGCGTCCAACGGCGAGATCCCGGCCACGACGGCCGGCCTGACCACCTACGAGTCCCAGTACATCGACCCGATCGCCTCGACTCTGGGCAGCTCCAAGTACACCGGCAACAGCAACCTGCGTGTCGTCGCGGTGATCGAACCCGACTCGCTGCCCAACGCGGTCACCAACCAGAGCAAGCCGGCCTGCTCGACCGCGACGCCGTTCTACGAGCAGGGCATCGAGTACACGCTGAACAAGCTGCACGCGATCCCGAACGTCTACAACTACCTGGACATCGCCCACTCGGCCTGGCTCGGTTGGGACAGCAACATGGGACCGGCCGGGCAGGAGTTCGCCAAGGTCGTCCGGGCCACCACCGGCGGCTTCGCCAGCGTGGACGGGTTCATCAGCGACACCGCCAACTACACGCCGACCACCGAGCCCTTCCTGCCCGACAGCGGGATCCAGGTCGGCGGGCAGCCGCTGTTCTCGGCCAACTTCTACCAGTGGAACCACTACTTCGACGAGCACACCTACGACACCGCGATGTACAACACGCTCGTCTCCACCGGGTTCCCGAGTCGGATCGGGTTCCTCATCGACACCTCCCGCAACGGCTGGGGCGGGCCGAACCGGCCAACCCGGGTCGACACCTCGCCGACCACGCCGGGCGCCTACGTGGCCGCGAACAAGATCGACCAGCGGCCGTTCCGCGGTGACTGGTGCAACCAGAACGGCGCCGGCATCGGCACGCGTCCGCAGGCGCAGCCGTTCGGGACGGCCGACCACGTGATCGCCTTCGTCTGGATCAAGCCGCCCGGCGAGTCCGACGGCGACTACCCCAGCGGCTCGCACACCCACGGCGACCCGCACTGCGACCCGGCCGGCACCAACACCGACGGCAACGGCGGCACCTACTCCACCGGCTCGATCCCCGGCTACGACGTGCCGGCCGGCCAGTGGTTCGCCGCGCAGTTCAAGCAGCTCGTGGCCAACGCCTACCCGGCGCTGTCCTGACCTCGTCCGGGGGACCGCGCCGCGGTCCCCCCTCGTCGAAGGGGTTCACCGTGAGAAGACCGACACTGTGGTTGGTCGCCGTCCTGGCGGCGGTGACGGCCCTGGTCCTGGGCGGCACGCCCGCCTGGGCCCACGGGGCGATGACGTTCGCCGGCAGCAGGACTTTCCTCTGCTACGAGGACGGCATCACCGCGACCGGCCAGATCGTGCCCCACAACCCCGCGTGCCAGGCGGCCATCGCCCACAGCGG
Source organism: Kutzneria sp. CA-103260 (assembly GCF_018263855.1). Classification (GTDB taxonomy): domain Bacteria; phylum Actinomycetota; class Actinomycetes; order Mycobacteriales; family Pseudonocardiaceae; genus Kutzneria. The sequence continues at coordinate 2,175,883 of NZ_CP073318.1, read as the reverse complement.
GCCGACTCCGCTGTACAACTGGTTCGCCGTGGGCAACCGGACCGCCAACGGCGGCACCGTCGGGGTGATCCCGGACGGCAAGCTGTGCAGCGGCAACAGCGACTACTACGACTTCGCCGGCTTCGACCTGGCCCGCGACGACTGGCCGGTCACCCACCTGACCAGCGGGGCGACCATCCAGGTCAAGTACAACAAGTGGGCCGCGCACCCCGGCACGTTCCGGCTCTACATCACCAAGGACGGCTGGGACCGGACCCGGCCGCTGACCTGGAACGATCTGGAGAGCATGCCGTTCTCCACCGCGGTGCAGCCACCGTCGGTGGGATCACCCGGGAGCCTGAGCAGCTACTACTACTGGAACGCCACCCTGCCGGCAGCCAAGACCGGGCCTCACGTCATCTACTCGATCTGGGCCCGGTCGGACAGCACGGAGACGTTCTACGGCTGTTCGGACGTCCTGTTCGACGGCGGCAACGGCCAGGTCACCGGCATCGGCGGTGGCCAGACACCGCCGCCCAGCACGCCGTGCACCGCGACGTACGCGATCACCGGTTCCTGGGCCGGCGGCTTCCAGGGACAGGTGACCGTGACGAACTCGACCTCGGCGCCGATCGGCAGCTGGGACGCGAGTTGGACGCTGCCGGACGGCGAGAATGTCTCCAGCGTCTGGAACGGAGCCCTTTCCCGGTCCGGATCGCTGGCGACCGTCGCCAACGCCAGCTGGAACGGCCAGCTCGCGCCCGGCGCCAGCACGACGTTCGGGTTCACCGCCGACTATCCCGGCACGCCCGCGGTCCCCTCGCAGGTGTCCTGCTCCGCCGCGTGACCGCAGGTCGCCCGGCCCGGACACCCGGACCGGGCGACCGTCCACAAGGGATTGAACGTCGAATCAGTCGAACGCTGAACGGCTCCCGCGGCGGCCACGTACCGGACGGTGGGGCGTGGCGAATGTGACGGGAGTGGGCAATGAGGATCAGTTACGCGGCGGTTCCCCGGAGGGTCCGAGTGGCCGCCGTGTTGCTCGGCGCGGCGGCTGTTGTCGGCGGCGCGGCCGTGGTCGTCACGAACAGCGGCGGCGGCACCGCGAACGCGGCCGCGGCCGTGCCGACCGTGGTCTGCCCCTCCGTCCAGGACAAGCTGCCGGCGATCCCCGCCGCGGCCCAGGCCGAGGTGACCCGGAACCTGAACCTGCTCAACACCCAGATCGCCGAGGCCGACAAGCGGCTCGTCACCTCGCAGGGGCAGGGCGGCCCCAACTTCGTCAACAACGCGATTTTGGGTCCGCTCAAGGACAAGCGGATCGCCGTGCTGGACCGGATCGCCATCGACATCGGCCGCGTCGCCGGCGCCAAGCCCGCCGGCCTGGACGCCCTCGCCGCCTGCACCCTCAACGGCTGAGCCCACCTGTCTCGGGGCCGGGGCGGCTTGCGGCAACCGCCCCGGCCCCGTTCGGCTGTGGGTGAACGGGCGTCCGGCCGGGGAACATCGCGCCGCGGCGGATCGTTGCGCCTTCAAACAGGTCACTCGCCTCGTGAAGTCAACGGCTCACATTCCGGGCGGTGCACGACCCGGAGGAGAAGCCATGACGTTGATCGGCACGGCAGCGCTCGGCGGTCGCCCGACCGGCGACCGGCTGGCGCGGATGCGGCACTCGCCGAACTATCGGGACGGGGCCTTCCAGAACCCGGCCGGCCCCGCGCAGCCCGTGCCGTCGCCCCACCACCCGGCGGCCACCGTGGCGAGACGCCGGCCGGCTGGACCGGTGCCGCTCGTCCGCCCCGACCTGGCCACGCCCCCGGCCGGCGTCAGAACAACCTGGCTCGGACATTCCACCGTTCTCGTGGAACTCGACGGCGGCACCGTGCTGTTCGATCCGGTGTGGAGCAACCGCGTCTCGCCGTCCGCGCTGATCGGCCCACGGCGGCTGCACCCCGTGCCGGTCGAACTGGCCGACCTGCCGCCGGTCGACGCCGTGGTCATCTCCCACGACCACTACGACCACCTCGACACGGCGACCATCAGGAGAATCGCCGTCCGGTGGCCGAGAATCCGGTTCGTGGTGCCGCTCGGCGTCGGGGCGCACCTGGCGCGCTGGCGCATCCCGGCCGCCCGCGTCGACGAAGTGGACTGGACGGAGTCGGTGACCGTCGCCGGCCTCACACTCACGGCGACGGCGGCCCGGCACTTCTCCGGGCGGGTCCGGCCGGGCAGCAACGGTACCCTGTGGGCCGGCTGGGTGGTGGCCGGCGCGGCGCACCGGGTGTTCTACACCGGCGACTCCGGCTATTTCGACGGGTACCGGGAGATCGGCCAGCAGCATGGTCCGTTCGACGTGACGCTGGTCCAGATAGGCGCGTACTCGCACCTCTGGCCGGACGTCCACATGACACCGGAGGAAGGCGTTGCCGCGCACCGCGCGTTGCGGGGCGAGTTGCTGATCCCGGTCCACTGGGGCACTTTCGCCCTCGCCGGGCACTCCTGGTCCGAGCCGATCGAGCGGCTGCTGGCCGAAGCCAGCGCGCACGACGTCCGCGTAGCCGTCCCGCGTCCTGGCGAACCCGTCACCGACGCGCCCACCACGGACCGGTGGTGGCGCGAGATCGCGTGAATTGCCGGTCAGCCGAGGCGCGCGGCGGCGATGGCCCGCTCGGTGACCGGGTTGAACACCGACGAGTTCACACTCCAGCGGATGCCCGTGAACACGCCGGTGGCCGTGTCCGCGTACAGCATCAGGTGCCCGAAGCCGCCGCCGGACCACTCGCTGGTGCTGGTGATGCGACTGTCCGGATAGGACGAATAGGCGCCAACGCCGTAGACCCCGTGTGGATTCTTGGTGCAGTCCACCACTTGGACAGCGTGTTGGGTGCTGCCGGCCTGGTTGCCCACCCCGTCGTACGTGCCGGCGCGGCGGCGCACCAGCATCATGTGGCCGGTGTCGGTGTCACCGGGCTGGCGGGTCAGGTCGTCGAGCGCGATCAGGTCACCGACCCGGAGGTCGTCGACGGTCAGCACCGGGGTGAAGTGCGGCGCCGAGCCGTGCCGTCCGGTGAAGACGCGGTGGTACTGCCAGGCTTGCGGGCTGGGCGAGCCGAAGTGCTGGGCGAAGAACTCCGCCGTGGCCCACTGCGGGTAGGAGTGTTTGAGGATGCCGGTCTGGAACGACGCGCACTGGGCGAGGTTGCGATAGGACGCCGGGTCGCCCGGGTCGCCCCACGTCATCTGGTCCGGCACGTCGGGCTGGCCGGGCGGCGCGGGCAGCCGGTACTTGTTGTTGCCCGCCTCCCACGGCAGCAGGTCGAGGTAGCCCAGCAGCCGTTCCGCTTCGAGCAGGTGTGGCGGATAGGGGCCGTAGGGAGCCGAAACGCCCTCGCGTGGCGCGGCCGTCGCGGGACCGGCCAGCACTGTCGCCGACGCCGCGCCGGCGGCCGCCGACAGCACGGCGCGCCGAGTGATCGACCTGACCATGACGCCACCTATTTGTTAAGAAAGTTTCCTTATCTGGGTCGACGGTACGCGGGCTCTCGACGACCGGTCAAGCGACGATCATTCACGGATACCACCAATCCCAGCGCCGCGCGCCAAAGCCACTACCGAAGTGTTGCCCGCATCCGGAGCTCGCCCGGTCCGAATGACGCTCCCAGGACGGGGCGGACCTGTTGCTGGCCGGGCAGGTGTCGCAGGCTCCAGCGGGCGCTACGCTCTCGTGGGTCCGGTCGCCTTGCTGTAGCGCGTTTCCTGGTCAGCGGTGGGGGTGCCGGTAGCGCTCACATCCCGATCCTGGTCATACATCACTTCGGTGCGCAAGACGTCGATCATGGGCAGCACGGAGTTGAGCTTGAGGTGCCCTCGAACGGCGGACGGCGGGGCTTCGATGGCCGCTCGGAGTGACGTCGTTCCTGGATCCGCGACAGTTCGGCCGGCGCTGGGCCAGGATGCACGATCCCCAGTCGCCGGGTCGCGCGGGTCATGGCCACGTAGAGATCGTTGTAGCCCAAGGGAGCGGTGAGGATCGCGGCCGGGTCGACGATCAGCACGGAGTCGAATTCCAGCCCTTTGGCCTGCTCTGGCGTCAGCATGACGACGGGATCGGTGATCGCGGGTGGCGTGGTGAGGCGCAAAGCCTTCCTGAGCAAGGAAAGGTGAGAAGGCACCGTGATGATCGCCAACTGGCCGTCGGTGTGCCCGCTGGCGATGTCGGCGACGACGTCGGGCAACTCGGCGAGCGTGGTGTGCTGACGCCAGGGTGATTCACCGGCGGCGCGTACGGATCGGGGCGGCCGCAGGTCGGCATGGTGCGCGGCGAACAGGTCGCTGGTGGCGGCCATGATCTCCGCTGGGGTTCGATAGTTGATGGTGAGCTGGGTCAACCGCCAGCGATCGTCCACCTGTGGCCGCAGTGCGCGATCCCATGACGAGGCACCGGCCGGATCGCTGGTTTGAGCGAGGTCTCCGACGATGGTCATCGATCTGGTGGGACAGCGACGCATCACCATCCGCCAGGCCATGGCGGACAGTTCCTGCGCCTCGTCGACGACCACGTGCCCGAACATCACCCCACCTCCGCCCTCAGCGCTGGTCTCGCCGAGCATCGCGGCGGCCTCGTCCAGCAACGGAATGTCCGCCGCACTCCACTCCCCCGCTGGCTGGGCGAGCAGATCGGCCACCACCTGCCGCGCGGTCAGCGGCGGCCACAACTCGTCCAGCACACGGCACACCTCCGCATCGGCCGACAGGGTGCTGCGCAGGCGGCGAAGGTCAACGTCGTCAAGCAGGCGCTTCGGACCGTCACGGTCGTCGTCCCGGTCGGGGTCGAGCACCACACCCGCGGCGGCCAACGCACGCAAGTCGGCCGCGCTGAGCCGGCCGTCGGCGCTGCCACCGTCAAGGGCCTGGCCGGTATCGGTGAACACCACCCCTTCCATCCGGTCGATCAGGCGCTGTGCGAGCAGGTCGACGATCCGTTGCTGGAACACCAACCGTGCCTGGTTGTACGGCAGTCCGGCACGGGAAGCCATGGTCCGAGCGCGGCGGCACTCACCCGGATCCAGCCGCACGACCTGCTGCTCGAACTCCACCGCGACCGGCTCATCGGGAATGCGCACCCGCGACCGCACCGCGACCGCGATCCGATCGGCCATGTCGGCCCGGCCCTTGGCCTCGGCGATCTCAGGCAGGTCCGTGCGGCTGATCTGGATGTCCGGCCGTAGCAGGGGGATAGTCCGTGTCACCACGGCGTGCTCGCCCAGACCGGGCAGCACCTGCCCGATGTAGTCCAGGAAGACCTCGCTGGGGCCGACGATCAACACGCCCCGCGTGCGCAGGTGCGGACGGGTGTACAGCAGGTAGGCCAGCCGGTGCAGCGCGACCGCCGTCTTGCCAGTCCCCGGGCCGCCCTGCACCACCAGCACACCGGCGTATCCGTCACGGACAATGTGGTCCTGCTCGGCCTGCAGCGTGGTCACGATGTCGCGCATTCGACCGGTTCGATCCGCCGTCAGCGCCGCCACCAACGCCGCCTCCCCGAGCAGGGCGCCTTCCCCAGCGGCACCGGCGGTGTCCGGATCGAGCAGTTCGTCGTCCAGCGCGAGGACTACCCGCCGTCGGGTCGTGATGCGGCGTCGCCGTCGCACCCCGTGCGCGTCGGCCATGGTCGCGGTGTAGAACGGCTGGGCCGCCGGTGCTCGCCAATCGAGCAGCAATGGCTCGTCGTCCTCGTCCTGGAACAGGCCCAGCCGGCCGATGTACAGGCGACGCCCATCACGCATGTCCAGCCGTCCGAAGCACAGTCCGTCCTCCACGGACTCCAGGCGGGCCAATTCCGCCCGCCACAACGCCATCGCTTCCTGGTCCGCCGCGGCATCCCGAGCCGCGGACAACCAGGTCGCCGCCTGCTCGCGCAGGGCGTCCAGCCTGGCGTACAGGGCGGTCACGAACTCCTGCTCCAGGACAAGCTCACGATCGACCTCTTCGCTGGTCGGCATTCCGTTCCCCGCTGTTCGACGATCAGTGGCATCGAGGGTGCACGGCGACGTCGCGAAGAAAAAGCCTTGTTCTTTCCCGTGGCTTCAGCCGACCGAGACGAGGCTCGCCGGTCAGCACACGGTGTTGTCGTCGGCCGATGTCGCCGGGACGACCTGGATCACGTCCCAGTGCTCGACGATCCTGCCGTCCCGCACTCGGAAGATGTCGACGACGGCCGACCCGAGATCGCCCTGGCCTTGGCAGCCGCGACTCCACCGGGGGACTGCGGGTTGTGCTGGTGGTACGGGTCGGCGACGTGCCGGTCGACTTCCGCCTGCTGTGGGGGGGGTGATCGTGCCCTCGTCCATGGCGCCGATCATGACGATGTGCGTGCTGGTAGCGATGTGGACGTGGAACGAGTTCCTGCTCCCGCTCGTGCTCATCACGAACGAGGACCACCGCACCGCTGGGCCTGGCCTTCGTCAAGGGCGAACACCTGACCGGCTACTCGGCGCTGTCCACGGCGGGCATCATCGTGGCGCTGCCGATCGTGATCCTCTACTTCTGCCTGCAGAAGTAGAGGATCATCTCCGGCATGCTCAACGGAACAGCCACCAAGTGACTGTCCCTCGACGAAGAGCCCCGCGACGGATGGCCGACGAGATCGTTCACGGGCACATCGGTGTGCGTGGCTGACATGAAAGTGCCAACCGTATCGGAGCCGGGCAGCCGTCACTCTCTGTCGTTCTCGCAGGAGAGGAGACGAAGTCGAGGGGTCCTCTTCACCCGACCGCGGCACAGTGGCAAGCTTTCCCGCAGCCGGTAAACCCGTTGCAGGAAAAGCAAAAGAGGGCGCGTGAACGAAGAGCAGCACGGTCGTCCACCTGGCGCACGAACCGTGCACCCGGACGCCGCAACGTCATCTCCTCGCCAACCGTGGACGATCCTCAGCCGCGAGACCACCCTGCCGTCCACTCCCCACGCGGGACGACGCCGTAGACGCCGCGCGGTACCCGTCCGGCCGCACCCCCGGCGCAGCCGCCTGGCCGTGATCTGCCTGGCCGCGGTCGCCGCCGGAACGGCCGGCTCCCTGGTCGTCTTCTCCGCCGGCCAACAAGCGGCCGGCATCGCCGAACCGGAACCAGTGATCACCGGTGGCGGACCTTCGACGACGCCGCGGACCACTGCACTGACCATCGCCGAACCGAACGACCAACACGGCTCCGTCGGCACTCCCGTGCACCTGCACATCGCGCTCAGCGGCGCGTTCGGCGCACAGACCTTCCACACCACCGGCCTGCCCACCGGACTCACCATCGACACGTTCACCGGCGACATCTCCGGCACCCCCACCACCGCCGGCACCACCCGGGTGACCGTGACCGCCACCGACGCCGGCGGCAACTCCGGCGAAACCGGGTTCAACTGGACCATCGCGCCGGTCACCATTTCCCTGACCACGCCAGATGATCAGCACACGAGTGTGGGCGACGCCGTCTCCCTCGCCCTCAACGCGCACGCCAGCGATCAGGGCCCGCTGACCTACCAAGCGTCGCCGCTGCCCACGGGACTCTCGATCGCCCCCTCGACCGGCCGTATCAGTGGCAGTCCCGCCGCACCGGGAACCTGGACCGTGACGATCACGATCATCCGCGCCACTGCCGCCGCGGCGACGGTTTCGTTCCACTGGACCGTCAGCCCACCCGTTGTCCGCGGCTCGGCGCCGCCGGAGGGTCCGGACACCACCTCGCCGGCTCCCCCACCGGGAAGCGCCGATCCCCAGCCCGGCACCGGGAATCAGCCGGGTTGTGCCGACGACACATATCCCTGGGATTGGGACTGTTAGGCCGCTGCCATCGCGATGGGACCAGGAGGTTGCCAGTCGATGGACCATGTGACGATTGCTTCCAGCTAGAACGCGTTCTAGGAGGTGGGTTCGGTTGGAGTGAGCGCTTCGGGTGATGCGCCGCGGATCGGGCGGTGAAATGACGGCGGCCGGGGCACGTCGCGTGTGGCACGGCAGGTGATCACGGGGAGCCTTCTGGTACAGGCTTGATCTTCGTAAATCCAGTCTCACCAGGGGCTCCTCGGACACCTTCCCGGGCCCGGTTTGATCAGCGGCGCACCTTGTCGGTGTGGGACTCGCGGTACTCCTTCGAGTTCAAGCGCCAGAATCTTGGTGAGATCATCTCAGTCAGCCTTGCGGTCCTGGGGCACCCTGATATCACGCGAAGGGCCACGTGAATGGCCTCCTTGCGCCGAGCACTTGACGCGCCCACCCTGAAATCGACCCCTTATCACCAGCACAGGAACCCGGGTCTTCCCGGGGATGCCTGACCCCGTGAATCATCCCTCCGACAACGGTTGGCGAGGGGCTCACGAACAAAGTGACTGATTTCGCCTGCGGCTTCGTGACAACAGGCGGCCGGAGTGGTTCCCGGGGATGTACCGGCTGCCGGGATCGCCCCCGATTACCGGTGTCGGCCAACGCGACGAAGCGCTTCACCACTATTCCGAGAAGGAGGCAACACCGATGAGGCGTTCCCTCACAGCTCTCATTACGGCCGGCATCACGGCCCTCTCACTGGTCACCGGCGCCACCGCCGCGTCCGCGGCGCCGAACGCGACGGCGACCCCCTCCCACACCTTGGTGATCGACCAGTTCGCCACCTCCGGCCCCAACGGCCGGTACATCCAGATCCAGAACATCAGCCTGGCCACGCTGGACCTGTCCAACTTCACCGTCGACGCCTGGACCGGCTCGGTCCGGCCGATCTCCTCGGTCCCGATCCCGTGGCCCACGACCCTGCGGCCCAGCCAGGTCTATGTGCTCGCCAACCCGGACCTGCCCTCGGACGGTCGGGTCGGCATCTGTCTGCGGAACCCGCTCGGCGACGCAGTCGACGCGGTGGCCACCATGCCAGGCACGCCGTGCCAGCAGGGGCGCCCAGCCAACCCCCAGCCGTTCGGGCCCTTTGCGGTCGCCCTCACCCGGGTCTGCAACACCGGCGACAACCTGCGTGACTTCCAACTCCTGCCCGCGACCAAGTTCCGCCCCAGCCCCATCACGTGCTGACCATCCCACCCGACCGGTGACCGGATGACCTGGGAACTCGCCGGTCGAGCACGAGTTGGCGCGAACACGATGGGGCCCAACGGGAATCACTCCCGGTGGGCCCCATCGCCGCGGCCGGGCGACGAATTACGACGTGCTCACCCCAGTAACCAGGCCCGCGGCTGACAACAGGCCGATGGGTGTTCTCGCCGGCTCCAGGACGTCCCCGGTCATCGGACGGCGTGAACCATAAAGGTCCGGATGGTTTCCGGGATCATCGGGGAAGATCGGACCTGCGGCGCCAGCCCATGCCGCGCCAGCAGGTCGCACACCAGCGCGAGCCGGTTGTCCAGATCCTGCACTTCCAGCACGGCCTGCTGGACCAGCGGCCAGTGGCCGGGGTCAATCCCTTGCAGGACCTCCAGTTCAGCGCCCTCGACATCGATCTTGAGCAGGTCGATGGCACGGTCGGGCTTCAGGAACGACGACAGGCGCTCCACCCGCACGTTCACCGTGCGTCCCGTGTACTGGAGCTCGATCTCCTCGGCCGGCAGCACCGCGCCGAGGGCCTGCTTCTGGAGTTCCTTCTCATCGGGGTAGCGGGTCGAATTCGCTGGCAGGGCGGGATAGTAGGTGAACTGCACGTCTACTTCACGCGTCGCGCCGAGGGCGCATGCTTCGACCTCGACGCCGTCGAGCCGATGGCCGGCGATGTTGCGACGGAGCGCGTCCAGCGTTTCGGGCATCGGCTCGAAAGCGTGCACGGTAGCGTCGGGCCACGTCTTCTTCACCAGGTAGGAGAACAGTCCGACGTTCGCCCCGGCGTCGATGACAAAAGCCTGGGCCGGCAGGGTGATCCCGTCATAGCCGCCCTGTTCGAAGATCTCCTCGTACTGCCACCTCAGCTCACTTTCGCTGGGCGCGAAGAAAGTGATGTCCGGGCGAACCTCGAAAGCCTCGATGTCGGTCATGTCAGCAGCCTTTCCTCACGACGACGCTGGACGGACCGTGGAAAACCAGGTCATACGGGTACTCCACGCTCTCCACGGTGAACTCGCCGAGGGCCGCGAGCAGCAACCCGAGTCCGATCTCGACCTCCGCCCGCGCCAGCGTCGCGCCGAGGCAGTAGTGGATGCCCAACCCGAAACTCAGTCCTCGGCCACCCGACCGGTCCAGTTGCAGCTCGGTGGGCGCGGCGAACCGCCCGGGGTCGCGGTTCGCCGCGCCGAGCATGACCATCACCTTGCTGCCAAGGAGGATCTCCACACCGCCAACGGTGGCGTCCGCGTAGGCCCACCGGCTCACCGCCTGCACGGGCGCGTCGATGCGCACCAGTTCCTCCACGGCTGCCGGATCCACCCCGGACGACCGGAGCACGGCCAGCTCCTGCCGGCTCGACGACAACGTCAGCACCGCCTTGCTCAGCACATTCGTCGTCGTCTCGTGGCCGGCGGTCATCAGGTGCACGCAGGTGGCGACGATCTCGTCGGACGACAGCGGCTCACCACTCGTCTGCGCGGACACCAACAGCGACAGCAGATCGGCGCCGGGCGACTCGCGTCGCTCGGCCGCCAGGGCGAGGAAGAAGTCCCGAAGTTCGCCCGCGGCTCGCTCGGCGACCTCGTGGGCGCGGGGATTGCGGGCGGCGCGGCTGCTGCTCGCCTCCTGGAGGCCGACGGCCTGGCGGCGCAGCCAGCTCCATCGTTCGCGCGGCACGCCGAGCAGCTCCGAGATCACCAGGATCGGCAACGGCGCGCTGAACGTCTCCACGAGATCGAAGACGGGGGGCAGGTCGTGCAGCAGGTCCGCGGCGATCTCAGTGATCCGCTGCCGCAGGTTCGTCACCACGGTCGGCGAGAACTCCCGGTTGACCACGGACCGCAGTTCGGTGTGCCGGGGCGGGTCCAGGAACACCAGCCAGTTCTCCACCATCGCGCGCAGCGCCGAGTGCCCGGTCGGAACCGGTCCGCCCGACGCCGCCCGCCGGCCGAAGACCTGACTGGACAGCACGGTCGACGCGGCGTCGTGGCCGAAGACGTAGTAGACACCGTCGGCCAGATGCACCGGCGACTCCGCGAGGTACCGCTCGTACCGCGGGTACGGATCACGAACGTCGGCATCGGTCCAGCCCTGGAGGCTGAACGGCGGCAGGATCGTCGCGGTCATCGCGCACCGCCGCGCACCTGGTCGGCGATCTCCCCGGCGGCAGCGGGTGCCGGCAGTGAGTGGCCGCGCCAAGCCACGTGTCCGTCCGGGCGGACGAGCACGAACGGCCGCTCGTAGACCTTCGCGATCTCCTCGTTGTCCAGCACGACGACGCTGAAGGGGATTCCGCGCGAGCCGAAGGCGTCCGTGAACGCGGCCGTCCGGTCGGACTCGGCGAAGCACAGCAACACGAAGCCGTCGCCGAAAAGGTCCAGTGTGGACATTCCCGGCTTGACCCAGGCGTGCGGCGCGCGGGAGCCCGGTCGGGTGTTGGGCCGCCGGTCCTCGGTGTTCTCCGCGGTGGGATCCGGCACGATCAGCGGCGAGCCCGCGTAGGTGAAGCCGAGGTGGATCTCGGGCGCGTCGAACTCACGGGCCACGCCACCGCGCCGCAGTCCCTCGCTGATCTTGGCCCGGACGAACTCGCCCTCCGGGGTGTCGTCGTTGAGCTCGGCCGGGATCTGACGCCGCATCGCGCGTTCGAGGTTGCGGTTGGCTTCCTCCAGTCCCTCCAGCGCGACCGGCTTGCGCTCGGTGGTGTAGCTGCCGAGCAGGCCCGGTCCCGCCCAGCCCCCCAGCTCGGCCGCCAGCTTCCAGCCGAGGTCGGCCGCGCCGCAGATACCGGTGTTCATGCCGAAGCCGCCGGACGGGGACAGCGTGTGGGCGGCGTCGCCGACCAGGAAGACCCGGCCGTGCCGGAAGGTGTCGGCGACGCGGTGCACGAGATGCCATTCGTTGTCGGACAGCACCTCGACCGGCGTCTCGAACGCGATGGCCGCACGCACCAAGGTCTCCGCGTCCTGCCGCGACTCCGGATCTCCCTGGAGGCCGACGGTGAGCCGGTACAGGCCCGCGCCGTCGAGGGCACGCACCGGGAACCGCAGCGCGGAGGAGATCATCAGGTAGAAGAAGTTGGCGTTGCGCTCGCCGAGGCGCTCCCGCAGTTCCGGCGCACGGAACAGGATGTTGCGGAACACCTGGGTCTCGTGCCGGGCCGGCGCGCCGATCCCGCACTGCTTGCGGATCTCCGACCCGGTGCCGTCGCAGGCGATCAGGCACTGGGCCCGGACCGTCGTCACCGCGCCCGTCTCCAGGTCGGTGATGGTCGCGGTCACGCCGTCGGCGTCCTGCGTGAAATCGTCCAGCTGCGTGCGCATCCGCACTGGCCCGTCGGGGTGCTCACCGAGTTCGGACCGCAGCAGCGGGCCGAGCCAGTGCTGCGGGCAGATCGCGTCGGGCTCCGGGGTGTGCCGGAACTCCGGGCGGGTGTCCATGGTGTGCCGGTCGAGGCGGAACAGCTCGTGACCGCCGATGCGAGTGGTCCACACGCAGTCCAGTGGGTGGTCGCCCGGCCAGCCGGCGTGCCGGATCCGGTCGGCGATGCCCCAGCGCCGGAAGAACTCCATCGAGCGCGGGCCGATGCCGCTGACCCTGGGGTGGCCCACCGCGCCGTCGCCCGCCTCCACCAGCACGAAGCTGACACCGCGCGAGCGCAGCTCCAGACCCATCGCCATGCCGGTCGGGCCACCGCCGACGACAAGCACCTCGGTGGTGAGTAGCGAGCTCATCTGTCTTCCCCTTCGTAGCACGGCATCAGGCGGCGCCGCCGGGAATCCGGCGGTAGCCGTGGGAGCGGACCGGCTGGGCGACCGGCGCGCACGCGTGGATCTCCTGGGCGGCGGCGAGCCCGGACTCGATCGCGCCCTCGATCCACGCGGGGTACGACGAGCAGTGCTCGCCGGCGAAGAACAGCGTGCCCTGCGGCTGCGCCGCGAGGGCCCGTTCCTCCTCCGCGGTCACGATGTCCTTGCTCCAGCGCACCGATGCCCCGCCGAGGCTGGCAGCGTCCTCGCCCCACGCCTGGGTCACGACGTCCAGCACCATGCCGGGCTCGGTCAACTGCGGGTGGATCACGCTCAGCTCGTCCAGCACCACACGGGTCCGCTTCTCCCGCGGCACCTTGACCAGGGCGTCCGGCTCCGGTCCGATGCGGTAACTGGCCAGCAGCGCGGCCCCCAGCAACGGATCGCTCTCCACCGGCGGGTAGTAGGTCTGTCCCACCAGACCGCCGGTGTACGAGCCTCCCCCGCTGATGCCGTCCCGTTCCCAGAACGCCTCCCGGCAGTGCACCGCGATCTTCGTCGCCGGCCAGTACTGCATGTCGTGCACGGCCGCCAGCTTGGCGTCGTCGAACCCGGTGAGCCGGATCCCGCGCAACACCGAGAACGGCACGGTACACAGCACGTAGTCGCAGTGGCTGGCCGCGGTGGCCAGCCCGCGTCGCGTCTCCACCACCACACCGTCGTCGCGCACGTGCAGGCCGACCACCTTGCGCCCGTGGTGCACGGGCCCGCGCAGGCGGTCGGCCAGCCGGCGGGCGATCTGGTCCATGCCGCCTTCGAGCCGGGACAACTCCGAGGAGGTCTCGGTGGTGATGTCGTCGAAGAAGTGCTGCAACCGGCTGCGCGCGGCGAATCCCGCGTTGTTGGCCAGGAATCGGTTGAGGTCGACGCGTTCGGCGGCGCCGTCGACCAGGAACGGCCGCACGTCGATGCCGTCGAGCAGATCCAGCAACTCCAGGTTGAGGTCGGCGTGCAGGTTCTGCTGGAAGGCGCCGGGCGCGACCGCGTTGACGCTGGCCGTCAGCCAGGCCGCGCACAGGACGGACTCGTCCCGATAGGACCGGTCGGCCGGCAGGCGCCGGCGGAACTCCTCGACCAACACCGGCGACGCGTCGCGCACCCGCCGGTGCCCGGCCGGCGTCTCCAGGAAGTTGCCGTCGTCGGAGAACAGCGTGCGGAACTGGCGCACGCGGTCACTCAGGCCCAGCCGGTCGATCCACTGCATCGTTCGGTGGTGGGACGCCGGAATTCGCATCGCGCCCAACTCGGCCAGCGGGCCGCGAGCGCGCCCCGCGAAGCCGTGCGTCCGCACCCGGCCACCGACCCACAGTCGCGATTCCAGCACCTCGACGCTGTGTCCGAGCCGCTCCAGCTCGTACGCGGCGACCAGGCCGGCGACCCCCGCGCCGATGACAGTGACCCGTTTCGGATTCCGCCGCGTGCGCCACCGTGCCGCGTCGGCGGGGAGAAGGTTGGTGTGCAACGGATTCCCTTCGGCAGAACGGGGGTCGATCGGCTGACCGCTTCGGGGCGGGACCAATCCTGGCCAACCGACGGGCCGTCCCACATCCCCAGCCGCCGCTCGCGATGGAGTGTTTGTGGCGCCCGCGCCACGCGATCGCCAGCCGGACGGGCCGCCGACATCACACGAGGCAATGGAATCCGGCACGCACACGTGCCGGCGCGCTGTACACGGGCGACTCTTGTGCCATGTCACTGCGCACAGTCGAAACACAGCGCCACATCACGGTGCGCGCCCACGACGGCCTGCGGCTGGCCGCAACCCTGGTGACGCCCGCGACGACAGCCCGCCGGGCCGTGCTGATGTTGCACGGCGAAGGCGCGACGCGCGAGCAGGACGGCTTCTACCCGCGGCTGGCGTCCGACCTGGCCGGGCGCGGCGCGACCAGCCTGCGCCTCGACCTCCCCGGACACGGTGAGAGCGAGGGCCGCCAGGAGGAACTGAGCCTCTCCGGGCTGCTGAACATCATCGGCGCCGGACTGGCGCACCTGCGTGAGAACGTCCCGGACACGTCGGTCGCCCTGGTCGCCACCGGGCTGACCGGTGGCGTCGCGGCCGGCTACGCCGCGCGCAAGGGCCCAGAGGTCGATCGGCTGGTGCTGCTCAATCCGCTGATCGACTACAAGGAGCACTTCGTCGACGCGCAGCCCGCGTGGACCGGCGACTTCCTCGACGAGCCGGCGGCCCGGACCTTGTCGGCCGACGGGCGGCTTGCGCTGTCGCCGACATTCGCAGTCGGCCGAGCCATGCTCAACGAGGTGTTCTGGCTCCAGCCGCGCGGTGTGCTGGGCATGATCGCCGCGCCGACGCTGATCGTGCACGGCGCCGGTCCGACCGACGTGCCGGTGGAGTCCTCCCGCGCCGCCGCCGACGCGCTCACCTGCTCGCACCGGTTGGTGGAGATCACCGGTCCGCAGCGCGATTACTGGCAGGCTCCGGTGATCCGGGTGGCGACCGACTGGATCATCGCTGACAACTGAAAGCCAGCAACGGCGGGGGTGCGCGCACCCCCGCCGTTCCTGTGTTCAGCTGACCGGCCAGGCCGCGTACTGCCGCATCCCGTACAGCAGCGGGTGCTCCCCCGGCCGCTGCGTGACGTGCACGACCTCGCCGAAGACCACGACATGCGTGGCGACCTGCTGCCGGCGGCTGATCCGGCAGTCGGCCACCGCGTGCGCGTCCCGCACCAGGTGGGGACCGCCCGACACCGGCGGCACCGCCCAGTCGACGCGGTCGAACCGGTCGGGATCGCCGGACGCGAACAACTCCGCCACCGGACGCGCGCCGTGGTGCAGCAGGTTGACGGTGAACTCACCGCGGCGCAGCATGGCCGCGAGGGTGGGGCTGCCGGCCCGCACGCACACCAGCAGCGTCGGCGGTTCCACCGAGACGCTGCACACCGACGAGCACGTCATGCCCCACGGCTCGCCGTCGGGGCCGAACGTAGTGATCACCGCGACGCCGGTCGGAAATCCCGCCATCAGCGATCGGAATCCGGCCGAGGTGGCCGCGTAGGAAATGGTCATCGGACAGCGCTCTCGCCCACTGGAAGCGCTTTCCCCGCGGCCGTGCGGCGATCGACGAGATCGAGCAGCGGCCCGGTCAGCGCCGTGGTGAGCAGCGCCATCACCAGCAGCGCCACCAACAGTCCCGGCGTGAGCAGCCCGGCGGTGTAACCGACCTGGAGCACGACGATCTCGGTCAGTCCCCTGGTGTTGACCAGCACGCCGATCCGCACCGAGGTCAGCCGGTCCTCACCGCCCCAGCGGGCGCCGAGGTAGCCGCCGAGGACCTTCCCGAGGATGCCGAGCGCGACCGCCAACACAACCGCGAGCCACGGCAGCGCGGCCACGCCGCCGGTGAACACCGTCGTGCCGGCGACCACGAAGTACACCGGGACCAGAGCCCGGCCGATGCGGCCGATCCACCTCACCACCACCGACCAGCCCTCGGTCCTGGGCACCATGATGCCGACCAGGAACGCGCCGAAGACCGCGGTCAGTCCGGCCAGCCGTATCCCCGTGCCGGCCGTGATCGCGACGGCGCCGAGCACCACCGCGACCAGGCGAGGACTGCTCGCGCACAGCCGCGTCGACCAAGCGGTGGCCAGGCCCCGGTGGGCCGCCCAGGCGATGGCACCACCGACCGCCAGCACCACGAACGCCTGGAGGACACCGCCGATGCCACCGGTCCGCAGACCCAACGCGACCGCGAGCAGCAGCCACGACAGGGTGTCGATCAGCATGGACGCCATCATCGCCAGCTCGGCGGAGCGGCCGAGGGCCGCCTTGCGTTCCTCGATGATGCGCGCCAGCACCGGAACCGCGGTCACGCTCATCGTCACCGCGAGCATCAGCACCAGTGCGGACGCGTTCGCATGGCCCCGCAGTTCCGGCGGCGCCAACCAGAGCACCCAGCCGGCGAACGCCAGCCCGGCCACCAGCGGGATCCCGAGCGACCCGATGGTGATCCGCCGGACTCCCCTGCCGCGCAAGCCGCCCGGCCCATGGTCGAGCCGGTGGACGAGGCCCACCAGGTACAGCACCAGGCCGGCCTCACCGATCTCCTTGAGCACCGCGAGGAGATCCTGGGGCAGCACCGCGGCGTACACCGCCGGGCCCCCGGTGGCCAGCAGCGCCGGGCCGAGCAGCAGACTCACGACGATCTCGCCGATCACCGAGGGCAACCGGGCCAGCCGGGCCAGCAGCCGCCCGACCGCGGCCGCGACGCAGAGCGCGCCCAGCAGCGCGAGCAGTTGTAGGACGTTCTGCAGGACCATGATCGCTCTCCGTCAGCGGAACTGGGCGAAGTACTCGTACTGGGTGGGCAGCGTGCGTTCGAGCTCGGCGGCCTGCTCGGCGACGAGCTTGAGCTCGTGCCGGGCCGACGACGGGTCCAACAGGGCCAGCGCGGGCGAGGACTTGAGGTCGATGCCACCGAGCCCCAGCAGCATGCAGACGTACGAGTACGACTCGAATCCGTGGTAGTGCGGGTAGACCGTCTCCGCGTCGGGCAGGCGAGTGCGCCAGCGCTCGATCCGCTCGGCCAGCCCGTCCGGCAGCGGGCGCTTCTTCGCGTCCTGCCAGTACTGGTTGTCCCGCCGCCTGGCCGCGTAGTAGTGCAGGACGAGGAACTCCCGCACGCCGTCCATGCATCGGCTGATCAGCTGGTTGTACGAGTCGCGCAGCCCCTCGTCCCAGTCCGCGTCCGGGAAGTGCTTCACCAGCTGCTCGATGCCGTTCTGGATGAAGAAGATGCCGGTCGACTCCAGCGGCTCGACGAAGCCGCTGGACAGCCCGATCGCGACGCAGTTGCGCACCCAGTGCCGGCGGCTGCGGCCGATGCGCATCTTGATGTGGTTGGCCGGCAGGTCCTCGGCCGCCGGGCCGACGAACTCCCGCAGCCGCTGCTCGGCCTGCTCGGGTGTGCTGTAGTCACTGGCGTAGACATAGCCGGTGCCGATGCGGTCGAACAGCGGGATCGTCCAGATCCAGCCGGCCTCCTGAGCGGTGGCGGTGGTGCACGGCCGCAGGCCCTTGTGCGCCATGTCCAGCGGCACCCGCAGGGCCACCGCGCTGTCGTTGGGCAGAGTGTCCTGATAGGACACGAACGGCTCCGCCAGCGTCTTGCCCAGCAGGATGCTGCGGAAGCCGGTGCAGTCCACGAACAGGTCGCCGGCGAGGTCGCCGCTCTGCTTGGTGGTGACGTGGCTGAGCCAGCCGCGCTCGTCCTGTGCCACGTGCACCACGTCGTCCACGACGTGCCGCACGCCCCGCGCCATCGCGTAGTCCCGCAGGTAGTTCGCGAGCAGCGTGGCGTCGAAGTGGTAGGCGTAGGGGAACTGTGTCGACTGCTCCGACAACGTGGTCCGGTAAGTGGACCGGTCCCCGGACAGGTCACCCTCGAACAGCGCCCCGTCCATGCGGCGCGGGGACTTGAGGTTGTCGCACAGCGTGCCGACGAGGAAGCAGTCCCTGTCGAAACGGTCCGACGCCGGCGCGCTCAGCCACCAGTCGGGCAGGGTGAACCCGTCGACGACGCGCTGCCGTTCGAACGGGTGGTAGAAGTGGTGTCCGGGCTCCCGCCAGTTCTCGAACCGGATCGCCAGCTTGTAGGTGGCGTTGCACGCCGGCATCCAGTCCTTCTCCTCCAACCCCAGATAGGTGAAGAAGTGGCGCACCGTGCTGAACGTGGCCTCGCCGACGCCGATCGCGCCGATGCGCTCGGACTCCACCACGGTCACCGAGACCCGGTCGCCGAACGCCGCGGTCAGGTACGATGCGGTCATCCACCCCGCGGTGCCGCCGCCGACGACCACAACATGCTTCACCATCAAGATCCTCCGTTGGTCGGTGTCAGTGAGCCGGTCACGCCGTGACCGCCTCGATCAGGCACTGCGGCGAGCGGGTCGGCGTCATCCGGGTCCGCCGCAGTCCGGCCGCGGCGAACAGGTCGTCGTAGTGGTCGAGGTCGCGTTCCCGGCCGGACACCACGGCGAGCATGTTCAGGTCCAGCAGCGGGGCGAAGCCGGGTTCGCCCATCGGGCCCAGCGGCATCTCCACCACCACGACCCGGCCGCCGGGATTCAGCGCGGCTCGGCAGTTGCTCAGGATGCGCACGCAGGCCTCGTCGTCCCAGTTGTGCAGCACCGCCTTGAGCAGGAACAGATCGCCGGCCGGGATCGGATCGAAGAACGAGCCGCCGACCACCGTGACCCGGTCGCTCAACCCGGCCTTCGCCGCCTCGGCAGTCGCCGTCGCCGTGACGGCGGGCAGGTCCAGCAACAACCCCCGCATCTCGGCATTGGACCGCAGCACCGCGTGCAGCAACGCGCCGTTCGCGCCGCCCACGTCCACCGCGACACCGACGCCGGTGACGTCCAGCAGCCCGGCGATCTCCTCGGACAGCCCCGCGGTGAGTTCGGTCATGGAGTTGACGAACCGGCCGTGCTCGACGGGGTTGTCGGCGAAGTGGTCCCAGATGTCCATGCCCAGTGCGGCCTTGGTCTGCGGCTCGCCGGCCCGCACCGCGTCCGGCAACCGGCCCCAGGACAGCCAGTGCCCCGGCGAGCCGTGCACGATTGCGATGTCGCGGAACGAGTGCGGCACGCCTTCGGACAGCAGCGCCAGCATCGGTGTCGTCTCGAACGTGCCGTCGGACCGAACGCCGACCAGTTCCTGCGCGGCGCACGCCCGCAGCAGCCGGGACATCGCGTCGGGGTCGCAGCCAGTGAGCTCCGCCAGCTCGGCTGAGGTGCGCGGGCCGTCCGCCAGATGGTCGGCGATGCCCAACTCGGCGACGGCGTGCACGATCTGGGTCACCCAGTAGCCGGTGATCATCGACATCATCCGCTGGTGCGGGGTCATCCTCGGGTCCCTTCGGTCTGCGCCGGACTGGCGGCCGGGGTGCGCACGTGCTCGGGTCGGAAGCCGAGCCCGATGATCCGGCTCATCAACCACTGCGCGGGGGCGAGCTTCTCGAACAACTTGGGTGCGGGTGGCTGGCCCGAACCGTTGAGGGCGTCGTCGATGCCGAAGCGCTGGGTCGCCCGTTGCAGTCCCTGGGACAGGGCGGTGGCCAGGCGCCGGCGCCGTTGGATCGCGGCCAGCCGCGAGTGGTCGAACGCGGCGCCGGTTCGCTGCGCCCGCAGCAGCGGGGCGACGAGCGCGTTGGCCGTGGCGACCGCGTCCTGCACCGCGAGGTTCACGCCGAACCCCGCGACCGGAGACATCGCGTGCGCCGCGTCGCCGATGAACAGCAAACCGGGCTGGTGCCACCGGTCCAGCCGGTCGATGCGAGCCTCCAGCAGGCTCAGATCCTCGTAGGAGGCCACTTCGTGCACACGGTCGGCCAGGAACGGCACCATCGCGGCGAGATCGGCCCGGAAGGCGTCGAGCCCGGCGGCGATCACCTTCGCCATGCCGCCCGCGGTGGTCTCGTACGACATCTGCCAGTAGGTGCGGCGATCGGTGGCGCCGAATATCTTGCCGTTGCCGATGCGCACGCAGATGCCCTCGTCCGGATCGGTGTCCCGGCGCGAGATCCGGAAGAAGATCACGTCCAGCGAGCGGCCGATCAGCCGGGGCGTCACGCCGACGGCGCGGCGGATCGCCGAGTGCCGCCCGTCTGCGGCGACGACCACCGTGGACCGGATGTCGAGCTCGCCCTCCGGCCCGCGCGCCCGCACGCCGACGACGCGGCCGCCGTCCCGCAGCACGTCCACCGCCTCGGTGCGCATCATCAGCCGGAAAGCGGGATACCGGGCGGCTTCGGCGGTGATCAGGTCGAGGAAGTCCCACTGCGGCACGAAGGCCATGTACGGATAGCGCACCCGCAGCCGGCGGAAGTCGGCGATGTCGATGCGCCGGCCGTCCTGCACCACGCCGATCGTCGGGACCTTCTGGTGCGGCAGCTCGTGGAACCGGTCCACCAGGCCGATTTCGTCCAGGATCTGCAGCGTCGCCGGGTGCACGGTGTCGCCGCGGAAGTCGCGGTGGAAGTCGGCGTGCTTCTCCAGCACCACGACGTCCACACCGGACCGGGCCAGCAGCAACCCCAGCATCGCGCCGGCCGGACCGCCGCCGGCCACGCAGACCGTGGTGTTCTTCGTTCTGGTCATCACAGTTCCTTGAGGTCCATCGCCCGCAGCTGCTCGCCGAGGAACGCCAGCAGGTCCGCGACGGTCGGGGTGAGACCCGCGCACTTGCGGGCCAGCACGGCGATCTCGTCGAACTCGCGCGCCATCCACTCCACGGCGATGTCCGGGCGTGGGATGTAGACGGGCTCCTCGTCGAGCTCGAAGGACGGGCCGGCGGTGCGGCCGGGACGGCCCGACGGCAGCGTGACGATCAGCTCGCCGAGGGGGCGCAGCACGCCGGTCATGATGTCCAGTGCCCAGTTCATCAGCCGCGAGCGCCGCAGGCTCTTGTCGGAGCTGTGGCCGAAGTGCTGCACCATCAGTTGCATCGCCATGAAGTACGAGCGGTTGAACACCGTCATCGCCAGCCGGGCAGGCTCGTGCGTGACCAGGTCCATCGTCGGATTTCCGGGTCGCAGCGTGGGATTGCGCAGCACCGGGTAGGCCGGGTGCCACGGGATCCGGCGGTCGTTGGGGCCGGTGGCCCGCTCGTGCACCAGCAGATCGCAGATGCGCAGGAAGGTGTCGAAGTGCGATTCCTCGGCCGGCAGCGTGGACGGGATATGGCCGCCCTCGCCGTGCTCGGTGACGAAGTCGATGGCGAACACCGCGCTGGCGACGTCGTCGACCTCCAGCTGGTAGTCCGGATGCACGGCGTTGACCGACTCGCGCATGAACAGGTGGTGCGCGCCGCCGGCCCGGCCCTTCTTCACCAGGAACACGCCGGGCACCGCCTGGATGCCCTCGCGGATCGCCGCGTACAGCTCGCTCAACGACCCGTACCGGTACGGCTCGCCGTCCGGCCGCAGCACCGTCGAGTCGTTGCCCTCGACCTCGTCGATCAGGTCGTGCGGCTGCTCCAGTTCGATGAAACGCTGCACACTGGCCAGGTTGAGCGCCTCCAGCGAGAACTCCAGCGGCACGCAGACCTTGCTGTTGAACTCGCCGAAGTCCAGCCGCGGCAGGTGGAACGGCCGGCCCATCGCCATCAGGATGTTGTTGATGGTCAGGAAATGCATCATCTCCTCGCGGGCGACGCACATCAGGTTGCCGCGGATGCCGTTCTTCCACGACTGCGTGCCGTCACCGCAGGCGATGAGCAGTTGCTCCGGGGTCCACTCGCCGCGAGCCACGTACTGCCGGCCCGCGCTGTGGAGCGGCACCGAGTACGCCGCGTAGAGATACTGGATCATCGTGGCCAGTTCGATGGCCGCCGCCTGGTACAACGCGTGCAGCAGCTGCTCCTTGGTGGTGATCACGCCGAGCTTGCGGTGCTGCGGCACCATCGTCGGCGGGGTCTGCCGCCGCGCCTCGTCGGCCAGCAGGTAGCGCCGCATCAGGCGAACCTGCGGTGCGCTCATGTCACGGGTCGGCGGCATGTAGTACGTCTTGGACTTGCGCTCGGGTTCGGAGGCGTGGCACATCAGCCGCGCGTACGGCTCGACCTTGAACTCGTCGGCCAGGCTGAACACCTCGGCCCGCATGAACGAGTACTGGAGCTCGTAATACGCCAGCGCCTCGCGGTAGAGCGTGGGGAAGGTGATCTCGTTGTCCGGCAGGTCGTCGAGGTGCCAGTGGTTGGGCAGCACCCGCAGCGCCACGCTGCCGACCGCCGACCAGTAGCCCTGCTCGTCGTCGTTGTCGTAGCGCTCGGCGGTATTCACCCCACGCGGCAGATCCTGCCCGTCGGGCAGCAGCAGGATCTTGGCCGCACCGCCGCGAATTCCCTTGATCGCGATCGCGCCCCGCCCGTGCTCGTCGGTCGACGCCACGCAGTCGGGCCGGTAGTCCTGTTGCCCAGCAACCAGAAACTCCGCGATTCTCACCTGCTCGTGGTCGTCGTCGAGCGGCCGCCCGCGCGGGTTGACGTACTGCCGCACTAGGATGCGGTCCACGCGGCCCGGTTCACCGCGCACGTATGAGCGGATGGGGATCTCGACCGCGTGGTCCTCCCCCGTCTTCGGGTTCTCGTGTTCGAGGAACAGCGACGCCTCGTCGGACTCGACGACCGTCTCCTCCTCGCGGGCCAGCACGGTGCCGTCGGCTGCGGTGATCATCAAGGCTTCGCCGGGATTGCCGGTGCCACCGTCGACCCGTTGCGCCACAAGCACACCCGAGGTGAGCCGATACGCATCGCCGAGATAGGCGGCACGGGGAATGGTCGCGAGCACCGTGCCCGAACTGGTCCGAACGTCGAGATCGCCGAGGTCGATGAACGGCCCGAGCCGGTGTGTCGGACCGGGACCACGGGTGTCGGCCCGACTGGTCACCGGGATCGCGCTGACCAGATTCGCGGTGACGACGTCGTCTCCGACGTGCACGGACAGGTTGTGCAAAGCCGAATTCGCGGCAGCGCGCGGGGTGAGCAGCCGGCCGACCGGGTAGGTGCGCAGTTCTGTCCCGTGCCAGGGGGCGATCGTGCCGCGCAGGTCCCAGAAGTCCGGCTCGCCGTCGGCGGTGGGCGTGGCCATGTTGGTGAGCGCGAACTGCACGACCAACCCGTCGGCCGCGCCGGACTCGACCAGTTCGCGTAGGCGCGCCAACGTGGGCGAGTCCTCCGCGCCGGACAGCCAGTGCAGACCCTCCGCCCGGTCCACCACGAACTGGTGCAGCACCGACCGCCGGAACCGGGGATCGACGCCGTCGTCCCGGACGTACGCGGTGTTCTGCCAGCGCGGCGGGCACATCCCGGAGACGTCCCCGGTGACCAGGTAGCCGACCTCGTGGGAACGGCCGAGCCGGCCGAGCGCGAGCTGGCCCACCATGACCGTGGTCGTCCAGTTCGAGGCCGGGTCCACGTCGAAGACACGCGACCGGTTCGCGGTCCCGGCGGTGTATTCGTAGTAGTGGCCCCACAGGTCGAGCTGCCGCCCCACCAACAGGTCCTCGACGTCGACCACGCCCGGCGCCCGCTCGCAGCCGACGACCGCCGCGTCGATCCAGAAGTGGCCGTTGCCGGCGAAGTTCGTTCCCTCGACCCCCTTGGCCGCCAGGAACTCGTGGTACTCCCGCGCGGGGCGGGCGGTGTCGAACACCCCGTCGTCGGTCACCGCCCGGTTGGTCTCCAGGTCGAGCAGTCCCGCGCGCGGACCAGTCGGCAGCCGGGTGACGGCCACGCCGGCGAAGTGCACCCGCGGCAGGTCGAACACGCTCACGCCGCGTCCCAGACAGCCGCGCTCATGGTGGGGATGACGTTCTTGGTGATGCGCACGCCCGGCAGCGCCTTCTCGTACTGGACCGTGAACTCGGTCTCGGACAGCGGCGCCGCCTGCGCGCTCATCTCCAGCCAGCGCGGGTGCAGCATCATCCGGATCGAGTCCACCGCCGCCGCCACGTCGCCGGAGACGTCATAAACGATCTTCCCGGTCTCGAACGCGTAGGCGCTCTGCTCGCGCGGCTCGGCCCCGTCGTCCGGCTGGGTCACATCGATGATCACCAGCCGGCCGCCGGGCGCCACCAGGTCGCGCAGCGTCGGCAGCACGACCTCGGCCGGTCCCATGTGGAACACCGCGTTCACCGACATCACCAGGTCGAACTGCCCGTCCCGGTCGGGCGTCAGATCGGTGGCGCTGCGGCACTCGTAGCGCACCGGCACCCGCGTCGGCTTGGTGCTGGCGATGTCCAGCATCTTCTGCGAGATGTCCACGCCGACCACCTCGTCGTAGCGATCGGCGAGCAGGCCGCAGTTGTTGCCGCCGCCGCAGCCGACGTCGATCGCCCGGGCCCCGGTCGACAGCTGTGCGGTGAGCCACGACCGCACCGGACTCGTCGCGGCGTCCCGGACCTGGGTGAACCGCTCGTAGAGCTCGGCCAGGTCGTCGAAGTACGGTTCCGCAGCGGTCATGGCAGTCCCCGGATTCGTAGCGGTCGATGCGTGGTCAGGTGCCACCATCGAGCCCGCCCGGCCGGGCCCAAAAGGGGCCGGTGGGAGAACCTGCGCACTCGCGTGGGGTGATCGCCGCAGCACGCACCGCGCCGGGCGATGTGGCGCGTGCCGCCCAGTCGCGATACTCGCTCACACCGAAGTTGATCGATGCGAACGGGGACTGCCGATGCGCGACGAACACGACTGCGACGTCCTCGTGGTGGGGGCGGGCCCGACCGGCCTGTGCGCCGCGCTTGTGCTGGCGCAGCAGGGCGTGCGCGTCCGGATCGTCGACCGCAAGGCCGGGCCGGTCGAGCAGGCGCGGGCCGCCATCGTGCACGCGCGGACCCTGGAGTACCTCGACCGGCTCGGCGTCGCGGACGCGGCGGTGGCTCGGGGCCGGCTCATCACGAACGTGGCGATCCACGAAGGCGGGCGGCACGCCGGCGACATGCCGCTGGCCGGCAAGGGCACCACCGACCAGACCCGCTTCCCCTACGCGCTCGCCCTCGAACAGTTCGAGACCGAACGATTGCTGGCGGAAGCCTTGGCGGAGCACGAAGTCGCCGTCGGATGGAACTGCGAGGTGCGGGACCTGACCGACACCGGCGACGGCGTGCGCGTCCAACTCGCCGCCGAGGCCGGCCCCACCACGATCACCGCGCGCTGGCTCGTCGGCGCGGACGGCGCGAGCAGCACCATCCGACGGATCCTCGGCCAGGAGTTCGAGGGCGAGACCTACGAGCAGGCCGGCATGCTCGCCGACGTCACTCTGGACGTCGAGCTGGGCGTCCAGGGCATGCGACTGAGCCTCACCCGCGGCGGCTTCGTCGGCATCCTTCCGCTGGCCAGCGGCCGCTGCCGGCTGTTCGGCGTGGTGCCGCCCGAGCTGCACCAGGCGCCCGCACAGCGCGGCGGGCCGTCGCACGAGTCGTACGCCCCGCTGGCCCACGCCGACCTTCAGCGCTGGTTCGACGACTACTTCACCGTGGACGCCAACCTCCGCGAGGTCAGCTGGGCCTCGATGTTCCGCTTCCACAGCCGGCTTGCCGCCCGGTTCCGGGTCGGCAACGCGTTCCTGGTCGGCGACGCCGCGCACATCCACAACCCGGCCGGCGGCCAGGGCCTCAACCTCGGGATCGGCGACGCGGTCAACCTCGCGTGGAAACTCGCGCAGGTCGTCAACGGCGAGGCCCCGGAGTGGCTGCTGGACACCTACGAGTCCGAGCGCCGGCCGATCGCCGAAACCGTGCTGAAGCGCACCGACGTGGGATTCAAGCTGGAGACCACCGACAATCCCGTGGCCACCTGGATGCGGGCCAACGTGGCCACCCGCGTCGTCGGCGTGGTCAGCCGGCTGGCCCCGGTGCGCCGGCTGGTCTTCCACATGTTCTCGCAGTTGTGGATCAACTACCGCGGCAGCCGCGCGGTCGGTCCCGGCGTCGGCGCCCTGAAACCCGGCGACCGCGCCCCTTTCGCCCCCATCGAGTCCACCCGTGACGGCGCGCGCAGCGTCCTGGACCTGACCCATGGCGCGGGCTACCACTTGCTGGTGTTCTCCGCCGACAACACGGACACCGACGAACTCGCGTCCCAGCTCACTGCCCGCTACCACGCGTCCGTCACCACTCACGTGATCCCGGCCGGTGAGCACGCGGCGTACCGGGCCTATCAGGTGGACGGTCCACGCCTGGTGCTGGTGCGACCAGACGGGCACATCGCCGCGCTTGCCGCTCCCTCGTCTGTGGACCCGCTCATCACGTACCTGGACACCGTGCTGACCAAAGCCCGCGTGCCGCGCTGAATTCGGAGAGAGGAGAGTCCGCGGTGAAGTCCCTTGAAGCTGACTGGATCGTGGTCGGCGGCGGCCCCGCCGGCTGTGTGCTGGCCAGTCGGCTCAGCGAAGACGCGAGCAAGCGAGTCATCCTGCTCGAAGCAGGACCGGACTGGCGATCGTCGGCGGCCCCGCGCGAAATCCGCAGTCTCAACGGCTGGCGGCCGCTTGACTCCGCCGAGTGCCGCCGCTTCTACTGGCCCGGCCTCGAAGCACTCCGGACCCCACACCAAGCCACGCGCCCCTACCTGCGCGGCCGTGGCCTCGGGGGCTCCTCGCTGATCAACGGCATGATGGCCATCCACGCGCGGCCCGACGACTACGACCGGTGGGCGGCAGCCGGCTGCGACGGCTGGTCCTACCAAGACATGCTGCCCTACCTGCGTCGCATGGAGGCTGACGCCGACTTCGGCAACCAGACCTACCACGGCAGCGACGGGCCCATGCCGGTCGAGCGCCTCCCACGCGAGCGGTGGGAGCTCCTCGACGATCGCTTCGCCGTCGCCACGCTCGACCTCGGATACCCGTGGTGCGAGGACTACAACGCGCCGACCGGGACCGGTGTGTCGCCGATCGCGCTCAGTGTGCGTGACGGGGCGCGTGTCACGACCAACGACGCTTACCTCGAACCGGTGCGCGAGCGGGCGAACCTCCAGATCGTCGGCGACGCCACCGTTGAGCGCGTGTTGCTGGACGGCCATCGGACAACGGGCGTACGGGTGCGCGTCGGCGAGGAGCGGATCGACGTCCGCGGTGGGGCTGTCGTCCTGTGCGCGGGGGCGATCCACTCGCCGGCGATCCTGTTGCGGTCCGGCATCGGGCCCGGGAAAGAGGTGGCGGATCTCCCGGTCGGGGACGGCCTCCAGGACCATCCGCTGGCGCTGTTCTGGCTTGACTTGCAGCCGGAGGCGCATCCCGCCGGCATCGACAGCCGTCAGTACAACTGCTGCGTTCGCTATTCGTCGGGCCTCGCGGGCGAGAACGACTTGATGATGATCCACATGAACCGTCCGCCCGCGATGACGTCGCTGGGCGTCGAGGGCGATGCTCCCGCTCAGGAAGCGACGGGTACCTGGGGAGTCGGCCTCGGCGACAACCACGATCACCAGCCAGAAGTCCGTCCGAGCACTGACCCGAGTTTGTTGGCGCTGGTCGAGAACCAGGTCGTCTCGCGAGGGCGACTCGTGCTCGCCTCGGACGATCCCGATGCCCCGCCGCGAATCGAGCACAACATGCTCGGAGAGGCATCCGACCTGGTGCGTCTGCGCGAGGGCGTCCGGCGCGTTCGCGAACTGGTCGCCACCCCACCATTCGCCGAGGTGATCCGTCATGTCGCGATAGATCCGATGGGCCGGGGGCTCGACTCGCTGGCCGACGACGCCGAGATCGACCGCTGGCTGCTTGAGACCGTGGGCGACGCCGCGCACCTCAGCGGCACCTGTCGCATGGGATCGCCCGACGACGCGCGGACCGTCGTCGATCCCACCGGCCGCGTGCTGGGCGTGGACGGGCTGTGGGTCGCCGACGCGTCCGTTTTCCCGGAGATCCCCCGCGCCAACACACACTTCCCCACGCTCGCCGCGGCAGAACGCATCTCCGACCTCGCCCGCGGCATCGCGGAACCTGCCGCGACTGCTGGTGCGAGCGGGGCAGCGAGCTTTCCGCACCGGGGGTTCTGATGAGGGTTCTCGTCACGGCTTCGCCCGGCCTCGGCCACATGCTGCCGATGGTGTCGATCTCCTGGGCGCTGCGCGCCGCGGGCCACGAGGTGCTGCTCGCCATGGCCGGCAGCGGTGCACAGCACGTGCCAACGCTGGCCGCGTCCGGCCTGCACGTCGTGGAGACACAGCCGTACGAGTCGGTCGTGCGGCTGATCGACGCGGCCCACGCCAGCATGGACATCCAGGCGGTGCAGCAGATGATCCGCGAGGCGTCCCGCGACGTCGAGCGGCTGATCGGCTTCGGCGCGCAGGTGTTCGCCCCGCAGTCGGACCTCGTCGCCGACACCGTGGTGGCGATCGCCGACGAGTGGCGGCCCGACCTGGTGGTGCACTCGCCGATAGACGGCGCCGGCCCGCTGGCCGCGGCCAAGCTCGGCGTGCCCGCGGTCGAACAGGCTTACGGCCTGCTCAGCGCCGAGGACCAGGTCACGCAGGTCGCCGAGGCTCTTACCGACACCTACCGCCGGCACGGAGTCGACGGCCCGCCCACGCGGCACGCCCTGCTCAACGTGGCGCCGCCGAGCATGGGGACGCCCGATCTGGGTTGGGCGATGCGGTACGTGCCGTTCAACGGCGGTGGCCAGCTGCCGGACTGGCTGCTGCACCGGCCGGACCGGCCGCGGGTGATCGTCACAATCGGCACGGTGATCCCCGGCCTCGTGGGGCTCGGCCCGTTGCAGTGGCTGGCCGACGTGGCCGGCGGCTTCGACGCGGAGTTCGTCGTCACGCTCGACAACGCCGAGGCCGGGCAGTTCGGCGCGCTGCCGGACAACGTGCGGCCGGTGTCGTACACGCCGTTGAACGCGCTGCTGGCCACCAGCACCGCGGTGGTCCACCATGGCGGCGCTGGCTCCACCATGACGTCGCTGGCGATGGGTGTGCCGCAGCTGGTCGTGCCGCAGGGCTCGGACCAGTTCCACAACGCCCGCGAGGTGACCAAGCGCGGCGTCGGCTTCGAGGTCGACACCGCGGTGGCCCCCGTCGACGCCAACGACGTGACGCGATTGCTGACCGACGCCTCGCTGGCGACCGCGGCCGCCGAGGTCAAGGCCGAGATCGCCGCCCAGCCGGCGCCGGCCGATCTCGTGCCCCGACTCGTCGAACTGGTGGGCTGACCCCACGGACATGCGCAAGCTGCTCGCAGCCCCTCACCCGCGGGTCATGGCGACGCCCGTACCCACGCAGTCGCACCCGTCGACGGTTTTCCACCCCGCACAACGCAACAGGATTCATCCCACGCGAACCCTCGGGTCGGTTCGATAGGCGAGACTGGAGTCATGACCGAGCCTACCGGGTTAGAGAATCCAGAATTCTTGGCTACCGGGTTCGAGAATCCAGAATTCTGGAATTCCATGTACGACAACAACACCGCGCCCTGGCTTATCGGCGAGCCGCAGCCGGCGATCGTCGCGCTCGAACGCGAAGGGCTGATTCGCGGTCGGGTGCTGGAACCGGGCTGCGGCTCGGGGGAACACACCATTCTGTTCACCAAGCTCGGCTACGACGCGATCGGTGTCGACCTCTCCCCCAGCGCCGTGGCGTACGCTCGCCGCACAGCCGCCGAGAAGGGGGTGCCCAACGCCCGGTTCGAGGTGGCCAACATGCTCCACCCCGGCGATCACTCCGCGCTCACACCGGCCTTCGACACGATCGTCGACTGCGCGCTGTTCCACGGCTTCGGCGCGTATGGCCGAGACATGGGGACACCCAAAGCGTATGCGAAGGTGCTGCACTCGATCTGCAACCCGGGCGGCCTGGTCCATATTCTCGCACACTCGGACGCCGAGCCGGGCCTCAGTTCACAGATCAGCGATGCGGTGATCCGCGAATCCTTCGA
The DNA here is from genome assembly GCF_018263855.1 of Kutzneria sp. CA-103260. Taxonomy (GTDB): domain Bacteria; phylum Actinomycetota; class Actinomycetes; order Mycobacteriales; family Pseudonocardiaceae; genus Kutzneria. The sequence goes on along the minus strand of NZ_CP073318.1, from coordinate 2,145,624 downwards.
CGACGGCTGGGAACTGGAAGACCTACAGCCGGCTCGTTATCAGGGTTACGTCACCGAGCAGATAGCCGAGACAGCGACAAACGCCGGTCTGCCCGCACACGGCCCGATCGACCTCGCGGCGTGGCTTGCGCGAATCCGTCGCATCTGACCTCACTGAGGCGCGAGAGCCGTCATCCTCCACCCGCAGACGCCGGAGTTCTGACCAGGAAGTGCGGTAATGGAAACTGTTCCTTTCTACCCGATGCAGCGGGCCACCGAGTGTCCGTTCGACCCACCACCCGGTCTGCGCGAAATGGGGCCGATCGGCCGGGTCCGAATCTGGGACGGCAGCACGCCGTGGGTGGTGACCGGATACGAGGCGCATCGATTCGTGCTGTCCGACCAGAGGTTCAGCGCCGACGCGCGCCGGGACGGCTACCCCGCCGAGTCCGCCGCCGTCGCCGAGCGGATCCACGATTTCCGGTCGCTGATCATGATGGACGAGCCGGAGCACGGCGCGCAGCGCCGCATGCTGAGCAAGAACTTCACCCTGAAAAGCGTCGAGGCCATGCGCCCCAGGGTTGCGCAGATCGTGGACGGACTGATCGACGACCTGCTCGCCGGACCGAATCCGGTCGACCTGGTGGCGGCGTTCGCGTTGCCGGTGCCGTCACTGGTGATCTGCGAACTTCTCGGCGTTCCCTACGACGGCCACGACTTCTTCCAGGACTGCAGCAGGAAGCTCTTCTCCCAGTCGTGCACCGTGGAGGAAACGCTCGAAGCGCATGTGGCGCTGCAGGAGTACATGCTCAAGCTGGTCGACGCCAAGGACACCGAGCCTGGCGACGACATGATTTCCAGGCTGGTGGCCGAACAGCTGCGGCCGGGCAACCTGAGCCGCGCGGAGATCGCCGAAATGGCCCTGCTGATGCTGGTCGCCGGCCATGAGTCGACCGCGAACATGATCGCGCTGGGCACGTTGGCCCTGCTGCGGCATCCGGACCAGCTCGCCGCCCTGCGGGACGCCGACGACCCGAAGGAGATCGCCGGCGCCGTCGACGAACTGTTGCGCTACCTCAGCGTCGTGCACGTCGGACGGCGGCGCGTCGCCACCGAGGACGTCGAACTCGCGGGCCAGTTGGTGAAGGCGGGCGAAGGGGTCATTCTCGCCGACGGGGCCAGCAACCGGGACGAGTCGGTGTTCCCGGCTCCGGACACGCTCGACCTCCAGCGAAAAGGCCGCCAACATGTGGCTTTCGGCTACGGCTCCCACCAGTGCCTCGGCCAGTTGCTGGCCCGGATGGAGCTGCAGGTCGTCTGCGGCACGCTGTACCGACGGATCCCGACGCTGAAACTGGCGATTCCGTTCGACGAGGTGCAGTTCAAGCACGACATGGTGGTGTACGGCGTTCGCTCACTTCCGGTTTCCTGGTAGCCGAACCCGCCGTATGGCGAGCTCGCCCACCGTGTTCGCGACGCGGGCGGCGGCGATCGCACAACCAGAGATCCCGTTACAGCAGGCCGAGTTCTGTCCGAGGTGACACCACCGTTCGGACAGAACTCGGCCCACCGTGGCGACCCGGTGCCGCCGAGGGTCGTGTCCGCTGTCCGCGGTGGACCAGCCGATGCCCCCGCATCCAGCAGACGCTGCGGGCACGCGCCTTCGGGGAACATCGGCCGGTCCGGCTCGACACAGGTCGGCAATTGGGCATGCACGGTGACGCATAGACATTCCGAGCGGCGCACGGCGAACTCGTCAGCGGATCACCGAAGCCAACATGATCATCGACTGCGCCGATTGCCGTAACACCGGAATCGCGAATCCGAGCGCGGCGGCCATCCACCGCGGCGCCCGTTTTTCACGTGCGATGTGTATACACTTTCCGATTCGTCGATGCGGGATGAACGGAGCGGCGCAGGTCAACGGGGAGTTCGCGGCCACGAAGGCGCCGCACAGCGCCGATTCCAACGCCGATGATGATCGAAAAGGCCGATAACGGGCACGATCGGCCACGGCGGCGGAATGCAATCCGATGAGTGTAAGACCGTGCAAGGATCGATGCCCGCACGCCGTCGACAGTTGACGCGAGCTTGACCCACCAATCACGCGTACCGTAGTTTTTTCGAGGTGGTGGAGCCATACCGACAACAGCTATGACGATAATCGGGCGGACGCCGCGCCCGATCCACCAATAAAATTGAATAACACCACGTGACCGAGAGATGAATCACCACGACTGGGGGCAGTTCGTGCAACGGGCTCTCGAGAAGCTCACGGAACCGCCGGCCTCGGCCGCGTGGCCGCTGCGCGGCCATGACGAGCCGATCCGCCGCATCAAGCGGCTGATGCGCGAGACGACCGAGCAGCACCAGGGACACCTGGCGCTGCTGGTCTCCGGCGCCGGCACCGGCAAGACCAGGCTGCTCCTCGAAGCGATGTCGTTGGCCGCGCAGAGCGGCTTCACGGTGCTCGACGGCGCGCCGAAGTCGCTCACCACGGTCGGCCCTCGCCACGGCCGCCACGACAACGACCAGATCAGCTGGCTCGACGGGCACCTGCGCCGCGGCCCGGTGCTGGTGGTGCTGGACGACGTGCAGTGGACCGACCCGGCGATGCTGCGCGCCGTCGGCGCGCTGACATCCAGGCTGGACGACGCACCGGTGCTCTGGCTGTTCGCGCTACGTGCCGAGCACGCGGAGTCGGCCAACGGCCTGTGGCTGCGGAACCTGGCGCGGACCTGCCGAAGCGAGTGGCTCGGGCCGCTCGAGCCGTTGTCCGGCGATGCCGTCGTCGACATCGTCGGCGACCTGCTCGGCGCGGTTCCGGACGACGACCTGGTCATGATCTGCGAAAGCGTCGGCGGCACCCCGCAGGCCATCGTCGACCTGGCGCTCGGGCTCCGGGAGCAGGGCTTGATCACCGTCGACGACCGCGGCGCGCGGCTCGTCTCGGGGCCGCTGACCTCGGGCATCCCCTGCGCTGTCGTCGCCGAGCCCGGCGCGCAGCTGCCGCGGCCATTGCTCCAGGTTGTGCGCGGCCGCCTCAGTGAGCTCTCGTCACGGGCCCAGGACGTGTTGCAGGTCGCCGCGGTGCTCGGCCGCGGCTTCGCCCCGACCGACCTCGCCGAGATGCTGAACGAGCCGCCCGCCCAACTGCTGGGACCGCTGCGGGAGGCGCTGGACTCGAGGCTGCTCAGCTGCGGCGGCGGGGAGTTCGCCTTCCACCGCGAACCGGTGTGGCAAGCGGTGCTCGACACCGTGCCCGAACCACTGCGGTCGATGTTGCACCGGCAGGCCGCCACGATGCTGCTCGGACGCGGCGAGGACCGGCCCGAGGCCGCCGCGGTGCACCTGGTGCACTGTGCCGAGACCGGCGACGCGCACGCCATCGCCACCATCCGCGAGGCCGCCCAGCGGCTGCTCCCCGCCTCGCCGCACGCCGCCGCGGCGCTGGCCACCCGTGGCATGGAGATCACGGAGCCGGCCGGCCCGGACCACATCGCGCTGGCGATCACGGCGACCGCGGCGCTGGTCCGGCTGGGTGAGCTGACCAGGGCCATCGACCTCGCGCGAGCGTTGCTGCCGGAGAACGGCCACCCGTCGGCGATGCGCCCGCTGCGCATCTGGCTGGCCACCGCGCTGATGCTCCGCGGCGACTCCTCCACGTGGGACGTGTCGCAGGAGATCTTCGGCACGGGTTCCGTCGACGGCGCCGATCTGCCGCCAAGCCTGTTGCTGTTGAACGCGTTGTCCCACAACAACCGGGCCGCCGTGATCGGACTCGCCGACCGGGTGCTGGCGGTCCCCGGCGCACACTGCGACGACGTCCGGGCCGCGGCGTTGAACGTGCGGGCGATGGCCAGCTGGTGCGACGGCCGGATCGATGATGCGCTCGCGACCGTGGAGGAGGCGGTACGGCTTCGCGAACAGCTCAACCGGATGTGGCATTTCGATCCACTGTGGACGAAGGCCTGGCTGCTGACCCGGATCCGCCGACTCGACGAGGCGCTCGCCGTGGCCGAGGCCGCCTACCGCGCGATCGAGGCCGAGCGGATGGACGTGCTCATCCCGGTTCCGCTCGCCCTGCGCGCGACGATCCTGCTCGCCAAGGGCGACATCACCGCGGCCGAAGCGGACGCGACGGCCGGCCTCGCCGCGTCGGACATGACGGAGATGCCGCTCTACGAGCCGCAGTTGCGGGCGGTGCTGGTGATCATCGCCCTACGCCGCGGCGATCTCGCCGCCGCCGCGGACGGGCTCCAGAAGCTGGCCGAGGCCTCGCCGGCCGAGCGCGCTCGGCCGTGGTCGGCGGTGCGCTGCACGCTCGCCGGGTTGGTCGCCTTGGCCCGGCGCGGACCGCGGGCTGCGATCGACGAGATCGGCGAGGTGCTGGCCGACCCCGCTCTGCGCACGCAGTTCGTGCTCGAGGACCCGTCGGTGGCGGCGTGGACGGTGCGCACCGCACTCGCGGCCGACCAGCGTCGCACCGCCGAACTCATGGTGGCCACCGCCGAGGAGATCGCCGCGGCCAACCGCGATCACGGCGTGGTGGCCGCGGCCGCCCGGCACTGCCGGGCGCTGCTGGACGGCGATGTGCAGGCGTTCGCCGGCATCGAGGACCTGTACGGCGACCCGTGGGCGGCCGCGTCGGTCATCGAGGACATCGGCTCGCTGCACTGCGACACCGACCGCGAGCAGGCAGTCGAGGAGCTCAACCGCGCGCTGGCGAGCTACGACGAGCTGGGCGCCGAATGGGACTCGGCGCGGATCCGGCACAAGCTCCGGCAGCTCGGCGTCCGGCGACGGCACTGGAGCCACGAGGCCCGGTCCGAGGCCGGCTGGGGCAGCCTCACCGGCACCGAGGAGAAGGTCGCGCGGCTGGTGGCCAGGGGCCTGACCAACCGCCAGGTGGCCAGCGAGCTGTTCATCTCGCCGCACACCGTGGGTTTCCATCTGCGCCAGATCTACCGCAAGCTGTCCATCCAGTCCAGAGTGGACCTCGCTCGGATCGCGCCGTGACTCAGCCGTGCTGGGCGGCCGGCTCGGCATCGGCGTCGAGCGCGTCGAGGACCGCTTCGCCGTTCGTCTTCGCCCACTCGGTCAGCGTGTGGATCGGATCGATCAGCGTCGCCCCGAGCGGGGTGAGCTCGTACTCGACGCGGGGCGGCGCCTCGGCGTAGGCCTGGCGGCGGACGAGTCCGTGCGACTCGAGTCGTCGCAGCGTCTGGGTGAGCACCTTGCGAGAGATGCCGCCGCCGATCAACTCGATCAGCTCGCCATGGCGCACCGGGCCTTTGCTGAGGCCGGCGAGCACGACCACGGTCCACTTGTCGGCGATCAGCTCGACCGCCAGCCGCGCCGGGCAGTCGGCGAGAAAGGAACCACCGGGACCGAACTCGCTCATGACATCGAAGGGTACCTGGCGGTTCCTGTCGGAAACCTACTCTGGGGTTCTCCCACCCAGAGCCAGGAGAGTCATGCGAGTCATCACCCAACAGAAGCTCGGCGGTCCCGAGGTGCTCACCATCGTGGACGCGCCCGCGCCCCGGCCGCTGCCGACCGAGGTCCTCGTCCGGGTCAAGGCGATCGGGCTGAACCCGCTGGAGGCGCGCCTGCGCGCCGGCGAGTTCCCGCTGATCGGCCAGCCGCCGTTCATCCTCGGCTGGGACGTCAGCGGTGTGGTCGAAGACGCGCAGACATGGCGATTCAGGCCCGGCGACGAAGTGTTCGGGATGTCGCTGTTCCCGCGGGCGGCCAACGCGTATGCCGAAGTCGTGTCTGCTCCGGCATTGCACCTGGCCCGCAAGCCGGCGTCGCTCTCGCACGTCGAGGCTTCGGCGTTGCCGGTCGTCGGGCTGACGGCGTGGCAGGGCCTCGTCGACCTCGCCGGCGTGACCGCGGGCGACCGCGTCCTGGTCCACGGCGGTGGCGGCGGGGTCGGCCACGTCGCGATCCAGATCGCGAAAGCCCTCGGCGCGCACGTGATCGCGACCGCCAGCGGGAGCAAGCGGGAGTTCGTCGAGGGCTTCGGCGCCGACGAGGTGATCGACTACACGGCGGTCGACTTCACCGAGGTGGTCAGTGACGTCGACGTCGTGCTCGACACGCTCGGCGGCGACACCGTCGAGCGGTCGCTCGCAGTGCTCCGCTCAGGCGGTCACCTGGTGACGGCGGTCGCCGAGGAGGATTCCGAGCTCGCCGCCAAGTTCGAGGCGGCCGGCATGCGCTTCAGCGGCATCGCGGTCGACCCCGATCCGGTCGCGCTGCGAGGTCTCGTCGAACTCGTCGAGCAGGGCAGGCTCCGGGTCCACGTGCAGGAGACGTTCCCGTTCGAGCGCGTCGCCGACGCGCACCGAATGCTCGACGGCGGTCACCTCCAGGGCAAGCTCGTCCTCACCGTCTGACGCCGTCGATGTCGACGAGGAGGTGGCGAGGACCACGCAGGCTCGGATTCGCCCGGTACGGAGGCGGATCGGCGACGAGTCGGGGATTGCGCAGCCGGTGTGCGAGTTCGGTGAGGGCGATTCGCGTCTCGGGACGGGCCAACGGTGCGCCGAAGCAGTAGTGGATGCCGCCGCCGAAGCCCAGGTGTTCGTTGTGCGCGCGATCCGGGTCGAAACGGTCCGGGTCGGAGACCACGGCGGGGTCGCGGCTGCCGGCGGCGAGCACGAGCGTCACTCGCGACCCCGCGGGGATGGTGGTGCCGGCGATGTCGATGTCGTCGAGGGTGTTGCGGCTTTCGGCCAGGAAATGCACCGGTGGTTCGTAACGCAGGAGTTCCTCGACCACCCGGGCGGCCAGATCGGGTTCGTCGCCGCGACGGAGCCGGTCGAGCACCGCTGGGTGCCGCAGCAGGGTGAGCATGCCGTTGGCGATGAGGTTGACCGTCGTTTCGTGGCCCGCGACGAGCAGTAGCGCCGCGTTGCTCAGCACCTGTTCTCGCGTGATCGGCTCTTCCTCGCCGCCACCGCGCAGCAGTCCGGAGAGCAGGTCGTCACCGGCGGGCCGGCCGGCGCGGGCATCAAGCAGGGCGGTGAAGTACTGCCCCAGGTCGGCGTTGGCCTTGACCCGTTGACGGTATCGCTCCGCGATTCCTCCGGTGGTCGGGTCGACGGACTTGACGAGCGCGTCGGACAACGCCTGGAAACGCGCCTCGTCCTCGCGAGGCACGTCCAGCAACCGGCAGATCACCGTGACCGGGAACGGATAGGCGAACTCGTCGACGATGTCCACGCGAGTCCGGTCCGCGAAGTCGTCGATCAGGCCCGTGACGATCTCGCGCATGTCGGGGAGCATGTCGTCGATGCGACCGGGACGGTGCGGCGGCCCGAAATTCCACGTCAGCAGGCGCCGGGTTCGGTCGTGCTCGGGTGGGTCGATCCGGATGAAACTCGGTGGCAGCCCGGGAAGACCCTCCCCGGGCACGGAGCCGTCGGCGCCCACCTCGGGAATGTTGCGTAGATCCGAGCTCACGCGCGGGTCGTGCAGCAGGGCCACGATCTCCTGGTAGGTGCTCACCACGTAGCTGCCGTCCTCGACCCGCCGCACCGGTGTCTGGCGTAGCTCGGTGTAGAGCGGGTACGGGTCGGCGCGGTTGGAGTGGTCGAGGACCTGCTGCCAGACGCTGCTTCCGGTCATGGTGGGCATCTCCGGCATGGATGGGTGTCACAGGTAGGGTCTGCGGACCAGGGCGGCCCGCCGCTGGCTGGGGGTGTGGCCGGTGACCACGACGGTGGCCTGATAGGTGGGCATCTCCGGCACCTCGGCCGGGACCGGGTGACCGCCGGCGGGCTGGTCGACGGTGCGGACAGTGGGCGGGAACGGCGCCGCCTGGTTGATCAGTCCGGCGTAGAACTCCAACCACTTCGACTGGTTGAAGGCGACCGCGGCGGTGACGCGCCCGCGGTAGCCGTAGACGGCGACGAAGCGGCGTTGGGCCACCGATCCCTGGGCGATGAGGACGTGGTCGGCGTAGGTCGGGACGCCGACCGACTTGATCTCGGCGTCGAACTGGGTGGACCAGAACTCGGGCAGCCTCAGGTGCGGCCAGCGTCGGCTCTGAGGGCTGATCATGTTGTGGGCGGCGATCTCCGCCTGGGCGACGGCGTTGCCCCAGTGCTCGAGGGCGAGGTACTGGAACCCGTAGACGGGATGGGGGAAGCGCGCCACGTCACCGGCGACGAACACGTCGTCGGTCACGACGCCGTTGACATCCACGGCGCGACAGCCGGCATCGCACGCCACCCCCCAAGGCCCGGCCGCCAGCCCCGAGCCCTCCAGCCACTCGACGTTGCGGACGCTGCCCAGCGCGGCCACCGCCACGTCGACCTCCACGGTGCTGCCGTCGGACAGTCGGGCTCGCCGCAGCCGGCCGTCCCGGTCGCCCTCCAGCGCCTCGACCTGAACGCCGCAGCGCAGGTCGACCCCGTGGTCGCGGTGCATCTGCGCCGCGACACGGCCGATCACCGCGCCCAGGGCCCCCGCCAGCGGGGCGGGTCCCCGATCGATCACGGTGACCGGCACGCCCAACTCGCGGCAGGCGGACGCCACCTCGGAGCCGGTGAACCCGGCGCCGATGACCAGCACCCGGCCGGGGCCGGCGGACAGACGCTGCCGCAGTCCATCCGCGTCCTCCGGGGTGCGGATCGTGTACACCCCGTCGAGCCGGGCCTCTGTCCCCTTCGGCCACGGGCGGGCCCGCACCCCGGTCGCGATGAGCAACCGGTCGAATCCCACGCGCTGGCCGTCGGCCAAAATGACTCGCTTGCCGGCCAGGTCGAGACCCGCGGCCGCGACTCCCAATCGCCACTGCACGTCGAACTCGCCACGACGGGGCAGCACGGTCCCCCGTGCCGAAGCCTGGCCGATCAGGACCTGCTTGGACAGCGGCGGCCGGTCGTAAGGGACGTGGGGTTCGTCCCCGATCATGGTCAGCGAGCCGGTGAAGCCGTCCCGACGCAGCACCGAGGCGGCCCGCAGGCCGGCCAGTGACGCCCCGACGATGACAACGCGCCCAGTGCGCTCAGCCGCTTCCTCAGGGCCGCCCAAGGTCCCGACCGCCGCCGCCTCACGCGGCGGGTGCGGCTGCCAGCGCTGTCCGTCCTCCGCGTCAATGACGATGGCTTGAACCGGGCAGGCCGCGACAGCCCGCTCGATCTTCTCCTGCTGTCCCTGGTCCGGATCCGAGTCGTACAGCAACGCCTCGTCACCCCGCATGACGAACACCTCTGGTGCGGCGAACGCGCACTGCGCGTATCCCTGGCACCGAGTGAGGTCCACGATGACCTTCATCAAGGCCTCCGTTCCCGAACCCCGCGAAGCCCGTTCTTTCGGCGAACCACGACATGGTCGAGTTCCAGCATCCGCCCGCATGTCCGGCCGTGGCCACGCTATGCATGGCGGATAGGCGTCACTGGCACGGTGCGGCGGGACAGGAACAGGGCGGTCAGGCGGCCGCCCGCGTGGATCAGTGCTCGTCGAAATAGATCGCGTGCACCTCGCGGGCGGCGTACGCCAGCAGGCGAACGCGGCCTCGAACAGTCGAAGCGCCTGCCGAGCGGGGGCCATTTCGGTGGCCTCTTGTGAAGAACCTGTCTTTGGCCAATCCTATTGGTGGACGTGGGGAGGTCCCCTTTTCGGACGGCCACGACAGGCTGCCGGATACCCATGTGAAGAACCCGACGGAAATGGCGGAGACTTGCTCAAGTTGGACTATGAGGTCGACAAGGAGGTCGACAAGAAAAATATTTGCAAGCTGCTCAGGACTGACATCTTCACCATGCTTTACCTACCACATCGCTTTCTGAGCCTCGCTCGGACCGCTGATGAAGCGCCGGCCGCGTTGCGCACGCGCATCCTGACCTCGGACCTGCTGCCGGACACGCTCGGCCAATGGCGGCCTCGCGTGCTGGCGACCATCGACGGGTTGGCGGGATGAGCCTGCACGCCGCGCTGGAGCGCACCGCGGCGGCCGCGCCGGCCGCGGCCCTGACCTTCGTCAGCGAGCATGAGCGACTGCGCGTCGACCAGCTCTGTGAGCAGTCGCGGGCGATGGCAGGAGCCTTGGCCCGCAACGGGATCCGGCCGGGTGACCGGGTCGGTGTGCTGTGCGCCAACGAATCCGCGTTCTTCCGCTGCCTGTTCGCGCTGAGCCGGCTCGGCGCGACCGCGTGCCCGCTGCCGTTGCCCACGACCGGGCGTGACGGCTACGTCGCCAAGGTCAGCGGCGTGCTCGCGGTCGCGGACGCCCGAGTGGTGCTGGTCTCCCGCAAGGTGGACAGGCTGCGCCGGCTGGTCGGCGACGCGGTCGGCGACGCCCGGGTGATCGTGGTCGACGACCTGCCGGCCGCGGCCGGCGTGGACGGCGTCGACATCGCCGACCAGGACGACCTGATCGTGCAGTTCACCTCGGGCAGCACCGCCAGCCCCAAGGGCGTCCGGCTCACCCACGCGAACGTGCTCGCCGGCGTCGACGCCATCAGAACCGGCATCGACCTCGGCCGGCCGGGCGACAAGCCGGCGATATGGCTGCCGCTGTTCCACGACATGGGCCTGTTCGGCACGCTCACCGCGCTGCTGACCGGGGTGTCGATGAGCGTGTGGGCGCCGTCGGCGTTCGTGAAGGACCCGGCCCGCTGGCTGCGCGCGATCTGCGACGGCGGGTACACCGCTTGGGCGCTGCCCAACTTCGGCTACGACTACCTGCGCCGGGCGGTACCGGCCGACGAGGTCCCCGACTACGACCTGAGCCGGCTGCGGGTGGCGCTCAACGGCGCCGAGCCGATCGCGCCCGACTCCGTCGCGGCCTTCACCGAGCACTTCGGGCCCGCCGGGTTCCGGCCGGAGGCGATGCTCTCGGTGTACGGGCTGGCTGAGGCGACGCTGGCCGTGACGTTCCCTGAGTTGGGCACGCGGCCGGTCGTCGACTGGGTCGACAGGGCGGCGCTGGCGGACGAACGGCGGGCCGTGCCGGTCGCCGCCGGCGCCCCTGGCGCGCGCGGCGTGGTCGCGCTCGGTGGCCCGGTGCGGGGACTCGACGTGCGCATCGCCGATCCGGAGAACTGCCGACCACTCGGCGAGCGGAACCTCGGCGAGGTGCAGGTGCGCGGGCTCTCGGTGACCACGGGCTATCTCGGCGCGACCGCGCAACCCTTCTCGGCCGACGGCTGGCTGCGCACCGGGGACCTGGGCTACTTCGCCGGCGGGCAACTGCACGTGACCGGTCGCAGCAAGGAGATGCTGATCGTCCGGGGCGGCAACTTCTATCCCGAGGACATCGAAGCCGCGGCACGTGCCGATCCCGGCGTGCACCGCAGACGTTGTGTCGCCTTCGTCAGCGATGGCGACGGTGACGGGACCATCGTGCTCGTCGCGGAGTCCACAGTGGACTCCGAGGTGGAGCGGGACAAGCTGGCCGGCCGGCTGCGCGAGCTGGTCAAGGCCGTCACCGGCCTCGACCAGCTGCGGGTCGTGCTGGTCGGCCCGCACGCCATTCCACGTACCAGCAGCGGAAAACTCCAGCGGATCGCGTCGCGGACCGCGTTCACCTGACGCCGGGAGAACTGTGCATACCTTTGAGGTTTTCAAGCAGTACGAGCGCAATCACTGGCAGCTCAGGGACATCGACTTCGACGCCGTGCGCACCGATCTCGTCCGGCCCGAGTACGTCACGATGGCCAAGAGCGGCGTGATGGGCGAGTCCAACGTCATCGCGGCGGTGCACGGCTTCCTCAACGAGTTCGTCGACGACTACGACTTCTCCACCTTCGCGGTGGTGTGGGGCTACCAGGAGGTGCAGCACCACTACGCGTTCAAGAGCTGGCTGGCCGCCGTCGGCGAGCACGTGCCCGACGCCACGGTGCAGGCCATGCGTGAGCCCTACGCGCCGGGCACCACGCCATCGGCGACGCTGGCCACCAACGTCATCTCCGAGCTGACCGTCAACCACGTGTACCGCAGGGTCGCCGCGGCCGTCGAGGAACCCGTCCTGCGGCAGATCCTGACCAACGCCAGCCTCGACGAGGCCGGCCACGCCAGGGAGTTCATCCACTTCGTCAAGCAGCGACTGGCGGCGCATCCGGAGGAGACGGCGTCGGTGCTGGAGACGCTGTACGTCTACACCTCCGACGGCCGGATCAAGCACCCGGTCAGCATGTTCAAGAGCAACCTGACCGAGCTGGCCGACCACGAGACCATCGACACCGGCTTCGAGCTGTTCCTGGAGCAGATCGCCGACGCCGGTGAGCTCGAGGAGCTGCAGGACAAGATCCGCAAGGTGTTCGGTGGCATCGTGGACGTGGACCTGTCCAGCAACGGCCGGGTGCGCCGGGCGCTGGCCGAGGCCATCGCGTGACCGGCGGGCCGATCGAGGTCCCGTGGAACGTGCTGTCGGACTACCGCTGTTTCGGCTGTTCTCCCCGCAACGAGCACGGGTTGCGGCTGCGGTTCGAGCGGGCCGAGGACGGCATCGCGTGCCGGCTCCGGTTCGACCGGTCCTTCGAGTCCTATCCCGGCATGGTGCACGGCGGTGTCATCACCACGGTCTGCGACGAGATCATGGGCAAACTGCTGGTGCTGCGGACAGGCGTCATCGTGCTCACCACCACCCTCCGCACCCGGTTCGTCTCCTCGCTCGCCGTCGGGCAGGACTACCGGTGCGTGGCCGGCACCCACGTGCGGGCCGGTGACGAGGGGCCGTACCGGGCATGGGCCGAGGTGCACGGCGCCGACGGCACACTGGCCGTCACCGCGGCCGGGCAGTACCAGCCGGTGACCGCCGAGCAGGCCCGGGAGCGCATCACCATGACCGACGCCGAGGCACAACTGGTCGCCGGCGCGCTCGCGCTGGCCAGTTCCGAGTACTGACAGGAGATTCGAGATGGACACGACTGCTGATTTCGACGACATCGTGGCGACCGTGACGGCGATGGTGGTCGAGCAGGTCGGCGAGGACGCGGCGAAGGCGGGGCCGGACGCCGATCTGACCGCGATGGACGGCGTCGACTCGGTGAAGGTGCTGCGGGTGGTGGCGGCCATCGAGCGCACCTACGACATCGAGTTGGAGGACGAGGACGTCTTCGGGGTCAAGACGATCAGGGACGTCGCCAAGTGCGTCAGCGCCGCGGTGCGCGACAAGGTCGGCGCCCGGTGAAGGTGGCCGACACCAACCAGCACTACGACCTGGACCCGCGGGTCTTCGAGCTCTACCTCGACCCGACAAGGAAGTACAGCTCGGGCCTGTACCGGTCCGCCGGCGACACCCTGGAGGCCGCGCAACAGCACAAGCTGCACTACGTCGCCGACCGGTTGGGTCTGCGGCCGGGGCAGTCGCTGCTGGACATCGGCAGTGGTTGGGGTGCGCTGATCCTGTTCATGGCGGCCAACTACGGCGTGCGGACGCAGGGCATCAGCCCGGCACCGCACCAGCGGGAGCACATCGAGCGGCGGGCGACCGAACTCGGCCTCACCGACCGGGTGTCGGTGCACACCGGCCACTTCGAGGAGTACGAGCCGCAGCCGCGCGGCGTCGACGCGATCACGATGCTCGGCTCGATCGTGCACATGCCCAACCTCGACGCGGTGTTCGCCAAGTGCTGGCGGGCACTGCGGCCGGGCGGCATGCTCTACGTGTCGGAGAGCTGCTACCGCAACGCGGCGCGGCGGGCCGAGTTCGCCGAGCGCGCCAACTCCGTGTTCGTCCGCGACTCCATCTTCGGGTGGGGCGACATGCGGCCACTGTCGGAACTGGTCCGTGGAGCGGAGGACGCCGGCTTCGCGATCACCGCCGTCGACGACCTCACCCCGCACTACCACCGCACCATCGAGGACTGGCTGGCCAACGTGGCGCGTAACGCGGCGGAGCTGGACGCCCTTGAGGACGGGTTGGCGGCCAAGCTGACCCGCTACCTGGAGACGGCCAACGCGGGCTGGGGTTTCACCACCAAACACTACGCGCTGGTGTGCCGGCGCGGGCGCTAGGAAGAAGGTGACCGTGATCGGCGGAAAGCTCATCACGACGGACGACGTGGACTCGGCGGTACGCGCGTTCATGCGCACCACGCCGCCGCAGCAGCGTTGGGACGTCGAGTTCAGCTTCGACTGGAGCACAGCCGACGCCGATCGGCTCACCGTGGGCGAGCGCTCGGCCGTCGAGTTCGTGACGATCATCGAGGACCACCTGCCCGGCTATTTCGCCATGTACGACCGGTACTTCCCGGTCGACGGCAGCGTCGACCTGCCCACCTTCGCGCACAACCGCGAGCTGTACCACTTCTCGGTGCGGTGGGCCCAGGAGGAGGACACCCACGCCCGCGTGTTGGAGCAGTACCAGATCGCGTCCGGCATGGCGCAGCCGCAGCAGCTGCGCACCGCGCTCGCCGTGGAGGGGCAGAAACTGTTCGACCTGCCCTACGAGCACGCGGTGCAGTTCTTCACCTATCCACTGGTGCAGGAGAAGGCCACCCAGATCTACTACCAACACCTGCGCCAGGCGGTCGGCGACCCGCTGCTGCGGGACATCCTGACCCGGCTGAGCCGGGACGAGGCCAGGCACTTCTCGTTCTTCGCCGACGTCGTGCAGAAGTACCTGCAGCGCTACGGCGACGCGATGGCCGACCCGATCAGGGACGTGATCGCCGAGTTCCGGATGCCGCTCGCGGACACGATCCGAGGCTACTGGCGGTGGGCGCTGCGCATCGCCGACGTCGCCAGGTACGACCACACCGAGGCATACGAGTACCTGATCAAGGTGATCAACCGCGCGGTGGACGCGAAATCCGACAAGGTCACGGAGCTGGTGGCCTTCGTCGAGGCGTGTCGCACGCTGTCGGTGCGGTGACCGTCTCCGCGCGCGGGCGGTAGACCGGGCTCGCGTCATCTATCTGCCGGATGCCGACTGGTCAGGGCGCGGATACTCGATGGCATGCCTGTCATCGACGTGTGGATGCAGCACCCGACACCGCGTTTCCTGCGGGACAGCATGTTCGCCTCGATTCTGCGGTGGACCGGCGACCGGCTGCCCGAGTCGATTCCGATCGGCGCGACGGTCGCCGCCATGGACGAGGCCGGCGTCGACATCGGCTTGATCAGCGCCTGGCACGGCCCACAGGGCGCACTGATCAGCAACGACGAAGTCGCCGGTTTCGTCGCCGAGGCGCCGGGCCGATTGCGCGGGCTGGCCACGGTCGACCTGATGCGTCCCCAGCACGCCGTGCGTGAGCTGCGCCGTGCCGTGCACGAGCTCGGCTTCGTCGGGCTACGGATAGTGCCGTGGTTGTGGGGGTTGCCGCCGAACGACCGCCGCTACTATCCGCTGTACGCCGAATGCGTTGAGCTCGGCGTGCCGTTCTGCACCCAGGTCGGGCACACCGGGCCGCTGCGCACTTCTGAGACCGGGCGGCCGATCCCGTATCTTGACGACGTCGCGCTGGACTTCCCCGGTCTGACCATAGTGGCCGGGCACATCGGGTATCCGTGGACCGAAGAGATGATATCGGTGGCGCGTAAGCATGTCGGCGTGCACATCGACACCAGCGCCTACACCGTCAAGCGCTATCCGCCCGAGCTGGTCCGCTATCTCCGCGGTGACGGACGGGAGAAGGTGCTGTTCGGCACCAACTACCCGATGCTCACCGCCTCGCGGGCGCTGCGTGACCTGGCTGCGCTGGGGCTGGATCAGCAGAGCCTAGACCAGTTCCTCGAAGGCAACGCGCGCCGTGTGTTCGGACTGTCCACTACCTGACACGCTCGAGATATCCCTTCTCCAGCAACCACGTCACAGTGAGCTTGGCCGGTGCGCCTGACACCCAGCGGGAGTCCAACTGGTACTGAGTGCCGCCGCCTGCTTGTCGGAACCACGGCGCGACCGGCCCGGAGTCGACGATGAACGGCCGCACCACGCGGTAGTCGTGGTAGTCGCATCGCGCCGGCGGGGTGCCGACGAGGTTCTGCGGCGGGATTGAGCGATCGGTGTAGGACAGTCCCTCGGGAGCGAGGAACGATCCACCCTCGTCGCCGAAGCGGTCGATGTTCACGCCTGGCGCGAGTCGCCGCTGCGACACCTCGGGGCGACCGTCCGGTCCGATGACGTAACCGTCGCCAGGCGGGTACCGCCAGCCACCCGCGCCGGCTTTGGCTTCCGGGTCCCAGAACCTGGCCAGGAACTGCCGAATGGAAAGGTCGCCGGTGCGCTTGTAGCCACGAACCACGCGTCCGAGCGGGCCCGCCGTCGGCAGATCGAGCGGGCCCAGTCGCCGGTCATTGTCGAAGAACGCCGCCGAGCACTCGGTCGGCGGGGTCGACCGGGAAACAGCTTGAGCTGCGACCGGGCCGCTCACCAACGCCAGGCCGGCGACAGTCACCGTAGTCAACACACGACGCAACCACATTGCACGCTCTCCTCAGGCAGGTGCCGTCAAGGTCAGTCGTGAGTGAACTGTCCGGGACTGTCCGATGTCGATCGTCTGACCGACTGATCAACACGGGTAGCCCGTTCGCCATGGCGCTCGGCCATCCAGGTCACGCGCAGCCGAGGACGCAGCATGCCCGCCGAAGGGCCCGTCACGCTTTCCGCGCCACCGCTGCCAACATCGAGTCGTGCCAAGGGGTGTCGTCCACCGGGCGCGCCGAATCCGGACGCCAGCACGACGGGTAGACCAGCCCGGGGTCGAGCATTTCCAGGCCGTCCAGCACCGCCGCGATCCACTCCCGGGACCGGGGGGTCGCGGAGCTGGTCAGCGATTTGGTCATCTCGAGCACCGCACCGAGCTCCAGCATGTCCCGCTGGCGCTGGTCGAGCGTGGTGTGCGAGAGCACGACGTGACTGCCGGGGGCGAGCAGGGACTTGTACCGGGCCGCCATGGCCGCTGCCTCGTCGGCGTCCGGCAGGTAGTACAGCGACGCGGTCATCAGCAGGCCGATCGGTTCCTCGAAGTTCAGCAGCCGACGGGTGACCGGGTTCCTGAGCACGGCGGTGACGTGTCGCATGTCGGCCTCCACGATGCCCACGCCCGTCTCCCCGCCGAGGGTCAGCATGCTGTGCGCGACCGCGACTTCCTCGTTGTCGACGTAGACCACGCGGCTGTCGGGCAGCACCCGCCGGGCCATCTGGTGCACACTCTCGCCGGTCGGGATGCCCGAGCCGAGATCAAGATACTGGCGCACGCCCGCCTCGGCGCAGGTGATCACCGCCCGCCGCAGGAACGCCCGGTTGGACCGCGCGGCAGCCCGCAGCCAGGGCATCCGTTCGATGGCCCGCTCGGCCCACTCGCGGTCCACGGCGAAGTTGCAGGCGCCGCCGATGAGATAGTCGTACACCCTGGACGGACTCGGTCTGCTCAGATCGACCACCCAGGGTACGGGTCTTGACGCCTTCTCACCCACAAAATCACCTCTCCGAGGTGAGCGACCGTACCGGACGCCGATGTCGACAGTGATCAACACCACCCGTTCGTCGGCACCGAATACCCTTTCAGCGCAGAGAAATCAGCCGCCCGGACGGTTACCTCATCACGCCGAATTTCACACGATCGTGTCGAGCCGGTGTCGCCGGGGCCGAGCGGGGATAGCGTCCCAGGCCGCCAACGCTTCCCGCCGCCTGGAGGCACTTTCCCCATGAGACTGAGACCCTTGGCCGCTCTCGCGGCATCCCTCGTCGCCGGCTGCTCGCTGCTCGCCGTCGCGCCCACCGCATCCGCCGACCCCGCCCACTGTTCCGAATACAACCTGCCAGTGTCCACCAACCCGCTGTTACCGCTGACCATGCACGGGCAGTTGTGCCTGCCGGCGGGCACTGTCTCCGGCACGGTGCAGCTGCTGCTGCACGGCGCCACCTACAACAGGATGTACTGGGACCTGCCCTACCAACCCGGCACCTATTCGTACCAACAGGACATGGCCGCCAACGGGCTGGCCACCTTCGCCGTCGACGAGATCGGCGTCGGGCAGAGCACCCGGCCGTTGAGCGCCGTGATCACCGGCGCCATGCAGGCCGCTGCCGTGCACGTGGTCGTGGGCGACCTGCGCGCCGGCGCCGTCGGCGGCATCGCCTTCGGCAAGGTCGTGCTCGTCGGCCACTCCGCCGGCTCGGCCATCTCGATCATCGAGGCGGCCAACTACCACGACGTGGACGGCGTGCTGCTGACCGGCATGACCCACCTGCCCAACGCCCCCGTCGTGATCGACGACGTCGCCCTCGGCCTGCATCCGGTGACGCTGGACCCGCAGCTGGCCCCGCGCGGCGGCGATCCCGGCTACCTCACCACCGTTCCCGGAAGCCGCGGCACGATGTACTACTCCGCCGGCGATCTCGACCCGCTCGCGGTCGCCGCCGACGAGACGTACGCCAAGGACCAGGTCTCCGCGAGCAGCCTGCTCGACATTGTCGGGGTGGGGCTGGCGAGCCCGATCTCGCTGAACATCACCGCGCCGGTGTTCCTCGTCGACGGCACCAACGACACCGGCTTCTGCGGGCTGTTTCGCGACTGCGCCTACGCCGGCACGTTGCAGGACGAGGAGGCCCCGTACTTCGCTCCCGCCGCCCACCTGACGACCTACGTGTTGCCCGGGTCCGGACACTCGGTCGCACTCGCCGCCAACGCCTCGCTGTACCGCGACGCCAGTCGCGCCTGGCTGAGCCAGTACGTCGGCATCTGAGCGCACGACCGGGCCGCGGTGGTCAGCGCCCTCAGCCGTGGCGCTGACCACTGCGGCGCCGATGCTGTCCGGTCGCCTTCCTCCCCCGCCCCGCGCCGGCCGTCCGCGACGGGACGAACGAGCGCAACCGGTGGTGCTCGGCCCGTGGCGGCGCCCGAAGCAGCGCGGCGACCCAGCCGGCCTGCGGATCGATGTCGACCAGCACGACCATGAGCAGCAACGTCGCCGGTATCGCCAGCAGCAGGCCCAACGGGCCGAGCACCCAGGCCCAGAACACCATCGCCATGAACACGGTCGCGGCGGAAAGCCCGACGGCGTCGCCCACATAGCGCGGCTGGATCAACGACTGCGCGACGAAATTGACCGCCGTGTAGACCAGGATGACGATCAGCGTGAGTCGCCAGCCGCCGGTGAGCAGGGCGAGCACCGCGGGCGGGAGCAGCCCCAGGGCGAACCCGACGTTCGGAATATAGTTGGTCACGAACGACAGCAGGCCCCACAGCACCACCAGCGGAATGCCCAGCCACGCCAGCGCGATCGTGTCCAACGCGGCCACGATCAGTCCGAAGATCGTGGTGACGACCAGGTACCGCCGGGTTCTGCGGGTGAAGCCCTTCATCGCGACGGTGACCTGGGGGCGCGCCGCGGCGATCTCCAGCAGCCTCGCGTCGATGCCGGTGGCCTCCATACTGAGGAACAGCAGGAGCGCGAGCAGGAACACGACGTTTGTCGTCACCCCGGTCAGGTCGGCCAGTAAGGCGCCGACCAGGGACAGCAGCTTGCCGGCGTCCAGCCCACCGGCGACATGGCGGAGCTCCGCCGAGCCGACCCCGAACCGGCCCAGCGCGTCAGTGGCCTCGGCGACGAGCGCCTGCAACCGATCGGTGTACTGGGGCAGCAGCGTGGCCAGCTTCGCGACGGAGACGATCATCACCACGCTGAACGCGATGAGCACGCCGTAGACCAGCAGGACGAGCGCCAGCGTCGCGGCCCAACCGGGGACCCGGTGCCGCCGCAACCACTGGTGCACCGGGCTGATCACGATCACGATGACGAGCGCCAGAAACGTCGGCGCGATCAGCCACGCCGCCGCCCTGATGCCGGCCACCGCGACGACCAGCGCGGCGGCGCCCAGGAGGATCACCAGACCGCGTGGCATCACCGCGCCGGCACGCGGTGCGGCCGCCGAATCGGCCTCGCTCCGGCCGGCTGCGGTCGGAGTCGTCACCCGCCGAAGCCGCATTCGTCGCTGCGTGCGGCACGCCGCTCGCACCCCGGCCCGGGTCCCCCGCCCGACCTGGCGCCGAGTCGCCGTTCCCAACCTCAGCGCTCCTCGATCACCACCCGGCATGGCCGTCACTGTGGCACGCCCGCAACGGCAAGCTCCTCATCCGCCCGGGGTGATACGGTCCCCGGCGTGGCGTCGGTCTCCGCGTCACAGCCCTCGCGTCACGTTCGACGGGACCATTCGCGGGCCGCCAGTTTGCCCAGTTCCCACACCGCCAGCAGCACCACCGGCGGCACCATCGCCCAGCCGAACTGCAGCACGTTCAGCTCGGTGGTGCCGAGCAGTCGCTGGAACCCGTCCATCTGCGTCACCAGCACCGCGAGGACGAACTCGCCGAGCACCACCCAGTTCAGCTGCTTGCTGTCGAACGTGTCCGTCGTCAGCACGGACGCGGTCTCGCTGCGGCATTCGAGGGCGGCCACGATGAGGCACAGCGCGAACGTGGTGAACGCGATCGTGTTGGCGACACGTGGATCGCCGAAGCGGGACTCGCCCAGGTACAGGACCGCGAGCAGCATCGCACTGATCACCAGGCCGGCCGCGCCGACCGTCACCATCACCGCGTTGCTCACGACCGAGGCGCCACGGGCACGCGGGGCGCGGGCCATGAGGCCGGGGCTCTCCCGGTCGAACCCGAGCGCGAAACCGAAGGCCGCGTTGACGACGAAGTGGATCCACAACACCTGCCCGGGGTGGAACGGTTCCCCGGCCGCGATGTCGAACAGCGCCGCCCCGAGAAAGGTCAGCACGAACACGACCAGCAGGACGAGAACGAACCGGATGTACTTGGTGAGGTTGTCGTAGATCTTGCGACCCTGCTCGACCGCGAACACGATGGTGGCGAAGTTGTCGTCGGACAGCACCATCCGGCCGGCGTTCTTGGCCACCTCGGTGCCGCTGCCCATCGCGATGCCGATGTCGGCGGCCTTGATGGCCGGGGCGTCGTTGACGCCGTCGCCGGTCATCGCGACCACATCGCCCTTCTTCTTCAGCGTCTCGGCCAGCAACACCTTGTCCTCGGGGGCGACCCGGCCCAGCACACCGATCCCGTCGATGCGAGCCAGCCGCTCGGCCTCGGGCAGGGCGGCGAAGTCGGCGCCGAGCATGGCGTCGCCGGTGATGCCGAGCTGCTCGGCGATCGCGGCGCCGGTGATGACGTCGTCCCCGGTCACCATGCGGACGCGGATGTGCGCCTGCTGCGCGCTGGCGACCGCCGCCTTCGAGGTGTCCCTCGGCGGATCGACCATGCCCACCAGGCTCGTGACCCGCAGCCCGGTGACATGACCGAGCAGGTCGCCGTGCGGGTCGAATCCTTCGGGGTCGATGTCCCGCGTGGCGGCGGCCATCACGCGTTTGCCCTCGCCCTCCATCCGCTCCAGGTGCGCCTGGGCGCCAGCGGACAGGTCCCGGTCCCATGGAACGGTTTTCTCACCGGCCAGGGCGGAGGCCGCCCTGGACAGCACGGCCGGGGCCGCGCCCTTGACGAAGCAGCGGACGACCGGGCGCCCCGAGTCGTCCTGGGCCTGGTGGAACGTCGCCATCAGCTTGTAGGTCGGGTCGAAGGGCAGGGTGGCCAGCCGGGGAAACGCCGCGCGAGTGGCCTCGACGTCGATGCCGGCCTTGTGCCCCAACACGAGCAAGGCCCCCTCCGTGGGATCGCCGACGACCTTTCCCTCGACGAGCTTCGCGTCGCTGGCCAGCAGGTAGGGCAGGATGGCGTCCTCGATCGTGTCCGTGGCCCCGGCCACGCGATGCACGCTGCCCGCCAGGTCGTACCCGCTGCCGGAGATCGTGTAGCGATCGGTGGGGTCCACGACCTCGACCGCGGTCATCTGGTTCATCGTGAGGGTGCCGGTCTTGTCGGAGTTGATCGCCGAGGTGAACCCGAGCGTCTCCACCGAGGGCAGGTCCTTCACGATCGCGTTGCGCTGGGCCAGGTCCACGCCGCCGAGCGAGAGGATGGTCTGGGTGACGGTCGGCAGGGCCTCCGGGATCGCCGCGATCGCCAGCGAGACCGCGCCGACGAACAGCGCGTCCCAGGTCTGCCCCCGGCTGAGCCCGAGCACGAACATCACGATCATGGTCAGCCCCGCGGCGGCGGCGATCCACAGGGTGAGCCGGTCGAGCTCGCGGGTCAGCGGTGACTGCTCCGGCGGCGTGGCCGCCAGCATCCCGGAGATCCGGCCCAGCTCCGTGGCGGAACCGGTCGCGGTGACGACCATCGTGCCGCTGCCGTGGGTGACGGGGGTGTGCATGAACGCCATGTTCACCTGGTCCCCCGGACCGAGCCGGACAACCGGGAGCGGCTGCGCGCTCTTGGCCGCGGGCACACTCTCGCCGGTCAGCGCCGACTCGTCGATCTGCAGCGAACTGGCGCTCAGGATCCGCCCGTCCGCGGGGACCTCATCGCCGGCCGCGAGCAGCACGATGTCGCCCACGACGAGCTCCTCCGCCGGGACGACCGCCTCCGCCCCGTCCCGACGCACCCTGGCCGTCGCCTTCATCATCGACCGCAGCGCGTTCATCGCGCTGTCGGCCTTGCCCTGCTGCCGCAGTCCAACAACCGCGTTCAGCACGGTCAGGACCGCCAGCAGGATCGCCGTGGTCCATTGCTGGATCGCCAGCGAGACCACCGCGGCGACGACCAGAATGATCTGCATGTAGCTGCGGTACTCCTCGAGGAACCGCAGCCAGCCGGGCCGTGGTTTCTCCTCCGGCAACGCGTTGGGGCCGTTGGCGCGCAACAACTCCGCCGCGCGGGCCGCGGACAGCCCGCGGGCCGGATCGACACCGAACGCGGCAGTGGTCTCCTCGGCGGTGCGGGCGTACCACGGTCCGGCCGACACCGGGACGTCGAAACGTCGCGTCATCTCGTCACCTCTTCTCAGGCTCGGCGTGAACCGCCGGCCGGCGCGGGAGGTCCCTGTTCGGCCTCGAGCTCCGTCCTGGCCTTCGACAGCTCGTCACGCGCCTCGTCGCTCACGCGCGGGTACTGGGGATCGAGTTCCAACAGCGTGTGCGCCAGAACCGCACCGGCGCACAGGCGTGCGAACCACTTCCGGTCCGCCGGGATCACGTACCACGGCGCCCAGGGTTTGCTCGTGGCCGACAGCATCTCGGCGAACGCGTGCTGGTAGTCCTTCCAGAACCGCCGTTCCCGGATGTCGGCGGCGGAGAACTTCCAGTTCCGCTCGGGCACGTCGATCCGTTTCAGGAACCGCGCACGCTGTTCCTCCCAGGACAGGTTGAGGAAGAGCTTCACCACGACGAATCCGTTGTCGGTCAGGTACCGCTCCCAGTCGTTGATCTCGCGGAACCGCCGGGTCCAGACGTTCTTGCCCACGGACGAGGCGGGAAGGCGCTGCCGGCCCAGGTTCTCCGGATGCACCCGGACCACGAGGACCTCCTCGTAGTGCGACCGGTTGAAGATCCCGATCTCGCCGCGGGCGGGCAGCTGGCACGCGTAGCGCCACAGGTAGTCGTGGTCGAGCTCGGTGGCCGAGGGGACCTTGAAGCTGCTCACCTTCACGCCCTGCGGGTTGACGCCGCTCATCACGTGCCGGATCGTGCCGTCCTTGCCACCGGCATCGAGCGCCTGCAGGCACAACAGCACCCCGTGGGTCTTCTCCGCGGCCAGCCTGCGCTGGTACTCGGCGAGCAGTTCGACCCCGACCCGCAACAGCTCGCGGCCGTCCCGCTTCTTCGTGACCCCGGCCTTGAAGGCGGGGTCGAAGTCCTTGGCCAGCCTCACTTTCGAGTCCGGCTCGACGCGCAGCGGCCCGATGAAGTCGGCTATCCGCTTGGCCCGTACGTCGTTCATGCGACGCCTCCTCGGTTCCGGCCCCCGGTCGAGGCTCGGCAGATTTTTCCGTTGTGTCGAGGGTCTTTCGTCTCCTCCACTGAGGACAAGCTCCCCGGGACGGCTGTCCGCGCCCCGGCTACCATCGCAGGCACCGCCCCACCCGCAGAAGGGATTTGGCGCCATGTCCCAGTGGATCCCCGGTCTGCGGCAGATCAGGTCCTACCGTCGCGGCTGGCTGGCCAAGGACGTCGTCGCGGGTGTCGTCCTCACCACGCTGCTGGTGCCACAGGGCATGGCCTACGCGCAACTGGCCGGACTGCCCGCGATCACCGGGTTGTACACGTCCATCCTGTGCCTGCTGGGCTACGCGGCGTTCGGGCCGTCGCGGATCCTCGTGCTGGGGCCGGATTCCGCGCTCGGGCCGATGATCGCCGCGACGATCCTGCCGCTGGTCGCGGCGCACGGCGACCCGGCTCGTGCCGTCGCGCTCGCGTCGATGCTGGCGATCCTGGTCGCGGCCGTCATGATCCTCGCCGCGGTCGCCAAACTCGGTTTCATCGCCGATCTCATCTCCAAGCCCACGATGATCGGATACCTCAACGGGCTGGCGCTGACCATCGTGGTGGGCCAGTTGCCCAAGTTGTGCGGGTTCAGCGTCGACGCGACCGGCCTCATCGCCGAGATCGGCGCTGTGGTGCGGGGAATCGCCGGCGGCCAGGTGGTCGGCGCGGCCGCCGCGGTGGGAGTCGGCGGTATCGCGACGATCCTGGTGCTGCAACGCTGGGTGCGCAAGATTCCCGCGGTCCTGGTCGTCGTCGTGCTCGCCATCGCCGCGGCCACGCTGTTCGACCTGGCGGCGCGCGGCGTGGCGCTGGTCGGCGTCCTGCCGGGCGGCTTTCCACCGCTGACCATCCCGGATGTGCGGCTGGCCGATCTGGCGCCGCTGTTCGCCGGAGCGCTGGGCATCGCGGTCGTGTCGCTGGCCGACACGATCTCCACGGCCTCGGCGTTCGCCGTGCGCACCGGACAGGAGATCCACGGCAACCGGGAGATGACCGGCATCGGCGTGGCGAACCTGGCGGCCGGTCTCTTCCAGGGTTTTCCGGTCAGCACCAGTGGTTCGCGAACCGCGGTCGCCCAGCAGGCCGGGGCGCGGACCCAGCTGGCCGGAGTCGTCGGCGCCGTGCTGATCACGGTGATGATCGTGGTCGCACCCGGACTGTTCCGGAACCTTCCCCAGCCCGTGCTCGCCGCGATCGTGATCACCGCGGCGCTGTCGTTGGCCGACGTGCCGGCGACGGCGCGGCTGTGGCGGCAGCGGCGGACCGAGTTCCTGCTGTCGGTCGCCGCACTGGCCGGAGTCGCCCTGCTCGGTGTGCTGCCCGGAATCGCGATCGCGGTGGTCCTGTCGATCCTGAACGTGTTCCGGCACGCGTGGCTGCCTTACCAGACGGTGCTCGGCAAGGTCGAGAACCTGCCCGGATTCCACGACGTCCGCTCCTACCCGGAGGCGCTCCGGTTGCCCGGCCTGGTGATCTTCCGGTTCGACGCGCCGCTGATGTTCGCCAACGCCAGGACCTTCCGCGACGAGATCCGCCGGCTGGCGACGACGAGTCCCGCACCCCACTGGATCGTCGTGGCCGCCGAGCCGGTGACCGATGTGGACGCCACCGCGGCCGACATGCTCCGCGACCTCGACGACGAGCTCGACAAGCACGGCACCCAGCTGGTGTTCGCCGAGTTGAAGGACCCGGTGCGGCGCAAGATCGACCGCTTCGAGCTGACCCGTACCCTTGATCCGGACCATTTCTACCCCACCATCGACTCCGCCGTGGCCGCGTTCCGCGACGAGCGGAACACCGACTGGGTTCCCTTCAGTGCAGGTGAACCAGAACGAGGTTCTTCATCAGGATCATGACGACGCCGAGCAGCCCGGCCGCACAGGTCGCCACGACCAGCGTCGGTCCGCGCAGCCGGGCGGCCCGCGCCGCCGACCACGAGTGGTACACCAGCAGCAACACCGCCGCGGCCAGCCCGACGTTGGCCGCGGTCACCGGTGAGGCGCCGGCCAGCCGGGCCAGCAGCAGCGTGGCGAGCGGGACGTAGGAGGCCGTCACCATGGGCCAGGTGGCGCGCAGCTCGGCGACGATCTGGGCCATGTCGGGGAACTTGCCGTCGCGGACATGGCCGCCCAGCAGTTCCGCGTATTCCTCGGCTGTCCAGTAGACCAGGAGCGTGACCACGACCGCGATCGCAAGGGGTACGGTCGGCAGCTGCCCGCCCGCCGCGGTCAGGATGGCCGCGGTGACGATCGCCCCGTAGATTCCCGAAGCCCGGCGCCGCCCGGCGGTCCGTTCAGCCGTGTCGTCGGCCATGTCCCGCGTCCCCGTTCTGGCCGGAAAGGACCGGGAGCAACAGCGACTCGGTCCGGCGAACCGCCCTCTCCCGCTCCGCGCCGTTGTCCGTGAGGGCCCGCACCACGGGATCGTCCGGACCCCGCCGTGCGCGCAACTCCGCCGTCCGAGTCCGTAACGAGACGGGCCGGCCGTCGGGGCTCGTGGTCAGGTCGCAGTACCACAGCGCGTCCCGGACCGGGCCGCGTTCCTCCGGGAACTCCGCGAGCTGGGGACCGAGGCCCACCAGCGCTGCCACCGACGCCGCTCCCGAATGGTGGGCGACCAGTCCGCACACCCGACCGGGGACACCGAGCGCAGCGAGGTAACGCGCGCCGTCAAGCTGGTGCAGCCCGCTCCTTCTCGCCACGCCGGCATATCCGATGTCATGCAACCAGGCCGCGGCGATCAGCACCGGCCGGTCCACAGGTTCAACGGCGAGGGCGACTCTTTCGGCCTTGTGTCCCACTCCCTGGCTGTGCGCCCATCTCCGCGGCAGCCCCGCCAGCAGCCGACCCGCTGTCGACCGCGCCCACTCCTCAAGCGGTATGCCACCAGGAACCGCTTCGTCCGGACCGGGCCGGTCACCGGACAGCACGGGGCACGTCCGCCCACCCCTTTCGCTCGGCGGTGGTCCGGGCGGCGCGGCCACCGTCCATGACAGGAATGCCGCCAACGGTTCCGCGCCGCCCGGTGAGATCGTCGGGCCCCAGGGCTCCTCCATGTGCGCGACGTTAGGGCGGCGGCACCGCCCCTCTGCTCATCCCGGCCGGGTGAATCAGACGCCTCGCGCGGTCGCCGGCGCAGGACAACGAACACGATCAGCATCCCAGCGGCGAAACCACGTGAGACAAGCTCTGAAACCTCACCCGCGCGGGGTGAAGCCCGCCGTAGCGGGCTCAGAGACAGTGTTGGCCGCCGGCAGGAGGGTGATGGTGATGACCTGGCATGCAGTTCGCTCCCCTACGGCACGGCGGGTCTTCGCGCTCGCCGCGCTGGCCACCGGCGCCGCGCCACTCGTCCTCACGGTTTTCTTGCTGCTGCGGGATCCGCTCGAGTTGATCGCCGCCGTCCTGCTCGTCGGCTGCGCGGTCGCGGCCGCGTGGGCGGCACTGGTCCGCCGGGGATGGCGCCGCATTCCGGCCGCCGTGATCGCCGTGCTCGCACTGACCGCCACCGCGGCCATGCCGGATCTGCGTGCGTACCTGTGGTTCCTGGTGTCGGCCGCCCTGGTCGTGTTGTCCGCGGGCGCGGCCAGGGCGGCATTGGGGCACGCACCCGCCAGTGCCGCCAGCCGGACCGGGCCGGCGCGTCACGGCGTCCTGCTGACGAATCCGCGCTCCGGCGCCGGGAAGGCCACCCGGTTCGGCCTGGCCGACAAGGCCCGCGCCCTCGGGGTCGAGCCCATCGAACTGCGGCCAGGCGACGACCTGCGGACGCTGGCCGAACAAGCGGTCGCGAACGGTGCGGACGTGCTCGGGATGGCCGGTGGCGACGGATCCCAGGCATTGGTCGCCGACGTGGCCCGCCAGCACGGTGTGGCGTTCGTCTGTGTCCCGGCGGGCACCCGCAACCACTTCGCGCTCGACCTCGGGCTGGACCGCGACGACGTGCCCGCGGCACTCGCCGCGTTCGGCGACGCCGTCGAACGGCGCGTCGACCTGGCCGAGCTCAACGGGCGGGTCTTCGTCAACAACGTCTCGCTCGGGATCTACGCGACCGTTGTCCAGTCGCCCGCCTACCGCGACGCCAAGGCGGCGACGGTGGTCCGGCAACTGCCCGATCTGCTCGGCCCGAACGCGCAACGCCCGGACCTGCGATTCGCCCTGCCCGACGGAACCCGTCGCGAATCGGCCGATGTGCTGCTCGTCTCCAACGACCCGTACCGACTCGAGCACCTGAGCGGATTCGGCACCCGGGCACGCCTTGACGCCGGAACCCTCGGCATCGTCACTGTGACGGTGAACCAGGCCGCCGAGGTGCCGGCGCTGATCTCGGCCGAGCTGGCCGGCCGGATCTCACGTTTCCCCGGCTACCGGTCGTGGTCGGCGCCGGAGTTCACGGTGGGCTCCGGGCGATCCCCGATCGAGGCGAGCGTCGACGGCGAGGCGATGCGGTTCGCGCCTCCGCTGCATTTCCGGAGCCTGCCCGGCGCGCTACGGGTCCGTATACCGCTCGACGCACCGGGCACGTCCCCGGCGGCGACACTGCCGCCCGGGACACGAGCCACGATCGTCGCCCTGCTCCACGTGCTGCGCGGCCGGGCCAGCTGACCGTCCGGCGCTCAGCCTGCGACCCACGAGTCGAGGGTGAACATCCCGGTTCCGGTGCGGACCTCGGATGGCCGCTCGAACAGCGCGGCGGAGCCGGTCCGCCGCTCGGGCATGGTGCGGACGTGCCGGAAACCGTGTCGCAGGTAGTAGCGGTGCAGCGAGGTGTTGGTCGTCCAAGCGTCGATGCGCAGCCACGGCTTGCCCCGGCGCTGGGCGAGTTGGCAGGCGAAGTCGAGCAGCTCCACGCCGATGCCCTGGCCGGCAAGCGAGCGGTCCGTCATCATGCTGTGGCAGAACAGCGCGCTGTCGGTCTCCTCCGGGGCCCACAACCTCTTGCCGGTGAACGAGTTGACGGTCATCGTCCCGACCGGCGATCCGTCGTCGTCCACCATCCAGGTCTCGCCGGCCTCGACCCAGCGGGCCAGCCGCCGCCGCAACGCGGCCAGGCTTCGCCGGCGGGACCACTGGTCGGAGTGCTTCGCCGTGCGGATCCACTCCGCCACCTCACGGCGCATCCGCAGGATCTCGTGCACGTCATCCGCCGTGGCCGGCCGCAAGATCATTCTTGGTTCCCTCCTCCATGTCGAAGGCGGCGCGCGGCTCGCGGCCGGTGATCGACAGCCCGCCACCACGCAGCCACCACACCGCGTCCACCCGGGCCAGCAACGCCGGGTCCCTCGTCACCAGCACAACCGTGCCCGGGTACTCGGCGACCAGCCTGCGCGTCAGCGACCGTGTGACGTCGTCGAGGCCTTCGTCGACGTCGCCGAGCAGCAGCACCCGCGGCCTGCTGACCAGCGCCCTGGCCAGCGCGAGCTGCCGACGCTGGCCCCGGGACAGTCCCTGCCCGAACTCGCCGACCCTGGTCTGCCCGCCGCGGGGCAACGAGCGCATCAGCGCATCCAGCCCGCACAGCTCGGACACCTCGTCGACCACCTCGGGGTCGGCCCCGCCATAGGTGAGGTTCTGCGCCACCGTGCCGCGCAGCAACGGCAGCTCGGCACTGACCAGACGAACGGCCCGCCGAGCGCTGTCCTGGTCGACCTGCGCGAGATCCTGGCCGTCCAGCCGCACGGCGCCGGCATCGGGCGGCAACAGCCGCGCGATCACCGCGAGCAAGGTCGCCTTGCCCGAGCCCGGTGCGCCGTGCAGGGCGACACGCTGCCCCGCCTCGACGATCGCGGTGGCCGCCGAGAACACACCGTCCACTCCGATCTCGTCCAGCTCCAGCCGACCGGGGCCGGGCGCCACCGGGCCGGCGCCACCCGGCGCGGCCAGCCGGGCCGGGACGGTGAACATCTCACCGATCCGCTGTCGCGCCACCAGCGCCTCCTGTCGGTACCGCACCGCCTCGGCCAGGTCCAGCAGCGGGGAGCCCAGCAGGTGCACCACGGTGAGCGCGGCGCCGACCGCGCCCGGACTCTGGCCGCCGAGCAGCCCCGCCGCGACGGCCGTCACCACCAGGCCCGACCGGGCCAACTCGACGACCGCCAACAGGACGCCGTCCAACCGAGCCCGTCGCACCATCGCCTTGCGCAGCAGCGCACTGTCCCGGGCCAGCCGGCCGCGTTCCCCGGCCACGTCGCCCATCGCCTGCACCACCAATGCCTGCGTGATCCGCTCGTTGACGCGGGTGTTCAACCTTCCCCGGCGCCGGCGCACCTGCCGGACGAGCTCCTGCAGGTGCGGACCGATCACACACACGACGCCGACCACGAGCGCGACCAGCACGACCGCGGCCGCCCCCAACACCGGAGAGATCACGACCAGCGCGCCGACCGCGCCCACCACCGCGGACCCGCCCACCACGACGGCGGCCAGCCCTCGACTGATCCACATCCGCAGGCCGTTGGCGTCACCGGTCATGCGCAACACGGTCACGCCGATCGAGCGCCGCCGCCGGTCGCGCACGGCGGAGGCGGCGACGTGGTCGAACATCGCCAGGCGAAGGCAGTGCACGTAGTCCTGGGCGAGCCTTTCGGCCACCGGGCGGCCCACCGCGCGCAGCCCCGCCGTCGCCGCCATCGCCAGCAGCAAGCCCACGCCGACTTCGGCCGTGGAGAATCCGGCGAACGGGTCGAACGCGCCACCGCGGTGCCCGCCATGGGTCAGCCGGTCGACTGCGGTGTGCACCAACAGCGCGAACAGCACACCGCAGCCGGACTCCCCGACACCGATCGCCACCAGCAGCGCGAACGGCCGCCGCCGGGAGCCGCCCAGCGGACGAGGCAGGCTCACGCCGCCGCAGTGATCGGCAACTCCGCGATCAGCTTGGTGGCGACCGCCGGGTCCGCGAGTTCGCTCACCGAGCGTGTCGGCAGGCCCAGGTGCGCGGCCGCCTCCCGGGCCGCCAGCGGCGACGCCATCAGGCGACCGGTCACCGCCAGCATCGGCACTCCGATCTCGTGCAGCATGCGCACCCCGGCGACCGCGCCCATCGCGTCACCAGCGGCGAACAGCACACCGTCCAGGCCACACACGAATTCCGGCGAGTTGAGCAGCAGACTCGTCTCCCGCTGGAGCACGCCGTCGGCGACCTCGAATACGATCGCCTCCGCGCCGGCGGCGAGCAGGTGGCCGCGCAGCAGTGTGACGACGTCCAGCAGTTCGCCAGTGTTGAGCCCGCACGTGCTCGGGTAACCGGCGTCAGTGAAGTCCAGTGCCCGGATCGCGCCGCTGTCGTGCATCTGCCACACGTCGCCGCCCGCGCCGGTGCCGGTGACCTTCGCCGCGCCCACCGCGAGCCCCGCCCTGGTGAGCCCGTGGATCAAGGCGGCGGCGGTGGTGGTCTTCCCCGCGTTCATCGACGTGCCGACCACCGCCAGCGTGGGCGGCCGCCGGGACGCCTCGGGGAGGGGCGCGAGCGCCTGTGCGCGCAGGTTCACCACGCCACCCGCCGGCCCGGCCAGCAGGCCGAGCGGCTCGAGACAGGTCGGCTCACCGATCGCGGCGTGCCGCGTGAGCACCCGTGCGGCCAGCCCGCCCGCGGCGGCGAGATGGCAGTTCCCCAAGTCCTCCGGGACGACGGCCTCGAACTGGTCGGGCGCGTATCGGTGACCGTACGCCACCAGCACCTCATCCCCCGGATACAGGGTGTTCCGCCGTCCATCGGGCTGTTCAAGCGCCTTGTGCTGGCCGACCAGCTCCACTCGGGCCAGCACGATGTCGCCGGCCGACGGCCGGTGGCCGGGCAGGAGGCCGGTCACGCCGGACAGGTCCGTCCGGCGAACGACATAGGAGACCTTCAGTCGGCCGAGTCGCTCCGCGGTCAGTTTCGCCACGAGCACAGTGCACCTTCCTCTTCGGTGAGGTTTCAGCGGTTGATCACAGCCTGGCCGGACCTCCATGAACGGTCCATGAAGACGACCCGCCTCCCGACCCGGTGGCCACCCGGCACAGTGGCGTGCTCACGCCACGCTCCACGGCAGCGTCACCCGCAACTCGGCGCCGCCCGTCGGCCGGTTGGCCGCCTCGACCTGTCCGCCGTGCAGATTCACGATCGTCTTCACCAGGGCCAGACCGATGCCGCGGTCGCCGCTGGCCGTCCGGGCGAACCGCTCGAAGGCACGCGGCAGGAAGTCGGGCTCGAAGCCCGGACCGTCGTCGGACACGGTGACGGTCGCCTGGCCGTCCTGGCAGACGACCCCGACCGTCACCGTCTCGGCCCGCGGCGCCGCGTTGCGGACCAGGTTGTCCAGGGCCTGCCGCAGCAGGTCGTCGTTGGCGTCCACCACGACCGGCTCGACGGGGGACAGCGCGACCTTGGACCCGGCGGCCGCCCAGGTGGCCACGATCTCCTCGGCGAGCAGGTCCAGCCGCACCGGAACCCGGTCCAGCTCCACCGTCCCGGTGTCGAACCTGGCGAGGTCGAGAAACTGCGCGACGCCGCGGCTGGCGCCCTCCACCGCCGAGCGGATCTCGGCCAGCGACGCCGCATAGTCCTCCGCCGTCCGTGGCCGCACCAGCGCATGGCTGGCCGCCGACTGGACGACCGCGAGCGGGGTGCGCAGCTCGTGGGCGGCGTGCGCGAGAAAGTCCTGCTGTAGCACCTGGGCCCGCCGCATCGGCCGCAGCGCCGCACCGGTCATCAGCCAGACCATCGCGACAAGCCCGATCACCACCGCGGCCGCGACGCCAACGGTGATCCACACGCCCCGGTGGACCGCCGCGTCGGCGGTGGCGAGCGCCCAGGCGCCCACCAGCACGCGGCCGGCGGGCAGCGCTTGGGCAACCGCCAGAAAGTGCGCCTCGTTCTCGCGGTGGTCGACGACCACCAGGCCGGCGGCTCTCGCACTGGACGCGAGCGAGTCGGTGGACGGCTCGAAGTCGTACGGGCCCAGCGACGTCGCGTCGTCATCGTCGTCGATCAGCCAGGTGTTCGCCTGCTGCAGTCCGGAGTCGAGGTCCTGTCGGGCTGCTGTCTCGGCGACCCAGCGGATGGCGCTGTCCCGCTCGCCGGCGTACATGTTCGCCGTTCGGGCGTCCGCGACAACCCAGGCGAACGGAATGACCAGTGCGACGACAGCCGCCCCGGCCAACGAGGTGAGCCGCACCTGCAACCGCCGCAACGCGACCCGTCCACCACGGCTATACATGCAACCGGTAGCCAATGCCTCGAAGGGTCTCCAGTCGCAACCGGGCGGTCGACAGGGACAACTTCCGACGCAGGTTCGCGACATGAACGTCCACGACGTTCGACAGGCCGTCGTAGTTCATGTCCCATACCTGCTCGAGCAACTCGGCGCGGGGCACCGCCGTGCCCAACCGGTGCATGAGGTATTCGAGCAGGGAGAACTCCCTTGGCGTCAGCGGTATCAGCACGCCGTCCCGCCACACCCGACGCGCCGCCAGGTCCAGCCGCACCTCGCCGGCCTCCAGCACCGAGCCGCCCACCGTCACCGGTCTTCGCAGCAGTGCGCGCACCCTGGCGGTCAGTTCGGGCAGGTCGAACGGTTTGGTCAGGTAGTCGCTGGCCCCGCTGTCCAGGCCCCGCACCCGATCGGCCAGGGAGTCCCTACAGGTCAGCAGGAGCACGCGGGCCACGCCCTCGTCGGCGAGCCGCCGGCACAGGACGATGCCGTCGCCGTCGGGCAGACCGAGGTCGAGCACGACGAGGGCGTAGGAGGTGTACGCGCAGAGCTCGTCGGCCTCGGCCAGATTGTCGGCGTGGTCGACGGCGTGGCCGGCCTCCCGCAGGCCTCGGAGGATGACCGTGGCGAGCGCGAGCTCGTCCTCAACCAGAAGCACACGCACATCCCGATTATTGAGGAAGGCCCGACTTTGAGAATGCACACCCCACCCGTACAGCGACGGCATGATCGTCGGTCACCCTCCGCAGGTGTGTGCGCAATGCGGTCCCCAAGGACATGACGGCCTTTGCGCGGCAGCCAATCTAGCCCGTCGCCCGGCGGGACAGCGAACCTCCGCGGTGGCCAGAAAGCGACCATGGCGCAGAACCGCCGATCGGCGACGGCCCGGTCATCCCGCCACCGGACATGAGCTGTCGTCAGGAATCAGCGGACACGATCATGCCCCGCCCCCGGTGGGGTGATATCCGCGGCAGTGAGGCGTTTGACCACGAGGTCGTGCGCGACGTCGACCAGCCATCGTCCGGCGCGGCTGGCGTACTGGCGGATCAGGTCGAAGGCCTCGTCGGGCGTGAGACCCGTCTGGTGCGCGATGACGCCTTTGGCGTGCTCGATGTCGATCCGTGAGGTCAACGCGTGCTGGAGTTGCGCGCTGAGCATCCGTGACTCGCGCATGGCTCGTTCCTGCAACAGGCCGACCGAGGCGACGTCGGCCATGGCGCGCGCGGTGAACATCTCGCCGTCAGTGAAAGGCTCTTCGCTGGCGTGGAACAGGTTCAGCGCCCCGATGCTCTCGTCTTCCAGCGCCAGCGGCACCGCGGCCATCGTCTGGAAACCGAGCTGGAACACCGCGGGAGCGAACTGCGGCCACCGCTCGGCCGCCGCGGCCCCGCTGGCCTGCACAGCATCCGCGGACCGATAGGCGTCCAGGCACGGTCCTTGGCTGCCCTGGACCTCGAACAGTTCCAGCAGCCGGGTCTGCTCGGTCGAGGACGCGATCACGTGCAGGTCGCCGTAGGTGTCCGCCAGCACCACCCCGGCCGCGTTCGCCCCGGCCAGCAGCACGGCGTAGCTGGTGAGTTTGTGCAGGAACTCGACGACGTCGAACTGGCGGACCAGCGTGTTGGTCAGTGCGACCAACGCACGGGCCAACAACGCCGAGCGACCGAGTTCGCTGTCGGCCAGATGATCGGCTGGCTCGGACGTCTGGTTCATAGCTCCAACCTCACGGTGCCCGCCACTATTTCGCGGGCGAGCTGGTACAACGACCCACCATTGGCCAGCGCGTGGGCGCGCAGCCGCGCCAACGCGTCCTCCGGCGTGATGTCCAGTTGCGAGGACAGGAAACCGGTGGCCTGGTGCACCACCATCGTCTCGCGACCGACCTCGCCGAGAAGCCTGGTCAGCTGGTCCTGTCCGTCCGGACTGGACTGCAGCAGCAGAATCGCCTTGGTCGCCACGTCGGCGGCCAGCAGCAGGTCGGCCAGCGCGTCGTCGGGCAGCGCAGCCGGGCTGTCCCAGGTCAGATCCAGGCTGCCGATGGCCGATCCGCCGGCCTGCAACGGTATCGAGAGGACCGACCGGATACCGGCCTCCAGGGCCATGGCGCAGAACCCGGGCCAGCGCAACGGATCCACCTGCTCAAGGTCAGCCACGGCCACCACCTGGCAGCCGCGATAGGCCTCCAGGCACGGCCCCTCTCCCAGGGCGAACTGGGTGTCCGGCAGAACGCCGTCGTGGTCGCCGACAGTGGCCACCACGTGGACCACGGTGCTTGACGACATCAGGCTGATCGCGGCGTCTGCCGCGCCGACGCGCCGAGCGCTGTAGTCGCACACCCGACGTGCCGTGTCGACCGCGTTGATCAGGCCTGCCGTGCCCATGATCGCGGCCAGCACCTGCCATCTGCGTCCATCCATCGACATGGCAGCCACCTTTCTGCCGCCACCCTCCGCGAGCCAGCCTACGCGGCCGTGCGCATGACCAGAGGTGGTGCGGCCCGTGCCGCAGTGGCGAGAAGACGCCGTCGACACTTGTGCGCCCCTTCCCTCGCAAGGCAATTCGGCGATATCCCGTGCCACACCACGTCGCCTCGGAATGCGAGGACGGCCGCTGTCGACACGCCTGGAGCTCATGCGTGATCCGGAAGCCGGCGACGAGGAGATCCTGGTGTGAGCCTCGACGCAGCGGTGGCACGCGGCGGCGGCGAGTCGTACCATCACGGTTATCCGGAAACGTTTTTCCGGATAACCGTCCGATCGAGGAGAACGACCATGACCGGCTCAGCGCAGGACGTGGTGGACGTGACGCAGACCGTCCTGCGGCACTTCACGACCGCGGACGCGAACGACTTCGAGGCCTACCGGGCCCTGCTCGCCGACGAGATCGAGGTCGACTTCGGCGGGGTCAACGACGCCGGCGACGGCCCGGCCGCCGCCGGACGGATCAGCGCCGACCAGCTGGCCGCCTCCGCCCGCGACCTCGTCGGCCCGGTCGAACTGACCCAGCACCAGATCACCAACCTCATCGCCGAGGTCAACGGCGACGACGCGACGGTGACCTTCTACGAATCCGCGCTGCACGTGCACCGCGCGCTGGGCGAGGACCCCGACCTCAACAGCTGGACCGTCTACGGCCGTGGCGTGCACAGACTCCGCCGGACCAGCGCCGGCTGGAAGATCGTCGCGGCCAAGCTCACGCCGGTGCACAACGTCGGCAACGCCAATCTGCTCGGCGACGTCGCCGCCCTGTCCCGATGACGTCGGCGGGACGGCCACGACGGCCACGCCGCGACGCGCTGGAGAACCTGGACCGCATCCTGCGGGCGGCCCGCGAAGTCTTCGCCGCGGAGGGCACAGAGGTGAGTATCGAGGCCGTCGCGGCGCGGTCCGGCCTCGGCCTGGGCACGATCTACCGCCACTTCGCCAACAAGGACGCCCTGATCACCGACCTCGCTCGCCGACTGCTCACCGACGCCGTCGAACTCGCTGAGACACACGCCGCCTCGGGCGATCCCGCGGCGCTCACCGGCTATCTGTGGGACGTGAGCCGGCTGCTGGCCGGCCAGCCGGGAATCATCCGGCGCAGCTGGAAGTTCCCCGGCTCCGACGAGCTCACCGACCGTTCCCGGCAGGCACAGGCGCGACTCGTGGCGCAGGCTCAGGCCGCCGGCCTGATCCGCCGCGACCTGTCCCCCGAGGACGTCGCCGTGACGCTGTGGGCGATCACCGGCATCCTCGACACGGCAAGGCAACTGCCGCGATCCGGGTGGGAACGCCACCTCGAGACCGTGCTCGCCGCGTGGCAGCCCGGAACTCCGCCCTTCACCCAGCCGAGCCTCACCCCGGCCGACATCGACGCGATCATCGACGGCACCGCGGTGTGACGCCGCCGATCCCGCTGCGGCCCAGGGTCTTCACCCGACCCATCCCACCGTCCAAAAAGGACCTATTGGGCGGTCATGCGTCCGGGGGCTCGGGCAGCAGCGCGGTGGCGGCCTCGACGAACTCCCGCACCAGGGCGGTGTCGCGCCCGGTCGGCCACGCCGCCGCCACCTGGTTGGGCCCCAGATCCTCGACGGGAATCACCTCGATCCCCGGCCTCGTGTAGAAACTGGCCGTGGACCGGGGAAGCACCGAGATCCCCTCGCCACCGGCGACCAGTTCGAGCTTCTCCTCCACACTGTGGATCGCCGGCACCCGGCGGCGCTCGCCGGTGCGCAACTCGACCGCGACGTCCCGCCATTCCGGCACGGCGTCGGGGTCCTGGAGCAGGTGTTCGGCCGCCAGGTCCCCGATCCGAATCGACTCCTTGCCGGCCAGGCGGTGGCCCGAGGCCACCACGACCACCCGCGGTTCCGCGTACAGCGGGCTGACCGCCAGGCCCGCCCGGTCGATCGGCAGCCGGACGATGCCGACGTCGACGCGGCCGTCCCGCAGCACCTCCACCTGGTCGTGCCAGCCGGTGCGCAGCATCCGCACGTCCAGACCGGGGTGACGGTTCCGCAGCAGCCGCACGACCGGCGTCAACGTGATGCCCGGCATGAACCCGATCGTGAACCGGCAGACGCCCTCCCCCACCGCCCGTACCCGCCGCACCAACGCCGCCGCGTTGCCCAGCAAGGACTTCGCGTCCACGAGCAACTGCTCGCCGGCCGGCGTGAGCTCCGTGCCGCGACGGTCACGCACGAAGAGCTCCGCGCGCAGTTCGTTCTCCAGCACGCGAATCTGCCGGGACAGCACGGGCTGCGCGATGTGCAGCCGCTCCGCGGCCCGTCCGAAGTGGCGCTCCTCGGCCACCGCCACGAAATAGCGGAGCCGCCGCAGATCGACGTCCATGCCGTCCCTTTCGCCGAATCAGCCCTGCTCGAACACGGCCAGCGGGTTGTGGTGCCGCGGCGCCCAGCCCAGCTCACGCTGCGCCTTGGCCGAGGTCAGCTGCTGGTCCAGCGCGAACGCCTCGGCGATGGGCCCCATCGCGGTCCGGGCCTGCTCCAGCGTGATCGACACGGTCTTGCCGTCCAGCCCGGCGCCGCGTGCCGCCGCCTCGGCGACCTCCTTGGCGGTGGGGTGCTCGTCCCCGACGCCGAGGTAGACCGAGCCGGCCTTCGCCGACAACGCGGCGACGTAGAGCGGGGCCAGGTCGTCGATGTGGATCAGCGCCCACCGGTTGGCCCCGTCGCCGATGTACGGCACGGCCCCGGTCTCCTTGCCCGGCTGCACGAAGAAAACGTCGATCAGGCGGTTGTCTCCGCCGTACAGCAACCCCGGCTGCACAACCACCGGACGGCCGCCGCCGGCCGCCCGCGCCAGCACCGCGTCCTCGACCGCCTTGCGCCACGCCACCACAGCCGGCGGGTTCCACGGCGCGGTCTCGTCGCGCAGGCCGTCCGTGTCGCCGTAGACCCAGCTGCCGCCGGTGTGCACGTAGGTGCCGGCGCCGACGCCGTCCTGCATCGCCGTGGCCGCGGCCAGGTCCTCCTCCGCCGTGCTCGCCTGCGCGAGGTGGATCACTGCCTCGGCCCGGGCCGCCGCGTGGTTGAGCACGTCCACATCGGACAGTCCACCATGGACCGCCGCCGCCCCGGCCTCCGTCACCGCCTTGGCCGACTTCTCGTTGCGCGCCAACGCCTCCACGGTGTGACCCTGCCGCACCAACTCCACGATCACGGCCCGCCCGATGTAGCCGGATCCG
This sequence comes from Kutzneria sp. CA-103260, assembly GCF_018263855.1. Classification (GTDB taxonomy): domain Bacteria; phylum Actinomycetota; class Actinomycetes; order Mycobacteriales; family Pseudonocardiaceae; genus Kutzneria. Next base: position 2,106,958 of record NZ_CP073318.1, on the reverse strand, counting down.
CCCGTCACAAAAACCTTCATCATTCACTCCCTGATGGTCATCGGGTCCGGTCACAGCATGCGTCGCCACCGAGCCGGCCGTCCAAGACCTCTTCCGCGTCCTGTGATGCCCTCGGGGTATCAACCCGGCTGGTGCACGGCATAGCCGAAGACGAGCCCCGGCCACGAGGAGGGCTCAGGCCTCGACGATGCCCGCCGGGCCGCGGGTCGCCAGGGAAGCCAACTCGGCGATCCGCGCCACCGGAGCGGGCACGCCGGTGTGGGAGTACACGAATTCCATGGCCTGCCGCAGGTCCAGACCTGCCGGGAACGGCATCGAGTACGGGAGGACGAACAGCGGGGTTCCCGGCTCGCTGCGCCAGCTCTCGGCCAGCTTGCCCAGGTCGACGGCGTCGTAGCCGAGCTCGTCCAGCAGTCGCACCGCCTCGGCCTTGGCCGCGTCGTCGTCGGCCGCGACGGGCAGCGCGCTGCGGTCCGCGGCGCCGGCCGGGCGCGGGAGTTCGCCGAGGTGTCGGGCGATCAGGTTGTTGAACGCCTTGACCACGTGGGAGTCGGGCAGCTGACGCTGGACCAGTTCGCTCGCGGTCAGGCTCAGGTCGTCCAGCTCGGCGATGCGGCCGTCGCGGTCGGGGACGTAGTTGGTCGCGTCGATGACGGTCTTGCCGGTCAGCGCGGCGGCGGGCAGCTGGCCGAGAGCCAGCAGCGGAATGCTCACCACCACCAGGTCCGCCGCGGCCGCGGCCTGCTCGGGGGTGGCGGCCGACGCGCGGTCACCGAGTTCGGCCACCAGGTCGGCCAGGGTCTGTGGGCCGCGGGAGTTGCTGACCACGACGTGCCATCCGGCCGTGACGGCCAGGCGGGCGAGCGTGCCGCCGACGGCGCCGCTGCCGATCAGCGCGAGAGTCTTGGACATGGTTTCTGCCTCCGATGGGGGATCTCCGACGCCGGACCGTATCTCGACCGACCGGTCGAGTTGGACGCTAACACAACTCGACCGGCCGGTCGAGTTGTGTAGACTGCCCGCATGGCAACGACTCCGAACCAGGGCCGGACGATGCGCGCGGACGCGGTGCGAACCCGCCGAGCCCTGTTGGCCGCGGCGTCGGACGTGTTCGCCGAGCTGGGCACGGACGCCTCCGTGGCCCAGGTCGCGGCGCGGGCCGGCATCGGCAAGGGCACCGTCTTCGGCCACTTCCCGACCAAGGAGACCCTGCTGGCCGCCATCGTGACCGACGAGGTCGACGACCTGGTCACCGCGATCGGGCAGCTACCCGGCGACCTCGACCCCGACGGGGCCGTCCTGGCCTTCATGAAGGTGCAGGTCGACCGCTATGCCGCCAACCGCGCCTTCATCGAACTCCTACGCGCCGCCCGCGCCTCGGCGCAGCCGGAGATCCAGGCTCAGGTGGACCGCCTGGTCGAGGCCGGCAAGCCACTCGTGAAACGCGCGCACGACAGCGGCACCCTGCGCGCCGACCTCACCGCTCACGATGTGGTCCTGCTCGCCTGCGGCGTCTACTGCGCGGCGGAACCGCTCCTGGACCACGACCGCGACGCCAGCGACCGCTACCTGCACGTGGTCTTCGACGGAATGCGGACGTCCCCGCACTGACCGGAGACGCCCAGATCGAGCCAAGCACGACTCACTGGATCTGATACGAGGCGCCGAACGCGGTGACGGACAACGGCTTGTCCAGGCCGAGTTTCCGGTCTCGGCGATGCGCTGAACGCAGTCGACACGATCGACGGACCTGGACCATTCCTCCGCTGTCGCCTTGTTCGCGGGGTGCTGAAGGTCGTCGATGCGGACCTTGAAGAAGGCGTCGAGCCAGGCCCGTTCACCGGCCTGCGACGGTGTCGTTCGTCCGACTGATCAGCGCGGGAAGAGCATCGCGGTCGGTTCCGACACCGTGCTGGATGGCGGCGACGTAGTTCGATTCCGGCAGGCCCGAGGTGTCGTCGTTCCCGTCGGCCAGCCGCTGCAACTCCGAAGTGAAGCGCGCGAGCGGTTTCCGGGATTCGTGGCGGTGAATGCGGTGATCACCCTGAGCACGTCGCCGTCGCCGGTGGTGAATCCGGCACGCCCGGCGGTGACGCCCCGGCCATCGTGCAGGTTGACGGCGTAGTCGTAGGCGATTGCCGTGGAGCCGTTCCGGCGCCTGAGCTCACCCGCGCCGGTCGGACTCCCGTTTCCGCCAGGCGGCCAGCTGAGCGTCGCGCGGGCCGGCCTGCACCTCGGAGACCGGGTCCCGGAACACCATGGTCGACCGCGCGGCGTCCCAGCTCGGCCATCCGGGGTCGCCTGTCGTAGCGAACCGGATCCACGCGCCGTGCATCTCGTCGGCGATCCGCTGCGGGGCGTCCGGCCCGGCGAGTTTGATCCAGTCAGGCGAGGAAAGCCGGTCGAAGACGAACGGCAGCTCCATCACGTGCGCGGCGCCCAGCCCGTCGACAGGGCTGCGCCACTGGAACTCGAAGACGTGGGTCGAGGCGGCGCCGCGCGCCAGTCGTGCGTCGGCGATGCGGTGCACCGGGATCCGCAGGATCCGGTCGATCATCATGGTGGCCAGGAGGTCCCCGCTGCCGGCGTCCGGATACGCGGCGCGGTAGGCCTTTCGCACCCGGCGACCCGCGCCCATCCGCAAACGCACCAGGGCGGACAACAGCGGACCGACCCGGTCGAAACCGCCGTCGGCGTTGAAGAGCCGATGCTCTTCGGCGGTCCAGCCGACCAGCAGCGGGATGTCGTCCCCCGCTCCGGTCAGTGCCGCCTCCTGCGGGTCCCGAGGCAGGTCGGCGCTGCCGATGGTCGGCGAGTATCCGGATCCGACGTTGAGCGCACTCCCGCCCTGGGCCATCTCGCGGTCGACCTCCAGCAGGCGTTCGACCGGCACGGCCGCGAAGGCAGCCCGCGTGGTCGGGATGCCGAGGCGTTTCGCCGCTTCCCGCGTCACCTTCGCCGCCGACTTCCGGTTCTGCGCGGACGGCATGCCGCTCTGCGCGATCACGCGATGGAACAGCGTGCCGGCGTGGGGCCCGGCCAGCAGGTTGCTCACGGTGACACCACCGGCGGACTCCCCGAAGATCGTCACCGCGCCGGGGTCGCCGCCGAACGCGGTGATCTCGCGCTGCACCCAGCGCAACGCGGCGACGACGTCCGAATAGCCAAGGCTCAACGGCGCGTCGTCCAACACCGAGAAACCCTCGACACCCAGCCGGTAGTTCACGCTCACCAGCACCACGCCGTCGCGAGCGAAGGCGGAGCCGTCGTAGCCGTCGAGCGCGTTCGAGCCGTGTCGGAACGATCCGCCGTGAATCCAGACCATGACCGGGCGGGCCGAGGCGCCGGCCGGCGTCCACACGTTGACGTTGAGGCACTCGTCGCCCGGAGCGATGACGTTGGCGAGATAGCGAGCCGTGGTCGGGCTCATCGGATTCTGCGGGGCCGTGGGGCCCATCCGCGTCGCGTCCCGCGTTCCCGACCACGACGCGGCCGGCTCGGGCTCGGCGAAGCGCCGGTCGCCGACGGGCGCCGCGGCATAGGGGATGCCGAGGTAGCGGTCGATCCCGTCCGCGCGCACACCGGCCAGCTCCCCGCTGGAGATCCGGACAGTGATCTGTTCGCTCATGTTCTCCTCCGCCGACGAGATGCAGTTGACGGTTACGGCCTGTCTAGTTTAACTGACGCCTTGTAAAGTTAACCGAAGCGACACGCGACACGGATCGGGAGTGGAGCGATGACACGACGGAACAGCCGCCGGGCGGGTCTGATCGCGCTGGTCACGAGCGTCGGCCTCGTCTTAGGGTTCGGCACGGCCGCGCCAGCCCAGGCAGCCGCCGCTGAGGACCACAACGCGTGGTACACCGAGGACGACGGATCGGTGCTCACCTACCAGGTGCACCTGCCACCGGCCTACTCCTCGGGCAAGCCGCTTCCGGTCGTGGTCGCCCTGCACGGGTGCGCCATGACCGGCTTCGGGCTCAACTCGATGAAGGACCTGACCAACCTGAACCCGCTGGCCGACGAGCAGGGCTTCATCGTCGTCTACCCCGACCAGGCTCTGCTCAAGGGCGGGCTGCTGCACTGCTGGAACGGGCAGTACCCCGAGCAGCAGCATCGCGGCCACGGCGAGCCGGCCGCGATCGCCGGGATCACCGAGAACGTGCTGACGGCCTATCACGGCGACCGTTCGCGGGTGCACGTGCTCGGCGCGTCCTCCGGCGCCGGGCTCGCGGTGATCATGGGCGTCACCTACCCCGACGTCTACGCCAGCGTGCTGTCCATGGCCGGCGCCGAGTACGCCATCGACGAGGTCGACCCCAACAATCCCAACGAGATCGGCCCGGTCGACACCGCCAAGCGCGCCTGGGCGCAGATGGGTCGGCACGCCCGGCCGGTGCCGGTGATGATCGCCCAGGGCACGGCCGACACCACGGTGCCGCCGTTTCTGGCCGACCGGCTGGTGACGCACTGGGCCGCGATCGACGACCTGGCGATGAACGGCTGCCTCGACGGACAGATGGACGACAAGCCGGATCACACCGTGACCGTCACGAAGCCCGGCCAGCACACGTACATCGAGCGCACCTACGTGCCGCGCGACGGCGGCCCGGCGCTCATCGACTATGTGGTGGTCGACGGCATGAAGCACGCGTGGCCGGGACCGGGGAAGGGGACGTTCGTGGACAACAGCGGCCCCGATCTCGCCCGCCTGTGGTGGAGCTTCGCATCGAGGCAGCACCTGCCCTGACTATTGTTGGCCCGTCCCGAATCGAGAGGAGACAACCGTTGGCCGAGCCACCAGCGGCGGCGCCACGCACGCGGTTGTCCCGCGAAGCCCGCAACGCCCAACTGCTCGACGTGGCCGAGGGCCTGTTCGCCGAGCGCGGGTTCGAGGGCACGTCGATGGAGGACGTCGCCCGCGCGGCCGGCGTCACCAGGCCGGTGATCTACTCGCACTACGCCAGCAAGGACGAGGTCTTCCTGGCCTGCGTCCGGCGGGCCCGCGGCGAGCTCGAGGCCGGCATCCGCGAACCGGAGATCATGATCGAGGCCGGTGCGAGCGTCGAGATCGTGATGGAGCGCGCCGGGGAGGTGTTCTTCTCCCTCCTCGAGCGCGACCCACGCCGGTGGATGGTGCTGTTCAATCCGAGCATCGCCTTGTCGGCGGAACTGTCCGAGCGGCTCGTCGCGATGCGCCGACACACCATCGCCCGGATCGCCGAGATGCTCGGCCACTTCTCCGCGGGCGACGAGGAGGCCAACACCGCCTTCGCCTACGCCGTCAGCGGCGTGGGCGAACAGCTGGGCCGCTGGTGGCTGGCCAACCCGAACATCCCGAAAGCCCGTCTGATCGCCTACTACCGCGACTTCATCACCGGTGGCCTGACCGCCTGGCAGGCCGCGGCCCCCGACTGACCGGCCCCGTCCGGCAGAATGGCGGGATGCCGCAACCGGTCCCCGCTGACCTGCTGGAAATCGCCGAAGCACTTGTCCCCGACGCTCCTGTCGGCTCCGCACGCCTTGCCGGGCAAGGGAATATGCACCACGTCGTGCTGTTCCCCGGCGTCGCCGCGGTACGTGTCAGCAAGCGCCCCAGTGCCGCCGCCGAGTTGCCGCGGCGGGTCGAGGTTCTTCGAGCTGTCGCGGCGGCCGGTCTGCCTTTCGCCGTGCCGGAGCCGCTGACCGCGGTGGCCACGTTCGGAGAACGCGCGGCTGTCGCGGTTTCGTGGATCGACGGCGAGGGGTTGCCGGAGGGCATCGGGGACCCGGCGGCGTTCGGCCCGCTCTTGGCGGCGCTGCGCGAGGTTGAGATATCGCCGGAGCTCGAGGCCGTTCTCCACGAGCCGCGCCGGTACGCCGACGGCGTGGGGTGGGCCGACATCCTGAACGACGAGGTCATTCCGCGCCTGCCGACGGCGTGGCGTGACGGAGTTCGGCAACGACTGGACACGCTGCTGGCGCTCGAAGAGGTCCCGGCCCGGCTCGTCCACGGCGATCTCGGCGGCAGCAATGTCCACTTCGGCGAGGACGGCAAGCTGACCGGCGTCCTCGACTGGGACATGGCGATCCGGTCCGACCCCGCGATCGACGCGGCACTCGTCGCGACCTGGCACGGCTGGGACGTCCTCCGCGCGGCCACCGACGAGCCGACCTACCGACGCGCCCGGGCCTGGCACGACGCGGTCGGGGTCGGGCACCTCCACGCGGTGTTCGCCGGCAAACCCTTGTCGCACGTCGACGGTTTCGTCAGTTCCGTCGTCGCTTGGTTGCAGGAGCGCGGCTACTAGCGTCGGAGAGGAAGACCTCCTTGACCCCGAGGGTGCAGCGTAGGAATCGGGTCAGTGTGTCCGTTGGTTGCGAGACTTGGTATTCCTGCCGCGCGAGTCCCGAGTCTTCATCCAAGGTGGCCGCCAACATCCGTGCAAAGGGGTCGGTCAGCGGGGTGGTGGCGGCACGAGCGAGCAGGCGCTGTGCCTGCTCTCGGTCACCGAGATCATCGAGGATCAGGGCAGCGCGCGTATATCAGAACTGCCGGCGTGGAGCGCCATCAGCTGCCACAGCGGCGAACAAGTCCGCAGCCAACCGGTTCGCGCTATACGCGATGGCTAGCTCAGCCGCGACGATACGAGCATCCAGGGGCGCCGACACAAGCCAGGCAGGCGGATCAGCCTGCCACTGCCCAAGAAGCTGGTCTGGCTCCTCCTCCGGATTAGTCAGCGCAACCACGATCGCCCAAACCGCAGCCTTCGCATTGTGCCAGCGCTGCACAAAGGCCTCACGATCGATCACTGGCAGCAACCGAAGCCGCTGAAGAAGTTCGGCAAGACTGGCATTCGCCGCCGTGGCCCTTGTGATCTCTGCGATCTCGTCAACCCGCGCGAGCGTCTCGACCGGGTTGTCCCGTAGCTCGGTCAGACGCGCCAAGATCTCGCCGAACGCGGCGACTTGGAAGTCAGGCAGCTTCGTGACAATTCGCACGACCTCACCGCTGTCGTAAGCCAGTTCACGGAAGCTACATCGTGCTGCATCGCTGGGACCTCACCGGCGACGACGGCACCGCCACCACTTCGCTGATGCAGCCCTGGATGACCAGGCACAGCGTCCAGGACGTCGGCAAGCCGCTGCTGGCCTGCGGCGCCGCCGGCCTGAACCTCGGGCCCGGCGGGCGGTTCGAGGGCCGGCTGCGCTCGCCCGGCAGCGACGACATCCTCGTCACCGCAACCGAAGCCGGCAACACGATCGCCCTCGTGGCCCCCGAGGGCGAGGCCACCATCGAGAGCGACGCCGCCGTGCGAACGTTGTTCCTGTGGGGCCGTCGGCCGGCCGACGGGTCCCGTTGGCACAGCCAGGCCGGGCCCGAGGCGCTGGGCATGCTCCGAACGCTGCTCAGCGGGTACTGACCGGGGACAGCACCTCGCCGATCTACATGACCAGGCCGCGCAGCACCATGTCCAGCATGCCGTCCAGGTACTTCGGCAGGTCGAACGGCTCCGGCTCGGCGCCGATCCAGCGCAGCACGGCGGTGAAGTAGGCCGCCGCCAACAGGGTTCCGGCCTGGGTGCTGTCCACATCGGACCGGAACTCGCCGGCGGCGCGGCCGGCGTCGACCAGTTCGGCGAGCTTCAGGTCCAGGCTGGGCTCGCGCAGCGCGTCGCCGAGACGTAGGGAGGCGTCCATCAGGGTCACGGTGGCGCGCCGGGAGGCGGTGTTGAGCTCGGCCAGCACGCCCAGGTACCGCCGGAGCCGCTCGCCGGCGGACAGCTGCTCGGCCTGCTCGGCGGCCATCACCTCGGCGACCCGTTCGCGCCGGCGCTGCCCCCACTCGTACAGGAACGCGGCCTTCTGCGGGTAGTGGTTGAACGCGGTGGCCCGGGCGACGTCGGCGCGTTCGGCGATCTCGTCCATGGTGGCGGCCTCGAAGCCGCGCTCCACGATCAGCTCGATCGCGGCCGTGTAGAGCCGGTCGCGGATCTCGAGGCGCCGGCGCTCGCGACGCCCCAGCTCGTTCGGCATGTCCTCAGTAGAGCACGCGCCCTTGACCCGACATCCGGCGTGACTTAGATTCACGTCCATATTTGGACTGTAGTCCACCAATGGAGGTGGCGGGATGTCCCACCGAGCCCTGAACGGGGTCTGCCACGCCTGGCTCCAGCCCGGCGGCTGGGGTCTGAGCAATGCCGGGCTGATCACCGGCCGCGGCGAATCGCTGCTGGTCGACACGCTGATGGACGTGCGGCTGACCCGCGACATGCTGGCCGGGCTGGCCCCCGTGACCGCGGACAAGCCGATCACCCGGCTGGTCAACACGCACGGCAATCCGGACCACTGGTTCGGCAACCAGCTGCTGGCCGACGCCGAGATCATCACGGCCGAGGCCGCGGCCCGGGAGATGCGCGCGATCGGACCCGGTGACCTGCTGGCGATGTGCGCGGGCGGTGCCTTCGCCCACGAGGTGTTCGGCCGCTTCGCGATCGACGAAGTCGTGCCGACCTACCCGAACCGCACCTTTGACGGCCGGCTCGACCTGGATGTCGGCGGCGTGGCGGTGCGGCTGATCGACGTCGGTCCCGCGCACACCGCGGCCGATGTGGTGGTGCACGTTCCCGAGGCGCGGACGGTGTTCGCCGGCGACATCGTGTTCGCCGGGACCACGCCGGTCGTCTGGGCCGGCCCGGTCGGCAACTGGCTCAAGGCCTGCCGGCTGCTGCTGGACCTCGACGTCGACACCGTCGTCCCCGGCCACGGACCGGTCTGCGGCCCGCCGGCCGTGCGTGCGATGGAGCAGTACCTCGAATTCGTGCTCGACGAGGCCGGCCGCCGGTTCGCCGCCGGGATGCCCTTCGCCGACGCCGCAAGGGACATCGACCTCGGCCCGTTCGCCGGGCTGGGCGAGCCGGAGAGGCTGGCCGTCAACGTGCACGCGGTCTACCGCGAACTGGATCCCACCCTGCCCCCGCTGCCCGGCCCACAGGCGTTCGCCCGCATGGGAGAGGAGCTCTCATGACCGCCACCGCCGCCGAGCCTTCCTTACGCGCCGGCACATTGTGGGCCGGCTGCGTCGCGGTCGGCATCGCCCAGATCGGGATCGTGCTGCCGGCGGTGGTCAACGGCCCCATCCAGGCCGGCCTGCACGCGTCCGGCACGGAGATCAGCTGGATCGGCGACGCCTTCCTGCTGCCGATCGCGGTGCTGGGCCTGACCTTCGGCGTGCTCGGGGATCTGCACGGCCGTAAGAAGGTGCTCGTCGGCGGCGGCCTGCTGATGGCGGTGGGCTACCTCGTCGCTGCGGCCGCGTCCACGGTGCCGCTGCTGATCGCCGGGCACGCGGTGGCCGGCATCGGCGCGGCGGCGCTGTTCCAGTCCTCGCTCGCGGTAGTCACCGCCACGACGCCGGAGCCGCGGCAGCGCGCCCGCGGGCTGGCCGCGTGGGCGGTCGCGATCTCCGTCGGCGCACTGATCGCGCCGCTGCTGGCTGGGGTGCTCACCGAGGCGACTTCGTTCCACTGGGTGTTCGGCGCGTGCGCGGTGATCGCGCTCTGCTCGGCCGGCCTGAGCGCGGTGTCGGTGACGGATTCCTCTGCGCCGCAAGGCCGTGCCCCCGACTGGCCGGGGCAGGCCGCCCTCGCCCTGGCGGTGCTGGCCCTGCTCTACGGCGTGATCCAGGGCCCGATCGACGGCTGGGAGAGCCTGCCCGTGCTGCTCGCGTTCGTCGTCGGGATCATCGCGTTCACCGCCTTTGTGCGGATCGAGGCGCGGTCGAAGACGCCATTGCTGCGCCTGGAACTGTTCGGTGTGCCGGCGTTCGCGACCGCCGCGGTGGTCGCGGTGCTGGGCATGTTCGCCTTCATCGGCGGCGGCTACGTGCTCAGCATCCGGCTCGGCGTGATCCAGCACGAGACGGCGATGGGCATCGCCTGGCCGTTTGTGCTGCTCCAGACCGTCCCGTTGCTGCTGGGCCCGGTGCTGGCCCGGCTGCTCCGCGGCGTGGGCCCGCGCCGGCTGCTTGTCACGGGCCTGCTCGCGCTGGCCGCCGGGCAGCTCTGGCTGGCGGCCGTGCCGGTGTCCGCGACCGGCCTGGTTCCGATCCTCGGTGTGTTGGCGCTCAACGGAATCGGGTTCGTGCTGCTGGTGTCCGGCCTCACCGCCGCGATGGTGAACGCCGTGCCGGTAGAGCTGGCCGGCATGGCCAGCGGCGCCGCCAGCGTGGTCCGCGATCTCGGCCAGACCCTCGGCCCGGCGGTGATCGGCACGGTGGCCTTGAGCCAGGCGGCGCCGGTGTTGGCCCAGGGCCTCGCCGGCCAGCCGGCCGCGCAGGCCGTCCTCGCCGGGGGCGGGCCGATGGCCGTCGCTGGTGCCCGGTTGGGCCCTCGAATCGACGAGATCGCCGCCGAGGCGCTGGCCCATGGCTACTCGGTCGGCCTTGTTGTCACCGCCAGCACGGCTGTCGTCGCCTCGCTGGTCGCGGCGTTGTTCTTGCGGGAGCGGTAGATGCGACTCGTCAGCTACGTCCACAACGGGATCCAGGGGGCCGGCGTCATCGACGGCGAGCTGATCCGGCCGCTGCCGTACGGGGTTCGGCTGCTGGACCTGCTGGAGCAGGACGCCCTTGCCGACGCCGAGCTGCACGTGGTCGATCCGCCGGTGCCGCTGGCCGACGCCAGGCTGCTGCCGCCGCTGACCCCGCCGTCGGTTCGCGACTTCGTGACGTTCGAGCAGCACGTCGAGGGCATCGCCCAGCGGTTCGGCGGCCGCATCGCCCCCGAGTGGTACGCCGCGCCGACCTTCTACTTCACCAATCCACACGCCATGATCGGCGCCCACGACGACCTGCCCGTGCCGCCCGGCTGCCGCGTCCTCGACTACGAGCTGGAGGTGGCCGCCGTCATCGGGCGCGCCGGCCGCGACCTGTCGCCCGAGCAGGCGCGGGACCACATCGCCGGGTATGTGATCTTCAACGACTGGTCCGCCCGCGACCTCCAGGCCCGTGAGATGCCGGTCCAGCTGGGACCGGCCAAGGGCAAGGACTTCGCCACGACGCTCGGCCCGTTCCTCGTCACCGCCGACGAGCTGGAGCCGTGCCGAACCGCCGAGGGCCTGCTCGACCTGGCCATGACCGTGCAGGTCAACGGCGTCGAGACCGGCCGGGACAGCCTGGCCAACATGGCTTGGACGTTCGAGGAGCTGACCGCCTACGCCGCCCGCGGCGCCTGGGTCCGCCCCGGCGACGTGCTCGGCTCCGGCACCTGCGGCTCCGGCTGCCTGGCCGAGCTGTGGGGCCGCAGCGGCGCCGAGGACCCGCCGCCGCTGCGGGTCGGCGACGTCGTGACGATGACCGTCACCGGGCTCGGCACCATCTCCAACCGGGTTGTGCCCGGAGTGGACCCCGTGCCGCTGCCTCCGGCCCGGGTCCGTCACAGCTCCCGAGCGTGCTCGTCGGAGTAGCGGTCGCAAGCGGTTTATCGTCACCGACACCCTCGGACTGCTGCTGGCCGTGGTAGTGCTGCCGGCGTGGATACAGGACCGGGACGGCGCCAAGCGCCTACTGCTGGAGCTGCACCACCGCCAGCACCCGCTGCTGTCGACCACCCGCCGCCGGACCCGGCACCTGTTCGCCGACGGCGGCTTCGCCGGGGCGCTGCTGGAGTGGGCCCGCCCGGGCGGCACGTCCCTGATCGCTTCCCGCATCCGCTCGTGCAGTGCCTTGTCCAGGCGGCGACTATGCCCGGTCTGTGACAGGTTCTTGACCGTTCCGCACATCGGCCGGCCCGGGGGCCCGGCGTGATTAGCGTCGCGGACATGCGACGAAGCATCACGGCCGCGGCGATGTCCGCGGCACTCAGCATCGGGGTCGCCGCGCCGGCGTTCGCGAATCCGACGCCCGGGGCCGACAACCTCGGGGAGCGGGTGTTCCCCACCCTGGGGAACGGCGGTTATGACGTCGGGCACTACGACGTCTCCTTCGACTACGAGCCGGGCACGCCGCTGATGGACTCGGCCGTCCGGGTCGACGCGACGGCGACCCAGGATCTGTCGGCGTTCAGCCTGGACTCGATCGTCCGGAAGATCAATTCGGTGAAGGTCGACGGGCGGCCGGCGCCGTTCCGGACGCAGGACAGCACCGAGAAGCTGTACGTCACGCCGGATCGACCGCTGGCCAGGGGAAAACGGTTCACGGTAGAGATCTCCTATCTCTCCGACCGCGGCTACGACCCGAAGTCGCCGGCCCCGGCCGACCCCGAGGGTGTGCACTGGTTCGCCAAGCCGGACGGGTTCGTGACGTTCGCGCAGCCGGACCGGGCCCACGAGTTCTTTCCCAGCAACGACCATCCCAGCGACAAGGCCACGATCACCTCGCATATCACTGTTCCCGACGACGTGCAGGCGGTGTCGAACGGCACGCTGCGGGACAAGAAGACCGTGGGCAACCGGACCACGTACACCTACGGCACCAAGGATCCGATTCCCACCGACACGGCGGTGTTCGCGGTCGGCCACTTCGCCGAGATTGACGCCAAGGGGCCGAACGGCCTGCCGCTGCGCAGCTACGTGGCATCGTCCCAGGTGGACGCCAGCAGGGCGTTCGTGGACGACATTCCGAGCCAGGTCGCGTGGGTGGAGAAGCAGTTCGGGCCCTACCCGTTCGAGACCTACGGCGTGCTCGGCGTCGAGGGAGGCTACTTCGCGGCGATGGAGAACGCCACGCTCTCCACGTTCGACGCCAAGTCCGGCCTGCAGGGGCCGATCGAGCGCACCGCCACCATGGTGCACGAACTCGTGCACCAGTGGTTCGGCGACGCCGTCTCCGTCGACCGCTGGAGCGACGACATGTGGATCAGCGAGGGCCACGCCAGCTTCTACAGCTTCCTCTACCAGGGCGACAAGGGTATCCGGCCGGCCGAAGTCGGCCTGAAGCAGTGGTACGAGCAGGACAACAGCTTCCGCGCCTCCGATGGCCCACCCGGCCGGCCGAAGGACACGATCAGCGTGCTGGGCGCCACCAACAGCGCCGCGCTGATGCTGTACGGCCTGCGCAATGAGGTCGGCGCGGACACGTTCCAGCGCATCGAGAGGACGTTCTTCGAGAAGTTCCGCAACTGTGCGGCGTCCACTCGGGACTACATCGACGTGACGAACCACGTGACCGGCAAGGACTTCACCGGCTACTTCAAGGACTGGCTGTACGGCGACCACACACCGCCGATGCCCGGCCACCCGGACTGGGCGCCCGGCAAGGCGTAAACAGTAAGGCGCTGCCGGTCGATGCGGCCGGCACCGCCTCTTCACGTGGTCACAGCGCTGAGCATTGCCCGACCGACCCGCCGCGCACGGTGTTCGGCGCGGCGATGTTGCTGGGTGCAGGGGCGTTTCCGGCGCAGGGGAGCGTGCCGGAGACCGAGATCCCGGCCACCTCCGGCTGCCGCGATCCGGTGTGGTTGCCGGACAACGTCAGCGCGCCGGCGATGGCGCCGCCGGCGATCGTCACGTCCTGGGCGGTGCCGGCGATTGTCGCCGCCCCATGTACGGTCGTGTCCAGCAGTTCCATCGCGTTCACACAGATCGCCGCGAGGTGGACGCGTTCGACGCGGCCAATCCCGTGTTGTCGCCGAACGGCCGCCGGGTCGCGTACGAGCTGTGGTCGGTCGGCGAGGTGTGGCTGGCCGGCATCGACACGCCGCCGCCGTAGCAGACCCTGGCCTTTCAACCTCTGTAGCAGTCCCCACTCACGAACATCGGGAACCGAGGATCGCTCGTCACAGCGCACCGCGGTGACGGCTGCCGACCCCGATCACCACCGATGCGAGGCGATCCTGTCCGCATGGCGGCGACGCGCCGAAAACACGTCTCCAGCAAGGTGACCATCTCACGAGTCGGGCGGTCCCGAAACGCGCCCGCGTTCCGGGACCGCTCTGACACCGCTATGTCAGCAGTCGATCTTCTCCGAGTAGATGTGGTGCTTGAGACTCGGCGCGGCGGTCCTGAGATTCAAGACCCGCTCCCCCGGCGGCAGCACATATCGCGCCCCACGGAATCGAACCTTCTCGTACAGGGTGACAGTGCAGTCGGTGTTGTTGTAGACCGACTCGACACGCGTGTAGAAAACTTCGTGCTCTGGCTCATCCGTCAGGTCGGGGTCGGTAACCTTCGTCGAGCTCATCTCGCCGAAGAGTTCCTCCTCGGAGTACGCGCACACCGCGTTGTCGGGGCACACCCCTGGAGGTTGGCGCAGAGAATTGGCCGTCACGGCCGAACTCACCCCGGCCAAGGCAAGGCCGGCCGCGAGAACACCAGGAATGATCACAGCCATACCGCGAAACACGCCATTCATGAGAACACCCTTTCGTTCGAACCTTTCCCTGCTGACAGGCCGACAGAACTCTGAATCCACGGGCGCAGGCAAGCGCACCACGGGTTCCGGCAGATTGCGCGAGTTGTTCTGTTCGCCTCCCGCGAACAGCTTTCGCAGAACTTTGTCTGTACTCAGTGATACACGGACAATCAGCGAACGCAAGAGGCCAGCCAGTCGGCCTCCAAGGCGGAACCCGTTGCCACGATTGACAAGCAGCGCACATGAAGGAGCCGTGGCAGACCAGCTCCCCTGGCACGTGTCGGACAGCGGCGCCGTCGCGTCACCACTGTGCGGTGCGGCACACGGGCCTACGTGTTCGGGCAGAACATGTTGCCGTACCGAGGTCCTCACCGTCCCCCGCTGTATCGTGCGCGGAGCGGGCCTCATATTCGATCAGCACGGCGGGAGCCAGACCATGTTCACACACCGGGACGTCTCGGTCGGTGACATCACCATGCACATTCTCGAAGAGGGCGAGGGCCCGCTGGTGCTGCTGTTGCACGGCTGGCCGGAAACCTCGCACTCGTGGCGACACCAGTTGGGCCCGCTGGCGGACGCCGGATACCACGTGGTGGCGCCGGACCAACGCGGATACGGTCACACGGACTGTCCGTCCGGTGTGGACAAGTACACACTTCTGCACCTGGTCGGTGACGTGGTCGGGCTCATCCACGCCCTCGGCGAACGCGAGGCGATCGTGGTGGGCCACGACTGGGGCGCTCCGGTGGCGTGGCACACCGCCCTCCTGCGCCCGGACGTGGTTCGCGGCGTCGCCGGCATCAGCGTGCCGCCGACCCCGCGCGCGGCGCTGCCGCCCCTGGGCTTGCTGCGCAAGGGTTTCGGCGACGGCTTCTACCAGCTCTACTTCCAGGAGCCGGGCGTCGCGGAGGCCGAGTTCGGCGCCGATGTGACCACCACGTTCCGCAAGCTGCTCGGCGGCTCCGCCGGGGCTCCGGTCGTCCGCGACGGCGAGGGCTTCCTCGACCTGTTCACCGCGCCCGACCCGTTGCCGGAGTGGTTGGCCGACGAGGACGTCGCGGTGTCGGTGGAGTCCTTCACCCACTCCGGTTTCACCGGCGGGCTCAACTGGTACCGCAACATCGACCGCAACTGGGAGCTCCTGGCCGCCTGGCAGGGAAAGCCGATCACGCCGCCGTCGTTCTACCTGTGCGGCGACGGGGACATCACCCGCGCGTTCACGAACACCGAGCGCATCGCCGAGGTCGCCACGGACCTGCGGGGCGTCGTGGATGTCGAGGGCGCCGGACACTGGGTCCAGATGCAGCGTCCCGACGAGGTGAACTCGGCCCTGCTGGGGTTCTTCGAGCAGTTGTGACGCACACGTGGTCGGGTGCGCCGTCGGTCGGCGCACCCGACCACCGAGAAGCCCTCAGCGCCGCCCGACACGGACGGAGACTGCGCCGGGGAACGGGCTATGCACCGTCGTTGCCATCGCGCAGGGAATGGATCATCTTCCGCAGGATCCGGAACGCGCCTGACTGCTCGGACTCGGTCATGCCGGCCAGCATTCTGACCTCGACGGACCGGACCGCTACGGTCGCCTTCTCCAGGCTCCGTCGGCCGCGCGGCGTGAGCCGCGTGGGAAGAACCTTCCCGACGGGCGCCTCCACAGGCCTGGTCACGTAGCCGTCTCGTTCCAGGGCCTGAAGCAGCACGTTCATCGACTGCCGTGTCACGAACGCGCCCCGCGCGAGCTCGGAGTTCGACAAGCCCGGTCGTTGAGCCAGCAGCTCGAGGCAGGAGTAGTGCGTCACGCTCATCCCGAGCGGCCGCAGCACCTCCTCCATGGCCGTGCGCAGGACGCTCGACGCCTCTTTCAGCAGATAGCCCAGTGACGTCTCCAGGTCGACACCGTCTTGACTCATGTCAGGATTTTGACATAGATTGATCCGTGTCAGGAACCTGACATGAAGAGAAGGAGCATCATCATGCCCGCCACCGGCCCCGACTTCATCTCGCTGCAAGCGCGCGACCTGGACGCTTCGCAGGCGTTCTACGAGCAGTATCTCGGCCTCGTCCGCTCGCCGGCCGGACCTCCGCACGCCGTCGTCTTCGAGACGAAGCCGATCGCGTTCGCACTCCGCGACATCGTTCCCGGCACCGATCTCGCATCCGTTGCCCAGCCCGGCATCGGCGCCGCGATCTGGCTCCACGCCACCGACGTCCAGGCCATTCACGATGCTCTCGTCGCCGACGGTCACACCATCGTCTCCGCACCGGTTGACGGCCCCTTCGGCCGGACATTCACCTTCGCCGACCCCGACGGCTACCAGGTCACTCTCCACGACCGCGCCTGACAAGCCAAACGCCGGCGCCCGGGGGCAGAGGTCGAGGTCTTCCGAGGATGAGGGTTCCCGCACCGCTCATCTGGAAGACCTCGACGTGCGTGACGCCATGAGCCGGACTGGCGCGGACCACGCCGTCGACGGCGATCAGGCCGGAGCGGCCATCGAGGCAAGGTAGGCAACGGCTTCTTCGCTGCGGCTGCCGGGCTCCGCGGTACCCACGAGCAATTGCTGCCCGGCGGCATCGTGCACGTCGAAAGTCTGGTACGTCAGCTCGATCCGTCCGACCTCGGGATGGACGAACACCTTGTACGCCCGGGCCAGCGCGCCGA
The DNA here is from genome assembly GCF_018263855.1 of Kutzneria sp. CA-103260. Lineage (GTDB taxonomy): Bacteria > Actinomycetota > Actinomycetes > Mycobacteriales > Pseudonocardiaceae > Kutzneria. The sequence goes on along the minus strand of NZ_CP073318.1, from coordinate 2,089,970 downwards.
CGGTGTGGTCGGCCCACAGCTCACGGAACTCCGCCGACCGCTCGTCGAGCTCGGCGACCAGCCCGGTGATGTCGTCGTCCGCCGGGAAGTAGCCGGAGTTCAGGCGCAGCGCGTGGACCGTGGCGCCGGCGACGACGGGCCACTCGGCGAACACGGTCTTCGCCCGCGGATGTGTGAACAGGATGCGCGGCATGTTCCGCTCATCGCCGAACGGGGACAGCAGCGCATCGGCGATCGCGTTGGTGGCCAGCACATCGAAGGCGGGCCCGAGCACGTACGCGGCCGCACGAGGGAACATGTCCAGCAACTGCGACAGGGAGGGATGGACGAGATCCCGGGGCGTGACCGGCGCCAGCCTTGGATTCAGTCCGGCCAGCCGGTACAGGTGGCCCCGTGCGTCAGCGGGGAGCCGCAGCGCCCGCCCGATCGCGTCAGCCACCTGGGCGGACGGGTTGCGCTCGCGTCCCTGCTCCAAGCGTGCGTAGTAGTCGGCGCTGACGCCGGCCAACACGGCGACCTCCTCGCGGCGCAGCCCGGCGACCCGACGGCCGGACCCGCCGCCGGGCAGCCCTACCTCGGCCGGGTCGAGCCGCGATCGGCTCGCCCGGAGGAACTCGCCGAGTTCATTGCCGCTGGGCGCCACGGGGCCGAGCGTAGTACGCACGGGTGCTCGCCTCATGGTCCGAGCTTCGACGCCGCCGCCATGGTGTGCCAGGGGGCGCCAACCTGGGTGCCGGGCACCCTGGTTCGCGCTGCCTTCCGGATCACGTCGCCGTGGGATGCACTGGGACCAAGTCCCCGCACCGAAGGAACAAAGTGACTGCCACCACCTCGAAGGTCGTCCTCGTCACCGGCGCCAGCAGTGGCATCGGCGAGGCCACGGCCCGCCTCCTCGCCGCCACTGGCCACCATGTCGTCGCGGGCGCGCGTCGCACCGACCGACTGGACGCCCTGGCCGAGGAAGCTGACGGCGTCATCGACACCTGCGAACTCGACGTGACCAACTTGGACAGCGTCCGGGCGTTCGTCGCCGCCGCGGTGGTCCGGCATGGGCGGGTCGACGTGTTGGTCAACAACGCCGGCGTGATGGCCCTGTCCCCCATCGCCGACCTGCGGATCGACGAGTGGAACCAGATGATCGACGTCAACCTGCGCGGCCCGCTGCACGGCATCGCCGCGGTGTTGCCGCACATGCGTGCGCGGGGCGAGGGCCACATCGTCAACGTCTCGTCGGTGTCCGGACACCGCGTCGACCCCACCGCGTCCGTGTACAGCGCCACCAAGTTCGCCGTGCGGGCACTGTCCGAGGGCCTGCGCCAGGAGAACCACGACATCCGCGTCACTGTCGTCAGCCCGGGATTCACGAAGAGCGAGTTGACGGATCGGGGCGGGGCGGCCGAGGCGCGGGCCGCCGCCCGCGCCGCCGCCGAACAGCTCGCCATCCCTGCCTCGGCGATCGCGGAGGCCATCAGCTTCGCCATCGCCCAACCACCGGCGGTGGACGTCAACGAGCTCGTCGTCCGCCCCACCGCCCAGCCCTAGAAACCGGTCGGCTCACTAGGATGGCGGTTCTCGACCAGCCGCACCGAGGAGACGACAGTGCCCGCAGCAGAGCCGGATTCGGTGCCTCAGCAGCTCGACGACATCACCGAGGCGCTGTCCAACCTCCGCGCGACCGTGGCCGAGGACACCCGTCCGGACACCGTCATGACCGCCGTCGTCCAGGAGGTGCTGCGCGCGGTGCCCGGCGCGGACATGGCCAGCGTGACCGTGATCGACGCCGCCGGACCGCGCACCCTGGTGCCGACCGACGAACGGGCCCGGGCGATCGACGAGGGCCAGTACGCCGACGGCGACGGCCCCTGCCTGCGCGCCGCGCGGACCGGCGAGCTGACCAGGATGACCATCGCCACCACGGCCGCGCTGTGGCCGCACTTCAGCGACATGTCCCACCGGCTCGGTGTCGGCAGCTACCTCGCCGCACCGTTCATGATCACCGGCGGCGGGCACGGCGCGATCAACCTGTTCGGTTTCGGCGACCACGGCTTCGCGGAGCTGGACGCGAAGTACCTGGAGCTGTACACGGTGGTCGCCGAGACCGCCCTGCACACCACCGCCCGACTGCACATGGCCCGCACGCAGATCGAGCAGTTGCAGGCCGCCCTGTCGTCCCGCGCCGTGATCGAACAGGCCAAGGGCATCCTGATGGCCGCCCGCGGGCTCACCGAGGAGGCGGCGTTCCAGGAGCTGGTCGACCAGTCCCAGCGCCGCAACATCAAGCTGCGCGTCGTGGCCGCCTCGTTCGTCGACGACGCGACCAGGCACCGTCCCGCCGCCACGGACTGAGCACACGGCGAGACGTCAAAGGTGAATGATCCCCTCCTTTGGTCGCTTAGAGGAACGCACCGGTGGCTGCGACGCTGGGGCGGCATCGTCGACCCCTGCCATCACGTGCGAGAAGGAGAGCTCATGTTGCGACGTCTCACCCTGGGCATGGCCGTGATCATGCTGCCGTTCGCCGCGGCCCAGCTGGTCGCGGCGCCTGCCGAGGCCGCTCCCAGTGTCGTGACCCTGCACTACGACGCGAGCGACCTTCCCGACTATCAGGCCGAAACCGCCCAGGCGGTGGCGAACTGGAACGGCCTCGAGCACAACGTGCAGCTGTCCGCCGGCGGCAACGCCACCATCCTCCTGCACGAGGTCAACGGCGGCGGCTCGTACACCCAGACCGACGGCCACGGCAACGGCGACATCTACATCGACGTCCAGCAGGTGGCCCAGGGCTTCGACCCGACCAGGATCATCGCCCACGAGTTCGGGCACAACCTCGGCCTGCCCGACGACTACTCCGGCCCGTGCGAGGAGGTCATGTCCGGCCACGGACCCGGCACCTCCTGCAAGAACGCCGTCCCGGACGCCCAGGAGGCGGCGCAGGTCGACCAGAACTTCGCCAACGGCTTCGCGGCGACCAGCAGCCGTCGAGTCACGCAGGACTAGGACGCGGCCGCCGTGGCGCAGCCGGACCACGCCACGGCCGCACGCCCGGAGACGGATCTCGCGCCGCCCCTCGCCGGCGCGAGATCCGCCGGCGGCCGGTCAGTGGAACGTGTTCATGTGCCGCCACAACTGCCGCACCGCAACTGCTTCCCGCAACGCGAAGCCGAAAAGCAACGCGGCAACCGCAGCGCACATCACCGCACCCGTCAGGCTGTCCACCGTCCACCGTCGACCGTCCCTTCCGTCTCGCCCGGCACGCTGATTCCTCGCGGACGAGGGCCCGCAGTGAAGGTCGTCTGCCGCGACCGTGCGCCGCGCGAGCTCAGGACGGAGGATGCCGCGCTTGAGCTGCCACCCGTACGGCGGAGGTCTCGCGCACCCCGGCCCCTCTCCGTTCAGCAGATCGGCGGAATCCGCCGGCGTCGTGCGGCCGTAGCCTTGGTGGCTGCACCTGGACTGCGCAGGTCACAGGCGTGAGGTGAGCCATGTCGATGAGCACGAGCCAGAACCTGACCGAGCCGCTGGCCCATGTCACGGCCTCCTATCTCGACCCGGCGGTGTGGTCCCGTCCGAGGCCCGCGGCGACGAGCACTCCGACCGCCGACCAACTGCTCGGCTTCGCCGATCTCGCCCTCAACGGACCCCGGCTGGTCCAGAGCCTGAACGCCGCGACCGCGTCGCCGCACGAACGCCCCCCGCTCGCGGCGGTCCTGCCGACGCTGCTCGAGGACGCGTTGTCGCTCATGGCCGCCGAGGCCGGGAACATCCAGCTCATCGACCCGGCCGACGACTCACTGGTGCTGGTCACCCAGTTCGGGTTCGGCGCCGAGTTCGTGGATCACTTCGCGATCGTCAACGACAGCGGTTCCGTCTGCGGACGGGCCGCGTCCTGCGGCGCGCAGGTGGTCGTGGCCGACGTCCGGGAGGACCCGGCCTGCACACCGCACCAACAAGTGTTCCGCGCCGCCGGCGTTCGCGCCGTCCAGTCCACGCCGCTGCTGGACGGCGGCGGCCGCATGATCGGCATGATCTCCACCCACCGGCGGCAGCCCACTGAGCCGGATGAACGGCAACTGCAGTTCATGGGGCTCTACGGCCACCTCGCCGGCGCCGTCGTCGCGCACCATCTGGGCAGCGTGCCTCCGGGTGTGTCGAGCGGCTCCGGGCACGGGGCGGTGTCGCGAGAGGCGGCGCTGGCCCAGGTCCTCGACGACGCGGTCAACGGGATCCTCCAGGCGGGGCTGAGTTTCGCCGAGTCCACGTCGCTGATCACCGACGATCACGTCGCCCGGCGAGTGCAGGCCGGGATCGCCGCGCTGGACGACACCATCCGCGCGATTCGACTGACCGCGTACGAACTCGGCGTGCTCTAGAGCCGGGCGCAGGCGTGCCCAACGCCAGTAGCCCGGCGAGGGCGAGCAGGAGCCCGGCGGCTAGACCGGCTTGCCGATGAGTTCCAGCGTCGCCCGCCGGCACCCGACCGTGATGACACCGTCGACGTATCTGCTGATCGACGCTTCGGCCAGACCGGTCATGGGGGCGGTCAGCGCGGCGGCGAGCTCGGCGGCCGCGACCTCGCTGCCGCCGCGCAGTGTCCAGCGCAGCCCCGTGCCCCACAGCGAGTACCACCGCCGCACCGATCTCTCTGCCGCGGTCAGGCCGGTCCGACCGCTGCACGCCAGCCGGGCCAGCACGGCCGCGAGCAGATGCTGGACGTCCGGATGTGTCCGTGACATCACTTGCAGCGCTCGCCGCTCCACATCGGCCAACTGCGGCGCGGCTGGCAGCGTGTGCTCGGCCCCGGGCAGCCGGGTGGCGGTGACGTCCGGCCGAACCGTCGGCAGCCTGGTGGATCTCGCCTGCGCCAGCCCGCGCGTCGGAGGATGCCAGAACCTGAACCACGCGCCGTCCGGATGGGCGTCGAGCAACTGGAGGCCGGGTATGCCACTCGGGCGTGGGCCGGCCAGGCGCACGGACATGGCCTCGGCCAGGTGGCGCGGCTGGTCGGAGAGCACGATCAACTCGTCTCGTTGCGGCACGAACGAGAAGTCGTGCCGCTCCCAGTCGCTGAGGTCCCACCACGCGACAGCCCGGTGGACGTCGGCGACGAATTCGTCGCAGGCCTCGGCCCGGTGCGCGCGGGCGCCGTCGTTGAGCAACAGGATCGCGAGGAATGCGCGGAAACGCCGCTGGCCGGCGCTGGGCCGGTCGATGCCGTCCAGTCCGGACGGCACACTTCGACGGGTGACCGCTCTCCTGGCGGACTCACCGGTCCGGCCGGAACTCCGATCAGGCGGAGGGTACTGGGACATGCCCCATACCTCCTGCGTGTGTCACATGCGGGAGCGTCGGCATCGTTCGCCTCCTGACGACAGATGATCGCGGAGCCGCAGGGAGGCCGGGGCGGTACTGGGCGAGAGAGCAGGTACCCAGACAATTCTGCGCACGACGCGGGGTCGGCGAGCACCGCCGTTCAGAGCATGAACCACATCATTGCCGAGCGACGCAAGCAAAAAATGCACTTTGCGTTGCGCATATCGATGCCGGGGCGGGGAGCAGCCGGGTCCGAACCGGCCAACCGGTGCCGACAGTCGCCCGATTCACGAGGCGGCCAGCTCCTTGAGGTCGAGCGTGCCGGCGACTATCGCCTCGCCAACCGCACTGATTCGCGCATGGTGCGCACGGGCGTAACCGCGCACCAATTCGAAGGCGACGTCGACATCGAGCCCCAGTCGCCCGGCCACCACACCCTTCGCCTGCTCTATCACCACTCTGCTGTTCAGCGCTTGCTGCAACTGCGCGGCCACCGCCTCCTGGTGACCGATCGCGCGTTTCTGCAATAGACCGATCGTCGCCACATCAGCCATTGCCTGAGCTGTTTCCACCGCCGCGTCGTCGAACGAACCAGATTCGACACGGAACAGACTCAGCGCGCCGATGATCTCGCTGCGCAACCGCATCGGAACCGTGTGCACGGCGTCGAATCCCCACCGCCGAGCCATCGGCGTGAACAGCGGCCACCGTCGCGCCGAGGCGTCCAGGTCGGGCACGCTCACGGCGACGCCCGTCCGGTAGCACTCCAGCGTCGGCCCCTCATCGCGCTGAAGCTGGAACGCGTGCAGGGCCCTGACGCGCTCACACGAGGCACCGACCTGCTGGAGCCGGCCGCGCAGGTCGACAAGCACCCCAGCGGCGGCGACATCGAACAATTCCACACACCTGTCGGCGAGCAGCTGCACGAAGTCGTCGGGATCGAAATCGGGAATCAGCGTATCCGCCAGCTCCACGAATGCGTCGGTCACGCTGCGCGATGAAATGGACGCTCCTTCAATCAGAGGCGGGCCGCCACCCCGCCGCGGCACCGTGCGGATCCGGGCCGCGTCCCGCCATACCGGCACTCACCCCCAGAGTAGCGATGACATCACGCCGAGCGGAGAGGCCATCGTGCATGACTGCCGACGGCCTAACGCATACACCCGCCGGCATGGCAGCGTGTCCTCCGCAAGCACCTGCCCACGCCTTGCGCGTCACAGTTCGGGTTCGGCCGAATCGGGGAAAGCGTAAACACTTTTGAGCTTGTGACCGCTCGCGACGCGGCGTCTGGTCTACCCTGGTGGTTCGCAGTATGACGGCGGCCGGCGCAACCGATGCCACGGGCACAGTCGCCCGGCCGGTCGTCGAACGCGGTTCTGCCCCAGCCCACGGCAGCGTCGTGCATCACTCATGACGGCCAGGCTGCGGATCCCACCACCTCCGGGGCTCACCGCCCCTCGCAGCTCCCCACCGGCCTCGTCGTGCGCCCGGTCGACTCCGGGGCCGCAACCGGCATGCGGCGCTCCACACGCCGGCTGCCCCATGCGACCCCGCGCCCGCCAGTGGCCACATCGTCTAGGGTCCGCGCCCCGAATGCACCGATCAAGGAAGCGCCAACGATGGACAGCAACCGGACCGACGCCACTGCGACCCGCCCGACGCCGAGCGCTCGATGCCGAGCCCTCACCACCGGGCCCGGGACACCTCAGCGCCCGCCCTGCCGGCGGGAAGCCTGGCTCAGCGAGCTCGTCGATGCCGCGAGCAACCGCGATCCGGTTGCCACGCAGCGGGTTCTGGAGTCGATCAGACCACTGGTGGTGCGGTACTGCCGGGCCCGGATGGGCCGGCTGAGCGAGTCGTACACCTCCGCCGACGACGTGGTGCAGGAGGTGTGCCTCTCGGTGGCGTCGGCCCTGCCCACCTACCGCAACGTGGGACAGCCGTTCCTGGCCTTCGTGTACGGCATCGCCCAGCACAAGGTCGCGGACGCCCGCCGGGCGGTGGCCCGCGACCGGTCGCTGCCGGTGCCCGAGGTGCCCGACCGGCCGGCGACCACGGCCGGCCCGGAACAGCGGCTCCTGCGGCAGGAGTTGAGCGACTCCCTACGCGAGCTACTCACGGTGCTGACGGACCGACAGCGCGAGATCGTGGCGCTGCGGGTGGTCGCCGGCCTGTCCGCCGAGGAGACCGCCGACCTGGTCGGGTCCACCCCGGGAGCGGTCCGGGTGGCCCAGCACCGGGCGCTCACCGCGCTGCGCGACCAGATCGGCAACGTCCAGGAGTTCCGCGCCTGCAACGGATTCCCCCCGACTTCTCCCCGCGGACGAACGACGTGAACCGGTCACCTCGGGTCCCGCACCTATCGGGACCCGAGGCTTCCTCATGCCGAAGACGACGCCGGCGCGGCCGTCGCGCCGGCGACCGCCGCCAGGAACTCGGCCGGGGAGTCCGTGCCGGCCCACAGCGCGCGCTGGCGGTCCGCGCCGGTGCCGCGCGCGGCGACGTCGGCCGCCAGCCGCTGCACCTCGGCCCCGTCGCCGGTCGTGCGCAGGCCGGGCCGCAGGTGATCGAGCAACCGGTCGACCAGATGTCGCTGCGGCACTGCATCGCCGGTCACGACGTCGATGCCTGGACCGCCGATGCCGTTTCGGGCGGCGGCCACCAGCGCGGCCGTGATCGTCCGCGTGTGGACCACCGGCGGCGGCCGGCCGTCGCGGAACTGCTCGACCGCTGTCGCCGCCAGCGCGCGAACGAGGCCGGCCAGCAGCACGGCCTGGTCGACGGCCAGGCAGACGTCGGCCACACGCACCTCCACCGTCGGGTATCGCGGCGACAGCCGGGCATGGAAGTGCACGCTGCGCCGGTCGACGGCGGCGCCGGTGTCGACCAGACCCCGCACGGACGCGTCGTAGTGGGCGACGTCGACCCAGGTCTCCGGCGTCCGAACCGTCGGCCAGCACGACCACGTCGGGTAACGCCAACTCGCCCAGCCGGTGTCACGCCCCCACGCCAGGGGTGAGTTGGCGGTGATGGCCAGCAGCTGCGGCAGCCAGGGCCGAATGCGGGACAGCACCTCGACGCCGAGCGCACGGGACGGCACACCGACGTGCACGTGGCACCCACAGGTGCCGCCATTGGCGACGAGTGCCGGGAACCGGTCGGCGAGCTGCCGGTAGCGCGGCAGCTCGGTGACCGCGGCGCGCCCCGGTCGTTCGCCGAACGGCACGACGCCGCTGGCCACGAGGACACAGCCCGCCCGCTGCGCGGCGGCGGCCAGCAGCCCACGCAGCCGCCCCAGCTCCGACCGCACCTGGTCGAGCCCCTCGCACACCATGCTGGCCGTCTCGATCTGGTAGCGCATGAACTCCGCGGCCACGGCCGGCTCGCCGTCGAGCAGCCGGAGCATCTCGGCCGAGGCGAGCACGGCGTGCCCGGATTCAGCTTCCAGCAGCAGGAACTCCTCCTCGACACCGAGCGTGAACGCCAGTCCGGCGGTCGTCGGCATGACGCCTCTCCCCTGCGCTGTCGTCGTCAGCTGTGACGAGCATTCCCCATCGTCGACGGCCCTGAACAGAGCTGGGCGGGGTCGGCTCCCCCTAGCCGGCCAGGCAGGCCGGTGGCAGCGGGAACCAGCGCAGGGCCTCGAAGTCCGCGGACAGTCCGGTCGGGTCGGCGTGCCGCCCTCCTCGCGCGCGACGGGATCGTCGAGATAGCGGTGACTGGTCGGATCGACGAAGGCGACCGTGCCGCCGCCGGGCGCGGTCGGCACCGTGTTGGCGACCAGATCCCGGTGCATCACCAGCACGCCGGGGGTCTGCGGTCCGCCGACGAACTTGTGCGGCGACAGGAAGATCGCGTCCTTGTGGTCGCCACGACCGGGTGCGCTCTCCCGCATGCGGATCGGCACGTACGGGCCGGCGGCCGCGTAGTCCCAGAACGACAGCGCGCCGTGCTCGTGCAGCAGGGCGGCGATGCGGTCGGTGTCGGTGGGCAGACCGGTCACGTTGGACGCCGCCGAGAAGCTGCCGATCCGCAGCGGCCGGTCGGCATGCCGGTCGAGTTCCCGTCGCAGGTGGTCGGTGTCGACATGGCCGAACGCGTCCTCGTCGATGACGACGACATCGGCGATCGACTCCCGCCACGGCAGCGCGTTGGAGTGGTGTTCGTACGGACCGACGAACACCACCGGCCGCTGCCGCGCGGGGATGTGCTCGCGCAGCCGGTGACGCGCGTCGAGCTCGGCGGGGATCCGGATTTCCAGGATGCCGACCAGCTTGTTCACCGCCGCCGTCGCGCCCGACCCGCAGAAGACGACCACGTGGTCGGCACTGCCACCGACGGAATCCCGGATCAGCCGGCGAGCCTGCTCGCGCAGCCGCGTGGTCCACAGGCCGGTGCCCGAGCTCTCGGTGTGCGTGTTGGCGTAGCGCGGCAGCACCCGGTCGCGGATGAACTCCTCCACGAAGTCCAACGACCGCCCGGACGCGGTGTCGTCGGCGTAGGTGATGCGCCGAGGCCCGTACGGACCGTCCAGCACCTCCCCCTCCCCGACAAGGCCGCGCCGAATGCGGTCCAGCATGTCGAACTCGCCGTCCTGAGCCAAAGCGCCCATGCCTGCCGCTCCCTTCCCCGGTTGGGTTCCAGGGTGCGCCGGGACCGGGCGACGGAGTGCCCCACATGCGCGGACATCCGCCACTGGTTGCCCGCACGACCCCATTTCCCCGGGTGCGAGCGGGGCGTGGAACTCCCCGACGGTGCTGACGTCCCGCACCTGTTCGATGAACTCCGCCTTGGACAGTCCGAACAAGTCCACCGAGGTCCTGCCCATGGCCTGCGTCGAAGGTCGGCCGCACGCCCAGCGGTGGCGAAGGTCCCGCCCGCGGCGGTCGCTTCGACTCTGCCTGCCCCACGGCCCGTGCGCGGACGATTACTCGGGGCACATCCGACGCGTGAGCGAGAGGAGCCGACGTCACGACTGCGTCGCCCGGCGGCGCTGACAGACCACAGTGGACAGTGCAACACCGCCCGGGCCAATGGCCCCCTGTCGCGGTCGGCAGCGGCTCCCCTAGCCTGCCAATCGAGTCGCGGAAACCACACATGCCCGGCGGCCGAGAGGACCACAAGGAGCACATCATGCGCGCGCAGCCCGGGGACATTCTCGTGATCGAGGGATTCCGCACCGGTCAGCCGGCCCGGAGGGGGACGATCGTCGAGGTCGGATCAGCGGACGGCGCACCACCCTACGTCGTGAGCTGGCTCGACGCCGGCGGCCTCACCACCATGTACCCGGGGCCGGACGCTCACGTCGTGCCCGCCGGCCAGCCCACCGACGCCCCGGGCTCCTGAGCCGCCCGTCCCGCTTGCGGTGCGGATTCGGGGAATTGGCCCTGGCCGCCCTGTGCCCAAGGACTCTGCGACGGTGAGCCGGCGGGCAGGACAATCCAGATGTTGGTTCCAATCCAGATGTTGGTTCCAGAGAAGCGCGCGAGGCGACGAGGCGGTCGTCCCGCGACCGCGCGCGCTCGCGCGCGGAAAGCCTGGCGGAAGGCTTGGCGCTGCGGGAGAAGCGGGACCGGATCAGGAGCCTGATGTCGGACGCGGCGCCCGGTCTCCCGGTCCCTCCCCCGCGCGGACCGTAAGGAGGAGCCGATCGGCCGCACCGACCTGTGACCAGAGGTAACCGACATGGCGAAACCACCGAGGGCGCGCTCAGTGCCGCTGTCCACGATCAGCCGACTCGTCCGGGAGATGGGCGCCGCCACCAGCACGACGGGCGCCGTCGACATCGCCGCCGAGCTGGGCCATCGGCTGTTGCGTATGCCGGTCGGCATCCTGCTCCAGGACGGCCGGGATGATCCCATCATCGCCGGATCGCCGGTGGACGAACGGTACACGTTGCTGTACCGAGCACAGACTCGGAACGGGCCATGGCAGGAGAGCCGCCGCACCGGGCAACCGGTCAGCTGTTCCTACCGCACGGCGCAGAGCCGCGACTGGACGAGCCTGGCGACAGCCATGGGATACGGTGGCATCGCGGCGATCGACACCATGCCGCTGCACGCGTGCGGCCGGGCGGTCGGCATGCTTTCCGTGTTCCGGTTCGACAACGCCACCGCCGCTGTCCTGCGCGCTCGGAACATGGTGCGCGACTTCATCGAAATCGGCCTGACCACGCTCTGGCTGCGCCACGAGGTGTCGGCCATCGCCGAGCGGGCCGAGCCGGTCCTGAAGAGCCTGCGGGCAGGCAACCACATCGCGCTCGCCACCGGCATCATGGCCGGGCGGCACGGTTTGTCGCCGCCGCAGGCCGCGCTCGCGCTGAACGAGCACGCCCGTCGACGGGAACTGCCGCTGGACAAGGCCGCCCGGCTGATCGTCTACGGGCTGGTGAGCGCGCACGAGCTGGACCTGGCTGTCTCCAACGCCATCGGCCGCAGCGGCGGAGACCACTACGCCGGGCGGGATCCCTGATGACCAAGGCGCCGACCAGTCCTATGTGGACTTTCCGCTGGGCTGATCTCGCATGCCCAGGACGTCCACGATGTCCAGCGCCAGGTGCAGCCGCGCCACATCGGCCGGCCTGCCGAGGTCGCGGTCGGTCAGCTCCGCCACCCGGCGCAGCCGGTAGCCGACCGTGTTGCGGTGGCAGTGCAGCAGCCCGGCGGCCGCCGCCGGCGAACCGCCCTGCTCCAGCCAGGCCTGCAAGGTGGTCAGCAACGTCTCGCGTTCCCGCCGTTCCAGCGCGAGAATCCCGCCGAGCACGGCGTTGGCCAGTCGCCGTGCGGCGGCGGGAGCCGAGGCGATCAGCAGTGGCACCAACGCCTGGTCGTGCCGGACCACGTCGGCGCTGCCGGGCCGCCCCGCCGAGCGCGCGATGCTCGCCTCGGCGAGGGCGGCCCGGACGTGGTCGAGATCGTGGAAGACCTCGCTGACGCCGGTCGGCGTGGTGGCCCGATCGGCGAGTTCCGCGCACAACTGGTCCAGATCGAATCGCAGGCCCAGCACCACAAGGCCGTGTTCGGCCTCGTGGGCGCGCTGCCACACCGACATGACGCCGCGGGCCAGCAGCCGGTCCTCCAGTCCGCACAGCGGCCCCCGGCCGTGCTCACTCACGCCGGTGACGACGACGAAGTCACCGTCCAGCGGCAGCCGCAGTTCCGCGGCGATCTCCAGTGAACATCCCCGCTCGCCGTGGAACAGCGCGTCGAGCAGTTCGGCGCGACGGCGGCTGTTGCGCCGCGCGCCGCGCGCCTCGCGCAGGTCGTACGCGTCCGTCACGGCCTGGGACAGCGCGTCCACCGTCGCCCAGACTCGGCTGGACGCGTCCACCAGGCCGGTCCGCCGGGTCTCGGCCGTCATCACCGCCATCCACACGATCTGACCGCCGATACGGAGGGCGTGCAGCGCCGCGGTGACCGGAACTCCTTGTTCGGCGTGCAGAAGCGCGCCCGCCCGCATCTGCGCGAGCGCCACGGCGCTGTCGTCCGACAGGACCGCGGCCGCGTTCGCGAGCGCGTGCCGGCACATCGCCGTGACCTCCTCGCCGGTCAGCAGCGCTCCCGGCCGATAGGCCGATTCCCGCTCGGCTATCCGATCGGCCATCTCCGACACGAGTTCGTCGGCGTGTCCCCGGACGAACTGGACCACGCGTCGCACGGCCGGCGCCGCTGTCCGGGCATCCTCGAGCGTCACTCGCGAAGGATAGCGACGGGTGCATGTCCCTGTGTCAGGGCACAAAGTCCTCGATCCGATCTTTGTGCCCACTCCCCTACCCCGGCCCGACCCGATACGCCAGGCTCGAACGAGTCGCCGGCCCCTGCCTCCCGGCTCGCTCCCGGGCACAGCGCAGTGCTCGCCTTTCACCCTGTTGCCGCCAACAGCACGGAGGACGCTTGCCCGCGCGACACGGCACGGCCCGCGAACACCGAGGCGCCAAGGCCGCCAATCTGGATTTGTTGCAACGTGAAGGATTTCCGGTACCCGCATGGGGTGTCGTCGAGGTCGACGTGTTCCGCCGGTTCGCCGCGGCCCGCCACATCGCCAATCCCATCGGCGTCGCGCTGGGCGAGGTCACGGCGGACAACGCGGGCATCATCGCGGACCGGATCCGACACCTGGTGACCACCGCGGAGCTCACGACGGACGCCCGCCAGGCCATTGCCCGCGCCTGTCAGGACGCCGGCGGCGACGAGTTCGCGGTGCGCTCGTCCAGCCCGGACGAGGACGGGCTGCTGTTCTCCTTCGCCGGCCAGTTCGACACTTTCCTCAATGTCACCGGGTTCGACGAGGTGTGCGCACGGGTGCGCGACTGCTGGGCGTCCGCCTTCTCCGAGCGGGCGCTGCGCTACCGCCTGGCCCATCGCCTCGCACCGGTCTCGGTCGGGCTGGCGGTGATCGTGCAGGCGATGGTGCACGCCGACAAGAGCGGCGTGCTGTTCACCGCGGATCCGGTCACCGGCAGCCGCGACGAGTACGTCATCAGCGCGACGCACGGGCTCGGGGACGCGCTCATGTCGGGCACGGCGTCGGCCGGCAACGTGCGTGTGGACGCGGCCACCGGAGCCGCGCGGCGCGACGGCGACGTCTGCCTGACCGACCAGGAAGTCACCGCGCTGTGGGGAGTCGCGGGCGATGTCCGCGACATGTTCGACGCGCCGCGGGACCTGGAGTGGGCGATCGAGGAGGACCGGCTGTGGCTGGTGCAGTGCCGGCCGATCACCACGCGGCTCGGCGGCGAACGCCGGATCTGGGACAACTCCAACATCGTCGAGAGCTTCAGTGGCGTCACCTCGCCACTGACGTACACCTTCGCGGCGGACGTGTACGCGCGGGTGTACCAGGAATACGCACGCGCGTTGCGGGTTCCTCGCGGCGCGCGGCGCCAACTGGCCGACTGGCTGCCGGCCCTGCTCGGATACTTCCACGGCCGTGTCTACTACAACTTGCAGCACTGGTATCGGATGGTACGGCTGGCGCCCGGATACCGGCTCAACCGCAAGGTGTTCGAGGTCTCCCTCGGCGTGCCGCCGCTCGACGATGAGATCGCCGACGGACTCCGCCCGTACCGGCGGTCTCCGCTGGCGGCGCTGGCCACCGGCGCCGTGTTCGCCGTGCGGTCGCTGGCCATCGGCCGCACGGTTCGCCGGTTCTGCCGCGAATTCGACGCCGCCGCAACGGAATTCGACCGAGTCGACTACGACGGCATGCCCTGCGACGAGGTGTACGGCCGGTTTCGGCTGCTCCAGCGGGAACTCATCGAGCGCTGGGGGCCGGTCATGGTCCTGGACGCGTCGCTGCTGACCTCGGTCGGCGTGCTGCACCTGTTGACCCGCCGGTGGTTGCCGGCCGCACCCGACTGGTTCTTCTGGGCGGCCGCCGGTCCCGGGCCGGCGGTGGAATCCACCGAACCGGTGACCGTCCTGCGCCGACTGGCCCTGGAACTGCACGGGGATCCCGAGTTGGCCGCGCTGGTCCGGGACACGCCGGCCGACCAGGTGCGGGCGCGGCTGGCCGCGACCGGCCGGCACGGGTTCCTCGACGCGGTGGACGACTACATCGCGCGGTTCGGGTTCCGCGGCGTCGACGAGATGAAGCTGGAGACACCGGATCTGACCGAGGATCCCTCAGCACTGTTCACGATGCTGCGGGAGCCGCCGGCCACCTTGGACGCCACCCGCGGCGATGTGGACGGTTACCTCGACGCGCACCTGGGCAGCGTGCGCCGAATCGCCTACGGTGTCGTCCGCCGCAAGGTCAGCGCCGGCATGGCCGATCGGGAGCGGCTGCGCTGGCGGCGCGCGAAGGCGTTCGGCATGGCCAAGCGGATGCTGCGGGCGATCGGGAAGGACCTGGCCCGACTCGGCGCGCTCGACGACTGGCAGGACGTATTCCTGCTGCGCCTGGACGAGGTGCGCGGGTGCTGCGAGGGAACCACCGCGCACGTCGAACTCAAACCGGTCGTGTGGCTGCGCCGCGAGCAGCGGCTCCGGGACGAGCGCGTCACCGCGCCCGCGCGCTTCGAGACTCGCGGCGCGCCGTACTGGCTGGGCAATCTCCAACGCGCGGGCTGGGGTGCGCCCGCCCGGACCGCGGACACGCCAGCACGCGTCCTGCGTGGCACGCCGTCAAGCCCGGGCGTGGTGGAGGGCACGGCCGTGCGCGCCGGTGACGGTGGGACCGGCATCCTGCTGGCGCGCCACACGGATCCGGGTTCCGTCGCCGCGCTGACCGGCGCCTCCGCCCTACTGGTCGAACGCGGCAGCCCGCTCACGCACGTCGCCGTCGTCGCCCGCGAACTCGGCATTCCGACCGTGGTGCAGATCAACGGCCTGCTCGCCAGTGTCCGCGCCGGCGCACGGCTGCGGGTCGACGGCGGCGCCGGTCTGGTGGAGGTGCTCGAACCGTGACGGACCTGGATTTCGACCAGCTGCTCAAGATGGCGCTGGCGGAGATCGACGCGCCGCCGACGAGCGCGGTCGTGCTGGAGGGCTCGATCGCCGAGGGGTTTGGCACCCCCTCCTCCGACATCGACTTCCTCGTGCTCGTGGACGGCGAGGACCAGCCGGGCATTCCCGCCGTGCTGTTCCTCGGCGGCCGTCGGGTCGAGGTGCGCATGCGGTCCCTGCGCCAGGTGGTCGAGGAGTTCGACACGGCGTTCACGGTGCCCGAGCCGGACGTCCTCGACCGGTGCCAACGGCTGCTCGGCGCTGTGCCGCTGCGGGGCTCGGACATGCTGCACCGCATCAGAGACGCGGTGTCGGCCGAGGCGTTCGCCGACCAGGTGTCGGACTGGTTCGCCGACCGGTCCAGGCACGCGTTGCGATTCGCACAGGCCATGGCCGAACTCGAACAGCCGGACGAGGCCGACGACTGGGCCAGGTTCGGCCTGCTGCAGAGCGCGAAGTCGTGGGCCGCGCACCGCGGCGAGACCTACCTGGAGCCGAAGTGGCTGTCGGCTCAGCTCGACCGGATCGAGGCGCGGGCCGGCAGCCCCCAGGATCTCGTGCGCCGCTACCGCGAGGGCGTCGCCGGCACGGCGGCCTGCGTCGAGCTGGCCGAGGATTTCGGCGTCACGGGGTGTCGGCCCGAACCGGGCGGCGTGCGGCTGCGCCGGATCCCGCAGGTGACCACCTGGCCGATCGGGGACCGGGTGCACGTGCTCCGCGACGGCGCCGACGTGTTCACGCTGGACGAGCCGGCCGGCCGGGTGTGGCAGTCGATCGTGTTCGACCGGCCGCCCGCCGACGGCGTCGACCGGGGGACGCTGGCGCTCTTCGTCCGGCTCGGCCTCGTCGGCCTTTCCTGGCCCGACGGGACGGCCATCAGGCCGGCCGCGCCCCCCACCACGCCGCCGCCCGGTCGGGCCAGCCCGGCGCTGACCGCGCTGGGGGGCACGGTCGTCGGGCCGGTGACGCTCGTGCCGCTGCCGGCGGACCGGTTCTGCGCCGCCGGCCTCGACCTGGTGTGGTCCAACGTGCTGGCGGAGAACGCCCGGGAAGACCTGCTCGGCGCGCTGGCCGTCGGCAGCGATGAGACCGCCGGGTTCGCCGCGCGTCGGATGGCGCAGGTGGCGTGCCGCGCGCTGTTCAGCGCCGCCGGCATACACCCGCTGCCGCCGGACGACACGCTGACCCGCTCGATGGCCGAACTGCCGTTCGTCGACGGTGCGGTGGTGGCACTGGCCCGGCGGGCCGAGCGGCCGCCGGTCTCGCTCGCCAAGCTGGACCATCTCGTGGCGGCGGTGCGCGGGTACGCCGGCGCGACCGGCTTCCCGGCCTCCTTCGACTCCGCCGCGGAGTGGCAGCGCACGATCGAGCTCGGCCACGACTGGTTGCGACTGGCCGCCCACCTCGACGCTGACCTGCCCATCCGCGACGCCGCGGACCTGTTCACCCCGAGGCGGACGGCATGAACGTGATCGTCACCGGCGCCGCCGGCCTGGTCGGGGCCGAGGTCTGCGTCCGGCTCGCCGTGGCCGGGCACAACGTGCTCGGCCTGACCCACCACCGCAAGCCCCCGTTCCCGACGACACCGTCCGTCCAGTGGTTCGCCGCCGACGTCACCCGGCCCGATCTCGGGCTGCCCCCGAGATCGGTCGACCGGCTGCGCGCCGACCGGTGCGTCCTGGTGCACGCGGCGGCCGTCACGGCCTTCGGCCGCGACGACAGCGTCTACGACGCGGTCAACGTGGGGGGCACGGCGCACGCGCTGGCACTGGCCGGCCGCGGTGAGATGCCGTTCGTGCACATCAGCACCGCGTACGTCGACCAGCCGTACGCGAACGGCTACGAGCGCAGCAAAGCAGCGGCCGAGAGCCTCGTCCACGGCAGCGGCGTCGACGCGGTGGTGATCCGGCCGAGCATCGTGGTCGGCGCGGAGGCCACTGGCGCGATCCGCCTGTTCCGCCACATGTACGTGCTGCTGCGGCTGGTCCTGGAGGGCAAGGTCGGTGTGCTTCCCGGCCGCTACGACGCGTGCCTCGACCTGGTCCCGGTCGACCGGGTCGCGGACCTCGTCACGGACGTCGTGCAGCGGTTCGGCGAGGTGCGCAACAGCACGCTGCCGGCGATCGCCGGGAGTCCCGTCACGCTGCGGGAGTGCTCGGAGGTGTTCGCCGAGTACCCCTCGTTCCGGGTGCCGCGATTCGTGCCGCCGGACGTGTTCCGGCCGGACGCGCTGCCCGACACCCAGCGCCGCTACCACGATCGCGTGGTCCGGCTGTACGAGCCGTACCTGCGCAGCCGGACCGTCTTCGACGACAGCGCGACCCGGGCGTTTCACGGCCGCCGGCCCGAACTGACCGGCGTGGCGCACCTGCGGCGGCTGCTGGACTACTGCCTGGCGATGGGCTACCTCCGATGACCGACGTCTACCTGGATGACTGTGCGGCGCAACTGGACCGCCTCGCGACGGACCCGGCGACGTTCGGCCGCGACCACGGCCTGCTCCTGCTCAAGCCGGACGCCGTGGTGGCGCGACGGCTGCTGCCGGCCGTCGACTGGTTGTCACACCACGGCTTCCGGATCGTCGCGGCCGAGCGAGTCAGCCTGGACCGGCACGCCATCCGCGCCGTGTGGCGGGAGCCATGGCGGGCCGCGACGTGGCAGCGGCGGCGACTGGCCGATCTGCTGGCGACCGCGGCCGACTCGCTCGTGCTCCTGGTGCGGGCCGAGAACGCCGGGCCGACGCCGGTATGTGTCCGGCTCACCGAGATGAAGGGCGACGGCGATCCGCGCCGGCAACGGCCGGGTCAGCTGCGGCACGCGCTCGGCTCGCCCGGCTTCCTGCTCAACATGGCCCACACGGCCGACGAGCCCGCCGACGTGCTGCGGGAGTTGGCCATCTACTTCGGCGACGACGACCTCCAGCGGGTGCTGCGCGGCGCGCTGACCGGCGTGGACCAGTCCATGCGCGCCAAGCAGATCGCCGCCGAGCTGCACGCGTGCTTCCCGTCGCAGTGCCTGGACCTGGCCGAGCGAGCCGCCACGCTGTTGGGCGAGGTCGACAACCTGCTCGCCGGCGACGTCGTGACCGCGGTGGCCCGCGAATGCCTGCGGGACGCGGTCGGCCCGCGGAACGCGGACCTGCGCGCGGCGCTCGCCGGGCTGCTGCTCTGGGCCTGGCAGCAGGGCGTCGATCTCGACCCGTGGAACGTGATCGTCGTCGGCGCCGCGGTGCTGCCGATGAGCAACCAGCAGACCGAAACGAGACTAGGGGCGGCATGCACCAGCTGACGTTCTCCCGAACCGTGCCCCGTGAGCTGGTGCACCGGTCGTCGGTCGCCGAAGTGTTCGTCACGTCGCTCGTCGAGCACGGCGGCCAGATCGAGGTCGGCGTCCAGCTGCCCCGGTCGCACGCGTTCTTCGGGGACACCGACCACGGCCACCACGACCCGCTGGCGTTCACGGAGGCGGCCCGCCAGGCGTGCCTCGCGGTGGCGCACCAGTGCTTCGACGTGCCCGCCGAAGCGCGGTTCGTGCTGCGCGGGTTCGAGCTCCGGGTGCTCGACCCGGCCGGCATCGCCATCGGCGACACCCCGTGCGACGCTGTCCTGCACTGCCACGTGGTTCGACGGTTCACGCGGGACTCCCGCCTGCACGGCCTGCAACTCCGGCACCGGGCCGAGATCGGCGGCCGGCACGTGCTGACCGCCGACTTCGCCTTCTCCTGGCTGCCCGAGAACGAGTGGGCCGCGATACGCGGCACCATCGAGCCGGCGCCGGCGGCGCGGCCACAGCCCAGGTGCGCGGCTTCCGTCGTCGGGCGGGCGTGCGCCCGCAACGTGGTGATCGGTCCCCCGCACGTCGAGGGCAGCTTCGCCCGCGCCGCCGTCGTCGTGGACACCTCCCATCCGACCCTGTTCGACCACGCGCTCGACCACACTCCGGGAATGGTGCTGGTCGAGGCGTCCCGGCAGCTGGCGACGGCGTGCGCCTCGGTGTCCGCGAACCTGAGCGCCGGCCTGGTGACCGGGCTGCGCTGCCGGTTCACCGAATTCACCGAACTCGGCGCCGAGACCACGTGCCACTGCCAGCTGGGCTCGGTCCAACCGGCGGGCGCCGGCCGTGAGGTGCATGCCTGGTGCTGGCTCAACCAGTCCGGTCGCTCGGTCGCCGAGGCGCAGCTGCGGCTGAGCTTCCCGGACACGGCGGTGGCCGGGCCGCACGTCGACTGCCAGGCGGAGCGCACATGCTGATCGACGAGGCGCTCACCACCACGCGGGCCGTGCGTCGCGGCATCGACCTGCGCCGGCCGGTCACGCGTGGCGTCATCGAGCAGTGCCTGCGGATCGCGGTGCAGGCGCCGACCGCCGCGAACCGACAGGACTGGCGGTTCGTCGGAATCGACGACCCCGGGCTGAAGCACACGATCGCCGACTACTACCGCGCGGCCTCGACGGCGTACCTGGAGCGGGCGCCGAACACCGCGGACACCGAATCCGCCCGGTTCCTGGCCCAGCACATCGACCGCATGCCGGTGCTGCTGCTCCCGTGCGTCAACGGCCGGCACTCCCCCAGTGAGCACCCGGCACGGACCGCCAGCCGCTACGGCTCGCTGTACCCGGCGGTCTGGAGCTTCATGCTCGCCGCACGGTCCAGGGGCCTCGCGACCGCCTTCACCACCGTGCACCTGGCCTACGAGCGGGAGGTCGCCGATCTGCTCGGCATCCCGTACGAGGAGGTCACCCAGGGGTGTCTGGTGCCGGTCGGCTACGCCAGGCGCTGGTTCGGCCCGGCGCCCCGGCGGCCGGTCACCGAGGTGACCAACTGGAACCGCTGGCGGCACGGATGATCGTGTCCGCGTCGCGGTTGTGGAGCTTCGTGCTGGTCAGGTTCCGCCCCGAGGTGTACGTCAGCTACGGCGTGCTGTGGTCGCTCGCCCTGGAGGCGGTGGCGAGCGACCACTGGAGACCGTCACCGGCCACGGTTGCCCGCGCCGCGAGCGTTGTGCTGACGTTGCTGTTCCTGCGGATGCTCGACGAGCAGAAGGATCTCGACTACGACCGCCGGCACCACCCGGACCGACCGCTGGTGACGGGGGCGATCACCTCTTCGGAGCTGCGCTCGGCGATGATGGTGTGCACGCTGTGCGTGCTGGCGCTCAACTCCCTGCTGTCGGTGGTGTCGCTCGTATTGGCCACGCTGCCCCTCGGCTACGGACTCGCCCTCGCCGCGGCGGAGCGCCGGTTCCCGGCCGTGCGCGACGGTGTCCTGGTGAGCCTCGCGGCCAGCTACCCGGTGCAGCTGCTGGTCAGCTGCTACCTCTACGTGTCGTCGACCGGCGCGGTCGGCTGGCGTGCGGTGCCGGTGGTGCTCGTCTTCGCCTTTGCGTTCCTGCACTTCGAATTCGCCCGCAAGACGCGGTGGCTCGGCATGGCCGGGGAGCGGCTGTACTCGCTGGCACTCGGCCCGGCGCTGAGTGGCACCGTGACGCTCTGCTGGGCCGTCGCCGCGGTTGTGCTCATCGTGTCGCTCACCACGACATGGTTCGTCGTGCTGTTGGTGCCGCCCGTCCTCGCGGCCCGGCGGTTCCTCGCCGGCACCAGCGAGTCCTGGCCGCTGCCGGCCGCCATGGCCTTCGTGCTGCTGAGCTACCTGTCCCTCATCGCTTACGGGCTGCGCTGATGTCCGGCGGCACCACCTTGCTCAACCGCGTCGCCGACTTCGCCGTCACGCGTCCCCGCGTCGTCCTCGTCGGCGCGGCCGTGTTCCTGCTCCTGTCCGTCGTCTGCGGCTATGGCGTGGCCGACCAGTTGCGTGGTCTCGGCGCGACGGATCCGTCAGCGCCCTCGTCGGTGGCAGCCCGCACGTTGTCGGCGGACTTTCCCGGCAGCGCCCCCAATCTCGTCCTGCTCGTGGACTGCGACCGCGGTGTGGACGCGCCGGCCTGCGTCGCCGACGGCTCCGCCGTCGCGGGCCGGCTGGCCGGCGAGGCGTCCGTCACCGGTGTCACGTCGTACTGGCAGGGCCGCTCGGCGACGCTGCGCTCACGCGACGGCCGGCAGGCGTTGATCACCGCCCGGATCCTCGGCTCCGAACTGGCCGCGGCCGACCAGTCCGCCCGGCTCGCCGCCGCCTACGACGGCCGTCACGGCAGCGTGCTGGTGCGGACCGGCGGCCAGGCCGCGGTGGCCGACCAAGCACGGCGCGCGATCGCCGACGACCTGGCCCGCGCGGAACTGCTTTCGCTGCCGCTGACGCTGGCGGTCCTCGTCCTGGTGTTCGGCAGTGCGGTCACGGCGCTGCTGCCGCTCGCGGTCGGCGCGATCGCCATGGTGGGCACGGGCGCCGTGCTGCGGGCCGTCAGCGCGTTCGCCGATGTGTCGGTCTTCGCCCAGGAGCTCAGCGTCGCGCTCGGCCTCGGGTTGGCCATCGACTACGCGCTGTTCATCGTGCGACGGTTCCGCGAGGAGCGGCCGCATCCCGACGCGGTCCGACGGGCCGTGCTGACGGCCGGCCGCACGGTCGTGTACTCCGCCGCCACCGTCGCCGTGTCGCTCGGCGCCCTCTTCCTGTTTCCCCTGGGTTTCCTGCGCTCGTTCGCGTACGTCGGCGTGAGCGTCGTGCTGCTCGCCGCGGTCGCCGCGCTCACGGTCGTGCCGGCCGCGCTGACGGTGCTCGGCGACCGCGTCGACGCCGGCCGTCTGGTCCGATCGTCCGATGTGGATGGTCGCGGGTGGACGCGTGTGGTCATCAGGTTCGCACCCCTGGTCGCCATCCTCGTGGCGCTGCCGCTGGTGCTGGCGGCGCTGCCGTTCCGCGACGTCCGCTTCGGCTCGATCGACGACCGGCAACTGTCGGCCGACGCGCCCGCCCGCGTGGTGCAGCAGGAGATCCGCGACCACTTCAGCGGCGACGCCGCCGGGCGGATCAACGTTCTCACCTCGGCGCCCGCGGCGGCGGTGGCAGCTCGCCTGGCCACCCTGCCCTCGGTGGTCGCCGTGACCCCGCTCGGCCGGGTCGGCGACACCAGCGTCCTCGCGGTGGAGTCGGCCGACGACGCCGTGTCGCCGGCCAGCCAGGATCTCGTCCGCGCGATTCGCGCCCAGCACAAGGACTTCCCGTTGGAAGTCGCCGGCCCGACCGCGGAGCTCGTCGACGCCCAGGCCGCCGTGGGCAGCCGCCTCCCCCTCGCGCTGGCGTGCATCGCCGCCGCGACCCTGCTGCTGGTGTTCCTGATGACCGGGACCGTCCTGCTCCCGGTCAAGACCCTGCTGCTCAACGCGCTCAGTCTCACCGCGACGTTCGGCGCGGTGGTGTGGGTGTTCCAGGACGGTCACCTGTCAGGTCCACTCGGGTTCACCCCGGTCGGCGCCATCGACACCACGCTCCCGGTGCTCATGTTCTGCCTGGCGTTCGGGCTGTCCATGGACTACGGCCTGCTCGTGCAGTCCCGGATCCAGGAGGAGTACGCGCGGACCGGCGACGGCCGGGAAGCCGTGGCCGTCGGGCTGGACCGCGGCGCCCGGGTCGTCACCGCGGCGGCGGCCGTCCTCGTCATCGTGCTCGTCGCGGTCGGCACGTCGAGCGTGCTCAACATGAAGATGCTGGGCCTGGGATCCGCCCTCGCGATCGCCGTCGACGCCACCGTGGTCCGCTGTCTGCTCGTCCCCGCCGTGATGGTCCTGTTCGGACGGATTACGTGGTGGAGCCCGTTCACCAGGGAGAAACGTTGACGTCCTCCCCGTCGTGAACGACGGGGATTCCAACCCGTATCAGTCCCGCTACGCGGCGGAAGGAGGTCCGAGTTGAGGTTCACGGTTCGCCGGCCCGGCCAACGCCCGGCCTCCCCGCGCGGTCACGGCACGCCCTGCCGCGATGTTCCTGGCCGCGTTCACATCGGCGTTGGCCTGGTGTCCGCAGGCCACGCATCGGAAGACCGCTTGGCTCTCGCGGTTTTCCGACGCGCAGTGCCCACAGACCGAGCAGGTCTGCGACGTGAAGGCGGGATTGATCTTTTCGACCCGGCCCGGCGCCTTGTGCTCCAAGCGGGCCACCAGCCGGCCCCACCCAGCGGCGAGGATGCCCCGGTTCAACCCGGCCTTCTGACGCACATTCCGGCCGGGCCGCACGACGGTGCCCCTGGCCGAGCCAGTCATGCCCCGGATGTTGAGATCCTCGACGCGGATCAGGTCGAACCGGCGGGCCAGGTCGGTGCTGGTTTTCTCGACCCAGTCCTTACGCCGGTCCACGGCCCTGGCCTTCAGCTTCGCGATCGCGGCCTTCACCCGACCGCGCCGATTCGAACCCCGCCGCGCGCGGGCCAGGCACCGCTGCAACTTACGCAACCGGCGTTGCTCCCGTTCGGACAGACCAGGGCAGTGCAGGAACTCTCCCGTGGACAACGCCGCAGACACGGCCACTCCGCGGTCCACGCCGACGATCTCACCGGTGCTCGGCGCCGCGATCGGCTCAGGGACCACAGCGAAGGCGACATGCCAGCGACCGGCCCGGTCGCGGGTGACCCGGTAGGACTTCACCCCGGCCGCAACAGCACGGGTCCAGCGGAACTGCACCCAGCCAACCTTGGGCGCCCACACCCGACCAGTCCGGCGGTTGAGCTTGCGGACATGCTCAGGCCGCACGCCGACCTGCCGGAACCCCTCATGCCGCCCGGCCTTACGCCATGTGGGCCTGCGGTGAGTGCCACCGAAGAAATTCCGCATGGCTTGGGCGAAGTCCCGCAACGCCTGCTGCTGCACCGTCTGGCTGCCCGCGCGCAACCAATAGAACTCGGCACGCGCTTCGGTCAACTGGCGGGCCTGCTCGATGTAGTTCGGGGCCCAGGCGCGTCCGGGCTGCCAGTGAGAGTGCTGTTCAACGGCGAGGTTCCACACATACCGCGCGAGCGCGCAGTGCTCCACCAGCCCTGTCTCCTGGGCGGCCGTGGGCAGCAGGCGATAGCGGGACACGACGATCACCGTAGTCGGGGCCACCGACAATCCCGGCCGCCGACGCGGCCGCGGGCGGTCGGATCGGCTCCTCCCCGGCCTGAACTCCGGGGTCTCCACCGATTGGAGACTTGATGAACACCGTCACCACCATGCCCCACCGGCTGCCGCTGGTCGGCCACGGCCTGCCGCTGCTGCGCCGGCCACTGCGGTTCGTCACTTCCCTTCGCGGGCGCGGCGATGTCGTCCGGATCCACCTGGGTCGGCTGCCGGTGTACGTGGTGACCACGCCCGAACTGACCCATCGCGTCCTGACCGGCGCCGCCGGGGAGTTCACCCGCGACGACGTCGCCGACGCCGTGCGGGCGATGTTCGGCCGGGCGCTGGCCACCCTCGCCGGCGAGGAGCACCTGCGGCGGCGGCGCCTGGTGGCGCCGGCGATGCGTGCCGCCCGGATCCGCCAGCACGTGCCGACCATGGCGCGGCTGGCCGACCAGCGCGTCCGGTCCTGGCGTGATGGCGACCGCGTCGCCGTCGACACCGAGTTGTTCGAGCTGTCGCTCGCGACCTTGGCGACGACCTTGCTCGGCGCCGGCATCGGCCCGACCGCGGTGGCCGAGATCCGCCGATGGCTGCCGGTGGCGCTGGCCGAGATCCCCCGTCGGCTGCTGCTGCCGCGTCGGCTCCGGCAGTTGCCCACCACCGCCAACCGGCGGTTCGCCACCGCCGCCTTTCGGCTGCGCCAGGTGTTCCATCCGGTGGTCACGCAGCGCCGGGCCGCCGGCCCCGGCGACGGGAACCTGTTGTCGGCGCTGCTGTTCGAGGCCGGCCTCTCCGACGACGAGGCAGTCGACGAACTGGTCGGGCTGCTCGTCGCCGGTGTGGACACGCCCGCGGCCGCCGTCGGCTGGGTCATGCACGAACTCGCCGCGCATCCCGACTTCGAGGCGCGGGTGCACGCCGAGGTGGACGCCATGCTCGGCGACGGGCCGCTCACCGCCGACACCGTGGCCGGGCTCCGCATGACCGGTCTCGTGATCACGGAGGCGCTGCGCAAGTACCCGGCCTGGATCAACCTGTTGCAGGCCGCGACCGAGGCGGACCTCGGCACGGTGCGGCTGCCGCCGGGCAGCACCGTCGCCGTCAGCCCACACCTGCTGCACCACGACCCCGAGGTGTTCCCCCGACCAGGTGTTTTCGACGCCGATCGCTCGTTCGCCGGCTCGCTGCCGTTCAGCACCGGCGTGCGCAAGTGTCCTGGCGAGCCCTTCGCGCTGACGGAGATGGCGGTGCAGGTCGCGGCGATCACGCGGCGGTGGCGACTGCGTCCGGCCGGCCCGGTCCGGCCCGTCGCCCGGGGTGTCGTGGTGCATCCGCACCGGCTCGTCATGGTCGCGCGGAACCGGTGATGACACGCACCGGTGCGGTGGTGCCCGCGCGGCCCGGCCGCGAGGGTTACGCTGGCCCGGCATCGGCGCCGCCGGCGTCAACCGACTAGGGGCAGTTGTGGATCCCGACCGGGAACTCCAGATCACCGAGGCGATCCGTGACCGGGCCCGGGCCGAGGGCACCACCATCGCGGTACGCCACGTGTGCACCGCCGCAGCGGTCATGTTCGATGCCACCGGGGTCGGCGTCTATCTCGTCTCCGACCTGGGACTGATCGAGCCCATCCACGCCACCGACCCGGTCAGCGTCCGGCTGACCGAGCTCCAGGTCGTGCTCGGCGCGGGTCCCGCCACCGTGGCGGTGACCCAGGACCTGCCGGTGCTGGTGGCCGACCTCGACACCCCGGCCAGCCGCGACTACTGGCCGATGTTCGCGCCCGAGGCGCTGGCCGAGGGCGTTCACGCGGTCTTCACCTTCCCCATCGGGGCCGGCGGGATGACCATCGGCGCCCTGGAGATCTACCGGGCCAGCGCCGGCCTGCTGTCGAACAGCGAGCAGCAGGACGCGTGGCTGTTCGCCGACGCCGCCATGGCGCTGATCCTGGCCGGTGTCGGCGACGCGCCGAACGTCACCGAGTACAGCCTGTTCGCCGGCGAGTTCGGCGAACGCTGGGCGGAGATCCACCAGGCCACCGGCATGGTCGCCGCCCAGCTGGGCGTCGACCTCACCACGGCGTTCCTCCGGCTGCGGGCCCAGGCGTTCGCCACCGGCGAGAACCTGTCCCAGCTGGCCGAGGACATACTGGCCAGACGCATCCGACTGGACGCCGACGGCAAAGACAGGGAAGGGCCATGACTCAAGCGCACAGCCCACGCGGCCCCTCGTCGGCTCGCGACCGGCGCCTCGCCGCCACGTTCGTCGAACTGGCCGACACCCTGGTAGCCGGCTTCGACATCATCGACATGCTGCACACGCTCACCGAGCGCTGTGTCGAGCTGCTCGATGTCGACGCCGCCGCCGTGCTGCTGCCCGACCGCCGCCGCGCGCTCCAACTCGTCGCCTCCACCGAGCAGTCACACCTGATCGAGCTCATGCGGCTGCGCAACCAGGAGGGGCCGTTCCTGGACACGTATCGCACCGGAGCGCCGGCAGCCAGCGCCGATCTGACCGCCGAAGGCGATCGGTGGCCGCAGCTGGCCGCGGCCGCGCGGCAGAGTGGCTATGGCGGCGTGCAGGCGCTGCCGCTGCGACTGCACGCGGAGTCACTGGGGGTGTTGGGCCTGTTCCAGGGCACTGTGGGGAGCCTGCCGCCGGACACGATGGCGATCGGCCAGTCGATGGCCGACATCGCGACGATCAGCATCCTGCACAGCGGCACGACGCGACGCCGCGAGCAACTGGCCGAGCAGCTGAACCTGACCCTCAACGCCCGGATCACCATCGAGCAGGCCAAGGGCTACCTCGCGGAGAAGCTCCAGGTCGGTGTGGCCGAGGCGTTCGCCATCATGCGCGACCACGCGCACGACAGCGGGATGCCGCTCACCGACCTCGCTCGCGCCGTGCTGACCGCCCGGATCGATCCGGCGGAGCTCGCCGACCGCACGTGAGAGCCGCCGGGTCCCCCGGCCGTGGCGTGCGCCGGGTCAGCGCGCACCGGACCCGGTCTCGGTCTGGCGCTCGCGTTGCGACCGCACTGAGCCGAGCGGTCCAGGACTTCGACCGCGACCACGCGGCTCCTCGACGGCGGCGCACTGTCCACATCGGATCACCGGTACCGCACGGCCCGGTTCCAGCTGCTGTGCGCGCACACCAGTTGCCACCGCTACTGGGTCAGCCTGTGCCGGTTCGGCTGACCGCGGCACCAGTGCGGCCGGCCATGCGCCAGTCATGGTCAGCCGCACCCGAGCGCCGACGGTTCCCCCAGGCAATGGCTTTCCCGGCGGGACGCCCGCCCACGGATGCCAGTGCCCGCTCCGCCCGCCGGCTCCGTCAGGGGGCCGCTTCCCGGTTCTCCACCGGTATCCGGTGAGCGGGCCGGTCGCCGGCCGCCGTGCCGACCGAGATGGTGAGCATTCCCTCCGCACAGCTGGCGTGGATGTCGTCCGCGTCGGCGTCGTCGGGGAGGGCGATGGTCCGCCGCAGGGTGCCGTACCGCAGGTCGGTCCGGATCGTGTGGCCGCCAGGCGCACGCCGGGTGGCCTCGATGACCAGCGCGCCGTCGTGCAACGCGAGGTCCACCTCGCCGGGCGCGACCCCCGGGATCTCCGCGCGGATCAGGAACTTTCCGTTCTCGGTCGACTCCTCGACGGGCAGCGCGCGGCGTCCGAGGTGGGACGGCAGCTCGCCGACCCACCGGATGAGGCGCGTCAACGCCGCTGACGGAGGTGCTTGCCGAGTTGTGCTCATCTCTCCTCCGATGTGGTTGGTTGTGCCTGTCCTGCCATCGGAGCGCGTGAAGCCGGTGCGGGCAAGGGGCCGATGGCTCAGTCGAACAGGTCGTTCCGGCCCGCGACCACCTGCGCCGCCAGCTCGTGCAGCGGCACCCGGCGCGCCTGCGCGCACTCCCGAAGCATGCTCGCGGCGTCGCCGATGGTGACCTGCCACCGTTCCGCCATGACCCCGGTGGCCTGCTCGATCGCGGCGCGCTGGGCGATCGCCGCGGCCAGCTCCTCGATCGTGTCGGTGGCCGAACAGAGGTCGTGTCGGAGTTCGTACGCGGTGAGGCCGAGCCCGGCCACGACCTGCACGAGCTGGCTCAGCCGGCGGTAGGACGGCGTCGGTGTGGCGTCCAGGTACACCGCCAGCGCCCCGATGGTCACCTGGTGCACCCGCAGCGGCGCCGCGTCGACGGCCGTCACCTCGGCCCGGGACATCTCCGCCGCGAGGTCGGCGAGCCCCTGTTCGAGCGCGCCTTCGTAGCTGAGCACGACCGGACTGCCGGCGCGGTAGCACTCGCTGACCGGCCCGGACCGGGCCTGGCGGGCGAACAGGCCGGCGAACCGCTCCCCGTCCGGCGCGCCGCCGGTCACGACCATCCCGTCGTGGTCGACCAGCAGCACCCCGACTGCCGGCACGTCCAGCACGCGGCGGGGCAGTTCGGTGACCAGGCGAACGAAGCCGGCACGGGAGCAGGTGCCGGCCAACGAACCCGCGAACCGGGCCAGCAGCCTGGTGTGCACCAAGTCGCGACCACCTTGCCG
The DNA here is from genome assembly GCF_018263855.1 of Kutzneria sp. CA-103260. Taxonomy (GTDB): domain Bacteria; phylum Actinomycetota; class Actinomycetes; order Mycobacteriales; family Pseudonocardiaceae; genus Kutzneria. The sequence continues at coordinate 2,060,681 of NZ_CP073318.1, read as the reverse complement.
CACTGGGACATCCCCTCCTCTCCGGTCGTGACGCCTGTGGCCACAGGCTACGGCGGTGTCGATTCAGGCCGTCAGGATCCAGTTCCGCGGCGGACTCACGATCACCGGGATGACCGAGGAGCAGGTCACCGACCGGCTGCCGGAGCATGTCCGGTCTCGTGTCCCGCTCGGGAACGGCGATGGCTGGTGACCGGATCCGACTGGCCACGTCGCCGGCGGACCGGGTCCGTCAGCCTCCCGGACGGAGTCCTTCGCCTCTCGAACTCCGGGGCCGGACCGCGCCATCATGGTACGGACCGAGAATCGGCGGGGGATCCGGATATCGAGGTCGAGACGATGGAAAAGAACCCATTCCGAGCGATGCTCGCCCTGGCCGGCCGACTGCGTCGCAAACGCGGCCGACGTCCACACCGGCCGCTGGCCGTGTCCGGCCCGGAAGCACTGGAGCGGTGGGCCACCGCCGGCCTGGTCGGCCACGGGCTCGACGTGGCCGAGTACCGGACCGCCATGGCGGAGGCGGCCGCGATCGTCGACCGGCAGCCGGCCGTGGCCGCTCTCGTGTGGGGCGGCAAGGGCGTCCGCGCGGCCGAGGAACTCGAGCGGCTGGCCGCCGGCCTGGCCACCCGCCTGCCGGAGCTGCCGGAATCCACGATCCGCGCCGCGCTGGCGCTGAATCGGGCCGGCACCGACAGCGACGAGCTGATCCGCCTGCTGCGCCTGACGAGGGTGCAGGCGCGCACCATCATCGTCGCCGTCGAGACCCGCTGAGCCCGGGGACCGCGATGACCGGACTGCGCACCGACCTCTACGAGATCCGGATGGCCGTCAGCTACCTGCGCCAGTCGATGTCGGCCCCCGCGACGTTCAGCCTGTTCGTGCGGCAGCTGCCGGCCGACCGTGGCTTCCTGGTGGCCGCCGGCCTCGCCGACTGCCTGGCCTTCCTCGGCGACTTCCGGTTCACCGCCCGGGAACTGCGCTACCTCGGCGACGCGGTCGAACTGTCCGAGGCCGACCTCACCGCCCTGGCGGGGCTGCGGTTCACCGGCGACGTGCGGGCGATCCCCGAGGGCCGCGTCGTGTTCGCCGGCGAACCCCTGCTCGAAGTGACCGCGCCCATAGCGCAGGCGCAGCTCGTCGAGACCGCGCTGCTGAATCTGGTGACCTACCAGACCGCGCTGGCGTCGAAGGCGGCGCGCTGCCGCCTGGCCGCCGACGGGGCCGCCCTCGTCGACTTCTCAGCCCGCCGGACCCACGGCTGGGATGCCGCGATGGCAGCGGCCCGCTCCGCCGCGATCGTGGGATTCGCGTCGACCAGCAACGCGGCCGCCGCGCGCCGCTACGGCCTGCCGCCGGCGGGCACCATGGCCCATTCCTACGTCGAGGCGTTCCCGAGCGAACTGGCGGCGTTCTCCGCGTTCGTCGCTGACTTTCCCGACGCCGCCGTCCTGTTGGTGGACACCTACGACACGGCCGCCGGTGTCCGGGCGGCCATCGACGTCGCCCGGCGCACGGGCACGGTGCTGGGGATCCGGCTGGACTCGGGCGACCTGTGGGAGGAATCGCTGCGGGCCCGCCGGATGCTCGACGACGCCGACCTGCCCCGCGTCCAGATCATGGCCAGCGGCGGCTTGGACGAACACGCCATCGCCTCGCTGGTCGCCCGCGGCGCTCCGATCGACCACTACGGCGTCGGCACCAGGATGGGGGTGTCCGCCGACGCGCCGGCGCTGGACAGCGCGTACAAGCTCGTGGAGTACGCCGGCGAACCGGTGATGAAGCTGTCGCCGGGTAAGGAGACCCTGCCCGGCGCGAAGCAGGTGTTCCGCGGTGCCGCCGGCGGCACCGACGTCCTGGCCCTGCGCCACGACCCGGCACCGGACGGCATGGAACCGTTGCTGGTGCCGGTCATGAGAGACGGGCGACCGGTGAACCCGCGGCTGCCGGCACGCGCCACCGTGGCCGCCGCCCGAGCCCGCTTCGAGGCCGACCTGGAGTGGTTGCCGGCACGGGCGCGCCAGGTCGCCGGGGCCGCGCCAGTGCCGGTTCGGCCCAGCGCCGCGCTCAGCGCACTGGCCGAGCGGGTCCGGGAGTCCGGCCAGCGGTACCCGGTGCTCCCCCGTCCGGCGGCGGAGGTCGACAGCTCGGCCACCCCCTCCGGTGTCCGGTCAGCCACCTCGGACGGGCCGCAGCCCGGCCTGGTTTCCGGTTCCCGGGCGCGCTCACGGCAATAAGGTCCTTGTGCCCCAACGCCGAGCGTCTGCCGGCACTACCGGCGCCGACGCCGGGCGGCGATGGTGGAGACGTGAAAGGTCAGACGGTCGCAGTGGGCACGGACGGCTCCCAGTGGGGTGAGGCCGCCCTGCACTGGGCGGCGCGCCACGCCTGGAACCGGGGTGCCGAACTCCTGGTGCTGTGCGGCGCCCAGCGGCCGCCGGCGCGACCGATCACCCGCGACTTCCCGTTGCTGCCGATGAGGATCCTCGTCACCACCGACGCCCCACTCGCCGCCTTCACCGAGGCCAGCCGGGAATCCGAACTACTGGTCCTCGGATGCCGCGGCGACCGCCACCGGCACCTCGGGATCGGCGCCCTGGTGCTGCCGACGATTCTGACCGCCCAGTGCGACACGGTCATCGTGCGCGGCGCCGACGCCGCGGTGGACGGCCGTCATCGGCGGGTCACGGCGATGGTCTCCGGTGGTCAGGACGACCCTGTCGTCGTCACGCACGCGGCCGAGGCGGCGCTCACGCTCCGCGCGGATCTGCTCGTCCTGCACGCCAAACCGGAGCCGCTGACGCACCGACCGATCTCGCCGGAGCGGGATCCGGACTCGGTGCTGGCCGCCGCCGAGAAGGCGACCACCGGGCTGGGCCGGCGGCCGGAGACCGCGTTCGAGTTGGTCCGGACGCACCCGCACGAGGTCATCGCCGCCCGCGCCGACACCGATCTGCTCGTGGTCGGCCACGGTAGGAGCGGGGCCGTCACCAGGACCGCGCTGCACCTCGCGCCGTGCCCGGTGCTGGTCGTGCGGGAAGACACGAGCCCGCGGGAAGTCCCGCCGGCCAGCCGACTGACGACCAGAACGCCCTGCCTGCCGTGGCCGTCTGACGATCGTCTGTCCATCCATTTGGAACGGATCACCACAGGAGGCACCTGATGTACGGGAGAACCATGGTTCTGGCCGCCGCGTGCGCGCTGATCGCGGCCTGCGGCACCGGCGGCACCAGCGCGGCACCGGCGACGACGGCGGCGACGACTCCGACCACGGTGATCGCGACCGCCACGATGTCCGGCAACCCGCCGGCGACCGGGGCGACAACCGCGTGCGCCACGGCTTCCCTGCGGGTGACGCTGGGACAGGGTGAGGGCGCGGCCGGGCACTACTACGTGCCGATCGTCTTCACCAACACCGGGCGCGCCTGCACGATCACCGGATACCCCGGCGTGTCCTACTACGCGGGCGCGGACCAACACCAGGTCGGCGACCCCGCCGCCCGGGAGCCCGACACCGTCCGCACGCTCGTGCTGGGCACCGGCGAATCCGCCTACGCCGCGCTCAACCAGGTCAACGTGGACAACTTCGACCCGGCGGTCTGCCAGCCCGTCGCGGCGACCGGCCTGCGGGTGTACCCGCCGAACAACACCGGTTCGGTGCTGCTGCCCGAGCCCAACGCGCGGGGCTGCGCCCGGTCCATGGTCGGACAGCAGCAGCTGACCGTGCGCGCGGTCGCCGAGGGCAGCGGACCGAACTGATCCGAGGAGGAATCATGCTGCAGGCCAGGAAGTGGCACGTGGAGATCTACATCGACGAGCACGAGGACCACACCCGCACGCAGGCGCGGCTGACCACGCAGGACGGTGCGGTGACGGTCGGCCGCGGTCAGGCCCACAGGAACCCCCGTGACGCGAACGTGCCGGAGATCGGCGACGAGCTCGCGACCGCCCGGGCGTTGGCCGATCTCAGCCACCAGCTGCTGGACGCGGCCGCGCAGGACGTCGCGGCCGTCACGCACCGGCCGGCGCACTTCGCCGAATGAGTCCGGCGATGAAGGGCACGGTCCGTTGTGGACGGTGGGCCGGCATCCCGATCGGGATGCACTGGTCCGCCCTGGTCATCGTCGCGCTCATCGCCTGCCTGGTGGCGGTCGGCGTGCTGCCCGGTCTCGCCCCCGGGTTGTCGGCCGCCGTGTACTGGACGGCCGGTGCGGCCGCGGCGGTGCTGCTGATGGCTTCGCTGCTGGTGCACGAACTCGCCCACGCGGCAACGGCCCTGCGGCTGGGGATGCGGGTGCGCGCCATGACGCTGTGGCTGATGGGCGGCCAGACGGAGCTGGACAGCGAGGCGCCGGACCCGCGCACCGAGCTGCGGATCGCCATCGCCGGCCCGGTGGCCAGCGCCGCGGTGGGCGGGTTCTTCGCGGGTGTGACCGTGCTGGCCGGATACGCCGGCTGGCCGAACGTCATCCGGGCCGGCCTGGCCTGGCTGGCGCTGGTCAACCTGGTGCTGGCGGTGTTCAACCTGCTGCCGGCGGCGCCGATGGACGGCGGCCGGGTGCTGCACGCCCTGCTGTGGCCGCATCGCGGCGACGCGCGGGCGACCGCGATCACCGCGCTGGCCGGCCGCATGACCGGCGCGGTGTTCCTCGGTTTCGGCCTCGTCCTGGTGGTCGGCGGCGACCTGTTCGACGGCATGTGGCTGGGTCTGATCGGCTGGTTCCTCATGGCGTCCGCGGCCGGCACCGAGGCCGACGCCGTGCGCCGTGCCCGGTTCACCACCGTCGCAGTGCGCGACGTGATGGCCCCGGCCGACGTGATCGCGCCGTCGTGGTTCACCGTGGACGCGTTCCTCGACCAGGTGGCGGCGTCCGCGCACCGACGGGTGTTCCCGGTCGTCGACTTCACCGGCCGGCCGTTCGGCGTGCTGAGTCTGGGCATGCTGACCCGCAAGCCGGCCGCCGGACTGCGCACGGCCCGGGTCGCGGACGTCTGCCAGCCGCTGGACGGCGCGGTCGTGCTGGCGCCCGGCGACACCCTGGCCGACCTGGTCACGGCCCGGCGGCGGCGCGGCGGCACCGCGCCGGCGCTGATCGTCGACGACGACGGAACCGTGGTCGGCACGGTCGGCGACGACGACATCGCCCGGGCCGTGGAACTCATCCTGCTGCGCTGTGATTCAGGGACCGCCGAGGCGGTCCGCCCGTGACCGCGACAGCAGGTCCACGACCTCGTCGTCGGAGGTCGGGCGGAAGTCCCGGTACCACCGCCCGACCGCACCGAACTCGGTCGGGCACAGCGGGCAGACGACCTCGTCCGCGTCACGCTCGAGCCAGGTCGCGGCCTCGGGCGCGGCGACCGGCACGGCGAGGACGATCCGGGCGGCGCCATGGGCACGGGCGACGGCGCAAGCCACGCGCGCGGTCGATCCGGTGGCCATGCCGTCGTCGATGATCACGGTGGTGCGGCCGGTCAGGTCGAGCCGAGGCACGGTGTCCCGGTACCGCCGGCCCCGCCGCACCACCGCCGCCTGCTCGCGGGCGAGCACGGCGCGGAACTCCGGTTCGGTGACGTGCGCCTGCCACAGCACCGGCTCGTCGGCCACGTGGACGCCGTCTTCGCCGACAGCGCCCATCGCGAGCTCGGCATGGCCGGGCACGCCCAGCTTGCGCACGACGATGACGTCCAGCGGCGCCCGCAGCGCGGCGGCGACCTCGTACGCGACCGGCACACCACCGCACGGCAGCCCCAACACCGTCACTTCGGCCCCGCGCAGGTGGGCCAGCGCGGACACCAGCCGGCGGCCGGCGTCCCGGCGGTCCGCGTACCTCTCGACCTCCTCGACCACACCTGCGAGTCCACCGCCGTCACGCCGCGGCGGCAACCGCGAAAAGGAGCACCTGGGCCCAGGGTCCCCGGTGCGGCGGGGTCCTCGCGCTCGGGCTGGACGCGGCGGTCAAGACGCTGGTCGGTAACGGGCCGGGCAGCGCGGCGAACTGTGTGCAGGAGGTGGATGTCATGAATGACCCGAATCGCCCCTCTCCGCGCTCGCGACTGTGGTGGATCCTCGCCGTGGTCGTCGTGGTGGCCGGTCTGGTGACGGCCGTGGTCGTCTCCCAGCTGCGGTCCACCACCGCGGGCCCGCCCACGACGACCGCGACGACGACGACGGCGCTGACGACCACGGCGGCGTCCGCGCTGGCCACGAAGCCGACCACCACGACGCCGGCCGCCGGCTCGGGCTACCAGTTGCTGTGGCCGTTCGCCGACGAGAAGGAGGCGGCGGACTGGCAGGTCAGCTACCGCGAGGGCGGCCATCAGCCCTGGCACCTCGACGCCGGCCAGACGGCCCAGTCGTTCACGCAGGGCTATCTGGGCTACCACAGCCTCGACCAGATCACCGCCATGACCGTGGCCGGCACTGACGCGCGTGTCGGCGTCGGCTACCGGACGCCGGGCGGGCGGCAGAACACAGCCGCCCTGCTCCACCTGGTCAAGGTGGGCTCGGGCCAGGACGCGCCCTGGGAGGTCGTCGGCAGCGACGACGTGCCCGGGCTGACGCTGACCACCCCCGCGTACGGCGCGACCGTCTCGTCGCCGATGACCGTCGGCGGCCGGATCACCGGCGTGGACGAGAGCCTGCGGGTGCTGGTGTTCCGCCTCGGCCAGGAGCAGCCGATCGGGCAGGCCGGCGGCATCCCGGCCGGCGGCCAGGATGCCGCGTGGACGGCTCACGTCTCGTTCTCCGCGCCGACGGGCAGCACGCTCACCGTCGCGGTGTCGACCGGCGGACACATCAACGACGTCGAACGCATCGCGATCACCGGTGTGCGCTCGGGCGTGACCGCGACCGGCTGACAGCCCGGCGTGACGCGTCAGTGCGGGCTTGCCGACGTGTTCGACAGCCGCGACGGCCGGGCGTCGCTGTCGTGGCCGGGTCCTCCGACGGCGCCGGCAAGATCGCGCAGCCATGCCGTGTTCGACGCCCGCAGGTGAGCGGCCAGCGGCCACCTGGCCAGGCTCGGCAGCGGCCCGGTCTGGGTCTCGTGGCTGACGACCCGCACGCCCTGCGGCGTGGGGTGGAGAGTGACCGTGTGGATGGCCGACAGGCCGCGCGCGACGGCTCGGAAGCTGAAGACGCGTCGCGGGTCGGCCGCCAGCACGGTGCTGTCCAGCGTGACCGGGTGCGCCTTCCAGGTGAAGGTGGCACCCGGCCCCACCGGCCCGCCGCCGGCTCCGTCGCTCCGCACCCAACGGCAGGCGCGGTACCAGGTGGGCCATTCGTCCACTGTGGTCAGCACGCGCCAGACATCGTCGATGTCCGCATCGATCGTGACCTCGGTGGTGACGTCGATCGGGGGCCGCGTGGCAGCCGAACCAGCCGGCGCCAGCAACCTCTCGGCGACGGCGGTCGCCACATCGCGAGGCATCATCGGGGCCATCCGGGCGCCGATCCGGTTGCGCCAGCCGGACACCGCCACGGACCGGTTGCGGTCCAGGGCCCGCAGGCCCAGGTCGACCACGGGCCCCGGCTCGGCCAGCCGTCGATAGATCCGCGTCCCCGAGACGTTCGCGTCCAGCGCCGCGACGAATCCGGTGCGGGTGGGGCCGGGGCACAGCGCGACGACCGCGACCCCGTGCGGGCGGGCCTCCGCGCGCAGCGCCTGGCTGAACGACAGGACGAAGGCCTTGCTGGCCCCGTAGACGGCCTGGTACGGCGAGGGCTGGAAGGCGATGGTGGAGGCGACGTTCAGCACGCCGCCCGAGCCGCGCTCGACCATGCCGGGCAACAGGGCCCGGGTCAGTCCGACGAGCGCGGTCACGTCGACGGCCACCTCATCGAGCATCCGCTCGGGAGTCTCCGTGGTGAACGGGCCGTAGGTGCCGAACCCGGCGTTGTTGACCAGCACCTCCACCGGCCGGTCCCCGACCTGCGACAGCAGTTGCTCGACCCCTCCGTCCGAGGCCAGGTCGGCCGTCGCGGTCTCGATCTCGACGTCGGGGAACAGCCGGCGGGTGCGCACGGCGACATCCGTCAACCGGCCGTGGTCCCGGCCGGTCAACACCAGTGACATGCCACGCTCGGCCAGCCGCTGCGCGAACAGCTCGCCGAAACCGGACGACGCGCCGGTCACCACGCCCCAGCGGGCTCGATACTCGATCATCGGAAGATCCCTCCGCGCCGACCGCGAACCGGGAACGTCGCGGCGCCAATGTTGATGCCTTTAACATACGGGTCGATGTTAAAGGCGTCAACATTGGGCGTGCCTCGGGTCAGCCGGCGGGCTCCCGCTGGAAAGCCGCTCGGATGTCGCTTTCGGTGGCGTTGCCGGTGATGACGAGCACGGCGTCGGCCGGCCGGAAGCGGTAGTCCCCGCCGGGCACGCTCAGCGCGCCGTCGTGGATGACCGCGGCGACCACCGTGTTGGGCGGCAGCGCGAGCTCGTCGACCGCGCGGCCGGCGGCGAAGGAGTCCACAGTGATCTTCGTTTCGATCAGCGTGACGCCCGCGCTGGCCAGCCGGACCAGTCCGATGGTGTCGGCGATGTCGGCGGCCTCCTCGATCAGCGACACGAGCGGGGCCGAGGCGGGCAGCGCCGCGTCGACGCCCCAGCGGCCGTCGAACAGCCAGGCGTTGTCCGGGTCGTTGACCCGCGCGAGCGTGCGGTGGATCTGGAACTGGCGCTTGGCCAGCAGCGAGATGACCAGGTTGTCCTCGTCCTCGCCGGTCGCGGCCAGCAGCAGGTCGGCGGTGAGCGCGCCGGCGGACTCCAGGACCACCGGTTCGCAGGCGTCGCCGTGCACGAGCCGGACGAGATGGTCGGCCGCGAGCGCGTCGGCCCGCGCCCGGTCCCGCTCGATGGCGGTGACCTGGTGGCCGGCGGCTGCCAGCAGGTGACCGGCCTGCTCGCCGAGGTGGCCGAGGCCAGCGATGATGATCTTCATGTGCCGAGCTCCCGGTCCAGGAACGACCGCAGCCGCGGCAGGGCGGCCATGGCCACCGCGAAGCTGACCGTGTCGTCGGCGGCCGCGAGGCTGTGCGCGGCCGGCAGGAACGCGTGGCCGCAGCGGGTGACGGCGACGACCCGGATCTGCTCGTCGACTTCGAGTTCGCGCAGCGGGCGGCCGGCCAGCCACACGGGCAGCGTCTCCCGCACCAGCAGCACCTCGCCGTTGCCGAAGGTGACGTCCGGGTCGAGGTAGCGGTGGGCGAGCATCTGGTGGATGCGGCCGGCCGTCCAGCGCACGCTGGCCACGGTCGGGATGCCGAGTTCGCGGTAGATGTCGGCGCGGCGCGGGTCGTAGATGCGGGCCACCACTCGGGGCACCCGGTAGTCCTCCTTGGCGATCCGGGCGGCGACGATGTTCGTGTTGTCGCCGGAGGTCACCGCGACGACCGCGTCGGCGTCGCCGATCCCGGCCTGCTCCAGCAGATCCCGGTTGTAGCCGTTGCCGACAAGGAAGTCGCCGGTGTAGCCGGCGGACAACAGCTTGCGCGTGGCTGCGTCGCGGTCGAGCACGCAGACGTGATGCCGCTCCGCGCGGAGTTGGTGCGCCAGGGTCGACCCGACCCGTCCGCACCCGATGATGATGACGTTCACGTTGGGGTCTCCCTTCGGCGCAGCACGAACTTGCGGATCTCGTCGGCCACCAGCACCATCGCGCCCAGCGCGATCAGCAGGGCCCAGTCGGCGAGCGAGAGCGGGGCGGTGTGGAACAGCGCCTGCAGCGGCGGCAGGTAGCTGATCCCGCAGATCAGCAGGATGCTGACGCCCTGGGCGGCGAGCAGCGGCGGGTTGCTGAACAGTCCGATGTGGACGATGCTGTGCCGGTCGCTGCGCACCGCGAGGCCGTTGAACAGCTGGCTCACCACGATGGCCGCCTGTGTCATGGTGATCGCCTCGCGGTAGCCGGGCAGCTGCGCGGTGGCGCCGGTGAACGGCACGCCGGCCGCGTGCAGCGTCCAGAAGAAGGCGAAGGTCACCCCGACCGCCTGGATGCCGCCCAGGAACAGGAAACGGCGCACCAGCGAACCGGAGAACAGCGTCTGGGTCTGCCGGCGCGGCGGCAGGTCCATGGCGCCCGGCTCCGGCGGCTCGGCGCCGAGAGCCAGCGCCGGCAGCACGTCGGCCCCGAGGTCGATGGCGAGGATCTGCAGCGTGGTGATCGGCACCAGTGGGAACCCGGCGAACGTGGCGACCAGGATCGGCACCAGCTCGCCCATGTTGTGGCTGAACAGGTAGATCAGGAACTTGCGGATGTTGCCGTAGACCGACCGGCCGAGCTCGACGGCGGCGGCGATGGAGGCGAACGAGTCGTCGAGCAGCACCATCACCGACGCCTCGCGGGCCACGTCCGTGCCCGACTCCCCCATGGACACGCCGATGTCCGCGCGCTTGAGCGCGGGCGCGTCGTTGGCCCCGTCCCCGGTGACCGCGACGACCTCGCCCAGATCCTTGAACGCCCCGACGACACGCATCTTGTGCTCGGGCTTGACCCGCGCGAACAGCACGTGCGGCGAGTCGGCCAGCAACGTCCGCAGCGACACGTCGTCGATGGCGTCGAGCTCCACGCCGGTCACGGTCCGCACCACCGCGCCGGCCGGCAGGATGCCGACCTTGCGGGCGATCGCCTCGGCCGTGAGCGCGTAGTCGCCGGTCACCATCACGACCCGGATGCCGGCGTGCCGGCAGGCCCGCACGGCGGCCACCACCTCGGGCCGGGGCGGGTCGAGCATGCCGACGAGGCCGAGCAGGGTAAGCCCCTGTTCGGCTTCGTCCTGGTCCGCCCGGGCCGAGCTCACCGCCCGTGACGCCACCGCGAGCACCCGCAGCGCCGACCGGGCCATGTCGTCGTTGGCGGCAAGCACCTGCCGCCGCAGCTCGTCGTCGAGCACCACGGTCTCGGCGCCGACCCGGATGTGCGAGCACCGGGCGAGCAGTTCCTGCGGCGCACCCTTGACGTTCGCCCGGACGCCACCGTCGACACGGTGCAGAGTGGTCATCAGCTTGCGCGCCGAGTCGAACGGGAACTCCCCGACCCGGGGCCACGCCGCCTGGGTCGCCGCGAGGTCCACGCCGGCCTTGGCCGCGGCCACCAGCAGCGCGCCTTCCGTGGTGTCACCGAGAATTCGCCAGCCCTGCCGGCCTTCGGGCGGCAGCAGCCGGGCATCACAGCACAGCGCCGCCGCGCTCAGCAGGTCCCGAACCTCGTCCGCGTCCTCGACCTCTCCCTCGGGCGCGTAGCCGACACCGCCGACCCGGTGCGTGCGGCCGCCGGACCACACCGTCTGCACGGTCATCTCGGCCCGGGTCAGGGTGCCCGTCTTGTCGGTGCAGATGACCGTGGTCGAGCCGAGCGTCTCCACCGCGAGCAACTTCTTGATCAGCGCCTGTCGTCGTGCCATCCGGCGCACCCCGATGGCCAGCGCCACCGACATCGTCGCGGGCAACCCCTCGGGCACCAGCGCCACCATCACGCCCAACGCGAAGACGAAGGTGGAGGTGAGCGAATCCCCCGCGGGCAGTCGCACGACGAACAGCATCGCGCCGAGCGCGAACGCCGCCAGCGCGACCCGCCGGGCCATGATGGCGATCTGGCGCTGGAGCGGGCTGCGGTCGGCGCGCACGTCCGTCGTCAGCCGGAAGATCCGGCCGAACTCGGTCGCCGCGCCGGTCGCCGCGACCACCGCCTTGCCGGTGCCGCCGGACACCACCGTGCCCATCCACACCAGGTTGCGGGCCTCCAACCGGGCCATCCCGGCCGGCGCCGGCGCGGTGTTCCGCCCGACCGGGTCGCTCTCCCCGGTCAGCGCCATGTTGTTGACCGTCAGGTCGTGGGCCTCGACCACCCGGCAGTCGGCCGACACCGCGTCTCCGGCCTCCAGCACGACGAGGTCGCCGATCACCAGTTCCACGGCCGGCACCTCGACGCGGGCGCCGTCCCGCACCACGACCGCGCGGTGCGGGACCATGGCCTGCAACGTCTCCGCCGTCCGCTCGGCCATGTACTCCTGCATGAAGCCGATCACGGCGTTGAGCACGACAACCGCGGCGATCGCCGCGGACAGCTGGAGGTTGCCCACGTCTCTCGGCGTGGCCACCAGGTACGACAACAGGGTCACGACCGCCGCGACGAGCAGCACGATCGCGAACAGATCGGTGAACTGCCACGCGAACCGCGCGACCGGCGAGGCCCGCCGGGGTCTCGGCAACTCGTTGCGGCCGTTGACCGTCAGCCGACGTGCGGCCTCCGCCCCGGACAGGCCGCGGGCGGACGACCCCACTGCGGCGAACCCGTCGCCGACGGAAAGCTCCTGCACCGGAACGACTTCGCCGTTCTTCGCCGCGGGCGGCGCCGCCAGTCCGTGTTCCATCCGGTCGACACTAGGAAGGCCGCTCCCCCACCGGGCAGTGCCCAAAGCCCTGGGCCGCACCGCACAACGACACTTCCCGAACCCCTTGCGGGCCAACCGTTCTGCCCGTCCCGGGTTTCCCCGGCGACTCGGCCGACATGGACCGCCGTCAGCGCGCGGCCGCGATCTCCGGGGAGTCCAGCAGCGCGGTGACCGTGCGGGTCGTCAGGGAGTCCGCGGACTCCCTGATGCCGACGGCGCGGAACTTCCGGCCGATCTGCAGCAACGCGATCCCGTGCATGACCGACCACAGCGGGCCGGCGACCGCGCGCGGGTCCTGCGGCCGGATCACCCCGGCCGCCTGGCAGGCCTGGATGACGTCCAGCAGCTTCTCGAACAGCTGCCGTCCGGCCGGCCGGACGTCGTCGAAGTCCTCCACGCCGTAGGCGTCGCCGAACATGACCCGGTAGTAGTCGGGATTCGCCACGGCCCACCGCACATAGGCACGAGCCATCCGGACCGCCAGGTCGCGGGGCTCCCGGCCGCGCGCGTAGGCCCGGTCGAGCGCCTGTCCCATGATGACGAAGCCCTGTTCGGCGACCTCGGCCAGCAGCGCGTCCTTGTCGGCGAAATGCCGGTACGGGGCGGCCACGCTGACACCGGCGCGCTTCGCGGCCTCCGTCATGGTGAAGCCCTGCGGCCCCTTTTCCGCCACCAGCTCGCGTGCCGCCGCGACCAGGGCCCGCTTGAGATCACCGTGGTGGTAAGAGCCCGACGGCGTGGCGTTGGCCTTGGCACCGGCGTCGGAGCTGCGAGGCGACATGTTGCGGATTTTAACATCGTGATCAGCGCCCGACGGAAAGCGACGCCCAGCGCCCGACGGCCGCAATGTAACTGCCATTAACATGAGGGCGGGACGCGTGCGCCGAACAGGGCACTTCGGCCGTGGCCCGCCGGGCCCTGGTTCTCTTCGCCCCGGTCGCCGGTCTTCCTAGCGTCGAGGTGCACCGCTTTCGTGCCCTGACGTCGAGGAGAACGAAGTGACCAGCAGCGTTGTCGGCCGCCACATCGTGGCCGCCGTGGACGGATCCGATTCCGCGCTCGACGCCGTCCGCTGGGCGGCCGACGAGGCGGCTCGACGGGGCATGTCGCTGCGGCTGACGCACGCGGTGGACTTCGCGGCCATCGCCTACGGCGGATCGTTCGGGTTGGCGAGGGACTACTTCGAGGCGATGCGGCAGTCCGGCCGCACCTGTCTCAAGGACGCCGGCGAACTGGTCAAGGCCCTGCACCCGGACCTGTCCGTCACGACCGGGCTACACGAGGGCTCGCCGATCCCGATCCTGGTGGACGAGTCGAAGCAGGCGGCGCTGGTCGTGCTCGGCTCGCGGGGGCTGGGCGGCTTCACCGGCATCCTGATCGGTTCCACCGCGATCGCGACCATCGCGCGGGCCCACTGTCCGGTCGTGGTGGTCCGCGGTGAGCAGCCCACCGCCGACGGACCGGTCGTGGTCGGCGTCGACGGCACCCCCACCAGCGAGAGCGCGCTGGCCTGGGCGTACGAGGAGGCGTCGTCCCGCGGCGTCGAACTGGTCGCCGTGCACGGCTGGACCGAGTTCGCCTCCGAGAACTCCTACGCGTTCGCGCGCCAGTTCATCGTGGACTGGGAAGTCGTGCAGACCAGACAGGAGGAACAGCTGGCCGAGCGCCTCGCCGGCTACGGCGAGAAATACCCGGACGTGACCGTTCGCCGCGTGGTCGAGGGCGGCCGGGCCAGGCAGCTGCTGCTCGACCACGCGCGCGGCGCCCAGCTGGTTGTCGTCGGCAGCCGGGGCCGCGCCGAACTCGGCGGCCTGCTGCTCGGTTCCACCAGCCAGGCCCTCGTCTACCACGCGCCCTGCCCGGTGCTGGTCGTCCGCGCCGAACGCTGACCCCGCACCCGGCACTCCGGACCGGTGGAACCACCGCGGTGAGCCTTCGCCGACATCCCGAGAGGAGAACCATGCTCGCCGACCGTGTTGTCGTCCTGGGCGGCGGATTCGCCGGCCTGGAGACGGCGTTCCAGCTCCGCGCCATGGTCAAGCCGACTCGCCTGCACCTGACGGTGGTGGCGGACCGGGATCATTTCCTGTATCGGCCCGGCCTGGCGGGGTTGCCGTTCGGCGCGGCCGAGGCCCCGCTGCACGTGCCGCTCTCCGCCGCGTTGGGCCGGTGGGGCATAACCTGGCGGCTGGCCGCCGTGGAGAGCCTCGACACCGCGCTCCAGGTCGTGCGCACGAACCGGACACAGCCGATCCACTACGACCACCTCGTGATCGCCACCGGCGCGCGGGTGCACCCCCAGCGGGTGCCCGGCCTGGCCGAGCACGCCGTCCAGATCTCCACGGCCGGACAGCTGCACCAGCTCGGCGAGCGGTTCCAGTGGGTCGCGCACAACGCCGGGCACGGACGGCCGCAGCAGGTGCTGTTCGTGGTCGCGCCGGACACGGTGTGGCCCGGGCCGGCGTACGAGATCGCACTCACGCTGGACACCTGGCTGCGGCGCCGGCAGGTGCGCCACCAGGTCCGGATCACCTTCGTCACCTCGGAGCGGGCCTACGGCGAGCAGCTCGGCCCCGGCCTGCACCGCGTCCTGGCCGGCGAATTCGCCACCAGGGGCATCACCGGCGACACGCGGCTGGCGGTCACCGAGATCGGCGAGGCGCACACGTGCTTCGACGACGGGTCGAAGTTGGAGCACGACCTCGTCGTCGCGATGCCGCCGCACGCGGCGGCGATGTGGCACGACGGGCTGCCGGCCGACAATCGAGGATTCCTCACCTGCCGGCCGGAAGACCGGTCCGTCACCGGCCTGGACGGCGTGTACGCGCCCGGCGACGCCGGCGACTTCCCGGTCAAACAGTCGTTCCTGGCGATGACGCAGGGCTGGGCGGTGGCCACGGCGATCGCGGCCCGGGTCGAGGGCCGGCCGGCTGCCCCCCGGTTCGAGCCGACGGCGTTCTGCGTGCTGGACACCGTGGACAAGGGCATCCTCGTCGAGGCGCCGCTCACCGCCGAGGGTCTGGTCCGGGTGGATCACGACCGGGTGCTGACCGGAGCCGCCTGGCACGCCGCCAAGCACGCGCTCGCCCGGTACGTGCCGATGCGCTACCGCCGCGGCCGGCCGGCACTGCCGCGCACCGGTCACGGCCTGCTGACCGCGGCGCGGCGCCTGCTGGAGCGGTAGGCCGAGGGCTTGCGGTCGCGTCAGTCCCAGCCATCGCCGCTCACATCCAGTCGCGAAGCTCCCGGGCACTGGCCGTGTGCCAGGCCTGCGGCCACAGCTCCCGCAGCCGGACGCGCTCGGCCCGTTCGACGGCGATCAGCTCGCCGGCGACGACCCGGCCGCCGCGCGTCACCTCGGCGGCCGCGCGGAGCCAGTGCTCGGCGACGACGGTGTCCTGGTGGTCGCCGAGCACGGTCTGGATCTCGGCCACGGCGCCGGCGAACCGCTGGGCCGGCCGGCCCACGACCGGCGCGACCGCCTCGGCCGCGTACCGGCAGCGCTTGGCCAGAATGCGGATCTTGTGCAGGTCGGCGTCGGTCGGATCGACGCCCGCCGACCGCACCGCGTGGGCCAGCCGGCGCCACGGGTGCGTCACGAGGCCCGGCGCGGACTTCCGGGCCGGGCGAGCCTCCACCACCGTGAACCGCGGACCGCGTACGGCGTCAACCAGCTTGTCCAGCAGCGCCAGGTAGCGGTGACCGCGCAGCGCGCCGAGCAGTTCGACGCGGGCGGCCGCGGTCTCGTCGGCCAGCACGGACAACAGCGCGGCCATGCCGTCCCGGTCAGCGGCCGGCAGGAGCTTGGCGTCCTGCCGGAGGCGATCGGCCAGCACGTCCCGGTCGCGGACGTCGCCGGCGCAGGCGGCGAGCCAGTGCAGCTCTTCGCGCAGGCCGGCCACCCACGCCTTGTCCAGCAGGCTGCCAAAGGTGTGCAGGTCGGCCCGCAGCCGCCGGGTCCCGACCCGGAACTGGTGGACGTGTTCGGCATCCTCGCCGATCCGGACGCCGGAGTCATGCCGGACGATCCGCTCCACGGAGACCGCGAACGCGTGGCGGACCAGGTCAAGCAGGCCCGCGTCCCGGCTCAGGGCGGGCACCACGACATCGGGGGGCAGTTGGGCCCGCTGGCCGAGCACCCGGGTCAGCTTCGGCGCCGGCGGCCGCGGCTCGCAGCCGGCGGCGACCAGCGCGGCCACCACGGCGTCGGCCAGGCCGTTGCCGCCGGCCGTCGACTCGACCTCGATCTCGCGGAACTTGCGGGGTCCGTGCACCCGGTCGTGTCCGGTCACCAGGTCGTCGACGACCTCGACCTGCTCGCTGCCGGCGTCCACGACCACCGTGCGGCGGTCGGTGTCGACCTCGGCGACCTCCACGAGCCGCTCGGTACGAAGGTAGGCCCGGACCAGATCGGCCGCCTTGTCCGCCAGCACGTCCGGTGTTCCGGCGAAGTCGAACTCGCGCCGGACGATCAGGCTTCCCCGCAGCGACACCGGCAGCTTCACCGTCCACACGGGAGCGTCCTCGCCCGTCCGGTACCGCAGCGTCACGCCGGCCCGCGCCAGGCGGAGATCCGCGCTGTCGTAGTAGTGCGCGAACAGCGTCCGCTGCGGGGCCGGTTCGGCGACCGCACCGTCCACGACGCCGGTCAGGTCGGGCAGCTGGAACTCCGGTGGCGCACCGAGCTTCGACTCCCGCTCGACGCCCATCTCACACCCCGGTCCGCGCGGGTTGCCGCCCGTTCGCCATGGCCAGTCGCTTCCCTTCCGGTTGGCTGCTCCCGGCACCGACGATAGAATCTCTCGGAGTTCCGTTACAGGGCAGCAGGAATCGCGCTGCCAGGGCCGTTGGTCACCGGCCGTTGGTCACCGTCCGGTGAGCGGCGCTCGCCACTGCACCAGGGTGCCTCCGCCGGCCTGCTTGGAGATGCTGAAGCTGCCGCCGGCGGCGCGGGCGCGCTCGGCCATGTCCCGCAGCCCGCCCCCGTCGGCGTCGTCGTGCACGCCGACGCCGTCGTCCTCCACCTCCATGTCGAACCCGTCGGCGGCGGTCACCGACACCCGCACAGCATGCGCATGGCTGTGCCGAACCACGTTCGACATCGCCGCGGTCAGCACGACCACGGCGTGGTCGCCGAGCCCGACGGGAACGGCGGCGGAGTCGACGGAACCGTGCATCCGGGTCGTGGGAACGAGGACGGTGTCCCCGGTCGCCGCCACGACGACGTCGAGCAGACGGCCTCGCAGCGGCTGCGGCTCGGCCGAGTTCTGCAGGTCGTAGATGGACGTGCGGACCTCGGTGATCACGTCGTCGATCTGCTTGACCGATTCCCGGACCGCCCTGGCCTCGGCGCCGGCGAGAGTCGGCAGCATGCCCTGCAACCGCAGGCCGACCGCGAACATCCGCTGGATGACGTGCTCGTGGAGCTCCGCGCCGATCCGATCGCGGTCGGACACGACGTCCAGCTGGCGTCGCATCAGCTGCTTCATGGCCAGTTCCAGAGCCAGCGACGCCTGGCTGCCGAAGAACTCCAGCAGCGGCAGCTGCTCGCCGACGAACGACGGCTGCCCTTTGCCGCGCAGCACCAGCAGCACGCCGGTGATGTGCTCGCCGGACCGCATGGAGACCGCCATCGACTGCTGGTAGCCGGCCAGCGCGTCGGCCAGCGCGGACTGGCCGCGGTTACCGGGCAGATCGGTCTCGATCAGCGCCGTGCCGCTGGTGACGACGTCCGCGATGAGCGCGTCGTCGCTGCTGATCACCCGGCCGAGCACGGCGGCGTCGATGTCGCCGACGGCCGCCTGGACCACCCTGCGGTCGTGGTGGCCGGCCGGCGTCAGCAACACGACCGCCGCGCTGGCGGCCGTCAGGTCGGCCACGCGGCGCGCGACCAGGTCCATCGCCTTGTCCCGGTCCACGCCGGAAAGCAGGTCGGTGGTCAGTCCCGTCAGCGCCTCCAGCCAGCGCTGCCGCTGCCGGGTCTGCTCGAACAGACGGGCGTTGTCCACGGCGATGCCGGCCGCGGCGGCGAGCGCCTGCACGACGACCTCGTCGTCCTCGGTGAACCGGCCGCCGCGTTTGTCGGTCAGGTACAGGTTGCCGAACACCGTGTCGCGGATCAGCACCGGCACGCCCAGGAAGGTCCGCATGGGCGGATGGTGCGCGGGGAAGCCGACCGACGACGAGTGCGCGGCGATGCTCGGCAGCCGCAGCGGCTGCGGGTCGGCGATGACCTTGCCGAGCAGACCGTGGCCGGTCGGCAGCGGGCCCATCCGCGCCCGGGTCTCGTCGTCGATGCCGATGGTCAGGAAGCTGGCCAGCTGGCCGTCCGGTCCCAGCACGCCCAGCGCCCCGTACTCGGCGTCGACGAGCTGCACGGCCGCCTGCACGATCCGGTGCAGGGTCACGTCGAGGTCCAGGCCGGTGGACACCGCAATCACGGCGTCCAGCAGACCCTGCACCTGACTCCGCGCCGTCGCCAACTCCGCCAGGTGCTCGGACAGTTCCGAGACCAGCTCGTTGAGGCGGAGGCGCGACAGGTCCACGGCAAGCTCCCTGCTCGACTTGCTCGACTCTTCGAGTTGTAGTCCCGTCCCCCGGCGGCTTCAAGTGGCCACGGGTCCCAACGCCCCTTCCCCGACCGGGCCAGAGGTCCCGGCACGCGGTGGCCTTGGCCACTCCTGCCAGTGGTTTCGGCGTTCCTACGCTCGATTCCATGACGGACGCGATCTCCGCGTCGGGCCTGCGTAAATATTTGGGCCGGACGCGTGCACTCGACGGCCTGGACCCGTTGATGGAGGCGGAGTTCCGCGTCTGTGTGGAGCAGGAACGCGACCGTGGCCGAACAGTGTTGTTGTCCAGCCACATCCTCTCCGAGGTCGAAGCGCGGTGCGACCGGGTGAGCATCATTCACAACGGCCGCGTGGTCAATTCCGCGACACTGTCGGATCTGCGCCACCGGGTGCGGCTGGCATGAGCAAGCGCCTCGCGCTCAACCTGTACGGGCCGGAGCTGTCCCGTCTCCAGTCGGAGCTGGTCAAGCTCCAGGAGTGGGTGCGCAGCGAGGGGGCCCGTGTGGTGGTCGTGTTCGAGGGCCGCGACGCGGCCGGCAAGGGCAGCGCCATCAAGCGGGTCACCGAGTACCTCAATCCTCGTGTGGTGCGGATCGCCGCGCTGCCGGCCCCCACCGAGCGCGAGCGGACCCAGTTCTACTTCCAGCGCTACCTGGCGCAGCTGCCGGCCGCCGGCGAGATCGTGCTGTTCGACCGCAGCTGGTACAACCGCGCCGGCGTCGAGCGGGTGATGGGCTTCTGCACGTCCGACGAGTACCGCCGCTTCCTGCACCAGTGCCCGATCGTGGAGCGGCTGCTGGTCGAGGACGGCCTGCTGCTGCGCAAGTACTGGTTCTCCGTCTCCGACGCCGAGCAGCAGAAGCGGTTCAAGGCCCGGCTGCACGACCCGATGCGGCGCTGGAAGCTGTCCCCGATCGACCTGGAGTCCGTCAACCGGTGGGAGGACTACTCCCGCGCCAAGGACGAGATGTTCGTGCACACCGACATCCCCGAGGCGCCATGGCACGTCGTGGACAGCGACGACAAGCGGGCGGCCCGGATCAACATGATCGCCCACCTGCTGTCCTCGATCCCCTACCGCGACGTGCGCCGGCCGCCGGTGCACCTGCCGCCGCGGCCGGCGCCCCAGGGCTACGTCCGGCCGCCGCTGACCAGTCAGACCTTCGTCCCGGACCACGCGGCGTCGCTGCGTGCCACACCGCAGAGGAGAACGTCATGAAGGCCGCCGTCGTGCCCGAGTTGGGCGCACCGCTGGAGATCCGCGACATTCCCGTGCCGCAGCCCGGCCCCGGCCAAGTGCTCGTGCGCATGATCGCCTGCGGGGTCTGCCACACCGACATCCACGCCGCCCAGGGCGACTGGCCGGTCAAGCCGCACGCCCCGTTCATCCCCGGCCACGAGGGCGTCGGCATCATCGACACCCTCGGCGAGGGCTGCACGCTGCGCCAGGTCGGCGACCGGGTGGCCATCGCCTGGCTGGGCTCGGCCTGCGGCATCTGCTCGTACTGCGTGTCCGGCTGGGAGACGCTGTGCGAGTCTCAGCGCAACAGCGGCTACAGCGTGGACGGCGCCTACGCCGAGTACGCGGTGGCCGACGAGCGCTATGTCGTGCCGGTGCCCGACGGAGTGTCCGCTGTGGACGCCGCGCCGCTGACCTGCGCCGGTGTCACCGCGTTCAAGGCGGTGAAGGTCGCCGGCATCCAGCCGGCGGAGCAGGTGGCGGTGTTCGGCATCGGCGGCATCGGCCACCTGGCTATCCAGTACGCCCGGCTGCGCGGCGCGGAGATCATCGCCGTCGATGTCACCGAGGAGAAGCTGGAAGTGGCCGAGGAGGCCGGCGCGGACCGGTTGGTCAACGCCGCGACCCACGATGCCGCCACGACGATCGAGGCACTGGGCGGCGCGGACGTCGCCATCGTGCTGGCCGCCGTGCCGGACGCGTTCGAGCAGGGCTTCCGGTCGCTGCGCCGGGGTGGCCGGCTGGTCTGCGTCGGCACGCCCGCGGACGGCCGGCTGACGCTGCCGATCTTCGACATCGTGCTGCGCGGCATCGCCGTGCGGGGCTCGATCGGCGGCACCCGCCAGGACCTCGCCGACGTCTTCGAACTGCACGCCGCCGGCCGCACGAAGATCATCTCCGAGACGCACAGGCTCGAGGAGATCAACGGCGTGTTCGCCGGGGTGCTGGCCGGCCGGGTGCCCGCCCGAGTCGTGCTGGAGTTCTGACATGGCCGCCGTTCTCGTCGCCTACGCCAGCGCGCACGGCTCCACCGAGGAGATCGCCAGCCGGATCGCGGTCCGGCTGGCGGCCGGCGACGCCGACGTCGACCTGTCGCGCACGACCGAGCTCCGCGACGTCGGCCGCTACGACGCCGTTGTGCTCGGCAGCGCCATCCACGACCAACAGTGGCTGCCCGAGGCGGTCGCCTTCACCACCCGATTCCGCCTCGACCTCAGCTCGAAGTCGTTGTGGGCCTTCAGTGTCGGCCTGCCCGACACGCTACCCGGGCCGCTGCGGCCGTTCGCGATGCGCGAAGAGGCCAAGATCCGCGCGCTCGCGGTCGAGTCGCTGCACCCTCGCGGCCACCGGCTGTTCAGCGGCGTCGTCCGGACCGAGCACTTCCCGCCGCTCAGCCGCGTGCTGTTCCGCGCGGTGGGCGGCAGGTTCGGCGACTTCCGTGACTGGGAGGAGATCGACCGCTGGACCGACGACATCGCGGCGGCGCTGCACGGCGACCGGGTCACGCCGTGACCGAGCTTGCGAGGGCACCATTCAGCGCAGTGGCCTTGGTCGCAGACTCGCCGAGCGCTAGCGAGGTGGGACTGTGACCGAGCTTGCGAGGGCACCATTGAGCGCAGTGGCCTTGGTCGCAGACTCGCCGAGCGCTAGCGAGGTGGGACTGTGACCGAGGCCGCGGTCCGGGAGACGCACTGCGCCACCGTCTTCTTCACCGGCGACCACGCGTACAAGGTGAAGAAGGCGGTGCATCTCGGGTTCCTCGACTTCACCACGCGCCGAGCCCGCCGGGCGGCGTGCCACCGCGAGGTGCGGCTCAACCGCCGGCTCGCGCCGGACGTGTACCTGGGTGTGGCCGAGGTGCGTGATCCGGCCGGCGAGCCGTGCGACTGGATCGTGGTGATGCGGCGGATGCCGGCCGAGCGGTCGCTGGCCCGCCTCCTGGCCGATGGCGTGCCCGTGCGCGACGAACTGCGGCAGGTGGCCCGTCTGATCGCCACCTTCCACGCCACGGCGGACCGCAGTCCGGAGATCGACCGGGTGGCGTTGCTGGACGGGCTGCGCGAACGCTGGACGGCCAACCTGACCGAACTGGTCCCGTTCCGCGGCGACCCGCTCGACGCCGGCGTGCTGGCCGAGATCACCGACCTGGTCAACCGCTACCTCGCCGGCCGGCAGCCGCTGCTGGCGGCTCGGGCGCGGGCCGGCGTGGCCTGCGACGGCCACGGCGACCTCATCGCCGACGACATCTTCTGTCTGCCGGACGGCCCCCGCGTGCTGGACTGTCTGGAGTTCGACGACCACCTGCGCTGGGTCGACGCACTGGACGACGCCGCGTTCCTCGCCATGGACCTGGAACGGCTCGGCCGTCCCGACCTCGGCGCGTGGTTCCTCGACCGCTACGCGGAATTCGCCGGCACCGAGCGCAATGTCTCGCTCGAACACCACTACATCGCCTACCGCGCCGTGGTTCGGTCCAAGGTCGCCTGCCTGCGCCACGCCCAGGGCGTCGCCGGACAGGACGGGCAGGCCCGGCAGCTGGCCGAGTCGGCGTTGCGGCACCTGCGCCTGGCCGAGCCCCGCCTGGTGCTCGTCGGCGGCCGTCCGGGCACCGGAAAGTCCACAGTGGCCGGTCGGCTGGCCGACGAACTCGGCGGCGTGCTGGTGCAGTCCGACCGCGTCCGCAAGGAGATGGCCGGGATCTCACCGGCGACGAGCGCCGCCGCGGGCTGGCAGGAAGGCATCTACAGCGCCGCGAGCACCGTGCACACGTACCGGGAGATGCTGCGACGGGCCGAACTTCTGCTCGGCCGAGGCGAGACCGTGGTGCTCGACGCGAGCTGGCGG
This sequence comes from Kutzneria sp. CA-103260, assembly GCF_018263855.1. Taxonomy (GTDB): domain Bacteria; phylum Actinomycetota; class Actinomycetes; order Mycobacteriales; family Pseudonocardiaceae; genus Kutzneria. Next base: position 2,037,634 of record NZ_CP073318.1, on the reverse strand, counting down.
GTTGCCGCGCACCGGCAGCTGGCCCGGGCCGTGGCGGCCGGCACGTCCAGCCGGATGGTGGAGCTGGTCTGCCGTGCGTCGGACGAAGTCGCCGACGCGCGCATCAGGACCCGGGCCGTCGGGCCGCACCTGTCCGACGCGACACCGGAGATCGCCGCGACGATGGCCCGCGAGTTCGATCCCTGGCCCGAGGCGGACATCGTGAAGACGGACTCGCCGGCCCGCTGAGCGGGCCGGCGGGCCGGGGTCACTCGGCCTTCTCGTCCCTGTTCTCGTCCTTCTTCTTGTTCTCCTGGTACGTCACCGCACCGAGATACCGAACCAGCGGACCGCCGTGCTTCGCCGTCGCCGTCGGATCGGTGGTCATCTGCTCGCGGGCTTCGGCAGCCGCCCTGCCGGACTCGACGTTCGTCACGTCGTCCACCTCCTTCCACCACGATCGTCCCGCTTGTCCGATCCGCCCACAGGTGCCGAAAGCCCTTGTCCCCCAACTGCCTGTGGCCCTTCGGCCGAGCCCGGTCCGCACCTCGCGCACGCCGTGCTCCCGCTGGCCTGAACCGGGCCGGAAGTCCCTGCCCGGCAAGGAATCCCGCCACTGTCCGAAGGCCCCGGGCGTGCCTAACGTTGATCCGTAAGGTGTTCCCCGACGTCGGGAGTTCGTCATGCGCACGACGTTCCACCAGGAGCTGGACATCATCGATCAGAAGCTGATCGGCATGACACAGCTGGTCCAGTCGGCCATGGGTCGGGCCACCACCGCGCTGTTGGAGGCCGACCGCACCACCGCCAACGAGGTGATCAGCGACGACGCCACCGTGGACGCCCTGCGGCGCGAGATCGACGAGCACATCCTGCGCGTGCTGGCCACCCAGCAGCCCGTCGCCGGCGACCTGCGGGCGCTCGTCGCCGGGCTGCGCATCGACCGCGACCTCGAGCGTATGGGCGATCTCGCCCGGCACATCGCCGAGACCGCCGCCGGCGACTTCCCGCGCACCGCCGTCCCCCCGAAGCTGACCGGCATCGTGCACTCGATGAACCGCGTCGCGCTCCGCCTCGCCGAGCAGGCCAAGGAGGCCATCGTCTACCGCGACAAGGACTCCGCCGCCGAACTCGAGCGCGAGGACGACGAGATGGACTCCCTGCAGTCCGCCCTCTACCTCGAACTGCTGCACACCGACGTCACGGTGCAGACCGCCCTCGAACTGGGCCTGCTCGGCCGCTACTACGAGCGCTACGGCGACCACGCCGTCGCGGTCGCCGACAGCGTCCGCTTCGAGACCGGCGCGCCGGCATGAGCCGCGGCGCCCGAGTGACCGGCGGCTATCCGAGTGTCCGACGAAGCGCTGGCGGGCGAACGGTGAGCAGCAGGACGACCAGCATGACCGCGAAGCTGGTCGCCCCCGCGGCGTGGAATCCCGTGGTGAAGGCGTCGCGGACCTTGTCGAGCAGGGCGGGATCGTGCTGGTCGGTGGCCTGTTTGAGGCCGTCGACCCACGACCCGTCGGCGTGGCCGGCAGTCGAGGCCAGCTGGTGCCGGTAGGCCACCGTGCCGATGGTGCCCAGCACGACCAGGCCCAGGGCGATGCCGAGCTCGTTCGCGGTCTGGGCGAACGAGGCAGCCGTTCCCGCCCGCTCCGGCGGCGCGTGACCGATCACGTCGTTCATCAGGAACGGGAACGCCGCGCCGATGCCGCCGGTGGTGAGCACGGTGCCGCCGACCAGCACGACCAGGCCGGCGGGGCCAACCGGGACCAGCGCGAACAGCGCGAACCCGGCGGCCATCAGGGCCATGCACACCGCGGTGATGCGGGCCGGCGGCAGCCGGCGGCCGAGCCAGGGCCCGAGGTTGGACGCGACGATCATGCTGGCCATCTGCGGCAGCAGCCACAGCGCGGCGGCCAGCGGCGTCAGCCCCCGCACCGACTGCAGGTAGAACGCCACGAACAGGGACGTCCCGCCCATCACCAGCGCGGTCAGCAGCAGCACCCACATCGTCCTGGCCACGCCGGGCCGCCGGAGCAGCCCGAGGTCGACCAGCGGGTGCTCCAGCCGGTGCTGGCGGCGCACGAACGCCACCCCGAGCGCGACGCCCACGGCCACCGCGACGACGACCGACCAGGACAAGCCGCTGTTGACCAGCGCTTTGAGCGCGTACACGACCAGCAGGATCGACGCCAGGCACAGCGCGGCGCTGCGAAGGTCGAGCCGGCCGGGATCAGGCGCGCGGAACTCCGGCAGCACCCGGGGCGCGGCCACCACGGTCAGCAGCATCACCGGCACACCCATCAGGAAGACCGAGCCCCAGCCCCAGTGCTCGATCAGCACACCGCCGACCAGCGGGGCCACCGCCATCCCGGTCAGGAAGCACGTCATGTACGCGCCCATCGCCGACACCGAGGACTTCGGGTCGGGGTAGATCCGCCCGAGCAACGCCATCGAGGCCGGCATGATCGCGGCGCCGGCGACGCCCATCACGGCCCGGGTCGCGATGATCATCCACGGTGCGACGGCAACCGCCGCGACCGCCGAGGCCAGCGCGAACACCGCCGCGCAGACGATGATCAGCCGGCGGCGGCCGATCCGGTCGCCGACCGTGCCCATCGTGATCATGGTGCCAGCGACCATGAAGCCGTAGATGTCGTTCATCCACAGCAGCTCGGTCGGCGTCGGGTTCAGGTCGGCCGCCATCCGGGGCAGCGCGACGGCCAGCACGCTGATGTCGATCGCGATCAGCAGGGACGGCAGCGCGAGCAGCGCCAGCGCCACCCGCGGGCTACGGGTGCGCGGCGAGGACATGAAGGTCATGACGTGCGCCGGCGGAAGATCACGTGCGAGACCCCGGCGGGCGAGGCGACCGTCTCCACGTCGAAACGCTCCTCGACGCCCTCCAACCCGTCCCACAACCGGACGCCGCGGCCGAGCACGATCGGCACGATCACCACGTGCAGCAGATCGACCAGGTCGGCGGCCAGGAAGTCCCGCACCACGGTGGGGCCGCCGCCGATGCGGACGTCCAGGCCGCCGGCCGCTTTCCTGGCCTCGGCGAGCACATCCTGCGGCGAGCTGTCGCGGAAGTGGAACACCGTGCCGCCGTCCATCTCCAGCGACGGCCGCGGGTAGTGGGTCAGAACGTAGACCGGGGTGTGGAACGGCGGCTCCTCGCCCCACCAGCCCCGCCACGACTCGTCCTCCCACGGCCCGCGCTGCGGCCCGAACTTGTTCCGGCCCATGATCTCCGCGCCGACACCCCGGAAGCCGGACTCGGTCAGGGCGTTGTCCGCGCCCCGGCTGCCGCCCGGGCCGCGTCCCATCAACTCGCGGCCCATCGCGGTGTCGAAGAACCACTCGGTCAGCCGCGACCCCGCATGCCCGAACGGGGCCCGCAGCGTCTGGCCGTCGCCGGTGGCGAACCCGTCCAGCGACACGCCCAGGTTGTGCACCCGGACCAGTTGCTCCCCGGCCGGTGATGTTGTCATGACTGCCCCTTCCCATCTGCGGTTTCACAGACACGTCGGATGAGTGCGGCGGTTCTCGACATCGTCCGGGGACTAGTTCGCGAGATTTTCGGACCGCGGTTCAGGTGCGCGGGTGGGACGCGCCGATCGCGTCGAGGAGGGCCGTCGAGATACGCGCTATTCGGCGTGACCGGACATCGTGCGTGCCTCCCCGTCACGCCGTTCGAGCGGCCAGCGAGCATGCTGACGTGGTGTCCAAGCAGCGTTACCTCGTTCTGCACGACTACGGCATGGGCGGCCTGCGGTGGTGGATTCACGCTCGGTCCGCCCGTGAGGTGCTGGAAACCTTCGCCGAGGTCGAAGTCATCGACACCGCAGCCGCCATCTCACAGGCCGAGGAGCGGCATCCCGAGGAGATAGACATCGACGCATCGGTGATGCCCCCGGGCCTCGACGAGTTGCGCGCCACGCGTGACAGCCAGCGTGGCGTACCTGGCTTCGGTGCGCTCGCCGACCGGGAGGTGGTGTATCTGCGGCAGAACTGGGACGGTGACGACCCCGCGACGTACCTGGTGGAGATCGGGCGTGATGGCCGCCGCATCCGACAGGTGGAGACCAGTGAAGACGGGGTCGCGACCAAGACGGACGCGGCGGACTGGCCGTTCAATCCGCCTCTCGTGGACCTCTTCGATCCGCACCTGCGGGACCAGGAGATCGATCGCGACGAGTTCGAGCGGGCATGGGCAGGCGCACAGTGGGAGAACGGCCGGTAGGCATCGGCTGTCACCGATCCCGTCGGCGCCTCCTCAGGCAGGCAACGGCGTGCATCACGGCACCAGGACGGCGGCGCCGTTCACTCGGTCGCCGGCAAGGTCGGACAGCGCGCGGTCGGCCTGGTCCAGCGAGTACGGCGTCGTCGTCACGCGCAGCCGGTGCCGGCCGGCGAAGGCCATGAAGTCCGCGCCGTCCGCACGGGTGTTGGCGGTGACGCTGCGCAGCTGGCGCTCCTGGAACAGGTGCCGCTGGTAGTTCAGCGCGGGGATGTCGGACAGGTGGATGCCGGCGATCGAGAGCGTGCCACCGCGGTCCAGGGCGGTCAGTGCGGGCAGCACGAGATCACCGACGGGCGCGAACAGGATGGCGGCGTCCAGCGGTTCGGTCGGCACGGCGTCGGCGGCCCCGGCGGACGCGGCGCCGAGGCTCAGGGCCAGTTCGCGGGCGGCGGGGCTGCGGGTCAGCACGTGCACGGTCGCCCCACGAGCCAGCGCGACCTGTGCCGCGAGGTGGGCGCTGGCGCCGAAGCCGTAGATGCCCAGCCGGCCGCCCTCGGGCAACTCAGCGCGTTCGAGTACGCGGTAGCCGATGATGCCCGCGCACAACAGCGGCGCCAGCTCGGCGTCCGAGTAGCCGATGGGCAGGCGGTACGCGTACGCCTCGGGCGCCACGGTGTAGTCGGCGTACCCGCCGTCGGCATCCCAGCCGGTGTACCGCGAACGAGGGCACAGGTTCTCCGCGCCGCGGCGGCAGTAGCGGCACTCCCCGCACGTGTGCCGCAGCCACGCGATGCCGACCCGCTCCCCCACCGCGAACCGCGAGCCGGCCGACACCACCTCGCCGACCACCTCGTGCCCGGGCACCACCGACGGCCGGTGCACGTCCAGGTCGCCCTCGGCCACGTGCAGGTCCGTCCGGCACACGCCGCACGCCAGCACGCGGACCAGCACCTCGCCGGGTCCCGGCTCAGGTCGCGGCAGCTCCGACAGCTGGAGCGGCCCGGTCGCCATGGGGCCCGGCCGGGTCACACACCAAGCCCTCATGGTCATCTCCTCCGGCCGAGCTCCACGAACACAGTGTCGAAGCTGGCGGGCACCTCCGCCAGCGCGCCGACGGAAACTCACCGCGTTGTCGAGTTCGCCGTCTCGATGTGCGCGTCCGGCCCGGGGAACACGATCGCCTCACGGTCGTTGTCGGTCCAGCGCACGACGTAGGGCGGCGTGCCGTCGAAGCCGTGCACCTCGGTGATCAGCCCGCGGCGGGGCGGCCGGTCCAGCGTCGCCGACTTGATCACCAGCCAGTCACCGGTGTTCGCGTGCACAGCTCCTCCATTCACCGGGCCGACAGCTGGGCCCATTCGAGATCGATCGCGGCGAACTTCCTCCGCTCCATCCGCCAGCGGACGTAGAGGTACACGGCGAGCAGCAGCCCCTCCGCTCCGCCGGCGGCGCACGTGCCCGCGGTGACGCCGTTGACGACCGCGTCGTCCGGCGTCAGCGGATCCGGCGCGATGGCGCCGCTGCCGTCCAACCACACCGGCACGCTCGTGCCGGCGGGGAGACCGACGGCCTCAACGGTCTCGGCGGTGCGGGTGACACCTGTCTGGTCGATGTACCGCACCTGCACCGACATCCGCATCGCCGTGCTGCCCGGTGCGGCGATCGAGCTGTCGAGCATCACTCCGGTCGTGGGATGCGACTGCGCGATCTGCCGCGCCGAGGTCGCGAGGTCGGACTGCGTGACCGTCAGCCCGAGCACGACTCCGCCCAACATGATCACCGTGCTGGCCAGCCACACCAGCACGACCGAGGCCGCCTCGCAACGGTCGATGGTCCGGCGCAGCGTGTTGCGGCCCCAACCGATTCGGCGGGCCAGCCCCAGCAACGGATCCGGCTGCGTGAACCTGCCCATCGTCGTTCCCTTCTCAGTCGTCCGTGATTCGACATGAGCATCGCCGCCACGCGCGGCCGCCCCCAGAGTCGTTGGCCGGTCAAGTGGTCCCGTGCCGACAGAGACTTCCGACCCCGTCGGCCGCGCCGGATGGCGGCCAGCACGGGGCCTTCTCCTCTGCGCCGCCAGCACTCCCCGGGAGTGCGATGGCAGGGCAGGACCACCGAGAAGACAAGGAGGCACCGAGATGGCGACGCCGGTCCGCAGGCAGCACGGACTGCTGCCGGACCTGATGGACTGGGCCGAGTCCTTCCCGTCCCTGTTCGGATTCCGGTCGATGCTGGGCGTGCAGGGCATTCGGGTCGAGGACTTCGTCGAGGACGGCATGTACGTCGTGCGCGCCGAACTGCCGGGCATCGACCCGGGCAAGGACGTCACGATCACCGTGGACGACCGGCTGCTGACGATCAGCGCCGAGCGCACGGAGGAGACGACCGACAAGAACCACACCGAGTTCCGCTACGGCTCCTTCTCGCGCACGGTCGCGCTGCCCGCCGACGCCAAGGAGGAGGACATCAAGGCCAGCTATGCCAAGGGGATTCTCACCGTGAGGGTGCCCGTCGACGAGACGGCCAAGGTGCACCGCAAGATCCAGATCGAGACCGGGGACGAGGGCTGACGTCCCCGGGCCGTGGCCGCCGCACCCGGCGGCGGCCACGGCGCGCGGCCGGTCGGCGGGAGAGGAGAAGACGGTGAGGCACCGAGAGATCAGCGCCGTGATGACCACCGACGTGGCCGTCGTGCGCGGCGACACCCCGTTCAAGGACGTCGTCGCGCTGCTCGCCGAACGGCGCGTCAGCGGCGTTCCCGTGCTGGACAAGGACGATCGCGTGGTCGGCATCGTGTCGGAGACCGACCTGCTGCACGGCACCACCGAGAAGCGCAAGCCGTTCTGGGCCGGCGGCCGGCACGGCTACCACCCGCACCGCGTCGCCGCCCAGCTGATGACCTCGCCGGCGGTGTGCGTGCACCCGGACGCCACCGTGGCGCACGCGGCGAAACTGCTGGCCGAGGAGGGCGTCCGCCGGTTGCCGGTGGTCGACGCCGAAGGCCGGCTGGTCGGCGTCGTGAGCCGCCGCGACATGCTCGGCGTGTTCCTGCGCTCGGACCGCGACCTGCGGGAGGAGATCCTGACGGAAGTCTTCGGCCGCGCGCTGTGGATGGACCCGAACGAGGTGTCCGTCGAGGTGCAGTCCGGCGTCGCGAACCTGCGCGGGCAGGTGGAGACCGAGGCGCTGGTCGACATCGCCGGCACGTTGACACGTGGCGTCGACGGCGTGGTGGACGTGCACAACCAGCTGACCTTCGCCCGTGACGACCGCGAGATCGACCGTGCGCACGGCAAGTTCGTGGACTTCGACCACGAGCCGCTCAAACCGGTCCCGCGCCACGGAGGCACGTCATGATGCCCTGGTACTACGGCCCCGACGCGGGTTGGGTGATGCCGCTGACGGCGGCGATCGGCATGCTCGTGTTCTGGGGCGGCGTGGTCACGGTGCTCGTGCTGGCGCTGCGGCACGTCGGCACGCGGCGGCACGCGAGCGCCGAGCAGGCGCTGGCCGAGCGGCTGGCCCGCGGCGAGATCGACGAGCAGGAATACACCCGGCTGCGCGACATCCTGCGCGCTCAATGAAGGAGCTGGCATGTCGCGCTATGTGAAGAACTTCGGCGAACTCGGCAGGGACGACACCGCGGTCGCCGGCGGCAAGGGCGCCAACCTGGGCGAGCTGACCCGGGCCGGGCTGCCGGTGCCGGCCGGCTTCGTGGTCACCGCGCAGGCGTACCTGGACTCGCTGGACCGCGCCGGTCTGCGCGGCGAGGTCGCCGAGGCGTTCCGCACGGCGTTCGACTTGTCGCAGACGCCCGAGTTGGCGGCCGCCAGTGAGCGGGTCCAGGCGCTGGTGCGCAAGGCGGGGGTCGCCGACGAGATCCGGGCGGAGATCGAAGCCGCGTATCGCGAACTGGGCGACGGCGCCGAGGTGGCGGTCCGGTCGTCGGCGACGTCCGAGGACACCGCCGGCACGTCCTTCGCCGGCATGAACGCCACCTACACCAACACCCACGGCATCCAGGAGGTGCTGGCGCGCCTGGTCGACTGCTGGGCCTCGCTGTTCGGGCCCCGGGTGGTGGCCTACCGCGCCAGCACGCAGGTCGACGAGGAGCCGGCGATCGCCGTCGCGGTGCAGCTGATGGTCGACTCGGCCCGGTCCGGCGTGGCGTTCACCGCCGACCCGTCCACCGGCGACCGCGGCCGCATCGTCATCGAGGGTGCGTACGGGCTGGGTGAGGTGGTGGTCAGCGGCGCCGTCGAACCGGACACCTACGTCGTGGCCAAGCAGGGGCCGCGCCTGCTGCACGCCCGCACCGGGCGCCAGACCCACAAGATCGTGCGCGGCCCGGATGGCCACGACCTGCGGATCGATCTCGACGCGCAGACCGGCGCGAGCCGGGTGCTGACCGACGACGAGGCAATCGAGCTGGCCCGGCTGGCGCTGCGGGTGGAGGAGCACTACGGCAGCCCCCAGGACCTGGAGTGGGCGATCGCCGACGGCCGGACCTGGCTGGTGCAGTCCCGCCCGATCACCACCCTCGGCCGGGAATCCGCCCAGGCCGCCGGTTCCGAACTGCTCGCCGGGCTCGCGGCGTCTCCGGGCCGGGCCGCCGGGCGGGTGCGCCGGCTGGCCGGCCCGAGCGAGGGCAACCGGTTCCAGGACGGGGAGATCCTGGTCGCGGTCATGACCACTCCGGACTGGGTCCCGACCATGCGCCGCGCCGCCGCGCTGGTCACCGACGGCGGCGGCATGACCTGCCACGCCGCGATCGTGGCCCGAGAGCTGGGCGTGCCCTGCGTCGTGGGCACGCGCAACGCCACGGAGGTGCTGCGGGACGGCGAGACCGTCACCGTCGACGGCGCGGCCGGCAAGGTCTTCGCCGGCCGGCTGGAGCCCGCCGCACACACCGTTCCGCAGATCACGCCCGTGGCCGCGCCGACCACGGAAACCTTGGGCACCAAGGTGTACGTCAATCTGGCGATGCCCGAGCACGCCGAGGAGGTCGCGGCGCTGCCCGTCGACGGCGTCGGGCTGCTGCGCGCGGAGTTCATGGTCACCGAGGCGCTGGACGGCGAGCACCCGCGGGCGCTGATGGCCCGCGACGGCGGCAGCGAGAAGTTCACCGCACGGATGACGGAGTCGCTGCTGCGGGTGACCCGCGCCTTCGCGCCGCGGCCGGTGATCTACCGGGCGATCGACTTCCGCACCAATGAGTTCCGGCACCTGAACGGCGGCGGCGACTTCGAGCCGGTCGAGGACAACCCGATGATCGGCTACCGCGGCTGCTACCGCTACGTCCGCGAGCCCAAGTTGTTCGCGCTGGAACTGGCCGTGCTGGCCAAGGTTCGGGAGCAGACGCCCAACCTGCACCTGATGATTCCGTTCGTGCGCACGCTGTGGGAGCTGCGTGCCTGCCTCGCCGCCATCGACGCCAGCCCGCTGGGGCACGACCGCCGGCTGCACCGCTGGGTGATGGCCGAGGTTCCCTCGGTGGCGTACTGGATTCCGGAGTACGCGCGGCTGGGCATCGACGGGATCTCCATCGGCAGCAACGACCTCACCCAGTTGGTGCTGGGCGTGGATCGCGACTCCGAGATCTGCGCCGACCTGTTCGACGAGGCCGACCCGGCGGTGCTGGACACCATCGAGCGGATCATCACCGCCGCCCGCGAGAACGGCATGACCACCTCGCTGTGCGGCCAGGCCCCGTCCACCAAGCCGGGTTTCGCCGAGCAGCTGGTGCGGATGGGCATCACATCGGTGTCGGTCAATCGGGACGCGCTCGCCGCCACCCGGGCCGAGATCGGCTCGGCCGAGCGCCGGCTGCTGCTGCGGGCGGCACGGGAGAGGTGCGCACCATGATGGCGACTCCGGACCTGCAGACGCTGCGCGCCGCGGTGGCGCTGGCGGCGCGAGCGCCGTCGATCCACAACTCGCAGCCGTGGCGCTGGCTGCACGGCACGACCTCGCTGCACCTGTACGCCGACGCCGCCCGGCTGCTGCCGGCGACCGACCCCGACGGGCGGGACCTGATGCTGTCCTGCGGAGCCGCGCTGCACCACCTCCAGGTGACGATGGCCGCGTCCGGCTGGGCCACGCACGTGCACCGGCTGCCCAACCCCAACCAGCCCGATCACCTCGCCGCGGTGGACTTCCGGCCACGGGAACCGAGCCGGGACGACATCGCGCTGGCGGCGGCGATCCAGCGCCGCCGCACCGACCGCCGCCGCTACACCTCCTGGCCGGTGCCCGCCGAGCTGCTCGCCGACCTGGCCCGCACGGCCGGCACGTTCGGCGCCGTGCTGATGCCGACGACCGAGCCCGACGACCGCTACCAGCTGGTGCGGGCGCTGGCGGAGGCTTCGACCCGGCAGGAGGCCGACCTCGCCTACGCCGCCGAGCTGGCGGCCTGGGCCGGACGCAGCCCGTTCGTCGCCGAAGGCGTGCCGGCGACCAACATCCCCGCCGGCGAGCGCCGCCACGGCGACACCACCATGCGGGCCTTTCCCAACGGCCAGCTCACCGACCCGGGCGACCGGTGGGAGGACGACGCCGGCGAGCTGCTGGTCCTGGCCACGGCCACCGACACCACCGAGTCGCGGCTGCGGGCCGGCGAGCCGATGAGCTCGGTCCTGTTGTGGGCCACCGACTTCCGGATGGCCACCTGCCCGCTCAGCCAGGTGCTGGAGGTCGAGGCGACCCGCGACCTGGTCCGCGACCGCGTGCTGGACGGCTTCGGCGTGCCGCAGATCGTGCTGCGGGTCGGCTGGGCCCCGGTCAACACCGCGCCGCTGCCGGCCACGCCGCGGCGTCCCATCGACGACATCTTCGGGAGGCAGGGGCAATGAGCGTGCGGGTCGGCGAGGTGCTGTGATGGACGCCTTCGGCCTGGACGGCTTGGACGAGCTGGTGCGGGCGTTGATCGCCGACGGGCGCCGTGTGATCGGACCGCGCCTGCGTGACAACGCGATTGTGCTGGACGACATCACCGGTGTCGCCGACCTGCCGGCCGGCTGGGGCGTGGACGTGGCACCGGGCCGCTACCGGGTCCGGCGCCGAGACGACGAGGCGCTGTTCTGCCACTCCGCCGGGCCGCAGTCGTGGAAGCAGTTCGTCCACCCGGCACGGCGAAAGCTCTGGGAGACAACGGAAACCGGCTTCGAGGAACCGCCGCCGGACAACCGCGAGCTGGCCTTCCTCGGGGTGCGCGGCTGCGATCTCGCGGCGCTGGGCGTGCTCGGTCGTGTCGTCGGCAACCGGATCCGGCCGTTCATCGTGGCGGTCGACTGCACCGAGCCCGGCGGACTGTGCTTCTGCGCCAGCACCGGCACCGGCCCTGGCGTCCGCCAGGGCTACGACCTGGCGCTGACGGAACGGATCGACGACACCGGGCACTGGTTCCTCGCCGAGGCCGGCACCGGGGCCGGCGAGCGCATGCTGCGCATGGTCACGCGCCGGCAAGCTCGGTTCGACGAGGTCGCGGCGGCGCTGCGGGACGTCACGGCCGCGGCCGACCGGATGGGCCGCGCGATGCCGGAGCTGGACCTTCGGGAGCTGCTGCGGGACAGTCGGCAGGCGCGGCGCTGGAACGACGTCGCCGAGCGCTGCCTGACCTGCGGCAACTGCACGATGGTCTGTCCGACGTGCTTCTGCACCACCACCGAGGACGTCACCGACCTCACCGGCGAGCACGCCGAGCGTTGGGAGCACTGGGCTTCCTGCTTCGAGGTCGACTTCTCGTACCTGCACGGCGGCAGCGTCCGCACCTCCGCGGCGAGCCGCTACCGGCAGTGGCTCACCCACAAGCTCGGCACCTGGCACGACCAGTTCGGCGAGTCCGGCTGTGTCGGCTGCGGCCGGTGCATCGCCTGGTGCCCGGTGGGGATCGACATCACCGCCGAGGTGGCCGCGCTGGCGGCGGAAAGGAGTGGCGACGATGTCGATGTCTGACCGGCTCAGCGCGTTCCCGCTGCTGACGGGCCTGTCGCAGACGCACATCGCGGTGCTGTCCGGCGCCGCCCAGGAGGTGACCTTCGCCGCGGGCGACCGGCTGTTCACCGAAGGGACGCCGGCCCGGGGCTGCTGGCTGGTGCAGCGCGGGTGCGTGGCCATCGACGCCGGGATTCCCGGTCGCGGGCCGGTGGTCGTGCAGACCGTCGGCCCCGGCGAGGTGGTCGGGTGGTCCTGGCTGGTCGACCCGCCACGCTGGCACTTCGGCGCGGTCGCCGTCGCCCCGACGGTGGCCATCGAGCTGGACACCGACCAGCTGCGGGCCTTCGCCGAGCACGACCCGACCTTCGGCTACCCGGTGGCGGTCGCGATGCTGGCCATGGTGCTGGACCGGTTGCAGACCACCCGGGCCCGGCTGCTGGACCTGTACCGCAATCCCGCCGAGACGCCGATGAGCCCGCTGTGACGGACATGCTCCCGGCGCGGTACGTGGTCACCGGCCGGACCGTGGAGACCGTCGATTCCGTCACGCTGCGTCTGACGCCGCTCGACCGGTCGATCCCCCGGTTCCAGCCGGGACAGTTCACCATGCTGTACGCGCACGGCGTCGGCGAGATCGCGGTGTCGGTCAGCGGAGATCCGTCCGTTGTGGACTCCGTGCTGACGCAGACGATCCGCGCCGTCGGGGCGGTGAGCCGCGCCCTGCACGACGCCGAGCCCGGCGCTGTCGTCGGCGTTCGCGGTCCGTACGGCGTCGGGTGGGAGCCTTGGCGCGCTTGGGAACGGGACGTGCTGGTCGTCGCCGGTGGCGTCGGGCTGGCCCCACTGCGACCCGTGGTGCTGGCAGTGCTGGCCCAGCGCTGGCGGTACCGCCGGGTGATCGTCGTCGCCGGGGCACGGACGCCACGGGAGTTCCTGTACGCCGACGAGCTGAAGTGGTGGTCGGCCCGGGACGACATGGCCATGGAACTGACCGTGGACCACGCCGCCGACGGCTGGACCGGGTCGGTCGGGTTCGTCACGCAGCCGCTGTCCCGGCTGCCGATCGACCCGGCGGCGACGACCGCGTTCATCTGCGGCCCGGAGCCGATGATGCGGTTCAGCGCGGACATCCTGCTGCGGCGCGGAGTTCCCGCCGACCGGATCCGGATCTCGTTGGAGCGCAACATGCAGTGCGGCGTCGCCCGGTGCGGGCACTGCCAGCTCGGTCCGCTGCTGGTGTGCCGGGACGGGCCGGTCGTGGACTACGCCCGGGCCGCGGACCTGTTGTCCGTCAGGGAGTTGTGATGAGTCCACCCAGTCTGGCCGTGTGGAAGTTCACCTCGTGCGACGGCTGCCAGCTGACCCTGCTCGACTGCGAGGACGAGTTGCTCACCCTCGCCGGCGCGGTGCGCATAGCGCGGTTCACCGAGGCCAGCAGCGCCGTGGCGCCCGGCCCGTACGACGTCTCGCTGGTGGAAGGCTCCATCACCACGCCGGAGGAGGTCGAACGGATCCGCGAGGTCCGCACGCAGTCACGGGTGCTGGTCGTGATCGGCGCGTGCGCGACCGCCGGCGGCATCCAGGCGCTGCGGAACTTCGCCGACGTCGAGGAGTTCCGGTCGCTCGTCTACGCCAGCCCGTCCCACATCGAGACACTGGCCACGTCCACGCCGATCTCCGCGCACGTGCCCGTCGACTACGAGCTGCGCGGCTGCCCGATCGACCGGCGCCAACTGCTGGAGGTGCTGTCGGCGTTCCTGGTGGGGCGCAAGCCCGATCTGCCGGATGCCAGCGTCTGCACCGAGTGCAAGCGCCGCGGCCTGACGTGCGTGATGGTCGCCGACGGCACGCCCTGCCTCGGCCCGGTCACGCACGCCGGCTGTGGGGCGCTGTGTCCGGCGTACCGGCGCGGCTGCTTCGGCTGCTTCGGTCCGGTCGATCAGCCGAACATCGTGGCCCTGACCGCGCAACTGCGCGCCTGCGGCCTGTCCGAGGACGCCATCGACCGGGCGTTCCGCACGTTCACCGACTTCCGCCGGGAGGCGGCGAGATGAGCCACCGGGCGCGTCAGCTCCGGGTCAGCGCGCTGGCCCGGGTCGAGGGCGAGGGGGCGCTCAACGTCGTGGTCCGGGACGGCGCGGTCGAACGCGCCGAGCTCCGGATCTACGAGCCGCCCCGGTTCTTCGAGGCGCTGCTGCGCGGCCGCGCGCACACCGAGCCGCCGGACATCACCGCCCGCATCTGCGGCATCTGCCCGGTCGCCTACCAACTCAGCGCGTGCCACGCCATCGAGGACGCCTGCGAGGTGACCGTGCCCGAGCCGATCGAGACACTGCGCCGGCTGCTGTACTGCGGCGAGTGGATCTCCAGCCACGCCCTGCACGTGTACCTGCTGCACGCGCCCGACTTCCTCGGCTACCCGGACGCCATGACCATGGCCGCCGACCACCGTGGCGCCGTGGAACGCGGCCTGGCGCTGAAAAAGGCCGGCAACGCGTTACTGCAAGCCGTCGGCGGGCGGCCCATCCATCCGATCAACGTGCGGGTCGGCGGTTTCTTTCGGGCACCGACCCGGGCCGAGCTCGCGCCGGTCGCCGAACAGCTGCGCGCCGCCCTGGACGTCGCGCTGGCGACGGTCCGCTGGGTCGGCGGCTTCGACTTCCCCGATCTGGAGCTGGCGCACGAACTTCTCGCCGTGCATGAGGACGACCGCTACGCCATCACCCGGGGCCGGCTGGTTTCCAGCAGCGGCCTGGACTTTCCCGTGGCGGCCTTCTCCTCACACGTCGTCGAGCGCCAGGTGCCGCACTCCACCGCCCTGCACGCTTCCCTCGACGGCCGGCGCTACCTCACCGGCCCGCTCGCCCGCTACACCGTCAACCACGCCCAGCTGTCCCCGCTGGCCCGGGAGGCCGCCGCGGCCGCCGGTCTCGGGTCGTCGTGCCGGAATCCGTTCCGCAGCATCGTGGTCCGGGCCGTCGAGCTGGTCTACGCCGTCGACGAGGCCCTGCGGCTGATCTCCGGGTACGAGCCGCCGGAGCCCGCACACGTTGACGTGCCACCGCTTCCCAGCGTCGGCCACGGCGTCACCGAGGCCCCTCGCGGCCTGCTCTACCACCGCTACGGCGTCGACGACGACGGGCTGCTCATCTCCGCCGAGATCGTGCCGCCGACGTCGCAGAACCAGGCCGCCATCGAGGCCGACCTGCACAGCCTGGTCACCGCCAACCTCGCCCTCCCCGATGACGAGCTGACATCCCTGTGTGAGCGGACCATCCGCAACTACGACCCGTGCATCTCCTGCTCCGCGCACTTCCTCGACTTCACCCGGACCCAGGCGTGAACGTCGTCATCGGCGTCGGCAGCCCCTACCGCAGGGACGACGCCGTCGGCCTGCACGTCGCCGTGGCGGTTGCCCAGCGCGGCGGTCATGCCGTGCAGTCCGACGGCGAACCCGCCGGTCTGCTGCTGGCCTGGGAGGACGCCGACCTGGCCGTGATCGTGGACGCCGTCGTGTGCGAACCGGCCACGCCCGGCCGGATCCACCGCACGGCCACGGCGCCGCCCACACACGGCGGCGCCAGCTCCCACGGCCTCGGCATCCCGGAAGCGGTGGCGCTGGCGACCGCCCTTGGCCGCATGCCCCGCCGGCTCGTCGTCTACGCCGTGGAGGCCGCCGACCTGAGTCTCGGCGTCGGCCTGAGCAACCAGGTGGCGCGGGCTGTGCCGGCGCTGGTCGATCAGGTGCTGGGCGAGCTCGGGGCGAGGCTGAAGTAGCCCTGTTCCTCCATGTCAGTACAGGGGGCCAGGCGTCGCGGGCGCTTCGACCAGGTGGTGCTCCTCCGCCTTCACGGTCGGCCGAGCCGGGGTGATCACGACCGGGCAGGTGGCGTGCCGCACGCAGTAGGCGCTCACCGAGCCGAGCAGCTTCTCCGCCAGCCACGAGTGACCCTGCCGGCCGAGCACGAGCAGGTCGGCGTCGGCGGAGATGTGCACCAGGGCCCGCTGCGGCCACTGGGCGACCATGTGCCGGTGCACGGCGACGCCCTCAGCCACGCCCTGGACAGCGTCCATGACGCGGTCCTGCATGGCCTGCGCGTCCGCGAGGGCGGATTCCTTGGCCCGATACGGAATGCCGACCATCGGCGGCGGTCCCTCGACCGGCGGCGGGTCGGTGTGCCACACGGTCACCGCGTGCACCTCGGCACCGCGCCGACGGGCCTCGTCCAACGCCCAGCGCACAGCGTCCAGGCTCGCGTCCGAGCCGTCCACGCCTACCACGATCTTTCCGTTGCCAGCCATCATCGCTCACTCCTTCCGCCACCCAGGCTCGTCCGTCCGCCGAGCCGGCGCCACGGCCCGCGGTCATCTCGGTTTCACGCCGTTCGGCCGGGGCCGGACAGGGCTTTGTGCCCTGCTGAACGGGTTTGCGGCGGAGTGCCATGGAGGTGGCACAACTTCATGGCCGATCGGAGCCCACGATGCGAGTCGAACCGTTGGCACAGTCGTCGACCATCGACGTGGAACTCGGCGGACTCGCCGCCGACGGCGCGTACCGGGTGCGCGCGAGAATCCTCTCCCTCGCCCGGTACGCGCCACGGCCGATCATCGGCGGCACTGTCCGGTTCTCCACCCCGTCCGATCGGGTGCGGACACCCGTGGTCGCGCACGCCACCCTCGCGATGCGCGGCGCCCGGCTGGTCGCAGTCGGCACCGGCGCCACCATCGGCGAGGCCACCGACCGGGTGCGCACCACCCTCCGCCGTCAACTGCTCGACCTGGCCCACGGCCGGCGCAAGCACTCCCGGGTCGATGATCCGTCCACAGTGGACGAGACTCCGGTGGTCGTCCGGCACGTGACCCGGATGCCCGCGTGCGCTTCGCCGGAACAGGCCGTGCTCGCGCTCGACCAACTGGGGCAGGAATTCGGCCTGCACGTGGACGCCACCACCGGCCGCGAGGCGATCGTGTGGCGAAACCCCGACGGCGAGTACGGGTTCGTCACCGAACGGCCGACGCTCACCGAGACCGCGGCGATCCAGCGCCTGGTGCTGACCGGCGAGCCCTGGCTGTTCTACACCGACCGGCGCACCGGCCGCGGACACGTCGCGCACCGGCGCGGGGACCACCGCTTCGGCGTGATCACGCCGTAGGCACGACCGGGAGGAGGTCGTCATGAGCAAGGCGCCGATCGTCGTCGGCTTCGACGGTTCCGACTCGGCCCATCGGGCCGTGCTCTGGGCGGTGCGGGAAGCCGCCCGCCGGGACGTCCCGCTCACCATCGCGCATGTCGTGGCCAACGTCGACACGGCGCAGACCCAGGCCCATCTCTGGCTCACCGACGCCACGTCCGCCGCCGGGCGGGCCGCGCCGACGGTCACGACGACCACCGAGCTGCTGTCCGGCCACGTCGTCGACGCCCTGGTGGCCGCGTCGACCAGAGCCGACACGATGGTCCTCGGCACGCGCGGGATCGGCGGGTTCGCCGGCCTGCTCACCGGGTCCACGGCCATCGGCGTCACCACCCGGGGCCACTGCCCGGTCGTCGTCGTCCGGTCGCCCGGACCCCAGGTGCCGCCGCCCACCTCCGGGCCGATCGTGGTCGGTGTCGACGGCGGCAG
Source organism: Kutzneria sp. CA-103260 (assembly GCF_018263855.1). Lineage (GTDB taxonomy): Bacteria > Actinomycetota > Actinomycetes > Mycobacteriales > Pseudonocardiaceae > Kutzneria. The sequence continues at coordinate 2,019,850 of NZ_CP073318.1, read as the reverse complement.
CGCCGACGAGGCGACCGAATGGGCGTTCGCCGAGGCCGCGCTGCGTGACGTGCCGCTGATCGCCGTGCACACCTGGACCGAGGGCGCGCTCGGCCGAGGCTGGGACACCGTGCCGTACGCCCCGGACTTCGAGACGCTGAACGACTCGATGCGCGGCATGCTGGCCGAGCGGATGACCCAGTGGCGGGAGAAGTTCCCGACCGTTCGCCTCGAACTGGCAACCGCGCTCGACAACCCGGCGCACGCCCTCGTCGAACGGTCCAAGCACGCGCAGCTCGTGGTCGTCGGCACGCGCGGCCGCGGTCCGGTCGCCGGGGTCCTGCTCGGATCCACCAGCCACGCCCTGCTGCACCATGCCGCCTGCCCGGTCGCCGTGGTGCGCACCGCTTCGTGCCGGAGGCCATCATGACTCTGCCCGTCACCGTGGGCGTCGACGGATCGGGCGCCGCCGAGCGGGCCCTGGGCTGGGCCGCCGTCGAGGCCGAGCTCCGACACCTGCCGCTCGACATCGTGCACGTCGGCCACCTGATCACCGTGCCGCCCGGGGAGCCGCCCGCCACCAGCATGAACGCCGACATGGCCGCACGGTGCCGCAAGCTGCTCGACGAGGCGGTCTCCGTCGTCAGGACCATCGCCCCCGAGGTCTCCGCCACCACCGAGCTCGTCGACGACGGGGTCCTCGACGCCCTCAGCGACAAGTCGTCCCACTCCAGTCTGCTCGTGCTCGGATCCCGTGGCAGCGGTGGCTTCGCCGAGCTGCTCGCCGGCTCCGTCACCGTCAACCTCTCCGCCCACGCGCGCTGCCCCGTGGCCGTCATCCGTGGCGGCATCGCCGATCCGCACGCTCCCGTTGTCGTCGGCATCGACGGCTCTCCCACCAGCGACGCCGCCCTCGCCTTCGCGATGGACGAGGCCGCCCTGCGGTCCGTGCCGCTGATCGCCTACCACGTGTGGAACGACACCTCGTTCGAGCCCGGCGTGCAGAACCAGCCCTTCGTGCTCGACTGGGACGCCATCCGCGACGCCGAGGAACAGGTCCTCGCCGAGCGCCTGGCCGGCTGGCCGGTGCGTTACCCCGAGGTCGAGATCCGCCGGGTCGTCGAACGCGACCGCCCCGCCCGCGGCCTGGTCCGCCAGTCCGCCCGCGCCCAACTCGTCGTCGTCGGCTCCCGCGGCCGCGGCGGACTGGCCGGCATGCTGCTCGGCTCCACCAGCCACGCCCTCATCCACCACGCGGCCTGCCCGGTCATCGTGGCCCGCTGATCAGGGGCGGTCGGCGTCGACGGCGGCGAGCGCGTTGTGGAAGGCCTCGTGCCCGACGAAGCCCCAGTCGGTCTGCTCGGGCGGCATAGCCCATTGCAGTTGTCCGTACCGGGTCGGTGTCGGCGGCACCGGCACCCAGTCGCCGTCGCCGTGCACCCGCGCCTCGACATGCTCCAGGGCAGCTCGCCACGGCAGGTCGTGGGCCACCCAGAACAGCCGCCGGCGACGCTCCCGCCACACCGCGACCGGCGTCGGCGTGTGCTGTGCCGCGAGCGCCGCCTGCACCCTCGTCGCGACCACGTCCGGCACGCTGACGACGTCGAAGCAGACGCCGGTGCGGACCGCCACCGCGAAGGCGAGCAGGCCGTACCAGGCCGCGACCGTCTTCGGATTCGCGCTGGCGCGCCCCTGCCACATCCGCCAGACCGGGTGGAGGGTGTTCTCGGCACAGTCGGCCTGCACGCAGGTGTAGCGCCCGGCCTGGTAGAACGACACCGGCACGACCGGCCAGCCGTGCCCCGCGTACTCGACGGCGGCCTGTTTGAGCTGCCGCTGTGCCCCCGATCCGGAGAACCGGGTCTGCGCGGCGTTCACCGCGCGCTTCCGCCGCTCGTGTCGAACGACCGGGCCACCACCACCGTGCGTTCGGCGTCCCCGCGCGAGGTCACGTCACCGGCCAGCGACGGCACCCCGAACCGGGCCAGCGTGGCCTCGTCGGGCAGGCGTCCCTCATAGCGCAGCGCGAGTTCGACCGAGGTCGGGCCGGCTGAGATCGTCAGCTGCGCCCAGCGGTTGACGCCGCACTGCCCGGCCAGCCGAACGCCTCGGCCGAGCCACTCGGACATCGCCCGGCGGACGTCGTCCGGGGCGTCCCCCAGCGGCGTCGGGATCTCCACGTGGGCGGCGAGCTGCTGTTCCGCGGTCTCGGCCAGGAAGGTCGCCAGCAGCTCCGCGCGCAGCAACGATCCCGGCCGGTGCGTCGGCCTGGCCTCGCCGTCCAGCCTGCTCATCACGGCCGCGAGCGCGGCGATCGGGCCGGCCAGGCGGAGCGCGACGCCGTCGCCGGCGCTGGCCGCGATCCGGGACAGCTCGAGGGTGATGTCGAACAGCTGCGCCGCCGTCGGGTCCCGCCGTTCGACGTCGCTGCTCGGCGGCGCCTCCGCCCCGGTGTGGGCCACCGCCCACCCCATGTGCTCGGCGAAGCCGGCCAGCATCTCCCGGTCGGCCAGGCCGAAGGCCGGCCGGCCCGCGAACCGCCCGAGCGCGACCACCCCGACGATCCGCGCTCCCAGCCACACCGGCGCCACCAGGATGGGCCCGAGGTGCGCGGCGCGCGCCGAGTGCACGGTGCGGGCGTCGAGCGTGGCGTCGTCGACTATCACCGCGCGTCCGGCCTCGATGGCCAGCGCCGCCACCGATCCGGCCACCGGGAGCCACCGGCCGGTCCACTCCCGCAGGCCGCCGGCCGTGATCGCCACCTGGAGCCACCGGCCCTGCTCGACCAGCACCGTCAGCGTGCCGGTGTCCGCGTCGCCGACGCCGGCGGCCCCCTCCACCAGGGCTTGCAGGAACGCCTTGGGGTCGTCCTTGGGGTTGGCGTCCAGCAGCACCCGCCCCAGCACCACGCGCCAGTCCGGTCTTCGGTCGCGCACCCCCACGTACCTGGCCATCGCGGCCAGCGTTCTGCGCAGCGTCTCCCCGGCGGTCTCCACGGCGTTTCCCTTCTCCCAGCGGCGACCGTGGCATCGTCGTTGAAACTTCAACGTTAACCCCGCGAGCGCCGCCGAGCGCCAAGACCGCACCTTCGGGTGTAACACGCTGACGGGCTCCCCCGAAGTGATCGACAAGCGGCCGCCCACACCTCCACAACTTCGTGCACAGCACACAATAAAGTCGGGCCGGTCAGGCCACCGGGATGTGCGCGGTGGAGACGCGCCCGCGGAACACCCCGTAGGTGTCCAGCGCGTTCACTGGTTTTCCCGCTTGTTCACGGTCTTCTCGTCCTGCAGCGCGTCGACACAGCCGACCAGCAGGGCGTTCTGCCGGATGGCCGTCACGCGGGAGCGCAGGCCGTCCGGCACGGGCGGCTTGTCGTGCCAGCCCAGCCCGGTCAGCACGACCGGCAGCCCGGCCCGGGCCCCGCACACCGCGCCGTATTCGTGGGCGGTGAACTCCTTCTCCCCGCGCACGTCGATCACCATGGCCGCGGGCCGCAGGCCCTCCAGCGGACAGCCGCCGGGCACGACGCCGTTGCAGATGTCGGTGTTGTCGGAGTGGCAGGTGCTCACCGTGCAGCCGAGGTAGCGCAGCCGGAGGGCCAAGTCCTTGCCCTGTCCGGGATTCTGTTCCGTCAGCAAGACATGCATGACAATCACTCCGACTTCACGACGGCGACGGGGCACGGCGCGTGGTGCAGCACCGCATGGCTGACCGACCCGAGCAGCGCGTTGGCCAGCGCGCCCCGGCCGAGGGAACCGACGACGAGCAGCTGCGCGCCCCCGGATTCGGCGATCAGTCGCTGCGCCGGCCGGTCCTCGTACACGACCTGGCGCACCGGGGTGTCCGGGTAGCGCTCACGCCAGCCGGCCAGCCGCTCGGACAACACGATTCGCTCATCGGTGGCGACGGCGTCCCAGTCCAGGTCCGGGATCGGCACCGAACCGCCCCACACGGACACGACGTCACTCCACACATGCACCGCGACCAGCTCGGCCCCACGCCGCGAGGCAATGTCGTAGGCGAAGGCCAACGCCGCCTCGCTCGCCCGCGAACCGTCCACGCCAACGACAATCGGCCCGCCGGCGGTCTCCCTGCCCCGCACGACAATCACCGGGCAGCGCGCGCGAGCGGTCAGGGCCACGGCCGTGGAACCCACCACCAGCTCGCGGAAGCCGCCGCGGCCGCGAACTCCGATCACGACCATGACGGCCTTCTCGGACTCGTCGGCCAGCAGGTCGATGCCGGGCTTGAGCTCCAGCACGGGTTCCACGTCCAGTACCGGGCACGCCTCCTGCGCCGCTTTCACGGCGTCGCGCAGGCAGTGCTGGGCCGCGGCCCTGGCCTCGACCAGGAACCCGGACGGCAGCCTCGGCGTGGTGATCGAGTGCCCGTGCACCACGCGGAGCACCGCGTGCCGCCGGTGCGCCTCCCCGGCGGCCCAATGGACCGCGCTCATCGACGGCGCGGAGCCGTCGACGCCTACGGTTATGGTGTTCGTCATGTCTGGCTCCAGGGGTTGAGCTCGGCCGGGGTGAGGCCGAGCAGGGCTTGGGGAAAACCGCTGAACGCGAAGGCGTTCATCAGCCGCAGCCGGGTGTCACGAAGGTGCATGGGCCGCACCACCGCGTGCGGGATGAAGCCGAGCCCCGGCGCGGCGAGCATCGCGACCTGTATGACGGCGCCGGCGAGCACGTGGTCCGACCGGACGTCGGAGTCCGTGACGACCGCGAGCATCGGTCGGACGGCCAGGCGGTCGGCCATGGCGGCGATCGCACTGCGCCGGGCCGTCGGTCCCGTGAGCGCCAACTGCCGCTGCCAGGGGGCGAGCTCGGCGGCGCACCGCCGATCGCCGTCCAGCTGCCGGCTCGCGTCGTGCAGGATGGCCGCGAACGGGACGCCGCCGACCGGTTCGAGGCGTGCAGTCCGGAAATGGGAGATCGCTGTCAGGCGGTGCAGTTCCTCGGCGCCGCCGTGGCCGCGGCGCATGACGTCCGGCGCGGCGATGCTTCGGTACAGCTCCAGTTCCCGCGGGCACGGCGGCTCGGACCGCACGGCTGTCACGCGGCCGACGAGATCCGCCCCGGCCTCCACCTCAAGGGTGATGTCCCAGCCAAGAGCGCGGACCGCGAGCACGACGTTGGCCAGCGCCGCACCGCATGACAGCAGCCGGTCGATGCCGCCCGGGTCGCGGCGCTCGCCGCCGATCACCTCCCGGAGCTCGACGCCGTGTCCCCGGAACTCCAGCACCCACGGCTGCTCGCGGCACAGCACCGGCGCGCCACGGGCGGCTCGTACGATCGCGGCAGTCTCGATGGCGGTCCACTCGCTCACAGCTGATCTCCCTCCAGCAGGCCGACGAACCGCACGCCGTCGAGCACACCGAGCGCGTCGGCGTGCTCGCGACACAACTGCTCGTCGATGCGGCGGCGGTCCGCGTCCGGCGGCACGCACGGCGCGGGGCGTCGGCACAGCAGGCCGACGAGGTCGTCGGGGCCGGTGGCGCCGGCCAGTTCCCGTTCCCCCACCAGGCCGACGCACTGGCGCTGCTCGACCACCGGCAGGTGGCGCACGCCCATCCGGCGCATCAGGCGGATCACCGTGGCGACGTCGGTCTCCGGCGCGACCGCCGGCACCTCAAGCATCAAAGTCCGGGCCGTGTCAGCCATGACGGCGCTGCTTCCAGCGGGGCGCGGTCCGCGCCCAGTCACGGTCCCAGGCCCGGGCGCTCCACCGCTCGATCGGCAGCCGCGCCAGGAACACCAGGCCACGCAACAGAATGAAGGCCACGCTGTAGCCGGCGGCCAGCGTCACGACGACCAGCAGCACAACTTCCAGCAAGCCGATCGGGCGGCTCACGACCGCGCCGGTCGGGTCGGTCCAGATCTGCACGGTCGTCCCCGCGCGCTGCTCCGCGACGACGTCGATGGATCCGGTGTGGACAGCGCCGTCGGCGGTGGTCCAGCGGGCCAGCGCGGTCTGGGAGGCGTCGGAATCCCCCAGCAACACCGCGGTGGTCGTCGTCCTGGTGGCCTGCTGCTGGGCCGCGACGCCCGCCTCATAGCCGCCGAGCTGGAGGCCGAACACGACACCGGCGACGACGATCGCCGCGCCCAGCAGGACCGCGAGCCCGACCACGACGCCGTCGACGCGGTCCAGCGGGCGGCGCAGGCTGTTGCGCCCGAACCCCAGCCGCCGGGCGAGCCGCCACACCGGGTTCATCGTCACCACTCTCCCGCCGTGTCCCTGAATTCGTCGGTCCCTGAATTCGTCGCATTCAGCGTCGCGGCAGGCGGCGGTGGGTCCCAGGGCCGTAGGCCACGGCCGAGGTCCCTACCTACCCAGGACTTACGACCCTGCGGCCGGCACCACCACGACCGGGCAGGTGGCGTGCCGCACGCATTCCCGGCTCACCGAGCCCAGCAGCAACTCGCCGACCGGGCCGCGCTGGTGGCTGCCCAGCACGAGCAGGTCCGCGCCCTCGCTGACCTCGTGCAGCACGCGCGCGGCGTCGCCCTGGACGCTGGAGTAGCTGATGTTCTCCGGCCGCGGCACGCCGGTCACGGTCGCGACCTGGCGGGCGAGCAGCGCGGTGGAATCCTCCTTCGACTGCTCCCTCGGCAGCGGATCCGTCGTCGGGTCGAACTGCCACGCGTGCACCACGTGCACCAGCGTGTGCCGGACCTGCCCCTCGTTGACGGCCCACTCCAGGGCCTTCCGCGACATCTCGGTGCCGTCGACTCCCACCACGATCATGTCTTCCTCACTCGTCCGGACCGGCGGCGCCGGGCTCGTCGGCGCCCGTGTCATCGAGGCTCACGCCCGCGCGCCCGTGGCAACCAGAGCCACAGGTCCCATGGGTCCCGGGCGCGATGGCACTGTCCGCGCGCGTCCGCACGCGGTGTGCTGGTGCCATCCCGAACTGGAGGCCAGCCATGAGCTACCCGACCGTGCGATCGGTGATGACCACCCCGGTCATCGCCGTGACCGCCGACGCCCCGTTCAAGGAGATCGTGCGGGCGCTGGCCGAGCACCGGGTCAGCGCCGTGCCGGTGGTCGACGCCGCCGGCCACGTCGCCGGCGTGGTCTCCGAGGCCGATCTGATCCACAAGGAGGAGATGCGCGGCGGCCTGGACGAGGTGCTGTCCTCCGGGTACGGGGTGCGCAGCCAGAAGGCGCACGCCGGCACCGCGGAGCGGCTGATGAGCTCGCCCGTCGTCACGATCGGCCCGGACGCCACCGTCGAGGACGCGGCGAGCAAGCTCAGCCGCGCCGACGTCCGCCGGCTGTTCGTGGTCGAGGGCGACGGCCGGCTGATCGGCGTCCTGTCCCGCGCCGACGTGCTGCGCCTGTTCCTCGTCCCCGACGACGTGATCCGCGGCCGGGTGCTCAGGGCCCTGCCCGCGGGCGTCACCGCGACCGTCGACGAAGGCGTCGTGACCCTGGGCGGCCGGGTCCCCCGGCGCAGCCAGGCCGTCGCCGCCATCCGCATCGCCTGGGCCATGCCCGGCGTCGTCGGCGTCACCGGGGCCATCCAGCACGAGACCGACGACGTGAACCTGGGTGTGGCGTGACCGACTCACTCGACCGTGGAACGCTCTACCCGGAGGTGGCGGCGATGACCATTGGCGTGTTCCTGGTGGACGACCACGAGATCGTCCGGCGCGGGATCTCCGACCTGCTGGAGGGCGAGTCCGACCTCAAGGTCGTCGGCGAGGCGGGCATGGTCGCCGAGGCCCTGGTCCGGATTCCCGCCTCCCAGCCCGAGGTCGCCGTCCTCGACGTGCGGCTGCCCGACGGCAACGGCGTCGAGCTGTGCCGGGAGCTGCGCTCCGCCATGCCGCAGCTGCAGTGCCTGATGCTCACGTCGTTCTCCGACGACGACGCCCTGTTCGACGCCATCATGGCCGGCGCCGCCGGCTTCCTGCTCAAGCAGGTCCTCGGCAGCGACCTGGTCAACGCCATCCGCACCGTCGCCGGCGGCCAGTCCCTGCTCGACACCCACACCACCTCGGCGCTGCTCGCCCGCCTGCGCCGCGACCAGCAACAGCGCTCCGACCCGCTGGCCGTCCTGTCCGACCAGGAACGCGTCGTGCTCGAACTCATCGGCGAGGGCCTGACCAACCGCCAGATCGCCGAACGCATGTTCCTGGCCGAGAAGACCGTCAAGAACTACGTCTCCCACCTGCTGGCCAAACTCGGCATGCAGCGCCGCACCCAGGCCGCCGTGCTGGCCACCGAGCTCAAGGACAAGCGCGGGTCATAGCCCGAACGCGCCGCCGTCGACGAGGATCAGCGCGCCGATGCCGATCAGAACCGCCGGCAGCACGAGATGTCCCCACCGCGACAAGGCCCTGGCGCTCGCCGGCCGGGTCGCGAGAAACCGGCCGAACGCGCACCAGATCCCGGTGAGCACCAGGAAGACCACCGTGAACACGACCAGTCCCCCGTCCCCAGCGGAGGCGAACACCGGCACGTAGACGCCGATGTTGTCGCCGCCGTTGGCGAACGTCACGGCGGCGACGGCGAGAACGGTCGGACCGGCGTCCGCGATCGGCTCGCCTCCGGCGGCCGCCCCGCGGCGGTCGCGCCAGGCGGTCCAGCCGGCGCGCACACCCAGGGCCAGCGGCACCAGGCCCAGGTAGGGCACAACCCGGTCCGGCAGCAGATCGGCGCCGAACGCGCCCACGACCGACGTCGCCAGGATCGCCGCGAACCCCAGGTACTGGCCGACCACGACCCTGGCCTCAGCGCCGCGCCGCTGCCGGCACTGCCCGAAGAACACCGCCAGGATCACGAGGTCGTCGATGTTGGTGACCGCGAACATGCCCACGGCCTGGCCGAGCAGCCCCAGGTCCACCCGTTCCCTCTCCACGCCACCGGTCGACGCCGCCGACGATACGGGTCACGTGCCCGGCCGGATCGGGACCTTCCAGGTGTAGCGGGTGCCGCCGTCCGGGCAGGGGACGACGGTGAGGGTGCCGCCGAACGTCGAGGCCCGGTTCTCGATGTTGGCCAGGCCGCTGCGGGCCAGGGTCTCCGGCACGCCGACGCCGTCGTCCAACACGTCCACGATGAAGTCCTTGGCGGCCTCGATGGTGACGACGATCTGCGTGGCCCGGGCGTGGCGCAGAGCGTTGCTCAGGCCCTCGCGGAGGGCGGCCTCGGCGTGCGGGGCGACCTCGGGCGGGACCAGGGTGTCGACGGCGCCGGACATGCGGACCGACGGGGAGACGTCGGTGCCGTCGGTGAGCTCGGAGACGACGTCGAGCAGGGTGCGGCGCAGGCTGGAGACCTCGTCGGCGGTGTGCAGGTCGAAGATGGAGGTGCGGATCTCCATGACGGTCTGGTCGAGCTGGCCGACGGCGTGCTGGATCCGTTTGCGGGCCTCGGCGTCGGGGATCATGCGCAGCGAGCCCTGCAGGCTCAGACCGGTGGCGAACAGCCGCTGGATGACGTGGTCGTGCAGGTCCCGGGCGATCCGGTCGCGATCGGCCAGCAGGTCGAGCAGGCCCTTGGTCCGCTGCTTGTCGGCCAGCTCCAGGGCCATGGCGGCCTGGTCGGCGAAGGACGTCACCAGCGGGACGTCGTCGGGGCGGTACTCGACACCGCCCTTCTCACGGGCGGTGAGCAGGGCGCCGGAACCGCCGTCGGAGGTGCGGAACTCGACGACCAGGCCGGGACCGAGCACGTCGCCGGCCAGACCGCCGTCGAGCTCCTGGGCGAGGTCGGCGATCAGGCGCGGGGCGTCGTCGAGCAGCCGACGTCCGTGGGGCAGCGCGACATCGGCGAGCTGATCGGCGCGGGACCCCACCGCACCGCTGACGGTGAGCGTGTCATCGCCGTCGGCCAGCAGCGCCATCGCGCACGTCGAGTCGGTCAACTCCAAGGCCCGCAGGGCGACCAGCCGCAGCGCATCGTCCACAGTGGCCCCACCGAGCAGTTCGGCGCGGATCTCGGACGACGCCTCCAGCCACCGCTGCCGCTGCTGGGACCGCTCGAACAGGCGGGCGTTCTCGATCGCCACGCCGGCGGCCGCGGCCAGCGCCCGCAGCACGACCTCGTCGTCGGCGGTGAACTCGCCGCCGCCGCGCTTCTCGGTCATGTACAGGTTGCCGAAGACCTCGTTGCGGACGAGCACGGGCGCGCCGAGGAAGCTGTGCATCGGCGGGTGGTTGGCCGGGAAGCCGACCGAAGCCGGATGGGTGGTCAGGTCGGCCAGCCGGATCGGCTTGGGATCGTGGATGAGCAATCCGAGCAGGCCTCGCCCCTCCGGCAGATGCCCCATCAGCTTGCGTTGGTCGGCGTCGATGCCCAGGTAGACGAACTCGGAAAGCCCGTCACCGGTGTTGGCCAGCACGCCGAGCGCCCCGTAGCGGGCGTCGACCAGGTCCGCCGCCGCCCGCACGATGCGGTTGAGCGTGGAGTCCAGCTCGATGCCGGAGCCGACGGCCAGCACCGCGTCCAGCAGGCCCTGGACCCGGTCCCTGGTCTTGACGATCTCGGCCAGCCGCTCCTGAACCTCGGCCAGCAGCTCGTCCAGCCGCAGGCTGCCGAGCATTCTCGAGGGATCTGGCATCCGGCGCTCCCGTTGATCTGGCGTTGACTCCGGAAAGCCTGCCACCGCATCGGGTCGGGGCAAAGGGTCGTACGGATCTCGTGGTCGAGGGCCCTGGTCCACCATGACTTTGGACCGTGTCCGCGACGTTGTCCCGACAATCATCGTGGAGCCATGACCAGTCCAGTTCCCGCCAGCCTCGGGCTCAGCCCGGCCGAGGTGGCCGCCGTCCTCGAGGCGGCGGCGACGGCGCCATCGGTGCACAACAGCCAGCCGTGGCAGTTCCGGGTGCTGCCCGACCGGATCGAGCTGCACGCCGACCTGACGCGCCGGCTGCTGGCCACCGACCCGGACGACAAGGAGCTGCGGCTGGCGTGCGGCGCGGCCCTGGCCAACCTGCGCATCGCGCTGGAGGCCCTGGGCGTCCGACCACTGTTGACGCTGCTGCCCCGGGGCACGAGGGCACTGGCCGTGGTCCGGCGGGGCGGACACGTGACGCCGGCCGACGGCGTCCTCGACCTGCGTCGGGCGATCCCGGCCCGGCACACCAACCGAAAGCCGTTCCTGAACGACCGGGTGACGCCGGTCGAGCTGAGCGAGCTGGTCCACGCGGCGCAGTCCGAACGCTCCTGGCTGCACCCGGTCACCGATCCCGTCCAGCGCAACCGCCTGCACGCCCTGGTCGTCCGGGCCCACCAGGTCCAGCTGGCCAACGTGGAGTTCCGGGCCGAGCTGGAGCGCTGGACCGGGCACGGCGGCGAGCGCCGCGACGGTGTGCCGGCCCGTGCGGCCGGACCCGCGCACGAGCCGCAGGACCAGTGGGTGCTGCGCGACTTCAGCGGCGGCCGGGCGCGGGAACGGCTGCCGGGCAAGGACTTCGAGCCGGAGCCGCTGATCGCGGTCGTCTGCTCCTACTACGAGGGCCGGCTGGCCGAGCTGCACGCCGGCCAGGCCATGCAGCGGGTGCTGTTGACCGCCACCACGCTCGGGTTGTCGGCCTCGTTCATCGCCCAGCCGATCGAGGTGCCCTCCTGCCGTGAGGAGCTGCGACGCCTGCTGGGCGCCGGCGTCAACGCCCAGACCATCCTGCGCGTGGGCCACGGCAGCCCGGTCGCGTCCACTCCCCGACGTCCGGTGGCCGAACTGCTCATCGACGCCGAGCCCGTACTACCGGGAGGCACCCCATGAAGGCCGTTCTGCTCGGGCTGTCGCCCGACACCGATTCGCTGGCGACGATCACCTGGGCAGCCGAGTACGCCGGCCGACTGCACGCGCCGCTGCGAGTCGTGCTCGCCGACGGCGGCCACCTGTCGGCGCTGTACAACGCGGCCGCGGCGGTCCGCAGCCGCTACCCCGAGCTGTCGCTGGCCGCCACGACAGCCGATGACGGTCTCGCCGACGCGCTGCTGGACCGGGTCGCCGACGCGCACGTGGTTGTCGTGGACCGGAATTCCGCCACGGCCGGCATCGCCACGGCGGTGGCGGCCACGGCGAGCTGCCCGGTCGCGGCTGTCGCGCCGGGCACGGCCTGGCCCGACCAGACCCGGCCGATCCTGGTCGGCGCGGACGGCACCGAGCAGTCCGAGCAGGCGCTGCGCTGGGCGTTCGTCGAGGCGCACCGCCTCGGCCGCGGCGTCCGGGCCATGCACTGCCAGCCGCACGGCCCGTACGGCGCGACCGCGAACGGGCGCCGCAACTCCGTGTTCGACCTGGTCTCGCTGTTCGCCGGCCGATACCCGGAGACGGCCGTGCAGCTGCACACGCTGGCGTGCAAACCGGCCGACGCGCTGGCCTGGCACTCCCAGTTCGCGTCGATGGTCGTCGTCGGCTACCGCGAACACAGCCTCGGCGGCCGGACCTACCGCAAGGTGCTGAGCGAGGCGGCCTGCCCGGTCGTCATCGCCGGCCCCGACACCACCATCGACGTCGCGGTCGCGGCGTCCGCACTGCACACCGCGAGGAGCTGACGATGAGGGCCCAGGACGTGATGAGCAGCCCGGTGGTCACGGCGCGTCCGGACCAGTCGGTCAAGGAGATCGCCACGCTGCTGGCCGAACGGGGATTCACCTCGATGCCGGTGGTCGACGACGACCACGTGGTCGGCATGGTGACCGAGGCGGACGTGCTGCGCGACCGCATCCCGGTCGACGCCCGCACCCGCATCTGGCGGGACGAGAACGTCCAGACGCATCCGGCCCCGACCGTCGCCGAGGTGATGAGCACGCCGGCCGTGGCCGTCACGCCCGGCGTGGACTGCGCGGTGCTGGCGCGGATGATGCTGGACGACCACGTGCGCGCGGTGCCCGTCGTGGACGGTGGCCGGGGCGTCGTCGGCATCGTGACCAGGCGGGACCTGCTGCGGGCCATCGCCACCGACGACGCGACGGTGCTGATCGCCGTGCGGTCGCGCCTGGCCGCGTACGGCGGCGCCGACCGCTGGTCGGTGACCGTGCACGACGGCGTGGTCGAGATCGTGGACGACTTCGACGACGCCACCGACCGGCACGTGGCCCAGGTCATCGCCGAGTCCGTGGCCGGCGCCGCCGAGGTCCGGGTGCGCAGTCGGGAATCGGTGCGATGACCGGGGTGCGCGCGCTGCTGGCGGACGGGCGGGTGGCGCTCGTCCGCCGTCTCACACCGGCGGACACCGACGCCGTGTGCCTGCTGCACAAGGCGTTGCCCGAACGTGACATCTACCTGCGCTTCTTCACCCTGCGGCCACCGCGGCTGGAGGCCTTCGCCGACCACCTGACCGCGCCGGACGTCCGGCACGCCACGCTCGGCGCGCATGTCGACGGCGTGCTCACCGGCGTCGCCACCTACGAGGTCGTCGCCGATCCGGCCGAGGCGGAGGTGGCGCTCGCCGTCGACCACCGGCAGCAGGCGCATGGTGTCGGCACGCTCCTGCTGGAGCACCTGGCGTCGCTGGCGCGCGAGCACGGCATCCGGCGGTTCGTCGCGGACGTCCTGGCGGAGAACACCGGCATGCTGCGCGTGTTCCACGACCTCGGGCTGCCGTGTGAGGTCGTCCGCGGTGGCCCCGAAGTGCGTGTGGTGGTCCCGCTCGATCCCGACGACCGCTACCTGGACTCGGTCACGGACCGGGAGGTCCGCGCCGACGTCGCCAGCCTGGCCCGGCTGCTCCGGCCCCGGAGCATCGCCGTGGTCGGGGCCGGCCGCAGGCCCGGCACCGTCGGACACGCGATCCTCCAGCGGCTGGTCGAGGCGGGCTTCACCGGCCGGATCATGGCCGTCAACCCGAACGCCGTCGAGATCGCCGGGGTTCGCTGCTATCCGTCCGTGCCGGAGCTGCCCGTGGTTCCCGACCTCACCGTGGTCGCCGTGCCGGCGGCCGCGGTGCCGTCAGTGCTCGCCGAGTGCGCCCGGCGCAAGGCCCCGGCCGTGGTCGTGATCACCGCCGGCATCACCGGCGAGGAGAGGCTGCACGGCGAGGTGCTGGGCACCGTCCAGGGCGGCGGATTCCGCCTCGTGGGGCCGAACTGCCTCGGCATCGTCAACACCGATCCGGACATCCGCCTGGACGCCTCGTTCTCCGACCGGCCGGCCCGCGCCGGCGACGTCGGTGTGGTCACCCAGTCCGGTGGGGCCGGCATCGCCCTGGTCGACCAGCTGGCCGCGGCCGGCCTCGGAGTGTCCACAATGGTCTCCACCGGCGACAAGTACGACGTCAGCGGCAACGACATGCTGCGCTGGTGGGAGTTCGACGACGCCACCCGGGTAGCTGTGCTGTACCTGGAGTCCTTCGGCAACCCCCGCAAGTTCTCCCGGCTGGCCCGGCGGCTGGCCCGCCGGATGCCGGTCGTCGCGCTGCGCACCGGCACCAGCGAGGTCGCCCGCCGAGCCGCCGCCTCGCACACCGCCGCCGGCGCCACGCCGGCCGTCACCCGTGACGCCCTGTACCGACAGGCCGGCGTCATCGCCGTGGACACGCTCACCGACCTGACGGCCACCGTCGCGGTGCTCGACAAGCAGCCCTTGCCCGATGGCCTCCGCGTCGCCGTGATCACCAACGCCGGTGGCGGCGGAGTCCTTGCCGCGGACCAATGCGCGGCTCACCACCTGCACGTCCGGCCGCCCTCGAAGACGCTGCGCGCCGCGCTCGGCAGTCTGCTGCCGGCGACCGCGAGCCTCGGCAACCCGATCGACACCACCGCCGCCGTCTCGGCCGTGGAATTCGGCCGCTGCGTGCGCGCGGCGATGGACGACGTGGCGGTCGACGCCGTGCTCGCGATCACCGTGCCGACTGCCCTCGGCGACCCGTCCACCGAGTTGGCCGAGATCATCGTCAAGGCCCGCGCGGCCGGTCGGAACACGCCGGTGGTCGCGGTGCGTCTGACCCAGCCCGAGAGCCTGCGGCTGGTCGGCGCCGAGCTCCCCAGCTTCGCCGAACCCGCCGTGGCCGTGGCCGCACTCGCCCGCGCCGCCCACTACGGCCAGTGGCTGCGGCGCCCGGCCGGTCTTGTGCCCGCACTGGCCGGCATCGACGTCGTCGGCGCGCGTGAACTCGTCGACGGCTTCCTCGCCGACCACTCGGACGGCGGTTGGCTGTCGGCCCCGGACGTGACGACATTGCTGCGCTGCTTCGGCATTCCGGCGCTCGACGTCATCGCGGCGGCCGATGAGGACGCGGCCGCCGCGGCCTTCCAGACACTGTCCGGGCCCGTCGCGCTCAAGGCGGTGGCACGGGGTCTGCTGCACAAGAGCGCCGGCGGCGGTGTCGCACTCGGCATCACCGACGAGTCCCAGCTGCGCGACCGGGCGAAGTCCATGCGCACCCACTTCGGCGGCGACCTGCTCGGCTATCTCGTGCAGCCGATGGCCGCCCCTGGCCGGGAGCTTCTGGTCGGCGTCGTCGGCGACGCCTCGTTCGGGCCGCTGGTCGTGTTCGGTCTGGGCGGCACCGACACCGACGTGATCGACAAACGGGTCAGCTGCCTGGTGCCGGTCACCGACGTCGACAGCCACGACCTGCTTCGTGCCCTGCCGGCGCCGAAGGCGCTGGCCGGCGTCGACGTGGACGCCGTCGCGGCCACGGTGATGCGGGTCGGTCGGCTGGCCGAGCTGCTGCCCGAGGTCGCGGAGATGGATCTCAACCCGCTCATCGCGTACGCGACCGGCTGCGT
Organism: Kutzneria sp. CA-103260; assembly: GCF_018263855.1. Taxonomy (GTDB): domain Bacteria; phylum Actinomycetota; class Actinomycetes; order Mycobacteriales; family Pseudonocardiaceae; genus Kutzneria. Next base: position 2,004,169 of record NZ_CP073318.1, on the reverse strand, counting down.
CATCGCCGACGCCCGGATCCTGCTCCGTCCGGTCGAGCGGACGGACGCCACGCTGCGCGCACTGCGGGTCTAAGGGACAGAGCCGGACGGACGATGCCATGGTGACCGGCGCACGGCAACACTCGACCTGTGGGATTCCTGGACAAGCTGATCCATGCCGTGCGCCGGAATTCCAGCACCGCCGACGTGCTGTTGGCCGTCGAGGCCCTCGCCACCCGAATCGGTTCGGCCGAACTGGCCGACTGGGCGGACCGCGAACTCCACGGATATCCGGAGGAGGAGCGGGTGCCGGCGTACCGGGGACCGTTCACCGCCGAGATCAACGTGCGGCTGCACCGCCAGCCGGACCGGACGCGACCACTGGCCCGGACGGCGTTCGCCGCGGAGCTGCGGGACTCCAAGCTGATGCGCCTCTACGACGTGACCGTCGTCGAAGCCGTCACACACCTCGAACGGCTCGCCGGCGAGCACCTGGTTCGGCCCTGGGGCGCCGTGCATGTCGACCTGCTGAACCAGCTCATCGACATCGGCGGTCTGTCGATCGTTCCCGGTGGCACCGTCGTGGCAGCGGAGAACCAGCTGGCCGGCAGCCTCGTTCGCGCTACCGTCAACGCGGTGCGCGACCGGGCGCTGGGACTGGCGCTCACCCTCGAACGAGTGGCGCCGGACGCGGGCGACCGGGGCGGGCCGTCGGAGCCCACCCCAGCCATGCGCGATGTCATCGCGAAGACCGTCGGCTGAGCCCCGGTCAGAATGACGGGAGCTGGGCGACCCGTCGTCCGCTGATCGTGCCGATCACGATGCGAATCAGGTGATCCCGGCCGCCGACCCAGGTCCGCGGCGCCGCCCGCGCCGCCTCGGCCAACTCCGCGGGATGGTCGACGACACCGGAACGGCCGACCACCACCACGCTCCAGCCCTTGCCGGTGTCCAGATCGATGTCGTCCACCTCGAACGCCACCACGGCGTTGCGGGTGGCCGCGGCCAGCTTGCCATCCGCACCGGTCCGGATCAGCAGCGATCCATCCCACACCGAGAAGTTCACCGGCAGCACCGCCGGCAGCGCCAGGTCGGTGAACACGATCCGGCCCAGCGGCACGGTCGTCAGCAGCGCCACGCACTCGGCGCGGTCGAGGATCTCCAGACCCGCGGCGTCGAACATCCGTACCCCACTCTCTCGCGGACATGGCTGTGTGACCAGAGTGCGGGCCCTGGTCACACAGGTGGTGCCTGGCCGGCGGTCAGCGCAGCCACGGGGTGTCGCGCACGACGGCCAGCCTCTCCCACTGCCGGCCCAGCCCCCAGGTCGCGCCGGCGCCGAACAGCGCGGCGACGATGAGCACGAGGGCGTAGACGATGTGGTAGTCGATCAACGGGTTGGTCGAGCCGCTGGCCTTGCCGGCGGCGGTCAGGGTGTCCGGCGGCCACTCGGCGGCCCACATCATCAGCAGCATGACCGTGCCGGCCACCGCGGAGATCCGCAGCGCCACGCCGAGCGTGACGGCCAGGCCGATGCCGAGCAGGCCCAGCATGAACAGCCAGTCCGCCCACACGGCGCCGGCCCAGGCGTGGAACATCGACTGGAACGGGCCGACGTCGACGTTGCCCAGGAAGCCCTTGGTCGGCGAGCCGCCGTTCAGCCACGAGTGCGCGGCCGGCGTCGCGTAGCCGAATCCGAACAGCTTGTCCACGAACGCCCACAGGAAGACCAGGCCGACGGCGATGCGCAGCACGGCCAGCCACTGGCGAGCGGCCGGGCGGGCGCCCACCGGCGCCGGGCCGGCGGTCGGACGCTCCTTGACGGACATCGTTTCCTCCTCAGTTCAGTGTTTCCTCGGTCTGCCTCGCCATCTCCAGGTCCTCACGGGCCGGCGTCACGGTCGGCTCGACACCGAGGAACTCCAGGCCGGCGGCCAGCTCGTCGAGCAGGCCCGGCTGGTGCTCCGCGACGCCGCCGGTGAGGACCAGCGCGTCCAGTCGTGGCAAGGACGTTCGGGCGGCCGCGATCTCCCGACGCAGCCGGTGCAGGTAGACGCGGACGGCCAGGTCCGCCTCGGGACAGCCCTGCTCGCGGACGGCGAGCACCTCGCGCAGGTCGCCGGTCGTGCCGGACAGGCCGGCCAGTCCACTGTGGTGGTTCAACGCGTTGTCCAGCGTCTGCAACGGGATCTCCCGCGCCAGGTACAGCAGCAGACCCGGGTCGAGCGCGCCCGGCCGGGTCGCCATCGGGACGCCGTCCAGTGGTGTGAAGCCCATCGACGTGTCGACGCTGCGCCCGCCGTCGATGGCCGTGACGGAGACGCCGGAGCCGAGGTGGCAGCAGATCATCGCCACGCCCTCGGGGCGCCGCCCCAGCGTCTCCGCGGTCGTGCGCAACGCGTTGGCGCACGACAGGCCGTGGAAGCCGTACCGCCGAACGCCGTACTTCCGCGTCCACTCCATCGGGATCGGGTAGGTCGAGGCCGCCGGCGGCAGGCGCGTGTGGAAGCTGGTGTCGAAGCACGCCACCAGCGGCGTGTCCGGCCACCAGGTCCGCAACGCCCGGCCCAGCAACAGGGATCGCGGCTGATGGATCGGCGCCATGGGGACCAGCGTCCGCAGGCTCTCCTCCTGTTTGGCGTCCAACACGACCGGGCCGGGTCGGTCACCGCCGTGCACGAACCGCAGCGCGACGGCATCCACCGGGCCGACCTCCTCGACGGCGGCCGGATCCGGCAGCCCGTCCCAGTCCTGGACGGCCCACTCGCCGATCGTCTCACCACTGTCCACAACGGACACCTTCAGGCTGGACGATCCCGGGTTCACGGTGAGCACGCGGCTCATGGCGTCCACGTCCAGTTCCGGATCTCCGGCAGGTCCTCGCCGGTGCGCCGGATGTGGTCGTGGTGCACGGCCAGCCGCTCCAGCAGCTGCTGCCGCACATGCCCGAGCCGCCCGGCGACGCGGGGCACCCGCTCCAGCGCGGCCAGCGCCAGGTGGTAGCGGTCGATCTCGTTCAGCACGCACATGTCGAACGGCGTCGTGGTGGTGCCGTTCTCATGGAAGCCGTGCACGTGCATGTCGTCGTGGCCGGGCCGGCGGTAGGTCAGCCGGTGGATCAGCCACGGGTAGCCGTGGTAGGCGAAGATGACCGGCGCGTCGGTGAAGATCTCCCGGTACGCCCTGTCGTCGATGCCGTGCGGATGCTGTCCGGGCGCGGCCAGCCGGGCCAGGTTGACCACGTTGACCACGCGGATCCGCAGGTCCGGCACGAACTCCTTGAGCACCTGCACCGCGGCCAGCGTCTCCTGCGTCGGCACGTCGCCGGCACAGGCCAGCACCACGTCGGTGTCCCCGTCGGCATCCGTGCTGGCCCAGCGCCACACGCCCAGGCCCTGCTCGCAGTGCGCCGCCGCCTCGTCGGCGGTCAGGTACTGCAACGCCGGCTGCTTGCCGGAGACGATCACGTTGACCAGGCCGTGGCTGCGCAGGCAGTGATCGGCCACCGCCAGCAGGCAGTTGGCGTCCGGCGGCAGGTAGACCCGCACGACCTCGGGCCGCTTGTTCAGCACGTGGTCGACGAAGCCGGGATCCTGGTGCGAGGCGCCGTTGTGGTCCTGCCGCCACACGTGCGAGGTCAGCAGGTAGTTCAGGCTCGGGATCGGCCGCCGCCACGGGATCCGCGCCGCGGTGTGCAACCACTTCGCGTGCTGGGCGACCATCGAGTCCACCACGTGCGCGAACGCCTCGTAGCTGGACAGCAGGCCGTGCCGGCCGGTCAGCAGGTAGCCCTCCAACCAGCCCTGGCACAGGTGCTCGGACAGCACCTCCAGCACCCGGCCGTCGCGGTCCAGGTGGTCGTCGCCGGGCTCGGTCTCCAGCTGCCAGCGGCGGCCGGTCACGTCGAAGACTGCGTCCAGGCGGTTGGAGGCGTGCTCGTCCGGGGCGAACAGCAACAGGTTGTGGGGATTCAGCTCCACCGCGTCGCGGAGGTACTTGCCCAGCTGCCGCGTCGACTCGGCGGCGACTTCGCCCCGCGCGGGAACGTCCACCGCGTGGGTGGCCGGATCCGGCAGCCGCAGGTCGCGCTGGACCTGGCCGTGGGCAACGGGTTTCGCGCTGATCCGGTCCGTCCCGAGTGGACGGTGGTCGCGGATCATCGGCACCGGCGAGCCGTCCTGCTCGAACAGCTCCTCCGGGCGGTAGGACTGCATCCACTGTTCCAGGCGGGCCAGGTGGTGGGCGTTCTCACGGACCGCCGCGAACGGCACCTGGTGCGCGCGCCAGCTGCCCTCCACCTGCTTGCCGTCGATCTCGTGCGGACCGGTCCAGCCCTTCGGCGTGCGCAGCACGATCATCGGCCACTTGCGGTCCCGGCCGCCGTAGCCGCGGCGGGCGGCGGCCTGGATCTCCTGGATGCCCAGCACGCACTTCTCCAGCGCGTCCGAATAGCTCTCGTGCACCTCGTGCGGGTCGCTGCCGCCGACCTCCAGCGGCCGCCAGCCGTGCCCGATCAGCAACGAGTTCAGCTCGTGGCGCGGCATCCGGGCCAGCACCGCCGGGTTGGCGATCTTGTAACCGTTCAGGTGCAGGATCGGCAGCACCGCGCCGTCCCGCTCCGGCGACAGGAAGGCCGTCGCGTGCCAACTGGTCGCCAGCGGGCCGGTCTCGGCCTCGCCGTCGCCGATCACGCAGGCCGCGATCAGGCCCGGGTTGTCCAGCGCCGCGCCGGTCGCGTGAGCCAGGGAGTAGCCGAGCTCGCCGCCCTCGTGGACGGAACCCGGCAGGTGCGCCGAGGCGTGGCTGGGCACGCCGCCGGGAAAGGAGAACTGCCGGAACAGGCGGCGCATGCCGTCCTCGTCCTGGGCGATCTCCGGGTAGCACTCCGAGTACGTGCCCTCCAGCCAGGCTGCCGCGTTCAGGCCGGCCGCGCCGTGACCGGGTCCGGTCACCAGCATGAGGTCCAGCCTGTGCCGCATGATCATGCGCGACAGGTGGGCGTAGGTCAGGGTCAGGCCGGGCACGGTCCCCCAGTGCCCGAGCAGTCGCGGCTTGACGTGCCCGGGCTGCAACGGCTCCCGCAGCAGCGGGTTGTCCAGCAGGTAGATCTGGCCGACGGACAGGTAGTTCGCCGCGCGCCACCAGGCGTCCAGGCGCTGCACCCAACGCGTGGTCGGCTGCTGCTCGATCGAGCCTGCGGTGATCATCGATGCTCCCGTGGTCGCTGCTCTCGATTCAGCTCCACAGTCGCCGGTCCCTCCAGGCGCGGGCCGCAGGCGGCGGACCCGAACCACCGGGGTCTTTCGGCCCCGTGCCGTCCTTACGACGGTCCCTGTCGCAGGTCAGAGGCCTGCGCGACGGTTGGTGCACACCCGAGGAGGACCCGATGCCCGCCGCCGCCCCGCTGCACGACATCCGCCCCGTCCAGACCAGGCCCGCCAAGGCGGTGACCGTTGGCGTCGACGGTTCGTACTGGGGCGGCCTGGCCCTCGACTGGGCCGCCTGCCACGCCTGGTCGCGCGGGGCCTCGCTGCGCGTCCTGCGGGCCCGCGACGAAGTCCCCTCCGACGTCCCGACCGACCTCGGTCTCAGCCACGCCCACCGGCTCTACCCGCTGCTGCCCATCATGTCCCGCCCCGTCGGCGCCGCACCCGTCGTCGACCTCACCACCGCCAGCGCCGACAGCTCCCTGCTTGTCCTCGGCTGCCGCGGCCACCGCCACTTCGGCCTCGGCGACCTCGTCATCCCCGTCCTCACCGGCGCCCGGTGCGACGTCCTCGTCGTCCGCGGCACTCCCCCCGCCGTCCACGGCGACCACCGGCGCGTCACCGCCATGATCAGCGGCGGCCCCGACGACACTCTCGTCCTCCGCCACGCCGCCGAGTTCGCCGCCTCCCGCCGCGCCCGCCTCCGCGTCGTGCACGCCGCCCCCGACGAACTCCGTCTGGAGCCCGCTCCCGAAGACGTCCTGCACATCGCCGAACTCCAACTCAAGTCGCTCGCCCTGGCCGTCCGCGCCTCGTTCACCCTCGCGCGGCAACTGCCCCACGAGACAGTGCAGCGCCTCATCGACACCGACCTCGTCGTGCTGGCCACCGGCCAGTCCCCTCGGCACCCCATCGGCACCGTCACCAGGACCGCCCTGTACCACGCACCTTGCCCCGTGCTCATCGTCCGATAAGGACCGTCCGCGCGACGTTGAGCGCGGTGTCGTCGAGGACAAAAGAGGTCTGTGGCGAGGAATCCTCGGTACCGGAGAAGCTGACCGTGATGGTCTGCCCGGCCAGCGAGGAGACGTCGAACGTCTGCTGCGCGTAGCCGGAGTTCTTGTCCAAGTTGGAGAACGTGGCCACCGTGGTGGCGCCGGCCTTGACAGCCGGCCGGGATGGTCACCGACTGGGTCAGGGTGTCGGTGTGGGTGTAACCGTCGAGCCACGCGTCCCAGGTGCCGGACCGCGCGGGCTCGTCCCGTTGACGTTGGACAGAGGCCAGTCAGAAGGAAGGTTTGGCGGGCCCCGTCGATGGCGCACTCGCTGTGGCGAACAGTCCGCCGGGACAACCTGTTCGTCAAGATCCCGGCCACGGTCGAGGGCTGCCGGCGATCACGGCGTCCACCGTGGACGGCGCCCGGCAACCGCCATGACCGCTAAACAGCGCCCTTGCGGTGCACGACAAGCAGGGCGACATCGTCAGCGGTGGCCTGCCCCTCGACGAACTCCGCCATGAGCTCGGCGCACACCGTCTCCGACGGCACGGCGGCAACGGCGTCCAACAGCTCGGACAAGCCGACATCGATGGGACGATCCCGACGCTCCACCAGTCCATCGGTGTAGAAGCACACCGTGGCGCCGGGCGGAATGTCGACGACCCGGCCACGACGGGGCCGACCCCGCAGGGCGAAGCCGATGGGCGGATCAACAGGGACGTCCACGAACTCGCCCCGACAACCGGGCACAGCCAGCACCGGACGCAGATGCCCGGCCAGGCACAACGTCAACCGACCAGCAGCCGGCTCAACCACGGCATACGCCACCGTGGCCATCACACCAGCCTCAAAATGACTGGCCTTGCGGTCCAACTTGTCCAACACCACCTCCGGAGCATCGTTGTCCAACGCATACGCCCGAAGAGCACTCCGCAGCCGACCCATCACCACCGCAGCAGGAAAACCATGCCCGGCCACGTCACCGATGACAATGCCAATCCGACCATCCGACAACGAAAACACGTCATACCAGTCACCACCGACCCCCAACTCCGCACCCGGCGCATAACGACCCGCGAAATCAAGCCCGGCAACCGCCGGCAGACGACTGGGCAACAAGCTGCGCTGCAACGCAGTCGTCGCAGCGCTCTCCGCATCAGACGCATGCGCCTGCACAGCCAGCGCCAACCGGTCAGCAGCGACCTGAAGCAGACCCAGATCATCGTCGGTGAACGTCCGGTCATCCCGCGCGCCCACCCGCAGCACACCGACGAGCGCACCGCCGGCCACCATGGGCGCGGCGGCCATGGCCCGAACGCCGTTGTCCAGCAGGCGATCCGCCTCGAAGGCCGTGGCGTCCACCCGGTCGGTGGCCGCCGCCCGCATGGTCGCCGCCGCCCGGCCGGCCAGCCCGTCGCCGGGCCGGATTCGCGTCGGACGGCCGAACCGGTCCTCAAGGCCGACGGCGACACCGGTCGCCAGGTGGCCGGCGTGGCCGTCGTGGACCAGCACCGCCACCGTGTCCACCCGCAGCAGGTCGTGCACGCGGGTCAGCAGCTCGCGGAGCACCGCGTCCGTGTCCAGCCGAGCCAGCACGACGTCAGCCATCGCCTCCAGGAACCGCAGCCGCGCCGCGTCGTCCGGGCGGGCCGGCACGACCGCGATCGGCCAGCGCATGCACACGGTCGTGCCGGTGGGCGAGGGCATCACCGACACCTGTTCGGTCAGGCGCTCGATCAGCTCCAGGCCGCGGCCCCGGTGCAGCCGCTCGGCCGGCGTGCTCACGTGCCAGTGGCCCTCGTCGCCCACGGTCACGACCACGGCGTCGCCGTCATGCCGGATCTCGACGTCGAGCGTGCCCGGCCCGTCATCGCGGTAGGCGTGCTCCACGACGTTGGCCATCGCCTCGTACACCGCCAGCGCCACCGTCTGTGACAGGTCCGCGGACAGCCGGGCCCGCTCCGTCCACTGCTCGATGTCACGGCGGATACCGGTCAGCTGCTCGACCTTGGCCAGCCCCTGCCATCTCCACGGTGGTTCGACGCCGTTCATCCGCCGAGGGCCGCCCTCAGGCTGGTACAGCTCACGAGGTCCTCGGTCAGGCCGGTCAGCTCCATCGGGCGCAGCACCGCCGAGTGGTCCTCAGCCAGCCGCTCAACGACGACGGTCGCCACCCCTGCCTCCGGTTCCTCCGCGCTGCATCCGCTCACACCGACATCGTGCCGCCGCTCGGGCGCGCACGCGCGCGTGTACCCCGGCGGCGCGTGGTTCAAACCTCACGGTCGCAGCACCTTCCTGCGGCTGCGTCCCGACGACACCGGCGTGGCGACGACCAGGGAGCAGCGGGTGCGGGCGGCGCAAGCCACCGGCAGAGCAGGCCGTCGAATCGTCGTCGGGCTACACCGGACGGCCGAATCACCAGTCCCGACACTGTGGTACAACCAGATTGAAAACGTTTACAGCCACCTGGACACCAGGAGCGCACATGTCTCGGATACGCACCACGGCCGCCCTGTGCGGCGCCGTCTGCGGGGCGGCGCTGATGATCGCGCCCGCGGCCTCGGCGCAGACGCCGGCCGCGACCTGGATCGAGTACTCGCCGAGCTTCAAGGTGCAGCAGGAGGGCTGCGGCAAGGTCGACGACCTCACGTTCCAGCTGACCTGTTCGCAGTCCGGCGCCTCGCACGACCGGGCCGAACGCCGGTACGCCGACTACAGCGACGGACCGCGCAAGTTCGAGGGCACGTTCCGCATCACCAGCCAGAGCGGCTCGCGGATCAGCCTCAAGCAGACCTTCCACGGCACGCAGGGCCCGTACTTCCTGCTGGCCGTGGAGAACGGCGGCCGCCTGTACTCGGTGGAGAACCAGAAGACCATCGCCACCGGCGCGACCGTCGGCACGCCGGTGACCGTGGACACCGTGCACACCCCCGGCAAGACGATCCAGGTGTACATCAACGGCAGCCTGAAGTACACGGAGTCCAGCCCCGGCGGCACGTTCTACGACAAGTTCGGCGCCTACCGCACCGCCAGCGGCAAGGGCCCGATCGCCGTGCAGTGGAGCAACGTGCACTTCTACCACCAGTGACGATCACCGCCGGCCTCCGCCCGGGCCGGCACCCGTCACCGAGCCACCCGGAACCGGCGCAGCCACCGGACGAGCGGCCCGTGCCGGCGCGGCCTGGCGATCGACCGGTGCCGACGGGCCAGATGCGCCTTGCTTCCCACGGACATCAGCAGCAACTCCTGGTCGACACTCGGACAGCCGTCGGCCATCGCCTGCTCGGCGCGGGCCAGTTCGTCCAGCTCGGCCCACCGTGGACCGTCCCGTCCGGCCGCCGCCGCGGGAATCCTGTGCGCAGTCACGTCCACTCCTCCGCCGCCGGGCCAACCTGGGCCCGCCGGCAGTACCCGGCGCAGGCCGGCTCAATCCGCACGTCACCTGATCGGCGCAGGCGCAGTTCCCGGCGACAGGTTTGAGCCGGAGCGGAGAAGGTAGCCAGGGCCGCACGGGACCACCGGGGTCAGGAGCACGTCGGCGACGCGCACCTCCACAGTCGGCTGGTGCACGGAAAGCCGGACGTCCCAATAGATCATGCCCCGGTCGAGGACGGCGCCAGCGGCGGCCAGCGCGTCCACTTTGGACTCGTAGGCGTCCACCGACTCGAAATGCTGCGGCGGGCCGCACCTCGCGCTGGAGAAATCCTCGTGCGCCGTTTCACCCGTCGCGGAAGGGGAAGACCACTGCCATGAGGAGCAGAAGGGCCGTGCCCGGCCGGTCGAGGACCTGTGGTCTCGGACGCGCACGGTTCCCAGCTAGGTGTCAGGCTCCCTAACCAGGGGTAACCTCCGATCCGGGGGACGAGCCACCGAAGAAGGTGACGGAATTGCCGCAGCACCGCGACGTGGTCGTGGTCGGCGCGTCCGCCGGCGGAGTCGAGTCGCTGCGGGGGCTGCTGGCGACGCTGCCCGCGGATCTGGCCGCCGCGGTGCTGGTGGTGCTGCACATGCCCAGCGGCTGCACGAGCGCGCTGCCGGCGATCCTCAACCGCGCCGGCCTGCTGCCGGCGCGGCCGGCGTCGCACGGCGCGCCGCTGCGCCACGGCCACGTCTACACCGCCATCCCCGACCACCACCTGCTGGTCCTCGATGACTTGATGGGTCTGTCGAGAGGGCCGGCGGAGAACGGACACCGGCCAGCAGTGGACGCTCTGTTCCGGTCCACGGCCCGAGCGGTCGGGCCACGGGCCATCGGCGTCGTGCTGTCCGGCGCCCTCGACGACGGCGCCTCCGGCCTGACGTCGATCGTCGCCCGCGGCGGGGCCGCGGTCGTGCAGGACCCGGCCGACGCCCTCTGCCCGGGGATGCCGGAGAACGCGCTGCGTGAGGTGCCCACAGCCCGGGTCGCGCCGGTGGCGGAACTGGCCGAGGTGCTCACCAAGCTCATCGCCGAACCGGTGGCCGCCGGACCGGCGAACACGATGTCCCCCCTCGATCTGGTCGAGGCGGACATCGCCGCGCACGGACTCAAGGAAGGCCGCCCCAACATGGATACCATGGGCGATCCGTCGGGCTTCACCTGCCCGGACTGCGACGGGAGCCTGATGACCGTGCCGGGCACACGGAGGTACCGGTGCCGCGTCGGGCACGCCTGGAGCCTGGAGGCCCTGGCCGAACGGAAGGACGGGCAGCTGGAACGGGCGCTGTGGACCGCGCTGCGCACGCTAGACGAGAAAATCACCCTGGGCCGGCGGATGGAGCAGACCGCGGTGGAGCGGGGCAACGGTCTGGTCGCGAAGCGATACGCGGCGTCGGTCGCCGAGGCCGCGCAGGCCGCGGACGTGCTGCGCGAGTTCATCCGGGCCGACGTGCTGCCCACCGGCGAGGAGGCGACGCTGTGAGCCCACGACGGGCCCTTGACATCGACGTCAGCTCCCGGGGGCGGGCAGTGCTCGTCCAACTGGCGGGTGAGCTGGGCCTGGCCCATGTGGCCGCCGTGCGCAACGCCCTGCTCAAGTGCGTCGCCGACGAGCCGTCCGGGGTCATCGCGCAGCTTGACCGCGTGACCGTGATCACACCGCTCGCCCTGAGCGTGTTCGGCGTGGTGGCGCGCAAGGCCAACGACTGGCCCGGTCTCCAACTCGCGCTGGTCTCCCGGCCCGGCTACACCCGGGAGCTGCTGCGGCGCAGCGCCGTCGACCGCTTCGTGCCGACGTTCCCGCTGGTGGCGGAGGCCGTGCGCGCGCTGGACGGCAATCCCGCCCGCCAGCTCGCCACGCTGGAACTGCCGCTGGCCACCGGCAGTCCGGCGGCTGCCCGCCGTTTCGTCACCGACACCCTGCGGAAGTGGCAGCTCGACACGGTCGCTGACGACGCGCGCCTGATCGTGTCCGAACTCGTGGAGAACGCCATCGTGCACGGCCGCTCGGCCGCCAAGCTCCGGCTGGAGCTGCGCCGCGGGCTGCTCACCCTGGCGGTGCGGGACGCCAGCGGCACGCCGCCGCCGCGACCGGACCCGGACGCCGCCGCGACGGATGGCCGGGGTGTCTTCATCGTGCAGGCCTTGTCGAAGGCCTGGGGCACGGCCCCCACCTGGGACGGCGGCAAGGTGGTGTGGGCCGTGCTCGCCGTGGCGGCCGACGACTGATCCCGCGGGCCGAGTACGGTTCGGTGTCGTGGTGGACACAACTGCCGACGAAAGCACGGACGCGGGGTTCGAGTCGGTGCTGCTGTACCTCAAGGAGACTCGCGGTTTCGACTTCACCGGGTACAAGCGCACCAGCCTCTCGCGGCGGGTGCGGCGGCGCATGGCTCAGGTGGGCATCGACGACTACGGCGAGTACATCGACCACCTGCAGGTGAACGCCGACGAGTTCGCCGCGCTGTTCAACGTGCTGCTGATCAACGTCACCAGCTTCCTGCGCGACCCCGAGGCCTGGCAGCACCTGCGCGACGAGGTGCTGCCGCAGCTGCTGGCCGAGCTGGAGCCGGAGTCACCGATCCGGGTGTGGAGCGCGGGCTGCGCGTCTGGCGAGGAGGCGTACAGCCTGGCCATCCTGCTCACCGAGGCGCTCGGCGTGGAGGGCTTCCGGCACCGGGTGAAGATCTACGCCACCGACGTTGACGAGGAGGCGCTGGCCCAGGCCCGGCAGGCCAACTACGGTGAGCGCGAGGTCGAGGGCGTGCCGGCGGATCTGCTCGAGCGCTACTTCGAGCACCAGGGCAGCCGCTACGTGTTCCGGCAGGACCTGCGCCGCTCGGTGATCTTCGGCCGCAACGACCTCGTCCAGGACGCGCCGATCTCCCGGATCCACCTGCTGGTGTGCCGCAACACGCTGATGTACTTCAACGCCGAGACCCAGGCCAAGATCCTGGCCCGGTTGAACTTCGCGCTGCTGCCCAACGGCGTGCTCTTCCTGGGCAAGGCCGAGATGCTGCTCAGCTACGACAACCTGTTCACCCCGCTCGACCTCAAGCGCCGGCTGTTCCGCAAGGTGCCCACGCACGGCGTCGCCCAGGGCACGCTGTTCGCCCACCCGGTGTCGCCGGCCCGGAGGTCGGGCCACAACCCCACCGACGAGCTGCGCGAGCAGGCCTTCTCGGCCGGGCCGGTGGCCCAGGTCGTGATCAACACGGATGACGAGATCGCGCTGATCAACCACCAGGCCGAGGAGCTGTTCGGGCTCACCCCGAGGGACATCGGGCGCCCGCTGCGCGACCTGGAGCTGTCCTACCGCCCGGTGGAGCTGCGCGCCCAGCTGGAGCGGGCGAAGGTGGAACACCGCCCGCTGCGGCTACGGGACGTCGAGTGGCAGCGCGGGCCCAACGACGTCATCTGGCTCGACGTCCGCCTCAATCCGCTGCTCAGCGAACGGGAGCTGCTCGGCGTCTCGGTGGTGTTCCACGACGTCAGCGCGGCGCGGCGGCTGCTGGACGAGCTGGAGCACGCCAACCGGCAGCTGGAGTCGGCCTACGAGGAGCTCCAGTCCACCAACGAGGAGCTGGAGACCACCAACGAGGAGCTCCAGTCCACCGTGGAGGAGCTGGAGACCACCAACGAGGAGCTCCAGTCCACCAACGAGGAGCTGGAGACGATAAACGAGGAGCTCCAGTCGACCAACGACGAGCTCCAGACCATCAACGACCGGCTCAGCGAGCGGTCGGTGGAGCTGGACGACCTCAACAGCTTCCTGGAGTCGATTCTCACCTCACTGCGGTCAGGCGTCATCGTGGTGGACCCGGAGATGCGGGTCATCGTGTGGAACCGCGTCTCGGAGGAGATGTGGGGGCTGCGCCGGGACGAGGCGGACGGGCAGCACCTGCTCAACCTCGACATCGGCCTGCCGCTCGCGGACCTGCGGCCGCTGGTGCGCAACGCGCTGGTGGACGCGGACTCGACCGGGGAGGTCACGATCGCCGCGGTCAACCGGCGCGGCCGCACAGTGTCGGTGCGGGTCGTGGCGAGCCCGCTGCGGGGCCGCAACGGGGACACCGAGGGCGCGATCCTGGTGCTGGAGGAGAACCGCCCCAGCTGACGGCCTCAGCCAGGTCGTCGTCGTACGGGCGCCGGCCGGTCAGTGGAGGCGCTGGTGCAGGTTCTCCATGCGGGAGTCGAGGTGGGCGGCGAGCACGGCCGCGTCCGCCAGTTCGGTGGCGAAGTCGGCCGGGACCTGGCTCTCGTACTTGTAGAAGAGCTTGTGTTCCAGGGTCGCCCAGAAGTCCATCGCGATGGTGCGCAGCTGCACCTCGACCTTGACCTTCTCGACACGGTCGGACAAGAACACCGGGATGCGCGCGATCAGGTGCAGGCTGCGGTAGCCGTTGTCCTTCGGGGCCGCGATGTAGTCCTTGCGGCGCAACAGTTCCACGTCATCCTGGCGGGTGAGCATCTCGGCCACGTTGTACACGTCCGAGACGAACGGGCACACCACCCGGATCCCGGCCACGTCGTCGAGGCCCTCGGCGATCGCCGCCAGGTCCGTGGCCAGTCCGCGCCGGCGCACCTTGGCCTCGATCGCCTCGGGGCGCTTGACCCGGCTGGTGATGTGCTCGATCGGGTCATGCCGGTGCGCGAGGTCGAATTCCTCGCTCAGGATCCGGAGCTTGGTCATGAGCTCGTCGATGGCGAACTTGTACAGCTGCAAGAACTTCGGTTGCTGCCGGACCAGGTCCGCCACGCATTCCCGCTCCAGCACGTCATCGCTCATAGAACGTCGCCACATCCCACACCGGTCGTCACGAACACCACGATACCTGCCCGCTTCGCGACGCAGCCGCTACGTCTCAGCCGACCTCGGCCCGCGCCCGATCGATGTGGAAGTACGTGTAGGCGCTGACAACAGCGCACACCACGGTCGTCGCCAACAGCAGCTGGGCGCCACTGGTCACCAGAGCGAGAAACCCGCCGACCACCGCCCCGACAATGAACGAGAGGTACACGAGGGCGTAACCGAGCCATTCGAAGACAGTGCCTCCGCTGAGGTGCCGTTCGATACCTTGGCCGAGTTTCACCAGGGTTCCCGTCACGTAGCTGAGCGGAATGGACACCTCGCCGTTGCGCACGAACGAGACGTTCAGCGCCCCCATGCCGAACGAGATCAGCAGAATGGGCGGGAACGTCACCTCACGCCCGGTCCAGCCGTTCACCTCCAAGTCCACCGCGGTCGCCAGCACCAACGCCAGCGTGGTCAGCACGCAGGCGCCGTGCGCGTGACGCTCCCACAGATGGCGGCGCAGCAGCGAGGCGACCACGACGCCGACGAGGAACGCGACGATCAGCAGCGTCGCCGCCAGAGCCAGATGGGGCGTGCCGGTGAAATAACCGAGAACCGATCGCTCGGTATTGCCCGTCATGAACGTGACGAAATAGCCGGAGCTGTGCGTGAACGCCGTCGCCCCGACCATCCCGGCAAGCCCGGAAAGCATCCAGGACAGAGTTGTCTCACTGTCAAAACGTCGACGCACGTCGGCGACGCTACCGGAGCGGATCCGCGGCCACCACCGGCGACTCGTCACACCAACGTGAACAGCAGGCCGCCACCAGGATTCATGAACAACCCTCATTCGGGGTCAGCCGATGGGCTTGTCCGAATCGCCGCCGAGCAGCATCTGGGGAACCTGAGCGAACCGCCAGCCGCCGCCGTCGCGGGTGAACACCCACACCACGTCGAACCGGTCGTCCGGCCACGAGGTGGGGGCGGCCGGTGTCACGCCGCGCAGGCGCTCGACGATGGCGGGAATGGCCTCGTGCTGCCAGGCGACGAGGGTGACGCCGTGCCGGCCGTCGAGTTCGGCGGCCAGCGCCGACTCCTGGCCCTTCTTGAACTTGATGTTGACCTGCACACCCAGTTTCGCGGCCAGCGGCGTGACTGTCTGCTGTGGACGCTTGCTCCCGTCGCCGCCCGGGTTGGACGCCCACACCGTGGTCGGTGTGAACAGGCCCGACCGCATCGGCCCCGCGGCCGGGGCGAACAGGTCGGTCAGCGCCCCGGCCCGGTTCCAGCCGCGAACAGTCAACGACTCCGGATCCTGCTGGCCGTCCGCGGTGATCCCGAACGGGGCCGCGTTGCCCGTGGGCTTCTCGGCATGACGAATGATCATGATCACATCAACGGCAGTGCCTCCGGCGGCGGGCGCCGAGGTCGGGTCAGCGGCGGTGTCATGGTGGGAGGTATTGGCGCACGCCGCGGTCACGGGAAGGGCCACGGCGGTGCCGAGGCTGATCGCCAACGACCGCAGCACTCGACGCCGTGGCGTGCCGCCCTCAACCGGATTGTCCATCTGTCATTCCCCCACCAGACGCCGAACCAAAGGACTGATCACTTCACGCAGGGCACACTGCCGCCCTGCAAGGCATCCATCGGCCCGGACGCGCTGCTGCTCGTCGCCGGCGGGGCGGTGGAGCTGGATGGCGCGGGCGGTGCCGCCGAGGTCGGCGCGGTTGACGTCGGCGCCGTCAGCGCCGCGGGCATGGAGAAGTCCGTGCCCACCACGACTCGCACCGTGCCAGCGGCCACGTTGGTGTCCGATTCGACATCATCGATGCCGAGCATGGTGCCCACCGCGTTGGCCGCGTCCGCCCCGCCGGTCCCGTAGTACACCGTGCTCTGCGACAGCATCGACCGGCCGCTGCTCGCCACACCCTTGACCGCGCCCTTGCCGACCAAGGCCGCCTCCAGGTCGCCGGCCAGCCCGGCCTGACCGTTCGCGTTCACCACGTTCACCGTCACCGCGGGCAGCGTGGTCGGCGGTGGCGGCGTGCCGCCGACGAGCGTGCGGACCATGGTGCGGATCTGGTTGAGGTCGACCAGGTTGACGTCCTCGCCGTTGATCTGGCCGAAGGTCTTGATCGGCAGCGTGACGTAGGTGACGCCGCCGCCGACCAGCGAGCTGGACTGCTGGATGAACGAGAGCAGGTCGAAGCCGCTGTCGAACACGATGTCCTTCTTGGCCGCGTCCACCAGCGCCGACATCTTGGCCGGGTCGGCCAGCGTGCCCGCGCTCTTGAGCTGCTGCGAGGCCGACGCGAGGAACGCCTGCTGGCGGCGTTCCCGATCCAGGTCGGTGAAGTTCAGCTCCGGGTGCACGTAGTCCCGGCGCTGCCGCACGAACGCCAGCGCCTGAGCGGCATTCAGTTGCTGCACGCCCTTCTGGAAGTTCGCGCCGGAGAAGCTGTCCTGGGTCGGGCCCTGCAGGCACACCGTGATCGATCCGAGCGCCTGCGCCAGGTCGTAGAACCCGACCAGGGTGACCTCGACGAAGTGGTCGATCGGGATGCCGCCGAGGAACGCTCGCGCGTCGTCCACGGTCTGCTTGCGCCCGGCCTCGCGGCCCTGCTGCTCCAGGGTGGCCCGGTCGCTGACGCCCTGCGCGGCGAGCTGCTTCTCCTTGGCGTCCTTGGCCAGACCGTAGCCCTGCTTGATCTTCTCCTTCGCGATCCCGTCCGGCGCGCCGACCAGGGTGGCGTAGTCGTCCCGGGGAATGGAGATCAAGGTCGCCTTGCTGCCGTCATTCGGGACATGCAGCACCATCATCACATTGGTGTTGTAACCGCCGTTGCTGTCGTCCCCGGCGTGCAACTGGTCGTAGATCGCCTTGGGCAGCGGGTTGCCGTTCTGGTCCAGCCGGCTGTCCAGGCCCATGATCAGGATGTTGGTGGCGCCATCCTTCGACTTCGGCTCGTCGCCATTGAGCGCGGACGAGGTGGTCAGACCGGTGCTGAAGTCGCGGTAGAACGTCCAGGCGTAGCCGGTCACCGACAGCACCAGCACCGACACCACGCCCAGCGCGGTGCGACGGACGATCACCGGCCACCGCGGCCTCTGCTCGCGCCCCATGCACACCCTCCATGCCCGGTCGAACCCACTGCGCCGCGGGTTATACGCACTGCGGCGGGGAATGGTTGCACACACGCTCGTCCCTTCCGGACACTGGGCTTCCACCACACCGCTAGAGTTGCCGGCCGAGTGCGGGAGACGACACGGGAGGTGCCGGATGCGGGCACACAAACCGACCGATTCGGGCCAACCCGCCGCAACGGCGTCGACATCCGACCGCGGCTGGCCGTGGTGGGCCGCGATCCTGTTGACCGTTAGCATCAGCGCCGTCGGCACGGTGGTCGACATGCGAATCAACCACAGCATCGGCGAAATCTGCCAGACATCCTTCGGAATCGGTTGCGTCGCCGCGGTCTGCGTGGCGCGGCGCAGTCACATGTTCGGGCCGATGTTCCAGCCGCCGCTCATCCTCGTCGGTGTGGTTCTGCCGGTGGTGCTGCTCTGGCTGCCGGCACACGACTCCCTGCCGGCACGCGTGCTCGCCGCCGGCACGCCCGTGATCGACAACTTCCCGCTGGCCGCCGGCACGACGGCGGTGACCGTCGCCATCGGGATCGCTCGGACACTGCGCCGCAAACCCGCTGAACCGCGAAATTCGGAAATCGCCGAGGAAAGCTCACCTACGTCGCGATGGGCGGCCTGACTAGCCGGAGACGGCCGGCATGCTGCTGCTGCTGAACACGTTGCCCATGCCGGTGCGGGTGGTCACGACCAGCACCCGATCACCCTCGACCAGCACGTGGTCCAGGTCCGGCTGCCAGTCCAGCAACGACGTGTCCGGCCCCCGTAGCGCCAGCACCCGGGCCTCGCCGAACTCGTTGACCTCGCCCAGCCGCTGGCCGATCAGCTCGGCCCCGGCTGCCAGCGGGATCTCGGCGATCAGCAGCACCCGCCGGCCCACGACGATGGTGTCGATCACCTGCCGTTCCAGCATGGTGGCGGCGAACACCGGGGCCACGAGCGAGGACACGCTGCGGGAGCCGCCGATGCCGAACGTGCGCTGGACCCGCTCGGCCAGGTCCCCGTCGAACAGCCGCAGCACGGTCCGCAGTTCGGACCGCAGCCGGCGACTGTGCAGGGCGACCTGGAGGTTGGTCACGTCATCGCTGGTCACGGCCAACAGGGCCTGGGCCGTGCCGACCGAGGCCGAACGCAGCGTGTCCTCCCGCGCGGCGTCGCCCAGGATCACCGACGCGCCGAGCCGGCGGGCCAGCGCGACCCCGGGCGCGGTCGCGTCGCGCTCCACGCACACCACCGGCATGCCCAGATCCCGCAGCTGGCCGACCACCCGGGAGCCGATGTTGCCCAGGCCGACCACCACCATGTGGTCGCGAATCGGCGCCCGCCTGGTGCCGAGGCGGTCCGACAGCTGCGCGGTGACCACGCCGCCGACCACGGCCGCGGTGATCACCGGGATCAGCACGATCCCCAACAGCGTGTCCAACACCTGAATGATTTTGTTGGGACCGGCCAACGTGATGTCGGGCTGGGCCGCACCGGCCGCGTCCAGGACCGTCAGGTACAGCGCGTCCGACAGGTTGTTGCCGCCGACGGTGGCGAACAGGATGGTGCTGACCACCAACAGGCAGGCCGTGACGACGAAGGCGATCACCAGTGGGCGGTTGATCGTCCGAATCCAGTCCAGCAGCCTGGTCACCGGGTTGCGCCACCGGCGGTGCCGCTGCAACGGATCGGTGGCGGCGGGGTCGGCCACCGCCAGCACGAGGTCCGCCGCGCCTTCCTCCGGCGGCAGCAGCCGCGCCTGGCCGCCGTGCTCGGTGTCGGCGATCCCGCAGATCACCGCGGCCGGGGCCACCTCGTCGCGACGGGCGACGTACAGCGTCCGGCCAGGCAGCCGCACATGGCTGGGCGCCAGCTCCCCCAGCGCGGCCGCCACGAACCAGGGGGCGGCCATCCGCGAGTCCGACAGCATCGCGCAGTCCGCGAACAGCGTGCGGATCTCGTTGCCCAGCCCCGTGTTGAACATCCGGATCACCAGCCGGATGTCCGGCCGGGTCTCGCCGGCCCGCAACGCGGCGTGGATGTTGCCCAGGTCGTCCTGGTCGACCAGGGCCAGCGCACGGGCGCCGGCCAGCCCGGCCGCCTCGAACGCCTCGTCGGACACCTCCTCGGACTCCACGACCCGGACGCCGGGCATGGCCGCGATCCGCTTGCCCCGACCGCGCTGCGCAGACGGGAGGATGACCACGACCTCCTCCCCCAGCCGCACGGTCAACTCCTCGACCAGACGCTGGGCGAGCGGATTGTCGCCGCAGACGATGAAATGGGGACGAGGGCTCCTGGGCACATGCGACGACACGATCGCTCATCTTAGGTGGTCGACCGCGTGGCTGGACGCCAAACAGCAGGACGGACGCTCAGCTGATGGCGTAGCGGTGCACCGGACGGCCGGCGCGACCGTATTCCAGGTGGAGTTGAACGGCGCCACGGCGGTGGAGCTCGCTCAGGTATCGCTGGGCGGTCGGACGGCTCACGCCGAGGCGGTCAGCGAGGGCGCAGGCGCCGACGGGCTCGCCGGAAACCCGGACCGCGTCCAGGATCTTGCGCATGGTCGGCGGCATCATGCCGACGGTGGGCGGTGGCGTGGATGCGCCGCGCAGCAACGTGTAGAGAGCGTCCACAGTGGCCTGATCGGCCTCGCCGGCGCCGCTGGCCTGCACCCGCCACAGCCGGTACGCGTCGAGCTGGTGGCGCAGCTGCGGCAGCCCGAACGGCTTGACGAGGTAGTAGATCGCGCCCATCTGCATGGCGGAGCGCACAGTGGCCAGGTCCCGGGCGGCGGTGATCACGATGCAGTCCGGGGTGGCGCCGTCGGCGGCGTTGAGGTCCCGCAGCAGGGAAAGGCCGTCGCCGTCGGGCAGGTAGAAGTCGAGCAGCAGCAAGTCGGGTGCGGAGTCGAGAACCGCCTGTCTGGCCTCGACGACGCTGTGCGCCTCGCCGACGCAGGCGAAGCCGGGGACGCGCTCGACGCTGGCGGCGTGGATGCGGGCCACCCGGTAGTCGTCGTCGACGACCAGTGTTCTGATCATCTCGTCACCTCCAGTTCGGCCGTGCGCAACGGAAGCGTGATGTCGAACCGGGCGCCGGGCCCGGGGGCCACCTCGATCGAGCCACCCGCGCGCACCACGAGCCGGCGGACCAAGGCCAGTCCCAGCCCGCGGCGTATACCGTCCCGTGTGGACTTGGTCGAGTAGCCGTCGAGGAAGATCTTCGCCAGCTCCGTGCGGGAAATGCCCGGCCCGGTGTCGGTGACGACCAGGTGCGCGACGTCGTCGATGTCGGAGATCCGCACCGTGACCTCGCGGGGCTGCGAGCCACCGGCCGCCGCGTCGACCGCGTTGTCGATGAGGTTGCCGAGCACCGTCAGCAGCGGCTCGGCCTCCGCGTACCCGCGGTCCAGCTCCGACTCCGGGTCGATGACCAGCCGCACGCCCGACTCGGCGGCCGTGGTCACCTTCGCCACCAGGAGTGCGGCGAGCTCGGCCGGCGCGATCCGCACCTGGATGTCGCCGGCCTGCGCGGCCGCGCCACCGGCGACCTCGGCCAGGTAGCGCGCCGCCTCGTCGGCCTCCCCCAGCCCGAGCAGCCCCGACAGCACGTGCAGGCGGTTGGTGAACTCGTGTTCCTGGGCCCGCAGGGCGTTGGTGAGGCCGGTCAGCGCGTGCAGTTCCCGCATCAGCCCTTCCAACTCGGTGCGGTCGCGCAGGGTCACGACGTGCCCGGCCGGCCGCCCGGCGAGCAGCACCGGCATCCTGTTCACCACCAACAGGAATTCGTCGGTGAGCACGACCTCGTCCCGCCCCAGCGGGCCGTCCACCAGCAGGTTCCGCAGCCGCCCGGGCGGGAGCAGGTCCGCGACCGGGCGGCCGGCGCCGGCGCTGCGGATGCCGGTCAGCCGGCGCGCCTCGTCGTTGATCACGCTGACGCAGCCTCGGTCGTCGATGCCGACGACGCCTTCCCGGATGCCGTGCAGCATCGCCTCGCGTTCCTGCAGCAGCGTGGCGATCTCGGCCAGTTCCAACCCGAAGGTCACGCGCTTGAGCGCGCGGGCCAGCAGCCACGACGCCACGACTCCGATAGCCAGCGCCAGCAGCGAGTAGAGCACGATCTCGCCGATCTGGGCGTGCAACCGGGTGGTGACCTGCTCCTCGAGAATGCCCACGGAGACCTGGCCGACGATCGTGCCGTCGGCGGCACACAGCGGCACGCGGCCGTTGGCCGAGCGGCCGAGGCTGCCGTTGTCGACGCCGACGTGACCGTTGCCGTCCAGTGCGACCACGGGTTCCTCGATGCGCTGGCCGATCAGCGACGGTGTCGGATGGGAGTAGCGCACGCCGTCCCGGTCGGTCACCACGACGTAGCTGGCGCTGGTGTTCTTCCGCACCTGCTCGGCCAGCGCCTGGATGCGGCGTCCGGGATCGTTGTGCGCCAAGGCATCCGGGATCTCCGGCAACTGCGCGACGGTGGCGGCGATGTCCAGCGCGCGCTGCTTGTACTGGTCGTCCAGGGTGTCCCCGGTCAAGGTGGCGTACAGCGCGGCGCCGGCCGCGATCGTCACCAGCAGGATGGCCAGCACCCACAACAGGATCTGGGTCGCCAGCGGACGGGCTCGCCACATGGCCACTCCGATCTGCCACGTCTCGTCGGGGCGTTGGCGCATGACATCACGTCGTCACGCCGACGCCAAGCCGTCGGTCCGTTTTGCGGCAATCGGGACTGAACACAACGAGCAGAAATCGCTGAAACGCACTCCTCGACGGGTTTCGAGCGCAACATTTCCGGCTCGTTTCGTCCCGCCTAGCGTCCTGCGGCAACCGAAACCGCCACCACCGCCGTGACAGAGGGAAGCCTACCGTGAGCGCAGAGAAACCAGAGCCCGCCATCGAGCTACGGCGGGTGACCAAACAGTTCACCACCGACAGCGGCGCCCCCTACACGGCGCTGCGCGACCTCGACCTGACCGTCGCGCCGGGCGAGTTCTGCGCCGTGGTCGGGCCGACGGGGTGCGGCAAGTCGACCACGCTGACCTTGGTGTCCGGCCTGGAACGACCGTCGGCCGGCGCGGTGACCGTGCACGGCGCCCCGGTCGACGGCATCACGCCGGGGGTCGGCTTCATGTTCCAGACCGATGCCATCCTGCCGTGGAAAACCGTGCTGGACAACGTGTCCGCCGGTCCGCGGTTTCGCGGCGTGCCGAAGAAGAACGCGCTGGAGTCGGCCCGCGACTGGATCCGGCGGGTCGGGCTGGCCGGCTTCGAGGACCGCTTCCCGCACCAGCTGTCCGGCGGCATGCGCAAGCGGGTCGCGCTGGCGCAGAACCTGATCACCGAGCCACGGGTGATCCTGATGGACGAGCCGTTCTCCGCGCTGGACGTGCAGACCAGGGCCAAGATGTCCGACGAGCTGCTGGCGCTGTGGGACCTGACCCGCCCGGCGGTCGTGTTCGTCACGCACGACCTGGAGGAGGCCATCGCGCTGGCCGACACCGTGGTGGTGCTGACCGCCGGCCCGGCCGCGACGATCAAGGCCCGGTTCCCGGTGGATCTGCCCCGGCCGCGGGTCGTGCAGGAGATCCGGTTCGACCGCCGGTTCCTGGACATCTACCACCAGATCTGGGACGCGTTGCGGGCCGAGGTGGACATCGCCTACTCGCAGAGCACCCGGCTCGACGCCGATCGGAGGGCGTCGTGACGACCGCGCAGGAAACGCGGACCGAGGTCGCGACGGTCGAGTCCAGGCATCGCGGGGCCGCCCGCCGGCACCGGATCCTGGTGCACCTGACCCAGGTCGCGGTGTTGCTGGCGGTCGTCGGCGGCTGGCAGCTGACCGTCCAGGGCAGTCCGCGCAGCGTGATCCTCTACGGCGTGCCGTCGGGCATCCTCGACCGGCTGGGCACGTGGATCAGCCAGGGCACGGCGATCGGCTCGCTCGGCGACCAGATCCTGACGACGCTGGAGGAGGCGCTGCTCGGGTTCGTGATCGGCACCGCGCTGGGCATCGTGTGCGGCATCGCGCTGGGCCGGATCCGGTTCCTGTCCGAGGTGTTCGGGCCGTTCATCAAGGTGCTCAACGCGATTCCCCGCATCGTGCTGGGCTCGGTGTTCGTGCTGGCCTTCGGGTTGGGCCTGGAGTCGAAGATCCTGCTGGTGATCGTGCTGGTGTTCTTCGGCGTGTTCTTCAACGCCTTCCAGGGAACCCGCGAGGTGGACCGCAACTTCGTGGCCAACGCCAGCATTCTCGGCGCCTCGCGGTGGCAGGTGACCAGCCAGGTGGTGCTGCCCTCGGCGTTCACCTGGATCATCGCCAGCCTGCACGTCAGTTTCGGCTTCGCCCTGATCGGCGCGATCGTCGGCGAGTTCCTGGGCGGCTACTCGGGTCTGGGCGTGCTGATCAAGAACGCCCAGGGCACCTTCGACGCCAACGGCGTCTGGGCGGCCATGGTGATCATGGGCGCGGTCGCGCTGGTCGCCGAGTGGCTCATCACCCGCCTGGAGAATCGCCTGCTGCGCTGGCGCCCGGCCCGGCTGGCCGGCCCCGATCTGTGAGCACTTTCCCGCCGTACAAGGAGATCACTGTGTCGAAGAAGATGTGGATCGGTCTGGCGGCCGCGGCCGCGCTGATGGTGACCGGGTGCGCCAACAACGCCTCGACGACCGCGGGCAGCGGCTCGTCCGGTGGTTCGGGTCAGGCGGTGTCCATCATGGTCGGCGGCCTGAACAAGCAGATCTACCTGCCGTTCATGCTGGCCGAGCGGCTGGGCTACTACAAGGACCAGGGCCTGAACGTCACGCTGCAGGACGAGGGCGCCGGCGTCGACGCCACCACCAACATGATCGCCGGCAAGGTGGACGGCGTCGGCGGCTTCTACGACCACACCATCGCCATGCAGGGCCTCGGGCAGCAGGTCGAGTCGGTGGTCTCGATGCTCACCACGCCCGGCGAGGTCGAGCTGTGCCGCAACGAGGTCAAGGACCAGGTGCACTCCCCCGCCGACTGGAAGGGCCGCAACCTCGGCATCACCGACATCGGCTCCTCCACCGACTTCCTCACCCAGTACCTGGCCCAGAAGAACGGCGTCGACCCGGCCGGCATCCACCGCATCGGCGTGCAGTCCGGCGCCACCCTGATCGGCGCCATGCAGCACGGCAACGTCGACTGCGCGATGACCACCGAGCCGACGGTGTCCACGCTGCTGGCGACCGGCTCGGCGTACCTGCTCCTCGACATGCGCACCGCCACCGGCACCGCTCAGCAACTCGGCGGCGAGTACCCGGCGACTTCGCTCTACATGACCACCGACTACGTCGACAAGCACCCCGACATCGTGCAGAAGCTGGTCAACGCCTACGTCAAGACGCTGAGCTGGATCCAGCAGCACACCGGCGCCGACGTGGCCAACCAGATGCCGGCCGACTACTACGCCGGTTCCGGCAAGGACGCCTACGCCAAGGCCTTCGACAGCGAGAAGGGCATCTACAACCCGACGGGCATCATGCCGCCCAGCGGGCCCGGCACCGACCTCAAGGTGTTGCAGGCGTTCAACCCGGACGTCAAGGGCAAATCGATCGACCTGAGCAGGACCTACACCGACAAGTTCGTCCAGGCCGCCAAGTAGCCGTGGCCGTCCGCCGTCGCGCTGACGGCGGACGGCGTCGTTCACCGCCACGTCACCCAGTTGTCGACGGCGTATCCCACCCCTTTGCTGTGTTCGTCCGCAATGGGAAAGTCACACGGGTTCTCTTCTCCGCATGCGTCCGGGACGATCAGGCGCGCCGACTTTTGCCGTTCCCACGCGAGGAGTCCGCATGTCCGCTACCCCTGCCCGCCGCTGGAGAATCGCGGTCGCCGCGATCATCTCGACGGCGATCTCCCTGGCCCTGCCGGCCGCCGCGCACGCGGCCGGCACGTATTCCCTGCTGGTCCTGCCCGACCAGGGCGAGAGCGCGATCGACAACTTCATCAACTCGGCCACGAAGTCCATCGACGTCACGATGTACGAGTTACGCGACACCACCGTGACCACGGATCTGGTGAACCGGCACAAGGCCGGCGTCACGGTCCGCGTGATCCTGGACGGACAGCACACCTCGGTCAACGGCGCGGCGTACAGCGCGTTACAGGCCGGCGGTGTCTCGGTGACTTACTCGTCGACCGCTTACGTCTACACCCACCAGAAGACGATAACCGTTGACGGCACAGAGTCCTACATCAGCACCGGCAATCTGGACACCACCTACTATTCCACCTCCCGCGACTTCGGCGTGTTCGACACCGACGCCAATGACGTCGCCGCGGTCGAGTCGGTGTTCAACGCCGACTTCGCCAAGACCTCGGTCACCCCGGCCGACGGCGACGACCTGGTCTGGTCGCCCACCGACTCGCAGAGCCACCTGCTCGCGCTGATCCAGGGCGCCCAGCGCACGCTCGACGTGGAGCAGGAGGAGTTCGGCGACGCCACCCTGGTCAACGCCATGGTCGCGGACGCGCAGCGCGGCGTGGCGGTCCGCGCGGTGCTGGAGAACCAGAACGGCTCGTACAACAGCCAGATCAGCCAACTCACCGCGGCCGGCGGCCAGGTCAAGACCTACACCTCGTCGACCGGGTACTACATCCACGCCAAGACGATCCTGGCCGACGTCGGCGCCAGCGGCGCGAAGGTGTTCCAGGGCTCGGAGAACTTCTCCGACAACTCCCTGAACCACAACCGGGAACTCGGCCTGATCATCAGCGACAGCGGTGTCGCCGCCGGCCTGGAGTCCGCCTTCAACGCCGACTTCGGCTCCACCGGCGGCACCGGCGCCGTCACCGTCGCCAACCCGGGCAACCAGACCGGCACCGTCGGCACGGCTGCCAGCATGCAGCTCTCCGCCACCGACACCGCCGGCGGCACGCTCTCCTACACCGCCAGCGGCCTGCCCGGCGGCCTGTCCATCGACTCCGCGTCCGGCTTGATCTCCGGCACCCCGACCACCGCCGGCACTTCCTCGGTGACCGTCACCGCGACCGACTCCACCGGGCCTTCGGGTTCGACGTCGTTCACCTGGACCGTCTCCGGCTCGTCCGGCGGATGCACGGCGGCGCAACTGCTCGGCAACCCCGGCTTCGAGACCGGCGCCGCAGCGCCGTGGACGACGTCCGGCGTGATCAACACCAGCAGCTCGGAGCCGCCGCACAGCGGGTCCTGGGACGCCTGGCTGGACGGACACGGCACCACCCACACCGACACGCTCACGCAGACGGTCACCCTGCCCGCCGGCTGCACCATCTACCAGTTGGGCTTCTGGCTGCACGTCGACACGGCGGAAACCCTGAACACGGCCTACGACAAGCTGACCATCCAGGTCGTGAACGGCGCCGGCACGGTGCTGTCCACTCTGCACACCTACTCCAACCTCGACCACAACACCGGATACGCCCAGCACACGTTCGACCTGTCCGCCTATGCCGGCCAGAGCGTCACGCTGAAGTTCACCGGCAGCGAGGACTACGAGAAGCAGACCTCGTTCGTCATCGACGACGCCTCGCTCACCGTCAGCTGACACCGCCACGGTCACCGCCTCCAACCGGGGGCGGTGACCCGGTGACAGGCTCAAGGCTGTGTGCCGCGGCAGCGGTCCCTCAGCGAGGACGGTGAATACTATCCGGGCGTGAAGCGATGGTTGCGCACCCTGCTCGTCCTGGCGCTCGTGGTCGTCCTGGCGATCGGGGGTTATGTCGCCTACGTCGCCATCAGGTCAGCGCAGCCGGTCACACTGCCCGCTCCCACCGGCGTGTATCCGATCGGCCGAGTCACGGCCGACTGGACGGACAGATCCCGCACCGATCCGCTTGCCCCGCGCCCCGGCACGCCTCGACAGTTGTCCGTTTGGGTGTGGTACCCCGCTGCGCTCGGACCCGCCCTCGCCCCTGCGGCGTACGCGCCCGGCCCGTGGGCGGGCCTCCATCTGGGCGGTCCGGCCGGAGTGGCCGAGACCGCCTTCGACGACGTGCACGGCCATGCCTTCGCCGAAGCTCCCATCGCCGACGGCAGATTCCCCGTCGCCGTCCTCGAACCCGGCCTGGGGTTCGCCGCACCGCAGTACACCACGTTGGCGGAAAGCCTGGCCAGCAACGGGTACCTCGTCGTCGGCGTCACGCCCACCTACAGCGCGAACCTGACCGTCCTCGGCGGCGAGCCCGTGTCCGCGACCGATGCCGGCAACCCGGCGGCGTTCAGCGGGCCCGATGAGCACGCGAGCCCGGCCCAAGCCGCGGGTGACCGACTGATCGAGGTGTGGGCGGCCGACGACCGATTCGCGGCGGCGCAGGCCGGCACGCTGGACAGCGCCGGTCGTTTCGCCGGACATGTCGACGCCACGAAGGTCGTCTACCTCGGGCATTCCTTCGGCGGCGCTGCCGCGCTCGAGGCCTGTCGCACGGACCAGCACTGCGCCGGGGCTGCCGACCTCGACGGGACGCAGTACGGCCCGGTCGTCCACGCTGGACTGCGCAAGCCGATGCTGCTCCTCAGCAGCGAGAACTCCTGCGTCACCGGAACCTGCCAACCGACCGCCGGCGCGGACCGGTCCAGCCTCGACACCGCCCGGACCTTGTTGGCCGCGAGCAGCGGACCGACTTGGTGCTACCAGCTCAACGGCGCCGAGCACTTCAACTTCAGCGACTACGGCGCCTACTACATCGCCGCCCCAGTCCGATCCCAGCTCGCACTCGGCACGATCGACGGCGATGACGCGCTCGACATCACCAACGCCTACCTGGCCGCGTTCGTCGGGCAGGTGACCAGCGGCCGCCCCGAACCCCTGCTTGCCGGACAGGCGACACCGTATCCACAGGTGGCCGTCCAACACACGCCTTGACACCCCTGCGGCGCGCTCGACGCTCCGGTGATGGCTCGCCACGACCATCCGACAGCGGATAAACAGGTTCTCGACATCATTTCCCCAGCCAAGCTACTACACGAACGTAGTAGCTTGGCTGGCATGACCTCGAACGCGATGGCGGACGCCACGACCGACAGCGCCGGATCGTCCACAGTGGAGCCGCTTGGGGCGTCGCACGCGCCGTTTCCCGCCGCGGCAACCGAAAAGGCCACACTGCGAATCGTGATCGGGGCGGACACGTACCCGCCGGACGTGAACGGCGCCGCCAACTTCGCCGCCAGGCTCGCGACCGGACTCGCGCAGCGTGGCCACGATGTGCACGTGGTGTGCCCGTCGACGACCGCCCGTTCGACTGTCGAGTCGAACGGCCTGGTCACCGTGCACCGAGTGGGATCCTGGGCCACGTCGCATCCGACGTTCCGCGTGGTTCCCCCGGCCCGCGCGATGAGGCAAGCCCGGGCGCTGCTCGCGGAACTCGCGCCCGACGTCGCGCACATCCAGGCCCACTTCCTGCTCGGGCGGGGTCTTGCGGCCGCTGCCCGTCGCACCGGCGTTGCGCTGATCGCGACCAACCACTTCATGCCCGAGAACCTGCACGGCCACCTGCGCCTGCCGCGGCCTCTGCGGTCAGCGGCATCACGTCTGGGATGGTGGGACTTGCGACG
Organism: Kutzneria sp. CA-103260; assembly: GCF_018263855.1. Classification (GTDB taxonomy): domain Bacteria; phylum Actinomycetota; class Actinomycetes; order Mycobacteriales; family Pseudonocardiaceae; genus Kutzneria. The sequence continues at coordinate 1,975,083 of NZ_CP073318.1, read as the reverse complement.
TGTGTTGCGCCGCGCCCAGATCGTCACCGCCCCGACTCCTCGTGCCGTGCAGTTGCTCGCCGAGCACGGTGTGCCTTCCGCTGTCCCCGTGTCGTGCGGGATCGACCTCGACCGGTTCCCCCGGCCCGAACGTGCCCCGATGCCGGATCACTTGGCGCCGCATGTGCTTTTCGTCGGGCGGCTGGACGAGGAGAAGCGGGTCCACGAACTGCTGCTCGCCGCGCACCGGCTCCGGCGCGACCACCGCGTCCGGGTGGAGATCGTCGGCGACGGCAAGTGTCGCGGGGCGCTACGGAAGCTCGCCGGCCGACTGGGAATCGCCGGCGACGTCACCTTCCACGGCTACGTCGATGAGCGGGCCCTCGTCGACGCGTACCTGCGGGCCGACGTGTTCTGCATGCCCGGTGTCGCCGAGCTGCAGAGCCTGGCCACGATGGACGCGCTGGCGGCCGGCAAGCCGGTGGTGGCGGCCGACGCGATGGCCCTGCCGCACCTGGTGTCCAACGGCGTGACCGGTTGGCTGTACCCGCCCGGAGATGTCGCGGCGCTCGCGGACCGCCTACGGCGGCTCATCGAGGATCCGGCCGCGCGCATACGCATGGGCATCGCCGGCCGCCGGCACATCGCCCAGCACACGATGGCGAGCACGCTGGATCGCTTCGAAGGGCTGTACTCGGAGCTGGCGATGGCGGCGCGACCATAGGCGGACAGCTGCGGCTCAAGGCCTGGAGATCCGGGCCGACGCCCCTACGGCCGCAGCCGTGCCGACCGGCCCGCCGGGAACGGGGAACGGGCACTCAGGCGTGGTTAACACTTGACGATCCATATGAGACTTGGCTCAACTGTGCGACCATCTGCTTCGTGAATCATCTTCACGTTCAATCGGGACCGGATCCAGTGGTCATCCGGGCGTTAGCGGGTGCACGGCGGCGGAGGAGCCGTCGCAGACGCGAAGCGCAGTAGGAGGACCCTGTGAAACTGAACCGCTTGGTCGTGGGTGTCGCCGCCGTCGCCGGCAGCGTGCTCCTGGCGGTCCCTGCCTACGCCGCCACCGGACAGGTCGACGGCAACATCACCGTGAGCGGCTCTAGCTGCTCCTGGACCAACGCGACCACCAGTGACGTGCCGCCCAACACCCTGACCATCGACCACACGACCGTCAAGCCGAGCTGCAGCGGCAGCATCACGGCCAGCCTGACCAACGACCCTCAGGTCACCTTCGACGACTCGGCCGGCACCGTGTCCGCGCCCGAGGTCGACGTCAACGGGACGGTGCTCGGCATCACCTGCTCGTACAAGGTGACCAACGTGAAGTACTCCCGCCAGGGAACCGGGCGGGCCTACACCGGCGGCCCCTTCACGGCCAACCTCAGCAGTGGCGGCGGCCTGTGCCCCAGCACGGAAACCGTCAACTCCGCTTCGCTAACCTTCCACTGACCGACAACGCAGCGGCGCGTCCCCTCCTCGGGAGGGGGCGCGTTGCGGCGTCCCAGCATCGCACTGTCCACAAAGGATTTCGAGGGTGCACGACGAGGTGGCCGACTTCCGCCGGCGGTGGGGCGCGGAGGCCGTGGTTCCGTTGGCCGCCGACGACCTCACCCGACGGCTGGGCATCGAGCCCGCCGACACCGTCGTCGAGGAGCCCGACGGCGCGGTGCTCGTCACGACCCAGGGCTACGGTCTGGTCGGCGGCACACCGGACTTCGTGCGCGGGCACGTCCCCGAAGGCAGCGACGAGGCACGGGCACGGTTCGCCCGCTACGCGCGCCGGACAGGGTCCTCGGTGCTCATCGACATCGCCGCCGAGTTTCCGCCCCTGCGGCACAGCTGGTCCAGGCCCGCGGACGTGGATCCGGACAGCAACGTCGCCGAGCAGCTGGAACTCATGCGGTCACTCGCCGACGGCCGGATCCTGCCCGCCGACTTCGCCCGGCGCTGGCTCGCCGCCCGGCTGCGTTCGCTCAGCGATCGCGAGCGGACCAGGTCGCCGCTGACCGAGATGCTGAACCGGATGTTCTACGCGCTGGACGACTACGCGATCGACCCGAGTGTGCGCGAGCCCGGCGACCTCACCGACGAAGAGCTCACCGACGTGGCCCGCACGGCGCTGGAGAAGCTTGCCGGGGCGTGACGCCGTGCCCCGCCGGACACCGGTCGTTCACGCGCTCCGCACGGGCGAGTCTCCCAGCACCGCTTCGAGACGGGGACGCAGCACGTCGACCCACGCCTGGTAGCCATGTCCGTTGAGGTGCAGGCCGTCGCCCGTGTACGACGCCCGCAGCGCGTCGCCGTCGGCGAGGGCCGGCCAGAGGTCGACGTAGGCGTCGCCGGCGATCGCCGCATACCGGGCGTTGAGCTCACGAATCCGGCCCGCCCACTTCGCTCCCCGCGGCATGACGCCGTTGACGATCAGCGGCGCGTCCGGCGCCAGTGCGCGGATCTCGTGCACCAACGCCTCGAACTGCGCCTCGATGCCGGGCACCTTGGCCGTGCGGCCCTGTCCGTTGAGATCGTTGGTGCCGATCAGCAGGGAGATGGCCGCCGGACGGTTGACCGCGGTCGCCAACCGGCCGCGGACACCGTCGACGGTGTCCCCGCCGACACCGCGGTTCACCGTCGGACAGTGCGGGAACCACTCGTTCCAGTGCCCGCCCTCGGTGATGCTGTCGCCGAGGAACAGCACCCGTCCCTCGGGCAACGGCAGCACGTCGAACTGGTTGCGGCGCATGGCCATGTGGCGGCGCATCAACGGAGCAAGCAGTCGTCCGAGCATGGTGGTGGATCTCCTTTCAGCGGGGCGGCCAGGCCCGGACCTCGATGGCGGCGGGGTCGAAGCCGTCCGGCAGGCCGGTGACCTCGATCGTGGCGGTGTCGCCGTCGCGCAGGTCGAGATAGTTGGTGTGGAACCGGGCTCCGGGCACGGGGGTGAGCGCGTGCACGAAGTAGGCGAAGCCGGTGGCGGTGATGGCCAGCGAGGCCCGGCCGGGGCCGGTTGTGGTGGCCACGACGTCGAGTTCGGGCTCCCCGAACGGAATGTCCTTGATCTCGGCGAAGAACAGCCGGTTCGACGGGAAGTCGCCGTCCACCCAGGCATAGCGGTCCGCTGTCAGCTCCAGGCCGCCGACTGTCCACACCGGACGGGAGTCGCCGGCCGCCACGGTCGCGGTGACGTCCTCGCGAAGGTGTTCCGTGCCGTCGAAGCCGGCAATGGCGACGGTCGCGGTGGAGGTGACCACCGTGCGGCCGCTGTTGCTCAGCCACAGTTCCAGGGTGTCGCCGTCCCGCCGGAAGCTGGCCAGCACCGGCACGTACGCCCGGGACAGGTAGTGGTAGCCGGCCTTCGGCACCAGGTCGTGGTCCACGACCGACCAGCTGAAGCCGGGCCAGACGTCGTTGAACTGCCACACCAGCGTGCCGTTGCAGTGCGGCTGCCGGCGGCGGTAGTGCTCGACGCCGAACTTCAGCCCCTCGGCCTGCGACACCATGGTGAAGTCCACGTACTGCTCGATCGTCTCGGGCAGCCCGGTCACGATCGCCAGCACGGCGTCGTGCTTGTCCTTCGGGCTGTCCTTGTTGTGGTGATCAAACGATCCACTGTGGACGTGCAGCTGGTCCGGCGGCAGGCACCGGCGCAGGGTGGCCAGTTCCGGCGCGGCGTGGATGCCGAACTCGCTGATGAACTTGCCTTTGTCGTCGGCGTAACGGCGATAGTGCCGCGCGTCCCCAAGGCTGTCGAACTGTGGCGCGTTCGGATCGAGGCTGATGCCGTGCCACACCTCCCAGGCATGGCGGTCGCCGTCCCGAACCCCGTTGACGGCCGCGAAACCCTCGCTGGCGTCCTCACCCCACGGGCTGCCCGGCCAGTACGGGGTCCGGCCGTCGAACTCGGCGACCGCGTCGGGCAGCACACGGTGGAAGAAGTCGTAGCCCCAGTCGCCGGGATCGTAGTTCCGATACGCGGCGCCGTGGATCATCTGCACCTCGTTGTTGCCGCACCACAACGCCAGGCTCGCGTGGTTGCGCAGCCGCTTGACCTGATGCTCCGCCTCCCGCGCGACTTCGTCAGCCAGTGCGGGCATGCTCTCCGGATAGTCGGTGCAGGCGAAGAGAAAGTCCTGCCACACCAACACTCCCTGCTCGTCGCAGGCGCGGTAGAAGGCATCCTGCTCGTAGATGCCGCCGCCCCAGACCCGCAGCATGTTCATGCCGCCGTCCCGCGCGAGCCCGACCAGCGCCCGGACGCGGTCCTCGGCCACGGATCCGACCAGCATGTCCGCCGGCAGCCACGACGCGCCCCGGGCGAACACCGGAACACCGTTGAGCAGGAAGCGAAACAGCCGTCCGCCCGCCGGATCGGGGCCGCGGTCCAGCACAATCGTGCGCAACCCGATCCGATCCGTCACACGGTCCAGGACTTCTCCCCCGTCCAGCAACACGATCGTCACGTCGTACAGCGCCTGGTCGCCGAGGTCGTGGGTCCACCACAGTTCCGCCGCCGGCAGGGTGATCACGCGGTGCGCCCGCCCCTGCGACACGGGCAGCCGCACGGTCGTGCGCAGACCGGACGGCGCGGTCAGCGTGACCTGCGCGGTGAGCGGAGCGTCGGTGTCGAACTGGTCGACCTCGACGAGCACGCCCACGGTCGCCGAACCGTCCGCGGCGATCGCATGAGTACGGATGTGGTGCCCGGTCAGCACGGCCGCCCGCGCCACGCGCAGCTCGACCGGACGCCAGAGGCCGATCGACGGCACGCGTGGCCCGAAGTCCCAGCCCCAGGAGAAGGCGGCCTTGCGGCGCTGGGACGCGATCGGCAGCGTCGACATCATGCCGCTGCTCTCGGACGGGCGCTCCGCGGCCTGCTCGTCGTCGCCCTGGGCGAACACCGCGGCGAGCCGTGACAGGAGCTCGACGCCGGACCGCGGAACCGTCAAACCGTGCAGCGGCGGGGAAAAGCGCAGCAGCAGCTCGTTGTCCGCACGCAGCCGCTCCGTCACGTCGAACTCCGCCGGCCGGAACATGTTCTCGTGATGTCCGAGCGGTTCGCCGTTCAGCCAGATGTCCACCACCGTGTCCAGGCCATGGAACACCAGCCGGGCGCGGCCGTCCGCGGCCGGGCGCGCGAACGAGGCCCGGAACCACCAGTCGCGGTCCTCGATCCAGCGGATGTCGAGCTCGTTGCGGTCCTGGTACGGGGGCTCGATCCGCCCGGCGGCCAGCAGCGACTCGTGCACGCCGCCCGGCACCACGGCCGGCAGCCAGCCGTCGGCCGGCAGCTCGGCCCCGGAGCGTCCGATCTCGGTGTCGACCAGCTCGAAATCGTTGATGTACAAGCGCACCCCTTCGTACGACGGCAGTCGGAACCTATCCCGAATGGCAAGTCTTGCCAAGTGGGAAGACTTCCCACTTCTGTTAGGGTGACCGGGTGGGACTCCGGGAGAAGAAGGCGCAGAAGGTCCGCGAGGCGATCTACGACGCGATGCTCACGCTGGTGGAGCGCAACGGGTACGAGGCGGCCACACTGGAGCAGGTGGCCGAGCGGGCCGAGGTGGGGATCTCCACCGTCTACCGGCACTTCGAGAACAAGGACGCCATCCTGCTCGACCCGATCGCGCGCAACACCAGCGGCCTCGCCGACCTGCTGCGCGCCCGCCCCGACGACGAGGACGTCCCGGTCTCGCTCGGCGTGGTCGTGCACACGGTGCTGGACGTCGACGAGAACGCCCGGATCCGGCTGCGTCGGCTGCGCGCGCAACTGGACCACGCCCCGGGGCCGCGGGCGCGGCTCTGGGACCTCTGGCACCAGCAGCGCCTACTGCTGGAGGACGCGATCGCGGAGCGCAGCGGCGAGGACCAGCTGTGGAACTCGGCCGCCGCGCACCTCACGATCATGATCATCACCATGGCCGCCGACCACGAGCGGGACAGCCTGGACGCGACCGCGCCGGCCGATTACGCGGACCGGATCATCGCGATGCTGCACGGCGCCGGATCGCCGCTGCCGGTGCGGACGTCCACGGATTCACCGACGTCGTCTCCGGGCCGGCGATAACTCGGTAAGACCGTCTAGTTGTGCCGCCTTTGCACTAAAGGACAGGTCTCGATCGCGGCCAACGCGCGTCCAGCGATCAGATTTACTCCAAAGGTTGACTTAAACGGGTGCCATCTGTTGCTACTTTCCTTGACTTAGGCCTAAAGCCGGTCGAACATGTGTGCCGCACCACGTCGGCGGCGCTCGTGGCTCCTTGTCACCACGAAGCGCTGTCCGGGCAACTCCCGACAATGACGACGGAGGTTTCGTGCACGCCCTACCCACACTCCGACGGCGCACGCGGTTGCTGGCCACCCTGCTGCTGGCAGTCGCGCTCGCCGTGCCGGTCGTCGGCTTCGCGACGGCCCCGACTTCGGCCGCGGCGACACAGAAGGCCTGCGACATCTACGCGTCCGGCGGCACACCGTGCGAGGCGGCTTACAGCACCACGCGCGCGTTGTTCGCCTCCTATGCCGGTCCCCTGTACCAGATTCAGCGCGCCTCGGACAACAACACGCTGAACATCGGCCTGGCGTCGACCGGCGGGGTGGTCAACTCCGCGCCGCAGGTCTCCTTCTGCTCCGGCACGACCTGCACCATCACCCAGCTCTACGACCAGACCGCCAACGGCAACAACCTGGGCATCTCCCCGGGCTCGTCGTGTTCGGGCTGCTCGGGCGGGCTCCACGGGCCCGGCCCCAACGGCGCCGACATCGGCGCGAACGCGATGGCCCTGCCCGTCACGGTCGGCGGCAAGCCGGCGTACGGGGTGCTGGTCAACGACATCGGCACCGGATACCGCAACAACGCCGTCCGGAACGTGCCCACCGGCTCCCAGCCCGAGGGTATGTACATGATGACGTCGTCCATGCTCACCAGCGGCTCCTGCTGCTTCGACTTCGGCTCGGCCGAGACCGACGACTCCGACGACGGCAACTCGACCATGAACGCGATCTACTACGGATCGGCGTGCTGGGTCGGCGGCTGCAGCGGCCCGGGCCCCTGGGTCGGCGGCGACCTCGAGAACGGCATGTACTTCAGCAACACCGGCGTGAACCCGTCGAACATCCCGAGCGAGACCGGCATGTTCGTGTCGGCCTGGGAGAAGAACAACGGCACCACCAACTTCACCCTCAAGTACGGCAACGGCCAGTCGGGCGGGTTGACGACCTCGTACTCCGGCGCCCTGCCCAACGGCTACAACCCGATGAAGGTGCAGCCCTCCATCGAGCTGGGCACCGGCGGCGACAACAGCCCGATGGGCAAGGGTGAGTTCTTCGAAGGTGCCGTCACCGCCGGCTTCCCCACCGACGCCACCGAGAACGCGGTGCAGGCCGACCTCGCGGGGGCCGGCTACGCCAACAACACCACCACGTTCAAGACCAGCACGTCCGTGGTGAGCTTCCGGGCCCACGCCAACGGCAAGTACGTCGACGCGGCGAACAACACCACGTCGCTGATCGCCGACGCCACCTCGGTCGGCACGGCGGAGACCTTCGACATGTTCACCAACACCGACGGCACTGTCAATCTCCGGGCGCACTCGGACAACCAGTGGGTCACCGCGGAGAGCAACGGATCCGCGCCACTGATCGCCAACCGGGGCGGGCCCGGCCCCTGGGAGACGTTCTACCTGATCCACAACGGCGACGGCAGCGTGAGCTTGCGCGCGTACAACAACCAGCACCTCGTGACCGCGGAGAACGCCGGCGCGGCAGCGCTGATCGCCAACCGCACAGCGATCGGCCCGTGGGAGGAGTTCGACCTCACCACCCACTGACGACTGGTGGAGCAGAACGGTTCTCGGGTTCGGGGCGGCGGACGTGGCCGCCCCGGGCTCGGGGCGACGAGCTCGGCACGGAGACGCGGCCTCCGAACTCGTACGATGGGGATCGACCGTCCATGTCGGACCCGAAGGCGAACTCATGAGCGATTCGACGCGACCCCGGTCCGACTCCCATGTCGGGCGGGTTTTCGGCCTGCTCGACCTGCTCGGCGAGGAGCTGGGCGAGCTGACGCTGAGCGAGTTGGCCCGCCGCGCGGGGCTGCCCGTGTCCACCACGCACCGGCTGCTGGGCGAGCTGACGGCCTGGGGCGGCGTGGAGCGCACCCCGGACGGCGCCTACCGGCTCGGCGAGAAGGTGTGGCGGCTCGGCATGGCCTCGGCCTGGGAGCGCCGGCTGCGCGAGGCGGCCCTCCCCCACGCCCGGGCCCTGGCCGGCGCCACCGGCAACGCGGTCGCGGTGAGCACGATGGTGCAGGACCGGCTGATCTGCCTGGACACCGTGCGCGGCCGGGCCGAGAACATCTACCTCGCCCACGCCGGCGACGAGATCCCGCTGTTCGCCACCAGCGCCGGCAAGCTGCTGATGTCCGGGGCCGAGCCGGCGACGGTGTCGGCGGCGCTGCGCACCCGGTTGGAGCGACGCACCCCGTACACGCAGATCCAGCCCCGGCTTGTGCTGGCCCAGTTGGAGAACGCCCGCCGAGCGGGCTTCGCGGTGACGCACTCGGAGAGCACCGCCGGCCAGTCGTCGGTGTCGGTCCCGGTGGCCGTCCGTGACGGGCAGAGCCCGATCGCGTTGACTGTGCTCACTCCGTCCACAGTGGATGGACTGACCAAACTTGTGCCAGTCATGCGCCGGTACGCCGCGTCGATCTCCCAGGCCATGAGGAACGTCGGCTAAATCTCGTGCACGTACGGTTCCACGACTGTCCACACCGGACGATCGAGAGCTGAGCGGTGCAGGAAGTCCTTGTATTCGCGGCGCATCCGTGCCGACACCTCGTCCACGCCGGGGTCATTGGCGAACAACCGCGCTAGCTCCGGGCGGCGGTGGTTGCCGAACAGCACCGGCACGTCCAGCGTGTGCGTCGCCCCGAGCCAGCCGTCCCACAGCGTCGCCGGCCGCACGTAGCGGAACCGCCAGACCGGTCCAGCCTGTGCCGCCCAGGCATCGGCCGGCTCGTCCATCAGCGCGGTGGTCACCGCGGCCGCCAACGCCCAGCGCGGGTCGCAGGCCCGTTCGGCCAGTAGGTTCGCGGCAGCGATCCCGTACCGCCGCACGGCGTCGCCGGGCAGCAGGCCGGCCGCCACCCGCTCCGCCTCGACCTTCGTGAACTCCCGCGGCGACTGCTCGTCGACCAGGTAGAACGTCCCCTCGTCGGCGGTGGTGACCAGCAAGGTCGGCAGGCCAGCCGGGTCGGGCAGGCCACCGTCGAGTTCGCCCGCGGCCACCGGTCCGAAGGGGTACAGCGGACCGAGATCCATCGCCCCGGCGATCAGCACCTCGTCGTCCAGCTCCGCGAGCCCGCGCACCGGCACGCCGATGAGCGCGGCCAACTGTTCGACGATGTCGGCGACGGCCGCCGGCTCTCGCAAGCTGGGCACGCCGCCGTGCAACGCCAGCGCGGCCGGCCGCCGCGTCCCGGGCAGGACAGACTGGATCGCCGCGCTCATCGCCCCGGCCGAGTCGCCGCCGAGCGTGAGCCGGCCGGGGTCGCCGCCGAAGCCCTCGATGTTGCGGTGCACCCAGTCCAGGGCGGCCCGCTGGTCGAGCAGCCCCAGGTTGGCGTGCTCGCCCGTCAATTCCGGGTGCGTGGCGAAACCGAACGGTCCCAGGCGGTAGTTGACCGTGACCACGACCGCCTCGGCCTCCCGGGCAAGCGTGTCCCCGCGCAGCGCGGGCACGCTACCTGAGCCGTTGATCCACCCGCCGCCGTGCTGCCACACCAGAACCGGCAGGCCGGCCGACGGGTCGAGCCGCGGCGTCCACACGTTCAGCACCAAGCAGTCCGGGCCGCTGGGCGTGGACGGGCCGAGCACCAGCTCAGCCCGGATGCCGCCCGGTTGCGGTGCGGACGGCCCGAACTCGTTGGCCGCCCGGGTGCCGGTCCACCGGGGTAGCGGGGCCGGCGGGCGGAATCGCGCCGCGCCGATCACCGGTGCGGCATAAGGGATGCCGAGGAACGCCGTCACGCCGTTCCGGGTTTTCCCTGCCAGTTCGCCGGATTCGACGCGCACGCGAGTCATCCGCCCGCCTCCTGTCGTTCGGGTTCGGGCTCAGCCGCGGGCGGCCAGCTCCTTGAGGATCGCCTCGGCGGCGGCGTCCGCGGACGCCGGGTTCTGGCCGGTCACCAGGTTGCCGTCGACCACCACGTGCGAGCCCCACGGCTCACCGGACTCGTAGACCGCGCCGGCGTCCCGCAGGCGGGTCTCCAACAGCCACGGCGCGTTGGCGGCCAGGCCGGTCTGGGTCTCCTCGGCGTCCATGAACGCGGTCATGCGGCGACCGCGGAACAGCCAGCCGTCCTCGGTGCCGGCGCCGAGGAACGCGGCTTGGCCGTGGCACAGCGAGGCGACGACCTTGTGCTCGTTGGGCAGCATCGCGCTGAGGATGCGGGCCACCTCGGGGTCGACGGCAAGATCCTGCATGGGGCCGTGCCCGCCGGGCGTGAGCACGCCGTCGAACTCGGCGGGGTCGATGTCGGACAGCGAGCGCGGGTGGTCCAGCTCGGTCTGGATGGACTCCAGGTAGGCGCGGATCTCGGCGACCTTCGCCGGGTTGCCGCCGTTGACCTCCGGGGCGAGGCTGAACTCGTCCAGCGACGCCGGCCGGCCGCCAGGGGTGGCGATGACCAGTTCCACCCCGGCGTCGCGCAGGATCCGGTGCGGCGTGGCGACTTCTTCGGCCCAGAACCCGGTAGGCCGCTGCGAGCCGTCCTTCTGCGACCACTGCTGCGCCGCGGTCAGGATGACGAGGATTCGGGACATGATTGCTTCTCCTAGCTGGGTTTTCGAACTCCGCCACCACTGTGCGCCGGGCCGGCGCGCACCGTCGAGCGGGGCTTTCCACGTCACGGAAAGGGCCGGCCGTGACGCGGGTCGCACCGATGGTTTCCGTGTCACGGAAAGACCCGGTCGACGCGCGGACTCCCGAAGCCGTTCCCTGGCCATGACAATCGACCGCAGTTCGAAGGAGAGTGCGCCGTGACCATCGACTACTCCTCGCTGTTCATCGGCGGGGCCTGGGTCGCACCTCGGTCCAGCCGGCGCATCACCGTCCACTCGGCCTCGACCGAGCGGCAGCTGGGCTCGGTGCCCGAGGCCGACGAGGCGGACGTCGACCGGGCGGTGTCCGCAGCCCGTCAGGGCTTCGCGGGCTGGTCACGTCTGAGTGGCGCGGACCGCGCCGAGGCGTTGCTGCGCCTGGCGACCGCGCTGGAGAACCGCGGCGCCGAGATGGCGCATCGGGTCAGTGCCCAGAACGGCATGCCGATCACCATGTCCAGGGCCGCCGAGGCGGAACTCCCGGTGCGACTGCTGCGGTACTACGCCGGGCTGGCGACCGAACCCACTGAGCACACACAATCCGGGATGCGCGGCGGCACCACCACCGTGCGGCGCGAACCGCTCGGCGTGGTCGCCGCTATCGCGCCGTGGAACGCGCCCCAGACCCTCGCCTCGTTCAAGTACGCGCCCGCGCTGGCCGCCGGCTGCACCGTCGTGCTCAAGCCGTCGCCGGAAACCGTGCTGGACGCCAACCTGCTGGCCGAGGCGGCCGCCGAGGCCGGCCTGCCGCCCGGGGTGCTCAACGTCGTGCCGGCCGACCGGGACGTGAGCAGCTACCTGGTGGCTCATCCGGGAGTCGACAAGGTCGCGTTCACCGGGTCGACCGCCGCCGGCCGCGCGATCGCCGAGGTCTGCGGCCGGCTGCTGCGCCCGGTGACGCTCGAACTCGGCGGCAAGTCGGCCGCCGTCTTCCTCGACGACGTCGACCTCACCGAAACTGGCCTGCGCCAACGGCTCACGCGGGCGGTGGTAGGCCACAGTGGACAGACCTGTTACCTCGGCACCCGCATTCTCGTTCCGCACAGCCGCCACGACGAGATCGTGGAGTTCCTGGCCGACCTCGTCTCCTCGCTGACCATGGGCGACCCGCTGGATCCCGGCACGCAGCTGGGACCGCTGGTCACCGCCCGGCACCGTGATCGCGTCGAAGGCCTCGTCGAACGTGGCCGCGCCGACGGCGGCACGGTCGTCACCGGCGGGCGGCGGCCGGCCGACCTGACGACCGGGTGGTATCTCGAACCGACGATCTTCACCGGTCTTGGCCGGGACAGCGTGGTGGTCCGGGAGGAGGTCTTCGGCCCGGTGCTCACCGTGCACGGCTACGCCGACTCCGACGACGCGGTCCGCATCGCCAACGACAGCAGCTACGGCCTGGGCGGCAGCGTCTGGACAACCGATCCCGAGCGCGGTTTCACCGTGGCACGGGCAATTCGCACCGGCACCATCGGGATCAACGGCTACCTGGTCGACCCCGGCGCGCCGTTCGGCGGGCTGAAGGACAGCGGCCTGGGGCGCGAGCTCGGCCCCGACGCCCTGGCCGCCTACCAGGAAGTCAGGTCCATCTACCACTGACGGACCCCGGCGGAGCGGCTAGTGCTGCCATGCGGGACCGGTCCCGGGACGGCGGCCCTAGTCTGCCGGCTCCGCACCGGTCCGGAAGGAAGCCGCCATGTCCCAGTCGCCCGTGCCAACCCCGGTTCCGCTGCCCAGGCCGCTGCGCACCGCCCGGGTCATCCTGTGGATCCAGGCCGTGTGCATAGGCCTGCTGACCGTCCTGCAGTTCGCCGCGATCGCCGAACGCCAGGCCCACAACCAGGAGGTCGGCGGCTTCAACTCGTTCGCCGTCGTGGACAACATCCTTGTCTTCGTGCTGGCCCTCACGGCCGCCCTGTTCGTCGCCAAGCGGCGGTTCGGCCGGACGCTGGCGTTGGTGGTCGAGGCGCTCGGGGCACTCAACGGGATCCTCAACCTGGTCAACGGGGCGACGGCCGGCATCGTGGAGATCGGGTTCGCGGTCGGCGTCGCCTCGCTGCTGCTCAACCCCCAGGTCACCTTGTGGTACAAGGAAACCATCACAGGTCCGGCACATAACTGAGTTTCAGTCTACTATTCCGCGGCGAGCAGCCGGGTGTCCGCAGCGGCTACTGCTCATCCGGGTGATACGGCGAAGACCAGCCTGGTTCCACGTAGAGGCCGAGGGCTTCCACCGCAGGCACGACGCCGGTGACATCAACGGCGGCGCCGAGGTACATGTAGTAGTCCCAGCCGATGTGGGCAAAGCCGCCGTCAGCCTCCAGCCGGCACCAGAAGCCGGCTTCGCGCAGCAGGCCCCGAACGACGTCCAGCGCCTCGGGCAGGTTGAGGCGCTGCCCTTCCTGGAGATCCACCGTCGGCTTGCCATGGCGTTCAAGACCTCGCACGGAGAACTCGTCGATGCCGGCCGCGGTCGCGAAGATCCGTACGGCTTCGAGGTGGGCGTCCTCGACCCGACCGTATTCCTCGCGGGTGAGCACAACGCCGCCGAACTCACGGCCGATGTCGGAGCAGGCGGTCCAGTCGTCGGGATAGGAGCCGTGCTCGTCGCGGCGGTCCGGGTCGTACTTGGTGACGCGGTACTCGTGCATGGGATCAGTCTGCCGATCGTGTCGGTGACGACGGTCGCGTGGTAGGAGCACCATGGCCGGTATGAAGCTCAAGCTGGACCTGCACGACATCTACAACCGCGGCGGCGAGATCGACCGGGCGCTGCGCGCCGTCATCGACGAGGCCGTCGCGAAGAAGGCGCCGCTGGTGGAGATCATCCCCGGCAAGGGGTCCGGGGCGTTGAAGAAGCACGTGCTGCGGTTCCTGGACCGCAAGGAGATCAAGGCGCTCTACCACCGGGTGGAGAAGGACTCCGACAACTTCGGCCGGGTGTTCGTGCACTTCCGCTGGAAGTAGCCGGCCGGGTCAGGGCGCCGGAGCCGGGCGGCTGACGGCCCGGCCCGCGAGTCCGACGGCGAACATCGCTGCCCCGGCGACCACCGACTGCCAGGGCAGTGTCGCCACGAGGACCAGGCAGCCGACGCCGCCGAGCACGTTGAGCCAGCGGGGCCAGCGGCGCTGGTCGGCCGGCTGGGTGAAGGCCGAGGCGTTGGCGATGGCGTAGTAGATCAGCACCCCGAAGGACGAGAAGCCGATCACGCCACGGAGGTCGACGGTGGCCACGACGACGCTGACGACAACCGCCAGCGCGATCTCGGCGTGGTGCGGAACCTGGAAGCGGGGGTGGACGGCGGCCAGCCAGCTGGGCAGGTCCCGTTGGCGGGCCATGGCCAGGCTGGTGCGGCCGATGCCGGCGATCAGCGCCAGCAGCGCGCCGAGCGAGGCCAGGGCGGCGCCGATGCGCACGACCGGGTCCAGCCCGCCGGCCCCCGCCGCCTGCACGGCGATGGTCAGCGGCGCGGTCGCGGCGGCGAGCCGGTCCGGGCCGGCGGCCAGCAGGGCGGCGACGGCCACCACCAGGTAGACGGCGACCGCCCCGAACAGGGCGATCGGGATGGCGCGGGGAATCGTGCGCCGGGGGTCACGGACCTCCTCCCCCATCGTGGCGATCCGGGCGTAGCCGGCGAAGGCGAAGAACAACAGGCCGGCGGCCTGGAGGATGCCGTAGACACCGCCGGTGCCCCAACCGGTGAGGTTGGCCGGAGTGGCATGCCCGCCGACAGCGATCCCGACGACGACCACGGCCAGGGCGAGCAGGCTGCACGCGACCAGGATCCGGGTCAGCTGGGCGGTCCTGGTGACGCCGCGGTAGTTCAGCGCAGCCAGACCCACCACGGCCGCCACGGCGACGACACGCTGCGCCCACCAAGGCCCAGGTACCGCGTATGAGGCGAAGGTCAGTGCCATCGCCGCGCACGACGCGGTCTTGCCGACCACGAATCCCCAGCCGGCGGTGAACCCCCACCACTCGCCCAGCCGCTCCCGGCCGTAGACGTACGTGCCGCCCGAGGTCGGATAGGCCGCCGCCAACTGCGCCGACGCAGTGGCGTTGCAGTAGGCGATGACCGCGGCTATGGCCAAGCCGATCAGCAGCCCGGAGCCGGCGGCCCGGGCGGCGGGGCCGAACGCCGCGAACACCCCGGCCCCGATCATCGAGCCCAGGCCGATGACCACCGCGTCGCCCGTGCCGAGCCGACGGGCCAGCGCACCCTGATTCACGGGGACCATCATCTCCTGTCCCGGAGCGGGACCTCGACCACAAGCCCCACACTCCGGCTTGCCACCCACCTGGGCTTGTTCTATAACTTATAGAGCAACGGAGGAGGTGCACGCCATGATCCTCAACGTCGACCTGGCCAGCGAGGTGCCGATCTACCAGCAGCTCCGGGACCAGATCGTGGAGGCCATCGCGGACGGCGTGCTGGCCGAGGGCAGCCCGTTGCCGGCGACCAGGACGCTCGCCGCCGACTTCGGGATCAACTTCCACACCGTCAACAAGGCCTACGACCTCCTGCGCCAGCAGGGCCTGATCCGGCTCAACCGCGGCACCGGCGCGATCGTGACCGCCACGGTCGCGGAGGAGCCGTTCCGGACGGAGTGGACCGCGAAGGCGCGGACGCTGCTGGCCGAGGCCGTCGCCAAGGGACTGCCGGCCGACGAGGTCCTCGGGATCTGTCGGTCGCTGGTGGATTCCTTCAGTGCCAAGCGATCGGAGGACACGCCATGACCGTTGCCATCGCTCTGAGTTCCGGGTTCGCGGCACTGGTGCTCGTGCTCGCCCTGGTGCTGCCGGCGGTCTCCAGCCCGACCGTGCCGTTCGGGGTCCGGGTGCCGGCGCGGCACGCCGCCGACCCGGTCGTGGCCCGGCAGACCCGTGTCTACCGCTGGCGGGTGGTCGTCAGCGGCGTCGCCATCGTCGCGGTCGGGGCCGTCCTCTACGGCGTGACCGGTGAAGCGGTGCTGCTGCCGTTGTGGGTGCTGGTGCTGCTCGGCGCCTGGTACGGCTGCTTCTTCCTGGCCAACCACGAGATCCGGGCGGCCAAGGCCGCCGGCGGCTGGTACGAGGGCCTGCGCCAGGGCATCGCGGTGGACACCGACCTGCGCACGGATCCGCCGCGGTTCCCCTGGCTCTGGCTCACGCCGGCGGTGGCCATCACGGTGGCCACGGCGGTGCTCGGCGTGATCCTCTACCCGTCGATGCCCGAGACGCTGACCGTGCACTACGGCGCGAACGGCCCCGACCGGCTGGCCGCCAAGTCGATCGGCGCCGCGTTCGCGCTGGTGTTCGTGCAGATCGGTGTGACCGCGCTGCTCACCGCCATCACCGTGGCCGCCTTCCGCAGCCGGCCCGACCTCGACCCGGCGCACCCGGTCGGCTCCGCCCGGTGGCACCGCCGGTACCTGGCGCTGGGAGCCAAGACCCTGCTCGGGCTGGCCGCGATGATCGACCTGGCCATGCTGGGCTCGTCGGTGCTGATGTGGACCGGAACGGTCACCTGGTGGGCGCGGCTGGTGGTCGTCGTCCCGATCCTGGCCGCCGTCGTGGTGGCCCTCGTGGTGCTGGCCAGGAACAACCGCGAACGGGACGGGAGCGAGCGCGACACCGGCCTGACCCACCGTGACGACGACAAGCACTGGCGGGGCGGCCTGTTCTACGTCAACCGGGAGGACAGCGCCCTGGTGGTGCCGCGCCGCTTCGGTCTGGGCTGGACGCTCAACTTCGGCAACCCCAGGACGGCGATGCTGGCGGCCGGGGTGGTCGCGCTGATCGGACTGGCGATCACCCTCCGCTTCGCCGGCTGAGCCGGTCAGTTCTTCTTGCCGGACACCGGGTTCGCCGAGAAGTTGTCGTGCCAGGCCGCCTGCGCGCCGGAGTCGCCGATCCGGTAGACCTCGACCACCGAGCCGACCGACACCACGACCGCGAGGACGGCGACCACCACCGACGCCACCGGCAGCCACCGCGCCCTCGCCTCGGCCTCCGAGTGCCGGACCCGGTACCGGTGCAGCAGCCAGACCACCAGCGTGGCCAGGAATAGCCCGCCGGCCCACGGCAGCATCCCATCGCCGAGATGGGCATGGGCCCTGACCAACGGATCCGGCTGCACCCGCCGGATCAGCCACTCCCCGGCACTGGTGGTCAGCGGCACGGAAACCAGCGCCACCAGGCCGATCAGCGGTGTGATGATCCCCAGCCGACGCCGGGCGGCCGGCCACACCGCGCTGCACACGAGCAGGATCGCGGCCAGCGGCACGAACACGACCACGATGTGCACCAGCAACACGTGCGCGGGCAAGTCGTTGATGGTTGTCGGACCCATCGATTTCCTCCAGAACTCGGCCACGGAGCGCGGCGGCGTGCCCACGGAAGGTAAGAAGGCGATCTTGGAGGATTCTCGGAGCGGCCGCCGCGTTCAGCGGGTCCGACCAGGTCATGTCTGTCGACGCCGACAGCTGGGACCAAGAATTCACAAAGATCCGGGCGTGAAACTTCAGGAGTGCCGCCACACCACCGACCCGCGCCGACGCCCCTGCCGGGCTGGGCCACCGAGACGCTCGCGGAAGCGACGGGCCGCCACCGCCGCCACGACCCGGTCGACGCGGTCGGCGGCGGCCCCGCCGGCAACGCGCGGCTCACCGCCTGGCTGGGCGCGCTGCTGCTGGCGCTGTTCCTGGCCGAACTGGCCACCCTGCTCGACGTCACCGGCCTGTTGAGCTGGCACATCGTGATCGGCGTGCTGCTGGTGCCGCCCGCGTTGGCGAAAACCGCCAGCACCGGCTGGCGCATCGTCCGCTACTACACGGGACACGGGGCATACCGGGAGGCCGGGCCGCCGCCGATGGCGCTGCGGGTGCTCGGACCGCTGGTCGTGCTGTCGACGCTGGCCGTGTTGGGCACCGGACTGGCGCTGATCGCCATCGGCCCGGACGCGACGCGGGCCACGCTGCTGACCATCGTCGGGTACCGGGTCGACGCGCTCACCCTGCACCAGGGCACGTTCATCGTCTGGGCGATCGCCACCGGCCTGCACGTGCTCGGACGACTCGTGCCGGCGGTCCACATCCTGCGCCGAACGACCGTGCCGGGCAGCACGCCCCGGGGTGTCGTGCTCACGCTGACGGCGCTCGTCGCGGCGGTGGCGGCGATGGTGATCCTCACGGTCAGCACGCCATGGCTCACCGCCGACCTGCACCCGCACCGGCACGAACCGCCGCCAGCGGCGACAATCACCCCGTGAGCGAGGAAGGCAACCGGGTGCTGCTCGTCGAGGACGACGGCGAGCTGGCGGCGATGCTGGACCGCCTCCTGGTCTCCGAGGGCTACCAGGTGGACGTGGCCCTCAACGGCCACACCGGCCTGCACCTCGCGCTCACCAACCGCTACCAGGCCATGGTCATCGACCGGGGCCTGCCCGGCGTGGACGGGCTGGACCTGATCGGGCGGCTGCGCCGTCGCGGCGTGACGACACCGATTCTGGTGCTGTCCGCGCTGGGCACCGCCCGGGACCGGGTGCACGGCCTGGACGCCGGCGCAGAGGACTATCTGCCCAAGCCGTTCGACATCGACGAGCTGCTGGCCCGGCTGCGGGCGTTGCTGCGCCGGCACCTCCACCACGCCGAGGCGCTGCCGATCGGCCCGGACACCACTCTGGACATCGCCTCGCGCACGGTGTTCCGCGGTGACCGGCCACTGGAGGTGTTGTCCGAGCGGGAATGCGACCTGCTGACGCTGCTGGCCTCGCGGCCCGGTGTCGTGTTCACGCGCACGCAGCTGCTGGAGCTGGTCTTCGCCGACGCGATCACCGACACCACTGTGGACACCTACGTGTACTACCTGCGTCGCAAGCTGGGGCGGAAAGCGATCAGCACGGTCCGTGGCGTGGGCTACCGGCTGGGCACGGTATGACGCCCTCGACCGGCGAAGCCGTCGTTCGCCGCGCCGCCCGCCGGCTCGGCCTCCAGGCGGCGGGCATGGTCGCGGTGGTCGTGTTGGCGGTGGCCGGCTTCGGGGCGTGGATCACCGTGCGGCAGGAGTCCGCCAACGCCCAGATGCTCGTGGTCGCCGCGGCCAGCAACGCCGACGACGTGATCGATCCGCCGGCCGGCATGTGGCTGGCCATGCGCGATGCCGACGGTGTCCTCCACGCCACCAAGGGAATGCCGGCCGGACTGCCCGATCTGTCCGCATTGGACAGTCCGACCCCGCCCGCGGACAGCACCGTCGAGCTGGCCGCCGGCCACTTCCTCGTGCACACCGCGAAACCGCCGGACGGCAAGACCGTCCAGGCGGTGCTCGCCCTCCGGCCGTGGGAGGCGCAGCGCAACAGCCTGCTGGTCGGCCTGCTCGCCGCCGCGATCATCGGCCTGGCCTTCGCCGCCGTCGCCGGCGTCCTGCTCGCCCGCCGCGCCCTCACCCCGTTGCAGCGAACCCTTCGGCTGCAACGACAATTCGTCGCCGACGCCTCCCACGAGCTGCGCACCCCGCTGACCTTGTTGCACACCAGGGTCCAACTCCTCCACCGCGACCTGCGCGACGCACCCGAACGTCTGCGCGACGAAGCCGCCGGGGTGGTGCGGGACAGCAGCCGCCTCACCGAACTCGTCGAAGATCTCCTCCTGGCCGCCGACGGTGACGGCACGGCAACCGAAGTCGACCTGGAGCCACTGGTCGCCGACGTCATCGGCGCTTCGCGCTCGTACGCCGAGGAACACGGCATCACCATCGACCACGACCTCACGCCGGCCATCGCCCAGGCCTCGGCGGCCGCCCTGCACCGAGCGCTGACCGCCCTGGTGGACAACGCCATCGAGCACACCCCGCCCGGCGGCACGGTCACCATCACCGTCCGCGCTGCCGGCCACCACGCGCGGCTCGCCGTCCGCGACACCGGCACCGGTTTCTCCCCCGGCCAGGCCGCCGAGCTGACCACCCGCTTCCATTCCGGCGGCCAACGCTCCGGCCGCCGGCGCTACGGCCTCGGCCTGGCCCTGGTCAACGACATCGCCGACCGGTACGGCGGACGCCTCGAAGCGGACAGCGAACCCGGCCGCGGGGCCACGTTCACCTTGGTCCTCCCCCGCGCCAACCGCTAGGGGTGACTCAGGCCCGCACGCTGTCCAGGACGAGATCGAGCAGCCGGTTGGCCTGCTTCTGGCCGGCCCGGCCGGGCGGGGTCCGCCACACGCAGCTCATCATCATCAGCACGTCGTCGGGGTCGAGGTCCGGGCGGATGGTGCCGTCCTTCTCCCCGGCCCGCAGGATCAGCTCGATCGCCCCGATGACCGGGCCGTAGGTCTCGTTGGTGACGGCGTCCTGCGCGGCGGCGCTGAGCGCGTCGCCGAGGCCGTGCTTGATCCTGATCTGCGCGGCGAGGCGTTCGAACCACCGCCGCAGCGCCACCAGCGGCGGCTCCTTGTCCAGCAATTCCGGCGCCGCGTCCACCAGCCGTTGCACCTCGGCCCGGTAGACCGCGAGCACCAGCGCCTCGCGATTGGGGAAATGCCGGTAGAGCGTGCCCGGACCGACACCGGCCGCCTTGGCGATCGAGTTCAGCGAGGCGTCGCCGTCCTCGGCCAGCAGATCGCGCGCGACCTCCAGGATCCGGGCCCGGTTGGCCTGCGCGTCGCTGCGCTGAGACATCTGGGTGCGCCCCTTCCGTGAAAGCCGACATCGCCGTCCGGAGCGACACCCACCATGGTACGACCCGAGCTCAGGCCGCCGCGCCCAGCGCGAGCAGGCTCTCCGCGGTCTCGACGATGGTCTGCTCGATCGGGCGCGGCCGCCAGCCCAGGACCCGCCGGGCCTTCTCGGAGGTGGCGTCGAAGTTCTTGCCCAGCTGCGGAAGGATGAGCCGCAACTGGGGATTGACCTTGCCCACGGTGCGGGCGACCCAGATCGGCAGCTCGCGCGTCGGCACCTTGCTCGCCCGCTCGCCGAGGCGGTCACGAAGGACCTTCGCGATGTCCCGCATCCACAGGCTGGGCCCGGACTGGGCGATGAACCGCTCCCCCACCGCGGCCGGGTCGGTCATGGCGCGCAGGTGCAGATCGGCCACGTCGCGCACGTCGACATAGCCGGAGGCGAACTTCATGCTGGCCGGCACTTCGCCGTCCAGCATGCGCTTGATCAGCCCGAGCGACGGCGAGTAGTCGGCGCCCAGCACCGGGCCAAGCACGCCGACCGGGTTGACCGCGGCCAGCTCCAGCCCGTTGCCCTCGGTGGCGATGAAGTTCCACGCGGCGCGTTCGGCCAGGGTCTTGGACTTCTGGTACGGCGGGATCCCGCCGTCCACGTTGGTCCAGTCCTCCTCCGTGAACGGCGTCGAGCGATCAGGGTGGCCGTAGGCGACGGCGCCGATCGCCGAGGTCAGCACCACCCGCCGAACTCCCGTGTCGCGCGCGGCCCGCAGCACGCGCAGCACACCGTCACGGGCCGGCACCACCATCTCGTCATCGTTGCGCGGCACGCTCGTGAGCGTGGGCGACGCCACGTGCAGCACGAAGTCGCACCCGTCCACCGCTTCGCGCCATCCCTCGTCGTGTTGCAGATCGGCCGCCAGCACTCGAAGTTCACCATCGGCCCCGCCCCGCGCCAGCATCGCGCGCAGCCCGGGCTCCTTCGCGAGGTCGCGGACGGTGGTGCGCACCGAGTGGCCGGCGGCCAGCAGGTCGAGCACGCACCAGCTGCCGATATAGCCGGACCCGCCGGTCACCAGGACTTCAGCCATGATCGTTCACTCCGTTCGGTGTCCACAGGAGACGCGCTGTGCTCGCCGACGACGTTAACGGAGAGCTCTCCGCTTAGTCAATCGACAGCACGCCCAACCGGAACGTGACACCGCTCGCATTATCGGAGAACTCTCCGCTAAACCGCCGACCAGCGCAACCGCCTTGCTAGAGTTGCCGGAGTGGACGCACCCCTGCCCCAGCGCCGCTGGCCGGCCCTGCTCGCGCTGGCGCTCGGCGCGGTCGCGATCGGTCTGACTGAATTCGTGCCGGCCGGCCTGCTGCCCCAGATCGCGCAGGACGTGCTCGGAGACGAGTACGTCCACGCGCCGTCTCAGGCGGTGGCCCGGGCCGGCTGGATGATCACGGCCTACGCGCTGGGTGTCGTGGTGGGCGCGCCACTGATCGCCGTGGTCACCGCTCGGATGCGGCGCAACCACCTGGTCATCGGTCTGCTGGTGCTGTTCGTGCTCGGCACCATCGCCTCGGCGCTGGCGCCGACGTTCGAACTGGTGCTGGTGGCCAGGTTCGTCGCCGGTCTGCCACACGGCGCGTACTTCGGCGCGGCTGGGCTGTTGGCCGCCTCAATGATGGGCCCGGGCACCGAGGGCCGCGGATTCGCCATCGTCCTCAGTGGACTCACCGTGGCCAACGTCGCCGGCGTGCCGCTGATCACCTTGCTCGGGCAGACCGCCGGCTGGCGCGTCGCCTATCTGGTGATCGCCGCGGTTTTCGTGCTGGCGCTGGCCGCGGTGGCCGCTACGGCGCCGAAGACGCCGGCCGCGGGCGGGTCGCCGGCCGCCGAGTTGCGCGCGCTACGTCGGCCGCAGGTGTGGTTGGTAGCCGTGACCGGCGCGCTCGGATTCTCCGGGTTCTTCGCCGCGACCAGCTACATCGCGCCGATGACCACGTCGGTCACCGGCCTGCCGGCCACCGCGGTCGCGTGGGTGCTGGTCGCCGTCGGCCTGGGCATGACCGCGGGCAACGTGCTCGGCGGCTGGTACGCCGACCGCCACCCGCAGCGCGCCATGCTGCTCGGCTTCACCGGCATGATCCTCGCGACCGCGTTCGTCTGGCTGACCGCCGCCTGGCCCGTCGGCTTGTTCACCGGCGCTTTCCTGGTCGGCGCGACCACTCTGTTCCTGGCCCCCGCCCTGCAGGCGCGGCTGATCGCGGTTGCCCCGGGCGCGCAGCTGATGGGCGCGGCGCTGAACCAGTCGGCTACGAACATCGCCAACAGCCTCGGTGCAGCCGTGGGCAGCGTGGTGATCGGCGCGGGCCTGGGCTACCGCGCCCCGGCGGCGGCCGGCGTCGCCTTCGGCGTGATCGGCCTGGTGCTCGCGGTCATCGGCGCTGTGCTCAATCGCCGCAACGCCGCTGACGTCCCAAGCGCGCAGACCGTTATGGCCAAGCGGTAGTCACACCGGACGCACGGCCCGGTAGTAGCCGACCGCGCCCAGGACGGGATGGCGGCGCGTGGCCACCCTCTCGCAGTCGAGGCCGGCCGCGCCGAACAACTTGGGGACGGCATCGCCGGCGTTGTCGCCCAGGTGCCCCGACTTCATCATGTTCCGGCTCAAGAACCCATGTGCCCCATGCGCTTCGCCGGTGAAGTCGACCAGGTGCAGGCGGCCGCCGGGACGCAGCACCCGCGCCACCTCCCCGGCGGTGGCTATTTTGGTGTCCTGGTCCAGGTGGTGCAGCATCAGCGCGGACAGCACTCGGTCAAAACTGCCGTCGGCGTAGGGCAACTTCTGCGAGTACCCGCGCTCGAACCGGATGCCGTCGAGGTTGCGGGCCTTGCGCTGCGCGATGGCGAGCGCCCGCGGATCCGGGTCGGAGCCGACCACCTCCACGGCGGGGTTGGCGCGCTTGAGCCGCACGGACAGGTTCCCGGTGCCGCAGCCGATCTCCAGCACGCGTTGCCCGTCGGCCAGGGCAGCCTGGCTGATCAGGGTTCGGTGCACGGCCGCCGCGCCGAGCAGCCCGGTGAACAGGTCGTAGAACGGCAGGAACGCGTCCCGCCCGGCCGCCGGCAGGTAGTCCGGCTCGGTGTTGGGATGATTTTTCGTCACGGGCTCCATGGTGCAGCCCAGGCATGGTCCGACATGTGGTCGATACTTGGCGAAAGTAGGACTATCTTCGGGTCATGATGGAGGTGACGGGACCGGTCCGCTACCGCGCCGGCGTGCCGGTCTACCGCTACCGGAACGCCCCGGACACGCCGTCGGTCTCGGTGATGCGGTTCGACGCGGACGTCGAGCAGCCCGCCCACGGACGGCGCCACATCCACGACTTCCCGGTGCTGGTCTACGTCGAACAGGCCGGTGACCCGCCGCAGCTGGTCAAGGACGGCGATGTGTACGTGCTGGCCGCGGGCGCGGCGATCGACCCGACCATCGCGGATCCGATCACCGTCGGGCGGGGCGTGTACTTCGATCCGGCCGCGCTGGGCGGCGACGACACGCCGTGGTCTTCTCATCCGCTGCTTTTCCCGTTCCTGCACGGAATTCCCGACGGCCTGCTGCGGCTGCGCGTGCCACCGGAGCGGCGGCCGATGTGGTCGGCGACGATCGCCGCGATCGAGACCGAGCTGGCCGCCCGCGCCGAGGGCCACCGGCAGGCCGTGCTCGCCCACCTGACGCTGCTGCTGGTCGACGTCGCGCGGCTGGCCACCGATGTCGTGGGCGACCTGCGTCGTAGCAACCAGACACTGCTGGCCGAGGTGTTCGACGTCATCCAGCAGCGGTTGGCCGAGCCGTTGTCGCTGCGCGACGTGGCCAGGAGTGTCGGCGTGACGCCGGGGTATCTGACCACGCTGGTGCGGCAGCGCACCGGACGCACCGTGGTGGACTGGATCACCGAGCAACGCATGGTCCAGGCCCGCCGCCTGTTGACCGACACGGACCTGCCGGTCAGTGAGATCGCCCGCCGCGTCGGCATGCCCGACCCGGGCTACTTCGCGCGGGTGTTCCGGCGCGGCAACGGCGTGTCACCACGGGAATGGCGTCGCCGCACGCCCGGGCAGCTCTTCGCCGGCCGGGCATGACCGCGCACCGGTCTACCGCACGAGCCGGCCGCCCACGATGGTGCGCACCGGATTCAGGTCGCGCAGGACATCGCCCGGACACTTGGCGGGATCCTGGTCCCAGACGGTGAGATCGGCGAGGCGGCCCGGCGTGAGCGTGCCGCGCAGGTGCTCCTCGCCGACCAGCCGGGCCGCCTGCGTGGTGTGCAGGGCGACGGCCTCGTCGAACGTGATGGCGTGCTCAGGCCCCTGCACGCCGATGACGGTCTGCCGGGTCGTCATGCCCCACACCGACCGCATGGCGCCGAACTGCCCCACCGGAAAGTCGGAACCAGCGGAAACCATTGCACCGTGGTCAATCCAGCCGCGGGCCGGGAACAGGGCGGCGACCCGCTCCGGACCCCAGTACTCCCGCTCCACCTCAGCGGTGTCGTGTAGCAGCGGCTGCTGGATGGTGACCGGGATGCCCAGCGCGACCGCCCGCGTCTGCTGCTTGGGGCTGGCCAGGCCGCCGTGTTCCATGACGAGGCTGTTCGCCGGCAGCCCCAGGTTGTCGGCCAGGACCTGCTCGTACACGTCCAGTAGAACGCGGACGGCCCGGTCGCCGTAGGCGTGCGTGCCGACCCGCCAGCCGCGGCGGACCACCGCCGTCACGGCCTCCACCAGCGCCTCGGGCTCCCAGATCAGCGTGCCGGAGAAGGCGTGGTCGCAGGCGTACGGCTCCTCGGTGGCACCGGCCTCCAGGCCGCCGTCGAGGCCGAACTTCACGCCCCAGACCTGCAACCACGGATCGGAGCGGTAGCGGAAGTCCTCCATGGCGTCGAGCAGGTCCGTCAACTCCTTGCCGTGCAAGCCAAACGCACCGATCAGCGCTCGAACCCGGGTGCTGAGCGCATTGTTCTCGCGCGCGGCGCTCAGCACGGCGTAGTCGTCGAGGGAGACGGCGCAGTCGCGAACCATGCCGATTCCCGTTGCGGCGTACTGGCTGCTGGCCAGGCGCAAGCCGTCCACCCGCTGCCCCTGGTCCGCCCTGGGCACCAGCCGCTCCACCAGACCCATGGCGCTGTCGATCAGGCGGCCGTTGAGCCGCCCCCGCTCGTCACGGCCGATCACGCCGCCGGCCGGAATCGGCGTGTCCTCGGTGACGCCCGCCAGCCGCAGCGCGTAGTTGTTGACGACATCGTTGTGGCCGCCGCGCTTGACCAGCACCGGGTGGCGGTCGGTGGCCCGGTCCAGCTCGGCGGCGGTCGGCATGCGCCGCTCCGCCAGGTTGAACTCCTGCCAGTTGGTGGTCGTGCGAATCCACTCGCCCTCGGGCGTCATGGCCGCCCGCTGTCGGATCAGCTCCAGGAACTCGGGAATCGTCGTGGCCTCGTGCACCGGGACGTCGTGCGCGCTCAGACCGGCGAAGATCAGGTGAGTGTGGGTGTCGTCGAACGACGGCAGCACCGTGGCCTCGGGCTCGTCCACGATCTCGGTCCGCTTGGACACCAACTCGTCCAGGCCCTTCGGATCCGTCGACACCGCCACGATGCGGTCACCCCGCACCGCCACCGCCCGCTGCGGGGCCTGGCCCGGCACCAGCGTGTGCACCGCCGCGGCCCGGATCAGCAGGTCGGCACCGTGATCAGCCATCGTCTTCTCCCACTTCGACTCGACGCTCTCCGCCCCGCCAGTTCTACGGGCCAACCGCCGAAACACCGCATTTCGCGGCCCTGCGAGCAGAGATCACGCCATCGAGGAGGCCACTTGTGCAGATCCTCCGACATCAGAGTCGCCGATCCCCCGAACAGCACGCCCGGAAGGTGGCCGAGAGCCGACAGGCTCGTGCGGCACCAGCTCACGGTCTGCCTGGCGACTTGGCCCAATTTCCCCTTGAACGCAAAAAATCCCCCAACCCATGTTGGGGGTCTGGGGGCGAAGCCCCCAGGTCGGGGGTGTGGGGGTCGCCCCCCACATACAAACACGAAATGACGTCCCCTGTTCGCGTTTTCCGCGAACAGGGGACGCCCAAGTAAATTTCGGCGGCGTCCTACTCTCCCACACCCTCACGAGTGCAGTACCATCGGCGCTGGAGGGCTTAGCTTCCGGGTTCGGAATGGGACCGGGCGTTTCCCCTCCGCTAACACCACCGAAACACTATGAAGAAAACCACCACACACAACCCAGAAACCCCTACGGGTCTCCCGGTCATGCCGGTCGGTTCCTTCAGAACCACACAGTGGATGCGAAGCGTCTTTGTAGACAAGCCCTCGGCCTATTAGTACCAGTCAACTCCACCCCTTACAGGGCTTCCATCTCTGGCCTATCAACCCCATCGTCTATAGGAGGCCTTACCCTCTCAAAGGAGGCAGGAGATCTCATCTTGGAACAAGCTTCCCGCTTAGATGCTTTCAGCGGTTATCTTTTCCGAACGTAGCCAACCAGCCATGCCCCTGGCGGGACAACTGGCACACCAGAGGTCCGTCCATCCCGGTCCTCTCGTACTAGGGACAGCCTTCCTCAAATCTCCAACGCGCACGGCGGATAGGGACCGAACTGTCTCACGACGTTCTAAACCCAGCTCGCGTACCGCTTTAATGGGCGAACAGCCCAACCCTTGGGACCTACTCCAGCCCCAGGATGCGACGAGCCGACATCGAGGTGCCAAACCATGCCGTCGATATGGACTCTTGGGCAAGATCAGCCTGTTATCCCCGGGGTACCTTTTATCCGTTGAGCGACCACGCTTCCACAAGCCATGGCCGGATCACTAGTTCCGACTTTCGTCCCTGCTCGACCCGTCAGTCTCACAGTCAAGCCCCCTTGTGCACTTGCACTCAACACCTGATTGCCAACCAGGCTGAGGGAACCTTTGAGCGCCTCCGTTACCCTTTGGGAGGCAACCGCCCCAGTTAAACTACCCACCAGGCACTGTCCCTGAACCGGATCACGGTCCGAGGTTAGACACCCAGAACGACCAGAGTGGTATTTCAACGACGACTCCACCAGCACTGGCGTGCCAGCTTCACAGTCTCCCACCTATCCTACACAAGCCGAACCGAGCACCAATACCAAGCTATAGTAAAGGTCCCGGGGTCTTTCCGTCCTGCCGCGCGAAACGAGCATCTTTACTCGTAATGCAATTTCACCGGGCCTGTGGTTGAGACAGTCGAGAAGTCGTTACGCCATTCGTGCAGGTCGGAACTTACCCGACAAGGAATTTCGCTACCTTAGGATGGTTATAGTTACCACCGCCGTTTACTGGCGCTTAAGTTCTCAGCTTCGCCCCAAAGGACTAACCGGTCCCCTTAACGTTCCAGCACCGGGCAGGCGTCAGTCCATATACATCGTCTTACGACTTCGCATGGACCTGTGTTTTTAGTAAACAGTCGCTTCTCGCTGCTCTCTGCGGCCGAAAAACCCTAGCCCGCAAGGGGCTTCAAGTCCCTCGGCCCCCCTTCTCCCGAAGTTACGGGGGCATTTTGCCGAGTTCCTTAACCACAGTTCACCCGAACGCCTCGGTATTCTCTACCTGACCACCTGTGTCGGTTTGGGGTACGGGCCGCATAAACACTCGCTAGAGGCTTTTCTCGACAGCATAGGATCACTCTACTTCGCCTCAATCGGCTACGCATCACGTCTCAGCCTACACGTCAGGACGGATTTGCCTACCCTGACAGCCTACACGCTTACACCAGTATTACCACTGACTGGCGGAGCTACCTTCCTGCGTCACCCCATCGCTTGACTACTACTAGATCGGATCCCGCGCACTCCAGACTTCGCCCGAAGGCTCCATCTTTCGCGGGCGGTTAGCATCACTAGCCTCACCATGGACGCGTTTACACGGGTACGGGAATATCAACCCGTTGTCCATCGACTACGCCTGTCGGCCTCGCCTTAGGTCCCGACTTACCCTGGGCGGATTAGCCTGGCCCAGGAACCCTTGGTCATCCGGCGGACGAGTTTCTCACTCGTCATTCGCTACTCATGCCTGCATTCTCACTCGTGTAGTGTCCACGGCTAGGTTCCCCTGCCGCTTCATCCCCCACACGACGCTCCCCTACCCATCCACACAACTGGACTCCAGCAAACTGGAGCCGGTCACATGTGCGAATGACACAGCTTCGGCGGTGTGCTTAAGCCCCGCTACATTGTCGGCGCAGGACCACTTGACCAGTGAGCTATTACGCACTCTTTAAAGGGTGGCTGCTTCTAAGCCAACCTCCTGGTTGTCTGGGCGACCCCACATCCTTTCCCACTTAGCACACACTTTGGGGCCTTAGCTGGTGTTCTGGGCTGTTTCCCTCTCGACTACGAACCTTATCGCCCGCAGTCTCACTGCCGCGCTCTCACGTAATGGTATTCGGAGTTTGGTTGATTTCGGTAAGCTTGTAGGCCCCCTAGACCATCCAGTGCTCTACCCCCACCACGAAACACACGACGCTGCACCTAAATGCATTTCGGGGAGAACCAGCTATCACGGAGTTTGATTGGCCTTTCACCCCTAACCACAGCTCATCCCCCAGGTTTTCAACCCTGGTGGGTTCGGGCCTCCACACGGTCTTACCCGCGCTTCACCCTGGCCATGGCTAGATCACCCCGCTTCGGGTCTAGAGCACGCGACTAAAACGCCCTATTCGGACTCGCTTTCGCTACGGCTACCCCACACAGGTTAACCTCGCCACGTACCACTAACTCGCAGGCTCATTCTTCAAAAGGCACGCCATCACCCCTGCAAAGGAGGCTCTGACGGATTGTAAGCACACGGTTTCAGGTACTCTTTCACTCCCCTCCCGGGGTACTTTTCATCTTTCCCTCACGGTACTAGTCCGCTATCGGTCACCAGGGAGTATTTAGGCTTAGCGGGTGGTCCCGCCAGATTCACAGCAAATTCCACGAGCTCGCTGCTACTTGGGAACATCACAACAGAGACAGCATGTTTTCGCGTACGGGACTATCACCCTCTACGGTTGGGTTTCCCAAACCCATTCCACTAACACACTGTTTTCTGACTCTGCGCTTACATGGCAGCATAAGCAAGCAACGTCCCACGACCCCACAAACGCAACCCCTGCCAGGTATCACACGTCCATGGTTTAGCCTCATCCGCTTTCGCTCGCCACTACTCACGGAATCACGGTTGTTTTCTCTTCCTGTGGGTACTGAGATGTTTCACTTCCCCACGTTCCCTCCACACGCCCTATATATTCAGGCGCGGGTGACCCCACATGACTGAGGCCGGGTTTCCCCATTCGGACACCCTCGGATCACAGCTCGGTTGGCAGCTCCCCGAGGCTTTTCGCAGCCTCCTACGTCCTTCATCGGCTCCTGGTGCCAAGACATCCACCGTGTGCTCTTCACAACTTGACCACAAAGATGCTCGCATCCACTGTGTAGTTCTCAAAGAACAACCAGGAAGCCCAACCTATTCGCGAGGCACCTTGCTCCACCATGCTGGTGGCCGGTTTGCACTCAGGTCGAACCCTGTGGTTTGAAGCAACACCACAAACGCGTGTTCCCTCAGGACCCAACAGCGTACTGACAGGACCAGAACCCTCACCGCGACCACGTTCCACGCCCCGAGGGGCAGTACTAGCAGTGCGGGACAATCCCAGCACCCTGCGTCTAGCCAGCATCCACATCTATGAGCAACCACCCCAAAGACGTTCGCTCTGGTTGGTGGTCCTCCGCAAGGTCCGAGACGAACCAAGCGTTGGGTGCTCCTTAGAAAGGAGGTGATCCAGCCGCACCTTCCGGTACGGCTACCTTGTTACGACTTCGTCCCAATCGCCAGTCCCACCTTCGACCGCTCCCTCCCTCACGGGTTGGGCCACGGGCTTCGGGTGTTACCGACTTTCGTGACGTGACGGGCGGTGTGTACAAGGCCCGGGAACGTATTCACCGCAGCGTTGCTGATCTGCGATTACTAGCGACTCCGACTTCACGGGGTCGAGTTGCAGACCCCGATCCGAACTGAGACCGGCTTTATGGGATTCGCTCCACCTCACGGCTTAGCAGCCCTTTGTACCGGCCATTGTAGCATGTGTGAAGCCCTGGACATAAGGGGCATGATGACTTGACGTCATCCCCACCTTCCTCCGAGTTGACCCCGGCAGTCTCCCATGAGTCCCCGCCATTACGCGCTGGCAACATGGAACGAGGGTTGCGCTCGTTGCGGGACTTAACCCAACATCTCACGACACGAGCTGACGACAGCCATGCACCACCTGTACACCGGCCACAAGGGGGCCAATATCTCTACTGGTTTCCAGTGCATGTCAAGCCCAGGTAAGGTTCTTCGCGTTGCATCGAATTAATCCACATGCTCCGCCGCTTGTGCGGGCCCCCGTCAATTCCTTTGAGTTTTAGCCTTGCGGCCGTACTCCCCAGGCGGGGAACTTAATGCGTTAGCTACGGCACGGAGGACGTGGAAGCCCCCCACACCTAGTTCCCACCGTTTACGGCGTGGACTACCAGGGTATCTAATCCTGTTCGCTCCCCACGCTTTCGCTCCTCAGCGTCAGTATCGGCCCAGAGACCCGCCTTCGCCACCGGTGTTCCTCCTGATATCTGCGCATTTCACCGCTACACCAGGAATTCCAGTCTCCCCTACCGAACTCAAGTCTGCCCGTATCGACTGCAAGCCCACAGTTAAGCTGTAGGTTTTCACAGTCGACGCGACAAACCGCCTACGAGCTCTTTACGCCCAATAATTCCGGACAACGCTCGCACCCTACGTATTACCGCGGCTGCTGGCACGTAGTTAGCCGGTGCTTCTTCTGCAGGTACCGTCACTCGCGCTTCGTCCCTGCTGAAAGAGGTTTACAACCCGAAGGCCGTCATCCCTCACGCGGCGTCGCTGCGTCAGGCTTTCGCCCATTGCGCAATATTCCCCACTGCTGCCTCCCGTAGGAGTCTGGGCCGTGTCTCAGTCCCAGTGTGGCCGGTCGCCCTCTCAGGCCGGCTACCCGTCGTCGCCTTGGTAGGCCACTACCCCACCAACAAGCTGATAGGCCGCGGGCCCATCCTGCACCGCCGGAACTTTCCACCACCGATCATGCGATCAGAGGTCATATCCGGTATTAGACCCAGTTTCCCGGGCTTATCCCAGAGTGCAGGGCAGGTTGCCCACGTGTTACTCACCCGTTCGCCGCTCGTGTACCCCGAAGGGCCTTACCGCTCGACTTGCATGTGTTAAGCACGCCGCCAGCGTTCGTCCTGAGCCAGGATCAAACTCTCCAATAAGGATTGTGTTGATCGAGACTAGTACAAACTTGGCCACAGAGATTCAACTCTGCATCCAGTTCAGTAACCATCTCAAAGGAACCCACTAAGGGGTTATTCATTGTTACTGGCTATTACAGTACGCTGTTGAGTTCTCAAAGAACACACGCACACCGTCACTAGGCTCATTCAAGCCGCGTTCGGGGGCTTTGGTGTTTCTCTCGCTTGTGTTTGAAGCTTATCCGGTCCGGATTCTCCCTGTCAAATCGGCTTGTTCTCGCCGATTTCCTGGGGTTCGTCCCGGGCGTCACTGACTCTACCAGACTTTCTCAGTGGCTTTGTCGGTGACCCGCTGGCGTCCGTTTCCGTCCTGCCCTGCGGTACGTGGAGAACATTAGCAGCCGATCCAACACGCTTCCAAATCGACCCCCTGCGCGAGCACCCCAAGATCCATCACCGCAGGTCAGCGCCGTGCACCCCTGATACCGGCGTTCACCGGTCGGGGTCGCTCGCCCGCTCGCGACGGTGTCGACGTCGCACATCTGCCTCGACGGCCGTCACCAACCGGTCCCACGCGCGGTGCGCCGACTCCGTGTCCTCATCCCGTTCCAACGCGTCGAAGAACTGCGCCGCTACCGCCGTTGCCCGACTTCCTGATTCCGCGTGGACTTCGATGAACCGGAGCACAGGGTCCTTGGCCGCCAAGCCGGCGTTCCTGAACCGCTCGGCCGCTTGCCGCTGCCCGGCGAAGCTGACGGCGTCGTGCCCGGGATCGATCGGCGCCCAGTTCACGTTGGCCAGCGTGATGGCCGAGGAGTGGTTCGCGTACGCGGCATAGGCACTGGCCACGTCCTGCGCCAGCGGATGCCACTGCGCCATCGTCTGGCGGGCGCGCCTCTTGATCCAGTCCGCGTCCACCAGCCAGTTGTAGCCGATGGCCAGGGTCAGGAAGCCGCTGCAGAACGCGATCACGCCGGAGATCAGGTTCACGCTGATCGGGTGGTCCTGCAGCCAGCGCAGCTGCCACCCCTCCAGGTACATGCCGAGGGAGAAGGACACCACGAGACCCACGGCCAGCAGCACCAGGAAGCTTCTCGGCGCACGTTGGGTCACCGCCGCCTCCGTTCCCCTCACCAGCGTCGATCGCAGCGCGGCGGCTGCATGGTAAGGCGGCGGACGTCGCTGCCGGCGGCCGCTCGCGGCAGTTCACTCGTTGAGCCGCAGCCACCCCGCCGTCCGCAGGTCCAGGCCGGTTCTTGCATTCACATGTAAGTATTTACGTGTGAATGATCGAGATATTGCGCGATCATGTCGACGGGATTACGGTCCTGGACACCTGCCCCTGCTTCTGCTCCGCCGCACCAGCCGCTCAGGTCGAGCTGTCGACGTCGTTGTCCAGCCATCCCTGCCGAGAGTGAGCGCACCATGGTCAGACTCATCGGAGATCTGCGACGCACAATGGTTCTGGCGACGGGCGCGGCCCTGGTCGCCGCCGGCGCCGTCGCGGTGACCGCACCGTCCGCAGCCGCCGCGACCGCCACCGGCGGCAGCGGCGCCACCCTGCCCTACGTCGAGGTGCAGGCGGAGAACTCCGCCACCAACGGCACCGTGATCGGCCCCAGCTACACCCAGGGCCAACTGGCCGACGAGGCGTCCTTCCGCAAGGCGGTGACGCTCCAGGGCACCGGCAAGTACGTCACCTTCACCACGCCGGTGGCCACCAACTCCATCGACTTCCGCTACAGCATCCCGGACACCGGCAGTGGCTCGGTCTACACCGCGCCGCTGTCGCTGTACGTCAACGGCGCCAAGCAGAGCGACTTCACGCTCACCAACGCCTACAGCTGGTTCTACGGCAGCTACCCGTTCACCAACACGCCGGGCAGCAACCCGCACCACTTCTACGACGAGGCCCATCGGCTGTTCACCACGACCTACCCGGCCGGCACCACCTTCACGCTCCAGGTGGACAGCGGGGACACGGCGTCGTCCTACACGATCGACTTCGCCGACTTCGAGCAGGTCGGGGCGGCGCTGCCGCAGCCGGCCGGCTCCGTGTCGGTGACCAGCCAGGGCGCCGACCCGACCGGCGGCACGGACGCCACCGCGGCGTTCAACGCGGCGATCAGCGCCGCGGGCTCCGGCGGCACGGTGTGGATCCCGCCGGGCACCTACAACGTCCCGGGCCACATCGCGGTCAACAACGTCACCGTGGCGGGCGCGGGCATGTGGTACTCGACGGTCACCGGCACCGCGCCGGGCTTCTACGGCAACTCCGCGCCGTCCCCGAGCACCGGCGTGCACCTGCGGGACTTCGCGATCTTCGGCAACGTCCAGGAGCGCTGCGACAGCTGCCAGGTCAACGGCATCGGCGGCGCGATGAGCAACTCAGGCGTCAGCAACCTGTGGATCGACCACATGAAGGTCGGCGCGTGGATGGACGGTCCGATGACCGGCCTGACGTTCACCGGCATGCGCATCCGCGACACCACGGCCGACGGCATCAACTTCCACGGCGGCGTCACCAACTCCACGGTGACCAACAGCGATCTGCGCAACACCGGCGACGACGGCATCGCCACCTGGGCCGACTCCAGCATCGGTGCGGACGCCAACGACACGATCTCCAACAACACCGTGCAGTTGCAGATCCTGGCCAACGGCATCGCGATCTACGGCGGCCACGACAACACGGTGAGCGGCAACCTGGTGCAGGACAGCGGCATCACCCAGGGCGGCGGCATCCACGTCGGCCAGCGCTTCACCTCGACGCCGGTCGGCACGACGACGATCTCCAACAACACCCTGATCCGCAACGGCAGCCTGGACCCGAACTGGCAGTTCGGGGTGGGCTCGCTGTGGTTCGACGGCAGCCAGGGCGCGATCACCGGCCCGATCAACGTGACCAACGCGCTGATCGAGCAGAGCCCGTACGAGGCGATCCAGTGGGTCGAGGGCACGGTCAGCGGCGTCAACCTCAACAACGTGACCATCGCCGGCGCCGGCACCTTCGCCTTCCAGGAGCAGACCGGCGGCTCCATGTCGGCGACCAACGTGGTGGCCACCGGCATCGCGCAGAACCCGCCGAGCTACAGCTGCGAGGGCGGCAACTTCACGATCACCGACAACGGCGGCAACTCCGGCTTCACCCCGACGCAGTGCGCCGGCGACAACCCGACCCCGGTCTACCCGCCGTACCCGCCCACGGGCGTCACGACCGCGCCGAGCGCGCTGAACTTCGGGGCGGTGGCGACCGGCGCGACCAGTGCCGCGCAGACGGTGATGGTCGCCAACCCGACCAATGCCGCTGCCTCGGTCTCGTCCATCTCCATCAACGGTGATTTCGCGCAGACCAACACCTGTGGCTCGTCGATCCCGGCAAACGGGTCGTGCACGGTCAGCGTGACCTTCAAACCGACGGCGACCGGCAGCCGGGCCGGGACCTTGACCGTCAATGCCGGCGGCGTCACCAACACCGTCGGTCTGTCGGGCACGGGCACCGCGCCCGGACCGGTGCTGAGCGCAAGCCCCGCAAACCTTTCGTTCGCCGGCACGGTCGTCGGATCCACGGCCCCCTCGCAAACCGTGACGGTGACCAACACCGGCACCACGGCGGCGACCGTCTCCGGGGTCTCGGTGACCGGAGACTTCAGCCAGACCAACAACTGCGGCACGATCGCGGTCAACGGGACCTGTGCCGTGACGGTGTCGTTCAAGCCGACCACTGGCGGCGCACGCACCGGCGCGGTCACGATCACCAGCAACGCCAACAACAGTCCCACCAGTGTCGGGTTGTCCGGCTCCGGTATCGACAGCAGCACGAACATCGCCGCCGGCCGGCCGGCGTCGGCGAGTTCGAGCAACGGCTCGTTCGTGCCGGCCAACCTGACCGACGCGGACGCGTCGACGTACTGGGAGAGCGCGAACGGCTCGTTCCCGCAGTGGGCCCAGGTGGACCTCGGCCAGAACTACGGCGTCGGCAAGGTGGTCCTCAAGCTGCCGCCCTCGACGGCATGGGGCGCCCGCACGCAGACGCTGTCCGTACAGGGCTCGACCGACGGCTCGAACTTCACCACGATCGTCGGCTCGGCCGGCTACACCTTCGACCCGACCGCTAACAACAACACGGCGACCATCACCTTCCCGGCCGCCACCGCGCGGTACGTGCGGGTGAACATCACCGCCAACACCGGCTGGCCGGCTGGGCAGCTGTCGGACTTCGAGGTCTTCCCCAGCGGCAGCGGCAACACCGGGACCACGTTGTCGGTCGCGCCCGCGTCGCTGACTTTCGCCAGCCAGGCGGTCAACACCACCAGTAACGCTCAGAGCGTTACGGTCTCGAACACCGGTTCCGCCGCGGCGGCCATCTCCGGGATCACCACGTCCGGGGACTTCGCGCAGTCCAACACGTGCGGGAGCTCGGTCGCGGCCGGCGGCTCGTGCACGGTCAGCGTCACCTTCACCCCGACCGCGTCGGGCACCCGCGCCGGCACCCTCACCATCTCCAGCAACACTCCTACGACCGTGGCGCTCACCGGCACCGGCGCTGGTGGTGGCAACACGAACCTGGCCTCGGGCAAGCCGACCAGCGAGTCCAGCCACACCCAGAACTACGCGTCCGCCAACGTGACCGACGGCGACCAGAGCACGTACTGGGAGAGCGCCAACAACGCGCTGCCGCAATGGGTTCAGGTCGATCTCGGTTCCGCCAACAGCGTCGGCCGTGTCGTCCTGCAACTGCCGGCGTCGTGGGGCTCCCGCAGCCAGACGCTGTCCCTTCAGGGCAGCACCGACGGCAGCAACTTCACCACTCTTCTGAGCTCGGCGAGCTACACCTTCGATCCCGCTTCCAACAACACGGTGACCATCACCTTCCCGGCCGCCTCCGCGCGGTACGTCCGGGCGAACATCACGGCCAACACCGGCTGGCCCGCCGGCCAGCTGTCGGAGCTCCAGGTTTGGAACTCCTGACCCCGTAGTCGACACGGATCGGGTGGCATCGGGTGATGCCACCCGATCCGCATGTTACGAGCAAGTCGGCTTGATTCGAAAGTTCGTTGACAGATCGAATATGGCGGCGTAGACAGGAACCGGCCGGACCGAGTGACCGCCGGGGAGTGTTCGATGCCGAGCAAGACCTATGACGTCGCCATCGTCGGATTCGGCCCGGTGGGGCAGGTGCTGTCGCTGCTGCTCGGCCGGCGCGGGCACGACGTGCTCGTCCTGGACCGCTGGCCGCAGCCCTACGACCGTCCCCGCGCGGTGCACTTCGACCACGAGATCGGCCGGATCTTCCAGGCTGCCGGCGTCGCCGAGCAGATCGCCGCCATCACCGACCCGGTGCCGGACTTCTACGAGTGGCGCAACGCCGCCGGCGAGCCGCTGGTCCGCATCGACTGGAGCGGCGACGGCCCCAGCGGCTGGCCGACCGCCAACTTCTTCTCCCAGCCCGAACTCGAACGGGTGCTTGCCGAGGCCGTCGAAGCGCAGCCGACAGTGGACGTCCGGCGCGGCCACGAGCTCGTCGAGCTGGTCGACGAGGGTGAGCACGTGCGACTGGTGGCCGCAGGCCCCACGATGCGGGACCACGAATACCAAGCGCGGTGGGTGATCGGGGCCGACGGCGCGAACAGCTTCGTGCGCGAGCACCTGGCCACGGAGATGTCCGATCTCGGGTTCTTCTTCGACTGGCTGATCATCGACACCGTCCCGCAGGAGGAGCGCGAGTGGCGGCCGATGAACTGGCAGCTGTGCGACCCCGCCCGGCCCACGACCATCGTCTCCGCCGGCCCGGGCCGGCGGCGCTGGGAGTTCATGCGCCTGCCCGGTGAAACCGTCAATGACCTCAACACGGCGGAGACCGCCTGGCGGCTGCTCGAACCCTGGGGACGGCATGCCGCGAACACCACCATCGAGCGGCACACGGTCTACACCTTCCAGGCCCGCTGGGCCGACAACTGGCGTCAGGGACGGCTGCTGCTGGCCGGCGACGCGGCGCACCAGATGCCGCCGTTCGCCGGCCAGGGCATGTGCTCCGGCCTACGGGACGCGATGAACCTGTCCTGGAAGCTGGATCTGGTGCTGCGTGGCGTCGCCGACCCGGCCCTGCTCGACACCTACACCAGCGAACGGGCCGCGCACGTGCGTCACGCCATCGGCATGTCCATCGAGCTCGGGCGGATCATCTGCGTGCTGGACCCGGAGCAGGCCCGGCAGCGCGACGAGCGGATGGTCGCGGGCGGCGCGGATCCGGCACGGGTGCTGCCCGACATGCCGCCTCCGGTCTTGGGGCCCGGCGTGCTGCACTGCGACGCCGACGGCACTCCCCTACCGGGCGTTGGCCATCTCATGCCGCAGTGCCGCGTGGACAGCGGCGGACTGACCCGGCCGCTCGACGACCTCACCGGGAACGTCTTCCAGATCATCACCGACGGCGTGCTGGCCGAGGACGTGTTCACCCCGGCTCAGCGGGACTTCCTCGACCGCATCGGCGCCGCCGTCGTGCCATTGGCGACCGAGCCCCGCGCCGGCTGCCACACCGATGCCGACGCGGGCTACCCGCCGCTCATGCGGGAACTGGGCCGCCTCGCCGTGATCGTCCGTCCCGACTTCTACCTGTACGGAAGCGCTTCCACCACCGGTGAGCTCGCCGAGCTGGTCGACCGGCTGCGGGAGTCCTGCACCGCAATCACGGGTAGTACGGCGTGTAGGTGATCGAGGAGACCTTGAGATAGCGAGCGCCGTCGGCGGTGGCCCAGGTCGAGGCGTCCGGATTCCCCGGCCAGTCGCCGCCGACGGCCGTGTCGACGATGAAGTGCATGCCGACCCCGGCCGCGGTCGTGTACCACTTGGTGCCCTGGAAGTTGCCGTCCACCCAGAAGTCGATGTGGTCGGGCCACCAGGTGAACGAGTACGTGTGGAAGCTGTTGGTCCAGCCGCCGCCGTTGCCGGCCGAGAACTGGGTCTGGTTGTTGTTGGCGTCGTGGAAGGTCTGGTACACGGTGTTGGGATTCGACCCGACGATCTCCGCGCCGTCCATCTCGGGCAGCCACGGGTTCAGGTAGGCCGCCCACACCGCAGGCAAAAGCCCTTGGCCGTTGGGCATGTTCGCGGTGAAGCTGTAGGTCCCGTAGCCGTAGAGGGCGGTCGACTCCACGCGGCCGGAGTAGTACACACCGCCGCCGGCGTTGTACGTCTTGATCATCAGGGTGGAGCCGTCGTACCAGACGTTGTTGGGCGTGTACGTCTCCAGCTCGTTGTTGGCCGTCCACCTCCCGTTGATCACGTTCCACGAGGTGACGTTCTGCGGTGATCCCCAGGAACTGGCCTGTGCGGGCGCTGCCGCCAACGACAGGGCCAGGCAGGCCGCCGCCATTACGAGCAGCAGACGGCTCGACTTCCGAAAGGTCGCACTCATCGAAGCTCCGTTGCTTCAGCAGGGTGTGAGAGCGCTTCCATTTATAGCCGAGCACCACCTGACCTGGCAATACGCGTCGA
This sequence comes from Kutzneria sp. CA-103260, assembly GCF_018263855.1. Lineage (GTDB taxonomy): Bacteria > Actinomycetota > Actinomycetes > Mycobacteriales > Pseudonocardiaceae > Kutzneria. The sequence goes on along the minus strand of NZ_CP073318.1, from coordinate 1,935,759 downwards.
CTACCGGTCGAGGCCGTACAGTGCGGCCGCGTTGCCGGAGCTGAACTTGCGCCGGTCCTCGTCGGAGTCGAACGCGTCGAGGAACGTGGTGATCTCCTCGCGGGTCGGCTGCTGGAACGGGTAGTCGGTGGAGAAGATCAACCGGTCCACGGTGGTCACCGACAGGGTGTGCCGCAGCAGCACCGGATTGAGCATGCCGGAGCTGGTGATGAAGAAGTTGGACCGGATGTAGTCCGACACCGATCGCTCCCGGCCGGCGACACGGGCCAGGCTGTCGGCGCGGTCCAGCCAGAACAGCAGCATCTCGCCCCAGTGGCCGAGCACGACCCGCAACGCCGGATGGCGGTCGAAGGTGCCGCGCAGGATGAGCCGCAGCGCGGCGAGGGCGGTGTCGAGGTGCCAGCCCCAGCCGAAGGTGGCCAGCGCCAGGTCGGTCAACTCGCCGAAGCCCCGGTACGAGGCGTCGCGCAGCGCCTCCGACGGGAGCTGGGGGTGGATGAACACCGGCTGGCCGAGTTCGGCCGCGGCGGCGAAGAAGTCGTCGTACACCGGGTCGTCGAGGAAGCGGTCACCGACCCGGCCGTAGACCATGGTGCCGACGTGACCCAGGCTCGCGGCCCGGGTGAGCTCATCGACCACGTGCTCCGGGGACGACATCGGCAACGTCGACAGCGCCCGGAACCGGGTCGGATGCCGGCTGACCGCCTCGGCGGCGACGTCATTGGCGGCACGGCTGAGCCGCACGGCTTCGTCGGGCGGCAGCGGATGGGTGCCGGGCGGCGTCAGGGCGAGGATCGAGAGGTCGATGCCCTGGGCGTCCATCGCCGCGAGCCGGCCCTCGTCGAGGTCTTCCAACCGCTGCCGGGCGTCACCGAAGTCGTTGAGCACCAGGCTCTCGTCCGGCCGGGGCACCGCCTTGAGCGCGGAGGCCAGCTCCGGCAGGATCCAGTGCTCCTCGATGGCGATGAGCGTCAAGGTTGTTGTCCCTCCATTGTGGATTTACGGTGCAGCGGCGGGCCGACGACAACACGCAGCTGCACCATCAACGCGAAGCGGGCTTCCGGATCGCCCAGGTCGACCTGGCCGACCTCGGCGAGACGGCGCAGTCGGTAGCGAAAGGTGTTGGGGTGCACGTAAACCCGCGCGGAGGCGGCGGCGACGTCGCCGAGCTCGTCGAGGTAGGCACGTAGCGTCTCGACGAGGTTGCCGTTGTTCTTGGCGTCGTAGGCGATCAGCCGGGCCACCGCGCCGGTGGGCTGGTCGCCGCGGGCGACGACGATGTCCCGCAGTTCCAGCATGAGCGTCTCGACATGGACATCGGCGAGCCGAGCGACCCGCGGGCGGCCACGCCGCTCGCGGAGGACCCGGACGATGCGGTCGACCACCACTCGGCTGCGGGCGAGACCGCCCGCGTCCTGGGCGACCGGGCCGACAGCGACGGCCGCGGGCAGCCGCTCCCCGACACGGTCCAGGAACTCGGTCGCGATGCGCGTCACGCGTTCCTCGGCGTCGGCATCGGGGCGGGTGAGCGGGATCAGGCCGTAGACGATGTCACCCACCAACGCGCAGGCCGCCCGCGGCTGCACGCCGGTGAGGTGCATGGCCAGCGCGTCGCCGAGGCGTTCGCGGGCGTTGACCAGCTCGCTGGCCGCCGTGCCCGGCGTCTCGGGAACGGTCAGCGCGAGCACGACCACCGGCCGGTCGGCGAGGCCGAGCCGGTCGAGGGCCTGACTCGCGCCGGCGCCGCCTTCGAGCGCGGTGGCCAGCAGTTCGGCGCGCAGCCGGCGACTCACGTCGGAACCGGCACGGGCCCGCAACAGGTGCAGCGCAACGAGTTTCGCCGCGTCGCACAGCGCCTCGGTGCGCTCCGCGTTCAGCGGCTCGTGCACCGCGGCCCAGATCGAGCCCAGGATCTCGTCGCCCGCGCGCACGGCGATCGCCACACGCATCAACGAGACCCCGTCACCGAGGAGGGGGTCCATGGTGACCGGCCGGTGGCTGCGGTAGAGCTCGCCGAAGAAGCCGCGCTCGGTGAGCATCCGGAAGTAGCGCTCCGGCACCTGGCGGCCGAGCACCGTCTCGACCCGGCTGGCGTCGGCCTCGTCCTGGCGGCCGGAGAAGGCGAGCACCCGGGAGCTGCGGTCCTCAATGGTGACCGGGGCGTCGATCAGCGCGGCGATGGCGTTGGCCAGGGCGAACAGGTCGCCGGCGGGCAACCCGCCGAGCGTTTCCGGCTCAGTCACCCCGATGTCGTCCTCGGCCAGCAGGGAGCGCAGCATCGCGGCCAGCTGGCTCCAGGACGCACCCCTGGTCAGGCCGAACACCGCCACGCCGGTGTCAACGGCCGCCGCGCGTAGGTCGGCGTCGTCAGGCACTGGCGCGCGGACGACGAGTCCGGCGGCCTTCTGCTCCCCCAGTTCCCGGACCAGTGCGGCGATCTCCGCCGGCTCGGACAGACCGACCCCGAGCACGAGCGCGTGCAGGGGCAGCAGCTCCTCGTCCACCGGGTCGTGGATCACGACGCCACCGATCGCCGGACCGTCGTCGCCGTGGTGGACGTCGCCGTGCACGAGTTCGAGCAGGGTGGTGCCCAGGTCGTCGACGACGCGCCTGAGGCTGGCCCGCGTTCCCCCGGTCATGGCTGCACTAAAGCACCCGCTGTGGGAAGGCGAAAGTCGAGCTCCCCGGCTAGCACGCGATCCACTCGGTGGTGGTCGTGACGGCGTCGAGCCGGTCGGCCAGCGGTTCCACGCCGAGCCCCGGCCCGGACGGCACCTCGATGTGCCCGCCGGCGAGCACGAACGGTTCGGTGATGTCGGTGTGGAAGTAGCGGTCCGAGGCCGAGGTGTCGCCAGGCAGGGTGAAACCGGGCAGGGCAGCGAGCGCGAGGTTGGCGGCGCGGCCGATGCCGGTTTCGAGCATGCCGCCGCACCACACGGCGATGCCGGCGGCGGTGCAGACGTCGTGGATACGGCGGGCTTCCAGGTAGCCGCCGACCCGGCCGGGTTTGACGTTCACGACCCGGCAGGCGCCCAGGCGGATCGCGGCGGCCGCGGTCGCCGCCGAGGTGATCGACTCGTCCAGGCAGATCGGGGTGTCGACCAGGCGCGCGAGTTCGGCGTGGCCGAGCACGTCCTCCTCGTCGAGGGGCTGTTCGATGAGGAGCAGGTCGAACGGGTCCAGCTTGGCCAGCTGGCGCGCGTCGGCCAGGGTGTACGCGGTGTTCGCGTCGACCTGGAGCGCCACGTCGTCGCCGAAGCGCTCCCGCACCGCGCGCACCGGCTCGACGTCCCAGCCGGGCTCGATCTTGAGCTTGATCCGCACGTACCCCTGGTCGAGGTAGCCCGCGACGGCGTCGAGCAGCTGCGGCACCGAGTCCATGATGCCGACCGAGACCCCGCACGGCACCCGGTCGCGCACCGCGCCGAGCTCCCGCGCCAGCGGCCGTCCCTCCGCGCGCAGTTCCGCGTCCAGCAGCGCCGTTTCCAGCGCGCACTTGGCCATGCGGTGGCCCTTGAACGGCGCGAGCACGGTGGCGACCCGACTCGCGTCGAGCCGGTCGGCAGCGGCCAGCGCGGGCACGAGGAACCGCTTCATGACGTCCTCGGCCGCGTCGACGTACTCCGGGGAGTACAGCGGATCGGCCATCGCGACGCACTCGCCCCAGCCCTCGGCGTCGGCGGTCACGGCCCGGACCAGCAGCACACGGCGGCCCGTCTGCACCCCGAACGACGTCCGGAACGGGGCGACCAGCGGCAGCTCGATCCGCCGGAGTTCGAACCCGGTCAGCTTCATCCTGTCCAGCTCCTCATCGTCTGACGACGTACCAGCCGCCACGGTCGAAACCGATCACCTGTGCCCCGTCGGCGAGCAGGCCACCCAGCACCTCACGCACCGCTTTTCGCCACTGCCGGGCCTGGCCCGGATCCGTTACCCGCAGCCGTTCCACGTCGGTCGGCACCGCGACGAGCACCAGCTCCCCGCTGGACTTTCCTTCTACCGGACCGTTGTCACTGCGGCCCAGTGCCTCCGGCAGCGCACGGATGTCAGCCACCTGTGGCACCCCGGCGCAGGCGGCGGCGACCTCGGGTGCGTCGAGATTCCAGCGCAGCAGCAACCGGTCGCTGTCGTCGCCGGCATTGATGCCGTCGGTCATGCCGCCGTAGAAGTTGGGCAGGTACTCGGCGGGGCGGCCGCCGAGTTTGCCGATGTTGAAGTAGGCGTTGCGGGCGATGAGCGGGTCGAAGGTCCACTCGATCATCCCCACGCCATGCCGCAGCGTCCAGGCCCGCTGGTGGAGTTTCAGGGCGTACCCGACATGTCGGCCGACTGTCGTCGGGGACGCGGCTGCCACGTGACTGTGCAGCGCACCGGTGTGGGGTGCGGTGAAGAAGCCAAAGCATGCGCCGACGAGCTCGGAGCCGTCGAAGGCCGCGGCCACGTAGTTGCCGGCTTTGCTCAACGCGCGCAGCAGTTCGATGCTCACCGGGGAGCTCGCGGTCGGCCGCCAGATCCGCTCTTAGAGGTCGACGATGCCGGCCAGATCAGCGATGTCGGCCAGTTCGCGAATGTCCACATCGGACGCTTTGGCGGCCCTGACGGCGCACGCCGTCGCGTCCGACACGGTTTCCATGCGGGTCAACGGGATCAGCTCACCTTCGGCGTTGCCCGCACGCCGTGGTGAAGGTACTTGGCCCCGCCGGGCAGCGTGTAGAACGTGACCGGCGTCCAGGTCCCGGTCTCCGGTCGCCGCACCACGAACAGGTCCGGCCCGACGGCGGTCATCGGCAGCTCCATGGGCTCGCCACCCAGGATCTCCGCGAGTTGGCCGGTCGCCGTCATCCGCAGCACCGGTCCGTCGAGCACGTCGAGCCGGACCGACGCGCGTTCGTAGGTCCCGAGCCACGGCGTGATGTCGGCCTCGACGGGCGTCTCGGGCGGGGTCAGCGGCCGGGGCAGCGCCACGTCGGCGACCTCGGCGAAGATCTCCCGGAACAGGTCCTCGTAGAGATCGCGGGCAGTGCTCCCGTTGGTCAGCAGGGTCACCGCCAACCCCTGTTCGGGCAGGATACGCAGGAACGCGGCCTGGCCGACGGTGTTGCCGTCGTGGCCGATGACGCGGTGACCCGAGAAGTCGAACCGGATCCAGCCCAGCCCCCACGAGTCGCCGAGGCTGAACTTGTCGGGCAGGTCCGCCTGCATGGTCGCCATCTCCGCAACGGACTCCTTGCTGAGCAACCGGGTTCCGTCGGCGGCTAGGCCGCCGCTCAGGTGCAGGCGGGCGAACGCGAGAACGTCGGCCACCGTCGAGGTGACGAGTCCGGCCGGCCCGGCCGAGCGCGGCAGGGTCCACACCGGCGCCCGCGTGGGTTCCGTCTCACCGACGTGGCCGACGGCCGCGCGGAACAGCAGCGCCTCCTCGGGCAGGGTCACCGTGTGGGTCAGGCCGAGCGGCTTGAACAGCCGCTCCCGGAGCGCCGCGTCCCAGCTGACGCCGGTGACCTTCTCGATCATCCGGCCGGCCAGCGTGAACCCCGAGTTGCAGTACGACCAGGTCGCGCCGAGCGGATGGTTCTGCGCCACATCTCCCAGCAGCCCGACGTATTTCTCCAGGCAGTCGTCGCCGCGCCCGGTGTCGGTGAAGACGTCGCCGTCGATGCCGCTGGTGTGGGTCAGCAGATGGCGCAGCGTCAGCTGCTTGGTCACGTCGGGATCGGACAGCCGCAGTTCGGGCAGCACCTCCACGACCGGGGTGTCGAGGTTCAGCTTGCCCTCGTCGACCAGCTGCATTGCGACGGTCGCCGTCCACACCTTGGTGATCGACCCGATCTGGAACAGCGAGTCCGTGGTGGCTTCGACGCCGGTGTCGACGTTGAGCACGCCGTACGCGGCCTCGACCAGGTCGTCGTCGCCGTTGCCGAGCTGGAGGATGCCGAGCTGCGCGCCGGGCAGGCGGTGGCGCTCGGCCAGGACAGCGAGCCGTCGCTGCCAGTGCCCTTGGTCCAGCCGGGCCGGACGCGGGCCGGTCGCATCGCCGGCGTAGCGTTCAACCCAGTCCACGACCCGGTTGTTGAAGTCGATCCGGTGCGACGGCGGACCATTGACGATCACAAGGTGCGCGCCGCCGGGGTACAGCACGAGCCGCGTCGGGACGCCACGTTCGCGCAGCGCGGCATGCCATTGCTCGGCTTGGCCGATCGGGCACCGCACGTCGTTGGTTCCCTGAATCACCAGGGTCGGCGTACGCACGTCGGCGACCTTGGTGATCGGCGACAGCGTCGCCAGGCGGTCTCCGTCGCGCCAGCTGAGCACGTTCAGCTCGTGCTGTGCGAGGTAATGGCCCATGTCCGAGGTGCCGGCCATGCTCGACAGGTCGCTGACGACCCCGCCCGCGACCGCCGCCGCGAACCGGTTGTCTCGGCTGGTCAGATAACAGGTCATGAAACCGCCGTAGCTGTACCCGGCCACCGCGAGCCGTCGCGGATCGGCAATCCCTTCTGTCACCAGGGTATCCAGCGGTTCGAGGAAGTCCTTCGCGTCGGCTTCTCCCCAGGCACCGATCGCCGCCGTGTAGAACGCCTCGCCGTAGCCATCGCTGCCGCGGGGGTTCAGCAGCAGCACCGCCCACCCGCGAGCGACGAGTTCCTGGTGGTACAGGTGCACGTCGTCGGCCGCGCCGTTCCAGGCGTTGTGCGGGCCGCCGTGGATGTCCAGCAGCAGCGGCACCGGGCCGGTCCGTTCGGGGTCGCGGATCAGCCAGCCGTGCACCACCGTGCCGTCAGAGATCGTGAACTCCCGTGCTTCGCGGGCAAACCACTCCACATCGGCCAGGTTGTCCCCGTGCTTCGTGCGCACGGTCTCCACGCCAGTGGTGAGATCAACGGTGACCACCTCGCCGAACGAGGTCGCCGTGCTCAGCACGACGGCCGCGGTATCGCCGGCGACCGACAACGCCGACACCACGCAGTCGTCACCGCCGAGCACAAGATCCGGCGTGCCACCGTCAACTCCCACCCGGTAGAGGTGGGTGCAGCCGCGGTCGCGCACACAGAACAGCACGGACGTGCCGCTGTCGGCGAGCTGCGGCAGCCCGCCCGGGTAGCCGGGAGCACCGGTCATCACGTTGCGGTCCAAGGATTCCGCCAAGTTGGTAAGCTCGGCGACGCCCGACACCGGCAACCGGAACAGTCCGCTCTGTCCCACCGGTCCGTCCGCGTTGCCGGCCACGAGCAACGCCTGCCCGTCCGCCGTCCACCCGACCGCACCGGCCACGCCGGTGTCGAAGCCGGCCAGGACCGGCCTGTTGCGTCGATCCGTGACGTCTAGGACGTAGACGCCGGCGCGTAGATCGAGGTCGACGTCCTCCCCCATCGCGGCGGCGAACGCGAGCCGATCGCCATCCGGCGACCATGCGGGCTCACCGGCGTTCCAGTCCCCCTCCGTCACCTGCCGGCAGTCGCCCGTCGCCACATCCAGCACGTGCACGTGAGCACGCATGGTGCCCAGGAATCCCACGCCGTCGGCTTGGAAGTTGAGCCGGTCAGTCACAATCGGTTTGCTGGCAACGGAGTTCGCGGCGATGTCGACGGGAGCGGTGAACGCCAGACTTTTGCCGTCAGGACTCCACACCGGCCGGCCCGCGCCCAACGGCAGCGTGCTCAACTGCACCGGCTCCCCGCCGTTGGCGGGCAGCACCCACAGCTGTCCGGGCCCGTCCGCTGCGCGCAGGAACGCCACCCTGGTGCCGTCCGGCGACCAGGCCGGCGCGCTGTCGCCCGGGCCCCGAGTCAGCCACACCGGCTCGCCACCTGCTGTGTCGACCCTCCACAGTGCACTGATCACGCGATCGGCATCGGTGTCCTGCGTGCGGAGCACGTACATGATCTGCCGGCCATCCGGTGACAGCACGGGCTTCTCCGGCGTGGCGACGGCGGTCAGGTCAGCGATGCGCAGTCGTCGGGTCACGCGAACTCCTTCGGCGTAGCTGTAGCTGCCAGTCGAGCTCCGACGTCGAGGCGACTCGCGGCCAGAAGGGTCCTCTCGCCGCGGACTTTCGAGCTGGCCATCCGTCGCTCCGCTCCTGCTGGGCGTTGAGTTCTGGCCAGCGTGCCGGTTCCGGCGGTTGTTGTGTTCGTTGGATCGAATGAGGGGGTGGGGATTGGTTCGTGGGATCCGACAGGCGGGGTGGGGTCGGTCAGGTGGGTGGGGCAAGCCAGGTGGGTCGTTGGGGTGGGTAGGTTGGTTGCGGTTGGGTGGGGTGTTGCTTTTAGGGCGGCTTTGGACGGGAGGGAGGGTTGGGGAGATTTGAGGGTGAGGGGTGGTGTGGCTGGGGTGAGGGCTTGATGTTTAGGTTCTTGCGGTTGGGAGAGGGTTTGGTTTTCAGGTTTCCCGGTTTCTGGGGTGTCGGGTTCCCCGGTTCCTTGTTCTCCCACCTTCCCGTTACCCCGATTCCTCGTTCTCTCGCCCCTCGTTCCCCAGCTTCCCGTTTTCGGCTTCTCCGTTTCCCTGCTTACCTCAATTTCCCTCTTTCTTGGTTCGCTGTGGAGTTGTCAAAGAACGGGTGGCATGGGTGTTCAGTATTGGTGGGGGTGGGTGGTGTAGTGGCGGCCTAGTGGGGTGACCCAGTGGAGGGTGTTGTCGGAATCCAGGGTGACTGTGTGGTTGCCGTGTTTGAGGTGGTGGTGATGGGCGCAGTAGCCCTTGAGTTGGGTGGCATCGGTCTTGCCCTGGGGCCAGGGGATGGTGTGGTCGAGTTCCTGGATGGGGGTGGTGCAGCCGGGGGCGGAACAGACTCCACCTGCATTGAGTTCGGCGAATTCCTTGATGCGGGCGGTGGGGCGGTAGGTGTCGGTACTCAGTTCGGAGGCGCGACGGTACTGGTCCAGCAGTAGTCCGCGCCAGGGGGCGTGCATGGAGAGTTCGCGAGCGGAGTCGGCGGCGATCGGGCCGTAGCCGTCCAGCAGACCGGGGTCCTCGGTCAGGCCCATCAGGGTCTCCAGCGAGATGGTGACGTGGACTTTGACCTTGCGGTCCACCCCATAGCCCAGGAACCGGTCCAGGAAGGCGTCGGCCCGCTTCTGGTCGGTGGTGCGGTCGTCTTTGACCAGGGCGCGGGCATCCTGAGTCAGCACGTCGTACGCCTCGCGGGCATCCAAGGCGGTCAGGGTGATCCGCAGCTGGGCCATGCCGTCCGGAAGGGGCGTGAACTCGACCCGACGGTCCTGCTTGGCCTTCAGGCGGCGCTGGTCGTACCCGGTCGGATCGACCTTCGCGACCAGCGCGGTGGTCCGGCGGGCCAGTTGGGTGCGAGTCAGCTTCGGGGCGACCTCGACCAGTTCGTCTTCGACGTTGGCGATCATGGCCGGGGTGGGCAGGTTGACGACCCGCTCGTCCACGGTCTCCAGCCTGCGCAGGTCCAGTTCGCCGCGCCGCAGCAGCTCGGACAGTCGGGGCAACCGGTCCAACACCTCGCTGCACCGCTTCTGCCGTACCACCGACTGCTCCGGCTCATGCACCGCCATCGCCAACTCAGCGGTGTCCTCGACATCATGCAGAATGGCGAGCTGCACATGATCAGCAAAGGCTTTGATCTTACGCGCCAGAATGAACGCCGTGACCTGTTGGTCGGCGGTCAGCACGGCAAGATCCACACCCATGAGCAGATCCAGCAGAGCCCCTGACGGTTCCCTGCCCTCCAACTCTCGGGCGAGTTCTTCCATGCCTCCAGAATACGCCCGTCGAAGATCGAACTCGAATCCCTAACGGGTGAATTCGCCCCCATGCTCATTTGGCAACCCTAACCTGCCAAGCCACCCCGCAAACCCAACAACCGTCCACTCTTAGCTTGAGGGTGGATTTTGTGTGGAGGGGGGCGATGGCATACGCTCGTCGGCGAATCGAGGCAGGCGGAGCCTGCCCGGTTCTCGCCTCGACTGCCATCGCCCAGAGGCTCCGCGCAAAATCCACCCGGAGCCAACCCGAGAAGACGCAGCACGGGTCCATGGGCCCCGCTGGTCCACACGCTGCTCGTTCGGCCCATCATCGAGCACCAGACGCTCATCGCAGCGGCCATCAGGCTGGACGGCATGATCCGGCAGGCAGCACGCTGGGCGGGCCAACGGATTGGAGCAGGCCATGTACCCGGGCGCGCACGCGGTGACCACCCCCGACCGGCCGGCGGTGATCATGTCGGACACCGGCGCCACGATCACCTACCGGGAGCTGGAGGAGAACTCGCTGCGGCTGGCCCACCGGTTGCTGGACAACGGCTTCCGACGCGGTGACGTGATCGCCGTCCTGTCCGGCAACGACGCCCGGGTGTTCGAGGTGTACTGGGCGGCCCAGCGCACCGGCCTGTACGTGACGGCCATCAACCGGCATCTGAGTCCGGACGAGGTCGCCTACATCCTGGCCGACAGCGGCGCACAGGCCCTGTTCCTCGGGCCCGGCATGACCGCCACACTGCCTGCCCAAGTGCACTACGCGGTGGCAATGGACGGCGCGACGACGGAAATCGCCGGCCCCTGGCTCGACTACGCCGCCGAATTGGCCGCCGGCTCGACCGCGCCGCTGGCCGACCAGCCGCGCGGCGGCGACATGCTTTACTCCTCCGGCACCACCGGCCGTCCCAAAGGTGTCCGGCCGCCGCTGCCCGACCGCCAGGTGGACGAGCCGGGCGACCAGATGGTCCTGCTGTTCGGTGGGCAACTCGGGTTCGGGTCGGACACCGTGTACCTCTCCCCCGCGCCGCTCTACCACGCGGCACCGCTGCGGGTGTGCGCCGCGGTGCAGGCGGTGGGCGGCACCGCCGTCGTGATGGAACGCTTCGACGCCGAGGACGCCCTCAAGGCGATCGAGCGCTACGGGGTCACGCACAGCCAGTGGGTGCCGACGATGTTCGTGCGCATGCTCAAACTCCCCGACGAGGTGCGCAGTCGCTACGACCTGTCCAGCCACCGCGCCGCGGTGCACGCCGCCGCCCCCTGCCCGGTCGAGGTCAAGCAGCGGATGCAGGACTGGTGGGGGCCGATCCTGCACGAGTACTACTCCTGCACCGAGGCCACCGGCTTGACGTGGATGCGCCCCGAGGAGTGGGCGGCCCACCCCGGCTCGGTGGGCCGGCCCATCCTGGGCGTGCTGCACATCTGCGACGACGAGGGCCGTGAGCTGCCGGCCGGCGAGGTCGGCACCGTCTACTTCGAACGCGACGAACGCCCCTTCGAGTACCACAACGACCCCGACAAGACCCGCGGCGCCGAGCACCCCCACCATCCCAACTGGACCACCGTCGGCGACATCGGCTATGTCGAGGACGGCTACCTCCATCTCACCGACCGCAAAGCGTTCATGATCATCTCCGGCGGCGTGAACATCTATCCCCAGGAGGTGGAGAACGTGCTCGCACTGCACCCGGCCGTCGCCGACGTGGCGGTCATCGGCGTGCCCGATCCCGAGATGGGCGAACGGGTCCTGGCCGTCGTACAACCCGCCCCGGACACCACGCCCGACGCCGCCGACCTCATCGAGTACGTCAAGGCCCGCATCGCCGGCTACAAAGCGCCCCGGGCCGTGGAGTTCGTCGACCAACTGCCGCGCACCCCCACCGGCAAGCTGGTGAAAGGCCCGCTGCGCCAACGCTATTCGGCGGCCAGGCCGTAGCCGAGGACGTCGAGCCGCTGGTGGACGACCTGATCAGAAGCCACTGTCGCCGGCGCCGCGGTTGATGGTGTAGCCGCCGGGGTTGTTCAGGCCGGCGGATCGGGCGTCGGTGACGGTGACGCCGGTGGCGGCCATGCTGCCGGTGACGTTCTCGATGTCGATCCCGTAGGTGCCGGCCCCGGCGATGGTGTCCTCGGTGAGGCCGAGGCCGCTGATCTGCTTGCCGTAGCTGAGCAACACGGCCTGGTAGGTGCTGTCCTGGAGGTGGGCGCCGGTGACCAGCACGGGCTGGGTGATGTCGAGCTGGTTGGCGTAGATCCACAGCGCGCCGATGGCGGAGCCCCAGTTGGAGTTGAACGATCCGGCGCGGACCAGGGTGTTGTCCCGCAAGGTGGTGGGGCCGGTGAAGCCGCCGCCGAACGCGGTGCTGACGGTGATGCCGGAGCCGAAGGCGACGATGTCGGCGACCAGGTTGCCCCCGATGAGGGTGTTCCCGCCGCCGTAGACGCCGATGCCGTTGGCCTGGATGGGGCTCTGCACGGTGTTGTCGGCCAGCACGCAGCCGGTGACGTTGCCCTTCTCGGTGTCCAGGGCGAGGCCGTCGTCGCCGGTGTTGCGCACGACGGACTGGGTCACCCGCGAGTCGGCGGTGCCGCCGTTGAAGTGCACGCCGTCGGCGAACACGTCGCGGACCCGGGCGCCGACCACATCGAGGCCGGTGCCGGAGTCGGTCCAGATGCCGACCTTGGTGTGTTCGACCCACACGTCGAGGATGAGCGAGCCGAGGGCGAAGTTCCCCTCGATGCCGGCGGCCCCGGCGTCGTTGTTGCGGGACGTCTGGCCGCCGGAGACGGTCAGGTCGGCGATCTGGTTGACGCCGCCGGTGGCGAACAGTCCGCCGGATCCGTTGACCGCGGTGGACTTTATCGTCGTGTACCACTCGCCGGCCCCGCGCACGGCCACGTTGGCCAGGTTCACCTGGCCGGAGATGAGGTAGACGCCGCTCGGGAACCACAGGCCGGTACCGGTGCCGGACAACGTCGCCAGCGCGCCGTTGATCGCCGCGGTGTCGTCGGCGCCGCTGTTCGGCGCGACCCCGAAGTCGGTGACCGACTTGTAGTTCGCGGGCATGGCGAGGGCCGGGTCCACCTGCTCGGCGTCGAGGACGTCGATCGTGTACGAGGCGGCGGCGTCGGCGGCGTCCTTCTGGAGCTTGATGACCGTGCCGGCGGCCTGGTTGCCGATCAGCGCACGGGTCTCGTCGAAGAAGTGGTGCGCCGGGCCGCTCGACGGGTTGCGGGTGTCGTGGTAGCCATCGCCGTACAGCCAGGAGTACTGCGTGGTCAGGTTCAGATCCTGGAGGTGGTTTCCGTTGGCGTACAGGGACAGCGGCGCGGTGGCGGTGGACCCGTCGGCGTTGCCGGGGATCGAGTATCGGACCACGACGGCGTTGGCCGGCTTGCTCAGCGTGAACTGCACGTACTGTCCGGTCGAGGTGAGCTGGACCGCCTGGCGACCGGTCGATTCGGCCTGCACGCTCGGGTAGTTGGTGCTCGCCGGCAGCACTGTCCCGTTGGTCTGCGCGGACGCGGCCGTGTATTCGGTGTACGGGACGGTGGCGCCGCGGTCGGCGAAGGGCCGGCCACCGGACAGGGCGACGTAGTTGACGGCGAGGTTGCCGCTGTCGCCGGGATCGGTCTTCAGGCCCACCAGGTTCACGCCGGTGCGCGCGGTGATGTCGGCAGTGACCGTCTGCCAGCCGGGGCCGGACGGCAGGCTGAGCTGCTTCTGCTTGATGCCGTTGAGATACAGTGAAATGGTCTGCGCCGAACCGGTCGAGTTCGCGTACGCCACGGTCAGCGCCTGGCTGGCGGCGCTCGGGGAGTTCACCGTGAAGTTCACGAACGCGCCCTGCGCGGTGAAACCGGTCAGGTAGCTCGCGCCGTAGTACCCGGGCAGCGTGGTGGCCTGCGCCGGGCCGCCGGCGGCGAAGGCGTCCGCCGCCGGGTAGACCTGGCCCGCCGGGGCTGCTTGCGGTGTGCCGACCGTGATGTCGTCCAGGTTGACGTTGCCGCTGTCGGTGCTGTCGAACTGGTAGCTGATCGTGTTCGCGCCGCTGGCCAGCGGCAGGTTGTCGGTCTTGGTGGCCCAGGTGTTCCAGTCGGCGGTGGCCGGCAGCGAGGTCCGCACCGCGCTCATCCCGTTGACGTAGATCGACAGGGTCTGGGCCGAGCCGGTGCCGTTGGCGTAGCGCAGGCCGATCGGCGTGCTGCCCGCGGCCGAGGTGGTGACGGAGAACGCGGTGGCGGCGGTTCCCTTGTGGCCGTCGGTATAACCGGCCACGAAGCCGGAACCGCTGTAACCCGTGTGATCACCGGCGACAACCGCGCCACCCGACAGCGTGGCGTTCTCCGCCTCCAGCCGGGTGGAGGTCGCGGCGTGCGCCACGCCGACCGGCAGCAGCGCGGCGAGCAGGATGACGGGGAGAAGCCTGGGCAGGGACATGGTCGTTCTCCAATCCGGCGCGGATCAGCCCTTCACCGCGCCGCTGAGCGCGTCGTTGCGCAGGAAGAGCCGTTGGAACATCAGGAACAGCGCCACCGGGATGACGGTGGAGATGGCCAGCGCGGCCAGGAAGACGTCCAGCCCGACGAACGGCTGCAACGCCGGCAGCCGGACCGACAGCGGCTGCGCCGACGGGTCGGGCAGCACGAGCATCGGCCACAGGAAGTCCTTCCAGGACGCGATGACGGCGAACACCGAGACCACGCCGATGATCGGCCGGGACATCGGCAGCACCAGCGACCAGAACAGCCGGCCGGCGCCGGCGCCGTCGACCCGCGCGGCCTCGAAGACCTCGCGGGGCAGGTTGGCGAAGAACCGCTGCACGATCAGCACGTTGAACGCGCTGGCCCCGGACGGCAGCCACACCGCCCAGAACGTGTTGATCAGCGACAGGTGCACCATGGTCAGGTACATCGGCACCAGCAGCACGATCGACGGCACGAACATGGTGGCCAGCACCACGGCGGAGACCACGTGCCGGTAGCGCGGCCGCAGCACGGACAGCACGAAGCCCGCGGTGGTCGCGACGATGATCTGCACCAGCCACGAGCCGGCGGCGAGCAGCACGGTGTTGAGGAAGTACCGGTCGATCTGCACCCGGGTCCACGCCGTGGCGATCGTGCCGAAGTCGACGCCGTGCGGCCACAGCGCCAGCGGGTCGCGGAGGGTGTCCTGTGTGGGGGTGATCGCCGATTTCGCCAGCCACAGCACGGGTCCGAGGCCGACCAGCAACAGCAGCACGAGCAGCAGGACGTGCAGGGTCCGCGTCGTGCGCCGCACGCCCGGCCGCCGCCAGTCGTACGAGGAGAGCAGCCCGCGGTTCACGATGTGCTCCAGCTTCGGGTGAGGCGGAGGTACACCGCGGAGAACACCGCCAGCACCAGTGCGAGCAGCACGCTGAGCGCGGTCGCCGACCCGTAGTCGCCGCCCAGGGTGCCGGCGAACGCGTAGTCGTAGATCAGCAGCAGAATCGTGGTGGTGGCGTGCGCCGGGCCGCCGCTGGTGAACAGGAACGGCTCCAGGAACACCTGCGCGGTGCCGATGACCTGGAGGATGAACGTGATCAGCAGGACACCGCGCAGCTGTGGCAACGTGACGTGCCGGATCTTGCCCCAGACCGACGCGCCGTCGATCTCGGCGGCCTCGTACAGGTCCGGTGACACGCTGGTCAGCGCGGCCAGGTAGATGATGATCGTGCCGCCGGCAGCGGCCCAGGTCGCCTCGACGACCAGCGACACCATCGCTGAGGACGGGTCCTGCAGCCACGGCAGCGGCCCGAGCCCGACGGCCCGCAGCACGGTGTTGAACACCCCGTTCGGGCCGGCGTCGTAGAAGAACTTCCACAGCAGCACAGCCACCACCGGCGGGATCACCACCGGCAGGTACGCCATGGCGCTGAACAGGCCCCGGAACCGGCGGACCTCACTCATCAGCACGGCCGCCACCAGCGGCACCGGGTAGCCGAACAGCAGCGCCAGCACCGCGAACCACAGCGTGTTGCGCACCGCCGTCCACAGCAGCGGATCGGTGAGCACGGAACGGAAGTTGTCCAGGCCCACGAACACCGGCGCGGTGACCATGTTCGTCTGCTGGAAGCTCATCACCACGGACTGGACGATCGGGTACCAGGAGAACGCGGTGAACACGACCAGCATCGGCAGCAGGAACAGCAGCGCGCCGAGCCCGCCGCCGCGCACCCAGGTGGCCGGTGAGCGCCGTCTTGGCCGGACCGGCGCCTTGGTGACGACCGCCGGCTTGTCGGCGAGGGCGGTCATCCCCGGTCCAACAGAGTCTGGGCCTGCTGCTGCGCGTCGGCCAGCAGGGCGTTGATGTCGGCGTTCCGGTCGGTGAGGACCTTCTGCACCACCGTGTCCAGCAGCGCGTACACCTGTTGGGTGGACTTGGTGGGCTCGGGGACCAGCGGCTGGTCGAACATCTTGTCGGTGTAGGGGGCCAGCTGCTTGACCGGCACGTTGACGTACGGGGCGATCCAGCTCATCCGCTGGTCGTACTGGGCCTTGTCGAACACCGGCAGCTCGGGCGCGCCGACGACCTCACCGGAGTCGGCGGTGGTCTTCGCGTCGGCCACGGCGGCGTCGTGGTCGGTCTGCTTTCGCAGGTAGTAGAAGTCGATCCACTTGACGGCGGCCGCCCTGACCTGGTCGTCGGCCGCGGCGCTGACCGCCGCCAGGGTCCCGCCGCCGAGCACGCCGGCGCCCCCGCCGTCCAGCGGCAGCGCGGTGACGCCGTAGTCCTCGGGCTTGATGGCGTTCTGGGCCCGCAGCGAGCCGTAGTTGGCGCCGCCGGAGACGTACATGCCGATCCGGCCGGCCGCGAAGTCCTGGTTGATGCCGTTCCAGTCGTAGAGGAAGTCGGACCCCATGCTGTTGTCGTTCCAGCGCATGGACTGGATCATCCGGAGCGCGTCGGCCATCGGCTTGGTGTCCAGGGTGGACTTCGCGTGTTCGCCGAGCTGCTCGGTGCGGCCGCCGAGGGCGTAGTCCAGCGTGGTCAGGATCCAGCCGCCGGTGTTGTCGGTGGTCATCTCGGCGTAGCCGGCCTGCCCGGTGCGCTGGGCGATCTGCCGGGCGTCGGCCCGCACCTGGTCCCATGTGGACGGTGGGTCGTCCGGGTTCAGCCCGGCCTGGGCGAACAGGGTCCGGTTGTAGTGCAGGGCCTGCCCGTAGGCCGAGATCGGCACCGCCCACATGCCGCCGTCGGCGGCCTCACCGGCCTTGGCGATCTGCGGCGAGAACTTCGCGAAGTACGGCAGCGCCCTGGCCAGGCCGCTGATGTCGGCGATCTGCCGGCGCTGGATGAGCCCGCGCCCGTCGGTGAACGGCAGCGTGAACACGTCCGGCAGGGTGCCGCCGGCCAGCTTGGCGGTGAAGGTCGTGGCGTCCCACTTGAACTCCTGGGTGCGCACGTCGATACCCGGGTTGGCGGCTTCGAACTGCTTGACCCGGGTGGTGAACGCCGCGACGGCCCCTTTGTCCAGACCAGGGTCGATGGAGACGGTGAGCGTGGTGCGGCCGTCCGAGGACGTCGCGCCGCCGGCACAGCCGGCCAGCGCGACGGCCAGCGCGGCGCCGATGATGGTGACCAGCTTCCAGGACATCGTCGTCCCTCCTAGCTTCAGATCCGCAGCCAGACGGCCGTGTCGGTGGGCAGGGTGTCGCCGTCGAGCGCACCGCTGGCGAGCAGGACCGTGTCGTGCGGCGGCAGCGGGACGTCGGCCCCGAAGTTCACCAGGCACAACAGGTTCTCGCCGCGACGGAACGCGATGACGTGCTCGGACTGGCCGGTTACCCACGCGAAGACCTCGCCGCGTAGCGCGGGTTCCGTGCGGCGCAACCGGATCGCGGCGCGGTAGAGCGTGAGCATCGAGTCGGGGTCGCCGGCCTGCGCCTCGACCGCGTAGCGGCCCCACCAGGTCGGCTGCGGCAGCCAAGTCCGCCCGCCCGGGCCGAAGCCGTACGATGGCCCGGAGGTGGTCCACGGCAGCGGCACCCGGCAGCCGTCCCGACCGGGATCGGCGCCGTCGGAGCGCAAGTGCATCGGGTCCTGGCGGGACTCGTCGGGCAGGTCGCCGTCCTCGACCTCGGGCAGGCCGAGCTCGTCGCCCTGGTAGAGGTAGAGCGAGCCGGGCAGCGCGGCCGACAGCAGCGCGGCGGCGCGGGCCCGGCGCCGGCCCAGCGCGAGGTCGGTCGGCGTGTTGAACCGCCTGGCCTCGAAGCCGAACGAGCTGTCCGGCCGGCCGTATCGGGTCACCGGGCGGGTGACGTCGTGATTGGACAGCACCCAGGTCGGCGGCGCGCCGACCAGCCCGTGTGCCTCCACTGTGGACTGGATGCACTCCCGCAGACCGCCGGAGTCCCAAGGGTGCATCATGAAGTCGAAGTTGAACGCCGTGTGCATCTCGTCCGGGCGGAGGTAGCGGGCGAAGCGGCGCCGGTCGGCCAGCCAGATCTCGCCGACGAGCATGCGCGGCTGGTCGTAGGAGTCGGCGACCGCGCGCCAGGACCGGTAGATGTCGTGGATGCCGTCCCGGTCGACGTACGGATGGTCGCCCGGCGCGTGCTGGTGGGCCGACTCCGGGAAGGTGTCGTCCTTGACCGGCATGGTGGCGGAGTCGACACGGATGCCGGCCACGCCGCGGTCGAACCAGAACCGCAGCACGTCCTCGTGCTCGCGCCGCACGTCGGGGTGGTTCCAGTTGAGGTCGGGCTGCTGCGGCGCGAACAGGTGCAGGTACCACTCCCCTGGAGTGCCGTCGGGGTCGACGGTGCGGGTCCAGGTCCCGCCCGAGAACGGCGACACCCAGTCGGTCGGCGGCAGCTCCCCGTGCCGCCCGCGGCCCGGACGGAACCAGAACCGTTGGCGCTGCGGCGATCCCGGGCCGGCGGCGAGGGCGGCGCGGAACCATCGGTGTTGGTCGGACACGTGGTTGGGCACGATGTCGACGATGGTCCGGATGCCCAGCTCGGCGGCCTCGGCGATGAGCGCCTCGGCCTCGGCCAGGCTGCCGAAGGCGGGATCGATGGCCCGGTAGTCGGCCACGTCGTAGCCGCCGTCGGCCAGCGGCGAGGCATACCAGGGCGTGAACCAGATGGCGTCCACGCCGAGCGCCCTGAGGTAGGGCAGCCGGGACCGGACGCCGGCCAGGTCGCCGGTGCCGTCGCCGTTGTCGTCGGCGAAACTGCGCGGATAGACCTGGTAAATGACCGCCGTGCGCCACCACTGGTCGGCCGGGGCGGCGGACCTGGGTTCGGCCGCACTGAAGACACTGCTGCTCACAGGGCTCCCGTCATCGGTTTCCGGGCATGCGGGCACGCGAGAGCGCGAAATGCGTCCTACGTTTCAGGTTTAGCGCTATACCTCGGCCACGGTAATATCGGTGTCCGCCGCTGTCAACGCCTCCGGCGCTGCGTAGGCTGGGACACCGACGAAGGGAGACAGGAGTGCGGGTCAGGCTGCGCGACGTCGCCGAGCGGGCGGGCGTGAGCCCCATGACCGTCTCGAACGTCATCAACGGCAACCACGCCCGGGTGTCGCCGGACACCATCGAGCGGGTGCGGCGCATCGCCGACGAACTCGGCTACGTGCCCAGCGCGTCGGCCCGCAGCCTGTCGGCCCGCTCGTCCCGGCTGATCGGGCTGCTGGTGCCGACCGCCGACGAGGACAGCCTGATGATCAGCCCGCACACCATGGCGATGGTCGGCCAGATCGAGCGCGAGCTGCGCCGCCTCGGCTACCACCTGCTGCTGCGGGGCATCTCCGACCTGGGTGAGGTCACCGAGGCGTTGCAGTCGTGGAGTCTGGACGGGGCGATCCTGCTCGGCTTCCTCGACGAGGAGGTCGACAGCCTCACCGCCACGACCGTGGGTGGCGTGCGGGTGCTGGCCGTCGACAGCTATTCCAGCAATCCGCTCACGGTCGGCCCACGCTCCGACGACTTCGCCGGCGCCCGGCTGGCTGCCCGGCACCTGCTCGATCTCGGCCACCGCCGGATCGTGTTCGCCGGGCCGGCGTTCACCGGCGTCGGCGTCGTCCACGAGCGCTTCGAGGGCTTCCGCCAGGCCCATGCCGAGATCGGCGCCGGCTGGGACCCGCGCCTGGTCGAAACCGTCAACACCACGCACGCCGACGGCCTGCGGCTGGGCCGCGGGCTGCTGGCCCGGCATCCCCGGACGACCGCGGTGTTCGCCACCGCCGACATCCTGGCCATCGGCATCATGCACGGCCTGACGGAGTCGGGGGCGCGGGTTCCCGACGACGTCTCCGTCGTGGGCTTCGACGATCTCGACCTCTGCGACTACGTCGTGCCGCGGTTGACGACCGTGTCCCAGGACATCGCCGCGAAGGCCACCACCGCCGTGCGCATGCTCATCGACGCCATCGAGAAGGGCACGCCGCCCACCGCCCCCGTCACCGTCGATGTCTCCCTGGTGAAGCGTGATTCGACGGCACCCGCTCCTCAGCAGTGACGGTAGAAGTAGTCCTGGGAGCTCGGCGTCACGAGCTTGCGGTCGCGGATGACCATCGACTTCGGACGGTTGGGTAGGGCGCACACGGTGTCGACGGGGGCGGGGAGGTCGTCGGTGTACTCGATGTCGATGAGACGGTCGCCGTAGGACGAAGCGTAGGTGGCGCATTCCTGGAAGCGCAGGCATTCCTCGGCGACAGCGAAGTCGAACTTGGCTTCCTGTTGGCCACGGCGGCCGAGGTCGGCGGAGTTCTTCTGGCCCGCCACCATGCCGGCAGCGTGAGCGACGGTGGCGAGGGCGGTGGCGAAGGCCAGGTTGTCGTCGACAGTGAGGGCGCCGTTGGAGCGGCTGTAGGAGTCGAGGTTATCGAACTCCACGGCGTTGAATCCCTTGCTGGCACAGGTTTTGACGGTCTCGCCGACGATGTCGGCCAGTCGTGCGCGCTTGTCGGCGGTGGAGGTGTCGACGATCAGCTCGTCGGGCCAGTTCTCGTCGATGACCGGATTGCCGCTGGCGTCGAACAGGACCAGATCGTGGCGCTCGCGCAGCCACAGGTCGCGTTCGGCCGGCTGGGTCTGGAATCCGTTGACGTAGCAGATGTTGTAGGCGTCGGAGGCAGGGCTGGCGGTGACATCCCGGGCCACCAGGCGGACGCCTGCCGGAAGGGGGTAGGCACCACCCAACTGGTAGTCGACGGCCGCGCCGACCGGGAAGGACGGTGCGGCCGGAGCCGAGGGCTGGGCCGGGTTCGAGGGCTGAACCGAATCCGAGGGGTGGGCCGGCTCCGCGCAGCCGGCCACGCCGGCCAGCACCAGGACCATCACGAGAAGAGAACGCACACACGTATCCTGCCCTACGAACCTGACGCGCCCGCACGTTCCAACAGCTCGGCGGTCGCCTCCCACAGACGCCGTTCCCGCTCGCGGTCGTGGGCGACCGGCTGCACCTCGGTCAGCTTGGTCTTCACCACGAACGCCCCGTCGCGCAGGTGCGCCCACTTGTCGTCCAGGGCCATCGAGGCCAGCAGCGGCCCAGAGCGCTCCGGCGTCGACACACCGGGCACGCGGCCCAGGGCACGGCTCATCGCCTGCGCCGCCGCGGGCGCGCCACGACCCAGCGCGGTGCCGGGCATCCAGCCGGGCTCGAACACCGACACGGTGATCCCTTCGCCCACGTGACGCTGCAACTCATGGGCGTAGTACAGGATCGCCAGCTTGGCGTTGGAGTAGGCGACACCGCTGGCGGCCATGCTCGGGGCCTGCTCACGGGCGGCCGGCCGGGCCAGTTCGACGGGGTCGGTCCACTTGGCCTCGGCCACGCCCAGCAGCCTGCGCCAGAAGTTCGCGTGATAGGTGTTCGAGCCGATCAGCACGACCCGCGCCGGGGCCGTGAACGAGTCCAGCAGGTCGCCGACGAGCTGGGCATGGGCGAGAAAGTTGACGGCGAAGGTCATCTCGTAGCCGTCGGGCGAGGCCTGCCTGGTGTCGGTCGACATGGTGCCTGCGTTGGCAACCAGCGCACGCAGCGGCCGCACCGCGCCAGCGGCCAGCAGCTCGCGCGCGGTGTCGGCGGCGGCGCGCACATCGGCCAGGCGCGACAGGTCGCAGCCGATCTCGCGGACGGTGGCGCCGTGCGCGCGGGCCTCGTCGGCCACCGCCGTCAGGTCCCGCCCGGCCCGGCCGACCAGCAGCAGGTCAGGCCGCCGGCCGTCCGGGCGGTCGGCCATGGCCAGCACGGCGCGCCGGCCCAGGTTCCGGGTCGGGCCGGTGATCAGGACAGTTCCGGGTTCGGTCATGGCCCCAGCCTGCGGCACCGGCCGGGACCCAGCCAGTCGTCCGGCCTTCCATAGGACTGCCAGGACCAGGAAGCCACTTGCTTGGCCGGTCCCGGACAGAAACGACCGGAGTTCTTGTTCGGCGCGGGCGGGGTGCGCTACCCATGAATCCCTGTTGAAACGTTTAAACCGAGGGGACCCGATGGTCCGATCAGTGTTGACACGTTTCCGCGCCGAGCCGCTGGTTCGGGCGATGGCCGTCGCGTTTCTGCTGGTCGCGGCCGGGACCGCGCCAGCTGTTGCCGCGCCGGCGGAGCTGGTGGTACAGCAGGTCCAGGCCGAGACGAAGGCCGGGCCGCCGACGTTCAGCTGGCAGCTGGGGTCGGCCGTGAACGGCGAGCGGCAGACGGCATACCGGGTGCGGGTCAGCGCCGGCACGGAGGTCTGGGACAGCGGCCGGGTGGCGTCGGCGGCCTCGGTCGGAGTGCCGTACGGCGGACCTGTGTTGCAAGCAGGGCGTGCGTATACGTGGACGGTCCAGGTGTGGGATGCGCATGGGCGACCGTCGGCGTGGAGCAAGCCGCAGCCGCTGGCCGTGGCGCCGACGGACTGGCAAGGGGCGCAGTGGATCAGCCCGGACAGCACGACCTCGTGGTCGAATTTCGTGCTGGACACGGACTTCACCATCAAGGCCGCGGCGGCGGGCGTCGTGTTCCGGGCTCAGGACAGCGCGAACTACTACCTGTGGCAGATCAACACCGTCACGACGCCGGGCAAGGTGATGCTCCGCCCACACGTTCAGGTCGGCGGCCACTTCACCACGCTGGCCGAGGTGGACCTGAGCCCGGTGCTGACACCGGCGAACGCGGGCACCAGCCACCATCTCCAGATTCGGGCCGACGGCGCGACGATCACCACCACGATCGACGGCACGCAGGTGGACGTCAGGACCGACACCTCGCTGACGCAGGGCACGATCGGCTTCCGCACCTCAACGAGCGCGGGCGTAGCCGAGGATGCGGTGTACGACAACCTCGCGTTGCATGGTCTGGACGGGACATCGTTGTTCGCCGACGACTTCTCGCGCTCCCCCGACCCCCGCTTCGCCCAGCAGAAGATCGTTGACGGCCAGTTGGAGCCGAGCGGCGACCCGGTGTTGCTGGGCGCCAACCACGCCGCGCCGATGCTGCGCCGCACGTTCACTCTGACCAAGCCGATCGCGCACGCCGACGTCAACGTCCTCGGCCTCGGCTTCTACGAGTTGCACCTCAACGGGGCCAAGGTCGGCGACGCCGTCCTGACCCCGGCCGACGCCCCCTACGACCGCCGGGACCTCTACGACACCTACGACGTCACCGGCCAGCTCAAGCCCGGGGCCAACGCCGTCGGCATGATGCTCGGCAACGGCTACGGCCAGCACTTCAGCCCGTACGGATTCCGTTGGCTGGGGCCGGAACAGGCCATCATGACGCTCACCGTCACCTACACCGACGGCACACAGCAGGCCATCACCACCGACCACTCCTGGACGTGGTCGGACAGCCCGATCACCGGCGACGACATCTACAACGGCGAGACCTACGACGCCCGCCAGGAGCAACATGGTTGGGACACAGCGGGATTCGACGCCTCCACCTGGCGGCCGGTGACCACCGTCGCGGCCCCGGCCGGCACGCTGACGCCCAGCACCCTGCCGCCGATCCGCGTCGTCCAGACCCTCCGGCCGGTGAAGATGACCCAGCCGTCGCCCGGCGTCTACGTCTACGACCTGGGGCAGAACATCGCCGGCTGGGCGCGCATCCGCGCCAAGGGGCCGGCCGGGACTCAGATCCAGCTACGCACTGCCGAAGAGCTCACGCCGGACGGGCGGCTGGACACCACCACCAACCGCAACGCCGCCGCCACCGACACCTTCGTCCTGGCCGGCACCGGCGGCACCGAGAGCTACGAGCCGCGCTTCGACTACCACGGTTTCCGCTACGTCGAGGTGACCGGCTACCCGGGAACGCCCACAGTGGACAGTCTGGACGGTCGAGTGGCGCACGCCGATGTTGCCTCGACCGGCAGCTTCACCTCGTCCGATCCGACGCTGAACCAGCTGTGGCAGAACAACCGCTGGAGCATCCTGAACAACTCGATGTCCGTCCCGACCGACAATCCGGTCCGCGACGAGCGGACCCCGCCGGCCATGGACGTGCAGGCCTACAGCGCCGCCTCCACCCGCGAGTTCGGCATGGATGCCTTCTACGCCAACTATCTCGCTGACCTGCCGCCCGGAACCGCGCTGCCCGACGACGCCGGCAACGCCCAGCAGCCGGACATGGCCGGCGGCCAGGTGACGCTGGCCTGGACCCTGTACGAGCAGTACGGCGACCGGACCACGCTGGCCGCCCAGTATCCGGCGATGAAGGCCTTCGTCGACACCAACAACACTCAGGTGCCGAGCCATATCTGGCCGGACAACCGGGGGTTCGGCGACTGGTGCCCGCCGGTGCACGACGGCGGCGTGAACGGCGGGCAGGGCGGTCCGAACGAGGGCAACTGCACGAGCGAGGTGTCCCTGGTGAACACCGCGTTGTCCTACGTGCAGGCCCTGGATGTCGCGAAAGCCGCGCAGGCGTTGGGAAAGACCTCCGACGCCGCTACCTACACCGCCTTGGCCAACGGCATCAAGCAGGCGTTCAACACACACTTCCTCAACGCCGACGGCAGTTCCTACGGCGACGGCCGGCAGACCACCAGCATCCTGCCGCTCGCCTTCGACATGGTGCCGGCCGGCAACGTGACGGCGGTCGGAAACCGCTTGGTGGACACCATCCTCACCACCAACGGTGGCCACCTCGACACCGGCATCTTCGGCACCCGCCACCTCGTCGACGCGCTGGCCCGGATCAACCGGACCGATGTGGCGATGACCGTGCTGGACCAGAAGACCTATCCCGGCTTCGGCTACGAGATCAGCCGTGGCGCCACCAGCTCGTGGGAGGAATGGCTCTACAGCTCGAACATGGAGACCCACGACCACGCCATGTTCGCCGGCGTCAACGCCTCGCTGTACACCCAACTGGCCGGTATCCAGCCGGCCGCGCCGGGCTACTCGGCAGTGTCGATCGCACCGCAGACGCCGACCGGGCTCGCACACGTGGCCGCGTCCCTCGACACCGCGTACGGCAAAGTCGCTGTCTCCTGGACGAAGTCCGCCACGACTTTCGACCTCGACGTCACGATTCCGGTCAACACCACCGCGACCGTTTCGCTGCCAACACAACATGGCCGCACCTCGCACACGGTCGGTTCCGGGCACTGGCACTTCCACGTCACCCTGTGAGGGAGAAGTCCATGAAGCAGTTGGCCTTGGTCGCCGCTGCCCTGACGGCGGCGATCGTGCTGCCGGGCGTCGCGAATGCCCAGGCCGACCGGCACACCGCGCTGCCGCCGTCGTCGTTACGCGCCGACGGGCAGGCATCGCACGTGCTGGTCGGCTCCCCGAAACCGACGCTGGCCTGGACCGTGCGGGACTCGGGACGTGGCGTGACGCAGACCGGGTACGAGATCCGTGTCGACGATCAGCGCGGCCGGGTCTGGGATTCCGGACGCGTCAACAGCGGGAACTCGCTCGACGTCGGCTACGCCGGGCCGGCGTTGGCCAGCGACCGCACCTACACGTGGTCGGTGCGCACCTGGACCAACCTGGGCGGACCATCCGACTGGTCGGCCCCGGCATCGTTCGACACGGGCTTGCTCTCGCCCCAGGACTGGACGGCGTGGTGGCTCCAGGCCGAGGACGGCACGCTGGCCCGCGCCGGATTCGACGTCACCAAGCCGGTTTCCCGCGCACGCCTGTACTTCGCTGCCCAAGGCCTGGTCGAGCCGCACCTCAACGGCGCACGGGTCGATCCCACCGAGGTGCTCGACCCGTCGGTGACCGACTACGCCGCGCGAGTGCTCTACCGCGACCTCGACGCCACCAAGTCACTCCACAATGGACACAACGCGTTGGCGTTCATGATCGGCCGCGGCCAGTCCCCCGGCCGGCCGACGTTCGCCGCCCAGCTCGACATCACCTACACCGACGGCACAAGCTCGACGTTCGCCACCAGCCCCGGCTGGAAGTCCCACGCCGGCCCGGTGACCGGTGACGACTTCTACTTCGGCGAGACCTACGACGCGCGCCGGGACATTCCCGGCTGGGACACGGCCGGCTTCGACGACAGCGCCTGGCCGACCGCACACGCCGTGGCCCCGGTGTCCCACGCCCAGAGCCTGGCCCAGGGAAGACCGGTCACCGCCAAGGACTCCACCACCTGCTGCGGCTGGTCACCGGCCGCCGCGACCGACGGCATCGACGGCTCGGCCGACGGGTCGGAGGGCTACCACTCAGCGGTCGAGCCGAACGCCGACGTCACCAAGTGGCTACAGGTCGATCTCGGCACCGCACAACACATCTCTGACGTCACGTTGTTCCCGGCGCGCCCGACGAACGACACCTCCGGCGACGTGATCGCCGCCGGATTCCCGGTCCGGTACCGGGTCGACGTCAGCAATGATCCAACCTTCGCCACCGCGACCACCGTCGCCGACCGGACCGGCGCCGATCAACCCAGCCCTGGCACCGCCGCGGTGGCGTTGCCGGCCGACGTCACCGGTCGATACGTCCGCGTCACCGCGACGAAGCTCCACTGCGAGACCATCTGCTCGTTCCGACTCGCCGAACTCGGCGTCTACGGCCCGAATCCCGTCACCGTGCAGGGCGCGCTGACGACCGTGCAGCCGGACCCGATGCCCGCGACCCGCATCGTCCGAACGATCACCCCGACCAAGGAGACACGCCCCGCATCCGGGGTGCGGGTATACGACTTCGGCCAGAACCGCACCGGCCAGGTCACGCTGACCGCCACCCAGCCCGCCGGCACCACCGCCACAGTGAAGAAGGGCGAACTCCTCGACGCCAACGGCCGGGTGACAACCGCGAACATCAGCTTCTCGGCCGCCGACGCACCCCGCCAGAGCGACCACTACACGTTCGCCGGCGCCGGCACCGAGACCTACACACCGCACTTCGACTACGCCGGCTTCCGCTACGCCGAACTAACCGGCATCCCCGACGACGCCACCGTCACCGTGCGGGCGCTGGAGATCCACACCGACGTCCCCACCACCGGCCAGTTCGACACCTCGAACCCGGAGCTGGACAAGATCCAGGCGGCGGTGGCGCAGACCCAGCTCAACGACCTCGAGTCGCTGCCGATGGACTGCCCCACCAGGGAGAAGCACGGCTGGCTCGGCGATGCGGGCGACACCGATCTGGAGGCGATGAGCAACTTCGACATGCAGTCCACGTACGACAAGTGGCTCGGCGACGTCGTCACCAGCCTGCGCCCGGACGGCAGCATCCCGTCCGCGGTGCCGACCAACGGCGGCACCGGCTGGCTGCCCGACCCGGCCTGGGGATCGGCCTACCCGCAGATCATCTGGGACTCCTATCAGCAGTACGGCGACACGGGTCTGATCGCCGAGCACTACGCGCACGTGAAGGCGTGGGTGGACTACCTGGCGACGATCAGCGACGGCGACCACATCGTGGTCAACTCGCCGACGTCCTGGGGCGACGACTGGGTGGCGCCGGTCAGCACGCCGCACGACTACTTCCAGACCGGCTTCTACTACCTGGACGCGACCCTGCTGGCCAAGATGGCTTTCGTGCTGCGAAAGCCGGCCGATGCCCAGCAGTACACCGCGTTGGCCGGCCAGATCGCCACCGGCCTGAACAAGCGCTACTTCAACGCCGACACCGGTGTCTACGCCAACGGCACCCAACTGTCCTACGCGCTGCCGCTGGTGTTCGACCTCGTCCCCGCCGGCCACGATAAGTCCACTGTGGACAAGCTGGTGGCCGACATCGTGGCCCACGGCAACCACCTCACGACCGGGTTTGTCGGCACCACACTGGTGCTCCAGGCGCTCGGCAAGTACCAGCGCAACGACGTCGCGCTGGCCGTCGCCGAGCGCACCGACTATCCGAGCTTCGGCTACATGGTCGACAACGGACCGGGCACCATCTGGGAGAAGTGGGTCGATTCGGCCCAACCGGATGGCACGTCGTCCAAGGACCACATCGGACTCGGCGGCGCCATCGGCCAGTGGTTCTACCAGCAGCTCGCCGGCATCCAACCTGGCTCGCGCGACACACTCACCCTGGCCCCGTCGGTCGTCGGCGACCTCACCCATGTCACCGCGCAGCAGCAGATCGCCCACGGTACCGTCGTGAGTTCCTGGCAGCGCAACGGAAGCACACTCACCTATCACGCCGTCATCCCGGTCGGCACCACCGCGACGATCCGACTGCCCCTGTTGGGCGGCATGCAGTCCACGGTCCTTGAAGGCGATCGGACAATCTTCGCCAACGGGCAGCCGGCCGCAGCCGACCCGGGCCTGACCGTCGGCCAAGCCACCGACGACACGCTCAGCCTGACCGCCGGCTCCGGCGACTACACGTTCACGGTGACTGCCAAGGCCTTCACCCAGATCACGCTGACGGCGGGCGACGCCGCCCCGATGACCGGCGGCGGCACCGATCTGCCGGTGCTGGTCGAGGGGCGGTCCACCGCCGCCACGTCGGCTGTGCTCAGTGCGCAGGTGCCCGCCGGCTGGACCGCGACGACGGCGACGATCCCCCTCGCCCCAGCAACAACCGCGACTTCGACCAAGATAAGGATCAACGCGCCCGGCGACACGAAGAGCGGGTCCTATCCGGTCACGGTGACGGTGCGGACCCCGGACGGCCGGGTCAGCACCACGACCGTCAACGTC
The DNA here is from genome assembly GCF_018263855.1 of Kutzneria sp. CA-103260. Classification (GTDB taxonomy): domain Bacteria; phylum Actinomycetota; class Actinomycetes; order Mycobacteriales; family Pseudonocardiaceae; genus Kutzneria. The sequence continues at coordinate 1,906,965 of NZ_CP073318.1, read as the reverse complement.
CTGGTGTTCGGGCGCTGGGCGGCCGGCACCACTGCCTCGGCGTCGAGCGAGCACGCGCCGAACACCGTCGACGGAGTGGTCCGGACCTATACGGCAGCCAACGCCATCGACGGGAATCTCTCGACATTCTGGAACGACGACACCGCCGACCAGTACCCCGACACCCTCACGATCACCACCCCGGCGACCACGCTCACCGGCGTCGGCTTCGCCTCCCACCCGGACGGCCCGCCGATCGACTTCACCGTGCAGACCTGGGACGGCGCGCAGTGGACGACCCGGGCGACCGTGACCGGCAACTCGTCCTTGCACCGCTGGATTCCCTTCCCGACCTCGGTGCCGGCGAGCCAGGTCCGAGTGGTCGTCACCGCCGCGGTGGGAGCGTTCTCACGAATTACCGAGTTGACCCCTTGACGGCCCCACCACACGGTATTTAGCGTTCGGACACCCTTCCGGCGTCGACGGGCCCCTGCCCTGTCCGATCGGCGCCTCCCCTGAGGAGGAAGACAATGCTGTCCAGACGCACCTTCGTCCTGGCGGGCCTGGCGGCCGCCGCGGCGAGCACCACCGTGTGGTCCGCCCCGCGCGCCCGCGCCGCCACCGCGCTGCCGCTGACCCTGCAGAACAATTCCGGCAGCGGCACGGTCTACGCCTACATCAGCGGCTCGGACAGCTCCGGCTGGCCCGGCTTCGTCACCGCCGACGGTCAGTTCCAGCGCCTGCCCAACCCGTCGTCCCCGGTCACGCCGATCCCCGACTACTCGATTCCGCTCGGCGGCTCGGGATCGCAGCTCACGGTGACGCTGAACGACTACGTCATCGGCGGCCGGGTGTGGTTCTCGGTCGACAACAAGATCCAGTTCTTCGTCAATCCCGGTCCCGGCCTGGTGCAGCCCGGCTTCACCAGCTCGGACCCGAACTGGCAGACGAACTGGACGTTCTGCGAGTTCACGTACAACAGCGCCAATCTGTACGCCAACATCAGCTACGTCGACATGGTGGCGCTGCCGGTGTCCATGGCCAGCACGGGGGCGGCCGGCTCGCAGTCGGTCAGCCCGCTGCCCAGCGGCGCGCTCGGCGCCATCGCAGACGGGCTGCGTTCCCAGCACGGCACCGACGGTGCGCCGTGGGACCAGTTGGTCGTCACCGACTCCGGCGGCACGGTGGTGCGAGTGCTCGCCCCCGGCCACTCCCCGACTGATTTCGGCGGCTACTGGAACAACTACCTGGACGCGGTCTGGTCGCACTACAGCTCGACCCCGCTGACCATCAACGGGCAAGGCAGCATCGGGTCGTACACCGGCACGGTCAGCGGCGACGCCATCGTGTTCGCCGGCCTGAACACCAATGGCGTGCCGTTCACCAAGCCCAGCGCGGTGGACATCTTCGGCTGCGCGAGTGGGCCGCTGTACAACTCCGGCTCCGACGCCCGGGGTGCGGTCGCCGCCCGGCTGGCTGCCGCGCTCAACCGCAGCAGCCTGTTGGTCAGCGGCGGCAACAACCAGCCCGACGGCGTCACGCCTTCGCAGTACTACCAGGACCCCACCACGAACCACTACGCCCGCCTGGTACACCAGCACGCCTCGATCGGCTACGCCTTCCCGTACGACGACGTCGGCCCGACCGGCGCCCAGCCGGTCGACGGCCACCTCCAGGACCCGGCACCGACTTCGTGGACCGTCTCGCTGGGCGCGGGCTCCGGCGGCGGCACCACGCCACCCGGCGGAGGCGGCGGCACCAGCGCCTACTCGACCATCCAGGCCGAGTCGTTCAGCGCGCAGAGCGGCACCCAGACCGAGTCGTGCAGCGACTCGGGCGGTGGCCAGGACGTCGGCTACATCTCCAACGGCGACTGGCTGAAGTACTCCGGCGTCGACTTCGGTTCCAGCTCGCCGAACCAGTTCGTCGCCCGGCTCGCCTCCGGTGCCGCCGCCGGTGTCAGCGGCGCCATCCGGGCTCGTCTGGACAGCGTCTCCGGCCCGGTCCTCGCCGAGATCGACTTCGGCAACAACGGCGGCTGGCAGAACTGGCAGACCGTGCCGGCCAACATGGTCAGCTCGGCCACCGGCGTGCACGATCTCTATCTGACGTTCGCCGCCGGCTCCGGCGACTTCGTCAACATCAACTGGTTCACCTTCACCCGATAGCCGAACCGGTGCTGCGCCAAGGCTTGCCGTTCACGGTGACCACGGCCCTTGGCGCAGCACCGGCCGGCAGCCGGATCCCGGCGATGGCCGCCGGCGGCGCGTTCACCCGCAGCGTGAAGGTATCCCGGTCCTGGTGCCACGACACGTGGATGTCGCCGAGCGGGGTGCGCAGTGATCCTTCGGCGGACGGCAGCCCGCCGGGTTCGGGGGCGATCTCATAGCCGCCGGCGACGGTGGTTGGGCGGATTCCCAGGACGTAGAACGACAATGCGGAGGTGGGGCCGGTCGCCCAGCCGTGGGCGGCGCTCATGTACGCGCCGCCGTAGCCGAGCTGGCCGTTGGCGAGATAACCCTCCCAGAACGTGCTGCCGGTGCCGAGCGGCGAGGTCAGCATGTAGCCCCACTCGCGGCGGATCAGCGCGAGCGCGGTGCTGGCGTCGCCCGCCTGGAAGTGCGCCTGCACCTCCATGGAACCCGGGAAGGTGGCGATCTCACCGTTCTTCTCCGGAGTTGTCGCGCCGTAGGAGTTCCAGTTCGCGGTCAGCGCCTGGCTGATCCGGGCGGCGCGGTCGGCGGGCGCGAGGCCGTACCAGACCGCGAGCGAGTTGCCGTCCTGTGGATGCAGGCCGCTGCCCGGATTGTCCCGGTACTGCCCGGCGGCGTCGTCCCACAGCTTGGCGTTGACCGCGTCCTTCAGCTTGGCGGCCACGGCAGCCCAGTCGTGGGTGGTGTCGTGCTCCATGGCGGCCAGCTGGGCACCGGTGACCAAAGCTTGATACAGCAAGGCATTCGCCGCGATGTTCTCGCCGCCCTGGTCGCCGCGGGCCCAGTCGTTCGTGCCGGTGACGGTCATCAGCCCGTCGCCGCCGACCTTGCCGGCCGAGAAGTCCAGCGCACGGACGTAGTTGGCCCATTCGCCGGCCAGCCAGGCCTGATCATGGCTGTACTGCACGTAGTTCGCGGTGCCGATCAGGGTCCAGAGGTGGTAGGTGTCCGAGCCGTAGAAGTTCACCTCGGGCCCGGCGAACGGCAGCTCGCCGGAGGGTTGCTGGTGTTGGTACAGCGTGGTCAGGGCGTTGCGGGTGGGGGTGACGTCGCCGAGCGAGGTGTATTCGGTCGGGACGGACACGCCGAGGTCGCCGGGCCAGACGGTGCGGTCGCGCTTGGCCCCGTCGACCAGCACCGCGTCGCCCACGCCGACCGTCGCCCCGTTGTCCCAGCCGCTTGACGGCGGGCCCCAGACTCGGCCGGTGGTGGGCGCGATGGTGTTGGTCTGCACGGTGTACGCCCCGGCGTACCAGATCTTGTTCAGCAGCGGGTCGCTGGAGTGGAAGTAGTTGGCGTAGCCCCGAAGGTCGGTCATCGTCGGTGCGAAGGTGATGTGCAGCGTCGCCGCGTTGAGGGCGATCGTGCCGCCGCTGCGGTCGAACAGGGTCAGGTAGCGGAATCCGCCGCGCAGTTTGTCCGACGGCATGGTCCAGTCCGCGCCGGGCGTGAGGTCCGCGATCAGCGCCCCGTCCGAACCGCCGCCGCCGTTGCTGGCGTCGCTGCTGGTGCCGACGTATTGAGAGGATTCGGTGAACGCCAGCCCGAGTTGCTGGCCGGGGTCGGTGGTGCTCGCGGCATGCACCGTCACCGCTCCCCCGACCTCCTTGCCGAAGTCGAGCGTCACCGAGGAATCGTTGCCGTGCAGCGTGGTTGTGCCGCCGTGCAGGATCGCCGTGGGATCCGTGACGCTGCCGGTGGTCCGGAAGACGGAGGCGGCGGTGACGGTCCGACTGGCCGGGGCGTAGTTGTCCGATGTGGACGGACGGGCCGCGGCCGGGCTGACCCCGGCCGCGACCACCAGTGCGGCCACGGCGACCCGCAGGCTCATGACGGTGTTTCCCTTCAGAGCGCGGACAACGGCACCGCGTTGGCCATGGCCTGGTAGCCGGCGTCGTTCGGGTGGAGGTGGTCGCCCGAGTCGTAGGCGGCGAGCATCGCTTCCAGGTTGGCCGGATCCCGCACGGCGGCGTCGAAGTCGACGACACCGTCGAACACCCCGCCGTTGGCCCGGATGAAGGCGTTGACCTGGTCGCGATAGGCGATGTGCTGGTCGTTGCTGCACCCACAGCCGGCGATCGGCGTCAGCGTGCCGACGAGCACCCGCAGGTGGGCGGCGTGGATCGTCGCGGCCATCTGCTTGAGCCCGGCGATGACCTGGTCGGCCGTCGTCGCGGTGTTGTTGATGTCGTTGATGCCTTCCAGCACGATGGCGGTGCGCACCCCGCTCTGCGCTACGAGATCACGGTCCAACCTGGACAGCGCGCTGACGCCGGCGGTGCCGGTGTTGGGCATGCCGGTGAAGGCGTCGGTCAGGATCCGGTTGCCGGAGATGCCCTCGTCCACCACCGCGGGGCCGGACGGCAGCCGCCGGGCCAGGAAGTTCGGCCACCGGCTGTTGGAGTTCTGCGAGGAGTTGTAGCCGTCGGTGATGGAGTCGCCGAAGGCCACCACCGAAGCGCCGGCGCCGCCGGAGACGTCGATGCCCGACAGCACGGTCCAGAACCCGAACAGGTTGTTGACCGGGAAGTTCGCGCCGTCGGCCGCGTGGTCGCCGGTGCCGTCGTTGGTGGAGTACATGTCCTGGCTGGCCCCGGAGTGCATCGAGGCGTAGGTCACCGCGCCCTTGAGGTACAGCGTCACCAACAGGTTGGTGTCGGCCGGCACCGCGAACCGCAGGCCGTCGCTGACCGCCTGCCCACCTGAGGGCATGGTCACCGACTGCGCGCCGCCGAAGGTGAGCGTGACCGGCGCATTTGTTGGCTGTGCCCCGGACTTCTGCACGGCGATGGTCGCATGCCCGACGGTGATCGGTGCTGGACCAAAGGAGTTGTCCAGGTGGATGCGCACGGCCGAACCGCCGGTGCTGGTGTGTTCCACCATGCGCAGGGTGCGGTCGGTCCAGGTCCAGGGGGCCAGGCTGTCGTCGATGCCGTTGGCCCAGCTCGCCTTCCACGGTCCCGCGCTCGGGCGGATCCCCAGCGCGAACACGTGCATCGTCGGCTGGTTGACGCTGTCACTGACCTTGGGCAGGGTCACCCGCACCACCGACACGCCCGCCCGCAACGGCACCACGAGGGTGTAGAGCTTCATCGTCGCCGCGGCCGGGCCGCCTGGGGCGTTCCAGCGCGGTGCGGACACCGTCTTGGCGTCGGTCGGGCCGACGTACCAGTCGGGGGCGGCGAGTTGGTAGCTCTGGCTGGTGCCGTCGGCGTAGTCGACGACACCGGAGCCGGAGGTCGCGGTGCCGGTGCTGGTCACCAGGAAGGACAACGCGGTTCCGCTGCCGTGCAACGTGATCCGCTGTCCGTTGGCGATGACGTTGTCGGGCGTGCCGGGCGCGGCGGTCGGGAACTGGAGGGGCGTGCCGTTCACAGTGACCTTCGCACCCGGGTTCCAGCCCGCGGCGGCAAGATCCTCAGCGATCAGGCTGTGCCCGGTCCCGTCGAGGTTCGCGGCACCGGGATTGGCCGCCGGACTCACGCCTGCGTTGTCGAAGGCAGCGGCCAGGTTCGGATAGTCGCTGAGCCGGCTCACCGGCGCAGCTGTGGCCGGAGTCGCCGCCGCGAGGGCTCCGGCGACCAGGGACAGCAGCAGGACAGAAACCGTCAACGAACGTCTCATCCCAACCTCCGCCGTCGTGAAACGTTTCAACGGACTGTAGGGATGCAGTTCCGCAGCGTCAATCGTCCAAAGCGCCTAGCGGGGTGGGTCAAAACCCTTGTCCGGACTGGACAATCCGCAGGCCGGCGGAATGATCCTCGGGCCCGACCGTCCGGATAGGACAAAGGGCGTTCACTCTTGCCGACCAGTCACCGGTCGCCGCGCAGGTAGCGGGTGACCATGTCCACCAGCTCGTTCTCCAGCGACTCGACCGAGACGGACCGCTGATCGGCCAGCACCTTGTGCGTGTTCACCTCGACCGTGAACAGGATCAGGTCGGCGGCCATGTCGAGGTCGCGCACCCGGACGTCGGGGTGCCGGGCCAGCAGGTCGCGTAGGTGGCCCACGCGGAGCCGGCTGTGCCGGTCGATCGTGTCGAGCAGTTCCCTGGACCTCGGGGCCTCCTCGATCATGATCCGGAGCAGCTGGGGATCGTCGCGGTGGTTGTGGATCGCGTCCTGGACCAGCGCCCGCACCGCCGCGGCCAGACTGCCGGGCGACAGGTCGAGCTCGTCGGCCCCCGTCCATCGGCCGCGGTCGATGTGCCGCACCAGCAGCTCGGCCAGGATGGCGTCCTTGTTCGGGTAGTACTGGTACAGCGAGCCGATGGAGATGCCGGCCCGCTCGGCGATGCGGTTGGTGGTGCCGGCGGCGTACCCGTGCTCGACGAAAACGTGAGCAGCGGCGGCGAGGATGCGCTCCCGCGTCAGCTCCGCCCGCACCTGCCGGGGCTTGCGACGTGGCTCAAGACGGCGATCGGCCGACGGCATGTCCACTCCTTCTCGACGGCGCCAAAAGCGAGTAGCCAGGAACCTGAATCATTGCTCACAATAGTGCCATGACCTGCGAGAATCTGTCGACGCCGTGATCCCCAAGGTACGGCTGCCGGCGTCGCGCACGATGATCACGCTGGCGGTGCGCCGCCGCGAACTGCTCACCCCGGGCTTCGCGAGCCTCACCCTCGGCGGCCCGGCCGTGCGGGACCTCGTCGTGGCCGGCGACGACCAGGCGGTCCGGCTGTTCTTCCCGCGCCCGGGGCAGACCGCGCTGCGGATGCCGACCGTCTCGAACGACGCCTGGATCGCCCAGCTGATGCTGCTGCCGAAGTCGGTCCGCCCCTGGGTCCGCAACCTGACCATCCGCCGCGTGCGGCCGGCCGACGACGAGGTGGACATCGAGTTCGCCCTGCACGGCGACGCCCCGCTGTCGTCGTGGGTGCGCGGGGTCGAACCGGGCGATCCGGCCGGGATCTTCGACATCGGCACCACGTACCGGCGGCCGGCGGAGGCGGACTGGCAACTGCTGGTCGGCGACGAGACCGCGCTGCCGGCCATCCTGTCGATCATTGACGGCACGACGCTGCCCACCGAGGCCTATCTGGAAGTGCCGACCACGGCGGACATCCGGCCGGTCGACACGCCCGCCGGCGTCCGCATCCACTGGCGCAGCCGCGACGACAAGAGCCTGCGGCCCGGCGACTTGGCGCTGGATGCCGTGCGCAGCGCGACGCTGCCGCCGGGCCGGTTCTACACGTGGGCGGCGGGCGAGTCCCGGCTGGCGACCGGGGTCCGCCGGCATCTGGCCGGCGAGCGTGGCGTGCCGAAGCAGGACATCTCCTTCGTCGGCTACTGGCGCCTGGGGCGCTCTTCCCCGGGCTGAGAGGAATCCTTGTGCAGCAAACAGACACCTTGCACCGGCTGACCACCGCCGCCGAGGTCGAGGCGATCATCGGCCGGCCGGCGGCCATGATCATGCTCAAGACGATCAGCGCCCTCGACGAGGGCTGCCGGACGATCCTGGCGAAGTGCCCGATCGCGGCGTTCGGCTACCGGGACGCCGACGGCGTCAGCCGGACGACGTTCATCGGCGGCACGCCGGGATTCACCCGCGTCCGCTCGGCCACGCGGATCTCCTTCGCCCTGGGCGAGTCCGGCGTCCCACACGGACCGGTGTCGTTCTTCTTCCTCCTGCCCGGCGTCGGGGAAATCCTGCGGGTCAACGGATCGGTGGTGTCGCACAAGCGCGGGCAGACGACCGTCGACGTCACCGAGGCGTACATCCACTGCGCGCAGGCCGTCCTCCGATCCCGCCTGTGGCAACCGCCCGTCCCGCCCCAGCCGACAGCCTCGATTGAGGGTGACGGGCCGCTGTCCCGGCCGGGCGTCGCCGATTTCCTGGCCGCGGCGAAGTTCCTCGCATTGTCCACATGGGACTCTGACGGCGGTAGCGACACCAGTCCGCGTGGGGATCGCGAGACAGTGGCGCGGATCCTCGACGGCCGCACGCTCGTCATCCCGGACCGGAAAGGCAACAAACGGGCCGACACTCTGCACAATCTGCTCCAGGACGACCGGATCTCGTTGGCCGCGCTGGTCCCCGGACGCAGCGGCGTGTTGCACGTCCGCGGCCGGGTCGCGCTCACCGACGACGCGGCCCTGTTGGCAACGATGGCGCTGCGCGGGATGCCCCCGCACGCGGCGCTGGTCATCGACGTCGAGGACGCCGAAGTGATCGGCAGCGACGCCGTGGTCCGCGCTCGGCTGTGGTCCCCGGCCGCGCACCTTGACCGCGGCGAGGCACCGGACCTGATGGCGTTGGCCAGCGCCCACCTCGCCGCCAACACAGCGGCCACCAAGTCCGGGCCGCTTCCGTTCCTGCTGAAGGTTGTCGGGGCGATTCCGGGGATCAACCGGCTGATGCGGCTGGCGATCGACCGGGTCTACCGGTCGGGTCTGAAGAAGGAAGGCTACGACGACGTCGAGTCGGACCGGCCGAAGCAGCTGGCTGTCACCGCGACGGAGAACCCGTTGCGGGAGGTGCGAATCACCGAGATCCGCAGGGAGACGCCCAGCGCGCTCACTCTCGTGCTCGAAGACGCCGGCGACCACCCGTCCTCGTTCGACTTCCGTCCCGGCCAGTTCTTCACGCTCGTCGCCGACATCGACGGCCGCCCCGAGCGGCGGGCCTATTCGGCTTCCTCAGCACCAGGATCACCACGGCTGGAGGTGACCGTCAAACACGTTGAGGGCGGCCGGTTCTCCACCCATGTGCACCGGAATCTCCGCGCCGGCGACCATCTTTCCGTGCGCGGGCCGTCGGGTTCCTTCCACCTGACGCCCTCGGCCGAGATCGTCCTGGTCGCCGCCGGCAGCGGCGTGACCCCGATGATGAGCATGATCCGCACCCGCCTGGCCGACCCGACCGACCACGCCCGGATCGCGCTGCTCTACAGCAGCCGCACCGAGGACGAGACCATCTTCGCCGCCGACCTGGCCCGCCTCGCCGGCGATCACCCCGACCAGCTGACCGTCGCCCATGTCCTCACCAGCCGCGACGGCCGCCTCGACGCCGACGCCATCGGCCGCTGGGTCACCAGCCTCTCCCCCACGCCGACCGCCCAGTACTACGTCTGCGGCCCCGATCCCCTGATGGCCGCCTTCCAGGCTGCCCTGACCAGCCTGAACATCCCCGACGAGTCCGTCCACCAGGAGCGCTACGCCAGCGCCGCCGACACCGCGCCCGTGATCACCACACCGCAGCGGCTCACCGTCGAGGCCGATGGCCAGCCGGCCGGCGCCGCGGTCGTCGAGCCCGGCCAGACCCTGCTCGACGGTGGGCTCGCCGCCGGCCTGCCGATGCCCTACTCCTGCACCGTCGGCAACTGCGGCGACTGCATGGTCCGGCTCCGCCTCGGCCAGGTCGCCCAGAGCGAGCCGAACTGCCTCACTCCCCAACAGAAGGCCGACGGCTTCATCCTGACCTGCGTCGGCCGGCCGCTGTCAGAGGTGACGCTCGACATCACCGAGCCGTGAGGCGTCCACAGTGGTCAGTCGGCCCTCGGCACGTCCTCGCCGGGCCGACGGGCCCGGTACTTCTCGTAGGAACCGTGCACGGCCCGGCGCGCCATCCGCGCCTCGGCCCGGCGGTCCATCCGGCTGGGCAGCCGCATCGTCAGCGCGTGCCCGCGAATCCGCCGCGACCGACTGTCCACGACGGCCGCGACGGCCAGCAACACGACAAAAGCCCCGACAACGATGAACCACACCATCGCAACCCCCTTGGCCGGTAACGACCCTCGCCCTCACGGTACGCCGACACCCATCGGATCGGTGCCCTTTTGCCCGGTGAGATGGGGAGTCGATCGTGCCCTCGCGGCCCTTCTTCCGGCCCGGTCCCGGCTGGCAGCGTCAGGAGACCCGGCCGCGAGGAGGGACTGGAGGGCTCATGCGCGCGCAGGACCACGAACCGGCCAGCACGTCCCAGTCGCCGGCCCGGCGGCCGGACACGCCGGTCGCCGCCTCGGCGCCGGTGCACCCGGAGGCGCCCCTGACGGCGGCGGCGATCCTGGATCTGCAGCGCGGCGTCGGCAACGCCGCCGTGGCTGGCCTCGTCGGAGTCCAGCGGCTGCGGGCACATTCCCACGCAGACGACCGGCCCGTGCAGCGCTCGGCCCCGGCGGCGCACACCGGACATTCCGTGCGGCCGGGAGCGGCGGTGCAGCGGGTGGTCCACGGTTCCGAAGCGGAAAAGCAAGCCCAGCGGGAACAGCTGGAGAACCTGGCGGCGATGTGGTTGCCCGTCGAGAAGTTCGACGCGGACGGGAACGCCGGGCCGGTGCCCGAGTTCGCCTACGCCGGCCAGCGCGCCGGCTACGAGATGGACGCGGTGCGCGTCGAGCGTGCCTTCACGCCGCCTTCGCGGACGACGACCCGTACGGGCGTCCAGCTGACACAGAACCAGAAGATCGAGTTCCAGACCTACTACTTCGTCTACACCGTGCAGGCGATCAACGACCCCGGCCGGCGGCGCTCCGACACGCTGATCGACCTGAACGCGCCGTTCAGGGTGGTCAAGCGGGTCCCCAAGAAGTCCTGGGGCCGGTCGATGGGGCGGACCTATCGGTTCGGGGACTACTGGGACGTCAACCCGGAGTTCCGGCTGGACCTGCCCGGCGACCACGCCGAGGCGATGCGGGCGCTGGTCGAGGGGCGGGGCCTGAAGGCGGACAAGCGCGTCCGCGGCGACGACCTCGACTCGCTGGAGCAACTGCCCAGTGACCCGCACCAGCCGTTCCTCTTCTACACGCCCAAGATCACCGACCCCAATTTCACGCACCGGAACGGGGCCCGCAAGCACAACCGCCGTTTCCTGCTCCCGGCCGCTTACGACCGACTGGCCGGACAGTCCCGGACCCGCGGCCAGGTCGGGCTGAGCAAGCCGCCGCTGGCGAACCGGCAGCACGCCGGTCGCGTCCCAGCTGCGGAAATGGGCGGCTTCCGCGCGCACGACGTCATGCCGACCACCGGCCGCGGCGGCACCGGGGATCGCCTCGCCTCGCACGAGTGGTGCCATCTCATCGGCGACAACGACGACGGCCCCACCGTCTTCCACAACCTGGTGGTCGGCACCAACGCGGTCAACACCGAACAGCTGGCCATGGAGTCCGCCCTGCGTGACTTCCGGCCGCGCATGGACGGGCTCGGGTACGCGATACGGCTGCGAGTGGAGGCGATCGTCGAGCAGGCCGAGGCCGCGAACCCGGCCATCCCCGGCGGGCCGTACCACAAGGCCGACTGGATCAGCTTCACCATCGACATCGTCGACAAGGCCGCGAGCGCCGGCCCCGTGGCCACCAGGCCCTCGGTGGCGTTCGTGCACCGGCAGATCATGGACGCCGATCGCGGCACCATCACCGAGTCGGAGTTCACCAGCCTGCACAACCAGGTGCGCAATCTGCTGCGCGCGGAGCATAGCCGGCTGAAGGCGGAGCGACAGGGATCTCCCATGGCTCTCGACTAGGTGCGCCGGCCTTCTCCATGATGGTGCGGCACGACGGCGTCGCTCAGGGATCGGGGAGGGCCGAATGGCGGACAGGGCACGGGAAACAGCGGCTGGTGGCGTGACCAGGCGGGCGATGGTGACCGGCTCGATCGCCGCCGTCGCCGGGCTGGCCGGGGCAACGACCGCGCAGGCAGAGCCGGATTCGCGCTCGGTGGCTTTCGCCCTCACCGTGGCCGGCGGGACCGGGTTGAAGCCCACTGCCGGCCGCGCGTTCGTCATCATCGCGCGCCAGTCCGACCTGAGCCCGAACGCTCCGGAGCCACGGGACAATCTCCAGGGCAGCGAGCCGATCAGCGTTCCGTTCTTCGGCATGGACGTCGCCATGATGCGGCCGGACACGCCGATGGTGTTGCGGTCCGGGGATTCCGTGGTCGGCGCCCCGTTGGCGGCCCTCACCGACATCCCGCCCGGTGACTACGTCGTCCAGGGCTTCTTCAACACCTACGAGACCAATCGCCGTTCCGATGGTTCCGTGGTGCAGGTGCACTGGCCCAGCGGCGACGGCGGCGACATCTGGCACTCGCCCGGCAACGTCTACTCCACTCCGCGGACCGTCCGCATCGACAGCCGGACCGGCACCGTGGGCCTGACGCTGGACAAGGTGATCGGCCCGGTCGACCCGATTCCGCCCGGCGGCACCGGGCAGCAGGGCAATCCGGCCGAGTCCAAGCACGTCAAGCGGATGAAGATCCGCTCCGAGCTGCTGAGCCGCTTCTGGGGCCGCGACGTCTACCTCGGTGCGGACATCCTGCTGCCCGAGGGCTACGACCTGCCGGCCAACCAGCACGTGCGGTATCCGATGGAGCTCGAGGTCGGCCACTACGCGGAGGGCGGCGGGCGGCCGCACGGGTTCGACGAGTCGCTGGGGGACGACTTCTCCCGCTGGTGGGTCTCCGCCGACGCTGCCCGGTTCATCTCCGTGCAGGTCCGCAGCGAGAATCCGTTCTACGACGACTCGTACAACGTGAACTCGGCCAATCTCGGCCCCTACGGCGACGCCATCAACACCGAGCTCGTGCCGGCCATCGACCGGCGGTTCCGGACCATCGGACAGCGCTGGGGCCGCACCGTGACCGGCGGTTCCACCGGCGGCTGGATCGCCGCCGCCACGCTCGTGCTCTATCCGGACCTCTACGCCGGAGCCTGGGCCGGCTACCCGGATCCGCTCGACTTCCGGGCCCACCAGCTGGTCAACGTCTACTCCGACGCGAACGCTTATGTCATCGACAATCCCTGGGAAGTCGTGCCCCGGCCATCGGCCCGGCACAACACCGGCGACACCTGGTGGACCATGGCTCAGGAGAACGCCTACGAACGGGCGTGCGCCTCTCGCGGCCGTAGCCAGGGGCAGTGGGACATCTGGCAGGCGGTGTTCGGCCCACAGGGCAAGGACGGCTATCCCAGCCCCATCTGGGACAAGCGGACCGGCGCCGTCGACCACGCCGTCGCCGCCTACTGGCAGGCCCATTCGGAGCTGTCGACCATCGTGACCGCCCGCTGGGCGACCCTCGGCCCGAAGATCGCCGGCCGCCTGCACGTCTACGTCGGCACCGAGGACACCTACTTCCTCAACAACGGCGTCCAGCTCTTCGAGCAGAAGACCGACCAGCTCACCTCCCCCAAGCCTGACTTCCAGTTCATCTACGGCGTCGGCCAGCCCCACGGCTGGCAGCCGGTCAGCGACCAGGAGATCTTCACCACCATGGCCGACTTCCTGGCCCGACTGGCCCCCGGTGGCACGGACACCAGCGGCTGGCGCGGGCACGAGCAGCCGCCGGCTCTCATGCTCAAGCCCGGGCGGCAGGTCGTCGACGGCTCCTAGACGTCCGGTCGGTCCACAAATGCGAGGTTGGAGTGATTCCTTGTCGGATCAGGAGGTCGGCAGATAGGCACTGGGTGGCCGCGGTGTGGCGAGGTTGGCGACCAGATCACGCACCACCCACGCCAGTTCGGCAGCGGTGGGAACACGCCGGTGCCAGGCCGAATAGTCGAGGGTCCAGTGGGTGCCGGGCAGAGGGGTGCTCAGGTGCGGGGTGGCAGTGTCGAGCCCCACGCCCGGACCGGTGTGCAGGGCGATGTACGCGCCGGTGTCGCCGCCGGAGGTGCCGGCGCTGAGGTCGTGTGCCGGGGTGGTCAGCAGGCAGCGAGCGGAGTTCGGGTCGGCGGCCGGCAGCGAGGCGGCGAGGGTGCCGACGATCCACCAGGGCTGTGCCGGGTGGGAGAGGTCGGCGTCGACCTGGGCGGCGGTGAGCAGGAAACACGCCTGGAGGGCGGCGTGCGGCACTTTCTGGGCCTGGGCCTGTTGACGATAGTTCTGGATCGCGGTCTGCCACGCGGCAATTTGGGCGTCGGACAAGGTGGTCTGCTGGGTCGGCGGCGCGGAGCCGTTGTGGGGCAGAGCGATGTCGGCGGGTTGGCCGCACGCGGCGCCGAGCAGGGACAGGACCGCCAACACGGTTGCCGAGGCGACCCATCTTCCGCGCAGTGCTCGGTCGCTCATGCGGCCATGGTCGCATGAGCAGCCGGCAAGGGAGCCTCGTCCTACGCACGTGGTGTTGCGGCTACGTGTCGGCAATACGGCATTCGGCCCAGCATTTCCGTTCACCCATTGGAGATCAGGGCAGATGTCGCAGCGTCCATCACCCGAATGGCCTGCCGCCATGTGCTGTTCATCGCGGGTTTCACCGCTGCCACTTGTGGATATCCCTACTGGACGTGCCGCCCGACCTCCACACCCAGGACGCAGTGACCATGACCTCCGCACACCACACTTCCGACGACGATCTCAACTTCCGCCAGGAGACGGCCGGTCCGGCCACAGTCCTGCGTGTCACCGGGCAGATCGACTCGGACACGGCGGCCCGGTTCCGCCAACGGCTCGCCGACGCCCGCCAGGACGTCGACGCGGAGACAACGCTGGTCGTCGACCTGAGCGGCGTGACCTACATGGCCTCGCCCGGTCTGTCGGTTCTCATCGAAGCGCACAATGAGCACCAGCGCCTGGGCACCCGGCTGCGGGTGGTCGCCGGATCCCGCGCGACCCGTGTCCCGATCATGACCACCGGCCTGCACGCGCAGTTGGACGTAGTCATCACCCTCGCGTTGGCGCTCCCGCCGACCTCGTGACCTGGTAGCCGCCGAACACAGGCGAGAGACCCGCGGCCGAACTCGCGTTGAACAAGCAGCCATGAGGGGTGAACGCCTCGCGGGCCGTCGACTGTCCATTATGGACCTCTCAATCTTGATGCACAGATACCCCTGACCCACAAGGTAACCTGTGCATCACAAGGGATTTCCTTTGATCGACCGACTGCCGGTTGACCGACGTCTCGTTTGGATGAAAACGTTTTCAGCGAGGCATCCTTGTTCCCGCCATCGAGGGGAAACCGTGCAGACAGAGGAAAAACGCGGGGTCGACGCCGGAATCGCGCGGTTCTGGCACCGGCTCACCGACATCGGCGACCCGGATCCCTTGCCCGCGCACGACCTCGCCGACACGGGTGTCGCCGACGCGCTGGCGGTGATCGACGTGGGCCACCGAACCCCATCGGCCGGGGCGATCCACCCGCACGAGTGCTACGTCGTCTCCCGGGCCGGCGACGGCCTCGCACTGTTCCAAGTGGACGCCAGGGCCCGGATCTGCCGCCGGCTACGGGCCGCGCGTTCGCCGGAACTCGCCCTGACCGCGGCGAATCTGCCGGTGCCGCGGCCGGGCGAGGCGCACATCCTGGTGGTGACCCGGCCCTGGCTGTCCATGCGCAAGTACGGCCACCGGGGCTTCCTCTACACCCAGATCGACGCGGCGCACCTGGCCACCAGCCTGCTCGGCGTCGCCCGCGACCGGGACCCGCGCGCCGTGCTGCGGCTGCGTGTCGACCACCGCGCGCTGTCCGAACTCCTTGGTCTGGGACTGGGTCTGCGCGAAGTTCATTCGGTCGTGTCGTTCGGCTCATCGGGGCAGCCGGTCGACACCGACGGCTGGACCGGGCTCGACGCACGCGACGCCGACCCGCTGGCCGAGTTCCAGAACCCCCTGGAACTGGCCTGCCGCACGGTGATCGACCCCCAGCTGTCCCTCAGCGACGAACCGCCGTCACTCACGCCCCGGCCGATCTCGCTGGCCACCGCGGCCGCCAGCGCGGAGCCGCCGAGCGGAACCTGGACCGAGCTGACCCGACTTCGCAAGTCCAGCAAGCAGTTCCGCCCCGGCGTGGCGATCCCCGAGTCGCGGCTGACCCAGGCCGTCGCGGCGGCGTCCTGGCGGCTGCCGATCGACCTGCCCGCTGACGGCATCGAGCTGACCGTTGTGCCCCAAGGGGATCGCCGGGCGACCATGCGGGCCTGCATGCTCCAGCGGCATCTCGGCGACGCCGGGGCGTACGTGCTGCTGCACACCGCGCACGACGAGCTGCTGGACCACCGGCACACGCTGCACGAGATGATCTTCCGCGCCGGCGCCGTCGGCCACCTGGTCTACCTCGGCGCGACCGCCGCCGGTCTCGGCGTCACCGGCGTCGGCGGCTTCGACGGTCCGCGCTGGCTGCGCATCGCCGGGCTGCCGGCCGACCACAAGGTGCTGTACGTGCTGGCCCTGGGCCAGGACGACCACACCGGCACCAAGCTGGACCGGCTCCAGCCCGCGTACGCACAGGCCGAGCGATGACCGGCAAGCTGACGCAGGCCTTCGAAGCCTGCCTGGCCGGGCACAGCGGCCGCGAAGCCGTCAACGGCCTGACCTACGCCGAACTGGACGCCCGCAGCGGTGAGCTGGCCGCCGAACTGCCCGGCGACCGGCTGCGGATCGGCATCCACGCGGTGAACTCCACCCAGTACGTCGTCCGTTACCTCGCCGCGCTGCGGGCCGGCCACGTGCCGTTCCTCATCGACGCCGCGCTTGGCACCGTCGAACTGCGGCGCATCATCGAGGACTGCTCCCTGGACCTGCTCTACCAGGACGATCTGGTGGCGCTGTCCCCGGACGGCCGGCGGCACGATCTGTTGCCGGACACCGAGGTCTGCCGGTTCAGCTCGGGTTCCACCGGTCACCCCAACTGCATCGAGTTCTCCGGCGACGCCGTGCACGCCGCCGCCCGCAACTGGGCCGCCGGCACCGGTCTCACCGGCGAGGACCGGATCGCCTGCTTCGCCGCGCTGTCCAACGGCCTGGCGTTCAACACCTCGCTGCTGGCCACCTTCCTCGTCGGCGGCGCGCTGCACCTGGGTCACGGCCTGCCCACCGCCGGCAAGGTCACCCGGTTCGTCGAGGAGACCGGGGCGACCCGCTTGGTCGGCTTCCCCGCGCTCTACGACTCCTTGGTGCGCCGGGAATGCCGGCTCGGCGACGTCCGGCTCGCGATCTCCTCCGGCGCCCCGCTGCGGACGGCCACCTGCCTCCGGTTCCGGGCGGTCACCGGCGTGGCGATCTGCGACTACTACGGCATCGCCGAGACCGGGCCGCTGACGTTCACCCCCGACCCCGGTCCGGACGGCGGCCTCGGCGGCCCGTTGCCGGGCGTCGAACTGCGGCCGACCGAGACCGAGGTGGAGGTGCGCAGCGAGTCGATGGCCTCGCGCTATCTCAACGCCCCCGGTGTGTTCGAGAGTCGCCTCACCGCCGACGGCTTCTACCGCACCGGCGACGAGGGCCGGCTCAGCGACGGCGAGCTGGTGCTCACCGGCCGGTCCGGCCGGGTGATCAACGTGGGCGGCCGCAAGGTCGATCCCATCGAGGTCAGCGAGGTGCTGCACGGCATCGAGGCCGTGCACGACGCCGCGGTGTTCGGCTGCGAGGACACCCACGGCGAGAACGTGGTCGCGGTCGTGGTCACCGGCGAACCCGGGCTCACCGTGGACGCGGTGCGCCGGCACTGCCAGGAAGTGTTGCCCGGCTACAAGATCCCGGCGCTGATCGAACTGGTCGCCGAGATCCCCACCAACTCGATCGGCAAGCCGTCGGTGACGGCGCTGCGCGAACTCATGCGAAGGAGGAGGTCCAAGTGACCGTGCGGGAGCAGATCGTCAAACTGGTGATCGCCGCCGGCGAAGAGGTCACCGAACACGACCTGGACGCGGCCGGCGGCTCGCTGTCGGCGGTGAACTTCACCTCGCTGTCCTACATCCGGCTGATCGACTCGATCGAGAACGAGCTGGGCGTGTACCTGGAGGCGGAGCCGGGCCAGCTGGCCACCGTCGACGACATCGCCGCGCTCGTGCAAGCTGCCCGGTGACCACGGCCACGGTGACCAGCGCGGGGGTCATCGGCGCGACCGGGCGGCTCGGTCAGGCGATCCGGCGAAGCCTGGAGCGCGACGGAATCCGGGTCGTGCTGACCGCGTCGCGCTCGGCAGGCTGGCACGGCGCGAAAACGCCGGACGTGCTGGTCGACGCCAGCGGGCCCGACGCGTGGGACGAGGTGGCCGCGTACTGCCGGCGGAACCGGACTCCGCTGGTGGCGTGTGTGTCCAATGTGGATCCACGGGACGTGGCGGGACTCGCCGAGCAGGTGCCGGTCCTGTTCGCCACCAATCTCTCGCTGGGCCACCACGTGCAGCGCCAGCTGGTCGCCCGGCTGGCCGAGCTGGTCGGCCACACCGGCCAGGCGACGGTGTGGGAACGGCATCCCAGCACCAAGGCGCACCGACCGAGCGCCACGGCGGTGCGGCTGGCCGAGGAGTGGGGCGGCCCGGTCGGCGAGATCGCGTCCCGGCGCAGCGGCCTGCCGGTGTCCGAGCACGAGCTGACGGTGACGCTGGCCGGCGAGACCGTCAGCGTCCGGCACGAGGTCGGCGATCTGGCCGCGGCGGCGGCCGGCGCGGTGCTGGCGGCGCGCTGGCTGCCCGGCCGGCCCGCCGGCCGCTATTCGATGTCCGCGGTGTACGAGTCGGAGGATCTGGGGAGATGAGCACGAAACGGCTGGTCGCGCAGGTGGCCTGCGGGGCGCGGATGCTGTCGCTGGACGGGCACGACGACTTCAACCAGGGGCAGATCTCGGCCCGGCTGCCGGGCGCGGACACGTTCCTGATCAAGAACGCGCTGTGCGGCTTCGACGAGGCGACGCCGGATCAGGTGGTCGAAGCGTCGGTGGACCACACCGTGCCGGCGCCGGCCATGGCCCCGCCGGAACTGCCGCTGCACCAAGCAATCTACCGGGCCCGGCCGGACGTGAACGGCATCGTGCACAGCCACGCCCCGCACACGCTGGTGTTCGGCGCGACGGACCTGGCGCTGCGGCCGCTGTCCCACGACGGCGCGTACTTCGTGGACCGCATGGGATTGTACACGGTCACCAGCAACACCGTGCTGGACATCGAGACCGGCGATCAGATCGCCAAGGAGCTCGGCGATGGTGAGACGGTGCTACTGCGCAACCACGGCGGCGTGAT
Organism: Kutzneria sp. CA-103260; assembly: GCF_018263855.1. GTDB lineage: Bacteria > Actinomycetota > Actinomycetes > Mycobacteriales > Pseudonocardiaceae > Kutzneria. The sequence continues at coordinate 1,887,887 of NZ_CP073318.1, read as the reverse complement.
CGTCGGCAAGAGCGTGCGGCACGCGGCAGTGTTCGCGCAGGTGCTGGAGCGGGCCTGCCGTTTGCAGCTGCTGGCCGAGAGCGCCGGCATGCCGTACACGTGGTCCAGCGAGTGGGACGTGAACCTCAAGCGGGACTTCATCTACGCCGACCTGTCGGTGCGGTCGTACTGGGAGTACGCCGTCCGCCGGGTGGTCCGCACGTGGCCGGAGGCCGGCCAGTGGCTGTGACTGTGACGACTCCGGTGGTGTCGACGGCGTCCGTGCAGCGGCGGACCATGCGGACGCTGGTCGTCGGGCAGGTGCTGGGCAGCGTCGGCGTCACCAGCGGCACGGTCGTGGCCACCATCGCCGCCGCCTCGCTCGCGCCTTCCGTTGTGCTGGCCGGGTTTTCCCAGACGGCGTCGACCCTCGGCTCGGCCGTCGCCGCCGCCGTGCTGGCCGCGGTTGCCAACGCCCACGGTCGGCGGCGCGGACTGCTGGTGGGGTACCTGACCGGGGCCGCCGGCGCGGCGCTGTGCATCCTCGCCGCCGTGGTCGGCATGTTCTGGCTTTTCCTGCTGGGCATGGTGTTGTACGGCTCGGCGACCGCGGCGAACCTCCAGTCCCGTTACGCGGCAACGGATCTCGCGCCCAGTGGGGCCAAGGGCCGGTACCTGTCAGTCATCGTGGCGATGACCACGGTCGGCGGTCTGGTCGGACCGAACACCTCCGGCGCGGCCACCGGCTTCGGCCTGCCGCACTACGCCGGCAGCTTTGTCCTGGCCCTCAGCGGTTTTGTGCTCGCCGCCGGGGTGGCGTGGCTCTTCCTGCGCCCGGATCCGCTGCAACTGGCCCGGAGCGCGGCCACCGGTGTGAACGCCGCACCGCGTCGGCCGGGCCTGCGGGCCGGGATCGCCGGGCTCACCGACCTCCGGGCCCGGGCCGCCTTGACCTGCGTGGCCAGCTCGCACGCCGTGATGACCGCGATGATGTCCATGACCTCCCTCCACATGCGACAGGGCGGGGCCCCACTGGCCGCGGTCGGGATCGTCTACAGCGCCCATTTCGTTGGCATGTATGCCTTCTCGCCACTGTTCGGCTGGCTGTCCGACCGGCTCGGCCGGCCCCGGCTCGTCTTGTGCGGCCTCGGGCTGCTGCTGGCGTCGTGCGCGCTGGCGGTGTCGGCGGACTTCGTGCTGCTCACGGTGAGCCTGCTGGGCGTTGGCCTGGGCTGGTCGTGTGTGCTGGTCACGGCCTCGGCGATGGTGTCCGACTCGGTCGAGCTGGACCGCCGCCCGGCCGTGCAGGGGCTGTCCGACGTGCTGATGGGCGTCAGCGCGGCCGTCGCCGGCGCGGTCGGCGGGGCGATCGTCGCCTACCTCGGATTTCCGACCCTGGCCGTGCTCTGCGGTGCGCTGCTCGTGCCGGCGGCCGTTTTCGTCTGGAGGCAACGGTGACGCTCGCGTCGTTCAGTCAGGAGGAGCGGCTGCACCTCGGCCGGCACATCCACCTGAACAACCACAACGTGGTGCTGGCCTTCGAGATCACCGGCCCGCTGAAGCCGGACCTGGTGGAGCAGGCCGTCGAGGCCGTCACGATGCGACATCAGGCCCTGCGTCAGCACTTCCCCGAGGGCAACCGGCTGGCCGTCGCCCCGCGCGGGGCCGGCGTCGAGTTCGTCGAGGTGGACGACGTCGTGCCGGCACGGCGGCTGGAGCGGGCGATCCAGATCGTCGCCAAGCACTGGGACCGGCCCTACAACCTGACCACCGGGCCGCTGCTGCGGTCCACTGTGGTCAGTGTGGACCTCGATCACCACGTGCTGGCCCTGATGTTCGACCACATCGTCGTGGACGGCTGGTCGCTGTCGGTGCTCGGCCGCGAGCTGTGGCAGCTGTACGAGTCGCTGGACGCCGCACTCCCGCCGGCCCCACAGTTCCCCGACTTCGCCTGGTGGGAACGCGAGTACCTCCAGGGGGAACGTCTGGAGCGGCCGCTGCGGTACTGGCAGCGGCAACTCGACGGCATCGGCCCGATTCCCGCCTCCGGCCTGGTCGATCCGTCCTGCCACGCCCCTCGGCAGGTCGGCATCGCCAACCAGCGCCTCGACCACGAGCTGGCGGCCCGGGTGCGCCGGTTCGCCGACGCCGAAGGGATCAGCGCCGTCCCGGTCTACCAGGCTGCGCTCGCCGCCACCATCCGGCAGCACCAGCACGGCGGCGACCCCGCCGACGTCGGCATGCTGACCATGGTCGGCAACCGGTCCGATCCGGCCAACGACGGCCTCGTCGGCTACCTCACCACCCGCGCGGTGATCCGCGTCAGCTGCGCCGGCGACCCGCCGTTCCCCGAACTCGCGCAACGGGCGGCCAGCTCGCTGTGGGGCGCCGTCCGGCACCAGCGAATGCCGCACTCCCTGGTGGTCAAGCACCTCGCACCCGACCTCTACGGCGTGCTCGCCACCCGGGTCGAGGACATCCCGCCCCACGTGTACTTCAACGTCTACGAGGACCGAACCTCGACGCTCCCCCAGCCACGCGGCCTGTCGGTCCGCCAGCTCGCCATCCCCACCCCTCGGGTCCCCCGCGGCGGCCTCGACGTCGGCGTGCGGTCCGAGGCCGGCACGGTGACCTTGCAGCTCAAGTACCTCACCGACCGCTACTCCCCGCGCTGGGCGGCGGTGTTCCTGGCCGACATGCGCCGCAAGCTGGCCGAACTCCCCTAGCCGGCACGCGGGCCCGGACCGACCGGTTGGTCGCCCCGAATGGTGATGCGGTGCATCACGCGAGGAGTTGTGCCGTAGTCATCCACCGCGTAGTGCGCGGTGCTGCGGTTGTCCCACACCACAAGGTCTCCGGCCTGCCACCGGTGCCGGACGCTGTGCTCCGGGCGGCCGATCGCGGCGAAGAACACGTCCAGCAGCGCCCGGCTCTCGGTGTCGGTCACGTCCGCGATGCGCGTGGTGAAGCCGGGATTGACGAACAGGCTCCGCCGGCCGGTCTCCGGATGCACCCGCACCACCGGGTGCACCACCGGATCCAGCGTCCGCACGCGTTCGCCTTCCCACGTGTTGCCCTCGCCGCCCAACCGGACGTGCAGGTATTCCTCGAAGTCCTTCCGTCCATCGTGGACAGCGTCGAGCTCGTCGGCCAGCCGGCGCAGCTGCGGCGACAGCGCGCCATAGGCCGCTTCCAAGTCCGTCCAACACGTGTCGCCGCCGGTCGGGGGCAACGAGACCGCCCGCAGCACCGAGCCCAGTGGCGGCCGCCGCATGAACGTCACGTCGGTGTGCCACACCGGGGCCTTGCCGCCGTCCCCGCTGTCGAGCACGTAGATCTCGGGGTGCTCGGCGTCCAGGCCGGGCACGACCGGATGGGCCGGGGTCAGCTCACCGAGCGCGGCCGCGAACGCGCGGTGCGCGTCCGGGGTCAGGCGCTGGCCACGGAACACCAACACCTTCCGGTCGAGCAGCGCCGACCGGATCTCGGCGGCGGCGTCCGGCGACGGCGCGTCGGACAGGTCGATGCCGGACACCTCGGCGCCGATCGTGACGGTCAGCGGTTCGATGGAGATCGCAGTGGCGGTCACCCGCGTCAATGTACATCTGTACACAGTCGTGCCGAGGACCGTTCCGCAATGTGGGCAGCTACGATGAACCTCTTGCGCTGGAACAGTTCTTCGGGCATGGAGGGTGAATGGCGCCGAACGCGGCCGGCACGCGCCGGCGTGACCCGCACCGTCGCGAGCGGATCGTCGCGGCCGCGGTGGCGGTCATCGGCGAGGTCGGCCTCGCGGGGTTCACGCACCGCGCCGTGGCCGCCCGCGCCGACGTGCCCCTGGGCTCCACCACCTACTACTTCGCCGATCTCGACGAGTTGCTCGACGCCGCGGTGCGCACCGTCGCCGAGGAGAACGTGCAGCGCCTGCGGGACTGGGCGCTGGCGCTGCCCGACGATGCCGACCTGAGCAGTGAGCTCGCCCGATTCGCGGTCCGGCTCGTGACCAAGCACCGCGAGGCCACCGTGTTGGCATACGAACTCTACGGTGCGGCGCTGCGGCGTCCCGCACTTCGCGCGGCCAGCACGGCGTGGGACACGATGCTGACCGAGGTGTTCCAGTCACGATTCGACCCGGTCACCGCGAGGGCGCTGACCGCGCTGTTCGACGGCCTGCTCTACCAAGCGCTGGTGTCGCCCCGAACACCACGCCGAGCCGAGCTGGAGCCGGTCCTGCGCCGACTGCTGGTCTAGGGGTTCAGCCCGGCCACGGCCAGCCGGAACAGCCGGTCCGCGTGGGCGACGGGATCCGGGTAGTGCTCGGTGGCCAGGACAATGCCGACGATCAGCGTGATCAGGTCCGTGACGGTGACCCCCTGCCGCACCGCGCCGTCCTGGATGGCTTGGTGCAGCAAGGGGTTGCCGGCGTTCTCCAGCGCCGACGCGCAGGAGTTGTCGTGCACGGGGTCGCCGTCGAAGGCCAGGGCGGCGGCCAGCCCGCGGGCGGCGACGGAGTAGGCGACGACGTCGCTGAGCCAGGCCAGCAAGGCGTCGCGGCTGTCGCCGACGCCGGTGAGGTCGCGGGCACGGGCGCACAGGGCCTCGATACGTTCCCGCGAGACCGCCTCCAGCAGTGCGCGGCGGGTCGGGAAGTGCCGACGCACGGTCGCCGAGCCGACGCCGGCGGTGCGGGCGATCTGTTCGAGGGAGGCGGCGGAGCCGTGCGCGGCGACCTCCGCCTCGGCCACGGCGAGGATGCGCGCGTAGTTGCGCCGGGCGTCGGCGCGCTGGCTGTCGGCCATGGCGATCTCTCCGTGCTTGCTAAGTGGCGGGCCCCGCCATATCGTACCTCAGGTAAAACGGCGGGCCCCGCCGTTTCGTGATCTGAGGAGCCTTCATGCCCACCGAACCCGTGTTGGTCACCGGCGCCACCGGCCGTCAGGGCGGGGCCACCGCCCGTGCCCTGCTGGCCGCCGGCGTGCCCGTCCGCGCCCTGGTCCGCGACCCGTCGACCGCCCCGGCCAAGGCTGTCGAGGCGCTCGGCGCCGAACTGGTCACCGGTGACCTCGACGACCGCGAGTCGATCACCCGGGCGGCCAAGGGCGTCCGGGCCGTCTTCTCCGTGCAGATGCCCGCCTTCACCGGCGCCGGCTTCGACTTCGACGGCGAGGTGCGGCAGGGCGTCAACCTGATCGAAGTCGCCCGGGAAGCGGGCGTGCCGCAGTTCGTGCACACGTCGGTGACCGGTGCCGGTCAGCACACCGAGGCGCCGGGTTGGGCCGAGGGCCGTTGGGCGTCGATGGAACCCACGCTCGGTGCCAAGGCGGCGATCCAGGACCGGCTCCGCACCGCCGGCTTTCCCCGCTGGACACTGCTCAAGCCAGGCTTCTTCATGGAGAACTTCCTGCCCTCCATGGCTTTCCTGTTCCCGCGCGGCATCGAGGGCGGCCTGGTCAGCGTCCTGAAGCCGCAGACCAAGCTGTCCCTGGTCGCCGTGGCGGACATCGGCCGGGCCGCCGCCGCAGCCATCGCCGCGCCGGATCGGTTCCACCAGCTCGAACTGGAGCTGGCCAGCGACTACCTGTCCATGGCGGAGATCGCCGAGACCCTGTCCCGCGCCCTGGGCACGGAGCTGTCCGCGCCGGACATGACCGTCGAGCAGGCCGTTGCCGCCGGCATGCCGGCGATGGGAGCCAGCCACGAGTTCATGAACGTCGTCGGCCAGCCCGGACGCCCGGAGTACGCGCGGGATCTCGGTATCCCGCTCACCAGCTTCGACGAGTGGGCACGGGCTCAGATGCGGGGGTAGGTGGGTGGGGCGGGTCAGGTGGGTGGTTGGGGTGAGTGGGTTGGTTCCGGTTGGGTGGGGTGTTGCTTTTAGAGCGGCTTTGGACGGGCGGGAGGGTTGGGGGAGGCTTGAGGTCGAGGGATGGTGTGGTTGGAATTGGGGGGTAAGGTTCAGGTTCTTGGGGGTTTTCGGGCTTTGGTTTCCCTTGGTTCGTTTCGCTGTGGAGTTGTCAAAGAACGGGTGCTCAGTACTGGTGTGGCGTGGTCGTGTAGTGGCGGCCTAGTGGGGTGACCCAATGGAGGGTGTTGTCGGAATCCAGGGTCACTGTGTGGTTGCCGTGTTTGAGGTGGTGGTGATGGGCGCAGTAGCCCTTGAGTTGGGTGGCGGTGGTGTCACCGGCGGGCCAGGGGATGGTGTGGTCGAGTTCTTGGATGGGGGTGGTGCAGCCGGGGGCGGAGCAGACTCCACCTGCATTGAGTTCGGCGAATTCCTTGATGCGGGCGGTGGGACGGTAGGTGTCGGTACTCAGCTCGGAAGCCCGCCGGTATTTGTCCAGGAGCAGGCCGCGCCAGGGAGCGTGCATGGAGAGCTCGCGGGCGGAGTCGGCAGCGATGGGGCCGTAGCCGTCCAGGAGACCGGGGTCTTCGGTCAGGCCCATCAGGGTCTCCAGCGAGATGGTGACGTGGACCTTGACCTTGCGGTCCACCCCGTACCCGAGGAACCGGTCCAGGAAGGCGTCCGCCCGTTTCTGGTCGGTGGTCCGCTCGTCCTTGACCAGGGCGCGGGCATCCTGAGTCAGCACGTCGTACACCTCGCGAGCATCCAAGGCTGTGAGGGTGATCCGTAGCTGGGCCATGCCATCGGGCAGAGGCGTGAACTCGACCCGACGGTCCTGCTTGGCCTTCAGACGGCGCTGGTCGTAGCCGAGAGGGTCGGCCTCGGCCACGGCCTTGGTAGCCCGGCGGGCCAGTTGGGTTCGAGTCAGCTCCGGAGCCACCTCGACCAGTTCGTCTTCGACCTCGGCGACCATGGCCGGGGTGGGCAGGTTGACGATCCGCTCGTCCACGGTCTCCAGCCCGCGCAGATCCAACTCCCCGCGCCGCAGCAGCTCCGACAGCCGGGGCAACCGGTCCAACACCTCACTGCCGCGCTTCTGTCGGACCACCGACTGCTCCGGCTCATGCACCGCCATCGCCAGCTCAGCCGTGTCCTCGACATCGCGCAGAATCGACAGCTGCACATAATCGGCGAAGGCTTTGATCTTCCGCGCCACAATGAACGCCGTCACCTGTTGATCGGCGGTCAGAGCGTTGAGATCCACACCCATGAGCAGATCCAGCAGAGCCCCTGACGGTTCCCTACTCTCCAACTCTCGGGTGAGTTCTTCCATGCCTCCAGAATACGCCTGTCAAAGATCGAACTCGATTCACTAACGGGTGAATTCGAGTTTCATGCATAATCGCAAACCCGACCCCGCAAACCCAGCCACCGCCCCCTCTAACCTCGGAGGGTGGATTTTGCGTGGAGGGGGGCGATGGCGTACGCTCTCCGGCGAATCGAGGCAGGCGGAGCCTGCCCGGTTCTTGCCTCGATTGCCATCGCCCAGAGGCTCCACGCAAAATCCACCCGGAGCCAACCAAAAAAACCACCCCAAAAAACCAACCCACCCCACAAAAGCTACCGAACACCCGGCCGAGCAAGCCCAAGGTGATCCCTCAACATACTGCCCGTGTACTCAGTCCGGAACTGGCCCCGGCGCTGGAGGATGGGCACGACGTGGTCGACGAACGCGGCCAGCTCGTAGGGCAGCGTCGAGCCCATGATGGTGAATCCGTCCACCGCCCCCGCGTCCTGCCACGCGATGACGTGATCGGCGAGCTGCTCGGGTGTGCCGACGAAGTGCATCTGGCCGGCGCCGCCGGTGATCTGGCGGGCGATCTCGCGCAGCGGCGCGTCCGGGTGCGCGCGGGCGGCGGAGAACAGCTGCCCGGCCCGACTGGAGGGCGCCGGCCCAGCCAGCAGGTCGGCGGGTAGCGGGGCGTCCGGGTCGAATGCGTCGGGGTCGAAACCGGCCGTGTACAAGGCGTTCTGCCAGCGGAACTCCGGACTCGCCAGCTCTTCCAGCCGGTCGGCGCGGGCCTGGGCCTCGGCCTCCGTGCCGCCCAGGGTCACCATCAGGGCCGGCAGCACGGACACCTGCCCAGGGTCGCGGCCGGCGGCCACCACCTGGGCGTGCAAGTCGGTCCGGAACGCGACGGCCGCCTCCAGCGAGGGCGGTCCGGAGAACACGAGCTCGGCGTAGCGGGCGGCCAGCCCGATGCCCGCCGCCGACTGCCCCGCCTGCACCAGCACGGGATGGCCCTGCGGCGAGCGGGGAAACGGCTGCACGCCCTCGACGTCGTAGTACTGGCCATGGAAACGTGGAGCGTGCAGCCGGCTCCGATCGGCCCAGACGCCGTTCTCGCGGTCACCGATGACCGCGTCGTCGTCCCAGCTGTCCCACACCCGCGTGACCACGTCGACGAACTCGTGGGCCCGCGCGTACCGGTCGGCGTGCTCGGGATGGACCTGCTCACCGAAGTTGGCCGCGGCCAGCGGGGTGATCGTGGTGACGATGTTCCAGCCGGCGCGGCCGCCGCTGAGGTGGTCCAGCGTCGCGAACCGGCGGGCCAGCTCCCACGGCTTGCTGTACGTGGTCGAGCCGGTCCCGATCAGTCCGATGTGACTGGTGACCGCGGCCAGCGCGGACAGCACCGAGATCGGGTCGAACTGGGTCTGGGGCAGATGGGTCGCGCGGTACTCGGCGATCGCGATGTTGTCGGCCAGGAACACCGAGTCCAGCAGCCCACGCTCGGCGATCCGGGCGATCTCCGCGTAATAGGGCAAACCGAGCACACCGTTGACGTCGTCCGGCACGACCCGCCACGCCGACTCGTGATAGCCGTTCGGCCAGATGAAGGCGTTGAAGTGCAACGTCATGCCGTCGACCCTAGGGCCTGTCCGGCGGATCATGTGACTTCTCGTGGCGGGACCTGTCTGCGCGGTTCGGGAAGTGGAAGACCGTGTATGAGCGACATTGGCGATGGTCGGCGGACGGCACGTGGGACAGGATCTTTGCGGCGGTCCTGGCCGACGCGGATGCAGAGGGCCGCATCGACTCGTCGATGGTGTCGGTGGACTCCACCACCTGCCGGGCTCACCAGCACGCGGCGGGAGCACGCAGGAGGCCCCCGCCGGGTTCGACAAGCGCGCCTATGTCTTCCACGGCACGGTCACCGTGGCCTCGATCCGCCTCTGGCTCAAACCATGATCAGCAAGCCTCCAGGGCATCGGCTCGCTTCGCCAGGTCTGCCGCGAAGGGTGATCTTACGGACGCGGAGTGGGTTCGACTGGGGCCGCACCTTCCGAAGAACGTAGGTCGGGGCGGAAGCGAGAACGAGGAGGGGAACAAGTTCAGCGGGCGAGCCACGCCCAAACCGCGCCGCCGAAGAAGATCACGCTTGCGGCAAAATAACTGACGTGAGGTCGGCGTTGCTTCCTGGTGAACAGCCTTGCCTTCTCGGGCTGTTCGGACAGATAGACGACCGGCACATGGGTTCCGAGATCCATCCCCATCCTCGACCCCCTCGCCACGGGCGTGAACCTGACGGCCCGTCCCTGCCGGTCGGTGAACTCGATGACGGGCGTCAGAAAGTCGTCCCCCGTGACCATCTCCTGGTCCACCACCACTCCCTCGGTGCGCACGCCGTACCGACGCAGGCGCGCCTGCAACCGCGCCTCCCGCACACCGCCCCACAGGCACAGCAGGCTCGCCAACACGGCCAGCACGAAACCGATCACTTCACTTGTCGTCATTCGTCCCCTGCCCTCCCTCGCCCAGCCCCACCCGGCACGAGCCGCACACCAGGATGACGCGGAGCCCGGCCCGATGGTGCACGAAGGTGCCCGTGCACACCGGCTCTGCGGGCTCGGCACCTGGCAGCGCGGCACACGACCCCCACGATGCGGCGCCGGACTCGGTAGCGGTGCACGTCTGGGAGTATCACGAATGCTCATGACACACCCGCTCGTTTCTCAGCAGCTGCGCTACCGGCGGCGTGGCATGGAGGCTGATCAGTCCGGCGTCCCCGCCGTGATGTCGAGTGACGCGGCCCAGTCGCGCAAGGTGTCGGCGTACAGTTGCGGGTCGCTTGAGTGCATGTTGTGGCCCGCCTCCGGGAACGACGCGTAGTCGAATCGCTGACCGGTCTGGGTGATCAGCTCCCGTACGTGCCTGGCCTGGAGATCTGAGACGGCCCCCAGCAGTGTTCCCGTTTCCTCGTCGACGGTGCGGTAGTGGTGGGCGAACATCACGGGGGCTTTCACCGCGGCGAGCATGCGGGCGTGGTCGCAGGAGGCGGTGGCCGAGCCGGTGTAGAAGGCGCGAGCCCACTCGGGGTCGTATTCCTTCATGCTCTGGGGCGGTTCGTCGCCGCCGAAGTAGCCGCCGGAGCGGCCGGACATCGCCGCCAGTCCTCGAAGCAGCGCGGGGGGCAGTTCGCGGGGCAAGGCCTCGCGGAATCCCTGCCAGTCGCCGATCGACCACTGGTCGCCCAGGTACTTGTTCATGAGCTGGTGCATCGGGCCGACGGCCTGGCTCGTGCCCTGGCCGTAGGGCGGGCGGATCTCCGCCGAGAACAGCGGCGCGTCCTCCAAGTAGGCCCCGCGGATCATGCCGGGCGGCGCATACGCGGACAGCCACGCCGCGATGAGGCCACCGGACGAGTTGCCGCTGACGACGACCGGGCGCTGGACGCGTCCGGCGATGAACCGGACCAGGTCGTTGCCCATGTTGTCGACTGTGTAGCGTCGCGGGGTCCATGTGGAGCGTCCCTGGCCGCGCAGGTCGACGGCGAAGACTTCGAATTCGTCAGCCAGGAGTTTCATGGCAGCCTCATAGCTCCACCAGGAGTTCGCCTGCGCCGGTATGAGCACGACAGCCGGGTTGTCGGCAGAGCCGGTCGTGGCGTAGTTCAGCGTCACCTCACCGGTGTCGAAGGTGGACTCGGGGTATGCGTGCTGCACGTAGGTGGCGTCAGGGTTGTCCGGTCCGTATCGCATCACGGTCTCCTTCCTTCGTGTTGGTCTCTGCCTGGGTTGGTCGCCCTGGTCGCTCATGGCGCTGCCGGGACCGGTTCGCAGCGGGCATCGAACCGGGGTAAGCAGACCTGAGCTGGGTGCCGTACCCGTTGATGAAGAGCATTCGGCTGAGCGCCGGCGATCCGCGGGCTGCCCGCGGCGGGCGGCGTGTCCTGCTCGCTTCCCACGGGCCCTCCGGAGGCGATGACCAGCGGACGGCCCGAACCCTCGATGGCGCCGCCGAACGTCTCGACTGCATCCGAGCGGGCAAGGGCGAGAACCGGATGGCCGGCGTCGATGAGAGCGGAACCGATGAACCCGGACGCGCCGGTGACGAACGCGCGCATGACCATGCCTCCTTGGGCATAGGGAGTCGAGGACCGGAAGAGGGGGCGTTCGAAGCCGCGCCCGGCCGGTGGGTCCACTCTGGGTCGACCGCCCAGGCCGGGTCCAATGAATGTTCCGCAGGAGGCGATACGCTGCGCGTATCGTCCCAGCTCCGGCCTTCATGCCGACGTGGTCAGGTGCGCGCTACGCTGGAACGGTGCCCGATTCGCCACCGCCTCCGGCCGCGTTCGATCTGCGGTTGGTGTGGTGCTTCACTGTCGTGGCCGAGTACCGGCATTTCGGCCGGGCCGCCGAAGCCCTGCACACCACGCAGCCGTCCCTGAGCCGGCAGATCCATCGCCTCGAACAACAGCTCGGCGTTCGCCTGCTCGAACGCACGCCCCAGGGAAACCACCTCACCGAGGCTGGCGAGGTCTTCCTGCCGCTCGCCACCGCGCTTCTGCGCTCCGCCGACCAGGCCGCGGCACGCACCCGGGCCGCTGGCCTGCCCAGCCGCATCGCTGTCGGCCACACGCCGGGCATCATCATCACCCCGGCCGTACGCGAGCTGCGCCGCCGGCACCCCGAAGCCGAGGTCCGGACCCTCCAGCTGGACCCGGGCGAACCGCGCCCGGCGCTGCTGGACCACTGCGTGGACGCGGTGGTCGCCAGGCTGCCCTTCGCCACCGACGGCCTGGACGTGACGGCCCTGTACGACGAGCCGCGGGTGCTGGTGGTACCGCTGGACCACCGGCTGGCCGCAAGGAAGTCGGTCACCCTGGACGACATCGCCGACGAGCCCCTGCCCCAGGTGCGGGGGGCCGACCCGCTCCTGAGCGCCTTCTGGCGCATCGACCCACGGCCCGACGGACGGCCGGCTCCCGACGGCCCGCTGATCGAGGCCGTCGCGGACCAGTTCGAACTCACCGCCGAAGGGCGGGCGGTGACGATCTCCGTCGCCACCCACACCCTGCGCCCCGACCTCACCGCCATCCCGCTCGACGGAGTCGAGGCCAGCCACGTCGTGCTGGCGACCCGCGACCGCGACCGCAACCACCTCGTGGCGGCCTTCCGCGCCTACGCCACCAAGATCCTCGTTCGACCGGCCAAGCCCTAGTCCGCCACGTTCAGAGCGGCGTCCAAAACGGACAGTTGGGTCTGCGTGAACTGCCGGGAAACACCGGCGGAGCGCTCGATGGCGTCGAAGCCGTGGTAGGCGCCGGGGACGATCTCCAGCGCGCACGGCACACCGGCTTCGGTGAGCCGGGCCGCGTAGCGGACATCCTCGTCGTGGAACAGATCCGCGGTGCCGACACCGATCCAGGCCGGCGGCAGCCCGGTCAGGTCCTCGCACCGGCCGGCGGCCGCCAGGTACGGCACGTCCTTCACGGCGGACCCCAGGTAGGACCGCCAGCCGAACCGGTTGCTGCGCTGGCTCCACACCCGCAGCGTGCGCGGGTCGATGTCGGCCCGGTCCGCCGTCCGATCGTCCAGCATCGGGTACACCAGCAGCTGGAACACCGGGGCGATCTCCCCACGATCACGCGCCATCAGGGCCAGGCCGGCCGCGAGCCCGCCGCCCGCGCTGGCCCCACCGATGGCGATCCGGGCCCGGTCCACCCCGGGATCGTCGGCCAGCCAACGCAATCCGGCGTAGCAGTCGTCCAACGGGGCCGGGAACGGGTGCTCGGGGGCCAGCCGGTACTCAACGGAAGCGACCACGACGTCCAGCCGGCCGGCGACTTCCCGGCAGAACGTGTCCTCGAAGGCAGCGTTACCGGCCACGTAACCGCCGCCGTGGATCCACAACAGCGCCGGCGCGGACCGCCGGCCCGACGCAGGGCGGAACACCCGCACCGACGCTTGTTCGCCGACGGCCACCACCTCCACGTCAGGCGGCGTCGTGCGGGCGGCCATCCGCGTCATGAACCGCATCACCGGCAGCAGTGCCGGCGTGGTCACGGTGCGGGGCAGGAACCGCGCCAGCCGGAGATCGGGGTGGAAGACCATGCCGTTGTCCCGTCCAGTCACGTTCGGATGCCTTGCGCGGCAAGGCAAGCTATCATTCTCGACACTACTCGCCAACCGGTCGCGCCGGCCGGTCGTCCGGGCCGACGAAGGCGTGACGTCGGCCTCGGCGCACCTGGTCCGCACCCCAACGGCCCTGAGACGAGATCGGTCCGCACCGGCGCAAGTAAGGCCGCCCCGGGCCGGGTGCTGTCCACCCACGGGTTGAGTAGGTGTCCGATGTGCACGCTCGCGGTCGCGATGACGGGAGCTGCCGGGTGAGCAACCCTGGGGGCCGGGGCCGTGCCGGCACATAGGTGATGCGGTCCTGCACCGATTATCAGCGACGCCATCGCTGCCCGCGTTCTTGGCCGACGATCGTCGACGAGAAGCGCCGATGGGGTGAAGCAGTGCGGTTCAAACCTGCTCCGCTGTCCCGATTGCGTCTGTGACGCTGTTGCGCCACATTGGTGCCCGGTAACGTGTTGTCCGGCCTGCCGGTGGGCCGCACACTGACCACGTGATGGCGCTGGTGCGTGCATTGAAGGTTCGTGTCGGTGCTCTACCCGTGGTGCAGATTCTTGCCGTCGTCGTCTACTACTACGCCGCCGGCGAGGTCGGACTCCTGTCGGCAATCGTGCGCGGTCAGGTCAGTCCGCTGTGGCCGCCGACCGGAGTCGCTCTGGTCTGTCTGCTGTTGTGGGGTCCTCGGGTGTGGCCGGGGATCACGCTCGGGGCGTTCCTGGTCAATATCTCGATCGGTCCGTCGCTTCCGGTCGTCGCGGTGATTGCCGTGGGCAACACGCTCGCCCCGGTGTGTGCCTACCTGTTGCTCACACGGGTGCGGTTCAGTGTCGACCTGCGCCGGATGCGAGACGCGCTGTCCCTGGTGTTCCTGGGTGCCTTCACCGGGATGCTGTTCAGCGCGACCGTGGGCAGTGCCACGTTGGTCGGCTCGGGTTCGTTGTCAGTGAGCCAACTCTGGTCGACATGGTGGGTGTGGTGGACCGGGGACGCGATAGGGGTGCTCATCGTGGTGCCGTTCGTGCTCGCCGCCCGCGTTGTCCGGGTACCGCGCGGCGTTCGCTCCGGTCGGTGGTGGGCGGAAGCCGTGGCACTGCTGGTGACCGCCGTGGCGGTAGGGGCGTGCGCGACGAGAATCCCTGGATTCCATTGGTTCTTCCTCGTCTTCCCGGTCCTGATCTGGGCCGCGACCCGTTTCGAGCTGGCCGGAGCCACCGCGTGCGTGCTGATCGTGACGACGATGACAACTCTTGCCGCCATACAGCGGATCGGCCCGTTCAGCGGGCTTGACGTGGTGGACACAATGGTCCAACTGCAAGCCTTCAACGGGACGGCCGCGCTGACCGCCCTGCTACTCGCCGTGCTCACCACCGAACGAAATCATGCCAGGCTGACGATCGAAGGAGCCTGCGCCCTGCTCACGACGGCGTTGGCCGAATCTCATCAGGACATGACACTGCTCGAACATCTACTCGGGAAGCCCGCTACAGAAGGAAAAGCAGCATGCTCGCGCTCCAGTCGTGACGGCGAATAGCGTCCTCCCGTGCTGTCCACGTGTGATGCGACAAAGCAGCGGGACTGGGGCTCTCCGGCCGGTCAGGGCCGTCGCCACCCGGTGCGGAGCCGGCCCACACCAGCTGGCCAAGCAGCTGCGCTAGCGGCCGGCCCGGCGGTCCAGCCAGATGGCGCCCGCGGTGATCGCCGCGCCGGCGGCCTCCCAGATCGCCGCGCTCAGGTAGGACTTCGGGGCCCGACCGGTGGCGATCCTGGTGAGGAAGCCGATCGCCTGCGCGCCGCGGGTGACCACGGTGAAGTGCGGGAACCACGGCCAGGCCTTGGCCACACCCAGCAGGAACGCCGCGCCGTTGTTGACCGATGCCACCGAACTGCTGGTCAGGGTGATCCGCAGCGGGTCGTCGGTGGGAATCTTGCTCGGGTCCACACCGAGGGCCCGCAGCTGGCTGTCCTGGTTGACCAGGCCGGCCACGCCCAGGGTGAGGGCGATCAGTCCGGCCGCGCCGACGGTCCAGCCGGCCTTGGTGTGGGTCTGGAACAGGCCGAGTTCGGCGGTCGTGCTGGTCATGTCAAACCTCCACCGTGGACTGGATCTCACGCCACGGCCGGCGGTCCGCGACGGCGGTCCGCCACGAGCGCAACACCTTGGGCGCGGTGTTGACCGCGACGACACCGGTGAGCCGGTCGCCTCGGCGGTAGGCGGCCACAAACCGCCGGCTGCCGATGTCGCCGTCGACGACCACGATCAGCCGTCTCTCCGGCCGCAGGCTTTCCTTCAACGCCAGAACATCTTCCAGCGTCCGTACATAGTGGACACCGGAGACGCCGCCGGCCCCGGGCAGCTGCCGCGGCCGCACTCCCGTCGCCACAACGAGTTCGTCGTAGTCGACCTGCCCGTCGGACGAGGTCACGGTGCGGGACTCGACGTCCACGCCTGCGGGCCGCCCTCCCCCATCGAAATCCGCGCGAGCGAACAGCGCTTTCGCCCTCAATCACGAACCCTCCCAGAAATTGCCAGACATCGGCGACAACCTCACGTTAGCACTGCCCGAAAGCGTGCTCACAAACCACCGAAGCCGCCACCCCAACCGGTGACCCACCAGGCAAAACCCGGTCATCATGTAACCGCGAACAGACCGGCCGATCACCATGTGATCGAGAATCAGAATCCACGCCGTTCAAGGAGATAGTGGCCATTGTCACCATCACCGATCCCACGGTTCGAGCCTCGAAGCGTAAAGTCCAGATATGACAGTTCGAGACTCAAAGGGTCCGGCGATCGAGCGCATCGCCAGGAGCAGCAACGTCAGCCTGACCACATTCCGCAAGGACGGCCGCCCGGTCGCGACTCCGGTCGGTGGCGTCGTCAGCGACAACACCCTCTACATCCTGAGCTACGCCGACACCGGCAAACTCAAGCGCCTGCGGAACAATCCCCGAGTGACGGTGGCGCCGTGCGACTCCGCCGGTTTCGTGCCGGCCGACGCGGCCACGATCGAGGGCGTCGGCGGGATCCTGAACGCCGAGGAGACACGGCACGCGTACCGGCTGATGGCCCGCAAGACGCCGCTGGCCCGGCTGGTCCACGCCTGGTACGCGGTGCGCCGCAAGCCCGACCCGTGGGTGGGCGTCGAGGTCACCTTCTGAACTGGCGGGTCAACCCGCGATGGGGCCAGACTTGGGCCAGCACACGACGAGCGGATCGGAGCGGATCCTGACCGAGGTCGAGCCGGCGGTGACCGGGACGCAGAGCGTCTTCCGCGCGCTGTCCATCCTGCACGCCTTCACCGCGCAGCAGCCGACGCTCACCGGCCCCGAGGTGGCGCAGATGTTCGGCTACTCGCTGCCGACCGCCTACCGGCTGCTGCGCGCACTGGAGGCCGAGCACTTCCTCGTGTTCGACCGGGGCAGCCGGGCCTACAGTCCCGGGCCGGAGATCCTCCGCCTGGCCGGCGTCATGCTGCACCGCGACGCCCTGGTCCCCCAGACCCAGACCAGTCTGATCCGGCTGCGGGCGCTGACCGGCGAGACCGTCGCCGTGTACTGGCGGCTGGGCAACAAGTGCACCTGCACCCAGGAGATGCCCAGTCCTCATCCGACCCGGATCGAGGCCGGCATCGGCGCGGAGTTCCCGCTCACCCAGGGCGCGGCCGGCAAGGCTCTGCTGCTCGACCTGGACGAGGCCGGCCTGCGCACGCTGCTGGCCGAGCCCGACATGCCCGGGCCCGTCGGCGGTATCGACACTCTGCTGGCCGAGCTCGAAGTCAGCCGCGAGCGCGGCTACACCCTCAGCGTCGACGACGCCGTCACGATCGCCGCCCCCATCCCCTGGCTACGGCCGGGTCTGGCCGCCTACACCGTCTCCGCGCCCGCGTCCCGCTTCGGCCCCCAAGCCCTCTCCAACGCCGCCACCACCCTGGCCGAGGAGATGGACCGGCTGCGCTCGATCCTGCGCAAGCAGAACCCCTTCGGCTGACCCCGGTCATTCAGGGCCGGCGCAGCGTCCCGATCGCCGTCGGCCGGCCGTGAATGTCCCGAACCGCCGTGGTGACCGAATCTGCTTCCGGCACGGCTCGTACGACCATACCCTGGTGGTCGAACAGCGGCGCGAGCAGCCGGTACTCGAAGACGGTCGGGCCGGACCAGCCGAGGGCACGGGCGGCCTCGGCCATGGCGAGGGCCTGAAGCGGACCGTGGGTGAGCAGGCCCGGATAGCCCTCGATGTCACGGGCGTAGTCGCGGTCGTAGTGGATGCGGTGGGCGTTGTAGGTCAGGGCGGAGAAGCGGAACAGCAGGGTTGGCGTGACGTCGATCTGCCACTCGTCGTCCGCCGCCGGCACTATGGGCCCCTCATCGGCGACGGTGATCGAACCGGTGGCGTCGCGGTAGACGAGGTCCTGTTGCTCGTCGACGACCACCTGCCCGGACTGCACGATCTGCTGCTCCACCACGACAAAGGTCAGCGGCCCCGACCGCCCCTGCTTGTCCTGCACGGAAAGCACCTTCGAGCGGCGGGTCGCGGGTTCACCGCAATGCAGTGTGCCGAGGGTGCGCACTCGACCGCCGGCCCACATGCGCCGCCCGCGGAGTGTGGTCGCGCGCCTCGGGTGGCCGTCCGGGCCGAGGTCGGCCTGCGCCGGCCGGTCGAGCAGGTAGATCCAGTGCCACAGCAGCGGAAGCCCTTGGCCACCAACAAGGTCTGGCACCGGAACGGCCAGCAGCGCGCCCAACCCTTGAGCGGGCCCGGGCAGCAGCAGTTCGGTTGTCTCGGCCATGCCTGACGGGCCCCTCAGGACTGGAGTCGGTGGCGGTTGACCAGCTGCCGCGCGATCACGGTGCGCTGGATCTCGTTCGTGCCCTCGCCCACGATCATCAGTGGGGCGTCACGGAAGTAGCGCTCGACGTCGAACTCGGTCGAGTAGCCGTAGCCGCCGTGGATGCGCACCGCGTTGAGCGCGATCTCCATCGCCGTCTCCGACGCGAACAGCTTGGCCATCCCGGCTTCCATGTCGGCGCGCTCGCCCGAGTCGTAGCGGCGGGCCGCATACAGCACGAGTTGCCGGGCGGCCTCCAGTTTGGTGGCCATGTCGGCCAGGTAGTTGCCGATGGACTGGTGCTGCCAGATCGGCTTGCCGAAACTCTCGCGTTCCTGGGCGTAGCGCAGCGAATCCTCCAACGCGGCCCGGCCGACGCCGAGCGCACGGCTGGCGACCTGGATGCGGCCGATCTCCAGGCCGCGCATCATCTGCGCGAAGCCACGGCCCTCGGCGTCGCCCAGCAGCGCGGACTTCGGCGCACGGAAGTCGTCGAAGGACAGCTCGCAGCTCTCCACGCCCTTGTAGCCCAGTTTCGGCAGGTCCCGCGAGACCTGGAAGCCCGGTCCCGGCTCGACCAGCAGGATGCTCATCCCCCGGTGCGGGGGCCGCGCGGCTGGATCGGTCTTGCACAGCAAGGCGATCAGCCCGGACCGGCGGGCGTTGGTGATCCACGTCTTCGATCCGTTGACGACGTACTCGTCGCCGTCCCGCCGCGCGGTGGTGCGCAGGGCCTGGAGGTCCGAGCCGCCGCCGGGCTCGGTCAACGCCATGGTGGCGCGGATCTCGCCGGTGGCCAGCTTGGGCAGGTAGGCGTCCTGCTGTGCCCGGGTTCCGTAGGACACAAGGAGCTTCGAGACGACGGTGTGGCCGCCCATGGCACCGGCCAGACTCATCCAGCCCCGCGCGAGTTCCTCGGTGACCGCCGCGTAGCACTGCGCCGACACCTGCGCGTCGCCCCACGGCTCCGGGATCGCCAACCCGAAGACGCCCATCGCCTTCATCTGCTCGATGAGCCGCTCGGGATAGGTGTTTCCGTGCTCCAGTTCCTGCGCGACCGGCCGCACCTCACGGTCGACGAATTCGCCGACCAGCGCGACGATCGCCGACTCCTCCTCGGTCAGCCCGTCCATCACCGCGCGCCGTGCAGGGGGTGGTCCTGAAGGAAGCAGGCGATGGTCTGCGCGGCGTCGACCGAATGCGTGGTGCCGCCCGGACCGCTGGGAGTCGTGGCGCCGGCCCAGGTGTGGCCGCCCCCGATGATGCGGTAGTTGACGACCTCGACGCCGCTGGCGCAGGTGCTCCAGGTGGTCCGGACCACGTCGGAGGCGATGGTGTCGTCCGTGCCCGAGCCGGTGCACTGATCCCGCTGCTGCCAGAGCTGGAGCCACGCGTCGATGGAGTAGACGCCACGGGACGGGATTCCCTCGTACGGCATGACGGGATCGCTGGTGCCGTGCATGTCCAGCATGGGCACGGCGTTGCCGCTGGCGCCGCAGTGGTTGTACTGCTGGTAGAACGCGCCGGAAATCGTTGCCACCGCGGCGACTCCGGAGATGGTGCAGGCCGCGGACGCGGCGAAGCCGGCGCCGTCCGACTTGCCGGCCAGGGCGATCCGCCCGGCGTCCACGCACGGCGAGCCGGCCAGCAACTCCACCATGTCGGTCGTGAACTCGTAGTCGTGCGCCTCCGCGCCGATGTAGGGAGTCGCCTCCCACGTGGGCTTGCCGCCCTGGCCGTCGAGGCCCTGGGCGTACAGCACGACGGCGTTGACGGTGTCGAGTTGGGAGTAGCCCTGGAGCTGCGAGTCCGACTCGCCTCGGCCCGGGAACGCGATGACGGCCGGGTACTTCGTGCCGGCGGTGAAGCCGGCCGGCAGGTGTTCGATGAACGCCCGGTTCTGCCCGGCGACGGTCATTGTCCTTGCGCTGGACGAATTCGGGCCACCCTCACAAAACGCCCCGGCCGTCGTGCTCGTCACGGCCGCCGCGTGCGCGGGCCGGCTCGCGGTCGAACACGCCACCAATGAGCTCAACGCCACCAAGGCGACCGCGGCAAGGCGGAATGCAGACGTCACGCCGGCAACCGTAGCCCAGATCACGACCGGTCGCCGGCAAGGCGCTCCTGCAACCGGGCATGCCGGAACTGGTACACGGCCCCGACCTGCCGCAGCACGCCGCGCCGGTGCGCGTCGTCGAGGAAAGCCATGAACGCCAACGGAACGTGGCCCCGCGAGGCCAGCCACAGCCGAGTGCAGCCGAACGCTCCCCAGGCGCGGGCCAGGCAGACGCTGAGCCCGACGGCCAGCCCGAACAGGCCGCCGGCCACGACCGCCTGCACGGCGCTGTCCGCGGCCGGGATCAGCTGGCCGCTGATGACCGCCCCGGCGAGGCCGTAGGCGACACCGCCCGGTTTCGGCACGAAGAACCGGCCGAGCAGAGCGGCGGCCACGCCACCGGCCGCGCTCAGCACCACGTCGAAGCGGTCGTCCAGCACCTCGATGCTGGGCTCGTCCTGGGTGAGGGTGAGCGCCAGACCGTAGAACAGGCCCAGCGACACCATGAACGACAAGGTGAACGACAGGGCCGCGGCGCGGTCGTGGCGCAGCACGGTCTCGGGGCTGGACACCCGGTTCGCGTCCAGCGGCGTGCCGAGCCAGACGTGCACGCCGACCGCGAGGCCGAACACCACGGCGAGCACGCCGATCACCTCGGTCGGCAACGACCAGCCGAGGCCCAGGCAGATCCCGGTCATCGCGCCGACCGCGAACCGGCGCGCGAACCGGCCCGCGATGCCGGTGAAGGCGGCCTCCACCCGCAGCGGCCCCGGCCGGCGGCCGACGCTGTGTGTGACGCAGCCGGCGGCCGCGAAGGAGACGCCGTAGATCCCCGCGACCAGCGGGCCCGCGGCCAGCCAGCCGGTGAGCGCGAACAGCACCGCGGGCGGCAGGCCGAGGTAGAGGCCGACGACCAGGCGTGGCACCGCGCGGTCCAGCCGCCACCAGGCGAGGTCGCGGGTGCGTTCGCGTTCGAGCCGTCGGGCCAGGAAGGTCAGCCAGCGCTCGACCTGCTCCGGGTCGTAGTCGCGCGGTTGGTTCGGACGGTCGAGCCGGGCCGGTGGGGCCGGCCGGCGGGCGTACACCGACGGCAGGTACGCGTCGAGCAGGTGCCGCTCGACCGCCGCCCGGTCGGGAAACCTCGCGGTGTCACAGAGTTCACCCGGGTCGGCGGTCGGATTCGCGTAGGCGGTCCGGGCCAGGTCGACCATCAGCGGCGTGCGCAGGGCCTGGGCGAGCGCCCCGGTCGGCTCCCGCCGCAGCCGCTCGACCACCGGCTCCCAGCGGGTCTCGCCGGAACGTCGGCGCGCGGTGAGGAAGTCGACCGCGTCCTCGATCTCGACCGGTTCGATCTCCACCACCGCGGCCCTGGTCAGGAACGACCCCGCCGCCCGCACCGCCAGCTCGTACTCGGCCCCGCGACAGGTCACCACCAGCGGCCGACCGGCGCCGACGGCCTGGTCCAGCGCGTCGATCGCCGCGGTGTGCAGCCCGGGCGGCGTCTCGTCGAGCCCGTCCAGCACCGGGATGACCCGGCCTTCGAGCACCAGGCGCAGCCCGGCGTCCGGGCCGTAGGTGGCGGTGTTGGCCAGCCCTGGGTACTCCTCGACCAACCGGCGGGCCAGCCAGGTGTCCAGGTGTTCCCGGCGTGGGTTCCACGAGGCCAGCGGCAGCAGCACCGGCACCGGCTCGCCCGGCGGCCGGTCCGCGAGCAGGCCGAGGGTGAGCAGGATCGCCAGCACCGACTTGCCCGCGCCGGGCTCCCCCAGCACCACCAGCTGCCGCGACGGAACCTGCCGGAACTTCGCGACCACGTCGGTCAGGTCGCCGCTCAGCACCAGTCGTTCCGGGCCGTCGCCGGGACGCCCGCCCAGCACCGCCGACGCCGTCGCCGCCACCTCGCGCTCGGTGCTCGACCACTTCAGCGGCACCGGCTCCGGTCGGTTCAGCGACCGTGTCTCGGCTTCGGCCGTCCACTGCCGGGCGATCGCCGACGCGAGTTCCTTGGCCGCGCGGTCCAGCTCGTCCTCGGGCGCGGCGGGAGCCGGGTTCGCGCGCTGCGACCGGTTCTCGCCGCGGAGGATGCGTTCGTGCAGCTCACGAACGTCAGGACCAGGATCGATCCCCAGCTCCTCGGCGAAGGCGGTCCGTAGCTGCTGGAACACCTTCAACGCGTCCGCCTGCCGGCCGGCCCGGTCGAGGGCGAACATGAGCTGGGCGTATGGCCGTTCCCGCAGCGGGTTCTCGGCCACGACCTCGGCCAGCTCGTCGATCACCTCACGGTGCTGCCCGAGCGCGATCTGCCAGTCGACACACGACTCGAACGCGTCCAGCCGCTGCTCATCCAGCCGCGCGGCCCGCCCGGCCAGCACCGAGGTGCCAAGCCCGTCGAGCGCCGGTCCACGCCACAGCTTCAGCGCGGTCCGGATCTCGCGTACCCCTTCGCGCAGCGCGCCCTTCTCGGCGTGCCGTCTCGCCTCGGCGACGCCCCTGGTGAACCGCAGCAGGTCCACCTGTTCATCGGTGACGGCCATTCGATAGCCGGGGCCGTCGGTGACGATGAGCCGCTGCTCCGCGTCACCCAGCCGGTCCCGCAGCGCCGACACGCAGTTCTGCACCTGCTTGGTCGCGGTGGCCGGCGGCTCGTCGTCCCAGGTCGCCTCGACCAGCCGGGCCATCGGCACCACAGCGTTCGGCGTCAGCAGCAACGTCGCCAGCACCCGCTGGTGCCGCGTTCCCGGCAGCGCCAGCCGACCCCCGGCCGTCCAGATCTCCAGTGGCCCCAGCACACAGAAGTCCATCGGTCCCCTCCCCCGGAGTCACGATGGTACGGCTCCAGAGGCGTGGGCCTTCTCGTAATCGTTCGGGTGCTGCCGCTCGGGCCGGAGCTCCCTGACTCCTGTTCGGTCAGGCGGTCTTGGCCGCGCGGCCGAGGCGTAGGGCGGAGACGAGGAAGAAGACGCCGCCGAGGGTGGCGTAGCCGGCCAGGGTGGACAGCGTGGGGCTGGGTTGGCCGGCCTGGAGGATGAACGAGGTGCCGGCGACGGCCGAGATGGCGCCGCTGATGATCATGGGCCACTGGCCGCCGAGCCGGTAGCGGGTGAGGCCGACGACGAGTTGGACGAGGCCGGACAGGATGGCCCACGCGCCCCAGACCCGGAGCACGGCCGGAATGCCGGACGAGAGGGCGATGGCCAGGCCGACTCCGGCCAACAGGCTGATGGCCATGTTCACGTAGAGGCCGGGCACCGGTTTGCCGTTCCCGGACGAACGCGCGTCGACGACGGCGGCAGCCAGGTCGAACAACGGGTAGAGCACGAACAGCGTGGCGCTGAGAGGGTTGATGGTCGAGGCGGTCGCGACCACCAGACCGGCCCAGACGACCGCGAAGGCGAAGCGGACGAAGTACAGGCGTCGCAGGGCCGGCGCGATGCCCCGGTCGACAGCAGCCGGGCTCATGGAATCTCCTTGTGGTGACACAGTGCCGACTCTGGCAGCGGCGGCGCGGCGCCGAAAAGGGCCGGTCTTGTCCGCGGACAGCATTGTCCAGGGACAAGCCAGGCCTACCCTGGCCCTGTTAGATTCAGGGCATGACCGGCGACGCGCACCGCACTGAGCTGGGCGATTTCCTCCAGGCCCGGCGCAGCGAGCTGAGCCCGGACGAGGTGGGCCTGCCCGGCACCGGCACCCGGCGGCGTGTCCGAGGACTACGCCGGGAGGAGGTGGCCGCCCTTGCGTCGATCAGCACGGACTTCTACGCCCGACTCGAACAGGGACGGCGGCGGGCGTCCGGGGAGGTGCTGGCGGCCATCGCGAAGGTGCTCCGGCTCAGCGAGGACGAGCGCGACTACGTGTTCGAGCTGTCGGGCCGGGAGCAGCGGCCGGAAAGGCTTTCACCGCAACAGGCTCAGCCGCAGCTGCGGCGGCTGCTCGACGATCTGGCGACCACGCCGGCGGTGGTTCTGGGCCGCCGCACGGACATCCTGGCCTGGAACCCGATGGCGGCCGCGCTGTTCACCGACTTCGGACGGCTGCCGGACAGGGACCGGAACTTCGTGCGACTGGTCTTCTGCGACCCGAACGTGCGGGGCCTGTATCCGCACTGGGAACGAGCCGCCCGCAACGGGGTGGCGCAGCTGCGCCGGGAGGCCGCGCGGGATCCCGACGACCCCGAACTGGTGGCCCTGGTCGAGGAGCTTTCCCAACGGGACGAGCACTTCCGGCGATGGTGGACCGCGCACCAGGTCGCACCCCGCAGCGCCGGCAGCAACGAAGTGCGGCATCCGGTCGTCGGCGATCTCACCCTCGACTGGGCGGCGCTGGTCTGCACCGCCGATCCGGACCAGCAACTGTTCACCTGGACCGCCGAACCTGGCACGCCGTCCCACGCCGCCCTGCGTGAACTGGCCTCGCGCTACTTGGTGGTCGAAGCCGGCTGAATGGTGCTCTGCACGAAGTCGTAGCCCAGATCAGGCTGGATGCCGTCGGGGTTGGGCCGTCGCACGTCGCTGTACCACGACGACGTGGCCTCCGGGTGCGGCCCGACCACACCAACCTGCCCCTTGCCGTACGGGGTCACCAGCGCGGCGACGGAACCGTTGGTGTACCGGGCCAACACGGTCGCGGCGGCCCCGGGGTCGAGCACGAAGGCCGGGCCGTCCTGGAAGAACATGTGCCGCTGCTGGCCCCGCCAGCTGACCTCGACGACGGTGTCCCGGGTGGTGCGGGTGTCGGCGTCCTCGGTGCTGACGTACTGGGCCGTGTCCCCGGGCAGCAGCTTGAAGCCGGGGGTGGCCCCGGCCAGGTAGCCGCCGAGGCAGAAGCCGAGGTAGTGGCCGCCGCCCCGGACGTAGCCGGTGATCACGTCCGCGTACGCCCGCATCTGCCGCCAGCCGTCGTCGAGGGTTCCGCCGCCGGGCTGGGCGTAGACCATCGCCTTGGCCAGTTCGGCCGCTGTGAGCGGGACTTTCTCGTTCGGGCCGCAGTACGCGGTTCGAAACGGCGTGACCGGGTTGTTCTGCAACAGCGTGGCGACGGTCTCCGCGCAACCGGCGCACGATGCTTTGCCGCGGTAGACCAAGGCCAGCGGCCGGTTGTCGGGCACCTCCGAGCCGCACGCGGCCAGGCCGGCGGCGATGCCCACCGCACCGGCGCCGGCGAGGAACCGCCGCCGGCTCACCGCCCGCCGTCCGCACTCCGTGCACGTCATGACTGTTCTCCAGAGCCGATCGCCGGTCGGTCCGCCGAGCCTACCGAAGCGCCGATCCTGGTCGCAGTGGCCGCGATCGGGGCTCTCGGGGCGGCGACCCCGCCGCCGGCTCTTCGTTTCGCCCGGTTGGCCACCGCGGTCACCAGCGCCTCCAACGGCCCCTTGCCGGCGGTCGCCCGCCAGGCCACCGCCACCACCAGCACAGCGATCACCTGGAGCAGGTAGCCGGTGCCGGGATCGTAGGTGTCGTAGTCGGAATTGAGGAACATGATGTGCGCCGTGTACATCGTCAGCGTCATACTGCCGGCCGCCGCCAGCGGTGTGAACACGACGGCCACGGTCCGCCGCAGCCACGGCGTGCTCACGTGGCCGAGCAACAACAACAGGCCCAGCAACGCGATCGCCGACCCGCTGGTGCCGACGAGGTCGGGGGCGGTGCCGGTGTGCGGGGCGTCCACGGCCAGCCACCAGTCGGTGGACGTCGGTGTGGTGCCGTCCCCGCCGAGGTTGAGCATCTCGGTGGTCTCCGGCACGGTCAGCACGCTTCCCGGCTGCGCGGCCCAGATCGCCGCCAGCCCGCCGTACTTGTTGAGCAGGATCCAGGACGCCGTCGCTGCGCCGACCGCCAGCACCGTCCCAGTCGCCAACAGCGCCACCGCGACTCGGATCCGGGCCAGCGACAACCGGCCGACGATCAGGCCGACGCAGACGTAGGCCATCCACGGGATCGCCGGGTACTCGCCCGTGATCGACAGCTCGGTGAGCAGGTCAAGCGGATGGGTGATGGCGTCGGTGAACGTCGGATTGGTCAGCGGCGGCGTGGGCAGCTGGTTCTGCAGCACGTGGGTCAGCGGCGGCACCACCGTCACCACGACCGCGCCCACCACGCCGATCAGCCAGCTCGGCTGGATCACCAGCGGGATGGCCAGCAGGAACAGAATGGCGTAGTAAGGCAGGATCACGGCCGCGTAGCTGGCGTCGGTGTAGCCGAGGCAGAGCCCGATCAGGCCGATCATCAGCGCCCGCGTGGCCAGCATCGCCGCCGTGGGCCCGAACTCGGCCAGCCGCACCCGCCGCCGCCCGGTCATGAACGCCATGCCGACCCCGGCCAGCACCGCGAACGTCGCCGCGGCCCGGCCGCCGAAGATGGCGAAGGACAGCGAGGCGTGGCCCGGGGAGCTCTCGTCCAGCAGCGAGTGCACGGCCATCATGCCCAGCAGCGCGATGCCGCGGGTGGCGTCCACCCCGAGCAGACGCTTCGTGGCGCTCATGACTTCATCACCGCGTTCACGAGATCCAGCCCCAGATCGGTGCCGAGTGGTCGCGGCACAGCCAGTCCGGCGTCGGTGAACCAGTCGGACGAGGCCTCCGGGTGTGGCCCGACCACGCCGACCCGGCCCTGGCCGAACCGGGCGACCAGCGCCGCGACCGTCCCGTTTGGATAGTGGGCCAGCACGGCCGTCTTCTCCCGGCGCTCCACCAGGAACTGCGGACCGTCCTGAAAGAACAGTTCCCGCGTCCGCCCCCGCCAGTTCACCGACACCAGCGCGTTCCGGTCATGACGTACGGTCGCGCCCTTGGAAATGATGTACTGGTCGGTGTCGCCGGGCAGCAGCCCGAAGCCGGGGGTCGCGCCGGCCAGGTAGCCGCCGAGGCAGAAGCCGAGATATCCGCCGCCCCTGGCGACAAATGCCCGTATCTCGTCACGGTGCCGGCGCAGCTTGCGGAAGGCGCGCCCCAGGGTCCCGCCGCCCGGCTGGGCATAGAGAGTCGCCGAGGCCAACACGTCCGTGCCGAGGTCGATGTCCTCCTTCGGCCCGACGAACCGCACATCGAATCCGTGATCGGCGGCCCGCAACAGATCCGCGACCGCTTCGGGGCAGCCCGGCGTCGTGGCCGGGCCCCGGTACACGAGAGCCAACGGCGTCATGGGCGCACCTGCGCGGGAATGCCGTGCCACGACGTGCCGGCCGTGAGGTGCTCGCCCTTCATCAGCAGCGACAACGACCCCAGGGACACCTCGTCGCCGACGATGGCGTCGTAGAGCACGATCGCCCGGGTGCCGATGGTCGCCCCGGCTCCGACCGTGACCACCGACATCTTCATCACCCGGTCCTCGAACAGGTGGGTCTGCAAGGAGACCTCGGTGCCGATGGTGGCGTCGTCCCCCACCTCGACGAGGTCGAACTCGGTCAGGTAGGTGGTGCCGATCCAGGTGCGCCGCCCGATCCGGGCCCCGAACCAGCGCAGCAGCGGCGGCAGGAACGGCGTGCCGACCAGCAGGCCGAGGCCGGCCGGTACAGCGGCGGCCTCATAGAGCCCGGTGACGAACTCGCTGCGCCGCACGAACGGGCTCCACAGCGGCTCCACCCGGGGCCTGTACACGCCAACGACATTGCGCTTGACCGCCGCGCAGTACGCGATCACGGCGATCCCGGACGCCATCGCCACCAGCGGCGAGGCCAGCGCCGGCACCGGCAGGTCCCGGTCGTAGGCCAGGCCGGACAGGGTGAGCAGGAACAGGTAGAAGCTCAGGCCCAGCACCGACGCCGGCAGCGTGGCCCGCGCGAACTCGATGCCCAGCCGCTGCCACACGATCTGTCGCGGCGGCCGGAAAGTCGTCTCCTCCGGGAAGTCGCCGCTGTCCTGCCGGCGGGGCAGGTGCATCGCCGGCGAGCCCAGCCAGGACGAGCCGACCGGCACCTCTTCCCCCGGCGGCACCGTGCTCACCCCAACCAGCGACTGCGCCCCCAGGCTGGTCCCGGCCGGCACCACCGAGGCGTTGCCGACGAACGCCCGGCGTCCGACCACGGTGGGCAGGAACGCCACGCGTCCGTTGGCGAAGGTGGCCGCGCCGACCGTCGCCATGTCGGCGACGAAGCTCTCCTGTTCCAACGTGAGCAGGTCGGGATCGAGATGGCCGGCGGTGGACACCTCGGCCCCGCGGCCGACGTTCGCGCCGAGACAACGCAGCCAGGGCCCGGTGTACAGGGTCGCGTACAGCGAATTGGTGAACGTAAGGCTGAATTCGAGCAGCTTGTCGGCGACCCATTTGCGCACCCCGAGCACGGAGCGAACCGGGTACACCCCGACCGGCGTGTGCGGCAGCACTGCGTTACGCCCCAAGGCAACCACGATGCAGACGGTGATCACGAAGACCGGGCCGGCCAGCACCGTCGCGGCGACGCCGGCGAGCACGCCCCACTCCAGCAGTGCCCACCACACCAGGCCCACGCTGGGCAGGATCAGGCAGATCGCCCCGACTTCGAGCACGCCGATGCCCAGCAGGGTCATCAGGATCTGCTGCGGACGCCAGCCGGGCAGCGGCGTCTTGCTGCGCACCATGGTCTCCACGGCCGGGGTTAGCGCCTCGACCGGCTGGGACGGCGAGCCGGCCCAGCGTTCCCCGGCCGGCACCGACTCGCCCCGGCCCAGCAGCGACTGATCGGCCAGCGCGGCCTCAGCGCCGACCGTCGAGCCCGGTTCCAGCACGGCGTTGGCGCCGACGAACGCCCCGGCGCCGATGGTGATCCGACCGACCGTGACCCAGCCGTCCTCGACCCGCCAGGGCCGCACCACCGCGCCGTAGCCGATCGCGGCGTCCCGGCCGATCTCGACCAGGGCCGGCAGCGAGATCGAGCTGCTGGCGATGATGGCCCGCGAGCCGACCTTGGCCCCGAGCGCACGCAGGTAGATCGGCATCAGGCCGGAGCCGGACACCACCGGCATCGGTCCGATGCCCAGCAGCATGTCCAGCGTCCACAGCCGCAGATAGGTCAGGCCCCACAGCCGGTAGCGGCCCGGCTTGATGCCCAGCGACAGCGGGCCGACGACGACCAGCGGCACCAGCCAGCGCACGCCGAGGTAGCTGACCAGGATCGCGACGAGGAGCTGGACCAGCACCTCCATCGAGACCTCACCGTTGTTCTGGGTGTAGACGTAGGCCACCGGCAGGGTGATCACCAGCATCAGCGCGTAGATGATCACCAGCTGGACCGCCCCGGCGGCGCTGCGGCGCCAGCCGTGGCGCAGTGGCTCGTACCGGGGCTGCACCGGGCGCGGCGCGGGGGCGGTGGCGGTGCTCAAGTGAGCGGCCAGGCTGCGCGCGGTCGGATTGTCGTACAGGTCGCGCAGGGCCACGCCGGCCCCGAATTCCTGTTGGCGTAAACGGGAAACGACCGTGGCGGCGAGCAGCGAGTGGCCGCCGAGCTCGGTGAAGAAGTCCGCGGTCACGGACAACTCAGCCGGGTCGAGGCCGAACGCCTCCGCCCACACCTCGGCCACCAGTCGCTCGGCGTCCGTCTCGGGCCCGACGACCGGCCCGTCCCCAGCCAGGCGGCCGCTGTGGGGCGCTGGCAACTGTTTCCGGTCGACTTTGCCGCTGGGCATCATCGGCAGGCCGCTCAGCGAGACGAAGTAGGCCGGCACCATGTAGGCCGGCAACCGGTCCCGAAGCTTGTCGCGCAGCCGCCGGTGCAGCGCGTCCTCCGGCTCCGCGCAGTCCGGGCCGGGCACGACGTAGGCCACGAGCTCGGTGGCGCTGGGCGAGACCGCGACCATCGCCGTGGCGGCCTCGGGAATGGCCGGGTCCTCCAGCAGCACGCTCTCGATCTCGCCGAGGTCGACCCGATGCCCCCGGATCTTGACCTCGGAGTCGGCCCGGCCCAGGTACTCGATCTCGCCGTCGTCGGTCATCCGGCCCAGGTCGCCGGTGCGGTAGAGCCGGCTGCCGGCCGGGGCCAGGGGATGCCGGATGAACTTGTCGGCCGTCAGTTCCGGCCGTCCGACATAGCCCTTGGCCACGCCGGGACCGCCAATGCAGATCTCGCCGACCTCGCCGTCGGGCACGGGCTGGAGGTCGTCGTCCAGCAGCACCGTGGAGTACGTCGGCAGCGGCACACCGATGGTGACCGGGCGGCCGGGCATCAAATCGCACCAGGTCGCGGTGACGGTGGCCTCGGTCGGGCCGTAGGTGTTGAGGATGCGCCGGCCTGGCCGGCTCCAGCGCTCGACCAACTGCCGAGGGCAGGCCTCGCCGCCGACCAACAGGTTGCGTACCAGCGGTAACTCGCGCGGAATGGTGGCCAGCAGCGTGGGCACGCAGTAGAGGACGGTGATGCCCGACTCCTCCAGGAAGTCGGCCAGTTCGGCGCCGAGCCGCCGCGAGTCGCTGGGGCCCGCGACCAGCGTCGCGCCGACCGCCCAGGTGGGCCAGATCTCCTCGATGGAGAAGTCGAAGGAGATCGTCATGCCCTGGTAGACGCGGTCGGTCGGCCGCACGTCGTAGACGGAGGGCACCACGTCCAGGAAGTTGCAGATGCTGGACTGGGCCACTTCGACGCCCTTGGGCCGGCCGCTGGAGCCGGAGGTGTAGATCACGTACGCGCTCGGGTCGGGATCGAGCACGTCGTCCTCGGCGAGGTCCGGCCGGGCGGTGGGCTCGTCGTCCACCGCGTCGGCCTGGGCGGTGAGATCGAGCACCGGGCAGGCCAGCTCGGTCGTGCGGGCCGTCAGGTCGCCGGCGGTCAGCAGCAGGTCGACGGCGGAGTCCTCGGCGATGTAGGCGATCCGGTCCGGCGGCGAGGCCGGGTCGATCGGCACGAAGGCCGCGCCGGCCTTGCCGATGGCGAGCAGGCTGACGTAGGTCTCGACGCTGCGGTGCAGCAGGATCGCGGTACGCGAGCCGCTGCGCACGCCTCTGTCACGTAAGTGGTGCGCCAGCTGGTTGGCTCTTCGGTCCAGTTCCGAGTAGGTCAGGGCGACGCCGCCGGCCTCGAGCGCGATGGCGTCGGGCGTCCGGCCCAAAGTCCGCTCGACGATCTGGTGGAGTCTTCGAACCTGAGGAACACCGGTCCGCGGCGGCGCGACTTCCGTTGTCGACGACAGGTTCACGAGCACGGAAAGCCCTCCAGAACGCCCCTTATATGTGCCGCGTCGACCATGAACCGAAATGTCGGATTCCGACGACCCCTCAGACGTGCGCGCTCGACCCACGTCTTAGGTTTCTAGCACGTGATAAGTCGGCAATGTTTCGACACATGCCATTAACACTCAGCAGATTTTGACAGTTGACGACCCCTATTCACATATTTACGAGACCCCGATTGTTGACACGTCAAGGGGTCCCGACAAACACGAACAAGGTTCACGTCAGTGAAATTGCCAGCGAACTCCCAGGTTCACAGGCTTCCGGTCACCCGGTCCAACCGGTATCGCGGGCCGACTTAGTCCACTTCGGAAAAATCCCAAGGATTGCTCATATCCGCTTTACGCGATGCCGAGCCGGGCGAGGAGCGCGTCCAATGCGAGCTCTACCGCGAACTCATACTCGACAGCGCCGTCAAATCGGGCGAGATGATCGGCGGCGGCGGCCACCGCCGGAAGACCACTGCCCGCCAAAACCGCTCGGCGCTGCGCGATTCCATCGGCATCCGCGGTGCCGAAGGTCGGCCCGGCGCTGACTTCACGGAGCAGCGCGCCGACAATGGTTGCGACGAGCACTCGGAGCAGGCGCACCGACTCCTCGGCCGGGCAGCCCGCGTCACACAGCACGGCCAGCACCGCCTCGACCGGCGCGAGCGCCTCCAGCGAGCCGAGCTGTCGGGTGAGAACCAGGGACGCAGCCTCCGGGTGCGCCAGCGCCGGCTCACGGAAGGCGTAGGCGATCGCCTTCAGGTCCGTCCTCAGGTCCCCAGTGCGCTCCGGCAGCGCGATGGCCCCGAGCAGGTGTTCGGCGACGGCGTCGAGCAGGCCGTCCTTGCCGTCAACGTGGTTGTAGAGGCTCTTGGCGTCCACCCCGAGCACCCGTCCGACGGCGCGCATGCTCACCGCGGTGACGCCGTCCTCGTCGATCACCCGCAGGGTCGCCCGGACGATGGCGTCGCGGGAGAGCTGGCTCTCCCCCTTCGGCGGCCGCCCCCGGCGTCCGGTGCTGGTGGTCATGGCCCGCATCATGCCGGACCGGCTTGATGAAATCCACAGCGTGGGTATACCGTCGGCCATAACCCACACCGTGGATAAAAAGGAGCCTGGCCGTGTCGCTTCGCCCTGCCGCCCGAGGATGTCCTGCGCGCCCGCGAGAAGCTCGTGCTCGACCACTTCCACGACGAGGTCCGGCAGGACTGGGACGCCACCCTCGCGACGTTCCCGCATCCCCACTACGAGCTGATCGCCCAGATGACCGTGCACGACGGCGACAGCGAGGTGCGGGGCTACTACCACGACACCCGGGTCGCCTTCCCCGACCAGGACCACGAGATCATCGCGCTGCGCCACGCGCACGACGCCGTGATCGTCGAGTTCTGGCTGACCGGCACCCACCGCGGGCCGCTCGGCAAGATCCCGCCCACCGGCTCCAGGCACCGCACCCGGATGACCGCGTACTTCGTCTTCGACGCCGACGAGAACCTGGTCACCGAGCGCATCTACTTCGACCAGCTCACCATCCTCAAACAGCTCGTCGCCGGCCTGGACAAGCGCAACCCCGCCGACCTGCTCACCCTCGGCCGAGCCGTCGCCGGCGCCCTCGCCAT
Organism: Kutzneria sp. CA-103260; assembly: GCF_018263855.1. Taxonomy (GTDB): domain Bacteria; phylum Actinomycetota; class Actinomycetes; order Mycobacteriales; family Pseudonocardiaceae; genus Kutzneria. Next base: position 1,855,021 of record NZ_CP073318.1, on the reverse strand, counting down.
GTCCGGCGGCGCACCGGACCCCCGCCTGACCAACACCGTCGCCCCCGATCTCGAGGCCTGACCGTGCACAAGGTCCACCACCTCAACTGCGGCACCATGCGGCCCCTGGCCACGCCCGGCGGCATCGTCTGCCACGTCCTGCTGGTCGAGACCCCATCCGGCCTCGTGCTCGTCGACTCCGGCGTCGGTCTGCGCGACGTCGCCGACCCCGCCGGCCGCGTCGGTCCCGCCCGCTTCTACATCCGCCCCGCCTTCTCCCCCGCCGAAGCCGCCGTCAACCAGGTCCGGCAGTTGGGCTTCGACCCCAACGATGTTCGGCACATCGTGCTCACCCACTTCGACGGCGACCACACCGGCGGGCTGGCCGACTTCCCCTGGGCCCAGGTCCACCTCACCTCCGCCGAAAACCGCGCCGCCCTACACCCCTCCACCGCCGTCGAACGCGGCCGATACCTTGCGTCCCACCGTGATCACTCCCCGATCCTGGTGGAGCACTCCCCCACTGACCATGCGTGGCGCGGTTTCGCCGGCGCTACTGAGCTCTCCGCCATCGCCCCTGGCATCGTGCTCATTCCCCTTTCTGGGCATTCCCGTGGTCACGCGGCTGTAGCCGTCGACGCCGGCACCCACTGGGTCCTCCACGTCGGCGACGCCTTCTTCCACCGCCACCAGATCACCCGCGCCGGCCGCACTCCCCTCGGCCTCGCCGCCCTGGAACGCATGGTCGCCCACGACTGGCGCAAGGTGCAGGGCAACCACCGGCAGTTGGCCGCCCTGTGGCAGGCGTCCGACCCCGACCTGATCCTCGTCAACGGCCACGACCCGGAGTTGCTGCGCCGGGCCCAGGAACTGGGTTCGTGACGGTCGCGTAATCCGTGTTTCAGCGGCTCGGGCGTCCGCACCGCGCAGTTGCCGGTCGATGGGTGGTGGGTGGGGCGTTGCGGGCCTGCGTGGACAGTTGGCAAGTTCGCTTGGGTCGGGTGGGTGGTGGGGTTGGGTGGTTTGCCGGCGGTTTGGGTGTGGGGTTGGGTTTAGGGAGGGCTGTGGACTGGGGTGGGGGCAGGCTCGGGTGGTTGTCTTGCCGTGGGGCGGGGTGGCGGGGGTGGGGTGTGGTTCGGGCGTCCGCACCGCGCAGTTGCCGTTGGCCAGGTGAGGTTGTGGCTCGGGCGTCCACACCGCGCAGTTGCCGTTGGCCGGTATGCCATTCCGTCAGTCGTCGGCTCCTAGTCACTGGCCCTAGGCCTGGCTCCCGGCCCCGCCCGCCAGTTTCCGACCCCCTACCCTGGCTGCCCGCCGGCCAATCCCCTTACCCCGCAACGCCCCACGCCCTGCTCGCCCCACCAAGCATCGTCGTCGCCGCACCGCCACCGCCCCGCTACTGCCAGCTTGGAAAGCGCTTGCCTGGTTTTGTCACCCACACAGGTAATCCTTGCCCCACAACAGGAATCGATCACATTAGGACGGTAGAATCGGGGGCATGGAAGCGACCCTGACCGCCGACGCCCAGTGGTGGCGCATGGACGAGGGATCGCTGTGGGCCGCCGGCCAGCAGAGCCAGGACCGACTGCGCGCCGAGTACGTGCGGCAGGTCGAGCTGGTCGGCGAGCTGTGGGACCGCACGGCGCGGGGCAAGGACGACCAGCGGGCGCTGGTGGCGGATCTGGCGGCGCGGTGGAAGATCACCCGGGCGGAGGCGCGGGATCTGCTGCGGCACGCGTTGCTGTTCCGCCGCCAAGGCATCCACGACGCGGCGCGGGCGGGGGTGCTCAGCAAGCAGCACCTGACCGTGCTGGACAAGACACTGGCCGAGGCACCGGAACCTGACCGGGACAAGGTCGAGGCAGAACTGCTGGACAAGGCGCGCGTCTTCGACGGGGCGGCGCTTCGAATGCTTGGACAGCGGATTCTGCAACTGCTCGACCAGGACGGCAAAGAACCCGACGACCCCGACCTGGCCGAACCCGACCGCGAGTTCCACTACACCAACCGGCGCGACGGCTCCATGGTCTTCCGGGGCAAGCTCGACCCGGAAAGCGGAGCACAGCTGGAAGCGATGCTCAGCCCACTGGCCAAGCCCACCTCCGCCGACGACACCCGCACCACCGCGCAACGCCACGGGGATGCCCTCGCCGAGATCATCGACCTCGCCGCCGGCAGCGACAGCCTGCCCGACGAAGGCGGCGAGAAGCCCCACCTCGCGCTGACCATGCCCCTGGCCGATTTCCTGGCCCAGCGCGGCACGGCCGACATGGACGGATCCGGGCCGATCAACGCCGCCTCCGCCCGCCGCATCGGCTGCGACAGCACCGTTCTGCGCGTGGTCCTGGGTGCCCAGTCCCAGCCCCTGGACATCGGGCGCGCCACCCGGACGATCCCGACGCAGATCCGCCGGGCGTTGATCATCCGCGACCGGGGATGCGCCTTTCCGGGATGCCATCGAAGACCACGACAATGCCACGCACACCACGTTGTCCATTGGGCCGACGGCGGACCCACCAGCATCGACAACCTTGTCCTGCTCTGCGGGCAGCATCATCGACTGATTCACCACAGCGATTGGTCGGTGACGATCAACGACGGGGCACCGGAGTTCGGCTGGGCGACAGCCAGCTAGTACTCCAGCCGTAGTTCGTGATCAGTAACTGACGGCGCGATCTTGGTGTGTCGGTCCAGGACGTAGGGCGGCCACCGCTCGAGGATCTTGGTTGTGTGGACCGAAGAAGACCGAGCGATGGCCGTTGATCACAGCGTAGATGTTGATCGGCTGCTGGCCGGGCTGGGCCGCACGACGTGCTGGTCGATTGCCGAGCACGCCGGTGAGGCCGGCCCGGACGGGATGCAGCACCTGTTGGGCCGGGCCTGCTGGGACGCCGAGGCTGTCCGGGATGACCTGCGGGACTACGTCGTGGAACACCTCGGTGATCCCGACGGGGTGCCGGTCTTTGACGAGACGGGCGACCTGAAGAAGGGCAGCCACACGGTCGGGGTGCAGCGGCAGTACACCGGCACCGCGGGGCGGATCGAGAACAGCCAGGTCGCGGTCTACCTGACCTACGCCACGGCTCGCGGCTACGCATTCATCGACCGGGCCCTCTACCTGCCCAAGTGCTGGACGGCTGACTCGGCCCGGATGCGGGCGGCCGGGGTCCCGGCTGAGGTGGAGTTCGCGACCAAGCCAGTACTGGCCCGGCGGATGGTCGCAGCGGCGTTGGCGGCCGGTGTGCCGGCCCGGTGGGCCACCGGTGATGAGGTCTACGGCAACGACCCGCGGCTGCGGACGGACCTGGTCAACGCCGGGGTCGGCTACGTCCTGGCGGTCGCGAAGGACCACCGGATCACCACCGGGATCGGGATCCGCAAGGCCGTCGAACTGGCCGTCCGGCTACCCAGCGCGGCCTGGCAGCGCCGCTCGGCCGGCGCCGGAGCCAAGGGCCAACGGCTCTACGACTGGGCCTTGATCCAAACCATCGACCCTGCCGCTGCCCCTGGCGTTCTACCGCGCGTACGCCGCGACCGACGTGGCCCTGGCCGCACTCGTGGCCGTCGCCGGGACCCGCTGGCGGGTCGAGGAGTCCTTCCAGTCGAGCAAGGATCTGGCCGGCCTCGACGAGCACCAGGTCCGCTGCTGGCGGTCCTGGCACCGCTGGACCGTTCTGGCCATGCTCGCCCGCGCCTTCCTGTCGGTCATGACCGCCAGCCAGACCAGGGCAGCTGTCGACACCATCGAGGAACTGATCCCATTGCCCGCAACGAGATTCGGCGACTATTCACCGCTGCCATCGCCCCCGTCCGGACCGCTGCCCACGCCCTGAAATGGTCCCGGTGGCGTCGTCGGCACCAAGCCCGTGCCCAGGCCAGCCACTACCGACGGCAAGCAGCCGCCATCAGTCACGGATCACGAACAACGGCTGGAGTACTAGCGTTACCTCGGTGGACCGATCGGAGATCTTCGACATCGCGCACCTGCGCCATCCCATCGCGGCGCCGGTCGCGCCCGACCAGCTGCGCGAGTTGGTTGGGTGGTTGAGCCCCGCCGTCGGCGCCCGCGCGGTCGACCTCGGCTGCGGTGAGGGCGAGTGGCTGCAGCAGGTGCTGCTGGACCATCCCGCGACGACAGGCGTCGGGATCGACCACATGCTGCCGGCCTCGGCCGCCCGGCGCACCGGCGAGCGCGGGCTGACGGACCGGGTGCGATGGATCGAGGCCGACGCCGCCACCTGGAACGACGGGCTCTTCGACGTGGTGCTCTGCGTCGGCGCCCGGCACGCCTTCGGCGGGTTGGAGGACATGCTGGTCGCCGTCCGGCAGCACCTGCGCCCCGGCGGTCAGGCGCTGATCGGCGAGATGATCTGGGAAGGGACCCCGTCCGCGGCAGCGCTAGCCGCGCTCGGACTCCCGGCCGACTCCGTCCCCGACCTCGCCGGCCTGGTGCAGGCCTTCCACCGGCACGGCCTCGAGCCGTCCTTCGGGCATGTCAGCACACTGACCGAATGGGACGACTACGAGTTCAGCTGGACCGGCTCGCTCGTCGACTGGGCCGTGCGGTCGGCCCCGACCGTCGAGGACCGCAACCAGGCGCTCACCGCCGCCCGCGAGCACCGTGACACCTGGCTCGGCGGCTTGCGGCGTGAGCTCGGGTTCGCCACCTTCGTCTTGCACGATGTCGCGCCCGGGCCGGTCTGAGGGGCCATCAGCTACTGATCACGAACTACAGCTGGAGTACTAGGCGACGGCGCGTCCACGCCTACTAGTTCTCCCATCCCGCCGCTCGCCCACTCCGCCGTTCCCTTTCCCAACCGTGCTACATTACGTTCGTAATGGAGGTTGGATGAGCGAGCGATGGGAACCCGACCGACGCCGGGCGGCGGTTGCGGATGCGGTGGGCAGGCTGCTGGCTGGGGGCCACGGAGTCTTCCCTGGCCTGCGGGAGATAGCGGCCGAGGCGGGGGTGACAACCGGGGCGCTGCAACACCACTTCCGAACCAAGGAGGACGTCCTCCTGTTCACGCTGGAGCATCACTGCCGGCGCTGCGCCGACCGGCTACGGGCCCAGTTCGCCACAGGCATGCCTGCGCCGAGGGAAGCGCTGGAGGTGATCGTGACGGAGCTGCTTCCGCTGGACGAGGAACGGGCGGCGGAGGCGAACGTGGCCAGGGCGTTCGTGGCCCGGGCGACGTCCGACCCGGAGTTCGCGGCGCTCTACCGGGACCAGCGGCAGATCCTGGTCGACCTGTTCAGCGAGCACTTCGAGCGCGCGGGAACGCCGGATCCCCTGGCCGCGGCCATGATCCTGACGCAGGCGGTCGAGGGCATGCGCACGGACTGCCTGCTCCTCGGACCGGATGCCGTCCACATCGACGCCGTCCTCGACCGGCTCCTCCCCCACCGGTGACCGCCGAGGAGACCAGGAGTTCAGATGAAGACCGTTGAGTTCAGCACGACCACCACGCTGCCCGCGCCGCCGGAGGACGTCCTGGCGCACCTGACCGACCCGAACAACCACGTCGGTCTCTCGCCCCTGGTCGTCGAGGTCCGCGACATCCGCCACACGCCGGACGAGGTGCGGTTCACCGCAGTCGAGCGGTTCACCCTCGGACCGTTCCACCACGACAACGTCATCGAGGTCTCGCTACGCCTGGGTGATCGCACAATCTCCGGCAATGTGGACAGTCGCAGCGTGAAACTGGACTACGACTACCGGGTCACCCCCGCGCCCGGCGGTGCCCAGGTCGTCGACCACTACCGCCTGTCGGCGCCGTTCGGGCTGGTCCGGTTCGCCGTGCGCCAGGCGAAGAAGGTGCAGGCGGCGCGGGGCCGTGAGCTCGTCCGACGGTTCGAGGCCAAGCGCACCGCGCAACAGTGACTGAACTGTTCAGCCGTCGAAGCGTTGCCTGGCGGCTTCGATCTCGGTGAGGTACCGGGAAGTCCAGTTGCACATCGCGTCCACGGTGGCCCGCAGGGCCTGCCCCGGCTCGGTGAGGGTGTAGTCGACCCGCGGCGGCACGGTGGGGTGCACGAACCGCTCGACCAGCCCGTTGCGCTCCAGCAATCGCAGGTTCTGGGTGAGCATCTTGTGGCTGATGCCCTCGACCGCCGCCCGCAACTCGGTGAACCGCCGCGTCTCGTCGCCGATCGCCTCCACGATGAGCAGGGCCCACTTGTTGGCGATGTCGGAGAAGATCTCGCGCGCCAGCGAGTCGGCGCGGGCGAGATCGCCGCTGAGCTGCTTGGTCACCTCAAGGTTCCCCTGTCACGAACAAGTGCGTACTTCCGGTCCGACGTTCACTCTCCTACGGTTTCCCGGTAACCACAAGAGAGCACGGAGGACAGTGTCATGATCACCCTCGTCAATCCGGACGGCCTGCCGACCATCGACGTCTACCACCAGGTGGCGGTCGCGAGCGGGACCAGGCTGGTGTTCGTCGCCGGCCAGGTGGCGTGGCACGCGGAGCCGGACCTGGCCAAGCAGGTCGAGGAGGCGTACGTGAACGTGCACACGGCACTCAAAGGGGCCGGGGCGACGTTCAAGGACCTGGCGCGGCTGACGATGTACGTCGTGGACTGGACGCCGGACAAGATGCCGCAGTTGTTGGCCGGCATCGCGAACGCCGCGGCCAGGCTCGGTGAGACGGCACGGCCGCCGGCCACGCTGATCGGTGTGGCCGCGCTGGACGTGCCGGAACACCTGGTGGAGATCGAGGCGACGGCGGTGATCGACTGATCGCCCCGAGCTCAGCCGTATGGTGCGATGTTCTCGAACAGCGGCCACATCGTGGACCAGCTGGCGCGGGGACCGGTGCACAGCTCGATCGGCTTGCCCTGTTCGGGGTTGGCCACACCATGGCGGTTGTCGGCATGGGCGACGATGATGCAGTTGGTGAAAGCCTTGGACAGCACCGAGTTGGCGACACCGATCACGACGGCGGTGGTGGTGCCCTCGGGCGGAGTGGCCCAGGCGTGCATGGGACCGTATCCACTGTAGACGTTCGGGACGTCGTAACGGTCCAGGGCGCCGGTCTCGCCGTAGTTGCCGGCGATCACGATGGATCCGGGATGGTCGCGTTGCACGGCCTGGACTTGGGCGGCGAGCTCGGGCCAGCCGATGGAGTCCATGACGATGAGGTCCATGCCGGGCAATGGTGTCGACCCTACGACGCTGAGTGGCACGATGGCCAGACAGCTCACGATGGCCACGGCGGCGTTGCCGCCGACGGCGACGCCGACCAGCAAGCGGCGGGCGGCGGAGCGGGACAGCCAGTGTTGGATGGCGACGCAGCCGGCGACGAAGAGCAGCAGCATCAAGGGAAACGCGTAGTCGGGGCGACCGCCGGTGATCAGTACGACCGCACCGCAGACGACGGCGGCGGCCGGCAGGGAACGTAGCGCGGGTTGACGGAAGAGCCAGCTGAAGCCGGCGATCCAGATCGGCGCGAGCGTCGGCCCGACCAGGAGCAGCTGTTGGAAGGCGAACTCGCCGCGGTACCGGTCGCCGAGGTCACCACTGAGCGCGCCGGCCATGGTCAGCTGGGGAAAACCGGTCACCGCCTGGTAGATCAGGTTCGGCGAGGCGACCACCACGGCCAACGCCATGGCCAGCCACAGCCACCGGTCCCGGAACACCCGACGCGGGCCGACGACGACCAGCCCGACCAACACGCCGAACACCAGCAGCACGATCAGGTACTTGTTATAGGTAGCCAGGCCCGCGGTCGCGCCGGCGGCCAGCCACCACCGACCGTCGGACCGACGCAGCGCCCTGATCACGAACAGCGAGGCAGCCATCCACAGTGGAATGTCGAAGGCGTTGGTGAACAACACTGTCGCCGAACTCAGCGTGAACGGGCCGAGCCCGGCACCGATCACGGCGAGCAGCCGGGTGTCGGGGCGGCCGCCGAGTTCCCGCGCTATCAACCAGACCAGCGCCAGCAGCACGGCATAGGCCAGCGCCGCCGGCATCCGCAGCGCCCACAACGTGTCCCCGAACAGGCTGGTCGACGCGCCGGCGATCAGCGGGGTCAGCGGCGGCTGGTCGACGTAGCCCCAGGCCGGATGCCCACCGAGCAAACGAAAGTACAGCTCGTCGACGAAGTAGCCGTAGCGGCAGTCGCGCACCAGCACGACGGCGACCACGGCCACCCCGACGCCCGCGGCGATCAGGTCAGCTCGGCCCAGAGGCTGACCCGACCGTCGGTCGATCCCACCCACGTCCGCCCGCCGTCCGGACTCCGCAGCAGGTCGACCCGCTGCGCCCCCGGACTGACCAGGATCCGTCGGACGCGCAGTTCCTCCTCGGACCCCGTCGACCGCACGATCGCTTCCACGGCGGCCGGCGAGATCCCCGGCGCCGGCGGGAACGGGGACGTCCACAGGTCGGACGCCGTCACTGCCGGCACCTGGATCCGCGTCTCCGCCCAATGCGGATACCCGAGCGCGAGTCCCCGCCAGGACAGGCGTTTCGCCGCCGGCCGCGGCAGTGGCGTCGTCTTCCCGTCGAACGCCGGCAGCGAGGGCGGGTCCTCCCGGTACACCAGCCGCACCGAGCCCACGGCTTCGCCGTCCGCCCTGGTCACGGTGATCGTCACGGTCCACCCGTCCTCCTCCTGTCGGCCAACGGCTTCGGTGGTGAGTTCGTCGCCGAGCTTGAGCGCCGGCAGTCGCACGGTCAGGTCCCGCAGCTCGGCCAGGTGCTGCAACGGCCAGCCCTCCGGCACGACCCAGTCCCCGATCGCGCAGACCTGTTCCACCAGCATGGAAACCGGCAGCGCGGGCGCGCCGTCCACGCGGAAGTCGGCCAGGCACGGATGCGTGTCCGCCCGGTGGTTCACGCTGCTCAGCAGCCGACGGAACGGCTCGAACTCCCTTACGGTGCCGAGGAAGTGGGCCAGGGCGTGCAGCCGCGGCAGGTCCGGATGCCCGGTGAACAGCCAGAACCCGCGGAGCTGGGTCGGCACCAGCGCGCTGCCGATCTGGCCGATGAACATCACCTCGTCGGAGCCGGCCGCGTGGATCTCGTCGATCCAGCGGCGCACGCCGTCCTCCGGGGCGATGGTGGAGACATAGCGCACGGCCGCGTCGTAGTTGGCGATCACGCCCAGCCGCTCCCAGGTCGGCCAACACAGCGTCTGCACGGGCAGGCCGTGCGCGTCGCGGGCCCAGAAACCCAGTCGTGCCAGCGCCTCGTTGCCGGCGGCGTAGTCGATCTGCCCGATCATGCCGCCCATCCGGCCGGCCAGCGAGCCGACGTTGCAGAACGACTTGAGCGCGGCCCGGCGCGACGGCTCTGCCAGCACCTCACGAAGCAGGTTGGCGAACCCGGTGACCTTCACGTCGACCGTGCGCACGACTTCCTCAGCCGGCTTGAGGTCCAACCGTTTCGGCTCGTCGATGCCGGCGTTGTGCACCACCACGGTCGGCGCCGGGATGCGCGCGAACAGCTCACGCACCTGACCCGCGTCGGTGCAGTCGCAGGCCTCGTAGGAGATCCGCAGCCCTTCAGCCTCGGCCGCACTCAGATTGGCATACACGTTCCGGAGTTCGACCTCGCGCCGGATCCGGTGGCGCACGGCCCGAAGATCGGCGGTGGTGCGAGCGGCCGAGATCCGGTCCCTCTGGTCCTGCTCGTACGCCGCGTCATCGCAGGTCAACCAGTGCTCGCCACCAGGAAGCGCAGTTCGCCCGGTGACCACGACCCGACATCCGAACCGTTCAGCGAGCCCACGGGCCAAGGCGAAGCCAACACCCCGAGCGCCGCCGGAGATCAGCACCACGTCGTCGGCAGCCAGCGTGAACCGGGCCGGGCCGGTGGACTCCCGGCGCGCGGTCAGCGCATACCGGGTGCCTTCCCGATGCCCGATCTCGAAAAGATCCCAAGTGGACAGTTCGGAGACAACGATCTGACCAAGGGAAGCCAGGTCGTCGACGTCCACGACTTTCACGGCGAGCGTGGGCAGCTCGCGTGGCAGGCACTTGGCCAGGCCGGCCCAGATCCCGCCTAACGGCTGTCCCTGGCCGGCGTCACGGTAGCCCATCAGGCCACCCATGGCCGTCACCACGAGGTAGCAGCAGCGATCGGCCCGGACCTCGGCGTGCCACTCGCCATACCGGTGATGGATCGCCTCGGTGGTGCGGGCAATCGCCGCCCGCCACTCACCGCCGTCCATTGTGTACTCACGGCCGGTGACGTTGAGGTCGATGATGCCGTCCCACGGTGCCGGCTCAGGCGTCACGTCGGGACCGGCCTCGTCGACCGCCGCCCCGGCCGTCCGCAGCGCATCGGCCACCTGCGCCACCAGCGACGGCTCGTCGCCGAGCACGAGCAGCCGACGGCCGGCCACCGGCGTCGCCGGCCCGTCGAGCGCGGCCGGCACCGGATGCCAGGTGAGGCGGTGCACCGGCCGTACGAAGGAGTCCGTGTCGAACGAGACGAGATGCGGGCGGATCGGCTGGAGCGTGGTCACCGGCGCTCCCGGATCACCGCGTGCACGCCGTCAGCCGGGTACATCGTGATGAACGCGGCCGGCCGCACCGCCGGCACGCTGGCCAGCTGCAACCGGAACCGCTGGCTGATCATGGCGACGGCGGTGATCATCGTGGCCATCGCGTGGTTCTTGCCGATGCACATGCGGCGACCGCCGCCGAACGGGAAATAGGCGAAGCGGTGCCGGGTCTTGGCCGAGTCGTCCCGGAACCGCGACGGGTCATAGGATTCCGGGTCAGTCCAGTGCTCGGGCGAGCGGTGCGTGCCGTAGGTCGACAGCAGCACCGTCGAGTTGGCCGGCACGGACCGGCCGGCCAGCTCCTCGCCCTCGATGAGGTCGCGCGGGAACTGCCACACCGGCGGGTGCAGCCGGATCGCCTCCTCGATCGCCGAGCGGACCACCGGCAGCCGCTCGCGCAGCTGCGGCGTCGGCAATGCCCCGCCCAGCACGCGGTCCACCTCGTCCTCGACTTCGGCCCGCACGTGCGGATGCCGGGAGATCTCGTACAGCGTCCAGGCCAGCGCCTGGCCGGTGGTGTCGGTGCCGGCGAGCAGCAGCGTGCGCAGGTTGTCCTTGATGGCCTGGTCGCCGAGGCCGGAGGCCAGCAACAGACCGGTCGCGTCGGCGCCGAACTCCCCGGTGCGCCGTCGCTCAGCCAAGACACCGTCGATGATTCCGTTGAGCACCTTGTGCGCCCAGCGCTTCTCTCGCTGGTACGCCGTCGGCAGGAAGCTCGGCAGCAGCTCGTTCAGGCCGTAGATCGTGCTGGTGTACATGACCCGCGACGCGATCGCCGCCGCCCGGGCATAGCCCAGCCCTGGCACGGAAAGGTCGCGGCCGAGCAGCGCCTGACCCATCGTTCGGGTCGAGATGTCCATGACGTCCGGCGCGATGTCCACCACGGCACCCTCGTGCGCGGCGGACTCCCACCGGCGCAGAATCGCCTGTGTGGCCGGCACCGCCTCGGCGGAGTCGGCGTCGACCTGAGTCGGGGCGAACGCCGGCTGCACGGCCCGGCGGTGCACGCGCCACTCCTCGTGGTTCAGCGTGAGCAGACCCCGGCCCATGAAGCCGAAAAAGCCGTTGTAGAGCTGGCCGCGGCGGGTGTTGTCCGGGTTGGTGCGCAGCACCCGCTCGATCGCGTCCGGCTCCGTGACCTGCACGAACGGCTTGGGCAGCGACACCGCCACCATCGACCCGTGCTCCTGCTGCATGCGCAGCGTGTACTCCGGCGGGTTGCGGAAGTAGGTCGCCGCCACACCGATGACCGGGGCACCCTTCGGTCCGCGGGCCACCGGGCACGCCGCGCCGCGATTGCCGGTCACCGGGCAGCCCGACGGCACCGCCTTCTCCTGCTCGACCGTCACTGGATTGCCTCCGTCTGCTCGGTGCGTTCGCCACGGTCGAACCGGGCGCGGTCGACGAACTGTCCGGTCTCCTGGTCCACGTAGCCGACGATCGCCCCGACCACGTCCTTCACCTGCAGCAGCACATCGCCGGACGCCGACACGGCGATCGAGCGGTTGTCCGGCCGCTCGTCCTCCAGATCGATGTCGATCGGCGTGACATACAGCTCGACGGCTTCCGGCGAAGCGGCCAGGCTCGCGTCCGTGTGCCGGCCGTAGAGGTCGATCCGGCGGATGGTGCGCGGGATCGCCACCGGCGTCCAGCGGCCCTCGACCAGATCGAGCACAGCCACCCGCACCAAGCCGTCCAGCAACACCGACGGCACGATCAGGTCCGGGAACCAGCGCTGCACAGCGGCTTGGTCGAGGTTCAGCCGGCCACGCCGGCCGAGCGGGTGCATCCGGGTGTCCGAAGTGGACTGGAACACGTCTCGCAGCAGCACCGCCGAGCCGGGCACGTGGTACGGGTCGATCATCGGCCGGCTGCCGTGGTCGTCCCAGTGCTCCCAACGCGGCGACGGAGTCGGCTGGTCCCGCATCCTCACCGTGACGGAGAAATGCAGCCGGTCGTGTGCGAGCACCGTGCCGTTCGGGGCGACGAGTTCGCCGAGAATGCGCACCTCGACGACCGACTCCACCTCATCGGCGTGCACCAGCCGGGCGTGGATCTTCTTGGTTTCGCCGCGCCCCTTGCGATACACCCGCAGGAACGACTCCAGACGCAGGTTCTCGAACACCACCGGCACCCGGTCGGGCACCAGCGCGCACGCCGCCTCGGCCGCGAGCTCCGGCACGAAGGTGCCCGGCAGCGTCGGATAGCCGTGCACCTGGTGCAGATCAAGGTAGCCGTCGCGGTCCAGGCTGAACGTGCGCGTCGCGGTCAGCTCGTCGCCGTCGCGGGTGATCTCGTCCAGGAACGGGAACTTCTTGTCCTGGCGGCAGAACTCCAGATAGTCCGGCAGTGCGGCGGAGATCGCCGCCCGCTCCTTGTCGCCGTAGTACACCGACATCGTGTCGGGTGTGGCGTTGCCCAGCTCGGCCAGGAAGTGCGCCACGCCCTCGTCGGTCGGGGTCGCGGTGAACTGGTCGCTCTTGGCCAGGAAGGTGCGCATGATCGGAGTCGCGCCGAGGCCGATGTCCCGCCACAGCGTCCAGCCGATGGTCCACTCGCTGCCACCGGCGGCCGAGTACAGGAAGTCGTTGGCCGCCGCGTAGTCGGTCTCGCCGATCTGGCCGGTGAAGCCGACGAACGACCCGAAGTTGCACCACCGCTTGGGCAGTCGGCCGGCCAGCGCGGCCTTGAGGTTGAGATAGGTGCGCAGCTTAAGGTCCCGGACTGCGCGGAAGTCGTTGAGCGACTTGGTCTTCACGTCCGAGGCACGGTTGGTGCCGGCGATGTTGAGCAGCAGGTCGATGTCACCGGGAACACCAGCCATCGCAGCACGGACGGCTTGCTCGTCCCGCAGATCGCACCGCAGGTAGGCGACGCGGTCCGGGCCACAGTGGCGGGCCAGCTCGGTCAGCGTGGCCCGGACCGTCCGCGCCTCCTGGAGTTTGTCGAAGCGTGCGTTGGCTTCCGGCACCGGGACACGATTCGGGCCGGTGATCAACTCGCGGATGAAGTCGGCCCGCTGCGCCGCCGCCTCGGCCACGCTCACGTCCAGCAGCTCCGACGGGTAGCCGTCGAGTCTCGTGCTGCCGAGGATCACGATCCGGGGCCGGTACTTCTCCGCCATCGCAAGGAGAATCGGCGCACCAATCCCCCGCGCACCACCGGCCGCGACAACCAACGCATCCTCAGGCAGGGCCGGAACCCGTTGATGCGTAACGGCTTGTTCCTTGGCCCGAACGGTGAGCCGCCGCCCACCGGCGTGCACGACCACCGGCAGCAGGTGCTTGGCCCCGAGCTCCGCCGCTGACACCTCGAACGCCTCGGCGCCGCGTTCGTGCAGCGTAGCGGCGATGGGCACCTCAGGCAGTTCCAAGGCGAGACTCTTCACGAACCCGGTGAACAGGCCGGTGAACGGCCTTGGCTTACCAGTGTCGTCGACGCCGTCGAGGATCGTGACCAGGTAGGACTCCAGCCGTTCGGCGCAGGCCCGGGCCACCAGGAAGGCCGTCTCGTGCAGCTTGAGCAGTTCACGCGCCGCCGCAGACCAGGACGCTGTCCCCAGCTCCGGTGCACTGTGGTCCACCACGACCCGAATGTGCCTGGGCCGCAACCGATCGAGCAACGCCGCCAAGGCGCCCTCGGAGCAGTCGTCCGCCGTGGTCCGTACCGTGCCGGGCAGCGCGATCCGCGAATTGGTCAGCACCAGGACACCGGCCGGGAACATGCCGGGGGAAAGCCGGACCGTGGTCAGCGCGGCCGGGGCCAGCGAGAGAACATGCCGGTCCAGCAAACGGTCCGGGATGGGTGCGGCTGTCGTGGTGGTAGAAGTGCGGTCGGTGGCAGGGGTGGCGGCGGGGGCGGTGGTCGCGGTTGCGGTGGGCCTGGTGAACGCCAGGGATCGTGGGCGGCCGTCGGCGTCCGGGCGGAGGCCGAGCCGCAGGGACGGGTTCGTTCCGCCGAGCCAGGCGACGAGCTCGCGTGCGCCCTCCGCGCCGAGGAAGGTGCTGCTCATCGGTCTTCCTCCTCGGTGAGCTCGGCGAGGATCGGCAGGCCCTCGGCCTCGGCCAGGTGCCGGCTGGTGACGGCGAACAGGAAGGCGCCCTCGCCGATCGGGGTGTCGGGGGCGGTCAGGGCCCGCAGGCCGGCGAGACTGTTGCCGTTGACACCGGCGACGAGGGCGATGTCGATGTCGCCGAACTCCAGGTAGCGGGCGGCGGTGGTGAAGGCGTCGAGCAGGGAGGCGCAGCCGCCGTCGACGGAGACGTTGAGGCCGCGGTAGTCGAAGTAGTTGCACAGCCGGGCGGCGATGACGTTGGGCATCTCGCCGGGGAACGAGTCCTCGGTGGGCGCGGCGATCAGCTCGGCCGCGGACTCACGGAGCTCCTTGAGCAGCAGCTTGAGCTGCTCCGAGCCGTCCAGAGCGCCCCGGTCGAGGTCGTCCAGATAGGCCCGAAGTCCGTACAGGGTGGCGTTGCGGGTCGGACCGGTGTGGCCGACGACCACCCCGACGGCCGCCTTGTGCCGGTCGCAGGCCGAGCGGACCTCGTCGGTCAGCCGCTGCATGCACTCGACGATCATCAGCTGGGTGCGGTCGGTGGCCCGGACCGTCGAGGCCGGCAGCCGCAGCTTGCTGAACGGCGGCTGCGGGTACTTCGGGCCGAACGAGTCGGCCACGTCGCGTCCACCGGAGGCCCAGTCGGCGATCTGAGCGAGGTCGTCCGCGCCCGGCAGGTGCGCCGACCAGCCGACGAGCACGGGCCGGCCGGCCTGGCGTTCGCCGTAGCCGAAGCGGCTCGGCCGGCCCGGCCGGTACTCCTGGACGAGCATGTGGGCATTGGTGCCGCCGAACCCGAAGCCCGAGACCGCTGCCGTACGGGGCCGGTCCGGTCGGGCCGGCCAGGGCACCGGCAGCGCGGGGATGGTCAAGTTGGTGGTGGCCAGCTCGAAGCGTTCGGGGGCCTCGGTGAACCGGTGCTGGGCCGGGATCACGCCGTGCTCCAGAGCCAGCAGCGCGTGGATCACCGACACCACACCGGCGGCCCAACCGGTGTGCCCGATCAGCGACTTGTTCGACGTCACCTGCACCGGATTCGTGCCGGCGTAGGCCGAACGCAGGGCCAGGAACTCCGCCTCGTCGCCGGCGGGTGTGCCGGTGGCGTGGGCGATCACCCAGTCGATGTCGGCGCCGGCCGTGCCCGACTTCTCGAAAGCCCGGGAGATGGCCAGTTCCTGGCCGCCGGTGGACGGCGCGTAGATCGCCTTGCCCCGGCCGTCCGCCGACAAGCCGGTGCCGGCCAACACACCCAGCACGCGGTCGCCGTCGGCCAGCGCCCGGGACAGCCGCTTGAGCACGACCAGACCCGCGCCGTCGGAGAACAGCACCCCGTCGGCGGACCGGTCCAGCGCCCGCACGGCACCACCGCGGCTGAGGCCCTGCACCTTGGCGAACAGCACCGATCCGCTTGGCGCCAAGGCGAAAGCCCCGCCGCACAGCGCGACGTCGGCCCGCCCCGACACGAGTTCCCGCACGCCGATGTCGATGGCGTACAGCGACGAGGAGCAGGCGGTGTCGACCATCAACAGCTGGGAGCCCGCCGGCACCAGGTCGTGGAACGCCGCCTCGCCGATCTTGTGCGGGATCGGCGTCACCCCGCCGTCCCCGCCGTAGGGCAGCCGGTTCTCGGCCAGCCCTAACGTTTCCTCGCTGTCCGAAGTGGACAGCAGGGTGCGGCGCACCAGCGATTCCTGGAGGTGCTGACTGCCGTCCGGGGTGTAGCCGACGCAGACGCTGAACCGGTCGTCCTCGCCCGTGCGCACGCTGTCGAGCGCCTGCCACGCGCAGTGCCGCAGCCATCGGGCGGTGAACTCCAGCTCCAGATCCTCGGCGGTCAGCTTCGGGTGCGGGCGGAAGTCGGTGATGAAACCCGAACGGGACTGGTAGGTCTTGTCCGGCGCCTTCGGGTCCGGGTCGTAGAAGCTGTGCAGCGGCCACCGGTTCGGCGGCACGTCCACGAACAGCTCCGCCCCCTCGTTCAGCAACGTCCAGAACTCGTCCGGGTTGGACGCCCCCGGCACCGCGATGCCCATGCCGACCACGACCACCGGGTCGGCCCTGTTCTCGGTGGTCGCGGGCTCTCCGGCCGGCGGCGGCGCCGGCTCGGGGTCGGGCGACATCGCCCGGTGCAGCAGCGAAAGCCCGCCGTCGGCCAGCACGACCTGGCCGGTGATCCACCGGGACCGCGGCGACGCCAGCAGCAGCACCACGTCCGCGAGGTCGGCCGGGTCGGCGAGCCGGCCCATCGGGGTCGCGTCGAGGGTGTTGGCGCGGACCGAGTCGAAGCCGGGGAACATCCGCCCCACCGGGTTGTCGATGAGCCCGGCCGACGCGGCGTTGACCCGGGTGCCCTCGGCGGCGAACTCGGCGGCCAGGTATCGGGTCAGTGCCTCCAGCGCCGCCTTGGACACGCCGACCTGCAGGTAGTTGGCGGGGGCATGGCTCGCGCCCATCGAGGAGACGTTCACGACACAGCCCGCGTCCGAGCGGGCCAGCAGCGGCCGGGCGGCGCGGGCGCACCACAGCGCGCCCTTGACGTTGGTGGTGAACGCCTGGTCGAGATGTTCCTCGGTGAGGTCGTCGAAGGCGGCGAACGTGCCGGCGGCGGCGTTGTTGACCAGGATGTCCAGCCGGCCGTGGTCCCGCTCGATCTGGTCCATCATGCGCCGGACCTGGTCGGGCTTGGCCACCGAGGCTCGCAGCACCTCGACCCGGTGGCCGTGGCCGGTCAGCTCGGCGGCGAGCCGCTTGGCGGCGTCGTAGGAGTGGAAGCAGTTGATCAGCACGGTGGCGCCGGCCTCGGCCAGGCCGCGCACGAGGTGCGTGCCGACGCTGCCGGCTCCCCCGGTGACCAGGGCGATCCGGCCGTGCAGTTCGGCGCTCATCGCGCGGCCGGCAGCGACTCGCGGACGAACTGCACGACCCGGCCGAACGTCCGGTACTCGCCGACCCGCATGCCCTCGGGGCGCGGACCGAGCTCGAAGAGCTCCCCCACCCGGGTCATCAGCTCGGTCTGCTTCACCGAGTCGACGCCCAGGTCTGCCTCCAACTCGGCGTCCGCCTCGAAGACCTCCTCGGGGTATTCCAGGGCGGTCGCGTACAAGGCGCGGATCCGGCCCTCGATGTCGCCGTAGTCCGGCGTCGGAGTGACGGCCACGAGCGGTTGCGGGACAACGGGTTCGGCGGTGATCGGCGCGGGGCCCACCCAGGCGGGAGCGGGTGCCTGCGACACCACCGGCACGACCGGTTGCGACGCGACGGGCGAAGCCGGCTGCGGCGCCACCGGCACGATGGGCGCGGCCGCCGAAACAGCGGGAGCAGCCATCGGGACCGTTGAAGTGGCGGGGGCGGAGGGGGCCGCCAGGTCCGTCCGGGCGACGCCACCCAGGAAGATCGCGGCGTCCTCCAGCGGGGAACCCTTGCCGCGCAACGGGGTGAACACCGTCGAACCAGGGTGGGCGGATCGCACCAGGTGGGTGAGCGTGCCGCCGGCACCCATCTCGACCCAGATGCGGGCGCCGGCGTCGTGGGCGCGCTTGATCGAACCGGCGAACGTCACCGGCGTGACCAGATGCGAGGCCAGCAGGTCGGCGAGGTCGTCGCGCTCGCGGTAGTACCGGCCGAGGATCGGGGAGAACACCGGAATACCCATGGCCTGCGCGCGGTGCCCGGCGATGCGTTCGGCGAACGCCCGACGGGCCGGCTCGAGCAGCGCATTGTGGAACGGATGCGGCGACCGCAGCCGGGTGGCGTTGATGCCGATCGCGGCGCTGATCTGCTCGATGCGGCGCAACGCGTCGTCGGTGCCGGAAAGCACCGTCTGGCTCGGCCCATTGTCCACCGCGACTGTGACATCGGCGGCGGCGAGCAGGTTCGTGATCTGCGTGGCCCGGTCGCGATCGCACGCCAGGGCCACCATCGCGCCGCCGCTGGTGTCGAATTCGCGGAGCGCGGCGATCCGGTGCAACACGATTCGCGTGCCCTCGGCCACGGTCAGGGCACCGGAGCAGACCAGCGCGGCGATCTCGCCGAGGCTGTGTCCCATGAGGACCTGCACGATCGCGCCACGGCTGCGCAGTGCCTCGAACACCGCGACCGACGTCGCGAACGTGGCGACCTGCAGCATGTCGGGATCGGCGGCGAACAGCTCGTGCTCGCCGCGGTCGCTGGCCAGGAAGTCGGCCAGCCGCCGGCCCAGCGTCTCGGCCGCGATCTCGTCGACGGTGTCGGTCACCGCCCGCGCCGCCTCGTCGCCGCGCAGACCGGCGAGGCATCCCGACTTGTAACCGCCTTGTCCCGGAAACAGCCCGACAACCGGCTCCATGGGCAATGCCATTTGACGGTCCCCTCAGTTGTTGTGGGTCGCGAGCCGATTCTGCTGTCCCGGCGAATGCGCTACGGGCGGCTCGTTGTGATCGACCAGCTCAGGCTAGGGGGTCGGCACGTGTGATTCTTCC
Organism: Kutzneria sp. CA-103260; assembly: GCF_018263855.1. Taxonomy (GTDB): domain Bacteria; phylum Actinomycetota; class Actinomycetes; order Mycobacteriales; family Pseudonocardiaceae; genus Kutzneria. The sequence continues at coordinate 1,836,014 of NZ_CP073318.1, read as the reverse complement.
TAGTCCTGAAACCGAGGGTCCGTTCGGTGGAAACCATTCGACCGGCCATGTTCCTGTCACCAGGCCATCGCCTTTTCTGCTACGGAAGCAGTGGTGGCGGGCACTGCTCCGCCGGAGTTCCGGCACGCGCAGCAGCGGGGGCGGCCACCGCACAGTGGCCGCCCCCGCTGTCCGAGGTCAGGCGTTCTGGTTCAGCTGGGTGGCCTTCACGGCCTTCGCCACCTGGGCGCAGTCGTCGGCGGTGGTGCCGGCGACCTTGGTCCGGACGTTGCTGGCGCACGCGGTGTTCAGCGCGTTGCCCAGGTCCTTGAACGTCGCGGTGGACCGCAGCAGGTTCTCCACCTTCCACCACAGGGCGATCGACTTGTCCTCACCGATGCCGCGCACGGTCTGCCCGTTGAAGGTGTCGCCGTCGGTGATCAGGTAGTCGGTCTTGCCGACGACCCCGGCGTCGATGTGCTCGTCGCCGTCCGGGCCGGCCCAGTACTGGCCGTTGACCCGGTCTGGGCTCGGCCCCTCGCCGGAGTTGGCCGGGTTGCGCATGTCCCGCACCTGGCCGAGGGAGGAGCCCGCGCCCAGCAGCCAGCGGTTGGCGCCGGCGGCGTTCGGGTCGTTGGCCTTGATGGCGATGAACTTGCCGAACACGTCGGACATGCCCTCGTTGATCGCCTGCGCGTAGCCGCCGGCCAGCGCGGAGGTGTGCTGGGTGACGCCGTGGGTCAGCTCGTGCCCGGTGATGTCCATGGTGGTGACGCCCTCACCGAAGGCCATCTGCTCGCCGTCCCAGAAGGCGTTGGCCCACGGGCACTGCTGCCGCCGGACGCCGTCCCGCCCGGTGCTGATCTCGCACATGCGCACGGTGCCGCGCAGGGCCTTGCCCTTGCCGTCCCCGTAGTTCGCGCCGATGCTGGCGGTCAGGTCGTAGCCGGCGTACTTGCTGTAGAACGACTGCGCCGCACCGAAGTAGTCGTAGACCTTGTTGACGTCGGTGGTCGCGACGGCGGCCTGGCCCTCGCCCCGGGTCACCCCGAACGCGTGGCCCGCGCCGCAGCGGATGTCGGCCTCGGTGGCGGTGTCCAGGTCCACGACCTTGCGGTTGGCGTCGCACACCACGCGGTTGGCCGCCTGCCGGGTCTCGCCCCAGACGGTCAGGACCTGGTTGGTGTCGGCGCCGACGACCACCGTCCACTTGTCCTCGGGGTCGGCCCCGTGCACCGGCACGAAGTACGCCGGCACGGCGGTGGCCGGCGCGCCGTCGGTGCCCAGGCTCGCGTCGTACCAGTAGTTCTGGGCCGCGTCGGCCCGCAAGGCCTTGGCAGCGCTGTTCTTCGCGGCCACCGCTGCCACCGCTGACTCCCCGGCCTTGGCCCGCGCGGCGGCGTCCTGAGCGGGGAACGCGCCGGCGCTGCGCTGGGTGGTCTTGCCGACCGCGGCGAGCAGTGCGCCGGAGCCGTCCAGGTCCTGCACGACCTGCGCGCCGAACACCGGCACGCCGTTGATCTTCTGCTGGAGCCTGGCCACGCTGCCGCCGGGCACCGGCCGGACGTCGGAGAGCACCAGCTCGCCGACCGACAGCCCGAACTGCTTGGCCAGCCGCGTGACGTTCGCCTGGGCGGCGGTGGCCGCGCTGGCGCCGTGCGGGGCGGCGACCGGGGCGGCCGGCTCGACGGCGATGACCCGGCCGGCACCGTCCGTGCTGAGCTGGTCGGTCGCCGCCGACGTCGTGGTGGCGTCGGCGAGCCCGCCCGCGATCAGCGAGGACGCGGCCAACGCGGCCGCCAGGGCGGCTGTTCTGGAGAGCATGTCGGTGGAACCTTCCGCAGGGAGGTCAACTGGCGTGACCCGTGCGGAAATCGTGAGCGATCAGCGGAAACCGTTTTAGGGCAGAAAGTAGGCCGCGCACCCGCCGAACGGCGGGTTGTCACGGTAGTCCGATGTGCCGGAAAGGCCCCTTCGGTGACCACCGGGGCCGTGCTGTCGGCCGACCTGGCGCCGGCCGCCTTCGACGCCGGGATCTTCAACTTCCAGCTCCCCATGTGAACACGATGTGACGCAGACCGTCGCCAGCGGGCCGCTGCCGGTACGCGGTGTTCACACGGGCGACCCGGTCACGACACGGTGCGACGGTGCACTGATCAGGACCCGCGGCGGCGCGGGGCGCGTCTAGGGTTCCGCCGCGTTGCGGGTCTGGTCCGAGAGACGCAGGCGGTCCGCATCGGAGTCGGGACCGTTCCACGGCGGGAGAAAAGCCCGGGAGGCCAATGGCCCCGGACTGCGCGCGTGGGCGGGGCCCGCACGATCCGGAGGCTGTCGTGAGCATGACATCCATCGACGCGGAGCCCGGCTCCGCCACGGACGCGGGGGACCTGTCCACCTTCGGCTACGGCCAGCAGCTGCGCCGCAAGATCGGCGGCTACGGCTCGTTCGCCGCCGGTTTCTCGTTCGTCTCCATCCTGACCACCGTGTTCCAGCTGTTCTTCTTCGGCTTCGGCTTCGGCGGCCCGGCTTTCTTCTGGACCTGGCCGATCGTGCTGGGTGGCCAGCTGCTGGTCGCGTTGTGCTTCGCGGAGCTGGCCGCCCGGTACCCGATCTCCGGCGCGATCTACCAGTGGGCGACCAGGCTGGGCGGCCGGATCTGGGGCTGGACGGCCGGGTGGCTGATGCTGGTCGCCCAGGTCGTGACGCTGGCGGGCGCGGCCATCGCGCTGCAAGTGGTGCTGCCGCCGGTCTGGTCCGGCTTCCAGCTGGTGCCCGGCGACAGCTCGCTGACCAGCCTGACCGGCGCCGCCAACGCCGTCGTGCTGGGAATGCTGCTGTTATGTGTCACGACGGCGGTGACGGCGACCGGCGTGCGCCTGATGTCCGTGGTGAACAGCGTCGGGGTGGCGTGCGAACTGGTCGGCGTGACGCTGCTGTGTGTGGCGCTGTTCAGCCACGCCGAACGAGGGCCGGGTGTCGTGCTGCAAGCCCAAGGCACCGCCGGACACAGCTACCTGTGGTCGTTCGCGGTGTCGGGCCTGATGGCCGCGTACGTGCTCGTCGGCTTCGACAGCGCGGGCGAGCTGTCCGAGGAGACCCGCGATCCGCGCCGCACCACTCCCCGCACCATCCTCCGGGCGGTGCTGGTGTCCGGTCTCGGCGGTGCACTGATGCTGCTGGCCACGTTGATGGCGGCGGGCAGCGTGACCGACGGCAGCCTCGGCGACCCGGCCCGCGGCCTGCCGTTCGTGCTGACCGACCGGCTCGGTGACACGCTGGGACGGGTGTTCCTGGTCGACGTCGCCATCGCGGTGTCGGTATGCACGCTGGCCATCCAGACCGCCGCCACTCGAATGGTGTTCTCGATGGCGCGGGACGGCGTGCTGCCCTGTTCCGTCGGACTGGCGAGCGTCAACCGCCGCACCGGCACGCCGGTGCGGGCATCGGTCCTGGTCGGGGTGCTGGCGGCGGCGCTGCTGCTGGTGAACGTCGGCAACCCGGCGCTGTTCACCACGCTGGCCAGCGTCTGCATCATGCTGCTGTACTTGGCGTACCTCATGGTGACGCTGCCGTTGCTGGTCCGGCGGCTGCGCGGCGGTCTGCCGCCCCGAGCGGGCGAGTTCAGCCTGGGCCGCTGGGGTGTTGTGGTCAACGTCCTCGCGGTCGCCTGGGGCGCACTGATGGCGGTCAACCTTGGCTGGCCACGGCCGGAGGTGTTCGACCCGGCCGGCGGGCACCTCTATCTCCAGTGGTTCGCACCGCTGTTCTTGCTCGGCTCGCTCGCGGTCGGTGCGCTCGCATACGCGACGCGGACCCGCCGGCCCGCCGTTGCTCTGCTGGCCCTGGACGGTGCCGAATGAGCGAAGTGCTTGTCTCCCATGAGATCCCGGCCGGCGCCGCATGGTCGGTGCTGGTGCGCGCGGGCCGGGAGCTGCGGCTCACCGCACTCGGCCCAGGTGCCAACTGCTCGACGCTGCTGTACGCCGCCCAGCACCCGGTCGACCGGCTGAACGTTCCCGACACGCTGAAAGCGCAGATGTCGGCCGTCATCCGGCCGCCGATGGTGCTGATGTCCGACCGTGGCCTCGCGCTGTGCTCGGTCACCGGGTCCTCACTCCCCTGGCACGACGCGCTGTGCGGCCATTCCACCGACGCGCAGGTGGCCCGCTTCGGGCCATCCAGCTATCAGTGGGACGGCAACGCGTGGCGGCAATCGGCCCGCGCCGGGCTGCTCTCCGAGTTGCGCAAGCATGGCCGGGACACCGCGGACCTGCACGGGTGCGTGAACTTCTTCGCCAAGGCGGCCACGTCCGAGAACATGGCTGGCACGGTGACGTTCCAACCGGACCACGCGACCACCGGTGACTGGGTGGCACTGCGGGCGGAGATCGACGTGCTGGCGGTCATGTCCACGGCACCGCACCCGCTGGACCTGCACTGGAACCCGCAGCCCGTGCGGGCCGAGATCCGGGCCATCGAACCGGCTGGGCCGGATGACCCGTCGCGGATGTTCCGCGCGGAAAGCGAACGGGCCCTGCTGCTGGCCAAGGAGGTCCTGGCGTGACTGCGACCCAACTCGAATTCGACCCCACGACGGCCGTGCTGGACACCGTCGTCGACGCCGGAGACGGGTTCCTGGGCCGGATCCCGGCCGGCGGCACGTTCCGTATCGTCGACCTGCACGGCAATCAGGCCGTGGACACGCTCTTCTACGACGCGAACGACCTGGACAACCGGTACAGCGCCTTCGACACCGTGCGTGAGCAGGGCGCGGTCTATCTGACCACCGGTTCACGCCTGCTGTCGGTGCGGCTGGACGTGTTGGCCACGATCACCGACGACACCTGCGGCCGGCACGACACGCTCGGCGGCGCGTGCGCGCAGGAGTCCAATGTGGTCCGTTACGGCGAGCACACCCGCCACCAGCACGCCTGCCGCGAGACGTTCCTGCGCTACGGTGCGGCGGCGGGCATCGACGCCCGGCGACTCGGCCACAACATCAACTTCTTCATGAACGTCCCGGTGACCGCGGACGGCGGTCTCACCTTCGCCGACGGCGTGTCCGCGCCGGGCAAGCACGTCCAGGTGCGGGCCGAGCGGGACCTGCTGGTACTGATCAGCAACTGCCCCCAGGTCAACAATCCCTGCAACGGCTGGGATCCCACACCGGTGCGACTGCTGGGCTGGTGGTCGTCGTGACCGCTGTCCTGCACACCGCGACCTGTACGGTACTCGCGGCCGGCACCCAGACCACGGTTCAGGATCTGGCCGGCCGCAGCGGCCTGTGGGACGTGGGCGTGCCGCCGTCCGGGGCCTGGGACGATTTCTCCTTCGCCCTGGCCAACACGGCGGTGGGCAACCCTCCATGGGCCGCCGGTCTGGAAGCCGTGGCCACCGGCCCGGTCGTGCGCTTCGACCGGCGGGCCACCGTCTGCGTCACCGGGTCCGCGTACCAGGCCACGGTGGACGGACGCCCGCTGCGGCCCGGGTCCGTCGCGGTCGTCAACGCCGGATCGGTGGTCGACGTTGGCCCCTGCGGCGGTCCCGGGCTCAGGGCCTATCTGGCCATCGGGGGCGGCGTCGCGGTGTCGACGGTGTTCGGCAGCCGCGCGACGTTCCTGCTCGGCGGATTCGGCGGTTTGGACGGCCGGGCTCTGACAGCCGGTGACACGATCGCGTTGGGGCGTGAGGAAAACCTCGCCGCCCCGGTGGACGTGACGGCCGTGCTACCGACGCTGGGTCCGATGTGGACTGTGCGGGTGCTAGCCGGTCCACACGGCGCTCCTGAGCACTTGACCGACGATGGCGCGCTGGCGCTGTTGGCGACGACGTGGACGGTGGATCACCGGGCCGACCGCACCGGTGTCCGGCTGGTCGGGCCGCGGCCGCAGTGGGCCCGGGAGGACGGCGGTGAAGCCGGCCTGCACCCGTCCAACATCCATGACAGCGCCTACCCGATCGGTGGCATCATGCTGTCCGGCGACACCCCGGTCGTGGTCGGGCCGGACGGGCCCAGCCTCGGCGGTTTTGTCGTGCCCTACACCGTGATCCGGGCCGATCGCTGGATGTTCGCCCAAGCCCGGCCGGGCGACACCGTGCGGCTGGTGCTGGTGTCACCGGAGGAGGCCGACGCGGCCAACGCGGAGCGCGAAGCACTGCTGGTCAACCCGATCACGGCCGTGGCCGACGCCTTCGAGCGGTCGCTGGCCGGCATTCCCGCGCCGCGGTCGGCCCCGCCGGTTATCCGCCCCGAACTGTTGCGCGACCACGGATTGCTGCTGTCCCGGCCGGCGACCGCGGACGCCCCGATGGTGGTCGTGCGACGCGCCGGTGATCACCACGTGCTACTGGAGGCCGGTCCCCCGCAACTCGACCTGCGCGTGCGGTTGTGGGTGCATCTGCTGGCCAATGCGCTGCGCGACCGGGCCGTTGGCGGCGTGCGGGAAATCGTCGAGGGCGTGCGGTCGTTGTTGGTGCAGGTCGACCCCCTGGCCTGTTCGTTGCCGCATCTCGCCGACGTGCTGGACGAATTGGCCGGCGGCGTGCCCGATCCGGCCGCCGTCACGCTGGACGTGCGCGAAGTGACTTTGCCGATCGCGTTCGACCATCCGGCCGCGCACGAGGCGATGGCCCGCTACGCCCGGTCGGTTCGCCCGGACGCGCCGTGGTGTCCGGACAACGTCGAGTTCATCCGGCGGGTCAACGCTCTGGCCGAACGGGCCGACGTCTTCGACATCGTGCGGGACGCGACCTATCTGGTGGTCGGCCTGGGCGACGTGTACCTGGGCGCACCGGTGGCCATTCCCATCGATCCCCGACACCGCCTGGTCACCACGAAATACGATCCGGCGCGCACCTGGACGCCGCAGAACGCGGTCGGCATCGGCGGCGTCTACCTCTGCGTCTACGGCATGGAAGGCCCCGGCGGCTATCAGCTGGTCGGGCGCACTGTCCCGGTGTGGCGGCACGTGCCCGGTTCCGAGGAACGACCGTGGCTGCTGCGCCAGTTCGACCGGCTGCGGTTCCGGCCGGTCAGCGTCGAGGAACTGGCCGCCCTTCGAGCCGACATCCTCGCCGGTCGATCCACATTGGACACTCGGCCGGCGACGTTCGGTCTGGCCGAGATCTCCGTCCTGGAAAGGGAGCACGGCGAGGAGATCGCCCAGTTCCGGACCGCACGCGAGGCCGCGTTCACCGCCGAACGAGACCGCTGGCGGGCCTGAATCCCGAGCCGGGCCGCTGGGATCACTCCCGGCGGCCCGGCCGTCGTCATGACCGATGCGCGAGATACGCGGTCCACGACCGGTGGCGAGTGATGTCGACACCCGTGGCGGCGGTCTCCGGATCGCAGTGGAATCCGATGGCCTGGTCTCCGTTGTCCAGCAGCACCGGCCCCAGCGCCATCGGGGCGGGCAGGTGGGCGAGGAAGGTGCCGAGGGCAGCAGCCGACAACGTCCACCGCTCGCCGGCGAGCGCGGCTCCCCGGGCGGAATCCCTTACCACACCGGGCTTTGCCGGCTCGGTGCGCAGCGCGACCATGCGGTACTCCGGCGCGGTGCGCACCTCGCCGGCATAGCGGGCGCCGAGGTCGGTCAGCTGGTGGTTGAGCGGCTGGCCACGCAGGTGGGCACCGAAGACGACGAGATCGATGCCTCCCTTGGGATAGACGGCATCCAAGTGCTCGCCGGTCAGCTGGGCGGCGAGGTCGAGCGCGATCTGGTCGTCGAACGCGCGGGTGATGACACTGACACCGAACGGGCCGCCGTCCGCGCTGCCGGCCGGCGCGGCCACGGCGGCCAGGTCCAGCAGGTTGACGAAGTTGGTGTAGGTGCCCAACCGCGAGTTCACGCCGACCGGGTCGGCCGCCACCTCCGCGAGCGTGGGATGGCCGACGGTGGTCGGCAGCAGCAGAGCGTCGTGCTGAGCGAACACCGCACGGGCACCGGCCCGGTAGTGGTCGAGACGTTCGAGGTCGGCGGCCAGCTTGTGGGCGGGAATTTCCCGGGCGGCCCTGATGATGCCGGCGACAACAGAATCAGCGTCGGTGGGCTCGGTGTCGAGGAAGGCCCCGACGGCCGCGTAGCGCTCGGCGACAAGGGCACCGTCATAGAGCAGGCTCGCCGCTGCCAGCAACGGCGCGATGTCGATGGTGGTGATCACCGCGCCCTCGGCCCGCAGCCGGTCGACGGCAGCGTCGAAGGCAGCGCGTGCGGCCGGAGTCAGCGGGGCCAGCCCAGCCTCGTCTGGCACAGCCAGCCGCACCGGCTGAGCCGCCGCGAATCGGCTGTCCGACGGCCAACTACCGCTGCGGGGGTCAGCCGGGTCGGGCCCGGTCATGACGGTCAGCGCCGACAGGGCAACGGCGAGGGTGCGGGCGAAGACAGTGACGCAGTCGTACGGCCGGGCCGCGGGCACCACCCCGGTGGTGGGGACCAACCCGACCGTGGGCTTGAGACCCACGATGCCGTGCAGGGCGGCGGGAACGCGGCCGGAACCGGCCGTGTCGGTGCCCAGCGCGAAGTCCACGATGTCCAGTGCCACAACGACAGCGGACCCCGAGCTCGACCCGCCGGAAATCCGGTCCGGCAGCTCCGCGTTGCGCACCGTGCCGTACGGGCTGCGGGTCCCGACCAGGCCGGTCGCGAACTGGTCGAGGTTGGTCTTGCCCAGGCACAGCGCGCCGGCGTCCAGCAGCCGCGCCACCGCGGTCGCGTGCCGGTCCGGCGTGTAGGTGTAGGACGGGCAGGCGGCCGTGGTCGGCAGCCCGGCCACGTCGATGTTGTCCTTCACGGCGAACACGGAACCGGCCAGCGGCAGGTCCTCGCCGTCGGCGACCCGCTCGTCGAGGCGCTTGGCCTCGGCCAGCAGCTCCTCCTCCGGGCGCAGCGTGATCCAGGCCTCCGGGCGGTCGGTGTCCTCGAGCCGGCGATAGGCGGCACGGACGCGGTCAACGGCGTTCAAGGTGCTCATGCGGCCTTTCGCTGGGCGGGCACGGCCGAATCGATGATGACACCGCCGGCCGGGCCGTGGGCAGTGATCCTCACCGCCCCCACCGCTCAGGGCGTCACGAGCCGCCGGATCACCGTGATCGGGCCGATGGCGTCGATCGGACTGATCTTGATCGGCTCGCCGAAGGTCGCCGCCTGCACGGCCTGGTTGTGGTCCAGGGCCAGGGCCACGTGCTGGACCGGCTGGTAGAAGTAGATCAGGTCGCCGGCCCGGACGTCGGCCCGCGAGACCGGCTGGCCGACCTGCGCCTGGTCGGCGGCAACCCGGGGCAGCCCGATGCCGGCGGCCCGGTACGCGGCCTGCACCAGCCCCGAGCAGTCGTAGGCCAGCGGGCCGACACCGCCCCATTCGTACGGCTTGCCCAGCTGGGCGAGGGCGAACCGCAGCGCCGTGCCCACCGCGCCGGCCGGCGTCGTGATGTTCGGGGCGCTGATGCCGGTCTGCAGCATGGTGACCTCGTCCGGCGGCAGGGCGTTGAGCGCCGCCCGGACCTGGGAGACCTGCTTGTCCATGTCGGCCCGCTGGGCGGTGACCTGGTTCTCCAGGTCGGTCGCGGCCGTGGCCGCCTTGGTCGCGGCGGCCTGCTGCTGCTCCGCCGCCTCCCGGGCCTTGGACGTCTGGGCCAGGGTCTGGGCGGTGGCCGCCGCGACGGCGTCATCGGCGTCGTGCGCGAGGCCGGCGGCGATCGACGCCGAGGTGAAGTCGTCGGCGCTGGCGCTGTTCAGCACGGCCGCCACGCTGTTGGCCGGCACCAGCGAACGGAGTAACGCCGCCCGCTGCTTGCGGTCGGCCACCAGCTGGTCGGCCTGCCGCACCGCCTGCTTCCAGCTGGCGTCCGCCGCCTGGAACGCCGTGTTGGCCTTGTCCGCCCGCTGCCGCAGGGTCTGGGCCTGCTCCTGGGCCTTGAGCAGCTGCTCGTTGACCTTTTCGGCCTGGTGGCTGAGGTCGACGTAGTGGGCGATCAGGCCGGCCACGGTGGTCGGCGCGTTGTCGGCGTGCGCCGGTCCGACCGGCAGCAACGCCGCCCCCAGCGCCATGGCGCAGGCCACGCACAGCGTTCGCATGATCCCCCTGACGACGGTCCTCCGGCTTCCGACCATAGCCGATTCCGCGGCGTCGGCGGTGGCCTTCGATCCCGTCGTCAGGGCAGCCCCGACTGCCCGGTCAGGCAGCGTGGACCCGGGTGAACAGCTCGTGCCCCGGGGCCACGCCGAGTTCCCGGTCGAGCAGGTCCCGGTACACCTCGTAGCCGCGGCGGGCCTCGATCAGGTTGCCCTCGGCCAGATGGGCCTCGATCAGCGCCCGTTGCGCGCTCTCCCGCAACGGCTCGGCGATCACGGCGGTCATCGCCGCCTCCACGGCCTCGGCGCACCGGCCGACGGCGGTCAGCCGCCGGCTGAGCTCCTCCAACGCGTGCAATGTGCGCTGGCGGAGGCGTTCCCGCGCGGACAGCGCCCAGTCGTCGTACCAGCCGGGCAGCAGGTCCAGGGCGTCCGGCCACCACGGCGACAGCTTGAGGTCCTCGGCGCCGGCGCTGCGGGCGATCAGCCGGGCCGCCCAGTCGCCGACCAGTTCGACGTCGACCAGCACGTCCTCACGCAGCGCCAGGGACCACTTGTCGGCCTCGATCAGGTCGATGCCCGCACCGCGCAGCCGCCAGAGCGTGGAGCGCAGGTTGCCGGCGGCCCGGCCCTCGTCGGTGTCGGGCCAGAGCGCGCCGGCGACGTGCTTGCGCGCCATTCTCTGTCGATGCAGTGCGACGAACATGAGTAGTCGTTTGCTGCCCTCCGGCACTTCGTGACGATGCCCGCCGACCGTGACGTACGGACCCCGGAAGAGGTGCACGGCCGGATGGGCGGCGTTGAACAGTGGACTGAACGTGGTCATCGAGATCTCCCCCGAGATCGCCCCCGTTTTACGACCTATGGCGGAGAGTCTAGGAAGACCACGTCACGTCCTTGTCATCAAGCGGTTCCCGAAGGGGCAGTAGCCGAGACCACCACCACGATCGCCTCGACCGGGCCCAGCACGGCATGGATCTCCGGCATCTGAGGATTCGGCGTGAACGAGGTGCCCAGCAGCGTGGCCCGCGCCGCGGCCAGCGGCAGCCGGTCCTCGCTGCGCGCCACCCCCACCACCGTGATCTCCATGTTCTGGTCGGTCCTCGTGTCCCGGATGATCTGCTGGACACTCTGGTACACACCGGCTTCCGGCGACGCCCACGCGTTGACGGGGAAGCGCGCGGTGCCGATCGGCCGCACCAGGCTGCCGACCACGCCGGTCGCGGCCTGGCTCGGGCTCACCCCGGAACCCGCAGTGGTGTGGTACACCGGAACCACGTCGCCGCCGCTGGACGTGTCGCGGCTGCTGCGTCGGCTGCCCCGCGTGAACGCGACCCAGCCCAGGTCGCCGCCCTCGGGCACGAACACCTCGACCGGAACCGGATCCGGCAACGAGATTCGGTCCCGGTGCTGCGCCCGCTGCACGTGCTCGGCCACGAAATCCGGCGAACAGTAGGTGAAGCCAAGCTCCACAGCGGATTTTCCGAACAGGTTGCGGACCGTCTGCTCCACCCCGGTGTCCGACGCGGTCAGCGGCAGGTAGCCGGCCGGCGGCAGCTCGTTGATTCCCTGATCCACCAACGTCAGCGGCCCGGCGTCGGCCGGCGCGGGCCCGCTGAGCGCGCTGATCGCCGAGGTCAGCAGCTCCACCGGCGCGGTCTCGTCGTGCCGGGTGACGCCGTCCCGGGCCGCGCCCAACCACTGCACGACCTCGGCGATCGACGAGGCCGGCACGGCGGTGGCCACCACCCCGGCCAGCTGGGCCTGGAACTGGCAGATCTGGGCCAGGAACACCGAATCCGGCCGCATGCCCAGCCGGGACTGCCACAGCCGCCGGGCCGGCGCCTCCACCAGTTCCCGCCGGGCGATCCACTGGTCCAGCTGCAAACCGCCGGTGCCCCGCCACACCACCCCCAGCGGCACCACGTTCTGGTCGGTCGGCTGCGGCGTGCCGGTCTGCCACGGGTGGTCGTCCAGGCGTTCGGCCGAGCGCAGCCATGGCCCGCTGCCCGTCCGCTCGGCCTCGAAGTACTGCGAGGCCAGCCAGTTGCGCTGGTCCATGACCAGTTGGCCGTCGAGGCCGCCGAGCACGACCGGCGACAACTGCACCCGGGCCCCCTCGGTGAGGTTGGACCGGATGGTGCCGCCGTTGCAGGCGTCGTCGCACGCCGAGCCGTAGACGTTCTCGTCCCCGCTGGCCACCGCAGTGCCGGGGACCAGCTCGATGCGCCAGTACGTGTTGCCCGCCGGCGACAGGTGCGACAGGTCCAGGGTCCCGACCGCGTCCGACACCAGCGGCATGCCGTTGTGGTCGATTGCCAGGCCTGGCGTGACCTGGAGCGTCGAGGCAGTCAGCGTCAGGTCGTAGCCGTACACCACACCCGGACCGCCGCCCCGCGCCGCCAGGGTGGCCAGCGCCTTGGCGTAGTCCTCCATCTCGTTGAGATGCTGCGCCCGCAGGAACAGCCCGTCCTGGGCGTTGAGCCGCGTGACGCCGCCCGACAGGTCGACAAACGGGTTCGTCATGGCCTGGGCCTCCTCGGGAACATGATCACGGCGTCGCGGCCGTCGTCCTTGCCGGCGGGCGGTCCGCCGGCCACACCGGCCAGCGGCACCGCGGGAGCCACCCCGAACGCCGGCTCAGGGCCGGTGCCCCGCACGATCAGCCGGCCGGTGTCGTTGGCCAGCTGGTCGGCCAGCCGCACCACGACGGTCGTGCCGCCGTCGCGCACTTCGATGGTGTCCACGTCGTCGTCGGCCCACCCACGGTCCGGCGACAGCGAGGTGATCCGCACCGCCCGCCGCAGCGACCGGGCGTTGACCGGGGCCGTCACCCGGAACTCCAGGGTCCGGTCGTCCGTCCAATTCAGACTGTCCGGCAGCACCCTCGGGCCGCCGTAGTCCGGAGTGCCCTCCGTGCCGAACAGGCTCGGCGCCGTGCCGGCCGCGAGCTCCTGGATCACCGAGGTCGGCAGCAGTGTCGTGCGCGCCGACGAGTCGATGGCCACGTCGTCGATCTGGATGGCGCCCGACACCTCGTGCTGCTTGATCACCAGTCGCGCCAGCACCACGCCGGACTTCTCGTCGGTCGCCGGGAACAGCGAGAGCCCTTCGACACCGGCTTCGGCCGCCGGCTTGAGTTCGGCCGCGTCGGCGGCGGCCAGCTGGCGGAACTGGGCCAGCAGCACCTGGGCCCGGTTGCCTTCCGGCGCCGACATGACGGCTTCGATCGCCGCCAGCGCATCCAGGCTCGCCTGGTCGGTTCCGGGTGCGAGCAGCCCGAACAGCACCCGCAGCCGCCGATAGGTCGGCGGTGGTGACGTCCCGTCGTCAGGTCGCAGGCTGAGCCGGACGGTCTCCAGCACGCGCGAGTAGTCGTCGTGCTTGCGCGTGACGTCGCACGGATCGGCCAGCGTCGGCACCAACGATGTTGGCACGCAGGCGAAATCAGCCACCAGGGTCGCCGTGATGGTGTCGCTGGTGGGCTTCTGTGCGGTCACCCAGTCCATCAGGTTCAGGCACAGGCTCGTCTCCGCGAACAGCTCCCGCCCGTGGCCGTCCACGGCCAGGCCCGGCGACACGCTCAGCCCGTACTCGCCGCCCAGCGCCACCTGGTAGCCCCAGGCCACCCCGCTGCCGTGCAGCCACGCCGCGTGCAGCATCTGCTTGCCGCGCGGATTTCCCATCATGGTACGGAAGTCGTCCTCCCCGAGCAGCATGCCGAAGGCAACCCGCAGCGCACTGAACGGGTTCACCGGCAGGTCGGACTCGGAGCACGACTGGCACGGCGCCGCGGTGTCGTCACAGGTCGTCATCTCATCTCCTTCATGGGTTCGCCGGGAAAGGGCCGCCCGGCCTTGGCGTACTCCAGGCGCATCGCCGCGACGATGTGGTGTTGTCGCACGGAGTCGGCAGCCGCGGCCGCGCTGAACGCCGCGGCGATCGCGGCGTTGCGGATCCAGCCGCCGGGCACCGGGTACAGCCGCGCCAGCACGTCGGTGTCCACGTCAGCGCCGGTCACCGCGGCCGGCAGGTGCAGTGCCCACAGCCGGCGCCGGCACGCCTCGTCGGGCTGGGGGAACTCCACCACGAAGTCCATCCGGCGCAGGAACGCCGGGTCGATGTTGTGTCGCAGGTTGGTGGCCAGCGCCACCAGCCCGTCGAAGCGGTCCAACCGCTGCAACAGGTAGGCCGTCTCCAGGTTGGCGTAGCGGTCGTGCGCGTCGCCGACGTCGGTCCTGGTGGCGAACAGCGCGTCGGCCTCGTCGAACAGCAGCACGGCCTGGGTCCGCTCGGCCACGTCGAACACCGCGGCCAGGTTCTTCTCGGTCTCGCCGATCCACTTGGACACCACCCGGGAGACGTCCACGGTGATCAGGTCGGTGCCCACCGCGGCCGCGACCACCTCGGCCGACAGCGTCTTGCCGGTGCCGGGCGGGCCGGCGAACAGCAGCCGCGCGCCCCGGGAAGCCCTGGCGTGGTGGCGGAATCCCCAGTCGTCGAGCACGGTCGGCTCGTGCGCCAACCGGTCGACGGCGGCCCGCAGCTGGTCGGCCGGCTCCGCCGGCAGCACCAGGCGGTCCCAGCCCACCTCAGGCGTCGTGAGCTCGACCCCGGGCGGCAGCGCCACCCCGGCGCGGGTCCTGATCGCCGCCGAGATCTCCCGCACGCCCAGCGCTCGGCCGCCGAGCCGCTGCCGGCTGCGCACGTCCATCGCCGTCTGCGCGGTGAGCGCTGGGTCCAGCGGGTGCCGGGCCGCCAGCGTGGCGGCCCGATCAGCCATGTCCGGCAAGGCATGCCGCCATGCCGCACGGTGTTCCTCGTGCCGTGACCGGCCGATCGGCAGTGCCAGCAACGGTCGGCCGGGTCCGGCGCGGAACGAACCGGGGCCGGCGACGACGATCACCGGGCCCGGTGACGTCAGCTTCAGTTCGGGGGCGGGCTTTCCCTCCATCTGAGCCGTGAGCACGAGCACCGGCACCGCGTCTCTCGCCGCCGCGTGCGCCGCGAGCAGGGCGATGCCGGCGGTGTCCTCGGCCGACAGCCGCCCGGCGATCATGGTGACGTCGGCCTCGGCCGCGAGCGCCGCGCACCGGCCCAGGGACACGATTTCGCTGTCGGCTGTGATCAGCAGGGTTCGGGTTTCGTTGGACCTCAGGGCATTGACCACAAGTTGGACCTCGGACTGCTGTCGCCAGCCGGCCAGACCGGCCGGTGATTCGCCGATCAGCAGCCGGTCCATGCCGGCCGGCCAGGCGTCGTGGCCGTGCAGCGAATCCCACAGGCTCGGCGCGATCACCACGGACCGTTCGAACAGCGTGTCCTCACCGGTCAGGCGCACCAGTCCGTTGCACCCCAGGACACCCTCGTGCACAAGTCGCCGCATCTTCGCCCGGTCGCCGGATATTCCCTCCAGCACCAGGGAAGCCAGCCCGAGGGTCGGCCGTGCCTCGCCGCGGGGATGTAGTGCGCGGAACGTCCCGGCCAGGCCCTCGTGTTCCTCCGGCAGCCCAGCCAGAAGCAGCAGGTCCCGCTCGTCCTCGGTGAGCTGGAATCGTTGCGCCAACAGGTCGAACGGGTGTCCCGGCAGCGTCGGGGCAGCCATTTCCTTGGCCCACGTCCGCAAGAAGTCGACGGCCTCGCCGGCACCCGACTCCGTGCTGCACTGGGCCGCGAGGACATCGGCGATCCGGACCGCCAGCGTCGCGGCCCGGGCCGACAAGTCCCGGCTGATCGGCTCACTCATAGCGGTACCTCACGATCGCCCCGAGCCACGGCAGCCAGCCGGGATCGATGTCCAGGCCGGCGCGGCGCACCTCGATGTCAACCTCGTCCAGCCGCAGGACCACTTCCAACAGGCCTGGCTCGCCCTCGACGACACCGTGCCGCTGGGCCAGTTCCAGCGTTGCCGGCATCTCGTCCTCACGGCCGAGCCTGTGCGCGACAACCTTGGACCAGCGGGCCGCGTGCTCACGCAGGCTGCGCATTTCTTTTTCCGTCGGTGCTTTCTCATCGGGCAACGGCTCGGACGGATGTAGGCCAGCCAGCACGAAGGCGGCCGGGTCGTCCTCGGACAGCGGCACAAGCCGCTGCGCCAGGGCGTGCATGATCCACCTCAGCGGCCGGCCCGCCAGCACGGGATCATCGGCCAGCAACTCCGGAATGCCGGCTTCTTCCGCCATGGCCAGGAAAAACGGCAAGCCTGCCCACGCCGTTGACCAGACCGTGGCCGGCTCGTCGAGCGATACCGGCTCGTCGGTCGCAGCCGAGGTGCCCAGCAACCCTGCGACCTGCGCCACGATCCGTGACGCGTCGGCTCGGGCCAGTGCAGCCGGATCCCGCTCGGCGACGCTCAAAACTGCCAGCGCCACCAGCGTTTCCCGGTTTGGGCGCAGGCGGCTGGCGTTCAGCTGTGCCGCGAACGTCGAGTGGCGGTGCAACATCATCACAAGCGCCTGATCAGCGGTGACGGCTTCGACTACCGCTGCGGGCCCAGGCCGCGTGGACGCATTGGTGTCAGTGAAGACCGACGGCGTGAAACTGCCGATTGATTCCCATACCAATGTCGCCAGGGCGGTCCAGCCTTGGGTGCCGAGGGCCCTGGTCAGCGGGGCCAGCCCTACTTCCCTTACGGCGCGGGACAATGCTGCCACCAGGTGCTGCGGGAAACGGCGGGCCGCGGCGATGATCGCCGCGGTCGGCGAGTGGGCCGGATCGGGATCACCCGAGCTCAACAGGCCCACCTGCCGCCACGCCCACGCGTGACGCAACCGGCCGAGACCGACGCTGGCGATCAAATCGGCCAGGGCCCGCAGCTCGCTGGCGAAGTGCACGACCGTGACCGGGGCGCGGTTGTCCGCCAAGCGACTCTGTCCGGCCGACCCCGGCCCGACGCGGACCTGCCGGATCAAGGCGTTCGCGGTGTCGGCGCTGATCACCGCCTCGCTGCCCAGCGCGGACCGCAGCACCTCGACGACGGCCGCCGCCCAGGTGTCGGCCAACTCACCGTCGGGACGGCTGAAGTCCAGCGCCACCACCACGGTCAGCCGTTCGACACACCACAGTCCCGCTGGCAGGCCGGCGGCGTCCAGCGCCGTGTCCAGTCGACGCTCGGCGACCTCGGTCAGCAGCTGCTCAGTCCGGCGCGCGATCTGGTCGTCACCGCCGAGTGTGGTGCTGGACAGGCGGTCGATCGTCAGCGTGGTCATCCGACCCTCACCTTGCCCGCGACCGTGGTGTCGCCCACGGTCGAGCCGATCGCCGGCACACCGACCACGCCGTCGCCGCCGACCAGGGTGTATCCGACGACCGCCGGCGTGAACTGGGCCCCCGGGCCGACGAACGCGGTGAGCCGGACCAGCGCCTGCCGGCCGATCCGCATGCCGTTGCCGAGCTCGCACAGCTCGTAGCGGGTGTGCGCGGGCCGGTGATCGTCGAGAATTCCCTTGACCACCGCGAGTTGTTCGGACGTCAACGTGTTCGGGATCAGCACGGTGAACTGGTGCGCCGTCTGCACGAACGTGTCCTCGGTCGGCTCGGCACCGCCGACGCCCAGCGTGAACTCGCCGAGCGCCGGTGGTGCGCCACCGACCGCCGGCGCGGGCCGGCTGCCCGGGCGGTCGCCCAGCACCGCGCCGCCGGGGCCGCGCAGCTGCCAGCGCTCCACGATCGCCGGCTCGTATCCCAGGTATATCGACAAGATCCTGGTCAGCGCGGCCTTCGTGCCGCGCCGGCTGAACAGCGGGTACGCCTCCGCGATCAGCTGTCGTCGAGCCGTCTCCGGCCAGCGGCGGTCCAGCACCAGCCCGGCGAAGCCGGCCAGCCAGGACAGCGCCTCCTGCGGTGTCGCGGCCGGGTCCAGCAGGATCGCCCGCTGGGCGGCCCGCATGTCCATCTCGTGCAGCAGCCCCTCGGCCGGGTCGAGGAAACGCTGGAGGAAGTCGGCGTCACCCTCGTCCCGGGAGAAGATCCGCGGCAGCTGGGTGAGCAACTGATGGCCCGGCCGTTCCACCCGCATCGCCCGAACAGTGGGGCTCACGCGGTGGGTTCCGCTGAAGGTCAACCCGATCCACAGGTAGCGGCCGGGCGGCGCGGACACCGGAGCCTCATATGTCTCGAAGGTGTCGTCCGCCGCGATCTGCGCCCACGGCGTCTCACGGCCGGTGGGCCGACGGAACAACGGCATCGGTTGCGCCGACCAGAGCTGCTCCGGATCCGGTGCGTTGTCGTCGTCGCTGGTCAGGAACTGCACGCCCAGGCCGGCGCCGGTCGGGATGCACCCGTCCAGGAACAGCCGGCCCCACCGGTTTCGGTAGACGCCGCTGTCCAGCCGGTAGGTGATCAGCGCGCCATCGGTGTCGTGGACGGCGGTCGAGCCCGTCGTCCAACCGATGCCGTCCGGTGTCGTGAAAGCGATCCGCCCGGTCGGCGCCACGGCGATGGCCGCGCCGTCATAGTCCGGCGCCCCCAGCGGTTCCAGTTCCAGCCAGTCCTTACCGACCGGCGAGAACCGGCGCAGGGACTGGCCGGTCTGACGGGCGACGACGATCGTGCCGTCAGCGGTGACGTCGAGGTCGGTGGCGTCCGGCACCTCCAGGAGGATCTTCCCCTCCACTGTGGACACGACTGCGCGTGACGTCCACGGATGACGCCACAGCACCAGCAGCCCCTGCTTGGACATGGCAATCCGCTGCGGCACCAGGCCTTTGGTGCAGTCCGGCGCGACGAGCTCGGGTCCGGGCTTCGGTCCGCGGCGGCCTTCCAGCACCACCAACCCGATCGGGTTGTGCAGCAGCACGATCACTCCGCAGCACTTCGCCGCGATGTCAACGGGCTGCTGGCATTGCAGCGGGACCTTGCGCAGCAGTCGCCGGGCCACCAGGTCGACCACGTGCACCGTGTTCGCCACCGATTCGGCAATGTACAGCCGTTGCGCGTCGTCGATGGCAACGCCGAGCGGTCGACGCAGGACGCCCGGCCCCGGACTTGGCGAGGTGTTGTACCCGCTGGGGATCACCTGGACCAGGCCCTGGTCCGGCCGCGACCGGTAGGCCCGGCACCAGCGGTCGAACGCCAGACCGGCCGGCGTGTAGCCGCGCGGGCCGACCGGCTTCGGCGTGTCGTCCGTCCACTGCAGAGTGACGCCCTCGTTCGGGACCAGGACGGTGTGGTCGAACTGGCAGCGCAGCCACTGCTCCGGCTGCACCACCTGGCTGTAACCGCGGTCGCCGTCCATCAGCACACCTCGGGCGGCACCGGCACGACCACCGAGGTCGGCGGCGGTGGCGTGTACGCCTGGCCCGGGTCGAGCGGCTGGCCCTCGACCACCGTGATGTCGACGATCTGCGGGACTTCCCACGGCTGCAACGCGACCGTGCCCGAAGGCGGAACGACGAAGTCGCCGTTGTCCTGCTGGGTGGCGAGGATCAGGTTCTCCAGGTAGTCCACGCCGTCGACCTGCACCGCGACCGCCTGGAGCTCGGCCGCGCGGATCGTGCGGCCCAGCGGCCAGCCGTTGCCGTCGGGGCCGTAGGGCGGCACCGGGGCGAGGAACTGCCGCACGATCAGCTCGGCCCAGCGGCGGACCGCGTCCACCTGGAAGCCGTCGTGGACGTGCACGCCGATGGAGACCGCGATCTTGACGTAGGTCGGCGGGATCACGTAGAGCTCGGTGGTGAGCAGCCGGCGGGCGTCGAGGTAGGCCGCTACCCGGCTCAGCAGGCCCTTGTCCGGCAGCGGCGCGTCCGGCGCCCGCAGGTCCTCGGTCGGGAAGATCACCATGCTGACCACGCCCGCCGCCGGCACCTGTGGGTTGTCCGGGTGCAGCAGCGGCAGCGCCTCGGCCCGGGCCACGCCGGTGACTTCCCCGGCCAGCTCACGGAAATCCTCGGCGACGACGGCGCGGTCCCGGCGGTGCACCTGGCCCGGCACGCTGTCCATCGCCTCGGTCAGCGTGGCCGCGTCCGCGCCGCCCATCGCCGGCAGCGGGTTGCTCGCCTTGACCCCGCCCACCGCGGTGATCGACTTCGCCGGCACGTTGCCGGCCACGCCGCCGCCGTAGCGATAGCTCAGCACCCGGATCCGTTGCCCCTGCTGAGGAAGGCGCGGTCCGTTGAACGTCACCGTGCCGGCCGTCAGGTCCACTGTGAACGGTCGGTCGTCCGGGGTGCTGGCGATGAAGTCCTCGACCTCGGTCCAGTCGTGCCAGCCGTCGGCCTCCTCCACCTGGAGCTGGACCGTGTCGGCCAGCACCGGTCGCTGAGTGAGCCGGTACTGCTGGCCGGGATCGCCCGTGCCGGTGCCCAGCAGTTCCGGCGTCGCCGTCCGGGCCTGCACCGCCGACACCGCGTTCAGGCCGACCCAGCGCACCCGGCCGATGCCGTCCGCCGCCGTCGCCGGGCGGCTGACTCGCAGCCAGGCCACCACCAGCGCCGCCTGCTTCTCGTCATTGAGCGGGGGCGGGCTGTCCGCGTCCCCCTTGCCCTGACTGCCAGGGGTGAGCACCGGCATCGGCTTGGGCAGCTCCAGCTTGACCACGCCGTCCTCGACCAGGCCGGCCGTCGTGTCGCCCAGCACGCGCAGGTTCGTGAACGACGCTTTCCCTTGCGGTGTGGGCGGATTCCACAGCTGCCAGATCATCGGCGGCGGGGCCGTGTTCCGCTCGCCAAGCTGGAAGTCCTTGGGCTGGAGTGGCGACAGGGTGAACGACGTGATCGCCTGATCGAAGGCCACGCCAACAAAGAGAGTATGACCGGCCAACTGCTGGAGATCCGTGGTCTTCCGTCCCAGCAACGCAATCCACAGCGAGCCGTCCACTGTGGAGCTTACTTCCAATGACACCGCGTCCGGTGCCAGCGGATCCGCCGGCACCGCTACCGTCTCGTAGAACGTCGCGCCTGCGGCTTCCGCGAACGGAATCCTCGCCCTCGCCAACGCATCCGCCCGGCGCTCCCGCTCCGCCGCCGTCGCCGCCTGGGTGATCGGGGCCTTGCCCACCGCCACCGAGTCCAGCGGCCAGGCGTACACCTCGTCCTGCGTCTCGAACGACAGCGCGCCCG
Organism: Kutzneria sp. CA-103260; assembly: GCF_018263855.1. Lineage (GTDB taxonomy): Bacteria > Actinomycetota > Actinomycetes > Mycobacteriales > Pseudonocardiaceae > Kutzneria. The sequence goes on along the minus strand of NZ_CP073318.1, from coordinate 1,814,908 downwards.
CCTTCGCCTCCGTGGCCTTGAGCACCTGCACCCCCGCCGCCACGTCCGTGTCCGCCGCCAGCAGGACCGTCGCCGACCGGGCCGTGCGGGGCTGCACGCCCAGCATGCGCAGGAACTCGATCCTCGTCGTGTCCGGGATCTGGTTGAAGCGGAAGAGCAGGGCCTCCCCCAGGTACGCGAACAGCTCCAGCAGCGCGATGCCCGGGTCGCTCTCGTTGTGGTTGGTCCACTCCGGGGCGTAGACCGGGATGCGCTTGACCAGCTCGTCGCGCAGCTGCTGGTACGAGCGGTCGTCCAGAATGGGACCGTTCAACGCCATTGTGCCCTCCGCCCGGCTGTTACCGCAGGTAGAACGGGTAGACCAGATTGTCCGGCCGCAGGTCGGCCAGCAGCGTGTAGGCGATCTCGATCCACACCAGCTCAGCCTCCTCCCCCGGCGTCACCGCAACGTTCGTCACCGAGATCCGCGGCTCCCACCGCCCCAGCGCGTTCCCGATGTCCTGCGCCATCGCCGCCCTCGTCGCCGGCGTGTTCGGCGCCATCAGGTACCGCCGCAGCCCGCACCCGAACCCCGGCGCCATCACCCGCTCCCCCGGCTCCGTCTCCAGAATCGTGCCGATCGCCTGCCGCACCAGCCCGATCCCGTCCACCATCCCGATCGCCCCGCCCCCGCCCGGCCGTACCGGAAACGGCAGCCCCCGCCCCAACCACGCATCCACCGTCATGCGGCCATCCTCAGCCCCCACCGTCACCACCCCGTCGCCTCAACGTTGTGGTGACGGTCCGGAGACACGATGCGGCCCATGCGCGAGTACAAGATTCAGCGGTGCGGCCTGGGGTCGTCGTGCGACTGCGACGACCATGACAAGGCCGCCGGCGTGCAGCGCGACATTCACCGCATCACCTCGTCCGGCGGGCAGCCACTGCCGCAGGCGACCCGCCGTCACATGGAAGGCGCGTTGGCGGCGGACTTCTCCGGTGTCCGCGTCCACACTGGTCCCGATGCCCAGCAGGCGGCCTCCGCCCTGCGCGCCCGAGCCTTCACGTCCGGGAACAGCATCATGTTCGCCGCCAACACCTATCAGCCCGGCACGCACGAAGGCGACCGTCTGCTCGCGCACGAGCTCGCTCACGTCGTCCAGCAGTCGTCAGGTGTACAGCTCGCGTCGATCGACGGCGGCGCCACCGACCCTCTGGAGGTAGCCGCTGACAAGGCCGCCGCGGCCGCCGTCAAGGTCAACTCACCCGAGCAGTCCACATCGAGCGATCTGCTCCGCCAACTGGAGATCTACGTCGCGTGGCACTACTTCGGCGGCAAGATCCCCGAGGCGATCGCCTGGCCCGTGCGCTGCGTGCTGCGTCTCGCCGTCACCGGCGGCGTCCCGTTCCTTGTGGTGTACCGGCTGGTCCAGGTGGTGTACGACCTCTACCGCCTGTACCAGAACAGTGTGCCCGGTGACGTCGATGCCAAGTACAAGCCCGACGCACAGGGCCGTCGCCCCTTCAGCGACCTCCTGCTCGAGACCGTGTCGCTCGGCGTGTTCGACCTGGTCAGCGACTGTCTGACGCCCCTCATCGCTTATGCCGCCCTCGCCTACATGAGGCAGCTGAACCGTCCGCACGCCGCCCAGTCCCTGTCCCACTACCTGGATGGTTCCGGCGCCGATCTGCGGTACGACGCCGAGCAGATGATGGCCGACCAGAAGTTCGCCGACGCCGTGCGATCCGTGTCCCGCGACCGCCAGCCCACCCCTCTCCGCCTCACCGACCACTCCTGGGCCGCCGACGACTGGTTGGACACCTTCGGCGAGGTCGACTTCGCCCAGGTCACCCTCCTCGACGACAGCGATCCCACCCGGGCCAAGGTCCACGTGGTCATCGCCGACCCCTACCAGTGGCACGCCGACGAGCTCCGCTCGATCCCGCTGGTCCACACCGTCATGGAGAACATGAAGATGAGCGGCGCCAAGGAATTCATCCAACGCGTCGACCAGATCGTCGAGGTGGACCTCACGCACTGACCTTCGGCCAACGGCCGGCTGTGCAGTCCGGTACCGACAGTGGCGTCCCGTGGCCTTCTTCACGCGGGCCAGCATCCAAGGACGCGGTCCCATTGGCCTGGGCGCCCGGCCCTCCCCGGTGCCGGACCTGTGCGACGGGCGCTACTTGTCCAACTGGTGGCCGGAGAGCTTGATCGTGCCGAAACTCCCGTCCAGCTGGCTGTAGTGAGCCGAGAACTGCACCACACCCCTGTCAGTCGCGATGAGCGCATATATCCTCTTTTGGGCCTGGTAGTTCTTCCCCAGCCCACCCGCGACGTCAGGATTCCCCTTCCTCGAATCCCTGCCCCACCACCACTTGACCACCGTCCAGTCGGCCGCACGTGACTGATCCCGCTGGTTCTCCTTGATGGCGGTCAGGATTTTTGTCTTCATGTCCGCCAGTTGGAGTGCCTGCACCGAGTCATCCTCTTTCTGAGCTTCCTCCCGTTCGGCCTCCTCCTGGTCCTGCCGGTCCTTCTTGGCGACCGCTTCCTCCATCTGAGCCCATTTTTCGTCCTCGGTGAGCTCCTTCCCGTCGCCCGCACCGGCCCGAGGCCGGTTCTCGTCGAGGCCGCCGGGAATGACCCGCAGCGCGGGCGATGGAGGTGTGGCGGTGTCGACGGCGGCATCGTCGGTGCCGGTCGCCTTCATGGCCTGGGGTTCGGTCGGCAACTCGCCATTGTCGTTCGCGGCGGGAGCCCTGGTGAAGGGCGGCAGGCCGTTGTCGTTGGCCGGGAGCTCCGGCGGCACGTCCTGTTCTGCCGCGGCTTCCTTGGGCTTGTCCAGGGCGTGCTGCAGGATTTGCCCCAGCGCGAGCGCAACCGCCTTCACGATCTTGTAGAGGTCGCGGTGCAGGATCTCGTCGCGGTCGGGTCCGTTCGCGGTCTTCAGGTCGTGGACGAACGTGACTACCTCGGGGGTCACCGTGAGAGCGCCGCTGAGCACGTCGACGCCGTAGATGAGCAGCTTGTTTCCGACGGACCCCGCTTTGAGGCCGGCCAGGTACAGCCCGGCGCCGACCACGGCGATCCAGAACTCGCGGCTGCGGACGTATCCCTCGGGATTCTTCTTGGCCGCCAGGATGATGGCCTTCGCGGCGTCGACGCCGCCGACGACCTTCAACAGCAGGTTCACCTCCTCGCCGCCGACCAAGGCCAACGCGGCCTGAGTGGCCACGATGCCGCCGATCTGGTGGAGTTCGCGGGTGCTCAGGGTCAGCGTCGAGCCCGGCAGAGGCGTGCCGGCTCCCTGCACGCCCGGTTTGCGGCCGGTGACATAGGCTTCCGCCGCGTCGCCGGCCTTGGTGATGAAGCCAGCCGCCGTCGGCAGTCCGCTGACCTTGTCGATCGCACCGGCTTTCTCGGCTTTCGCCCGAACAGCCTTCAGCACTGGTGCGCCGTCGACGGCCACGAAGTGGGCCGCGGCCCGCAGGGCCTCCTGGTGAGCCGGGGTGAGCCCGGCCGCGGCGGCGGTCTTGTCAACGATCTTGTCGACCACCCAGACCTCGGCGTACTGCACGGAGGCGATGGATTCGACGACACTGTCCAGCGCGGTCGCGACACCTTCACTGTTTCCGATGGTGGCCTCGGCGGTGTCCACCGCCGCTGCCTTGATCTTGTCCAGCAGTCCGTCGGTCCAGCTCTTTCCGGTTCCCGAGCAGGCGATTGCCACCGGTGTACTCGACTGGACCGCTGCCGGACCGCCGGTCACCGCGTTGATCGCCGCGCGGTCGGCGTCGGCTTCGGCAGCGCGATCCTGGCTGACGGACGACGAGCTGGGCGCACCGCCGCGCTGCTGGACGACATGGGCCAACTCGTGGGCGATGAGCGCCTGCCCGGGCACGGTCGCGGGTGCGTATGCGCCAGAACCGAACACGATACGACGGCCGACCGTGTACGCTCGCGCTCCCAACCTGTCCGCGGAGGCGGCCGCCGCCGGATCGGTGTGCACCTCGACATCGGCCAGTGACTGGCCGAAGGCGCGTTCCATCGGCGCCAGGACCGACCGATCGAGGGCCTTGTGCGCGCCCGGTTCCTTGCCCGACTGGGCGGCCGCTGACTGTCGGGCGTCGAAGCCGTAGTGGCTCATGGAACGGCAGACCTCCGATCGAGTTGGCTTTGACCCACACGGCGCGTCCAGCAGGTCATCTCAACGTCACGGGCCGGGACACAGCGGATCCGGCACGTACGGCTCGGGGACCGGTGGGGCGGGTGGGGTCTTTGGCTGGGGGTCGGCGTAGCCGGCGAAGTCGGCTACGGCGCGGGGGTTCTGTTGCAGGGTGGGGGCCTGCTGGAGTTCGTGGGCGATGGAGGGGCCCAGGCCCATGATGGTGTCCAGGCCGTCGGAGGCGGCCTGGCGAGCGGCTTCCTTGGCTTTTTCCTCGGGGGTGGTGGTCGGGAGCGGGGTGGCCAGGGTGTTGAGGTCGTGCGCGGTGTCGGCGAAGTAGGTGCGCAGGGCGTCGAAGGAGCCGGTGGGTAGCGGGGTGCAGAACCGCAGGGCGAGCATCCACCAGAGCTGGAACATGAGCACGACGATGGGCAGGAAGAGGTTGAAGACGAACATCGCGACGATCATGAAGAGCTCGATGGCGAAGGTGCAGGTGGTCGCGAACTGGTTGAGGGTGCCCTTGCCGGCCTTGAGGTTGGAAAGGTCGGAGTAGAAGGACATGCCGGAGCCGGCGGGTGAGGTGATGCGGACGCCGCTGGGTTGGATGCCGGAGGTGGCCTGGGCCTCCAGGGCCCGGAGGTCGGGCATGGTGATCGACACGGTGTGGTTCTTAGTGCCCTGGGGGTCGTAGAAGGAGGCCAGGCGGAAGGGCACCGTCGGGCGGCTCCAGTAAACAAGAGGAGGGCAGGAGCCGCGGTGCTGGCGGACGAAGCAGACGATGCGGTAGCTGGACTGGTCGTCGAGCTTGGGCAGGCCGTCGAGACCGTGCACGGGTGAGGAAGTGGGCAGGGTGCCGTACCAGAGGGAGCGGGTCTGCCCGGCGGCGCAGCGGCTGCCGGAAGGGGGCAGGCGCCACATGGGGATGGTGCACTCGCCGGCGGGGTGCTCGTCGGCGGTGACGTTCTGCCAGTGGCCGTCGATCCACGCCTGCTCGACGCAGGTGGACTCGACCTGGGCCAGGTCAGCGGCATGGTCCTCGGCGAACTGCTGGCGCTGGGCCTCGTCGGCCCACCACAGGGTGCGAATGTCCATTGCGGACTCACCGACGACCTCGCCGGGGGCCTGCTCGGCGGCCATGCGCAGCATGAGGTCCCGGGCCAGGCGGCGGATGGGGCGGCGGTCGCCGGCGACGTTGGTGACGATGCGGCGCATGACCATGCCGACCTCGATGTCACGGTGCGAGCCGGCCCGAGGGAGGCCGGCCTCGTCGCAGAAGACCTCGATGCCGACGGCGTAGAACCGGTCATGGCTGGGCTGGTACAGCTTGCGCAGCTCGGTGCACAGCATCCGGTGCCGGATGGCTCTGCCGGCGCCGGGAAGGCCGAGCGGAGCGGGATAGGACCACTTGTCCTCCTTGTCCCACTTGAGGTACGCGCTGGGGTCGGCCAGCAGCTGCCGGACGAAGTCGTGCCGGTCGTACTTCTGGATCACCGGCCGCAGCGCGCGGCAGTCGCTCAACGACAGGTGGTGCCGCTCCCGGTAGTACCAGGGCGCACGGAGCGCGAACGGGTGATCCATCGCTTACCTCACCAGATGTTTCCGGCGCCCGGGGTGTACGCGGGCGAGCTGACCAGGGTGGTGGCGACGAGCGTGTCGCACTCGACGATGCCGTCGAACACGGCCAGCGGCGCGTGCACCTCGACCATCGGCGTGGTCACGGTGACCGACACCGGCGCGGTGATGGAGATGCTGCCGGCGGCGTCGAAGGTGATGGTGCTGCCGTTGGCGTGCTCGATGGTGATCTGCTGGGTTCCGTCGTCCAGCACCACCTTGTGCCCGGCGGCCATGGTGATGCTGACCTTCTCGGCGCCGGCGGTGTCGTCGAACTCCAACTCGCTGTGGGTGCGGGACCGCAGCACCCGGATGTTGTTGGCGGACTCGGGAGTTCGGGGCAGCGACTCGCGGCCGTTCCACGCCGCGCCAAGGACATACGGCCGCCGCAGGTTGCCGGCTTCGAAGGCGACCACAACCTGGCTGCCCACCTCGGGCATGATCTGCAGGCCCTGGTCGTCGTCGGCGTACGGCGAGCACAGGGTGGCCCACGCCCGCACGGCCTGGTCGCCATCGCTGCCCAGCCAGGGAAACCGCACCTCGACCCGGCCGAGGTGCTTGTCGTCCAGGATGTTCGTGACGATCGCCGGGTACACCCCGAAGTAACCGGGCGCCGAGCCGTCGGCCGGGGTGGGCAGCATCAGGCCACCTCGTTCAGGGTCGCGCGCTCGGCCTCGAAATGGGTACGCAGCCCGTGCACGTTCTCGAAGACGTGCCGGACCCGCGTCACGTAGTAGCCGTCGCCCTCGAACGGCGCGCCGACCAGACGCAGCGTGAGCCGGCTTCCCACGGTCATGTCCGGGGTGCCCCGGGTCATGCCCTGCACGGTCACGAACCGCCGACCTCGTTGCAGCATCTCGGCTTTCGCCCACGCGCCGGCCTCGGCGGAGGTCAGCGCGGCCTCCCGCACGCGCAGCGTCACGGAGTCGCCGAGCACCTTGGTCACCAGCCGCGCGCCGCTGAGGCCGCCGGTGGTCTCCGCCTCGACGGCCTCGGGGCCGACGCGTTCGTCGATGACGTCCTTGGCGTCGGCGTTGTAGCCGGTGACGACCACGGAGCCGCGCTGGTGGGCGAGATCGGCGCACAGCCGGATGGCCAGAATCTCCTTGCCCTGCGTCAGACTCAGCGCAGGTGCCTGCCGGTGCGGGCGGGACTGCATGTGCAAGGTCTGCCCAGTGCACCAGAGCTCGGCCCTCATCAGGCGGGCCCGCTCGCGCAGGAAGGCCAGGTCGCTCTGATTGGCCTGCTGCACAACGTCATAGGTCGGTCCGTCGACGGCGACGTCGGTGTGCAGGCCGTGCTCGGCGGCGATCCGCTCGGTCAGGTCGGCGTCGCTGACGTTCTGGTACGTCCGCGACCGCCGGGTCATCCGCAGCTTCATCAACGCGTCCTCGGCGTGCACCACGACCACTGGCGGTTCGGTGTCCGCGTAGACGGCCTCGATCGCGGAGATGACGCCATCGAAGGCGTAGCGCTGATCGGTGCTCGGCCCGACGGTGACCGTGACGGTCCGGCCGAAGTCCAGGGTTTTCCCGTCCAGATACAGCATCCGACCCTCCGGGCCGGTCGCTCCCGGCCCGGCCGCGAGGAAGTGGGCGTGCAGCGTGCGCAGGCCCTCGACGCCTTCCTCGACCTCCAGCCGGATGCAGTCCCGGGCCAGCTCGCCGACCAGCGAACCGTCCACAGTGAACACCGGCCCGTCGAACGCGACCGCGGGGTCAGTCATCGTAGCCCTCCGACGCCGTGCGGCCGGCCAGCCGCGCGGCGTCGCACCGCAGCCCCTGCCACGACTCCAACTCCGATCCCCACACCTTCTGCGCCCCGCCACCGCCACTGCTCGCGGTCGACGCCGGCCCGCCGGTGGGAACCACGTCGCTGTGCAACTCGGCGACATGCACGCTCATCGGCACTCACCTCCCGGTCTCCACCTCATGGTCGTGGGCCGGGCGTCACGGGTGCGTTGCGTGCTGTCGGCGACCGGGTTCGACGGCGGCAACTGCTGCCAGGGCGGCATGCTCGGGCTGGACGCCACCGGCACCTCGCCGGCCCGGGCACGGGCGGTCACCCCGAGCTGGCCGCCGGCCTGCATCTGGGCCGTGGTCTCGGCATCGGCCCTGGCCCGCAACGGAATCGACGACCCATAAGTCAGGGACCGGGCATCCACCGTGGACTCGGTCTGGCCGACAGGTACCGCGAACGACGAGCGGGCGGCGACCTCGGCCGAGCCCGTCTGCGATGCCAGCACGGTCTGCTGCGCCTGTGCGACCCCGCCGCCGGCTGCGAGCGCGAACCCAGCGGCAGTCGGATCCGCCTGCACGCCGGCGAGTGCGCCGGACAATTCAGCCGTCACGCCGACCTGGGCTCCCGCGGCGAACCCGGCCGACGCGCCGATTCCCGTGCTCGCCGAGACGTCCGCGCCCAGCTGCACCTGGGTGCCGGCGGCCAGCGCGATCGGGCTCTGCAGGCCGTTCATGGCCGACCGCCACCCGGCCGGGTCCAGGTTGAGCCGGCTCAGCATCTGCTGCACGCTCTCGCCGGCCTGCGCGGCCACGACCCGGATCGGATTGAGGGTGCCGCTGGTGCCCAGCGCCCCGGCCGCCGCGGCGCCGAGCTGCTTCGCGGGATTGTCGTCCCGCACCGGCGGACCCTCCAGCTGGGCCGGCAGGGCCTCGCCGAAGGTCAGGCTCAGCTTGGCGTGCAGCGCCACCCCTGCGGCCGAGAAGTAGTCCAGCTCCTCGGTGATCTGTGTGAGGATCCCGTCGAAGGTCAGCGCCCCCCAGGTGAACCGCACGTTCGGCGGGGCCTTGGCCCGGTCGTTCTTGGGCGGCTGGATGAACTGGCGCACCCCCAGCGTCTTGACGCGAACGTCGGTGCCCTGCTCGGCGGTGTCGAAGATCAGGTCGAGGCTGAGCGTGGCGTACTCGACCGAGGAGACGGTGCGGACCGCGGTCTTGGTCCCCTTGCCGTTGTCGTTGACGTTGTTGCGCCGCTCGATGCGCAGCGACGTCGGGTTGAACTGGACCACGACCACGTCGCCGACCGGCTTCGGTTCGCCGGCGGTCGCCGGGTACTGCAAGGCTTGCAGGGTCGCCCGCTGGATGCCGTCGTCGACCATCACTTCACCTCCATCCGCAGACCCTCGTGCACGATCTGGAGTTCCTCGATGGCGATTTCGCCGGTGCGGGCGTTGAGCGTGGGGCCGGCCAGTTTGGCCGGCAGCCCGCGGGAGAACGACCATCTCGCGTAGGTGGTCGCGCCGGTTCGGTCGAGCACGTCGATGTGCCCGTCGTAACGGACCACCGGCAGCCGCCCACTGAGCATGTCGAACATCCACGTCCACAGCGTCGGATCGGCCCGGGTCTGGCCGACCAGCATGCCCCGCTTGAGCACCAGCGGCTGGAGCTTGACCCGGCCGACCATCCGCCGCACGGCGTTGTTGTTGCCGCCCTCGTTGTGCTCGCGGATGTCGGCCGCCAGCTCAAGCCCGCCGCACTCGGCGAAGCCGCCGTCGCCGATCAGGTTGGCCTCGCTGCCGCCGGTCTGGTAGAGCGACACCGAGAAGTTGAACGCCGGCAACAGGTTATGGGGTTCAGGCACGGTTGGCCTCCACTTGGACGGCGCCATCCGCGTCCTGGGTGATACGCAGCACCAGGTACTCCAGCGGGGTGGACGGCGCCACACCCACCTCGGCCACGAGCTGGCCCAACTGTTGGGACTGCGGCGGGTTGACGCTGTCCCCGGTCAGCACGAAGAAGCACTGCTGCTCGGTGTCGCCGGAGAACGCACCCTGGGCCTTCAGTCCGCGCAGCAGCTGTGTGATCATCTGCCCGAGCAGGTCCCGCAGCCCCGGCGTGTTCGGCTCGAACACCAGGAACTGGGCCTGCCGGGCCAGTGTGACGGCCAGCATGGTCATCAGCCGACGCACGCTGAGTTGCCGGTAGTCCGGGTCGCTGGACAGCGTCCGGGCCGCGGTCAGCCGGAACCCGTCCCGCTCAGCCCGGTACACGTTGACGCCGGCCAGGTGCAGCCGGTCATGCTCGGCGTCGCTGACCTGATCGCTGGCCTGCACCGCCCCGACGGCCAACTCGTTGGCCGGTCCCCACGGCAGCCCGTGTTTGATCTCCCGAGCGGCGATGATGCCGGCGGCGTAAGCGGAAGGCGGCACCTGGACGGCCAGCGTGTCCGGCCCGACAGCCACCAGCCACGGGAAGTAGGCGGCGGCGTAACTGGTGTCGAAGTTCGACCGCCAGCGGATCACCTCCCCCACCGGCAGCCCGAACGGCGCGTCCAGCAGTGCCACGAAACGTCGCCGCAGCACGGCGACGTCCACGACTCGTTGTTGCCGCAGCAGGATTTCCGCCAGGTCACCGGGATCACGGCCGTCGAGCAGCCGGTCCACCTGCGGCGGCGCGGTGTAGGTGATCGGCACCGAATCCGGGGCGCACGGCCGGAAACAACCGCAGGCCGGTGGCTTGTCCGGAGCTTCGGTGACCTGCGGCCCGGCGTCCCAACTCCAGTACAGATCGGGGACGACGAGCAGCCCGATCTCCGCGTTGCGGCCGGCGACGTCGATGCCGCGGTGCGGCTGCTCGCACAGCGGATCGTCCGCGGCGGCACCACTGAAGAAGCTGTCCCGGCCGATCTCCGACCAGCGGTCCTTGCCGTTGTGCGCCAACGACGACGTGACCGGCGACATTCCCGCGCCCGGTACCGGCAGCGGCTCTTCACAACCACCGGTCGGCCGCACGAGCCGGGAGTCGTCGGCCAGCCGCCGCAACAAGAACTGCGGGTGCTCGGGATGAAGCCCCAGCCCGGCAAAGCTTTCCTGCCGGACGAAGGTCGGGTCACCGTCCAGGACCGAGACGTCGGCCGTGATCACGGAGACTCCCCCGGCCCGCACCGGAAGATCCGTCACGGCGACCACCACACCGCCGTTGGCCACCACCGAGGTCACCCAGCGGAACTCGCCGGAGTCGGTCAGCAGCAACGACCCCGGCACAACCGTAGCCCCGCCGGGCAGCCGCAGTCCGTTGGCCACCGGTGTGGTCGTGATGTGCTGGGCCGCGGTGAACTCGATCGTCACGGCAAGGAGGTCGCCCCAGGAGCCTTCGTCCCGTGCCGCCAACGTGATCCCGTTGCTCAGCAGGTGTTTCGCCGTGGCACCGTCCGAGTCGCCGCCGACCGGGGCCACCCGGACGATCTGGGCCTTCGCCCCGCCCTGCGCGAAGAACGCCTGCACCGCGTACGGCAGCCGGCCCCGGCCCTGGAACGCCCCGAACCGCTGCTGGTAGTCCGACCAGCTGGACACCGCCACGGTCTCGTTCACCGGGCCGCGCGGCGCGACCCCGACGAAGGCGGTCACGTCCAGCCGCGTCGGCGTGAAGGAGGGCTCGACGCGTTGCGGGGACTGGTAGATCCCCGGCGCGCCGAGCCGGAGCCCGGCTGTCATTGCACCGTGGAGGTGAAGTCGATCTGCTCGGCGACCAGGTGCAGTTCCTCCATGGCCACCTCGCCACCGCCCTTAGCGGCCATCGTCGGACCGACCCACTTCTTGGGCTGGGCGTTGGTCAGCGTCCACTTGCACACCGTGTCCCGCTTCTCGTCCAGCAGCGAGATGATCACGGTGCGCGGGTCGAAGACTCCGGTCCGGGTCGAGGTCAGCCAGGCGAACAGGGACAGGTCGCCGACCACCCCGCGCTTGAGCGTCACGTCGTCGGTGGTGTTCACGTTCGCGATCTTGCGCACGTGGTTGACCTTCTCGTTGCCGTTGCGGTACTCGGAGAACTTCACCTCGTTGCCCAGCCCGCTGACGTCGGAGAAGCCGGCCACCACGCTGCTGGTGTCGGCGGTGGTGCCCAGCGCGACGGTGAAGTTGAACGCGCCGTAGGGATTCTCCCTCGACAAAGCCATCTCTGCCTCCTGCTCAGCTGTTCTGCGCGTCGGCGGTGAACTGGCCGATGCGGAAGATCACGAACTCGGCCGGGTAGGTCGGCGCCACCCCGATCAGGCAGATCAGCCGGCCGTTGTCCAGGTCGTTCTGGGACATCGTGGTGCGGTCGCAGCGCACGAAGTAGGCCTCCTCCGGCTTGCTGCCCATCAGCGCGCCGGACTTCCAGGTGACCAGCAGGAAGTCCTCGATGGACTGCCGGATGTTGGCCCACAGGCTCTCGTTGTTGGGCTCGAACACCGCCCACTGGGTGGCCTTGTCGATCGAGTGCTCCAGGTAGGCGAACAGCCGGCGCACGTTGACGTACTTCCACTCCGGGTCCGAGCTCATCGTGCGCGCGCCCCAGACCCGGTTGCTGCGGCCCTCGAAGAAGCGCAAGGCGTTGACGCCCTCCGGGTTGAGCACGGCCTGCCGCTGAGCCGTCACGTTGGCGCCGAAGCCGCTGATGCCGCTGATCACCTCGTTGGCCGGGGCCTTGAACACGCCGCGTTCGATGTCGCTGCGGGCGTAGATGCCGGCCACCGAACCCGACGGCGGCAGGTCGATGATCGGCGTGGGGGCGCTGGGATCGGGCGACGCGGTCGGGTCGACCACCTTGAGCCACGGGTAGTAGAGCGCCGCGTAGGAGCTGTCGAACTGGGCCCGGAAGTCCCGCACGCCCGACATCGAGCTGTCGGCCGGCGGGTCGATGACCGCCACCCGGTACTTCTGGACCTCGCAGTGGTGGATCAGGTTCTGCACGGCGGTCTGCTGCGAGGCCGAGTCCAGCCGGACGCTGTCCGGGGTGGCCACGATCGCGATGTCGTCGACCTCGTCGAGCGCGTAGATGCCGGTCGCGACGGCGGTCGCGCTGTCCGGGTCGGCGGCGTTGCCCTCGATCAGCGCTGCGGTGACCGCGCCGTCGGTGCCGCCGGCCAGGAACTGGAACGGCGCCGGGGACACGGTGCCGATCAGGCCGAGGAAGAGCTTGGCCAGGGTCGGGGGCGTCTTTACCGCAGTGTCCAGCCAGATCTGGGCCAGGTCGTCGGTCGGGTGCACCGGGTGCAAAACCTTGGTTATCGACCGCGGGTGGTTGTCGCCGACCTCCAGACCGTTGTAGGCGTCCACCCGGCCGTCGTCGTTCTTCACGGTCACGTTGAGCGTCAGGTGGAACACGGCCGTGCCGGCGGTGACCGGCTCGAAGCCGTTGGGGCCGGCGTAGCCCCACTGTCCGTTGTTGAGGGCCACGATCCTGATGGTGGCCTCGGCCGGCAGCTGCCCGTCCGGCGGCTTCGTGCCGCCGGCGACGACCTCCACGGCCGCGCCCGGGGCGACGCCGTTCAGCTTGGTGCCGACCAGGATGTTCTTGCTGCGCTGCCATTCCACCCGGACCTGGAGCTCGCTGCCGGCGAGCCCGGGCCAGCGGGCACGCCAGACCGCGATCGGCGAGCCGCCGCCGATCGGCAGGGACGCGAAGTCGGCCAGCGCCGGGGCGCCCTGGGGGCCGCTGAACTCGAACACCCGGGCCACGTAGAGCCGCTGGCCGCCGTTGGCGAAGAACGCCCGCGCCGCGTAGGCCAGGTAGTTGCGGGTGTTCTCGCCCGAGCCGTTGCCCGAGCCGGCGTCGCCGAGGCCGCCGAAGGCCCGCTCGAACTCGGTGAAGTTGGTGACCAGGTAGGGCTTGGGCACCAGCGCCAGCTCGCTGCTGTCGGGCAGCGTGAGCACGTAGGGCACCGGGCCGTACCTGGTCACGCCGGCCATGCCGAACGTCGAGGTGGGGACGCCTTCGATCGACCGCGACCGGAAGCTCGTCTCCTCGACGTAGACACCGGGAGTCAGATACTCAGCCATAACGTGTTGACCTCCTCGGTCACGGATCAGGACGTGAAGACCACGTCTGGGGCGACGGCGAGCACCTCGCCGACGGGAACGGTCAGCTGCGGGCGGGGCGCGGTCGAGGTGCGGTAGCCGGGCGGAACCGCCAGCCCCCGCACCAGGTCATTGTCCAAATCGGACGGTTTTGGCGGCACCGACGACCGGGTCACCTCCTCGGCCACCAGGTCGGCGAGCCGGTCGGCCGGATCGGGTGTGGTCGCCGTCGCCGGTGCCGTGACCACGAGGGTGACGTCCAGGGTGTCGGGCGCGGGCGGCGGCAGCGCACCGGCGGTGCCGAGCAGCAGGAGGAATTCGCCGCGGTCGTCGCAGTGGGTCCAGCCGAGCAGCTCTCCCTTGGCCCCCAGGCCGTTGACCCGGGCCCAGCGCGCCGGCTGCCCGTCGTCGCGGACGACCCGGCCCCGCAGCGCGGTGGTGCCCCTGGTCGCACGGTAGGCGGATCCGGGCAGCAACCACGGACGCAGCAGTCGTGACGCGACCGGGATGTACGGGCCGGTGGGCGGATCCTGGTCGACCGGCAACACTTCGGCGAGTGTCCACAGTGGAACCGTGAACCGCCTCGGCACGAAGCGTCGGCTGGGGTCGTCGAGGCGCAGCACCACGCTGGCCCCGACACCGGGACCGTGGCGGAGCTTGAACCGGCCGTTGTCATCGGAGTCCAGCGCGAATTGTCCACGCGGAGTCTCCCGCACGGCCGTGAGTCCGGGACCGGCCAACGTGCGGGTGGTCGCGTCCAGCGCCTCGATGCCCAGCGCCAGCCGGTGGCGGACGGCGATCGGCCCGCTCACGAGTTCACCTCCACGGTGGCCACCGGCTCCGCGGTCGACTCCGGGGCCCCGTCGATCCGCACCACCCGGGCCAGATAGGGCAGGGAAAGCCGGTACTGCGTGGTCAGCGCCTCGAACGCCTCGCTCATCGAGTCCACCGGCAGCTCGTCGGTGACCACCTCGACCGAGTCGCCGGGCCCCCACTCGCCGCTGGGATGCAGCAGCGGGCCGGCCAGAATGCTGTCCCGTTCCAACACCTTGACCGCCAGCCCCAGCCACTCCAGTTCGCTCTCCACGTGCGTGTCCCAGGCCGCGATCAGCAGGTGCATCCGCAGCGGGATGCGCGGGATGCCGTCGCGGGCGGCCACTCCCGACCACGCCGCCCGCATCGTCGGGTCCACCGAGACCCGGTAGCAGTAGACGGAGACCGCCGGATACCTGATCACCGACGTCGGGCTGGAGTTGACCTGGTCGAAGTCGTAGGTGCCGGCCAGCACCGCGGTCGGCCGCGGGCCGGTCGGCAGCTGCTGCTCGAACCGTCGGTTCAGCAGATCGACGATGCTGCGGCCCGTCGCGGCCAGCGCCCGATGTCCTGCCATGGCACCAGATCGTCGGGGCCCCGCGTCACCGGACCGTCGCGCCGCCCGCGACGGTCCGGTGACACCGGCCGCCGAACCTGGGGTCCGCGCGTTCAATGGAAGGGAGTCCCATGAGTACCGAGCAGAGCGAGTGCACCGACTGCGATCCGGAGATCGTCGACTGCTTGCAGTGCAAGGCCGACGGCGTCGACGCCCAGGCCAAGTACAACGACGCGAACCTGCCCGACCTGCGGGCCGCTCGCACCCAGTACGACACCACCCGGGGCGACTACCGCACCGCCCGGCACTCGGTCGCCCTCGAGGTGCAGGAACTGCGCCACCAGGCCAAGCTGCTGGTGGAACGGGTGCGCTGCCTGATCAAGCAGGAGCACGTGGTGCACCGGCTGGACGAGGCGTACGGGATCGTCGAGGAGCAGCTGCGCGAATGCGGCTGCGACCAGGGCTGCTGCGTGCACGACAGCGGCGACTTCGACACCAACACCCACGGCCTCGACGACAAGGGGCTGGCCGACCGGATCGCCGACTACCAGCGCCGGGTCGACGCGGCCAAGGCGTGCTTCACCGACCTGGTCAAGGAGCCGGCGGCGCTGGTGGCCCGGGTGGCCGACATCAAGACCGAGCTGTCGGGCATCCAGGCCGACCTGTCCGGCGACCCGGCCAAGACGGACCTGAAGGAGCTGTACGCACGGGCCCGGGTCGCGGCCCAGCACGTGCACGTGGTGTGGCGGGGTTTCAAGCAGACCAACGACTTCGTGGACTGCCTGTGCCGGGCGCTGACCGTGTGGAGCAAAGGGGTCGCGGCCATCGCCATCCTGCTCGGCGAGCAGGCGGTGCGGAAGTGCCACGCGGACGCCCGCAAGGCGCGCTGCGTCTACCTGCGCACCAACACCGTCAAGGAGGTCCTGGCCGTCTACGACCGCCTGGTCTCCCACCACGGCTGCGAGGACGACGACCTGGCCCCCGAGGAGTCCTGAACCCCCGCGAGTCCCGCGCTCGGGCAACTGAATGTCGAGTTCCGGAACTCGACATATGGCTGCTTGAGAGCGGGACTCGCCCGAAAGGGCGGGGGACGCGCCCGTTCGGCCGCGGTAATACAGCGGCGGGGTGCGGCATCTGGAGTACATACTGGGCCCGTGGACAGTCTCTCGCTGCTCGGCTGCTTCGGGCTCCGGCGTGGCGCCCGCGAGGTGCGGGTGTCCGGGCCCGGGCAGCGGGTGCTGGCCTATCTCGCGGTGCACGGCCCCACCGCCCGCACGGTCGTGGCCGGCACGCTGTGGCCGGACGTGCGGCAGGAACGGGCCGACGGCAGCCTGCGCACGACTGTCTGGCGGTTGAGCCAGGATGCCGCGCTGAAGTGCCGGAACGACGTGCTCGAACTCCCGGCCGAACTGGCGGTCGACACCGCCGCGCTGCGGTCGCGGGCGCTGGAGTTGTTGGCCGGCGACACTCCCCCGGTCGGTGAGAGCCACGGCCTCGCGTGCGGCGAACTGCTGCCGGGCTGGGGCGAGGATTGGGTCCGCATCGAGCGGGAACGGCTGCACCAGCTTCGCCTGCACGCCTTGGAGTCGTTGGTGGACAACATGATCACCGGTCGCCGCCACGCCGAGGCAATGGCCGCGGCGTCGCTGGCCACCGGTATGGCGCCACTGCGAGAAAGCGCTCATCGCGCGGTGATCGCCGTGCACCTGGCCCAGGGCGACCTGGCCCACGCGGTGCTGCACTTCCGGGATTTCGAGGCCACGCTTCGGCACGAGTGCGGGCTGGTTCCGTCGACACGAATCCGAGCCATGCTCGCCGGACACATCTGAGGTGCTCATGCGGCTGCGACTGCTCGACGGTTTCCTTTTGTCCCAACAGAATCGGGAACTGGACGTCGGCCGGACCCAGCAGCGACTGCTGGCCTACGTCGCGCTGTGCGGGCCGACCGCTCGTGACAAGATCGCCGCGGAGCTGTGGCCGGACGCCGGTGCGGACAGGGCGATGGGCCGGCTGCGCACCGCACTGTGGCGGCTCAACCAACTCGGACTGCCGCTGCTCATCGCCGACGGCGAGACGCTGGCTCTCAGTCCCGCCGTCCACGTCGACCTCGCCGTCACCGATCGCGCTCGCGAACTGCTGCCCGGCTGGTACGAGGACTGGGTACTCCCGCAACGGGACCGAATTCGCCAGCTGCTCCTGGAACAGCTGGAGCAGCTGGCCGAGGATCGGTTGCGGGACAAGCGTTACGGCGAGGCGCTGGAGTTCGCACTCGCCGCCATGCGGGCCGCGCCGCTGCGCGAGACCCCGCACCTCCTGCTCGTCCGCGTGCACATGGAGGAGGGCAACCACTGCGAGGCGTTGGCCGCGTACCTGGCCTACCGCAGCCTGCTCGGCGCCGAGCCCTCGCCTCGAATGCGGCAGCGGGTGGACAGCATCGCCACACTGTCCACCCGCACCGTCGGTCAGCTCTTGGCGTCCGGCTGAGGCGCGGCAGCCGGCGCCGGCACCGGCAGCGCGGCGTCCAGCTTGGCCGCCAACGCCTGCACCTGAGCCGTCAGAGCGTCCAGTTTGGACTGCACCTGCTGGCGGTCCTGCTTCTCGGCGGCGTACTGGTCGCCGTCGTAGTTCTGGCCGGCCACCCCCTCGCTCATGCTCAGGATGCGGTCGAAGATCCGGTCCTGCTTCCACTGGTCCAGCGCCATCAGGAATCCCCCTCCTACGAAGTCGTCCGGGTCGAAGTACACCTTGTCGATATCGATCTTGAAGCCGTTCGGGCGGGTCACGGGATGGTTGTTCATCTGGTAGAGATGGATCCCGTCCCGCACACCGTTCTCCGCGCCGCACAGCCAGAACCAACTGGCCAGCTTTTGGTCCTGCGCGGCGTAGACGAAGTCCTTGAAGCCGTAGACCCCGGTGCGCCCGACACTGAGCACCGAGGCCGCGCCCTTCAGGTACGCCATCGCCGTCGGCACGCTGATGCCCTGGTCGGCCAGCCAGTTGTCGGCCGACATGAAGATCGGCAGCTCCTCGGGGTAGCCGATGCTCCGCGCGTCGTTGAGCGCCGTCTTCGCGTCCCGCACGCCCGCGTCCCAGCCGCCGGCCGGGTCGCCGTGGTCGATCTCGTGCACCAGCAGCACCAGCCGCCCCGAGCCGGTCAAATCCTGGTACGCGCCCGGGTAATGGCTGATGCACTTGGAGTTGGACGGGTAGCCGATGTAGCGGATGAGGACGCGGATGTCTTCGCCACCCGAGGCACGGAAAGCGTCCAGCTGGCCGGGCGCGAACTCGCCACCCGAGTAGTCCGCGCCGTAGGCATAGAAAGTTGGCACTGGTCACCTCGCTCCGGATCGTGGCCCTCTCGTCGCCCCACTCTGCCGACCCGGCGTCACCTGCCCGTCACTCGAACACGAGGCCCTCATGGAGGTGTCGGTGCTGCCTCCTATCATTGCCAGCGCGGGTCCGAAGACCGAGGGGGCAGCGGTGGCGACGTACGTTCTTGTGCCGGGCGGCTGGCACGGCGGGTGGTATTTCGAGCCGCTGGCACGGCGCCTGCGGGAGCACGGCCATCAGGCGTTTCCTGTGACCCTGACCGGTGTCGGGGATCGTCACCACCTGCTGACCGGGGCGGTGAACCTCGACACGCACATCCAGGACGTCATGGCCGTGTTGGAGTCCGAGCGGATCGAGGATGCCGTGCTGTGCGGCCACAGCTACGCCGGGATGGTGATCAGCGGCGTCGCCGATCGGATGCCGGAACGCGTGGACTCGCTGGTGTACTGCGATGCTTACGTCCCCGACGACGGCGATTCCTGCTGGACGCTGACCTCCGAGCCGTACCGCGAGCTGTTCCTCGCGGGCAGCGCCCGAACCGGCTACGCGGTCGATCCGCCCGAACGCCTCGGGCCCCGGGCGACCTCACATCCGCTGGCGTCGTTCGTGCAGTCGATCCGGCTCACCGGCTCGCTGGACCGCTTCCGGCGTCGTGACTACGTCTACCTGTCCGACTGGACGGGCAGTCCGTTCACCGCGTTGTACGAGCGGCTGTCCCAAGATTCGGCCTGGCGGGTGCACGACATTCCGGTGGGACACAACGTGATGGCCTCGGCGGCTGACGAGCTGGCGGCGATTCTGCTCGACGCCGCCGACTGAGGAACAGGTGGCTGAGGCGGAGTGACTCCTGGGACTTGCCACCCCCTGGCTGATGACGCGCTTCACTCCCCGGAGTTGAGCGATTACTTCTCATCAATTTTGACTAGCCCGTTCGTGCGGTGTTCCGAGGGACTATCAGCGCGATACGCGTAACCGGTAACGAGTCAGACCATACCCGCGACTAGGCCCGTCAGATGGGACGGTTTTCACCAAACGCGGGGTACTGGTGTCGTGAATGACGATGATGGTTCACCGAAGTGGACAACACGATGGCGAGATCGACTCGGGCTGACGGCTGACGTATTGCAGTTGGCGACCTGGATTGGTTTGCCGACGGTCGCGGGGCTGGTGGCCGTGGTGGTCAGCGGCGGCGGTCAGTCGGACCAGTCGGCCCCGCCACCGGCCAGCACGACGATCCCGGCCAGCACGACCCGGGCCACCACGAGCACCGGCACGGCGACCACGTCGAGCAGCGCCACGGTGTCGACGGCGCTGCTGTCCGACCTGCCCAGGGCCGGCGAACCGTCCTCCGACCTGCGGTTCCAGGACGTCGACATCGACGGCCAGCACTACGAGAACAGCCTGCGCTACTCGTGCGAACTGTTCTGCAACGGCCCGTCGCCGGCCGCCTACGACGTCGATCTCGGTCGCCGGTTCAGCCGGTTCACCGCGGTCGCCGGCGTGGTGGACACCGCCGCGAGCGGGTCGGCGGACAAGTTCGAGATCGACGTGGACGGCGTGTTGAAGAGTTGGACGGCGTCGATCGGGCACCCGCAGAACATCGACATCGACGTCCGGAACGCGCTGCGGCTGACTATCCGGATCTATCCGCCCGCGACGCTGAAGTCGCCGCTGCAAGCCGGGGCCGACGCGGCCGGCGGCGTGCAGAGTGCGCTCCCGGATGCCGCGCTCGGGCACCCCGTGCTTATTCCGTGACCAGTTGTCCCCCATTTCGTTTTGTTCCCGCACGGCACATTGAGCCACAACGATCGGTCTGGTCCGCGCCTGCTGATCGGGAAGGAGGTTCGCGGTGAGTGAGGAATTCGGCGAGGTCGTCGAGAAAAGGCCGCCCGTGACGCTGCTCGTGCTGGCCGGGATGGCCGTCGCGGCCTCCGTCGCGCTGGTCGGGGCGTCGGAGCTGCCCGCGCACATCGTCGGCTACGTGCTGGGCTCGGTGGTGTGCGCGGGCCTGCTCGCGGCGTTCGCCCGGGTCGACGCCGCCCGGCGGCACGCCCTGGACGCGGTGTACCTGGAGGTGCGGGCGCTGCGCGGGGCCTGGTCGGCGGTGCTCGTGCTGGGCATCGCCGCATGTGCCTGGCACGCCTGGAACATCGCCTCGGAACTGGCGGTCCGGTGATGAGACGAGCGCGTGGACTCATCATCTCGGCGCTGCTCGCGCTGACGGTCACCGTCGGGCCGCTCCCGACGGTGAACCTGGCCACCGCCGCGGCCCAGAGCACCGGAACCGCCGCACTGGACCAGGTCGCCTCCTGCCTCAACGACCGGGGACGCCTGAACGTTCTCGCCCTGGTCGACGAGTCCAGCAGCCTCCAGTCCAGTGACCGCACGGCCCGGCGGGTCGACGCGCTGGTGGGCATGCTCCGGTCGCTCGGCCGTTACGGCACCGAGGGCCAGCGGACGGTCCAGGTCCAGTTGGCCGGGTTCGGCACCGGCTTCAACGCCGGCTCGTGGGTGAGGCTGGACCAGCAGAGCACCGCCGACCTGGAGAACCAGGCGCGGGCGTTCGCGGGCCGGAACAAGGACAACGACACCGACTTCGTGTCCGCCCTGCTCGGCGCGCAGCAGCAGTTCGCGGCCGCGGACGCGGCGGTCGCACAGGGCGACCAGCCGCCGTGCCGGCTGCTGGTGCTGTTCACCGACGGCGTCTACGACCTCGGCACGACGTCGATCAACCGGCCGTACGCGCCGGGCATCCCACCCGACGACGTGAACGCGATCATGGCGCAGGGGCGGCACTTCCTCTGCGACCCGGGCAATCTGGTCGACCAGCTGCGCTCGGCCGGGACGACGATCGTCGCGGTCGGCCTCGTGCCGCCGGGCGCGAGCGCGGCGGATCAGGGCTTCCTGCAGTCGATCGCGGAACGGGACGCGCCGGGGCAACGCTGCGGCGCCCAGGGTTCGCCGCCCGGCAAGTACTACCCGGTGACCAGTCTGGAGCAGCTGCTCCAGGCGTTCGACGCCCTGGTGCAGGCCAGCGTGGGCGGGACGTCGGGCCCCGGTCCGCAGCCGGTGCCCGTGTGCACCCCGGGTGCGGCGTCGGACGCACGGTGCACGGAGACGTTCGACCTCGACCAGTCGTTGCGCGAGTTCCACCTGCTGCTCGGCTTGGGCGCGCCGGGAATCGTGGCCTACCTCCAGCCGCCATCGGGCAGTCAGTCGCAGCTCAAGGCCGGCACCTTCCAGTTGGCCGGCACGACCTTGACCGTGTCCTCGCTGACCGACCTCGACCTGGTCGTCGACGGCACGCTGCCGCCGGACTCCTCGGCCTGGGTCGGCCGGTGGACGGTGCGGTTCGTCGACACCACCGGACAGAACGCCGGGGCGCTGGCGCAGACGCAGATCACCGTGTTCGGCAGCCTCGTGCCGGTGGTCCGGCCGGCGCCTGCGGCGTTTCCGGTGGCCGAGCGGACCCCGTTCACCATCAAGATCACCGATGCGGCCGGCTCGCCCCGCACGCCTGCCGACTTCGTCCGCTCCGCGACGATCAGCGCCGTCGTCACCGATCCGGGCGGCGGGCAGCACACCGTCCACATCGGACCTGCCCAGCCGGATGGCAGCTACCGGGCCGAGTATGAGGTTCCCACCACCGACACCGAGTCCTATGTAGACCTCAAGGTGACACTCGACGTGGTGACCAGCGGCGGCCTGAGCCTGCGGCCGCGGTCGACGACCTACCGCGTGCCGGTGCTCCAGCCCTCGTCCTTCCCCAAGGTCAGCCCGGTCGAGCTCCGCCTGAAGACGATCACGGACAGCGGCGCCGCCACCGGCACGATGACGCTGACCGGCGGAGTCGGCGCGAGCGGCTGCGTGTGGTTCGCCGGCACCAACTTCGGGCAGGTCCCGCCGAACGTCGGCCGCGTGACGACCACCTTCACCCCGAACGCGACGAATGCCCAGCAGTGCCTGCACCTCTCCCCCGGCCAGCGCCAGGACGTGGCCGTCGCGGCGGCTCCCGAGCAGGTGCGCAGCGGGATCGCCAAGGGGCAGATCGCCGTGATGGTGACCGCCGACAACGGAACGCCGCGCCGCATCGACGTTCCGGTCAGCTTCGAGATGCAGCGGCCGCTCAACACGTCCGAGCGGGACGGCCTGTTCCTGCTGATCCTGTTGGGCGGCATCCTGCTCCCGTTGCTGTTGCTCTGGCTGGTGAGCTGGTGGACGGCCAAGTTCCGCGAGCCGGGCCAGCTGCGCCACGCCGAGCTCGACGTCGTGGTCACGCCGAACGGAGTTCGTTGCGGTGACACGGGATCGCCGCTCTGTTTGGTGCTCGACGCCCAGTCGTTCCGGGACATGCCGGCCGAGGTGCCACCGGTGGACTGCCGACGGTTCGACTGCGGGGCCCTGTCGCTGCACCGGCGGATCTCGCTGGCGCCGTGGCTGCTGCCCTACGGCCTGGCGCGCCAGCACGGCCGGCAGGTGCTGACCGCGGCGGGTTCCCTGTCCCGGGCCCGGGTCGGGTTCGAGCTGGCCGACACCTGGGTGTTCGTGATCGACAGCGAGACCTCGGTGGTCGAGGAGGACGGCTTCCGCGTCGCCGGCCGGCTGCACCTGTTCCTGTCCGACTTCGAGTTGCCCAGCAAGGTGACCCGTCTCGTGGAGCAGGTGGAACGGACGCTGCCGGCCCGGGTGCGCGCCGTGGCCGACCGCATCGGGCCGCCCAGCGACCCGGAAGCCGTCGTCGAGGACGAGATCTACCACCCGCCGGCCTGACCAGCGGACGAATCCAGGGAGAGCACAGTGCTACAGAAGTTCCTCTTTGTCGGTGTCGGCGGATCCGGCGGCGTCACCCTCCGCGCGTTGCGGGCGCTGCTGGCCGACTACCTGTCCGAGCACGGCTACGACGACGGCATTCCCGACGCCTGGCAGTTCGTGCACATCGACGTGCCGCTGGAGCAGGGGGCCAAACCCGAGCGGATACCGTTGCTACCGAAGAACAACTACGTGGGGCTGGCCGTCGAGGGCCTGCGCTACCGGGACATCGACGAGATGATGTGCGGCCAGGGCGACTCCGTGGTCCGGCACACCGCCGTGTGGCGGCCCGATCCCACACTGGTGAAGGTCGAGCCGGTGAACGGCGGCGGCCGGTTCCGCGCGATCGGCCGGGTGGTGCTGGGCGCCCGGATGTCGATCGCCCACGAGCGGCTGTCGGTCGCCGTGCGGGCCATGTCCGGCGAGGCGGCCAACGAGGAGTTCAGCCGGGTTTGCCTGCGGCTGACGGGAAACGGGACGCCGAGCACCTTGGACACGCAGGTGCTGGTGATCAGCTCGCTGGCCGGCGGGTCGGGTGCCGGCCTGCTCGGCGACGTCTGCGACATGCTCGGCCAGCTGCTGCCCGCGGCGCAGGGCCAGCTGGTGTCCATCCTGTACACACCCGAGGTGTTCAACGAGATCAGCCCGGCCGACCGGGTCGGCGTCAACCCCAACGCGCTGGCCGCCCTGAGCGAGCTGCTGAACTCGCGGTGGAACAACTCGCCCGAGGCGCCCGACGAGTTCGCCCTGCTGCGGGCCGGCGGCGCCTCGATGGCCCCGGTGCAGGCCCGCGGTCCGCGCATCCCGTACATGATCGGCAAGTCCAACGGCAAGGTCAGCTACGCCGACCAGTACGACGTCTACGAGGCCGTCGGCCGCGGGCTCGCGGTCTGGGTGACCAGCAACGAGATCCAGGACCGGTTCTCCGCCCACGAGATCGGGAACTGGGCCGACCGGGCGCTGCCGCGCAACGACAACGCGCCCGCCGTCGGCGCCATGACCGAGCTGCCGCTGAGCTCGTTCGGCTGCGCGTCGGTCGGCATCGGCCTCAACCGGTTCGCCCGCTACACCGCCGACCGGCTCATCCGGGAAGCCGCCGAGCACCTGCTGTCCGGCCACTGGCGGCGCGGTGACGAGAAGGAGCGCAACGAGGAGCAGGCCCGACAGTCCCATGTGGACGTTGCGCGGGTCCCGTTCATCGAGGCCTGCGGGCTGCACGAGAAGGCGATCGCCAACCGGCACCAGATCACTGACGCCATCCGGGGCGATGTGGCCGAGGCCGACGCGAAAACCGCTGTTGTCGGCCACGTCGGCCCGCGGCTGCTCGACGACGTGACCCCGCAGTGGCCCACCAATGCCCGGGCCGACCAGGTCGGCAAGCGGGTCATCGAGCGGATGGATGCCCGCTGGGGCGGCGACTTCCGCGGCTACGAGGACGTGTACGTCGCCAACGCCGCGGCCTGGGCGGCGCGGCTGCAGAACGTCGTGCAGGCCCGCATGGCCGACCTGATCGCGGCGGAGGGGGTGCGCGTGGCGGTGGACGTGCTCCGGTCGGTGATCACCGAACTCACCGACACCGTCGTGCCGGAACTGCTCGCCTCCCGCGACGCCCACAACCGGCTGGTCCAGGACATGCGAGGCCGGGTGCGGAAGGTGCTCGCGCAGACCACGACCACGATGCCGGCCAACCATCCCCGGGTCCGGCAGGCCGTGGACGCCGCGGCCGAATGCCTGCACGCCCACACCGAGGCGCTGGTGGACCAACTGGCCGTCGACCTCGTCCAGGATCTGTGCGAGAACTTGTTGGCACCACTGCGTTACGCCCTCACGTCGGCCCGGGAACGGCTGGAGATCGACTACACCGGCACCGCCGAGCGGCCCTCGCCGGTGCGGGACTGGCCGACCGACAACGGCGTCGTGCCCGAGTCCTACTACCCGGCCCGCAACGAGCTGCTGCTGGAGAAGGTCACCGACTATCCCACGGTCTTCGAGACGCAGATCCGCCGGCAGGTGGACAGGAAGGAGTTCGGCGACGCGATCATCGTGGCCCGGCGCGAGGTGATCACCGGCAGCCGCGAGCGCGACGACCTGGCCCAGTGCCTGGTCCAGACCAGGACAACCTGGACGCCGCGGCACGCCCGGCTCAGCGGCGGCCAGACACCCGCCGGCGCGGTGTTCACCACGAGCTTCGACGTGGCCGCACTCCGGGACCGGGCCAAGCGGTGGATCCGCCGGCCGGACACGTCGCTGTCCCGCCACCTCGCCCAGACGCTGGGCACCTACCTGGACGACGGCGGCCGCGGCGGCCAGCAGGAAGCCGAGAAGCGCGAACGGTTCCGCAGCCTGCTCGCCCAGACGGTCCTGATGTCCCGGCCGCTCGTCGACATCGACGCGCCGACCCTGTCCCGGGTGCACGGCGGCCGCCAGATCGGCTACCGCGAAGTGATGACGCCGCTGCCGTTCCCGCCCGGGCACCCGGGCCGCGAGGCCGCCCACCGGGTGTTCGCCAACCGCACCGACACCGAGTTCGAGCAGCTGTTCGGCGGCGAGGACACGGAGCGGATCGACATCTTCACCTTCCTGGACGCGCCGGTGCTGCCGGCGGTCATGTCCTCGCTGGCCCAGCCGATCCGCACCCAGTGGGAGCAGGACGGCGTGCGCAACGCGCTGGGGTCCTTCTGGACCTGGCGGCGGGCCCGGCAGCTGCCGTGGTTCGTGCCCTGCCCGCCGGAGGTCCGGGCGGCGGTGGTGCGCGGCTGGTTCGTCGCCCGGTTCCTGAACCAGGTGCGGTGCCGCAACAGCAACCTGCGCGGCGCGCCGACCGAGATCTGGACGCCCGGCGGCTACCGGCAGTTCCCGTATCCGCTGCTCGGTCCGACCATCCGCAAGCACGACGAGTGGCTGCCGGCCGTGCTGGAGTCGATGGCGCTGACCATCGTCGGCTCCCCGACTGATCCCTACGACCGGTTGGTCCACTTGGGACAGTCGGTGGGCGAGCGGGACGAGCTGGCCGACCCCGGCGAGCTGTCGACCTGGATCGAGACCGGCCGGACCGCCCCGGGCGCCCCGACGCCGAACCCGAAGCTGGCCGGCGCGGCCGGCGACCAGCCGGCGATCCGGTCCAGGATCGTGAACGAGACCATCGACGAGTACCGGAAGCACTACGAGGAATACCGCGAGGCCCAGCTCACGCCCCAGACCGGCCTGCGCGTCTCCCGGGCGTGGGAACTGCGCGAGGACATCCTGCACGCGCTCGATGTCATCCAGGACTCCGTCGACGCCGGCGGCGACATCATCGACATGTTCGGGGTGGGCTGAGGCCGTGTCCGACATCGTCATCGCCATCACGGCGCCGGGCAACGCCGACGGGGTACGCGCCGTGATCGAGAAGTGGACCACCGCCGGCTTCCTGCGACCGTTCCTGTGGCTCCAGGACGGCGACACCGAGCGGCTGCGGGCCGAGTGGAGCGACGGCTCCGGCGAGATTCCGCTGCTGGAGGCGGTGGCGGCCCAGCCCTACGGGCAGATCCGGCTCGTCTGCCTGCTGCTGGCCCCGGCCGGCGGCTCGCCGCTGACCGACGAGCTGCCGGACCGGTCGCAGGCGGTCCGGGAGGCCATCGCCCGCCGCCTGGCCGCCGACCAGCAGCTGACGGTCGTCGGCCTGGTCGCGCCGGCCAACGGGCGGGCCGAGGTGCCCGACTCCGTGCTGGCCACACAGTGGGACGTCAACGCCGTGGTGGTGGACGAGGACCGGCTGGATCCACGCCACGCCAGCCGCGACATCACCACCGCCGCCGACCTGGAGGCCCACGCCGCGCTCGCGCTCGCCTGCGCGGGCGGGCTGTGGACCGGGATGGTCACCACGCCGTTCGACCTCGACGGCAACGGGGCCGGCGACCAGGAACCTCGCGTGACGCTGATGCGGTCCTACGCCCGGGCCGCCCGCCACCACGGCCTGCACGACGAGATCACCCGGAAAGTGGTGACACTCAAGGAGAATCCGCATTGGTCGGCGGACATGGCGGAAGCCGAACCGGTCGACGACGCCGAGCACGCCGTCGACCGGGCCGCCGTCGAATTCCTCAACGGGCCGGGGATTCGGCTGCGGCGCACCCCGCACGTCCCCAAGCCGCGCCGACTGTTCCGGATGACGCCACGGCAGGCGTTGCGACTGCTGTGGCTGTTCATCCGCGGCCGGGTCGGGGAGATCCAGGACGAACTCCAGGTTCGGGCGGCCGACGCGGTGCGGGACCAGGTCGAGGCGCTGACCCAGCGGGTCACCTTCGGCGACGGCACCGATGTTGTCGTCCGGTTCGACGGCCGCCCGCTGCCCACCGACGTGACCGGCGATCCCGAGACCGCCGACCTGGCCCAGGCCCTGGTCGACGCCGTGCGGCGGCCGTCGGGACGCCGGACGTTCCCGGACGAGTGGCACGACCTGCGCGGGCTGGCCTTCGGCCTCGTCGACGCCGGCGACCTGCCCGAGGGCTGCACCACCCCCGCGTCCGGGGTCCACCGCCAGGTCCTCCCACCAGAGGCGGTGAGCCCCGCCTTGGCGGACTTTGTCGAGCCCACAACGGATTGGCTCGCCACCGAGCCCGACTCGCTGCTGTCCCGGATCGGCCGGCGAGTGGCGTCCGACACCGCCGACGCCCGCGCCGCGTTCCTGGACGCCTTGAGCCGCGTGAAGAAAGGCGTGCCGAAGCTTGAGGCCTTCGTCGACCGCCGGCTCTGGTACGCGTGGCTGCTGTGCGGTCTGCTGGCGGTCGTCGGCCTCGGCGTCACGGTCGCGCTGCACGCCACGAACGTGCTGACCATCCGGAACTCGCTCCTGGTCGGCGGGGCCGTCGTGCTGTGCTTCCTGCTCGCCTCAGCCGTCATCGGATTCCTGCACCTGCGCAAGCAGTTCCAGGCCGCGCACCGATCCAACCTCGCCTGGGCCGCCTACGAGAACGCCAGGGCAGCCGCCGAGCACGAAGCCGAAGAACTCGTCCGCCTGTCCGCCGCTGTGGGCGAGTTCTCAGACTGGGCGGCCGTGATCGGCTGGATCGTGCACCAGGGGCCCGTCAGTGACGATCAGTTACCCCCTGACCCCGTCGACCTGGCCACAATGACCCGGCCGTGGGCCTTTGGCGTCGCCGAAGCCGTCGTCGACGACCAGCGCCTCGGTCACCTCGCCGCCCGCGTCGGCCGCCGCTGCCTGCGCCCCGGCTGGCTTTCCGCCCTCTACACCCGGACCAGCTCCCAAGTCATGACCCAGGTTGCCTTCGACCGCGGCCTCGGGCCCGAAGCCCCCGACCCCGTGCCCGAAGTCGACTCCACCGCACGACGCCGCCTCTGTGCCGAACTGGTCGACGGCCTCGCCCTCCGGTCGTTCACGGCTGAGATCCAGGCGGTCACTGTTGATCAGACGGCTGGGATGGCGTTGTCGGACCTCTTCTCCGGCGTACAGCCGCCCGCTGCGTCGTCCATACCCATCGCCGACTTCCTCGACGCCGTCGGCGGTGGGGGCGAGTCGTCGTTCAACCGGCGGCTGTGGACTGCGGAGTCGGGGTTTCCGGACGTGCCGGTGGTGCCGGTGACCTGGACATCCGCGCTGGCGGATCCGCGAGCCGACGAGGGTGGGCCGGTGTGGTTGTGCCCGGACGAGAAGACGATCACTGCGCTGGCGGTGCGGGTGGAGGTGTCGGCGCCGGTTCGGTGGTCGGAGTTGGCGGTGTTTCGGCAGGAGAAGGCGGATGTCGAGGTTGAGCCGTTCGATCCTGACGGGGGGATTGGTTGACGGTTGTCCCACTGGTTCGCGTCGCCCGTCCAGGCGCTGGCCCGGCACAGCTCGAACCCAAGGGCCAAATTGTTGGCCTCTTTCCCGGACGTCATGCCGTCGACAAGCTTTGTGGCAGGGTCTACCTGGTTTCACGCGCTTTCTGCGCCGCGCGGCGCAGAAAGCAGAAAATCGACCCGGAGCCCTGTGGTAGATGCACATCGCTCGGGAGGGTCATTCGCGGTGGTGATCGCCGCCCTGCCGGAGTGCGCGCACCCCTCCCCGGCACAACGAAGCCTTCACCACTATTCCGAGAAGGAGACAACACCGATGAGGCGTTCCTTCACGGCCCTCGTCACAGCGGGCATCTCGGCTCTCTCGCTGGTCACCGGCGCCACCGTCGCGTCCGCGGCGCCGCAGTCGACGGCGCCGGCACAGCTGTCCTGCACCGTCGTGATCGACCAGTTCGCCACCCACGGCCCCCTCGGCCAGAATGACCAGTACGTCCAGGTCAAGAACATCAGCCAGGTCCAGCAGGACCTGAGCAACTTCGCGATCGATGCCTCGATCGGCCAGTCCCGAGTTCTCACCCTGGCCACGATCCCGTGGGGCACGGTCCTGCAACCCGGCGGGGTCTACCTGGTCGCCAACGCGCAGTACAGCGGGCCGGCCCCCGACCAGTACTGGAGCGGCATCACGCTGCCCGACCAGGTCGGCGTCGGCCTGATGCGCCCGCCCACCGCGCCGGTCGACGGGGCCGCCACCTACGCGAATTCACCGTTCGTGGAGGGGACCCCGGCCGCCCCGCAGCCTCCCGGCCTCCAGCCGCTCGCCCTCATGCGGCTCACCAACAGCGGCGACAACGCGGTCGACTTCCAGCTCAGGGACCGGACCCCGGGCAGGCCCGGCCCGGTGCCGCCGTGCGGATCCACCCAACTGCTGACTCGATGACCTAGGAACTCACCGATCGAGGACGAGCTGTCACGAACACGCTGGGGCCTACCGGGACTCGATGTCCCGGTAGGCCCCGACGCCGTCGTGAGTCGCCGCTGGCCAACTCAGGGGCCAGTCGCATGGCCTTCTATGCATGTATACGAACTGGTGTCCTACTTCTCCTGAGGTCCGGCAGGGTCGCCGGAATATTTCACCGACAGGAGGGTTGGCGATGGCGCAGGTCAATTGGCGATGGTGTAACAAATGCCAGGGGCTGTTCTTCGGTGGCAACCCCACTACCGGCGTCTGCCCCACAGGGGGCGGTCATAACCACGCCGGAAGCGCAAACTACACTTTGCAGTTTGCGCCAGCTCCAGGACAGCGCGATTGGCGATGGTGCAACAAATGCCAAGGATTGTTCTTCGGCGGCAACCCCACTGAAGGCGTCTGCCCGGCCGGGGGCGCTCATGACGACACCGGAAGCGGGGACTACGCTTTGCAGTTTGCGCCAGCTCCAGGACAGCGCGATTGGCGATGGTGCAACAAATGCCAGGGGCTGTTCTTCGGCGGCAACCCCACTACCGGCGCTTGTCCGGCCGGAGGCGGTCACGACGACACCGGAAGCGGGGACTACACCCTGCAGTATGTTCCTGATTAGAGGGTCGCCACAGGGCGCCATCCAGCCACGCCAATACTGACGGGGTGCTAGGCGTCGGGGTGGCGGGGCGGCATGAGATAGGTGAGCTTCACCCGATTCCGGCCGGCTTCCTTCACGGCGTAGAGGGCGGCGTCGGCGGCGCGGATGGCTTCGTCGAGGGTGTCGGCGCTGTCGTGGGGAATGAGGGTGGCACCGATGGAAATGGTCAGGTCGGTGATGGTGCGAGGCGGGGAGTCGCCGGCAGGTTCGAGGATGACCTTGAGGGAGTGGACGCGTTCACGGATACGTTCGGCGATGGCCCTGGTTTGACGCTCGTCGACGTCGAGGAGGAGCACGACGAACTCCTCGCCGCCCCACCGGCCGACGATGTCGTAATCCCGAACCTCGGTGCGCAAGGCGCGGGCGACGGCCTCCAGGGCACGGTCGCCGCCGACATGGCCGTAGGTGTCGTTGACCTGCTTGAAATGGTCCAGGTCGGCGATCAGGACGGCAAGGCCGGAGCCATGCACCCTGGCCCGATCGAGGGCCTGGCGAGCGGCCTGGAACCACCACTCCAGAGTGTGGAAGCCGGTCTTCGAGTCGGTACGGGAAGCAGTGCGGAACTGGTGCAGCAGCAGGCCCCGGTGCACGGCGACGACACCGACGACTACGGCGAGCAGTAGCGGCGGATTGGTGACGGCCAGGGCGGCGGCCAGCAGGCCGAAGGCGTAAGCGCCGATCTCCTGGGACTGCTCGTGGAAGTTCTCCAGCACCTTCGCCAGGCGAGTGTTCGGCGAGGAGACGAGAATGGCGGCGACGACCAGACCGTAGTTGAGCAGCCACCGCAGGCCGAAGGCGGCGGCGATGACGGCGAGGTCGGCGAAGCCGGCCCAGGTCGGCCGGGGCAGGCCGGGATAGGTCGGCAGGCCCAGGGCCAGCACGGCGATGGCGGCCTGGGTGCCGAGCAGGATGGTGGCGGCGGAGAACACCCACCGGAACAGGTCGAGCGGACGCTGCCGGCGCGGCCAGATGCGTAGCCAGGCGATCGTGTACGTCACGACGACGACGGCCGACGCCAGCAGCGGCGGCAGGATCAGGGCGGCGGCCACCGACCACACGGCCTTGGTGTCCAGGTACGGCCCGGCCCCGGCGCCGCGTTCCCGTTGGCGCTCGGTCGGACGGACCCCCTCGATGTGCAGCCACGCCCCAGCGCAGAGCATGCCGGCGTAGATGAGGTCGGTGCCGCGGATCTGCATCAGGCCGGCGGTGCCCACGGTGGTGGCGACGGCGATCACCTCGACCGCGAGCACGTAGGCGACGACGTGCCGGGGCGCCTGCCACAAGGCCCAGGACCGGGCCCACCGCCAGGGCGCCGCGATCAGGGTGCGCACCACGCCTCACCTGCTGAAACGACCGGGGCCGCCAGGGTACGGCCAGGGTCTCCACCGTAACCAAACTGGCACCACGGGTAGCCGGATCCACACGAGAAGATGAAGCCGCGGGCGGAAAACCGCCCACTCGGCCGAACTCGTTAGGCCCTCCGAGGAGGTGGATCACGGTGCGCGACAACAACTGGCGGGACAACAACTGGCGCTGAATCGCCTGGTCAGCACGCAAATTCGAACGAGCTGGAGAGGCGGTGCGCGGCGATGTCGGACAACAACTGGCGCGACAACAACTGGCGTTGATCCCCGGATCGCCAACCGGGGTCACACCCCGTGAAGACAGGCTTCGGCGAGCAGAGGAGGTGGCCGGCGTGAACGACAACAACTGGGCCGAATGAGACAGCCCGAATCCGCTGAACGGAGGCCGGTTCAGGGAGCGTCGGCGGGACGTGCCGCACGGGCTCGCGCCCAGGCCGCGGCAGCCGCCACCCCGGCGACGGTTCCCAGTCCACCGGCCAGACCGATCACCCACGAGGTCGGCATCAGCTGGGCGAGCAGCCCGGCGACGGCGATGCCGACGCCTTGCGCTGCCCGCAGACTGGCGACCGCCAGGCCCACCGCCTGGCCGCGAACGCTGTTCGGCACGGCGACGGTGAACACGGCGTTGGTGACCACGTCGTGCGCGGTCGCCACGCCGCTGAGCAGCCACAACACCACCGTGACGGCGAGGCCCGGCGCCAGCGCGGTCGGTAGGAGCAGGGCGCTGCTGGCCACAGCCAGCGGACCCAGCCAGCGGAGTTTGGCGTCCGGGCTCAGCCTGTTCACGACCAGCACCCCGAGCACGGTGCCGGCGGGGTTGGCCACCAACAGCCAGCCCAACCCACCCGAGCCGACCCCGATCTGGGACGCGTAGGCGACGGCCAAGCCCTCCGGGATCACGTAGAAGCCACACAGGCAGGCGATGCCCAGCAACACCCGCGCCTGGGGGCGGGTGGCGATGGCCTCGATCCCGCCCCGCAGCGACGACCACCACACAGCCCGGCGCACCGGCTGCGCCCCCACCGGCCGGTGAGCCGACACACCGACGGCGATCAGCGCGGCGGACAGCGCGAACGTGCCGGCGTCGACCACCAGGGCCGCCTGCGACCCGATCGCCGTCACGACCGCGGCCCCGCCGCCGAAGCCCACCACCAAAGCGAGCTGGTAGGTGCCGCCGAACAGGCCGGCCCCGACCGTGTAGCGATCCCCGTCAAGGATCTCCGGCAACACCGCGCTGCGGGCCGCCGTGAACGGGCCGGCCAACAGCTGCACGACGAACAGCGCGCCGATCTGCACCGCCAGCGGCAGCCCCGGCAGCGCCAGCTCGGCCACCACACCCGCTCTGACCAGGTCGGCAGCCACCATGACCAGCCGCCGCGAGTAGCGATCGGCCACGCCCGCGAGCACGGAGCCACCGAGCAGATCGGGCAGGAACGTCACGGCATAGGCCGCGGCAGACAGCGCCGGCGAGTGCGTGCGATCCCACACCAGGACGCTGACCGCTACGCGGGCCAGCTGGTCGCCGACGACCGAGGCGATGTGGGCCAGCCACAACGCCCGGAACTCCCCGACGGCGAACACGTCCCGGTAGCGGGCCGCCGAATTCCCCATCGCACCCCCGTCCATCACAGAGCGCACATGGCGTAACACGCACTGTTGCCTAGGACGGCAGATAGTAGTCCGGTCGGCAGGCCACCGTCACCGCTTCAGTCCAGCACGGCCACCGCACGGGCCCAGCCGGCGCCGGCACCGACGATCTTCACCGGGAAGCACGACAGGGTGAAGCCGTGGGCCCTCGGCAGGGCGTCGAGGTTGGCCAGCCGCTCGATCTGGCAGAACTCGCGCTCACGGCCGGCGAAGTGGGCCGGCCACAGCACGCCGGGATCACCGGTCTTCTGGTACTGCTCGATGATGTACGTGAACGGCGCGTCGAGGCTGAACGCGTCGGTGCCGATGACCCGGACACCCTGGTCCAGCAGCAGGTCCACACCGGAGCGGTCCAGGCCGACGAACTCGGTGAAGTACTTGGACGTGCCGACCAGGCGGGCCGCGCCGGTGTTGAGCAGCACGATGTCCAGCGGCGAGAGCGTGTAGCCGACCTCGTCCAGCTTGGCCCGCAACAGGTCCGCCCCGACCACGCCGACCGGGGCGTCGGTCAGGTCGAGCACCACGGCCGGCCGGTAGAACCAGTCCACCGGCAGCTGCTCGACGGTCTTGGGCGCCTCGCCGTAGGTGGTGATGGAGCCGTAGTGCGCCGGCGCGTCGACGTGGGTGCCGGTGTGCGTGGTCAGCGAGAGCGTGTCGTTGGTCAGGAACTCCGCGCCCGGCAACACGTTCGGATCGAAGTCCATGCCGAAGTGCTCGCGCATCTCCGACGCGAGGTGCCGGGCGCCGTCCGCCGCCGACATGGTGGTGATCGACAGCGGTTCCGGCTCCCAGAACGACGCGTCGACCGGCGACGACAGGTCGATGAGCTGCACTTGTCCTCCCTCAGGCGCGATAACAATTGTGGTCATGCGAGCAGGCCGAGCCCGCCGTCGGCGGTGAGCACCTGGCCGTGGATCCAGGCCGCCTCGTCCGCGCACAGCAGCCACACGGCGTCGGCGACGTCGGACGGCACGGTCAGCCGCCCGGCGGGCGTGCGGGCGGCGAGGATCCGCATCGGCTCGGGATTCACTGTGTCCGGCCCCTTGTCCACCTTGCCGGTGGACACGGCGTTGACGGCGATTCCCTTGCCCGCCAGCTGAACCGCGGCGTAGCGGACCAGGCTCTCCAGGGCGGCCTTGGCCACGCCGAGCGACAGGTAGCCGGGCACCACCCGGTTCGCGCCGTTGCTGGACACCGCGACAACACGACCGCCGTCGGGCATCAACGACGGCAGCACGTCGAGCACGTCCACCAGCGGTGTCAGCGAGGCCGACACGTCGTCGGCCGGCGACTTGCTCCAGCGAGCCGCGTTGTGCACGAACACGTCCAGCCGGCCAGCGGTTTCCTGGGCCTTGGCAAGGAGTTCGCGGCCCCCGCCGGGTGCGAAGACGTCGCCCTTGAGCAGTTCACAGTCCAATTCGGACTGGACGCGCGCGGCGGCCTCGTCGTCGTGGGCGTAGTTGACGAACACCTGGCAGTCGGTGGCCGCCAGCTTGCGCGCGACGGCCAGCCCGATGCCCTTGGTGCCGCCGGTGACGACGGCGACCCGCTTCATGCGCCGGCGACCGGCGTGTAGAGGTCGGCCTCCACGTCGACCAGGTCCCGCATCGCCTTGGCGTGGGCCTGGAACTCCGGGTTCTGCATCACGTTGCGGTGCGCCTCGGCGTCGGTCCACTGCCCGATGTTGACGTACACGTTGGGCGTGCGCAGCGAGCGGACGATCTGGAAGCCGACAAAACCGGGCTGCTGCTTCATGAACTCGGCGTGCTCGCGGAAGAACTTCTCGAACTCCTCGACCTCGCCCTTGACGGTGAACTTGCTGATGAACGTGACCACGTCGGCCGTCCTCCTCTGCAGCAACCTCGCCCTGAGGTCGCGTCGTGAGATCTTTCCGTTGGCGGAGCGGGGAATGCCGGGCACGATGGCGACGTGCTCCAGCTGCTTGAAGTACGGCACCCGGGCGTTGACGTGCTCGGTGAACTCGGCCGGCCCGCCGACCCAGCCCGGCTTGGGCACCACGAAGGCGTTGGCCACCGCGCCGGACAGCTCGTCCGGGTAGTCCACGACCACGCACTCGGCGACCGCCGGGTGGGTCTCCAGCACCCGCTCGATCTCGGTCGGCGAGACCAGCCAGTTGTCGTGCTTGAAGACGTCCTTGATCCGGTCGACCAGGAACAGGTAGCCGTCCTCGTCCAGGTGGCCGACGTCGCCGGTGGACAGCCAGCCGTCCTCGGTCACCTCGTCGAGATCGGCGTCCAGGTAGCCCTTCATCAGCTGCGGGCCGCGGACCTGGACCTCGCCCTTCTCCCCCGCCGGCTGCACCTCGCGGGTGTCGAGGTGCACGATCCGGCAGGACGTCCCGGCCACCGGCGGGCCGACCGAGCCGATCTTCGGCGCGCTCGGGCCGTCGCTGTGGGTCAGCGGCGAGGTCTCGGCCAGGCCGTAGCCCTGGATCACCGGGATGCCGAAGTGCTCGCCCAGCACGGTGGCCGACCGGGGCGGTAGCGCGGAGCCGCCGGAGGCGATCACCCGCACCGTCTCCAGTCGAAGGTCCGGCAGTCGCGGGTCGGCGGCCAGCCGGCCCAGCTTCACCGGCAGGCTGTAGTAGTGCGTGGCCCGGTGCTCGTTGGCCAGGGCGATCGGCGCGGCCAGGTCCGGGTCGGCGCACAGGATCTGGGTGGCGCCGGCGAACATCGCCGAGTTGAGGTGCATCAGGTGGTAGGTCGGCAGGTGGTTCACTGTCACCGAATCCGGGCCCAGCTCGTGCGCCCGGGCGATCTGCTCGGCGTTGGTCACCAGGTTGCCGTGGGTCAGCCGCACGCCCTTGGCCGCGCCGGTGGTGCCGCTGGTGAACTGGAGGCAGGCCACCTCGCCGGGAGTCGCGCGCAGCGGCTCGGTCGAGGACGGCAGCGGCTCGTCGAAGCGGAACACCAGCTTCGCCTTGGACGTGCTCAGGATGTGTTGCACGTCGTCGTCGCGCAGCAAAGGGTTGATCGGCAGGGCGATGTTGCCACTGCGGATCACGCCGTAGTAGGCGACGGCGAAGTCCACGCTCAGCACCGAAGTCAGCGCGACGACCTCGCCGCTGTGCTCCGACAGGGCGGCGGCGAAGCGGGTGATCTCCTCGTCCAGCTCAGCGAAGGTCACCGTCCGCTCGGCGTGAATGGCCACGCGGTCGGGGAAGGCCTCCGCGGCCTTCCGGACCAGGTCATCGACCAGCACGCAGGGCCTCCGCATACTCCTTGGCGTGGCGCAGGGTGGTCGTGCTATTGGTGCCCAACGCCTTGCGCACGAACGCCTTCGCGTCCGCCACGGTCTTGCCCTCGCCGAGGATGGCGACCACGGCGTCCGGCTTGATCACGACGGTGTGGGTGGAGGTGGCCCGCACCCCGCCGCCGTGCTCGGACAGCGTCCACCGTCCGGTGTGGACGGTCATCAGCGCCGGCACCTTGAGCTGCTTGTAGACGATGGTGGAGTCGGGCACGCAGACCCGCACCGACTTGGTGGTGTGGGTGGAGCCGTCCGCGGTCTTGGTGTCCATCTCCATCACCTGGAGCCCCGGGGTCTCCTCCACCAGGTCCAGCCGGGACACGTGCGGCAGCCGGTCCGGCCACTTGTCGGACTCGTTGAGGAAGGCGAACACGTCGGCCCGGTCGCCGTCGATGTCGACCACGTCGTGGAAGGTGATCGACAGCTCTTCGGTGGCGGCCAGGTTCTCGGCGATCGTCTTGAGATTGGCCAGCTCGTGGTCGCTGTTGCGGTCCACGGCCTTGGTCACCCACTCGACGTTCTCCGGGGTGTCGCCGACGGCCGAGAAGTCGTGCTCCAGCACGACGAGCGTGCCGCCGTTGTCGGTCGGCGACAGCACCCAGGCCCCGCCCATGGCCGCCACCGGCGCCTGCGAGACCTCCTGGCGGAAGGAGATCCGGTGGTTGGCGGCGTCCAGCTCACGGCGCGAGGTCCAGGTCTTGACCTCGTCGTTCGCCGTGGCCCACAAGCGGATGCGCTCATTGGTGTCGGTGCGCTCGACGTGCTCGGCGTGCACGGTCGGCCCGAACAGCTGCGGCCAGCGGGTGACGTCGGCGAGCAGCGCGTAGACCCGCTCGATCGGCGCGTCGACGGTGATCCGGTGCTCCGCGTGATGGGTGGTCACTCGCGTCTCCTCAGTAGTTGCCCAGGCCGCCGCAGACGTTGAGCGCCTGCGCGGTGATGGACGAGGCCGTGTCGGTGAGCAGGTAGCCGACCAGGCCGGCGACCTCTTCGGGGGTGGAGTAGCGGCCGAGCGGGATCTTGGCGTTGAACTTCTCCAGCACCGCCTCCTCGCTGGTCTCCCAGAACTTGGCGTAGCGCTCGCGAACCCCCTGGGCCATCGGGGTTTCCACGTAGCCGGGGCACACGGCGTTGACCGTGATGCCGGTCTTGGCCAGCTCCAGGCCCAGCGCCTTGGTGAAGCCGACGACGCCGTGCTTGGCCGCCGAGTACGGCGCGCCGAGCACCACACCCTGCTTGCCGCCGGTGGAGGCGATGTTGACGATCCGGCCGCGCTGCTTGCCCTCCATGCCGCCGGTGGTCAGCACCGCCTTGGTGACCAGGAAGACGCTGTGCAGGTTGGTGGCGATGACGTCGTACCAGAGGTCGTCGGGGATCTTCGCGGTCGCGCCGCCGCCGCCCCGGCCGGCGTTGTTGACCAGGATGTCGACCGGACCGAAACGGTCCACCGCGGCCTGCACGAAGTCGGTGACCTGACCGGGTTCCCGCACGTCGCAGCTGGCCCCGTCGACGTCGAAACCCTCGTCCTGCAACTGCTTGACGGTCTCGGCGACCCGTTCGGCGTCGCGGGCGCAGAAGAACACCCGGTCGCCGCCGGCGGCGATGGCGCGGGTCACGGCCAGGCCGATCCCGCTGGTGGCGCCGGTCACCACGGCGACGCGCTTGTCAGCCACGGACATCTCTTCCCTCCAATTGGAACAGGTCGGTGCGCACGCGGGGCGGCTCGGCCCCGAACGCGATGGTGCGCAGCACCTTCTGGTAGACGGGGGTCTTCGGCAGCACCTTGGCCACCAGGGGGCGCAGCGTGTCGATCACGCGGCCGTGCGACAGCATTCCCTTGCTCTGCCGGCCCTGCAACGAGAACACCGCCTCCACCGCCTTGCGCCGGCGGCGCTCGAACCGGGCCAGGTCGCCGTCCAGCAGCGCCGGGTGCAGTTCGACGGCGTCGGCCAGCGCGAGGTTGATGCCCTGCGCGCCGATCGGGCTGTGGGTGTGCGCGGCGTCGCCGATCAGCACCAGGCCGTCGCGCCGCCACGCGGTGGCCCGGCCGGAGAACACGTCCAGCAGGGTCAGGTCGCCCAGACTCGTGACCTGCTCGGCGATCTCGCCGGCGTACTGCGGCAATGCCTGACGCAGCTGGGACTTCACCGACTCGATTCCGGCCGCCGCCAGTTCACGGTAGCGGCCGTGCGGGACGAGCCAGCCGATCTGGATCCGGTCCGGGTAGGAGTCGTGGATCAGCGCGATCTGCCCGTCGTTGCGGTGGATGCGCACGGTCCCGGTGCGACGTCCGGGCAGGTTCAGCTTGAACCAGGCGATGTCGTGCTGGAACGAGTCGACCCGCTCGTAGCCGATGCCGGCCAGCTGACGGGTCTTGGAGTAGCGGCCGTCCGCGGCCACGGTCCAGGCCGCCCGCACCTCGCGCTCGTTCTCGCCGGTGCCGCAACGGATTCCGGTCACCCGCCCGTCCGACTCCAGCAGCCCGTTGGCCGAGCAGCCGTCGAGCTGGCGGAACCCCGGCTCCCGTTGGCAGGCCGCGTGCAGCGCCTCCAGCACGTGCCGCTGCGGCACGCTGAACAGGTGGTTGTGCGGGCCGGGCAACGCCGAGTAGTCGATGTCCAGCAGCACACGGTCCCGCTCGGCCAGCTGGAAGCTGCGCAGCGGGTAGCCCTCCACCTCGGCCAGCACGCCCAGGCTGTCCAGTGTGGCCAGCGCGCTGGGCTGGAGGATCTCGCCGCGGTACTCGCGCTCGAACGACCGCATCCGCTCCGCGACCACCACCCGCCGGCCGGACCTGGCCAACAGCAGCGCGAGCGTCAGGCCGGCGGGCCCGCCGCCGACGACGCACACGTCGGCCTCGACAACCTCCACGACCGCCTCCGTTCCCCGGTGTCGGGTCCACCCTGGCGGTCGCGGATGTTGATCCGCTGAACTCCCGGTCATAGCGCGGCCTCAGGGCCCTTTCAGATGTCCTGGAGGGCCGCTGCCGACCCTGGTCGACGTGATGTCAACCATCTACGAGCAGGTGCGCCGCTTCTACTCCCGGCAGATGCAGCTCATCGACTCCGGCCGGGTCGAGGACTGGGTGGAGACGTTCACCGAGGACGCGGTGATCGCCAACAACGCCAATCCCGCGCCCGCCCAGGGCCGAGAGGTGATCACCAAGGTCGCGCACCGGATCGTCGCCGACGCCCACGACCAGGGGCTGGTGCACCGGCACTGGCTGGACATGCTGACCGTGGACCAGCACGACGGCGACAGCCTTCAGACCTCGTTCTACGCGCTGGTCGTGGAGACCGCCAAGGGCGGGACGCCGGGGCTGTTCCGCAGCACCCGGGGCCGGGACGTGTTGGTGCGGCACGGATCCGGCTGGCAGGTACGCGAGCGCTACGTCACCCATGACGGCAGCTGAGGGAAGGACCAGGACCATGAACACCGTCTCCACCGAGCTGTACCAGGAGATCCAGCACTTCTACGCGCGCCAGATGCAGCAGCTGGACGCCGGCCTGGCCGACGAGTGGGCCGCCACCTTCACCGAGGACGGCGTGTTCGAGGCCAACGCGCACCCGGAGCCCTCGATCGGCCGCTCGGTGATCAGCGCCGCCGTCAAGCAGGCGCACGGCCGGCTGGCCGAGATGCAGGAGACCCGCCGGCACTGGCTGGGCATGCTGACCATCGACCGCGGCGAGGACGGCACCCTGTTCGTCCGCAGCTACGCGCTGATCGTGGGCACCAAGAAGGGCGGCGAGCCCAAGATCGTGTTCAGCACGCTGTGCGAGGACACCCTGGTCCGCCACGAGGACAGCTGGCAGGTCAAGTACCGCAAGGTCACCCGCGACGACCTCTGACCCACCTGCACCACCCGCATCACCCACACCACCCGCCGCGCACGATGCCACATGTGCGCCACAGTCGCGCCCCTGCCCCACATGTGGACCACATGTGGGGCAGGGGCGCGTTGGTGTTGAGGCGTGTGGTGTGGGTGGTGCAGGTGGGATGAATGCGGAACGGCCCCACCATCCGCAGCGGATGGTGGGGCCGTTGGCGTTGCCGGTCAGCCGACGCGGGTGAGCTCGCCGTTGACCAGGGTCAGGAACTCGCGCGGCGTCCTGGCCTCGACCACGGCGTCGTCGACCAGGGTGACCGAGTAGCGGCGCTGGGTCTGGCCGGCGGCCTCCAGCATGGCCAGCGAGTCGTAGCCGAGGTCCTCGAAGGAGACGTCCAGGACGTCGCCGTCGAGGTCGGCCACATCGGAGTCGCCGGCGCACTCGCGGATGATCGCGACCAGTTCGGCAAGGGTCATCTGGGACATGTGGGTCTCCTCCTGGATCAGCCGGCCCGCAGCACGACGGCGGAGTTGTAGCCCCCGTAGCCTCGTGCCACAACCAGCGCGGTGCGGATCTTCTTGCTGCGCGGCCGGCCCACGACCAGATCGAGGTCGATGCCCGGGGCCGGCCTGGCGACGTTCGGGGTGGGCGGGACGACGCCGTCCCGGATGGACAGCAGCGCCGCGACCACGTCGAGCGAGGCGCCGCCGGAGTACAGCCGGCCGATGCCGGCCTTGGGCGCGGTGACCGGCACCGAGCCGAAGACCTCGGTGATCGCGGTCGCCTCGGCCAGGTCCAGTTCGGGCACGCCGGCCGCGTCGGCGAACACCACGTCCACGTCGGCCGCGTCCGTGCCGGCGTCGGCCAGGGCGTTCTCGATGGCCCGGCGCAGCGTGCCCGGCCGGCCGGAGCCGGGCGGCGGGTCGAAGGTCGAGGCGTGCCCGGCGATCGTGCCGTAGCTGCGCGCCCCGGGCCGCAGTTCGTTCTCCACGACCAGAATCGCGCCGCCCTCGCCCGGCACGAAGCCGGCGGCGTCGGTGTCGAACGGCAGGTAGGCGCGGGCCGGGTCGTCCCGGTAGCTGAGCCGGTCGCTGGCAATCTGCGCCACCCAGCCCCACGGGCACAGTCCACTGTCGACACCGCCGGCCAGCATCAGCTCGGCGCCGTCACGCAGCCGTCGGCGGGCCATGGCCAGCACGTCCAGGCCGCCGGACTGCTCGGTGACGACCACGCCGCCGGGCCCGCGCAGCCCCTGCCGGATGGAGATCTGCCCGGTGTTGACCGCGTAGAACCAGGCGAACGACTGGTAGGCGCTGACGTGGTCGCTTCCCTTGCTCCACAACGCTTCCAGCTCGCGGTGGCCGAACTCGAAACCGCCGGCCGAGCTGGCCGTCACCACACCGGCGGCGAAGTCGGGCAGCTCGTCGGGCTTCACGCCGGCGTCGGCCAGCGCCCAGTCCGAGGCCACCAGGGCCATCCGGGTCATGTGGTCGGTCTGCGGCAGCATCCGGCTGGACAGGTGCTCGCGGGCGTCGAAGCCGTCGACCTCGCCGGCCAGCACGGCCGGATAGCCCGCGGTGTCGAAGCGGGTCACCTTGCCGATGCCGCAGGCGCCGGCCAGGGTGGCCGACCAGTACTGCCCGACGCCCATGCCGGTGGGCGCGAGCAGGCCGATTCCGGTGATGTGCGGTGCGCTCATGCCGACCTCCGGTCCAGGACCATCGCGCTCTGGAAACCGCCGAACCCGCTGCCCACGGTGAGCACCACGTCGGCCCGCTTCTCCCGGGCCACCAAGGGGATGTAGTCCAGGTCGCACTCGGGGTCGGGCTCGTGCAGGTTGGCCGTGGGCGGCAGCACGTCGTGCTCCATGGCCAGCAGGCAGGCGGCGATCTCGACCGAGCCGATCGCGCCGAGCGAGTGGCCGATCATCGACTTGATGGAGCTCATCGGCGTGCGGTAGGCGTGCTCGCCGAGGCTGATCTTGACCGCGGCCGTCTCGTGCCGGTCGTTCTGCTTGGTGCCCGAGCCGTGCGCGTTGACGTAGTCGACCTCGGTCGGCTCGATCCGCCCCTGGGCCAGCGCGACCCGGATCGCCTCGGCCATCTCCCGGCCGTCGGGCCGCAGGCCGGTCATGTGGAAGGCGTTGCAGCGGGTGGCGAAGCCGGAGATCTCCGCGTAGATCCGGGCGCCCCGGCGGCGGGCGTGCTCGCGCTCCTCCAGCACGAACACCGCGGCCGCCTCGGCCAGCACGAAACCGTTGCGGCTGCGGTCGAACGGCCGGGACGCGGTGTGCGGCTCGTCGT
The DNA here is from genome assembly GCF_018263855.1 of Kutzneria sp. CA-103260. Taxonomy (GTDB): domain Bacteria; phylum Actinomycetota; class Actinomycetes; order Mycobacteriales; family Pseudonocardiaceae; genus Kutzneria. The sequence goes on along the minus strand of NZ_CP073318.1, from coordinate 1,772,044 downwards.
TGCGGTTGGTGGTCGCCTTGATGGCGTCGAAGCAGGCCAACGTGATCGGCGAGATCGGCGCGTCGGTGGCCCCGGCGATCACCACGTCCGCGCCGCCCTCGGCGATCACGTCGCGGCCGTGGCCGACGGCGTCCAGACCGGAGGTGCAGCCGGTGGAGATCAGCGCCACCGGGCCCTCCGCGCCCATGTCCCAGGCCACCTCCGAGGAGATGGAGCTGGGCACGTAGTAGTCGAACAGCTGCGGCACCGCGTAGTCGTTGTCCACGTGCCACTTGCGGCCGCTGTCGCTGACCACCGAGTACTCCTGCTCCAGCCCGGTGGTGCAGCCGACCGCGCTGCCGATGGCGACGCCGGTGCGCGCCGGGTCGACGGCCAGGCCGCTGTCGGCGACCGCCTCCCGGGCCGCCACCACGGCGAACTGCGCCGCGCGGTCCATGCGCCGGGCCTGCCTGGCGGTCAGGCCCTGCGCGACCGGGTCGAAGTCGCACTCGGCGGCGACCTGCGAGCGGAACGGCGACGGGTCGAAGAACGTGATCCGGCGGGTCGCGGTGCGCCCGTTGGAGATCAGGTCCCAGAACGCGGCGCGGCCCGTCCCGCCCGGGGCCACGACGCCGATTCCCGTGACGACGACGCGCCTAGCGGGCCGTGCAGAGTTGTCCACAACACCCTCCCGAAGGGCCCGCCGGCGAGAAAGGGGGCTACCCGGTGAGGGTGCGGCCGGCGGGGCCGTGGTCGACGACAGCGTCCTCACTGTCGAGTACCAAACTCGCAGACGACAGTGGTGACGTGCTGAAACCGCTCTGAAGAACCGATGCCGGCAGCTCGTGGTTGTCCGTGAGCTCGCGCACATGCGCGGTCACCCGGAACCTGGTGGTGGCCCCCACGGACAGGTCGACCACCTCTTCCACGAGGTAGGCGTCGGCCAGCGTCTCCAGCAGGTCTTCAGCGGTGGCAACGGAAATCCCCAGCAGCACGGCCAACTCGGCCGCGCTGACCGTGTCCACCTCGCGGCCGGCGGCCGCCCACAGCGCGGCCCGCGCCAGCTCGGGCAGGCTCCGGGAGTTGCCCAGCAGCGTCTCGCGCAGGCCGGCGCCGCCGGAAATCCGCAGCAGTGCGGTGGGATCGGCGACGATGCGGTGGCGCATCTGGGCCAGCGTCCAGCTTCGGCGGTAGGCCAGCCGAGCTCCGACGGCGCCGATCAGCTGGGGCAGGCCACCGCACATCCGCACCAGCGCCGCCGCCTGCTCGATCTCGGCGTGCACGCGTTGCTCGCCGACGACGCCGGCCAGCATCCTGATTCCGTCCTCAATGGACAGTGACGGCAGCTCCATGGCGAAGGTGACGCCGGGACTGTGCAGCCGACGCCGGCTGGTGACCAGCATGGCGCTGCCGGGCCCGCTGGGGCGGATGCTGTCGAGCTGGTCGACGGACATCACGTCATCGACCACGACCAGCAGCCGCTGTTCGGCGCTCCAGGCCCGGAACGCGTAACCGAGTCCGGTGAAGAACGCCGGCATCGGCACGCCGGCCGCGCGCATCGCCTCCGCGAGCACGTCGCCCAGGTCGGCCTCGCCGTTGTTGACCGGCCGCAGGTCCACGAAGATCTGACCGTCCGGATAGGACTTGCGCACCTGGTGGGCCACGGTGACCGCGAGCGCGGTCTTGCCCACCCCGGGCGGCCCGGCCACCTCCACCATGCGCAGCCCCGGCCGATCGCCGGCGTCGGCCGAGCCCAGCAGCTCGGCGAGCGTCTCGACCTCGGCCTGACGGCCGACGAAATGGAACGACGCCGGCGGCACCTGGGCCACCGGGCTCCGCTGTGCCGGCAGCGGCAGCACAGTGATCGGCATCATGGCCGGTTCCAGCTCGTCGGCCTCAGCGGCCGGCTCCGGCGCCAGTCCGGTGCGGACCGGCGCCGTGGCGGGTAACAGCAGTGACGGGGCGTCGGTGAGCACCGCCTGGTGCAGGTCGCTGAGCGCGGCCGAGGGCACGAGCCCCAGCTGGGCGACGAACTCGGCGCGCAGCTTCTGGTACGTCTCCAGCGCCTCGACCCGCCGGCCGCAGCGGTACAGGGCGGTCATCAGCTTGGCCGAGAAGCCCTCGTGCGTGGGCTGGGCCTTGACCACGCCGGCGAGCTCATCGACGACCCGGCGGTGCCGGCCGAGCGCCAGGTCAGCCTCGAACCTCAGCTCCAGCGCGCTCTTGCGACTCTCCTCCAGGTGCGCCGCCCGCGCCGACAACAGCGGTCCAGTGGTCACTCCGCCGAATGCCGGCCCCCGCCACTGCCCCAGCGCGTCCCGCAGCAGCTGCGCCGCCTCCTCGGTGCGCCCGTGATCCAGCGCGCGCCGCCCCCGTTCCAGCAGCACCTCGAAGGTGCGCACGTCGACCTCACAGTCCCGCCCCAGCCGGAACTCGTACCCCTGGGCGCGGGTCAGCACCGCCACGCCGCCGACGTCCTGCTGACCGCGGGCCAGCAGCTTGCGCAGCTGGTAGACGTAGGTCTGCACCGTCGTGGACGGGCTGCCGGGCGGGTTGTGCTCCCACAGCTCCTCCACGATCTGGTCGAGGTGCGCGACCGTGTCGGCGTTCAGCGCGAGCAGCGCCAGTATCGTGCGCAGTTTCGGAGCCGACGGCGTGACCGACCTGTCCGCCATCCGCACTTCGAGCGATCCGAGCAGACCGACGAACACCGAGTCCCCCATTCCTCCATTTGCCCCAAGGGCAGTGACTACATCCGAATGCACTCGTCCCGCGCGCCGATGACCGAGACGAATTGATGTTGTTCGGCGACCAGCACCGCCCGTCGAGCCCCCCTCGGCCCGCCAATCACGAATCCATTAACTTGTCCCCAGACCCCAGTCGGCCAACCACACCCGACCATAGCAGCACAAACGCGGTTCACCATCGTACAAACGTACGGAAACGCAGCGTCCAGCATGCGTTACCGTACGTGCCCGGATTCCTGGCCCCACCCGGCTATTGAAACCACACCAATCAGACACGAGCAGCGGCGATCGGTGTGAGATACATCGAATGCCATCCGTACACGTAACGAAAATTAACGAACAAAAGCGGACACCGCCCCAGTGTTTACGCAGGACGGTGTCACCTGACACTTAACCCGTCAAGTCCAAAGGGGCACGATCAGCCGAACAAAGGTGCCAGAAAACCGTTTCAGCGGCCACCGGCAACAGTGAGTACCTGACCGGTCACATTTCCGTTAGCGCCCGATCCGAGCCAGATGACGGCCTCGGCCACCTCGTCCGGTGTGCTCAGCCGCCCGGTCGGTGTGCGCGCGCACTCGCCGGCCACCGCCTCCGGCGGCAGGCCCGCCGTGCCGGCGACCATGCCCGGGCAGACCACGTTGACCAGCACCCCGTCCCGGCCGACGTCCCAGCTCAGCGAGCTGGCGAACCCGTGCAGGCCGGCCTTGGCCGCCCCGTAGACCTCCCGGCCCGGCTTGCCGCCGTCCACCACCCGCGAGGACACCAGCACGATCCGGCCCCAACCCCGCTGTCTCATCGTCGGCAGCGCCAGCTGGACCGTGCGCAGCGTCCCGGTGAGGTTGTCGTCGAGGAAGCCGGCGTAGGCGTCGACCGGCAACGACTCGAACGGCGCAGCTGGCCCGCGCCGGGCGCCGGGCTTGACCGCGCTGGTCACCAGCACATCCACGCCGCCGCAGCGGTCGGCCACCTCCGCAAAAGCGGCTTCCGGCTCTTCCAGGAGGTACCGGACGGCGAAGCTGCCGCCCCCCAGTTCCTCGGCCAACTGCTTGGCCCCGTCAACGTTGCCGCGATAGGCCACGGCGACCTGTGCGCCCTCCCGCGCGTAGGAACGGGCGGCACTGCCGCCGATCCCGCCGCTCGCCCCAGTGATCAACGCGATCTTGCCGGCCAGTCCGTAGTCCATCACAGCCCCAGTTCCGGTAGGACGACAGCGCCGCTGCCGGTCGCCGACACATAGCCGTCCGGGCGCACCAGCACCCAACTCCCCGGCCCCGCCCCGAAATCGGCGTGCAGCCGGCCGTCGGTGTCCGGCAACGGGTTCACCGCGGTCGATGGCGACCGCAGCACGGACCGCACCGACAGCCACGCCCCCTGTTCCTTGTCCAGCAACCGGGTGGCGTCGTCGGACGGCGAGAACACCAGCAGGGTCCAGCGCGGATCCCGGGCCTCCTCGACCAGCGCCGCCCAGCCTGGGCTGCGCGCGCCGTCGGCATCCACCTTCAGCAACCGCTCGCCGTCACCGGAAGTCGTGAGCGGACTGTCGACATAGGACAGTCCGAGCGCCGACATGCCGCCCATGATCTTGCGCTCGATCTTGTTTCGCAGCGGTTTCACCGTGCGCAGGACGGTGATGCCGATCAGCACGCCGATGCTCTTCAGCGTCACCAGCCCGGTAGCCGTCTTGGTCGAGCCGAGCAGCTTGCGACCCACCGGCACCCGCTCGGCCGAGTAACTGTCCACAAGGGACGTTCCGGCGTGGCCCCGCACGACCATGGCCAGCTTCCAGGCCAGATTGTAGCCGTCCTGGATGCCGGTGTTCAGGCCCTGGCCCGAAGCCGGGCTGTGCACGTGCGCGGCGTCGCCGGCCACGAAGCACCGGCCCTTGCGCATGGCCGGGATCATCCGCTGCTGGATGGTGAACACCGAGACCCAGCTGGGCCGGTGCACGGTGAGGGCCTGGCCGACGCCGACCCGGATCTTGTCCTGGAACCGGCGGCCCACCGCGTCGTCGTCGCCGTCGTAGCTGGCGTCGGCGGTGTCCAGCAGCCGCCACTTTCCCTTGTCCGGGAACGGAACCAGCATCACGGTCCCGGTCGGGGTGCGCACCCAGTGGATGCTGTTCTGCGGCAGGTCGGTGTCCACCTGCGCGTCGGCGATCAGCCAGGTCTCCGAGGAGTCGCCGATCAGCGGCAGCCCCAGCTGCTTGCGCACGGTGCTGTGCCCGCCGTCGGTGCCGACCAGCCACGGCACGGTGATCTCCTCGGCGCGGCCGTCGGCGTGCCGCAGCACCGCCCGCACCTGGTCGCCCTCGTCAGTGAACGTCTCCAGCCGGGTTTCCCACTCGACCTCGACGCCGTGCCGGGCCACGGCGGTGCGCAGCACCTCCTCGGCGATCACCTGGTCGATCATCAGCGTGAACGGGAACCGGGTCGGCAGCCGCGAGTAGTCCGCGTCCATGCGAGCCTCGCTGCGGCCGCTGTGCAGGGTGAAATGGGTGACCTGCCGGCCCCTCGGCAACAGGTCGGCCAGCACGCCCATCTGGTCGTAGACCTCAAGCGAGCGGGGGTGGGTGGCCAGCGCGCGACTGGTCACGGCCGGCCCCTTGGCCGCGTCGACCAGGCGCACCCGCACACCCCGGCGACTCAGCTCGTGGGCCACCACCAGACCGACCGGGCCCGCGCCGACCAGCAGCACATCGGTGGTCATCGGGTGGCCACCAGCACGGTGTCGTTGCCCTCGGACAGCTTGGTCGCGGACTGGAACGTGAAGCCGGCCTTCTCCACCATCGCCCGCCCCTCGGCCACGGTGTACTCGCCGCCGCCCTCGGTGATCAGCGCGACGTTGATGCTGCCGATCAGGCTGCGCAGGTCCGGCGCCTGCTCGTCGAGCATCTGGTCGTACACCACGACCGCGCCGCCGGGCCGGATCGCCGCGTAGGCCTGTTCGAGCAGCTGCTGGTTCGCGGCGGCGTCCCAGTCGTGCAGCACGTGACCGAAGACGATCACGTCGGTCGCCGGCATCGGGTCGGCGAAGAAGTCGCCCGCGTGGAAGTCGACCTTGCCGGTCACGCCCAGCTCGGCCATCAGCTCGTGGAACAGCGGCTCGATGCCGGGCAGCTCCATGACCCCGCCCTGCAGGTGCGGGTGGGCCTGGACGAGGCGCGCCGCCACGTTGCCGCGGGCGCCGCCCACGTCGACGAAGCTCCGGTACTGCGACCAGTCCACGACCTTGGCCAGCTGCGGGGCGACGACCGCGTTGTTGGCGTCCATGTGCACCAGGAAGTTCTTGGCGGCGACCGGGTTCTCGTAGAGCTTGTCGAACGCGGTGTGGCCGGTCGGCTTGCCGTCACGCAGCGCCTCGGCCAGCCGGCCCCACATCGCGTAATGCCGCTGGCTGGCCGTCTTGATCCGGGCGCCCAGGAAGACCGGGCCGCCCGGCACCAGCACCTCGGCCGCGGCCGGCGAGTTGCGGTAGTGCCGGTCGTCGCGCTCCAGCAGCCCGAGCGCGACCAGCGCGTTGAGGAAGTCACGCAGCAGCCTGGGGTGCAGATCCAGCCGGTCACGGATCTCGGCGGCCGTGGCCGGCCCCTCGGCCAGCAGCTCGAACAGGCCGACCTCGACCGCGCCGTGCAGGATCTTCGACTGCGCGTACGCCGTGTTCAGGCGGACGATCGCAGCCGTGTCGGTGTTGCCCATCTGGCGCCCCTTGCCCTCGTTGCGGTTTACCGGATCGAGGGTGCGGATCGGCGCTCAAAGACACCTGATGGACCTCTGAAGACACGGCTGGGTTCCCGCCCGACGGGGGCCGGGCGGGAACCCAGGGAAGCGCCCCGGTGAGGGGTGGGGACGCTTCGGAAATAGGACTTATCTCCCCCAAAGGGATGGAACCTCAGAAGAGGGACTTGATGGTGGCCAGCGCCTTGTCGTAGCTCTCCTCGGCCAGCGGCACGAACTGGGCCAGCTTGGGCATGACCTTGGCCAGCGTCATCTCGGCGTGGATGAACCGGATGTCGTCCAGGCCGACCTGGCCCAGCGCCGCCTTCAGCCACGGCTCCTGGAAGTCGAAGCCGGCCCGCGGGGTGCCCGGTGCGTAGGAGCCGCCGCGCGAGGTGATGATCGTGACGTCCTTGTCGACCAGCTTGCCCTGGCGGGTCTCGGTGTCGAAGGTGCGGCCGGGCAGCACGATCCGGTCCACCCACGCCTTGAGGCTGGCCGAGACCATGAAGTTGTACATCGGCGCGCCGATGACGTAGGTGTCGGCGGCCTCCAGTTCCTCGATCAGGGTGTCGGTGATCGCGAAGCTGTCCTCCAGGTGCTCGGGCCGCTGGCCGGCGGGCAGCGTGGAGGTAGCCAGGTCGGGCATGTCCGGGTACGGCACGGGGTTCACCGCGAGGTCGCGGTAGGTCACGGTGCCGTCGGGATGGGCCGCGGTCCACGCGTCGGCGAAGGCACGCGTCAGCTCGCGGCTGACCGACCCCTCCTGCCGGGAGGAGGTGTCGATGTGCAGAAGGTGTGCCACGGGTGTTGTCTCCTTACGAGGTTTTGCGCGGAAGCAGTAACGCGGGCACCAGGGCGAACAGGGCGATCACCAAGGCGCACAGGAAGGTCTGGCTGAACGCCACGGGGGCGGGGTTGCCGGCGAGCAGGCTGTGCAGGATCACCGCGAGCACCGCGGTGGCCAGTGAGCCGCCGACTCGCTGGCAGATGGTCAGCAGGGTGGCCGCGCGGGGCACGCTTTCCTTGCCCACCACCAGATACGCGGCGGCCATGGTCGGCATCATGGTGGCGCCGAGGCCGAGGCCGCGCACCACCAGAGCGCCGATGAGCACCACGTCGTCGGGGTGCGCGCTCAGCATCGTGAACGGGATCGTGCCGGCGACGATGGCCAGCACGCCGATCGCGACCACCGCCCGGACGCCGAAGCGATCGGTGAGCCGGCCGGTGAACGGCGAGACCAGGGCCACGCCGACACCTTGCGGCAACAGCAGCAAGCCGGCCTGCAACGCGGTCTGCCCCTGGCCCAGCTGGTAGTACAGCGGGATCAGGAACATCGCGCCGAACAGGCCCGCGCCCAACAGGAACGTGCCGACGGCCGAGACGGAGAAGCCGCGAGTGCCGAACAGCCTCAGGTCCAGCAGCGGCTTGTGCTTGGTGGTCAGCACGTGCCGGCAGAACAGGCCGGTCAGCACCAGGCCGCCGGCCAGCCAGGCCAGCCCGAGCGGGTCGCCGCCGTCGCCGACCACGATCAGCCCGTAGACGACGGCGGCCAGGCCCGGCGAGAGCAGGATCATGCTCACCCAGTCCAGCCGCTCCCCCGCCTTGGGCTCGCCGGCCGGCAGCCGCAGCGCCGCCAGGGCCAGCGCGACAATGCCGATCGGCACGTTGATGTAGAAGATCCACTGCCAGCCGAGCGTGTCGATCAGGAAGCCGGCCAGCACCGGGCCGAACACCGGCGACAGCATGACCGGCAGCGTGACCACGCTCATCAGCCGGCCGATCAGCGCCGGGCCGGCCGCGCGGGCCAGGATCGTCTGCAGCACCGGCATGAGCAGACCGCCGCCCAGGCCCTGCAACGCGCGGAAGGCGATCAGCTCGCCGATGTTGGTCGCCAGGCCGCACAGCGCCGAGCCGACCAGGAACAGGGTCAGCGCCCCCATCCAGACCCGCTTGGCGCCCCAGCGGTCCACCGCCCAGCCGGACAGCGGGATCACCACGGCCAGCGCGAGCAGGTAGCTGGTGCTGACCCACTGGACCGCGGGCAGCGAGGCGTGCAGCTGCTCGGACAGCGTGTCCACGCCGACGTTGACCACGGTGGTGTCCAGGGAGGACATCAGCGCGCCGAGCACCACGACGCCGGCCAGCTTGAGCAGGGCCGGATCGAGACGCCGCGGCGCGGTGGTCGGTGTGCTGACCATACCCACTCCATGGACTAGACGGTCTAGTCCAATAACTATAGACTAGTGAGTCCAAACTGAACAAGGGGACACTGGTGCACATGTCAGTCGAGACCTTGCCCGCCAAGCGGCAGTCCGTCGTGCGGGCGGCCGCCCAGGTGTTCGTCCGCGAGGGATACGTGGGCGCGAGCGTGGACGTGATCGCGACCGAGGCGGGCGTGTCCAAGCAGACGATCTACAACTACTACCGGGACAAGGAGAACCTGTTCCTCTCGGTGATCGACGCCATGCTGCAACCGGTCGCCGAGCGGTTCCTGGCCGTGCTGGACGAGATCCTGCTGGACGAGGCCGACCTGGCGGCCGGGCTGGTGCGGCTGGGCCGGGCCTGGACGGCGCTGCTGGCCCAGGAGGACCTGGCCGCGCTGCGACGGCTGATCGTCGGCGAGGCCACCCGCTACCCCCAACTGCTGGCCGCGTGGCAGAACGCCGGCCCCGGGCAGGCCCAGCCCAAGCTGACCGCGCACCTGACCCGGCTGTCCGGCCGCGGTGTGCTGACCGTGCCCGACCCCGAGCGGGCCGCCAACCAGCTCACCTCCCTGCTGATCGGCGAGGTGCAGACGATGTCGCTGTTCGGCGCGGTCGACGTGCCGGCCAGCCGGGTCGACGACATCGTCACCAGCGGGGTCCAGGTGTTCCTCAGGGCCTACAGCGCCGCTGACTGACCACTGAAAGCCCAGGTCGCCCGCCTTTGACGGGAATCCGGTCGCTGGACGACGGTTAGAGGCATGCGCACAGTCGTCGTGGTGGGGGCCGGTCCCGTCGGCCTGATGCTGGCCTGTGAACTGGGCCTGGCCGGGGTGCGGCCGATCGTGCTGGAACGCCTTTCCCGGCCCACCGGCCAGTCCCGGGCCCTCGGCCTGCACTCACGCACCGTCGAGGTGCTCGACCAGCGGGGCCTGCTCGACCGGTTCAGCGAGGGCGCGCCGGTGTGGCCCAAGGGGCACTTCGCCGGCATGCGGCTGCTGGAGCTCGACCAGCTCGACGGCCGGCACACCTACGCCCTGATGGTCCCGCAGTCACGGACCGAGGCGCTGCTGGAGGAACGGGCCGTCGAGCTCGGCGCCGATCTCCGCCGTGGGCACGAGTTGCTCGGCCTCGCCCAGGACGCCGACGGCGTGCGGCTCACCGTCGGCGGCCCGGCCGGCGAGTACGAGCTGGCCGCCGACTACATCGTCGGCTGCGACGGCGGCAGCAGCCGGGTCCGCAAGCTCGCCGGCATCGGCTTCCCCGGCAACTCCTCCACCCTCAACGCCGTGCTCGGCGACGTGCAGCTGGACCAGACGCCCACCGGCCCGCACCTCAGCCGCTGCTCCGGCGGCGTCTTCGGCACCGTGCCGCTGGGCGGCGACCGGTACCGCATCGTCGCCGCCGAGTTCGTGCCGCCGACCGCGCACCGGGACGACCCCGTGACGCTCCAGGAGCTGATCGACACCACCCGCCGGGTCACCGGCCTGGACATCGAAGTCGGCGAGACGTACTGGTTGTCCCGCTTCGGCAACGCCACCCGGCAGGCCGAGAACTACCGCTCCGGCCGCGTTTTCCTGGCCGGCGACGCCGCGCACGTGCACTTCCCCGCCGGCGGGCAGGGGCTCAACACCGGTGTCCAGGACGCCGTGAACCTCGGCTGGAAGCTGGCCGCCGTCGCCCGCGGCGAGGCGTCCGAGGAGCTGCTGGACACCTACCACGCGGAACGGCACCCCGTGGCCAAGCGGGTCTGCCACAACACCCAGGCCCAGCTCGCCCTGATGAACCCCAGCCCCTCCGTCGATCCGCTGCGCGATCTGTTCGCCGAGCTGATGGCGTTCCGTGAGGTCAACAAGTTCCTCTCCGAGATGATCACCGGCCTGGACGTGCGCTACCCCATGCCCGGCGGAGGCGCCGAGCATCCGTTGCTGGGCACCCGGTTGCCGGACTGGCCGCTGCTGGTGGACGGCGAATCGCTTGGGGCCATGCGCCTGCTGCACGCCGGCCAGGGCTTCCTGCTCGACCTCACCGGTGGGCAGCGAACCCCCGAGCTCACCGCCGCTGCCGCCGGCCGGGTTCGCGTCGTCACCGCCACCGCCACCGAGCCCAACCGCCCCGAGGCGCTGCTGGTCCGACCCGACGGCTACGTCGCCTGGATCGACGGCGACCTGGAGACCGCGCTCCAGGCCTGGTTCGGGTCCGCCATGGTGACCACTCAGTTCAGGGTGTAGCTCGTGCCGGCAGCCGTCACCGTCAGCGGCCCGTCGAGGCGGTAGCCGCTGGCGGCGGCGATCCGGCGCAGGCACTCGACGCGGTCCACCGACTTGGCCCATTCCTGTTTGGTGGCACCGTTCGCGGGATTGCGCAGATCCTCGGCGCGGACGTCGAAGAACGCCCCCAACCACGCCTTTTCGCCGGCGGCCGAAGGATTTCCGACCCGGTCGCCGGCACGGCTGATCAACGCCGGCAGGCCGTCCTGGTCGCTGCCCGTGCCGTGCTGGATGGCCGCGTCGTACAGCTCGGCCCGCGCGAGCGGCGTCGTCAGCCCCAACCGGTCGGCCTCGGCCATGGCCGGCACGAAGTAGCGCTGATCCACCTGGCTGTCCTGGATCCGCCGGAACACCGGATCGGACGCCGACTGCTTCCAGGCCGCGATGTAGTCCCCCTCCGGCAACCCCGACGTGTCGTCGCTGCCGCTCCCCGCCAGCCGTTCCAGCTCCGGCACGAACCGCGCCAGGCCGTTGTCCGGGACCCGCTCCGTGTAGGCCTTGATCACGCGCAGCGCATCGCCGTCGTTGGTGGTGAATCCGGCGCGTCCGGCGGTGATCCCGCGTCCGTCATGGAGGTTCTCCGCGTAGTCGTACTGGACCACCGGTGTGCCGTTCTCGAAGATGCTGACCAGCTGATCGGCGCGGCGGCGCTGATCGACGGTGAGCCCGTCGCCGGCCGTCGCGGTGGCCTCGGCGGTCGTCGCACTCGTGGGCGTCGGCCTCTCCGGGCCGGCCGAGCACCCGGCGACGCCGACCGCGAGGGCGATGCCCACGATCATCCGACAGACCCTCATGAACCGCGGCCTCTCCTAGTGATCAACAAAGCCGCAGTGTAACCGTTTCGGGCGCTTCGCCGGCTTTCGGCACCCGTCGGCAGCATTGACATGCGTGTGACGTCATTCATACATTGAGTGCCTGTTTGTATGAATGACGTTGGGGAGTTGGTCCGGGTGAAGCTCGGCAAGACCGCCGTCGTCCTGGGCGGCAGCGCCGCCGGCCTCTGCGCCGCGGGGGCGCTGGCCCCGCACTTCGATCGGGTGCTCGTGCTCGAACGTGACGAACTGCCGGCGGCGGCCGAGCACCGGCGCGGCGTGCCGCAGAGCAAGCACCCGCACTTCCTGCTCAACTCCGGCCGGCGGGCGATCGCCGCGCTGTTCCCCGGCTTCGAGGACGACCTGATCGCCGCGGGCGGCCTGCACCTCATGCCGTCGATGGACGCCGCCTACCTCGACGGGGTGGGCTGGTCGGCGCGCAAGCGGAGCGCGATGACGATGATCTACGGCTCGCGGGTGCTCATCGAGCGGGTGCTGCGCGACAAAGTGCGGGCGCTGGCCAACGTGACCGTCCGCGAGGGTGTCACGGTGAGCGGCCTGCGGACACGAGACGGCGGGGTCACCGGGGTCGACCTCGGTGACGAGCACGTCGACGCCGACCTGGTGGTGGACGCGATGGGCCGCGGCTCGGCGGTCGGCGGCTGGCTGGTGGCGGCGGGATGGCCCGAGCCCGAGGTGCAGACCCTCGACGCCAAGGTCACGTACACCTCGCGCTGGTACGAACTGCCCACACCCCGACCGGCCTCCTGGTGGTGGCAGCACCTGGTGATCATGCCGACCCCGGACCGGGCCGGACACCCGCCCGAGCACGAGTTCCTGGTGAACTTCTTCCCGATCGAGGGCAACCGCGCCATCGCGTGCATGGGCTCGTGGGGGCTGGAGATGCCGCGCACCGCCGACACCTTCGTGGAGTCGGCGAACCGGGTGCGGACACCGTTGTTCGCGGCCGCGATGGCCCGCAGCACACCGACTTCCGAGGTGCACCTGACCCGGTCCACCGGCAACAAGTGGCGACGCTACGACCGCCTGCGCACGCCGCCGCGCGGCCTGGTGTTCGTCGGCGACTCGATCTGCGCGTTCAACCCGTTCTACGCCCAGGGCATCAGTTCCGCCGCCGGCTCGGCGCTGCTGCTGCGCGAGCACCTGGCCCGCACCGACCGGCTCGACCGTGGTTTCTGTGCACGTTTCCTTGCGGGGCAAAGCAAACTGCTCCGTGTGCCGTGGTCGCTGGCGATGGCCAGGGATCAGGGCTACGAGTGCGCGGTGGGCACCGAGAAGCCGCCCGAGTGGCGACGCCGTCTCGTCGCGGCGGTGTCCGGCCCGGCGTTCAGCTTCATCGTCGGCGCCGCCCGTGAGGACGACGTCGTGGACGAGCACTTCGCCAAGGTGTTCAACATGGACGAGTCGCTGGGCCAGATGCTGCGCAACCCCAGGGTGATCGCCGGGTTCTTACGCCACTACGTCCGCAAGGCGTTGGGGCGGCAGCGGGTTCCCTTCGACTTCGACGCGCAGGCCGAGCCGCCGGCCACCGACTACTCCTCGGCGACGGCACGATGAGCGCCGCGTGCGGATCGCAGGCCGAGGCCGTCACCCGCGGTCTCGGCTTCGACTGCCACGACGTGTCGCCGGTGGTGTCGGTCCGCTTTCCTTGGGAGCTGGCCAATTGGACGATGCCGGCGCTGGAGCTGCTCGTCATCGGCGGCGCCGTTCTCGCGCTGGTGCACGCGGTGCGCCGCCACCGCGCGGGCGATCCGACCAACCTGGCCCTGTGGTTCGCCTCGCTGGTCTACCTCTTCGTCACCGAGCCGCCGCTGTACTTCCCGGAGTGGTTCGGGCTCGACCACATCTACGGATTCATCTTCGCCCACAACCGTTTCACCGTGCAGTTCATGGACGACCGGCTGCCGCTCTACATCGTCGCCTTCTATCCGATGTTCACCCAGCTCGTCTACGAGGTCGTGCGCTCGCTCGGCATCTTCCGGCGTCGCGGCCCGCTGCTCGGCGCGGTCGCCGTCGCCTTCGTGTGCCAGGTGTTCTACGAGGTCTTCGACCAGATCGGGCCGCAATTGCGTTGGTGGGCTTGGAATCCCGCCAACGTCATCGTCAACCAGCCCGCGCTGGGCTCGGTGCCGATGACCAGCATGCTGCTGTTCGCGTCCGTCTCCATGGCCGCCATGACCTACCTGGTCGTGCGGCTGGCCGGCAACGGCTGGCTGGTGCTGCTGGCCGGCGTCCTGACCCCGTTGGCAATGGTGGTCGCCGGCCTCCCGTCCAGTCTGTTCCAGGGCAACACCACGGCACAGGCCTGGGTGCTCGGTGTCGAGCTGGCCCTGGTCTGGGTGGCCGGCGGCTGGATCGTCGTGTCCACCCCGAGGCCGGACGAGCCGGCGTCCGCCTTCGCCCGGTTCTATCCCGCCGTCTACTTGGGCGTGATGGCGGTGTTCTGGCTCAGCGCCGGCTCTCTTGTCGGCGGCGGCCTCTACGCGCTCGCCTGCTTCCTCGGCGGCGGTCTCGTGCTGTACCGGGTGCGGAGCAGGTCACCCGCGGCCGTCTGAGGGAAGATGGGCGCATGGGGTACCACGGATGGCAGGGCAACCCGCCCCGGACCGGGGACGAGGCCCGCCGCCGGATCGTCGAGGCGGCCACGGCGTGCATCGACCGGGTCGGGCTGGCCAAGACCAGCCTGTCCGACATCGCCGCCGAGGCCGGCGTCACCCGGCAGACCGTCTACCGCTACTTCCCCAAGCTGCCCGACATTCTCGCCGCCGTCGCCATCGCCGGCGTCGAGGCGTTCGCCGAACGGATGGAACGCCACCTGGCCAAGTTCGCCAGCCCGGCCGAGGTCGCCGTGGAGTCGGTGCTGTTCAGCCTCCACACTGTCCCCCGCGAGCCCTACCTGGGCCTGCTGCTGGAGGCGGGCGAGGCCGACGTCTTCACCGGCGCCGTCACCTCGCCCCAGTCCTTCGCCCTCGGCGCCCGCATCCTGCGCAACGTCCCGGTCGACTGGGCCGCCGCCGACGTGACCACCGACGACGACTTCCACGGCCTGGCTGAGATCCTGATGCGCCTGTTCCTGTCCTTCCTGCAGTACCCCTCGACGCCCGCGCCCACTGACGACCAGCTGCGCACGCTCGTCCGCCGCTGGCTCGGACCGACCCTGGGCCAGTAGCCGTTCGCTATTCGTTGGGCACCAACGGAAGCAGCACGTACGGCCGCCGTCCCGCGCTGGCGCGAAGGATTGTCGTGCCGTCGAAGGCGGGACGGTCGCGGTCGCCGGGCAGTTCGTGCCAGTAGGCGCCGCTGCCGCGGATCTCCCGGCCGTAGGCGATCACGGGTCGGCCGGGGAGATCGTGCTCGTAGTCCTGTCCCCGCACGGAAATCCCCAGGCGATAGCCGGCCGGCACGACGATCGACAGGGGCCAGATCTCCACGTCGGCCTCGTACGTCTCACTGGGCGTCAGCGGCGCGGCGGCGGTGTGCCGGTGCCACGGCCGGTACGGAAGCGAGCGCGAGGGGTCCAAAGTCCGTTGGGACAGGCGAAGCCAGCCCTGGCTGACCGGACCGTGCGGCTCGGACGCGGTGGCGAACAGAACCTCCGCGCCGGCCGGGTCGAACAGGTGCACGGTGACGCAGAGGTCGGCGTCGTCGGTGCTGGAGGCGGCAAACAGCTTGAGCGCGGCCGGGCCGGTGAACTCGGTCTCCTGGGAGAACGGGGGCGTGGTGAACATCGCGCCCTCGGAGCGGGCCGCGAACCCGATCTCCTGGTTCCCAGCGGGTGGTTCTGAGCCAAGGCCGCCGGTGGCGAGGTCCAGGTAGTACGGCGTCCACGCGGTGCGAGCCGGCGGCCACTCCTGTTCGTGGCGAAGGAAAAACGCGTCAGGCGTCCGGACCTTCAGCTGTACCGGCGGCTGCCGGTCCCAGCCGTTGTCCACGCCCTTGAGGAAGTGGTCGAAGAACCGGCGCTGCAACTCGACGCCGTAGTCGGTGTAGAACTCGGTCCAGTGCTCGAGGCCGTGCACCTCAAGCCACCTCTGCCCGCTGCCCACCCGGGAGTAGGCCTCGAAGTTGCCCCGCGAGTGCAGGCCCATGCCGCCCCAGTTCGCGCTGGACAGCACCGGCACGGTGATCTTCTCCAGCGCGGCCGAGCGGTCCCGGTAGTAGTCGTTGTCGAAAGGGTTGGCGCGCATGACATCCGCGAGGGCGATGGCGTTGTCGGCCAGCTCCTGCTCGGTCCGCACGGCCAGGCCCGACACGCGACGGCCGGTGTTCGGATTGGTCGGCGCCTCGGCCCGACCGTGCTGGATTCGGGTTACCTGGTAGGGCATCCAGCTCGGCAGGAACTCGGACGGGATGCCGCCGTGGTGGGTGTACTCGCGGAAGAAGTCCGACGCCCCTTCCCACGGGCAGATCGCCGCCAGGTGCGGCGGGGCCGCGGCGGCGACGAGCCACTGGTTGCTGGCCAGGTAGGAGATGCCGAGCATGCCGACCTTGCCGTTGCTCCACGGCTGCGTGC
Organism: Kutzneria sp. CA-103260; assembly: GCF_018263855.1. Classification (GTDB taxonomy): domain Bacteria; phylum Actinomycetota; class Actinomycetes; order Mycobacteriales; family Pseudonocardiaceae; genus Kutzneria. Next base: position 1,755,785 of record NZ_CP073318.1, on the reverse strand, counting down.
CGGCCCATTCGACGCTCTCGTAGAGGTCCTGGGTCTCCCGTGGCGAGAAGAAGTCGATCGCCCCCTCACTGCCGCCGGTCCCCCGCGTGTCGATACGCACGCACACGTACCCGTCCGGCACCCAGCGCTCGGGATCGGGGTATTCCCATACCTGGTAGGCATTGCTGGACTTCTCGGCCAGTTCCGGGTGGTCCCGCAGCAGCGCCTCGAACTGGTACGCGAAGCCCTCGGCGAAGGACAGCCCCTTGCCGTACGGGCCGGCGGCCAGCAGCACCGGGTGCTCGGCGTCGTCGTCCGGCCGGAAGATGTCGGCGGCCAGCGTGACGCCGTCGCTCATGGTGAGCCGGACGTCCCAGTCGATCCGCATGCCGTCGCGGACCTCGCTCAACGGTGGATAGTGCACGACCCCGCCCTTAATGTAGGAAATCCTTCATTAAGTGCCAGTCTGCGGGCACCCGAGGGCTAATGCAAGTTTTCTTTCACTAGCAGTGTCAGCCGTCGCCGAGCGCGCGGTCGACCAGCTCGGCCAGGTCGGCGTCAGGCGCGTCGTAGCCGAAGATGGCCCGTAGGTAGACCGGCGCGAGCACGAGGTCGAAGACCCGGGCCACGCTCGGCGGAGTGGTCCCGGCCGCCGCGGCCGCCCGGTCGAACACCGCCTGCATCTGGTCCGTGCGACGGCGCAGGTACATCGCCGCGTCCGCACGGGCCTGGTCGCTGTGGTTGCCGCCCAACGGCGAGGTCGCCGCCGCGAGCGCCCGGTAGAGCGCGAACCCCTCCGGGCTCTTCACACTCGCGGCCACGCCGCTGACCCAGTCCAGCAGATCCCGCCGCAGATCCCCGGTGTCCGGGAACGGAGCTTCCTCGGTGAGCTGGGTGATCGCGACGTCCAGCATCAGCGACTCGACGGTCCCCCACCGCCGGTAGATCGTCACCTCGCTGACCCCGGACCGCTCCGACACCTCGCGCACGGTCACCGGGTCGCGGCCCTCGGCCAGCAACCCGCGCACGGCGTCGTGCACCGCGGTCCGGTTCCGCGCGGTGCGCCCTCCGGGACGGACCTGACCGCCTCGGTCACTCTCAGCCATGCCGTCAGGTTAGAGGACCATCCACGACAGCACCGACGTCTGGAGCCACGTCAGCAGGCACAACGCACAGTCGCCGGGCACGGTGAGCCGTGCCCGGCGACTGTGTGGTCGGAGCGAGGAGAGGGAGGGCACTAGACCATTCCAAGGATGAGTAGAAGGAAGTCCCCTCATGGCCTCGCCTGGCCAGGATATCGGGCCGGTCAGGCCGGGATCAACCGGTTCAGCCGGTCCAGCGTGATCACCTCGGTCCCGTCCGGCAGACCCTCGGGCCGATGCACGCCGACGAACGTGGCCGCTGTCGGCAGTTCCGCACCGGGAGTCCAGGTCGTCACCGTCGCGCCCGCGGCGCGCAACAGCTCCACCAGGTATGCGACGGTGAGATACCGGCTGCCCAGCATGCCCTTGGCCAGCAACGAAGTGCTGCCCCGGTTGGCCTCCACCCGGTTGAAGTCCGGCGAGCCGGACAGGTAGAGGTGCAGCCAGGTCGCGGTCCACGTGCCGTCCTCGCCACGGCCGAACATGACCGGCAGCGCCACGCGGCCGGGGCCGCGCATGTCCGACCGGGTCCGCACGGTGCGGGCCTCGAACGGCATTCCCTCCTGCGCGCTGGAACGCGTCATCCAGCCGAACATCGACTCAGCGACCTCGTCGAACCCCTCCCCGGAGTAGATGTTGACCTGCGGCACGACGTAGGCCGCGTCGACCGAGTCCAGCGGCAGGTCGATGAACTCGGTCGCGCCGTCCGGCGCCTCGGTCACGTCGCCCGAGTACACCGCACCGCCGTCGTGGTACTGGGTCCACGACACGTGTCCGGCGTACTGGAAGTCTTCGTCCAGCAGCAGCGCGGACAGGTCGAAGTCGGTGCGCCGGCTGGTCTGCCGCCAGTAGGTGAACAACCGCAACACCTCCCCGTCCACCCGACTGCGAGAACCCCTTGGCAGCACGGCAAAACCGTCCTCGCCGGCCTTGCCCGACAGCGGCAGCGCGATGTCCAGCACGGCCGGGTCGACCACCACGTGCTCGTAGCCGGACAGCCGACGGGTCAGCTCCGCGTCGATCAGCGCGCACGCCCGCGCGATGACCTCCGGCGGCAGCGGCGGCCGCGTGTCCTCCGTGACCCACGCCCGAAGGGCACGGTTGGTGAACACGCGTGCGGCATCCCGGTCGGCGCGGTTGGCCAGGTGCTCACGCACCGAGCACAGCACCCGCCCAGACACCGACCCGAGCACCTTGCCGGCCGCGTCGAGGACCGCTTGCGTGGCAACGTCGTTGTCGGCCTGACGCAGCAGGCGGTCCAGCGACCGCAGCAACATGCCCGGTGCCGTCGCAAGAATCACCGCGGCGCCCAACACATCACCGGCGGCGAACGCCACCTCCGCCCGCCCGGCCAGCGTCCGGGCCGTCTTCTCGCCACGCGCGACCGCGAACACGTCGGCGGCGTTCGGGAACTGCGGGTACTCGTGCGGGTGCAGGTACTCGCCGAGCCGCTTGAACCGCCGCGCGAACCGCGTGACGTCACCGAGCTTGGCCTCGTTGCCCGCCACCACTCGATCCAGCGCCGCGAGCAGGACACGCCGCTCACGGCGGGAAAAGCTGCGGAACCGAGTCGGCTCGACCAGCGTGACATCGCCGCCACTGGCCTGGCACGCAGTGCGCAGCACGTCCGCCACCGTGTCCACGGCGACCAGCGGCCGTCCCGCGAGCAAGCGAACGGCGTTGAGCACGGCCCGGTTCTCCCGTACCGGCACCGCCGCCAGTTCCACGGCACCGCAGACCCCGGCGAGGTCGGCCAGCAGCAGCCGGTCCGCCTCGCCCAGCGGCGTGGTGGACTCGGCCAGCGACCGGTACAGCTCGCGGGTCTCCTCCTCCAGCGTGCCGCCCAGGCCTACGACGGTGATCCGGTCCTTGACCGAGGCGATCAGCTCGTCGTGCGCGGCCAGTAGTTCCGCGTAGGTGTGCTGGTAACGGCCGTACCGGGGCAGGTCGAGCAGCCCGACCAGGCGCAGATCGAGCAGCGCCAACAGTTCCTTGTCGGTCGGCTTGGAGCCGGGAGCCACCAGGGCTTCGCGCAGGCACCGCACCCAGAACTTCATGGTGTCCGGCACGCCATGGGGAAAGTCGCGAAAGTACGCGTTGTGCCGCACGTGGTCGCCGACCAGTTTGCGGACCGCGGCCACCAACTCTGCCGCGAGGTCCGTCGCCGCGCCCGGCTCCAGCCCCGACACGTGCTCTAGCAGCTCCCGCGTCGCCGCGAACCCCACGCCGACCAGAACCGCGTCCATCTGCCGAGCCACCACCGAGCCATCCCCCGCCGGCCCAGCGCCCAGCGGCACCCGCAGCGTCTTCTGGATGATCGTCTGGGCCTGCATGGTCACGTCCTCGGGTCGTGTGGGGATGGCGAAGTCGGTGGCGGGGCCACACATGCGGAACAGAACAGTGTAGAGACCCGAACCCGGAGATACGTCGGCTTTGCAGGCCGCGTCACGACCGTCGTGAAGTGGGCCGGGGGTAAGGGCATCTAGGGTTGCCCGCATGCCGGTTCTGATCCGTTCGGCCGTCGAGGCCGACCTGCCCGCGCTGCTGGCGCTGTACGCCGAGCTGCACCCCGCCGACCCAACCCTCACGCCGGCGGTGGCGTTGCGGGCCTGGCGGGCCATCGAGGCTCAGGCCGGGCGGACGGTCCTGCTGGCCGAAGTGGACGCGGTGGCCGTCGGCACCGTGGACTGCACGACGCTGCCCAACCTCACCCGGGGCGCGCGGCCGTTCATGCTGGTGGAGAACGTGGTCGTGACGGCCTCGCGCCGTCGATCGGGCATCGGCTCGGCACTGCTGGACGCCACGGTCGCCCTCGCGCGGGAGACCGACTGCTACAAGATCCAACTCCTCTCTCGTGGCACCCGCCTCGACGCGCACGCCTTCTACGAGGCGCGCGGCTTCCAGACGGTGGCCAAGGGGTATCGGCTCTATCTCGACTGAAACCGGGATCTGGTGGTGCGGTGCCCCTGCCAGGACTCGAACCTGGACTGACCGGATCCTAAATCCGGCGCCTCTTCCATTGGGCTACAAGGGCTTACGCGGTGCTGCGTGGTGGCTCCCCGGGGGATCGAACCCCGACTTCCGGGTCTTCAGGCCGGTGCTCTGCCGGTTGAGCCAAAGAGCCAGGCGGTGCTGAACGTCGGACGCCCGCGAGTCGAACGCGGTGACTCCTGATCCCAAATCAGGCGGGTTGGCCGTCTCCCTCGCGTCCGGGGATACGTCAAGGTGGGGTCCGGCCGCACGCCCAGGCGCGGCCGGACCCCGCGGCCCGCGTCCGCCGCCTCGGTTGGCGGCGGAGACGGGCGCTGGAGAAATGTCTGCTCCGCTGTGTAGCTGTCAAAGAACCACACCGACCCAAACGAAATGGGCGGCGTAACGCACCGACGGAGGGAGTCGAACCCCCGGGAATCGGTTTTGGAGACCGTTCCACTCCGTTCCGGAAGCTCGCCGGCGTAAACAATTCAGGCACACGAAATGGAGAAAGCCGCCCGGATCGGTTTCCCGACGGGCGGCTCCCTTGACGTGACGGGTGCTACGTCACGTCAAGGGAGCCCGCGCTGGCCAGATCCTGTCGCGGTTGCCAGAACAGGAGCTGACAGAGGTCGTTCGACGGGCAGGCGGCAGCGAACGCGGCGGCCAGTCGCTGGCGCTGCGTGCCTCGCTCCCGCGTGTTCGTCATGACCTCTCCTCTGTCGGTGTGCATTCATCCTCACCCAGCCGCCCGGCCGAGTCAATCCCATTTAGCGCGGATTTGTGAAATCGGGGTGGCCTGCCGGCTGCAAGTGGTGAAGGCGATGGTGGCCCCTTCGTCATGAAGGGCCCCTTCCTCACGTTGAAGGCGGTGAAGGGGTCCTTCATGACGTTGAACGTCAGGGAAGGTCCCTTGATCTTGGGCTGGGCTGACGCACTTCGGGAACACGGACTGGACGGAGTGGACCAGCCCGTGCGGGCCGGTCCACTTCGGACAGTCGACTGCGTCAGCGTCGTTGATCCCCACGGCCGCCCCCTCGACCCTGCGCGGCGGCAGCCCCAGCTGCGTCCCGCCCCGGTGTCGGCCACGGCCGGCCCCGCCTGCCGATCGTCAACGCCACGGCCGCCCCTCAGGATTCCGCCAGCTCGTCCGAGCATCGCTCGGGAGCACAGCGGCTACTGCCATGGCACCAGATCGCCGAGTCCCGCCCATCACCTGGGACAGGCCGCCGTGGTCAGGCCGGCACGATGACGGCGCGGCCGGTGATCTCGCCGGCTTCCAGGCGGCGGTAGGCCTCGGCGGCGTCGTCGAGGGGGAACGTGGTGATCTCGGCGTGCAGGCGGCCGCGGGCCGCGAGGTCGAGGACTTCTTCGAGTTCGGGGCGGCTGCCCCAGTAGGTGGTCTGCACGGACAGCTCGTGCGGCACGGCCCCGAACCGCACCGGCAGGGCGCCGCCGCCGAGACCGATGATCGTGAGGTCACCCATCATGCGACTCGCGGCCGCGCCGAGAGTAACGGTGTGAGCGTTACCCACGCAGTCGAAGATCACGTCCGCGCCACGGCCGTCGGTCAGCTCACGGATCGCCTGCGCGGTGTCCGCCCCGGCCGTGAGCGTGTGATCCGCCCCGGCCCGCTCGGCCAACGCCAGCGCTTCGGCGCGGGTGTCCACGGCGATCACCCGAGCCGCCGTGGTGGCGCGGAGGATCTGCACCGCGAGATGGCCCAGGCCACCGATCCCGATGACCACCGCCGTGGCGCCGGGGAACAATGTGGGCCAGGAACGGCGAATCGCGTGGTACGGGGTGAGCGCCGCGTCGGTCAGCGGGGCCGCCGTGACCGGGTCCAGGCCCGCTGGCAGCGGGATCAGATGGCGCGTGGAGGGAACCAGCAGCAGCTCGGCCATGCCCCCGTCGCCGCCCAATCCGGGCGCCAGGGACCCACCCGCACGGTTCTCGCAGTACTGCTCGATGCCCAGCCGGCATCGAGCGCATGTGCCGCAGCCCCAAGGTCCGTAGACCGCGACGGCTTGGCCGACCTCGACATCCGTCACTCCGGGGCCGAGCTCGTGGATCCAGCCCGCGTTCTCGTGCCCGAGCGTGAACGGCGGCTCGAACGGGACCTGGCCCGGCCCGAACTCCCGGATCAGGTGCAGGTCCGAGTGGCAGGCCCCGGCCGCGCCGACCCGAACCACGACCTGCCCCGGCCCCGGCCGCGGCTCCGCGACCTCGGTCAGGACCGGATCGGATTGCCAGCGCTCCAACCGCAATGCCTTCATCATTCCCCCGTCGGTTGCCTCAGACCGGCTTCGGTCACGGCGGTCATCAGTGCACCAGCCTTGTCAACCATCTCACCGGCCGAGCGGGCGTCGAGAATGGCGATCAGAGCCTCGTCCGCGCCGGCCTCCGCGTACGCCGCGAGGTCGGCGACGACCTGGGCCATCGAGCCCTGGCCGGGCATGCGGTCCGAGCCGAGGTCCGCGGCCGTGACCAGCGGGCGCACCTGCGGGTACAATCCCAATTCCGCGGGATTGCGGCCGTGGCCGGCGGCGAGGTCGCGGATCCGCTTCCACTGGCCGGCGACCGCGACCGGGCCGAGGCCGGACGGGATCCAGCCGTCGGCCTTGCGTGCGATCCGGTCCAGGGCGACGTCGGTCTTGCCGCCGCCGAGCAGAATCGGCAGGCGCGCCAACGGCTTCGGGTTCACCAGCGCGTTGTCAACGACCATGCGACTGTCCTGATAGGACACCGGGTTCGAGCCCCACAAAGCCCGGCAGGCGTCGATCGTCTCCTCCAGCGACCGGCCGCGGCGGCGGAAGTCCGCGCCCACAGCCCGGAACTCGTCGCTGGACCAGCCAGCACCCAGCCCGAGCACGGCGCGGCCACCGCTCAGCTGGTCCAGCGTCGCCATGGTGCGGGCCAGCAGGTGCGCCGGGCGCAGGCCGGCGACCAGGATCCCGGTGCCCAGCCGCACCTTCTCGGTGACCGCCGCCGCCAGGGTCAGCACGGTCAGCGGGTCCGTGGTGTGTCGGTACGCGTCCACCCAGGGCAACCCGGGCACGCCGGACATTCCATCGGCCGGCGCCAGCGGGAACATCACCCGCTCGAACGCCCACAGGCTGTTGTAGCCCGCCCGTTCCGCCTCGCACGCCACCGTGATCACGTCGTGCCGCGCGTCCGCCAACTCGCCCTGCGGCAGGTACAGCCCGAATCTCATCGTCCAACGATAACGCCGTCGATCATGGCCACGGCCGACCGCGCCCGCTCAGGCAACGGGGTGTGCCCGCCGGCGGGTCGGTCGGGTGCCCGATCGGCCTGCCCGCGGGGTCAGCTCGGCCAGGCCGAGCTGAGGATGCGCTGCACGCTGGTGGTGGGTTGGAAGTCGGGCAGGAAGTGCGCGATGACGTCCGCGTTCACGGTGCCGATGGTGGTCTCCGGGCGGTCCTTCTGCCCCTCGAAGTAGGCGCGCAGGAACTCGTTCTTGAAGTCGCCACGGGGATGCGCGGCGAGGATCTCGCCCACCTGGTCGGCGTTCAGGCCGGTCAGGCCGAAGCCGACGATGTCGGTCAGCACGCCGAAGTGCAGGGTGGCGATCTCCGGCCCCATCCGCCCGGGGATGCCCGGCGTCGTGTGCAGCGCGATCGCCGACCACACGGTGTCCGCGGCCGCGGCGGAGAAACCGTGGGCCAGCAGGAACTCGCGCCCATGGTCGGCGCCATCGACCTCGAAACGCTGCTCCGCAGCGGAGAACGGCGTGCTCAGGCCCTTGTCGTGGAACATGGCGGCCAGGTACAGCAGCTCCGGATCCGGCCGCACCCCCAGGCGCTCGGCGTGGATCTGGGCGAAGAGGAAAACCCGATGGGAGTGGTGGTAGAGGAGCGGGCTGATCGTCTCCTGGATGAGCCGGGCGGCTTCGGCGGCCGCCGCCGTCTCGGGAATCTCCACACCCGCGATGACCTCTGACATGATCCCTGCGCTTTCCCTGTGAGCACCGTCCGCTGTTCATGCTGCCGGCGGCCACTCCCGCTGTCCCGGCCTCATCAGGACAGGAATCCCATGTATCAGGACATGGTGGCAGTCAACGGGAGATCCACCGCGGACGTGCCGACGTGCACCTGGAAGGCACCGGTCTCATAATGCCAGCCGCCCGGCTGCCAGTCGGCGAAAGCCCGCCGTGGCACCGGAATGGTCACCTCCGCGGTCTCCCCAGGTCCGATGTGGACGGACGTGTGCGCGGCGAGCCAGCGGACCGGGCGGTCGACCGCCGAGTCCGGGCGCGAAAGGTACACCTGGACGACCTGCTTGCCAGCGCGGTCGCCGTCGTTGCGCACGGAGACCCGGACATCGGTGCCGTCCACCCGAAGATCGCTGAGCGTCCAGGAGGTGTAGCCGAGCCCGGCCCCGAATGGGAAAGCCGGGGTACGGCCGGCCTTGAGCCAGGCCCGGTAGCCGATGTGGATGTCCTCGGCGTAGCGCAGCACGCCGTCGACCGGGGTGACGTCGAGAACCGGCACGTCCTCCAAGGCGCGGGGCCAGGTGGTGGGCAGCCGGCCGCCGGGTTCGACCGCGCCGAGCAGCACGTCGGCGAGAGCGTGGCCGGTCTCCTGCCCGCCGAACCAGGACACGAGCATCGCCGCGACGTCGTCGGCCCACGGCAGCAGCACGGGCGCCCCGGAATTGACGACCACGACGGTCGGGGTGCCGGTCGCCGCGACCGCGCGGACGAGATCGTCCTGGCGTCCGGGCAAGTTCAGGTCGGTGCGGTCGAAACCCTCGGACTCGACGGCGGAGTTGGTGCCCACGACCACAACCGCCACCTCGGCGTCGGCCGCGGCCCGCGCCGCGGCGGCGATCAGGTCCGCCGGGTCGGCGTCGTCGGGTTCACGGCCCAGGGTGATGCCCAGCGTGCCGCTGAGGCCCGGCCCGGAAGCCAGGTCGAACTCGACCCGCAACTCGATCGGCACGCCGGCGGTCACGGTGACCGGTACGGATTCCGACGGTGGGGACAGCAAGCTCGCGCCGAGGTCCGTGCCGACGGCCTTCGCCTCGGCCTCCAGCCGCAGCTCGCCGTCGACGAAGACCCGGCCCCGGCCGGCGGCCGCGAACCCGACCCGGGCCGTGCCGGTCGTGTCCGAAGTCCAGGCGCAGCTCAGCTCCACTGTGGCGGCCGTGTCGAGCGGGACGTCACCGCCGAGGTAGACCAGCGCGGTGGCCAGCCGGTCCTCCCGGAACAGCTCCCGCCCGTCCTCGTCGAGGAACCGCACGAGCAGACCGGGCCCGCCGGTGGCCGGGTTGGTGATCTGCGCCAGCGGCAATGCCGCGATGCCTTGCTGGACAACGGCTCCGAGCGAGTAGGTCAGCTCCGCGTCGGGCAGCGCCGCCCGCAGACCGTCCCAAAGGGACACAACTTCCTCCGGCAGCACGGTCGCGGAGCCGCCGCCCTGGGTGCGCGCGTCTCGGGCGTTGTGGCCGATCACGGCGACCCGCCGCAGCGAGGGCGGCAGCGGCAGCAGGCCGTTGTTGGACAACAACACCGTGCCCGCCGCCGCGGCCTCGCGGGCAAAGGCGACGCCGTCCTCAGCCACGGGAGCGGCCGGCGGCTCGACTCCGTCGAGGGCACCGACCCGGGCAGCCAGCCGCAGCAGCCGCAGCACCTTGCGGTCCACCACCGCCTCCGGGATCCGGCCGTCGCGGACGGCCGCCACCAAGGCCTCGCCCCACGGCCCGCGCGGTCCGGGCATCACCAGGTCCTGGGACGCCTCGGCGGCGGCGAGGCTGCGTACGGCGGTCCAGTCGCTGATCACCACCCCGTCGAACCCCCACTCGGAGTTCAGCGGCGTCTCCAGCAGTTCGTGCTCGGTCGCGGTGACGCCGTTGATGCCGTTGTAGGACGACATCACCAGCCACGCGCCCGCGTCGGCGACCACCCGCTCGAACGGCAGCAGGTACAGCTCCCGCAGGGCCCGCTCGGAGACCTCGCTGCTGGCGGTGAACCGCTCGGTCTCGTAGTCGTTGGCGACGTAGTGCTTCGGGGTGGCACCGACCCCGTTGTCCTGAAGGCCTCGCACGTAGGCGGCGGCGAGGTCGCCGGTGAGCACCGGATCCTCGCTGAACGCCTCGAAATGCCGGCCGCCCAGCGGCGACCGGTGCAAATTGATCGTGGGCCCGAGCACGACGTCCACGCCCTTGCGCCGGGCCTCCGCGGCGGCGACCGCGCCGTAGCGGCGGGCCAGGGCCGGGTCCCACGAGGACGACAACGCCGTGGCGGACGGCAGGTTCAGCGACGGCGACCGCTCATCCCACACCTCGCCCCGCACCCCGGACGGGCCGTCGGAGACCAGGATCCGCCGCAGGCCGATCTTCGGCTCAGGCCAGGTCGACCAGAAGTCGCGGCCGGTCAGCAGCCGGACCTTCTCGTCGAGGCTGAGCCGGGAGAGCAAGTGCTCGAAGTCGGTCATACGGCCTGCCTAGCACAGCTGCGGCCCGGCCCGCTAACGGTCGTCCGCTCAGGTGGTGACCGGAGTCAGCGTTGGGCGTTTGGCGGTGCGGCCGTCCCCGGACGACCGACCGCGAAGTCGGCGCAGGAGCCACGGTCCCACGAACACGGCCAGCCACACGGCCTCGGCGCGGACCCGGTGGGCCCAGGACCAGGGGCGGGGTGGCAGCGGCTGGCTCCAGGACCGGTCGCTGCCGGGCAGCCCCAACGCCTCGGCCATCGCCCCGGCGATGCGGGCGTGTCCCTCCGGGTTGGCGTGTATCCGGTCGACGGCCCAGATTCGGGGGTCGGTCGCCGCCGCGTGCGGATAGAAGTCGGCGACCGCCACCCCGTGCCGGGCCGCCGCGGCGCGGATGAGGGCGTTCAGCTCCAACACCCGCGGCGCCAGCGGCCGGAACAGCGGCGACATCCTTGCCACGTCAGGGAACGTGAACGTCGCCACCCGCGCGCCGGCGGCGGTCAGGGCGGCGAACATGTCCTCGAGATGGCCGGCCACGCGCGCGGCGTCGAACCCAGGGCGGATCATGTCGTTGAGACCGGCCGCCACGGTGGCCAGATCGGGTTTGAGGGCCAGCGCCGCGTCGAGCTGTTCGGCGCGCACCTGTCCGGCCAGTTTGCCGCGCACCGCGAGGTTTGCGTACAGCACGTCGGGGCTGCTGGCGGCGACGCGGGTGGCCAGGCGGTCGGCCCAGCCGATCAGGCCGTGCTGGTCGTCGCCGTCGCCGACGCCCTCGGTCTGACTGTCGCCCAGCGCGACGTAGCGCCGATAGGTCGCGCCCTCCGAAAGAGTCACGATATTAGCGTAGTTTACTACTAAATAAGTTGTCTAATCACCTATGACGACTAGGCTTGGCCCATGACGTTGCGCAACGCGGTGCTGGCCGCACTGCTGGAGGGCGAGTCCTCGGGGTACGACCTGGCCAAGGGGTTCGACGCCACCGTCGCCAACTTCTGGACGGCCACCCCCCAGCAGCTGTACCGGGAGCTGGAGAAGATGGAGGCCGACGGGCTGCTCTCGGCCCGGGTCGTCCAGCAGGAGAGCCGGCCCAACAAGCGCATGGTGTCCCTGACCGAGGCCGGCCGGCGCGCGCTGCACGAGTTCACCGCCCAGACTCCCCGCCCCAGCGCCATCCGCGACGAGCTGATGGTCCAGATCCAGGCCGTCGACGCCAGCGACGGCGACGCGGTGCGCGCGACCCTCAACGAACGCAAGGAAAGCACCGAGGCCAAGCTCGCCCGCTACGAGCGCCGCCGCGCCCGGATGCTCGCCGGCCGAACCGAGCAGGAGTACCTGCACCAGGCCAAGCGCATCGGCCCCTACCTCACCCTGATGCGGGGCATCGCGTTCGAGCAGGAGAACATCCGCTGGATCGGCCTCGTGCTGAGCGTCCTGGACCGACGGGCCGCCGCCGTCGGCTGACGGGCGGATCCGTGACACGTGTGGGCGGTAAACGCGCCGGCGTGGGGACGATTCGTTGACACCTCAAATACAGCATGTGTCTAATCGATCGCGCACCGTAACAAGAAGGGAGTGCTCGTGCGCTTTCGACGGCTATTGCTCGCGCCACTGCTGGTGGCGGCGTTCGCGACACCCGTGACGGTGGTAGCGGCGCCTGCGGCGTCCGACCACACGGTGACTTTCGTCAACCAGTCGGGTCAGACACTCTGGATCGGCAGCGAGGTGAACGCGGACGGGTCGGTGAACTTCGCGCACCTGCCGACGTTGGCCAACGGCCAGTCGGCGACGGTGACGATCCCGGAGGACCGGTCGCCGAACCACTGGCGTGGCCGGTTCTTCGGCCGGCAGGGGTGCACGGGATCGGGCGGCTCGTTCCACTGCCTGGTCGGCGACTGCGGGCCGGCGGCGGATCACTGCACCACCGGGCAGCAGCCGGTGAGCCTGGCCGAGTTCAACTTCGACCGGGGCGACGCGGCGGCCCCGTGGTACGACGTGAGCTACGTGGACGCCTTCTCGGTGCCGGTGACGATCGCCCCGAACAACGCGCCGCCACCGCCGTCGGGCGGCGGGCCCTGCCAGGTGATGGGCTGCCCGGGCGACATGATGCAGTACTGCCCGCCGGCCGACCTGAAGAAGAACCCGAACACCGGCAAGCCGATGGTGTGCGTGAACCCCAACCGTGACGCGGAGACCGACTACAGCAAGGCGATGTCGGCCCACTGCCCGTACGCCTACTCGTGGTCCAAGGGCGACACCACGCCGGGCAACCAGGTGATGCGGAACTGCTCGAAGTGTTCCGGCTTCACCGTGACCTTCCACTGACGGCGGCCGCGATGCGCATCCGACACATCCTCATCTTCGCCGCGGCGCTGGCGGTGCTGGCGGCGACGCCGGCCCAGGCGGCCACGACGCCCCGCAAGGGCGTCAGCACGATCACCTTCGGCGGGGCGTCCCAGGACATCAAGGACGTCGGGGCGTCCTGGTACTACAACTGGTCGAGCGGCACGGGCAGCATCGCCAAGCCGGCCGGCAGCGAGTTCGTGCCGATGATCTGGGGCGCGGCCAACGTCAACGCGAAGGACCTGGCGCAGGCCAAGCAGCAAGGCAAGGTGCTGCTCGGCTTCAACGAGCCGGATCTGGCGGGCCAGGCCCAGATGCCGGTGTCCAAGGCCCTCGACCTGTGGCCGCAACTACAGGGCACCGGCCTGCGCCTGGGCGCCCCGGCGGTGGCCGGTGACGGCGACCAGGCCGGTGGCTGGCTGGACCAGTTCATGTCGGGGGCGGCGTCGCGGGGCTACCGCGTCGACTTCATCCCACTGCACTGGTACGGCTCGGACTTCTCGTCCAAGGCCACCGGCCAGCTCCAGAGCTATCTACAGGCGGTCTACAACCGCTACCACAAGCCGATCTGGCTGACCGAGTACGCGCTGATCAACTTCTCCACCGGCAAGGAGGTCTGCCCGTCCCAGCAGCAGCAGGTGGACTTCGTGAAGGCGTCCACGGCGATGCTGGAGCACCTGTCGTTCCTGGAGCGCTACGCCTGGTTCACGCTGTCCACGGACGGCCACTGCTCGGGGCTCTACACCGGGACCACACCGAACGCCACCGGGCAGGCCTACCGCGCCGTCGGCTGATAACTATTCACAAGCTTCGAAGCGGTGCGGACGGTTTGCCGTCCGCACCGCTTTCCTTCGTCTGGCGGCTATCCGGCCGACACCCGGCGGTGATGGGGTGAGCTGACCGAATGGCTCGACGGAGGAGTCCGGATGCCTCAGCGCCATCGTTGTTGGAAAAAAACTTGCAGTGTCCTACTGGGGGTCACCCTCGCCGCCGGCACCGTGCTGGCCGGCAACGCCGCCGCCGATGAGTCCACAACGGACAGACATGGCGGCGGTTCCTGGTTACCGGCCACGCCTTCCGCGTGGAACCTGGTGGTGGACCAGAACACAACGCCGGCGACCACGATCACCAGGGGCGTGACCGAGCGGTCCGACACGCTGGACACCGTCGGCGGCCGGCAGCACACCCAGGTGATGGACGTCGACCTCGGCGACCCGAACGTCCGGCTCGGCGTGGTCGAGGCCGGCGACACGCTCACCTATCCGGCCGACGAGACCATCGGCTCGATGGCCGCCCGCACCCACGCCGTGGCCGGCGTCAACGGCGACTACTTCGAGATCAACGCCAGCGGCCGCCCGCTCGGCGGCGTGATCAGCGACGGCCAGGTGCTCAAGAGCCCCCGCCCCAACTACAACGCGCAGCTGGGCGTGCGGGCCGACGGCAGCATGGTGATCGGCCCACAGACCTACACCGGCACCATCGCCGACGGAACAGCCACTTCCCCGCTGGCCTCGGTCAACGTCGTCAACGACGAGGCGGCCGGCCTGATCACCCGGATCACTCCGGCCCTCGGCGCGACGACCCTGTCCGCGCCGGCCACCCTGGTCACAGGTCATCGTGACGGCGCGAACCTGGTGGTGGAGGCGGTCAGCACCGGCGTGACGTCGCTGCCGGCCGGCATCGAAGGTCTGGCCGGCGGCGGAGCGGGCGGAACCTGGCTCGCCACCACGGCGCACGTCGGCGACAGCCTGGCGATCACCGAGCGGATCAGCCCCGACAACGGGCTCAAGCAGTTGCTCAGCGGCGCCACCCAGCTGGTCAAGGACGGCGCGGTCTACACCGACCCGACCGGCACACCGCCGAGCGGCGTGAACCCGGAAACCGCGATCGGCCTGAGCAAGGACGGCCGGCACGCCTTCCTCGTCACCCTGGACGGCCGGGCCGGCGAAACCACGGCGGTCGGCGTGACCCCGGCCCAGGCCGCCGGTTATCTGGTCCAGCTCGGTGCCTACTCCGCGCTGTTGCTCGACGGCGGCGGCTCGACCGAGATGATCGGCCGCAAACCCGGCGACACCAAGCCCTCCGTGCTGAACACACCGTCGGACGGCAAGGAACGGCCGGTGGCCAACGGTTTGTTCGTGTACAGCACCAACCCGACGCCCGGCCCCGCCACGACGGTCGTGATCAACGGCGGCAAGCCGGTGACCACGGTGCCCGGGGGCAACATCGACGTGCCGGTGTACGCCACTGATCAGCGGGCCAACCCGGCCGCCGGGTCGACCGATGTGCGGGTGCTGCCGCCGGGCCTGGCCGACTGGTCGGCCGGCAAGCTCACCGTGCACCGCCCCGGCCTCGGCGTGATCGTCGCCCGCAACGGCCGGGTAGTCAGCACCCAGCCACTGCGGGTGGTCAGCCGGCTCGGCTCGCTCGCGGTCACACCGGACCAGGTCGATCTCACCAACGGCGCGACCCGGCAGTTCACCTTGTCCGGCACCACTTCCACCGGCGAGGCCGGGTCGGTGCTCGGCGCGGACCACAAGCCGTCCCAAGTGGACATTCCCGCCTCGGCGGCGCACTGGACCGTGAACCCCGCCACGCTGGGCACAGTCAACGCCGACGGCCTGTTCACCGCGGCCGCGGACGGCGTCGGCCTGGGCACGGTGACCGCGACCGTCGGCGGCGCGACGGCCACCGCCAGCGTTGCGGTCGGCTCCCGCAGCAAGGTCGTGGCCGACCTGTCCGACGTGGCGAACTGGAGCCTGCGCAACACCACCGGCATGCCGGCGACGATGAGCCTGGGCACCGGTCCCCTGCCGCCGGGCATCACCGCGCCCGGCTCCTTGCAGCTGGCCTACACGGTGCCGGCCGGCCCCGGCGTGAAGCAGCTGGTGTTCTGGGACAACAACGACATCACCGTCGGCGCGGACGGCGGCGCCGACCCGACCGGCATCGGCCTGTGGGTCAACGGCGATCGCAACGGCCTGATCCTGCACGAGCAGTACGTGCAGATCAACGGCCAGGCCACCGCGTTGGCCGAGACCAACGTGACCTGGCAGGGCTGGCGGTTCTACACCGCGCAGGTGCCGCCCGGCACCCAGTTCCCGCTCTCCCTGGACTATCTCGACTTCCTCGCCGTCAATCCGAGCACCACGGTCAGCGGCACGCTCCAGGTCAGCGGGCTCACCGCGCTCTACTCGCCGCGACCGGTCGCCACCCCGCCCTACACCGCCATCCCGAACAACCCGTCCTGGTTGCAGTACAACGAGGACCCGGCCCGGTTCAGCCGCTCCGGGTCCACCCTGCTGGCCGGCGACGACGCCCATCTGCTGGCCAACGATCCGGGTTCGGCCAGCCGCAACGTCATCAGGGCCATCGGCGACCGACTTCCGACCCTGCCGACCCAGGCCAGGCCGACGGCCGCGCAGTTCCTCGGCGACATGTCGGACGACGGGCAGCCGGCCGATCTGGCCTACGCCAAGGACACCATGGCCTCGCTCGGCCTGCCGTACCGGGACGCGGTCGGCAACCACGAGATCAGCCAGGGCGCCCTGCCGGAGAACGGGAACTTCACCGCCGCCTTCGGCGACACCCACTACGCCTACCGGTTCGGGGCGGCCCAGGTGATCGTCACCGACAGCGCGCACGGCGGCCTGCTGTCCTCGGACAAGTACAGCGTGCCGGCGGAAGCCCAGTATCCGTGGCTGGTCGCGCAGCTGTCGGCGGCCACCAGCCGGGCCGTCGCGGTGGTGACGCACATGCCGGCCTACGACCCGCATCCGGTGGCGAACAGCCAGTTCAGCGACCGGTGGGAGGCCCGGATGTACGTCCGGCTGATCCAGCGCTACCAGCAGACCCACCCCGACCGGCACGTGATCATGGTCTACGGGCACTCGCGCGGCTTCGCCGACCAGACCCTGGATCCGACCGGCCAGCCGACCGACACCGCCCACGGCGGCATTCCCCAGCTGACCATCGCCGACCTCGGCATGCCGCCGTACGCGCCGCCGGACCAGGGCGGCTTCTACAACTTCGCCCTGCTGCACGTGACCGGTGACGGGAGCTTCCAGTTCAGCGTGGAGCCGGTGCTGGCGTCGATCGGCGTCAGCGCGCCGAAGCCGACGCTCGCCGTCGGCGACACCGAGCAGCTGGCCGCCTCCGGCACCGCCGTCGGCGGCGACAACCAGCCGCCGCTGGTGCTGCCGATCGCGGACCCCGCCTCGCACGTGTGGTCGTCCAGCGATTCCCGGGTGGCGTCGGTGGACGCCCGGACCGGAAAGCTCACCGCCCACCATTCGGGAACGGCCGTGGTGTCCGTGACCAGCGGTGGGATCACCGGATCGGTCACGGTCACGGTGTCGTAGCTCGGATTCGCCGGGCGGCCCGACGCGGGCGGCCCGGCGACCGGGAAACGCAATACACGCCTTTCCCGTGTATGTAGGTAAAAAGGGCAGCAGTGCCCACAGTGTGGACACCATTCGTCCAGTCAGCCGCCGACGCCTGCTCCTGCCGTGCCAAGCGGTCTCGTTACCTCATGGAAGAGGGATCCACGTCACATCGCCACGTCTTGCGTGACTATCGGCCCGCTCCGCAAAATCTCTCGCGGCCGAGTGGGGACTTGGCACTGGGGAATTGGCGGGGTAGTGGTCACCGAGAAGCAACGCGTGGAAACCGGTCCGCGCCGGGTCAGTGTGCCCGTCGTGTTGGACTACCTGTTGTCCCACCTGGGTTTCTTCGCGGTGCTTCCGGTACTGCCGCTGCTGGTCGAGCGGCTGCACCCGGGGACCGGCCCGCTCTATGTCGGCATTTCCCTTTTCCTGTTCAACTTCGCCGTGCGCGGAGCGTCGCTGTTCTGCAGCGGACTGCTGCACCGCACCCGAATCCGGCATGCCATGACCGGCGGCCTGGTCCTGGCGGCGGCGAGCTTCGCCGCCCTGCCCTTCGCCCCCGGCAGCATCGGCGTGCTGGTGTGCCTGCTGTTGGCCGGCACCGGCATCAGCACCAACGGCCTGATGGCCCGGGTGTACGTGGCGATGGCACTGGAGAGCCCGGCCGCCCGCAACACCGTGTTCTCGGCGGTCCAGGTGGCGGTGAACGTCTCGGCCGCGCTCGGCCCGATCGTCGCCAACTTCTTGCTGGCCCAATCCCTTGACGTCACGCTGATGCTGGCCGTGGCGGCGATGTACCTGCTGGCCGCGGGCCTGGTCGCGGTGACCGTGCCGGCCGGCCTGCGTCCGGGCGACCACGACGTCCGCCCGCCGCTGCGGCTGGGCCTGCTCAAGGTCGTGGTCACCGATCCGTTGGTGCGGCGGGTATCGGTGGTCACCGCGGTCGGCAGTTTCCTGTACGCCCAGTTCTTCTCAGCCATCGCGCTTCAGGTCGCCGAGCTCACCGGCTCGGCGGCGCTGCGGGCCAGCTTCTTCACCACCAACGCGATTCTCGTAGTGGTGGTGCAGATCCCGGTCACCGCCTACGCCCAGCGCCGGCTGTCCGCCGGCGCCACGCCGTTCGGCTTCCTGCTCGTCGGGGTGACGATCTTCGCGGCCGGCTTCGCGGTGATGGGCGCGGCCGGGGCCACCCTGGTCGGCGCGTTCGCCGCGGTGGTGGTCTTCTCGGTGGCCGAGACCTTCTTCACGCCCACCGTGAACACCGCGTTCAGCGCGATTCCCGGTGACCGGCCGATGGTCGAGCTGTTCAACCTGCGCCAGGTCGCGGCGACCGCGGGCGAGTCGCTGGGCGGCTTCGCCGGCGGCGCGCTGTTCCTGACCGCCGCGCAGTTCGGGGCCCGCCCGGTGTACTGGGGCGTGCTGGCCGTCGTCGGCCTCCTCTGCGTGCTGTCCTACCCGCGTTCCCGCACCACCACGGAGGCCGCCGCGTGACCACTCGCCTGCTGCTGATCGGTTACAACGACGGGGTCCTGGCCGCGCTGGACGGCGTGCAACCGGCCGTCGAGGTCGTGGTCCTGGAGGAGCGCGACCTGTGGGAGGCCAAGGGCCTCGCGGCCAAGGCGGCCAAGCACTCCTGCCTGGCCGAGGTGGTCTTCGGCCGTTACCAGCAGGACGAGCAGTTCCTCGACGTGGTCGCCGGTCTGTCCGATGTGGACGCCGTGGCGCCGGGGCTGGAGTACGCCGTGGTGGCCGCGGCCCAGGCGGCGGAGAAGCTGGGGCGGCCAGGCGCGGGCGTCAAGGCGGCGACTGTGTTGCGGGACAAGCTGTTGCTGCGGGAGACCACCACCGCGGCCGGTATGCCCGGTCCGACCTTCCGCGAAGTGTCGTCGGCGGCGGACATCACCGAGTTTTGCGGCGGCCAGCCATGTGTGGTCAAGCCGGCCGGGCGGCAGGCCAGCCTGGGTGTGGTGCTGCTGGACGCCGGCGCCGACGTCGAGGCCGCCTGGCGGGAGTGCGCCGGCGCCGACGAGGGCAACCAGCTGGCCAAGCGGCCGATGCAGTGGCGCTACCTGGTCGAGGATCGCCTGGTGGGCCCGGAGTTCAGCACCGAGTGCCTGGTCTCCGGCGGCGAGGTGGTGTTCCTCAACGTCACGGCCAAGCGCACCGCGCCGGGATCCCGGCCGGTCGAGGTCGGCCACGTGGTGCCCGGCGACGACGGCGACCTCGCGCCGTGGGCCGACGCGGTGGCGCAACTCGTTGCGGCGGTGGGCTTCGACAGCGGCATCCTGCACGCGGAGTGGGTGCGGACCGAGTCCGGCCCGGTGCTCATCGAGTGCGCCGGCCGACCGCCGGGCGACAAGATCATGGACCTGATCGACCTGGCCTACGAGACCAATCTGACCGAGCACTGGCTGCGACTGCTGACCGGTGCCGGGAGCACGGCCCCGCTCAAGGCCGTCGCCGGGGCCGCGATCCGGTTCCTTGCCGGCGGACCGGGTGTCATCGACGGCGTCGAGGGGGTCGACGCCGCCGGTGCCCTGCCCGGCGTGCGCAGGGTGGACGTCCTGCGCAAGGCCGGCGACCGCGTCGCGGACCTGCGCTCGTCGTGGGACCGCGTCGGGTCGGTGATCGCAGTGGGCGACACCGCCGAGCAGGCCGAGCACCGCGCGCTCGCGGCCGCGCGCACGGTGGTCGTCCGGCTGGCCTGACGCCACCCTCCGCACCACACCCTTCACCAGCACCGTGAACCCGTTTGGGGGAAGACGTGGGTATTCTGCGCTCTGAAGGCTTTTCCGCACTCGTCGAGGCGGTCGCTGTGGAGGCCGCCTGCCGCACCTCGGTGGCCGACGCGGCCGAGCACGCCGCCTCGCTGGGCGGCCGGCTGCCGATCGGGATCGGCCTCCGCGCGCTCACACGCGCCGAGGAGAAGCTGTTAGACGCGGCCAGATCCGCCGGCGCGACACTCGGCAGCGAGGCCGACCGGGGAGATCGGCTCGCGCTGACCACGACCGGTCGGCTGCGGCTGCTGACCGGCGACCAGGAGGCCGGTGACGCGCATCCGATCGGCGTCGTGCGTTGGACGGAACGCCCGGCCGGTCTGGACGACGAGCTGGCCCGACTGTCTGAAGAGGATAGAGCGGAGGCCGCCGAGCTCAAGTCGTGGCTGATCAGCCTGCCGGCCGAGCGAGTCACCGCGATGATTGAACGCGTGCGGTTGTCGTTGCTGCACATGGCGCCGGTGCTGCTCTACACCGGCCCCAACTGCTACACCAACCTGGGCAAGGCCAGCAATCTGGTCGGCAAGTCGCTACGCGCCGAGTCGCCCCGCTGCGTGCTCACTTCGTTGCAGGCCAAGGGCATTGCCGAGTGGGACGTGTTCGACGCCGCCTTCCTGGCCGCTGTGCACGCGCTGATCGTGTCCGGCCCGGCCGTGCGGGCCGAGGAGTTCAGCGGCACCCAGCTGCGCTCGGACCGGCTGCTGGCCTTCCTGCGTAACAAGGTCGCCGGCTACGGCGTCGACGAACCGGCGATCGACGGGCTGCCGGTCGGCGAGGCCCTGCACGTGCTGGCCGACGCCAGCGCCCAGGGCCGGGTCACGGCGATGACCGCCGGTGTCCGGCCATACCGCATGATCCAGGGCCTGAACCTGAACAAACAGGAGCTGCTGGCCCACGACCCGGTGACCGCGGCCGACATCCCCGAGGCGGTGCTGCGGACGCTGGCCCTGGAGCTGGATTGCCCGACCCCCAAGGACTTCGCCGAGCTGCTCGCGGCGTGCGAGCGGGCCATGCCGGCGCTGCACGGCCCCGGCACCGATGGCTTCACCACGCGTTTCGAGCAGGTGCTGCACGAGCTGGTCCTGGTGGCGACCGAGGCGACGGCGTCCGATGTGGGCATGTCCCGTGGCCCGCGCCGGGTCGGCGAGCTGGCCGCGACCGTCGCCGCCGACAGCACCGAGGCGCTTTCCTGGACTACCAACGCCTTCTACTGCTGCGTCACGCCGAGCGTCGGCTTCACCGACCAGTTCGCCCAGGCGATGGCCGAACTGCCCCAGGTGCTGCGGGCGATCAGCGCCCGGATGCGGTACAACGGCTGGCACTACCTGCCGCACACCATCGGTGTGCACGAGCGGGCCGGGGACCGCGACTGGTTCTTCGCGCCGACCATGGCCGACGTGACCGACTGGTCCGACCAGCACCACACCGGCCATGTGGCCAACGGTGTGCGCTACGCGATCCGCGTGCCCTTCGGCGTCGACATGGCCGGCGAGTTCCGGCCCGGCATGCACGACTTCCGCCTGATGCGGGCGTTCGGCGAGCCGTACACGATGGCCGACCTGCGGGCGGCGACGGCGGTCGGCGAGGTGCTGCGCCGCCTGTACCAGGCCCGGGTGGACTCCTTCGCCGCCGGCCAGGCCGATCCGTGCGTCACCGACTTCGACAACCCGTGGTACCAGGCCCGGTACACTTCAGAGCCCGCGATCGCCGAGTGAGGAACAGGTCCATGTCCCAGCCCGTAGTCATCTTCCTCAACACGCGACGCACGCATCTTGAGCACGGCGCGGCGATCGAGGCGGCCTACCGCCAGGGCTACGGCGTCGCCCTGATCGCCGACAGCGTGCCCGCCGGCCTGCCCGAGCGCATCGTTAGCGTGGTGCACAAGGTGGACACCTACGACGCGGCCGCCGTCGATGCGGCGGTGGACGCCATCGCCGCCGAGCACGAGATCGCCGGTGTGGTCACGTGGTCCGACCGCGACGTCGAGACGGTCAGCCGGATCGCCCAGCGCCTGGGCCTGCCCGCCCCGTCGCTGCCGGCCGCCAAGGCCGCGCGCAACAAGTACCTGATGCGCCAGGCGCTGGTCGACCACCCGGAGGCCATCCCCCGCTTCGCCCGGGTCACCGAGTGGACCGAGCTGACCAAGGCGGTGGCCGAGATCGGCTACCCGGCCGTGCTCAAGCCGACCTCGGCCTCCGGCAGCAAGGGCATCTTCGTGCTGCACGGCGAGGACGACCTGCGGGCCGCCTTCGACGAGCTGATCCGCTACACCCGTCCCGAGGTGGACAAGGTGTTCACCGACAACGCCAATGAGCTGATCGTCGAGGAGTTCCTGGTCGGCACCGAGCACAGCGTCGAGGGCTTCGTCAGCGGCGGCGAGATCCACATCGCCGGCGTGACCGACAAGGAGACCAGCGAGCCGTTCCGGCTGGAGGTCGCGCACACCTTCCCCAGCAGCCTGCCCGAGTCCACTTTGGACGCCGTGCGGAAGCTGACCGCCACCGTGGTCCGCGCCCTGGGGCTGGACGAGTGCACCTTCCACCTGGAGTGCATGGTCTCCCCGGTCGGCACGGCCAAGCTGGTGGAGATCGCCGCCCGGGTCGGCGGGGACTTCATCACCTCGCACCTGGTCGGTCTGGCCACCGGCGTTCCGTTCGCGGAGAACGTGATCCGCGTGGCCACCGGGACGGCGCCGGTGCTCGGCGACAGCCGGCTGTACTCCGGCGTCCGCAAGATCATGGCCGTCGAGGCCGGCGTTTTCGAGGGCGTGGACGGGTTGGCCGACGCGCTGGGCGTGCCCGGCGTGCGGCACGCCATCATCGAGCGGGCGGTCGGCGCGAAGGTGCAACTGCCCCCGGCTGACTACATGTCCTGCACGATCGGGGCGGTGCTGGCCGTCGGCGACTCGGCCGAGGCGGTGCGGGCCACGCTGGCCACGGCCGTGCACGCCGTGACGGCGCGGATCTCGGGCTGATCGATGGCGGACCGGACTCTGCTGGTGCTCGGCTGTGCGTCGGTGACGCCGCACGGCCGGGACCAGATGCGCAGGCTCAGCGACCAGGCCCGTCGGCGCGGGGTGCACGTGCTCGGCGCGGACACGGCGGCCAACCTGGCCAAGGCCGATCTGATCGGGCTGGTCGGGGAAACCGTCGCCGTGGACGTGCACTCCCCCGCCGCCGTGCGGGAATGGGCCGCCACGCGGGTCGATGTCGGCGCGGTGCTGACCTTCCGTGAGATGTGCGTGGAGTCCGTGGCCGCCGCCGCGTCCGCGCTCGGCATCGCCGGCAACGCGCCGGACGTTGTGCACACCATCCGCACCAAGGACCTGTGCCGGGAAGCGTTGCGGTCCTGGGGTTTCCGCCAGCCCGAGTGCGCGGTGGTCGTCGATGCCGATGAGGCGCGGGCGTTTCTGGCCCGCACGCGCGGTCCTTGGGTGGTCAAGCCCCGGGACGGCATGGGCAGCGTCGGCGTGTCCCTTGTGGACAGTGTCGACGCGTTGCCGGCCGCGCTGGCGCTGTTGCCGGCTGGCGTGCCTTTCCTCGTTGAGACTTTCGTGACCGGGCGGGAGTTCTCGGCCGAGGGCCTGTTCATCGGCGGCCGTCCGACCGTGCTGGCGCTGACGGCGAAGACCACCGGGGCCGGCTTTGTCGAGACCGGGCACCGGATGCCGGCCGATCTGGACGACGCCCTGGCCCGCGCCGAGGTTGAGCGGGCGGTCACCGCCGTCGGCCTCACGCACGGCGTGTTTCACGTCGAGTTCTGGGTCGACGGAACCGATGTGGTGCTCGGCGAGGTGCACGCCCGCCCCGGCGGCGACTTCATCCACGCCATGGTCGAGCACGTCCGTCCGGGCCTGGAGCTCTACGGCGCGCTGATGGACGACCTGTTCGGCGAACCGCCCCTGGATCTGCCCGCGGTCACGGCCGCGGCCGGCGTGGAGTTCCTGGTGCTGCCGCCCGGCGAGGTGCTTTCCATACGGGGCTGGGACGACGTGCTCGCCGATCCGGCGGTGATCGCCGCCGACCTCTCGGTCCGTCCCGGCGACGTCATCGGGCCCGTCCGGGGATCGGCCGACCGGCACGGCGTGCTCGTCGTCGGCGGCCCGACCGCCGCCGCCGTCGAACGGACGTTGCGCCGTTTGGCCGACACCGTGTCGGTGGAGGTCGCCGAAAACCAGGCGTGACTTCTCGCGGAAACGTACAACCAGGACGTTTGCAACGGCGTCTGCTGGCTGAAACGACCGTGAGGAGATCTTGACGTGCCTTTCGACAGCAGGACAAGACGCCGGGCCACCATCGTGGCCGCGGTGTTGGGCCTGGGCCTCGGCGTGCTGCCCGCGACGGCCGCCGCCGGGGCCGACGGCTCCGACGCGCTGGCCGATCTCGCGCCGACGCCCACGCTGACCTGGGCCGACTGCGCCGACGGCTTCCAGTGCGCCACCGCCGGGGTGCCGCTGGACTACACCGCCCCCTACGGCACGAAAATCAACCTCGCCCTGATCAAGCTGCCGGCCAGCGACCCGGCCCACCGGATCGGCACCCTGTTCGTCAACTTCGGCGGCCCCGGCCCGTCCGGTGTGGACCGACTGCGGGATCGGGCCAAGTGGCCGTGGCTGTTCTCCGACGAGCTGCGGTCCCGGTTCGACCTGGTGTCGTGGGATCCGCGGGCGGTCAGCCACAGCACGGCCGTGCGCTGCTTCGCCACCAGCGCCGAGCAGCAGCAGTACTTCGCCTCCTTCCCGGAGATGCCCGGCGACCCCAGCGGCGAGCCCGCGTTCTACCAGGCGTCCAAGGACCTGGCCGACCGGTGCCAGCAGCAGGCCGGCGCCTTGCTGCCGTACATGAACAGCGTCAACACCGCGCGGGACATCGACCTGCTGCGGCGGGCCGTGGGCGATGCCAAGCTGACGTACCACGGCATTTCCTACGGCACCCACATCGGCGCCATCTACGCCAACCTCTTCCCCGCGCGGATCCGGGCGCTGGTGATGGACGGCACCATGGACTTCCAGGGCAGCGCCACCGGTCACGGCTCCACCGGCACCACTCTGCCGGTCGACACCCGGCAGGACGTCGCCACCGGCATCGCCGACACCTTCGAGTCCTTCCTCACCCAGTGCGCCGCCGCCGGACCCAACTGCGCTTTCTCCGACGGCGACGTGCATGCCAAGTGGCGCACCATGACCGACCGCGCCCGCCAGCACCCGATCACCGTGGCCAACGCCGACGGCACCACCACCGCGTGGACCTACTCCGCGATCATCAACCTCGCCGGGGACCTGGCCAAGCCCGAGAACTGGCCGGACAACGCCCGCCAGCTGGAGGCCATCTACCAGGCCAGCGGCACCGCCGCCCAGTCGGCCAAGGCTGTTGTGCAGCCCAAGGGCGAGCCCTACCTGGGCAATTCGACCGAGGCGTTCAACGCCATCCAGTGCGCCGACAGCACCGTGCCCACCTCGGAGTCGACCTACAGCTCCCTCGCGGTCAGCGAGGACGCTCGGGTTCCCTACTTCGGCCGCATCGGCGTCTTCGACATGATGTCCTGCGCCTACTGGCCCCACCAGGCCGTCCAGCCCTACCGTGGCCCGTGGAACCGGCCGACCGCCGCCCCCATCATGGTGATCAACAGCCGCTTCGACCCGTCCACCCCCCTCAAGGGTGCCAAGGACGGCATCGCCGAACTGGCCAAGGCTCGCCTGCTCGTGGTGGAGGGCTCCGGGCACAGCACCATGTACGTGCACAGCACGTGCGCCGAGAAGGCCAAGCGCGACTACCTGATCTCCGGCGTCCTGCCCGCCGAGGGCGCCACCTGCCCCATCGACCACAAGCCGTTCGACCCCGCCTAGCACCCGGCCTCCGGGTTCGGGCCCGAACCCGGAGGCTTTCCATGCTGCCGAACGCGAGCACCGATCGACGCATCTCCTGGTCGTCGGTGCCGGCCGGGGTGACCGCCGCCATCGAACGACTGCTCGGCAGTCCGGTGGTCGCCGCGGCCGACCAGCCCGGGGGCTTCTCCGAGGGCCTGGCCGCGCGGGTCCGTCTCACCGACGGCACTCAGGTCTTCGTCAAGGCCGCCTCCACTGCGACGGCCCCCGCCGCTGCGGCGTTCCATCGCCGTGAAATCGCCGTCACCGCGCAACTTCCCGCGCACGCCCCAGTTTCCCGGCTGCTGGCGTCTCATGACGACGGTGACTGGGTCGCCCTGGTCTTCGAGAACATTCCCGGCCGGCTGCCCGCCCAGCCCTGGCAGCGTGCGGAACTCGACCGGGTGCTCGACGCCGTCACCGATCTCACCCGTGTGCTCTCACCGTCCCCTGTGGACGGTTTCGTACTCGGCCCGCCCCGGCTCGGCGGCTGGCTGACCCTGGCCGACTCCGCCGTCGACCGCATCCGGCCGCTGTCGCCGTGGGCCGTCGATCACCTCGACGATCTGGCTCAACTGGAGGAGAAGGCACCGCTCGCGCTGGCCGGCGACTGCCTCCAGCACGGGGATCTGTATCCCTTCAACCTCATGCTCACCGACGACCGCGTCTTCGTCATCGACTGGCCGCACGCCTGGATCGGCGCCGCTCACTGCGACGTCGTCACCCTGCTGTCCAGCGCCTCGCTCAGCGGCGTCGATCCCCAGCCCCTCGCCGAGGCCCATCCGCTCACCCGGCACCTCCACGCCGACCAGATCGACGTCGTGCTCGCCATGCATGCCGGCTTCCTGCTCCGCATCGCCGCCACTGCCGGACCGACCGCTGATCCCGCTCTCGTGACGATGATGGTGGCGCTGGCCCGCGGATCGCTGAGGTGGTTGCGATCCCGGCTCTGAGCCCGCCTGGAAATACGGCGAACCCGTGCCGCCCGATGTGGACGGCACGGGTTCGTGAGTGACCTACAGCTGGTAGAAGTCGCTGTAGTGGTCGGGCGAGAACCAGACCTCGCCGTTGTCCATGTCGACGACGATGCGGGCGGCGTCGCGGTGGGCGCCGCAGGAGCGGGGGTAGACGTCGAACTCCTGGAAGGAGTCGCCGCTGGGGAGCTGGTTGTCGTCGTTGTAGTAGGTGCCGCCGGCGTAGCTGCACTGGCCGTTCGGCCAGTCGTACCAGCCGCGCTGGCTGGGGTAGCCCATGGACTGCCAGGTGGAGTTGGCGGACGAGGCGGCGGAGCAGCCGGAGATCGTGCACGAGTTGTACACGGTGGCGCTGGCGGCCGGCGCGGCGACGAGGGTGAGGCCGAGCAGGGGCAGCAGGGCGGCCACGGTCAGGGTGAGCCGCTTGGCCCAGGTGGTGCGAGGTCGGTGCTTCATGAGCAGGGAACCTCCGTGTCGGGAACGATGCCTTGGCACCGTAAACATGTTGGGGCGCAGGCGGAACCGGTGGCGATTGACAGGGCCCGCCCAGTTCTGTGAATCGAAAGATCCTCGATGACGGCAATGTCGGCTATCACCGAAACGGTCACGCGAAAGATCGAGGACTGTTCAACATCCGTTTCACGCCGCGTCGCCGGGCGGGCTCGAGGACCGCTCGGGTCGTGGTCGACGGTTGCATAGATCACATCGAATATTAGGTAAGGCTTACCTTAGTATGGGTGATCGTTCGTCGCCCCCCACGTCAGGAGCCACCAGTGAGCCGCCCCCTACGAGTCGCCGTGGTCGGCGCGGGCCCGGCCGGGATCTACACGGTCGACGCGCTTGTCAAGTCCGGGGCCCGGGTCAGCGTGGACGTCTTCGAGCGGATGCCGGCGCCGTTCGGCCTGATCCGCTACGGCGTCGCGCCGGACCACCCGCGCATCAAGGGCATCGTCGACGCGCTGCACCGGGTGATGGAAAAGCCGGGAGTGCGGCTGTTCGGCAACGTGGACTACGGCACGGACCTCAAACTGGAGGAGTTGCGCCAGTTCTACGACGCGGTGGTGTTCGCGACCGGCGCGACGGCCGACCAGCCGCTGGACATCCCGGGCGTGCACCTCGACGGCAGCCATGGCGCGGCGGACTTCGTCTCCTGGTACGACGGCCACCCCGACGTCCCCCGCACCTGGCCGCTGACCGCCCGCTCGGTGGCGGTGCTGGGCGTCGGCAACGTGGCCCTGGACGTGGCCCGGGTGCTGGCCAAGTCGGCCGAGGAAATGCTGGCCACGGAGATCCCGGACAACGTGCACTCGGGTCTGGCCGTCAACCCGGTCGCCGACGTGCACGTGTTCGGCCGGCGCGGCCCGGCGCAGGCCAAGTTCACCCCGCTGGAGCTGCGGGAACTGGACCATTCCCCGACCGTCGAGGTGATCGTCGACCCGGCCGACATCGAGTTCGACGACGCCTCCATCGCGGCGATCCGCTCCTCCAAGCAGGTCGACATGGTGGTGAAAACCTTGCAGGACTGGGCGATCCGTGACGTGGGAACCCGCCCGTGCCGCCTGCACCTGCACTTTTTCCACGCGCCGGCGGAAATCCTCGGCGCGGACGGCAAAGTCACCGGCCTGCGCACCGAACGCACGGAGCTGACCGGCGACGGCAACGTCCGCGGCACGGGTGTGTTCCACGACTGGGACGTGCAGGCGGTCTACCGCGCGGTGGGCTACCGGTCGTCGCACCTGGCGGATCTTCCGTTCGACCATGTCACGGCCACGATCCCGCACAACCAGGGCCGCGTCCTGGACGTCGACGGCGGCCTGGTGCCCGGCGCTTACACCGCCGGGTGGATCAAGCGCGGCCCGATCGGGCTCATCGGCCACACCAAGGGCTGCTCGTCCGAGACGGTGGCCTCGCTGCTGGCCGACGCCCCGACCCTGCGGCCGGCGGTCCAGCCCGACCCGGATGCCGTGGTGACGTACCTGAACGCACGCGGGATCGAGTTCACGACATGGTGGGGCTGGCGCAATCTCGACGCGTACGAGCGGGCTCTGGGCGCACCGTACGAGCGTGAGCGGATCAAGGTGGTGGACCGGTCGGAGATGCTGACGGCGTCGCGGCTGGACTTGACCATCCACTCCGGACAGTAGGGCTCAGTCCGCGAACGCGGTACTGTGCTGGGCGGTGAAGGCAACAATCCCGCTGGTGGCGGCCAGCCTCGTGGTCACGCTCGCGGTGGCGTTCTCGTTCGCGCCGATGATCGGCGTGGACCAGGCCGTCGCCGTTGGGCTGCATCGGTATGCGGTGGGTCATTCCGGTGTGGTGACGGCGTTGCAGGTCTGGACGGACGTGTTCGGGCCGTGGACGTTCCGAGGGTTGCTGGTCGTGGCTGCGGCGTGGTTGTGGTGGCGACGGCGGGTGGCCGCGGCGGTGTGGGTCGTGGTCACGGTGTTGGCCGCGGCGGCGATGGACAGCGGGTTGAAGGCGCTGGTCGGCCGCGAGCGTCCACACTGGACAGACCCGGTGTCGCACGCGGTCGGCGCTTCGTTCCCGTCGGGCCATTCGCTGACGTCGGCGATGGGCTGTGCGGTGCTGCTCGTGTTGGCGTGGCCTCGGGTTTGTCAGATCGGGGTGATCGTCGCGGTGGCGGTGCCGGCGGTCACCGGGTTCACCCGGCTGGCCTTGGGGGTGCACTTCCTCAGCGACGTGGTCGGTGGCTGGCTGCTCGGCGTCACGGTGGTCGCGGTGGTCACGTCAGCAGCGCGCTGGCGTAGTGGTCGGAGTTGTCCTTCACTCCTGGCAGCACGTAGAAGTAGCCGCCGCCGAACGGAGTGACGTAGTCGGTCAGCGGCTCGCCGGCCAGCCGGTGCTGCACGGCCTCGAACTGCCGCACGATGTCCTGCTGGTAGCAGCAGAACAGCAGCCCGGCGTCGATGTTCCCGTTGGGCTGGAAGCCGCGGTCGTAGTTGAACGGCCGACGGAGGATACGGCTGCCGGCGGTGTCGGCGGTACGGGGATTGGCCAGCCGGATGTGCGAGTCCACCGGGATCACCTTGCCGTCGGGATCCTTGGCGTAGTTGGGGATGTCGGTCTCCACGCTGCCGTCGAGCGGCGCGCCGCTGTCCCGGCGACGGCCGAACATGCGCTCCTGCTCGGAGATCGACACCCGGTCCCAGAACTCCACGAGCATCCGGATGAACCGCACCACCTGGTAGCTGCCGCCGTCGGGCAGCCACACGACGTCCTCCCCCGGCTGGGAGATCCCGTCCTTGAACCCCAGGAGGTTGCGCGGCGTGCCGGCCGGCCGCGGCGGCGAGCCGAAGCCGTCGAGGCGGTAGCGGGGCTGCATGCCGTCACGGGTGTGCCGGGTGAGATCACGCAGTGCGTGGTGCACGGTGTCGATGTTGTTGGCGCAGATCTGGAGCATCAGGTCGCCGTGGCACCAGGCGGGCTCCAGGGCGTCGTCCGGGAACGTCGGCATGGCCGACAGGCCGGCCGGTTTGGTCAGCCCGTAACGGGAATCGAACAGCGAAGCACCGACGGAGACGGTCACGGTGAGACCGTCGGCCGGCACCTCGGGGCCGAGCACAGCGCTGTCCGACGGCGGCGCGCCCACGCCCAGGTCCGGCGGGGTGCCGCCAGCGGTGAGGAACCGGGCCCTTTCGGTCAGCGCCTTGAACATGGTGGTCAGCGCCGCCCGGTCGGCGGCCGTCACGTCGAACGCCGCGAACGTCGAGAACCGTTGCCCCGGAGTGGCCACACCGGCCTGGCGCGGGCCGTGGAACGGGTAGGACTGCGGAACCGTCGGCGCGGCAACGGTGTCCGCTTGCGCCCCGGCGGCGGCGAGGCCGCCGACCAGCGCGGTGCCGGCGACTCCGGCGCCGGTGCCCTGGAGGAAGCGGCGTCGGCTCAACGACATGACGGGAACTCCTTCGGCTTGGCCCGAGTTTTCAGCTGGCACGGACTTCGAGCAGGGTGGGCACGGCCGACAACGTCTCGACGGCGGCCCCGACGCGGGCGTCCACCACCTGGTGGTTGCCGCTGCCCAGCGCACTGGTGATCGCCACCAGCTGCGTGCGGGCGGTGGCGACCAGGCCCGGCTTGCGCGCCTCCAGCAGCGGGGCGAGCCGGTCCAGGACCGCGTTGGTGGCTTCGACATCCGCGCCCACCAACGAGAACACGGTGTTCGAGCCCTGGTCGGTCAGGCCGTTCAGGTGGCGGCGAAGAGCGTCTTCAAGAATCTCGTGCGCCCGCAACGGCAAGTCGGTCGGATTGAACTTCAGCTTGTCACGCAGGGCCCGCACGTCGTCGTGCAGCTTGGCCGCGACCGGCGCCAGCTCAGCCGCGGACTGACCGTGCCACAGCCCGTATTCGACGCGATGCAGCCCGGTGAAGCCGGGATCGTTCACGCCCTGCGGGAGTCCTTGCGGCAGGCCGTCGATCGCCACGCCGAGGTCGTCGAACTGTCCGTACGCCGCGCCGAGCCGTTCCCAGGTCAGCTGCGCCGTCAGCCACGCCGCCCTGGCGGCCTCGGGGTCGCCGATCTTGGCCGCCAGGTCGCCGGTCTGCGTGTCCAGCAGGGCCAGCTGGTTGGACAGGTAGGACGTGAACGAGTCCGCCGGAGCCTTGAGGTCCTTGTCCGACAACGGTGTGACCGCCGGCACGGCCGGCCCGCCGGCACCGCCGGTGACCGCCGCGATCGGGGACACCTGGTCCAGCTCACCGGGCACCAGGCAGCGCCAGCTGTACTGGCCGGCCGGCAGGTCGACGGTGATCGACCGGCGTGTGCCCGGCCCGAGGCCCTCGATCTCGCCGATCACGCCGCCGTCGGCGGCCCGGGTCAGGTAGATCTCCCCGCCGTGGCCGGAGTTGTTGACCACGGTGATGGTCGAGGTGCCTGCGGTCGCGCCGGCCCAGTCCTTGGCGCAACCGTCGGCCGTGACCGTGACCTGCGTCGACGAACCGCTCGCGGACGGCGTGAGCAGCGCGAACCCGCCGACGGCCAGCAGCGGGATCACCACCGCCGCCACGGCGTAGGCCCAGCGCGGAAGTCGACGGGCCGGCCGCTCGACCACCGGGGCCGCCTCGGCAGCGGGCTTGCGCCGGAACACCACCAGCACCGCGATCAGATATCCCAGGTACAGCGCCACTTGCAGCACGGTCATCCGGGGCGCGAGGTTGGTGACGCCGGTGATCAGCGACACCCACCAGCTGTCGGTCGAGACCACGGTGGACAGGTCGAAGGCCAGCCAGTTCCGCCCCGGCACCAGTCCGGCCGTCTGGAGCTCGCCGACGCCGTAGGACAGCACACCGGCGGCGATCACGATCAGCAGCACCGCCGTGCGGGAGAAGAACACCCCGAGGTTCACCCGGACACTGGCCCGCACCATCAGCCAGCACAGCAGGAACGACACGCCCAGCCCGACCGCCGCCCCGATCATCGGCGCGACCGTGTCACCTGACGCCTGGATCGTCGTCCACAGGAACAGCGCCGTCTCCAGGCCCTCCCGGGCCACCGCCAGGAACGCCGTCGCCACCAACGCGCCGGTCCCGACCGCCGCCGCCTGGCCGATCTTCTCCTTCAGCTCGCCGGACAGGGTCCGCGCGGTGCGCCGCATCCAGAAGATCATCCACGTCACGAGTGCCACCGCGACCAGGCTCAGCAGGCCGCCGAACACCGCCTGGGCCGTGATCGACAGCTCGGCCCGGGAGAACGCCAGCACCGCGCCGAAACCCAGGGACAGCAGGGCCGCCGACAGCACGCCCAGCCACACCGGTCCGGTGCCGCGCCCCTGGCCGGCCCGGCGCACCGCGGCCAGCAGGATGCTCACGACCAGGCCGATCTCCAGCCCCTCGCGCAGGCCGATGACCAGATTGGGCAGCCCGTCCAGCCCCACAGCGGCACACTCCTTCGGTAAGGCTTACTTAACTCCGATCGGGATACTACACCGCTGTAGAGGCCTGCCCAGGATCTACTACAGTGTTGTAGTAGTTACCCGAGCGAAGGCGAGCGCGATGTCCGCACCCACCTATCCCGAGATGATCGTCGTCGGCCTGCTACAGGGCGTCAGCGAGCTGTTCCCGGTGTCCAGCCTGGGCCACTCGGTGCTGCTGCCGGCCCTGCTCGGCGGCCAGTGGGCCGCCGACCTGGACATGTCGACCAAGGGCTCGGCCTACCTGGACACATTGGTGGCCATGCACGTGGCCACCGCGGCCGCGCTGGTGATCTTCTTCTGGCGGGACTGGGTCCGCATCGTCGGCGGGCTGCTCACCTCCATCCGCGACCGCCGGATCGCCACCCCCGACCAGCGCCTGGCCTGGCTCCTGGTCGCCGCCACCGTCCCGGTCGGCATCGCCGGCATCGCACTGGACAGCGTCATGCGCCAGTACCTGGGCAAACCCGTGCCGGCGGCGGCGTTCCTCCTCCTCAACGGCGTTGTTCTCCTTGTCGTGGAACGCCTTTACCGGCGACAGCATGCCGACCCGGAGGCGACGACGGTCATGGCCGCGGTCTCCACGGAGGTCGCCAGCGACGCCCGCCTGTCGCGACTGGGCGTGTGGGAGGCCGTGGGCATCGGCGCGTGCCAGATATTGGCTCTGCTGCCCGGAATCAGCCGCTCCGGCGCCACCATGGCCGGCGGCCTGCTGCGCGGCCTGCGCCACGAGGACGCCGCCCGCTTCGCGTTCCTGCTGGCCACCCCGGCCATCGCCGGCGCCGGCCTGCTCAAGCTGCCCGAGCTGGCTCGGCCCGAGATGCACAGCGCCATCGGCCCCACCATCGTCGGCAGCCTCGTCGCCGGCGTCGGCGCCTACCTCTCGGTGCGTTTCCTGGTCCGCTACTTCGAAACCCGCACCCTGACCCCGTTCGCCGTCTACTGCGTGCTCGCCGGCCTGGGCTGCCTCGGCTACTTCACGCTCGTCCAGTCCTGACTCAGCGGTATTGGCTGCGGCAATCGTCGCCACCTGCGCCGACCGGTTGGCACGCGTGACGATCATCAGCTGCGCTTCAGACTGGCTCGTTACGTTCCGCTCATGACCGTGAACGGAAAGAACCGCCGCCGCTGGGCGGTCGCCGCGATCGCGCTGGCGCTGGGCACCACCGCCTGCGCGCTGCCCGGGGCGCAGGCGGCCTCCAGCGCCGCGCCGGCCAAACCGAACATCGTGTTCGTGCTGACCGACGACCTGGCCACCAACCTCGTCCAGTACATGCCGCACGTGCAGGCGCTGGCCAAGGCCGGCACGTCCTTCAGCAACTACACCGTGACCGACTCGCTGTGCTGCCCGTCCCGCTCCTCGGTGTTCTCCGGGAAGTTCCCGCACGACACCGGGATCTACACCAACGGCGGCAGCGACGGCGGGTTCGGCACGTTCCACGCCCGGGGCGAGGAGAAGGACACCGTCGCCACCTCGTTGCAGGCGGCCGGCTATCGCACCGGCATGATGGGCAAGTACCTCAACGGATACCAGCCGGCGTCCACTCTGGACGGTCAGGCGAACTATGTGCCGCCGGGCTGGTCGGAGTGGGATGTCGCCGGCAACGGCTATCCCGAGTTCAACTACAACCTGAACGAGAACCACAAGGTGGTGCACTACGGCAGCCAGCCGAAGGACTACCTCACCGATGTGTTGAGCGGCAAGGCCTCGGACTTCATCAACTCGTCCGCGTCCGCGCACTCGCCGTTCTTCCTGGAGGTGGCGACCTTCGCGCCGCACGCGCCGTACACGCCGGCGCCGGCCGACGCCAACTCGTTCCCCGGGCTCAAGGCCCCGCAGGGCCCCGCCTATGACACCCTGCCCAGCGATCCGCCGGCCTGGCTGGCCGGTCGCGCGCCGCTGACCGCGCAGGAGCAGCAGAACATCAACGCCGACTTCCGCAAGCGGGTGCAGGCGGTTCAGGCCGTCGACCGGATGCTCGCCTCCATCGAGCACACCCTTTCCACGGCCGGCGTCGCCGGTGACACCGATGTTGTGTTCAGCTCCGACAACGGTTACCACATGGGCGAATACCGACTGAACCCCGGCAAGATGACGGCGTTCGACACCGACGTCAACGTGCCACTGGTGGTGTCCGGGCCCGGGGTGCCGGCCGGCCGCACCGTCGGCGCGCCGGTGGAGAACATCGACCTGCGGCCGACCTTCGCCGATCTCGCCGGCGCGAACACCCCCACTGATGTCGACGGGCACACGCTGAAGCCGCTGCTGGCGAACAACAATCCCACCGGCTGGCGCACCGCCGGGCTGATCGAGCACCATGGGCCGGACACGGACCCGTCCGACCCGGACTTTCCCGCCGCCAACAGCGGGAACCCGACCACCTATGAGGCGCTGCGCACCGCCACCTACACCTACGTCGAGTACAGCGATGGCGGGAAGGAGTACTACGACCGGCGAACCGACCCGTCCGAGCTGCACAACACCGTGAAACAGCTGCCGGCCGCCACCCTGGCCGCGCTGCACAAGGATCTCCAGGCGATGACCGCCTGCCACGGCCAGACCGCGTGCTGGCAGGCGGCCCACGTGAGCTCCTAGGCGAGGGCTTCCGCCCGGCGGATCACCTCGCGGCAGAACGGGCCCACACCGGCCGGATCGTCGATGAACTGGCCGGGCTTGACACAGAACGTCGTGTAGCCGGCGGCGAGTTGGTCGGGGAGGTCAGCCATGGCCTCCCCGAGGTCGGCCGGCGACGTGGCGTCGGGAAAGGTGGCCCGGAGGCCGCCGATCAGTTCGAGGTCGGCGAGGTCGCGGCCGGCGCCGGCCAAGACGGTCGACAGGGTGGCGAGGTCGGCGGGAGTGGGCGTGCCAAGGGGATGAAAGCCGTGGCCATGGTCGCGGATCCGGGCGGCCAGGCGGGGGTGCATGTGCTGGCCGCCGAACCACATTCGGGGGCCGTCGGGACCGAAGGCCTTCGGCTCGAAATAGACGTCCTTGAAGGAGAAGAACTCCCCGCTGTGGGAGACGGGGGTTTGCCGCCACAGCAAGGCGAGGACGGCCAGCTGCTCGTCGAGGATGCGACCGCGTTGTGCGAAGGGCACGCCCAGCGCGGCGTATTCGTCACGGCTCCAGCTGACGGTGGGCTGCACGACCAGGCGGCCCTCGGACAGCAGGTCGAGGGTGCCGAGTTCGCGGGCCAGCAGCAGCGGGTGGCGCAGCGGGGCGAGCACGGCGCCAGCGACCAGGCGGATCCGGGTGGTCACGGAAGCGATGGCGGACAACAACATCAGGGAACTGGGCCAAGGCGTGGCCGGGTCCTGGTTGCCGGGCAGGGCGTACTCGCGGGGATTGGTCATCAGGCCGTCGGCGCCGGCGTCCGGGCCGAGCACGACGTGTTCGCTGATCATGACGGCATCGAAGCCGGCGTCCTCGGCCTCACGGGCCCAGCGGACCAGCGTGGGCAGGTCACGGCCGTCGGCCATGGTCCAGTTCTCGCTGAGGATCAACAACATTCGCGGCGTCATGAGTCGGCCACCGGCACGGACGCGGGGCGGCGCACGGCGGAGACGACGAGGCCGACGACGAACACGCCGATCGCCGCGTACGGCGCGTAGATGGTCGGCGCGGCGACGTGGTAGACGGAGCCGAAGATCGCGGCGGCGGTGACCAGCACACCTACCGTGCAGGCGAGGTAGACCGCCCACGGCTTGCGGTGATCACGCAGGCCGCGAATGGCGCCGACCGACATCAGCAGGTAGATCACGGACAGCGCGAAGCCGCCGAACGTGCTGCCCCAACTGAAGATAGCGGCGTAGTGGGGCATGCCGGACTGGGCGAACAGGTCGGGCCACAGCGCCGTGACGAGGATGGTGGCCAACCCGATCCCGAGCACGACGAGGCTGGCCGCCAGCGGACCGCCGCGCCGGGACACCCGGGACAGCACATGCGGCAGCCGGTGGTCACGGGCCATCGCGAACAGGCCGCGGGAGGCCGACACCGAGCAGCCGATCAGCACGGCCAGCATGTCGAACACCACCACCAGCTCCAACACCCGGCGCACCGCCGTGGAGCCGAAACCGCCGTCGGACACCGGTCCGGCCAGGCCGAACAGCGGCGCGCCGGCGTTCTTGCCGACCGCGTCCAGGTCGAAGTGGAAGCCGGCGACCTGCGCATAGGAGCCGATAACGTAGAAGCCGGCCACCGTGAGCACGGAGATCAGCACCGCACGCGGGATGTCCCGCTTGGGGTGCGCGGTCTCCTCCCCCAGGTTGGCCGCGGCCTCGAAACCGGTGAACAGCAGCACTCCGTAGAGCACGCCGAAGAACACACCGCCCAGGCCCTGCGGTGATCCGCTCGGGCTGAACGCGGCCGCGACCTGGTTGCCGGGGCCGACCTGGACGATCACGAAGATCATGAACGCCAGCACCACGGTGAACGAGACCAGGGCCAGCGCCAGCTGGGCCCGGGTGGACAGCGCGACGCCGAGGTAGAGCACGACGGCCAGGCCCGCCAACAGGATCAGGTCCCAGACCACCTCGGGCAGCGGCGTGATGCCGAACTCGCTCTGCAGGGTGTCGTGCACGGTGCCGCCGATCATCACCAGAATGCCCGAGCCCAGGGCAAGAATCCCGGCGTAGTACAGCAATCCGGCCGCGCCGCCGGCCCGGGCCCCGAGGCCGTCGGTGACGTAGTCGTAGAGCGAGCCGGCGGCGTGGATGCGCCGGGCGTACTCCGCGACAATCCAGCCCAGTCCCAGCACGCCGACGGCCGAGATCACCACCGACAGCGGGGCCGCCGTGCCCGCGCCGCTGCCGGAGGCGTTCAGCCCGACCAGCAGCGGCACCAGGAACGCAATGGAGAAGACCGGTCCGATCACGCCGACCGACTGGGCGGTGGCGTCGAGCAGATTCAGTGAACCGCCGAGGCGCTTGCCGTCCACGCCGGATTCCGTGCCAGCCATGAGACTCCTCCCAAGTCGGTCCCCCAGGAGATCGCTGGATCGTACGGGGTCAAACGTTCTGACCGCAACAGTGGATCGTCGTCAGATAGCCGGAAACCAGCGCCCGGGCCCGCTCCCGTGCCTCCGCGGCCAGCAGCCGCGCCTGCGCCAGCAGGTCGGCCGGCTCGATGCCCAACGCCCGCGCGTGGGCCGCGCCGCCGTTGTCCACCCACACCTCGATGCCCTCGGCCGTCGCCTCCGGATGGAACTGCACACCGAGGCACCGTCCGATCCGGTACGCCTGGGACGCGGCCGAGTTGCGGGCGATCTCCACCGCGCCCGGCGGTGGTGCGAATCTGTCGAAGTGCCACTGGAACCACGGCCCGGCCGGCACCACTTCCGGCACGTCCGAGTCCACCGGCACCCAGCCGATCTCCGGCGTCTCGGCCCGCCGCACACCGCCGCCCAGCGCGCGGGCCAACGCCTGAGCGCCGAAACAGATGCCCAGCACCGCGCCGCCGCGCGCGACCGCGTCGGCCAGCCAGCGCAGTTCCGGCGCGAGCCAGCGCCCGATCCGCTGGTCGTCGTAGGCGCTCCACGGCGCGCCGACCGGGACCAGCAGGTCGTAGTCCGCGCTGTCCGGGAACGACATCGCCACATTCGGTTCGTGGTGCGAGGAAGCCGGGACAACAGTGATCTCATCGACCCGCCAGCCCTGCTCACGCAGCGCGTCGCCGACCAGACCGGGGCTGGACATGGCGTCGTGCAACACACATAACGCCCGCACGTCAGTTGGCGCGGACGCGGATCGGGAACTGCTTGATACCGTTGACGAAGTTGCTGCGCACGCGCGTCACCTCGCCGGCCGGCTCGACGTTTTTCAGGCGGGGCAACAGGGTCTCGAACATCAGTCGGACCTCCAAGCGGGCCAGGTTGGCCCCGAGGCAGAAGT
Source organism: Kutzneria sp. CA-103260 (assembly GCF_018263855.1). Taxonomy (GTDB): domain Bacteria; phylum Actinomycetota; class Actinomycetes; order Mycobacteriales; family Pseudonocardiaceae; genus Kutzneria. The sequence continues at coordinate 1,717,087 of NZ_CP073318.1, read as the reverse complement.
GCGGACTGTTCTTGCCGAACGTCAGGTGCGGGTTGGTCGTGCGGGTGACGTCGAACCGGTCGGGGTCGTCGAACACGGTCTCGTCGCGGTTGCCCGAGGCGAACCACATGACCACCTTGTCGCCGGATCGGATGTGCTGGCCGCCGAGTTCGACGTCACGGGTGGCGGTGCGGCGGAAGTGGTAGATCGGGCTGGCCCACCGCAGGATCTCCTCGACGGCGTTGGGGATCAGCGACGGATCCTGTTGCAGCAGGCGGAGTTGGTCGGGATGGTGCAGCAGGGCGTGCATGCCGTGGCTGATGGTGTGCCGGGTGGTTTCGTTGCCGGCCACCACCAACAGCAGGAAGTAGTTGTCGAACTCCCTGGCGGACAACGGCTCGCCGTCGACCGGCACCCGGTTGACCAGCTTGCTGACCAGGTCCTCGCCGTCGCCGCCGCGCCGCTGCCGGGCCAGCGCCCGACCATACTCGAAGACCTCCAGCGAGGCCGGCGAGCGGAACGGCACGTTCTTGTAGTGCTCGCTCGCCGCGTCGGACAGCAGCACGTCGGTGTACTCGGGGTCGGTGTTGCCGATGATCTGGTTGACCCACCTGATCAACTGCCCGGTGTCCCCCTCGGGCACGTCGAGCAGCCGGGCCAGCACCTGGATCGGGAAGTCGGCGCTGACTTCGCTGACGAAGTCGAACTCCCCCTTGCGCAGCGCGGCATCCACGGTGACGGCGGTCAGGTCGCGCAGGAAGTCCTCGAACCGGCGCAGGGCCGGGCCGCCGAACTCGCGCAGCAGCAGCTTGCGCAGGGCCCGATGCCGGACGCCGTCGGACTCCAGCATCGACCGACGGATCCGGATCTGGTCGTCGTCGACCTCTTCCAGGTTCACGAACTTGGTCGAGGTGAACGTCTCGGTGTCCCGGTCCACGGCGACGATGTCGGCGTGCCGGGTCACCGACCAGAAGCCGGAGTTGGGCGCCGGCTCGGGATTCCAGTGCACCGGCGCGTCCCGGCGCAGTCGTTCGAACACCGGCCACGCGGCGTGCCGCTCGAACAGGTCCAGGTCGGCGAGATCCACGTCGACCAGCACACGATCACCGAAGTCGCCCATGACGCCCTCCGCTACTCGTTTGCTTCCAAACGGTAGCGCTCCGGGCGGCGGCCGACAAGAACCAGGTCAGGGACCCGGCGGCTGGTCGGTGTGCTCACCGGGTGGCGGGAGCAGGAAGTTCCAGGCGTTCACCACACCGCTGAGGAACGCGACGAGGGCGGCCGGCACCAGCAGGTACAGCCCGGCGCTCGCCCCCGCGATCAGGACAGCGCCGCTGGCCACGACCAGCAGCATGACGATCACATTGGTGTCACGGCGATCGAAGACACTGACCAGCCACTTGTCCTCGGCCGGCTCGCGCCTCCGCCGCCCGATGTTCAGCAGGCTCACCGCCGCGCCCAGCCCCACGGCGATGAGCTCCGCGCCCAGCGCCCACTCGGGCTGGCCAGGGACGAGCAGCACGGTGGCCATGATCAGCGGCACCAGGAACAGCACCAGAGTCTGCCCGGCGCTGGCCCGTAGGGCCCGATGTCGGGCGATCCGGTTGGCGTTCAGGGACACCGCGACGAACAGCAGACCAGTGAGCGCGCCGCTGGCGCCACCGGTCATCACCGCGAAGCTCTGCCAGTCCGCGACCGAAGCCATGGCGAGAGGTCAGTGCACGTGGCTGCGCCAGTCGGCGGGCACCCGGTCGGCCGGGCCCGGGATGGCGGCGTCCACCGGGTGGTGCTGCGGGTCGGCCAGCGCCGGCCCCTCGTATGCCTGCTCGGTCTCGTAGTTCCAGAACCAGTCCTCGCCCGGTTCGAAGCTGCGGATGAACGGGTGCCCGGTGGCGGCGGCGTGGGCGCTGGCGTGCTGGGCCGGGGACGAGTCGCAGCAGCCGATGTGGCCGCACTGCGCGCACCGGCGCAGGTGCACCCACCAGCCGCCGGCGGCGTCGCACTCGACGCAGCCGGTCCCGCTCGGCGGCACGGACGGGTCGATCCCGGGAACGGTCATGGGGTTGCCTCCTGGGTGGTGAGCGGGATGCGCACCTGGAACCGGGTGTCGCCGGGCACCGACTCGACGGACAGGTCCCCGTGGTGCTTGTTGACCACGATGCGCCAGGAGATGTCCAGGCCCAGCCCGGTGCCCGAGCCCACCGGCTTGGTGGTGAAGAACGGTTCGAAGATACGGCTCCTGATCTCCGCCGGCACCCCGGGACCGGTGTCGCCGATCTCCACCAGCAACCGGTCCTCGTCGCGGGCGGTGCGCACGGTCAGCGTGCCGACGCCGTCCATCGCGGCGATGGCGTTGTCGATCAGGTTGGTCCACACCTGGTTCAGCTCGGCCGCGTACACCGGCACCTGGGGCAGGCTGTGGTCGTACTCCTTGACCACGGTGACCCCGTCGCCGATCTTGCGGCTGAGCATCAGCAGCGTGCTGTCCAGCAGCTCGTGCACGTCCACCGGACGGAACGGCGCGCGGTCCAGCTGCGAGTACTGCTTGGCCGCGGTGACCAGGGTGGACACCCGGGTGGTGGAGTCCTCGATCTCGGACATCAGCAGCTCGGTGTCGATGGTGTAGTTCAGCCAGCGCAGCGCGCCTTCCAGGATGGAGGCGTCCACGCTGCCGGCCACCGAGTCCAGCCACTCCACGTCCAGCCCGGCCTGCACGTAGGTCGGCGCCAGGTCCCAGCCGCCGGCGATGTCGTGCTCGTCGAACCAGTCGGCCAGCTCGTCCTCCCGGTCGGCGGCCTCCAGCGGGCTGAGCGGCTTGGCCTTGGCCACGTGCTCGACGGCCTGCTCCTGGAGCTTGATCAGCTTCTCCAGCGCCGTCCGGTCGTACGGACCGGCGGCGATCATGCCCAGCTTGTGTCGCATGCCGGCGACCCGCTCGCGCAGCGCGGAGGTGGCCCGCACGGCCGCGGCGGCCGGGTTGTTCAGCTCGTGGGTCAGCCCGGCCGACAGCGAACCCAGGGCCAGCAGCCGTTCCCGCTGCCCGACCGCCTGCTGGGTGTTCTGCATGCCGAAGAACAGGCCCTCCAGCATGTGCAGCGCCATCGGGAACCAGTCCCGCATCAGCTGCTCGAACAGCGCGGCGTCGAGCACGTAGAACCGGGACGGCTCGGTGACCCGCATCGAACCGTCGTAGTTCTGCGGCACCCGGTCGCCCAGGAACGCCCGCCACGCGCCGGCGTACACCCCCCGGGAGGTGGTCCGGGTGATCTCCACATCCTCGGCGCCGACCTTCCGCGACAGCGCCAGGCCGCCCTCGATCAGCACGTAGAAGCAGGTCGCCGGATCGCCCTCGTGATAGACCGGGCCGGGCTCGAAGTGCTCGATGTGCCCGTGCTCGCACAGCCAGTCCAGCTGCTGTTCGTCGAGCTTCTCGAACAGGAACAGTGTGCGCAGCTCAGCGATGTCGCACGGCAGATGGCTCATGTGCGCTCCAGATAACGGTGCACCAGCATGACCGCCATGGCTCCCTCGCCTACGGCGGAGGCGACCCGTTTGCCCGAGTCGCAGCGCACATCGCCGGCGACGAACACGCCGGGCACGTTGGTCTCCAGGTGGTACGGCGGCCGGTCCAGCGGCCAGTCCCGCAGCGCCTTCTCGACATCCAGATCCGGGCCGGCGATGACGAAACCGCGGTCGTCGCGGGCCACCACGCCGTCCAGCCAGTCGGTGCGGGGCGCCGCGCCGATGAACGCGAACAGGAACGACGCGTCCACGGTGTGCACCTCGCCGCTGCCGTTGTGCCGCAGGGAGATCTTCTCCAGGTGCTCGCCGCCGTGCGCCTCAACGACCTCGGTGCAGGTCAGCACCGAGATGTTGGGGATCGCGGCGATCTGCTGGATCAGGTAGTGCGACATGGAGTCGGTCAGCGAGCCGGCCCGCACCACGATCGTCACCGACCGGGCCGTGCGGGCCAGGTACACCGCGGCCTGGCCGGCCGAGTTGGCCCCGCCGACGATGTAGATGTCCTGCTCGGAGCAGTTGGTGGCCTCGGTCAGGGCGGAGCCGTAGTACACGCCGCGGCCGGTGAACTCGTCCAGGCCGGGCGCGACGAGCTGCCGGTACGACACGCCGGTGGCCAGGATGACCGCGTGCGCGTCGATGGCCTCGCCGTCGGCGAAGCGCACCGTGCGGGCCGAGCCGTTGACCTCCACGCCGACCACGTCCCGGGTGGTGATCAGCTCCGCCCCGAACCGGGTGGCCTGCCGCCGGGCCCGGTCGGCCAGCTGCGCGCCGGACACGCCGTCCGGGAAGCCCAGGTAGTTCTCGATCCGCGAGCTCTGGCCGGCCTGGCCACCGGTGGCCGTGCGCTCGATGAGCACGGTCCGCAGCCCCTCGGAGGCGCCGTAGACCGCCGCGCCGAGACCGGCCGGTCCGCCGCCGATGATGGCCAGGTCATAGAACCGCTCCGACGGCTTCGTGCTCAGACCCACCCGGTCGGCCAGCGCCGCGTCGGACGGCGCGATCAGGGCCTCGCCGTCGGCGGTGACCACCACCGGCAGGGTCCGCCCGTCCGCCCCGGCCGCGGCCAGCAGCCGCTCACCCTCCGGCTCGTCGACCTGGTACCAGCGGTAGGGCACCTGGTTGCGGGCCAGGAACTCGCGCACCTCCGAGGAGCGGGCCGACCACTGGTGGCCCACCACCTTGGTCTCCGGCACCCGCCTGTGGTCGGTGGCCGCCCAGGCGTCGAGCAGCGAATCCACCACCGGGTACAGCTTCTCCTCCGGCGGGTCCCACGGCTTGAGCAGATAGTGGTCCAGATCCACCAGGTTGATCGCGTCGATGGCCGCCCCGGTGTCGGCGTAGGCGGTCAGCAGCACCCGGCGGGCCGACGGGTAGAGGTCCATCGCCTGTTCGAGGAACTCGATGCCGTTCATGTCCGGCATCCGGTAGTCGGCCACCACCACCGCCACCAGCTCGCCACGCAGCTTCATCTCCCGCAACGTGTCCAGGGCCTGCGCCCCCGACTCGGCACGGATGATGCGGTGCTGGTCGCCGTAGCGGCGACGTAGGTCTCGGGCGACCGCCCGGGACACTCCGGGATCGTCGTCGACCGTCAGGATCGCGGTCCGCGCGGCGCGGGTCGGCGCGGTCACGCGGCCGTCATCGGGATATACCGTGGATGCACGAGCCAACAATACGACCGCCGTCTGGCCGGTGCGAACACGATCAGAGACGGGAGGCCGTCGTCGTGGCGTTGGTGTCGGTCGGTGCCGGGTGGCGGGGTACCCGTTGGGGGTATTTTCGGTGTTACTCAGGGTATGCGGTTGGTTTGGCTGTGTGGTTGTGCGTTTTGAGGGGTGTTGGGTTGGCGGTGTTCGCTGGTGATGGTTCTGGGGTGGATTTTTGGGTTATCCCCGGGTGGATTTTGCGTGGAGCCTCTGGGCGATGGCAATCGAGGCAATCATCAGGCAGGCTGCGCCTGCCTCGATTCGCGGACGAGCGTACGCCATCGCCCCCCTCCACGCAAAATCCACCCTCAAGCTGAGAGTGGACGGTTGTTGGGTTTGCGGGGTGACTTGGCAGGTTAGGGTTGCCAAATGAGCATGGGAGCGAATTCACCCGTTAGGGATTCGAGTTCGATCTTTGATCGGCGTATTCTGGAGGCATGGAAGAACTCACCCGAGAGTTGGAGAGTAGAGAGCCTTATGGGGCCCTGCTGGATCTGCTCATGGGTGTGGACCTCAACGCTCTGACCGCCGATCAACAGGTGACCGCATTCGTTCTGGCGCGGAAGATCAAAGCCTTCGCTGATCATGTGCAGTTGTCGATTCTGCGGGATGTGGAGGACACGGCTGAGATGGCGATGGCGGTGCATGAGCCGGAGCAGTCGGTAGTCCGGCAGAAGCGGTGCAGCGAGGTGTTGGACCGGTTGCCCCGACTGTCGGAACTGCTACGGCGAGGAGAGCTGGACCTGCGCAGGCTGGAGACCGTGGACGAGCGGATCGTCAACCTGCCCAACCCGGCCATGATCGCCAACGTCGAAGACGAACTGGTCGAGGTCGCCCCGAAGCTGACCCGTACCCAACTGGCCCGGCGCACCACCGCGCTGGTCGCGAAGGTCGATCCGACCGGGTACGACCAGCGTCGTCTGAAGGCCAAGCAGGACCGTCGGGTCGAGTTCACGCCCCTTCCGGACGGCATGGCCCAGCTGCGGATCACCCTGACCGCCTTGGATGCCCGCGAGGCGTACGACGTGCTGACTCAGGATGCGCGGGCCCTGGTCAAGGACGACCGCACCACCGACCAGAAACGGGCCGACGCCTTCCTGGACCGCTTCCTGGGCTACGGGGTGGACCGCAAGGTCAAGGTCCACGTCACCATCTCGCTGGAGACCCTGATGGGCCTGACCGAGGACCCCGGTCTCCTGGACGGCTACGGCCCCATCGCCGCCGACTCCGCCCGCGAACTGGCCATGCACGCCCCCTGGCGCGGCCTGCTCCTCGACCAGTACCGGCGGGCCTCCGAACTGAGCACCGACACCTACCGCCCCACCACCCGCATCAAGGAATTCGCCGAACTCAACGCAGGTGGAGTCTGCTCCGCCCCCGGCTGCACCACCCCCATCCAAGAACTCGACCACACCACCCCCTGGCCCACAGGAAAGACCGCTGCCACTCAGCTCAAGGGCTACTGCGCCCATCACCACCACCTCAAACACGGCAACCACACAGTCACCCTGGATACAGACAACACCCTCCACTGGGTCACCCCACTGGGCCGCCACTACACCACCCACCCCCACCAATACTGACCACCCGCCCCACCTGTTCTTTGACCACTCCACAGCGAAACCAGCCCAGCCCACTCAAGAACCCACAAGAACTCGAATCGGAGGGTGGATTTTGCGCGGAGGGGGGCGATGGCATACGCTGATCCGCGAATCGAGGCAGGCGGAGCCTGCCCGATGACGCCTCGATACGCCATCGCCCAGAGGCTCCGCGCAAAATCCACCCGGAGCCACTTCGTCAATCCAATCCGGATCGCCAAACCGAGCGACCTAGCCAACCTCCCCACCGGCCCGCAACCCCGAACCGCCCCGCGACAACGCCACAAACCACTACCTTGGCCAGATGACCGCGACAGAGGAAACTCCCGCGAGCGAGAACTTCCTGCGCGCCTATCACGACCGGACACCCGGATCGATGGCGAGCAGCGCCCTCGCGACTCGTATGTCTGACGGACGGACGAGTTACCAGTTCCTGGCCGATCACGTGACCGGTGCACAACACGTGCTCGATCTCGGCTGCGCCGACGGCACGCTGCTGGCGGTGCTGGCCGGCAACGGCGCGGACGGGCTCGCCGGAATCGATCTGTCGGAGGGGGAACTGGCCCTGGCCCGCAAACGGCCCGAGCTGCGTGACGCCGACCTCCGTCTGGGACGCGCGCAGCGGCTCCCGTTCGCCGACGACTCGTTCGACGCGGTGGTGTCCCACATGGCGTTGATGCTCATGTCCGACGTCGAGCGGGTCATTGCCGAGACGGCCCGGGTGTTGAAGCCCGGGGGCCGATTCGCGGTCGCGGTGGGGGCCGGTCCCGCACCAGGCAGCGGCTTCGACCTCTTCCTGTCGCTGGCCCGACCGATCTTCGCCGCCGTGCCGCCGGAGCGGCGTGTCCCGCGTATGGGTGACCGCCGCACGCGGAACCGGGCCGGCCTGGACGAACTGCTGGCGCCGGCTGGTTTCGACGCGGTCTCCTGGCAGGAGATCACGCTTGAGCTGACCGGAACTCCCGAACAGGTATGGGAATCCGCCGTCCCGAGCTACTACGACATGGCCACGCTCGACAGCGAAAACACCAACCGGCTCCGCCAGGAATTCCTCGCCCAGGCCTCGGCCTTGTTCCCGTCCGGTCGGCTCGACGGTGGGGCGCGCGTCGCGGTCGCCGCCACTCGGCTCGGGGCACGGTAGGGGGATCATCCGACCGCTGGACACGATCACGCCCGACGCGGACAATTCCGTCAGGGGGTGAGGCGTGCCTCGACGCGAGCAGCCGTTGCGACCGGGAGAGGAATCGCTGTCGGCCTTCGCGGCTGACCTGCGGGCGCTGCGGGTGAAGGCGAACAGTCCAGCGTATCGGGAGCTCGGACGGCGCGTGCACTACTCGGCGGCGACGTTGTCGGAGGCGGCGTCGGGGCGGAAGCTGCCGAGCCTGCCGGTGACCCTGGCCTACGTGCGGGGCTGCGACGGGGACGTGGTGGCCTGGGAGCGGCGCTGGCGGGAGATCGCGGCGGAGTTGGCCGACGAGACGTCCTCGGTTCAGGAGGACGACCGGGAGTCGCCGTACATCGGGCTCAACGCGTTCCAGCCGGAGCATGTGGGCAAGTTCTTCGGCCGCACAAGGCTGATCGACGAAGTGCTGGAGCGGCTGACGGCGCATCGGCTGGTGGCGGTGTTCGGACCGTCGGGCGCGGGCAAGTCGTCGCTGCTGAGGGCGGGGGTGATCGCCCGCTGGCGGGGGCCGTCCCGGCAGGTGGTGCTGTTCACGCCGGGGGAACACCCGCTGGCCGAGCTCGACGGGCTGCCGGAACGCGGCGAGACGCTGATCGTGGTGGACCAGTTCGAAGAGGTGTTCACCCGCTGCGCGGACGCCGCCGAACGGGCGGAGTTCATCGCACATCTGGTGGCGCTGGCCGACGAGCCGGCCGGACCACATCGGCTGCTGCTCGGCGTCCGCGCCGACTTCTACGGCCACTGCATGGATTCTCCCGACCTGCTGGCCCATCTGCGGGACGCGGTGGTGGCTGTCGGCGCGATGACCACCGAGGAGCTGCGCGAGGCCATCGTCGAACCGGCGGTGCTGGCCGGGACGCGGGTGGAGGGTCCGCTGCTGGCGGCGCTGGTGGCTCAGGTCGGCGGGCACGCGGGCCTGCTCCCCCTGTTGTCGCACGCGCTGCTGGAGACGTGGCGGCGGAGACGGGGCAACACGTTGACGCTGAGCGGTTTCGAGGCGGCGGGCGGCATCGACGGCGCGCTGGCCAAGACGGCCGAGGACCTGTACACGGAGTTCGATCCGGAGCAGCGGCTCCTGGTGCGGCAGCTGTTCCTGCGGCTGACGGCGGTCGGCGACGGCGTCGGCGACCTCAAGGCGAGGGTCGGTCGGGACGAGCTGGACAGCGACCCGGCCATGGCGGCGGTGCTGGAACGCCTCGCCGCGGCCCGGCTGGTGATGCTCGACCGGGAGTCGGTGGAGCTGACCCACGAGGCGCTGCTGCGGGCCTGGCCACGGTTGTGCGGCTGGCTGGCCGAGGATCGCGACGGCCGCCGCGTGCACCGGCAGCTCACCGAGGCCGCCAACACCTGGGAGTCGCTGGACCGGGATCCCGGCGCGCTCTACCGGGGCAGCCGGCTGGAGTCGGCGCGCGAGTGGGACAGCCGCGCCAACGATCCGCTCAACGCGCGGGAGCGGCAGTTCCTCGACGCCAGCATCGCCGCTCAGGAACAGGAGCGGACCCGCGAGCGGCGGCAGCGCCTGCGGCTGCGGCAGCTCGTGGCCGTGCTGTCGGTGCTGTTGGTGGTCGCCGTCGCCGCGACCGTGTACGCGTTCCGCTCCGAGCACAACGCCGGCCAGGAGCGCAACATCGCTGTGTCCCAACGGGTCGCGGTCGAGGCCGATGGGGTGCGCGCGGCGAATCCGGCCCTCGCCGCCCAGTTGTCCCTGGCCGCGTACCGCCTCTCGCCCACGCAGGAGGCGCTGAGCTCGCTGCTGAGCACGTTCGGCGCGCCGTACGCCACACAGCTGGCCGGCCACACCGCGGCGGTCGGCGGGGTGGCCTACTCCGCCGACGGCAAGCTGATGGCGACCGCGAGCATGGACCGCACGATCCGGCTCTGGGACACGCGGGATTCCCATCACCCCAAGCAGATCACCGCCCTCATCGGGCACACCGCCGGCGTGAACGCGGTCGCCTTCGGGCACAACGTGCTGGCCAGCGCGAGCTGGGACGGCACCGTGGGGATCTGGGACCTCACCGATCCCGCCCACCCCACCGGACCCATCATCCTGAAGGGGCACAGCGGGAACGTGACCTCGGTGGCGTTCTCCGCCGACGGGCGGACGTTGGTCTCCGGCGGCTTCGACCACACCGCACGGGTCTGGGACCTCAGCGACCCGCACCACCCCGCCCCGCTGGGCGATCCGATCCCGGCCCACGACGACATGGTGCTGGCGGTGGCGCTGCGCCCGGACGGAAAACTGCTGGCGACGGCGAGCGCCGACCACACAATCCGGCTGTGGGACTTGACTGATCCCCACCATCCGGTGGCCGACGGCGCCCCGCTGGCCGGCCACACCGGCGGCGTCGGGGCGGTCGCGTTCAGCCCTGACGGGCACATGCTGGTCAGCGGGAGCGCTGACCGCACGCTGGGGCTGTGGAACGTCACCGATCCCGGCCACGTCGTCCGGACGTCCTCCATCACCGCCGCGCAGGGCGACGAGATCCGGGCGGTCGTCTTCGCCCCCGACAGCCGCACCGTCGCGAGCGTGAGCGCCGATCGCACGGTTCGCCTGTGGGCCGTGGGCAACGGCGGACTGTTCGGGTTCGCCACGCTGGCCGGGCACAGCGCCGCGGTGTACGGCGTCGCGTTCAGCACCGACGGCCGCACCCTGGCCACCACCTCCGACGACCGGACCGTCCGGCTCTGGGACGTGACGGGAACGCAGCTCGGCGGGCACACCAACGCCGTCTACCACGCGGCGTTCTCCCCCGACGGCAAGACAGTGGCGACCGCTGGCTACGACGGCGAGATCCTGGTGCGCGGCATCGGAGATCCGGCCCGACCGGACGAGCCGACCGTCCTGAATGGACACTCTGGGCCGGTGAACTCCGTGGTGTTCTCCCCCGACGGCCGCACGCTGGCGTCCGCGTCGGCCGACCGCACCGTGCGCTTCTGGGACGTCCACGACCTGGCCCACATCACGCCGCTCGGCGACCCGCTGACCAGGTTCACCGACGCGGTGAACAGCGTCGCCTACAGCCGTGACGGCAAGCTGATGGCCACCGGTGGCAGCGACCGCGTGGCGCTGGTGTGGGACATGACGCAACCCGGATCGCCACGGGCGATCGCGTCGATGGACGTCGCCGCGGGCATCGACGAGGTCGCGTTCAGCCCGGACGGGCACCGGCTCGCCGCCGCCGGGGACGACGGCCGGATCCGGCTGTGGGACATGGCCGACCCCTCGCACCCCGCACCCTCCGCCACCCTGGAAGGGCACGCGGACGCCGTGAAGTCGGTGGCGTTCAGCCCGGACGGCCACATCCTGGCCAGCGCCAGCCAGGACCACACGGTTCGGCTCTGGGATCTCGACAACCCCACGGACCAGACCGCTCCACTCGCGTTCACCGACGCCGTCTACTCGGTGGCGCTCAACGGCAGCATGCTGGCCACCGCGAGCGCCGACGGTCAGGTGCGGCTGTGGGACGTCTCCGACCGCGCGCACCCCACCGAGCTCGCTGATCTCAGCGGACACGCCGAACGCGTGTACTCGGTGGCGTTCAGCCCCGACGGCCACACCCTGGCCAGCGCCAGCCAGGACCACACCGCACGGCTGTGGGACACCGACCCGGACCGCGTCGCCGCCCGCCTCTGCGCGACGGCCGCCCCGCCGCTCAGCCGCGCCGACTGGGACCGCTACTTCCCGGGCATGGACTACCAACCACCCTGCTGACCTGGGTGTTCGGCCGGCGATTACGCGGAAAGGCTGTGCAAGCCGTCGAAGCGGTCACCGCCGGGCCGCGAGGGCGTTGTGCCGGCGCTGGCCCGAATCAGGCACGATTCGCAGGGCATGCCGGTCAGGTCGGTGAGCAGGTCCGTCTCTCCCACGACCATCCGCTCGCCGCACAGGGCCTTGATCCAGCTGAACCCGCGGTCGACGGCGGTCACGTCCACCAGGTGAGTCGTCCGCTGGGACTCACCGACCACACCACGCCGCAATCTCACCAACACGAAAACGGGAGACGATTCGCGCCGATCGGAATCGGAAGCGTATTCCACGCCGTTCTCGGGGGCCATGCGCCAACTGTAGACAAAACGATCACGAATGGCTTCGTGTCCGGAACCCAAGGATGCGCCGCCACCTTGTGTCATCGAACCCGAGTCCGTCTCGTCTCGCCTCACCCCACCGTCAGCACCGCCGGGCCCAGCCACCGGCACAGCGAGAGGGCGGTCTCGACGTTGAACCGGTTCTCTGTCACGGGGTGGCCCAGTAGCTCCTCGGCCCTGCGCACCCGGTACTGCACCGAGTTCTTGTGCAAGGTCAGCGCGGCGGCCGCCGCGGTGTAGCTGGATCCCGCGGTCAGAAACGCCAGCAGGGTCTCGCGCAGCCGGCCGTGTGACTCGTCGTCGACCGCGAGCCGCCCCAGCGTCTGCCCCACCCACACCCGGGCGGCGGGCAGGTCGTCGGCCATCAATGCGATCGGGCCGATGGTGCGGAAGCGAAGCACCGCGTCGTCGCTGCCGTTGGCCACCAGCGCGAGCGCGTGAATCCGGAGGGCCTGCTGATGGGTGCGTCGGAATCCGTCCAGGCCGACGCCGGGCTCGCCCACCGCGATCCGGACGCCGCCGCCGGCCGTCGCGGTCTCGAACACGTCCGGTTCGATCGGGCCGTCGTGCTCGATCGGCAGCCACACCCACACCGTGTTCTCGTCGTGGGCGACCATCAGCGGCTCGCTCGCGCACCGCAGCCGGTCCGCCAGCCGGTCCACCACCGGCCCCAGCTGGTCGAGCACGTCCCGGCCGACGGGCGAGTCACGGTCACGGCACCAGCCGACCAGCCCGAGGTGCGTGCCGGACAGCTCGTACCCCAGCGCGGCCTCGGCCTCCCTCGTGCTCGTCTGAGTGTCGTCGAGCAGGGCGCGGACCTTCACCGCGCGCATGGCGCTGCGGTTGAGCTGCCAGTGGTTGCGTTCCTCCTCATAGGCGGTGACCGCCTGCTGGATGACCCGGTCGATCAGGGTCGCGGACACCGTCATCACGTGACGAATCATCGTCCCCAGCAGCGCGGCGTCGTCTATGTGTTTGATCCCCTCCCCCAGCGCGTGGTCGAGCATCAGGGTCTGCCCGAGGTTGTACGCCCGGACCAGGTCGACGACCGGGGTGCCGCGCTGCGCGAGCCGGCGCGCGTACTCCAGCGCGGCCGCCGGCGCCTCCACGTTGGCCGGATCCATGTTGTGCTGGAACAGGTGCACGGCCGTCTGCACGTTCTCCAGCACGCTCGCGGCCAGCAGCCCGACCATCTGCTCGTCATCCCGGACCAGCCGCGGCACCTCGCGCTCGTAGTGATGGACCATGCTCGCGGCGAGTTCGGGAAGTCTGGCGCTCATGTCCGCGGCGATTCGCGACGTCCATTCCACGGCAACCGGGTCCACGAGCACCTCGGCACGTTAGCGCTCACACCCCACGTCCAGCAGCCCTCTTCGCGCGCCGATGCCCAACCGTTGCGTCAGGCCGGCGTGAGACGAAGGGACAGGACCTGGAACGGCCGCAGCCGCAGGCGTACGGCGCCGTCCGGCTCCGGTCGCAGGTCCTGGCCCAGCGGGCGCTCCAACAGGTCGACGACCTGGGCACGGGCGACGGCGAAACCGGGGCGCAGGACGGTCTCCGCCCGGCCGCCGAGCGACTCGTAGAGCCGCACGACGACGTCACCGGACTGGTCGTCGGCCAGTTTGACCGACTCCACGGCGGCCTTGCGTCCGTCGAGTGTCACCAACGGCGTGGACGCCTGCTCGCCGCCGGGCACCACCCGCAGCGGCAGGTTGAGGGCGTAGCCGCCCTCAACGGCGTCGGCGACGGTGGCCCCGGGCAGCAGGGAGTAGGTCATCCGGTGCAGGCCCTGATCAGCCTGCGGATCGGGGCTGCGAGGCGCGCGGACCAGGCTGAGCCGCACGGTCGTGGTGGTGCCGCCGTCCTCGCGGGCGGTGCGGCCGACGTCATGGCCGTAGGTGGAGTCGTTGAGCACGGCGACGCCGTAGTCGGGCTCGGCGACGTGCACCCAGCGGTGGCCGAAGACCTCGAACCGGGCGGCCTCCCAGCTGGTGTTGGTGTGGGTGGGCCGGAAGACGTGGCCGAACTGGATCTCCGCGGCCGACCGGTCGGCGTGCACGTCCAGTGGGAAGGCGACCTTGATGATCTTCTCCCGCTCGTGCCAGTCGATCTCGGTCTCGATGTCGATCCGCGGCGAGCCGGCCCGCAGCCGGATGGTCTGCGCCAGCGTGGAGGACCCGAAGCGGCGTTCGACCCGCAGCGCACCGACCAACGGCCCGCGTTCGACCACGGTGATGGCCGAGGCCTCGGTGAGATCCACGTACTGGTGACGGTAGTGCTTGTCGATGTCCCAGGCGTCCCAGTGGTTCGGGAGATCGGTGTGCAGTCGAAGCAGGTTGCCACGCGCGCCAGGGGCCAACACCTCGCGGTCGTGGACCAGGTCGTAGACGGAGCAGAACAGGCCGTCGTCGTCGAACTCGACCCGCACCAAACCGTTGTCCAGCAACCGATCGCCGACCACCACGTCCGACTGCCCGGCGGCGGCGACGAGCGGACCCGCGCCGGAGCCCGGAGCGTCCACCAGCACGGCCACCGTGCCGTCCGACAGTTCCTGCCCACCGGAGGCCAATTCCTTCGGCAGCGCGATGACTTCCGTACGCTGACGAGGACCGGCGTTGAGCACCCACGGCACATCGTGCGAGGGGCCGGCCAGCGCCACCGCGGCATCGGCGATGATGGCGTGCAGCTCGTCCGAGACGCGTGCGTACGTCGCCTCGGCCTCGCGGTGCACCCAGGCGATCGAGCTGCCGGGCAGGATGTCGTGGAACTGGTGCAGCAGCACCGTCTTCCACAACCGGTCCAACTCTTCGTAGGGATAACGGAATCCGACCCGCAAGGCGGCGGTCGCGGCCCACAGCTCGGCCTCGCGCAACAAGTGCTCGCTACGGCGGTTGCCGGACTTGGTGCGGTGCTGGCTGGTGTACGTGGCCCGGTGCAGCTCCAGGTACAGCTCACCCGACCACACCGGCGCGTCGGCGTACTCGGCCTGCGCCTCGCGGAAGAAGGTGTTGGGATCCTGGACGACCACCCGCGGCGAGCCTTCGAGATCCCGCAGCCGCCGGGCCTTCTCCATCATCTCGCGGGTGGGGCCGCCACCGCCGTCGCCGTGCCCGAACGGCACCAGCGAGCGGGTGCCGCCGCCCTTGTCGGCGTAGTTGCGCACGGCGTGGGCCAGCTCCTCGCCGGAGAACACCGCGTTGTAGGTGTCCACCGGCGGGAAGTGGGTGAAGACCCGGCTGCCGTCGATGCCCTCCCACCAGAACGTGTGGTGCGGCATCTTGTTGGTCTGGTTCCAGGAGATCTTCTGGGTGAGGAACCAGCGCATGCCGGCCAGCTTGGCCAGCTGCGGGTAGGCCGCGGTGTAGCCGAAGGAGTCCGGCAGCCACACGCCCTCGCAGTCGACGCCGAACTCCTCGATGAAGAATCGCTTGCCGTGCACCAGCTGCCGGGCCAGCGCCTCGCCGCCGGGCAGGTTGCCGTCGGCCTCGACCCACATGCCGCCGACCGGAACCCAGTTGCCGGCCTTGGCCGCCTCCTGCATCCGGGCGTAGACGGCGGGGTGGTGTTCCTTGGCCCACGCGTACTGCTGCGCCTGCGAGCACGCGAAGACGAACTCCGGATAGTCCTTGGCCAGCGCCGTGACGTTGGAAAAGGTCCGCCCGGTCTTGCGGACCGTCTCCCGCAGTGGCCACAGCCAGGCGCTGTCGATGTGCGCGTGGCCCACCGAGGACAGGGTGTGCGCACTGGCATGTGCCGGCCGGGACAACACTTCGGCCAGCTCGGCTCGGGCCGCGGCGGCGGTCGACGAGACGTCGGCGATGTCGAGCGCGTCGAGCATCCGTTCCAACGCGCGGAGCAGTTCGTGCCGACGCGTGTCGTGTTCGCTCAGCTGCTTCATCAGCTCGCCGGCGACCTCGATGTCCAGCACCAGATGCCAGACGTCCTCGTCGAGCACGGCGAGATCGGCGCGGGCGAAGGTGTAGAGCGGGTCCGGCGGCGCGGTGAGCTTGTCGCCCAACGGGGTCGGGATGAAGCCGTTGGCCAGGATGTCGGGATTGCCGGCCGCCTCAAGGAGAAGCTCCACCGGCTCGCCGCCGGCAGCGGGGTTAGCCACCGGCACGTACTGGTTGCGCGGCTCGATGCCCTTCACCGGCTGCCCGGACGCGTCGTACACCAGCGCCTCGGCCTGCCCGCCCGGCCAGTCCCCGATGAACCCCAGATCGAAAACGGCCTCCACCCGCTTGCCGGCCCACTCCGCCGGCACAGTGCCGACGGCGCGAATCCAGCTGGTGGACCACGGCTTTCCCCAGCGCTCCCCCACGGCGAACGGCTCGTACGCCGCGGCCAGCGCCTCGGTCACCGGCACCGGCTCGTCCGGGACGTGCCACGCGGTCAGCGTCAGCGGGATCGCGGCACCGTAGACCGCGGGCCGGATCCGCTGCGTCAGCACGCGGTCCAGGCGGTCCTCGACCTGCTTGCGGTCGTCAAACACGGCTCTCCTCACGCAGGTAGTCCAGGCCCGGGGCGGTGGTCAGATAGCCGTCGAGCAGCCGCCGCGCGACGGCCACCGAGTCGACCAGGGGATGCAGGGCGAAGGCCCGCAGCGCGGCGGTCCGGTCGCCGGTGGTGGCGGCGCGAATGACGTCCCGCTCCACGGCCTTCACCGCCGTGACCAGGCCGGCGGCGTGCGCGTCCAGCGGCGAACCGATGATCGGCCGCGCGCCGTTGGCGTCCACATGGCAGTTGGTCTCGACCACTGCCTCGTCGTCCAACGGCTTGAGCGCACCCCGACCTCGCACGTTGAGGATCAGCGTGGTCCGCTCGTCCAGCGCGATGGCCCGCATCAGGGCGAGGGCGACCTTCTCGTAGCCGCCGGAGTCCAGGTCGCAGGAGTTGCGTTCGCCGGCGTCCACCGCCTCGCGGTTCTCCGCCATGTACGTGACTTCGCGCTCCAGCCGGGTGGCGTCCCAGGTGGCGAACGCGGGCGTGCCGGGGGCTTCCATCCGCTCGTAGAACCGGGACTGCTGGTCCAGCAGGAACGCGCCGCGGGTCTGGGCGGCCGCCTTGGCCCCGGCCACCGCCTCGCGGTTGAAGTAGTAGTAGTGCAGGTACTCGTTGGGCAGCGAACCCAAGGCGCGCAACCAGTCCGCGCCGAAGAGCTTGCCCTCCTCGAACGACGTCAGCGCGTGTTCGTCGGCCAGCAGCCGCGGCAGCACGTCCACGCCGTCGACCCGGATCGCCCGCAGCCAGCCCAGGTGGTTGAGGCCGGCGTAGTCGAGCCAGGTCCGCGCGGGGTCGATGCCCAGCGCCTGGGCGGCACGCCGGCCGAGGCCGACCGGCGAGTCGCAGATGCCGATCACCCGGTCGCCCAGGTGCGCGGCCATGGCCTCGGTGACCATGCCGGCCGGGTTGGTGAAGTTGATGACCCAGGCCTCGGGGGCCAGCCGGGCGATCCGCCGGGCGATGTCCACCGCGACCGGGATCGTCCTCAGTCCGTAGGCGATGCCGCCCGCGCCGACCGTCTCCTGGCCCAGCACGCCCAGCTCCAGCGCCACCCGCTCGTCGGTGGCCCGTCCGGCGAGGCCGCCGACCCGGATCGCGGAGAAGACGAAGTCGGCCCCGGCCACCGCCTCGTCCAGGTCTGTTGTCACGTCAACAGCCGGCGCGTCGTCGTGACCGGCAGCCTGGTCCCGCAACACCTTCACGATGGCGTCCAACCGGCGCGGATCCAGATCGTGCAGGGTCACGTGGGTGACCCGCCCCTCGCCCTTGTCCGCCAGCAGCGCCCGGTAGACCAGGGGAACCCGAAAGCCACCGCCACCCAGGATCGTCAGCCTCATACCGTCACGACCTCCACCCCAGCCTCGCGCAGTGCCTCACACGTCGCCGCGTCGGCGGCCGTGTTGGTCACCACGACGTCGAGATCCTCCGGCCCGCACACGCGGGCCATGCCGGTGCCGGGGAACTTACCGGCGTCGGCGGCCAACACCACCTTCTCGGCGGCGGCGATCATCGCCCGCTTCACCGGCACCTCGACCGCGGTCGTGTCCAGCACGTGGCCGTCCGGGCGGATTCCGCTCGTGCCGAGGAAGAGGACGTCGGCGTGCACCTGGCGGAGGTTGTCCTCGGTCAGGAAGCCGACCAGCGACCGGTAGTCGCGGCGGACCACGCCGCCCAGCAGGATCAGCTGGATGTCCTTGTCCTCCACCAGTTCCTCGTAGACGGCGAGGTTGCTGGTGATCACCGTGAGCGAGCGGCCGCGCAGGTGCCGGGCGATGCGGTGCGCGGTGGTGCCGATGTCCAGCAGCGCGGTCTGGCCGTCCCGCACCATCGACGCGCAGCGGGCGGCGACCGCGTCCTTGGCCTCGACCCGCACGTCGGCCACGTCGGCGAACGGGTCGTCGTGGCCGTTGACCGGCACCGCGCCGCCGAAGACCCGCCGCAGCAGGCCCTCCTCCTCCAACTGGAGCAGGTCACGGCGGATCGTCGCCTGGCTGGTGGCCAGCAGGTCGGCCAGCGCGGTCACCGTGCTGGGGCCGTCCGAGCGCAGTGCGCGCAGGATCAGCTCGTGTCGTCGGGCGGGAAGCACAGTCCGGACCCTACTCTTCAAACTCGCTCAAAGTCACGCAGCTATTGCCATTCTCGTGCACGCGGTGCAGTCTCTAGCTCAACTTCGAGCGGAACAGAAGGTTGCGCAGTGGCAACACCAGCCGCGGTCCCCGACGTCTTCCTGTCGGGCCTGCTCTTCTACGACATCGGCTTCGCCGGGCTGCCCGCCGCCCCGGCCGCCGGCGTCGAGGTGTGGGCCCGCGAGCGCGGCACCAGCCCCGGCGGAATCGCCAACTTCGCCGTGACGCTGAGCCGGCTGGGCCTGCGCACGTCGCTGGCCGCCGCGGTCGGCGACGACGTCACCGGCCGCCTGTGCTGGCAGGAACTCGAGTCCGACGGCGTCGACCTCTCGTTGTCGCGGCAGGTCCCGGACTGGCCAATGCCACTCACCGTGTCCCTCGCGTACGACAGCGACCGCGCCCTGATCACCCATGGCTCCGCCCCGCCGCTGTCCCCCGACGACCTCATCGACACGCCGCCGCCAGCCCGGGCGGCCGTCGCCCACCTCGGCCCGTCGCCGCAAGCCTGGATCGGCAAGGCCGTCGCCCAGGACACGCTGGTGTTCGCGGCCGCCGGCTGGGAGGAGGCATCGCTTCATCGCGAGGCGATCCTGGCCCAGTTGCCCGGCTGCCACGCGTTCCTGCCCAACGACCGCGAGGCCATGGCCTACACCCGCACGGATAGTGCCTCAGCCGCACTGTCTCGACTGGCCGATCTGGTGCCGCTCGCCGTCGTCACCCGCGGTGCCGACGGTGCGATGGCCATCGACGGCAGCACGGGCGAAACCGCCACCGTGCCCGGCGTCTCCGTGGACGCGATTGACACCACCGGCGCCGGCGATGTCTTCGGCGGCGCCTTGGTCTACGCCACCTTGGCCGGTCTGCCGCTGGCCGACCGACTCCGCTTCGCCGCCCTGGTCGCCGCGCTCTCCGTGCGGCGGATCGGCGGCGCCACCGCCGCGCCCCACTGGTCCGACCTGGAGCCCTGGCGGCGTCACGAGAACTACGCCTTCCTCGACGACCTCCCGCACGAGTAGGAGCGAGCCCATGGAACTCTCCCGCAGACGATTCCTCCAGGCGTCCGCGCTGACCGCCGCCGCGGCCGGATTCACCGCCGCCTGCGGCAGTTCCGGCTCCAGCGCCAACGGCAAGGACCTGACCCTGTGGTACTGGGGCGGCGGGCTCAGCGACAAGGTGGTGGCCGACGCCAAGACCCACTTCGCCGCCGACATCTCGCTGACCGCCAGCTCGGTCGGCGGCGACTTCAAGCAGAAGCTGGTGACCACGCTGGCCGCCGGCGGCAAGTCGGTGCCGGACATCACCGGCGTCAAGGGCGAGGACATGGCCTCGTTCATCCCCAGCGCCAGCCGGTTCCTCGACCTCAACGACCTCGGCTTCAAGGACGTGTCGTCGCAGTACCTGGCGTGGAAGATCAAGCGCGCCCAGACGCCGGACGGCAAGCAGATCGGCTTCCCGATCGACATCGGCCCGACCGGCATGTACTACCGCGTCGACCTGTTCGAGCAGGCCGGCCTGCCCACCGATCCGACCCAGGTCGCCGCGCAGGTCAAGTCCTGGGACGACTTCTTCGCCATGGGCGCGCAACTGCACCGGGCCGTGCCGAAGTCCTTCCCGATGCGCAACCTGCCCGAGCTGTTCAGCATCGTGATCAACCAGGGCACCAAGCGGTTCATCGACGAGAGCAACCACTTCATCGGCGACCAGGACCACATCCGCAACGCCTGGAACACCGCGGTCAAGGGCTTCACCGCGGGCCTGGACGGCAAGGTCGACGACAACAGCTGGAACGCCGCCATCGCCACCGGCACGCTCGGCGTCGAGCTCGGGGCCGCCTGGCACGCGCTGGACATCGAGCAGGCCGCGCCCGATCTGAAGGGCAAGTGGCGGGTCGCGCCGATGCCCGGCGGGCCCGCCAACGACGGCGGCTCGTTCCTGGCGCTGCCCAAGCAGTGCCGCAACCCCGACCAGGCATTCAAGATCATCAGCTGGATTCTCAGCCCCGAGAACGACGTCCGCGGCTTCACCGACGCGGCGCTGTTCCCGGCCGCCCCGGCCGCCTACAAGCTGCCGGCGATGACCGCGGGCGACCCGTACTTCGGCGGCCAGAGCACCATCGACGTGTTCGGCCCGGCGGCGCAGGCCATCCCGATCAGCTACGAGGCCCCGGCCGACGCGGCGGTGATGGCGCCGTACCGCACGGAACTGGGCAACATCGAGGCCAGCGGCAAGTCGCCGGACGCCGCCTGGCAGGACGCCGTGAGCCAGGCCAAGCAGATCGCCCAGCGGCAGGGGGTGAGCTGAGGTGGCGTCGCCGCCCGCCACCCGCCCGCGGCCGCTTTTCCGGCCCCGGCGAACACCCCCGCTCGACGCCCGACCACCTCGGCGCGGTGTGCTGTCGTACTGGCGGCAGTACCTGGCGATCTCGCCGTTCTACCTGGTGTTCGCGGTGTTCTCGCTGTTCCCGGTGTTCTTCTCGTTGTTCCTGGCCTTCCAGCACTGGGACGGCCTGGGCGAGATGCAGTTCGTGGGTCTGCAACAGTTCCAGTTCCTGGTGCGGGACCCGGTGTTCTGGCAGTCGGTGGGCAACACGCTGGCGATCTGGGTGCTGTCCACGGTGCCGACGCTGTTCGGGGCGCTGGTGCTGGCCGCGCTGGTGCACTCGGTGCGGCGCTTCAAGGGCTTCTACCGGATCGCCCTGTTCCTGCCCAACGTCACGTCCATCGTGGCCGTCACCATCTTCTTCGGCGCGGTGTTCAGCAACAACTTCGGTCTGGTCAACGCCGTTCTCGGCGCCGTCGGCATTCCGCCGGTGGCCTGGCTGACCAACCCGTGGCTGATCAAGGTGGTCATCGCGCTGCTGATGACCTGGATGTGGACCGGCTACAACATGATCATCTACCTGGCCGGGATGCAGGCCATCCCGGCCGAGATCCACGAGGCGGCCCGGATGGACGGGGCCGGGCCGGTGCGGTCGTTCTTCCGGATCACGCTGCCGATGCTGCGGCCGATCATCCTGTTCACCGTGGTCATCTCCACCATCAACGGCCTGCAGAGCTTCAGCGAGCCGCAGGTCCTGTTCGGCACCAACGCCGCCAACGCCGCTCTCGGCGGCCCGGGTCAGGCCGGCCTGACCACGCTGCTGTACTTCTACCAGGAAGCGTTCATGAACAACGACTACGGCTACGGGGCCGCGATCGTGTGGGCGTTCTTCCTGCTGATCATCGTCCTGGTCGTGGTGAACTGGCGGCTCGTGCAACGCGGGAGGAAGCCATGACCCGACGCTGGGGCGGGATCAGCACGCACGTCCTGCTCGTGGCAGCGGTGCTGATCTCGGTGTTCCCGTTCGTGTGGACGGTGGTGATGGCCACCAACACCACCACCGACATCTACCACAGCCCGCCCAAGCTCACCCCCGGCTCGCACCTGCTGGACAACATCGGCAACGTGCTGGCCAACGTCGACTTCTTCGGGTCGATGCTCAACACCCTGATCGTCGCCTGCGTGACCACCGCGCTGGTGGTGTTCATCGACTCGCTGGCCGCCTTCGCCTTCGCCAAGTTCGACTTCCCCGGCCGGAGAGTCCTGTTTGGACTGTTGCTGGTGTTCATGATGCTGCCGCTGCAACTGGGCACCCTGCCGCAGTTCATCATCATGTCCCAGATCGGCTGGGTCGGGACGCTGCAGGCGCTGGTGCCGCCGGCGCTGGCCAACGCGTTCGGCATCTTCTGGATGCGCCAGTACATCAGCGGCGGCGTGCCCGACGAACTGCTGGACGCAGCCCGCATCGACGGCTGCGGCTTCTTCCGCCAGTACTGGAACGTCGCCATGCCGCTGATGCGGCCCGCCCTGTCGTTCCTGGCGATCTACGCTTTCGTCAACGCGTGGAACGACTACATCTGGCCGTTGATCGTGCTCACCGACCCGGACCGGCTGACCCTGCAGGTCGCCCTGGCCCAGCTCAACGTCGGCCACAACACCGACTACAGCATGGTGATGGCCGGCGTGCTGATGGCCAGCGTGCCCATGGTGGCGGTGTTCGCGCTGTTCGCCCGCGGCTTCATCGCCGGCGCGACCGAGGGAGCTATTCGGGGATGACCTGGTTCCAGGACGCCAAGTTCGGCATCTTCATGCACTGGGGCGCGTACTCGGTGCCGGCCTGGGCCGAGCCGATCGGCGAGTTGGGGACGTTCGACTCGGAGTACTGGTTCGCGCACTGCCCGTACGCCGAGTGGTACTGGAACACCAGCCAGATCCCGGGCAGTTCTGCGTTTTCCTACCACGAGTCAGTCCATAATGGACGGCCGTACGACGAATTCCTCGACTCGTGGCAAGCCTCGCGCTTCGATCCGGCCGACCTGGCCGACCTGTTCGCTCGGGCCGGCGCCCGCTACGTCGTGCCGACCACCAAGCACCACGACGGCATCACGCTCTGGGACGCCCCCGGCACCGGCACCCGCAACACCGTCCACCGTGGGCCCCGCCGCGACCTGGTCGCCGAGCTGGCCCAGGCGTCTCGGAGCGCTGGCCTGCGGTTCGGCGTCTACTACTCCGGCGGCATCGACTGGCACGCCGGCCGTCGGGCCGTCATCCGGCACGAGGACCAGATCGACGATCACGGCCGAGCCAACGAGGCGGCCTACGCCGCGTACGCGCTGCGCCAGGTCCGTGACCTCATCGACCGCTACCGGCCCGATGTGCTGTGGAACGACATCGGCTGGCCCGACCTCGGTCTGGACGATCTGCCCGGACTGTTCGCCGCGTATCGCTCCGCGGTGCCGGAGGGCGTGGTCAACGACCGCTGGGAGGGCACCCATGGCCGCCGCCCGTCGGTCCAGGTCGACTTCCGGACCAGCGAATACCAGGCCAGCCGGGAGAACGAGGCCGGCGGGCCGTGGGAGAACTGCCGTGGCATCGGCTTCTCCTTCGGCTGGAACCGGGCCGAGGGCCCTTCGCACTACCTCAGCGTCGCCGATGCTGTGCGGCTGCTGGCCGACATCGTCTCGCGGGGCGGCAACCTGCTGCTGAACGTCGGGCCTCGTGATGACGGCACCCTTCCGTCCGAGCAGCGGGCCGTCCTGGAGGGCATGGCCTCGTGGATGGCCGTCAATTCCGGTGCTGTTCATGGGAGTCGGCCGTTGGACGACGTGACGCCTGTGGAGGGCTGTTGGGTCCGGTGGACTCAACGGGGTGATCACGCGTACGCCGTGCTCGCCGATGTCCCTTCGGGCGAGGTGACGCTGCTGCACCGCTCGGGCCTGCTCGATCCCGGGAGTGTCGTTCGGCTCGACGGCGAACCGGTCACGGCCCGGACTGTTCCGCAGGGCACGGTCGTCAGCGTCGGCGAGGTCGGGGCGCTGCCGGTCGTCGTGCGCTTCTCCTCACGGGAGGTCAGTGCTCGGTGAGATCGTCCCGGCCAGGAATTCCTTGCGCAGCTTGGAGTCGAACTTCTCGATGGCGTAGCGGAGCATCGTCCGGGGCATAGTCCGGTGGTGCCGGGCCAGCCAGGCCAGTGCCGCCTCGCGGTCCCGCTCGCCGACCTCGCGCAGCATCCAGCCCACTGCCTTGTGGATCAGGTCGTGGTCGTCGTGCACGAGCTTGTCGGCAAGGCGCAGTGTCCACTCGTGGTCGTCCCGGCGGATGAACGCGAAGGTCGCCATGATGGCGATCCGCCGCTCCCACCAGGCCTGTGACCCCGCCAGCTCGTTCAGCAGGCCTCGGTCACGGTCGATCAGCCACTCCCCCAGCAGCTGGAAGGCCGAGGAGTCCACCAGATCCCAATTGTTCACCGCCGCCGTGTCGGCGAGGTAGAGGTCGATGATTTCCTTCCTGCTGGCTTCGTCGGCCTTGGCGAACTTGCGCACCAGGATGAACAAGGCCGTCAGTCGCTCCTCGTGGGCACCAGTGATGAGCAGCGTGCGGACCTGGTCCAGTCCCAGCTCGGCAAACCGCCGCGCCACGCGCCGCTGATCCGGAACCGTCACACCCAGGAACCGGTCCCCCTCCCCGTAACCACCCGGCACGGCCTTGAAGAACCGGGCCTTGCCGTCGATCGTTCCCGGATCGGCCAACTCGACCAGCGCCTTCGTGACATCCCCTGCCTCCACGGCCGCCAAGCTACCCCGAGACTGTGCACGCAGCGCGGCGACTGTGCAGATCGCGCGACGATCATGGCTGGGGCGGGAGAACGGCCATACGGTCGGACGGGTGGCAGGAATCGACATGCACGCGCATCTGGCGCCACGGCACGACCTCGCGCCGATCTCATCGGACGTTCCCTCGGCGCTGTACGACCCGGACGAACTGGCACGGTGGCTGGACCTGACCGGCTTCGCCGAGGCTGTCGTGTCGGTGCCGCCGCCGTTCTTCCGGCAGCACCTTCCCGAGGAGGCGGCCGCCCGGTGGGTCGAGGTGGTCAATGACGGGATCTGCGCCGCCGTGCGTGGATATCCGCGGCTGCGGCCCCTGGGCTATCTCCCGCTGGAGCACCCCGAACTCGCCGTCGCCGAGTACGAACGGCTATGCGGCCTGCCGGTCGTCGGGGTGTGTGGCTCGGCCGGCGGCGGCTCCGTCTCCCTGGCCGACCCGCGGTTCGCCCCGCTCTGGCGAGCGCTGGACCGGGACGGCCGGATGCTCATGCTGCACCCCGGCACCGCCCCCGACCCCCGGCTGAAAGCCTTCTACCTGGCCAATCTGCTCGGCAATCCGACCGAGACGGCACTGGCCGCGGCCCAGCTGATCTTCGGCGACGTGCTGGCGCGCCACCCCGGCATGCGCGTGCTGCTGGTGCACTGCGGCGGCGCGGTGCCGGCGATGATCGGGCGGTGGCAACGGGGTTACGACACCAGCCGCCCGGGCATCAAGCCGCTGCTGGAGCCGCCCCGCGAGATGGTCCGCCGCCTGTACGTGGACTGTCTGGCCCACGATCCGCTGCTGGTGCGGCACGCCGTCGCCGTGTTCGGCCCGGACAAGCTGGTGGTGGGCAGCGACTGGCCGTTCGCGATGGGGCTCGACGACCCTCGCGGGCAGATCCGCGATCTCGGCCTGGACGACGCGGTGACCGCCAACGCGGTACGGCTCCTAGGATTGTGACCGCGCGCGACGCCACCAGAGCGAGACAGCCAGCACCACCACGACCAGGATGCCGGTGCTGGCCAACTGGCTGCGGGCGCTGGGGTCGGCGATCATGAGCGCCATGATCGCCACCATGGCGACCAGCGCCGCCCAGGTCAGGTACGGGAACCCCCACATCCGCACGGTCAGGCTCTCCGGCGCGGTGCGCTCCAGCTCGCGGCGCAGGCGCAGTTGCGCGCACGCCACGATGATCCACACCAGCAGCAGCATCGAGCCGACGGCGTCGAGCATGTACTGGAAGATGGTGTCGGGCCAGAACACGTTCAGCACCACGGCGACGAAGCCGAACACCACCGACACGGCCACGGCCGGGTAGGGCACGCCCCTGCGGTCCACCGTGGTCAGTGCGCGCGGGGCCTGGCCGCGCTGGGCCAGGGAGTACATCATGCGCGCCGCGCCGTACATGTTCGTGTTCAGGGCGGACAGCAGCGCCAGCAGCACGATCACGTTCATGATCTGGCCGGCGGCCGGGATGCCGATGTGCGTCAACACCGCCGCGAACGGACTCTGTCCGATTTGGACGCTCGTCCACGGCAGCAGGGTGACCACCACCAGCATGGAACCGATGTAGAACACCGAGATCCGCACCACCGCGGCGCGCACGGCCCGGCCGACGGCGTACGCCGGGTTGTCCGACTCGGCCGCCGCGATGGTCACGACCTCCAGGCCGCCGAAGGTGAACACCACCGCCAACAGCCCGGACACGACCCCCTGCCAGCCGTTGGGCAGGAACCCGCCGTTGCCGACGAGGTTGGCCGTGCCGACGAAGTGCGTGCCCGGCAGCACACCGAGGAAGGCCAGCACACCCAGGGCCAGGAACACCACGATCGCCGCCACCTTGAGCAGCGCGAACCAGAACTCGAACTCGCCGAACCTGGCCACCGCGGCCAGGTTGACCACGGTGAACACGGCCATGAAGGCGAACACCAGCACCCAGCGCGGGATGTCCGGCAGCCAGCCGTTGACGATGATCCCGGCGGCGGTGGACTCGACCGCCAGCACGACCACCAGCGTGGCCCAGTACAGCCAGCCGATGCTGAACCCGGCCCAGCTCCCGAACGCCCGCTCGGCGTGCACCGAGAACGAGCCACTGGTGGGGATGGCCGCGGCCATCTCGGCCATCATCCGCATCACCAGCATGGCCAGCGTCCCGGCCAGCACGAACGACAGCACGATGCCGGGGCCGGCCAGCCTGATGCCGGCGCTGGAGCCGACGAACAGACCGGAGCCGATCACCCCGCCCATCGCGAGCATGGTGAGGTGGCGCTGGCGCAGGCCGGCGGCCAGCCCTGGTTTCGCGGTGACTTCGGAACTCATGGGGAAATCCATAGCAGACACCGACGGACCCCCGGCCGTCGAGCACTCCTGGCAGCGCGACGCCGACCGACCCAGGCAATATGACTTGATAATCAAGCATCTCGGTTGGCAGGCTAGTTTTAGCTTAAACACCAAGTTAGTTGATAATCGAGAGATGTGATCGGCATGCGGCTGGTCAACGCTGTGCCCGCGTTGCGGCGCAAGTTCACCGAAAGCCTGTACGCCGACCGCAAATCCGACCGCGAGGACTGATCCCGGCCGCTACACCCCGACGATCCGCGCGGTGAACACAAGGTCGTCGAAGTCGGGCCCGCCGATGCCGTCGCTGCACCGGAAACGCCAGTGCCGCTCCCCCAGCTCGGTTACAGTCATGCCGGCATAGCGCAGCCCGGCGTCGATGCCGTCCGCCCCACGCCGCCACGCGTTCCACAGCACCACCTCGGCCGGCACGCGGTTGGTCAGGGTCGCGGTCACCACCCGCGGCGAGTTGTCGGCCCAGAACACCAAACGCCGGGACTTCTCGCCGTCGACCTCGAACATTCCCTTGGACGTCGCGCAGCACACCGCCTGCACCGGCTCGTCGACGTAGTCCTCGAACTCCACCACGAGCCGCGAGCCGCCGGCGACCGCGGGCACGACGTGTCGCAGCCGCACGGTGACGCCGTCGAAGTCAATGGCGGCGCCCTCGCTGAGGTATCGCTCGCCGAACTCCTCGGGCTCGATGTGCATGTCGCTCATCCCATCCCCTGTCGCCTGGATCCCTCGGGTCAGTAAATACCCGCCCGCTCAGACCCGGGCCGGCGCGGGGAAGCGGACTCCCAGGTCACGCAGCGCCTGGGCGATCACGTGATCGTCGGCGTCGTCGGCGGCCCACCAGACGTGCCCGTCGGGCCGGATCAGCATCGTGCTCTCGGCGGTGATCACCTCGATGCCCAGTTCCTCGGCCGCCGCGGCGGTAGCCGGTCCCAGCGCGGGCGTGCACAGCACCGGTCGGCCGTCCAACGAGACGTGTCCCCGCACCCTGATGCCGATCAGCGGATGGCCATCGGACTTGTAGGCGACGTCCAAAGCGGACAGTCGGCGGGCCAGGGCCAGCGCGAACTCGGGGACGTCCACGACCATGCTGTTCAGCAACGACCGCAGGGCCACGGTCTCCGGGGTGGTCGCGGCGATCAGCGCCGACTGGGCCATGGTGTGCTCGATGAGCTCTTCGCCGACTGCATGCCGCTCCTCGTGATAGTCGTCCAGCAGCGCGGGATCCGCGTCGCCCCGGGCCACGGCGGCCAGCCGCCAGCCCAGGTTCATCGCGTCCTGCACGCCGACGTTGAGGCCGACGCCGCCGGCCGGCACGTGCCGGTGGGCCGCGTCGCCGGCGAGCACCACCCGGCCCTTGCGGTAGTGCTCGGCCAGCCGGGTGGCGTTGCCGAACCGGGACAGCCAGGCCGGATCGTGCATGCCGAAGTCGCTGCCGGAGACGCGTTTCACCGTGGCCCGCAGGGCCTCCATGGTCATCGGGCCACGGTCGTTGTTGTCGTGCGCGTCGGTCCCGGCGAAGCGGTAGCGGCCGTCGGGCAGCAGCACGCTGAGGAACGCGCCGTGCTCGTTCTGCGCGCTGACCACCGGCGTCTCGGTCACCCGCACCTCGCCGAGGTAGTGGTAGCCCGTGGTGTCGGTGCCAGGGAAGGCGATCCCTGCCGCCGTGCGCACCACGCTGCCGACCCCGTCAGCGCCGACGACGTACTGGGTGTCGAGGGTGTAGTCGCCGTCCGGGCCGGTCACGTGCAGCCGCACGCCGTCGTCGTCCTGGTCGAGGCCGGTCACGGCGTGGCCGCGCCGGATCTGCACGCCCAGCCTGACCGCCTGCTCCTCCAGCAGCCGCTCCGTGCGCAGCTGGGGAATCGCCAGCATGTAAGGGAAGGGCGTGTCCAACACGCGGTAGTCCAGGCGGTTGGGCAGCATGCCGAAGTGCCAGGCCGGGACCTTCCGGCCCTCGTCGATCAGGCGCTGCGCCAGGCCACGCATGGCCAGCACCTCCAACGTGCGCGGCTGCACGCCCAGCGCCTTCGAGTACGGGCTGCGCTCCACTGCCCGCTCCAGGATCACCGCTCGGACGCCGCCCAGGGCCAGTTCCGCCGCCGTCCACAGGCCGACCGGGCCGGCCCCGACCACCACGACCGGTTCCCTTGATTGGATGCTCGTTGAATTCATAAGAATGACGTTACTACGAACTTGGGCGGGTAGCATCCTCCGCATGGCTGAGCGCGGCTACCGGTCCCCGGTGCGGGAGAAACACGCCGAGGACACCCGGCGGACCATCGTCGAGGCGGCCGCGGCGCTGTTCGCCGAGCGGGGCTACGGCCGGACCAGCGTCGCCGCCGTGGCCGCGGCCGCCGGCGTCGCCGTGAACACCGTCTACACCAGCGTCGGCGGCAAGCCCGCGCTGCTCATCGCCCTGGCCGAGGACGGCATCGCCGACGAGATCGCCGTGGAGATGGACGGGCGTGTCGCCGCCAGCACCGATCCCCGGGAGATCATCGGCCTGGTCGCCGACGCCACCGGCCGGGTGCGCCGCCGCCGGCAGCAGACCCTCGCCGTGCTGCTCGACAACCGCGACGCCGACCCCAACGTCGCCGCCGCCGCCGACGTCGCCGTCAAGGGCATCCGCGACCGCCTCGCCGTCGTCGCCGCCCGGCTCGTCGAGGTCGGCGGCCTCCGCGAGGGCTTGTCCCGCAAGAAGGTCGAGCAGATTCTCTGGTTCTTCTTCGGCATCGAGGCCTGGCGCACCGCCCGCGGCTTCGGCTGGAGCTGGTCCGAGGCGGGCAGCTGGCTCGCTGAGCAGGCCGGCCGGGCGCTGCTGCCCTGACGGGTGCCGGCTTGGCGATCCTGCGCCACGGCGGCCGGTAGTTGTGCCAACCTGGTTCGTTCTCGGACGACGGGGAGGCGCGGATGGCCGGCAGGGTGGCGTCGCGGATCGCGCTGTTCGTGGTGGGTGCGATACCGGGGGCCGCCGGCTTCTTCGCCGGTCAGCCGGTGTTGGGCGGTGCGCTGCTGGTCGCGTGCGAGGCGCTGGTCGCGGTCGGCTCGATCGCCGGCGACGTCGCCGCCGAGCTCCGGAAACGCTGGACGGCCCGGCTCGTCGACCGGGTGGACGCCGCCTTGAATCGTCGCGTCGCCGGCTTCGAGCGCGTCTACCGCGACAAGATGCTGAGCACCTTCCGTTTCATGGACTCCAAAGGCTTGCCCACCAAGGGCTTCTTCACCCCCGAGCTCGACGACGTCTACGTGCACGTCAAGGTCGCGCCCGGCGTCCCGCACAAGGTTCGAGCCGATCTGCTGGCCTCGGCCGAAGTCGCCGAACGGCACCAGCTCGGCGATTTCCTCAGCCATGCCGGCCCGCAGATCCTGGCCGTCGTCGGCGCGCCCGGCAGCGGCAAGACCACCCTGCTCCGGCACACCGCCAAGGAGGCCTGTGTCCGGCGGCGGGCCATCCCCGTGCTGCTCTACCTGCGTGATCACGTCGCCCAGATCGTGGAGGATCCCTCCGTCGCGTTACCCGTGCTGATCCGCTCGGCCCTGACCCGGCAGGGCATCACCGATCCCGACGGCTGGTTCGAGGACCGCTTGCAGACGGGCCGCTGCCTCGTCCTGCTCGACGGCCTGGACGAGGTCGCCCGTGCCGCCGACCGTCGTCTCATCGCCGAGTGGGTCGACGCCCAGGTCGCCCGCTACGCCAAGAACGACTTCGTCATCACCTCCCGGCCCGCCGGCTACCGCTCCGCCGAGATCGACAACGCCCGGGTGCTCCAGGTCTGCAACTTCAACTCCGAGCAGGTGCGCAGCTTCGTCCAGCGCTGGTACCTGGCTCTCGAGAAGGCCGTCACCAAGGCCGACGCCGATGTTGTCCAGAACCGGGCCCGCGAGTCCGCCGCCGACCTGCTCGAACGCCTCGACCGCGCCCCCGCCCTCTACGAGCTCACCGTCAATCCCCTGCTACTCACCATGATCGCCAACGTGCACCACTACCGCGGCGCCCTCCCCGGCAACCGAGTCGACCTCTACGGCGAGATCTGCCAGGCCATGCTCTGGCGCCGCCAGGAAGCCAAGAAGCTCTCCGCCGACGACGTCCCCGGCGAGAAGAAAGAGGCTCTCCTTCGCCGCCTGGCCTTCACCATGATGGAACGCGAACTCCGCGACCTCCCCCGCCCCGAAGTCCTGACCCTGCTCCGGCCCGCACTGCGGCGAGTGTCCCGTGACCTCACCGCCGAGGACTTCCTGGCCGACGTCAGCTCCAACGGCCTACTCATCGAACGGGAGAGCAGCCTCTACTCCTTCGCCCACCTGACGTTCCAGGAGTACCTGGCGGCGAGCTACATCCGCGACCGTAGCCTGGCCGGCGTCCTCGCCGCCAACGTCGACAACGTTTGGTGGCGGGAGACCACCCTCCTCTACACCGCCCGCTCCGACGCCGACGAGATCGTCCTGGCCTGCCTGGAGTCGGCGACCGTCCCAGCGCTTTCGCTGGCCTTCGACTGCGTGGACCAGAACAGCGAACTCGATCCCGAGCTTCGGGAGCAACTGGAAGAACTGCTCGCCACCGCGTTCAAACCAGACACGAACCCCGAGCAACGCCGCCTCATGACGGCCGTTGTGGTCATCAGGCACCTCCGCCAGCTCGTGCGCACCGACACCGGCATGGTGTGCGCCCGCCCGATCACCAACCAGATCTATCGGCTCTTCCTCATGGACACCGGCCGCCCGGAGCCCGACGGTTTCGACCCGTCCAGCCCTGACGACCACCTGGTCGTCGGTGTGCACGCCTCGGACGCGGCGACCTTCGCCGAGTGGGCCAGTGCTCTCACCGAGCACCAGACCGTCTATCGGTTGGTCCGGCGGATCGAGCTGTACAACGCCGATGTGAAGCGGACCATCATGGCATCGGCACCCAACGCCCCGAGTTGCGGCGTCTGGATGGACCCAAACTTCGATGACCAGTCCGATGTCCCGCACTTCTGGCCTTCCTCCACTGCAAACGAGGACCAGTACCGGGTCACGGCCCCGGAATTCACCGCGCAGGTACGGCGTGACGTGGAGCTCTTTCTACCCGACCTCATGCGACTGGCGCTGGTGCGCATGCTCATCGCAGTTGGCATGGAGGGCTACAACGCCGTTGAACTGGAAACTCACCTTCGAAGTCGACAGTTCCCCTTCGATCCCCAGGGCCGACAGACATTGGACACCGTCGTAGCCAACTTCCTGGAGATGCTGACGCCAGCCAACCACAATCGTGCCGACAAAATCATGGCGGCCGTCAGCCCGGAGTTGGCCAGCGTCCTCGCCCTCGAGCCGAGTTTCGACGGCACTCGAAGCGCGGACCAGACCATGGGAGTCGTCTGGTCCAGAACACTCCTCGATTTTCTACTCCAGAAAGCCAACATCACATCTTCGGATGATCTCGCCGGCACGTTTCTCCGCAACGTCGGCATGGCGGACAATGTCCACGTGTTGGCGCCGGCTGATGTGGCGGACAAAGCCGCCTTGCTGCGTGCGCTCGGGCATCTCGACCACACATGGGGCGGGCGGGTCGCCGCCGCGGTCGCGCAGATGGCGGAGTCGTTCGGCCGCTACACCCAGATGACCGAACGAGCCGCCGCTGCGCTTCGGCTGGCGGTGCTGTGTCTGGATCACGAGGAGGTCATGCGACTGGATCTCGACCTCGTCTTCGTCCCGCTGAAGATCGCCGCTGGCACGAT
Source organism: Kutzneria sp. CA-103260 (assembly GCF_018263855.1). Lineage (GTDB taxonomy): Bacteria > Actinomycetota > Actinomycetes > Mycobacteriales > Pseudonocardiaceae > Kutzneria. Next base: position 1,684,183 of record NZ_CP073318.1, on the reverse strand, counting down.
GCTCATGGAGAAGCGCGCCCGGGGCGAGTCGCCGCCGACGGAGACGATCGTGCTGGCCGTGTCCTGAGTCGGCCTCGACGAACGACTGTGACCGGGGCTTGACGGCGGGAAAGGCGGGCGGCCAACATCCACCCCATCACCGTCTCATCGGGGAGCGGGTCGCATGCGCGGAGGACTGATCGGGTTAGCGGCGGTGCTGGCGCTGGTCGCGGCGTGTGCGCCCGGGCCGCTGGAGACCGGGGATAGTGACACTGGCCCGGTGAAGGTGGACTTCGCCAGCTTCAAGGGCAAGCACATGACGTACCTGTACTTCACCGACGGCCCGGATCTGGACGCGACGAAGGCGGCGATCGGGCGGTTCGAGCAGGCCACGGGGGCGACGGTCGACCTGCAGGTAGTGCCGTTCGCGGATCTGCAGCGGTCGTTGCAGGCCCGGATCTCGGGCAACACGGCGCCGGAGGTGGCGCGGGTGCAGGACTGGCATCCGTACGCGGGTGAGCTGCTGGACTTCGGGGACTACTTCGGCAAGGACTACCGGGGTGAGTTCACGGACGGCGCGGCGGCGACCACAGTGGACAGTGCGGGCCACATGTACGCGGTGCCGAGCGACCAGACGATCAACGGGCCGTTCGTGAACGTGGACGCCTTCAAGAAGGCCGGTGTGCCGGTGCCCGGTGGGAAGTTCACGTGGCCACAACTGGTGGACGCGGCGACGAGGGTGGCGGCGGCCAACCACATGCCGTCGGCGATGTCCATTGACATATCAGGAAACCGGCTCAGCACGGTGCTGAGCCAGTATGGCACGGCGCTGATCGGCGCGGACGGCAACGAGGGCCTGGACCAGGCCAAAGCCGAGCAGGCGCTGGGTATGGTCAACGACCTGCTCCAGCAGGGCAAGCTGTCCAAGGACTTCTGGCTCGGCGCGGGCACGAACTACAAGGGCGGCAACGACGCCTTCCTCGCCGGCCAGGCCCCGGTCTATCTGTCGGGTCCGTGGCAGATCGGGGCGTTCGCCAAGTCGGCGCCGTTCGCCTGGGCGGCGGTGCCGAACCCGTGCGCGGCCCAGTGCGGCGGCTTCCCGGGCGGCAAGATGATGGTGGCCTTCAAACACAGCAAGGAACCCACGCTCGGGGCGGCGTTCACGCAGTGGATGAACCGGGCCGAGAACCAGCGGGAGATCGACAAGACCGCCTACTGGCTGCCCACCCGCAAGGACCTGGTGTCCTCCGGTGTGCAATACCCGTCCCGCGACGCGGACATGAACATGTACATCTCGCAGATCACCACCACCCCGCAGGTCGACTTCACCACCCAGGCCAGCCCGGCGTTCACCGCGGCGGCGCTGGCGCTGATCAAGGAGTTCGACAAGGCGGTAGCCGGGCAGGAGAGCATCGCCGACTGCGTGCGGAACCTGAAGACGCAGGTGGCCCAGATCGTGCAGGCGTCCAAGTGACGGGGCGCAAGCTCGCGCCCTATCTCTTCGTGCTGCCGAACATGGTGGTGTTCGGACTGTTCACGATCTGGCCGGCGATCAACGGCTTCAACGTCAGCTTCTACACCAGCCACAACGGCCGCACCTTCCGCGCGGTCGGGCTGGACAACTACCACCAGATCCTGACCAGCGACGAGTTCTGGTCGGTGGCCGGCCACACGGTGCTGTTCGTGCTCGGCTTCGTGGTGCTGAGCACGGTGCTGGCCACCGTGTTGGCCTTGCTGCTGAACGGCCAGCGGCGCGGCCGCGGGGCGTTGAGCGCGGCCTACTTCCTGCCGGTGGTGGTGTCGCCGGTGGTGGTCGGCCTGATCTGGAATGCCGCGCTGCAAAGGCAAACCGGCCTGGTCAACGAGGCGCTGTCGGCGCTGGGCCTGGGCCAGCCGGCGTGGCTGGTGGACGGAAACCTGGCGCTGGTCTCGGTGATCGGCGTCGGGGTGTGGATCCACCTCGGCTTCTACGCCATGATCCTGTTGTCCGGCTTGCAGTCGATCGACGGGTCGGTGCACGAGGCCGCCACCATCGACGGCGTGACCGGCTGGCAGCGGATCCGGCTTGTCACCCTGCCACTGCTGCGGCCGACCACGACGGTGGTGATCACGCTGGCCACCATCACCGGCTTCCAGGCCTTCGACTTCATCTACACACTGACCGGCGGCGGCCCGGTGCAGGCGACCACGCTGATCATCCAGTACATCTACCAGAACGCCTTCACGCCGCCGATCGCCTACGGCCTGGCCAGCGCGACCGCGGTACTGCTGTTCCTGGCGGTGTTCGGGCTGACGCTGGTGAACTACCTCATCGGCCGACGGCGGGAGGCGGTGTGAGCCGCCGCGCGCCGACGTGGACGTCGACCAGCGGCCGGACCCCGTCCACCGGCGCGGTGCTTCGGACGACGGTGCTGATCGTGGGGGCGATCATCGTCGTCGCGCCGCTGCTGTGGGCCGGGCTGTCGTCGTTCAAGGGGCCGGCCGAACTGGCCGCCCAGCCGCCCACGCTCTACCCGCACGATCCCACCGCCGACGGCTACACCACCGGCCTGGCGGCCTTCGACTTCCCACGGTTCCTGGCCAACAGCGTCATCGTGACGGCGGCGGCCACCGCGCTGACGCTGCTGATCAACTCGCTGGCCGCGTACGCGTTGGCCAAGTACAACTTCCGCGGCCGCAACCTGCTGTTCCTGATCACCCTGGCCACCATCATGATCCCACTCCAGGTGATCCTGCTGCCGGTCTACCAGGTGGTGTCCGCGCTGGGCCTGACCAACTCGCTGCTGGGCATGATCATCCCGCCGGCGGCCACCCCGACCGGGGTTTTCCTGCTGCGCCAGTACATGCTCAGCCTGCCCGACGAGACCCTGGAAGCGGCGCGCATCGACGGCGCCGGCGAGTTCCGCATCTTCTGGCGCATCGTGCTGCCGCTGTGCCGGCCGGCCCTGGCGGTGGTGGCGATCTTCTCGGTCATCTGGCGGTGGAACGACTTCCTGTGGCCGCTGATCGTCGCGCAGGACGAGTCGGTGCAGACGCTGCCGGTGGCCATCGCCAGGTTCGCCGGGCAGCAGTCCATTCCGTTCAACCAGATCCTGGCCGTGTCGGTGGTCTCCATCGTGCCGGTGATCGTGCTGTTCCTGGTGCTGCAACGGCAGATCATCGCCGGGCTGGTGCGCGGCGCGGTCAGATGACCAGCCGCCGCAACTCCTCGGCCAGCAGCGCCGGCTGATCGGTGGGGATCATGTGGCCCGACTCGCTCGCGTAGACGTGACGACCTCGGGGCGACTGCTCCGCGCGGTGCCGGTGGGCCTTGTTCAGCGCCGCCCGCACGGTTTTGGTCATGCCCCGCGCGCCGGAGACGACCGTGACCGGGATGTCCGGCAGCGTCGGCGGATGGTCCCGCATCATCCGCAGGCCGTCGGGAACCTCGGCCAACTCGGCGGCCCGAGTGCGCATTGCCGCCGTGGTGAAGGCATTGGTCCGCATCTCCGCGCGGGCGTCCTCGGGCAACGCGTCCAGCAGTGAGCCGTACGCGAGGTGCAGCACCCCGAGACGGGCGGCCAAACTGCTGGCGACCTGGTTGACCTGCTCAGCTCGGCGCACCGACGGTCGGAAGGCCCATTCGCAGGCCTCGTCCGACGGATCGACCAGCAACAGAGCCTTGATCCGCTCCGGCGTCGCCGCGGCCGCCAGCCGCACGATCAGCCCGCCCCAGCTGTGTCCAACCAGGACAAACGGCCCGTCCAGCTGATCCAGCACGTCGCCGAGATCCTGGGCCATGCGTGTCAGGCTGCGCGGCTGGCTGTCCGGCACGCTCAAACCCAGGCCGCTTCGGTCGTACGCGACCGTCGGGGCCCACTTGGCCACCAGCGTCTGCACCGGCGCCCAGTACGAGCACGTGCCGGCCAGGCCGGCCTCGAACACCACCGTCGGCGTGGCGTCGACGAGCCCGAGTCGCCGGCAGTACAGGCCGCGTCCGTCCCGGGTCGTCAGCATCTGGCTGTTCACCGAACCTCCTCCACCCGCTTCGAAGTTAGGCTACCCTAACTTCAAGTGAGTGGAGGCGAGCGACGGTCGGGGCTATCGCGAGGACCACGTCCGCCGCGCGGGGGTCGTCGCCCCGGAGGACTTCCGCGCCGACAAGGAGGGCCAGACGCGCTGGCGGCGCTCGGGTTCGATGGACACGACAGCCACCGAGGTCCGACGGGCCGTCGGGCCGTCGGTTCCGGCTCAGGGCAGATGTACAGGGATACGGACATCCCCACTCCTCGTGGACTGCTTTGTTGCTGATCTGACCATGAGGGCGTCTATGTGGTGTCTATGCGAGTGTGAATGTTCGGGGTTAGGGTGGTATTATTGGGTGGCTCCGGGTGGATTTTGCGTGGAGCCTCTGGGCGATGGCGTATCGAGGCGTCATCGGGCAGGCTACGCCTGCCTCGATTCGCGGATCAGCGTATGCCATCGCCCCCCTCCACGCAAAATCCACCCTCCGAGGTGAGGGGTGAGGGTTCTTGGGGTGGAATGGTTGACAAAGGCTTGAATTCACCCATTAGTGAGTCGAGTTCGATCATGTGTGCGAGTATTCTGGAGGTATGAAGAAAATCACCCGAGAGTTGGAAGCCATGGAACCCTCAGGGGCCATGGTAGACCTGCTCCTGGGTGTGGATGTCGAGAGCCTTACCGATGATCAGAAGCTCACCCTGCTGATCGCGGCCCGCAAGGCAATGGCAGCTCTCCACTACGTCGAGCTCAGCCTCGTGCACGGGATCGAAGACACGGCCGAGATTGCTATGGCGGTTCACGAGCCGGAGCAGTCGATAGTCCGTCAGAAGGAATACAGCGACGTCCTGGACCGGCTACCCCGATGCGCGGAACTACTGCGGCACGGGGAGATCGATGCCCGCCGGCTCAAGACCGTCGATGACCGGGTGGTTCACCTGACCGACCGGGAGTTGGTCGCCCAGGTGGATACGGCCCTAGCGGACGTGGCCCCTGGCTTGACCCGGACCCAGTTGGCCCGTCGGGCCACCAAAGCAGTGGCTGAGGCGGACCCTCTCGGCTACGACCAGCGCCGCCTGAAAGCCCGCGAGGACCGGCGGGTCGAGTTCACTCCGCTGCCCGATGGCATGGCCCAGCTCAGTATCGTCCTGCCGGCCATCGACGCCCGCCAGGCCTACGACCTCCTCACCCAGGATGCGCGAGCCCTGGTCAAGGACGAGCGGACCACCGACCAGAAACGGGCCGATGCCTTCCTTGACCGCTTCCTGGGCTATGGAGTGGACCGCAAAGTCCAGGTCCACGTCACCATCTCGATGGAGACCCTGATGGGCCTGACCGAGGATCCCGGCCTGCTCGACGGCTACGGCCCCATCGCCGCCGACTCCGCCCGCGAACTGGCCATGCACGGCCCCTGGCGCGGCCTCCTCCTCGACGAGTACGACCGCGCCGACGCCTTGAGCAGGGAAAAGTACCGCCCCACCGCCAGAATCAAAGAATTCTCCGAACTCAGCGCCGGCGGAGTCTGCTCAGCACCCGGCTGCACCACACCCATCCAAGAACTCGACCACACCACCCCCTGGCCGGTCGGCAAAACCTCCGCCAACCAACTCAAGGGCTACTGCGCCCATCACCACCACCTGAAACACCGCGACTACACCGCCACCCTCGACCCCGACGGAACCCTGCACTGGCACACCCCACAAGGCCGCCACTACACCACCCAACCCCACCAGTACTGACCCACGCCCCACCCGTTCTTTGACAACTCCACAGCGAAACGGCCGACACAGGAAGGGGATGGAAAGCCGGGAATGGAGCGAAGGAGATCCATATCCAGCCAAAGCGCCGACGCCGAAAGGGCCCGATCCCCCAAGCACCCCTCACCCCAAACCTCGGAGGGTGGATTTTGCGTGGAGGGGGGCGATGGCATAAGCTGTCGGCGATCGAGGCAGGCGCAGCCTGCCCGCTTCTTTGCCTCGATGCCATCGCCCAGAGGCTCCATGCAAAATCCACCCGGAGCCACCCACAATCACCCGACTACCGCCACCGATACAAATCCCTCAACAACGATATCTCCGCCCCATGGTGCAACAATTCCCGATGAATATGCAACACCAACTCCGCCATGGTCAGCTCAGCAAACTCCCCCTCAGCCGGCCCACACTTGGCCGCCAAATCCACCCCACGCACCCCTTCGATCCAAGCGTGATACCCGGCATCCAACTGCGCCAACGCCGTATCAGCGTCCCCCGGATAGTCATGGCTGACATAATCCATCGCCGGCCCCCCGAAATGCGAAGCGACCCGCATCCCGAACACCCCGACCACAACATGTCCGATACGCCAGGCAATCGTCGTCACCGGCGCGGGATCCGGCGTGGGAAACTCCCAGTCGATAACGAAGTCCCCGACCCCCGCGGCCATCGGCGTGTGACTACTCCCCCGAGGCCGCACGTTCCACGCCCCGTCGACCGGCTCCCACAGGTATTCCGCGTCCGTCAGCCCTTCCAGCCGTGGCCGCAGCTGGTTCCGCCAGTGCCAGTCCGCCTGGTCGATGAGCAGCTCGTTCCAGTTCATGGCCGCGACGCTACGACCGATCGCGGACAGCTACTGTCCTCAACGCATCACGACTTCTTGGCGTACTCCAGCAGCGGTCGCATCGGCGACACGTCCACCCCGGCCCCGCGCAACGCCGCGATGATCTGCGCCGCCCGCCGGTACTCCTGCTCGTCGGCCAGCCGGTAGGCCACCTCGAACTGGTCGATCGGAACGGTCGTCGGCCGCAGCCGCACGCTGGTCTGGTCCCGCCAAGCCCAGCACTCGGCGACGGTGCCCTTGGCATCAGTACCGGTGACCCACACGAACCGCCCCTCGTCGACCCACAGCGTGTTCGGCGCGACCGACCTGACCGGCGCCGCCACCGGCGGCGGGGCAGCCGCCGCAGCCGCAGCAGCTCGACGCGACAGCCGTGTCGAAGTCCCACTGCTCACCGTGGGCGGAGCGGACAAACCCCCGTAACCCGCCAGCAGCGCGTCGTGGTCGGCCGCGGCCCGCAGCAACCCGGCGTAGTCGACGATCGCCCCGGCGGCCTGGATCTGCTGGATCACGGTGCGGGCGAGGTCGGACGCGGGGTGCGGCCCGGAACCCCGGTCGACCTCGGCCGCCGCGGCGTCCAGGGCGTCGGCGAGCCGGCGGAAGTCGTCCGCCGCGCGGCGGATCGGCGCCTGCACGGCGCGGCGGTACGGCGCCAGGTCGGACGGGTTGGCTGTGGTCATGGGTGCAAGGTTAGGAGAGGATCCGAATGTTCCGAGTCAAGGAGGTTCCCATGCCTGTGCTGGCCGGCCTGCTGTCCGCGTTGCGGTCCGGCGCCGTCGAGGTGCTCGACCTGACGGCGCCGCTCTCGGCGAGCACACCGGTGTTGCAGCTGCCGCCGCCGTTCTCCAACACAACGAGCTTCCGGCTGGAGGAGATCAGCCGCTACGACGAGCGCGGCCCCCGCTGGTACTGGAACGACATCCACACCGGCGAGCACGTGGGCACGCACGTCGACGCCCCGAATCACTGGCTGTCCGGTAAGGACGGCGCGAGCGTGGACCAGATCCCGCTGAGCACGTTCGTCGCCCCGGCGGCGGTGCTGGACGCCTCGGCCAAGGTCGCGCAGAACCCGGATTTCCTGCTGGGCGTCGACGACATCCGAGCCTGGGAGCGGGAGCACGGTCCGCTGCCGGACGGTGGCTGGCTGCTCTACCGCACCGGCTGGGACGCGCGCTCCGGCGACCAGGACGATTTTCTCAACGACACGCACACCCCGGGCGTGTCGGCGGAGTGCGCGCAGTGGCTGGCCGACGAGGCGCCGATCGCCGGCTTCGGGGTGGAGACCGTCGGCACGGACGCGGGCCAGGCGGCCGGCATGGAGCCGATGTTCCCCTGCCACGACCGGCTCCTGGGTTCCGGCAAGTGCGGGCTGACGCAGCTGCGGAATCTGGCGCAGCTGCCGCCGACCGGGAGTGTGCTGGTGGTGTCGCCGCTGCCGATCGTCGGCGGCTCGGGCAGCCCGGCCCGCGTCTACGCCCTGGTGGAGCGGTCGTGATCGTCGCCGAGGCGGTGGGCCGGGTGCTGGCCCAGTTGGGCGCCGGCCCGGCGTTCGGGGTCGTCGGCAGCGGGAACTTCCACGTCACCAATGCGCTCCGGGCCGGTGGCGTCCCGTTTCACGCCACCCGGCACGAGGGGTGCGCCGCCACGGCGGCCGACGCCTGCGCCCGCATGAGCAACCGGGTCGGGATCGTCACGACCCACCAGGGCTGTGGGCTGACCAACGCCGTCACGGGCATCGGCGAGGCGGCCAAGAGCCGGACGCCGCTGATCGTCCTCACCGCGGACACGCCGGATTCCGATCCCCTCAACAACTTCCGCATCGATCAGGATGCGCTGGCCCGCGCGGTCGGCGCGATCCCCGAGCGCGTCCACAGCCCCGAAACCGCTGTCGCCGACACGATCCGCGCCTACCGGACAGCCCTGGTCGAACGCCGCACCGTCGTGCTCAACCTGCCGCTGGACGTCCAGGTCATGGCGGTCCCCGCGTTCGAACCCGTTACGCCACCAGCACTTCCCGCCGTCACAGCACCCGATGTCACGGCATTGACGGCGCTGATCGCCGGCGCTCAACGACCGGTGTTCATCGCCGGTCGGGGCGCTCGCGCCGCCGGGAGGGAGATCGCCGACCTGGCCGAGGCCTGCGGCGCGCTGCTGGCCACCTCGGCCGTCGCACACGGTCTGTTCCACGACAGCCCTTGGTCCCTCAACATTTCCGGTGGCTTCGCGTCGCCGCTGACCGCCGAGCTGATCCGGGACGCCGACCTGGTTGTCGGTTGGGGCTGCGCGCTCAACCGGTGGACGACCCGCCACGGCAAGCTGCTCGGCCCCGACGCCCGGTTGGCGCAGGTCGACCTGGACGAGGAAGCGCTTGGCGCGCACCGGAGAATCGACGTCGGCGTGGTCGGCGACACCGCCGCCACGGCCCGCGCGGTGCTGGCCGGCCTCAGCCCGCAAGCCGGCTACCGCTCCCCCGAGCTCCGGGAGCGGATCGCCGCCCACGTCCGCTGGACCGCCGCCGACTTCACCGACGAGTCCACCGCCGACCTCATCGACCCCCGCACGCTTTCCCTGGAACTGGACCGAATTCTGCCGGCCGAGCGGGTCGTCGCCGTGGACTCCGGCAACTTCATGGGCTATCCCAGCGCCTACCTGAGCGTGCCCGACGAGTTCGGATTCTGCTTCACGCAGGCGTTCCAGTCCATCGGCCTCGGGTTGGCCACGGCCATCGGCGCTGCCGTCGCCCAACCTGACCGGCTGCCGGTGGCGGCCCTCGGCGACGGCGGCTTCCACATGGCCGCCGGCGAGCTGGAGACCGCCGTCCGGCTCGGGCTGCCGCTGGTGGTGATCATCTACAACGACGCCGCCTACGGCGCGGAGGTGCACCACTTCGACGGCGACCACGGCACCGTCACCTTCCCGCCCACCGACATCGCCGCCATCGCCCGCGGCTTCGGCTGTGCGGGCCTGACCGTGCGGACGGTCGACGACCTGAAACCCGTGCAGGACTGGCTTGACGGGCCACGGGACACGTCGTTGGTGATCGACGCGAAGATCACCAACGACGGCGGCTCGTGGTGGCTAGCCGAGGCCTTCCACGGGCACTGACCAGATGCGGCGCGAGGCCGCGAGCGGGTCGTCGACGTCTCGCGGCTCAACGTCCCAGATCCGGGTCCGGCGCTCCGCCCCGTAACGGGGCCAGCCGGGGTCGCCGGTGGCGGCGAAAGCCGTCCAGGCGCGACGGATCTGCGCGGACAGCGGTCCGAACGAGGCCGGCGGCGGCGAACCGAGATACCGGCCGGCGAACCGGGTCTCGGGAATCCCGAACACCAGAGGGATGTCCACGCCGTGGCCGGCCCCCAACCCGGGGCTGGCCCAGGCCAGTTCGTACACCCAACTCCGTCCGTGCGCCTCGGCCACCCGGACGGTCGGCATCCGAACCAGGGCATCGGACAGCATCGCGGTGAACGGATCGTCGAAGCCCTGGCGATAGTCCTCGGCCGCTTCCCCGGTCAGGCCAACAGAAGAAGCCACGACGGCAAGATCCACGCCGGGTGGAGCGGGTTGCCCCTGGCCACGGTATTCCTCACGGGTGTAGCCACACACAAGATCCACATCACGATCGGTCGACGCCCACGGCGGCCCGGTCACCAGCTCGCCGTCGACCACGGGACCGAACGCCGTGAACCCCTCGCGCACCGGAGTGTCTTGCACGGCAAGGATTGCCTCGGGCGGCAGTGCCGCGAGCCCATCCCACGTTGGCTCGACGCCGGCCGCCCGCGCGATGGTCGCCGTGACATCAGCGGCTTCGGCCGGGGATCGGTGGCCAGCGGGAATGCTCTGGGCGATCGCCCGCCGGAACAGGCCCTTCGTCGCCGACATCAGGAAAGCGATCGACGCCGCACCCGCCGACTGGCCGAACACCGTGACAGTGAAAGGATCCCCGCCGAAGCCCGCGATGTTCGCCCGCACCCACTCCAACGCCGCGATCTGGTCGCGCAGGCCGCGATTGTCGGCCGTGCCGTCGATGTGGCCGAATCCCTCGAAGCCGAGCCGGTAGTTGATGGTGACCACCACAACCCCGGACCGGGCCAGCACAGCACCGTCGTACTGCGGCATACGCGAGGACCCGTGCTTCCACAGCCCGCCGTGGATCCACACCATCACCGGCAGTCCAGCAGCGCCGAGGTCCGGGCTCCATATGTTGAGCGACAGGCAATCCAGGCCATCACCCGGCCGCCACACCGGCGGCGCACCCGGCGCGGGCGCGAGTTGCGGGGCGGCCGGCCCGAACTCCACGGCGGGACGGGTGCCCTCCCAGCCCGGAACCGGCGCCGGTACCCCGAACCGCGGCGCGGCGGCGTACGGAATGCCCTTGAACGCCTTCACGTCGCCGAGGTCCAGTCCTTCGACCCGACCAGAGCCCGTCTCCACCACCGGCCCATCCACCACGCGAGGGATCCTGCCACACACCTCGGAATAGATCGCCCGGGCCGGAGCTTGACCCCTGTATGGCGACTCTTGGACTGATCGGCAGCGGACACATCGGCAGCACCCTGGCCCGGCTGGCCGTGGACGCCGGCCTGGACGTGGTGCTCAGCAACTCCCGCGGCCCCGAGACCCTGAAGGACCTGGTTGCCGAGCTCGGTCCGAAGGCCCGGGCGGCCACCCCGGAGCAGGCCGCGGCGGCCGGGGACTGGGTGGTGGTGACCATCCCACTGCGGGCCGTCGACCAGGTGCCGGTGGCGCCGCTGGCCGGCAAGACGGTCATCGACACCGGCAACTACTACCCGGGCCGCGACGGCGACATCCCCGCGCTCAAGGAGGGCGCGAGCACCGACGCCCAGCTGCTCCAGGCCCACATCCCGGACGCCAACGTGGTCAAGGCGTTCAACAACATCTACTTCGGCCACCTGGCCGTCCTCGGCCGGGCGAAGGGCGCACCGGACCGCACCGCGCTGCCGATCGCCGGCGACGCCCCGGCCGCCGTCGCCCACGCCACCGAACTCCTGGACATCCTCGGGTACGACGCCGTGGCCTACGGCACGCTCGCCGACAGCTGGCGCTCCCAGCCCGGCACTCCCGTCTACGGCCCGCCGTACTCGGGTGGCTCCATGGACCTCGCGACTGCCCAGGCCACGCCGGCTTCGGCCGACGTCATCCGGACCGCGCTGGACGCTGCCACCCGGTAAGTCCACAGACGCAGCGCGCAGATGCCGGACCGCCCGGCAGTACGGTGCGACGCCGGCGGAATACCGTCCTCAGTAGACCACCGGCGTCACCCGATCGGCCGATCGCGCGCTTCGTGGGGGGAAACCCCACCGCTCGTCCACGACCATGGCGGCCACACCACCCGCAGTGCTTGGCTACGTACAGTCAGCGCGAGAGGTGGGAACCATGCATAGCGGGAGTGTGCCGTCATTTGGGCTGGTCGACCAGCTCGCCGCTGACGTTGAGCACCTCCGCGCAGCCGCTGGCCTGCTTGCCGGTGGCCGGCGTGCCGGGCGTGGCGCAAGTCACGTCAGCGCTGACCGTGGCGCCGGCCGGCACCTGGATCGGCGTGACCCAGTGGTAGTCCTGGTTGCGGAAGGTCTCCAGGGCGATGGTGGTGATCACCTGCGGGCCGAAGGACACGGTCAGCACGCCGACGTCACCCTGGAAGTTGGCCAGCACCAGGTCGGTCACGCGGAACAGCTTCTTGTCCGGCACCGTGTAGGCCTGGGTGGTGTGGCCGCCGCCCGCGGTGGTCACCTGGATGGTCGCCGAGTGCTGGACCCCCGCCCCGCCGCTGCTCACCCCCGGCTCGGGACTGCCGGCCGGCTGACCGCCGCCGGGCTGGCCCTTGGGCGCGTTGGTCGCCGACGGACCCGGCGCGAGCTGCCCGGACTGCACCTTCTGCTGCACGGCGTCGTCGGCGGCCTGCTTGGCCGCGCTGTCCACCGCCGGGCGAACCAGGGTCAGCCAGAACAGCAGCAGGGCCAGCAACAACGCCAGCAGGGCCAGCAGCCAGCGCGGCAGCACGGCCATCTGGACGAGTTCGCCGTCCAGCTCCTTGGCGCTCTGGTCGAGCTGAGGGTCGCTCGTCGGCGTGGCCACGACGTGGAACGGCGTGGTCACCGACTTGCCGAACCACATCGGCTTGGTGCGGCGGACCCGCAGCGGGGCCTCGGCTTCCTCACCCGGTTCCAGGGCGGTGCTCGACGCGATGCCGCGGTAGCGCAGCTCCTCGCCGGCGTCATTGGCGTCGAGGGCGACCGAGATCGGCGTGTTGCCCCGGTTGGCCAGCCGCACACTGAACCGCCCGCCGCGCCACCAGGTGCGCCGGCGCTGGGGCTCCAGCACCGCGTCGAGCTGCCCGTACGGCGCGATGGTCACCGTGGTCTCGGGGACCGTCGCCAGCTCGGGACGCTCCGCGGGCAGCACCCGCACCGCCAGCGGCAACTCCCCGGCCCGCACCTCGGGCGACCGGGGCGGGCTCAGCCGCACGGCGACCGTCCCCGAAGTGCCGGGATACAGCGAGAGCCGCTCCGGCTCCACCGCGGTCCACGGCGCGCACGGGCCCACCACTTCGAACGTGTAGGCCTCCACGATCTCGCTGTCGTTGCGAACGGTGAGGCTCGTCGTCTCGGTGTCGCCCGGGGCGACGACGACGGAGGCAAAGTCCAGTTCCGGTGAAGTCGTCACGGGCCCAACGCTAAGCGCGTGGGCCCTTTATCAGGCAGGTAACGGCGGGCAATCGCCCGGCAGACCCGATGTCCCGACGGGGCAGGGGCTTCTGCCCTACGCGCCGGGGGCGCCATAGCCCCGGCAGGAGGGAAACGGATCATGGGTGTCAGGGTTACGGTGGCGACCTACGCGGAGGACCCGGTGCTGCGGGCCGGAATCGCGCACCAGCTCCGGCCGCGCCCCGAGGTGGAGATGGTAGCCCCGGGCGAGGAGACCCGGGCCGCGGTCACGCTCGTGGTCGTCGACCAGATCGGGGACGACACTGTACGGCTGCTGCGAAAGCTGCGCCAGGGCAAGGGTTCCCGCACCGCGCTGGTGGTTGGCCGGTTCGAGGCGCCCGCGCTGCGGACGGCCATCGAGTGCGGGGTGGCGGCGGTGATCCGCCGCAGCGAGGCCACCGGGGACCGGCTGGTGTCGGTGGTCACAGCGGTGGCCCGGGGTGAGGGGGTGCTGCCCGGCGATGTGCTGGGGCAGCTGCTCGATCACGTCGGGCAGCTGCACCGGTCGTCGCTGGATCCGGGTGGGGTCACGCTGTCGACGCTGTCCGCGCGCGAGACCGACGTGCTGCGGCTGGTGTCAGAAGGCTTTGACACCAACGAGATCGCCGGCAAGTTGTCGTACTCCGAGCGCACCATCAAGAACGTGCTCTCGGAGATCAACACCCGGCTGCGGCTGCGCAACCGGGCGCACGCGGTGGGCTACGCGATGCGCAGCGGGCTGATCTGAGCGTGCCCGATCCACCGGTCGGGACTTCCCCGCGCGGTGCCCGCGCGACCCTGCCTACGGCCATCGGCTTCGCCGCACGATGGCCGGGCAGGCAGTCGCATGGAGGTGGATTGTGTCCGGAGCCCGACGGTTCGCACCCGGTGGGATCGCCGCGGTCGCGGCCGTCCTGGTCGCGGTGTCGGCGATCTCGGTGCCATCGCTGGAGAACGCGCCGGCCGCCGCGGCGACCTCGGCCCCGTCGGGGCGGATCGCCTACGCCGGCACGGCGCACCGCAGCCTCGGCGAAGTGACCAATCCCGTCAAGAACCAGCCGCAACCGTCGCAGCCGCTGTTCGGCGGCGGTCCCGCGCACCTGGACGACGACCCGGCCGCCCGCGGCGACATGATGGTGTTCACCAGCCTCCGTGACGAAGCGAAACCGCAGGTGTATCTGCGGGACGCCACCGGCGCGGTGAAGCGGCTCACCACCGCCATGAACGCCGCGCACCCGCAGCTGTCCCCTGATCGCCAGCTGGTCGCCTTCGATTCCGGCAACGCGATCTGGCTGGTGCACACCGACGGCACCGGGCTGCGGCGGCTCACCGACGGCGACGCCGCCGAGGTCTGGCCGACGTTTTCCCCTGACGGCCAACGCATTGCCTTTTCCAGCACCGTGACCGGCCGCGCGCAGATCTTCGCGCGCCCGGTCGACGGCGGGGCCGCCACCCAGCTCACCAACGAGCCGGCGGGCGCGGCGATCCAGCCGGCGTGGAATCCGCTCGACGACGACGGCCACCGCAACCAGATCGCCTACGTGCTGGAGAACGACGGCACCGACAGCCTTCGCCTGACCCCCGGCGCCACCGTGCTCAGCGGGGATCAGGCCGGCTGGCGGAGCTGGTCGCCGGCGTGGCAGCCGGACGGCAACGGCCTGCTTTTTGTCAGCGACACCGCCGCGAAGTTCGCCCAGGCGTACGTGATTTCCTGCCGCTGCGCCGGGGAGCAGGCCGACCTGTTGCTGGGCGAGAACCGGAACGTGGACTCGCCGACCTGGCTGGTGGACCAGGCCGGCACCCACCTGGTGGTCGCCCGCACCACCCAGGCCAGCCCGAACGTGGCTTCGTTGCAGGACATTCGCCCGGACGGCTCCGACCCGCGGGATCTCGGCACGGTCGTGCTCACCGAGGATCCCCGGGCCGCCACCGACAACAAGTACCTGTTCGCCCCGGATCCCCGCTTCGATCCGTGGACGATCCGGCAGACCTTCTCCCCCGACGGCCGGCAGCTGGCGGCGAGCCGGTTCGTGCGCGACACCAACGGCAACGCCTCGGAGCAGATCTGGATCAGCGACCCGGACGGCTCGCACGCCCACCTGCTGCCGATCGCCGACCGCCAGCCCGGCGACTGGGAGACCGACGCGGAATGGTCCCCCGACGGCACCATGATCGCCCTGGCTCGGCGCTCGCCCGGC
Organism: Kutzneria sp. CA-103260; assembly: GCF_018263855.1. Lineage (GTDB taxonomy): Bacteria > Actinomycetota > Actinomycetes > Mycobacteriales > Pseudonocardiaceae > Kutzneria. The sequence goes on along the minus strand of NZ_CP073318.1, from coordinate 1,668,711 downwards.
GGGATCAACCGCACCGGCGGCCCGAGCCGGATCATCGTGGTCAAGGTGGCCACCGGCGAGATCGTCGCCCGGATCGCCAACAACGCCGACGTGGATGACGATCAGCCGGCGTTCTCCCCGGACGGCAAGCAGTTGGCGTTCAGCCGCGGCACCGTGGCCGGCGGCCCAGACGGGCAACCGCGCGACCAACACATCATGCTCACCAGCCTGGCCGCGCTGGACCAGCAGCGGGACCTGACCGCGGCGGTGTGCGCGGCCGGCTGCCGGGTCACCGACGACAGCCCGGTGTTCGCGCCGGACGGCCACAGCCTGGTGTTCAACCGGGAGACCGACGGCCTGCTCCAGGTCACCCTGGCCGACACGTCGTGCCGGGTGCTGCTGCCGGCCGGCGGCTCCTGCGCCGGACCGGTCGCCGCTGCGAACGGGCCGTACCAGCCCCGGGATGTGGCGTTTTCCCCGGACGGCAGGCGAATGGTGCTGACCACGCGGCGGTCCGCCGACCTGAACTCGCCGGAGATGCTGACCCTGTTCGACCCGGCCACCGGTGTGCTGACCTCGTTGACGCAGGCCATGCCGGGCCGGCAGAAAGAGCCGACGTGGCAGGCCAACGCGCACGTGACCTTGACGGCCCAGCCGAACACGCCGCCGCTGCCGGTCGGCTCGGAGACTTCCGTGACTGCCACCGTCACCAATCAGGGGCCGGCACCCAGCGGAGCCACCGTGACTGTCGCCGTGCCCGCCGGGTTGAAGCTCGACAAACTGACGCCGGCCCAAGGAAGTTGTGACGTCGCTGGGCTGGTGTGCGACCTGGGAGTGATCCCTTCCGGCGACTCCGTGACGATCACCGGGACGGTGACCGGGCTCGTGCCGGGCAACCAAGCCATTAGCTGGGCCGTCACCGGCGTCGTGCTCGACACGACCCCCGGCTCCGGCTTCGCGCAGACCGTGGTTCCGGTGGTCGCCGCGCCTTCCGCGCCACCGCCACCGCCGCCCGCGCCGACCGCCACTCAGCCCGGTGTTTCCGTTGTGGCGACGCCTGATCCGGCCTATGTGGGCGGCCGTGCGACCGTCCAGTACACGGCCACGAACAGCGGCAATGCCGCCGTCATCGGGCCTCGATTGACTCTTGGGCTGCCCACCGGCATGCCTGTCGCCGTGTTGCCCCCGGGCTGTACGCCGACCGAGTGTGCGCTGCCAGACCTCACGCCAGGGGCGACGGTGGTGATTCAGGTCGTGCTGGCCCCGGCCGCGCCGGGGACGTCGACGATCACGGCCACGCTGACGGCCGCCAACGGCGACCCGACCAGCGGCGAAGCCACGTTGCGAGTGTTGCAGCCGAAAATCGTCGCCGTGCCGGCGATCGGCAAGCCGGGCTTCGTGACCACCGTGCGCGGCACCGACTTCCCACCGGGTGTGCCGGTCGTGCTGACGTGGAAGCCGGGCATCACCGCCTCCGCCGCGCCGACCAAACCCAGCGCTGACGGGACCTTCATCGCCCAGCTGCTGATCCTGGCCAAGGACGAGACCGGGCCGCGCACCATCACCGCGACCGGCCCCGGCTTCGCCCCGGCGGTGACGCCGTTCCTGGTGGTGGCCGGCACGATCGGCCCGCCGTCCATGATCACCCGGCACTAGGAGACGACCGTGATCCACGAGGTGGACGAGGGGCTGCGGCTGCTGCTGGCCGACTCCGGGCTGCCCAGCGAGAACACCGAGCTGGTGTTCGACGCGCCGACCACGGAGTGGGCGGCCAAGCGCACCGTGCCGACGGTGAACGTGTTCCTGTACGACCTGCGCGAGGACCTGTCCCGGCGGGCCAGCGGCCAACTGGCCGAACACAACGCCGACGGCACCGTCGCCGGTTGGCGGACACCGCCGCGCTGGTACCGGTTGTCGTACCTGCTGACCGCGTGGACCGCCCGACCGACCGACGAGCACCGACTGCTGTCGGACGTGCTTCGAGGCGTGTCCCGGCACGACCAGCTGCGGCGGGAGTGGCTGACCGGGTCGCTGGCCGAGCTCGGGCTGGCGGTGCTGATCGACGTGGCCGCGCCGGCCGCCGAGGGCAGCGCGTCGACGTCCGACATCTGGCATTCCCTTGGCGGGCAACTCAAGCCGTCGATCAGCCTCCAGCTGACCGCGCCGCTGAGCGGCGAACGGGAGGAGGCGGGTCCGCCGGTGACCGAAGGCGTGGTCGTGCAGACCAATCCCGTGGACGGACAGGGCCGGCGGATGCGCTACGACGGCCCGACCACCGCTCAGGGCCAGGGTTTCTCGTCGAGCCGGCCACGGCCCCAGGCCGGCATCATGCGACGCCGCGGCGGCCACCTGTGACCTATCTGTCCACTGTGGAGGATCAGGTTCGGCGAGCGGTGACGGCGCGGCGGGCCGGCGACCCCAATCCCGACGACCCGTACCGGGGCCTCTACGTCAGCGACGACCAGGCCGGCCGATTCGTCGAGGACTTGACGCCACTGCCCGACCTGGACGCCCGGCTGGCCTCGTTGGCCGAGGCGTTCCGCCTGGATCCGCTGGATGTCGCGTTCCTCGTGCTGGCGCTGGCCCCGGAGCTGGACTTCCGGTTCGAGCGGCTGTACGGCTATCTCAACGACGACGTGACCCAGCGCCGCCCCACCCTGCGGCTGGCCCTTGAGCTGCAAGGACTTCCGACCACCGGGCCGGCGCGGTTCCGGCTGGCCCCGGGATCGCCGCTGATCGACGCCGGGCTGTTGGAGATCCACGACCAGGACCGGCCGGCGCTGTCGCGGGTGCTCCGGGTGCCGGACCGGGTCGTCGGCCATCTGCTCGGCCACGACGAGCCCGACGCCCGACTGGCCGGCATCGCCGCCGTCGTGAAGCCGGATCCCTTGCCCGAGGCCATGTTCGCCGCCGACGCGCTGGCCGCCGGCATTCCGTTCGTGTACCTGCGGGACGGCTGGCCCGGAGCGGCCGCCGCGGCCTTCACCGGCCGGCCCGCGCTCGTCGTCGACGCCAATGCCATCGACCTGGAGGCGCTTCCCGTGCTGGCCCGGGAAGCCCGCCTGCGCGGTGCCGGCATCGCCTTGGGGCCGGTCGAATCTGCCGTTCCGCTACTGCGTTCCATCACCGACCTGGCCCGGCACGTGCCGTTGGTCATGTACGGGCGACAGGCCTGGGATCCATTGTGGGCTAGGGAATCCCCGCTCACGGTGTCCATCGCCCCCGACGACACCGCGGCCCGGCTCGGGCGATGGCTGGACGCCGTGGGCTCTGAGGAGTTGGCCGTGGCCCTGTCCAGTTATCGGCTCGGTCCCGACCAGATCACCGCCGCCGCCCGGATCGCCGCGCAACGGGCCCGGGCCGCCGGGCGGCCGCTGTCTTTGGCCGACCTTCGGGCCGGGGTGTTGAGCCACAACGGAACCGGCCTCGAACGGCTGGCCCGGCGCATCGCCCCCGCCGTCGGCTGGGCCGATCTCGTCGTGCCCGAGCCCACTCGCCGTGGCCTGACCGACGTGATCGCCCGGGCCCGGCACCGGGACACCGTGCTCGGCCGCTGGCGGATGCGTCCCGGCGGCGGGCGCGGGCGTGGCGTCACCGCATTGTTCGCCGGCGAATCGGGCACCGGCAAGACCCTCGCCGCCGAGGTCGTCGCCGCCGAGCTCGGCATGGACCTCTACGTCGTCGACCTGGCCACCGTCGTCGACAAGTACGTCGGCGAGACCGAGAAGAACCTCGACCGCATCTTCACCGAAGCCGCCGGCGTGCAGGGCGTGCTCCTGTTCGACGAGGCCGACGCCATCTTCGGCAAACGCTCGGCCGTCCAGGACGCGCACGACCGCTACGCCAACCTCGAATCGGCCTTCCTGTTGCAGCGCATGGAGTCCTTCGACGGCATCGCCGTGCTCACCACCAACCTGCGGGCCAACCTCGACGACGCCTTCACCCGGCGCCTCGACGTCATCACCGACTTCCCCGTGCCCGACCAGGCCCAGCGCCTCTCCCTCTGGGACCGCTGTCTCGGCCCTTCCCTGCCCCGCTCCCCCGACGTCGACCTTGCCCTGTGCGCCGCCCGCTTCGAACTCTCCGGCGGCTCCATCCGCTCCTGCGCCGTGACGGCGGCCTACCTCGCCGCCGCCGCCGACCGCCCGGTGACCATGGCCGACCTCGTTTCCGCCGTGCAGCAGGAGTACCGCAAGCTGGGTCGCCTGGTCCGGCCCGACGAGTTCGCGGGCCTGGGGTGAGGTTCAGTCCGGGCAACGCCGGGTGCAGTCTCCGCTCACTGAGGGTGTCCGGACAGGCAACGGCGCTGCCCCGGGCGCGGGACGGCGGAACCTGCCCTGTTCCCACCGTTGCGGCGATGCTGGAGACCGAGCCAATCCGGGTCGACGAAGGAGCGAGCATGCCGTCCTATCTCTCGCCAGGCGTCTACGTGGAGGAGGTCCAGTCCGGCGCCCGGCCGATCGAGGGAGTCGGCACCGCCGTGGCCGCCTTCGTCGGCTTCGCCGGGCAGGGGCCGTTCCACCAGCCGACGCTGGTCACCAACTGGGACCAGTACGCCCGCACGTTCGGCGGCTTCGACGCGGACAACCACCTCGGTCACGCCGTGTACGGCTACTTCGCCAACGGCGGCGGCAGCGCGTACATCGTGCGCGTGGGCGGGCCGCGCGACGGGGCCGCCGTCCCCGTCGAGCGGCCCGCGCCCACGCCGGTGCAGTTGGGGGCGCTGACCATCGCCGCGCTGCCGGCCACCAGCGCCGACGTGACCGTTGAGGTCACCGACGTGGACGGGGAGAACCCGCCCGAGGACCGGTTCCGGCTCCAGGTGAGCCAGGGCGGGCAGGTCACGGAGACCTTCGACGTGTCGACGCGGCGGAACGTCCGCGGCTACGTCGTCACCCAGGTCAACGAGCGGTCCAAGCTGATCCAGGTCACCGAGCAGCCGGACGGGCCGCTGGCCCGGCCGGACAAGCAGACCGTCACCGTGCCGGCCGCGCCGCAACTGCCGGCCACGCCCGCGGCCAAGGGCCGGTTCGACCCCGCCGAGTACGTCGGCGGCCTCGCCGACCGGACCGGCTTCGGCGGCCTGGAGACCATCGACGCGGTCACCATGGTCGCGGTGCCCGACCTGATGAGCGCCTACCAGCGTGGCCTGATCGACGCCGAGGCCGTGCGCACCGTGCAGTTGGCCGTGATCTCCCACTGCGAGCAGATGGGCGACCGGGTCGCCGTGCTGGACGCGCCGCCGGGGCTGAACGCGCAGCAGGTCCGGGACTGGCGGATGGACGAGGCCGGCTACGATTCCCGTTACTCCGCACTGTATTACCCGTGGATCTCAGTGTTCGACCCGGCGTCCGGCCGCAACCGGATGGTGCCGCCCAGCGGGCACGTCGCCGGTGTGTGGGCCCGCAGCGACACCGAGCGCGGCGTGCACAAGGCGCCCGCCAACGAGGTCATCCGCGGCGCCGTGGACCTGGAGCTGTCGCTGAGCAAGGGCGAGCAGGATCTGCTCAACCCCATTGGCGTCAACTGCATCCGGCCGTTCCCCGGCCGCGGCATCCGGATCTGGGGCGCCCGCACCCTGGCCTCGGATCCGGCGTGGCGGTACCTGAACGTGCGGCGGCTGTTCAACTTCCTGGAGGAGTCGATCCTGGTCGGCACCCAGTGGGTGGTGTTCGAGCCCAACGACGACCGGCTGTGGTCCAGCATCCGCCGCAACATCAGCGCTTTCCTCACCGAGCAGTGGCGGGCCGGGGCGCTGTTCGGCCGCACCCCCGACGAGGCGTTCTACGTCAAGTGCGACCGGGAGAACAATCCCCAGGAGTCCATCGACCTGGGCCAGGTGGTCTGCGAGATCGGTGTGTCGCCGGTGAAGCCGGCCGAGTTCGTGGTGTTCCGGCTGTCCCAGTTCTCGGACAGCACCAGCCTGATCAACGAGTAGTCGCGAAAGGACGGTTGGCACCATGGCCACCGGAGACACCCTTGCCACGCACCGGTTCGGCGTCCAGCTCGGCGGCGTGACCGTGGAGTCCGTGAAGGAGATCAGCGGCCTGGTCGTCGAGCAGGACGTGGTCGAGACCATGCAGGTGTCGGCGCAGGGCAAGCCGATGAACAAGAAGCAGCCCGGGGCGCACAAGGGCGGGGAGGTGACCATCACCCGCGGCATGGACCCGAGCAACGCGTTCAGCGACTGGATCAAGAAGACCCTCAATGGCGACGTCGACTCGGCCCGGCAGAACCTGACCATCGAGATCATGGATCCCGACGGCAAGACCGTGCGCCGCATGCAGCTGTTCGACGCCTGGGTCAGCAAGTGGGAGGGGCCCAGCCTCAGCGCCTCCCAGTCCGCCGGCGCCGAGGAGAAGGCCACCGTCACCTTCGAGCGGATCGAGATCGAATGAGGCGCCAGATCACGTCCCTGCGGGAGCTGGACGAACTGGCCCGCGACCGCCCGGAGCCGGCCGCTGAACCGTCCACTTCGGACCTCCAGACCGAGTTCGAGTTCGAGCTCCCCCGGGGCTACCTGCACTCCGACGGCACCCTGCACCGCACCGGCCGGATGCGGCTGGCCACCGCCCGGGACGAGCTGCGCCCGCAGATCGACATCCGGGTCAAGGAGAACCCCGCCTATCTCAGCGTGGTTCTGCTGGCCCAGGTCATCACCCGCCTCGGCACGCTCACCGACATCCATCCCGGGCTCGTCGAGCAGATGTACGCCACCGACATCGCCTTCCTCCAGGAGTTCTACCGGCGTGTCAACAGCGAGGGCCACACCCGGGCCGCGATGCAGTGCCCGTCGTGCGGCTCCAGCTTCGAGGTCGACATCGCCGGCGGCCGCCTGGGGGAATCGTGACGTACGCGGTCGACCAGCTGCACGAGGAGATCGCGTACGTCGCCTATCACTTCCACTGGCCCCGCGCCGAGATCCTCGACCTCGAACACCATGAGCGCCGACGCTGGGTCCAACACATCTCCGACATCAACCTCCGAGCCCGCGAAGGCAGGTGATTCCCTTGTGGCGGCGGCTCTTCCGCAAAGCTTCCCCTCGCAATCCCCTTCCTTCTGGGGCGCCTTCCCCTCCCCCGCCGCCACGGCGGGAGTGGCCCCGGGTCTCCCCCATGGCCGGGGTCATCACCCCTTCCCCGTCCACCCTGGGCTCGGCCTTCACCGGCTCCCTCGCCACCTGGCAGAACCCTTCCCTCACCAGCGGTCTCGGCCACGCCGTCACCCCCGCCGCCCCCTCCGGCCGGGTCGACGGCGTGGTCCGGGTCGTCGCCGACTCCGCCCTCCCCATGCGGCTTCTGGCTGAGCCGGCTCCGATCGAGGTTCCCCTTCCCCCCGCCCGCCGCCTTCCCACCGTGCAGCGGCCGGTCGCCCCACCCGCTCCCCCGCTCGTGACCTCTCGCCCAGTGCCGACCAGTCAGCCGGCGGCGGGCGCCCATCCCATCCAGCGCTCGACCGCCGACCCGGCCGACCAGCCCGTTGTCCCCGCGGCCCAAGCCATCCAGCCGACGCTGCCGGACACTCAACTCTCGGCCACTCACCCAACGGACCAGCCCGCCGCACCGAAACGTGAAGTCGCTCCACTGGCGGGTGCCCATCCAACGAGCAAGGCCGCCCCGCTCGCGGGCAAGGCTGCCCCACTGACAACCGATTCTGCCCCGCACGCGGGCGAGAGTGCCCGGCCGACCGGCAAGGTGGGCGACATTGGCCAGGCAACAAGCCAGTCAGCGTCGCCGGCAGGAACGTTTGTCCGACCAACAGGCAAGGCAGCGCCACTGCCGGGCGAGAGTGCCGGACCGACTCGCGACGTTGCCCCACTGGCGGCTCGCGCCATCCAGCCCGCGCTCCAGCCGACCCTTCCGGACACCCGAGCCACCCAGCCCTCGGCCGTCCATCCGACAGCCCCTTCGGTTTCGCCGGCGGGCCCTTCGGTTCCACCGGCGGTCCAGTCCTCCCCACTGGTGCCCCGCTCCACCTTGCCTGCGGCGCAGCCCACCCACTCGGCAGTCCAGGCCGTTCATTTGCCGACCCGCGCCTTTCAGTCGGCGACGCAGGCGATTCAGCGAGTGGCCCGGGCCGTCCGGTCAACGCTCCGGCCGACCCGGCCGACCGTCCACCCCGCCGAGCCGGCATCCACACACTCTGCGGCCCATTCGGCCGCCGAACCGGCAATCCAGGCCGCTCAGCGATCCGCCAAGCCGGCGCAACCGGCTACTCGGAAGTCCGCCAAGGGCGGTCGATCGGCGGACCGGGCAACCAAGCAGGCCGCCGGACCTGCCCAGCCAGTTCAGCGATCCGCCGAACCTGCCCAGCCGAAGGGCCACGCAGCCCAGCGATCTGCCGAACCCACCCACCCTGCGGGTCTCCCTGCCGCTGAGCCGATCCGGCCGACAAGCCAGGCCGCTTCCCCACTCGCCAAGCCCATCCGGCCAACGGGTCCGGCCGATTCCCCTACTGCCGAACCCACGCATCCGGCGGACCAGACCGCTCAGCGACCGCCTGCCCCGATCCGACCAGCGGACCAGGCGATCAAGCAATCCGCCGCACCGATCCTGTCAACAGGACAGGCCATCCAGCGCTCTACCGCACCCACCCACCCGGCGGGTCCGGCCATCCAGCGATCAGCGGCAACCACCCAACCGACAGCCCAGCCGATCCAACAGTCCGCCGCGCCCACCCATTCGGCAGACCAGGCGACTCAACGGTCCGCTGCGCCCACCCATTCGACGGGCCGAACCGCCTTCCCGTCTTCCGAAACCAACCGGCCGGCAGACCAGGCGACTCAGCTGCCCGCCGCGCCCATCCTGTCGGCAGGGCAAACGCCCCAGCGCTCCGCCACGCCCACCAACCCAACGGGCCCGGCCATCCAGCGATCCGCCGAAACCACCTACCCAATGGGCTCGGCGGCTCTCCCCTCCGCCGAGCCCATCCAGCCGACGACCCCGATTAGCCAGCCGAGTCAGGCCGACCCGCACCCCATTCAGCGGGCAGCGCAGCCGAATGCTCGCCCGGCAGTGCAAACTGACCACCGCCAGCAGGCTCTGCCGGCGGACCAGGCTGTGCGGCCGACACTGCAGCCAACTCAGCCGACCACCCAGCCCGCCCCATCGACGGCCACCCAACGGACAACCCAGGCCACGGCGCCCACCTCCCCGGCGACCCAGCCGATTCAGCGTTCGGTGGAGCCCAGCCAAGTCGCTCAGCGATCCGCCGGGCTCGGCGAACCGCTGGCCCAGGTCACGAGGCAAGCCGTCGACTCCGTCCGACCGGTCGGCCCGGCCACGCAGCAAGCACTCCTGGTCACCCAGACCGCCCCGGCCATTCAGCGGGTGCGGCGACCGGATGCCCAGCAGGCGCAGGCCATCAAGCCGACGTCGCCACCGGCCCCAGCCGTCGAACAACCGCCGGCATCGCCGGCCCCGACCGAGGCGCCGGCGATTCAGCGCGTTGCCCGCGCGGGCACGAAGCCGGTGGTGCAAAGGCGAAGCATCGGCGAACCGCTGACCAGCATGCCCGATACGGCGACGCCGGTGGCCCGGCCATCTGAGCCGGTGGAGCCGCCCCCTGAGCGCGAGCCGGGACTCACCCCCATGCCTGGCTCGCACCGGCCGCCGGCCCGTCCCCAGAACGGGTCGGCGGCCCCACCGGCGGATCCGATCGACGGGCTGGACATGGACGAGCTGGCGAGACGGCTGTACGAGCCGCTGAACCGGATGTTGCGGGCGGAGATCCGCCTCGACCGGGAGCGGGCGGGCCGCGGTCACGAGCGTCGGTACTGAGAGGACGAAGGCGATGGCGAACTTCGGGTCAAGTGTGTTCTTCCGGCTCACGGTGGGCGGGGACGACCTGGGGGCGTTCCACACGTGCGCGGGACTGGGGGCGAGGGTGGAGATGGAGGAGTACGCCGAGGGCGGCAACAACGGGTTCACCTGGCAGCTGCCGTCCAGGATCACGTGGTCCAACATCACGCTGACCCGGCCGCTGACGCCGGACACGACGAAGGTGGCGACCTGGCTGGAGCAGATCATCCGCCAGGTGGAGCGCAAGGACGGCGAGATCGTCGCGCTGGAGCCGAATCTGACGCCGATCGCCCGCTGGCAGGTGCTGGGCATCGTGCCGGTGAACTGGCAGGGCCCCTCGTTCGACCCAAGCCGGTCGGAGGCGGCGGTGGAGACGCTGGAAATCGCCCACCAGGGCCTTCGGGCGTCCTAGAAGGAGCGAAGAGACATGGTTGTGGGCACCAGCCTGGCCCGGGCGCAGCTGCTGATCCGAGAGCCGCCGCCGCGGGTGGGGGCGCAGCCGGGGGCGACGATCGGCCGGATCAAGTTCCAGTTCAACCCGAACCGCCTGTCGCTGAACAAGACCACGGAGTGGCGGCGCAAGCCGGCGCGGATGGCCAAGAAGTCGGCGATGCCGGAGTTCGTGGGCAGCGGCCCGCGAACGCTGTCGCTGGAGATGTTCCTGGACGCGACGGCCGAGCACGACGACTCGGTGGAGCGGCAGGTCGAGCGGCTGATGGACGCCTGCGTGCCGACGCCGAAGAGCCTGAGCGCGAAGAAGCCGGCCAGCCCATGGGTCCGCTTCGACTGGGGCACGGCCCGGACGACGTCGTTCGACGGCGTCCTGTCCAGCCTCCAGGTCACCTACACGCTGTTCGACGTCGACGGCACGCCGCTGCGCGCCACCTGCGCGCTGTCGATCAGCGAGGCCAGCAACGACGTGCCCGGCCAGAACCCGACCTCCGGCGCTCTGGAGGCGACGAAGACGCACCAGGTGGTGGCCGGCGACAGCCTGGCCCAGATCGCCTGGCGCGAGTACGGCGACGCGACCGCCTGGCGGATGATCGCCGAGGCCAACAACATCGACGACCCGATGGCGCTCACGCCGGGCAGCGAACTGCTGGTGCCGGCGGTGTCGTCGTGACCGCGCCGGACCGCTCCTACGCCGCCGACCCGGTGATCGGCGTGCCGGGGCCGCTGCCACCGGCCTGGCAGGACCAGCTCACGCGCACGGTCGTCGACCAGAGCCTCGGCCGGCCGGACGCCGCGTTGCTGGCTTTCCGCGACCCGCACCAGGAACTGTGCGCGCAGACCGGCGTCACGATCGGCCGGCCGCTGACGGTATCCGTGGTGGTGCCGGAAACCCAGTCCACCACCCGGCTTTTCGTCGGTGAGGTGACGGCGCTGGAGTTGGAGGTCGACAGCACCGGCAGCTACACCGTGGTACACGCGCTGGGGCGGGCGCACCGGTTGCAGCGCGGGCGTCGTGTGTTGGCGTTTCGCGACATGAGCGCCGCCGCGATCGTGCGCAAGGTCGCCGCGAACGCCGGCCTCACGCCCGGCGCCATCGACGTGCCCTCGGTGATCTACCAACACCTGTCCCAGGCCGGCGTGTCCGACTGGGAATTCCTCCAGGACCTGGCCGCACAGCTGGGAGTCACGGTCCAGGTCGACGATCTGGGCCGACTCGACTTCGCGCCGCCCAAGCCCTCGGGCGTCCCGATGGAGCTGGCGCACGGCAAGAACCTGCTGGCGCTGCGGGCCGCGCTCACCTCGGCCGACCAAGTCGACACCGTACAGGTGCGGGGCTGGCATGTGGACGCCAAGAAGGCCTTGGTGGCAACTGTTCCCACCAAGCCCAGCAACACCGTCCAATCCGGACTCAAGGACGCGAAGATCGGCTCCGCCACGGCCCTGGTCGTCGGCACGCCCTACGGCACGCAGGCCGAGACGATCGCCGCCGCCCGTTCGCTGGCCGAGTCGATGAGCTCGGCGCTCGGCGAGTTGGAGGCCGTGGTCACCGGCGAGGCGGAGCTCAAAGCGGGAACCCAGATCAAACTCGCCCAGTGCGGACCCGACTTCGACGGCCAGTACACCGCGGCCTCGGTGCGGCACGCCATCGACGCCGACACCGGCTACCGCACCACCGTGCTGGTCGCCGCCACCCCGGACCGCTCGCTCGGCGGCCTCACCGCCGGCGTCGGACCCCGGGCTCGGGGTCCGCGTTTCCCCGGTGTGGCCACGGGAATCGTCACCGACATCCGGGAACCCGACGGCAAGCAGCGCGGCTGGGTGCGACTGAAGTTCCCGTGGCTGGACGACACCTACGAGACGGACTGGGTGCGCACGGCGCAGCTGGGCGGCCAGGGCGGCGGGGTGTTCAGCCCGGAGGTCAACGACGAGGTGCTGGTGGCGTTCGAACAGGGCTGCCTCGACCTGCCGTACGTGATCGGCGGCCTCTACAACGGCCGTGACCTGCCGTCGAAGCACGACATGCCGCTGGTCAACGGCTCCGGCTCGGTGAACCGCCGTTCCCTGGTGTCGCGCAAGGGACATCGGCTGGAGCTGATCGACGGCGTCGCCGGACCGCCGGGCGTGCGGGTGGCCAGCGGGGACGGCCAGCTGGAGATCAAGCTCAACGCCGCCCGCGACACGATCACCCTCAAGGCCCACGGCAGCTCGATCACCCTGTCCGCGCAAGGCATCACCGTCGACGCCGGGGCCGGGAAGCTGGAGCTCAAGGGCGGGACGGTGGCCGTGACCGGCACGACCGAGACCACTGTGGACGGTGGCCTGCTCGCGAGCCTGCGCGCGGCCCTGGTCAAAATCAACTAGAAGGGAGACGGACGTGCCGCCCGCAGCCAGGATCGGGGACGCCACCGACCACGGTGGCACGGTGCTGCCGCCGGTGCCACCGGTACCCGCCGCTCTCACCGTGCTGATCGAGGGCAAGCCGGCGGCGGTGGTCGGCAGCCTGCACGGGTGCGTCGTCCCGCCGCACGCCGCGATGGGCCCGGCCAACCGGGTGCTGCCAGCCATGGGCCCGCCGCGCACGGTGCTGATCGGCGGCCTGCCGGTGGCCTGTGTCCGCGACCAGACCTCCTGCGGGGCGCACATCGTGGTCGGCGCGTTCAACGTGCTGATCGGGGGTGCGCTGTGAGCTCGCCGTTCATCGGCCGGGGCTGGTCGTTCCCGATGGGTGTCGCGCCGACCGGCGGCGTGGCAATGGTGTCCCAGGACGTGGAGATCGAGCAGGCCATCCGGATCATCCTCGGCACCGCGCCCGGGGAGCGCCCGATGCGGCCGGAGTTCGGCTGCGGCATCCACGACTACGTGTTCGCGCCCGGCGACGGCGAGACCGCCGGCCGGCTCGCGCACGAGGTGCGGGTGGCGCTGGACCGCTGGGAGCCGCGCATCGAGGTCACCGACGTGGTCGTCGCCTACGACACGGTCAACGAGGGCGTGCTGTACCTGGACGTCCGCTACACCGTCCGGTCCACCAACAACCAGCGCAACCTGGTTTTCCCCTTCTACACCATCCCCGAGGACTGATCGTGCTGCCAGCACCCAATCTGGACGACCGCCGCTTCCAGCAGCTCGTGGACGAGGCCAAGCGGTACGTGCAGCAGCGCACGCCGGAGTGGACCGACCACAACGTCTCCGACCCCGGGGTGACGCTGATCGAGACCTTCGCGCACATGGTCGACCAGCTCGTGTACCGGCTCAACCGGGTGCCCGACCGAAACTACCTGGCGTTCCTGGACCTGTTGGGAGTGCGGCTTTTCCCGCCGACGACGGCCCGCGCCGAGGTGGTGTTCTGGCTGTCCGCGGCGCTGCCGGACACGGTTCTGCTGCCGGCCGGCACGGAGGTCGCCACCGAGCACCCGGCGGCCGGCGAGGCGGTTGTCTTCGCCACGGTCGAGGAGCTGCCGCTGCCGCCGTGCCAACTCAGCCGGTTGGTGACGGTGTCGGCCACCGGCGAGCAGGCGGACCGCACTCGTGATCTCGGCTCCGGCCGAGACGTGCCGTGCTTCCAGTCCCGACCGGCGCCTGGCGATGCTGTCCTGTTTGGACTGTCCAATGCGGTCCCGCGCTGTGTGGTGGCGGTGAGCCTGGACAGCCAGGTCGAGGGCATCGGCGTGGATCCGAGGCAGCCGCCGCTGGTCTGGGAGGCCTGGAACGGCACGGACTGGGCGCGGTGCGACACCTACGAAGACAGCACGGGCGGCCTCAACCGGCCGGGCGAGGTCCTGCTGCGGGTGCCGGCCACGCACGTGGTGTCGGCGGTCGGCGGCGTGCGCGCGGGATGGCTGCGCTGCCGGGTCATCTCGGCGGTTGAGGGCCAGCCGTTCTACTCGGAGTCCCCCACCTTGCGGGTCGCCGAAGCCGCCACCGTCGGCGGCGTGACGACCGTCGAGCACGCCGAGGCCATCGACAACGCGCCCCTGGGCGTGTCGGAAGGCGTTCCTGGACAACGGTTCCGTGTCGCTCGGACGCCGGTGTTGACCGACGGCGAGCCGATCGTGGTACAGGTGTCGGACGGCCAGGGCTGGCAGGAGTGGACGGTCGTCGAGCACTTCGCCGCCTCCCGTCCGACCGACCGGCACGTCACGCTGGACCCGACCACCGGTGAGTTCTCCTTCCCACCGGCCGTGCGAGAGGCCGATGGCGGCCTGCGGCACTACGGGGCCACGCCGCCCAAACAAGCGAGAATCCGGGTGCCACGCTACCGCACCGGCGGCGGCCGGGCCGGCAACGTGTCTCGCGGCGCCATCTCCGTGCTGCGCAGCTCGATCCCTTACGTGGCAAGGGTGGAGAATCGCGAGGCGGCCAGCGGCGGTGTCGACGGCGAGACGGTCGACGAGGCCAAGGTTCGCGCGCCGCAACAGCTCCGCGTGCAGGAGCGGGCCGTGACGGCCGCGGACCACGAGCACATCGCCCGTCTGGCCGCGCCGGCGGCGGCCCGGGTTCGCTGCGTGCCGACCGATGGCGGGGCCCGGGTGCTGGTGGTGCCGGACGCCGTCGCGGACGAAGGCGACCGCTACCGGTTCGAGCAGTTGATGCCGCCCGGCCCGATGCTCGCGACGATCGCAGAGCAACTGGAGCAACGGCGAATGCTGGGTGCCCGGATCGCCGTGGAACCTCCCTACTACCAAGGTGTCACGGTAGTGGCGCGGTTGACCGCCAATGGCCAAGGCGTGGACCGCGCCGCGGTCGACGCCCTCTACCGTTATCTCAGCCCGCTGCACGGCGGTGTCGACGGCACCGGCTGGACGTTCGGGCAGTCGCTCTACTTCGGCGAGATCTTCGCGGTGCTGCAACGGGTTCCCGGCGTGACGGCGGTGCAGGAGGTGCGGCTGTTCCCGGCCGATCCGATCACCGGACGACGCGGCAGCGCCGGCGACCGCATCGAACTGGCCCCGCATGCCCTGCTGTTCTCCCATCAACACCAGGTGGTCCTGTCATGACCCGAGCCGCCGTCCCCCACCTGCCCAGCCGCTACCCGATCGGCGATCGGCTGCCCTCGCTCTACGCCGCCGACGACTTCGCGCAGCGCTTCACCTCCGGCCTCGACGTCGTGCTGGCCCCGATTATGTCCACATTGGACACCATCGCCGAGTACCTCGACCCGATGCTGACGCCCGAGGATTTCCTGGCCTGGCTGGCCGAATGGGTCGCCGCCGACCTCGAACCCGACTGGCCGGAGCACGCCCGCCGCAGCGCGGTGGCCGAGGCGGTCGCCGAGCACCGCTGGCGCGGCACTGCCCGTGGACTGCGGGAACAGCTGCTGCGACACGCAAACGTGCACGCGCGGGTGCGCGACGGCGGCGGGGTGGCCTGGTCGACGACTCCGAGCGGCCAACTGCCCGACAGCCCGACCCGGGAGGTCGTCGTCGAGGTCTGGCCGGCCGGCCCGGAACCGGTCGACGAGCGGCGGGTGGCCGCGCTGGTCGCCGCCGCCTGCCCGGTCCACCTCAGCAGTTCCGTCCGCGTAGTCAGCGGGGAGTCGTAACATGCGTCCCTGTCCAGTGTGCGGCACGCTGACCGCGCCAACCGACGAGTTCTGCGGCAACTGCGGAACCTACCTGGGCTGGAACGAGTCCGCCCCAACAGCTTCGGCCACCGAGGCCACGGTGGTGCAGCCGCGACCGGTCCAGCCCGCCGTCCCGGCCACGCCGCGCCCGACCCGGGAGGCGGCGGTCGCCGAGCCGAGGATCGAGGGCCCGCCCTGCCCCAACTGCGGCACCGCGAACCCACCCGGCCGCAAGTTCTGCCGCAAGTGCGCCTGGCCCCTGACCGAACAGGAGCAGGTCGCCGCACCGCAGCGCCGAAAGAAGCGCAGGCGCGGCGGTTCCGGCCGATTGGCCCGCACATTGGTGCTGCTGGGAATCGTCGTCGCGCTGGTGATCGCCGGCTTCGTCCTGCGTCCGTACGGCGCTGATCTCGTCCAGGACATCCTGGACAAGACCTCGCGGCCGGCCCCGATCCACCCGACCGGCCAGACCGCCAGCGCCGACACGCCCGACCATCCCGTGGGCGACGCCGTGGACGGCGTGAGCAACCACTACTGGGGCGCGCCGGGCGTCGGGGCCTGGATCGACTTCACGTTCGATCACCCGTTCCGGTTGCTGAGCCTGGTCATCACCACCGGGGCGTCCATCGAGCCGAAGGAGTTCGACCAGCAGGGTCGGCCGACCCAGTTCGACCTGGAGGTCACCACATCGGACGGCACGGTGGCCACGGCGCCGGTGTCGCTGGCCGACCAGCCGGGGCCGCAGACCGTGCAGACCGGTGTCAGCGACGTGGTCCGGATCAGACTGGTGATCCGCTCGGTGGCCGGTGTCCAGCCGGGACGGCTCGCCGCGCTCGGCGAGGTCGAGTTCTTCCAACGGTCCTGACGTCGCCATACTGGAGCGCGTGAACCGTACGTGTCCAAACACGCACGCATCGTCTTCCTGGTGCCGGTGGCCGTGATGCCGGCGTCGGGAACCGAGGCGCCGCGGCTGGTCGGCCGCGACGAAGCGCTGGCCGATGTGCTCGCGGGGGCCGCGCCGGTCACGCTCGTCACCGGTCCGGCCGGCATCGGCCGCAGCGCGCTGCTGGCGGCGGTGCGGGCCGAACTGGTCCGCCGGGACGTGACGGTCGTCGAGATCCGGCTGACCCAGCCGGAACACGCCCAGCCACGCGCCGGTCTGCTGCGGCTGGGCAACGAACTGCTGGGCCTGCGCCGGCAGTGGCTCCCCACCGCCAACGCCGACACCCGGCCCGTGCTGGCCAAGGCCCAGCTCACCCAACTGCTCGCCGCGCTGGCCACGACCGGCCGGCCATTGGCCATCCTCGTCGACGACGCGCAGTGGCTGGACCCGCAGTCACTGGACACCATGCTGGCCGTCGCCGAGTCCATGACCGACATCGGCATCCGCGTGGTCTGCGCGCACCGCACGCCCACACCCGTCAAGGCCCCGGACACTGTCCACGAGGTACGGCTACGTCCCTTGCACCGCAAGGAAACCGAGCTCCTACTGACTCGGTCGCTGCAAGCGCGGCCGTCCCGGGACCTGCGCGCCGCCGTGCATCGGGACTGCCGCGGGATCCCCGCCCTCGTGCTCGCGGCCGTGGCCGGGCACCGCGGCTCCGGGGCGCTGAAGATGATCGACCAGCACGCCTATGTGGTGCCGGCCGACCAGCCCCCGGTGCTGCCGCCGGACAGCCCGGTGCTGCGCCAGCTCCAGCGGGACGACCCGCTGGTGTGGGAGATCTGCAAGGCGCTGGCCGTGTTCCAGCCGCTCGGCGACGCCGTCGTCGGCCTGATCGCCGAGGCCATCGAGGCCGACGAGCAGCAGGTGCTCACCGTCCTGACGGCGCTGCGCGCGGAGGGGCTGCTGTTGGAGGGCCCGTGGCGGTTCCGTGCTCCCCTGCTGGCCGCTGCTCTGCTGTCATGCCTTGGCCCGTACGACGCGCGCAGTCTGTCGGCGCTGGCCGTGACGGCGATCTGGGAGGGAACCGCGAAGAGCCCCGATCCCCGCTATCACCTGGACCGTCTCGTCGCCGCCGGCCGATTGGTCGCCCCCGATCGGGCCGCCGCCGAGCTGTTGGACGGCGGGAGCGCGCACCTGGTGACCGAGCCCGCGACAGCCGCCCGCTGGCTGGCCGCGGCCGCCGAGCGCAGCACCGACCCGGACCAGCGTGCGCTGGCCGTGCTCCGGCAGGCGGCGAGCTGCTCGATCGCCGGCGACCCGGCCGGCGCGGTGGCCAACGCGCGCATCGCGCTGGCCCGCGACGTGAACCACCACCCGTCGGGCGCGCTGCTGGAGCTGACCATCATCGAGCTGGTCGGCCTGATCATCAGCGTCGGGCCGGACGCCGTGCGGGAGTTCGCCGACAAGGGCTGGCGCTCGGCCCCGGGCGGCGAGACCAACCGACTGGTGGCCCGCGCGGCCGCGCTGAGCCTGCTGGACCAGGTCGCCGAGGCCCATGACCTGCTGTCCGCCTACCGGTCCGACTGGCTGTCAGCCGGCGCCACGACCACCTCGATGGGGTTGACCCTCAGCTCGTCGGCCGGGCTGCTGGGGCGGTGGGCCAACTTCCAGCTCGACCGCGAGCACGCGCCGCAACTGGCGCTGTGGCAGGAGGAACGGCACAAGGTCCTCGTGGTGACCACGTGGAACTGGGTGTGGCTGCTGTACGGCGAGCTCGGGGCGGCACGCCGGGTGCTGGACGAGAACGGCCTGTCGCCGGAGCAGCTGAACCCGCTGAACCTGATGCTGCACGCCAGCCTGGCCGGCCGCTGGGACGAGGCGCTGGACCTGGGCCGGCCGGCGCTGGCCGGCCCGGACACGACCACCGCCACCGGGGCCCGGGTCGTCGCCCACCAGCACCTGGCCGCCATTCTCACCGCCCGCGGCCTGCCCAACCGGGCCCGCAAGATGCTCGCGATGGCCCGCACCGAGCCGCCGTCCCTGGCCCACCTGCTGGCCGGGCCGGACGCCGACCTGGCCCGTCTGCTCGGCGCCCCGGCCCGGGCCCGGAGCGTGCTGACCGAGGGCATCGAGTACGCCGCGAGCCAGCAGCTGGTCGTCGGCGTGGACGAGCTGCGCTGGCGGCTGATCGAGCTCGACCTGGCCGTCGGCGACACCGACGCCGCCCGTCGCGGGCTGCGGGACCTGGTGCACGACGCCGAGTTCGCCGGCACCGAGCGGGCCCGCCGGCACCTGCTGCTGGGCCGGATCGCGGTGCTGCGGGACGTCGACGCGGCGGCCGAGGCCGTGCGGCTGGCCCGGCGGCGGGGCCAGCTGCCCGAGCTGGCCGGCACGCTGGCCATCGTCTGCGGCTACGGCCTCGGCGACCGGAACCTGCTGCTGGAGGCGTACGAGCTGTACGGGGAGCTCGGCGCGCTGGTGCCGCGGGCGCTGCTGCGGTCGCTGATGCGGGCCCAGCGGGTGACCGTGCCCGGACGGCAGGAGACCGTGCTGGAGACCGAGCGGCTGCTGGCCCGGCTGGTGGCCGAGGGGCTGACCAACCGCGAGGTCGCGTCCCTGCTGGAGACCACCGAGAAGAGCGTGGAGGGCCGGCTCAGCCGGCTGTTCCAGCGCATCGGCTACCAGTCCCGGGCCGAGCTCGCCAACGCCCAGCTGACCGGCGAGCTCGACTGCTGAGCTAAGCGCTCAGGCTGGCGGCGATCAGCTCCACCCGGGACCGGGTGCCGGTCTTGGCCAGCAGCTTGGTCAGGTAGAGCTCCACGGTCTTCGGGCGCAGCCCCAGCGCGGAGGCGATCTGCTGGTTGGTGCGGCCCTGCCGGACCATCGCGATCACGTCCAGCTCCGTCGCCGTGAAACCGTCCCGCACCGGCGCGTGCGGCATGGCCAGGCCGCGGGCGCGGATCACGTTCAGGGCGAGCTCCCGCAGCGAGGGCGCGCCGACCCGGTCGGCCAGCTGATACGCCTCGTGCAGCACCGCGTCGGGCTCCTCGGCGATCTCGCCCAGCCGGATCTGCCCGACCAGGATGTCGAACGTGTGGTTGCGGTCGCGCGCCAGGTCCACCGCGGCCGCGGCCGCCCGCGGATCCTGGTTGACCATCGCCCGCGCCAGCAACACGAACTCCTCGCCGATCCTGGTGGGGTCGGCCCGCCGGTGGGCTTCCAGCGCGCGCAGGAAGGACTGCGCGCTGATCCGGTCCCCCGAGGTCACGCCGGCCGTCGCGGCGCGGCTGAGCAACCGGTCGAGCCCGTACGACACGTTGTCGTGACAACGCTCCTGTCGGGCCAGCCGGACGGCGGCGTTCACGTCGCCGCCCCGCCACAGCATGCCGAAGCGCACCCAGACGTGCAGCGCTTCGTTGTCGCGATCCGGTGTCACGTCCGCCAGCCACTGCCTGGCCTGCTCGGTCTCGCCGTGCAACGCGCTGATCTCGGCGGCGAACAGCCGGCCGAACGCCAACGCCCGGGGCGAGGGCGCGCCGTGCAGTTCCAGCTCCCGGGCGGCCGACAGGGCCTCGGTCCACGCACCGTTCACGTAGCCGCGCAGCAGCCGCTGGTAGACGGCCGCCGGCCCCCGCTCGGGGACCTGGTACCGCTCGCCGAGCACGATCTCCAGCACGGTCGCGACGTCGCCGAGGCGGCCGGCGTTCAGCAGGTCGCCGAACTCCGGCCGGTCGCCCAGCCGGGCCCGGCACGCCTCGGTGTCGCCCTCCATGGCCAGGCGCACCAGCTCCATCTCCGCCGTGGAGACCAGCCGATGCCGGCTGGCGGCGTCGCCGATCGAACACACCTCGCTTCGGGTCTGCGCGGTCAGGTCGAACCACGCGCACGCGGCCGGCGACAACGACCGTCCGGTGTGGACAGTCGCCAGCCAGGACACCGTGTACAGCCCGGCTCGGGTCGCCACGGGCAGATCGCTCGGCCGCGGCCAGGTCTCGTCGATCCGGTGCACCCAGTCGTACCAACCGGTTCGCACAGTGAGCGCCAGCACGCGGTCCAGCACCGCCGCGCCCTGCCGCCCGAACCGCAGCGCCGTCACGTAGTGCCGCAACGCCCCGTCAGGGTCGATCGGCTCCACGTCCCGGGCCAACTCGACCAGCCACGCCGGGTCGGCCGGCGCGTGATCCACGTGCGCGAGGTGCTCGGCCAGCGCCCCCGGCTCCACCTCGGCGGCAGCCAGCACCTGGTGCACGTCCTCGGCCAGCTCCAGCACCGCGGCGGCCAGCGCCGGACAGGCCGGCCGCACCCGGAACCCGTCGGCCACCAGGACACCGGCTTCGACCAGCAGGTCCAGCATCCGGCCACAGGCCGCCAGGTCACCGTCGAGCACGTCCAGCAGCGGCGGCAGCTCGTCCACGTCCAGCTCACCGCGAGCGGCCACCGCCGCCGTCAGCCGCTCGGCCAGACCACCCATCCGTCGCATGACGGCGAGCAGTCCGTGGTTGGCCGGCAGGGCGATGGGAATTTCCTGATCCCGCAAGCACAACCGGCCGCGGTGCTCGACCAGGCGACCCCGTTCGTCCAGCGCGCGCAGGGTGTCCGCCGCGGTGCCGGGGTTGCCGAACCACGGGCCCAGCGCCGTGCGCAGCGCGTCGACCAGCCCGGCGTCCAGCGGCGCCGCCGCCTGCCTGTCCAGGATCGTCTCGATCACCTCATCGGCCAGCGGCCCGAGTTCGATCACCTCATCGGCCATCGCGACAAGCTCGGACGCCCCGTGATCACGGCAGGCCGCGACCACCAGACAACCGGGCCGGCGGACCGCTCGCAAAATTGTCGCGGGAATTAATTGAGCGTTATCGACCAGCAATGCCACTGGGCCGTTCGTGGCAATCCGATCGAACACTCCGCCCAACTCGACGGTAATCCGCGGCATCGCCCCGGCCCGCCCGTCGCCCACGATTTCGCGCAGGCGGCGCACCGCGTCGAGCACGCCGACGTGTTCGAACTCCTCGCGCAGGCCGGCGACGATCGCCGCCACGCCGTAGCCGTCGCCAACGTCCTCACCTGTGGCGATGACGCGCACGGCGTCGGCCCGCAGGGCGCGTCTGGCCGCCGACAGCACGGTGGTCGCGCCCATGCCGGCCGGGCCGCGCAACACGACCAGGCGGCCGTCGCGCCACTCGTCGCCGAGCAGCGCCGCGAGCTCGCGGTCACGACCGCGAGCCGTCAAGTGACTTCGAGTCATCACAGGTTCCGTTCCCCCGAGAAATAAACCGAACCGATAGTTCAAGACTAGAGCGCCACCGCTTGGATACGCATCCACCCCAGAAAAATGTGCACCCAATCAGGTCCAAAATAACCCTGGACAAAAGTCCCAGTTTCGTTGCCCGATCGGTCGGTGAGGGATAACCCCACGCTCGGCATTTTCCCCTCGCCCGGCGGGGCCGCCCTCTGCCAGCCTCGGCGAACATGAGGATCACTCTTGCCGTCACCCTGGTGGCGACTGTCATCGCCCTGGCCGGCTGCGGCTCCGCCATCGCCGCCGCCCCGAGCTCTCCCGCCCCGGCGCTGACCACCACCGCGAGCTCCGCCGTCCCCGCCGGCGCCGACGAGCCACCGGGGCGCTCGGCCCGCTGGTGCGCCGCCGGCAACCTGAACATCCACATCGACGAGGGCCACTCCCCCACCACCGCCAACCGCCTGTTCGTCGTCCACCTCGCCGCCCGTGCCGGCGTACGCTGCGTCATCGGCGGCGCCCTCGGCGACTTCACCTTCCGCGACGACGGCGGCACCCCACTGCCCGTCGACATCAGCCACAACGACGTCAACCACCCGCGGATCACCGTCCACGGCAACGCCGAGGCCGTCGCGTACGTCAAGACCGGCCCGACCAGCGGCAGCATCCCGGCCGCCTCCGTCAGCTTCGTCCTGCCCGGGCGGTCCGGCCCCAGCGCTGGCGTCTCCGTCATCTGGCCCGCCCCGGTCGACGGCCCGGTCGAGATCACCAACCTGATGTCCCCGGTGAGCTGAGAACCTGAGATTTCCCTTGTGCAACAAACACGCGACCAAGGCGAAGGTCAGCATCGCGCAGGACGGCACCGCTACCGTCGAGACGCGGCGGGGCAGACCTACACCACCAAGCCGGAACCGGTGGAAGAACCGCCGTTCTGAGAGCGTGTTTTGAGAAGGATCGACGCAGGGCTGATCGACTCCCAGACGGTGCAGGGTGCCGACGCTGTCGGGCGCGACTCCCGCGGTCAGAATGTGGCGATCGGGTTGACCGGGCTGCCGGACGTGCCGGCGAAGCGGACCGGCGCGACTGCCAGGTGGAAGTCCCACTGGCCGAGCTCGGCAGCCGTCGTCGCGCACACCTCGAGGTCGCAGTTGTCGAGCAGCCACAGACCCATCGCAACGAGGCCCACGGCGTGAACCGGCATCAACACGTCGTCGTACCCCGACGGCTGAACGTCCTGGGGCGTGTCAGCGCCGATCAGCGCGACCTCCCGTTCACGCAGCCACGGCAGGCAGGACGCGTGCCAGCCGGCCTGCGTGAAACCGCTGGCCGCACCGGCCTCGTGCCGGACGCGGCCATAGCCGGTCCGCAGGAGTACCGCGTCGCCGGGTCGCACCCGCACACCCTGGCGACGCTCGGCCTCCTCGAGATCGTCGGGAAACACACCCTGCCCCGGTTCCAACCACGGCACATCGCGAACCCTCGCGATGTCCAGCAGGACACCACGCGTGATGATCCCGTTCGCCGCCGCCGTGACGGCCGCCCACGCCGATCCCGTTGCGGCGTCGACCAACGAGTGCGACCGCCCGTTGTACATCGTGCCGTCCCAGAAGATGTGGCACGGCGAGTCGATGTGGGTGAGGGTGTTGCCGTGGAACGTGATGCCGAGCCGCTCGGACGAATAGCCCCAGCGCCGGTCGTTGCGGAATCCGGGCAGCGGCATGTTCTCGGCACCTGGCATGTCGGCGGCGCACGGGCACGTCGTCGTCGACCGCTCCATGTCTTCCGGTACGGCAACCTCCCATGCGCACGACACGCTCCTGCCGTGGCGCACGGCCCGCGCCGCCGCCAGCCGGACGTCGTCGGTGATGTGGTTCAGAGTGCCGAGCTCGTCGTCGTCGCCCCACCGTCCCCAGTTCGACAGCGTGTTGAAGTACCCGAGCACGTCATCCTGTGTGGGCATCGGTCCCCCTGCCGTCATCCCAGCATCGACTCCTCAGGTCACGCGGTTCGAGGCACCAAGGCCTGCCGAAGTGGTGTCACTCGCGTTCGACGCGACGCAGGCCGGCGGTGGGCGTCCACCATTCGACGACGAGGAGCGTGGCGGCCTCGTTGAGGTGGGTGTGCACGACCTCGGTGACGTCGACGACAAAGCGGTCGCTGTCCTTGCCCTCGGTGAGCACGGCCCGGCCGGCGATCTTGGCTTCGCCGGGCCAGTCCTTCTCGGCGCCTTCGACTGGATCGACGGTGGCGCTGTGCAGCGCGAACCGGGGATCACGGCGCAGGTCCGCGCCCTTGCGGGCCCGAGGCATCGAGCCGAAGACCAGCTCCCCGTCCTCAAACACGGCCTCGATGCCGGAGATCCGCGGCGAGCCGTCGGCCCGCAGGGTGGCGATGGTCTTGTGCCTGTGCGCGTCGAACAGCGCCCGCACCCGGCCGGCGAACTCCGGAGCCGACCGGTCGACGTCCTGCCAACTCGTCATGCGATCACTATCGCAGCTATTCGGTGCGGTGCATCACGAGCAGCGCCACATCATCCGTGGTGGGCTGGCCCGCGACGAACTCCGCCATGAGCTCGGCGCACACCGTCTCCGACGGCACGGCGGCGACGGCGTCCAACAGCTCGGACAGGCCGACATCGATGGGACGATCCCGACGCTCCACCAGTCCATCGGTGTAGAAGCACACCGTGGCGCCGGGCGGAATGTCGACGACCCGGCCACGGCGGGGCCGACCCCGCAGGGCGAAGCCGATGGGCGGATCAACAGGGACGTCCACGAACTCGCCCCGACAACCGGGCACAGCCAGCACCGGACGCAGATGCCCGGCCAGGCACAACGTCAACCGACCAGCAGCCGGCTCAACCACGGCATACGCCACCGTGGCCATCACACCAGCCTCAAAATGACTGGCCTTGCGGTCCAACTTGTCCAGCACCACCTCCGGAGCATCGTTGTCCAACGCATACGCCCGAAGAGCACTCCGCAGCCGACCCATCACCACCGCAGCAGGAAAACCATGCCCGGCCACGTCACCGATGACAATGCCAATCCGACCATCCGACAACGAAAACACGTCATACCAGTCACCACCGACCCCCAACTCCGCACCCGGGGCATAACGACCCGCGAAATCAAGACCGGCAACCGCCGGCAGACGACTGGGCAACAGGCTGCGCTGCAACGCAGTCGTCGCAGCGCTCTCCGCATCAGACGCATGCGCCTGCACAGCCAGCGCCAACCGGTCAGCAGCGACCTGAAGCAGACCCAGGTCGTCGTCGGTGAACACACGGTCCTCGTCACCGACCCTCAGCACGCCGACCAGTACGCCGTCGGCGATCATGGGCGCGGCGGCCAGGACACGGATCCCGTTCTCCAGCAACGACGGCACGTCGACCCGGTTGCTCGTCATCGCCACCCGCTCGGCGACCACCCGGCCGACCAGCCCCTCGCTCAGCGGTATCCGCACCGAGCGGACGATCTCCCGCTCCAGGCCGACCGCGACGGCGGCGACGAGATGATCGCCGGCACGGTCGTAGAGCAGCACGCTCGCCGTGTCCACCGACAGCTGGTCATACACCCGGGTCAGCAGCGCCCCGAGCACGTCGTCGGCGTCCAGCCGGGCCAGCGCGGCGTCGGTCATCGCCTCCAGGAACCGCAGCCGGGCCGACTGCCCGGTCGGCCAGCGCATCCGCACCGTGGTGCCGCTGGGCGACGGCATGACCGTCACATGCTCGGCCAGCCGCTCGATCAGCGCCAGCCCCCGGCCGCGGTGCAACTGCTCGGCCGGCGTGGTCACATGCCAATGACCCTCGTCGCCGACGATCGCCGCCACGGCCCCAGCCTCGTACCGCAGCTCCAGGTCCAGCGGCCCGGGACCGCCATCGCGGTAGGCGTGCTCCACGACGTTCGCCATCGCCTCGTACACCGCCAGCGACACCATCTGCGTCAGATCGACCGGCAGCCCGGCCCGCTCGCACCACTCATCGACCGACCGGCGGATGCCGGTGAGCTGTTCGGCCTTGGCCAGTCCACGCCATCTCAGCGGATCCACGCCGCTCACCCGGCGATCGCGGCGGTCAGGCTCGGCAGGATGGAGAGGTCTTCGGTCAGGCCGGTCAGCTCCAGCGGGCGCAGCACCGCCGCGTCGTTGGCCACGACCCGCAACTGGGTGCCCTCATCGGCCTCGCGGTGGGCCAGCGCCAGCACCGCCAGCCCGGCCGAGGAGAAGAACCGCACCTCGGTCAGGTCGATCACCAGCAGCCGCGGCTTCTCCCCCACCAGCGTCACCACCCGACTCTCCAGCGCGGGCGCGGTGATCATGTCGACCTCCCCCGACGCCCGGACCACCACGATGTCGTCGGCCGGCCGCTCGACGACCACGTTCGGACTGCTGAAGCTGGTCACCCGCTTATCATGCCTCCTGGGCCGCGCGTCCACCGATCGAGCGAACCCTGTCCGTTCGGGAACATTCGTCCGTGAGCCAGCACCCATTCCGGCGAATCAAGGAACCTTTCCGGCTCGCCGCCCGTAATTGATATACGTGACGTCCTCTAGCAGACCCCGGCTGGGAGCGATCGCGGTCGCGGCGGTCCTGGGGGCCGGCGCGGCCTCTGCCTATACCGTGACGACGCAATCACACCCCGCACACCAACAACCAGCCCGTAACACCGTGCTCACCGCCGGTAGCGCCGAACGTCCCCAGGTGACGACGCCGACGACGACAACCCCGCGGCCTGCGCCGATCCTGCCGTTCAACGCAAAGCTCACATCACCCGACATTCCCACCCCGGCCGGCGGTTTACGCAGCGGAGCCTGCAGCGGTTCGCTGGTGGCGCCGTTATGGGTCGTGACGGCGGGGCATTGCTTTCACGATGTAAATGGCACGAGAGTCAGCGGGGCGCCGCGCTATCACATGACGGTGACGGTCGGAAAGCTGAAGGACAGCGACCCCGGCGGCGAATCGGCGCAGGTCATGGACGTGCGCCAATCCCCGGTGAACGACCTGGCGGTGGTCCGGCTGGACGCGCCGATCACCGACATCACGCCGATCGCGCTCGCCGACCGGCCGCCGACGATCGGCGAGCCGCTCCAGTTCGCCGGCTGGGGGTCGCACTCCGCCGCCGGCGGCACTCCGTCCGACCACCTCAAGCGAGGCCAGTTCACGGTCGCCCACATCAACGCCGTGACCCTCGACGCGGCCCCGTCGGTCCCGCGCACCGTGGACAACAGCCCGTGCCCGGACGACTCGGGCGGCCCGTTCTTCACCTCCGCCGACGACCGGACCGGCACTCTGGTGGCGATCGTGGACAACGGCCCGGCCTGCCCGTCTCCCGGCCTGGAGGTCATCGCCCGGATCGACGCGGTGTCGCCCTGGATCCACCAGCAGATGAACGGCTAGTCAGGCGCCGCGGTCCAACTGGTCGGCGATGTCGCCCGGCACCCGCAGCCCGGTGCTGCGAAGATCACTGACCAGCTGGGTGACAAGCGGGTCGCGCGGGCCCGTGGTCATAGCGACCAGGCGTCGTGTCCACCGGGGTTCGAATGGCCGCACCGCCCCCGAGAAGCCGGCGGCGACGGCGCTGACCGGAACCACGGTCAGGCCAAGTCCGGCCGCCGCCAACTGGGGCGCGTGGGTCGTCACGGCGGTGCGCGCCACGACCGACGGCCTCAGGTCGACCTCGTCAAGGTGGCTCTCGATCCACGCGCCGAGCCTGTTCTCGGGCGTGAAGCGCACGAACGGCTGCCCTTCGAGCTCCCGGGGCCGAATGGCCGGCTGGGCGGCGAGCGGGTGCCGCGCGGGGAGGGCCACGACGACCTCCTCCTCGGCGACGGCGGTCGTCTCGAACCCCGCGTCGCCGAGATCAGGGAACAGCAGGAGGTCGGCCTCACCGGACTCCAGCATGGCGAAGGCCGCCTCCGGGTCCGTGCTCTCGCGCAGAGCGATCGTGACCCCGGGGCGCTCAAGGTTCCACTGGGTCAGCACGGGTGCCAGCAGTGCCACCGTGAGGCTCTGCGCGCACACCACCCGGACGACGCCGCCGACGCCCTGCCCGACCGCGCGGGCAATCCGCATGGCGTCGTCGGCCGCGGCCACGGCCCGGCGCGCTTCGGGCAGCGCCGCCCGCCCAGCGGCGGTCAGCCGGACACCGCGGCGCTCGCGGATCAACAGTGCGGTTCCCGCCTCCCGTTCGAGAGCGGCCAGCTGGTGCGAGATCGCGGGCTGTGAAAGATGCAGGCGCCGTGCCGCGCGGGTCACCGACCTCAGCTCGGCGGCGGCCAGCAGGCACTCCAGTGCTCGCAGACTTGGCATGAACAAAACTTATCGTAACTCGTACTTCTATCGATTGTGAGACGGGAAGAGCCGCTTCTCACCGGCCGTTGGACCGGTCATGAGCAGCATCAGCGTCATCGGTCTCGGCGGGATGGCCCGCGCCATCGCCATCCGCGCCCTCAAGGGCGGCAACGCCGTCCAGATCATCGGCCGCGACCCGGCCAAAGCCGCGGAACTGGCCCGCACACTCGGCGGCGGCGCCACGACGGGGACGTTCGGCGCCGTCCCGGCCGGCGACATCGTCGTCCTCGCCGTGCCGTACGCCAGCGCGGCGCCGGTCGTCCACCAGTACGGGGAATCGTTGGCCGGCAAGGTGATCGTCGACATCGCCAATCCCTTCGCCCCATCCTTCACCGAACTGCTCACCGCCTCCGCCGCGCGGGAGGTCGCCGGGGCCGCCCCCGCGAGCGCACACGTCGTCAAGGCGTTCAACACCGTCTTCGCCACCGTCCTGGCCACGGGCCGCCCGCTGGACGTGTTCATCGCCGGTGACGACACCCAGGCCAAGGCGAGCGT
The DNA here is from genome assembly GCF_018263855.1 of Kutzneria sp. CA-103260. GTDB lineage: Bacteria > Actinomycetota > Actinomycetes > Mycobacteriales > Pseudonocardiaceae > Kutzneria. The sequence continues at coordinate 1,639,954 of NZ_CP073318.1, read as the reverse complement.
GTCGGCGTTTGTCGAGAGCCTCGGGCTGCGCCCGCTGGACGCCGGTCCCCTGGCGATGGCGGGCCCACTGGAGCAGACCGGCCTGCTAATGATGGGCCTGGGAAGCCACGGCGTGGGGCACTACGACTTCTCCCTCGGCGTGGAATCATGAAATTCGGACTGGCGCTCCCGCACCTGGGAGAACAAGCGACCACCGAGAACATCCGGGACTTCGCCCTGTACGCCGAGCGCAACGGCTGGGATTCCCTGTGGACCGGCGACCGACTGCTCTACCCCGTCAATCCGAGAACGCCCTATCCGGCCAACGCCGACGGCCGGCTGAGTCCGGCGGCCAAACGGGTCTTCGAGCACCTCACGGTGCTGGCCTACGTGGCCGCGATCACCGACCGGGTCCGGCTCGGGGTCAGCGTGCTCAACCTGCCCTTCTACAACCCCGTGGTACTGGGACGGCGGTTGGCGACCCTGGACCAACTGTCCCACGGCCGGCTGACGGTGGGGATCGGACTCGGTTGGTCGGAAGACGAATTCGAAGCCGCCGGGGCGTCGTTTCACGAACGCGGCAAGGTGGCCGAGGAGTCGGTTCGGGCGCTGCGCGCGGTGTGGGGCCCCGACCCGGTCGAATTCGCCGGCGACTACCACACCATCCCGGCGTCGATCATCGGCCCGAAGCCGGTGCAGAACCCGCTGCCGATCGTGATGGGCGGTTTCAGTCCGAAGGCGCTGGACCGGGTGGGCCGCATCGCCGACGGTTTCACCCCCGCCGCCGTTGACGTCGACCGTCTCATCGAGATGATCGGTCTGGCCCGGGCGGCCCGCGTGAGCGGGAACCTACCCACGTTGGTCCGCGCCCACGTCCAGCCGACCGACTCGGAACTTCCGGAGCAGGGGCGGCACATCGCCAACGGCAGCTGGGACCAGATCGCCAAGGACATCGACCGGATGGCGGCGGCCGGCATCGAGGAGGTCTTCTTCGACCTCAACTACGCGCCCGGGGCCGAAAACCTGCGGACCCAGGTCGACATCGCGAGGCGGCTGAAGGACATCTGCCAGTGAGGTGTCGGCTCCCGGGCCTTGACCAGCCCGGGAGCCGACAAGCCTCAGCCCTCCACGCGGTGCGAGGCCCAGAACGAGGTCAGGTCCGTGGACCCGGCCGCCGCCTGCGCCGCGGCCTTGAACTCGGCCACGGTGGACACCCCGTACCAGTGCGCCTGGGCGTACGACTTGAGCAGGGTGGTCATCGCCGTGTCGCCGATCAGCCGCCGCAGGTCGTGCAGCGTGCACTTGCCGTAGTTGTAGACCACGGTGGAGTACCGCGACGAGTGCGCGTCCCAGTACGCCATCGAGTTGGTCAGCTTCTCGGCGCTGGACTGCCACGTGATGCCGCAACCGGAACCGGTGACGCCGCGGTACAGATCGGTGGCGTAGTCGGTGAATCCCTCGTCCAGCCAAGGGGTGTTGTACTCGTCGTCGCCGACGATGCCGTACCACCACTGGTGCGCGATCTCGTGCGGCAGCGCCACATTCGACACCAGGTCCATCACGAAGCCCGGATACTCCATGCCGCCGAACCAGAAGTTGTTGTCCAGCACCACGTCCAGCTCACCGTACGGGTAGTCGCCGAAGCGGCCCGCGTGCACGTCGACCGCGTCGGCGGCCAGCGTCAGCATGGAGTTGGCGCTGCTGCTGGAGATCCCGCTGACCGAGTACACGTTGACCCGCACGCCTTTGCCCGAGGTGGTGCTGATCTTGGCGAAAGGCCCGGCGCCCCAAGCGAAGTCCCGCACCTTCGTGGCCACCGCGTGCGTGGTCGTGGTGCTGCCGCTGGTGGTCTCGGTGGACGTCCCGGTGGCCGGGGTGAGCAGGCTCGACGGGTGCGTCAGCGTCACGTCGAAGTCGCCGATCACCGTGTAGAACGACTCGCCGTTGTTGGTGTACGGATCGAGGTGCCAGCCGGACCCGTCCCGCACCGCCAGCACCGGCAGCGCGTTGCCGATCATGTTGTACGCGCCGTCGTGGCCGAACCGGTCGGCCCCGCTGGGCACCGCGATGCTCAGGTCGAAGCCGATGGTGGCCGACTGGTTCTGGGCCAGCGGCGACGGCAGCGTCACCTTCATCGCGGTGCAGCCGACGGTCAGCTCCGAAGCGGTGCCGCCGGTGAGGTTGGTGACGGTGATCGGCGTGGTCGGGCAGGAGCCGTGGTAGTTGTCCCACAGCCGCAGGTACACCTCGGGCAGCGCGGTCGGCGAGCCGTTGGTGAAGGTCACGCTCTGGTGCCCGGTCCACGTGTCGCCGGCGGCGTTGGACGTCAGGCTCGCCGTATACGCCGGGTTGATCGGCGTCCGGGTCGCGTCGGTGGTCGGCGGCGCGCCGGTGCCGGTGCTCAGCACGAAGTCGTCGAGCACGAAGTTGGTGGCCAGGCTGGAGTCCTCACGCCCGGTCAGGGTCAGCGTCATCGTCTGCCCGAGGTAGCGCGACACGTCGAAGCTGCGCTGCACGTAGCCGGTGTTCTTGTCCAGGTTGGAGTAACTGGCCAAGGTGTCCGACCCGATCTGCACCGCCAGCGTGTCGTACTTGGTGCTGGTGGTGGTCTCCTTGGTGTCGATGTGCGACCAGAACGTCAGCGTCGCCGACGAACACGCCGCCGGCAGCGTGATCGACTGGGACAGGGTGTCGGTGTGCGTGCTGCCGGTGCCGTCCAGCCGGGCCAGTTGGGTCCCGCCGTGCGCGGGTTGGGCCGTGGTGCCGGCGATGATCGCCGCCGTCGACCCGGTCCACGGCGCGCTCCCGGTCTCGAATCCGCCGTTGCCGATCACTTGGTCCCCGCACGCCGCCGCTTGGGCCGACGGGGCGACCGCGACTACGCCTAACAGTCCCGCCGCCAGTGTGAGGGCAGCACAGAACACCCTGCGACTCATGGGTTTTCCCTTCATGGCCCCGTCCGTCGGCGCCATCCAGAAGGGTCCCTAATCGGCCAACCGGCCAACACCCGCCATCAGTACTGTTTCCACTCACCCGGGGACAAATCGAGCACGTGCCGGCCCACGAGACGGAACCCGTACCGACGGGCCAGCTCCAGCGCCGCCGCGTCCTCGCCCAAGCCGATCAGGGCCCGGCACTCCTCGTGGCGGGCCACGATCTCCCGGGCCAGGTCCAGCGCTCGACGGTGGTCGTCGGAGGCGTCCTCGCCGAGCCCGGTCCGCGCCTCGGCGAGGGCGTTCAGGGCCAACACCTGGATCCGGGGGTGGGCCTGCTCGGCCAGCGTGACGGCCTGGCGGGCCTTGGCCAGAGCCTCTTCGTGGTCGCCGCCACCGGCGAGCACGAAGGACAGGTGCGCCAACGACGACGCCTCGTCGCTCGTCGCCTGCGTGCGATGGAAGGCGTCCACGGCCTCCTGGCACAGCCGGCGTGCCTCGTCGTGGCGTCCTCGCAGACTGGCGACCAGGCCCAGGGCGTAGAGGGCATGGCCGGGACCGTCGTTCCACTCGTGCCGGTCGGCCAGCTCCAGCGATTCGGCGGCGTCCTTGGCGACCTCGTCCAACTCGTTGCGCATCAGGTTCGTCAACGCCCGGTTGAGCAGCGCCGCGCTCGCCATCTGCCGCAGGCCCGCGGACCGGGCCAGGTCCACCGCACGGCCTCGATGCCCGACGGCGGCGTCGAGTCGGCCCAGGTCCTCCTCGATCCCACCGAGATTCGAGTGCACGGCCGCCTGGCCGTGCAGCCAGTTCATCTCCTCGTACATCCGCAGCGCGACCTCGTAATGCCCCATTGCCTCGTCGTGGTCGTCCGCGAGGTTGCCCAGGCTGAAGTGCGCCGCGCCGATCGCCCGCAGATCGCCGTCGGCCTCGGCGGCGGTCAGCGCCGCGGTCGCGACGATCCGCCACTCCACCCGGAGCGACTTCTTGAGCAGGTAGAACCGGAGCGAGTCGGCCAGCTCCCAGGCCGCCCGCCAGAACCCGTGACGCACGGCGTGCTCGACCGCGGCGACGAGGTTCCGCCGTTCGGCGTTCAGCCAGGCCAGCGCCCGGGCCGGCGCGTCGAACGCGACCGGGTCCGGCAGGTCAGTGCTGCGGACGAGCCGGACCGTGCCGGGATACAGGGACTCCACCGCGGCGACCGCCGTCCGCCGGTAGTACAGGAACAGCCGGTCCAGCGCCGCCTGGCGGTCCATGCCGGAGTCGGTGACCATGGCGGTCTCGCGGGCGTAGTCCCGGAGCAGGTCGTGGAAGCTGTAGCGACCATAGGACGGTTGGTCCACCAGGTGCGTGGTGGCCAGGTGATCGAGCAGCACTCTCGGACGGGCCGTGGCCGCCATACCCGCCATGGCTGTCATGGCTTCGGCGGAGATGTCCAGGCCGGGGGCGATGCCCATCAGCCGGAACACCCACTGCGCCTCGGGTTTCAGCGCGCCGTAGGACAGGGCGAACGTGGACCGCACAGCCACGGTCTCGTCCAGCTCCAACGCGTCCAGCCGGCCCTCGCCCCGCAGCTCGGCCAGGTAGTCGACGATCGGCCGGCCCGGGTGGTTGCTCAGGCTGGTGGCCGCGATCCGCAGGGCCAGCGGCAGGTAGGCGGCGGTGCGGGCCAGTTCGGCGGTCGCCTCCGGCTCGGCGTCCGTGCGCCCCCGGCCCAGGATCCGGGCCAGCAGATCCAGGGCCTCGGCGGCGGGGAGCACGTCCAGGCTGATCCGCCGGGCCGCGTTGATCACCACCAGACCGTCCAGGCGGTTGCGGCTGGTCACCAGCGCCACGCAGGTTTCACTGGCCGGCAACAGCGGCCGCACCTGCTCGGCGCTGGCGGCGTTGTCCAGCAGCACCAACACCTTCCGGTCGGCCAGCACCGTCCGGTACAGGCCGGACGCCTCGGCGAGATCGGCCGGCACCTGCTCGGCCGGCACGCCCAGCGCCCGCAGGAACTGGAACAGCACCTGCTCCGGGCGTAGCGGCGGGCCGACGGCGAAACCGTCCAGGTTGGCGTAGAGCTGGCCGTCGGGGAACCGGTGGCGAACCCGGTGGGCCCAGTGCAGGGCCAGGGCGGTCTTGCCGACCCCGGCCGTGCCGGCGATCGTGCTGATCACCACCGCGTCGCCGCCGGCCGTGTCCTCGTCCAGCCGCTTCAGGTGCTCCTCGCGGCCGGTGAAGTCGGCGACGCCGGCCGGCAGCAGCGCCGGCACGTCCAGGCGCACCGCCGCCGGGTCCAGGGCCGGGTCGTTGCGCAGGATCGCCAACTCCAGCCGGTGCAGCTCCGGGCTCGGATCGATGCCCAGGTCCTCGGCCAGCATCTCCCTGGTCCGGCGGAACACCTCCAGCGCCAGCGCCTGCTGCCGATCCCGGTACAGGGCCAGCATCAGCTGGCCGACCGGGCGTTCGCGGGTCGGATGGCGGTTCACGTAGGCCGTCAGCTCGTGGATCAGGTCCCGGCCCTGACCCAGGCGCAGCATCGCGTCGTAGCGGTCCTCCGCCGCCAGCAGCCGGCGCTCCTCCAGGCCGCCGCAGAGGCGTTCCCGCAGCTCCGGGTCGGCGACGTCGGCCAGCGCCGGACCCTCCCACAGGGCCAGGGCCTCGTCCAGCAGGGCCACCCGCTGCTCGTCCTCGGCGTCCTTCGAGCGGGTGACCAGGTCCTGGAAGCGGTGCGCGTCGATGCCGTGGGGGTCGGCTTTGAGGACGTAGGCCGGTCCCTGGGCGACGATCTCCGCGTCTGCCAGCGCCGACCTGAGCTGGGAGACATGCACCCGGACCGCGTGTTCGGCCCGGCGGGGCGGATCCGGCCAGATCCAGTCGATCATCCGCGACACCGCCACCGGCTGGTTCACGTGCAGTGCCAGCACCGCCAGCACCAGCCGCTGCTGCCGGCCGCCGAGCGGCGCCTCACTGCCGTTCACGATCACCCGCACCGTGCCCAGCAACCGAAGCTCCACGCCCGCACCCCGATGCCTTCAACGACGGCTGTTCTTCGGTCCAGTTTAGGCGTTCTGGCGCATTCGAGTACCCCTCGGCGGTTTGAAGATTATTTTCAGTCTTCACTGAAGTCATAGGGTCTTATATCTTCAGGGCGTCACACCCAACATCTCCTTCCCCGACCACTTCACCATCAACATCCCCCCCCACCCCACCCACTTCCCCTCGGCCCTCAAACCTTTCCACCCACCCACTTTCCCTCACCCGCCAAGCCTTCCACCCACACCATTTCCCTTATCCCCCAACAATTTTCCACCCGCCCGAGTGACGAGTTTGATCTTTGCGACGAGTAGAATCGCTGGTATGGAAGAGAAAGTCGCTCGCTTGATCGAATGCGAGCGAGTCCTTCGCAAGACTCAAGCCGAGCGGCTGCGGTTGATCGCCGAGTTGCACGTCGATGACTGGGCCGTCAATGACATCGGCATGGCCTTGCAGTTGTCGCCCAGCAACGCCTCCTCGCTTGTCGAGTGGGCTACCCGTGTGGCCACGGTGTTTCCTGACGTGCTGGACGCCATGGACGCCGGGGTGATCAGCGAGTGGTCCGCACACGGGTTGGTCGATCCGACCGAGAACTACAAGCCCGAGCTCGCACAGAAGGCCGTCACGAAGACCCTGGAAACCGCCGAAGGCCGGTGCTGCCAACAACTGCGGCGGTCGGTGCGGAGTCGGTTGCAGCGGGCGGATCCCGCCGGGCATGCGCAGCGGTGCGCGGAGCGGCGGCGGGACCGGAAAGTCGTGCTCTACGACGAAGACGACGGCATGGCCGCGATCAAGTGCGAGCAGCCGGTGGAGATCGCGCAGGCGATGTATGCGAAGGTCGATCGGTTGGCGCGGCAGGAAGCCAAGAACGGGCGGTCGATGGATGCGGTGCGGGCGGATGTGGTGGCCGCGTTGGTGTTGGAGGAACCGAAAAGCGCCGGGTCGAAGGCGCTGATCCAGGTCACCGTGCCGATCACCGCGCTACTGGGTGTCGACGATCGGCCGGGGCAGCTGGATGCCGGGCAGGTGATCCCGGCCGACGTGGTGCGGGACCTGATGGCCCATCCCGGGACAGTGTTTCACCGGTTGCTGACGGATCCGGCGGGGAACCTGTTGGAGTACAGCCCAGGGATCTACCGGCCCAAGGCCGAGGTGGATCGCTTCATTCGCACCCGGAACAGGACGTGTGTGATGCCGTGTTGCTCGCATCCGTCGAGATCGTGCGATGTCGATCACGCGGTGGCGTGGCCGGAGGGCAAGAGCACCGGCACCAATCTGGGGCCGTTGGATCGCAGGCATCACCGCTACAAGCACGCGACCAAGGCGAAGGTCAGCATCGCGGAGGATGGGACCGCTACCGTCGAGACGAGGTGGGGGCAGACGTACATCACCAGGCCGGAACCGGTGGAAGAGCCGCCGTTCTGAGATCGTCTCGGCGGCCCCGCCCTAACGGCTTGGAACATCACCGACTCCTGTGCTGGTGATCCGCTGCCGCGGCCACGACGGCCGACTCCTCCGCTGACGACTCCGGGGTGCCGTCGCGGCCTTGCCACCCGACACCGTGGCTGGGGTCCGTAGGTGCGTGCGTCAGGTGGGGGCGTTGGGTGGGTCGGCGGCGGGTGCGTCGTGGTCGGGTTGCGGGGCGCGTCGTGGGGCGTCGTGGTCGCCGTGGGGGCGCGTATGCGTTGCGGGGTGCGTGTTGGGTTGTTTCAGGTGGTGGTGCGGATTATGAGCTGGGGGGCCAGCAGGGTGCGGGCTATGGCGTGGTTGGGGGATTGGATGAGGGTTCTCAGGATTTCCGCGGCCTGGCGGCCGGATTCGGCGAAGGGTTGGCGGACGGTGGTGAGGTCGAGGCCTTCGGCCAGGGGGCCGTCGTCGATGCCGGTGACGGCGACGTCTGTGGGGACGGTGGCGCCGGCGGAGCGGAGGCCGGAGAGGAAGCCGGCGGCCAGGAGGTCGTGGTGGCAGATGACGGCGGTTGGGCGGGACTCGCGCGGGCGTGAGAGGAAGTCAGCGGCGAAGGAGCGGGCGGTGGACAGGTCGCTCTCTGGGAGGTCGAACTCCTCCAAAGGGGTTTCGCCGAGGGCACGATGGATGCCGGCGCGGCGAAGCATGCCGGGCGAGACGTAGTCGGGAGAGCGCTGGGTCTCGTGCAGGTAGCCGATACGGCGGTGGCCACGGTCCACAAGGTGGCTGGCCAGGAGGAAGCCGGCCTGCTCGTCGTCGAAGGTGACGCTGGTGAAGGCGGGATGCGAGGAATCGACCAGCACGGTGGGGGGACCCCAGCGGCGAAGGCGGTCGGCGCCCTCGTCGGCAAGGGGGATGCCCATGATCACGAGGCCGTCGACGTCGCCGCGGACGGGCAAGGTGGCCAGCAGGGGTGAGCCGGCGGCGGCGACCGAAGGGGCGTCGTGCACGACCACCTCGACGTCATCGGGGCCGAAAGTGTCGAGGATGCCGATCAGCCTGGTGCGATACGACTCGTAGCTGCTGAACGGGGCGACCACGGCGATCCGGCCGGTACGCCGCTTGGCCCGCGCAGACGGGGTCGCGCCCGGGCGGTAGCCGAGCTCGCCGGCCACTTTGATGATGCGCTCCCGGGTCCGTTCGCTGACCCGGTCCGGATGGTTGAGCGCCAGCGACACCGTCGAGATGCTCACCCCAGCGGTCTCGGCCACCTGGTAAATCGTCACGTCCGAACTCCCCACCCGATCACCCTATCCGCCGCAGCCGAGCGTTGACGCTCATCCACTCGAAGTTTAAAGTCCTTTGTCGAAGCACTTCGATAGGGGGTTCGATGACGACCTCAGCCGCGCTGGCCCGCTGCGAGCCGGCCGTGCTGGACTGGATCGGGGCGATCGGGGAGGTCGCCGCGGGCTTGCCCGATCTCCAGTCGACGGACTGGACCCGAGGACGGAAGGCGGCGCGAGAGCTGGCCGATGTGTTGGCCAGGAGATTCACGCTGCCGGGGCCGGCGGAGTGCCAGGTCGAGGAGTATCGGGCGGGCGCGGTCACGGTGCGGCGGTATCGAGCGCCGGGAGACGGCGTTCGGGCGGCGCATCTGTCGATCCACGGGGGCGGGTTCGTCCACGGCAGCATCTACGAAGAGATCAATGAGCGGCTGTTGCGGCGTAGGGCCGTGGACAGTGGCGTGGACATCTTCGCAGTCGCCTACCGGCTCGCGCCGGAGCACCCGTTCCCGGCCGGACTGGAGGACTGCATCGCCACGCTGGTCTGGCTCATCGACTCGGCACCGGAGCTGAGGATCGACCCGGAGCGCATCGGCGTTGGCGGCAGCTCGGCCGGGGGCAACCTCGCGGCGCTGGTCGCGGCGCACGCCCGCGACCTCGTCCACCACCAGGTGCTGGAGGTGCCGGCGGCGAGCCTGGACATCAGCCAGGACCGCTCGTTCCACGAATTCGGCGAACTGGAGCCATTCGGGGACCTCACCGAGCTCCGCGCCGTGTACCTCGGCACCAGCGGTCCGGTGGACGAGTGGACCGCACCCAACGAAGTGTCCCTTCTGGACGGTCTGCCGCCGGCCTTTGTGCTCACCGCCGAATGCGATCCGCTACGGGACTGCGGACAGGCCTACGCGGCCCGGATGGCCAGGGCCGGTGTCGACGTCCAGACCTGGTGCGGGCCCGGGCAGACCCACGGCTCCCCCAGCATCACCCGGACCTCCGCCATCGCACGGGAATGGCACGACCGGGTCAGCGACTACCTCCGAACGATCACCGCCGCCTGAACGGAGAACCACCATGCCCCTCGATCCCATGTTGCTCGCCGCCATCGTCGGCACCGGGATACTGCCGCCCTCCGAGGCGAAGGATCCTGAAGAGCAGCGGAAACTCGCCGTCGAGTACGAGCGGGCGGTGTTCCCGACGCTCGGCCTCGACGGCCCGGACGCGCCGACCAAGGACCACGTCCTGTCCATGGACGGCTACCCGGATGTGCTGGTACGCCTGTTCTACCCGAGCGAACCCGTTGCCGGGCAAGCGATCCCGGCATGCCTGTTCTTCTTTGGCGGTGCCTGGCGGCAGGGCGGCCTGCACCACCCGAGCGTGGCCGCGACGTGTGCTCGGCGGGCGGTCCAGGCCAACGTCGTCGTCGCGGCCGTTTCCTACGCGCTGGCGCCGGAACACCCCTACCCGGCCGCGCTGGAGCAGGGCTACGCGGCGCTGGAATGGCTGGTGCGCGAAGGGGAATCCCTCGGCGTTGACCCGAATCGCATCGGGGTGTCGGGACAGTCGGCCGGCGGGAACCTCACGGCGGCGCTGACCCACCTCAACCGCGCTCGCGCTCGGCATCCGCTGGCGTTCCAGATTCTTGAGGTCCCGGCGCTCGATCTGACCATGGGGAACCTCGACCATGACGCGGTCGAACTGCCCGAGGAGCAGTGGGCGTCGCTCCGACAGATGGTGGACGACTACGCGCCGAACGCCGAAGACGTGCTCACGCCCACGGTTTCACCGCTGCTGGCCGACAACTTCGACGGTCTGCCGCCGGCCTACATCTTCACCGCCGAGGTCGATCCGCTGCGCGGCGACGGCGAGGCGTACGCGATGGCGCTGGCCGCCGACGGCGTTCCGACGGCGGTGACGCGGCTGATCGGCCTGCCGCACGAAGGCCCGGCCTACGAACGGGTTTCCAGCACCGCCCGCGTCGCACAGGCCGCGATCGTCGACATCCTGCGTTCCCTGCACACCTGATCCGGGACCGTTCGCTAGGAGACGCGGTCGTTGATCAGGTACAGGGCGCGGGCCGTGGCCAGGGTGTGCCGGCCATGGGTTGTGGTCGGTGACTGCCCGGTGAGCTGGCCGATCCGCCGCAGACGGTAGTCCAGGGTGCTGCGGTGGATGTGCAGTCGGCTGGCGGCGAGGGCGCGGTTGCCGTCGGCGGCGATGAGGGCGGCGAGGGTGTCCATGAGCACCGGATGCGCGGTCAGGGGGCGAATGGTCTCGGTGAGGCCTTCGCACACGTCGGGGTTCTCGGCGGCGGCGTACTCGGTGAGCACGTGCATCACACAGTACGTCCCAGTCGGGCGGCCGGCGGCGACCAGCGCCACGACCTTGCTCGCCTGCCGTCGTCCCTCGGCCAGTTGCCCTCGCGGCCGCCAGGTGGCGGCGAGCCAGCATTCGCCGATCAGCTCCTGTAGCTCCTCGGCGCGGGCCCAGGCCGAGGGGATGTCGTCGGCCGACAGCAGGACCACGCCCCCGTTGGTGCCGAGCTGCGTATACGTGCCGTCGCCGCCCCAGGCCTTGATCCGCTCGGCCATCTGCTCCGGTGACCGCGGTTCCTGGTAGTACAGCGCGCAGAGGCTGTAGCTGTCGGGGACCGGGACCGGCACGGGCTGATCGGCCAGCAGCAGCGTGGCCATGTCGTGGGTGCCGCTGAACCCGTGCAGGAACTCGTCCACGACGGCGTTGCCGGCGGTGACCATGGTGGCCAGCACAGTCGGGTCGACCTGAGGGTGTAGGGCGGCCAGGGTGTTGACCAGGCGCGACGGGAGGTCTCCGAGCGCGCGCACGACGTCGTCGGTCCGCTGCGTAGTGTCCACTCAGGTCTCCCGGGGATCGTGGCTACTCGACCATGAGACGACGGTGGCGGGCGGTCATGACGCCGGTCGGCGGTACGTCCTTCCGCGATGTGCGGATGAGGGTCGCTCAGAATTCCGCGATGTGCGCGATTGCTGATTAAGAAACTCTCAGCCAGGATTCAGTTCGTACGGCGGACAAACTAACGAAGGACTCTCTCCCATGTGGACAAAACGTGTCGGCGCGCTTGCCGTGCTGGGCGCCGCGGCCATTGGACTCACGGTGGTCCCGACCGCCTCCGCGGCCAACTCCGACTGCGATTTCTCGACGACCACGGGCAAGTACTCGTGCAACGGCAGCAGCCAGGTGCGCGGCCCCAACGACGTCGTCGGGGCCAAGTTGTTCACCGGCCGCGACTACTCCGGCAACGAGGTCACCATCTGGGTGCCGAAGCCGTGCCCGAAGAACAACAAGGTCGACTATTCCATTGATCTGCACAACGAGCTGCGCAACAGCATTTCCTCGGTGCAGGGCTGGTCGACCTGCTGGGTGTGGCTGTCGCGGGCCGACGGCTATCGCGCCGGGCCGTTCCAGGGCAATCACCCCGACGTGGGCAGCGACATCGACAACCAGGCCGTCTCGGTCGGACTGAGCTGAGAGGAAACGAGCATGCGCGCGAAAGCACTCGGCGTCATCGCCGGACTGGCCACCATGACCGCGGTCGGCCTGGCCGCCCCGGCCTCGGCGGCCGACCAGCCCACCACCCAGCAGCTGCTGGACCAGTGCGCCCAGCACCGGACCGACTCCTGCGTCTTCCACCCGTCCGGCTCGATGGTCGTCTACACCGGCAGCCGGCGGTTCGTCGGCGGGGCCACCAACTGCACCAACGCCCCGGTGACCAGGACGTTCAAGTTCGAACACGCCGAGACCACCACCAACAGCTTCGGTGTGTCGATCAGCGCCGAGGCTCCGCTGGGCAAGATCTTCACCGCCGGCGTGGAGTCCAGCTACCACCGGGAGTGGTCCTTCACCGACACCCGCGGCGACGAGGTCCAGGCCACCGTGAACCCGCACACCGCGGTCCGCGCCTACGCCGCGCCGTCCAAGGCCAAGGTCAAGGGCACGTACGAGCTGCACTTCGGCAGCCGCTACTACGGCCATTACTACTGGTATGTCAACGGCGAGGTCGACGGGCAGACCGAGGGCCAGGCCTGGGAGACCACGGTCGATCCGGCTCAGGTCAACTGCCCCTGACCGCCGCGCCGATCAGGTCGGTGAGCTCGACGGCGACCCACTCGGCGTCGCCGTCGAGCGATTCCCCGACGGAAACGGCCAGCACGGGCCGGCCGGCGCCGACGAGTAGTTGCACAGCCAACGAATATCGAACCTTCGACCGAGCCGATCTCACATCACCAAAAATCGATGGTGTCAGAAAGATCACATGACTTCACCCGGGCGAACCAGGAAATCTGAACACCAGCTGGGAGTCGGCACACTGTCGCACGATCTGTCCCAATATCTCCCAGCCAACTTCCAGACTGCCGACAGCTGTTCTTCAGCTTCCACCAGGCGTCATTTGCCTGAAAAAACCCTGTGAATAAATATGGGGTAAATATGGTCGAGTTGGTTTCTTTCGGCCATGGAGGAACAGTGAGCGAGACGCTCTGGGGGGCGAATCGGTCCATCGACATCGTGCATCGGGAAATCGGCGCGGTGTGTCACGGGGGAAGCGCGGCGGCGGTCAGGACGTTGACGGACATTCTCGACGCCATGGCGGCGGCGTGCCCGGACGCGACGGCCATCGACGACGGCACCGAGGTGCTCACCTATCAGGACATGCTGCACCGAGTGGCCGGGTTCGCCGAACGGCTGCGTACCGCCGGCATCGGCGCTGGTGACCGGGTCGGGGTGCGCATCGCCTCCGGCACCGCCCGGTTGTACGTCGCCATTCTCGGGGTGCTCACGGCCGGCGCCGCGTACGTCCCGGTGGACGCCGACGATCCCGACGAGCGGGCCGAGGTGGTGTGGTCGCAGGCCGAGGTCTGCGCCGTGGCCACCGACAACGGCGGCCTGGAATACCGCAAGAATCCTCACGGCACAACAAACACGCCAGGTCCGGACAATGACGCGTGGATCATTTTCACCTCGGGTTCGACCGGCCTGCCCAAGGGTGTCGCGGTGACCCACCGCAACGCCGCGGCGTTTGTCGACGCCGAGGCCCGGCTGTTCTGCCCCCGCCGCCCGATCGGCCCTGGCGATCGAGTGCTGGCCGGCCTGTCGGTGGCCTTCGACGCCTCGTGCGAGGAGATGTGGCTGGCCTGGCGGCACGGCGCGTGTCTGGTGCCGGCGCCACGACAGATCGTGAAGGCCGGGGCCGAGCTCGGCGACTGGCTGACCGAGCACCGGATCAGCGTGGTGTCCACGGTGCCGACGCTGGCCGCGATGTGGCCGGTGGAAGCCCTCCACACGGTCCGTCTGCTGATCCTCGGCGGTGAGGCGTGCTCCCCCGAGTTGGCGGCCAAACTGGTCAAGGACAACCGTGAAGTGTGGAACACCTACGGCCCCACCGAGGCGACGGTCGTGGCCTGTGCCGCGCTGCTGACCGGCGACGGGCCGGTGCGGATCGGTCTGCCGTTGGCCGGCTGGGACCTCGCCGTGGTGGGGCCGGATGGTGTGCCGGTGGACTGGGGTGAGACCGGCGAACTGGTGATCGGCGGTGTCGGGCTGGCCCGCTACCTCGACCCCATCAAGGACGCCGAGAAGTACGCGCCGCTGCCGGCGCTGGGCTGGGATCGGGCCTACCGCAGCGGTGACATGGTCCGCGCCGAACCGGCGGGGTTGCTGTTCGTCGGGCGTGAGGACGACCAGGTCAAGATCGGCGGCCGGCGGATCGAGCTCGGCGAGGTCGACGCCGCGCTGCTGGCCGTGCCCGGCGTGGCCGCGGCGGTCACGGTGGTGCGCAAGACCGAGACCGGACGGCCGGTGCTGGTCGGCTACGTCCTGCTCGACGACGACGTCACGACGCTGGACCGGGACCTGGTCAAGCGGCGGCTGCCGGCGGCGATGGTACCGGTGATCGCGGTCCTCGACGACTTTCCGACCAAGACCTCCGGCAAGGTCGACCGCACGGCGCTGCCCTGGCCACTGGACAACAAGGCCGAAGAACTCGCTGGCACGCAAGGAGAGTTGGCCGCGTTGTGGGCGCGGGTGCTGGGTGTGCCAGCCGGCGCGGACACCGACTTCTTCGACGCCGGCGGCGGCAGCCTGGCCGCCGCGCAGCTGGTTTCCCTGGCCCGCAAGGACTACCCGGATCTGTCGGTGGCCGATGTCTACGCGCACCCGGTGCTGGCCGACCAGGCGAAGCGGCTCGACGAGCTCGGCGGACGCCAGGTCACCGAACGCACGGTGCGGCCCGTGCCGAGGGCCACGGGACTGGCCCAGCAACTGATTCTCGTCGCGCTGCTGATGGTTCGCGGCCTGCGCTGGCTGACCCTGTTGGGGCTGTTCGACAATCTCACGGACGCGGTGTTCGGCAATGACGTGTGGACGCCGAACGTGTCGTGGGCCGTGATCATCGTGTGCTGGCTGGTGCTGATCTCCCTGCCGGGCCGGCTGACCACCACGGTGCTGGCGATCCGTTTGCTGACCAGAGGGATGAAACCCGGCGAGTATCCCAGAGGCAAAAGCGTTCACTTGCGGCTGTGGACGGCCGAGCGGATCGTGCTGCTGAACGGCATGGCCGGCCTCGTCGGCACGCACTGGGCCCCGCGCTACGCCCGGCTGCTGGGCTGCCGGGTCGGCGAGAACGTGGAACTGCACACGCTGCCGCCGGTCACCGGCATGGCGACCTTCGGCGACGGCTGCACAATCGAGTCCGAAGTGGACCTCGCGGGGTGGTGGCTGGACGGCGACGTGCTCAAGGTCGGTACGGTGGAAATCGGCGTCGGGGCAAGGGTTGGCACACGCACGACGATGATGCCCGGGTCTGCCGTGGTGTCCGGGGCCGACGTGCTCGCCGGCAGCTGCGTGACCGGTACGGACGCGACACCCGTGCAGGACGAGTGGCCGGCGGCCCGCACAGCGCGGTCACCAAGGCTGCGCTGGGCGTGGTCGCTGGGCCTGCAAGTGTTGTCGTTGCTGCCGATCGTCGCCGCCGTGCCGGGCGTGCTGTACACGTGGCTGATGGTCGACAGCGACGCCACGCTCAGCCAGGTCCTGCTGGGCATGCTGGCGACGCTCGTGCCGGCGACCCTGCTGAGTCTGTTCTGCTACGCCGGATTGATCGTGGTCGCGGCGCGGTTGGCCGGTCGGTTCGTGCGTCCGGGCACGCATCCCTCGGACGGCGCGGTCGCCTGGTGTGCCTGGTTCACCATGCGGCTCACCGACACCGCCCGCAGCACGCTGTTCCCGATCTACGCCGGCATGCTCACCCCGTTGTGGCTGCGGCTGATGGGCGCACGCATCGGTCGCGACGTCGAGGCGTCCACCCTGCACGCCGTGCCCAGCCTGCTTCGCATCGAGGACGGTGCCTTCCTCGCCGACGACACTTTGCTGGCACCACTGCAATTCCGCGGCGGCTGGCTCAAGCTGGGGCCGGCCCTGATCGGACGGCGCGCGTTCGTCGGCAACTCCGGAATCGTCGACGCCGACCGGGAAGTGCCCGACGAGGCGCTGATCGGTGTGCTGTCCACCGCGCCGCAGGACGCGGCAGCCGGCTCTTCGTGGCTCGGGCGGCCGCAGATCAGCTTGCCCCGCAGCGCCGACAGCAGCGACGTCGAGCGCACCTTCGCCCCGCCGCGACGGCTCAAACTGGCCCGGGCCGCCGTGGAGACCGGCCGGTTGCTGCCCATCCTGGTGGCCGCCATGCTGGCCGAGATTGTCGCCGTCGCGCTGGAAGCCGCCTGGCAGCACTGGGGTTTCACCGTCGCGGTGCTGGTCTCCGGACCGGTGCTACTGGTCACGGGCGTGCTCGCCTGCTTGCTCGCCAGCGCGGTGAAATGGTTGCTGATGGGCCGGTTCCGCACCGCGCAGCACCCGTTGTGGAGCTCCTTCGTGTGGCGCAACGAGTTGGCCGACACCTTCGTCGAGGAGCTGGCCGTGCCGTGGCTCGGCCGGCTGGCCGGGGGCACGCCACTGTTGTCGGTGTGGCTGCGCACCCTCGGGGCGAAGATCGGCCGCGGCGCGTGGCTGGAGACGCACTGGCTGCCCGAGGCCGATCTGGTGCGCATCGGGGCCGGGGCGAGCGTCAACCGCGGCTGCGTGCTACAGACGCACCTGTTCCACGACCGGCTGATGCGGCTGGACGAGGTGCGGGTGCTCGACGGCGCCACCCTTGGCCCGCACAGCATCGTGCTGCCCGGCTCCACGCTCGGCGCGGCGGCCACCGTCGGCGCGGCCTCGCTGGTGATGCGGGGCGAGCAGGTGCCGGCCAACACCCGTTGGCTCGGCAACCCGGTTCGCGGCTGGCGGGACTGATATGGACGCTGGTGGGCCTCATCGCGAGGCCCACCGGCTCAGTGCCAATGGAAGTAAGCACCCTTGCCCAGTTTGCAGTCCAGCTCCATCGTGGACACGACCTTGTCGCCGGCGTCAAGGGCAGTCGTGGTCAGAGTTACTGCCCCGTCGGGCATCACGTGGTAGCGGATGAACTCGGTGATGCGGGTGTTCTGCGCGGTCAGCGACTGGTGCATGTCGGAGAACGCGATGTACTTTCCTTGCACCACCTGGAACGTGGCGATGTGCAGGCCGCCCGTGACCGCCGGGCCGGCGGCGCCCTGCGGCGTCGTGCACTGGGTGAGCTCGGTGGTGATCTCGACGTCCTTGCCCGCGGTCAGCTGGGCGACGATGTCGTCGTAGCCCAACGAGGAGGACACGTTGGCCACCTCAACCTGAGGTGTGCTCGGATTCGATGTGCCGCAGGCCGTGAGCACCCCGGCCGACAGCAGGACCATCACTAGGATTCGACGCACGCCGGTGATCGTACTGACCGCGAACCGCCTCGACCAGAACAAGTGCCACCCCGAACCAGACGTAGGAATTGCCCAGCAGCTGTTGCCATGGCGTCCACAGCAGCTCGCGGTTGTCGCTCTGCGGCAGGAGCCAGAACGGCCCGATGGCGAAGAGTAGCGCGGCGAGCACCCGGCGGCGCAGGCCCAGCACGAGCAGGACGGCCCAGACCCAGTGGTGCGACCACGAGACCGGCGAGACCAGCAGGCCGACGAGCCCGGTGAGGGCCACCGCCCGGACGTGCTGACGAGCGGAAATGGCCCGGTGGATGCCGATTGCGCCCAGCGCCACGACCGTCCCGGCCAGCAGTGCCCACAGCCAGGTCTGGTGGTCCAGGCCGTAGCGGGCCAGCACACCCTTGATCGATTGGTTGGTGGTGAAGGCCGAGCCGCCGACCCGAGAGCTGTCGAACACCAACCGCGTCCAGTACTCGACGGACGCCCGCCAGCTCACCAGGAAGCCAAACCCGGCCACCAGAACGAAGGTCACGGCGCTGACCGCGGCGGCCCGGAAGTCCCGACGTAGCAGCAGATAGAGCACGAACACCGCGGGCGTGAGCTTGATCGCCGCGGCGAGGCCGATCAACAGCCCGCGGGGCCAGCGGGGCGAGACCGCCAGGCAATCGACCACAACGAGGGCCATCAGCGCCAGGTTTATCTGGCCATACATCAGCGTCGAACGGGCAGGCTCGAAGAGCAGTGCCGCCGGACCGACCAACCACCACAGGCGCGACACGGTGGCCGTACGCAGAACCAGTGCGAGACAGCCGAGCGAGATCACGGTGATCACGGCGCCGACCACAGGTAACGGGACAAGCGTTAGCGGCGTGAACAGGACCGCCGCGAACGGCGGATAGGTGAAGGGCAGGTCCACACCGGGCAGTGGGCCGTACAGGTCGCCGCCGTGCAGCAGCACCGACGCGCCGATCCGATAGACATCCAGATCGAGGTGATAGGTGACGCCGTAACAGACCGCGACCACGGCTGCGGCCAGCAGACAGATCCGTTTGAGCACCGGCGGACCGTAGGAAAAGTCGACTATGGACACCGTTCGCGTGACGCTTATGCCGCGTTGACGCGGCCGCTGTTAGGGTTCCGCCGGAGGGAAGATGAGGGTTCTTGTTGCCGAGGACGAGGAAACTCTCGCCCACGGAATCGCCGAGGCACTGCGGCGCCGGTCCATGGCGGTGGACGTCTGCCACGACGGCGGCACGGCGCTGGAGATGCTGTCTGTCGACCCGTACGCGGTCCTGGTGCTGGACCGGGATCTCCCGGTGGTGCACGGCGACGAGGTGTGCCGGCGAACCGTGGCCGGGGGTGGTGACACCCGGATCCTGATGCTCACGGCGGCGATCAGCATCCGGGACCGGGTGGAGGGTCTGGGGCTGGGCGCGGACGACTACCTGACCAAGCCGTTCGCGCTGGCCGAGCTGATCGCCCGGGTGCAGGCGCTGGGCCGGCGGGCCCGGCCGGCGCTGCCGCCGGTGCTGGAGCTGGCCGGCGTGACCCTGGACGAGCCGCGGCATCAGGCGTTCCGGGACGGGCGGCTACTCTCCTTGTCCCCCAAGGAGTTCGCGGTGCTGACGGTGTTGATGCGGGCGGAGGGCGCGATCGTCACCGCGGAGCAGCTGTTGGAGCAGGCATGGGACAGGAACATGGATCCGTTCACCAACACGGTGCGGATGGCGGTGATGACGTTGCGGCGCAAGCTGGGCGACCCGCCGGTGATCACCACCGAGGCCGGCGTCGGCTATCGTTTCGCTCGCTGAGCGGGATCCGGGCCCGGGTCTGGCTGATCTGCGTCATCGCGGCGGTCGTGGGCACGGTGGCCGTGCCGGCGGTCATGACAATCGCCGTCGACATCCGGCTCCTGTTCCCCGGCCCGCCGTACATCACCGCGTGGCCCGGCCACGCGCTGAGCATCTTCCCGGTGGTGGAGCTCTGTCGAACGCCGGTGTTCGACTATCCGTGCTTCGGCGGCGGCCGACCGAGCTCACAGCTCGGCAGCCTGCTCGCGGCGTTGCTGGTATTGGCGGCGGCGGTGCTGATCGGCTGGGTGGCGATCCGGTGGGCGCTGCGCCCGCTCGGCCTGGTGTCCACTGTGGTCGATGAGCTCGGGCCGGGTAACCTCGGCCGGCGCGTCCGGCTGAGCGGCCGTCCCGGCGATCCGTTGAAGCAGCTGGCCGATTCTGTGGACGGCGCGCTGGACCGACTGGCCGCCGGCTACGAGGGCCAGCGCAGCTTCGCCTCCAACGCGTCCCACGAACTGCGCACTCCCCTTGCCGTGCAACGGATGCTGGTCGAGCTGGCCCTCGACGACGAGGACAGCACGCCGGACCTGAACCGCCTGGGCAGCTTGCTGCTGCGGGCCAACGAACGCAGCGAGCGGATGATCGAGGGCCTGCTCACCCTGGCCGAGAGCGAACGCGGGCTGACCGCCCGGGAACCGGTGAACCTGGCCGACATCACGCGCGAGGTGTTGGCCCTGCACGCGGACACCGCCGCCGCACGGTCGATCACGATCACCGCCGAGCTCGCGGAAACGGTGGTGCTGGGCGATTCCGTGCTGTTGGAGCGGATGATCGGCAACCTGGTGCACAACGCCGTCAAGTACAACCTGCCCAACGGCTGGGTGCGTGTCGAGCTGGCCGACCGACCGTCCATCACCGTGGCCAACGGCGGCGAGGTGATCCCGGCGGCGGTGGCGCCCACGCTGTTCGAGCCGTTCCGGCGGATGGCCGGCGAGCGCAGCGCCAAGCAGGGTGGTTCCGGGTTGGGCCTGTCGATCGTGCGGGCGATCGCCACCGCCCACGGCGGCACGGCGACGGCGCGGGCCAATCCCGACGGCGGCCTGACCGTCGAGGTCGACATTCCGTGACGGCACCAAAGTTGCCGGCGAATCCGAGCAGATTTCGGTTTACTTCGAACTTGGCGCGTGCACAGGAGAAGTCACGCGGATAGCCCGCGCCGGCGTTGACAGCGGTGGTACAAAGGATGTGTCGGTTACGGACAGTCGCTACTGGGGAACTGACCGACACGAGCCGACGTCAGGCCGCTGGGGGCGGAGAGCGGGGCCGAGGATCAGCGCGGCGTCCCGACTCTTCTCGACGACACGCTTCAATCGGGGGATTCCGCGTGGGTCAACACTTGCACTTCAATATTCTGGGGCCACTCGACGTGGTGGTGGACAACCGATCGGTGCCGATTCCGGTCGGGAAGCAGCGGATACTGCTGGCCGCCCTGCTGCTGAAGGCGAACGAGATCGTGCCGGTCGACGAGCTGATCGAGCGGTTGTGGGGGCAGGACCTGCCCTGCCGCCCGCGCAGTGCGCTGCACACCTACCTGACCCGGCTGCGGCACACCCTGTCCGAGCTCTGCCCGGGCCGGGCGATCCGCATCCACACCTCGGCCGCCGGCTACCTGCTGGAGGTCGGCGCGCACGACCTCGACCTGATCCGGTTCCGGCAGCTGCTGGCCCGCGCGCGCTGCGCCGCCGACGACAACGACCGGATCCGGGAGTCCACCGCGCTGACTGAGGCTCTCTCACTCTGGCGCGGGCCGGTGCTACCCGACGTACGCTCGGATTCACTGCACCGGGACGTGGTCCCGGAGATCACCGAGGACTGGCTGCGGGCGCTGGACCGGTTCTTCGAGCTGCGGCTGGCCCTGGGGCAGTTCGACGACCTGGTCGGGCCGCTGCGCGTGGTCACCCAGAAATACCCGTTCCACGAACGGCTCTGGCAGCGGTTCATGCTGGTCCTGCACCGCTGCGGCCGCCGGGCCGAGGCCCTGGCCGCCTACGCCGAGCTGAGCGACAACATGCGGGCCGAGCTGGGGGTCGACCCGAGCCCGGAACTGCGTCAGCTGCACGTCTCGATGCTGCGCGGTGAGGCCGACTCGGAATACGCCTTGTCGGCGAGGTGACGGCTCGCCCGTCGCCGGCGCAGCACGACCACCAGCACGAGCACCGCGACCGCCAGCACGGCCCCGGCGATGAGCGGGCCGCTGTCGCCGATGTCCAGCGCGTCGTAGGAAGTGGCGGCCAGATAACCGATTCCGCTCTCGGTGCAGGCCCAGAGCAGACCGGCCGCCACGCTGTAGGGCGCCAGCCGTCGGTACGCCATGCCGGCGATCCCGGCCAGGTGCGGTGCGATGGTCCGCACGATCGGCACGAACCGGCAGGCCAGCAGGGCCAGGCCGCCACGCCGCTGGATCACGTCGGCGGCCCGGTCCCAGGCCGTCTCCGGCAGCCGGCGGCCGACCCGGCTGCGCCGCAGACCTGGGCCGAAGTGCCGGCCGGTGTGGAAGGCGAGCAGGTCGCCGGCCACCACCCCGGCCGCGGCCGAGACCACGACGAGCGGCCACAGCAGCGTGCCCGCATGGGCGAGCACGCCGGCGAACAGCAACAGGCCGAGGGTGGGGACAAACGGGCCGAGCAGCAGCACCGACTCCAGCACCACCATCCCGAAGATCACCGCGTAGGCCAGCACCGGCGACAGGTCGCCGAGCACGGCGGCTGGAAAGATCATCGGGCCGGGGCCTGGAGGTGCGGCACGCGGGCCGGTGGCAGGTTGCGCCAGACGACGCTGCTGCCGACCCCGTAGCGCTGCTGGAACTCGTCCAGCACGGCCCGCACCGCCCGGTGCCGCGCCAGCTCGGTGCGGCTGTCGAAGACCGAGCGGGCGGCCTGGGTGCCCAGGTAGCCGAAGTAGGTAAGGTGCCCGCCGGGCACGAGGGCCGCCAGGTACCGGTCGAGGATGGCACGGACCTGCTCCGGCGGGAAGTTGGTGAACGGCAGGCAGGAGACGATCACGTCGTAGCGGCGGTCCAGGTCGACCGCGGTGATCGACTCGGGGATGAGCCGGATCCGGTCCGCGGCGCGGGCCAGCACCGGGTCGGTCGCCAGGGCGTGGGCAAGCACCTCGACGAAGTCCGGGTTGACCTCCACGGCGTCCAGCCGGTCGGCCGGCCCGAGCAGGCCGGCGATCTCCCTGGTGACCACGCCGGTCCCGGAGCCGACCTCCAGCACCATGGCCGGGTGGCGGACCTGGCCGCCGCGCAGCGGGGCGGCCAGCCGGGCCGCGAGGTACCGGCTGCTGGGCGCGAGGGCGCCGGTCGCCTGGAAACTGGTCCGGGCCACCCGCAGGAAGGTCAGCGCGCCACCGCGCGTCGTTCGGTCGATGGTGTTCCTTGCGTCCATGCCACCAAGCTAGGGACGGGCCCCGGCGGCCCGGATCCGTCGTTGTGCGA
This sequence comes from Kutzneria sp. CA-103260, assembly GCF_018263855.1. Taxonomy (GTDB): domain Bacteria; phylum Actinomycetota; class Actinomycetes; order Mycobacteriales; family Pseudonocardiaceae; genus Kutzneria. The sequence goes on along the minus strand of NZ_CP073318.1, from coordinate 1,617,229 downwards.
CGACGTCCCGGTACCAAAGTAGGGGGTCGCCACCGTCCGACGTCCGGGGTGCGGTGACACGGCGCAGCCCTATGCTGACGCTGTGCTGATCAGGGGACGCCGGACGTGGCCGTGGTGGGCCGAGGCGCTTCTGGTCGGCGGCGTCACGGCGTTGTCCGTGCAGGAGGCGTACATCGGCGCCGGCGCGACGCTGCTCAGCCCACGGGTCGGCATCGTGGCCGTCGCGGGACTGGCCCTGCTGCTGCGCGAGCGGGCCCCGCTGGTCTCGGCGGTGTTCGCGGTGGGCGTGGCGGCCGGGCTCGGCTCCGTCCTGCCGTTGCTGGTGGTGCTGTTCACGCTGGCCGCGCGCGGCTGGATCGTGGCCGGGGTGGTGTGCGCGACGGTGGCGATGCTGGGCAACCTGGTGCTCCAGCCCCAGCTGAGCCTGTGGGTCACCCGGTCCTACGGCCCGGTGCTGCTGCTCGTCCTGGTGCTGTCGCTCGGTCTGTGGACCGGCAGCCGACGCCGCCTGGTCACCAGCCTGGCCGCGGAGGTGGACCACCTGCGCGTCGAACGGGAGCTGCGGGCCGAACAGGCCCGGCTGAACGAGCGGGCGCGCATCGCGGCCGAGATGCACGACGTGCTCGCCCACCGACTCAGCGTGCTCGCCCTGCACGCGGGCGCGTTGCAGCGGCGCTCGGCCAGTCTCCCGCCGCAGGTGGCCGACCGGATAGACCTGTTGCGCACCACGTCGACCGAGGCGCTGGGCGACCTGCGCGACGTGCTCGGCGCGCTGCGCGACCCGAACCTGGTGGAGACCAGCCATCGACGGGAGCCCGGGGTGCCGGAACTGCCCACCCTGCTCGCCGAGGCGAGGGCGGCCGGTCAGGTCGTCGAGGCGGTGATCGACGGCGACGCCGCAGACGTGCCGGTCAGCCACCGGCTGGCCGTGCACCGGCTGGTGCAGGAAGGGTTGACCAATGCCCGCAAGCACGCGGCCGGCACCCCGGTGCGTGTCGAAGTCCGTTACGGGCCATCGGTTTCCACCGTGTCGGTGGAGAACTCGGCCGGCGGATCCACCGCCGGGCCCGCGGTCGCCAGCGGGTTCGGGCTGATCGGGCTGACCGAACGGGTCGCCGCCCTCAACGGACAGCTCAGCCACGGCCCCTCCGGGTCCGGCGGCTGGCGGATCACCGCCAGCATCCCGCTCACCGGCCACAACCCCCAGGACACGCCATGATCCGCACGATGATCGTCGACGACGACACGCTGGTTCGGCTGGCACTGGCCGACATCCTGTCCGATGCGCCGGGCATCTGCGTGGTGGCCCAGGCCGGGGACGGGATCGAGGCCGTCGAGCAGGCGCGGGCGCATCGGCTGGACGTGGTGCTGATGGACGTGCGGATGCCTCGGATGAACGGCATCACCGCCACCGAACGGCTGCGGGCGCTGCCCGAACCGCCGCAGGTGATCACGCTGACCACCTTCGACCTGGACGAGTACGTGTACAGCTCGATCTCCGCCGGCGCGGCCGGGTTCCTGCTCAAGGACACCGATCCGGCCGAGATCATCCGGGCCGTCGAGGTGGTCGCCGCCGGGCAGGCCATGCTGCACCCGGTGGCCGCGCGACGGCTCATCGACCGCTACCACCACACCGCGCGGACCGAGACGGTCGCCGCCCGGTCCCGGGTCGACCGGCTCACGCCCCGTGAGCGCGACGTGCTGACCCGGCTGGCCGTCGGCGCGTCCAACGCCGAGATCGCCGCCGAGCTGCGCATGCAGCTGAGCACGGTCAAGTCGCACGTCAGCCGGGTCCTGGCCACGCTGGAGGTCGGCAACCGGGTGCAGGCCGCGCTGGTCGCCCGGGACGCCGGACTGACCGACTGACCTGGCGTGAATGCCGACCGAATGCGCAGTGAAAGCACGCCGCAGCTGAAGTGAAAGTGGGCTGAAACTCGCCCCTCCTACCCTCGATCCCAGCGGACGACCCGGGATTGGGGAGACATGAAGAGCGCGAAAGAACCGACGATTTATCTGGATGTCGACGTCATTCGCCGCGTTCAGGAGCTGATGGTGCTGTGCTCACTCCTGCCGCCGGACGGGAAACTGCGCGAGGTCCTGCAGCTCGCGTTGGAGCTGCACGAGGAGCCCACGCTCTCCCGGCTCTCCCCCGTCACCGACCTGCATCCACACGCCACGAAGGCCTGGCTGGAGTCGCTGTGGCTGCGGGATGGGCTGTCCGCGCCGGAAAAGAAGCTGGTGGCCTGGCAGAACAAGACCGAGAACATGGGCCCGGCGCTTCAGGAGCTGAAGAACGTCGAGCAGCAGACCGGCATCGCGCTGGTCGCCCAGCTGGTCACCCGGAAGTGATTTCCCGAAATTCATCCATCGCGAAGGAGTTCACATGTCGAGCACCATTGCACAGCAGGCCGCTGTCGACGCCGACTTCCGCAACGCGCTGATCGAGAATCCGGCGGCGTTCGGCGTGTCGGCGACGGACCTGCCCGCCCCGGTCGAGCAGACCGACCAGGACTCGCTGGACTACTGGGCCGAGGGCGTCGCCTCCGTCGAGCTGTACGCCTGCGTGCAGAGCTGCAGCTGGGGCCCGTTCACCGCCGTGTGCGACGGCAACACCAAGTGATCCGAGGGTAGTCCGCGCGGACGCGGTGAACCGGTGGCGGTTCGCCGGTTCACCGCGTCCGGTCATCCGAACCGAGAAACCAGGAGTCCTGCCGACATGGGTGAGACCTATCCACTGGACATCGCCGGGCGCGCCAGCAACCTGACGGAGCGGATGCGGATAGTCGCCGCCCTCGGCGACCGGCCGGCGCCGGCCGGCGAGCTGACTCCCTTCGACACGTGGAAGATCACTCGGCTGGCGGGCAAACTGGCCGACAAGTTCCAGCAGGAGTCGCTGCACCGTGGCCTGCCGCCCGAGCACACCGAGGCGGAACTGGTCGACGTGCTCACCGGCTACCAGCTGCGGCACGACGAAGCCGCGGAGCTGCTGGCCGAGGTCCACAGTGGATGGTTGCCGACCTATCGCGCCGCGCTCGACGGGTTCACCCCCGCTGCCGAGCCGGCGGCGAGCTGGCGGCAGTTCGACGTGTACTACGGGCGGTTGGCCAAGGCATGCGAACCGTTCCTGGCCGAGCTGGGCCGGACCCTGGACGCTGTGCTGACCAGCCTGTCCGGGCAGCCGGGCAAGATCGACCACCAGGTGGTCGACGACCTGCAGCGGCATTTCCTGGACCGGTTCGAGCTGACGCTGGCCTGGGCCCTGGAAGCCGACGCGAACGTGCACTGCGCGCGGACCGGCGTCGACCGGGCCAAGGCCAGCCGCGAGGACTACCTCCGTTATCTGGACTCGACGTTCCAGGATCGCGAGTCCTACCACCAGTTCTACCTCCGCTTCCCGGTGCTCGGCCGCTGGCTGGCCCGGGTGACGAAGCTGTTGGGCGACTACGGCTCAGAGCTGATCCGGAACCTGTCGGCCGATTCGGCACGGGTCGGCGAGGCGTTCTTCGGCCAGCCGGTCACCGCGGTGCGCACGGTCCGGCTGGGCAACTCCGACTATCACGCCGGGGCCCGCAGTGTCGCGCTGCTGGAGGTCGAACTGGCCGACGGCAGCGCGGAATCGGTGTACTACAAGCCGCGCTGCCTGCGGTCCGAGGCGGCGATGCAGGACCTGCTCGGCCGGTTGGCCGGGGACGGGGTGGTCGGGTTCGCGACCCGGCCGGTGCTGCCGATGGCCGGCTACGGCTACGAGGCGGCGATCCCCAGTGGGCGCAACCACGCCGAATCCATCGAGCAGGTGCGCCAGGTCTACCGGGAACTGGGCGGCTATCTGGCCGTGTTCTACGTGCTCGGCGGCGGTGACCTGCACTTCGAGAACATCCTGGTCGCCGACGGGCACGCCTTCGTCTGCGACGGCGAGACCACGCTCGGCGTGCTGCCCCGGGGCCGGGGCCGGTCCGCGGGCACCCTGCTCGACTCGGTGTTCAAGACCGGGCTGCTGGAATGGCCCCGGGGCGTTTCGGAGTCCGACGAGATGCGGATCAGCGGGTACGCCGGAGGTGAGGAGTACCAGATGCCCACCGCGGTGCCCCGGGTCAACGACCGGCGGCTCAGCTTCGAGGCCGCGGTGGTGCACCAGTCAGGCATCCAGGTGCGGCCCAGCGCCGCCAACCGGGTCTTCCTCGACGGCGAGCTGGTGCGGCCGCAGGAGCACGCCGCCGACATCATGGCCGGGTTCGACCAGGTCTACGCGTGGTTCCGGCAGCGGGCGGACGCCGCCGACGTGGTGTCGGCGACCTTCGACGGGGCCAACGCCCGGTTCATCAACTGGGGCACGCAGATCTACTCCCAGCTGCTGATCGCCGCCCGGCACCCGAAGTGCCTGACCGATCCGATCGAGGTCGACCTGCTGGCCAACACCGTGCGCACCTTCCCCCGCACCTGGGACGTCGAGGGCGTGCTGGCCACCCGGGAGGTGGCCTCGATGTGGCAGCTGGACGTGCCGATCTTCACCACCGACGCGCACGGCCGGCAGCTCACCCACGACCACCGCGAGCAGCTTCCCTCGTACCTGGAAACCTCCCCGATCGACTACGCGACGGAGCGGATCCGGCAGCTGTCCGAGGCCAACCAGGCCCAGCAAGGTCAGTACATCGCGGCCAGCCTGGCCACCGGGGAGGTCACCAGCGAGTCCTTTGTCTCGACGGCGCTGGACTACGCGGTCAAGATCGGCACGCGGCTGTGTCAGATGCTGCGGGACCCGGCCGCCGACGCGCCGTGGACCTCGTACCAGCTGCTCGGCGGCAAGGTCACCGGCGTCGACATCGAGGCCGACCTCTACCAGGGCTCGGCCGGCATCGCGTTGTTCCTGGCCTATCTGGACGATCTCGTGCCGCGGCCGGAGTTCCGCCAAGCTGCCCGCCGGGCCCTGGCTCACGTGCTGCGGTCGTGGGACCGGGATCGGCTCGGGACCTTCACCGGGCTCGGCGGCGTGATTTACCTGCTGACCCACCTCGGTTCCCTGTGGCACGACCAAAACCTGCTCGACCAGGCCGTCTCGCTGACGGCGGATCTGGACCAACGCATCGATCGCGACGAGCACCTTGACGTGCTGCACGGCAGCGCCGGGCTCATCCCCGTGTTGCTCGGGTTGGCCGAGCAGACCGGCGGGCAGGGCCTCGACCAGGCGCATCGGGCCGCCCAACACCTGCTGCGGCACGCCGAAGCCGTCGATGGCACGCTGAGCTGGCCGTCGTCCACCTCGGCCGAGGCGACCGCGAACCTGACCGGGTTCTCGCACGGCGCCGGCGGTGTCGGCTGGGCCCTGATCGCCCTGGGGCAACACACCGGCCGTGCGGAGTACGTCGATGCCGGGCGTCGGGCTTTCGCTTACGAGGCAACGCATTTCGACAGTGACGAACTGGACTGGCACGACCTGCGCAAGAGCCCGGGCGGGGTCCCGCGCAAGGGCCGGCACTTCGCCAACGCCTGGTGCAACGGCGCCGCCGGCATCGGCCTGAGCCGGATCGCCAGCTGGGCGATCCTGGGCGGGACCGACGAGGGGTTGCTGCGCGAGGCCCGCCAGGCGCTGACCGCCACCATGCGCAACTTTCCCAAGCTGGGCAACCACACCCTGTGCCACGGCACCTCCGGCAACGCGGAACTGTTGCTGCGGTTCGCCCTGCTGCGCGACGAACCGGCGTTCCGGCTGGAGGCCAACGTGCAGGTGCAGTCGCTGTGGCGGAGCTTCGACGACGCCGAGCACGGCATCGGCGAGAACAGCGCCAACTTCTTCCCCGGGCTGATGATCGGCATCACCGGCTTCGGCATGCACTTCCTGCGGCTGGCGCGGCCGGACCGGGTCCCGTCCGCGCTGCTGCTGGACCCGCCCTCAGCACACCTGTAGAAGGGGAGTCGCCACCATGTCCTTCCAAGCCTGCAAGGAGTTCATGCGGGTCGCCACCGACTCCGGCGAGGTCAGCCGGCAGCTGCGGGCGGTGACCGGCATCCGGGAGATCGTCGCGCTCGGCCAGCGGCACGGCTACGAGTTCACCGTGGCCGACGTCATGCGCGGGTCGGCGGAGTTCACCGGCGACGCGCCGTCCTCCAGCACACCCACCGCCGCCGTCACCACCGAGACGACCTCGTTCCTGCACCACGAGTACCAACTGGCCGACATCCCCGGCTTCGAGGCGGTCATCGACGAGCTGCCCCGGCTCAAGATCAAGCCGCCGTCGGTGGACCTGGACCGGTTCGACCGCGAGTTCGTCGAGGCCGACCTGCGGTCCACGTCGATGTCCCCCGACGACCCGGAATTCCAGGCCTGGCACCAGGACATGACGCGCCGGCACTGGCGGGACACCGGCGTGGACAACCCGCCCCGGCGGGACTTCCACCTGGTCAACCTGGACGAGCACACCGATCACGCCGGCTACGGCGGCTACTTCGAGGCCAAGACCCGGGTGATCGCCGCGCTGGAGAACGTGTTCGGCGGCGAGGTCCGGTTCTCCGGAGCCATGTGGTACCCGCCGTCGAGCTACCGGCTCTGGCACACCAACGAGAACCAGCCGGGCTGGCGGATGTACGTCATCGACCTGGACGAGCCGTTCACCGATGCCGAGGACACCTCACTTTTCCGGTACATGAACCCGCAGACCAAGGAGATCGTGACGCTGCGCGAGGGACCCAGGATCGTCCGGTTCTTCAAGACCGAGCAGGCCCCGAGCAAGCTGTTCTGGCACTGCATCGTCAATCCGACCATCCGGCACCGGTGGAGCTTCGGCTTCGCCGTCCCGGAAAACTGGATGGAGCGCATCCAGCCCTGAGGAGGGGACACCGTGCGCGCAGCGGAGCGGGAAACGCCGGCCATCGAGGTGGTCGGCGTGCACAAGAGCTACGGGCCGGTGGCCGCGGTGCGGGGCATCGACCTGACCGTCGCCCAGGGAGAGACTTTCGGCTTCCTCGGCCCCAACGGGGCGGGCAAGACGACCACGATCGCGATGCTGTGCGCCCTGGCCGTGCCGACCGCCGGGCGGATCGAGATCGCCGGACACGACACACGGACCGCTGCCAGGCAGGTCCGCCGCAACATCGGCCTGGTGTTCCAGGAGAGCACTGTGGACGGTGATCTGACCGTCGCCGAGAACCTTCGCTTCCACGCCGACCTCTACGCGCTGCCAACGGCTTCGCTGCCGGCTCGCATCGACGCCGTGCTGGATCTGGTGGGAATGGTCGACCGGCGGGACACCCTGGTCCGCACTCTGTCCGGTGGCCTGCGACGGCGGTTGGAGGTCGTCCGCGGCCTGCTGCACGGTCCACGGGTGCTGTTCCTGGACGAACCGTCCATCGGCCTGGACCCGCAGACCCGTGCGCAGATGTGGACTCATCTCCGCGACGTCCGCGAACGGGAGGCGACGACGGTTTTCCTCACCACGCACTATCTCGAAGAGGCCGAGCAGTGCGACCGGATCGCGATCATCGACGAGGGCCGCGTTGTCACGCAGGGCACGCCCGCGGAGCTGAAGTCCGTGCTCGGCGCCGACCGCGTCGAGCTGCGCACGGGCGACAACCCGGCGGCGGCCGAGCTGCTGCGTTCCCGATTCGGTCTGGATCCCGTTGTCGGCAAGGACAGTGTGTGCGTGCAGGTGGAGGAAGGCGCGCGGCTGGTGCCGATGTTGTGCGCCGGCCTGGACGTCGCGGTGTACGAGGTGACGGTCGCCCGGCCCAGCCTGGACGACGTCTTCATGCACCACACCGGGCGGGGCATCCGGGAAGCTCCCCAGCCAGTAGGAGGCCGAGCATGACAACACTGGTCGCCGAACCGCACCCGCTGGCGGCTGAGCTGCGGGCCGGGCGGATGGTGTGGCGCCGGGAGATGATCCACTTCTTCCGGGACCGCACCCGGGTCGCCGTCTCACTGCTGCAACCGTTGCTGTTCCTCTACATTCTCGGCATCGGCATCGCCCGCCTGGTCGCCGGCTCGGTCGGCGACTATCTGCTGTTCCTGTTCCCCGGTGTGCTGGTGATGGCCGCGCAGGCGCCCGCGATCTCGGTCGGGGCGTCCATCGTCTGGGACCGGCAGAGCGGTTTCCTGCGCGAGATGCTGGTGGCACCGGTGCGGCGCAGCACTCTGCTGATCGGCAAGTGCCTCGGCGGGGCCACCGTGGCCACCTGCCAGGGCGCGGTGGTGCTGGCCAGCGCGGGCCTGATCGGCGTGCCGTACCGCGTTGACCTGTTCGCCGCCCTGCTGGCCGAACTGCTGTTGGCGGCGCTGGCGATGACCGCGGTGGCCGCCGTCGCCGCGGTCACCATTCGCCGGGTGCAGACCTTCAACACCGTGCTGACAGTGCTGACCACGCCGATGATGTTCCTGTCCGGCCTGATGTTCCCGGTCAGCGCCATGCCGGCCTGGATGGCCACGCTGACCCTGGTCAACCCGCTGACCTACGCCGTGGACGCGATGCGGCGCACGGTGGTCGGCAGCAGTGACGACCTGCTCTTCCAGCCGGTCACCTGGGGCGGCTGGCAGGTGCCGCCGACGCTGGAACTGGCTCTGGTCTTCGGTTTCACGCTGGTGACCCTGGTGGTGGCCAGCCGCCGTTTCTCCCGGGTCGGCTGAATCCCGTTCAGTGCCGGGGAATACCGGTCACCGGGTGCCGGGCGGCCGACGCCGAGGAGGCGATCAGCGCCCGCACCGCGCGCTTGGAGCTGTTGTGCAGCGAGTGCACCACCGATGAGTCGAACTGCACGGAATCCCCTGGTGCCAAGGTGATCTCGTGGTCGCCGAGGCGGAGCAGCAGCGCGCCGGTGAGCGGATGCAGCCACTCCTCCCCGGTGTGGTGGGCCTCGGCGGTGCTGGCGCCGGCCGGCAGTTCGAGCGCCACCACGGAGATCGCGGCGTGCGCTCCGCTGAGCACTTCGTAGCGGGCGTCGCCGCTGTGGTGCACGGTCGCCTCGCCGGCCCGCACCAGGTGGTAGTCCCGCTCCGGCAGGTCCTCGACCAGGGCCCCGATCGACAGGCCGTAGTTGCGGGCCAGTTGGAGCAGGCTGCCGACGGACGGCTGCCGCTCCCCCTTCTCGATCCGGGACAGGTGCGCGACGGAGATACCGGTCTGCTGCGCGAGCTGGGTCAGGGTCAGGCCGCGGTCCAGCCGAACCTGGCGCAGCCGGCTTGCGACCAGCCGGTCAATGTCTCCGTCACTCATGGCCTCAGACCTTATTCCAGCACGTCCGGCTGGTCCGCGAGCACCACGTCGGCCATGATCCGGAAGCTCTGCCGGGCCATGGTGGCGTTGCCGAACTGCCGGTGGGCCAGCGTCGCCTCCTCGTCGGTCATGATCCGGGGCGTGCCGGCGGCGTCGGCCAGCAGCTGCATCTGGCAGGCCCGGTCCATGGCGATGAACCACCACGCGGCCTCGGCCACCGAGCGGCCGACGGTGAGCAGGCCGTGGTGGCGCAGGATGGCGGCCCGCTGATGCCCCAGCCGCCGCGCGATCCGCTCGCCCTCGGCCTGTTCCAGCACCAGACCCCGGTACTCGTCGAACAGCACGTGGTCCTGATAGAAGGCGCAGGACTCCTGGATGATCGGGTCCAGCGTCTTGCCCAGCGCCGCGAACGCCCGCCCGTGCACGCTGTGCGCGTGCGCGACGGCCACCACGTCCGGCCGGGCCTCGTGCACCGAGGAGTGGATCCAGAAGGCCGCCTTGTTGGTGCGGCGGCCGCCCTCGGCGACGTGGCCGTGCTCGTCGATCAGCAGCAGGTCGCTGACCTTGATGCGGGAGAAGTGCACCGCGTACGGGTTGACCCAGAACCGGTGCGGGAACTCGGGGTCGCGGACCGTGATGTGACCGGCGACGCCCTCGTCAAAGCCGTAGCGGGCGAACAGCCGGAAGGCGATCGCCAGGTCTCGTTTGCGGGCCAGCCGCTCCTCGGCCACCGAGTCGGCCACGGCCGGCAGATCACCCAGGTCGAGCAGGTCGTCCATCGCGCTGCCTCCTTGTCGGGGCTCCCAGTATCGGTAAGATTTGCCTAATAGGCAACAGGCATGCCTGTGTGACAAAGTGGCGGCAGGTCAACCGAAGGAGAGGAAGCCATGTCGCTGAGGGACAAGTCGGTCCTGGTCATCGGCCGGCCCAGCGGGATCGCCCGGGCCATCGTGGACGCCGCGCTGGCCGAGGGCGCGCGGGTCACGGTCGCCGGCCGTGACGCGGACAAGCTGCGCGAGGCCTACGGAGAGACCGCCAGCGCGGAGACGGTCGACGTCACCGACGACAACAGCATCCAGGCCCTGGCCGAACGGGTCGGGTCGCTCGACCACCTCGTCACCACCGCCTCGGCCCGCGCCCGCGGGCGGCTTCAGGACCTGGACCGCGAGTCGCTGCTGAAGTCCTTCGACACCAAGGTGATCGGGCCGGTCATGCTGGCCAAGCACTTCGCGCCGCGGATCACCGAGGGCGGCTCGTTCACCCTGTTCTCCGGCGTCGCCGCGTTCAAGCCTGCCGTCGGCTACCTCGGCGTGGCGATCACCAACGGGGCGGCCGACTTCCTGACCCGCTCCCTGGCCCTGGAGCTGGCCCCGATCCGGGTCAACGCACTGTCCCCGGGCGTGATCGACACCGGCATCTGGGACGCCCTGGGTCAGGACGGCAAGCGTGACTACTTCGAGCACTTCCGCACCCACAACCCGGCCCGCCGGATCGGCGACGTCGAGGACATCGCCCAGGCCGCGATCTTCGCGATGACCAACCGCTTCCTCACCGGGGTCACGTTGCGGGTGGACGGTGGCGAGCCGCTGACTTGATCGACTGGAGGGCGGCACGCCCTGGGCCGAAAAGGCCGTGCCCGCCCGGGACGTGGGAAATGTGAACGAGGCCCGTCAACCGGAAGTTGGCCGCACGCTCACCTGACCGGTGAATACTCGACCCGCCCTGCGAGATGAAATGGTTGGGAGACAACGATGAGCGATGTGACCCGGCGGGAGTTCCTGGCCGGCACGGCGGGTGCGGTGGCCTTGGCGGCCGTCGGCTCCGGCGTGGCCCAGGCCGCGACACTACCCGCGCCCGAGCAGTCGGGCATCGACCACATCGTCGTGGTGATGATGGAGAACCGCTCCTTCGACCACTACCTGGGCTGGCTGCCGGGCGCGGACGGCCGGCAGGCCGGGCTGACGTTCACCGACAAGGACGGCGTCGCCCACGACACCCACCACCTGACCGCGCCGCACGGCTGCGGCTTCAACGACCCGGACCACTCCTACGAGGGCGGCCGGACCGAGCTCAACAACGGCGCCTGCGACGGCTGGCTGCGGGCCGGCGACAACGACCTGCTGTCCATCGGCTACTTCGAGGCCGACGACCTCGGCTTCTACGGCAGCGCCGCCCGGGACTGGACGGTCTGCGACCGGTACTTCGCGGCGATGATGGCCCCGACCTTCCCGAACCGGTTCTTCCTGCACTCGGCCCAGACCGATCGCACCACCACCTCCGTGGACAAGCTGGCCACCATGCCGGCGATCTGGGACCGGTTGGATGCCGCCGGGGTCAAGGGCCGCTACTACTTCACCGACGTGCCGTACACGGCGCTGTGGGGCACCCGGTATCTGGGGATCAGCCGCCTGATCGGGGAGTTCTACGCCGACGCCGCGGCCGGCACGCTGCCGGCGGTGTCGTTCGTGGAGCCGGGTTTCCTCGGCGAGGCGATTCCCGGCCTGTCCCAGGACGAGCACCCGCTGGCCGACATCCGCCTCGGCCAGCACTTCCTCGCTTCCGTCTACAACGCCGTGGTGTCCAGCCCGAACTGGGAGCGGACCGCGCTCGTCGTCACGTACGACGAGTGGGGCGGCTTCTTCGACCACGTGGTGCCGCCGGTGGGTGAGGACCCCAACCCCGACCTGGGGGCCGGGCTGCGCGGCTTCCGCGTGCCGTGCCTGGTGATCTCGCCCCGGTCCCGGCGCAGCACCGTCGCCCACGGCCTGTACGACCACACCTCCATCCTGAAGATGATCGAGTGGCGGTTCGGGCTGGCCCCGCTGACCGTGCGCGACGCCGCCGCCAACAACCTCGCGGAGGTCCTGGACTTCGCCAACCCGCCCCAGCTGGCCGCGCCCCGCTACGACGTGCCGCTGCCGATCACCCTCGGCTGCCTGCTGCCCCATTCCGAGGACCACGCCCACCACGGCGAGGACTGGACCGACCTGGCCGCCCACGCCCTGACCCTGGGCTTTCCCCACTGACCGAGTAAGCGGGGTATAGTCCGTTTAAGCGCCGCCGGGCCGCCGGCGGCGCGACGGATCGAGCGATGGGGACGACAGACATGCCTCTCACCGGTGAATACGAGCCGAGCACGTTCGACTTCAGCCGCAACCAGGTCGAGCTCTACGAGCGCTCCGGCGGCACCGAGGGCACCGACAACCAGGGCCACCCGGTGATCGTGCTGACCTCGGTCGGGGCGAAGTCCGGCAAGCTGCGCAAGACCCCGCTGATGCGGGTCGAGCACAACGGCCAGTACGCGGTCGTCGCCTCGCTGGGCGGCGCCCCCAAGCACCCGGTCTGGTACCACAACCTCGTCGCCAACCCGCACGTGGAACTGCAGGACGGCCCGGTGAAGAAGGACTACACCGCGGTCGAGGTGGACGGCGCGGAGTACCAGGCCTGGTTCGACCGGGCCGTCGAGGCGTGGCCGGACTACGCCGAGTACCAGAAGAAGACCACGCGGATCATGCCGATCTTCGTGCTGACGCCCATCGAGGCGTGACCTCGTCCCGATCGGCGACGTCGCACGGCGTCGCCGATCGTGGCGCGTAGCGTCAGCGCCGTGGAACCGATCTCCCTGGGCCCGCCGCGCGAGGAGCGGGCCGACGCCGCCCGCAACCGGGCCCACCTGCTCCAGGTCGCGCGCCTGATGGTCGACGAGCTCGGCGCCGACAAGGTGACCATGGACGGGCTGGCCGCGCGGGCCGAGCTCGGCAAGGGGACGGTGTTCCGGCGGTTCGGCACCCGCGCCGGCATCTTCCTCGGGCTGCTGAACGAGGAGGAGACCCAGTTCCAGCAGCGCATCCTCAGCGGGCCGCCGCCGCTGGGCCCGGGCGCGCCGGCGGCGCAGCGCCTGGTCGCCTTCGGCCGGGCCCGCCTGGAGTTCCTGGTCCAGCACAGCGCCCTGTGCCGCGCGGCCATCGACCCGGGGCAGCCGGTCCCAATGGGACACAGCCCGTCCCGGTTCCACGTGCAGACCATGCTGCGCGAGGCCTGCCCGGACGTCGCCGACATCACCACCCTGACCCTGCAGCTGCTGGCCGCGCTGGAGGGCCCGATCCTGCTGTACGTCTACTCACCGGACAAGACCGACCCCCGCCCGCTGGTGGACAGCCTCGCCGAAGGCTGGCGGGTGCTGGTCGAGCGGGTGTGCGGTTAGGCTCGCGGCCATGATTACCGCCGTGCACACGCTGGTGTACGCCGAGGACGCCGACGCGGCCCGGGCCTTCTTCCGTGACGTGCTGGGCTGGCCGCACGTGGACGCCCACGACGGCTGGCTGATCTTCAGGACCGGGCCGTCCGAGCTGGGCGTGCATCCGGCCGAGGGCGCGCCCACTCACGAGATATCGCTGATGTGCGACGACCTCGAGACGACGATGGCGGAGCTGGCGGCCAAGGGCGCGGAGTTCGCCGGCGAGGTTCATGCCCGCGCCTTCGGCCGGGCCGTGCAGCTGAAGGTGCCCGGCGCCGGCGAGATCATGCTTTACCAGCCGCGGCATCCGACCGCCTACAATCTGTGACCCGGCGGGAGAACGTCACCACCGCGAGCACAGCGGCCGCCACGGCGGCGACGACTGTCGCGGTCGGCACGTCGACCACGCGGGCGACGACGCCGGCCGCCAGCGGGGCGATGGCCAGGCCGGTGGTGTAGGCCAGGTTGTAGAGCGCGAACGCGGCACCGTAGGCCGGCGGGCGGGTGTGCTCGGCCAGCACGCTGATCAGGACCAGAGTCGGGGCCAGCACGAGCTGGGCGCCGAGGCCGACGACGATCACGCCGGCGATGCTGACCGGCGTGGCTGCCATGCCGGACAACAGGAAGCCGACGGCGGCGAGCAGTGCGCCGATGGCCGCGGTCCGACCCGGGCCCAGCTTGTCGGCGCAGAAGCCGGCCAGCGGCGCGGTCAGCGTGCCGACCAGCGCCTCACCACTCCACACCAGGCCGATCGCCGTGCCGCCGAGGCCGAGCCCGCTGAGGTGCAGCGGCAGAATCGGTTCCAGGAAAGCGATGCTGGCCGCGCCGACCGCCGTCAACAGCACCAGCAGCGGCACGTTCGGACCCCGCGCCACCGTCCTCAATGGAGTCTGGGACTCCGACACGGGGACCGGCTTGATCAGGATCAGCCGGGCCACCGCGTCGCCGACCGCCAGCGCGGCCACCACGAGGAATGGCGCGGCCGTGCCGAAAGCGTCGGCCAGCGCCCCGCTGACCGCCGGGCCGAGCAGGACCCCGACACCGATGGCGCTCAACGCCAGACCCATCACCCGGCCGCGGCGTTCGACGTCGTGCGTGGCGGCGATGAGCGCGAGGCCGGCGATCCACGACGCCGCCGCGGCAACGCCCTGGGCGGCCCTCGCGATCAGCAGCACCGCCAGGCTGCCGCCGGCCACCCCGGCGAACAACACCGTCGTGACCGCCAAGCCGACCAGGCCGGCCAACATCGCCGGTCGCGGCCCGGCGCGGTCGACCCAGACACCGACGAACGGCGTCGCCACCAGCAGCGCCACGGCGTAGCTGGCGAACAGCAGGCCGGAGATCAGCGCGGATCCGTTGACTGCCGGCAGTTTCGGCAGGATCGGGACGATCGAGCCGTAGAGGAACATGTCGACGCCGAGCGCGATCACCGTGACCGCGACGGCGGCCCCGGGCTTGGTGGTGGTCATCCGAGCATCCCCCTGAGCAGTGGTGCGACCCCGTCCGCGTCGGCCGGCGGCAGCAGGCCCGGGGCGGCCGTCGCGACCATCGCCGTGCCGCACAGCCACGACAACAGATGGGTGGCGTTCTCCCCGGCGACCGGAGTCAGGCGGGCCAGCCAGTCGTCCAGCCCCCAGGCCTTGGCCGACACCTCGTCCGCGCCGGGCGGCATCGGATCGCGGCCGCTCATCGTGATCGTCAGCAACGCGCGGAAACGCTCGTCCTCACGCAACAACCGCAGCCAGGCGATGAGGAAGGCGGCCAGCCCCTCGCTTTCCAGCTCGGCCCAGACCTCGACGGTCAGCGTGTCCCAGCATTCGTTGAGGACAGCGGCATGCAGCGCCGCCTTGTCCTCGAAGTGGTGGTAGACGGCGCCTCTGGTCGCGCCGGCTCTCGTGGCGATGTCGGCGAGCCGGGCGTTGGCCACCCCGGTCTCGGCGAACACCAACAAGGCCGCGTCGAGCAGCGCGGACCTGGTCCTGGCGGCATCCGCCGCGGTTCGACGCATGCCCTATTCATACATGCATGTACGTATGTTAAGCAACCCGTCGTTGTCGGTCGTCACGTCCCGGCGCGGCGGAGACGGTCGGCTGCCTGGTCACGAAGTGCGGCGCCACACAGGGGGTTGTCGCCGTGCAGGGCCTCCCAACGGGCGTTGTGCACCGCGGGCCAGAGGCTGGCCGCCCAGGCGACCTCCAGCTCCGCGGCACTGAACGTGCGGCCGCGAAGGTCTTGGTAGGCGGTCAGGAACGCCTCGGAGCTGGCGATCGGGGCCAAAGTCGGCGGCCCGGAACTGGCGAAGGAGCCACTGGCGGCGCCGGCCAGGGCGGCCTCGGGCTGCCACGAGAGGCTGTCCCAGTCGTGCACGATCCACAGGTCCTGCCCGCGCCAGCGGAGGTTCTGGGCCTCGAAGTCACCGTGCCCCAACACATGCGGCAGGTCAGCGGCCAGCAGGCGTCGGCGGACCTGCTCCGCGGTGTCGACGACGTGCGCGGACACGAGGCTCTGGTCCCGGTCATCGAGGAAGTCGATCGCGGGCCAGAGTCCGGGATCCTTGTGGTCCCAACGGATCCAGCGCGGATTGGGGAGCGGCGGCGGTACTTCCACGGACGCCAGCTCGGCCATCAGGCGGGCGAACACCTCGGCGTAGTGCACCGCCACGTCCGGCGAGTCGCCCTCCAGGATGTCGCCGCCCTGGCGGAACTCCTCGGCGTGCACTGCCAATGAGCCAACGGCGACCACCGGCGTGAGGGGCCGGGCGCAAGGAAATCCGCGCTCGGCCAACAGGGCCTGCGCCGCGACGCACGACGAGGTCCGGCCGTCGTCAAGGCGGGTCTTGACCACTACGTCGGCGCCGTTGGTCAGTCGGAGACCGAACACCGTCGAAATCGACTCCCGCCAGAACAGCACCTCAGCCGGCGCGGCGCCCAGATGGTCCCGGCACCAGGCAGTTATCAGCTCACTGGGGCATGCCATGAGGACAAAATACGCAGCGCCTCGTGGGACGGTGATCCTGGCTCGGCGGTGAGCACCATCAGCCGTTGGTTGCTGTCGTCGGGACTGGCCCACATGTCACAGTCCAAGGTCAGGTCGCCGACGACGGGGTGGCGGTAGCGCTTGACGCCGTTGCTGGCGTCGGTGGCGTGGTGCGCGGCCCACCAGGTACGGAAGTCGTTGTCCTGCACGGCAAGTTCACCGACCAGGGCGGCGAGAGCGGCGTCCTGCGGGTCGTCGGCGGCCTCCATCCGCAGCACGGCGACGCCGGCGCTGGCCGCCTCATCCCAGTCCAGGTGCATGGCCCGCACGCCGGGATGGGTGAACACAAGGCGGACATAGTTGCGTTGGTTCGCCGGCAGGGCGTCGAAGTCCACGTACAGGGCACTGGCCAGCCGGTTCCACGCCAGGATGTCCAACCGGCGGCCGAGCACCAGCGCGGGGGCCTCGGTGAGCTGGTCGAGCAGCCGTCGCATGGCCGGCCGCACCCGCTGCGCGGCCCGACGCCGCGGCCGAGCCGGGGCCTTCCCGGCCAGGGTGTACAAGTAGGCCTGCTGCGTGTCATCGAGCCGCAAGGCCCGCGCAAGCGTGGCCAGCACGGCCGCCGAGGCGGCGACCCGCCCCTGTTCCAGGCGGGTGTAGTAGTCGACGCTGATCGACGCGAGCCGGGCGACCTCCTCCCGTCGCAGCCCGGCCACCCGCCGGTGCTCGTCGGCGTCGGGCAGGCCGACGTCATGGGGCGTCAACTCCGCCCGACGAGCCTTGAGGAACTCGCCGACACCTGAACTCATGGGTTCATTCTCCACCCGGGACGCCCCGGCGTGGGAGGGCAGGATCCTGCCCAGGAACACACCTGATCTGGTACGACGCGTCCAGCCGGACGACTGTGGTGGCCATGCGAACCGATGTGAGTTTCGACAGCGCCGGCCTGACCATCGCCGGCCACCTCTACGTCCCCGACCGCCCGGCTCCCGGGCCGGCGATCGTGGTGAGCCACCCCGCCGGCGGGGTCAAGGAGCAGGCCGCCGGCCACTATGCGCGCCAGCTGGCCGAGCGCGGATTTGTCACCCTGGCGTTCGACGCCGCCCACCAGGGCGAGAGCGCCGGCCTGCCGCGCGGCCTGGAGGACCCGGCCCAACGTGTCGAGGACGTCAAGGCCGCCGTGTCCTTCCTGACCACCCGCGACGAGGTCGACCCGGAACGCATTGGGGCGCTGGGCATCTGCGCCTCCGGCGGCTACGTCGTGGCGGCGGCGACCGACCAGCGGATCAAGGCCGTGGCGACGGTCAGCGCCGCCGACATCGGCCGACAGTTCCGGCGGGGCGCGGAAGACGACCAGGATCCGGCTGTCGTGCAGGGCATGCTCGCCGCCGCCGCGGCGGCCCGCACCGCCGAGGCCCGGGGCGCCGCGCCGGCGACGTTTCCCCTCTTCCCCTCGGACGAGCAAGCCGCGCGGGCCGGCGGCCAGCACGTGTTCGACGGCTGGGAGTACTACTGCACCGACCGGGCCCAGCACCCCCGCTCCGCCAAGGAGTTCACTCTGTCCAGTGTGGACCGAATCGTGGCCTTCGACCCGTTTCGCTTCATCGGCCTGATCGCCCCGCGCCCACTGCTGATGATCGTCGGCACCGAGGCCGTGACCAAGCACATGACCACCGAGGCGTTCGAACGCGCCGGCGAGCCCAAGCGTCTCCACTGGATTGACGGGGCCAGCCACGTCGACCTGTACGACAGGTACGTCGAGCCGGCCGCCGCCGAGCTCGCCGGCTTCTTCGGGAACGTGCTCTGAACTACCGCGGGCCGATCACCGGCAGCACCAGCCGACTCGGCGTCGACGGTCCCGAGTGGACAGTGTTCGCCGCGACCACCATGTCCGCCTCGGCGGTCTGGGCGATCACTCCCCCGGTGTTGCAGTTCCGGTCGTAGCGGGGGAAGTTGCTGCTCGACACCTCCACGCGAATCCGGTGGCCGGGCCGGAAGACATTGGCTGTCGCGCACAGGTCGATGTCCAGCTCGTAGACCTCGCCCGGGGTGGCGAGTTCCTCGTGTTCGAGCGAGTTCCGGTAGCGCAGCCGCTGGATGCCCTCGCACAGGATGATCGCCCGGCCGTCGGGGTGCACGTCGACCAGTTTGCCGGTGAAGTCGGTGTCCCGGGCCGAGGTCGAGACGTGCAGGGTGAGCCGCACAGGCCCGGTGACCTCGATCGCCTCGGTCAGCGGCGGCGTGCTGAAGCACAGCACGTCGTCGCGGGCCTCGACCTCGCGCTGGTCAACCGGTCCGGCCCAGGCGTCGGTGGTCATCGCGAGGATGGGGCCGCCGCGGGTCGGGACCGGTCGGCGCGGGTCGTAGTCGTAGGTCCGGGTGGCGTCCTCGGTCGGCTCCTCGACGGTCAGGACATCTCCGTCCAAGTGAAAGTCCGTGTACATGGTGCCGGGCAGCGGCCAGGACTGCTCGTCGCGCCAGGTGTCGATGCCCATCACGAAGATCCGCACCGGGGCGAAGGAATCCAACGCGTGCTCGTCGCCGCGCAGCCACCGGTCGAAGAACGCCACGTGCGCCTCGGTGATCTTCGCGGCCGCCATGCCGCTGAGCAGGCCGAAGCCACGGTCGGGGAACTTGCCCAGGTCACCGCCGGGACTGTGGGCCCACGGGCCGATGATCAGCCGCTGTCCCTCGCGGGCCTCCGGACTGCCGCCGTGCTCCCGCATCACCTGGTACGACCGGAGCGTCTCGCCGAGGAACAGGTCGTACCAGCCGCCGATGTTGAGCGCCGGCGCCGTGATGTCCGAGGCCTGGTCCAGGGCAGCCAGGTTCTGCCAGTACTCGTCCCTGACCGGATGGGCGATCACGTCGGCCAGCCACGGCAGGTATTTGGTCACCAGCGGCTGGTCCGCGACCGGGGTGTGGGCAAAGGCCGGAACCGGGTCGGCCATCACGCCGCCCAACGCCACCAGGTCCGCCTTGGCGCCGTCCTCGTGGTCGACCTTGTTGGCGGCCATCATCGTCGCCCAACTGAGCGCGCAGTCCAGGGACAACGCACCGCCCGGCGAGTACCACGGGGCCCGGTACAGGTCGCCCGAGGTGACGCTGGGGACCATCGCCTGCAACGCCCCGGTCGACGCCGTCTGCCACTGCACCATGCCGAGGTAGGACGCCCCGTACGAGCCGACGTTCCCGTCGCACCATGGCTGCTTGACCAGCCACTCCACCGCCGCCGCCCCGTCCGCCCGGTCCTCGGCGTGCGGCACGAACACTCCCGCTGACCGGAACGTGCCTCGGCAGTCCTGCACCGCCACCGCGTATCCGGCCGCCACCAGCGCGGGGATGGTCGGCGCCGAGCTCCCACCGAAGGACGGATCCTTGCCGTAGGGCGTGCGCACCAGCAACACCGGCACCGTCCCCTCGACCACCGGCCGCCAGATGTTCGTCGCCAGCGGCGTGCCGTCATGCCCCGGCACCTGGACGTCGATGTCCACCTCGAATCGCATGCCCCGACCCTACGCCCAAGTTCTACAAGTAGTCGACGCACAGCAGGGTGCTTGTAGTAATATCCGCATCACCGAAGATCCGCGCGCGGCAGCGCGACCGTGACGGTCAGACCGCCGGCCGGGTCGGCGAGCTGCTGGAGGTCAGTGATCTCCAGGTCGAGCAGATCGCCGTCACATGCGGACTTGGTAGCGGCACCACCCCCACCGCCTACCGGCGCACGTTCAGCCGAGGGTGACCGGCAGCTCCACGTGGCCGTTGGAGAGCATGGACCGGTTCGGCCGCAGCTCACCCGGGTCGACGGCCAGCGCGAGGCCGGGGAACCGCTCGAACACCGCCGGCAGCGCGACCTGCGCCTCCAGCCGGGCCAGCGCCGCGCCCAGGCAGTGGTGCACCCCGTGTCCGAATGAGAGGTGCTGCTTGTCCGGGCGGGTGAGATCGAAGTCCCCGGCCGTCGCGCCGAAGCGCTGCTCGTCCCGGCCGGTGCCGGCGAACCCGATGATGATCACGTCGCCCTGCGGGATCACCAAGCCGCCCAGATCGATGTCCTCGACGGCGTAGCGCAGCGACAGATAGCCGACCGGGCCCTGCCACCGCAGCGTCTCCTCGACCACATCCGACCAGTCGCGCTCGCCGTTCTGCACCAGGGCCAGCTGCTCGGGATGGCTGAGCAGCGCGGTGATCGCGTGGTCGAGCAGGTTGGCCGTGGTCTCGTAGCCGGCAGC
Source organism: Kutzneria sp. CA-103260 (assembly GCF_018263855.1). Classification (GTDB taxonomy): domain Bacteria; phylum Actinomycetota; class Actinomycetes; order Mycobacteriales; family Pseudonocardiaceae; genus Kutzneria. Next base: position 1,596,587 of record NZ_CP073318.1, on the reverse strand, counting down.
CACCATCAGCGCCAGGGTGTCGAGAATCTCCTTGTGCGTGAAGGCGTCGCCGTCGGCCTGCGCGGCGATCATCGCACTGGTCAGGTCGTCGCCCGGGGCCTCCCGCTTGGCCATGATCAGCTCGTGGAGCAGTCCGAACACCGCCCCGATGCCGGCTCCGATGTCCTCCGGGCTGGCCGCGGTGTCGAAGGCGACGGCCAGGTAGCGCAGCATGTCCGGACGGACGTCGGCCGGCACGCCGAACAGCCGGCAGATCACCTCGGCCGGCAGCGGCATGGCGAACTCGCGCCGGAGATCCACCACGCCGTCCCGGTTCGCAACGGCGTCAAGGAGTTCGGCGGTCACCTGCTCGATCTGCGGCCGCAGCCCGGCGGTCCGGCTCGCGGTGAACGCGCCGCTGGTCAGGTTGCGCAGGCGGCGGTGCTCGGCGCCGTAGGCGGTGCCCATGTGCTCCACCTCGACCCACACCCGCAGCGGCCAGTTGGCCGGGATCTCCCCACGCTGCCACGCCGGCCAGTGCCGGTTGGCGTTCCTGGACACCCGAGGGTCGGTCAGAAGTCTTCTCGTGGTGGCGAAATCCGTGACGCCCCAGGCCGGAATCCCGTCCGGCAACAGGATTCTCGTGGCCGGCCGGGCCCGCAGCCGAGCGCCTTCGCCATGCACGTCCCGACCCTCGACGTCGAGGACGACGGGTTGCTCCATGGTGGTCACCCCAATGCCGATGCGCTGAACCGCTGGAAAGTGCCGTCGTTCAACGCGATGTTCAGCCACTGGTCGACCCACTGCTGGAACACGACGTCGCCGCGCGGCGTGAGATAGGCCTTCTGAGCGAAGGTGAACGGCTGGTCCGGGTGCACCGCGCACAGCTGCCCGGGGTGCTGCCCGGCCTGGTAGCGGGTCTCGGTGGCGTCGGTGATCATCAGATCGGCCCGGCCGGCCAGCAGCGCGTCGAAAATGGTGTTGTTGTCCGGATAGCGCACGATGGCGGCCTTGTGCAGATTGGCCGTGTCGAACTGCTCGTTGGTGCCGCCCGGGTTGACGATCACCCGCACCCCGGGCTGGTCGATCTGTTGCAGCGTCTGGTATTTGTCCACGTTCTCGCAGCGGGTGATCGGCGTTTTGCCGTCACGAAGGTACGGCTGGGTGAAAAACGCCGTCCTGGCCCGGGCCAGGGTGATCGAGACACCGCCCATGCCGACGTCGCACTTGGCTCCCACGTCAGTGCCGATGCCGGCCCAGGTCGACTGGTGGAACCTGAGCTTGACCCCCAACTGCTTGGCCAGGTCTCCAGCCATGTCCACGTCGACGCCGCTCCAGTTGCCGCCGGAATCGCGGTAGCTGAACGGTTTGTAGTCCCCGGTGCTGCACACCGTCAGCACGCCGTGCGCCGCGATCGCGTCCAGCCGGCTGTCGAACCTGTCGCCAGCGGAGGCGTCGGTGGCGGTCACCGTCGCCACCACTACCAGCACCGCCGCCACCCAGCCGGCGCGGCGGCTCCTCAGCCCATCGAAACCCATGCCGGCCAGCTTGGCAAAGATGAGCCCCGGTCGTCAGCCGTTCCGACAACTCACGCGAGGGTGGCGTGCATTTCCCAGACCAGGACCTCGGCCGGCTCGGTGGCGGTGAGGCGGTGGCCGGAGACGCCGGTGAGCCGAACGGCGTCGCGGCGAAGACGTGCAGGAAGGGCGCGTCCATCAACTCCACGTGCTGCCCCGGTTCGAGCCGGGCCACGTGCAGCGCCGCGTACTTGCTTCGCGAGGGTTGAACCGTCAAGTTCTCTTGTACGACCAGCGAATGACCACCGCCGACGAGCCCGCCGAGGCCCCCTGGCTCACCCCCGGCGAGCTGCGGGCCTGGCTGTCCGTGGTGGACCTGCTGGTTCGCCTGCCCGGCGCCATCGACTCCCAGCTGCAGCGCGACTCCCAGCTGAGCATGGCCGAGTACATGGCGCTGGCCATGCTGTCGCACAGCCCGCAGCGCACCATGCGGATGAGCGAACTGGCCAAGCGCACCAACGCTTCCCTGTCCCGGCTGTCCCACCTCGTCAAACGCCTGGAGCAGCGGGGCTGGATCCGCCGCGAGCAGGATTCCGTCGACGCCCGCGTCACCAACGCCGTGCTCACCGACACCGGCATGGCCGCCCTCACCGCCGCCGCCCCCGGCCACGTCCGCACCGTCCGCCGCCTCGTTCTCGACGCCCTGCCGGCCAGCCACCTCCGCCGCATGGGCCAGGACGCCTCCGCCATCGTCGCCGCCATCGACGCCGGGCCGGTGCCCTAGAGTCGCCGCTATGAACTCCCCGGTGCCGCAGCCTGCCGATCTCGCCGTCGTCCGCGATTCCTATGACCGTGTGGCCGACAACTACGTGGAGATGGTGACCACGACCGGCATCGGCGACGTCCGTGTCCACCCATGGCAACGAGCCGCGCTCGACGTGTTCGCCGACGCGGTCCGCGGGCTGGGCCCGGTGCTCGACGTGGGCTGCGGGCCGGGCACGGTCACCGCCTACCTGGCCGAACGCGGTCTCGACGTCGCGGGCGTCGATCTGTCGCCTCGCATGATCGAGCACGCCCGCCGTCTGCACCCGGAGTGCACGTTCAGCGTCGGCTCGTCGACCGAGCTCGACCTGGCCGAGGCCTCGTACGGCGGGCTGCTGGGCTGGTGGTCGTTGTTCAACCTGCCCCGGGACATCCTGCCGCGGGTGCTGTCCTCCTTCGCCCGCGCCCTGGTGCCGCAGGGTCAGCTGATCATCGGCACCCACGTCGGCGACGGCGACGCTCAACGCACCGAGGGCTACGGCGGAGTCCCGGTCACCTGGACCACCTACCGCTGGCAGCCGGAACAGCTTGCCGCCCTGGTGGAGCAGGCCGGCCTGCGCATCACCGTCGAGCTGCGGCTTCCCCCCGAGCCACCGGTCGGCCCCGGCGTCATCCTCGTCGCCCAGCGCGACGACTGAACGAGGGCCCTCACGCTTGACTTGAACCGTCAACCAATCCGCCATTGGTTGACGGTTCATGTTTTCGTCGAGTCGAGGGAGCGTCATGGCCATCCGGCAACTGCCCGTCGTGGGACGTCCGACCGACTACCCGTACGACATGGCCACCGACGCCGTCAGCTGGATCGAGGCCGCGCCGATCAGTGAGAGCGGGAAATCACCGCGCACGCCTACGACACCAGGGAATCCATCGCGCAGGCCGTCGACCACGTCCTCGTCCACAGTGGACTCGGTGACGAACTCCGCCGCCAGGTCGTCGAGGACAGCCTGCGCGCCCGCCCACCGGCCCGCGACGCCTGGCCGGCCAGCGGCCTGGTCGCCGACATCGACGTCACCGGGATCGAGGTGCCGGTGCTGGTCCTGGCCGGCCACCTGTCGCACTCGAAGTGCCCGAACGGATCGCCGCCCACATCACGGCTTTCACTCCGGCCTGAAGTACGGGCCCGCCGCCCAGTCGTGCAAGGCGTTCAGCGCGGGTTCGAGCGCGAGGCCGGCCGGGGTGAGGGCGTACTCGACGTGCGGCGGGACCTCCGGATAGACGGTGCGCTCGACCACCCCGTCGGCCTCCAGGGCGCGCAACTGCTGAATGAGCATCTTCTGCGTCACGGCCGGGATCGCCCGCTCCAGGTCGGAGAACCGGCGGGGCGCGCGGATCAGCAGGTGGTGCAGGATCAGCAGCTTCCAGCGCCCCTCGATGATTCCCAGCGCCCGCTCCACCCTGTCGATGGCGCACGTGGTCTGAGCAGCGGTTTCGATGCTTACTTTTTTGTCAGTACTCCCCATGCCGGGAGCTTAGGCATAGCGTTCGGCCCATGACAACGTCCATCGAGGCCCAGCTCCGCCACCTGTCCGACCGGTTCGAGATCCAGGACATCGTCGTCCGCTACGGTCTCGGGCAGGACCTGCACCAGAGCGGCGACAACAACGTGCTCGCCGAGTGGGACCAGGTGTTCACGCCCGAGTCCACTGTGGACTACTCCGCCGCCGGCACGCCCTCCGGCATCGGCTACAAGGAGCTGGCCGACATCATGCGCCGGCCCGGCGGCTCGATGAGCCACCTCCGCAACTGGCAACACTTCGAGGGCCTGCCGACCGTGCTCATCGACGGCGACACCGCCACCGCCCGCACCCCACACATCCACACCCACAAGGGCAACGGGGACTGGAACCTGATCGAGACCGGCTTCTTCGTCGACCGCCTCGAACGCCGCCCCGAGGGCTGGCGCATCGTGCACCGCAAGCTGGAGATCCTCTGGATGGACACCTTCCCCACCGCCGCCAGTGGCACCGGGCCGGCCTAATCCCCTACATCCACCGTCGAAGCACTGCCTTTTCGGACGACGTGTGCGGTGTGGGTCGGGGGTCGCTCACGCCGCATCACGTGTCGTTCACACCAGGCGAAGCAGGAGCTGGATCGCCGAACCCAACTCCCGCTGCTCCTTGGCGCTCAACCGCTCCCCCAGCACCCCGACCAGCCAGCTCTGCTTGACCGCCCGGGCCGCCGCCAACGCCGAAACGCCTTGGCCGGTCAGCGAAACGATGGACTGCCGGCCGTCGCTCGGATCGGGTTCGCGCCGCACCAGGCCAAGTTCCTCCAGGCTGGCCACCGTCGCCCCCATGGACTGCGACCGCACGCCCTCGACCCGGGCCAACTCGGTGACGGTGGTCGGCCCCTGCCGGTCCAGCAGCGACACCACACTCTCCTGCGACCAGGACAGCTCGCCGGGACGCGCCTCGGCACGCAGGCGTTGAGCCAGCAGCTTCACCGCCAGCCGCAGGTCGGCCGCGGTGGCGGACAGATCGGCCTCCACCCGGCGACCCTAGCAGGTGCTAAGGTCACCTACGAAGGTTACCTTCACACTTCGGGAGCGATGATGTCCCCAGAGACAGTGTCCCTAGAGGAGGCAGCCGACCGCCTGGCCATCCGGGAGCTGGTCGACGCCTACGCGCACTGCGCGGACCGCCGCGACGCCCAGGGGCAGATGGCGTTGTTCACCGCGGACACCCGGTTCCTGATCTACCTGGACCGCACCTCCGACCAGCCGAGCCAGGAACTGCACGGCCGCGAGTCGCTGGCCCCGGTGTTCGACAACCTCAACACCTACGACGTGACCACGCACTTCAACGGCCAGAGCACGATCGCCCTCGACGGCGACCGCGCCACCGGCGAGTCGTACTGCATCGCCCACCACCTCTACGACGTGGACGGCCAGCGGACCCTGATGAAGGCAGCCATCCGCTACCTCGACGAGTTCGCCAGGCAGCCCGACGGCTCCTGGCTGTTCGCCGAGCGCCGGCTGATGGTCGACTGGACGGAAACCCGCCCGTCCACTCCCTAGCCTTCCTTCCGTTGCTGCGCGAGGAAATCGTCGAGCGCGCTCTTGATATGCGGAGTAGCGGCGATGACGTGCCCGCCCGGATGAGAGACGACCACCGGCGACGTGAATGCCGTCGCGAGGTGGCGGGAATCGTTGGGATGCACCACCGTGTCCGTGTCCCCGATGATGTGGAACGACGGAATTCGATAGGCCTCGCGCTGGGCGAACAGCTCGCGGTGCTCCGGGGCCTCGCTCCGGAAGCCGCCGGCCATGATGGCGAACCGCAGGCCGATCGACAATTCCGCCGCGCTCAGACCGGGCAGCAGGCCGGTCAGGGCCGCCCCCTGGCTGAATCCCAGCACCCCGTCGAACGGGCCCTCGCGCGAGAAGAGTTCGACCAGCCAGTCCCGGGTGCGGGCCCAGCCCTGGAACTCGTCGCGATATCCAGGGATGTCCCCGTGCCACCAGCCGAAGTCACCCGCGGCCAGCGACGGGGCGTCCACGGCGACGAAGTCGACCGGCGTGGAAAGGCCGTCGCGAAGCGGCTGGAGCTGACCGGCGAGAATCCTCGAATTGCCGTGATAGCCGTGCAAACAGAGCACCCGCAAAGCCTTCTCTGACATGCGTCCATCTTCACCGCCCGGGACGTTCCCTGTCCAACAAGTAGTAAGTCTGGCGCTGATAGAATCCGTTCATGGCAGTTTCGCTCCGCCAGCTCGAGTACTTCGTCGCGGTGGTTGACGAGGGCTCGTTCACGCGCGCCGCCGAGGTCCTGCACGTGACCCAGCCGGGTTTGTCGCACCAGATCCAGGCGCTGGAGCGGGAGTTGGGCGGGCCGCTGCTGGAGCGGCTGCCCCGCAAGGTCCGACTCACCCCGGCCGGCCGCACCGTCCTCCCGCACGCGCGGGCCAGCCTGGCCCATGCCGAGCGGGTCAGCAGCGCCGCCAAACGGGCGTCCGGCCTGAACGCCGTGGAGCTGCACATCGGGACGCTGTTCTCGCTCAGCATCGGCGTGATGCCGGCCGCGTTCCGGGCCTGGCGGCGCGCCTATCCCGACGTGCAGGCGCACCTGGTGGAGTTCCGGCACGCCAACGACCTGGCCGCGGCGATGGACGCCGGCCGCGCCGACCTGGCGGTCGGGCCGATGCCGGACGACTGGTCCGGGCCGGCCCGCCCGCTCGGCGCCGAGGAGTTCGTCATCGTGGGCCACGCCGACGCCGGGCTGCCGCCCGAACCCGAGCGGGTGCGCTTCGCCGATCTCGCCGACCACCACTGGGTGCACTTCACCCCCCACAGTGGACTGTCGGAGTACGTGGACCGGGCCTGTGCCGAGGCGGGTTTCCAGCCCCGGGTGGCCATCCGAACCGAGCAAGGGCCGGCGGCGCTGGCCATGGTGCGGGCCGGCCTGGGCATCTCGCTGGTGCCGTGCAACATCATCCCGCCGGCCTTCGACGGTGTGGTGCTGCGGCCGGAGCAGCCGATCAGCCGGCCGCTCAGCGTCTACGCCCGGGACCGCCCGGATCCGATCACCGAGGCCTTCATCAGCGCGATCACCGACGACGCGCCGGTGATGCCGCCGCACATCGCCGAACGCCTGAAACTAAAGCAGCTCTAGCTGCCGGGCCCGGGCCACCGCCTCGGTCCGGTTGCGGGCCTGCAACCGGCCGAAGATCTGGTTGAGGTGCCACTTGGTGGTGCCGACGGTGATGAACAGCTTGTCCGCGACCTGCTGGTTGGACATGCCGGTGGCGATCAGGCCGAGGATCCGGCGCTGGGTCTCGGTGAGCGGTTCGACCACGCCGACGCCCTCGACGGTCAGCATCTCGCCGGTCGCCTTGGGCACCGAACCACCGCGTGTCCGGGACAGCAGATCAGCGACGAACGTCGGCGCCACCGACCGAACTTCCTTCAACAGCGGCACAATCGCCGGACCTTCGTCGAGGAAGGTCCGCCGATATCCGTCCGGCGCGGCGAGTTCGACGGCCCGGGCCACCGGGTCGGAGGCCGGTTCCCCGACAGCATGGCGAGCGAGCGCCGTCACGGCCAGAATCGCCACGAGGCTGCCGTCCCGGCCCTCCGCAACCGCCCGCGCCTCGATAGCGGCCAACGCCTCCAAGGCCTGGCGCGGTTTGCCACGGGCCAGCCACAATCGGGCCCACGTCAGCTGTTCATAGTCCGAAGAGGACGGTCGATCGTCGCCGATCTCCCGCATCGCCTGCTCGGCCGCCGCTGGGCTGCCGGACCGCAGGTGCAGTTCGGCGATGGTGGCCAGCACCAGCCGGGCACGCCGGTAATCCTCGGCGGCGTCGGCCTGACGGCGCGCGGCCAGCAGCGCCCGGAAGCCGTCGTCGACGCGGCCGGCGGCGTGCTGGAGCCGGGCCAGCGTGCGAAGGCCAAGCAGGGTGTACGAAGTCGTGCCGAGTTGTTCGCAGCGGGCGATGCCGTCGACCAGGTGCCGCTCCGCGTCCACGAGTTCGTCCCGCTCGTACAACAGAGTGCCCAGTGGCACCTCGACCAACCCGGCCATCGGCAACCCCGCGTGGCTGCGCAACGCGTCCTGGCAGAGCAACACCGCCTCCCGCAGCCGTCCCTGCACGTACAGCAGCGGGGCGAGATAACCACTGGCCTCCAACGTGCTCAACGCGTTGTCGCTGCGCTCCCCCAACGCCACGGCCTCGCGCAACACATCGATGGCCCCGCGCCGGTCCCCGGTGAGCCTTCGGGCTTGGCCCAGCACACCCATCGCCGCGGCTCGGAAGAAGGAAGTGCTGTCCCCCAACAACTCCAGCGCCTCGGTGGCCAACCTGGCCGCGTCGGCCGGGCTGCCATGGGTCAGCGCGAGATAAGCCTGGAACGTGCGCAGCATCGCCCGGTCGACGATCGGGGCCTCCGGGCTCATCCGCCGGTCGGCCAGCGCCGCGTACGACTCGGCCTCGTCGACCCGCCCGCCGAGGTAGAGCAGCCAGCCCTTGAACCCGGCCAGATCGGCCTGCGCCCGCACCTCCTCGTCCGGCAGCCGATTCAGCCACGACAGCATCGTCGCCAGCTCGCCCCGCCGGATCTGCTCGTCGGCCTGCCCGCGCACGGTGTCCACGGCCAGCCCGATCTCACGCCCGGCGACCGCGTGCCGGATCGTCTCCGCCGGCCTGTCGTGCGCCGCGTACCAACGAGCCGCCCGGCGGTGGCATTCCAGCGCCAGCTCGGGATCCAGCTCCGTGCGCAGGTAGTCGGCGAACAAACCGTGGTAGCGGTGCCATTCGCCGTGGTCGTCCAGCGGTGACAGGAACAGATTCGCCCGCTCCAGTTCCCGGATCACGAGTTCGCTGTCGGAACGGCCGGTCACGGCGTCGCACAGCGACGGCGACAGGGCGTCCAGGATGCAGGTGCGGAGCAGGAATTCCCGCAGCTCAGCCGGCTGCCCCCGCAGCACCTCCTCGGCCAGGTAGTCCAGGACATAGCGGTTTCCCGGCGCGTGCCGGACCGCCCCCGCCCCGGTCGACATCCCGTCCCGCAGGCCGATCCCCAGCATCTGCAACGCGGCCGCCCAGCCCTCGGCCCGCCGGGTCAGGACATCCACGGTCTCGCCGTCCACGGCGCGTCCCGTGACGGCTTCAAGGAGCTCGCCGGCCTCGGCCGGGGAGAATCGCAGCTGCGCCGCCCCGATCTCCACCAGCAGGCCTCGGCCACGCCAACGGGCCAGCGGCAGCTCGGGCTCGGTGCGGCCGAGCAGCAACAGGTGCAGCCGCGGCGGGCAGTGCTCGACCAGGAAGGCCAGCGCGTCCACGATCTCCGGCTCGGCCAGCACCTCGATGTCGTCGAGCACCAGCACCCGGTCGGCGTCGTCGCCGGCCAGCTCGTTGACCAGCGCCGTCATCACCGCGGGCGTCGAAGCGGAGCCGGAATCCAGCAGCGTGCGGTCGGCCTCCAGCGCCGTGACCAGGTAGTCGAGGAACCGGCCCGGCGTGTCGTCGTCCTCGTCCAACGTCAACCAGGCGGACCGGCCGTCGAAGCCACGCAGCCAGGTGGCGACCAGCGTGGTCTTGCCGAAGCCGGCCGGCGCGGTGATCAACGTGAGCGGATGGGTGGCGGCCCCGTCGAGCAGCCGCAGCAGGCGGGCCCGCACCACCGCGCCCGGGCGGGCCGGTGGGGCCAACAGCTTCGTCGCCACCACCTGCATAACCACCGACCCTAACCTTGGATAGGGCCGCCGACCAGCGCGCGAACCTAGCGTCATCCGCATGGACTTCTACCGACTGGCCGACGACCTCCCCGACCCCGACCTGGAACTGCTGGACCGGCTGCGGACCTTCCTGGACACCGAGGTCGCCCCGGTGGCCAACTGGCACTGGGCCCGCGAGCGCTTCCCGCACCACCTGATCGAACCGCTGGGCAAGCTCGACATCGGCGGGCTGTCCTACGCCGGCCACGGGCTGCCCGGCCGCACCAGCCTGCTCGACGGCTTCGTCACGCTGGAGCTGGCCAGCACCGATCCGTCCTTCGCCACGTTCTTCGGCGTGCACACCGGTCTGGCCATGGGCTCGATCTACCTGTGCGGCTCCGAAGGGCAGAAGGAACGCTGGCTGCCGCCGATGCACCGGTTCGAGAAGATCGGCGCCTTCGGTCTGACCGAGCCCGCCGTCGGCTCCGCCGCCGCCCGGGGCCTGACCACCACCGCCCGCCGCGACGGCGACGAGTGGGTGCTGACCGGCGAGAAGAAGTGGATCGGCAACGCCACCTTCGCCGACGTCACCGTGATCTGGGCCAAGGACGAGGCCGACGGCCAGGTCAAGGGCTTCCTGGTGGAGCAGGGCACGCCCGGATTCACCGCCACCAAGATCGAGGGCAAGATCGCCCTGCGCACGGTCCAGAACGCCCACATCGAGCTGGTCGGCTGCCGGGTTCCCGAGGCCAACCGCCTGCAGAACGCGCGGTCCTTCGCCGACACCGCCGCCGTGCTCCGGATGACCCGCACGTCGGTGGCCTGGCAGGCCGTCGGCTGCTCCATCGGCGCGTACCGGCGGGCCCTGGCCTACGCCAGGGAGCGCGAGCAGTTTGGCCGTCCCATCGGCGGCTTCCAGCTCGTGCAGGACCTGCTGGTCCGGATGCTCGGCAACATCACGTCGTCGCTCTGCATGGTCGCCCAGCTCTCACGGCTGCAGGACGCCGGCAAGATGACCGAGGAGCAGGCCTCCCTGGCCAAAGCCTTCTGCACCACCAAGATGCGCGAGACCGTCGGCATGGCTCGGGAGCTCATGGGCGGCAACGGCATCCTGCTGGAGCACGAGGTCGGCCGCTTCGTCGCCGACGCCGAGGCCATCCATTCCTATGAGGGCACCCGCGAGATGAACACCCTCATCGTCGGCCGGGCGCTCACCGGCCAGTCCGCCTTCGTCTAACCACAGCTAGGAGGAATTCCCATGTCCACCCCGGAGATCGCCGCTGACGCGATCGGCGGCCCGAATCCGATCGTCGGCTTCCGTCGTAAGGATCTGGTCGACTCGTTGCGCACGGTGGTGTTGGAGGCGGTCCGCAATCCCGGTCACGCCGCGGGCAGCCTGCGCCATCTGGCCAGGACCGCGGTTGACGCCGCCCGCGGTCGCGGCGAGCTGGCGCCCGGCCCGAAGGACCGGCGGTTCGCCGACACGGCCTGGAGCAAGAACTTCCTGTATCGGCGGCTGCTCGGCGTCTACCTGGCGGCGGACGCCGAGCTGGACAGCTGGCTGGCCGGCTCGGATATGTCCACTGTGGACAAGGAGCGGGCCCGGTTCGTGCTGACGCTGGGCCTGGACGCGCTGTCGCCGAGCAACCTGCCGTTGAATCCGGCGGCCGTCAAGCAGTTCCTGGACACTGGCGGTGAGAGCGCGGTCGAGGGCGTTCGCCACCTGCTCGGCGATGTCCGCCGCAATGGCGCGTTCCCGAGCCAGGTCGACGGCGAGAAGTTCAGCGTGGGCGGCAATCTGGCCACCTCCGAGGGTTCGGTGGTGTTCCGCAACGAGGTGCTGGAGCTGATCCAGTACGCCCCGAGCACCGAGCAGGTGCACGCCCGGCCGTTGGTTATCGCGCCGCCGCAGATCAACAAGTACTACGTGTTCGACCTGTCGCCGGAGAAGAGCATCGTCCGCCACGCCCGCGACAACGGCTTCCAGGTTTTTGTGGTGAGCTGGCGCAACCCGACGGCCGAGCAGCGCGACTGGGATCTGGCCACCTACCTGACCGCGATGGAGGAGGCGCTGGCGGCGGTCTGCTCGATCACCGGCAGCCCGGACGTCAACCTGACCGGCGCGTGCTCGGGCGGCATCACCTCGGTGGCGCTGGCCGCCTACCTGACCGCCCGCGGCAAGCCGATGATCAACGCCCTGACCTTGTTCGTCAGCGTCTTCGACATGGCCGAGGACAAGACCCTGCTCGGCGTGTTCGCCAGCGACGAGACCCTGGCCGCGGCCAAACGGCATTCGCACGTCAAGGGCGTGCTGGACGGCCGCGAGCTGGCCAAGGTGTTCAACCTGTTGCGCCCCAACGACCTGATCTGGACCTACTGGGTGAACAACTACCTGCTGGGCAAGCGGCCGCCGGCCTTCGACGTGCTGTACTGGAACAACGACACCACCCGGTTGCCAGCCGCCTTCCACGGCCAGCTGATCGACATCTACCGGGACAACCTGCTGGCGAAGCCCGGTCGGGTGGTGGTCAACGGCACGCCGCTGGACCTGGGCAAGATCACCGCGGACGTGTTCGTGATGGCCGGCACCACCGACCACATCACGCCGTGGGACGCCTGCTACCGGTCGGCCCGCCGGCTGGGCGGCAAGGTGGAGTTCACGCTGAGCAGTTCGGGTCACATCCAGAGCATCCTCAACCCGCCCGGCAACCCGAAGTCCAAGTACTACCGCAATCCCGAGCTGCCCGAGTCGGCCGAGGAGTGGAAGGACGGCGCGACAACGGTGTCCGGAAGCTGGTGGCCGCGCTGGATGGAGTGGCTGGGCCAGCGGTCCGAGGATCTGGTGGCCGCGCCCAAGAATCTGGGCAACGACCAGCACGCGCCGCTCGAGGCCGCGCCCGGCAGCTACGTGCTCGCGTGAGCACCGAACGCTGGGTGCGCGGGGTCCGGCTGCACGTCGACGTGCGGCCCGGCGAGGGCACGCCGCTGTTGCTGTGCAACGGCATCGGGGCCAACCTGGAGCTGTTGCAGCCGCTGGTGGACGCCCTGGGCGCGCAGCGCGGGCGACACATGCCGGTGATCCGGTTCGACATGCCGGGCACCGGCGGCTCCCCGACCACCAAGCTGCCACGGTGGATGCCGCAGGTGGCGCGGCTGGTCGCCGATCTCGTCACCGATCTCGGCTACGACGAGGTGGACGTGCTGGGCATCTCGTGGGGCGGCGCGCTGGCCCAGGAGCTGGCCCACCGCCGGCCGAAGCTGGTCCGGCGGGTCGTGCTCTGCGCCACCAGCATGGGCATGGTGATGGTGCCGGCCAAGCCGTCGGTGCTGCTCACCCTGACCAGCCCGCTGCGGTACTTCGGCGCCAACCGGATGCGCGACACCGGCGCCCGGATCTACGGCGGCGGGTTCGGCAACAACCCTGAGGTGGCAAGGCATTACGCCGCCGCCACCCGTGCCCCCGACCCGGTCGGCTACCTCTGGCAGATCCTGGCCGGCGCGGGCTGGACCAGCGCGCACTACCTGCCGCTGCTGCGCCAGCCGGTGCTGGTGATCGCCGGCGACGACGACCCGATCATCCCCACCGTCAACGCCCGGCTGATGGCCACGCTGCTGCGCCACGGCCGCCTGCACATCGTGCCCGGCGGCGGCCATCTGGCCCTGCTGACGCATTCGAACGACATCGTCCCGCTCGTGCACGGCTTTCTCACCGAAGGAGAAGACAATGCTGAACCTGGCCATGCTGCTCGACCACAGCGCCGCGTCTTTGCCCGAGCGCGACGCGATCGTCGCCGGTGACACCCGGCTGACCTACCGGCAGGTCGACGAAGCCGCCAACCGGGTGGCCAACCTGTTGGCCCGCAATGGGATCGGCCGCGGCGACACCGTCGCGCTGGCCTCGGTGAACATCCCCCAGTTCCCGATCGTCTACTACGGCATCCTCAAGGCCGGCGCGGCGGTGGTGCCGTTCAACGTGCTGCTGAAGGGCCGCGAGATCGCCTACCACCTGGCCGACTCGGGGGCCAAGGCGTTCTTCTGCTTCGCCGGCGGCCCCGGCCTGCCGCTGGCCGAGGAGGGCCGCGCCGGCTTCGACGCGACCCCCGGCTGCGAGCATTTCTTCCTGATCGACGAGTCGTTCGACCAGCTGCTGGCCGACCAGCCAACGACGTTCCAGACCGTCGACACCGAGCCCACCGACACCGCCGTCGTGCTGTACACCAGCGGCACCACCGGCCGGCCCAAGGGCGCGGAGCTCACCCACGCCAACATGGTGCTGAACGCCCTGACCTGCCACCGGTTGTTCGGCACCGTCGACCACGACGTGCACCTGGTGACGCTGCCGCTGTTCCACTCCTTCGGGCAGAGCGTGCAGCTCAACTCGGGTTTCGCCGCCGGGGCGACGCTGGTGCTGATGCCGCGGTTCGAGCCGAACAAGGCGCTGGCGCTGATGGAGCGCGAGGGCGTCACGTTCTTCGCCGGCGTGCCAACGATGTACTGGGGCCTGCTCGGCGCCGACTTCGGCCAGTACGACATCGAGGCTATCGCCGGCACGCTGCGGGTCGCCGTGTCCGGCGGGGCCGCGCTGCCGGTGGAGATCCTGGAGCAGGTGCACAAGGTGTACGGCGTGCAGATCCGGGAGGGCTACGGGCTTTCCGAGACCAGCCCGGTCGCCACGTTCAACCACCCGGGGCGGGTGGCCAAGGCCGGCTCCATCGGGCAGCCGGTGTGGGGCGTGGAGGTCAAGCTGGTCGACGCCGACTGGCGGGAGGTGCCCGAGGGCGAGGCCGGCGAGATCGCCATCCGCGGGCACAACGTGATGAAGGGCTACCTGGGCCGGCCGGAGGCGACCGCCGCGGCCGTCCGTGACGGCTGGTTCCGCACCGGCGACATCGGCACCCGCGACGCCGACGGCTACTACTTCATCGTCGACCGGGCCAAGGACATGATCGTGCGCGGCGGGTTCAACGTCTACCCGCGCGAGCTGGAAGAAGTGATCATGACCCACCCCGAGGTCAGCCTGGTCGCCGTGGTCGGCGTGCCGCACCCCAGCCACGGCGAGGAGGTCAAGGCCTACGTCATCCGCACGCCGGCGGCGACCGTCACCGAGGCCGAGCTCATCGCCTGGTGCAAGCAGAACATGGCCGGCTACAAGTACCCGCGGCAGGTCGAGTTCCGCGAGTCGTTCCCGATGACCGCCACCGGCAAGGTCCTCAAGCGCGAACTGCGCTGAGAGTGACACGACGGTATGCTGGACCGGCGACTTGGGGGCGTCGGGGCGGTCACGAGGGGGCAGCGGTATTGCGTGACGAGGAGATCCTTTCGGTTGCGCGGGCTATGCGCCGAAGCCCTGAGCTGGACGAACTGCTCGCGCGGGCCGACAAGGGAGAAACAGTCACGGGCGAGATCCTGGATCTGCTGACCGCGGATCCGGCGCTGTGGGAGGAGTTCCAGCGGCGCGCGCCACTCAATTGGCAGTTCCGCGGGCCTACCGGCGCGTACCTGGATCTGCCCGGGGATGGCGAGCCGTCGGCGGAAATCGTGTACCGCTGCACTGATTGCGAGTACAAGGAAGTCCTCTACGAAGTCGGTGAGCCGGTGCCGACCAGGTGCCCGCAGTGCAATTCGGCCGAGTTCCGGCGGGCGTGAGCGACCGTGCTGACCGCGATGTGGTCGGGGCTGGGCGGGAAAGCCGCCGAGCGGTGGGCGGCGCTGCTCACGTCGCCGGCGCTGCTGTTCTGGATTGGCGGAGTGCTCGCGTACGTGTGGGCCAACGGCGGTCTGTTCGGAACCGACGCGGGATGGTCGGCCCTGGCCGCCGTCTGGACCCAGACCTTCGGCACCACAACCCCCGTGTCGGAGGCGGTGCTGGCGGTGTGCGCGTTGCTGCTGGTCGCCGGCTCGGCCCGGTTGGCCGATCTGGTTACGCCAACCGTGCTGCGGCTGCTGGAAGGTTACTGGGGCCGGGTGGCGGGTCCGCTGACAGCGTTGCGGGGCAAGGCCATCGACCGCAAGATCACCCGCTGGCGTGACCTGGCCCGACGCCGGAGCGAGTTGAGCAACGGCGAACGTCAGCGATACCAACGGCTCAACGCGTGGCGAGTGGGCGTGCCGGCTGATCCGCGGGACCGAATGCCAACTCGCCTGGGCAATCTGCTCAAGGCCGCGGAGTCACGGCCTCGGCACCGCTACGGCCTGGACGCGGTGGTCTGCTGGCCGCGACTGTGGCTGGTGATGCCCGAAGCCGCGCGGACCGAGGTCACGGCGGCTCGTGCGCGTCTCGACGAAGGCGCGCGATTGTGGTTGTGGAGCCTGCTGTTCTGCGTGTGGGCGGTCTTCACGTGGTGGGCGTTGGCCTTCGCGCTGCTCGGCATGATCATCGGCTATCGCACGATCCTCGGCGGCGCCGCCGTCTACGGACGTCTGGTGCTCAGCTGTCACGACCTCTATCGCAAAGACCTGTACACGGCTCTGGGCTGGGAACTGCCGGCCGACGCGCGGGAGGAGATCCGGGCCGGCCAACGGCTGACCGCGTTCCTGGAACGTGGTCCCCAGCTGGCGGAGCCGACGTAGGAAGGAGCGGCATGGCGTGGTTCAGGCGCAACGAGCGGAGAACGGAGGCGGCTCCCGCCACCGGCGTGTGCGACGTGTGCGGCACGCCTGTTGTCCGGGCCGAGAGCTATTACCTCCGGACCAGGGACGTCGCGCTGTCCGAAGCGTACTGGCGCAAGAACTTCACGATGTCCAAGCCGTTACATGAGGGCTTCCAGCTCACGGATTCCCAACGGCTGTCCGCCTTCGGCGGCGCTGTGGAGCAGGTGGGCAAGGACCAGACCCCGTGGTGCGTCTGCGAGGACTGCAGCGAGCTGTTCATCTTCGATCGGGACCAGGCGCGGTCGTGCGCGGCCCGCGACGTCGCGCCGGAGGGGACCGGGCCGGTCGACCCGTCCGGCTTCGTCCAGGTCGCCGCCTCGGGCTGGGAGCACGTGCACGGCCGCTGGCCGGCCACCGTGCAGCAGCCGTCCGCGAGCGACTCGTGCGACTTCTGCGCGAAGAAGCTGTACCGCGGCGAGATCACCGGCCGCATCAAGAAGGACCAGGCTGAGCAGTACCGCGCCACCGGCATACTCGACCACGCCCCGCTGTCGCCGCCGCGCGACGACGGCGGCTGGCTGTCCTGCGCGATCTGCCTTGCCCGCACCTTCACCCGACTGCACCGTGCCCAGGAGAAGTCCCGCTAGCCCATGACATCCACCGACGACGCCAAACGGCTCTTCGAGGCCGGCAAGAGGTTCTTGCTCGAACACGGGGACAACGCCCGTGCGGCGGAGGCGTTCGAGGCGTCGCTGCGGCTCGAGCCCTTCCAGCCCCACGGTCAGTTCCTGCTCGGCGTGAGCCGCTTCCAGGACGGCGACTACGCGGGCGCGCTGCTGCCGCTGGCCCAGTGCCTGGAGCTCACACCAGACCACCGCGAGGGGCGCAACGCACTGGGCATGGCCCTGCAGCAACTGGGCTGGGCCGACGACGGGTTCGTCCATCTCGCCCGCGCCGCCCACATGGGCAATCCCCAGGCGCCGGACACGCTCGCCGCGGCGGGCAAGGACTTCTGCCGGCAGTGCGCCCGGCCCTTCGACCGTGGCGGTGAGTGCCGGCACCAGCCGGCTCGACGCACCTCGCCCCGGCCGCGCGTCTGGCCGTTCAGCCACCTGCCGGCCGAGGACTGGCGGTCCCGGGTGTCGCTGCCCAGCGAGGCGCTGTCCGAGCTGGGCGCGTACTATCTGGGGTGGCATCGACAGGGCACGGAAGACGCACTCGACCTGGCGCTCCCCTATCTCGAAATCGCCGCCGCGGCCACGAGTTCCGACGGTTTGCACACCGAGTACCCGAAGCGGCTGTCCGAGTT
The DNA here is from genome assembly GCF_018263855.1 of Kutzneria sp. CA-103260. Classification (GTDB taxonomy): domain Bacteria; phylum Actinomycetota; class Actinomycetes; order Mycobacteriales; family Pseudonocardiaceae; genus Kutzneria. The sequence continues at coordinate 1,579,215 of NZ_CP073318.1, read as the reverse complement.
GGCCGTCGCGTACCGGGAACGCTTCGCCCACCTCGGCCAGTCCGACGATCTCGATCACGCGATCGACTGTGGCGAGTGGGCCTACGCGACCGCCGAGGCCGGCATCCCGGAACGGGCGTTGATCTGTTCCAATCTCGGCCTCGCCTACATGCAGCGGCACGACCACGCCGGTGCGGCCGCCGATCTGGATCGGGCGATCGTGATGCTGGACGAGGCGTTGACCGTCACCGACGTGCCCGCCGAGGACCGGGCCGCTGTCCTGGCCAACGCCGGCAACCTGCACCTGCGCGACTTCAAGCGGGGCAAGTCTCGGACCAGCCTCGACCGGGCCGTCGACCTGATGCGGCAGGCGGTGGACGCGACACCGGCGGATCACTGGCGGCTGGCCGTGCGGCTGAACAATCTCGGCAGCGGGTTTCAGGAACGCTTCGAACTCACCGCGGATCTCCAGGATCTGGACGAGGCCGTGCTGTTCCTCCAACGCGCGGTCGACGCGACGCCGGCCGGGGCCCGCGGTTTGCCGCACCGGCTGGCGAATCTCGGTTTCACGCTCGTGACCCGGTTCCTGAAACGACGCCACCGCGTGGATCTCGATCAGGGGATCGCCGTCCTCGAACGGGCGGCGGCGATCACACCGGATGACCGGCCGGAACTGTGCATCGTGCTTTCCCGTCTGAGCCAGGCGTATCGGGCGCGGTGGGAAGAGGATGGCGGGGGCGTCGATCGGGAGACGGTGCGGATGCTCGCGCGCCGGCTGGGCACGACCACCTCGGCCGCGCCATCGAGCCGAGCCATGGCCGGTCTCTCCTTGGGCCTGCTCGCACAGGCGGCCGGTGAGCACGCGATCGCCGTGACGGTGTTGGAGGAGGCGGTGCGCCTGCTGCCGGTCATCACCGCGAAGGACGCGGACTGGGGCGACAGCGAGTCACGGCTCGGCGTCCACGTCGGACTGGCGATCGAGGCCGTCGCCGCACACTGCGCGATCGGCGACGTGGTGGGCGCGGTGGAGACCGGCGAGCTGGGGCGGGGAATTCTGCTTGCGGCGCAACTGGAATCCCGTACCGACCTGACCGTGCTCGACGAGCAGCTGCCCGAACTCGCGCAGCCCTTCCGCCGGCTCCGGGAGCTGCTGAACTCCACCGCCGGCGACCGGACCGGCCTGTGGGCCCGGCACGACCAGGTGCTCGCCCAGATCCGCACCCGCCCCGGCTTCGAACGCTTCCTGCTGCCGCCGCTGCTGGACGACCTCCGCCCACCCAACCCCGGCGACACGATCGTGTTGGTCAACGCGGGATGGCGGCGTTCCGACGCGATCCTGATCGGCGCCGACCACGATCCCGTGCACGTGGCGCTGGATGGGCTCAAGCTCAGCCAAGTTCGGCGTCACAGCGAGGCGCTGCTGCGGGTCGTGCGCTCCACCGGATCCCGGGAACGCTTGCTGCTCCAGGAGATTCTCGGTTGGCTGTGGGACGCCGTCGTGAGCAAGGTCGTCAAAGCCCTCGACGCCTCGCCGGACAAGCCGCGCCGGGTGTGGTGGCTGCCGGTCGGCCATCTCGGGCTGTTTCCGTTGCACGCCGCGGGACATCCCGGCGGGCCCAGCGCGCTGGACAGCATCGTCTCCTCTTACACGCCAACGCTCCGCGTGTTGGCCCACACCCAGACCCGGCCACCGGCGGCCGCCCGCCGCCAGCTCACCGTCGCGCTCGCGCGCACCCCCGGGCTGCCCGATCTGGTCTACACCATCGGCGAAGCGCACGAGTTGCACCGTCGCAACCCCGGCGGGACCCGGCTGGCCAATCAGGAAGCCACCAGGGGTGACGTCCTGGCCGCGCTGCCGCAAGCCACCTGGACGCACTTCGCCTGCCACGCCCGCGCCGACCACGCCGCGCCGTCCACCGGCGGATTGTGTCTGTACGACGGCACGTTGACCATTCCGGAGATCGTGCGGCTCGATCTCGCCGACGCCGAGCTGGCGTACCTGTCGGCGTGCTCGACGGCCGACCGCAGCCCCGAGCACATCGAGGAGTCGATCAACCTGGCGTCGGCGTTCCACCTGGCCGGCTTCCGGCACGTCATCGCCAGCCTCTGGCCGCTGTCCGACGCGGTCGCCGTGGAGGCCGCGAAAGCCTTCTACCAGGCCCTGCCGGCCAATCCCACCGCGTCCACCGCCGCCATCGCGTTGCACCAGGTCACGCGCGAACTACGGGCCAAGTACTCGGACTACCCCGAGCTTTGGGCGCCGCTGATCCACAGCGGGCCCTAGGCGTCCAACCGGTCCAGGCCGCGCTCCCGGGCGTACGCGATCAGCTGGGCGGGGGCGCGTTCGATGTGCTGGACCAGAACCTCGACGGCGGCGTCGGCATCGCGGGCCAGGGCGAGGTCCTTGAGCTGGCGGTGTTCGGCGGGAATGTCGCGGCGGTGGTCGTCGGTGAGGACCCAGTACCAGCGGCGGTAGAGCTCGGAGCTGTCCCGCAGCGACGCGGCGACGGCCTCCAGACGGGGGTTGCCGGAGCCGGCGAGGAGGGCGGCGTGGAACTCGGCGTGCCGGAAGGCCCACTCCTCGTTGACGGAACCGTCGTCAAGGAGCACGGGGGTCTTCTCCATGCGGTGGTGGGCGGCGAGCACAGCGGTCTCCCATGCGAGGTCGCCACGGGCGATGGACCAACGTAGGGCCTGGGACTCGACGAGCACACGGGTCTCGGTGAGGGCGGCGATGTCGTCGATGGACAGGTCCCGCACCCGCACGCCTCGTTGCGGCTCGGCGACCAGCAGGTCCTGCTCGGTGAGCCGGAGCAGGGCCTCGCGGATCACCGACTGGCTGGCCCCGAACCGCTCCCCCAGCTCGACGACCCGCAGCTTCTGGCCGGGGGCGAACACGCCCTTGAGCAGCTCGGCCCGCAGGACCGCGTAGACCTCTTCGGTACGGGAAGTCGCCACCACCCGATCATATCGATATCCCAGGTCAGCGGCATACATCCAGAAAATATCGATATTTGGTTGAACTATCGACATCTTGGGTGCATGCTGGGTCACATGCGAGTACTGGTCACCGGGGAGCACCTCGCTGTACGGGAACGACCCGTCTTAGCACTCACCGTCGAGGGCTTGGAGGTCCCATGTCCACCACCGAACTGACCGTCCCGGTGCTCGTCGTCGGCGCCGGTCCCGCGGGGCTGACCGCGTCCCTGGCGCTGAGCCGCTACGGCGTCGACCATCTCCTGGTCGAGCAGTACCCGGGCACGGCGCACACTCCCCGAGCGCACATCGTCAACCAGAGAACCATCGAGATCCTGCGCCACCTGGGCGTCGAGGACCGCTTCCACGCGGTCGCGACGCCACAACACCTGATGGCCAACAACCTCTGGGTCACCAGCCTGGCCGGCCGCGAGGTGGCCCGGTCCGAGACCTGGGGCACCTCGCCCCGGCGAGCCGGCGAGTACGCCGCGACCAGCCCGGTGCCGATGGCCAACTGCCCGCAGACAGTCTTCGAGCCGATGCTGCTGGACGCCGCCTGGGAAGCGGGCGCGGACATCCGTTTCCAGCACGCGTTCGAGTCCGCCGTGTCCGATGAGGATGGTGTGACGAGCACGATCCTCAACCGGGCCAACGGTGATCGGCTCGTCGTCCGCTCGCGGTACGTGCTCGGTGCGGACGGGGCCCGCAGCAAGGTGCTGGCGCACGCGGGACTCACCGTGGAGGGGCCGGCCGGTCTGGCCCAGGCCGCGAACATCTGGTTCCGCGCGGACCTGACCAAATACCTGGCGCACCGGCCCGGAGTGCTGACGTGGAACGTCATGCCGGGCCCGCTGCCGCCGCTGCGGCTGGGCACGCTGATCTGCCACAAGCCGTTCACGGAGTTCGTGCTGGCCATCATGTACGACCCGGCCACGCAGAAGCTGGAAGACCTGACCGAGGCCGAGCAGATCGCCAAGATCCGTGCGGCCGTCGGCGACGAGACGCTGGACGTGGAGCTGAAGGGACTGGCCGGCTGGCAGGTCAACGCCCAGGTCGCGCCCCAGTACTCGGCCGGCCGGTACTTCTGCCTCGGCGACGCCGTGCACCGGCATCCCCCGACCAACGGGCTCGGGCTCAACATGTCCGTCGCCGACGCCTTCAACCTGTCCTGGAAGCTGGCGCTGGTGCTGACCGACCGGGCCGATCCGGCGCTGCTGGACACTTACTCGGCCGAACGCCAACCCGTCGGCGCGCAAGGCGTGCAGCGGGCGATCACCAGCCTGGGCGAGATGGCGGCGGTCGAGCAGGCGCTGGGCTTCGAACCTGGCCAGTCCACTGAGGATGGTTGGACGGCACTGCGGCAGCTGGACGAGCCGGGCCCGGCCGGCGACGCCCGCCGGGCGGCCCTACGGGACGCGGTGGCGCTGACCGATTACCAGTTCAACGCCCACGGGGTGGAACTGGGCTACCGCTATCACAGCGCGGCTGTCGTCGAGGACGATTCCCCGGAACCCCCAGCCGAACGCGACGCCCAGCTGCACTACATACCGACCACGCGCCCGGGTGCACGAGTGCCACACGCCCGCCTGGAACGCGACGGCGTTGCACTGTCCACTCTGGACCTGGCTGGCGACCTGAGTTTCGCGCTGATCACCGGGCCGGGCGGCGAGGCCTGGGCCGAAGCCGCCGAGCAGGCCGGCACCGCCGCCGGAGTGCGCATCGACGTGCATGTCATCGGATCGGGCGGGCTGCTCGATCCCTACGGCGAGTGGGCCGCGGTCCGCGAGGTCGGCACCACCGGCTGTGTGCTGGTGCGGCCGGACCGCCACATCGCCTGGCGCGCGGCCGGCCTCGAACCGGAATCCCTGACCGACGTCGTCCAGCGGGTCCTCGGCCGACGCGCCCTGGCCGCGACAACCGCACAGTAGGAGCGAAATCATGGGCTTGCACCGCCTGACCTCGATCACCCTCGGTGTGCCCAACGTGAGGGAGACCGCCGACTACTACACGAGTTTCGGGCTGACGCCGGTGGGCGACGGCACCCGGTTCGCCACCCAGGACGGCGGCGAGCAGCTGAAGATCGTGCACTCCCCGCTGCGCCGGCTGGTGGAGCTGGGTGTGGGCGTGGAGGACCCGGACGACCTCGACCGGGTGGCGTCGAGCCTGGCCCGGCTGGACGCCACCGGCAAGCGGGACGACACCTCGCTGCGCGTGCAGGACCCGAACTCGAACATCGAGGTGGTCCTGGAGATCGCCGGCCACCTGGAGCAGACGCCGGCCGAGCAGGCGCCCTACAACGGGCCCGGTCGCCCGTCCCGACCCAACGGCCGCGCGCCGGGTGTAGAGCGGGAGAACAAGGTGCGGCCGCGCAAGCTCGGCCACGTGGTGATCGGTTCCCGGGACCAGGAGGCCAGCCAGCGGTTCTTCACCGAAGGCCTGGGTTTCAAGGCCAGCGACCACGTGCCCAGCATCGCCAGCTTCCTGCGCTGCTCCACCGACCACCACAACATCCTGATCCAGCGGGCCCCGGTGGACTTCCTGCACCACACGGCGTGGGAGGTCGACGACGTGGACGAGGTGGGTCGCGGCGCGACGGCGATGCTGGAGGACCACCCCGAGCGGCACGTGTGGGGCCTCGGCCGGCACCACATCGGCTCGAACTTCTTCTGGTACCTCAAGGATCCGGCCGGCAACTTCTCCGAGTACTACAGCGACCTCGACTGCATCGTGGACGACGCGCTGTGGCAGCCGTCCGTTGTGGACGGTGCTCGGGGCATCTACAACTGGGGCCCGCCGCTGCCGCCGTCGTTCATCACCCCCGAGGACCTCGCGGCCCTGATGACCGGCTCGCACAGCACGCGCTGACAAGGAGAGACCATGCGTATCGGCAGGATCGACGGCCGGCTGAAACTGATCTCCGGCGAACTCGCGCTGGATGTGGAGGCGGCCAGCGACGGCCGCTTCAGCGCCGACCCGGACCAGGTCTTCCCACTCTGGCCGGAGTTCACCGCGTGGGCCGGCCGGCAGTCGCCGGGCGAGGGCGAGCCGTTCACCGCGGCCCAGGTCGGGCCGCCGCTACTGTGGCCGGCCCAGGTGTTCGGCATCGGCCTGAACTACCGCGCGCACAGCGAGGAGGCGGGCGTGGCCAAGCCGCCGACCTCGCCGGCGGTGTTCACGAAGTTCGCCAGCAGCATCACCGGTCCCTACGACACAGTGACGCTGCCCAGCGACAAGGTCGACTGGGAGGTGGAGCTGGTCGCGGTGATCGGCGAGCGGGCCTACCAGGTGTCCGAAAAGGACGCTTGGCGGCATGTGGCCGGACTGACCGTCGGGCAGGACCTGTCCGAGCGGGCCGTGCAGCTGACGGGCCCGGTGCCGCAGTTCTCGCTGGGCAAGTCCTATCCCGGGTTCAGCCCGATCGGCCCGGTCCTGGTCACGCCGGACGAGTTCAGCGACCCGGACGACCTGGCGCTGGGCTGCGCCGTGGACGGCGAAACCCTCCAGGACGGGCGGACCAAGGACCTGATCTTCTCGGTGCCGGAGCTGGTGGCCCGGCTGTCCGCGGTGCTGCCGCTGCTGCCCGGCGACCTGATCTTCACCGGCACCCCGTCCGGGGTCGGCATGGCCCGCGATCCCCAGCGCTACCTCAAGCCGGGCACGACCCTCGTCAGCACGATCGAGGGCATCGGCGAGCTGCGCAACCCGCTCGTCGGGCCATGAGCGCCCTCGCCGCCTTCGCCCGCTGATGCGCCATGAACCGCGGCGCACCGGTCGGCCACGACTACTGGTCGCTGTGGTCGTGGTCGGTGCGGGACCTGGCCTGATTCTGGTCCGCCGTCTGGGACTACTTCGATAACGTGATCCTCGACGACGACCTCGTCCTACGGATCAAGGCCGTCATCCGCGACGAGGCGTCGCCACGGCACGTGCCCGACGTGACCTGGCCGTGTCGGCCATTCTGCGCTCGACTGGTTCGTCGACTACCACGCCCGAAGGAGCGCTTCCCATGCTGCTGAGCTGTCAGATCCCCACCACCGTGCCGTTTCCGGAGATGGCCGCGCTCGCGCAGCTGGCTGACAAGCTCGGGTACGACACTGTCACCTGCTCGCACATCGCCGCCCGGGACTCGTTCACCGCGTTGTCCGGTTTGGCGATGGTGACCGAGCGCGTGCACCTGGCCACCGCCGTCGCGCCGATCTACCACCGCTCCCCCGCCTCCATGGCCCAGACCGCGGCCACCGTGGACGACCTGTCCGGCGGGCGGTTCCGGCTCGGGCTCGGCGCCGGGCACCGGGTCACCATGGGCGGCTGGCACGGGCAGGAGATCGGCCGGCCGGTGCCCGAGATGCGGGAATACGTCGAGCTGGTGCGGGCGCTGCTCACCGGGGCCGAGCCACCGCAAGGGAAACGCTGGAACTCCACCTTCCGATTCACGGCTTTCGAGCCCCGGCCCGACATCCCGGTCCTGTTGGCCGGGCTGTCGCCGGCGATGCTCCGGTTGGCCGGGGAGATCGCTGACGGTGTCGTGCTCTGGGCCTGCCCCGCCGACTACGTCCGCGATGTCGTCGTGCCCGAGGTGGCCAAGGGCCGGGCCGCCGCCGGCAAAACCCTGGACGGCTTCGCCGTCATGCCGGCGATCCCCGTCGCCGCCGGCTCCGATCGAACACAAGCGCTGGCCGTCATCCGGTCGGAGCTGCACCGTTACTTCGGACTTCCGTTCTACCGCAGCATGTTCGCCGCCGCCGGCTACGCCGAGGACCTGCGGGCCTACGACGAGGCCACCGGCGACCAGCCCCGGCAGGAGCAGACGATCAGCGAAAACCTCATCGATGCCTTGTGTGCCATCGGCGACGTCGCCCAGGTGCGGGACGGCATCGCCCGCTACCGCGCGGCCGGCGCAACGAACCCGATCCTCACCGGTATTCGCGGCACTGAATTCGCGTCCTCACTGCGGGCGGCCGCCGGCTAGTTCGTGCTTGTTGGCCGTGGCGCGGTAGCGCAGGCGCACGATCTGCGGCTGGACCAACAACAGTGCAAGTGTGTAGTAGCTCAACACCGGGAACGCGGTGACCAGCGCCAGAATCACGAAGAACGTCACCGCGCCGGTGATCGCGTCGAACCACCAGCGGTCGGAGACCGCGTCCGGTGCGCGCCGCACCTCGGGATCGTTGCGCACGATCCGCACCATCGCGGCCAGCAACACGCTGCTGACGAACAGGGTGCCGACGTACAGCATGAGCACCAGCCGGTCGTCGAGGGGGTAGTTGGCGATCAGCTCGGTCGGGAACGGCAGGAACACCACGGTGAGCAGCCAGCTCACGTTCACCATCACCAGCGACATGCTGTAGGCCTTGACCTGTTCGAACACCCGGTGGTGCACGATCCACAGCCGCACGATCACCACGAAGCTGATCAGGAAGCCGAAGATCACCGACCGGTTGTCCGCCAGCAGCTCCGGCAGCGGCGGCATCGGGCCGGCCTTGCGGGCGTCGCTGACGCTGTCGACCAGGGGCAGCACCAGCAGGGTCAGCGCGATGGCCACGACGGCGTCACTGAAGAACACCAGCCGTTCCGCGGACTTGGGCTTGTCGGACATCAGACGAGGGCCGGCTGACGGACGACGGCCAGTCGCTTCGAGCGGACGGCGAGGATGATCATGACGGCGGGGAAGAGCACGTCGCAGATCAGGACGCCGCCGGTGTTGCCGGGGGCGTGGTCGCCGCCGGCGAACCACTGGTAGACGTGCCCGATCACCGCGCCCCACAGGAACATGCCGGCGCCGAGGCCGACGGTGACGCGCTCGCGGGCGGTGGCGTGCGACGAGGCGGCGCGGAAGCCCATGACCGCCAGTCCGAGGTTGGCGAAGGCGATCTCGAACTCGAACGGGGTCTGGTTGAAGCCGATCGCGGTGGCCATCACCTCCGGGGCGCCGAGGAAGGCGAGCACCAGCCACAGGCTGCCGCAGCCCAGCGCGCCGGCGGCCCACCAGCGCTGCCAGGTCTCCAGCCGCGCTTCGCGGGACGGGCTGTGCCGGGTGGCGATCAGTGCGCCGACGACGGCCACCAGCACCCAGACCAGGGGAAACGCGGACTGCAAGAGGTATGAGGTCGTGTTCACGGCGACGAGTCTTGCATGGTTAATATTAACCAGTCAACATTCATGTATGATCGAACCGTGGACGACGGGCTTCCTGACTTGTTGCATCGAGTGGTGTTCCTGCTGGCCGAGGCCACACGGCGGCGTGGCGCCGATCCCGGCGGCCTCACGTACAGCCAGATGCGGCTGCTGGGCACGCTGGAGGACATCCAGCCGACGACCCAACACCGGCTGGCCGAGGCGCTGTCGGTGTCCGACCCGGCGATCAGCCGGGCGCTGCGACCGCTGGAGGCCGACGGTCTGGTGGAGGTGCGCCAGGACCCCGAGCACGCCCGGCGGCGGCTGGTCAGCCTCACCGAAGCCGGCAGCAAGGCGTTCCACAGCAACGGAAAGCCGCTCTACGAGGAGCTGCGCACCGCCCTGCTGGAAGCCGGCTTCCCCTACGAGCGGTACCTGCGCGACACCGAGACGCTGGCCCAGCTCCTCGAAACGCCCTGACGCGCGCCTCCCCCAGGGAGACGCGCGTCAGGAGTTGGTGTCAGCGCAGGGAATTCGTCTTGCTGATGAAGTCCTGGGCCTGGTCACGCAGCGCCGACGGCGCGGTCTGCGGGGCGAAGGACCGCGTGCCGGACGGCGGCGTCTTCACCGGGCCGGGGACCGGGAAGACCTGGGTCTCGCCGATCAGCGGCACGCCGGGGCAGACGCTGCTGCCGGGGCGGGAGTTCTGCAGCAGGAACACGTTGACCATGCCGTCGACGCAGGGGTTGGCCGTGAGGGCGTACTGCCCGTGGTACGGCGAGTCGTCGACGGAGATCAGGCTGACGCCGGGAGCGGCGGCGACGGCGGCGTGGGCCTGGTCGTAGCCGGTCTGCGGGTCGAACTCCCCTTGCACCACAAGGACGTTCTTGGCCACGGACGCCGGCAGGTTGGGCAGCGTCTGGCGCGGCGCGTCGGACCAGGGGCCACACACCTCGCCGAGACCGTAGGCCCAGCCGAACAGCGGATTGTTCGGACCCTGACGGTCGCTGAGCGACTTGTACCAGGCGGTGGACTTGGTCGGCTGGTCGCCGCAGGCCACGGCGTATCGCACGTCCTCGACGGCGGCGTAGTCGGGCGTGGTCGCGGCCTTGACGTCGGCGACGGTCAGCGCGGCGACCGGCTTGCCGAACCTGGTGTCCAACTGGGACTGAAGGTCGGCGGGCGCGGAGGCATTGCCGCCCAGCGCCTTGACCCCGGCCTCGAAGATCGCGGTGGCACTCAGCCAGGCGAACTTGCTGCCCATGCCGACAAAAAGGCCGTTGAAGCGGTCCGGGGCGATGCCCTGCGACTTGTAGTAGTCGCGGACCTGCTCCCACTTCTGTTGCACCGCGGCGGGAGTGGCGCCGAAGACGTCCGGCGCGGTGCGGGTCAGCCACGGCACGTACACCTGGTCGAACTGCCGCTGGTCGATGATCGGGAAGTCCTCGAAGTCGGCCTGCAGCCGGCCCTGCCAGTTCACGCTGGAGTCCAGCACGATCTTGCCGGCGCTGCCCGGGAACAGCGAGGCGTACTTGGCGCCGAGCCACGAGCCGTAGGAGTAGCCGAGGTAGTTCAGCTTGGCCTGGCCCAGCAGCTGCCGGATCAGCTCCATGTCGTGGGCGGTCTGCCAGGTCGACAGGAACGGCGACTCGGCGACGCTCTGGCACGCCTCGGCGATCGCCTGCGGCACCTTCTGGTGGTCGGCGATGCTCGCCGCCGACCGGTCGCGGGCGTCCAGCAATCCCTGCGGCAGCCGGCCGGTCGGCACCTGGCACAGCACCGGGTCGCCGCCGTCGGCCGTGGTCACGCCCTCGTGGCCGGTGCCGCGCGGGTCCATGCCGATGAAGTCGTAGCGGGCGCTGACGGTCGGCTCCAACCCGGCCAGCGCGCCGGCCAGCGAGGAGCCCTGGCCGCCGGGACCGCCCGGGTTGACCAGGATCGCGCCCAGCGACTGGCCCGAGGCCGCCACCCGGCTGATCGACACCTTCATGTCCACGCCCCCGGTCGGCGCCGCCCAGTCGCGGGGCACCGTCACCATCGCGCACTGGGCCGGCTTCGCGCCGGTGGACGTCGGGAAGGGGCACGCGCCCCAGGTGAGCTGCTGGTTCTCGTAGCCGGCGAACGGATCCGGGGCCGCCGACGCGGCGGCCGGCAGGCCTACCGCGAGCAGCGATGCACAGGTCAGCGACAAGGTCGCGGTTCTTAAGTTCACCGCTTCATGCTGGTTGGGCACACCGCCTGGGCACACCAGCCAAGCGTCGGTTCCCGGTCGGTAGTTTGTCCGACTGGGGTAGGACTCGGATCAGCCGTAAGTAGGACGTTGTCCCCTGGTGCGCGTCGGGGTGACGCTATCGTCGGCGGGGGAAAGATCGGAGGACTGGGGACATGGCCGTGACGCTGAGGGACGTGGCCCGGATGGCGGGCGTGTCGGTCAAGACGGCGTCCAACGTGGTCAACGGCTACTCGTTCGTGAGGCCCGAGAACCGCCGGCGGGTCGAGGAGGCGCTGGCCGCCACCGGGTACCGGCCGAACATCGGGGCCCGCAACCTGCGCCGGGGCCGCACCGGGTTCATCGCGCTGGTGGTGCCGGAGCTGGGCATTCCCTACTTCGGGGAGCTGGCCGGGCTGGTCATCACGGCCGCCCGCGAGCAGGGCTGGAACGTGCTGATCGAGCAGACCCAGGCCACCCGGGACGGCGAGCGCACGGTGCTGGAGGCGCTCGGCCCGCACCTGATCGACGCGGCGGTGATCAGCCCCGAGGCGTTGCACGCGGAGGACTTCGCCGCGCTGGACCCGGGGGTGCCGCTGGTGATGATCGGCGAGCACTCGGTCGACGTGCGCATCGACCACGTGGCCATCGACAACGTGCTGGCCGCCCGTACCGCGGTCGGCCATCTGGTGGAGATCGGACGCCGGCGCATCGCGGCCATCGGCGCGCACCCCTATCGCGGCACGGCGGCGCTACGGCTGGCCGGCTACCGGGAGGCGCTGGGTGAGGCCGGCCTGCCGGAGCTGGTCCGGCCGGCGCTGCACTACCACCGCCAGGACGGCGCGGCGGCCATGGCCGACCTGCTCGACCTGCCCGAACCGCCGGACGCGGTGTTCTGCTTCAACGACCTGCTGGCCGTCGGCGCGCTGCGGGCCATCGCCGAGCGCGGCCTGCGGGTGCCACAGGACATCGCGGTGGTGGGCTTCGACAACACCGAGGAGGGCGCGTACAGCCGCCCCTCCCTGACCAGCGTCGCCCCGGACAAGGTGGCCATCGCCCGGACCGCGATCGAGCTGATCCAGCGGCGCATCGGCGAGCCGTCGGAGGAGTTCGTGCCCGAGGACGTGCAGACGCCGTTCACCCTGGCGATTCGGGAAAGCACCGCGGGCTGACCTCACCGTCCGGTGTCTTGAACTGGACAGGCGCGTTTACAACGTTGTGCCAACGATGTAAAACCAGAGAGCCACGTGGTGTCCCTTTCCCCTGCGAGTACGGGAGACCCCTGTGCCCATCGACCGACGCGACCTGTTCCGCTTCTCCGGCGCCGCCGGCCTCACCATGGCGGCGTCGTCCCTGCTACCGGCCGCCGCCGCCCAGGCCTCCCCTGCTTCGAGTGCTGTCAAGTTCCGTCCGCCGGCCACGCCGCTGGCGGTGCGGTCGCCGTACCTGAGCACCTGGCTGGCCGGCGACTACCTGGCCGGCGAGTGGGCCGGCTTCTGGACCGGCCGGACCACCGCCATGACCGGCATCGCCCGGATCGACGGCGTGGCCTACCTGTTCATCGGCCAGCCCGGGCTGTCCCGGGCCATGACCCAGACCGACCTGACCGTCACGCCGACGCAGTCCCGGTTCGTGTTGCACGGCGGCGGCATCGAACTCACCGTCACCTTCATGTCCCCGATCGAGCCCGGTGACCTGCGGCGACAGTCGATGCCGCTGTCGTACATCTCGATGGGGGCACGGAGTCTGGACGGCAAGTCGCACCACGTCAGCCTGTACGTCGACATCAGCGCCGAATGGGCCCACGGCGACTCCAACGCCATGGTGGGCTGGGACTCCGCCGCTGCCAGCGGGGTGCGGATGTTGTCGTTCACGCCGTCCAGCCCAGGTGTGCTGGCGGAGAACGGGGACATGGCGTCCTGGGGCACCGTCACCTGGAGCACCCCCGAACGGGCCGGACTGACCTGGCAGATCGGCCAGGACACCGTGGTTCGCGGGGCCGCCGGTCAGTTGGCGGGAACGTCCGACACGGCCCAGCCGCGGCGGATCAGCGACCGGTGGCCAGTGCTGGGGCTCAACCTGGACCTCGGGGCCGTCCGCGGTCCCACGCAACCGTTTGTCGTCTCCGTCGGTCACTTCCGCACACCGGCGGTAAGCTACCTCGGCAAGCCGTTGAGTCCATTGTGGATGTCGTACTGGCCTTCCTGGTCGGCCATGGTGGCCGAGTTCCACGCGGACGCTTCGTCGGCCTTCGCCCGGTCGGAACGGCTGGACAACAAGATCACCGCCGACGCCCGCGCCGCCGGTGGCGACAAGTACGCGGCGCTGTGCGCGTTGGCCCTGCGACAGGCCTACGGCGGCACGGAGCTGGTGGTCCGCGACGGGAAGCCGTGGGCGTTCCTGAAGGAGATATCCAGCGACGGCAACGTCTCCACCATCGACGTGCTGTACCCGGCGATGCCGGTGTTCGCCTACCTCGACCCGCAGTACCTGCGCCTGCTGCTGGAACCGGTGCTGGACTACGCCGAGACCGGCGGCTGGCCCAAGACCTTCGCCGAGCACGACCTGGGCTCCAGCTACCCCAACGCCAGCGGGCACAACGACGGCAACGAGGAGGACATGCCGGTCGAGGAATCGGCCAACATGCTGATCATGGCCGCGGCCGCCGGAGTCACCGGCCACTACGCCATCCTCAAGCAGTGGGCCGACTACCTCGTCGACAACGCGCTGGATCCCGGCTACCAGAACCAGACCGACGACTTCACCGGCTTCATCGCGCACAGCGCCAACCTGGCTCTGAAGGGCATCATCGCCATCGGCGCGATGGCCAAGCTGGCCACGGCGGCCGGCAACACCGCCGACGCCACGCACTACCAGGGTGTGGCGTCTGACTACATTGGACAGTGGCGGACGAAGGCGACCGACACCACCGGCCAGCTCAAGCTCGCGTACGACATGTCCGGCACGTGGAGCCTGAAGTACAACGGATTCGCCGACGCCCTGCTCGGGCTGAACCTCGTGCCGGCCGCGGTGACGGCCGAAGAGGGCGCGTTCTACCTGGCCAACCGCAACCAGTTCGGCACCCCGCTCGACCTCCGGCACTCCTACACCAAGGCCGACTGGGCCCTGTGGACGGCCGGCTGGCAGCATGACCACCCCGCGGTCCGGGACGCGTTCATCAGCGACGTCTACGACTTCGTCACCACCAGCGCCAGCCGGGTCCCGTTCACCGACCTCTACGACACGATCTCCGCCCGCCAGTCGGGTTTCCAGGCACGACCGGTGGTCGGCGGCATGTTCTCGCTGCTGGCCCTGCGCGCCGGGAGGCACTGACCATGCGGCGGAGGTGGTGGGCCGCGGCGACCGCCGCGGTGATGCTGGCCGTCGCCGCGCCGACCGCCTCCGCCGTCGGCGGATCGGCCGCGGCGACCTCCTTCCTCAACCACTCGGCCCTGTTCGGGCCGGTCGAGGACCCGGGCTGGTACGAGGCCAACATCCCGTTCCTGGAGGTCCCCGACCAGCAGATCCAGTCCGTGTACTACTACCGTTGGCAGACCTACAAGGAGCATCTGGTCTACACCGGGCCGGAGTACGGCTGGCTGTCCAACGAATTCCTCCAGCCGGTCAGCTACGGGGCCCCGTACGGCGGCGTGGTGGCGGCCGCCGGGCACCAGATCACCGAGGGCCGCTGGCTGCGCGACCAGCAGTACACCAAGGACGACATCGACTACTGGCTCAACGGCCCGGGCCAGTTCCCCAAGCCCCGCACCGACGCCGTCAACCCGGACACCGGCGACTGGGCCCACGAGTACAGCTTCTGGGCCGCCAGCGCCGTCTGGCAGCAGTACCTCGCCGCCGGCGACGCCGGCTTCACCACCGGCGAGCAGCAGGCCCTGATCCGGCAGTACAACGGCTGGGCCAACCACTTCGACAGCAGTCTGGGCCTGTACTGGCAGGTGCCGGTGTGGGACGCCACCGAGTTCTCGCCGTCCTCGTACGAGTCCAGCGACCCCTACCACGGCGGCGCCGGGTTCCGGCCGACCATCAACGCCTACCAGTACGGCGACGCCATGGCCATCGCCCAGATCGCGTCGTTGACCGGCGACACGGCGACGGCCTCGGACTTCGTTGGTCGGGCTTCGTCGTTGCAGACCGCCATGCAGTCCCACCTGTGGGATCCGTCGCGCCAGTTCTTCTACGACATGCCACGGGACAACAACCCCTCGCACGCGCTGCTGGACACGCGTGAGGAGATGGGCTTCGTGCCGTGGATGTTCGACATGCCGGCGGCTGGCGATTCCCCGGCCTTCGCGCAGTTGAAGGACCCCAACGGTTTCGCCGCGGTCTACGGGCCGACGACCACCGAGCGGCGCAGCCAGTGGTTCATGCACGAAGCCGCCCAGTGCTGTCGCTGGGACGGGCCGTCGTGGCCGTACGAGACGTCGCAGACGCTGACCGGCGTCGCGAACCTGCTCGACGACTACCCGGCGCAGAACGTCCTCTCGGCCGCTGATTATGTGTCGATGCTGCACACCTATGCCGCTACGCAGTACCGCAACGGGCAGCCGTACGTGGCCGAGGCGCATGATCCCGACCAGGGCAATTGGATCTACGATTCAACCAACCACAGCGAGGACTACAACCACTCCACCTTCAACGACAACGTCATCTCCGGCCTGATCGGCCTGCGCGGCCAGGCCGGCTCCACGCTGACGGTCAAGCCCCTGGCTCCGTCCACTTGGGACTACTTCGCGCTGGAGAACACCCCGTACCACGGGCACAATGTCACCGTGCTGTGGGACCGCACCGGCTCCCGCTACGGCCAGGGCGCTGGCCTGCACGTCTATGTCGACGGCCACCTGGCCGCCTCCTCACCGGTTCTGGGCGCGGTGACCGTGCCGGTCGGGCCAGCTGTCACACAGTCTCACGGCCCGGTCGACCTCGCCGCCAACGGCCAGCGCTTCACCTACGGTCCGCAACCGTTCGCGTCCTACACCTCGCCGTACGACAACCCGTGGAACGCCATCGACGGCATCGTCTACCGCACCGGCATTCCCGAGAACAGCCGCTGGACCAGCTACAACTCCCCCAACGCCAGCGACTACTACGGCGTCGACTTCCAACGCAAGATCACGGTGAGCGACGTCCGCCTGTACTTCTACGACGACGGTGGCGGAGTCCGCACACCCACGTCCTACGATCTCCAGTACGACACCGGCAACGGCTGGGCCACCGTGCCCGGACAGAGCCGTGCGGGCGATGAGATCACCTTCCCCGCGTTGAACACCAACCGATTGCGGGTGGTGGCGCCCAACCGAGGTGGCGGAACCGGCTGGGGCCTGCAGGAGTTCGAGGTGTGGGGCCAGCCCGTGTTCCATATCCAGAACGTCAACAGCGGCCTCTTGATGGGCGTCTCGGGAATGTCCACTTCGGATGGCGCGTCCGTGGTCCAGTTCCATGACAACGGCACCGCTGACCATCTGTGGCGGCTCGTGCCGGCCGGCGGCGGCCAGTACAAGATCCAGAACATCAACAGCGGCCTGCTGCTGGGCGTGTCCGGTATGTCCACATCGGACAGCGCACAGATTGTCCAGTTCCACGACAACGGGACCGCCGACCACCTGTGGAGCCTGATCGACACCGGCGGCGGCCAGTTCCAGATCCGCAACGCCAACAGCGGCCTACTGCTCGGCGTAGCCGGAATGTCCACATCCGACAGCGCTTCAGTGGTCCAGTTCCACGACAACGGCACCGCCGACCATCTCTGGCGGCTGGAGCCGGCAAGCTGAACAGGAGCCCCTGCCCATGACACGCTTGCGAACAATCTTCCTGTCCATCGCCGCGGTGCTGGCCGGCCTGTTCGTCGCCGTGACGCCCGCACAGGCCGCCACCTCACAGCCGTGCGACATCTACGGCTCGGCCGGCACCCCCTGCGTCGGCGCGCACAGCACCATCCGAGCCCTCTACGCCGCCTACAACGGTCCGCTGTACCAGGTCAAACGGGCCGACGGCGCGCTGCTCAACATCGGGCTGCTCAGCCCCGGCGGCATCGCCAACGCCGCCGCGCAGGACTCCTTCTGCCTCAACTCGACGTGCATCATCAACGAGATCTTCGACCAGTCGCCCCGGCACAACGATCTCACCATCGAGGGCGCGGGCGGGGCCGGCAACGCCGACGTCGGCTCCCCGGCCAACGCGCTGCCGGTGAGCGTCGGCGGCCACACCGCCTACGGCGTCGAGATTTCCTCCGGCATGGGCTACCGGGACAACTCCACCAGCGGCGTCGCCGTGAACGGCCAGCCCGAGGGCATGTACATGGTCGCCTCCGCCACGCACGTCAACGGCGGCTGCTGCTTCGACTACGGCAACGCCGAGACCAACAACCAGGACACCGGCAACGGTCATATGGACGCCGTGTACCTGGGCCTTCGCTGTGAGTTCGGCGGCTGCAACAGCTCCGGTGGGCCGTGGGTCGCCGCCGACCTGGAGAACGGTCTCTACCAGTCCAACACCGGCACCCAGGCGTCCGACCCCGGCCCCGGCATCATCCCGTTCGTCACCGCGATGCTGAACAACAACGGCCAGAACCATTTCGCGCTGAAGCGGGCCAACGCCCAGACCGGTGGGCTCACCACCACCTACTCCGGCTCCGAGCCCACCGTGAAGACCGGCTACTCCCCCATGCACCAGGAAGGCGCCATCGTCCTCGGCACCGGTGGTGACAACAGCAACGCCGACGTCGGCTCCTTCTTCGAGGGCGTCATGACCGCCGGCGTTCCCACCGACGCCGCCGACAACGCCGTCCAGGCCAACATCGTCGCGGCCGGCTACGGCGGCTCCAACGGCGTCCCCGGCGGCACCCTCACCCCCGGCTCGTCCATTTCCCTGCGGGCCACCACCGCGTGCTGCACCACCCGGTACATCCGGCACTCCGGCGGCGACGCCATCACTTCCGTGATCTCGTCCAGCAGTTCCGACCTGGACCGCAACGACGCCACCTGGATCATCCGCCCCGGGCTCGCCAACAGCTCCTGCGTCTCCTTCGAGTCCAAGAACTACCCCGGCGACTACCTCCGGCACTCCAACTACCAGCTGCACCGCCAGCCCTTCGACGGCAGCTCCCTCATGGCCCAGGACGCCACCTTCTGTCCGGCGACCGGGAACACCGGGCAGTACACCTCTTTCCAGTCCTACAACTATCCCGGGTACTACATCCGGCACTACAACGCCACTGTGTACATAGCGCACAACGGCGGCAGCAACCCCTGGGACACCACGTCCTTGTGGGCCGACGACACCACCTGGCAGGTCAGTTCTCCCTGGGCGTGACATCCTGTCGGCGCCACGGCGGATTGTCGCCGTGGCACCGACGGATTCGTTTCCTGGCAATGGTTTCCCACTCTATCGTGTGACTCTTACGGTCGTTGGCGGGCGTAGAATTGCTGGCATGGAAGAGAAAGTCGCTCGCTTGATCGAATGCGAGCGTGTTATTCGTAAGACTCAAGCCGAGCGACTACGGTTGATCGCCGAGTTGAACGTCGACGAATGGGCCGACCGTGACATCGGCATGGCCCTACAGCTGTCCTCCTCCACCGCCTCCTCACTGGTCACCTGGGCCACCCGTGTAGCCACCGTGTTCCCTGATGTGGTGGAGGCCATGGAAGCCGGGGTGATCAGTGAATGGTCCGCTCACGGTCTGGTCGACCCCACCGAGCACTACAGTCGTGAGGTGGCGCAGAAAGCCGTCGCTAAGACCTTGGAGACCGCCGCAGGCCGCTGCTGCCAACAGCTTCGCCGGTCGGTGCAGGGTCGGTTGCAGCGGGCGGATCCGGCCGGGCATGCCCAGCGGTGCGCGGAGCGTCGTCGGGACCGCTCGGTCGTGATCTACGACCTTGACGACGGCATGGCCGTCCTCAAGTGCGAGCAGCCCGTGGAGGTCGCGCAGGCCATGTACGCGAAGGTCGATCGGTTGGCGCGTCAAGAACCTAAAAACGGCCGCTCGATGGACGCCATCCGTGCCGACGTCCTGGCCTCCCTGGTGTTGCAGGAACCCCAGAGCGCCGGCTCCAAGGCGCTCATTCAGGTCACCGTGCCGATCACCGCTCTGCTTGGTGTTGATGACCGGCCCGGCCAACTCGACACCGGCCAGCTGCTCCCCGCTGATGTCGTCCGCGACCTCATGACCCACCCCGGCACACTGTTCCACCGGTTGTTGACCGACCCCGCCGGCCAACTGCTGGAGTACAGCCCAGGGATCTACCGCCCCAAGGCAGACGTGGACCGCTTCATCCGCACCCGGCACCGGACGTGCGTGATGCCGTGTTGCTCCCACCCCTCACGGTCCTGCGACATCGACCACGCAATCGCATGGCCCGAAGGCACAACCACCGGGACCAACCTGGGGCCGTTGGACCGCAGGCACCATCGCTACAAACACGCCACCAATGCGAAAGTCGTCATCGCCGACGACGGGACTACGACGATCCAGACTCGGTGGGGTCAGACCTACACCACGAAACCGGATCCGGTGGAGGAACCACCCTTCTAACTCCACAACCGCACCGCACCACCCGGCCGGATCAAGCGAAAAGCCCCGTTCTGGGGTTGTATCGACACCTCCTCGCCCAATGGCTCGCCGTCTCACAGACCCTCGTGCTGGTGATCCGCTGCCGCGGCCGCGACGGCCGAATCCTTCGCCAATGACTCCTGTGTGCCGTCGCGGCCTTGCCACCCGACACCGTGGTTGGGATCCGTAGGTGCGTGCGTCAGGTGGGGCGTTCGTTGGTCCGCCGCCGGTCAGTCCGTGGTCACGTTGGTGCGTAAGTCGCGGTGTCCTTTGTCCCTCGCCCCCTGTCCCTCGCCCCCTGCCCCGCGCTCCTCGCTCCTCGCCCCTCGTCCTTCGGCCGGTAAATGTGTGGCGTGGTGTAGAGGCGGTGGGGACACTGCGTCGGTGAATGGTGCTGCGCTGCCTCAACTGCTTCGGCCTCGGGCTCTGAGGCCTGGAGATCTGGTTGTCATCGCCTCGTTGTCGGGACCGCTCCACGTCAGGTACGAGCCGGATCTGGAGCTGGCGGTGGCGGAGCTTGAGGGGATGGGGTTCAGGGTGCGGCGGGCGCCGTTGCTGGAGGTGGGGCGTGGGCGGTGGTGGAGTGGGGCTACGCCGGGGGAGATCGCGGAGGAGCTGAATGGGCTGCTGCGCGATCCGGAGGTGCGAGCGATCATCGCGCACGATGGGGGCCAGACGGCGCTGGGGTATCTGGATCTGATTGACGTTGAGGCGATCAAGGCCGACCCGAAGCCGATACTGGGGTACAGCGACATCTCGTTGCTACATCTGGTGCTTTACGCGCGGACGGGACTGGTGGGGTTTCATGCCGACCTGGCCACGCCGGGGCTGGGCGGGTACTGGCAGAGGGTGTCGGAGGGGCATAGGGCGGAGTTGAGGGAGCTCTACAAGAAGGTGCTGAGCGGGACGGAAGCGATTGGTGAGCTACCCGCCAGTGGGGAATGGGAATGCTGGCGGGAGGGGCGGGCGGAAGGGCGGCTGATCGGTGGGGTGATCAATCGCATTGTGCTGGCGCAGGCGACGTCTTATGCGCTGCCGCGCGAATGGTTTGACGGGGCGGTGCTGTTCTGGGAAGAGATGGGCGGCCAGGCGGCGTATGTCTGGAGCTATCTACAGGTGATGCGGCACGCCGGGATCCTCGATCGGATCGCGGGCATGGTGGTGGGGGTGCCGCACGCGATCGAGGGACTCGAAACGCCGGACGCGTCGCCGACGCTCAAGGAGATCGTCCTGGACGTGCTCGGGGACCGCGATATCCCGGTGCTGGGGAACATTGAGATCGGACACGCAGGGCCGAACCTGCCCATGCCGGTGGGGATTCGCGTGGCTCTGGATGCGGAGCAGAGAACGTTGTCGTTGCTGGAGGCGGCGGTGGTGCCGGGCGGCGCACCGGGGAGCGGTGCGCCGCGTCCAGCACAGTGAGGCGTTAGGGGGCCTTGGGGCCGACTTCGGCGGGGGTGAGGGGGTGGGCGGGAGTGGCGGAGTTGAACTGGTCGGCGCCGACGTCCTTGGCGGAGGGGCGGGACTGCTGGTCGATGTCCAAGGTCACCTGCGGGAAAGAGCCGGTGGCGGCGCCGATGACGGGGCTACCGGCGGTGGGACGCAGGAGGTTGTGGGCGTCACGGGTGAGCTTGGGGTCGATGGTGCGGTAGGAACCGGCGGGGAGTGAGCCGGCGGAAGAGCCGGAAAGGATGTTGCCGGTGAAGTGCAGGGTGGTGCCGGTGCCCGTGCCGGCGGCGGTGCCATGGCCGAGCAGGACGTTGTCGGCGAGGGTGTCGTCGGACGGCGGGTACTTCTTGCTGCTCTCGTACCAGACGAGATTGTCGCTGCCGGACAAGGTGTTGAAGGCGACGATGCAGTGGTCGGACGCCTCATGGTCGGTGCCGCTGGTGGTGTCGTCGCGAACCTCGCCGCCGCCGAACTCCATGGCGGGGCCGGAAGTGTCCTCCACCAGGTTGTTGACGATGACATGGTTGTTGCCGAAGAAGCGAATGCCGGTGCTGCCGCCGATGAGGATGTTGCCCTCGACTCGGGTGTTCCAGCCATGGCGCAGCGAAAGCGTGCCGCGGCTGTTGATGATGGTGTTGTAGCGCACGACGTTGTTGCTGGACTTGATGGAAATGGCCTCGGAGTCGCCGTCGGCCTTGTCGAACAGGTTATTCTCGATCAAGCCGTCGGCCACGGCGTGCTGCCGGCCGGAGAGGCCGAAGCGGATGGACTCGCCGCCGTTGGCGCCCTTGTACTGGTGGTTGTAGAAGTAGTTCTGGTGTATGTGGACCCGCTTGGCCATGTCGCTCGCACCGGGACCGACGACCTGGATGTAGTTGCCCTGGGCGGTGCGGTTCTCGAACGTGTTGTGGTCGACCTCGGTGTCGTCGGCCTTCACGGTCAGATCAGCGCCGCCCGTGTTGCCCTGGAACGTGTTGCGGGTGACGCGGTTGGCCTTGGCGTCGCCGGGCACGGTCAAGCCGCCGCCGTCAGAGAAGGTGAAGCCCTGCACGACGACGTGCGAAGCGCCAGCAAGGTCGAGACCGCCGGCGCCGGTGAAAGTCACGGGACCGGAGGCGGAAATGGTGATGGGGGCGGCGGCGGTCCCGGAACGGCCGACGTGGATGAGCCCGGTGGTGTAGACGCCGGAAGTGACCTCGACGTGGTCGCCAGGGCGGGCCTGCGACAGGACGGCGGAAAGCTGGGATGGCGACGCCATGAATGTGCGGGGCGTCGCCGAGTCGGCGGGTACGCCGGGAAGGGCGAGCGCCCCGGTCAAGCCGGTGACGATCAGTGCGTGGGCAAGCCTCATATCCGCGCTCCTGGCTGGGGGGCAGGGGTCCCAACGCGGCGGTGGTGCCAGCGAACCACCAGAGATCGGATGAGTCAAGACGAAATCGACAGGATCGATCGAACGATCAGTCTCGCTGCTGTCGAGCCCAGTTCACGAGGGCAGCTCGGGAAGTGACGCCCAACCGCTTGTAGCCGTTGCGAAGGTGGGTCTCCACGGTGCGCTCGCTGAGGAACAGGCGGGCGGCGATGCCGGCGTTGGACAGGCCCTCCCCGACCAGCAGCACGATCTCGGCCTCACGGCCGTCATCGCGCTCGGCGTGCTCCAGACGTGCTTGCGCGGCAAGGAGAGGCGCGCCCATCGCGGCGAGCCGGTCAGCTGCGGTGTCAAGCCCGGCGACCCGGTCAGCACAGGCGTCGACGAGTTGGGCGGTCTGGCCACCGGCCCCTAGCAGCCAGATGATCTGGCCGGCCGTCTCGCCGTCGCCGGCGGCCACCGCGGCCAGGCCGGCGAACAGCACGCGGGCGCAGCCCAGCAGCGGATCCTCGAAAGCTCCGAGGTCTTCCAGCGGCGGGGCGTCCTGCGGCCGGCCGCGGTGCAGGGCGATGGCGGTCGCGGCGAGCCGGTGGCCGGCGGTGTCCCGCCCCAGGTAGTGCAGCAGCTCGATGGTGCCGCGATCGGCCCAGTGCAGGTCGTCGACGAACAGCAGCGTGGGAGCCAGCCGTTCCATCAACCGGTGCACCGACTCGAACATCCTGGTCCGGGCCAGCGCCGGGTCGACCGAGGGCGACGGCTCCGGCAGACCCGGATGCGGGACCAGCCGGCCGAGATCGGGCAGCCCGGCCAGTTCCGGCTCCGGCAAGGTGTCCAGATGCCGGCGCAGCGCGGAGACGATCGGCGCGGAGGCGAGTCCGGTGAGCAGCGGATCGGCCTGACCGGCCAGGACCGTGAACCCACGTGCCCGGGCCACCCCGACGGCGTGCTCCCCACGACCAGTCTGCCCGAACGGGGTCGGCACGCATTGATCACCGGACACGCTATCCGCACAGCCGCCGCGCTGACGGGATAGCCGGCGATTCCACGGCCGCTTAGCGTTTCCGGCCATGACCGATCCGACCGTGGTGACCGCGAGCTGGCTGACCGACACGGTCGAGCAGATTTTCGCCGGCCTCGGCTTCTCGACGGTGGCGGCCCGAACGGTCGCGGAGTCGCTGGTGGCGGCCGATCTGCGGGGTGTGCCGTCGCACGGCGTGCTGCTGGTGCCGATGTACGTGGAGCGAATCCGCCAGGGCTCGGTCAGCCTGGCCGAGGAAGCCAAGGTGCTGCACGAGTTCGGCGCTGTCGCGACGTTGGACGCGCAGCATGGGCTGGGCCAGCTCAGCGGTGATCAGGCCATGCGGACGGCCATCGCCAAGGCCCGCGTCCACGGCATCGGCGCGGTCGCCGTCCGGCACGCATTCCATTTCGGGGCCGCTTTCCGTTATGCCGCAACGGCCGCCGCCGAGGGCCTGATCGGCCTGGCGGCGGCGAACACCCGGCCGCTGATGCCGGCGCCCGGCGGCGCTCGGCCGGTGGTGGGCAACAATCCGCTGGCCATCGCGGTTCCACTGCCGGGGCGGCCGCCGATCGTGCTGGACATGGCCCTGTCCGAGGCTGCCCTGGGCAAGATTCGGCTGGCCGCGCAGGAAGGCCGTGATATTCCGGCCGCCTGGGCGACGGATGCCGCCGGCCAGCCGACCACCGATGCGACGCGGGCGCTGGCCGGCATGCTGCTGCCGACCAGCGGCCCCAAGGGCTACGGCCTCGCGCTGATAATCGACGTGCTCACGGGAGCATTGTCCGGCGGCGCGTTCGGATCCGGTGTGCGCGGCCTGTACGCGGACACCTCCGTGCCGAACGACTGCGCGCACTTCTTCCTGGCCGTCGAGCCGAACGCTTTCGCCCCCGGTTTCGCCGACCGCGCTCGGCGCCTGGCCGAGGAGATCGAGGCGTCCCCGACCAGGCCTGGTGTCGACCGGGTCTACCTGCCGGGACAGCTGGAACAGGAACGGGCGGAAAGCACTCTCCGGGACGGTGTCCGGCTGGACCGCACCGTCTTGACGGCCCTCCGCGCGCTTGTGGACGACAGACCAGGAGACCGGTGATGAAGAGCAGTTTCGATGCCACGGGCGAGGTGCTGGTGGTGACCGGCGGGGCCAACGGGATCGGCGCGGCCGTGGCGCGGGGCTTCGCCGAGGCCGGTGGGGCCAGCGAGGTTCTGGACGTGGCGCGCTCCCCTGTGTTCGACGGCGTGGCGCAGCACGAGGTGGACGTCTCCGACCGGGACGCGGTGTTCGCGGCGGTGGCGGAGGTCTTGGCCCGGCACGGCCGGATCGACGGGCTGGTGTGCGCGGCGGCGGTCCAGCCCCGCACCGACGTGGTCGACACGGATCCGGCCGAGTGGCGCCGGACCCTGGCGATCAACCTGGACGGCGTGGTCTGGGCCTGTCAGGCCGTGCTGCCGCACATGATCGAGCGGCGGCACGGCACCATCCTGGTGTTCGCCTCTGGCCTGGCCCACATGGGCCGGGCCCAGGCCGCCGCCTACGCGGCCAGCAAAGGCGCGCTGATCTCGTTCGCCAAGTCGCTGGCGGCCGAGGTCGCGCCGCACCGGATCCGGGTGAACACGGTGTTCCCGGGCGTGATCGACACCGCCCAGTTCCGCGCGGCCAACCCGGACGGGCCGGAACGCGCGCACTGGGCGGCCACCACCGGCATCGGCACCCCGGAGGACGTGGCCGGCCCGCTGCTGTTCCTGCTGTCCGACGCGGCCACGATGACCGGCTCCACCCTCACCCGCGACCGCGCCTTCGCCAAGGAGTGATCCGCATGCGCAACCTGCCGGTGATCGTCGCCGGTGGCGGCCCGGTCGGCCTGATCACCGCGCTCGGCCTGGTCCACCACGGCGTGGACGTGCTGGTGTTCGAGGAGGACGACCAGCTCTCGCTGGACACCAAGGCTGGCACGGTGCTCACCCGCACGATCGAGGTGCTGGACCGGTACGACGCCGCCGCGGACGTGCTCGCCGCGTCGCTGCGGATCGACGAGATCGGCGACATCGACCGGTCCACCGGCACCGCGCGGGCGAGTGTCCACACGGGTGCGTTGGGCAGCGACACCAAGTTCCCTTTTGTCATCAACATCCCCCAACACCATCTGGAGCCCGTGCTGCGGGACCGGCTGGAACGACTCGCTCCTGACACCGTCCGCATGGGACGCCGGGTCACTGGTTTCACACAGCACCAGGACTACGTGGATGTCCAGGTCGGTGACGAGACCGTGCGCGGCAGTTATCTGCTGGCCTGTGACGGCGGCCGGTCCCAACTGCGGGAAGCGCTCGGCAGCACGGTCGAGGGACACACCCTGGCGCAGCGTTACATGCTGGTGGACCTCGAAGTCGACCTGGACGAGGCCAACCCGCGCGACTATCCCTATCTGGCCTACTTCGGTGATCCCGAGGAGTGGATGGTCCTGGTCCGCCAGCCGCACTGCTGGCGGTTCCTCTATCCGCTGGAGCCGGGCCGGCCCGAGCCCAACCGGGCCGAGCTGGCAGCCAAGGCCCGCCGGTTCATCGGCGAGGTCGACGGGCTGCGAGTGTTGGGCACCAACGTGTATCCGGTGCACCACCGGGTCGCCGACCGGTGGCGGGAGGGCCGGGTCTTCCTGATGGGCGACGCCGCTCATCTGATCACGCCGATGTGGGCGCTCGGCCTGAACACCGGCGTGTTGGACGCCTCGAACCTGCCGTGGCGGCTGGCCTGGGTGCTGCGGGGCTGGGCTGACGAGAGCCTGCTCGACGGCTACGAGCGCGAGCAGGCGCCGGTGGCTATCCGCGGTTCCGGCGAGATGGCTGAGGCCGCCCGCGCCTACATGGACCGGCGTGCCGCCGATGTGTCCGCAATGGACGGTGGACGCTGGGGTGTCGCCGTGACCCGGTCGCTGCTCGGGGTGCGCCTGGACGTAGACGGCAGCGGCGACTGGTCGATGATCGCCACCGGCGACACGCCCGCGCCGGTGCGCACCGGCGACCGGCTGCCCGATCTCCCCGTTTTCGGGCCGCAAAGCCGGATCCGGCTGCACGACCTGACCCGCGACGCCTTCGCCGCCCTCTACTTCACCGATGTACGCCGGCGGCCGCGCATCCCCGACACCGAGACTCCCGGGCTGAGCCGGCATCTGGTCAGCCGATGGGACGCGCCGCTGGACTCCGGCCTGCGCGACCAGGCCCTGTTCGACCCGGACGAGCACGCCACCAAGCGGATCGGGGTGCTGCCCGACACCGCTGTCCTCGTCCGGCCGGACGGCCATGTGGCGGCGATCCTGCCCTTCGACCCGGCGGACCCGGCCAAGGACCCGGTCCGCGACGCCTACGTCCAGATCACGCGAGGAGGCAGCCGATGACCGCGGGACAGATCGTGCACTCGCCGAGCGGTGAACGGATCGTGCTCGGGGAGATCGGGCAGACCGTGCTGCTGGACAACCCTCGGGTCCGGGTGTGGGAGGTGGCGCTGGCGCCGGGCGAGACCCAGCCATGGCACCTGCACCACAACCCCTATCTGGTGCTGAACCTGGAATCCTCGCCGTGCCACATGGACTGGCTCAATGGCGATCCGCCCCGGTTCCTGGAGGAGAAGCCGGGCGGCGTCGTGTTCCGGCCGCCGTCGCCCGTGCACATGCTGACCAACGACGGCGATCGTCTGTACCGCAACCGACTCGTCGAACTCAAGGACCTCGGCGAGGAGGCGAGCAAGGACGTGAGGCCCGGTTCGCCGGCCGCGCCGCTGCCGGGGCTGCCGCTCGTGTTCGACAGCGACGAGGTCCGGGTCTACGCCGTCGATCCGACGCCCGGCGAGCCGCTGGCCCTGTCCGGCCGGCACTTCGTGCTCATCGCACCGGATCGACTGATCGAGCTGACCTATCTCGGGGAGCGCCGATGAACATCAATCTGTCCGAGCCGGCGGCCTATTCCGGCGAGGCGCCGGACCAGGCCCGCGAGCACACCGAGACCGGGCCGGGCGGCGAGGTGCTGGGCCGGTTCCGGGAGATCCTGTTGCAGACCAAGGACCTCGGCTGGGTGGACAAGACCCTGGCCGGGTTGTCGCACAAGATGCTGTGGCGGGACGACGTCACCGGCGCCTCGATCGCGCTGGTGCGATTCCGGCCGGGGTCGGGAATTCCGTCCCGGCACGCGCACGCGTCCAACCAGTTCATGTTCTGCCTTCGGGGCCGCTACACCTACGTGCCGACCGGGCTGACGCTGACCGAGGGCTCGTTCTACTGGAATCCCAAGGGCAGCATGCACGGCCCGACCCGGGCCGAGGAGGAGACCGTGCTGCTGGAGATCTACGACGGCCCGCACTACCCGACCCAGCCCGACTGGTACACCAGCCCCGACGACGCTCGCTGACGAGGAAGCCCATGCCCAAGAACGAGATCGTGTCCCCGGCGCTGGCCGTCCCCAACGGGCACTTCGCCCAGGCAACGGTCGCCGAGCCCGGGCGGCTGGTGTTCATCTCCGGCATGACCGCGCGCAATGCCGAGGGTGGCGTCACCGGCGTCGGGGACATCACGGCCCAGACCCATCAGGTGTGCCAGAACCTCAAGGCGGCCATCGAGGCCGCCGGCGGCACGCTCGACGACCTCGCCCGGGTCGACGTGTACGTCCGGGACATCAACGACTTCGAGGCCATTCACGCTGTGCGGCGGCAGTACTTCACGGGCAGCGCCCCAGCCTCCACCATGGTCGAGGTCTCCGGCTTCGTCAACAAGGAATACCTCATCGAGATCAACGCGATCGGGGTGCTGTCATGAGACTGGCGTCGGTGTGGTTCGACGGCGGCTGGCAGCTGGGCTCGGTCGACATGGACCAGGCGGAAATCGCGCTGCTGCCCGGCAGCCTCGATGACGTGGTCCGCGGCGTCACACCGCTGGCGGCCGTCCGCGCGGCCGCCGCCAGCGCACCGAAGATGCCGTTGGCCGACGTTCGGCTCGGGCCGCCGCTGCGGCGGTTCAACCGGGACATCCTGTGCACCGGCTGGAACTACTGGGACCACTTCGAGGAATCCAAGGGCAAGCGCGAGGGCCAGGACCCGGCGGAGATCCCCAGGCATCCGACCTTCTTCACCAAGGGCCCGGACACCGTGATCGGCCCGTTCGACGACATCGCCTACGACCCTGAGCTCTCGAAGAAGTGGGACTACGAGGCCGAAGTCGCGCTGGTGATCGGCCGTGATGGTCGTGACATCCCGGAAGGCCAGGCGTGGCAACACGTTTTCGGCTTCTGTGTGGCCAACGACGTCTCGCAGCGGGACTTGCAACGAGCCCACGGCGGCCAGTGGCTCAAAGGCAAGAGCATCGACGCCACCATGCCGCTCGGCCCGTGGATCACCACCGTGGACGAGGTCACCGACCCGAATGGCCTGCGAATCCTGTGCGAAGTCAACGGGGAGCGGCGGCAGAACGCGTCGACCGGGCAGATGGCGTTCCGGTTCGAGCGGCTGATCGCCGAGCTCAGCCGGGGCATGACACTGCGGGCCGGCGACGTGCTGCTCACCGGAACTCCCAGCGGCATCGGCAATGCCCGGGAACCGCAGGTGTTCCTCGGTGAGGGCGACGTCGTTGTCACCCACGTGTCCGAGCTGGGCACGCTGCGGAACCGGGTCACCGCTCAGAGCTCGTCGAGGAACTGACCGATCAGCTTCAGGCCGGTGCGCAGTGTGTCGGTGTCGTCGGCGTAGCCGATGCGGATGGTGTGCTCGATGTCGAAGGCGGCGCCGGGAGTGACCATGACACCGGTCCGCTCCAGCAGGCGCGTGCAGAACTCGTACGAACCGATCGGCGCGTGGTAGCGCACCAACGCGGTCGTGCCCGATGTCGGCTTCACGTAGTCGACATCGGCGCGGCCGCGTACCCATTCGTCCAGAATGGACAGATTGGTGCGGGTGATGCGGCGCGCCCGTCCGAGGATGGCGTCCTTCTGCTCCAACGCGACGCAGGCCAACAGGTCGTCGACCCGGCCGACGCTGATCGTGTTGTAGTCGCGGTGGGTAGCGACGGCCCGCAGCAGGTCGGCCGGGGCGACGATCCAGCCCAGGCGCAATCCGGCCAGGGAGAACGGTTTCGACATGCTGCCGGTGGAGATGCCGCGCTCGTACAGGTCGGCGATCGAGGCCGTGAAGCCGTCCCCGCCCTGGTCGACGCCGCGGTAGACCTCGTCGCACAGCACCCAGGCCCCGACCCGGTCGGCGATCGCCACGATGCGGGCCAGGCCGGCCTCGTCGATGAGCGCGCCGGTGGGATTGTTGGGGTTGTTGACGGCGATCAGCTTGGTGTCCGGCGTGACCAGGCGGTCGAGTTCGTCCAGGTCGGGCAGCCAGCCGTGCTCCGCGCGCAGCCTCAGCAGAGAGACCCGGGCGCCGTAGCTGTCGGGGATGGAGTAGTGCTGCTGGTAGGTGGGGACCACCGCGACGACGTGATCACCCGGGTCGACCAGGGTCGTGTGCACGAGTGCGTTCGCGCCGATCGCCCCGTGGGTGATCAAGACGTTGTCCGCTCCCTGGTTCGCGTACAGACCGGCGACCAGTTCCCTTAGCCGTGGGCTGCCCGGGATCGGGCCGTACGTCAGCTGGGTGGCCGCCAGTTCGGCCAGCACGTCCTCGCGCCGCCCCGACATCTCCAGCAGCTCGCCCGCGGTGAGCGAGCGCACGCACGTCTCGGCCAGGTTGTGTCGGCAGGTCTCCTCGTACTCGTTCATCCACTGCTCGACCGCGAACTCACGAATCCTCACGAGTGAGCAATATATTTCCCATCCAGTCCGCTGGCAACCCTCGTGAGCACTATGCTGCTCACCATGGGGAGCACCGCGGAGTTCGTCACCCGCGTCGGCGGCCGCATCCGGGCCCGGCGCAAGGAGCGCGGCTGGAGCGTTCAGCAACTGGCCGACGCCAGCTCGGTCAGCCGGCGCATGCTCACCGACATCGAGCTGGGCCAGGCCAACCCCAGCCTCACCACCGTGGACCGGATCGCCCACGCTCTCGACGCGGACTTCGCCGCCCTGGCGCTGCCGGACGAGCCGGCGGTTGAGGGGACACTGGTGTGGCAGGATCCCGACGGCAGTCGGGCGGTGCTGCTTGGGGCGACAACAGAGCAGCGGGCCGAGCTGTGGCGGTGGGTCCTGGCTCCCGGCGGACGGTACGACGCGGAGCCCGACCGGGCCGGGGCACAGGAGATCCACCACGTGATTTCGGGACGGCTGACCCTGGAATTGGCGGCGGGTCGGCAGGTGTTGGCGGCCGGGCAGAGCGCGGTGATCGCCAGCGACCAGGAATACGCCTATGTCAACGAGACGGCGGAGTCGGTGGCGTTCATGCGGGTGGTCACCGGGGCTTGAGGAGTTGCTGGACGCGGTCGAGGTAAGGACGGGCGGTGGCGAGGCCGGGGCGTTCGCGGGCGGCGCGTAAGTCCCGCAGCCGGGCCAAGGTCTCGATGACCACCGCCAGCGGCGGACCGCTGGCGGTGAGGTCGGGGCGGCTGGGCGTGTTGGCAGCGGGTTCTTCCAGGTAGGGCACGACCAGACGATGGTGGTGGAAGACGGTGGCTGCGCCGTGTTGCTTGCACGCGGCCAGGAAGAGCTCGGCGTTCTCCCGTAGGGACAACGACACCGGGCCGGCCTCCAGTTCGCGGAGGAAGGCGGCCAGCAGGGATTCCGTGGTGGCGAGGGCGCGGAGGACGGGCTGGTCCTCGGGGGCGACGTAGGGGTACTTGTCGGCGGCGACCCACTGGTAGAAGGGATCGTGCGGGGAGCACAGGCCCAGCAGCACGTCGATGGTGTTGATGGCGGCGAAGTCGCCGGCGTTGGCGCCGCGGTACTCGGACCGGCCGACCCGGTAGCTCTTGAAGTACGGGCGGATGTTGTAGAAGAAGCGGTCACGGTCGAGCTCGTCGGCCAGGGTGCGGCTGTAGGCCATGACGTTGCCCAGGGCGGCCAGGGCGTCGGAGAAGTGATAGGTGGCCAAGGGGTTGGAGACGCCCAGGGGCGGGATGCCGAGCAGGGCGTGGGCGGCGCGGCGATAGGCCATCACGGCCAAGCCGTTGTAGGTCAGGAAGATCCGTTCGCTGTCCAGGGCGGTGAAGGTGTGGAAAGCGCCGCCCACGGCCCGGTTGTGGAGATGCTGGTGGGCCGAGGAGAACCGGGGCGCGACGCCCAGCGAGGTCGACAGGGCCAGGGCCAGCGGAGCGATTCGGGACTGGTCGGGCTCCACCTCGTGCCGGCGACAGGCGCCGAGGTAGAACCCGACCAGGCCAAGCAGTTCATAACGGGAGTCCTGGTCGGCCGGCAGCTCCTGGCGCTCAGCGACCCGGGCGATCAGGGATTCGCCTTCACGGACAAGGGTGTCCACCAGGGAGTCCACATCGGACCGGCCCGCCAGGATGATCGCCTTCTCAGTGAAGTAGAGCTCTTCCAGCTCGGTGTTGAGCTCGGTGAACTCGCCACGGATCCAGCGCTCCAGGTCGGCGACCGGTTGGCTCACGCTGTTTCCCTCGCCGTCACGGCGCTGGTGGCCTCATGGTGCCCGGGCCGCAGCCGCAGCGCGCCGTAGACCAGCAGCAGGAGGACGAAGAACGGGATGCCGAACTGCCAGGCGGGGCCGAGTCCGGGCACGAAGAACGTGGACACCAGCACGGCGAGCAGGAACACGGTGGTGACGCCGGAGGTGACCGGTGCGCCCAGCAGCCGGACCGGTGACGGCGGCAGGCCGGCCCGACGTCGGCGGATCCGGAAGGCGAAGTGGGACAACATGATCAGGATCCACACCACGATGGCGGCGAAGATCGAGACGCCGAAGATCACCAGGTACGCCTGCGAGTTGGACTGGGCCGACAGCACGGCGGCGATGGCCATGCCCACGGCCGACAGCGCCAGGGCGTTGCGCGGGACGCCGCTGCTGGTCAGCCGGCCGGCCCAGGCCGGCGCGAGCCGGTGCAGGGCCAGCGAATGGGCCATCCGGGTGGTCACGTAGAGATTGGTGTTGGCGCTGGACAGGGCGGCGGTGATGACGACGAAGTTCATGACGCCGGCGGCGGCCGGGATGTTGGCCGCGGCGAACACCTTCACGAACGGGCTCGCGTCCAGGGTGCCGCCCTGGGCGGCGACCGTCCACGGCACGATGGAGACGATCACGATGATGGCCAGCACGTAGAAGAAACCCACCCGAAGCACCATCTTCCGGGCCGCCCGCGGGATGTCCCGGGCCGGGTCCTTGGACTCGGCGGCGGTCACCGACACGACCTCGGTGCCGATGTAGCTGAACAGCGAGAAGATCATGGCCAGCCCGAGGCCGCCGATGCCGTTGGGGAGAAAACCGCCGTGCGAGGTGAGATTGCCGAAACCGGTAGCCGGTTGACCGGGCAACCCGAAGAAGATCAGCACGAAGCCCAGCACCACAAAAACGGCGATGGCGGTGACCTTCACCATGGAGAACCAGTATTCGAGCGAGCCGAAGAAGCTCACCGTGACGGCGTTGACCACCAGGATCACCGCCGACAGCAGCACGACCGGGATCCACAGCGGCAGCTGCGGCCACCAGTACTGCAGGTAGATGCCAGCGGCGATCACCTCACCGCCGACGGCGATGACCTGGCCGGCCCAGTAGGTCCAGCGCACGACGAAGCCGGCCCAGCCGCCGAGATAGCGGTGCGCGATGGCGCCGAAAGCGCCAGCCTCCGGATGCACGACCACCATCTCGGCCAGCGCCCAGGCGATCACCATCGCGACCAGTCCACAGAGGATGTACGCGACGATGGTGGCCGGGCCGGCGTTGCTGATGGCGAGCGTCGAGCCGAGGAACAAGCCGGTTCCGATGGCCCCGCCGATACCGATCATGGCTAACTGGCGGGACTTCAGCCTTCTGGACAGTTCGGGCGGTCCGTCCATGGTGGTCATCCTCCGATGCGGCGGTAGTCGCGGATGGCGGCGACGACAGTGTCGACGTCGTCCACTGTGGAGTAGTAGTGCAGGGAGAGACGCAGCAGCTCGCCGCGCGGGCTGGTGATGATGTTCCGGTCGGCGAGGTAGCCGGCCAGGTGATTGGGGTCGGCGGTGAGCACCGCGACCTGCGGGCCGCGCAGGGTCGGATCGGCCGGCGACCACAGGCGTTCCCCAGCGGCGACAAGGGATTCGTGCGCGTATTGGCCGAGCTCGGCGATGTGCTGCTGGACGGTCTTGGGGTCCAGACTGCTCAGCACACGGAGGCCGGCCACCGCGCCGTAGGCGGCGGGGATCGCCGGTGTGCCGCCCTCGAAGCGACGTGCTTCGACGGGATAGTCGATGTGGCGCGGGTCGAAGGCGAACGGGTCGCGGCGGCCGAACCAGCCGGTCGCCTGCGGGTCACGGGAGTCGCCGACGCCACCACGCACGTACAGGAAGGCGATGCCGGGAATGCCCAGCAGGTACTTGAGCGCCCCGGCGGCGAGGAAGTCGCAGCCGAGCTCCCGAACGTCGACGGGCTCGACGCCGGCACCCTGATAAGCGTCCACGAAGGTCAGCGCACCGGCCGACTGAGCGCTGGCCAGCACGTCCCGCACCGGCAGCCGAACCCCGTTGCGGTAGGAGATCAGCGGCACTGACACCAGGCCACAGGTCTCGTCGATCGCGGCGTGGTAGTCCTCGGCCGCCACGACGCCGGCCCGATCCTCGACATAGCGAACGGTTGCGCCGTTTCCCTGCTGGGCCAACCAGACGTGGGCGACCGACGGGAACTCCATGTCGGTGCTGACGATCGTCGGCCGCGACCTCCAGTCCCTTGTGGACGCCACCTGGTAGGCGGCGGTGGACACCGACGGCAGCACGGCGATCTCGTCCACGTCGGCGTTGATCAGGTCGGCGAACAGGCCGCGAGCGCGGTCCACTTCGGCCATCCAGATCGACCACGGGGCGCCGTGCCGCAACATCGTGTGCTGGAACTCCAGCAGCGCGGCGGCCAGCGTGTCCGACAACGCGCCCTGGCTGCACGACGCCAGGTAGGTCATCTCGGACAGTGCCGGGAACCGCAGCCGGAACTCTTCGGAGGAGGTCAACATCCGTTGTTTCCCTCTCGCTCAGGGCGAATTAGCCAGGAACCTTAAAGTGGCGACGCCAGCCGGGCTATCCGACCGGCGAGCCGGTTGTCCGAACCGCGCAGGCTAGCGCTGGAGCGTGGCCGACGGCTTCTCGCCGAAGCGCTCGCGGTAGAGCACCGAGAACCGACCGGCGTGCAGGAATCCCCAGCGCGTGGCCACCTCGGTGACGGTCACGCGACCGGGCTCGGCCGCCAGCAGTTCCGCGTGCACCCGGCGCAGGCGGACGTCACGCAGGTGGCACATCGGCGTGGTGTCGGCGAAGCGACGGAATCCCTCTTGCAGGGACCGAACCCCGACGCCGACCGCCTCGGCGATGTCCTCGACGGTCAGCGGCTCGGCCGCGTGGTTCTCGATCAGCGCCATCGCCTTGCGGATGGCCCGCGGCGCGACCGGCCGGTCCTCACGCAGGGCAGCGCTGTAGGTGTTCTCCTGGGCCAGCAGGAAACGCTGCAACACCAGAGCCTCCAGCTGTTGCGGCGCAACGGGATCCCCGGCCGAGACCTCGTCGATCAGCAGGGCCATGACGTTGAGCCAGGCCCGAGCGGCCGCGGTGGTCAGATCAAGGCCGAGCGCGAAGCGCAGCGGCCGGTCCAGGCTCCGCCCCAGGGTGCGGCACAGATGTCGTTCCAGGCGCTCGCGGTCGATGCCGACGATGAGCTGCGGCGTCCCCCGGGACCAGGTCATGTCCAGGTGTTCGGCCGGATCGACGACGACCGCGGTCGACGGGTCCGAGGTCACCGCGTCCCGACCGCAGGTGATCGCCGCCCGCCCGGTCAGCGGGATGTGCACCAGGTATCCGGTGCTGGGCGCGGCGGTGACGATCCGCACGCCGGCCCGATAGTCCACATGGGACACGGTGACGCCACCGACCACGGTGGACCGGAGCACGGCCCGGAAGTCGCCGCTGCCCGGCAACAGCTGGTGCGCGCGGAAGATCCGGCTGCCGACCAGGCGGGCCTCGTCGACGTCGGTGGTGTCGACGACCTCGTGACCGGCCAGCGTCGGCATGTCCATGGCCCGCTCCTATCGAATTCCGCCCTGGGGGTCGTCCGGCTCGGTGGGGTAAGCGCTG
This sequence comes from Kutzneria sp. CA-103260, assembly GCF_018263855.1. Lineage (GTDB taxonomy): Bacteria > Actinomycetota > Actinomycetes > Mycobacteriales > Pseudonocardiaceae > Kutzneria. Next base: position 1,543,364 of record NZ_CP073318.1, on the reverse strand, counting down.
GTGCCGTCGGGCAGGTAGGCGGCCGCCGGCGAGCCGGCCGGCACGAACACCGCGACCTCGCGGATCGGCACGTCGCCGGTGTTCTCCACCTGGTGCAGGGTGCGGGCCGGCAGGTGGATGCAGGCGCCCGGGTAGAGCGGGTTGCGCTCGCCGTCGATGTGCAGGATCCCGTTGCCCTGCAAGACGTAGATGACCTCGTTGTAGCGGTGGTAGTGCAATGGCGCGGGCTCGCCGGTCGGCACGTCGCCGACGAAGTGCGTGCCGGAGCGGAAGCCGGTCGACGGGTCGGCCAGGATCCGGTACTCGCGGCCGGCCGTGGCCTGGCCGATCTGCTGCTCCTCCAACGCCGACACCGTGCGGCGCTCGCCGACCTCGACCGTCAGATCCGGACTGGTTATCCGGACGCTCACGATCTCCGTGGGTTCGGCGGCCTCCAGCCGGTAGGTCTCCCCTGGTCCGATGTAGATGCCGCTCTCCGGCCCGAACTCCTCGGCCGTGCCGTTGACCAGCAGCCGCCCACGGCCGTGCAGCACGAACAACAGCTCCTCGTGCTCGCCGGACTCAAACGTGGCGTCAGTGGTGATCGTGTGCACGGACTCAGTCAGGTAGTGGCAGCCGAAGGCCTCGGTCAGCACCGGCCGGCTCGACCCCGCCGGCTCGACGTCATCGCGGTACACGACGTAACGAGAGCCCATCAGCTCACCACCTTGGTCTGCGCCAGGGTGATTGTCGTCCCGGCCAGCGCCAGTGACACCGGGCAGGTGCGTTTCGCCTGGTCGGTGAGGCGGGCGAAGTCGTCGTCGGCGAGCCCGTCGGCCCGCCCGGTCACCGACAGGCCGATCTCGGTGATCCGGTAGCCCGCGCCGGTCTCCTCCAGCCGCACCACGGCGTTGGCCGTCACCTCGACGCCGTCGTAGCCCTCCTGCTCCAGCAGGTTGGCCACCGACATGGCGAAGCAGCCGGCCAGCCCGGCCCCGATCAGCTCCTCGGGGTTGGTGTTGAGCGGGGCGTCGTCGGTCTCGCGGGAGCGCAGCGAGTAGTCGCTGTCCAGCGCCTTGCTGGCCGTCCTGATGTGGCCGACACCGGTCGGAACGGTGCCGGCCCAGCGGGCCTCGGCCCGTCGGCGTACCTGAATTCCCATGACCAGCATGCTTGCCTGTTGCTTGCCACACAGTCAAGCACTTGCCTACCACTTGCCTGTCGCGCAAACTTGGCGGTTGTGACGCTCGACGAGACCCAGATCGACGCCCAGTTGCAGGTGATGGCCGAACGGCTGCGGGCCGCCCGGTTCGCGCGGGGGCTGCGGCTCATCGACGTCGCCGGCCTGACCGGGCTGTCCGAGGTGCACCTCTACCGGCTGGAGCAGGGCGAGCGTGCACCGTCGCTGCGGGCCCTGCTGGTGCTCGCCGCCGCCCTGGGCCTGTCCCCCGCCGACCTGCTCGACGGCGAGGAATCCCCGGCCGAGCGCAGCGCCCCGCACACCGGTCGGGCCGTGTGGACCGGCACCGAGAAGGCCGGCTCCGGCGAGATGATCAAGGGCGCGGTCCGGGTCCGCTACGACCTCGCGCGCCGGGTCAACCCCGAGCTCATCGAAGACACCGACGGCACCGTCGGCAGCCCCGAGTCCCTGCTGGGCATGGCTTTCGCCGGCTGCTTCTCGATGGCCCTGGCCGCCGACCTCGACGACGCCGGCTACCCGCCGCTGCGCATCGAGACGTTCGCCGAGGTGCAGACCGAGTCCGGCGCCGGCGGCATCGCCCTGTCCGACATCGAGCTGCGCTGCGAGGCCGCGGTGTCCGGCATCGCCGACGCCCAGTTCCAGGCCATGGCCGAGGCCACCAAGCGCAACTGCCTGGTGGCACGGGCACTGGTCGCGGTGCCGGCGCGCCTGGACGCCCGGCTGGTGGCGATCAGCGGGGATTGACCGCGAGCAACGCCTCGCCCGTCCGGTACAGCTCGACCAGCAGCGGCCGCAGCAGCTGGCCGGCCTCCGTGAGCCGGTATTCCGTGCGCGCTGGGAATCCGCCGAGCCGCCGCCGCGCCACGAGCCCCTGCTGTTCGAGGCCGGCCAGCCGCTCGGTCAACACCTTGGCGCTGAGGGTCGGCAGCCCGTCGGCCAGCTCCGTGAACGACCGCGGCCCAGACATCAGATCCCGCAGGACCAGCGTCGTCCAGCGGCCGCCGATGGCGGCCAGGGCGACTTCCACCGGGCAGGTGGCCTCGGGTCGTCGGGTCCGGCCGAGGTCGGAGGGCACGAGTTCGGCATCCCAGGCGTGACTCACCGTTTGGTGAGCCACGAAGGGCTCGGCTTGGCTGTCAGGGTGACCCACCAGCACAGTCTGACCCGAGAAGCCGCCGAGCATCCACACGTCTTCGCCCAGGCGTTCAACAGCGGAGACCCGGCGGCGGTGGAGGCGGTCTACGAGACCGACGGCCTCCTGGTGCCGACCCCGGGCCAACCGGTCAGCGGGACCAGCCGCGCCGAGGCCAACCAGCGACTGATGGACCTGGGGCTGCCGATCGAGGTGCGGCCCCGGCACGTCTACGTCAACGGGGACCTGGCGTTGCTGATCGTGGACTGGACGATCAGCGGCACCGGTCCCGACGGGCAGCCGGTGCACGTCGAGGGCACGGCCACCGACGTGGCCCGCCGTGGGGCGGACGGATTCTGGCGGTACGCCATCGACAATCCACTGGGCACGGCCTAGACGCCGAGCCGGTAGCCGCCGGAGACCTCGATGTCCTGGCCAGTGATCCACTGTCCCTCCTCGGACAGCAGGACCGCCACCATGGCCCCGATGTCGCGGGGGTCGCCGAGCCGGCCGAGCAGGGTCTTGCTGGCCAGCTCGGGCACGAGGTGGGCCATCTTGTCGAAGGCGTTGCCGGAGATGCTGGTGTGGGTCGGGCCCGGCGACACGGAGTTGACCCGGATCCGCCGGTCGGACAGCTCCACGGCCAGGTGCCGGGTCAGCACGATGACCGCGCCCTTGCACGCGGCGTAGGCAGAGTAGCCGCCGGCCAGGTCGATGGGGTTGGACCTGGCGCTGGAGCTGGCGACGTTGACGATGGCGGAGCCGTCGGCCAGCACCGGCAGCAGCCGCTGGGTCAGGAAGAACACGCCGCGGAACAGGACGTTCACGAGGTCGTCGAACCGTTCCTCGGTGGTGTCGGCGAACTTCGTGCCGCCGCCGATGCCGGCGTTGTTCACCAACGAGGTGATCCGGTCGGTCTGCCAGACGCTCTCCAGGGTGTCCCGCACCTCGTCCACAAAGGACGGAAAGGTCGAGCTGTCGCCGACGTCCAGGCGCAGCGCGACCGCGGTGCCGCCGGCCTGCCGGATAGCGGCCACCGCTTCCTCGGCGCCGTCCTTGTTGCCGTTGTACGTCAGGATGACGCCGTCGCCGCGCTCGGCCATCGCCAGCGCGGACGCCCGCCCGATGCCCGAGCTGGCCCCGGTGACCAGAGTGATACCCATGTCCGCACTCCCTACGTTGCTTGTGCCACAACGGTATGAGCCCGGGGCGGCGCACCGGCAGACCAATGCTGTCGACTTCTTGCCCGATCCTGACCCGTGGCCGGACCCGGCCGGCTCGGACATACTCGAGGTCATGACCGACACTCCCTACGCCGGTCCGCCGCGCCCGCGGTGGACGCACGTCGCGCTGCCGGCGGCCGATGTCGACGTGTCCCTGGCCTGGTACACCGAGTTCACGCCGCTGGTGAAGGTCGCGGAGTTCGCCGACGACACCGGCCGGTCGCTGTGGCTGTCCAACGACGGCCAGGTGGTCGACCCGTTCGTGCTGGTGCTGGTGACCTTCCACGCCGACATCGGCAAGCGGCAGCCGCACCTGGCCCCGTTCGCCCACCTGGGCATCGAGGTGCCGCGTCGGGAGGACGTGGACGCCATCGCGGCCAAGGCCGAGGCGGCCGGCTGCCTGCGCATGCCGCCGGCCGACATCCCGTTCCCGGTCGGCTACGTCTGCATGATCACCGACCCGGACGGCAACAACCTCGAGTTCTCGCACCAGCAACAGGTCTACGATCGGGTGCGGCGACTCTGGGGCGAGTGATCAGCCGCCGACCCGGTCCCTGGCCCGCTCGATGTCCCACCGCGCGCCGTAACTCCCATACACGGCAACGGCGTCGTCGAGGGCGGCCCGGGCTTCGGTGTGCTGGCCGCGAATGCTGTGCAGGACGGCCAGATCCTCCAGCGCCTGGCCGAGTTCGACGGCACGGCCGATGAGCCGGTAGTGCTCGACGGCTTCCCGGGCCGGCTCGGGATCGCCGGTGACCAGGGCCCGGCAGCGCAGCGCGGCGGTGTAGGCGCGGGCCGGCTGCTGTTCGCGACCGGCCTCGTCCTCGCACTGCTCCAGGGCTTCGCCGGCCAGCGCCAGGTCGCCGCTCTGCACGGCCAGCCGGGCCAGGTCCGGCAACCACTGGTGGCGCAGGGTCATCTGCGAGTAGTCGGCCTTCAGGTTCGGCTTCAACAACGACACGGCCTCGTCGAGGCGGCCCTCCCGTTCGGCCGCAACCGCTTGCGCGGCAACGAGAAAGTCGCAGTTCTCCCGCTCCGCCGGACTGGACACCGGTAGCTCGGCGGCGGCCAGCAGGTGCGCGTCCGCGGCGTCGTCATCGCTTCGGCGGAGTGCGATGAGCGCGGCCGCGCCGTGCAGCAGGAGCAGCGTCACGGTGCTTTCCCGCAGGCCGTAGAACGTCATCTCCGGGCTGTCCTGCACGGCGCTGTCGAGATCGACCAGCGCCTCGTCCCAGCGCCCGGTCCAGTAGTGGTGCACGGCCGCCGGCACGTGCATTTCCGTTGGCACGGCGTACTTCCGGCCGAGTTCGCGGGCGAACCGGATGGCGTCGTCGACCTCGGTCAGGCGGTCCAGGTTCTGCAGGGTGAACAGCCGGTTGTCCAGCAGGCTCAGCCGCAGCCCGACGAGTTCCGGCACGTCGGCGATGGCGGCGATCGCCTCGTCCACGACCTCGATGGCCGCCGCGTGCTCGCGGCGCACGGAGTGCACCACCCACAGCTCCTGGAGGCCGTGGGCGACGGCGAACTTGTCGCCGCACTCCTGGGCCCGTTTGACCGCGCGCCGGGCGCTGAGCTCATCGGCGGTCAGGTCCTGGTTGCCGGTCCGCTCGCAGATCGCGGTCAGCACCTCGTGCCGGGCCTTCCAGAACTCCGGCACGTCCGGGTTCTCCAGGGAGTCGCGCAGCATTTCCACCGCCGCCGCGCCCTCATCACGCCGGCTGTAGATGTGCGCGAGGATGGAACGCATCTCCGACAAGCGGTCGACGTCCTTCGTGCGGCCGATCACGTACCGCACCTCGGCTTCGGGTGCGCCGCCGAGGCCGAACGACAGCAGCGCCTGCTGAGCCGTCAGCTCCTCACGGGCCGGGGCGTCGATCGACGGCGTGGCCAGGGCCCGCCCGATCAGCTCCATGGTGATCTGCGGCGCCAACTGCCCGAGCGTGGATGCGTTGTCCCGCAACCAGGTCACGACCCAGCCGTCGACCGCGCCGGGCACGGCCAGCAGCTGCTCGGCGACCTGTTGCAGCGGCGCGCCGGCCTTGGCCAGCGCCTGCGCGGCGTGGCCGTGCAGGGCTAGGCGCAGGGCGTTCGGCGTGCCCTCGTACAGCGCCTGTCGGATCAAGCCGTGCCGGAACGCCAGGTACGGCCCATTGTCGATCAGTACCGCCCCGGTGACCGCCTCGTCCAGCCGGCTGCGGAGATCGGACCGTCCGGTGATCACGGCGAGGTCGTCGACGGCGAACTCGAGGCCCAGCAGCGAGGCCCATTGCAGGATTTCCCGCGTCTCGGCCGACAGGAAGCTCAGTCTGCTGGTCAGGGCGGCCACCAGCGAGCCTGGGGCCGCGGCGCCCCGCTCGACCTCGGCGCTGCCGTCAGCGACGGTGATGGCGTTCTCGCGGGCCAGCGCGTCCAGGAGTTCCCTTACGTACAAGGGATTTCCGCCGGCGCGGGCGGTCAGGTCGGTCAGCCGGGGCCCGGGCGGGGCGCCGGCCGACAGCCGGACGATGTCGCCGACATCGTCGGCCGACAACGGCTCCAGCGTGACGATGTAGCTGTGCTCGGCCTCGGCCGCCAGCCGCACCTGCTCCACGTGCGGCCGCCTCGGCACTATCCGCGCGCTGGCCACCAACAGCAGCGGCAGCCGGCTGGTGACGCGGCAAAGCCGATGCCACACCAGCAAACTCGTCTCATCGGCCCATTGCAGGTCGTCGATCACGAGCAGCAGCGGGCCGTCCTCGCACAGCGTCTCCACGAACGCCAGCAACCGGTCGACCGCGGCCGTGACCGGATCGGCCCCGGGTAGCAGCGCGTTCGACGGGCTGTGCAGGGTGTCGGCCAGCTCCGCCCGACGCGGGTCGGCCGAGCGGCCGTCCACGTCCAGGCATTCCAGCACGGTCCGCAGCGGAAAGCGCTGTCCCAGCTCGTCGGCCACCGCCCAGCCGAGCTGGCAGCCGGCTGGTTCCGCGCCGGCGAGACCGGCCGCGAGCAGCGAGGACTTGCCGATGCCGGGCTCACCCTCCAGCCAGACGACGCCACCCCGGCCGGCCACGACCTCGGCGACCATGGCCTGCATCCGGGCGACCTCGACGGCCCGGCTCACGAAGCCCTCCGGCACCCGGTTGCGGTGGCTCGCGCGAGCCGGCGGGCGCAGGTTGCCGGCGAGAATCTGCTGGTAGAGCTTGGTCAGCGGCGGGCTCGGCTCGATGCCCAGCTCGTCCTCCAGCAGCCGCTTCGCGTCCCGGTAGACCTCGACGGCCTCGGCCTGCCGGCCACATCGGTGCAGCGCGGTCATCAGCAGGGCCCGCACCCGCTCGCGCAGCGGATAGGTCCGGACCAGGTCGGTCAGCTCGTCGACCACGCCCCCAGCCGACCCGAGACCGATCAGCGCCTCGGCCCGCTGCTCCCGGGCGGCCAGCCGCAGTTCGGCGAGGCTGTCCCGGCGGCGCTGCGCGTACGGTCCGGGGATCTCGTCGAACGCCTCGCCGCGCCACAGCGCCAGCGCCGCGTCCAGGGCCCGCACCGCCTCGGCCGGCGTCAGCCCGGCGGCCTGCTGGCGCAGGATCTCGAACCTGGTCAGGTCCACGTTCTCGGCCGGCGTCCGCAGCACGTAGCCGGCGCCGGACGACTCCAGCAGGCTGCTCGGCGCCCGGTTGGCCCGGCCCGGCTCCAACGCCCGCCGCAGCTCCGAGACGTAGGTGTAGAGGCTGCCCTCGGCGCTGGCCGGCGGGTCCTCGCCCCAGATGCCGTCGATCAGCTCGCCGCGGGACACCACCGTGTCGACGCTGGCCGCCAGGATCGCGAACAGCGCCCGCTGCCGCGGTGGCCCCAGCGGGACCTCGCCACGGTCCGACCAGGCGCGGACCGGGCCGAGTAGTTCCACCTTGATCGATGAGGCTGCCGGCACGCGGCGGAGCATACTCATGCGCCGTCCTGAGGCGTGCTCGTCGGACCACTCACACTGCCGTCGGCCGCCGATCGGCCCAGGGCTGATGGGCCTCCAGCTGGCTTGCGAGGGCCAGCAGGGTCGGTTCGGTCCCGAGGCCGCCGACGAACTGCACGCCCAGCGGGAGGCCCTTCGCGGTGTGGTGCAGCGGCACCGACATGGCCGGGCGGCCGGTGATATTGGCCAGCTGGGTGAACGGAACCGGCCCGAGGTTGGCGACGATCTGGTCACGCCACGCCTTCGTCCGGCTGAAGGTGCCGACCATGTTGAGGCTCAACAGGATCTCGCCCAGAATCCGCACGGCCGGCGGAGTGGCGAGCTCGCCGACACGCACCGGCGGCCGAGCCAGCGTGGGCGTGAGCAGCAGGTCGTAGCGCTCGTGGAAGGCGGCCAGCGCCCGGCTGTACTCGTTCCACCGGGCGAGGGTCGCGACGTGCTCGGGGGCGCGCGTGCCCCACGCCGCCGCGCCGAGCAGGCGGGTGTCGAGCTCGAAGCCCGACTTCGGGCCGCCGATCCGGGCCATGACGAAGGCGGCGTTGGCGCACCAGGCGCCGAGGAAGTCCTGGGCGAGACGGTTCCCGTCGATGGCCGGCTCGGCCGGCTCCACCTCGTGGCCCAGCTCGGCCAACACCTTGGCCGCGTGTTCCACCGCGGCCACCGCCTCGGCGTCCACCGGCGCGCCGATCGGAGACTTGGTGGTGAAGCCGATCCGGAGTTTGCCGGGCTCGCGGGCGGCCAGGTTGCGATAGGAGTCGTCGGGCCGCGCCGACAGGTACGGGCCGCCGAGGTCGCGAGTGGCCGTCAGGACGTCCAACATCGCGGCGGTGTCGCGGACCGTCCGGGAGATGACGCCGTCGGTGGCCGCGCCGTGGAACGACTCCGCCGCCAGCGGACCGGCCGGCACCACGCCCCGCCCCGGCTTGAGCCCGAACAGGCCGCAGCACGCTGCCGGGATGCGGATCGAGCCGCCGCCGTCGCTGGCCCCCGCCACCGGCACGACGCCGGCTGCCACCGCCGCGGCCGTGCCGCCCGAGGATCCGCCCGGCGTGTGGTCCAGATGCCACGGGTTTCGGGTCGCGCCCGTGGCCACGGACTCCGTCACGGCCTTCGTGCCGAACTCCGGCGTCGTCGTCTTGCCGAAGACCACCAGCCCCGCGTCCAGCCAGCGCCGCACCACCACACTGTGCTCCGCCGCCCGGTGCCCGCGTAGCGACCGCGATCCCCCGCCCGTCGGCAGGCCCTGGTAGTCCTGGCCGAGGTCCTTGATCAGGAACGGCACCCCGGCGAACGGCCCCGACAGCTCGGACTTGGCCCGCTCGCGGGCGATGTCGTGCATCGGCCGGGCGATCGCGTTCAGGCGGGGATTGACCTGTTCGGCCCGCCCGATCGCCACCTCCAGCAGCTCCGCCGCCGACACCTCGCTCCGGGCCACCAGCTCGGCCAGGCCCACCGCGTCGAATCGCCGGTACTCGTCGTAGTCCACCCGGCCATCATGCCGTTACCCGGCAAGCCCCCGGAGTTCCCGCGTTACGTGTCGACGATCACCAGCGCTGCTCGCACGGCCCGTCCTGGTTGACGTATCTTTCTTCCTCGGCCCGGAGTGCCGACTACAACGGTCGTGAATCCGGAATCCCGCTCACCATCGTCCCGGAGGTTCACATGACCGAAGTCGTCGCGCACGCGATCCCCCCTTCCGCCGAGAGCAAGGGCCTGCGCCGGGGCGCTCTGAGCATGGTGTCCTCGGTGGTGATCGGCACCGCGTCGACGGCTCCGGCCTACTCCATCGCGGCCACGCTGGGCCTGCTGGTGATCGCCGGCACCGGCTTCCAGGCGGCCTGGTTCGTGTTGTTCGCGTTCGTGCCGGTGCTGTTCGTGGCGCTGGCCTTTCGTGAGCTGAACTCGGCCGAGCCGGACTGCGGCACCAACTTCACCTGGGCCACCCGGGCCTTCGGCAGCAAGGTGGGCTGGATGTCCGGCTGGGTGGTGACCATCGCCCAGCTGCTGGCCATGACCAGCCAGTCCGCCATCTCCGGCAAGTACACGCTGCTGCTGTTCGGCCTGGACTCGTTGGCCGACAACAAGTTCGCCGTGATGGCGGTCGGTCTGGCCTGGCTGGTGCTGCTGTGCTGGATCTGCTTCCGGGGCATCGAGGTCTCGGCCCGGATGCAGTGGGCGCTGCTGGCCGTCGAGCTCGCGGTGCTCGTGGTCTTCTCGGTGGTCGCGCTGTGGCGGGTGTTCGCCGGCACCGCCGGCCCGCAGGCGTCCACTCCGGACTGGAGCTGGCTGTGGCCGTCCGGCATCGGCCTCGGCGCGTTCGTCGCGGCCACGCTGCCGGCCGTGTTCCTGTACTGGGGCTGGGACAGCTCGGTGTCGGTGAACGAGGAGTCCGCCGATCCCCGCCGCAGCCCGGGCAAAGCGGCCGTGATCTCGACGGTGCTGCTGGTGCTGAACTACGTCGTCGTCACGATCGCCGCGCTGGCCTTCGCCGGCATCGGCAAGGACGGCATCGGACTGGGCAATTCCGACAACTCCGACGACGTGCTGGCTGGACTGGGCGGCGCTGTGTTCGGCGACGGCACCTTCGGCAAGGTCATGGGGGTGCTGCTGATCGTCTCGGTGCTGACCAGCGCGGCCGCCAGCAGCCAGGCCACGATCATGCCGTGCGCCCGCACCACGCTGTCGATGGCCGTGCACGGCGCGCTGCCGTCGGTGTTCGGCAAGGTGCACCCCCGCTACCTCACGCCGACCGTGTCCACCTGGGCCTTCGGCATCGTCTCGTTCGTCATCTACGTCGTGCTGTCGCTGGTCAGCACGGACGTGCTGTCCGACTCGGTGAGCGCCGTCGGGCTGACCATCGGCGTCGAGTACGCGATGACCTCGCTGGCCTGCGTGTGGATCTTCCGCAAGACCCTGCTGTCCAGCGCCCGCAACTTCGTCATGCGCGGCCTGCTGCCCCTGCTCGGCGGCCTGTTCTTCGCGCTGGTCCTGGTGGCCGCGGTGATCTACTACGCCCAGCCGGACAGCGGCGAGACCACCGTCTTCGGCATCGGCGGCGTCGCGGTGATCGGCGTGCTGGCCATCGCCGTCGGCGTGCCGCTGATGGCGATCGTCTACCGCAGCTGCCGTTCCTTCTTCGCCGGCCGCGGCCTGCCCCGCGGCTCGGTGCCGCCCGGCGGCGACTCGATCGTCGCCGACGTGGCCTGATCCTTTCGCACGCTGATCAGCACCACCCCGGCGATGCTGACCGCGCCGCCGATCAGTTCGATCGGCCGCGGCACTTCGCCCAGCCAGACGTAGGACACCGCGATGGCCACGACCGGCACCAGATAGAGGGCGGCCGTGGCCACGGTGACGCTGTAGCGGGCGACGCCGTAGCCCCACAGCACGAAGCCGACGGCCGAGGGCAGCAGGGCCAGGAACAGGACCGCCAGGGTGGACCCGAGCGGTGCGTGGGCGAGGCCCCGCACCGCGTCGGGGGCCAGCGGCAGGGAGAAGATCGTGCCGGCCCATATCGCGTAGCAGGCCACTTCGAGCCCGGAGTACTTGCGCAGCAACGGTTTCGTGGCGAAGTGGTAGACCCCCTGCACGGCCGCGGCGGCCAGCAGCACCCAGGCCGCGTCGGCGTACTGCACGGTGCCGCCGGAGACGGCGATCAGCGCGGAGCCGGCCAGCGCCACGACGCTGCCGACGATCTTGCGGCCGGTCAGGCGCTCCCCCAGCCAGATCGCGGCCAGGCCGGCACTGAACACCGGCGCGGTCGCCACCAGCAGGCTGGCCGTGCCGGCGGGCACGTGCACCTCGCCCCAGTTCAACAGCAGCTGGTAGGCGGCCATGCCGCTGAGCCCGCACAACGCGATCAACGGCAGGTCTTTTCGCGCCGGCAAGCGCACCCCCAGCAGCGGCGCGGCCGCCAGCAGGGCGACGGAAGCGACAGCGAGACGCAGGATGGACAGGCCGAACGGCCCGTATCCATCGAGGCCGACGCGGACCGCCGGGAAGGCCGACGCCCACAGGACAACGGTGGCGGTTATGGCCAACGGGGCTTTCATGACCCCAGTCTGGAGCGGTCAATCAATTAGGTCCATTTAGACTTTCCACTCCGATCAGTTAGTGTTGTTTTATGATTGACGTGCGTCGGCTGAAGTTGCTGCACGAGTTCGCCCAGCAGGGCACGGTGGCCGCCACCGCCGACGCGATGCAGCTCACCGGGCCCGCGGTGTCGCAGCAGCTGGCTGTGCTGGAGCGCGAGGCCGGCGTGCCGCTGCTGGAGAAGCGCGGCCGCAACGTCGTGCTGACGGCGGCCGGGCGGCTGCTCGTCTCGCACGCTGACATCATCTTCGGCGACCTCAACGCCGCGGAGTCCGCGCTCGCCGCGTTGAAGGCCAGCGGCACCGGCACTGTCCGCCTCGCCGCCTTCCCCACCGCCGCCCGAGCTCTCGTCGCTCCAATGTGGACAGATGTGCCCGGCGTCTCGCTGCGACTGGTCGAGGGCGAGCCGGATGCGGCGACGGCGTTGCTGCATGAGGAGGCCGACATCGCCATCGTGCACAGCTACACACTGCTCCCCCGGCCGACGCCGGCCAACTGCGAGGTGCACGACATCCTCGAGGAGCCGGTGCTGTTCGCGCTGTCGGCCGGGGCCGCGGCACGGCGAGGTCTCGCGCCGGGGCAGAAGGTCCGACTGGCCCGGTTCGCCGAGGACACCTGGCTCGCGCCGTCCAAGGAGTTCTCCTGCAACGAGATGATCCAACGGGCCTGCGGCGCGGCCGGCTTCGTGCCGGACATCGTGGCCGAGGCGTCCGATTTCAGCGTGCTCATCGCCCTGGTGGCCACCGACGCGGGCGTCGCGCTCGTGCCGCGGATGGCCATCCCCGACGGGCACGGCCCGATCAGTCTGCACCCGCTGGCCGCGCCGGTGACCCGCAAGGTCTACGCCCTGACCCGGATGGGCTCGGCCCGCCGGCCGGACATTCGGGCCGTGTTGGGCCGTCTCGGCGCGCACCTGGCCGACTGATCACCGTGTCCGCGGCTTAGGCTGCGGCCATGGGCTTCGAACTCGCGTACCGCAGCAGCGCCGGCACCGGCCGGACCGTCGTGCTGGTGCACGGCAACTCCTCGTCATCGGCGGTCTGGCAGGGCGTGCTCGACGGGCCGTTCGGCTCGCGCTTTCGGTGCCTGGCCGTCGATCTGCCCGGTCACGGGGCGTCGCCCCGGGTGGCCGGCTACTCGCTGCCGGTCTACGCCTCGGCGCTGGCCGACTTCGTGCCGAAGGACGCTGTGGTGGTCGGCTGGAGCCTCGGCGGGCACGCGGTGTTGCACGCGGCCCGGTCGCTGGACCACGCCGCCGGGTTCGTGATCTTCGGGACGCCGCCGATCGCCACCGCCGCCTCGCTGGCCGAGGCCTTCCTGCCCAACCCGGCCTTCAACGTCGGCTTCCAGGGCGAGGTGAGCACCGACGACGCCATCGCCTACGCCAACGCGATGCTCGCTCCCGGCTCGGCGGTGTCGCCGGACGTGTTCGTGCCGGACATCCTGGCCACCGACCCCGCCGCCCGCTCCGGGCTGGCCGCCAGCGTCGGCGAGGGCCGGTTCGTCAACGAGGTCGAGGTGGTGGCCTCGTTGACGAAGCCGTTGCTGGTGTTGCACGGCGGCGAGGATCAGCTGGTGTCGCTGGACTATCTGCGGTCACTGGGCCGGCCCGTCGATGTCCTCGACGGCGTCGGGCACGCCATTCCGGTCGAGGCGCCCGACCTGCTGGCCCAGCGGCTGGCAGATTTCCTGGCTACGCTGTGAACTTGGCCGCCAGCTGGGCGAACTCGTCCAAAGTGGACAGCGTCTCGTCCTTGGGCAGGGTCGGCAGCATCAGAGTGAGGTGGTCGACGCCGGCCTCCTGGTAGCCGGCGATCGCCTCGGCCTTGGGCGGGCAGCCGAAGAACGCGATCTTGGCGTCGCCCCGACCCTGGTCATCGAAGTGCTGCCGGGTCTGGCTGATCACCTTCGGCGGCACGGCCAACGCCAGCCAGCCGTCACCGTGCTCCACCACCCGGCGCAGCGCCGCCTTGCTGCCGCCACCGATGTAGATCGGCGTCCGCGGCGCCGGCTTGGGCCAGGCGAACATCGGCTCGAAGTCGATGTGCTCGCCGTGGAACTCGGCCTTCTCGTCCGCCCAGATCCGCTTCAGCGCCACCAGGGTCTCGTCCAGCCGCCGGCCACGGGTGGCTGGATCCGTGCCGTGGTCGCGCATCTCCTCGATGTTCCAGCCCGCGCCGACACCGAACAGGAAGCGCCCGCCAGACACCAGGTCGAGGCTGGCGACCTCCTTGGCCGTGTGGATCACGTCCCGCTGGATCGCCAGCGCGACGCCGGTGGCCACCTGGAGCCGGGTCGTCACCACCGCGGCCGCCGTCAGCGCGACGAATGGATCCAATGTGCGGTAGTAGATCCGGGGCAGGTCGCCGCCGGCCGGGTACGGCGTCTCGCGGCTGGCCGGGATGTGCGAGTGCTCGGCGACGAACAGCGAGTCGAACCCCCGCTCCTCCAGGGCACGGCCCAGGTCCGCCGGGCCGATGCCCTCGTCGGTGATGAATGTCGCTACGCCGATCTGCATGGAATCGACCGTAGACCAGCTAAGTCTAGTTGTGCAACCCAGTCGCGCGGTAGGGCCGGAAGAACTCACGCAACTCGGCCGCGTACAGCTCCGGCTCCTCGAACGACGGGAAGTGCCCGCCGCGCGGCATTTCCCTGAGGTGGACCAGATTGGCCGTGCGTTCCAGCCAGGCCTTCGGCGGCGTGAGCAGGTCCCCCGGGAACAGCGAGAAGCCCGACGGCACCTCGACCCGCCGCATGTGCTGGGCCGGCGGAATCTTGCCGTTGACGTGGTACATCCGCATCGAGGAGCCGATGGTGCCGGTCAGCCAGTAGATCATCACGTTGGTGAGGATCTCGTCCCTGGTGTAGCTCCGGTCGAAGTCGTCGCTCCAGGAGCGCAGCTTCTCCACGATCCAGGCGGCCAGCCCGGCCGGCGAGTCGGTCAGGCCCACCGCCGCCGTCTGCGGCTTCGTCCGGTGCATCGCCGCGTACGCGCCCTCGGTCGCACCCCAGGCCGCCGCGCCCTGCATCCAGTCCCGTTCTTCCTGGGTCAGCTCGGCCGGATCGCCCGTGTAGACCGGAATGCCGCCGTCCGTCCGGTGCACCGCCACCACCCGCTCCGGGTGGTCCAGCCCCAGGTACCGGCTCACGTGGCTGCCGATGTCGCCGCCGGCTGCCCCGAACCGCTCGTAGCCCAGCTCCCTCATCAGCCGCGCCCACATGCCCGCCACCTCGATGGAGTTCAGCGGTTGAGCCGGCCGGTCCGAGTACCCGTAGCCCGGCATGTCCGGCACCACCACGTGGAAGGCGTCGGCCGGGTCCTCCGGGTTCGTCAACAGCCCGATCACCTTCTCGTACCGCCAGAACGAGTCCGGCCAGCCGTGGCACAGCACCACTGGCAGCGCCGGCTCCTTGGCCTTGGCATGCACGAAATGGATCCCATCGGACCGGAATCGCGGGAACCTAGCCAGCCTCGCTTCCTGGGCCCGCCAGTCGAACCCGTCGGCCCAGTACTCGACCAGGTCCCGGAGGTAGTCCACGTCCACGCCCAGGGACCACCCCGCGTCCTCCGGCGCGTCCGGCCACCGCGTGGCCCGCAACCGGGCCTGGAGATCCGCCAGTTCCTCGTCGGTGGCGCGCGGCACAAAGGGTTCCATACCCTCACCCTACGACTTTCCCTTCTAGGCGACCCATCACGTGCCGTTGATCAGCCGGACGGCCAGGTCGGGGTTGAACTGCCCGGCCGGTGTCGACGGCGCGACGCCGCACTGACCGTCGGACACGCCGGGAGTCTTGACCCACAGCAGCATGTCCGCGCCGCCGCCGGTCTGCGGCGGTGTGCCGAGCTTGCGTCCGGCGGGGTTGCACCACTCGCCGTTGGAGCCGTTGCCGTTGCGGCTGGTGTCGATCACGAACTTCGGGCTGTAGCCGAGGGCCGCGTTGACGGAGTTGGCGTAGCTGATCGAGGCGCTGGTGGTCTGGAAGTTGGACACGTTCAGCGCGAACCCCCGGATGTTGTGGATGCCGGCCGAGTTCAGCCGGCTGGCCATGGTCGAGGCGTCGATCCAGCCGGCATGGCCGGCGTCCAGGTAGACCTGGGCGTTGGGGGCCTTCTGCTGGAACATCTGGGTGGCGAAGCTGAGCTCGGTCAGCCGGTCGGAGATGTCCGAGGACGAGGTCATGCAGCTGATGCCGGCCAGCGCGTCGGGCTCGATCACCACAGCCGCTGCCTTGCTGCCGACACCCGCGGCGAAGCCGGCGATCCAGGTCTCGTAGTCACCGACACCGCTGGCACCGCCGCTGGATTCGCCGGCACAGATGTCCCGTTTGGGAATGTTGTACGCCACCACCACCGGCAGCTGGTTGTGGCTGGCCGCCGCGCCGACGTAGCTGCCGACGGTGGTCCCGATGTTCGGATCAGCGCCGAACCAGCGGGCGATCGGCTTGCCGGCGATGGCGGACTGGATGGCGGCGGCCCGGGAATCGTTGGGGTTGTTGCGAACCCACACCGCCGGGGCCGAGTCGGGGTTGACGTAGAAGCCGATGGTGGCCGCGTTGACCGGGACGGCTAACGCAATCAGCAGGAGCAGAGCGGCGGTCCACCTCATTGTGGACCTCCTTTCCGTTACGGTCGCAGGGAATCCGCGAAGCCGGCCAGCCAGGCCAGCGAGGAGTTCCAGTTGATGGCCATCTCGTTGGTGGAGTACGAGTCGATCTCGTCGACGTAGCACTTCGCCGGCCGGCAGCCGGGCAGGTTCTGCTGGGCCACCGGATCCTGCAGACCGGAGTTGGGGCCGCCGGCCAGCGCGCCGGCGGGCGGGCCGGGCAGCTTGGGATCCAGCTCGTGGGCGAAGATCCGGGTGTGCTCGTTGTGGCTGGCCCACTCGCCGTAGCCGGCGACGAAGGACTGGTTCAAGGCGTTGCGCCCCAACAGGTAGTCCATCGACTCCAGCACGGCGTCGCGGTAGGCCGGTCGGTGGGTCAGGTCATAGGCAGTGGCGATGACCAGCGCGTTGTTGGTGGTGGCGCTGTTGGAACCCCACACGTACTGACCGTCCGTGGGCAGGTACGGGTTGGGGTAGCCCTGGGACTTCAGGTCGCGGACGTAGCCGTCGGCGACCTTGAGCACCCGGGCGCGGGCAGCGGCGACGTGAGCCGGCGGGAACCGCCACGGCACCCGCACGATCGTCAGGTCGGTCAGCGCACCCGTGTCCCGCCAGGAGAAACCGTCGGAGGTGATCTTGCCGGTCACTTGGGCCAGGTACTGCTTGTCACCAGTGGTGGCGTACAGCTCGGCCGCCGCCCAGGAGAACTCGTCGCTGACGTTCGTGTCGTCGTAGGCGCCGCCGCCGACGCTGTCGTCGGCCGGGGCGTAGATCGCCGGGTGGGCCAGCGCGGCCTGCCAGGCCGTGCGTGCGGCGGCCAGGCACTGTTGGGAGAAAGCCTTGTCCCAGCGGGCCCACACGCGTGCGCACTGGGCCGCGGCCGCGGCGAGGTTGAGCGTGGCGGCCGTTGACGGCGGGTGCAGGTAGCGCGGCTGGGGGTCGTTCTGGGGCTGTGTCGGCAGCGGCGTCCACGCCAGGTCATGGATCTTGTGGTGGGCCATGCCGGCCAGCGGCTGGCCGGCCGGCACCTGCATGCTCAGCAGGAACTGCATCTCCCACCGGGACTCGTCGAGGACGTCGGGGATGCCGTTGCGGTTCTCCGGAATCGCCAGCAGTCCGTCCTTCAGGCCGGCGCGGTCCCCGGTGTCCAGCGACCGTTCGTACGCGTCCATCAGCTGCCACGCCGCGATGCCGCCGTTGACGACGTACTTGCCCTGGTCCCCCGCGTCGTACCAGCCGCCGGCGACATCGAGGCTGTAGTCGCAGGTTCCGGGCAGGCATGGCACGCTGACGTCGCCCTTGTTCGGCACCACGCCGACATGCCCGGCCGGCCGGGCGTAGGCGTCACCGACGTACTGGGCTTCGATCGGTGTGCCGCTTCGGTTGTAGTAGAAGTACTCCAGCGAGTCGCGGCGCAGCGAGTCGTAGAGATCGCCGGCGATGTCGAACGGTTGGCTGACCGCCGACCCGACGGCCAGGGTGTAGCCCTTGCCGGCGCGACGGAACCCGGAGAAGTCGGCGATGTGCACGTGGTCCCCGGACATGGCGTCGTCGCCGGAGACCCGGGTCCGGCCACTGTCGACCGCCCGGCCAGCGGAGTCCTTGAGCTGCCAGGCCAGCGGTTTGCTCGAAGAGTCCACAATGGACGCCTGCTTGGGCCCGTCCGGCAGATAGCCGAGCTGGTTGACCCGAACCGGGGAACCGTAGTCGTGACCGCCGCCGGGCGGGATCACGCCACCGGTCAGCGACACGTCGTCCAGGCAGAACGTGTACGCACCGCCATTGCCGCCGAGTTGGAAGCCCAGCTGGCCGCTCAGCGTCGCGATGGTCGCCGTTCCGGTGAGGGTGAACGTCTTCGGGGTGGTGGTCACCGAGGCGGTCTTGGTGAACATCGACGTGTTCGGCGGTGTGGCCAGCGCCAGGCCGGCCCGGATGGTGACGTTCGCGGTCGCGGCGGCGGTGAAGCGCAGGGTGTAAGGCTGGCCGGTTTCCAGCGGGATGTCGTTCTCGCCGATCATCGAGTCCCACGGGTTGACCGTGCCGGCCGGCACGTTCGCACAGAGTCGTCCGCCGTCCACCTGGGACGGTGTGCTACCACTGCTCCACCACGGCGTCTTGCCGGCGGCGAAGGAGCCGTTGAGCACGCGTTCATAGGCGTCAGCGTGTGCCGGGGGCGCGAGCCCGACGACGAGGGCAGCGGTCACGAGCAGCAGGGCACGTCTCACGAGTGCGTCACCACCAAAGGTTCGAAGCTGATCCGGGTGTGGCTGCCGTCCCTCCAGTGCACGATGATCCGGTCCCCTTCGGGGACCTCGACGACCGGCGGCGACGGCGGCGCCAGATCGGCGGTGAGCAGGGCCAGCGCGGCGAACAGACAGGTCCCCTCCGCGTCGGCCGTGAGCCGGGGCATCACGGCCCAGCGGGTGTACGCGGTCCCGTGCGGGGCCCTCACCTCATCCGGTGTCTCCCAACCGTGCAAGGGAAACAGCTCGGAGGTCGCCTCAAGACCAACCGCCCACCCGGTGAGCGAGACCCGGCTGCCGCAGGGCGCGGCGACGATCCGGTGCGCGCGGAGCTCCCACGGTCCGCGCGCCAACGTCATCGACTCGACCCGCAGGCCCGGACGCATCGGCGAACCCGACACGAACACCGGCCGATGCCAGGACGCGGCCCAGTCCGGCCCGGTGCCCAGCGGATGGATCCGCCGCCGGACGCTGCGAACTCCGTCCACGATGACGTCCAGGTGGTTGTCGGCGGGGTTGCCGACCGCTGTCGGCCCGGTGTGGGTGGAGTACGCCAGCCGGCCGTAGTGCGGATCGTCGCCGGCCGCCCCCTCGCCTTCCTCTGGGCGCACGTGGTCGCTGCCATGGTTGTGCAGACGAACGATTCCATCCGCCACAGTGGACTGGAGCAGCAGGCCCGGAGCCGGCAGTGCGACCACCCGGTCCTCTTCCTCCACTGGGGCCGGCAGTTCCGGGTCCGTCCACAACGGATGGTCAGGCGGTGCGAGCAGGCACACGAACGCCTTCGACGCCCAGTACGGCGATCCAGGGCCGGAGTAGTGCTGCGCGGTCGGCCGATGCGGCCCGTGCCAGCCGATACTGAGCAAGCCGTCCGGGGAGAAGGCCCCTCGGTCGACGAAGTGCCGCAGCGCCCCGCTCAGCAGCCGACGGGAAACCCCGGGCGCGAGCGGCGTGTCGCCGGTGACCGCGCCGAGGCCGATCGCCGACGCGGCGGCGAACCGATAAGTCAGTGAGCGGCCGAAGTGCAACGGCGCGCCGTCGCCACCGAACATCAACGACAGATCCGCGAGATGCCGGCGCAACCGGTCCCCGTGCACGTCGTGCTTGCCGGTCAGATGCGCGTCGAGCACCGGGTACAGGTGCAGTGCCCAGCCGTTGTAGTGGTCGAAGGCCCGGCCGTCGCCGTCCGAATACCAGCCGTCACCTCGATACCAGGCGTCGAGCAGTTCCAGGGCGCGAGTGCGGGCCCGTGCCGTCTCGCCGTCGCCACGGCCGACCGATTCCAGGAAACCCGCCACCGTGAACGGAAACAGGTACCAGTTGTTCGGCGACGCCACGTGCCGCAGCGCCCCGCGCAGCCAGTTCTCGACGCGGTCCTGGGCCGGCTCGTCCAGCCGGTCCCACAGCCAGGGCCGGGTCAGCCGCAGCCCGATGGCCACCGACGCGGACTCGACCATCGGCTGGCCGGCCACGTCGTGATCGAGGATCGTCGGCCACGAGTCGGCATCGTCCCGACCGGGGGCGCGGGTGCCGGCCCGGAGGCCTTCGGCGTAACGGGGAAGCCAGTCGTGCGGGTCGTCGCCACCAGCTCCGGCGATGCGGAACGCGGCGGCGAGGAAGGTCCGGGCATAGCCTTCGAGCCCGTCCGAGCGGGCCCCGTTCGACGACGGCGGCCCCGGCAGGTCGAGCCGCGCCCCACGTGGGCTCGCCCACCGCCACGCCGCCTCGACCAGCCCGTCGGCGATCGCCTCCCAGTGCCGGCGCGTGTAGCCGGTGTGGGGGTTCAGTCGCCGGTCTTCCGTGGTCATGCGATACGGCCCAGACCCTCGCGCGGCACGGAATGCGCGAATCCCCGGCCCGCCGCCCACCGCGCGACCTCCGCCACCGCGGCATTGGCCAGGCGACGCCACTCGGTGCCCTGTGAGCCGGCGAGGTGGGGCGTGATCAGCACGTTGTCGTGGTCCCACAGGGGGTGGTCGGCTGGCAGCGGTTCGGGCTCGGTGACGTCGAGCACCGCGCGGATCCGGCCGGCCGCGGTGGCCTCGGCCAGCGCGTCGTGGTCGAGGATCGCACCGCGAGCGGTGTTGATCAGCACGGCGTCGGGCCGCATCGAGTCGATGAGTTCTCGCCCGACCAAACCCCGGGTCGCCGGCAGCAGCGGCGTGTGCACGCTGACCACGTCACTGCGCGCGAACAGGTCGGCCAGGCCGACCAGCTCCGCGCCGAGGTCCGCTGCCTGCGCCGCCGTCACGTACGGGTCGTGCAACAGGATCCGGAAACTGTGCTGCCACAACAACTCGATGACGCGCCGCCCGATCATCGAGGCCGACAGGATGCCCACCGTGCGGTCGAAGTTGCCCACGCCCGCCGGTACCGCAAGCCAGTCGCCCTCGTGGCGGGCCGTCCGGTAGTCCCGGGCCCGTTCGAGAATCCGCTTGCCGCTCAACAGAATCATCGCCACGGTGTACTCCGCGACCGGCAGCGCGTTCGCCGCGGCGGCGGAAGCGACCTCGATGCCCCGCGCCCAGCACTCCTCGGTGATGTGGCCCCGCACGGAGCCTCCCGTGTGCACCACCGCGCGCAGGTTCGGGGCCGCGGCCAGCACTGCGGCGTCCAGTGGCGGGCAGCCCCAGCCGGTGACCAGTAACTCGACGTCCCGCAGGACATGCCGGGCCTGCCGCGTGGTCAGGTCGTCCAGTGCCGGCCCGGGCGCCAGCTCGCAGACCCGGCGCAACGCGGCGAGGGCCGGCTCGTCGAGCACGGCCGCAGCGGCGGCCGGCGCCATGGCGAGGGCGGTTCGTGGTCTGCGCACGGGCCGAGTATGTGCGGATGAGCGATTAACGGTCAATCCATCGCGATGATTCGATCAAACGATCAGAGTTGACCGCCGGATCTTCAGCTCGGGCAGCACGGTCACGTGCCGGGGCCGCCGCTCGCGGCCGGCCAGCCGGGCCAGCAACAGCTCCGCCGCCGCCCGGCCGACCTCGTCCTTCGGCGGCGCGACCGCGGTCAGTGGCGTGCTGCCCATGGGCGCGACCACGTCGTCGTAGGCCACCACCGAGCAGTCTTCCGGCACCCTGATCCCGGCCTCGTCCAGCTGCTGGACCAGCATCAACGCGTCCACATCGCTGTGCATCACCGCCGCGGTCGCGCCCACGGCCCCGATCAGCTCGACCACCGGCAGCGAGGGCTCCGGGTCATTCGGGTCGGCGCACGCGTCCGGCGCGCTCAGCGTCACCGCCCACTCGTCGACTTCCAGCCGGGCCATGACGATCTCCTCGAACGCCGACCGCAGCGTGCGCGCCGTCGGACTGTCGTCGCGGGCGGCGAGCACGATCCGCCGGTGCCCCAGCCCGACGAGGTGATCGATCGCCAGGTGCATGCCGTACCAGTGGTCCGTGCTGGCCGAGTCCGCCGCATAGAGCACACTTCCCGGGCGCGGGCGGCGCTCCATCATCACCACTGGCACGGCCAGCCCGGCCAGCCACTCGTAGTCGGCCTCCTCCGCCTCCCGCGTCCGCCAGCGGGGAGCGATCAGCAGGCCACAGACGCCGTCGGCCACGGCGCGCTCCGCGATGGGTTGCTCGGCACCAGCCACTCGCGGCGCGATGTGCAGCACTGCCCGCAGGCCAGCGGCAGCCAGCGCCGCGCGGGCCCCGTTCACCGCCTCGTCCAGATAGGCGTGCCGTTCCGGGATCACCAGCGCCACGTCCTTGCCCCGGGCCGGCGGCCGAGGCTGCGCGGCAACCTTGGAGCGGGCCACTCCGTGGCCCCGGTCGAGTCGGCCGGCCAGCGCCAGCTCCTCCACGTCCCGGCGCACGGTCACCACCGACACCGCCAGCTCGGCGGCCAGATCGGTGACCCGGGCCTCGCCCCGCTCGTCGACCGCCGACTGGATGCGCCGCCGCCGGTCCTCGCCCGATTCCCGCATGCCCCCGCCTCGCTGATCGTTTGATCGTTCCGTCGATCATAGCGATCGCCTGCGGTGTTGCGGTTTCGGCAAAGAGCTTTGTCACCGTCGCCGGGCGTCATGCAGGTTGACCGGCATGGATCAACGGTACTGGGACGAGCTGTACGGCAGCCGGGACCAGCTTTTCAGCGGCAATCCCAACGGCGTGCTGGTGACGGAAGTGGCCGGCATGACGCCGGGACAGGCCCTCGACGTGGGCTGCGGCGAGGGGGCCGACGCGCACTGGCTGGCCAGCCGGGGATGGATGGTCACGGCCGTGGACATCTCCCGGACGGCGCTGGACCGCGCGGCCAAACTGAACGCCGGCGATCGGGTGAGTTGGACACATGCCGACCTGGCCGTCACGCCCCCGCCCGCGCGCGCGTTCGACCTGGTGTCGGTGCAGTACTTCCCGCTCACCAAGGAGAATTCCAGCGTGCACGGCCTGCTGGCGGCGGTCGCACCGGGCGGCACACTGCTGGTCGTCGGCCACGACCCGGCCGATCTCCCGGCGGAGTTCGACCGGGACGACTATCACTGGCCGTCCGAGATCGCCGCGACACTGGGTGACGAGTGGAAGGTGCTGGTCGACGAGACACGGCTGCGCACCACACCCCCGCCGCCGGGCAGTCACCACGTCCGGGACACTGTGCTACGGGCGGAAAAGCGCCACTGATACCGGTATGCCCGATTTCCGAGTAGGACTCACAAAAAGCGGAAAAGGTTACCAGTAGTGCATAATTGGCCACAATGAGTCGCGCCTCACAATAGCGCTGGGTAGACCAGCCGCCACCCAGGGGTAGATAGTTAGAGAATGCAACTATCTGGGGAAGATCGGTCGTCCTCGACCGGTGCGCAGAGTGACAGGGATCGGCGGCTGGCTCACCTGCTGGCCACCGACCACCAGCTTCGGGACGCGATGCCGGACCAGGCCGTCACGGCGGTGATCCGGGATCCGGACACTCCCCTCCACCGGCAGATCGAGCTGGCGTTGACCGCCTACGCGGACCGGCCGGCCCTGGGTGAGCGGGCCACCGAGCCCGTGACCGACCCGGCCACCGGGCGCACCACGCTGCGACTGCTGCCGCGTTTCGACACCATCGCCTACCGCGAGGTGCAGGACCGCACCGCCGCCATCGCCGCTGACTGGTGTCAGCACGGCGAGCACCCGCTCCAGCCCGGCGACGTTGTCTGCACATTGGGTTTCACCAGCAGCGACTACGCGATCGTCGACCTGGCCTGCGTGCGCGCCGGCGCGGTGGCCGTGCCGCTGCAGAACAGCGCCACGGCCGCCCACCTCGCGCCGATCGTGGCCGAGACCGAGCCGCTGATCGTCGCCACCAGCATCGACCTGCTCGACCTGGCCGTCGAGACGACGGCCGAGGCCGCGTCGCTGCGCCGGGTCGTCGTGTTCGACTACCACCCCGAGGCCGACGACGAGCGGGAGAAGTTCGAGGCGGCCCAGCAGCGACTGGCCGAGTCCGGCCGCCCGGTCGTGCTCGACTCGCTGACCGACGTGATCGCCCGCGGCCGCGCGCTGCCGGCCCAGCCGGCGCACGAGTGGGAGCCCGACGAACTCGCCCTGCTGATCTACACCTCCGGCAGCACCGGTGCACCCAAGGGCGCAATGTACCCGTCCCGCCTGGTCGGCAACCTGTGGCGCGGCTGGTTCCCGGAGGCCGCCGAGCACCCCAGCGTGGGCCTGAGCTTCATGCCGCTCAGCCACGCCGCCGGGCGCGCGATGCTGGTCCGGAACCTGGCCACCGGCGGCACCAGCTACTTCACCGCCAGCAGCGACCAGTCCACCCTGTTCGAGGACATCGACCTGGTCCGCCCGGCCGAGCTGATGATCGTGCCGCGGGTGTGCGACATGCTGTACCAGCGGCACAAGGGCGAGGACCCGGCCACGCTGCGGGAGACGTTCCTCGGCGGCCGGCTGGTGTGGGCCGTGACCGGCTCGGCGCCGCTGTCGGCCGAGGTCGCCGCATTCATCACCGAATGCCTGGGCTTCCCGCTGCGTGACGGCTTCGGCTCCACCGAGGCCGGCGCCATCATGATCGACGGCCGGGTCGCCCGCCCGCCGGTGCTCGACTACAAGCTGGACGACGTGCCGGAGCTGGGCTACTTCAAGACCGACAGCCCGCACCCGCGCGGCGAGCTGCTGCTGCGCACCGAGACGATCATCCCCGGCTACTACAAGCGGCCCGACGTCACCGCCGAGCTGTTCGACGCCGACGGCTATTACCACACCGGCGACATCATGGCCGAGATCGAGCCGGACCACCTGGTGTACGTGGACCGCCGCAAGAACGTGCTCAAGCTGTCGCAGGGCGAGTTCGTGGCCGTGTCCAAGCTGGAGGCCCTGTACGCGGCCAGCCCGCTGATCAACCAGATCTACGTGTACGGCAGCAGCGAGCGGGCCTACCTGCTCGCCGTGGTCGTGCCGGCCGACGGCGCGTCCAAGCCCGACATCGCCGCCTCCCTGGGCCAGATCGCCAAGGAAGCCGGGCTGAACTCGTACGAGATCCCGCGCGACTTCCTGATCGAGACCGAGCCGTTCAGCACCGAGAACGGGCTGCTGTCGGACATCCGCAAGCTGATGCGGCCGCGGCTGCGGGACCACTACGCCCCGCGGCTGGAGCAAATCTACACCGAGCTGGCCGAGCGGGAGGCCAGCGAGCTCGACGAGTTGCGCCGGTCGGGCCGGCAGCAGCCGGTGTTGGCCGCCGTGCTGCGGGCCGCGCAGGCCGTGCTGGGCCAGTCGTCCGGCGCGCCGTCGCCGGACTCGCACTTCACCGACCTCGGCGGCGATTCGCTGTCCGCGCTGACGTTCTCCAACCTGCTCAAGGACATCTTCGAGGTCGATGTGCCGGTCGGCGTGGTGATCAGCGCCGCCAACACGCTGCGCCGGCTGTCCGAGATCATCGAGTCGCAGGTGGAGTCCGGCTCCGAGCGGCCCACCTTCGCCACCGTGCACGGCGTCGGCAGCACCCAGGCTCGGGCCGAGGACCTGAAGCTGGCCAAGTTCATCGACGCTTCGACCCTGGCTGACGCCACGTCGCTCCCGCGGGCCGACGGTCCTGTTCGGACAGTCCTGCTCACCGGGGCCAACGGCTACCTCGGCCGGTTCATCTGCCTTGAGTGGTTGGAACGGCTCGCCCCGGTCGGCGGCAAGCTGATCTGCATCGTCCGCGGTCGGGACGCCGAGGCCGCCCGGGCCCGGTTGGAAGAAGCCTTCGACAGCGGCGATCCGGCGCTGCTGGCCCACTTCCGTGAGCTCGCGGCCAAGCACCTGGAGGTGCTGGCCGGCGACATCGGCGAGCCCAACCTGGGCCTCGATTCGCTGACGTGGCAACGACTTGCCGACACCGTGGACTTCATCAGCCACCCGGCCGCCCTCGTCAACCACGTGCTGCCGTACGACCAGCTGTTCGGCCCCAACGTCGTCGGCACCGCCGAGCTGATCCGGATGGCGCTGACCACGCGGATCAAGCCGATCACCTACTTGTCCACCGTCGCCGTCGTCTTCGACGACCCGGCCATCGGCGTCGAGGATGCCGACATCCGGGTCACCAGCCCCGTGCGGGAGCTCAACGACGGCTACGCCAACGGTTACGCCATCAGCAAGTGGGGCGGCGAGGTCCTCCTGCGGGAGGCCCACGACCTGTGCGGCCTGCCGGTGTCGGTGTTCCGCTCCGACATGATCCTCGCGCACAGCCGCTACCACGGGCAGCTCAACGTGCCCGACATCTTCACCCGCCTGCTGCTCAGCCTCATCGCCACCGGCGTCGCCCCGAAGTCCTTCTACCGCCCCGGTTCCGGGCCCGCGCACTACGACGGCCTGCCCGCGGACTTCACCGCCGAGGCCATCACCACCATCGGATCCGAGACCAGCCAGGGGTATCGCACCTTCAACGTGCTCAATCCGCACGCCGACGGCATCTCCCTGGACATCATCGTCGACTGGCTGGTCGACGACGGCAACACCATCGTCCGCATCGACGACTACACCGAGTGGTTCGAGCGGTTCTCCCAGGGCATCAGGGCCCTGCCCGAGAAGCAGCGGCAGCACTCCTTGCTACCCGTGCTGCACGCCTACACCCAGCCCGCCGAGGCCGTCAACGGCGCCGGTGTCCCCACCGACCGCTTCCAGGCCGCCGTCCAGGCCGCCAAGATCGGTCCCGACAAGGACATCCCGCACATCACCGCCGACCTGATCCGCAAGTACGCCGCCGACCTCCGGCTGCTCAACCTGGTCTGACCGGTCTGACTGGTCTGCCCCCATCGCCCGTCCCGGCCTGGCATGATCCCAGGCCGGGACGGTCCGTATTTGGGGGACGCATGGCCACCGCACGGCAACGCTGGACCCAGCTGGAACGCCGCCTGTGGACCGCCTTTCGCCGCGGTGACCTGGTCGACGTCCGCCCCGAGGGCACCGACCCGACGCACATCTGGGGCCCGACCCGCACAGTGCGGGCCGAGGTCCTTCGCGAGTTGCTCCTGGCATGCCCACCCTCGCTCCTCGGGCATGTCGGCGGCCTGCAACTGGCCGGCGCCCGCATCACCGGCTCCCTCGACCTCAGTCACGGCCGCATCGACCAGCCCTTCGCCTTCCTCGAATGCTGGTTCGACGAGCCGATCGATCTCAGCGCCACCCGCACCCAGGCCGTGTTCATCCAGGACTGCCGAGTGCCCGGCATCAACGCCGACGGTCTGCGCACCGACGGCGAACTGAACCTCGACGGCCTCCTGTGCACGGGGCGGCTGGACCTCGACAACGCCCATGTCAGCGGCCGCCTGGAGCTGAGCGGGGCACGCCTGTTCAACCCCAACGGCATCGCCCTGAGCGCGGCCGCCGCGGATTTCGGTCGCGACGTGCTCCTCCACCGTGGTTTTAGCGCGGTCGGAGAGGTCTCGCTGCCTGGAGCCCGGATCGAGGGCGACTTCAACCTTTCCACCGCGACCATCTCGAACCTCTCCGACGACGCCATCTACGCCGACTCAGCCAAGATCGGCGGCAACGTGTTGGCGGGCGTCGAATTCAGGGCAATCGGGCGAATCTGCTTCGCTTCCGCGACGATAGGTCGAGACTTCATCCTCTCGGACGCCATCCTCGACTGTCCTGAGGCCACCGCAGTGGCCTTCGACAAAATGCATGTCGAAGGCGATCTCGTGGCGAACCGGAGCGTTGTCGTCGGTGGCTTCTCCATGATGAGCGCCCGTGTCGACGGTCAACTCGGACTCAATGGCACCGTCTTGTCGAACCCGGGTGGCGATGCCTTCAGTGGAGACAGTCTGCACGTTGGCACTGGCGTGTTCGGTCGTGGCGGGTTGCGGGTGACTGGGGCGTTCCGGCTTCCCGGTGCTCGCGTCGGCGGCACTCTCACCCTCAAGGCCGCCACCCTGTCCAATCCAGACGAGGTCGCACTCATGGCATCGGCGATAGTCGTGGACGGTGACGTGTTTTTGGACTTCGGATTCTCCGTGGTCGGCGAGACACGCCTTTCGGGAGCGCACATCCGCGGTCAACTGAGTCTCGTGAACGCTGTGCTGAGCTACTCCGACGCCATAGCATTCAACGCCGACAGCATGTCGGTCGACTCCGGCTTCTTCGTCCGCCAGTGCCACGTCGACGGTGAGATGCACATGATCGGCGCCCACATTCGGGGCGACCTCGACCTTGAGGGCGCCGTGCTCGTCAG
This sequence comes from Kutzneria sp. CA-103260, assembly GCF_018263855.1. Classification (GTDB taxonomy): domain Bacteria; phylum Actinomycetota; class Actinomycetes; order Mycobacteriales; family Pseudonocardiaceae; genus Kutzneria. The sequence goes on along the minus strand of NZ_CP073318.1, from coordinate 1,515,299 downwards.
CGAGGGCAACACGCTGAACGCGGAAGGTCTCGACGTCAGCGGCAACGTCTTCTGCTGGTTCGGCTTCCACAGCACTGGCACCATGCAACTCGGAGGTGCTCGCATCGGAGGACAACTGACGCTGCGTGACGCCACCTTGCACAATCCGGATGGCTACGTGCTGCGAGCCAATCATCTGACCGTCGGAGAAGACATACTGGCCGATGAAAACTTCACGGTTCGTGGAATGCTGGACCTCTTCTCCTGCCGGGTCACCGGCGTTATCCGTTTGGCCGTGGAGAACGTCGACACAGTCGGCCTGCCCCAGACACGTGCCGACCGGCTGAGGCTGACCGGCACGCCGCACGGCCGCATGCGCCTGACTGACGTGACTGTCCGCGTTCTGGAACACCACCCTGATGACTGGCCCGAGCCCGGCAAGCTCAGCCTGCACGGCCTGACCTACTCCGCCCTGCACCCGCTCGACGTGCCCGCCACCCGCTGGCTCGACTGGCTTCGCCGCGGCCTTCCCGACGGCTACCGCCCTCAGCCCTATGCCCAACTGGCCAGCACGCTCCGCAACGTCGGCAACGACCGCGACGCCCGCGTTGTTCTCCTTGCCCGGCAACGGCATCGACGCCGTCATCTGCCGTTGTGGAGCAAGCCTTGGGGTTGGTTGCAGGATGTGGCGGTCGGCTATGGCTACGTGCCGTGGCGGGCGGCGGGGTGGCTGGGGATCCTGTGGCTGGCGGGGTGGCTGTACTTCCGGGACCAGCGGCCGCTGCCGGGCAGCTCCGGCGACTACCAGCCGGCGCTGTACGCCCTGGACCTGCTGCTCCCGGTGCTGAGCATCGGCCAGCGCGGCACCGTCCATTTCACAGGGGCAGCCCAGATCGTCGCCGCGGTGATGACGGTGTGCTCATGGATCCTGGGCATCGCTGTCCTCGCCGGCCTGACCCGGGCGCTGACTCGGAACTAGTGGCCGAACCTCAGCCCTACCCGGAAGGATGCCTCGCCACCCATGTGCCCTCCCCAGCCATGTGTAGCGAGGCTACCTACCCGCTACTGGAAGTCGCAGCCGGGGTTGGGGGCGTCCACCGCCAGCGGCTGGCCGACCGGGTTCACGTACAGCACTTCCAGCACCACCGGGGTGTCGCCCAGGTTCCGTCCGATGTGGACGTAGCCCGGTCCGGACTCCTCGGTGATGAACTGCCCCTGCCGGTCGACGCCGTCCACCGAGCAGTCCGACTTGTTGTGGGTCAGCGTGCCCTGCTTGACGATGGCGTAGACGTGGCCCGGGTGGTAGTGCCAGCCCGTGCTGCCCGTGTGCGGGGCGAGGGTGATGTCCTTGAGCACGTACTCGGTGTCACCGACCGTCTTGTCAAAGATCGTGACCGCGCTCACCCCCGTCCCCGGGGTGGCGTTCGCGGCGGCCGGCAGCAGCACCGCGGACGCACCGACGAGGGCTGCAGTGGCGACAGCCGCGCGGAAGGCTCTGCGCATCGGATCGAACTCCTTGTTCCGGAACCTGAACGGCGCCAGTGAACCAGGCCCGGCCGCCACCCGCAGCACTTCTCCCCCTTCGCTGACCCTTTGGGCGAAATCCCATGTCAACGCGCACAGCAGCCCACGTCCACCACTGCGAGGAGGAGGCAGGAGAGATAAAAGGGACCAGCAAGGACAACGCGACGTGCGCACCAACGTGACCACGGACTGACCGGCGGCGGACCTCCCAACGCCCCCACCTGACGCACGCACCTACGGACCCCAACCACGGTGTCGGGTGGCAAGGCCGCGACGGCACACAGGAGTCGTCGACCAAGGAATCGGCCGTCGTGGCCGCGGCAGCGGATCACCAGCACAAGGGCCTGTGAGAGTACGGGCCGTTGGGCGAGAGAGTGTCGAAACAATCCCAGAACGGGGATTTCGCTTGATCCGGCCAGGTGGTGCGGTTCTACGGCGGTGTTGGCGGGGCGGTTGTGGAGTTAGAACGGTGGCTCCTCCACCGGATCCGGCGTCGTGATGTAGGTCTGACCCCACCGCGTCTCGATCGTCGTAGTCCCATCGTCGGCAATGACGACCTTCGCCCTGGTCGCATGCTTATACCGATGATGCCCGCGATCCAACGGCCCCAGATTGGTCCCAGTACTCTTCCCCTCCGGCCACGCCACCGCATGATCGACATCGCAGGACCGCGAGGGATGCGAGCAACACGGCATCACACACGTCCGGTGCCGGGTCCGGATGAACCGATCGACCTCCGCCTTCGGCCGGTAGATCCCCGGGCTGTACTCCAACAACCGCCCAGCCGGATCGGTGAGCAGACGGTGGAAGACAGTGCCGGGGTGGGACATGAGGTCCCGCACCACCTCCGCCGGCAGCAACTGACCGGCATCGAGCTGCCCCGGCCGGTCGTCGACACCCAACAACGCGGTGATCGGCACCGTGACCTGGATCAACGCCTTCGAGCCAGCACTCTTCGGCTCCTCCAACACCAACGACGCCAACACATCCGCCCGCACGGCGTCCATCGACCGGCCGTTCTTGGGCTCCTGACGGGCCAAGCGGTCGATCTTGGCGTACATGGCCTGGGCGACTTCCACTGGTTGTTCGGTTTTGAGGGCGGCCATACCCTCCTCAGTGTCATAAAGGATCACAGTGCGATCCCGACGACGCTCCGCGCATCGCCGGGCATGCCCGGCCGGATCCGCCCGCTGCAACCGACCCTGCACCGACCGGCGAAGCTGTTGGCAGCAGCGGCCTGCGGCGGTCTCCAAGGTCTTAGCGACGGCTTTCTGCGCCACCTCACGACTGTAGTGCTCGGTAGGGTCCACCAGGCCGTGGGCAGACCATTCGCTGATCACCCCGGCTTCCATGGCCTCCACCACATCAGGGAACACCGTGGCCACACGAGTAGCCCACTCAACGAGGGACGAGGCGTTGGAAGAGGACAGTTGCAGGGCCATCCCGATGTCACGGTCGGCCCACTCATCGACGTTCAACTCAGCAATCAGTCGTAGCCGCTCGGCTTGAGCCTTACGAAGGAGACGCTCGCATTCGATCAAGCGAGCGAGTTTCTCTTGCATACCAGCAATTCTACTCGCCCACCAAGATCGATCTCGCTCCCCGAATGAGTGAAAAGTGTTATAAGGCAAGGCTTTTGAAGATCAAGAGAGTGACTCAAGGAGATGCGCATCCCCAACCCCAACGGGCCGCCGGCCCGCCAGATCCGAGACGGCCAGTCCCGCACGACATCCGACAGGTCGAAGTCCACAGCACCCAGAAGTTGACGCTCACGCTCCGTACATTAAATCAGACTCATCGTCACACCCCTTGCGCATCGACCCTGATAGTTCATACTCATTCGCAGATGAGTCAGGTTCATTGACGAACGAGGGGGCCATGGACAGCGCCGAGCGTGCCGCCGACGGCGGGGGTGACCGGTACCGGCCGGGATACGAGCTGGTCGCGGAGCGGCTGCTGCAGCACATCGCCGAGCAGGGCCTGCACCCCGGCGACCGGTTGCCGACCGAGCAGGGCCTGGCCGAGCTGCTGGGCACTACTCGCAACCAGATGCGCGAGGCGGTCAAGGTGTTGGCGGCCATCGGCCGGCTGAGCGTGCGCCGCGGCGCGGGCATCTTCGTGGCCGCGGCCGACCGGACGCTGGCCGACGAGGAACTGGCCCACTTCCAGCCGACCGACATGGCACACGTCTCGATGCTGCTGGACTTCCGCCGGCTCATCGAGGCGGAGACGGCCCGCCGGGCGGCATCCCTGGCCACGCCGATCCAGGTACGCAAGATCCGGGAGAGCGCCGAGGAGTCGCTGCGCCTGGGCACAGCCAACGAGGTGCGGGGATTCGCCCGCGCCGACCAGCAGTTCCATGATGCGGTGGCGATCGCCGCCGACAATATCTTCCTCCAGTCCAATGTGGCCAATATCCGGCGTTTCGCCGCGCAGACCGACACGTTGCTGTTCCACGGCGACGTGCCCGGGTCGCTGGAGGTGGCCGGTCGGCAGCACGTGGCCGTGGCCGAGGCGATCGCCGAGGGCGACCCGGACCGCGCCGTGCAGCTGATGACGGCCCATATCGACACCACGCAACGCCAGTTCGAACGCAAGATCCGCAACCGGATGTTCACCCAGGGACCTCAGCAGTGAGGATCACGCACGTCGAGTCGCACCGCATCGAGGTCCCGCCGGCCGATCCGCCTTTCCACTGGCGTGACGGGCTTTCCGGCAGCCCGGCCCAGGGCGACGGGGCGGTGCTGCGCATCGGCACCGACGCCGGCGTCGAGGGTGTCGCCGTGTTCGCTCGCCCAGGTGCAGGTGTGCTGCTGGACGATCTCGTGAACCGAATCTTCCGGAAAGAACTGATCAACCAGGATCCGCTCCGACGCGAGTGGATCTGGCACCGGATGTGGGAGCTGGACCGGATCCACGAGCTGCCGCTGCCCACCCTGGGGCTGGTGGACATCGCGCTGTGGGACCTGGCCGGCCGCCTCTACGACCAACCCGTATGGCAAGTGCTGGGCGGCTACCGGGACAAGATCCCGGCCTATGCCTCAACGTCCACTTTCGACAGTACCGAAGAATTCCTTGACGTAGCAGACCAATGCCTCAAGCTCGGCTACCGTGGCATCAAGCTGCACGCCTGGGGCGACGCCCGTCGCGACGCCGCGCTGTGCACGGCGTTACGTGAGCACGTCGGGCCCGATCTGCCGCTGATGTACGACGGATCCGCCGGCTTCGACCTGCCGGACGCCGTGTACCTCGGGCACGCGCTGAGCGAGGCCGGCTACCTCTGGTACGAGGAGCCGATGCGGGAGTTCAGTGTGACGGCCTACCGACAGCTCGCACAAAAGGTGCGAATCCCGTTGCTGGTGGCGGAAACCTCCGACGGGGCCCACATGAACTCCGGCGACTTCATCGCCGCCGGGGCCGCCACCTTCGGCGTCCGCACCGGAACGACGCTGCGTGGCGGCATCACCGGCGCCATGCGGACCGCCCACCTCGCTGACGCCTACCGGCTACGGGCCGAGGTGCACGGCTCGGACATCCCGAACCACCACCTGTGCATGGCCATTTCCAACACCACGTACTACGAGTCGCTGGTGACGTCGACGTCCGTGCGGCGGGAACGCCACGTGGACGCCGAGGGGTTCGTCCACGCCCCGACTTCGCCCGGCATCGCCCTGCCCGCCGAATTCGGCTACGGCGCAGCATTGTCGCCGTACGTGGAGCGCGCCGCCTGATCTCCAGAAACCCCGCCCCGAAGGACCGACAATGATGTCACACCAGCGCCGAACCGTGTCCGCGATCGCCGCCTTACTGGCCGTCGGCGTGCTCACCGCCGCCTGCGCCAGCGCAGATCCCAACGCCGGCAGCGAAACCACCGCGGCCAGTTTCACGCAGCAGCCCCAGGACACCAACGCCAAGATCACGGTCTGGACCGACTCGACCCGCCTGGCGTCGGTGCAGGCCTACCAGAAGGCCAATCCGGGCGTGCGGATGGACGTCGTCACCTACGACGGATCGGCCGACGGCTCGACCTATCTGCAGACCAAGGTGCAGCTGTTCGACCGGACCGGCAGTGGCTGGCCGGACGTGGTGTTCGCGGCGCCGACCGACGTGACCTGGGCGTCGCAGCCGACGAGCCCGAGCGCACAGGCTTTCGCCGCTCCGGTCGACGAGGGCCTGGTGCCAGCCGACACGCTGAAGAACTTCGCCACCGGCTCGCTGGCCCCATGCCAGTTCAACGGCCACACCTACTGCCTGCGCAACGATATCGCCCAAGTCGTGCTCTGGTACAACAAGTCGCTGCTCGACCAGTTCGGCTACCAGGTGCCCACGACCTGGGAGGAATACCAGGCGCTGGGCGAGAAGGTGGCCAAGGAGCACCCCGGCTACCTGGTCGGCGCGATCGGCGACACCAACTCGCACGAGTCGTACTTCTGGTCCGCGCAGTGCCCGGTCCAGCAGCTGACCGGTCCGACCGCGCTGCGCTCCAACCTCCAGGACCCGCACTGCACCAAGATGGCCTCGCTGCTCGACAGTCTGATCAAGGCCGGTTCCGTTACCACCCAAGGGTTCTTCGGGCAGGGCTTCGCCAAGGACTACGGCAGCAAGGTGCTGATGGCGGTCGGACCGTCCTGGTACGGGCAGTACCTGTTCAACTCGGCGTTCAAGACGCCGGCCGGGCAGATCACCGCCGCGGCCCCGCTGAAGTGGCAGGGTGAGTCGCAGGCCCACACCGGCAACGTCGGCGGCGGCGTGTGGATGGTCTCCTCGCACAGCAAGAATCTCAAGGCCGCCACCGCGCTCACGACCTGGCTGACCACCTCGGACGACAATCTCAAGGCCGCGCCGACCTATCCGGCCTACTCCCCCGGCGCCAAGGCCTGGCTGGCCAACCCGGCCAACAAGGACTACTTCGCCACCGACGTGTCCACCGTGTTCCAACAGGCCGCCGACGAGGTGTGGACCGGTTGGGGCAACACGAAGTTCAGCGACGCCACCGCGTGGTCGAGCGTGGTGCTGCCGGCGGTGACCGCGGGCAAGACGCTCACCGCCACGCTTCCCGCGTGGCAGAACGAGATCGCCAGCGAAGCCAAGTCCGTCGGATACACGGTGACCACGCAGTGAACCAGCCGGTCCGGCGGGCCCGGGAGGGCGGCGTCTCCGGCCCGCTGTTCGTGAGCGGATACGTCATTCTCCTACTAGCCTTCGGTGTGCTGCCCACGCTGTACGCGGTGTACCTGGCGTTCACCAATGTGCGCGGGCAGTTCACCGGCCTGAACCAGTTCCTGCGAGTGTTCCAGGACTTCCGGTTCTGGCCCGCGTTCGGGAACATCGTGGTGTACCTGGTGTTCTGGCTGCTGCTGATCGTGATCCTCACCGTGGGGGTGGCGATCCTGCTGCGCAGCCGGATGCCGGCCCCGCTGTCTGCGGCGATCCGGTTCCTGTACTACATCCCGGGCGCGCTGGCCGGCGTGGCCAGCGTGCTGGTGTGGCTGTTCATGCTGGACCCGTCGGTCAGCCCGGTGAACTGGCTGCTGAAGGCCCTCGACCTCGCCACCTTCGCCCAGGTGCTGGCACCGGGCCACCTGTCGCTGATCTTCGCGCTGATCGCGTTCTGGACCGGGGCCGGCGGCTGGATCGTGGTGATGTACGGGGCGCTGAACAACATTCCCCAGGAGGTGCTGGAAGCGGCCCGGATGGACGGGGCCGGGCCGTGGCGGATGGCGCTGCACATCCAGATCCCGATGATCCGCAAGTGGATCGTCTACATGGCGATCCTGGCCTTCGCCGCCGGCACCCAGCTCTTCGTGGAGCCGCAGCTGTTGCAGACGGCCTCGCTGGGCCGGGTCAGCCCGACCTGGTCGCCCAACCAGCTGGCCTACGTGTACGCGTTCCAGCACGGCGACTTCAACGGGGCCGCCGCGATCTCCCTGGTGCTGCTGGTGATCGGCCTGCTCGGGGCCGGGCTGCTGGTCACCCGGTCGGGACTGTTCAAGGTGGACGAGCAATGAAGCGGATCATCGGACTCACCGCGATCACCATCGTTCTGTTGGCACTGCTGGCGTTTTTCGTGCTGCCGGCGATCTGGCTGCTACTCGCCCCCACGAAGACCGCCGCCGAGCTGGCGGGCGACTCGCCGCTGTCGTTCGGCTCGCTGGCCAACATCGGCCTGGCCTGGCAGCACCTGGCCGGCTTCGAGGACGGCGTGCTGTTCACGTGGCTGCGCAACTCCGCCGTGTACTCGGTCGGCGCGCTCATCGTCACGCTGGTCACCAGCATTCCCGCCGGCTACGCCCTGGCACTGACCAAGTTCCGGGGCCGCAAGCTGCTGCTGACCGTCACGCTGATCGTGATGATCATGCCGTCGGCCGCGCTGGTGCTGCCGGTGTTCCTGGAGCTCAACGTGGTGCATCTGATCGGCACCGCGTGGTCGATCATCCTACCGTTCTCGTTCTACCCGTTCGGCGTGTACCTGGTGTACATCTACTTCGCCACCAGCCTGCCGCGCGAGCTGCTGTCGGCGGCCCGGCTGGACGGGGCCTCGGAGTGGCAGGTCTTCACCCGGATCGCCCTGCCGCTGGCCACGCCGGTGGTCGGCCTGGTGGCGTTCTTCAGCTTCGTCGGCAACTGGAACAACTTCTTCCTGCCCTACCTGGTGCTGCCGGGCAGCGACCAGTTCCCGATCCAGGTCGGGCTGAACCAGCTGCTGTCGTCGACGCCGTCGTTCAACCCGGTCGCCGGCGCCGGCCTGAACATCACCAGCCCTGAGCTGGCGCTGGCGATCATCGTCGCCGTTCTGCCGGTGCTCGTGCTGTTCCTGTTCTCCCAGCGCACCCTCGTGTCGGGGATGCTCGCCGGGGCCACCAAGGAATAACCGTCCATTCTCGACAACGACGTCTCGGGAGTGTTCATGCGCCACCGTCCCCTCGGCGCGGCCTTGGCCGTGCTGCTGGCGGCTGCCGCCGTCACTGTGTCCACAGCGGACGCATCGGCGGCAGCCACCACCACCTACACCGTCTCCCCAAACGGCCAGGGCTCCGCCTGCACCGCGAGCAACCCCTGCTCCCTGCTCACCGCCCAGGGCAAGGTCCGCAAGGCCACCGGTTCGATGTCATCGGACATCGCGGTGGTGCTCAAGGACGGCACGTACCGGCTGGACAAGACGCTCACCTTCGATGCCGCACAGGGTGATTCCGCGACCAACGGGCACACCGTCACCTACGAGGCCGCCGCGGGCGCGCACCCGGTGATCAGCGGCGGCGAGCAGGTCGGCGGCTGGAAGCAGGGCGTCGACGGCGTCTGGACGGCGAATGTGCCGGCCGGCACCGACACCCGGCAGCTGTACGTGGACGGCGTGCGGGCCAACCGCGCCTCCGGGTCGAACCCGACCGGCTTCTCCCGCACCGCCACCGGCTACACCACGTCCGACGCCACGTTGGCCGGCTGGCACAACATCTCCGACGTCGAATTCGTCTACAACGTCAGCTGGACCCAGGTGCGCTGCGGCGTCGCCTCAGTGTCCGGCACGACCGTGACGATGAAGCAGCCGTGCTTCGACAACTCCAGCAAGAAGCAGTACGGCGTCAACATCGACCAACCGTCCTTTGTAGAGAACGCCAAGGAGCTGCTGAACGACCCCGGCGAGTTCTACCTCGACAAGCCGGCGCACACGCTGTACTACATCCCCCGCGAAGGCCAGGATCCGCGCACCGCCGACGTGGAGATCCCGCGCCTGCAGACGGTGGTCGCCGGCACCGGCACCGTCGCGAACCCGCTGCGGGGGCTCGTTCTCCGGGGCATCACCGTCCAATACGGAGGGTGGACCGACCCCAACAGCGCCGACGGCTTCTCCGAGGTGCAGGCCAACATGCACCTCACCGGCCCGGACGCATGGGAGAAGCAGGGCTCCTGCGACCGGTTCTCCAAGACTGATCCCGGCACCTGCCCGTACGGCAACTGGACCATGACACCCGGCAACGTGGTCTTCGACCACACCGACGGACTGAGCTTGCAGGGCAACACCTTCCAGCACCTCGGCGCGGCCGGCCTGCAGCTGGGCCAGTACGTGCACAACTCGTCGGTGGCCGGCAACGTGTTCACCGACATCTCGGCCAACGGCCTGGAGATCGGCAACGGCGCCGACGCCAATCCCGGTGACCTCAACGTGATCCCGGCGAACAACACGATCGCCGACAACTGGGTGCACCACGTGGCCGTGGAGTACACCAGCGGTGTCGGCATCTTCCAGGGCTACGCCCGCTACGACACGATCACCCACAACCAGGTCAACGACGTACCCTACAGCGGCATCAGCTCCAACTGGGGCTGGGGCTACAACCCGAACACCCGGACGGCCGGCAACAAGATCACCAACAACCTGGTCTTCGACCACCTCCAGCAGCACATCGACGGCGGCGGCATCTACGTCGTCGGCGAGGAGGGCCAGTCGATCGACACCGGCCTGCTGATCAGCGGCAACGTGGTGCGCAACGGGGACGGCTTCGGCCACTCCATCTACACCGACGGCGGCAGCCACTACATCACCGAGACGGGCAACGCCGAGTTCGGCAACGACACCAACTCCTTCGGCGGCAGCAAGGAAGCGGCCAACCCGTACGGGGACTTCGTCTTCACCGACAACTACTACGAGCACACCACGCCGGACTTCCCGGCCGGCGACCCCACCAATCTCACGCTGGCCAACAACCACCAGGTGTCCTACGACGGCACCGGCGTGCCGGCCTCGCTGCTGGCCAACGCCGGCCTTGAGCCGCAGTACCAGAGCCTGACCGCGCCGCCGGCCGGCAGCGCGCCGAAGAACCTGGCCACCGGCAAGCCGGTGCAGGCCCAGTTCCTCGACAGCAGCACCGCCACGCTCCAGCCCGAGTCGCAGCTTTCCTATGCCACCGACGGAAATCCTGCCACCTACGCGCAGGCCAGCGGGCAGTTCAGGTGGCAACTGGTGGTCGACCTCCAGCAGTCCCAGACTCTGGGCTACGTCACGGTCGGCATGCCGCGGCCGCACTTCGCCACCGACTTCCACGTCGACGCCTCCGCCGACGGCAGCGCGTGGACCACGGTCGGCACGGTGCACGGCAGCTGGGGAACCGTCCCGGTCGACTTCGCCACCCCGATCACGGCCCGGTACCTGCGAATCGTCGCCGACAAGCCGGACGACTGGGGCCAGCGCGGCGATCAGATGGCGATCAGCGAGGTCGGCGCGTTCGCCCCGACCAACCTTGCCGCCGGCGCCCGCATCCAGGACGGCACCGCCGATCTCGGCTCGGTCAAAGGGCTCACCACCGTCACCGCCACCGAGTGCGACGGAAAGCCTTACAGCGTCGCCACTTCCACCGACGGCAAAACGTGGACCACGGTGATCGCCGACTCCCGGACCGCCAAGCTCCAGGCCCCGGTCACCGCCCGGTACCTGAAGTTCAGCGGGGTCAAGGGTTCCGTGCAGATCAGCGGCGTCACCGCGTACGGGCCGAACGACACGGCCCTGAACAAGCCTGCGGCGGCCCTGTTCATCGACGACACGCAGGCCCTGATGCAGCCCAATTCCACGCCGGCCCTCGGCGATGACGGCGACCCGAACACGTGGACCCAGGCCACCCAGCGCTATCGGTGGGCCTATCAGGTGGATCTCCAGCAGCCGCAGTCGATCGACGTGGTGTCGCTGCTGATGCCGGATGACAAGTTCGCCACCCGGTTCCACATCGACGTGTCCCTGGACGGTTCGACGTTCTCCACCGTGGCCCGGCGGGTGGACAGCGCCGGCGGCATCACCGGCGTCCAACTGGATCAGACGGTGCAGGCCCGCTACATCAAGGTGGTGGCCGACCGGCCCGACGACGGCGGCCAGACCGGCGGTCAGATGGCCGTCAGCGAGCTGGCGGTTTACGGCTCCAGGTAAGGGAACGACGCCGCGCCGGGCAACCGCCCGGCGCGGCCTCAACGCTACGGCAACAGGACCCGGAACAGGCGCTCCAGTGTCTCGGTCAGCTCGGCCTCGTCCGTCTCGTTGAGCGCGGTGCTGCCGATCACCTTGCGCATCAACCAGAATCCGTTGATCAGCGCGAGCGCGACCGCCGTGTCGGCCCGGCTGGCGCCGGAAACCTCCAGGGCGTGGCGTTCCACGTGCTTCTCGATGCCGGCCCGCAGGATCTCCGCGGCGCGCGGGTTGGGGGCGGAGCGGAGCGCCAACAGGAACGGGTCGAGGCTGTCGGCGTCCGGCGCGGTGCGACGGACCAGCGTGGCGGCGATGTCGCGGGCCAGCGTGGCCGGGTCGTCGCCGAGCACGGTGCGCTCGGTCATCGACACCTCCACGACTTCGGCGAACAGGCCCTCCTTCGATCCGAAGTAGCGGTTGACCAGCATCGCGGTGACGCCGGCGGACTGGGCGATCTCCCGGACGCCGACGCCGTCGTAGCCGGCGCGGGTGAAGGCCTCCACCCCGGCGCGCAGGATCGCCTCCCGGGTGGCCGCGGCATCCCGCTTGTGAGTCATGTCTACGAGTGTAGACTAGCCTCCGAAGTCTACAGGCGTATACATGAGAGGAACCGTTATGGACCTGCGAATCGACGGTCGTCGCGCGCTCGTCACGGGATCGAGCTCGGGCCTCGGCGAGGCGATCGCGCGGTTACTGGCCGAGGAAGGCGCGGAGGTCGTGGTGCACGGCCGCGACGAGGCGCGGACCCGGGCGGTGGCCAAGGACATCGGCGCGGCGGCGGTCGCGATCGGCGACCTGGCCACCGATGCCGGCGCGGACGCGGTGGCGGCCGCCGCTGGGGAGATCGACGTGCTGGTCAACAACGCCGGCCGGTACGACACCGTCGGCTGGACCGACTCCACGGCGGAGCACTGGCAGGAGTTCTACAACGTCAACGTGGTGTCGGGCATTCGCATGATCCATCGGCTGGTGCCGGGCATGCGGGCCCGCGCTTGGGGGCGGGTGATCCAGATCGGCGGCGGCCTGGCCGTGCAGCCGATGGCCATGCAGCCGCACTACAACGCCACTCTCGCCGCCCGGCACAACCTCACCGTCTCGCTGGCCCGCGAGCTGTCCGGCACCGGCGTGACGTCCAATGTGGTCGCACCGGGAGCGATCCTGGCCGACGCGACCCAGCGGCTGATGACCAGTCTGGCCCCCGAGCACGGCTGGGGCGAGGAGTGGCCGGAGATCGAACGCAACGCCGCGCGGAACTTCGTGCCCAACGACATCGGCCGGTTCGGCCGTCCCGAGGAGATCGCCGGCGCGGTGGCCTACCTGTGCAGCCCGTACGCCGACTACGTCAGCGGCGCGACGTTGCGAGTGGACGGCGGGGCGATTCGCTCGGTGGCCTAGGTGGACGGTGCGAGCTCGTCGATCGCCTGCCCCAGAACCGTTTGCTCGTCGTCGGGCAGCGACCGGCCGGCGTGCACCATCTGCGCCGCGGTCAGCAGCGCCATCCGGTCCTCCATCGTGCCGAGATCGCCGAGGTAGGCCGGCAGCAGCAGACCGAGGGCGGTGAGATCGGCACGGGCGGACAGCTTGGCCAGCAACTCGGCCAAGGACACCGACGAAGACCGCGATCCCAGGCCGGCGGCGACGGCGTAGCGGATGCCGTCCCGATACGGACCGACGGGAGCGTCCTCAATGCACTCGGCGGCGAGCCGGTAGTGCTCGTGCGCATCGTCCTCGGCGCCGAGATCGGCGTGCGCGCGGGCGAGATTGAGGTGCAGCGAGGGATAGAAGCCGCGGACCCGGTCGTCGCCGACGAGGTCGGCCCGTTCCAGGCACAGGGTGTTCCAGCGCAGCACGTCCTCGGGCGTTTCCTGGTGCCGGGCCACATAATGCGCCGCGACGCACGCCTCGTAGTCGTCGGCGGCGACCTCCCACGCCTGCCGGAACAGGTCCCGCGCGTCGGCGGCGCGGCCCTGGGTCTCGGCCTGCATGCCCTGGCCGACAAGTCGCACAACCGGGTTGTTCGGGTCCATGGACCTACGCTACCGGCGTGACGACTACCAGCGACGACCGCCAGGGTATTCAGTCCGTGGAGATCGCGATGACGGTGCTGGACGCGATCGAACGCGGCCGCGGCCCGATGAGCCTGTCCCAGATCGCGGCCGCGGCGGACATGGCCACCAGCAAGGCACATCGCTATCTGGTGAGCCTGGGCCGGGCCGGTCTGGTGGCGCAGCTCAGCTCCGGCCGGTACGACCTGGGGCCGGCGGCGCGACGGCTCGGCGTGGAGTCGCTGCGCCGGATGGACGAGGTGGGGCTGGCCTCCGAGCACCTGCCGGGGCTGCGGGACCGCACCTCGCACGCCGTGAACCTGGCGGTGTGGGGTGATCACGGGCCGGTGCTGGTGCGCTGGGAGTACGGCGTGCATCCACTGCCGATCACCATCCGCATCGGCGCGACGATGCCGCTGGCGACTTCCTCGGTGGGCCTGGTGTTCCTGGCCCACCTCCCACGGGCGCTGACCGATCCACTGGTCGAGGACCGTAACGAGGAGGCCGTTACCAAGGTGCTGACTAACGGGTACGCCGTTACAACGGGGGTGATGATCCCGGGCATGAAGTCGGTGGCCGCGCCGGTGTTGACGACGTCGCTGCCGCTGGCCGTGGCGTTGGCGCTGCCGTCCACGGTGAGCGACGAGGAGTTGGCGGCCGCCACCGCCGACCTGATGGAGACCACCACGCGGATGACCGTGGAACTGGGTGGTGCTGTCTAGAACCACCCTCTCGACAGCCGTCGTTCACCAATCGTAAGCTTGCTACACATTGGTGAATCCCAACGGCGGGAGGAACGGTTGTGGACACGCTTGTCGTGCCCGAGGTGCGGGCGGACCTCGTGTGGTGGCGCTGGTGCGCCCGCCACCCCGTGGCATCGGTGCTGGTCACCGGGTTCGTCGCGACCCAGATGGCCACCACGCTCGGCTACTTCATGCCGGCCGTCGGCCTGCCCGAGTTGCCCTGGCCGCTGCACAACGGCATCGTCGCCGCGCCCAACACCCCCGAGGGCACGGCGGCGTCCTACTTCGCCGGGCAGTTCATGCACTACCTGGACGGCATCGCGTTCACGCTGGTGTTCGCGTTCCTGGCCCATCCGCGGCTGCCGTTCCGGGACACCGACACCGGCAACTTCCTGAAGGCGCAGGCGTTCTGCACGATCCTGACGCTGGTCGCCGTCACGCTGCTGGTGCCGTTCGTCTACGCGCCGGGCAAGGGCTTCGGGGTGTTCTCCTTCGGCCACGGCTGGCAGTTCCCGTTCGCGGTGTGGCTGTGGCACCTGATCTTCGGCGCGCACCTGGCCGCCCTCTACAACCCGGGCCGGGTCCGCCGGCAGCTGATCGCCGACCGAGGAGAATGATGCAGGGCAAGATCGCGTTGGAAGAGCACTTCTCCACCGAGGAGACGATCGGCGACTCACAGCGCTACGCCCCGCCGACGCACTGGCCGGAGCTGCGCGAGCGGCTGCTGGACATCCAGAACCGGCGGGTGCGGGAAATGGACGAGAACGGCGTCGAGCTGATGCTGCTGTCGCTGAACTCGCCAGCCGTGCAGGCCGTGCCCGACGCCACCAAGGCCGTCGACCTGGCCCGGCGGGCCAATGACCACCTGGCCGAGGAGATCGTCAAACGGCCGGACCGGTTCAAAGGCTTTGCCGCGCTGCCCATGCAGGATCCGGAGGCGGCGGCCGCGGAGCTCCGACGCGCCGTTGTCGACCTCGGCTTTGTCGGCGCGCTGGTGAACGGGTTCTCCGAGTTGGACGCCGACGGCACCGTCAGCCACTACGACACCGCGGAGTACCGGCCGTTCTGGGCCGAGGTCGAACGCCTTGACGTGCCGTTCTCTCTGCACCCGCGCAATCCCCTGCCGCCGGACGCCCGAGTGTACGGCGACCACGAGTGGCTGATCGGGCCGGCTTGGGCCTTCGGGCACGAAACCGCCGTGCATGCCTTGCGGCTCATCGGATCCGGGCTCTTCGACGCCCATCCGGGACTGAGGATCGTGCTCGGACATCTCGGCGAGAACCTGCCGTACGGCTTGTGGCGACTGGACAATCACAACGCCTGGCACGGGCAGCGGGCACCGGGCTACCAGGCCCGGCGGGATGTCACTGACTACTTCCGGAAGAACTTCCTGATCACGACGTCCGGGAACTTCCACACCGAGACGCTGGTGGCGGCGATCATGGCGGTGGGGGCGGAGCGGATCCTGTTCTCCACCGACTGGCCGTTCGAGAACGTCGACCACGCGGCGGGGTGGTTCGACTCGGCGAAGATCAGCGACGAGGATCGACGGAGGATCGGGCGGGACAACGCGGTGCGGGAGTTTCGGCTGGCGGCCTGATTGTCAGTGCTCCTGCGTAGACTCCGGCCCATGGGAGTCAGCAGTGCCGTGTTGCACCGCGTGTTGGACGCGCTCGCCGAAGTGGAGCAGTCGCAGGCCCGCGACTGGACGTCGTTCGGCGTGCGGGGCAAGCGGTTCGGCTACTACTGGCCGCGGACCGAGACCGTCGGCCTCAAGCAGACCATCGCCGAGCAGCAGGCCCTGGTGGCCGAACGCCCCGAGGTGTTCGAGGAGCAGTTCACCATGGGCGGCTTCGGCTGGGTCGTCGTCCAGCTCGCCGGCGTCGAGGCCGACGAGCTGGCCGAGCTGGTGTACGAGGCGTGGCGGCTGACCGCCCCGGAGGAGCTGGCCGACGGGCTGCCCTTCGCCAAGGTGGCCAAGGTGTTGCCGCGGCGGCGGGTCAAGAGGTGAGGTCCTCCATGGCGATCAGGCCGTCCTGGATCGCCCGCTCCACCAACGCCGCCTTCGTGCGGGCGGGCCGGCCGGTGTTGGCGTACTTGATCCGCACCCGGTCGATGTAGGTCTCCACGGTCTTGATCGACACGCCGAGTTTGCCGGCCACCAGGCGCTTCGAGTCGGACTCGAACCAGGCGACCAGCGTCTCCATCTCCCGCTCGGACAGCTGCGGCCGGCTGGGCCGCCGGTCGGTGCTGATCGCCCCGCCCAGCGACGGCGAGGTGTACGGCAGGTCGGCGGCGGCGGCCCGGATCGCCGGGATGAGGTGGTCGGGTCCCTCGGCCTTGGTGAGATAGGTGAACACGCCGAGGTCCAGGCACGTCAGCACGGTGTCGCGGTCGGCCCGCTGGGAGTAGACGATCACCTGCCGGCCGGCGTCGACCAGCCGCTCCAGCTCCCGGAACGCGGGCGGCCCGCCCAGCTGCAGGTCGAAGATCACCACCTGGGCCGAGGCCCCGGGTTCGGTCCAGGCCCGGCCGATCTTGCCGTCGGCGTCGACCAGCTCCACCGGCGGCCGGGCGGCAGCGCACCAGGCCCGCACGCCGGCGGTGATCGCCGGATGGTCGTCGATGATCACGGCGGTGATCACGCCCTGACTCACGTCCGGCTGATTCAGGTCGTCTGCCACGTCGCCTTCACCCACAAGCGGTCCTCGTCCTCAACGGTGGTGATCCTCACGGCGCCGTCGGCCTCGGCCGGGATGCCGGCGGCGTCGCCGTCGGCGACCACGCTGACCGACACCCCCGAATCCGTGCCCAGCACCGTAACGCGCGCCCAGTTACGTGCGGTGCTCAACACCCGCACCGGCGCCTCGGTCAGCCCGCGCCGCACGTCCAGCGGCAGGCCGGGCCAACTGCCCTGGGTGGCCAGGTCGACCAGAATCCCGCGCCGCTCGGCCACGTCCACACAGGCCTTCAGCTCGTGCAGCAGCCGGTCGTCGACGTCGTCGCCCTCGGCGAACAGCCGCCGCATCCGGGCAGCGGCGATGGCGCTGTCGCGGCGGGTCTGGTCGGTGGCCGGGTCGAGCTCGCCGTCGGCCAGGCCGATCAGCAGCGGCCGGACCACGGCGTCGAGCTGCTCGGAGCGCCGGCGGCGGTCCTCGTGCACGCGGGCGGCGATCACCTCGGCCGCCCGCACGGCTTCCTCGGCCTCGGCGGCGCGGGCGGCGGAGTTGGCCGCGGACCGCAGCATTCCGGTCGCCACACCGGCCATCACCTGGAACGCGCCGATCGTCACGACGTCGGTGCCGACGTTGATCAGCGGCACCGGGGCCAGCTGACCGGCCACCGCCAGGTGCACGAAGTTGGTGGCGAAGTGCGCGGCGAGGACCGCCAGCAGCACCGCCAGGTCCACGTCCAGCAACAGCACCACGGCGATCCAGCCGATGGCGTCGAGCGGCCAGTTCGCGTAGCCGGGCACTTCGCCGGCCGGGATCAGGGCGTTGACCAGCACCGAGATCGCCAGCGTGAGCCCGAGCGCCGGCCACCGCCACCAGCCCCACGACCGGCCGCGAGTGATCAGCACTCCTTCGACGGCCAGCATCGCGAGCAGCGCCAGGTAACCGGCGACCACCGGCCACGCCACGATGTAGACGTCCAGGTGCGTAAGCAGTGCCGGCACGTCCAGGGCGATCAGGTCGGCCAGGGAGACGATCAGGATGGCAACCCGGAGCCGGCCGCGAAGGCGCGCCATGGTGGCGCGGGCGTCAGCCACGATCCCACTCCAGCCGCACGGTGGTGCCCTCGCCCGGCGCGGAGGTGATCACGGCCCGGCCGCCGGCCGACGAGAGCCGTTCGACGATCGAGTTGGCCACACCTCGCCGCCGCTCCGGCACCGCATCAAGCCGGAATCCCCGGCCACGATCGGAGATCACCACGGATTCGGCGGTGATGATCACCTTCGCCGACGTCTCCCCCGAGTGCCGGGCGACGTTGTTGAGCGCCTCCCGGAGCGCACCCCGTACCGCCCGGGCGATCTCCGGCGACAGCGGAAGGATGTCCGGTGCCGACAGGTCGACGGCCACGCGGCTGGCGGTGACCACTTCGAGCAGCGCGGGCAGGGCGTCCCCCTCGGGCGTCTCGGCCTCGCCGGCCAGCGCGGTCAGGTCGCGGGCCGCCTGCGCCCGCACCCAGGCGTGATTCGAGCCAACCTCGCCTAGCCCGACCATGAGCAATGTCGTCGCGGCAGTGTCGTGCAGCATCGCGTTGTAGGCCCGCTCGTCGGCGCGGACGGCTTCTGCCACCGCCGCGTCCCGCCGGGCTACCTCAGCCCTGGTCTCCTGGGCGTCGGCGATTCGGGCCCCCTGCACCAGCAACGTCGCCAACACGCGGGACAGCACCGCCTGCACGGGCGTCCACGCGCCGATGGCCAACGCACCAACCCACAATTCCGGCGTGGTCCACCACGCGCCGACCAGGAACGCCGCCGTGACGGCCAGCGCTGTCGCCAACCCCGGCGCCATCCGGGTGTGCCATTGGTGGACGACCACCGACACCGACACGAGCGTGATCACCCAGCCCTGGCCGTTGCCGATGGACACCGCCGGCACCGTCCACGGCTGGGTCAGCCCGGCCACCGCGAGCACCGCCACGTCGGCCCAGGCCAGCCCAGCCCAGGTCAGATCGGTTTGCGGGCCCCGCCACAGCCACCGCCCGTAGAGCAGGCTCCAGGCGACCACGGTGATCACGATCACCGCGGTCCGCAGCTCGTGGCCGGCGGGGGCGGACATCACCCCGAGCAGGCCGCCCACCAGGGCGACCACCGCGCGCGCCACAGCCAGGATGCGCTGCGCGGCCCGCGTCAGCTGTTCCTCGACCGCTCCCCTTGTGGGGTGTTCACCCGACACCATCGGCAGCGAGTATGGCGCATCGTTGTCCGTGGACGGGGAACTGTCCGCGGGGGAGAGTGAAACGAATGAGGGGAAGACGGGCTCGGTGAATCTGTGCACCGAGCCTGTCTGTTTGTCCGGGACCGTGTCGACCGGGGAGTCCGCACGGTCCCGGACCTCTCTCAGACACCGCGAGTCCCGCTCTCGGGCACCTGAATGTCGAGTTCCGAAACCCGCATCATGGCTGCCTGAGAGCGGGACTCGCCGGGTTTCAGCGCTCGGTGAGACCGCTCAGGGCGGTCGGCAGCGGGCCCTGGTGTAGGACGCCGAGGCGCTGCGTGGCCCGGGTGAGGGCGACGTACAGCTCGGCCGCCCCACGCGGGCCGTCGGCCAGGATCCGGTCCGGATCGACCACCAGCACGGCGTCGAACTCCAGTCCCTTGGTCTCCGACGCCGGCACCGTGCCCGGCACGCCGGGCGGCCCGATCACGATGCTGGTGCCCTCGCGGCCGGCCTCGTCCCGGACGAACTCCTCAATGGCCACCGGGAGTTCATCGGCGGTGACCTTCCGCGACCACGGCTGCGCGCCGCAGGCGCGGACCGACTCCGGCGGCCGCACGGTCGGCGCGAACTCGGCCAGCAGCGCCGCGGCGACGGCCATGATCTCCGCCGGCGTGCGGTAGTTCACCGTCAGCGAGCGGTAGACCCAGCGGTCGGCGACGTACGGCGCCAGCATGGCGTCCCAGGACCGGGCGCCGGCCTCGGACCGGCGCTGGGCCAGGTCGCCGACCACCGTGAACGACCGGTTGGGGCAGCGCCGCATCAGCACCCGCCAGTCCATTTCGGACAGTTCCTGGGCCTCGTCCACCACGACGTGCCGGTACGTCCAGTCGCGGTCGGCGGCGGCCCGCTCGGCCAGGTCGCGGGTGTCCACCTCGTCCTGGCGCTCGGCCAGCTCGATGGCGTTGACCACGTCCTTGGCCAGCAGCGAGTACTCGTTGTCGACCTCCTCGTGGTCGAGTTCGAGCATGTTCATCACGCCCTCGGCGTACTCGGCCGCGGCCCGGCGTTCCCGCGCCGCCGCCTGCTCGGCCGCCTTGTCCAGCGCCTTGTCCCGGCCGAGCAGGTCGATCAGCTCGTCCAGCAGGGGCACATCCGACACCGTCCACGTCTCGGGCTCGGCGCGGCGCAGCTCCGGGTGCTGGGGCGACCGGTAGAGCTCGGCCAGCACCGACTGCGGCGTCAGGATCGGCCACAGCTGGTCGAGGGCGCCGGCGAACACGTCGTCCGCGTTCAGTTGCTTGACCAGGTGGGCCCGCTGGTTCTCCCACTCCTTCTTGTCGCTGCGGTTCAGCCAGCCCTTGCCGATCCGGCCCAGCGCCCGCTCGGTCAGCACGTAGGTGACGATCTCGGTGAACACCGTCCGGGCCTCGTTGTGCGGGAGCCCGCTGTCCCGGGCCTCCTGCCGGGCCCACTCCGCGGTCGCGGCGTCGATCCGCAGCGTGATGCCGCCCAACTCGATCTCGATCGGCTCCTCGGGCAGCCGCTGCCGGTCGGCGATGGCCGCCCTGAGCACGTCCAGGATCTTCAGCGACCCTTTGAGCTTGGCCACCTCCGGCGGGTCCTCGGCGGTGGCCCGCAGGCCGGGCACGAAGTCGCCGGTGGTCGTGAACACCACGTCGGACTCGCCGAGCGAGGGCAGCACCCGGCTGATGTGGTTGAGGAACGACGGGTTGGGCCCGACCACCAGCGCGCCGTGCCGCTCCATCCGGTCCCGCTGCGTGTACATCAGGTAGGCGACGCGGTGCAGCGCCACCACCGTCTTGCCGGTGCCCGGGCCACCCTCGATCACCAGCACGCCGGGGTGGTCCAGCCGGATGATGTCGTCCTGCTCGGCCTGGATGGTGGCCACGATGTCGCGCATGCCCTCGCCGCGCGGCGCGTTGACCGCCGCGAGCAGGGCGGCGTCGCCGTGGTCGCCGGCCTGCGGACGGCCGAGCACCTCGTCGGTGAACTCCAGCACCTGCCGGCCGCGGGTGTGGAACTGGCGCCGGCGGCGCATGTTCTTCGGCGTCGCCCCGGTCGCCGTGTAGAAGGCGCTGGACGCCGGCGCCCGCCAGTCCAGCAGCACCGGCTCGTAGTCGTGCTCGTCGTCGAACAGGCCGATGCGGCCGATGTAGAGCCGCTCGCCGGTCACGGTGTCCAGCCGGCCGAAGCACAGCCCGTTGTCGGCGATGTTGAGCCGCCGGATCTCCCGGGTCAGCGCCCGCACCTCGTCGTCCCGCTCCAGGGGCGTGCCACCGGTCCCCCGCAGCGCGGCTGTGTGCCTCTCCTTCACCCGCACCCGCTCGGCGTCCAGCCTCGTGTACAGCCCGGCGACGTAGTCCCGCTCGGACCGCAATTCGTCCTCGTACCCCTGAGTTGACACAGGCCCCTCACACTGCCTAAAATGTAACTAGGAACGGCGGTCTAACCATGTTCATATGGTCGGGCACGCCGATTTTTTATTATCCGCCTCGTGTCAAGCCCGCGCCTTTTTCAGGCACCGAGCAGCAGATTCGCCGCCATCGACGCCCCGTCGCCACGAATCGTGCCAGCGACCACGGCCGCCCGCGCGCGGGTCGCCGGCCGCAGCGCCACTTCGAGCGCCGCGGTCAGGGACTCCACCGTCGGCACCGGGCCGTCGTGCGCCGCGCCGATGCCCAGGGCCGCGACCCGGCTCGCCCAGTACGGCTGGTCGGCGGCCTGCGGCACCACCACCTGCGGCGATCCCGACCGGGCGGCCGTCACCGTGGTGCCCGCGCCGCCGTGGTGCACGATCGCCGCCGCCCGGCGGAACAGCGCCTGGTGGTTGGACTCCCCCACGACGAAGCAGTCGTCGGCGACAGCGCCCAGGTCGGCCCAACCACGCGAGAGGACCGCCCGGCGGCCGTGCGCGCGGACGGCGTCGATCACCACGCGGCCGAGGTCGGTCGAGCCGCGCATCGGCATGCTGCCGAAGCCCACGTAGACCGGCGGCTCGCCGGCGTCCAGGAACTCCCGCAGGTCAGACGGCAGCGGCCGGTCGTCCGGCAGCAGCCAGGCCCCGGTCTGGACCACGTCCAGGTCGGCCGGCCGCCGCCACGGGCTGAGCACCGGATCCGCCGCCAGCAGCGGCCGGTCGCCGATCACGTACTCGCGGACGTCGTCCACCGGCGGCAGGCCCAACTCGGTCCGGTGGGTGTTGAGGGCGTCCCGGAACAACAGGTTGATGCTGTCCCGGTCCCACTCCCACATCGCCGGGATGTCGGCGTCCGGCGGGAACGCCCGCCCTGGGTAGGCGATCGGCGGGTGGTACGGCGACGGCAGCGTGAGCTGCTGGAACGTCGCATAGACATACTTAAGGCCGCGCTGGTCGGCCAGCGACCGGGCGCCGGCGCAGGCCGGCATCACGCCGGTCGCCACCAGCACGTCGGCCCCGTCCGCCGCCTGGTCGAGAGCCAGGTGCTGGTTCGCGATCACCTGCGCCGCCCGTTGGGGCAGGCTCTGCGCCGCCACCGGTGTGGCCGCGGTCGCCAGCGGCCGCACCTCCTGGCCGAACGGGATCATCGGCACCCCGACCCCGGCCAGGCGCTTCTCGAACTCCTCGTCGGGCGGCAGGCACACCCGCACCTCCGCGCCCTGTTCCCGCAGTCGAACGGCCAGCGCCACCAGCGGCTCGACGCCGCCCCGCGAGTCGAATCCAGACACCACTACACGCACTTGTTGTGCCCCCCAATTCCGCGGAATTTCCGCTACGGCGGGCAATTGTGCGGCACACCCCGGGTCTTGCCACAAGACCCGGGGTGTGCTATAGAGTTATAGTGGCGGGAAGAGGGATTCTCCCGCTTTTCTCATTTCCGGACGAAGTCGAGCAGGTCCGCGTTCAGGCGCTCGGTGTGCGTCAGGTACAGGGCGTGCGCGGCATTGGTGTACACCTTCAGCTCCGCGTCGGCCAGTAGCTCGGCGGTGACCCGCCCGCACAGCTCCAGCGGGGCCGAGGCGTCGTGATCGCCGTGCAGGATCAGCGCCGGCACGGTGACCTTGGCCAGCTCCGGCCGGAAGTCGGTGGTGGCGTTCGCGGTCAGGCAGCCGATCGCCGCGTGCAGGTTGACGCTCATGCAGTCGCGGATGGTCCAGTCCCGGGTGGCCTGCGGCAGCTCGCAGCCGGGCAGGCCGTCGCCGAAGAACGGCCCGGCGTTCTCGTCGATCCAGCCGCCGAAGTCGACCCGCAGCTGGGCCAGCAGCTGTTCCCGGGCGGCCGCCGGGATGCCGTTCGGGTTGTCCGGCAGCTGCGGCAGGCACGGCAGCGTCGAGCCGACCAGCACGATCCTGGCCACCCGGGCGTCACCGTGCCGGGTCAGGTAGCGCACGATCTCGCCGCCACCCATGGAGTGCCCCACCAGCGTGACGTCGGTGAGGTCCAGGTGTTCGACCAGCGCCGCCAGGTCGTCGGCGAGCGTGTCGATGTCGTAGCCGCCGCCCGGGTCGTCCGACCGGCCATGGCCCCGGCGGTCGTAGCCGACGGCCCGGAATCCCTTGTCCGCCAGGTGTTGCATCTGGTACTGCCACATGCTGCCGCTGAGCGCCCAGCTGGTGACGAACACGACCGGCCGGCCGCTCCCCCAGTCCCGGTAGAACAGCTGCGCCCCGTTGGCGTTCAGGAAAGGCATCTCGTTCCCCTCGTCGTTGACGAGGACAATCCTGCTGGGCCACAACGGGTCTTGGCGATTACGCGGCAGGTAATGGAAGCTACTCGGCCGGCGCGTCGCGGCCAAGGGCCAGGCCGATGACCGTGATCACCGCCGTGACCGCGATGTAGACGGCCAGCGCCGGCCAGGTGCCGGTCCACGCCAGCAGGGCGGTGAACAGCAGCGGCGCGGGCGCGCCGCCGATCACGCCGGCCAGGGTGTACGCCAGCGAGCTGCCGGTGTAGCGCAGCCGCACGGAGAACTGCTCGGCGACAAAAGCGCCCTGCGGGCCGTACATCGCCGAGTGGATCACCAACGCCACGATCACGCCGATGAACACCGCGGCGACGGATTTGCCGGCGACAGCGGGGAAGAACACCAGCGGCCAGATCGCGGCGGCGATGGCCGCGATCAGGTAGACCTTGCGCCGGTTGACGCGGTCGGACAGCGCCCCGAACGCCGGGATCGCCACCACCTGCACGGCCGAGCCGACCAGCACCGCGGCCATGCCCACCGCGCGGGACATGCCCAGCTGTTGGATGTACGTCAACACGAACACGGTGAACAGCGCGTAGTGCACGTCCGGGCAGACGCGGGCGAACACCGCCGCCAGCAGTCCGCGGCCCTCGTGCCGGAACAGCTCACCGACCGGCGCACTCGGCTTTTCATTGCGGGCGGCCAACTCCTGGAAGATCGGCGTCTCCTCCAGCCGCACCCGGATCCACAGTCCGAACGCGATCAGCAACGCGGACAGCAGGAACGCCACCCGCCAGCCCCACGACTCGAACTGCTGCTCGGTCAGCGCCACACCGAGGACGGCCAGCACGCCGTTGGCCAACAGGTTGCCGACCGGCGGGCCGACCTGCGCAGCCGAGGCCCAGAAGCCGCGCCGCGCCGGCTCGCCGAACTCGCTGGACAGCAGCACCGCGCCGCCCCACTCGCCGCCGATGCCCACACCCTGCACGAAACGCAGGCACACCAACAGAATCGCCGCCGTGCCGCCGATGTCCTGGTAGGTCGGCAACACTCCGATGAGGACAGTCGCGAAGCCCGTCAGCAGCAATGTGCTGACCAGCACCCGTTTGCGGCCGATGACGTCGCCGAGCCGGCCGAACACCAGGCCGCCGACCGGGCGGGCCACATAGCCCACGGCGTAGGTCGAGAAGGCCAGCATGGTCGCGGTCAGCGAATCGCCGCCAGGGAAGAACAACTTCCCGAAGATGGTCGCCGCGGCGACCGAGTACGCCGCGAAGTCGTACCACTCCAGGGAAGTCCCGGACAGACTCGCCGCGAACGCCCGCCAGAGCGCTCTCCGGTCCACCACCGCGTTCGACATGTGGCATATTCTATGTATACAACGTGCATGCGCAAGGGAGCAGGCGTGAACGAGTTGACATTCGAGCTGGTCGACGGCCAGAAAGTGACCGTCGAGGTGCGGTCCGCGCTGAACGGCGGCTACGCCGGACGCAGCCAGGAGGACGTGGCCGCGCACGTCGCCGAGCTGGCCGCCCTCGGTGTGCCCGCGCCGAGCACCACCCCGTGCCTCTACCCCGTCGCGCCCTACCTGGTCAGCCAGGCCGCCTCGGTGCCGGCCCAGCACGGGCACACCTCCGGCGAGGCCGAGTGGGCGCTCGTCGTCACCGAGAACGACGTGCTGCTCACCGTGGCCTGCGACCACACCGACCGCGACCTCGAAGTGCACGGCGTGGCCTGGAGCAAGCAGGCTGCCCCCGACGTCGTCGGCCGGCAGGCTTGGCGCCTGTCCGACGTCGCCGACCGCATCGACTCGCTGACCCTCACCGCCTGGGTCGGCGACGGCGCTTCGTGGACCGAGATCCAGCGCGGCACCCTCGGCGAGCTCCTCACCCCCTCGTACTGGCTCGACGTGCTGCGGCAGCGGGATCTGCTCGTCCCCGGCACCGTACTGCTGTCCGGCACCATCCCCATGCACGAGGGCGTCGACCAGTTCGCCGCCGCCTGGCGGGTCGAGCTGGGCGACCCCTCGACCGGGGCCGTGATCCGCTGCGAGTACGCCGTCAGCCAACTACCGCAACCGATCGCGTAACCTTTCGGGCACAAGGCGTATCGCGCGGCATACCGGAGGATCATCTCCGTCGTCGACCCGACGATTCCGAGAGGACCCGCCGCGATGGATCTCAAGCGCTTCTTCTCCCGTGAGGCCCGCCAGGCCGAGATCGGCGTCTTCCACGCCGTGGAGACCAAGGTCAAGGCGGCCAGCACCACCGCACTGGCCACCAGCTTCGTGATGGACCTGGTGGCCAAGTACGTCTTCCCCGACGGCGTGCCCGGCTGGGCGACGGCCCTGATCAGCGGGGCCGTCGTCGGCGGGCTGACCTTCGCCGCCGGCTGGCTGGCCAAGCACACCCCGCGGCCGCTGCCCGACACGCCGCCCGCCGCCACGCCGCCGGCGGCCCCGGCTTCCTGAGGCGTCAGGGGCTCGACGATCACCTCCGGCGCCGAACGCTGCCGGCCCGGCGGTGTGTCGTCGAGCCTCGTCGTCGCGCGGCAGCCGTTCCACCAAGCGGGCCGGGAAGTGTGGCTCCACATGGCTGATCGGCTTGTGCGTCAGCCGGGTGACAACGCCCGTGGGCAGTTCGGCCGAAGCACAGCACTCGACCAGCGAGCGGCCGGACCGATCACCGCGTGAGTCACGGCGTCTCCCTGACCATGAACAGAGGTTCATCGGGGTCGCCGTCGTCTCGTTACATTCCCCAGCTCTTGGCCCGCCCGCTAACCTCTGGGCCGAAGTTGACGGAGGGAAACGGTGTGAGGCCCTTGGGGACGTCCGACCCGGTGGCGGTGGCCCAGTTCCGGACCATCGCCCTGCTGGGACGGGGTAGAGCGGGTCGTGTGCTGCTCGGCGTCGGTCCGGACGGGCGGCTGGTGGCGCTGCGGCTGCTGCCGCCGCAGCTGGTGCGGGACGAGGGGTTCCGCCGCGAGCTGTCGAACGCCCGGCTGGTGGTGGGGCCGTGCAGCGCGCCGCTGGTGGACGGCGACCTGGAGTCGCCGGTGCCGTGGGTGGCGACGGCGTTCGTGGCGGGCCCGTCGCTGCGGCAGGCGGGGCGGCTGCCGGCGGAGTCGGCGCTGGTGCTGGCGGCGGGCATGGCCCAGGCGCTGGCCGAGATCCACGGCGCGGGCCTGCTGCACCGCAATCTCAACCCGGCCAACGTGCTGCTGGCCGAGGACGGCCCCAAGGTGATCGACTTCGGGCTCACGCACGCCCCGGGGCTGGCCGGCTCGGCCGGCTTCCTGGCCCCCGAGCAGGCGGCGGGCCAACCGTTCAGCTGGGCCGGCGACGTGTTCGCCTACGGCACGATCCTGTACACGGCGGTGACCGGCCGGAATCCGTTCGCCGCGCCGTCGCCGCAGCAGACGCTGGCCAACGCCCTGCACGTGGAACCGGACCTGGGCCCGGTGCCGGACACGCTGCGCTGGATCATCGGCCCCTGCCTGGCCAAGGACCCGTCCCGCCGCCCGCAGCCGGCGCAGATCCTGGAGGCCATCGGCCGCCCGGTCCATCCCTGGCCGCCCGCGGTGCAGGACATGATCGCCCGCAGACGGGCGGAGGTGTCCCGCACGGTCAGCGAGCCGCCGGAGCCGGGTTCGCCGCCGCCGACCGTCGAGACGCCGGAGGCCCGTCGCAAGACCGCCATCTTCGTCGGCGCCGGCGTGGTGTTCACTGTGTTCATCACGGCGCTGGCCGCCGTGCTGCTGGTGTACGGCGGCGGTTCGCACACCGAGGCGGCCCAGGTCCCGTCCACCACGCGGCCGCCGGTGACGACCACCGCCACCACGACCACCACGACAGCGACGACGTCCGCCACGACGCTCGCGGCCGCGGCGACCAAAATCGACGCCGGCGTCTGGTACACGATCAGCAACACCAGCACCGGCAAGTGCGTGGACGCCGCCGGCGGCGGCAAGGACAATGGCACGCCGGTGGTGGAGTGGACCTGTGGTGAGGGGAAGACCAACCAGGAGTGGCAGTTCGTCCCCACCGCCAACGGCTTCTACGAGATCATGAACCGCAACGCCCCGGCGCTCGGCCTGGACGTCACCGGCGGGCCGGCGGCGACCGCCAACGGCACGCCGGTGCAGCTGTGGACCTACGGCGGCGGGGCGAACCAGCAGTGGAAACCGGTCGACCAAGGCAGCGGCGCGTTCGCGTTCATGGCGCAGCACAGCAACGCCTGCCTGGACGTGACCAACGGCGCCACCGACGACGGCACTCGCATGCAGCAGTGGCAGTGTGGCGCCGGCGCGAACCAGGTCTACGCGCTCACCCCGGTGCAGTCATGACCGTGGACATCGTGGAGTTGTTGCGGGACGGACGGTTTGCCGAGATCCACGAGCTGTTCGCGCCGCAGCTGCGGTCGCTGGTGACACCGGAAGCGATCGAGTCGGGGTGGTCGGCGGTGGTGGCCCAGTACGGGGCGTTCGTCAGTGCCGGCCCAGCGGTCACCGAGCAGGGCACGACCCGGATTCCCCTGGAGTTCTCCGACGGTCGGCTGACCTTGGTGATCGTGGTGGGGCCCAACGGCCTCGGCGGTCTCCAGTTCGCGCCGGCCAGCGCGGCGGAGCCGATCGCCCCTTGGGAGCCGCCGTCCTATGTGGACGTCGAGCGGTTCGACGAGGTCCCGCTGGACGACGTGGCCGGCACGCTCAGCCTGCCGCGGGGATCCGGTCCGTGGCCGGCGGTGGTGACCTTGAGCGGATCCGGCTCGCACGACCGCGACGAGACCATCGGCCGCAACAAACCGTTGAAGGACATCGCCTGGGGGCTGGCCAGCCGGGGCATCGCCGTGCTGCGCCTGGACAAGCGTCCCCAGCAGGTCGCCACCGCGTACGACGAGTACGCGCCGGCCGTCCTCGCCGCTGTGCGGCTTCTTCGACAGCGCAAGGACATCGGCCCGATCTATCTGCTCGGTCACAGCCTCGGCGGCACCATCGCCCCGCGGATCGCCGCCGCCTGCACGGACGTCGCCGGCCTCATCCTGCTCGCCGGCGGGGCCCAGCCCTTGCACCGGGCCATGGTGCGCCAGTTCCGCCACATCGGGGCGCCCGAGGCCACCGTCGAGGCCGTCGCCCGGCAGGCGGATCTGGTCGACAGTCCAGACCTCTCTCCTGACACTCCCGCCGCCGAGCTGCCTTTCGGCGTGCCCGCCAGCTACTGGCTCGACCTTCGCTCCTACGACGGCCCGGCCACCGCGGCCGCCCTGGACCTGCCCATGCTCCTGTGCCAGGGCGCCCGCGACTACCAGGTGACCATCGCCGACGATCTGGCCCGGTGGCAGGCGAAACTGGCCGATCGCCCCAATGTGACCATCCGCGTCTACGACGCCGACAACCACCTGTTCTTCACCGGCAGCGGCCCTTCCACCCCGGCCGAGTACGAGCCCGCGCAGCACGTGGACCCCGAGGTGATCACCGACATCGCGGCCTGGCTGGCGGGCTGAGCCCCGCCCTTGACAGCTGACCGCGCATCGACGTTTCATACATTCATGAAACATGCTGGCGCGGTGGCCGAGCTGAGCCGCCAGCTGGCCCACCCGCTGCGGGTGACGCTGCTGAGCCACGTCGCCAAGCACGGCCCGTGCGCGTTCAGCGAGCTGGTGGAGGCGGCCGGCGCGGCGCAGGCCCAGGTGGGCAACCATCTGAGCCTGCTGCGAAAGGCCGGGCTGCTGGCCACCGAGCGGCACGGCCGGCGGAGCCTCTACCGGTTGCCGAACGCGCACTTGGCCGAGGCGCTGGCCAACCTGGCCGCGGCGGCGGGCGTCACGACCGAGACCGAGACCACCCAGCATGACATCGCCGAGGCCCGGGCCTGCTACGACCACATCGGCGGCAAGCTCGGGGTCGCCGTGCTCAACACGCTGCTCCGGCAGGAGATCATCACCGGCGAGACGAACCTGCTCGAAGGCCCAGCGGCCGGGCTGCTGTCCAGGTTCGGCGTAGCCGACCCGGCCCCACTCCACGACAGCCGCCGGCGCTTCGCCTACGGGTGTCCTGATTGGACGGAGCACGCGCCGCACCTGGGCGGCGCGTTGGGCGCGACCATTGCCGACAACTTCTTTGCGCGGCAGTGGGTTCGACGTCGACCGGGAAGCCGAATCCTGGACGTGACCGGCAAGGGGCGCACGGCCCTGCGCAAGCTCGGCGTAGAGGTCTGATGTCGCCCACGGTCCACATGACCCACGTGTTCACCGCCGGCCCGAACGGCGGCAACCCGGCGCCGATCGTGATCGAGGCGGACGACCTGTCCGATGCCGAAATGCGACAGGTCGCCCGCGATCACGGTCACGAGGCCGGCTTTGTGCTGACCGCACCGGAGGGATTCGACCACGCCCTGCGGTTCTGGGTGCCGAACCACGAGATGTCGATGTGCGGGCACGCCACGGTCGGCGCGCTCTGGGTGTTGCGCAAACTGGGCCGCATCACCAAAGACCGCCTCACGCTCACCACCGCCGGAGGCGTGGTCCACGCCCGCCTGACCGACGACACCATCGAGATCAGCCAACCGGAAGGCATCGTCGAACCAGTGTCGGAGTTCGACGACATCCTCGACGTCCTGGGCATCACGACCACCGACCTCGCGCCGTTCCCGGTCCAGAACGCCCGCACCGCCCGGGTCAAGACCCTGATCCCCATCGCCGACCTGGCCACACTCGATGCCCTACGCCCGGATTTCGGCCGCGTGCAGGAGGTTTGCGACCAGATCGGCTCCACCGGCCTGTACCCCTACGCGCCATCGGGCGACCGGCGATTCGACGCCCGGCAGTTCCCTCGCGCCTCCGGCTATCCCGAGGACGCGGCGACGGGCATCGCCGCCGCCGCGCTCGCGTTCGGGTTGCTGCCCAACGGCCTTGTCGACCGAACCGACCGTCCACTTCGGATCCGCCAGGGCCGGGCGATGGGCCGGCCGTCAGAGATCATCCTCCGGTTCGCCCCGGACGGCCTCTGGCTCGGCGGCGAGGTCCGCTAGGCGCAGGTCTTGTCGGTGGCCGGCAGCGGGCCGCCGGTGAAGTAGTCCACCACGGCGGCGTCGATGCAGTCGTTGCCGAGGAAAACGCCGTGGTGGTAGGCGCCGAGCTGGGTCACCATCCGCGACCCGGTCAGGTCCTTGTGCATCACCAACTGGCCGGAGTACGGCGTGACCGGGTCACCCTGGGCGCTGACGATCAGGACCGGGACGTCATTGTGGACCTTGGTCGGCGGTTCGATCGGTGTGGTGGGCCAGAAAGCGCACGGCGTGATGTCGCGGGTGATCGGGCCGAACAGCGGCTCGTCGGCTCGATGCGCCTGAATGTCACGGTAGTAGGACGCCGGATCATGCGACACCGCGCGGTCGGCGCACAGGATCGGCGTGCCGGCCTGGTCCGGGGAATCGGGGCTGCCGTTGAAGAGCCCGTCGAGCTTGGCGGCCAGCTGCGCGGTCGGGGTCGGGCTGCTGTCGCGCAACTGCCGGATCTCGGTGGCGAGCTCGGTGTAGCTGGCGGCGTCGTCGCTGGGCAGGCCGGCGTAGATCAGCAGCGGCAGCACATGAGCGTCCACCGTGTACTTGCCGACGTGCGCCGGGGCGTGCTGCACCAGATGGTTCACGGTGTCGAGCACGGCCTGGGCGGTGTCACCGATGCCCTGCTTGCCGGCGGCCCACTGCGCGAAGTGGTTCAGCGCGGCGTTCATCGCCGGCCCCTGGTTGGTGAACACGCCGGGCCCGAAGGTGTCGGGATTCGCCGCGCTGTCCAACACGAACCGGTCCGCCCGGTCGCCGAAAATCTGGAGGTACACAGCGCCCAGATAGGTGCCGTACGAGCCGCCGTAGTAGGAGATCCGCTGCTCGCCGAGCGCCTGCCGGATGGCGTCCATGTCGCGCGCGGTGTTGCGGGTGCTGGCGTACGGCAACACATCCCGGTTGTTGTTCACGCAACCGGCGGCCAGTTTCGCTTGCAGCGCCGCGTTCTGCCAGTAGCTGCGCAGGTCCGGACCGGCCGAGCGCTGGAAGGTGGTCGTGGTCCAGCCGCACGTCATCGCCCCGCTGCGGCCGACGAAGCGCGGGTCGAAGCCGATCAGGTCGTAGGCCGCGCCCAGCGGCGCCGAGTACGCGCCCATCATCGCCATCTCCAGGCCGCTGCCGCCGGGGCCGCCCGGGTTGAGCAGCATGACGCCGCGTCGGTGGGCCGGGTCGGTGGCGCGGATCCGTGAGATGGCGATGGACATCGTGCGGCCGTCAGGTCCGGTGTAGTCCATCGGCACGGTGATCTCGGCGCACTGGCCGCCGTGGTCGTCGAGTTCCCTGCCGATGGCGTCGTCGGGTCCGGTGGCACAGGCGTGCCAGTCGAGGACCGGGTGCGGTGCGGCGGTCAGCGACGCGACGGTCGCGACCGCGATGGCCAAGGCTGATATCCCCATGATCGCCAGCCTGGCCAGCCCGGCGTTGCGCCCGCGTCCGACCGGAAGACGACCAAGGGTGTCCGCCCCAGGTATGACGCGGGGCGAGACCGGGCGTGTTAATCGGGTGGCCCGCTATCCGGTCTCCTCCAAGGGCACGTCGCCCGAGCGGATCAGGCCCAGTTGCACCGTTTGGCGGCCGAACACCGCGTCCGCCGCCCAGTCGATCAACGTCCGCGCCCGGTTGCCGGGCATTGCCAACAGGTGGTACCCGCGCGTCACGAGCGCGGCCGGCAGCCCGGACAGCGGCACGCCGAGCGGGTTCGCCGCCGCCTGCAATCCGCCCAGGTCGACGACGAAGCCCAGGTCGTGGTGCTTGTACTCGGCGATCCGGCCATGGCCCAGCGAGGCGGCGACGTTGAGACCAGCCCGCTTGCCCTGTCGCATCGCGTGCTGCGCGGTCATCGCCGTCAGCTCCCCGGGCCGGGTCAGATCCGGCACCGCGGCGCAGTCCCCGCAGGCGAAGACCTCCGGATGCCCGGGCACGGCGAGCGTCGCGTCGACCACGATCCGGCCGCGCTCGGTCGGCAGGCCGGTCGCTTCCGTGACCGGATCCGGCCGCACGCCGACACACCACGCCAGCGTCCGGCTCGGCACGAAGTCGCCGTTGGTCAGCAGCACACCCTCCGCGGTCGCTTCCTTCACGGATGTGCCGGTCAACACCTCGACGCCACGCTTGCGCAGCAACCGGTCCGCCGCCTTGGACAACCGGGGATCCAGCTCCGGCAACACCTTCGGCGCCACGTCCAGCAGCAGCCAGCGGATCCGCTGCCCGCGAAGCGCGGCGTAGCGGTGCGCGACCGCCGCGGTGAGCGGCGGGCCCTGGGCCGCCACCTCAGTGCCGGTGTACCCCGCCCCCACCACGACAAACGTGCAGCGGGCGTCCCGTACGGCCGGATCGTCGGTGGCACCGGCCAGCTCGATCTGCCGAATCACGTGATCCCGCAAGTACAACGCCTCGGCGATGCCACGGAAACCGTGCGCGTGGGCGCCGACCCCCGGGATCGGCAGCAGCTTGTTCACGCTGCCAGCGGTCAGGACCAGGCGGTCGTAACCCACGGCACGTGAGCTACCCTCGGGATCGGTGTAGCTCACCTCGCGGCGGTCCACCGACACCTCGTCGACCGCGCCCAGCGCCAGCCGCACCCTGGGCAGTGCCTTGGTCAGCGACACCGCGATCCGGCGCGGGTCCAACGCGGCCGACGCCACCTGGGGCAGCAACGGCAGGTACAGGAAGTAGTCGGTTTTGTTGATCAGCACCAGCTCGGTGCCCGGCGGCGCGGCGCGGGACAGCGCGCGAGCCGCGTGGAACCCGGCGAAGCCACCGCCGACGATCACGATCCGGTTCGCCGTGCCCACATCTCTCACCGACTTCGGGTCGACTGCGTCTGGGCCCCGGCCCAGCATCCCAACCCGTCAGCCCAGCGGCAACCGCAGGCGCAACCGGAAGCCGCCGTCCTCGGTCGGACCGGCGCTGACGGTTCCGCCGAGCAGGGCAGCCCGCTCCTGCAAGCCGACCAGCCCGTGCCGGGCGCTGGGCAGCGCCAGCACCGGTCGGGACGACGGCGTGTTGGCCACCGTGACGGCGAGTTCTCCGTCCGCGCGCTCGAACTCCACGGTCGCGACGCTGCCGGGGGCGTGCTTGCGGACGTTGGTCAGCGCCTCCTGGATGGTGCGGTAGATGGTCCGCTGCACCGGCGGGTCCACCTCCGGGACCGTGCCGACGACACGGGTCTCGATGCCGCTGGTGGCCACCAGCTTCGACAGGTCGGACAGGGTCGGCTGCGGCGCGAGCTCGGTGTCGGCGCTGCCAGCGGCCCGCAGCAGGTTGACCATGTGCCGCAACTCGTCGAGGGTGTCCACGGAGAGCCGGCGGATGTTCTCGGCGGCGTCCTTGGCCGCCGGATCAGCGGTGCTGACCTGCAACGCCCCGGCCTGCACGGCGATCAGCGACACCTGGTGCGACACGACATCGTGCATCTCGCGGGCCAGCTGGTTGCGCTCACGGGCCAGCACCGCCTGGGCGTCCATCTCCCGCTCGTGCTCACGAGCCTGCCGGATGTCGCGGAGGCTGCGCACCAGCTGCCCGAGGAACAGCGGCGCGGCGGCGGTCATGGTGGCGTAGATGGCGTCGAGCACCAGATTGGCGTCCAGCTGCTCGAAGTCGTGCCACGGGTACAGGTCGCCGATCGCCGCGGCCAGTCCACATGCGACAAGCAGCCCCTTGTTGCTGTGCCGGACCGCGAGGGCGTACAGGGTGATCACCGTGGCGACCACCGAGCTGGAGACGAACAGGGCCGGCAACGTCAACAGGAACGCGGCGACGGGCCAGCGGCGGCGGAAAACCAGCGCCAGCACGGCAAGCGCCGCATAGGCGATGGTGTCCCCGGTGTTGTCGGCGTACAGCCAGGCGTCGAAAGCGGCGACCGCCAGGAGGCCGGTCTCCGCGAGCACCTGCTGGATTCGTGTGGTCACGATTCGAGCAGTCCGGCCCGCTGCGCCACCAGCGCCGCCTGCACCCGGCTGCCCACGCCGAGCTTGGTGAGGATGGCGCTGACGTGGTCCTTCACCGTGCCGACGCTGACGTGGATGCGCAGCCCGATGTCCGCGTTGGACAGTCCGTCGGCGATCAGCACCAGCACCGCCCGCTCCCGCTCGGTCAGCTTCTCCACCTGGGCCACGGCCGCCGCGCCGGAGCCGGACAGGTAGCCGTCCACCACGGTCCGGGTGACCTTCGGCGACAGCACCACCCCGCCGGCGGCGAGCGTGCGCACCACCTGGGCCAACTGGTCCGGGCCGGTGTCCTTGAGGATGAAGCCGGCGGCCCCCGAGCGCAGCGCGGTGGCGATGTACTCGTCGGAGTCGAAGGTGGTCAGCATCGCCACCACCGGCGGCGTGGCCAGGCCGCGCAGCTCGCGCAGGATCGTGAGCCCGTCCACGTCCGGCATGCGGATGTCCAGCAGCACCACGTCCGGCCGGTGCAGGCCGATCTCCTTGACCGCCTGCCCGCCGGTCGCGGTGGCGACCACCTCGATGTCGCCCGCCGCCTCCAGGATGAGCCGGAACCCGGAGCGCACCAGTTCCTCGTCGTCCACCACGACCACCCGAATCATGCTCGATATTGTCACCGGAACCGGGTGATTCGCGACATCCGACCCGCGCCCGCCGACCGGCTGGCCGGATCCAGCCGGTCGGCGGGGTGATCGGGCCGGTCCGCCGATGCGGCCGGGGGCCAGCCGAGCCGAGCATGGGGCCCATGGAGAGCCCCACCGTCCCGGCTGACGTGGCCGACCACGCCCGGGAGACGGGGCCGCTGGAGTCGCCCTGGATCTGGATCACCCTTCTCGCGCTGGCCATGCTGGCGCTGGTCCTGACCATCCGGCGCCGGCGCAAGATCGGCATCGTCGCCGTGGTGGTGTTCCTGCTGCTGGCCGGGATCACCGGGCTCAACAGCTACGTCGGCTACGTCCGCACCCAGCACGACTTCGCCATGCTGTTGCAGCGGGCCGGCTGGCCGTTACGCGACCTCGGCAAGTCCCTCGACAACGGGTCCTCCGACGCCTCGCGCGCCGCCTTCGACCCCCGGTCCACCACCCCCGACTCCCCCACCGTCGACAAGGTCGACCTGCCCGACCCGGCCAACGGTGTGCCGTCGGGCCGGAACTACGTGCTGTTACCGCCCGGATACGCCGATCCCGCCAACGAGAACCGCCGCTATCCCGTGGTGTACCTCGTGCACGGCTATCCCTACGGCGGCCCCGAGGACTGGCTCGCCGCCGGCGACGCCCCGGGCACCCTGCGGCTGATGTACGAACACAGGACGATCTCCCCGGTGATCATCGTGAGCGTCGACCTCACCGCCGGCCAGGCCAGCAAGTCCTGGGACGGCCTTGACGTCCCGGGCGGGCCGCGGTTGGAGACCTACCTGTCGCGAACGGTGGTCTCCGCCGTGGACCAGCGCTATCGCACCCTCTCCGACCGCGGCCACCGCTCTCTGGGCGGCATGTCCGGCGGCGGCTTCGCCGCCCTCAACATCGGCCTGCACCACCTGGACACCTTCGGCTCGCTGCTCATCACGCTGCCCTACGACACCTTGGACGGCAACGAGTCCCTGCTCGGCGGCGACCGGAAGCTGGTGTCCGCCAACACTCCCCGCGACTACATCCCCACCATGGAGTTCCCCCAGCCCGTTTCGGTCATCCTCACCGCCGGCTCCGGCGCCCCCACCGACGGCGCCTCGGCCAACCGCATCGCCACGGCGCTGCGGGCGCGGGGCCAGCACGTGGTCGTCCGCACCGAACAGGGCTTCAACCACACCTGGCACACCGCCCGCGCCACGCTCCCCTACCTGTTGGCCTTCGCCGACAACGAGTTCCGGCGCTGAGGCCGGTCAGAACTGCTCGCCGGCCGGCTGCT
Source organism: Kutzneria sp. CA-103260 (assembly GCF_018263855.1). Lineage (GTDB taxonomy): Bacteria > Actinomycetota > Actinomycetes > Mycobacteriales > Pseudonocardiaceae > Kutzneria. Next base: position 1,478,582 of record NZ_CP073318.1, on the reverse strand, counting down.
TGATCGTCACGTTGATGCGGTTGAAGAAGTTCGTCGTGGCGATCATCAGGATGAGCGCGGACAGGCCCTTCTCGTCGAAGTGGTCGGCGGCCTCGTCCCACACCGCGTCCGACACCGGGTCGGCCTGGTCGGCCATGCGGGTGGCGGCCTCGGTCAGCGCCAGCGCGGCCCGCTCGGCGTCGGTGAACAGGTCGCTCTCCCGCCACGCCGGCACCCGCAGCAGCCGGTCGACGCTCTCGCCGGTCTGCTGGGCGTGCGTGACGCCGGAGTCGACGCAGTAGCCGCAGCCGTTGATCTGGCTGGCCCGCAGGTGCACCAGGTCGAGCGTGGTCTTGGGCACGCCGCCCTGGTAGATCGCCTTGAACAGGCCCTGCACCGCGGTCGTGGTGTCGGGAAGGACCTTGGCCGGGTTGGTCATGCGTGCTGCCATTGTTCTCGCCCCTTCAGGGAGTTGCTGTGTTCCGACACCTCCTTGACGAGTGGGGCGGCGAAAGTATGACAGGCCGCTGCGTGACCGCTGTCACACCGAAGTCCGTTCGCGCCGGCAAACGGGTGAACCCGGTTCACCGCAGTCCATTGTGGAAACCCATGGGACCAGCGGGAAAGCCCTTTCCGGAACCGCTTCCGAGCGGAAGGCTCCTCGGTGACGGCGTCCCATTCCGAGCCGTTGTCGATCAGCGTGAAGGAGAGACCGATGAACGCTCTGCCCCGTCGTATCGCCGCTGCCGTGGTCGCCGCCGCGGCCGCCGGCGCCCTGCTCGGCGGCGCCGCCATGGCCTCGGCCGCGCCCGTGCCGGCCGCCTCGTCCTCGGCGGAGGTGTCGGTCTCCGGCACCCTGTCGGCCATCGCCGGCGACGTGCTCACGGTGAAGACCAGCGCGGACGCCGACGTGCAGATCCAGCGGACCGGCGCCACCAAGGTCCAGGGCAGCCTGTCCCTGCACGGGCTGGTCACGGTGAAGTGCCACCAGGTCAGCGGCTCGCTCGTCGCCGACCTCATCGTGGCGGGCTGATTCACCGTGGACGCGCTGGGGTCAGGTCAGTCCCCCAACCCCAGCGCGCCCCTCAGCTCGCGCCGGCCGGCCAGGCCGAGCTTCCGGTAGACGCTGGTCAGCGCGAACTCGACGGTCCGCGTGGTGACATACAGTTCGGCCGCGATCTCCCGGTTGGTCCGGCCGGTTGCCGCCCGCCGCGCGACGAACGACTCCCGCTCGGTCAGCACGGCCGGATCCGCGACGGCGAACCTGCGGCGACCCCCGGCCTGCCGCAGTTCCCGCCCGGCGCGTTCCATCAACGCCACCGAGCCGCAGCGCATCGCTATGTTGTGGGCCATCCGCAACACCGACCGCGCCGGCAGCTCACCACCCGACTCCCGCAGAAACTGGCCCCAGTCGGCCAATGCCCGCCCGTACTCCAGCCGCGCCGGCGAATCCCGCAGCACGTCGACGGCTTCCGCGAGCAGCTCGGCGTCGCCGGCCACCATGCCGGCGCCGCGCAGCGCGACACCGACCGTCGACGCCGAGCCCCAGCGGCGCGCCAGCTGCAACTCCTTGTCCACCAACGCAATCGCTTGCTGCCGGTCGCCCAGCTCGCTCAACAGCCGTGCGGCCGACGACCGCCACGGGCACACCGCCGGGTTCAGCACACCCCGTTCCACCAGGCGCCGACCGCATTCGAGCAGGTCCCGCACCGCCCGAGCCTTGTCGCCATCGGCGGCGCGGAGCCGTCCCCGTTGGAACAGCACGGCATCGAACCGCGCCGAACCCGGCATCTCACCGTCAAGGTCTTGGGCGCTCAGCAGAACGGCCGCTGCCCGCGGTTCGTTGACGTCGATCAGGGCACCGATCATCGGCGCGAGGGCCGTGGCGTGCGGGTCGTGTTGCAGCAACGTCAGCCGACGGGCCTCCCGCAGATCACCGCGCCGCAGGGCCACGTCGGTACGCAGTCCCAGAGCCAGCCGGGACAACGCAGGCCGACGTTGGCCGGAGACGGCCGTGAGCGCGTTGTCGCACAACCAGTCCGCGTCGTCGAGTTCGTCCATCATGGACAGTGTGGTCACGACGTGCAGGAACACCCGTCGGGCGACCAGGTCGAAACCCGCCGTCACGGCCAGGTTCCGCCCGTTGGCCCGGGCCAGCGCGGCCGCGGCCGGCTCGCGATCACCCCGCAGCGCATGGGACACGGCCCCGATCGCGTGCCATAACCGTTGCCGACGCGGGTTTTCCGGCTTCGCCGGCAAGACACCGGCCACACCGGCGTGCTCGATCTCGATCGACAACGACGCCAGGTCGTCGTCGACGTCGGCCAGCACCCGGGTCGCTTCGACCAGCCGGCCCCGCTCGGCCAGCTCATAGGCCAGAGTCACGCCGCCGCCGGCCTGGGTCAGATGCTCCAACGCCGCCGGCGGATCGGTGTGCACCTCGGCCTCGCCCAGGGCGGCCAGCACGCGCCCATGGTCCTCATCGGACAGTGGCTCGGCGAGCAGCCGCCGCAGGCACTCCGTCGCGCGTTCCGGATCGCCGTCGGTCAGCGCGGTCGCCGCGTGTTCACGGAACATGCGACAGGTCCACTCGTCGCCGAGCGGATCGGTGGCCAGCAGGTGGTCGATCACGATCTCGTCGCCGGCCCGCCGCTGGTACAGGGCCTTCGCCGCCCGCAGCCGCAGTTCCGACGGCGTGCCGGCGACCAGCACCGACGTCACCAGCGGCACACCGACGCTGCCGAACTCGACCAGTGCTCGACTCGCCGTCTGGTGATCGACGCCCGCGACCGCCGCGACCAGAGCGGTGTCGGTGGTGCCGAGGATCTCCGCCGCCCGCCCGACGGCGGCCAGCTCCGGCCCCAGCGCGGCGACGATCCTCGAGGCCAGCTCGGGGGACGGCGTCCGGCACAGGTCCGCCAGCGACGAGTCGGCGGCCTCGCGCCGCAGTTCGGCCAGCAGCCAGGGATGCCCGCCGGTGGCGCGGAAGACCACGCCGGCATCCTCCGGCGCCATCTCCCGCACCACCTGCTCGCCGAAACAACTCAACGTCACGTGCCGGGCGTCCTGGCCGAACTCCCCCAGCCGGCCCGGCGACGTCGTCACGATCATCGCCACCGGCAGGTCCGTCAGCCGGCGGCGCAGGTAGTCCAGCAGCCGCAGCGAGTCGGCGTCGGCCAGGTCGAGGTCGTCCACGGCGATGAGCACCGGCGTCCGGGCGGCCACCTCACGCAGCTCCCGGTACAGCGCGCGGAGCGCGGACTGATGCATCCTCGGATCCGGGTCCCGCCGGCCGGCGATCCGGTCCACCACCGCGCCCGCCACCGGCTCGAACAGCTGCGCCGCGAGCTCGTACGGGAAGTCCCGCTCGGTCGCCGAGCCCTGCGCCCGCAGCACCGTGAACCCCAGCTCACCAGCGATCTCCGCGCACGCCCGCAGCAGCGTGCTCCGCCCCATCCGGGGCCCGGCCTCGACGCACACCACCGCCGGCATCTCGGAAAGCGCTTGCCTACAGCTCGCCAGTTCCGCGTCGCGCCCGACACATACTTGTCGCACCCGCACCCCAGGCTCCCTCCACTGTTCAACCGGGGGTCGTATGGGAAGCCCTCCACCCGCAAAAGAGAACGCGGCGACGGCACGGGGACCTTCAGGCGCACCGGTCGTGTTAGCTTCCAAACCGATCAAGGGAGGGCCATGACCGTCGACGAGTACGGCGCCGTCCGCGCCCACGCGGTGCGGCTGTGCCTGGCCGCCGGGGCCACCGTCGAGGAGGCCGAGGACTGCGTGCACGAGGCCCTGGTCGAGCTGCTGGAGGTGGCCGACCCCGACTCCGTGCGCACCCCGGCCGGCTGGGTCGCGACCGTGTCCCGGCGGCGGTTCATCGACCAGGTCCGCCGCCGCTGCCGGGAGCGCGTGGCCAGCCGGCGGGAGCACGCCGCCGCCCTCGCCCCGGTCGACCCCGCCGACCTCGTCGCCGACCGCGACCTCGCCCGCTACCTGGTCCGATCCATGGCCGACCTGCCGCGCACCACCCGTGAGGTCTGCGCCGCCATCGGCGAGGGCAAGTCCGAGGCCGACGTCGCCGAGTCCCTGGGCCTGTCCGCCCGGGCCGTCGAGTCCCACCTCACCCGGGCCCGCCGCCGGCTGCGCAAGCTACGGATCGCCCTCGTGCTGCCGGTCGGCGTCTGTTGCGCGCGGATCGTGCAGCGGCTGGCCGTTCCGCTGACCTGCGCCGCCGTCGCCACCCCGGTCGCCACCGTGATGCTCCTGCCCGGATCACCGTCGCATCGGCAACCGCTGTCCGGTCCCGAGACCCCGGCCGCCCTGACCACGACCGTGGCCCCGACCACCGTGACCACCACGCCCACCCCGGTTGTTGTCACGACAACACCGGCTCCCACCACGAGCTCCACCAGCTCTGCGAGCGCACCCCCGCCGACTGCGGCCAGCACGTCCAGCGCGGTGCCGGAGGTGGTCACACACGTGAAAACCGTCATCTCCGAGGTGCTCGACGCGTTGCCGACCACGCTGCCGTCGCTCCCGGAACTGCCGATCAAGCTGCCGCTCGACCACTAGCTTCCGCTGGGTACAGTGCGGGAATGGCTAACCTCAGGGAACAGATCCTCGCGGAACTCGGCGTCAAGGCGGCTGTCGTGCCGAAGGTCGAGGTACGGCGGCGGGTCGACTTCCTCAAGGACTTCCTGCGGTCAACCCCGGCCAAGGGCTTCGTGCTGGGTATCAGCGGCGGCCAGGACAGCACCCTGACCGGCCGGCTGTGCCAGCTGGCCTGCGAGGAGCTGCGGGCCGAGGGCCGCGAAGTCAGCTTCGTCGCGGTGCGGCTGCCCTACGGCGTCCAGGCCGACGAGGAAGACGCTCAGATCGCGCTGCGGTTCATCCAGCCCGACCGCTCGATCACGGTGAACATCAAGCCGGGAGCCGACGCGGTGGCGGCCGAGGTGGCCAAGAGCGTGGACGAGTCGCAGCTGCGGGACTTCGTGCGCGGCAACATCAAGGCCCGTGAGCGGATGGTCGCCCAGTACGCCGTGGCCGGGCAGCTGAACATGCTCGTCGTCGGCACCGACCACGCCGCCGAGGCCGTGACCGGCTTCTTCACCAAGTACGGCGACGGCGGCGTCGACCTCACCCCGCTGACCGGCCTGACCAAACGCCAGGGCGCGGCCCTGCTCCAGGAGCTGGGCGCCCCGCCGAGCGTGTGGGAGAAGGTCCCCACCGCCGACCTCGAGGACGACCGCCCGGCCCTGCCCGACGAGGTGGCGCTGGGCCTGAAGTACAGCCAGATCGACGACTACCTGGAGGGCGCGGACGTCCCGGCCGAGGTCGCCGAGAAGGTGGAGTCGGTGTTCCTCATGACCCGCCACAAGCGCACCGTTCCCGTCACCCCGCTCGACGAGTGGTGGCGCTGAACAACTCCTTGCAGTAGGCCGAGAACACCTCGGCCCTGCGGGTGGGGCGGCCGCCGGCGGCCCGACCGAGGACCAGCGGCGTCGTGGGCACGGCGTCCCTGAGCGGCACGGTACGGAACGGCCGGCCCTCGACGGAACAGTCGACGGCCGGCTGTTGCACGGAGAGCGTGTACCCGAGGCCGCGGGCGACCATGGCTCGGGCGAGTTCGAAGCTGCCGGCCCGATGGGCGACGGTCATCGGCACGCCGGCGGCGTCGAACACGGAGCGGAAGTAGCGCTCGCTCGGCGCGACGTCGAGCAGGATGAAGGGCTCATCGGCCAGTTCCCGAAGTGCCACCGAGCGGCGGCGCTGGAGGCGGTGTCCGGCCGGCAGCAGGAGGTGGGGCTGCTGGTCGGTGAGCACTTCGACCTCGATGCCGGGCAGAATGTCCTGCCGGTAGAGGAAAGCGAGCTCGCAGCGGCCGTCGAGCAGTTGGCGTTGCAGGTCGGGCAGCGAGCCCTCGACGAACTCGATCGTCACCTCGGGACGGAGCTCGCGGAACCCGGCGATAGCGGCCGGCAGGCACAGGGCGGCGACCGGGGCGTAGCAACCGATCCGGAGCGTGCCGGCGATCTCCTGGCCCAACCGCCGAGCCCCCGCGCCCAGTTCGGACACGGCCGTGAGCACGGCCCGAGCCTCGCCCACGACTTCCCGTCCGGCGTCGGTCAGCACGGCGCCGCGGCCGGGTCCCCGGATGAGCAGCCGCAGCCGAAGAGTGCTCTCCAGTTCGGACAAACCCAGCGAGACGGCGGACTGGGAGACGTGGCAGCGCTCGGCCGCGGCGGTCAGTCCCCCGGTGTCGGCCACCGCGACCAGGTACTCCAGCTGCCGCAAGTTCATCGGCTGAGCTTATGTCCTTCGTAAGAAGTTTGAGCTGTTCAGATGAATGGGGCCGTGCGAAGGTCGAACGGTGACCCGCGACCACGCGCATCCCTTTGTGCCGTACCACCGACCGCGCTTGTCCGTGACGGAGACACTGCGGCACGGCGAGGACTTCCACCGGCGGCTGGACGAGCGGCGGTCGGTGCGGTGGTTCTCGCCGAATCCGGTGCCGCTGCGGGCGATCGAGCTGGCCGTGCAGGCGGCGAACACCGCGCCGAGCGGTGCTCACTTCCAGCCGTGGACGTTCGTCGCCACCAACAATCCCGACCTCAAGCGCCAGGTCCGGGCGGCGGCCGAGGAGGAGGAACGCCGCTTCTACCACGAGCGCGAGGCCCCGGACTGGCACGCGGCCCTGGCCCGGCTGGAAACCGACGAGCACAAGGAGTTCCTGGAGACCGCCCCCTGGCTGGTGGTCGCGTTCGCGCAGAAGTCGACCCCGCTGCCGGACGGCTCGCTGCGCAAGAACTACTACGTCAACGAAAGCGTCGGCATCGCGTGCGGACTGTTCATCGCCGCGCTGCACGAGATGGGCCTGGCCACGCTGACCCACACGCCCAACCCGATGGCGTTCCTGACCGAGCTGTTCGACCGCCCGGCCACCGAGCGGCCGTACATCCTGTTCCCCGTCGGCTATCCCGCCGACGACTGCGAAGTCCCTGTCCTGCGCCGTAAGCCGCTTTCCGAGGCGCTGGTGGTCGTCACCGGCTGACTCACGGTTTCGTCTTCAATATCGCCACGATGGCGTCGATCAGCCCGCTCGCGGCGTCTCGCCAGCTGGCCCGGGGAGTCGGCCGGTTCTCGGCGAGGGCGCGTTCCCGCTCCGCCGTCATCTGCACGATCAGGTGCCGCGCCATCTCGTCGCGTTCGGCGCGGATCGGGGCCGGCAGGTCGGGCACGCACCGGTTGATGCCGTCCAGCACGGCCCGCAGGCCCGGCGTGCTCAGCGCCTCCTCGATGATGACCGACCGCAGCTCGGGGTCGGCCATCATCTGGGCCGCGCACCGGGCGAACCAGGTCGGACTGCCCAGCTCGGCCAGGTGCTCGGTGGCCGGGCGGACCAGGCAGGCGACCCAGACCCGCAGGTCGGTGGAATCGCCGGCGTCGGCGACCATGCGGTCGCGCAGCCGCTCCAACTCGTCGGTGTGCCGGCGCACGATGGCCCGCACCAGGTCGGCCTTGGTGCCGAAGTGGTAGCCGACGGCGGTGTTGTTGCCCTGCCCGGCGGCCTCACTGATCTGCCGGTTGGACACGGTGATCACGCCGTGCTCGGCGAACAGCCGCTCCGCCGCCGTCAGGATGGCGTCCCTGGTCGCCTGGGCCCGCCCGGCCCGCACCGTGTCACCGGCCATGATCATCTCCTCACCTCGAACCCGCCGACCCCAAATCTTCCACTCCGCCGTGCTCGTCCGCCGAACCGCGCCGGTCGGTGTGCGCGGAGCGGGCTCGGGGGTGGGGTCCGAGCTGGGCCGGCAGGCCGTCGAGGAGGGCGCCGATGAGCCGGGCGGTTTCGCCGTCGACGGCGGCGTCGTCGTCGAAGCGCATGAGGCCGTCGGCGAGGAGCATCGCCAAACCGTGCATGGCCGCCCAGACCAGGAAGTCGGCCGAGGGCAGGGAAAGGCGGTCGAGCTCGGCCGCGAGCACGTCATGGGGATGGGGCGAGATGGGGGCGTCGGGCTCGCCGGCGGAGAAAGCCAGCCGCGAGACGGCGGGGTCGGAGATGGCCCAGCGGACGTAGGTCTGGGCGATGGCGATGACCCGTTGCCGTGGGTCGGTGCCGGGGACGGCGGCGCTGAGGGTGCCGAGACGGGCCAGCACGCGTTGGGACAGCGCCCGGACGAGCACGTCCCGGGAGGCGAAGTGGTGGTAGGCGGCGCTGGGACTGACGCCGATCCGGGTGCAGGCCTCCCGCAGCGACCAGCCGTCGGCGCCGCGCTCGCGGACCAGGTCCTCGGCGGCGTCCAGCAGAGCGGCGCGAAGGTCGCCGTGGTGGTAGGGCACGAGCAATCTTAACACTGCTCAGATCCAGTGCTACGGTATCTGAACACCGATCAGATTGGAGTACGGCCATGAGCACGCTGCCGGAGATCACGGACAAGCCGCTGGTGCGGGGCGAGCCGGTGGAGGTGGCCGACGGCGTGCACGTGATCGCCGACAACCGGGTGCCGCTGGTGCCGAACGTGGGCATCGTGCTCGGCGACCGGGCGGCGCTGGTGGTGGAGACCGGCATGGGTCGGCGCAACGGGGAGTACGTGCTCGCGAAGGCCCGAGAACTCGCCGGGAACCGCCCGCTGTTCCTGACCACGACACACTTCCACCCGGAGCACGGCTTCGGGGCGCAGGCCTTCCGCGGCGCTGCGACCATCGTCTACAACCGGGCGCAGCGAGACGAGTTGCGCCGCAAGGGAACCGGCTACATCGAGATGTTCAAGGGCCTGGGCCCGCGCATCGCCGCTGAACTCGACGGCGTCGAACTGGTCGAACCGGACATGGTGTACGACGGCGAGGCGGAGATCGACCTCGGCGGCCGGCTGGTGCGGCTGACCGCGCAAGGGCCGGCACACACGGTCGGCGACCAGACCGTGCTGGTCGACGACCGGGTGCTGTTCACCGGCGACATGGCGGAGACCCGCATGTTCCCGATCGCGCCGCATTTCCCGCCGCACGACGCCGATGTCGACATCGCCGGCTGGATCGCGGTGATGGACCGCCTGATCGCCCTGGCCCCGGCCGTAGTGGTGCCGGGCCATGGCGAGGTCACCGACGTGTCGCTGCTGCGCGACATCCGGACGTACCTGGAGTTCGTGCAGGCCGAGGCGTTGCACCACAAGACCGCCGGCACGGATGTCGCGGCCGCCGCCGAAGCGATCTCGACCCAGGCCCGGAACCGGTGGGCCGGCTGGGAAAACCCGGAATGGATCGACTTCGCGGTGCGCGTCTGCTACGGATGACCGTGTGCTGGTGACGTCTCGCTCGGCGGCGGAGTATCGCGCGATGTTCGACCTCTCCCCCGCGCATCTGGCCGGGGCGACCCTGGACTGCTGCGCCGGCGGGGCGAGCTTCGCGGCCGAGACGGCCGGCGCGCTGGCGATGGATCCGGCCTATGCCATGGGAATTGCCGAGATGGACCGGCTGGTGCGCGCCGGCCTGCACGACGGGGACCAGATGATTCTGGACAACCAGGACCGCTTCGAGTGGAGCTGGTACGGCAGCATCGAGCAGCGCGGGGCGATCCGCATGGCCGCGGCGGAGGCGTTCCTGACCGACCTCCGCGCGCGGCCGCGCCGCTACGTGGCGGCGGCGCTGCCGGACCTGCCGCTGGCGGCGAAGAGCGTGGATCTGGCGCTGTGTTCCCATTTGCTGTTCACGTGGGCGAACCGGCTCGACGAGCACTGGCACCGAAGGGCCATCGAGGAGCTGGTCCGGGTGGCCCGGCGTGAGGTGCGGATCTTCCCCCTTGTCTTGCAGGGCACGGCCGAGCCGGTCGAATTCCTCGACCGGCTGCGGTCCGCCCTGCCGGCCAGCGAGATCCGGGAGGTGCCGTACCGGTTCCAGCGCGGGGCCCGGCACATGCTGGTCGTCGACGCCAGCGGTCTCACCGGGTCAGGAAGTCCTCCAGCACACGGTTGAACGGCTCCCCGGTGTCGGGCACCAGATGGCCGGCGCCGGGGCACACCGCGCGCTGCGCCCCGGTCGCCTCGGCGATGGCGTCACAGATCAGTTCGTACGGCTCCTTGTGTCCACCGGAGACGGCGAGCAGGGGAATTCCCCGCAGGGCAGCCAGATCCGGCACGGCTTCGTCCGGCGGACGCGCGCCGATGAGCTGACCGGTCCCCTGCAACAACGTGGGATGCACCAGATCAGTCACATCGACGGGAGCGCCCACCACATCAAGGAATTCCCTAAGCACCGTCTCAAGTGGACCGTCGGCCGACGTCAGCCCGCGAATGCGCGCCGCCCATTCGTCGACAACGGGATTTCCCTTGACCAGCGCGGTCGCGGGCGGTTCGACGACCGTCAGGGACCGAACGTTCTCCGGCCGGCGGACGGCGGCGTACATGGCGACGAGGCCGCCGTAGGAGTAGCCGACAAGGTGCACCGGACGGTCCAGCAACTGGTCGGCCAACTGCACCGACTCGGTCTCGAAGTCCTGCCGCGCGGCGGGTGTCCGCCCGTGGCCGGGACGATCGACCGCCAGCAGCGTCCACCGCTGCGTCAACGGCCGCTGCGCCCGCCAACACTCGCGTCCACCCAGGACCGCACCGTGCACGAGCACGACTTCCGGACCCTCACCCCACTGGTGCACATACACGCACACCAAGGTAGCTCAGGCGGTGTAGCCCCCGTTGACGTCGAGCACCGCGCCGGTGATGTAGCCCGAGCCGGGGCCGGCCAGGAAGGTGATCACGGTGGCCGTCTCGGCCGGATCGCTGACCCGCTGGATGGCCAGGTTGGACAGCATCACCTCCAACGTCTTCGGGTCGGGCGGCGTGAAGCTGGTGTCCATCAGCCCGGCCTGCACCAGGTTCACGGTGATGCCGCGCGGCGCGAGGTCGCGGGCCGCGCCCTTGGTGTAGCCGGTGAGCCCGGCCTTGGTGGCGGCATAGTCGGCGAAGCCGGGCGCGCCGACGCGGCTGCCGATGCCGGAGCCGATGTTGATGATCCGCCCGCCGTCGCGCATCACCCGTGAAGCCGCCCGGATCAGGGCGATCGGGCCAAGGTAGTTGGTGGCGTGCTGACGGTCGAGGCCTTCGGTGTCGGCCTCAGGGTCGTCGATGGTGCGGCCCGAGCCGTCGCCGATGGCGGCGTTGTTGACCAGGATGTCCAGCCCGCCCAGACGGGCGACGACCTCCTTGATCAGGCCCGGCGCGAGCGACGTGTCGGCCTGGTCGTGTTGCAGCGCGACGGTGTTGGTCTCCTCGGCCAGGGCGTTGGCCCGCTCGGCCGAGGCGACGTAGGTGAACGCGACCTGCGCGCCGGCCTCGGCCAGGGCGCGCACGGTGGCCGCGCCGAGGCCGCGGGAGCCGCCGGTGACCAGGGCGACCTTGCCGGCAAGGGGGGAAGACATGAGCGCTCCTCTCGAACGGCCAGTTATTGACCGTACGGTCCACAATAGGCATGGTGGACCGAACGGTCAAGAATTGCTAGCCTGGCACCATGGCCCGGCCCCGGCAGTTCGACGAGGAGAAGGTGCTGCTCGCCGTGCGCGAGCAGTTCTGGCGCGCCGGCTACGCGGCGACCTCGTTGGAGGACCTGATGCGGGTCAGCGGCCTGGGCAAGGGCAGCCTGTACGCCGCCTTCGGCGACAAGCACCAGCTCTTCCTCAAGGTGCTGCGCGGCTACAACGACGCCAACGACGCCGCGCTGCGCAAGGCCCTCGCCTCGGCGCCGCGGGCGATCGACGGCCTGCGCAGCCTGTTCACGGCGTCGGTCGGCGACACCACCGGGGCGGTCGCCCGGCTCGGCTGCTTCATGGGCAACAGCACCGGCGAGCTGGCCGCCGCCGATCCCGACGTGGTGGCCGAGGCCGGCCGCACCTACGACGGCGCGGCGGCGGTGATCGCCGAGTGCGTGCTGCGGGCCCAGCAGGAGGGCGACCTCCCGGCCGACGCCGATCCGCTGGAGACGGCCCGAGCCCTGCTCACCGCCCAGCAGGGCATCACCTACATGGGCCGCGCCGGCATGGACATCACGACGCTGACCATTACCGCAAACCTCCTCGCAAACCAGCTGCTCCGGGCAGAATGATCTCCATGGGGTATCAGCACCGGCCGGCCACGCCGGCCGATCTGCCGGCGATCGTGGACATCTACAACGCGGCGGTGGCCGCCCGGACCAGCACCTGCGACCTGGACCCGATCACCGTCGAGTCCCGGCGGGCGTGGCTGGACCAGGCCCAGCACCCGATCTGGGTCGCGCACACCGACGACGAGCCCGACACGGTCACCGGCTACCTGTCGTTCGAGCCGTTCCTCAACGGCCGCCCCGGCTACGACGTCACCGTCGACCTGGCGATCTACCTGCACCCCGGGCACCACGGCCGCGGGCAGGGCCGCTACCTGCTGGGCGAGGCCGTCGCGCACGCCCCGAAGTTGGGGGCACGGACCATCGCCACCACGATCTTCGCCAGCAACGAGCCGAGCCTGCGGCTGTTCCGCTCCTACGGGTTCGAGGAGTGGGGCCGGCTGCCGGCCGTGGCCGAGCTGGACGGGGTGGCCAAGGACGTGGTGTTCGTCGGCAAGCGCCTTTAGATCCCGATGGTGTCGGGGATCTCGGCCGAGTCGGTGAGCCGCAGCTTGCGGCGGGCCCGCTGGTAGAAGGTGGTGCGGCCGAGCCGGACGACCCGGGCGGCGCCGGGCCGGGCCAGCAGCTCGATCCGGTCCCCTGGGCCCACGTAGCCGGCGACCTCGCCGTCCACCTCGACGGCCAGCCGCCCGCTGGTGGGCAGCATCTCCAGCTCCACCGTGTCGTGCACGGACAACACGACGCCCCGGCTCCACGAGGAGTGCGGAGCGGCCGGCGTGACCAGCAACGCCTCCACTGAAGGACTGGTGATGGGACCGCCGGCGGAGAAGCTGTACGCGGTGGAGCCGGTCGGCGTCGCGACGATCACGGCGTCGGCGGCGTAGCTGACGAACCGGTGCCCGGCGACCCGGACAGCCACCACGGCGCTGCCGTCGCCAGGCACCCGCACCACGGCGACGTCGTTGAACGCCGTCACGGTCCGGTCGCCGAGCATCGCGTCGACGGCCAGTCGCGGCTCGATGGTGAACTCGTGGTCGTCGATGGCGGTCAGGGCGTCGGGCAGGTCGGGCACGTCGACCTCGGCCAGGAAGCCGAGCTTGCCCAGGTTGACGCCGAGCACCGGGGCCCGCTGCCCGTCGGCGATGCGCATCGCCCGCAGCATCGTCCCGTCGCCGCCGAGGCTGACCACCAGGTCGGCCCGGCGGCCCAACTCGTCGGCGGTGACCGGGACGGCGGCGCAGTCCAGCCGGCTGACCTCGCCGGCGATGCCGAGGATCTCGATGTCCCGCTTGGCCGCCCAGCCGAGCACGGCCTGGACGGCGGCCATCGAGTCACGCTGGGGGTGTAGCACAAGGCCGGCGGAGTGCATGGGTGAAAGTCTGCCGGTTCCCGGCCGTTCCGGCGAGTGTCGGCATCCTCGGACCAGCTCGTCCACGCCGGTGCGGGGCCAGCGCCGCGCGGCCTCTACCTGGAAGTGCTGCGCCAGATGCAGGCCGAGATCGAGGCCCTGCACGACCGACGTCCCGGTGAGGACACCAACCAGCGCTGGCTGCGGATCGCCATGCGCGGCTGTCTGGGCGCGGTCAACGAGATGACCATGGACTGGCTCGCCCACGGCCTCGACACAGTCGCGCCTGGTCGACGGCCCTCCACACGCACCGCGTTCTACGTCACGCAGAAAATTCTCGACACTGTGCAGATTTTTCTCTGCGCCGTGTCATAGTGGGGTGGTGGCAGCGAAGCGGCGTGACGCACCGAGCAAGGGCGACCAGCGGGTCCAGGCGATCCTGGACGCCGCCGAGGTGCTGTTGGAACGGGAGCGCACCGAGCCGATGACGGTCGAGTCGATCGCCAAGGGCGCCGGCATCCTGCGCGGCTCGCTGTACTTCTACTTCGGGTCGAAGCAGGAAGTGCTCACGGCGCTGGTCGCGCGCACCGTCGCCCAACTGCACATGGAGGACCCGCCCGACGAGTCCGAAGGTCCGGCGCGCGACATCGTGCGGCGGGCGGTGGAGAACACGGCCCGCACGTGGCGTGAGCACGGAACCGTGATGCGGGCGGCCGTCGAGTTCGGCCCCGAGGTGCCGGCGATCGCCCAACTGTGGCAGGACACCATCGCCAACAACACCGAAGTCATGGCCCGGGTTCTGGTCGGGGCCGGGCTGCCCGACGACGACGGTCCGACCGGCGCGGCGGCGCTCGCGGCCGCCCTGTGCTGGATGACCGAACGCAACTTCTACCACGCGTCAACACAATCCGGCGGCCTGGACCGCATGGCCGAGACGATGGTCGAGGTCTGGTGCCGCGTCCTACCTGGAGGACAGTCGTGCTCTTCCTGATCACCGGTGTCAGCGGCGGCCTCGGCCGGGCGTTCGCCCAAGGGGCCCTCGACGCCGGGCACACCGTTGTCGGCACGGTTCGCCGACCCGACGACCTCGCGGCGTTCGAAGCGCTCGCACCGGGCCGTGCACACGCACGGCAGCTGGATGTCACCGACGACGAAGCGGTGTTCTCCGTCGTGGGCGAGATCGAGGCCGGTGTCGGCCCGATCGACGTGCTCATCGCGAACGCCGGCTACGGACACGAAGGCGTGTTCGAGGAATCACCGCTTTCCGAGCTGCGGTCCCAGTTCGCCGTCAACGTGTTCGGGGTGGCCGCGACCGTGCAGGCGGTGCTGCCGTTCATGCGCGAACGCCGCGCCGGGCACGTGTTCGCGGTCAGCTCCATGGGTGGGTTGATGACCGTGCCCGGACTGGCCTACTACCACGGCAGCAAGTACGCGGTGGAAGGCATTCTGGAGACCGTCGCCAAGGAGGTCGCGGACTTCGGCGTACACGTGACGATCATCGAACCTGGCTCGTTCCGCACCGACTGGGCCGGCCGTTCGATGGTCCGCACGCCACGCTCCATTCCGGACTACGACAAGCTGTTCGAGCCGGTCCGAGCGGCGCGGCAGGCGGCCAGCGGCAACCAGTTGGGCAACCCGGCCAAGGCGGCCGAGGCCGTCCTGGCGGTTGTCGGGGCCGACCACCCGCCGGTGCATCTCGTGCTCGGCTCGGACGCGCTGCGCCTGGTCGCGGCCGGCCGCTCGGCAGTCGAGCAGGACCTGCGCGAGTGGGAGAAGCTGTCGCGCTCCACCGACTTCCCGGACGGCCACCAGATCGCCTCGAACTGATCCCTGATGTCAGGAAGGGCCTTTCCTGACGTTCAACGTCAGGAAAGGCCCTTCACAGCACGGGATCAGACCGACGGGCTGACTTGACTTCATGTCAAATACTGCGCTCGGGCTCACACCAGGACCACAGGATCACAACAAGTGAGCGCGCCGTGACGGCTAGCTTCGGTCCAATGTGGAAGACCTTCTCCGCGCTCGCCGCCACGGCCGGTCTGCTGGCCTCGCCCGGCGCCGACGGCGTCGGCGACCCCTACTACCCGCAGGACGGCAACGGCGGCTACCGCGTCAGCGACTACGACGTGCACGTCACCTACGACCCGGCCAAGCCCGACTTCCTCAGCGGCGACACCACCGTGACCGCGGTGGCGACCCAGACCCTGAGCCGGTTCGACCTTGATCTGCAGGGGTTCGACATCGGTTCGGTGACGGTGAACGGCCTCAAGGCGACGTCCTCCCGGGCCGGCGAGCACGAACTCGTTGTCACGCCGGCGATCCCGCTGGTCAAGGGCCAGCCGTTCAAGGTGCGGGTGGTGTACTCCGGCAAGCCGGTCGGCGACAGCTGGCAGCCGCTGCGCGGCGGCGGGGTCTCGGTCATCGGCGAGCCGCATTCGGCCACGGCCTGGTATCCGGTCAACGACACGCCCTCGGACAAGGCCACCTTCCACCTCACCGCGACGGTGCCGACCGGCTGGACGGTGATCGGCAACGGCCTGCCCGGGCCGACCACCACCAGCGGCGGCAGCACGACATTCCGGTGGAACGAGGACCATCCGGTCGTTTCCTACGCGACCACGATGGCCGTCGACAAGTTCACCGTGCGCACCTCGACGCTGCCCGACGGCAAGCCGATCATCAACGCCTACGGCACCGACACCACCTACCTGCCCGACTCCGAGGCGCTGCTGCCGGAGATCATCCAGTTCCTGTCCTCGAAGTTCGGGCCCTACCCGTTCGATTCGACCGGCTCCATCGTGGTGTCGGCCGCGCAGGCCAGCGGCAGCCTCGCCCTGGAGACGCAGACCCGGCCCACCTACGACGGCGCGTTCTTCGACGCCTCGGCCGTGCACGAACTGGCCCACCAGTGGTTCGGCGACAGCGTGTCGTTCGCCGACTGGCGGGACGGCTGCATCGCCGAGTGCTTCGCCCAGTACGCCGGCCAGCTGTGGGACGAGTACAAGAACGGGGCCGACCTGACCAGGAGCTACCGGGAGATCGTCCAGTCCAACCAGGACAAACCGGATTTCTGGCAGGGCAAGCTCTACGACCCCGGCGCCGACCAGCCGCTGTCCCCGGCCCTGTACAACAAGGGCCCGCTGATGTTGCAGGCACTGCGGATCGCCGTCGGCGACAGCATGTTCTTCCACATCCTGCAGACCTGGACCAGCCAGCACCGCTACGGCAACGCCTCCTGGCCCGACTTCGAACACCTGTCGGCCCAGCTGTCCGGAAAAGACCTGACCGACTTCTTCCAGTCCTGGGCCCACAGCACGACGATCCCGCCGGCCCAGTACCTCTACCTCTGAACCTGCCAGTAGACCTCAGTCCACACCTGGGCCGGGTCGTCGTGGTGCGGGCCGTAGACCTCCCACCGGACTCCGGTCCGCACCAAGCCTTGTTCGGCGCACCAGGCGATCACGGCATCGTGCGCGGAACCCAGCTCCGCGTACGATCCATAGTGGACAGTCTTGGCGACCCGGCCCGCCGGCAGCGTCGAGGCGACAACCGGGCCGGTCAGCGCACAGGGCACCAGCAGCTCGACGCCGACCTCCACCCGGGGCGTGTCGTCCAGGTACAGCATGACGTTGCGGCAGCCGCGGGTGACGCCGCCGGCCCGCAGGCAGGCCCACACCTCATCCAGCAGCCGCTTCCACAGCGTCGGGTACTCCGGCCAGGTCGTGGTGGCCGTGACCACCGCGGTCGGCCGGGACTCGACGTCCTCCGCTGTCACCGAATGCCGCACGGACGCCATCGTAAGGGCCTACCGTGGGGTAATGATGGTTGTGGTGTGGGTCGTCATCGCGCTGTGGGCGCTGGGTGAGGTCGGGCTGCAACTGACGCAGTTGCTGCGCAGCGGGCCCACCAAGACTCGCGAATGGGGCAGCTACGGCGGCATCGTGGTCACGGTGGCGCTGGCGGTCGTGCTGGCGACGCTGATCCGGCGGACGCTGCCGGCGCTGGACTACCCGTCGCGGAGCACGGGCTGGCTGGTCGCCATCGCGCTGCTGGTCGTGTTGGGCGCCGGGTTCCGGCTGTGGTCGATCGCCATGCTCGGCCGCTACTTCCGGGCGGTGGTGCACATCCAGGAGGACCACCACGTGGTGCGGTCGGGCCCGTACCGGGTGCTGCGGCACCCCTCGTACACCGGACTGCTGGTGGCAGTGCTCGGCGTGGCGCTGCTGTACGGCAACTGGCTGTCGGCGGTGGTGTTCGAGGTGCTGGTGATCGCCGGCGTGCTCAATCGGATCCGCATCGAGGAGCGGGTCCTGCTGGACGGTCTCGGCGAGGACTACGCCGTCTACATGCGCGAGACCAGCCGGCTCATCCCCGGCATCTGGTGACTTGAGGGTTTTGGCCCCAGAGCCGGACTCTGCCGGGAAAAGTCTCACATTGCGGTTCAATGACACACTTGAAGGGTGGATGTCGACGAACTGACCAGGCACATCACGGACGCCTTCACCGGGGTGTGCGTCGCGGAGAACGCGGGCGACCTCTTCTTCCTTTACGACCCGGACGGCGACCTGCCGCCACTGCGGCAGCTCCCGTTCGTCACGATCGTCACCGGTGACCACTACGACACGGCGTCCCGGCTCGACCGCGACGGCGCGTACCGGATCAACATCGGCCTGACCAAGGCCGGCTACGCCGAGCTGATCGGTCAGTCCACTGTGGACGACCACACCCCGAGGGACTTGTTGCTGCCGCACCCCGAATACGCCGGCCAGCACTGGGTGTGTGTGGTCAACCCGGGCGAGCGCACCGCCGACACCGTGCTCAAGCTGATCGCGGACGCCTACGAGTTCGCGGCCCGCAAGTACCACAACCGCCGCTGAGCGACCGGCCTGCCGGTCACCACTCGACCGGCAGGCTCCACACCCCGTACACCAGGTCGTTGCGCCGGAAGTCCGCTTCCCCCAGCGGCCGGGCCAGTCGCAGCGACGGGATGCGCCGGAACAGCGTGGTCAGCGCGACCTTCAACTCGATGCGGGCCAGGTGCTGCCCGAGGCACTGGTGCGCGCCGAAACCGAACGCCAGGTGCGAACGGTGCGGCCGAGAGAGATCCACGGTGTCCGGGTCAGTGTACACGGTCTCGTCCCGGTTGCCCGACGAGATCGCCCCGATCAGCCACTCCCCCGCCTTCACCTCCTGGCCGGCGACCACCACGTCCTCCAGGGCTTCCCGCAGCAGCCCGAACTGGATCACCGTGAGGTAGCGCAGCAACTCCTCGACGGCCGTGTTGGGATCGGCCCGCAACGCGGCCACCTGCCCGGGATTCTCCAGCAGTGTCAGCACACTCAGGCCGAGCATGCTGGCGGTCGTCTCGTGCCCGGCGACCAGCAGCGTCACCGTCAGCATGATCAGCTCGTCCATGCTCAGCGGGTCGCCGGACTCGTAGGCCCGGGTGATCAGCCGGCTCAGCAGGTCGTCCCGGGACTCGGCCTTGTCCAGCCGGTCCTCGACCAGTTCGCACAGATAGCCCGACATCCGCTGGAAAGCGGCGCTTCGGGCGTGCCGGTCCGCCTCCAGGGTCATCAGGAGTTGGCTGTTGCGGTCGAACTCCTCGCGGTCGGCGTAGGGCACGCCGAGCAGTTCGCAGATGGTCAGCGACGGAATCGTCAACGCGAAGTCCCGCACCAGCTCGGCGCTGGTCCCGCCGAGCATGGCGTCGATGCGCTCGTCGGCGATCTGCTGGATGTAGGGCCGCAGCGCCTCCATCCGGCGGACCGTGAACTCGCCGATCAGCAGCCGCCGCAGCCGCGAGTGCTCCTCGCCGTCCAGGTGCACGATCGAACCCGGCAGCACCGGCTTGCTCAGGTCGTAGTCCGGCAACATGTGCTGGGAGCTGGCCGCGCGGGCGCTCAGCCGCGGATCGGTGAGCATGGCGCGGATGTCCGCGTACCGGCTGACCAGCCAGGCGTCGATGCCCAGCGGGCAGCTGACCGACGTGACGGGCTCCTCCGCCCGCAGCCGCGTGTAGACGGCGTCCGGGTCGAAAGGGCAGGACTCCGGCCTCGAAGCCGGGAAGGCAGGGCGAGTTCGGGTCACGTCGGCCAGCTTGCCAGCGATCAGCGGAGGCCGGGAAAAGTCTGCTCGATCGGGCTGAGGGTGCCGGCCCGTGACCGGCACCCCCCGGGCTCACCACGTGACGGGCAGGCTCCGCAGGCCGTAGATGATGGCCGAGCTCTTGAACTCCGACAACGGCAACGGCGCCGTCGGCCGCAGCCCCGGCAGCCGGCGCAGCAACGTGGTCAGCGCGACCTGGAGCTCGATGCGCGCCAGCTGCTGCCCGAGGCACTGGTGCGCGCCGAAACCGAAGCCCAGGTGGGTGCGGGCCTGCCGGCCGAGGTCCACGGTGTCCGGATCCGCGTACACGTCCCCGTCCCGGTTGCCGGACTGGATGGCGGCGACCAGCCACTCCCCGGCCTTCACCTCGGCCCCGCCGACCGTGACGTCCTCGGTGGCCTGCCGGAGCAGCCCGAACTGGATCACCGTCAGGTAGCGCATCAGCTCCTCGACAGCGGCCTCCGGCTCGGCTTGCAGTGCGGCCAGCTGCGCGGGATTCTCCAGCAGCGCCAACGTGCCCAGCGCGATCATGTTCGCGGTGGTCTCGTGCCCGGCGATCAGCAGCGTCCCGCCCAGCGTGACCAGCTCGGCCATGGTCAGCGGCCGGTCGGTCTCGTTGCCACGGGCGATCAGCCGGCTCAGCAGGTCGTCCTCCGGCGCGACCTGCCGCTGCTGGACCAGACCCCCGATGTAGTCACAGGTGCGCTGCCAGGCCGCGCCACGGGTCTCCCAGTCGGTCTCGGTGTCCAGCAGCAGCACGCTGTCCTGCTGGAACGCCTCGCGGTCGGCGTAGGGCACGCCCAGCATCTCGCAGATCACCAGCGACGGGATCGGCAACGCGAAGTCCGGCACCAGGTCGGCACCCGACTTCGCCAGCATGGCGTCGATGTGCTCATCGGTGATGCGCTGGATGTAGGGCCGCAGCGCCTCCATCCGCCGCACCGTGAACTCGCCGATCAGCAGCCGCCGCAGCCGCGAGTGCTCCTCGCCGTCCAACTGGATGATCTGGCCCGGCGCCGGGTCCTGGCCGGAGTCGTAGCCGGGCACCATGTGCTGGGAGCTGGCGCAGCGCGAGCTCAGTCGCGGATCGGCCAGCACAGTCCGGATGTCCTCGTACCGGCTCACCAGCCACGCGTCCATGCCGGCCGGGCAGCGCACCGGCGAGACCGGCTCCTCGGTCCGTAACCGGGAGAAGGCCGCGTCGGGGTCGAAGGGGCAGGACTCCGGCCGGGCCACCGGGAATTCGGGCACATCGACGGCGCGAGTTGAGGTCACATGGGATAGCTTGCCAGCCATGAAGTCACGCTGGGTGGTTCTGCTGGTTCTCTGCGCGATCTCTGGGTTCACCCTGGCCGCGCCGGCCGCGTCGGCGACCTCGTTGCCGCTCAAGCACTGCACGTTCACGCCGACGCCGGACAACCCGGCCGCCCGCCCGGTGCTGCGGCCGCTGCCGATCGCGCCGACGGTCGGAACCGTGGACGTGACGTTCCGGTTCAACTACGGCCCGGTGACCGTGCGGCTCAACCGCGCCGGTGCCGCCCCGTGCGCGGTGCAGAACCTGGTCAGCCTGGTGGCGCAGCGGTTCTACGACCACAGCCAGTGCTGGCGGCTGACCAACAGCGAGCGGCTGGGCGTGCTCCAGTGCGGCGACATCTACGAGGTGGAGAAGGGCGGCCCCGGCTACAAGTTCCCCGACGAGACCGACGGCACCGAGACCTACGGGCGGGGCACCATCGCCATGGGCAACCAGGGGCCGGGCACCAACGGCAGCGAGTGGTTCATCGTGCACTCGTTCGCCCACATCCCGACCAACTACTCGGTGATGGGCACGGTCGTGCGGGGCATGGACGTGCTGGACCGGATCGTGGCCGCCGGGATCATCCCCAGCGACCGCGGCCCGCTGGACGGCGCGCCGGCCCAGCCCGTCAAGATCCTGCGCGGCAGCCTCGGCTAACGGTGGTCGGCCTCGCCGGTCTCCAGCAGCGTGGAGGCCGCGCCGATCACGTTCGGGTCCGGCTTGCCGATGATCTCGTGGTCCTTGTCCTCGTAGTCGATCAGGGACAGCACGTGGCGCATGGCCTCGACCCGGGCTCGCTTCTTGTCGTTGCTCTTCACCACGGTCCACGGCGCGTGGTCGGTGTCGGTGGCGCGGAACATCGCCACCTTCGCCGCCGTGTAGGCGTCCCAGCGGTCCAGTGACTCCACGTCGTTGGGGCTGAGCTTCCACTGCCGCACCGGGTCCACCTGGCGGATCAGGAAGCGGGTGCGCTGCTCGGCCTGGGAGACCGAGAACCACAGCTTGACCAGCAGCACGCCGTCGTCGACCAGCATCTTCTCGAAGGTCGGCACCTGGTGCAGGAAGCGGTCGTACTGCTCGCCGGTGCAGTAACCCATCACCCGCTCGACACCGGCCCGGTTGTACCAGGAGCGGTCGAACAGCACGATCTCACCGGCCGTGGGCAGGTGGTTGACGTAGCGCTGGAAGTACCACTGGCCCTGCTCGCGGTCGGTCGGCTTGTCCAACGCCACCACCCTCGCCCCGCGCGGGTTGAGGTGCTCGGTGAAGCGCTTGATGGTGCCGCCCTTGCCGGCCGCGTCCCGGCCCTCGCAGACGATGACCATGCGCCGGCCGCTGTCCTTGATCCAGTACTGCATCTTCAGCAGCTCGATCTGGAGCAGCCGCTTGGCCAGGTCGTAGTCGTCACGGGTCATCCGGGCCGAGTACGGGTAGTTCTCGCGCCAGGTGTCGACCACCGAGCCGTCGGCCCGCAGCAGGATCGGCTCGTCGCCGTCCTCGTACTCCACCACCATCTCGTCGTGCTGGAGTTCGGGGAACCGGGCCAGGACCTCAGGGGATTGCTGGATCACGGCCCCAGGCTTACCCACCGGTCACGTTGGGACAAGAAACTCCGGGTTACCAGGAGATGGACTTCAGTTGTCACTGAAACGATAGTGTTTTTATTCACACGCGATGCCGTCGTTGTCCCGGTCCAGCGCGGCCCGATAGCCGGGCTGACCTCGGTAGATCGGCGCGGCGCCGGCGGCTCGGGCGGCCGCGCAGTTCTTGTAGTAGACCTCGGTCGGCGCCGGGGGCGTGTACGCGGGCGGCGGGGCTTGGTATGTGGTCTGCGGCGGTGGCGGCGGGGCGACGGTTGTCGTCCGGTTCGGCTCGACCCGGACGGTGACCCGCGAGGTGGTGGGGGCGTTCGTGCCGACGCCGTCGACCGACACCACGTGCCAGTCGTCGGTGAGCACGACCGGGCTGCCGTCCGGCCCGTACACCTCCACATCCCAGAAACCGAGGCTGTTCAACTCGGTCTGCACATCCTTCGCGGACTTGCCCACCACATCAGCCGGGATGGTCGCCAGCGAAACCGTGGTCGTCGCCGTGGTTGTGGTGGTCGTTGTCGTGGTCGTCGCCGATGGCGTGGTGGTTCGCGGCACCGCCACATTTCCGGCCACGCCGCACGCCGACGCCAAGCCGATCAGCGCCACTGCGGCCGCGGTTCTGGCACACGTTCGCAATTCCACGATGGTCCCCCTTCCGGACGCGCTACGGCCGTGACTATCGGCGGCCTTCCCGGTCCGTTACACCCGTAATGCCCGGTCGGCGTCGCACGATGCACTGGCATAGCCTGCCAACGTGGCGTTGTGTGAGCGGGAGTCGGAACGCGCCCGGCTGGCGGAGCTGATCGAGGGAGTTTCGGACCGCGGCGGGGCGCTGGTGGTGCGGGGCGAGGCGGGCATCGGCAAGTCGGCGTTGCTGGCGGAGATCGAGGCGCCGGGGCTGCGGACGTTGACGGCGGTGGGTGTGGAGGCCGAGCACCACTTGCCTTATGCGGGCCTGCACCAGCTGTTGTTCCCGCTGCGCAAGGACATCGACGGCCTGCCGGCGACCCAGGGCGAGGCCCTGCGCACGGCGCTGGGGCTGGCCGACGGGCCGCGGCCGGAGGTCTTCCTGGTCGGCATGGCGGTGCTGAACCTGCTGGCCGAGGCAGCGGCTCACCACCCGCTGCTGCTGGTCGTGGACGACGCGCACTGGCTGGATCCGAACAGCCAGGATGTGCTGGCCTTTGTCGCCCGGCGGCTGGAATCGGAGCCGATCGCGCTGGTGGCGGCCATTCGGGACGGAGAGCCTGCCCGAATGGCTACTCTTCCGACGCTGAGCCTGAAGCCGCTGACCGACTCCGGGGCGGCGGAACTGCTGGCCCGCACCGCGCCCGAGTTGTCCTCGGCCGAACGGCGAAGGGTGGTGGCCTCGGCGGCGGGAAATCCGTTGGCGCTACGAGAACTGACCAGCGGCGACGTGACCAGCCTGGAGCAGGCGTTCGCGGTCCGCGCGCGAAAGCTCCCGCCGCAGACTCGGACCGTCCTGCTTGTCGCAGCGGTGAATGACACGAATGCGTTGCACGAAGCGTTGTGCGCCGCGAAGGCGGACTTGGCGGCACTCACCCCGGCCGTGGACGCCGATCTGGTCACGGTCGCCGAGGACACCCTGGCCTTCCGACACCCGCTGGTGCGGTCGGCGATCGTCAAAGCCGCGGACCCGTGCCAACGGCAGGCGGCCCACCAAGCCCTGGCCGAGGTCGTCAGCGACGAGGACCGCCGGGTCTGGCACCGAGCGGCGGCCACCACCGGTCCGGACGAGGCCCTGGCCGCTGAGCTGCAGGAATCAGCCGAACGACTGGAGCGCCGGGGCGGCGTGGACGCTACGGTGACCGCCCTGGCGCGGTCGGCCCGCCTGAGCGAGTCGTCGCAACGGAAAGCGGAGTGGCTGTTGAAGGCAGCCACGCTCGCGGTCGAGACGGGCCAACGGGACCTGGTCGACCGGCTGCTGGCCGACGCCTCGACTCTCGATCTGACCGACAACCAGCGGGCGGTGGTCCGCTGGTTGCCGACCGCCTTCGACGACGGCCTGCGCGATGACGTCTCCGGCCCTGGTGAGCTGGCCGACCTGGCGATCAAGGTCCTGGCCGACGGGGACCTCGACCAGGCCATGCTGATCCTGTGGGGCGCGGCGATGCGCTGCTTCTGGGTCGAGCCGGGCCCGACCGACCGCTGCCGCCTGACCCGGGCCGCCGACCGGATGCCGCTGGCGCGACGCGACCCGCGGCTGGTGGCGATCAACGCCTACGTCACACCGTTCGAACGCGGCGAGGCGGTGCTGGCCGACCTGGCCGAGCTGGCCCGACACGGCGACCGGGACGCGTCGGTGGACCGGTTCCTGGGCAGCGCCTCGATGCTGGCCGGCGCGTTCGACCTGGCGGCCCGGTTCTCCGCGAGCGCCCAGCCGGGCCTGCGAGCCCAGGGCCGGCTCGCGCTGCTGGCCCGGGCTCTGGGCGTGCAGGCGTGGAGTTCGGTGCGGCTGGGCGACCTGGCCACGGCGTTGTCGGCGGCCGAGGAGGGTCAGCGGCTCGCGGTCGAGACCTCGCAGCCGTACATCCACGGGCTCACCCTGGCCACGCAGGCGGAAATCGCCGCGCTGCGCGGAGATTACGACAAATGTGAGGAACTGGCCGCGCAGGCGGAGCGGATCGGGCTCGCCGCCGGCGCGCGGCCGGTGTTGGCCACGGTGCAGTTGGCCCGTGGCATCGCCGCGCTGGGCGAGGGCCGGCACGCCGACGCGTTCGCGAACCTGATGCGGCTCAACGATCCTGCCGACCCCGCGTACCAGATGGCGTTGCGCTGCTACCAGATCGCCGAGCTGACCGAGGCGGCGGTGCGCTGCGACCAACTCGGCGTCGTCGGGGAACTGGTGCAGGAGTTCGAGATGCACGCCATGGCGTCGCCGTCCCCGGCGCTCCACAGTGGACTCCGGCACGCCCGCGCGGTGCTGGCCCCGGACCATGAGGCGGAAAAGCTGTTCCGCGCGGCCCTCGACGCCGAGACGTGGCCGTTGGAGCGTGGCCGCACGCAGCTCGCGTACGGGGAATGGCTGCGCCGGCAACGACGTCCCGTCGATTCACGGCCGCAGCTGCGGGCCGCGCGCGAGACGTTCGAGGCACTGGGCGTGACGGCGTGGGCGGAGCGGGCCCGGCACGAGCTGCGGGCCGCCGGCGAGGCCAGCCCCGACGCGCATACCGACGCGGTCGGCGAGCTGACGCCCCATGAGCTGCACATCGCGCGGCTGGCCGCCGAGGGCTTGACGAACCGGGAGATCGGGCAGCAGCTTTATCTCTCGCACCGCACCGTCAGCACCCACCTGCACCGGATCTTCCCGAAGCTGGGCATCACCTCCCGCACCGAGCTGCGAGAAGTGCTCGGCCGATGACGTACGCCGACTACGTCATCCGACGGTCGCCCCTGGTCCACGGCCGGAACTAGCGTCGGGGACGCAGTGACAAGCCGTCCGATCAGGAGTGTGCTCGATGATCAGCAGGAGAGTTTTCGCGCAGGGGTTCGCCGGCGTGGTGGCGGCGGGCACGCTGGCCGCCTGCTCGTCGGGCAACACCGCCGCCCCGGCCGCGACCACCACCGCCGGCGGCGGCCACACCTCGTTCCCCGCGCTCAAGCAGATCCAGGCCGGCCCGCTCAACGTCGGCTACGCCGAGGTCGGCCCGGCCGACGGCAAGCCGGTGTTCCTGCTGCACGGCTGGCCGTACGACATCTACTCCTACGTCGACGCGGCCCCGATCCTGGCCGCCGCCGGCTATCGGGTCATCGTGCCCTTCCTGCGCGGCTACGGCAGCACCACGTTCCTGTCCGCCGACACCATGCGCAACGGTCAGCAGGCCGCCACCGCGTCCGACCTCGTCGCGCTGATGGACGCCCTGCACATCGACAAGGCCGTGCTCGCCGGCTACGACTGGGGCAGCCGGACGGCCGGCTGCGTCGCCGCGGCGTGGCCGGAGCGAGTCAAGGCCGCGGTGCTGGTCAGCGGTTACCTGGTGACCAACCTCAAGGCCCAGCAGCAGCCGCTGTCCCCCGCCGCCGAACGCGGCTGGTGGTACCAGTTCTACTTCGCCACCGACCGCGGCGTGGCCGGCTACACCCAGAACCGGCACGACTTCAACAAGCTGATCTGGAACCTGGCCTCGCCCGACTGGAAGTTCGACGACACCACCTACGACCGCAGCGCCAAGGCCTTCGACAACCCCGACCACGTCGCCGTCGTCATCCACAACTACCGCTGGCGCCTCGGCCTGGCCGACGGCGACAAGCAGTACGAGGACATCGAGCAGAAGCTCCAGGCCGCCCCGCCGGTCACCGTGCCCACCATCACCATCGGCAGCGACTTCGACGGCGCCGCCATCGACGGCAAGGCCTACCGGAACAAGTTCACCGGCAAGTACGAGCACCGCGTCTTCAAGGGCATCGGCCACAACGTGCCCCAGGAGGCCCCGCAGGACTTCGCCAAGGCCGTGCTGGACGCCGACAAGCTCTAGCCGAAGCGGCCGTGGACGTAGTCGGCGGTGCGGGGGTCGACGGGGGCGTCGAACATCGCGTCGGTGGGGCCGGACTCGACGATGTGGCCCGGTTCGCCGTTCTCGGCCAGGAAGAAGGCGCAGTGCTGGGAAACCCGTTGTGCCTGCTGCATGTTGTGGGTGACGATGACGATGGTGACCTCGGTGCGGAGCTCTTCGATGGTCTCCTCGACCCGTCGGGTGGAGGTGGGGTCGAGGGCGGAGCAGGGCTCGTCCATGAGCAGCACTTCGGGCCGCACGGCCAGGGTTCGGGCGATGCACAGCCGCTGCTGCTGACCGCCGGACAGGGCGCCGCCGGGCTGGCCGAGCCGGTCCCGGACCTCGGCCCACAGGCCGGCCCGGGTCAGGCATTCCTCGACCAGATCCCGTTTGTCGGCACGGGAAGCGCGCACGCCGATCAGCTTCAGGCCGGCGGTCACGTTGTCGGCGATGGACATCGCGGGAAACGGGTTGGGCTTCTGGAAGACCATGCCGATCTGCCGCCGGGTCTCGGTGATCCGCCGGCCCGGCTCGTAGATGTCGTTGCCGTCCAGGCGGACCTCGCCGGCCAACGAGGCGCCGGGCACCAGCTCGTGCATACGGTTGAGGATGCGCAGGAAGGTCGACTTGCCGCAGCCGGACGGCCCGATCAGGGCGGTCACCTCGCCGGCGTTCATGGTCAGCGAAACCCGTTGCAGCACCTTGCGCCGGCCGAACCAGGCCGACACGCCGACGGCGTCCAGGGTGGCGCCGGTGACCGGGCCGGGGCTGGGGGTCGGCGGCTGCTCGTCCTCCACGCGGGCGGTGGGATTGAGGTCCAGCCGGGTGCGCTCGAGCTCGGTCTCCTGCGGTAGCACGACCAAACCCTAGTCGCGGCGGGGCACCGGCGCGTGAACGACGGGTTCACCGGACATGTCCAACGCGGGCGGCGCGCTGTTGGTTGCTGGTTAACCCGGTGGGAAGGGGGCGAAAGCCCAACCTTCAGCGTCACGTCCTGGTAACCGAGCGGCACGCCAGGCAACGTTGTCATCGCCTCGCCAGGGGCAGGAAAACGTTGGAGAACAAGGAGTTCTATCCATGCGTTCCACCTTCGCCAAGGGTGCCGTGCTGGCCGCCGGCGTCACCGCGCTCGTCGCCACACTGGCCGCGCCGGCCTTCGCCGACCCGCAGCAGGCCGTCGCCGCCACCGACATCACCGCCGTCGGTTCGGACACCATCCAGTTCGTCGACGA
Source organism: Kutzneria sp. CA-103260 (assembly GCF_018263855.1). GTDB lineage: Bacteria > Actinomycetota > Actinomycetes > Mycobacteriales > Pseudonocardiaceae > Kutzneria. Next base: position 1,450,425 of record NZ_CP073318.1, on the reverse strand, counting down.
CGACCTGGCCACCGCCTACAACGCCACGAACCCGGGCAGACTGTTCGACTCGTGGGACGCGGTGAACCCGAGCACCGGCGCGGCGCACGAATCGATCACCGTGAAGCCGGGCGTCAGCCTCACCCGCCCGAACGGCTCCAGCGAGGGCATCACCGCCCTGCTGCAGAACAGCAGCGTGGACGTCGCCCGCTCCTCGCGCGGCCCGCGTGACGGCGACCAGGGCCTGATCTTCCTGCCCTTCGCCCAGGACGAGGTGCGCTACGCCCTGTCCGCCGCCACCGCCACCCACGGTGTCGACGGCCTGACCGCCGCGCAGCTGAACACGATCTACTCCTGCGGCAACACCGGCTCCGCGGTCAAGTGGAGCGACCTGGTGCCGGGCGCCAGCACCGACGCCATCCAGGCCATCATCCCGCAGGCCGGCTCGGGCACCCGCAGCTTCTTCGAGGGCGCCATCAACGTCTCCGACGCCACCATCCAGGCCGGCGTCAACAACGGCTGCATCACCCAGGCCGAGGAGCACGACCCGGCCCCGATCGCCAACAACAGCGACGCCATCGCGCCGTTCTCGGTGGCCCGCTTCAAGTCCAAGGTGCCGGCCGGCCAGATCGCGCTGAACACCACGGGCTTCGACGCCACCCGCGAGGTCTACAACGTGGTCAAGGCCGACCCGACCACGGGCACCGTTGACGCCACCATGCAGAACCTGCTCGGCGACGGCGGCATCAGCAGCACCGGCTGGATCTGCAGCTCGGCGGCGGCCGGCACGATCACCAACAACGGCTTCACCACGATCAGCAACTGCGGCGTGGCCGAGTCCTTCCAGGGCTGACCTTCCGCGACGCACGACGGTGCCCCGGGACGAAAAGTCCCGGGGCACCGGTGTTTTCAGGAGCCGCTGACGGCCAGCGCCAGGATCTCGGTGTTGATGCGCCGGTCAAAACCGTTGTCGGAGACGAACACCAGCGTGCGCTGGCCGTTCGGCAGGACCGGGCCCCAGGTCAGGCCGGAGAACGCCGCGGGCTCGCAGAGGCCGAGCGAGGCGAAGTCCAGCACCAGCTTCTTGCTCACCGGCGTGAAGGTGGCCCCGGCCAGCGCGGACACGCCGGCGACGTTGGTCGCCCCGGTCACGTCGATCTCGTAGAGGCGGACGTTGTTGTTGTCGGCCCGCTCCAGCACCAGGTAGTGCGTGGTGTCGACGGCCAGGATGTCCACGACCTGGTCACCGGTGAGCGCGTCGAGCTGGTAGGTGTACTGCCAGACGATGTTCCAGTTCAGCGCCCGGCTCTGACCGGTGATGCGGGTGACGCCGGTGCCGTCCTGGAGCAGCGGGGCGGCCACGGTGGACACCGCGAGCGCGTTGTTGGTGGAGAAGGTCAGGCCGGACAGGCCCTTGCCCGGCTGGATGCCGCCGGTCACGGTGGACTTGAGCCGGTTGGACGCCGGCAACTGGGCCACGAACTGCCCGGTGGCGCTGGCTTCCCGCAGCGATGGGTCCACGGTCAGCGTCGAGGTGTTCTCGCCGGCCTCGGCCCAGAACACGTTCTTGGTGGTGGGGTCGTAGCGGATGGCCTGCGGCTGCACGGTGTCCGGGCCGGCGGTCGCGGACGGCGGGTAGGGGGTGCCGTCCTTGCGGAGCAGGGGAACCATGCCGGACTGCACCGAGGCGGTCATCGCCGACTGGGTCACGCCCAGGCTCAGCGAGTAGAACCGGGCCGGGCCGTGGTCGGATCTGTCGTCGCTGATGGCGCGCCAGGTGTTGGACGCGGCGTCGAAGTCCACACCGGACAGTCCGCCGAAGGTCGCGCCGTTCACGGTGAGGCCGGGAATCCCCACCTCGCCGAGGACGTGGAAGCTGAGCCCGTCGGCCGGGGCGGCCTGGGCCGGCCCTGCCAGCGCGGCCGGCACGGCCACCGCGGCGACGGCGAGTGCGGGGACAAGTCGTTTGAACATCAGGGGTTTCTCCTTGTCGTCCGGGAGCCTTCCGGCCCCGGGAGAAGGAAAGTCCCCTCAGGCGAAGAACAGGCAAACGCGCGCTGTTCGCCACACGTCGGTCACAGCATGTTCGGCAGCAGTTCGGCCACCGAGCCGTAGAGGTTCCACACCACCGCGACAATCAAGGGAATTCCGAGCAGAGTCGCTTCCCTTCTGCCCCAACGATGCCGGGCCCAGACCAGCAGACCGAGCAGCACGCCCAGCGCCTGGAGTCCCAGCACCAACGGGATCGAGGCGTTGGCGTCGGAGGCCATCGCGCTCTCCTCCGGCGGGATCACCCCCGGCCGCCCGCCGGGCGTTGGCGCGGCGGTGGAGACCAGGTCGGCGTCCACGAACAGGGTTTCACCATGCTGCAACGGATCCGCGCCGGCCGAGGTCTCCAGGGTGAGCCGGCCGGAGCCCTTGGCCAGCTGCGGCGGCAGCGGATCGCCGACGCGTCGGACGCCCAGCACCCGATAGGTGAACTCGCCCTGACCGGTGGACGCGGTGATCCGGTCCCCCGGCTGCAAGCGGTCGATCTGGGCGAACGGCGCGCCGAACGTCGCGGACCGACCGTACACAAGGGACACTCCGGCTTGGCCGGGCAGCGGCGTGTCCCGCCGGTGGCCGGGCCCCTTGCGCAGATCGCCGGGCGCGGTGCCCTCGACGACCACCTGGTTGAAGGACAAACCGGGAATCGTCAGCAGCGCCACCGGACTGCCGGCGTTGATCACGCCGCCGGTGGGCGCGGTGGCCGCGGCCAGTTCCTCCCGCAGCTGGGCGTACAGCCGGTCCTGGTCGTTACTCTGCTCGATCGGGCTGAGCACCAGCAGATAACCGGCCAGGCCGAGCAGGCCGACGGCCAGCATGCCCAGGATCTGGCTGAGCAGCTTGGCCTCGAACGGCATCGGTGGCCGTGGCGGACGGGTCGCAGCCGGCGGGGGCGCGCCGGCCCCGATCTCCTCGGTGGCCGGCTCCGCCTGGACCAACGGCGCCGTATCCAGTTGTGTTGTCGTGTCCGGATCCGTCGTGGTCACCGGTGCTCCGTCAGCTCGACCGTCGGGGGAGGATCTTGCCCAGCGTCCGGTTGAACGCGCCGGCCACCGCGACCCGCACCGGGTGCCCCGGCTGCGCGGCCAGCCGCACCAGCGGCACCGCGACCCCGGCCAGCACGCCGACGGCGAGCAGGATCGGCAATCCCCAGGCGGCGAGCCAGGAATCGACGCCCCGCGTGGTGGCCAGCGTGGTTGGGGTGTTCTTCGGCGAGTCCCCGGAGCCGGGCGTGGCCGATGTCGACGGCGTGGATCCGCCGGCCGGCACGGTGTTCTGCCCGCCGAGGCCGTTGCCGACCGTGGCCTGCTGGCTGGTCTGGTTGCGGATCTGGTCGGCGATGTTGTTCGGCGGCGTGGGAACTTGGCCGTTCTGCGCGGCAACGGCGGCCGCCGCGGCCAGCGTGTACTGCCTCAGCACGTCGGGCAGCGGCGCGTAGCCCGGCGGCAGGTTGCCCACGTTGGTGCCGGGCGTCTGGCCGTCGGTGGCGGCGAAGGTCAGGAACGACGCGTACGCCTGGGCGGTCGCCTTGTCCAGGCCGGACGTCGGGATCGCCGCGTAGACCGGCATCGTGCCTGGATAGGAGTTCGAGGACAGGTGCGGGAAGTCCAGCGACAGCACGCCGGTGTCCTTGTCCTGCACGGTGTATCCCAGCGCGGCGGCCATCGAGTCGGAGCTGGGCCCGGCGAACAGCCGCGAGGTGTCCGACACCTGGTGCACCTGGAGCTGGGCCATCGGCATCACGTACGTGTCGGCCTGGGCCACGCTGGTGATCGCGAGCAGATTGCGGGTGCCGACCACCTGCGCGGCCTGCTTGACGAACGTGTTTGCGGTGGCGCTGGCCGGGTCGGAGTCGCAGGCGCGAGGCGCGGGGCTCTGCCGGGCGAGCAGCGCGTTGATCGAGTCCTGCAACGTGCCCACGCTCTGCTTGACCAGGTTGAAGTACGGCGGCGGCGCGCTCAGCGAGTGCACGCACGCGTAGTCGCCGGACTGCGGAGTGGCGGTCCGAACGGCCGGATCCGGGGTGTTGTCCCGCAGTTCGGCGAACAGCTGCGGCAGCTGGTAGCCGCGGAAGGCCGGGTTGACCACCATGCCGCTGTAGTGGTCCGGCGCGCCGTCCAACCACGCCCGCGCCTCGGGGTCGGCGTTGATATAGCTGGTGAGCGCCCAGATCACGTCGGCCTGGGTCGGCTGCGGCATGATCATGTTGTAGTCGATCGGCGCGGCCCCCTTGTTCAGCGTGAAGCCCGGGTTCACGGCCAGGAACTCGGGATCACGGAACAGGCTGAACGGATTGCCCTTGAGCGCGGCCTCACCGCTGCCCGCCTCGTACGACTGCGTGATCAGCTTGGCCAGCATCAGCGGCGTCAGCTTCAACTGGGTGACCTGGCTGCCGTTGCCGTCGTCTATCAGGAACGTGACGGCGAATCCCGCGTCCAGCACGGGCGCGTGCACCACCGGCCGCGGGGATCCGGTGGCCGGCAACGTGGTCAGGATGGCGTTCGCGCCATAGCCGGTGGGACCGTTGGTGGTCAGCGACGACCGGGCCAGCGGCTCGGGCTGCACGACGTAGGTCATCCGGAAGCTCTTGGGATCCAGGCAGAAGTGCGGCGCCCAGTAGTAGCTCAACGCGTAGGCGGCGGGCTCGGAGCCGCTGATCGTCACCGGCTTGCGTTGGTCGACCACGTCGCACGGATGCTGCGGCGCGAAGGTCAGCCCTACAGAGAGGCGGTTGCGCCAGTTCGTCGTCAGCCACCAGGCGTTGGCCCGCAGGTACGGGCTGACCGAGGCGACCGGCTGACCGCCGATCCCCACCGGCGTCTTCGGACCCGCCGCGCAGGCGGCGGCCGCGGTGGCGTTGCACTGCGGATCCATGATCGGCACCGCGACCAGCGTGCACGCCTGCGTGTCCGAGCAGCCGAGGAACGGGTACTCGCCGGAGCTGCGCATCTCGAACGGCACCCCGGCCCGGCTGCCGCTGGCGTCGGACCACTCGCCCCGGGCGGTCAGCGCCAGCGAGCCACCCGACCGCAGCTCCGGCGGGATGGAGTCGTTCTGGCTGGCCGCCGAGCCGTAGTACATGTTGTACCAGGTGCCGTTGACCGCCTGGAACTGCAACTGGTGCGCGATCAGGCCGAGGTTGTAGACGTGCGAGTTGTTGTCCGGCTGGTTGGCGATGCCGTTGGTGTCCTTGACCACCGCCGGCACGAACGAGTTGAGCCCCATGCTGGTCGCGCAGTGCGTGGGGTCCATCGCGCCGTCGCTCATCGGGTTGCTCGGGTCGGACGGCTTGTCCAGGCCCCAGCACTGCATCAGCACCATCGGGTACTCGTCGGCGTTGGTCAGCGAGGGGTCGCTGGTCACCGAGTAGTTGTGCGTCGGGGCCGCGCCGCTCCAGCTGACCAGGACGTTCTGCCGGGCCAACAGGTTCTGCGTCTGCGACACGCTGACCGTGACAGTGTGGCTGACGCCCTTGCCGTCGGTGATCTTCTTGGTCACCGTGACGGCACTGCCGGTGGCGTCGGCCGACGCCGGCGCGGCGGCCGGTCCGACGACGGTCAGCGCCAGGCAGACCAGCACACCCAGCAGTGCGGCGATTCGCTGGCGCATCTCAGCCACCCCCGTTGTTTCTGTTGCGGCGCTTGCTGATCGCCCGCGCGACGAACGCGGGCACGAGGAGCACGAGCACGACCTCGACGGCCGCGAGCACGCCCATCACGGTGGTCATGCTCTGGGCACGGAAGGCCGCCAGCTCGCTGGCCGTGGCCGAGGAGTCGCCGCCGGAACCGCCTGCGGAATCGCCGATGGCCTGCCCGGTCTCCGGGTCGATGGACGGCGGTGCCGACGTCGAGGTGGCCGCTGCGCCACCGGATCCGGTGCCGCCGGTGCCGCCGCCCGAGCCGTTCTTGAGCGGGTCGGAGTTGTTGTCCGTGCCGCACGGCCCGGCGCCCTGCTTGTCGCAGGCCTGCGGCGCCGGATCGATCTCCGCCAGCTTGTTGGCGCTCGGGTTGCCCGGGTCGAACGTGGGATTGTCGCAGCTGCGCGGATCCCGGTTCTGCAGGTCCTTCGGGTCGATCCGGCTGAACCGCTTGACCTGGTCGAAACCGGCCTGCACCAGGTTCAGCGGCAGCGGCGAGTAGCCCAGCGCCGGCGCCTCCTGCTGGCCCTCGCACAGGAAGTAGTAGGAGAAGTCGGCGAAGGTCTTGGCCTTGTCGGCTGTGATCAGCCGGTCGTTCTGGCCGATCGGGACGATCATGTACGAGTACGCGGACATCGGGTACACCCGTGGGTCGCCGAAGGTGAAGACGTCCGACAGGTCCTGGGTGAGATACTTGGTGATGTCGGACTGGTCCATGTTCAGCTTGGCCTTGGTGAGCGCGACGGCCACGTTGTAGGGCGTCGGCGCGGCGTAGTAGCCGGCGGCGTTGAGGATCTTCGCCACCGGGAACTTGGCGTTGAGCGCGTAGGAGTACTGCACGTAGCCGATCGCGCCGTCGTAGCTGTCGGCGGCGATGGTGCTGGACATCGTGGAGTCGTTGCCCTGCGCGGTCACATTCGGCGCGTTCACCGGGTAGTACGAGGTGGCGGCGGCCTGGCCGGCGTAGGCCTTCCACACGTCCGGGAACTGGTGGTTGATCCAGTCGGTGAACTGGAACGTGGTACCCGACCCGCCGGACGCGACAACCACCTGGATCTTCTTGGCCGGCAGCGCGTGGCCGTTCATGTCGGCGGTGATCGCCGGGTCGTTCCACATGGTGATCTTGCCGGTGAAGATCTTGGCCACGGTCAGGCCGCTCAGCCGCACGTTGCGGATCAGGTCCTTGCCCTGCTGCAGGTGGTACATCAGCGAGGTGCCGCCGGCGATGATCGGCATGTACGCGAAGTCCCGGCCGTTGGCGTTGTCCGGCTGCTTGGTGAGCGGGTCCACGCCCTGGAACGGGATGTCGGAGTTGGCGAAGTCCTGCTGGTACTGGCCGAACTTCTGTCGGCCGGCGCCCGACGACGAGCTGGTGAACGCGATCTCCACGCCCTTGGCCGACTCGTCGGACGTCCACTGGTTCATCGCGTTGGCGCTCCACGACGAGCCCTCGCCCTGCAGCACCTCACCGGCCATCGCCGCCGGCGCCGGCCCGACCAGCACCGCGAGCGCGGCGGCGGCCAGCAGCAGCAGAATCCTTCGTGTCATCGTCTTCCTCCCCGCCCGCGGGCGAGCGCACGTGCCGCGACGAACAGCAGCACCACCAGGACAAGCAGCACGGTCGCGCCGCCGAAGGCCCGTTGCACCTGAACCTGCTCGGGTTGCAGGGCCATCTCGTAGACGAAGAACGGCAGCGACACCATCGGGCCGCTGACCGGGTTCGCGTTGAGGTAGGTGCTGTAGGTCGAGGTGAGCAGCACCGGCGCGGTCTCGCCGATGCCGCGGGCGACGCCGAGGATCAGCGCCGTGGCCAGGCCGGCGCGGGCAGTCGGCAGCACCACGTGCCAAACCGTGCGCCACTGCGAGGATCCCAGCGCCAGACCGGCCTCGCGCAGGCCGCCGGGCACCACCCGCAGCACCACTTCGGCGGCGCGGGCGGTGATCGGCAGCATGGTGATGGCCAGCGCGATCGCCGCCGCGAAGCCGGATGCGGGCAGGCCGAGCGCCACCAGCAGGACGATGTAGACGAACAGGCCGGCGACCACGTCCGGCAGCGCGGTCATCGCCTCCACCACCGTGCGCACGAAGGTGGCCAGCCGCCCGCCGACCTCGTTGAGGAACACGGCCGTGAGCACTCCCAGCGGCAGCGTGATGACCACCGTGATGGCCACCTCGATCAGCGTGCCGACCACGGCGTGCAGCACACCGCCGACAGTCAGCGGGTCGAGCGGGCCGGCGTGGCTGAGGTCGGAGACGAAGAAGTTCAGGTGCGCCAGCGCCGGAATCCCCTGCACCACAGTGCTGACCACGACCAGCGCCAGCGTGCCGCCGACGATGATGGCCGCCGCGTGCACCACCGCCGCCATCACCCGGTCGACGATCTGCGCCCGGCCGTGCCGCAGGCCCGTGACCACCGCGTACAGCACCAGGAACAGGGCGAACCAGCTGACGACGAAGCCGAAAACCCCGGAGAACGGCAGCAGCCGATCGTAGAGCACCCAGTCCAGCGCGGCCGCCGAGGCCAGCGAGCCGATCAGCGACAGCTGGTCGTCCAGCGTGCGGCTGCGCAGATCCCGCTTGGTCTCCGGAGTGGCCGCGGCCATCTCGAAGCTGAGCGGGCGGGCCTCGGCCCCGCTGAGCAGCTCGGTCTCGCGCGGCATGTCGTGCAGCACGGTCGTGTTCTCGGTCATCTCAGATCTCCGTCGCCGCGCCGCTGCGGCTGCGCGCGACGATCACGCCGGCCAGCAGGTTGACCACCACCGTCATCAGGAACAGCACGAACCCGGCCGCCAGCAGCGCGGACAGCTGTGTCGGGCTGGCGTCACCGAACCGCAGCGCGATCATCGACGCGATGGTGTTGCCGCCGCGCTGCAGGATGTGGTCGGTCAGGTCGAAGGTGGGCGAGATGATCAGCGACACCGCGATCGTCTCGCCCAGCGCCCGGCCCAGGCCGAGCATCGTGCCGCCGATGACGCCGCCGCGGCCGAACGGCAGCACCACCGCGCGGATCATGCCCCAGCGGGTGCCGCCCAGGGCCAGCGCCGCTTCCCGTTCGCCTTGCGGCGTCTGGGAGAACACCTCGCGCATCACCGAGCAGGCCATCGGGATCACCATCATCGACACCGCGATGCCGCTGATGAACATGGACTTCTCGTACAGCGGCTGCTCCCACAGCGCGGCCCTCGGGTCGGTGTCGACCTGGAAGAACGGCAGGAAGCCGAGATAGGTGTGCAGCCAGCGGGCCAGGAAGTGCGCGGCCGGCTGGAGTGTGTAGAAGCCCCACAGGCCGTAGATGACGCTGGGCACCGCCGCCATCAGGTCGACCACCGTGATCAGCGTGGCCCGCAGCCGGCGCGGCGCATACTCGCTGATGTAGAGCGCGACCAGCATGGCCAGCGGGAAGGAGATCACGATCGCCACCAGGGCGACCAGGGCGGTGCCGGTGATCACCGACAGGATGCCCGCGTGCCCGGCGTCCGGGTTCCACACGGTCGTGGTGAGAAAGCCCAGGCCGTAGGTCTGCAGCGTGGGCAGCGCCCTGATCGCTAGGAACACGCCGATGCCGCCGGTGATCAGCAGCATCAGCAGTCCGCCGCCGCGCGCGACTCCCCGGAAGGCCAGGTCGCCCAGCGGCGCCGCGGACCGGATCGGTCTCGCCTCGTCGGTCACCGCTCTCCCCTGTCATCGTTGTCTTGACGGGAGTCAGACAATCGTGGATCGGTGACCAGACGCGTGGTCAGCGGTGAACGCGCAGACAACGGGACGCTGCCGCCGCATGGCCGATTCTCCGGCTCCCCCAACGGTATTTCCCGGCCCCGGCGGCCCGGCTGGAACACCGCCAGCGGCAGGTCGCTGTCCGCGCCGCGCACCGACCGGCCGAACCGGTCCGCCGCCAGCGCCGCGTCCACCCGCCGGGCGAAGCCGTGCGCCGACTGGGCCACCGGCCGGTCGCGCACCGACATCCGCCACCACCACTGGCCGCCGTCGCCGTGCTCGAAGTCGAACTCCGCCTGCGCCGCTGATCTTCGGATCCGCTCCACGTCGTCCAGCGCCGCCGCGTGGTCGGCGAAGTCCCGCGCCGACACCCCAAGCACCCGGTTGTTGCCCCCGAGCAGACGCCAGCGCACGCGCCGTCCGTCCGTCCGGAAACACTGAAACCTCGCCACTCCCCAGCCCTCCCCCAGCACCCTCCCCCACGCCGACGCAGCCACTCGTCGACATCACCCGACAGAAGGTTGTTGACAAATCACACGTCCGCCGGACTGGGCGCTGAGCGCCACATGCACGGCAGGTGAACAGGATCCGACCGAACGCCCATTCGGCGGTGCCGATTGGTTCAGCGGGCTGCGGTCTTCCGTGCCTTCTGCACGGATGTGGGGCATGCGAAGCCTCGCTCGCCTCCCGCACCGCCGCATCTCCTGTGTCCGCACCCCGGCAGCCGAGCTGCCGGTGGTCTGCCCAGCCCGGCAGAGCACCGCACCCCACTTCCCGCAACACCTCCACCCTTGCCCTCACCCGCACCACCTCCCACACACCCCTGTCCCCACGTCCGCGCTTCCCACAGACCCTGCCCCCACCTCCACCGCCTCCCAGACCCCCCTCCTTTCCCTTGCCCTCAAAGCCCTCCACGCAGCCCACCTCCCACACATCCACCCCCTTTCCCTTGCCCCCAAAGTCGCCGAGACACCCCACCCCTTACTCTCACGCCGCCACGTCCCACACACCCGCCTCCTTTCCCCTGCCCCCAGCGCCTCCCACACACCCCCTACCTCACCACCTCTCACACACCCCTCTTTTCCTTTTCCTCCAACACCTTCTACCCATTCGAGTGATGAAGTCGATCTTTCGGGGCGAGTAGAATTGCTGGTATGGAAGAGAAAGTCGCTCGCTTGATCGAATGCGAGCGAGTCCTTCGCAAGACCCAGGCCGAACGGTTGCGGTTGATCGCCGAGTTGCACGTCGACGACTGGGCCGTCAACGACATCGGCATGGCCCTACAGCTCTCGCCCAGCAACGCCTCCACGCTTGTCGAGTGGGCAACCCGTGTGGCCACAGTGTTTCCTGACGTGCTGGACGCCATGGACGCCGGGATGATCAGCGAGTGGTCCGCACACGGGTTGGTCGATCCGACCGAGAACTACAAGCCCGAGCTCGCGCAGAAAGCCGTCACGAAGACCCTGGAGACCGCTGAGGGCCGGTGTTGCCAACAACTGCGGCGATCGGTGCGGAGTCGGTTGCAGCGGGCGGATCCCGCCGGGCATGCGCAGCGGTGCGCCGAGCGGCGGCGGGACCGGAAAGTCGTGCTCTACGACGAAGACGACGGCATGGCCGCGATCAAGTGCGAGCAGCCGGTGGAGATCGCGCAGGCCATGTACGCGAAGGTCGACCGGTTGGCGCGACAGGAGCCCAAGAACGGGCGGTCGATGGATGCGGTGCGGGCGGATGTGGTGGCCGCGTTGGTGTTGGAGGAACCGAAGAGCGCCGGGTCGAAGGCGCTGATCCAGGTCACCGTGCCGATCACCGCGCTACTGGGCGTGGATGATCGGCCGGGGCAGCTGGATGCCGGGCAGGTGATCCCGGCGGAGGTGGTGCGGGACCTGATGGCCCATCCGGGCACGGTGTTTCACCGGTTGCTGACGGATCCGGCGGGGAACTTGTTGGAGTACAGCCCGGGGATCTATCGGCCGAAGGCGGAGGTGGATCGCTTCATTCGGACGCGGAACAGGACGTGTGTGATGCCGTGTTGCTCGCATCCGTCGCGGTCGTGCGATGTCGATCACGCGGTGGCGTGGCCGGAGGGCAAGAGCACCGGCACCAATCTGGGGCCGTTGGATCGCAGGCATCACCGGTACAAGCACGCGACCAAGGCGAAGGTCAGCATCACGGAGGATGGGACCGCTACCGTCGAGACGAGGTGGGGGCAGACCTACATCACCAGGCCGGAACCGGTGGAAGAACCGCCGTTCTGAGATCGTCTCGACGGACCCGCCCTAACGGCTTGGAACATCACCGACTCGTGGGCTGGTGATCCGCTGCCGCGGCCACGACGGCCGACTCCTGCGCTGACGATTCCGGGGTGCCGTCGCGGCCTTGCCACCCGACACCGTGGCTGGGGTCCGTAGGTGCGTGCGTCAGGTGGGGACGTTGGGCGGTCTGCCGGCGGGTGCGTCGTGGGTACGTTGGTGGGCGCGTCGCGTTGTTTTCGAGCATCAGCCAACCGTGCGCCCGAGGGCTGTTTGCGGTTGGCGGGGGGCGCGCAGTACCGTTGGGGTGGCGGTGCCGGCCGCCTCTGGGTCCGCGGGTAGGGCTGCAAGCCCACCGGTTGAGCTCCACTCCACTGACGGCAGGTCTTCCAGCCCGATGTCGCGGACCCGCGGGCGTTGAGGAAGGACTGCCTTGTCCGAATCTTCGCGTGCCCTTCCCGAGCGGCCGAACCTGCGTTTCCTCAAGATGGAGGCGAAGCGCAGGGTGACGGCGGGGGAATTCGGCGCACTTCACGAGGCGCAGCTGGCAATCGCCCGAGAGCACGGGTTCGCCAGTTGGACGGCGCTGAAGACGACGATCGAGAACGAGAGCCGGGCGCTGCCGCACGTGCGGTGGCTGGTGGAGAAGTTCCAAGGGGCGGACGGGCCACAGTGGACGCCGCCGACGGGGGCTGAGCTGGGGGAACACATCGGGGAAAGGCTGCTGGAGCTGGTGCCGGCGGAGGCGATCGGGCAGCAGCTGAGCTCCATAGCGCAGAAGCTCCGGGAGGAGCTGAGGGTCGAGGCGGCCACGGTGGACACAGTCTGGGCCGAGATCGGGGCCCTGACGATCGAGGCGTCGGCGGAGAGCGAGGCGCCGCACAGGCTGGCGTCATTGCGGATCTACCCGGTGTCGAAGTCGGTAACCGATCCACGGGTGGCCAATCCCGTGACCAGCGCGAACGGCGGAGCGCCGGCGGAGGCGGTTGAGGCGGCGAAGCAGGCCCAGGCGGAGGTGGGGCTGCCGGGGGTGATCCTAGCTGGAGCTCCACAATGGACGGTCACGGCTGGGTGGGCTGATCTTGACCGAAGGGAAGAGCTGCGGGCGGAGCATCGGTTCCCGGCCTACGGGGTGGCCAAGGTGATCACGTCGGTGGCGGTGCTGCGGATCGTGGAAAGCATCGATGAGCGGGCCAGTGAGCTGCTGCGGGAGCTGCGGCTGGCCAACGACGGGATCACGGTGCGGCAGCTGCTGACGCACACGGCGGGCGTGGTGAGCCCGGAGCAGCAGTTCGCGGAACAGGTGCCGGAATCCGTCTATCAGGGGACGGTGCCCTGCGTGGAGACGAACGGCGAGATCAAGCCCAGCAACGGCGGGTACGAGGTGCTGGGACAGCTGATCGCCGACGTCACGGGACTGTCCTATCCGGACGCCATCCGGAAACTGGTGTTCGAGCCGCTGGGCATGGCCGAATCGGACTTTCCGACGAGTTGGCCCGGCGGTAAAACGATCACCGGGTATCGGCTGGGCGATGACGGGCGGTTTGAGCAGCAGGAACGGCAGGTGTCGACGATGGCGGCGGCGGGTGGGCTGTGGACCACGGCGTCGGACCTGGTTCGCTTCGGGAAGAACTGGACGTCACTCCTGACACCGGAGCTGGTGCGCGAGTCGCTGCGGACCCAGATCAGGCAGAACGCCATGGAAATGGGCCTGGGCTGGCTGCTCAACCCGGCCAAGGACCTCTACGGCCACGCCGGGGCAGGACCAGGAGCGGGAGTGTCGCTGCTGATCAGGCAGAGCACGGGCCTGGTGACGGTGGCGGCGACGAACCGGCTGGTGCCGATCGAACCGACCAACGCGCGGCTGAGCCGACGGCTGGCCTGAGAGCAGGGGGCGGGCCGGCGTCGGCAGGACGCCGGCCACGCCGTCAAAAGGCGACTACACGCCGGGAGTGGTGGGGGTCTTGGACAGGCCCTTGCCGCCGGTGCTCTTGTTGGAGGCGCCGATGACGTTCGGCGACTTCGACGAGGTGCACTGGCTCTGGTCGGTGGCGTTGATGCCGTAGCCGTTCTTGTTGGTCACGGTCAGCGTGTTCTTGCTGAACGTGTTGCCGCAGCCGGTCTTGCCCCAGACGTTGTGCAGCTGGATGTCGTCCAGGTAGCCGTTCTTGGCGGTGTTGCCGGTGATGCTGTACTTGTCGCCCTTGATGTCCATCGTGGAGTCGGCGTCGTGCTGGTTCTTCTCGCCGGTCCCGTCGAGGGTGTTGCCGGAGATCACGCCGTCATGGGTGCCCTCCTTGACGTCGATGCCCTCGGCGGCCACGTTCGGCCCGATCTTGTTGTTGAGGACCTGGATGTAGTTGCTGGCGTCGGGGGTGCTCGGGGTGGCGCCGTAGCAGTCCCAGTTGCTGTTGGCCGAACCGAGGTACACGCCCTCGCCGTATCCGGGCTGCTCAAGACCGGTGTTGTACACCGAAGAGTTCTTGATCACGCCGTAGGAGCTGCTCTTGCGGAAGTGCACGCCCTCGTAGCCGATGTCGTGCACGGACACCGAGTCGATGGTGACGTGGGACGCGCCGTCGAGCACGATGCCCTTCTTGGACTGGGTGACGCTGAAACCCTTGAGGTTCCAGTAGTTCGCGCCCTGCAGCCACAGGCCGTAGCCGGTCTGCCCGGACGGGCAGTCGGTGTCGCCCAACTTGAACTTGGGATCGTGCAGCACGGCCTTGGGACTGCCGACCAGGGTGATCGGCGCGGATGCGGTGCCGGAGGTGGTGGCGATGAACTGGTCGCCGTAGTCGCCGTCGGCCAGTTGGATGGTGTCGCCGGGCTTGGCCGCCTGGAGGGCGGCGATGAGCTGCGCGGCGTTGCTGACGTTGATCGTCGAGGCGGCCGGGTGCACGGCGAAACCAGCCACCAGGGCGGCCGCCGTCAGGGTCTTGATCACAGGGGGAGTTCCTTTCCGACCGGGATCGACGGGGCCGGCCCGCATAGCGGCTGGTATGCGGGACGGCCCCTCGATCACCTACACACCGGGCGTGGTCGGGGTCTTCGACAGACCCTTGCCCCCGGTGCTCTTGTTGGACGCGCCGATGACGTTCGGCGACTTCTGCGACACGCACTGGCTCTGGTCCGTGGCGTTGATGCCGTACCCGTCGGCGTTGGTGACGGTCAGCGTGTTCTTGCTGAACGTGTTGCCACAGCCCGTCTTGCCCCACACGCTGTGCAGCTGGATCCCGTCCAGATAGGCGTTGCGCACGGTGTTGCCGGTGACGGTGTACTTGTCGCCCTTGATGTCCATCGTGGAGTCGCCCGAGTTCTCGTTCTTCTCCCCGGCGCCGTCAAGGGTGTTGCCGGAGATCAGCCCGTCGTGGGTGCCCTCCTTGACATCGATACCCTCGGCGGCCACGTTCGGCCCGATCTTGTTGTTCAGCACCTGCACGTAGTTGCCGGCGTCGGGATCCTTGCCGCCGTTGGCCCCGTAACACGCCCAGTTGCTGTTGGCCGAACCGATGTAGACACCCTCGCCGTAGCCCGGCTGCTCAAGACCGGTGTTGTACACCGTGGAGTTCTTGATCACGCCGTACGCGCTGCTCTTGCGGAAGTGCACACCCTCGTACCCGATGTCGTGCACCGAGACCGAGTCGATGGTCACGTGCGCGGCACCGTCCAGGACGATGCCCTTCTTGGACTGCGTGACGCTGAAACCCTTGAGATTCCAGTAACTCGCCCCCTGCAGCCACAGGCCGTAGCCGGTCTGCCCAGAAGGACAGTCGGTGTCACCGGGGTTGAACTTCGGGTCGTGCAGCACCGCCTTGGCGCTACCCACCAAAGTGATCGGCGCGGACGCCGTCCCCGAGGTGGTGGCGACGAACTGGTCGCCGTAGTCCCCGTCGGCCAACTGGATGGTGTCGCCGGGCTTGGCCGCCTTCAGCGCGGCGATCAACTGGGCCACGTTGCTGACGTTGATCGTGGACGCGGCCGGGTGCACCGCGAAACCAGCCACCAGCGCGGCCGCCGTCAGCGTCTTGATCATTTGGCCACCGACTTCAGGAACAGCGACGGACCGCTGTCGGTCTTGGACACGTCCACGCCGTGCCCCTTGGTGTAGTCCGCCTGCTCGTTGTGCGCCCAGTCCACAATGGGCTTGCCACCGATGTCCAGGTGGTGGAAGCCCGTGCCGTCCCAGCCGAACTGGTAGATCGTGTTGTGGCTGTCGTAGTACGGCGTGAACGCGGCCCCGGCAGTGACCTGCTTGGTCATCGTGTTGTTGAAGAAGACGTTGCGCGGGCCCGAAGAGCCGGACCACTTGACCGCCTTCTGACCGGTCGACCAGTAGATCGGGAACCACGTCGAGTCGTCCGGCGGGTCGTTGCCCTCGTCACCGCAGTGCGCGGTGCAGTTGCCGGACCGGTGGGCGTAGGAGACGGCGTTCGTGTTGTCCTCGAACAGGTTGTTGCGCTCGTAGCCGCCGTGGATGTTGAAGTCGGAGTCGATGTCGTTGCCGATCACGACGTTGCCCGACGCGGACCACTGGAACGTGAAGTGCCGCAGGTCGCGGGTGGTGTTGCCGGCGTAGAGCGAGTCCCACACCCGGGAGCCGCGGAAGTAGCCGTTGCCGCCCTTGCCCTTGTTCCACGAGCCGTCCAGCTCGTTGTTGACGATCTGGAGGTTCTTGGCCTCCTCGGTCACGATCGGGTGCGAGCCGGTCATGATCGCGTGGATGCCGGTCACCCAGTCGTTGGCCGCCCACTTGAACACGATGCCCTGCATGGCCAGCGACGGCGCCAGGTTGCCGTAGTTGTCCTTGGCCTGGGCCTGGGTGACGCCGGGCGGCGCGACCTGGGTGTAGGAGAAGTTCTCGAAGCCGACGCCGACGATCGGGTCCACGATCGGCGAGGCCTTGGACGCGTAGACGGTGCCGTCGATCGGCGCCGAACCGTCCGAAGTGGAGTCCACCGGCACGTCGTACTCGAGCGGCTTGTCGATGGACACCGTGTGGTTCTTGGTGTCGATCGCGGTGATGGTGAACCACTGCTGACGCATGTGCAGGTTCTCCAGCGGCCACGTGGTCGGGTAGGCGTCCATCGACTTGTAGAAGTTGACGGAGTTGGCCGCCCGGATGTTGATGAAGCCGCCGACCTTCATGTTGGTGGTCTTGGCGCTGGTGTCCAGGTAGACCACCTTGTCGCCGGTGCGGGCGGCGAAGCCCTTGTCACCGGGCTTGGCCCGCAGCTTGGCGCCGGCCTTCCAGTGCACGTTGATCGTGCCCTCGAAGATGTCCTTGCGGTTGGCCGGGGCGCTCTTGTACTCGCTGGCGTAGCTGGGGTCGACCTGGCGCGACTGCACGCGGAACAGACCGCGACCCGGCCACAGCCATCCGCCGGAGCCGTCGTCGTAGTTCATGTTCTTCTGGTCCCACTGGTCGCCGTCCGGCGTCAGCACGTCGTACTCGGTGTTCTTGTCCGGCGCGTAGACGAACTTCGTCGCGTCCGTGCCGGCCCCGCGCAGCACCAGGTAGTTGGCGTCCACGTGGATCTCGTGCGTGACGTTGAGCGTGCCGGCCGGGAAGGTGATCAGGCTCAGCTTGTTGTAGTTGGCCGACGGCGAGCAGGTGCTGTGCAGCTTGTCGATCGCGGCCTGGATGCCGTTGGTGTCGTCGACGTTGTCGTTCGGGATGACCTTGTACGTGCTGGCCAGCTGGGCAGGGGTGATCTGGCAGCTGGCGCTGGGGTTGATGTCGCTTGCGCCGGGCAGGTTCTGCCCGCCGCGGAAGCCGGCCTTGCTCCAGTCGTACAGGCCGGGGATCGGGGCCCGGCGGTTGGCCGCCGAGGTGTCCAGTTTGGTCAGTGCGTGGCTGCCGGTGGCGCCGATGGCCGCCTGGCCCGAGGCCATCAGGCCGCCGGCGACGCACAGGGTGGCCGTCACGAGCGCGACGACCCGCTTTCGGTTCACTTGAGTGCCTCCGAGGAAATGGGGAATGGATCAGCGAAACGGCAGTGTTGGCGGCAAGTTCTCACGCGCGGCGGACGCCCCAGTCCGCCGCCGGCTCCTTCGCGCACCCTGACGCGCGTCGGAGCCGGCGACGTCCCGCCCCTGCCTGGGCTTGAAAAGACCCGACCAGCTCAGCGCTTGGTCGTGGTCGTGGGGAAGGTCCACTGCGCCGCCGTGCCGGAGCAGCTGGCCGCGGTCACCGCGGTCGCCGTCGCCCGGAAGCACTTCTTGCCGGTCTGGATGTCGGAGATGGTCCCGTTCGGGTTCTCCGACCACTGCTGTGTCGGTCCGCCCGTGCACGTCTTGAACAGGATGTTGCCGCCCTTGGAGTCGGCGCACAGGTTGTGGATGCTCAGGAACGTGCCATCGAAGGTGAAGCTCTGCTCGGCCGAGCCGTCACAGGCCTTGACGCCGAGCGTGAAACCGTTCTTGGTGCTGTTGCCCGGATCGTCGAGGCACACGTTCGAGCCCTTGCTCTTGTACGGCCCGACAGTGGTGATGGGCTTGGCCCCGCCGTAGCACTCGCCGGTCTTGGTGTTGAAGATCGGGTCGGCGCTGACCTTCTCGTTCGACGGCGGGTCCACGATCACCGACTCCATCACCGGCGTGCCGTCGGAGTTGTAGTTCGTCAGCGCGTCCTCGCAGTCGATGGCCTTGATCGGGTCGCCGCCCTTGCCACCGAGCCACAGGTCGAAGTGGGACAGCTTGGGACCGCCGTTGGGGCCCTTGCCGTTCCAGTCCGCGTCGCACTCCTCGCAGTCGTCCTCCATGATGAAGTACTTGCCCACCCGCGGCACGTAGATTCGGCCGCCGGCCTTGACCTCCTTGGTGGAGGTGGCGAACGTGATGGGATCCGCCCAGGTGCCGGTGCCGCCCGCGGTCTTGTGCAGGCCCGGGTAGGAGATGTCGCCGCCCGGCGGGGTGTTGTCCCACCAGCCGTAGAAGGTCAGGAACGTCTGCTGGGACCCGTGCGGCGCCGCCGCCGACGCCTGCTGCGCTGATGCCTGCTGGGCCGACATCTGCTGGGCCGTGGCCGGCCCGACGCCGGACAGCACCATGGCGATCACGGCGAGCGCCGCGAGCAGACCGGACGTCAGGACGGGGACGATCGCTCGTCTCCTCATGGTTGCCTCCGTAGCCTCCCGGCTCCCGCCAGGACAACGAAGGCGGCGGTGACGCCGAGCTTACGGCCCGTCACCCGCTTTAGTAAAGAACCCTTCCTAACAATTTCCGCCGACCGGCGGATCCGGTCAGCCGAGTGACCGGATCCGGTCACCAAGAGTCCATAGTGGACAGACCGTGGGCCCGCAGCACCCGCCGCTCCAGCGGGGAGAACACCAGCTGGTTCACCCCGATGCCGACGACCAGCACCAGCGCGATGGCGCCGAAGGCCAGCGCCATGTCGTTGGTGTCCTGGGCCTGTTTGAGCAGCTGGCCCAGGCCGTGGCCGAGCGAGGCCGAGGTCGCGATGATCTCGGCGGCCATCAGCGACCGCCAGGCGAAGGCCCAGCCCTGCCGGAGCCCGGCCACATAACCGGGCAGCGCCGCCGGCAGCAACACGTGCCGCACCGAGGAAAGCCCGGTGGCGCCCAGATTGCGGCCCACCTTCAGGTACAGCGGCGGCACCTGGCCCAGGCCGGACACCAGGCCGTTGGCGATGGACGGCACCGCCCCCAGCAGCACCACCGTGTAGATGGCGCCGGGCGTGACTCCGAAGAAGATGACCGCCGGCGGCACCCACGCCACCGAGGGCAGGTTCTGCAGCCCGGACAGGATCGGCCCGATCGCCGTGCGCACCGACCGGATCCGCCCGACGACAATGCCCAGCGGCGTGCCGATCGCCACCGAGACCAGGAAGCCGAGTCCGCCACGCGAAACGCTGTTCCACACACTGGACCACACCTCGCCCTGGCCGGCCGCGGCGGCCAGGGACTGCCACACCTCGCCCGGTCCGGGAAGCACCCAGTCGGGTTGCACGCCGGCCAGATACAGTCCTTGCCAGGCGGCCAGCACCACCGCGACCGCGACCAGCGGCGGCAGCAACTGCCGACGGAGTCCGCGCCGCTGCCTGGTTCGGGCGCCGGCCAGCGAGTCCAGGCCCGCCTCCAGCCGGGCCAGTCCGTTGCTCTCAGGTCTGGCCATGGCGGCGGATCTCCTCCCGCAGGTGCTCGGTGATCTCCAGCGACAGCCCGGCCACCGCCGGGTCCTCGATCCGGCGCGGGTGCGGGATGTCCACGGTCCACTCCCGGGCGATCCGGCCCGGGAGCGACGTCAGCAGCACCACCCGCTCGGCCAGCCGCACCGCCTCGCGCACGTTGTGGGTCACGAAAACCGTGCTGAACCGGGCATGCCGCCACAGCCGGATCAGCTCCTCGTGCAGCACGTCCCGGGTGATCGCGTCCAGCGCCGCGAACGGCTCGTCCATCAGCAGCACCTCGCTGCCCTGGGCCAGCGACCGGGCCAGCGCCACCCGCTGCCGCATCCCGCCCGACAGCTCGTGCGGGCGTTTGTTCCAGGCTTGTTCCAGGCGCACCAACGACAACAGCCGCTTCGCCTCGGCCGCCCGCTCCCGCCGCGGCACCCCGCGCAGCCGCAGCGCGAGCTCGACGTTGCGGGCCGCCGTCAGCCACGGGAACAGCGCGGCCTCCTGGAACATCAGCGCCGCGTGTCCCCCGGCCAGCTCGACCCGGCCGGCGGTCGGCGTGTCCAGGCCGGCGATCAGGTTGAGCAAGGTGGACTTGCCACAGCCGGAAGCCCCCAGCAGGCAGACGAATTCGCCAGGGCGCACGGACAGCGAGACGTCCTCCAGCACCGGCGGCCCGCCACCGAATGCCTTGCCCACGCCGGTCAGGGTGACGGCAATGCGGCCCACCATCCGCTGAGTCGTCTGGCCGGTGCTCGCGGTCATTGCTTGGCCCCCAGACCGGCGTCGTCCACGCCCGGTCTCCCCCGGGCCACCAGTTCTTCGTTCAGCTGCCCGACGTCCACGAACCCGCGCAGATCCGTCGCCGACATCAGGCCGACGGTCACGGCATGATCGGCCTGCACGCCGACGGTCGCGGCCAGCGGATCGGCGGCGACCTCCTGCTCGCCCCAGGCCCGGGTGATCTCGGCGTCGGTCAGGGTGGCCCCGGTGATCTGGCGCAGCTCGGTGTTCACCGTGCTCCGCGCCTTGGCGGCGTTGGCGGAAATCCAGTCGTCGGCGGCCAGTTCTCCATCGATGAGCCGGCGCACGATGTCGGGGTGGCCGCGCAGGAAGGTGGTCGACACGACGAGGTCGGCGCTGGCGAAACGGCCGTCCGGCCACAGGTCGCGCTCGTCCACCAGCATCTTGGCCTGGGCCGACACGACCAGCCGGGACGCCCACGGCTCGGGCAGCCAGGCCCCGTCGATCTTGCCGGCGCGGAACTGGTCGAGGGTGGTGGCGTTGTCCTGCGGGCGAATGGAGACGTCGCCGCCGCCGTCGTCGGTGGTGGCGTGCAGGCCGTGCTGGTTGAGCCAGTACCGCAGCGCCACGTCCTGGGTGTTGCCGAGTTGCGGTGTCGCCACCGTCTTGCCCCGCAGATCGTCAACGGAACTGATGGTCGGCCGGACGACCAGTTCGGCGCCGCCCACGGTGGCGCCGGCGACGATCTTCAGCGCCTGGCCGTGGCTGCGGACGTAGCCGTTCAGAGCCGAGGACGGTCCCACATAGGCGGCGTCGAGCTGGCCACCGAGCAGGGCGGTCATCTCCGCCGGGCCGGCGTTGAAGACCTGGGTGGACAGCGGGGTGGAGCCCAGCGCCTTGGCGAAGAACCCGTTGGCTACGCCGATGATCGGGGTGACGTGGGTCAGATTGCCCAGATACCCCAGCCGCAGCCGGTTTTCCGTCACAGCCGAACCGCAGCCGGCCACCAGCAGGGCCGCGGCGACGAGAGGCAAGAGCCGTCTCACGGCCACCACGGCGGTAAGCCCACCATCCCGGCCGTCAGCGTGTCGCCGGTGGCCTCGTCGATGAGCAGGACCGAGCCGCAGTGCCGGTTGTCCGCATAGGAGTCGGCGGCGACCGGCTCCGCGGTCCGCACCGACACGACGGCGATGTCGTTGGTGTGCAAGGTGTTCATCGCGTTGTCGACGCTCAGGGAGTGCACGTCCAGCCGCTGCGTGATCGACTCCACCACCGCGCGCACGGTCCTTGTGGTGTGCCGCAACAACACCCGGTCGCCGGCGCGCAGTGGCCGCGCGGACAGCTGGCAGGCGACCACGCGCAGCCGGTCCACCGGGTCCGGCATGGCCACCACCGGCGCGATCAGGTCACCACGGGCCACGTCCATGGCGTCGGCCAGGCCCACCACCACCGACTGCGGCGCGAACGCCTCGTCCACCGGCATTCCGTTGAGGTAGAGCCCGGTGATCCGGGTGCGGCGGCCGGACGGCAGGATCGCCACCTCGTCCCCGGCCCGGAGCACGCCGGCCGACAACTGCCCGGCGTAGCCACGGAAATCGCCGGCCCGGATGACGTACTGCACGGGCAGCCGGGTCGCCTCCAGGCCGTCCTGGGTCTCGACCGTCTCCAGGTGCTCCAGCAGCGTCGGACCGGTGTGCCAGCTCATGTTCGGGCTGGCCGCCACCACGTTGTCCCCGCACAGCGCGGAAATCGGGATCGCCCGCACGTCGGCCAGGCCCAGCCGGCCGGCGTACTCGGTGAACTCCCCGGCGATCTCGGCGAAGCGGTCCTCGGCGTAGCCGACGAGGTCCATCTTGTTCACCGCCAGCACCACGTGCGGGACCCGCAGCAGCGCCGAGACCACGGTGTGCCGGCCGGTCTGCTCCACGAAGCCGTGCCGCGCGTCCACCAGGATCACGGCCAGCTCGGCGGTGGACGCGCCGGTGACCATGTTCCTGGTGTACTGCACGTGCCCCGGGGTGTCGGCGAGGATGAACCGCCGGCGGGCCGTGGCGAAGTACCGGTACGCGACGTCGATCGTGATGCCCTGCTCCCGCTCGGCCCGCAGCCCGTCGGTGAGCAGCGCGAGGTCGGTGTCGGCCAGGCCGCGGCGCAGCGAGGCCCGGCGGACCGCGTCGAGCTGGTCGGGCAGCACCGCGCTGGTGTCGTGCAGCAGCCGCCCGACCAGGGTGGACTTGCCGTCGTCGACGCTGCCGGCGGTGGCCAGCCGCAGCAGGTCGCCGCGGGCCGAATCAACCACGGGGACCGACTCAGTGGTAGTCATCAGAAGTAGCCCTCCCGCTTGCGGTCCTCCATGGCGGCCTCGGACAGCCGGTCGTCGGCACGGCTGGAACCCCGTTCCGTCACGCGGGACGCGGCGATCTCGGCGATCACCTCGTCCACCGACGACGCGGGCGAGTCGACGGCGCCGGTGCAGGACATGTCACCGACCGTGCGGTAACGGACCGCTCGCTCCTGCACCGGCTCCCCGTCGCCGGGCCCGCCCCACGACCCCGGCGCGAGCCACATGCCGTCGCGTCGGAAAACCGTTCGCCGGTGGGTGAAGTAGAGGCTGGGCAGCTCGATGTCCTCGGCCCGGACGTAGCCCCAGACGTCCAGCTCGGTCCAGTTGGAGAGGGGGAACACGCGCACGTGCTCGCCGGGCCGGTGCCGCCCGTTGTACAGCCGCCACAGCTCCGGCCGCTGCCGGCGCGGGTCCCACTGGCCGAACTCGTCGCGCAGCGAGAAGACCCGCTCCTTGGCCCGGGCCTTCTCCTCGTCACGGCGGCCGCCGCCGAGCACGGCGTCGAACCGGTTGGCCTCGATGGCCCGCAGCAGCGGCACGGTCTGCAGCGGGTTGCGGGTGCCGTCGGTCCGCTCCTGGAGCAGCCCGGCGTCCAAATAGGACTGAACCTCGGCGACCAGCAGCCGTACCCCGAACCGGTCCACCGTGCGGTCGCGGAACTCCAGCGTCTCCGGGAAGTTGTGCCCGGTGTCCACATGCAACAGTGGGAACGGGACCGGCGCCGGCAGGAAGGCCTTGCGGGCCAGGTGCAGCATCACCGTCGAGTCCTTGCCGCCGGAGAACAGCAGCACCGGGCGCTCGAACTCCGCCGCCACCTCGCGGAGCACGTGCACCGACTCCGCCTCCAGGGCGGCCAGATGGGAGAGGATGTGCCGTGCTCGGGTCGTCGCCCTCACACCGAAACCCCTTTCGGTCGCGGCGGGCGGCGGTTCCGCCGGATCTTGTGGTGCGGTTTATCGGCCGTGCAGGCCGCACTCGGTCTTGGCCCGGCCGGCCCAACGGCCGCTGCGCGGGTCCGCGCCCGCTGCGACGCGGGTGGTGCACGGACGGCAGCCGATGGACAGGTAGCCCTCGCCGAGCAGCGGATTGAGCAGAACTCCGTGCCGTGCCGCGTAATCGCGCACATCATCGGCCGTCCAGCCGGCCAGCGGGCTGATCTTCAGCTTGCCCCGGCGGTCGTCCCAGCCGATCACCGGCGTGTCCGCCCTGGTCGGCGACTCGTCCCGGCGCAAGCCGGTGACCCAGGCGTCGTAGTGCTCCAGCACCGCGTCCAGCGGCGCGATCTTGCGCAGGGCACAGCACTTGTCCGGATCGCGGGCGTACAGCCGGGGCCCGTACCAGCGGTCCTGCTCGGCCACGCTCTGCTCGGGCGCGACCGTGACCAGCCGGATCGGGTAGGCCGCGGCCACCGCGTCCCGGGTGCCGATGGTCTCCGGGAAGTGGTAGCCGGTGTCCAGGAACAGCACGTGCACGCCGGGCGCGTGGCGGGCGGCCAGGTCGACGAGCACGGTGTCGGCCATCGACGAGGCCACCGCCAGCCGGTCCCCGAAGGTGCGGCCGGCCCAGCTCAGGATCTCCTCGGCGGTCGCGTCGCGCAGCTCGGCGGCGGCGAGGTCGGCGAGGCGCCGGAGTTCGACCCGCGGGCGAGCGTCCATGACGCATCCTCCTCCACGGGAGTGACCAATTTATTAGGAAACTTTCCTTACTGTGGGGCGGAGCGTAGGCCCGGCCGTGGCGCGCCGTCAAGCCCCGCCGTGGCGGCGACATTCCGCAGGCCAGGCGCTGTAACCGTTTCCAGAAACCAGGATAAACGAGGCATGCTCGACTACGGGTCGGGCTTGACTGGTTACACGTATGCGAATAGTCTCCGACTCCGAGTTAATAAAGTTTCCTATCTAACTCGACGACCGGCCGGCGGACCCTGACGCTCTCCCGCCGACGTCCTCCCCACCCGCGCCGCCCTTGGCCGCGCCTGGTGGTGTCCCTGAGCACAACTCCCCAAAGGAGTGGCATCTCGCATGCGTGTACTCGTTCTGGGCGGCGACGGATTCTGCGGCTGGCCGACCGCGCTGCACCTGTCCGACCGCGGCCACGACGTCACCGTTCTCGACAACCTGAGCCGCCGGGCCATCGACCTGGAGCTGGAGGTGGTCTCGCTGACCCCGATCCGCCCGCTCGGCGAGCGGCTGCGGGTCTGGCGCCAGGTCTCCGGACGCGACATCGGATTCGTCCGGCTGGACCTCGCGACCGAATACGACCGGCTGGTGTCCGAGTTGACCAGACTTCGGCCGGACGCCGTGGTGCACTTCGCCGAACAGCGGGCCGCGCCGTACTCGATGCGCTCCACCGGGGCCAAGCGGTACACCGTGGACAACAACGTGCGGGCGACCCACAACCTGCTGACCGCGCTGGTCGCCACCGGCGGCGAGCCGGCGCTGGTGCACCTGGGCACGATGGGCGTCTACGGCTACGGCTGGTCCGGCTCGGCCCCGATCCCCGAGGGTTACCTCACTGTCAAGGTGCCCACCCCGGACGGCGACCTGGAGCGGGAGATCCTGCACCCGGCCAACCCCGGCTCGGTCTACCACCTGACAAAAACGTTGGACCAGCTCATGTTCGCGTTCTACGCGCGCAACGACGGCCTGCGGGTCACCGACCTGCACCAGGGCATCGTGTGGGGCACGCAGACTCCGCAGACCGCCCGGGACGAGCGGCTGATCAACCGGTTCGACTACGACGGCGACTACGGCACCGTGCTGAACCGGTTCCTCATGCAGGCCGCCGTCGGCCACCCGCTGACCGTGCACGGCACCGGCGGCCAGACCCGGGCGTTCATCCACATCCGGGACACCGTGCGCTGCATCGAGATCGCGCTGGCCAACCCGCCCGAGCGCGGCGACAAGCCGGCGGTGTTCAACCAGATCACCGAGACGCACCGGGTCCGCGACCTGGCCGAGCTGGTCAGCGCCAGGACCGGGGCGGACGTGGCGCGGCTGCCGAATCCCCGGCAGGAGGCGGTGGAGAACGAACTCGTGGTCCGCAACGACCGCTTCCTCGAACTGGGCCTGCGGCCGACCACGTTGTCCGAGGGGCTGCTGGAGGAGTGCACGGACATCGCGGCCCGCTACAAGGATCGCGTCGACCCGTCGAAGATCGTCTGCCGGTCAGTGTGGCGTGAGGGCATGGCGGTCGCCGACGACCTGGTGACCGGGCTTCGGCAGCCAGTGGCGGTCGACTGATGGCGCGCGGCCAGGTCCGCGTCCGCGGCATGAACGCGGCCGCTGATCTCACCTCGGGGTCCGGCAAGGAGTTTCCGCACTCGTCGATCCGGCAGCTTCTCGTCGCGGTGGCGATCCTGTCCGGGGGCGCGGTCCTGGCCTACTTCACCTACGCCGACGTGTCGGCCCGCACCAGCTTCGTCGGCGCGGTGCGGCCGCAGCAGCAGCTCAACCTGGACTTCACCCAGACCGGGCGGATCCAGGACGTGATGGTGCGGGCCGGTGAGCACGTCAAGAAAGGGCAGCCGCTGGCCACCCAGGACCAGGCCGTGGCCAAGGCGACGGTGACCGACGCGCAGTCGGTGCTGGCCGCCGCGCAGGCCAAGCTCGCCGCCCTGCAGTCGCCGGCGCTGTCCGAGTCGGCCAAGCAGAACCTGGATCTCCAGGTGGCCAAGGCGAACACGCAGCTCGCCGGCGCGCAGAAGGCGTCTTCGGACGCGGTCGCCGAGGCGAACACCCAGGTCGCGCAGGCCCAGCAGGCCGTGACCGACGCCCAGTCCGGCTACAATGCGGACAACCAGCAGCTGACCGCGCTGTGCCGCGCCGGTTCCACCACCGACCAGACCTACTGCGCGAACCTTCAGGCCCAGGTGCGCAAGGACGCGTCGGCCATCGCCACCGCCAATGCGAACCTGACGCACACCAAGGCATCCACGGCACAGCTGCGGGACACCGCGGCCAGCGCCGTCGCCTCGGCACAGTCCACTTTGGCCATCACCCAGAACCAGCGCGCGGCCGCCGGCGAGCCGGCGTCCCCCGCGGACGTGTCGTCCGCGCAGTCGGAGGTGGCGTCCGCGCAGTCCGCCGTCGACCAGGCGCAGCACACCCTCGATCAGCTCACGCTGAACTCCCCCATCGACGGTGTGATCGCCAATGTCGGCGGCGTGCCCGGCGAACTCGACGGCACCACCGGTGTGCACGGGTTCGCCGGGCCCCAATCCATGCAGGCGGCCGACGCCCCGGCGTTCAGCCTGTTCCCGCCGGCCGCCGGGGCGACGCAGAACGCCGGCGGAGCCGACCAGCATCCCTTGATCACGCTGGTCAGCTCGGAGAGCGACGCGATCGCCCAGGTCGCCGAGACGGCGATGCCCAAGGTCAAGCCGGGTGCGCCGGCCCGAGTCACCGTGAACGCGTTGCGGCAGACCGTGGACGGCAAGGTGGACGAGGTCATCCCGATGCCGATCGACCAGTCCGGCGGGGTCGAGTACGCGGTTCGGATGACGGTGGCGCACTGGCCGGACGGCATCGCGCCCGGTATGAGCCTCAGCGTGGTCTTCCCATGATCCGAATACCGGGGCTTGTCCTGTTGGGACTGACCATCGCTTTGATCGCCGTGTTGGTGGTGCACGCCCTGCGGCGCCGGTTCGACGACTCCGACCGTGGCGTCGGCAATGTGGTGCGGCTGCCCAAGCCGCACCCACCGTCGCTGCGGCGGGTGGTTGCGTTCGTGGTGATCTGCCTGGGCGGCAGCGCCTTGCTCAACGGCCTGCGTTCACCGGACCTGTCCACTTCGTACCGATGGGTGATCGGCCGCGCGGTCACGTCGGTGGTGCCGCTGCCGGCGGTCGTGGCCGACTACGTGTCCCACCTGCGGCCGGTCATCCCGATCAGCTTCCTCGCCTTCACGGTCGCGTTGGCCGTGCTGGTGCGCGCGACTCCCCTACGTCGCCTCATGATCCTGCTGCACGCCCCGCTGGCCATCTTCGCGGCGATCACCGCGGACACCGCACTGGCGGTGATCGGCATCGAGCTCGGCCTGCCACTGGGGCCTTTTCCGCTGATCAGCATCCTGATGCACTACCTCGTCGCCTACGTCATGGCGATGCGGCTGGCACTGACCACCTATCTACTCCCCCGCCCCACCCAGGTCCCGATCCGGCGCACCGGCGACACGTTCGACACCGTGATCACCGTCGTGGCGCTGGCCGCGGTGTCGGCGTTCGTCGCCGCCGGGGCGGCCTTCGTGGTCAGCCTGATCGGCGACGACGCGGTCGCGTACACCTTCCTGCTGCTGGCGATCCCGGTCTACCTCAAGTTCGGGCTCTACGTGCTGCTGACCCTGTTGCGCGTGGTGGGGCGGCGCAAACTCCCGCCGCCCTTGGTGAATCCGCCGCCGATCGACGTGATCGGCCCGGCGTTCAACGAGGAGACCAACATCGTGAACTGGGTGGAGAGCGTCGACCGGGCCGCGGCGGCCTACGGCGGCCCGGTCCACCTGATCCTGTGCGACGACGGCTCCACCGATGACACCCGACGACTGGCCGAGGAGGCGATGGCGCGTGCGACCGCCCTACAGGGCACGGTGATCGCCGGTTCCCACACCGGCAAGGCAACCGCCCTGAACCTGGCGCTCACCCGCTGCACGGCGGATTTCGTGGTGCGCCACGACACCGACTGCGAGCTGCATCCGAACGTCTTCCGCCACTCCATCCCCTGGTTCCTGACCGACCAGCGGATCGGCCTGGTGGGGGCGTTCATGCTGCCGAAGTTCCCGTTCCGCACCTGGGTCGACCGGATGCGGTCGCTGGAGCTGGCGGCCGGTTTCGGCCTGCCCCGGCTGGCCTACGCCGTGGTCGACATGCAGCCGTGCGTGCCGGGCAACTACACGGCGGTGCGGCGCACAGCGGCGCTGGAGATCGGCGGCTGGCCGGAGGGCATGCTCGGCGAGGACATCGACTTCACGTGCAGCCTGGCCAGGATCGGCTACCGCGCGGTGTACGACCGGCGGATCTGGGCCTACGAGGACGTGCCGGAATCCCTGGCCCAGCTGCGGTTGCAGCGCCGGAGGTGGAGCCAGGGCTCGATCTACAACTTCGCCCGGTTCGTGCCGTTCGCCGCCGGCTCGGCCGGGCCCAGGTTCTGGTTCGCCGAGTTCTTCAAGGGAGCGCGGCGACTGGTGCAGCCTATGCAGTTCGCCGCGTACCTGTTCGCCTTGCAGGGCGCGGTGCTGCAACCGAACCTCCGGCAGAACGTGTTCCACCTGCTGGCGTTTTTCGTGCTGGCCAAGCTGCCCATGCTGCTGGTGACGATCTGCGCGCTGTGCTACCGGCGACTGTGGAAGTCCCTGCTGTGGTGGCCGCTGTTCCTCGGGTTCGTGATCGTCAAGCGGCTCGCGAACGTGGAAGCGTTGCTGCTGCTGCGAACCCGCCCGGTCCGCCCGATCTGGCGGACCGTCCACCGGGCCGTGCCCGACCCCGACATCACGTGGCCGGTCCTGCCGCCGCGCTACCTGACGAACGGAGAAGCGTGAACCGTGCGCATCGTGTGGCCGGCGCCCTGGCGTCGGTCGTCGCCCTCGTTGCCGCCTGCGCGGCGGCAGCCGGGGACCCCGATCCGTGGGCGTCGGCCGCAGCCGACGACGCCATCGTCGTCGACCCGACCCCGCACCTGACCGCCGACCAGCTGTCGTTCCTGCGCGAGGTCGGGGCCCGGACCTGGCGGCTGCTGTCCGGGCCGGGCGTCGACCCGGCGACCCATCTGCCGCTGGCCAGCGTGATGCTGGCCGGCGCCCCGGCTGGCACGGTCGACCTGGCGCCGGCGACACCGGCCCAGCAGTACACCAATCCGTCGCTGATCGGGAACTACCTCACGGCGATCGTGGCGGCCAAGGACCTCGGCCTCGACGACCAGGCCCAGAACCGGGCCGCCGCCGTGCTGGCCGAGATCCAGCAGCTGGCCAAGTACAACGGCTTCCTGTTCCGCTGGTACAGCACCACCACCGGGCAGGCGATCGAGACGCCACAGGGACGTCCGATCAAGAACGGCTACGTGTCCACAGTGGACAACGCGTGGCTGGCCCAGGGCATGATCACCGCCGCGCAAGCGTTTCCGGCGCTGTCCCAGGGCTTCCAGCAGCTGCTGGCCGCGATGCAGTGGGACTTCCTGTACAACGCCAAGGCGAACGTGCTCTACAACGGTTATCAGGTCGGCCAGGGCTATTCCGACTCCACCTACGACAACCTGTACTCAGGCCCCCGCATCGCCGACTACCTGGCCATCGGCAGCGGCAAGGTGCCGGGCGAGCTATGGTGGGGCCTGGCCCGCACGCCGTCGTCCGACCACCGGCAGCGGCAGACGCCGCAGGGTCTGAACCGGACGTACACGGATCCGCAGAACGGCAAGCAGTACACCATTTTCGAGGGCCACTACGTCTACGACCGGATCAAGTTCGTGCCGACCTTCGGCGGCAGCATGTACCAGGGCCTCGCGCCGGCGATGGTCGTGCCGGAGCAGACCATGGCCCCGCAGAGCCTGGGCATGAACAACCGCAACACCGCGCTGACCCAGGGCGCGTACGGGCAGTTCGGCGCGAAGACCCCGGTCTGGGGCTGGTCGGCCGCCACCTCGCCGACCGGCAAGCAGCGCTACGACAACTACGGCGCCACCGACCTGGCCATCAACCAGGGCGACGTACCCGACGACGTGACCACCCCATCGGCCGCCTTCCTGGCCCTGCCGATCATCCCTGAGCTGGCCTACGCCAACATCCAGAACCTGGTCCAGGCCTTCCCGACGATCTACAACCAGTACGGCCTGCTCGACGCGGTCGAGGTGCGGACCGGCAAGCTGGCCCCACGCTTCATGGCCATCGGCCAGACCGCGATTCTGATGGCGGTCGACAACGCCGTCGACCACGACCAACTCCAGGGCTACTTCGCCGCCAGCCCCACGGCGAAGGCCCTGACCCCGTACCTGGCCCTGGAGCGGTACTCGATCCACGGTCTGGTCGGTCCGGGCTGACCGGTACGCTGCCGCGCATGGAGTCCTTGGCCAAGGCGGCGGCGGAGCGCGACGAGACCGACAAGCTCGTGGTGCGCACGCATTTCGGTGACGACCGGGCATGGCAGGCAGTGCTGGCCGCCGGGCTGGAGTCGTGGGGCGACGAGGACGACCAGGACGACGAGGGCTTCGAGTCGACCACCTACGCGGTGGACGACCCGGCCCTGGCCGGCTGGTCGGTCGAGCAGGTTCGGGAGGCCGTGGCCGAGCAGGACCCGAACCTACCGGTGCTGTTCGTCGCCGACGAGCAGACCATGCTGGCCTCGCACCACGCGCTGCTGGCCGTGAACATGGACGACGAGCCGAACTTCATGGACAACGGCGAGTACGGCACCGAGCACCTCACCGAGTTCGGCCGGCAGTTCCGGATCGTGCCCCGCCACGCCTCCGGCGTGCACGTCAACCTGTGGCTGGCCAACATGGACTTCACCGACTGGGCGCAGACCGCCGGCGCCAGCCCGGACGGCGTGTTTCACGACTTCGACTGAGCCAGCAACGCCTCGACCTTGGCCCGGTGCGCGGACTCCCACTCGTCCAGGGTCTGCCCGGCCTCCTTGGCGAGCTTTCGCTCGGCCTCGGCCAGCACCTCGTCGGCCCGGGCCGCCGGCACCACGACCACGCCGTCCTCGTCGGCGATGACGATGTCTCCGGGGTGGACGGTGATGCCGCCGCAGGTGATCGGCTCGTTGTGCGGCGTCACGGCCTTCTTCACCCCGGGGATCGGCACGACTCCCCTGGCGTGCACCGGGAATCCGTCCTCGCGGATCTCGCCGATGTCCCGGATCACGCCGTCCAGCACGAACGCCTCGACGCCGCGGCGGTGGGCGACGGCGCAGACGTTGCCGCCGGCCAGGGCGTAGTCGGTGTCGCCGCTCTCGACGACGATCACCGAGCCGGGCTCGGCCCGGTAGATGGCGGCGTGCAGCATGAGGTTGTCGCCGGGCGGGCACCGGACCGTGAACGCCGGGCCGGCGACCCGCCCGGACGCCCACAGCGGCCGGATACCGAGATCCATGATGTGGCCGCGGTCCAGGATCTCGGCGAGGGTCGTGGTCGGAATGCCGTGGAAGTCACCCATGCCCGCGACCCTAGCCGGACCGCGCCTCGCCGTCGCGCGCGATCTACTGGGGGTGGGCCACGGTTTAGTTGGCGCTCACCGCCACGACGAGCTCCGCCCGCTGCTCGGCGGTCAGCTGGAGATCCGCCGCCGCCACCAGCGGCCGCAGGTGCTCGGCCGACCGCGGCCCGACCACCGCCGCCGTCACGTTGGGATCGGTCAGCACCCAGGCCAGCGCCAGCGTCGTCAGCGAAACCCCGTGACCGTCGGCGATGTCGGTCAGCCGTGGCAACGCCTCGAACGCCCGTTCCATGGTCAAATCGGTCAACTCGGGCGGGCGCAACGCCATTCGCGAGCCAGCCTGATACGACTCACCGCCACGGTGCTTGCCGGTCAGCAGGCCGCCGGCCAGCGGGCTGTAGGCGGTGAACCCCGCGCCCTTGTCGGCGCAGGCCTTGAGCACCTCGGCCTGCCCCAGCCGGTCGAACAGGTTGTATCCATTTTGGACATTCACCGGTGATCCGGCGTCGGCCGCCGCCTTGAGCTGGCCGGCGTCGACGTTGCTCACTCCGTAGGCGCCGATCTTGCCGGCCTGGACCAGTTCTTCGAAGGCCCCGACCGTCTCCTCGATCGGCACCGAGTCGTCGGGCCCATGGGCCAGGTACAGCTCGACCCGCTCCACGCCGAGCCGGGCCAGGCTGGCGTCGATCGCCCGGCGGATGTGCTCCCCGGACAGCCCGCTCCCGAACTCGACCGGGCCGCCCACCTTGGTCGTCAGGGCGATCTCGCCGTGGGCGCGCCGGCTGGCCAGCCACTCCCCGACCCACCGCTCGGAGTCGCCGCCGGCGTACGCGTCGGCGGTGTCGAACATCGAGATCCCGCTGTCCCGGGCCGCGTCCATCACCGCGAAGGCCGTGTCCCGATTGTCGCCCTTGCCCCGGAACTGCGCGGGTGACCCGATTCCGCCGAAGTTCCCGCAGCCCAGGATCACCGCCGACACCCGCGGCCCGGCCGCCCCCACCGTCTCGTAGCGCATACCACCAACCGTACCCAGCACCCCTTGACGTCGAATTGAGCAAGTGATTTAGTCAATCGCGATCGAAGGGAGTGCCGCATGTCACAGGCGCCGCAGGCCGGCGGCTTGTCCGATCGGCTGGTCGACGGGCTGCTCGACCTGATCAGCGAGGGTCGGCTGGGCCCGGGCGACAGCCTGCCCACCGTCCGCGAGCTGGCGCAGCGGTTCGCCGTCACGACGCCGACCATCCGGGAAGCGCTGCGGCGGCTGCAGACCACCGACGCGGTGCGGATGCGGCACGGCTCGGGCATCTACGTCGGCGACGGCATCAACCGCATGCTGATGCCCAACCCCAACTCCACCCCGCTGAAGGACGAGCACATCATCCAGCTCGTCGAGGCCAGGCTCACGATCGAGCCGGGCATCGCCGCGCTGGCCGCGGCCCACCGCTCGGACGACGACCTGGAGCGCCTGGCCCGCGCGGCCGACACGGCCAAGCGGGCCGCCGACGACAACCGGCCCAAGCTCAACTTCCACCGGGAACTGGCCGCCGCGTGCGGCAACCAGGTGCTGTTCGAGGTCGTCGACTCCCTGCTCGCGGCGCGCAGCCGGGAGCAGCGGGCCCTGCGGGCACAGATCGAGAACCGCACCCGCGACTACGACCAGCATGTGGCCATCTTCCTGGCCGTCGAGGCCGGGGACGCGGAGCTGGCCCGGCAGCTCACCGAGCAACACCTGCGCGAACTGCGCACCACTGTCACACGTCACCTGGGCGGCAACGAATGACGTACACCCCACGCACCCACCGGCTCGCCGACCTGACCTGGCCGGAGATCGACGAGCTCCGGCCGCACGCGCCGGTCGCGATCGTGCCGCTGGGCGCGACCGAGCAGCACGGCCTGGGCATGGCCCAGCGCACCGACACCACCCGGGCCGAGGCCGTGGCCGACATGGTGGCCCGCCGGATGTCGCCGCAAGTCGTTGTCACGCCTACGATCCCGGTCGGCATGTCCGAGCACCACATGGCGTTCCCGGGCACGCTCACGCTGTCCCCGGTGACGCTGCAGCAGGTCGTGGTGGAGCTGGTGACCAGCCTGCACCGGCACGGCTGGCGGCGGATCTTCGTGCTGACCGGCCACGGCGGCAACAACTCCGCGATCGACGTGGCGGTGTCCCGGCTGCGGGCCGAGCTCACCGACACGCACATCGCCTGGAGCGGCGTCACCCCGGTGGTCGCCGACATCATCAAGGAGCAGGGGGCCAGCCAGGTCCGCGGCCACTCCTGCGAGATCGAGACGTCCCAAGCGCTCTACGTCGATCCCGACCTGGTGCTGCCCGAGCGGCTGGTGCCGGGAAGCTCCACAGTGGACGACCTGAACCCGGCGGGCCGGCTCGGCCGGTCGCACCCGGGTTTCCACTTCCCACAGGGATACGACGCGCTCAGCCCGACCGGCAACCTCGGCAACCCGCGCCTGGCCACCACCGAGCTCGGCGCGCTCCTGGTCGACACCGTCGTCGACCGCATCTGCGGCTTCCTGACCGGCCTGATCGGCCTGCCGGACCGCAGCCCGGCCCCGCCACCCGCCCGCATCGCACTGGAGACCACATGACCGCCGCCCCGACCCGACGCCGTATCGGAGTGGCCGCCGTCGCACTCGCCGCCGGGATGTCCCTGGCCGCGTGCGGCGGCGCCGACGCCGGCTCCGACAACTCGCTCGGCACCGTCACGCCGGGCACGATCTCGTTCGCCTTCCGCTCCGACGACAAGCCGGTGTCCTTCGTGGACAACGGCAAGCCCACGGGCTTCCTGATCGAGCTGACCCAGGCGATGGCCGCCCGGATGAAGCTGACGCCGCAGTACACCGCCACCGACTTCGCGTCCATGCTGCCCAACGTCCGCAACCACAAGTACGACTCGGCCGCCTTCGGCACGCTGGCCACCGACGCCCGCAAGCAGGTCACCGACTTCACCACCCCGGTGTCCTTCGGCGAGGCGAAGATGGTCAGCCGCAAGGCCGCCGAACTGTCCACGGTGGACGCCTCGGCCGGCAAGACCGTGGCCATCACCCGGGGCAGCGAGCTGATCCCGCTGCTCAAGCAGAAGGTGCCGACGGTCACCGTCAAGGAGTTCCCGAACATCGCGGCCAGCGCCAACGCGCTGACCGCCGGCCAGGTCGACGGCCTGTTCACCGGCGACGCCACCGCGCTGGACCTGGTGACCAAGCACCCGGACTACGCCTACTCCCCCTCGATCACCAGCGGCCCGACCGCGCTGCCGGTGGCCAAGGACCGGCCGGCGCTGAAGAAGGCCCTGGACGACGCGCTCAAGGCGGTGATCGCCGACGGCACGTACACGAAGCTGTTCGACAAGTGGAACCCCAAGGGCGTGCCGATCCCGCCGGACATGATCACCACGTACCCCGGCATGCAGCAGCGCCCCGGCGCCGTGTCCTGAGAGGTCCACAATGGACGGCATCCAACACGTGCTCGACACGTTCTTCGACCTGCCGCTGATCCTCGGCACGCTGCCCACCCTGCTGCGGGAGGGCCTGCTCAACACGCTGCTGCTGACCGTGCTGGCCAGCCTGATCGGCCTGGTCGTCGGCATCCTGCTGGCCAGCGGGCTGATGTCGCGGCACCGGATCCTGCGCTACCCGTGCCGCTGGTACGTGGACGTGCTGCGTGGCCTGCCGCACATCCTGTCCATCTACCTGATCGGCCAGGGCCTGCCGCTGGCCGGGCTGAACGTGTTCGGCAGCTGGACCTACGGCTACGCCGCGCTGGCCATCGGGCTGATGGAGGGCGCGTACATGGCCGAGATATTCCGGTCCGGCTTCCAGAGCGTGGAGCGCGGCATCGTGGAGGCGGCCCGCAGCCTGGGCCTGTCCCGGGCCCGGACCATGCGGCTGATCGTGATCCCGATCGGGTTCCGGCGGGTGCTGCCCGCGCTGACCGGGCAGTTCATCCTGGTCATCAAGAGCACCGCCCTGGTGTACCTGCTGGGCCTGGCCACCGGGCAGCGGGAGATGTTCGCCATCGCCCAGGACACCTCCAGCAACAACGCCTCGCTGTCCCCGCTGGTCGCCGCCGGCCTGTTCTACCTGGTGATCACCATTCCGCTGACCTACGCCGTGAACGCGTGGGACCGGCGGATGCGCGAGGGCCGCCCGGTCGCCGCGCTGCCGCCCGTGGAGGCCGTCGCATGACCACCCTGACCCGTGCCGGCACCGCCGTCCACTTCGAACACATCGACAAGAGCTTCGGCTCCCACCAGGTCCTGCACGACATCGAGCTGGCGGCGCCCGGCGGCGCGACCACCTGCATCGTCGGGCCGTCCGGCTCGGGCAAGTCGACCCTGCTGCGGTGCGCGAACCTGTTGGAGGTGCCCAGTTCCGGCCGGATCCTGATCGGCGAGGAGGCCATCACCGATCCCGGCGCCGACGTGGACCGCATCCGCACCCGGGTCGGCATGGTGTTCCAGAACTTCCACCTGTTCCCGCACCATACCGTGCTGGACAACGTGACCCTGGCCCAGCAACGGGTTCTGGGTCGCTCGCGGGACGAAGCCGTGACGATCGCCCGAGCCCACCTGGACTCGGTCGGTCTGTCCCGGTTGGAGGATCGCCGGCCCGAGCAGCTGTCCGGCGGGCAGCAGCAGCGGGTGGCCATCGCCCGGGCGCTGGCCATGGATCCCGAGGTGATGCTGTTCGACGAGGCCACCTCGGCCCTGGACCCCGAGCTGGTGAAGGGGGTCCTCGCGGTGATGCGCGAGCTCGCGGACCGCGGCATGACGATGATCGTGGTCACGCACGAGATGCGGTTCGCGCGTGAAGTGGCGCAGCAGGTGGTGTTCCTGGACCAGGGACGCCTGTTGGAGGCCGCCCGTCCCACCGAGTTCTTCGACTCCCCCCGATCCGACCGGCTCCGGTCCTTCCTGAAGCAGGTGCTGTGAGAAGACTACTCGCCACCGCGATCGTCGCGCTGACCGCTCTTGCCGTGCCCGCAAGCGCTTTCGCCGCCGAGCCCGCGGTGCGCAACTATCCGCGCCTCTCGGCCGGCTGCCTCTCCCCGAACGCTCCGCCCGTGGGCGTCACCACCAACCAGACCATCACCTCCGGTGGCATGCAGCGGGATTACCTGATCCACCTGCCCGCCGGGTACCAGCCGTTCCAGCCGACACCGCTGGTCATGGCCTTCCACGGCCGCAAGGGTGACGGCTCGGACATCGAGGCCTTTTCCGGCATCGACAATCTCAACGCCATCGCCGTGTATCCGGTGGGGGCCAAGGGCCAGGACGACCAGCGCGCCTGGGAGAGCGCGCCCTACGCGGCCCCGGTCGACGACGTCCAGTTCGTCAGCGACCTGCTCGACCACCTCCAGGCGACGCTGTGCGTCGACCCCAACCGGATCTTCGCCACCGGCAAGTCCAACGGCGCCGGCTTCGTCGCCCTGCTGGCCTGCCAACTGCCCTTCCGCATCGCCGCTTTCGGCACCATCGCCGGCGCCTTCTACCCCGGCACCACCGTCGGCTGCGACACCAGCGCGCCCGCTCCCATCGTCGACTTCCACGGCACTGCCGACCCCACCATCGCCTACGACGGCGACGTCAGCCACGGCGTGGCCACCCCGCCGCTCATGCAGTGGGCCCAGGACCGTGCCACCCACAACCACTGCGCCACCGGGCCGTCCCAGACCCCGATCGGCACCGACGTCATCAAGTTCGCGTGGACCGACTGTTCCCAGCACGGCGACGTCACCCACTACCGGATCATCGGGGCCGGCCACACCTGGCCCGGCGAACTGGTGGACAGCGGCCCCGGCTCGGCCACCCAGACCATCAAGGCCACTCAGGTGATCTGGGACTTCTTCACCGCCCACCCGCTCACCGCGCACCTGTGAGGGTCGGGATGCTCGCCTGGCGTCGGGGGCGAGCATCCCTTGCCTTCGCCAGTAAGATGAATCCGCATCGACCTCGCGCCGCCATCCGCCGGCAGCCCGCAGCACTGTTGGGGGCTTCACCATGCCGTTGGCACGCACGACGCTGATCAGGTCAGCACTGGCCGGAATCGCGGTTCTCACCTCGGTCGTCTACGCCTGGGGCATCACGGTTCGGCCGGTGCACAACTACTACGCCTCAGCGGTCCGCAGCATGGCCGGCAGCTGGCGGGCGTTCGTGTTCGGGGGCTTCGATCCGCAGGGGTCGATCAGCATCGACAAGATCCCCGGGGCCTTCTGGCTGCAGGCGTTGTCGGTGCGGGTGTTCGGCTTCCACGACTGGTCGGTGGCGCTGCCGTCGGTGCTGGAGGCCGTGCTCACGGTTCTGGTGCTGTACAAGGTGGTCGAGCGCTGCTTCGGGCCGGAGGCCGGGCTGCTGGCGGCGCTGGTGCTGGCGGTGACGCCGATCGCCGCGGCGCTGGCGAAGTCGCAGATCTCGGACACGCTGCTGACGTTGCTGCTGGTGTTGGCGGCGGGGGCCTGGCAGCGCAGCGTCCTGGACGACAAGCCGCTGTGGCTGTGCGCGGTGTGGGTGGGCCTGGCGTTCCAGGTGAAGATGGTGCAGGCCTGGCTGGTGCTGCCGGTGTTCGCCGTCGGCTACGTCCTGTTCGCGCAGCGGCGGCGGATCGGCAGGCTGTTGGTGGCCGGCGGGGTGACGCTGGCGGTCTCGTCGGTCTGGATCGTGCTCACGCTGCTCACGCCGCCGGCCGACCGGCCGTACATCGACGCGACCACCGACAACAACCCGCTGTCCATGGTCTTCGGCTACAACGCGGCCGGCCGCTTCCACGGCGGGGGCGGCTGGCGGAACCTGTTGTCCGAGCACACTTTCGTCCAGATCGGCTGGATGTATCCGATTTGTCTGCTCGCGGTCGTGCTCGGTCTGCTCTGGACTCGGCAGCGCAGTGGGTTCGCGATGTGGGGCCTATGGCTGGCGGTGCATCTCGCCGCCTTCGGCTTCGGCCAGTTCCGGCACGCCTACTACGTGATCGTACTGGCGCCAGCCGTCGCCGCGCTGACCGGCGCTGGTCTGGTGCTGTTCTGGCGTGAGCGAACGAGCCGGCCGTGGCTGCTGCCGACGGTGGTACTGGTGACCGCCGGCTGGGCGCTGCTGCTCCCCCACCAGTCGCTGACCGCCGCCGTCGCCGTGCTCGCCCTGGTCGCCATCCTGGCACTGATGGCCGCCCGTACCTCTCGGGTGGCCGCGCTGGGAGCGGTGGCCGGGCTCGTCGCCGTGCTGATCACGCCCACCGCCTGGACCCTTTCCACCGATTCCCATGTGGCCAGCGCCAATGCCGCCAATCCGTCCGTCGGCGCAAAGCCTCGCAAGCCACACCTTCTGTCCAAAAAGGATCGTGAGCTACTGGACCTGGTCCAGCGGGCCGACACCCGTTACGCGCTCGCGGTCGACGGCGCCGGGCCGGCCGCCACGCTGATCTCCCAGGCCGGGGCCAGCGTGCTGCCGATGGGCGGCTACAGCGCGAAAACTCCGTTCCCGACCGCCGACCAGTTCCGGACGCTCATTCAGACCGGCCAACTCCGGTACGTCCAGGGCACCGTCAAGAAGCCGGCGCGGACCGTCCCGCAGGCCAACGTGAACTGGGCCGCCGAGCACTGCGCCGAAGTGCGCGAACACCTGTACGACTGCGCCGGCGTCTAGCAACCCGTTTGTCCGAAGCGCGTGCGGCACAACGGCGTGTGGGGCCACGACACCCCGATCTCCTGATCTGTCGAGCTCCGCGAACGGGGCGCCGACGGCTGTCGGCGCCCCGTTTTGTCATGACTCCGTGGGGAAAGCGATCAGGCTCAGCAGGCGTGGCCGACGGCCGCCACCGGGGCCGTTGGCCGCGCGCCGGCGCAGGGCGGCGACGATCTCCTCGGCCAGTTCCACGGCCTCGGCGTCGTCCAACCACACCACGCCCTGCTTGTAGCCGACGGCATCGGCCGGTGGATTCGCGCCGTCGCGGTCGAGGTAGGCGTTGAACTCCGCCATCAGCGAGGCCATCGCACCGGTGAACCCGCGCCGGTGATCTTCCAGCGTCATCGCCTCCGCGGTCTCCCGGTCGATCACCGCCCCGCCGCCCCGCAGCCGGTAGTGCCGCTCCACCGCTCCGTGCACCCGCTGCTCGTCGACGACCTCCAGGATCCCGCCGTCGGCGAGCAGCCCGACATGCCGGTACAGGCTGGTCTTGGGCACGTCGGGCAGCTGCCGGCAGAGGTCCGAGGTGGTTCGGACGCGGTCGCCGGACAGGGCGTGCACGATGCGCAGCCGGATCGGGTGCAGGAGGAGGTCGAGCTGGTCCACGGGTGCTATGTTCCCACATCTGGTACCGTTACCAAAGTTGGGAATGCGAACCCGAGGGGGACGACCATGGACAGGCTCAGCGACGCGGCGGTGTTCTCGCTGGACGACCTCGACCGGCTGGACGAGGCGCTCGGCGGCGCGCGGGTGGTCGCCATCGGCGAGAGCTCGCACTACAACCGCGAGCAGTACCTGTTGCGACACCGCCTGTTCCGGCACCTGGCGCAGCGGCACGGCTTCCGCGTCTACGCGATGGAGTCCGGCTTCGTCGAGGGCTGGGACGTCGACAAGTGGGTGCGGGGCGACGACTCGCGCGCACTCGGCGACCTGCTGGCCAACGGCGTGACCGGCCTGATGGGGCTGTGGACCGAGCTGCGTGAGCACCTGGAGTGGATGCGCGAGCACCGCATCGGCTTCTATGGCACCGATTTGCCCGGTTCGAACGCGTCCACGCTGCCCGGCCTGGACCCGGTGCTGGCCTATCTGGCCGAAGCCGATCCGCAGTTCGAGGTCGACCCCCGGATCCGGGAAGTCGCCGTCTCGCTGTCGGCCCCGTCGGCGTTCTCGCAGCTGGTGTCGCTCAACGCGTACACCACGAGCGCCGACAAGGACACCTTGAGCGCCGGCCTGGCCGACCTGCGCGCACGGCTGATCTCGGGCCGGATCGGTTACGTGCGGAGGACCTCCGTCGAGGCGTACGAGCGGGCGCTGCGGGCATTGGACGTCACGATCGGACTGGACGGCACCGCCCGCGGCATGGCGCGCGGCGATCAGCCCGGTGGCATGGAGGTTCGCGAGGTCACCATCGCCGACACCGTGGACTGGATCCTGCGCCGCGAGGAGCGGATCGTGCTCGTCGAGCACAACGCCCACGTGCAGCGTCGCCCCTCGGCGCTTCCGGGCATGCGGCCGATGGCGGTGATGGGCGTGCATCTGGCCGACCGGCTCGGCGACGACTACCGCGTGGTCGGCACGACCACCGGCGGCGGACAGGCCCTGAACATGACGCCGTCGTTCTACGAGGGCGTCATGTTCGCCGATCTGGACGAGCCCAAGCCGGACAGCCTCGACGGGCTGATGGCCGCCAGCCGCGCCGGCGACGAGCCGTTCGCTGTGGACCTGCGTCGTCTCTCCCCCGCCGACGAGGCCACCGTC
Source organism: Kutzneria sp. CA-103260 (assembly GCF_018263855.1). GTDB lineage: Bacteria > Actinomycetota > Actinomycetes > Mycobacteriales > Pseudonocardiaceae > Kutzneria. The sequence continues at coordinate 1,408,994 of NZ_CP073318.1, read as the reverse complement.
AGCTCGGCGAAGGAGCAGCGATACGGCGTGTTCTACTCGGAGGTGGACGCCCTGGCGGCCTACGACGTAGTGGTGCACCTGCCACACGTGACCGGCGCGACCCTGGACCAGGACACCCTGAGCCATGCCGTGCCCGACGTGCGGGACCGGCTGGCCGGCAAGTGATGTCGGACTGGGTGTTGTCACACGCTTTGGAGGACGACTCCGTCCGGGCGGACGACCGCCGCGCGGGCTCGGCCCTTGCGTAGCCAGTCGGCGAGATCGGGATGAGACTCGGGCGTGACGGTGATCAGCTGGTCGGGATTCCTGGCGGGACACAGCGTTCCCGCCAGGCCCCGGCGGAATCGGGGCCGCAGTACCAGTTCGGACCGTCGCAGCGCGGGGGTTTCGCTGCTGAGAACGCGATTCCTCAGCCCCGGCACGAGATGCAGGCGGGGCATCAGGACGCGGCGAAGCAGGTTGCCGAACTCGCCGCCCTCGGTCATGGCCACGCCGAGCAGCTTGGCCAGCCGGATCATCGTTCGCACGTGCGGAAGTCGCTCGATCTGGTACGTGTCCAGGACCGAGGCCGGTAGCCGTGCATCGCGGACATGGGCCAGCTTCCAGGTGAGGTTGACCGCGTCACGGAGGCCGGCGCCGAGGCCCTGTCCGATGAACGGCGGCGTCAGGTGGGCGGCGTCGCCGAGCAGGAAAACCCGGTTCTCATGCCACTTGTCGGCAATCTGGGCCCGGAAGGTATACTCGGCGACCCGGCGCAGCCGGAGATCCTCGACCTTGGTCCAAGGGGCGATCAGCGGGCGGATTCGGGCCAGATCCTGGTAGTCCGCGGCGGACTCGTGGTGCTGAAGCCGGAACTCCCAGCGGTAGCGGGACTCTCCGACCCGCATGAACGTGGCCGCCCGCTTGGTGTCGCAGACCTGGTGCACACCGTCCCACTGGCCCAGGTCCTTGTCGGTGTCGATGTCCACCACCAGCCATCGCTGCGCGAAGCCAAGATCCCGCATGCTCGCGCCGATTGCCTTGCGCACAAAGCTGTTCGCGCCATCGCAGCCGAGCGCGTACTCGAAGCGCTCGCCGTTCACACGGACGTGATCGCCGTGCTGGGTGAGCTCCGTGGCCTCGACGCCGTCGACCACGCTGACCTTGCGGCGCAGGATCCGCTCCAGGTCGGGCTGGTCGAACATGTTGGCCTCGGGGAAGCCGTGCCGGCCGGCCGCCGCGGCACGGCGGAACTCGGCCAGCACCCGCATGTCGGCATCGAGCAGCCGCAAACCCTGGCCTGGTCGGGAGATCGCGGTGAACTCGTCGGCGACGCCGATGCTGGCCAGGATCCGGCACACCTCGTCGTCCAGGTGCACGGCCCGCGGTTGCGGATGCGGCGCCGGCCGGCGGTCCACGATCACGCAGTCGACACCATGCCGGGCCAGCAGCGCCGCGGCGGTCAGGCCGGTCGGCCCGGCCCCGACGACGATCACCGGTGCCACGTCAGAGGTCCGGCCAGCCGCGCGTCAGGTGCTCGAACGCGACCTCCAGCGCCGCCGGGGCGTTCGGCGCAGTGCCGGCGATGTCGGGAATCTCCAACACATACCGGGCCAGCAGCCGCAGCGACAGGTCGTCCGCGTCGCGGCCGGTCTCGGCCGCGATCACCGTGGTCAGCGACTCCTCGTTGTCCGTCCACATGGCCCGGGCGTAGGCCCGCAAGGCCGGTGTGGTCACCACCAGCTCCGTGACCTGGCGGGTGTACGCGTCGGGCTCCGCCTCGAACGGGCCCCGGGTGGCGAGGAAGTCCTTCAGCGCCTTGAGGATCGAAGTCCCTTGTGGACGGTCCCGGACCGCCTCCGCCAACGCCCGTCCGCGCTCCGCGCCGTCGCCGAGGATGAGCGCCTCCTTGCCCGCCGGGAAGTGCGCGAACAGGGTCGACACCGCCGTGTCGGCGGCCTCGGCGATCTCCGCGACCGTGACCTTGTCGAAGCCGCGTGCCAGGAACAGGCCCAACGCCGCGTCGGACAGCGCTCTGCGCGTGGCGGCCTTCTTGCGCTCGCGACGTCCCGGCGTGGTCATGCCGCCACCGTACCCACGCTCGAAGCGATTGCAAAGTCGGAACGACTCCGATTACGGTATGGCTATGACTTCCTGGGACGTGCACCGCCCGCCACCGGCCGAGGGCCGGACCGCGCTGGTCACCGGCGGCAACGCCGGCATCGGCTACTTCGTCGCCGAACAGCTGGCCGGCGCCGGCGCGACCGTGGTCCTCGGCTGCCGCTCCGCCGACCGGGCCGCCGCCGCGATGACCGCCATCCGGTCCCGCCATCCCTCGGCCGCGCTCAGCCATCTCCCGCTGGACCTCGGCGATCTGCCGTCTCTTCAGGAGTCCGCCGACCGGCTCGACGTGCGGCTCGACGCTGTGGTGCTCAACGCCGGCATGCTGTTCGACGGACCCGATCCGGACGAGCGGACCTTCGCCGTCAACCACCTGGGACACTTCGCCCTCACCGCCCGGCTCGCACCCCACCTGTCCCGTAACGCCCGAGTCGTTACCACCGGCAGCTTCGTCGCCAAGTCGGCCGACTTCGCCGCCCAGGAGCCCGACGGCAAGAAGGTCTACGCCCGGTCCAAGCTGGCCCAGATGCTGTTCGGCTTCGAGCTGGCCCGCCGCGGTGTCTTCAGCGTCGTCAACCACCCCGGCGGCGCGCTCGACTCCCTCACCCCGTCCCGCCCGCCCGTGCACACCCGCCCCACCGGCTTCCGCCTGCCTCTGTTGCAGGGCAAGGACGCCGGCGCCTGGCCTGCCGTCCGCTGCGTACTCGACCCCTTCGTACAGAGCGGCCAGCTGTGGGGCCCACGGCTTTTCGGTCTCCGGGGCCGCCCCCACCTCGAACCCGTCCGCGGCATCCTCGCCGACACCGCGCTGGCCGCCCGGGTCTGGGACCTCAGCGTCGAACTGACCGGCGTCGACCCCGCAGCGGCTCTTCTTCGGCGGCAGTGATCTGGCCGGAGGTCGCCTACGTGTTGGCTGAGCCGGAGGCGAGCTGACGGGCGGTGTCTTCGTGGAAGGACACCAACTCCGTCATGGGGATCACCTTGCGGGACACCGTCGCGAGGTCCTTGCCCTGCACGCTCCACGGTGGCGGGAAGGTGTGGATGCCCTGGTCGGGTCGGCAGGCGGAGACTTCCTCGGCCCAGCCGGGCCAACGCAGCGTCTCGTAGAAGCCGTCGAGCGAGCCACCGAGCATGGCCGCCAGCCACTCGGCGTAGCCCAGTTCGAGGTCACGCCATTCGAGCGCGTCGGGCCCGAAGTAGTGGATCGTCGGGCGCCCGCTGTCGTTCGGCGTCCACACGAACTGGCCGCCGAGCACATCGTGTCCGACCGGCAGGTACGCCGACTGGCGGTCGGCGTCGGCGAGAACGTCCGGCAGGCCGGGCGCACCGCTGCCCAGCACCCGCAGCCAGCCGTGGTCCAGCAGCAGGCCGCCGGTGTTCGCGACGACGGCGCCGAGCCACGACTGGTCGGAGATGCCCAGTCCGCTCAGGCATTCGGCGGCGTGCGCCGCGTCGGCCGGCAGCACGGCTACGGGACACTCGGCCTCGGCAATGGCGGCGGATACGTCTTCCCATGACACGCGGGGAGTGTGTCACAGCCGGCGGCGTCGGTATTCTGCGGTCAGAACCGGGACAGGGCACGCGTCTGGTGGCTGGGTAGGCGCGTCTCCTCATTGTGCCCGGGAGACGTCATGTCCTACCGCGAGCTCGCACGCTCGTCCGGTCCGTGGTTCCTGTTGCTGGGTCTGGCGGCGCGGCTGCCGTACGCGATGCTGCCGCTGGCGACGCTGTTGTGGCTGCGCGGCGGCGGGGTGAGCTTCACCCAGGCCGGCGTTGTGGCTGCCGCGCAAAGCATTGCCATTGCTGGTGGCGGGTTGCTGGTCGGTCGGTTAGCCGATCGGCACGGCCCGCGCCGGGTCGGGGTGGTGGCAGCGTTGCTGAACGCCACGGCGGTGGCGGTGATGATCGTGGCGGGGCCGAAGGCCTGGCCCGTGGCGGTGCTGGCCGGCCTGACGCAGCCCCAGGTGGGGCCGCTGGCACGGGTGCACTGGGCGTTGAGCCGACCCGATCTGCTGCCGGTGGCGCTGTCCTTCGAGGCGGCGGCGGACGAGCTCAGCTTCATCCTCGGGCCGGTGATCGCCGGCCTGCCGATCATGCTCCTGCTGGTGCTGGGTGCGGCGCTGCCGTTCGCGCTGCGGTACGACCGTCGCCGGCCGGAACGGTTGTCGGACAAGGTGATCAGCTGGCGGTCGATCGTGGTGCTGGTCGGTGCGATGGCCGCGGTGGGCATGATCTTCGGGGCGGTGCAGACGGGCGTGGCCGCGCGGGGCGCGACCGGGCTGTACGCGCTGCTCGGGGTCGGCAGCGGGCTCGGAGGGCTGCTGAGCGGCTGGATTCGGCTTCCTCAAAAGGTTTCCGCCGCGGCACTGCTGGTTGGCATGGTCACGTTCACGGTGCTGCCGCTGCCGGTGGCGATGGTCGTCGGCGGGGCGACCATCGCGCCGTTCATGGTGTCGCTGTTCGTGGCGGCCGAGCGTCGGGCCGGCGGCCGCCTCGGCACGGTGATCGCGACGCTGAGCGCTGGTGGTCCGGTGGGTACGGCGGGCGGGCAGCTGGTCGCCGGTTGGCTGACTGATCACTACGGCCCGGCGGGGGCTTTCGTGGTCGCTCCGGTCGCGGCTGTGGTGTGCTGCTTGGTGATCTGTTTGTAGGGTTCAGGACCAGCCAGGCACCAGATCGCCCAGATCGATCGGTGCGGGCGGCGGCAACGGCCCGGCGTGCTCGGCCCGGAACGACGTGAGCAGGTACGCGACGAGCCGGCGCGACGCGGCCGGCGCCGCCGCCGGCACGGCGGCCGCGATGCCGTTCACGGCCGTCATGACCAAGGCCAGGTCGGACACCGCGAAATCGGCGCGCAACTGCCCGGAACGCTTGGCCCGGTCGATGAGGTCGGCGACGACGTGCAGGCCGCGGTCGCGGCAGTCGCCGAAATCGAGCAGGTCCGGGAACGCGGCCAGGAATGCCGCGCTGAAGCCGCGGTCGGTGGCCTGCAACTCGGCGACCTTGGCCAGGACGGTGCACAGGCCCCGCCACGGGTCCGGGTCGGCCAGGGCTTCCTCGATGACCCGGGTGCAGTTCTCGAACTTGTCCGCGAACACCTCGGCGACCAGCGACTCCTTGGTCGGGAAGCGCCGGTACAGGGTAGCCGTGCCGACGCCGGCCAGCCGGGCTACGGTGGCCATCTGCACGTCGAGGCCGCGGCTGGCGAACAGCTCGCCGGCAGCCGCCACGATGCGTTCGCGATTGTGCTCCGCGTCCGACCGCAGCGGCCGGATCTGAGAGACGCCGGTGTCCATGTCACTCACTTCCGGGCTAAGTGGACTAGGTAATCCACTTCCGACGTTACGCTTTTCGTGATAACCCAACAAGGAGGAACGATGAGCCCACAGACAACCGCGCTCGGACGATTCGTCACCGGTTTCAACGGCGTCGTGCTCGCCCTGCGGTCGTCGCGGCTGCTCGGGCCACTGGTGCGCCGCCACGTCACGATCGCCAGCTACACCGGCCGCCGGTCCGGCCGGACGTTCAGCACCCCGGTCGGGTACAAGCTGTCCGGGGACGTCGCGACCATCACGGTGATGCTCGCGGACGCCAAGAAGTGGTGGCGGAACTTCACGGGGGACGGTGGGGCGCTGACGCTTGAGCTGGATGGGCGGGAGCGGACTGGGCACGCTGTGGCGGAGCGTATGTCGGGGAATCGGGTGCGGGTGACGGTGCAGTTCTGAGGGGGTGTCCCTATGTCGTTGTCAAGCCGCGGCTGCGGCGGGGACGGGTTCGGGATTCCGGTAGTAGGAGCGGTTGCGCAGCATCGCGTAGACCACGTCGCAACGGCGCCGGGCCAGGCAGATCAGGGCGGCGTTATGTTTCTTGCCCTCAGCCCGTTTCCGGTCGTAGTAGGCCCTGCTGGTGGGGTCGGACAGCGCGGCGAACGCAGCCAGGAAGAACGCGCGTTTGAGTTTGCGGTTGCCGGTCCGGGCGGGGTGCTCGCCCTTGATCGAGGAGCCGGAGCTGCGAGTGACCGGTGCGATGCCGGCGTAGGCGGCCAGGTGGCCGGAGGACTTGAACGCCGAGGCGTCGCCGATCTCCAGCAGGATCCGGGCGGCGGTCCTGACCCCGATGCCGGGCATCGAGATCAGGACCCCGGCAAGAGGGTGCGTGTCGAGTATCTCCTCGACTTCGGCAGCGACCTGTTTGCGTTGCTGGAGAATGGTTTTCAGGCTGTCAGCCAAGCGGGGCAGCACGGTGTCGGCTGCGGCGGTGCCCGGGACGGTGACCGTCTGCTCGTCCAGCGCGGTCAGGATCGCGGTGACCAGTTTGTCGCCCATGCGGGGTGCGTGCGCGGTGGCGATAGCGGTGATTTTGCGTCGTCCGGCGGCGCGGATTCCGGTGGGGCCGCCGCAGCGGGACAGGATCTCCAGCACGGCCGGGTGGCTGATCCTGGGGCCGATTGCGCGTTCGAGTGCGGGGTGGATGCCGGTGAGCAGGCCGCGGATGCGGTTGCCGATGCGGGTGGCTTCGCCGGCCAGGTCGTCGTCGAAGCCGACCAGCACCTCCAGTTCGGCCAGGGCGTCGTCGCCGACGTCGACTGGGCGCAGGGTGTGCGGCAGCGAGCGGGCGGCGTCGGCGATGATGAACGCATCTCGGGCGTCGGTCTTGGCCTTGCCGGGGTAGAGGTCGGCGATGCGGCGCATGGCCAGGCCGGGCAGGTAGGCGACCTGGTGGCCGGCGGCGCGGGCGACCGCGACCGGCAGCGCGCCGATCGTGGCTGGTTGGTCGACCACGACCAGCAGCGGGCCGTGGGTGGCGAGTTTGTCGAACAGCGCCCGGAGTTTGGGTTCGCTGTTGGGCAGGGGGGCGTCGTGCAGCCGCTTGCCGGCAGGGTCCAGGCCGACGGCGTGGTGGGCGTCCTTGCCGACGTCCAGGCCGAGGAACACCCCGAAATCGCTGGTCATCCGTCATGCCGTCCGTTCGTTGTGTGTGGTCGCCGGTCGAGCATCGATGGCCGGCACCCACGTTACGACGAGACCTGCCCGGTGGGCGGCCGTGTCCCTATCAGCGGTCCTTCGATGCCACCAGGTCCGGTGACACCACCCCCCGGATCATGGGTTCGACTGGGGGCGTTAGTCATGCCGGGCCTGGCGACCACGACTCCTTGATCAGGAGCTACGAAAAAGGTAACGGGGGCGTGGAGTGCGGGGGTGGGGGTCGGGTGCCCGCGCCGCGCAGTTGCCGTGAATGGGGGCGGGGGCGGGGTCGGGAGTGGTGATTGATCTTCGTTGAGAGGGCTTCGGTGTGACACTGAGGTGAATTGACTGGGTGGCTCCGGGTGGATTTTGCGTGGAGCCTCTGGGCGATGGCAGTCGAGGCAAGAATCGGGCAGGCTGCGCCTGCCTCGATTCGCGGATCAGCGTATGCCATCGCCCCCTCCACGCAAAATCCACCCTCCGACAGAGAGAGTTCGCGGCTCTTGTGTGCGCCTTTCCGTTGCGACCCATATTCACCCGTTAGTGATTCGAGTTCGATCTTCAATCGGCGTATTCTGGAGGCATGAAAGAACTCACCCAGGAGCTCGAATCCATGGAGCCCTCGGGGGCCATTGTGGACCTGCTTCTGGGTGCGAATGTAGCTACCCTCACCGAGGAGCAGAAGCTCACCGCGCTCGTTCTGGTTCACCGGGCCATCGCGTCTCTGCATCACGTCCGGCTCAGCCTCTTGCACGAGGTCGAGGACACCGCCGAGATCGCCATGGCCATTCACGAGCCGGAACAGTCGATGGTGCACCAGAAGCACCGCAGCGCGATGCTCGACCGGCTGCCTCGGATGGCGGAGCTGTTGCGGCGCGGCGAGATCGACCTGCGGCGAATGGAGACCGTGGACGATCGAGTGGTCCACCTGGCCAAGCCCGAACTGGTCACCCAGGTCGAGAATGCCCTGGTCGATCTCGCCCCAAGCCTCACCCGAACCCAACTGGCCCGGCGCACCACCAAAGCCGTCGCCGAAGCCGACCCTCTCGGCTACGACCAACGCCGCCTCAAGGCTCAATGCCGTTAAGTTTGGGTGTTTGGGCAGGCCAGCAGAGGCGTAGCCGGGCCGGGATGGCGGATGTTCTCGTCGGTGAGGCGTTTGACCCGGTAGGAGTTGTGCCGGGCGCGTTTGACGGCGCGGGGGCAGGCACGCTCGCGGCGCGGTGGGTTGGAGTGCCGGCGGATCTCCTCGATCGCGTCGATGTGAGCGTCGTTCAGGTACTCAGGGGGTAATGGCCGCCTGGTCGGTGACCTGGCGGCGGACCACGCGAAGACCCTTGATGAACGACATGCGATCGGGGTCGTAGCCGGCGGGGTCGGCGGCGTCCAGCAGCAGACCGCGGATGGCGTAGTGGGCCAGCAGCAGGCCCCACATCTGTTGTTCGACCAGGTCAGGAGTCTTGGAACGCAGGACCTCACCGCGACCGCGCAGATCGGTCTTGAGCTCGTCCAGCGCGGATTCGGCTTCCCAGCGCTGGTGGTAGGCCTCGGCCAACTCCAGCGCCGGCAGCTCATGCGGGTCCAGCACGGTGGTGATCACGACGATGAGCTCACCGTCGGGGTTGCGGTCCGGGACGGTGTACTCGACCACGCGCACCAGCCGTGCCAGGTCAGCCTGGATGTCCTGGCCGGCGTGGGCCTGTGCGACCAGCCGGGCACGCCGCTCGGCGCCGAGCCCGGACCGGTAGATCAGGGCCAGGTAGGAGCCATCAGGCAGCCACCGCACAAGCCCCACCGACACCGAGGCGCCGATCCGCCAGGCCAGGTCGGCGCCGGTGGCGGCGAACCGGCCGAACAACTCGTAGGAGTACAGGCCGGCATCGGCCAGCACCAACATCTCGGGGCCAACCCAGGCGGCCAGGTCGGCGGCCAGGGTACGTTCCCCGGTCCGGACCGAGCCCAGCACCGCGCCGACGATGGCGTGACTGCCGCATTCGGCCAACGCCGCGACGTGCAGCTTCGGATAAGCCGACGCCTTTGGTCCCGAACCGGTCCTGCCGAAGCGCTCGGCGTTGTCGGGGGTGTCGGCCACGTCGAAGCTGGTCGCGTCGATCGCCATCACCCTGCGCCTGGCCAGCCAGGCGCCCTTGGTGGCGGAGGTGGCCAACGGCACGCACGCCCGCTCGAACAGCGCCTTCACCGGGTGCGGTCCCAGTCGCTGGCGGGCCTGGGTGATCGCCGACTTGGTGGGCACCTGCCAGTCATCGACCCAGGAGCCGAGCTTGCGCAGGTTGCCGACCAACCGGCGCATCACCTCGTCGTAGGACTCGGCGAAGAACAAGCCCATCGCGATCACATAGCGGATCATCACGTGCGCGGGCAGCCGCCGGCTGCGTCTCTCCCGCCGCCCGGTGCGGTTGAGGACCTCTTCGATCAGGTCACGATCGAACCGGGCGGACAACACACCCAGTCCAATGTGGTCAGTCAACCGGCCCTGCGGCCTCGGTGGCGACTCCACCCCAGACGACGTCACGCCTGGGCAACGTACCGGTCATCCCTCGCCCCGTCAGTTCACCACACCGACCAGCACAGACCGCTTATCTGAACGGCATTGCCTCAAGGCTCGGGAAGACCGGCGGGTGGAGTTCACCCCGCTGCCCGACGGCATGGCCAAGCTCAGCATCATCCTGCCGGCCATCGACGCCCGCCAGGCCTACGACATCCTGACCTGCGACGCCCGCTCGCTACCCAAGGACGACCGCACCACCGACCAGAAACGCGCCGACGCCTTCCTCGACCGCTTCCTGGGCTACGGGGTGGACCGCAAGGTCAAAGTCCACGTCACCATCTCCCTGGAGACCCTAATGGGGTTGACCGAAGACCCCGGCCTACTGGACGGGTACGGCCCCATCGCCGCCGACTCCGCCCGCGAACTGGCCATGCACGGCCCCTGGCGCGGACTCCTCCTCGACGAATACCGGCGTGCCTCCGAACTCAGCCGAGACCAGTACCGCCCCACCGCCGACATCAAGCAATTCGCCGAACTCAACGCAGGTGGAGTCTGCTCAGCACCCGGCTGCACCACCCCCATCCAAGAACTCGACCACACCACCCCCTGGCCCCAGGGCAAGACCAACGCCACCCAACTCAAGGGCTACTGCGCCCATCACCACCACCTCAAACACGGCGACTACACCGCCACCCTGGACGAAGACGGAACCCTGCACTGGCGCACCCCACTAGGCCGCCATTACACCACCCACCCCCACCAATACTGACCCACCCGCCCCGCCCGTTCTTTGACAACTCCACAGCGAAACCAGCGCAGATCCCCCAAGAACCCCTCACCACTCCGGATCGGAGGGTGGATTTTGCGCGGAGGGGGGCGATGGCATACGCTGATCCGCGAATCGAGGCAGGCGCAGCCTGCCCGATGACGCCTCGATACGCCATCGCCCAGAGGCTCCGCGCAAAATCCACCCGGAGCCACCCAAAACCCTCACACCATATCCACGGCAACTGCGCGGCGCGGGCACACGACCAAACCCACGCCCAACCAGCCTCCTCCCTCTACAACCACCGACCGAACCACTCCCGAACCCGGTGGTGTAGATCCACCTGATGCTCCCGTTCCCGAAACGAGTGCCCCTCCCGGGGATAGACCACGAACTCGTGCTCAACGCCGTAATACCGCAGCGCCCGGTGAAAGTATTCCGACTGAGCCACTGGCACATTGGTATCAGCCGCCCCGTGCACGATAAGCACCGGCGTACGCACGTTGGCCGCATAGGAGATGGGGCTGAGCTCATCGTGTCGATGCGGGCCGACACCTTCCCATCCGGTGCTACCGCCCAGCGAAGCCTCGAACATGCCCCATTCGCCGCTGCCGACCAGCATGCCCCAGTCGGTGACGCCGGCCCCCATGATGGCGGCGGCGAAGCGATTCGAATGTCCGATGGCCCAGGCGGCCATGAAGCCGCCGTGACTCCAGCCGTAGATCCCGAGCCTGGCAGCATCTGCGACGCCGTCGGCGACGAGCAGGTCGATGCCGGTGAGGATGTCGGTCCATTCTTCCTGCCCGACGGCGCCGGTGACGGTGGTGGCGAATTCGTGCCCACGGCCCTGGCTGCCACGGGGGTTGGGCAGGAACACGGCGTAGCCGGCGAGGGCGAGCCACTGTCCGGACGGGACCCAGTGCAGCCCGAACTGGTCGGCGAAGCGGTCGTACGGCCCGCCGTGCACGATGGTCACCAGCGGAAACGGCCCGGTGCCAACCGGCGGCAGGATCAGCAGCCCTTCCAGCTCCAGCCCGTCCGAGGCCTGGTAGGAGAACCGACGCTGGGTGCCCCACTCGATGTCCCGGGTCCAGGGCCGCAGGTCGGTTACCCGCACACCACGGAAATGCACGTCCGGCGGATCGTCAGCGGTGCTGACGATCGCCGCCACTGATTCTCCGCCCGCGCTGACCGCCTCCACCAGACCCGTGTGCCGCGACACCACCGGCCCGGAGAGCCTGCGGACAAAGGTGTCCAGCCCTGAAGCCACAACAACGAGCGGGTCACCGTCGGCCATCTGCACGAGTTCGACCGGGCAGGCCGGCAGCCCGGCGGTGAGGTTGCCGTCGACGACGTCGTACACGGCAGTCCCGGACTGGAGGCTGGGCGGCGTGTGCGCGAGGTACGCGACACGCCAGTCGCCGACCAGACGCCACACGGGCGAATGCGCGCCGACCACAGCCGGCCCGAGGTCACGCACCTCCCCCGACAACGAGACGACGTGCAACGACGGCGAGAGCAGCCCGGGATCGACCTCGTGGCTGGACCACGTGAGCACGGCCAGCGGCCCACCACCTGGCTGCTGCGCGACCTCGGCTACGTGCCGATCCCCGTACAGGACACGGATTCCCGACGAGTCCGCCAAACGCAGCCGGGACGGCCGGACAACACTCCGCACCTCGATCTCCGGGGCCGGCGAGTCAGCGGCGACAAACGCCACACCGTCCACCAGCGGCAGGTGGCTGTCGATGCCGGCCGGCCAGTTGACCAGCACAATGTCCGTACCGGACAAGGTGATCCGGTGCAGTTCGACGCCGTCGACCAGGTAGCACAGGGATAACGAGTCAGGATCCCAACGCGGATCGGTCCCGACGGCCAGCCGCCGAGGCGGATGGTCACCCCCGGCCAGCCACACCTCGCTCACCGGCCGCCCGACCTGCCGCTGGGTGTACGCGACCCAGCGGCCGTCCGGCGACACGGCCGTGGTCATCGGGATCCAGGAGTCGACGATCATCTCGGCGGTCAGCACAACCGGGCACACTATCGGCCGCACAAGCCGACCATCGGCCCTTGTGGCGGCACAACCGGGTTCCTAGCGTCGGCCGGGTGTTGAGACGAATCCTCATCGCCGGCGTGGCGTCGGCCCTGGCCCTCCTGCCGTTACCCGTGGCCGCCCAGGCGGACACCCCTACCGGGACGGTGGTGCCGATCCGGGTCACCGGCGACCCGGCCCAGCGCTTCAACCTGGTGATCCTCGGCGACGGCTACACGGCCGCGGACATGCCCAAGTTCCGCGCCGACGTGGACAAGCACATGAATGTGCTGTTCACCTTCGAGCCGTTCAAGTCGTACCGCAACTACATGAACGTCTACACGGTGGAGATTCCGTCGTCGGTGTCGGGCGTGAGCTGCGACCCGGACATCACCTCGCCCCAGCGGAACACCCCGCTGCACATGGAGTTCTGGTCGGGCTGCGACCCGCAGGGCGTGCAGCGCGGCCTGTACATGGACGAGAACGCGGCGACGGCGTACGCGAACCTCGTGCCCGGCACCACCGCGGCCAACCGGCAGATCCTGGGCATCGCCAACAGCACCACCTACGGCGGCATCGGCGGCACGTACGCGACGGCCTCCGGCGGCAACGCGATGTCCTCGCTGATCACGCCGCACGAGCTGGGTCACTCGCTGGGCGGGCTGCAGGACGAGTATGACTACTACGCCCGGGGTGTGCGCGGCGACGCCTACACCGGCGGCGAGCCGGACTCGGTGCACCACACGCTGCTCACCGAGCAGCAGATGGCCCAACAGCAGAAGAAGTGGTGGCGCTGGCTGGGCGAGCCGAGCGAGGCCGGCGGCACGATCGGCCGCTACGAGTCGGGCATGTACAGCAGCAGCGGCGTGTGGCGGCCCAGCGCGCACTCCATCATGAAGACCCTGGGCTACTACTACGACCAGGTCGGCCGCGAGGACATGGTCAAGTCGATCTCGGCCAAGACCAGCATCGTGCAGGACACCACGCCGACCGCCCAGCCGATCGGCGCGGACCGGGTGGTGTTCGCCGAGCCGATGCACCCGAACAGCCACCAGCTCACGATCGCCTGGAGCCTGGACGGCCAAGCGCTGTCGGCGAACGGCCAGCAGCTGGACCTGCGGACGCTGAACCTCAAGGCGGGCAAGCACAAGCTCACCGCGACGGTCACCGACCCGACGGATTTCGTGCGTGACCCGGTGATCAAGCAGGCGCTGACCAACACGCACACCTGGACCGTGGACACGGCGGTCAAGACGCCGCCGACGACCACGGCGGTGGACTTCGCCGACACCACCGAGACGGACCGCCCGATCGGCGCGGACGAGGTCGTGTTCGCCGACACCACACACCCGACCAACCAGGTCGTACCGGTGCGATGGGCGCTGGACGGCAACCCGCTGGCCACCACGGCCAACGACGTGGACCTCAAGAACCTCAAGCTGACCGGCTCGCACACGCTGACCGCCACGGTCGGCGGCAAGTCCCGCAGCTGGACCGTGGACGCGACGGATCCGTCCACCTCCTACCAGTTGTCCAACGCCCTGCTCAGCGTCAAGAAGGCCGACGGCACCTCCGAGTACGTCTACAATGGACCGTTCGACATGCGGCTGACGGCCGCCGACGACAGGACCGGCTCGCTGGTCAGCGAGTTCCGCACCGACGGCGACGGCTGGTTCAACTACTTCGGCTGGCCCACGGACTCGACCCAGCCGTGGCACTTCACGCCCAGCGGCACCGAGATCGACCATCTCGTCTACGGCAAGCTGGGCAAGCCGCGACTGTCCCCTTGGGACGATGCGACCCCCAGCTACGGCCAGCACACCATCGAGTACCGCACCACCGACGCGGCCGGCAACACCGGGGCGGCCAAGAGTTTCCAGGTGAACCTGCTGCCGGCCCCGCCGGCCTGCACCAAGACGATCACCGGCCAGCACAGCGGCGCGCTGGTGGTCACCGACGGCGTCACCTGCCTCGACCACGCCAGTGTCACCGGCGCGATCGTGGTGTCGCCGGGCGCGTCACTGGTCGCCACGGGCTCGACGATCACCGGTGGCGTCAGCGCGAGCAACGCCAACGCGGTGGAACTGCTCGACACCACCGTGCACGGGGCCGCGTCCATCACCGGCGTCACGCAGGACGTGACGATCGTCGGCGGTCGCGTGGACGGCGCGCTTGTGTTGTCCGGCAACCACACCGGCGCGCGGCAGCCGGTGGTGGCCGGCGTGGCGGTCACCGGCGCGCTGAGCTGTGCCGGGAACGCGCCCGCACCGAGCAACATCGCCGCGCCGAACACCGTGCGCGGCGGGGCGATCGGGCAGTGCTCCGGTCTGTGAGCCAATCACACGCGTCCTCGTCCATGCGGGCATAATCGCCCGCATGGACGAGGCGTTGCACGAGCGGATGCGCGAAGCGATCAAGGACGTGCCGCCCGGCCGGGTGTCGACCTACGGCGACATCGCGGCCATGGTCGGCGCCCCCAGCCCGCGAATGGTGGGCGCGATGCTCTCCGAGGACGGCCACGACCTGCCGTGGCACCGGATTCTGCGGGCCAACGGCACGCCCGCCCCGCAGATCGCCCACGAGCAGCTGGCCCGGCTGCGGGCCGAGGGCGTGCTGGCCGACGGCCAGCGGATCAACATGCGGAAATACCGCTGGCAGCCGGAAGACTGAGCCGAACCCCGGTGGCGCTGGGAGCGAGCACGAACGACAGTTTGGGCCGCACGGCCACAGTGGGGATCCGCTCCAGCGACCACCGCCGCATCAGCGCACTCAGCACGACCACCAGTTCCATCATGGCGAACTGCTCGCCCAGGCAGTTGCGCAGGCCGGCGCCGAACGGCAGGTAGGTCACGCCCTGGATCTCGGGCCGGGCGTCCGGCAGCCAGCGGTCGGGGTCGAACCGCTCCGGGTCGGGATAGATCGCCGGATCGTGGTGCAGGGCGTAGGGCGAGAACAACACCGTGCTGCCGCTGGGAATGGTGTGACCGCCGATCTGGACGTCCTCGATCGCCCGGCGGGTCATCAGGTACAGCGGCGGATACAGCCGCAGCGCCTCGGTGACCACCCGGCGGGTGAGGTCCAGCCGCGGCAGGTCGTCGTAGCCGAGCGGACCTTCGGACACCTCGTCGCCCACCCGGCGCTGCATCTCGGGGTGTTCGCCGAGCGCGTGGCAGGCCCAGCACAGCGCCCGCGCCGTGGTCTCGAAACCGGCCTGCAGGATGGCGATCGCCTCGTCGCGGATCTGCCGGTCGGGCATGAGCTGGCCGTCGTCGCGGGCGGCCAGCAGCGTGGACATCAGGTCATGCCGGTCGTCGCCGCGCTCGCGGTACCGCGCGATGAACGCCTCCATCAGCTCGTGAGTGCGGGCGCGGGCCTGTTCGAACCGCCGGTTCACCGGCAGCGGCAGCCGACCGGCCAGGCCGGTCGGGTCCAGCACGCGCAGCGCGACTCCCTTGTCCAGCGCATCGATCAGACCGGTGAGCTCCCTGCGCTCGTCGTCCGGAAAGTCCGGTGAGAACAGGGTTCTCGCGGTGATCGCGCCGACGACGTCTCGCAGCGCCGCGGTGATGTCGGTGTCGGCCGACCACTGCCCGACCGCCGTCTCCGCGCAGTCCCGCATCACGTCGAAGTACTCGCGCAGCCGGGCTTGCAGGAATGCCGGCCTGATCATTTTCCGCTGGCGCCGGTGGAACGCGCCGGCCGAGACCGGCAGGCTGTTTCCGATCACCGCGGCGGCCTTCTCGAACTGCACGCCCTTGTCGAATCGGCCGGGATCGGTGACCAATAGTGTGCGCAGCTGCTCCGGCTGGTTGACGAAATAGACCTTTTCGACGCCCAGTCGGAGCAGAACGACGTCGCGCTGCGCCTGGGCCGCACGAAGGAATTCCAGCGGACGGCGGGCCAGCGCCGGCAGGTGCCCGAGCAATGGCACGGCACCCGGCATCGAGTTCGGTTTCATGACACCCGTTCCGTGACGATCACAGCGCGGCCAAGGGTCTTTGTGACATAGGTGTTCGGGAGGTCGGCCAGTGCCGGGGCAGCCGGCAGCGCCGCCAACTCGCGGCCGGCCTCGCGGACGTAGCCGTCGATCAGGTCGAGCACCGGCCCGGTGCCAATCCGGCGGGCCCGGTCCAGGACGAGGTCGACCTGCGCCGGAGTCATCGACGGCCCGAACAGCCGCTGGAACCGCTCGTCGGCGTGTTCCAGCGCGGCGATCACCGCCGCCGTGTACACCCCGTTGGGCACGTCCTGGCCCACCGGCTTGCCCCACGAGTCGGCCGTGGCGACCACGTCCATCAGGTCGTCGACCAGCTGGAACACCATGCCGAAGGCCTCGCCGAAACGGGCGGCGGCCTCGACCTCGGCCGGCCCGAGGCCGCCGCACAGGGCGCCGAGCCGGCAGGAGGCGGCCATCAGCGCTGCCGTCTTACCGCGAATGGCGGCCAGGTAGTCGACGGTCGTGACGTCGGTCCGGTGGCTGTTGGCCAGTTCGCGGGCCTGGCCGACGCAGAGGTCGGCGTAGGCCTGGTGCCAGATCAGCGCGGCCTCGGCCGACACCTCGGTGACCAGCCGACCGGCCACGGCGATCAGGTAGTCGCCGCCGACCACCGCGGCGGCCAGCCCGGCGCTGGTGTGCAGCGTGGGCAGGTCGCCACGGGACTCGGCCCGGTCGATCAGGTCGTCGTGGATCAGCGAGCTGAGGTGCGTCAACTCCAGCGCGGCGGCGCATTTCGCGGCGGCGATCCGATCAGGCTCGGAACCGCAGGCCGCCATCGCGAACACCAGCGCCGGACGAAGGCGTTTGCCGGGCCGGGCCAGCAGCGGGCGCAGCCCGGCGTCGAGACCCGGTTCGGGGCATCGGCCGGCCGTCGTCATCGTCGACTGGAACAGCTCCCGATCAATTGCCGCCAGGGCGAGAAGGGGTTGGGTCAGCATGCGATCCACCGTTCCGAGGGGCCGTTGTCGCCATCGTGCCCGGCCCCGGCAGGCTGGCAATAGCGCTTGGCCGAACGGTCCGATCGGCTCAGCCGCACAGTAGCCGTTCGGCCACAAATGATGGTGGTGTCCGCGCTTTCACCCATACGCTCCGGCCGATGGGGATAACGCGTCAATCTTTTACTGGGCACCAATCATTTGCTGGGAGGACTTGGTGGCCGACCCCTATGGCCAGACCACTCCGTCGATCTACGAAACGGCCCGAATGGTCAGTCTCGCACCCTGGCTGGGCGGCCACGCCGACCGCGTGCGGTTCCTACTGGCCGAGCAACAGCCGAACGGGGCCTGGGGCCAGCCCGACGGATACGGCGTGGTGCCGACGCTGAGCGCCACCGAGGCGCTGCTGCGGAGCCCGGAGACCCGGGACGCGGCGATGCGCGGGCTGCACGTGCTGTTCGACTGGAACGACCGCGCCATCCCCGACACCATCGCCGCGGAAGTCCTTGTGCCGCAACTGGTCGAGGACATCAACCGGCACCTGGACGAGGCCGGCTGGCCGCGCCGGCTCGGGTTGCCGGCCGGGATCGACTCCTCGCTGCTCACCGCGCTCCGCGCGCGGGCGGCCGCGGGCACTCCCCCGCCGGCGAAGCTCTGGCACTCCTTGGAATTCCTCGGCCCGGCCGCCGTCGCCGCTGCCGGCGTGGCTCCCGAGCACGGCCTGGTCTGCGGTTCCGCCGCCGCCACCGCGGCCTGGCTCGGCGACGGTCCGGCCCCGGCCAACCTGGAGGCCATGCAGGCCCGTCACGGCGGCCCGGTGCCGGGCATCTGCCCCATCACGGTCTTCGAGAACGCCTGGATCGCCGCGGCCATGGCCGACGCCGGCCTGGCCCATCTCGTGTCCCCACAGATCATCGACGAGCTGCGCGCGGCCTGCGGTCCGGACGGCGCACCGGCCGCGCCGGGTCTGCCGGCCGACGCCGACGACACGGCGGCGGTGCTCTATGCCCTGGCCAAGCTGGGCAGCCCGGTGTCGAGCGAGTGCCTGTGGCGGTACGAAACCACCGACTACTTCCAGTGCTTCCTCGGCGAGCGCTCGCCGTCGACCAGCACCAACGCCCACGTTCTGGATGCGCTGATCGCGGATCCGACGCGGGGAGCGCGACACGAGGCCGCGATTGCCAAGGTGGCTCGGTGGTTGGTCGCCCTTCAGGAACCGGACGGCAGCTGGTGGGACAAGTGGCATGCGTCGCCGTACTACGCCACGCAGTGCTGTGTCGCGGCGCTGGCCCGGTCCGGCCAGCCGGGCGCCACGGAGGCCGTCGAACGCGCCGGTCGATGGGTGCTGGCGACCCAGCGCGCGGACGGTTCGTGGGGCCGGTGGCGCGGCACCGACGAGGAGACCAGCTACGCTGTGCAAATCCTGTTGCACACCAACGGATCCCCTGGAGCGGTGGCCCGCGGCTGCGAATTCCTACGGCGCGAGGACCGCGACGGCCAACCCGATCCGCTGTGGCACGACAAGGACCTGTACGCCCCGGTGAACGTCATCGCGGCGAATCGGCGGGCCACGCTTCACCTCGCAACCTTGGCCCACGCCCGATGACCGCCAACCAGCGGCGATTCGCCTTCCGGACCCTGTCCTTCCTGGACTCCCTGGACGAGCAGCACGGCGTCGTCACACTGACCCCACGTCGGCTGCTGGTGTCGAGCCCGGAAGCTGTCGGCCGAATCTTTCGCGCCGACCGGCGGGCCTGCTTGGAAGGCACCAGCACCCTGGGCCCGCTGGTGGGGCCCCGCTCGCTGCTGTTCGCCAACGGCGCACGCCACACCGCCTACCGCAAGACGATCGGCCCGGCCCTGCGCGGCGACCGACTGCGCGGGGTGGTGCTGGACACGGCCCGGGCCGAGATCGACCGGCTCACCCCGGGATCGGTGATCACCCTGCCGGCGTGGACGAGATCGGTGACACTGAAGGTCATCGGCCGGGTGGTGCTCGGCGACGCCGACCCGGTGTTTCTCCGCTCCTTCACCGAGTGGGTGGAGGGTGCCCTCGGCTCACGGCGGCGCACGCTCCTCTACCGGCACGCCCGGTTGCACCCGGCGGTGCCGTCGCCGTGGCGGACTTTCCTGCGCCAGCGGGAAACCATCGACCGGGAGCTGCTCGCCCACGTTCGCACTCGGGCCAGCGACGGCAGCATCGCCGGCCTGCTGCTGTCCGGCGGAACTCCACTCGGCGTCCTGGACGATGACGAGCTCCGCGATCAGCTCGTGTCGCTGTTGTTCGCCGGCCACGAGACGACCGCATCGGCGCTGGCCTGGACGTTGTACTGGCTGCACCAGAACGAGAACGTGCGCCGGGATCTGCTGGACGAGCTGGCCGCCAGCGACGAGGCCGGGGAGACGCCGCTGCTGGACGCGGTGTGCCACGAGTCGCTGCGGCTCAGCCCGCCGGCGATGATCGCCGGCAACCGGGTGTTCGATGACGCCTCCGACCTGGTCGGCCGGGAACTGCCGGCCGGGTCGCGCCTGACGCCGTGCATCTATCTCGCCCACCGCCGCCGCGACGCCTATTCCGACCCGCATCGCTTTGACCCGCAACGGTTTCTCGGCCGGCGGCCGTCCAGCCAGCAGTACTTTCCCTTCGGTGGCGGAGTGCGGCGCTGCCTCGGCGCCGATCTCGCCATGACCGAACTGCGCATGATCACCGCCGCGGTGCTAAGCGGGCTGTCCCTTCGTTGCGTGAACCCGGAGCTGGGCGTGCCGCATCTGCGGGGGCCGGCGATGGGCCCCGGCCCCGGCCTGCGCATGGAGGTGCTCGCGTGTCGACGGTGACCACCACCGGATTCTGGCCAGCTGTACGGCGAGTTCATCGGCTCGAATACCCATTCCCGCTGGCCTATGCCTGCCACGGACTCTGGGGCGCGGCCTACGCCGTCGCCACGCCTGCCGGGCTGCTCAACCTACCGGTGTTGCTCGCGGTGGTGGCGGCGATCATCCCGATCATTGCCCAGAACCCGCTCAACGCCGGTCAGGACATCCGGTCCGACTCCGCCCACCCCGGCAAGCACAGCATCGCGGTGGCGGCGCGACGGCTGGGCGTGCGACGGACGCTGTGGTGGTCCGGCACCGAGTTCGCCGTCGCCATCCTCCTCGCTGCCCTGGCGGGTAGTCCGCTGGCGGTGTCGGCGGTGACGGTCTGTGTGCTGCTGCATCTGGCGTACAACCTGGAGCCGATCCGGTTGAAGCGGCGGGGCTTCGCCAATCCACTCTACTTTGGACTGACCTTCGGCTTCCTGCCGTTCCTGACCAGTTTCGCCGCTGCCCGAGCGGATCTGCCGGGCTGGGCCTGGTTGGTGGGCGCGGGTTTCGGCGGGCTGATGGCCGGCCGCACGCTGTGGTGGGCCGTGCCCGACCGCGACGCCGACGCGGCCGGCGGCGACCGGACCCTGGTGGTGTGGCTGGGCGCACGCCGGGCCTGGCTGACCGCCTGCCTGCTCACCGCGACCGGGATCGCCGTCCTCGGCTGGGGTGTGTGGCTGCGGCTCGGCCCGGCGTGGGCTCTGGTAGCGCTCGCCGCCACCGGGTTGTTCCTGGTGATCAAGCTGCGGGAGCTGGGTCGGGTCCGCGACGACCGGCTGCCCAGCGAGCGGCGGATGCGCCTGCGCACGCTGACCGTGGTCACCCTGACCGACACGCTGGTGACACTGGTCCCGCTCATCGCGAGCATGATCTGAGGAAAGGCCTCATGACACTGGACGTGCTGGCCCGGGCGCTGGACGACGACATCCGCGACGACCCCTACCCGTATCTGGCCTGGCTGCGCGAGAACCATCCCGTGCACCAGGGCCCTGCTGGCTTCTACCTGGTGGCCACGCACGCGGACTGCCTGGCCGTCACCGCGAACGCGGAGCGGTTCCGGGGGCCGCACGAGCACGAGATCCCCGAGCTGTTCCCGCTGGCCAGCCGCTACAGCGCCGTAGCCATGCTCGTGGACGCGCTGGCCATGAAGAACCCGCCCGCGCACTCCCGGCTGCGCCGGCTCTACAACCGCGACTTCACCGCCCGGCACGTCGACAAGATGCGGGCCGACACCGCCCTGCGCTGTGCACAGATCCTCGACGACGTCGAGGCCCCGCTGCGTGACGGCGAAGCCGTGGACGCCTACGAGCGGATCACTCGCCTGCTGCCGCAGGCGGTTCTCGCCGATCTGCTCGGCCTGCCCGAGTCCGACCGGGGCTGGCTGTTCGACCGCTTCCTCGCCGTGCTGTCCACCTTCGTGCCCGGCGTGACCGTGGAAATGCTTGACGCCGCCCAGAAAGCCAGCGACGAGGTCCGGGACTACATGGTCGACCTGATCGACCTGCGGCGGCGGACACCGGCCGAGGGGCTGCTGTCGGACTGGGTGCAGGTGCACCACAACGACCCGGACACCTTCAGCTATCCCGAGTTGCTGAGCATGTTGTGGGGCCTGGTCGCCGGCGGCGTGGACACCACGGCGTCCGCCCTGAGCAACGGCGTGCTGGCCATGCTGCGACACCCCGAGCACAACTCGTGGCTGCTGGACGACGCCCGCGCCTACGCCAACGAGGTGCTGCGCCACGAGTCGCCGTCATTCGTCGCCGGCATTCCGCGTTTCGCCGTCGCGGACACCGAACTCAGCGGCGTGCTCATCCCGGCCGGCTCCGACGTGCGGACGCTGCTCGGCGCGGCCAACCGGGATCCGGCCGTGTTCCCGGATCCCGATCGGTTCGATCCCGCGAGGGACACCGCGAAGTCGCTCAGCTTCGGTCGCGGCATCCACTTCTGCCTCGGCGCCAACGTCGCTCTCCAGGAGCTGACGACCCTGCTGCCGGCGCTGCACCAGCGGTTTCCCGCGCTGCGACTGGCCGACCGGCCGCGGTGGCGCCGTTCGTTGCCGGTACGGGCCATCGAGAAACTCCCGGTGGCCCTCGATATCTAGTGACCGACGAGATCGTTCACGGCTCGCCTGCGGCGCAGCAGCCGCGGCAGCATGCCGTGATCCATCTGCTGACTCAACGGCGACGGCGGCACCAGCAGCACCGTGCACCGCGCGTGGGCCGCGCAGTACCTCGGCACCAGGGGAATGAAGGCCCGGCGCCACAAGCTGCGCCGGCCCGCGCCGATCACCATCAGGTCGTTCTCGTCGTCCGCGACACAGACCAACGCCTTGCCCGCGTCGGCCCGCACCGCCACCTGCCGCACGTCCACATCGTCAGGGATGCCGCCCAGTGCCTCGTCCCACGCTCTGGCCAGCCGCTCCCAGGCGCCCTGCTCCCACAACCGCTTGAGCTGCACGTCGAACGTGCGCCGGTAGGCGGCCTCGCCGCCCGGCGCCGTCCACGCGATCACCGCGACGAGCGGCACCGAGCGCATCCGCGCCTCGGTCACCGCCCGCCGCAACGCCTGCAAGCTGCCGACCGAGCCGTCGACACCGACGACGACCCGTCCAACACCATCCATCACCGGAACATGGTAGGTCTCCGGCGCAAGTGGTTACGTCACCCGAACGAGTTCTTGATGAGATGTGTGCCCAGCGGCACAGATCAGAAGTCCTCGTCGAAGCTCACGGTTCCGGTCACCGCGACCTGATATGCGGACACCCGGCGCTCGAAGAAGTTGGACAGCTCCTGCACGTCCTGCAACTCCATGAAGGCGAACGGGTTCTTGGCGTTGAACTCCGGAGCCAGGCCCAGCGCGGCCAGCCGGCGGTCGGCCACGTGCTCCAGGTAGGAACGCATGTCCGCCAACGACATTCCGGCCACGCCCTGGCCGAGCAGGTCCTCGGCGAACTTGGTCTCCGCGTCCACCGCCTCGCGCAGCATCTGCCGGACCTGCTCGTGCAGCTCGTCGTCGAACAGGTCGGGCTCCTCGCGGCGCACGGTGTCCACCACGTCGAAGGCGAACGCCATGTGCATGGACTCGTCGCGGAACACCCAGTTGGTGCCCGAGGCCAGGCCGTTGAGCAGGCCGCGCGAACGCAGGAAGTACACGTACGCGAACGCACCGTAGAAGAACAGGCCCTCGATGCAGGCGGCGAAGCAGATCAGGTTGAGCAGGAACGCCCGCCGGTCGGCCTTGCTGTGCAAGCGGTTCAGGTGCTCGATGGAGTCGATCCACTTGAAGCAGAACTCGGCCTTGTCCCGGATGGACGGGATGTTCTCCACCGCCGCGAACGCCTCGGCCCGCTCGTTCTCGTCGGGCAGGTAGGTGTCCAGCAGCGTCAGGTAGAACTGGACGTGCACGGCCTCCTCGAACAGCTGCCGCGACAGGTACAGCCGCGCCTCGGGCGCGTTGACGTGCTCGTACAGGTTGAGCACCAGGTTGTTGGCGACGATCGTGTCGCCGGTGGCGAAGAACGCGACCAGGCGGTTGATCAGGTGCTGCTCGGCCGGCGTCAGCTTCTTCAGGTCGGCGAGGTCGGAGTGCAGGTCGACCTCCTCCACCGTCCACGTGTTCTTGATGGCGTCACGGAAACGCTCGTAGAACAGCGGATAGCGCATCGGGCGCAGCGTGAGGTCCATGCCCGGGTCGAGCAAAGACTGCTTGCGGGCGGTGTTCTCTAGCGTGGTCACTGGCAGGCCTCACACGATTCGGGGTTCTCAAGGGAGCAGGCGATGCCAGCAGCGATCGACTCTGTGGCGTCGACGGCGGGAGCCGCCGGCACGGTGGCCTGCTGGATGCGGGTCGCCGGGCGGGACCGCAGGTAGTACGTGGTCTTCAGCTGGGACTGCCAGGCGTAGCGGTACATCGACGACAGCTTGCCGATCGTCGGCGAGGCCACGAACAGGTTCAGCGACTGGCTCTGGTCGACGTACGGGCCACGCGCGGCGGCCAGGTCGATCAGGGACCGCTGCGGCAGCTCCCACGCGGTGCGGAACAGCGAGCGGCTGGCCTCGGGCAGGCCGGCCAGCGCCTGCGCGGAGCCGTCGTCCCGCTTGAGCTGGGCCCTGGTCTCCGCGGTCCACCGGCCGTGCTTCTTCAGCTCCGCGACGAGATAGGTGTTGACCTGCAAGAACTCCCCGGACAGGGTTTCCCGCTTGAACACGTTGGAGACCTGCGGCTCGATGCACTCGTAGCAGCCGGCGATGGAGGCGATGGTCGCCGTCGGCGCGATGGCGATCAGCAGCGAGTTACGCAGGCCACTCTCGGCGACACGCTCCCGCAGCTGGGCCCAGCGCTCGGTCTGCGTCGGCGTCACGCCCCACAGGTCCGGCTGCAGGTCGCCCTGGGCCGCCCGGGTCTGGTTGTACGCCGGGTGCGCGCCCGCCGACGCGGCCAGGTCGGCCGACGTCTCCAGCGCCGTGAGGTAGATCTCCTCGGCGATCCGGGTGGACAGCTCCTTGGCCGTGGCCGAGTCGAAGTCCAGGCGCAGCTTGAAGAACACGTCCTGCAGGCCCATCACGCCCAGGCCCACCGGGCGCCAGCGCGGGTTGGACCGGCCGGCCGGCGCGGTCGGGTAGTAGTTGATGTCGATCACGCGGTCGAGGAACGTGACCGCGGTGCGGACGGTCTCCCGCAGCCGATCCCAGTCCATGGAATCGCCGGCCAGGTGCGCGCCCAGGTTGACCGAGCCGAGGTTGCAGACCGCGGTCTCAGTGTCGCTGGTGACTTCCAGGATCTCCGTGCAGAGATTGGACAGGTGCACCACGTTGCCGGGCTCGGCGGTCTGGTTGCAGGTGCGGTTGGCGGTGTCCTTGAAGGTCATCCAGCCGTTGCCGGTCTGGGCCAGCGTGCGCATCATCTTGGCGTACAGGTCACGGGCCTTCACCGTGCGCACCGCGCGGCCGGCCTGCTCAGCGGCGCGGTAGGCGCGGTCGAAGTCCTCGCCCCACAGGTCCGGCAGCTCCGGCGTCTCGTCCGGGTTGAACAGCGACCAGTCGGCGTCGGCCTCGACCCGGCGCATGAACTCGTCCGGGATCCAGTTGGCGATGTTCAGGTTGTGCGTGCGGCGCGCGTCCTCGCCGGTGTTGTCGCGCAGCTCCAGGAACTCCTCGACGTCCGGGTGCCACGTCTCCAGGTACACGCAGGCCGCGCCCTTGCGCCGGCCGCCCTGGTTGACCGCCGCCACCGAGGCGTCCAGCGTGCGCAGCCACGGCACGATGCCGTTGGAGTGGCCGTTGGTGCCGCGGATCAGCGCGCCACGGGAACGGATCCGGGACCACTGCACGCCGATGCCGCCGGCGAACTTGGACAGCTGCGCCACCTGCGCGTATCGCTCGTAGATCGACTCGAGTTCGTCGCGCGGCGAGTCCAGCAGGTAGCAGGAGGACATCTGGGTGTGCCGGGTGCCCGAGTTGAACAGCGTCGGCGAGCTCGGCAGGTACGCCAGCGAGGACATCAGGCGGTAGAAGCGAATCGCCTCGGCGGCCGTGTGCGACAGGCCGCAGGCCACGCGCAGCAGCCAGTACTGCGGGCGCTCCACCACCGCGCGCTTGTCGGGGTGGCGCAGCAGGTAGCGGTCGTACACCGTGCGCAGGCCGAAGTACTCGAACCGGCGGTCGCCGTCCGCGTCGATGGCGTCGTCCAGCTTGCGGGCGTGGGTGGCCACGAACTTGGCCGTCTCGTCGCCGATCAGACCCTCGCGATGGCCCAGCTCGATGCTCTGGCTGAACGAGTGGATGCCTTGCAGGCGAACTTCTTTGTCGATGTACGCGGCCAGCAGCTGGGCCGCCAGCTTGGAGTACTCGGGCTCCTCGGAGACCAGCTCGGCCGCCGTCTGGATGGACAGCCGGTCCAGCTCCTCGGTGGTCGCGCCGTCGTACAGGCCGTTGATCGTCTTGGTGGCCACCCGCAGCGGGTCCACCTCGGCCAGCCCGACCGCGCAGCGGCCGACCGCCTTGACGATCTTGTTCACGTCGACGGTCTCGAAGGCGCCGCTTCGTTTTCTGACCCGCATCGTCGGGTGGGGATCGACGTCTACCCGCGCGACTGTCTGCGTCACAGCCTGAGCTCCTCGCACGCTGTCGGCCTTTCGGGCACGCGCGAGGACCCGCCGTGCCGGCGATCCCCACGCCCTCCCTCGGGGCCTGGACACGAGCCCGTTCACGGTGCGAACGGGCGAGCGGGCAGGTCTTCGGACTCACGGGCATGCCGGCAGGCACCTACTGGCCGTCGCTTCCCGGACGCGTCGCGTCCAGTGCTTCGTGACGGCGGTCGTTCCCGTTCACCGCTGCGGGGCAGTCCCGGACTCGCACCGGGTTCCCTCTTACGACGACCACCCTGGCGGGGCGGCCGAACCAGCTCGGTGAACACAATACATGGGTGGGGATCAGTCGCAAGCACCCACATATTGTGTCGGCGTGTCGAAGGTCGTCAGCGACCGCGGACCCGGCGGATCGCGGCGGCGGCCTTGTCCGCCAGTTCGGCCACCTGGGTCTCGGTGATCACCAGCGGCGGGCCGAACAGCAGCAGGTCGCCGTCGCGGCCGTCGGCGCAGCCGGTCGAGTGGTAGACCAGCAGGCCACTCTCCTTCGCCTGGGCGACGACCTTTTCGGCGACCTGGTCGGCCCGGGCGAACGGCTTCTTCGACTCCGGGTCGGCCACCAGCTCGACCGCCTGGAGCAAGCCGATGCCCCGGATGTCGCCGACCGCCGGGTGATCGGCCAGCCGGTCGCGCAGCGCCTGGGCCAGATCCCGGCCGCGTTGCTCAGCGGCGGCCACCAAGTCCTGGTCCTGCAACACCTTCAGCACCGCGTGCCCGGCCGCCGCGCCCACCGGGTGGTGCGAGTACGTGAAGCCGTGCACGAAGGCCCCGATGGTGTCCCGGACCTCGGCGGTGCAAACCGCCAGCCCGAGCGGCCAGTAGCCCGAGGCCGCACCCTTGGCCGTGACGAGGATGTCGGGCCGGATTCCCCAGTGCTCGCAGGCGAACCAGCGGCCGGTGCGGCCGAAGCCGGTCATCACCTCGTCGACGATCAGCAGCACGCCCCGCTGCCGGCAGACCGCGGCGACCGCCGGCCAGTAGTCGTCCGGCGGCACGCACGCGCCGAGCGCTGCCCCGGCTACTGGTTCGGCGATGAACGCGGCGACCTCCTCGGTGATCATCCGGTCCAGTCGGCCCGCGTGCCAGGCGCCGCACCCGGTCGGATGGTCCGGGGCCGGGCAGCGGTACTCGTACGGCGCGGAGGTGTGCCAGGCTGCGCCGAGCCAGGGCCGGTACGGCATGCGCAGCCCGGCCCGGCCGGAAACATCCAGCGCACCACGGGAATTGCCGTGGTAGGCCCCCTGCCGGCCGATGATCACGTGCCGGTCCTCGCCGCGGGCCAGGTGATAGGCCCGGGCCATCTTCAGCGCCGTCTCCACCGCCTCGCTGCCGCCGGACACCGGGTAGATCCGCGGGTCGTCGAACGGCAGCAGCGGGGCCAGCGCGTCGGCGTAGTCGTCCAATGCCTTGGAGGCGAAGGCGGTTCCGTGTGCGTAGGCGATCCGCCGGGCCTGCTCGGCGATGGCGTCGACGACCTCGGTGACGCCGTGACCGATGGACGTGACCACCGCGCCGCCGGACCCGTCCAGGTACCGGCGACCGTCCACATCGAACACTTCGGCCCCCGTTCCCCCGGCCGCGCGCGGCAGACCAGGGGAACGGGTGAACACGTGCCGACTCATCCGGCGACGGCCCGGCCGAACAGCTCCAGCGCGGTCCGAGCCTCCTCGGCCGTGACGACCAGCGGCGGCGACATCCGGATGCTGCTCTCACCGCACTCCAGCACCAGCAGCCCGAGCTCGAACGCCCGCTGCTGCACCTGGGCGGCCAGCTCGGCGGTGGCGAACTCGACGCCGATCATCAGGCCGACGCCGCGGACGTCGGTGATCGACTCCGGGAAGCGTTGCTGGAGCTCGCGAAGCCCGGCCAGCAGCTGGTCGCCGACCACGGAAGCGTTGGCCAGCAGGCCTTCCTCCTCGATGACCGCCAGCGTGGCCAGCCCGGCCGCACACGGCACCGGGCTGCCGCCGTAGGTGGAGCCGTGCGCGCCGGCGGACCACTTCTCCATCAGGTCGGCACGGGCGATGAACGCGCCGAGCGGCAGCCCCGAGGCAATACCCTTGGCGCTGATCAGGACATCCGGCCGCACGCCGGTGTGCTCGATCGCCCACAGCTTTCCGGTGCGGCCCATGCCCGACTGCACCTCGTCGGCGATCAGCAGGATCCCGTGCCGGTCGCACAGTTCCCGCAGCCTGCGCAGCCAGCCGTCCGGCGGCACGATGTAGCCGCCCTCGCCCTGGATCGGCTCGACGAAGACCGCCGCCACCTCGTCCGGCGACACCTGGTGCCGGAACAGCAGGTTCTCCAGGTGCTCGAACGTCTCGTCGCTGCCGTACGGGGCGTGCAGCACACCGGGCAGCAGCGGGCCGAAACCCTTGTGGTACTTGGCCTTCGATGCCGTCAGGCTGACCGCGCCGTAGCTGCGGCCGTGGAACGCGCCGTAGAAGCTGATCACGTACGGGCGGCCGGTGCAGTACCGGGCCAGCTTCAGCGCGCCCTCGACCGCCTCCGCGCCGGAGTTGCTCAGGAACACCCGCACCGGCCCGTCGATCGGTGCCGTCTCGGCCAGCGCCTGGCACATCCGGGAGTAGATGGGCAGGTAGAAGTCGCTGGCCGAGTAGTGCAGCAGCTCCTCGCTCTGCCGCTGCACGGCCTCGACGACCTTGGGATGGGCGTGGCCGGTGGAGTTGACGGCGATGCCGGCGTTGAAGTCCAGGAACCGGTTGCCGTCCACGTCCTCGATGACGCAGCCGCGTCCCCGTTGCGGCACCAGGGGATACGCACGGGGCAGCGAGCGGCTGGTGACGGCGTCGTCCAGGGCCAGCACCTCGCGGGCCTTCGGACCCGGCAGCTCGGTGCGGATGTCGGGCGCGGTGATCATGGTCGTCCCAGTGGTCATGCTCACTGCGCAACCTCCGTCCGGGACTGCTCACGCAGGTACTGCTGCACGTAGTAGAGGCCACCGCCGGCCTTGCCGGTGCTGCCCGATCCCTTCCAGCCGCCGAACGGCTGCACTCCCGGCCAGGCGCCGGTCGTCGCGCCGGCGGCTCGGTTCACGTACACCACGCCGGCCTCGACGCGGTCCAGGAAGGTGTCGATCTCCGCCCGCTCACCGGCGAAAACCCCAGCCGTCAGGCCGAAATCGGTGTCGTTGGCCAGGGTGATGGCCTCGTCCAGCGAGTCCACCGGCACGACCGCCACCAGCGGCACGAACAACTCGTCCCGCAGCAATCGGTCGTCCGCGGGAAGATCCGTCACCACCGTCGGCGTGACGTAGTGCCCGTCGGCGCGGCCTTCGCTGCGCCGCAACACCTCTCCCCCGGCCGCGACCCTGCCGACCGCCCGTGCGTGCTCGACGGCCGCCTCGAACCGGCCGACCGCCGCCTCGTCGATCACCGGTCCCATGAACACCGACCGCTGCGTCGGATCGCCGACCACCGTCTCGCCGGCCTTCACCACCAGCCGGTCCAGCAGCCCCTGGTACGCCTCGCGCGCCACGTACACGCGGGAGCAGGCCGAGCACTTCTGGCCGGAGAAACCGAAGGCCGAGCGGGCGATGCCGGCCGCGGCGACGTCCAGGTCGGCGCTGGCCGTGACCACCGCGGCGTTCTTGCCGCCCATCTCGCAGATCGCCGGCTTCGGGTACCGGGTGGAAAACCCTTGGTACACGGCCATGCCGGCCTGGTAGGAGCCGGTGAAGGTGAGCCCAGCGACGCGCGGGTGCGCCACCACCGCCCTGCCGACCTCGTCGCCGCCGAGCAGCAGGTGCAGCGCGTCGGCCGGGATTCCCGCGTCCCGCAGGCATTCCACCAGCTTCACCGCGGTGAACGTGCCCTGCTCGCTGGGCTTGAGCACCACGGTGTTGCCGGCGACCAGCGCGGCCCCGGCCGGGCCGGCGGCCAGGGCCATCGGGAAGTTGAACGGGCTGATCACCGCCCACACCCCGTGCGGGCGCAGCACGCTGCGGGTGTGCTCGACCTCGGAAAGCCTTTCCATGTCACGGGAGAAGCCGTTGTTGTCCTCGAACTGCCGGCAGTAGTACCGGATCAGGTCGGCCGACTCCTCGACGTCGCCGAGGGCTTCAAGGCGGTTCTTGCCGACCTCCATGCTCATCAGCGCGGACAGCTCGCCGGACCGCTCGCTGATCAGGTCGGCGGCCCGCCGGAGCAGGGAAACCCTTTCCGGCCAGGGTTTTGCCGCCCAGTCGGACCCGGCGGCCGCGGCCACGGCGGCGTCCACATCGGACTCGGTGGCGGCGTGCGCGGTGCACAGCACCACGGACCGGTCGCACGGGCTGGTCACCGTGAACGCGGGCCCGTTGCCGGCGAACTCCGCGCCCAGCCAGGACTTGGCGGTGCGCAGGCCGTTCTCGTAGGCGGCGTGCAGTTCTTCGTTGTCGGACGTCAAGGTCGCATAAGTCACGCGGAAGCGCGCGGTGGTCACTGGATCCCCTTCAGGGCACGGCGAAGCACACCTTGCCGGGCTGACAAGGCGTGGGACGAACCGGCAGTGACGTCAGAGAGAGGTCCAGCCGCCGAGCGCGCGCGGCATCAGCAACTGGAGGACGCGGTAGGCACCCATGTGTCAGCTCCATCCTCGTGGGCCTCACCCGAAACGCCCATGGGCGGCGATCTGGCTCCCGACACCCAGGGGCGTCGGACACAGTGGCGGGACCGCGCCGGACTCGCACCGGCTTCCCCGCGCCGCGGGCCTTACGCGTCGTTTATAGCAGGGCGAACGCCGCCGCGGGACCCCCTGCCCGTCGTGTGGCCCCGGTCACCGGACTTCTTATTGCACCGTTCGTTCTCAACAGACTATCGTCATCGACATGGACTTCACCAAGACTGTTGCCGTCGTGACCGGCGCGAACCGCGGCCTGGGCCGCCACTTCGCCGAACAGCTCGTCGCCCGCGGCGCGAAGGTGTACGCCACCGCGCGCCGCCCGGAGACCGTGGACATCGAGGGCGCCGTCCCGCTGCGGCTGGACGTCACCGACCACGCCAGCATCGAGGCCGCCGCCAAGGTCGCCGCCGACGCCACCCTTCTGATCAACAACGCCGGCATCGCCGGCGAGCTCGACCTGCTGACCACCGACCTGGACGCCATCCGCGAGCAGATCGACGTGCACTACATCGGCCCGCTGGTGGCCATCCGCGCGTTCGCGCCGGTGATCGAGGCCAACGGCGGCGGCGCGGTGCTCAACGTGGCCTCGGTGCTGTCGTGGGCGCACTTCCCGTCGGTCGGCGCGTACTCGGTGGCCAAGGCGGCCGAGTGGGCGATGACCAATGTCGTGCGCCAGGAACTGGCCCCCAAGAACATCACGGTGACCGGCCTGCACGTCGGCTACATGGACACCGACATGGCCGCGCACGTCGCCGACGGCAAGTCGGACCCGGCCGAGGTCGCCAGCACCACGCTGGACGCGGTGGCCAAGGGCGAGGCCGAGGTGCTGTTCGACGAACTCACCCGCAACGTGAAGGCGGGCCTGAGCAAGATCCTGTAGTTCGTGTGAGAGGTTTGTCCCCATGGTGCGGCACAAGGAATTCGATCCGGACGAGGCGGTCGCGGACGCGATGGCGCTGTTCTGGGAGCGCGGCTACGAGGCGACCTCGGTGCAGGACCTGGTCGAGCGCACCGGGATCGGCCGGCGCAGCATGTACGACACCTTCGGGGACAAGCACTCCCTGTACCTCCGGGCGCTGGACAGCTACATCGGCGCGGTGGAGGACGGCTTCCGGCGCCTGGCCGCCACCAGCGCCGACGGCCGGGCCGCCATCCGGTCCCTGTTCGACATGCTGCTGAACTCGGCCGCGGACGACTACCGGGGCTGCATGGTCGTGAACAGCGCGACCGAGCTCGGCCCCTCCGACGACGAGGCGGACGGGCGGCTGCGCCGGCACCTGGACGTGAGCCGCGAGACGCTGGCCGGCCAGATCCGGCGGGGCCAGCAGGACGGCTCGGTGACCGACCGGATCGATTCGGAGACGCTCACCGCCGTCGCCTTCAACGCGTGGCTCGGCGTCCGGGTCGGAGTGCGGGCCCGCATAACCCGGACCCACATCATCCACGATGTGGAAAAACTGATGGACCTGCTTTCCGGTTCATAATCATGAACCGTTCACGTCCATGAATACTGTTCAGAAGTGTTGACGACGCTGGCACGGGTATCCCAGACTGATGGCCCCTGTTCTTCTCGATGTCGGTATGGCACCGCCGCCAAACCGGAGGAGATGCACAACCATGCACCACACCCCTGCCAGCGTTGCTTTTCCTCGCTCGGCCGGGGCGGCCAGAAAACCGTGACTCCTGCCTGAACTCACGGTTCCACACCGCCGCCACGGTCCCTGCCGAGGAGAAAAATTGAACACGAAACTCACGGCGAGCGCCCTGACGCTCGCCGCGGCCGGCATGCTGTTCGCCGGCCAGGCCGCGGTCGCCGCACCCGCACTGAACACCGGTGTCGCCCCGGGCGGAAACTTCAATCTGTCCGTGTGGGAATTGCAGGAGCCGACCGGCTCCCCCGGTTCTCCGACCACCATCAGCCCCAGCCGGCTGAAAGGTGCGAGCGGCTACCAGGACAGCTACTTCTACACGGACAAGTCGGACGGATCCATGACGTTCTGGGATCCGGAAAACGGCGTGCACACGCCCAACTCCAACTATTCCCGGTCCGAGCTGCGGGAGATGAACTCCAGCGGCTCGGCGGCCAGCTGGGGCCTGCCCGGCACGCACAAGCTGAGCGCCACGGTGAAGGTGACGCAGGTGCCGTCCAGCGTCTGCGTCGGGCAGATCCACGCCAGTGAGAGCAGCGGCACCACCAAGCCGCTGCTGGAGCTCTACTACCACAGCAACGGCGACATCGTCGCCGGCATCGAGAACGGCCCCGGCGGCGGCCAGACCCCGCACACCGTGGGCCACGTGTCGCTGAGCACGCAGTGGAGCTACGCCATCACCGTCACCGGCGGCAACACCATCAACATCCAGATCAACGGCGGCAGCACCCAGAAGTTCGCGATCCCGTCGGGCTGGAACGGGTACCCGCAGTACTTCAAGGCCGGCGACTACGACCAGACCGCCGGCAGTAGCTCCAGCGTGGGCGCGACGGTCCACTTCTACGCCCTGACCGTCTCACACAGCTGACCCCCAACCCCCGCGAGTCACGCTCTCCGTCACACCGAAATGCGGTTTCGGGCAGAACTGAGCCTTGAGTGTCAGAACTGCCCGAAACCGACATTCGCCCTGACGCTGGGCGGGACTCGCGGGGGTTCGTCAGCGACCGCGTTCACTCAGGGTGGCGCCGCCCGAGCTCCACAGTTCCGGGTCGACTTCGGTGACCAGTACCCGAATCGACGCGTCGGGCGCGCCGAGGCTGTCGCGCACCGCCTCGTGCACGGCCCGCATGCACTCCCGCAGCTGAGCGCGATCACGGCCGGCGGCAACGGAAATCCGCACGATGGGCATCAGCGGCCCGTCAGCCCGCGCAGCTGCGGCTGGGAGGCGCAGCGGTTGGTCGGTCCCCGCCACATGTCGATGGCGTCGGGCTCAGCCGGGTCGAAGTAGCGGACCCGCCACGCGTCGTCGTCCTCGATGCGCCGGACGCCGTAGGAGTATTCGTAGGTCAGGCCCTCGGGTCCCTTGAAGTACAGGAACACCGCGCCGGACTGGGGATGACGGCCGGGGCCCTGCTCGATCTCGATGCCGTTGTCCACCAGGAAGTGCCAGCTGCGCATCACGTCGTCGATGGACTCCACCTGGAAGTTCATGTGGCACAGCCCGGGGCCGGCGCCCTGGAACACGGCCAGCTTGTGGTGCACGGGATCGAAGCGCATCAGGCAGGCCCCGTCGCCGATCCAGTCGGACACCTTCAGGTTGAAGTGCTTGGTCCAGAACCGGTGCGCGGCACGGACATCCGGGGCGTCCAGGCAGACGTGGCCGAACTCGGTGATGCCGGCGGCGCGGGCGAAGTTGACCGGCGTCGGCACCGCCTTCTGGTCCACCACCAGTTCGACAACGTTGCCGAACGGGTCCTCGAAGGCGATGAACTCGCGCACGTGCCGGTCGGCGGCGGCCGCCTTGTCGCCGCGGGTGACGGTCAGCCCGGCCTTGGTCAGCTCGGTTTCGGCCTCGGCCAACCGGTCCTCGTCAGCCAGGGTCAGGGCGGTGGCCAGCACGCCGGCGTCACCGGCCACAAAGGACAGACAGTGGTGCCGGTTGTCGGCCCGCAGGTAGGCCCGGTCCGCGGTCCGCTCGACCAGTTCGAGGCCCACCACGTCGACCGCGAAGCCGACAGCGGTCTCCAGGTCCGCGGTGCCGGAGCGGACGTAGGCGATGTCCTGGATGGTGATCACGGCCCCACCTCGCTGTCAGACGGTCACTCAACGCTCACCACGTTACAGGTATCGATATACATGTCAATCCTCGTGTTGACAGATATACAGATACCGGTAACCATTGCCCCATGCCGACAGCCAGCACCGCCGACGACCTCACCAGGGCCGGCCACGCGCTCGACGCGACCGGCCTGGTCACCGCGTTCGGGCACGTCAGCGCCCGGATCTCGGCCGACGAGCTGATCATCACCCCGCCCCGGCCGCTGGGCTCGCTGGCCGGTGGGAAATTCCCCCAGCTGTCCATTTCCTCGGCCACACTCCCGACCGATGTGCCCCGCGAGGCCTGGATGCACGCCGCGATCGCCGCCGTCCGACCGGACGTCGGCGCCATCTGTCGGGCCCAGCCGCCGGCCGTCGCGGCCACCACCGCCCTCGGCCTCCCACTGGTCCCGCTGCACGGCCAGGGCGCGCTCGTCGGCCCGATCGTGCCGATCTTCCACAACTCGCGGCTGATCCGCGAGCCGGGCATCGCCCGCGACCTGGCCGCCGCGCTGGGCGGCGCGTCGGCGTTGGTGTTGCGCGGCAACGGAGCCGTCACCGTCGGGGCCAGCGTCGCCGAAGCCGTGGCCCGCATGTGGATTCTCGAGGAGACCGCCAAGCTCACCCTCGCCGTCGCACCGCACGGCCCGATCCGCCCGCTGCCGGCCGAGGAGCAGGCGGCCTGGGCGTCGACCGGATCCGAACTGCTCAACCGCATCTGGCACCACCTGACCGCACTGCCGCGGTGAAAGGACCCCGCCATGCAACTGAACCGCAGTGCCTTATGGAGCGTCGTCGCACTCTGCGCCTTCGCCGTCACCTTCGACGGCTATGACCTCGTCGTCTACGGCACGACGGTGCCGTCGCTGCTGGCCGACTGGCACATCGGCCCGGCCCAGGCCGGCGCCATCGGCAGCTACGCGCTGATCGGCATGCTGGTCGGCGCGTTGCTGGTCGGCACCGTGACCGACCTGCTCGGCCGCCGGCGCATCCTGGTGCTCTGCATGGTGTGGTTCTCCTTCTGCACGGCCCTGTGCGCCGTCGCGCCGAACCCGGAAGTGTTCGGGCTGCTGCGTTTTGTCGCCGGCATCGGGCTCGGCGGGCTGATGCCGACCGCCGCCGCGCTGGTCATCGAGTACGCACCGGGCGGCAAGCACAACCTGACGTACGCGATGATGCAGTCGGGCTACGCGGTCGGCGGGATCCTGGCGTCGACGCTGGCGATTCCGGTGATTCCGGCGCTGGGGTGGCAGGTCATGTACCTGATCGGCGCGGCCCCGGTGCTGGCGGTGCCGTTCGCGCTGCGCTGGCTGCCGGAGTCGTTGGAGTACCTGGTGTTGCGGGGCCGGACCGAGCAAGCCGCCGCGCTGGCCACGCGGCTCGGCGTCGAGGTGCCGGTGATTTCCGTGCCGGAGAAGCGGAACTGGCTCACCGCGTTGCGGGAGCTGGCCGCTCCCGGCTACCGGCTGGGCACGGTTCTGTTGTGGCTGGCCAGTTTCAGCTCGCTGCTGATGGTGTACGGAATGAACACCTGGCTGCCGCAGATCATGCGGCAGGCCGACTTCCCGCTGGGCTCGGCGCTGAGCTTCCTGCTGGTGTTCAACCTGGGCTCGATCATCGGCTCGGTGATCGGCGGCCGGGCCGCGGACCTGCTGGGCTCCAAGCCGGTGGTGGCGGTGTCGTTCCTGCTGGCCGTGCTGAGCATCGCGCTGCTGGCCACCCGACCATCCACAGTGGCCATCTACGTGCTCGCGGGGATCGCCGGTTACGGCACCATCGGCACCACCAACCTGCTCAACGTGTTCGTCACCCGCTACTACCCGCCCACGTCCCGCGCGGTCGGCATCGGCTGGTCGCTCGGGGTCGGCCGGCTCGGCGCCATCCTCGGCCCGGTGCTCGGCGGCCTGGTGCTCGCCTCCGGCGCGAGCTACGTGTGGAACTTCTATCTCTTCGCCGCCGTGGCGGTGATCGGCCTGGTCGCCACCGGGCTGGTGCCGGTGGCCCGCCGGGCGCCGGCCGGCATTCGACTGAGGGAGCAGACTTCGTGAAGATCCAGCACGTCATCGGCGGCGTGGAGACCGACTCCGCGGACGGCGCCACCTACGACGACATCGATCCGTTCACCCAGCAGAGCTACGCCACCGTGGCCCGGGCGTCGGCGTCCGATGTGGACCTGGCGGTCGCCGCGGCCCGCAAGGCCTTCGACGAGGGTCCTTGGCCCCGCATGGGTTTCGCCGAGCGCGGGCGGCTGCTGCACAGGTTCGCCGACCTGATGGAGGAGCACGCGGCGGAGCTCGGCGAGGCCGAGGGCCGGGACATGGGCAAGCCGATCGCCGCCGCGGCCTCGCACGACGTGCCGCGATCGGCCCAGAACTTCCGGTTCTTCGCCGACCACGCCCGGCTGTCGGTCGCCGAGACCCTGCCGTCGGACATCGGCATGCACACCTACACCCGATACGAGTCGGCCGGTGTGGTGGCGGCGATCTCCCCGTGGAACTTCCCGCTGATGCTGGCGACGTGGAAGATCGCGCCGGCGCTGGCCTGGGGCAACACGGTGGTGCTCAAGCCGGCCGAGGACACCCCGCGCTCGGCGGCGATCATCGGCCGGCTGGCGTTGGAGGCCGGTATCCCCGAGGGGGTGCTGAACGTGGTGCTGGGCTTCGGGGACGCCGGCGCGGTGCTGACGCAGGATCCGCGCGTGGACCGGATCACGTTCACCGGGTCGTCGGTGACCGGCCGGGCCATCGCGACCGCCGGCGCGGCCAACCTGACGCCGGTCAGCCTGGAACTGGGTGGCAAGGGCTCGAACCTGGTGTTCGACGACGCCGACCTGGACCTGGCGGTGGACTGGTCGATCCGGGCCGCGTTCAGCAACACCGGGCAGGTGTGCCTGGCCGGCTCGCGCCTGTACGTGCAGCAGGGGGTCTACGACGAGTTCCTGTCCCGGTTCGTGGCCGCGGCCGAGGCGATGACGCTGGGCGATCCGTCCGATCCGTCGACGGCGATCGGGCCACTGGCCAGCGCCAAGCACTACGCGAAGGTGGTCGGGTATCTGGACCCGTCGAAGATGCTCGGGGCGACCGTCGTCACCGGTGGCCTGGACCACGACTGGTTCGTGCGGCCCACGGTGTTGACCGACGTGCCGGCGGATGCGCCGGTGCAGCGGGAAGAAGTGTTCGGGCCGGTCGTCACCGTGACGCCGTTCGCCACCGAGGAAGACGGTGTTCGGCTGGCCAACGACACTCCGTACGGGCTGTCGGCCATGGTGTTCAGCGAGGGCCTGAACCGGGCGCACCGGGTCGCGGCTTCGCTGCGCAGCGGGAACGTGTGGGTCAACTGCTTCTTCGTGCGCGACCTGCGGGCCCCGTTCGGCGGCGTCGGCGACTCGGGGCTCGGGCGGGAGGGCGGCACCTTCAGCCGGGAGTTCTTCACCGAGCCGAAGACCGTGAGCATGCGCGTCGGCGCCTGACCGTTACTATCGGATCATGTCCCTACAGCATGCCTTGTTGGGGGTGCTGGAGGCACGCCCGATGTCCGGCTACGACCTGGTGCGGTTCTTCGACGGCTCCACCGGCTGGATCTGGGCCGCGCCGCAGAGCCAGATCTACCCCATGCTGCGCCGGATGGAACAGGCCGGCCTGATCGCCGGCGACGAGGAGGCGCGCGGGCCCCGGCTGACCCGGACCGTGTACTCGGTGACCGAGAAGGGACATGCCGAGCTGGCATCGTGGCTCGGGGTGGCGCACGACGCGGCGCCGCCCCGGGATCCGTTCATGGTGCAGGCCCTGAACTTCGACATGATCCCCGCGGCCG
The DNA here is from genome assembly GCF_018263855.1 of Kutzneria sp. CA-103260. Classification (GTDB taxonomy): domain Bacteria; phylum Actinomycetota; class Actinomycetes; order Mycobacteriales; family Pseudonocardiaceae; genus Kutzneria. The sequence goes on along the minus strand of NZ_CP073318.1, from coordinate 1,370,502 downwards.
AAGCGGTGGCCGTGCTCGACGCGTTCATCGCCGAGCAGGACAAGGCCGCCACCGAGGCCGAGGCCCACCGGGATCGGTTGCTACGCAAGGACACCGCACTGCTCAAGGAGCGGCTGTCGCGGCGGGATCCCGAGGAGCACGACCGGATCGCCCGGCTGAAGGCGCATGTGTTCGATGGCATCGCGGCGGTGGCGCGGGCCAAGGCGGAGTGGGCCCGCGAAGGACAGCGACTGCTGGAGTCCTAGTCAGAGCTCGTCGGCGCGGAAGGCGCCGGGAGTCAGTCCGGTCTCGCGGACGAAGAACTTGGTGAAGTTGGTGGCCTCGCTGAACCCGAGGCGGTGACCGACAGCCGCCGCCGAGAGCGTGGTGTGCGCGAGCATTCGCTTGGCCTCCAAGGCGACCCGCGCGTCGATCAGGGCCTTGGCCGAACGACCGGTCGCCGCCTGACAGGCGCGGTTGAGGCTACGCAACGAATAGCCGATCCGGCCCGCGTAGACGGCCGCGTTGCGCGTCGTCGCGAAGTCCTTTTCGAGTTCGCGTCGGAAGCTTTGGAAGGTCTCGTCACTTCGGTGGCCGTCGTCGGCGTGGTCGATGGCCACCGGCAGCCGCGCGACACGCAGCAGCAGAGCGCCGAGCAACTGCCGGACGAGATCCGTGGAGACCGTGGAGTTCTCCGCCGCCGCCCTGCTGTACTCAACCTGGAGCTCGCTGACCGCCCGGTCGATGCCGCCCCACTCCTCGGCCGGCACGGACCAGGTGACCGGTCCGAACGGGCTGAGCAGCGTCCGCACCCGCTCCAGCCGGGGCGGGAACGACACCGTGAACAACACGGCGACCGCGTCCACGTCGGCGGTGACGGCCCGCGGCAGACGGAGCACGCGACCGGGGCAGACAGAGAGCAGCGTGCCGGCCGGACAGTGCAGGTCGGCGAAATCGACCATCGTCGAGGCCTCGCCGGCCCGGAACAGAAACAGCTGGTGGAAGTCCGTCCGATGCACCGCGGCCAGCGTTTCCGGCGGCAAGCGACTGCTCAGCAGCGAGTAGTCCACCAACTCGACGCCGAGCCGTGGCCGGTCCGGATTACTGAAGCCGAACTCGACCAGAGGTCGGTCCTGTCCACTTCTGACCATAGCGGTTCCCGATCCTACCTCGTGCCGGCGCCGCCCGCGGGAGATCGTGAAGCGGTCGACGGCGGGCGCCGGGCCCGCCGACCGTGAGAAGCGGACACGTGATGAACAACAAGGAACTCGTGCTCAAGGCCGCCGGTGAGCTGTTCGGCGACCGCGACCCGTCGGCGGTGGATCGCTGGGTGGCGCCGGACTACCGGCAGCACAGCTCGCTGGCCGCCGACGGTCCCGAGGCGCTGCGCGGTCTGGTCGCCAACCTGCCGGACGGCTTCCGCTACGAACTCGCGCGGGTCGTCGCCGACGGCGACCTGGTCGCGCTGCACGGCGTCTACCACGGCTTCGGGCCCACCCCCTTGGTGGCGTTCGACCTGTTCCGCGTCGAGAACGGCAAGCTGGCCGAGCACTGGGACGGCCTCACGCCGGTGGTGGCCACCACGGCCAGCGGCCGGTCGCAGACCGACGGGCCGGTCGACCCCCTGGCCACGGCGGACACCGAGGCCAGCCGCGCCCTGGTCGCCGAGTTCGCCCGGCGGATCCTCCAGGACGCCGACTACTCCGTGATCCCCGACTACATCTCGACCGAGACGTACCACCAGCACAACCCCGAGGCCGCCGACGGGATCGACGGCTTCGGCGCCGCCGCCGCGAAGTGGGCCGAGCAGGGCAAGAACCTGGTCTACAAGACCGTGCACCGGATGATCGCCGACGGCGACCTGGTGCTGCTCCAGTCCGAGGGCGAGTTCGGCGAACCGGTGGCGTACTGGGATCTGTTCCGGGTGGCCGACGGCCGCATCGTCGAGCACTGGGACGTCATCGCGCCGATCCCCGCCGAGTTGCCGCACCGCAACGGCATCTTCTGAGCTGATGGACACCCTGCACGCGTTGCTGCTGAGCGCGTACCGCGAGGCGATCGCACTGGACGAGCCGTTCCGACCGACCGGGGCGGCTGCCCCGCCGGACCGGCTCGTCCAGGACGCGGCGCGGCTGCTCGGCGGCCAGACCGGGGAGACGCTGCGGGACGTGCTGCCCCGTCGCGCGCCCGGTCCGATGGAGCCGGAGGTCGCCGCCGCCGTGGACGTATTGCTGGCCGCGGGAAACTCCCGGCGGGCCTGGACGGACCCGCTGACCCTGCCCACGATCGCCAGTGTTCGGCTGGACACGACCTACCCGGCCGCGGATCACACGTCGGTGTGGCGAGGCGACATCACCACGCTGGCCGCCGACGCGATCGTCAACGCCGCCAACAGCGCCCTGCTGGGCTGTTTCCTGCCGAGGCACCACTGTGTCGACAACGCCATCCACAGCGCCGCCGGCCCCCGGCTGCGCGAGGACTGCAACACGATCATGGCCGCCCAGGGCGCGCCCGAGCCGACCGGCACCGCCAAGATCACCCGGGGCTACCACCTGCCCGCACGCTACGTCCTCCATACAGTGGGTCCGATCGTGACCGGGCCGGTCCATCTGGCCGACCGGCGGGCGTTGGCCGACTCCTATCGGGCCTGCCTGGACCTGGCGGCCGAGGTGGACCAGATCCGCACGATCGCGTTCTGCGGCGTCAGCACCGGTGTCTTCGGATTCCCCAAGACACCCGCCGCGGGGATCGCACTGTCCACAGTGGAGGGCTGGTTGAGTCGGCATCCTGGTCGATTCGACCGCGTCGTGTTCACCACGTTCGGCGCCGACGACCTCGCCGCGTACCTGGAGCAGTTGACGACATGGACCTGACGATCCGCACCTTCCGCCGGTGGCTCGACGAGGCCGATCGCGTGCTCGTCGCCGCCGGCGCGGGGCTGTCGGCGGCAGCCGGCTACGACTACACCGACACCCGCCGGTTCGCCGAGCTGTTCCCTGCCCTGTACCGCCAGGGCCTCCGGGCCCGGTACCAGCTGATCGGACTGCCGCTGCCGCCACAACTGCTGTGGGGATACTGGGCCGTCCACGTCGACGACATCCGGTTCGGTCCCGGCCCCAACCCGGTCTACCAGCGGCTGCGCGAGCTCGTCGGCGACCGGGATCACTTCGTTGTCACGTCCAATGTGGACGGACTGTTCGAGCGAAACGGTTTCGCGCCGGACCGGGTGTGGACCCCGCAGGGGGACTACGCCCGCTACCAGTGCGAGATCCCGTGCACCGGCAGTACCTGGGAGAGCCGACCGATCATCGACACCGCGCTGGCCAGTTACGACCCGGGCACCGGCACCGTCCTGGACGAAGCCGTGCCGCACTGTCCCCACTGCGGCGGCGACGTGTTCCTCAACGTGCACAAGGGACCGGAGTTCATCGACGACCACTACGTCCCGACCGCGCGGCGCCTGAGCCGGTGGCTGGACACCCCGTCCCGGCTGCTGGTCATCGAGATCGGCGCGGGCATGAACACTCCGACCGTGATCCGCCGGCCCACCGAGACCATCACCCGCCACTCGCCGACCACCCGACTGGTGCGGATCAACCCCGAGTATCCCGACGTGCCCACCGACCTGGCCGAGCGGGCGCTGTCCATCGCCGCCGGCGTCGAGGACGTGCTGGAGGCGATGACATGAAGATCACGGCCGCCGTTGTCGAGCAGCGGCACGGACCGTTCGCACTGAGGGAGGTGCTGCTGGACGATCCCCGGCCCGGCGAGGTGCTGGTCCGCGTGGTCGCGACCGGAATCTGCCACACCGATTCCATCACGCGGCACGGCGACCTCCCGTTCCCGCTGCCCGGCGTGCTCGGGCACGAGGGGGCGGGTGTGGTGGCCGCCGTCGGGTCCGGTGTGGTTGGTGTCCGCGAGGGGGATCACGTCGTGCTGGGCTGGCCGTGGTGTGGTGAATGCCCGAACTGTCTCGACGGCCAGCCTCGCTATTGCCTGCGGTTGAAGGAACTTCTCGTCGGCGGTGGTCGTGCGGACGGTTCCACCGCGCTGCGCATGCCCGACGGCACACCGTTGTCGAGCCACTTCTTCGGGCAGTCGTCGTTCGCCACGCACGCTGTGGTGCCCTACCGAGGCCTCGTGACCGTCGATCCCGATCTGCCACTGGAATTGCTCGGACCGTTGGCATGCGGGCTCTCCACGGGTGCCGGGGCCGTGCTCAACGTGCTGCGCCCGCACAGCGGCGCCAGCCTCGTCGTCTACGGTGTCGGCCCGGTCGGGCTGGCCGCCGTCATGGCCGCCCGCAACAGCGGCGCCACCAGGATCATCGCCGTGGACCGACACCCGTCGCGGCTCACCCTCGCGCGCAGGTTAGGCGCCACCGACGTCATCGACGCCGGCGAGACCGACCCCGTCGCCGCGGTGCACGAGGTCTGCGCCGGGCCCGCTGATTTCAGCCTGGAGTGCACCGGAGTCATCGCCGTGTGCCGACAAGCCGTGGACTCCGTCGGCATGCGGGGTGTCTGCGCCCTCATCGGCGGCGCACCCGCCGACGCGCGGCTCGAACTGGACCACCTCAGCACCCTGTGGGGCAAACGGGTCGTCGGCATCCTCGGTGGCGAAGGCCGGAGCTCGACGCTGATCCCCACGTTGCTCGACCTGTACCGCCAGCACCGGTTCGCCTTCGACGAACTCGTGACCTACTTCCCGCTCGAACGGATCAGTGACGCGCTCGCCGCCGCTGAGACCGGCGAGGTCCTCAAGCCGGTGCTGCGCATGCCCTCCTGAGCATCTCACCCCCACTGCCGTGACAGCATCAACGCCGTGGTTCGCAGCGCCGGCACCACCCGGTCGATCTGCATCCGGTTCACCCAGCCCTGCACCGACACCGCGGCGATCGCCCGGCCCTGCCCGTCCACCACGGGGCAGGCCGCGCACACCACGCCGTTGGCCGATTCCTCGTACTCGTGCGCCACGCCTTCGGTTCGCACCCTCCGGAGTTCCCGCATCAACACCCCGCGCATAACCACGGTCCGGGGCGTGATGCGCTCCAACGGCCGTGACAGCACGATTTCCCGCACTTCCTCGGTGGCATGGGCCAGCAGCGCCTTGCCTACGGCAGTGGCGTGGGCGGGCATCCGGCCGCCGATACGGGACGGCACGGCCGGGGCGGCGCGGCTGGTGAGCTTGTCGAGGTACACGACATCCGGCGCTTCCAGCACGGCGAGGTGCACGGTCTCCCCCGACGCCCGGTGCAGGTCCTCCAGGTACGGCCGCGCCGCGTCCCGCAGACCCCGCTGCCGCGGCACCAGCTGCCCCAGCTCGAACACCCGCAGCCCCAACCTGAGCCCGCCCTCCCCCGGCTCCAGCATGCCCAGCTCCACCAGCTGCATGGCCAGCCGGTGCGCGGTCGGCTTGGCCACCCCCGAGCGCCGGGCCAGTTCGGACAGCGTCACGCACCGGTCGTCGTCCGGACGGAAGGCCGACAGCAGGGAAACCGTCCGGCCCAGCACCGAGTTCTGACCGTCGTCTCGCTGAGTGGAACGCATAGCTGGCATGGTGCCACGTGCGACCGCCATCGTCGACCTCGTGAACCCCCAGATCCAGCGAGCGGCCGACCGCCTGAAGCGGGCGGCGGAGACGGGCCAGCCGTGTGCCCCGGTCCGCGACCTCATCGGCGAGCACGACATCGACGCCGCCTACGCCGTGCAGGAGCTGCTCACGGCCCAGCGGGCCGCCACGACCCGCGTCGTGGGCCGCAAGATCGGCCTCACCTCAGACTCGGTCCGCAGCCAGTTCGGCGTCTACCAGCCGGACTTCGGCACGCTGTTCGCGGACATGGGCTACGCCACCGGCGAAGCGGTCCCGCTCGGCCGCCTGCTCCAGCCGCGGGTCGAAGCGGAGATCGCCTTCGTTCTCGGCCGCGACATCGATCTGTCGGACGCGTCGGTCACGGATGTCATCCGGGCCACCGACTTCGTCGTCGCGGCCATCGAGATCGTGGACTCCCGAGTGGACGGTTGGGACATCCGCATCACCGACACGGTGGCCGACAACGCGTCCAGCGGGCTCTACACCCTCGGCTGCACCCCGTTCTCCCTCAACGGCCTCGACCTCGCCCAGGTCGGCATGGTCGTGGAACACGACGGCGAGCCGGTCTCGGTCGGCTCGGGGGCCGCCTGCATGGCCAACCCGATCGTCGCGGTCGCCTGGCTGGCCCGGGAAGTGGCCCGGCGCGGCGCACCGCTGCGGGCCGGCGAGGTGGTGCTGTCCGGCGCGCTGGGCCCCATGGTCAAGGTCACCGCCCCGGGGGTCTTCACCGCCCGCCTGGACGGTCTGGGCAAGGTCCAAGCCGTGTTCACCGACGACGGAGGTGCGTGATGACCGCGGGAGCGGTGGTGATCGGTTCCGGCAACATCGGCACCGACATGATGTTCAAGATCAAGCGGCTGTCGACCGGCCTGCACGTGGCCGCCATGGCCGGCATCGACCCGGGTTCCGACGGCCTGGCCCGGGCCCGGCGGCTCGGCGTGGCCACCACGGCGTCCGGTGTGGACGGTCTGGTCGAGCTGCCGGAGTTCGCCGAGGCGCGCATCGTCTTCGACGCCACCTCGGCCGGCGCGCACCGGCACAACGCGGAAGTCGCGGCCGCGCACGGCAAACTGATGGTGGACCTGACTCCGGCGGCGATCGGCCCGTACGTGGTGCCGTCGGTGAACCTGGACGAGCACCTGGCCGCCGACAACGTCAACATGGTCACCTGCGGCGGCCAGGCCACAATTCCCGTCGTCGCCGCGGTTTCCCGCACCACGCCGGTGGCCTACGCGGAAATCGTCGCCTCCATCTCGTCCAGGTCGGCCGGCCCCGGCACCCGGGCCAACATCGACGAGTTCACCGAGACCACGTCGGCGGCCATCCAGTCGGTCGGCGGCGCGGCCCGTGGCAAGGCGATCATCGTGCTGAACCCGGCCGAACCGCCGCTGGTCATGCGGGACACCGTCTACTGCCTGGTGGAGTCGGCCGACCACAACGACGCCATCGCCGAGTCGATCGACCGCATGGTCGCCGAGGTGCGGCAGTACGTGCCCGGCTACCGGCTCAAGCAGGACGTGCAGTTCGACCCGGTCTCCGTGCCGTACCTGCCGGCCCTGGGTGGCGCGTTCGACGGCGTCAAGGTCTCGACCTTCCTGGAGGTCACCGGGGCCGGCCACTACCTGCCCGCCTACGCCGGCAACCTCGACATCATGACCTCGGCCGCGCTGCGGACCGGCGAGCGCATCGCCGAGCTGCGGGGCTGGCTGACCGAGCCCGCGGTGGGGAGCATCGCATGACCGAGATCTACGTTCAGGACGTGACCCTTCGCGACGGCATGCACGCCATGGCGCACAACTACTCCGTCGCGCAGGTGCGGGAGATCGTCACCGCGCTGGACGCCGCCGGCGTGGCCGCCATCGAGGTGGCCCACGGCGACGGCCTCGGCGGTTCCAGCGCCAACTACGGCTTCGGCGCCCACACCGACAACGAGTGGATCACCGCCGCCGCCGAGTCGGTGACCAACGCCAAGCTGACCACGCTGCTGCTGCCGGGCATCGGCACCATCGAAGACCTCAAGCACGCCAAGGATCTCGGCGTGACCAGCGTGCGGATCGCCACCCACTGCACCGAGGCCGACATCTCCGCGCAGCACATCGGCTGGGCCCGGGACAACGGCATGGACGTCGCCGGCTTCCTGATGATGAGCCACCTCAACGAACCGAAGAAGCTGGCCGAGCAGGCCAAGCTGATGGAGTCCCACGGCGCCCACTGCGTCTACGTCACCGACTCCGGCGGCCGGCTGACCATGCGGGACGTCGCCGAGCGGGTCGACGCCTACGGCGAAATCCTGGAACCGGCAACGCAGATCGGCATCCACGCGCACGAGAACCTGTCGCTGTCGGTGGCCAACAGCGTGACCGCCGTCGAGCACGGTGTGTACCGGGTGGACGTCGCGCTGGCCGGTCAGGGCGCGGGGGCCGGCAACTGCCCGGCCGAGGCGTTCATCGCCGTCGCGGATCTGCTTGGCTGGCACCATGGTTGCGACCTGTTCGCACTTCAGGACGCCGCCGAGGATCTGGTGCGACCGTTGCAGAACCGGCCCGTCCGCGTCGACCGGGAGACGCTGACGCTGGGCTATGCCGGTGTGTACTCCAGTTTCCTGCTGCACGCCGAGCGGGCGGCCGAACGGTACGGTCTGGACACCCGGGAGATTTTGGTGGAGCTGGGCCGGCGCCGGATGGTCGGCGGGCAGGAGGACATGATCGTGGACGTCGCGCTCGATCTCGCCGGCAAGGCGGCGTCGTGACGACCCTGGCAACGCGGCTGCACGAGGCCCAGCGCAAGGCCGAGGCCACTCCCCAACTGCCGGCGGGCATCACCATCGCCGAGGCCTACGCCATCCAGCATGCCGTGCTGGAGCAGCGCTTCGCCGCCGGGGAGCGCCTGGTCGGCACCAAGCTCGGCTTCACCAGCCGGGCGAAGATGGTGCAGATGGGCGTCTCCGACATCATCGTCGGCCAGCTGACCGACGCCATGCGGGTCGAGGACGGCGGCGAGGTGCGGCTGTCCACGCTGGTGCACCCCCGGGTCGAGCCGGAGATCATCTTCCGGCTCGGGCGGGACGTGGATCCCACGGACCCGTTGTCGGACATCGTGTCCGCGGTGGACGCCGTCGCGCCGGCGGTCGAGGTCATCGATTCCCGCTACCGGGACTTCAAGTTCAACCTGGCCGACGTGATCGCCGACAACACCTCCGGCGGTTTGTTCGCGCTCGGCGGCTGGCAGCCGATCGGCGACATCGGCAACCTCGCCGTGCGGCTCAGCGTGAACGGTCGGGACGCGCAGTTCGGCTCAACCGCCGCCATTCTCGGGCATCCGTTCCGGGCGCTGCGGCAGCTGGCCGGCATCGCCGCTCGTGAGGGATTTCCCTTGAAGGCCGGACATGTCATCCTGGCCGGCGCCGCGACTGCGGCCGTGCCGTTCGGAAAGTCGGTGGTCAGGGTCGAGGTCGCCGGCCTGGGCAGCGTCACGGTGCACGGCGTCGCCTGACTCGCCACGGGTAGTGTGACCCTCAGATACACACCCTGGGGGTTCACACATGCCGTTGCCGCGCCGCACTCTGCTGTTCACCGGGCTCGCCGCCGCGCTCGCCGGCTGTGCCGCCAAGCCGGCGAGCGAGCCGGGGACGGCCTTGACGCTGTCGACGACTCCCGACGCGGATTTCGTCGCCCTGGAACGGAAGTTCGGCGGCCGGCTCGGGTTCTACGCGCTCGACACCGGCACCGGCAAGACCGTGCAGTATCGCGCCGCCGAGCGGTTCCTCATGTGCTCCACGCACAAGGTGCTCGCCGTCGGCGCGATTCTCCGGCTGCGCCAGCAACAGCCCGGTCTGCTCGACCGGGTCATCCACTACGACCAGTCCCAGGTCCTGTCCTACGCGCCGATCACCTCGCAGCACGTCGCCGACGGCATGACGGTGTCGGCCCTGTGCGACGCGGCGCTGCGGGTCAGCGACAACACGGCCGTCAACCTGCTGATCGGTCTGCTCGGCGGCCCGCCCGCGGTCACGGCCTTCGTCCACGACCTGGGTGAGACCATGACCCACCTGGACCGGGTGGAGCCCGATGTCAACGTCGGCGCGCCCGGCGACGAGCGGGACACCACCATCCCGGCGTATTTCGCCGCCGACCTGCGGAAAGTGACATTGGGTGACGGTCTTGACAGCGCCGGCCGCGACCTGCTCGTGAACTGGATGAAGTCGGCCACCACCGGTCTGGACCTGGTCCGGGCCGGGGTGCCCAAGAACTGGGCGGCAGCCGACAAATCCGGCAGTGGCGCGCAGGGCGAGGTCAACGACGTCGCCGTGGTCTGGCCGCCCACTGGCGCTCCCCTGGTCGTCACCGCGTTCACCGTGCCGACCGATCCCAAGTCCACCGCTGGTCGTGCCACAATCGCCGAGGCGACCGCCATCGCTGTGAAGCAGCTGGGGCGCTGAATTTCCTTGAAGCACCGCACTTCTGGCGGTATCCAGCCACCCGACCCGTAGCACATCCGAGTGGACTTTCCGTTCCAGCGCCGTGGTTTGTGGCTTACTGGCCGCATGTCCCTGATGTCTCGGCTTCTTGCCCCGAGCGTGTCCGGAGACCCAGCGGAGCTGGCGGCGGCGGTGCTGGCCGACATGCGGGCGGCGCCGTCGGTGGAGCTGTCGTCGCTGCTCGGCGGCGAACCGGAGCGCCCGGCCCCCAGCCTGCTGTTCCTCACCGAGCAACCCTCCACGCTGGGCATGTCCGCGGCCCGGTTGCCACTGCTGCTGGCCGATCGGCCGGCCGAGCCCGCGCCGCTGCCGCCGGAACCGGCCGTCGACGACGACTCCGACGAGGTGCCGGAGCTGTTCTGCCCCGGCCCGGTGCGGGACAATCCGGCGCTCGGCGAGGAAGTCAACGAGCGCATGGTGGAGTGGGCCGGCGAGGTCGGCATCTACGACGGCCGGCTGGACCACCTGCGGTCCTGCGGCTTCGGCCGGCTGATCATGCTCACCCACCCCGGCACCGACGACCCGGACCCGCTGCTGGCCGCCGCCAAGGTGGTCGTCGCCGAATGGGCGGCCGACGACTACTACCTGGACGAGGAGGAGATGGGCGCGGATCCCACGCTGGCCGCTGCCCGCCTCGGCGTCCTGTACGGTGTCGTCGATCCCGTGACGATGCCGCAGCGCTACCGCCATGAGCTCGACCGCTTCATCAAGGAAGAGCCCATCGCGCTGGCCTTCCGCACCGGCATGGAACACCTGGCCAAGTACACCAGCACCGCTCAGATGGGCCGTTTCCAGCACCAGATGGCCATTCTGTTCCAGGCCCTGGACCAGAACGCCAGCTGGCGCCAAACCGGCAAGCGGCCCGCGGTGTGGGAGTACTACATGCACCGCTACCACAACAGCTATCTGCCGCCGATGATCCTGGTCGACGCCGTCGCCGGCTACGAGCTGCCGGCCCAGGAGTTCTACCACCCCCGCCTGCGCCGGGCCTTCACCATGGCCGGCACGGCCGCCGTGCTGCTCAACGACCTGCACTCGATGGACAAGGAAGCCGACGACGACATCAGCCTGCCCATCGCGCTGATGGAGGAGGAGGGCCTGTCCCGGCCGCAGGCCGTCAAGCGCACCGTCGAGATCCACAACGAGCTCATGCGCGGCTTCGTCACCGAGGCCGCCGCGATGTACCTCGAGGGAACCCCGATGCTGCAACGCTTCCTGGCCGACACCTGGGCCTGGTGCGGGGGCAGCCGCGAGTGGCACGCCACCAGCCCGCGCTACCACACGCAAGAGCAGTCCTGATCGGACGAACCCCGGGCCCCGCACCGTTTCCAGGTGCGGGGCCCCTGCTTCTGTCATGAAGGGCCCCTTCCTCTCGTTCAACGTCGTGAAGGGGTCCTTCATGACGTTGAACGAGAGGATCGGAGCCTTGATCTTGGGGGGCGTCGATCTCGGCGGAACGCCGCGGAGGCCCGCGTCCTCGGTGGACGCGGGCCTCGGGGAAAGCGTTGCCGGCTAGGCGATTCGGTCGGCGGCGATGAGCAGGTAGTGGAAGCTGCCCTCCCGGTAGGCCTGCAGGAACGGGCCCTCGATGCCGGTGGCGACCGAGGAGCGCTCGCGCAGTTCCCAGTAGGGGATGGTGTCGGCGGTCAGGTCGACCACCGCGATCGGCGTGAGCTTGTTGGCCGCCATGGCCTTGAAGTACTCGCTGCGCGGGTGGATGTTGCAGGTGTAGTGCTGGTCGATCTGGCTGACCGCCTTGGACCGGCCGCCGGTGACGTCGTTGTAGCATCCGGTGATCGTCACGTAGCGGCCGCCGATCTCCAGCTGCCGCGAGTGCTCGGCGAACAGCTGGTGCAGGTCGACGTACATGGTGCTCTCGTTGTTCCAGATCGCCTTGCGGCTCGCGTCCTCGAAGCCGGTGTCGAGCATGTTCCGGAAGTGGTAGCGCACCTTGTCCGAGACGCCGCGGCGGCGGGCCTGCTCGTTGGCGAACTGCATCTGCGTCTCGGAAATGGTGATGCCGTCCGCGTAGCAGCCGAACCGCTGGTTGGCCATGATGCTGGTGCCGCCGCGACCGCAGCCGGCGTCCAGCACCGCGTCCTCGGGACCGACGTCGCCGAGGTGGTCCAGCAGGACCTCGGCCTGCGCTGTCTCCAGGCGGTGCATCTCCGCGATGACGGCCTCGTCCGGACCGTCCAGCACGGCCGGGTCGTAGGCGCCGAGCCCGTAGTGGTGGTGGTAGAGGCCGTCGACATCACCGAGCCGCAGGTTGACCGGGTCCTTCTCGTTGTTCCAGTACTCAGCGACCGAACGCTGGTAGTCGCTGCGGAGGACCGGCCGTGCGCGGTGGGTTGTCGTCATGCGCGAACTCCTTCAACCGTGCGGACGTGCGCCATCGATAATCGGTGGCAGATAAGGACTTCCCGGCGTCGCTGGTGGCGACGAACGCGGGGAAACGCGGTGGCCGGCCGGCCCAGCCGAGGCTAGCACCGGCTTTCCGGACCAACACAGTCCCTCAACAGGGTGGTGTGCCGCTGCTCCGTTGTGGACATGCGCTGCGTAGAACTCGTTGCTCCGTGCGGGTGATGCCCGATAACCCGGACGTGCGCCATCGGATGATCGTTGCTCAGAAAGGGAAATCCGCTGCCGCCGATCGTCCAGCTCGGACGGTGGTGTTGTCTGCCAACGAAAAGCCGATTCCCGCAGGCCATCGGCGGCGCGACCACGCCGGCCACGCCGCGGCCGCGAGTCGCCGCTCCCCGAGCATGTGTCATCCAGACGGCCGAGTCGCACCAACGGCTCAAGGGGCATGGTCCGGCCCCAGTGCCACTCAGCGTCGTTCACTCCTACGGCGGTGCCCCCGTCTGCCGTATCAAGTAGGCGCGGGAAGTGCCGGTCATTCCATCTCGTCGAACAACCGCCGGCATTCACCGTCGTTCGCGGCCAGAGCCGCGAGGGCGGGGCGATGCAGGGCGGCGATGCCGGCCAGGCGCGAGGGCCACATCCGGGCCAGGTCCACGAGGTGGTCCCGGATGCATCGGCCCAGCTGCTCACGGACGGCCGCCAGCCGCTCGTCCTCGACGAAGCCGTCCCGGGCCACGTTGGGGAGCAGATCGTCGGCGTCGATCACGCAGCGCACGAAAACCGCCCAATCCGGCAGCAATCGCTCAGCCGACTCGGAAAGCAACATACGCCGCAGGCACACCCGGTCGCGGTGCGGGCTCGACTCGTGTGGCAGCACGAACGCCACTCCGCGGACGCCGTCGGCATGCAGCGGGATCGCGTCCAATGGATCCAGGTCCAGCACCCGGCGGGCGTACCCGAGGGCGTTCTCCCGCTGCCGGTCCATGGTCAGCGCCGGCAGCTCCCATGGCGGCGGCTCATCGTTGACCTGCGTCGACCCCATCCGGACCGGCACCGGCAGCAGGCCGCCGTAGCGACGGGCCGATCGCGACACATGGCCGAACGAGACGCCAGCCCGGGCCCGCAGGTGTACCCGAGTGCCTATCGGGAGAGAACTCTCCGCCGGGCTGATCTCATAGGTGCCGTCACCAAGCCCATGCCACCGGAGCGCTTCCGGATCCTTCGCGGACCGAGTGAGCACGGTGACCTCGTCGGCGACCAGGAAGCACGCGAGCAGCCCGACGCCGAACTGGCCGACATGGTCCCGATGCCGGGACGACTCATCCCGCTCGAAGCGGACTGGACGCCGTCGCACCATTTCGTACTGCCCCGAATCGCCGCCGACATTGGCCAGGAGCTCGACCAGCTCGGCACCGGTCAGGCCGATGCCGTTGTCGGTGATCACGAGCTCGCCGGGTTCGACCACCTCGATCGACACAACCCCGGACAGGCCGGGCTCCAGCCGTCGACGCGCGGCGATCGCGTCGACGGCGCTCTGGAGCAGGTCCCGGAGGTAGACGTCCGGGTCGTGGTAGAGGTGCCGCGACAGCAAACCGGCCAGGCCGCGAAAGTCCATCGCGGCCGAGGTGATCGTCGGAGACGGCATGCGCACGCGGCGATTCTGGAACGCCGGGCCGCCCCCTAGCATCGGGCAAACCCCTAGCCTTCGACCAGGGACGGCGCCTCCCGGAGCCAGTCGGCCAGGCCGTCGGGGTTGGCGCGGAGCTCCGGGGACGTCGTCGTGCGCACGATCCCGACGAGCTGGATGGCGTGCAGCCGCATGGCCGGGGTCGCGGGCCCGCCGGACTCGGCGGCGAGCTGTTCGACGACGCGGTCCTCGAACTCGGCCCACATCCGCAGCAGGCCGGAGCGCAGCGCGGGCGACTCGCCGTAGGCGCGGTGGTAGCTCACCAGGCCGGTGCCGTCGCCGGCGGCCTCGGCCAGCACGTCGACGAAGACCCAGGCGTGGCTGACGTCGGCGGGCCGGGCGGCCAGCGCGGCGATCAGCCGGTCCAGCAGCTCGGTGTCGGCGAACACCAGGTCCTCTTTGGACCGGAAGTAGACGAACAGCGTCTTCACCGAGACGTTGGCGGCGTCGGCGATCTCGGCCACGGTCACCTCGTCGTAGCCGCGCTCGGCGAACAGCCGCTCGGCGGCGTCCCGGATGGCCCGCCGGGTGATCGCCTTCTTCCGTTCGCGCAGCGACTCCATGACCGAGATCATACCTCCTTGACGCACGAAGGTAAGCGACTTACCTTTTCTAGCGAGTTACCCAACGGGAGGAGGACACCGTGTCCGACATCGCGATCCTGGGCGCCGGCCCGGCCGGCCTGGCCCTCGCGCGGCTGCTGCACCTGGGCGGCGTCGAGTGCGCCGTCTACGAGCGGGACGCCGACCAGCACGCCCGCACCCAGGGCGGTTCGCTGGATCTGGGCGCGGACAGCGGTCTGCGGGCGATCACCGCCTGCGGGCTGACCGAGGAGTTCGACCGGCTCGCGCGGCCCCAGGGCCAGCACACCAACTACTTCGACCAGCACGGCCAGCTCCTGCTGGCGACCGACGCCGAGGACGAGGGCGAGGCACGGCCGGAGATCGACCGCCTGGAGCTGCGCACGATGCTGCTGGAGTCGCTGCCCGCCGGCACCGTGCGCTGGAACCGTGACGTCGTCTCCGTCACCCAGACAGGAAACCGTTGGCGGATAACGTTTTCCGACGGCCAGCACGTCGACGCCGACCTGGTGGTCGGTGCGGACGGCATCAACTCCCGCACCCGCCCGCTGGTCACCGACGTGCCGCCGGCCTACACCGGGGTGACGCTGATCGCCGGCGAGATCGCCAAGCCACGGCTCGACTCCTACGCCGCCGAACTCGTCGGTGAAGGCGCCGGCCTCGCCTTCGCGCCCGATCAAGCGTTTCTCATGCAGCGCAACGGAGACGGCTCGATCCAGGTGTACTACGCGCAGCGCCGGGCCGAGGACCCGCGCCGGGCGATCGGCACCGTGCTGCACGATCCGGCGTTCATCCGCACCGAACTGGACCGGGAGCTGGCCGACTGGTCGCCCCGAATGCGCGGAGTCCTGGACGAGGTCGAGAGGCACTTCGTGTGGTGGCCGCTGTATGTGGTGCCGGCCCGTCAGACCTGGCGCGAGCACTCCGGTGTCACGTTGATCGGCGACGCCGCGCACATCATGCCGCCGTACTCCGGACAGGGCGTGAACATGGCGCTGCTCGATGCCCTGGAGCTGGGGCGAGCGCTCGCCGAGCACGCGGACACCGACGCGGCGATCGCCGCCTACGAGAAGTCGATGCTGGCCCGAATGGATCCAATCGCGACGGCCACGACGACGTACGAGAACCTGGTGCTCAACCCGGACGGGCCCAAGGCGCTGCTCGACCTCGTGCGGACCGGAGGTCGCTGACATGGACGCGCTCAAGGGCAGGACCGCCGTGATCACCGGCGGCTCCAGTTCCTGCGCCGTCGGATCCGGGTCAACACCATCAGCTACGGGGCATTGGCCACGCCGATGACCGAGCACCCGATGCTGCACGAGTGGGCCGCATCGAACGTCCCGATGGGGCGGGTCGCCGACCTGGCCGAGGCGGCCGCGCCGGCGTTGTTCCTGGCCGGATCGGGGTCGACGTACATGACGGGCGCGGAGATCGCCGTGGACGGCGGCCTCACCCAGCTCTGACGACTGTGGCAGCCTGGAGGGCATGGGCAAGGGGGCGATTCTCGGTTCGGCGGCGTTGGCGGCGGTCTCGGTGTTCCGCTCGGCGCGCACGGTGGCGACCTGGCGGACGGTTCAGCCGCTGCCGGACACCCCGCTGGACAAGGGCAGGGTCAGCGTCGTGATCCCGGTGCGCGACGAGGAGTCCACCATCGACGGCTGTCTGGCCTCGCTGCGTACCCAGCGGCACGCCGACCTGGAGATCGTGGTGGTCGACGACGCCTCGACCGACCGGACCGCGGAAATCGTGCAGCAGCACGTGGACGACGATCCGCGAGTGCGGCTGGTCCGCACCGACGGGCCGCCGCCGGGCTGGGCCGGCAAGGTGCACGCCATGTTCCGGGGCGTCGCCGAGACCACCGGCGACTGGCTGCTGTTCGTCGACTCCGACACCGAGTCCGCCCCCGACCTGGTCGGCAAGCTGCTGGCCGCGGCGGCCCGGGACAACGCCGACCTGATCACCACGCCGGGCCGGGCGATCGTGCCCAACAGCGGCTGGTGGCTGCTGCTGGCCCCGACCAACGTGCTGCTGTTCGACAGCGCGTCGCCGGACGGCAGCCGGGGCAAGGCCGTCGGCATCGGGCACTGCATCCTGGTCAGCCGGGCCGCCTACGACCAGGCCGGCGGCTGGGAAGCGCTGTCCGGCGAACGAGCCGACGACGTCGCGTTCGCCACCGCCGTGCGGGACAGCGGCGGCCGCACCCGGCTCGTGGACGGCATGGACTCGATCACCTCGTCCGGCCTGGACTCGTTCGGCGCGGTCTGGCGGTCCCAGCGCAAGAGCATTGTCGCCGGCGGGGCCATGGTCGGCGGCCTCGCCGCCGGGGCCGCCGCGCTGGGCCTCGGCGGCCTGCTGCACCTCGCCTACGGCCTCGCCCCGGTGTTGATGTCCTTGCGGGGCAAGGGCTTCGTCCGCTTGGCCGGTCTCGCCGCCTGGGCCGCCCAGTCCGCCGCCCACCGCTCGTACATGCAGGCCAGCCACCAGTCCGCCACCACCTCGGTGCTGGCCCCGGCCGCCAACGTCACGTTCGGCGTGCTGATGCTGGACTCCGCGTGGCGCTCGGTGCGTGGTGGCGATCTGTGGAAGGGGCGGGACATTCGGTAGCGGCTCGGGGGCCGTGGTGGGTTGCGGGCCGGTGGGGGAGGCAGGCTCGTTTGCTTGGGTCAGGTGGGTAGCGGATTTCAGGTGGCTCCGGGTGGATTTTGCGCGGAGCCTCTGGGCGATGGCGTATCGAGGCGTCATCGGGCAGGCTCCGCCTGCCTCGATTCGCGGATCAGCGAATGCCATCGCCCCCCTCCGCGCAAAATCCACCCTCCGATTCGAGTTGTTGCGGGTTCTTGGGTGGGCTGGGCTGGTTTCGCTGTGGAGTTGTCAAGGAACGGGTGGATCGGGTGGTCAGTATTGGTGGGGTTGAGTGGTGTAGTGGCGGCCTAGTGGGGTGACCCAGTGGAGGGTGCTGTCGGAATCCAGGGTGACTGTGTGGTTGCCGTGTTTGAGGTGGTGGTGATGGGCGCAGTAGCCCTTGAGTTGGGTAGCGGTGGTGTCACCGGCGGGCCAGGGAACGGTGTGGTCCAACTCTTGGATGGGCGTGGTGCAGCCAGGGGCGGAGCAGACTCCACCTGCATTAAGTTCGGCGAATTCCTTGATGCGGGCGGTGGGGCGGTAGGTATCGGTGCTCAGTTCGGAAGCCCGACGGTACTTGTCGAGGAGGAGTCCGCGCCAAGGGGCGTGCATGGACAGCTCGCGGGCAGAGTCGGCGGCGATCGGGCCGTATCCGTCCAGCAGACCGGGGTCTTCGGTCAGGCCCATCAGGGTCTCCAGCGAGATGGTGACGTGCACCTTGACCTTGCGGTCCACCCCATAGCCCAGGAACCGGTCCACGAAGGCGTCGGCCCGCTTCTGATCGGTGGTCCGGTTGTCCTTCACGAGGGCCCGCGCGTCCTGAGTCAGCACGTCGTAGACCTCGCGGGCATCCAAGGCGGTCAGGGTGATCCGCAGCTGGGCCATGCCGTCCGGGAGTGGTGTGAACTCGACCCGACGGTCCTGTTTGGCCTTCAGGCGGCGCTGGTCGTAGCCGGTGGGATCGACCTTCGCGACCTGCGCGGTAGCCCGGCGGGCCAGTTGGGTGCGGGTCAGCCCCGGAGCCACCTCGACGAGGGCGTCCTCCACCTCGGCGATCATGGCGGGGTTGGGCAGGTTGACGATCCGCTCGTCTACGGTCTCCAGTCGCCGCAGGTCCAGCTCTCCTCGCCGTAGCAGCTCCGACAGCCGAGGCAACCGGTCCAACACCTCACTACTGCGCTTCTGCCGTACCACCGACTGCTCCGGCTCATGGATGGCCATCGCCAGCTCGGCAGTGTCCTCGACACCGCTCAGAATCGACAGCTGCACGTGATCGGCGAAGGCTTTGATCTTCCGCGCCACAATGAACGCCGTCACCTGCTGATCGGCGGTCAGAGCGTTGAGGTCCACACCCATGAGCAGATCCAGCAGGGCCCCATAAGGCTCTCTACTCTCCAACTCTCGGGTGAGTTCTTTCATGCCTCCAGAATACGCCGCTCAAAGATCGAACTCGATTCACTAACGGGTGAATCCGGGTTTCATGCATAATCGCAAACCTGACCCCACAAACCCAACCATCGCTCCCTCTAACCTCGGAGGGTGGATTTTGCGTGGAGGGGGGCGATGGCGTACGCTCGTCCGCGAATCGAGGCAGGCGCAGCCTGCCCGATGATTGCCTCGATTGCCATCGCCCAGAGGCTCCACGCAAAATCCACCCGGAGTCAACCAAAAAACCCACCATATCCCCCGCAACCCAAAAACCGGTCACCCTTCCAAAACCACCCCTACCGCCACGACGAGCAGGCACTCCATCCACCGCAGCACCGCATCGGCTCGAAACCGAGTGGCGTCCTCGCACGTGGTTGATCGAGGATGTGGCCGTGCAGCAGGTGACGCTACGGAAGATGACGGCGGCGGAGTACGGTGCCGCGACCGAGCATCGCGAGGCCGAGTCGGTGCGTGTGCTCAGCCGGGTGATGCCGGAACACCTCGCGCGTGAGCGGGTCCGGAGTGGCACCACGCGGTTCCTCCCCGACGGCCTGGACACGGTCGGTCATCATCTGCTGACAGCCGAGAACGAGTCCGGCGAGGCGGTGGGGAACGCGTGGATCGGCCCGGACCCGAGCCAGGCTTCGGGTACGGCGAGCGCCGCATGGCTGTATGACATCAATGTCTTTCCGCCGTACCGGCGTCTCGGGTACGGATCCGCGATCCTCGCGGCCGCGGAGGCGCTCGTCGCGCGCGAGGGCCGGACGGCGCTGGGCCTGAACGTCGTCGGGGACAACGAGGCGGCGATCGCCCTGTACCGCCGCAGTGGCTACGAAGTGACGTCGATGTCCATGCGGAAGAAGATGTAGCGCTGACCCTTACGGGGTTGTGAAAGGGGGCTCACCACCGGGTCCGCTCGCCGCGGAAGTGGTAAGCCTGAGGTATGTCGCAGCAGCCTGACGGCCGGACGGCCGCCGATCTGATCGTGGAGTGCCTGCTGGCCGAGGGCGTCGAGGTGGTGTTCGGCATCCCCGGCGAGGAGAACATGCGGCTGACCAACGCCCTGGACGCCTCGCCGATCCGCTACGTGCTGACCCGGCACGAGCAGGCGGCGTCGTTCATGGCCGAGATGTACGGCCGGGTCACCGGCAAGGCCGGGGTGGTGTCGGCGACCCTGGGCCCGGGGGCGATCAACCTCCAGCTGGGCGTGGCCGACGCGACCACCAACTCGACGCCGCTGGTGGCGATCTCGGCCCAGGTCGGCCAGTTCCGCGAGTACAAGGAGTCGCACCAGTTCGTGGACCTGGTGAGCCTGTTCGCGCCGATCACGCAGTTCGCCGGCAGTGTGCCGTCGGCCGCGGCGGTGCCGGAGATGCTGCGCCGCGCGTTCAAGACGGCGCAGAGCGAGCGGCCCGGCGCGGTGTACCTGGCCGTGCCCGAGGACGTCGAGGTGGAGACGGCCACGCCGGAGCTGAAGCCGTTGCCGCTCAACGTGGTTCATCCGGAGGCCCCGTCCGCCAGCCAGGTGGAGCGGGCCGCGGCCATCCTGCGGGCGGCCCGCAACCCGGTGCTGCTGGCCGGCCACGGCGCGGCCCGCAACCACGCGAGCGCCGCGCTGGGCCGGTTCGCCGAGCACACCGGCGCCGCCGTCGCGACCACCTTCCATGGCAAGGGCGTGCTGGCCGACGACCACCCGAACTCCATGGGCACCATCGGTTTCATGCGCCGCGACTACGCCAACTTCGGCTTCGACCAGGCCGACGTGATCGTCGCCGTCGGCTACGAGCTCCAGGAGTTCGACCCGGTCAAGATCAACCCGGACGGCGACAAGCAGATCATCCACATCCACCGGTTCCCGGCCGAGGTGGACGCGCACTACTCGGTGTCGGTGGGCATCGAGGGCGACATCAGCGCCTCCCTGGACGCCCTGCGCGAGGCCGTGCCGGCGCGGGAGCCCCACACCGGGGCGGCCAAGATCCGCGAGCTGGTGGCCGACGAGCTGGCCCGCGGCCAGCGGGACGACCGGTTTCCCCTGTCGCCGCAGCGGATCGTGGCCGACACTCGGTCCGCCCTCGGCCGCGACGACATCGTGCTGGTCGACACCGGCGCGGTGAAGATGTGGATGGCGCGGCTGTACCCGACCTACGCCGCCAACACCTGCCTGATCTCCAACGGCTTGTCCACCATGGGTTTCGCCCTCCCCGGCGCGCTCGGGGTGCATCTGGCCCGACCTGACCGCCGGGTGCTGGCGGTGACCGGCGACGGCTCGTTCCTCATGCACTCGCAGGAGATCGAGACCGCCGTGCGTGAGCACCTGCCGCTGACCGTGCTGGTGTGGGAGGACAGCGGCTACGGCCTGATCGAGTGGAAGATGAAGCTGGAGACCGGCACCGTGTCCAACGTCCGGTTCCGCAATCCCGAGATCACCCAGTACGCCGCCAGTTTCGGCGCCACCGGCTACCACGTGACCCAGGCCGCCGAGTTGCTGCCCACCCTCCGCAAGGCCCTGGACGACGACGGCGTCTCCATCGTCGTGGCCCCCGTGGACTACGCGGAGAACATCAGCCTCACCGACCGTCTGGGCATGCTCACCGATCCGCTCTGATCACGCCACCAGCCGCAGCGGCTCCTCCAGCGCGGTGACCAGCGCCGCCATCCACTGGGCGGCAAGGGCGCCGTCAATGGCCCGGTGGTCGACCGAGAACACCAGGGTCAGCTGGGTGGCCACCGTCAGCTGACCGTTCACGACCGCCGGCGCGGGTTTGCCCGCGCCGACGGCGAGAATGGCCGCCTGGGGCGGGTTGATGATCGCCGCGAACTCGTCGACCCCGTACATGCCGAGATTGCTCACCGTGATCGTGCCGCCCTCAAGGTCCTTCTGCGGCAGCCGACCCTCGTCGGCCTGCCGGGCGAACCCCTTGACCTGGGCCGAGATCGCGCTCAGCGACAGGCTGGCGACGTTGCGCAGCACCGGCGTCACGAGCCCCCGGGCCGAGGCGATCGCCACCCCGATGTCGACCGTCCGGTAGCGCCGCATCGCGTCGTCGGTCCAGATCACGTTCGCGTCCGGCACCGTCCCGTGGGCCACCGCGACCGCCCGGATGACCAGGTCGTTGACGGAAATCTTCGCCGGTGACACGGCGTTGAGCTGCTTGCGCAGCGTCAAGAGGTCGTCGATGCGCGCGGTCCGGCGGACGTAGAAGTGCGGGATGGCCTGCTTGCTCGCCGTCAGCCGGCTCGCGATGACCGTGCGGACCCGGCTGTGCGGAATCTCCTCGAAGGCAGCATCGGCGACGACCGCCTTGGCACCAGGTTCCGGGATCGTGGTGGCCGGTTTGTCCACCTGCGCGATTGCGGCTTCCACGTCCTTGCGCACGATGCGGCCGTTCGGGCCGGTGCCGGCGACCGCGTCGAGCGGGATCCCGGCTTCCTTCAACAGCTTCCGGGCCAGCGGGCTGGCGAAGATTCGCGCGGGCGAAGGTTCGGCCGGCCCGCCGGAGCTGTTGGTCGCCGGCTCACCGGCACCGGCCGATGCTTCAGCGCCCCTGAGTTCGGCCAGCAGCGACGACACATCCTCCCCTGCCGCCCCCAGCACGGCGATCGGGGCACCAACCTCCACAGTGGACCCGCCGTCGACCAAGCGCCGCAACACCATCGCGCCGATCTCGGCCTCGACCTCCACGGCGGCCTTGTCGGTCTCCAGCACGGCGATGGCGGCGCCGGCCTCGAAGGCGACGTTCTCGGGCACCAGCCACTCGGTCAGCACGGCCTCGGTGGAGCCGGTGGCGACCTCGGGGACTCGCAACAGCGTGGCCATCAGCTGATCCTCCGCAGCGCCTCGACGACTTCCTCGGTCCGGGCGATGGCGGCCCGCTCCAGCGCCTTGCTGATGCTGGGTGAGGCTTCGCCTCCGGTGACGCGTTCGACGGGGGCGTCGAGCCAGTCGAACAGCCGGTGCTGGATCTCGTCAGCCAGGCGGCCGCCGTAGGAAGTGCCCCGCGCGCCCTGTTCGACGATGAGGACGCGGTTGGTCTTGCGGACACTGCGCTCGATGGTGTCCCAGTCGAGACTGGCCCAGTCCAGCCAGCGGAGATCGATGAGGTCGGCGCTGAGGTCGACGATGTCCAGGGCTTCGAGGCAGTGGTTGACCATCGACAGGTAGCTGATCACGGTGAGGGAGTCGCCCGCACGGCGCAGCGCGGCCTGGCCGACCGGAAGCCGGTAGTCGAAGTCGGCGACGGGGCCGATTCCCGTGGTGCCGTAGAGATCGACGTGTTCCAGGACGACAACCGGGTCGTCGCAGGCGACGGCGGTGTTCAGCAGGCCGACGTAGTCGAACGGGTTGGAGGGCGCGACGACCCGCAGCCCGGCGGCGGTGGTGAGGATGCCGGCGGGATCCATGGAGTGCTGGGAGCCGTAGCCGGTGCCGGCGGCCAGCTTGCTGCGCAGCACGAACGGCACGCTGCCGTGCCCGCCGAACATGTGCCGGGCCTTCGCCACCTGGTTGAACAACTGGTCGGCGGCGACCCACATGAAGTCGGCGTACATGAACTCGACGATCGGCCGGGCCAGGCCGTCGATGGCCATGCCACCGGCCAGCCCGGTGAAGGCGTTCTCGCTGATCGGGGTGCCTAGTACCCGTTCGGGAGCACGCTCGATGGCCCCTTTGGTCGCGCCATTGGTGCCGCCCTTGAGCCGGTGCACGTCCTCGCCCAGGACCACTACCCGGGCGTCACTCTCCAACCGCCGGGCCAGCACGTCGCTGACCACGTCGATGAACCGCCGCTCGGCCAGCTCGCCGGAAAACCCGGCCTGCTCCTCGTACCGGCTGCCGTCCAGTTCGGACAGATCACCGCGCACGCCGATGTCCACGAAGGCCGGATCCGGCCACGCCGACTCCCTGATCGACCGGCCGTCCGGGGTGAGGAACTCGGCGCTGATCTCCCGCAACACGGCCTCGACCCCGTCCCGGGCGGCGTCGATCTCCTCGGCGCTGGCCAGCCCCCGGCGCACCACGTGCCGACGCAGCAAGTCGATGGGATCCCGTGCCCGCCAGGCCTTCTCCTCGTCCTTGCTGCGGTAGCCGAACGCGCTGCCCGGGTACGACCCGTTCTGGTGGAAGTACCGGTACAGGTCGGCCTCGATGATCGTCGGCCCGCCGCCGGACCGCATCACCGCCAGCGCCTCGGTCATCGCCAGGTGCACGGCCAGTGGATCCATTCCGTCGACCCGCCAGCTGGGAATCCTGAACCCGAGCCCGCGGGCCGACAGCCGGGGCTCGGCGGTCGCCTCGGCGACCGTGGTCGACACCGCGTACTGGTTGTTCTCGATGAAGAAGCAGACCGGCAGCTGCCAGGCGGCGGCCAGGTTGAACGTCTCCAGCACCGAGCCGATGTTCACCGCGCCGTCGCCGAAGTACGTCACGGTCACGGCGTCGCCGGCCCGCCGCTGGTTCCAGGCGAATCCGGCGGCCTGCGGCACGCCGCCGCCGACGATGGCATTGGTGCCCATCGCGCCGGCCTCGCGCCACTGGAGGTGCATCGACCCGCCGCGACCGCCGCAGTATCCCTCGGCCAGGCCGCAGATTTCGGCCAGGGTCCGCCGCAACACCGTGCGGACGTCGTCGTCCAGCGCCGGCAGCTCGCCGCCCTTGGCCTTGGCGACGTGTCCGAAGGCCTTGGCCAGGAACTGGTGGTGGCCGCGGTGTGAGCCGTTGACGTAGTCGTCGCTGCGCAGCGGCAGCACGGACCCGACGGCCCCGCCCTCCTGGCCGATGCTGGAGTGCGCGGGACCGTGCACGAGACCCCGGCCGGCCAGGTCGAGCACGTGCTCCTCGAACGATCGGATCCATTGGGCCCGCCCGAGCAGGGTGCGCAGCAAGTCGCCGTCGGCCTCGTCCCAGTCCCGCTGTGTGCTGCGCAGCAGGACCCAGGGCGCGCCGGCGGCCAGGTCCTCGCGATCAGGCATCCCAGCCTCCATTGGATCCAATCGGCACGATATGCCGTACACTATGCGAGGTCGCTACCACAAACGCAAGGCTCATTGGATCCATTGGAGGTCACAGTGCCCCTGCCGGGAGTGACCGGCGTCGACCATGTCGGCGTCACCGTGCCGGACCTGGAGCAGGCCCACGAGTTCTTCACCGACGTGCTGGGCTGCGAGTACATGTACAAGCTCGGCCCCTACCAGGATGAAGGTCGCTGGATGAGCGAGCACCTCGGCGTCGACGACCGGGCGGTGATGCGCGAGCTGCGGTTCTACCGCCTCGGCGGCCGGGCGATCTTTGAGGTCTTCCGGTACGAGGCGTCGGCGCAACAGACCGTGCCGCCGCGCAACTCCGACGTCGGCGGCCACCACATCGCCCTGTACGTCGAGGATCTGGACGCCGCCGTCGCCGACCTGCGCCGGCGTGGGCTCACCGTGCTCGGCGAGCCCACCACCAGCAAGGGGCCGAGCGAGGGCCAGCGGTGGGTGTACTTCCTGTCGCCGTGGGGGATGCAGTGTGAGCTAGTGTCCTATCCCAACGGAAAGGCCTTCGACCACCACCCGGAGGCGTTCGACTGAAGGGATGGCGAGCGTGGCCGTACCCGCGGGCGTGGCCAGCCAGCGCATCGCCGACGAGCTGCGCGCCCGGATCCTGGCCGGGCAGCTGGCCCCCGGCACCCGGATCGTGCAGGACGAGCTGGCCGAGGAGCTGAACACCAGCCGGCTGCCGGTGCGCGAGGCGCTGCGCATCCTCGAGTCGCGCGGCCTGGTCACCCTGCGCGCCAACCAGGGCGCCTGGGTGACCTCGATGGACGTGCGCGAGTGCGAGCTCAGCTACAAGATCCGCGAGCGGCTGGAACCGTTGCTGCTGGCCGAATCCGCGCCGCGACTGTCCGATGCGGACATCGAGGCGATGGCCACGGTGCAGGACCGGATCGAGGCCTGCGTGGACGTCGAGGAGTTCCTGGTGCTGGACCGCCGGCTGCACTGGGCCGTGTACCAGTACCACCGCGACGGGGACCTGCCGACGATGGTGAACCGCCTGTGGGACACCACCCAGCACTACCGGCGGGCGTTCTCCCGGCTGGCCGGCGACCAGCGGCGGTGGATCATCAACGCCGAGCACCGGCTGCTGATCCAGGCGCTGCGGGACCGTGATCACGGCTCCGCGGAGCGGATCCTGGAGCTGCACATCCGCCGGACCCGGGTGGAGCTGGTCAAACACCCGGAGCTGTTCGCCCACTGACGGAAACGGGCCGTGTGGGGCTGCCGCACGGCCCGATCCGGCGCGTCAGGAAATGGTGAACCGGGCGGCCAGCAGGTCACGCGGCCGCGAGGAGTGGCCGACCAGCAGGTCGAACTCGCCGGACTCGACGATCCGGCGGCCGTCGGCGGTGACCAGCGTGCAGTCGGCCGCCGGCAGCTCCAGCGCCACCCGCACCGACTCCCCCGCCGGCACGTCGACCTGCTGGTACGCCTTGAGTTCCCGGTCGGCCCAGGTCACCGAGGTGATCAGGTCGCGGACGTACACCTGCACGGTCTCGCGCGCCGGCCGGTTGCCGGTGTTGGAGACGGTGACCTCGGCGCGCACGGTGTCGGCCGGACCCAGCGCCGGCGTCAGCACCTCGAGATCCGAGTACTCCAGCGTGGTGTAGCTGAGCCCCTCGCCGAAGGCGAACATCGGGTCCTGCGTGAGGTCGGCGTAGCGGTGCCCGTGCTGGCCGCGGATCTGGTTGTAGTAGATGGGCTGCTGGCCGACGTGCCGGGCCACCGAGATCGGCAGCCGGCCGCTCGGCTCGATCAGGCCCAGCAGCAGCTCGGCGATCGCCCGGCCGCCCTTCATTCCCGGGTTGAACGCCTGAACGATCGCGGCGGCGTGCTCCGCCGACGGCGGCAGCACCAGCGGCTTCGAGCTGATCACCACCACCACGACCGGCTTTCCGGTCTGCGCCAACGCGTCCAGCAGCGCGATCTGGCCGCCGACCAGTTCCAGTGTGGCCGTGGAGCGGGCCTCGCCGACCAGGCCGATGGTGTCACCGACCACCGCCACGACCACATCGGACGCCTCGGCGGCCGCGACCGCCTCGGCGATCAGCGACGGGTCCGCCGGCTCGGGCCGCACGACCTCGGGCGCAGGCTGGCCGTCCGGCAGCACGGTGCCGTCGGGATCCGGGCCGAACGTGGCGATGCGGGCGCCGAGCGCGTGCGTGACCGTCCACTCGGGAGGGACGACCGCGCGCAGTCCATCCAGGACAGTCTCGGTGAGGTGCCGCGGGTGGCCGTCCGGCAGCCAGTCCACCTGGCCCGAAGCGCCGGCCCAGTCACCCAGCTGCGCGTCCACGTCGTCCGCGTTCGGGCCGACCACGGCGACCTTCACCTGGCTGCCGCCGAGCGGCAGCGTGCCGTCGTTGGTCAGCAGCACCAGGCTGCGCCGCGCCATCTCCAGGTTCACGGCCACGTGCTCGGCCTTGCCGATGTGCAGCTTCTGCCGCTCGGCGTCGGGCACGCGCGGGTTCTCGAACAGGCCCAGCTCGAACTTCAGGGTGAGGATCCGGCGCACCGCCTCGTCGATGTCCACTTCGGACAGCATGCCGCGGGCCACCGCGTCCTGGGCGCCCTGGAAGAACTGGGGCGTGGTCAGCACGAGGTCGTTGCCGGAGCGCACCGCGAGCGCCGCCGCCTCGGCGTGGTCGGCGCAGATCTGCTGCTCCCACACCATGCGGCCGACGTTGTCCCAGTCGGTCACCAGCGTGCCCGAGTACTTCCACTCGTCGCGCAGGACTTCCTTGAGCACCCACTGGTTCGCGGTGATCGGCACGCCGTCGATGGCCTGGTAGCCGATCATGAAGGTGCGGCAGCCCTCGCGGGCCACCCGCTCGAACGGCGGCAGGAACCAGGAGCGCAGCTTGCGTCGCGACAGGTCGGCCTCGGTGGCGTCCCGGCCGCCCTGGGTCTCCGAATAACCGGCGAAGTGCTTGGCGCAGGCCAGGATCGCCGTCGGGTCGGACAGGCCGTCGCCCTGGTAGCCCTTGACCATGGCCGAGCCGTACTCGCCGATCAGGAAGGGGTCCTCGCCGAACGTCTCGTCGACCCGGCCCCAGCGCAGGTCCCGGGTGATGCACAGGACCGGGGAGAACGTCCAGTGCACGCCGGTGGTGGAGACCTCGACCGCGGTCACCCGGGCCACCTGCTCGACCAGGGCCGGATCCCAGGAGCAGGCCATGCCCAGCTGCGTCGGGAAGATGGTGGCCCCGGGCCAGAACGAGTGGCCGTGGATGCAGTCCTCACCGGTCAGCAGCGGGATGCCCAGCCGGGTCTTGGCGGCCAGGTCCATGGCCAGCACCAGGTTCTCCGGCGAGGTGTGCAGGATGGCGCCGACGTGGTAGTCGTCGATCAGCTCCCGGACGCCGCCGCGGGCGTCCAGGTGCAGCATCTGACCGATCTTCTCCGGCAGCGTCATCCGGGCCAGCAGGTCGTCGATGCGCTCGGCGACGGAAAGGGCCGGATCACGGTAAGGCTGGTCGACCACCTGCGTTGCTCCTGTCTTCACTGGTTGTCGAGTGCCCGGTGGCGGTCCGGGTCCACGGGCGCGAGCGGACGGGTGGCCTGCGCCAGGCACAGCGCGACCACCTGTAGTGCGGCCACCGCGAGCAGGGCCCGCAGGATCGTCACGTGATCACCGAGCAGGCCCAGCAGCGGCGGCCCGGCGAAGCTGGCGATCTTCGCGACCGAGGACGCCACGGTGACCCGGCCGGCGGCGTGCGCCGGGTCGTCCGCGGCCGCGCTCATGCCGACCGGATAGCCGAAAGCCACGCCGACGCCCCACAGGGCGGTTCCCACGAAGGCTAGCGGAACGGCGGGGGCGAAGATGAACAACAGGAGCCCGAGTACGGCCACCGCGCCCTGGATCCGTAGCACGATCACCCGGCCGAAACGGTCGAGCAGGCGTGGGCCGAACCAGCGGGTGGCCGTCATGGCGGCCAGGAAGGTCGCGTAGGCGACGGTGCCCAGCGCGGCCGGCGCGTGGTAACCGTCGACGAAGCTGACGCCCGTCCAGTCGTTGCCGGCGCCTTCGCTGAACCCGGCGGCCAACACGAACACGCCGATCATCAGGGTGCGCGGCTCGCGCCAGTAGCGCAGCGTGCTGTGCGGCCTACGACCGTCCTCTGTGGACGGAGGCTCGCCGGGCAGGAATCCGCGCACCGCGATCGGGAGCGCGACGGCCACCACCACCGCGACGATCGTCAGGTGCACCGGCACCGGAACGTCCAGTTGCACCATGGCCGCGCCCAGCAGCGCACCGGCCACCGTGCCGACGCTGTAGCCGGCATGGAACCGCGGCATGATCGACCGGCCGAGCCGGCGCTCCACCACCGTGCCCTGGATGTTCATCGCGACATCCCAGGCCGAGCTGAACAGCCCGAACAACAGCATGCCGGTGGCGAACACCGGCGCGCCGAGCCGGTCGCCCAGCCCGATCAGCACCAGCGCGACACCGGACAGCGCGGACGTCCAGGCGACGGCGCGGCCCTGCCCGAGCTGGGTCACCACACGGCCGGAGAACGGCCGGGAGATCAGGGCGCCGGCCGCGCCGGCCAGCAGGATCGCGCCCAGTTGACCGGTGTCCAGACCCAGGTCGTCACGCAACTGCGGAAGGCGGGCCAGCCCGCTGGACAGCAGCAGTCCGGAGCCGGCGAACGCGGCGTAGGTGGCCTTGGTGGCGGCGCGCTCCGCCGCCGACCGCCGCGCGGTCGGCTGAACAGTGGTCATGGCGGCGCGTCGCCCGGGCACGCGCCAATTTCTACCATATGGTCAAGATTGATGGAAGCGCTCTCACAGGGTGGTGACGGGTCACCGCCCCAGTGTCCGGCACAACGGCCCTCTCGGCGTCGACCACTGGCCGGAAGTCACTCCTTCCGCCCAGTGCTCCCAACCCGTGACACGGGAAGCTCCCCCACGCGGCAGACTGGGGGTACCGGCCGCGGGAGGGAGCTGGTCTCGGCGGATCGCGGTGGCGATCCAGCATTGACTGTAGATCGCCGGGGCGGGGCGGACAACGCCGTCGGGCGAAACGGGTCAGGAGGCTGCCCGAACGTCCAGAAACCGCGCCCCTGGAACGTTTTTCGCTGTTTCGGCCGGTTGGGCCCGCCCGGTCAGCCGGGCCCGAATGGTCCCGCGTTTCGGTCAGCCGGAGCGGTCTGGGCAGCCCACTCGGGCAAATCGGCCCGATCGTGCGGCGAACAGCCGAGCCCGACCGTTTCCCGCCTTTTCGATCAAACGATCAGGCCCGGACATTCGGTCAAGCCAGCTGATCGCGGATGTCCCGCAGGTGGTGCTGCACCTCGTGCACGGTGTGCACGGCCACCCAGCGCAGCGACCGCACCTGCGGCTCCGGCCAGGAGTAGACCATCTCGTTGTCCCAGTCCTCGCCCAGCCGGTCCAGCACGTTCCCGAACAGCGAGGCCGCGTCGGCGAGCTGCCGGGCGACGTCGTTCGGGTCCTGCTCGGCATAGCCCTCGTGCTCGACGCGGGCGTCGCGGCCCATGCTCGTCGGGGTGAACCCGCTGTTCCTACGGGCGGTCAGCACCCGCTCACGCTGCATCAGGAACACGTCCCGGAGGTGGCAGCCGTACTCCAGCGGCGACCAGAGCCCGGGCCGGCGGCGGGTGGCGAGGTCGGCCGGCGTCCGCAGCGCCTCGGCGACCTCGCCGGCCAGCCGCCGGATGGTGGCGGCGGCAGCCGGCGCGTCGTCGACGTCGTAGCGGAACCCGCACTCGGCGCAGAGATCATCCACGCCGGGATGCTATTTCAGGCGAAGGCGTTCACGCCGGTCAGCTCCGCCGACAGGGTCCACAGCCGGTCGGCCTGCTCCGGGTCGATGGCGTACGCCTTGACGCCGGCCCAGGTCGTGGCCGGGTCGGCGTCCACCGGGACCGCGTCGGCCAGGTCGCAGTCCTCCAGGTACACCCCGCCCAGGCCATCCAGCTGCGGCGAGGTGGCGGCGAACACCGTGGTCGCGGCGCCCTGCTCGGGCGTCTTGAACTTGACCAGCAGGTTGCCGTCCTGGTCGATCCAGCCGCGCTCGACCATCTCCTCGCGGGACAGGTGCCGCTGCAGCGGCGTCCAGATGCCGCCCGGGTGCACGGCGAAGGCCTGCACGTTCCGGTCCGCGCCCAACTCGTTCAGCTTCTTGGCGAACAGCACGTTGGCGGTCTTGGCCTGGCCGTAGGCCGCCCACTTCTCGTAGCCCTGCTCGAACTGGAGGTCGTCCCAGCGGATCGGCGAGAAGAAGTGGCCACGGGAGGAGAGCGCGACCACCCGCGCGCCGTCCGCGACCGCCGGCCAGAGCCGGTTGACCAGGGCGAAGTGGCCGAGGTGGTTGGTGGCGAACTGGGCCTCCCAGCCGGGGCCGATCCGGGTCTCCGGGCAGGCCATCACCCCGGCGTTGTTGATCACGAGGTCGAGGGTGCGGCCGGTGGCCAGGAACCGCTCGGCGAAGGCCTTGACGCTGTCCAGGTCGCCCAGGTCCAGCGCGTCGACCTCGACGTTCGGGATGTCCGAGAGCGCTTCCCGGGCCGTGTCCACCCGCCGGGCCGGCACGATCACGTGCGCGCCGGCGCCCACCAGGGCGCGGGTGGTCTCGATGCCGATGCCGGAGTAGCCGCCGGTGACCAGCGCCAGCTTGCCGGTCAGGTCGATGCCGGCGATCACCTCCGCGGCCGTGCTGGTCGCGCCGAAGCCGGTGCCGATCTTGTGCTGTGCGGTCGTTGTCATGGTGACGACGCTATGAGCTGGAGTGCGCTCCAGCGCAAGCCGCCGCCGCACACCGGCCCACGATCGTGTCGGCGATCACGGGGGCGGGACGCCGCCACCCTGGACAGCTCCCCCATTGACAGCGCGGAACCGGTGGCGGACCATCCGGGAGAGCGCTCTCCCACCCTGCCGGGCGCTCCCCTTCCTCGGTTCCCCCTGCACCCGAAGGAGCTCGCATGCGGTCCCGAAGACTCCGTCTCGGAGAGCGCTCCCCCATGATTCCGCTGGCCCTGGTCGCGTCGCTGGCACTGGCCCTGTTCGGCGGCGCGGTCCGGGCCAACGCGGCCGATTCGCTGCTCTCCCAGGGCAAACCGGCCTCGGCGTCGTCGACCGAGAACGCCGGCACACCGGCGTCGGCGGCCGTCGACGGCGACAGCGGCACCCGATGGTCGAGCGCGGCGGCCGATCCCCAGTGGCTCCAGGTCGATCTGGGCGCGACGGCCTCGATCACCCGAGTCGTCCTGCAATGGGAGACGGCCTACGCCACCGCGTTCCAGATCCAGGTCTCCAACGACGGATCGACGTGGAATCCGATCTACAGCACCACCACCGGCACCGGCGGCACACAAACGCTCACCGTGACCGGAACCGGCCGGTATGTCCGGATGTACGGCACCGCGCGGGCCACCGGCTACGGCTACTCGCTGTGGGAGTTCCAGGCCTTCGGCACGGCCGGTAGCGGCGGATCCTCCTGCGGCACGACCAATGCCGCCCTCGACCGGCCGGCGACCGCGTCCTCGACGGAGAACGCCGGCACACCGGCGGCCGCGGCCGTCGACGGCGATCCCGGCACACGATGGTCCAGCGCGGCTTCCGACCCGCAATGGCTCCAGGTCGACCTCGGCTCCAGCGTGACGATCTGCCAGGTCGTGGTGCAGTGGGAGACGGCATACGCCACGGCGTTCCAGATCCAGGTCTCCGATAACGGCACCACCTGGAACCCCATCTACACCACCACGACCGGCACCGGCGGCACGCAAACGCTCGCCCTGAGCGGAACCGGCCGGTATGTCCGGATGTACGGCACCGCACGGGCCACCGGCTACGGCTACTCGCTGTGGGAATTCCAGATCCGCACCGGCGGCAGCGGCTCCGGCGGCGATGGCAACTGTGGCAACAACAACGCGGCGCTGGGGCATCCGGCCACGGCATCGTCCATTCAGGACAACGACCCCGGCTACTCCGCGCCGTACGCGGTGGACGGCAGCAGCATCACCCGCTGGTCCAGCGCCTACAGCGACCCGCAGTGGCTCCAGGTGGACCTCGGGGCCAGCCTGCCGGTGTGCAAGGTGGTGCTGCGCTGGGAGAACGCCTTCGCGTCGGCGTTCCAGATCCAGGTCTCCGACAACGGCACCACCTGGAACCCCATCTACAGCACCACCACCGGCACCGGTGGCACACAAACGCTCACCGTGACCGGAACCGGCCGGTACATCCGCATGTACGGCACCGGCCGCGCGACGGCGTACGGCTACGCCCTCTGGGAGTTCGAGGTCTACACGGTCGGCGGCGTGACCGCGACCATCCCGCCGCCGCCGACCCAGCCAGCCCCGGGCAACTGCCCGTGGCTGAACAACACCAACCCGACGGCGACCCGCGTCGCCCAGGTGATGGGCCAGATGTCGTTGGCGCAGAAGGTGTCCATTCTGCACGGCACCGACGCCCCCGACTACATCGGCAAGATCTACGGCATTCCGGCGCTGTGCATCCCGGACGTCAACTTCCAGGACGGCCCGGCCGGCGTCGGCGACGGGCTCGGCGGTGTCACACAGATGCCGTCCGGCCTGGTGTCGGCGGCGACCTTCGACACCGACTACGAGCAGCAGTACGGGGCGGCGGTCGGCCAGGAGTTCGCCGCCAAGGGCGTGAACGTGTCGCTCGGGCCGACGGTCAACATCGTGCGGGATCCGCGCTGGGGCCGGGCGTTCGAAACGTTCGGCGAGGACCCGTACCTGTCCGGGCAGATGGGCGCGGCCGACGTCGCCGGCATCCAGGGCCAGGGCGTGCTGGCCGAGGTCAAGCACGCGGCGGCGTACAACATCGAGCAGCCGGCCGGCACCATCGACGTGGATTCCCGGACCCTGCAGGAGATCTACCTACCGGCGTTCCAGACCTCGATCGAGCAGGGCGGGGCGGCGGCGGTGATGTGCGCCTACAGCAACGTCAACGGCGAGCCGTCGTGCCAGAATCCGGCGATCCTGAACACCGGGCTCTACCAGCAGGCCGGCTTCACCGGGTTCGTCACCTCCGACTGGGGCGCGATCCACTCCACCGTCGAGTCGGCCAACGCCGGCCTGACCGTGGAGATGCCCGGCGGCTACTACTACGCCGACTATCTCATCCAGGCCGTGCAGAACGGGCAGGTCAGTCAGTCCACTGTGGACACCATGGTGTCCCGCGTGCTGACCCAGATGTTCCGGTTCGGCCTGTTCGACAAGGCGCCCTCCGGAGCCCGCGACGCCATCGTCACCACGCCCGCGCACGCCGCCGTCGCCCTGCGCGGCACCGAGGAGGGCACGGTGCTGTTGAAGAACAACGGCGTGCTTCCCTTGGACGCCAACAGCGTCGGCTCGGTCGCGGTGATCGGCGTCGATGGCGGCCCCGGCGCGCAGACCATCGGCGGCGGCAGCGGCACCGTCACCAGCGCCGGCACGTACACGCCGATCATCGGCATCCAGGAACGGTTGGCCGACACGAACGCGCAGGTCAGCTACAACGACGGCACCGACCAGGCGGCCGCGGTCGCCCTGGCGCGGTCGTCGTCGGTGGCGGTGGTGTTCGCCAGCGACAACTACGGGCACGAGGAGGCCGACAACACGTCGCTGAACCTGCCCAACAACCAGGACGCGCTGATCTCCGCGGTGGCCGCCGCCAATCCGCGGACCATCGTGGTGCTCAACAACAACGCGGCGATCCTGATGCCGTGGCTGAACCAGGTCGCCGGCGTGTTCGAGGGCTTCTACGACGGGCAGGTGTGGGGCAAGGCGATCGCCGCCCTGCTGTTCGGCGACGTCAACCCGTCCGGGCGGCTGCCGGTCACCTTCCCGACCTCGCTGTCCGCGGTGCCGGCCAACACGCCGGCGCAGTGGCCCGGGGTGAACGGCGCAGTCCAGTACTCCGAAGGCCTCAAGGTCGGCTACCGTTGGTACGACGCGCAGAACGTCGCGCCGCTGTTCCCCTTCGGTTACGGCCTCTCGTACACCAGCTTCTCGTTCGGCAACCTAGCCATCGGGCCGCTGGTGAACGGCCGCTCGACCGTCACCGCCACGGTCACCAACACCGGCAGCCGCGCCGGAGCCGAGGTCGCCCAGCTGTACGTCGGCGATCCCGGACCGGCCGGCGAACCACCGCACCAGCTCAAGGGTTTCCAACGGGTGACGCTCAATCCCGGCGCCAGCTCCACCGTCACGTTCACGCTGACCGCCCGGGACCTCGCGTCGTGGACGGCCAACGGCTGGGTCGCCGGAACCGGCAACTACCAGGTGCTGATCGGCGACTCGTCACGGAACCTGCCGCTGTCCGGCGGTTTGGCCGTCACGAGTCCGATTTCCGTTCAGCCATAAGGGGGCGTGCCCCACCGGCCGGACGGCCGGTGGGGCACGACATCACGTCACCGGTGGCAGGTCGGGGCCGACGGATCCCAACTGCTCCAGGGACACTACCTCGGGCACGGGCCAGGTGACGCCGGCCGGCGGCCAGTGCTGGCCGGTCGCGGCGAGGAAGTCGGCCGGCGGCTCGTACAGCGGGGGCTGCTGGCCGTCAGGGATGAGGCTCTGCCACTGGACCCCGGCGGTACGGGCCTGGAACTCTGCCTTGAACTGCGACAACAGGTCCGGCTGGGTGATCAGGTCGACGGCGGTGGCGGCCAGGTAGCGGGCGGCGGAGAGCAGGCCCTGGTGGCCGATGCTGGAGGCGGCGGTGGAGGTGACGCCCCAGTTGTGGTTGGGGACACCGGCCGGGAAGGTGGCGACGAGGGCCGAGGCGGTCGGCACGTGCCAGGAGACGTCGGCGGTGTCGGTGGAGATGCCGCCGCCGAAGTTGGGGTTGGGCGGGGTCAGCGGGACCAGGCCGGTGGGTAGGCCGACCTCGGGCTTGCCCAAGGCGTGCTGCACGGCCTTGGCCAGGGTCTGGTCGGCTTCGGTGAACACGGGCGGCCCGATGCGGGTCATGTTGTCGTTCATGAGCTCGGCCCCGAACTTGTTGCCCAGCGAGTTCCAGGTGGCCGAGTGGAACTTGTGGATGAGCCGGGTCTGGGACGCCTGGGCGGCGGCCTGGGCGCAGGCGACGATCTTGTCGTAGAGCACCTTCAGCCGGGCCGGGCTGCCCTCCCGGACGAAGAACCAGATGCTGCACATGTCGGGCGTGACGTTGGGGGCGCCGCCGCCGTTGATGACGGCGTAGTGGAACCGCCCGGACGGGGCGACGTTCTTCTCCCGCAGGTACTCGGACATCGTCGCCATGAGCAGTGCGCCGTCGAGGCCGCTGCGGTTGCCCAGCGGCGTCGCGCCGTGGCCGGCCGCCCCCAGAAAGGTGAAGGTGGCCGAGGTGAGCGCGCTGGTGGTGTTCCAGAACGCCAGGGTGGCACCGAAGGGATGCCAGTCCATGAAGGCGTCGAGACCGTCGTAGACGCCGGCCTTCACCATGTACGGCTTGCCGACGAGCTGTTCCTCGCCGGTGGTGCCGAAAACCTTGACGGTGGCCTTGAGCCCCTGGGCCCGGATGGCCTGGCTGACGGCGATCGCGGCCGCCGCGCCGCCGGCGCCGAGGGTGTTGTGCGCGTCGCCGTGGCCGGCGCCGTAGGTGGGGCCGTAGGCGTCGTAGTTGTAGACGAGCGGATCATGGCTGCCTGACCCGGCTTTCTGGGACAGGCCGGGCAGGGCGTCGTATTCGGCGTTGAATCCGATGACCGGACCACCGGACCCGTAGGTGGCCACGAACGCGGCCGGAAAGCCGCCGGCGCCCCACTGCACGGTGAAGCCGTACTTGGTCAGCAGCGCGGCGACCGCCAGCGAGGACTGCCATTCCCGCAGGGAGAGCTCGGCGTACTGCCAGATCCGGTCGCTCAGACCGGTGATCTCGTCGGCGTGCGCGGAGATCCAGGCCAGCGCGGTGGACTTGGCGTCGCCGTCCTTGGCCAGGCCGGTCGGCGCCTGATAGGTGGCCGGGGTGACGCCGACCCGCTCGTCGTGGGCCAGGGTCGCGCCGAGCACCGGGTCGGCGGCGGCCATCATGGCGGTGCTGGCCGCGGCGGTGAGGCCGAAGCCCCGCAACAGTCTCCTGCGGCCGATCTCGTAGTCGCTCACGCCGACCCCTCTGTCCACTATGGATCATTCGCCCGGTGCCAAGATCACCGTAACGCCGTCACGGGACCGCGCCGGGCCGGCGGAGTCGTCCAGCCGGTCAACTCGACCCGTTCAGCCGGTCGACCCCTAAACCGGGCGAAATGGTCGTACAGGGCAGGAGTATTGACAGCGATCCACCCACCCGCGAGGCTGTTTCCGATATAGGTAGGAAACTTTACTAATACTGAGCCAAGCAGCGGACCGCCGCCACCGCCGCTCGCCCATGTCACGTCGTCCGCGAGGAGCCGACCTAATGAAGCGAGTCATCGGCGTGGTGCTCGGCACCGCGCTCACGCTGGTGGCGCCGTTGCCCACCAGCGCGGCCGCCGCCCCACCGGGCCTGACCACCCTGGGCACCGCCGGCTGGACGGTGCTCACCAGCGCGACCGCGACGCAGGGTGGCGCGAAGATATCCACCCCCGGCTTCGACACGTCGAGCTGGCTGAAGGTGCGTCCGGACGACGCCGGGGCCCCCGGCACGGAGATCACGGCGCTGCTGCAGAACAACAAGTGCGCAGACGTCTTCGTCGCCGACAACATGAAGACCTGCTTCGGCACGCAGAAGAAGAACTCGGGCCCGGTGACCACCGCCCAGTTCGCCACCCCGTGGTGGTTCCGCACCGACTTCGACGCCTCGCTGGCCGCCGGCCAGACAGCCTCGCTGGTGGTCAACGGCGTGGTCGGCAAGGCCGACGTCTGGGTGGACGGCAAGGAGCTCGCCACCTCCTCGACGGTCACCGGCGCCTACACCAAGTTCACCTTCGACGTCAGCAGTGTGCTCAAGTCGGGCGCCAACTCGCTGGCCGTCGAGGTGTACCCGAACGACCCGTCCAAGATGCTGACGCTGGACGACGTGGACTGGAACCAGCTGCCGCCGGACAACAACACCGGCATCCAGTTCCCGGTCCAGCTGCTGGTGGCCGGCGGCCTGTCGGTCGGCAACGCCCACGTGGTGCAGAGCAACGCCACCGACCTGAGCAGCTCCAAGCTGACGGTGAAGGCCGATGTCAGCAACGGCAGCGGGTCCAGCCAGACCGGCACCGCGACCGCGACCATCACTCCCCCGTCCGGCGGCACGCCGATCACGGTGAGCCAGAACGTCACGGTGCCCGCGCACGGCAAGACCACGGTCACCTTCCCGGTGCAGACCATCTCGCACCCGCAGGTCTGGTGGCCCTACCAGATGGGCGCGCAGCCGCTGTACACAGTGGACACGACCGTCACCGGCGGCAACAGCACGCACGAGCAGTTCGGCATCCGCACCATCACCACCGCGCTGGTCGGCAAGTCGGCGAGCGCGCCGGACGGCGTCCGCCAGTACTCGGTCAACGGCCAGCCGTTCGTCGTGCGCGGCGGCGGTTTCGCGCCGGACCTGTTCCTGCGCTACGACTCGGCCGACGTGGCCCGGCAGATCGCGCTGCTGAAGAACATGGGGCTCAACGTGATCCGGCTGGAGGGCCACCTGCCGCCGGACGACTTCTTCCAGCAGATGGACCGGGCCGGCATGCTGATCGACTCCGGCCAGCAGTGCTGCGACTTCTGGGAGACGCCGACCACCGACACCGCCACGCTGAACCTGCTCACGCTGTCCGCGCAGACCATCGGCGAGAACGAGCGCGACCACCCCAGCGTGTTCACCTACAGCTGGAGCGACAACGAGCCCAGCGCCAAGGTGGAGACCGCCGAGCTCAACGGCTTCAAGGCGGCCGACTTCAGCCAGCCGGTCATCTCCTCGGCCGAGTACAAGAGCAGCCCGCAGCTGGGGGCCTCCGGCGAGAAGGAGGGCCCGTACGACTACGTGCCGCCGAACTACTGGTACGACACCAGCCACTACGACAGCGGCGACGACCGGACCAACGCGGGCGGCTCGTGGGGCTTCGACAGCGAGGAGAGCGCCGGCGACACGGTGCCGACGCTGGACTCGATCAACCGCTTCCTGTCCGCCTCGGACCAGTCGAACCTGTGGCAGAACCCGAGTTTCAACCAGTACCACGCCAACTACGAGACCGGGCACGGCGGCTACAAGTTCGGCACGCTGTACACCTTCGACACGGCGCTGACCAACCGCTACGGCAAGTGGTCCGACCTGGCCTCCTATGTCGAGGAGGCGCAGGTGCAGAACTACGAGAACACCCGCGCCCAGTTCGAGGCGTTCATGGACCACTCGACCAACGCCGAGGCCCCGGCCACCGGCACGATCTACTGGCAGGCCAACAAGGGCTGGCCGACGCTGCTGTGGGACCTCTACAACTACGACGGTGACCAGGCCGGCAGCTTCTTCGGCGCGAAGAAGGCCAACCAGTCGCTGCACGCGCTGTTCGCCATCGACAACAACACGGTGACCCTGGACAACCTGACCGGCAGCACCCAGGGCAACGTGTCGGTGGAGGCCAAGGTCTACGACACCAACGGCAAGGTCCTCGACGACCAGGGCGTCAACGGCCTTTCCCTGACGCCGCAGCAAGTGCGAAACTCGGTGGTTAAGCCGAAGGTGCCGACCAGCGCGCCCAACAACGTGTACTTCGTCGAGCTGCTGGTCAAGCAGAACAACCAGATCGTCGACCGCAACGTGTACTGGGAGCCGACCAGCAAGCAGGACAGCGTGAACTGGTCGTCCACGCTGGGCAACCCGCAGGCCACAATGTCCTCCTACGCCGACCTGACCGGCCTGAAGTCGTTGGCCCAGGCCAAGGTCTCGGCCACCGCCAGCACCACCTCGGCGGCCGGGCCGGACGGCGCGGACCGGGTCACCAAGGTGACGGTGACCAACACCTCGACCACCTCGACCGTGGGCTTCTTCCTGCGGGCCGACGTGCGGCGCGGCACCGTGGGCGGCGCCGAGCAGCCCGGTGACAACCAGGTGACCTCGACCCTGTGGGACGACAACGACATCACGTTGTGGCCCAGCGAGTCGCAGACCCTGACCGTCACGTGGAAGTCCAGCGACCTCAAGGGCGCCACCCCGGTGGTCAGCCTGAGTGGTTGGAACGTCGGCAAGTTCGACGTGAACGCCTGATCGCGCAGGTCCGGCGGCGCTCAGGCGCCGCCGGACCGAGCCGTCAGCAGAAAGGCCGGCGAGGACCAGTAGTCGTGCAGCGGCACGACGGAAACGTCCTGGTAGCCGGCCTTTTCCAGTTGCGACCGCCACTGGGCGGCCGGCTGTTCCCAGGTCACCCGCCGCGCCCCGGGCGTCAGCTGCCCGACCAGGACGGGCATGAGGAAGCCGCCGGCGACCAGGTCCCGGTCCGGTCCGTACTCGGACAGGCCGCGCTCGTAGGTCTCGGCGAGGAAGCGCAGGTGCGCCGGCCCACCGTGCTCCACCGCCGGCACGTCGAAGTCGACGATCACCAGCCCCGAAGTCCGTTCCCGCAGCCGGGCAAGGACTTCCGTGCGCTCTTCGTGCGGGATGGTGTGCATGGCGAAGGTCGACTCGATCAGGTCGAACGAGTCGTCCACTTCGGACAGGAACGACTGCACGGTGCCGGCGTAGGCGTGCGTCGGCGTCAAGTCCCGCACCGCCTCGGCCAACAACGCCGGTGAGGGCTCGATCAACGTCAGCGAATCCGGCAGATGTCCGCTAACCGCTATGGCATTGCGCACAACCCGGCCGTCGCCGCAGCCGATGTCGGCCAACCGGGCCGGGGTCACCGACCGGTACTGCGCCGCCAGGGCGTCCTCGACAGCCGCGTACAGGCCGACATTGCCACCACCGCCGATGAAAGCCTCGAACGCCGCCGGCTGGTCATACACCGAACCGGCGGCCTCGTTGTCCAAATAGGCCGTCAAATGCCGGGCCAACAAGGAAGAACCGCCGGCGGCCAACTCCCGCGCCCGCCGGCGGTCCCCGTCGGTCAACGCGGTCAACGCGGTCAACGCCTCGACATCGCTCATCCGCCAATGGTGTCAGACCGCGGATTGGTCCGAATGGCCGTTTTCGGCGGCGGCCCGCCGGTCATCCTCCTCCCGACAGCGAACGAAGGAGGTAGAACCGTGATCACCCTTGGCGTGATCCTGCTGATCTGCGGTTTCCTGTTCAACATCCCGGTGCTGTGGACCATCGGCATCGTGCTGGCCGTGGTCGGCGCGGTGCTGGCCATCGTGGGCGGCACCGGCCGCCGCATCGGCGGCCGCGCCCACTGGTACTAGATCCCCAGCTGGGAGACCAGCCAGGCCCGTGTCGCGTCCCGGTAGTCGCCGGCATTGCGGTGCAGGGCAATGGAATGGCCCGCGTCGGGCAACACGTACACCGAAAGCTTGGCGGCCGCCGAGTAGAACGGGGCCTCCTGGGCGCGCAGGGCCGACGCCGATGAACAGTCGCGCAGCGCCAGCAGGCCGCAGAACAGCACGTCATCCTGGCCGACTGCCTGCAACACCGGCACGTCGATGCCCAGCGTCACCGGCACCACGATGCCGAACACCGCCACGGTTCCCATGCCCGGCACGGAAACCTGGTCCTTGGTCGCCTCGTCGGCGGCGATCACGTCGGGATCGGCGTCCGCGGTGTTGTAGAACAACGGCCCGCGGGCGCCGGGCTTGGTGGTGAAGTACAGCGGGTCGCCGGGGTTCTGCACCGACGACAGGAACGCCGGCACCAGCCCCAATGCCGCACCCAGGCCCAGAGCCGGCAGGGACGGGATGTGCGTGACGCCGGTCAGGATCACGCCGTCCACGTCCTTGTAGGTGGACGCCTCCGAGGCGACGATGCCGGAGCCGACGGAGTGCCCGACGATCACCACCTTGCCGAAGCGGGTGCCGCCCACGGCGCCGGCCCGCAGCTGCCCGATGACCTCGTGCAGGGCCTCGGCCTCGGCCCACACGGTCAGCGGCAGGCTCAGCGGGTGGCTGCTCTGCCCGGCTCCGAGCACGTCGACCGCGAACGTGGCATAGCCGTGCTCGGCCATGTCCCGCTGGTACGAGTACTGATCCGGCTGGTAGGGCAGGTCCCAGTAGGTCCGGTTGTAGGTGCCGCCGTGCACGAGCAACTGGACAGCCGACGGGACCGCCCCGTCCGGCACGCACAGCTGGCCACTGATCACCGCGGGCGTGGTCAGCAGCCGCACCACGGACGACGAGTTCACCGGAAGCGTG
Source organism: Kutzneria sp. CA-103260 (assembly GCF_018263855.1). GTDB lineage: Bacteria > Actinomycetota > Actinomycetes > Mycobacteriales > Pseudonocardiaceae > Kutzneria. The sequence goes on along the minus strand of NZ_CP073318.1, from coordinate 1,328,544 downwards.
GTCACCGAGCAGTTCGCCGACGACGCGCTCGCGGTCGGCGGCGCCACCGCGCCGGTCAGACCCGCGACGCAGGCAAGCATCAGCACGGCGAGCTTGCGGACAAGCATCCGAACATCTCCCTCAGTGACGTGGCACAACAGTCATCGGCAGCCGGTTGGGCTGCATGGTGGCGGCCAGCCGTGGCTTGACCTTCGCGCCGGGCACCGGCACGAGCCGCCAGCGGGCGGCGATGGTGGCGGCGACCACCGCTATCTCGGTCTGGGCGAACAGATGGCCGGGACACAGCCGCGCGCCCGCGCCGAACGGGATGAACGCGCCGCGCGGCAGCTTCTCGGCCCGGGCCGGCAGCCAGCGGTCCGGGTCGAACCGGTCCGGGTCGGGGAACCAGCGCGGATCACGGTGCAGAGTGTGCTGGCTGACCGCGACCTCGGTGCCGGCGGGGATGGTTATCCCGCCGAGCGTCACGTCGGTCCGGCTCCGGCGCATGAGGATCAGCGGCGGGTTGCGGCGCAGGATCTCGTTGACCAGCCGCTGCGTGTACTCCAGCCGCGGCAGGTCGGCGAACGTCGCCACGCGGCCGGCCAGCACCTGGTCGATCTCGGCGTGGAACCGGTGTTCGATCTCCGGCTGCTGGGCGATCTCGTGGAAGAACCAGGCCAGCGCGACGGCGGTGGTCTCGGCGCCGGTGGTCAGGATGGTGACCACCTCGTCGTGCACCTGCTCGTCGGTCATGCCCTCGCCGGTCTCCTCGTCCCGGGCCAGCAACAACATCGAGACCAGGTCGCCGTGATCGGTCTCCGCCCCCGCATCCAGCACTGCGCGGGCGGCCAGCACGACCCGCGGGATCACCTCGCGCAGCCGGGCCGCGGCCGCGTCGAACCTCCGGTTGCCGGGAATGGGCAGGCGCTCCACGAACTTCGGCGAGAACGCCCGTACCAGCACGTTGTCCAGCAGATCGGGCACACAGCGCTGGATCTCGTCGAGCACGTCCTGGCCGAGCTCGGTGGCGAACAGGGTGCGGCCGGCGATGCTGAGCACCAGGTTCTGCATGTGCTCGTCGACGGCGACCTCCTGCCCGGCCTTCCAGCCGGAGATCGACTCGGCGGCCAGCGTGGTCATCGTGGTCTCGGCGTACGAGGCGATCCGGGTGCGGTGGAAGGCCGGCAGCACCAGGCGGCGCTGGCGCTTGTTGAACTCGCCGTTGGAGGTGGCCAGGCCGTTGCCGAACAGCGGGCGCATCTTGTCGAAGACGATGCCCTTGTCGTAGTTGTCGGCGTCGGCGGCGAGCAGCCGCATGGCCAGCTCCGGACTGGTCACCATGTAGACCGGCAGCGGGCCGAGGTAGATCTTGACCACCTCGCCGTAGGCCGGCAGCGCGGACAGGAAGCGCAGCGGTCGTCGCAGCATGGCGGCGGTGTGGCCGAGCACGGGACGCCGACCGGGGACAACCGGTGCGTCGCTGGTGACGTTCTGGTTGGCGGACAACCCTACTCACCCCACGATCGGTGCACGGCGGTTCACCCTAGGGGTGACGGCGACCTACTGCGAGTGGCCGCGCCCAGGACCACCCGATCGGGTTGCGTTAGCGGTTGTGCGGCCGTCCGTCTAGGCTCTCGCGGTTGGCTTTGTGAACGGTGAGGTGGCGGTATGAGTGGCGATCTGAGCTGGGTTCCGCCCGAGGTCGACCCGACCGTGCCGCACCCGGCCCGGGTGTACGACTACTGGCTGGACGGCGCCTCCAACTTCGCCGCCGACCGGGAGCTGGCCGAGAAGATCAACAAGATCATGCCCGGGGTGCGCGAGGCGGCCCGGTTCAACCGGGCCTTCCTGCGCCGGGCGGCGATCTTCATGGTGCAGGCCGGCATCCGGCAGTTCCTGGACGTCGGCTCCGGGCTGCCCACCGCCGGCAACCTGCACGAGATCGTGCAGCAGATCGACCCGTCCTGCCGCGTGGTCTACGTGGACCGGGACCCGATCGCCGTCGCGCACAGCGAACTGCTGCTCAGCGGCAACGACCGGGCCGCCGTGGTGCACGCCGACGCCCGCGACCGGCTCGGCATCATCGAGTCCGAACAAGCCCGGCGGCTGCTGGACTTCTCCCAGCCCGTCGGCCTGTTCATGTTGCTGCTGCTGCACTTCATGCCCGACGAGTGGGACCCGGCCGCCGTCGTCGCCGGCTACCGCAACGTGCTGCCCGCCGGCAGCTACCTCGCCGTCTCGCACGTGGCCGCCGACGGCGAGGCCCGCAACCTCCGCGACGCCGTCAAGGTGTACGACCAGAACACCCACAACCAGCCGTTCCCCCGCACCCACGAGGAGGTGCTGCGCTTCTTCGACGGCTTCGAGCTGGTGGAGCCGGGCCTGGTCGGCTGCCCGATGTGGCGGCCGGACGGCATGGGCGGCATCTCCGACGACCCCGCCATCAACTCCCTCCCCTACGCCGGCGTCGGCCGCAAGCCCTAGTTCGGGTGTCTCCAAGACCCACAAACCCTGTTGTGCGCGTCGCTGACCGCTACAAACCCGGCAGCGCCGATCGCGGGGTTTGTAGCGGTTAGCGACCCTGTTCCGGGGGTCTGTAGGTCTTGGAGACCGGCAAACTGTCAGAGGCGGCGGATGCCCCACAGTCCGGTGGCGTAGAGGCCGTCGTCGTCGAGCACGCTGCGGCCGCTGGAGTCACCGAAGCTGGGGCCGTTGGGGGTGCCGCGGGCGGCGATGAAGCGCTGCTGGCCGGCGTCGTCGACACCGAGGTAGATGCCGACGTGGTCGACGGTGGTCTTGGCGCCGTCGGTGCTGAACAGGAGCAGATCGCCGGGCTGGGCCAGGAAACGGGTCTGCGGCGAGCCGGCGGCGTGGTCGGCGATGGTGGCACCGAGGGGGGCGGTCGGCATCTCCTGGGGCGTGCGCGGCAGGCCGCCGGCGCCGATCGGATAGCCGAGCCGGTAGCCATAGACCAGGCGGACGTAGCCGGCCGAGTCGACGTCGCCGAGGCGATCCTTTCTCGGTTTCGCGCCCTGGTAGGCCACGCCGAGGAAGTCGTTGAAGTCGGCGTCGTCGGCGTAGTGGGCGAAGGTGACGTACTGGGTGGCCACGGCCAGCACGTCGGGGCTGCGGTCGCCGAGTTCGGTGTCCAGCCACGGCCGGAACCAGGAATCCTTCTCGGCGCCGGCTTTCCAGGGCTGCGGCGCGAGCCGGACCCAGTTGGTGGTGGTGACCAAGGCGCTGGTGCGCTGCGGATCAGCGAACGTGCGGCTGGGTCCACTGAGGACGGCGGAGCGGGCGCCGTCGGTGAAAGTGGCGATGAGCCGGACATGTTCGTCCAGCACGGCGGTGCGCGGCGGGCCGTCCAGCCGAACGAAGCTGTACCGGGTGCTGGCCGGATGGGCCGGTGCGATGGCCACGACCGCGCCGTTGTCCCGAGCCCGGGTCGGCACGTCCTGCGCCTGCGAGAGGTGCACGACCGCCCCGCCGGAGGCGACCAACGTCGTCAGCAACACAGCTGTGCGTAAGTGTTTCACGGCAGGGGCTCCTACGAGGTGGGGACCAGGCCGACCAGCACCCCGCTGGCCAGCACTCCGTACGAGGCAAGGGCAACCGATCCGGTGGCCAGCACGGTCACCGCGGGCGGCTGACGAACCAACTGGTAGGCGATCAGACCGGGCACCACAAAACCCAGCGTCTCATGCACGTACAACAGCGGATAATGATCCTGGATCAACACGAACACCGTGGTCTGCAACAACACGCCGAGCAGCACCACCGCCGCGAACTGCCGCTTCCCGTACAGAATCACGACTTTACTCAGCCCCAGGGTGGTCAGATAGGTCAGCACGGTGGTCAGCACCACCAGCGCCGCCCGCCGATAGTCCTCGACCAGGGTCAACGCCAACCAGCCGGGAGTGATCATGCCGCCCGGCGACAGGTTCGTGGTGAGATAACACAGCAGGGAGAACAACAACCCGATGGCCAATCCCAGGGTGGCCACCTCCGGGGACAGTTCCTGGCTGATCATAGCCGCTCCAGGGTTTCCAGTTGGGCGAGCAGGATTTCGCCCTGTCCGTGGATGTTGCCGATGGCCGCGAGCGAGGCCTGCTCGTCGATGCCGTCGACCAGCGCGTCCAACAGTTCGGGTGCGCTGCGGCGGCCGCCGAGGTCGACCACCTTGGCCCGCCAGTCCGAGGGAATCGCGGCCAGCGCGCTGCGGGTCGGCTCCCCGATCAACAGCACCCGGTCCGGTCGCAGACGCGGCACCAGCGCGCCCATCTGGCCGTTGCGCTCGATCCGGTCCGGCCGGCAGTTGATCACGATGTGCAGCGGCCGGCCGATCGCCCCGTGATCGAGCAGATGCTCGATGTTCATCACCGTGGACTCGGGATCGTTGGCCGCGAACACGTTCGCGAAGTTCAACCGCTTGCCCGCCGCCGCATACCGGTCCACCCGCAACACACCCGGGTCCGGCGGGGCGGCCCACATGCCGGCCATCGCATCGGCCCGACCGACGTCCAACAGCTCGGCGACCGTCAAGGCGATGGCGACGTTCTCCTTGAACGTGATCCAGTCGAACCCGGCCATGTCCTCATCGGTCACCGACTCCGGATCGACCGCGATCAGCGTGCAGCGGCGCTTGTCGGCTTCCTCCTGCAGGATGTGCAGGCGGTCGCGTTCGGCCGTGACGCAGATGCCGCCGACCGGCATCGACCGGCACAGCGACCGCGCCACGTCGTCGAGGGTCGGGCCCATCTCGGCGAGGTGGTCCTCTCGGACGTTGCACAGCACGCCGATGCTCGACTGGATCAGCTTGGTCTGGTTGATCTCCTGCAACGGCGGGGCGACGGCCATGCACTCCATCACCAGGGCGTCGGGGTCGTAGCCGGCGGCCCGCCGGACGATGGCGATCTGCTCGACGACGTTGGCGATGTTGAACTTGCGGTGCACCGGTTCCTCGCGGGCGTCGGGGTGGATGAACCGCGCGGCGGTGCCGGTGGTCTTGGCCACCGTGGTCAATCCGCCGCCGCGCAGCGCGCCCGCGCACAGCCGGGTGATCGACGACTTGCCCCGGATCCCGTTGACCAGCACCCGATGCCTGATCCGGGCCAGGTTTCGGTTGTGTCGCCGCTGTTCCACCATCCCACACACCAGCAGCACCAGGCAGGAGAGCGCGTACACGGTGTAGAGGAAGCGCATTCGGGGCTCCTAGACCAGCATCGGGACGGAAGGGGCGGCCGTCGGGATCCGCTGTCTGCGCGCGGCGTCGAGACACTCGGACAGGGTGCCGATCTCGTTGAGCCGCTCCGGATAGATCACGGTCTTCAGGTCGCCTTGGGCCAGCCCCAGCGCGGCAACGGACAGCCGCCGCAGCGGGCGCACGAAGCACAAGTGGTACCAGCCGAGCAGCAGCAGGGCGAGGGCCCCGGCGGCCAGCGCGGCGAACAGCACGTAGCGGCGAACCACGTTGTCCGGCAACGGAAGCGTGGTCAGCGGCTGTTGCAGCACGACGGTCCAGCGCAGCGGGTCGGTGCTCGGCGCGCCGGTGACGGTGGCCGCGGCGACGACGTACCACTCGCCGTCGATCTGGTCGGTGCCCGGCCGGCCGACGCCGCCGAGCGCGTCGGTGACGCTCTGCCGCAGGGCCTGGTCGGTGAGCATGTCGAAGGCCCGGTAGCCGTCGGCCGAGGCGAGGGTACGCAGGCCGGAGTCGACGAGCTTGCCGTTGCCGGCGCTGCGGCGCAGGATCGACGACAGCTTCGTCACGTCCAGCTCGCCGATGAGCACGTGCGAGTGGTCCGGCAGCGGGGTGCTGGCGTAGAGCACGGGGATGCGGCCGGCGGTGTTCTGTTGGTGCAGGCCGGATCCGGCCGGCGGGCGCTCGGTCGTGCGCAGCGGCGCGCGGCCGGCGGTGACCTGCACCGAGCCGGCGGCGTCGGTGACGTAGACGCTGCGGTAGCGGTTGTTCTGGGCGATCAGGTTGTCCAGGGCCGGTTTCAGCGACGCCACCTCGCCGTTGGCGCGAGTGGCGAAGGTGCGCAGATCACTCAGGGTCGCGGAGAGCTGGTCGCGCAGCGCGCCCGCGGTGACCTCGGCCAGCCCGCGTTCCCCTTGTACGACGAGGTCCGGCACGGTGGGCACCGTCTCCCGGGCGACCACGCCGATCACGGCCGAGCAGACCAGCAGCGGGGCGACGGCGGCGATCACCAGCGTGCGGGCGGAGATCCGGCCACGCCTGACCGGAATGATCTCGTCGCGCAGCGCGGCCGACACGATCGTGGCTTCGCGGAGCCGATATCTGCGGCGGTGGTGGCCACCCAGGGCCTCGCCGCGCAGGCGACGCAGCGGCAGCACGAAGCCGAACCCGATCAGCACCAGCGTGATCAGCACCGCGGCCGCGAGCGCCGCCGCCACCCACTCGGTCTCCACCGGCGTCTGCGGCGCGCCATGGGCCGGCGCCGAGCCGACGAGGACCAGGTTGAGCCCAAGTGGCCGAGCCGGATCACCCGTCAGAATCGGCGCGTAGACGGCAATCGGCGTCGTCCGGCGGCCATCCACCACCGGCCCGGTGCTCTCCTCGCCGACCACGCTTCCGGCCGCGGTGACCGCGTTCGCGCTCGCCGTGGTGACCAGCCGCTGATATTCGGGGTCGAACGACCCGCGCGACTTCACCACCTGGCCGTCGGGTGTGGTCAGCAGCAACGCCTCGGCCGGCGACCCGGACAGTGTGGTGGCCGGGATTTTCAGGCCGGTGGTGACCAGAACCAGCCACTGGGTGCCAGGCAGCGGGGCGGTGGTCAGCACGACCGTCGCGCCGGACTGGTCGCGCACCAGGTTGACCGTGATGCGGTCGACGTCCTTGCTCGGCAACGACTCCACCGGCACCGGCTCGCCCGTGCCGGCCAGCAGCACGCCGCTGGATCGATGCACCAGGGCCAGGCCGAGGGCCTGCGGGATGCTGCGGGTGAAGGCGGCCAGCGTGCCGGCCGGACTCGGGTCGGGGTGCACGGTGTACAGCGCGCCGGCCGTGCTCAGGTCGCCGGCGACGTCGCCGATCGAGTCGGCGGTGGCCCGGGCCAGGTCGTTGACGAGCAGTTCCTGGGACTGCGCAACGACTTGCGGGCCGCCGCTCTGGCCGGCGGCCGGCAGTGCGAGCACACACCAGGCCATGAGCAGGGCCAACGCGGCCCCGACGACCACGAGTGGGACCCGCAGTCCGTCCGGAAAGCCGTTCTCCACCGGCCTGGGGCCGGCCGACATCGCCACCACGCGCGCTCCCTGATCAGTCCACAGAGGACGGTTTCAACGCGGCGGCGGGGTGCTGCGTCTCGGTCGTACTGTCTACTTCATTGCCTATTAGAGTATGATTGGCGTCACAAGGCAAGCACGATTCGCGACCGACCGACCGCGAGCAGCCACCGCCGGGCAGCCCGAAACCTCCGGAGAGTTCCTGGTGTCTGCCCGAAATCTGCTGGTCACCGTGCTCGGACTGATCTGCGTGGCGGTGCTGGCGGTGATCAACATTCCGCACCGGCCGGGCGGAATTGATCTTGCCGAGCGGGCCTCACAGTTCGCCGCCGCGCTGGAACCCGACGCACCCTACCGACCGCCCACGGTCCGTGAGGGGCAGGACGCGCTGGCCGGCCTGATCCCGCTGCTCACCGGCGGAAAGGACACTCAGGGTGAGGTGAAAACGCTTGCACCGCTCGGCTTCACGCTGACCGACGGCCGGGACACCGGATCCGGCCGGCACTTCGTGCTGGCCGCCACCCAGCCCGGCGACGAGCGGGGCTGGGGCATGTACATCGCCGACTACGGCGCCACCCCGAAAGTGGTCATCGAGGTGCCGCATCCCAACTTCGACCTGGACACCGAACAAGTCGGTGTCCAGTTGTACCGGGCGCTGCCCGGATCCGCGGTGCTCATCGCCGGTGCGCACCGCCGGGCGGCCAACGGCCTGGCCGACGTCGCGCACAATGCGAACTCCCTGTTCAACCTGGTCGCGACGGCTTTGGCGCACAAGGGGCTGCCGCAAGTGCAGCTGCACGGCTTCGACGACAACAGCCTGCCCGGCATCGGCGTCGTCGTGTCCGGCGGCTCGACCAAGCACACGGCGCTGCACGAGCGGATCGCCGACCGCGTCGAGGCCGGCGGCACAGCGGTCTGCCGGGCCTGGCAGCAGAGCTGCGGCCACCTCGAGGGAACCACCAACGTGCAGGGACAAGCCGCCGACTCGATGGGCGCGGTGTTCGCGCACATCGAGTCGGACAGCGAGATCCGGTCCCAGTCCGCACAGCGGGACCGGCTGGTGGCGGCGCTGGCCGCCGCGATCAGCTCTGACCCATAGCGCCGACCACCTTGGTCGACAGCGCGGTCGCGTTCACCACCGTGCCCGCCTTCAGGCCCTTCGCGTCCCGCACCTGCATCTCCTTCCAGCCCAGGTACGTCCCGGTGGCCGGATCGATGATCAGCTCGTACTGGGTCGCGTCGTCGACCAGGCCGAAGCCGGTGCCCGACCGACCGTCGAAATCCGCCTGCCCACCCAGGACCTGGAGGTTCGGCAGGTAGGCCAGCGCCTGGAAGACCGCCTTGCGCAGGTCGGCCGGGATCAGGCCGGTGTCCAGGCCCTCGCTGATCTCGGTCAGCAGGATGTGGCCCTGGTCGCCCGCGGCCTCCGAGCGCAGCTTCTCGTACAGCTTCTTCGGGTCCCGGGTCAGGGCGGCCAGGTAGGCCGGTGTCGGGCGGGTGAAGGCGGCCGGCAGGTCGTCCTGGCCCCAGAACGCGCCGCCCCTGGCCTTCCATTCGCCCAGCGGCATCAAGTCCGGCATGTCCTTGGGGAAGTCGTCCGGCGAGCCCACGAGCAGCGTCTTGCGGCCGGTGCTGCTCCGCTTGGTCTCCCAGGTCTGGCCCTGGTCGGCCGGCACCCACGTCTCGTAGGTCTCGTCCTGCGTGTACGCCCAGCCGATGTGGTTCTCGTCGGCGCCGCCGGAGGCCATCGCCATCGTGTGGTTGCGCACGTACAGGAACTGCCCCGGCTGGAGCACCACATCGCCGGTCTTGCTCGCCGCCTGGCTCAACGCCTCGGCCGCCACCGCGCTGCCGATCCGCGGCTCCGGGCCGGAATCGACGTCGCCGCCCTTGGGCACGAGGGTGGGGCCGACCAGGGTGAGCACCAGCACGCCGACTACAACGGCGGCCGCGGCCAGCCATGCGACATGGCGCGAGCGTCGGCGTGGTTGGGGAACCGCGATCGACTCGGCTTCCGCAGTCGTCACCGACTGAGTTTCTACAGCCGTGTCAACGGTCCTGCCCATGCGGGCCATCAGCCGGGCGCGGCCGGCGGCGAAAGCCTCGTCGGACATCGGGGGCAGCTCCGACACCGCCCGCTTGACCAGGTCGTCCTCGGCGGGACGCAGTCCCTCACGCATCGTCGTCACCCTCCTGTCCCTCAATCTGCTGTCCCTTGATCTGCGCTCCCTTGATCTGGGCACGCAGCTTGGCCCGGGCCCGGAACAGCCGGGTCCGGACGGTGGCGACCGGGATGTCGGTCACCTCGGCGACCTCGGCCGGCGACAAGTCGGCCCAGGCCACCAGCAGCAGCACGTCCCGTTCCTCCGGCCGCAACTCGGCCAGCGTGTCAGCCAGGTCGCCGACCACCGTCTCGGCGTCGATGACGGCAGCGGTCCGCTCGTCCAGGCGGTCGCCGACAACCCGCCGCCCATGATCACGGGCCAGCGCCCGCAGCCGCCGGCCCTCGGAGCGCACGTGCTGGCGCAGCATGTTGGTGGCGATGCCGTACAGCCATGCCTTGAGGCTCGCTCGGCTCGAATCGAAGTCGGCCCGGCGCTCCCAGGCCGTCAGGAACGCCTCCGCCACCAGGTCGTCGGCGACCTGCGGATCCACCCGCATCGCCAGGTAGCGGTGCAACGTCCGGGCATGGCTGTCGTACAGCTCGCCCAGCTCGTCGGCGTACCCCACCCCCGGGCCTCCCGTTCGCGCCAGCGGCGCCGTCTCACTGCTCACCGACCATATTGGCCGGACGGCACCGGCGCGTTCCCGTACCGTCGACCGGGTGACGATTTGGCAGGAGTTCACCGAGGTCGCGCCGAAGATCGCCGCGATCTTCACCCGGCGGCACGCCGCCACCGGCAACCTGTGCCTACTGGCCACCCTGAGGGCTGATGGTTCGCCCCGGATCAGCCCCATGGAGCCCCGGCTGTTCGAGGGACAGCTGTGGCTCAACGGCATGCCCGGCACCAGAAAGTTCCAGGACCTGGCGCGGGATCCGCGATTCTGTCTGCACACGGCGACCGTGGACACGCATGTGTCGGACGGGGACGCCAAGCTGTGGGGGACGGTGCACGATGTGCAGGATCGTGATCTACATGCGCGGTATGCGGAGGATCTGTATCAGAAAACGGGGTTTGATCTGAGGGGTAAGGTGTTCAGGCCGTTTTATGCGGCGGAGATCAGCAGTGCTTCGGCGGTGGAGGTGGGAGAAGGGCATATGGATGTGACGGTGTGGAAGGTAGGGGAAGAGGAGCGGGTGGTGCGCAAGCACTGAGGGGGTGAGATTGGGAGGGTTTGGGGTTGGCGGTTTGGATTTTCGCGACAGGACTTTGGAGTGCTCCGGGTGGATTTTGTGCGGAGACCTCTGGGCGATGGCGTATCGAGGCGTCATCGGGCAGGCTCCGCCTGCCTCGATTCGCGGACCAGCGTATGCCATCGCCCCCCTCCGCACAAAATCCACCCTCCGAGGAGTGGGGTTGAAGGGTTCTTGTGGGCGTCCTTCGCGGCAAGGATTCACCCGTTAGGGATTCGAGTTCGATCATGCGTGCGAGTATCCTGGAGACATGAGGGAAATCATCCGAGAAATGGAGAGCATGGAACCGTCAGGGGGACATGCTGGACCTGCTCGCGGGTGCGGATCTCTCCAGCCTCACAGCCGATCAGCAGGTGACGGCGTTCATCATGGCCCGCAAGATCAAAGCCTTTGCCGATCACGTTCAGTTGTCGATTCTGCATGACTTCGAGGACACGACCGAGATGGCCATGGCTGCTCATGAGCCGGAGCAATCAGTGGTGCGGCAGAAGCAACGCAGCCTGGTGCTGGACCGCCTGCCACGGCTGTGTGAGCAGCTGCGGCGCGGGGAGCTGGACCTTCGGCAGGTGGAAGCCGTGGATGAACGGGTGGTCAACCTACCCAGCCCGGCCATGATCACCCAGGTGGAAGATGCCCTGGTTGAGGCGGCCCCAAGACTGACCCGCAGCCAGCTGGCCCGACGCGCCACCAAAGCCGTCGCCGAGGTCGACCCCACTGGGTATGACCAGCGGCGGTTGAAGGCCATCCGGGAGCGGCGGGTGGAGTTCACGCCACTCCCGGATGGCATGGCCCAGTTGCGGATCACGCTGACCGCACTGGATGCCCGCGCCGCCTACGACCTGCTCACCCAGGACGGTCGCGCCCAGGTCAAAGACGACTGCACCACCGACCAGAAACGGGCTGATGCTTTCCTCGACCGGTTCCTCGGTTACGGAGTGGACCGCAAGGTCAAGGTCCACGTCACCATCCCGATGGAAACCCTGATGGGCCTGACCGAAGACCCCGGCCTCCTCGACGGCTACGGCCACATCGCCGCCGACGCCGCCCGCGAACTGGCTGGGCAGGGACCATGGCAGGGACTGCTCCTCGACGAGTACCGGCACGCCGAATCACTGGGCACCGACACCTACCGACCCCCGACCGCCGTCAAGGAATTCTCCGCGCTCAACGGCGGTGGGGTCTGCTCCGCCCCGGGCTGCATCCGCCCCATCGGCGAGTTCGACCACACAGTTCCCTGGCCCCAGGGCAAAACCAACGCCACCCAGCTCAAGGGCTACTGCACCCACCACCATCACGTGAAGCACGGCAAAAGTGGCGACTACGTGGTGACGCTGGATCCGGACGCAACCCTGCACTGGGTCACTCCGCTAGGCCGGCACTACACCACCCAGCCACACCAATACTGACCGACCGACGCACCCGTTCCTTGACAACTCCACAGCGAAACAATCAAGGCGTGGGCAGCGAATGCCCCGGGCAAACCACATCCCCAGCAGGCACCTTCCCGGTCAGCAAGTAATCCGTCGCGTACCCATCCACGCACCCGTTGTGCACCTGCGGCCGGTTGTACAGCCCATGCGATCCCCCACCCTGCTCAACCACCAGGTGAGAACTCGGCAACAGGCTGTGAGTCCGCAGAGCCCCCTCATACGGAGTCGCACCGTCAAGCGTCCCCTGAAGCATCAGAATCGGCGGCAACCCACGCCCATCGATCTTCACCGGCTGCTGTCCCGCCACCGGCCAATAGGCACACGGCAGGTTCAACGCGACGTTGGCCCAGGTCTCGATCGGAGCCTTCAACGCGTACAACGAGTTGTCCCGGTCCCAGCGACCCCACGACCGAGGCCACGAAGCGTCGTTGCAGCTCACAGCGGTATAGGCGGCGTTGGCGTTCTCGGACGCGGCGGACGTCGGGTCAGCGTCCCGGGCGTCGGCCAGCAACGCGGAAGCATCCCCGCGCACCACGTAGTCGCTCAGGGCCCGAGCGTTGGCGACCCAGTTGGTGTCGAAGTACACCGAGTTCACGATCACGGCATCCAACTCCGCCGGCCCGAGCACCTCAACCGGCGCAGCAGCCAGCCGTGACCGGGCAGCCAAATAGGAGCCATAGACGGCCCTCATCGACGACCCCAGGTGGAACACGTTGTCGTACTGGGCGATCCACCCGAACCACTCCTCGGCCCGGCCCTGGAAGGCCACGTCCTGATCCAGATTGCCCTGGTACCAAACGTTCTCCACCGACGCGTCGGCGTTGCTGTCCAACACCATCCGCCGCACCCGCTGCGGAAACAGCTGCCCGTACACCGCACCGAGATAGGTGCCGTACGACGAGCCGTAGTAGCTGATCTGCCGCTCCCCCAACGCCTTCCGGATCTCGTCGATGTCCCGGGCGGTGTTCGGCGTCGTCAGATAAGGCAACTCGGCCCCACTCCGAGCAGCACATCCCCGCGCATAGAACTGGGCCCGCTGCCGAATCCGCGCCTTGTCGGCCTCGGACGCCGGATTCGGGTCGGCGGCCGGCGAGGCGAAGAAGGAGCCGTCCACGCAGCTGACCGGGCTGCTCGCCCCGACGCCCCGAGGGTCGAAGCCGATGTAGTCGTAGGCCTGCCGGACCGAGGCGGGCAGGATGTCCGCCTTGTACAGTCCGCTGGTGCCGGGCCCGCCCGGGTTGTAGACGATCACGCCCTGCCGCCGGGGACCGGTGGCCTTCAACCGTGACACGGTGATGGTCAGTTTCGGGCCCCACGGACGGGAATAGTCCATCGGCACGGAAAGCGAGCCACACTCATACCCGGGATGTCCCGGACACGGATGGTCGAACAGCCCCGGGGCCGGTGCGCCCGTGACGAGATTGGCGACCAACGCCGCCACCGACAACACCGACCACATGGGCGTCCTCCCGTGAACGATCAGAGCGACAGCTTGAAACCGAGGTGGGTGGCGGTGAAACCGAGCTGCTCGTAGAACCGGTGCGCGTCGGTGCGGGCGGTGTCCGAGGTCAGCTGCACGATGGTGCAGCCCCGTTCCCGCGCCTGGTCGATCGCCCACGCCATCAGCTGCGACCCGAGCCCGGTGCCGCGTTCGGTGCCCCGCACCCGCACGCCCTCGATCTGGGCCCGGGTGGCGCCCTTGCGGGACAGGCCGGGCAGGAACGTCAGCTGCATGGTGCCGACGACCTCGCCGTCCCGGTCGGCCACCACCAGGAACTGGTTCGGGTCGGCCGCGATGTCCTTGAACGCCGCCAGGTACGGGGTCAGGTCGTCCGGGGACTCCCTGGTCGCCCCGAGCACGTCGTCGGCGAGCATCGCCACGATCGCCGGCAGGTCCGCCTCGGTCGCCCGCCTGAACTGCACGTCACTCACGCTGTTGTCTCCTTGTTACCGTCACGCCGTGGCCCCCATGCCACCGGCCTGAGCCGAGGGTACGGACACGATCAGCCGGCACTTCGCGACGGCCTCGTGCGCCCGCTGCACGGCGGTCGCCGCATCCGGCCCGTCGGCCCTGGCCCACAGTGGGCGTGAGCCGGAATCGCTGAGCTCCCCGACCTGATCACCGGGTTTCGCCACGACCACGACCCGCTCGTCGGCGCCTTCCACCGACACCAACGTCCCCGCGCACGGCGCGATGCCGAACCAGATCGCCTGCGCGGGACCACCGGGCTCGGCCAGCCGTTGCCGCAGACCCGGCAGCACCGACTCGCCGAGGGTCTGCGCCACGACCAACCGCACCAGATCCACACCGGTGGCGTCCTTGGCCAGGTAGGGAATCTCGTCGCCGGCCAGCCGCAGGTGGGTCTCGATCGTGCGGGGACCGCGCTCGGTCAGCACCAACTCCGTGTGGCAGGGCCCATCCCGTACGCCCAAAGCCGACAGCACCCGGGCGGTGTGCCGCTTCACGGCCTCGGTGGTGTCGGCGTCCAGGTCCGCCGGGATCACGTGGCCCAGTTCGACGAACGTCGCCGGGTCGGAGAACTTCTGCGTCACCGCGACGACAACGTGTTCTCCCTGCTCGGAAAACGACTCCACGCTGATCTGGCGGCCGGTCAGGAACTCCTCCACCAACACGCGGGCCGCCCCGGTGCGGCCGGTGTGTGTGGAGCCGACACAGCGTTCGTACCGTGTTGAAGCGTCGGCGGGATCGGACAGCACGCCGACGCCGGCGCTGCCCGAACCGTCCAGTGGCTTGACGATCCACGTGCCCGGGTTCTCCGTGACCCACCGGGCCAGCTCCTCGGCGTTGTCGACCGTGTGGCTGCGGACCTGTTCGACACCGGCCGCGGCCAGCACCCGTCGCATCGTCGCCTTGTCGTGCACGGCGGCGACCGTGTCCGGCGCGTGCATCGCCAGCCCCAGCGCGACGCCGACCGCGGCCGCCCGGTCCTGGTCCCGTTCGCCGAGGGTGGCGATCCGGGTGACGGGGTCGGCGGCGTGGATCAGCGCCGCCGCGTCGATCCACTCCTGGTCGTCGCAGTCCGGGCCGATCGCCACCACCCGCTGATGCCCGGCCGGTTCCCACAACCGGGGCAGCAGCGCGAGCTGGCACAGCACGGAGGTCCGCACGCCGGGCCGATGCGTACGCAACAGCCCGGGGATCTCCATGCCGCCGCCCACCACGAGAACGTGTTCCTGATCGCTCACCGCAGCACCTCCACCCGTCGTCCGCCCGCCACCATCAGCACCGCGCCCACGGCGAACGCCGCCGACAACGCCACCCAGCCGACCGGCCCGCGCAGCACCACGGCGGTCATGAACGGCGGCCCGAAGCACAGCTGGGCCGCGATGCCCAGGTTGAACACCCCGATGTAGGCCCCGGCCGAATGCGCGGGGGCCAGCAGATGCGACAGCTCGAAACCGGCCGCCGTGTGCAGGTTCTCCCCCACCGTCAGGGCGATCACCGCCAACGCCGCCAGGACACCGGCCAGCACCGGCCCGGTGTGCTCCGCGGCCAGGAACAGCAGACAGGCCCCGACCAGCGGCAACACCGCCCGGATCACCGTGCGGCGGGCCGCGCTGAGGCCGATGCTCCACTTCGTCACCGGCACCTGGAGCACGACCGTGAGCACGGTGTTCAACGCCAGCAACGGCCCGACCAATGCCGGCGGGGCGGTGGACTTGGTGACCAGCCACAGCGGGATCAGCGTGAACAGCACCGAGTCGTGCAGGGTCAGCAGGGCATTGCCCACGGACATCAGCAGATACCGGCGATCGGCCGTGGGCAGCGCGGTCGGCGGACGGTCCCGTGCCGGCGCTGGCCGGACGTCCCGGTTCAGCGATCGCACGACCAGCAGCAACCCTATGTAGGACAAGGCGTTGACGGCGAAGCCGAAATGGAACGCGCTGACCGTGTTCATGCCGATCAGCACGCCGGAACCCAGCAGGCCCAGGCTCATGCCGGCGTTGCGCATGGTCCGCAGCACCGCCAGCGACCGGCTGCGCTCCTCGACCGGCTCGACCTGCACCACGAACACCTGCTGCACCGGCGTGCTGCCCCGGTCCAGCAGGCTGACCAGGCAGGTCAGCACCAGGTAGGCGGCGAACGAGTCGACGAACAGGAAACCGGCGTAGCCGATCGCCCGGGCCAGCAGCAGCACGCTCCACACCCGGCCGGCGCCGAACCGGTCGGCCAGCCACCCGGCCGGGACCGGGCCGGCGAGCCCGAGCAGGTTGGCCACGCCCAGTGCCACGCCGACACTGACCGGGTCGATGCCGACGTGCGTGACGACAAAAACCGGGATCAGGGCCAGGAACAGCCCGCTGCCCATGGAATCCACCGCGGCCGCGCCGGCCAGCAGCCGGCCGGCGCGGGTGTGCGGGGTGTAGGCCCGCAGCAGGGTGGCGACGCTCACGGCGAGACGGCGTCGAGCACGCTGGTCACGTCCGTGACCCAGTCGCGGCGGGCGGGCAGCTGGCCGGTGATGGCCTTGTCGAACTCGGCCCGCAGGGTGGTGAACACCGGCCCCGCGCTGCCGCCACCGACCGGCAGACCGTCCAATGTGGTCACTGCCACGAGCTCCATCGCCGTGCCGGCCAACAGCACTTCGTCGGCCATCCGCAGGTCGGCCGGCGCGAGCGGACGTTCCTCGGTCGGCACGCCGACATCCGCGGCCATGGTGAGCACAGCGTCGCGGGTGATGCCGGGCAGGATGCCCTCCGACACCGGCGGGGTGACGAGAACGCCGTCCAGCAGCGCGAAGACGTTGGCCGCCGAGGCTTCGGCGACGCGGCCGGCTTGGTTGAGCAGGATGGCCTCATGGTCGCCGCCGCGCACGGCCTCCAGCCGAGCCAGTGACGGATTGATGTAGCCGCCGGTGGATTTCACGCTCGGCGGCAGCTGCGCGGGGCCGCTGCGCACCCAGCCGCTGGTGCGCACCCGAATGCCCTGGTCGGCGTCGGGCAGGTAGCCCGACCAGGCCCAACAGCCGATCGCCACCCGCACCTGATCCAGTTGCCCGGCCACGGACATCGCGCCCTCGCGCAGGAAAACCAGCGGGCGCAGGTAACCGGAGGACAGCCCGGAGCGCAGCGCCATGTCGGTGCAGGCGCGGATCAGTTCCTCCTCGGTGTACGGGACGCGCATGCCCAGCGCCCGCGAGGAGTTGACCAGCCGCCGGATGTGCTCACGCAGCCGGAACACCAGCGGACCGGTCAGTTCCGGCGTGCGCGACGGATAGAACCGGATGCCCTCGTAGGCGCCCCAGCCGTAGTGCAGGCTGGGGTTGAGCACGTGCACCATGGCGTCGGCGCCGGCCACCACCTCGCCGTCGATCCACACCGGACCCGAGGTCACGTCCATCGGTCTACTCCCCTGTTCACAGGCCACATTCCTCGGTCAGCCGCAGACGCTCGCCGCGGTCCTGCACGCGCAGCGCGGTGCGTAGATTCTCGTGTCCCGGCAGGTGGAACACGCCCAGCCGGGGCTCGAAGTGGCAGCCCCGCGTGCGTTTGGCCGGATAGCTGGCCAGGCCGAGCTCCAGGCGGCGCACACCCCGGGGCAGGCCCCACTCCAGCGCGTCGTAGTAGACGACGTTGAAGTAGCAGAAGTCCTTGGGCCCCAACCGGTCGTAGTCAAACCCGGCGGTACGCGCATACAGCGTGTCGCCGCGGCGCAGGCAGATCACGAAGCCCACCGGCTCGTCACCGCGCAGGGACCTGATCACCACCAGGTCCTCGCCGCACCACCGGGACAGCGCCTCGAACTCGGCGACGGTGCGGTCTCGTTGGTCGGGCAGGCCGTACCGGGTGCGCAGGTTGCAGCGCAGCTCGACCAGGTCGTCCCCGATCGCGTCCGGGCCGGTGGTGATCGTGCTGCGGTCGGTGCCGGCCAGGTAGCTGCGGCGTTCATGCAGCACCCGGGTCCGCCGGCGCGAGGACAGCCCGTTGAGATAGTCCTCCCAGGTCCCGCCTTCGCACTCCAGCACGCTTTCCGCGCCCAGCACGGCCACGTCGTGCTCAGGCGTCAGGGCCGGCCGCATCCAGTCCAGCAGGCCCTCGGTCAGGTACAGCAGACCGTGGCTGTTGCAGCCGTGGCTCTCGGCCACCTCGGCGACTGCCGCCGGCAACTCCCGGCAGAGGGCGATCCGTTCGTCCTTGTCCAGCACTGGATCCAGCGTGACGCCGTGGTGCGCGCCGTGCGTGCCCAGCACCAGGCTCGGGTACGCCGCCAGCCGATCCTCGGTCAGGTCCAGGTTCTCGACCTGCTCCGCCTCCGGCAGTCGCTCGTGATCACCGAAGGCTCCCTCGTTGCCGATCATCGCCGGCAGGTCGTAGAACAGCAAACCGCCCGGCTGTTCGCTGCGCAGCAATGGGGCCAGCAATGCCGGGCGGCCGTCGCGGATGGCCGCCAGATGCAGGACCGGATGCTGGGGCAGGGCTTCGGTCACGCGGCGGAAGCCCGGGGCCGACCAGACCGGCGTGTGGCCGACCGGGTCGACCCAGTGCTCGAAGTCCACCTCGGACAGGTCGACGAGCTCCCACTTCATCGGGCGCCGCCCACCGAAATTATCTCCTGCCAACCAACTTTGCCCTCCATCAGGTCCGCCGACTCCTGGATCCGTTGCCGCAGCTCGCCTTCGCTGTCGGCCGTCACCGTCCACGTGACCACGAAGTCGCCGGACTTGCGGGCCTCGTACCGGTCGCGGTCCCAGACGTCGCCGGGCTTGGCCAGCACCTCCAGGTCGTGCACCCAGGGCGGCACGTCGGTCGGCACGCTGGTAATCCGGCCGTGCCGGGGCGGAAGGCCGAAGTTCGCCACCGAGCCGGCCCGCACGGCCGCCCCGGCGATAGCTGTGACGTCCACCGGGAGACCTGCGGCGATGCGGAGCCAGGTGGCCCGGAGATCCAGCCCCAAGGCCCGGTTGATCATGGGCGGGATGGGGTGGCCGGGCAGGCGGGAGGCGATCTCGCACAACACCGGCCGTTGGCCCTCGGCGACGAAGAACTCGGCGTGCAGCACCAGATCCTCGGCTGCCGGCAGCGCGGCGACCACGCGCCACAGCTCTTCGGTGAGCGGGCCGTGCCAGGGGTGTTCGGCGGTCAGCAGCAGGCTGCCGCTCCCGCTGTCCTCCCAGTGGGCCAGGCAGGCCAGGTCGGTGTAAGCGGCAGGCAGCGCGAACACCGGCTTTCCGCCGACCAGCAGGCCGTCCACGTGCACGACCTCGCCGGGGACGAACTGCTCCACCACGTGATCGGCCAGCTGATCGGGCAACTCGGCCAGATCGGCCGTCGACCGCAGGATTCGCACGCCGACGCTGCCCGAGGAGGACCGAGGCTTCAGAACGGCGGGAAGGCCCTGGTCCGCAACGAACTCCCGCACCTCGGCGGCCGTTTCCACGGTGCGATAGGCCGGTCCGGGCAGCCCGGCGGCGAGGGAGTGCTTCCGCATCAGCGCCTTGTCCCGATATGCCAAGGCGCTCACCGGACGTTGGCCAGGCAAGTCGAGGGCTTCCCGCAGCTGCGCCGCGGCGACGACATCCGCCTCGGCGAAGGACACCACCCGCTCGAACCGGTGCCGGCGAGCCAACTCCAGGCCGGCCGCCACCAGGGTTTCCGTGCGGTAGTCGGCGACAGTGACCAATTCCGAGGCACCGCTGGGCACGGGGCCGCCGGTGATGACCACGCAGTCGTCGACGCCGCTCAGGTCCAGACCGCGTTGTCGGGGACTGACCAGGACCAGGATCACGGGTGCTCACTCCCCAACCGGTCCAGCAGCTCGATGGTGGCCGAGTCCAGCTCGATGCCGTCCCGCAGCTGCCGTTCCCAGTTCGCCCGCTGGGGATCGCCGGGAATCAGCACCGGCGCGGCCGGATCAGCCGCTTGGTTGGCCCGCACCGCGCCGATCAGCCGGTTCATGGCCTGCCCGGCCTGGTCGCGGCCACCGAGCGCGTCGGGGTCGACGGCGATCAGCAGGTGCGCCACCCGTCGGCCCTCATCGACCGTGCCGATGTGCGGCATCTCGAAATCGAGCGGACCGCCGACGAGCACGGCGGTCAGCACGGTGACGGCCATGGCCAGGCCCTGCCCCTTGTAACCGCCGAGCGGGGCCAGTGCCGAAGCCTGGGCCGGGTCGGTGGTCCCCTGGCCGCTGTTGTCCACGGCCCAGCCGGGTTCCAGCGGCCGGCCGACCCGGCCGCGTTCCTTGATCTCGCCGAAGCAGACCTGGCTGGTGGCCATGTCCAGGAAGAACTCGTCGCCATAGGCGATGGCGATCGGGTTGGTGCCGAACAGCGGTGTGGTGCCACCGAACGGCGCGACGCGGTTGGCCGCCGACGTCGTCACGAGGCCGAGCAGCCCGGCGTCGGCGATCCGGCGGGCATAACAGCCGGCCGCGCCGAAATGGTTGGAGCGCTGGACGCCGACCACGCCGACGCCGAACCGCTTGGCCCGCTCCACTGCCAGCTCCACGCCCCGCAGCCCGGCGACCACCCCCAGCGCGTTCCCGGCGTCGAGGTGCACGACCGGCCCGGAGTCCTTGCGTACGGCCAACACCGGCTCGGCCACCGCGACGCCGCGGTCCAGTTCGTCCAGATAGCTACCGAGCAGCCGAATCCCGTGCGTGTGCACGCCCAGCAGCGAGGTCTCCACCAGCACCTCGGCGACCTCGGCCGCCTCCTTGACGCCCTTGGCCTCCAACGCCGCCGTCGCGACCCGGCGCACGTCCGCCGGGCTGGTCCAGCGGTGAGTGTCCACAGTGGTCATCGCCCATTCCCCTCATGTGCCGGCCCCTCATGCGCCGGCGAGGTCCAGTCCGGGGTGAAGCCGGTGCCCGTGCCGCCGGCCAGCCGGATGCGACCGGTGTCGTCCAGGCCTGCGCCGGTCCCGGTGTCGATGTCCAGCAGCGCGACCGTGTCCAGGTCGACGTGGTCGGCCAGCCGAGCGATGTGCGCGGCGGCGCTGGCCCCGGCCGAGGACTCGGGCAGGCAGCCGAGCATGCTGGCCACGCCCAGTTCCCGGCACTCCCGCAGCATGGCCAGCGCCGGCGTGAGCCCGCCGGCCTTGAGCACCTTGACGTTGATGCCGTCGAACCGGCCGGCCGCCGGCCGCACCTGGTCCGGCGTGGTCACCGACTCGTCGGCGAAAATCGGCACCGGGCTGCGGTCGCGGGCCGCCAACTGTCCTTCGACCTCGGTGACGGCGAACGGCTGCTCCAGGGCGACCACGCCCAGGCCCGGCAACTCGTCCAGCACCTCGAACAGCGCTTCCGGCTGCCAGCAGGCGTTTCCGTCCACCCAGAACGGGGCGTCGGTGTGCTCGCGCAGCGCTCGCAGCACGTGCAGGTCGTCGGCCTTGGCCAGCTTCACCTTGTACAGGCCCCAGCCCGGAGTCCGGTTCAGCTTGTCCACCATGACATCCACGGTGTCCAGGCCGATGCTGTAGCTGGACGGCAGCCCGCTCGGGTCGGGCAGCCCGAGATGCTCGAACAGCGGCACGCCGGCCAGCCGGGCCGCCAGGTCGTGCGCGGCGACATCCAGCGCCGCCAACGCGAACGGGCAGTCCTTCAGCTGCGGAGCCAGCTGTTGCCAGGTCTGCTCCGGCTGGTGCGGATCGACGTCCAGATCGAGCCCGTGCAGGCGGTCGACCACGGTGTCGGTCTCGGAGTTGTAGACGGCGGTCATGAACGCCGACGCCTCGCCCCAGCCCGACTCGCCGTTCGCGCTGAGCTCGACCAGGACGGCGCGGTGCTCGGGGATCTCCTCCCGGGCGCACCGCCATACGTCCTTGTCCCGCATGCGAACCAGGTGCGTGCGCAGCCTCATCACGCGGCCCCGCCGAAGAACTCCCGGTCGTGCTCGCCGTACGGGCGAAGGTCGTTCCACCACTGCGCTTCCGCGTCGAACCGGGCGTGGAACGGCCGCCCCACCAGCTCCGGATTCCGGTGCTGGAGGAACCGCAGCGCGAACGCCGGTCCATTGTGGAGGTTCACTACGCCGTCGATGGCGACCTTGCCCGGCGAGGCCGACATCACCGGGCCGCGGGCGCTGCGCCCCAGCCCGGACAGCCCCTTGATCGCACCCCGGTATATCTCCAGCGCACGGGCCAGCGGCAACCCGAAGTACCGACGCGCGCCGGTATCGCGCTCGACGAACATGTAGTACGGCACAACTCCGTTGCGCACCTGGTCTTTCCACAACTGCGCCCACACGTCCGGGTCGTCGTTGACGTGCCGCACGACCGGCGCCTGCGAACGCAGCACAGCCCCGGTCCCGGCCAGCCGCCGCAACGCTGCCCGGGCAGCGTCGGTGTCCAACTCCGCCGGATGCGACAGGTGCAGCATGAGCGCGACGTGCTTGCCGGCGTCCACCAACGCGGACAGCAGCCGGAGCAGCTCGTCGGCCTCGCGCCCGGCGAGCACGCGGTGCGGCCAGAACGACACGGCCTTGGTGCCGATGCGGACCGTCTGCACGGTGTCGTGCTCGGGACGCAACAGCGGCCGCAGGTACTGCTCGATGAGCTCGGTGCGCATCACCAGCGGGTCGCCGCCGGTGAGCAGCACGTCGGTGATCTCCGGGTGGCGCCGCAGGTGCGCGGTCATCACCTCCGGCCCGGACACCGCCAGCCGCAGGTCGCTGCGGTCGACGAACTGGGCCCAGCGGAAGCAGTAGCCACAGTAGCTGTGGCAGGTCTGCCCCTGGCGCGGGAACACCAGCAGCGTCTCGTGGTACTTGTGCTGCAGGCCCCAGCCGTCGGCGTCCTCCTCCTGTGGCACGTTCAACGCCAACTGGTCGCCCGGGTGCGGGTTGAGCCGGTCGCGGACGGCGTCCACGGTCTGTCGCAGGCCGGCGCGGTCCTGCGTGCGCATGGCCAGCTCCACCGCGGCGAAGTCGTCCGGCAGCAGCATGTCCCGGTGCGGAAACAGCAGCCGGTACATGGCGTCGTCCGGGGCGCGGTCCCAGTCGATCAGCTCTTGCACCACGTAGGAGCTGACCTTGAAGGGCAGCACCTGGGACACCACGTCGACCTCGTGCGCGAGCCCCGCGTCGCCGGTGCGGTCGAGCACCAGGTCCCGCAGCCGCCGACCGGAGACCGTGCGCAGCGCGGGCTCGCTCTCGACGGTCACCGTCACTGGTTCACCACCGACTTGCCCCAGTCGAAGTCGACCTGGTCGAGCACGTCCATCTCGGACAGCAGCGAGTGCAGCCCGGTGTAGTCGCGGACCAGCCGGGCCCGGCTGGTGTCCTCCCGGGTCTCCTTGACCATGCGCTGCCAGTCCGGCACGTTCTCGATCTCCAGGATGCGTTCCCAGGTGGTGTAGTCGGTGGCCACGAACGCGTCCAGGCCGGCCAGCAGCATGTCCAGGAAGAACCGCTTGCGGTTCGGGTCCAGCACCTCGTAGACGATCTTGCCGAGCTCGTCGGAGATCGAGGCGTGGCAGTACTCGTCCCGGTTGTGCAGCTTGGCCGTGGTCGAGTTGATCACCTGGATGTCCGGGTCCTCGGCCAGCAGGTCCAGGTAGGCGTTGATGGAGATCTCCGAGACGGTGGCGAAGGCCAGCGTGGTCAGGCTGCGCTGCCAGCGCTCGTCGCAGCCGTCCCGCAGCTCCTGGTGGACGCGGGCGGTGTGCGAGGAGGGCAGCCAGGCGTCCGGCAGCTCCGCCTGGCGCTTGCGCCGGGTCACCGCGCTCGCGTTGATGTGCATGAGCGTGTGGTACTGCTCGTCCACCATGGCCTGGGCCAGCGCGATCTCCATGTCCTGGCCGCCCAGCCCGGGGAACTCGCCCTCCATGACCAGGGCGAACGCCGGGTTGGCGACGCGCTGCTCGGCCAGCACGGTGTGCCGGTTGTAGGCGATCCAGGACCAGCTCAGCAGTCGTGACCTGGTGTGATCGGGCAGGCCCTGCCAGATCGGGTGGTCGCGGAACGGAATGATGCCCTCGGGATAGTCCGACCGGGCCAGCTCGAACAGTTCGTCGAGGTCGGGCTCGTCGCGCTTCACCGTCGCCCGCCGCCGCCAATTGCCGGCGAGCCGGGTGATGATTGCGCTTTCTGTCGCATCCGCCGGATCGAAGGACGGCAGCCCCGGGATATGCGTGAAATTGTCCTCCACGGTCACGCGACCCTCCGATCCGAAACCCAGAAACGGGTGAGGTGGCGGGCCTTGTCGGCATAGCTGGACCGGGCGTGCAGCATGCGCTGGTTGTCCCAGATCAGCAGCGCGCCGTCCGGGATGAGGATGCTCAGGCGCAGTCGCTGGAACGTGTCGCTGACGACGTGGGCCAGCTCCCGGCCGGCCTCCCCCAGCGGCAGCTGGTCGGCCGTCGGCACGCTGTCCAGCGGTGGGTCGTAGTCACCGCTGGTGAGCAGGTTGAAGCTGAACCGCAGCAGCCGCTTGCCGTCGGCCCGGGTGCGCAGCAGGGCGGTGCGCACCGGCCGCGGGGCCGGGCCCGGGAAGTCCAGCTCGGCCTCGGTCAGCAGGGCCAGCTGCGCCGGATCCAGCTCCGGCAACAGGGATTCGACGTCGAGCAGGTCGGTGTGACCACCGCCGCACTGGGCCTGCTGATGGCAGAACAGGGCCAGGTAGGCCGGGCTCGGGTCCCAGCCCGGGGCCTCGGTGTGGGCCAGGATGGTGTTGACGCTCTGTGAGTACGACCGCCCCTCGTTGCCCGGGCGGTAGGTGACCTCGTGCGTGAGTGTGCCGTGGTACTGGGGAATCAACTCCCCTATTTCACGCAGCAATTCCGCCGCCGCGTCCTGATCGCCGACGTCCCTGATCAGCGCGTATCCGTGTTCGTCGAGAACGGCCCGCGTCAAGCTGGTCGAGGCTGGTGTGAGCAGAAATGGCTTGGACACAACTAATCCCCAGTCATCCGCGACGAGTGCTCCCCAGTAGGCCAGGAACGTCGAAACGTCCCACGTCCACAACCGACCTTGGCCAACATTACGGCCCGGTCTCAATGTGATCAGCGTCACACCCCCGTGAATATTACCGAAACCTTGAACCAGCAAGATTCGAATGCTAACGACGACGTGATTCGGGACACAGGTTGGCCGGATGACCGGCAGCGATCACCCCGCGTGAACATCTGTCAACTGTGAAACACCCCTATTCCGAGCGGGATTGTCCGATTTTCGCTGCCCGCGAGTGCCCCTCCGCCGATGTACGCGCACCCCCGACCCGGCGCGATTCTCACGAGAGTTCCTCATTTTGCGGTGCCGGGTCGGCCACCCCGGACAAGCGGTCGATACCGTGTGCGAATGGCCACCGAGGACACCGCGCCCATTCCCCTGCACACCACCGTGGCGCGGCCCAGCGTCCGCACCGTCGCGGCCCTGTTCGCCGGCGGCGCGCTGCTGATCGCCAGCACCTTCCCGGACCTGGCAATCGTGCCGCTGCCGACCGACAGCGGCGGGTTCCGGCTGGCCATCACCGCCTGGGGCATGGACCTCGGGCTGGGCCACTCCATCCAGCAGTACGTCGGCGTCGTCACGCTGATCGTCGGCCTCGCCCTGATCGCGGTCGCCGCCGCCTCGCTGCGGGCCGAGTTCCGCTGGACCCGCAACGCCTCCCTGATCGCCGGCGGCCTCGGGGTCGGCGCCGGCCTGCAGCTGGCCGCCGCCGGCTACGGCACCGGCACGGTCCTGGCCCAGCTGGCCAGCGCCAGCGGCGAGCAGATCACCGCGAGCATCGGCCCCGGCATGGTGATCGCCCTGCTCGGCGCCGTCGCCTCCCTGCTCGCCATCGCCTTCCCGCCTCGGCAGGACCTCGTTCCCGTCGAGGAGCCCGTCGTCGTGGAGCGGCTGGAGGACAACGACGAGGTCCTCGACGAGGAGTGAGTGTCGGAAACCCGGCCCCGGCTTCGACACCGGGGCATGCTGACTGAATTCACCGCCACCCTGGTCCGCAGCCCGGCCAAGGGCGGCTGGACCTACGTGGTCTGGCCCCGATCCGCCGAGTTCTTCGGCACCCACGGCCTGGTCAAGGTGCGCGGCACCGTGAACGGCGTGCCGTTCGAGAGCTCCTTCATGGCCCTGGGCGACGGCAACCACAAGCTGCCGGTGAAGGCCGCCGTCCGCAAGGCCATCGGCAAGGACGCCGGCGACGAGGTCCGCATCCGCCTCACCGAACGCCTCTAGCGGCCGCCGCGGCGCGCCCCGAACGTCAGGAAAGGACCTTTCCTGACGTTGAACGTGAGGAAACGCGCTTCGATCTTGGACGGTTGGACCAGCGGTCGGGCCGCCAGGCTCGATTGCCTGTCGGGCTTTTGCGTCGACTCGTCGGACTCTTGCGACCAAGTGTCGTAATTCGTATAGTCCGGTGCACGTGGTCCCGCACCCTGCCTCGTGGGACCAGGAAGCGAGCAGTCGATGAAGCCTGCCAACCCTGTATTTGGCATGCCCGTGTTGCTGGCCGCGACGCTGATCGCCTCGGGGGCCGCGCTGGTGGCCGGGGCCGTTCCCGCCACGGCGGCCACCTGTCCGACCACCGCGTCCGGCGGCGCGTCCGTGCCGTTCCGCACCGTGGAGGCCGAGTGCTCGGCCACCAACGGCGCGGCCGTCGGCCCCGACTACACCCAGGCCAGCCTGGCCTCCGAGGCGTCCGGCCGGCAGGCCGTGCGCATCAACCAGGGCCAGTACGTCGAGTTCACGCTGCCGGCCGCGGCCAACTCGATCAACGTCCACTACAACCTGCCCGACGGCAGCTCCGGCCGGCTTTCCGTGTACGTCAACGGAACCAAGCTCGCCAGCGGGCTGTCGGTGACGTCGAGGTACATGTACATCGACACCGGCTGGATCCCCGGCGCGAAGAATCACCACTTCTTCGACGACTCGCGGCTGCTGCTGGGCCAGAACCTGGCCGCCGGGGCCAAGGTCCGGGTGCAGGCCGACGGCGGCGACGTCAGCCAGGCCACCATCGACCTGGCCGACTTCGAGCAGGTCGGCGGGGCGGCGGCGCAGCCGGCCAACTCGCTGTCGGTGACCGACTACGGAGCCACCGCCGACGACTCGTCCGACGACTCGCAGGCCTTCCGCAACGCCATCGCGGCGGCCAAGTCGCAGGGCAAGACGGTGTGGATCCCCAGCGGCCGGTTCGAGATCCCGTCCGCGCTGGCGGTCGACCAGGTGACCATCACGGGTGCCGGCCCGTGGTACACCACCTTGCACGGCAACAACATCTTCAACAACGGCAGCGCCTCGGGCAACATCAAGCTGTCCGACTTCGCCATCTTCGGCGACGTCACCGAACGCAACGACGGCAGCCCGGACAACGGCTTCCACGGCGTGCTGGGCAACGGGTCCTCGGTGCAGAACCTGTGGATCCAGGACACCAAGTGCGGCCTGTGGCTGATGAACGGGGCGTCCAGCAACCTGACCATCGCCAACAACCGCATCCAGGACACCATGGCCGACGGCGTCAACTTCGACGGCGCCGTCACGAACTCCACGCTGTCCAACAACTATCTGCGCAACAACGGCGACGACGGCCTGGCGCTGTGGTCCAACGGGCAGGCCGACTCGGGCAACTCGCTGACCAACAACACCGTCGTGCAGCCCAACCTGGCCAACGGGATCGCGCTCTACGGCGGCTCCAACAACACGGTCAGCGGCAACCTGGTGCAGGACACCAACGCCCTGGGCGGCGGCATCCTGGTGGCCAACCGGTTCAGCAGCGTCCCGCTGAGCGGCACGATCACCTTGTCCAACAACACCACGCTGCGGGCCGGGGCGCTGGATCCCAACTGGCAGTTCGGGGTCGGCGCGCTCTGGTTCGACGCCCGCGACCAGGCGATCACCGGGGTGGCCATCAACGTCACCAACTTCAAGGCGATCGACAGCCCGTACGAGGCGATCCAGTTCATCGACGGCAACGGCGCCGGCAAGGTGATCCAGGGCGTCACCATCAACGGCGCGACCGTGCAGGGCGTGGGCACCTTCGTGCTGCAGTCACAGACCCAGGGCACGGCGTCGGTCAGCAACCTGACCGCGAGCGGCGTCGGCGTGGTCGGCACCTACAACTGCCCGTACCCGACGTCCATCCCGAAGATGACGTTCAACGGCTCGGGCAACAGCGGCTACAGCGGCACCTGGGGCGACTGCTCGACGTGGCCGCCGCCCAACTCGGGCCCGCCGGCGCCGCCGACCTCGGGCACCAACCTGGCCAAGGGCAAGGCGATCTCGACCAGCGGCTCGCAGGGCGGCTTCCCGCCCGGCAACGCCAACGACGGCGACGCCAACACCTATTGGGAGAGCGCGAACAACGCCTTCCCGCAGACGCTGACCGTGGACCTCGGCCAGGGGTACTCGATCAACAAGGTGGTGCTGAAGCTGCCGCCGTCGAGCGCCTGGGGCGCCCGCACGCAGACGATCACCGTGCAGGGCAGCAGTGACGGCAACTCGTGGTCCACGCTGGTCGCGTCCCGCGGCTACACGTTCGATCCGGCGTCCGGCAACACCGCGTCGGCCTCGTTCGGCACGACCACACAGCGGTTCGTGCGGCTGACCTTCACCGCGAACACCGGCTGGCCGGCCGGGCAGGTCTCGGAGTTCGAGGCTGACATGGCGTGAAACGGTTACGGGGCCGCACTTTCGGTGCGGCCCCGTAGTCGTCACTCCTGCTCGGTGGGCGGCAGGTAGCCGTGGCCGGACAGGTCGAACCAGTTGCCCTCCGGATCGATCGCCCGGTACTCGGCGAACGGCCGGGTGGTGTGCCGCACGGCCGGCTTCGGCAGCCCGGCCTCGACCAGGTTGGTCATCGCCCCCTCGACGTCGTCCACGTGGAAGCCGAAGTGGTTGAAGCCGGTGGGCACGTCCCCGTCCAGCGCCTGCTGGATGATGGCCAGGTTGATGTAGCCGTCGGTGAGGAACTGGCTGCCGTCGGGGTCGGTGTGGAAGATCCGCATGCCGAACTGGTCCCGGTAGAAGTGGGCCAGCTTGACCGCGTCCCGGGCGGTGAAGGCGAGATGGCGCAGCTTGGCGGTGGGCATCGATACTCCTGTGTTGGTCAACGAGGGCCAGCGGGAACCATGTTGTGGAATGCGGTGATCAGCCATTCGCCGTCGCGGCGCTCGACCACGGCCTGGGCGTGCGTGCGCACCAGCAGGCCGTCGACACCGTCCACAGTGGTCACCACGTGGACGACGGCGGCGTTGTCGTTGATGAACCTGATCGTGGGGGTCTCCGCGGTGAGCGTGGTGTCGCGGAAGCGGGACTCGAACAGCATCTGATGACCCTTGGCCACCATCTCCCGGCCGTGCTGCTCCTCGCCCCGCACGTTCACGAAGTCGGTGTCCGCCGCGAAAACCGCGGCAAACCGCTCGCCGGAGCCGGCGGCCCAGCCTTCGGTCATGCGGGCCCAGAGGGCCTTGATCTCGTCGCTCACGCGGCCACCGCCTTCACCTTGGTACGCAACGGAAGCGCCGCCCCGCTGGGGCTCCACGCCTCGACGTTGTAACTCGTCATGCCGTTCATCTGCTCCAGGTAGCAGATGATGTTCACTGGCCAGCCGGTGCCGGCGAACACGTGCTCGTCCATCGCCGTCGGCCGGGACGACAGCGCGCAAGCGCGCTCGGCCGGCACGCGGGTGATCCGGTGCCAGTCCGGGTGCATGTGGATGGAGCCCAGGATCTCCAGGCCGTCGCGGTCGGCTTCGTGGTGGATGCGGAGCAGGTCGGCGGGATCCAGCCAGTAGCCGCGGTCGGTGTTCTCGTAGGCCGCGCCGAACTTGGGCACGATGCTGGTGGCGAACTCCTCGACCGCGGCGCGCGAGGTGGTTCGGGCGTTGGCGCCGAACGCCAGCCGGCGCACGTGGCTGACCGACGGCGCGGAATCGCCGAGCAGGACGGCGAAACAGGGCAGCGGGTGCTCGGGCGTGAGGCTCTCGTACACCGGCAGGGCGACGGTCAGGAACGACTCGACGACATCGGGACAGAGCACCACGGCAGGGGTGGGATGAGTGGGCATGCGGATGTTCTCTCCAACCGGGAACCTCGTTGGTGCGATCGAGGATGCCGCATGTTCGGCGGTTATTACTTCAGAGTTCGGTCAGAGATGTTTGCAGTCAAACGACTGGAGGCAAATGGTTGACATTTAAACAAGTTGAACGCCGCTTGATACGTCGTTCGGCGCAACTGCTGCCGTCAGGCGGGCTCAGCTAACGGGCGGATGACCCCTATGAGCCCATGCGGCGCACCGCGATCGCCGCCCGCAGCATCGGCAGATCGGCCGGCCGCGTCGGGTCCAGACCAGTGAGCCGGCCGATGCGACGCAGCCGGTTGTCGACCGTGTTCGGGTGCACGCCAAGAACGGCCGCGGTGGCGTTGCGGCGCAGACCGGTGTCCAGGTAGGCGTCGAGGGTCCGCAGCAGGTCCTCGTCCACTGGGTCGAGGGCGGCGGCCAGGCGAGCGCTGGCCTCGGTGGGCCGGGTCAGCTGGTACTCGAGCAGCACGTCGTCGAGCCGGTAGACGCCCGATCCTCGGCGGGTTTTCACCGCCACCTCAAGGATTTCCCGCGTCAGCCGGGCCGCCTTCGGCACCGCGGCAGGCGTTGCCGTCTCCACCGCGACGGTGACCTCGGCACCGGCCGCGGCGGCGAGCCGAGCGTGCGGGATGTCGGCGACCGGCAACAAGGCGATGCCGCCGGTCGGGGACAACGCCGTCAACACGTCGTCGCGGCCGAGGCTGGCCAGCTCCAGTCGTACGCGACTGACCTTGCGCCGGGCCGCCATGACATGGTCGACGCCGGGCCGCGACTCGTCCGGATGCGGGCCGATGGCCAGCGCGGCCACCAGGTAGTGCTCGCGGAGCCGGATGCCGGCCCGGTGGGCCGCGTCGGTGGCGTCGCCGCCGTCGACCAGGGCGGCCAGCAGCGCGCCCCGAGCCGCCTGGGTCTCCCCGGCCGTGCTCTCCCGGTGCTCCAGAAAACCGGACGCGATCGCTTGGTGCACAACATGTTGGAAGGTCAGCACCGCACCGAAGAAGTCGATCAGCTCCGCGTTCTCGGCCCGCTCCAGCTCCGACCGCAGCTGGGTGACACATTCCTGGAGGCCGAGCAGGTAGGCGTCGAGGATGGCCTCCATCGGGATGCCCTCCTCGCCGCGGGCGATCGCCGACTCGCGGGCCTGCGCCGTCAGCTCGGCCGCGGGCACGCCGCCGTGGGGCAGCGACTCGACGAAGCCGCGCAGGGCTCGCTCCGCCATCGGGCGGACGTCGCCGGTCAGGGCCTCGACCGGCATCGAGCCGTAGGTCGGCAGCCGCCGCACCAGCCCGTCCAGCACCCGGTCCACCAGCGCCGGGACGTCCACGTCGGCCAGCATCGTCGCCTCCCCCGTTGTGATCCGTCACAACCATCATGCCGGCAGGGTGGGTGGATTCGCCGTGCGCTGCCGACAGCCTCTGGTGGAGGATTGTGAAAGACACCAACCGGGAGGGTTCGGCATGGCCTTCGGCGACTTCCAGTACGAGATCTACTTCGGCGGCCTCAACGGCGTGCTGCCGACCATGCCGATGGTCTACGAGGAGCTGGAGGCACGGGCCACGCGGGCGATGCCGCCGTCGCTGCTGTCCTATGTGGCCGGCGGGGCCGGCGACGAGCACACCCAGCGCGCCAACGTGACTGCGTTCCAGCGCTGGGGCCTGATGCCCCGCATGTTCGTCGGCGCCAAGGAACGGGACCTGTCCGTCTCCATGTTCGGGCTGACCCTGCCGTCACCGCTGTTCATGGCCCCGATCGGCGTGCTCGGGCTGTGTGCCCAGGACGGCCACGGCGACCTCGCCGCCGCCGACGCCGCCGCGCGGACCGGCGTGCCGCTGGCGCTGTCCACCCTCACCCAGGACCCGTTGGAGGACGTCGCGCCCCGGCTCGGCGACACCCCCGGCTTCTTCCAGCTCTACACGCCCACCGACCGCGAGCTGGCCGAGAGCCTGGTGCACCGGGCCGAGGCCGCCGGTTTCAAGGCCATCATCGTCACGCTCGACACGTGGATCCCGGGCTGGCGGCCGCGTGACCTCACCACTGGCAACTTCCCGCAGCTGCGGGGCAAGTGCCTGGCCAACTACACCTCCGACCCGGTGTTCCGGGCCCGGCTCGGCAAGGATCCGGCGGAGGACGTGCAGGCGACCGTCGGCCTGTGGGCGCAGCTCTTCGGCAACCCGCTGACCTGGGACGACCTGCCGTGGCTGCGGTCCATCACCTCGCTGCCGCTGATCGTCAAGGGCATCCAGCACCCCGACGACGCCCGCCGGGCCCGCGACGGCGGCGTGGACGGCATCTACTGCTCCAACCACGGCGGGCGGCAGGCCAACGGCGGCATCCCCGCCCTCGACTGCCTGCCCGGCGTGGTCGCCGCCGCCGACGGCCTGCCCGTGCTCTTCGACTCCGGCGTCCGCTCCGGCTCCGACGTCGTGAAGGCCCTGGCCCTGGGCGCGACCGCCGTCGGCTTGGGGCGTCCCGTCGCCTACGGCATGGCCCTGGGCGGGGCCGACGGTCTGGTGCACGTGCTCCGCTCCGTGCTGGCCGAGGCCGACCTGACCATGGCCGTCGACGGCTACCCGACGCTCGCCGACCTCACGCCGGACAGCCTGCGACGCACCTAGTCAGTCCTTGGGCTTGTCGGCGGGGGGCTCGTTGTTGTTGTCGGCGGAGTCGTCAGCCGGGCGCTCCTCCGACGCCGGCCCGTCGGCCGGCGGCTGGGGGCGGGCGGCGAACTTGGACCAGACCTTGCCGGCGGCCTCGGAGATCACGCCGCCGACCTCGTTGAGCACCTTGGCCAGCGGGTCGGTGGTCTCGACGAAGGCGTCGCGGTAGGACTTGGCCGCGGACTTGACGTCGTCGGTCCACTGGTTCTGCGGGTCGTCGGTGCGCTGCGGGTAGGTGCCGCCCAGGATCTCGCGGTACTCCTCGCTGTCGGCCCACTTCTGCAGCTCGGCGGCCCGCACCACGGCCAGCGGGTGGCTCAGGTCGATGACGTTGAGCACCTTGAGCACGCTGTCCCGGACGTCGCCCGAGGACTCGTACTCCTGGGCCTGGGCCAGGAAGGCCTCGGTGTCCACTTCGGACGGATCGACGGCGCCGGCCAGCAGCACGTGGGTGCGCAGCGCGGTCTCGGGGTCCTGGGTGCACAGCAGCCCGGCGCGGTCGGCGGACAGCTCGGCCTTGCGGTACCACTCCCGCAGCGCGGCGATGACGGCCCGCAGACCCCAGTAGCCGACCGGCATCCACGACATGCTGGTGAGCAGTTGGAGCAGGCGCAGCAGCATGGTGCGGTACAGCGCGTGACCAGACAGGGCGTGCCCGACCTCGTGC
This sequence comes from Kutzneria sp. CA-103260, assembly GCF_018263855.1. Lineage (GTDB taxonomy): Bacteria > Actinomycetota > Actinomycetes > Mycobacteriales > Pseudonocardiaceae > Kutzneria. Next base: position 1,295,230 of record NZ_CP073318.1, on the reverse strand, counting down.
CCGATGGCGAACCGCAGCCCCTCGGTGTCCAGCGCCTCCACCAGACCGGTGGTGATCACGATGAACGGCTCGTCGAGGCCGATCGTCATGGCGTTGGGCCGCGGGTCGCGGGTGACGTACAGCTCCGGCACGGGCGTGACGTCGAGGATCTCGGCGCACTCGTTGCGGATCTTGTCCAGCTCCGGGTACTGGCGCGGGCCGACGCGGATGGACGAGGACAGCGACAGCAGCCGCTCACCCCGCTCGGAGAACGCGCCGCTGACCGCCCGTAGCACCTGGGCGAAGCCCGGCACCGAGCGCAGCGTGGTCAGCGCGCCGCGGTCCGCCGGGTGTTCGTACGCGCGCGGGCTGATGCCCGGGAAGCGCACCCGGCCCTCGCTGAGGGCCACCGCACCGGTCGAGTCGTCCGCAGAAGTCACTCCACCACAGTAGCCACGCCCGCCGCCGGGTGTGGCGGAATCAGGTGATCGTTAGGATCGGCCCATGCGGATCTGCGTTTTCTGCGGCTCGTCCAACGGGCTCGACGTGCACCTGGAGGCGGCCCGCCTGGTCGGCCGGACGCTGGCCGAGCGGGGCATCGGCGTGGTCTACGGCGGCGCGAAGGTGGGCACCATGGGCGCGGTGGCCGACGCCGCGCTGGCCGCCGGCGGCGAGGTGATCGGAGTGATCCCGGAGAGCCTGGTGAACTGGGAGGTCGCCCACCAGGGCCTGACCGAGCAGCACATCGTGGACGGCCTGCACGCGCGCAAGGCGCTGATGGCCGAGCTGTCCGACGGCTTCATCGCGCTGCCCGGCGGCGTCGGCACGATGGAGGAGCTGTTCGAGGTGTGGACCTGGGCCCAGCTCGGCCTGCACGACAAGCCGGTCGGCCTGCTGGACGTGGACGGCTTCTACGAGCACCTGCTGCGCTTCACCGACACCATGGTGGAGACCGGTTTCCTGCGCAAGCCGTACCGGGACGTGCTGCTGGTGGACCGGGATCTGCCGGCGCTGCTGGAGAAGTTCACCGACCACCGGCCGCCGACCCGCAAGTGGTCGCAGGAAGGCTGACTGGCGTTCGGGTGACTTGAGTCGAATCGCGACCTTCCGCTGCCACACTGGACAGTGGGAGGTGCGTCGCCATGGAGCTCCCGATTTCCGCTATCCGCCCCTACTTCTCGGTGATCGTCCTCGAGGGCGAGGACTTCGCCGGCCTCACCGGATTCCTCGAAGCCTCCGGCCGCGGCGACGTCGTCGCCCGGCACGAGGCCGAGGACCTGGTGGCGTTCGTGCGCCGCCGCGAGGACCCGCCGACCTGGGCCGGCCCCGAGGCCGGCTTCGTCGACGTGACCCATCAGCTCACGATTGTGGTGCGGCGCGGCGGTTTTGTCGTCGTGTGCACGGACAAGCCGAGCCAGGAGCGGCTGCAGACCTGGCTGGACCGGCAGAGCTCGCTGCGCCGGTACCCGTCCGAGGTGCTGGAGAGCGCGCTGATCCGGGGCGAGGTGAAGAACCTGTGGCTGCGGGGAATTCACCGGCGCACCAGCGTGAAGGCCGACGGCAAGGTGCTCAGCGGCAGCAGCGTGGAGCAGACGCTCAGCCCGCACGAGGACGGCTCCTACGTCGCCGGCTCGGCCCGGGCGGCGCTGCCGTCACGGCCGGATCTCCTGCTGCTCAAGGGAAACGCCGGGACAACACCACGTAACGCGTTGGTGTGGCTGAGTCAACGGGCCGACTTCCAGACGTTCACGGCGATGGCCGCCGAACTGCTCGACCTGTTGGAGGAGGCTCGGGCCCAGGGCGCCGAGCGGCCCGATTTCCTGACCATGCTGGCGAGTCCGGCCGACATCGACGAGGTCCGCGACGCCTTCGAGGTGATCGTCGAGGACCCCGACACCCTGCCGCCCGGCTCGCTCAGCGACGAGCTGCGGGAGTTGGCACTGTCCGTTCGGGACAGTCCGCCGGCCGTCACCGGCTTTCCCGACTCCGCCGCGTTCACGCTCGACGGCGCGGAGGTCGTCCCGGAGGCGGTCGGCGACAAGATCCGGCTGGACGGCGAGTCCCCGATCCTGGACACCGACCTGCTCACCGTCTACTACCAATCCGGCCACTCCTACAGCCGCGGCCGGTTCTGGCAGGCCCGCGCCCCCGAGTACCCGTTCCGCAACTGGCGGTTCGAGGACTTCCAGGGCTGGGACATCCGGCGGGAGAAGCCGCGGGCCGACTCACCGCAGCGCATCCACGACCGCATCGGCAGCGACACCTCGCTGTTCGACTGGGTCGCCCGCGCCTACGACCACGGCTGGCTGATCTGTGACGACGGCCCCGGCGAGGTCGCCGACTTCCTGCACATCTCGGCCGCCCGCACGCTCAGCCTGATCCACGTGAAGTCGGCCAAGAGCCATTCCCCGGTGCGGGACGTCTCGGCCGCGGCGTACGAGGTGGTGGTCAGCCAGGCGGTGAAGAACCTCATCTACGTCAGCCGCGGCCACCTCCGCCAGCAGCTGACCCGGCCGCCGGTGCGCAGCCCCGCGTCGTGGATCGACGGCCGACGGGTCCGTGGCCGGCGGGACTTCCTCCGCCAGCTCGACGCCCGCGTGGCCACCGACGAGACGCGGGTCGTCATCCTGCAGCCGCATGTCAGCCAGCGCGTGTACGACCAGCTGCGCGGGCCGGCCGGCCACGGCTCCCCCGAGCTGATGCGCCTGCACCTGCTGGAGTCCATGCTCAACTCGGCCCGCCAGTCGGCCACCGGTCTCAACGCCGACCTGGAGGTGATCGCCAGCAAGGAGTGAGCTTCCCGCCGGTCGGCCGTGGTCGGGGGCCGGGTCACGGATCTACCGTCGGTGGATGGACCGCCAGCTGGCCGCCGCGCTGGAGTCGGGATCGTTCGCGCACGGGTTGCGGACGGCGATCAGACTGCGCCGCCTCACGTTGGAGCAGGTGCAGCACGAGCTGGCCGACCGTGGCGTGGTCGTCAGCGCGGTGACGCTGAGCTACTGGAGCCGGGGCCGCAGCCAGCCGGAACGGGCCGAGTCGATCAGGGCCGTGCGGCTGTTGGAGGACATCCTCGACACGCCGACCGGCGGCCTGACCGCGCTTCTCGCTCCGCCCCGCCCGCGCGGCCCCCGCCGGGCGCATGTGGCCGTGAGCATCGACCGCCAGCGGCTGTGGGACGAGGCGCATCGGCTGGACCGGGTGATGGCCCAGCTCGGCATCCTGGACGAGGAACGGCTGTGCCTGCTGTCCGTACACGACCGGTTCCAGCTGGACGAGCACCGCCGGCCGGTCCGGCTGTCGATCACCGAGGTGGTGCGGGCGCAGCGAGACCGGGTGGACCGAGCACTGGTCATCTTCCAGGGCCGGGAACTGGGCCGCACGCCGCGGCTGTCGGTGGTGCGCGGCGGTTGGCCGGGCCGGGTCCGCACCGACGAGGAAGCCGGTTTCCTGGTCGCCGAGGTGATGCTGGACCGGATCATCGACCGCGACGAGACCGCCGTCGTCGAATGCGCGCTCCAGTACAGCGGCGAACCGGAGAAGATGACCGATTACGACCGCCGGCTGCCCTACACGACCCGCGCTTATCTGCTGGAGGTGGAATTCCATCCGACGGCGCTGCCGGTCCGCTGTCACGCCACCACCCGGCCGACCATCGAGCACGCCCGGCGGGACACGCACGAGCTGGCCCTGGGCGGCGCACCCCACGCCCACCTGGCGCTGTTCGACGTCGAGCCGGGCATCCACGGCCTGCGCTGGGAATGGGAATAACAGTTTCAAACAGTGTTCGGGCGTAGCCGAAACACAGTGTCCCGCGATGCGGGCGGCCCACTTGTCCTGATTGGACCCGTGCCAATACCGTCCGTCTTCCCTGCATTCGATAGACGGAGAGACCCCTGCCATGCACGCATCCCTGATCGCCCTGGCCCTGGGCGCGTCCCTGCTCGCGCCGGCCCAGGCCGCCGGCCCGGTCGGCGCGCCCGCCGGCCACCTCGGCGGCACCGCCGCCAACCGCACCAACGACCACTGGAGCGGCTACTCCGCCCACTCCGCCAGCTACAGCTCGGTGTCGGCCAGCTGGGTCGAGCCCAACGTGGACTGCCGCACCGGCGGCGAGGTCGTGTTCTGGGTCGGCCTCGACGGCGACGGCAACGACAACGTCGAGCAGACCGGCACGCATGTGCTGTGCCAGAACGGCCGCGCCATCCACACTGGATGGTGGGAGACCTACCCCTGCTACAACATCATCGACTACAGCCACACCGTCAAGGCCGGCGACAAGATCGACGCCACGGTGGCCGACAACGGCAACGGCACGTACCAGCTGTACCTGCGGGACGAGACCCAGGGCTGGACCGAGCAGCCGAACAAGCGGGCCTGCTCCGGCGCCGGCGACGTGTCGGCCGAGGTGATCACCGAGACGCCCATCTACTCCAGCGGCCCGTCCGCGCTGGCCAACTTCGGCACCGTCACGTACACCAACGTCACCGTCGACGGGCAGCCGCTGAGCAGCTCCAGCCCGCAGGCCATCGACATGGCCCGCCAGGGCCGCACCATCGACACCACCTCGGCGATCAGCGGCGGCAACCGCTTCAGCAACACCTGGCTCGCCACCAGCTGAACCCTCGCGAGTCCCGCTGTGGAGCAACCGAAACACAGGTTTCGGCAGAACTGAGACCAGGTCTCAGTTCTGCCCGATCTCTACATTCAGTTGCCGGAGAGCGGGACTCGCGAGGCGTTGGGGGTGCCCGTCTGATCCACATCGGGCGGGGCGTCAGCCCGCGGATCAGGCGGTCCCGCTAGATTCGCCCCGTGAAGGCACTGGCCCAGGGCGCGTCCATGCTCGTGGTGATCGTGATCGTGGTCGGCGGCACCGCCGGCATCGGGGCCGCGCTGGGCCTGGGCGGCGTGACCATTCTCGCCGGACTCACCGCGCTGTTCTGCTTCATCGCGGCCAACGGCGGACCGCTGCGAGCCGACCTCAAGTTGCTGGCGGTGTTCGCGCCGGTGGTGGTCATCGGCGGCGCGCTGCCGCGGCTGCTGGGCGAACTGTCGCATGTGGCCGGCGTGGTGGCGCTGGTGATCGTGGTGTTCGTCGCGGCACTGCTGCCGGTGTTCGGCAGCCGCTTCGTGACGGTCGGCCTCGGCCTGGGCATGGCCTCGGTGTTCGGGTTCGGCTTCCAGATCACCGGCGGCGCCAGCGGCTGGCAGATCATCGGCGCGCCGGCCGTCGCGGTCGGCGTGGTGATCATCCTGCGCACGCTGATGGGCGCCGGCGACCCGGACAAGCCGACCCGGGTGGCGCTGGCCGACGCCCTGATCGGCAACACCGGCTCGGCCGAGCGGGCCGCCCGGGTGTGGCTGGCCGACCGCCCCCGCGTGTGGCAGTCCCGGGTTCTCGGTGCGGCGGCACGGTTCCGCGCGACGATGACCGTCCTCAAGGACCGCCAGCGGGCGCTGCCGGCCGCCGAGGCCGAGGCGCTCGGCGAGGTGCTGGCGTCGGCGCGGGCCCAGATGGACACGCTGGCCGCCGCCGTGAAGGCGAAGTCCACTCCGGACGATCTGCCGCCGGTCACCCGCGCGGAGCCCGGCGTCCCGCTGCCCGGCGCGACCGGTCGGCTCCTCGACGACGCGTGGCGCATGGTCGATTCGGTGCACGAGGCCGTCACCACGCGCGATCGGTCCACTTCGGACTTTCCCCGGCACTTCATCCGGCAGCTGCTGCGACGCGAGATGGAAGGCGCGTTCTCGTGGCGTTCGGCCCAGCTGCGGCACGCCATCCGCTGCGCGCTGGGCATGGCCATCGCGCTGACGATCGCCTCGTTCCGGCCGGGCGACCCGCTGACGGTGTCGTTCCTGATGACCACGTTCGCGATCATGCAGCCGGAGTGGCGGGACACGCTGACCAAGGCGTGGCAGCGAGTCGGCGGCGCGCTGGCCGGCGCGGCCGTGCTGGCGCTGGTGCTGTGGCTGCTGCCGCAGTCGGCGCTGCTGCCGATCGCCCTGGTGGCACTGCTGGTCGGCTTCCCGTTCATGCAGACGCAGCCGATGTTGTTCAACGGCTGCATGGTGTTCCTCAGCGTCGGCATGAACGCCTCCACCCGGCACCTCGACCCCGTGCACACACTGATCGAGTACGTGCTGCTGATGGCCGGTGCGGTGGCGATCGGCCTGCTGTTCGGCTTCCTCGCCGTGCCGGGCGTGCCGCGGCCGCCGCTGAGCGCCCGGCTGGCTGACGCGACCACGGAGATCCAGCGCCTGCTGGGCCTGGTGTCGAACCTGCTGCGCGGCGACGAGGTGTTGGGCCGCACGGTCGGCTTGCGGTTCCGGGAAGCCACTCGGGCGCACCAGAACCTCATCGCGCCCGCACCAGGCAGCAAGGCCCCGGCGGCCGACCAACAGGAAGCGCTGGACGAGGCCAGCGACGGCCTGCGCGGCCTGGCCGGCTCGTCGCTGGCGTTGTTCCGGCTGGGCAACACCGCCCCGGCCCTGGCCGAATTCACCGCCGACGCCGCTCGCGCGCTGGACAACGGCGTCGAGCCGCCGGAGCCGCCGACCGGCCTGGACGACGAGCAACAGCTCATCGCCGACATGGTCGTCGCCGACCTGCTCCGCGTGCGGCATGCTCGACCGGCGCTGGCCTGACCGAACTCACCCCGCAGCGCTCTCCCGCAACCAACCGTCAGGCCGGGCCTGACAAACCACCCCTCTTCGCGCTACGGTGTCAGGCACAGCCTGACACCAAGGGAGGGACACCGTGCTGAATTGCTCGTTCTGCACGAAGAGCCAGGACGACGTCGAGAAACTGGTCGCCGGCCCGGGCGTCTACATCTGCGACCGCTGCGTCGACCTGTGCGCCACCATCATCGCCAAGGAGAAGTCGCCGGGCCGGGTGCCGGAGTGGTCGGAGCTGTCCGACGACCAGATGCTCGACCGGCTGCCCCGCATCGCCGGCACCGTGATGCAGGTCGAAGAGGGGCTCGACCAGTGGGTCGGCGAGCTGCGCCGGCGCGGCGTGACCTGGGTGCGCATCGGCGAGAAGCTGAGCATGACCAGGCAGTCCGCGTGGGAACGCTTCACCAAGCCGGCAGACGACGACGCCGCGTCAGCCGCAGAGGATCGGCCCGAGTAGGCCGCAGTCGTTCGTCGTGGTCGTCGGGCCGCCGGTAGTTTTGGTCGGCTTGGGTGGCTTCGGGGGCTTGGTCGGTTTGGCCGTCGTGGTGGTCGTCGACGGAGCGGTGGTCGTGGTGGTTGTCGTCGTGGTGGCGGTCGGCGACGACGGCCGCGAGGTTCTGGTCGGTCTGGGGTGGGTGACGGGCGCCGGGGCCACGGGGTCGGTGGTGGTGGTCGTGGTCTGCGCGGGGGCGGCGGGCTGGCCCTGGAAATCGGTTGTCGCCGGCGGCGGCATCTTGACCAGGGCCATGCCCAGCACCACACCCGCGATCGCGGACACCACGAGCGCGGTGCTCGCGCTCATCATCCGGTCGAACGGGGTACTCGCGGCCCGGCTCACTGTTGCGCCCTCCCGATAGTGGTTCACCAGCCAATACGCGCCCGATCGGGCAGCGGTTCAGGGGCTAGCCTTGATCGCGTGACACTGGGGCGGATCACAGTTGACGGCGGGGAGATCCACTACGAGACGGCGGGCGCCGGCAGCCCGGTGGTGCTGCTGCACCTGGGGGTGCTCGGCATGGCGATCTGGGACCGTGAGTTCGAGCAGCTGGCGGCCGAGCACACGGTCGTCCGTTACGACGCGCGCAATCACGGACAGTCGTCGACGGCGACCGGGCCGTGGTCGCACCACGACGACCTGCGACGGCTGTTGGACGAGCTGGGCATCGAGCGGGCCACGCTGGTCGGCGAGTCGCTGGGCGCGCGGACGTCCATCGACTTCGCGCTGACCTGGCCGGATCGGGTGGACCGGCTGCTGCTGGGCGCGCCGGGGGCCAGCGGCATGATCCATCACGACCCGTTCATCCTCGACCAGCTGCAGCGCATGATCAGCGCCCAGAGCGTCGACGAGGCCGTGGAGGCGCAGCTGCGAATGTGGGTGGACGGCCCGAACCGGACGCCGGAGCAGGTCGACCCCGAACTGCGGGCGTTCTGCCGGCGGATCAAGACCGACACCCTCGCCCGGCACATGCGGGGCTGGGGCATCCAGCCGGTGGAGGTCGGCGCGCTCGACCGAATGGCCGAGCTGACCATGCCGATCACCGTGGTGCTGGGCGAACTCGACTCGTCGGACATCCACGACGTCGTCGACCGCATCACCAGGGACGCGCCACGGGCCGAGCTGGTCACGCTGCCGGACACCGGCCACGCGGTGAATCTGGAACAGCCCGACCGCTTCGCCGAAATCCTCCGCGCGGTCATCCCAAGTGGACGGTGAGGGCTGCCCCTTCACCGGTTCGCCGTAGCGTGACCTGACCGGAAACCTGGTCAGCGACGCGCGGGTGCGGGTAGAACATGGGGACCCTGTCCTGAAGTGGAAGGATCGCCATGCGACTACGCCGCAGCGTCAGCTCGGTCCTGTCGGTAGGACTCATGGCCGGCCTCACCCTGGTGGCGGTGGCCGCCCCCGGCTCGGCGCGACCGGCGCCGGCCAAGCACGCGGTCGCGCAGGGCTACTTCGGCGCGGTCGTCTCGGACACGCCGGAGTCGACGCAGGCCGGCATCGACGTGCTGCGCCGGGGCGGCACCGCCGCCGACGCCGCCGTCGCGGTGGCAGCCACGCTCGGCGTCACCGACCCATACGTGGCGGGCATCGGCGGCGGCGGATACCTGGTGTACTACGACGCCCGCACCCATCAGGTGTCCACAATAGACGGTCGCGAGACCACGCCGGCGGCCGACAACCAGAACATGTTCCTGGATCCGGCCACCGGCAAGCCGTACGCGTTCCCGACCGCGGTGACCAGCGGGCTCTCCGTTGGCGTGCCCGGCAACCTGGCCGCGTGGCAGCGGGCGTTGCAGCGCTGGGGCCGGTTCAGCCTGGCCGACAACCTGCGCCCGGCCGAGGAGGTCGCCGACCACGGCTTCGTCGTCGACGCCACCTTCCGGGAGCTGACCAGGGAGAACGCTTTCCGGTTCAACCAGTTCTCCTCGACCGCCAAGCAGTTCCTGCCGGGCGGCGACCTGCCGGTGGTCGGCTCCACCATGCGCAACCCCGACCTGGCCAACACCTACCGGGAGATCGGCCGCAAGGGCATCGGCGCGTTCTACGGCGGCTCGATCGGCGCCGACCTGGTGAACACGGTGCAGCACCTGCCGCTGGCCCCGGGCGCCACGCTCAAGCCGATCACCGGGCCGATGCTGCTGTCCGACCTGAGCTCGTACCAGGCGCTGGACACCCAGCCCACGCACGTGAACTACCGTGGCTACGACGTGTACGGCATGGCCCCGTCGTCCAGCGGCGGCATCACGGTCGGCGAGTCGCTGAACATCCTGAACACCTTCGACCTCAAGGACATGGACAAAGTCCAGGCCCTGCACCACTATCTGGAGGCCACACGGCTGGCCTTCGCCGACCGCAACCGCTACATCGGCGACTCCCGCTACGTTTCCGTGCCACAGCAGCAGTTGCTGTCCCCGCAGTTCGCGGCCAGCCGGGCCTGCCTGATCGACCCCACCAAGGCCGGCGCCAGCCCGGTCGCCCCCGGCAACCCGTCGTCGCCGGGCTCCTGCGCCACCACACCGGCCGCGTCGACCAGCGACCAGGAGAACCACACCAACCACTTCGTGGTGTCCGACGCCTACGGCAACGTGGTGTCCTACACCAACACCATCGAGGAGCTGGGCGGCGCCGGCATTGTCGTGCCCGGTCGGGGTTTCCTGCTCAACAACGAGCTGACCGACTTCAACTTCACGCCCACGCAGGGCTCCGCGCCCGACCCGAACCTGCCGGCGGCGGGCAAGCGGCCGCGGTCCAGCATGTCGCCGACGATCGTGCTGCAGCACGGAAAGCCGTTCCTCGCGGTCGGTTCCCCCGGCGGCTCCACGATCATCACCACCGTGTTGCAGATCCTGATGAACCGGATCGACCTAGGCATGAACCTGGAGGACGCCATCGCCGCGCCGCGGGCCTCGCAGCGCAACTCGGCGACCACCACGGCCGAGCCGGCGTTCATCGCCGCTTCGACCACGCCCGGGTTGCAGGCGCTGGGCCAGTCCTTCGCGGTCAGCGACACCTCGCCGCTGGATCCGACGATCAAGATCGCGCCGACCATCGGCGTGGCCTCCGGCCTGGAGTTCAAGCCGGGCGGCCGGGTCATCGCGGCCGGTGAACCCTCGCGGCGCGGCGGAAGTGCCGCCGCTGTCGTGTTGCCCACGTGCTACTGTGATTGACATGCAGCGCGCACTCGTCACGACGACGCCGGACCCAGTCCCGGCGCGCTGATTCACGTACTCAAGCGACAGTGCTGAATTTTTGGCCCCGGGGCGAGTGCCCCGGGGCTTTCGCGTTGCCGGTCACTCGCCTCACGCAGACGAGGAGACCACGATGTACGACCACCGCAAGCTCGGCCGCGAACTGGGCCTGTTCGACACCGATCCGCTGATCGGCGCCGGTCTGCCGTACTGGCTGCCCGATGGGGCGGCCGTCCGGCACGTGCTGGAGGAGTACGTGCGAGACCTGGAACGCCGGGCCGGGTACCGACACGTGCATTCGCCGATCATGGGCAAACGCGCGCTGTTCGAGCAGTCCGGGCACTGGTCGCACTACAACCACGACATGTTCCCACCGATGGAAGTGGGCGGCGAGCAGATGGTGCTGCGGCCCAGTCTGTGCCCGCACCACGCCCTGATCTACCGGTCACGGGCGCACAGCTACCGGGAACTTCCCTTGCGCATGGCCGAAATCGGCGGCATGTACCGGGCCGAGCTGTCCGGCGTGCTCGGCGGGCTGTCGCGGGTGCGGTCCATCCAGCTCAATGACGCGCACGTGTTCTGCACCCCTGACCAGGTGCTCAACGAGGCCCGGTCGGCGCTGGAGCTGATCCAGCGGGCGCACCGGGATCTGGGCGTCAAGCCCGTGCGGTACCGGCTGTCGCTGCGGGGCGACGGCGGCAAGTACGTGGACAATCCCGAGCTGTGGCAACGATCGGAGGCGCTGCTGCGGGAGGTGCTGTCCGGCGTCGACCACGAGGAAGCCGTCGGCGAGGCCGCGTTCTACGGGCCGAAGATCGACATCCAGATCGCCGACAGCGCCGAGCGGGAGTCCAGCATCTCCACCGTGCAGATCGACCTGCACCAGCCCGAGCGGTTCGACCTCAGCTACATCGGCCCGGACGGCGCCCGGCACCGGCCGGTCATGGTGCACCGCAGCCTGATCGGCAGCATGGAACGGTGCATGGCCCACCTGATCGAGGTGTACGGCGGCGCTTTTCCGGCCTGGTTCGCCCCCGTGCAGCTGGCCGTCCTGCCCGTCAGCGACGACGAGCTGCCGGCGGCGGCGGTCGTGGCCGAACGCTGCCTGGATCTTGGACTCCGAGCGGAAGTCGTTGGGTCGGAACGAGGTTCGCTGGGCGCACGGATCCGTGAGTCGCGGCTTGTGCCGTACCAGGCGGTCATCGGGCCCAAGGAGCTGGCCAACGAGGAGGTCGCCCTGCGGTTGCGGGACGGCCGTCGGCTGGACCCGCTGTCAGTCGACGAAGCCTTGGGCCGCATCGGGGAGTTGGTGAATCGCCGGTCGCTGGACCTGTGGGCGGATTAGGCTCCGGACCATGATCCGTCGCTGGAATCCGTCCTCAGTGGCCGCGCCCGCCGGGCAGTACAGCCATCTGGCCGCCGTGCCGGCCGGGCACGAGCTGGTGTTCGTGTCCGGCCAGCTCGGGCTGCGGCCCGACGGCACGCTGGCCGGTCCGGACGCGGAAAGCCAGACGCGGCAGGTACTGGCCAACATCGAGGAACTGCTCCGGGCCGCCGGCGGCGGCCCGGAGCACGTCGTCAAATTCCTGTCGCTGATCGGCGGCGTCGAGCACCTGGACGGCAGCCGCAAGGCCCGCACGGACATCTTCGCCGAGTGGTACCCGGACGGCGACTTCCCGGCCCACTCGCTGATGGTGGTCGCACAGCTCGCCGCGCCACAGTTCGCCGTTGAGATCGAGGCTGTGGCGGCTATACCTACAAGCCGATGAGGGCCTGAATGCCGAGGCTGCTTGCGGCGACGGCGATCCAGAGCAGGCCGCCGAGCAGCAGCGGGCGGGCCCCGGCCTTGCGCATGTCGGCGAACCGCAGCGACAGGCCGATGCCGGCCAGCGCGGTGGTGATCAGGAACGTGCCCAGGGTGGACAGCGCAGGGTGCCAGCTGTCCGGGATCAGGCCGGCGGTGTCGGTGGCCGCCGCGACCACGAAGCCGATCAGGAACAGCGGCACGATCCGGTGCCAGGGCAGGCGCACCTCGCCGTGGCCGTTGGCGTTGTCGCGGCGGGCCTTGAGCCAGGCCAGCCCGATGACGATCGGGATGATCATCAGGCTGCGGGTCAGCTTCACCACGATCGCGTACGGGCCGGCGTCGGCGCCGTAGGAGTAGGCCGCCGCGACCACCGAGGAGGTGTCGTTCACGGCGGTGCCGGCCCACAGGCCGAAGGCGTGCGGGCTCAGGCCGAGCAGGTGGCCCAGCGGCGGGAAGAGCAGCACCGCGGCGATGTTGAAGGTGAAGATCGTGCCGATGGCGTAGGCGACTTCGGTGTCCTTGGGCTTGATCACGGCCGTGGTGGCGGCGATCGCCGACGCGCCGCAGATGCCCGTGCCGACGCCGATCAGGGTCTTGGTGTCGGAACCGATCTTCAGCCACCGGCCCAGCAGCCACGCTCCGCCCAGGGCCACCGCCAGCGTGCCGAGCATGACCGGCAGCGAGGACACGCCCACGTGCACCACCTGCTGCAGCGACAGGCCGGTGCCCAGCACCACGATCGACAGCTGCAGCACGCCCTTCGACGCCAGCGTGTAGCCCGGCGTCAGGCTGCTCGACCGCAGCGGCTTGATCACCGTCGCCGCGAGCACGCCCAGCACGATCGCGAACACCGGTCCGCCGACCACCGGCACCAGCAGGCCCAGCCCCGTCGCCGCGGCCGCGACCGCCACCGTGATCGCCAGCCCCGGCAGCCGGGTCGCCAGCGGCGTCTGCGGTGCCGCGTGCAGGGTGCGGGCCATGGTTCGCCTCCTAATGTCCGTACATTTACGCTACGATATGTACGGACATTGCACAACCGGTAGCGTTGTCCCCGTGGCGGGGCGCACATTGGACCGGTCCGGGTCGACGCCGCTGTGGCAGCAGCTCCAGCGATCGCTGCTCGACCGGCTCGCCGCCGGCGAGTTCTCCGACCAGTTCCCCGGCGAGCTGGCCCTGGTCGAGGAGTACGACGTCAGCCGCTCCACCGTGCGGCAGGCCCTGCGCCAGCTGCGGGCCGACGGCGTCATCGTCGCTGAGCGGGGCCGCCAGCCCCGGGTCGCGCCCGTGCCCGAGATCCACCAGCCCGTCGGCGCCCTCTACAGCCTCTTCGCCTCCGTCGAGGCCGCCGGCCTCTCCCAGGACTCCGTGGTCCGGGCCCTCGACCTGCGCGCCGACGCCCTCGTGGCCGAACGCCTCGGTCTGGAGGGCTCCGCTCCCCTCGTCTACCTCGAACGCCTTCGCCTCGCCGGCGGCGAGCCCCTGGCCATCGACCGTGTCTGGCTACCCGCCGCCGTCGCCTCCCCCCTGCTCTCCGCCGACTTCCGCCACACCAGCCTCTACGGCGAACTCGCCACCCGCACCGGCATCCGCCTCGACGCCGGCCACGAGGACGTGCACGCCATCGTCCCCAGCCCCTTCGAGGCCGCCCAACTCCACTGCCCTGCCGGCACCGCCCTGTTCGCCATCAACCGCCTCGGCCTCTCCCAGGGCCAGCCCGTCGAATGGCGCCAGACCCTCGTCCGCGGCGACCGCTTCGCCCTCACCGCCGAGTTCACCGCCCAGTTCGGCTACCGCTTCACCCAGCCCCAGACCGGCTGAGTCAGCGCAGCTTGCGGGCGGTCTGGTGGGCGGTGGTGAGTTCGCGCCGGGCCTGAGCGCGCAGGTCGTCGGGCAGGTCTTCGAAGCCGTGGCAGAGGACGACGACGTGCTGGAGACACATCATCAGCAGCGCCAACTGCGGGGCGATCGTCCCCAGTGGGCCGGGAGTTGCGGCGACGGTGGCGCGGAGGACGGCCAGTTCGGCGTCCAGGGCGCGGACGATGTCGCCGATGGGGTACGGGCCGGTGCCGCGGACGGGGTGGGCGGCGAGGAGGGTGGCGATGCGGCCGGCGGACTCGGGGATCATGAGACGGCCGAGCGGAGGGCTTGGGCGGTATGGGACGTGGAGTGGGCGATCAGGTCAGAAGGGGTGCCGGAGAAGAGGATCTGGCCGCCCGCGCTGCCGCCGTCGGGGCCGAGGTCGATGATCCAGTCCGCCCGGGCGATCACCTCCAGGTTGTGCTCGATGACGATCACACTGGCGCCGCGGGCGGAGACGAGGTGGTCGAGCACGCCGACCAGACGGTCCACATCGGACATGTGCAGCCCGGTGGTGGGCTCGTCGAGGACGTAGACGGCGCCGGAGCGGTGCAGGTGGGAGGCGAGCTTGATGCGCTGGCACTCGCCGCCGGACAGGCTGGGCAGCGGCTGCCCGAGGCTGAGGTAGTCCAGGCCCACGTCAATCAGTCCATTGAGGACAGGAGCGACGGAACGGCTGTCACGGAAGAAGTCGGCGGCCTGGGCGACGGTCATGTCCAGCACGTCGCTGATGGACGAGCCCCGGAGCAGATGGCCCAGCACGTCGGGTGAATAGCGCCGTCCCTCGCACGCGCCGCAGACGGAGGTGATGCCCTCCAGGAAGGCGAGATCGGTCACGATCACACCGGCGCCCTCGCACTCGGGACAGGCGCCGGCGGAGTTGGCGCTGAACAGCCCGGCCGGCACACCGTTGGCCTTGGCGAAGGCCTTGCGGATGTGGTCCATGGCCCCGGTGTAGGTGGCGATGCTCGAACGGCGGTTGGCCGTGGGAGCCGACTGGTCGACAACGACGGCATCGGGGTACCGCGAGCAGAAAGCGCCGTACATCAAGGAAGACTTGCCGGAACCGGCCACCCCGGTCACGGCGGTCAGCACGCCGGTGGGGATCTCGACGCTGACGTCACGCAGGTTGTGCAGCGACACGCTCTCCAAGGGCAGCCAGCCGGTGGGCCACCGGACCTGTTCCTTGAGCTCGGGCCGGGCCTTCATGCAGCGGCCGGTCACGGTGCCGGAATCCGCCAGTGCGGCCACGGTTCCGGCGAACACCACCTGCCCGCCGGCGCTGCCGGCGCCGGGGCCGATGTCGACGACGTGGTCGGCGGCGGCGATCACGTCCCGGTCGTGTTCGACCACCAGGACGGTGTTCCCGTTGTCCCGCAACGAGGTCAGCAGCCGAGTCAGCCGGCCGACGTCCCGGGCGTGCAGGCCGATGCTGGGCTCGTCGAACACGTACAGCAGATCGGACAGGGTGCTGGCCAGCTGGCGGACGATCTTGATGCGCTGGGACTCCCCGCCGGACAAGGTGTCGGTAGGCCGGTCCAGCGAGAGGTAGCCGAGACCGATCTCCACGAGATGCCCGACCCGCTGCCGCAGGCTGGTCAGCACGGGGGCCACGGCCGGCAAGTCCAGGCCAGCCAACACCGACAGCAGTTCACCGGCCTCCAAAGAGGACAGTTCGGCGATGTTGTGGCCGTCGATGAGGCAGTCCAGGGCCGCCGCCGACAGCCGGCTGCCGCCACAGTCCGGGCAGACGCCGGACGTGGTGAACCGGGCGACCGCCTGCCGGGTGCGCTCGCTCGCCTCGGCGCTGTCCTTGCGCACGTGCAGCCGCCGGAACTTCACCACCGCACCCTCGTAGCTGGCCTTGATCTTCTGCCCGAGGTTCTCCACCTCGACGGTGCCACCCTCGCCGTACAGCAGATCCTGCCGCTCCGTCGCCGAGAACACCTCGATCGGCCGGTCCGCGCCGAACCGGTTGGCGAAGATCTGCCAGTGCCAGTTGCCGACCTTGAACGTGGGGGCCAGCAGCGCGCCCTCGGCCAGCGACCGCGTCGGGTCGAGGAAGGCGGCCAGGTCGACGTCGGTGACCACGCCCAGCCCCTCGCAGCCGGGACACATGCCGGCCGGCATGTTGAACGAGAACGAGTCGGCCGGGCCGATGTAGGGCTGGCCGGCGCGGGAGAACAGCAGGCGCAGCAACGGAGAGATGTCGGTGATGGTGCCGACGGTGGACCGCGAGCCACCGCCGAGCCGCCGCTGGTCGACCAGCACCACAGCCGGCAGGTGCTCGATCAGGTCGACGTCCGGACGCGACCGGTGGGGCAGGAAGCTCCGCACGAACGCCGGCAGCGTCTCGTGGAACTGCCGCTGTCCCTCGGCCGCCACGGTGTCGAACACCAGCGACGACTTGCCGGAGCCGGACACGCCGGTCACCACGGTGATCACCCGCTTGGGCAGGTCCACGTCCACGCCGGTCAGATTGTGCTCACGGGCGCCCAGCACTCGAACAAATTCCATGGCCTCAAGCGTATCGTTGAACTACCTTGTTGAGGCTTTCCCGATGACCCAGGAGAGACGTGCGCAAAACCCTCAACCGGCCCGTTGACCTGGCCCGGCTTGCCGGCGTCTCCGCGCAGCAGATCCGCAACTACCTGGACGCCGGCGTGCTGCCGCTGGCCGCCCGGTCCGAGGCCGGCTACCGCCAACTCGACGACCAGCACCGCCGGGCGCTGCTGGCCTACCGGGCCCTGGCCGAGGGGCACGGCTGGACCGCCGCCGGGGACATCATGCGCGCCATCCACGCCGACGACCGGACGCAGGCCCTCGCGCTGATCGACGCCGACCACGCCGATCTGCACCGCCAGCGCGAGGCCCTCAAGCTCACCGCCGAGGCGCTGGAGACCGTCGTCGACACCGACCCGCCGGCCCGGGCGGCCATGCAGATTGGCGAACTGGCCGCGCACCTCGGCGTCCGCACGTCCACGCTGCGCGTCTGGGAGGCCGCCGAACTCCTTGCCCCGCAACGGGATCCGGCCACCGGCTACCGCACGTACGGGCCGAAGGAGACCCGCGACGCGCGGATCATCCTGATGCTGCGCCAGGGCATGCACCGCCTCCCCCAGATCCGGCCGATCCTGGACGACCTGCGCCGCACCGGCAGCCGGGACGCGCTGCGGGCGGCAATCGCGCAGCGGCACGGGGAACTGGGCCGCCGGGCCGAGAAGATGCTGGCCGCCGCGGCGCTCCTGCACGCCTACCTGGCCGGCGAATAATTGCCTCGACACGTGCGGTGTGGTGGAGGCACGCCGACAGCCCGAGGAGCGCTGATTGTCTTCCGACGCCGTGCACGTCGACATCCCGCAGGTGCGGCGGCTTGTCGCCGCGCAGTTCCCGGAGTGGGCCGACCTCGCGGTGACGCCGGTGTCGTCCTCCGGGGTCGACAACATCACCTTCCGGCTCGGCGACGACATGCTGATCCGGATGCCGCGGTTCGCCCGCTGGATCGGCCAGGTCACCAGGGAACAGCGGTGGCTTCCGGTGCTGGCCCCGCACGTGCCGCTGGCCGTCCCGGTTCCCCTGGGCAAGGGCCGGCCCGGCGCGGGCTATCCGTTCCCCTGGTCGGTCTATCGGTGGATCGAGGGGGCGAACGCCGAGCTCGCCACTCTGTCCGATCACCGCCAGGCGGCGGTTGACCTGGCCGATTTCCTGTTGGCGCTACGGGAGATCGATGCCTCCGACGGGCCGCCGCCGGAGTGGAGCAACGGTTTCCGCGGGGTCGGCCTGCACGACCAGCGTTCCTCGCCGATCGAGGACTCCTATCTGCGCGGCCGGATCGCCGTGCTGGACGGGTTCTTCGACATCGACGCCGTGCTCGCCGTGTGGCAGGCCGGGCTGGACGCCCCGGCCTGGGACGGGCCGCCGGTCTGGGTGCACGGCGATCCCGTGCCGGCCAACATGCTGGCCCGCGACGGCCGGCTGGCCGCAGTGATCGACTTCGGTACGCTCGCCGTCGGCGATCCCGCGGTCGATCTCATTGCCGCGTGGGGATTCCTGCCGTCCGGGGCGCGGGACGAGTTCCGCAAGCTGCTGGCCGTCGACGACGCCACCTGGGCCCGCGGCCGGGTCTGGGGCCTGACTTCTTTGTTGCCCTC
Organism: Kutzneria sp. CA-103260; assembly: GCF_018263855.1. Classification (GTDB taxonomy): domain Bacteria; phylum Actinomycetota; class Actinomycetes; order Mycobacteriales; family Pseudonocardiaceae; genus Kutzneria. Next base: position 1,277,074 of record NZ_CP073318.1, on the reverse strand, counting down.
CAGGGCTGATCTCGCCGATCCCGGGCGCGCGGCGCGGGCGCGACGAGGCCTGGAGGAGATCGTGGCGGACCTGTGATCGTGCATCCGGTGATCCGGCGGCGGGCCGAGCAGGAAGGACCCGTCGGCGAGAAGTGGTTGGCGGACCTGGATTCCCTGCTGGCGATCATGGCCGATCGATGGTCGCTGACCGTGGGCGAACAGCTCCACGGCGGCTTCGGGTCGGTGGTGTTCCGGGTTCGGACGCCCGACCGGGACGCCGTGCTCAAGCTGTCGATCCCCGGGCTCGACGTCGCCCGGGAGGCCGCCTCGCTCGGTCACCCCGGCTACGCCCAGCTCTACGCCTGTGACCCGGCGGCCGGCGCTCTGCTGCTGGAATCCCTGGGGCCGTACCTGGAATTGCCGGCCGAGCAGATGGTCGCCGAACTGGGCCGGCTGCTGCGGATCGCCTGGCGGCCCACCGACGAGCCCGCGTTCCCGAAGGCCGACAGCCTCGCCCAGCTGATCACCGACCTGTGGCGGCGCCTCGCCCCGCCCTACCCCGACGCCCTGCGAGATCAGGCCCTGGCCTACGCCGCCAACCGGGCCGTCGACACCTCGCGCAAGGTCGTCGTGCACGGCGATCCCCACTGCGGCAACGCCCTACGAGGTCCGCGCGGCTACGTCTTCGTCGACCCCGAGTGCTTCGCCTGCGATCCCGCGTACGACTGCGGCGTCGTGCTCCGCCAGACCACCGCCGAGGAGTTCCCCGCCCTCTGCCGCCAACTCGCCGAGATCACCGAGCTGCCGTACCGCGCCATCGCCGAGTGGACGTTCATCGAACGCGTCTCCAGCGGCCTCTACCTGCTCAGCCTCGGCGACACCGAACGCGCGCAACTGTTGCTCGACGCGGCACTGGTCAGTGCTGAGCCCGGTACGCCCCCGGGGTGACGCCGAGGCGTTGCACGAACACGCGGCGCAGGGTCTCGTCGCTGCCGAAGCCGCTGCGGGCGGCGGCCGAGGCGACGGTGTGGCCACGGGACAGGAGGTCCTGGGCGGCCTCCAGGCGGACGAGTTCGACGTAGCGGGCCGGCGTGGTGCCGATCTCGTCGTGGAACAGGCGGCTGAGCTGGCGGGCGCTGACGGCGGCCCGGGCGGACATGGTGGCGACGGTCCAGTGCTCGGCGGGGTCGGCGGCGACAGCGTCCAGAAGTGTCCGAAGTGGACTGTCCCGGCCGACATGGGCCCGTGACGGTGCGGAGAACTGGGACTGCCCGCCGGGCCGCTGCATGAAGACGACCATCGCCCGGGCGACCTCGGCGGCGAGGTCGGGGCCATGGTCGTCCTCGACCAGCGACAGGGCCAGGTCGATGCCGGAGCTGACGCCGGCGGAGGTGACGATGTCGCCGTCCCGCACGTACAGGGCGTCCGGCTGGACCAGCACCTTCGGAAACCGCTGGGCGAAGCGGTCGACCTGCCGCCAGTGGGTGGTGGCCCGCCGCCCGTCGAGCAGCCCGATCTCGGCCAGCAGGAACGAGCCGGTGCACACGGAGGTGATCCGGCCGGCCTCGGACACCAACTGCCGCACGGCGTCGACCAGCGGGCCGGTGAACGGGAAGTCGACCATGCCGTAGGCGCCGGGGACGAGCACCGTCCCTTCTGGACTGTCGGCGACGCCGTCCACGCCGAGCGTGGTGCCGCTGGCGGTCCGCACCGGTTGCCCGTCCGGCGACACCACCCGCAGCTCGTAGTCGGCCCCGAGCCGGTTGGCATGGCCGAACACGTCCGACGGGCCGGCGACGTCGATCATCGTCACGCCGTCGAAGGCCAGGATGGTCACGCGATGAGGCACACACCGAATGATGCCAGCATGTTCCGGTACCGCGCCGCGTGCACGGCCAGCTCCGCGTCGCTGACGCCGCGAACGTCGTGCAGGATCAGCGGCGGGGCGAAGGCCATGCCGACCCGGCGCGCGGTGTTCTCCAGGGGCGTCAACAGCGTGGACATCGGGAAGCGGTGGAAACCGCCGTCCCGGTACGCCTCCTCCACGCCGCCGGTCGACGTGACCACCTGCAACGTCTTGCCGGCCAACAGCCCCTTCGGGCCGTCATAGGCGAAGCCTGGCAGCAACACCTCGTCCATCCACTGCTTCAACAGCGAAGGCACCGAATACCACTGAAAGGGGAACTGGAACACGATCTGGTCGTGCTCCCGGACCAACTGCTGCTCCCTCGGCACGTCGAGCGTCCGGTCCGGGTAGGCGGCGTGCAGGTCGTGCAGCGTCACGCCGGGCACGTCCCGCACCGCCTCGGCCAGCGCGGCGTTGATCCGGGACTTGGCCAGGTTCGGGTGGTCCAACAACACCAGTGTCATGCCACTGAAGCTAGGCCCGCGCACGCCCCCGGGGTCCCCGAGATCGGGCCGGGAAACCCACAGATCAGGCGCACTCGATCCACACGTGCGTGACGGCGTGCACTTTACTGAGAACATGGGACCGTTGGACGGAATTGTCGTGGCCGATTTCTCAAGGGTGCTGGCCGGGCCGTACTGCACGATGCTGCTGGCCGATCTGGGCGCGGACGTGATCAAGGTGGAGAGCCCGCACGGCGACGACACCCGGCAGTGGCTGCCGCCGACCGACGCGGACGGCGTCGGCACCTATTACCTGTCGGTCAACCGGAACAAGCGGTCGATCGCCCTGGATTTGGCCGACCCGGCCGACGCCGAGGTGGCGCGGGAACTGGCCAAGCGCGCGGACGTGCTGGTGCACAACCTCCGCCCGGGCGGCATGGCCCGCTTCGGCCTCGGCTACGACGACGTCCAAGCGCTGAATCCGGGCGTGGTCTACTGCTCGATCAGCGGTTTCGGCCCCGACGCCACGCTGCCCGGCTACGACCTGCTGGTGCAGGGGGTGTCCGGGATGATGAGCCTCACCGGCGCCCCGGACGGCCCGCCGTACCGGGCCGGGGTCGCGGTGATCGACGTGATGACCGGCCTACACGCGGCGACCGGCGTCCTGGCCGCCCTGCACCACCGGGACGCCACCGGCCAGGGCCAGCACATCGAGACCAACCTGCTGTCGGCGGCGCTGTCCTCGCTGGTCAATCAGACGTCGGCCTACGTGGCCGGCGGTGTGGTGCCCCACCGGATGGGCAACGAGCACCTCAGCCTCTACCCGTACGAGCCGATGGCCACCGGCGACGGCGAGCTGATCATCGCCGTGGGCAACGACCGCCAGTTCCGGCGGCTGGCCGCCGCCGTCGGCGCGCCCGAACTGGCCGACGACCCCCGGTTCGCGACCATGGCCGTGCGCAACCGGAACCGCGGTGAGCTGCGGCCGCTGCTGCTGGCCCGGCTGGCGGCGAAGCCGGCGCAGGAGTGGTTCCGCGTCCTCGCCGACGCCGACATCCCGTGCGGACCGATCAACGACGTCCGCCAGGGCGTGGATCTGGCCACGGAGCTGGGGCTGGACCCGGTGGTCGACGCCGGCGGCGTGCCGACCGTGCGCAATCCCCTGACGCTGTCGGCCACTCCGCCTCGCTACGACCTCGCGCCGCCCGCGCTGGACGAGCACGGCTCCGAGATCAGGGCGTGGCTTCTGGAGAGCTAGTTGCCGGCCGACACCGGGCAGCCTACGGTTGAGCATTGCCGGTTGAGATCACAGCCGCGTGGAGCTGGGGTGCGCCACGACGAGCGAGGGAGTGCCGGCCATGTCGATCAGACTTGAGCACATCGGATCGGTGGCGGTCGTCCACGTGACCGACGAGGTGGACATGGCCACCGAGGCCCAGCTGCGGGCGACCCTCACCGACGCCGTGTCGGCCGGGCCGGCGGCGCTGGTGCTGGACCTGACCTGCGTGACCTTCTTCGCCTCGGCCGGCCTGCACGTGCTGGTCGACGTCCAGCACGACGCCACGGCCCGCGGCCTGGACATGCTGGTGGCGGCGGACAAGCGGTCGGTGCTGCGGCCGTTGCAGATCACCGGGGTCGACCAGCTGGTCACGGTGGTGGCTTCGGTCGATCAAGCCCTGGCCCACAGCTGACGTGGCTACATTGGCGGAGTGCCCTTCATTCGACGCCGCAGGCGTTACGACGACCGGTACTACGAGCCGCGCCGCTACCGGGGCGGTGGCGGCTCCTCCTGCTGGCGGGACGCCTGCCTGATCGAGAGTGGTTGCTGCATAGCGGAAAGCTGCGACGGCAACTGCCTGATCCTGGGCCTGCTGACCATTCCTCACCTCCTGGTCGCCGTCGGCTCGGCCGTGCCCCGCACGCGAAAGCCGGCAGAGGTGATGATTGCGGCAATTCGGGTGTACCAGCGGGAGATCAGCGCCAAGCGGCCGGCGGTCTGCCGCTTCGAGCCCAGCTGCTCGGAGTACGCGGCGCAGGCATCTCCCGCCACGGCGCGCTGCGCGGGGCCCGGCTGATGATCGGCCGGCTGCTGCGCTGCCGCCCGGGCGGCAAGCGCGGCGCGGACCCGGTTCCCAGCTAGCTCAGGGTTTGGGTGTCTCCAAGACCCCACCCAAGTGGGTTTGTGGGTCTTGGAGACACCCAAACCTCACTCCTCCACGGCGCCGCCGACCCGGCGCAGGTGCTCGCGGAAGGTCAGCGACGGGTTTTCCGCGCGGCGGGCCAGGAAGTCGGCGAAGCCGAGTTGATCCCGCAGCGTCCGGCCCTCGCGCACCAGGTCCGCCTGCCGGCGTTCCTTGTCGCGGATGCCTTCGGCCAGCGTGAGCACGTCGTCGACGTGGGCCAACGGCACAAAGATCACGCCGTCGTCGTCGGCGAACACCACGTCGGAGGAGTCGACGACCCACTCCCCCACCCGCGCCGACGTCAGCGCGTCGGCGGACCGGTCCTCGGGCAGGAGCGGCCCGGTGGGCAGCGCGCCGAGGCTGTACACCGGCAGGCCGATCGCCCGCACGTCGACAGTGTCCCGGTGCAGGCCCCAGATCACCACACCGGTCAGCCCGGCGGTCTGCGCCTCCTGCACGATCAGGTCGCCGACGCAGGCGTGGTCGAGCCGGGCCCCGTTGTCCACCACCAGGACGTCGCCGGCGGCCCCGCCCTCGATCGCCTCCAGGAAGATGTCGACGCTGCCGGCGTGCCGGGCCGGCAGCACCCGCCCGGCGGTCTTGTCGCCGGCCACCAGCGGGTGCAGTCCCAGGCACCGCACCGGAAGCTGGGCGCGCACGCAGGCGTCGGCGATGTGCGCGGTGGTCAGCGTCTCGAACCGCTGGCGAAGAAGATCCATGCGCAGACTCTAAAACGGGGCGGCACGCCGGCGCTTCGCCGGCGTGCCGCCCCTTCGTGCGCTACTTGGTGGCGATGCGCGCGCCCGGCAGAATCAGGTCCGGGTTGACCAGTTGGGTCGGGTTGAGCTCGACCAACCGCTGCCAGCCGCCGTTGACGTCGAGCTTGTCGGCGATGCCGCTGAGTGTGTCGCCGGGCTGGATCGTGTAGTCGCCGGCCGGGTTGTCGGTCGAGGCCGGCTCCGCGTCCCTGGGCGTCGGGGGCAACAGGCCCTTCGCGACGGGTGCGCTGCGGGCCGGAGCGGAATGCCCCGCTGTGGAATGCCCTGCGGCGCCGCCCATGCAGTTCGGCCACGCGCTGGTTCCCCGTGAGCGCACCAGGTTCTCGGCGACCCGGATCTGTTCCTCCCGACTGGCCTGCGCGGCCGAGCCGGTGCCGCCGTTGGCGGCCCAGGTGCCGGGCGAGAACTGGAGGCCGCCGGAGTAGCCGTTGCCGGTGTTGGCCGACCAACGGCCGCCGCTCTCACAGGCGGCCACCCGGTCCCAGTTGATCCCCGAATCGGCCAGGGCGAATCCAGCCATGGGACCGACCGTCAAAACCAGTGCCGCGATTCCGGCTGCGGAACCCACGGCGACACGCCGATTCACTCGACGATGCGACATCGTTGCCTCTCCCACCGCGCCTGGCGCACACGCCCTCCGTCCGACGGTTCCCTTCACGCGACAACGTGACCCGATCCGGTTTCCGGACGGAGCTGGGCGCTCGCCGGATCGGCACCGCTGGGCCGTTTCCGGACCCGGCGCCAACGTAAGCAGGTGAAATCGACGTGAGCAAGGATATCGGCCGGCTATCGTGTCGCGACCAAAACGTGATTCGGCAGGTCGAAACTCAGTTGATCTTCGGTATTCACGGCGACGAATCACCCGAAACGGTGGCGTTGCCGTTTCGGGGCGTGACCTGGCCCACATCCGACCACCCGCATCCGTAAGGGATCCATCACAACCGAACCGGCCCCGGCAGGCGTAGAAAGGTGACGTGGCGAGGACACGGTGGCGCTGGGCGGTGGTGGCCGTGATGGCGGCGGTGCTGGTCGCCGCGCCGCTGGCGCTGGCCGCGCTGCCGGCATCCGCCCGCATGGACCCCGCCGCGCTGCGGGCTCGCATGCTGGCCTCGATCAGCCTGCCGTACCAGGGATACGCCGAAAGCACTGGCTCACTAGGCCTTCCGGACCTGCCCAACCTGTCCGAGGTGACGTCGCTGCTGGGCGGTACCACCCGGCTGCGGTCCTGGTATGTCGACCCGAAGCATTGGCGCGTCGACGAAATCAGCGGCGTCGGCGAGCGCGACACGTATGCCGTGCCGGGCAGTCAATACGTCTGGGACAACGGCCAGAACCAGTACACGCAGGTCGTGGGCGACCAGCCGATCCGACTGCCCCGCGGTGGCGACCTGCTGCCGCCCGACCTGGCCCGCCGCGTGCTGGCCGACGAGGGCAAAGTGGTTGCCCTGCCGGCAGAACGGGTCGCCGGCATCGACGCCGCCGGGCTGCGGGTGACGCCGTCCGATCCGCAGACGGCCATCGGGCATGTCGACGTCTGGGCCGATCCCGACACCGGCCTGCCGCTGCGGGTCGAGGTGACAGCCAAGGGCCAGCCCGCGCCGTTTGTGGTCACCGCTTTCCAGTCCGTGAGCACGCAGCGTCCCGACAACGACGTGATCACGCCGAAACCCTCGCCCGACAGCGGATTCACCGCCACCGGCGCACCGGACGTGGTCGGGGCGCTGGGTCAGTTCCCGCTGCCGCCGACCCTGGCCGGCCGGCAACTCCAGACCGACCGCGTCGGCGGCGGCCGCGGACTCGGCTTCTACGGCGCCGGCCTGGCCGCGTTCGCCGTCGTTCCACTGCCGCGCAACGTCTCCGACGGTGTGGTCAACGCCATCGGCAAGGTCGGCGGCAAGACCGTGACGCTGCCCGGCGGCCAGGGCACACTGCTCACCATCGCCCCGCTTTCCGTGCTGGTGGAGCGGTCCTACCGGCGCTCGTTCCTGATCGCCGGCGTGGTCGACCCCGCGCTGCTCACCCAGGCCGCCGCCGAGCTGTCCACGCTGCCGAGGAGGCGCCCATGATCGTCACCCGCGGGCTGACCAAGCGCTACGGCTCCGTGCTCGCCGTCGATTCCGTGGACCTCAACGTGCGCCCCGGCGACCGCTACGGCTTCCTCGGGCCCAACGGCTCTGGCAAGACCACCTTGGTGCGCATGCTGTTGGGGCTCGTGTACGCCACCAGCGGCTCCATCGAGGTGCTCGACCAGCGCATGCCCCGCAGCGCCGGCGAGGTGCTGCCGCAGATCGGCGCGATGGTCGAGGGGCCGGCCGCCTATCCACACCTTTCCGGGCGCAAGAACCTTTCCCTGCTCGACGCCAGCGGCCCCGGCGGCAGCCGCCGCACTCGGCGTGACCGGGTCGAGGAAGCCCTTACGCAGGTGGGACTTTCCGGGATCGACCGCCGCCCCGTGAAGGCGTATTCGCTGGGCATGCGACAACGCCTGGGGCTGGCCGCCGCCCTGCTGCGCAAACCCCGGCTGCTCATTCTCGACGAGCCCACCAACGGCCTCGACCCCAAGGGAATCCGGGAGATCCGGGACCTGCTCATCGCGCTCAACCAGGCCGGCACCACCGTTTTCCTGTCCAGCCACCTGCTGTCCGAGGTCGAGCAGCTCTGCACCCGGGTCGGCATCGTCGACCGCGGCCGCCTTGTCCTGGAAGAGGAGTTGGCCACGGTCCGGGGCGCCACCGGCCTCATCGAGCTCCGCAGCCCCGACGCCGCCGACGTGGCCTCGATGCTCAACGGCCAGCTGGTCACCCGTGACGGCGAGAACCTCCTGATACGCCACGAAGATCCCGCCGCCCTCAACGCCCAGCTCGTCGCCGCCGGGCTCCGGGTGGCGGCCATCACCGAGCAACGTCGCACCCTGGAGCAGGTGGTCCTGGAGGTGACCGGAGCGGGTTCGGACCGGGTGGACGCCGCCGACCCTGATCGGGCGGAGGCCTCGTGATCACCGTCGAACTGCGCAAGCTGGTGCTGCGGCCCCGGATCTGGGTGAACATCCTGCTGCTGTGCGCGCTGCCGATCATCGTGGGCGTGTTCCTGAAGACGGCGGACTTCGCGCCGCCGCCGGGGCAGGGCGGGGCGTTCCTGTCGGCGGTGCGGGGCAACGGACTGCTGTTCCCGGCGGCGGCGTTGGCCTTGGTGCTGCCCATTTTCCTGCCGTTGTCGGTGGCGGTGGTGGCGGGCGACTCGATCGCCGGGGAGGCCATTGGGGGCACCCTGCGCTACCTGTTGATCCGGCCGGTGGGGCGGACCCGGCTGCTGGTGGCCAAGATCGTCGCACTGGTGGCGTTCGTGTTGCTGGCCATCGCCTGCGTGGTCGTCTCCTCGCTGATCGTCGGCGTCATCCTGTTCGGCACCGGCACGAGCGCCGCCGGCGGGGCGGCCGCGGGCGCGGCCACCTCGCTGTCCGGCGTCTCGCTGACCCACACCCAGCTCACCGTCCGGCTGCTCTACTCCATCGGCTACATCGTCGTGGCCATGATCGGCTTCGGCGCCATCGGCCTCTTCCTGTCCACGCTCACCAGTTCCTCGCTCGGCGCGGCGCTGGGCGCCCTCTCCATCCTGATCACCAGCGCCGTGCTGCAGACCCTCGACGCGGCCGCCGCGGTCCGCCCCTACCTGCCGACCAACTACTGGCTCTCCTGGGTGGATTTCTTCCGCGACCCCATATTCTGGGACTCCATCGACAAGGGCCTGCTGTTACAGGCCGGCTATGTCGCGGTCTTCTTCGGCGCCGCCTGGGCCAACCTCGCCACCAAGGACGTGACATCGTAGTCCCGCTTTTCCGGGACTGGTCCCGGAGTCACCGGCCGTTCGGGTGATGCGATCACCATCCCCGTGTCCTTTTCGGCGAATCGGCGTTACATGGAAACACCAGCGATTCCACGACGCCGCCGATTTCCCGCCGGGAGGGAACTGTGCCCGATGAAAGACGGCTGCCACCGGCCACCGCGCTGGCCGCGCGACTGCTGTGGCACCGCGACGTCCGCGGCCCTCGCCGCCGGCAGCCGATCGTGGTGTTGCTCGGCCCGACCGGGGCCGGCAAGAGCTGGACGCTGCGTTCCATCTCGGACAGCTGCGGCCTCGACGTGGTGCACGCCGGCTACGACTTCCAGCGCGCCACCCCCACCGACACCATGGAAGTGCTGGCACAGCTGGCGTTCGACCTGAGCCGCAAGTGGTCGCAGCGCGGCCGGCCGCGGTTCGCCCGACTGGCGGCCGGGCTGATCGCCGTGCAGACTCCGCTGGCCGGCCTGGACCACCGGCGGGCCAAGGACAAGCTTCGGGCGGAGTTCGCCAAGTACACCAGCCGCCAGCGACCGTCGTGGATCGCCGACGCGCTGAGCACCCTCGTCGACGCCGCGGTGGACGCGCGTATCCTCGACACCACCGTCGGGGCGCTGCTCAAGCGCGGCCTGCCCGAGCTGGTGCAGGCCGCCGGCCGGGAGTCATTACGGCGCGCGATCCGTTGGCACGGCGACCATCCGGACCCGCGCGCCGACGACCCGTACGACGCGCTGCTCGACCTGAACCGGCTGCCCGCCGCCGGCCGGGACGTCTGGCTGCTGGCCGCGTTCCTCGCCGACACGCGGGAGAGCCAGGCTCGGCTGGCCAAGGCCGACATGGGCAGCGAATGCCGTTGCGGGCAGCCGAAACGGCCCCGACACTGGCACAACTGGTTGCTGCTGCTGGACAACACCGACCATCCCGACGGCGAACGGTTCCTGCGTGACCTGACCGCGGCCCGCGAGCGGGCGCTCGGACACGACCCGACCGCGCACGACCCGCTGCTCGTGATGGCGACCAGCGGGCGGTGGAATTCCGGCTGGGAGCCGGAATGGCGCCCGCCGTGGCTGTCCCCGGCGGCCGGCCGGCCGCCGGCGCGGACGGTGCGGCGGTGTCGGGACGCCGGCTACCACGACTGGGCCGGCTCGCACCCGTACTACCCGGTGCTGCTGGAGCCGCTCACCCTACGCGAGACCGCGCATATCATTGGGGTGCAGGAGGATTCCACCGCGGCCCTGCTCGCCCGACGGGCCACCGGCGGGTTGCCGGCGGCGGTGGAGAGCATTCGGCCGCTGCTGGAGAAGACGACGCTGACGCCCGGCGCCCGGGATGTGCTCGGGCCGGCCGACAATCCGTGGCAGCGCCGTCTCACCGATCTCGGCCTGGCCAAGCACGCGCCCGACCTCGGCATCGAGGAGTTCGTCAGCGCCGCCCCGTTCGCCACCGCGCCGTGGCTGCTGCCGCGGACGTCCATGCGGGTCAACCACCGCAATGTCGGGCGGATCCTGACCGAGCTGCGCACCGCGCTGTGGGCGATGGAACGGCGGGACGGCAGCGCCACCGCTGATCCGGCCGTGCTGCACCCGTGGATCGCCGGCAATCTCGTGCTGGCGCTCACCCATCGCGAGCCGGATCCCGGGCTTCCCTCGTATGAAGAGCAGTTCACCGTGCTGCTCAACGACTTCGGCACCGACCGGGCTCGCCGCGCCTACTGCCACCTGGCGCTGGGCGACGTCGCCGCCGTGGTGGACGACTTCGTGGAGACATTCGAGACGGAGGACGAGGAGCCGCACCAGGCGTGGGTGGACCGGCTGGAGATGGTCTGCCGCGCGCCGGACGCGCTGCCGTTGGACAGCACCGTGAAACAGCTGTTCACCAAGCTGGTCAAGGAGGCTGGCCAGGGCCGGGACTGGGATGTGGTGCGCAACGTGGTGAGCCGGCTGGTGGTGGCGAACTGGTTGTCCACCACCATGTTCACCGTGCCGCCGGACGAGCGGGAGATCGTCGAGCACGCCTACCGCCACGAACTGCCGCCCCATTCGCGCAAGCCCGACACTTCCGCGCTGCACAACGCCGGCAGCCGGGCCTCGGACCCGTTGATGGAGCGCGGAGTCATGGCGGCGACCGCGCCACGCCTGCTGACGCCGCGCACCCGCCTGCGCCGATACCTGCCGCCCGTGGCCGTCGGCGCCGCCGCCGTGCTGGTGGCCGCCCTGACCTACTTCGCCCCGTGGCGGACCTGCGGCCGCGGCCTGACCGATGGCGCCGAGCCCTCGGTGTGCGTCGGGCTGAACCGCGACGGCGCCGCCTTCCGAAGCGACGATCCGCTGGCCGCGCTGGAACGGCAGGTGTACGCGGCCAATCCGCCGCGGTCCGCGCCGTACGCGACGATCGTCCTGCTGGACGACATGACTCCCGATCCGCAGTCGGACAGTGAGGGGCTGCACGAGACCACGCATGACATCGAGGGCGTGCAGACCGCCGTGTGGCGGGCCGACCACACCTCCGCCGCCGGCGGCACCACGCCGCCGATCCGGTTGCTGCTGGCCAATTTCGGCCCCGCCGCGGAGAGCCAGCAGGCCGCGGTGGACGCGATCAAGGCGGCGCAGGCCGAAGAGCACATCGTCGCGGTCGTCGGTCTCGCCGAGAGCCGCATCGCCACCCGGTCCGCGGCCAGCCAGCTGTCCGCGGCCGGCATCGCGACCATCGGGCCCAGCGAGACCGCGGACAGCATGAACCTGGCCCCGGACGGGCGAAGGATCGAGAACTTCTTCCGGATCGCGCCCACCAACACCCAGGAGGTGCGGGCCGCCGCGAACAGCTTCGACCGGCCGGACCGGAAGATCCTGCTCGTCGCCGACGACGATCCCGACGACAGCTACACCATGACGCTGGCGCAGGCGTTCGTCGCCACCGTGCACCGGCAGTACTTCAGCGAGCGGTACAAGTTCCCGGCCGGGACCACCGGCTCCCGCGCCGACTACGTGCAGCAGCAGTTCGCCGACATGCACGGCGACATCTGCGCCGACCACCCCGACGTCGTCTACTTCGCCGGCCGCGGCACCGACCTCAAGTCCTTCCTGGCCACGCTGGCCGACGCCGGCTCGTGCGGACTCGGCCCGATCGACGTGTACACCGGCGACGACGCCGCCAACATCGTCGGCGACACCGACCTCCGGCTGCCGGCCAACGGCTCCGTCCGGCTCTTCTACACCGCGCTCGCCACCCGTGACGAGTGGCGCGGCTCCCCTTACGCCGCCGAGACCAGCAACTACGCCGAGTTCGACAAGGCCTTCGCCGCCAACGGCTTCGCCGAGGCGGATCTCACCGACGGCTTCGCCATCATGGCGCACGACGCCGCGCTGACCGCCGCCACCGCGATACGCCGGGCCAGCGACGTGCGCTCGGTCAACTCCATCGCCCCGTTCGTGTTGGGGCTGCACTGCCAGAACGCGGTGCCCGGCGCCAGCGGCTACCTCGCGTTCCACGACGGCAATCCGGTCGACAAGGTGATGCCGATCATGCAGATCGGGCCCGACGGCTCCACCACCCTGAACACCCTGGTCTGGTCCGACGGCCACCCCTTCAGCGCCGAGTCCACCTGCTGACCCGGGCGGCGTGCGAGGCGCCGCCCGGGCCGCGCGGTCAGCCGGCGAGGTCGCGGACGAAAACGTTGTAGCTGTAACCGAAATCGGGCATGCCGGGGGCGAAGTTCTTGGCCACCGACTCGAAGGCGAGGTGCTGGCCGTCGGCCGAGATCGACGGCTCGCCGGAGCCGCCGTCGCCGTGGGTCCCGTCGGTGGCGACGCTGACCAGGGCGGTGGTGACGGTGGCGCGGTCCCAGAGGAAGACGTCCCACGCGTAGTTGACATCGTTGGGCACCAGGTTGTCCGCGCCGGACTCGTAGGCGATGTACCGGCCGTCGGCCGAGATGGTCGGGTAGACGTTGGGCGAGGTGCCGTGACTGAGCTGGCGGCCGGCCGGGTCGAGGTCGATCCGGGTGGTGGTGGACGCCTGCCGGTCGAACAGGAAGATGTCGCTCTCGTCGTTGGTGTCGCCGGGCACGAGGTTCGAGGCGTACGAGTTGTAGACGACGTAGCGGCCGTCGGCCGAGATCCGGGCGAACCGGCTGACGCTGTCGCCCTGCTGGCCGTCGGCGTTGACGCTGACCCGATCGGTGCGGGAGGTCAGGAAGTCGTGCACGAACACGTCGCCGGCGTGGTTGGTGTCCCCGGGGACCAGGTTGTCGGCGTCGGAGGCGAACGAGACGTAGCGGCCGTCCGCGGAGATGGCCGGTTGCCAGCTCAAACCGTTGGCCTGCGTGCCGTTCGAGTCGACGCTGACCCGCGTGGTGGTGTTCCACTGCCGGCTGTACTCGAAGATGTCGTGCGTGCCGTTCGTGTCGTCGGCGACGAGGTTGCTCGCGGCGGAGTAGTACGCGACGAACAATCCGTCGGCCGAGATCACCGGGGTGTAGCTGTCGGAGTTGGCCTGGTCGCCCACCGAGCCGGTGGTGAGCCGGCTGGTCGCGCCGGTCCGCATGTCGTGCAGGAAGATGTCGGACCGCCGGTTGGTGTCGCCCGGCACCAGGTTCGAGGCGTACGAGCTGAACACCACGAACCGGCCGTCGGCGGAGATCGACGGCTCGCCGCTGCCGCCGGCCGGGGTAGTGCCGTCGGCGGCCACGCTGACCAGGGTTGTCGCGGCCGAGTCGGCGTGGGCGAGGCCGGCCGGCGTCAGCGCCACCACTGCCAGCACCGTAACGATACGTCTCATTGCTCCAGCTTGTCGGGATTGATGACCGCCGAGCATCGGGACATTCCCTACGAAACACCCTCCCTAGGACATTCGGCCGGTGCGCTGAGCGTCGCCTGGCCGAGGCTGGCCAGGACCAGGGCGATCACCCGGGAATCGGTCGGCAGCTGCTCGTGCGACACCCGCACACCGGGGCAGAGTTGTTGCAGCGGCAGGTTGATCGCCCCGGGCAGGCGGGCGGTGTCGGGCGGGGTGACGGTCTGGTCGTCCTCGGTCCAGATCGACAGCCACGGCAGCCCGGCCGCGCCGCCGATGGGCGCGAGGATCGGGCTGCCGGGCGCCAGCTGCTGACAGGCGGTGGGGCAGGCGCCGGGGGCGAGCGCGTTGCCGGCGGCGGCAAGTTGCGTGCCGTGCAACGGAGAACCGAGAGTGATCACCCGCCGGGCCTTCTTGGCTCCGGCGTCGTCGGCCACCCACAGCCGCGCGACAACGCCCCCGGCCGAGTAACCGACGATGTCCACCGACGGGCTGCCCGCTCGCAACGCGTCGTTGACAGCCTTGTCCAGCACGGAAACCTGTTGGAGCAAGTCACCGGTGCCGTCGCCAGGTAGCGTCAGGACCTCCGCCTGCCGGCCGTCGGCGTGGATGCGGTCGGCCAGAGGTTGCAGGGAGTCGCGGTCGCCCCCGAAACCCGGCACCAGAATCACGGTCCCCGGCTGATCAGTGCGGACGGCCGTGGCCGGACCAGGAAGCAGCTGGATCGCGACCACCACCCCGATCGCCACAACAACCGCCGCGACCAGCGCGAATAACAATCGCCGCCGGGGACTCAGGGCTCGCCAACTCACACTTCATCATCCGTGCGGACGGGAATGCCGGCAACCGACCGTCATCCCTGCGCGAGCAATGCCAGCAGCTGCCCGTGCAGGCCGGCCGGCGCGGCCAGGAACGACCGGTCCCCCACCTTCCAGTCCTGCCCGTCCAGATTCGTCACCAGCGCCCCAGCCTCACGGGCCAGCAGCGCGCCGGGGAGCAGGTTGGCCTCATCGAGGCCGAACTCCCAGAAGGCGTCGATACGACCGGCGGCGGTGTCGGCGAGCTGCCAGGTGGTAGGGCCGAGGTTTCGGACAGCGCCGACATGAGGGAGCACGGCCGACAGGGAGCGGCCGGCGGCGGCGATGGCGACGGGCTCGTCGGCGACGGTGGGCGGCTGGCTGGTGGCGACCAGGCAGACGGACAGGTCGGTCTTGGTGGAGGGCGTGATCGGCGAGCCGTTGCGGAAGGCGCCGCGGCTGCGTTCGGCGGCGTAGGTCGCACCCAGCACCAAGGAATGCAGCACGGTGGCGACGGGCTCGCGGTCCCGGACGAGGGTGACGCTGACGCACCACTGGGGCAGCCCCTGCAAGAGCTGCACGGCACCGTCAACGGTGTCGACGATCCAGACTTCGCCGCGTTCCGGCACTTCGGTGCGCATCTCGGCCGCCCACGGCACGCCTGGGCGCAACGCATCCAGGTGCTCGGCGAGCAGGGCGGAGGACTGCTTGTCGAGCTCGCCGAAGAGGGCGGCGAACTCGGGCATCGAGTCGGGCTTGACCGACGGCACGGGCCAGGCGGCGACGAAGGTGGCGACGGCCTCGGCGGCCTCGGTGAGCTGGGGCAGGAGTTCCATGCCCCCAACTCTCGCCCCGAGTGAGCGCCGGACGTTGTCGCTGGAGCCAAATCTGAGCGAAACTGGACTCCGTGACGTCAGATGTGGCGACTGAGGTCCTGGACAACCGTGATCTACGGCTGATCGCGGCGTTGCAGTGCGACGGGCGACTGGCCGCGGAGCGGGCGGGCGAGGTGCTGGGCATCAGCACCCGACTGGTCCGCCGGCGCTGGGCGACGCTGCTCGGCGCGGGCACGATCCGGGTGACGACGGTCCGCGAGCGCCCGGCCGACCTGGTCGGGGTGCTGCTGCGCATCAAGGTGTTGCGGGGCAAGGTGGACGCCGTCGCCGCGGCCCTCGCGGCCCGCGACGATGTCCCCTTCATCGACCTCACCGCCGCCGGCGACGAGATCAGCGCGGTCATGCTCACCCGGGCCGGCGTCCGCGGCGGCCTGCTGTACAACCAACTTCCGGCGACGTCGGCGGTCACGTCGGTGGAGGCGAAGACCGTGCTGCACGTGTTCTCGGAGGCCACCGACTGGCGGCTCGACGTGCTCACCCCCGACGAACGCGCCGCCCTGACAACGAACCCGTCCAGTAAATCCGCAGTGGACACAACAGACGAGTCCATTATGGACGCCCTTGACGACGACGCCCGAGCCCCGGCGGCTGCCGTGGCGGCGCAGACCGGCCTGCCGGAGTCGACCGTGCGCCGCCGGATCGCCACCCTCACCCAGAACGGCGCGCTGCGCACCCAGGTCCTGTTCGATCCCCGCCGCGCCGGACTAATGGTCGACGCCAACCTGTGGATCCAGGTCAAACCGTCCCGTTTGGACGAAGTCGGCCGAACCCTGGCCGCACATCCGGCCGCGCACGGCACGGTCGCCACCACCGGCCAGGCCAACCTCCAGGTTGCGGTGTGGGTGCGAGACCTGGGCGAGCTGTACCGGCTGGTCACCCAGGACCTCGGCGCGCTCAGGGTGACGTCGGTCGACACGGTGCTGGTGGGTCGGGCGGTGAAGCGGCCTGAATCGGCGCGGGGCCCGAAAAAGATCACACTGCCAAACCGGCCACGGCCGCTTCCGTCTCCTCAGTGATCAGGTCCATGTTGATCGCCCCGGCGGCCCGCACCCCGGCGGCCGCCGCGCCGATCAACTGCTCCGCCTGGTTGGTCACGTTGCCGGCCACCCACACGCCGGGAATCTCCGTCGCCTCGCCGTCGGCCGGAACATAGGTGCCGGCCACGTTCTCGGCGGTGTCGAGACCAAGCGCGGCCAGCACCTCAGCGTTGGAACGGACCTTCGCCGCGACGACAAAGGCCTGGTGGTCCAGGTCGTCCAGGCTGCTGATCTTGCCCGCCACGACCCGGATCCCGCGGGCATCGAACTGGCGCCGCTGCACGTCGTCGAGCTCGACGACATCGTTGGGATAGAAGGTGATGTCGGCGCTCCACTGCCGCCACATCAGGGCCTGGCGCACGGACATCTCAGTGCAGCCGATCACGCCGATGCTCTGGTCCCGCACCTCCCAGCCGTGGCAGTACGGGCAGTGCAGCACGTCGACACCCCACCGCTCGGCCACGCCGGCGATGTCCGGCAGTTCATCGGTCAGGCCGGTGGCGACCAGCAGCCGCCGACCATCCACAGTGGATCCGTCAGCCAGCTGGACGGTGAATCCGGTGGCGGTCCTGGCCGCCTTCACGGCCTCGCCAGTGCGGATCTCGCCGCCGTAGCCCTCGACCTCGGCACGGCCAATGCGCAGCAGCTCCAACGGGTTCACGCCCTCGCGGCCCAGGTAGTTGTGGGCGTGCCCGGCCGGGGCGTTGCGCGGCCGGCCGGCGTCGATGACCAGCACCGACCGGCGGGCCCGGCTCAGCGTCAGGGCCCCGCTCAGTCCGGCGGCTCCGCCGCCGATCACGATCACGTCGTAGCTATCGTTCATATGACGATGATGCGGACCGCCGAGAGCAACCGGCAAAGGATGTTGCTGTTTTCGCAAAAGGAGCGGCTGTGGTCGACATCAGGGACATCGAGGCGGCGGCCGAGCGGATCGCCGGGCACGTGCTGCGCACGCCGACCCTGCCCAGCCCCGGCCTGTCCGCGCTGCTCGGCGCGCCGGTGACGGCCAAGCTGGAGCTGCTCCAGCTCGGCGGCTCGTTCAAGGTCCGCGGGGCGGCGGCGAAGATGCTCACGCTGACCGACGCTGAGCGCGCCGCCGGGGTCGTCGCGGTCAGCGGCGGCAACCACGCGATCGCTGTCGCGCTGATGGCCCAGGCGCTCAAGATCCACGCGACTGTCGTGATGCCGAAGGCAGCGCCGGCCCGGTCGGTCGAGGCGACCCGTGCGGCCGGGGCCGAGGTGCGGCTGACCGACGACGTCGTGGCTGCGTTCACGTTGATGGAGGAACTCCAGCGCGATGGCCTGACCAACGTGCACCCGTTCGCTGACCCTGTCGTGCTGGCCGGACAGGGCACCGTGGGCCTGGAGCTGGGCGAGGACGCCAGCGAGCTGACCGATGTCCTGGTGAGCATAGGCGGTGGTGCGCTGATCTCCGGGGTGGCCGTCGCATTGACTGCCCTGCGGCCGGGGATCCGGGTGTGGGGCGTGGAAACCGAAGGGGCGCGGACGATGTCCGACGCGCTGGCCGCCGGCGGCCCGGTGCCGACGAAGCTGTCGTCGATCGTGACCACGCTCGGCGTGCCGAAAACCGCGCAGCTGCCCTACGACATTGTGTCCACTTTGGTCACCGACGTGCTGCTGGTGTCGGATTCCGAAGCCGTGCAAGGAGTTGTGGAGCTGGCCGAGCACGCCAAGGTGTGGGCCGAGCCGGCCGCCGGGTGCCTGCTGCCCGCGGCACGCCGCGTGCTGGACAAGGTGGGCCCCGACGCCCGACTCGGTCTGGTGCTGTGCGGCGGCAACGCCGCTTTCAGGGATGTTGTCGCTTGGACTTAGAACTGCTGGAACGCCTTGGTGAAGTCGCCGTCGCCCTGGCTCACGCCGCTGCACGTGGACGAGGCCGTGGTGCTGCCGGCGCAGCCGCCGTTGTCCCGGCCTTCGGCCCAGAACGACAGCAGCGTGGCGCCCTTCGACTGCGCGTGCGACACCACACTGGCCGCGTCGGCCACCGAGAACACCTCGCCAGCACTGTCGTTCTGCCCGATCATGGGCGTGTTGCCCATCATCGCGAACGCGTCGGCGCTGGACTTGCCGAACGCCGAGGCGACCTGACCGGCCGCCGCGTCCAGGGCCGAGTTGGACGCGTCGCCCATCTCGGTGCCGGAAGTGCCGTAGTCCATGGACATCACGTTCACCACGTCCGGCGTGAACCCGTTGGCCTTGCCGGTGGACAGCAGCTTCGTGCCGTCGCCGGTGAGGCCGGTCGGCAACGTGGGGATGGTGTAGTCCAGGGCCAGGCTGCGGCCGCTGCTGCTGGCCCAGCTGCGCACCTGGGCCAAGGCCTTGGTGGTGCGGTCCACGTCGGTGGCGTTGGTGATCGCCGTCGACTCGATGTCGAAGTCCAGGCGCGGCGCGTTGAACGTGGTCACCACGTCCTCGATCTGCGCGGCCGCGGCCTCCGGCGACGAGCAGGTCGTGCCGAGGTCGGTGCCGCCGTTGTCGGAGGTCCAGCCGCCGAACGAGATGATCACGTCGCCGCCGGCCGCGCGCAGGTCGCTGACCTGCTGCTGCCAGCCGGAGCTGTTCGGCATCGACCACTTGCAGCCGGCGCCGTCAACGAAGGCCAGCGTGAAGTACTTGGTGCCGTAGCTGCTGGCCACCTGGGTCAGGGTGACGTTGCTCAGGCCGGTGTCCACGTACGGCGCGAAGAACTTGCCGGGAAAGGCGTGCGGCGCGGCCTGGGCCGGCGCGGCGCAGGCCAGGGCGGCCAAGGCGGACACGGCCAGCGCCGTGGTGATTCGCTTCATGCAGGGTCACATCCTCGGGTCCGGGCAGGGACCTGTCACGGTGGACTAGACCACTCGCGGTGTCAAGGGTCGACGCCGCCGATCCGCCGTTCCACAATGGATGTTCACGTATTAACAAGGGGTTGACATGACGACAACTCGTGACGGCTGCACGGTCGAGCTCTACGCGCTGCTACCGCCGGCCGGCGAGCCCGAGGTGATCCACCAGGCGATCCCGGCCGGCGCGACCGTGCTGGACCTCGGCACGGGCGCCGGCCGGATCGCGTTACCGCTTGCGGCGCTGGGACATCCGGTCACCGGGGTGGACAACTCGGCCGAGATGCTGGCCCATGTCCGGAATGCCGAGACGGTGCTGGCCGACATCGAGACGCTGCGACTGGGTCGCCGCTTCGACGCCGTCCTGCTGGCCAGCAATCTGCTCAACACGCCCGAAACGGCGCTACGGCGGGCATTCCTGGCCACGGCGGCTTATCATGCCGACGGCCCGGTGATCGTGCAGTGGACCCCGCCGGCCTGGTTCGACACCATGGACGCCGGCACCCGCCAAATCGGACCGGTCACCGTCACCACCAAGGACATCGTCCGCGACGGCGATCTCCTCTCCGCGACGGCCCAGTACGACACCGCGGACCAGCACTGGGAGCACGCCTTCACCGCGCTTCGACTGTCCACATCGGACGTCGAAGAGGAACTGGCCGCCGTCGGGTTGCGGCTGGAGCGGTGGCTGACCGAGGATCAGAGCTGGTTCACGGCCACTGTCCGAGAACCGAACCAGCGCTCCAGCGTGTCGGCCAATCCCTCGGCGCTGGGTTCGTCCGACGCCCAGGCCACGTAGGTGTCCGGCCTGATCAGCATCGCGGCCGGCAGGCCGTCCACCGGCTCGGCGGTGATCACGTCCACCGGGCCCTGGAACCGCCCCAGCGTGCCGGTGAAATCGAGCAGCAGCGGGCGGGCGGTGCGGGCCAGTTCGGCCAGGCGGACCGGGCCGTCCGGCGTCACCAGGTCCATCGGCGGCGCGAACCGGCCGACCAGCGGATGCGCGTCGGCGATGCCCATGTCGTACCGAATGTCCGTACCAGCCATCAGTTCCGCAACCCGCTTCACCGCGGACGGGTCGGCCAGCATCTCACCGAACAACGTGCGCAGCGCGGTGACGTCGCTGCCGGGCGCGACCATCGCGGCGGTCGCCGACGCGTGGACGACCAGCCGCTCGGCGGCGATGCGCCGCTCACGGTCGTACGTGTCGAGCAGGCCGTCCGGGGCAGTTCCCGCGATGGCGGCGGCGAGTTTCCAGCCGAGGTTGGCGGCGTCCTGCATGCCGAGGTTCAGGCCGCCGCCACCGGCCGAGTAGATGTGCGCGGCGTCGCCGAGCAGGAACACCCGGCCGTCGCGGAACCGCTCGGCGATCCGGGTGTTGCCCTTGGCCAGGCGGTTGAGCAGGTGCGGCCCGTCGCCGGTGGGCTCGCCGAGCGGCAGGTCCACGCCGAGCACCCGGCGCACACTGGCCCGCATCTCGTCCATGGTCAGGGGTTCGTCGCTTTCCGGCTGGTCCCACTCGGTGGTGGCGATGGTCGGCGGGTGATCCGGCAGTGGCGCATAGGAGAAATTGCCCTGCTCGGTGCGAATGCCGATGAACGGCAACGCGATGCCGTGGCCGGGTATTTTCAGTCCTCGTGTGGCCGGGTCAATCCAGTCCGGCGGCACAATCGCGTGCGCCATGCGCAGAGTCGTCCGGTCGTAGGTGACGCCGGGGAAATCGATCCCGCACAGCTTGCGCACCGCGCTGCGGGCGCCGTCCGCGCCGACCAGATACTGGGTCCGCAGTTCGTAGCGGCCGTCGGGTCCGTCGACCCGCACGGTGACGCCGTCGTCGTCCTGGCTCAGGCCGACGAGCTCATGGCCGGCGCGGATCTCCACCCCGAGGGCCAACGCCCGTTCGGTCAGGACGTTGACGATCTTCCGCTGCGGCACCGGCAGCACGTGCAGCGGGCTCCGGTCGAGCAGCCCCAGGTTCAGATACATGCCCGCGTAAGGAAAGAAGCCGCTGTTCGGCTGCGGCGGGCCGGGCCGGGCGGCCAGCGCCTCGTACAGGCCGCGGTGGTCGACCAGCCGGACCACCTCGCCGACCAGTCCGTTGGCCTTGGGCTCGACGCTCGGCTCCGGCAGCCGCTCCAGCACCACCGGCCGCTGCCCGGCCAGGGCCAGTTCGCAGGCCAGCATCAACCCGTTGGGGCCGCCGCCCGAGATGACAACGTTCATGACTCCCCCTCCGGCACGGGAAGTCCCCGGCCGATTTCCGTGAAAGCTCGTTCCAGCGCCTCGATGACCGACCCGTTCGGGTCGTTGACCATCCAGTGCCGCATGGCGGTGGCGATCGCCGCGGTCGCCACCGACGCCGCCAGCTGCGGGAACAGGTCCCGCTCGGCGTCCAGGCCGACCCGGTCGGCGATGGCCGCCGCCAGCTCGTCCTTGGCGATGTCGTCAGCCCGCAGCAGTTCGGCGTGCAGCGACGGGTGGGCCAGCACCAGCTTGACCCGCTCCATGTGCCCCTCGTCGCGGGGCGAATCCGGGGCCCCGCTCAGGCTCTTCCGGGCCGCGTCGACCACCGCCGGCCACAGCGGCTCGGTCGCCGGCCGGGTGCGCAGCTCGTCGGCGACGACCAGCGCCCGCTCCAGGTGGCTGGCCGCGACCGCCTCCGCCTTGCTGCTGAAGTAGTTGCGGAAGGTCCGCTCGGAGACGTTGGCCGCCGCCGCGATGTCCTCCACCGCGACCTCGTCCCAGCCCCGCTCGACGATCAGCCCGATCGTCGCCCGGCTCAGGGCCAACCGCGTCTCACGCTTCTTCCGTTCCCGCAACCCCGTCATGACGCAACAGTACCCCCAATCTTGCCAACTCGGCAAGATTTCCACAAACGCAATCTTACCACTCTGGCAATCTTCCCGAAAGCAAACGCCATATGTGCGCCACAGTCGACTTCCACAGCCACATGTGGACCACATGTGGCAAAAAAGGCGGGAGCGTTAGGGGCGGGCGGGGGTTCGGGGGCGGCCGGCGCTGACGACGGAGCCGGCGGTGGGCGAGAGGCGGAGGAAGAGCAGGGTGCCGACCAGGGCGATCGCCGCGCCGACCAGGAAGGCGATACGGAAGTCCAGCACCGTGGGCACTCTCCCGCCGGCGGCGACGTGCACGACGGTCGCCGCGATGGCGACGCCCATGCCGGTGGCGAGCTGGGTGATGGTGGCGTTCACGGTGCTGGCGGCGCTCATGGCCGAGGCGGGGACGTCGGCGAAGGCCAGGGTGTTGATGCCGGTGAACTCCAGCGACCGGAACGCGCCGCCGAGGAAGCACACCACCGAGATCAGCCAGTACGGCGTCGAGGGCCCGAAGAGGGCGCAGGCCGCCAGCGACAAGGCGACCAGCAGGCCGTTGCCGACGAGCACCCGCCGGAAGCCGAACCGTCGCACGGTCGGGGTGGTGATCGTCTTCATCACCAGGTTGCCGGCGAACACGGTCAGCACCAGCAGGCCGGAGGTCACGGCGCTGAGCCCGAAGCCGACCTGGAACAGCAGCGGCAGCAGGAACGGCACCATGTTGATGGCCAGCCGCAGCAGCGAGCCCTCGGCCGAGGTCGCGGCGTACGTGCGGATCCGCAGCGGCGACAGGTCCAACAAGGGTGTCGGATGCCGGAGCGCGTGCCGGACGGCCACCACGCCGACGGCCAGGCCGATGACCAGCAGACCCACGGTGAGCAGCCAGTTCGACCCGCCGCCGGCCTGGTCGAGGCCGTACACCAGGCAGGCGATGGCCACCGCGCTCAGCGCGAACCCGAGCCCGTCGAACGGCCGCCGCTGCCGCTGCGAGGCCGGCACCACGAGCAGTGCCGCCACCAGGGCGATCGCGCCGAGCGGCACGTTGATCAGGAAGATCCAGCGCCATGAGGCGTAGGTGGTGATCACACCGCCGACCGGCGGGCCGAGCACCGGGGCGATCAGGCCGGGCCAGGTGATGATGGCCGTGGCCGCCATCAAGTCCGCCTTCGCGGCGCCTCGCAGCACGACGGTCCGCCCCACCGGCACCATCATCGCCCCGCCGACCCCTTGCAGCACCCGGGCCAGCACGAACTCCAACAGGGTCTGGGAGGCGGCGCACAGCACCGAGGCCAGCGTGAACAGGACGATCGCCACGCAGAACACCGGCCGCGCCCCGAACCGCTCCGACAGCCAGCCGCTCAGCGGGATCATCACCGCCACGGTCAGCAGATACGCCGTGACGCCGAGGCCGGCGTCGACCGCGCCGACATGGAACGAGCCGGCGATGCCCGGCAGCGCCGTGCTGATCACGGTGCCGTCCAGCAGCTCCATGAAGAACGAACCCGCGACGATGACCGCGACCAGTCGACTGCTCACGACCAGCAACCTAGCCGGTGATCCGGGCCGGCTAGAAAACCTTCTCACACGGTGGTCGGCAGGCCCCCGATCCGCAGCAGCGCGTGCGGGTGCGCACCCCGGCCGAGCTGGCGGGACAGACCCTCGCGCACCTCGTCCAGCTTGATCAGCCGGGTCACCGGCCGGACCGCCAGCCCGAATGCCGACGCGGCCAGCCGGGCGTTCTGGATCGCCGCCCCGGCCAGTATGTGGTCGCGCGGGGTGTCGCCGCTGGTCGTGACGACCAGCACCGGGTCGGCCACCAGCCGCGCGGCGATCGAGCACACGGCGTCGGCGTACGGCTCGGCCGACATCGTCGCCAGCGGCCCGAGCTGGGCCGTCACCTGCGCCACCGGCGTGGTCTGCTGCGGCTCCAGCCACGGGGCGAGCTCGTCGGCGCACCAGCGGTCGCCGTCCATCCGTCTGCCGGCGTGCAACACCAGGCGAGCGGTCTCCATGGCCGCGGCCCGGTCACTGAGCAGCCGCAACTCGGTGCCGGGGCACCAGTTGGAGGCGACCAGCTTGGCCACCGCCGCCAGGTCGGGCACCCACTCCGCCGGCTCGGCCCAGTACGGCGGCATCCGCTCGATCTGGCGGTGCAGCAGCGTCTCGCGGTCGGTGGCCGGCGCCGGGGAGACCGCCTTCACGGTGGCCACCAGGTCCGGGGCCGTGCCGTCGCCGGCCAGTTCGATGGTCGAGCGCCAGCCCAGCACCCGCATGGCCAGGAACAGGTTGGCCAGGGCGGTGCCGCAGTAGAGCAGCCGGTTCACGCCGGCGCGCTCGTAACGCGTGCCCGGGCCCAGCTCGAACAGGGACGCGGCCCGCTCGCCCAGCTGGAGCACGTAGGGCCGCTCGGGGTGTAGCACGGGCGCGTGCCGAATGGCGTTGAGCAGCGTGGTCGCCTCGAACTTGGTCCACTGGTCACCGGAATTGCGCCGGGTCAGCACAACGGTCCTCCGAACGTCGCCGGTCTGCCTGAGATCACTCCCGAACGTGAAGACGCCTCCAGGCCACGTCTTGTTCACTTCTTCCGCGAAGGACCTTGGACACTGCCACGGTTCGCGGGCCGCTGACTAGGGTTGGGTGTGCCCACCCGAGTGTTTCTGGTCGACGACCACGAGATCGTGCGGCGCGGCATCGCCGATCTGCTCGACGACGAGCCGGACCTGCTGGTCTGCGGCGAGGCCGCCTCCGCCGCCGAAGCGCTGGCGCGGATCCCCGCGACCCGGCCCGACGTCGCGGTGCTGGACGTGCGCCTGCCCGACGGCAACGGGGTGGAGCTGTGCCGTGAGCTGCGGACCCGGACGCCCGAGCTGCACTGCCTGATGCTCACCTCGTTCTCCGACGACGAGGCCCTGCTCGACGCGATCATGGCCGGGGCCGCCGGTTTTGTGCTCAAGCAGGTCCTCGGCCACGACCTGCTGGCCGCGATCCGCACCGTGGCCGGCGGTCAGTCCTTGTTGGACGGTCGCACCACCGCCGCCCTGATGAACCGCCTGCGCCGCCAGCGCGACGACGCCGATCCGCTGCGCGAGCTGTCCGATCAGGAGCGGACCGTGCTGGAGCTGATCGGCGACGGGCTGACGAACCGTCAGATCGCCGAACGCATGTTCCTGGCCGAGAAGACCGTGAAGAACTACGTCTCGCACCTGCTGGCCAAGCTCGGCATGCAGCGCCGCACTCAGGTCGCCGTGCTGGCCACGGAGTTGCGCAGCCGTGACAAGAGTTAAGGGAGGGGGACCCGCCAGGTCAGCAGGGTGCCGCCGGTTTCCCGCGCCACCACGTCCAACGTGCCGCGGCAGGCGCGGGCCCGCTCGGCGAGGTTGGCCAGCCCGCTGCGCCGGACATCCGACGGTATGCCCACCCCGTCATCACCCACCCGGATGACCAGGTCCTCCCCCGCGTCCACGGCCAGGGTCAGCTCGGTGGCGCCGGCATGCCGCAGGGCATTGCTCAGCGCCTCCCGCACGACGGCGTCGGCGTGCTCGGCCACCGAGGGCGGCACGAGGGTGTCGACGGCGCCGGAGATCCGCACCGACGGGGTGGGGGTGGCATCGGCCGTGAGCTCGGCCACAGTGTCCAACAGCCTGCGGCGCAAGCCTTCCATGCCGTTGCCGCCGGAGGTGTGCAGGTCGAAGATGGACGTGCGGATCTCCCGCACGGTCTCGTCCAGCTGCTCGACGGCCTTCTGGATCCGGGCCCGCACGTCGGGGTCGGCGGCGCGGCGCAGCGTGCCCTGCAACCCCAGACCGGTGGCGAAAAGTCGTTGGATGACATGGTCGTGCAGGTCGCGGGCGATCCGGTCGCGGTCGGCCAGCACGGCCAGCAGCCACTGCGTGCGTTGCTTCTCGGCGAACTCGATGGCCACCGCGGCCTGGTCGGCGAACGAGCTGAGCAGCGGCACCTCGGATGGCTCCAGCGGCCGGGATCCCTTGTCCCGCACGGCGATCAGCACACCGGTGGCCCCGCCGGCCGAGCGCAGCGCCACCGCGACGGCCGGCCCGAAGCCGGCGGCGTCGGGGCCGAGCTCGCCGCCCAGCGCCTCGGCCAGGGTCGGGATCAGCCGCGGCACGCCGTCACGGGTGATCGCCGCCAGCACCGAATCCCCGTCGGCCAGCTGCCGGCCGACCAGGGACGGGCCGCCGGGGCCGGCGTACGAGTGCACCCGCAGCACATCGTCTTCCTCGTCCACCAACAGGATCAGCGCGTGGTCGGCCACCGCCAGGTCCCGCACCCGGTTGGCCACCATCTGCAGCGCGTCAGTCGCGGTGCAGCCGGCCAGCAGCTCGGCCCGCACCTCCGAGGACGCTTCCAGCCAACGCTGCCGCCGCCGGCTCTGCTCGAACAGCCGCGCGTTCTCCACGGCCACCCCGGCCGCCGTCGCGAGCGCTTCCACCACCGACACGTCTTCCTCGGTGAACCCGCCGGAATCCCGCTTCTCGGTCAGGTACAGGTTGCCGAACACCTCGTCACGGACCCGCACCGGCACGCCGAGGAACGTTCGCATCGGCGGATGGTGCGGCGGCAGGCCGGTGGACGCCGGATGCTTGGTCAGATCGTCCAGCCGCAACGGCTTCGGGTCGTGGATCAGCACGCCCAACAACCCGTGCCCCCTGGGCAGCGCGCCGATGCGCCGCCGGGTCCGCTCGTCGAAGCCCACCTCTACCAGTTCGGCCAGCTCACGGTCGGGGCCGAGCACCCCCAATGCGCCGTACTGGGCGTCCACCAGGTCGACGGCGGCCCGCACTATTCGCCGCAGCGTCGACTCCAGCTCGATGCCGGCCGACACCGACAACACAGCGTCCAGCAACCCCTGCAACCGCTCCGAACGCGCAGACCCGGGTCTCCGCTCCCGCACAACCTCACTCCAGCTCCGCCCCGCGACCCCATGATGATCCAGATCCGACGCCGTCCGCGTGACCGCCGAACGGTCGTCAGCCGATCACCCTGTCGGCGGGCGCAGCCGGCGTCCGGTGAGCATCTCCAGCCCGACCGCCACGAACCGGTCGTGCTCGCCGACGCCCCACCGTCGCAGGCCACCCGCCGCAGCGCGCTCGTCCGGACGCACCGGCCGGGTGCGTCCGATGCCCAGCACGCTCCAGCCGCCCGTCGGCCCCATCTCGTCCGCCTCGAACGCCACGACCGTGGCCCGCGTCGCCGCGGCCAGCCGGCCGGCGCCGGACACCCGCAGCAGCACGGCCCGGCCCAGCAACAGGAAGTACACCGGCAGCACCGACGGCAGGGCCCGGTCGCTGACCGCGATCCGGCCCAGCGGTACCGTGGCCAGCAGCCGCAGGCACTCCGCGTCGTCCAACACGGCGAGCCCGGTCGAGTCGGTCCCGGTGGCGGACTGATCGAGACTCATGGGGCCCAGCGTCGACCGGAACCGGCCACGGCGACAGCGACAAGAGGCCCGTTCGGCCGGGACCTTCGACCCTGGGATGATCCGACAATGGGACACGCACTGGTGTTGGGTGGTGGCGGTGTGGCCGGCATCGCCTGGGAGATCGGGCTGCTGGCCGGGCTGGACGAGGCTGGGGTCACAGTACGGGACGCGGACCTGGTCGTCGGCACCTCGGCCGGCTCGGCGGTGGCCGCGCAGCTGGCCAGCGGGCTGCCGCTGGCGGAACTGCTGGCGCGGCAGGTGGATCCGGCCAAGCAGGCGCCGGAGATCGCGGCCGACATCGACATGGAGAAGATGGCCCAGCTGTTCGGCCTGGAGCAGGCGCCGGCCGACCGGGCCGCGCTGCGTCGCCAGATCTGCCGCATCGCGCTGCTCGCCGAGACGGTCAGCGAGGCCGACCGGCACGCCGTGATCGAGGCCCGGGTGCCGGTCGACGCCTGGCCCGACGGGCAGCGGGTGCTGATCGTCGCCGTGGACGCGAACACCGGTGAGGAAAGGGTTTTCGACCGCGACAGCGGCGTGGGCCTGGTGGACGCGGTGGCGGCCAGCTGCGCGGTGCCCGCGGTGTGGCCCCCGGTCACCATCGGCGACACCCGCTACGTCGACGGCGGGGTGCGCAGCGCCGAGAACGCCGACCTGGCCGCCGGACACGAGGTCGTGCTGGTGTTGCAGGCCATGGCGATGGAGGGCGTCACGGACCTCGAGGACCAGGTGGAGTCGTTGCGGTCACAGGGATCCACCGTGCTCGTGGTCACGCCGGACGCCGAGGTGCTGGCCGCCATGGGCGCCAACCCGCTGGACCCGGCCGTCCGCACGCCGACCGCCACCGCCGCCCAGCGGCAGGGCGCCGCGTTGGCCACCGAGATTGCCGCCTTCTGGCGCTGATCCGACTGCCCGTTCGGCGGACAGCCGAACCACTGTGGTCGCTGTCACACTTGCAGTTCCGTGGCTTTCAGGAGGACCCGCCATGCTCGGTCTCCGTGCCCTCGCGCGCTTGTTCCGCCGGCGACCGGCCCGGCCGGTGATCCCCAGTCCGCGGCTGGCCGAGGTGATCCCGCTGGCCCTGGCCGAGAAGGCCATGGCCGACGGCTGTCCCACCCCGGACCAGGAGTTGATGCTGATGGCGGCGGGCAGTCCCGCGCACCTGGCCCGCCGCCATCCCAGCCTCGTCCGTCCACAGTGGAGGAAACGCTAGCCTATCCGCTGGCGTACCAGGTCCGATTCCTTCAGCGGGTCCACGATGTCCAGGCCGCCGGCCGTCTTCGGGTCGGGGCGCAGCACGAAGGACTGCCGGCTGGACGGGTAGTTCGAGGACGAGAACAGCAGCGGCGCGGTCAGGCCGCCGGTGTCCACACCGGTCAGCTCGTGGAACGCCTTCTGCACGCCGGCCCTGGTCAGGTCGCCCTCGGCGCAGGCCCGCTTGAGGATGGCGGCGTAGCCGATGCCGACGACGTAGCCGTACACCATCGCCAGCGACGGCTTTCCGTTCGGGTACTTGGCCTTGTACGCGGTCGCCAGGTTCTCGGCGGCCGGGATCTTCGCGCTGTACGGGGCCACCGACGAGGACACCAGCACCAACTGCTGGAAGGCCGGGCCGGCCGGGCTGGCCAGCACGCTCGGGTCGAAGCCGGGGTTGGAGACCAGGAACGGCACGGTCAGGCCAGCCGCGGCGGCGGTGCCGACGGCCATCGCCGTCTGCTGCGGATAGGTGCTGATCGCCACCGCCTTGGCCCCGGCCGCCTTCAGCTGCCCGATCTCGGCGGTGAAGTCGGTCTTGTTCGGCGGCACCTCGATCGCCTTGAGGGTCAGGCCCATCTTGTCGGCGACGAACTGGCTGCCCTGCAACGCGTTCCCGCCGTACTCGGGGTCGTTGAGGTAGATGTGCCCGATCGTGTCGCCCTTCTGCAGCTTGCCCTGGCGCAGCAGGTAGTCGAGGCTGTTGATCACGTCCAGGTCGTAGGTGGCGCCGACCACCACCATGTACGGGTTGCCCAGCAGGTCGCTGGACCAGGACGTGGGCGCGGCCATCACCTGCTGCTGCAGCATGTCCGGTGTGATCCGGCTGGTGATCTCGCTGCCCACGACCTGGAGCAGGCCCAGCACGGTGGGTTCCATCTTGAAGTACAGCTGCGTCGCCTTGTTGCTGTCGAAGCCGGTGTCCTGCACGTCCAGCTCGATCTGGCGGCCGCAGATGCCGCCGTCGGCGTTCAGCTTGTCGACATACAGCTGATTGCCTTGCACCACCGCCTCGCCCAGCGGGCCGAAGGGCCCTGACAGATCGCTGAGCGCACCCAGCCGGATCGTCTTGTCGGTGACACCGGTGCCGGTCTTCACGGCGGGCGCGGGCGTTCCGCAGGCGGTGGCCGCCACTGCAAGTGCGAGCAGTGACGTCAGCGCTGCGGAACGTGGCCCCAGGAAACGAGATCTGCGGGGGAACACACCTACGAAGGTATCTTGTGGACCGGCCGAGTCACGTTTCAGTGCACCGATCACCGGCGACATTACTCCACTCGGCCGATCAAGCCCCGCGTGTTCGGCTCAGCTCGCCCACTCCAACAGCGGCCGGCTGTGCTCCGGATTGCGCAGTTGCGCCAGCGCGCCCTTCTCCAGCTGCCGAACCCGCTCGCGGGTCAGGCCGACGCGCTCCGCGACCTCCTGCAGGGTCCGCGGGTTGCCGCCGTCCAGCCCGAACCGCAGGCTGACGATCAGCGCTTCCCGCTGCGGCAGGGTGTTCACGACCGCGCGCACCTGCTCGTTCATCGCCTCGCGCTCCAGCACCTCACTGGCCCGCACCGACTCGGTGTCCTCGATCAGGTCCGAGATGCTGGTCTCGCCATCCTCGCCGACGGTGGCGTCCAGGCTGGTCGCCTCGCGGCTGGCCCGGCGCAGCTCGTCCACCCGCTCCACCGGCAGGCCGACCTCGTCGGCGATCTCCTGCAGCGAGGGCTCGCGGCCCAGCTTCAGGTTCAGCTGGCGGTCCGCCTTCGCGATCTTGTTCACCTGCTCGACCACGTGGACGGGCAGCCGGATCACCCGCGAGGTCTCCGCGACCCCGCGCTCGATGGCCTGCCTGATCCACCACATCGCGTAGGTGGAGAACTTGAAGCCCTTGGCGTAGTCGAACTTCTCGACCGCCCGGATCAGACCCAGGTTGCCCTCCTGGATGACGTCCAGGAACGGCAGCCCGCGGTGGCTGTACTTGCGGGCGGTGGAGACCACCAGCCGCAGGTTCGCCCGAATCATGTGGTCCCGCGCCAACTCGCCGTCCCTGGCCACCATGGCCAGCTCCTCGCGGGTCCGTCCCCCCAGCTCACCGGTCCTGAGCAGTTCGGCGGCGTACACGCCCGCCTCGATCCGCCGGGCCAACGACACCTCTTCCGGCGCCGTCAGCAGCGGGGTGGTCCCGATGTCGGCGAGGTAGTGGCGCACCAGGTCCTGGTCGCCGTCCGTCGCGGCCCGCTGCCGGGGCGTCCTGACCTCCGCCACGATGACCTCCTCACGTCTACGTCGGCCCGAGCGCGCAGGGTTGTTGCTCTGCTACGTTCGGAAGAGCGGATCCCGGGAGCCGGTCGGCCCCTCTCGGTGTGTCCGCATGTCGTCCAACGCGAGAACGGGACGGTTAATTCCACGTAGCGTGACGCCGGTGTCCGGCGTCAGCTAGGTCACACTTTCGTGGTGGGCTCAGTTGCGCCGCTGAC
The DNA here is from genome assembly GCF_018263855.1 of Kutzneria sp. CA-103260. Lineage (GTDB taxonomy): Bacteria > Actinomycetota > Actinomycetes > Mycobacteriales > Pseudonocardiaceae > Kutzneria. The sequence continues at coordinate 1,245,596 of NZ_CP073318.1, read as the reverse complement.
CGACCCTCAGCAGCAGCTCGTCGACGCTGATCCCGTTGCTCACGGTGTCCGCGCGATGGCGGCCGGCGTCCGGCTCCGTCATCGCGACCCGGTCTGTTTCCGGCTCGGCCCAGCCCGTGAAGTCGCTGTCCACACTCATCTCAGGTTCCTTTCCCCGACCTCTGGTCCTTTACTTACCCCCTCCACACGGATTTGACTCGCGAAATAAGGGTCGAGGTAATTCTGATCACGTCCGGAGTGTCGAAACGGGAAAGCACCTGGGGCTGGGCGCACCTTCGGGCGCGCCGTTCCGGGCCGGCACGGGGGACACTGGTCCCGGAACGGCGTTCGGGTCGGCGGGGCGCCTGCGGGCGGCATTCGGGACTGCCGCCATCCGCGGATGTGAGGGGTCATCGACGCGGTCAACGCGGCTCGCTCGCCGCCGACCACTTCTCACAACGCGGGACGCCCCTGTTCTGTTCCCTCATCGCTGGTGTCGATCCTGGGCATCACCGGCAGGTTCTCCGGACTGGCGGCCTGCTCGGGAATGAACAGCGTCGGGGTGCCCGAAGGGGCGATCCCGGTGCCCAACTCCGTGAGACGGGCACGCAGCAACGCCAGCACGGGCTCACGTTGCCCGTGCACGCATTCGTAACCCAACAACTGGTGCAGTTCGTGGGCGGTCAGGCTCAGGATTGCGTCGGCCAGCTCACCGAACGTGAGCCGGGTGTAGTTGCGGAGCGGAAGAGCCGCGGAGCTGTCTGGCATAACCGGGTACCTCCTGCCCTCGCTGGGCCGGTACCAGCAAGAATGCACCATCGCGATGCCCGAAGGCCCGCCCGTTTAATCCCGGTTCATCCAGAACCACACGCTCGGCCTAGCGAAACCGGCGGTAATCACCCGAATGCCCTGCGTGGTCGCGGTACTGGACGCGCACGGAGGGTAGCCATGGCAGGCTGGGGCGATGACGGTGACTGGTTGGGTCGCGCAACGGTTGCTGAAGCTGCCGCCGGCGACGGTGCCCAAGGTGGTGGTCGAGCGGGACCTGCCGGTCCCCGCCGACGACGGTGTGACGCTGCTCGCGGACCATTGGGCGCCCGCGGGCCCCGGCACGTTCCCGACCGCCCTGGTGCGGTCCCCCTACGGCCGCGGCGGGCCGCTGGGCTGGATGATGGGCCGGCTGCTGGCCGAGCGGGGCTTCCATGTGGTGATCGTCAGCTGTCGGGGCACCTTCGGCTCCGGCGGCGGCGAGTTCCGGGCCATGCGCCAGGAGCGGGCCGACGGCCATGCCGCGCTGCGCTGGCTGGCCGAGCAGCCGTGGTTCGACGGCTCCGTCGTGCTGACCGGGGCCAGCTATCTGGGCTACACCCAGTGGGTCGTCGCCGCCGACGCGCCCGTGCAGGTCAAGGCGATGATCCCGCACGTCACCTCGTCCCGGCTGGCCATGGCCTTCCTGCGGCCCGGCCGGATCGAGCTGGAGACCCTGCTGAGCTGGTCGGCGATGACCGCCACCCAGGAGCAGCGGTTCGCCGGCCTGCGGAGGCTGCTCGGCGGCCGCAAGCGTGTCGAGGCCGCCATGCGGACTCTGCCGCTGGCCAACGGCGATCAGGCCGCCCTGGGCCGGGAGTGGCCGTTCTATCAGGAGTGCCTGCACCATGACCAGGACGACCCGTACTGGAAGGACGAGGACTTCAGCGCCATCGTCGGCGACGTGAAGGTGCCGGTGAGTTCCATCGCCGGCTGGTACGACATCTTCCTGGCCGATCAGCTGCGGGACTACAAGGCTCTTGTCGCCGCCGGCCGGCCTCCCCGCCTGACTATCGGCCCTTGGTACCACTCGCATCCGCAGGGTCTGGCCGCTTCGCTGTGGGAGACCGTCCGCTGGGCCGGGCCGTTGGCTCGGGGCGACAAGCCCGGGTATCGGGCTCCCGTGCGGCTGTTCGTGATGGGCGTGAAGGAGTGGCGGGAGTTCGACCAGTGGCCGCCCGCCGGGTACTCGCCGCAGCGCTGGCACCTGTTGTCCGGCAACGCCCTCGGCCCCACCCCCGGCGGCTTCGACGTGCCCACTTCCTTCACCTACGATCCCGCCGACCCCACTCCTTCGGTCGGCGGCGCGAAGCTGGAGGCCCGCGGCGCCGGTCCTGTCGACAACCGTGCCGTGGAGGCCCGTTCCGACGTCCTCACTTTCACGTCGGATGTGCTGGCCGCCGACCTGGAGGTCATCGGCGAGGTGTCCGCCGAGGTGTGGCTCCGCGCCGACCGCCCCGCCTGCGACTTGTTCGTGCGCCTGTGCGACGTCGACCAGCGGGGCCGCTCCATCAACATCTGCGACGACTTGGTCAAGGTCCGTCCCGACGGCATCACTCAGGTCACCGTCGACCTGTCCCCCACCGCCCACGTCTTCCGCCGCGGCCACCGCCTCCGCGTCCAGGTCTCCGCCGCCGCTTTCCCCCGCTTCGCCCGCAACCTCGGCGGCGATGACCCCGTGCCCACCGCCTCGACGCCTTGGAAGACCACCGTCGAAGTGTTCCACGACGCCGGCCACCCGTCGGCCATCCTGTTGCCCGTCAAGTGATTCGGCGGCGGCGCTGGACCTTCCAGCGCCGCCCGCTACGCCGCCGTGCTCCACCTCAGGCCGTGACGCCGTTCGATCTTCGGCAGCCCGGCACTGATCTTCACGTCCCAGTCACTGTGGTGCACCAGCCGATGGTGACTTCCGCAGAGCAGCACCAGGTTGTTGAGGCTCGTCGGTCCCCCGTCCACCCAATGGATCACGTGATGCGCGTGACACTGCCTCGGTCTCCGTTGACACCCGGGGAACGCGCACCCCTTGTCCCGGATGATCAGTGCCCGCCGGATCTGATTCGGGATCGTCCTCGTCGCCCGCCCGATGTCCAGCGGCTGCGACTTGGCCTCCAACACGACCCGCATCACCTTGCTGTCACAGGCGACCCTGCGCACTGACGCCGCATCCATCGGCCCCATGCCCTCGACGTCGCCGGTGCCTCGCTGCTCCTGAAAGTCCTTGAGGGACATGGTGAGCGCCAGATGCGGCCGCTCCCCACCCGTCTCCGGCAGGTCTTCGCTGTTGGTGGCCATCTCGATGATTTCCGCCAGCGCGTCACCCTGCCGTTCGGGCGTGGTCCGGGTGTCGCTGGCCGAGGTCGGCTTGGCCAACGGGTCGATCAACGCCGCCCACTTGGCCCCGGTCTCCGGGTCGACCTTGCCGCGAAAGACCACCGACCCGTCCTTCCGGCTGGTCAGGTGCAATTCCCGCTTCGGCTCCGCCAGCTCCCGGTTGTCCGGCGCTTTCCCGTCCTGGTCGAGGAGTTGGAGGATGTGACGGGCGATCACCCTCAGCGTCGCCCCGTCAAACTCCTGAGCCTCCTCCAACAGCGCCGCCTCAACCTCATCCCGCTGGTCCTCCGGCGCTTCCTCCAAGGTCTTGTCGATCACGACCAGATGCTGCTTGCTCAGCAGGCCTTCCCGCGCCGTCTCACGGATCGCCTCACGCCCGAACAACTCCGCGTGCCTCAGCAGATCCCGGGCCTCACCACGAGTCACCTTCCACTGCGCCATCAGATCGGCAACCATCACCGCCCGATCATCCTTCACCCGCGCCGTGCGCCCCCACAACTCCCGCACCACTTCCACCTGCCGCACATAGTCCGCCCTGCGACAGGCCTCCATCCGCTCGCCGACCGACCACAGCTCCCCTTCGCCGAGCTGCCACCAGTCCGTTTTCCCTTACATACCACCATTCTACCTCTCCCAGAAGATCGATTTCCCTTACACACCAACGACTACCCATACGGGTGACACAATCGGAAAGCGCTTTCCGCAACGCGGTGGCGGAGGATGGAAGCGGGACGGAGAAGCCGGACAAGAAGGGAGGCGGGAGCGGATAGGGAGAGGTCGGAACAGGCAAGCAGGAGAACGAGGGTGGTCCAGAAGGGCCGAGATGAAGCCGGAAGGGCGGGAGGCCGGGAGTCCGAGAGAGGCGGCAGGGGCGGGAGACGATCGAGGGAGGTCGAAGAGGAAGCAGCAAGGGCGGGAGGGGTGCAAGCCAGAGAGAGGAAACCCACACCCCGCACAACGCAAGCAAACCACGAAACCCAGCCCCCCACCCCACGTCCCAAGCCGTCTTGATACGCACCACCCACCCCACCGCCAGCAAACCACCCAACCCCACCTGACCCCAGCGAACTGGCCAACCGTCCACGCAGGCCCGCAACCCACCACAGGCTCCGGGAAACAGAACGGGCTGCCAACGAGGAGACGGGTGGGCGGGCGGGACACCCAGCCCACTAACGGGAATAGCAACAGCAGAAGAAGCCGCGCAACGCAAGACAAAACGCACCCCAAGGGCCCGCCCGCCACCACCACAGACAGGCCCCCTCCTCCCCACCTCACGTATGCCGGCGTTTCCCCGGTTCCTGGGTCGGCGGCACCTGTCCCTTCCCCGGCAGCACAGGCTTCGGCAACGTCGCCACCTCGTACTGCGCCAGCGTCAGAGGTCCATGCGTGTCAGGCAGAACCGGCGGCGCAGCAGCCCGGTCCCCGAACCGGAACGCCGACGTCAGGTCCCCGAAGGTGTTGCGCCGCCACTCGGAGATGTTGCTCTCCTGCACCCCGGTCAACTGCTCCAGGAACCGCAGCACCGAGGTGTGGTCGAAGTCTTCGCTGCACACCCAGCCACCCTGGGTCCAGGGCGACACGATCGTCGTGGGCACACGGAATCCGCCACCGATAGGTAACCCGCCCACGAACTCGTCGGCCGTCCCCGCCGGAGGCACAGGCGGCGGCACATGGTCGAACAGACCGTCGTTCTCGTCGTACGTCAGGATGAACGCCGTCTTCCGCCACACCTCCGGGTTCGCGGCGATGGCGTCGATCTTCGACGCCACGAACGCCGCCCCGGCCGCCGGCAGGTAGTCCGGGTGCTCGGACTCCTTCGAAGTGGGGATGATCCACGACACCGTGGGCAGCTGATCATTCACGGCGTCGTACTCGAACTTCCCCGCCGGGTACTTGACCATGCCGTTCTGCCACAGCGGAGAATCCGTCCCAGCCTTTTGGTACTGGCTGAAGAACTCCAAAGCGTTGCAGCCGTAGTTGTCCGCCTGCTGGTACACCTTCCAGCTCACGCCGGCCTCGGTCAGGCGCTCGGGGTAGGTCTTCCACGTGTACGAAGTCCCGCTGTTGTCGAGAGCCGGCCCGCCGCCCAAGCCGTTCGGGTCGTTGGTGCCGGTCATCAGGTAGAAGCGGTTGGGATGGGTGGGCCCCATGATGGAGCAGAAGTACGAGTCGCAGATCGTGAAGGCCTCGGCCAGGGCGAACTGGAAGGGGATGTCGTCACGGGTGTAGTAGCCCATGACGTACGGCCCGTTGGCCCCGTCGGCCTTGCGGTGCGCGGGCAGCCAGTTGTCCATCTTGCCGCCGTTCCACGCGGCGTGCTGGACGCTCCAGGCGTGGCTGGTGGACGGGATGGCCTGGGCGCTGCTTTTGCGGGTGTCGAGGTGGAAGGGCAGCAGGTAGCCGTCGGGGTTGAGGGCGTCGGGCTGGTAGAAGACGGAGCGGCCGGTCGACAGCTGGAGGGCGTTGGGGTCGTTGAAGCCGCGAACCCCGGACATGGTGCCGAAGTAGTGGTCGAAGGACCGGTTCTCCTGCATCAGGATGACCACGTGCTCGATGTCCCGCAACGAGCCGCGACGGTTCGCGGGCTCGGCCGCCATGGCCTTGAGCAGGTTGGGCGGCAGAAGGGTGGAGGTGAGCGCTGCGCCTGCGGCCGCGCCCAGCATGCGACGACGAGTCAGTTCAGCCACTCGTCGCACGCTACCCGCGACCGGGGCAAACGCCGGCCGAATTCTTGTTGCACGGCAAGGAAACGAGCGGTCAGCGGGAGTAGTTCACGTTGATGTCCACGGTCTTCGCGCCGCTGAGGTTCACCGAAGCCATCCGGGCGTCTACTACATGAGCGTAGCTGAGGTTGGCCCCGCCGAGGTTGGCGCCGGTCAGGTCGGCGCCGTCCAGGACCGACCAGCTCAGGTTGGCGTCACCGAAGTCGACGCCGGCCAGGTTGGCGTACACCAGGCTGATGTTGGCCATCTGGGCGTCGTTCAGGCACGCCCCGTGCAGGTCGACAACTGTGCCCAGGTCACCGGCGGGCGAGCGCAGCCGCAGCGCGGACAGCGCCGCCTGCACGTCCCGCCCGACCGGCTGGTCGGCGCAGGGCGCAGTGCCGGCGGTGGAGCGGATGAACGAAGACAACTCGCTGGTCACGGCTGGCTGGTCGCCGGGCGACTCGACGGCGATCCGCTGCAACGCCTGCACGCCCTGGATCCGCACATCGATGTCGGGCGACCGCAACTCCCCCGACGCCGCCGCATGATCGACCCCGACCGCGGTGTGGTCGACCCGGTCCCAGTAGGTCCCGACGAGGATTCCGGCGGCCAGCACGCCGGACACCACCACGACAACCGGCCAGCGGAATGTCTTCACGGCGTCAGCTGCCCGCGTTCCAGCCGCCGCTGCCGGGCCAGCTCGGGGTCGAGCACCGGCACCGCCGCCAGCAGCGACTTGGTGTACGGGTGCGTGGGATTGTCGTACAGCGAGTCGGTCTCGCCGAGCTCCACGACGGCTCCCTTGCTCATCACCGCGACCCGGTCGCTGACCTGCCGCACCACGGCCAGGTCGTGCGCGACGAAGATCAGCGTGAGGTCGAACTCGGTCCGCAGCGAGGCTAGCAGCCGGATGATCTGGGCCTGCGTCGACACGTCGAGCGCGGACACCGGCTCGTCGCACACCAGCAGCTTGGGCCGCAGCCCGATGGCCCGGGCGATGCCGATGCGCTGCCGCTGCCCGCCGGAGAACTCGTGCGGGTAGCGGTCGATCCGGTCTGGGTCGAGCCCGACGAGTTCCAGCAGCTCCCGCACCCGCGCCCGGGAGGCGTCCTCGCCCTGCACGCGCAGCGGGTCGGCGATGCTCTCGCCGATGGTGCGCCGCGGGTTCAGCGAGGACACCGGGTCCTGGAACACCATCTGCAGGTCCCGGCGAACCTCGGCCAGGGCCCGGTCGGACGCGATGTCCCGGCCGTCGAACAGGATCTGCCCCGAGGTGGGCCGCAGCAGCCGCACGATCATCCGGGCCAGGGTGGTCTTGCCGCTGCCGCTCTCCCCCACGACGCCCAGCGCCTCGCCGCGCAGCACGTCCAGGGTGACGCCCTCGACGGCGTTCACCTTGGTCCGGTTCAGGAACGACCCGACGGTGAAGACCTGGTGCACGTCCTTGACCTGCACCAACGGCTCGCCGCCGAGGACCTTCGACTCCCGCGGCTGCTCCAGCCTCGGGATGGCGGCCACCAGTTCTCGCGTGTACGCGGCGGACGGCGCGCCCAGCACCGAGCCGGCCGGCCCGTGCTCGACGGCCCGGCCGTTCTGCATGACCAGCACGTCGTCGACGTTGCCGGCGGCGACGGCGAGGTCGTGGGTGACCAGGATCAGCGCCATCCCGGTCTCCTCGCGCAGATCGTGGATCAGGTCCAGGATCTGCGCCTGCACGGTCACGTCCAGGGCGGTGGTCGGCTCGTCGGCGACCAGTACCTCGGGCGACAGGGCCAGCGCCATGGCGATCAAGGCCCGCTGGCGCATGCCGCCGGAGAACTCGTGCGGGTAGGCCTTCACCCGCCGGGCGGCGTCGGGAATCCCGACACGGTCCAGCACTTCCACCGCACGAGACCAGGCCGCTCGCCGGTCGACCTTGTTGTGGGCCCGGTACACCTCGACGATCTGGTCGCCGACACTGAAGTACGGGTCCAAAGCGGACAGTGGGTCCTGGAACACCATGGCGATCCGGTCGCCCCGCAGCCGCCGCACGTCCTCATTGGACGCCGCAAGCACATCAGTGCCCAACACTTCGACGGCCCCGGTCACCTCAGCATTGCCGCCACGGTGCAAACCCAGCAGGGACAAGGCGGTCGCGCTCTTGCCCGACCCCGACTCCCCCACGATGCCGAGCGCCCGGCCCGCCGCCAGATCGAAGGACAGCCGGTCGACCGCGCGCACCGTGTCGCCCTCGGTGCGGAAGTCGATGACCAGGTCCCGCACGGACACAACGGTTTCGCTCACTGCGGCACCTCGCTAGCGCTCGGTGTCCGCGTTCGCGGACGCACTGCGCTGAATGGTTCGCTCGCAAGCTCGCTCACGACACGCTCACCCTCTTGTCGACCACCGCGTAGAGCAGGTCGGCGACCGTGTTGCACACCACGATGACAAAGCCGATGAGCAGCACCAGCCCGACCACCACCGGCAGGTCGATGTTGCGCACCGCCTGCACGGTGAGCTGGCCGATGCCGGGCAGGCCGAACACCGACTCGGTAAGCACCGACGAGGTGAGGATGGCGGCGATGTCCAGCGCCGCCAACGTGATCAGCGGGCTGAGGGCGCCGCGCAGCGCGTGCCGGCCGATCACCCGCCGTTCCGGCAGGCCGTAGGCCCGGGCGGTGCGGATGTGGTCCTCGGCCAGGGTTTCCAGCATGCCGGCCCGCGACATCCGCACGTAGACCGGCATCGTGGTCAGGGCGAGCACGATCCACGGCAGGATCAGGTTCTGGGCCCACAGCAGCGGGTCCTGGTCGAACGGCACCCAGGTCGGGAACGGCAGCCACTGCAGGTACACGCAGAAGACCATCAGCGCCATCAGGCCGGTGATGAAGATCGGCACCGCCAGCCCGCCGAGCACGAGCGTGTTCACGGCGTGGTCGACCCAGCGGCCCCGGCGCAGCGCGGACAGCACGCCGATGCCGATACCGAAGGACAGCCACAGGATCGCCGCGCCGATCACCAGCGAGCCGGACACCGGCAGCCGGTCCAGGATCATCTGCAGCACGGGTTCGGTGTACTGGAAGGAGTAGCCGAGACAGGGCGCCGCACAGTGCACTGTGGACGGTCCCATGCTGTAGTCCCGGCCGGCGACCAGTCCCTCCAGGAAGTGCCAGTACTGGAGGTACAGCGGCTCGTCCAGGCCGAGGCTGTGCGAGATCAGGGCCAGCCGGTCCGGCGTGCACGCCTTGATCCCGCACACCAACTGGGCCGGATTGGCCGGCATCAGATAGAACAGCAGGTACACCACCGCCGACATGACCAGCAGCACCGCCGCCGCGCCGCCGATGCGGCGCACCGCGTAGCCGAGCACCTCAGCCCGCCTTCCTGGTCAGCCGGGTGGTGCGCGGATCCAGCGCCACCCGGACTCCCTCACCCATCAACGTGAACGACAGCACGGTGAGGAACACCATGAACGCGGGGATCAGCACGTACATCACGTCGCTGCGGAACCACGTGGTCGCGGTGGACAGCATCTGACCCCACGACGAGGTCGGCGGCCGCACACCGACGCCGAGGAAGGACAGCGCCGCCTCAGTGATCACGTTGGTCGGCAGTAGCAACGCCGCGTAGGTGATCACCGGGGCGGCCAGGCCGGGCAGGATCTCCCGGCGCGCGATGCGGAACCCGCCGGCCCCGGACAGCCGCGCCGCCGCGACGAAGTCCCTGGTGCGCAAGGATAATGTCTGCGCGCGACTGATGCGGGCGGTGCCGCCCCAGCCGAGCACGCCGATCACCACCGCCAGCAGCAGCGGCCGCGGGAAGCTGTCCGGCACGATGGTCAGCAGGGCCAGCGAGAAGATGATGACCGGGAACGCGATCGTGATGTCGGCCAGCCGGGTCAGCACCGTGTCCACCAGCTTGCCGGCCAGCCCGGCGGCCACACCGACCAGCACGCCGAGGAAGACCTCGACCACGGTCGCGGACACGGCCACCAGCAACGATATCTGCGCCCCCTGAGCGACGCGGGCGAACAGGTCGCGGCCGGTCTGCGGCTCGACGCCGAGCCAGTGCTGGCCGCTGATGCCGCCCAGCGGCCCGATCGGCACGCCGCCGCGGGCCGAGTCCACCAGGTCGTTGTGGAAGGTGGAGATGTCCTGTCCCTCCAACGCCGTCAGCACGGGGGCTAGCAGCGCGAGCAGCACCAGCAGGCCCGCCACGACCGCGCCGAACACGGCGGCGCGGTCGGTGCGGAACCTGCCCAGAAATACCGGGAAACCCGGTCTGGCCTCGGTCACTTCACGGACACCTGGGACAGGTCGTACACACCGGTCCAGTCACTGACGAAGGCGTTCTTCACGTTCTTGCCGTACAGCCGCAGGTTGGTGGTGTGGAACAGCGGCACCACCGGCGCCTGCTTCATGATCTCCGCGTCGAGCTGGCCCCACTGCTGGGCCGCCTGGTCCGGGTCGGTGATCTTGTTGATCTCGTCGATCTTGGCGTTGACGGCCTTGTCGTCGAAGTGCGCGGTGTTGAAGTTGCCGCCGCCGGCCAGATACTGCCGGCCATCGAAGATCGGAACCAGGAACGGCCCGCCGGACGGCCAGTCCGCGCCCCACTCCTCGACCGCCACCTGCGGCTGGGTCGCCGGGTTGCCCAGCGTCGTCGGGTAGCTGTCGTGGTCGATGCTCTGCAGCTTGACCGTGATGCCGGCCTTCTGGAGCGCGTCCTGCACAGCCGTGGCGACCTTGGGGCCGTCCTGCTCGCTGTCGTCCGAGCGGTGCGCCAGCGTGATGGTGAGGCCGTTGGGGAAGCCCGCCTCGGCCAGCAGCTGCTTGGCCTTGGCCGGGTCGCCTCCTGTGCCGGCCGGGAAGTAGTCGAACGCCTGGTAGCCCATGGTCTTGTTGTTGGGCAGGAAGGTCGTCGCCGGGTAGGCCAGCGAGCTGCCGCCGGCCGCGTTCACCGTGGAGGTGCGGTCGACCGCGTAGCTGAGCGCCTGCCGCACCTTGATGTCGTTGAACGGGGCCTTGGTGTTGTCGAAGGCCAGGTAATACGTGTACGGGAAGCCGCCCTTGGCCACCCGCTTGGCCAGCTCGGGATTGCTGTCCAGCTGCGCGAGCTCGGACGGGCCGAGGTCGGTGTCGGTGGTGACCGCGTTGGCGTCGTTGCCGGTGCCGGTGGACATCCGCTGGTTGATCACGGCCGGGTCCAGGCCGTAGGTGGCCTCGATGCGGTCCGGGCAGGCCAACCGGTTCGGGTCCACGCCCCGCGACCAGTTCGTGTTGCGGACCAGGGCCATGCTCTTGCCCTTGTCATAGGACTCGATCTTGTACGGGCCGCTGGAGATCGGGTGCTTCTCGTAGTCGGCCCCGGTGTCCTTGGCCTTGGGCACCGGCGCGAACTGGGTGGCCGTGGCCAGGTAAGGGAAATCGCCGTGCGGCGAGTTCAGGTGGAACACGATCGTCTTCGCGTCGGGCGTCTCGATCGCGGCGATGCCGTTCGGATCCTTGTACGGGCCCTGGTAGTTCTGCGCGCCGACCAGCCAGTCGTGCAGGTAGGGGGCGCCGCCGGGCAGCTCCGGCGCGAAGCCGCGCTCGATGCCGTACTTGACGTCGGCCGAGGTGATCGGGGTGCCGTCCTCGAACTTGAGACCGTCGCGCAGGTGGTAGGTCCAGACGGTGGCGTCGGCGTTGGGCTCGCCGGTGTCGGTGGCCAGGTCGGGAGCGACCTTCGCGCCGTCCGCGCCGGCCTTGCGGGTCCGGGTGGTCAGCGTGCGGAACAGCAGCGACGGGATGTTGCCGCCGCCGGAGGTGTAGAGCCGGGCCGGGTCCAGGTGCGAGCCGGCGTCGGCCTGGTTGAGGATCTCCAGCGTGCCGCCCTGGCAGGTGTTCGGGTCGAACGGTGTGGCTGCGCCTTGGCTGCCACCGCCACCACACGCGGTCACGGTCCCGGCGACCAGCGCGCCGGCGAGCAGCAGGGAAGGTCGTCGCCACGTCATCGGTGTTCCCCCACCTCGGGTGTCGATCTGTGCACGGATGGTCGCAGACCCTAGCCGCCGAAAACATCCGTCGATCGACGGTCCACCCCTTGAGACGAGGGCTTGTCGCAACTATCTTGCAGTAAGGATCGAAACAGGGGAGGGCCCATGACCAGCACGGATGTTGTCGAACCGGCCGTCGCGACGGCCTGGCTGCGCCGCTGGGACGCGCAGCAGGAGCACTACATCGCCGACCGTGAGCTACGTTTCACAGTGATCGGCGACGTTCTCGCGGACACGCTCAGCCAGCACTCGTCGCCCACCGTGCTCGACCTGGGCTGCGGTCCCGGCTCGCTGGCCACCCGGCTGGCCGACCGGCTGCCGGCCGCCCACTTCGTGGGAATCGACACCGACCCGCTGCTGCTGGCCTTCGCCCGCGCCACCGCCCCGTCGGCGGTGCGCTTCGTCGAGGCCCGGCTGGGCGTGCCCGGGTGGACGGATTCGCTCCAGCTCAACGGCAAAGTCCAGGCGGCGGTGTCCACGACGGCGCTGCACTGGCTGTCCGAGGACGGGCTCCGCCAGCTCTACCGGGACCTGGCCGACCTGATCGAGCCCGGCGGCGTGCTCGTCGACGGTGACCATTTCGTGGACGACCAACCGCGGCTGCACGAACTGCAGAAGGTGGTGCGACGGGACCGCGCGCGCCGACAGGGCGTGATCGAGAACGAGGACTGGCAGCAGTGGTGGGCCGCCGTCGAGGCCGAGGAAACGTTTGCCGACCTGCTGGCCCAGCGGCGGGAGCGGGCCGTGCCGTCCGACAACCACGGCGTCGGCGCACGGTTGGACGTGCACCTGAAGTTGCTCCGGGAGGCCGGGTTCCGCGAGGTCGGCACAGTCTGGCAGTCCGGTGACGATCGGGTGCTGGTGGCCGTTCGATAGTTGAAAAGGTTCTCGGTTGTCGCCTAGGTTTCCGCACATGAGCGAGCTGATCAGCCTGGCGGCGAACGGGACGGGTCTGGTCGTGGAGGCCGGCCCCGGGCTGCCCCGCGTGCTGCACTGGGGCGCCGACCTGGGGCCGGTCGACGGCGACTTCGTGCTCGCCGCCACGCCGGGCGTGCCGCCGAGTTCGGTGGACTCCCCGATCCGGCTGACCCTGCTGCCGTCCGAACAGGAGGGTTGGCTGGGCCGGCCCGGCACGTCCGGGCACCGCGAGGGGGCGTGGCCGCACGTGCGGCCGGAGCTGGTCGCGCCGATCGCCGTGGACGGCAACTCGCTGAGCTTCACCGCCGCCGATCCCGTTGCCGGCGTTGAGTTCCGCGTCGAACTACACCTCGACCCGCAGGGCGTGCTGCGGGTGCGGCAGGAGGTCGTGAACACCGGGTCCGACACGTGGACCGTGGACGCGCTGCGGCTGCTGCTGCCGGTGCCCACGCACGCCACCGAACTACTGGACCTCACCGGCCGCTGGTGCCGCGAGCGGTCGCCGCAGCGTAGCCCGTTCCTGCACGGCCTGCGGGCGCGGGAAAGCCGCCGCGGCCGCACCGGTCACGACGCGACCGGACTGCTTGTGGCCGGCACCGACGGTTTCGGCTTCCGGCACGGCGAGGTGTGGGGCGTGCACCTGGCCTGGAGCGGCAACCACGAGCACTTCGCCGAGCGGCTGGCCGAGGGCGTCGGCGTGCTCGGCGCGGCGGAACTGCTTGGCCCAGGCGAGATCCGGCTCGCGCCCGGCGAGTCCTACGCCACCCCGTGGGCGTTCTTCGTCTGGTCCGACCACGGTCTGGACGGGCTCTCCGAGCGGCTGCACTCCTGGATGCGGGCCCGCCCAACGCATCCAAGAACGCCGCGACCGGTCGTTCTCAACACGTGGGAAGCGGTTTACTTCAACCACGACCTGGACCGGCTCAAGGCGCTGGCCGACCGGGCCGCCGAGATCGGCGTCGAACGCTTCGTGCTCGACGACGGCTGGTTCCTGCACCGCCGCGACGACTCCGCCGGCCTCGGCGACTGGTACGTCGACCCGCAGGTGTGGCCGGACGGCCTGACGCCGCTGGTGGATTACGTGCGGGGCAAGGGAATGCAGTTCGGGCTGTGGTTCGAGCCGGAGATGGTCAACCCCGACTCCGACCTGGCCCGGGCCCACCCGGACTGGCTGCTGGTGGCCGAGGGCCGCCCGGCCCGGCCGTGGCGGCGGCAGCAGGTGCTCGACCTGGCCCGGCCCGAGGTCTTCGACTATCTGTTGGAGCGCCTGGATTCCCTCGTCGCCGAGTACCGCATCGACTACATCAAGTGGGACCACAACCGGGACCTGCTGGAGGCCGTGCCCGGTGTGCACGGCCAGACCGCGGCCGTCTACCGGCTGCTGGACGAGCTGCGCTCGCGGCACCCGGCCCTGGAGATCGAGTCCTGCTCCTCCGGCGGCGCCCGGGTGGATCTCGGCATCCTGGCCCACACCGACCGGGTGTGGGCCTCGGACACCAACGATGCCGTTGAGCGGCAACGGATCCAGCGCTGGATGGGGCTGCTGGTGCCGCCGGAGCTGATCGGCAGCCACGTCGGGCCGCCGCAGGCCCACACCACCGGCCGGGTCGCCGAGCTGCCGTTCCGCTGCGCCACCGCGCTGTTCGACCACGCCGGCCTGGAGTGGGACCTGACCGGCCTGTCCGAGGACGAGCTGGCCCAGCTCACCGCGTGGATCGCTGTGTACAAGCGGCTCCGGCCGCTGCTGCACGGCGGCGTGACCGTCCGGGCCGATCACACCGATCACGGTTCGCTGGTGCATGGTGTGGTCGGCGATGGGCACGCCGTTTTCGCTTACGCCCGGCTGGAAACCTCCCCGGACGCGGTGCCGGCCCGGCTGCGCTTCCCCGGCCTGGACCCCGACCGCCGGTACACGGTGCGGGCCCTGCCCGACCTCGCCCCGGCCGCCGGCCGCTTCGCCCAGCAGACCCCGTGGATCGCCGACGGCGTCACCCTCACCGGTGCCGTGTTGGCCCAGGTCGGCGTGCAACCCCCACTCCTGGGACCCGGCCAGGCCATGGTCTTCGAACTGACAACCACCTGACCCCGGCGAGTCCCGCTCTCAGGCAACCATGATGCGAGTTCGGAACTCGACATTCAGTGGCCTGAGAGCGGGACTCGCGAGGGTTTGGATTTCACGCCGACTTGACGCCTGCCTTCACTCGCTCGTAACCTGGGTCCTGCCGCGCATGAAAAGGTTTACATCCGATTCACGCTCGGAGGGATCATGGTTCGTCGTCCACTGTGGATAGTCACCATCGCGATCTCCCTGCTGGTCGCGGTCTTCACCGCCCCGGCGTCCCAGGCTGCCAAGGCCGGCAACCCCTACAACGACCCGAACCTCGTCTCCATGTTCGACGGCACGACCCTGGACGGCTGGACCTCGCAGGCCGCGGGCCAGTGGTCGGCCAAGGACGGCGTCATCCACGGCAACGGCACCTCGCGGGGCTGGCTGTACTACAACAAGCAGCAGGTCGGCACCTTCCGCTGGATCTTCAACGTTCGCCAGGTGAAGGGCAACCACGCGCCGACCGTGCTGATCTGGGGCACCACCAACCCGATCCGCGACGCGCTGAGCGCCATCCAGTTCCAGCCGCCCAACGGCGGCCACTGGGACTACCGCCCCGGCAAGAACAACGGCGGCGGCAGCCTGTTCAAGCAGCTCCCGCACACCAAGTGGGACGTGAAGACCTGGAGCCAGTGCGAGCTGATCGGCAACCAGGCCACCGGCGTCGCGCGGATGGCCTGCTGCCCGCTCAAGGGCACCGCCACCACCTGCAAGGGCACCGAGGTGCTGGACTTCACCGACAAGACGGCCGGCCAGGTCGGCCCGCTGGCGCTGCAGGTGCACAACAGCGGCATCCAGGACGAGTACCGCAGCCTGTACGTCGAGTCCCCGGTGGTGACCAGCCCCGACAAGTTCATCACCACGAGCTGAAAAAGCGTTGGCCACAGGCGCGCCGGCGGACTACTGTCGCCGGCGCGCCCTTCGGCGACGACAAGGAGGTGGGAGCGATGGTCACTCGACTGTTCACGTGCTCCCACCGGGACTCCAGGGCGTGACTCGGGAGCACAACACCAACTCCCGGAGCATTTCATGTCTGATCTGATCGTCCGGCCGCTCGTGGCCGGCGAGGAGTCCCTGTTCGACTCGCTGCCCGACCCCATGCTGGTCGGCTACGGCGCGTTCGGCACCACCTACGCCACCGGCAACTACCGTCCAGAGTGGACCTGGGTGGCGCTGCGTGACGGCGTGGTCGTGGCGCGGGCGGTATGGTGGGCCGGCCCCGAGGACACCGAGCCGAAAGCGTTGGACTGGTTCGACTTCACCGACGCCGACGCGGCCGTGCACCTGCTGCGCACCGCGCCGTTCCACGTCGAGTACTCGCTGCCGCTGCCGGCGAACTGGCGCGACGATCCGGCGGTGCACGCCGCGGCCACGGCCCGTCTCGACGCGGCGCAGGCCGCCGGCATGACGTTCCTGGTCGAGCGATACACCTACCGCTGGACCCCCGACTGCGGCCTGCCGGAACGCCCCGCACGACTGGAGTTCCGCCCCGAACCCGACGACGACGTCATCTTCGAGGTCTTCCGCCGGGTCAACGCGACCAGCGTCGACGCGCACGTCCGGCGGACCATCGCCGAGAGGGGCCTGGACGCCTCCGCCCAGGAGGACCTCGACTTCCTGCGCTGGATGCCCAGTCCGCGCGAGTGGTGGCGGCTGGCCTACACGTCCGACGGCGAACTCGTCGGGCTGGCCGCGCCCTGCTACCACTACAGCGCCCACGTCGTCGGCTACATCGCGGTCGTGCCGGAGCAGCGCGGCCACAGCTATTCCTACGACCTGCTGGCCGAGACCACGCACATGCTGGCCGCCGAGGGCGCGGAGAAGATCGCCGCCGGCACCGACGTGGCCAACACGCGGATGGCCAAGACCTTCGCCCGGGCCGGCTATCCGGTCGCACACCGGCGGATAGATCTTCTGCCGTAACCACTGCGGGCACACGTCGGGATCCGTACGATCCGAATTTGTGCGGATCCCGATCCTGCTGACAGCCACGGTGCTCGCCACCTCGATCCTGGCCACGCCGTCGGTGCAGTCGCCGGACACCCCCGGCCCCCGGTTCGCCTGGCCGACCTCGGCCAGCGCGAACGGGCGGTACCTGCTGGACCAGGTCGGCCGGCCGTACCTGATCTCCGGCGACTCGCCGCAGGGCCTGTTCGTCACGATGTCGCAGGAGCAGGCCGAGGACTACTTCGCCGACCGCCGGGCCGGCGGCTTCAACTCGCTGTGGATCAACTCGCTGGTGCCGCCGGACCAGGGCGGCCACCCCGGCGACGCCACCTTCGACGGCATCACGCCGTTCACCAAGGCGGGTGACATGTCCACGCCGAACCCGGCCTACTGGGACCGGGTCGAGGACATGGTGGCCGCCGCCCGGGACGACGGGCTGACCATCTGGCTCACCCCGGTCGAGACCTGCGGGCACCTACAGTTGTTGCGGGACAACGGAGTCGACAAGGCGCACGCGTTCGGGCAGTTCCTGGGCAAGCGATTCGTCAAGTATCCCAACATCGTCTGGTTCAACGGCTGCGACCTGCAGACCTGGCAGGACCCGAACGACCGGGCCCTGACCCAGGCGGTGGCCCGCGGCCTCAAGGAGACCGATCCGGACCACCTGCAGACCGTGGAGCTCAACTACCTCAGCAGCGGTTCGCTCGACGACCCGACTTGGCGGCAGTACATCCAGCTCGACTCGGCGTACACCTACTACCCGACCTACGCCCAGGTGCTCAAGGAGTACAACCGCCCCGACCCGCTGCCGGTGTACATGGTCGAGGCCAACTACGAGGACGAGCACGACTACACCGGCCCGAAGACGTTGCGGCGCCAGGAGTACTGGACGATGACCAGCGGCGCCACCGGCCAGCTCTACGGCAGCACCTGGACCTGGCAGTTCAAGCCGGGCTGGGAGGACCACGTGGACACCCAGAGCACCCGCGAGTTCAAGCTGATGACCGACCTGTTCGGCTCCAGCCGCTGGTACGACCTGGTTCCCGACCAGGACCACACGTTCCTGGTCGACGGCTACGGAACCCCGAACACCGTGGGTTCGGTCAACGACAACGACTACGCCACCGCCGCGCGCACCGACGACGGGCGGCTGGCCGTGATCTACCTGCCCACCTCGCGCAAGATCACCGTGGACATGTCCACGATGCGGCCCGGCGCGGTGGCGTTCTGGTACGACCCGACCGACGGCCGCTACCGGCTGGCCGACCCGCCGATCGGCCGCGGCGACGTCTCCTTCACGCCGCCCGGCCCCAACCACGGCGGGGACGACGACTGGGTGCTGCGGATCGCCGCGTTCGGCTGACAGTTCGGGTGGCGCCGAACCGTGCCGTGCCTAGGCTCTCCGCCATGACCTTCCGAGAGCTGCACCGAAGCGGGTTTTTCGTGCTGCCCAACGCCTGGGACCCGGCGTCGGCGCGGCTGCTGTCGACGCTGCCCGGGGTGCCGGCGCTCGGCACCACCAGCGCTGGCGTCGCCGCCGCGCTCGGACTCCCCGACGGCCAGCGCATGCCCCTGGCCACGATGCTCAGGGCCGTGGCCGCGATCGTCGAGTTCTCGGCGGTGCCGGTGTCCGCCGACCTGGAGGGTGGCTACGGCGACGTGCGGGCGACCATTCGGGCCGCCGTGGATGTCGGCGTGGTCGGCGTCAACATCGAGGACGTGCGGTATCCCGACGGCGTCATGTGGAGCGCCGACGAGGCCGCCGACCGCATCGCCGCGGCCCGTTCGGTCGACGCCGACCTGGTGATCAACGCCCGTACCGACGAATGGTGGTCCGGCGACCGCCGATTCGACGAGGGGGTGGCCCGGCTGCGGCGATTTCTGGACGCCGGCGCCGATTGCCTGTTCGTTCCCGGCCTACCCGAGGAGCTCATCCCCGACCTCGTCGCCGCGCTGCCCGGGGCCGCGATCAACGTGCTCGCCTCCCCCACCCTGCCGTCGCTGGAGTCCCTGGCGAACATGGGGGTCCGTCGCGTCTCCACCGGCTCCTCGCTGGCCCGGCTGGCCTGGGGCGCCGCCCGCGACGCCCTCACCGGCGTGCTCGGCGGTGCGGGCTTCGGCGGCCTCGCCGGCAACCTCAGCTACGGCGAGCTGACCGAGGCACTCGATGGCCGCAATTGACCCGTGACCTTTGTTTGACATCATTCCGCCCGAACCATTAGGGGGGAATGACCATGGACCAGGAGTCCATCGAGCCGGCGCGCGGTCAGCACGCGCCGGAGGACCCGATCGCCGAGCCGGCCAGATACGACAGCCCGGCCGCGTCGGAGGCGGAGCCAAGACCGGCGACCGCCGAAGCACCGCGGCAAACGCCGGTTTCCGACGCACCGCAGAACACCGAGCAACCCACAGCAGCCGAACTGCCGCAAATCCAGTGGCAGCCCACCTACCAGCCGCCGAGCAATTGGCAGCACATGACCGGCGCACCGCAGCAGGCCTGGCAGCCGGGCCCCGGGCAGCCGCAGGCCGGATGGCAGCAGCCGGCCGCGCCGGTCGCGAACCTGCCGCAGAGCACATGGCAGCCGGGGGTTGCCGGGCCCCAGCCGACCGGCCAGTTCCCGCCGATGGCGCCGATGCCGACCGTCGTGCAGCAGGTGTGGCCCGCGCCGGCGGAGCCGTGGCATCCGCCGCTCGTGGCGAACGCGGACCTGCCACCGGGATGGCACGCGCCGCTGCGCACGGACCTGGTGCCGGTGCCGCCGCGCAAGCGCCGCAGCAAGCGGCTGGTGGTGATCACGGCCGCCGTGGTGGTGCTGCTGGTCGCGGGCGTCACGACGTGGCTGGTGTGGCCGCCGGACCGCAGCCCGTTCGAGCAGGCGGTGGCCAACCTGGCCGCGCAGCCGGTGGCCAACTACCGCGCCGACCTGCCGGACGGCAGCCAGTTCGACGGCCGCGTCACCAACCAGGGCGACGCGATCGGCACGATGACCGGCGGCGGCCTCAAGTTCCCGTTCCTGGTCGCCAACGGCAAGCTGTACGTGCAGCTGTCCAGCGGCCTGATCCCGCCCGGTCTCGAAGGCCGGCTGCCGTCCGGCGTGAGCCTGAAGAACCGGTGGGCCACCGGCGACCTTGGCGACCTGTCGCCGCTGCTCAAGCAGGACGTGACGCCGTCGGCGATCGCCGGCGTGCTGCGCGATCAGGTCACCAAAACCGACAAGCTGCCGACACCCGACAACTACGACGGCACCACCGTCAACAACGTCGAGGTGCTCAAGGCCGACACCCCGGACGGCACGCTGTACGTGGCCAAGAACCAGCCGTACCGGGTGGTGCGCTGGATCGACAAGACCACCAGGAAGGCCGCCGCCGCGTTCGGCAACCCCGGGCACAAGCTCCAGCTCAACGGCGCCCGCGCCTCGTACACCGGGCTGGGCACGGCCACCTTCACCGAGATGAACGACGACTTCGCCGACCAGACCTACGACGAGATGGAAACCGACATCGGCCAGCTCGGCGACGCCATCAACACCGACGTGCACCTGACCAAGGGCGACATCGTCCAGAACAACGACTCCCTCGACAAGTGCGTGCAGACCGGCTGCTCGGTCACCGCGCACTTCACCGCGTCGCCCCGGTCCAGCGCCAACGTGCCGGCCCAGGTGTCGGTGCAGATGAACGCCGACGTCTTCCTGAACGACCTGCCGGCCGGCTCGTGCAGCTCCACCACCACCATCGCCTCCACCGGCGTGGCCACCCTCAGCTGCGTCGACAAGGACATGAAGGGCCCGTTCGACGAGGCCAGCGCCAAGGCCAAGGCCGACGCGCAGGCCCACGCCATCGGCGGCTACTACTCGTGGATCGTGCAGGCCAAGGTCTCCATCTACGCCGTGCCGCTGGCCGCGGTCGACACCGTGGCCGAGGGCAAGCGGATGGAGTCCTACCGGCCCGACCACGCCTGCGGCTGGACCGACAAGGGCGGCGCCGGCCGGGATCCCAAGACCCTCGACGGGGACTTCACCGCCCGGTTCGACACGGCCCGGTTCCCCGACTTCGAGCTCCACGTCTTCCGCAACGGCAAGTTCTACGGCGACTTCGGCCCCAGCGGCTGGTTCGCCAAGAACGGCGGGAGGGTGCCGACCGACGTGCCCGCGACGCTGGCCACGGAGCTGAAGACCCTCGCCGTCACGTTCATGCGGGCCCAGGGCACCCTCAAGGACGGCGACAACACCGACGGCGACAACTGGAAACGCCCAGCCCCACAGTGCTGATGGACCGAGGGCTGATGGACCGAGGGTTAGGCCACGACTGACAAGGCCTTCGGCACGCACTCGACGGTGAGCGGCAGCTCGCGTTGCCGCTCACCGTCGGCGTACCCGATCCAGTCGTTGCCGGCGATGGCCACCGAACTGGCCCGCAGGGTGGTCACCACCGGGTGGTCGACGTGCCGGCCGGTGCGCAGCTTGGGCAGGATCCGCATCAGCTCGGCCCGCCCGGCCCGACCGGCGATGGTGACGTCGAGCAGGCCGTCGCCGGGGTCGGCGTCGGGGCAGATGGGCACGCCGCCGCCGTAGAACGGGGTGTTGCCGATGGCGACGAGGGTGGCCTCCAGCTCGACCTCGCCGCCCGGGGTGCGCACAGTGAGCGGCCGGGAGCGCAGCTGGGCCAACTCCATCACGATGGCGAGGTCGTAGCGGCGAGGGCCGCGGGGCCAGCGCATGCGGTTCACGCGCTCGTTGACGGCGGAGTCGAAGCCGGCGCACAGCACGGTGCCGAACCAGGCCCCACGCTGCACGCGCCCCAGGTCGATGGCCCGCCGGCGGCCGCTGCGCAGCGCCTCGACGACACGGTCCAGGCTCAGGTCGAGGGCCCGGGCGAAGTCGTTGCCGGTGCCGGCGGGGATGACCGCGAGGGCGGTCTCGGTGCCGGCGCAGGCCTGCACGCCGGCATGGGCGGCGCCGTCGCCGCCGAGCACCGCCAGCACCTCGACCCCGTCGCGAACGGCCTTGTGCGCCAAGCGAATGGTGCCCTCGGCGTCGGAGGCGACCAACAGCTGGACGTCACCGCAAGCCTCGCGAAGCCGGCTCGCCACGGTGCCGGCGACCCGCCCGGCCGCGCCGAGCCCGGCCGCCGGGCACACCAGCAGCGCTACCGTCACGTGGCGTCTTCGTCGAAGGTGGTGGCCTTGACCTCGGACGCCGGGGTCGCCTGCTCGGGCTTCGGGTCGTAGTTGAGCGGCGAGGCCTCGTCGTCGGACAGGCCCTCCCACTCGTTGTCCTTGACCTTCTTGCGGTCGTTCAGCCGGGAGATCTGCACCGCCAGCTCGAACAGCAGGGTCAGCGAGCCGGCCAGCACGCACATGGAGATCGGGTCCTGGCCCGGGGTGACCACGGCGGCGAAGCAGAACAGGCCGAAGATGATGCCGCGGCGCCAGCGCCTCAGCTTCTCGTACGGGAGGATGCCGACCTTGTTCAGCATCACCACCAGTAGCGGCAGCTCGAAGCTGATGCCGAAGATCACCAGCAGCGCCAGGATGAACGAGATGTACTTGTCGGCGGTCAGCGCCGTCAGGAACTCGCTGGAGCTGATGCTGGACAACACGGTCAGGGCCTCGGGCGCGACCAGGTAGGCCAGCACCGCGCCGCCGACGAACAGCACCACCGCGCAGGCGACGAAGATCCGCGCGAACTTCTTCTCCTTGGAGTAGAGGCCCGGCGTGATGAACGCCCACAGGTGGTACAGCCACATCGGGCTGAACAGCACGGCGCCGACCGCGATGCCGACCTGCAAGCGCACCATGAAGCCCTCGAACGGGCCGCTGGCCAGCAGCTTGCCCTCGGTGCCCGGCAGCTTCAGGCCCGACGGGATCCGCTCGTACGGCCCGATCAGCAGGTTGCCCAGCGTCGGAATGGGCCAGGGGGCCGTCTCGAACCAGACGAAGCCGATGATCGCGCCGATGGCGATGCCGAGCATGGCCATGCCGAGCCGATACCGCAGCTCGTACAGGTGCTCCATCAGCGTCATCGTGCCGTCGGGATTCTGCCGACGGCTGCGACGACGCCGCTTGCTCTTGCGTTCGGTCTTCTTCTCGGACGTCACCGATGCCGCCCCTCAGCGTCCGCCGCCACGTCGGCGACCCGTTGCTCTGCCCCGATCCTACGGCGTTGGGCCAGCGCCACCCCCAGCGCGGCGACCCGGGCCCGGATCAGGCCCCGCCGATCGGCGATGTCGGCCCCCGCCCGCGCCGCCGTGGCCTTGAGCAGGGTGACCTTGCGCCGGGTCCGCAGCAGCGTGCGGACCAGCAGCGCGAGGGCCAGCAGGATCACCAACGCGGCGATGACGTACAACACGTGCACACGGTAACGGTTGCCGGATAAGCCCCAGGTAGGGCCCACCCACCCTCGCGAGTCCCGCTCTCGGACAACCATGTGTCGACTTCCGAAACTCGACATTCAGTTGCTGGAGAGCGGGACTCGCCGGGGTTCAGCCGGCGAAGCGCTGCAGGGCGACCGAGGTGCGCTCGCGGATCAGGTCGACCAGCTCGGCCGGGCCCTCGGCCACGGCCTGGCCGCCGGCGCCGATGACCAGCCGGGCCATCCACATCGGGTCGGTGTAGCGCATGACCACCCGGCAGCGGCCGCCCTCCAGCTCGGTCTGCTCGTCCACGGCGTAGTACTCGGAGATCCAGCGGGCGTCCGGCTCCAGCCGCAGCACCGCCACCTGCTGGCCGTCCTCGGGCCGGAACAGGCCGGCCGACACGTCGGTCGGCTCGGCGTAGGGCGGCGGCGCGGCCGGCTCGTCCAGCACCTCGATGGCGTCGATCCGGTCCAGCCGGAACAGCCGCACGTCACCGGCGTAGCGGCACCACGCCTCCAGGTAGTTGCGGCCCTCCACGAGCAGCGCCCGCATCGGGTCCACCACCCGCTCGGTGATCTCGTCGCGGGACGCCGTGTAGTACCGGATCCGCAGCGCCCGCCCGCGGTTGAGGGCGTCCCGCACGATCTCCCGTACCTCGGCGGTGGCCTCGGCCTCCGGCGCTGCCAACCCCACGACCACGCCGGCCGGCCGGGCGGCCCCGGCGGCCGCCTCCACCTTGGCCAGGGCCCGCCGCACGGCGTCGGTGTCGGCCACGCCCGGCGTGTCGGCCAGCGCCCGCAGCGCCACCAGCAGGGCAGTCGCCTCGGCGCCGGTCAGCCGCAGCGGCTTGTTCATGCCGGCATCGAAGGTGACGGTGATCGTCTCGCCCTCGAAGGACAGGTCGATCAGGTCACCCGGCCCGTAGCCGGGCAGCCCGCACATCCACAGCAGCTCCAGGTCCTTGCGCAGCTGCCGCGCGGTCACGCCGAAGTCGGCGGCCGCCTCGTCGACCGGGATGCCCGGCCGGGCGATCAGGTACGGCACCAGGGCCAGCAGCCGGGTCAGCCGGTCGTTCCCGCCCGCGCTCACGACGCCTTCCCCTCCGCCGCGGCCAGCGCGCCGAGCAGCCGCTCGTACACCGACTTGCGCAGCACCTCCGGCTCCAGCACCTCGACGTCCGCACCGAAGCCGGCGATCCAGCCGGCCGCCGACTCGGGCAGGTTCAGCTCGATCTCCAGCAGGTCGCCCGCGATGCCGTCCACCACGTCCTCGCCGACGAGCTTCGCGCGGCGGCGCAGCCCCTGGGCCTGGCCCTTGGCCACCCACAGCCGGGCCAGCGTGCACTGGCCGGGGTCGTCGTCGAAGCCCTTCACGAAGCTCATCAGGTCCACGCCCGGTGGCGCTTCCACCACGCCCGCCTTGCCGACGGTCTTGGCGTCGCCGACGATCCGGGACAGCCGGAAGCAGCGGGCCGCCCGGCGGTCGCGGTCGTGGCCGACCAGGTACCAGCGGCCCCGCCAGGACACCACGCCCCACGGCTCCACGGTCCGGGTCCGCACCTCGGCCGGCACCGGCTTGCGGTAGTCGAACGTGACGACCCGGCCGGTCTGCACCGCCGCCAGCAGCGTGGCGAACGCCGGCTCGCTGGTCCGCACCCGGGGCTCCACCACCGCCGGCGCGCCCTGGTCCACGTCCACGCCGGCGGCGCGCAACTTGAGCAGCGCCACCTCGGCCGCACCGGTCAGCTCCGGCGAGTCCCACAGTCGCACCGCCAGCGCCACCGCGGCGGCTTCGTCGGGCTCCAGGTCGATGTCGCCCAGCTCGTAGTCGCGGCGGGCGATGCGGTAGCCCTCGGCCGAGTCGAACGGGTTGTTGCGGCCCGTCTCCAGAGGGATGCCCAGGTCGCGCAGCTCGGCCTTGTCCCGCTCGAACATCCGGTAGAAGGCGTCGGCGTTGGCGTCCTCGGGGTAGCCGGGCACGATCGTCCTGATCCGGTCGGCCGTGAGGTACTGCCGGGTGGACAGCAGGCACAGCACCAGGTTGACGAGACGTTCGGCACGGGCTATGGACACCTCAGCACCCTAACCCCGCCGCCGGTCACGATGTCCGGACAACCGCCGAGCCGGCGGCCGAATCGTCCATCCGGTCGATCGCGACCGTCGTCGATCATGCTATTCGCGCCTTCCTCGTCCGGTTGCGGCAGAGTAGTGGATCGTGTCCACGGTGAGCGGACTGGTCCGCGCGAGCCATCCGGCGCCCGCCGTCGCGGTCACGGCGATCGGACTGGGGCTGGCGGTGGTGTGGGGTCGGTCGCCGGCAGGCATCGCCGCCGTCGGCGCTGCCGTGCTGGCCGGTCAGCTGTCGGTCGGCTGGCTCAACGACTACCTCGACCGGGACCGTGACGCCGCCTCGGGCCGTTCCGACAAGCCCATTCCCAACGGCACGGTTGCCGCGAAGGCGGTCTTGGTCGCGTATGTGGTGTCAGCGGCCGCCGTCGTGCCGCTGTCGTTCCTGTCGGGTCTCGTCGCCGGCTTCGCGCACCTGCTCGCCGTCGGCAGCGCGTGGGCGTACAACCTGTGGTTGAAGGGCACCGTCGTGTCGGTGCTGCCGTACACGGTGGCCTTCGCCGCCGGGCCCGCGTTCGTGGTGCTGGGCGTGCCGGCGACGCCGCCGTGGTGGCTGCTGGCCGCCGGTGCCCTGCTCGGCTCAGGGGCGCACTTCGCCAACGCCCTGCCCGACCTCGCCGCCGACCTGGCCACCGGCATCCGGGGCCTGCCGCAGCGCCTCGGCCCCCGCTTCTCCTCGGCCGCCACCGTCGTGTTGCTCCTGGCCGCAGCAGCCGTCCTCAACCTCTACGCCGTCGCCGCCTCAGCAGTGATCCTCCTACTCGCCCGCCGCCACCCTTTCCAAGCCGCCATGGCCGTCGCCCTCATCGACGTCCTGCTCCTCATCCTCACCAAATAGCGCGAGTCCCGCTCTCAGGCAACCATGTGTCGAGTTCCGGAACTCGACTTTCAGCTGCCCGAGAGCGGGACTCGCGGGGTTCTACAGGCTGGAGATGAGGCGTTCGACGCGCTCGTCGACGGCTCGGAAGGGGTCCTTGCAGAGGACGGTGCGCTGGGCCTGGTCGTTGAGCTTGAGGTGCACCCAGTCCACCGTGAAGTCCCGGCCGGCGGCCTGGGCGGCGGCGATGAAGTCGCCGCGCAGCTTGGCCCGGGTGGTCTGCGGCGGGGTGTCCTTGGCCGCCTCGATCTCGCCGTCGTCGGTGACCCGGTGCACCAGGTCCTTGCGCTGGAGCAGGTCGAAGATGCCGCGGCCGCGCCGGATGTCGTGGTAGGCCAGGTCCAGCTGGGCGATGCGGGGGCTGGACAGCTCCAGGCCGTGCTTGGCCTGGTAGCGCTCGATCAGCCTGTGCTTGACCGCCCAGTCGATCTCCCGGTCGATCTTGGACAGGTCCTGCTGCTCGACCGCGTCCAGCACCTTGCCCCACAGCTCCACGATCCGCTGCGAGGTGGGGTCGTTGGTGCGCGAGGCGACGTGCTCGACGGCCTTGGCGTGGTACTCCCGCTGGATGTCCAGCGCGGACGCCTCGCGGCCGCCGGCCAGCCGGACCAGCCGCCGGCCGGTCAGGTCGTGGCTGATCTCGCGGATCGCCCGGATCGGGTTGTCCAGGCTGAAGTCACGGAACTGCACGCCCTGCTCGATCATCTCCAGCACCAGGTTGGCGCTGCCCACCTTGAGCAGCGTCGTCACCTCGGACATGTTCGAGTCGCCGACGATCACGTGCAGCCGCCGGTAGCGCTCGGCGTCGGCGTGCGGCTCGTCCCGGGTGTTGATGATCGGCCGGGAGCGGGTGGTCGCGCTGGACACGCCCTCCCAGATGTGCTCGGCCCGCTGCGACAGGCAGTACACCGCGCCGCGCGGGGTCTGCAGCACCTTGCCGGCGCCGCAGATCAGCTGTCTGGTCACCAGGAACGGCAGCAGCACGTCGGCGATCCGGGAGAACTCGCCGGCCCGGGCGACACAGTAGTTCTCGTGGCAGCCGTAGGAGTTGCCGGCCGAGTCGGTGTTGTTCTTGAACAGGAAGATGTCGCCGCCGATGCCCTCGTCGGCCAGCCGCCGCTCGGCGTCGACGAGCAGGTCCTCCAGGATCCGCTCACCGGCCTTGTCGTGCGTGACCAACTGGGTGAGGTCGTCGCACTCGGCGGTCGCGTACTCGGGGTGGGAGCCGACGTCCAGGTACAGGCGCGAGCCGTTGCGCAGGAAGACGTTCGAGGAGCGCCCCCACGACACGACGCGCCGGAACAGGTACCGCGCCACCTCGTCGGGTGACAACCGACGCTGCCCGTGGAACGTGCAGGTCACCCCGAACTCGGTCTCGATTCCGAAGATCCGCCGCTGCATCCCTTCACAGTAGGCGGTCGAGCGCCCGCTGACCGTGCGCCGTTCGGGGATCGAGCCGAAAATTCGGCTACCTTCGCATAACGTGCGCTCCGTGAACCGGCTCGACGAGGCCCTGATGCGCAGGTCGGCGGCCCTGCGGCCGTCCCGTGTCGATCTCGCCGTCAAGATGCTGTCGACTTCGGCCAACCACAGCTTGGTGTGGTTCGCCGCCGCGGCCGTGCTGGCCACGATCCGCGGTCGGGGCCGCCGGGCTGCGATGCGGGGCGTGGTCGCCATCGCCGGCGCCAGCTTCACCGCCAACGCCCTGGGCAAGCAGGTGTTCCCCCGTCGGCGGCCCGCCGCCGACCTGGTGCCGGTTGCTCGCCGCCTCAGCCGCCGCCCCACGTCCTCGTCTTTCCCCTCCGGGCACGCGGCGTCGGCCGCCGCCTTCACCACCGCCGTCGCTCTGGAGTCACCCACCGCCGCCGTGATCATCGGGCCCGTCGCCGCCGCCGTGGCGTACTCGCGGGTGCACACCGGCGTGCACTGGCCCTCCGACGTGGCCTGCGGCGCCGCCCTCGGGATCGGCGTCGGCCTGCTCACTCAGCGCTGGTGGCCGCTCGGCGTCGGTGAGCCGGCCGAGGCCGCCGTCAACGTGCACATGCCCGTGCTGCAGGGTGGCGAAGGCCTGACGATCGTCGCCAACCCCAACTCCGGGCCCGACGACGTCGACCCCGCCGTCGAGATCAAGGCCGCCTGGCCCAAGGCCACCGTGATCCGCCTCGACGACCTCGACGAGCGGGATCTCACCGACGTGCGGGCGCTCGGCGCCGCCGGCGGGGACGGCACCGTGGCCGCCGTCGCCTCGGTCGCCGCCGACACCGGCCTGCCGCTGGCCGTCGTGCCCGCCGGCACGCTCAACCACTTCGCCCGCGACGTCGGCGTCGACAGCCTGGAACACAGCCGCACCGCGACGGAATCCGGCGACGGTGTCACCATCGGCCTCGGATCCGTGTCCGTCGACGGCACCGAGCCGACGATCTTCCTGAACACCGCCAGCCTCGGCGGCTATCCCGACCTCGTTCGCCTCCGCGACAAGCACGCCAAGCGCCTGGGCAAGTGGCCCGCCGGCGCCTACGCACTCCTCCGCGTCCTGCACTCCGCCGAGCCCCTCACCGTCACCCTCAACGGTCGCCGGCTGACCGTGTGGATGATCTTCGTCGGCAACAACCCCTACCTGCCCAAGGGCTTCGCCCCCGCCACCCGCGACCGCCTCGACAGCGGCCTGCTCGACGTCCGCTTCATCCGCGCCGACGTGCCCTTCTCCCGCACCCGCTTCGTCCTGGCCGCGCTGGCCGGGGCCCTGCACCGCAGCCACACCTACCGCCAGCTGGACCTGCCCGGCTTCGACGTCCACGTGCACGGCCGCCCCGTCGCCATCGCCACCGACGGCGAGGTCGGCCCCGAGGGCACCGTCTTCACCTTCAAGGCCCGCCCCGCCGCCCTCACCGTGTATCGCTAACCCACCGCAGCCATTCGAAAGGGTGGTTCAGAGTTGGGGGACCGGAGCCCACAACAAGCAAGGCGATGGATGGGCTGCGGGTGATTGGAAACAACGCCGCACACCCCGGAGAGATCGAGCTCGGCGGGGACCCAGAGCTGGTACCCGCGCTCTTTTCTCTGGTGAACCGGATTGTTCATCACGTACTCACCCGCCCCAAGCACTGTCCCGATGGGGTAGTGCTTCTGCAAGACGCCGGTGCCCGCACCTTGGGCGAGATGGACGCCCTTGGGGCTAACCGGGTATCGCTGACAAAGGTTCGATAACGCCCGGGAGATCGTGCCGGGGCGGCGGGGTTGGATGGCCGGTATGAAGGGCAGCAGACCCTCGCCGGCGCTGCCGGCCGAGCGGAGGCTGGCGCTGGTGGTGGCGACGGCCAGCTATCGGGACGCTGGGCTGCGGCAGTTGCGGGCGCCGGCGCGGGACGCGGCTGAGCTGGGGGAGCTGCTTGGGGACCCGGCGGTGGGCGGGTTCGAGGTGACGACGGTGCTGGACCGGTCGGCGCAGCGGATCCGGCTGGCGGTGGAGGAGTTCCTGGCGGACCGGCGGCCGGACGATCTGGTGGTGGTCTACCTGTCGTGTCACGGGCTGATCGACGCCCGCAGGCGGCTGTACTTCGCGGCCCAGGACACGATGAAAAACCGGCTGGCCTCGACCGGTGTGGAGGCGGAGTGGCTGCTCAGCCAGTTGGAGGACTGCCGGGCGCGGCGGCAGGTGGTGATCCTGGACTGTTGCTTCAGCGGAGCGTTCGGAGGGCGGGCCAAGGGGTCTGACGATCTGGGGCTGGACAGCAGGTTCCACGGCCAGGGGCGGGGCCGGGTCGTGCTGACGGCCTCCCGCGGCACTGAGTACTCGTTCGAGGGCGAGCCGCTCGCCGACGCGGTGCAGCCGGGCTCGGTGTTCACCAGCGCCCTGGTCGCCGGCATCCGCAGCGGCGAGGCCGACCGGGATCACGACGGCTACATCTCCGTCGACGACGCGTACGAGTACGCCTTCGACCGGCTCCGGGACGCGGCTGTCGCGCAGACGCCGCAGAGATCGGTCTACCAGGCCGAGGGCAAGATCCTGCTGGCCCGCTCCCCCGCTGGCGTGCCGGTCGAGGCTGTGGCGCTGCCCGAGTCCCTGCGCAGCGCGCTGGACAGCCCGCACCCGGCAGTCCGCCTTGGCGGCGTCACGGCGCTGGGTGAGCTCCTGGACGATCCAGCGCTGGCCGCGCAGGCCCGTAAGGCGCTCGAAGACGTTGCCGCGAATGACGTCCCTCAGGTCGCTCTGGCCGCCAAGGCGCACCTCGTGTCACCCGTGCCTGAGGTGCCCGCGCCACCGAAGCCGTCCCGCCGCCGGAATGTGCCGTTGTTGGCCGGCATCGCGGTCGCGGTGGCCATAGCCCTGACGGTGACACTTGTGTTGGTGTTGCGACCGAACACCACTCCTGCTGTCGTCGCGCCCGAGTTGCACACCGTCGCCTTCAGCCCGGACGGGAAGCTGCTCGCCACCGGCGGCATCGAGAGCGGGGCGACCTCGATCCGACTGTGGGACGCCACCAGCTGGCAGCTCACGAAGATCCCGCTCGGCGGTGACCCCACCGTGTACGACATCGCGTTCAGCCCGGACGGCGGCACGTTCGCCGTCGGCTGCGACGACGGTGTGCGGATCTTCGACACCGGCAGCCGCAAGCTCGTCGCCGGCCCGTTCGGGGTGAGCACCAACTCCCGTGTGCACGGGTCGGCGTCGGTGGCGTTCAGCCCCGACAAGAAGACCATCGCCATCGGCGACTTCGACGGGTCCGTCCAGCTCTGGGACCTGGCGACCCGGACGGCGCTCACCCCGAGCATGATCGGGCACACCGGCAGCATCGACGGGCTGGCGTTCAGCCCCGACGGCAAGGTGCTGGCCAGCGCCGGCGGCTACACCTTCAACGAGGACAACAGCTACAGCCCCGACGGCACCGTGCGGCTCTGGGACACCGGCACCCGCCAGCAGATCGGCGACCCACTGATCAACGAGCGGGCCAGTGCCGCGGCCCTCGGCGTGGCCTTCGCGCCGCAGGGCGAGAAGCTGGCCGTCGGCTACAGCGCCCGCGACAACCTGGTCTGGGACATCGGAACGCGCAAACCCATCGCCACCCTCCCCGGGGGCAACGGGGACGGCACCGACATCACCTACAGCCACGCCGGCTACCTGATCGCGGCCGGCGACAGCTACAACGTCCGCGTCTGGAACGCCGACACCACCAAGGTGATCCGGGATCTGAAGGGGCACACCAACGATGTGACGTCGCTGGCCTTCTCCCCCGACGACGGCCGGCTGGCCAGCGCCTCCCGCGACGGCACCGTCCGCGTCTGGGACCCGGCCACCGGCCAGCTCCTCAAGCAGTTGAACGCCTAGGCTTCGACGGTGATCGTCACTCCCCCGACCCGTGGGCCCGCGTGCCCGTGCCGCTGCTGCAGCACACCCTGCGTGAGCGGGGCCTGCGCGGCGCGGGCCAGCGACTCAGGCTGAGCTGGTCCACCCACCCGGCGCGGTCGCTCTCCGGGCGGGTCGAGGTCGTCTCACGCGAGTACGACAACCCGGCTAGTAGGTCGAGCCGAGTTGCGTGAGGTCTACGGCGGCGTCCTCGGGAACCAGGATCTTCAGTCGCACCGATTTGAGTTCCGCATCCACGACGACTGCGATCGAACGGAACTGTGCCTGCGAGAAGTCCAGCACGATTCGACCGTTCTCGCCACGGAGTGTGATCACGCTCGGCACCGCCCAGTTCCCGCTCTACACGGCCTCAAGGTCGCTCACCGTAGCCGCCGCAAGGACAAGGTCATTACTGGCAGTGAATTCCTCCACCGACAGCATCCCGTGGCCAACTGCCATTTCCAGCAACCTCAGCGCCCGCTCACGCTCCGCGTCCGCAACCAGCCGCCCCCCTGCTCCATGCCCACCCCCTAGCGCGACGACCAACAGCAATTTCCCAGAAACCCACATTCACCCATTAGTGATTCGAGTTCGATCTTTAGCAAGCGTATTCTGGACGTATGCCAGAACTCACCCAGGACCTGGAGTCCCAGGAACCCTCCGGGGCCCTCTTGGACCTAGCCATGGGTGCAGACCTGACCACCCTCACCCTGAGCGAAAAACTCACCCTGCTCATCCTCGCCCGCAAATTCATGTCCTGGGCCGAACACCTCCAGCTCGCCATTCTCCACGACCTCGACGACACCACCGAAATCGCCATGGCCATCCACGAACCAGAACAGTCCGTGGTCCGCCAGAAGGAATACAGCCAGGTCCTGGACCGCCTCCCCCAATGCGCCGAACTACTACGGCGCGGGGAGATCGACCCCTGCCGACTCAAGACCGTGGATGATCGAGTGGTTCACCTGACCGATCCGGAACTGGTCGCTCAGGTGGATGAGGCTCTTGCGGATGTGGCCCCCGGTCTGACTCGCACGCAGTTGGCCCGCCGCGCTACCAAGGCCGTGGCGGAGGCTGACCCTCTCGGCTACGACCAGCGCCGTCTGAAGGCCCGCGAGGACCGGCGAGTCGAGTTCACTCCCCTGCCCGATGGCATGGCCCAGCTCAGCATCATCCTGCCCGCCATCGACGCCCGCCAGGCCTACGACCTGCTCACGCAAGATGCCCGGGCTCTAGTCAAGGATGACCGCACCACCGACCAGAAACGCGCCGACGCCTTCCTTGACCGGTTCCTGGGCTACGGCGTCGACCGCACCGTCCAGGTCCACGTCACCATCCCGGTGGAGACCTTGATGGGATTGACCGAGGACCCCGGCCTTCTGGACGGCTACGGCCCCATCGCCGCCGACTCCGCCCGCGAACTGGCCATGCACGGCCCCTGGCGCGGCATCCTCCTCGACAACCGCCGCCACGCCGACGCCATGACCACCCACAAATACCGGGCCGACACCCGGACCCGCGAGTTCATCAAAGTCCGCGACGGCGGCACCTGCACCGCCCCCGGCTGCACCACCCCCATCCAAGAACTCGACCACACCACCCCCTGGCCGGCCGGCAAAACCACCGCCACCCAACTCAAGGGCTACTGCGCCCACCATCACCACCTCAAACACGACAACTACACCGTCACCCTGGACCCCGACGGCACGACACATTGGGTCACGCCACAGGGACGGCACTACACCACCCAGCCACACCAGTACTGAGCACCGGTTCTTTGACAACTACAGAGCGAAACGGCACCGACCGAAGGGCAAGATCGAACAAGAAGTCCGACAGCGAGAGCCACGGGAAGCCAGAAGAAGCCGAAGCAGGCGACCGCAACGACCGCAACGTAACCAAATGACAGGCACCCAGAAAAGAGACAACAAAGGAGCTGACAAGCGCGAACCAGCCCCTAACCCCCCTCCCGTCCAAAGCCCTCCCTAAACCCAGCCACCCATCTATGAAGGAGCGGGGTCGGTCAAGACCCTTGGTAGTGCTGTGTTTCTTCGGTTTTCGGCGGCATAAGGTCAGACGCGTCTAACGGTGGAGGGGTCAAGGCTGGCCGGAGGCCACCCCGCCAGGGGGCTTGGCCTTGACGACGACACCGGGCGCGTCAGGCTGGTCATGCCGAAAGCCGGCACCACCACACAGATTCACGTAACCAGAAGCAGAGATCCTTTCACCGCGGGAACACCGAAGACCAGCCGTGTTCACCAAGAACCGGGGCGTACCCGGCGGCGTGCCGAAGACTCGGCCGCCGTTCATCTATTCGCGTGTCAGCATGGTGAGCTACGACCGTGACCGGACAGGATCAATCAACCCGACGACCACGCCCGAACACAGGGGGTCAGGGTGGGTTCGATCCGTGGCCGGTCACGTCCGAGCCCGCTCACGCCACGCCCACACGACGCTGCTGGGCCAGGGCACGGATGTGCCCGTCGCGCAGGCCGTAGAACACCAGCGTGAGCAGTCTGCGTGCCACCGCCACGGTGGCGATGTTGCGGCCCCGACGCTGCCGGATCCCCTCCCGGGTGGCCACCAGCCAGCCCGCGTCCGCGGGAACCCGCTGGGCGGCCTCGACCACCGCCCACCGCAACAACGTCGAGCCCTGCTTGGTGATCCGACCCCGACGCACCTTCACATCCGACTCTCGATGCCGCGGCGTCAACCCGGCCCACGAACACAAGTGCCGGGGCGTGGCGAACCGGTGCACATCGCCGATCTCGGCCACCAGCACCGCGGCCAGCACCGGGCCGACACCGGGGATGGCCTGGACCGTGGCATACCCGGGATCGCCTGCCAGCCGGGCCGCGATCACCCGGGTCGTCGTCGCGATCTCGAAATCGAACGCCTCGATCAGCCGGCACAACGAGTTCACCCGCGCCCGGTACGGCGGGTCCAACGCGGCCTGGGCCAGCAGTTGCCGGCCCCGGACCCCGAACAGGTCGGTCACCGGCACTCGCAGGCCCTGTTTGGCCAACACCGCGTGCACGCTGGCCTTCAGCCCAGTGCGCTGACTCACCAGCTTCGCTCGATGCCGCACCAGCTCGCGCAGCTCCCGCACCGCCGGCGGGGCGACCCAGGCCTCGGGCAGCCGGCCCATCCGCAGCAGATCCGCCAGGTCCGCGGCGTCCCGCACGTCGTTCTTGACCCGCCGGTAGGCGAATCCCTTGATCCCCAACGGATGCGCCAAATGCACCACGGCCCCGTGTTCGGCCAGCACATCCGCGGCCCAGTACCAGCCGTAGGTGGCCTCCACCACCACCTCCGGCGCCACGCCGGCCTTGCCGATCTCCTCAGCCAACCGCATCGGATCGTTCACGATCCGAACCACGTCCAGCTGCTCACCGGTCGCGGTCTGCCGCACGATCACCGACCGGAACCGATGCAGGTCGATCCCAACGAACTGTTTGCCGTCATACTCAGACACCAGGGGCCTCCCTTGCGTGAGAAGTTGAGCACCCTGAGCATCCCGCTCGGGACCCACCAGGAGCGAGGCCCCGCTCCTTCATCCCATCAACCGCAACCAACCCGCACAACCCAACCCCCACCTGACTCCACCCAACACCCGCCGCCAACGACGACCGCCAAACACAGTGACGGGCGGGTGGGCGGGCCACCCCAAAACACCCACACCCACACCCCCCGCAAAACAAACCCAACCTCCCAGACACAAGAAAGGCCCCGACCACAAAAGCCGGGGCCTTCCAAGCAAAGAAACCCTACTCCGCCGGCTTCTCCGGCTCCTCAGCCGCCGATTCCTCGGCAGCGGGCTTGGTGGAGGCGAGGAGCTCCTCCAACACCGCCCCCTGAATCCGCCGGAACGCCCGGCGGGACCGCTTGCGGTCCAGAACGGCGACCTCCAACGGCCGGTCGCCGTTGCTGGAGGGGCTGCCGGCGTCGAAGGCGGCGACGGCGAAGCGGAGGGCGTCGGCCAGGGAGGCGTCGTCCTGGTACGACTCCTTGAGGGCGGTGGAGATGGCGTCGGCCTGCCCGCCCATGACGACGTACTTGGGCTCGTCGACGATGGAGCCGTCGTAGGTGAGCCGGTAGAGCTGGTCGGTGCCGTAGGCGGCGCCGACCTCGGCCAGGCAGACCTCGACCTCGAACGGCTTGATCTGCTCGGTGAAGATGGAGCCGAGCAGGCTGGCGAAGGCGTTGGCCAGGGAGCGGGCGTTCACGTCCCGCCGGTCGTACTGGTAGCCGCGCAGGTCGGCGTGGCGGACGCCGGCCACCCGCAGGCTCTCGAACTCGCTGTAGCGGCCGACGGCGGCGAAGCCGATGCGGTCGTAGATCTCGGACACCTTGCGCAGCGTGGACGAGGTGTTCTCGGCGACGAAGAGCACGCCGTCGGTGTAGGTGAGCACGACGACGCTGCGGCCCCTGGCGATCCCCTTGCGGGCGAGCTCCGAGCGGTCCCGCATCACCTGCTCGGCGGATGCGTACAACGGCAACGTCACTGTGCGGCTCCTGTGGTTCGTGGGGACGTCATCAGCTCAGCCGCGGGTCCGGTCCGCGACGACCGCCTCGGACACGGCGGCGGCGGCCTCGTCGGCCAGCCGCACGGCGCCGTTGACCCCGTCGACGGTGATGACGACCGGGAAGATCCGGCGCACCAGGTCGGGGCCGCTGGTGGCGGAGTCGTCGTCGGCGGCGTCGTAGAGCGCTTCGATGGCGGTGCGCACGGCGGCGTCCTGGTCGCCGTCCGGGTCGTACAGCTTCTTCAGCGCGCCCTTGGCGAACACCGAGCCGGAGCCGATCGAGTGGTAGCCGGCGTGCTCGTCGAACCGGCCGCCGGTGACGTCGTAGGTGACGATCCGCCCGGCCCGGTCCGGGTCGGGCGCGTCGATGTCGTAGCCGACGAACAGGGGCAGCACGACGAGGCCGGCCATGGCCGCCTCCAGGTTGCCCTTGATCATCGCGCCGAGCCGGTTGGCCTTGCCGTCGAGCGTGATGGTCACGCCTTCGAGCTTCTCGTAGTGCTCCAGTTCCAGCTGGTAGAGCCGGACCATCTCGACGGCCAGCCCCGCGGTGCCGGCGATGCCGACCGCGGAGTACTCGTCGGTGACGTACACCTTGTCCATGTCGCGGTGCGCGATGACGTTGCCCGCGGTGGCCCGCCGGTCACCGGCGATCAGCACGCCGCCCTTGTAGGCGACGGCCACGATCGTGGTGCCGTGGGCCAGCTCCAACGGCCGAGCGCCGGGCGTGACCCGGTTGAACGGCAGCAGTTCGGGCGCCTGAGCGCGCAGGAAGTCCACGAACGAGGACGTGCCCGGCGCGAGGTAGGCCGCCGGCAGCGCCGCGCCCGTTTGCGAGTTGTGCTCCATGTAGTGCTGTTTCTCCTGCCGCCTCTGGAGTCCTGTCACGGGTTGGCCGCGCGGACGGCCTACTCGCCGCCCTTCTGCACGTAGGCGCGCACGAAGTCCTCGGCGTTCTCCTCGAGCACGTCGTCGATCTCGTCGAGGATCGCGTCGACGTCCTCGCCGAGCTTCTCGCGGCGCTCCTGACCCGCGGCGGCGGCGCCGTCGGCGCCCTCGTCGCCGTCGCCCCCGCCCTGACGCTGAACCTGTTCCTGAGCCATTGCCGCCTCCCGGTGACTGGTTGGCCTGCTTCAACACTACCCAGCGGCACTGACATTCGTCCTTCAGCCACTCGGGTCGTGATCAACGTGTGTCTACCCCCGGGTGAGGGCGTCCACCAGTTCCTCGGCCGTGTTCGCGGCCTCCAGCAGGGCCCCGACGTGCGCCTTCGTGCCCCGCAGCGGTTCCAGGGTGGGGATCCGCACCAGGGACTCACGGCCGATGTCGAAGATGACGGAGTCCCAGGACGCGGCCGCGACCGAGGTGGGGTAGCGCTCCAGGCAGCGGCCGCGGAAGTAGGCCCGGGTGTCCTCGGGCGGCGTGGTCACCGCGGCCAGCACCTCCTCCTCGCTGACCAGGCGCTTCATCGAGCCCCGGGTCACGAGCCGGTTGTACAGGCCCTTGTCCAGCCGCACGTCGGCGTACTGCAGGTCGACCAACTGCAGCCGGGGCGAGCCCCACTGCAGGTTGTCGCGGTTGCGGAAGCCCTCCAGCAGCCGCAGCTTGGCCGGCCAGTCCAGCCGGTCGGCGCACTCCATCGGGTCCCGGCGCAGCGCGTCCAGCACCTCGCCCCAGGTCTTGAGCACGTGCGCGGCGACCCGGTCGCCGCTGCCCTCGGACTCCAGGAACTGGGCGGCCCGCTCGTGGTAGGCGGACTGCAGGTCGAGGCCGGAGAACTTGCGGCCGCCGGACAGCTCGACGGTGGCCTTCAGGGTCGGGTCGTGGCTGATGGTGTGCACGGCCCGCACCGGGTCGGCCAGCCGCAGGTCGTCGAACCGCTTCCCGGCCTCGATCATGTCCAGCACGATGGCGGTGGTGCCGACCTTGAGGTACGTGGAGTACTCGGCCAGGTTGGCGTCGCCGATGATGACGTGCAGCCGGCGGTACTTGTCGGCGTCGGCGTGCGGCTCGTCGCGGGTGTTGATGATGCCCCGCTTGAGCGTGGTCTCCAGGCCGACCTCGACCTCGATGTAGTCGGCCCGCTGGGACAGCTGGAAGCCGGCGTGGTCGCCGGAGGCGCCGATGCCGACCCGGCCG
This sequence comes from Kutzneria sp. CA-103260, assembly GCF_018263855.1. GTDB lineage: Bacteria > Actinomycetota > Actinomycetes > Mycobacteriales > Pseudonocardiaceae > Kutzneria. The sequence continues at coordinate 1,207,420 of NZ_CP073318.1, read as the reverse complement.
GAGCCGGTGATGACCTGGCGCGAGGTGAAGAACGGGGTCAGCCCCCCGATCACCGCGGTGAACGGGGTGCTGCGGGACATCAGGTAGTTCTCGTGGGTGCCGTAGCTGGCGCCCTTGCCGTCGGTGTTGTTCTTGTACAGCTGGAGTTTCGGCTGGCCCGGCACGGAGGCGGCCTTGATGGCGGCCAGCTCCATGATCCGCTCGCCAGCCTTGTCCCAGATCACCGCGTCGCGGGCGTTGGTGACCTCGGGCGCCGAGTACTCGGGGTGTGCGTGGTCGACGTAGAGGCGGGCGCCGTTGGTCAGGATGACGTTGGCCGCGCCGAGGTCCTCCACGTCCGGGTCGGACGGGGGCACGCCGGGCGCGCCCAGGTCGAAGCCGCGGGCGTCGCGGAGCGGCGACTCGACCTCGTAGTCCCAGCGGGCGCGGCGCGCCCGCGGGATCTCGGCCGCCGCCGCGTACGCCAACACCACCTGGGTCGAGGTCAACACCGGGTTGGCCGTCGGGTCGCCGGGTACGGTGATGGCGTACTCGACTTCGGTGCCCATGATCCGCCGCATGTCAGCAGCCTACGACCTCGCACCGACATGCGAGCACGGTGACCGGATTCACGATCCGGCCAGTCCGGCCGCCGGCACCACCCGTGACGCCGTCCGAGCAGGCATTACGGCGGCCAGCACGGCCAGCAGCACCACCGCGAGTCCCCCAATTGCCAGCTGGCCCCACGGCAGGCTCGGCCAAGTGTGCACGCCCATGCCCACGATCAGCAGCTCCGCGTACACGGCGCCGAGGATCGTGCCGCCGACCAGGCCGCTCAGCGCCAGCAGCACGGCCTCGGCCAGGATGCCGGCCGTGACCTCCATCCGGGTGACACCCAGGGCCCGTCGCAGCGCGACCTCCTTGCGGCGTTCCTGCACGGAGATGCTCATGGCGGTGCCGATGCCGGTGACCGCGACGGCGACGCTCAGGCCGAGCAGCACCATCAGCGTGACGGCGGCGAGGTCCAGATTCCGCTGGGTGTCCTCGCTGCTCTGGGCGGCCGTGTCCACGGTGACGGTCGGGGCGTTGGGCAGCGCGGCGAGCACGGCGCTGCGGTAGGCGGACTGGTCGAAGCCGGGTTTCACGTCGACGAGCACCGCGCTGACCGGCGCGAGCTTCGGGTCGCCGACCAGCACGTCGGCGTAGTCCAGATCGGCCTTGGGCATGGCGCCGGCGATGGTCACGGTGCGCGGCCCGCCGACCAGGCCGCTGATGGTGATCTGCTGGCCGACCTGGAGCTTGTTGTCCTCCAGCCGCCATGAGTCGACCAGGGCGCTGTCCGGGCCGAACTTCGCGGCCGCCGGCTGGTTCATGGCCGACAGGTAGGCGTCGAGCTTGGCCGGGTCGATGCCGGCGACCGCCATCCTGGCCCCGTTGACGGTGATGCCGGCGCCGGCGCCGCTGATCGGCAGCAGCTGGTTGACCTCGGGCTGCTGGGCGGCCTTGAGCACGTCCGGGCCGAGCGGCCGGTGGCCGGTGTCGCTGATCTGGGCGTCCGCGGCCAGCGGGTCGGGGCGGGACAGGGAGATGTCACGGGCGGTGCCGATGAGCACCACCGCGCCGGCCACGATCGCGCTGGCCAGCACCAGCGGCATCGCCACCGAGGCGGCGCGCTGCGGCACCCGGCCCAGTTCCACGCCGGCGAGCCGCACGTGCGGGCCGAACACCTTGCCGGCAACCCAGCCGATGCCACGGCCCAGGAACGGCACCACGCGTGGCCCGAACGAGCCGAAGACGCCGGCTACTGCGGCGATCCCGGAGAACAGGGCGAAGAACGGGGCGCCGATGGTCCGCTGAGTGGCCAGTGCGCCGAGAGCGAACACCACCGCCGCCCCGACCAGCAACCAGCCGCGGACCGTACGAGCCCGCACCGTGCGGCGTTCCGGCGTGGCCTCGTCGGCCAGGCGCAGCGCCGCCAGCGGCGACACCCGGGCGGCGGCCAGCGACGGCCGCACGGCGGCGAACGCACTGAGCGCCGCCGCCACGAGGATGCCGGTGATGAAGTAGCCGATGGATGGCAGCGCCGCCGGCTCCAACTGGGTCGCCCCGAGCATCGTCGACACGCCCGTGACGTCCAATATCCATGCCAGCAGCCGCGCCACGACCCCGGACAGCAGGGCGCCTACCGCGCCGGCCAGCGCGCCGGTGAGCACCGCCTCGATGAGGTTGGCCCACACGATCGGCGACCGCTCGGCGCCGACGCAGCGCAGCAGGGCGGTCTGCCGCTGGCGTTGCAGGTAAACGGCGCGGAAGGTGGCGCCGGCGACGAACACCGAGGTAGCCAGGGCCAGGATGCTGAACAGGAACAGCAGCACGCGGACGGTGTTGTCGCCGCCCTGGATGGTCCGCTCGCCGTCGCCGGTGCGCACGGCGAAGCCGGTGCCCAGCTGCTGGGTGATGTTGGCCCGGGCGGTGATGTCGCTGGTCCCCGGGGTCAGCTGGAGGTCCAGTTCAGTGGTGTCGAACGTCGGGTCCAGCTTCGCGGCCAGGTCCTTGCCCACCACCAGGAACGGCTGGTCGGCCTTGCCGCCCAGTTGCAGCACGCCGCTCACGGTGACCTGGACCGGGCGTCCGCCGGCGTCGGCCAGGGTGATGTGCGTGCCCGGGGCCAGATGCCGCTGGTACGCCGTGACCTTGTCGATGGCCACCTCGCCGTCGGCGGCGGGCGTGCGGCCGGCCTGGAGGGCGTACCGGTTCAGCGACGGGTCGCCCGGGTCGATGGCCGCGGACACCCGATACGGCAGGGCCCGTCCGTCCGCGCCGAGCACGTCCACATCGGCCCGCTGCACCGGCACGACCTTGGCCACGCCCGGGGCGCCGGCCAGCTGCTTGGCCACGTCGTCGAGGTTGGCGGTGTTGGCGTTGTGGTCCGGGATCGCCGACACGACCACGCCCACCGACTGCGGCACCCGCTCCGCGCCGGCCTTGACGGCGTCGCTCATCGCGTCGCCGAGCATCAGCGAGGCGATCAGGCAGGCCACGCCCACCAGCAGGGCCAGGCCCGGCAGCAGGGTCCGGCCCGGGTGGCCGCGCAGTTCCGACAGGGCGAGTCGGGTCACCATCACTGGATTCACGGTCCAGAACGCTAGGCACCCAGTGGATCACCCGTCGTCATCCTGCCGTCGCTACCACGGATCCACCCAGAGGACTACCGCTCGACGCTTGGAAGGGACCATTCCTCTCGTTGGATGAGCGAAATGGTCCCTTCACGCAGCGCGGGATCAGTTGCCGAGCATGGCCTGGACGAACTTGACGGCGTCGACGCTGCCGTTGCCGGTCACCCGGTCGTAGCCCTTGGTCGCGGTGAACGCGCCGTTGCTGCCGCTGGTGATGTCGTGCAGCGCGGCGGTGCCGGCCAGCTTGTACAGCGCCGGGTTGGCGAAGCCCAGGTTGGGCTTGCCGGCGGCCTTGGCCAGCTGGTTGTACAGCGCCGTGAAGCCGGCCCACTGCGGGGCGGCGGCGCTGGTGCCGCCGACCACGCCGAACTGGCCTTTGCTGAACACGGCCAGGCCGGTCGCCGGGTCCGCGTCGGCGGCGATGTCCGGCACCATGCGGACCTTGCTGCCCAGGCTGGCCTGGTAGTCGGGGGCGGCGAAGAGCTTGGAGTTGCCGCCGCCGGAGCCGTCCCAGCCGGTCTCGCTGGTGCGGGCGTTGTTGGCGCCGACCACCAGGTGCGTGCCGCCGGTGCCGGTGACGAACGGGTCGCTGGCCGGGAAGTCGACGCTGGTGCCGCCGTTGCCGATGTCGTCGGAGCCGCTGTCGCCGGAGGCGGCGAACAGGCTCTGTCCCTGGGCCGCGGCCTGCTTGTACAGGGTGTCCTGGGCCTGGATGTCGGCCTGCGAGCCGGCTTCCTCGGGGCCGCCCCAGCTGATCGACACGACCGGGATCTTGCTGTTCACGATCGCGGCGTACGTGTCGATGACGCCCTTGTTGCTGTTGGGGCCCTCGAAGATGGTCTGCTGGGCCTGCGGCGCGACCGCCTGGATCGCCTCGATGTCCAGCTCCACCTCGGTCTGGCCCTGGCCGAGCGCCACGCCGCCGTCGACCTTCTTGACGACCGGGGCCGGCGGCTTGAGGCCGAACTGCTGGTCGTAGGCGTCGATGTTCTGCTGCTGGAAGGCGTCCAGCTCGAACACCGCGACCTGCTGGCCGGCACCGGTGGCGTTGAGGCCCTTGATGTCGTACGCGCCGGCCAGGTTGGCCGGCGTGACGCCGCGGACCGCCCGCTGCTGGAGCGGCGGGTGGGTCAGTTTGCGGTGGTTGTCCAGGCCCGCGACGTCGGCGACGGCCGGGGCGAGGTTGCCCGGCAGAGTCAGGGCGGAGTCGTTGGCGTAGTACTCCTGGCCGCTGGCGTCGCGGCGGTCGGAGATCTTCGCGCCGAACGTCTGCTCCATCGCCGAGGCCGGGCCGGTGGCGTCCACGATGAGGTGGTTGGCCGCGACCGAGTCGACGGCCAGGCCCTTCGACTTCAGGTAGGTGGTGACCTGGTCGATCTGGTTCTGCGAGGCCCCGTACTTGGCCGCGAACTGCTGCGGCGTCAGGTACTGGCCGTACATCGGCGAGCGCGGATCGCTGACCTGCTTGACGAACTGGTCGAGGTCCTTGCTGTTGGACGGCGTCAGGCTGACCGCGACCGACAGCTGCTTGTCCGCCGGCACGTCGCCGAGGCGGGTCGACTGGGCCAGCTTCGGCAGCACCGTGCCGTTCAGGGTCACTCTGGGCTGCGCTCCGACCGGGTCGGCGTTCGCGGCCTGCATGACGGCCGCGCAGGTCCCCAGGACGGCCAGCGGCGCGACAACCGCCACGGCCACCTTGATGCTCTTCTTCACCATCGGCTCCTCGCCTCGCGCAGGGTCGCCATCCGAATACGCCTCGGGATCGGGTGCGGTTCACTGACGTGCGAGGATCGGCTGGTGGCCGATGAGCTGATCGCCTTGTACTCCCCCGCCGGTGAGCCCGTCGGCAGCGTCTCGCGGGCCCGGATGCGGGCCGAGGGCCTGTGGCACGCCGCGACCGCCATCCTGGTCCGCTCCGGCGACGGCTCCCGCGTCTACGTGCACCGCCGCAGCCCCGACAAGGACGTCTTCCCCGGCCTCCGCGACGCCGGCGTGGGCGGCGTGGTCGCCGCCCACGAGGACCCTTCCGTTGGGGCGGAACGGGAACTGGCCGAGGAGCTCGGCATCACCGGCGCGCCGCTGCGCTTCCTGTACCGGTTCGTGTTCGACCAGCCGCCGGTCCGGTGCCACAACTTCGTGTACGAGACCACCTGGGACGGTCCCATCACCCACCAGCCCGAGGAGATCGTCTCCGGCGAGTGGTTGCCCCTGCCCGAGGTCGCCGCGCTGCTCCGGGATCCCTCGACCGATTTCGTGCCCGACGGCCGGGCCATCGCCCTGGAGTGGCTGCGCCGCTACTACGACTGATCCACCCAGAGCAGCTTCCTCGTCCCGCTGGGGTTCTCGTGCGGGAGTTCCACCCGGCCCGCGATCTCGATTCCCCAGCCCTTGAGCGCACGCTCCGTCTGCTCGTCGCCCACGTCCACCGTGTACGGCCCGATGACCAGCCGATCCCCCACGTCGTTCAGCAGCCGTTTCACGAAGGCCTCTCGCCGATTCGCCGGCACGTATTCCAGCCCTGTCCGCACGAAGTCGTAGCGCTGCGGCGGATTCCAGGTGAGCGCGTTGCCGTGATGAATGCGATCCGCCCACCCCGGCAGCCTCTTCCGGGTCAGTGCCACGAATTCCGGCACGATGTCCACGCCGTGCGGCTCCACGTCCAAGCCCTGCTCCGCGGTCCAGATCGCGACGCACTCCATCAGATACCCGTTGGCACAGCCCACATCCAGGAAGGTCCCGTCCCCGCCGATCGCCTCCACCACGACCCGCCGGGCCGTCACCCAGTCCCTGGCCGTCCCACCCTTGCCCGACTGGCCCCACGGCGTGCTGGCGTTGAGGTACGGCTGTCGCAACAGATCCGCCATCGCCTCGTGCCACTCCTGCTGGCCGATCACCCCGTCCGCCAGCGCCTCGTCGACAGCCGCGATCTCCCGCCACCCGTTGTCCCACATGGCTCCCCCTTGTGACGGCAACTTCCGACCACCATCGGGCACCCGCCGTTGTTCGGCAAGCGCCCGACGAGGCCGTACAACGAATCAGCCGAGCGGGCTGCCCGGGTCGGCCAACCGGGCCGGGTCGACGGCCTTGCGAGCGCGGATCAGCTCCGTCACCGGGCCGATCCCGTCGTCCCACTGGTTGAGGTGCATGCCGGCGACCACCTCGTCGCCGGCCAGCCAGAACGCGTAGAACGACAGGCCGTCGACATCGCCGCGGGTGACGACCCGGTCGTATCCGCCGCGCGCGAACCAGCCGGTGAATTCCATGCCGATGTCGTACTGGTCGGTGAAGAAATACGGCAGCTGGTCGTAGGCGACGTCCTGGCCGAGCATCGCCTTCGCAGCAGCCGGTCCGGAATCGACGGCGTGCTGCCAGTGCTCGACCCGAATACGCTGGCCATAGCGGGAATTGGGCACGTTGGCGATGTCGCCGGCGGCGAAGACGTCGGGGTCCTCGGTGCGCAGGGCCGCGTCGACGTGCACACCGTTGTCCACGGTGAGGCCCGCGCCCTCGGCGAGCTCGGTGTTGGGCCGCGCCCCGACGCCGACGACCACGATGTCGGCCGGGATGTCCCCGGCCTCGGTGGCCACGGCGCCGACCTTGCCGGCGCCCTTGAAGCCGGTGACGCCGACGCCGAGCCGCAGATCGACGCCCTGCCGCCGGTGCGCCTCGGCGAAGACGGCCCCCATCTCCGGGCCGAGGGCGTTCTGCAGGGGCTGCGCCAGCGGCTCGACGACCGTCACCTCGCAGCCGGCCCTGCGCGCCGCGGCCGCGGTCTCCAGGCCGATCCAGCCGGCGCCCACGACCACCACCCGTCCCCCGTGGGCGAAGGCGTTGCGCAGGTCGTCGGACTGTTCGAGGCGGCGCAGGTAGTGCACCCCGTCCAGATCGTTGCCGTCGACCTTCAGCCGTCGCGGCGACGACCCGGTGGCCAGCAGCAGCTTGGCGTAGCCGATGCGCTCGCCACCGGCCAGCTCCACCTCGTGGGCGGCGCGGTCCAGCCGGCTCACGCGGCGGCCGGTGAGCAGTTCGACGTGGTTGTCGCCGTACCAGTTCAGCGAGTGCAGGTAGACGCTGTCCCGGTCCTGGTCGCCCAGCAGGTAGCCCTTGGACAGCGGCGGCCGGTCGTACGGCCGCTCCTGCTCGGCCCCGACCAGCACGATCCGGCCCTCGAAACCCTCCGCACGGAGCGTCTCGGCCGCCTTAGCCCCGGCCATGCCGGCGCCGACGATGACGTGCGTCTGCTCGCTGGACATTCTCGTCACTCCCGTCGCAGAACGGCTGATTCCCCCGTTCTACAACCCCTCCGCAACCCCCGCGCGTTGTTCGGACCTCGTTGTTCGGCCCCCGGCCAGCGACACCGAACAACGAGGAGCCGGTAGACAAGAGGCGGGCGGCAACCAGCCACGAGGGGGGACTGGTTGCCCCCGCCGGGATTGCCGGATCGCCAGCCGCCAAACCTGGCCGTGGGATGTCGCCGGCCGCCGAGGACCCCAGAATCCTCGGCGGCCGGCGACATCACGAACCGCTGGCCGCGAGCTTGGCCGCGGCGGGCACGGACACGTCCTTGATCAGGTTCTGGGCCTTGGCCTCCATGGTGGTGACCACCTGGGCCCGGGCCAGCAGGTGGCCCTTGGCCAGCAGCACGGTGCAGCTGGGCTGGGCGCCCTTCTCACACCAGCTGTAGCTGGCGTCCACACCGGCGGGAACCGGGGTCAAGGCGTACTTGGTGGCCTGGGAGCACGTCAGGGCGGCCTTCGCGGCGGTCAGCACCTGAGCGGCGGTCGTCTTGGGGTAGACGGCGACGTACTCGGTGAGGGTGGTGACCGAGCTGGCCCCGACCCACCCGGTCTGGGCGCCGGCGGCGGGCGTGCCCAGCGGGGCCGAGCAGGCCGGCAGCTGGGACAGCACGGTGGCCTTCTGCGGCACATTCGGGTGGAAGCCGATGTCGATCACGGAGGCGTCGACCATCAGCCCGGTGGTGACCGAGGCGGCCAGCGCGGCGGTGTCGGGGGCACTGGACGTGGTGGTCGGCGCGGCGCTGTGGGTGGTGCTGGGTGCGGCTGTCGACGTGGTGGTGGCAACGGGGTCCGCGTAGTGCCGCAGGTCGTTGGGCTTGCCTGAACAGGACGCCGTCAGCACCAGAATGCCGATGCCTGCGACCACGTGCGCGCGACGCAACGCCTTGCCCCCTCCGGGATTCGTCTCAAGGAATCACCCGAGGGTAGTAGTCGGCGATCATCGCCCCGCGCTCGACCGTCAGTTCCACGCCAGCTCGGCCCGCCGGCCCCAGTAACGGCCCGGCTCGGTGGCCAGCTGAGCCAGGGCGTCGCCGGGCAGCGTGACCCGCACGGCGGCCAGGTTGGCCCGCAACTGGGCGGGACTGGCCGCCCCCAACAGCACGGTGTCGGCCCACGGCTGGGCCAGCGCCGCGGCCAGCGCGACGGCGTCGGCGCCCACGCCAGCGCCCTCGGCGATGCCCAGCACCTCCGGCGGCGGCTCCACGGCCAGCCGGCCGTTGGCCAGCGCCTCCTTGACCAGCACGTGCAGGCCGGCCTCGTGGGCCTCGGCCAGCGCGGGCCCGGCGGAGGTCTCCAGCACGTTCCACGTCGACTGCACGGTGCTGAACAGCGGTTCTCCGTTGACGGTCAGGGCCATCGCCCGCCGGATGGTATCGGCCTGGGCCGGCCCGGTGGTGGAGAAGCCGATCCGCAGGCCCCGGTCGGTCAGCTCGAACAGGCTCTGCTGCAGCAGCGGGTCGTTGAACAGCGGCGAGTCGGCGGTCAGCGAGTGCACCTGGTAGACGGCGAGCCGGTCGCCCAGCAGCTCCTCGGTCTCGGCCCACTGCTGCTCGAACCGGGCCAGGGTGTGCTCCTTGACCTCGTGCACCTGGGCGTCGGGCCGCCAGTCCGCGGTGTAGGCGTAGCCCCACTTGCTGGACACGACGATGTCCGGGTGCTCCCGGTCGGCCAGCCAGCCGGCCAGGAACTCCTCGGCCCGGCCGTAGGAGCGAGCGGTGTCCACCCAGCGGATGCCGGCCGCGTAGGCCTCGTCGAGCACCTTCCACGCGGCGGCCCGCATCGCCGGCACCGTCCGCACCCCGGGCAGCGCGCCCTGGCGGCCGAGGTTGATGTAGGCGGGCCGGCCCAGCGCGGCCAGGCCAAGTCCGAGTCGTTCCAGCCCTCGTTCTCGCAGCACAGGCAAGACGCTAACCGGGCGATCCCGTTCTCGCACTACAGCAGGAACGAATGACCACTGAGAGTGGCGATCTCCGCATTCCCGGGATTTACCGAATGGTTACAGAAATCGGGACGTTCATACGCCCGAAAGAGGCACGAACGGCCCGGATCGTGAGATCCGGGCCGTCCGTGCCGTGCTCAATTCCTTCTGGGCATAGGAACTTACAGGTACTGACCGGTGTTGCTGGCGGTGTCGATGGCCCGGCCCGACTCCTGGTTCTTGCCGGTGACCAGGGTGCGGATGTACACGATCCGCTCGCCCTTCTTGCCCGAGATGCGGGCCCAGTCGTCCGGGTTGGTGGTGTTGGGCAGGTCCTCGTTCTCCGCGAACTCGTCCACGATGGCGTCGATCAGGTGCTGCACCCGAAGGCCCGGCTCGCGGGTCTCCAGCACGGCCTTGATCGCCGCCTTCTTGGCCCGGTCCACGATGTTCTGGATCATCGCGCCGGAGTTGAAGTCCTTGAAGTACAGGACCTCCTTGTCCCCGTTGGCGTAGGTCACCTCGAGGAACCGGTTCTCGTCGGACTCGTCGTACATCCGCTCGACCGTGTGCTGGATCATCGCGTTGATGCAGCGCTTGGCGTCGCCGGCGAACTCGGCCAGGTCGTCGGTGTGAATGGGCAGCGTCTCGTTGAGGTACTTCGAGAAGATGTCCTTGGCCGCCTCGGCGTCCGGCCGCTCGATCTTGATCTTCACGTCGAGCCGGCCCGGGCGCAGGATGGCCGGGTCGATCATGTCCTCGCGGTTGGAGGCGCCGATGACGATGACGTTCTCCAGGCCCTCGACACCGTCGATCTCGGCCAGCAGCTGCGGCACGATTGTGGTCTCCACGTCGGAGGACACGCCCGAGCCGCGGGTCCGGAAGATCGAGTCCATCTCGTCGAAGAACACGATCACCGGGGTGCCCTCGGAGGCCTTCTCGCGGGCCCGCTGGAAGATCAGGCGGATGTGCCGCTCGGTCTCGCCGACGAACTTGTTGAGCAGCTCGGGGCCCTTGATGTTGAGGAAGTACGACTTGGCCTGGCCGTCGTCGTCGCCGCGCGCCGCCGCGACCTGCTTGGCCAGCGAGTTCGCCACCGCCTTGGCGATGAGCGTCTTGCCGCACCCGGGCGGGCCGTAGAGCAGCACGCCCTTCGGCGGCCGCAGCTGGTACTCGTGGAACAGCTCGGCGTGCAGGAACGGCATCTCCACGGCGTCGCGGATCGCCTCGATCTGCCGGAACAGGCCGCCGATGTCGCGGTAGTCGACGTCCGGCACCTCCTCCAGCACGAGGTCCTCGACCTCCGCCTTGGGCACCCGCTCGTAGGCGTAGCCGGCCTTGGAGTCCACCAGCAGCGAGTCGCCCGGCTTGAGCGGGGAGTCGACCAGCGGGTCGGCCAGCCAGACCACGCGCTCCTCGTCGGCGTGGCCGACGACCAGCGCGCGGGCCGCGCCCGACTCGAAGTCGCTGAGCAGCTCGCGCAGGATGCACACCTCGCCGGTGCGCTCGAAGCCGCCGGTCTCCACGACCGTCAGCGCCTCGTTCAGCCGGACCGACTGGCCCAGCTTGAGGGTCGCGCTGTCGACGGCCGGCGAGACCGCCACCCGCATGCGACGGCCCGCGGTGTGCACGTCCACCGTGCCGTCCTCGTATCCGGCCAGGTAGACGCCGTAGCCACTGGGCGGCTGGGCGAGCCGGTCCACCTCCTCGCGCAGGGCGAGCAGCTGGCTGCGTGCCTCTCGGAGGGTGTCCACCAGCTTGGTGTTGCGCTCGGTCAGCTGGCTCACCCGCTCGGACGCCTCGGCGAGGCGCTGTTCGAGCAACCGGACGTGTCGTGGGGACTCCGTCAACTTGCGCCGCAGCAGTGCGATCTCGTCCTCGAGGAACCTGATCTGCGCGGACAATTCGGCGCCACTCGCACCGTTGTTCAGCTCGCCACCCTCATCGGGCTGGCTGCCGGGACGGTCGGTCGACATATCGGCACCCTCCTCCCGCTCTACGTCTTCCCACGGTACCGGCGATCACTGACAAGTGAGAGGACCCGAGGCCGCGTGCTGGTCGCGAAACGGCCACGAAACGCCCGCTCGGCCGGATGAACTACTCCATACCGGTGTCAGGGGGAACCTCCCAACCGCTACCGTGCGTCTCAGGCACCGAAGTGCCGTGGTTCCGGCAGTGTCCACGCCGTAGACGTGAACAGCCACCCAAACGTGACATCCGTCCCGTGGAGTGGACACCTCGGTTTACCCATGGCGTCATCCAGCGCAAACCAGTTCGGGGAGAGAGCAGTCGTGACCTATCCGCCGCAGCCACCGGATCCGTACGGCCAGCAGTACCCGCCGCCGCCTCCGCAGCCCGGCTACGGCCAGCCGCAGTACCCGCCGCCCCCGCCGAACCCGTACCAGCAGCAACAGCAGCCCTATCCGCAGCAGCAGCCGTACGGACAGCAGCCGCCGGGCATGTACCCGGGCGGCATGCCCCCTCGGCCGCCGCGCGGCAAGGCGCCGGTCGTGCTGATCGTGGTCGGCGTGGTCGCGGTGTTCGGCCTGATCATCGGCGGGATGGTCTGGTTCGCCGAGACCAACGCGCACACCACCGTGTCGGTTGCCACCAGCACCCGCTCGACCGCCCCGACGACCAGCGGCCGCACGTCCTCGACGACGCGGAGCCCGGGCACCAGCTCAGGCGGGACCGGATCCACGGGTGGCGCCGCGACGAGCAGCCCCCAGGCACTGGCCAACGCCTTCGTCGCCGCGGTCAACAACCACGACGCGAAGTCGGCCATCGCCCTGGTCTGCGACACCGACCGCGACGGCTACACGAAGGCCGCGCAGTCCCCGACCTCGATCTTCGGCCCCAACGCCCAGGTCACCATGACCGTGTCGGACATCCAGCAGACCGACAGCACCCATGCCGGGGCAACCCTGCACACCGAGGGCACCGTGAACGGCACTCCCGGCAGCAAGACCAGCGGCCTGCCCATGGTGCAGCTGAACGGCATCTGGACCGTCTGCGGCCACTAGGCTCCCTCTCGTGAGCTTCCAGCAGCCGCCGTTCGACTCGTCCACCGTGCGCCGGGGCCCGATGAGCCCCAAAGATCGTCGGATCATCGCCGGCACCGCCGTGGGCGTGCTGGCGATGCTCGGCGTCGGCGCGTGGGCCGTCACCGCCATCATCGGCGGCAAGCACCCGTCGACCCCGGGCGGCGGCTCCCAGGCCGCCGCCCCGGTGGACCCGCTCGCCGCGGCCGCCGCCCAGCAGTTCGCCGACGCCCTGGCCAACGACGACGTCGACGCGGCCAAGCTGGTGGTCTGCTCCTCGGAGAACCCGCAGCCGGCCGGCGTGAAGGTGCCCTACACCGTCAAGTCGCTGACCGTGACCGGCTCCACCGGCACGTTGACGCTGGTCAAGGGCCAGGACACGACCGTGCCGGCCGTCCGGCTGGTCAAGCAGGACGGCGGCTGGAAGGTCTGCGGGACCGCCTAGTTGCCGGTCGAGGTCGGGCGGCGCTGCGGCCGGGGCGTGACGACGCCGTCAGCCAGCCGGCGGGCCGTGAGCAGGAACGCGGTGTGGGCGATCATCCGGTGTTCAGGGCGGACCGCCAGGCCCACCACGTGCCACGGGCGCATCATCGTCTCCCACGACTCCGGCTCGGTCCAGCACTGCTGCTCCCGCAGCGCCTCCGTGACCCGGGACAGCTGCGTGGTCGTGGCCACGTAGACCACCAGCACGCCGCCGGGGATCAGGGCGGCGCGGACCGTCTCCAGGACGTCCCACGGGGCCAGCATGTCCAGGACGACCCGGTCCACCTCGCCGCCCTCGGCGGCCGACGGGTGCGCGTTCAGGTCGGCCACGGTCAGCGACCAGTTGTCCGGGGCCTTGCCGAAGAACTGCTCCACGTTGCGGATCGCGTGGTCGGCGTGGTCCTGGCGCACCTCGTAGGAGATGACCTTGCCCTGGTCGCCGACCGCGCGCAGCAGCGAGCAGGTCAGCGCCCCCGAGCCGGCCCCGGCCTCAAGCACGCGGGCCCCCGGGAAGACGTCGCCCCACATCACGATCTGGGCCGCGTCCTTCGGGTAGATCACCTGGGCGCCGCGGGGCATCGACAGCACGTAGTCCGGCAGCAGCGGGCGCATGGCCAGGTACGAGGTGTTGGCCGCGGACGTGATCAGCGAGCCCTCCGGCTTGCCGATCAGGTCGTCGTGCGCGAGGGCGCCGCGGTGCGTGTGGTACTCCTTGCCGGGTTCGAGGACGATCGTGTAGTGCCGACCCTTCGAGTCGGTCAGCTGCACCCGGTCTCCGGCCTGGAAAGGCCCGCTCACGCTCACTGTGTCCCTTTCGCCGCGTTCCGCGGCGGGCGGATCCGCCATTAAGCCGGCGTCTTCCCTTGCACGGTGTCGATCGATGAAAAGACTCGATCGACACCGTGCCGCGGTCCAGACGCCGGCGCGGATCCGCGGGGTGCCAGCGGATTGATCTGCGGCCTATCCTCTCAACCCAGATTGCGGCCCGTGGAGGCGGCCCTGAGGTCCTGCCGGCGCAGCACGCCCGCGGGCCGGCCCTCGGCGTCCACCACCAGGAACTGCCAGGCCGCCGTGGTGCGGACCCGCTCGGCGATCTCGTCGTTCGGATCCGAGTCCAGCAGCACCGTCTCCGGCCGGATCGGCTCCGCCGCCACCTCCGCCGGCGTCAGCGGCGACTGCTCCGCCACCCGCCGCGCCGCGTCCTCGTCCAACAACCCCGCTGCCACGCCGTCGGCGCGGACCAGCACCACTCCCCGACCGGCCGCCGCCGCCAGCGCGTCCGCCACCGGGCTCTCCGCCGGCAGTTGCAGCACCGGGCGCACCAGGTCGGCCAGGGTGACCCCCTCCGGCCAGCTGCGCTGCAGCTCCGACACCAGCTCGCTGCGGGCTCCCGCGATCACGAACCAGGCCGTCACCGCGCACACGCCGAGCCACAGCCAGCGGTCCTGCGTGCCCTGCACCAGTCGCAACAGGGCCCACAGCAGCAGCAGGCCCGCCACGACGCCGCCGCCCACCACCGCCATCCGGGTCCCCGTGCCGCGCTTGCCCGTCATGCCCCAGACCGCCGCCCGCAGCATCCGGCCGCCGTCCAGCGGCAGGCCAGGCAGCAGGTTGAACACCGCCACCGCCGCGTTGGCCAGCGTCGTCTCCAGCAGCAGGAGCCAGATCGGGCCACCCTCCGGCACCACGAACAGCGTCGCCCCGAACACCAGGGCCAGCACGACCGACACCGCCGGCCCCGCCGCCGCGATCAGGCCCTCCTGGGCCGGCTTCGCCGGCGAGCGGCCCACCTCCGAGATGCCGCCCAGCAGGAACAGCCGCAGGCGCCTGACCGGCAGGCCGTAGCGCAGGGCCACCACGCAGTGGCCCAGCTCGTGGGCCAGCACCGAGGCCCCCAGCAGGATCGCGAAGCTGGCCGCCAGCACCAGCGCGCCCAGCGTGCCGAGGCCCGGCATCAGCTGGCCGATCATCGACGCGTACAGCGCCGTGACCACGATCGACCCGATCCACCAGGACGGGGCCAGCAACACCGGCACATTCCCGACCCGGAACAGCCGAAGGCCACCGTCGGGGTCTCCCGGTCGGATCCAGCTGGTGGTGGCCATACGAGCAGGGTAGGGCCTCCGGTGTGGGGCCGTCGTGACGACATCTTCAGCGGAAGCTGTCGGTGGCCCCTCCCCTCCCCCTCCTTTTGCCACATGTGGTCCACATTCGCGTTCAGGAGTCGAATGTGGACCACATGTGGCAAAAGGAGGGGCGGCATTCGGGTGGTGTTCGACGGCGAGGGCACGGGCCGCATCAGAACTGTCAGAGTGGCTGGGTAGCGTTTCGAGTATGGAGAAGGTCGTGCGCAGGCCGGCGCTGTCCCCCTCACGGGCCAGCGATTTCAAGCAGTGCCCGCTGCTCTACCGGTTCCGGGCGGTCGACCGGCTGCCGGAGAAGCCGACCAGGGCGCAGATCCGCGGCACGGTGGTGCACTCGGTGCTGGAGCGGCTGTTCGGGCTGCCGGCCAGCGAGCGGGTGCCGGACACCGCCAAGGAGCTGCTGGGACCGGCCTGGCAGGACCTGCTGAGCGAGCGCGCGGAACTGGCGGAGCTGTTCGAGCGGGACGAGGACCTGGCGGAGTGGCTGGCCTCGGCCGAGGGCATGCTGACCGGCTACTTCGGCCTGGAGGATCCGCGCCGGCTGGAGCCGGAGGCGTGTGAGCTGCTGGTGGAGGCGGAGCTGCCGTCGGGCATGCTGCTGCGCGGCTACATCGACCGGCTGGACGTGGCGCCGACCGGGGAGATCCGGGTCGTCGACTACAAGACGGGGGCGGCGCCGCGGGAGATCGGCGAGGCCAAGGCGATGTTCCAGATGAAGTTCTACGCCCTGGTGCTGTGGCGGCTGCGCGGTGTGGTGCCCCGCCAGCTGCTGCTGATGTACCTGTCGGACCGGCAGAACCTGGCCTACCAGCCGGACGAGGCGGAGCTGCGGCGGTTCGAGCGCACGCTGGAGGCGATCTGGAACGCCATTCTCAAGGCCGGCAAGACGGGCGACTTCCGGCCGAACCGGAGCCGGCTGTGCGACTGGTGCGACCACAAGGCGCTGTGCCCGGAGTTCGGCGGCACGCCGCCGCCGTACCCGGGCTGGCCGGAGCCGGACCCGGGGGTGGAAACCGCGCTGGACCGAGCGGACTAGGCTTGGCATCACCCGACCCGCACGCCTGGTCACTCGGGGTTGCCAGGCGAAGGGAGCGCGCATGTCCGCGGAGGACTTCGACCTGATCACGGTGCACACCGAGCCGGCCGGCGACACCATGATCGTGCACGTCAGCGGCGAGCTGGACCTGTCAACGGCCTCGGTGGCCGAGGCCGAACTGGGGCAGGCGGTGGGCAGCGGGGCGCCGGCGGTGATCGTGGACCTGGACCGGGTCAGCTTCCTCGGCTCGACCGGCCTGCGTGTGCTGCTGATGGCCCGGGACCGGGCCAACGACTCGGGGGTGGATCTCCGGCTGGTCGGCGAGCAGCGCGCGGTGCTGCGGCCGTTGCAGGTCAGCGGCCTGATGCCGGCCTTCCGCATGCACGCGACGGTGCCGGAAGCGATCGCGGCACTGGAAGGCTAGGCGCGCATCAGGGCGGTCAGACCGGACAGGGTGACCATGGACAGCACGGTGGACAGCAGCACGGCGTTGCGCGGCAGGCGGGTGTCCAGCGCGTACTGGTGGGCGTAGACGAACACGTTCTGCGCGGTCGGCAGCGCCGAGCACAACACGACGGCCAGCAGCAGATGCCCGTCCAGGCCCAGGGCCTCGCCGGCGAGGTAGGCCACCAGCGGCTGGGCGACGGCCTTGAGCAGCACGGTCACCCACAGCTCACGCCGGTTGGCGGCCTCACGACGTTCGCGGCTGTACAGGGACATGCCCAGCACGAGCAGGGCGATCGGCACGGCAGCGGTCCCGAGCTGCGTCAGCGGACCGTTCAGCAGGTCGGGCAGGTGCCAGCCGAGGGCGCTCACCACCACACCCAGCGCGGACGCGGCGATGATCGGGTTGCGCACGGGCAGGGTGAGCAGTTCACGCCAGCGGTTGCCTTGCGCCCCACGGACGTCCAGCTCGACCAGGGTGAGCACGACCGGCGTCACCAGCAGCACCTGGAACAGCAGCACGGTGACGATGAACGAGGCGTCGCCGAGCACGGAGATCGCCACCGGCACGCCGAGATTGGCCGAGTTGACGTAGCAGGCGGCCATGGCGCTGATCGACTGGTCGGCGAGGCCACGGCCGAACAGCCACCGGCTGGCGGCCAGCGCGCCGATGCCGACGACCAGGGTGCCGACGGCGAACACGGCGATGGCCGGCGACAGCAGCCGGGACACCGGCGTCCTGCTCAGCGTGGTGAACAGGACGGCCGGCATCGCGACGTGGAACACGAGCCGGCCCAGCACCAGCTCGGCACGATCGCCGAGCACGCCGGACCGGCCCACGAGGTAGCCGAGCACGGTCAGCGCCCAGATGGGCACGAACGCGGTCAGCACCTCAAGGCGTTCAGAGCCGGCACGAGCGGATGTCCGAGGCCAGGATGGCCTTGGCGCCCAGGGCCGACAGCTCGTCCATGATGTTGTTGGCTTCCTTGCGCTGCACCATTGCCCGCACCGCGGCCCAGTTCTCGTCGGCCAGCGGGGCGACCGTCGGCGACTCGAGGCCCGGCGTGGTCTTCAGCGCCTGCTCCAGCAGCGCCTTCGGGCAGTCGTAGTCCAGCATCAGGTACTGCTGGGCCAGCACCACACCGCGCAGCCGGGCGGTGAGCTGCGCCTTGGCCGGCGTGAGCTCCGAGCCCTCGCGCTGCACCAGGATCGCCTCGGACTTGCAGATCACGTCACCGAAGGCCACCAGGTTGTGCTGGCGCAGCGTGCGGCCGGAGCCGACCACGTCGGCGATGACGTCGGCCACGCCGAGCTGCACGGAGATCTCGACGGCGCCGTCGAGCCGGATCACGTCCGCCTCGATGCCGCGCCGGCTCAGGTCGTCGACCACCAGCCGCGGGTAGGCGGTGGCCAGCCGCATGCCCTGGATGTCCTCGACCTTCCAGTCGCGGCCGGCCGGGCCGGCGTAGCGGAAGTTCGAGCCGCCGAAACCCAGCTCCAGCGTCGGCTCGACGCCGGCGCCGGAGTCGCGCGCCAGGTCGAGGCCGGTGATGCCCAGGTCCAGCTGGCCGGACCCGACGTAGATGGCGATGTCCTTGGGGCGCAGGAAGAAGAACTCGACGTCGTTGGCCAGGTCGAGCACGGTCAGGTCGCGGGACTCATGGCGTCCCCGATAACCCGCCTCGGCCAGCATCTCGGCGGACTTCTCGGCAAGGGCGCCCTTGTTGGGCACCGCGACGCGCAGCATCTGCTTACTCCCGGTGTCGCTCATAGGTGACGGTAGACGTCGTCGAGGGTCAGGTCGCGGCCCAGCATCAACACCTGGACGCGGTAGAGCAACTGGGATATCTCCTCGGCCAGCCGCTCGTCGGACTCATGCTCGGCGGCGATCCAGACCTCGCCCGCCTCCTCCAGGACCTTCTTGCCCTGGGCATGGATGCCGTCGTCCAGCGCCGCCACTGTGCCCGAGCCGGCGGGCCGGGTCTTCTTGCGGTCGGTCAGCTCCGCGAACAGCTCGTCGAACGTCTTCACGGGAGCTGATCCTCCCATCCCCCGCACGGCCTGGTCCTACGCGGGGGTGGGCGTTCAGCGGGCCGACGCCTGGCGGCAACCCTGGCTGTGAGCAATCCGACAGCCGACGTGGAAGGACCTGATCGCGCCAGCCGTTTCAACGAACGTGGGCGTGCGAGCCAAAGAAGAAATCGACACCGTGGTGATCGGGGCCGGCCAGGCGGGGCTGTCGGCCAGCTACTTCCTGCGCCACTACGGCGTGGAGCACGTCGTGTTGGACGGCGCGCCCGAACCGGGCGGGGCGTGGCAGCACCGCTGGCCGTCGCTGCGGCTGGGCAAGGTGCACGGCATCCACGACCTGCCGGACATGCCGCTGGGCAAGCCGGACGCGTCGCGACCGGCGTCCGAGGTGGTGTCGGAGTACTTCGCGGCCTTCGAACGTCAGAACGCGCTGCCGGTGAAACGACCCGTTCGTGTGATGTCCGTACGGGAGAACGGCGACGGCCGGCTGTTCGTCGTCACCGACCGGGGTGAGTGGGTGGCGCGGGCGGTGGTGAACGCGACGGGGACGTGGGAGCGGCCGTTCTGGCCGTACTACGCGGGACAGCGTTCCTTCCGGGGCAGGCAGCTGCACACCGCCGACTACCAGGGGCCAGAGGAGTTGGCCGGCCGGCGCGTGGTGGTGGTCGGCGGCGGGGCGTCGGCGACGCAGGCGCTGGCCGAGATCTCGCTGGTGGCCGCGGACACGACGTGGGTGACCCGGCGGCCGCCGGTGTGGCGGGAGGGCCCGTTCCGGGAGCAGGACGGCCGGGCGGCGGTGGCGCTGGTGGATGAGCGCGTCCGCGCCGGATTGCCACCCATCAGTGTGGTTGGTGTAACCGGATTGGGTGTCACTCCGGACGTCGCCGAGGCGCGGGCGCGGGGCGTGATGGAGCGGCTGCCGATGTTCGACCGGGTCGTGCCGGACGGCGTGGAGTGGAACGACGGACGGCACGTGCAGGCCGACGTCATCCTGTGGGCGACCGGCTTCCGCGCGGCTCTGGACCACCTTGCGCCATTGCACCTGCGCGCTCCCGGTGGCGGGATCCTGATGGACGGCACCAAGGTCGTGGTCGACCCCAGGATTCACCTGATCGGGTACGGGCCCTCGGCTAGTACCGTGGGCGCGACTAGGGCAGGACGTGCGGCGGCTCGGGCGGTCCGGGACCTGCTGGCGGAGCAGGCGGTCAGCGCCGCCTGAGAGGCGGGCGTGTGGACTTCGTGCACGGCGACCTGGACGTGTTGGACGTCGTGAAGGCCCGTCGGGCCGCCGGCAGCAGGCCCGGGCGGCGCAAGGACGGTCTCCGGGTCGCGCTTGTCGTCGAGGGCGGCGGCATGCGGGGCGTCTACGCCGGTGGCATGGTCTCCGCGTTGGAAGCGCTCGACCTCCGTGACGCCTTCGACGTCGTCTACGGAACCTCCGCCGGCGCCTTCTCCGCTGTGGCGCTCGCCGTCGGCAAGGGGTCCGAGGCCGGTGCCGTGTACTACGAGGACCTGGCTTCCCGCGACTTCATCAACTACCGCCGGGCCCTGACCGGCCGTGGGCCGCTGATCAGCCTCGACTACGTCGTCGACCACGTCCTGGAGAAGACCAAACCCCTGAACTACGAATTGCTGGCCAGCTCCGACATCCCGGTGCGGACGGTCGCCACCCGGCTGGACACCGGTGCCGCCGAAGAGCTGTCCGACCTGGCTTGCGCCGACGATTGGCGGGCCGCGTTGCGGGCCACCTCCTGCGTGCCGTTCCTGTGTGGACCTGCGGTGTCGTTGCGGGGCGCGCAGTGGATCGACGGCTCCGTGGCCGAGCCGATCGCCGTCGAGCGGGCGTTGGAGGGGGACGCCACCCATGTGCTGGTGCTTCTTTCCCGTGCCCCCAATGAGAAATCCCCCAAAGGCGGCGAGCATCCGTTGATGTCCGTGGTGGCGCTCGGCTTGGACCCGGTGGTCGCGCAGGCCCTGCGCCGCCGGGCCGAGAAGCACGCCAGCGCCATGGAGTTGTTGACCGGCAAGGGTTTGCTGGCCGTGCGGCCGACCACCGACTGTGGCGTCAGCGGTCTGACCACGAACATCCCCCGTCTCCGCCGCGCGTCGGAGACGGGGGCCGCCGCCGTCCACGCCCTCTTCGCCGCCTAGAACCCCCGCGAGTCCCGCTCTCGGGCAACCATGTGTTGAGTTCATGACTGCCTGAGAGCGGGACTCGCGGGATCACCAGGTGTATTCGGCTACGTGGCCGCCCTGGATGTGGACGGTGCCGTGGACTGTCGAGTGGTCGCGCCAGATCGTGTACTCGCCGGCGCGCACTCTCGGGAAGACGGCGTTGTGCCGCACACCGTCGGGTAAGTGCCGGGGGTGCACCTGGTTGTGGAACCGCTGGTGGTCGGAGCCGACCGGACTGAGTTCGATCTCGGCGTGGTCGAGTTCGGGTCCGGTGTGGATGACCAGCGCGCCGATGTCGCCGCCGATGTCGAGGACCAGGCTGTCGGACAACGGAATCCTCCTACTTGGCCGGCGTGTCGAAGCCGTCGTGCGGCAGTCCGAGGTACGGGAAGTGCGGCATGAACGGGATGTCCAGGTTGGCCGGGGTGAGGCCGTCGGTGAGCTGGCCGGCCACGGCGTCGGGCTTGAACGTCTTGTCGATGAGGCTGAACGTGACGCCGGCGATGGCCCGCAACTCGACCGACACCACGTCGTCGTAGACCCGCCGCCCGTTGGGGAAGCCAGCCAGGTCGCCGCCGACCACACCGAGGATGTTGGGCTTCTGGGCCGGCGGCACGGCGGTGTTCAGCCGCAGCATGTCGGCCTGCACCTGCCCGGTGTTGTTCTGGAAGCCGTTGACCACACCGGAGGGAAGCCCGGTCAGCAGCACGGCGGCCAGGTCGTCGCGGGACTTGCCGGCCTTGTTCAGCGCGTCCAGGTTGGGGAACGCGCCGGGATAGAGCACCGGCAGCAGGCCGGCCAGCTCGGGCTTGGTCACGAACTGGGCGAAGTTCTTGTCGTCGGCGGGCTGCGAGCGGTTCCACTCGTCCTTGCGGGACATGGGAATCAGCACCTCGTTGACCAGCGGGTTGCCCAGCCGGGACACCTGGGTCCACGGCCCGGACCACTCGTGCTTGCGCTTGATGTCGTCCCACAGCTTGACCTGCTGGCGGCTGGCGGCGGTCCACACCCCGATGACGGCGGCCGGGTTGTTGACGTCCTTGCTGTTGCCGCCGCCACGGGTCAGGTCGGAGATCGGCACCTGTAGCGCGATGGTGTGCACGTTGAGGTCCTTGGTGGCGTTGACGCCGCCGGAGTTGACCAGCTTGGCCAGCCCGAAGTTGTTGTGGGCGCCGTCGAACGGGCGCAGCCGGCCGAGGTCGAAGATCGAGCCGAGGTCCACGTAGAAGCCGTCGGAGCGCTGCCCGGCGAACACCTTGCGGCCGCCGCCGAGGTCGTGCACGGCGTCGGCGGCCAGCTTGCCGTAGTTCGGCGTGGACAGCGGGCCGATGTTGCACGGCGGGCTGGCCAGGTTGTGGCCGACGGTCTGGGCCGTGGCCTGGTTGCCGCTGTGCACGACCCGGGCGACGTCGTAGAACTGCTTGCGGTTCCAGTTGGGCGAGTCCAGCGACTGGATCGGCCCGGTGTTGTAGAGGAACGTGTTGTTGTTGCCCAGCACGGTCTTGAACCGGAACTGGTAGGTCACGTTCGGCCGGCCGTCGCCGTCGTTGTCGATGTTGATCTCGTACAGCACGTCCTCGCCGAACTCGAAGAAGTTCGGGCCGGCGGCCGGCGACTGCAGCGGCACGTAGTTGGCGATCAGCGTGACGGTGTTGGGCACGTCGGGGCTGACGAACGCGTACAGGTCCGCGGAGTCGGCGACCGGGTCCTGGGAGATCTCGGGGGCTTCGCGATGCGATGACACGGAACGGTCTCTCCTCGTCAGCGGGCGGCCTGGGCCAGGCGGGCGGCCAGTTGCGGGTCTTTGAGCCGGACCACCCGGGTGCCGACGAAGATGTCGATGTCCCCCGACGCGACGTCCCGGACGTGCGCCACCACGGGCTCGCCGGCGGCCTGTGCCGACTGTTCGGTCTGCGCCGACGCGCCCGTGGTGAACGCCTCGACGGCGACACCGCCGACCACGCCGGCGGCGCCGACGGCCAGCGCGCCGCGGAACAGGCGGCGGCGCGACAGTGGGGAAAGACTTGTCATGATCCGGTTCTCCAGACAGAAGGGGCGAACTGGCGCGAGTCGGGTCACCAGATCACTTCGCGTGGAGAACCTGATCAGTTCACTTGAACGCTAACTGCAACTCATATGCAACAAGCTAGGGAAGCACGACCACCTGGCCGGCGAAGCTCAGTCCGGCGCCGAAGCCCAGCAACAGGGCGGTGTCGCCGCTGCGGGCCTCGCCCGAGGACAGCAGCGCCTCCATGGCCAGCGGCACTGACGCGGCGGAAGTGTTGCCCTGCTCCACCACATCCCGGGCGACGGCCACCGTCGGCGGCAGCCGCAGCGACTTGGCCAGTGCCTGGGTGATCCGGTCATTGGCCTGGTGCGGGATGAACGCGCCGAGATCGGCCACGTCCACGCCGGCCGCCTCCAGCGTGCGGCGGGCCACCTTGGCCATCTCCACGGTCGCCCAGCGGAACACCGGCTGGCCGTTCATGCGCAGCGCCGGCGCCTCGGTCGACGGGTCCTTGGCCAGCTGGTCCCGCCAGTCCAGCCAGCTGTGGTCCTGGCTGATCAGCTCGCCCTGGGTGCCGTCGCTGCCCCACACCACCGGGCCGATGCCCGGCTCCTCGCTGCGACCGACGACCGCCGCGCCGGCCCCGTCGGCGAACAGGAACGCGGTGCCCCGGTCCCGGTGGTCGATCAGGTCGGTCATCCGCTCCACGCCGATCACCAGCACGGTCTCGGCGCTGCCGCCGCGCACGATGTCCCCGGCCAGCGCCAGGCCGTAGCAGAAGCCCGCGCAGGCGGCCGAGATGTCCATCGCGCCGGCGTTGACCGCGCCGACCCGGGTGGCGACCTCGCTGGCCGCGGCCGGCGTCTGCTTGAGGTTGGAGATGGTGGCCAGCAGCACGCAGCCGATCCCGGCCGGGTCGACGCCGCTGCGCTCGATCGCCATGGCGGCCGCCGCCGTGGCCATCTCGACGATAGTCTCGTCCTCGCCGGCCCAGCGTCTGCGCTCGATTCCCGAGCGCGTGCGGATCCATTCGTCGGACGAGTCGATGAGCCCGGCCACCTCGTCGTTGTCCACGACCAGCCGGGGCCGGTACACGCCGATGCCGAGCATGGCGGCATGGCGCGCGGGAGCGCTGGTGCGAATGGACGCCCTCACAGTGGCGACTCCTGTCCTCGGGAAAGAGACGTTCCCACAAGGACATCCGCTACTGATCGGTAAGGCAATTCGCCAACCCGGTCCGACACGGTCACGTACGCCACACCGCAAAACGATCCGGTCTCGTTTCGCATAATAGGCCGGTAAAAGAAATCAGGCGCCGCGGGCCGCGGTGGCCCGCGGCGCCCATCTCGTCCCCGGTAGTGCCAGCCAGAATGCCAGTCGGCCGGGCGACATACCAGTCGTAGGGGCGATTAGTCAGGACAACAGTGCCCGCAGCGCCGGCACGTCCGCGCCGACCAGCGTCTCCCGGTGCACCATGCCCGGCCCGATCGGCACGTCCACGTCGCACGGCACGACCAGCACCGTGCAGCCGGCGGCCGCCGCCGAGGCCGACCCGGTCGGCGAGTCCTCCACCGCCACGCAGTCGGCCGGGTCCACGCCCAGCAGCCGGGCCGCCTTCAGATAGGGCTCGGGCAGCGGCTTGTTCCGGCCGTCCACCTCGTCGCCGCAGATGGTCACGTCGAAGAAGTCACGGCCGATCGTGTCCAGGGCGATCTCGGTCAGCGCCCGCTCGGTCGAGGTGACCAGCGCCGTCGGCACGCCCGCCGCCCGCACCGCCGCGAGCAGTTCGGCCGCCCCCGGCCGCCACGGCAGGCCGTCGTGGAACAGCTCCTCTGTTCGCTTGGTGAGAAATCGGCCGGCCTCGTCCATGGCCACCGGCTCCAGGGACAGCCCCAGGTCCTCGAACATCAGCACCATGGTGCGGTCCATGTTGGACCCGATCATCTCCGCCCTGGTCTCGGGCGTGAGCGCCCCGCCCAGGTGGGTGGCCAGGTCGGCCAGCGAGACGTCCCAGACCTTCTCGGAGTCGATCAGGGTGCCGTCCATGTCGAACAGCACCGCCGCCGGCCTGCGCACCGGTTTCTCCCGCCTGTCGGAGTCAGTGCGCCAACGGTAACCGAGCCAGGGGCGCCGACCAGCCGTTCGCGGACCCGGTGCGGCCAGCGCCACATCCCCGGCCGTCGCGACGCGCGGGCAGTTATGAGGTGCACCGAACGAGTTCGGTCGGGGCTGGGTCGTAGGCTGGGCCGGTGACCGATCCGGACCTGAACCCAGAGGACGCCTCGGCCGAGCAGCGTCAGCTCGTCGACCCCGTCCTCGTCGCCGCTTTCGAAGGGTGGAACGACGCCGGCGACGCCGCCAGCACCGCGATCGAGCACCTCGAACTCACCTGGGACGCCACTCCCCTCGCCGAACTCGACCCCGACGACTACTACGACTTCCAGGTCACGCGACCAACGGTCCGGATGGTCGAGGGCATCACACGGCGGATCGAGTGGCCGACCACCCGGCTGTCGGTGTGCCGCCCGCCGGGGTCCTCGGTGGACGTGGTGCTCGTGCACGGCATCGAGCCGAACATGCGCTGGCGCAAGTTCTGCGCCGAGCTCATCGGCTACGTCGAGCAGCTGGGCGTGACCACCGTCGTGACGCTCGGGGCGATGCTGATGGACACCCCGCACACCCGCCCCGTGCCGGTCACCGGCATGGCCTACGACGCCAACTCGGCGGCCAAGTTCGGCCTGGAGAGCTCCCGGTACGAGGGTGCCACCGGCATCGTCGGCGTGTTCCAGGACGCCTGCGTGCAGGCCGGCGTGCCGGCCATCTCGTTCTGGGCCGCCGTGCCGCACTACGTCTCGCAGCCGCCCGCCCCCAAGGCCACCCTGGCCCTGCTGCACCGCGTCGAGGAGGCCCTGGACATCGAGGTGCCGCTCGGGGCGCTGCCGGAGCAGGCCGAGGAGTGGGAGCAGACCGTCACCGAGATGGCTGAGGAGGACGAGGACGTGCGCAACTACGTGCGGGCCCTCGAGGAGCGCGGCGACGCCGACGCCGACAACCAGCTCAGCGAGACCAGCGGCGACGCCATCGCCGCCGACTTCGAGCGTTACCTGCGCCGCCGTGGCCGCGGCGGCCCCGGTCAGCGCGGCGACGGCCCGCCCGGACCGCTGGGCCGGTGATTGTCCACCAGTAGGCGCAAGGCGGCGGAGTTCACTCCGCCGCCTTTTTCACGTGAATCATTTATTCGCACCAGCAAATATCATCCGCGCTTGTTTGGCGGGCATAAAGCAGTTCGGGTCGGCGGCATAACCGCGCGTTCGGTCAGGGCACAATCGTGACCTTGCCGTGGAGGTCGCCGGCCTCGCCGAGTCGGTGGACGTCGGCGAGTTCGGCGAGCGGATAGGACCGGGTCACCTCGACATCGACCACGCCCTTGTCGACGAGTGCCGTCAGGGCGGCGAGTTGGGCGGTGTCCCTGCGGGTGACGAAGTGCGTCGCGGTGATCCGGGTGTCGGACGCCGGCGGAATCGGGGTGGTGGCCGACACGATGACGCCACCGGGACGCACCAGCGCGATGAGTTCCTCGGCCTGCGGACGGCCGACCGACACCAGATTGATGATCGTGTCGACGGGGTCGCGCACGGCCAGGCCGACAGCGGTGGTGGTGTAGTCGATGATGTGGTCCGCGCCCTGCCGGCGAACCCGGTCGGCGCTGCGCGGGCCGGCGGTGGCGATGACCTGCGCCCCGGCGTGCTTGGCCAGGCGGACGGCGAACCCACCGATGCCTCCGCCGGCCCCGTTGACCAGCACGCGCTGTCCTTCGACGACGCGAGCATGGTCGAAGACCGCCTGCCACGCGGTCAGTCCCGCCAGCGGCAGGGCAGCGGCGTCGGCGAGCGGAATCCTGGTGGGTGCGGGTGCCAGCAGATGCGCCGGCGCCGTGGCGTACTGGGCCGCGGCGCCGCCGTCGAGCCAGCCGATGACATGATCGCCGACCGCGGGCACGCTCACCTCGGCACCGGTCGCCACGACGATGCCCGCCACATCCCACCCCAGGGCGTACGGCAGCGACACCGGCGTGATCTCCCGCAGGAGCCCGGCGCGCAGAGCCGCCTCGGTCGGGTTGAACGAGGTGGCCGCGACCTTGAGCAACACCTCGTCCGGTCCCGGCCGCGGAACCTCGACGTCGTCGTGGCGGATGACCGACGCGTCACCGTGGCGGTGGAATCGAGCGATCTTCATGTCGCGAACCTACGACGACCGTGCGAGACGATCCATGCGGCTGAGTCCCGATTTCCTACTTGATCGTCTCGTCGGCGCGACTAGGGTGGCCGGGTGGACATGCTCAGCGACGTGATCGGCGTGATGC
The DNA here is from genome assembly GCF_018263855.1 of Kutzneria sp. CA-103260. Taxonomy (GTDB): domain Bacteria; phylum Actinomycetota; class Actinomycetes; order Mycobacteriales; family Pseudonocardiaceae; genus Kutzneria. The sequence continues at coordinate 1,180,324 of NZ_CP073318.1, read as the reverse complement.
GGACCGGCCAACCGCGGTCGGCCCGGGTCGCCGGGCGTGCGCCCTGGGGGCAGTGGTTCGGACCGGTGCCCGGGGCATCCGGCTTCCAGGTGGTGCTGCGGGGCAGTTGCTGGCTCGTTCCCGTCTCGGCCGACCCGATCCCGTTGCGAGCGGGCGATGTCGTCCTGCTGCCCCATGGAGGCGGGCACGCGCTGGCCGACAGTCCGACGACCGCGGTGCCCGCGGAGCCCTGCGATCCGCGGTTCGCCCGGCACCACGCCGAACCCGTCGAGCCGGCGGACACCATCGTCCTCTGTGGCGCGTACCAACTTGATCCGGCACGGGCCCATCCGTTGCTGCTGAGCCTGCCGGAGATCGTCCACCTGCCCGCCGACGCCGGCCAGCACCCGCGGCTGCGAACCGCGGTGGAGCTGCTCGGCGCCGAGTTGGCCGAGCCGGGCCTCGGCTCGGACGCCGTGATCCCCGGATTGCTGGACACCCTGCTGGTGTACGTCCTACGCACGTGGATCCAGCAGCAGCCGGACAACGCCCCCGACGGCTGGGCCGCGGCGCTGAACGACCCACCGGTCGCCGCCGCTCTGCACGCGATTCACCGTGACACCACGTATCCGTGGACCGTGGCCGGTCTCGCCGCCAAGGCCGGACTGTCCCGAGCGCCGTTCGCCCGCCGGTTCACCGCCCTGGTCGGGCAACCGCCGCTGACGTACGTCACCTGGTGGCGCATGACCACCGCGGCCCGCCTGCTGCGCGACACCACCGCATCGCTACACAGCATCGCCGCCGAGGTCGGCTACTCGTCGGAATTCGCCTTCGCCACGGCATTCAAACGCATCCACGGCACGCCACCAGGCCGGTACCGGCGAACAGCGGGATGACAGTAGCCGACCCTTCGCTCACCCGCCGAAACCATCATCCCGGTCCGTCGTGGCGCGTGTGCGACAAAAGGACGGTCGGCCCGGTCTCGATGCGTGATTTGGCCTAGGTTTGTCGCCGAAGCTGTCCTGCCAGCGAGGGAGTCCCAATGACCCAGGAGTCGCAGCCCGACTCGACCGGCCAGAGCCCGAGCACACCGCCCACCGGCGACTTAGCTCAGCAGGACCCCGGCGCGGCAGCGTCGCAGGCTCAGGTTCCGCCGCAGGGCCCGGTTGCCCAACCCGGCCAGTTCCCTCAGCAAGCCCCGATGCCGCCGCAGCCTTATGTCCAGCAGCCCTGGTCCGCCCCCGCTCCCGGATTCTCCGGCGCGCCACGGCCCGCAGGCCCGGCGACTGGGCCGGGCCTGGCGGTGGTGTCCTTGCTCCTCGGCCTCGTCGGGAGCGTCGTGTGGCTGCTCCCGATCAATCTCGATCCCGGGCGGCACTACCTGCCGATCCCGTTCGGGGTGGGCGGGCTGGTGCTGGGGATCGTGGGCCTGGTCGGGAACCGCAAGGGCAAGCCGACGGCGGCGGTGGGGGTGATCCTGTCGGTCATCGCACTGATCCTGGGCATTCTCATGACCGGGCTGGAGGTCATGCACAGCGCCGGTTAGAGGCCCTGTAGCAGGACCAGGGGGCGTTCGACGCAGTCGGCGACGTAGCGGAGGAAGCCGCCGGCCACGCCGCCGTCGCAGACCCGGTGGTCGAAGGTGAAGGACAGCTGGGTCACCTTGCGCACGGCGAGCTGGCCGTCGACGGCCCAGGGCTTGTCGACGATGCGGCCGACGCCGAGCAGACCGGCCTCGGGATGGTTGATGATCGGGGTGGAGCCGTCGACGCCGAACACACCGTAGTTGTTGAGGGTGAAGGTGCCGCCGGTCATGTCCTCGGGGCCGAGGCCGCCGGCTCGGGCGAGCTCGGTGAGGCGGGTGAGCTCGGCGGCCAGCGCAGAAGTGGTGAGCCGGTCGGCGCCGCGAACGACGGGGACGACGAGCCCGCGATCGGACTGCACGGCGAAGCCCAGATTCACGCTCCGGAGCCGGACGATCTCCTGCCGTTCGGTGTCCACAGTGGAATTGAGCTCGGGATACCGGGCCAGCCCGGCCACGCAGATGCGGGCCATCAGAGCCAGCACGCCGACGCCGATGACCTTGCGGGCCTCCATCAGACCGGTGGCGTCGACGTCGACCCACGTGGTGGCGTCAGGAATCTCGCTGCGGCTGCGGGAAAGCTTCTCGGCGATGGCCCGGCGCATGCCGCGCAGCGGGATCCGCTCGCCGTCGACGGCCGGCGCGGGCTTGGCCACGGCGGCCTCGACGTCCTTGCGCAGGATGATCGAGTCCGGGCCGGTCGGCTTGACCGCCGCGAGGTCAATCCCGTTGTCCCGGGCCAGTTTCCGGACCAGTGGGGAGATCACCCGCGGCGCCTGCGTGACGGCGGGCTCGGCGACCGCGACGGCCACGGCAGCGGTGGCCGCGGTGGCCTTGGACCGGCGGCGACGGGTCCGCGGCTGCTCCTCCTTGGTGCCGTAGCCGATCAGCACGTTGCCGGAGCCGCCGGTCTCCTCCGACGAGGAGGCAGCGGCCGCGCCGACGGCGATCAGCGGCTCCCCCACCGACACCACGGAACCGGCCTCGGCGAACAGCTTCAGCACGGTGCCCTCGAACGGCACCGGCACCTCGACGGCCGCCTTGGCCGTCTCCACCTCGATCACCACCTGGTCCACGTGCACGGTGTCGCCGACGGCCACCTTCCAGCCCAGGACCTCGGCCTCGGTCAGCCCCTCCCCCAGGTCGGGCAGCCGGAACAACTGTTCCACGGTCATGATTCCGCCTCCACGGCAGAGAGTGTGTCGGCGGTCATGATTCCGCCTCCACGGCAAAGAGTGTGTCGGCGGTCATGAGTGGGCCCCCGTGAGATACCGGTGGTCGGGCTCGTCGTCGAACTGGAGCCGGTCCACGGCGTCCAGCACCCGGTCCACGCTGGGCAGGTGCGAGTGCTCCAGCATCGGCGGCGGATAGGGGATGTCGAAGCCGGCCACCCGGATCACCGGCGCGGCCAGCGAGTGGAAGCAGCGCTCCTGGATCCGGGCCACGATCTCGGCCCCGAACCCGGCGAAGCCGGAGGCCTCCTGCACGACCACGCAGCGCCCGGTCCGGCGCACCGACCGCATCACGGTGTCGTCGTCGAACGGCACCAGCGACCGCAGGTCGACGACCTCCAGCTCGACGCCGTCCTCGGCAGCGGCCGCGGCGGCCTGCATGGCCACCGGCACCGACGGACCGTAGGCGACGAGGGTGACATCCTTGCCGTGCCGGCGAATCGCGGCATGCCCCAGCGGCTCGTCGATCCGCCGCAGCTCAATGTCCTCTTTGGACCAGTACAGCTTCTTGGGCTCCATGAAGACAACCGGGTCCGGGTCGTCGATCGCCTCGCGCAGCAAGGTGTACGCGTCGTTGACGGTCGCCGGCGACACCACCTTCAGGCCCGGGGTGTGCACGTAGTAGGCCTCGCTGGAGTCGCAATGGTGTTCCACGCCACCGATGCCGCCGGCGTAGGGCACGCGGATCACCATCGGCACCGACAGGTGGCCGCGGGTCCGGTTGCGCAGCTTGGCCACGTGCGAGGTGATCTGCTCGAACGCCGGGTAGGCGAAGGCGTCGAACTGCATCTCCACGACGGGCCGGAAGCCGCCCATCGCCATGCCCAGCGCGAAGCCGACGATGCCGGCCTCGGCCAGCGGCGTGTCGAAGCAGCGCAGCTCACCGAAGTCCCTGGTCAGGCCGTCGGTGATGCGGAAGACGCCACCGAGCTGGCCGACGTCCTCGCCGAACACGAGCACCCGCTCGTCGTCGGTCATCGCGTCGCGCAGCGCGCGGTTGAGCGCCTGCGCCATGGTGGTGGCGGCCATCAGCCCTCCTGGGCCTTGAGTTCGGCGGCCAGCTGGTCACGCTGCTCGACGAGCTGCGCGGTGGGCCGGGCGTACACGTGGTCGAACATCGCCAGCGGGTCCAGGTGCGGCTCGGCGTTCATCCGGCCGCGCAGGTCGGCGGCCAGCCGCTCGCCCTCGGCCTGGGCCACGGCGACGTCCTCGTCGGTCAGGGCGCCGATGAGGCGCAGGTGCTTGTCCAGGCGGGCCAGGGGATCCGCGTCCAGCCAGCGGTCCACCTCGGCGCTGTCCCGGTAGCGGGTGGCGTCGTCGGCGTTGGTGTGCGCCTCGATGCGGTACGTGTGCGCCTCGACGAGGAACGGCCGGCCGGCGCGGGCGTGCTCGAAAGCCTTGTGCAGCACGGCGAGCATGGCCACCGGGTCGTTGCCGTCGACCTGCTCGGCCCGCACGCCGTAACCGACTCCCTTGTACGCCAGGGAAGGCGCCTTGCTCTGCTTCTCCAGCGGCACGGAGATGGCGAACCCGTTGTTCTGCACCAGGAAGACCACCGGCGCCTCGAACACCGCGGCGAAGTTCAGCGCCTCGTGGAAGTCGCCCTCGCTGGTCGCGCCGTCGCCGATCAGGGCCAGCACCGCGCTGTCGGTTCCCTTGCGCCGCAAGGCATAGGCCAGGCCGGTGGCGTGCAACGTCTGCGTGGACAGCGGGGTGCACTGCGGGGCGGTGCGGGTGGCGTTCGGGTCGTAGCCGCAGTGAGCGTCGCCGCGCAGCAGGCCGAGAGCCTCGACCGGGTCCAGGCCCCGGGAGACCATCGCCATCGTGTCGCGGTAGGTCGGGAAGAACCAGTCGTCCTCGCGCAGCACCATGGCGGCGGCTATCTGGCACGCCTCCTGGCCGCGGCTGGACGGGTAGACGGCCAGCCGGCCCTGCTTGGTCAGGGCGGTGGCCTGGGTGTCGAAGCGGCGTCCCACCACCATCCGGCGGTAGGCCTCGCGCAGCTCCTCGACGCCGGGCTGGGTGTAGCCGGCGGGTCCGTCGACGGTGGTGCCGTCTTCGGCGAGGTAGCGGACGGGAGTGGCCGAGGGCAGCAGGTCCGTGGCGATGTGGTCGGACACCGGGGTCCTCCTTCGGCAGACGTTTGCAGGCGCTTTCTCGACATTCTGAGCTCCTTGTCCGAGACTGGCGGAAGATCCGTGACAGATTTCCGCCCAAGCGTCGCCTGGAGAGCCATTTGACCATCGAGACTCAGGTCACACCATCGCCGGCCGGACGTTCGGCCGCCGAGCTGGACGACGTGGACCGGGCCATCATCGCCGAGCTGCGGCGGGACGGCCGGATGTCGATCAGGACCCTGGCCGAGCGCGTGCACATCTCGCGCACGAGCGCCTACGCGCGGTTGGACCGGCTGCTGGCCGACCAGGTGATCACCGGCTTCACCGCGGAGGTCTCGCCCCGCCGCTCAGGGTTGGGCACGAGCGCGTACGTGCTGCTGACCATCGAGCAGAACACCTGGCGCTCGGTGGCCAAGGCGCTGCGCGGCATCCGCTACATCGAGCACCTGGCCCTGGTCGGCGGCGACTTCGACGTGCTGGCCCTGGTGCACGCCCCGGACAACCTGGCCCTGCGCGAGGTGGTGCTGGAGAAGATCCAGAGCGTCAAGGGCGTGCGCGGCACCCGGACCTGGCTGGTGTTCGAGGAGGAGCCGGGCCTCGGACCCCAATGGGGATGAGGTCGGTGGGATGACGATCGGCCTCACATTCCGCTGATCACTTCCTCACAACCTTCGAGCACGCTGACGCCACCACGTCGTTTACCGAAGGGGTTTGGCGTTGAAGCGTTCGAAGAAGACCCTGGCGGTCGCCGTGCTCGTGATGGCGGTGACGGCGGGCACCTCCGGAGTCGCGCTCGCCGGCGACCGCCACGAGCTCCCGTTCGTGCCGCCGACCGGCCAGGACGTCGGGCACGCCCCCGCCGGGCAGCAGGTCACCGCGCACGTGCTGCTCGCGGGCCGTGACCCGGCCGGTCTCGCCGCCTACGCGTCCGCCGTGTCGGACCCCGGCAACGCGAATTACGGCCATTTTCTCAGCGCCGCTGACACTCTCGCCCGCTACGGCACCTCGCCCGCGCAGCACGACGCCGTCGTCCACTGGCTGCAGTCCACCGGCCTCGCCGTGACCGATGGTGACGCGCACGCCGTCGTCGTCCATGGCACCGTCGCCCAGGCCGAGACGGCCTTCGCCACCAGACTCGACTTGTTCCACACCGATGGCCTCACGACCATGGCTCCGGCCACGCCGATGAGCGTGCCCGCGAACCTCGGATCAACGGTGTTGGGCGTGACCGGGCTCAACGCGGCGACTCTGGACCCCGCCCACAGCAACGCCGCCCACGAGACCGCCGGCAACTGCTCGCAGTACTACGGCGAGAAGCCCGCGACCGGATTGCCGGCTGCCTATGGGAAAACGCCAGCCTGGGAGCCCTGTGGCTACTCCCCCGAGCAGTTGCGCGGCGCGTATCACGTCACCGGCAGCGGGCTCGCCGGCGCGGGCACGTCGATCGCGATCATCCTGTCCATCGTGTCGCCGACCATCGAAAGCGACGCCAACAGGTACGCGCAGTCCTACGGCGACAAGGCTTTCGCGCCCGGGCAGCTGACCCTGGACATCCCGGCCGACGGTGCGGACGGTCGGATCCTCGGGGACGACGAGGGCGCGATGGATCTCGAAGCCGTGCACGCGATGGCCCCGGAGGCCAAGGTCACCGTGGTGATGGGCACCGGCAGCGTGACCGGCGACCGGGTGCTGGACGCCATCGACAACATCGTCGACCACCGTCTCGCCGACGTCCTCACCAGCTCGTACACCATGGGCGCGCTGCCGGGCGAGGCACCCGCGCCGGGTCTGCGTGACGCCGCCGAGCAGGACTTCCAGCAGGCCGCCGTGGAAGGGATCTCGGTGAACTTCCCGTCCGGTGACGGCGGTGGCAAGCCCGACGGCACCGCTGAACTCGACTACCCGTGCGCCAGCGCCTGGGTCACCTGCGTCGGCGGCACCACGCTCGCCGTCGGGCCGCACGACGAGTACGCCGGCGAAATCGGTTGGGAGGACACCGGTTCGGACCTCGCCGCGGACGGCAAGACCTGGACTCCGGCGTTGCCCGGCCCGTTCCGCAGCGGAGCCGGCGGCGGGGTCAGCACCGACATCCCGCAGCCGGTCTACCAGAGCAAAGTCGTCCCGCCCGCGTTGAGCACGCACAACGGCAAACCCATGCGCACAGTGCCGGACATCTCGGCGCTCGGCGACTTCCACACCGGCATGGCCATCGGCCTGTCCTACCCGGCCAGCACTCCCGGCGGCACTCCGGAATACCGGACCGGCGTCAACGCGGGCACCAGTCTGTCCACGCCGCTCATCGCCGGTCTGGAAGCCCTGGTCATCCAGGCCCGCCACGGAAAGCCGCTCGGATTCGCCAACCCGCTCTTCTACGGATCAAAGGCGTTCCGCGACATCACCGACCGTTTCCCGGGCAGCACCGACCCGGCGACTGTTGTCACGACAACCCTGGGCAGCCGGAACAGCCCGGCCACCACCACCCTGATCACCCAGGGGCAGGCCACTGCCGCCGGACTGGTCAACGGCAAGGGCTACGACACCGTGACCGGCATCGGCTCCCCCGCGGCGGGCTTCCTCATGGCGTTCTGCGGGTAGTCGGCTCACGCCGGGTGAGCCGGCATCTCCGCTTCGACCAGGCGGGTCAGCCTCGGCACCAGAATCACCCTGATACCAATGATGAACAGCACGAACAGGCCGATCACCGGGAGCTGGGAGACGAGGCTGGAGGCCATCACCTCGTCGGCGTTGAACTGGAAGGCGAGCACGACCCGCAGCACCGACTCGGCCAGCAGCACGAAGCCGAGGGCGGCGGTGCCGATCCGTTCCAGGCGGCGGAATTCGGCCGAGTTCCGCCAGGCCCGGTCGTAGGCGAGGCCCCGCTTGGGGTCGCCGGCGACGGCCATCGGCCGGGCCACGACGTACAGGAAAGCCTTGCCACGGAAGACAGTCGCGAACACGTAGCCGGCGGCGAGGAAGGTGTAGAAGGCGGGGCGGGCGACCAGGAACCGCGGATCGCCGCTGGTGACGAAGCTGAGCGCGACGCCGAGGGCGAGTTCGGTCAGCACCAGCAGGGCGAAGCCGTCCAGCCGGCGACGGCGCAGGATCGAGGTCGCCACACCGATGCCCTGGACCACAACTCCGGCGGCCAGGGCGATCGCCGTGGTCACACCGGCCGCGTACAGGCCGAACATGACCGCCAGCGACGCGATTGTGCTGGCCAGCAACAGAATGGTGTCACGCTCGCCGGTGTCGGACAGCTTACCGAAGGCCGCCTTGCCGCCGACCAGGATGCCGCCGGCGGTCAGCGACAACACCGAGGGCACCCCGAACGGTTGCAGGACAAGGTAAACGACCGTCGGCACGACGATGTCGACCGCCATGTCCAGCAGCGCGACGAGTAATATCCGGGCCTTGTTCATTCGTTGTCCCCCCTGCTCCGCCGGCGGCCACGCTCGGGCCGCTGTTCCTGTTCTTTCTCGACCACGGCCGCCTTGCTGTGCTCGAACTTCCACAGCAGGCGGGTGAGCTCGCGGACCTCGGCCTGATCCCAGTCGGCGACGAAGGCCTCGAACCGACGCATCCCGAACTCGGTCAGCTCGGTCAGCTCCTGGCGGCCCCGCTCGGTCAGCTCGGCGACGAACGCCCGACCGTCGCGCGGATCGGGCCGGACCGCCACCTTGCCCTCGTCCTCCAGGTCACGCAGCTGCCGCGTGACCAGCGACCGGTCCACGCCCAGCCGCTCGGCCAGCTCCGAGGGCCGGCTGCCCTCGTGCATGGCCACGGCCTGCAACAGCCGCAGCTCACTGGCCTTGGGCCGCTGCTTGGCCGCCCGCGTGAGGCCGTTGTTGACCACGAACAGGGCGGCGACCAGGCCCTCCACCTCTTCCCGGTGCACCATGCCGACGACTGTACAGATAGTTGATGGACTCCATCAATCAGTTTCGTTCAGTTGCGTGACCCGCCTCACAAGGTTGGTTAGTCCCACTAAGTGATACGTTGCGTGCACAACTGACTACGCGATGTCGGGAGGGGTCACCGATGACGCAACAGGCCGACTGGGACATCGTCACTGATGTCGGCATCACCGCGCTGGGCGTCGCCGCCGCGCGGGCGATCGAGAGCCACCGCGAGAACCGGCTGATGTCGGATCCGTACGCGGAGCTCTTCGTCGCCGCCGCGCGACCGCCGATGGCGATGCCGACAAACCCGAAGGAAACGACGCCGGACAGCCCGTGGTCGGCGATGGCCGACTATCTGGCCGTGCGGTCCCGGTACTTCGACGAGTTCTTCACCGCCGAGCCGACCGCCCAGGCCGTGCTGCTGGCCTCCGGCCTCGACGTGCGCGGCTACCGGCTGGACTGGCCGGACGAGGCCGTCGTGTACGAGCTGGACGTGCCGAAGGTGTTGCAGTTCAAGCAGAACGTGCTCGGCGATCACGGCGTCGCGGCCCGGATCGACGTCCGGCACGTCACCGTCGACCTGCGCGACGACTGGCCCACCGCGCTGCTGCGGGCCGGTTTCGACCAGTCCGCGCCGACCGCCTGGCTGGCCGAGGGACTGCTGCCGTTCCTGCCCGACGACGCCGTCGAGCGCCTGTTCGGCATCGTGGACCGGCTCTCGGCGCCCGGCAGCCGGTTCGCCATCGAGCACATCGACGCCGACATCCGACAACTGGCCACCGAGCCGCCGATGGCCGACATGTCCGAGCAGTTCGGCCTCAACGTCACCGACATGTGGCCCGAGGACAAGGTGTTCCCGCCGGTGCGATGGCTGGCCGACCACGGCTGGCGGGTCACCAGCACGCCCATCGGGCCGGTGGCCGAGGGCTACGGCCGGCCGCTCGGGCCGGGCAGTGTCGGCCTGCGGCACACCGTCCTGATCAGCGCTACCAAGGGGTAGGTCCGGGAGCGGTTGTGGTTCAGGTGTCCGCACCGCGCGGTTGTCGTTCGGGTGGGTGGTGGGTGGGTGGTTGCCGGCCTGCGTGGATGGTTGGCCAGTTCGCTTGGGTCGGGTGGGTGGTGGGGTTGGGTGGTTTGCTGGCGGTTTGGGTGTGGGGTTGGGTTTAGGGAAGGCTGTGGACTGGGGTGGGGCGGGCTCGGGTGGTTGTCTTGCCGTGGGGCGGGGTGGCGGGGGTGGGGTGGGGTTCGGGTGTCCGCACCGCGCGGTTGCCGTTGGCCAGGCGCGGTTGTGACTCGGGCGTCCGCACCGCGCGGTTGCCGTTAGCCGGCATGTCATTCCCCTGGCCGCGAGCGGCAGGCGCCGGTTGCCGAGCGGCCAGTGCACTTGCCCCGCACCGCCCCACGCCCTGTTCACCCCACCGCGCGTCATCGCCGTCGCACCGCCTCACGCTCCTTCCCCAGCCCGCCGCACATCGTCGTCGCCGGACCGCTACCAGCCCACCACAGCCAGGCCGGAAAGCGCTTGCCTGATTTTGTCACCCACACCGGTAATCCTTGCCCCACAACGGGAATCGATCACTTTGAGGCGGTAGAATCGGGGGTATGGAAGCGACCCTGACCGCCGACGCCGAGTGGTGGCGCATGGACGAGGGATCGCTGTGGGCCGCCGGCCGACAGAGCCAGGACCGGCTGCGCGCGGAGTACGTGCGACAGGTCGAACTGGTATCAGAGCTATGGAACCGCACCGCACAAGGCAAGGATGACCAGCGGGCGCTGGTGGCGGATCTGGCGGCGCGGTGGAAGATCACTCGGGCGGAGGCGCGGGATCTGCTGCGGCACGCGTTGCTGTTCCGCCGCCAAGGCATCCACGACGCGGCGCGGGCGGGGGTGCTCAGCAAGCAGCACCTGACCGTGCTGGACAAGACCCTGACCGAAGCGCCCGAGCCCGACCGGGACAAGGTCGAGGCGGAACTGCTGGACAAGGCGCGCGTGTTCGACGGGGCGGCGCTGCGGATGCTCGGGCAGCGGATCCTGCAGCTGCTCGACCAGGACGGCAAAGAGCCCGACGACCCCGACCTGGCCGAACCCGACCGCGAGTTCCACTACACGAACCGCAAAGACGGTTCCATGGTGTTTCGGGGCAAGCTCGACCCGGAAAGCGGCGCACAGCTGGAAGCGATGCTCAGCACGCTGGCCAAGCCGGCCTCCGCTGACGACACCCGCACCACCGCGCAACGTCAGGGCGACGCCCTCGCCGAGATCATCGACCTCGCCGCCGGCAGCGACAGCCTGCCCGACGAGGGCGGCGAGAAGCCCCACCTCGCCCTGACCATGCCGCTGGCGGACTTCCTCGCTCAGCGGGGCACCGCCGAGATGGACGGGTCGGGGCCGCTCAACGCCGCCTCCGCCCGGCGAATCGGCTGCGACAGCACCGTTCTGCGCGTGGTGCTGGGTGCCCAGTCGCAGCCACTCGACATCGGCCGTGCCACCCGGACGATTCCCCATCAGATCCGCCGGGCGTTGATCATCCGAGACCGGGGATGCGCCTTCCCCGGCTGTCATCGAAGACCACGCCAATGTCACGCCCACCACGTGATCCACTGGGCAGACGGCGGACCCACCAGCATGGACAACCTCGTCCTGCTCTGCGGACAACATCATCGACTGATCCACCACAGCCACTGGTCAGTCACGATCAACGACGGGGCACCGGAATTCGGGTGGGCGGCAGCCTAGCTAGGTGACGGCTGCCCACGAACCGAACCCCGTCCGGCAAGCAGCAACGACCATCTCGTCGGAGAAACACGGCCTAAGCCCGGTAGTGCGCGACTCCGTCCACTATGGACGTGTGCAGGCGGCCGTCCCGCACCAGAACGTCCAGGTGGGCCGAGGTCTCGCCGATCGCCAGCATCTTGTTGAAACCGTCCATCTCGGACAGTTTGCGGTTGTGCCGGGTCCAGCCCATCCGGCCGGCCACCTCCGCCGCGGTCGCCTCGTCCGCGCCGAGCGCCCGCTCGGTCTCGTCCAGGCGGCGGCGGTGGTGGTCCAGCAGCTCGTCCACCCGCACATGCGTGGAGTCGGCGACCGGGCCGTGCGCGGGCAGCAGGCGCATGTCGGGGTGCTCGCGGACCAGGCGCAGCGAGTCGAGGTAGTCCCCCAGCGGGAGCTCGCTCCGCACCAGCTCAAACCCGATCGACGGCGTGATGTGCGGCAGGATGTGGTCGCCCGCGAACAGCAGCGACGACTCGGGGTCCAGGAACACCACGTGGCCGGCGGTGTGCCCCGGCGTCGGCAGTGCCCGCAGCGTCCGGCTGTTCAGGCGGATCTCCGTGGCCCCCCGGATCCACTCGTCCGGCTGCTCGTAGTCGTCCTGCCGGCCCCGACCAGCGGCCTTCTTCATGCCCTCGCGCATCCGGTCGGCCATGTCCCTGGCGCCCCAGCGCACCAGGTCGTTCAGCTGGCCCTCCACCCGCCCGGCCAGGATCGCCTCCAGCGACGGCTGCTCGCCGACGCCCAGGCTGACCCTCGTGCCGAACGTCCGGCGCAGCTGCACACCCAGCGTGTAGTGGTCGCGGTGCACGTGCGTCACCAGGAACCGGCTGATGCTCTCGAAGCCGTGCCCGATCGCGCCCAGCGCCTGCTCCAACCGCTCGCGGGCCTCCTCCAGCGCCCACCCCGAGTCGATCAGCACCAGCTCGTCGCCGTCCGCCACCGCGTACACGTTCACCGCGCGCAGGCCGTCATTGGGCAGCGGCAGCGGAATCCGGTAGACCCCAGGCGCCACCTCGAACGCCCCGGGCTCCATCCACGCCGACCGAGCCTCAGCGATATCAGTTGCCAAAGCCAACCTCCCTTTTCGGGAGTGTGCCACAGGGGCCCGGCCGGCCTCTTGCGGCTGTGACGGATCTCCGTGTAGGTCTACGGGGAAACCACTCCCACAACGACGTCGGGTCGCCGCCGGGCTCGGGGTGGAGGAACTACATGACCGGCTCGATCTCGCGGCGCTCCTTCGGGCGTCTGGCGGTGCTGACGGGCGGTGCGCTGGCGGCTGCCACCGGCACCGCCTCGGCAGCGGCCACCGACTGGTCGAAGGCGGTGGTGGACTCGACCATCGCCCGCAACCCGGATCCGAAGTCGCTGGGCGGCTGGGGGTACACGCAGGGCCTGTTCCTGTACGCCACGTACCTCGTCTACCAGCGGCTGCGCACGCCGTCGTACCTGGCGTACATCAAGAAGTGGGTGGACTACTCGGTCGACGGCAGCGGCCACATCAGCGACTCGTTCAACAGCCTGGACTCGATGCAGGCCGGCAACCTGCTGCTGATCCTGCACCAGGAGACCGGCGACAGCCGATACCAGAAGGCGGCGCAGCAGATCCGCGCCCGGGTCACGAACTACCCCCGGACGAGCGACGGGGCGATGTGGCACTCCACGTCGTTCACCCAGCAGCTGTGGTGCGACGGCCTGTACATGGCCCAGCCGTTCATCGCCCGCTACGGCCAGCGGTACAACGACCAGACGTACTGCTTCCAGGAGGCCACCCACAACCTGACCACCTACTTCGGGCACCTGACCTCGCCGACCGGGCTGCTGTTCCACGCCTACTCGGCCGACGGCAAGGCGTCGTGGGCCAACAAGACCACCCACACCTCGCCGTACTTCTGGGCCCGGGCGATCGGCTGGGTGGCGCTGGCCCACTTCGACGTGCTGGACGTGCTGCCGGCCAACGACTCCCGCCGGGCCGCGCTGGTCAAGAACATCCAGCAGCTGGTCAACGCCTTCGTGAAGTACCAGGACCCGGCCACCGGCCGCTGGTTCCAGATAGTCGACAAGGGCTCGGATCCGAACAACTGGACCGAGACCTCCGCCTCCTCGATGTTCACCTACGCCATCTCCCGGGCCGTCCGCGCCGGCTACGTGTCGTCGAGCCTGCAAGCCGCGGCCCAGAAGGGCTACCAGGGCGTGCTGGCCAAGGTCACCCTGGGCTCGGACGGCCGAGCCAACATCGCCGACATCTGCCCCGGCACCGGCGTGACCGGCTCACTGTCCGGCTACTACAGCCGCCCACGCACCACCAACGACCAGCACGGCCTGGGCACCTTTTTGCTGATGAACGAGGAAATGAACCGGTCGTGACACCACTCCGTTGACCTGCGGCGATCCCCATCGCCGCAGGTCAACGGCGAACGACTCAGGGTTTGCGCGCCACTGCTCCGGCGATGCACTGGGCGGCGAGACTGGCCGGAGCCAGCCTGGGGCCGTCGGGCCACCACGCGTCGCAGGCGACGATGCCCGGACCGGTGGTGGCGTTGGGCTGGATGATCTCCAGGCCGCTCAGGATCTCCGCCAGTTCCGCCGTGCTTCGGAACCGGCCGGCGCCCAGCGGACCGCTGAGCATCACCTGTTCGATCTTCTTCGCGACCTGGGTGGCCTCGTTCTCCGGGTCGAGGAAGTGGCTGAAGACCACGTAGGAGCCCGACGGCAGGGCGTCGACGTACTGGCGCATCACCTCGGGCGCGTGCTGGCCCTCAAGGTGATGCAGGGTGGCGACATGGAGCAGCACGAGCGGCTGGGAGAAGTCGACGTGCCGCTGGATGGTGGGATCGGTCAACACGGTCTGCGACTGGAAGACGTCCGCCTCGACCATGTGGACGAAATCGTTCTCCTCCAGCAGCGCCCGTCCATGCGCGAGGACGACGGGATCGTTGTCCACGTAGACCACGGTCGCGTCCGGCCGGGTGCGCTGCACGATCTGGTGGGTGTTCTCCGAGGTCGGCAACCCGGAACCGCAGTCGATGTACTGCTCGATGGCAGTCTGGGTGGCGAGGAATCGACACGCGCGGCCGAGGAAGCGGCGGTTGGCGCGGGCGATGTCGACCGCCTCGGGGGCCACCGCGTTGATCTTCTCCATCACCGCGCGGTCGACGTCGTAGACGTTCTTGCCGCCGAGGAAGCCGTCGTAGATCCGGGCGATGCTGGGCCGGGCCGGATCCACTCCGACCGGAACTTGGCTGGGTGACAGGGGCGGCGTCCCGGACATGGCTTCCTCACGTCAGATCAGGTCAACGACCGGGCCAGCGTATTGCTCGTGCGCTCACGGACTCCGGCCGCGGTCCCGTTTCACTCGATCAGGCGATCACGCAGTCGCCGCACGCGTCGTCGAGGCGGCGCAGGGACTGGATGGCGCGGGCCGGATCGGGCGGACAATGGCCGGCGTGGAGGTCCTGGACAGAGAATTGGCGAAGGTGCGGCTCTGGCTGGCCGGCGAGCTCTCGGGCAAGGTCGCCGGGCCGAACGCCGACGAGGTGCGCCACCGGATCATGGCGACGCCGGGGCCGCGGTGGTTCGGCCCGGACCGGCCGATCCGGCAGGTGCACGGCGACGCGGCCATCTTCATCGGCGGCCTGCGAGCCTTGTTGCTGCAGTCGCTGCATCCGCTGGCGATGGCGGCGGTCGACGCGCACTCCGGCTATCGAGGTGATCCGTGGGGACGGTTGCAGCGCACCAGCGCCTTTCTGGCCACGACCACGTACGGCACCGCCGAGGACGCCACGCGGGCCGTCGCCACCGTCCGCGGGGTGCACCGGCGTGTGCGCGGCACGACGCCCGACGGACGGCCTTACGCCGCCTCGGATCCGCACCTGCTGGAGTGGGTGCACGTGGCCGAGGTGGACAGTTTTCTGCGTTGCCACCAGCGCTACGGCTCCGTGCCGCTGGATGAGGCCGGCGCCGACGGCTACGTGGCCGACATGGCCCGGATCGCGGTCGAGCTCGGCGTGCCCGATCCGCCGCGCAGCCGGGCCGAGCTGGCCGAGCGGTTACGGGCGTTCCGCCCGGAGCTGGCCGGCACGCCGCAGGCCCGCGCCGCGGCCCGGTTCCTGATCTTCAACGCTCCCCTGCCGTTGCCGGCGCGGCCGGCCTACGGGGTCCTGGCCGCGGCCTCCGTGGCGATGCTGCCCGGTTGGGCGCGGTGGCCGCTGCGCCTGCCCTACCTGCCGTTGACCGAGGCGACCGCGGTCCGCGCCGGCGGCCACACGCTGGTCGGCGCCCTGCGCTGGATCATGGAGACGCCGCGCGAACACGCGTGACCCGGTTCACGCCATAGCTGAGTAGCAAAAATATACCCAGAGGCGTAGCGTCGATCCCGACGGCGATCCGGTGGCGGACCGCCGACCTGGGACAAGGGGAAGACCATGGACATCAAGGGATCCGTCGCACTGGTCACCGGGGCCAACCGGGGTATCGGGCTCGCCTTCGCCCGCGCGCTGCTGGCCCACGGCGCGGCCAAGGTCTACGCCGGCGTGCGGGACCCGGCGACGATCACCGACCCCGATCTCGTGCCGCTGCGGCTGGACGTCACCAACCCCGACCTCGTGGCCGTCGCGGCGGCGCAGGCCGGCGATGTCGACATCGTCATCAACAACGCCGGCATCGGCGCCCCCGGCGACCTCATGACCGCCTCCTTCGACGACGCGCGGCGGATCATGGAGGTCAACTATCTCGGCACCTGGGCCGTGTCCCGGGCCTTCGCGCCGATCCTCGCCCGCAACGGCGGCGGGGCGCTGGTCAACATGCTGTCCCTGGCCTCCTGGGCCGGCCGCCCGGCGCTGCCCGCCTACGCCGCCTCCAAGGCCGCCCAGTGGTCGCTCACCCAGGCCTTCCGCGCCGGCCTCGCCGAGCAGGGCACGCTGGTGGTCGGCGTGCACGCCGGCTTCGTGGAAACCGACCTGAGCGCCTGGACCGACGCGCCGAAGATCACCGCCGAGGACGTGGCCGAGCAGACCATGCAGGCGCTGCTGGACAACCGGGTCGAGGTGCTGGCCGACGAGGGGACCCGGC
This sequence comes from Kutzneria sp. CA-103260, assembly GCF_018263855.1. Classification (GTDB taxonomy): domain Bacteria; phylum Actinomycetota; class Actinomycetes; order Mycobacteriales; family Pseudonocardiaceae; genus Kutzneria. The sequence goes on along the minus strand of NZ_CP073318.1, from coordinate 1,163,676 downwards.
AGCTCAAGGCGTCCCTGTCACAGCCCCTGGACGCGGTGACGGCGCGATGAAACACACCTGAGTGGCTCACTTGGTCGCTGGAACCAAGTGAGCCACTCACGTGCTGGCGCGGGTCAGATGTTGCGGCGGTACTGGCCGCCGACCTCGAAAAACGCCTCGGTGATCTGGCCGAGGGTGCAGACCCGGGCGGCGTCCATCAGCACGGCGAAGACGTTCTCGCCACTGGTGGCGGCGGCCCGCAGCCGGGCCAGGGCGTCGGCGGCGTCGGAGCGGTGGCGCTGCTGGAAGTCCAGGGTGCGCGACACCTGGGACTCCTTCTCCTGCTCGGTGGCGCGGGCCAGCTCGATCTCCACCGGGCCCTCGTCGGCGTGCGGGGCGAGGAAGGTGTTGACGCCGATCAGGGGCAGGTCGCCGCTGTGCTTGCGCTGCTCGTACAGCATCGACTCGTCCTGGATGCGGCCCCGCTGGTAACCGGTCTCCATGGCGCCGAGCACGCCGCCGCGCTCGGAGATGCGGTCGAACTCGGCCAGCACGGCCTCCTCGACCAGGTCGGTGAGCTCGTCGATGACGAACGAGCCCTGCAACGGGTTCTCGTTCATCGACAGGCCCCACTCCTTGTTGATGATGAGCTGGATGGCCATGGCCCGGCGCACGGAGCTCTCGGTCGGAGTGGTGACAGCCTCGTCGTAGGCGTTGGTGTGCAAGCTGTTGCAGTTGTCGTACAACGCGCACAGGGCCTGCAGCGTGGTGCGGATGTCGTTGAAGTTCATCTCCTGCGCGTGCAGCGAGCGCCCCGAGGTCTGCACGTGGTACTTGAACTTCTGCGAACGGTCGTTGGCGCCGTAGCGGTCCCGCATGGCCACGGCCCAGATCCGCCGCGCGACCCGGCCGATCACGCTGTACTCGGCGTCCATGCCGTTGGAGAAGAAGAACGACAGGTTGGCCGCGAAGTCGTCGATGTCCATGCCGCGGGCCAGGTACGACTCCACGTAGGTGAAGCCGTTGGCCAGGGTGAAGGCGAGCTGGCTGATCGGGTTGGCCCCGGCCTCGGCGATGTGGTAGCCGGAGATCGACACCGAGTAGAAGTTGCGCACCTTGTTGGCGATGAACCATTCCTGGATGTCGGCCATCATGCGCAGGCTGAACTCGGTGGAGAAGATGCAGGTGTTCTGGCCCTGGTCCTCCTTGAGGATGTCGGCCTGCACGGTGCCGCGCACGTTGGCCAGCGCCCACGCCCGCAGCTCAGCGGCCTCCTCGTCCGACGGCTCCCGCCCGTGCTCGTCCCGGAAGACGTCGACGCGCTGGTCGATGGCGGTGTTGAGGAAGTAGGCCAGGATCGTCGGCGCGGGGCCGTTGATCGTCATCGACACCGACGTGGTCGGCGAGGTCAGGTCGAAGCCGCCGTAGAGGGTTTTCATGTCCTCCAGCGAGGCGATCGACACGCCGGAGGTGCCGATCTTGCCGTAGACGTCCGGCGGGGTGTCGGGGTCGCGGCCGTAGAGCGTCACCGAGTCGAACGCGGTGGACAGCCGGGTCGCCGCCGAGCCCTCGGACAACAGCTTGAACCGCTTGTTGGTGCGGAAGGCGTCGCCCTCGCCGGCGAACATGCGGGCCGGGTCCTCGCCGTCCCGCTTGAACGGGAAAACACCGGCGGTGTAAGGGAATCGGCCGGGCAGGTTCTCCCTGCGCAGCCACCGCAGCAGGGTGCCCTCGTCGTCGAAGCTGGGCAGGCTGACCCGGCGCACCTTGTTGCCGGACAGCGTCTCCCGGGTCAGCGCGGTGCGGATCTCCTTGTCCCGCACGGTGAACACCAGCTCGTCACCGGAGTACTGCTCGACCGTGCGCGGCCAGTCGGCCAGCAGGTCGGCGCTGTCCCGGTCCACCTTTCGCTCGCTGGCCGCCACCAGCTCGGCGATGTCCGAAGTGGACTTGTCGGCGGCGTCCAGGGCCTTCTGCGCGGCGACCAGGTGGCCATGCTTGCGGACCGCGTCGACCTGCGCTGAAGTCCGCTTGTGGTACGTGCGAACGGTTTCGGCGATGTCGGCGAGGTAGCGGGCCCGCGCCGCCGGCACGATGGTCGACGCCGAGGTGGACACCTTGCCCTCGACGATCGGCAGCACGCCCGGCTCGAATCCCAGCTCTGCCACCAGATGCTGGTAGAGCGCGGTGACGCCGTCGTCGTTGAAGGTGGCGGCGCTGGTGCCGTAGACCGGCATGTCCTGCCAGGTGAAGCCGAACGCCTCACGGTTGCGCACCAGCTGGCGGGCCACGTCCCGGCGGGCGTCCTCGGCGCCGCGGCGCTCGAACTTGTTGATCGCCACCGCGTCGGCGAAGTCCAGCATGTCGATCTTCTCCAGCTGCGACGCGGCGCCGAACTCCGGCGTCATCACGTACAGCGAGTGGTCGACGAAGGGCACGATCGCGGCGTCGCCCTGGCCGATGCCCGGGGTCTCCACGACGACCAGGTCCGCGCCGGCGGCCTTGCAGGCCAGGATGGCGTCGGCCAGCCCGTCCGGCACCTCGGCCCCAGCCCGGCGGGTCGCCATGGAGCGGAAGAACACCCGCTCGCGGTCCAAACAGTTCATCCGGATCCGGTCGCCCAGCAGCGCGCCACCGCCGCGACGGCGGGTCGGGTCCACGGCCAGCACCGCGATGTGCAGCTTGTCCTGCTGGTCCAGGCGGAACCGGCGGACCAGCTCGTCGGTCAGCGAGGACTTGCCGGAGCCGCCGGTGCCGGTGATGCCCAGCACCGGCACCCGCCGGTCGCCGACCGCGTCGGTCATGGCCGACCGCAGCGAGTCGGGCAGCCGGCCGGCCTCGATCACCGTGATGGCCCGGGCAAGCACGTCCTGCGCCCCCGTGAACAGGCCGTCCCAGCTGGCCGGGACCTGCGTGGACAGGTCGTGGTCGCAGGCCTCGACCATGGTGTTGATCATCGCCGCGAGGCCCATGTGCTGGCCGTCGGCCGGCGAGAAGATGTGCGCCACGCCCCGGGAGTGCAGCAGCTCGATCTCCCGCGGCACGATCACGCCGCCCCCGCCGCCGTAGACCTTGACGTGGCCCGCGCCGCGCTCGCCCAGCAGCTGCACCAGGTAGGTGAAGTACTCGACGTGGCCGCCCTGGTAGGCGCTGATCGCCACGCCCTGGGCGTCCTCCTGGATCGCCGCCGTGACGACCTCGTCCACGGACCGGTTGTGGCCCAGGTGGATCACCTCGGCGCCCTGCGACTGCAGGATCCGCCGCATGATGTTGATCGCGGCGTCGTGCCCGTCGAACAGGCTGGCGGCGGTGATGAACCGGACCGGGTTGCTCGGCTGGTGGAGAGCAACTGCTCCGCTCACTGCAGCACCTCGCTAGCGCTCGGTGTCCGCGTTCGCGGACGCTCTGCGTTGAATGGTTCGCTCGCAAGCTCGCTCACTGGGACTCCTCGGGGGTGGCCTCCCAAATACTTTGCCTTCCTACTATCGGGAGTGCAACTAACTGGGGATGCGGCCCCGCTCACATGACGGCGCGACCTGGGCAAATCCGACCCAACCGGCAACCCGGGTTAACAGCGTTCATCCATCCGGCGACCGGCACGCTGCGGTTATCGGTTGAGGCTGTTGATCTCGGCCGGCCGGCCGTAGGGTCGCAGACCGGGTGCCGCCACACCCGTGACCGCGACGAATTCGAGGAGATCGCTATGCGGGTGAGCAAGGTGGCGGTGGCGGTGCTGGCGCTGGCGGGGTTGACCGCCGGGACCGCGACGGCCGACGGCACGGGATCGCTGCGGCTGTCCGAGGCAACCACCGTGGGCATCCACAACACCTACGACACCGCCGCCTACCAGTACCTGGCCCAGTCGCTGGACGCCGGCGCCAACCTGGTCGAGCTGGACGCGTGGTTCAACGTCTTCACGCACAAGTGGAACGTCAGCCACAGCAACCCGATCGGCAGCGACAACAACTGCGTGCAGGCCAAGACGCCGACCGCCAACCTGTACACCGGCACGCGCAACCAGAACCTGAACGACTGCCTGGACGACATCAACGTCTGGCTGGGCCAGCACCCGAACGCCGGGCCGCTGACCGTGAAGATCGAGCTCAAGGCCGGCTTCGACGCCACCATCGGCATGGGCCCGGCCAGCCTCGACAGCTACGTGCAGAACAGCCTGGGCAGCCGGGTGTTCCGGCCGGTCGACCTGCTCGGCTCGTACCCGACGCTGGACGACGCGGCCAAGGCCAACAACTGGCCGACCCGGGCCTCGATGGCCGGCAAGGTCCTGGTGGAGATCATCCCGGGCACGGTCGAGGAGCAGAACCCGACCGACCACCTGTGGACCGACGTCGAGTACGCCCAGTACCTCAAGGGCCTCGCCGCCAGCGGCAACCTGGCCCAGGCGCAGATCTTCCCGGCCGTGCACAACGCCGCCGCCGGCGACCCGCGCACCCGCTACACCGACACCACCCTGCGGCCCTGGTTCGTCGTCTTCGACGGCGACGCCAGCGGCTACATCGACGGCGGCATCGACACCTCGTTCTACGTCAACAACCACTACTACCTGATCATGACCGACGCCGAGAACGTCAAGCCGGCCATCGACGACGTCAACCCGACCGTGCAGCAGGCCCAGGACCGGGTCGCGCTGATGGCCAGCAAGGGCGCCAGCGTCGTCGGCACCGACTGGCGGCAGCTGACCACCGTGCTGCCCGAGGTACTCCCCCGCGGCTGACGGTGTCGCCACGTGCGCGCTCTTCGCTCGCGTTCCGACACCACGCGAAGAGCGCGCACGTGACACTGTTCACCGGCCGGGCCCCTAGTGGTGGATCCGATCGGCGGTGACGGTCCCGTACCGTCGGTTGGGGCCGACGGGACGGGGGTGCCGTGGACAACGAGGTGAATGCCGACGCCATAGGCAATGTCGTGCAGTCCGGGGTCATTCACGGTGACGTGCACGTGCACGGAACGGTCAGCCCGGATCGACCGCCGCGACCGCGTCAATTGCTGCCCGCGCCAATGCATTTCACCGGCCGACGGCCTGAGCTGACCGCGTTGGACGAGATGCTGGCCGAGGCGCAGGCGGGCGATTTTCCGCTGGTTGTCGTGCTGACCGGGCCGGGCGGCGTGGGCAAGACGGCGCTCGCGCTGCACTGGGCGCACGCCATGCGGAATCGTTTCCCGGACGGCGAACTCCATGCCGATCTGGCCGGATTCGGTGGCTCCGAACCGATGTCGCCGCGGGAAATCCTCAGCGGGTTTCTCCGCACGATGGGTGTTGATCCGCAACAGATCCCGGTCGGCCTGTCGGAGCAGGCGGCGTTGTTCCGCACCATGACGGCCGACCGTTCGCTGCTGCTGTGCCTGGACGACGCCTTCTCCGCAGCCCAGGTCAGGTTGGCGTTGCCGGCGTCGCCGGGTTGCGCCGTGATCGTCACCAGCAGACACCGGCTGCCCGGGCTCGCCGCGGACGGGGCCCGGGTCCTCGAGGTCGAGCCGCTCACGTCCGCCACCGCGGTCCAGCTGTTGGCCAGGACGATCGGCGACGACCGCGTGGACCGCCAACCCGAGCAGGCGCAGAGCCTGGTGGACCTGTGCGGCGGCCTGCCGATCGCAGTCCGGGTCGCGGCGGCGCGGCTCGCGACCAGACCGAAGTGGTCGGTGGCCAGGGTGGTGACGGAGCTGTCCGACGAGCGACGTCGGCTGGACGCGCTGTCCGCCCCAGGCCAGGTGTCCGTGCTGGCCAGTTTCGACCTGTCGTACCGGGCGCTGTCGGACACCGCGGCGACGCTCTACCGGCGGCTGGCGTTGCAGCCCGGCATCGAGTTCGGCGTCGGGCCGGCTTGCGCGGTGCTGACGGACGCGGATCCGGCCGTGGCCCGGAATCTGCTCGGCGAGCTGGTGGAGGTGAGCATGGTGGAGGAAGTCGGCGAGGACCGGTTCCGGCTGCACGACCTGCTTCGGCTGCACGCCCGCCAGCAATGCGCCCGGCACGACGCCGACGACGACCGGACGTCGGCCCTGCAGGCCGTCGTGGAGTGGTATCTCGCCGCGGCGAGCCGCGCCGACCATCTCGTGAGCCCGACCCGCCGCCGGCTGCCGTACGCGTTCGCCGCCGAGCCGACCGAACTGCCGGATCTCGGTGGTCGGGAAGAGGCCCTGGACTGGCTGGACGACGAGCGGGTCAACCTGATCGCGGCCGGCCGGGCGGCGATGGAGCAGAGCTGGGCGGAACTCGCCTGGCAGCTGTCTGACGTGATGTGGCCACTGCTGTTGCACCGCAAGCACTATCTCGACCGGCTGGAGATCGACCGGCGTGGTGTGGCCGCCGCCCGGGCGTGGGGCAATGTCTTCGCCGAGGCGGACATGCTCAAGCGGCTCGGCCAGGTGAGCGTCGTGCTTGGCCGGCGCGAAGAGGCCGAGCAGTGCTTTCGGCAGTCGATGGCGCGGGCGGAGTCGATCGACGACCAGCGCGGTGTCGCCGATGCCCAGGAAGGGCTCGCGCTGCTGCACCTGAAGACCGGGCAGCCGGAGGTGGCGATCACCGAGTTCGAGGCGCTGGTGGTGACGAACCGTCGGCTGGGCGCGGCCCGTTCGCTGGGGCTGACCCTGATCAACCTCGGCGCCGCGCTGTCCGCCGCCGGCCGCCATCATGCGGCGCTGGACGTGCTCGCCGAGGCGCCGGCGGTGTTCGCCGGGCTAAAGGTTCCCGATCCCTACAACGAAGCGAGGATCCTCGTGGCCCAGGGACAGGCTTGCGCGGGTGCGGGGGACACGGACCTGGCCCACGAGATCGCCACGCGTGCCCTGGTCGAGCTGACGGCCCTCGGCTCCCCGGCTGGGGTGGCTGAGAGCCACGAGGTGCTCGCCGACGTCGCGTGGCAGCGCGGCGACGCCGACGACGCGGTCGAGCATCTCCGTGCCGCGGTCGAGACCTTCACGACGCTGCGGTCGTGGCGACTGCCCGCGGCACGGAGCAGACTCAACGAGCTGACCACATCGCGTGCAACGCGAGAGCCAGATCGTCCACAAGAGACGGACACAGGCGAAGCGTGAATGTCACGCCGTCCCGGGAGGCGACCAGAATTCCCTTGTCGGGAAAGATGAACAGGACGATTCCAGCCGGGTGGTCGACCAGCGTTCGGCGCGCGAGGCCGCGCGCGAAATCCTCGTCGGACGCCTCGCCGATGAGCACGTCCGCCAGGTCCGCGAGTCCATCGTGGACAGTGCAGAGCAGGGTGCCGTCCATGGCCCGGCGCACCGTCACCACCGGCCCGGGTCCGGCACCGGCACGGCTTCGACGGCGCGATGTCGACCGGGCGCTGTCATGCCGAGCAGTCGGTACAGCTGCTCCTGCAAGGCGGTAACGGCGGTGCCCGGCCGGGACGTGAGGCGGCCGGCCACCTTCGCGCCCACTTCCCGCGCACGGCGCCGAGCAAGGTCCAACTGCGGAGCCAACGGCTCCGCTGCCGCCAGCCGGACGGCCGTCGCCGACAGCACCTCCTGGGCCGAGCCCGCGGAGTGCACGGCTTGCAGCGACTGGTCGGTGAGCAGGACCGGGCAGCCGATCGCGGCGGCGTAGACCGGAACGGAACCGTGATCGCCCACCAGGTAGTCGGCCGCGACGACCACCGCCCGCCAGTCCACCTCCGGCGGCACCAGCATGAGCCCGGCCTGGCGACTGTCCGCCAGCCACGCCCGCAACTGCCGCCGGCCGTGGCCGAACCAGACCGACGGGTGCATCAACGCGGCCAGCCGGTAGCGGTCGGTGGCCAGCGTGTCGTGCAGATGCGGCAGCAGATCACCGTTGCGGGCGAACAGCGAGTCCTGTCCCCAGGTCGACGCGACAACAACGAGTTCCTGGCCCGGTTGGACCCCCAGCGCCGCACGGTAGGCGTCCCGGCTCAGGACGCTGGCCGCGAGGCGGTCGTAGCAGATGTCGCCGACCACGACGGCCCGGTCGACCGCCGCCGGGCACTGCCGGCGCAGCAACTCCAGTTGGCTGTCATGGGACAGCGCCACGGCGTCCGTCAGCACGCGGCCGTTGTGGGTCAGCCGCTGGGCATCCAGCCCGTAGCTCACGGCGGACGCACCGGTGCCGTGCGTCTTGCCGTAACCGGCGCCGTGCGGCATCACCACAATCGGCGCGTGCAGTTCACGCAACCCGCCGTACGCGGCTGCGATGGCCAGGTCGAAGCGTTCCCGGACGGCCTGCTGCCAGGGCAGCACCACCCCTCCGGTGTTCCGCAGGAACTCGTCGACCCCGTTGCTGAACGCGTCCGGGCCCTGCGCGAACACGACTTGCACCCGTCGATCGGTTTCGATGGTTTCCACCGCCTCCAGCAGGCGCTGGCCGCTGGTGACGGTGTGGACGACGGCAAGCACGTCGCGGCAGCCCGAACGCGTGACCCAGCTGGACGCGTCGATGCCAACCGGCGCGCTCGACCATTCGGCGGCGAACATGTGTACCCCCTTGACGTTTCCCCGACTTCCCCACCACCAGCGTCACCATCACCGTTGACAGCGCACTTGCGGTTCGCTTGCCATACCCGCGGGGACTAGACCGATCGGGAGACAATCCCGAATTTGCGGTGGTGGCGCCCACGCACTGGTGCACACTGGAAATCCGAAGTCTGGAGGGTGACCAGCGAAGGGCGGCGCTGGTGGAATTCACGATCCTCGGTCCGACCCGGCTGCACGTGCAGGGGGTTCCGGCCGATCTCGGCACGGCCAAGCAACGCGGCCTGCTCGCGTTGCTGCTGCACGATGTCAACAACTCGGTCCCGATCGACACCCTGGTGGGCGAGTTGTGGTCGCCGGACCGGACATTCAGGCAGGTCAGAAGCTCGCTGCAGGCCCTGGTGAGCCGCCTCCGCAAGGCGTTGGAAAAGGCCGGCGCGCCGGCGCGGATCGACCGCGACGGCGACGCCTATCGCATCGACACCGATCCCAGCCTCATTGATTTGCACAGGTTCCGCGCGATTGCCGAACGGGCGTACGAATCGGCGGCGCGGCGCGATCACGCGAAGTCGTGCGCCCTGCTCAAGGAGGCGCTCGGGCTGTGGACGCCAATGCCGCTCGCCGACGTGAAGGGCCCGTGGGCCGACCACTGCCGGGAACAGATGGAGACCTTCGACCGGCTGCCCGCCCATTACGCGCTGTTCGACAGCCAACTCGCGCTCGGCGAGAACAATGAGGTCCTCCGGGTCGTGCTCACCCTGCTGCGCCAGCGCGAACTGGACGAGGAACTGGTGCTGCGACAGCTGCGGGCGTTGGCCGCGCTCGGCCGGATCCCCGACGCCACGAGGGCGTTCCACCGGTTCCGCGAGCGGATCCTGGACGAGCTCGGCGCCGAGCCGGGGCCGGAGCTGCGGGCGCTGAACGCCCGGCTGCTGCGGTCGGAACGGGATCCCGCCGGGCACGCGCACCTGGCCGTGCCGGCTCGGCCGGCGCGGCAGCTCCCGCGCGCGGTGCCAGACTTCGTCGGTCGAGTCGACATCCTGGCCCGGCTGGACGCGCTCGTGAGCGAGGGAGACGCTGCCGCCACGCACCGCGTGTTCACGCTGCACGGTATGCCCGGCATTGGCAAAACCAGCCTGGCCGTGCACTGGATCGACCGGAACCGCGAGCGTTTCCCGGATGGGCAGTACTCCATCGACCTCCGCGGATACGGGCCCACCGCGCCGCTCGCCCCTGAGGACGGGCTTGCGCTCCTGCTGCTCTACCTGGGCGAAGATGTGCCGGCCGGCGTCGACGAGCGCCAAGCCCGCGTGCGAGGTCTGCTGTGTGACAAGAAGATTGCCCTCTTGCTGGACAACGCCCGGGACACCGTCCAACTGAGGCCGTTGCTCGCGGCCGTGCCCAACTGCGTCGTGCTGATCACCAGTCGGGACCTGCTCGCCGGCCTGGTCGTGCACGACCACGCCGTGCCGATCACCGTGTCCGCGCTGGACCCCAAGGAGTCCGTCGCGCTGCTGACTTCCTCGCTCGGCCCGGCCCGGGCGTCCGAGGACCACGACGCGGTCCGGCGGCTGGCCGGCCTGACCAGCGGCCTGCCGCTCGCGCTGCGCATCGTCACCCAGCGTGTGGTCGAACGCCCGCACACCCGCCTCGCCGACCTGGCCCGCGAGCTACAGCGGCAGGACGTGCTCGGCGCGATCGGCGTTGGTGACGACGAGGCTGCCACGCTGGCCGCACCGTTCACCTGGTCCTACCGGGCGCTGTCGCCAGCCGCCGCCAGCACGTTCGCCGCGCTCGGCCTGCTGCCCGGGCCAGACTTCTCCGTCGACGCCGTGTGCGCCCTGCTCGGCGCGGAACGGTCCGAAGTGGACCCGAACCTGCGCGCCCTGGCCCGCGTGAACCTGCTGCAACCCGGCGCCGGCCAGCGCTATCGGATGCATCTGCTGCTGCAGGGGTATGCCGCCCAACTCGTCGAGCACACCGACGCGGTGCCGGATCCCCGTGCCGCACAACGAAGACTGCTCGATTGGCTCGTGCTGTCCCTGGCCGCCGGCCATCGTCGGCTGGTGCCGGGCGGCGCGGAGATTCCCGCGCTGCCCGATCCGGCCCCGGTGCAGCCGATGACCTTTGCCGACGATTCGGCCGTAATCGCTTGGGCCAGCGAAGAATCCGCCAACTTGAGTGCCGTCGTGACCGCGGCCCGGCACACCTTCCCAGAGCACTGCTGGCGGCTGGCCGCCTACGCGCAGGAGGTGCTGGACCGACTCTTCCAGCACACGGAACTGCTGGCGATCCACCGCACCGGCCTGGCCGCGGCCCGCGAACTCGGCAATTCCGAGAGCGAGTGCGGAATGCTCAACGACCTCGGCATGATCTACCACCGGATCGGCCGGTACTCCGACGCCGGGACGGCGCTACGCCGGGCGCTGACCATCGCCACCGAGCACGGTCTCCGGGAGCTGTTGCCGATCGTGCTGTCCAACCTGGCCAGTGTGCACCTGGCCACCGGCGATCTGGCCAACGCGGTCGGCCTGTACGAGAAAGCGCTGTCCGCGGTCGAGAAAATCGGGACCCAGAACACCGAAGCGGTCGCACTCGACCAGCTCGCGAACACGTACCGGAAACTCGGTCGCGATGACGACGCCCTCGAACTGTACCGGCGGGCCCTCAGCATCCGCGAAAATATCGGGCACACCAGAGGAATGGGCACGACCCTCGCCGAGATGGCCGCGCTCAAGCACGAGCACGGCGAGAACTCGGAGGCGCTTCCTCTTGCCAGAAAAGCCCTTGTTCTCCACATCAAGAGCGGCGACCGGATCAAGGTCGCCGAAACGCAGGTGACCCTGGCCGAGATCTATTACGATTTCGGCTCCTTCGGCGACACGATCACATGGTCCGACCGCGCCCTCAGATTGCCCGAAACGGTGAGGTCCTCGGACTTACGGACTCGCGCCCTACGCGTTCGCGGCTACGCGCTTGCCGCTCGCGGCGACCGCGACGGTGCCCACTCGTCCTGGCGTGCGGCACTGGACGTGCTGCTCGACGCGGGAGCGCCCGACACGGACAGCCGACTGGCACAGCTGCGGAACCTGCTGAGCACCGTCGCCTTCGACACGAATCCGGACGACCCGGAAGCGACACCCGATCGGCATCACGGAGCGTAGTAAGGGGCATCACCGTCACCCGAAAGATAATTCAATTCGCAACTAACGACGTTCGGTTTCACGTGCATGGGCGACGCACGAACGGGGGTATGAGCCCGGTCAGGTGACCCCCAATGGGATCCGCGGTTCGGCCATCTGGCAAGCTCGCGACCATGCACAAGATCGACTACAAGTCGTGGCTAAGGGCCGGCGCCATCGCCGCCGCCACGGCGACCATTGCCGCCGTCATTGCGGTCTCGCCCGCCGGTGCGACCGTCGGCAAGACGGAGACGGAGGGATGGGGACTCATCAACGGGGCGAAGGACTCGACCGCCCAAATGGTCTGAACCAAAAAACCGACACGCGGGGGTGTCGAAATGGAAGCCAGCAGTGAAGCCAGCAGTGATTTAGTCACGAGAACAACCCGTCAGGGCCGACTGGAACAACCGCCTCGGGAAAGTGGTCACTGGCCATGACACGGCACCGCGTGGCGGTGGCGAGCAGCGCTCGTCGCCACCACGCGGCCACAGCTGCTACCGGGATCTGGCGGCGCGGCGCGCGGCCCGGCGGAGTTGGAGAATGCGGCCGTAGCCCGGGACGGCGACCAGCAGCACGCCGCAGATCGCGGCCAGCAGCAGGGCCACGCCGAGCGGGAACTGGCCGCCCCAGCCGAAGAAGTAGATGGTCACGTAGGTGTTGTTCTGCACGATGAACACGAGCAGCAGCAACAGCACCACGGCGGCGACGGTGACGCCGACCCAGAGGCCGCTGATCCGGGTACGCTTGAGCAGGGCGAGCTCGGCGGCGGGCTCGAGCTTGCCGGTGTGGTCGGGGTCGGTGGCGCGGGGGTCGACGACGGCGCCGCCGCCGGGCACGGACGCTGATTCACGCGAGCCCCCAGACATGGCGTCACCGGCCACAACCGCGGCATCGGTGCCGGCGTCCCGCATCGGGGGAACGTCGGGCTTGTCGCGTTCAGCGGCGCTGCTCCGCCCGGCGTGACGTTTCGGCTCGGCCATGGGGCCACCTCCTCGCAGGAGTGTTCCCACTGTTGGTACCCGCGAACCGGGCCCGCCGCCCGACGAACCTAGCCCGTTCGGGTGTCGCACACGGTCAGGCTGCTGACGACCCGGTTCCGCCCGCCCCGCTTGGCCCGGTACAGCGCGGTGTCGGCGGCGTGCACGAGCTCGTCGATGCCGGCGGCCGACGACGGGTAGGTGGCCACGCCGATGGATGCCGAGAGGGTGGACAGGACAGTGCCGGACAGGGGCACGCGGAGGTCGGCGACGGCTCGACGGATGCGTTCGGCGATGGCCAGCACGTCGGCGCTGGTCAGGCCGGGCAGCAGCACCACGAACTCCTCACCGCCGAAGCGGCCGACGGAGTCGTAGTCCCGGACAGACCGCCGGACGGTGGCGGCGACAGCCTTGAGGACCTCGTCGCCGGCGAGGTGGCCATGGGTGTCGTTGACCCGTTTGAAGTGGTCGAGGTCGACCATGAGCACGCCGGCGGTGTCGGCGGTGGTCAGCTCGCGGGCGGCGACCTCACGCCAGGTGGCGGCGTTGAGCAGACCGGTCTTCTGGTCCTTGGTGGCCAGCTCCTTGAACTGGGTGACCAGCACTCCCCGGTGCAGCACGAACAGCGGCACGAACAGGAACACCAGGGCGATCGGCTGGTAGACGAGCACCAGGCCGATCACGGCGCCGAGGCAGATGGTGGCCAGCTCCAGCGCGTTGTCGTCGGCGGAGCCGAACAGGCCGGCCACCGAACGCTGCCGCTCGTCGTCGACCAGCAGGCTGACGGCGATCAGCGCGCAGTCGACGGCGAAGAACACCAGCGCGGCGACGGCGACGACGACGATCGGCACGGCGGCCAACTGGGTGGCCTTGGCCAGGACCGGTACGCCGCCGGCGTCGAGCACCAGCCGGGCGGTCCACGCCGCGAGCACCATGGCGGCGGCGTTCATCACCTTCCGGTGCGGAAAGCTGCGCTGGCCGTGCCCGCTGCGCAGCACGTCGTGGGCGGACAAGAGCACGGTCACCACGGCCACCCAGGCCAGCGGCAGCGTGAGCACGGCCCCGAACACCCACATCGAGATCATGTTGACCCGCACGGACCCGTTCTTGATCCGCCGCGCCCGCTCGATCCGGCGCGAGGCCTCGACCTGCACGGCCGCGGCGGCCAGGATGGCGACCGCCACGCCGGGCGGCGCCTCCTCCAGGCCGGGGCGCGTAAACTCGGCGGCCGTCAGCGCGACCGCCGCCAGATCCACCACCAGCACGTACCAGACCGACAGCGCCGGCCGCCCCCACAGCGGCCATTTCCCGACCCCGACCAGGCCGAGATCACTCCCCCGAGTAATCGCCATGGTTCTCCCCCCACGGTTCACACCGAGTATGGGGGACGTGGCGTGACCGGGCGGGTGAACTGATCGAGACCACCCAGCTAGCGCAACCTCGGCCGAACGCTGCGTGGCGCGGCCACCTGATCAGGTAAGGGCGAGCCGTCCGTTCGGTCGGTGCCCGGCGGCAGGTCGTCGCCCACCGTGCCCGCCTTCGCCGGCCAGGTCAGCCAACATACCGCGTCTCGGCCAGGTCGGTGGCGGCCATCTCGCCGCCCAGCCGACGCAGCACGTCGGCGATGTCGGCCTCGGCGTGCCGGCAGGCCGCCTCGAACACGGCCAGCCGGGCCTCGTAGCGGTCGTCGTCGTACGGCCCCGGGTCGTCGGCCAGCCGGTGCACGGCGTCGGCCTTGTCGAACACGATGCGTTCCACGGCGTCGCAGGCCACCCGCAGGGTGTCGGCGAAGCCGCCGACCCGCTGCCACATCGCCCGCTGCCACGGCTCATGCCGGACGTCCAACATGTCCGAGCACAGCGACTCCAGCTGCTCGGCGTCGGCCCGCAGTTCGGCCAGCGGAATGCCACGCTGGCTGGCGTAGCGCCGCCCGATCTCGGCGTCGAAGTCGAATTCGCGGCGCTGCCGGCGGGCCCGCTCCGGCCCGTGCCGGCGGAAGTACTCCAGGCCGTCCGCCCCGGCGTCCAGGATGGGCGTCGACGAGGGCTCGCCGGCGCTGCCGAACACCTCCAGCCGCGCGGCGATCTCGGCGAGGTATCCGCTGCGCCCGCCGGCGACGCCGCAGCGCCCGAGCAGTTCCGCCAGTTCGGCCCGCGAGTCGCCGATCCGCTCGTCGAACACCACCCGCATGCGCACCGAAGCGTCGTCCATTGCTGTGTCCCCCAAAAGTGAACGTGCACCGCCACCATGGCATGACGGGCTCACGGCTGGTAGGACCTTTCAGACAGGTCCGAAAGGTCTGGCCGGACGGCGACGGCCACTTGGCCGAGGACACTCGCGGCAGGGGGTGGAAACCATGGCGGGCACGCTCCGTCTGCACTTCACGGCCGAGGATCTGCTGCGCACCCGGGTGCTCACCGAGCCGGATCCGATGTGGGAGCTGGTGCTGAGCGTCCATCACCTCGCGCCGACCGGCGAGCCGGACCGGCACGCGGCGTGGCGGCGTGACATCGGCCCGAGGTTCGCCGATCCCGAGACGGCGCACGCGTTGCGGCTGTTACGCAGGCTGGTGCCGCCGCGCGGCAACTTCCCGGACTTCCTGACACCGCTGCCCACCGGGGAGGGGATCGACGGCGCGTTCGACTCCATCCGTGTCACCCCGCGGTCCCGGCTGGCCCTGGATCTGAGTCCGGCTCGGCTGGAGCGGGTGGAGGACTCCCGCTTCGGCCAGGGCCTGGCCACCGGACAGGCCGAGTCGATGACCGACCTGGTCGGGGCGCTGCGCCGCTACTACGACAACGCGATCGCGCCGATCTGGGACGAGGTCGGCGACCGGGTCCGGGCCGACGGCGAGAGCCGGGTGCGCGAGGTGTTCGACGACGGGCTGGGCGGCATGTTCGCCCGGCTGGGACCGTCGTTCCGGTGGCGCTGGCCGTGGCTGGAGACGGACTATCCGCGCTCGCACGAGATCCGGCTGGGCGGCCGCGGCCTGACTCTGGTGCCGTCGTTCTTCTGCGTCGGCGATCCCGTCACGCTGATCGACGAGGAGCTGCCGCCGATGCTGGTGTTCCCGGCCCGGCCGCTGCGCCGCGACCCGGAAGCCGAGGAGCGGACGCTGTTCCACCTGTCGCAGGTCATCGGCCGCACCCGGGCCCGGATCCTGGTGGCGCTGAAGGCCCCGCGGTCCACCTCGGAGCTGGCCGAGACGATCGGCATGTCGCTGGCCTCGGCCAGCCAGCAGGTGACGCTGCTGCGCAACGCCGGCTTCGTGGCCAGCCGCCGGGACGGACAGGCAGTGCGCCACTCCGTCACCCGAAAGGGTAGAGCCCTACTGGAGTCGAACTAACGAATCCGCCCGGCGGTACGACTATGCGTAGGTCCCAAAAGACAACGCCGGGAGAGAGATGACCCACGTGGTCGACGACGCCGTGGAGACCGCAACACTGTCCGGGCGGGCCGAGTCGGCGGCGCTCGACGGGGACCTGGACGCCGCTTCCCTACTCGCCGACCAGGCGATCCTCGAGGGAGACAAGCGGGGGGCGGAGGTCGCGGCAGCGGTGTTGGCGCAGCGCGGAATGCTCGGCGACAGCGTCGCGCTGTACCGGTGGGCGGAGAGTGTGGACGGTTCCGTCTCCGGTTTCGCGGTGGCGGCGCTGCTCGGCGTCGGCGATCTGTCGCAGGCTCAGGCCCAGTTGGCCGCCTTCGACACCGCGGTGCGCACGCCCACTTCGCTGTCCACTGTCGAATCCCTTGTGGCGCACGCGTTGTGCGAGTCGGTGACCGGATCACCGGTGGCCGCGCTGTCGCAGCTGGTGCAGGCCACCGCGGTGCTGGAACCCCACGCCGGCAAGGTGTTGCTGCCGGACACCCCGTCGGCGCTGGCCTGTCTGATCGCACTGCACCTGGGACAGCTGGACATGGCCGAGTCGGCCGTCGGCGACGACTCCATGCGTCACGCTCTGTTGCGGGCCTGGATTTCCTTGCAGCGTGGCGATCTCGCCGCCGCCGACGTGCCGACGCAGTGCCCGCGGCCCCGGGACGAGCTGTTCGCGGCGGCGATCGAGATCGGCGTGGCCCGACGGCGTTCCGACCTGGCTGCTCTGCTCGACGCGTGGCCACGGGCCCGGGACGCGGTGATCGCGCATCCGGTCGATCTGTTCGTGCTGCAAGCAGTTGGGGAGATCGCCGTCGCCGCCGCGCGCCTGCACGAGGACGAGTGGCTGGCGCCCAAGCTGGCCGAGGCCGACGAACTGCTGGCCCGGCTGGACCGGCCGGCGCTGTGGTCGGTGCCCTTGCACTGGTTCGGGTTGCAGGCCGCCGTCGCGGCCGAATCCCCCTCGGCCGCCGCGAAGCACGCCGCCGCCCTGTCCACGATGGCCCGCAGCTCTCGCTACGCCGCCGCGCTGGCCGGCTGCGCGCGGGCGTGGCTGCGGGTGCTGGCCGGCGACGTGCAGGTGGACCAGGTGGTGGCGGCCGCGCGGGAGCTGCGGGCGGTCGGGCTGGGCTGGGACGGCGCCCGACTGGCCGGGCAGGCCGCCATCCGCACCGCCGACCGCAACGAGATGACCAGCCTGCTCACCTGCGCCCGAGCGCTGCACGGGGTCCCGTACAGCGCCGACGAGTCCCCGGCGCCCCAGCTGTCGGCCCGCGAGATCGAGGTGGCCGAGCTGCTGGTCGGCGGCATGACGTACAAGCAGATCGGGGAACGCCTGTTCATCTCGGCCAAGACCGTCGAGCACCACGTGGCCCGGATTCGGCAACGCCTCGGCTCGACCTCCCGCCGCGAGCTGCTGGTCCGGCTGCGGGCCCTGGTCAGCGGGCTGCCGGACCGCTGAGCTCCCGGGCCGCCGCGCCGGTGGCGCCGAAGACAACACATCGCATGCCTTCGAGGGTGCTCCGGCGCCGCCGGTCTCGCAGCGCTACGCCACCATCGCGAAGCTGGAGTAGAACTCGGCGTTCTTGTCGCGGGCGGTGTTTCCCCGGGACGGGCTGACCTCGGCCCCGACCCAGCCCTGGAGCGCGCCGGAGTCGTCGATCACCTGCAACAACGGCCGCACATGGCTGTTGCCGGCGTAGCACTGGTCGTAGGACAGGCACTCGCACCACAACTCGATGCTGTTGCGCCGGCCGCCGCCCACGCCGGTCAGGTAGTAGAACCGCCGGTCCCCGGTGTCCTTGATCTTCTTGACGCAGGCGTCGTAGTTGGCGTCCTTGCGGCAGCAGGAGGTCGGGCTGCAACTGAACTTGGTCGGATCCGGATTGGTCTGCACGTAGCCGAGGCAGGAGCCGTCGTCGCAGGCGTTCCAGGCCGGGCCGACGGTGAAGGGGCCGCTGAGCGGGATGATCTGCCGCTGGTTCCACTCCTGGCCCTCGAGCCGATAGGTCCGCTGGGTGGCGCGGACCGTGCTCATCGGGACCTTGCTGGTCACGGCCAGCGAGGCGGTGCTGCCGTAGCCGATGCCGCTGGTGATCGAGTAGTTGTCAGCCACCAGCGCCATCCGGCCGAGGCCGGTCCCGTGCTCCGAGACCGCCCACGTCTCGACCAGGTTCACCGCCGTCGTGGTTCCGTTGACGGTGCTGCTGGTCCAGGTGATGACCACCTGGCCGCTGGCCGCGTTGTAGGCGTACTTGCCGGTGAAATGGCCGTTCGGGTCGCCCGTGAAGCCGGCCGCGGTGTGGATCGGGCACTTGTTTCGCGGATTCCCGGCCGCGTGCGAACAGTCGTAGACGTCGCCGCTGTTGACCGGCAGCGGGTAGTCCGTCTGGCTCCAGGTCCAGAAATTGTGCTGCACGGCGTCGCTGGCCGGGTCGAAGACCAGGTAGCCCAGCCGCATGTAGTTGTTGTAGTTGGCGGTGGTGTTGAAGCCGGCCAGGCTGACCACCCAGTTCTGCCGGCCCAGTGGCGTGGCCGCGTACGCGGAGCCGCCGAGCACGAGCGTCGAGGCCAGGACGGACAGGACAACGGCTGCGAATGCCGCCAAGCGGCGCAAAACCCCCATCTGCATGGTGGCAGGGTAGCGCCGTTCAGGCCAGTTCGGCGGCCATTCCCTCACAGGTGCGGACCACGACACGGGCGATGTCGGTGGTGGCCTTGCGGGACAGGGGGTTCTCGGCCTGGCGCTGCCAGCGAAACAGGGCGTCCAGGACGGCGGCGTGTTGTTCGGGACGGCCGGCGTCGGGGGTGAGGCCGAGGCGCGACCAGGGTTGGGCGCCGCCGGCGCCGAGGAGGCGTTCGGCCTCGTCGATGGCGGGCTCGCTGAGGTCGGCGAGGCCGGAGCGCAGGGCGCCGAGGACGCGGAGCTCGGTGAACTCGTGGGCCCCGGCCAGAATACGTTCGACCTCGTCGCGTAGGAGCTCGGTGCCAGGGCGATGGTCCTTGCGCAGCAAGGCGTCCACGGCGAGCAGGGCGGAGCGGGACTTGAGCAGGTCGCGGCGCTGGGTGAACTGGGCGGCGAAGACGGCCCGCAGTTCGTCGATGCCGCTGCGCCGGATGAGCTCGGCGGCGAGGCGGCCGGGATCGCCGAAGCCCTGGCGAATCAGGGCCAGCGACAGCCGCACGCCGAACAGCCCGAACCGTTCCAGGAGGCCGAACCCGCCGGCGTACTGGGCGAACCGGTCAGCCGAGAGCAGGGCCGACTCGACCTCGGCGCGGGGCTTCAGAGCCATGCCGGCCAGCAGGTCGAACTCATGCTGGTGCAGGGATCGGGCCGTCTCGGCGAGCAGTCCGGCGACCGGCACCACGCCCTGGCACAGCCGCCGCAGCCGCGGGTCGGTCCGGTACCGGCGGGCGATCCTGGTGGCCGACATGAGCGCGTCCACCCGGCCGACGCCGATCTCGTCGGCCCGGGACAGCACGGCGATGGTGTTGACCGGGTTGGCCCGGGCGATCCCGTTGTCGTGGAACGACTCCAGCAGTCGCAGGTCGGCGCTGTGCAGGTGCCGCATCAGGTACACCACGGCATCGGCCTCGCTGGGCTCGTCCTCGGGCACCAGGAAACCGTTGGCCCGCGCCGAAACGTCAGTGGACAGCGAGGCGATGCCGGGGGTGTCGATGAGGATGGTGTCGGCCAGGCCCCGGGTCGGCCAGTCCACGACCAGCCGCTCGACGTGCGCGGGGTTCAGGCCCTCCAGGTCGATGCGCAGCGCCCCGCCCTCGCGGTCGATGCGCAGCTGGCGCGGGCCGCCGGCCTGCGGATACGCGGAGACCCGAGGCCGGTGCCCCTGCCGGTACCAGGTGACGATCCGGGTGCACTCGCCGGCGTCGGTCGGGGCCAGCCGCTCCCCCACCAACGCGTTGAGCAGCGTGGACTTGCCGGCCTTGATCTGACCGGCGATCGCCACCCGCAGCGGCCCGTCGAGCCGGTCGAGGTGGTCCCGCAACGACTGCGCGATGTCCGGCGTCTCGCGGAAGACCTCGACGGCGTCCCGGAGCAGTGTGCGGACCTGCCCGCCGAGCCGGCTCATCGGGCCAGCTCCCGGGCCAGCGACGCCAGGTGCTCCACCCGGGCCAGCTCGGCCGTCACGTCCTTGATCCGGCCCTCGCGGCCGCCGGAGTCGGCCTTCACGGCCTGTTGCGCGGCGGCCAGCGCCTCCTGCACCGATCGGGACAGCTCCTGGGCGTGGGCGGTGAAGTGGTCCCGCAGGGTGCGCTGCAACTCCCGCAGCAGGTCCCGGGATTCCTTGCCCACCTGGAAGATCAGGTCGTCCACGAATCGTCGCGCGGCCGCCTTGGCCTCGCTCTGCCGCCGCTGCACCTGGCGCTTGCGCTCGTCCTTCACGGTCTTGCGGCCCAGCAGCACGCCGGCCGCCACCGACACCGGGTTGAGCAGGGTGAGCCCGGCGACGGTGCTCAGCATGCCGATCATGATCGTGCCGCCGTAGCCGCCGCGCATGCCGGTGATCACCTTCTGCCCCAGGCCGAAGTGCTCGGCTGTCGGCATCTCGAAGGTGCTGCTCGCGGTGGGGGCGCGCAGGCTCAGGTCGGGCAGGGCCTGGTCGCCGGCGTCGCCGAAGTGCTCGGCCACCTGCCGGGCCAGCCACTGGGCCCGCTGGTGGGTCCACACGAAGTTGGCCGACGCGGCGGCGGCGCCGCGCTGGTGCAGCCACAGCGTGAACTCATCGTCCACAGTGGCCGGATCGACCAGCTCCAGCTCCTCCTCGGCCTCCCGCATCAGGTGCCGCATCCGGTCGCGCAGGTCGTACTCGATGTCGGCGATCAGATCGCTGACGCCGTCGTTCAGCGTCTGCTGCCAGCGGGCGGATCTCTCCTTGAGCGCGTCGGCCCGGGCCCGGGCCCGGGTCAGCTCGGCGATCAGGTCGCCGGCGCGGTTGGGGTCGCGGTGGGCGGCCAGCTCGGCCTGCATCGAGGCGGACAGCTGGGTGGTCACCGAGAGCACGTCGTTGGCCACCGAACGATCGGCCAGCTCGGCCGCCGCGCCGAGAATGCCGTCACGCAGCCGGACGATCAACTCCGGGAAGCCGGACTCCTCGTTCAAGGCCGCGTCCTGGGTGCGAACGGCGTGCTGGCGCAGGGTCGAGGAGACGGGGATCAGGTCGGCGTCCACGTCGGCCGCGGCCAAGTGCCCGCGGTTGAGCTCGGCGATCCGCCGCCACTGCGGGTAGAGGTCCGTCTTGGTCAGTACACAAAGGACGTTCGGGCACATCTTCATGGCCTGCCGTAGGAAGTCCAGTTCCGGCTCGGTGTACTCCTGGGCCGCGTCGGACACCAGGATGACCGCGTCGGCGGTGGGCAGCACGGCCATGGTGCTGGCCCCGTGGGCCGAGTCCAGCCCGCCGACGCCGGGCGTGTCCACCAGGCAGAGACCGCCGGACAGCACACTGCGAGGAACCCCGACCTCCGCGTAGCGCAGGCGCTCGCGGTTGCCGGGGTTCCCCGCCTCCGAGACATGGTGTGCCAGCTGGTCGATCGGCACCGTCCGGCGCTGGTGCTCGTCGTCGCCGACGAGCACGACCGAAGGCTCCGGCGCGAACCGGACCAGGGTGGGCACCGCGGTCGCCAGGGCGTCGTCGACCGGGCAGACCGGGGCGTCCACCAGTGAGTTCACCAGCAGGCTCTTGCCCTGCTTGAACTCGCCGACCACGAGCACCCGGACCTCCGGGTCCCGCAGCCGGCGTTGCGCCAGCGCCAACCGCTCGCCGAGGTCCTCCCTGCGGTAGGCCGTGGTGGCCCGGATCGCGAGGGTGAGCAACTCGGCGGCGGTCGGCGGCATGGCGGCGGCTCCAGATCAGATGTGCAGCAGGTGGTCGTGCGTGTCGAGGTCGTTGTGGGACGCGATGTCGTTGTCCGAGGCGACCGTGGTGGTGTCGTGCGAGTCCAACTCGTTCAGGCTCGTGTTGTGCGAGTCGTTGCCCGAGCCGACCGCGGTGTTGTTGTCCGACGCCACCGTGTCGTGCGAGTCGGTGGTGTCGTGCGAGTCGGTCGGGTTGTTGGAGTCGGTCGTGTCGTGGGAGTCGTTCCCGGACCCGATCGCGGTGTTGTTGTGCGAGTCGTTGTGGGAGTCGGTGGTGTCGTGCGAGTCGTTGCCGGAGTCCACCGCGGTGTTGTTGTTGGACGCCGTGGTGTTGCCGGAGGCGATCGTGTCGTGCGAGTCAGTCGTGTTGTGGCTGTCGGTGGAGTTGTGGCTGTCCGTGCTGTTGTGCGAGTCGGTCTGCCCGGTGGTGCTGCCGTTGCTGGCCACGGCCACGTTGCCGCTGCCGTAGGCGTGCACGTCGGTGGAGTAGTCGTCGGCCGAGCCCGTGGCGCTACCTCCGACCGCCACCGCGCCGCCGTGGTCGGCGGTCACGTTGCCGTTGGTGACGTCGTTGCCGTCGCCCACGACGTTGTGGTCGCCGGTGGTGACGGTGGAGTGGTTGTCGAAGCTCTGGAAGACGTCGCGGGCCCAGATGTTCTGGTTCACCGAGTTGTCGACCACGGCGTTGTGGCTGTCCACGGTGCTCGTGTACGAGTAGTTCTGCGTGATGTAGCGGATCTGCTCGATGGCGTGCTCGACCCCGCCGTCGGCGTGCACCGGCGGGGGCGGCGGCGGGGTCACCACGTGGCTCGGGCCGCCCCCGTCGTAGGTTCGGTCGAACGACTGCGCGGCGTCGATCACCAGCGGAATCGCGTCGTGCACGTCCGCCGCGCACAGGTGGCTGAAGCCGTGGTCATCCAGCGACTGCTGGGGGTGGGCCTCGAACTGGTCGCGAGCGCCCTGGTCGCCCAGCAACTCCATGATGAAGTCCAGCAGGCTGATTCCGGTCGCCATCGGATCTCCTCCTCGGTTGGCGTGATGGCCATGACGCTAGGTAGCGATCACCGGTGGGGACATCGGGTGCGCTCCCCGGTCCTCGATCCCCGGCGTTGGGGGATTCGATGCGGGGGTCGATTGGGGGATTATTGGGGGATTCGAGCGCTAATGACCACGGACAGTGTGCCGATGCTTCTCGCGTGGGTTATCTGCTCGGCTTGGATCTCGGGACCACGTTCACCGCGGCTGCCATACGGCGTCGGGGCGGACCACCGGAAATGGTCACTCTCGGTAATAAGAGCACGTGTGTGCCCTCGGTGCTGCACATCGGCCGGGACGGCGCCATGCTCGTCGGCGACGCGGCCGAGCGGCGGGCCGCCGGCGACCCGTCGGGGGTGGCGCGGGAGTTCAAGCGGCGTATCGGCGACGAGACGCCGATCCTGCTGGGCGACGGCGGGCACACCGCGCACGAGCTGACCGCGAGGCTGGCCCGCTGGGTCGTGGACCTGGTGCGGTCCCGCGAGGGCGATGAGCCGGAGCAGATCTCCGTCACACACCCGGCCGGCTGGGGCGGGCACAAGACTTCCTTGCTGGGCACGGCATTGGCCGAGGTCGGCCTCGGTGACTCCCTGCTGCTCAGCGAGCCCGCCGCGGCGGCGATCGCCTACGCCGCGACCGAGCGGCTGGCCCCCGGCGCCACCGTCGGCGTCTACGACCTGGGCGGCGGCACCGTGGACATCGCGGTGCTGCGCAAGGATTCCATCGGCTCGTTCGAGCTGGTCGGCGAGCCGTCCGGGGACGACCACTTCGGCGGCGTGGACTTCGACGAGCTGCTGTTCGAACGGATCCGCAACCAGTTCCCGGAGCTGATGGCGAGTCTGCGGTCCGACGACATGCTGGCGTTGAGCGCGGTGGCCCGGCTGCGGCGGGAGATCACCGAGGCCAAGGAGGCCCTGTCGCTGGACACCGAGGCCGACATCCCGGTGCTGCTGCCGTCCGGGCAGCGGCAGTCCCGGCTGATCCGCGCCGAGTTCGAGGCGATGATCCGGCCGGCGCTGGAGGAGACCGTCGACCTGATGCGCCGGACCATCCACTCGGCCGGGCTGACCGAGGCCGATCTGGCGGCGGTGCTGCTGGTCGGCGGCTCGTCGCGGATTCCGCTGGTCACCGAACTGTTGTCGGCCGGGTTGGGCCGGCCGGTGGCGGTGGACGCCGATCCGAAGGCGACGGTGGCCATCGGCGCGGCGCTGTCGGCGTCGCTGGACACCGTGGTC
Organism: Kutzneria sp. CA-103260; assembly: GCF_018263855.1. GTDB lineage: Bacteria > Actinomycetota > Actinomycetes > Mycobacteriales > Pseudonocardiaceae > Kutzneria. The sequence goes on along the minus strand of NZ_CP073318.1, from coordinate 1,139,560 downwards.
GAGCCGGTGCCGGCCATGGTGGCCAGGACCGTGGTCGACATGACCGCCCCGCCGTCACGGCCGTCCGAGCCGGACATCCCGCTGCACCTGCCGATCCCGGCCGGCCGGCAGCGCCGGATCGTGCGGCCGAAGATGTTCGCCGGGGCGGCCGGGCTGGCCGTGGCCGCGATGGCCGGCGGCGCGCTGTTCTACAGCGCCCAGACCTCCGACCTCGGCCCTTCCCCGGCGCAGGCCGCGACGCCCGGCACCTCGCCGACGGTTGCCCAGCCGCCGGCCGCGGGCGGTCACGCGACGTCGTCGCACAAGCCGACCAAGACCACCGGGCGCAGCAGCACGACGACGCCCACCTCGAAGGCGTCCGGCGCCTCGTCCTCCACCGGCCCGGCCCCGACCCAGTCCTCCGGCCCGACGACCACGACCGACGGCGCCCGCGCCGGCGGGCCGATGATCGCGCCGTCCACCCCCGACTCGTCGCCGGCCGCCAGCACACCGCCGCCAACCGATTCGTCCACCACCGCGGCGAATCCGAAGAACGGTCCGCCGGCCGACCAACCGCCGGACACCACCGTGTCCTCGGCCCCGGCCGATCCGACGACGACGTCGTTCAGCGGGACGCTCACGGAGACGAGCGCCCCGGCCCCGACGGCGACCAACGTCTGACCTCACCGCCGAACGCCTCGCCGAGGTGGTCTTTCAGCCGGGCGTGCCGGAACTGGTAGACCGCCCCGGCCTGGCGCAGCACTCCCCGCTGGTAGGCGTCCCGTAGGAAGGTGACCGTGGCCCACGGCAGGCGGCCGGTCAGCGGCAGCCACACCCGGGACAGCACCACCCACTGCCCCCAGGCCGTGAACGCGAGGGCGTAGGACAGGGCTCCGCTGAGCCCGCCGACGATGCCGATGATCAGCGCGGCGTTCAGCGGCCACAGCAGCGGCCCCAGCGACGACTGGAGCAGGTCGACGACCACCGCGCCACCGAAGATGATCGTGACCGCGATCATCGGGGCCAGCATCAGCACCTGGCGGACCACGGTGGCGCGGTTGGTGTTCAGCAAACCGATCGGGGTCGCCGCGGAGCCGATGTCCAGCGGGGCCTCCAGCACCGCCATCAGCCCCAGCACCAGCGCCGCCGCCAGGCCGAAGACGATGCCCAGCACCACCGCGTTGACCAGCGTGACCCGCACCGCCACCAGCCCGCTGTACTGCGGATACAGGATCATCCGCTCCAGCGTGGTGGCGGAGGCGTAGCCGAGGCCGACCGCGAACCCGCCGAGCAGGCCGGCGGCGCATCGGGCGACCACGGTGCGGGCCAGCCGGTAGCCGGTGGTGCTGCGGTGGCCGAACAGCCGCAGCTGCACCCGTGACGGCTCGAACTCCAGGCCGCCGAACACGATCATCAGCCCGTAGAGCAGGCCGAACGCCAGGCCGACCACCGAACCGATGAGCAGGCCGTCCAGCAGCCAGCCGCCGAACCCGATCCCGGCCAGCTCACCGAACAGGTACAGCGGGGAGACGGTCAGCCAGTTGCACACCGCGGTGACCAGGGCGGCCGCCAGCAGCACGATCAGGATCCGCGACGACCGGCTCATCGAGTCGCCCAGCCGCCACCACGCCAGGTCCTGGCCGTCCTGGTCGTCGTGCTGGTCGACGTGCACGGCGAGGTAGCCCAGCCACCGCTGCACCCGCTCCGGATCCCAGCTGCGCCGCCAGGGCTGACGCCGGTAGACCGCCGGCACGAAGCTGGCCAGCAGGTGGTCCTCGATGGCGGCCGGCGTAGGGAACCGGTCGGCGTCCAGCAACTGGGCCGGATCCTGGTCGCGGTAGACCGTCCGCGCCAGCACCGCCATCAGCGGCGTGCGCAGCGCCTCGGCGACGGCGGCCGGCAGGCGTTTCAGGACCGGCAGCCAGCGCTGGCCCCGGGCCAGGTAGTCGACCAGGTCGGACGGCGTGAGATCGACGAGTTCGACGGCCGCCGCCCGGCTCAGCACACCGGGTTTCCTTACGGCAGCGCCGTATTCCTCGCACCGGCTGGTCAGCACCAACGGCTGCTCGGTCCGGTTCAGGGCGGTCAGCGCCGCCTCGTGCAGGCTCGGGGCGATCTCGTCGAAACCGTCCAGGACCGGCAGCACCCGGCCGGTGTTGATCAGCGCCGCGGCCAGTGTCGTCCCGCCGTGGGCCAGCGCGGCCAGGCCCGGGGAGTCGGGGAAGTCGCGCTGCAGCCGGTCGATCAGCCACTCCCGCAGCGTGCTGGCGTCCGGGTTCCACGAGCCCACACTGAAGATCACCGGCACCGGGTCGTCGCTGGTCCGGGTGCGCAGGTAGTCCAGCACGAACCGAAGGGTCAGCACCGTCTTGCCGGAGCCGGCCCGGCCCAGCACCACCAGCCGCCCGGCCGGGATCCGCCGGTAGACCTCGGCGATGTCGGCCAGCTCGCCGGACAGGTCCGCCGGGTCGTCGGCCAGCCCCACCGGCGCCGGCCGCCAGCGCACGGGCAGCGGCACCGGATCCTGGATCCCGCGCTGCTCCTCCTCGTCCAGCCAGCGGTCGTGCACCGCCTGGGCGAACTCGTCGGCCGCCCCGGCCAGCGCGTCCCAGGCCGGCGGTCGGGCCCGCCGCGGCGGCGGTGGGTCGGCGACCGTCTTGCCGCTGAAGGCGTCCAGCAGCCGCTGGCCGTCCTCGGCCGTGACCACCGGAGACTCGGCCAGGGCATCGGCCAGCGCGTGCACCGTGTCCACCCGCGGCTTGAACGGCTTGCCGGTCTCCAGCCGCCGAATCGTGCTCACGCTGACGCCCGCTCTGTGCGCCAGTTCTTCCTGCGTCCAGTCCGCTCGTTCCCTCAGCACGGACAGCAACTGCCCGAGCGGGCTCACCACCGCAGTTCCCCCTCACCACGGACGATCCCCCCTTGAGTGACGGTATCTCTCCCACCGGTCAGAAGTGACCGCTTTCCTGGCCTGGACCCCTGACCTGCGCCGACGCCACGATCAAAGCCATGGAGATCCGGTTCCGGTCAGGCCGTGCGAGGGGCGGCCCGACCGACAACCGTGACCAGGAGGGAAACGACCATGGCAGCCAACTACCGGTACTGGTGCGGGGAGTGCCACTACCGAACCTCATGGCTCACCGAATCGCAGGGAGCCGACCAGCAGGACCGGCACTACGCCGAGCGCCACCCGGGCATCGAGCCCGGCGGCCGGGTCGAGGTGCGCCGGGGATCGGGTGGCGGCCTGGGCTGTCTGGCCCTGGTCGGGCTGTTGTTCCTGGTGCTGCTGCTCGCCGCCACCTGCCAGGACAGCCAGTCCTCCGGCGCGCCCGCGCCCACCGCGACGTACCGCGCGCTTTGAGCGAGCCGTGGCGGAGCGGGAGAAGGAGACCCGGTGGGGCGTGATCGCCGGGGTGGTGGCCCCGGTGCTCAGCGTGCTCGCGTTCTTCGGGATCCACAATTCCGTGGAACTCGGGCACGCCCTGGGCTTCGACTCGCCGACGACCACAACTCCGTTCGCGCCGACGCGTCCGGCGCCACCGATCGTGCCGGAGCCGACAACGGCTGAGACGACCACGACGGTGGAGACGACCACTGCCACGACAACCGAGGAGACCACGCCAGCGTTCGACCCGCGCACCTTGGACAGCGCGGCCACCGATCGCACGCCGTTCACCGCGGCCGCGCTGTTGGCCCCGGGGTTCACCAGCAGCACATCGACCAAATTCGCGCTGGTCGCCTCCGGCGCGCATCCGTGCGGCCAGGCCTACGGCACGGACGGGACTGTCCACAGTGTACTGGTCGGTCACGGCTGCGGGGCCACCATGACCGGCGCGTACCTGGTGAACAGCCCGACGATCACCGCGACCAGCAATGTGCTGGTGTCGGTGCAGGTCATCCCGTTCGACACCGCAGCCGCGGCGACCGCGGCGTCGAACGACCTGCGAGCCAACCGGTCATGGGACTTCGGGATCTGGTGCCCGACCCAGGGCGCCGGGCAGAACACCTGCGGACCCGGCTACGCCAAGGCCCGCAAGTACGAGACCGAACGGCCGTGGCACCGGTACCTGATCGAGGCCACCGCCCTGTACGTCGACCAGGCCGCCGACCCCCGGGCCGACCAGTGGATCACCCCGGCCGCCCAGGAGGCCGGCCGGGTCTGCGGGCCGTCCGAGCAGCAGTGAGTCAGAGCTCGTCGACCTCTTCGGGGGCTTCCTCGATCTGCTCGGTGGCGCCGTAGACCGTGTGGATCTCCACCGAGCCCAGGCCGATGGTCACCAGGTACTCGCGGACCTGGGGCTCGGTGGCTCCGGCGAAGATCAGGTGCGTGGTCCAGGCCGGCCGGCCCGGCTGCTCGTCGAACTGGATGTAGTGCAGGATCCCGTGCGGCACCTCGCCGCGCTCGATCACCTGCCCCGACCGGCCGTACTCGGCCAGCAGCAGTTCCTCGTACTGCCCCTCGCCCCCGCCCAGCTGTGTGAACAGGACCGGATCGAGCAGTTTGACCTGCGGGTGCTCGCCGTTCCACGACGCTAACTCGGACACCCCGCAATGATGGGCGTGAGAGGGTGCGTAAAGCAAAGATCACGATGGACGGGAGCCGTGACGTGGAACTGCTGCGACTGGACCGGGAGGACGCCGGCCTGGCCGTGCTGACCATCGCCGCGCCGCCGCTGAACCTCTACACCGCCACCATGCAGGCGGAACTGGGCGAGGCGATCGGGCTGGTGGAGCGGGACCAGCCGCGGGCCCTGCTGGTCCGCGCCGAGGGCCGGGTGGTCAGCGGGGGCGTGGACGTTGCCCTTTTCGACGCCCAGCCGACCGCGGCGGCGGCCAAGGAGCTGTTCGACCAGATGCTGACCATCCCGGACCGCATCGCCGCGCTGCCGTTCCCGACCGTGTTCGCCGCGCACGCCCTGTGCCTGACCTGGGCCTTCGAGATCGCGGTGGCCTGCGACGTGCTGCTGGCCGCCGATCGGGCCTCGTTCGGGCTGGTGGAGAACGTGATCGGGCTGACCCCGACGATGGGCGGCACGCAGCGGCTGGCCGCCCGGGCCGGCGTCGGGCGGGCCAAGGAGTTCGTGATGACCGGCGACCGCTACTCGGCGGCCACCCTGGAACGCTGGAACGTGGTCAACAAGGTGCTGCCGGACGACGGGTTCGCCGAGGCGGCGCTGGCCTACGCGCGGCGGCTGGCCGCCGGCCCGACCCGGGCCCACGCCGCCACCAAGCAGGTGCTGCGGCACTTCGAGCACGGCGGCGTGCCCGAGGCCAACGCGCACGTCACCACCATCGCCGCCGACCTGTTCGACACCGAGGACCTGCGCTCGGCGGTGCGCTCGTTCCTGACCGACGGACCGGGCAAGGCCACTTTCTCAGGTCATTGACAGGTTTCCCGGGAACCCATCGTCCATTACCGACCGTTTACCCAGTGTTGGTGAGCGGAGGAGGTGGGAGATGGGGTCCGGGGTTGTCGTCAGCACCGTCGACGAAGTCGTCAAGGCGCATCACCACGGCGCCGACGGCCGTGCCCTCGCCGACCGGATGCGCCTGGCCGCGCATCCGGATCTGCGGGGAATCCTCTTGTCCCCCAAGGAATCCACGCCGACCGCGGTCGGCGACCGGTGGGTCAGCGTGTGGCCTCGGGGCCGTCCCGTCGCCGCCGACCCGCGGACCGCGCCGTGGGCCGAGGCCGGCGGCCTGCTGGCCCGGCTGCACCGGGTCGACCCGTCCCGGCTCGGCCCCATCCCGGTGGCCGGCACCCCGGCCCGGCTGGCCCGGGCCATCGCCCTGATGCCGGAAAATCCCGACGCCGCACCGGTTCTCGCCGCGTGGCGGACCGTGCCGGCGCTCGAACCCGGCTACCACCTCGTGCACGGCGACTGGCATCTCGGCCAGCTCGTGCACCATGAGGGCCGGTGGCAGCTGATCGACGTGGACGATCTCGGGCTCGGGGACCCGCGGTGGGACCTCGGGCGCATCGCCGCCGGCTACGCGATCGGGCTGATTCCCCAGCGGGGCTGGGAAAAGTTCCTGGCCGGCTACCGCGCCGGGCACGGGCCGGCCGTGCCCCGCGACGCCGATCCGTGGCCCGCCCTCGACGCCGTGGCCCGCGCCTTCGCGGTTTACACCGCCGCCGTGGCGCTGACCGCCGACCGACCGATGGACGACGTGGACCGGGCCATGCTCGCCGCGTGCCGCCGAATGACCGAACGTGAGGAGACCCGATGAACTGCCCCAAGTGCCCCGGCTCGATGCGCAGCTACGAACGCAACGGCGTGCACGTCGACCAGTGCGACACCTGCCGCGGCATCTTCCTGGACCACGGCGAACTGGAGGCGCTGACCCGCGCCGAGGCCCAGTGGTCCCAACAGCAACAGCAGCCGCGCTACGCGCCCGACCACGGCGGCTACGGCGGCGGTCATCACGGCGGTGGCTACGGCGGCCACCAGGGCGGCCCGGGCTGGGGCGACCGCCGCCAGCGCAAGGGCGGCTTCGGCCGTTTCCTCTTCTCGTCCTGACGAAACGGGTTGGGCTGATCGCCGCCAAGGTCCGACTCACGCCGTGAAAGCGGCCGAGGAAAAGTCCGGGCGTTTCCCGGCAGGCGCGTCACGCCTGCCGGGAAACAATCAAGCGGTGACCAGGGCGTCGCGGACAGCGACAAACGCCTCGTACTCGGCCTTCTGGTCGACCGGCAGCTGGTAAGCGGCGGCCATCAGCTTCGGCACCGACGGGATGACCAGGAGCTTGAACGTCTGGCCGTCGGTCGTCTTGATCACGGTGCGCCCCTGGAGGTCGCGCTTCTTCACGGACGCGCGGTTGGCGTCGGTGATGGTCAACGGGGCGCCGGCGGTGACCGCCCCGTTGTGCTCGTCGAGCGGCACGATGACCAGGTCGGTCCGCCCCGGCTTGAAGCCGACGGCGAAATTGCTGACGGTGGTCGTGCGGAACACCAGGTAGTTCTTCTGCTTGATTTCCGCGGCGTACACCTTGGTGTAGCCGGCCCCGTCAGCGACCACCGACTCGAAAGCCGAGTGGATGGCGGCCTTCAGCTCTTCCTTGCTTGGCACTGCTACCCCTCCGAAACATTTCGCTACCGCATTCGCGGCAGGTAATGAATACGGAGTGGCGGCCCCCGGCATCAAGGCACACAAGGGCAGGGCGACCAGGCAGAAGTCACGACCGGAATGTGGGTGATTCGACCGTCACGCCCGCACGACGGGCCCGAACGACGGCAGGTGCATGGGCACGGTGTCGGCGAACTCCAGGCGGGGCAGCACGGCGGTGTCGGACTCGCTCGCCAGTTCCTCCGGGGTTCGCCACACCTTGGCCTGCTGCCGGTAGGAGCTGACGGCGCGCAGCACGGAGCCGGGCTCGGTGAGGTCGTCGTCGTAGAGGTAGGGGCGGCGGAACCAGCCGGAGATCGGGTCGGTGCTCTCCTGCTCGGGCGGCGCCTCGGGCAGGGCGCTGAGCTGCTCCAGGTTGAACTCGGCGGCGCCGAATCCGTAGCCGCCGATCACGTCCACGTTGAACAGCGGGAGGTTCTCCTCGGGCGGCTCGACCGTGCTGATCAACCACTGCCGCACCTCGTCCTCGGTCATCTCGGCCCCGAGGGAGGCCAGCACCCGGCTCCACACGGTCTCGACCGAGTCGCCGAACGCGGAGATCACGTGGTCCAGCACCGCGCACGAGGCTGCCCGGCGGCCGCCGGGCAGCACCCGGCGCGGCTCGCGGCAGCGGGTGCAGCGGCCGTGCTCGTCGACCTCGTGCTCGTGCAACAGCGCGAGCAGGGCGGCGCACATGCGCAGCATCCAGTCACGCTCGTCACCGCTGCCGAACGCCCGCACGCTGTCGACCGCGCCGGTCTCCAGCCAGGCGACGACCCGGTCGAGCTCCATGATGGCGTGCTCACGCAGGGTCAACTTCCGCAAGCGGCCAGAATAGGGCCTCGGCGCGAGGAGTCGGGATAGGCCAACAGTCTAATTGTCACAGCGCTGACAAAAGATCAAGAATCACCGGCAGCTCACGCACGCCGGTGATCACTCTCGCGGCCCGGGCCACCACCGCCGGGTCCGGCGGGAAGTGCTCGTTGGGCACGGCCACCACGATCATGCCGGCGTTCAGCGCCGACCTGATCCCGTTGGTCGAGTCCTCCACGGCCACGCACCGCGCCGGGTCGACGCCCAGATCCTTGGCAGCGGCCAGATACACGTCCGGCGCGGGCTTGCCGGCCCCGGTCAGCTCACTGGACAGGGCGACCTTGACGACGTCGTCGAGGCCGGTGACCCGCAGCACCTCGGCGATCAACGCCGGCGGCGAGGAGCTGGCGATCGCCACCGGGCACCGCTGCGCGGTCGCCCGCACCGCCTCGACCGCGCCGGGCAGCAGGGGCGGGCCCTCGGCGTAGCGGCGGACCATGCCGTCGACCACCAGTTGGGCGATCTTGTCGGGCGACAGCCGCACGCCACGGTCCGTCGCCAGGTACTCCGCCCACTCCGGCGTGCTCATGCCCATCAGCGCCCGGGTGGTGTGCTCCCCGTCCCAGGTGCCGCCGTGCTCGGCCGTCACCGACCGGCGCACCTCGTCCCAGGTCCGCTCGGAGTCGACCAGCACGCCGTCGAGATCAAAAACCACCGCGTCCACATCGCCAGGGTATCGACCCGGGCGGTCCGGACCAGCCAGTGACGTCTCGGTGAAGTCAACATTGAATCGTTGATCCGGCTGCCGCAGCGGGGGATCCTCGTCCGGCGACATCCCCGAACCCTGCACCGGAGGTACGCGCCCATGCGCCCGCTCCCCGCGGCGGCGATCGCCGCCGCCCTGACCGCGGCCGTCTTACCCGGCCTCGCCGCGGTCTCGCACGCCGCCACCACGCACCGCGTGCTGTTCGACGCCAGCAAGGCCGAGACCGCCGGCAACGCGGACTGGATCATCAGCACCAGCCAGCCCGATCCGCTCAAGCAGAACGCGTCCCCCAGCAGCGACAAGGACTGGACCGGCGCGCTGTCCTCGTGGGGCATCGCCCTGCAGAAGACCGGCCAGTACACCCTGGACACGCTGCCGGCCGGCAACACCATCACCTACGGCACGTCCAGCGCGCTGGACCTGAAGAACTTCGACGAGTTCGTGCTGCCCGAGCCCAACATCCGCCTGTCCAGCGCCGAGAAGACGGCGCTGCTGACCTTCGTGCAGAACGGCGGCGGCCTGTTCCTGGTGTCCGACCACACCGGCAGCGACCGCAACAACGACGGCTGGGACTCGCCGAAGATCATCAACGACATCCTGACCAGCAACGGCGTCGACAACAACGACCCGTTCGGCTTCTCGGTGGACCTGAAGAACATCAGCTCCGACCACCCGGTGGCGATCAGCGACCCGTCCAACCCGGTGCTGAACGGCTCGTTCGGCAGCGTCAAGCACAGCCTGATCGCCAACGGCACCACGTTCACGCTCAAGCCGGCCGACAATCCCAACGTCAAGGGCCTGCTGTACCTGAGCACGGCGTCGCCGGGCAACAGCAACGCCTTCTTCGTGACCAGCACGTTCGGCCAGGGCCGGGTGGCGATCTGGGGCGACAGCTCCACCATCGACGACGGCACCGGCGAGTCCGGCAAGACCCTGTACAACGGCTGGACCGACCCGACCGCCGACAACGCCGCCCTGGCGTTGAACGCCACCGCGTGGCTGGCCCAGGGCTCCTCCGGCGGCGGGGGCGGTGGCGGCGGCGGGAACTGCGCCGCGCCCGGTCAGTTGCTGGCCAACCCCGGATTCGAGAGCGGCACCACGTCCTGGTCCGGCAACGCCACCATCGGCACCGGCCAGACCCCGCACTCCGGCACCCGGGACGCCGCCTTCGACGGCACCGGCACCACGACCACCAACACCCTGAGCCAGACCGTGTCCGTCCCGTCCGGCTGCTCGGCCAGCCTGAGCTTCTGGCTGCGCGTCTCCACCGCCGAGACCACCACCACCAGCAAGTACGACACCTTCACTGTGGCCGTCGGTGCCAGCACCGTGGCCAGCTTCTCCAACCTCGACGCCAGCTCCGGCTACGTCCAGCACACCGTCGACCTGTCGGCGTATGCCGGCCAGTCCGTGACGCTCAAGTTCACCGGGGCCGAGGACTACGAGAAGCAGACCACCTTCGTCCTCGACGACACCGCTCTGACCGCTTCCTGAGGCACGACGAAGGGGCCATTCCACGGCGGAATGGCCCCTTCGCTTTCCGCGGACCTCAGCCCCGCGCCGCGACGAACAGCAGCCACGCCGCCAGCCCGAATCCCGCGGCAGCGATAAGCACCCGCAGCTTCGCCACCGGGAGTCGCCGTACCACGGCCGGGCCGATGGCCCCGCCGACCAGAAATCCGATGGCCAGTGGGATCACCGCGCCCCACGGAACCGATCCGAACACGATGAAGCCGATGGCCACCACCACTTCCCCGGCGGCGAGCAGCACATTCTTGATGGCATTCGCGCGCGGCAGGTCGCCTTCGAGGGTGAAAATCAGCAACGCCAGCATCATGATTCCCGACCCGGCGCCGAAGTATCCGTTGTAGCCGGCCACCGCGAACAGCCCGAACCTCAGCACCGCATCGCGGTCCGACACCAGGTGCGCATGGCTGACGGACAGCTTCGGCTGCAGCAGGAGCGCGAGCGCGCCGCCCGCGATCAAGAACGGCACTATCCACTCGAAGATGCCGTTCGGCGTGATGAGCAGCAACGCCGCCCCCGTCGCCGCACCGACGGCCGCCACCACCGACAGCTTCCACAGCTGCCGGCCCGAGCCCTTGAGCTCAGGTCGCGAGGCCGGCGTGGATCCCACCCCGATGGCCACCGCCGCCACCGAGTTCGCGATGTTGGCCGGCACCGCGGGCAACCCAATAGCCAATAGCGCTGGATACGATATCAGCGAAGCGATGGCACCGGCCGATCCAGCCGTTCCGGCGACAATCCCCGCGACGAGAAGAAACAAACCCTGAACAACCTGCGACCCCATGATCGGATCCTACCGGCAAGGCGAGTCCACGGTCTTTTCTTTATTTCGCGAATGCGCAGATCCGTCAGAAGGTCTGGGCGGCCACGGGATGGACGACGTGGAGGCGGTGGACCTGGCGGACGAAGCGGCTGGCGCGGCGGTCGGCCGGCATGACGAGGGTGGGGCGGGCCAGGAGTTGGCCGTTGTGCCAGGTGGCGAGCAGTGCGCCACAGTCGCCGAACTCGGGGTGCAGCTCGGCGTACGAGACGAGAACGCCGTAGCCGTCGGCGCCCTCGGCGAGGACAGCGAGGCTGAGGTGGTCCATCTTGCGGGCGGGGTCGAGGGCGAGGCCGGCAGCGGCGAGGGCTTCGTAGAGGGTGACACCACGGACCTCGTGGCGTTCGGTGCGGCGCAGGGTCACGTAGTCGACAGTGATGGGCCGGCAGGCGCGGGCGTGCAGCGCCGAGGTGCACCACACCGTGCCCGGCGTGGCGACCTCGCCGGTGATGACCAGCTCATCGGGCCGCAGCGGCGTCACATCCGCCAGGATAGATCCGCATCTGCGGTTGTGTGATCGGTTTCACTCCTCAGCAGCAGCGTTCGCCGGAGTTTGCTTCGTTGAGTGATCGTGACGAGGACGGGGATCGCTCTGGCGGTGGCCGCGGGTGTCGGCGGCGTGGCGTTGAACGTGTTCGCGAGGCGAACGCCGTGGCGGCGGGCCCCGTGGCATCTGGCCGGCATGGCGGCGGGCGTGGTCGCCACCGAGCTGTCGGTGCCGGTGGCGGCGGCGCAACTGGGAGCAACCGGCGTGGCGGCGGCATTGGGGGCGGGCCGCAGCAAGATCGGCGCGGCGGCGCTGGCGGTGTCGGCCGGCGCGGCGGTGGGGCTGGCAGCGTTGCAGCGACCGGCGGCGGAGACAGGCCGGCATCTCCAGGGAGCGTTGGACGAGGTGCTCGGCCACGGCACGGTGACGCTGAACGCCCCGACCCCCGCGTGGCCGGGCAAGTTCCGGCGCGGGGAGTTCATCGCCGCCGAGGGCGTGGGCTACGGCAACGACCAGGTGCTGGACGTGTGGCGCAAGCCGGGGGTCACCGGCGCGCCGGTGCTGATCCAGGTGCACGGCGGCGCGTGGACCTCGGGCGACCGCCGGCAGCAGAACCTGCCGCTGCTGGCCCACCTCGCCGATCGCGGCTGGGTGTGCGTGGCCATCGACTACCGGTTGGGCCCGAAGAACCGCTGGCCGGCGCAGATCGTGGACGTGAAGCGGGCCATCGCCTGGGTCCGCGCCAACATCGAGCGCTACGGCGGCGACCCGTCGTTCATCGCGATCACCGGCGGCTCCGCCGGCGGGCACCTGGCCGCGCTGGCCGCGGTCACCGGCAACGATCCCGCCTTCCAGCCCGGTTTCGAGGACGCCGACACCTCGATCCAGGCCGGCGTGCCGCTGTACGGGGTCTACGACCTGGACGCCCGCAACGAGGACGGCTCCAGCGGGCTGCGCGACCACGTCCGCCGGGTGATGATCGACGAGGAGCGGGACGTCGCGGCGGCCTCCCCGATCCACCGGATAACCCCGGATTCGCCGCCGCTGCTGGTGGTGCACGGCAACCGGGACGAGGTCGTCTCGGTCAACCAGGCGCGCGAGTTCGCCACCCGGGCCCGGGAGCTCGGCGCGCCTATCGGCTACGCCGAGCTGCCCTACGCCCACCACGCCTTCGACTCGCTGCCCAGCGCCCGCACCGCGGCTACCGCGCACGCGGTGGAGCTGTTCCTGTCCCAGCTGGCCAAACACTGATCTCGTACTCCACCTCCCCGTGCTCGGAGCCGGGCAGCGGGTTCTCCCAGTCCACATGGAACGTTCGCACGTGCCGCAGGCCGAGCTTCTCCAGCACGCGGCGCGATCCCGTGTTGACGGCCATGGTCTGGGCGGTGACCCGCTCCCGGCCCTCGGCGAAGGCCTTGTCCAGCAGGGCCTTCGCCCCCTCGGTGGCGTAGCCCCGGCCCCACTTGTCGCGGCGGATCCGGTAGCCGAGCTCGTCGGCCAGCCCGAACCAGCCGACGAAGTCCCCACTGGCGCGCTCGATTCCCACCCAGTAGTCGGTCCGCCCGATCAGTTCCACCGAGCTCGCGCCGTCCGTGCCGAGGAAGCGCATCACCTCGGGGTCCGCGTCCAGCGCCCGCAGATCGTCCACATCGGACGGTTCGGCCGGGCGCAGCAGCAGGCGTTCGGTCTCCATCAGGTCAGATTGAGGGACACCAGCCGCCACCCGCCACTGAATTGCCACTCGGTCACGGAGGCGAAGTCGAAGTCGACGCGGGCGCCGGTGCCGGGACGCGGCACGCCGAACAAGGTCATGAACACCCACACCATGAAGCCGGCGTGGGTCACCGCCATGACCGTCTGACCGGCGTAGCGCTCCGGCCAGGTGGTCAGGACGTTGTCCACCCGAGACAGAAATCCGTTCCATGGCTCGTCGATGTCCACTTCGGCCAGGTCGCGGTCGATCTCCGTGCGCGGCGGCCGCAGCGCCGCGATCAGCTCGTCGGCGGTCTGCCGGGCCCGCGTCACCGGGCTGCGCACCAGCACATCGGGCCGGACATCGAGTCGTCGGCCCAGCTCACGGGCCTGGTCGAAGCCAACTGACGTGAGGCCGGGGCAATTGTCGTTGCTGACCGTCAGGTTGCGGGTCATGGCGAGGGACTCGGCGTGCCGAACGAGCAGCAGTCGCATACGTCAAAGCGTAATCGTTGACGGCAAGCTCACACGGACCTTACATTCGCCTTCGAGAGCGCTCTCACCAGCACGTTCCGACCGGTAAAACCCCTGCTGTCCGGGAGGTTCCATGCTCAGAGCCGCCGCTTTGTGCGCGCTCGTTCTCACCGTCGTGCTCGCTCCGGTCGCCGCCGCGTCGACCGGAGCGCCGCCGACGCCGGCGCCGACCACCGCCGCTCCTCCCCCGTCGACCGGCAACACCGTGAAGCCGATGGCCACCATCTGCGACAAGTACTGCGACGGCCGCGATCCGGCCCTGGCGCAGCAGAGCCGGCAAGGGACTGTGACGGCGGCCGGCAGCCGCCAGCTCTCGCTGTACCTCGACGACAACGACGACATGGGCTACGCGGCGATCACCAACAGCTCCCCCGGCGACGAACTGTGGATGGACCGGTCCTTCGACGCCGGCCGCAGCTGGGCGTCGGGTTCCAAGATCGGCGACACCCGCACGCCGTCCGGCTATCCGGGCTGGCGCACGCTGATGTTCAACGTCGACGACTGGAACAACAACGGCATCGGCCTGCTGCGGGCCTGCGCGCTGCCGGCCGGTTCCTCGACGATCACGTGCACCGACTGGCGCCGCACCACGTGGAACTCCTACGACCGGCGCACCGCCGCCGCCACCGCGTTGATGGAGGACTACAACAACACCACCGGCCTGTTCGACACGACCGGCTGGTGGAACTCGGCCAACGCGCTGACCGCCGTCATCGACAACATCCGGGTGGCCGGCATGGGCAGCTACGCCTACACCATCGCCAACACGTACAACAAGAATCTCTCGGCCCAGGGCGGCAACTTCACCAACCCGTACAACGACGACACACTCTGGTGGGGCCTGGCCTGGGTCGAGGCCTACGACCTGACCGGCGACAGCCGCTACCTCACCACCGCCCGCTTCGACGCCGACCACGTCTTCGCCTACTGGGACTCCACCTGCGGCGGCGGAGTGTGGTGGAGTTCGGCCAAGACGTACAAGAACGCCATCCCCAACTCGCTCTACATCGAGCTGAACGCCGCCCTGCACAACAGGATCCCCGGCGACACCACGTACCTGCAACGGGCGCAGGCCGGCTGGACCTGGTTCCGGAACAGCGGGATGATCAACGGGCAGAACCTGGTCAACGACGGACTGACCAGCACCTGCGCCAACAACAACCAGCCGACCTGGAGCTACAACCAGGGCGTGCCGCTGGCGGCGCTGACCGAGCTCTACCGGGCCACCGGCAACGGCTCCTACCTCACCCAGGCCCGCACCCTGGCCGACGCCTCGACGACCAGCGTTTCCCTCAACCCCAACGGAATCCTGCACGACCCGGGCGACCAGCCCGGTGGCGGCGGCGCGGACGGCCCGACCTTCAAGGGCGTCTACGCCCGGGGTCTGTCGGCGTTGAACGCGGCCCTGTCGGACCACCCGTACAGCACGTACCTGAACCGCCAGGCCGATTCGGCGTACGCCAGTGACCGCAACGGATTCGACCAGTACGGCCTGGTGTGGTCGGGCCCGTTCGACCAGTCCGACGCGGCCCGCCAGCAGAGCGCGCTGGACCTGATGAACGCGGCCGGCTGACATGACTGTGGCCCCCTTCGCGAAGAAAAGCGAAGGGGGCCACGGCTTTCGGCCTTACTTGTGGGCGATGGCGAAGATGCCGTAGCCGATGATCACGGCGCACAGCACGAAGCACCCGATCGCCAGCACGTTGTTCAGCACGGCCTCGCCGCGCCGGGTCCACGCGCCGATGCCGACCGAGAACAGGCCGACAAAAAGCACCGAGGCCACAATGGCGACGACGAAGACCTCGCCCAGGCCACCCCAATTGATGGTCATGGAGTTCTCCCTGCTCAGGCCGACGCGGTCGCCGGGGCGCTGGTGGACGGCATCTCGTTGACGTTGCCGGCGGACACCGGCTGCCGCCGGGACAGCAGGTAGGCGCCGACGGCCACGACCACCGCGGCGACAGCCACGATGACGGTGCCGACGTTGCCCAGCGACGCGGTCCGGCCGGCGATGGCGCCGACGATGGCCGCGGCCGGCAGGGTGAACAGCCACGCCAGGGCCATCCGGCCGGCGACGCCCCAGCGGACCTCGGACAGCCGCTTGCCGACGCCGGAGCCGATGATCGCGCCGGTGGCCACGTGCGTGGTGGACAGCGCGAAGCCGACCTGGGTGGAGGCCAGGATGGTGGCCGTGGCGCTGGCCTCGGCGGCGAAGCCCTGCGGGGTCTCGATCTCGGTCAGGCCCTTACCCAGGGTGCGGATGATCCGCCAGCCGCCGAGGAAGGTGCCCAGCGAGATGGCCAGGCCGGAGCCCAGGATGACCAGCAGCGGGGGGTTGGAGCCGGCCGGCAGCGTGCCGGCGGCGATCAGGGTCAGCGTGATCACGCCCATCGTCTTCTGCGCGTCGTTGGTGCCGTGGGCCAGCGAGACCAGCGAGGCCGACAGGATCTGGCCGGCCTTGAAGCCCTTGGCCCGCTCCGTTTTGTCGGATTTCTCGGTGATCTTGTAGGCGACCCAGGTGGCCAGGGTGGCGACCACGCCGGCGATGATCGGCGAGGCGAGGGCCGGCACGATCACCTTCTCGAGGACCGTCTCGAAGTGCACCGCGTCGGAGCCGGCGGCGATCCAGGTGGCCCCGATCAGGCCGCCGAACAGCGCGTGCGACGAGCTGGAGGGCAAGCCCAGCAGCCACGTCAGCAGGTTCCAGACGATGGCGCCGACCAGGCCGCCGAAGATGATGGCACTGTTGATCTTGGCCTCGTCCACGATGCCGCTGGAGATGGTCTTGGCCACCTGCACAGACAGGAACGCGCCGACGAGATTGAACACGGCCGAGACGCCGACCGCGACCCGAGGGCTGAGCGCCCCGGTGGCGATCGAAGTGGCCATGGCGTTGGCCGTGTCGTGGAAACCATTGGTGAAGTCGAAGGCCAGCGCGGTCACGATGACCACGATGACCAGGAGCGAGAGATCCATCCGCGCCTCCTGCCGCATCGGAGGACCGCAAGGTAAACGGTGTAGGCAAACGGGAGGTGAACCGAATCAGACCAACGTCAACTTGTGCCAGACAAGGTGCCGCAGAGGCCCGACTTCCTCCCGAACCGATGCGCGCTGGTCCGCGCGCCAACGGACGTCGGCCGCGACGGAAGACGTCGCCGACGAGGAATTCCGCAATAGCCCATTCGTTCGGGCGTGCGGCCAGACCTGGCCGACCGGCGGGATGAGACGTACGGCGATCGGATGCTCACGCGCCCGTTTGGCATAGATATGTCGGTGACCGAGGTATCGATGCCAAGCCGCCGGTAAATGCCGGCGGCGAAGATGAAGGCGACAATCTCGGCGGCCAACTCGTCCAGCGGCAGGAATGACCGCTCCGACCGGAACAGCGCCGCACCTTCACCCCTGCGACACGGTCAAGCTGCGGCGAGAATTCCCGGCACAGGCGGGGAGGTTCCACAGACCGCGACGGATGCTCACATAGGAACACCCACAAACACAGCCCCCGCCGGGAACTTCGCAAATCTGACCAGCTGATTTCCCGGGGACGGTTGTCGTCCCCATTCTCGTCTCCGCGGATCTCAGCCCCGGATGCCCATCTCCCGCACCCGGTCCACGACCCGGCCGGGGCCGTCGACCGGGACGACGGACTCGAAGTGGAGCTCGCCGAGGCCGCGGGCGGCGATCACCAGGCCGGCGTGCGAGGACTGGTGCGTGAACAGGTCCTCCAACCAGTCGGTCTCCTCCGGCTGGCCGGAGGTGCGCACGGCGGTCACCGCGGACAGCGGCAGCCCGAACGCGCCGCCGCTGCCGGGCAGGATCTTGCGCACCTCACCGAGGTGACGGGTCTCCGGCATGAAGATGAAGCGCTCTCCGGTGAGCACGAGTCCACATGCGACAGTCGCGCCGAAGGACCGGCGGGCGTGCACCACTTCCAGCAGACTCTCATCGTCGTCCAGGTAGCCGGCCAGCCGGGCGCCGTGCTCCAGCGCGATGGTGTCGGGCGGATACTTGAACCGGGACAGCTCCAGCAGCCGGTCGCCGAGCTCGGAGGCACGTCGGAACACCACGGGAGGCATATCGCGGACAGCCCATGTCCGTTACCGGACAGGAATCGCCTGCGCCACAACGATTACGCCGATTGCTCTGGCACCATGGTCCGGCCGCCACGATTCCACCCGCCGCTACGAACGGGGTTGACATCGTGCTCAGAACCTCCGCAGTTGTCCTGCTCGCCGCCCTGTCCCTACTGGTCCCGACCGTCCCCGCGCACGCGACCACGGCCACCGCCACGAACACGAAGTCGGCCGCCGCGCTGGACTCCTACTGGACTCCACAGCGTTTGGCCGCGGCCAAACCGATGCCGGCCCCGACGGCCGCGCGGAGCACCACCCAGGAGCAGGTGGGTGAGCCGAAGTTCGTCCACAGCACAGCACCGATTTCTTCAGGCCCATCCCGGTTTCAGCCCATGAGCAGCGTCTGGTCGACGATTGGCCGACTCGTGTTCTCGGTGCCGGGCAAGGGCGACTACCTGTGCACGGCCAACGTGGTGACCAGCAACAACCGCGATGTGATCGCCACCGCCCGGCACTGCGTGATGGACATCAGCACCGGCCAGACCTACAACAACTTCCGGTTCGCGCCCTCGTACAACCAGGGCAACGCCCCCTACGGCTGGTGGAACTGGCGCTCCATGGGCTGGCGTGTCGACGACACCAGCCCCGGCGGTGACAACGCGTTCATCGTGCTGAGCACCGGCGGCAACAACAACTCACACGTGCAGGACGCCATCGGCAGCTCCGGCATCGGCTTCAACCAGCCCAGCAACAGCTACGCGCACGGCATCGGCATCCCGGCCGACAAGGACTACGCCGTCTGGTGCGAGGGGCAGCCGTATGACGGGCCGCAGGGCGGCGTGCAGATCCCCAACTGCAACGGCCTGTCCGGCGGGGCCAGTGGCGGGGCGTTCATCGTGAACTATCAGGGTGATGGGACGGCGATGCAGACGGGGAGCTTCTTCGGGAGCTGGGGGGACTCTTACTTTGCTTACTATCGGGATGCGGCTTGGCAGGTTTACAACGGGGCACAGAATGCTTAGGGGTTAGCGGGTAGGTTTTTGGGTTGCTCCGGGTGGATTTTGCGTGGAGCCTCTGGGCGATGGCATCGAGGCAAAGAAGCGGGCAGGCTGCGCCCGCCTCGATCGCCGACAGCTTATGCCATCGCCCCCCTCCACGCAAAATCCACCCTCCGAGGTAAGGGGCGAGGGTCCTTGGGGTGAGCCGGTTAAGCCTGCCGAATTCACCCATTAGTGAGTCGAGTTCGATCATGTTTGCGAGTATTGTGGAGACATGAAGGAAATCGCCCGAGAGTTGGAGTCCATGGAACCCTCAGGGGTCATGGTGGACCTGCTCCTGGGTGTGGACGTGGAGAGTCTTACCGATGATCAGAAGCTCACTCTGCTTATCGTGACCCGTAAGGTGATGGCGGCTCTGCACTACGTTGAGCTCAGCCTGGTTCGGGGGATCGAGGACACGGCCGAGATCGCCATGGCGGTTCATGATCCGGAGCAGTCGGTGGTCCGTCAGAAGGAATACAGCGACGTCCTGGACCGCCTCCCCCAATGCGCGGAACTGCTACGGCGGGGCGAGATCGACCCCCGCCGGCTCAAGACCATTGACGACCGAGTGGTTCACCTGACCGACCCCGAGCTGGTCGCCCAAGTGGATGAGACCCTGGCGGAAGTAGCCCCTGGCCTGACTCGCACTCAACTGGCCCGCCGCGCCACCAAAGCAGTCGCCGAAGCCAACCCACTCGGCTACGACCAACGCCGCCTGAAAGCCCGGGAAGATCGACGGGTCGAGTTCACTCCCCTGCCCGATGGCATGGCCCAGCTCAGCATCATCCTGCCGGCCATCGACGCCCGCCAGGCCTACGACCTGCTCACGCAAGATGCCCGGGCTCTAGTCAAGGATGACCGCACCACCGACCAGAAACGCGCCGACGCCTTCCTTGACCGGTTCCTGGGCTACGGCGTCGACCGCACCGTCCAGGTCCACGTCACCAT
Organism: Kutzneria sp. CA-103260; assembly: GCF_018263855.1. Lineage (GTDB taxonomy): Bacteria > Actinomycetota > Actinomycetes > Mycobacteriales > Pseudonocardiaceae > Kutzneria. The sequence continues at coordinate 1,119,775 of NZ_CP073318.1, read as the reverse complement.
CCCGGTGGAGACCTTGATGGGATTGACCGAGGACCCCGGCCTTCTGGACGGCTACGGCCCCATCGCCGCCGACTCCGCCCGCGAACTGGCCATGCACGGCCCCTGGCGCGGCATCCTCCTCGACAACCGCCGCCACGCCGACGCCATGACCACCCACAAATACCGGGCCGACACCCGGACCCGCGAGTTCATCAAAGTCCGCGACGGCGGCACCTGCACCGCCCCCGGCTGCACCACCCCCATCCAAGAACTCGACCACACCACCCCCTGGCCGGTCGGCAAAACCACCGCCACCCAACTCAAGGGCTACTGCGCCCACCATCACCACCTCAAACACCGCGACTACACGGCAACCCTCGACGAAGACGGAACCCTGCACTGGCACACCCCGCAAGGCCGCCATTACACGACTCAGCCCCACCAGTACTGAGCGCCGGTTCTTTGACAACTCCACAGCGAAGCCAACACGGAATTCCCGAAGCATCCCTCACCCAAAACCTCGGAGGGTGGATTTTGCGTGGAGGGGGGCGATGGCATAAGCTGTCGGCGATCGAGGCAGGCGCAGCCTGCCCGCTTCTTTGCCTCGACTGCCATCACCCAGAGGCTCCACGCAAAATCCACCCGGAGAAACCTAAAAAATCCCACCCAAAAATCGCACCCCAAAGCCCACCCCCGGCCGAATTCCCCAAACCCCTCTAGAACTTGATCTCCTCACAAGCCCGCCCCATGGAGTTCAGCCGCCCCCCAGCATGTTCCCACCCCTCAGCGCACACCACCGCCCGATTCGGCAGATCCCGACCAACCCCCACCTTGTACACCTGGTGATACCCCCAAAACCCGGTGCCACTGTTCTGGTCGATCCCCCCACCCCAAATATGAAAGTGCCCGCTGAAGTCCCCGTTCCACGTCGTCGAGGCCGCGATGTAGTTGACGTGCAGCCCGCTGCCGTCGACCTCGACGCAGGTCCGTTTGTTGCAGCCGCGCGCCCCGCCGAATGCCGCCGGGGCACCGCCCGCCGCCAGCACCGCCACCGCGAGTGCCACGATCCCAGCCCGGATCACGTTTCCTCCCGCTGCTCCGTTTGCCCCATCGTCGCCCTCCCGCAACCCGTCCGCCCCCGCTGCCACCCCTCTGTGTGACGGCCTGGGAAATATGGGGGCCGTGCCCCCATGTGGCTGGGTGGGGTGCGGTGGCACGGTTCCGGCCGTGACCAAGTCGGCGACGTTCTGGTGGGCAGGGGGCCTGACCCTGCACGAGCGGCTGCCCCGCACGTCGCCGCAGCCGCGGACGGCGCAGCTGCTCGGCGGCACGGCGACCGCGCTGGCGCGGCTGGAGCGGTGGCGGCGGGCGCACGAGGAGCTGGCCCCGGACTGGTTCGAGCGGCGACTCGCGGCGGTGGGACTGGACGAGAAGCTGTTGACGGGCCTGCTGGCCGAGGCCCCGGACGCGCTGGCGCGGCGGGTGGCCCGGCCGGGTTGGGCCGACTTCGTGGACTCGGCGCTGACCACGCCCAGCGGCCGCCGCAAGGCGTTCGGCGACGACTGGATCGGCGTGCTGGCCGCGGGTTTGCGGCCGCTGGTGTCGGTGGCGGAAGAGGCAGTTGCCAGTGCCGCGTGCCCCGAGGTGACTGCCGGTTTCGCGCACCGGCTGGGCCGTCGGCTGGCCCGGCTGGCCGCCCGAACGCTGGTGCTGGAGCTGAATCTGGCCCGAACTCGGGGTGGGTTGGCCGGCCGCACCCCGCAGGAGCGGTTCGCGGAGTTCGCCGTCCGCCCCGACCTTGACGCGCTGTTCGCCGAATACCCGGTGTTGGCCCGCCTGCTGGCGCAGGCCTGCCAGCAGGCGGTGCTGGCCCACCTGGAGTTGTTGGAGCGCCTGGCATCCGACCGGGACACGATCATCGAGACGCTGCTCGACGGTCGTGACCCGGGAATGCTGGCCGCCATCGAGTCCACCGAGGGAGACGCCCATCAGCACGGGCGCTCGGTTGCCCTGCTGACGTTCGCCGACGGGCGCACCGTCGTCTACAAGCCGCGTCCACTGGACCTGCACGCCCACTTCAACGACATGCTGGACTGGCTCAACGGCCGCGTGCCGAGCCTCGGCCTGCGCAAGGTCACGCTGTTGGGCCGGGAGGGCTACGGCTGGCAGGAGTTCGTGGCCGCCGTTCCGTGTGACGAGGTGACCGGGCTGAGCCGGTTCTACCGTCGGCAGGGCGCGCTGCTGGCCCTGCTGTACGCCGTCGACGGCAGCGACATGCACTACGAGAACCTGATCGCCCACGGCGACCAGCCGGTGCTGATCGACGTGGAGACGCTGTGCCATCCGACGATGCGGGTGGACACCGCGGCCGGGCCCGACCCGGCCGCCCAGGAACTGGTGCGCTCGGTGTTCCGCACAGCCCTGCTGCCGCAGGTGATGCTGGGCGAGAACGGCTCGCTCGACATCTCCGGCCTGGGCGGTGACCAGGGCGTCTTCCCCACCGATGGGGTGGGTTGGGACGGCGCCGGCACCGACTCCATGCGGCTGGTGCGCCGGCCGGTGGCGATGCGAGGCGGGCGAAACCGGCCGCGGCTCGGCAGGCGGGAGGCCGAGCCGCGGGATTACCAGGCGGCGCTGCTGACCGGGTTCCAGGCGGGCTACGACGCGATCGTCGAGCACCGGGGCGAGCTGGTGGCCCTGCTGCGCGCGTGCGCCGACGACGAGCTGCGCTTCGTGGCCCGCCCGACCCAGCTGTATGCGACGCTGCTGGACGAGTCGACGCACCCGGACGTCCTGCGGGACGCGCTGGACCGGGACAGCGTGTTCGATCTGCTGTGGACGGACTCGCTGGACGACCCGATGCGCCGCCGTCTGGTGCCGCATGAGATCGCCGACCTGTGGGCCGGCGACGTGCCGATGTTCACCACCCGGGTGGGGACCCGGGATGTCTGGTCGGCCAACGGGGTTCGGCTGTCCGGGCTGCTCGCGGAGTCCGGTCTCGCCGCCGTGGAGGCGAAGCTGGCCGACATGGGCGAGGTGGACCGGCACAACCAGGAATGGCTGATCCGGGCTTCGTTCGCGACCCGGCCGCAGCCGGTCACGCACCGGGGCGCGGCCGTGCTGCCGGGGGCGGTGGCCTCGGTCGTGCCGGATCCGCAGCGGCTGGTGGCGGCGGCCTGCGGCATCGCCGACGAGCTCGTCGGCCGGGCCGTGCCGGGCCTTGACCGGACCAACTGGCTCGGTCTCGAACTCGTGGACGACCGGCAGTGGACGGTGCTGCCGATGGGCGCGGGACTGGCCAACGGCTATCCGGGGCTGGCGCTGTTCCTGGCCCAGTTGGCCGAGCTGACCGGCGCGCCCCGCTACGGCGACCTGGCGCGGCGGGCGATCCGGCCGATTCCGCGGCTGCTCGACGCGCTGGGCGACGACCTGGCGCTGGCCATGGACGTCGGCTCCGGCGGTTTCCACGGCCTGGGCGGCATCTGCTACGCGCTGGCCCGGCTGCACCGCCTGCTCGACGATGACGCCGAGGTGCTGGGCTGGCTGGCCCGGGCGGTCCGGTTGGCCACGGCGCTGGAGACCGAGGCCGGCGACGAGCCGGCCGACATCGCCGGTGGCCTGGCCGGCGGGCTGGCGGCGATGCTCGCCGTGCACGCCGAGACCGGCCTGGCCAGCGCCGGCACGCTGGCCATCCGCTACGCGGACCGGCTGGCCACCGGCCGGCACGCCACCACCGACACGGTCGGTTTCGCCCGCGGCCCGGCGGGCGTGGGGTGGGCGCTGCTGCGGCTGGCGTCGGCGATCGGCAGCGACCGGCACGAGGCCGTTGGCCTGGACTACCTTGCGGCGGAAGGGGATCCGGCCGCTCCGGGGGATTTCGGTTGGTGTGCCGGCCTTCCCGGGTCGATGCTGGCGCGGATCGGCCGTACGGACGAGCGCCTTGCCGGCTGGGTGGACGCCCTCGCGGGACGTTCTCCGCTGCGGGACCTGAGTCTGTGCCACGGTGAGCTCGGCGCGATGGAGGCGCTCATCGTGCTCGGCCGGGCCGGGGACGAGCGGGCCGCTGCGGCCGTCGTCCGCCGTGCCGGCCTCGTGCTCGGCTCGCTCGACCAGTACGGGGCGCGCTGCGGCACGCCCGGCGAGGTGCCCACGCCCGGCCTGCTCAGCGGGCTGGCCGGCATCGGCTACGGCCTGCTGCGGCTGGGTCTGCCCGGCCGGGTGCCGTCGGTGCTGCTGCTCGAACCGTCGGGCCACTGAATTTTCCGTTGTGCCACTGAGGGGAGTCACCGAAATGACCGAGATGACCGCACCCGAGAACGACGTCGAGTCCGCCACCGCCAGTGGCGAGAACCCGGCGGGGCAGATCGTGGTGAACGCAAGAACGCGTGCGGGGGCGCGAGCGCGGGCTCTGGCCGGCCTGACGTTGGGGATGAGCGCCTTCATGGCGATCACCGCCGTTCCGTCCACCACGGTCAGCGCGCCCGGTCAGTTGTTCTGACCGCGTGTCGGCCGGTTCCCTCATCCGGTGTGCCCGGATGGGGGAACCGGTCGACCCCTAGGGGCAGACCAGCCCGGTATTCGGCCATACCCGGGCACTTCTCATGGAATTCCGAGCGACCCGGCATAGGGTCTGGCACCATGCAGACCCGCGCGCCGCTCCTGGTCGGCCGGGATGCCGAGCTGGTCGAGCTGACGCGGGCGCTGTCGGGTGCGCGGGCCGGCCGGGGTGGGTCGGCGAACCTGGTCGGCGAGGCCGGCATCGGCAAGTCACGGCTGGCCGCGATGATCGCGGGCCGGGCGTTCGACACCGGCATGCGGGTGCTGCGCGGGCGGGGCAGCGCGATCGGGCCGATGGTGCCGTTCCGGCCGCTGGCCGAGGCCCTGCTATCGCTGTTCCGCGGCGGGGAGTCCTTTGCGGACAGTGAGCTCGGGCCGTACCGACCGGCGCTGGGCCGGCTGATCCCGGAGTGGGGCGGGGACGCGCCGGCCTCGCCGGCCTCGCTGGTGGTGCTGGCCGAGGCGGTGCTGCGACTGCTCGCGGTGGCCGGCCGCGACCGGGGATGCCTGCTGGTGCTGGAGGATCTGCACGACGCCGACGCCGAGACCCTGGCGGTCGTCGAGTACCTGACCGACAATCTGGAATTTCAGCCCATCATGCTGCTGGCCACCATTCGCAGCGAACCGGGCGCGGCGCTGGACCTGGCCCGGGCCGGCGAGCAGCGGCGCACCAGCCGGCTGCTGGAGCTGCGCCGGCTGGACCGGACCCAGGTGCGCGCGATGGCCGCTTCCTGCCTGGAGATTCCCGCACCCGACGTCGTCGACGACGTCGTGCAGCGGCTGTGGGCCGACAGCGCCGGCAACCCGTTCGTGGTCGAGGAACTGTTGCACGGCATGGTGAACAGCGGCCTGCTGGTGCCCAGTGAGGAAGGCTGGCAGGTGGTCGGCGCGCTGCGCACCGAGGTGCCGGCCGCGGTGGCCCGCAGCATCGCCAACCGGACGGATCGCCTTGGCCCGCAAGGGCGAATGGTGCTGTCGGTGGCCGCCGTGCTGGGGCACCGGTTCCCGCTCTCGGTGGTGCGCGAGGTCGCCGACATCGACGACCGCGGGCTGCTTTCCCATCTGCACGCCGGCGTGGCCGCCCAGCTGGTCACGCCGGACGAGCCGGCCCCGGACTGGTACGCGTTCCGACATCCGCTCACCGCCGAGGCCCTGCTGAGCCAGCTCACTCCGCTCGACCGGGCCGAGCTGTCGTCGAAGGCCGCGGATGCCGTGCTGGAGCTGCATCCTGAGCTGCCCGGACACTGGTGTCAGCTGGTGGCGTCGCTGCGGCTGGACGCCGGCGAGGACGCCGCCGCCGGGCGGCTGTTCGCCGAGGCCGGCCGGCGGGCGCTGCGCGACGGGGCCGCCGGGTCGGCGATCACGTTGCTGGACAAGGCCAACCGGCTGCTGACCCGACGGCTGGACGCCGGCATCCGGGCCGACATCCTGGAGTCGCTGCTGCCGGCACTGGCCGAGGCCGGGCACTTCGACCGGGCCTTCCAGCTCGCCGGCAAGCTGGCCGATCTCGACGGCGACGGCCTGGACGCGCGCCGGCGGGCAGCCCTGCACACCCGGCTGGCCAAGGTCGCCTACCTGGCCGGGCGGTCGGCCGACGGGGCCGAGCAGGTCGCGGCCGCGCGTGCGCTGCTCGGCCCGCTTCCGTCCGATGAGGACACTGCCCGGGTGGATGTCGTTGCGGCGTATGTGGAAATGGACATGCCCAGGCCCGATCGCCTCATCCGGGCCGAGGAGCTGGCCCTGCGGGCGGTGGCCGCCGCCGAGCGGTCCGAGCAGCCCGTCGTCGCCTGCGAGGCGTGGGAACTGCTCGGCATCATCACCCGTGAGCACGACATCTCGCGGGCTGTCGAATGTCTGGAGCGGGCCCGGCAGCTCGGCGAGCAGCACCAGCTTCCCCTGCAGCGGGCCTATGCCGTGATGCGGCTGGCCGGGATCGACTGGCTGTCCACTTCGGACACTCTGAGCCTGGAGCGGGCCCGCGAGGAGGCCTTGCGGATCGGCGCGATCACCATGGCCTACAACGCCGACGCCATTCTCGCCCTGCACACCGTGCTCGGCGGCGACTTCAGCCTGGCCGCCGAACGGATCGACGCCTGCGCCGAGTCCGCCACCCGGCTCCAGCTCGGATCGATGGTCCGGTACACCCTGATGGCCAAGGCCACCCTGGCCGGGCACCAGGGCCGTCGGCGGGAGATGGACGACGCGCTGGCCGAATTCCGCCAGTGGGGCGGGGAGAAGTCCCAGGAGATGCCGCTTTCCGTCGGCTTGGCCCGGGTCTTCTGCGCCCTGCTCGAGGAGAACCGGCCGCTGGCCCTGCGGGAGCTGGCCGAGGCGCTGGCCTTCGAGACCGCCACCCCCACCACCTTCCACCTCGCCGGCCGCCACGGTCTCGACCTCCTGCTCGGGGTGCTCGACCGCCGCTACGACTGGTCGCACTACCGGGAAGTCGCCGACACTCCCGCCGGCCGCATGCGCTGGAACCTGCAGTTCACCGAGCTCGCCGCCGCCGTCCTGCACGGCCGTGACGGCGACTCCGCCCAGGCCTGCGACGCCATGGCCAGTGCCCAACAGGCCGGTGCCGCCTTCCCGCTGGCCCGCCATCTCGGGCTCCGGCTCGTCGCCGAGTCCGCCCACGCCGACCGGTGGGGCGATCCCGTCGCTTGGCTGCGCCGGGCCGAGGAGTACTTCCACCACAACACCATCACCGGCGCCGCCAGCGCCTGCCGGGCCCTGCTCCGCCAGGTCGGTGTCTCCGTCCAGCAACGCCGCGTCGGCGCCGAGCAGGTCCCCACCGCGCTGCGTTCCCTCGGCGTCACCGTGCGGGAGTACGACGTCTTCCGTCTGCTCGTCGACCGCCTCGGCAACAAAGCCATCGCCACCCGCCTGCACATTTCCCCGCGCACGGTGGAAAAACACGTCGCCAGCCTCATCGCCAAGACCCAGCAGCCCGACCGCGAAGCCCTCAGCACCTACGCCAGCGCCATCCTCGCCCCGTAGGCCTCAGGCCTCGGCGTGGGCGGCCAGTCGAGTGGCCAGCGCCCGCACCAGATCGCGGAGGTCGTCGGGTCGTTCGATGACAAACGGCCGGTCGAGGGCGGCGAGCAGGGGTGCTATCCAGTCGAGCCGTTCGGCCCGGATCCGGGCCCGTACCCAGGAAGTGCCGGTGATCTCGGTCAGAACCGCCACGGAAGGCGGGAACGTGGCACGGATCTGATCGGGTGTCGCTTCAATGCGCACGGACACGTCGTGCTGGTGCGGCGCCTCGGCCAGCGCGGTGAGGACGTGCGGGCCGGGCGCGAAACCCGTTGGCACGTCGAAGGTTCCGGTGAGCGTCCGGACGGCGGTGATCCGGTCGATGCGGAACGTGCGCACCTGTCCGCTGATGGAGTCGAGGCCGGTCACGTACCAGCGTCCGGAATGGGCCACGACCCCGTACGGATGGACAACGCGTTCACTCGCGCCGCCGTGGCCGGCGAGGTAGGCGAGCTCGACGGGACGCCGGTCCCTTGCCGCTTCGGCCACGGTGAGCAGCACTTCGGCCTCCGCCGTGAGCGTCGACCGTGCCGGCGCAGTGAAGTCGGCGATCTCCAGCAACGCGTCGAGTCGGCGGCCCAGGTCCTCGGGCAGCACCCGCCGGACCTTCGCCACCGCGCTCTCGGCGGCCGCCACCGACGTGGTGACCAGCCCCGCGCGCCGGCCGGCGACCAGACCGAGCAGGACGGCCAGGGCCTCGTCGCCGGTGAGCATCAGCGGGGGCATCCGGTAGCCCGGAGCCAGGCGGTACCCGCCGTACCGGCCGCGCACCGAGCGGACCGGGATCTCGAGGTCAAGGAGGTGTTCGACGTAGCGGCGCACCGTGCGCTCGTCCACGTCCAGCCGCCCGGCGAGCTCCGCGACCGTCCGGGTGCCACCGCCCTGGAGGATCTCCAGCAGGGTCAGCACACGGGCGATCGGACGGGTCACGGAAAGATCGTGCCAATACCGGGCGGATCCTGTCCACTATTGCCCCTAGCGTGGCCGGCGTCCCCTCCAGAACCGGAAGGATCCGCCATGCGTTTCGCCTCAGTCCGCGTCATCACCGACGACGTCGCCCGCCTCGTCACGTTCTACGAGCAGGCCACTGGTCTCCAGGCCCGCTGGGCCACCGAGCAGTTCGCCGAGTTCGTCACCCCCTCCTGCACCCTGGCCATCGGCAGCGTCCAGACAATGGCCCTGTTCAGCCCGGGCGCAGCCGTACCCGAGGCCAACCGGACCGCGATCCTCGAGTTCCTCGTCGACGACGTCGACCGCGAGCACGACCGCCTGACCGGCCTCGCCCCCGAGATCGTGCAGCCGCCGACCACCATGCCGTGGGGCAACCGCTCCTTGCTGTTCCGCGACCCCGACGGCAACCTGGTCAACTTCTTCACCCCGGTCACGGAGCAGGCCCGCGCGAGGCTGGACCACTAGGCTGGCGTCCATGGGAATCGGGGGGTTCTTGAGGACCGCCTGAGGTCGATCACGATCCCGACGCTGGTCCTGGTGGCCGGCCGAAGCGTGATGCACGACCCGAAGGCCGCACATGCCCGCGCCCAAGCCCTGATCCCGCATGTCCAAGCCGAATTGTGGCCGGCGGCAACGCATTCGCTGCCGGTGGAGTCGCCGGACGAGGTCAACGACCAGCTGCTGCGCTTTGTCGGTAGTGGGGCCGAAGGCTGGCCGTGAGCATACGGTCCAGTAGCCGGTCGGGCAGCAGCCGTGAGAGACGGGTGATCAGGGCGGCGTCGCGGCCGATGGTGTAGCGGGTGCGAGGCCGACGGGCAGTGACGGCGGTGGCGATGACCTGGGCGGCGTCGGCGGCGGAGACGCCGTTGGGGGTGTGGGCGGCGGACTGGGCGTTGATGGCCCGGATCAGGTTGCCGTAGCGGTCACGGTGTTCGGGGGACATGGCGGCGGCGGCCTGGTTGGTGGCGGCGACAACGCGGGACGCCATGTCGGTGCGGATGGCGCCTGGCTCGATGACAACGACCGGCACGCCCAGCGGGGCGAGTTCCCGGCGCAGGGAGTCGCTGACGGCTTCGAGGGCGAACTTGGTACCGGCGTAGGGACCGTAGGTGGGCATGGCGACCCGCCCGCCGACGGAGCTGATGTTGATCACGCGGCCGGCGTGGCGCAGCAGCGCCGGCAGCAGGGCCTGGGTGACGGCGATGTGCCCGAACAGGTTGACCTCGAACAGCCGCCGCCACTCGTCCAGCGGCAGCGCCTCGACGGGGGCGTTGGTCTGCACGGCGGCGTTGTTGACCAGCGCCCGGAGCGGCGAGTCGATGCGGGCGGTCAGCGCGGCAATGTGGTCGGGCTCGGTGATGTCGAGGATGACGGGCTCGATGCGGTCGCCGCGAAGGGCGTCGGCGTCCCGGTCGCGGCGGACGCCGGCCAGGACGTGGAGGCCGCGGCGGGCCAGCTCGCGGGCGGTCGCCGCGCCGATGCCGGTCGAGGCCCCGGTCACGACGACGGTTTCGGATGACAATGTCACCTGAACGACGGTAGGCAGCTCAGATGACACTGTCAACTGTAAGCTCGCCGGCATGACCAGCCGCGCCGAATCAGCCGCCGCCACGCGACGGGCCCTGCTGGACGCGGCCGCCGACCTGCTGGACGGCGGCGGCCCGGACGCGGTGACGCTGCGCGAGGTCGGGGCGCGGGCGGGCGTCACCCGAGGTGCGCCCTACCGGCACTTCCCCGACAAGGACAGCCTGCTGACCACCATCGCCGCCGAGGCCCTGGACCGGCTCGCCGACCAGGTCCGGGCCATTCCCAAGACATCTCCGGCCGACATGCTGCGCCACGCCCTGGACGCCCTGATGACGATCGGCCGCCGCCAGCCGCACCTGTACCGGCTGATGTTCACCTACCCGGCCGGCGACCCGGCCGCGATCGACGCCGCCGCCCGGGCCGGCGACCGCGCCCAGGGCGAGTTCCTGGCCATCATCAGCGAACTGGTCGGTCCCGAGCACGCTCGTCGTTACGGCGCACTGCTGTTGACCAGCGCGCACGGGATCGCCGACATGGAGGTCAACGGACACCTGGCCCCGGACAAGTGGGACGTCACCGCCGAAGAACTCGTCACGATGCTGGTGTCCATGATCGACCGACAGGTCAACCCAGTGCCCGCAACAGCCCCGTCCTCGGATGGCAACCGACGTACTCGAACCGGGTCTGGTCCGGCTCCACGACGGTGACCTCGTGGTACAACCGCAGCCGCGCCGCCGGCCCCATGGTGGACAGATACTTCAACGCAGCACGGAAAATCGCGACGTGCGTGGGATGGGACTCGGACCACGTCTCAAGATCCTCCAGGCCGCGCCACCAGCTGAGCCCGAAGCTCTTGTCGGTGACGCCGCCGTCGGCGGCCAGCACCCGGAGGTAGCGGTTCGCATAGCAGCCGACGGAAAGCCCGTCGTCACGGAGAAAATCCATGCCGGCTCGGAGCACCGGCTCGACTTCCGTGAGGTACATCTGGCGCTCGTCACCGGCGGTCTCGGTCCACTCCTGGCCGGAGCGAATCAGGCACAGGTTGCCGTTGGGCACCACGGTCACGAGATCGCCGACAGTCCGCGCCGACACGTCACCGATCGGGGCGAGTAAATCGTTCTGGGCCAGGGGAATCCGGTCGCGGGCCCCGCCCCAGTAGCCGTGCTCCTGGATCTCGCCGCTCAACCCGTCGGCGGCGACGGCGACGCCCTCCAGACGGTCGTTGGAGAACAGGGTCTCGAACCGGGGCACGGTCGGCCGCACAACCTCCAGGAAGAAGCCGGCATCGGGAACGGCCGGCCAGGCGGTCCAGAAGTCGTTGTCCGCCAACCAGGACGAAAACTCGGCCGGGTCGGTCCAGTACCGAATCTCCACCGTGGTGTGGTATCCGGCCTCATCGACGTACTGCGCACGCTCACGGTTCACGCCACCACCAACAGAAGCCAGGTGTGCCAAAGCTTCCGAAACCACCGGCGGCGGGGTCGCCGATCGGTGCTGCACGCCGAAGTAGGCCATGACCACCTGCCGCACCGACGGGTCGAACCGGGCCGAGAAGGACGGATAGGGCGGCCGGAACGAGGTCGACTTGCGGGCCGGTCTGGTCCGCTCGACCGTCAGGTGCGCGGGAATCGCCGACTCCACGGCGTCACGCCCCGTCGGCGACGAGCTCGACGGCCTCGAACTCGGGCTCGGGCTGGCGCGCCGAACCGTGCACGATGCGCGGGTTGGCGCCGAGATTGACGTGCAGGCGGAAAACGTCGGGCCGCGAGTAGTGGCCGACTGGGTCGGCGGCGGACTTGGCGATGGCGATAAGCGAGAAGTCCAGGTCCGCGAACAGCAGTCCCTCCTCGGTCTCAGCCAGCGGCGTCGCCAGCTCACTGCCCTCGGGACCGTAGACCCGGGCGAAACCCCCGCCCCGCAACAGAAGCTGCTTCTTCACGTCGTCGTCGCAGAACACCGCCTGGGCCGCCTCGCCGACCACACCGCACGGCGCGAGCACAAAGGTCTGGCCCTCCACGGCGTACACGAGGCTGGCGGCGGTGTTGACCTCCGGGCCCAGGGCCTGAGCGCCACCGCGGTAGACCGAGAAGCTGGGCCACGAGCCGACGTGGATCTGCTCGCCCAGGCTGTACATCGTGTACTTGGTCAACGGCTGGAAGTGCTCCCAGCAGTTCAGCCCGCCGATGCGGCCGATGCTGGTCTCGTGCACCTGGAGGTCGCTGCCGTCGCCCTCGCCGAACACACTGCGCTCGACGTGGGTCGGCTTCAGCTTGCGGCGCACGGAGATCACGCGGCCGGTGTCGTCGATGAACGCCTGCGCCATGTACAGGCTGCCGCCGTCGTTCTCGCTGAAGCCGAGGACCACGTGCACGCCGTGCTCGGCCGCCGCGGCGGCGATCCGGGTCATCTCCGCGCCGTCGCGGGTCATCGAGTTCTGGGCGTAGCGAGGCACGAACTGCATGCCCCAGGCCGGCGAGCCGAGCCAGATCCACCACGGGTAGCCCGGCAGGAAGGTCTCCGGGAACGCCACCAGCCGGGCCCCGCCGGCGGCGGCGTCGGCGATCAGGCCGACCACCTGGTCGACCCCGGCCGCCAGGTCCAGCCACTTGGGCTCGACCTGGACAACGGCAACGCGAACCTGCTCTGTCATCGCACGCCTCCGCAGTGAGTCCTGACTACCGCCCCACTATCGGACGCTCACCACACGGCCCGGACCGACAGCGCGTGCCGCCTCACTGACCAGGCGTGCCACGGAACTGGCCGGGCGTCAGGCCGGTCTCCTGCCGGAACACCCGGTAGAACTGGCGCTCCCCGGCGAACCCACAGGCCAGCGCCACCGAGTCGTGCGGACGACCAGGATCGTTGCGTAGCAAGGCTTTCGCGTGCTCCACCCGGATACTCCGCAGCAGCGAGCCCACTCCGCCCGGGATGCCGTCGAACAGCCGGTACAGCGTCCGCCTGGAGATCAGGAACGCCTGGGCGACGTCGTCGACGCTCAACGCCGGGTCACCGTGATGGGTCCGTAGGAAGGCCTGGACGCGTTGCCGCGTAAGGACTTCGCTGTGCGGGACGCGGCCGGCGGCCAGGCTCAGCGCGGACGCCATCAGCCCCCGGCCCTGGGGTGCCAGCGCGGCCGCGCCGAGCGGATCCGTCTGCTGGAGACGGGAAAGGCTGTGGAAGAACTGGGCCACCACACCGGCGGTGCTGTTCGCGCCGAGCTTCACCGCCGTCACGGTCCGCGCGTCGCGCAGGCCCGTCTCGGCCAGCATCGCCCCCAGCGGCATCTGCACCACGACCTGCTCGAACGCGTCGTCGAAATGCAGGGTGTACGGACGGGTGCTGTCGTAGAGGGCCATCTCGCCCGGGCCCAGCTCGGCCACCCCGCCGCCCTGCTCAATCCGGCCGTGGCCGCGGGTCTGGATGCTGGCGAGCAGGTACTCCTCGTGCGTGCGGGCGATCAGCCGGGAGGTGCGGCGGACCCGCTGGCCGCCGGCGTGCACCGTCGTCACCTCGAAGTCCCCGAGATCGGCGTGCACCAGCCGGCCCTCGAACCGCCGCGAGGTCGTCGGCGTCGCCGAGAGCTGCACGAACGTGTCGCAGATCAGGTCCCGCCAGTACTCGAACGCGCGCGTCTCATCAACGGCCGAGGTGGACAGGACTTCGGCCGGACCGGCGGGCCCCGAGCCGCTCATCGCGTCATAGTGCGCCGACGCGGGTCAGCCGCGCAACGGCTGCGCGCGGAAAGGCGGCCCGCTCCCGGAGGAACGGGCCGCCCATGGTCACGGTCACTCGAAGTGGCCGACCACCGGGAGGTCGCCGCTGGCGCCGAAGAACACCTGCGTCAGCAGGCTGCCGTCCGACTTGCGGATGTAGTAGCTGGAGTTGGACGGCCGGTAGACGCCCAGGTTGTCGTAGCCGCTGTTCTCGAAGTGTCCGACCATCGGGATGTCGCCCTGCGCGCCGAACACGACCTGGGTCAGCAGGCTGCCGTCGGACTTGCGGATGTAGAAGGTGCTGTTGGACGGCCGGTACACCGCGAGGTTGTCGTACGCGCTGTCCTCGAAGTGCCCCACGACCGGGATGTCACCGGACGCGCCGAACACCACCTGGGTCAGCAGGCTGCCGTCGGACTTGCGGATGTAGAAGGTGCTGTTGGACGGCCGGTACACGGCCAGGTTGTCGTAGTTGCTGTTCTCGAAGTGGCCAACCAGCGGCAGGTCGCCGGTCTGCCCGAAGAACACCTGCGTCAACAGGGTGCCGTCGGCGGCCCGGATGTAGAAGCTGGCGTCGGACGGCCGCCACACGGCCAGGTTGTCGTACGCGCTGTCCTGGAAGTGGCCGGCCAGCGGGACGTCGCCCTGCGCGCCGAAGGCCTGCTGGGTGAGCACCGAGCCGTCGCTGTCCTTGCGCACGTAGAAGCTGGCGTTGGACGGCCGGTAGACCGCGTAGCTGGAGAACGGGTTGCTGATGGTGTTGAACCGGTAGAGGTTGTTGCTCTGCATGATGCTGATGACGGTGCTCGCGTAGTTCGGGTCGGTCGCGTAACCGGCGGCCGCGATCTCCTGGACGAACTGGTCGGCGTTGTTGGTGTAGCTGAAGGCGTTGTTGTAGCGGCTGTTCGTGCGCAGGAACAGGCCGTGGTCGCGGAACGAGTCGGTCATCGAGGCATAGGTGCGGAACGAGGCGATCACGGTGTGGCAGTCCGGCGTGCACTCGGTGGTGGGCAGGTCGGCGCAGCCGTTGGCGATCGGGCCGTGGTCGCCGCCCGAGCACTTGATGCCGAAGTAGTTGTTGTTCGGGGCCGCCGAGCCCCACGCCGACTCCACGATGGCCTGGGCGACGGTGACCGAGGCGGGCACGCCGTAGTCGGTCTGCGACCGCTGGGCGGCCGGGCCGGCGGCGTTGATGAAGTCGTCGTGGGTCTGCGTCGTGTCCGGGTGAATGGCGCCGGCCTTCACCGCGTCGGCGATGGACGACTGGCCGCTGGCCGCCGCGACCGCGTCGACCTGGTTCACGCCGGCGAGCACGACGCCGAGCGCGGTCAGCGCGGCCACGCCGAACCGTCGCGCCGATGAGATCCCGTTCATTGTTTCCCTTCCCCCTGCTCTCATTGGAATCAGCCGGCGACCGACGGGTCGCCGGTCTTGCGGATGGTGCGGCTGACCTCGGTCAACACGTCAGCGTGGGCAGCCCGGCGGCGCCGGTCGCGTTCATCGGTTCGAGGTGAATGGGCGCGTTGGTCTGGTTGTGCGCGCCGTCGGGACGCCACTGGTCGATCCATTCCACGAATCGCCCGTCAACAATGGAGAGGCTGCGCGGCTGGCCGGCGCAACTGGTGGTCGAGAGCTTGCCGCCCCGATACCAGGTGCCGAGCATGCCGTTGGTCGAGTAGAGATAACTGGTGCCCGTTCCCGAGCAGTAGCCGCAGTTCGGATCCGAATAGGTCAGATAGAGGTAGCCGCCGGAGCGGAACACCGCGGGCGCCTCGACGTCGCCGAGGCCGCCGATCGTGCTCAGGCCCTGCCCGACGCCATTGGTCCACCACTGGTCGAGCTGTTCGATGCGCATGGTCTGATTGGCCATCGTGCACGCGATGTACGCGGTTCCGCCGTCCTCGACGATGGAGAAGTCGCCGTTTCCGGAGCAGATCGACAGGGCCGGCTTGTGGGTGGTGCCGCCCGCGTACTGGTCGCCGCACGGGCCGGCCGGGCCGCGGCAGCCCAGCGCGTAGTAGGCGTTCGCGCCGGTCCGGCGGAAATCGTCGGGCGCGTTGAACCACAGGATCCAGACGCCGTCGCCGCGCTGTGTCATCCGCGGGTTGAAGCAGCCGCCGCCGAACACCGAAACGCAGGTGGCCTGCCAGCTCTCGCCCCGCCACGAATTGGTTCCGTTCGGGTCGAACAGCGGCGTCGGCGCGGACCAGTGCACCTTGTCGGTCGAGGTCCGCACGTCGAAGCCGCAGAACCGGGTGCTCGGATCCAGCCAGGAGAAACCGCAGGCGTACTCCGTGCCGTAGAGATAGTAGGTCGAGCCGACCTGGGTGATCATCCCGTCGTGCAGGTCCAGGCCGGAAATCGTCTGAGCAGTGGCCGGCGCCTCGGCGTCGGCCGGACCCGAAACCGCGAGCATCGAGAGCGCCGCCAGCACCACGGCCAGCAGCACACCGAACAACCGTGCCCGTTTCATCCGTTTCCCCCTCGTACTTCGTGACGAGGAAACAATGACACCTACCCCTTGAGAAAACCTCGGCGGCGGTTTTCAGGCCGTTTCCAGGTTTTTCAGGTTTTTTTGAGGAGCCGGCTCGCGAAAAAAGGGCGGCCCCACCGTTCGGTGGAGCCGCCCCGTGCGTCGCGGGAAATCAGGCGCTGACCGCGTGCCCGCGCCGGCCGGACAGGAAGACCCGCACGAGATGGCCGATGTGCCCGCCCGAGGCGGCCGCCTCCAGCAGGTGCCCGTCGGCGAGCCGATCCATCAGGTCCTCGGCCTCGAACCGCCGCAGCCCCAGCAGGGACGCGACCTTGGTCGGCGTCAGCGCGGTGTCGCCGATCGCGGCCAGCCGGGCCAGCGCCTGCCGGTCCGCCGCCGCCACCTGCCCGTACGACCAGTCGATGCCGTCAGCCACGGTGAGATCGCCGGCGACCAGTTCGGCCAGCGCCGACTCGGGCTCCCGCAGGCGCTCGGCCAGGCCGACCAGCCGCAGCAGCGGCCGGGCGACCAGCCGAGCGCCGGCGATCCGCACGGCCAGCGGCGAGCCACCGCACAGCCGGACGATCTCCAGGGCGGACTCCGGCTCGGCCCGAACCCGGTCCGGGCCGGCCACCCGGGCCAGCAGCTCGACGCCCGCGGGCGGGTCGAACGGGCGCACCGACAGCCGTCGCGCCGCGTACAGGCCGGCCAGCGGCGACCGGCTCGTCACCAGCACGGCGCTGCCCGGCCGGCCCGGCAGCAGGGGCCGCACCTGGCGCTCGCTCACCACGTCGTCCAGCACCACCAGCACCGGCCGGTCGGCGAGCACGCTGCGGTACAACCGGGCTCTCTCCTCGGCTTCGGCCGGAACGGGCACACCGAGCGCGCGTAGGAAACCGGCGAGCACGTCCGCCGGATCGGCGTCACCGACCCGCGCGTACAACTGGCCACCGGCGAACCGCGCCGACGCCCGGTGCGCCGCCCGCACCGCCAGGCACGACTTGCCGACGCCGGGCCGTCCCGTGATCAGCCCGACCGGCATCTCCTCGTCGGACCGCTCCAGCCAGGCGGCCAGCCGTCCGAGCTCCCCGGACCGGCCGGTGAAGTCGGCGAGGTCGGCCGGCAGCTGCCGGGGCCGGGGCAGCCCGCCCGACGGGCTGGCGCGCACTGTGTCCCGGGCAGCGCGCAGCCCGGCCCCGGGCGTGATGCCCAGCCGGTCGGCGAGATCGCCGCTGACCCGGTCGTAATAGGCCAGCGCCTCGTCCGACCGGCCGGCCCGGTGCATGGCCAGCACCACCAGCGACTGCAGGCGTTCGCGGGTCGGATGGGCGTCCGCGACCGCGGCCAGCTCGGGCAGCGCCACGGGCGCGTCGCCGGCGTCCAGCTCGGCGGCGAGCCGGTCCTCGAGGACCGCGAGCCGAAGCTCCTCGAACTCCTGCCGACGCCCACGGGCCCAGCTGCCGTCCAGGCCGCCGAGCCCGTCGCCCCGCCACAGCGCCAGCGCGGCGGCGAACCGGTCCGCTGCCGCGCGGTGGTCGCCGGCCGCGGCCAGGCGGCGGCCGTCCCGCGCGAGGTCGTTGAACGCGTGCACGTCGACCTCGCCGCGGTCCAGCGACAGCCGGTAGCCCGCGCCGCTGCGCACGATCGCCTCCGGCCGCAGCGCCCGGCGTAACGCGGAGATGTAGGTGTACAGGTTCTCCCGCCACTTCACCGGCGGTCTGTCCGCCCACACGACGTCGACCAGCTCATCGACGGCCACCGGGTCGCCAAGCCGCACCGCCAGCATCGCGGCGACCGCGAACACCTTGCGCCCCACCGGTTTGCTGCCGCCGGGCGAGGCCACGTCGATCGGGCCGAGCACGCGGATCCGCATATGTCTTCCCCCTGTGACAAGTGGTCAGCGCGCGTTGCTCCGCCGGGTCCGGACCGCGTCGGCGGTCACTTCCATGGACCGGGTGGTGCGGTCCAGCGCTGTGCGGGCCACCGTGATGTAGATCAGGTCCACGACCGCGAGCTGGGCGTGCCGCGCCAGCACGGCCTCGTGCTGGAAGCCGAGCTGGGACACACCGGTGACCAGCGCGATGTCGGCCAGTTCGGCCAGCGGCGAGCTGGGGTCGTTGGTGACGGCGATGGTGGTGGCCGGGCGCTTGCGGGCCTCGGTGGCCATCGCGACGGCTTCCTCGGTGCGGCCGCTGTGCGAGAACAGGATGAGCACGTCGCCGGGCTGGGACAGGGCGATGCCGGTGAGCGCCACGTGCGGGTCGGACCAGTCCCAGGCCGGCACGCCGATCCGGTACAGCCGCTGCTGGAGCTCGGAGGCGACCGTCGCGCTGCCGCCCACCCCGGAGACCAGGACCCGGCCGGCCGAGCCGGTCAGCTTGGCCGCCCGCTCCACGTCGGTGAGATCGAGATGGGCGATGGCCTCGGCGACGG
Organism: Kutzneria sp. CA-103260; assembly: GCF_018263855.1. GTDB lineage: Bacteria > Actinomycetota > Actinomycetes > Mycobacteriales > Pseudonocardiaceae > Kutzneria. The sequence goes on along the minus strand of NZ_CP073318.1, from coordinate 1,101,109 downwards.
TCCGGCCGATGTTGCGGGCGACCACCTCGGCGACGTGGTCGATGCCGTCCTCGGCGTCGATGCCGACCTCGCCGTCCCAGGTGCCGCGACGCGGGGCGTGTGGGTCGGAGGCCAGCGCGATGCGCAGCGCGGCGTACCCGCTCAGGCCCAACGCCCGGCACAACCGGGTGATACTCCCGGTGGAGACGCCGCAGCGTTCGGACAGGTCCAGGATCGTCGTCCTGGCGACCCCCGCTGGATCCACCAGGATGAGCTCCGCGAGCGTCCGCTGGGCCGCCGGCATGCCCGGCAACAGCTCCCTGATCCGCTCGACCGTCGACCCATCCCGCTGCCGCGGCATCCCCACCTGGCACCCCTCCCCGGCCTGCAAGGGTGAAATTATTCTCCGTTCACCACCCAGTCAAGGCACGAACGGCGACAAATTCTTCGCCCCCGTAGGGTGGAGATCATGTCCGACGTGGTGCTGACCGAGTTCACCGACGGCGTCGCCGTCATCACGATCAATCGCCCGACCGCGCGCAACGCCGTCGACCGGGCCGTCGCCGAGGGCCTGGCGGCCGCCGTCGACGAGCTGGACAGCCGTGACGACCTGGTCGTCGGCATCGTCACCGGGGCCGGCGGCACCTTCTGCGCCGGCATGGACCTCAAGGCGTTCGTGCGCGGCGAGTTCCCGGCCATCGAGGGCCGCGGCTTCGCCGGCATCACCCAGCGGCCGCCGCGCAAGCCGCTGATCGCCGCCGTCGAGGGCTACGCCCTGGCCGGTGGCATGGAGATCGCCCTGGCCTGCGACCTGGTGGTGGCCGCCAGCAACGCCCAGTTCGGCATCCCCGAGGTCAAGCGCGGCCTGGTCGCCGCCGGCGGCGGCGTGCTGCGACTGCCCGTTCGCCTGCCGTACCACGTCGCCATGGAGCTGGCCCTCACCGGCAACTTCCTCGACGCCGTCCGCGGCCACCACTTCGGCTTCGTCAACCGCCTCGCCTCTCCCGGCGAGGCCCTGACCGTCGCCCGCGAGCTGGCCGCCGAGATCGCCGCCAACGGTCCGCTGGCCGTACGGGCCACCAAGAAGGTCATCGTCGAGTCGGCCGACTGGCCCGCCGCCGAGGCCTTCGACCGCCAGCAGGCCATCACCGGCCCGGTCTTCTCCTCCGCCGACGCCCGCGAAGGCGCCCAGGCCTTCGCCGAGAAGCGCCCGCCCCGCTGGACTAGCCAGTAACCCCCGCCCCTCCCCTTCACCCCGCCTCCGCCCCACACCCCCGTTTTTCGCCACATGTGCGCCACAGTCGACTCCAGGAGCCACATGTGGACCACATGTAGCAAAAATAGGGGCAACACTTTGACATCTAACCCTTCGATGTCTAACCTTCACGGCATGATTCTGGTGACGGGAGCCACGGGGCATGTGGGGGCCGAGGTGGTGGCGCGGCTGGTGGCCCTCGGCCGGCCGGTGCGTGCCATGACGCGGAGGCCGGCGGCAGCGAGTGTTCCGGCCGAGGTCGAGGTGGTGGCCGGGGACTGTGACGAGCCGGCGAGTCTGGCGAAGGCGTTCGAGGGCGTGGAGCAGGCGTTCCTGATGACGGCACAGCCGACGGGGAGCCCGAACCTGCACACGGTGGTGCAGGTGGCGGCGGCGAAGGCAGCCGGCGTGAAACACCTGGTGAAGCTGTCGGTGGCGGACGGCGGTCGGCACGGCCATGAGCTGGTGGCGGCCTGGCATCAGCAGGACGAGGCAGCGGTGACGGAGAGCGGCATCGCCCACACGATGCTCAGGCCCGGGCGGTTCATGTCGAACACGTTGGCGTGGAAGCACATGCTGCGTCGAGGGGACACAGTGCAGGTGCCGTTCAGCACGAGGCGGACGTCGGCCATCGCGCCGGAGGACATCGCGGCGGTGGCGGTGGCGGCGTTCACCGATCCCCCGTCGACGAGCCGAACCCTGGAGCTGTCGGGGCCGGAAGCCCTTACGCCGGAACAGGAACTGGCGATCGTCGGGGAGATCCTGGGCCGCCGGCTCACCCTGGTGGAACCGACGACGGAGCAGACGATCGACGGCATGGCGCGCGGCGGCATGGACCGCGAGCTGGCGGCGAAGATGATCGAGCACGTGCTGGCCGGCGACTACGGCGCGGACATCTCCCCCGTGGTCGAACAGGTGTTGGGACGCAAGCCCACGACTTTCCGCGACTGGGCGGAGAAACACTTCAAGGAGGAGTCATGAGCACGATCCGAGAGCTGGAAACCCAATGGGCGCAGGCGGAGATCGCCGCCGACGTGTCCACACTGGACAAGCTGGCGACCGACGACTTCACGCTGGTCGGACCGTTCGGCTTCGTGCTGGACAAGGGGCAGTGGCTGGACCGCTACCGCAGCGGCGACCTCACGACGTCCGAACTGGACTGGCGCGACCTCCAGGTCCGGGAGATCGGCGACACCACACTGGTGATCGGCATCCACGATCAGAAGGCGGCCTACCGCGGCACGCCCTCGAACGGCCAGTTCCGCGCCACCCACATCTGGGTGCGCACGGCTGAGGGCTGGCGGCTGGCCGGCACGCAGCTCAGCCCCATCGGCCGCCCCGCCTAAGCTCACCGGCATGGGCCGACCACAGCAGCCACCGGTAGGACTCGCGGTCGCCCGCGTCGCGCGCACCCTGAGCCGGGCGTTCGAGGACGCGCTGGCGGCGGCCGGCGGCTCCCAGTCGGTGTGGCTCGTGCTGCTCCAGCTCAAGATCAACCCCGGCGCCACCCAGCGGGACCTGGCCGAGGCCCTGGAGCTGCGGGAGGCCACCATGACGCACCACCTGTCGGGCATGGAGCGGGACGGCCTGCTGACCCGCCGCCGGGACCCGGCCAACCGCCGGGTGCACCAGATCGAGCTGACCGAGCAAGGCGAGCAGGCCTTCCACCGGCTGCGCCGGGCGGCCACCGAGTTCGACGAGCGGCTGCGGGCCGGCATCCCACCCGAACGCCTCACCGAACTGGGTGACACGCTGGCGATGTTGGCGGCAAACGTGCAGCACGCGGCCAGCCATTAGACATCGCGACGTCACCATCAGCACTCACCCTCGGCGGCATGACGAGCCTGGCGAACGCCGAGGACACCCGTCGGATGACCACGCTGGTCGACGGCAAGCGCAAGATGCCGGCGCAAGTGGCCGTGTACATCTTCGCGATCGTGCCGGCGATCGCCCTGATCGCCGCGATCCCGGTGCTGTGGGGATGGGGTGTCGGCTGGGCCGACCTGATCTCCGCGGCGTTCTTCTACACGGTCAGTTGCCTCGGCGTGACCGTCGGGTTCCACCGCTACTTCACCCACGGCTCGTTCAAGGCCGGCCGGGCGATGCGGATCGCGCTGGCGGTGGCCGGCAGCCTCTCGGTGCAGGGTCCGATCCTGCACTGGGTCGCCGACCACCGCCGGCACCACGCCTTCTCCGACCGGGACGGCGACCCGCACTCCCCGTGGACGTTCGGCACCTCGCCGGCGGCGCTGCTGCGTGGTTTCTGGCACGCCCACATGGGCTGGATCTTCGACCGGGACCTGACCAACCGCCAGCGGTTCGCGCCGGACATGGACGCCGACCCGGACATGCGGCTGGTGCACCGCCTGTTCGGCCCGCTGACCCTGGCCACGCTGCTGCTGCCGGCGGTGGTCGGCGGCCTGGTCACCTGGTCCTGGTGGGGCGCGCTGACCGGATTCTTCTGGGCCGGGGTGGTGCGGGTGGCGTTCCTGCACCACGTGACGTGGTCGGTGAACTCGATCTGCCACATGATCGGCGAGCGGCCGTTCGCCGCCCGCGACCGGTCGGCCAACTTCTGGCCGCTGGCCATCCTCAGCATGGGTGAGGCCTGGCACAACCTGCACCACGCCGACCCGACCTCGGCGCGGCACGGGGTGCTGCCGGGGCAGGTCGACGTGTCGGCCCGGCTGATCTGGATCTTCGAGCGGTTGGGCTGGGTGCACGACGTGCGCTGGCCCAGCCCCCGCCGACTGACCCGGCTGCGCGCTACGGCTTGATCAGGACCTTGAGCGCCTGCCGGTCGTTCATCGCCCGGTAGGCCTCGGGGATCTCGGCCAGCGGCATGGTCCGGTCGAACACCCGGCCCGGCTGGACCGCCCCGGACAGGACGTCCGGCAGCAGCTCCTCGATGTAGGCCCGGGCCGGGGCGACGCCACCGGTGAGGGTGACGTTGCGTCCGAACAGGACTCGGCCGACCGGCCCGTCGGTGTACTGCGGCACGCCGACACGGCTGATCGCGCCGCCGGGCCGGACCACGCCCAGCGCCGTCTCGTACGCGCCCAACGTGCCCACGCACTCCAGCACGTGGAACGCGCCGTCGCCGTTGGTCAGCTCCTTGGCCTTGGCGATGGCCTCGTCGCCGCGCTCCGGCACCACGTCGGTGGCGCCGAACTCGAGGCCCAGGTCGGTGCGGGCCTTGTGCCGGCCCAGCAGCACGATCTGCTCGGCGCCCAGCCGCTTGGCCGCCAGCACCGCCGACAGGCCGACCGCGCCGTCGCCGATCACGATGACCGTGCTGCCCTTCTCCACCCGCGCCGTGCGGGCCGCGTGGTGGCCGGTGCTGAACACATCGGACAGCGTCAGCAGCGACGGCATCAGCTCGTCGTCCTCGCCGACCGGCAGCTTCACCAGCGTGCCGTCGGCCTGCGGCACACGCACCCACTCACCCTGGCCGCCGTCGACGCCGTTGAAACCCCAGCCGCCGCCGTTGCGGCAGGACGTGTTCAGGCCGGCCCGGCAGTAGTCACACGTGTTGTCGCACCACAGGAACGGGGCCACCACCACGTCGCCCTTGGCCAGGGTGGCCACGTCCGCGCCGGTCTCCTCGACCACGCCGATGAACTCGTGCCCGATCCGCCGCCCGGCCTCGACCTCCGGCGCGCTCTGGTACGGCCACAGGTCGCTGCCGCACACACAGGACCGGGTCACCCGGACCAGGACGTCGGTCGGCTGCTGGATCTTCGGGTCCGGCACCTCCTCGACGCGGATGTCGCCCTTTCCGTAGAGCAAGGTCGCTCGCATCGTCACCTCATGTTCGGGAAATTCGGGAACTCCCTGAATCTAGCTGTTCGACATGCGCGCTGTCGCATGCGTCCCGACCCTGGAGTTGGTCCAGCACCAGGGGTTTCACTCTCCCGTGGGTACCAGCCGCACCAAAGGAAACGTCCGGTCGGTGTTCTGTTCGTACTTGTCGCGGGCGTCCGGCCAGTATTCGACGAATCGGGAATAAAGCGCGTCGCGCTCGGCTCCCTCGCGCAGGACAACGGGTTTCGCGGTGATCGTGCGCTCCCCCACCTCGATCCGCACGGTGTCGGCCGCCTCGACGTTGCCGAACCACAGCGGCTCGCGCGGCGCCCCGCCGTTGGAGCCGAGCAGCACGTAGTCGTCGCCGTCGGCCAGGTAGAGCAGCGGCGTCACCAGGTCCCGGCCGGTGCGCCGGCCCTTCACGTGCAGCAGCAACACGGTGGCGTTGGCGAAGAAGCCGCCGACCACGCCCTTGTTGGCGCGGAACTCGGCGATGACGGCGTCGTTGAACTCGCTCATCGAGCCCCCTTGAACGGTAATCAGGGTTTCCTGAACATCGTTAAGGTTGGCCCGCACGGTGTTAAGCTGTCAAGCCGTGAGGCTGACCCCCGACCTGATCGCCAGGACGGCGCTGTCCGTGTTGGACGAGACCGGCCTGGACGGCCTGTCGATGCGACTGGTGGCGACCCGGCTGGACGTCCAGCCGGCCGCGCTGTACTGGCATCTCAAGAACAAGCAGCAGCTGCTGGCGGCGATGGCCGGCGTGATCTTCAACGCGGCGGTGGACGGACTGGAGGCGCCCCGCGCCGGCGAGAGCTGGCAGGACTGGCTCGCCGACTACGCGCGGGCGCTGCGCCGAGCCATGCTGGGATACCGGGACGGGGCGCTGGTGTTCGCCGGCAGCAACGTAAGTGAGCACAACCTGTTCCGTGCCACCGAATTGGCGCTGCGCACACTGCAGGACGCCGGCTTCGCGGTACGGCGGGCGGCCCGCAGCATGAGCGCCTTGGTGCACTACACCGTCGGCTTCACCGTCGAGGAGCAGGTGCACACCAGCGCCGGCGAGGCCGGGCACGTCGACGCGGCCCGGTTCCCGCTGACCGCCCAGGCCTACCTGGACGACAACCTCTTCGACCCGGACACCGACGACTGCTTCGAGTTCGGCCTCCAGATCATCCTCGCCGGCATGCACACGACCCGCGAGTCCCGCTCTCAGGCCACTGAAACACAAGTTCCGTAACCTGCATTTCGCTTGCCCGAGAGCGGGACTCGCGAGATTACGACACGAGGGCCTGGTAGGTGAGGGTGCGGAACTGGGGGCGCAGCGGGTAGGTGCTGGACGGCAGGAGCTGGGTGAAGAACATGGCGGTCAGCTCGTTGGCCGGGTCCACCCAGAACGCGGTGCTGGCCGCGCCGCCCCAGGCGAACTCCCCCGCCGCGCCGAGGGACTTGCCGGCGACCGGGTTCAGCTCCACCGAGAAGCCGAGCCCGAAGCCCACTCCCGCGTAGGACGTCTCGGAGAACAGCGGGCGGCCGAAGGCCTCCAGATCGGCGTTGCCGGGCAGGTGGTTGCTGGCCATCAGGTCGACGGTTCGCGGCGCCAGCAGCCGCACGCCGTCAAGTTCACCGCGGCGCAACAACATCTGCGTGAACCGGTGGTAGTCCCCGGCGGTGGACACGAGTCCGCCGCCGCCGGACAGGACCTTCGGCGGCTTGGTCGCCGCCGCGCCCATGAGGTCGTTGCGCAGCAGCCGACCCGTGCCGGGCTCGGGTGAGTAGAGGGCGGCCAGCTCGGGGCTGTCGGTCCAGAAACCGGTGTCCGCCATGCCCAACGGCCCGAAGACGTGCTCGGCGAGGAAGGCGTCCAGCGACTGCCCGGAGACGACCTCGACCAGCCGGCCCAGCACATCGGTGGCCACGGAGTAGTTCCACTCGGCCCCGGGCTGGTGCACCAGCGGCATTGAGGCGTAGGCCTCGACGGTGCCGGCGAGGTCCACGTCGGACGGCCAGCCCCACTCGTAGCCGTTACGGCGGTAGATCTCGTCCACGGCGTGGGCATGGTGGAAGCCGTAGGTCAGGCCGGCGGTGTGGGTGAGCAGGTGCCAGACCCGGATCGGCTCGACCGCCGGCACGGTGCCGGGCGCGGTGGCGGCGCCCTTCACGTACACCCGCGGCGCGGCGAACTCGGGCAGCCAGCGGGAGATCGGGTCGGTCAGCTCGAACTCGCCCCGCTCGAACAGGATCATGGCGGCAACCGAGGTGACCGGCTTGGTCATGGAGTAGATCCGCCAGCGGGTGTCCGGCGTGACCGGGGCACCGGCCTCCACGTCGCGCTGGCCGCCGTGGCCGACGTGCACGACCTCGCCGCGCCGGGTGACGACCGCGAGATAGCCAGGCAGCTTGCCCTCGTCGACGTAGCGGTCGAAGCGGCGGTCGATCCGCGCCAGCCGATCGGCGGCGAAACCGACCTCGGCCGGGTCTGAAGTGATCTTGATGGACACCAGTGACCTCCCGGATGCTGAGATCATCAACACTAGTCCCCGGTACCGCCGACCAGGCGAAATGTGACTGGCTGCGCAACAATTGAGATGCAAATTGCTGTGGCGTGGAACACGGGTAGTGCGGATAACCCCATGTTCACATTATCGTCACAAGACCCCCGACCACCCCGGGGACCGCTTCGACCTGCCTCATGAGGGTCACAGGTCGGCGCACAGCGTCGTGCGTGTCACTTTACAAGCCCGTTCCCGGGCCATTTCGAGCACCCCCGCGTCAGACGCACGCCCCCGCGACAGGGCGTCCCACCACGGGAGGGCCGTACAGCCGTGATCCACCACCACCCCCATGTCGGGGGCCTGTACGACGAGCAGTTCGAGCACGACGCGTGCGGCGTGGCCTTCGTGGCCGATCTCGCCGGCCGCCGCAGTCACGACATCGTGCACAAGGCACTGACCGCGCTGCACAACCTGGAGCACCGCGGCGCCCGCGGCGCCGAGCCGGAGACCGGCGACGGCGCCGGCGTCCTGATCCAGGTACCGGACGCGTTCTTCCGCGAGGTGACCGACCTGCCGCTGCCGGCGGCCGGCGGCTACCTGGTCGGCACGGCTTTCCTGCCGGTCGACACCGCCGAACGAGCGGCCGCGGTCGCCGCTGTCGAGCGCATCGCCGCCGAGGAGGGCACAAGAGTGCTCGGCTGGCGGGAAGTGCCCGTAGACGCCGAGCACGTCGGCCCGACGGCGGCCACCACGATGCCGCACTTCGCCCAGCTGTTCCTCGCCCCGGTGGACGACGCGGTCCACGGCCTCGCGCTGGAGCGGATCGCCTTCTGCGTCCGCAAGCGCGCCGAGCACGACACCGACGTGTACTTCCCGAGCCTGTCCGGCCGCACCATCGTGTACAAGGGCATGCTCACCGAGCCGCAGCTGGCCCGGTTCTTCACCGACCTGGTCGACGAGCGGGTCACCAGCGCCATCGGCCTGGTGCACAGCCGCTTCTCCACCAACACCTTCCCGTCCTGGCCGCTGGCCCACCCGTACCGGTACATCGCGCACAACGGCGAGATCAACACGTTGCGCGGCAACCGGAACTGGATGGACGCCCGGGAGGCCATGCTGGCCTCGGAGCTGATCCCCGGCGAGCTGGAACGGCTGTTCCCGGTGATCACGCGGGGCGCCAGCGACTCGGCCTCCTTCGACGAGGTGCTGGAACTGCTGCACCTGGGCGGGCGGTCGCTGCCGCACGCGGTGCTGATGATGATCCCCGAGGCGTGGGAGAACCACACCGAGATGGATCCGGCCCGCCGCGCCTTCTACGAGTTCCACTCGGCCCTGATGGAGCCGTGGGACGGCCCGGCGCTGGTGTCGTTCACCGACGGCAGCCTGATCGGCGCGGTGCTGGACCGCAACGGCCTGCGGCCGGCCCGCTACTGGGTCACCGACGACGGCCTGGTCGTGCTGGGTAGCGAGGCCGGCGTGCTGGAGATCGACCCGGCGAAGGTGGTCCGCAAGGGACGGCTGGAGCCGGGCCGGATGTTCCTGGTGGACACCGCGGTCGGCCGCATCGTGGACGACGAGGAGATCAAGTCCGCGCTGGCCGCCGAGCACCCGTACCGGGACTGGGTGGACGCCGGCGTGGTCCGGCTGGCCAATCTGCCGGCCCGCGACCGGGAGATCCCCAAGCACGCCGCGCTGGTCACCCGCCAGCAGGTGTTCGGCTACTCCGAGGAGGAACTGCAGATCCTGCTGCGGCCGATGGCGCTGACCGGGGCCGAGCCGATCGGCTCGATGGGCAACGACGCCCCGTTCGCCGTGCTGTCGGACCGCTCCCGCAGCCTGTTCGACTACTTCACGCAACTGTTCGCGCAGGTGACCAACCCGCCGCTGGACGCCATCCGGGAGGAGCTGGTCACCTCCCTGACCGCGACGGTCGGGCCAGAGACCAACCTGCTGGAGGCCGCCCCGGCGTCCTGCCGCCGGATCTCGCTCGAGTTCCCGGTGCTGGACAACGACGAGCTGGCCAAGCTGGTGCACATCAACGACGACGGCGACATGCCCGGCTTCCAGGCGGTCACCGTGCTCGGCCGGTACCGGGTGGACGGCGGCGGGGCCGCGCTGCGGGCCCGGCTGGACGAGATCCGCACCGAGGTGTCCGAGGCGATCGACGACGGCGCACGGCTGATCGTGCTGTCCGATCGTGGCGCGGACGCCCGCTACGCGCCGATCCCGTCCCTGTTGCTGGTCGGGGCCGTGCACCACCATCTCGTGCGGGAGAAGACGCGCACCAAGGTCGGTCTCGTGGTGGAGGCCGGCGACGCCCGCGAGGTGCACCACATCGCGCTGCTCATCGGCTACGGGGCGGCCGCGGTCAACCCGTACCTGGCCATGGCCGCCGTCGAGGAGCTGCCCGACGTCGAGCCGCAGAAGGCCACCAGCAACCTGATCAAGGCGCTGGGCAAGGGCGTGCGCAAGACCATGTCCAAGATGGGCGTGTCCACGGTCGCCTCCTACACCGGCGCGCAGATCTTCGAGGCGATCGGCGTCGGCGCCGAGGTCGTCGACGAGTGCTTCACCGGCACCACGTCCCGGCTGGGCGGCGTCGGCTTCGACGAGATCGCCGAAGAAGTGGCGCTGCGGCACCGAAAGGCGTTCCCGGCCGACGGCGTGCACGCCAGCCACCGGGAGCTGGAGGTCGGCGGCGAGTACCAGTGGCGCCGCGAGGGCGAGGCACACCTGTTCAACCCGACCACGGTGTTCAAGCTCCAGCACTCCACCCGGACCCGGCGCTACGAGGTGTTCAAGGAGTACACCCAGGCCGTCGACGACCAGGCCGAGCGGCTGATGACGCTGCGCGGGCTGTTCAAGTTCCGCGACGGGGTGCGGCCGCCGGTGCCGATCGAGGAGGTCGAGCCGGTCGCCGAGATCGTCAAGCGGTTCGCCACCGGCGCCATCTCGTACGGCTCGATCTCGCGCGAGATGCACGAGGTGCTGGCCATCGCCATGAACCGGTTGGGGGCCAAGTCCAACACCGGCGAGGGCGGCGAGGACGAGGACCGCCTCGACGACCCCGAACGCTGCTCGGCGATCAAGCAGGTCGCCAGCGGGCGGTTCGGCGTGACCAGCGAATACCTCGTGAGCGCTCAGGACATCCAGATCAAGATGGCGCAGGGCGCGAAGCCCGGCGAGGGCGGGCAGCTGCCCGGCAACAAGGTGTACCCGTGGATCGCCAAGACCCGGCACTCCACGCCCGGCGTCGGGTTGATCTCCCCGCCGCCGCACCACGACATCTACTCCATCGAGGATCTGGCCCAGCTGATCCACGACCTGAAGAACGCCAACCCGGCCGCCCGCATCCACGTGAAGCTGGTGTCCGAGGTCGGTGTGGGCACGGTCGCGGCCGGCGTGTCCAAGGCCCACGCCGACGTGGTGCTGATCTCCGGCCACGACGGCGGCACCGGCGCCTCGCCGCTGTCGTCGATCAAGCACGCCGGCGCGCCGTGGGAGCTCGGCCTGGCCGAGACCCAGCAGACGTTGCTGGCCAACCGGTTGCGGGACCGGATCGTGGTGCAGACCGACGGCCAGCTCAAGACCGGCCGGGACGTGGTCATCGCCGCGCTGCTGGGCGCGGAGGAGTTCGGCTTCGCCACCGCGCCGCTGGTGGTGTCCGGCTGCGTGATGATGCGGGTGTGCCACCTGGACACCTGCCCGGTCGGCGTGGCCACCCAGAACCCGGTGCTGCGGGAGAAGTTCAGCGGCAAGGCCGAGTACGTGGTGAACTTCTTCGAGTTCATCGCCCAGGAGGTCCGGGAACTGCTGGCGCAGCTGGGTTTCCGGTCCGTCGAGGAGGCGGTCGGGCACGCCGAGCTGCTGGACACCGCCGAGGCGGTCGAGCACTGGAAGGCGGCCGGGCTGGACCTGACGCCGATCTTCCACGTGCCCGAGCTGGCCCCGCGCGCGGCCCGGCACCGCACCACCGGCCAGGATCACGGGCTGGAGCGGGCGTTGGACAACACGCTCATCCAGCTGGCCGAGGGCGCGCTGAGCGCCGGCGACCGGGTGCGGCTGGAACTGCCGGTGCGCAACGTGAACCGCACTGTCGGCACCATGCTCGGCTCGGAGCTGACCAAGCGCTGGGGCGGCGAGGGCCTGCCGGACGACACCATCGACGTGACGTTCACCGGCACCGCCGGCCAGTCGTTCGGCGCTTTCCTGCCCAGCGGCATCACCCTGCGGCTGATCGGCGACGCCAACGACTACCTCGGCAAGGGCCTGTCCGGCGGGCGCGTGACGCTGCGGCCGGATCCGTCGGCGCCACTGGTGGCCGAGCAGAACATCATCGCCGGCAACGTGATCGCCTACGGCGCCACCGGCGGCGAGCTGTTCCTGCGGGGCAAGGTCGGCGAGCGGTTCTGCGTGCGCAACTCGGGCGCGCTGGCCGTCGTCGAGGGTGTCGGCGACCACGGCTGCGAGTACATGACGGGCGGCCGGGCCGTGGTGCTCGGCGCGACCGGCCGCAACTTCGCGGCCGGCATGTCCGGCGGCGTGGCCTATGTGCTGGACCTCAACCCGATGCGGGTCAACCACGAAATGGTCGACCTGGACGAGCTGACCGATGAGGACCAGGCGTTCCTGCACGACGTGATCAACCGACACCGCCGGGAGACCGAGTCGGCGGTGGCCGACGGGCTGCTGGCCGACTGGGAGCTGGCCGCCGGCCGGTTCACCAAGGTGATGCCCAAGGACTACAAGCGGGTGCTGGCCGCACGGGCCAGCGCCGAGGCCGACGGCCGGGACGTGGACACCGCGATCATGGAGGCCGCACATGGCTGACCCCAAGGGCTTTCTCACCACGCCTCGGGAGAACGCCAGCCACCGCCCCGTCGACCTGCGCCTTCAGGACTGGCGTGAGGTGTACGAGGAGTTCGAGCACCACCGGCTGGAGAAGCAGGCCGGCCGGTGCATGGACTGCGGCATCCCGTTCTGCCACCAGGGCTGCCCGCTGGGCAACCTGATCCCGGAGTGGAACACGCTGGTGTGGCGGCAGGACTGGCGCGACGCCATCGAACGGCTGCACGCCACCAACAACTTCCCGGAGTTCACCGGGACGTTGTGTCCCGCACCGTGCGAGGCGGCGTGCGTGCTCGGCATCAACTCCGACCCGGTGTCGATCAAGCGGGTCGAGATCGAGATCATCGACCGGGCCTGGGACGAGGGCTGGGTGACCCCGCAGCCGCCGGCTTCCCTGACCGGCAAGAAGGTCGCCGTCATCGGCTCCGGCCCGTCCGGGCTGGCCGCCGCGCAGCAGCTGACCCGGGTCGGGCACGACGTGGTCGTGTACGAGCGGGCCGACGCCGCCGGCGGGCTGCTGCGGTACGGGATCCCCGAGTTCAAGATGGAGAAGTGGCGGCTGGACCGCCGGCTCGACCAGATGCGGGCCGAGGGCACCCAGTTCCGCACCGGCGTGAACGTCGGCGAGGACGTTTCCGTTGCCGAGCTTCGGGATTCTCACGACGCGGTGGTGCTGGCCGGCGGGGCGACCGCGTGGCGGGACCTGCCCGTGCCCGGGCGGCAGTTCACCGGCGTGTACCAGGCAATGGAGTACCTGCCGCCAGCCAACCGGGCGTACGCGCACTCGCCGATCACCGCCGCCGGCAAGCACGTCGTGGTCATCGGCGGCGGTGACACCGGCGCCGACTGCCTCGGCACCGCACACCGGCAGGGAGCCGCTTCCGTCACCCAGCTGGAGATCATGCCCCAGCCGCCGGCTTCCCGCGCGCCGCAACACCCCTGGCCGACGTATCCCATGCTGTACCGGGTCACGTCGGCGCACGAAGAAGGCGGCGAGCGGCTCTACTCCGTGTCCACTGTGGAATTCCTCGGTGACGCCGACGGCCAGCTCCGCGGCCTGAAGCTCGTCGAGGTGCGGATGCAGGACGGCCGCTTCGTGCCCGTCGAGGGCACCGAGCGGGAACTGGAGTGCCAGCTCGCGTTGCTGGCCATGGGTTTCCTCGGCCCGCAGCAGGAAGGCCTGGTCACCGACCTCGGCGTTGACCTGGATCCCCGCGGCAACGTCGCCCGGGACCGGTCCTACGCCACCAGCGTCGACGGCGTCTTCGTCGCCGGTGACATGGGCCGTGGCCAGTCGCTGATCGTCTGGGCCATCGCTGAGGGCCGCTCCGCGGCGGCGGCGGTGGACAGCTATTTGACTGGCCGCACTGTTCTGCCCGCACCCATTCGCCCGACCGACCGCTCCATCGCCTAGCACCCCCGCGAGTCCCGCTCTCAGGCACACCGAATGTATGAATCCGTTTCGTGCATTCGGTGTGACGGTGGGCGGGACTCGCGGAGGTTGGACCGAACATCGACCTGGCGTCGTCCGTCCTGGCGGGCGCGGCGGCGTTGATAGCCTGACGGGGTGTCTGAACTGAGCACCAAGGGTGCCGATTTCGCTGAGTTCTGGCGGGAGCGGCATCTGTGCACCCTCACCACCGTTCGTCCTGACGGCACCCCGCACGTCGTGCCGGTTGGCGTCACCCTCGATGTTGTCGAGGGCATCGCCCGGGTCATCACGGACGGAGACTCGGCCAAGGCTCGGCAGCTGCGGTCCGCGGGGAAGGTGCATGCCGCGGTGTGCCAGGTGGATGGTCGGCGGTGGTCCACTTTGGAGGGTGTGGCGAGGCTGAGGGAGGAGCCGGAGGCGATCGCGGATGCGGTGCGGCGGTACGCGGAGCGGTACCGGCAGCCTCGGGTGAATCCGAATCGGGTGTTGGTGGAGATCGCGGTTAGTCGGGTGTTGGGGAACGTTCGGTAGGGCGTGTGGGGCGGGTGTGGGGTGGGGTCGTGTGCCCGCGCCGCGCAGTTGCCGTGCGTTGTTGATTCGGTGATTGACCGTCGCCGGGAAAGAGGGGGTTCTCCGGGTGGCTCCGGGTGGATTTTGCGTGGAGCCTCTGGGCGATGGCAATCGAGGCAAAGAACCGGGCAGGCTGCGCCTGCCTCGATCGCCGGAGAGAGAGCGTATGCCATCGCCCCCTCCACGCAAAATCCACCCTCCAAGGTTTGGGGTGGGGGTTGCTTGGGCGGTCGCACTTTTCGGCGCTGGCGCTTTGGCCAGATTTGGATCCTCATTACCTTTTCTTTGGTCCATCCCGAATTCATCTCCCGCGCTCCGCTCGGGCCGTCTTCTCGCCACCTTCTTCCTGGTCTTCACTTCAAACCCAACCTTCCGACCCCACCCTTTGTTGGCCAGTTATTTCTCTTCGTCGGGTGCTGTTTCGCTGTGGAGTTGTCAAAGAACGGGTGGTCAGTACTGGTGGGGCTGGGTGGTGTAGTGGCGGCCTTGCGGGGTGTGCCAGTGCAGGGTTCCGTCGGGATCCAGGGTTGCCGTGTAGTTGGCGTGTTTGAGGTGGTGATGGTGGGCGCAGTAGCCCTTGAGTTGGGTGGCGGAGGTTTTGCCGACCGGCCAGGGAACGGTGTGGTCGAGTTCTTGGATGGGACTGATACAGCCGGGGGCCGAGCAGGTGCCGCCGTCGCGGAGGGTGGAGAAGGTGCGGGTCTGGGCGTTGGGGCGGTAGGTGTGGGTGCCGATGGCGCAGGCGTGGCGGTACTCGTCGAGGAGCAGGCCGGCCCAGGGGCCGTGCATGGCGAGTTCGCGGGCGGAATCGGCGGCAATCGGGCCGTAGCCGTCCAGCAGGGCCGGGTCCTCGGTCAAGCCGATCAGCGTCTCCATCGAGATGGTGACATGCACCTTGACCTTGCGATCCACGCCGTAACCGAGGAAGCGGTCCAGGAAGGCGTCGGCTCGTTTCTGGTCGGTGGTGCGGTCGTCCTTGAGCAAGGCCCGGGCATCCTGGGTGAGCAGGTCGTAGGCCTGGCGGGCGTCGATGGCCGGCAGGATGATGCTGAGCTGGGCCATGCCGTCGGGCAGCGGGGTGAACTCCACCCGCCGGTCCTCGCGGGCCTTCAGGCGGCGCAGGTCGTAGCCGAGAGGGTCGGCCTCAGCGACTGCTTTGGTGGCCCGGCGGGCCAACTGCGTGCGAGTCAGGCCAGGGGCCACGTCCGCCAAGGCCGCATCCACTTGGGCGACCAGCTCCGGATCGGCCAGGTGGACCACTCGATCGTCAATGGTCTTGAGTCGGCGGGGGTCGATCTCGCCGCGCCGTAGTAGCTCCGCACATCGGGGTAGCCGGTCCAGGACGACACTGTATTCCTTCTGACGAACCACCGACTGCTCCGGCTCACGAACGGCCATGGCGATCTCGGCGGTGTCCTCGATCCCTCGAACCAGGCTGAGCTCGACGTAGTGGAGAGCCGCCATGGCCTTGCGGGTCAGAATGAGCAGAGTGAGCTTCTGATCATCGGTAAGACTCTCCACGTCCGCACCCAGGAGCAGGTCCACCATGACCCCGGAAGGCTTCGTGGATTCCAACTCTCGGGTGATTTGTTCCATGCCTCCAGAATACTCGCACACATGATCGAACTCGAATCACTGACGAGTGAATTCGGGCTTCGGGCAATACCGCCTATGCTGTGCCTGTGTCCGATCACCTGAACCCGTTACGCCAGCTCACCATCGACCAGCTGCGCCTGCGCACCAGCGAGAAGTGGCGCGCCCACCCGAGCGACGTCCTGCCGCTGTTCGTGGCCGAGATGGACGTCCCACTGGCCGAGCCGGTGGCCCAGACGATCACGGCGGCGGTCGCCCGCGGAGACACCGGCTACCCGATCGGCACGGACTACGCCGAGGCGCTGGCCGACTTCGCCCGCAAACGATGGGACTGGGACGGAATCGCGGTGCCGCGCACGGCGATGATGCCTGACGTGATGCAGGGCGTCGTCGAGATCCTGGCGGTGATCTGCGGGCCAACCGACCCGGTCGTGGTCAACTGCCCGGTCTATCCGCCGTTCTACCACTTCGTCCGACACAGCGGCCGCCCCGTCGAGGAGTCGCCTCTGGGCCCAGACGGCCGGATCGACTTCACCGAGTTGGAGAACGCCTTCCAGCGAGCCAAAGCCCGCGGCGACCGGCCGGCGTACCTGCTGTGCAACCCGCACAACCCCACCGGCGCGGTGCACACCGCCGACGAGCTGGCCACCGTCGCCACGCTGGCCGACCGTTACGGCGTAAGGGTTCTGGCCGACGAGATCCACGCCCCACTGGTCCTGCCCGGCGCGGTGTTCACGCCCTACCTGAGCGTGCCCGGCGCGGCGACCGGCATGTCGCTGATGTCCGCCTCCAAGGCCTGGAACCTCGCCGGCCTCAAGGCGGCGCTGGCCATCGCCGGCCCCGACGCCGCCGACGACATCGCGCGAATTCCCTGGTGGGTACAGGAAAGTCCGAGCCATCTGGGCGTCATCGCGCACACCGCCGCCCTCCGAGACGGCGGTGACTGGCTCGACGCGCTGCTGGCCGGGCTCGACAACAACCGCCGCCTGCTGTCCGACCTGCTCGCCGCGCACCTGCCCGACGTCCGGTACCGACCGGGCGAGGGAACCTACCTGGCGTGGCTGGACTGCCGTGCCCTCGGCCTCGGCGACGACCCCGCCGCCGGCTTCCTCGACCGCGGCCGGGTCGCCCTCAACTCCGGCCCGGCCTTCGGCACCGGCGGCGCGGGACACGTCCGCCTCAATCTGGCCACCACGCCGGAACTGCTCACCGAGGCGGTCCGGCGGATGGGAGAAGTCAGCTGAACTCGCGGGCGTTGGCCAGCACCGGGACCTTGCCCCGCGCATCGTCCACTTCGGACGGATCGAGGTCCACGACGAGCAGCTCCGGCCGGTCGACGGCCTGGGCCCGGATCTCGCCGAGCGGCGACACGACGGCGCTGTAGCCGATGCCGGTGGGCACGCCGGGCTTGGTGTCCACGCCCACGGTGGACGGATCGGCCTGGCCGCAGGCGGCGAGCCAGCTGGTGGAGTCGAGCGCACGGGCCCGGACCAGCAGCTCCCACTGCTCACGCTTGCCGGGGCCGGCTCCCCACGACGCCGGCACGAGGATCACCGACGCCCCCGAGCGGGCCAGTTTCTGGAACAGTTGCGGGAAGCGAAGGTCGTAGCAGGTGGCCACGCCGATGCCGACGCCGTCGACCGACAGGGTGAGGCTGCGGTCGCCGGGGGCGACGGTGGCCGACTCGGCGAAACCGAAGGCGTCGAACAGGTGGATCTTGTCGTAGTGCTCGTCGACGCCGGCCCCGGTGACGAGCAGGGTGTTGCGCACCCGGCCGTCGTCGGACGGCGTGAACATGCCGGCCACCACGAGCACGTCGTGCTGCTTGGCGATGTCCCGCACGGCCGAGGCCCACGGGCCGTCCAGCGGCTGGGCCAGCGGCCCGAGCGGGATGCCGAAGCGGGCCATGGCGGCCTCGGGGAACACCACGATCCGCGCGCCGAGGCGGGCGGCCTCGGCGGCCTGCTCGCCGATGGTCGCGAGGTTGACCTCGGGGTCGGTGTCGGACACGAACTGGCTCAGCGCGATACGCACGGGTGCTAGTGTATACCCCCTGTATACGAAAAAGGGGTCCGATGTCTGTCTCCGGCCGGGACCGCGCCTACGACTACCTGCGCAACACCGTGCTCGCCGATCCGGCGGCGCAGGGCACGTTCCTCAACGAGCAGGAGATCGCCGACCGGATCGGGGTGTCCCGCACGCCCATCCGCGAGGCGCTGCTGATGTTGTCGGCCGAGGAGCTGGTGCGGCTGGTGCCCAAACGCGGCGCGTACATCCCCGAGCTGACCGCGGGCGAGCTGCGCGAGCTGCTGGAGCTGCGCGGTGTGCTGGAACGGTTCGCGGCCGAACGAGCGCTGGCCGCCGGCGCCGCGCCGGTCGACGAGCTCCGAGCCGCGCTGGCCGACCAGAAGGGCAAAGATGACCGGACTTTCATCGAAGCCGACACCCGCTTCCACACCATCCTGGTGCGCGCGGCCGGCAACGAGACGCTGACCCGAACCTACGAAACGTTGCGAGCCCGGCAGGTCGTCTCCGGGCTGGTGGCGCTGCAGGGCGGGGTGCACCGGCGGGAGGCGGTGCTGGCCGAACACGAGGCGATCGTGGCAGCGTTGGCCGCCGGCGATCCCGACCCGGCCCGCGAGGCGATCACCGCGCATCTGGACGCGACGCTGCGGGCACTGCTCGCGATTCGCTGACCCGAGAGTGGTTGGCACGACACGAGGATCCGTCAAGATCACCGTCCCATGTGCACGGCGCACGCGCCGGATGGAGGGGGCCGGGGTCGACACCGACCGGTTCGGACCAAGGGTCCCCATGCTGATCGGCGCATCCACAGGACAGCTCACCGAATTGATCGAGAAATTCGAGGAACATGATCGTCGGCGCCGTTGCCGAGAAAGGCCTGGGTAGCGGGGTTGCCCCTCGCTCCCGATGGGTGTTTTGGGCGTTCTGCCCGGCACTGCACGGGTATAACCCCTCGGCGTAGCCTCGCCGGCGGCGCGCGTCGGGGCGAGCGCCGCCCTGTAAACTGTGATGAATACCTAGGCAGGACGGCTTCATCCGTGCTGAGGGAGGTGGACGGTGCCGGCGCTCGAGCCCGAGCCGACGTCGCTCGCTGCGAAGATCGACAAGCTGTTCCAGGTGGTCCGCAAGCCCAACCGCGAGCAGTACAGCCACGACGAGGTGGCCAAGGCCTGCCGCGAGGCCACCGGGGAGAGCTTCTCGACCACGTACCTGTGGCAGTTGCGCACCGGCCGCCGGGACAACCCCACCAAGCGGCACCTGGAGGCGCTGGCCCAGTTCTTCCAGGTCTCCCCCGCGTATTTCTTCGACGACGAGCAGAGCGCCAAGATCGCCGAGGAGCTGGAGCTGCTGGGCGCCCTTCGGGACGCCGGAGTACGCAACGTTGCCCTGAGAGCAGTAACGCTTTCACCCGCCGGACTCGACACCATCAGTGACATGATCGATGCGATCGCCCGCAGGGAGGCGATCCGCGACGGGGATTCCCGCTGACCGGGAGTGATGGTGCAGGACAAGCGGCTGTGGCGACGCTGCCGGGAACTGGCCGACTCGGTGCCGGTCCCCGCCCCGTTCCGCACGGACACGTTCGTCGCGGCGGTGGCCGCGCATCGGGGCCGTCCGATCGAGCTGATGCCGGCCCCGGCGACCTCGGGCGCGCCGTGCGGGCTGCTGATGACCACCGACCGGGCCGACTACATCCTCTACCCGGTCGACACCACCGAGCTGCACCAGCAGCACATCCTGCTGCACGAGGTCGCGCACCTGCTGTGCGGGCACACCGGCAGCACCGAGATCGACGCCGCCGCGACCAAGGCGCTGATGCCCAACCTCTCGCCCGAGCTGGTGCGCCGCGTGCTCGGCCGCACCGTGTACAGCGAGGCCGAGGAGCAGGAGGCCGAGTTGTTGGCCTCGCTGATCGCCCAGCGGGTGGCCCGGCTGCCGCGCCCGCCGTCGGCGGAGGCGCCGGACGAGGTCGTCCGGCTGGAGCGGGTGTTCGGGCCGCGGCGGCGACACGATGATTGAGATCGCCGCCTATCTCGGCTGCCTGCTGGCGATCCTGGTGGTCTGCTACCGGGTCCGGCCGGGCGGCGCGGAGGGGCGGGTGCCGGGCGGGCGGCACATTCTCGGCTTCGCGGTGAGCATCGCCGGCGCGCTCGGCCTGGACGCCTGGATGACGCTGGAGATCGACGGCCCGATGCCGGCGATCGCCGGGCTGGTCAGCGACGAGCTGAAGGTGGCCGCGCTGGCTTTCCTGATGCTGTTCGCCAACTCCGTACGCCCGGAGGCGGTCCGCGGCCGCCGGTACGTGCTGTGCGCGGCCGTGACCATGGTGGCGTGCGCGGTGCTGTTCTTCGCCGCCGGCGCCGACCAGACGACCGCCGTGGTGCAGCTCGCGCCGGACCGGGTCGGCGTTTTCGTGGCCTACGACGTGGTGCTGATCTGCTACGAGGTGTGGGGCCTGCTGACCTTCACCACGCTGCTCAACGAGTACGCCCGGCTGGTGGAGCCGGGCCTGCTGCGCACCGGGCTGCGGCTGATCATGGCTGGCGCGCTGGTCGGCGTGCTGTGGTCGGGCTGGCAGTTCGACGACATCCGGATCGCCTTGTCCCAGCACGAGAACACCACCAGCGAGGACGAGGTGTCGGCGGTGCTGGCGGCTTGCTGCGTGCTGGTGTCGGCGGCCGGGGCGACGCTGAGCGCGTGGGGTCCGTATCTGAGTCCGCCGCTGCGGTGGGTCGGCGCGCAGTGGCGGTACGCGCGGATCCAGCCGCTGTGGCAGGCGATGCACGCGGCGATGCCGGCCATCGCGCTGAGCACCGTCGCCCGGCAGCAGGGCGGCGTGGAGTTCGCGCTGTACCGGCACGTCATCGAGATCCGGGACGCGCAGTTGGCGCTGCGTGGGCACATCCACCCGTCGGTGCCGGAGTGGGCCGCCGACGCGGTGCGCCGCGCCGGCACCCATCCGTCCCGGCGCGACGCGACCATCGAGGCGGCCACGATCGCCGCCGCGGTGTTGGCCCACGATGCCGGCGTCGGCTACCGGGTCGGCGACCTGGCCCCGCGCTGGGTGGATCCCAGCGTGGCCGCCGAGACTCAGTGGCTGGCCCAGGTGTCGCGGGAGTTCACCCGCTCCAAGGCTGTCGCGTCCGTACGGGCCCGAATGGCCGCCGAACTCAGCGGGGTAGCGTCCACGCGCTCGTGATGATGGCGCGACTGTCCACACCGGACGGAAGCGTGCCCAGTGCGATGCCCCAGTCCTCACCGAGCCGGGAGGCGCAGAACGCGTCGGCGACGGCCGGATTTCCGTGCCGCACCAGCAGCGATCCCTGCAACACCAGCGCCATCTGCTCGACCAGCCGGCGGGCCCGGAACTCGATGTCGTTCACGTCGGCCAACTCCTTGCGCAGCAGCTCCACCGAGCGGTCCAGCCGGGCGTCCGCGCCGGCGGCCAGCTCCAGCTCGGCGAAGTAGGCCTCCACCGACTCGGGCTGGCGGGCCATCGCCCGCAGCGCGTCCAGCGCCGCGACGTTGCCGGAGCCCTCCCAGATCGAGGGCAGCGGCGCCTCCCGGTACAGCAGCGGCATGCCCGATTCCTCGACGTAGCCGTTGCCGCCCAGGCATTCCAGCGCCTCGGCGGCGTGCATCGGGGCCCGCTTGCACACCCAGTACTTGGTCACCGCCAGCGCCAGCCTTCGGAACGCCGTCTCGTCGCGGTCGGTCGCGCCGGCCAGGCGGAACATCACCACCAGCGCCGCCTCGGCCTCGACCACGAGGTCCGCCAGCACATTGGCCATCAGCGGCTGGTCCACCAGCAGGTTGCCGAATGTCCTGCGGTGGCCGGCGTGGTGCACGGCCTGTGCGACGCCGGCACGCATGCCGGCGGCGCTCCCGATCACGCAGTCCAGCCGGGTGTTGTTGACCATCTCGATGATGGTCGGCACGCCCCGGCCCTCCTCGCCGACCAGCCAGCCGACGGCGTCGTCGTACTCGATCTCGGAGGAGGCGTTGGACTTGTTGCCCAGCTTGTCCTTCAGCCGCTGGAGGTGGATCCGGTTGCGGGTGCCGTCGGGCAGGATCCGGGGCAGCAGGAAGCAGGACAGGCCGCCGGGGGCCTGGGCCAGCGTGAGGAACATGTCCGACATCGGCGCCGACGTGAACCACTTGTGGCCGCGGATAACGTATTCACCGTTACTGGTGGGCGTCGCCGTGGTCGTGTTGGCCCGGACGTCCGAGCCGCCCTGCTTCTCGGTCATCGACATGCCGGCGATCAGGCCGCGCTTCGTGCTCGGCTCGCGCAGGCCGTAGTCGTAGATCTTGGCCGCCAGCAACGGTTCGTACCGCCCCGCCAGCTCCTCGTTGTGCCGCAGGGCCGGGATCGCCGCGTACGTCATGGCCAGCGGGCACGTGTGACCGGCCTCGACCTGGCTCCACACAAAGAACTTGGCCGCCCGAGCCACGTGCGCGCCCGACCGCTCCTCACGCCAGGCCGCGCCTTGCAGGCCGTGCTCGACGCCCACCGTCATCAGCTCGTGCCAGTACGGGTGGAAATCCACCTCGTCGATCCGGTTGCCGTAGCGGTCGTGCGTACGCAGCACCGGCGGGTTCGCGTTGGCTCCCCGACCCCATTCCTGGGCCTGCGCGCTGCCCGCCAGCCGGCCCAACTCGTGCAGCTCCGGCTCGGCCCAGGCCGCTCCCTCCCGGCGCAGGCCCGCCAGCAGCGAGGGGTGCGCCGCGACGTCGTAGCCGGTCAGCGGCGGAACCTGGTTGGTGACCTCATGAGTGGGCGGCATCGTCGGCTCCCAGGGCACGAAGGGTGAAACGGACCAGACTCGGCACCGTGTCGGCGCTCGCGACACCGGCGGACAACGGGCCCACCAGCACCTCCGCGACCGCCCCCACCAGCGCCGCGGCGGAGATCTTGGCGTCCTGCGGCGGCAGCACGCCCGCCTGGATCGCCTCGGTGACGTGGCCGGCGAAAGCCTCCTGGAACACCCGCCGGAACACCAGGCGCTCGGCTTCCACCGCCGGATCCACGGGCTCGGCCAGCAGCGCGTAGGCCAGGGTCGGCGACTTCAGCGCCCGGTTCGCGAACGTCTCCACGATCGCCACCACCCGGTCGACCAGGTCTCCCGGGCCTTCGGCCGCGTCCTTGACCGCCTGCACCTCGCGGGTGACCAGGCTGCGGAACACCTCCACGACCAGCTCCGCCTTGCCCGGGAAGTACCGGTACACGCTGCCCGTCGACACTCCCGCCCGCGACGCCACCGCCGCCACCGAGCAGCCCCCGTACCCGCGCTCCGCGAGCAGGGCGACCGCGGCCGTCACCAGCGCCTCGCGCTGAGCGTCCAGCCGGGCCTGCACCTGAGGCGTACGTCGATAGGGCATGCAAGCAGTGAACCACGGTTCAGTGTTTGATGCCACGCGTGCCGCGTGGAGCTCGGCCCCCTTTAAGCCGGTGCCTCGCCCTTGCCGGATTTTCGGCCGCCGCGTCGGCTTGGGCCGGTGGGCGCGTTGTGTGGCGGCGGCCAAAAATCCGCCAACCGTGCGAAGCACCGGCGGGGCCGAGCACTCTCCTGTGTTGACGGAATGGGAGACTGTGTGCTCAGGCCAGGGGCAGGGCGTCTGAATCTAAGATGCCGGTGCGGTAGGCGATGGAAACCGCTTCGGCGCGGCCGTTCGCCTCCAGCTTGCGGATGATGTTCTTGGCGTGTGAGCGGACCGTTTCCACCGACACCACGAGCCGTTCCGCGATCACCTTGCTGCTCATGCCCTCGGCGATCAGCGCGAGGATTTCCGTTTCCCGCTGGGACAGGGCATGGCCGCGTTTATGCTCGGCGTTGGCAGGCTCACCCTTCGACTGGATCGGCACGCCGAGGTAAACGCCGGCCAGCACCTGGTGCAGATAGCTGGCCGAGGCCGTGGCCAGGGCCACCGCCTGCGCGCCCTGGCCGAACGCGAATCTGGCGTCCTCGTCCGCGTGGGCCGACGGGGTCAGCAGCACCACCACCGGGCACGGGGTGTACCCGCTGCTCAGCGACCGCACGAGGGTGAACCCGGGATCGGCCGTCTGATCCACCACGGCCATGCCGGTCACGGTCCGACTGGCGAATCGGACCGCCGCCGCCGGCGACGCCGCCGCGCTGATCGCCCCCACATCGGGAAGCCGCGACAGCACTCGCGCCAATCCGATTCGGGTCAGCGGGGAAAACCCCACGATCAACACAGGGCGACGGCGGTACATGGGCCGGATACTCTCACGCGCTGCGCCAATTGCGATACCTGGCGTGACCTACACGTCAGCCCCGATCACACCCGGTAATCCCGGAATTCGACCCCTTCACCGGATCAGATCACCGCACACTTTCTTTTCTACTGTAGGTAGATGCGAGGGGTAGTCACACCACGAGGCCCGGTCCGGCACGTGGAGTCCGACCGCCAACACAGCAGAGTGCTCGGCCCCGCCGGTGCTTCGCACGGTTGGCGGATTTTCGGCCGCCGCCACACAACGCGCCCACCCACCCACGCCGATGCGGCGGCCGAAAATCCGGCAAGGGCGAGGCACCGGTCACGAGGGGCCGAGCCGCGACGCCGAAGGCGGCGCCATGTTACTGCCCCTTCGGGTGGTATCGGCTGGATGCAGCAGTGACTCCTGTGGTTGTGCGTGACCATGACGACGTAGAACGGCTGATCTCTCGGGGGTGCTCCATGTCCAACACCGCGCGCCTGTCCCTGCTCGACGGCTTCGTGTTGTCGGCGGGCGGCCGGGAGCTGGTGGTGCCTAGGGCACAGCAGCGGTTGTTGGCACTGGTGGCCCTGCGGCGGGACACGAACCGGAACACGGCGGTGGGTCTGCTGTGGCCGGAGGGCCAGGAGGCGAGGGTGGCGGCGAGCCTGCGGACGGCGTTGTGGCGGTTGCAGCAGCTGCCGGTGCCGACGGTGCGAGTGGGCGGCGACGCGATCAGCCTGGATCCGGGGCTACGGCTGGATGTCGCTGAGCTGGTGGCGATGTCGGCGCTGGCCCGGCAGGGCTGCGACGACCTGCCGACGAGTCTGCTGCTGGGCCCGCACGAGTTGTTGCCGGGCTGGTGCGACGAGTGGGTGCTGGTGGAGCGGGAACGCTTGCGCCAGCTGTATTTGCACACGGTGGAGGGGTTCGCGGCAGCGTGCCTGCGGACGGGCCGGCACGGGGACGCCCTGGAGGCAGCGCTGGCCGCGGTGCGGGCGGATCCGTTGCGGGAGAGCCCGTATCGGCTGGCGATCGAGGTGCACCTGGCCGAGGGCAACGTGGCGGAGGCGCTGTCGACGTACCAGAACTACCGGCGTCTGCTGGCCCGGGAGATCGGCGTGGCCCCGTCCCCGATGATCCGCGGCCTCATCCACGAGTCCCTGGCCGCGGCGGTCTGACCGGCCCGTCACCAGTCGCCGTCGGCGAATATCTCGTCGACGGCGAGCCGCCGCTCCGACAGGCCCTGTTCGTGGAAGTGCCGGAGAAAGCTGTCGATGGCCGCGCGATTGGGGTCGATGCCGTACGCCCAGAAGTCGTCCGGGAAATGGTTGCGGTCCCACAGTGGCGTGAACCACGGAACCATCACGTCCATGTGTTGACCGAGAGAGCCGTGACGATAGCGATTCAGCGCGACATCCTTGGCCTCGGTGAATGCCCGGTAGACCGCCTGCATGACATCAGGTGCCAGGTCTCGGCGTACGACGAGGGTGTGCATGATGGGATAGATGCCGGTGCGGGAATAGTAGTTGCGTTCCACGGTCTCGTAGTCGGGGAACAACCGGCGAACCCGGGGCGAGCCGTCGACGATACACTGGGGCACCCGGGCGGAGATCAGGGCGTCGATCTCGCCGGATTCGAGCATGGCGCTGAGGCCCCGGCCGGCCGGCGCGGGTGAGACGTCGACGTCGGCAGGGTGGATGAGCGGCACGAAGTCGAAGGGGGTCATGGGGAAGTCGGCGCCGCCGATGACCCATCGGCATTGGTCAGGGGTGACGCCGTAGTCGTCGGCGAGCAGGCCCTTGGCAGTGACGCCGACATCGTGGCCGTAGGTGCCGAATTCGCCGATGGTCTTGCCGACGAGGTCCCGGGGTCGTTCGATGCCGCTCGCGGTGTTGACGAATATCGCCGCGTGCCGGAACTGGCGGGCCGGGAACACGGGAATCGCGACGAACGGCGGATCGGGCTGGGCCAGGGTGCGCAGATAGAAGGTCAGGCCCAGTTCGGCGACGTCGAAAGCCTGGTCTCGAACCATACGCTCGAACACGTCCGAGGCCAGTCGTCCGCTTTCGAACGTGGCGTCGACACCCTCGATGCGCACGCTGCCGTCGAACAGCGCCCGGGTGCGGTCGTACTCCATGCAACCGATGCTCAGATTCATACTAAAGGACTTTAGTGTCGACGCGGACGAGGCGCAAGCGCCGGTACGATCCGGTGGCATGAGCATCGAGGCCAGGCAGCTGTTCGCGGACGTGTCCCTCGGCGCGCCGGAGAACGCCGTCGGCTTCGTGCTGTGGCGCCTCGTCCACCGCTACCAGCGGGAGGCCGACCGCGCGCTCGCCCCGCTCGACCTCACCCAGCTCCAGTTCATGACACTGACCATGGCGGCCTGGCTCGGTCAGTCCGGCGAGCCCGTCGCCCAGGCCACCCTGGCCGAGCACGGCGACATCCAGCCGATGCAGCTGTCGCACATGCTGAAGGCCTTGGAGGGCAAGGGATTCGTCACCCGCACCCCCAACCCGGCCGATGTGCGGGCCAAGTGCGTGCAGGTCACCGCCGCCGGCCTCAAGGTCCTCCGAGAGGCGCTGCCGCTGGTGATCGACGTGCAGCGCCGCCTGTTCGGCGAGCAAGGCCTCCCCGGCGGCGGCCTCCTCCAGGCCCTGGTCGCCCTGGACCGCGAGTCCCGCTGACAGGCAACTGAAACACCAGTTCCGAGATGCCCGAACCTGTGTTTCATGTGCCCGAGAGCGGGACTCGCGGGGTTCTACTCGAAGGCGGACATGACGTGCTTGATGCGGGTGTAGTCCTCCAGGCCGTACGTGGACAGGTCCTTGCCGTGGCCGGAGTGCTTGAAGCCGCCGTGCGGCATCTCGGCGACGATGGGGATGTGGGTGTTGATCCACACGCAGCCGAAGTCGAGGCGCTTGGCCAGCCGCATGGCCCGGCCGTGGTCGCGGGTCCAGACGCTGGAGGCCAGGCCGTACTTGACGCCGTTGGCCATCGCGACCGCCTCGGCCTCGTCCCCGAACGACTGCACGGTGACCACCGGGCCGAACACCTCGTTCTGGATGATCTCGTCGTCCTGGCGCAGGCCGGAAACCACGGTGGGGGCGTAGAAGTAGCCACGGTCGCCGACCACGGAACCGCCGGCCAGCACGGCGGCGTGCGAGGGCAGCCGCTCGATGAAGCCGGCGACCCGCTCCAACTGGGAGGCGTTGTTGAGCGGGCCGTAGAAGACGTCCTCGCTGGGCGCGCCGGTCCTGATCCCCCGCGCCTCGGCGGCCAGCAAAGCCGCGAATTCCTCGTACACCGAGGCGGCGACGATCACGCGGGTGGCGGCGGTGCAGTCCTGCCCGGCGTTGAAGTAGCCGGCGGCGGCGATGCCGGCCGCGGCGGCGGCCAGGTCGGCGTCCTCGAAGACCACGACCGGGGCCTTGCCGCCCAGCTCCAGATGAGTCCGCTTCAAATCCTGGGCAGCCGCGGCGGCGACCTCCATGCCGGCCCGCACCGAACCGGTGATCGACACCATGTCCGGACGGTCGTGCGACACCAGGGCCCGGCCAGTGTCCCGGTCGCCGCAGACGACGTTGAACACGCCCGGTGGCAGGAACTCGGCGCACACCTCGGCCAGCAGGGTCGTGGACGCCGGTGTGGTGTCGGACGGCTTCAGCACCACGGTGTTGCCGGCGGCCAGCGCGGGGGCGATCTTCCAGACGGCCATCATCAGCGGGTAGTTCCACGGCGTCACCTGCGCGCACACGCCGACCGGCTCGCGCCGCACGTACGAGGTGTGCCCGGGCATGTACTCCCCCGCCGACCGCCCCTCCAGCACCCGCGCGGCACCGGCGAAGAAGCGCAACTGGTCCACGCACGGCGGGATCTCGTCGGTCTCGGTGACGGCCAGCGGCTTGCCGGTGTCGGCCGACTCGACCCGCACGAACTCGTCGGCGCGGGCCTCGATAGCGTCGGCGATCTTGAGCAGGGCCAACTGGCGCTGCGCCGGCGTGGTGTCGCGCCACGACTCGAAGGCGGCACTGGCGGCGGCGACGGCGGCGTCCACGTCAGCCGGGCCGGACAGCGGCGAGGTCGCGTACGCCTCGCCGGTCACCGGATCGACGACGTCCAGGGTGCGCCCGTCGGCCGCACCGACGCGCTCGCCGTTGACGAGATTGCTGAAGACGGTCTTGTCGGCCACCGAACGGATCCTTCCGGACACGGATTTAGTCGTAAACCATGCTCTCGCGCGACGGTATCAATTGCAACCGGTCGATTAAGTTGCTGTTTCAGTCGCCCGAACCATTGACTTCGCAAGCACGAGCGCCTTCACTACACCGCACGGGTGTGGCCCCTGTCACCCGCGGACCCTGTGGAGGCGCCCATGTCCGAGCAGCACACCCTCCGGGCCAACGTGCTCGGGGCGGCCGACACCGCCATGATGGCCGTCGCGGGCAGCGCGCCCGCCTACTCGATCGGCGCGAGCACCGCGGCCCTGGTCGCGGTCGCGGGGCTGGGCAGTCCGGCGGCGCTGCTCTGGTGCGGGCTCCCGATGCTCGGCATCGCCTGGGCGTTCAGCCACCTCGGCCGCACCGAGGTCAACGCCGGCGCCAGCTACGCCTGGGTCGGCCGCGCCTTACATCCGGTGCTCGGCTACCTGTCCGGCTGGGCGCTGATCGTCTCGGCCACGCTGTTCATGGTGGCCGGCGCGATCCCGGCCGGCTCGCTCACGCTGTCGCTGTTCGACCCGGGCCTGGCGTCGAACACGGCGCTGGTGACACTGGTCGGCGCGGTCTGGTTCGCGGCCATGGCCCTGGTGGTCTACCTCGGCGCGCACGTCACGGCCCGGGCGCAGTGGATCATGTCCGGCATCGAGGTGGCGATCCTCGTGGTGTTCCTGGTGGTCGGCCTGGTCCGCGCGCCGGGCATCGCCGTCGAGCACTTCGACTGGTCCTGGCTGGGTTTCTCGCACTTCGACGGCATGGGCGGCTTCGCCGGGGCCGCGCTGGTCGCCGCGTTCTACTACTGGGGCTGGGACGTGTCGGCCAACCTGAACGAGGAGACGAAGTCGGCCCGCCGGGCCGCCGGGCTCGGCGGCATCGTCGGCGTGGTGATCGTGTTCGGCCTGTTCCTGTGCTTCACCGTGCTGGTCAACCTGCTGCTGTCGGCCGACACCATCG
Organism: Kutzneria sp. CA-103260; assembly: GCF_018263855.1. Classification (GTDB taxonomy): domain Bacteria; phylum Actinomycetota; class Actinomycetes; order Mycobacteriales; family Pseudonocardiaceae; genus Kutzneria. The sequence goes on along the minus strand of NZ_CP073318.1, from coordinate 1,071,714 downwards.
CCGGCAGCAGCGGCAACCTGCTGGACCTGCTCGGCCAGGCGATCTGGCCCGGCCCGGGCGGCAAGATCCTGTCCATCGCGGTCGTGCTGTCCACCATCGCCACCCTGGAGACCACACTGATCCAGGTCACCAGGACGATGTTCGCGATGGGCCGCGACGGCACGCTGCCGCGCGCCTTCGGCCGCACCCACCTGCGCTGGCGCACCCCCACGCTGGCCACTGTCGTGGTCGCCGTGGTGTCGGTGATCCTGTTCGTGGCGGCCAACTTCCTCGGCTCGGTGGGCGAGATCCTGTCCGCCGCGATCAGCGCCATCGGCCTGCAGATCGCCTTCTACTACGGCCTGGCCGGCGTCGCCGTGGTGGTGTCGCACCGGGCCGAACTGTTCAAGAGCGTGCGCAACTTCGTGCTGATCGGGCTGTGGCCGGGGCTGGGCGCCGCGTTCCTGCTGTGGATGTTCGTGCAGGCCATCGGCTCCAACGACGCCGTGGTCAACGGGATCGGGCTGGGTCTGCTCGCGGTGGGCGTGGTGCCGATGGTTGTCGCTTGGCGCAAGGGTTCCACCTACTTCCACCGGGTCAACGCGGCGGCGGACACGGTCACCGCTGCCGTGCCAACCGGTGGAGACCTGCGATGATGCGCCGGTGCGCAGGAACACGGAGCCTCTGGACGAGGCGTCGAAACTGATCATCGAACAGCTCCAGGAGGACGGCCGGCGTCCGTACGCGGCCATCGGCAAGGCCGTGGGCCTGTCCGAGGCGGCGGTCCGGCAGCGGGTGGCCAAGCTGGTGCAGACCGGCGTGATGCAGATCGTCGCGGTCACCGACCCCATGCAGGTGGGGCTGTTCCGGCAGGCCATGCTCGGGCTGAAGGTGAGCGGCCCGATCGAGCCGGTGGCCGACGCGCTGGCGGCCATGCCGGAGATCGACTACGTGGTGGTCTGCGCCGGCCGCTTCGACATCCTCTGCGAGGCGGTCTGCGAGGACGACGCCGACCTGCTGGACCTGATGTCCAACCGGATCCGCACGGTCGAGGGCGTGCGGGACGTGGAAACCATGCCCTACTTGCGGCTGCACAAGCAGTCCTACCAGTGGGGCACCCGCTAAGACCTGCGGAATCCCTTGTATTGACCTTGCCGATGTGCGATAAACGTAGTCGAGAGCCACTTGGACGACGAAATCGGTGAGGACGCCATGACTGTCAGCCCCGGGAGCGCCGACCTCCCCGCCTCCGCCCGCGACCACCTGTGGCTGCACTTCGCCCGCCACTCCGCGTACACCGAGACCGACATCCCGGTCATCGAGCGCGGCGAGGGCGTCTACGTCTACGACACCAATGGCAAGCGCTATCTCGACGGCCTCGCCGGCCTGTTCGCGGTGCAGGTCGGCCACGGCCGCGAGGAGCTGGCCCAGGCCGCCGCCGAGCAGACCCGCAAGCTGGCGTACTTCCCGCTCTGGTCGGCCGCCCACCCGGCCGCGGTCCAACTGGGCGAGCGGCTGGCCACCCAGGCCCCCGGCGACCTCAACCGCGTGTTCTTCACGGTCAGCGGCGGCGAATCCGTCGAGACCGCGTGGAAGCTGGCCAAGCAGTACTTCAAGCTCACCGGCAAGCCCACCAAGCACAAGGTGATCAGCCGGTCGATGGCCTACCACGGCACCTCGCAGGGGGCGCTGTCGATCACCGGCATCCCCGGCGCCAAGGCCGACTTCGAGCCGTTGGTGCCCAGCGCCATCAAGGTGCCCAACACCAACTTCTACCGGGCCCCCGAGCACGGCGACGACCTTGTCGCGTTTGGACGGTGGGCGGCCGACCAGATCGAGCAGGCCATCCTGATGGAGGGCGCGGACACCGTCGCCGCGGTGTTCCTGGAGCCGCTGCAGAACACCGGCGGCTGCTTCCCGCCGCCGCCCGGGTACTGGCAGCGGGTGCGGGAGATCTGCGACACCTACGACGTCTTACTCGTGTCCGACGAGGTGATCTGCGCGTTCGGCCGGCTGGGCCACGACTTCGGGGCCAATCGCTACGGCTACCAGCCGGACATGATCACTGTCGCGAAGGGACTGACCTCCGGCTACGCGCCGCTGGGCGCGGTGCTGGCCAGCGACCGGCTGATGGAGCCGTTCCTGCAGGGCCACAACATCTTCATGCACGGCTCGACCTACGGCGGGCACCCGGTGTCCTGCGCGGTGGCGATGGCCAACCTCGACATCATCGAGAACGAGGGCATCTACGGCCACGTGCAGGCCAACGAGGCCGCCTTCCGGTCCACTTTGGACAAGCTGCGGGACCTGCCGATCGTCGGCGACGTCCGCGGGGCCGGCTTCTTCTACGGCATCGAGCTGGTCAAGGACAAGGACACCAAGCTGACCTTCACCGCCGAGGAGTCGGAGCGGGTGCTGCGCGGCTACCTGTCCACCGCCCTGTTCGACAACGGCCTGTACTGCCGGGCCGACGACCGCGCCGAGCCCGTCGTGCAGCTGTCGCCGCCGCTGATCTGCGACCAGTCGCACTTCGACGAGATGGAACAGATTCTCCGCGTCAGCCTCGAGAAAGCGTGGCAGCTCCTCTGATGGATCGCCTCAGGGCCAACTCAGTGGGTGTGGTCGGGGTGGTGTTCATGGCGATCGCCACGGCCGCCCCGATCACCGCGATGACCGGCAACGTCCCGGTCGCGGTCGGTTTCGGCAACGGAATCGGCGCACCGGCCGGCTACCTGTTCGCCACCGTGGTGCTGACGGTGTTCTCCGTCGGCTACGTGGCGATGACCAAGCACATCACCGCCACCGGCGCGTTCTACGGCTTCGTGTCGCAGGGCCTGGGCCGGGTGATCGGCCTGGCCAGCGGCCTGCTCGCGGTCATGTCGTACATCGTGTTCGAGGCCTCGATCGTGGGGATCTTCGCGTACTTCGCGCAGAGCACCGTGCTGGCCCAGTTCGGCGTGCACCTGCCGTGGCAGCTGTTCGCCGCGATCATGTTGGCCGCCACCGCGATCCTGTCCTACTTCGACATCCACCTGACCTCGCGGCTGCTCGGCGTGATGCTGGTCGCCGAGGTCAGCATGCTGTTCCTGATGGCCGTCGCGGTGCTCGTGCGCGGGGGCGGACCCGACGGGATCCCCCTGTCTCCCGTCAATCCGCTCAACGCCTTCGGCGGTCCCGCCGCCGGCCTGGGGCTGTTCTTCGCCTTCTGGTCGTGGGTCGGCTTCGAGTCGACCGCCATGTACGGCGAGGAGTCGCGGGAGCCGAAGAAGACCATTCCGCGGGCCACCCTGATCTCCGTGGTCGGGGTGGGGATCTTCTACATCTTCGTGTCCTGGATGGCCATCGCCGGCAACGGCCTGGCTCGCTCGGTCCAGGTCGCGGCCGCCGATCCGCTCGGCTTCTTCTTCGGCCCCACCGAGACCTTCGTCGGGCACTGGGCCGTGCTGCTGTTCCAGTGGCTGCTCATCACCGGTTCCTTCGCCTGCGGCATGGCCTTCCACCAGTGCGCCGCCCGGTACATGTACGCCATCGGGCGGGAGGGCCTGATCTGGAAGCGGCTGGGCCGCACGCATCCGCGGCACGGCTCCCCCTACGTCGCCTCCTTCACCCAGACCGTCATCGCCGTGGTGATCGTCGCCCTGTTCAGCCTGGCCGGCCAGGACCCGTACCTGAGCCTGTACACCCTGATGGCCATTCTCGGCACCATGGCCATCCTGATCGTGCAGACCCTGTGCTCGTTCGCCGTGATCGGCTACTTCGCCCGCAACCACCGGGAATCCCGGCACTGGTTCAAGACCTTCACCGCTCCCCTGCTCGGCGGCATCGGCATGATCGCCGTGGTCTGGCTGCTCGTCGACAACCTCGGGGCCGCCGCCGGCGCCGCCGCCTCGACCCCGTTCTTCCACGCCATTCCCTGGATCGTGGCCGGGCTGTTCGTGACAGGCATCGTCGGTGCGTTGGCGCTCAAGCGCTTCCGCCCCGACACCTACGCCATCCTCGGCCGCATCGTGCTCGACGACGCCCAGGAGCGCGCCGAGGAGGTTGCCGTCTAGCGTGTCAGGCCGCTGTCAGGGCGGTGTCAGCCCCGACGCCGACAGTGGCCGCATGACAACGAACACCACCTCGACATGGGCCGGTATGGTGCCGGTCGACGACACCGCCCTGGCCGTCACCGACACCGGCGGCCCGGGTATCCCCGTGGTCTACCTCAACGGCCAGTTCGCCACCCAGGGCTACTGGCGGCGGGTCATCGCCGACCTGGGCCCGGGGTGGCGGCACATCACCTACGACGAGCGGGCCCGCGGCCGGAAGTCGGGGCGCTCGGCCGACTACTCCTTCGCGGCCGCCGTCCGGGACGTCGACGCCGTGCTCGCGGCTCGGGGCGTGCGGCGCCCGCTGGTCGTGGGCTGGTCCTACGGCGCGTTCGTCGCGGCGCACTGGGTCAGCCGGAACCCGGATCGAGCCCTCGGCGCGGTCCTGGTCGACGGCGCGCAGCCGTTCGACTGGCTGGACGCGGCCATGGAGAAGCGGATCCGCGCGCTGTTCAAGCGATTGAACCTGGTCATGCCGCTGCTGCGGCCGACCGGCCTGACCCCGCGGATGAGCGCCGTGCAGATGGGCGACTGCAACATCGAGATCGGCCGGGTCGCCAGCGCCCGCGAACTCGGCCCGGTGCTGGACGACATCACCGTCCCGACCCGGTACGTGCTCGCCTCGGGGACGTCGCTGGGCAGCAGGGGCGATGAGCAGGAACGGATCCGGGCCAGCCTCGGGGCGGTGACCGGGCGCAACCCCAACATCCGGATCAGCGCGAAGGTCGCGAGCAACCACGGGGCGATCCTGCGCAAGGACTTCCGCGCCGTCGCCGCGGCCGTCCGCGAGATCGCTGATCGTGATTAGATCTGGTGTGAACCACTACGACACCCTGGCCGAGGCGTACACCGCCGAGAACGAGTCCAACCTGCTCAACGCCCACTACGAGCGGCCCGCGATGCTGGCGCTCGCCGGGGACGTGGCCGGGCGGCGGATCCTCGACGCCGGCTGCGGCGCGGGTCCGCTGTTCGCGGCGCTGCAGGAACGCGGCGCCGTCGTGACCGGCATCGACGCCAGCGCCGGAATGCTGGAGCTGGCCCGAAAGCGGCTCGGCGAGGAGGCGGACCTGCGGGTCGTCGACCTCGCCTACCCGCTGCCCTTCCCCGACAACACGTTCGACGACGTCACGGCGTCGCTGGTGCTGCACTACCTGGAGGACTGGGGCCCGACCCTCGCCGAGCTGCGGCGCGTCCTGCGGCCCGGCGGCCGGCTCATCGTCTCCGTCGAACATCCCTTCGCCATCTACCTCTGGCAGCGCGAGACCGGGACCAAGCCCGACTACTTCGCCACCCGCGAGCGGATCGAGGAGTGGACCATGGGCGGCCACACCGTCCCGCTGCGCTTCTGGGACCGCCCCCTGCACGCCATGACCGACGCCTTCACCGCCGCCGGCTTCCGCATCCTCAGCGTCGGCGAGCCCTACCCCGTGCCCGAAGCCCGCGAGAAGTTCCCCGACGACTTCCGCGAGCTCTCCGGCCCGAGCTTCCTGGCCTTCCTGTTCTTCGTGCTCCAGAACGACTAGGCCAGCTTGGCCTGGAGCCATTCGTGGAAGGCGCCGATGTGGTGCTCGCTAGGGACAAGCACGCCGCCCTTGGCGTAGGCGCGGGAGTTCATGGCCGGCTGGCAGCGTTCGCAGGCCTCGAAGTCCTGCTCGTTGACGCGGTGGAAGAGCTCGACGGAGCGGGAGACGTCCTTGCCGGTGTCCACAACGGACGGTAGGTAGAGCCAGTCGCACTCGACGACGGTGCGGTCGGCGGCCAACGGGAACATGCGGTGCAGGATGACGTGGTCGGGCACGAGGTTGATGAAGACCTGGGGCTTGACGGTGATGGCATAGTAGCGCCGGTCCTGGTCCTCGGTGACTCCCGGGATCCGGTCCAGGCCGGAGCTGCCGTCGACGGTGAAGCCCTGGATCTCCTCTCCGAACTCGGCGCCGTGGCCGACGTAGTACTGGGCCGCCAGGCCCTCGGTGAACTCGGGCAGCACCTCGGTGAGCTCGGGGTGGATGGTGGCGCAGTGGTAGCACTCCATGAAGTTCTCGACGATGAGCTTCCAGTTGGCCTTGACGTCGTAGACGATGCGCCGGCCCACCGAGAGGTTGGCCACGTCGTAATGGTCGATGGCCGAGGCGTCGCCCAGACGTTCGGTGCACGCGCCGACGACATCGTCTTCGAAGGACGGCGGGGTGTCGGCCAGGCAGACCCAGACGTAGCCGAGCCATTCCCGGACGTGCGCGGTGACCAGGCCGTACTCGACGCGGTCGATGTCGGGCATCTTGGTCAGGTTGGGGGCGGCGACCAGCTTGCCGTCCAGACCGTAGGTCCAGGCGTGGTAGGGGCACTGGAAGGCCCGCTTGGCCTCGCCCTCGTCCTCGACGCAGAGCTTGGCCCCACGGTGCCGGCAGATGTTGAGGAACGCCCTGACGGCGCCGTCTCTGGCCCGCGAGACCAGCACGCTCTCCCGTCCGATCTGGACGGTGCGGAACTTGCCCGGGGAGGGGATGTCCGAGGCCCGGACGGCGCAGAACCACATCGTCTCGAAGACCCGCTCCTGCTCCTGGCGGAAGATCTCCGGGTCGGTGTAGCACGCGCCGGGCAAGGTGGGGATCAGGCTGGCGGTCACGGACGTTTCCCCTCTCACCGGCGGATTCTGGCCATCTCGGGGTCGAAGAGCGGCTCGGCGCGGACCGTGGCCGGGATCTTCTCCCCGAAGTACTCGATCGTCACAGCGGCGCCGGGCTCGGCCACCGCGGGCGGCAGCCAGGCGTAGGCGACGGTCCGCCCCAAGCTGTAGCCGAACGACGCGCTGGTCACGTATCCGACGGCGGATCCGTTGCACCACACGGGTTCCTTGCCCAGCACCACGGAGCCGGGGTCGTCGACCGTGAGACAGGTCAGCTTCCGTTCCACCGCGCGGCTTTCCAACGCCGCGCGGCCGACGAAGTCTCCCTTGTCCATCCGCACGGCGAAGTCCAGCCCGGCCTCGGAGGGCGAGTGCTCGGGGGTCATGTCGGTGCCCCAGGACCGGTAGCCCTTCTCCAGCCGCAGGCTGTTGAACGCGCTGCGACCGGCGGCGATGACGCCGTGCTGCTGTCCGGCGGACCACAGCGTGTCCCACAGCTTCAGGCCCATGTCGGCGGTGGTGTAGATTTCCCAGCCGAGTTCGCCCACATAGGCCAGTCGCATGGCGGTCACCGGAACAGCGCCGAGATAGGCCCGCTTGGCCCGGAAGTAGCCGAAGGCCTTGTGCGAGAAGTCCTTGTCCACCAACGGCTGCACGAGCTCACGGGCCAGCGGTCCCCACACGCCGAGGCAGCAGGTGCCGGCGGTGATGTCCCGGACCGTGACGTCGGCCGGGGCCCGGCGGAGCATCCAGTCCAGGTCGAGGTTGCCGTTGGCGCCGACCTGGAACCGGTCCTCGGCCAGCCGGGCCACGGTGAGATCGCTGCGGATGCCACCGGTCTCGTCCAGCATCAGCGTGTACGTCACCGAGCCGACCGACTTGGCCAGGTTGTTGGTGGTCAGGCCCTGCAAGAACGCCAGCGCCCCGGGGCCACTGACCTCCAGTCGCTTCAACGGGGTCATGTCGTACAGCGCGACCCGTTCCCGGGTGACCCGGGCCTCGGCGGCGGCGATGGGCGACCAGTACCGGGCCGCCCAGTCGTCCCGTTCGGGCACGTCGATTCGCTCGACCAACGACTCGTTGGCCTCGAACCAGTGCGGCCGCTCCCAGCCGGCGGCCTCCAGGAACATCGCCCCGAGCTCCTGATGCCGCGTGTGGAACGGCGAGGTCCGAAGTGGACGCGGCGACTCCATGGGCTGCAACGGGTGCAGGATGTCGTACACCTCGACGAAGTTCTGCTGGCCGCGTGCCAGCACATAGGCCGGGGCCAGCTGGTGCTGTTCGAACCGGTTGAGGTCGCACTCGTGCGCGTCGATCGACGGCTGCCCGTCGACCAGCCACTCGGCCATGGCCCGGCCGACACCGGCCGAGTGTGTCACCCACACCGCCTCGGCCACCCAGAACCCTTGCAGGGACGGCGATTCGCCCATCAGCGGGAACCCGTCCTGGGTGAAGGAGAAGATGCCGTTGAAGCCCTCCCCCACCGCCGCGCGGCCCAGCGCCGGGAGCAGCCGCGTGGACGCGGTCCAGGCGTCCTCGAAGTCCTCGGGCGTGAACTCGAGCATGGACGGCATCGGATGCGTTGGCAGGTCGGAGATGTCGACCGGCATCGGCCGGTGCCCGTAGTAGCCGATGCCGAGCCGGTCGCCGTGCTCGCGGTAGTACAGGTCCTGGCCCTGGTGCCGCAGGATGGGCATCCGGCCGGTGAGCCCGGCGACCGGCGTGGTCTTGGCGTACTGGTGGGCCAGCGGGGTCAGCGGCACGGTCAGGCCGACGAGCTCGCCGACCGCCGGGCCCCAGAAACCGGCGCAGGAAACGACAATGTCGGCCGCGAACGTGTCGCTTGCGGTGCGCACGCCGGTGACCCGACCGTGCGCCTGCTCGACGGCGACGACCTGCTGCCGGCCGACGAACAGCGCGCCGCGGTCGATCGCCCGCCGTGCCTGCTTCTCGCCGGCCAGCACGGCGTTGGCCAGGCCATCGGTCGGCGTGTGGAAGCCGCCGAGAACATCCTTGCCCAGCAACGGAACCAGCTCGCGGCACTCGTCCGGCCCGATCAGCGCGGACGGGATGCCCCACGAGGTGGCCCAGCCGTGCCGGCGGGCCAGGTCGGCGTGCCGCTCCGGGGTCGTCGCCACCTCCAGCCCACCGACCTGGTTGAACGCCCCGAGATCACAGAGCTTGCGCACGGTGTAGGTGGCGAGCTCGGCCATGGTCTTCGACGGGTTGGTCTGGAACACCAGCCCCGGCGCGTGCGAACTGGAGCCGCCGGTCGAGAACAGCGGCCCCTGGTCCAGCACCGTGACGTCGGTCCAGCCGCGCTCGGTCAGCTCGTCGGCCAGGGCACAGCCGACCACACCGGCGCCGATGACCACGACCTTGGGCATCAGACCGCCTCCTCCGCCGTCACAGCCGGCACCTCGGCGGCGTGGTCAGCGAGCACGCCCGTCTTGTGCCGCAACACGATCCAGTAGTAGCCGAAGCCGAGCAGCGCCACCAGACCCACGAACAACACTGCACCCCACTGGAGGAACCAGTGGAACGGCGGTGTCGGGTTGTAGACCTCGCTGCGCGGCCAGGCCAGGTTGATCGCCATGCCCGCGCCCCACAACACGGCCAGGATGTTCACCGGCAAACCCCAGCGCCCCAACGAGAAGCCGTCCTTGGGCGCGTCCTTGCCGGGCCAGCTGCCGCGCAGCCGGGCGATCAGCATCGGCAGCGTCACCAGCAGGTAGGCCACGTAGATCAGCACGACGCCGATGCTGGTGACCAACTGGAAGATCTGCGGCTGGCCGATGTTGACCACCAGCAGGATCACCGCGATGATCCCGATCAGCACCGCCGGCCGGACCGGGGTGCGCTGCTTGCCGTGCACCTTGGCCAGCCAGGCGCCGGCCGGCAGGTTGTTGTCCCGGGCCATGGCGAAGGTCATCCGGATGGCCGCGGTGTGCACCGCCAGGATGCACACGGTGATCGCGATGGCCACCGCGACCAGGAACACCTTGCCCAGCCCCGATCCCAGCACGTCGATCACCACGTACTGGAGGCCGATCGTGCTCAGCTCGGGCGCGTTGATGTTGCGCACGGCCATCAGGGCCAGCAGCAGGATCAGGCCGCCGATGACGAAGGACGCGATCAGCGCCCGCAGGATGGCCCGCGGCGCGTTCTTGCGCGGGTCAACGGATTCCTCGCCCAGCGAGCTGGCGGTGTCGAAGCCGTACATGACGTACGCGGAGGCCAGCGAGCCGACCAGGAAGGCGCCGAAGTAGCCCAGCGGCACGCCGTCGCCCTTGTGGGCGGTGTCCAGCACGATCTGCGGCCCGCGCACGACCGCGAACGCGAGCAGCACCACCAGCAGCACCGCGGCGATCAGCTCGATGAACACGCCGGCGCTGTTGATGCGGGCCATCAGCTTGGTGCTCCAGGCGTTGACCACCGTGCTGAACAGGATCAGCACCGTGCCCAGGATGACCGCGTTGACCGCGTTGTCCGGCGCGATCTGGAAGAAGTCGGCGATCTGCGGGAGCGTGATCTGGTAGGCCAGCGCCACCGAGGCCACCGTGACGACCGAGGCCACCAGCATCATCCAGCCGGCCAGCCAGGCCACGTGCGGGCCGCCGAGCTTCTTGGACCAGTTGTAGATCGAGCCGGCCACCGGGTAGCGGGCCGACAGCTCGGCGAAGCACAGCGCGATCATCAGCTGGCCGACGAAGACCATCGGCCAGGACCACCAGTTGGCCGGCCCGCCGATGGAGAAGCCGAAGTAGAACATCTGGAAGGTGCCGGTGAGGATGGAGATGTAGCTGATGCCGGCGGCGAAGGTGTGGAAGTTGCCCAGGGTTCTCTCGAACTCCTGCTTGTACCCTAACTCTGAGAGTCCGTGCCCGTCGTCTGAACTCATGACTGCTCCCGGTGGCGGTAGAACTCCACCTCGGCCGGCGGCAGGGGCGGCCGGCCGAGGATCAGGTCCGCGGACTTCTCCGCGATCATCATGGTCGGAGCGTAGATGTTGCCGTTGGTGACGTACGGCATCACCGACGCGTCGACGACCCGCAGCCCGTCGACCCCGTGCACCCGAAGGGTTTCCGGGTCAACGACGGACTGCTCGTCCACCCCCATCCGGCACGTGCACGAGGGGTGCAGCGCCGTTTCCGCGTCCTTGGCCACCCAGGCCAGGATCTCCTCGTCGGTCTGCACCGACGGTCCCGGCGAGATCTCCCCGCCACTGTACTCGTCGAACGCCTGCTGGGTCAGGATGTGCCGGGCGACCCGGATCGCCTCCACCCACTCGCGGCGGTCCTGGTCGGTGGACAGGTAGTTGAACCGCAGGGCCGGCTTGACCCGCGGGTCCCTGGACGTGATCTTCACCGAGCCGCGGGCGTCGGAGTACATCGGTCCGATGTGGACCTGGTAGCCGTGGTCGCCGGCCGGCAGGGAACCGTCGTAGCGCACGGCGATCGGCAGGAAGTGGAACATCAGGTTCGGGTAGTCCACGTCCTCGTTGCTGCGGGCGAAGCCGCCGCCCTCGAAGTGGTTGGTGGCGCCCGGTCCCTTGCGGAACAGCCACTGCAGGCCGACCAGCGGCTTGTTGTACCACTTCATGTACGGCGCGACCGAGACCGGTTTGGTGCAGGCGTACTGGATGTACACCTCCAGGTGGTCCTGGAGGTTCTCGCCCACGCCGGGCAGGTGGTGCACCACGTCGATGCCCAACTGCTCCAGTTCGGCGGCGTTGCCGACGCCGGACAGCTGCAACAGCTGCGGGGAGTTGATCGCGCCGCCGCAGAGGATGACCTCGCCGGCCCGCACCTCCCGCGTCCGTCCACCCTGGACGTACTCGGCACCAACGGCTTTCTTGCCCTCGAACAGGATCCGGGTCGTGTAGGCCCGGGTCTTGACCGTCAGGTTGGGACGCTTGCGCACCGGGTGCAGATAGGCCCGGGCGGCGCTCAGCCGGCGACCGCGGTGCAGGTTGCGGTCGAAGGCGGCGAAACCCTCCTGCCGGTAGCCGTTCACGTCATCGGTGAGCGGGTAGCCGGCCTCCTGCACCGCGCGGAAGAACGCCCGGAACAGCGGGCTGTCGGCCGGGCCGCGCTCCAGCACCAGCGGCCCGTCGCCGCCACGGAAGTCGTCCGCGCCGGCCAGGCAGTTCTCCATCTTCTTGAAGTAGGGCAGGCAGTGCATGTAGTCCCAGGACTTCATGCCCTCGTCGGCGGCCCACCGCTCGTAGTCCAGCGGGTTGCCGCGCTGGAAGATCATGCCGTTGATGCTGGACGAGCCGCCGAGCACCTTGCCGCGGGCGTGATAGACGCGCCGGCCGCCCATCGCCGGCTCCGGCTCCGACTCGTACTTCCAGTCGTAGAACCGGTTTCCGATCGGCATGGTCAGCGCCGCCGGCATGTGCACCAGCGGGTCCCAGATGTAGTCGGGCCGGCCGGCCTCCAGGACCAGGACCTGCGCTCTCGCGTCGGCGGACAGTCGGTTGGCCAGGCAGCTGCCGGCGGATCCCCCGCCGACCACGACGAAGTCGTACATCCTCATCACCCCGGGAACAGGCCGAGTGGTTTCGGATCGGTGTTGGTGTAGACGTGTTTCGCCTCGCGGTACTCGTCGAGACCGGTCGGCCCGAGCTCGCGCCCGATGCCGGACCGCTTGAAGCCGCCCCATTCGGCCTGGGGCAGGTACGGGTGGAAGTCGTTGATCCACACGGTGCCGTGGCGCAGCGCGCCGGCGACCCGGGCGGCTCGGCCGGCGTCGCGCGTCCACACCGCGCCGGCCAGGCCGTAGTCCGTGTCGTTGCCGAGCTCGATCGCCTCTTCCTCGGTGGTGAACCGCTCCGCGGTCAGTATGGGTCCGAACGTTTCCTCCCGCACGACGGTCATGTCGCGGCGGCAGTCCGCGAACACCGTCGGCCGGTAGAAGAATCCCTGCTGCAACTCGGGTTCCGCCGGACGCCGGCCACCGGCGAGCAGCTTGGCGCCCTCGGCGATCGCCGACTCCACGTAGCGCTCGATCTTGGCTCGGTGCTCGGCCGAGACCAGCGGTCCGCTCTGGCTGGTCTCGTCGAGCCCGTTGCCGATGCGGATCTTGTCGGCCCGGGCGGCGACCTCGGCCACGAACTCGTCATAGATGCTGTCCTGCACCAACAGTCGCGCCCCGGCCGAGCAGACCTGGCCGGCGTGCAGGAAAACGGCGTTGAGCGCCTGGTCCTTGGCCGTCTCCAGATCGGCGTCGGCGAACACGATGTTGGGGTTCTTGCCGCCCAGTTCCAGCGCGACCTTCTTGACGTTGCCGGCGGCCGCGACCATGATCCGCTGCCCGGTGGCCAGGCCGCCGGTGAACGACACCAGGTCCACGTCGTGGCTCTCGGCCAGCGCCGCGCCGACGGTGGCCCCCGCGCCCAGCACCAGGTTGACCACGCCGGCCGGCATCCCGGCCTCCTCGATCAGCCGGACCAGCTTGATCGTGGTCAGCGGGGTGAGCTCGCTCGGCTTGACCACCATGGTGTTGCCGGCGGCCAGCGCCGGCGCGATCTTCCAGGACGCCTGCAGCAGCGGGTAGTTCCACGGCGTGATCAGCGCGCACACGCCGACCGGCTCGTAGACGATCCGGCTCTGGGTGACCGGATTTCCGGTGTCCACGACCCGGCCCGGGTGCTTGTCGGCGAGGTCGGCGTAGTAGCGGAAGACGCGGACCACGTCGTCCACGTCGGCCCCGGCCTCGCCCAGCGTCTTGCCGGTGTCCAGGGTCTCGGTGCGGGCGATCTCGCCGCGGTCCCGCAGCAGCAGGTCGGCGACGGCGTTCAGCAGCGCGCCCCGCTCGACGGCCGGGGTCCGCGGCCACACGCCTCGATCGAAGGCGGCTCTCGCCGCGGCCACCGCTCTCAGCGCGTCCCCGGCGTCGGCCTCGGCGACTGTCGTGAGCACGCTGCCGTCGAACGGGTTGATCACTGGACGGGTGTCGCGCCCGGCCGTCCAGTGCCCGTCGATGAACAGTTCCGCCACGGGGACCCCCGATCACGGTTGTTTCTGATTACGCAACGGCACGCTGAATTCGCAACAGCATTGACGGTGTGGCCCCGTCCGTCAAGGGGCCACCACCGGCCGGGCGAGCTGCCGGCGCCACCGGGAGAAGAGCTTGGGCTGGTTCATGCCGAGCACCCCGACCAGCAGGTCGCGGCGCTCGTAGACGGCCAGGAAGCTGCGCCGGTCGACGTCGCCCTCGATCACCCGGACGGTGTCGCCGTCGAGCCGCGTGCCGGCGAACTGAATGCGCACGCCGTACTGGTCTGACCAGAAATACGGCACGGAGAGGTGTGGCCGCGGGTCACCGAGCAGCGTCGCCGCCGCCGTCGCCGGCTGCTCCAATGCGTTGGTCCAGTGCTCCGACCGGTGCCGCTCGTGCAGGTGCACGCTGTACGACGCGGCAACGTCGCCGACCGCCACCACCTCGGGCAAACCCGTGGCACAGGCGGCGTCCGTGACTACGCCGTTGTCCAACTGGAGGCCGGAGCCGTCGAGCCACTCGACGTTCGGCACCGCCCCGATGCCGACCACCACCACGTCAGCCGGAATGTGCCGGCCGTCAGCCAGCTCCACGCCGTGCACCCGCTCCTCGCCGAGGATCCGCCGCACCGGGACGCCGGTGACCAGGTGGACGCCGTGATCGGCGTGCAGGCCGGCGCAGACCATGCCGAGTTCCTTGCCCAGCTGGGGAAGCAGCGGCAGCGGCTCGGCCTCGACCACCGTCACGTCAGCGCCCAGATGCCGGGCCGTCGACGCCACCTCGGCCCCGATGAAGCCGGCCCCGACCACCACCAGCCGCACGCCCGGCACGAGGGCGGCACGCAGTCCGATGGCGTCGTCCAGCGTGCGCAGCACATGCACGCCGCCGAGCCCCTCGGTGCCCGGCAGCCACCGCGCCCGCGCTCCCGTCGCGATCACCACGCCGTCGCAGCGCAGGGTCTGGCCGGTGGACAGCTCGATGGAACGGTCACGGGGATCGAGCCTGAGGGCCCGCGCGCCCAGCCGCCAGTCGAAGTCCAGGTCCTCGTCGTCCGGCGTGCCCAGGCCGATGTCGGCTGTCTTGCCGGCCAGGAAGTCCTTGGACAGGGGTGGCCGGTCGTAGGGGCGGTGCGGCTCGTCGCCGACGATCACCAGCCGGCCGTCGAAACCCTGCTGGCGCAGCGCCCGCGCGGTGGACAGGCCGGCCAGCGAGGCCCCGATCACCGCCGCGGTGCGCATCAGCAGGCCACTTCGCTGTGCGCCACCCGGATCACGCCGTCCTCGACGACCACCGGGTAGGTGCGGACCGACTTGGTCGCCGGCGGGCCGCTGGGGCGGCCGGTACGCAGGTCGAAGCACGAGGCGTGCAGCGGGCACTCCACCGTGCAGCCCTCCAGCCAGCCGTCGGCCAGCGAGGCGTCCTGGTGGGTGCAGGTGTCGTCGACCGCATACAGTTCGCCGTCCTCGGTATGGAACACGGCGACGGGCGGGTCGACGGTGTCGATTCTGACCGCCTCACCCGGCGGCAGGTCCCCGACTCCGCACACAGTGATCATTGCCGCGCGTGCCGCGCGGGGCTCGGCCGCCTCAAGCCGCACATCGTCACCCGATTTCGAAGACTCCGCAGGCTCCGCCTCCGAAATCGCGCGCCGATGCACGGCGCGGCCTCGCGTCGTGGTCGGCTCGAGCGCACGATCTGCCATCGACCCCTCCGGTTGCGTATAACACAACTTGTCGTGCTGTACGCAACAGAGTGAGCACGCGGCGATGCTCCGTCAAGGCTCCATCAGCTCGACTACAGTGCGTGCATGGCTTCGAGCGAGGGGCCGGCGGCCCTCGTGCAGTCCGTCGACCGCGCGGTGTCCGTCCTGGAGTTGCTGGCCCTGCACGGCGACATGGGCATCACCGAGCTGGCCGCCGAACTCGGCGTGCACAAGTCCACGGCGTTCCGGCTGGTGTCGGTGCTGGACAGCCGCGGGCTGGTCGAGCAGACCGGCGACCGCGGCAAGTACCGGCTCGGCTTCGGCATCGTCCGGCTGGCCGGCGCCACCGCCGCGCAGATGGACCTGTCCCGGGAGAGCCGGCCGGTGTGCGAGCGGCTGGCCGCCCAGGTCGGCGAGACAGTCAACGTGGCCATCCTGGACGGCGGCTACGCCATCAACGTCAGCCAGGTCCGCGGCAGCGCCACCGTCGCCACCATCAACTGGGTCGGCCAGCGCACTCCCCTGCACGCCACCTCCAGCGGCAAGATCCTGCTGGCCAACCAGCCCCCCGTCGTCCGTGACGAGCTGCTGGCCCGGCCGCTGACCATGTACACCCCGCGCACCGTCATCGACGCCGCCCTGCTGCGGGCTGAGCTCGACACCGCCTCCGGCACCGGCTGGGCGTCGACCGCCGACGAGCTGGAGATCGGCCTCAACGCCGTCGCCGTGCCCATCCGCGGCATGGACGGCAACGTGGTCGCCGCCCTGAGCGTGTCGGGGCCGTCGTACCGGTTGACGACGGACCGGTTCCCGGAGGTCGCGCGGCTGGCGGGCGACGGTGCGAAGGAGATCAGCCACCGGATAGGCCACACCGGCTAAGGCCCGCGAGTCCCGCTATCAGGCAACCATAGAACCGGTTCGAGACAGCCCGGTCCGGGTCGGAACCTGTATTTCGGTTGCCCGAGAGCGGGACTCGCGAGACGGGGCGACCGTCTTCCACCGGGCGGGTGTTGTGGAGAGCGCAACGGTGCGCTTAATCTGCAACAGCGCAGGCTTCCTGGAGGTGGTCATGTCCGAGCACCCCGACCGGTTGTGGCGTAATCCCGAGCCCAGGACCGGCTACGACGTGGTCATCGTCGGCGGCGGCGGGCACGGGCTGGCCACGGCCTACTACCTGGCCGCCAACCACGGCATCCGCAACGTGGCGGTGCTGGAGAAGGGGTGGCTGGCCGGCGGGAACATGGCCCGCAACACGACGATCATCCGCTCGAACTACCTGTGGGACGAGAGCGCGGCGATCTACGAGCACGCCCTCAAGCTGTGGGAGGGCCTGTCGGCCGAACTGGACTACGACATCCTGTTCAGCCAACGGGGCGTGCTGAACCTGGCCCACACCCTGCAGGACGTCCGCGAGGGAACCCGCCGGGTGCACGCCAACCGGCTCAACGGGGTGGACGCGGAGTGGCTGGACCCGGACGAGGTCCGCAAGTTCTGCCCGATCGTGAACACCGCGCAAGACGTGCGGTACCCGGTGCTGGGGGCGACATTGCAGCCACGGGCCGGTATCGCGAAACATGACCATGTGGCCTGGGCGTTCGCACGTAAGGCGGACGAGCTGGGCGTGGACCTGATCCAGGGCTGCGAGGTCACGGGATTCCTCAAACACGGCAACAAGATCACCGGCGTGGAGACGAACCTGGGGCCGATCCACGCGGGGCGGGTCGGGCTGGCGGCGGCCGGGCACAGCAGCGTGCTGGCCAGCCTGGCCGGAATCCGGCTGCCGGTGCAGAGCCATCCGTTGCAGGCCTTGGTCTCCGAACTGCTGGAGCCGGTGCACCCGACCGTGGTGATGTCCAACCACGTGCACGTGTACGTCAGCCAGGCGCACAAGGGCGAACTGGTGATGGGCGCCGGCATCGACCCGTACAACTCCTACGCGCAGCGCGGTTCGGTGCACGTGATCGAGCAGCAGATGGCGGCCGCGCTGGAGCTGTTCCCGATCTTCGCCCGGGCCCACGTGCTGCGCACCTGGGGCGGCATCGTGGACGTCACGCCGGACGCGTCGCCGATCATCGGCCCGACGCCGGTGGACAACCTCTTTGTCAACTGCGGCTGGGGAACCGGCGGCTTCAAGGCGACCCCGGCATCGGGCTGGACCTACGCCCACACCCTGGCCACCGGCCGGGCGCACGAACTGAACGAGCCGTTCGCCCTGGAGCGGTTCACCACCGGCGCGCTGATCGACGAGCACGGCGCGGCGGCCGTCGCCCACTGAGGGAGGTACCGATGTTGCTCATCCCGTGCCCCTGGTGCGGCGACCGCGACGAGACGGAGTTCCACTACGGCGGCCAGGCCGGCGTGCCGTATCCGGAGCGGCCGGCGGAGTTGTCGGACGAGCAGTGGGGCGACTACCTGTTCGTGCGCGACAACCCCAAGGGCCGGTTCGCGGAGCGCTGGTCCCACTCGGCCGGGTGCCGACGCTGGTTCAGCATCGTCCGTGACACCGTGTCGAACGAGATCGTGCGATGAGGCTCCCGGAGGGCGGCCGCATCGACCGCACGAAACCGTTGCGCTTCACCGTGGACGACATCGAGTACACGGGCTGTGCCGGCGACACGCTGGCGTCGGCGATGATCGCCAACGGGCTCATCGAGGTCGCACCGAGCACGTATCGGGGACGGCCGCGCGGGATCTTCACGGCCGGCGTGGACGAGCCGAATGCCTTGGTGCAGCTGGCTGATCCGATGCTGCTGGCCACCACCATCGAACTGACGGACGGGCTGTCGGCAACTACCTTGCGCGGCAAGGGAAGGCTCACCGACGCGCCGGACTCCACCCGCTACGACAAGCGAAACGCGCACTGCGACGTGCTGGTGATCGGCGGTGGGCCAGCCGGCCTCGCCGCCGCGCTGGCGGCCGGGCGGACCGGGGCGCGCACGATTCTCGTTGACGAGCAACGGGAACTGGGCGGCTCGTTGCTGACCGAGAACCGCCTGCTGGACTGGCTCGCCGACACCGCCGAGGAGTTGAGCGCCCTGCCCGAGACCAGGGTGCTCACCGGGACCATGGCGTTCGGCTACTACGACCAGAACTTCGTTGCGTGCGCGTCGAAAACCCGGCTGTGGCACGTCCGCGCCAAGCGGGTGGTGCTGGCCACCGGCGCGCACGAGCGGCCGCTGGTGTTCGTGGACAACGACCTGCCGGGCATCATGCTGGCCTCGGCGGTCCGCCAGTACGTCAACCGGTACGCGGCGCTGCCGGGCCAGAACATCGTGGTGGCCACGACCAATGACAGCGCGTACGGCGCGGCCTTCGACCTCGCCGACCGGGTTTCGACCATTGTGGACAGTCGACCGAATCCGCCGGCCGAACTCCTGAACCGGGCCCGGGAACTCGGCATCGAGGTGCTGGCCGACTCGGTGGTGCGACAGGCCTTGGGCACCAGGCGGATCGGCGGCGTGCTGGTCGGCGACCGGCCCATCGCGTGTGACCTGCTCGCGGTGTCCGGCGGCTGGAACCCGGCCGTGCATCTGTTCTCACAGTCCCAGGGCCGAACCCGATACGACGAGCGGGTCGCCGCGTTCGTGCCGGGCCAGTCCGTGCAGGCGCAGCACGTCGTGGGCGCCGCGAACGCCGTCTACGACCTGGCCGGCTGCCTCGAAGCGGGCTTGCGCGAGGGTCTCAAAGCCGCGAAGCTGTCCGGATTCGACGGCACACTACCGGAAGCTCCTTACACCGCAACGGAAGCACTGGCCGACCCGAAACCCGTCTGGTTCGTCGACGGTCCGGAGGACCGACAGTTCGTCGACCTGCAACGGGATGCGACCGTCGCCGACGTGCGCCGGGCGACCGGGGCGGGCATGCGGTCGGTGGAGCACGTGAAGCGGTACACGACCATCGGCACCGCTCACGACCAAGGTAAGACCTCCGGCTTCGCGGCCATCGGCGTGATCGCGCAACTGCTCGGGGCCGAGACGCCGCAGGGAACCACCACCTACCGGCCGCCCTACACGCCGGTGTCGTTCGCCTTGCTGGCCGGGCGCGACCGTGGCGAGCTGCACGATCCGGTGCGCATGACCCCGATGCACGACTGGCATGTCCGCCACGGCGCGGTGTTCGAGAACGTCGGCCAGTGGAAGCGCCCCTGGTACTACCCGCAGCCCGGCGAGGACATGAAGGCGGCCGTGCTGCGCGAGTGCCGGGCCGCCCGCACCGGCGTGGCCGTGATGGACGCCTCCACCCTCGGCAAGATCGACATCCAGGGCCCGGACGCCGGCGAGTTCCTGAACCGCTTGTACACCAACGCGTTCGCCAAGCTCAAGGTCGGCCACTGTCGGTACGGCCTGCTGTGCAAGGCCGACGGCATGGTGTTCGACGACGGTGTGGTGATGCGGATCGCCGAGGACCGGTTCCTGGCCACCACGACCACCGGCAACGCCGCCGCGGTGCTGGACTGGTTCGAGGAGTGGTCCCAGACCGAGTGGCCCGAGCTCAGGGTGTGGTTCACCTCCGTCACCGAGCAGTGGGCGACGATCGCGGTCGTCGGTCCGCAGGCCCGCACCGTGCTGGCCATGGTCGCGCCGGACGTGGACTGCTCGGCCGCCGCGTTCGACTTCATGACGTTCAAGGACGTCACGCTGGCCGACGGCACCCCGGCCCGCATCGCCCGGGTGTCGTTCTCCGGCGAGCTGGCGTTCGAGATCAACGTGGACGGCCGGCACGGGGCTCGGACCTGGGACGCGGTGATGGCCACCGGGCTGCCCACCCCGTACGGCACCGAGACCATGCACGTGCTGCGGGCCGAGAAGGGCTACGTGATCGTCGGCCAGGACACCGACGGCACCGTCACCCCGCAGGACCTCGGCATGGCGTGGATCGTCTCGCCACGCAAGGACTTCGTCGGCAAACGCTCCTACCAGCGGGCCGACAGCGTCCGCCCGGACCGCAAGCACCTGGTCGGCCTGCTGCCGCTCGATCCCGACGACCTGCTGCCCGAGGGCGCCCAGCTCATCGCCCCCGACACGCCTCTGGAGCCGCCCGTGCCCATGCTCGGGCACGTCACGTCCAGCTATCACAGCGCCGCGCTTGAGCGGACCTTCGCCCTGGCCCTGGTCAAGGGCGGCCGGCAGCTCATCGGCCAGACCGTGCTGGCGCCCCTGGAGGACCGCACGATCGCCGCGACCGTCACCGAGCCGATCTTCTACGACCCGGAGGGGACACGCCGAGATGGGTGAGGAGTGGGCAGTGGCCTCGGAGAGCAGCGCGGTGACGGCTGAGGCGGGGCTGGCGGTGAGGCTGCGGGAGATCGACGTCGACCGGCAGGTCGACCTGCGGGTCGATCCCGTCGACCCGGCCGCCACCCGCATCGGGGAGGCCCTGGGCACGCCGTTGCCGGTGGTGCCGAACACCGGCTCGGAAACCGTGCTGTGGCTGGGGCCCGACCAGTGGCTGGTGTTCGGCGTGTCCGAGGAGCGGCTGCGGGCGGCGCTGGGTGACACGCCTGGCTCCGTCGTCGATGTGTCGGCGAACCGGGTGGTGCTGGAGCTGTCGGGGCCGGGCGCGCGGGAGGTGCTGGAGCAGGGCTGCGGCATCGACCTGCACCCGAGGGCGTTCGGGCCGGGCCGGTGCGCGCAGACGATGTTGGCCCGGGCCAACGTGGTGCTGCACCAGGTGGACGCGACGCCGACGTACCGGATCCTGGTGCGGCCCTCGTTCGCGGGTTATCTCAGGTCGTGGCTTCGGGACTCGGCGACGGCCCCGGCCCGGGGTTGAGGTCGTCGGGCAGCTGCGCCATCTGCCACAGCGGCAGATGGAAGCTCTCCTTGCGGATGCGCAGGTCGTGGTAGAGCAGTGTGGACACGCCGATCGTGAACGCCTGGCCGAGCGCGTACACCACGGCCGACAGCACGGTGATCATGATCAGCGCGGTCGGCGAGAACACAGTGCTGAGCACCGCCCGCGGGTCCGGCCTCAGGCTGGTGCTGATGGACCCCATCTGCGCGAGCTGCACGAACGATATCGGCAGCTCGACCAGGTAGCTGGCGAAGTAGACGATGACCCCGCACAGCAGCAGGACGCCAAGCGCCCGCCACCAGTTGTTCGTGACCAGCCAGCGGGACCGGCGCAGCGCGGTCAGCACCGGCGCCGGTTCCAGAACCAGCGCGGCCGGCGCGGTCGCGTAGGAGATCCAGTAGAAGGCGCCGACGAGGACGCCGCCCACGAGCACCACGAAGGCCAGCAGGCCCAGCATCGGGGCGTTGGCGACGATGGCCAGCGTGACGACCGCCGCGAACGGCACGAAGGCGCAGCCGAACGCGATGAGCCAGACCAGGACGGCCAGCCCGGCCAGGGGCAGCAGCCGCGGGGCGGCCGCGCGCAGCGCCTGGGGGATCGTGGTGGGACGGCCGAGCACCGCGCGGCTCACGGTCACCGTGACCACGGCCTGGGTGAGCACCGACAACGCGAGGACCAGCACCAGCTCCAGCAGCAGGAACAGCAGCGAGCGGCCCAGGAGCGACAGGACCTGGTCCGGGTCCGCCCGCCGGCCGGCCATGTCGGTCAGCTGGTTGAACAGGGTGAGCATCGGCACGACGCCGACGGCCGTGACAATGAGGGAGCCGACGAACGGCAGCAGCAGCGTCGGCAGCCAGTTGCGGAAGACGGCCCGGAACGAGCCGCTGATCATGGCTCCCACGTCCAGCGGGCGCAGCGGGATGACCCCTGGCTGAGGCGCCTGGAACGGAGCCATCGGCGGCTGCTGCGGGTACTGGCTGTACTGCTCCGGATTGTCCGTCATGTCGCCCCCTGTGCTGCTGGGTCCATGGTGTCACGCCGGCACCGCCGGTCCGGGCCAGGGGCCTGTTGATCAGACCGTTCAGCGGAGCCGGTTACCCCGATCAGGGCACGCCAGGCGTGACCACGGTCGGCGCACCGTACCCGGTCGACCGTCGTTGACCTGGGAAAACTCCCCTTTCGGGCGAGAATCGCGAACTTATCCGCGCCGTGCCCTCCGCACCGGGGCCTCCTGGTGGCATGATGTGCCCAGAGACCGGGGCTTTTCGTTGTGATGGCCTGGCTCGGCTTACAGGGAGTTAGTGGTATGGCGCAGGGCAGTGTGAAGTGGTTTAACAGCGAAAAGGGCTTCGGGTTCATCGCGCAGGACGGTGGCGGTCCCGACGTCTTCGTGCACTACTCGGAGATCCAGGGCAGCGGCTTCAAGACCCTGGACGAGGGGCAGCGCGTGGAGTTCGAGATCGGCCAGGGCCAGAAGGGCCCGCAGGCCCAGGGCGTCCGCGCCATCTGAGCATCCGAACAGGAGGAGCCCCGCGCCACCAGGCGCGGGGCTCCTCTGTTTTTGCGATGTGACCGCAGGTCTTAACTACTTCTCAGCCTTGGCCGTGTCGTAGGCCGCCTGGTTGGCGGTGACCTCCACCATGTGCTCCTCGACGAACTCGATGAGTTCGAACAGGCGCTTGGAGGTGGCCTCGCCCAGCGGGGTGAGGCTGTAGTCGACTCGCGGCGGGATGGTCGCCTGGGCGTCGCGGTGCACGAAACCGTCGCGCTCCAGGGCCTGCAGGGTCTGGGCGAGCATCTTCTCGCTGACCCCGTCCACCCGCCGGCGCAGGGCGTTGAACCGCAGCGAGCCGTCGCGCAGCGCGGCCAGCGCCAGGATCCCCCACCGTCCGGTGACGTGCTCCAGCGTCGCCCGCGACGAGCAGTTGCGGGCGAACACGTCGAACAGGACGCGGCCGTGCTCGTCGAACTCGGGTCCGCTCATGTCAAGCATGGTACCTCACGCACAGCACACACTTGTGGCTTGCACTTTCTAAAAGTTAGTGCCATCCTCGTGACGGTACGAACCCGATCGAAGGAGCACGTCAAATGATCGTCGTGACCGGCGCCACCGGCGCCCTGGGCCGTCTTGTCCTCGCTGGTCTGGCCAAGGCCGGCGCGACCGACGTGGTGGGCCTGGTCCGCGACCCGGCCAAGGCCGCCGACCTCGGCGTGCCAGTGCGGGTCGGCAGCTACGACGACCCGGCCAGCCTGGCCGGCGCGTTCGAGGGCGCGGACAAGGTGCTGTTCATCTCCGGCAGCGAGGTCGGCAAGCGCGTCGACCAGCACCGGGCCGTGGTCGACGCGGCCAAGGCGGCCGGGGTGCCGCACCTCGTGTACACCAGCGTGCTGCACGCTGACACCAGCCCACTGGGCCTGGCCACCGAGCACAAGGCCACCGAGGAGATGATCCGAGCCGCCGGCATCCCGTTCACGTTCCTGCGCAACAGCTGGTACACCGAGATGTACGCGCCGACCTTCCAGCAGGCCGTGGCCACCGGCTCGTTCATCGGCAGCGCCGGCGAGGGCCGGCTGGCCAGTGCCGCACGGGCCGACTACGCCGCCGCAGCGGTGGCCGTGCTGACCGGAGCCGGGCACGAGAACAAGGTCTACGAGCTGGCCGGCGACGTGGCCTGGAGCTACCCCGACCTGGCCGCCGCGCTCACCACGGCCGCCGGCAAGACGATCACCTACACCGACCTGGACGCGGACCGGCACCACGCCGTCCTGAGCGAGGCCGGCCTGCCCCCGCACCTGGTCGACCTGCTCGTCGAGGTGGACGGCAAGCTGGCCGGCGGCGCGCTGACCGACGGCTCCGGCGACCTGGCCCGGCTGATCGGGCACCCCACCACGCCGCTGGCGTCCTCGATCGCCGCCGCTCTGGACAGCTGACCACGGCTGCCTCCGGCAGACTGCCGGTATGGAATCACTGACGATCACGCTCGGCGAGCACGTGTTCGACGCGCTCGCCGCCGGTCCCACGGACGGCGAGTTCGTGCTACTGCTGCACGGCTACCCCGAATTCGCCGACTGCTGGACCGACGAGCTCACCGCGCTCGGCGCGGCCGGCTACCGGGCCGTGGCCGTCGACCAGCGTGGCTACTCCCCCAACGCGCGGCCCACGTCCATTTCGGACTACGTCGTGGCCAACCTGGTGTCCGACGCGCTGGGCTTCGCCGACTCCCAGGGCGCGGACCGCTTCCACCTCATCTGCCACGACTGGGGCGGCATCGTCGGCTGGGCCCTGGCCGGCGCGCACTCCGACCGGCTCAAGTCGTTCAGCGTGCTGGCCACGCCCCATCCGCAGGCGCTGCACGCCGCCGTGAACTCGGATCAAGACCAGTACGACCGGGTCGGCTACGTACGGTTCTTCCGCAGCGGGGTCGGCCCGGCCGAGCAGGCGCTGCTCGGCGACGACGCCGCCCGGCTGCGGGGCGCCTACGGCGGGGCCGTGTCCGAGGAGCTGGTGGCCAGCAACGTGAAGCGGCTGTCCGAGCCCGGGGCCCTGACCGCTGCCCTGAGCTGGTACCGGGCCGTCCCCACCGACGACCTGAACATCGAGGCCGGCCGGGTCACCGCGCCGACGCTGTACATCTGGGGCAGCGCGGATGTGGCCCTGGGGCGGCTGGCCGCCGAGTCCACCAAGGACTGGGTGGACGGGCCGTACCAGTTCGTGGAGCTGGCTGGGGCCAGCCACTGGCTGCCCGAGGAGTCCGCGGACAAGGTGATCCCGCTGCTGCTGGAGCACCTGGCCGCGAACAAGGGCTGACCGCTTCTGCCACATGCGCTTCCCATGTGGCATCAGGGCGCAAGTGGGAAGCGCATGTGGTGAAAAGGGGGTCAGCCGCGGCGGCGGGGTTTGCCGCGGCCCTTGGGGGCGCCAGTGCTCCGCTGCCGGCCGGCGCCGGCCGTCGGCTTGCGCCGCTCAGCAGCCTTCGCCGGCGGCTGGCCACCCCGCTCAGCGGCTTTGGCCTTCTCGGCCGGCTGACTGCCCCGCGAGCTGTTCACCGTCCGTCCCCGCACGATGCCGATGAACTGCTCCATCAGCTCCGAGGTCTCCCCCGCCGGCCACGACAGCGCCACCTGCGAGGTCGGGGCGGTGGGCAGCGGGCGGTAGGTGAGGTCCTTGCGGTGGTGCAGCCGGGCCAGCGACTGCGGCGCCACCAGCAGCCCGACGCCGGCCGACACCAGCTCGACGGCATCCTCGGTGGTGACGGGCCGCTCGATCGCCGGCCGGCCGGGCAGCGGCTCCGTCCACTCCAGAACGTCGTCGAACGGGTGCAGCACCACGTCCTCGGCGAGGTCCTTTTCGGACAGCTCCTCGGCGGCGGCCAGGAAGTGGTCCTTGGGCACGATGACCACAGTCGCCTCGATGTAGAGCGGGATCGCGTGCAGGCCTTCGCGGTCCACCGGCAGCCGCAGCAGCGCGGCGTCGGCCTCGCCCCGCCGCACGGCCGCCTCGGCGTCGGCGGCGGTCACCCGGACCAGGGTCAGCGGCACCTCGGGCACCCGCTCCCGCCAGGTGCGCACCCACTTGGCCGGGGTCACTCCTGGCACGTAGGCCAGCCTGAACGTCACGGGGTCAGGCTACCGGCCGTAGGCTGGCCCCATGACGTCGCAGAAGACACCCCAGACGATGAAGCCCGCGACCGCGGCGAAGAAGCTGGGTGTGTACCTCGAAGCCACCCCCGCGGAGTTCCGGGACGGTGTGGTCTCCCGCGACGAGCTGAACGCCCTGCAGGCCGACCCGCCGCAGTGGCTGAGCGACCTGCGCCGCAACGGCCCGCACCCGCGGCCGGTGGTGGCGGCCAAGCTGGGCGTGTCCATCGGCGGCCTGGCCCGCGGCGGCATCACCGAGGCGCTGACGACCGCTCAGATCGACGAGATCAAGGCCGAGAACCCGGACTGGCTGGTGCGGGAGCGGGAGACGCAGGCCGAGTTCCGCGACGAGCAGCAGCGGCTGAAGGACCGGGACGCCAAGCCGAGCAAGTCGCGCTGAGACCGACCGGGCAGACGATGCCTTAGCCGTGCTCCGGTCGTCCGTCATTCGGCCTACGACTCCACCGGCACCACCTCGAACAGCGGGTCGACCCGGTAGCCGACGGGCTCGGTGAGCGCGACGGTGGTGGTGCTGCGCAGCACGCCGGGACAGGCCAGCACGGCGGCGACGACCTGCTGGAGGTGGCGGTTGCTGCGGGCCACGACCCGCACCAGCAGGTCCCCGGAGCCGGCGATGCCGTGCGCCTCCAGGACGTAGGGCACGGTCTTGAGCCCGGCGACGGCCTCGTTGAGCCGGCCCTGGGCGACCTCCAGGGTGACGAACGCGGTGACCTCCAGGCCCAGCGCGGCCATGTCGATCTCACGGCCGCGGGCGCCGATGACACCGTCGCGTTCGAGGCGCTGGACGCGGGCGTGCGCCGTGTTGCGGGCTACGCCGAGCAGGCTGGCCAGCTCGGTGATGCCGGCCCGCGGCCGTCGCACCAGCTCACGCAGTATGCGCAGGTCCAGTGTGTCGAGAGTCACCGTTCTGCTCACCTCGTCGTCGAGTCACCCACCTCCGTTGAGCATATCGCTCAATCAGAGCACCCTCATATTGCGCATCGCCCGCGATGGACGTGCAATTTAGCCAACTTGCGCAGGGTTAAGGGAGGTTCGACGTGTCCGATCGGCAGCTGCTCAACGGTGTGCACGCGCTGGCCCGGCTGCTCGTCGACCAGAGCGAGGCCGACCGCGCCCGGGGCTGGCGCACGGCGGGCCTGGTCTCGGGCTACCGGGGCTCCCCGCTGGCCGGTCTCGACCAGCTCCTGCTGAAGCAGTCCAAGCTGCTCGCGGAGCACGACATCAAGTTCGTGCCGGGTGTGAACGAGGAGCTCGCGGCGACCGTGGTCTACGGCTCGCAGCTGAGCACCCAGCTGCCGGATCCGAGCTTCGACGGGGTGTTCGGCCTCTGGTACGGCAAGGCCCCGGGCGTGGACCGCTCGTCGGACGCCTTCAAGCACGCCAACTGGATGGGCACCACCCGGCGGGGCGGTGTGCTGGTGGTGGCCGGCGACGACCCGGCCAGCAAGTCCTCGACGCTGCCGTCGAACTCGGCGATGGCGCTGGCCGAGTCCTTCATGCCGGTGCTGGCCCCGGCCTCGGTGGCCGACGTGCTGCGACTGGGCCGGCTAGGCATCGAGATGTCCCGGTACAGCGGCTCCTGGGTCGGCCTGACCGTGCTGACCAGCATCGCCGACGCGACCGAGGTCGTGGACACGTCGGAGCAACTGGAGATCACCGTTCCCGAGTTCAGCTGGCTGGGCCGCCCCTGGCAGCCCACGCACAAGCCGGGCGTGGACATTCCGGCGGCACTGGCGATGGAACGCGAGGTGCTGGACGGCCGACTGGCCGCGGCGACGGCGTTCGCGCGGGCCAACGGGATCAACCGGATCGAGGGCGCCCGCGACGGGGCCCGGATCGGCTTCATCGGCGTCGGACGGTCCTATGTGGAGCTTCGCGAGGCGCTGCACCGGCTCGGCATCGACGACCAGATCCACCGAATCCGGCTGCTGCGACTGGGCATGGTGCACCCGCTGGACCAGGAGACGGTGCGCGAGTTCGCCGAGGGCCTGGACGAGATCGTGGTCGTCGAGGACAAGCGGGCCTTTGTGGAGCCGATGGTCCGGGACGCCCTCTACGACCTGTCGACCCGGCCTCGGGTGCGGGGCAAGGACCTCATCCCGGTCACCGGTGAGCTGGACGCGGACCGGATCGCCTTGGCCCTGACCAAAACGCTGGTGGAGCGGTTCGGCGTGGACGCGGTGCACCCGCTGCCGCGGCGGCGTCCGCAGCTGACTCTGACGGCAGTCAGCCGCACCCCGTTCTTCTGCTCGGGCTGCCCGCACAACCGGTCCACGGTGGTGCCGGACGGGTCGCTGGCCGGCGCGGGCATCGGCTGCCACGCGATGACCACGTTCATGGACCGCAGCCTCGGCATGACGCAGATGGGCGGCGAGGGCGCGACCTGGGTCGGCGCGGCCCCGTTCAGCGGCGCCGGCCACATGTTCCAGAACCTCGGCGACGGCACGTTCTTCCACTCCGGCAGCCTGGCCGTGCGGCAGGCGGTGGCGGCCGGCACCAACATCACGTTCAAGCTGCTCTACAACAGCGCGGTGGCGATGACCGGCGGCCAGGACGCCGACGGCGGCATCGACCCGGTCGGCGTGACGCATCTGCTGCACGCCGAGGGTGTGGCGAAAATCGTTGTGGTGGCTGATGATCCGGGCAAGTACCCGCGCGGCACCGCCTGGGCATCGGGCGTGACTGTCCGGCATCGTGACGATCTGGATGCCGTACAACGCGAGTTGCGGACTGTCACAGGCACGACAGTCCTACTCTATGACCAGGCGTGTGCGGCCGAGACGCGGCGGAAGCGCAAGCGCGGCAAGGCTCCCGAGCCGGCGCAGCGCGTGTTCATCAACGAGGCGGTCTGCGAGGGCTGCGGCGACTGCGGCGCGAAGTCCAATTGCCTCAGCGTGGAGCCGGTGGAGACGGAGTTCGGCCGCAAGACCAGGATCGACCAGACCTCCTGCAACAAGGACTTCTCCTGCCTGCTGGGTGACTGCCCGTCGTTCATGACGGTGGTGCCTGGGAAGGCCAAGGCCAAGGTCACGCCGCCACAGCTGGCCGGTGACCTGCCCGAGCCGGCGCAGAAACCCGGTCAGGCCAACGTGGTGCTGGTCGGCGTCGGCGGAACCGGTGTGGTGACGGCCAACCAGGTGCTGGCCGGCGCGGCGCTGCTGGACGGCCTGGACGCCCGCGCGATGGACCAGACCGGCCTGAGCCAGAAGGCCGGTGCGGTGGTGTCGCACCTGCGGATCGGCCCCGAGCACCGGGAGCGGCCAGGTCTGGTCGGCCTGGGCGCTGCCGACACCTACCTGGCGTTCGACGCCCTCGCGGCCACGGCACCGTCCAATCTGGACCGTTGCGCGCCGGACCGTACGGTCGCGGTGGTCTCGACCAGCCAGACGCCGACCGGCGAGACCGTCACCGACCCGTCGAAGGTTTTGCCGGCCAGCACAACGCTTCTGGGCACGATCGCGGACCGCACCATCGGCGGCCGCATGGTCGCCGTGGACGCGCTCGGCGTCGCCGCCCGGCTGTTCGGCTCCACCACCGCGGCTAACTTCCTGGTCATCGGCGCGGCCTACCAGTCGGGGCTGCTGCCGATGAGCGCCGCGTCGATCGAGGCGGCCATCGAGCAGAACGGCGTCGGCGTGGCCAGCACGATCCAGGCGTTCCAGGCCGGCCGCAAGCTCGTGCTCGAACCGGGCTGGGCGACCCAGGCCGAGAGCACCGAGGACGGACTCCTGCGAGCCGAGCCGTTCATGGCCCAGGCCAAGGAGATCCTCGCCGCCGCCGGCATCGACTCGGCCACCGCGCTGACCAGGACCGCGGACCTGATCGGCTACCAGGACTCGCGCTACGCCCGCCGCTATGTCGACGTTCTCGCCGGGGTGGAGAACGCGGCGGTGCGGGAGGTCGTGGCGCGCCAGCTCTACAAGCTGATGGCGTACAAGGACGAGTACGAGGTGGCCCGTCTGCATCTCGATCCGGCCGTGCGCCAGCAGTTCGGCCCGGACGCCAAGGTGAAGGTCATGCTGCACCCGCCGCTGCTGCGGGCCATGGGCATGCGCCGCAAGCTGGCCCTGGGCCGCACCGCCGGCCCCGCGTTCCGGGTCCTGCGGTCGATGCGCCGCCTGCGCGGCGGCCGCCTCGACCTGTTCGGCTACGCCGCGGTGCGCCGTCTGGAGCGTGACCTGATCACCGAGTACGTCGCCGTCGTCGGCCGCCTGGCCGGCGCTCCCGAGGAGCTGGCGCTACGCATCGCCGACCTGCCCGACATGGTCCGCGGCTACGAGGACATCAAGGTCGAATCGGTCCGCAAGTACCGGGCCGAGCTGGCGAACCTGGTCGCCGAGCTGGGCAAACGCCCGCAGCCGGTGCGCTGATTCCGGGGGCTGCCCCGGCTCCAGAAGGGTGGGGAGCCGGGGACAGCGGGCCGGACCCCGTCACGGGGGGGTGAAACGGGGGCTGGCCGGTTTCACGGTACGTGGCCGGGCGTGACCCCATGACGGGAAAAACACCGTCGCCGCCCGGCCCAACGCCCGCTACCCGTCCGCGGACACCACGTATCCGAGCGTGCCTTCCTTGACCACCTTCGGGCTCTCGCAGTTCGCGATCACCGAGTCGAAGTGGCTGTTGCCGGCGTTGCACCGGTACAGCGGGGTGCTGACCACGCCGTCCGGCTTGTCCTTGAAGACGTAGCCGAGCAGGGCGACGGTGGTCTGGCCTTCGCACTTGCCGGTCTGGTCCACCGAGCTGAAGTGGTCGTCGGTGGTCTTCATCTTGCACGCGTAGAACTTGACCGAGCCGGGCTCGGCCTTGGACAGCAGCGAGCCGAGCGGCCCCTCGGCGGTGAAGCCGGACGGCGTGGCGACCTTGGGCGTGCCGCTGAAGTGGAAGCCGACCGGGCTGTGGTATCGGGTCAGCACCACCAGCGCCAGCGGCGGCTTGGTCTTCGTGGTGGTGGTTTTCGACGTGGTCGTGGTGGTCGTCGTCGTGGTGGTCGTGGCGGCGGTCGTGGTCGTCGTCGGCGCGGCCGTGGTGGTCGCCGTCGTCGAGTTGACGGCCGCGGCTGAGGCGACGCCGTCCTGCTGCCCGGAGTTGGCCAGCAGCACCGCCGAGGTGGCGGCCACCGCGACCGCCGCCGCGGCCGCGCCGCCGATGAGGAAAGCCTTGCGGCGGCCGGGTTTCGGCTCGCCCTCCCACGGGTCCACCGGCCGGGTCGGGGTCAGCGGCGGACCGCCGGACAGCACCTGACGCACCTGCGCCGGCAGCCACCGCTGGTACGGGTCGGCGACCAGCAGTCCCATGATCACGTCGGCCAGCGGCCGCCGGCACAGTTGCAGCCGCGGCTCCTCGTACATGATCGCGTGCAGGGTGGCGGCGGTGGTGTCCCGGTGGAACGGTCCGTGGCCCTCGACCGCGTGGAACATGGTCGCGCCCAGCGCCCACAGATCCGAGGCGGGCCCGGGGAAGCCGCCGTTGAACAGCTCGGGGGCCATGTAGCCGGGCGAGCCCAGCACGCCGCTGCTGGTGTGGCCGGGATCGTCCATGGCCCGGGCGATGCCGAAGTCGGCCAGCTTGACCCGGTCGCCGGGCAGCAGCATCACGTTGCTGGGTTTGACGTCCCGGTGCACGATGCCGGCCGCGTGCGCGACCTCCAGCGCGGACAGCAGGGCCAGGCCGATGTTGGCCACCCGGTCCGAGTCCAGCGGGCCCTGCGCGGCCATGATGTCGGCCAGCGTCGGGGCCTCCACCAACTCCATCACCACGAAGGTGGAGCCGCGGTCGGTGAGCACGTCGTACACCGTGACCACACCCGGGTCGTTGAGCCGGCCCGCCGTGCGAGCCTCCCGCAGCACCCGCTCCATGCCGCCCGGCGGCACCTGGATCTCCTTGAGCGCGACCTGCCGCCCGATGACCCGGTCGTCGGCGCGCCACACCACGCCCATGCCGCCCCGGCCCAGCTCGCCGACGATCACATACCGGTCGGCCACCACCCGGTTCACGCTGCCTGACCCCCTCCACGAGACCTTCACATCTTCCGCCATCGCTCTCCACGGCCCGCGTCTAGGGTCGGTCCCATGGCTGACGGACAGGGCACGGGGGGACAGCGCAGGGTGCTGGTCGTCGACGACGAGCCGACCATCGCCAGGTCGGTGGCGGACCGGCTGCGGGCCGAGGGCTTCGAGGTGGAGATCGCCGCCGACGGGCCGTCGGCGGTGGCCGCGGCCGCGGCCCGGCGGCCCGACCTGGTGGTGCTCGACGTGATGCTGCCGGGCTTCGACGGGCTGGAGGTGTGCCGGCGGATCCAGGCCGAGCGGCCGGTCCCGGTGCTGATGCTGACCGCCCGGGACGAGGAGACCGATCTGCTGGTCGGGCTGGCCGTCGGCGCCGACGACTACCTCACCAAGCCGTTCTCGATCCGGGAGCTGGCCGCCCGGGTGCACGCCCTGCTGCGCCGGGCCGGGCGGTCCGAGCAGCTGGACGGCCGCCGGATCGTGCTGGCCGACCTGGAGATCGACGTGATCGAGCGGCGGGTGCACCGGTCGGGCGCGGAGGTGCACCTGACGCCGACCGAGTTCCAGCTGCTGGTGCACCTGGCCGGGCGGCCGCGGGCGGTGCTGCCGCGGGAGCGGCTGCTGGCCGAGGTGTGGGGCTGGGGCGAGGCCGCCGGCACCCGGACCGTGGACAGTCACGTCAAGGCGTTGCGACGCAAGCTCGGCGCGGACCTGATCCGCACCGTGCACGGCGTCGGCTACGCCCTGGAGGTGCCGCGGTGAACCTGGTGAACCGGGTGGTGGCGCTGCTGCGGATGCTGCCCCGGCCGCTGGACCCGGTGCGGTCGATCAAGCTCAAGCTGGGCATCGTGGTGGTCGCCTCCGGCGCCACGGCGCTGGCCTTCTTCTGGTGGCAGATCGGCTGGCTGCCGCCGTGGACCTCGGTCGTGGCCATCGCGCTGGCCCTGGTCACCTCACAGGTGCTGGCCCACGGCATGACCCGACCGCTGCGGGCGATGACCGCGTCGGCCAAGGCCATCGCCCACGGCGAGTACGAGGTGCGGGTGCGGGCCACCACCCGGGACGAGGTCGGCGAGCTGGCCGTCGCGTTCAACCAGATGGCCGCCGACCTGGGCGCGGCCGACCAGCAACGGCGGGATCTCATCGCCAACGTGTCCCACGAGCTGCGCACGCCCATCACCGCGCTGCAGGCCGTGCTGGAGAACGTCGTCGACGGCGTGACCCCGGCCGACCCGTCGACCATGAGCACCGCGCTGGCCCAGACCCAGCGGCTCGGGCGGCTCGTCGAGGACCTGCTGGACCTGTCCCGGTTGGACGCCGGCGTGCTGACGCTGGCCCGGGAGGAGCTGGAGCTGGCCCCGCTGCTGGCCGACATGGTCGCGGAGGCCGAGGTCGCCGGCCGCAGCACCCGGTTCGAGGTGAAGGTCGAGCCGGCCGACGCCGTGGTGTTCGCCGACCGGGGACGGCTGCACCAGGTCGTGGCCAATCTGCTGGACAACGCCTCCCGGCACGGCCCGCGCGGCGGTCTCGTGCGGGTGCAGGCCGTCGCTCACGCCGATCACACCGTGATCGAGGTGGTCGACGAGGGCCCGGGCATCGCCGCCGCCGACCGGCACCGGGTGTTCGAGCGGTTCACCCGCGGCGAGCGCTCCGGCGACGGCGGAACCGGTTTGGGGCTGGCCATCGCCCAGTGGGTGGTGGACCTGCACGGCGGCACCATCGCCGTGGTCGACCCCGGCCGCAAGGGCTGCCGGATCCGCGTCACCCTCCCCTCCCCCTCCTGACAACCAACGTTTGGGTGTCTCCAAGACCCCCAAACCCCCGCCGTCGACACCGCTGAGTGCTGCAAACCCGACCGGGTTTGCAGTCGTTGGCGACCTCATTTCCCGGGGTTTGTGGGTCTTGGAGACACGCATACCTCAGAGCTGGTTTGGAGTTGTGATGAATCCTGCCCCGAAGCCGTGGCCGGTGTTGCTGGCCGGAGTGGTGACCGCCGCCCTGGTGCCGCTGGACAGACCGGGGGTCGGCTGGCTGCTGGCCGCGCTGCTGCTGATCGTGGTGGTGTGCACGCAGATCAGCCGGCCGAAGCTGATCAGCATCGGGTGGGCGGCGGTCACGGTGCTGCTGGTGGGCGTGGGCACGGTGCGGGCCGCGGGATGGCTGTTCACGCTGTGCCTGCTGGCGGCGCTGGTCACGGCGTCGCTGGCGGTGAGCGGTGGCCGCACGGTCACGGCGCTGGTGTTCGGCGCGATGCGGGCGTTTCCTTCCCTGACCAAGGGATTCGGCCGGATCCGCGGTGGCGGGCGGATGACGGTGTCGATCGGGATCGGCGTGACCATGGTGGCGATCTTCGGCGCGCTGTTCGCGGCGGCCGACCCGGACTTCGCCGCGCTGATCCGCGACAGTTCGCCCACAGTGGACATCGGCTCGACGTTCCGCACGCTGTTCCTGTTCTGCTGCGGCGGTTTGGTCGCCGCCGGGACGCTGCGTCCGCACGTACGTCAGCGGGTACCCCGGCCGAGTCAGGCGGTGGTCCGCCGTCTGGAGTGGGCGGTCCCGGTCGGCATGCTGGTGGCGCTGTTCGCGGTGTTTGTTGGCGTGCAAATGGTTTCCTGGTTCGGCGGCAGCGATTACGTGATGCGGACCGCCGATCTGACCTACGCCCAGTACGCCCGTACGGCCTTCTGGCAGCTCACCGCGGTCACGGTGCTGACCCTGGCGGTCATCGGCGTCACGGCCCGGGTCGCGCCCCGTGAATCAGCCACGGATAGGTTGTGGCTCAGGGGAATTCTTGGCGCGCTGTCGCTGCTGACGCTGATCGTGGTGGCGTCGGCGTTGAGTCGCATGTGGGCCTATCAGGAGGCGTACGGCTTCACCGTGCTGCGGCTTCTGGTGGAGGCGTGCGAAATCTGGCTCGGGCTGGTGTACGTCATGGTGATCGTGGCCGGCGTGCGGCTGAGCGGCCGGTGGCTGCCCAAGGGCATGCTCACCACGGGCATCGCCGCGCTGCTGGTGCTGGCGGCGCTGAACCCGGAATACGTGGTGGCCCGCCAGGACGTGCAGCGCTGGCAGCAGACCCAACGGCTGGACACGCTGTACCTGTCCGGGCTGTCGGTGGACATCCTGCCGGCGCTGGACGGACTGCCGGACCGGCTGAAGGCCTGCGCCACGCCGTGGCAGCAACTCCCGGCGGACGACTGGCGCGAGTGGAACACCAGCCGCGCCGCCGCGAGGGAACTCCCCCACCCGGTGTGCCCCTGACGCTGCGCACCGGCGGCGTTACCGTGCGAACAAGCCCGGTAAACACCGTGATTCGCACGGCCCGTGGGGTTGCCAGCGGCGGTAGCATCCTGCCGCCAGGCATGCCCGGCCCCGACGGGAGTCCACGATGAACATGGTCCAAGCCCTGCCGCAGTGCCAGGTGGGGCCGGCGATCGGGGCCGGTCGCACGGGCGTGGTGTACGCGGGCGTGCACCGGTCGCTCGGCCCGGTGGCGATCAAGCGGCTGCCGGGCATCGGCGACCGGTTCGACCGCGAGGCGAAAATCCTTGCCGGGCTTGACCATCCGCACATAGCACCGGTCCACGACTACGTGCGGGCCGGCCGCGACGGCCTGCTGGTGACCGAACGTCTCGACGGCGGCACGGTTTTCGAGCGCTTCCGCCGCGACGGCATCACGCCCGACGCCGCCTGCGCCATCGCCCTGGCCACGCTGGCCGGGCTGCGGGCCGCGCACCGGGCCGGCGTGCTGCATCTGGACGTGCGGCCCAAGAACCTGTTGTTCACCGGACAAGGTGTGCTCAAGGTCGTCGATTTCGGCCTGGCCCAAGGCCCGCCGGCCTACACCGCGCCGGAGCGGGCCACCGGTGGCCCACTGACCCCGGCCGCCGACGTCTACTCCACCGGAACCGTGCTCTATGAGCTCCTTTCCGGCACGCTGCCGGACCGTGACGCGGCGACCACGCTCCGCCAGCGCGGGGTGCCGGAGCCGCTGGCCCGCGTGGTGATGCGGGCCCGGGCAAGGGAAACCAGCAGCCGCTACCCCGACACCGAGGCGTTCGCGACCGAGCTCACCGCCGCCGCGGACGCCACCTTCGGCCACGGCTGGCAGCAACGGTCCGGCGTGCCCGTGCATCTCGCCTCGGAGTCCGCGGAACCGGTGTCGGCCGGCCAGCCGGGACTGGTGCCGACCCTGATCGCGGCGATCTCGCTGCTGGCCCTGGTAGTTCTCGCCTTCGTCGCCCCGGCCCCGGGTCCTCGCACAGCCGTCACACAGATGGCGGTAGTCGGCGTCGGTCCGGGTCAACCGGCCAATGTGGACCTGAGCCTGCCGGTGCCGATCACCGGCGGCCCGGCGACGATGTCGCTGTCCCTGGCCGGCATCCCGATCACGAGTGCCGCCGGCCAGAACTCGGTGACGTTCCCGGCCATCACCCGCTGGCTGGTCGGCGGCACGGTCACCGGCCGCCTCCAGTCCCCCGCCGGAATCCAGGAATTCCCCGCGGTGGCCCAGCAGTTCCCGCTGGCCAGCGCGATGGGCCTGGGCAGCCTGCTGGCCTGCGTGTTCTCGGTGCTGTACCTGCGATTCCTGCTGCGCACCGTCCGACGTGGACAGGAACAGACCGGCACATTCATCGGTGCGGGAGCGGTGGGCGCGCTGTTCGGCGTCGGCGCGTGGCTGCTGATCTCCGTGCTCACCGGCAACGAACCCTCACCGCTGTACGGAATCGGCTGTGCCGTCGCCGGTGTGGTCGCCGCCGTCGCGACGATGCGGGCTACTTCCGCCCGCAGTCGTAGAGATGCTCGCGCACCTCAGGACAGTGTCCAGCTGCCCAGTTGACGTTGGTCTCGGCCACCGTCCGCGCGGGTGTGTGGACATCGCCCTTGACGTAGCGCAGGTCGCCGCCGCGGATGAGGTCGAGAAACTGCTCGGTGGTCGGAAACGGTGTGCGGCCGGTGAACCCGCCCATCGGCAGGACGCTGGCCCCGGTGTGCGCGATGATCGCCGCCGCGCTGCCCGCGCCGTCCACGGCCATCAGGTAACGAGCGCCACCGCTGTTGGTCCGCAGCCAGGACACCAACTCCTCGTCCTTGGCGGATAATCCGTGCGGCTTGTGGTGCGGGGCTCCGGCGGCCGGACTGGCCGCATCGGCCGTTGCGACCCGGGCATCGGTCGACAGCGTCCAGGCCGCCGGGGTGATCAGCATCGCCACGAGCCCGACCACGCCGCCGACCGCGGTCAGCCGTGAGCTCCTGGCGGCCAACAGGGCCAACACGCCGAACACCGCGAGCACGGCCGCCAGCGGCGCGACCTGCGGCAGAATCGGCCGTGCCGGCAACACGATCGTCCACACCGCGGTCAGCAGAATCGCGGTCGGCAGCACCCAGCGATGTCGATCCCGAACACGCCAGAACAGGACCACGCCGCCACCGGTCAACGCGGCGACTGCCGGCGCGAGCACGATGACGTAGTAGCTGTGCCGGAAATCCCCGATGCCGAACGCGGCCACGTGGACGGCGAGCCACAGTCCCCACAGCACGAAGCCGCTGCGCAGCACGCCACGAGTCCACAGTAGACCCAGCACGATCGCCAGTAGGCACAACGGCAGCAACCAGCCGACCTGCGGCGCGGTCCGACTGGTCAACAGCACCAGGAAACCCTTGCCGTGCAACCGGTTCGCGGCGTTGTACCCGAAGACCATGCCCAGCGGACTGTTGTCGGCGGTGGCATCGAAGTACGGACGACTGCCGGCCGGCGTCAGCAGTGCGATCAGCAGCCAGGTCGAGGACACCGCCAGACAGACCGCCCCGGCGGCCAGCAGATGCAGCCACCGGCGCACCGGCGCGACGATCAGGTAGGCGGCCGCGAACACCGGTAGCACCACCCAGGCCTGGAGCATCTTGACCTGGAACGCCAACCCGACCCACATCCCACACGCCAGCAGCGGTCGCAGCCGATCGCTGAACATGGCCCGCTGGCAGGCGTCGGCGGCCAGCACGAGCAGCAGGGTCAGCGGTGTGTCCACGATCTCGGACTTGGCCAGCGCGGCGACGATCGGTGTCAACGTCAACGTCAGGGCGGCGAGCAGACCCGCGGTCTCGCCGGCCCAGCGGGCCACGACCCGGTAGAGCACCAGCACGGTCAGCACGGCCTCGACGACCCCGGGCAGCGCCACTGACCAATCGTGAAAACCGAACAGTCGAACCGAAAGCGCCTGTGGCCAGAACCCGCCGGGGATCTTGTCCAGGGTGATGGATCCCTGGGGGTCGAACGCGCCGAACAGGAACGCCGACCAGCTGCCGGCCATGCTGCGCACGGCGGACGCGTAGTAGTTGTGGACCGGGTGGACCGCCATGCCCCAGGCGTAGATCACCGCGGCCAGGACGCCGATCGCCGCCAGCTTCGCCCTGGTGTTCACACCATGCCCGTCAGCGCGTCCACCAGCCGCGAACGCAGTTCGGGCCGCGCGCGGACCTCGCTGGCCGACTCGATGTGCACGAAGACACCGCCCAGCCCGTCCGTCGCGTTGCCCTGCACGTTCCGGCGGCCCTCCAGGTTGCCGCAGGACTGCTCCCACACCCGGCACACCGCCAGGCCCTGGCCGGTGAGCCGGTCGGCGATCCGCTCGTGCGCCGCCGTGTGCGGCGTCGACCCCGAGGACACGACGACGTCGGTGTCCGGCAGGCTCCGGTCGTCGAAGCCGTGCAGTTGCACCTGTGGCAGACCGAGCTTGGCCAGCTCCACCGCGACCGTGTTGAACAGCGAGTCCGCGTTGTGGGCGACGTCGGCGGTGTTGTCGCCGGCCTTGCGGTGCGCACCGGCGACCAGCACGGCCGACCCCGGCACCCGCCGGTACAGCTCGATGCCGACCTGTTCGGTGTTCAGGTCGAAGTTGGGGTGCGGCACCTCGATGACCAGCCGGGGACGGGCGCCGTAGTCGGCGATGTACATGCCCCAGCCACGCGCCGCGTCCGGTTTGGTGCTGGCCAGCACGAAGTGCCGCCCGGTCGCCTCGTCGACACCGTCCGACACGGTGAATCCCAGTGGTGTCAGCGGTTTCCGCTCCGAGTCGAGGTCGGTGCCGCCGGTCAGCAGCGGCATCAGCCCGTCCAGGGCGGCAGTCCGCTCCTGCTCGCCCGGCGGTCGGTAGGGGGCGTCGGGGCTCAGGGCGTCGGCGAACTCGGACACCTCCGCGTCGAGGTCGACCTTGGCGGTGCCGCCGCCGGGCGTGCGCAGCATCACCACAACCACCACACAGACCAACAGTGTCGCGATGATCAGCAGGTTTCGTCCGGACAGCATCTGAGCACCTCTTGGTCTTTGCGGCCTGGCGGCGGCTGCCCATTAGGAAGTCATGAGTGATGCTTGCTTTACCGCGAGAACCATACTCTAATGGGTGAAGTGGTGGCCGGACGGAGTGTTAGGAGACACCCCGCCGACACCGTGGCCGCTGACCGTCGCGACGTCCACCGACTTTGGTAGGGGATGTGCGATCCAGGTGGCTGAGAAGGTGTCCGCGGGCCACAGGGGCGGCGGGCACCGCGCGGCGCAGTGAATTGCGACGAATGGATGTCGATTCCTTTCGGTTAATGGCGGGCGAATTTGCTGTGGACACGACGAGGAGTACGTGGTGCCGGAGAGGACCCCTGCGGAAACATCGGTGGAGAATGCGTTCCCCGATGGCGTGCGCGCCCCCCTTGCCGTCGTAGCGACGGCGTTCGCGCTGTTGATCGGCTGCTGCCTGGTGGTGACGCCGACGATAAACGCCGCGAACAGCGCACACATTCTGGCCCAGTCACAGCAAAGGCTGGTCGACGATCTCGCGCACGCGACGGCCGATTCTCTCGGCGAGGTCGCCGTGGAGCTGAGCACGGCGGCCAAGCTGTACTCGATCAATCCAGACCGCACTCCCGCCGACGCCGTGACGGCGTTCGCCGGCAGCTGTCCACAGGCACGTGGCGTGGTGCTAATGGCCCAGGGCACCTCGAAACCGCTGGCCCGGCTGGGCGAGCCGGTACCGGTGGAGTCCTTTCCGGACAGGGGCATCGACCGGATCACCGTCCGGGTCGTGCACGATCAGACCGGCCCGGCGGTCGTGCTGACCGCGGCGCCGGTCCCGGGGACCGACTGGATTGTCGTGGTGTCAACGGGAATCCAGGTTCCGGTCAGTCCGACGATCAGGGAATCGGCCCACGCGATCCTGCTGACCACGCCCGACGGCCGGGTCGTCCAGTCGCACGGTCGCCCCGATCCCAGCACCCGGGAGCTGATCACCTCGGGCAGCGCGGCGGCGGCCGACGGCGCCGGCGTCGCGGTGGGGGACGAGGGCAGCGGCCCGGTGGTCAACAACGCCCGCACCACGCCGCTGACCGTCTATGCGCCGGTCAAGACCGGCACACCGGCCAGTCCGGTCGGACTGAACGTGCTGCTGGTCGCGGTGGCGCCGGTCGCGACCGACAGCCAGATTCCCGTGCCGATCGACTGGACGATCACGCTGGCGGCAGTCGTCGCGGCGGCGATGGCCCTGATCGGATTCGGCTTCATCCGGCCGATCCGTCGACTTCGGACCAGTGCCCTGACCGGTGTGCCCAGCGGCCGGCACCGGTTACGCGAAGCCGAGCGGATCGCCGCCGCGCTCGAAGGCCGGCCTCGCGACGCGAGGCGGTTACGGGTCCCGGCATGGGCTGTCGTCCTCGTCGCGGCGATGCTTCCCCTGGGGTGGGCCGCCACGGTCGGGATAGCCGCCGGACAGACCACGCCGACCGTGCCGGACGTGGTCGTGCAGGGGCAACGGGCGCTGGCCGACACCGCGGCCCAGGCGTTGCGGCAACAGCTGTCCGCGAGCCTGACCACCTTGCAGACCTTCACGACCCGGGTGGGCAAGGACATGTCATCGCTTCGACCGGCGCTGGCCGACCTGGTGGCACAGAACCCGCGCTACCGCAGCGTCTACGTCACCGACGCCGCCGGCGCCATCCAGGTCAGCGCCGGCCGGACGGCACTGCGCACCGAGGAACCGCCGCCTGGCGGATCCGGTCTGCACCAACAGAACACCGCCGGTCGGGTGCCGGTGCTCTTCGCCAGCAACCCGCTGCCGGACGGAACGCACACGCTGGT
Organism: Kutzneria sp. CA-103260; assembly: GCF_018263855.1. GTDB lineage: Bacteria > Actinomycetota > Actinomycetes > Mycobacteriales > Pseudonocardiaceae > Kutzneria. The sequence goes on along the minus strand of NZ_CP073318.1, from coordinate 1,030,739 downwards.
CGGTGAGCTCGATGTGGCCAAGCTCTCCTCGGTGCTGCGGCGCACCGCCGGCAGCGCCCGGCTGGTCGACTCGGGGATGCGCACGTTGGCCGCGGCCGACGGCTATCGGGCGTTCGATGTGGTGGACGAGGAACCGTTGCGGCAGAACGTGACTGACGCGCTGGCCGGTTCGGCCCGCCCCGGCACCGTCGAGATCGGCGGCCAGTGGTACGTGGTCGCGTCCGCCTCACTGGCCGGCACGTCGAAGACCGATCCACTGCGCTGGACCGTGCTGCTGCGGCAGCCGGTGACCGAGCTTCCGTTGCCGGACAACAGTGTGCGCAACTTCTGGCTGTTCGCCGCGATGGCCGGCGGCGCGTTCGCCCTGGCGCTGTTCGGTTGGTATCACTGGTGTTTCGTGGGGCCGCTGCGCCGGTTGGCCGCGGCCGCGGACCTGCTCGCCGGCGGCGATCTCAGGACCGTGATCTATCCGGAGCGGCTCAACGAGATCGGCACGGTGGCGCAGTGCCTGGACGCCTGCCGCCGCCGGCGCGCCGCATCGGTCGACTAACCGCTGTCCGTGTTGGTGTGAGGGAAGCCCAATGCTATTTCTCTACCTCGTGTACCTGGCTGCCTGCTTGCTGCTGCTCGCCGGCGGCGTGGTGGAACAGCGGCGACACAACCGAAACCTGGCCCGGATCAGGCATCGGGTGCTGGTCAACGGGATCCGGGGCAAGTCGTCGATCACCCGGCTGTGCGCGGGCGCGCTGCGCGGCGGCGGATTGACCACGGTGGCCAAGACCACCGGCACCGCCGCGCGGTTCATCCACCCCGACGCCCGCGAGGAACCGGTGCACCGCAAGTTCAACATCGCCAACGTCGTCGAGCAGATCGCCATCGTCCGGCGGGCCGCCGGCTACGACCCCGACGCCCTGGTGATGGAGTGCATGGCCGTCGCCCCGCCGTTGCAGGAGATCAACCAGACCAAACTGATCCAGTCCAGCATCGGCGTGCTGTGCAACGTGCGCGAGGACCACCTCGCCGAGATGGGCCCGACCCTGGACGATGTGGCGCGGTCGCTGTGCCGGTCGATGCCGGTCGGCGGCATCTGCGTCACGGCCGAACGCGACCGCCTGCACATCCTGCAGGAGGAAGCCGACAAGCGCCGCTGCACGTTGATCGCGGTCGATCCGGAGTCGGTGACCGATGAGGACATGGCCGGGTTCGACTGGATCACGTTCAAGGAGAACGTCGCCATCGCCTTGACGGTCGCCGAGCTGTTGGACGTCGGTCGGGTCGACGCGATGGCCGGCATGTGGGCCGCCCCGCCGGATCCGGGTGTGTTGCGGGTGGACCGGTATGCGGCGGCGGGCAAGCGGTTGAACTTCGCGAACGTGTTCGCGGCCAACGATCCCGAGTCCACGGTGATGAACATCGAGCACCTGCTCGATCACGGGGCGATCGGCCGGCCGCTGCACATCGTGATCAACTGCCGGCCGGACCGGATCGAGCGCAACGGCCAGATGGGCGCGCTGGTGCCGCGTCTGCGACCGGACCGGGTGCTGTTGATCGGGGAGCCGACCCGCAGCGCGCTGGCCGCGATTCCCTCGGACTGGCGGGCCAGGGTGGTCGACCTCGGCGGCCGCCGCAGCGCACCCGAGTTGTTGGACGCACTGGTCGACGGCATCGACGAGCAGGCCTCGCTCGCGGCCATCGGCAACATCCACGGACAGGGCGAAATCCTGCTCGCCCAACTGGAAACCCTGGAGCGGCTATGATCAGCCAGGAGCTGTCCCCGGAGGTGGCCACCCTGGGGTTGGCCATCGGGTTGTTGTTCTCCCTGCTGTGTTATCTCACCACGAACCTGTCGCCGGGTGGCATGATCACTCCGGGCTGGTTGGCGTTGACGCTGGTCGAGGACTATCGGCGGGCGGCGCTGGTGGTGCTGACCACGGTGCTGACCTATCTGGCCACGCTGGGGCTGAGCAAAGTCGTGATTCTGTACGGGAAGCGGCAGTTCGCGGCGGTGGTGCTGCTCGGCGTTCTTTTGCAGACCACGGTTTTTGTATTGATCCAGGATCATTATCCGCTGTTGTACGTGCACGAGACGCTGGGGTTTGTGGTGCCCGGCCTGATCGCCTACCAGTTGGTTCGTCAGCCGCCCGCGGTGACCGTGCTGGCCACCGGATCGGTTGCCCTTGCCTCGTACGGAGTGCTGGCCAGCGGGGTGCTGGTCGGCCTGATCCCCACCTCGTAGGAGCCCCTGCCGTGAAACACATGCGCACAGCCGTGTTGCTGACCACATTAGCCGTGTCCGGCGCCGCCGTGGTGCACCTCGCTCTGTCCGGCGATGCCCCGGCCCGCGCCCGTGACAGCCAGGTGGTCGTCGCGAGCCGGGCCGTCCACCCGCCGGCCACCAGCTACAGCTACGTCCGGCTGGACAACCCACCGCGTACCGAAGTGCTGGACCAGAACGACAAACTGGTGGCCACCCTCACCGACGGCGCCCGCTCGACCGTCCTGAGTGGACCGATCCGGACGTTCACCGACCCGGCCCGAACCGCTGCGGTGATACCCACCGAGACCTGGGTGCGGTTCACGCCTCAGCCTTGGCACGCCGGGGATGAGAAGGCGGACTGGTTCCGCCCGTGGCTGACCCACGCGCTCGCCGACACCAGTGCCGACCTGCTCGCTGTCGCCACGCAGTACGTGACCGGCGCGCGTTTCGCCTTCGACGCGGACGTCGCCGACTTCCTCGGCCAGGAGTGGCAGCAGCGCAATCCGCGCATGGACAAGCTGGGCCGGCTGGATTCGGCCGGCTATGCGCGGCTGGTCTACGGCTACCGGATGGGCTACCCCGGGGACGCCGGCGGCCTGCCCCGCAGTCCGGCGGAGATCGCCAACGCCAAGCTGGGCACCGTCATCGCTGACAAGGCAACGGGTGCCGCGTCCGCCAGGTTCCTGGCCCAACCCGGCGACCTGCTGCTGTTCGCCGTCGACGGCAAGGCGACCGCGGTCGATCATGTGGGCATCTACCTGGGCGCAGACGACTCCGGGCACCCGCGGTTCATCGCCTGTCGGGGCACCCCGGACGGGCCGACGTTCGGCGACGTCGGCGGGGCGAGCGTGCTGGACGACAACGGACCGTACGCGGCCGGCCTACGCGGCATCCGCCGGCTCTGAACGAGCCGCATCCGTCCGAACAGGAGCTTCCACGGCGCGACCGCCGACTCCAAGCTTCAGTACGCGAATCGAACGAACACGATCCCACCCAGCACGAAGAACACCAGCACCACCAGAGTCGACGAATAATCCCCACTGGAGCTGGTCACCGCCTGGTCGACAACCCCCGTCAGCGCCACCCCGCAACTCGCCACGATCGTGTGCCGCCCCGGCTCGATCCGACTGAACTGCACCGGCGCCGTGAACGCCCCACCGCCGTCAGCCTGCGCCGACCCCACCTGCTCGCCGTCAGAGCTCAACGTCACCGCATGCCCCGGCTCGCACCCACTCCCGGAGGCCATCAACGTGTCCCCCGGCTGAATGCTGCTGTGGTCCAAGGTCAGCCCGCCACCGGCCTTCGGCTCGTCGGTGACCGACGGGCTGGCCGATGTCGTTGGCGTGTCGGTGGTTGTGGTCGGAGGCGTGGTTGTTGTCGTAGTGGTCGTGGCGACCGGCACCGTCGTGGTGACCGCCGGCGGCGTTGTCGTGGTGACAACCGGAGGCGTAGTGGTTGTCGTCGTGGGCGGCGGAGTCGTTACGGTTGTGGTGCTCACCGTGACGGTGAACCGGGTCAACCCCTTCTGGTCCCCGCAGGTCGCATTGATGGCGTACGTCCCGGGCTTCGCGTCGGCGGGAGCCGTGGCCAGGACACTCCCCTGTGTGCCCGGCGATCCGCTCGCCAGGGGCGCCCCCGCCCAGGTGAAGGTGATCACCCGACACTGCGAGAAGCCGCCCCAGCGGATGGTGAACTGGCTTCCGGCCGGTCCACTGGTCGGGGTCACCGACACGGCCGGCGCGGTCGCCGCCGACGCCACCGCCGGCAGCACGACGCCCACGCAGAGCGCCAGGAACGTCACTGTGCGAACAAGTATCCGCATTGCCCCATCCACTGTGGTTCGTTCGGCCCACCCCACGGCCGGCCGGCGGTAGCATCTCCCACCAGTCACGCCCGGCTCAACTGGGAGTTCTCGATGGGACGTCTCACCGGTGTCGCGGTTGCCTTGGCAGCCGGCGTTTTTCTCACGGGAACGGCACCGGCCGCCGCCCAGGGGTCGGATGATCCCCTGACGCTGACGGCCACTCTGGACGGCCAGGACATCGCCGGGCACACCATGGTGATCACGCCGCGACGGCCCGTGCAGTTGTCGGTCACCGTCACGAACGACGGCGCCGCACCAGCACATGTGCGCAGCATCCGCCTGTCCGGCACGGCCCTGGCGCTGACATTTTTCGCCTACGACACGACTTTGCCGTTCGACGTGGGCCCGCACACCAGGGTCACCCGCACCTTCGGTCTTGACCTCGCGGACCTTGACGGCCAGGCGATCGGCCTGCTACCGGCCTCGGTCCAGCTGTTCGATGTGGACCGCAACGAGCTCGTCGCCGTGGACACGGTCACCGACGTCCGAGGCTCGTTCCTTTCCGTGTACGGGGTTTTCGGCATCGCGGTCCTCCTGCTCACCATCGCTGCCTGGGCGACGTGCCTGCTGGCGCTGGCAAGGCACCGCCTGCCGGCGAACCGCTGGCGACGCGCCCTCCGCTTCATGCCGGCCGGTTTCGGCACCGGACTGGTGGCCGTGGTGACGCTGTCCGTGCTGCGGATGATCCCGCCGGAACCCACCGTCGAAATCCCGATCATCGTCGGCACCACGGCGATCGGCCTGCTCCTCGGTTACCTCACCCCGCACCCGCTGCCGCCCGCCGTCGAGCAGGAGACCACGCGCATGCCGCTGACCCACGAGGTGACCGGGTGACCGCGCCCGCCAACGTCGTGCACGCCCTGCCGCAGTACCAGGTGGGGTCGGTGATCGGGGCCGGCGGCATGGGCGTGGTGTACGCGGGCGTGCACCGGTCCCTCGGCCGCCACGTGGCGATCAAGCAGCTGCCGGCCGAGCTGCTGGACAAGCCCGGCATGGGCAGCCGGTTCGACCGCGAGGCGAAGGTCCTCGCCAGCCTCGACCATCCGCACATCGTGCCGGTGTACGACTACGTGCAGACCGGCCGGGACAGCCTGCTGGTGATGGAGAAGCTGGACGGCGGCACGGTGTTCGACCGTTTCCACCGCGGCGACCTCAAGGCGGACGCCGCCTGCGCGATCACCCTGGCCACGCTGGCCGGCCTGCACGCGGCGCACCGCGCGGGCGTGCTGCACCTGGACGTGAAGCCGAAGAACCTCTTGTTCACCGGGCCGGGCGTGCTCAAGGTCGCCGACTTCGGCATCGCGCAGGTGATCAGCGAGGGCGCCACCCTCGTCACGCACGGCGGCGAGGTCCTGGGCACCCCCGCCTACATCTCGCCGGAACAGGCCTCGGGCAACCCGCTCACGCCCGCCGCGGACGTCTACTCAGCCGGAACCGTGCTGTACGAACTGCTTTCCGGCACGTTGCCGTTCGCCACCGACCGCGGCGCGCTGAGCATGATGCGCCAGCACATCTTCGGCGATCCCCGGCCAATCACCGGCGTCCCCGAGCCGCTGGCCCGGGTCGTGATGCGGTCCCTGGCAAGGGAGACCGACCAGCGCTACCGGGACGCCGAGGCGTTCGCTGCGGACCTCGCCGCCGCGGCGGACGCCACCTTCGGGCACGGCTGGCTGCAACGGTCCGGTATCCCCGTGCACCTCACGCCCCGCGTCACCGGCAGCGTCTCGCATCCCCGCCCGACCGCCGCGCCGGAGCCGACGCTCACCGCGACCCGCATCGAGAACGAAGCCCCGCGCCGAAAGTCCGCCCTCCTGCCGGGCCTCATCGCCGCGATCTCGCTCATCGCCATGGTGGCGCTGGCCTTCCTCGCACCGACTCCCGGCCCGCGCGCGGCCGTGACGCAGCTGGCCGTGTTGGGCAGCGGACCCGGTCAACCGTCCAGTGTGGACCTGAGCCTGCCGGTGCCGATCGTCGGCGGCCCGGCGACGATGTCGCTGTCGTTCGCCGGTGTCCCTGTCGCCAGTGCCGTCGGCCAGGACTCCGTGCTGTTCCCGGCCATCACTCGCTGGTTGGTCGGCGGCACGGTCACCGGCCGCCTCCAGTCCCCCGCCGGGGTCCAGGAATTCCCTGCGGCGGCCGAGCAGTTCCCGCTGGCCAGCGCGATGGGCTCCGGCAGCCTGCTGGCCTGCCTGTTCTCCTTGGCATACCTGGAATCCACGCTGCGGACCGTCCGACGCGGACGCGGCGGCGTCGGCACGTTCATCGGCGCGGCGCCGCTGGGCGCGCTGTTCGGGCTCGGTGGGTGGCTGCTGGTCGCCGTGCTCGCCGGGCACGAACCCTCGCTGCCGTACGGAGTTGCCTGCGCTGTCGCCGGCGTGGTCGCCGCCGTGGCGACGGTGTGGGCTACATCCGTCCGAAAAGGAGCTTCCACGGCGTGACCGCCGACTCCAGCTGCACCGCCAGCGTCATCTTGGAGGCGCCCTCGGCCCGCTCCTCGAACACGATGGGCACCTCCAGGATGCGCAGGCCCCGCTTCACCGTGCGGTAGTTCATCTCCACCTGGAACGAGTAGCCGTTGCTGCGGATCGACGGCAGGTCGATGGCCCGCAGCGTGTCCGCCCGCCAGGCCTTGAAACCGGCGGTGGCGTCCTTGACCTTCAGACGGAGGATGGCGTTGACGTAGAAGTTGGCCCACGCCGAGAGCGCCTTGCGGTGCCACGGCCACTCCGACGCCGTCCGCCCGCCCTCGACGTAGCGCGAGCCCAGCACCACGCCGGCGTCGGTGCTGTCCAGCTTCTCCAGTAGGGCCGGGATGCGGTCGGTCGGGTGCGACAGGTCGGCGTCCATCTGGATCACCACGTCCGCGCCCTCGGCCAGGGCGCGGGTCATGCCGGCGATGTAGGCCCGGCCCAGGCCGTCCTTCTCGGTGCGGTGCAGCACGCCCAGATCGCCCTCTGCCGATCCCTCTGCGGCCAGACTGTCGGCGACCGCGCCGGTGCCGTCCGGGGAGTTGTCGTCGACCACCAGCACGTGCAGGTCAGGGATCCCCAGGTCGCGCAGCCGGGCCACCAGCACGGGCAGGTTCTCGCGCTCGTTGTACGTCGGCACGACAACAACAACCTTCATGGTGATCCTCTGGGGCGCGGCGACTGGATGGGGCCGGAGTCTAGTGGCAGGCCGACCCCATCCTGTCGATCATGCCGAGGCGTGTCGCCTCACCGTTTCAGGGCATGTTCCAACGCGTCCGCGACACGGGCCAGCGGTTCGGTCGTGCCCTCGGCCCGGCACAGCACCAGCGCGCCCTCCAGGCCGGCGATCAGCAGGGTGGCCAGGTTCGTCGCCGCCACCCCGCTGAAACCGTTGCGCCACAGGCAGTCCCGGAACGCTTGCTGCCAGCGGTCGAATATCTCCCGGGTCGCCGACCGGAGCGCCGGCTCGTCCGGCCCGGCGCCGAGGGTGACCGCCGCGACCGCGCAGCCGGCAGGATGGTCCTCGCCGGCCATCACCACCGCAGCGGCGGCCAGAATGGCCCGCATGGCCGGAACCGGTTCCTCGGTGGCGCACACCGCCTCGATGGCCGGGCCGACCAGGCTATCCACATAGGCCAGCACCTCGGTGGCCAACTCGGCCTTCCCACCGGCGAAGTGGTGGTAGATGACGCCGCGGTGCGCGCCGGCCGCCTCGGCGACCTCCCGGATGCCGGTCCCGGCGTAACCGCTGCCGCGGAACAGCAGCGCCGCCTGCTGGATCATCCGCCGCCGGGTGTCGCGTGCCACCGCCGGCTCCTTCCCCACGGTTGACTAGGTCGATCGACTTAGAACATACTCCCCGGCATTCTAGGTCGATCGACTTAGAACTGGCCACGAAGGGACACCGAGCGCCATGTCCGCCACCGTCCGCGCCGCGCCGGCGCGCTACCTGACCGACGTGCGGCGGTCACCGGGCCAGCTCCTGCTGCTGGTGCTGTCGCTGTGGTTCATCAGCAACGGCCCCGTCGCCTACGCGATGTGCCCGAGCTTCGCCCTCGGCTCGCACATGACCTCGTGCACGGTTCTGGCGTTCGGCTTCATCCCGGTCACCGTCAACGGCTGGCACGCCCTGTTCCACTTCATCACCGGTGTGCCCGGCCTCTTCGCCGCCCGGTCGCCCCGCGCCGCGTTCTGGTACGGCATCGGCTGCGGCTGGTTCTATCTCGTCGTCGCCGGTCTCGGGCTGGCCGGCGACACCAGCGTGCTGCACCTGATGGCCGTGGACACCTTCGGCAACTGGGTGCACGCCGCCGAGGGCGGCCTGTGCATCACCGCCGCGGCGCTCACCAGACGCGCTTTCCGGTGAGTGGTCAGCGGGCGATCTCCAGCCGGACGTCCAGAGCGTCCACCAACTCGGTGCGGGCGCGGGACACGCGGGAACGGATCGTGCCGACCGGGCAGTCGCACACCTCGGCCGCCTCGGCGTAGGACAGGCCGACCACCCTGGTCAGCACGAAGGCCTCGCGCCGCTCGGGATCCAGGCCGTCGATCGCCGACCGCAGCGCCACCAGCCCCTCGGGGCCGGCCACCTCCAGGTCCAGCCAGCCGTCGGCGCTGGTGGTGCGCGGCGACCGCTGGGCGGTGCGGATCTGGTCGGCCGCCACCCGGCGGGCGATGGCCAGCAGCCACATCCGGGCCGGCGACCGGCCCTCGTAGCGGGGCAGGGCCGCGAACGCGCGCAGATACGTCTCCTGGGCCAGGTCGTCGGCCTGGCCCTGGTCGCCCAGGTACGCCATCAGCCGGCGCAGCTGGCGCTGCGTCGACCGGACGAAGTCGGCAGCGGCCGCCCGATCGCCGCGCTGCGCGGCCAGGGCGAACTGGGTGATCTCGGCGTCGTCGAAGCCCACGCCCGGTAGATACGCCAGCGGTTACTGGCAGGTTCACCGGAACTTTCCGGCCCTCGCCGACGACCTGGCTCGACGTGGACTGCGGCATCGCGCGTGAAGCGCTCTCGGCGGCCATGGACGGGGAGGCTGTTCCCGGCCTGGCCATGACGGACGTGGACCGGCACGTGCAGGGGTGTGCCCCGTGCGCACGCTGGCAGGACCGGGCGGCCCGGATCAACCGGCTGGCCGTCCTCTCCCCCGCGGGCGAGGAGCGGGACCTGACCGACGAGGTCCTGGCCAAGGCAGTGCTGCCGGCTGGCGAGCCGAGGCCCGTGGACACAGCAGCGCTGGCCCAGACCAGTTCGCGGCCCTCCCTCCTCTACATACTGGTGCGCATCGGCCTCGTGCTCGCTGCCGTCGCACAGGCCGCCGTGGCGATCGTCGAACTGCTCGGCCAGGACGACCCGATGATGACGATGGCCGGGCACATGGACCACGAGACGTCGGCCTTCAACTTCGCCATCGGAGTGGTGCTGGCCTTCGTGGCGGCCGACCCACGGCGAGCCCGACCCCAACTTCCCTTGCTGGGCAGCGTTGTCGGTGTGCTGGTGCTCGTGTCGACCTTCGACCTCGGCGCGCACGCCGTCGGCTGGAACCGGCTGGTGACGCACATCCCGTTGGCGGTCGGCCTGATTCTGGTGGCGGCGCTGGGAAGTAACACGGGCTCGGGAACCAACCGGAGCTCCGGGACGACCGGTACTGCGACGGACGTCAGGACACGGAGGTTCCCGATGAGGACAGCGAAGCGGCTCGGCGTGCTCGGCTCGATCGTGGTGGGCGGCCTGCTCGCCGTGACGGGCAGCGCCTACGCGCACGTGACGGCGCAGCCGGGCACCGCGACGCAGGGCAGCTACACGAAGATCGCCTTCCGGGTGCCCAACGAGGAGGACAAGGCGTCCACGGTGAAGCTGGAGGTCACCTTCCCCACCGACCACCCGATCGCCTCGGTGGAGGTCAAGGACGTGCCGGGCTGGACGGCCCAGATCGACAAGTCCACCCTGGCCACGCCGCTGAAGTCGGACGACGGCCCGATCACCGAGGCCGTCTCCAAGATCACCTGGAGCGGCGGATCCCTTGCCCCGGACCACTTCGCGGAGTTCGAGGTGTCGATGGGCCCGCTGCCCACCGACACCGACAAGCTGGTGTTCAAGGCGGTCCAGACCTACGACAACGGCGACGTGGTGCGGTGGATCGACACCTCGGCCCCCGGCGGCGCGGAGCCGGAGCACCCGGCGCCGACGGTGCAGCTGACGGCCAAGAACGCCAGCACCGCGGCGGCGGTCACGCCGACGGCGGACACGAACTCCACTTCGGACAGTTCGCTGCCGCTGGCCTTCGGCATCGCCGGCATCGTGATCGGGCTGGCCGCGGGTGGCCTGGCGGTGGCGGCGCTGCGACGCGGTCGAGCCGCCGAATGAGGGCGTTCTTACTGGTGCTGGCCGGTGTGTTCGCGGCGATGGCCGCGACCGCCGGCCAGGCGTCCGCGCACGCGGTGCTGGAGTCGACCACGCCGACCAACGGCGCGGTGGTGGATTCCGCGCCGACCCGGGTCACTCTGACGTTCGGCGAGACGGTGCAGGTGGAGCCGGACGGCGTGCACGTGATCGCCCCGGACGGCTCGTCGGCCGACAACGGCAAGACCGACCACATCGACGGCCGCGGCGAAACCGTTGGCGTGCCGCTGACTTCGACGGCCCAGGGCACGTACACCGTGTCCTGGCACGTGGTCTCCGCCGACTCGCACCCGATCTCCGGCGCGTTCACCTTCTCCATCGGCCACGCCTCGGCCGCCGCCCCGGTCGCCGCGCCGTCCGCCGGCAGCCTGGCAGTGTCCATTGTGTACTGGACCGCCCGTGGCCTCGAATACGCCTCGTTCGCGCTGCTCGTCGGCTCGGTGGCGTTCGTGTTCTGGTGCTGGCCCGGCGGGGCCGTGCAGCGCAGCGTCCGACGGCTGATCGGCGGTTCATGGCTGACGTTGCTGCTGGCCACCGTGGCCGGCGCGCTGTTACAGGGCCCGTACGGCGCGGGCGTCGGACTGGACCGCCTGTTCGACGGCAACCTGTTCTCGTCCACTTTGGACATCGCCCTCGGCACCGGCGTGATCGTGCGGATCGTGCTGCTGGCGCTGGCCGCCCCGTACATCGGCGAGGTGCTGGCCACCGCCGAGTGGACGCCCGACCGCCGGGCGGTGTTCGGCGGCATCGGCGTGCTGCTGCTCAACGGTCTGGCCTGGACCTGGTCGATGTCCGGGCACGCCGCCACCGGACTGGCGGCCGGCCTGGCCATGCCGGTCGACGTGCTGCACCTGGACGCCATGGGCATCTGGCTCGGCGGGCTGGTCGTGCTGTGGCGGGCCAAGCCGCCCCAGGTTGCCGTGCAACGGTTCTCGCAGGTCGCCCTGGTGTGCGTGGGCGTGCTGGTGGCGACCGGCACGTTCCAGAGCTGGCGGCAGCTCGGCAGCTGGGCCGGTTTCCTCGACACCGAGTACGGCCGCCTGCTGCTGCTCAAGATCGCCGCCGTGCTGGTGGTGCTCGGCGCGGCCTACTTCTCCCGCAAGTGGGTGCGCGCGCACGTCGGCAAGCTGCGCCGGCCCGTGCTGGTCGAGACCGCCGGCGCGGTGATCGTGCTCGGTCTGACCGCAGCCCTGGTCAACGCCGAGCCGGCGCGCACGGCCGAGGCCGCCACCGCGCCGGTCGTGCAGGCCACGCCCGACGGCCAGACCCTGCCCTTCGACACCGGCGGCCCGAACGGCAAGGGCAATCTCAAGATCTACATCACGCCCGCGCACACCGGACCCAACCTGCTCGACGTCACCGTCGAGGACCCGACCGGCACCCCCGAGGACGTCGCCGAACTGGACGTCAACCTGACGCTGAAGGCGCAGAACCTCGGGCCGCTGAAGATCGACATGCAGCACGTCGGCACCGGTCGCTACCGGGCCGCCGAGGCCCAGATCCCCCTGGCAGGGGCCTGGCAGGTCGCGGTGACCGTGCGCACCTCCGACGTGGACGAGACCACCGCCGCCGGCACCTGGTCGGTGTCGTGACCGGATCGTTCCGCATGACGACGTGACCGTGCCTGTCGGGCCGACCGCCCGGCCGGCACCATCACAGGTGTGACCAAGGCACTGATCGTCATCGACATCCAGGAATCGTTCCGCCAGCGGGAGAGCTGGGCCCGAGTGTCCACTCCGGACATCGCCGGGCGGGCCGGCCGCCTGGTCGACCTCGCCCGCGCCGCCGGCGACCTGGTGGTGTGGGTGCTGCACACCGAGCCCGGCACCGGCACCGTCTTCGACGAGGACAGCGGCTTCGTGCGACTGATGGACGGCCTCAAGCCGGAGCCGGGCGAGCCGGTGCTGCGCAAGACCTCCCGCAACGCCTTCACCACCACCAACCTCCAGCAGATCCTGACCGCACAAGGCATCCGGGAGCTGGTGCTCTGCGGCATCCAGACCGAGCAGTGCTGCGAGACCACCGCCCGGGTCGCCGCCGACCTCGGCTTCGACGTCACGTTCGTCACCGAGGCGACCGCCACCTTCCCCATCCCGCACCGCAACGGCGTCGACGAGCTCGCCGTCGAGGACATCATCGAACGCACCGAATACGCGCTGTCCGGCCGGTTCGCCACCATCAGCACGATCGCGGAGCTGGCCGTAGGCTGACCAGATCATGCCGACCGTCGCCTTCCTGCTCGCCCCCGACGTGCACCTGCTCGACCTGGCCGGGCCCGCGCACGTGTTCGCCGCCGCGGCCAAGTTCGGCCTCGACTACCGGCTGAGCTACCTGGCCGACACGCCGGTCGTACCGACCGCGCAGGGCGTGAGCCTCCAGGCGTCGACCGAGATCCCCGCGCTGGACTCCGGCGACATGCTTGTCGTGCCAGGCTGTTCCGGCGACCGGCTGTCGCGCACCCCGCGGCTCGGGGCGGCGCTGATGACCCTGCTGCGGGAGTTCCCCGGCACCGTCGCCAGCGTCTGCTCCGGGGCCGTGCAGCTCGGCCGGGCCGGCCTGCTCGACGGGCGGCGCTGCACCACCCACCACGAGCACCAGGACGAACTGGCCCACCGGTTCCCCGCCGCCACCGTGATCCACGACGTGCTGTACGTGATCGACGGCCGGATCGTCACCTCCGCCGGCATCGCCTCCGGCATCGACCTGGCCCTGCACCTGGTCGCCACCGCCCACGGCCCGGCCATGGCCGCCCGCATCGCCCGGGAGATGGTCGTCTACGCCCGCCGCAACGGCGACGCCCAGCAGGACAGCGCCATGCTGCGGCACCGTTCGCACCTCAGCGACACCGTGCACCGCCTCCAGGACCACATCGACGCCCGCTACACCGCCCGCCTCCCCCTCGCCGAGCTGGCCCGCTCCGTCGGCTGCAGCGAGCGGACCGTCACCCGCCTGTTCGCCCAGGCCACCGGCCTCACCCCGCTGCGCTACCAGCAGCTGCTACGTCTGGAACGGGCCGAACACCTCATCGGCCAGGGCGCCACCGTGGACAGCGCCGCCCACGCCGTCGGCTTCGAGGACGCCCGCATGCTCCGCCGCCTCCGCTCCCGCCCCTAGCCCGATCGCGATCGGATCGTCGAAGTTCCCGATGTCCGTGCGGTGACAGTGCCAGGCTTCGGTTCGTGAACCCAGTCGTCACACAGATCCTGACCATCGCCGGCGTCCTGCTCGGCTCCGCCGCGACGTTCGTCGTCACCACCAGCGCCGAGCGATTACGGTGGCGGCGCACGCAGTCCGCGCGCTGGGACGACAAGCGCCTGGCGGCCTACACCGAGTACGCGAACGCCGTGAAGCGCATGGTTCGGTTGTGCCGGCGCATCGCCGAGACCAGGAACCTGCTCGCCACCGGCCGGCCCGTCGACCTCGACGCCGCGTTCGCCGAGCTGGCCGAAGCCGAGACGGAACGCGCCCTGAACTGGGAGACCGTGCTGCTGCTCGGCGATCCCGCCACGATCACCGCTGCCCGGGCCTGGCACGAACAGGCCTGGCAGCTCGAACGCCTTCTGCGCGAAGACGGCCCCGACGAGGCGGCCTTCGTCGAGGCGTACAAGAACACCATGCTCCTGCGCAACGACTTCTACGCCCACGCCCGGGCCGACCTCGGCGTCGCCAGCGGCACACTGCCCGAACTCACCTGGACGTCGCTCCAGCCTCCGACCGACCGTTGACGAGCCCCGGTCGGCGGCAATGGCGGAGCCAGGGTGGTGTGGTGGGGTCATTTCACGACAGTGATGGTGCGTGCGGTGGCGGTGTTGGTGAACGGCGTGGCCGTCGCGGTCGCGTTGGCGGTCAGGACCGACAGCAGGGGGGATGTGCCACTGACGGTGTAGGTGGTGCTCTGGCCCGCTGCGAGGCTGGGCGGAATGTTGTTCCACGTGAAGGTGGTGGTGAGCAGCAGGCGCGTGTCCACGGATGTCGGGGTGGGGGTGGCCGAGGCCCACAGGAAAGCCAGTGGCGCGGGGGTGATCTGCAAGGCGACGTTCGGGGCGGTGGCGGTGGCGGGCCCCTGGTTGGTCAGGATCAGGGTGTAGGTCACGGTCCTCGTGAGCAGGCCGGTGTTCTGGACCTGGGCGGTCAATGTCAGCGCCAGGGTGGCCCGGTTGGGGACGTTGCTCAGGGCGAAGCCGGCGGTTCCACTGACGTCTGGGGCGGTCGCGGTGACCGTGTAGGAGCCGACTGTGTTGTTGGCGGTCAGGGTCGGCGCGGTGGCCACGCCCGTCGCGTCGGTGACCGCCGTGGCGCTGGCGGCGCTCCCGGGGAAGGTAGCTGATGGCCCGCTGGTGGGCACGGTGAAGGTGACAGTGACCCCAGGGACCGGGTTGCCGTCGGCGTCGGTGACCGTGGCGGCCAATGCCGTCGGGAACGCGGTGCCGACCGCGGTGGACTGGCCGTTGCCCGCGCTGGCGGTGATGGACGCCGGGGTGTAGGTGATCGTCACCGACGGGGTGCCGGTGGTGTCCGGAGTGAAGGACGCCCCGGTGGCCGTGGAAACGGCGAAGGATGAACCCCCGCCCCCGCCACCACCGGCGCCACCGAAATCGAACACACCCGCGGAGCTGAAGCACGTGACAGTGTCGGCCGAGCCACCACCGCCACCACCCTGGTAGCCGCCACCACCGCCGCCACCGCCACCTGACGCAGCGGCGCCACCGCCACCGCCCTGTCCCAAACCGCCGGCTGCCCCAGCACTGGCCGTGTTCGCAATAAAACAGCCGGCCGGCACGGTGGTGGCCTGACCGCGCGAGCCGCCCGCGCCCCCGGTGGTGGCGCTCCCGGCTTGGCCACTGCTGGCACCGTGGATGACCACCGGCTCCGGGCCTGTGTCGGACGCGAAGGTGGCTGACATGTCCGCGCCGGACGTGCCGGCCGCCGCGGCCGCCCCACCGGTGCCGCCGTTGGCCGGGGTGCCAGCCGGAGCGTGATTACCGCCGCCACCGCCCGCCCCACCGGCTGCCACGACCAGCCGCGAGTCATTGGTCGACAACGGCGTGGACGCCGACTGGGTGCGCACGTCGGCGGCACCGCCACCGCCACCGCCAACCGAGCTACCCGCGCAGACCCCCGAAGAGGTCCCGCCGCTCTGGAAGCCGCCCGAGCCGCCTCCGCCGCCGTTGAAACCGCCTCCTCCGCCCGCGCCCGCGCTGGCGTTGGTGGCACCGTTGCCGCCGACCTCGACATACAGCGTTTGCCCTCCGGTGACCGACACCGTCGCCGTGGCCGTTTCGCCGAAGCCTCCCGCGCCGCCCGTGCCACACTCGCTCGCGCCAGACGCTCCCTTGGCGCCTACCGCCGTGACCGTCACACGCGTCACCCCCACCGGTATCGCCAGGGTCTGCTCACCACCGGTGAAGGTGAACGTCTGCGTCACTGGGGACGCCGACAGGGCCCGGCTGCCGGTCGTCCTGGCTTCCCCTGCCACTGCGGTGACCGCCGACGACAGGAGTCCACAGATTGCGAAGATCGCAATAGGCAGAACACGGCTACTACGCATGGGGTACTCCAACAGAAGGGAGGATTGCCACGGTCAGCGGAGCTAGTGCAGACCCAAAATACCTATACCCCCAAGGACCATTCGGGTGATTCCACTGGTCGGCCATCGTAGACCATTCGGGTTGTCGGTTCCGTCGACATACCCGATCAGCGGTCCCGCACATCACCGGTCGAAGTCAAGTCTCAGGACGTATCTTCGCTCATGAACCGAGGGGTGCCGTCGCGTTACACGTTGCCGCGATCACCGCATCTCAATGAAATCCCGCCCCGCCGATACGGCAGACAGCACTACACACAACGAGGGCGACCGTTGAAACAAACACCCGCTCAGCGGCTAGAAGAGGACGTTTCCGGCTAAGCGCTTCGGCTCAGCCCTTCCCCTCGCGGGCGAAGCTCGGTTCCGCCGCCTCCAGTCGCGGCACCGCGACGCCCAACCGTCGTGCTTCGGCCAGGGTGTCCCGGCAGACCTCACGCGGCTCCTCGGCGTCAGGGGCGGAGTGCGCCGCAAAATTCACGCGCACCGGCGCGACATGAGCAGCCAGCCAGGCGAGCGCGGGGGCCATCAGCCAGGTGGGCACCCGGAACAGCAGCACACCGCCCCGGTGACGTCGCAGGTCAATGCCGCGCGCCTGGAGAAGCGGCAGCAGTTCGCGGCCGGTCAGCAGCGCCTCACGGAAGTCGCTCGTCGACCCGGCCAGCTTAGACAGGGAACCCAGCCGCAGGCCCTGCGAGAACAGGCCCGCATCCGACACGAAATGGACCCACAGCCAGCCGCGGAAGTCAGGCCGCTCCTTAAGCCGGAACCCGGCCTCGCGAAACGCCTGGCGCACGGCCCGCTCCCGGTCGGTCGGGGGCTGGCCGAGGGTGCCGAAGACGACCGACGGCAGCAGCGCCCCGCGGAGCACGCCGTCCGCGCCGAAACCGCCACCAGCCTGGGGAAAGCCCCAGGCGATCCGGTCGACGGGAAGTGCGCCGATCGCGGCCAGCGGCTCGGCCCAGACGTTGCCGAAGACCAGCACCGTCGCTTTGCTGACGCGCGGGGCCAGGAAAGCCGCCGCCTCCGCGAGGCGGTGGTGCGGCACGCTCAGCACGATCAAGTCGAAATCGTGGTCCGGCTCCAGCGCCTCGCGGTAACGCACCGGCCACTTCTCCACGACGCGCTGCCCCCACACCCGGCGCCGCATATCGAACAGGTCGAGGTCCACCGTGTCCCCGTACGCCGCCGCGCGGCCCGGGCGGACGTAGAACTCGACGTCATGTCCCGCCTGTTGCAGGGCCCAGCCGTAGACCGTGGCGATCACGCCTCGGCCGAACATCAGGATCTTCACGCTGCACCTCGTGGGGTACGATCGATCTGGAGATCATCTCCACTTTCCAAAATATGGAGGTCATCTCCATTTGTCAACAGGAGGCAGCGCATGACCGCCGACAAGCCACTGCGGGCCGACGCCCAACGCAAGCGCGAGGCCCTGCTCGCCACAGCCCGGGAGGTCTTCGACGCCGGCGACTTCTTCGACCTGCGCTTCGACGACTTCGCCCGCCTGGCCGGGGTGGGCACCGGCACGCTGTACCGCCACTTCCCCACCCGGGAGGCGCTGGCCGAGGCGGTCTACCACGGGGAAGTCGCCACGCTGTGCGACCGCGCCCGCCAGCTACAGGCCACGCTGCCCGCGGCGGAGGCGTTGGCGGCCTTTCTGCGCGGCATGGTCGACCACATGGACGCCCACCAGGGCCTGGCCCGGACGCTGGCCACGCTCATGGCCGATCGCTCGAGTGCCCTCGCCGAGGGCAGCCGGGCGCTGGAGCAGGCTGTCACCGACCTGGTGGCCGCCGCCGTGAAGGACGGCGCCGTCCGCGACGACGTGAGTGCCGGTGCCGTGATGATGGCGCTGCACGGCATCGGTGCGGCCCATGACCGCCCCGGGTGGCGGGCCGAGGCCGACGGTGTCATCACCCTCGTGTTGGACGGGCTCCGCCGGTCGTACTCAGGCGACAGCCTGCGCGAGCAAAACAGTGCCGGCGAGTTGACCTGAAATGCACCACCATCGGCGACCCCTCCGAGGCCAAGGTCAGCACTGAACGCGGCATGTGCCGATGTCCGGGAGTTGCGGCGGTCACTGGCCGTAGGAGTAACGAAGGTCAGCGAAGAGCAGTTGGTTGAGCCTCCGCCGAAGGTGGCCGGTTTTGCTCTGGTCAGGGGCTTCGTCAGGGGTGACCAAGGTGAACGTCAGCGAGGTCTCTCCGCCCCGAGCAGCCGTCAGCTCCAAGTGCACCTGGTCGTTGGGTCTGCCTGGCCAAAGGGATGACCACACGACGCGGTTGGGCTTGTCTGCCTCCAGGACTCTGGGTTCGACTTCGTCGGGCAGCAAGTTGAGCCAGGGCCGTGTTCCTGGCCGGTGCGGCTCCGTGAGCGACCCCCAGACGACGAATGGAGGTGCGGGCAGCCTGCGTGCCCTCGAACCGATCTCGGTCATGCCAACAGCGTAGGTGGCCCCTACCTCGACGTACGGGCGGTCATCGGTATGAGCGAGCAACCACCTCTCGGCGGCGTGAGAGAGTGTTCGGACGCCTCGTCGATGATGTGGCTACTGGCGATCTCGGCGGCCACGCCGTTGTCATGGCGCTGCGTTTCGGTCTGGCTCCGTGGCCAGCCACCCGAAGTGGCGAGCGGTGTTCGCCAGGATGTCCATCAGCTGTGGTGCGATACCGAACCGTTCGCGGTTGATCGTCAGGCTGTCGGCGAGGTCACCGTGCGAGGCACGTTCGGTGGCCGCCTTCCAGTCCGCCAGCATCTCAAGCAGGTCGACCAAGGTCATGCCGTTGATTCCGTCGGGAAAGTGCTCCGGATGATGACGGTTGTGCGCGTAATGGTGTCGCAGCCCCTCGCCCATCGCGTCGACCAGGGTCCGGTACTCCACGCTGCCGTAGGTCGTGGCGCGCAGTTGCGGCACGACCTCGTCGTAGACGGCCCGCTCCGGCTCGCGGGTCTTGCTCAGGTCGTGTCGGACCGACCGGTCGAGCAACTCCTTGATCAGCTCGCCCATCAGCTCGGCGACTCGCAGGCTGTGCCAAAGAGTGTCTGGCGTGGAGTCGTACGACATGTCATGTACCCCCTGATGTGGGCCTCCTCAGCCATTGGCCAGGACGCCCGTGATGCGATTCCCAACGCGCAGGATCAAGTGTGCGGTCTGCACCTGATCCGGGGAACGCCCGCGTCGGCAGTCCCACCACGGCCCAGCGCGTCTCACTCGTGGCCCGCCACGCCCCGCGCCGTCGTCCTCGGCACGATCACAGTGAGCCGAGAACGGCGATGAGCTCGACGATGTTGTACGCGGTCGGGAAGTCCGGCGCTTCGTAGCGCAAAGTGCATCCGTCTACGCGTTCCATGCCGGGCACCAGCAGGGCGTGTTCGGCCATGTACGGCCGATGCACCTGGACCTCCAGCCGCACCAGGCCCTCGAACCGCCGTGCGCGCACGGCGGCCCGGTCGGCCAGCGCCAGCGGCACCTCGAGCTCGATTCGCCGGCACGCCTCCTCGGGATGGATCATCCTCGCCGCGCGGGCGCCGAGCGCCCGCTTGACCACCACACAGCGCATACCCGCCGCCACCTCGACCGCCTCGGCGGCAACGGTGTCGTCGCCGCTGACCAGAACCGACGGCACCCCGTAGTGAGCGGCCAGCGCGGCGTTGAGGCCGAGTTCGCCGAGGGACGAACCATCGCAACGCACATCGGCAATGACCCGGCCGGAAACAGTGTGCGCCAGAACCGAACGGGCCGCGCCGGCCTTGCCGTGGTAGCCGACGAACAACACGGCGTCGATGTCGGCGTCGAGCCCGGCCAGCATCCCGTTGGGCCTGGGCGTCCCCCGCAGCAGTTCGGCCCGCTGGTTCAGCAGCTCGGGCAACAGGTTCCGGAATTGTGCGTGCGCGTCAGCGACCAGCACCTGCGCGTCCGCCGCATAGGCGTAGACGCCCCGCACCGCGGCATTGGCCTCCGCGGTCAGCAGCGCGCGGTTGCGCTCGTACTCGCGATGACCTGGTTGGATGTCATCGCTGTGGACCACCCCGGCGATGCCCTCCATGTCGACCGAGACGAGCACTCGCACGTTGACCACACCTCTCCGTCGATCGCCGGCCACCCAAGCCCATGGTGCCTCGGCCGGCTGGATGTGGCGCTCAGTGGCGAATCAGCCGTGCATACGGCAACTGTTTGACGACACAATCTTCTCCGTGTGGCGGACACGGACTCGGCCAGAGTTGACAAGGGGCGGGTCAACCAGTTGTAACGGCTCTGACCTGGTGATCTGAGACCGGATCTCGTTGTCTGACCAACCAGTTGGTCAAGTGTGGCGATCTGTCCGGGAGGGAGGCCAACCACTGCCCGTTCGACCCAAAAGCTGAGCAGGGCTTAGTACACACCTTGGAAAAAGTCGGCACGGATGTCAGCGTGGGCGTATCTGGAACCGCCCCCGCCGCTCCTGCACTGCGTACCCAGGGGGGCGCATCCAGCAGGACGGAGTTGACGTTGCACGTGATGCCGGTACCGGCCGAACGGGGTCTGCCCCTCGACGCCGCGCTCGCGCGTGGCCTGGCCGCCGCCGGGGAGCTGGGCCTGAGCCCGGACTTCACTCCCCTGCTGGACGCGAACCCGGGCAGCTGGCAGTGCACGCTGCGGTACGGCTGCGTGAAGGTGCAGGCGGCCGACGGCCTCGGCCACGGCGACCCGGAGACGGCCAAGGTCGGGGCGCTGTTCGAGGCCCTGGAGCACTACCTGTGCGGCCTGGACGGCCTGCGCAACCGGCAGGTCCGCCTGCACGACGCGCACGAGGTGGCGCACGGCCCGCTGGCCGCGGACCCGCTGATCGCCCAGCTCGCCGACGGCCCGGCCCGCGAACTGGGCTGCGTCCGCTACGAGGCGCTGGACGGCAGCGCCGACGCGCACGTGCCGGTGTTCCTGACCATCCCGGACTACCGCGGGGAATCCGGGGAGTCGGCCCGCTTCACCGTCGAGGACTTCTACGACTACACCGCGGCCGACCCCCGCATCGAGGCGGTCGGCTGGGCCGCCGGCGCGTACGCCGCCGAGGCGCTGGTGCACGCGGTCAACGAGACGATCGAGCGGGACGCGCTGGCCCAGCTGCTGGCCGACCGCTCCCGACCGCTACGGGTGGTCGACCCGGCGGCGCTGCCGGCGGACCTGGCCGAGCTGCTGGTCACCGCGGCCGACCGGTCGGGACGCTCCGTGCACCTGATCGACATGACCTCCGACCTGGACGTGCCGGCCTTCTACGCGTACCAGGCGCCGGCTTCGGGCGAACGGCCGGCAGCGGCCGGCAGCGCGGCGGCGCTGGGCAGCCGGGTCGCGGCGGCCCGGGCCCTGACCGAGCTGATCCAGGGCCAGAGCGCCCCCGTCACCCGGCCGATTCCCGACTTCACCGACCGGCTGCCGGACGCGGCGGAGGTCGGCTTCGACGAGACCAAGCAGCCGACCACGCCCCGCGAACACCTGGACCTGCTGGTGAACATGTTGCGCGACAAGGGATTCACCCCGTACGCGCGGGAGCAGTACGGGACCAGGAACCTGGCCGTGGTGAACGTGTTCGTGCCGGGGCTGGAGCGGTCGACCGACGGCCGGCGGCTGCGGGTCAGTCGCCGGCGTGCTCAAGCGCCCACCGGGTGAGCGCCGGGCGGGTGGTCAGCCGCAGCTTCTTGTAGCTGTTGTGCAGGTGCGTCTCGATGGTGCGCTCGCTGAGGAACAGCCGCTCGGCGATCTGCCCGTTGGTCAGCCCCGCGCCGACCAGCCGCACGATCTCCCGTTCCCGCTTGCTCAACGGCGGTGTGCCCGGTTTCGGCACGGGCAGCGGGGCGCCCATCGCCGCCAGCCGCGCGGCGGCCCGGTCGAGCCGCTCGGGGTCGTCCAGCATCAGCCCTTCCTGCCGGACGGCCAGCGCGTCGAGGAACGGCGAGGTCTTGGCGCCGTTGCGCAGGTCGTCCAGAACCTGTTGCGCCACAGCGTGATTCTTGCGTGCGACGGCCAGGTAGCCGGAGTAGGCGACCCGTAGCCAGTCGACGGTGAGGTCGCGCAGCGGCCGGTGCGGGAGGAAAGCCGAGTCGTCGACGGCCGCGCCGGTGCGCAGCGCGTAGGCGAGCTCGGCGAGGTCGACCGCCAGCACGAAGTCGTCGTACGTGGTGTCGTAGTCGGCCCGCGCGTCCTTGAGGTCCCGCTCGGCACGGGCCAGATCGCCGTTCTCCACCAACAGGAACGCGCGGGCGGCCAGCGCCCGGCCGACCAGCCGGTCCTGCCCGACCACCCGCTCGGCCAGCGCCAGGCTCTCGTCGGCGACGGCCAGCGCCCCGGGCAGGTCGCCGGCCGCGAACAGCGCGAAAGTCCTCACGTAGGCGACATAGTGCACCGCGCTCGGCAGAAAGACCTGCACCGACACGGCTCCCGGATTGTCGGCGGCCCGCACCCCGCCCGCGGGATCGCCGCGGAGCAGCGCCAGGCTCGGCGCCAGCAGTCGCGGCGTGTACGTGTACTGGTCGCGCACATCGGGCGGGGCGAGCTCGGCCGTCTCCAGGGCGATCAGGTTCTGGGTGTGCGCACCGGCGTAGTCGAGGCCGAGGCGGGCCACCATGCCCGCGCCGAAGTGCGCGACCGACCGGGCCAGGTCGTCGTCCCGGAGCCGGGCCAGGTTGATCATCTGGTCCAGCGCCTGCCACATCGTGGCCGTGTCGCCGGCCCGGACCGCCACCAGCCAGTGCACCATCAGCCCGATCGGCGGGTCGTCGTCGTCGAACGGCACCGGCCGGGGCAGCTCCGCCGGATGGCCGCGCTCAGCCTCCAGCATCGACCGGTAGTAGCCGAGCAGCCGCTGGCGCAGCGTGTCGCCCGCGCTCTGCGCGATGGAGTCCGCGTCGTCCCACATCAAGGCGGCGTCGTCGAGGCGGCCGCTGGCCTGCAACGCGAAGGCCAGGTCGGTCATCAGGTCCGGCACCAGGTCAGCGCGCCCGGCGGCCTTCGCGTGGTTCAGCGCCACGCTGAGATAGTTGACGGCCTCGTGCGCGTCGTGCACGTCCAGCGCGCGTTTCCCAGCCGCGCCAAGGACTTCGCTCGCCCGGACCGGGTCGACCATGTCGCCGGCGTCGCGGTAGTGCGGCGCGGCCTCCAGCACGTCGGCCGGGCCCAGCTCGGCGGCGATCGCCGCGTGCAGCGAACGTCGTTGTCCCACCGTGAGTTCCGCGTAGGCGACCTCGGCGTACAGCGGATGCGCCACCCGGTAGGTCAGTGCCGAGAAGCTTTGGGCAGGGCCGTCCACCAGCTCCTCGATCAGGCCCTGGTCGAACAACTTCCGCAGCACGGCGTCGAATCCGTCCTCGGCCCACACCGCGCGCAGCAGCCGCGGCGAGCCGCCGGCCCCGGCCACGGCGATCAGCTCCAGCAGCCGCCGGGCCCGATCGTCCAAACGCTGCAAGCGATCCAGCACCACGTCACGGACGATCACCGGCAGCCCGGCGGCGTCCCGGAGCGCCCCGCCGCCGACCAGCGCCGTGACGAACAGCGGCACGCCCTGGGCGCGGGCGGTCACCTTGCGCAGCACGTCGTCCTGCGGCCGCGTGCCGAGCAGGTCGCCGACCAGTTCGCCGACCGCGTTGTCCGACAACGGTTCCAACGCCATCTCGACCGAGGAGTCGTCGCGTCGCACTGTCATCGCCAACGCCGCGAGCGGGCCGCCCGGCTCGGCGCTGCGGTAGCCGAACCACAGCAGCAGCCGGCGGCGGCTCCCCCGGCTCAGGTGGTGCAGCAGCTCGATCGTGCCGCGGTCGGCCCAGTGCAGATCGTCCACAACGAACAGTGCCGGCCGCCTGGCGGTGATCCGCCCCGTCAGGCGCAGCACGGCCTCGAACATCCGGGTCCGCTCCAGCTCCGGATCACCGGACAGCGGGGCCGGCGACAGGCGAGGATCGGCGATCAGGCCGGCTATGTCGTGCAGGCCGTCCAGCAGCCGTGCCGACTCCGGCTCGGGGAGCGAGCCCAGGTGACGGCGCAGCGCCTCCACCACCGGGGCGTAGGCCAGGCCGGCCTGCAACGGGCTGGACGAGCCCATCAGCACCGCGAAGCCATGGTCCTTGGCCTTGTGCAGCGCGCTGATCGCCAGCCGCGACTTGCCGATGCCGGCCTGGCCGGACACCAGCAGCACGCGGCCGTCGCCGCCTTGGACCGCGTCGATCGCCCGGTCGACGATCCCCAGCTCACGATGCCGGCCAACCAGCCTCGACTCCACGCGGCAGAGTATGCACCAATCGGACTAGGGCTTGAGCCCGGTCAGCACGGTGAGCGCCGGCAGCCGGCCCACGTCGACGCGGGCCGGCCCCCGCCAGCCAGCGGCGGTAGTCGGCCGGGTCGTGGATGGCGCCGCCGCGGGTGCGCAGCAGCAGGGACAGCTCGTGGGTGGCCGCGCCCTGCGAGCCGGCCAGCGTGTCGATCACCGCCAGCGTGCCGCCGGAGCGCAGCGCCGGGGCCAGCCGTCGGATCAGCTCGGCGGCGGCGGCGCCGTCCAGCAGATGGCAGACGCCGGGCAGCACCACCAGGTCGTACTCGCCGGCCACCGGGCGGGCGTCGAACAGGCCGCCGGGCAGGAAATCGAACTGCGGCGACCAGTCGGTCCGTCGATTGGCCGGCACGTCCAGCAGGCTGACGCGGCACTTCGGGTCGCGGGCAGCCAGCGCCGCGCCGCAGGGTGCCCCGTCCACGCTGACGTCCAGCGCACGCCGGGCGGCCGGCAGCTCGGTGACCACGTCGGCGCGCATCCCGTGCAGCAGCCCGGTGATCACGTCGCGCTCGGCCTCGCGGGCCGGCAGGCCGGTGCGCACCGAGTCGGTCACCTGGTCCCGCCAAGGCAGCAGTGGGTGCACCCCGGCCAGCCCCGGGGTCGCCGGCTCGTAGCGGCCGTCGGCGCGGCGCTGCACCAGGCCGCTGTCGGCCAGCGTCGCGAGCACCACTCGCACTCCGCGAACGCTTGCCCCGCACGTCATCGCCAGGTCCTCGACGCTGGCCGGGGTGCGGTCGATGTGGTCGATCAGGCCCAGCTGCACCGCCGCCGAATAGGCCGAAAGAGTGGCCGCGGCGCGGTGCAGGCCCAACAGCGCGGCGGTCATCGGGCCAGCATCCGGCGCAGGATCGCGACGCTCTCCAGCGCCGCCGCGTCGGCCTTGGCGTGCTCGCGGCGAGCCGAGTGCAGCTGGGCCAGGTTGATCAGCGCCCAGGACAGCTTCTGCTCGTGGTCGGCGTTGTCCGGCTCGGCGGCGGCCCGCTCCCGCAGCGCCGCCACCGCCCGTTCCGTGATCTCCACGGCGTCCGCCCGGTGGCGCTCGGCGTGCGAAATGCCCCAGCAGCTCTCCGCCTGCCGGACAACGTCCTGCTTCGTCCCCATGCCGGCAATGCTGGCGGCGTCCGGGTGAACGCGACAATGCGATCCGGTACGTAATCGGGGCCGGGCAGCGAAGTTACGTACCCGCCGACCAGGCCGCCGCCTGCTTGGCGATCAGGGTGCCGAGGTCGCCCGCGGCGAGGTTGAAGTCCAGCGCGTGCAGGCCGTAGAAGTTGGCCTGCGGCGGGCCGACCAGGTTGTCGCCGCCGACGATGTCCAGCCACGACACCGTGCCGTTGCTGTCGGTCGCCTGCTTGCACTGGCCGGTCAGCGTGCCGTAGTAGCGGGCGAAGCCGGTCGGGTAGTTCGGCACCGTCAGCGACTGCCCGAGGCCACTGATCCGGCCGTACGGGTTGAGATCGTTGCCGCCGACCAGTTCCCGCGTGTACAGGACGGTGTCCAGTGGCACCGGTCCCTGGGCGTTGGTCAGCAGGGCCGCCGGGTTCACGCACAGCACCTGGTGACTCGGGTCGCCGGCCACCCGCACGATGTCCGCGTCGCTGCCCGGCGTCTGGCCGCCGGGCTTGAAGCTCGAATAGGCCACCACGCAGGCCGTGTCGGTGGCGTGCTGGCAGGCCGGCACGTGCTGGAACGTCGCCTTCGGGTCGCTGCCTCCGCCGTCCGGCCGCCCCGTCGGGACCACGATGTGCCCGCCGAGCAGGATCGCCGAGACGAGCTGCTTGGTCATCTCCGGGTTGCCGTCGAACTTGTGCTGGATCAGCGCCGTCAGCACCGCCGACCCCTGCGAGTGGCCCAGCAGCACCACTCCCCTGCGCCGGCCCGTCGCCGGATCCGTGTTGTCGTGGTCCCAGTAGTGCTGGAAGGCCTGCTCCACGTCGCTGATGCCGGTCGAGTAGTCCGGCGGGATCTTGGTGATCATGGACAGGGCCAGCTCCGGCAGCGTCCGCTGGCGGTACACCGGGGCGAAGATCCGGCAGTGCGGCAGCAGCATCCCCATCTGCGCGATGGCCTGCGCGAACTCCTCGTCCGACGCCGCCGGGACCAGGTTCGGCAGGGTGTCCACCGTCGGGTAGACGTAGAAGCAGTCGACGCCCGGCCCCGTCGCCACGCCCGGGCCGCCCGTCACGTCCGTGGTGTCGAGGGGTACTTGGTCGTGGCTGACCGGGTACGTAGCCGTCGTCGGGCCACAGCTGTCGTGGCACAGCCACACCGGCGCCGGCAGCGCGTCGGCCGGCCCGACCAGGCTCGCCGTCAACGTGACGGCGGCCGCGAGGGATCCCCAGAGCATGGGAGAAGTAGAGCAGGTCACTCCGCCACTCAGCCCCCACCCTCCCCCGATCGGCGGATAAACCGCTAACGCAGGAGAGTGCGAGGCCCCGCCGATGCTTCGCACGGTTGGCGGATTTCGCCCGCCGCCACCCGACGCGCCCCACCACTGAGCTGGATGCGGCGGGCGAAATCCGGCAAGGGCGAGGCATCGGCTACCCGGGGGCCGAGCCACGACGCCGAAGGCGGCGCCATGTCACTGGGTGTACCCGGGTGCGGCGGCCGCCACCACCGCACCCGGCCCCCTGGAGCACGCGCCGCCGCGTGCCCAGAGACTGTTACGCGCCGCGGACCCGCCGGATCGTGTCGCGGTACCACAGGGCGCTGGCCTTGAGGGTTCGCTGCTGGGTCTCGTAGTCGACCCGGACGATGCCGAACCGCTTGGCGTAGCCGTAGGACCACTCGAAGTTGTCCATGAGCGACCAGGCGAAGTAGCCGCGGACGTCGGCGCCGGCCTCGCGGGCGGCGGCGACGGCGCCGATGTGGGACTGGAAGTACGCCACCCGGTCGTCGTCCTGCACGTAGTCGTCGGCGTCGGGCTCGTCGGCGTAGGCCGCGCCGTTCTCGGTGATCACCATCGGCAGGCCGGGGTAGTCGCGGCCGAGGCGCACCAACAGGTCGGTGAAGCCGGCGGGGACGATCTCCCACCCCATGTCGGTGACCGGCAGCCCGGACATGACCTGCCGGGTCACCGGCCGGCCGTTGGCGTCGCGGCTGGAGCCGTTCTCGTCGACGCCGGAGTAGCGGTGGCTGGAGTAGTAGTTCACGCCCAGCACGTCCAGCGGCGCGGAGATGATCTCCAGGTCGCCGTCCTGCACCGGGATCTCCACGCCCTGCTGGAGCAGGTCGGCGACGACGTCCTTGGGGTAACGGCCGTAGCGCAGCGGGTCCAGGTAGATCCGGGCCCCCAGGCCGTCGGCCCGGCGGGCGGCCTCGCGGTCGGCGGCGCTGTCGGTGGCCGGGTAGGACGAGCCCATGTTCAGGGTGATGCCGAGCTCGATGGGCGAGGTGGCCGCCTCCCGCATCCGCTGCGTGGCCAGGCCGTGCCCGAGCAGCAGGTGGTGCACGGCGGCGATGGCGGCCGGGAACTCCTGCCGGCCCGGCGCCTGGCGGCCCTCGGAGTAGCCGAGCATGGCGGTGCACCACGGCTCGTTCAGGGTGGTCCAGATCCGCACCCGGTCCTGGAGCTTGTCGAACACCATCATCGCGTAGTCGGCGAACCGGTAGGCGGTGTCCCGCACCGGCCAGCCGCCGGCGTCCTCGAGCTCCTGCGGCAGGTCCCAGTGGTAGAGCGTGACCCACGGGTCGATGCCCTGGCCCAGCAGCTCGTCGACGAGCCGGTCGTAGAAGGCCAGGCCCTTCTCGTTGACCGGACCGGTCCCGCGGGGCTGGACCCGGGGCCACGCCACGGAGAACCGGTAGGTGTCCACGCCGAGTTCCTTGATCAGCGCGACGTCCTCGGGCATCCGGTGGTAGTGGTCGCAGGCCACGTCGCCGTTCTCGCCGTTGTGCACCATGCCGGGCGTGCGGCAGTAGGTGTCCCAGATGGACGGCGTGCGGCCGTCCTCGTCCACGGCGCCCTCGATCTGGTACGCGGAAGTGGCCACGCCCCAACGGAAGTCGGCCGGCAGGCGGCCGATGAGGTCGGCCTCGACCGCGGCGGCAGTGGATTCCATCGATTCTCCTCCAGTGTGGGTACGCGGGTCAGCGGACGGGGTGCAGCCAGCAGGCCACGCTTCTGTCCGACCCGCCGGGGGCGTCGGGCACTCCGAGCACGGGCAGGTCCTGTGCGCACGGCTCGAAGGATTTCGGGCACCGCGGGTGGAAAGCGCACCCGGTCGGCATCGCCCGCAGGTCCGGCGGCGACCCCGGAATGCCCGTCAGCTCCCGCTTCGGCCCGCGCAGCGCGGGGAAGGAGCCGAGCAGTCCGGCACTGTAGGGGTGGAACGAGTTGGTGTAGATCTCCTTGGCCGGAGCCTCCTCCACGATCCGGCCGCCGTACATGATGGCGATCCGGTCGGAGAACTCCACCAGCAGCGACAGGTCGTGGGTGATGAACAGCACCGAGAAGCCCAGCCGCTCCCGCAGCTGCACCAGCTCGCCCAGGATCTGCCGCTGCATCACCACGTCCAGCGCGGTGGTCGGCTCGTCCATGATGACGATCTTCGGCTCCAGGGCCAAGGCCATGCCGATCATCACGCGCTGGCGCATGCCGCCGGACAGCTGGTGCGGGTAGCTGTCCATCCGGTCGGTCGGGATGCCGACCAGGGTCAGCAGCTCACGGGCCCGGGCCAGCCGCGCGTGCGGGCTGCCCTTGGGGTCGTGCGCCTTGATCACGTCGGTGAGCTGGGTGCCGATCCGGTGCACCGGGTTGAGCGAGTTCATCGCGCCCTGGAACACGATCGACGTCTCGGCCCAGCGGAACCGGCGAAGCTCCTCATTGGACAGTTCGAGCACGTCGTAGGGCCCGCGCTCGGGGTCGTGGTAGACCACGCTGCCGCCGGCCACCACGCCGGGCGGGGGCAGCAGCCGGGTCATGCCGTAGGCCAGCGTGGACTTGCCGCTGCCGCTCTCCCCGGCCAGGCCCAGCACCTCGCCGCGGTGCAGGGTCAGCGTGACGTCGCTGACCGCGCGCACGGCCTCGTCGCCGAGACCGTAGTCGACGTCGAGGTTCTTGATCTCCAGCAGTGGTTCGCCAGTCACCGGTTGTTGTCCTTCCCGAGCACCGGCGTGAAGCCGATCCGCATGCGCACCGACTTGCCCTTGATCCGGCCGGAGTTGCGCAGCCGGGGGTTGACGATCTCGTCGATGCCGAAGTTGAGCAGCGACAGCGCGGTGCCCAGCACGGCGATGGCCAGGCCGGCCGGCACGAACCACCACCACGCGCCCTGGGCCAGCGCCTGCTGGCTCTGCGCCCAGAACAGGATGGTGCCCCAGTTCCAGTCGGACGGGTCGGAGACGCCGATGAAGGCCAGCGTGATCTCCGAGAGCACGGCGAAGATCACCGTGCCGACGAAGCTGGAGGCGATGATCGCGGTCAGGTTGGGCAGCAGCTCGAAGAAGATGATGCGCCAGGTCTTCTCGCCGGTCGCCTTGGCCGCGTCCACATAGTCCCTGCCGCGCAACGACAGTGTCTGCGCGCGCAGCACCCGGGCGCCCCAGGCCCACGAGGTCAGGCCGATCACCAGGCCGATCGTGGTGTTGCTGACCGAGGGCAGGATCGAGGCCACGATGATGATCAGCGGCAGCGCCGGGATCACCAGGAACACGTTGGACAGCGCGGACAGCGCCTCGCCGCCGGTGTTGGCCAGGTAGCCGGAGCTGACGCCGATGATCACGGCCAGCGCGGTGGCCACCACGCCGGCCAGCAGGCCCACGTAGACCACGCCGCGGGCGCCGGACAGCACCTGGCTGAAGATGTCCTGGCCCAGGTGGGTGGTGCCGAACCAGTGCGCGGACGAGGGCGCGGCGATCAGGTCGCTGCCGCGGGCGTCCGGGTCGTAGGGCGCCAGCATCGGGCCGAAGATGGCCAGCAGCACGTAGAAGCCGAGGATGATCAGACCGGTCAGCGTCTTGCCGTTGCTGATGAACCGGAACTTCTGCCGCCGGGCCGGCTTCGGGCTCGGCGCGGACTCCCCGGCGGCGGTCTGCAGGTCGACGGTCGAGATGGCCACGGCTCAGCCCTCCTTGCGGGTGCGCGGATCGAGCACCAGGTAGGCCAGGTCGGCGATGAAGTTGGCGGCGAGCACGGACAGCGTGATGATCAGGAAGATGCCCTGCATCAGCGGGTAGTCCTTGGCCCCGACCGCCTGGAACAGCTGGAAGCCGACGCCCGGGTAGGAGAACACGATCTCCACCAGCAGGGTGCCGCCGACGATCAGGCCCAGCGACAGCGCGAAGCCGGACACGTTGGGCAGCAACGCGTTGCGGGCGGCGTAGCTGAGCATCACCCGGCGGTCGGACAGGCCCTTGGCGTGCGCGACGGTGATGTAGTCCTCCGAGGACACCGTCACCATCATGTTGCGCATGCTCAGGATCCAGCCGCTCATCGACGAGATCAGGATGGTCAGCGCCGGCAACAGGCTGTGCTGCACCGCGCTGCCGATGAACTCGGGCGTGAAGCCCGGCGTCACACCCGGGTCGTAGCCGCCGGAGGACGGGAAGATGCTGTTCGGGCCGGCCAGCAGCTCGATCATGATCAGGCCGAACCAGAAGTACGGCACCGAGGACAGGAAGGTGGTCACCGGCAGCACCAGGTCCACCCAGCTGCCCCGGCGCCAACCGGCCAGCACGCCCAGGCCGGTGCCGATCATGAAGCTGACCACGGTGGTGATGCCGACCAGGGCCAGCGTCCACGGCAGGCTGGAGCTGATCACCTCGGACACCGGCGTCGGGAAGAACGTGAACGACAGGCCGAGGTCGCCGCGGAACAGCTGGCCCCAGTAGTCGAAGTACTGCTGCCACAGCGGCTGCTGCTTGTCCAGTCCGAACAGGACGTACAGCGAGTGGATGGCGTCGGCGTTGAGCTGGCCCCGCTCCTTGGAGATCAGGGCCTGCACCGGGTCGCCGGGGATCAGCCGCGGGATGAAGAAGTTGATGGTGATCGCGGCCCACGCGGTGAAGACGTAGAACACGATCCTGCGCAGGAGGTAGCTCATCCGGCCGCCTCCCCGCTCGCCACGGGCTGGTCCGCGAACAGCCAGCACGCGGCCCAGTGCCCCGGCTTGTCGCCGATCTCCAGCCGCGGCGGGAGATCGGTCTTGCACCGCTCCATCACGTGCGGACAGCGCGGGTTGAACCGGCAGCCCTGCGGCGGCCGGATCAGGCTGGGCGGCTCGCCCCCGACCTCGTCGGCCCGGGCGGGCCGGTCGGGGTCGGGAGCGGAGTCGATCAGCAGCTGGGTGTACGGGTGGGCCGGATTCTGGGTGACGGTCTCGCTGTCGCCGCCCTCCACCATCCGGCCCGCGTACATGACCACCGTGTCGTCGGCGAAGTAGCGGGCCGACGCGATGTCGTGCGTGATGTACAGGATCGCCAGGTTCAGGCGTTCCTTCAGGTCCCGCAACAGGTTCAGCACGCCGAGCCGGATGGAGACGTCCAACATGGACACCGGCTCGTCGGCCAGCAGGGCCTCCGGGTTGGCGCCGAGCGCGCGGGCGATGGCCACGCGCTGGCGCTGCCCGCCGGACAGCTCGTGCGGGAACTTGTCGATGTAGCGCTCCGGCGGCGTGAGCTGCACCCGGGTCAGCAGCTCACGCAGGGCTTCCTCGATGTTCCCGTTGTCGTTGCCGTGGATGCGCAGCGACCTGGTCAGGTGGTAGCGCACCGTGTGCACGGGATTCAGGGAGCCGAAGGGGTCCTGGAAGATCATCTGCACCCGCCGGACGTACTCCCGGAACCGGCGCCCGCTTCTGACGTTCACCGGCTCGCCGTGCAGCCGGATCTGGCCCGAGGTCGGGTGGTGCAGCTGGGCCAGCAGTCTGGCGACGGTGGACTTGCCCGAACCGGACTCGCCCACCATCGCCGTGACGTGGCCGCGGCGCAGCGTGAAGCTGACGTCGTCGACCGCGTGCACGCTGCGTGCCTTGCGGGTCAGTAGCTCCCGGCCTTTCCTGCGCACCGGGAAGTGCTTGCTGAGACCGTCTACTTCCAGGACGACCTCACCGGTCTTGTCAGTCATGTCAGGAGGCCGGCCTCAGGTGCAGGACGATGTCGAGGGCGTTGATCAGGGTGGGCTGCCCGGGGGCGTACTCGTCGCTGGTGGACGGCCACCCGGTCCAGTTCTTGGTGCTGTACTCGCCGCCGACGTTGGCCGCCGAGGTCGGCACCATCGGCATCTGGTCCACCATGATCTTCTGGATCTGGTTGAGCGCCGTGCTCCGGGACGCGTCGTCGGTCGCGTTCACGTAGGTGTTGAGCGCGTTGGTCGCGTCCTGGTTCTGGAAGCGGCCGTAGTTGCCGTTCACACCCGGGGTGCCGACCGGCTTGTACAGCGCGCCGTCCATGATGCTGGCGTACATCTGGTACGGGGTGGCGCCGGAGTCGGTCCAGTGCATCGCGGCGTCGAAGTTGCCGGTGTCGATGTCCTTGGTCCAGGTGTCCTGGTTGGCCTTGTCGACGGTGGCGGCGATGCCGATCTTGGACAGGTTGTCCTTGATGATCTCCAGGTCGGTCTGGTAGTCGGACCAGCCGGCCGGGTCGGTCAGGGTCAGCGTGACCGGCTTGCCGTCCTTGTCCTTCAGCGTGGTGCCGTCCAGCTTGTAGCCGGCCGAGGTCAGCTTGGCCTTGGCCCCGTCCACGTCGACCTTGACGGTCTGACCCTTGTAGTCCGGCGAGATGAACGACTCGCCGGCCGGCGTCGGGATGCCGGTGGGGCTGGTCACCGCCGGGTAGAAGTAGCCGGCCTCACCCTGGTTGAAGATGTCGTCCCGGTTGATCACCATGCTGATCGCCTGGCGCAGCGCCGGGTCGTTGAACGGCGCCTTCTGGGTGTTGAACCACAGGCCGTGCACGCCCAGGCTCGGCGGGAAGTAGATCTGGTAGTGCGCCGGGTCCTTGCTGGTGTAGACGGCCTTGTAGTTCGGGATGAACACGAAGCTCCACTCGCAGGCGCCGGTGGCCAGCGCGGTGGTCTGCGCGTTGTTGTCGGTGTAGGAGGTGTAGCGGATCTCCTTCACCTTCGGCAGGTCCTGCCAGTAGGAGTCGCGCACGTCCAGCGTGATCGTCTGCGGCGTGAAGGACTTCAGCGTGTACGGGCCGGTGCCGACCGGGGTCTTGATCGGGTCGGTGGCCGGGTCGGAGATCGTGGACCACTGGTGCTTGGCCACGATCGGGATGTCCGACAGGATCTTGACCTGGTTGACGAACTGCGGCGTCGGGAAGGTCACCGTCAGCTTGTTGGAGCCCGCGGCGGTGATGTCGCCGAACTGGATGCCGTTGTTGTTCAGCGCCGGCGTGGACTTCAGCAGGTTGAACGTGAAGGCCACGTCGTCGGCGGAGAAGGCCTGGCCGTCGGACCACTTCACGTTGTCGCGGGTGGTCAGGTTCAGCGTCTTGTAGTCGGCCGACCAGGACCAGTCGGTGGCCAGCCACGGCTTGGCCTTGTCGGCCGGCTTGGCCGAGTTCCACATGGTCAGCGGCTCGAAGATCATCCGCCGGTAGCCCAGCGACGCGCCCGCCGAGGAGGACAGGAACGGGTTGTTGTTGTCGGTCTGGGGCCCGTTGGGCATGCCGACGTTGAGCACGCCGGCCGCGTTGCTGCTCGCGGTGGAGCCGCCACCACCGCACGCGGTGAGGGCGAAGGCTGCCAGGATGCTGCCGGCTACGGCGAAGACCACTCTGCGACTGACGCGCATGGGTCCTCCTTGTCGTCTGCGAGGAGGTGTGACGGCGCGCCGCCCGTACGGCGCGGTGTTGCGGCAGAGTCAACCTGCGTGTCCCAGCTCACGTCAATAACGGAGCGGTCACAAAATTAACCCTAAATTTAAGCCTTGAACAAAAACCCTGGCCAGTGCCGTTGCCCGCAGGTGACGTCGTAGCAGGCAGAGTGAGCCTAGTCGCACGGTGTGCGACGGCGGCAGTACCCAGCGTGTCGACTTCAGGGGACGTTCGGTCACATGAACCCGTCAACGTATGCTGGCGAACGACCCAGCGGCATGCAAGATCCGCGAGGTCGCGCCGGTCTCTGGACCGCAGGCTCAGCTCGATCGATGCCCGCGCGGAACGCGCTGCTGGGCACTGTTCATCGATCGAGTTGAGACAAGGGAAGAGACCGGGTTCGAGCGACCTCGCCCCGCGCGGCACGCGCGGCAACGGCACAGCGAACGTCGGCTAGCCTCGGGGACGAGACAGGCCATGGACTTCCGCGTCGGCCGGGGTCCCCCGACCGGGTTTCTTGCTGTATTAAATTATGGCGCTAACTTAGTCGGTCCGGCATCCTGTCACGCAGACGTCCCCACCGTCGATGGGCACCCCATGGAACCAAAGCGCACCACGGTTCGCGATCTTCGCCGCCACAACAGGTCCACGCTGCTGTCGAAGCTGTTCTTCGACGGGCCGCTGAGCCGGCACGAGCTGAGCCAGCTCACCGGCCTGTCCGCGGCCACCGTCAGCAACGTGACCGCCGAGCTGGTCGAGGATCGCCTGATCGTGGAGGCGGGCCTGGTGGAGTCCGACGGCGGCCGGCCCCGGGTGCTGCTGCGGGTCGACCCCAAGTACGCGCACGTGGTCGGCATCGACGTCGGCGAGACCGGCCTCAAGGTGGAACTGTTCGACCTGTCGATGACCCGGCTGGCCGCGGCCGACCTGCCGCTGAACTCGGTGGAGCCGGACCCGGCCGAAGTGGTGGCCCGCACCGCCGAGGGGCTGCGCCAGGTGATCGAGGCGGCCGGCGTGACCGAGAGCAGCGTGCTCGGCGTCGGCATCGGCGTGCCCGGCACGGTGGAGAAGGGCACCCGCACCCTGGTGCACGCCCAGACCATCGGCTGGGACGCGGTGCCGCTGCCGTCCATGCTGCGCGACCAGGGCATCCGGCTGCCGCTGTTCCTGGACAACGGGGCCAAGACCCAGGGCCAGGCCGAGATGTGGTTCGGCGCCGGCCGGGGCGCGCGGCACGCGGTGATCGTGCTGGTCGGCTCCGGGGTGGGCGCGGCGGTGATCACCGACGGCCAGACCTACGCCGGCTACAGCAGCAGCGCCGGCGAGTGGGGCCACACCACCATCGTCTACGGCGGCCGGCAGTGCCGCTGCGGAGCCCGCGGCTGCCTGGAGGCCTACGTCGGCGCGGAGGGCATCCTCGACCGCTACCGCAAGGCTCGCGGCGGCCGGGGCGCGGTCGACACCGACGAGCAGGCGGCGCTGGCCGCGCTGGTGACCGCGGCCGACAACTCCAAGATCGCGGCCAAGGTGCTGGACGACACCGCCGGCTATCTCGGGGCCGGCATCGCCAACCTGATCAACCTGTTCAACCCGGAGCGCATCGTGATGGGCGGCTGGGCCGGGCTGGCGATGGGCGAGCCGTGGCTGGAAGTGGTCAAGAAGGCCACCGCCGAGCACGCGCTGCGCCACCCGTATGAGCAGACCTCGATCGAGCTGTGCCGGCTGGGCCCGGACGCCGTGGCCGTTGGCGCGGCGACACTTCCGGTGGCGGCGCTGCTCGACGCGGGCGGCGATCCCCGCGAGTCGACGCGCAGCGTGGCCTGACGGCGGGGTTTTCGCTAGGGCGGGTGGTCTTGGCCGACGGATCGGGTGGCACACCGGGCGGGTGTCACCGGGAGCCTCCTACGCTCCGGTCGTAGTCGACCTGGAGGCGACAATGACGTCACTTGCCCGATCCCGTCGTATCGCGGTCGCCGTGGCGGCCATGCTGCTCACCGGCCTGGCCACGGCCACCACCGGCCACGCGGCACCGGCCGTGACAGCGGGATTCACCGACGACTTCAACGGCCCGGCCGGCAGCCCCGCCGACGGCAGCAAGTGGAACTACCAGACCGGCGACAACGTGAACAACCACGAGCGCCAGTGGTACACCGACGGCAACCGCAACGCGGCGCTGGACGGCCAGGGCCACCTGGTGATCACCGCCAAGAAGGAGGGCGGCCACAACTGCTGGTACGGCCCGTGCCAGTACACCTCGGCCCGGCTCACCACGTTCGACAAGTTCTCGCCCCAGTACGGGCACATCGAGGTGCGCATGCAGATCCCGCGCGGGCAGGGCATGTGGCCAGCGTTCTGGATGCTGGGCACGAACATCAACAACACCCCGTGGCCCAACTGCGGCGAGATCGACATCATGGAGAACGTGGGCAAGGAGCCCAACGCCGTGCACGGCTCCATCCACGGCCCCGGCTACTCCGGCGCGCAGGGCCTCAACGCCCCCTTCAACGGCCCGGTCTTCGCTGACGGCTTCCACACCTACGCCGTGCACTGGGCCAAGGACTCCATCAAGTTCTCCGTGGACGGCAAGGTCTACGTGACCCGCACACCCCAGGACGTGAGCGGCAAGCAGTGGGTGTTCAACCACCCCTTCTACCTCATCCTCAACCTGGCCATCGGCGGTGACTGGCCGGGCGATCCCGACGGCGGCACCCAGTTCCCGGCCAAGCTGGTCGTGGACTACGTGCACGCCAGCTGACCGCGTTCCCCTCGTCCCGCCCGGCGCGCACCCCACACCGGGCGGGACGTCGTTTTAGGGGTTTACCTCACGCCTTGCATCTAGCCGTGAACTATGTCCGTTCGCTAGTGTGAGCACCCCTGCACGTCGCGTTTTGGGCGGTTCACCGCACGTGAGCCGCCGCCGCCTCCCAAGACGCGTCGCGGTTCGACCTGGAGGCGACAATGACGTCACTTACCCGTACCCGCCGGATAACCGTGGCTGTTGTGGCCGCCGCGGCGGCGGTGCTGACCTGCATGACATCTGGGGCTACCAGCAGCGCGGCCCCGCAGTTGACGGCGACCTTCACCGACGACTTCAACGGCCCGGCCGGCGCGGCCGCCGACGGCAGCAAGTGGCAGTACGAGACCGGCGACAACGTGAACAACCACGAGCGCGAGTGGTACACGGCCGGCGCCGCCAACGGGGCCCTGGACGGCCAGGGCCATCTGGTGATCACGGCCAAGAAAGAAGGCGGCCACAACTGCTGGTACGGCCCGTGCCAGTACACCTCGGCCCGCCTGAACACCTCCGGCAAGTTCACCGCTCAGTACGGCCACGTCGAGGCGCGCATGCAGATCCCGCGCGGCCAGGGCATGTGGCCGGCGTTCTGGATGCTGGGCACCAACATCGGCAGCGTCGGCTGGCCCAACTGCGGCGAGGTCGACATCATGGAGAACATCGGCAAGGAGCCGAACACCGTGCACGGCACCATCCACGGTCCCGGCTACTCCGGCTCCAACGGCATCGGCGCGGCCTACAACGGCCCGGTCTTCGCCGACGGCTTCCACACCTACGCCGTCGACTGGGCCCCGAACTCCATCAAGTGGTCGGTGGACGGCCATGTCTACGAGACCCGCACGCCCGCGGACCTGGGCGGCAAGAGCTGGGCGTTCAACCACGGCTTCTTCCTCATCCTCAACCTGGCGGTCGGCGGCTACTGGCCGGGCGACCCCGACGGCAACACGAAGTTCCCGGCCAAGCTGGTCGTGGACTACGTTCATGTCACCACTGGCTGACGTATAACGGTTTCCGCGAACCGTCCGGCGTGCACCCCGCGCCGGGCGGTTTCGCCACGCCCTAGTCGATCTTGACGTCGCGGGACTTGTTCCTAGTCTTGGCCAAACTCGTCGCTCAGGCATTGCCAAATCTGGTCTATACCTCCGATACTCGGCATAGCCGGCGGGCAGATCCCCTGCGCCCGTTGACATCCGCACACCCCTGCCCAGATTTCGCAGCCCTGCAAGGAAAACCGCCGCACTCTGCCGAGATCCGCCCTCGGCCGGCGCCTCCTGCGGTGCGAACTGACGTTCCCTGAGAGGCGAGATTCCCCCATGCGCAGAAGACGTCACCTCCTGCTGGCCGCGGTGCTCGCGGCCGCCACGATCGTCCCCTTGGGACTGACGGCGTCGGCGGCGCCCGCCGCCCCCGCGGCCGCCACCTTCACCGACGACTTCGACGGTCCGGCCGGCAGCCCGGTCGACGGCGCCAAGTGGCAGTACGAGACCGGCGACAACGTGAACAACCACGAGCTGGAGTGGTACACCGCCGGCGCCAACAACGGCGCGCTGGACGGCCAGGGGCACTTGGTGATCACGGCCAAGAAGGAGAACCCCGGCAACAACAACTGCTGGTACGGATACTGCCAGTACACCTCGGCCCGCATCAACACCTCGCAGCGCTTCACCCAGGCCTACGGCCACTTCGAGGCGCGCATGCAGATCCCGCGCGGCCAGGGCATGTGGCCGGCGTTCTGGATGCTGGGCGACAACATCGGCGACCCGAACGTGGGCTGGCCGGCCAGCGGCGAGATCGACATCATGGAGAACGTCGGCTTCGAGCCTGGTTCGGTGCACGGCACCATCCACGGCCCCGGCTACTCCGGCTCCAACGGCGTGGGCGCCGGCTACACGCTGCCGGGCGGCCAGTCCTTCGCCGACGGCTTCCACACCTTCGCGGTCGACTGGGCGCCCAACAGCATCACCTGGTCCGTGGACGGAAACGCCTACGAGACAAGGACTCCGGCCGACATCGGCGGCAACCGGTGGGTGTTCGACCACCCGTTCTTCATCATCCTCAACCTGGCGGTCGGCGGCTACTGGCCCGGCAACCCCGACGGCAACACGCCGTTCCCGGCCAAGCTGGTCGTCGACTACGTGCACGTGACCACCAGCAACACCACGCCACCCGGCGGTGGCGGCACTATCACCGGCCTCGGCGGCAAGTGCGTGGACGTGGCGAGTGCCAACAACGCCAACGGAACCCCGGTGCAGATGTACGACTGCAACGGCACCGCCGCGCAGCAGTGGAGCGCCGGCGCGAACGGCAGCCTCCAGTCGCTGGGCAAGTGCCTCGACGTGGCCGGCGCCAACGCCACCAACGGCACCAAGGTCCAGCTCTACGACTGCAACGGCACCGCCGCGCAGAACTGGTCCCGTCCCGGCGACGGCACGATCCGGGCCCTGGGCAAGTGCCTGGACGCCACCAACAACAGCTCCGCCAACGGAAACCAGCTCCAGATCTGGGACTGCGCCGGCTCGGCCAACCAGAAGTGGACGGTGAACAGCTGATGCGCAAGCGTCTTCTCGCCGTTCTCACCGGTTTCCTGTTGGCCCTGCCCCTGTTCGCCGCCCCGTCGGCGCTCGCGGCCGACCCCGGCGGCCCGTCGGCCAGCCAGCTGCTGGCCAAGGTGACCAACTGCCAGCAGATCTCCAACGGCAAGTACGCCACTGACGAGGGCCAGGCCGCCACGATCCCG
This sequence comes from Kutzneria sp. CA-103260, assembly GCF_018263855.1. GTDB lineage: Bacteria > Actinomycetota > Actinomycetes > Mycobacteriales > Pseudonocardiaceae > Kutzneria. The sequence continues at coordinate 991,078 of NZ_CP073318.1, read as the reverse complement.
GTCTGCCAGGCCAATGGCGCGGTGTTCTTCAAGGCGGACATGGACGTCGACTGCGACGGCGTGCGCACCGCCCAGTGCAACGAGCAGACCGACTGCTGCTTCTACCCGGACACCGCCTTCCACACCTCCACCGACCAGCCCCTGGACGCGGCCAAGCTGCCCTACATCGTGCTGCCCAGCCCGTCGGGCACCTGGGACTACCGCACGGCCGGCATCGACGGCGGCGCGGTGGTCGCGGTGATCTACAACAACCAGGTGACCTACGCGGTCGTCGGCGACACCGGCCCGACCGGAATCATCGGCGAATCCTCTTACGCCACCGCGCAATCGCTGGGCATCAACCCTGATCCCAAGAACGGCGGCACCGACAGCGGCGTCACCTACATCGTGTTCCCGCACTCCAAGGTGAACCCGATCGAGAGCCACGCCAGCGCCGTGACGCTGGGCCAGCAGCTGGCCACCACGTTCGTCGGCGGCGGCACCAATCCGCCCCCGCCCACCGGCGGCACGATCGCCGGCCTCGGCGGCAAGTGCGTCGACGTCGCCGGCGGGAACTCGGCCAACGGCACCGCGGTGCAGCTCTACGACTGCAACGGCAGCACCGCCCAGCAGTGGACCGCCGGCTCCGACGGCACGATCCGCGCCCTGGGCAAGTGCCTCGACGTGGCCGGCGCCAACTCCGCCAACGGAACTCAGGTCCAGTTGTACGACTGCAACGGCACCGCCGCGCAGAACTGGTCCCGTCCCGGCGACGGCACGATCCGGGCCCTGGGCAAGTGCCTGGACGCCACCAACAACAGCTCCGCCAACGGAAACCAGCTCCAGATCTGGGACTGCGCCGGCTCCGCCAACCAGAAGTGGACGGTGGCATGATCAGGAAGTCCGTCACGCTGCTGGCCGGCGCGGCCGCCATGGCGGCTCTGCTGCCCGGCCTGGCCCACGCGGCCACCGGCACGATCACCGGCTTCGGCGGCAAGTGCGTCGACGTGGCCAGCGCCAACAACGCCAACGGCACCGCGATCCAGCTCTACGACTGCAACGGCACCACGGCCCAGCAGTGGACCACCGGCGCCAACGGCAGCCTCCAGGCGCTGGGCAAGTGCCTGGACGTGGCCGGCGCCAACTCGGCCAACGGCACCAAGGTCCAGCTGTACGACTGCAACGGCACCGCCGCGCAGCAGTGGACCATCGGCGCCGACGGCACGATCCGGGCTCTCGGCAAATGCCTGGACGCGAGCAACAACAGCTCCGCCAACGGAACCCTGTTGCAGATCTGGGACTGCGCCGGCTCCGCCAACCAGAAGTGGACGGCCCCCAGCGGCGGCACCACTCCCCCGCCGCCCCCGCCCAACGGGGCGATGGCCGTCGCGCCGTACTACTACAACGGCTGGGGCAACCCGCCGGACCCGCGCACCATCATGAGCGCCACCGGCGTCAAATGGTTCACCATGGCCTTCGTGCTCAACAACGGGTACTGCACCCCGATGTGGGACGGCGGCCGGCCGCTGACCGGTGGCGTGGACCAGAACACCGTCACCACCATCCGGTCGGCCGGCGGCGATGTGGTGCCGTCCTTCGGCGGGGCCAACGGCAACAAGCTGGAAGCGTCCTGCAACAACGCCAACGACCTGGCCGGGGCCTACCAGAAGGTGATCAACACCTACGGCCTGAAGGCGATCGACCTCGACTTCGAGGGCGACGTCTACGGCAACGGCACGATCCAGCAGCGCCTGGTCGACGCCCTGAAGATCATCCGGGCCAACAACGCCGGCCTGGCGATCTACGTGACCATCGGCAGCGGCCAGAACGGCCCCGGCAACGACCTGATCACCCGGGCGGCCAACTCCGGGCTGACCGTGGACGTGTGGACCATCATGCCGTTCGACTTCGGCGGGGCCGGTCAGGACATGGGCCGGCTCACCCAGCAGGCCACCGACGGCCTGGAGCGGGCGGTCCGGGACGCCTACCACTACACCGACGACGTGGCCTACCGGCACAGCGGACTGTCCTCGATGAACGGCATCACCGACAACAACGAGCTCGTGACGGTGGCCAACGCACAGTCCATGCTGGCTTACGCCAACCAGCACCACCTGGGCCGGTTCACCTTCTGGTCGGCCAACCGGGACCGGCCGTGCCCCGGCGCCTACCCGAACGACGACACCTGCTCGGGTGTGTCGCAGAACGCCTGGGACTTCACCCGGACGTTCGCTCAGTATCAGGGGTGACCTGACAGGACGGCGCGGGGAGACCCGCGCCGTCCGTATGCTCCCTCCGGTGCAGCGCATGGAGCACTGGCAGAGCAGGCTCGACGAACTGGCCCGGCGGCACGGCGTGCCGGGCGCCGTCCTGGGGATCTCGTGCCCCGAGTGGACGGAAGTGGTCGCCACCGGCGTGGTCAACACCGGGACGGGCGCGCCCGTTCGGCCGGATTCGGTGTTCCACCTGGGGTCCATCACCAAGGTCTACGTCACCACCGCCGTCATGCGTTTGGCGCAGGACGGCCGACTGGATCTGGACAAGCCGGTCGCCGCGGTGCTGCCGGAGCTACGTCTCGGTAGTCCGGATGTGACCGATCGGGTGAGCCTTCGTCACCTACTCACCCACACGAGTGGCATCGACGGGGACGTCTTCGTGGACACCGGCCGCGGCGACGACTGCATCGCCCGCTACGTCGCCCAGCTGGCCGACGTGGCCCAGAATTCCCCGCTCGGCGCCACCTGGTCCTACTGCAACTCGGGGTTCAGCCTGGTGGGCCGGGTGGTCGAGCAGGTGACCGGGCAGGTGTGGGACACCGCGATGCGGGAGCTGGTGTTCGACCCTCTCGGGTTGCGCGACACCCTCACCCTGCCGGAGGACGCCCTGCTCCGCTCGGCCGCCGTCGGCCACATGCTCGAGGACGGTCGCTCGGTCCCGGTGCGACAGTGGCAGCTGCCCCGCTCCATCGGCCCGGCCGGACTGATCGTCTCCACCGTTTCGGACCTGCTGGCGTTCGCGCGCCTGCACCTCGACGGCGGCTCGCTGCTGACACCGTTGTCCATCCAGCAGATGCAAGTCGAGCAGGTTCGGGTCGACGCCAAGTACTCGCTCGCCGAAACCTGGGGCCTGGGCTGGGCGCGGCTGGTGTGGAGCGGGCAGCCGCTGATCGGACACGACGGCGCCACCATCGGGCAGCAGTCGCATCTCGTGCTGCTGCCGTCCCAGGGGCTGGCCGTGGCGCTGCTGTCCAACCGGCGCACGCCCCATCTGTACGAGGACCTGTTCCGTGAGGTCTTCGCCGAACTGGCCGGCGTCGACATGGCCCGCCAACCCGTGCCCCCGCCCGAGCCGCTGGGCCTGTTGCCCACGGAGTACGTCGGCACCTACGAGCGGGCCGGGCAGCGGATCGAGGTGGTCATCGAGTCCGGCCGGCCGGTGCTGCGGGTGACCACCCTGGGCAAGCTGGCCGAGTACGTGTCGGATCCGGTCGAGGAGCTGCCCATGGTGGCCCTGGAGCCCGATGTCTACCTGGTGCCCCTGACGGGCAGCGATCACTGGCTACCCGTCAGCTTCTACCAACTGGCCGACGGCTCCCCCTACCTCCACTTCTCCGGCCGAGCAAGCGCCCGCCACCCCTAATACCCCCGCTCCCCTCCCCCGTCAACGCCTCAACGCTTGGAAAGGGGCATTCCTCTCGTCCAACGAGAGGAATTGAGCTTTGATCATGGTGGGGCGGGTGGCGGAGGGGTGCGGCAGACTCTGGGGGCGTGGAGGTCATCACTGCCAAGACGCTTCGGCTGATCATGCTGCTCGGCGTGGCCGGGGGCTATCTGGACGCGTTCACGTTCGTGGCCCACGGCGGCGTGTTCGCCAACGCCCAGACCGGCAACGTGGTGCTGCTCGGGGTCGACGCGGCCCGTGGTGACGTGGCCGGGGCGCTGGCCCACGTCCCGCCGCTGATCGCCTTCGTGCTGGGCGTGGCCGCGGCGGAGACGTTGACCCATCCCCGCGTCGCCCCGGTCGTGCGGCGGCCGGTGCGGGTGGCGCTGGTGATCGAGATCGCCGTGCTGCTGGTGGTCGGGGCGACCCCGACCTGGTTCGCGAGCAGTGCCGTGGTGCTGGCGGTGGCGTTCGTGGCGGCGCTGCAGAACGCCACCTTCGGCACGGTGCAAGAGTGGTCGGTGAACACCACGATGACCACCGGCAACCTGCGCACCGCGGCCCGCGCCACCTACCGGGCGGTCTTCCGGCGCGACGCCGGCGCGGCCCAGCAGGCCCGCACCTTCGGCCTGGTGGTGCTGTGCTTCCTCGTCGGCGCGGGTGTCGGGGCGCTCGTCACGGAGCTGCTCGGGAACATGGCGGCCTGGGGTGCGAATTTTCTGATCGTGACCGGATTGGCGCTTTTCTTCCTGGACGAGCGGCCGCCGGGTTAGGGTCCCCACCGCCATCGAGCAGGGGGGAACTACATGAAAAAGTACCTGGTCACGGCGGTTGCCGGCGTACTGGCGCTGGCCCCGGCCGCCCATGCCGACACCACGTCCACCGTCACCCAGATCTCCGCGCCCAGCCCCTACCCGGCCGGCTGCGACCACAAGGACCCCGTCGGCGCCAACTACCCCAACGCCGAGGTTCAGCCGGACATCGCGGTCGACCCACGCAATCCGTCCCACATGGTCTCGGCCTGGCAGACCGACCGCTGGTCCGGCGTCGGCGGCCACGGCCTGGTCACCGCGGCCACCTTCGACGGCGGCCGCACCTGGACCCGGGCCACGCCGGCGGTGTCCACATGCGCCGGCGGCGCCTTCGACCGCGCCACCGACACGCAGGTGAGCATCGCCCCCAACGGCATGGTCTTCCTGGTCTCGCTGAGCATGAACACCACCACGGCGCAGGGTGATCACGCGCTGCTGGTGGTCAAGTCCGGCGACGGCGGCCGCACCTGGGGCGCGCCGACCACGATCATCCGCGAGGGCACCGGGGACACCGCGAACATCTGGAACGACCTGCCGGCCGTCTACACCACCGGCAAGGACGTCTACGTGGCGTGGGACCGGATCAACCTGACCGACGGCACCGGGCCGATCTACCTGGCCCACAGCGGCGACGGCGGGGCGACCTGGGGCGCGCCGCGCAAGGTCGCCGACTTCGGCGCCGGCAACGGCGTCTCCGGCATCCGGCTGGCCACCGCCCAGGGCCACCTGGTGGCGTTCTTCCAGTACTACCAACTGAAGCCGGACGGCGTCTCCTACGACCAGTCCTGGCGGTCGATCCGCTCCGACGACCACGGCGAGACCTGGTCCGCGCCGGTCGTCGTCGGGGCGACCAAGTCGGCCGCCACCACCGCGCCGGGCGGCAAGAACATCCGCGACGGGCGCGACATCTTCGGGCAGCTGGCGGCCGGCCCGCACGGCGAACTCCGGGCCGTGTGGGAGGGTTCGCAGTTCGCCGGTGACCACAACGGCACCGTGCTGGCCTCCTCCACCGACGGCGGCGCCACCTGGTCCACCCCGGTTCCGGTCGGCTCCTCCCCGGCGCAGCAGTTCATGCCGGCCGTGGCGGTCAACTCCGACGGCGTGACCGGCGTGACCTACTACCAGCTCGACAGCACCGGCACCAGCTACTGGCAGGCCACCTCCGGCAACGGAACCTCCTGGCACACCACCAAGTTGGCCGGACCGTTCGACATCACGTCCGCGCCGGTGGTCAACGACGGCTCGTACTACCTCGGCGACTTCCACGGCATGGCCGCCGCCGGCCCGTGCTTCGTCTCCGTGTTCGCCAGGGCCAACAGCGGACAGCCCGACAACCGCACGGACGTTCTGGTCACGCTCTCGTAGCAGATCCCTTGGCCCGAACGGCAGCGTCCGCTCGTCGCCGACCGGAACGTGCCCCCGGTCGGCGGCGATCGCTGCAAGTTGCAGGCGCCGGCCGTCCACCCGGATGACGGACTACCCGGCCGCTGACATCGGGTTATGTTCAATCCGTGCTGGAGAGCCAGGATCCTGACGAGTTCATCCGCGCCGCCATGCGGTGGCACTTCGATCCCGCGACGGGGTCGCCGTTCTGGCTCGCCCAGGCGCGGCGGCTGGGCTTCGACCCGCGCCAGGAGGTGCGCTCGGTCGACGACCTCCGGCTGTTCCCCAACATCGTCGACGAGCTGCGGGACGTCCGGGCCGAGCACCTGATTCCCCGTGGCTACGGGGAGAACGCCGATGTCGTCGGCGTGTACGACAGCGGCGGCACCACCGGCGCGCCCAAGCGGGTGGTGTTCCTGGACGACTGGGTGCAGCGGATGATCACCCACATGCTGGAGCCGCTGGACCGGCTCCGGGTGCCGCTCGGCCTGAACTGGCTGGGCATCATGCCCACCGGCCCGCACGCCGTCGGGCACTTCGTCGGCCTGGTGGCGCGGGCCCGCCGGGGCCTGATGTTCACCATCGACATGGATCCCCGCTGGGTCCGCAAACTCATCGCGTCCGGGCAGCCGGCCCAGGCCGACGCGTACATCGAGCATCTGGTCGAACAGTCCGCGCATGTGTTGCGCAGCCAGGAGATCGGCGTGCTGATGACCACGCCGCCGATGCTGGAGCGGCTGGCCCGCCGGGACGACCTGCTGGCGCTGATCACCAAGAACGTCAAGCTGATCATGTGGGGCGGGGCTCACCTCGACGCCGACACCCACGACCTGTTCCGCACCGAGGTGTTCCCCGGCATCCCGCTGCACGGCGTGTACGGCAGCACCATGATCATGGGCGGCGCCAACCAGCGGCTCGGCGACACCGAGCTGCCCACCTTCGACGGCTTCGGCCCGCACATCACCTTCCGCGTCGTCGATCCCGACACCCTAGACCAGGTGCCCTACGGGACGCGGGGCCAAGTCGTCACCAGCCACGTCAGCAAGTCCATGCTGCTGCCCAACAATCTCGAACGGGACACCGCCATCCGCGTGCCCGCGCCACCCGGCCAGCCCGGCGATTCCCTGGCCGATCTGGCCCCGGTTCAGGTGTTCGGCGACGAGACCGTCATCGAGGGCGTGTACTAGCGATGTTCACTGTGGACGCTCTGGGTCCCGCCGGCCCTTACCGGGCGCGCAAGCAGCTCACCGTCACCGACGTCACCGGCATCGCGGTCGCCTCCGTCAGCCTCGTGCCCCGGTTGTTCGTCACCCGCGTGATGTCCGCCCTGCACAAGGCTTCCCCGTTACCCCTGCCCGACCGCCTCGCCGCCCTGACCGCCGCGGGTTCCTTGTTCGCCAAGGACTCCGACGCGTACGTCGACCTGGTGGCACGAGTCTCGGGCCTACCCGTGCCAGACATCCGTTTCGCCGTGGACACCATCGCCGAGGCCTGCGCCACCGCCCACGAGGCCGCCGGTCAGGGCCGCCCGATCGGGACCACTGTGGACGGTGGTGCCGTGTGGACCAGGCGTGGCAACGTCTTCGCCGTCCATGCCGCCGGCAACCACCCCGCCGTGCATTCCCTGTGGCTGCAAGCGCTTGCCCTCGGCTACCGCGTCGCCGTGCGGCCCTCTCGCCGGGAACCCCTCACCCCGCACCGCCTCGTCACCGCACTACGCGCCGCCGGCTTCGGTTCCGACCAGGTCGCGCTCCTCCCGTGCGACCACGACGTCGCCGACGAACTGCTCCGCTGCGCCGACCTCGCCCTCGTCTACGGCGGCGACGAGGTAATCGCCAAGTACGGCGCGAATCCCCGAGTACTCCCCCAGGGCCCGGGCCGTTCCAAGGTCCTCGTCGCCGCCGACTCGGCACCGGACCTCGACACCATCGTCTCTTCCATCGCCCATCACGGCGGCGTCGGCTGCATCAACGCCACCGGCATCCTCGTCGAGGGCGATCCCGCTCCCCTGGCCGACGCCCTGGCATCCAAGCTGGCCGCCCTGCCCGATTCGGTCCTCCCCCGCTACCCCCTCGGCGCGGCCCTGGCCCTCCGCAACCACCTGGCCCGTCGGGCGGTCGGCACCCAACCCCTGCTCGGCGCCGACCAACTGGTCACCGACCTCGGCGACGGCTCGGCGGTCATCCGCCCGGCCCTGCACCTGCTGCCGTCGGCCACCGCCCCACAGCTGGCCGCCGAACTGCCCTTCCCGTGCGCCTGGATCGCCCCCTGGAGCCGCGCCGACGGCCTGGGTCCGCTGCGCGACACCCTCGTCCTGACGGCGATGACCCAGGACGACGAGCTGATCACCGACCTGCTCGCGGAGCCCACCATCGCCAACGTCTACCTCGGCGACGTCCCCACCCACCACTTCCGCCCCGGCCTGCCCCACGACAGCTACCTGTCCGACTTCCTGATGCGGACCAAGGCGGTCGCCGGCCGATAAGCGGCCTATAGGGTCCGCTGGGTGCGGGAAGTGATGCTCGGAATCGACGTCGGCACGACCGCGGTCAAGGTGGCGGCCTTCGGCCTCGACGGCGAGCCGCTGGCCACCCACGCCACCGCCTACCCGACCCACCGGCCCCGTCCCGGCTGGGCCGAGCAGGACGCCGGCGACTGGTGGCGCGGCGTCCGCGAAGGCCTCGACGCCGTGGCCCGCGGGCACCAGGTCCGGGCGGCCGGCATCGTGAGCCAGGTCAACACCCACGTCCTGGTCGACGAGCACCTGAACCCGCTCACGTCGGCGATCATCTGGCAGGACCAGCGCTGCGCGGCCATCGCCCGTGAACTCGACGGCCGGTTCACCGAAGCGGACAAGCTCCGCATCTGGGGCGCGCCGGTCGTGCTGGACGCCTCGTTCGTCGGCGCACGGGCCGAGTGGTTCGCCCGCACCGACCCCGACGCCTGGCGGGCGGCCCGCTGGATCCTGAGCCCGAAGGACTTCGTCGCCGCCAAGCTCACCGGCCGGGTCGCCACCGATCCGCTCTCCGGCGTCCGCGTCGCCGGGGCCGATGGATACATTCCCGAGGCCGTCGGCGTGACCAACGGCCTCAACGACAAACTCCCCGAGATCCGGCCGCCCGAGGCCGTGCTCGGTCACGTCGGCGACCTCGGCGCTGATCTGGTCGTCGGCACCATGGACGCCTTCGGCGCGGTCTTCGGGGCCGCCACCACCCGGCCCGGCCGGGGCATGATCTCCGTCGGCACCTCGCTGGTGGTGGCCGGGGCGTCGGACGTCCACGTGCCGACGCAAGGGGTCGTCACGTTCCCACCCCGAAACGACGTGTACGTGCACGCCGGCCCCACCCAGGCCGCCGGCGACGCCGTCCGGTGGTGGAGCCGGGTGAGCGAGCTCAGCATCCCCGAGGTCTTCGCCGACGCCGCCGAGGGCACGCCGGGCGTGATCTTCACGCCGTACCTGTCCGGCGAGCGGGCCCCGATCTGGGACGCCGAGGCCCGGGCCAGCTTCCTGAACGTGAGCTCGGCCACCACCCGGGCCGACCTGTCCCGGGCCGTGCTGGAGGGCGTGGCCATGTCCGGCCGGCACGTGCTCGATGCCGTGGAGAAAGCCTGCGACCAGCCCATTCCCTCGCTCGCCCTGTGCGGCGGCGGGGCGCGCAGCGACCTGTGGGCGCAGATCTTCGCCGACGTGCTGCGGCGGCCGATCCAGCAGCTCAAGGTGCACGACAGCGCCGCGCTCGGGGCCGCCCTGCTCGGCGCGGTCGGGGCCGGCCTGTTCCCGGATGCCGAGACCGCCGCCGAGGCCACCGTCGCCGTCCGGCGCACCGTCGAACCCGGGCCCGATCCGGCGCGTTACGAGGCATACACGCAGGTGCACGACGCCCTCCGGGACATCCACCGGTGGTTGATCCAACAAAATCCCCAGTTCTGGCGGACGGAGGATTGAGATCAACCGGAACGGGTAATCCCTGTGCCTGATGGAGGGGAGGACGGATGGACGAGCATCGGGACGGGACAGTGCGGCTGCTGGTCCGAACGGCCGTGGATCGCATGCAGGCGTCGGATCCGGATGGCGCACTCGAGGCGCTGACGGCGGTCTACCGCGCCGCCGACCGCGGCCCGCGCCAGGCCGCCGACGTGCTGGCCGACGCCTCGGCCGACATGCTGAAGTCCCTGTGTGTGCAGGTCGGCACCGACGCGCCGATCAAGATGCAGCTGGGCGACACCGAGGGCAACGAGATCCCCATCGACGACATCGACCCGCCGCTGCGGGCCAGCTTTCGCGCGGTGATGGCCCTGGTGAACTCCGACGAGCAGGCCGCCGACATCCAGCTCGACCTGGTGTTCGACCGGCAGGACCCCGAGGAGGACACCGTCGCGCTGATGCACCTGCTGCTGTGGACCACCGATCTGCTGACGGCCTGTCGTGAGGGCGGTGCCCGGGCGCCGGACTGGCTGGTCGACTCCTCGGCCGGCTAGAGCGAAAAGGAAGCACCCCAGATGAACACCTTCGAGGAGACGGTCGAGCTCGCGGTGCCGCTGCGCACCGCCTTCGAGCTGTGGACCAGCTACAACTCCTCGCCGCGTCCGGTGACCGTACGGCGGCAGGACGAGCTGGTGGCGTGGCCCGGTGGCCGCGTCACGTTCCAGTACGTCGACACCCACACCACCAGGCTCGCCCTGCGCGCCGACGCCGACAGCACCGCCGCCGGCATCCTGCTGCGCTTCAAGGAGTTCGCCGAGTCCGCCCCGGTGGCCGCCCCGGCCGCCCGACAGTACTGGCGAGTGGAAAGAGCCTGATCGGGTTACCCCCGCCGGGGTAGATTCGTCCTCCCGCCGCCCCGGAGTTTGGTAGGCAGACATCAGCACCGGGGAGGGAGTCACGCTGATGTCGACAGGCACTCCGATCTTCGACCAGCTGGCCGCGGCCAGTGGCCTGCGCTGGGTGATGCTGCCCGACGGCCGGATCAAGGTTGCCCTGGGGGAACCAAGGCAGCAGGAGCCGACGCCGGAGCCGGCCGCGCCGGCCCACCACTCCCAGGTCCCGTGACGCCCCCGGCATTCACTGGCCCGGCCGGGGCCGCCCCACCACCACTCCCCCCGACCGTCCCCATCTGAGTGGCTCACGTGACTTCTGGAGCCCACCTGAGTGGCTCACTTGCGGGCCGGAGTCACACCTGGAGGCATGTGAGTGGCTCACGTGTGGGGTTGGGCACACCTGAGTGGCTCGCTTGACTTCCCGAGCCGCCGGCCGACGCCATGTGAGTGGCTCACGTGACTTCCAGGACCAAGTGAGCCACTCAGGTGGCGAACCGGGGAGGTGGACCGGTGGGGAGGGTGCCGGCGGTTAGCTGGCTGCCGAACCCGGGCCCAGCCAGGCGAGGGCGGCGGTGACCAGGGCAGTGACGCCGCCGTCCAGGGTGGGCTGGAGCAGCGGGGCGAAGTGGGGCGAGTGGTTGGAGGGGATGTCCCGCTCGAAGGTGCCGCCGCTGTACGCCGTGACGAAGCGCTCCTGGTCCTCGCCGCCGAACAGCCAGTAGACGGTGGGCACGCCGGCGGCGGTGCCGAAGTGGCCGAAGTCCTCGCTGCCGGTGACCGGACCGGGGTCGATGATCATGGGGAAGGCCTCGTCGAGGGCGGCCTTGGTGCGAGCCATGGCGGCGTCGTCGTTGACCAGCACGGGGAAGGCGCTGTGGAAGGTGAGCTCGGGCTCCCGGGGCGCGCCGGCGGCGGTGGCCTCACCCCGGATGATGCGCTCGATGGCGGCGAGCACCCGGTCCCGCACCTGGACGTCGAAGGTCCGCACGTTCAGGGCCAGGTCGACGTGGTCGGGGATGATGTTGTCCTTGGTGCCGCCGTGGATGGAGCCGACGGTGACGACGACGGACTCCTTGGCGGCGACCTCCCGCGACACGACGGTCTGCAGCCGCAGCACGGTGGACGCGGCCATGACCACCGGGTCGACGGTGGTCTCGGGCCGCGAACCGTGCCCGCCCTTGCCGTGCAGCCGCACGTCGATGCTGTCGGTGGCGGCGAACGCGGGCCCGGGATGGCAGCCGAGCCAGCCGGCGGGAATGGGGGCGAGGTGCTGGCCGAGGGTGACATCGGGCCGGCCGAACCGCTCGTACAGCCCGTCGTCGACCATGGCCTTGGCCCCGGCGGCCATCTCCTCAGCCGGCTGGAACACGGCCAACACGGTGCCCGACCACTGGTCCCGGCCGCGGGCCAGCAGGTCGAGCGCCCCGAGCAGGCAGACGGTGTGCATGTCGTGCCCGCAGGCGTGCATGACGCCGTCGACGGTGGACCGGTACGGCAGGTCGGTCTGCTCCTGCACCGGCAGCGCGTCCATATCGGCCCGCAACAGCACGGTCGGCCCGGATCCGTTGCGCAGCAAGGCGACCACGCCGGTGCGGCCGACGCCGGCGGTGACCTCGCAGCCGGCCGCCGCAGCCCGCCGGGCGACCTCGGCCGCGGTGCGGTGCTCCTCGAAGGCCAACTCCGGGTGGGCGTGCAGCTCCCGGTACAGGTCTTCGAGACCGGGCCGGACGTCGTCCAGGCCCTTCATCACGGATGCACGCGCCGAGGTCATGCCTGCGACACTACAGAGCGAGCCGGCGCTCGCCTGAAGTGATCTTCAGGTCGTTGATGCTGGCGTAGCGGCGGGCCATCAGGCCGTTCTCGTCGAACTCCCACTGCTCGTTGCCGTAGCTGCGCCACCACTGCCCGTCGGCGTCGCGGGACTCGTACTCGAAGCGCACCGCGATCCGGTTGCCGGTGAACGCCCAGAGCTCCTTGCGCAGCTTGTAGTCCTGCTCCCGGGCCCACTTCTGGCGCAGGAACTCCCGGATCTCGTCCCGCCCCTTGAGGAACACGTCCCGGTTGCGCCACTCCGAGTCCTCGGTGTACGCGAGCGCCACCCGCTCGGGGTCACGGCTGTTCCACGCGTCCTCGGCCGCCTGCACCTTGGCCCGGGCGGTCTCCTCGGTGAACGGCGGCAGCGGCGGGCGTTGCTCGGCCATGGTCGTCTCCTGTCGCTAGAGAACGGTCGTTCTCCGAGCTACAGTAGGAGAACGTTGGTTCTCCACGCAAGGGGCGGACATGATCGAACAAGCCGAGGTGCTGGCCGCGGCCGAGACGCTGTTCTACGAGCGGGGGGTGCAGCAGGTCGGCATGGACCAGGTGCGGGCCGCCGCCGGCGTCTCGCTCAAGCGGCTCTACCAGCTGTTCCCGTCCAAGGACCGGCTCGTGCTGGACTACCTGACCGCCCGCGACGAGCGCTGGCTGGCCTCGGTCCGGGAACACGCCGGCAAGGCCGGCACGGTGCTCGCCGTCTTCGACTGGCTGGCGGAGTGGTTCGCCGAGCCCGACTTCCGCGGCTGCGCCTTCGTGAACTCCTTCGGCGAGCTGGGCGGCACCTCGGACGCCGTCGCCGGCATCGCCCGCCGGCACAAGGAAGCGTTCCGGCAGCTGATCCGGGACCTGGCCGGCGACGACGAGCTCGGCGACCAGATCACCCTGCTGGCCGAGGGGGCGATCACCATGGCGGCCATCGGCGGCACCGTCGAACCGGCCCACCAGGCCAAGCGAGCGGCGCTAACCCTGCTTGACGGTGCGCATCAGAACCGCCGTCTCCAGTGACGTGATCTCCCGCAGTGGCCCGACACTCTCGGTCAGGTACCGGTAAAGCCCGGCGCTGTCCCGACATGCCACCACGGCGACCAGGTTCGTCGGCCCGGTGGTGGCCGCCACGAAGGACGTCTCCTCGTGGTCGGCCAACCGCCGACCGACCTCGGTCAACGCATGCGGCGGCACGGTCAGCCACAGCCGGGCCTGCGTGCCGTAGCCCAGCAAGTTCGCCGGAATGTCCACTTGGTACGAAACGACACCGTTGTGCCGCAGCAGATCCAGCCGCCGGCGCACGGTCGACTCGGACAGCCGGGTCCGCGCCGCGAGTTCCGCATACGGCACGCGGCCGTCAACCGCAAGCAGCTCCAACAACGCCCGGTCGGCGGCGTCGACTTCAACCCGAGCACTCCTCGGTTCCTCCGGTCGCAGCCGCCCCACCTGATCGTCGGACAACCATCGCAGACCGGACCAGTCGGGCGGCAACGTGAAGGCGTGCAACACGGAATGCGCGCTGACATCCAGCACCCGGCCGGCCCGCGGCAGCTTCTCCAGCAGCACCGATTCCTCACCCTGCGGCAACTGGGCGTGGCACGAGATCTCCGCACCACCGGACATCACGTGCACCCACGACACATCCGACCGCTTCGCCAAGGCCTTGGCCAGCGGCAATCCGACATCGGGCGTGCAGCGCAGGCGCAGCGTCCATGCCGTCCGCCCGAACAGCACGCCGTTGACCACGCCGACCACCCGCAGCGAAGCGACGGACCGAAGCCGCTTGTACCGGCGGGCGACGGTCGTCTCCGACACGCCCAGCACGTCGGCGACCCGGGCGAACGGAACCCGGCCGTCGAGCTGCAACGCGTGCAGGAGTCCGCGATCCATGTCGTCCAGGACGACTGATTCCGTCACATCGAGCAGACTAACGCCGGAATACGCCGTCTCCCTAGGCCCCGACGCCGGCGCGAACGCAGACTGGGTGGCATGCGCAACGACTTCGACGCCTTCTACCGCGGCGCCCCGCTGGCCGCCGGCCTCAAGCACAACGGCATCCCCTGGGACATCGGGCAACCGCAGCCGGCGATCGCCGACCTCGACTACCGCGGCGACGTGCTCGACGTCGGCTGCGGCCTCGGCGACAACGCCGTTCACCTCGAGAGCCGGGGACTGACCGTCACCGCCGTCGACTGCAGCCCGACCGCGATCGCCCAGGCCCGCCAGCGCTTTCCGGACAGCGGCGTCCGCTTCGCCGTGGCCGACGCGGCCGACCTCGGCGAATTCCCCGCCTCCTTCGACACGGTGCTGAGCTGTTCGCTGTTCCACTGCCTGGTCGGGAACGACCGGATCCGCCACCTCCAGGCGCTGCACCGGGCCACCCGCCGGGACGCCGTGCTGCACCTGATCACCTTCTCCGACCGACTGTTCGACGGCCTGCCGTCGCCGTTCCCACTGTCCGAACAGGACGTGCGCAAACCGTTGTCCGACAACGGATGGATCATCACCGAGTTCGAGGAGACGACGCTGGTGGCGGCCGGCGCGACGATGGTGGCGCTGTTCGAGGCGGCCGACGTGGCGCCGCGCGACCGAGCGGAACTGGCCTGCTGGCGGGTCCGCGCGACCCGGGAGTGACCCAGGACACCGAAACTTTCCGAATGGGTCGACCGCGGGATGCGGGCTGGCACCGGGGTCCCGATAGCGTTTAAGTGGACCTTGTCGAACCGTGAGGAGCCCCCGTTGACCGACCTGAACATTCTCGGCATCTCCGGCAGCCTGCGCGCCGGCTCGTTCAACACGGCGCTGCTGCGCAACGCGCAGAAGCACGCGCCGGCCGGGATGACCGTCTCCCGGTACGAAGGGCTCGCGGACCTGCCGCACTACAACCAGGACCTGGACAACGAGGAGAGCCGGCCGGAGTCGGTGACCCGGCTGCGACAGGCCGTCGCCGACGCGGACGGGCTGCTCATCGCCAGCCCGGAGTACAACTACTCCATTCCCGGCGGCCTGAAGGACCTGCTGGACTGGGCCTCACGGCCGGCGGCCGACTCGGTGCTGCGGCACAAGCACGTCGCCGTCATGAGCTCGTCGCCGGGCGCGTTCGGCGGCGTCCGGGGTCTGCTCTCGCTGCGTCAGATGCTGCTCGCGACCCACTCGCACGTCGTCGCCAAGCCGGAGGTGATGGTGTTCGGCGTGGCCCAGCGGTTCGACGACGGCGGCAACGTCACCGACGAGATGACCATCAACCTGCTGCGCGAGCTGCTGTCCGCGCTGCACGACCAGATCCGAGGCTGAACCATGACGCGCGGTTTCGTGCACTCCCCCAGTCCCACCAGGGTCGTCTTCGGCGCCGGCACGGTCGCCGCGGTCGCCGAGGAGGTGCGGCGCGTCGGCGGTTCCCGGGTGCTGCTGCTGGCCCGGCCGCGGCACGCCGAGCGGGTCGCCGCGGCGCTCGGTGAGCTGGTCGTCGCACAGTTCGACGGGGCCCGCATGCACACCCCCGTCGAGGTGACCGCGCAGGCGCTGGACGTGTTGAAGTCGGCCGCCGCTGACTGCGTGGTCGCGGTCGGCGGCGGCTCCACCACCGGGCTGGCCAAGGCGCTGGCGGCCCGAACCGGTGTGCCGCAGGTGATCCTGCCCACGACCTATGCCGGCTCCGAGGTGACGCCGGTGCTCGGCGAGACCGAGAACGGCCGCAAGACCACCCGCCGGTCGCCGGACGTGCTGCCGGAGACCGTGATCTACGACGTGGACCTCACGCTGGGCCTGCCGGTACCGACCACGGTGACCAGCGGGATCAACGCCCTGGCGCACGCGGTCGAGGCGCTCTACTCCCCCGAGGCCAACCCCCAGGTCGATGCCGTTGCGCTGCAAGCGATCCGGAGCATCACGCACGCGCTGCCGCTGGTCGCCGCGAATCCGTCCGATGTGGACGCGCGGGCCGAGCTGCTGGAGTCGGCGTGGCTCGCCGGCACCTGCCTGTCGGTGAGCATGGGCCTGCACCACAGGCTGTGCCACCTGCTCGGCGGCCAGTTCGACCTGCCGCACGCCGAGACCCACACCGTGATGCTGCCGCAGGTCATGGCCTATATGGAAAAAGAGGCGCCGGCGGCGCTGGCCCGCGTGGCCGAGGTGTTGGACGTGCCGGACGCCGCAGCGGCGGTGTTCGACCTCGTGGTCTCGCTCGGTGGTCCGACCTCGTTGCGGGAACTGGGCTTGACTGAGTCCTCTTTGGACGGAATCGAGCCGGCGACAGTGCTGCGCGCAGCCTGGGAGGGCCGGCGGCCCGAGGGCGCGCCGGAGCTGAGCGCCCTGACCGCACAGGTGATCGGCAGCTTCGACGAGACCCCGGACCCGCGGCTCAAGCGGCTGCTCACCGACCTGGTGCGGCACCTGCACCACTTCGCCGTGCACAACGACCTCACCGAGGAGGAGTGGCTGTTCGCCATCGACTTCCTCACCCGCACCGGGCAGATCAGCGACGACAAGCGCAAGGAGTTCGTGCTGCTGTCGGACACGCTCGGCGTTTCGTCCATTGTGGACGCCCTGACCAACTCACGCAGCCCGCTGACCACGCCGTCGGCGGTGCTCGGGCCGTTCTACGTGGAGGGTCCGCCGGCCATGGAGCACGGCGCGGACATCTCCGGCGGGCTGGACGGCGAGCCGCTGTGGGTGTCGACGGCGATCACCGACGTGGACGGGACCCCGGTGCCGGGCGCGGTGGTGGACGTCTGGCAGTCCAACAAGGACGGCTTCTACGACGTGCAGCTGCCCGACCTGGACGGCCCGGTGCTGCGGGCCCGGTTCGTCGCCGACGACCAGGGCAGGTTGGAGTTCTGGACCATCCTGCCCAAGGAGTACCCGGTGCCGGAGGACGGTCCGGTGGGGCAGATGCTGGGCGGCACCAACCGGCATCCGTACCGGGCCCCGCACGTGCACTTCATGATCATGGCGCCCGGCCACCACAAGCTGGTCACCCAGCTGTTCGTGAAGGGCGGGCGGTACCTGGACTCCGACACGGTGTTCGGCGTCAAGGACGGGCTGATCGTGGACTTCCCGGTGGCCGAGGGCGCGCCGCCCGCCGGACGCGAGGTGACGGGCGGCTGGCGCCGGCTGGACTACACGTTCCGCATCGGCCGCTGACCGACGAGTTCCTTCTCCTCGCGGGGATTGAGCGCGGAGGCGAACACCACGGTCAGCACGCAGAGGATGATCGGCAGCGCGAAGGCCACGTTGAGCGGCATCAGCCGGGTCAGGCCGCCGATGACGGCCGGCCCGGCCAGCAGGCCGACGTAGCCGAGGCCGACGACCCGGGCCATCAGGGCCCCGGCCGAGCGGTGGTCGAGGTTGCCGGCGGCGGTGAACAGCTGCGGCACGCCGCCGGCCAGTCCGATGCCGAACAGCGCCCATCCCACCAGCGCCAACGGAATCCACGGGCTGACCGACGCCACGGTCAGCCCGATGGCGGCGATGGCCGCGCCGTAGCGGACGACCCGGGTCGCGCCGATCGCCGCGGCGACCCGGTCGGTGGCGAACCGGCCGATGGTCATCGCCACCGCGAACGCGCCGTAGCCGAGCGCGGCCTCGCTGGCCGAGGCGTTGAGGATGCCCTTGAGCTCCAGCGCGGCCCAGTCGTTGGCCACGCCCTCGGCCAGCATCAGCGCCAGCGCCAGGCCGCCGAGAATCCACACCAGGCTCTTCGGCGGGGCCGGCTTCGCTTCCGTGTCAACGGTTTCCTCGGTGCGGCCGTGGTGGTCGGCGTCGATGGTGAACCGCAGGGCGACCAGTGACAGCGCGGCGACGAACAGTCCGGTGATGGTCATTGTGAGGCCGGTGGGCACGTTGGCGTTCAGCACCACCGCGCCGATCAGCGCGGCGAACGCGCCGCCGATCGACCACATCGCGTGGAACGCCGCCATGATCGGCCGGTCGTAACCCCGTTCCACCACCACGGCGTGGGCATTCATCGACACGTCCAGCGCGCCGTTGGCGAAGCCCATCACGATCAGGATCAGGCCCAGCGACCACCACGACGTCAGCCAGCCGGGCACGGTCAGCGAGAGCCCGAACGCCGCCGCGGCGGCCGGGGTGAGCCGGCGCGGGCCGATCCGGTCCACCAGCGGGCCGACCACCTGCATGCCGATCAGGGCCGCGCCGCCCAGCACCAGCAGCAGCAGGCCCAGCACGCTGTGCGGGACGCCGATGTTGTGCTCGACGTTGGGCAGGTGCACCAGCCACATGCCGAGGCCGAAACCGTTGAGGCAGAAGATGAGGAAGGTGGCGAACCGGGCGGTGCGGGGCGGGGAAGTCAGGCGGTCGCTCATTGCGGCTCCTCGGCGACGACGTGCACCAGCACGCCGCGGTCGGCCAGCGCGCGGCGCTGGTCTTCGGGGGCGGTCGGGTCCGTGACGACGACGTCGGGGCGGTCGGCGGCGCAGACGTGGGCCAGCGCAGCGCGGTCCCACTTCGCGCCGTCCACCAGCACGACACTGCGGGCTGACACCGCGAGGGCCTGCTGCTTGACCTCGGCGTCGTGCAGATCGAAGGCGGTGAGGCCGGCCTCCAGGTCGAACGCGCAGGGGCTGAGCACCGCGACGTCGAACCGCAGCTTCTGCAACGACGCCAGCGTGAGCGGTCCGACCATGGCCAGCTCGCCCGGCCTCGGCTCACCGCCCGGGACCAGCAGCCGAACCCTTGGCGCGTCAAGGAGTTCGGTGACCGCGTGCAGAGATAACGGCATCACCGTTACCGCACGGTCGCGCAGCAGCCGGGCCACCTCCAGCGCCGTCGTGCCACTGTCCAGCACGATCGTCTCGCCGTCCCGGATCAGTTCCACCGCAGCCCGGGCGATCGCCTTCTTGGCCGCCGGTGCCGACACCGCGCGGGCCGCGAACGGCGGCTCCACCCCGGATGGTGTCGCCGGCACCGCGCCACCGTGCACGCGGCGCAGCACGCCGTGCGCCGCCAACACGTCCAGGTCGCGCCGCACGGTCATCTCCGACGCGCCCGTCACCTCAGCCAGCTCAGCCACGGTGACCTGTTGAGCGCCCTTGAGCCGCTCGACGATCACCCGCTGACGCTCGTTTCCCCGCACCCCTGGGATGTTTCCACCTCCCCGCTCGTTCGCACAACTTGTTTGTTCGTTCTATCACGCCGTTTGTGCCTTTCCGGCTGCGGCATGATGGATTCATGCGCGCCGTCGACACCGGGGGCTACCTGAAGGGCCGGATCCGCCGGGAGGACATCCTCTCCGCGGCGGCCGCCGCCTACGGCGAGGTCGGCTACCACGGGGCGTCGATGCGGGAGATCGCCAAGCGGGTCGGCATGTCCCACGCCGGGCTGCTGTACTACTTCCCCACCAAGGAGGCCCTGCTCGCCGCCGTGCTCGAACGCCGCGACGCCGAGGACGCCGAACGCGAGCAGCTCTCCTCCCCGCCCGGGCTCGAGGTGCTGCGCCACTACCTCGCCCTGGCCTCGCACAACGTCCGCCACCCCGGCATCGTCGACCTCTACTCCCGCCTCGCCGCCGAGGCCGTCGCCCCCGACCACCCGGCCCACGAGTACTTCCGCCGCCACTACGACGAGGCCCGCGCCGGCATCCGCGACACCTTCCGGGCCCTCGCCGAGCGGGGCCAGCTCCGGGCCGACATCGACCCCGAGCTGGCCACCGTCACCTTCATCGCACTGATGGACGGCCTCCAGGTCCAGTGGCTCACCACCCCCGACACCGTGGACCTGGTCGCCTCCCTGCGCTTCTACCTCCAGTCCCTGCTGACCGTTCCCCTCGACTAACCGCGAGTCCCGCTCTGGGGCAACCATGTGTCGAGTTCGGAACTCGACATTCAGTTGCCTGAGAGCGGGACTCGCGGGGGCTTAGAGGGTGGCGGCGTAGGGGTCCCAGTCGGCGGGGAGAGCGGGCGGGACCTCGACGGTGCTGGTGACCTCCACCGGATGCCGAGAAGTGATCGACTCCTCCACCGCCAGCATCGCGTCGAGCACGTGGAAGGCCATCTCCCCGGACGCCCGTTCCGGCACGCCGGCTCGGACGGCCCGGGCCAGCTCCAGGGCGCCGGTGCCGCGTTCGGCGGAAGGGCCTTGCGCGGCAAGGGTTTCGGCTTCGCTGCCGCGGCGGTGCAGGACGGTGTCGCCGGTGAACTGGTTGGGGTCGGGCAGGACGGCGGTGCCGCCCGGGCCGGTGACCTCGATCAGGAAGCGCCGGACGCCGGAGTCGAAGCTGAACACGGCCTGGGCGAAGCCGCCGCGTTCGAACTCGATCAGGGCGTTGACGGTGGTGGGCACGTCCACCGGGAACTCGGTGCCGGCCTTGGGGCCGCTGCCGATCACCCGCCGGTCCCGGGCCCGGCCACCGACGCCGGTGACCCGGTGGATCGGCCCGAACAGCTGGATCAGCTCGGTCAGGTAGTACGGCCCCATGTCCAGCAACGGCCCGGCGCCCGGCTGGAACAGGAACTCCGGCGATGGATGCCAGTCCTCCGGCCCGGGCGTCTGAAGCAGGGCCAGCGCCGACATCGGGGTGCCGATGGCTCCGGCGTCGATGGCCCGCCGAGCCGTCTGGAGGGCGGCGCCGAGGACGGTGTCGGGGGCGCTGGCGACCCGCAGGCCACGTTCACGGGCCCGGTCGAGCAGCTTGCGGCCGGTCTGACGGTCCATGGCCAACGGCTTCTCGGCCCACACGTGCTTGCCGGACTCCAGCGCCGCCAGGCCGACGTCGACGTGCGCGGTGGGCACGGTCAGGTTGATCACGAGCTCGATCGCCGGATTGACCAGCAGCTCGGCGACCGTGCCGGCGCCGGGCACCCCGTACTTGGCGGCCTGGCCGGCGGCACGGGTCGTGTCCAGGTCGGCGACGACCAGCACCCGCAGGTCGGGGAAGCTGGTGAGGCTGGTCAGGTACTTGTCGCTGATGACGCCGGCGCCAATCACGCCGACGCCCATCGGCCCGGTCACGGCTCCAGGCCCAGCACGAAGGCGCGGCTGGCGGCGATGCCCTCGTAGATGTCGCCGGCGTACTGGTCGAACTCGACCACCCGCAGCGCCTGCGGCGCGGCCGCGAGCACGTCGGCCACCGGGACCTGGCCCTGGCCCGCCGGCACCTGCCCGGTGGCGTTGGTCTCCAGGCCGCCGTCCTTGACGTGGATCGCGTGCACCCGGCCGCCCAGCCGGCGCAGCAGCTCCGGCGCGTTTTCCCCGCCGGCCGTCGCCCAGTAGGTGTCGACCTCCAGCACCAGCTCGGGGTCCAGCTGATCGGCGAACACCTCGAAGGCGCTGCGGCCGTCGAGCCGGGACCGCAGCTCCCACCAGTGGTTGTGGTAGCCCACGCGCACGCCGTGCTCGGCGGCCAGCTTCGCCGCCGCGTTGAGTGCGTCCGCCGTCGCGCCGATGTCGCCGGCGTTCTGCCAGTGCTCGTCGCCGACATACGGGTCGATCACCACGTCGATGCCCAGCTCCGCCGCCGCGGCGAAGACCGCCTGCTGGTCCGCCCCGATCAACCGGGCGTGCGCCGTCGGCGCGCTCAGGCCGTTGCCCGGCAGCCCGGCGCGCAGCGTCTCCAGGTTCTCCAGCACGCCGTACGGCTCGACGTGCTTGAACCCCATCTCGGCCAGCCGCGCCAACACCGCCCCGGGGTCCTCGGCGAACTTGTCCCGGACCGAGTACAGCTGCACGGAAAGCTCGCTCATCCCAACTCCTCGAGGTCGGTGACCGGCGTCACCCAAATCTCTACCACCCGGTAGAAATCTGCGCCAGGGGTTATGGAGAGACGAACCGGTTCGTATCGTGAGAGCGTGTTCACGCTGACAGGCGGCCGACTGGTCGACGCCCAGGGGCGGCCGTTCCGGTCGATCGGGATCTCCCACGCCGACGACACCAACCTGCGGTACCCGCACAACGAGGCCATCTGGCGGGAGCGGTACGGCGGGTCGCGGCGCCGGTGGCTGCGCGAGGGCCTGGCCCGGGACCTGCGGGCGTGGGGCTTCAACACCATCGGCTGGACGCCGGAGTACGTCAGCGGCACCGGGCTGGGCACCTCGGGAGTCCCGGTGGACCTGCCGCATTCGGGCGGCATCCCGGGCGAGGAGTTGGCCGAGGCGGGTATGCCGTACACATTGGCCCTGCGGGTGGCGGAGATCGAGAGCTGGAACGGACATCCGGCCTACCGGGACCCGAGGTCGAGGGATTTCGCCGAGTACTGCGACCACCTGGCTCGCACGATCTGCCGGCCGGCGGATCCGTTGCTGCTGGGCTACTTCCTGGTCGACGGCCCGGCCTGGACCGGTCACCACACGGGAAAGGGCTGGGAGGGACCGCTGGCAGAGGTCGCCGAGGCTTACTACCGGGTGGCCACGGAGGCGATCCGCCGGCACGATCCGCACCACCTGATCCTCGGCGACCGCTACGGAACCAGGGCCGGCGCGCCCGAACCGGTGCTGGACGCGATGGCGGAGCACGTGGATGTCCTTTCGGTGCAGACGTTTCCGGGACGCAAGGTGGACGAGGCGATGACGAGGATCACCCGGTGGCGCGAGCGGACCGGGCTGCCGGTGCTCATCGCCGACACGGGCAACTGGTGCCCGACGGTGATGAGTCCACATCGGACCGGAAGCGAACCGGACCAGCAAAGCCGCGCCGACGGGTACGAGCTGCTGGCCGGCACCTTTGCCGCCGAGGACTGGATTCTCGGCTGGCACTGGTGCAGCTATGTGGAGAATCCCCAGCGGGGCTTCGGATTGAAGGATCCCTGGGACGAGCCGTACGCGGAGCTTGTCGAGCGGGTCGCGGCGGTGAACCGCCGTGCCTGACGCCTCCCGCCGCAATCCCCAGTCACACCAGGCGATCCTGGACGCCACGTGGAGCCTGCTGGTCGCCGGCGGCTGGTCGGCCGTGACCGTCGACGCCATCGCGGCCAAGGCCGGCGTCGGCAAGCGGACCATCTACCGGTGGTGGACCAACAAGAACGCCGTTGCCCTGGAAGCGTTTCTGGCTCGGGCCTGGGCCACCCCGCCGCCAGGAACCACGACCGGCCTGGCCGAGACGCTACGGGCCCACGCCCGGCACTTCGTCGACCTGTACGTCGGCACGAAGCTCGGGGCCCTGCTCCGCGAACTGATCGGCGCTGCCCAAACCGATCCGGAGCTCGCCGCCGCGCTGCGGGAGCACTGGTTCCTCCCCCGGCGCGAGCCGTTGCGGGCGCTCATCGCCGACGACGACCCGGACTTGTTGCTGGACCTGGTCTTCGCGCCACTGCACTACCGTCTACTCACCGGCCACGCCCCCATCGACCACGACTTCGCGGACAAGGTCGTGGCGGCGGCTCTCCAGGCGCGCTAGTGGCCTAACGGGTCGACCGAACCGCCTGACTCAGGCCCGCAGCGCCATCGCCACCGCCTGGTCGATGGAAAGCTTGACACCACTGGAAAACGCCAGATCGTACGGCCGCTCGCCGAGCGCCTTGCGGGCCAGGGACTCGCACTGGTCGTGCGGTGCGGCGAAGTTCCGGGAGCCGAACAGCGGAACACCGACGCGGGGCCAGATGGCGGAGACAGCACCGAGCAGGGTGGCGGCCCGGGCACAATCACCGCCGAGGGCGGCGAGCAGGGCCAGCAGCTCGACGGAGACAGCGATGCCGAGCAGGTCGTTGAAGGTCTGCTTGACGGTCAGGCACTGCCGGGCGTGTGCGGCGGCCTGATCCAGGGCGCCCTCAAGACACGCGGCGAAAGCCAGGACGTAGTGGGCGTAAGCGAGGGCCCACTGCTCGCCGTGGTGTTCGGCGACGGCATGGGCCTCCTGCGCCAGGGTGACGGCGGCGGGCAGGTTCCCGGCGAAGGCGTCGGTGATGGCCAGGGCGACCTTGGTCATGATGACGTTGCTGTTGAGCTCGCCGAGCTCGGTCAGGGAGTGGCTGGCCTCGGCCAGAAACACCGAACCGGCGTCGAGGTCGTCGTCGAAGACAGCGGCGGCGCCACGGACGAAAGTGGCGTACGCCAAGGCGACACGGTCCTCGATCTGGGCGCGGCACTCGTCCAGCAGCAGCACGGCCCCGGCGGTGTCGCCCTGCAAGGTGGCGACGTATCCGTTGACCCACAAGGCCTTGTTCCGCTCCGCACCGCGATGGGGCAGCCGCAGCAACGCGTCCAGCCACCGCCGGCCCTCGGCGAACACACCGCAGCCGATCCAGTAGAACCACAGGGTCCCGGCCAGCCGCAGCCCGGCGGCCGGATCGGACTCCAGGCAGAACTCCAGGGCGGCCCGCAGGTTCAGGCGGTCGGCGTGGATGCGGGCGAAGACCCTGGCCTGGTTGGGCCCGAACCACTCCCGCTCGCCCCACTCGGCCAGCCGCTGGCACCACTCAAGGTGCCTGCGCCGCAAGGATTCCTCGGCCACCAGCTGCTCGGCGCCGAACTGGCGGAGGGTTTCCAGCAGCCGATAGCGGACGACCCCGCGCACGGTCTGGGAGGACAGCACCGACTTGTCGACGAGCCGGGCCACCAGGGCCAGGGAGTCGCCGCACACGTGCTCGACCGCCTCGATGTCGAAACTGCCGGCGAACACCGACAGTCGACTCCACAGCAGGCGTTCGTCCGGCGTGCACAGCTCGAAGCTCCACTCCACCGCGGCCCGCATGGTCTGGTGCCGGGCCATCACGCCCCGCCGGGCCCCGCTCAGCAACGCGAACCGATCGTCCAGACGGGACAGGATCTGCTGGGGTGTCAACGTCCGCAACACCAGCGTGGCCAGCTCGATGGCCAGCGGGATGCCGTCCAGCCGCCGGCACAGCTTCTCCACGACCCGCACGTTGTCGGCGGTCACGGCGAAGTCGACAACCACGGCCCGGGCCCGGTCGGCGAACAGCCGCATCGCCGCGTGCTCGACGGGCATCGGCGACACGATCAGCACCTGCTCCCCCGCCACGCCAAGGGGTTGCCGACTGGTCACGAGCATCAGCAGCCGCGGGCAGCCCCGCAACAGCGCGGCCACGAAGTCGGCGCAGGCGTCCAACAGGTGCTCGCAGTTGTCCAGCACGACCAGAACATCCTGATCCCGCAACACATCGACCAGAACGGCCAACGGGGACCGACCGGACTGGTCCCGCACGCCCAGCGCCTCGGCCACGGCGTGCGGGACCAGGGCCCGGTCGCGCAGGCCGGCCAGCTCCACCAGCCGCACCCCGCCCTGCACGGACGCCGCCAGCTGACCGGCCGACCGCAGCGCCAGCCGGCTCTTGCCCACGCCGCCGGTGCCGACCAGCGTCACCAGCCGTCCGCCGGCGAACATGCCGCCCAGCTTGGCCAATTCCTGCTCACGGCCGATGAAACTCGTCATCTCCGCCGGCAGGCCGGACACCACGGCCTGCACCGACACGGGCGGCTCGTGCACCACCGGTTCCTCGGCCAGAATGGCGCTCTCCAGTCGGCGCAGCCGCGTGCCCGGCTCAACCCCGAGCTGTTCCACCAGAGTGGACCGGGCCCGCCGGAACGCGGCCAGTGCCTCGGCCTGCCGCCCGGACCGGTACAGAGCCAGCATCAGCAGTTCCCACAGGCGTTCCCGGAACGGGTGCGACACGACCAGTCCGGACAGCTCCCCCACCGTCTCGGCGTGCCGGCCGAGGGACAGCTCCGCGGCGAACAGGTCCTCCCGCGCGTCCAGCCGGGCATCGGCCAGCCGGGCGGACTCCTGCCGGACCCACTGCCCCGGCCGGCAGTTGTCCAGGGCGTCGCCCCGCCACAGCGTCAGCGCGGCCTGCAACTGGTCGGCGGCGGCCCGGTGATCGCCGACCGACAGCGACTGGCGGCCCCGCCGGGCCAGCGACTCGAAGCGCACGACGTCCACCGAGAACGGCGGGACGCGCAGCAGATACCCGGGATCCCTGGTGACGATCATGTTCAGCACGTCGGCGGCGCGCAGGTCGCGGCGGATGTGCGCGACGTGGCTGCGCAGCGTCTTGGGCGCGGTCGGCGGCGCCTGGTCCCACAGCGCGTCGATCAACGCGGACGACGCGACGGGCTGCCCGGGACGCAGCGCCAGCCGGGCCAACAGGGTTCGGTGCCCCCTGCCCCGTAGCGCGACCGGCCCGTGCGGGCCGGCGATCTCCACGGGGCCGAGCACCCGCATTCTGATGTCGTCGGACACGAAGGCACAGATCGACGCCACGACGCGGGCACTCCATCGGCCAGCCGGGTGTAATCACCACACGTGCAGGTGATTTAGCCCGGCCGGCCGACGGATATGGTCACTCCTGGTCGATCCAGATGGCCGACGAGGGGCACACGTTGACCGCCTGCCGCACGGCCGGCTGGTCCCCCTCGCCCGGATCCACCGTGAGCGGCGCGACCAGACCGTCGTCGTCCTGGTCGAAGACGGCGGGGGCGGCCAGCACACACTGGCCGGCGCCGACGCACCGATCCCTGTCCGCGGTGATGTGCATTGGTGTTGCCTCTTCCCTCAGAAATTCACCGGCACGTGATAGATACCGTAGATGCCGGCGTCGTTCTTGTACGGCAGGTCGTCGGCCGGCACGGCCAGCGACAGGTTCGGCACCCGACGGAACAACGTCTCGAAGACGATCTCGAGTTCCAGCCGGGCCAGGTTCTGCCCGAGGCACTGGTGCACGCCGTAGCCGAAGGCCACGTGGTGCCGCGCGCCGCGGTGGAAGTCCAGCTGGTCGGGGTTCTCGAAGACGGTGTCGTCCCAGTCGGCGGCCAGGCCGGACACGATGACGCCCTCGTCCTTGCGGATGGTCACGTCACCGAGCTCGATGTCCTCGGTGGCCACCCGGGCGGTGGCGCTCTCGACGATGCTGAAGTAGCGCAGCATCTCCTCGATGGCCGAGGGCAGCAGCGAGGAGTCGGCCACGATCTGGGCCTTCTGCTCCGGGTTCTCCACCAGCGCCACGGTGCCCAGCGAGATCATGTTGGCGGTGGTCTCGTGGCCGGCGATCAGCAGCAGGATCGCGGTGCCGACGATCTCGTCGTGTGTCATCACCGGGGTCTCCCGGTTACGCGCGATGAGCCGGCCGATCACGTCGTCGGTGGGCTCGCCGGCCTCCTTCTCGGTGACCAGCCCCTGCAGGAAGTCGTTGAGGGAGTCGGCCGCCTCCATCCGCTCCTGCGGCGCGGTGGCCCGGCTGATCAGCTTGCGGGTCCACTCGTGGAAGCCGTGCCGCTGCTCGTAGGGCACGCCCAGCAGCTCGCAGATCACCAGCGAGGGCACCGCCAGCGACACGTGCTCGACCAGGTCGGCGCCCTGCCCCGCGGCCAGCAGGTCGTCGATGCTCTGGTCGACGATCTCCTGGATGCGCGGGCGCAGCGCGGCGATCCGGCGCACGGAGAACTCGCTGATCAGCATCTTGCGGTGGGCGCCGTGCTCGGGCGCGTCCAGGCCGATCATGGACCGGCGGATGCTGAGCCGGTTGTTGCGCTGGAACACCTGGCGCTGGTCGGCGGTCAGCGCCAGCGGGAACGCCGGGTGCTGCCGGTCGGAGCTGACCCGCGGGTCGGCGAGGACCTTGCGCCCCTCCTCGTGGCCGGTGACCAGCCACGCCAGCTGGCCGTCGGGCATCCTGACCCGGCTGACCGGCTCCTGCTTGCGAATCTCCCGGTACTCGGCCGGCGGGTGCATGGGGCACTCCCGCGCCATCGGGAACGACGGAACTTCGTGTTCGAGCATCTCGGTCATTGGACCCGCTCCCCAGCGTCACCTGCTACCGGCGCGTCGCCAGTTGCCTGTCACAACCAACGGTAGCGAAGCGGAGGAAAATCGTCCACATACTTCGCTACAGCCAGTCGGCAGTCCGTGACCAGGTGAGCAGATTGTCCAGTTCACCATCGACCTCGTACCGATCGACGGACCCTTGGGAGCCGGTGGCCGCGTACGCCCCGCGATAGAACAGCAGCGGCTGACCGTCCCGACACTCGCCGAGCTCGGTCACCCGGCCGACCACCACATGATGGTCACCGGCGTCGTGCACGTCCTCCACCTTGCAATCGATCCAGGTCAACACCCCTTCCAACACCGGACATCCGCTCGGTGACGGCCGCCAGCCGGTGCCGCTGAACCGGTCCGCGCCCCGGGTTCCGAACCGTCGGGAGACCGCACGCTGGTCCTCGGCGAGGACGTTCACGCAGAACAGACCGTTTTCCCTGATGGCAGGCCAGGTTCCGGACCGCTTGTCGGGGCAGAACAGCACCAGCGGCGGATCCAGGGACAGCGCCGCGAACGACTGGCAGGCGAAGCCCACCGGCGCGTCCCCGGCCATCGTGGTGACAACCGTCACACCGGTGCAGAAGTGGCCGAGGACGTGCCGGAAGCGGTCCATCTACCGGTTGCCCACGCCGAAGTCGTGCCCCCACAGGCTGACCGCCGTGCTCTCCCGGGCGATCCAGCTCTCGTCCTCGACCTGCCGGCCCTCGGTGCCGAACTCGACGTCGAAGCCGCCGGGGGTCTTCATGTAGAAGCTCAGCATCAGGTCGTTGACGTGCCGGCCCAGCGTCGCCGACATCGGCACCTTGCGCCGGGCCGCCCGGTCCATGGCCAGGCCCACGTCGTCGGCGTTGCCAACCTCGATCATCAGGTGCACGATGCCGCTCGGCGTGGGCATCGGCAGGAAGGCCAGGCTGTGGTGGCGGGGGTTGCAGCCGAAGAACCGCAGCCAGGCCGGCGGTCCGTCGGCCGGGCGGCCGACCAGCTGCGGTGGCAGGCGCATCGAGTCGCGCAGCTTGAAGCCCAGCACGTCCCGGTAGAAGTGCAGCGCCTCCTCGTCGTCCCGAGTGCTCAGCACGACGTGCCCCAGCCCCTGCTCGCTCGTCACGAAGGTGTGCCCGTAGGGGCTGACGACGCGTCGGTGTTGCAGGGCCGCGCCGTGGAAGACCTCCAGCGTGTTGCCGGACGGGTCGTCGAACCGGATCAGCCCGGCCACCCGACGGTCGGCCAGGTCGGCGTCGCTGGCCTTCTCCACCGCCACCCCGGCGGCGTCCAGCGCGGCGGCGACCTCGGCCAGCTCACCCTCGTTGGCGACCTCCCAACCCGCCTGCGCGAGGCGGTCGCGCTCGCCGGGGAAGATCACCAGGCGGGCCGGGAAGTCGTCCATGCGCAGGTAGAGCGCCTCTGGGTCGCTGCCCTGGCCCTCCACCATGCCCAGCACCCTGAGGCCGTACTCGCGCCACGCCGGCACGTCGGTGGCCTCGATCCGCAGGTACCCCAGCGACCTGATGCCCATCTCTAACCCTCGCTCAGGAAGTCGATCGCGAGCCGGTTGAACTCGTCGAACTTCTCCAGCTGCGCCCAGTGTCCGCAGCCGCCGAACACGTGCAGCTGCGCGCGCCTGATCACCTTCAGCGCGATCAGCGCGCCGTCCAGGGGGTTGACCCGGTCCTCGCGGCCCCAGACCAGCAGCACCCGCTGCCGCAGGCGGTGCGCCTCGCGCCAGAGCATGCCTTCCTCGAACGTCTCCGGCCGCGAGAAGGACGCCCCCATGGCCGCCATGGCCTGCAACGACTCCGGCTGCTTGGCGACCTCGAAGCGCTCGTCCACCAGCTCGTCGGTGACCAGCGACTGGTTGAACACCAGCGTGCGCAGGAAGGCCTTGAGCGCTTCCTTCGACGGCGCCATGCCGAAGGCGCCCAAGCGTTTCACGCCTTCGGTCGGGTCGGGGGCGAACACGTTCAGACCCAAACCACCCGGGGCCATCAGCACCAGCCGGCCGGCACGGTCGGGGTAGCGCAGCGCGAACCGCACGGCCGTGCCGCCGCCGAGGGAGTTCCCCAGCAGGTCGGCCTTTTCCACGTTCAGCTCGTCCAGCAGCGCCTTCAGGGCGTCGGCGCTGTGGGTGAAGTACTGGCCGTGCTCGGTCGGCTTGTCCGACAGCCCGAAGCCCGGCTGGTCCGGCGCGATCACCCGGAAGTGCTTGGCGAACACCGGGATGTTGCGGCCGAAGTTGCTCCACGCCGACGCACCCGGGCCGCCGCCGTGCAGCAACACCACGGGCTTTCCCTCGCCCGCGTCGTGGAAGTGCAGGCGGATCTCGGCTTTCTCGGTGTACGTCGCCTTTTCGTTGGTGGTCATAGCATCGCGTCCTGGACCGGGAGGCCGAACTCGCCGTTGCCGTACATCATCAGCGCCCGCTCCGGGTCGTTGATCGCGTGCACGCGGCCGGCGTGGGCGTCCCGCCAGAACCGCTGGATCGGCGTGCCCACGCGCAGCGCGCGGCCGCCGGAGTTCTCGAACAGCAGGTCGATCGCCTCGATCGCCCGGCCGGTGCCGCGGACCTGGTCCCGCCGGACCCGCAGCCGCAGCGGCAGCGGAATGCGCTCGCCGCGGTTCACGTGGCCCATCAGCTCGGTGATGTTGTGCTTGAGCTGCAACCAGGCCGCGTCGATCTCGCTGGCCGCCGTCGCGATGCGGACCTTGGCGAACGGGTCCTCGTTGGAGCGTTCTCCCTTGTAGGACACCCGAACCCGGGCCGCCATGTGCTGCACGTGGGCCTCGTAGGCGCCGGTGGCCATGCCGATGATCGGCGTCGTGATGGTGTAGGAGAACAGCGACCCGAAGGGCAGCTTGTACAGCGGCGAGGTGTTCACCTCCTGGCCCGGGCACACGCACTTGGCCGTGTCGGCGAAGCTCAGCGCCCGGTGCTTGGGCACGAACACCGTGTCCACGATGACGTCGTTGCTGCCGGTCCCGCGCAGGCCGACCGTGTCCCACACGTCCTCGATGACGTAGTCCTTGCGCGGCAACAGGAACGTGCAGAAGTCGACCTGCTTGCCGTCGGCGTCGGTGACGATGCCGCCGAGGAAGACCCAACTGGCGTGGTCGCAGCCGGAGGAGAAGCTCCAGCGGCCGGTCAGCTCGTAGCCGCCGTCGACCAGCTTGGCCCGGCCGGTCGGCGCGTACGAGGAGGAGATGCGGCTGTCCGGGTCCTCGCCCCAGACCTCGCGCTGGGCCTCGTCCGGGAACAGGCCCAACTGCCAGGGGTGGATGCCCACCACGGAGCTGACCCAGCCGGTGGACCCGCAGGCCCCCGCGATCAGCCGGACTGTCTCGTAGAACGTGACCGGATCGGCCTCCAGCCCGCCGTAGCGGGCCGGTTGCAGCAGCTTGAACACGCCGGCCAGCTGCAAGGCCTTGATCGACTCATCCGGCACCCGCCTGCGGTCCTCGGCCTCCTGGGCCCGCTCGCGCAGCGCCGGCAGGACATCCCGGACCGCCGCGGTCACCTGCTCGCTCATGGGGCCTAGACTAGAACGTGTTCTCGTTTGTGTCGACCGCTGACGGTAGCCATCCGCCGCCGCGAAACTATAACCTGTTCCAGTAGTCGCCTCTGGAGGTGTGATGGGTACCGACGTCCGCACGATCGAGGCCGGCGCGCCGCCGTCCCGGTTCGCCCGGGGCTGGCACTGCCTGGGGCTCGTGGACCAGTTCACCGACGGGCAGCCGCACGCCGTGCACGCCTTCGGCACCAAACTCGTGGTGTTCCAGGGCTCCGACGGCGAGCTCAACGTGCTCGACGCCTACTGCCGGCATATGGGCGGGGATCTCACGCAGGGCACCATCAAGGGCTCCGAGGTCGCCTGCCCGTTCCACGACTGGCGGTGGGGCGGGGACGGCCGCTGCAAGTCGATCCCGTACGCCAAGCGGGTGCCGCTGCGGGCCCGCACCCGGGCCTGGACCACGTGCCAGCAGAACAAGCAGCTGTTCGTCTGGAACGACCCGCAGGGTAATCCGCCGCCGCCGGAGCTGGCCATCCCCCGCATCGAGGGGGCCTTCTCCGACGAGTGGAGCGACTGGACCTGGGACTCGGTCCTGATCGAGGGGGCCAACTGCCGCGAGATCGTGGACAACGTGGTGGACATGGCCCACTTCTTCTACGTGCACTTCGCCTTCCCCACCTACTTCAAGAACGTCTTCGACGGCCACACGGCCACTCAGTACCTCAACTCCAAGGCCCGGCCGGACGTGCACGCCAACTCCAGCTACTCCGGAGCCGACGACCTGGCCACCCGCTCGGAGGCGTCCTACTACGGGCCGTCGTACATGATCGACTACCTGTGGAACGACTTCCGCGGCGCGACCGTGGAGACGGTGCTGATCAACTGCCACTACCCGGTCACGCCCAACTCCTTCGTGCTCCAGTGGGGCGCGATCGTGAAGAAGTTCCCCGGCATCGACGACGAGCAGGCCAACAAGATCGCCGCCCGGTTCGCCAAGAACACCGGCGTGGGTTTCCTGCAGGACGTGGAGATCTGGAAGAACAAGTCCAGGGTGGACAATCCCCTGCTGTGCGAGGAGGACGGTCCGGTCTACCAGCTGCGCCGGTGGTACGAGCAGTTCTACGTGGACGTGGAGGACGTCCAGGAGGACATGGTGCGGCGGTTCGAGTTCGAGGTGGACACCACGCGGGCCAACGAGGTGTGGCAGGCGGAAGTCGCCGAGAACCTGGCCCGGCGCGGCGGATGACCGTGCGCGAATCCGCCCGGTACCTGACCAAGGGGCTGCGGCCGCACGTGTGCGACGGCTGCGGGACCACAGTGCTGGTCAAGAAGAACAGCCTCCAGCACACCAGCGTGCAGTGGCAGTCCGACACCTCCGCGTGCCCCCGGCTGGGGCCGCTGGTGTCGGGTTGCACACTGCTGCGGGACAGCATCGAGCGGGCCGTGCGGGACGGCTCGATCGAGGTGCCGGCCGATGACTGAACTCCGCGTGGCCGAGGTCATCGAGGAGACGCCCGATGCCGTGTCCCTGGTGCTGGACGCCGAGCTCGACTACGCGCCCGGGCAGTTCCTCACCTTCCGGCTGCCCAACGGGCTGGAGCGCTGCTACTCCCTGTCCAGTTCCCCTTACACCGGCGAGAAACCGACCGTTACCGTCAAGCGCATGCCCGGCGGCGAGTGCTCCACGTGGATCTGCTCCTCCGTCGTCGCCGGCACTGTGCTGGAGGCCCGCCCGCCCGCCGGCCTGTTCACCCCGTCCTCTTTGGACCATGACCTGGTCCTGTTCGCCGGCGGCAGCGGCATCACCCCGGTGATGTCCGTCATCAAGTCCGCGCTGGCCGCCGGCTCGGGCCGGCTGGTCCTGTTCTACGCCAACCGCGATCCGTCCAGCGTGATCTTCGCCGCCGAGCTGCGCCGGCTGGCTTCTGACCACCCCGACCGGCTCCAGGTGACCCACTGGCTCGAATGCCTCCAGGGCATCCCCTCCCGCGCCCAACTCGCCGCCTGGGCCGCACCGTTCGCCGGTCGCGAGGCATTCGTATGCGGGCCCGGTCCGTTCATGGACGCCGTGGTCTCGGTCCTGCCGTCGGCTCGGGTCGAGCGCTTCGACGTCGTGCAGGAGACCATCACGGACGACGGCTCATCGTCCACTGTGGAGGTCTCCCTGGACGGCACGCGCAAACGCTTGACCTGGCCCTCACATCGCCGGTTGCTCGATGTGTTGCTGGACAACGGCTTGGACGCACCGTACTCGTGCCGGCAGGGCCAGTGCAGTGCTTGCGCGTGCCGCATCGTCCGGGGCGAGGTCCGTTTGCTGCACAACGAGGTGCTCGACGATGACGACCTGGCCGAGGGGTATGCCCTGGCCTGTCAGGCGCTGCCGGTGAGTGACGAGGTCGAGATCACGTACGAGGGTTAGGTTGTGTTTCGTGTGTCCGCGCCGCGCGGTTGCCGTTCGGTGGGGTGGGGGTGGTGGGTTGCGGGCCTGCGTGGACGGTTGGCCAGTTTGCTTGAGTTGGGTGGGTGGTGGCGTTGGGTGGTTTGCCGGCGGTTTGGGTGTGGGGTTGCGTTTAGGGAGGGCTGTGGACTGGGGTGAGGGGCGGGCTCGGGTGGTTATGTTGCGGTGGGGTGGGTTGCCTGGGGCGGTTGTGGTTCGGGTGTCCGCACCGCGCAGTCACAATTCACTCGGCACGGGCGTGGTTCGCGTGTCCGTACCGCGCGGTTGCCGTTGGTCGGTATGCCATTTCCCTGCCCTCGGCCCCGGGCCGCCGACCACCGGTTGCCGCCAGACTGGAAAGCGCTTGCCTAATTTTGTCACCCACACAGGTAGTCCTTGCCCCACAACAGGAATCGATCACATTAGGACGGTAGAATCGGGGGCATGGAAGCGACCCTGACCGTCGACGCCCAGTGGTGGCGCATGGTCGAGGGATCGCTGTGGGCCGCCGGCCAGCAGAGCCAGGACCGGCAGCGCGCGGAGTACGTGCGGCAGGTCGAGCTGGTCGGTGAGCTGTGGGACCGCACGGCACAAGGCAAAGACGACCAGCGGGCGCTGGTGGCGGACCTGGCGGCGCGGTGGAAGATCACTCGGGCGGAGGCGCGGGACCTGCTGCGGCACGCCCAGTTGTTCCGGCGCGAGGCGGTTCGTGAGGCGGCGCGGGCGGGGGTGCTCAGCAAGCAGCATCTGACCGTGCTGGACAAGACACTGGCCGAGGCACCTGAGCCTGACCGGGACAAGGTCGAGGCCGAGTTGCTGGACAAGGCGCGCCTGTTCGACGGGGCGGCGCTGCGAATGCTCGGACAGCGCATCCTGCAACTACTCGACCAAGACGG
This sequence comes from Kutzneria sp. CA-103260, assembly GCF_018263855.1. GTDB lineage: Bacteria > Actinomycetota > Actinomycetes > Mycobacteriales > Pseudonocardiaceae > Kutzneria. Next base: position 956,073 of record NZ_CP073318.1, on the reverse strand, counting down.
CAAAGAACCCAACGACCCCGACCTGGCCGAACCCGACCGAGAATTCCACTACACCAACCGGTGCGACGGCTCCATGGTGTTCCGGGGCAAGCTCGACCCGGAAAGCGGCGCACAGCTGGAAGCGATGCTCAGCCCCCTGGCCAAGCCCACCTCCGCCGACGACACCCGCACCACCGCGCAACGTCAGGGCGACGCCCTCGCCGAGATCATCGACCTGGCGGCCGGCAGCGACAGCCTGCCGGATGAGGGCGGCGAGAAGCCCCACCTGGCTCTGACCATGCCGCTGGCGGACTTCCTGGCCCAGCGCGGCACGGCCGAGATGGACGGGTCCGGGCCGCTCAACGCCGCCTCCACCCGCCGCCTCGCCTGCGACAGCACCGTTCTGCGCGTGGTCCTGGGTGCCCAGTCCCAGCCCCTGGACATCGGCCGGGCCTCCCGCACGATTCCCAATCAGATCCGCCGGGCGTTGATCATCCGAGACCGGGGATGCGCCTTCCCCGGCTGCCATCGAAGACCACGCCAATGTCACGCACACCACGTGATCCACTGGGCAGACGGCGGACCCACCAGCATGGACAACCTCGTCCTGCTCTGCGGACAGCATCATCGACTGATCCACCACAGCCACTGGTCAGTCACGATCAACGATGGTGCACCGGAGTTCGGGTGGTCAGAGGATCCAGAACGCCCGGTCGGAGATGCGGGCGCACGGCAGGAGTGAGGTGCCGGAGCCGTCGTCCTCGGTGCTGCCGCGGCGGACGGACAGGCGGTCGGCGCCGTCCACGGAGTCGACGTTCTCCAACTCGGTGGCGCGGCCGCCCAGGGCGCTGTCCCGGGGTCCGCCACTGCTGGCCGAGGCTGAAACCGCACTTCTGCTGCTCCATCAGGGACATCGCGCGGACGCCGGTGTTCGGGTCGGGGGTCAGGCAGAGGCCGTCGCTGTTCTCGATGAGGTAGTTGCCGTCCGGCTGCTTCAGGAACTCCCACCGCTGCGGAGCGTCGTACAGAGCGCATGCCCGTCGGGGGCCGGGGTGAGGGCCTCGATCTCGTTGAAGCCGGTGGGCACCGGAATGGCGTCGGCGGCGAACCCGGGTTACAGCGACTCGCGAGCTGCGGCCAGCAGCTCCACCTGCTTGAACCAGTCGCCGCCGGCGAAGCTGACCACCAGCTCCTCGGCCCCGGCGGCGAAATGGCCGGCCATGCGATCCGCCGCCTCGCGGCCGGCGCCGGTGATCGGAATGGCCTCGGCCTGCTCGACCGGCATCTTGAAACCGTTGGCGAGACTGGAAACCAGGGCCTGCCGGCTGGGCGCGCCGTCGCCGAGAGAAGCGACCACGCCGGTGGTGATGCCCGGCGTCGGACGGCCGCGCTGCTCGGCGCCCTCGCGTAGGATCTGACGGACGGCGGCCACGGAGGTCGGCGTCACCATGGACGGGAACCAGGCGTCGCCGTACTGCAACGTGCGGCGGATAGCCACCCGGCCCGCACCCCCGACGATCACGGGCGGCATGGGCGAACCGGGAGCCAGGGTGATCGTCGGTGTGCCCGGCAGGTGGCTGAGCTTGGTCGGCTTCCCAGTGACCAGGCCCGGCAGGACGGCCAACGTCGCGTCGGTCAGCCGGCCACGATCGCCCTGCGGCACGCCCACGGCCTGCCACGAGGAGACCCCGTGCGGCGTGCCGCCGGAGCCCACGCCCAGCAGCACCCGGTTGCCAGAGATCTGTTGCAGCGCGGTGATCTGCTTGGCCACCGCCGCCACCGGCCGCAGCGGCAGGATCAACACTCCGAAGCCGACCCGTAGACGCTCGGTCACGGCCGCGGCGGTGGTCAGCACGACCATGGCGTCCAACATCGGCGTGCCCGACCCGACCACGATCTGGTCGCCGGCCCACACCGCGTCCAACCCATGCTGCTCCGCGTGCCGCGCGAACGCGACCACGTCGCCAGCACTGCCGCCCCGACCCACGGTCGGCAGGAACACACCGACCCGCACGATTCACATGGTAATCCACTCCTGCCGGCGGTCACGGTCACGTACAGTCCCGCCATCCCTGCGAGCAAGGAGTCCCAGATGGGCATCTACGAGCGCAAACTGCTGACCAAGGCCAGACCGATGATGGCCGAGGACGAGCAGGTCGAGGTGGTCGCCATGGCCAAGCTCGGCTCGGTGCGGGCCAACGCCGGCCGCAGCCTGGCCGCCGGCGTGGCGGTGGCCGTGGCGACCGGCGGCGCCGGCTTCGCCCTGACGGTGCAGGCCGAGGCCTACTTCATCCTGACCGACCGGCAGGTGCTGGTGTTCCAGTCGGACCAGGGCGCGCCCGGCAAGCACCTGGCGACCATCCCCCGGCACCTCGCCCACCCCGTTGACGTCAAGGACGGGACCCTGTTCATCAAGTTCTTCCTGCACGTCGACGGCTGGCAGGACATGCTGAAGCTGACCGTGCCGCCGCTGCCCCCGCGCCTGCGCAAGCGCGCCCGGCTGTTCATCAAATCGCTGGGCGGCTAAGGAATCCGCGACGTGACCGCCACCGTCGCGTAGGGCAGGGTGAATCCGTCCTTTATGGCCGGTTCCACGCCGGCCAGGATCTCGGCCCGCCGGTCCGCGTCGAGCATGGTCATGCCGCCGTGGGTGGATAGCAGCTCCAGCCACTCGTCCCCGGTGTAGAACCGTTCCCAGTCGTACCGCCACTGCTCGGGCTCGGCGAAGCCGGCCGCGCGCAGGCCGTCGGCGGTGCGGTCGAACTGGCCCTGGTAGAGCTCCAACATGGACTTGGCGTTGTCCAGGTCGAACGGGGAGTCGGGCACGACCCGCCGATAGACGGCGGCGTACGCCCGGGCGATCGGCTTGGGCAGGTCGAAGATGTGCCAGAACGTCGCGACGCGGCCGTTGGGGCGCAACACCTCGGCCGCTTTCGCCGCGCCCTTGACCGGGTCGACCCAGTGCCAGGCGGTGCCGGAGACCACGGCGTCGAACCGGCGGCCCCGCGCGTCCCAGTCCTCAAACCTCGACACCTCGGTCTCGACGCCGGTGCCGCGGGCGAACTCGGCCATCCGGACGTCCGGCTCGACACCGAGGACCGTGCAGCCGACGGCCTGGAACTGCCGGGCCTCGATGCCCGTGCCGCATCCGACGTTCACCACCGTCCGACCGGGACTGCCGGCCACGATCCGGCTGATCAAAGCCTCGGGATAGGGCGGCCGGTTGCGGTCGTAGCGGGCCGGGTCAACGCCGAACGACTCCGCCACGGCCCGATGACTCTCAGGAGTGGGCATGCGCCCACTCTAGTGGGCGGATGCCCACTTGGATAGGGTTGCCCCGATGCCGACCGGAGTGCACATCCAGGACGCTCGCGCGCAGCTGTTCGACGCCGCCGAGCGGGTCCTGCTGCGCGACGGGCCGCACGCGCTGACCAGCCGGGCCGTCACCACCGAGGCCGGCGTGGCCAAGGGCGTGCTGCACCGGCACTTCGAGGACTTCGACGCCTTCCTCACCCAGCTCGTGCTGGACCGCATCGCCCAGCTCGCCTCGCTGGCCCCCATCCCCGGTGTCGGCGACGTCGTCGACAACCTCACCGAGACCCTGACCCGCCTGTTCTCCTCGGTCGCCGTCGCCATCGTCGCCCTGATCACCTTCCGCGACGACCTGCGGCACCGCCTGCGCCAGGCCCGCGGCACCGGCGGCGTCCCGCTGGCCACCGAAGCCGCCGCCATGATCGGCGACTACCTCCGGGCCGAACGCGACCACGGCCGCATCGCCTTCGACGCCGACGTCGACACCCTCGCCCCCACACTGATCGGCGCCGGCCACCTGCTCTTCGCCGACCGCCATGCCGGCCCACCCGACCCGGAAGCCGTGCGCCGCATGGTCGTCACAGTTCTGGCGACAGCACTCCCGTGATCTGGGCTCCCGTGACCTGACGAACCAGCTCAGCGGCCTGGTCGAGCTCGGCGAGCTCCCGCTCGGTCATGGACGGGTTGGCCCGCCGCAACCGCAGCGCCTCGGCCAGCTCGGTCACCGCGTCGACCGCCGGGCCGAACGCCCGCAACAGATCGTCGGCCAGACCGGCCAGCTCGGTGCCGCCTACCGCGACCTGGGCCAGGATCAGCGCCGACACCGCCGTGTCCAGCGCGGGCGATCCCTCGACGCTGTTGGTCCAGTCGATCACCACCGGCCCGTCCGGCCCGAGCAACACGTTGTCCGGGTGCAGGTCCAGGTGCAGGATTCGTTCTGCGCCAACGGGAATCTCGTGCAGTCGATGATGAAGATCCGCCAGTGTGGCGGCCGCATCGGCGACGTCCATGTCGCCGGCGCACAGGGCCGTGAGCATGCTCGGCCCCGCTACCCGCTGCATGATCAGGTCGGGTCCGGTGGCCTCGTAGACGGCGGGCACCGGGAAGCCGTGCCGGGCCAGCCGCACCATCACCTCGGCTTCGGCCGTGGTGTCGGCGGTGTGGCGGCTGCGGCGCAGCACCCGGCCGGAACCGAGGTCGTAGACGTCGGCTTCACGGCCGGATGCCAGCAGCTGCACGAACGGATGGTACGGGTCAATGGATCAGTTCCCGCGGCTGTCGCGCCGGAACGGTCACGTCTTCATTCACCTCAGGCAGGCCGTGGCGGTCCCACCAGCGGGCGAGCGGGGCCGGCGACCACCAGGCCCACTTGCCCAGCAGCTTCATGGTCGCCGGCACGAGAAGCCCACGGACAACGGTGGCGTCCACGATGACGGCGATGATCAGACCGACGCCGAGCATCTTCATGAAGGTGATGCCGGAGATCAGGAACCCGCCGACCACGACGACCAGCAGCAGGGCGGCGCTGGTGATGATGCGGGCGGTGCGTTGCAGCCCGACCGCCACCGACTCGGTGGTGTCGCCGCTGCAGACCCACTCCTCCCGGACCCTGGACAACAGGAAAACCTCGTAGTCCATGGACAAACCGAAGGCGATGGCGATCACCAGCACCGGGAAGTTGACGTCGACCGCCCCCACCGGCACGAAGTTCAGCGGCCCGGACAGCCACCCGTCCTGGAAGATCAGCTTGATCGCACCGAACGACGCCGACAACGACAACAGGTTCATCACCAACGACTTCAACGGCAGAACCACCGACCCGAAGGCCAGGAACATCACCACGAACGACACCAGGGCGACAAAAAGGGCCATCCACGGCATGCGGTCGCCGATCATCTGCACGATGTCCACCCGCGACGCCGGCATGCCGGTGAACGAGGCCTGAGCGCCGGGCGGCGCGGCGACGGCGCGGATGCCGTGGATCATGTCGGACGCGGCCACGGACATCGGATCAACCTTGTACCCCAAGGAGATCCGGGCCAGGTCGCCGGACGTGCCGGTGACGGCGGAGCTAGTCACGCCGGGCACCTCGGCCAGCCGCTGGGCGAAGGCCGCGGCCTGCCCGGAATCCGCCGCGCCGGGGAACTCGACCACACCGGTGACGACCTTGGCCGGATCGGCCGGGAACTGGCCGGCCATGATCTGCGTGACTTCCCGGGCGTCGGCGTTGACGGGCAGCACCCAGTCGCCGGGACGGGCCCAGTTGACGCCGAAGAACGGCGATCCCAGCAGCAGCAACACAATCACGATGCCGACCGTGGAAGCGATCGGCCGCCGCATCACGCCCTGCGCGACCCGGTACCACCGCCCCCGCCGCACATCGCCGGCCGGCCGCAACTTGCGTACCCGCAGGGCATTCACCCGAGGGCCGAGCACCCGCAACAGCGCCGGCAGCACGGTGATCGAGCTGAACGCCGCGAACAGCACGGTCGAAGCGCCGGCCCACCCCATCGACTGGAGGAACTTGGACGGGAAGACCACCAGGCCCAGCAACGAGATCGCCACCGTCACGCCGGAGAACGCCACGGTCCGCCCGGCGGTGGCGACGGTCCGCCGCACGGCGTCGTCCACCGACCGCCCGGCGGCCAGCTCCTCGCGGAACCGGTTGACCAGCAACAGCGAATAGTCGATGGCCAGGCCGAGGCCGAGGATCGACACCACGTTGATGGCGAACGTGGACAGATCGGTCACGAGCGTGACACCACGGACCACGGCCAGCGAGCCGACCGCCGCCAGGATGCCGATCACCAGCGGCAGCCCGGCCGCCACGGCGCTGCCGAAGATCACCACCAGCAGGATCAGCAACACCGGGATGGACAGCAGCTCAGCCCGGGCGATGTCCTGCCCCACCTGTTGGTTGACCTGCTGGGTCATCGGCGTCATGCCGCCGAACTTCACGGTCAGCCCGGGCGCGGCGAAGCTGCCCTGGATCGCCTTGAACTGGGTGACGCGGGTCTGGTCGTCGGCGGAGGCCAGCTGCACGCCGACGTAGGTGGAGTGCCGGTCGGCCGAGACGAAGTTCGCCGATCCGGTGCTCCAGAACGTCTCCAGCCGCGTCACGTTGGTCCGCGGCACGTGCGCGGCCGCCGCCTGCACGGCCTGGGCGAAGGCCGGGTCGTCCACCGTGGCGGTGTCGCTGTGGTAGACGGCGACCACGTCGGTGACCTGCCGGCCGAGCTGGCCGGCCAGCAGCGTGTCGGCGTGGCTGGACTGGCCGCCCGGGTCGTCGAACCCGCCGCCGCCGGTCAGCGAGCCCGGCGCTCCCGCGCCCCAGGCCCCTCCGACCAGGAGAAACGCGAGCGCGAGCAGCAGGACGAGGCGACGTCGGCGGGCGGCGAACGCGCCCAGTGCGGCGAACATGGGCATCCCCCAGGAAAGGCGATATGTCTGATAGCTGCACTATCCAGTATTCGTAGCAACACTATCCACTACCGAAAGCGGTGATGGCAAGTAAACTGTGCGGTAACCGAAGGATGGGAGCGCGCCGTGCGGATGACGGAGCTGAGCCGCGAGTCCGGCGTGCCGGTCCCGACCATCAAGTACTACATGCGTGAGGGCCTGGTCCCGCCCGGCGAGCGGACCAGCCCCAACCAGGCCCAGTACGAGCAGTCGCACGTGCGGCGGCTCAAGCTGGTGCGGGCCCTCATCGACGTCGGCGGGCTGTCCGTCGCCGCCGCCCGCGAGGTGCTGGACAAGATGGGCGCCGGCGGCGGCAATCCGCTCTACGCCGTGGGCAAGGCCCAGTACTCCACCACCACGCTGCGCGAGCACGTCGAGGACGACGCCTGGCACGAGGCCGTGGAGCGGGTCAACAAGCTCATCGCCGACCACGGCTGGCGGGTCGGCCCGACCAACCCGGCCCGCCGGGCCCTGGCCGACGTCCTGGCCACCCTGGCCCGCCTCGGCCAGGCCGACCTGTTCGGCGTGCTCGACACCTACGCCGACGCCGCCAGCCGCCTCGCCGTCGACGAGGTCGGCATGGTGCAGGGCCTGGCCGACGCCGACAGCATGGCCGAGACCGTGGTGATCTGGACCCTGCTCGGCGACGCCATCATGGCCTCGATGCGCCGCCTGGCCCAGGAAAGCGTGGCTACCAGCCCCCGGGCGGAGTGACAGCGGTGTCCTGGGCCGAGTGGATCACCGACGACTTCGCCGTCCCGCGAGAACTTCAGACCGAGCGGTTCCGCCTGGAACCCCTTGGGCCGCAGCACAACGAGCGTGACCACGCGGCGTGGACGAGCAGCATCGAGCACGTGCGGGCGACACCGGGCTTCGCGGACTGGAAGTGGCCCCCGGCCGAGGGGATGTCCTTGGCGGACAACCTCTCCGACCTGCGCCGGCACGCCGATCACTTCGCCCAGCGGGTCGGGTTCACCTACTCGGTCATCGAGACACCGGGCGACGACGTGATCGGCTGCGTGTACATCTACCCGACCCGCGACGACACCGCCGCGCGCGTGCACTCCTGGGTCCGGGCCGACCGCGCCGACCTGGACCGCCCCCTGTACGAGGCGGTGTCCGCCTGGCTGGCCACCGACTGGCCCTTCACCGCGGTGCGCTACGCGCCGCGGCTCGCCGACTGAACAGCGCTCGGCGGCAAGGGAATCCGCCGAGCGCCGAAGGAGGTTGGCGGCGGCCGTCGAGGGGGTGAAGGGACGGCCGCCGCCCGCAGGCGACCGCGCTACCGCCGCCGGCGCGCCGGGTCGCTGAGTGCCGGGTCCGCCCAGCCGGCGTCGGCGGCGTTGAGGGTGACGCCGGGCGGCACGATCTCGTCGATCCGGTCGAGCACGTCGGACGGCAGCCGGACGTCGGCGCCGACGAGCTGGCTGTCCAGGTGCTCCATGGTGCGCGGTCCGATGATCACCGAGGTGACGGCCGGATGGGCCAGCACGAAGCCGAGGGAGAGCTCGATGAGCGTGAGCCCGGACTCCTCGGCCAGCTTGGCCAGGGCGTCGGCGGCGGCAAGCTTGCGCTGGTTGCCCTCGACGGTCATGTCGTAGCGGTCGGGCAGCATGACCGACCGCCGGCTCTCGGGCACGTCGCCGATCCGGTAGCGCCCGGTCAGCCAGCCGCCGGCCAGCGGACTCCAGGTGAGCACGCCGAGGCCGTAGCGCTGGGCCACGGGAAGCACCTCGGCCTCGACGCCGCGAGCCAGGATGGAGTACGGCGGCTGCTCGGTGGTGAACCGCTCGTACCCCCGCCGCTCGGCGGCCCACTGCGCCTCGACGAGCATCGACGCGGGGAACGTGGAGGTGCCGATCTGCCGGACCTTGCCGGACCGCACGAGGTCGCTCATGGCGCTGAGCGTCTCCTCGATGTCGGTCTCGGGATCGGGCCGGTGCACCTGGTACACGTCGATCCAGTCGGTGCGCAGCCGCCGCAGGCTGTTCTCGACCGCCTTCATGATCCAGCGCCGTGAGTTGCCACGCTGGTTGGGGTCCTCCCCCATCGGGTTGTGGAACTTGCTGGCCAGCACCACCCGGTCCCGGGCGCCGGACTTCTCCAGCACCTGCCCGACGATCTCCTCGGAGCCGCCCCAGGAGTAGACGTCGGCGGTGTCGATGAAGTTGACGCCGGCGTCGAGCGCGCGGCCGACCATGGCCGCGGACTCGTCCAGTTCGGTGCCGCCCCAGGGGCCGAACATCATGGCCCCCAGGCAGATCGGGCTGACCTTGATGCCGGTCCGGCCCATGCAGCGGTAGTCCATCTCGCGGAAGTCCTTTCAGCGCAATGCAGTGTCGGACGGTGACCGGGTCAGACGGCGACCGGCTCGCGGGCGGCGACCGGGTCCGGCTCGTCGTCCTCGCGGATGCCGTGGCGCTGCCACCAGCGGGCCATCGGCGCGGGCGCCCACCAGGCCCACTTGCCCAGCAGCCGCATGGTCGCCGGCACGAGCAGGCCGCGCACAATGGTCGCGTCGACCACGATGGCGATGACCAGGCCGACGCCGATCATCTTCATCAGCGTCACCTGGGAGAGCACGAAGCCGCCGGTGACCACGACCAGCAGCAGCGCCGCACTGGTGATGATCTTCGCTGTGCGCTGCAGGCCGAGTGCCATCGACTCGGTGGTGTCGCCGGTGCGAGCGTACTGCTCCCGCACCCGGGAGAGCAGGAAAACCTCGTAGTCCATGGAAAGCGCGAAGGCGACGGCCACGATGAGCACCGGGAAGTTGATGTCCACCGCCCCCACCGGCACGAAGTTCAGCGGCCCGGACAGCCACCCGTCCTGGAAGATCAGCTTGATCGCACCGAACGACGCCGACAACGACAACAGGTTCATCACCAACGACTTCAACGGCAGAACCACCGACCCGAAGGCCAGGAACATCACCACGAACGACACCAACGCGACGAACAGGGCCAGCCAGGGCAGCCGGGAGACGATCATCTGCTGAATGTCCACACGGGACGCCGGCATGCCGGTGAACAGGGCCTGCGTGCCGGCCGGTGGCGACACCGACCGGATGTCGCGCACCATGGTCTCGGCCTGCGGCGACATCGGGTCCATCCGGTAGCCCAAGGTCACCCGGGCCAGGTTTCCGTTGCTGCCGGTGACCTTCGCGCTCGTCACGCCGTCGACCGCGCCGAGCCGCTGCGCGAAGTCAGCCGCCTGCGAGGTGTCCGCCGCACCCGAGAACGTCACGACGCCGGTGACGGTCTTGGACGGGTCGACGGTGAACTGGCTGCCCAGCACCTGCGTCACCGCGCGGGCGTCGGAGTTGACCGGCAGCACCCAGTCGCCGGGACGGGCCCAGTTGACGCCCAGGAACGGCGTGCCCAGCAGCACCAGCACCACCACGATGCCGACCGTGCTGACCAGCGGACGGCGCATCACCGCCTGGGCGATCTTGTACCAGCGGCCCTGGCGCTCGTCGGTCAGCGCGGCAGCGGAACGCCGGCGTGGCAACGGAATCCGCAGCGAGTTGACCCGCGTGCCGACGACCCTCAGCAACGCCGGCAACACGGTCAACGAGCTGATCACCGCGAACAGCACCGTGGCCACGCCGGCGTAGCCCATGGACTCCAGGAAGCGGGACGGGAACAGGGCCAGGCCGATGAACGAGATCGCCACCGCGAGGCCGGAGAACACCACGGTCCGACCGGCGGTCGACACCGTGCGCCGCACCGCCGCCTCGACCGTGCGCCCGGCGGCCAGTTCCTCCCGGAACCGGTTGACCATCAACAGCGCGTAGTCGATGGCCAGACCGAGGCCGAGGATCGTGACCACGTTGATGGCGAACGTGTAGAGGTCGACGAAGTACATGACACCGCGCAGCACGGCCAGCGAGCCGACGGCCGCGGTGATGCCGACGGCCAGCGGCAGCGAGGCAGCGACCAGGCTGCGGAACATCAGGATCAGCAGCAGGAACAGGATCGGCAGGGACACGCCCTCGGCCAGCCCGATGTCCCGCGAGGTCTGGGCGTTGATCTGGTCGATCATCGCGGTGTAGCCGCCGAACCTGACCTGGAAGCCGGGCGCCGCGAAGGAGCTCTTGATCTGGCGCAGCGCGGTGATCCGGGTCGGGTCGTCGGTGGTCCTGAACTGCACCTCGACGTAGGTGGAGTGCTTGTCGGCCGAGACGTAGGCCGGATCGTGCGTGGTCCAGTAGCTGTCCAGCCGGGCCACCCCGGCCCGCGGCACACTGGCCAGCGCCTTCTGGACCGGCGCGGCGAACTGTGGGTCGTCCACCGTCTGGTTCGGGTTCTGGTACAGCACGACGACATCGGTGCCGCCGGTGCCCAGCGGGCCGGCCAACAGGGCGTCGGCCTGGCTGGACTGGCTGCCCGGGTCGTCGAAGCCGGCCGACCCGGAGAAGCCGGAGAACGCGCCGGCGCCCCAGACCCCGGCGAACACCAGGAAGATCAGGGTACCGATCAGCACCCAGCGCCGCCTGGCGACGACAAACGCACCCAGCGCAGAGAACATGATCTCCCCTTTGCCCATCGCTGGTAGTTAACATATCCACTATCGGTACCTATACTATCCACATTGCCCGCGGGGGTGCGCAAGGTTCCGAAGACGTCCGTTTCGACGAGTTCACGCGGACGGCGCAGGCGTGAAGCGGGCACCGACACCTGGAGGAGCGATGTCCAAGCGGGGAGCCGGGCTGCCGACCTTCCTGATCACCGGCGTGGCCGCGTTCATGGCCTCGCTGGACAACCTGGTGGTGACCACCGCGTTACCCACGATCCAGCGGGATTTCCACAGCTCGCTGTCGAATCTGGAGTGGACGGTCAACGCCTACACCCTGACCTACGCGGTGTTCCTGCTGACCGCGGCGCTGCTGGGCGACAGATTCGGCCGGCGGGCCACCTTCGTCGCCGGCCTGACCGTGTTCACGCTGGCCAGCGCGCTGGCCGCGACCGCCGGCTCGATCGGCACGCTGGTGGCGGCCCGGGCGCTGCAGGGCGCCGGCGGCTCGGTGATCTTCCCGCTGGCGCTGACCCTGCTGGTCAACGCCGTGCCGGAGCGCCGCCGCGGCATGTCCATCGCCGGCCTGTCCGGCATGAGCGGCCTGGCCATCGCGCTCGGCCCGGTGGTCGGCGGCCTGATCGTGCAGTTCGGCGACTGGCACTGGATCTTCTGGGTCAACGTGCCGATCGGCGTGCTGCTGGTGCCGCTGGCCATGCTGTGGCTCAGGGAAAGCCATGGCCCGCACGCCAAACTCGACGTGCCGGGCACGCTGTTGGTCACCGGCGGCCTGCTCGGCGTGGTGTACGGCCTGATCGGCGCCGGCGAGAACGGCTGGGGCGACCCGCTGGTGGTCGTCTCGGCGGTGGGCGGGGTGGCGCTGCTGGTGGCGTTCGCGCTGTGGGAGAACCGGGCCCGCTTCCCGGTCGTGCCGCCGATGCTGTTCCGCACCAGGGGTTTCAGCTTCACCAACCTGGTCGGGCTGCTGCAGCAGGGCGGCATGTTCGGGGCGGTGTTCCTGCTCATGCAGTACCTGCAGAACGTGCTGCACTACTCCCCCCTGACCGCCGGGGCCCGCACGCTGCCGTGGACGATCATGCCGCTGGTGGTGGCCCCGCTGGCCGGCATGCTGGCCGAACGGCTTGGCGTGCACCGGCTGATGGTGTTCAGCGGCGCGGTGCAGGCGGTGGCGCTGGCGTGGCTGGCACTGGTCAGCGGCGCGACCATGAACTACCTGGCGGCGCTGCCGGCGCTGCTGCTGGCCGGCGTCGGCATGGGCATCTTCTTCGCGCTCAACGCCCGGCAGACACTGGACTTCACACCGTCGGCCTTCGACGGCGTGGCCGCCGGTGTGAACAGCTCGATGCGACAGGTCGGCGTGGTGCTGGGAATCGGTGTGCTGGCCGCGGTTTTCGCCAGCGTCGGCGGTTACGGCTCGACCCCGGCGTTCGTCGCCGGGCTACACGCCGCGCTGTGGGTCGGCGTGGCGATCCTCGTGACCGCGACGGTTCTCTCCGTGATGACGCCCAGGGTGGGCACTCGCAAGGCGGCACCGGTCGCCGAGCCGATCCCGGCCTAGAAACCAGAAAATGCCGCCAGGACACCGTCCTGGCGGCATTTCGCTATCGCTTCACACGAGCAGGACGCAGGCCGGGTGCGGCACCGCCACCGGCTCCCCCGCCGTCTCCAGGCCCGCCCCGTCCACCCGCAGCGTCACCAGCGTGCCGGCCAGCTGGTTCACCGCGAACAGCAGATCACCGGCCGGATCCAGGGCCAGATCCCACGGCAGCGTCGTCACCGGCACGCCCAACTGCTGATGCCCCACCAGGTCCAGGCCCCCAGGCCGGACGGAGAACACCGCGATGCTCTCGTGTCCGCGGTTGCCGACGAACACCTGCCGGCCGTCCGACGACACGACCAGCGCCGACGGGGCGTTCCACGACTGCGTGTTGGGCGGCAGCGTCGACACCGTGGACAGTACCGAGAGCGTGCCGGTCTCGGCCTCCCAGCGGCACACTGTGATGGTGTTGTCCAGCTCCCCCACCACATACGCGTGCTCGCCGTCCGGGTGGAACACCAGCGCGCGCGGGCCGACGCCGGAGCCGACCCTGTACTGTCCCTGCGCCACCAGCTTTCCGGTCGTCACGTCGAGCTGGTAGACGTGCACGTGGTCGTCACCCTTGTCCGGCACCAGCAGCCACTGGCCGGTCGGGTCGGCCACCACGGCGTGCGGATGCGGCCCGGCCTGCCCCATCGGGTTCGGACCGGATCCCTTGTGCTGCACGACATCCGTCACCGCGCCGACGGTCTCGTCGTCGCCGATCTCGAACACCGCCACCGTGCCCGAGTCGTGGTTGGCGACCAGCAGGTGCCGGCCGGCCGGGTGCACGGCCACGTGCACCGGCCCGGCGCCCTCGGTGGACCGGGTCCCCATCCGGGTCACCGAGCCGCCCGCGCCCAGCCGCAGCACGTGCACCTGGCCCTCGGCGACGTTGCTGGCGGCGTACACGGTCCGGCCGCTCGGCGAGGCCACGAGGTGGAACGCGTTGGGCACGTCGGCGACCGGCTCGGCCGTGCCGAGCAGGCCGGTGTCGTGGTCCAGCGCGACGCCGTGCACGGCGGCCGACGGGGTGTCGGTGCCCGCGTAGCCGCCGACGAGCAGCCGCGTCGGGCGGCGCAGATCAGTCATCGCTTTTTCCTCCTGTGGAGACCAGGGCAACCACCGCCCTGGATCTGGTCAGAACCTTCTGTCCCTGGCAGGTCACGGTGAGGTCGACACGGACCCGCCCGCCGGGCAGCACTTCGGCGACCACGGCCCGCACCACCAGCTCCGCGCCGTCCTCGTCGTCGGGCACCACCACCGGGCGGGCGAATCGGCCGGCGCACTCGACAACGCCGCCGTGGCCGCCGGCCCAGTCGGTGACCGCGCGCATGGCCACCGCGAGGGTGAGCATGCCGTGGGCGATCACGTCGGGCAGGCCGGCCGCGGCGGCGGCACGGTCACTCCAGTGGATGCGGTTGAAGTCGCCGGCCGCGGCGGCGTAACGGATCAGGTCGAGCCGGGTGATCCGGTGCCGCAGCTCGGGCAGCGCCTGCCCGACGGCCACGGCGCTCACGACGCGGCCCGCGGGCAGACGATCACCGACGTGCCGGTGCAGACCGCCTCGGCGTCCACAGTGGACACCTCGCTGGACAGCGTGAGCACGTCGTTGCCGCCGACGTCGTCGACGCCGGCCACCCGCACCGTCACGGTGAGCACGTCGCCGGGCACGATCGGCCGGTGGTGCTCGAACCGCTGGTCGCGGTGCAGCAGCCGGCCGGCGTCCAGGCCCAGCTCCGGGTCGAACATCACCCGGAACTCGGCGTTCATGGTGAGCAGCACGGCAAAGGTCGGCGGGGCGGTGAGATCGTCCGCGGGCGTGCCGCCGGTGGCGCGCACGAACTCGCGGATCTTCTCCCGGCCCACCTCGTACGGCTCGGTGGCCGGGAAGACCCGGCCGAGGAAATCGGTGTTGAGCGGCATCGGGTCCTCCCGGTCGGGCCGCTAGTCGATGAACGGCACGCCGCACGTGCCGTCGATCAGGGGCATGAAGCCGTGATCGGCCACCTGGGCCTTGGCCCACGGGTCCCTGCACAGCCAGCTGTCCTGGCCCACGAACAGGTTCTTGGTCCTGGCCGGCAGCGAGCCGTCGGCGTCGCGGTCCACCACGACGTACTGGTGGGTGTGCACCGGGAAGGTCGGGATGCCCGGCGCCTGGCCGATGTTCAGCTCCACCCGGTGGCTCTTTGGGTTGTACACGGTCGGCGGCACGCCGGCGATATCCCGCAGCGTCAGCGAACCGTGGTCGTCCTGGTGGTGGTACTCGGTCTGGGCCAGGTACTTGCCGATGGAGTAGAAGACGACGGCGTTCGGGTCGCCGGCCACCTGCGGGTCGGTGCCGCTGTCCTGCTGCACGCCCTCGCCCACGCATGGCCCCGGCTGGTCGATGCCCAGGCCGGTCTTGAGGAAGCCGAGAATGCCGACACCCACGTCGGGCAGCAGCGGCTTGATGACGGCGTGACTGGTCCCGCCGACCTGGTCCCAGGTGCTGACCTTGCAGGTGAGGATGGCCGCCATCTGCTGCGGCGTCATGGACTGCGGCGCGTTGCCATGCGCGTTGGCGGCCCACGTGATGCCGTCGCTGGCGAACGGCAGGAACTCCAGGGACTTCGGGTCGGTCGGCTGCTTGTCCCGCGTGCCGCGGGCGTAGTCCAGGCACGGCTGGCCGCTGGGCAGCGTCTGCCGGGCGGCCAGCGCGGCGATGCCGGCTGACGAGCCGTCCGGGCGGGCGATCGGCGCGCAGCCACGCTTCGGGGTCAGCGGGCTCGGGCCGCTGGAGGCGTAGCTGTAGAACCGGCTGCCGCCAGGGTGTTCGGCGTTGTAGACGTCGCCGAGGCCGTCGAACAGGGTCTCGGACATGTCGCCGCCGACGCCGACGATGTCGGTCGCCCGCGGCGCCGGCCGGTGCTCGGTGTGCGCGTCCGCAGGGGCGGCGGTGGCGACCGCGGCGGCCAGCGCCGCGGCGCAGGCCAGCGCCCTGGAGGTGGTGTGCACGGGAGAGATTTCCTTTCAGTGGGCCGGAATTACATTTCCCTTGGGCAGAAGATCCCCGGGCCGGGGGTGAGGATGTTGTGCGGGTCGTAGCGGCGCTTGCGGCGGACCAGCTCCGGCCACATCGGGCCGTAGTGCCGCTGCCAGTCCTGCCGGTCGAACTCCAGCGAGCCGATCGGGTACCGCACGCCGCCCAGCTCCCGGGCCCGGTCGAACAGCCGCCGGTTGCGGTCCAGCATCCGGCGGGCGAAGGCCGGGTCCGGGCCGGGCTTCGCCGACGAGGTCAGGATGTCGAACAGGTAGACCCAGTCGCTGCCGTCCGGCGCCGGCACCCGGAAGAACGGCCGGGTCAGGTCGGAGCGGCGGATCCGGAACACGAAGCCGACGCCGGTGGCGCCGAAGTCCTCCGGCGTCATGGTCGGCATCACCTCGCCGACGTAGCGCTCCACCGTGGAGTCCGGCATGATCACGTCCTGCCACGGCTTGATCAGGTTGTCCCAGTCGTCGGTGTCGCGCCAGCGCTGGATGATCGGGTCGTAGCGCTCGGCCCACTCCTGGTAGGTGCAGTTGACCACGGTGGCCTTGGACAGCGGCTGGCTGATGCCCCGCAGCAGGTGCGCGTCGTCGGGCTGCGCGCCGTCGTCGTAGAACGTCATCGCGTTGAGCTGGTAGGGAATCGTGCCGTTGGTCAGCGTGAACAGGTTGTAGACGCCGTCCAGCTCGCCGCGGTCCACCAGCAGCCGCAGGTCGGCGAAGAACTGCGTGTTGTCGCGGTAGAAGAACTGGTAGATCCGGGCGTGCTGGTGGGCCCGCACGGTGCGCACCGTGGCCCGCACGATCAGGCCGCACTGACCGAGGCCGGCCAGCGCCGCCTCGAACAGGTCCCGGTGCTGCGTGGCCGAGCACTCGACGAGCTCGCCGGTTCCGGTCACCACCTGGAGCTTCGACACGGTGTCGACCTGCACGCCGGTGTCGTTGCGGGCGCCGAAGCCGCCCATCGACAGCGTGCCACCGACCGACAGGCCGACGTAGGTGGTGGTCAGCGGCACGGTCAGGCCCTGCGGCAGGCCGGCCCGCACGATCTCCCGCCACAGCACGCCGCAGTCCACGTCCGCGCCCTGCGGGCCGACCGAGTGGATGGTGGCCAGCGAACGGCTCTCGATCAGCAGACCCGAGGTCAGGCCCTGGCCCTGGGTGCTGTGGCCCTGGCCGCGCATGGCCACCTTGATGCCGTGCTGGCCGCAGAACCGGACCATCTTCTGGATGTCCGCCACCGAGCCCGGCTTGAGCACGGCCAGCGGCAGCTGCTTGGCGACCCGGCCCAGGTCGACCGAGTCGGCCATCCTGGTGTCCACGTCGAAGTGCAGCGAGCCGTCCAGCCGGGGCAGCCGGTCGAACGGGGTCGCCGCGTCGGCTTCGGCCGTGCTGACCCACATTCCGGTCGCCGAGGAGAATCCCACGATCGCCACGCCCGAGCCGAGTCTGGCGAGAAAAGTTCGTCGAGTGACCATGTTTCGAACCGTAATCCC
This sequence comes from Kutzneria sp. CA-103260, assembly GCF_018263855.1. Classification (GTDB taxonomy): domain Bacteria; phylum Actinomycetota; class Actinomycetes; order Mycobacteriales; family Pseudonocardiaceae; genus Kutzneria. Next base: position 938,688 of record NZ_CP073318.1, on the reverse strand, counting down.
CGAATTCCGTTGCCACACCGGACCATTAGTGACATTGCGCGGCCCCCCCTTGGGGGCATCCCCCGTGACCACGGAAAAGCACGGAGAATCCGGCGGGACGCCCACGACCCGCCGGATTTCCTCGCCGGCCACGCTAAGCCAGTGACACGAGCACTCTCGGCATGGTGAGCACCCGGGCCTCGCCCAGCCGCACCGAGACCGACACGCGGACCAAGGGCGCGTCCAACACCTCCACCACGGCCGCCGACGCGACGATTTCGGCCCCCTCGCCGGTGTTCGGCATCGGCACCTGTCTCGGGAACCGGCCGCCGAAGTCCACGACCGCCGCCGGATCGCCGGCCCAGTCCGTGACCAGGGTCAGCGCCAACCCCATGGTGAACATGCCCTGCACGATCGGCGTCGCCAGGCCGGCCGCGCGGGCCATCGTGTCGTCGTAGTGGATCGGGTTGTAGTCGCAGGAGGAACCGGCGTAGCGCACCAGGTCCCGACGGTGCAGCGTGAACGAACGGTCGGCCAGGATCGGTCCGACCTCGACGCCGGCGTGCCGACGGCGGCCGGTGACGGTGGCGGTCATGCGCGCTCCTCGGGGAAGGACACGAAGGTGGAGGTGGCGACGGAGACCAGTTCGCCGTCGGCGTCGGTGATCCGGTCCTCGAAGTGCAGCACCTCGTTGTCCCCCAGGTACTCCACGTCCGTGACCTGGATCGCCACGGTCAGCCGGTCGCCGGCGTGGGCCGGGCGGCGGTGGGCGAAGCGCTGCTCCCGGTGCACCAGCCGGCGCGGGTCCCCGATGCCGAAAGAGGGGTCGTAGACCAGCTTGCGCTCGGCCTCCAACGAGATGATCATCAGGAAGCTGGGCGGGGCGATCACGTCCGGGTGGCCGAGCGCCCGCGCCGCGTCGGGGTCGTGGTAGGCCGGGTTGTCGTCCCGCAGCGCCGCCGCGAACTCCCGGATCTTCTCCCGGCTCACCTCGTACGGTAAGGCGGCGAACACCTCGCCGACCATGCTCGGGTTGATGGCCATCCCGGTTCCCCTCTCTGTGTCCCCCGATTCTCGCGTCGGCGGGACCGGCCGCGCTGTGCCACTTCGAACCCGGTCCGTACCTCCTTGGACACATGCGACACGTCCCTTGGGGACAAGCCCGTTGTCCACTGTTCTGTCGCATTGCTACAAAAGCTGCGTTGATCCGGGAGCAAGTCTCGTGGGGGGACGTCGCCCGGACGACACCAACCGGAGTGGGGGCTCTACCATGTTCGGCTTCACCGTTCTCGGACCACTGGCCATGCGCGGCGGGCAGGACCCGCACGCGCCGCGGGGCCCCAAGGTCCGTAAACTCCTTGCCCTGCTGCTGTTACGTCCCGGCAACGCGGTGGACATGTCCACAGTGGCCGAGGAGCTGTGGGACGGCAACCCGCCGCGCACCGAGCTCGCGACCATCCGCACGCACGTCTACCACCTGCGCACCCTGTTGGAGCAGCAGGGATCCGGCACCGAACGGGTCGAGTTGCTGACCACCCTGCCCGGCGGCGGATACGCGCTGCGGATCGATCCGTCCCAATTGGACGCCACCGTGTTCACCCAGCTGCTCGACCGCGGCCGCGGCCTGCTGTCCGAGGGCCGGGCCGAACGGGCCGCGCAGACCCTGCGCTCCGCGCTCGCCCTGTGGCAGGGGCCCGCACTGGCCAACGTCGTCCCCGGTCGCGTGCTCTCCCGGTACGTCGCCCACCTGGACGAACTGCGTATCCGTGCCCTGGAACTTCGCGTCGAGGCCGACATGCGCCTGGGCCGGCACCGCGAACTGGTCGCCGAGCTGCGTGGTTTGGTGTCGGTGGACCCGCTGAACGAGTGGCTGCACGCCCAGCTCATCGACGCCCTCCGCCGCTGCGGCCGCCGCGGCGAAGCCCTCGACGCCTACCGCAACCTGCACACCGTGCTCGACCGCGAGCTCGGCATCGAGCCCTCCGTCGAACTCAAGCGCCTCCAGTACGAAATCCTCGCCGCCGGCAGCCTGAGCCGGATCCCCCGGCCCGCCTTCGCCGAGACCCTCGGCGCCCAGGCCGGCTGACCCCGATGCCGCACAACCAGAAGGAGGCCCAGTGAGAGTCGACTTCCACGGCGTGACCACACCGCCCGACGTGTTCGCCGGATGGGCTCGGGAAGTCGAGGAGGCCGGCTACGACTCCCTGTGGATGTCCGAGACCCGCCACGACCCGTTCATCGGCCTCACCGCGGCCGCCCTGCAGACCGAGCGGGTGGCCATCCGCACCGGGCTGGCGGTGGTGTTCGCCCGCAATCCGATGACCACCGCGATGCTGTCCAACGACCTGCAGTTGGTCTCCGGTGGCCGGTTCAGCCTGGGTATCGGGTCCCAGTTGAAGACCCACATCACCCGCAGGTTCAGCATGCCGTGGGACAAGCCCGCGGCGCGGATGCGGGAATATGTTCGGGCCCTGCACGCCATCTGGGACTGCTTCGAGACCGGTGGCCGGTTGCGGTTTCGCGGGGAGTTCTACCGGCACACGGTCATGAGCCCCTTCTTCAACCCCGGTCCCAATCCCTACGGTCGGCCTCGGATCTTGGTGGCCGGTGTCGGGCCGTTGATGACCGAGTTGGCCGGTGAGCTGGGTGACGGCTTCCTCGCACACATCATCAGCACTCGGCGGCTGTTGGAGGAGCAGACGCTGCCGGCGTTGCGGACCGCTCGGGAGAAGGCTGGGCGGTCGATGGAGGGGTATGAGCTTCATGCCACTCCGATCGTGGCCACCGGGAGCACCGAGGAAGAGCTGCGAGCCGAAGTGGAGCGGGCCAAGGTGGAGATCGCCTACTACGCTTCGATTCCCAGCTATGCGCCGGTGTTGGAGCTGCACGGGTTGGAGGATCTGCGGGACGAACTGCACCGGTTGGCCCACCTGGGGCGCGGCGACGAAGTCGTCGACGTCATCGACGACGAGGTCGTGGAGACGTTCGCGATTGTGGGCGAGCCGGCGGTGGCGGCAAAGAAGATCCACGAGCGGTTCGACGGGATCGCCACCAGCTTGGCGTTCTTCCGGCAGCAAGGCGGGACTCCCGAGGCTTGGCGGCCGCTGTATGAGGAACTGCGGAAACTCCAGGCTTCGGCGGGGTGATCTGCTGCTGGTCGGGTGGTGTGACAGCCCCCGTGCTCGCGAAATGCGGGCGCGGGGGCTGTTTTGTCGGGTGGGTGGTCGAGGAGGAGGGGTGCGCTTCGTGTCAGGTCCGCTTCCCTTGTGTCGTGGTGGGTTGCGGGCCTGCGTGGACGGTTGGCAAGTTCGCGTGCGTCAGGTGGGTGGTGGGGTGAGGTGGGTTGCCGGCGGTGGCGTGGAGGGTGCGTTCAGGGAGGGCTTGGGACGTGGGTGGGGCGTGGGTTTCGTGGGTTGGTTGCGGTTGTGCGGGGCGTGCGTTCCTGGTTGTGCCGTGAAGGATCTGGTCGTTTGTGCGGTTGTTGCGGAAATCGCTTTCCAGCGTGTCACCCACATGGGTATTCGTTGACGTGTAAGGTAAATCGATCTCCAAGGGGAGGTAGAATGGGGGTATGACAGCAACGTTGGATCGGTCTGCCGACGCCGGGTGGCGGCGGCTGGACGAGACAGCGCTGTGGGCTACCGGGAAAGAAGCTGAAGCCTGTCGTCGGGCTGATTATGTGCGGCAGGTGGAAGTGGTGGCCGAGTTGTGGTCACGGACTGCCCGCGCCAAGGATGATCAGGCGACGATGGTGGCGGATCTGGTGGCGCGGTGGGGGATCACCCGGGCGGAGGCTCGGGATCTGCTCCGGCACGCGGAGTTGTTCGGACGTGAGGCGATCCGTGAGGCGGCGCGGGAGGGGTTGCTGAGCAAGCAGCATCTGGTCGTGATCGACAAGACACTGACGGAAGCGCCTGAAGAGCAGCGGGACGAGGTTGAGGCTGCGCTGCTGGAGAATGCCCACGAGTTTGACGGGGCGACGTTGCGGGTGATCGGCCGGCATATCCTGCAGTTGCTGGATCAGGATGGGAAAGCGCCGGATGATCGGGAGTTGGCGGAGCCGAGGCGGGAGTTGCATCTGGCCAGCCGTAAGGACGGGTCGGTGGTGTTCCGTGGGAAGATCGATCAGGAGTCGGGGGCGAAGCTGACGGCATTGCTCAGCCCGTTGGCGAAGCCGACCTCCGCCGGCGACACGCGCACTACGGCGGAGCGTCAACGGGATGCGTTCGCGGAGATCATCGAGATGGCCGCGAACAGTGCGGACCTGCCGGCGGAAGGCGGGGAGCGGCCGCATCTGGCGCTGACCATGTCGCTGAAGGACTTTCAGGAGCAGCGGGGCACGGCTGATGTGGAGGGTGTGGGGCCGATGGATGCGGCCTCGGCGCGGAGGATTGGCTGTGACAGCAAGGTGATGCGGGTGGTGTTGGGGGCGAAGTCCGAGGTGCTGGACATCGGGCGGGCCAGCCGGACGATTCCCACCAGCATCCGGAAGGCGTTGATCATCCGGGACAAGGGGTGCGCGTTCCCGGGATGTGGACGCAGACCCAGACAATGTCACGCCCATCATGTGATCCACTGGGCAAACGGCGGGCCGACGAGTCTGGACAATCTGGTGTTGCTGTGCGGAAGTCACCATAGGCTGGCGCATCACAGCCACTGGACGGTGAAGATCATCCAGGGGAGGCCGGAGTTCCAGGGATGAGACGCCGGCCGCCACCGGAGAGGGGATCAGGCGTCGGGGAAGACGATGTCGGCCTGGACGCCGTCGGGCAGGAGGAAATAGCCGAGGAAGGTCACGCCGTCGGGGCCAGCGTCGAAGCGGGCGATGCGGACGCCCTCGGGCTCGTAGAAGACGTCGCCGGGACGCAGGACCGACTCGGGGTGGCCCTCGATCTGGTAGACGGCGGAGCCGGACTCGATGCTGCCGAAGACAGGGCCGTTGTGGACGTGCAGGCCGGCGGCGAAGGAGGGGGCGATGGTGATGCGGCGGATCTCGACACGGTGGGTGGCCAGCGGGACGGGAAGCTGCTGGTCCATGACGACGACCCGGCTCAAGGGCGGCTCGGGGTGGGAAGAGCTCATGGTGGCGACCCTGCCATAAGGGAGGGCGAGATGTCCCTCCCTTATGGCAGAAGCGGTCAGCCCTCGGCGACGCCGGCGTCGGCGGGAGTGGCGTGCTCCGGAGTGAACAAGCCGATCTGGCGCAGCAGAGCGAGCTCGTCACGGGCGCCCCAGTGCTCGGCGGCCTGGCCGTCCTGCACACGATAGAAATGCAGATGCTGGACCTTGACCTCCTTGCCGGTAGGAGCGATGCCCAGGAAATCGCCGGTGTGCACGCCGCTGAACGTGACGCGGACGGCGAACTTGTCGCCGGCGGCCACGAAATCATCGGCCTGCCAGCGGGCGTCGGAGAAAGCGGAGCGCATGTAGCGGGCAGTGGACAAGTAGCCGGCGGGGCCGGTGGCGACGCCGGGAGACGCCTCGTGGTCGATGAAGTCCGCGGCGATATAACGATGCGCGGCCTCCTCGTCCAGCTCGCCGAACACGCGGGCGACACCCAGCGCCACCTCGAACAAGCCGGGCGCGACAGCGGGCTGCTCGGTGCCGATCTGCTCGGAGACCGGGGCCAGCATCTGGTCAACCTCGGACATGTGGAAACCCCTTCTAATCTTGGACGTCAGTGGCCGAGGCCCTGGCCACCGCTGACCGGCACCAGCGCACCGGTCATGAAACTCGCCTCGTCGCTGGCCAAGAAGCGCACCACCGGGGCGACCTCCTCGGGCGAGCCGGAACGGCGCAGGGCGGTGATGCTGAGCAGGTAGGCACGGTGCTCGGGAGACAGGCCGGAAATCATGTCGGTGTCGATCAAGCCGGGGTAGACGACATTGACCGTCACCTTGCGCTGGCCCACCTCCCACGCCAGCGAACGGGCGAAACCGGCCAGGCCGGCCTTGGAAGCGGCATAGTTGGTCACGCCGGGAGAACCCCACATCGCCTGCGTGGAGCCGATCAGGATGATCCGACCCCAGCGGGCCCGCACCATGTTGTGCAGACACGCCTTCACGGCCCGCATCGCGCCCAGCAGATTGGTGTCGATCACGGCGGTGAAGTCCTCTTCGGACATCGCGGCCAACAGGCTGTCCCGAGTGATGCCGGCGTTGCACACCAACACCTGCGGAGCGCCCTGCTGCGCGACCACCTCGTCGTACGCGCGCTGCACCGACTCGGAATCGGTGACGTCGCACTGCACGCCGAACAAGCCCTCCGGCGGCTCGCCGGAACGATAGGTGACGGCGACCTTGTCGCCCGCGTCGGCGAACGAACGGGCGATGGCCAGCCCGATGCCCCGGTTCCCGCCGGTGACAAGGACGGAACGGCTCACTTCGACACCTCGCTAGCGCTCGGTGTCCGCGTTCGCGGACGCTCTGCGTTGAATGGTTCGCTCGCAAGCTCGCTCACGTGGCTTCTCCCTCGATGTCGGGGCCCAGCAGGGCCGCCAGCCGCTCGACGGCGGACTCGGTGTCGGTGAACTGGATCACGTGCCAGCCGGCTGCCCTTGCCCCGTCACAGTTCTTGGGCAGGTCATCGACAAAAACGCTGTGCTCGGCGGCGATCCCGGTGCGCTGCACGGCCAGGTCGAACATGCGCCGGTCCGGCTTGCGGAAACCGACCTCGAACGACAGCAGCACCTCGTCGAACAGGCCCACGGGATCGACCATGCGGCGCCAGTGCTGGTCCCAGGCCGGCGGCATGTTGGAGATCAGCCCCACGAACAGGCCGCTCTCCCGCAACTCGCGCAGGCGATCCAGCCAGTCCTGGTTGGCCGGGCGGTCGCCGAACCAGGCGGCGGCGAAGTTGTCGATGTCGGCCTCGACGCCGTGCTCCTCGCGCAGCACGGCCCGCACCTGGGCCAGCCACTCGTCCTCGGAGACGAGCGGAGTGTCCAGCGGCAGCATGATGTCGTCGGTGCCGTAGCGGGCGGTGACCTTCATGGTGGCCGCCATCAGCGGGGCCGGGTCGAGACCCGTCTTGGTGCAGAAAGCGTTGAACGTCACCGAAAGCGGCGGGGTCAGCACACCGCCGAAGTCGGTCCACACCGCCTTGACGGTCACCGCGCCACCTCCACGGCCAGCTCGGCGATCACGTCGCCGCCCTGGTGGAACGCCACCAGCACGTCCCCGTCCAAGGCGACCTCGGCGGCCGCGGTCAACGGGGCGTCCAACTCGGCGAAGCGGTGGAACCGGCCCCGGATCCCGGCGACCACCGACGAGGCAGCGACCGCGCCGGTGCCGTCATCCACGGCCACCAACGCGAGCTGGCGGGCTGCCTCGGTAAGGGTCATGGCCGGGATGTGGTCGTAGTCGTGGTCGAACAGCGCGTGGTTGTCGTACCGAGGCGTGACAGCCGCGGTCACGAACTCGTCCGAGCGGTCCACATCGGACAGAACCACGTTCAGCGGATTGACCCGGGCCACCAGGTGCGGCGCGAGCTGCGACGCCGGCACGGCGGTGCTCACGTCCCTTGTGGACGGTGCCGGGGTGCCGCGCATGGTGTGCCGCAACGCCTCCAGCTCCGCGTACGTCACGAGCTGGCACTCCATGGTGTGGGTGCCGACCGGCATGCCGTCCAGCTCCAGCACCTGGCGGACCAGACCGCGGCGGACCCGGCCGCCGCGCTTGCGGGTCGGCTCGGTGACGGTGTCCACGACCAGCCGACCCGGCTTGCGGCCGACCAGCAGGCCACGGGGATCGTGCAGCCGCAACGAGAACTCGCCGACCAGCATCACCACGTCGTTCGGAATGCCGACCAGGTGCGCGCCGGCGATGCCGACCTGGCGGCCGACCTCCAGCAGCAGCACCGGATCGAACACCGCCGGCCGGCGGGCGTGGTCGCTGTAGTAGCCGTGGCTGAGCGGCAGCTGGGCCGCGGCCACGTGGTCGAGCTCGCCGACCACCTGGATGTCGGTGACAAAAACCTCGGCCACCGACGCGCGGTGCACCAACGCCCGGTCGATGGTGCGGTCGACGGCCAGTTCGGGCGGCCGGGCCCGGTCGGTCGGTTGTGCGACTCCGGCGGTCATGACGGAACCCCATTCCGGCAAGCATCGGCAGTTCTTTTCGTTCAGCACGCTCGCACGACGTCGTAAATCGACGATAAATGACGTCTCAAAAAGGTGAATCCACCCTCATATCCGCAGGTCAGAGGCCAGTTCACCTATTTTTAACCAGGGCCGGTACCACTTTGGAGGAATGGGGATGTTCCGTTGGCGCAGCATACCTTGAACACGACCGTGACCGGTTCGTACGGTCGAGCAACCGTTATTCGGATCGAGGGGAAGCAGACATGACTCAGGAGATCGTGGGCGGCGCCGACCTGCGGGGGCGGATCCGGGACATCATCAGCAACGAGCTGGAGCTGGCCCCCGGGGAGCTGACCGAGACCGGCAGCTTCATCGACGAGTACGACGCCGACTCGCTGTCGCTGATCACCATCATCACCCGCTTCGAGAAGGAGCTGGGCATCGTGCTGCCCAAGGACGAGGTCGCCCAGCTGGTCGACCTGAACAGCGTCTACGCCCTGGTGCAGCAGTACGCCGCCGGGGAGCCCCAGAGTGTCTGAGACGGGCCTGCGGCGCGTCGTGATCACCGGTCTCGGCGCGGTCAGCTGCGTCGGGATCGGGGTCGACGCGTTCACCGAGGCGATCAAGCAGGGCCGCAACGGGGCGTCGCCGATCCGCAGCTTCGACACCACGGAGTACCCGTACGTCACAGCGGCGGAGGTGCACGACTTCGACCCGGCGGCGCTGACCGAGGTCGTGGACCCGAGCCGGTGGGGGCGGTCGGCGCAGTTCGCCGCGTCGGCCGCCCGGCTCGCGGTCCGCGACGCCGGCATCGACCCGGCGCTGCTGGCCGGGCCGCACGCCGGCACGATCATGGGCACCACGGCCAGCGAGTCGCAGACGTTGCAGAGCCTGGTGGAGACGTGGGTCAACGACGGCCTCGCGGCCGCCGACCCGCACCTGATCCGGCAGGCGCCGGCCGGGCAGATCGCCAACGCGGTGGCGGTGGAGCTGGGCCTGGGCGGCGACGTGCAGACCATTCCGACGGCCTGCTCGGCCAGCAACTTCGCGCTGGGCTACGCCTACGACCTGGTCCGCACCGGACAGGCCGACTACATGATCGCCGGCGGCGCGGACGCGGTGAACAAGTCCTGCCACGGCGGCTTCTACCAGCTCGGCGCGCTGGCCGAGGAGGTGTGCCGGCCGTTCGACGTGGACCGGGCCGGCATCATCACCGGCGAGGGCGGCGCGGCGCTGCTGCTGGAGCCGCTGGAGGCGGCGCTGGCCCGCGGCGCCACGATCTACGCCGAGGTGCTGGGCTACGGCGTCAACTGCGACGCCAAGCACATGGTCAACCCGGACGCGACCAGCATCGCCGAGTGCATCCGGCAGGCCCACCAGGCGGCCGGGGTCAAGCCGGAGGAGATCGACTACATCTGCGCCCACGGCACCGGGACCCGGACCAACGACGTCACCGAGATCGGGGCCGTCCGAGAGGTGTTCGGCGAGCGGGTGCCGCCGGTCAGCTCGATCAAGTCGATGATCGGCCACACCATGGGCGCGGCCAGCGCGTTCGGCGCGATCATCTGCTGCCAGGCGCTGCGGCAGGGTTTCCTGCCGCCGACCGCGAACGTCACCACCGTCGACCCCGACCTGGGGCCGGGCATCGACGTGGTGCCGGGGGTGGCCCGGCCGGCCACGCCGCGGATCGTGCAGAACCAGGGTCTGGCCTTCGGCGGCAACAACGTCGTCACGGTGCTGGGGAGGGTGGCATGACCACAGCAGTCGCCACGGCGAGCCTGGCCGTGACCGGGTGCGGGGTGGTGTCCAGCGCGGGCCTCGGCCTGGACGCGCTGGGCGACCGGCTGCTCGACGGCAAGCCGGGGCACACGGTGCCGACCGCGGACATCGTGGCCGAGTTCCCGCCCCGGCCGCTGCGGGTGGTGTCGGACGAGGAAGTGCTCGGCGAGCTGGGCCGGCGCGGCCTGCGCTACGTCGACCGGCTCACCACGCTCGGCATGGTGGCCTCGGGCATGGCGCTGTCCGGTTTGGACGAGGGCGACCCGAGCGACACCGGGGTCGTGCTCGGCACCGCGACCGGCAGCATCCGCAGCATCACCGAGGTCGCGCGGGACACCCTGGTGCAGGACAAGCCGTACCTGATCCACCCGGGACGGTTCCCGAACACTGTGCTCAACAGCGCGGCCGGCCAGATCGCCATCCGCAACAAGCTGCGGGGCGTGAACGCCACGGTGGCCAGCGGCAAGCTGTCCACGCTCAGCGCGGTCCGCTACGCCGACACCGCGATCCGGCTGGGCCGCGTGAGCCGGCTGGTGGTCGGCGGCGTGGAGGAGCTCAGCCCGCCGATGGCGTGGGCCTGGCACCTGGCCGGCGAACTCGGCGAGCAGACCGCGGTCGGCGAGGGCTGCGCGATGTTCGTGCTGGAGGACGCCGCGCGGACGAGCAACCGGGTGCTGGCCGAGATCCTGGCCTGCGAGGTCGGTTTCCACGGCCGCGGCCTGGCCGACGGCCTCGCGGTCAGCGTGAGTCGAGCGCTGGACAAGGCCGGCGTGGACGCCGCGGACGTGGCGACGGTCAGTGTCAGCGCGCCGGCCGCCGACTCGGCGCTGAGCCGGGCCGAACAGCGGGGTGTCGAGGCGGCGCTGGGCCGGACCCCGGCCACCGTGAACGTGGTGGACGTGGTCGGCGAGTGCTACAGCGCCAGCGGCGCGTTGCAGCTGGCCGGGCTGCTCGCGCTGTGGCGGCGCTGGACCCCCGGGGACGGCGCGGTCGGCCTGGTCACCTCGGTGGGTCGGGACGGCAACGTCGGTTGCCTGGTGGTGCGCGACCGTCGTGGCTGAGGGTGTGGCGGGGTGTGCCGGGTTCGCGTGAACCCGGCACACCCCGCTGTTCACCGCACGGACCGGATGATCGACGCGGAGACGGCCTTGTTCACCGCGTCGATCCGGGACACCGCGTCCAGCTTGCCGAAGATGTTGCGCAGGTGGCGTTTCACCGTGCCCTCGGTGATGCACAGCTTGCCGGCGATCTGCCGGTTGCTCATGGCGCTGGCCACCAGGGTCAGCACCTCCTGCTCCCGATAGGACAGTCCGCCGGTGGTCACCGGCGCCTGGCTGAACGCGCCCTGCGAGACCAGCACGGTGACCCGTTTCAGGTCGCCGCAGGCGCTCCGGATGGCCGCGACGAGGTCCCGTCTGCTCACGCTCTTGTGCAGGTAGCCGCAGATGCCGGTCTCCAGCAGCTCCTTCACCAGCCTCGGGTCGTCGTACATGCTGAGCACGATCACCCTGGTCCGGGGCGAGGCGGCCAGCAGCTCCTGCACCGTGTTCACCGGGTGGTGTCGGGGCATCTCCACGTCCAGCAGCACGACGTCCGGCTGGGTCCGGGCCGCGACCTCGACCACCGACTCGCCGTCGGCGGCCTCCCCGACGACCCGGAAGTCGTCCTCGGCCAGCAGGACGTCCCGCATCGCCTCACGCAACAGGGTGTGGTCGTCAGCGATGAGGATGCCCACGGTCTGTGTCTCGCCCACGATCCGCGTCTGAACTGTCGTCGACATAGTTCCGCTCCAAGAGTGGTACTCGGATCTCCAGTCGGGTGCCTTGTCCGGGCGCGCTGGTCAGCGCGAAGGTCCCGCCGAGCAGCTCGGTGCGCTCGCGCATGGACACGAGGCCGTAGCCGCGGCCGCCGGCGGCGACCGCGCCGACGTCGAAGCCGACGCCGTGGTCCTCGACGACCGCGTGGACCTGACCGGGGATGGTGTTCACGAGCACAACCACACTGTTGGCCCTCGAATGGCTCAGGGTGTTGCGCAGAGCCTCCCTGATCACCAGGAACAGCTCCTGCCTGGTGCTGTCGGGCATGAGGTCGGCCGGTCCGGCGACCTCGACGCGGACAGTGATGGACGGCGGATAGGCCGCGCGCACGAAGGCCCCGATGGCGGTCGCCAGATCGGTCACCGGCGGCTGCGGTCGCAGGTCCGCGACCAGCCGCCTCGCCTCTGCGAGCACTTCGCCGAGCACCGTGCGGGCCTGCGCCACCTCATGGCCGGCGCGCGGACTGCCGGTGCCCTGGTAGATCTCGTACAGCTCCAGATGTCGGACGGCCAGGCTGATGTGGTTGCCCAGCCAGTCGTGGATCTCGCGGGCCAGGCGGCCACGGTCGGCCGCGTGGATCTCGCGGACCCGGTGCAGCGCCACGTATTCCGTGGGCACCCCGGTGACGGCCCTGGCCGCCACACAGCGGTGCAGCACGGCCGTGACCAGGCCGAGTCGTTCCGCCGCGCCCGGTTCACGACCGTGGCGCTCGCTCAGCGTCCGGACCGCGGCGGCCTGCAGCTCCGCCCAGAGTCGGGTGGTCTGCTGGCGGCCCCACAGCATGGCCAGCCGCGTCGCCTGAGCCGCTTGTTCCTCGTCAGCGGCCACCTGTCCCAGGCGCAGTCCCCGCCCGCAGTCAGCGAGCACGAAGCCGGCCTGCCGCCGGCATTCCGACCAGGCTTCCTGGTCGGCGGCCAACGGACTGTCCCACATCGCCGCCTCGAAGCGGCGCAGGATCTCGCCGACGCAGCCGTCAAGCTCATCTGCGGCGGCCGTCGGCTCCGGATTGGACATGCCCACCCCCCGTGGACCTGGTGCCGAAGCCTGTGATGGCACATATTTTCACGGACAGCAACGGAACTCTCCCCCTGAGTGATGATGTGACCGTCGCGCACGTGGCCCCCCGTCGTCGCCCCCAGCGTCGACAAGCCTCATAGCATTTCCGGTATTCGGACTCTAACACCAATTCCTGCGGCCGGGAACATCATTGAAGCATAGGACAAAAGCTCGCCCAAACGGCAGAGTGACCTCAATCTGCCATTGTTCACGTATCGCTTTCAGTCGGTTACAACGCGTATATCGGTGACCTGTTGTGATCGCGCGGATTGCCCCAGTGACCGTGCACGAAAGGGCAATGAGGGTGGTCAACGACGTGAACTACCTGGTCAGCGCGCGTTGACGTGATCGTTACGAGGTGGTCCACGGACACTGCGGCGAACGGCCCAAGGATTGCCGGCACCCGCGCGGGGACAATGACGAAAACAACTCACAATGCGAGACGTCAACGTCTTGTCGAACATAGCCGACCAGCCGGCGGCAAGAATTATGAAAGCACGGCAATGCCCATGCCAGCGGACTCCGACGCCGAGGGCTCGTCACCCGACGCGGGACGCTCCGCCGCCCCGGCCGGTCGACGGCTTGCCCCGGCCTGGTGGATAGTAGATAGTGTAGCTACGGATACTTCAGTTGTCCATTCCGGGAGGGGTGGGGCGATGTCGTCCCCAGCAGGCACGGTGGTGCGTCGGGCGCTCGGCTGGCATCCGCCGCTGATGGTGCTGTCGGCGCTGATGGTCGTGATGGCCGGCGGGTGCGCGGTCGGCGTGGCGGTGGACCCGCAGGTGCTGGTCGGCGCGCCGATCTGGCTCAAGCCGTTCAAGTTCGCGGTGTCCATCGCCGTCTACTCGGTGAGCTGGGCCTGGCTGCTGTCCCGGATGGGCCCGGCCAACCGCCGCCGGGCCGGCCTGCTGGCCACCGGCCTGGTCGGGCTGTTCACGCTGGAGTACGTGATCATCGTCGGCCAGGTGCTGCGCGGGCAGCTGAGCCACTTCAACGAGACCACCCCGTTCAACGCGTCCCTGTTCGGTCTCATGGGGACGTCCATCGTGGTCATCTGGGTCGGCACCCTGGTGCTGTCGGTGATGCTGCTGTCCGAGCGGGTCGGCGACCGCGCCACCACCCGGGCCGTCCAACTGGGAGCCCTGCTCTCCGTGCTCGGGGCCGGCCTCGGCGCCCTCATGGTCGGGCCCACCGCGGCCCAGCGCGCCGCCATGGCCAACGGCACGTTCGACGGCGTCATGGGCGCACACAGCGTCGGCGCCCCCGACGGCGGGCCGGTCATGCCCATCACCGGCTGGAACCTCGACGTCGGCGACCTGCGCGTGCCCCACTTCTTCGGCCTGCACGCCCTGCAGGCCCTGCCGCTGATCCTGCTCGCCCTGACGCTGCTCGGCCGCCGGTTCCCGCTGCTGGCCGACGTCGACGTCCGGGCCCGCCTGGTCTGGGTTGCCGCCGGCGGCTACCTCGCCGTGATCGGGCTGCTGGTCTGGCAGGCCGAACGCGGCCAGTCCGTGGCCCAGCCCGACTCCCTCACCCTGGCCGCGCTGGCGTGCATCGTGGTCGCCGTGGGCGTCGTCGCCGCCGTCACGCTCCGCCGCCAGCCGGCCCGGGCGGTGCTGACGTGACCCAGTTCCTGTTCCAGCTCGCCTTCCTGCTGGCCGTGCCGTTCTGGGCCCTGATGATCCTGGCCCCCACGTGGTCGGTCACCCACCGGGTGATCTCCTCCCCGTGGATCATCGTGCCGCCGCTGGTCGTCTACCTGTGCCTGGCCCTGCCGATCTTCGGCGACCTCTGGACCGCCGTCAGCCGCCCCTCCCTGGCCGTGTTCCAGGCCTTCCTGGCCAACCCCGCCGGCGCCGCCGCCCTGTGGGCCCAGGTCATCGCCTGGGACCTGTTCATCGGCCGCTGGATGTACCTCGACTCCCGGGAACGGGGCCTGCACCCGCTGCTGATGGCCCCGATCCTCGTGCTCACGATCCTGCTCTCCCCCATCGGCGCCCTGCTCTACCTCGGCGTCCGCTCGACCGTCCGGGTGCCTACGGCGGCGTGACGCCGCCTTCGAGCGACTGGAGGAACAGGTACATGCCGGAAGACGGATTGTCGTCGGGGAACCGGGTTCCCTCGCACTCGTGTCGCTTGGCGAGGAGCTCGGTCCGCCGGATCGCGTCCTTGCGCAGGGGCAGATAGCGGGAGGCGTCGACGCTCTTGCCGGCGCGTCCGTCTAGCGACCGGCTCAGGCTCTCCATCGCCGCCGTGTGATCGAACCTGGTGTGATCCCGGTGGTGCAGGACCAGCCAGAGTTCGAAGCACGGGTTGGAGATCGCCAGCCGGATGCCGTTCTCCTGGGCCAACGAGACCGCCGCAGCCAGGTTGGGATGATTCTTCGGCCACTCGACGTCGAAGACGCACCAGCACTCGTCGACCTCGGGATCACGGCTGCGCTCCACGGCCATCCGCACCAGCGTCAGCGGGACCCGGTGCTCGGGGTGGATCTCCACCCGCAGGGCGACATTGCCCCTGATGTGCGGCAGGCGCCTCAGGCCGTTGACGTAGTCGGGCTCGGACAGGCTGCCTTCCGTGAACACCACTATCGTCCGCAGTTCGGTGCGGTGGGCGAACGATCGCCCCAGCGGCTTGGGATGTCGCCGTCGCACGGACATCAGCCGGCCAGCCCCAGTTCGCGCAGCAGCTCGGCGCGGTCCGGCTGCGGCAACGCGCCGAAACGGCCGTGCAGGTAGGCGGTCTCCAGGTTCTGCGACTTGCGGACCCGCTCGCCGGCGAAGTCCGCGAGCGCCCCGAGTCTGGTCGAGCCGTCGGGATTCTTCTCCGTCAGCCACACCTCGTCCCGGTTAAGGTGGTTGAGCAGGCTCGTGTCGTGCGAGGTGAACACCAGCTGCGCGCCACGAGGATTGATCACGGGATCGTGGAACAGGTCGATCAGCTGGGCCGATAGGGTCGGATGCAGGCTGGCGTCCAACTCGTCGCACAGCAGCAGCGACCCGTGCCGCAACGCGGTCAGCACGGGACCGATCAGCCGGAACCAGGCCAGGGTGCCCTTGGACTCCTCGATGATGTTCAATGGCGCGCTGCCGGCTGCGGTGTTGTGCACGAACCAGATCCGCCGGAGCCCGCGCTCGGGCGCGTCGAGCACGACGTCGTCGATGCCCAGGTCGGCCAGCCTGAGCAGGGCGAGGCTCTGGCTGCGGTCGTCCCCCGCCTCGAACCACTCCACCGTGCGCTGGTGCCAGGTCTTGGGCTGGGCGAACAGTCCCTCGACGGCGATCCTGATCAGCTCGTCGGCGAAGCTGCTCACCAGCGGCTCGTCGAACCGGCGGGCGACCGACAGCGCGAGCGTGCGGTCCGTGAGCAGTTCCCTGGTTCCGGACAGCGCTCCCAGCCCGCGCTGGAGCTTCAGCTCGGTGCCCACCCGCTCGAAGATCCGACGGCGCTTCTTCTCCGGGTAGTGGAACAACGCCTCGAACTCGACCCGCCTGGCGTTGAGTTCGAGCAGGTACTCGAAGCGGACGCCGTCGATCACCGCCTCGTAGGCGAACTCGGTGGGCCGGCTCGGCCACGGCCCGAAGGCGAACGGCTCGGTCGGAATGTCCTCCTCCCAGGTCCGCAACGAGTGCGCGACGGCGTCCCGGAGCCAGCGCAGCGCGGCGGCGACGTTCGACTTGCCGGACGCGTTCGGCCCGTAGACGGCCGCCACCGGCAGCAGGCTCTCGCCGAGCATCGGCTGGTCCCGAGCGGCGGGGCGATCCCGGTCGACGGCGACCATCGACAGCTCCACGGGAGCCGCGATAGATCGGAAGTTCGTCACCTCGAAGCGGACCAACATGACCCAATGCTACACCGATGACGTCGACAGCCCCCAAATTTCGTCGAGACTCGACAAAATCACAGCCCTGTCGACACTCCCAGTGCAAGCAGCTTGAGGATGTCGTCCAGCGGCAGGTCGGGGCGGTCCTTGGCGGGGTCCCAGCGGCGCATGGTGTCGGCGGAGCCGAGGGCGAGGCCGTCGGGGAGGCCGGCGGCACGGAGGGTGGCGGCGGCTTCGAGCATCTCGGGGGCCCAGCGCCAGCCGCGGGCAGCCATGTCGGGATAGGCGTCGGTCTGCAGCAGGGGGCGGGCGTGCAGGCGCTCGGCCTCCACCAGCAGGTGGGAGCCGACGCCGTGGGCGGCGGCGAGGGCATGGGAGACGGCGGCCAGGGCCCACGTGGTCTTCTGGTACGCGGCGTAGGCGATCTTCAAGGCGGAGGCGACGCCGACCTCGCCGGGCAGGACGATGACGTCGAGGGCGGTGCCGGCGAACAGGTCGGGCACGCCGGCGGCGTCGCCGGAGAGGTAGAGGCGGGTGCTGCCGGCCCGCTGGGGCGGACCGCCGATGATGCCGCCGTCGACGACCCGGGCCGACGGCAGCAGCCCGGCGATCCGCCGCGACCGCTCGGGGGCGATGGCGTTGGCCTCGACGTAGACGCCGGTGAAGCCGGCGACCTCCCGAGCCACGTCCTCGGCGTACGCGGGCGGGCAGATGGACAGCACGACCTCGGACTCGGCGAGGGCGGAGGCGAGGTCGGGACGCTCGGCCAGCCCGGCATCGACGGCCCGCCGGCGGGTGGCCTCGCTCCGCCCGGAACCGACCCACAGCACGGTGTTCCCGGCGGACACGGCCTGCCGGCCGACGGCGGCGCCCATCGCGCCGGGATGCAGCAAGGTCATGACGGTCATGGTCGGCAGTGTGGCATTGTGGCGACATGACTGCGCGGGGGATGGCCATCGTCGGCGGGTGTGCGCTGCTGGCGGCGGTGCTGGTCTACGGCTGGGGCGCCGAGCACATGTTCACCTGGGATGTCGCACAGGCCTGCGGTTACCGCCAGAGCTACGAGATGCCGGTGCAGTACGGCAACCCCGAGTTTCTGCCGCTCAGCCTGAAGTGCAGCGCTACCAAGGATCTGGTGCCGGCCTACGTCAATCCGACCGTGCTGGCGCTGCTGGTGGTCACGGTGGCGTGCGGCGTGGGCAGCGCGTTCACCGCCCACGTCGCACGCCGCTCAGCGCGTGGCCTGACGGGCCGCTAGCTGGCGCGACCGGCGGAGCCGGTCGGGCGCGTTCGGGTCGGGCATCAGACCGGCCAGACCGCTCACGGCTGCGGCGACGCGGTGCAGCGCCGGGTCGCCGGGACGGACGTCGATCTGGAAATGTCCTTGCGCGGCAGCGGTCTTGTCGTCGCCGCCCCAGCGGACCACGCCGTCGCAGTCGGCGAGGATGTCTCGCACGACCGCGACCTGGAACGGGAACAGGCCCTCCGCGCCCGGCGGGAACAGGTCGGGCCGGATGGCGATCGCCGTGCCGGACAGGTAGTTCGACGCGGTCGGCGTGGCCACCGCCCGATCGGTGCGGTAGCCGGCGATCTGGCCGGCGGCCAGGCTCTCGATCTCGTAGTGGAACCGCCGGGCCACGTGTTCGAGGATCACAGCGACATCGCCGGCCACCACGGTCATCGTCGCGGCCGATCCCTGCACCCGCACCGTTTTCGGCGCCTGGTCCAGCACCGGCCAGCCGTTCTGCGTGAGCGCGCCGGTCCAGCGCCCGTCGGCCGCCGCCGCGGCGCCGGCATCGTTCAGGCCGATCGTGCCGGCGACCGCGACCACCGCCATGCCGGCGAGGAAATGCCGCCGCTGCAACGGGTTCTCAACGCTTGGCACGGGCGTTCTCCTGTCCGACCAGGGCCTGGATGGTGTCGGCGTATCCCTGCAGGAACGGGTCGAGCTTGTCGGCCGGCATCAGGGCCGGCAGCAGCACGTCCCAGCCGCCGGTGGACCGGATCGCCGCGGTGCGCAGCGCCTCCAGCTCGACGTCGCCGAGATCGCCTTCGAGAATGCTGTCGGCGGTCGCCTTCGCGTTGGCCACGCTGCCGCCGTAGCGCCGGTCGTAGAACTGCTTGAACCGGCTGAGATGCCCGCCGCCGGCCAGGTGCGCCCGCATGGCCTGGTTGATCGGGGTGCCGCCGCTCACCGCGGTGCCGATCAGGTAGCCGTCGACGTCCTCGATCATGTCGTCGAACGGGAACGAGGACGACACGTTCAGCTTGGCCAGCCGGTCCATGCAGAACGCGTAGCCGGAGGCGTAGGCGTCGGCGTTGTTGCGCCAGTCCCCGTAGAACGTGCAGATGTCGCCGCCCCAGCCGCCGAAGTCGCCGCGGTTGGCCACGGTGCCGGAGCCGCCGCCCTTGAGGTACACGGCGTTCGTGGTGGCGCCGAAGTGCTCCAGGTCGACGTTCACACCGTAGGACGGGTCCGGAAAACTCGACAGCCGCACCGGACCGTGCAGGTCGGCGTAGGCGATCCAGTCCCGGTCCACGTCGCCGATCAGGGTCTGCCACCCCTTGTAGAGGTCGACGTACTTGGGGTAGCGGAGGTACTCCATCACCCGCAGGCTCGGGTCGCCCTTGTTGTAGCTCTGGGCGGTGGCGTAGAGCCGGTCGATGTAGGTCAGCACCTCGTCCACCGGCGAACTCGTGCCGTTGACGTTCTCCCGGCCGACGCCGTTGTCGGCGTTCGGCCGGATGACGTCGTTGTCCAGGTCGAACGGGCCGCTGCTGGCCGCGGTGAAGGAGAACTCCTTGATCTGGGTGAACGACCAGTTGTCCGGCATCGGGAAGCCGAGGTTGCCGGAGAAGCCGTAGGACATGCCGGACACGAACGAGAAGCGC
Source organism: Kutzneria sp. CA-103260 (assembly GCF_018263855.1). Taxonomy (GTDB): domain Bacteria; phylum Actinomycetota; class Actinomycetes; order Mycobacteriales; family Pseudonocardiaceae; genus Kutzneria. The sequence goes on along the minus strand of NZ_CP073318.1, from coordinate 919,262 downwards.
GCGAACGCCTGGTCGGTCGCGCGCGAGCACACGTTGCGCGAGCCGTAGACGCCGGCCACGTAGCGCTTGCCCTGACTGGCCAACCCGGCCTGCACGCCGTGGAAGTAGGGCAAGATGTTGCTGTCGATGTCGTCGTTGGTGGCGTCGTAGTCGACCGCGAAGTAGATCACCGTGCCGGCGTTGAAGCCGTAGCCGACGGCCCGCTGGTGGGCCAGCAGCGCATGCTGGTAGCCGGCGGTGTAGGTGAAGTCGCCCAGCTCGCGGGCGCCGTACTGCCAGATCGGAAACATTCGCAGGCCCGCGTTGAAGATGTCGTTCAGCTCGCCGGGCTGGATCTTCTTGTTCAGCGTGCTGTCCGGCGGGTCGTCCAGGTAGCGGCCGACGTGGGAGTAGCCGGCGGCGTGCATGGCCGCGCCCCGGTCCGGCGTGATCTGGAACCGGGTGTCCGAGCCGGTCGCCCGCCGGTCCGGATCGCCACACGACACCAGCAGCTGGCACCACGTCGCGTAGTCGCCGGTCGAGGTCACGGGCAGCGCCGAGAACTCCTGGAAGGCGTGCACGTACTGGCCGAGCTTGTCGTCGAAGGTGTCCTTGAACGCCGTGGTGAACGTCTCACCGTTGTTGTCGTGCACGGACCCGTTGAACACGCAGGCGGCGCTGAACAGCTGCACGAACACGCCGCTGTCGCCCTGCCCGACGGGATGGGCCCGCAGCCCGGCCTGCGTCACCGGGCCGAAGTTCCCGGTCGCGTCCCCGTCGGCGACGCCGAACTGGTACTGCAGGGCCCGCATCAGCGCCTTCTGCACGTCCCGTGAGTAATGCCCGTCACACGGGATGACGGCGAAGCTGGAGTGGTTGAGGTAGTTGCCGTTGAACCATTGCTGGATGGTGCGCACCGCGTCGCTGCCGCCGGACAGCAGCACGTAGGCGTCCATGTTGAGGATCGCTTGCGCCACCTTGGGTTGGATGGCGCTGCCGCCGGTGGTGATGCCGGCGTCACTCTTCAGGCCGAGCACCGCCTCGCCGGTGAACGAGTCGTAGACGCCGTACTCGTCCGCGCCCCAGTAGCCCTTGCAGAACAGGCCGTGCTGGAGAATCCGGATGATGTTGGCGTTGTCGTAGCCCGGCCCGATGTCGCCCTTGGCGGTGAGCTTGGCCAACGTGGTCGGCCCGAAACTCGCGGCCAGCTCGGTGATGCCCAGCTCGTGCTGCAGGCCCATGGTGAGGGCGTACATCGTGCTCCAGCCGGTGTGGCCGTCCTCGGGACAGGCCACGTAGCCGGGCACGGCGCGGTAGGTCGCGTTGACCCACTGCTGTGCGTCCAGAACCTTCTGGTCCACTCTCCGTTTCCCCCCTTGAGTGATCACTGACAGGGGGATCTTCAGCGATCACCGGGCGGCGTGGAGGGCTTTTCGCGAAGTTCGACCCAACGGCCCAGCGGCGGTCACCGTCCGCGAAGTTCGAGGGCGATGTCGATGAGCTGGTCCTCCTGACCGCCGACAAGCCGGCGTTGGCCGGCCCGCACCAGGATCTCGGGGCCGGAGACACCGTAGCGCTCGGCCTGGCGGTAGGCGTGGCGCAGGAAGCTGGAGTAGACGCCGGCGTAGCCCATGAGCAGGGCCATCCGGTCGAGCAGGCACTCCTGGTCCATCACCGGGGCGACGACGTCCTCGGCGGCGTCGAGCATCTTGAAGAAGTCGATGCCGGTCTCGATGCCGAGTTTGTCGCAGACGCCGACGAAGGCCTCGACCGGGGTGTTGCCGGCACCGGCGCCGAATCGCCTTGCGCTGCCGTCGATCTGCCTGGCGCCGGCGCGGTAGGCGATGACGGAGTTGGCCACGCCGAGACCCAGGTTCTCGTGGCCGTGGAAGCCGACCTGGGCGTCGGAGCCGAGTTCGGCGACCAGGGCGGAGACCCGGTCGCCGACCTGGTCCATGATCAGGGCGCCGGCCGAGTCCACCACGTAGACGCACTGGCAGCCGGCGTCGGCCATGATCCGAGCCTGTTGAGCCAGTTTCTCCGGCGGCTGGGAGTGAGCCATCATCAGGAAGCCGACGGTCTCCAGGCCCCGCTCGCGGGCCAGCCCGAAGTGCTGCACGGAGATGTCGGCCTCGGTGCAGTGGGTGGCGATGCGGCAGATCCGGGCCCCGTTGTCGGCGGCGATGAGAATGTCGTCCTTGACGCCGACGCCGGGCAGCATCAGGAACGCGATCTTGGCGTTTTTCGCCGTGGCCACCGCGGTTTTGATGAGCTCCTGCTCGGGGGTGTGGCTGAAGCCGTAGATGAACGACGAGCCGCCGAGCCCGTCGCCATGGGTCACCTCGATCACCGGCACGCCGGCGTCGTCCAGTGCGCCGACGATGTTGCGCACATCGTCCACAGTGAACTGGTGCCGCTTGGCGTGCGAGCCGTCCCGCAGCGAGGTGTCGGTGACACGGACGTCCATCGCTCAGCCCTTCGCCAGTTGCTCGCCGACCCGGGTGGCGGCGGCGGTCATGATGTCCAGGTTTCCCGAGTACGGCGGGAGAAAGTCGCCGGCCCCCTCGACCTCCACGAACACGCTGACCCGGGCCATGCCGCCGGTGGCGGCCGAGGGCGGGTCGAACTGGGGCTCGTCGAGCAGCCGGTAGCCGGGCACGTAGCCGGCGACCTCGGCGACCATGTCCCGAATGGACACTGCAACCAGCGCGGTGTCGGCGTCCTCAGGAATGGCGCAGAAGATGGTGTCCCGCATGACCATCGGCGGCTCGGCCGGGTTCAGCACGATGATCGCCTTGCCTCGTCGAGCCCCGCCGATCACCTCGATGCCGTGGCTGGTGGTCCGGGTGAACTCGTCGATGTTGGCCCGGGTGCCCGGGCCCGCCGACCGCGAGGACACGGTGGCGACGATTTCCGCGTAGCTGACCGGAACCGCACGGGAGACGGCCTTGACGATCGGGATGGTCGCCTGCCCGCCGCAGGTGATCAGGTTGACGTTGGGGGCGTTGAGGTGTTCGCCGAGGTTGACCGGCGGCACCACGTAGGGACCGATGGCCGCGGGGGTCAGGTCGATCGCCTTGATGCCGGCCGCCTCGTAGCGCGGGGCATTGGCGCGGTGCACGGCGGCCGAGGTCGCCTCGAACACCAGGTCCGGCCGCTCATCCTGGTCCAGCAGCCAGTCCACGCCGTCGGTGGACGTCTGGAGCCCGTGTTCCCGGGCCTGTTTGAGTCCTTCGCTGGCCGGGTCGATGCCAACCATCCACAGTGGATCGACGAGGTCGGAGCGGAGCAGCTTGTGCATCAGGTCGGTGCCGATGTTGCCGGAGCCGACGATCGCGGCCGTCGCGGTCACTGAGCGCCTCCGTTGAAGTTGAGGGAAACCCTTCCCAGCCCGGTGAAGTCGGCCTGGAAGCGGTCGTTCGGCCGGGCGTCGAAGGCCTTGGTGCACGAACCGGGCAGCACGATGTTGCCGGCCTTCAGGCGAACGCCGAAGTCGGCGACCTTGCGGGCCAGCCAGGCGACCGCGGTGACGGGATTGCCCAGCACAGCGTCGGATCGGCCCTCGGCCACCACTTCCCCGTTGCGTCTGAGCGTCGCCTCGATCTTGCGGATGTCCGGCGCCCCCGGCGGAACCCGGGCCGCGCCGAGCACGAAGCCGGCCGAGGACGCGTTGTCGGCGATGGTGTCGGCCAGGCCGATCTTCCAGTCGGCGATCCGGCTGTCGATCAGCTCGATCGCCGGCGCCAGGGCCGCGGTCGCCCGCAGCACGTCGTCCTCGGTGCAGCCCGCGCCCGGCAGGTCCGCGCCCAGCACGAAGCCGACCTCGACCTCCACCCGCGGCTGGCAGTACTTCAGCGTGGGCACGGAATTCCGCTCGTCCAGGGCCATGTCGTCGAGCAGGTGCCCGTAGTCCGGCTCGTCCACGCCCATCATCTGCTGCATGACCAGCGACGACAGCCCCACCTTGTGGCCCAGCACCGGCCGCCCGCGCCGGCGGATGTTGAGCAGCTGGATCTCGTAGGCGTCCACCACGTCGATGTCCGGCCAGCTCTCGGTGAGCGGCGGGATCGGCGCGCGGTCCCGCTCGGCGGCCCGCAGCCGGTCGGCCGCGTCGGCACGCTGGTCAGCGCTGAGCACCACGGGACCTCCTCGCCGCGGCGACGTGCCGGCCGGCCCGTCGACCCGAGTACACACAGTCGGCCAGCGACAAGCCGCTCACATACGAGTTGGAGCAGATGCCGACCGCGTTGCGGCCGGCGGCGTACAGACCGGCCACGGCATGGCCGTCGGCGGTCAGCACCTCGCCGCTGCCCTCGTCGACGACCAGGCCGCCGAGCGTGAGCATCGGGCACGGGTAGCCGATGGAACGCTTGATCGACACGTCGATCAGCGAAAACGGTGCTGTGCCGGCGAAATCGCCGATGGTGACGCCGGTGCGCCGGCTCAGCTCAGCCAAGGTCGGCGCGGTTGTTCGGGCCCGACCGAATAGGTAGTGGGTCTGCAACCGCTGGAACCACGTGGTCTGCCCGGGGATCTGCCGCTTGGCCTCGGCGAGGGTGGGCCCGTCGACCAGCAGCCAGCCCTTGCCGCCGTGCTCGGTGATCATGGCGTGCCCGACGGCCGCGCCGTAGCGGTGCAGGTCGCAGATCTCCTCGCCCCGCTCGTTGATGAGCCGGCCCTCCATCAGGGCGCTCGGCGGCGTGACGAACCGCCAGGCCGACACGTGGTCCAGTTTGGCTGTGGCGGCCCCGATCTCCGAGCCGAGGCGGATGCCGCTGCCGTCGTCGCCGAGGGTGCCCAGCGGCAGGCCACGCCGGTACGCGGGCGCGTGTTCCCGCATCATCACGGGATTGGCGACGAAGCCGCCGGCGCAGAGGATCACGCCGTCACGGGCGGAGACGGTGATCTCGGTGCCGTGCCGATTCTCGATACGGCGGATCGAGCGGTGCAGCCGTCGCCGCAGCGCCGGCACGTACAGGCCGGGCTTGGCGGCCAGCTTGCCCAGGAACTTGTGCAGCCGCGCGGGAAAACCGGTCAGCTGCCGGCAGACCACGCCGGTCACGCGGCCGTTCGGGTCGGTGACCAGCCGCTGCGCGGTGGTCTGCCGCATGATCCGCACGCCCCGGTCGACGGCCGCCCGCTCCAGCCGCTGGAACAGGAGTTTGCCCGAGGTGCCACGGCCGGCGGTGCGATGCCCACGGGGAGCCGGCTTGTCGTACAGGGTCTCGCTGCCGGAGTAGTAGAGGTAATGCCGGTCGGTCGGGTACGACGTCTTGTACGGGCAGACGCTGGCGGCGAAGGGCACGCCCTTGTCCTCCAGCCAAGCCAGCATGTCGGCGCTGTCGTCGCAGAAGGCGAGCAGGGTCTGGGCCGTGACGGCGTCGCCGACCTCGTGCGCGAGGTAGTCGTACATGGCGTCGGGTGTGTCGGTAATGCCGGCCTTGGCCTGCTGGGCGGTGCCGCCGCCGGCGTACACCACGCCGCCGGACAGCGCGGTCGCCCCGCCGCCGTCGAACCGGTCGAGCACGAGCACGTCCGCCCCAGCCTCGGCGGCCTCGATCGCGGCGCACGCGCCGGCCGCCCCGAATCCGACCACCACGACCCCGGCGAGCACCCGACCTCCCGAGTGGAACGTGTTTCAGTTTCTACCGGTCTCAACCATAGCGTTCTGGGCGTCCTTGTCTATAACCTGTTCTACATGCCAGAGTTCGACACCGTTGTCGTCGGCAGCGGGGCCGCCGGCATGACGGCCGCGCTGACCGCGGCCAAACGCGGCCTGAGCGCCGTCGTCCTGGAGAAGGCCGACCGGTTCGGCGGCTCGACCGCCCGCTCCGGCGGCGGCATCTGGATCCCCAACAACGAGGTGATCGCCCGGGACGGCGTGCGGGACAGCGCCGACGACGCCCGCGCCTACCTCGCGTCGATCGTCGGCACGGCCGCCTCGGCCGAGCGGCAGCGCGCCTACCTCGACCACGGTCCGGAGATGCTGTCGTTCGTGCTGGCCAACAGCCCGCTGCGGCTGCGCTGGGTCACCGGCTACAGCGACTACTACCCCGAGCAGCCCGGCGGCCGGCCACGCGGGCGGTCGGTCGAGCCGCGCCCGTTCGACGGGAACCTGCTCGGCGAGGACCTCCGACTGCTGGAGCAGCCGTACCTGCCGAGTCCGCTGCCGATCACCCAAGCCGACTACAAGTGGCTGACGCTGATCGCGCGCAACGTCCGCGGTCCCGTCCGCGCGGCCCGGGTCGGCGTGCGCGGGATCATCGGACGCCTGCGTGGGCAGCGGCTGTTGACGATGGGGCAAGCGCTTGCGGCCGGGCTGCGGGTGGGACTCCGCCAGGCCGGGGTGACCGTGGAGCTCGGCACGCCGATGGTGTCGCTGCTGACCGAGGACGACCGGGTCGTCGGCGTTGTCACGCCATCGGGCACCTACCGCGCGCGCTACGGGGTGCTGCTGGCCAGCGGCGGCTTCGAGCACAACGCGGCCATGCGGTCGAAGTGGCAGGACATCGGTACGGAGTGGACAGTCGGCGCGGCGTCGAACGAGGGCGACGGAATCCTGGCCGGGCAGGAACTCGGCGCGGACGTCGACCTGATGGATGACGCCTGGTGGGGACCGTCGATCCCGCTCAACCGCGGCCCGTACTTCTGCCTGTCGGAACGCACCCTGCCCGGCTGCATCCTCGTCAACGGCGAGGGGCAACGCTTCGTCAACGAGGCCGCGCCGTACGTCGACGCCGTGCATGCCATGCGGGACACCGGAAGCGTGCCGGCCTGGCTGATCTCCGACCAGCGCTACCGCGATCGCTACGTCTTCGCCAGCATTCCGCCGCGGCGGCCACTGCCCGGCAAGTGGTACAAGCACGGCGTCGTGCACAAGGCGGAGACATTGGCGGAGCTGGCATCGGCGATCTCCGTGCCCGAACAGGCCCTGCGAGACACCGTGTCCACCTTCAACGGCTACGCCAGAACCGGCAAGGACAAGGACTTCGGCCGCGGCGACAGCGCGTACGACCACTACTACGGCGATCCCCGGGTGCACCCCAACCCCAGTCTCGCCGAGCTGGTGAAGCCGCCGTTCTACGCGGTCCGGATCGTGCCCGGCGACCTCGGCACCAAGGGCGGTCTGTGCACCGACACCGAAGGCCGGGTGCTGCGGCCCGACGGTTCGGCGATTCCCGGCCTGTACGCTGCCGGCAACGCCAGCGCGTCGGTGATGGGCCACACCTACGCCGGCCCGGGCGCGACCATCGGCCCGGCGATGACCTTCGGTTACCTCGCGGCGCTGGCCATGTCGGCGGTGAAGGAGCAGCCCGGTGTCCATTGATCCCGAGATCGCCGTCGGCGCGTCCCTGGGCGTCCGCGAGTTCGAGTGGTCGTCGTCGGACGTGATCCTCTACCACCTGGCCATCGGTGCCACCGAGCTTCGCTACGCCTTCGAGCCGCAGCTCACCGTGCTGCCCACGTTCGGCATCGTCGCGCCCACGTTCCACATGACCGAGCCGCCGGCCGTGGTGTTCCCCGGCATCGACATCGACCTCGCGGACACCCTGCACGGCTCGCAGCAGATCACCGTGCACAACCTGCTTCCCGTTGCCGGCAAGGCCCGCGCCACCGGTCGGATCGCCGACGTCTACGACAAGGGCTCGGCGGCCGTGATCGTCACCGAGTACGAGGTCGCCGACCTCGCCGGCACCCCGCTCTACACCATGCGGTCGGAAATCTTCGCCCGCGGCCACGGCGGCTTCGGCGGCCAGCGCGGCCCGTCGGCCCGCACCACTGCCCCCGACGGCCCGCCGGACATCGTGCTCGTCACGAGCACCCTGCCGCAGCAGGCGTTGTGGTACCAGCTCTGCGGCGACCGCAACCCCCTGCACGTGGACCCCGACTTCGCCGCTCGCGCCGGCTTCCCCCGCCCCATCCTGCACGGCCTGTGCACCTACGGCATGGTGTACAAGTCCATTGTGGACCATTTCGGCACAGCGGTCCCCGAGTTCCAGGCTCGCTTCGCCGGCGCCGTCTTCCCCGGCGACACCCTCCGCACGCGCTTGTGGCACAACCGGTTCGAGACCTACGTCGATGACCGCCTGGTCCTCACCGGCGCCCACACCCCCGCGAGTCCCGCTCTCAGGCAGTCATGAACTCAACACATGGTTGCCTGAGAGCGGGACTCGCGAGAATCACCGGTCCCGGGTGAGCACGAGGCCGCTGGTGGGCACGCCGGTGCCGGCGGTGACCACGACGTTGTCCACGCCCCGGACCTGGTTGACGGAGCTGCCCCTGATCTGCCGGGTGGCCTCGGCGATGCCGTTCATGCCGTGAATGTAGGCCTCGCCGAGCTGGCCGCCGTGCGGATTCAGTGGAAGGGTGCCGGTGAGGCCGATGCGGCCGTCGGCGATGAACTCCTTGGCCTCGCCGCGGCCGCAGAAGCCCAGCTCCTCCAGCTGGATCAGCACGTACGGGGTGAAGTGGTCGTAGAGCACGGCGACGTCGATCTCGTCCGGCCCGAAGCCGGCCTGCCGCCACAGCTGCCGGCCGACCAGGCCCATCTCCGGCAGCCGGCTCATCTCGTCCCGGTAGTAGCTGCTCATCACGTACTGGTCGGCGGAACTTCCCTGCGCGGCGGCGGAGATCAGGGCCGGCGGCTGGGCGAGGTCCCGGGCCCGCTCGCGGCTGGTCACCACGATGGCGACGGCGCCGTCGCTCTCCTGGCAGCAGTCCAGCAGGTGCAGCGGCTCGGTGATCCAGCGCGAGGCCTGGTGGTCGGCCAGGGTGATCGGCCGGCCGTGGAACCACGCCTTCGGGTTGGTGGCGGCGTGTTCCCGCATGGTCACGGCGACGCGGCCGAAATCCTCGCTGGTGGCCCCGAATTCATGCATGTACCGCCGCGCGACCATCGCCACGGTCGAGGCCGGCGTGCCCAAACCCATGGGATACGACCAGCTGTTGTCCACCCCGGACGAGGTCGGCATGGTGGCGGCGGCCGTGGCGAACTGGCCGAACCGGTGGCCGGACCGCTCGTTGAAGGCCCGATAGCAGATCACGACCTCGGCGATGCCGCTGGTGACGGCCATGGCCGCCTGCTGCACGGTCGCGCAGGCCGCGCCGCCGCCGTAGTTGATGCGGCTGAAGAAAGTCAACTCCGGCACGCCGAGTTCCCGCGCGACGGCGATCTCGGCGTTGCTGTCCATGGTGAACGACACGAGACCGTCCACTTCGGACGGCTTGAGCCCGGCGTCGGCCAGCGCCGCCAGGGACGCCTCGGCCGCGAGGCGAAGTTCGCTGCGGCCGGAGTCCTTGGAGAACTCGGTGGCCCCGATGCCCACGATCGCGGCGGTCATGGCAGCACCACCCGGACCGTGCCGGTGACGTGGTCGCCGAGGCTGTTGCGGCCGACGACCGCGACAGTGGCCTCGGATCCCTGCTGCTCGGTGACATGCCCGCTGAGGGTCAGCGTCTCCCCGGCGTAGCAGGGGACGCCTAGCTTGATCGACACGTTGCGGACGAAGGCGTCCGGCCCGGCCCAGTCGGTGACGAACCGCTGCACCAGCCCGGTGGTGGTGAGGATGTTGAGGAAGATGTCCTGGGAACCCCGCTGCACGGCCTTGTCCCGGTCGTGGTGCACGTCCTGGAAGTCCCGGGTGGCCAGCGCGGTGCTGATCACGAACGTGGGCGTCACGTCGATGGTGAGCTCCGGTAGCTGGGTCATCGCACCTCCCAGGCCGGCAGCGTGAACTCGCCGGACGGCACGAACCGGACCCGCACCGGCAGCCCGACCTTGACCTGTTCGGGGTCGATGTCCATCAGCTCGCCCAGCATCCGCACGCCCTCCTCCAGCCCCACCAGGGCGATGACAAACGGCGTGCGCTTGCCCGGCACCTGCGGATGGTGGTGCACGACGTAGCTGTACACCTCGCCGAGTCCACTTGAGACGATGTGCGTCGGGCCCAAAGCGTTGCAGCGCGGGCACATCGGGCCCGGGGGATGTCGCAATGCCCCGCAGGCCGAGCACTTCTGGATCCGCAGCTCGCCGATCTTGGCGCCGGCCCAGAAGAACTCGGTGTCCCGGCTGACCATCGGCGGCACCGACACGCCGGCCGCCGGCTTCGGCTTGAACTTCAGCACCCGGAACATCATCTCGCCCACCGGCTCGTCGCCGGACCACCAGGTGCTGCGGGTGGTGACGAACCAGCCCTCGCCCAGCCCGGTCCGCTTGGGGCCGACGACGTCCTCCAGCCGACTGGTCACCGCCAGCCGCTCCCCCGGCTTCAGCAGCCGGTGGTAGGTCTGCTCGCTGTTGGTGGCGACCACGGAGGTGTAGCCGGCGGCGTCGAGCACGTCGATCATCCGGCCCAGCGGGTCGTCCGCGCTGCGGCCCGGGTGCAGGCCGCCCATGGTCCACACCTGGATCATCGCCGGCGGCGCGACAGCCGGGTACGACGGGTTGGCGTCGCCGAGTGCCTCGGTCCAGTTGTTGATCATCGGCTCGTTCACCGGGTCGCGGGCCAGCCGCGGCGTGCACTCGCCCTGCTCGGCCAGTTCCCGTGCGGTGGCCAGAATCTCCTGGGCGCCGGTCATCGCGGCACCCGGGGCAGCCCGAGCCCGGCGGTGGCGATCAGTTCCCGCTGCACCTCGTCCACGCCTCCTCCGAAGGTCAGCACCAGGTTGCGCTTGGCCTGCACGTCCAGCCAGCGCACCAGGTCCGCGGTGTCCCGGTCGGCCGGGTCGCCGTGCCGGCCGACGATCTCCTCCAGCTCGGCGGTGATCGTCTGGGTCCGGCCGGAGGCGAACACCTTGGTCGCCGACGCGTCCGCGACCCGGTCCATGCCGGTCGACCGGGAGCCGGCGACCTGCCAGTTCAGCAGCTCGTTGACCCGCACGACCGCCCGGACCCGGGCCAGTGTGGTGGCGACGTCCACATGGGACAGCAGGTCGTGCTTGGCCGCCCAGTCGTACACGCGGTCGTGCAAGGCGGCCATCCGCCCGGCCGGGCCGAGCATCACCCGCTCATGGTTGAGCTGCGTGGTGATCAGCCGCCAGCCGGCGTTCTCCTCCCCCACCAACCGGTTCGCCGGCACCCGGACATCGTTGTAGTAGCTGGCGTTCACGTGGTGCGCGCCGTCGCAGGTGATGATCGGCGTCCACGAGAACCCGGGGTCGGCGGTGTCCACGATCAGGATGGAGATGCCCTTGTGCTTGGGCGCAGCCGGATCCGTCCGGCAGGCCAGCCACACGAAGTCGGCGTCGTGCGCGCCGGTGGTGAATATCTTCTGCCCGTTGACGACGTACTGGTCGCCGTCGCGGACCGCCCTGGTGCGCAACGAGGCCAGGTCGGTGCCCGCGCCGGGCTCGGTGTAGCCGATGGCGAAGTGCAGGTCGCCGGACAGGATTCGGGGCAGGAAAAAGGCTTTCTGCTCGTCGGTGCCAAACGCTTGCAGCGTCGGGCCGACGGTCTGGAGCGTCACGTACGGCAGCGGCACGTCGGCCCGTGCCGCCTCGTTGACGAAGACCTGCTGCTCGATCTCGCCGAAGCCGCGGCCGCCGTACTCGACCGGCCAGCCGACACCGAGCCAGCCGTCGCGGCCCATGCGCTTGACCACGTCCCGGTAGATCTCGCCGTGCCGGACGGTCAGCATTGTCTCGCGTTCGGCCGGCGTCAACAAGCCGGAGAAGTAGGCGCGCAGCTCGTCGCGGAGCTTCCGTTGCGCGGCGGTCAGTTCGATGTGCACAGCGCCTCCAGACGGTGGCGTGCGCCGCCGATCGAGCGCACCAGGTCCTTGGCGAGCGAGTAGTAGCGGTGCAGTGGGTAGGTGACGTCGAGGCCGAGGCCACCGTGCAGGTGGTGGCAGGTCCTGATGGCCGGCAACAGTTCCTCGGCCACCCAGTGCGCGGCGATGTCCACATCGGACTCGGCGTCGAGCCCTTCGGACAGCCGCCAGCACGCGGACCAGGTGGCCAGGTGCAGGGTTCGGGCCGAGATGTAGACGTCGGCGATCTGCTGGGCCACGGCCTGGAAGGTGGCCAGCGGCCGGCCGAACTGCTCGCGGGTCGCGACGTGCTTCCTGGTCAGCTCCAACACCGCCGCCAGCAGGCCGTCGGCGGTGGCACAGGCGCCGGCCAGGGCGAATCGGTGCAGGTCGGTCAGCCCGTCGAAGGTCCGCTCGTACGGCACGTCGACCAGGTGCAGGCTGAACTCGGGGTGGCCGCTGGAAGTGGGGGCGGGATGTGGCGTGACGCCGGGCGAGGCCGGGTCGACGAGTGCGACGGCGGTACCCTCGTCGGTGGACACCGGCACCAGGATCCGGTGCGTGGCAACGGCATCCGGCACCCCGATCTTCACCCCGTTGACCACACCGCCACGTGCCGTGGTGCGCGGCCGTGACGTCATGGGATCGGACGGTTCGTGCAGCGCGGCGGTCACCAGGGCGCCCTCCGGCACCTCGATGCCGTGCCGGGCCAGCGGCAGCACGCCCAGGGCCAGGCCGGGCAGCGACACGGCGGCGCGGCCGGCCTCGGCCAGCACGACCATCGCGCTGAGCACGTCCATGTCCGGCGTGACCAACGTGGACCAGGCGGCCTCAGGGGCGTCGCGGAACACGTCGGCGGCCACCTCGCGGAGGGTGACCCGCGTGTCGTCGAGCGTGAAGTCCACCCGCACCCCCTAAACTGGAACGTGTTCTAGTTCTAGCGCAGTGTCAGCCCCTGGGCAAGCCCAGCAGCCGTTCTCCGGCCAGCGTGAGCAGCACCTGCTCGGTGCCGCCGGCGATGCTCAGGCACCGGGTGAGCAGGAACTCGTGGCTGCGGCCGCCGGTGACCGCGCCCAGCGGCCCGTCGAGATCCAGGGCCGTCTCGGCCACGTTCTGCCGGTGCCGGACGCCGACCAGCTTGTGCACGCTGGAGGCCGCGCCGGGGTCCAGGTCGGCCAGCCGGCGCAGCGTGGACCGCAGGTCGAGCACCGACAGCGCCAGGCCCTCGGCGACCAGCGCGCCGACTCGTTCCGACGGCTCGACGGCGGCCAGAACGCGTTCCACTTCCTCGCCGATGGACGAGCCGCGGCTCATCGCCACCCGCTCGTTGGCCAGAGTGGTCCGGGCCAGCTTCCAGCCGCCGTCGACCGGGCCGACCACGCACTCGTCCGGCACCACCACGCCGTCCAGGAACACCTCGTTGAACCGGGCCTCGCCGGTGATCTCCCGCAGCGGCCGGATGTCGATGCCGGGGGTGCGCATGTCGACCAGGAAGTACGTGATGCCACGGTGTTTGGGCACGTCAGGATTGGTGCGGGCGAGGCAGATGGCCCAGTCCGCCGCGTCGGCCAGCGAGGTCCAGACCTTCTGTCCGGTGAGCCGCCAGCCGCCGTCGACCCGCTCCGCCCTGGTGCGCAGCGAAGCCAGGTCGGAGCCGGCGCCGGGCTCGCTGAACAGCTGGCACCAGCTGATCTCGCCACGCAGCGTCGGCCCGGCGAACCGGTCGCGCTGGGCCTCGGTGCCGTGGGCGAGGATCGTCGGCACCGCCCACCAGCCGATCACCAGGTCCGGCCGGACCACGCCGGCCTTGTCCAGCTCCTCGTCGATGATCAGCTGCTCGGTCGGGCCGGCGTCGAGACCGTGCGGGCGGGGCCAGTGCGGGGCCAGGAACCCGCTGTCCGCCAACTGCTTCCGCTGGTCCTCGGCTTCGGCGATGACTCGGACGGCCTGTTGGACGTCGGTGCGGTCGGCGTCGATGTCGAGCCGGAGGGTCCGCCGGTGGCCGGCCTTGGCCAGCTCGGCGACCCGCAGCCGCCAGCGGGCCGTGCCGCCGAGGAGCTGGCGGGTCGAGACGGCGCGGCGCAGGTAGCGGTGGGCGTCGTGCTCCCAGGTGAAGCCGATGCCGCCGAGCACCTGGATGCAGTCCTTGGCGTTGGCCACCGCGGCGTCGATCGCGATCGCGGCGGCGGTCGCCGCGGCCAGTGGGAACTCGGCCGGCTCCTGGTCGTAGGCGCGGGCCGCGTCCCAGGCCACGGCGGCGGCCCGCTCGGACCGGCACAGCATCTCCACACACAGGTGCTTCACCGCCTGGAAAGCCCCGATGGGCTGGTCGAACTGGGTGCGGATCTTGGCGTAGTCGACGGCTGTGCGCAGGCACCAGTCGGCGATGCCGGCCGCCTCGGCGGCGGCCAGCGTGGCCAGGATGTCCTCGACCGGCAGTGGTCCCAGCCGCTGATCGTCAGTGATCGTGCCCACCCGCGGAAAGCCCAGCGGGCGGTGGAGATCCACCGGGTCGGCGGGGTCGATCACGACGTGTTGCAGGGCCCAGTCGTCACCGTCCCTGACCAGCATGGGTCCGGTTTCCCCCAGGGCAAGAGGTCCACAGTGGACCGCCACGGAGACGCTGCCGTCGGCGATACCGGGCAACAGCTTCGCGGCCAGTGGGTGGTCGGGGACTCTGGCCAGGGCGACGGCGGCGGCGAGGGTGGGCAGGACCGGGCCTTCGGCCAACAGCTCCGCGGTCGCCTCGACGGCGACGGCCAGGTCGGCGACCGGGTTGCCGAGGCCGCCGGCCTCCTCGGGCAGGGCCAGGCCGAACAGGCCCAGCGCGGCCAGCTCCGGCCAGCTCGGGCCGGCCTTGAGCACCGCGTCGCGCAGCTGTCGCCCAGCGTCATCGATGACCATCGACATCGGCCGATAATAGAACGTGTTCCAGTTGACTGGACTGCTCCAGCCGGGCGACGGGCGTCCGGGTGAGGGTCCCAGTCAGGCCGGTGAGTGGGTGACGTCACGAGAACGTGAAAATGAAACACGTTCCGATCGTGTAAGTTGAGTGCGACAACGAGTGCTGCAGGGGGCTTGATGGCTGCGACGCCACGCCAGATCGCCGAGGAGGAACTCGGCTCGTCGGCCCAGCGGGACCGGCGGCGGCGGATCATCGACGCGACGATCGCCCTGGCCTCCAAGGGCGGCTTCGAGGCCGTGCAGATGCGGGCCGTGGCCGAGCGGGCCGACGTCGCGCTGGGCACGCTGTACCGGTACTTCCCGTCCAAGATCCACCTGCTGGTCTCCGGCCTGGGCGCGCAGCTGGACCGGGCCCTGGACCGGATGCGCCGGGCCCCCATCCCCGGCGACACGCGGGGAGAGCGCATGCTGCACGTGCTCAGCCGGATCACCCGGAACATGCAGCGGGACCCGCACCTGGCCGAGGCCATGACCCGGGCCTTCATGTTCGCCGACACCTCCGCGGCCACCGAGGTCGACCACGTCGCCCACCAGCTCGAGGAACTGTTCACGCTGGCCCTGGGCAAGGACGAGCCCTCCGAGGAGGACAAGGCCATCGCCCGGGTGATCGGCGACGTGTGGCTGTCCAACCTGGTCGCCTGGGTGACCCGGCGCGCCTCGGCGACCGACGTGACCAACCGTCTGGAGCTGACGGTTCGGCTACTGATGCGCGACTGACCGGGCCGCTAGCCTTCGTCATGTGACGCGCACGCTGCTCCGCTCCGCCGCCTTCCTTGACGTCGCCGCCGGCGAGATCGTGCACGACGACGTGCTGATCGACGGGGACGTCATCGGGTCGGGGACCCAGGCCGACGAGACGGTGGACTGTCGGGGAACGCTGTTGGTCCCCGGCTTCATCGACTGCCACACCCACGTCGCCCTCACCCAGGCCCTGGGCAACGACTCGATCGACCTGCCCCGCTCCGTTCGCCCCCTGTCGGCGGTGCCCGTGCTCCGCACGCTGCTGGGCCTCGGCGTCACCACGGTCCGCGACGCCTGGGGCGCGGACGCCGGGCTTCGACTGGCCGTGGAGCGGGGCTGGATCGACGGGCCGCAGCTGCTCATCTCGCTGCGCCAGGTCTGCACCACCGGCGGCATCGGCGATCACTGGACGCCGGCGACCGGACCGTACAACGGCTACAGCGACCCGTCCATGCCCAATCCCGTGTTCGACGGCCCCGACGGCGCGCGGGCCGCCGTCCGCCGCATGGTGCAGGCCGGGGCCGACTGGATCAAGGCCACCATCACCGGCTCCATCGTCGCCGGCACCGGCGTGCACGACGTGCAGTTCACTCCGGAGGAGATGCAGGCCCTGGTCTCGGAAGCCGCCAGCCGACGGCGAAACGTCATGGTGCACGCCCATGGGGCCCGCGGCGCCGAGCTCGCCGCCCGCTGTGGGGCTCGCAGCATCGAGCACGGCGTCTACCTCGACGAAGCGGCCGTGGCCGCCATGGTCGAACACGACACCTACTACGTGCCAACGCTTTCCGCCAAGGGCAGCCCCGAGCACCTGCGGTCGGTGCGGCTGGCGCTGGAGGCCGGCGTGCCGATCGCCATGGGCTCCGACAATCCCGTCACCCCGCATGCCAACGTCCTCAACGAGATCACCTTGCTGGCCCAGGCCGGCCTCGGCTCCGTCGGCGCCCTGCGCGCCGCCACCCTCAACGCCGCCCAGCTGCTCCAACTCGACGACCGCGGCGAGATCGCCGTCGGCAAACGGGCCGACCTCGTTCTGCTCGACGGCGACGACCTCGCCGTCGACAACCTGGCCTCCCGCATCAAAGCTGTGTGGCGCAACGGAAAGAGGTTCCGCTGACCATGGCCGCCATCAAGGACCTCGTCGTCGACTGCCGCCATCCCGCCTCGTTGGCCCGGTTCTGGGCCGCCGTCCTCGATGACCACGCCGTCGCCCCGTACGACGAGGCCGCCCTGGCCCAACTGCGCGTCCAGGGCATCACCTCCCCCGAGGACGATCCCACCGTCCTGCTGACCGGTTTCCCGCGCATCTGGTTCCAGCTCGTGCCCGAGTCCAAGGTCGTCAAGAACCGCATGCACCTCGACCTCCGCACCGACGACCCCACCGAGCTCGACCGCCTCACCTCCCTCGGGGCCACCATCACCGCTCGCCGCCCGGACTGGGTGGAGCTGACCGACCCCGAGGGCAACGAGTTCTGCCTGTTCACGGACCGGTGGCTCGGCTCGGTGGGTTGACCCGGTAATTGATCCTCGCTGGTGGGTCGGGCTGGCCCCGCGGTTCAACTGTGTGTGGGCTTGTCGATCCGAGGTGTTGGTCATCCGTGAGCGGATCTGCCTGATCGCCCGGGCGTCCCCCGTCGACTGGGGTATCACCGCGTTCGCCACGTGGTCGCTGTCCACGCCAGTTCAGCACCTACTCGACCGCGGCAGCGGGTTGGCCCGTGCCACGATCGGGAACCACCGCGAAGAACCTTCCGCCGGGCAGGACCTCCACTGAGCTGCCGCGCATGGGGGCTGAGCTTTCCTCGGAGGATCAATCCAGTCTTGTTGTCCCCGGCGGTGAGGGATTTCCCCCGGTTCGGCGGTCGCGGTAAATCGGGTTGCCCGTTTCGCCTTCCCTCGGGGCTGATCGTGCAAGATCCGTTTCGAAGTCCATCGACATGAGGTACTAGTGTCATGTGGACAGTGGAAGCCGATCGTCCACATGACACAGAGGTAACTTGGAGACATGGAGGCGTTACCCGTGAAAATGGGCAAGATCAGGACTGCTTTGGTGGTTGGGGTCGCCGGGGTCAGCATTTCGCTGCTGACCGCTGGTACCGCGTCCGCCGTGGAGGTGCCGATCGCGGGTCCGTACCCCACCTTCGACGCGTGCGTACTGGCCTTGCGAGCTTTGCCGCCGGTGCAGGGTGAGCAAGGTCGGGAGTGCGACACCGGCAACGACGGCTGGTACGTGCTGTCCGACATCCCGGTGAAGTGAGTCCCATCGCTGGGTTCGCGCTACGAGCCCGTTCCTGAACCGTAGGCATCGATCGCGCGTTCCGCTCGCCGTGACTGCGGTGGTCGGTGCCGTTGAGGGCGAAGTACCGCAGTGCCACGAACTTCGGTGCGGGGAGAAGTTGTCGGCGATGACGTGCAAGCTTCTCCCCAAGCCACCGGGCGCACAGGCTCTTGGGCAGGTCGAGGAACTCCCGGTGGCGTTTGCGGTCGCGGATGTGGGCGCGCCGGCACCTAGTGGCTCGTCATGCAACCATGGTCGGGTAACGCGCCCAGGTCCGGATCGGTGAGTCAGTGGCGAACCCGGTCTTGGCCTGGGCGCGTGCGTTGCGCCAGCGGACGTAGGCCGCGATTGCGGCGTTCTGCTCGGCGTGGCTGCGATGGTCGGTCCCGTTGAGCGCGAAGTACCGCAGCGCGGCGAACTCGGCCTCGATCCAGTTCAACCACGACCCGTAGGTCGGCAGGAACACCAACTCGGCCCGGGTCACCCGTTGCAGCTTGCGGCCTTCCTCCATCGACAGCGCCCGGACGAACACCTCGGGTCGACGAGCCACAACCACCTCCCGCACTTGGCCAGCGGGACCAGCCTCGCCTACCGACGGCGAAGATCAATTAGCGGGTCGAGGTTCCGAGACGAGGCACTAGCCAGCTGCCGCCCACCCGAATTCCGGTGCACCATCGTTGATCTTCACCGACCAGTGGCTGTGGTGGATCAGCCTATGGTGCTGCCCGCAGAGCAGCACGAGGTTGTCGACGCTGGTGGGTCCGCCGTCTGCCCAGTGGATCACGTGGTGTGCGTGACATTGGCGTGGTCTTCGATGACACCCGGGGAAGGCGCATCCCCGGTCTCGGATGATCAACGCCCGGCGGATCTGGGTAGGGATCGTTCGGGTGGCACGGCCGATGTCCAGGGGCTGTGACTGGGCTCCCAGGATCACGCGGAGGACGGTGCTGTCGCAGGCGAGGCGGCGGGTGGAGGCGGCGTTGAGCGGCCCGGACCCGTCCATCTCGGCCGTGCCCCGCTGAGCGAAGAAGTCTTTGAGCGGCATGGTCAGCGCGAGGTGGGGCTTCTCGCCGCCCTCATCGGGCAGGCTGTCGCTGCCGGCCGCGAGGTCGATGATCTCGGCGAGGGCATCGCCCTGACGCTGCGCGGTGGTGCGAGTGTCGTCAGCGGAGGCGGGCTTGGCCAGGGGGCTGAGCATCGCTTCCAGCGTCGCGCCGCTTTCCGGGTCGAGCTTGCCCCGGAACACCATGGAGCCGTCGCGCCGGTTGGTGTAGTGGAATTCCCTGGCGGGCTCGGCCAGGTCTGGGTCGTCGGGTTCTTTGCCGTCCTGGTCGAGCAGTTGCAGAATCCGCTGCCCGAGCATCCGCAGCACCGCCCCATCGAACACGCGCGCCTTGTCCAGCAGTTCCGCCTCGACCTTGTCCCGGTCAGGCTCGGGCGCTTCAGCCAGAGTCTTGTCCAGCACGGTCAGGTGCTGCTTGCTGAGCACCCCCGCCCGCGCCGCGTCGTGGATGCCTTGACGTCGGAACAGCAACGCGTGCCGCAGCAGATCCCGCGCCTCCGCCCGAGTGATCTTCCACCGCGCCGCCAGATCCGCCACCAGCGCCCGCTGGTCATCCTTGCCTTGTGCGGTGCGGTTCCATAGCTCTGATACCAGTTCGACCTGCCGCACGTACTCCGCGCGCAGCCGGTCCTGGCTCTGTCGGCCGGCGGCCCACAGCGATCCCTCGTCCATGCGCCACCACTCGGTGTCGGCGGTCAGGGTCGCTTCCATACCCCCGATTCTACCGCCTCACAGTGATCGATTTCTGTTGTGGGGCAAGGATTACCTGTGTGGGTGACAAAACCAGACAAGCGCTTTCCCGCCTAGCTGCGGCGGGCTGGTAACCATTCCCGGCCAACGGTGACTGCGCGGTGCGGACGCCCGAACCACACCCCACAACAGGCAACCCACCCCACAGCAAGGCGAACAACCAAGCCCGACCCCCACCCAGTCCACAGCCATCCCTAGACGCAACCCCACAACCAACCGCCGGCAAACCGTCCAACGCCACCACCCGCCAACGGCAACCGCGCGGTGCGGACACCCGACCCACACCCACCCACTCCCCCAGGGAACAGAACCAAACGTTTGACAGACCCCGTATACCTAGGAGCGGCGGGCGAGGGTGGCCATGTCGGCAGCTATTCCTTCCAGGTACTGGGTTTCGCCGGTGGAGGCGAACCAGTCCCAGAGCTCCAGGGCGTGGTAGAGGGTGTACAGGGGCATGCGGTCGTCGGGGGTGGAGCCGTAGCCGGAGAGCAGGGCGGAAAGCTTGGTGGGATCGGAGCGGACGGCGTAGTAGTCGGCCTTGGCCAGATCGAGCCAAGGGTCGCCGGCGAGGGCGTTCTCGATGTCGATGAGGCCGGTGATGGCGCCGTCCTGGACGAGGAGGTTGCCCTCGTGGATGTCGTTGTGGCAGAGGACGGGTGCCGGGCAGCGGGCGAAAAGGTCGCAGTGGCGGGCTACATGGGTCTGGACGAGGTCGTGCAGTGCGGGATCGCCGCCCAGTTCGAGGAACTCGCTGAGCTTCCTGGCGAACTGGCGGCCCATGTAGGAAGTGTTGTCGGGAACGGGATCCAGGACACGGGTGGTGAGGTAGCCGAAGGCGGGTTGGGGAATGGCGTGGATGGACGAGAGCAGGCGGCCCAGTTGGTGGTAGATGGAGGCGATATCGGGAACGGGGGTCTCGGAAAGAGGGGTGCCGGGCAGGCGGGTCATGACGGTGAACGCACGGCCGATGAGAGACGTGGACGGCTCGATGCGGAGGATGGTGGGGACAGGAGTGATGCCATGGGCGGACAGGAGGCGGTAGACGTGGGCCTCCTTGGCCTGTTTCCAGCGCCACTTCTCGTCGTAGACCTTGACGATGGCGGACAGGTCGCCGGCCTGGACCTCGAACACCGAGCTGAGCTGACCGCCGGTCCGGGGCACGACGGCGGTGATGTCGGCATCGGGCCACAGGGGACGAAGCATCTGGTTGGCCTGGAAGAGATCCACCATCAGGTCAGGGTGGCACGGGGCGGCAAGCGAATATCAGCGCAGAGTGGGGACCTCGGCGTTGGGGTGCCAAGTAAGGGTGGCGCCGGCGGACCAGGGGGCGGCCAGCTCGGCGGCGAACCGCACGGTCGCGTCCCACGACAGGCAACGGTCCCCGGCCCACACCGAGAAGGCGTAGAACCAGCTGTCCAGACGGTCGTAGGGCACGGAATGGCGGGCGTACATGTTCTCGCCGCACACCCGCCACCCCGCCGGGATCGCGCTCGCCACCTTGCCGTGCAACGACTTCACCCACGCCCGCGACGGGTGGTGGGCCGAGTCGAGCGACCGGGCGTGCAGACCGTCCCGGTACAGCGTGGTGTTCTCGCCGTCCAGCTTCTCCGTCACGACGACCTCACGACCCGCGAACCCCGACAGGTCGGTGGTCCGCAGGTCGTCGGCGGCCGCGCCCGGCGACCACGGCAGGTGCGGCGTGCGCGGATAGTGGATCCTCACCCGGTGAGAAAACCACACCGGGGCCGGTCGGCCCCACCGAAAATCCTCAGCCCACCTTGAAACCCGGGGTGAGCACCAGGCTGGCCAGCTGGTCGCCGGTCAGCGGCGGCGTGGCCAGCCCGGGCAGGTTGGAGCTGAAATAGTCCTTGCTCTGGGCCAGGTACACCACGGTGCCGTCGGAATAACGGTATGCGGCAACGGAGTCGATGCGCTTGTCGGCGGTGTGGGCGATGAGGCCGACGGCCTTGTCCCCCACCTGCTTGACGGCGCAGTCGCCGCCCACCCCCCAAAAGGCCTGTGCCGCCTTGCAGATGTCGGTGGGAATGTCGTTGCCCGGGGCGTACACCTCGACGAGCACCCGACCGACGCCGGCCCCGCCGTTGACCGACGCGACCGGCTCGATCCCCTCGTAGCTCCAGGTGTTGGTGTCCCAGTTCTCGACCTGCGCCTGGTGCGTGCGCAGCGCGAACGCCGCCCCGCGCAGCTGCTGGTCGGTCGCCGGCGCGACGGTGGACGGCAGGACGCCGTCCAGGGTGGTCAGCAGCTGCACGCTCTTGTCGTTCTGCGGCCCGTTGGCCTGGGTGCGGTCGCCGTGCTCGGTCGACGACGTCGGCGCGGGGGTGGTGGACGTGGGCGTGGCCTGCGCGGCCATCCCCACCAGCGTCCGCGGCGCGTTGATTGTGAACGCTCCCGCCACCAGCGCGATCACGGCCACCCCGACACCGAGACCAGCCAGGTTGGCCCGACGCGCGCGACGGGCCTGCTGGGCCTTGGTCAACGCCGCGTCCGCGGTCACGGGTCGCGGCGGCACAGCGTCGGTCATCGCGTCCCGGAGTGCTTCCCGCAGGTCCTGCTCGTTCACGCGCCCCTCCTCGAACTCAGTGGTGTGACGTTCAGCAGTGCGCGCAGGGCCTGTAGCCCGCGCGCGGCCTGGCTCTTGACCGTGCCCTCGGAGCACTCCAGCAGCCGGGCCGTGTCCTCGACGGACAGGTCCTCCCAGTACCGGAGCACCAGCACCGTCCGCTGCCCGGCCGGCACCTTGGCCAGGGCCGCCAACAGGACCAGCCGGTCCTCCGGCGCGGTCCCCGGGCCGGGCCGGTCGTCGTGCTCGGCGGTGACGTGCTCGCGGCGGAACCAGCCCAGCCGACGCTCCGACAGGAACGCCCGGACCAGCACCTGGCGGGCGTAGCCGTCCAGCGCGTCCAGGTCGGTCAGCCGGTGCCACCGCCGGTACAGCTTGGTGAAGGTCACCTGGGTGAGGTCCTCGGCACGGTGCCAGTCGCCGCACAGCAGGTACGCGGTCCGCTGCAGGCTGTCGGCCTTGGCCGTGACGAACTGCGCGAACGCGATGTCACGATCGGCCATGTCCCCCTCCGTGTCGTCGGTTCCACCCATGAACACGCTCGTGGAGCCGGGCGGGGTTGCATCGCCACGGACGGGCTGGGTCAGCCGGCGATCAGGATCAGCAGCCCGAGGCCGGCGAGGATCACGCCGAGGGGGCGGCGGCCGCGCCAGAAGGCGAGCGCGCCGATGGCCAGCGGCACCAGCCCGGCGAAGCGGATCGCCTCGGGCGGGGCAAGGCCGGCCACGATGCCGCCGAGAATGCCGGCGGTCACGACGCCTCCAGGTGCATTCCCGCACCCTAGCCCGGCTGACCGGAGGGGTACAAAACTCGACCCGAATCCGACCGCCGGCGTGCCGGGGCCGCCCGGCGCTGCCTACCGTGATCACGGGGATCCACCCGTGAGAGAGGCAATTCGAGTTGAGACGTGTGCTGTCCGCCGCCGCGATCGTCGCGGCCGCCGTGGTCACCTTGGGGAACGCAGCCGCCGTCGGCGCGGCCCTCCCGCACCAGACCATCGTCTGGGGCTCCTGTTCGGGCACCACGCTGGACAACGCCGGCGCACAGTGCGGCACCCTGCAGGTGCCGCTTGACCACGCCAATCCCGGCGGCGCGAAGCTGACGCTGGCGCTGTCCCGGTTGACGCACAAGGCTTCCAGTCCGTACCAGGGCGTGATGATGGTGGCGCCGAACATGCTCGGCGGCACCGGCTACGAACAGGCCGCGCTCGGGCAGCAGCTCCCCGGCGCGGACGGCTATGACTGGGTCGGCTTCGCCCGCCGTGGCCTCGCGCCGAGTGTGCCGGCGCTGTCCTGCGAGCCGAACTACCAGGACTTCAACCGGCCGCCGTACAAGCCGACCGCACCGGCCTTCGAGGTCGACTGGCTCAACCGGGTGCAGGGCTACGCCGACGCCTGCGGCCAGGCCCAGCCGGATCTGTTGCAGCACATGAAGACCACCGACGTGGCGGCCGACATGGAGGACATCCGGCAGGCGCTGGGCGTGAGCCAGCTCAGCCTGTACGGGCAGTCCTACGGCACCTACGTCGGCGAGGTGTACAGCACGCTGCACCCGCTGACCGTGCAGCGGATGGTGCTCGACAGCCCGATCAACCCGGACGAGGTCTGGTACCGGGCGGCCAACTTCGACCAGAACCCGGGGCTGGAGCGGAACTTCCTGCTCTGGTTCGACTACCTGGCCGCCAATGACGGCACGTACCACCTCGGCGCCACGCGGGCGGCGATCCAGCAGGTGTGGGCCGACCAGATCGCCAAGGTGACGGCCCACCCGGCCAACGGCCTGATCGGCCCCTCGGAGTTCGCCGACACCTTCCTGGTGACGCCGTACTTCCAGGCCACCTGGCCGCTGTTCGCCGGCATCTTCGCCCGGTACGTGGCCAGTGGCGACGCGACCGAGATCCAGGCCACCTACTCGCAGTTCTTCCAGCACGGCAACGACAACGTGTTCGCCACGCTGCTCGCGCAGACCTGCACCGACGCGCCGTGGCCGAGCGACTGGGCGAAGTGGCGGGCCGACACGGTGGCCAGCGACGCGCAGGCGCCCGACACCACGTGGGGCAACACCTGGGCCAACGCGCCGTGCCGGGTGTGGCCGGCCAGGGCCGGCAACCCCGTGCCGGTGCTGGGTTTCGCGGTGCGCAGCGTGCTGGTGCTGGAGAACTCGCTGGACGCTGTCACTCCGCTGTCCGGCGCATTGACGGTGCGCCAGCGGTATCCGCACTCGGCGCTGGCCACCGTGAACGGGGCCATCACCAACGGCGTCGTGCCAGGCACGAATGTCTGCGTGAACACGGTGCTGGGCAACTACCTCAGCAGCGGAACCCTGCCGACCCGCAAGGCCGGCAACGTCTCCGACACGGAGTGCGCCGCCTGACCTGTTCGGCCTAGAACGCCGCCTCGATCTCGGTCGGGGCGGCGTTTTCCGTTCTGGTCTAGACCAAATCTGTCAAGGGTGAACGCTTCGCGCGAGGATCGTTCACTGTCACGATGGGCGGACGCCGCCACGGCCGATCACGTCATTACCCCTGCGATGACTGTGAGGAAAGATCATGGCGAAGACACCCCTGCGCCTGGCCGGATTATCCGCACTGGTGCTGAGTGGGCTGCTCGTCGCGGCCCCGCTGGCCACCGCCGGCACCCGGCCGGCCGACGCGCCGATGAGCCCGTCCGCGACCTGCACGCAGAAGAGCACGCTGGCCGGCACCCACCTGTCCGACCTGCAGATCGCCCAGTACGCCCGCAACAACGGCGGACTGCACGGCAACGGCCTGGTCATCTCCATCGCGGTGGCGCTGGCCGAGAGCCAGGGCTGGACCAAGGCGGTGCTGATCAACACCGACTGCAGCCACGACCGCGGCGTGTGGCAGATCAACTCGCGGTGGCACAGCGAGGTCTCGGACGCCCAGGCGTTCAACCCGGTGACCTGCGCCCAGGCCGCGGCCCGGATCTCGTCCAACGGCAGCGACTGGACGCCGTGGACCACCTACAACAACGGCGCCTACAACCAGTTCATGTCCCGGGCTCGGACGGCCGCGTCCCAGGCCGGCGGCTGAGCCGCCAGCCGCGCGCCGGCCGTCAATGACGACGGCCGGCGCGCACCCGGTCAACGCCAGTCGAACCGGTAGGCGCGGTAGGTGTTCACGCCGGTCGGGAACTTGGCGTTGAACACGACGGCCCCGTTCCGGTCGAACTCGGACAGGTAGGGCAGCGCGCCCCAGCCTACGAACGTCCGTCCGCCCGGCTCCGGCTGCGCGTTGCCCTGCGACGTGGCCTGCAATCCGGCTGGCTGGTTCTCCGTGCGCACCAGGGTCGCCGTGTGCTTCTGGAAGTCCAGCTTCACCAGGACAACCCGACTGTAGGGGTACTCGGAGACGACCCCCGTGCCGGTGTTGGCCGTGCCGGCGGCCTCGTTGTCGAAGAAGGTGTAGTACCCGTTGCCGAGCGGCTCGGGATCGTGCTGCCAGGAGACGAGAGCCCCAGCGCTGTTGAGTTCCTGTCCGGTCACGGCGAACGAGCTCGCCTTTCCGCCCAGCTGCCACCGGATTCGGCCGTCGTGGCGCGAAACCTCGTAGGCGGCCCAGGTGTCGCGGGCGTCGATCAGCAGGTTGTCGCCGTCCTGCTTGACGGCGTTGATGTGGAACCAGTCCCACGGCGTGTTCGGCGAGGCCGGCAGCGGCTGCTCGCTCTGCGAGTACGGCACGTGGTCGGCGGCGTTCCACTGGAACAGCACCTTGCCGGTGGCGATGTCGATCTCCTGCACCACGCCGTCGACGACCTGCTGGCTGGCCGGCCCGCCGATCGAGGTGAGGTCGGCGGTGGACTGCCGGTAGGCCAGGATCAGCGCTGTGTTCCTTGGTGTGATGACGAATTCGTGCCCGTCGGCCTGATAGCCGTTGCCGGCCCGGACCTCGCCGATCTTGTGGTAGCCGGCGTCATAGATCTCGTCGACGCCGACCGCGAGGCCGCCCAGTCCGGTGCCCTGCCACCAGGTCAGCACCGGCATGCCGTGGAGGGTCTGCTTGCGGAAGTCCGTCGCCGCCTGCCCGGTCGGCACGGTGTGCGACCACACCACCCTCTTGCCGTCAGGGCTGAGGATCTCCACGCCGTTGGCGTAGGTGCTGGACGTCGGCGTGATGAAGATG
Source organism: Kutzneria sp. CA-103260 (assembly GCF_018263855.1). Taxonomy (GTDB): domain Bacteria; phylum Actinomycetota; class Actinomycetes; order Mycobacteriales; family Pseudonocardiaceae; genus Kutzneria. The sequence goes on along the minus strand of NZ_CP073318.1, from coordinate 893,018 downwards.
TCGCCGTGTCCGGCGCCGGGGGCGTCGGTGAGCACGGCGAGGGGCGGCAGCTGCGGGTCTGCGGCCGCGGGTGCGGCGGGCACGACGACCGCGGCGGTGAGGACGGCCGCCGCGAGGATGTACTGGCGCATGGCTGGCGACGGTAGAACGCGTTGTCCAGCAACGAAAGCGCGTTCAGAGTGTGGGAACTAGCGGGAATGCCTGGACAACATGGTGCTGTGCAGCACCTCGACGTGCCGGCAGATGACCGCCACCGCGGCGACGGCGTCCCGCCGCTCGATGGCCGTCACGAGTTCACCGTGCTCCCGGTTGGACTCGTGCAGGTATTCCATGGGATACGGCAGGTAGTAGCGGTAGAGCTCGCGCACGACCGCCGCGTACCGGCCGACGCCGACGGCCAGGCCGCTGGCCTCGACGACCGCCAGGTGGAACCGCGCGTCCAGCTCGTGGAACTCGGCCCAGCCGGAGGCCTTGTCCATCAACGAGACCAGGTCTCGCAGCTCCGCGACGGCGAGGTCGTCCCGGCTCACGGCGGCGAGATGCACCAGGCCTGTCTCCAACGCCAGCCGGTGGTCGATCAGCTCGTGCATCTCGGCCGCGCCGCCGGTGTAGGCGGCGATCTCGGCCACCACGCCCATAGCCGGCTCGGGGGCGACCAGGGTGCCGCCGCCGCGGCCGCGCCGGCGCTCCAGCACGCCGGCGAAGCACAGCGACTCCAGCGCCCGCCGGACGGTGATCTCCCCGACCCCGAGCGCGACGGCGATCTCCGGGCCGGGCGGCAGCGGCTCGCCCGGAGCGAGCAGGCCCAGCTCCACCGCCAGCGCGATCCGCGCCCGCACCGTGTCCAGCGCGGACAGCCGGCGGATGCCGGTCAGTGCGGGGCCGGTCAGCGCCGGGGCGCTCAGGCGGTCCATGCCGGCCACCATACCGGCTAAAACCGCTCATAATGAGCAGTTCTTGTGAAAGTGTTCAGCTTGGACTATTTTGCGCCTACCGTCACCGGCGGAAGGAGTCCCCAGTGCACCCGGGAATGTCCCTGCCCGTCGTGTTGGCGCAGGCGGAGCCGGTGCCGTTCGACCGGCCGCTGGAGGTCTTCGCCGCCGAGGTCGAAGCCCTGCTCACCGAGCATCCGGGCACTCGCCTGGTGATGTACCCCGAGCTGCACCTGTGCCGGGCCGAGCAGCCCGCCGACGCCGCCGAGCCGCTGGACGGCCCGCGCACGCGGCAACTCGCCCAGATCGCCGGCGACCTCGGCGTCTGGCTGGCCCCCGGCAGCCTGTGCGAACGCGGCCCGGCCGGCGAGCTGTTCAACACGGCGGTGGCCTTCTCCCCCGGCGGCGAGCTCGTCGCCTCGTACCGCAAGGTCTTCCCATGGCGGCCGTACGAGCCGTACGACCCCGGCGACCGCTTTGTGGTCTTCGATCTGCCGGAGGGTCGGGTCGGCTTCGCCATCTGCTACGACGCGTGGTTCCCGGAGATCACCCGGCACCTGGCCTGGATGGGGGCCGAGCTGGTGCTCAACCCGGTGCAGACCACCACCCGGGACCGGGCCCAGGAGCTGGTGCTGGCCCGGGCCAACGCGATCGTCAACCAGGTGTTCGTGGCCAGCCTCAACGTGGCCGGGCCGTTCGGCATGGGATGCAGTCTGGTCGTCGGGCCCGAGGGGCAGGTGCTGGCCGAGACGCCGGGCGCCGAGCCGGCGGTGCTCGCGCTGGAGCTGGACCTGACCGAGGTGGCGCGGGTGCGCGAGCACGGCACCGCCGGGCTGAACCGGATGTGGGACCAGTTCACCGAATCCGACGCGCCCATCGAACTTCCGCTGTACCAGGGACGAATCGAACCCGGCCGGTGGCGGCCGGGCGGAGGTGACCCGCGATGACCGCGACGAATACCACCGCGAAGCTCACGCCGCACCTGCGGCTGCGCGGCGTTGTCCTGTTCGGACTCGCCTACATGGCGCCGCTGATCGTGCTCGGCACGTACGGCATCGTCGCCGACAACACCAGCGGCACGGTGCCGACCGCGTACCTGCTGGCCACGGTGGCGATGCTGTTCACCGCGGCCAGCTACGGCCGGATGGCGTCGGTCTACCCGGTCGCCGGCTCCGCGTACACCTACGTGCGCAAGTCGATCGACTCCCGGGTCGGCTTCCTGGTCGGCTGGGCGGTGCTGCTGGACTACTTCTTCCTGCCGATGGTGATCTGGCTGATCGGCGCGGCCTACATGTCCGCCGAGTTCCCGGCCGTGCCGAGCTGGGTGTGGGTGCTGGCCTTCATCGTGCTCACCACGGTGTTGAACGTGCTGGGCATCCGGGTCGCCGTCACCGCCAACTTCCTGCTGATGGCCTTCCAGCTGCTGGTGATCCTGTTCTTCGTGATCCTGTCGCTGCGCCAGGTCGGGGCCGGCGGGCACAGCCTGTTCAGCACGATTCCCTTCTACCACAACGGTTCCTCGTTCAGCGGCATCTCCGCCGGGGCGGCCCTGGCGGCGTACGCCTTCCTCGGCTTCGACGCCGTGACCACGCTGACCGAGGAGACCTTCGAGCCACGCAAGACGATTCCCCGGGCCATCCTGCTGACCGCGCTGCTCGGCGGCGTGCTGTTCGTGATCCTGTCCTACGCCACGCAGCTCGTGCACCCCGGCTCGACCTTCCACGACACGTCGTCGGCGGCGTTCGAGATCGCCACCGACATCGGCGGCGACTTCTTCGCCGCGGTGTTCCTGGCCGGGCTGATGGTCGCCCAGTTCGCGTCCGGCATCGCCGCGCAGGCCGGCGCGTCCCGGCTGATGTTCGCCATGGGCCGGGACGGCGTGCTGCCCAAGCGCCTGTTCGCTTACCTGCAGCCGAAGTTCGAGACGCCGGTGTTCGGCATCGTCCTCATCGGACTGGTCGGCCTCGGCGCGCTGGCCCTGGACGTCACCACCTCCACGTCGTTCATCAACTTCGGGGCGTTCACCGCCTTCACCTTCGTCAACATCTCGGTCATCGCGCTGTGGCTGCGGGAACGGGGATCCGTGCTGCGGAACCTGGTGTTCCCGGTCATCGGCGCCGCCGTCGACATCTGGCTGCTCGTGCACCTGGACGGCGTCGCCGTCACCCTCGGCCTGATCTGGCTGGCCCTGGGCGTCTGCTACCTCGCCTACCTCACCCGCGGCTTCCGCCGCCCGCCGCCCGAGGTCTCCTTCGAGGAGTGATCGAGTCGCGACGGAAACGCCGGCGACAAATCCACACGTAATTAATTTACAACGAAAAAAGGGTCCGTTACCTTGGCCACATGACAATCGTCCGGGCGACCGAAGAACTGATTCCCGAACTCCTGGCGTCCGTGGGCGCGCTGTTCGCCGAGGACGGCGGCCGGCACGACCCGGTGATGGACGCCGACTGGCCACGGCGGCACGGCGCCGTCTACTACCGCGAACTGCTCGGCGACGACGCCGCGCTGATCCTGCTGGCCAGGGCCGATGCCGGGCCGGCGGGCCACCTGGTCGGCCGGCTGCGCACCAGCGAGCTCCGGCCCGGCGCGCGGGTCGCCGTGCTGGAGAGCATGCGGGTGGCCGAGCGGAGTCGCCGCGCCGGCGTTGGTTCGGCACTGGTCGCCGAATTCACCGAATGGGCCGCCGAGAACAGCGCCACCGAATTCCGGGTGACGGCTTTCGCGGCGAACGAGGCGGCGATCGCGTTCTACCGTTCGCACGGGTTCACGCCGTTCGAACTGACCCTGCGCCGGGGTTAGCCCATGGAGCGGAGCACGTCGGCCAACACCGCGGCGTGGCTGATGTCGACCGCGGTGGTGGCTGTCAGCAGCGTGACGGCGCCGGGCAGCGCACACAGGCCGTCCAGCGCGGCCCGGCGCTCGGGGTCGGCAAGCTCGGCTCGATAGCGCTCGGCGAACTCGGCGTAGCGCTCGGGATCGTGGCCGTACCAGACGCGAAGCTCGGTGGACGGGGCGACCTGCCGGCACCAGCTGTCCAACCGGGCCAGTTCCTTGCGCAGGCCCCTTGGCCACAGCCGGTCGACAAGCACCCGGGTCCCGTCCTCGGGACCGGGCTCGTCGTACACCCGAGCGACCCGCACCGTCCGCACGAGCCGGACGATAGCCCCACATCGGTGGCTTCGCCGGGGCGACATGCCCGCGAGCGGCGCGCGGAACTGGCGGTATAAGCCCAGTTACACTCGCCCAATGCTGCTCGTAAAGCTCCTGGGCGCGCTGCACGCGGAAGTCGACGGACGCGAACTGGAGTTGGGGCCGCCCAAGCAGCGGGCCCTGTTCGCGCAGCTCGCGGTCCGCCGCAACCAGGTGGTCTCCCGCACCGAGCTGATCGACGGCGTGTGGGGTGAGGAGCCGCCGGACAGCGTCCGGGGCATCATCCACACCTACGTCTCCAAACTGCGCCAAGCCCTGGCCGGGGAGCGCAAGGCGGCGGCCCGCGAGTCGCTGCTGGCCAGTGTGGGCTCGGGCTACCGGCTGACGCTGGAGCCGGACGACCTGGACCTCTGGCATTTCGAGCACGCCTTCCAACAGGCGGCGCAGGCTCGCACCGCGAACGACGTGGAGCGGGCGATCGAGCACTGGGACCGGGGCCTGCGGCTGTGGCAGGGCGAGCCGCTGCCGGGCGTGCCGGGTCCCTTCGCGGAGAGCGAGCGCCTGCATCTGGCCGAGTTGCGGCTGGCGGCGATCGAGGACCGGGCGGAGACCCTGCTGTCGCTGGGCCGCGAGTCCGAAGTGGTCGTCGACCTGCGCACCTACGTCGAGGATCACCCGCTGCGGGAGCGGTTGCGAGCCCTGCACATGATCGCCCTGTACCGGGGCGGGCGACAGGCCGAGGCGCTGGAGCACCATGATCGGCTGCGCCGCATGCTGGTGGCGGAGCTGGGCGTGGACCCGGGGGCCGAGGTGCAAGCGGTCTACCAGCAGATCCTGGCCAACGACCCGGCGCTGGGCCGGCCGAAGCCGAGGGTCACGGTGACGCTGCCGACGGAGGAGCCGCCGACACCGGCACGGGAAGGCCGCAGCCCGTATCCGGGTCTGTTGTCCTTCTCGGTCAGCAACGCGCAGTACTTCTTCGGACGTGAGCAGCTGACGGCGGCCCTGGTCGACCGGCTCGGCGATCCGCGCCGGGACGGCCCGGTGGCGGTGGTCGGGGCGTCCGGCTCGGGCAAGTCATCGCTGCTGCGAGCCGGTCTGGTGCCGACGATCGAGGGCATGGACCTGGCCACCCGCCGCTGGACGTGGCTGCTGTTCACGCCGGGCAACAAGCCGGTGGAGGCGCTGGCCTCGGCCCTGGCCCAGGGCACCGGCCAGCCGCCGTCGGAGCTGCTGGCGATCATCCGCGAGGATCCGGGCGAGCTGGCCGGCGTGCTGGACGGCTCGGAGCGCCTGGTGGTGGTGATCGACCAGTTCGAGGAGCTGTTCACGCTCTGCGAGGACGAGGCCGAGCGCCGGATGTTCGTCGAGGCGATCACCGCTTTGAACGCCGCCGTGGTGTACGGCGTGCGGGCCGACTTCTACGGCCACTGCGCCCGCTTCCCGGAGCTGGTGCCGTCGCTGGAGCAGGCAGTGGTGGTGGGTCCGATGACGGCCGCCTCGCTGCGGGAGGCGATCGAGCGGCCGGCGGCGCTGGCCGGGCTGGAGCTGGAGCCGGGGCTGAGCGACGTGCTGCTGCGCGATCTCGGCGCCGAGGAGGACACCGGCGGCGTGCTGCCGCTGCTCGCCCACACGCTGCTGGCGACGTGGCAGGTTCGCGAGGGCAATCGCCTGACGTTGCAGGGATACGCCGAGGTCGGCGGCATCCATCGGGCCATCGCCACCACCGCCGACGCGACGTATGCCCGGTTCGACCCGGTCGGCCGGGATCTGGTGCGCCGGCTGCTGCTGCGCCTGGTGCACGTGGGCGAGGGCGTGGAGGTGACGCGGGCGCGGGCCGACCGGACCGGTCTGATCGAGGGCTCGTCCGACCCGGAGACGGCGGCGGCGGTGTTGGACGCGCTGGCCCGTGCGCGCCTGGTGACGTTGGACGAGAACACCGCGGAGATCAGCCACGAGGCGCTGCTGCGATCGTGGCCACGGCTGCGCGAGTGGGTGTCGGCCAACCGCGAAGGCCTGCGACTGCACCAGCAACTGGCCCAGGACGCGCGGTCGTGGCAGCAGGCCGGCAAGGACGATTCGGGGCTGTACCGGGGCGCGAAGCTGGCGATCGCCCGCGAGTGGGCCGACGACGACGCGCTGGCCCCGATCGAACGTGAACTGCTGGACGTCAGCGCCGAGCGGGAGGCGGCGGAGCAGCAGTCGACGGTGCGCCGGACCCGGCGGCTGCGGCAGCTGGTGGCGGCGTTGACGGCGCTGCTCCTGGTGGCCGTGGGCTCCATGGTGTTCGCCCTGATCGAGTGGAACACGGCGTTGCAGCAGCGGGCCGACGCGCTGTCCAGACAGGTGGCGCTGCGGTCGAATTCCCTGCTGTCCGCCGATCCCGCGCTGGCGGCGCAGCTGAGCCTCGTGGCGTACCGGACCTCGCCGACCACCGAGGCCAGGGGCAGCCTGCTGACCTCGTCCGGCGTGCCGGCGGCGACTCGGCTGCTCGGGCACACCGACGGCGTGACCTCCTTGTCGTACGGGGGAAATCTGCTGGCGAGCGCCAGCAAGGACAAGTCGGTGCGGCTGTGGGACGCGACCTCCCGCACCGAGCTGGCCGCGGTGACGGTGTCGAGCGCCGCCTACGGCGTTGCGCTGAGCCGGGACGGCAAGCTGCTGGCCGCCGGCATCGCCGACGGCTCGGTAATCCTCTGGGATGTCAGCAATCCCCGCAGTCCGGCGCAGCTCGCGGTGGGCAAGGGCCACACCGACAGCGTGTTCTCGCTGGCCTTCAGTCCGGACGGCAAGCAGCTCGCGACCGGCAGCGGGGACAAGACGGTTCGACTGTGGCATGTGGACGGTCACCAGCTGACGTCGGCGGCAACCCTTGCCGGGCATGAGAAATCCGTCACCTCGATCGCGTACAGCCCGGACGGCAAGCTGGTCGCCAGCGGCGCCTACGACAACACCGTGCGACTGTGGAACGCCAGCACCGGTGCCCCGGCGGGCGTGCTCACCGGCCACACCAACGCCGTGACCGGTGTGGCGTTCAGCCCCGACGGGAGCCGCCTGGCCAGCGCCAGCTACGACGAGTCGGTGCGGATCTGGGATCCGGCGACCGGCGCGACCGTGTCGACCCTGCCCGGCGCCACCAGTTTCCTGGAGGCCGTCGCGTTCAGCCCGGACGGCCGGACGGTCGCGGCCGGCGGCGACGACCACATCACCCGGGTCTGGGACATCAGCGCCGGCACGCAGGTCGCCTCCTTCACCGCGCCGGCCACGATCCGCGCGGTCGCCTTCAGCCCGGACGGCACCTCGGTGGCCACCGGCGCGGCCAACTGGGCCGTGACGATGTGGGACGTCAGCTCGGCCGAGGTGCTGGGGCACGCGCAGTCCGGCTGGGGCATCGCGTACGACAAGACCGGCAAGGTCCTGGCCAGCGGCCACTACGACGGCACCGTCCGGCTGTGGGGCATGGGCGATCCGCGGCGGCCGACGGCGCTGGCCACGCTGACCGGACACAGCGGCCCGGTGACCTCGGTGGCGTTCAGCCCGGACGGCAAGACCCTGGCCAGTGTGAGCTACGACCACACGGCCAAGCTCTGGGACGTCTCCGACCCGGCCCACCCGGCGCTGCTGTCGACCGTGGCCGCCTCCACCGGGCAGTTGGAGTCGGTGGTGTTCGACCCGTCCGAGAAAGTGATAGTCACGAGTGGTGACGATCACCTGATCAGACTGTGGAACGTGACCGACCCCCGGCACGTCACGCCGATCGGGCAGCCGCTGACCGAGCACACCGACGGCGTGAGCTCGCTGGCCTTCAGCGCCGACGGCAAGACCATGGCCAGCGGCAGCTACGACGGCACCGCGCGCATCTGGGACGTCTCCGATCCGGTGCACCCGGTCAGCAAGTACCGCGTCTCCGCCGCCCGGCCGGCCGCCATCCGCGGCATCGCGCTGTCGGCCGACGGCACGCTGCTGGCCACCGGCGGCGAGGACCACGCCGTGGAGCTGTGGGACGTCAGCGGCACTCCGTCGCAGCTCAGCGCGTTGACCGACCACACCAACACGGTCACCTCGGTCGCCCTGAGCGCCGACGGCAAGTCCCTGGCCAGCGCCAGCTGGGACCGCACCGTGTCCACCTGGGACATCAGCGATCCCCGCAACCCGAAGGTGACGGCATCGCTGTCCGGGCCGACCGGCAACGTCACCGCGGTGGCGTTCGACCCGCGCGGTGGGAGCGTCGCCGCCGGTGTCGCGGACGCGCCGATCTCCTTGTGGCAGACCGATCCCGACGCGGTGGCCAAGCAGGTGTGCGCGGTGCGCGGCACCCCGGTCAGCGACGCCGAGTGGCACACCTACGTGAGCGAGGACGCGCCGACCGACCCCTGCTGATCCGCTCTCCCCCGCCCACCGTTGTGAGCGACAACTCTCCCACGGCCGCCACCGGCCGTGGAATACTCTCCCCAGCCAGGTAGTTGAGTGTTCAAGTACAGGGCGGATCGAGAGGAGCAGCGGACATGCAGTTCGGAGTGTTCACGGTCGGCGACGTGACCACCGACCCCACCACCGGCGTGACGCCGACGGAGGCCGAGCGGATCAAGGCGATGGTCACGATCGCGCTCAAGGCCGAGGAGGTCGGGTTGGACGTGTTCGCCACCGGCGAGCACCACAACCCGCCGTTCGTGCCCTCCTCGCCCACCACCATGCTCGGCTACGTGGCGGCGAGGACCGACAAGATCATCCTGTCCACCTCGACCACGCTGATCACCACCAACGACCCGGTGAAGATCGCCGAGGACTTCGCCATGCTGCAGCACCTGGCCGACGGCCGGGTGGACCTGATGATGGGCCGCGGCAACACCGGCCCGGTGTACCCGTGGTTCGGCCAGGACATCCGCCAGGGCATCCCGCTGGCGGTGGAGAACTACGCGCTGCTGCACAAGCTGTGGCGCGAGGATGTGGTGAACTGGTCGGGCAAGTTCCGCACCCCGTTGCAGGAGTTCACCTCCACGCCCCGGCCGCTGGACGGCGTGCCGCCGTTCGTGTGGCACGGCTCGATCCGCAGCCCGGAGATCGCCGAGCAGGCCGCGTACTACGGCGACGGCTTCTTCGCCAACCACATCTTCTGGCCCACCTACCACTTCCAGCAGCTGATCCAGCTGTATCGGCAGCGGTTCGAGCACTACGGCCACGGCAGCGCCGACCAGGCCATTGTCGGCCTCGGCGGACAGGTGTTCATGCGCCGCAACTCGCAGGACGCGGTGCGCGAGTTCCGGCCGTACTTCGACAACGCCCCGGTCTACGGGCACGGGCCGTCGCTGGAGGACTTCACCTCGCAGACGCCGCTGACCGTCGGCAGCCCGCAGGAGGTCATCGACAAGACGCTGACCTTCCGCGAGCACTTCGGCGACTACCAGCGCCAGCTGTTCCTGATGGACCACGCCGGCCTGCCGCTGAAGACCGTGCTGGAGCAGCTGGACCTGCTCGGCGAGATCGTTCCGGTGCTGCGCAAGGAACTCGACGCCAAGCGGCCGGCCACCGTGCCCGACGCCCCCACCCACGAATCGCTGAAGCAGAAGAAGGTGTCCGCGTGACTGCCATCGCGGTCGTGACGGCCGGCCTGAGCCAGCCGTCCTCCACGCGGCTGCTGGCCGACCAGCTGGCCGCCGCCACCCGGGAGGCTCTGGGCGGCGATGCCGAAGTGACGGTGATCGAGCTGCGGGACATCGCCGTGGACGTCACCAACAACATGCTGACCGGCTTCCCCAGCCCGAAGCTGTCCGCCGCCATCGAGACCGTGACCGCCGCCGACGCGCTGATCGCCGTCACGCCGGTGTTCACCGCCTCCTACAGCGGACTGTTCAAGTCGTTCTTCGACGTGCTGGACAAGGACTCCCTGGTCGGCAAGCCGGTGCTGATCGCCGCCACCGGCGGAACCGAGCGGCATTCGCTGGTGCTCGACTACCAGCTGCGGCCGATGTTCGCCTACCTGCGGGCCGAGGTCACCCCGACCGGCGTCTACGCCGCCTCGTCGGACTTCGGCAGCCCCTCGCTGCACGACCGGGTCCGCCGGGCCGGGGCCGAACTCGCCGACCGGGCCACTGGCCTCCGCACCACCGAGAAGCCCGCCGACACCTTCACCCCCTTCGAACAACTGCTGGCCCAGTAACCTCGCGAGTCCCGCTCTCAGGCAAGCGAATGTCGATTTCCGGCAGCGTTCGACAAAAGTAGTACGCCGCCGACCACCGTCAGATCGATGCCCGCGCACCCGGGCGGCCCCTAGCTTCGTGGCATGTCACACCTCGCACAGGCGATGAGCATCAGCCAGGACACGGCCGCCCAGGGCATCGGCATCCTCATGATGGTGGTGCTGGTGGCCGTCGGCCTGTTCCTGATCGTCTTCTTCCTGGCGGCGCTGTTCAGCATCCTCGGCGCCGACATCGGCTGCGGCGCCAAGATCCTCTGGTTCTTCGTGATCCTCTGCCTGCCGTTCCTGGGCAGCCTGCTCTGGTTCGTCGCCGGCCGCCCCCGGCCCCGCCAGGACTACTAGATTCATCAGAAGTCCGCGCCCGCGCCGCGGGAGGCGCGGGCCGCGGCGTGACCATGGCATATGGCCAACATCGCTTATCTGAGCCTGCCTCTGTACGGCCACGTCTACCCGACCCTGAACTTCGCCGAGGAGCTGGTGCGGCGCGGGCATCACGTCACCTATGCCACGAGCGAGTCGCACGCGGAAGCGGTGGCGCGAACCGGCGCCCGGCTGCTCGCCTACCCGGAGGCGATGGCCCGCAACGCCACCTTCGCCGGTATGGATGAGGTGACCACGGTCAAGGCGACCCTGATGGGCCTGCGGTTCGTGGAGCAGAGTCTGCTGCTGGTCGACGACCTGGCGGCCGGGCTGGCGGAGGAACGGCCGGACCTGGTCGTCGCCGACGCGCTGATGTTCGACGTGGCCTCCGTCCTGGCCCGGCGCTGGCAGGTGCCGGCGGTGGTGACCCACCTGCACTTCGCGTTCGACCGGAACGTGGACTGGCGGCCGCAGCGGCTGGCGCGGGCCTTCCCCGACCTGGGCGATCCGGAGCTGCTCGACCTGGCCGGCCGGCTGGGCAAGGCCAAGGCGGAGCTCGGTTTGGGCGAGGACGAGGCCGCCGCCACTCGTGAGCTGGGGTTGGCCTTCCTGCCGCCCAGCTTCCAGCCCGACCGCGAGAAGTTCGGGCCCCATCTCCAGTTCGTCGGGCCCGCGGTCGACGGTCGATCGTATGCGGGCGACTGGCAACCGCCGACCGACGGCAAGCCGGTCCTGCTTGCGTCGCTGGGATCCATGGTCCGGCAGGACGGCGACTTCATCACGTTGTGCATCGAGGCCTTCGGCGATCTCGACTGGCACATCGTGCTCTCCCTCGGCGGCGAGGACGACGGCGGCCGGGAGTACCCGCCGAACTTCGAGGTGCGCTCCTGGGTTCCGCAGCGCCCGGTGCTGTCCCGTGCCGCTGTGTACCTGAACAACGGCGGCATGGGGTCGATCATGACCGCGGTCCGCGAGGGCACTCCCCTGCTGTTGGCGCCGGAGCTGATCGACCACCAGGACGTGACGGCCGCGGCGGTCGACGCCGGCGTGGCCCGGCGGATCGACCTCAGCCAGGCCACCGCCGCCGAGCTCCAGCAAGCGGTATTGGACGTGGCCGCCGACGAGCAGATGCGGGCGGCGGTGGCCGTGCTGCGGCAGGAGATCCTCGACATGCGGGGCGCGGAACGGGCGGCCGACATCGTGGAGGACCGGCTGCGCGAGCTGGCTGCCCTGTCGGAGGTCGGTTCGACGGCGCTGGGCGTGGCCATGGCGCGGGCCGAGGAGAGCATGCGGCCCGATCGGCTCTTCGACGACGAGCTGGCCGCCGACTTCGTGCGGGCTTCCGGGATCTGGCAGGCGCAGCGGTACGACGAGGACAACACCGTGGTCCGGTCGGCGATGGGCGACTACGTCGCGCTGCGGACCCGGCTGTTCGACGACTTCCTGCTGGCCGCCGGCTGTCCCCAGGTGGTCGTGGTGGCCGCCGGCCTGGACAGCCGGGCGTTCCGGCTGCCGTGGGCCGACGGCGTGCGAGTGTTCGAAGTGGACCGGGCCGATGTGTTGCAGGTCAAGGAATCCGTATTGGGCCGGCTGGGTGCGCGTCCGTCGTGCGACCGGGTCGTGGTGACGGCCGACCTGCGGGGCAACTGGGCGCAGAGCCTGCTGGACGACGGCTTCGACCCGACGCTGCCCACCGCCTGGCTGGTCGAGGGACTGGTGGTGTACCTGACCGAGCAGGACACCGACCGGATGCTGGCGAAGATCACCAAGCTGAGCGCGCCCGGCAGCCGGATCGCCGTCGAGGCGCTGACCCGGCACATGCTGCTCACCGAGCCGGCCCGGCAGGTCCTGGCCACCGGCCAGGACGAGGCCCTGGCCACGCTGGTCTCGTTGTGGCGCAACGAGTCCACCGCCGAGCCGACCGAGTGGATCACCACTCACGGCTGGCGGGCCCACACCCGCGACCTGGCTGAGGTCGCCGCTGAGCACGACCGCCCCATGCCGCCGACCTTCGATCCCCGGCAGCCCGACACGTCCCGCGTGGTCCTGCTGTTCGGGGAGCGCTGAACCAGCGAGGGGAGCACCCGCCGGGCGCTCCCCTCGCTCGACCTAGAAGGCCAAGGACAATCGGGCTGGTCCGCGCAGGTTGATGTGCGGCCGGTAGCGCAGGGAACTCTCGTCGACCTCGACGCGGGCCACCCGCTCGGCGAAGCGGCGGAAGACGATGGACGCCTCCAACCGGGCCAGGCCGGCGCCGACGCAGTAGTGGTGGCCGCCGGAGAACGCCAGGTGCGTGGTGTCGTTGCGTTCCAACGAAAACACGTCCGGGTCGCGGTGCAGTTCGGGGTCGCGGTTGGCGGCGGCCAGCATGAGCGCGACCAGGCAGCCGCGCGGCACGTCGACGCCGCCGACGGTGGTGTCCTCGGCGGCGGTCCGGTGGGTCAGCTGCACGGGGGCGTCGAACCGCAGCGTCTCCTCGACGGCCCGACCGGCCAACGACGGGTCAGCCCGCAGACGGGACAGCTCGGCCGGATTCCGGGCCAGGGCCAGGATTCCGTTGGCGATCAGGCTGGTGGTGGTCTCGTGCCCGGCGATCAGCAGTGAACCGATGGTGGCCAGCAGCTCGCCGGTGGTCAGCTTGTCGCCCCGCTCCTCGACGTGCAGCAGCCGCGACAGCAGGTCGGAGCCCTCCTGGCGGGACCGGTCGGCGATGAGCGCGCCGAAGTAGGCGGCCAGCTCGGCGCTTGCCTGCTGGCTGGCCAGCACGGTGGGCTCGTCGGCGGCGCCGAGCGGGTCCAGGGCCCGGGTGCACGCCTCCGACCAGCCGCGCAGCAGCCGGCCGTCCTCGATCGGCACGCCGAGCCACTCGCTGATGATGAGGATCGGCAGCGGCGCGGCCAGTTCCTCGACCAGCTCCATGCCGCCCCGGTCGAGGGCGACGTCCAGGGCGGCGTCGACGATCTCGGAGATCCGCGGGGCCAGCCCGGTGACCGCCCGGGGCGTGAAGGCCTTGGTCACCAGCGTGCGCAGCCGGGTGTGGTCGGGCGGGTCGAGGAACAGGAACGACTGCGGCTCATCGGGCGGCGGCGGCTCCAGGTTCGGCCGGCTGCTCATCACCGGATTGTGCAGCGCGGCGCGGCAGTCCTGGTACGAGCCGACGGCGGCGAGCGTGCCGTCGGGAGTGACCAGCGTGCCCTGCGCGCGCAGCATGCCGTAGAGCGGGTACGGGTCGGCCCGCACCTCGGGGTCGAACAGCGCGGCCAGCGGATTGGCCGGCGCCTCGGCGATCGTCATGTCTCACTCCACATCTTGTTGGCCGGCCAGGGCTTTGTCCCGGTCGCAGGGCACGCCCTGGCGCCAGACGGCGGCGATGTCCCTGGTGGCGGTGATCTCCTCGGTCGGGTCGCCCGCGACGAGCAACAGGTCGGCCCGCCGCCCCGGCCGGATCAGTCCACGGTCTTCGAGTCCGAAGTGGACAGCCGGGCCGGCGGTGGCCGCGGTCAATGCCTGCACCGGGTTGAGGCCGGCCATGACCAACAGTTCGAGCTCACGGTGGATGCTCGCCCCGTGCACCACCGGGGCCGGCCTGAGCGGCGCGTCGTCGGCGTCGGTGCCGACCAGCAGCACCACGCCGGCTTCGTGCAGGCGTCGTACACTCTCCAGGGCGTTGGCGAAGTCGGCGTCCGGTCCCAAGTGGACACCCGCCAGGCTGTCGTGGCTCTCCCCGATCGCCGCCCGCAACCGCTCCGGCAGGTTCAGCCGTGGATCACGGGCCAGGTCGCGGCCGCCCGGTGCGCCGACGGTCATTTCCATGGTGGCCAACGTCGGGATGAACACGTGACTGCTGGCCAGGCGCACGATGTCGTCATCGAGAACTTCGGACAGCGGCACGTGGGTAACGGCATCCACCCCGGCTCTCAGGGCCAACCGCACCCCGACCGCGTCGTGGATGTGCGCGACGGTCCGTCTGCCTCGGGCCCGCGCGGCGTCGGCGACGGCCTTGATCGTGTCCAGATCCAGTGTGGGCACGGAGATGCCATGGTTCGCGCCGTTGTCGATGACGACTTTGACGTAGCGCGAGCCCTCGGCAATCCGGGCGGCGACAAAGGCTTCGGCGTCGTGGGGACCGGCCAGGGTGGGCATGTCCGGCATGACCACGCTGCCGTAGCCGCCGGGCGGGCTGACCACGGTGCCGGCGCTGAACAGCTCGGCCATGTCGGTGGCTTTCTCCGACGCGCCGCAGAGCTCGTTGGCCAGCGACGGCGGGTAGGCGAACATGTCCAGCTCGGTGGTGACGCCGTAGGCCAGCGCCTGCCGGAGGTTGTCCGCCCAGCCGAAGACGTGGGTGTGGGCGTCGATCAGCCCCGGCAGCAGGGTGTGGGTCGGCGCCCCGGGCCGCTCGGCCACCTTAGTGATCACGCCGTCGCGCACCCGCACCCGGCCGTTGCCGATCACCCGCTCGCCGTCGAAGATCCGGACGTCGTCCAGCTCGAAGTTCACCGTGTCTCCTCCGCGAGTGCGCACACCGCGGCCAGCGTCGGCGCGGCGATGATCTCGGGCAGCCGGCGCATGAACGCCGGCTCGCCGGCCGGCCCGACCACCTCGGCGCACACCGCCGCGACCATCTGGATCATGGCCACGGAGGTGCCGCCGAGCTGCGTGAAGTCGGAGTCGCCGGCGATGGCGGACGGGTCGAGGTCGAGCACCCGGGCCCAGATCCCGGCCACCGCGGCGGTGTCACCGACAGCCACGGCCTCGCCGCCGCCTTTAACCCGCTCGCTCGCGAAGGGATCCGGCAGTGCGCCGACATCCACCTTCCCGTTCCGGCTGACCGGCAGCTCCGGCAGCACGGTGATCACCGCCGGCACCATGTGCGCGGGCAACAAGCCGGCCAGGAACTCCCGTAGCAGCACGGGATCCGCCTCGGCGACGGCGTACCCGCACAGCACCTGTCCCCGCCCGCGCCGCACCCCGGTGACCACGGCCGCCCGGACGCCGGGATGGCGTTCCAGAGCGCGGGCGACCTCGTCCGGTTCGACGCGGAAGCCGTTGACCTTGATCTGGCGGTCGACCCGGCCCAGGCACTCCAGGGTGCCGTCAGGCCGGAGGCGGCCGAGGTCGCCGGTGCGGTAGGCACGAGTGCCGTCGGCGAGGCAGACGAAGCGGTCGCGGGTGAGGTCGGGCCGGCGGTGGTAGCCGCGGGCGAGTTGGGTCCCGGCCAGGAAGATCTCGCCGATGTCGCCCGGGGCCACGTGCCGGCGGTGCCCGTCGAGCAGGAAGACCTG
This sequence comes from Kutzneria sp. CA-103260, assembly GCF_018263855.1. Taxonomy (GTDB): domain Bacteria; phylum Actinomycetota; class Actinomycetes; order Mycobacteriales; family Pseudonocardiaceae; genus Kutzneria. The sequence continues at coordinate 877,092 of NZ_CP073318.1, read as the reverse complement.
GGTGTTGTCGCCGGGTACACCGATGGTGAGGTTGCCGGGCCCGGTCTCGCCCCGGTAGACGGCGGCGGTGCAGGCGACGGTGGCCTCGGTGGGCCCGTAGGCGTTGATGACCCGGCAGCCGAACAACTCCTGGACCCGTGCGGCGAGATCGACGGACAGCGCCTCGCCGCAGGAGACCACGAACTTGTAGCCGGACGGTTTTACGTCCATTGTGGACAGTAGGTCCAGGTGCACGGGGGTCAGCGAGGCCGCGTTCGCGCCGGACTCGGTGAGCATGCGGCGCAGCACAACGTGATCGGGCTCCTCGGGCACCAGCACCACCGTCGCCCCGGCCAGCAGCGGCGGGAACAGGGTGTTGCACATCCAGTCGAACGACATCGGCGCGATCAGCGGAATCCGGATGGTGTGGTCGAAGCCATAGGCCCGCGCGGCCCAGAGGCTGTAGTTGACGATGCCGCGGTGCTCGATCTGCACGCCCTTGGGCCGCCCGGTCGAACCGGAGGTGTAGATCAGGTACGCCAAGTCACCGGGCTCGACACTGTCCGGCGGCGCGGGCGCGTCGGGCACCGAGTCGAGGACGACCACGTCGAAGCCGGCGACCCGGTCGGCATTGCCTTGCGAAGCCAGGCAGAACCGGGCGTCGGCATCGACAAGGAGCTCGTGGAGCCGGCTGTCCGGGTGACGGGGATCCAGCGGGAGAAAGGCAGCCCCAGCCTTCAACACGCCCCAGATGGCGGCGATGGTGGACGGGGTTCGGTCGGCGACGATGCCGACCACGGTGTCCGGCCGCACGCCGCCTGCGAGCAGCACCGCCGCCACGGAGGCAGCTTGGCGATCCAGCTCCGCGTAGGTCATGGGCCCCTGCGGGCCGTCGAGCGCCACCGCGTCCGGAGTCCGCGCCACCTGCTCGGCGAACAGGGTGGTCAGCGTTGGCGACGCCGGCAGGTCGCGCTGGGTGTTGTTGCCGGGCCACTGTCGGAAAGCAGCTGGGGCCAAGGCTTCGGCGATGGCGTCGAGCAACGAGTCGACCCGGTCCGTCAGGCCGGGCCCGTCGTACCAGGTGGCCACGATCTCGGTGCGGCCGTCGAACTCGGTGATGTCGAACAGCGGGAAACCGGCGTAACCCTGGCTCGGTAGACCGTACACAGTCGTCGCCTCGAACGACTCGGTGGACACCTCGGCCGTCGTGTACCGGCCCACGTGCGAGACCGCGGCGCTGCCGCCGTAGCGGTCCGCGGTGATCCGGACGGCCTCCTGCTCGTTGCTGTCGAAGAACTCCAGGACTGCCGCCAGCGGGGCCGCGGCCAGGTCGTCGAAGTCCAGTTGCTGAAGCAGCTCGCAGTTGTCGGACAGCGTGGCCAACAACCGGTCCTGCACCTGTTCCCAGCTCTCACCCCACCAGGTCCGCAGCGGGACGATCCGGACCAGGTTGGCTGTCGACCGCAGCCCCGGCACGTGCCGGCGCAGGTCCACCGGCACCCAGAACACACCCTGCTCCACGCCGCCAAAGGCGGTGAGCGCGGCGGCGACCTTGGCTACCGCGGCGGGGTGGTTGCCGGGAACGGTGCGCCGACGCCAGAAGTGCCGGCGCTCGGTGAACTCGGCCGGCCGGGGCAGCAGGGACGGCTCCGGCTCCAGCGGCTCCGGTTCACCGTCGGGCACGGGCAGTTCGGCCACCAGCTCGTCGATGTTGCGCGCATCGTCGGCTCCGACGGGAGATTCCCCGCGCAGGGCCCGGAACACGTCGAGAATCCAGGTCCGGACGCCGATCCCGTCGGCGACGGCGTGGTGTGCCCGGAACAGCACTGTCGGGTCAGGACCGTCGATCAGCACGACCTCAGACGTGGGACCGCCTTCCGTCACCAGGCCCTCGCTGACCCAGGGCGCGTCCAAGGTGAACGACGCGGCGTTCACGACCCGAACCTGGGGCGCGACACCGGTGTCTCGCCACACCGGCTCCTCCGGAGTCAGCGCCAGCCGCATTCCGGGACACGCCTGCGCGGCAAGGGAAACGGCCTCGGACAGCCGGGCCAGGTCGATTCGGCCGACACCCTCGACGAAGGTGTTGACCATGGCGGTCATCCGCGGCGGCAGCACGAGGTGGCTCAGCTTGTCGCTGACGGCGAGCCGCCGCGCGAAGGCGGTTTCCGTGGTTGTCATGACCGTCCAAGGGAAATCCGCGCGCCCGCGGCCTCGACCGGAATGGCCGAGCAGCCACGGATGTTGCGGGTCTGCTTGTAGCGCACGGTCCCCGCCGGGGCCAGGTCGGGCCGCCGCCGGAACAAGCCGTCCAGGGCGGCAGTGGCGGTGATCCGGGCCAGGCCGGCGCCGAGGCAGTAGTGCGCGCCGACGGAGAAGGCGAGGTGTTCCCGCACATTCGCCCGGGTCGGGTCGAAGCGTGTGGGATCAGGGAACATCAGCGGATCGCGGTTCGCGCCAGCGAGCAGCACCACGAGCATCGCGCCCGGGGCCAACTCCTGCCCGGCCACCTCCACCGGCTCCAAAGCCTTACGTAGGGTGAACTGGACCGGCGGCTCCAGCCGCAGCGTCTCCTCGACGATCGGCGCCGCCAGCTCCGAGTCGTCCAGCAAAGCGGCCCGCAGCTCGGTGTCACCCATCAGCCGCAACGCACCGCTGCCGATAGCGTTCACGGTGGTCTCGAAGCCGGCGACCAGCAACAAGCCGACCAGCGCGACCAACTCCCGCACGCCACCCTCGCCGGGCTCGGTGTGGGCCAACCTGCTCACTAAGTCGTCACCGTGGCCGATTCGGCGGCGGGCCAACAGATAGCTCAGGAACTCCGTCATCTCGGAGACGGTCCGGTGCACCGCGCGGCGCTCGCTCAGGGTGCGGATGCCGTCGAGGGTGCCGGCCAGCACGCTGCCCCAGCGCGCGAACTGGAACCGGTCGGCGGCGGGGATGTCCAGCAGGGCGCTGATCACCTCGACCGGCACTCGGCTGGCGTAGTCGGTGACCAGGTCGAACCGGGGCCGCGCGACCAGGTCGTCCAGCGCGTTGTCGACGATCTCCTGCGCTCGCGGGGTGAACTCGCGCAGCGCCGACGCCGTGAACCACGGGGCGACCAGGCGCCGCAACCTGGTGTGCTCGGGCGGGTTCATGGTGAGGATGGACTGCTCCATCGGGTGGGCCAGCCGTTCGGCGTCGCCCGCGTCGATGTTCCAGTCCACGCCGACGTGATCGACCGCCGGCTCGACGCCGAACCGGGGATCACGCAGCACCGACTTGGCGGTGCCGTGCCCGGCCGTGAGGTAGAGGCCGACCAGGTGCCGGCTCACCTCGCCGCGCGCCCGAATCCGTTCATAGTGCGGGTAAGGATCAGCCAGCGCGGTGCGGCCGAGGACCGTGGCCACCGGGTCGCGGGTCAGCGTGAGCCCGCGCACGAAGGACCGCATGGCCAGCGTCTTGAGGCCGATCTTCAGTTCCCGCAGGGGATTCATCGCGACTCCTCGGTGGTCCGCACGAGCCGTTCCACGGCGGCGACCACCCGGCCCGCGCCGTCCTCGGCCCGCAACTGACCGGCGAGCTCCAGCGCCCGGTCGCGGTAGGGCCGGTGTTCGACGGCAGCACGGATGGCCGCACCCAGGCGCTCGGCGGTGAGCTTGCGGTGCGGCACCGGCCGGGGGCCGACGCCGAGCATCGCCAGCCGCCCGGCCCAGAACGGCTGGTCGGCGACTACGGGCACGCCGACGGTGGGGCGACCGGCGAGCACCCCGGCGGCGGTCGTGCCGGCGCCGGCGTGGTGCACCAGCGCGGACATCTTGGGGAACAGCCAGGAATGTGGGGCCTCGCCGATGGTGATCGACCGGTTCGACCGGGCCCGCAGGTCCGACCAGCCGGCCTGGATCACCCCGCGCACACCGGCCATCGCCAGGGCGTCGTCGACCAGGCGGCTCAGGCGCGGCGCGTCGCCGAACACCCGACTGCCGAAACCCACGTACACCGGCGGCGGCCCGTCGTCGAGGAAAGCCGTCAGCTCGGCTGACGGTTGCCAGCCGGGATCCACCGCAGGCCACAGGAATCCGGCCACGTCCAGCTCCGGCCGCCAGTCCCGGGGCCGCGGCAGCAGGGTCGGGCTGTACCCGTGCTGCACCGGCCACGCCGACATCACCCGGGTCACCTCGGCCGAGCTCAGCGCCGGCAAGCCCAACCGGGCCCGCACGGTTCTGATGGCCCGGGCGAAGATCAGGCCCATCGTGCCGACCACGACCTGGCCGGCCACCCGGTTGCCCACCGGGCCCAGCGACCGGCCGAACCCCAGCAGGGACGGCGGGTGCTCGGCGGTTGGGAAGGCCGGTTGCAGGAAGACACCCATGCTGGGTCGGTCCAGGTGCTCGGCGACGTGGTAGCCCAGCGTCGCCGGCATGGACAGCAGCAGCACGTCGGCGCCGAAGTCGTTGGCGGACCGGCGAATCGCCTCGGCCAGCGCCACCATCTCGTCGGTCATCATGGACATCAGCCGGGCCAGCCCGAACGGCCCGGTGCCGACCTTGCCGCCGTGCTGGAGCTGGGCCCAGGAGTTGGCGTCCCGCGGATCGCCCGGCAGCGCCAGGAACTCGGCCCCGGCGGTGGTGACCAGCTCGGCGAACGGGCCGTAGGCAGCGATCGCCACCTCGTGCCCCCGCGCGGCGAACGGCGCGGCCAGACCGGTGTAGGGGGCGACGTCGCCGCGCGTCCCCACGGCCACCACCAATACCCGCATAAGGACCCCAGTCAGTCTCGTATTGGGTGAATATTCCCCCGAAACACATCCAGTCGTACCACCGGATCCGGACCGGCGACAACTAGGTCTTTCCCTAGGCAAAGGTATGGCAAACAGGTTTAACACCGGTTGACGAGACGCCCTCGCGCACCCACTGGAAAGAGCATCCGTGATCACTTCACACAGCAGTAGCGACGAGGCCGGGCGACTGGCCGGCGGCAAGGGCCGCAGCCTGCACGTGCTCAGCGAAAACGGCCTGCCCGTGCCGGAGTGGGCGGTGCTGGGATCGGACCTGTTCGCCCGAATGCTCGAATCCGGACTGCGGCAAACCATACACGAACGATTGCAGGATGTCTCGATAAACACCGTTGACCAGGTCAGCTCCGACATATCCGAACTGATTTTCGACACACGGCTGGACGCCGACGTCGAGGCCGAGATCGAGCGGGCGTACCGGGCCGTCGGCGGCGGCCGGGTCGCGGTGCGGTCCTCCGGCGTGGACGAGGACGGCGACTCGATGTCGTTCGCCGGGCAGTTCGCCACCCGCCTCAACGTGCGGGGATCGGCCGCGGTCCGGGAGGCGGTGCTGGCCTGCTGGGCGTCGGCCTTCAGCGCCCGTTCGCTGACCTACCGGCTGGCCAACGGCGGTCCGGTCGAGGTCGGGGCGATGGCCGTGGTGGTGCAGCGCATGGTCGACGCCGAGCGCAGCGGGGTGCTGTTCACGATCAACCCGCTCACCGGCGACCAGGACGAATGCGTGGTCAGCGCGGTGTACGGGCTGGGCGAGTCGCTGGTGTCGGGCGCGGTCGACGCCGACACCGTGACCCTGCGCAAGGACACCGGCCAGGTCCTCGACACCGTCATCGGGGACAAGGCTCAGCGGCTGGACGCGGACGGCGTCCACGAGGTGCCCGAACAACTGCGGGCCCGGCCCGCGCTGGCCGAGGCCGATCTCGCCGGGCTGCGCGACCTCGCACTGCACGTCGAGCACGTGTACGGCGCGCCGCAGGACGTGGAGTGGGCGATCGACGCCGACGGCCGCCTGTGGCTGCTGCAGAGCCGGCCGGTCACCGCCAGCGCTGCCGCCTTCACCGGGGGCGAGCTGCGGATCTGGGACAACTCCAACATCATCGAGAGCTTCAGCGGCATCACCTCGCCGCTGACCTACTCGTTCGCCGCCGACGCCTACGCCAAGGTCTACCGCGGCTACGCCAAGGCGCTGCGGGTGCCGGCCGCGCAGCTGCGCCAGATGGACGACTGGCTGCCGTCGATGCTCGGATATTTCCATGGCCGGGTCTATTACAACCTGCTGCACTGGTACCGAATGGTGCGACTGGCGCCGGCCTACCCGCTGACCCGGCGGGTTCTGGAAGTATCACTAGGCGTCGAGGAGTCGGTGGACCCGGAGTTGGCCGACACCCTGTATCCGTTCACATTCCGCACAAAAACGGGCCGACGACTGTCCAGTATTGTTCAGAAATGTGAATTCACCCGCCGGTTCTTCACCATGGGCCGCGCGGTCGACCGGTTCATTGCCGACTTCTACCGGGCCTACGAGGTATTCGACAACGAGGACTACGACGCGATGACAGGAGCGGCGACGTATCGCCGATTCCGGGAGCTGGAACGGGACCTGCTGGAGAAGTGGGGCCCGATGATGACACTGGACGCGACCATCCTGCTGTCGTTCGGCGGACTGTACCTCTTGACCCGGAAATGGTTGCCCGATGCGCCGGAGTGGTTCAACTGGGCGGTGGTCAACCCGGGGGCCGGCATCGAGTCGGCCGAGCCGGCGCTGGCCCTGGCCGAGCTGGCCGCGACCGTGCGGGCCGACCCGGCGCTGACCGAGCTGGTCACCACCACGCCGCCGGAGCGGACCCGGAAGGCCCTGGAGGACGACGGACACCGCCAACTCCTGGCCGAGATCGACCGGTACGTGGCCAAGTACGGCTACCGCAGCCCGGACGAGCTGAAGCTGGAGGTGCCGGACCTGCGCGAGGACCCGGCGATGCTGTTCACGATGCTGCGCGACGCGCTGCCGGAAAGCGTTTCCCCGCAGGCGGACAGCGCCCAGGAGTACCTGGACGCGCACCTGCGCGGCCCGCGCCGCTGGGTCTACGAGCTGGTGCGCCGCAAGACGCGGACCAGCCTGGCCAACCGGGAACGCCTGCGGTTCTGCCGCACCCGCGCCTTCGGCTCGGCCAAGCGCATGCTGCGGGCCATGGGCCGGGACCTGGCGGCCATGGGCGCGATCAACGAGTGGACCGACGTGTTCCAGCTGCGCATGGAAGAGGTGCGCGGCGCGTTCGAGGGCACGATCTCGCACACCGAACTGCCCGAACTGGTGGCGATGCGCAAGGCGCAGCGCCAGGCCGACGAGCGTCTACGCGCGCCGTCCCGGTTCACCACGCGCGGCGCGGCCTACTGGAACGGCAACCTGCCGGCCGGCGGCTGGGTGCTGGACAGCGACGACCGCAAGGGGCGCAAGCACTTCCGGGGCACGCCGTCGTGCCCGGGAATCGCCGAGGGCGAGGCCGTCGTCACCGACAAGCCGGAGCAGGTCAACGGCGGCATCCTCGTCGCCTACCGCACCGACCCCGGCTGGGTGGCCGCGCTCGCGTCGTCGGCCGGGCTGGTGATCGAGCGCGGCAGCCCGCTGACCCACGTGGCGATCGTGGCCCGGGAACTGCGGGTGCCGACCGTGGTGCAGATCAAGGACATCACCCGTGAGCTGCGCAGCGGCATGCGGGTGCGGATCGACGGCTCCACCGGCGAAGTGCTGGTGCTGAGCGACGAGCGCGAACAGGAACCCGTGTCGTGACGGCGAAAGAACTGACCGGCTGGCTGAGCGAGCCACGGGCCGGCCGCGGCGTGCGGATCGCCGGCGCCGACTGGGAACTGCGGGAGTACCCGGAGATCGCCCGCTCGGCGCGGCGGGTGGCTGCCGCGCTGATCGAGGACGGCGTGCGGCCGGGCGATGTGGTCTGCGTGCTCGTGCCGACCGGATTCGACGCCCTGGCGGCGTTTTTCGGGGTGTGGGTGGCCGGCGCGACGCCGTGCCTGATCAGCCCGCCCACGTTCACCGCCGAGGACGGCTACGCCGCGCACGTCGCCGCCGTGCTGGCCCAGGCCGCGCCGCGGCTGGCCGTGACCTCGCCCGACCTGGCCCCGATCACCGCGCGGGCCATGACCGAGGCCGGGTTGGCCGGCGAGCCGTGGACGCTGCGCGAGGCGGAAACCGAGGCGGCGCAGGTGGAACCGGGCGAGCTGGCGCTGTTGCAGTTCACCTCCGGCTCCAGCGGCTCGCCGCGCGGGGCCCGGGTGACCTGGGCCAACCTGGCTGCGAACATCGCATTGATCCGGGACTGGCTGGACTGGCGGGACGGCGACGTCACGGCGTCGTGGCTGCCGCTCTACCACGACATGGGACTGATCGGCTGCCTGCTGACGCCGATCACCGCCCAGTGCGACCTGTGGCTGATGCGGCCCAACCAGTTCATCCGGGAACCGTTGCGGTGGCTGGAATGCATGGCCGTCGCCCAGCACACCGCCGCCCCGCCGTTCGCGCTGGACTACACGGTGCGGCGGGTGCGGCCCGAGCAGATCGAACACCTTGACCTGTCCGGCTGGCGCAACCTGATCGTCGGCGCGGAGCTGATCGACCCCGAGGTGCTGGCCCACTTCGCGCGACTGACCGAACCTGCCGGTTTCCGACGCGGCGCGTATCGCACCGCCTACGGGCTGGCCGAGGCAACCCTGGCGGTGACGGCCCACTGCGGAGACATCGCGCCCCTGGCCGTGCGGCCGGAGGTGGCCACGCTCGGCGCGGGCCAGCCGGTGACGATCACCGGGCTGGGTCGCGTCGGCGAGGAGCTGCCGGGCGACCGTGCCGGCTGGGTGGTCGGCTGCGGCCGGCCGCGCGACGGCTTCGCCGTGCGGATCCTGGACGACGAGGGCAACCCGTTGCCGGCCCGGTATCTCGGGGAGATCGCCGTCACCGGACCATCCGTTGTGGACGGATACCACGCCGGCCGGGCCGGTGGCTCGACCCGGTTCGCCGGGGCCGAGCTGCGCACCGGGGACGCCGGTTTCCTGCACGACGGCCAACTGTTCGTGCTGGGACGGATGGGCGACAGCCTCAAAGTGCGCGGACGCAGCGTCTACGTCGAGGACCTGGAGGCGGCCGTGGCGCAGGAAACAGGCTTGGCCCGCAACCGATTCGCGGTGGTCAGCGCCCCGACAGCCGGCGGCGCGCGGGTCGCGCTGCTGGCCGAGTCCGCGCCGGGCGACTGGGTGCCGACGGCCCGCAAGGCGCTGACGGCGCGGCTGGGCCAGGACGTCGCGGTCACCGTGGTCAGCGGGCGCAGCGGACTGGTCGCCCGGACCACCAGCGGCAAGCCGCGGCGGGCGCTGCTCGGCTCGCTGCTGGCCGGCGGGCTGCCCAAGGACGCACAAGTGCTGCTGCCGGAACACGAAGCGGCTGGAGGAAGTCGATGATTCTGTCCGAGGACCAGCTGCGGCGGATCGCCGAGCAGACCCTGGAGCAGGTGGCCGCCGCGCCGGACTGGGCGATGGTGCTGGAGGGCTCGATCGCCGAGTGCTTCGGCAACCCGTCCTCGGACGTCGACTTCCTGCTGATCGCCGAGGACGACGGCGAGCTGCCGACCATGCCGTCGATCCTGTTCGTGGACGGCCGCCGGGTCGAGGTGCGCACCCGCACCACCGGCCAGATCGCCGCCCAGTTCGCCGAGCTGCGGGCCAAGGCCGCGCGGCGGGTGTCCACGCTGCACGAGGATCTGCTCAACCGGTGCCAGCGGCTGCTCGGCAGCCACGTGATCCGCGGCGATGCCTTGGTGGCCAAGGTGAAGGCCATGCTGCCGGCCGACGAGTTCGCCGGGGTGATGGCCCGCTGGTGGGGGCACTACGCCCGGCAGTCGGCGCGGCAGGCCATCGCGCTGGGGGCGCTGGGCCAGCACGAGGAGGCCGCCGCGTGGGCCCGGTCCGGGCTGGTGCAGGCGGTCAAGGCGTGGGCGGCCCGGCAGGGCGAGACGTACCTGGAGCCCAAGTGGCTGTCGATGCAGCTGGATCGGATCGGCGACGCGGAGACGGCCGCGCGCTACTGGTCACTTTCGGAAGGATCCGGCCAGCAGTATCTGAGCGACTGCATACAGTTGACCGACGACCTCGGCGTCACGGGCTGTGCCGGCGGCGTCGGCCAGCTCAGCGTGGAGCGGGTCGCCGGCGTCACCACCTGGCAGACCGGCGATCGCGTGCACGTGGTGCGGGACAAGCGGGACGTCTTCGCATTGGGCTCGACGGCCGGCCGGATGTGGCGCTCGATCGTGTTCGGCCGCTCGCTGCCGGACACCCTCGCCGCGGTGACTGCCGTGGACGACCCCGGTGAGCTGGTCGCCGACTTCCTGCGGCTGGGCCTGGTCCGGCTGGCCTGGCGGGGCGGCGGCACGGTCTCCCCCGCCCTGCCGCTCGGCGCGCCCACCGGCCCGATCAGCCCGCCGCCCAGCCGGGCACGGCCGTCGGTCCAGCTGCACGGGGCCGAGGTCGGGGATGACCGCGCGGTGGAGCTGGTGCCGCTGCCGGCGACCCGGTTCGGGGCCGCCGCGATGAACCTGATGTGGTCCAACGTGCTGATCGAGAACGTGCTGGAAGACCTGTCCGGCGCGGTCGCCCGCGGCCAGTGGCGGGTTGCGCAGCTGTCGGCCCACCGGGTGCTGCTGGTGTGCGCCCGCGGCCTGCTCAGCGCGTACGGCGTGAACCCGCTGCCGCCCGACTCCGACGTCGTGCGGCGGCTGCGGCTGCTGCCCGAAGAAGTGCAGCCGATCCGCGCCCTGGCGGCGTCCATCGACACTTCCGAGCTGGGCAGCCCCGAGCAGGCGAAGTCGTTGCTGGCGGACCTGAAACGGCTGGTCGCCCTCACCCGCACGGCCACCGGCTCGCTGGTGTTCCCCTCCTCGTTCGACTCCACGCGGGCCTGGGAGCAGACCCTGGCCATCGGCTACGACTGGCTGCGGCTGGGCGCCTACCTGGACGCCGACCTGCCCATCGACGAGGCCCGCGACCTGTTGACCAGCGGCGGCCGCCAGCCGCACGTGGCCTGAAGGGGATCGACATGACCAACACCGAGGTGCACGCCATCGTGGCCGCGATGGCGCCGAGCCCGCGCGCCGAGCTGCGCGCCGACACCCGCCTGGTCGCCGACCTCGCCTACGACTCGGTGCGGCTGATCGAGCTGTCCATCGCGCTGGAGCGGCACTTCGCCCTGGCCGCCCTGGACGAGAGCCGGCTGGCCGCGGTGACCACCGTCGGCGACGTCGTCGACCTGGTGGCCGAACAACTGGCGGCCGGGGATCTGGGGGCCGGGGATTTGGGGGCGGTCCGATGACCGTCCTGGTGACCGGGGCGTCCGGCCTGGTCGGGGCCGAGGTGGTGGCGCGGCTGCTGGCCGCCGGGCACGACGTGCTCGGGGTCGTGCACCGCGTTCCGGAGCTGATCGGCAACAACGGCCGCCCGCTGCGTGCGCCCAAGGACCGCCTGCGGCTGGTCAACGGCGATGTCACGAAGCCGGGGCTCGGCCTGGAACTGCCCGGCCGCGTCGACCACATCGTGCACTGCGCGGCGATCACCGACTTCGGCCGGCCCGAGGCGCTGTACCAGCAGGTCAATGTGGACGGCACGCGGCACGTGATCGAGCTGGCCCGTACGCACGCCACTCCCCTGGTGCACGTGGGCACGGCCTACGTGTGCGGCGAGCGCTCGGGCACCATCGCCGAGAGCGAGCTGGACGTCGGGCAACGGATGGGCAACCACTACGAAGAGAGCAAGCTGCGTGCGGAAACGTTGGTGCGCAAGGCTTCTGCCGACGGCTTGCCGGTGGCGGCGGTGCGTCCGAGCATCGTCGTCGGCGCGGCCCGCACCGGCGTGGTCCGCGACTTCAAGAACATCTACGTGGTGCTGAAACTGACCACCCAGGGCCGGGTCCGGTCCGTTCCCGGCCACTTCGACGCCATGCTGGACCTGGTGCCGGTCGATCACGTCGCCGACGTGGTCACCGCGACGGTCGACCGGTTCGGCGAGGCCGAGGGGCGGACCTTCCACGCCGTCGGCGGCGGCCTGAGCCTGCGTGATTTTTCCGATGTGCTGGCCGAGTTCCCGTCCTTCCACGTACCCCGGTTCGTCTCGCCCACAGCGTTCGACCCGCAGCGGCTGCCGGCCAGCGAACGGGCCTACCACGACAAGGTGGTCGTGCTCTACGAGAGCTACTTCCGCCGGCGGATCACCTTTGACCGCAAGGAAACCGAACGCTTCATGACGACAAAGCCGCCCGCCACCGGCCAGGCCTTCCTGCGCCGGCTGCTGGAGCACGCGGTGAAGGCTGGTTATCTCGGCACGCCGCTGCCGGACGTGGACCAGGTGCTGGCCGGGCTGAGGGGGAACTGATGCGGGGCATGCACGGCCCGGTGCTGTCGGAGTCGTTGAGCCGCAACGACCGCAAGCGCGAGCTGTTCGGTGCCGACACGTACTTCCAGGAATCCCTGGATCAGCTGGCCGAACTGACCACCGACCCGGAGGACTTCGCTTACCGGCACGGTTTGCTGCTACTCAAGCCGGACGCGGTGGTGTCGCGCCAGCTGCTGACCACAGTGGACTGGTTGGCCCGCAGCGGTTTCACCGTCGTGGCGGCGACCAAGGCACCGCTGACACCAACCGTGGTCCGGTCCCTGTGGTACTTTCAGTGGAACCTGGCCACGGCCTATCGCCGCCGCATCGCCGACCTGTTCACGATGACGGTTCCCGCGCTGCTGCTGGTGATCCGCAAAGACGGCACCGACCGGCCGGTGTCCACGCTGCTGACCGAGCTCAAGGGGCCGACCGACCCCGACCGCCGCCGGCCCGGCGAACTCCGTTACGAACTGGGCAAGTTCTCCTTCCTGCTCAACCTCGTGCACACCGCCGACGAGCCGGCCGACGTGATCCGAGAACTCGGCGTGCACCTGGACTATGCGACGCGCGGCGAGGTGCTGCGGGAAGCGCTGGCCGGCGTGGACAACAGCGCGCGGGCCCGGGCGCTGGCCGAGAAGCTGTACGCCGCCGCGCCGGCGCGGGACCTGTCGTTCGAGCCGGCCGCGGAACGGCTGCGGGCGCAGGCCGGGCGGGTGACCGGGCCGGCGCAGGGTGAGTTGCAGACTTCCCTTGCCGTACCAGGAGATGAGGGACTTCGTGCGCTGCTCAGAACGGTGTGGCGACACGGGCTCGCGCTCGATCCCTGGGACGTGACCGTCGTGGGATCGACCGTGTTCCCGATGAAGGACAAGACCTTTGAGCCGGTGATCGCCGCGGTGACCGCGGCCGACTGGCAGCCGGCCGCCGCCGGTCGCTGAACGGAAGGACCGACCATGGATTTCTCGCGCACGCTGGACAAGGCCGTGGTGCACCGGGTCGCGGTGGCCGAGGTGTTCACCACCGCGGCCGAGCCGGTGTCGGCCGACGAGTTCCGGATCGCGGTGCAGGTGCCCCGCCACCACGGCCTGTACAGCGATGTCCGGCGGCCGACCGGCGGGCACGACCCGATGTTCTTCCTGGAGGCCTGCCGGCAGTCCTACTACGTGGTGGCCCACCTGTTCCACGACGTGCCGATGGGCCGCAACTTCATCCTGCGCGACGTGAACCTGCGGGTGGCCGACGCCGACCGGCTGGCCTTCGGCGAGACGCCGACCGAGGCCGTGGTGCACGCGACCGTGAAACGGCGGCTACGCAATCGGGAGCGGGCGCTGGCCGGGATGCTGATGGCCTTCCAGGTGGTGATCGACGGCGGCATCGCGGTGGAGTGCGAGATCAACGCCTCCTGGATCACCGCCGCGGAACACGAGGCGCTGCGCACGAAGTCCCGGGAGAGCCTCGGTCTCAGGCCGACGCCGACCGCCTGCCCGGTTCCGCCGCGAGCGGCCGCCGAGCTGGTCAACCGCCGGTCGCCGCTGAACGTCGTGATCTCCGAGCCGCGCATGGACGAGGAGGGCGGCCCGCTGGCGGTGCTGATCGCCGACACCACCCACCCCAGCCTGTTCGACCATCCGCTGGACCACCTGCCCGGCATGCTGGAGGTGGAGGCGTGCCGGCAGCTGGCGCTGGCGACGCTGGGCGCGGGCTGGCGGCTGGACACGCTGTCGGCGCGGTTCCGGGAGTTCGCCGAGTTCGACCTGCCCGCGCACTGCGTCACCGACTTCTCCGGCCCCCGGCCGGTGGAGGCGGTGCGGGTGCCCGCGAAGGTCGTGCAGGCCGGCCGGTGCGTGCTGGAAGCCCAGCTGGGCCTGGTGGCCGTGCCGGCCGACTCGGCCGAGTTCGACCAGGTTCCGATGGCCCTGGTGGCCTCGGCGTGACCGACTCGCTGCACGAGGTCCTGACCACGACGCGCACGGTGCGGCGTGGTCTGGACTTCTCCCGGCCGGTCGACCCGGCGCTGCTGATGGAATGCCTGGACCTCGCCTGTCACGCCCCGAACGGCGCCAACCGGCAGAACTGGCGCTTCCTGCTGCTCGACGATCCCGCCGTGAAGGCCGGGGTCGCCGAGCACTACCGGCGGGCGTTCCGGGAATACCTGGCCGGCAGCGACCTGGCCGACACCCCGATGGGTCGGTCGGGGACGGCGCTGGCCGAGCGGTTGCACGAGGCCCCAGCGCTGGTGTTGGCCTGCCAGCTGGGGCGGCTGGGCCCGGATGCCTTGCCGGCCAAGCAGTCCAGCTTCTTCGGGTCGGTCTATCCGGCGCTGTGGGGATTCATGCTGGCCGCCCGCGGCCGCGGCCTGGGCACCGCGCTGACCACCGTGCACCTGGCGTACGAGCGGGAAGTGGCCCAGCTGCTGGGCATTCCGTACGACCGGGTGACCCAGGTGGCGCTGGTGGTCGTCGGCCACCTGAGCTCGCCGCCGAAGCCGCCCAAGCGCGGGCCGGTGGCTGACGTGATCGCGCACAACACGTGGCGGTGGGAGTGATCGGGCGGCTGGCACGGTTCGTACAGGTGATGTTCCCGCTGGGACTGCACCTGACCTACGGTCTACTGTGGACGGTGTCGTTCGAGGGAACCGCTGTGCTGCTGGCCGGTTCCGGCCCGTGGTCGCCCTCCTGGGCCACGGCCGCGCGGTTCGCGACCGTGGTGCTGACGCTGCTGTTCATGCGGATGCTGGACGAGCAGAAGGACTTCGACTACGACGTCGTGCACAACCCGGACCGACCGCTGGTCACCGGCGCGATCACCACCGGCGAGCTACGGACGGCCATGACCGTGATCGCCGCGGTGTTGTTGGGGCTCAACGCTTTGGTGTCGCCGCTTTCGGCGGTGGCGGTGGCCGTGGTGCTGGCGTACGGCTTGGTGCTGTGGGCAGCCGAGACGGCGTTTCCGGCCGTGCGCGAGGACATCCTGCTCAACCTGGCCGCCGCCCTGCCGATCCAGGCGCTGATCAACGTCTACCTGTGCGTGTCCCTGTACGGCACCGGACAGGTGCGGCCGAATGCCGTGTTGATCGGACTGCTCGTGTTGTACGCCTGCGTTTTCGTACACCTGGAGTTTGCCCGAAAGACCAGACAGGGTGGGACCGACGAGCGGCTGTACTCGCAAGTCCTTGGTGTGCACGGCAGTGCGGCCTGGACGCTGGCGCTGGCCCTGGTGGCCGTCGGACTGGATCTCGCGCTGGTGCTGCCGCTCCTACCCGTTCCGGTGGCACTACTTCCCACCCTGGCCGCAGTGTTCCCGCTGGTCGGCGCGTGGCGGTACTGGGGTCCGGGCCGCCGGAACTGGCCCAGGGGCACCGCCGTCGGCTTCGTGGTCGTGCTGTGCGCTGGACTGACCGTGCAGGCCGTCGTGGGTTTCTAGCCGTCGCAGCGCGTGCCTCAGCTCGGCGATCTCGCTGTCGTAGCGGACCATTCGCCGACTCAGGCTCGCTACCTGCGACTCCAGGATCTCGATGCGCCCGACCGGTTCCACCAGCTCGCGCTGGCGTTCGAACTCTTCCCGGAGATGCGCGTACGTGGTGTACAGCGCGCCCCGACCGACCTGAGCGACCCTCGCCAACGTTCGGACGTCGCACTTGCCGCCGAGCGGCAGGTCACCGGCCAGCAGCGCCGCCATGGCCGTGCGGATCCGCTCCTCGGTCTGACGCCGCTGTTCCTGCGTGATCCTCACGTGTGGTTACCCCCGGTGCGCTCGAAGGGCTCCTGCCGTTTCGAGCGTACCGGGGGTGCCACAAGAATCGGTTAAACGTGCAGTCTGGCCGAAACTGTGGGTTCAGTTGATGCAGGGCACGCCGTCGGCGGTGATCGTCGAGCTGGACGAGGACGACGTCGGCGCCGCGGCGGCGTAGGTGTTGAGCTGCATCTGGGCATTGCCGGTGAAGCCGTACTTGGTGTTGTAGTCGGTGCCCAGGTACACCCGCACGTGCCCGGCGGTGAGCGAGTCGTCGGCGATCAGCGGCACCCCGCCCAGGGCAGTGGAGACGGCCTGCGCGGCCGCCTTCGCGCTGGACGGGTAGTTGATCGAGGAAGCCTTGCGGGCGGTGGCGGTTCCGACGTCGCCGCGGCCGAATCCCTTGGCCACCAACTTGTCCAGCACGCTGGCGGCCAGGCCGGAGACGCTGGAGGCGTTGCGAACGTCCACAGTGGTCGCCGAGTAGTCCACCGAGTTCGGGCTGGCGGCGCCGGACGACGGGGCGCCGCCGGAGGTGGTCGCGCCGATGGTCTGCTGCACGAACTGCTGCACCTGCTGGGGATCGACCTCGACGGCGTCGCCGTCGTTGGGGGTCTGCAGGGTGATGCTGACGATCGGGATGGTGACGAACTTGATGTTGCCGGTGCTCATGCCCTGCAACTGCTCGGCGAACTGGAGCACGTCCCAGCCCTGGTCGATGATCACGGCCTTCTTCACCGCGGCGATCAGGTCGTTGAGCTTGCCGGGGTTGGCCAGCGTGCCGGCCGACAGCACCGTCTTGGCCATGCTGGACATGAAGGCCTGCTGCCGGCGGATCCGGTCCAGGTCGCCGTTGGGCAGCCCGTGCCGCTGCCGCACGAAGGCCAGTGCGGCCGAGCCCTCCACGGTCTGCTGGCCGGCCTGGAAGTTGGCGCCGGAGAAGGAGTCCTTGACCGGGTTGATCAGGCACACCGGCACGCCGCCGATGGCCTGGCTGATGAAGTAGAAGCCGGCCAGGTTGACCGCGGCGTAGTGGGTGATGGTCAGCCCGGTGAACTGCTGGACGGTCGCGATGGAGACCTTGGCCCCGGCCTCGGCCGCCTTGTTCTCCCGGTCGGCCCCGGTGACGCCCTGCTTGGTCAGCGTCGAGTAGGCGTCGTTGCGGCCGTAGCTGTAGGCCGAGTTGATCTTGTGCTTGCCGTAGCTCGTGCCGTCGCTGCCGATGACCTGCACGTAGGAGTCGCGCGGGATGGAGATCGCCGACGCGGCCCCGCCGCCGGCCGGGATGTGGATCACGATCATGGTGTCGGTGGTGTCGCCGCCGTCGTCGCCACCGCCGGCGTGCAGCTGGTTGAGCACGTCCGCGGGCAGCGGCTGGCCCTGCGCGTCGGTGCGGGTGTCCAGGCCGACCATCAGGATGTTCTGCTCGGCCAGCGGGGACACCGTCTTGCCGATCACGTTGGCCGTGGTCAGGCCGTTCAGCTTGGCCAGCTGCGACCACGCGTACCAGGTGCCCCCGAAGACCACCATCGACACCACGACCAGCAGCACCTGGAAGGTGCGCAGGGCCGGTCGGGTGCGGCCCGCGGCGGCGGGCCGGGGGTGTCCGGCCGGCTGCGGCGTCCGCCGCACGTCGAGGCGCTCCGGCATCGGGCGACCTCCCCCTTCACGTTCAAATACGGCCTGGTCATACGCTGGTCAAACGCTGGTCGCCCGGTGGTGCGACCACTGTCCTTAGGACGTCCATAGTGCCTTGCCGTTGCCCGGCCGGTGGTGGGGACCGCCCATCCGTGGGCACGACACCGACAGAACTCCCGAATCACCGTCACACAATGTGACGAAGTCACCTCATCGAGTCAGTGGCAGGCCGAAGTGCACCGGCACGCCCGGTGACCAGAGCACGCTCACCGGCGGCTCGGCCGGCCGGGGCACGCCGGCGGCGGCCAGCAGGCCGTCCTCGATGTCCAGCAGCTCGGCGCGGTGCAGCGGCCAGGCCGGGTGCTCGTTGGGCAGGTAGATGGTGCGCCCGTGCCAGGACACGTGCAGGCCCCAGCGGGCGGTCAGGAAGTGTTCCAGCTCACTCGGCTCGTCGATGGGCGCGCCCGACAGCACCCGGATCCGGCTGCTCGGGCCGCCGCCGCGCCGTCGGCAGACATAGGTGACGACGTCGCCGTCGCGCTCGATCCGCATCGACGCCCACCGGTACGGCAGGCAGAAGCCGAGCCGGGCGATCAGCACCGGCAGCAGCCGGGCCGCGTCCAGCGAGCGGAACACCACGCCGCGGCGGCCATGACCGTCCACTGAGTACAGTCGCACGTTCGTCTCCGGAAACGTGCCCAGATAAGGCGTCCGGAGCACCTTGCTCATCCGGAACGGCACGAGTCCCACATAGGTGACGCCGTCGAGGGTGTCCGGCACTGTGCCGGCCGGCAGCAGCGGGGCGATGAGGTCCGGCTCCATCGGCCAGTGCAGGAAGGTCAGCTCGCGCCAGGACTGGGTGAGCAGCGCCCGCCGCAGCGGCCGCGGCGTGGTGACGGTGACCGGCTCGACATCCACTCCCCCAGCATAAGCCGGTTGCCCGAACCTACCTGGTCGACGGAGACTCAGGGGCAACCAGTGTGGACCGGACAGCCTTGTGTCGCAACGAATCCTGGCCGTTCTACGTAGATGTGCGTATACGCCTGGTCGGGTCGGCCGCCACAGGATGGCGTGGTGGGTCAGAAGGCAAGCAGATACCTGGTCGTCAGCGAAGCGGCCTACACCGACGGCGGCGGCCAACCGGTCCGGCTCGTGCTCAACACACGCACCTCGCGGGTCAGCACGGTTGACGACGCGGTGGCTCGAACGCTGGGCCGTGAAACGCTGCCGGCCGCCATCGCCGAACAGCTGTCCGACCCGAGCATCCTGGTGCCGTCGGACCGGGACGAGCTGACCGACGTGCTCGACGAGCAGCGGGCCCGGGCGCGGTCGCTGGCGTCGCTGAACTACGTGCTGGTGCCGGCCGGGTTCTGCAACATGGGCTGCGAGTACTGCGGCCAGGTGCACGTGCGGGGCAAGTCCACGGCCAATCACCGCGACGCGGTGCGGGATCGGGTGCTGCGGGGCATCAACCGGCCGAGCACCGAGGAGGTGCGGATCGGCTGGTTCGGCAACGAACCCCTGCTGTCGTACGCCATCGTGCGTGAGCTGGCCGCCCAGTTCGTCGAGGCCGCCGACGCCGGCGGCGTGCGCTACACGTCAACGCTGAGCACCGGCGGCTCGCTGCTGACCCTGCGTCGGCTTCGTGCTCTGTACGAGGAATGCCGCATCCACACCCTGCGGATCACCATCGACCCGCAGCGGCCTTACCACCGGATCCTGTCGACGCTGTCCGAGCTGGCATCGGACGAGTTTCCCTTGCTCCGTTTGATGATCCACAGCGATCTGGCCGACGTCGACCAGGGGGACGCGTTCCTCGACGCCGCCGTGGCCGCCGGGCTGAACCGCCCGATGTTCGAGTTCGACCTGCGCGAGGCCCCGGCCTGGCGTCGTGGCGAGCAGCGGTTCGCCGCCGCCGAACCCCGGTGGCTGCGCCGGATGCACGAAGTCGGCCTGGTCACCGGAAACCTGATCCCCGCACAGCTGACCGGGCCGCTCTGCCCGGCGGTCACCCGCACCGCCGAAGTGATCAGCAGCAGCGGCGGCATCTTCTCGTGCACCGAACATCCGCTGGTGTCCACGCACGAGCAGGACGATGTGCTGGAACTCGTCGAGCAGGCCGACCACGATCGGCAGCGGCCGGCCGGGCGCTACGACGACTGGCACGACCGGGTCAACCGTGGCGAGCAGAAGTGCTCCGGCTGCGTTTTTCTGCCGGTGTGCGGCGGCAGCTGCCCCAAGCGGTGGGGCGAGGGCACTTCGGCATGCCCCAGCTACACGCACAACATCCAGCAGCGGCTCGACCTGGTGGCCGCTCGATCCGGCCTCGTGCCGTGCTCTTGACGCCGCCCGGTCCGCCTCGGTACTGAGGTAGGCATGGCCATTGAGGGACATGCCGCGTTCGGCGATCACCAGACCTGGTACCGGATCACGGGTGAGCTCGGCTCGGGTGGCGTGCCCCTGGTCGTGCTGCACGGCGGGCCGGGCTGCACACACGACTACCTGCTCCGGCTGGCCGACCTGGCCGGTGACCGGGCCGTGGTGCACTACGACCAGCTCGGCAACGGCAAGTCCACCCACCTGCCGGACGCGTCACCCGACTTCTGGACGGTTGAGCTCTTCCTGGCGGAGCTGGACAATCTGCTGCGGACGCTGGGCATCGCCGACCGCTACGCGCTGCTCGGCCAGTCGTGGGGCGGCATGCTGGCCGCCGAGCACGCCGCGCGCCGGCCGGCGGGCCTGCGCGGGCTGGTGATCGCCAACTCGCCCGCGTCCATGTCGCTGTGGCTGGCCGCCGCGGACCGGCTGCGCGCGGAACTCCCGCCGGAGGTGGAGAAGACACTGCGGGCCCACGAAGCCGACGGCACCACCGACAGCCAGGCGTACAAGGACGCCGTGCAGGTGTTCTACGAGCGGCACCTGTGCCGGGTGGTGCCGATGCCGGCGGAAGTGGCCTTCGCGCTGGCGGAGATCGACCGCGATCCGACCGTGTACCACGCGATGAACGGGCCCAGCGAGTTCCACGTGATCGGCAGCATTCGCGACTGGTCGATCATCGACCGGGTCGACGCGGTGTCGGCGCCCACCTTGCTGGTCAGCGGCCGGCACGACGAGGCGACGCCGGAGACCGTGCAGCCGTACTTCGACCGGATTCCCGACGTGCGCTGGGAGATCTTCGAGGAGTCCAGCCACATGCCGCACGTCGAGGAGCCCGCCCGGTTCACCGAGGTCGTCGGCGGCTTCCTGCGGACGCTGTCATGAGCGAGCTCTCCGACTTCGGCTACCGGCAGGAGCTGCGGCGTTCGCTGCGGCTGCGGGACCTGTTGGTGTACGGGCTGATCTTCATGGTGCCGATCGCCCCGTTCGCCATCTTCGGCGTGGTGTTCAACGCCGCCAAGGGCATGGTGCCGCTCACCTACGTCATCGGCCTGGTGGCCATGGTGTTCACCGCGCTGAGCTATCGGGAGATGAGCCGCGCCTTCCCGGTCGCCGGCTCCGTTTACGCCTATGCCGGCCGGGGTATCGCGCCGTGGGTCGGTTTCCTGGCCGGGTGGGCGATTCTGCTCGACTACCTGCTCGTGCCGACCCTGCTCTACGTCACCGGCGCCGCCGCCCTCGGCACCGTGCTGCCGGCCGTGCCGCAGTGGCTGTGGGTGGTGTTTTTTGTCGTGCTCAACACCGTGGTCAACCTGGCCGGCATCGAGACCACCGCCCGGGTCAACCGCTGGTTCCTCCTCGGCCAACTGCTGGTGCTGGCCATCTTCGTGGTCGCCGCCGTGATCGCCGTGTCCGCTCGCGGCGGCTGGTCGTTCACGCCGTTCTTCAACCCCGCGGAGTTCTCCCCCAGCCTGGTGTTCGGCGCTCTGTCGGTGGCGGTGCTGTCCTTCCTCGGCTTCGACGCCATTTCCACCCAGTCCGAGGAGGTCCAGGGCGGGCCTCGGGTCGTCGGCCGGGCCACCGTGCTGTCGCTGTGTCTGGTGGCCGTGCTGTTCATCGTGCAGACCTGGCTCGCCGCGCTGCTGGTGCCGCCCGGCACCACCGAGTTCGTCGGTCAGGACGCCACCAACCAGGCCTTCTACCAGGTCGCCGGCCTCGCCGCCGGGCCGTGGCTCACCGTGCTCGTGGCCGTCACCTCCGCGCTGGCCGCCGCCGTCGCCAACAGCCTCGTCGCCCAGAACGCCACCGCCCGCCTGCTGTTCTCCATGGCCCGCGACCGCACGCTGCCGCCCTTCCTGGCCCACGTCAACGAAAAGCGCCGCGTCCCCGAACGCGCCGTCCTCCTCGTGGCCGCCGTCAGCCTCGTCCTCGGCCTCTTCTTCGTCGGCCAGATCGAGTTCCTCTCCACCCTCGTCAACTTCGGCGCCCTGTTCGCCTTCCTCATGCTGCACGTCTCGGTGTCCGTCTACCACCTCGTCAAACGCCGCCAGCGCAGCTACGGCATGCACCTCGCCGTCCCCCTCGTCGGCTTCGTCATCATCGGCTACGTCCTGTGGAACGCCGACCCCGACGCCAAGATCGGCGGCCTCGTCTGGCTCGCCATCGGCATCGTGGTCATCGTCGTCCGCAAGCTCACCGGCCGAGAGATCACCCTCAACCTCAACGAAACCACCCGCGCGGACTAGCTGTCGCCGGTCATGACGTTGTCGGCGGCGTTCCGATGGCTGCGAAGCCGCTCTCGCCGGCTGGGGTGAGTCGGACGCTGCGGGGAACGGTCCCGCGGCTGATCCAGCCGAGTTCGAAGAGCCGGTTGGTGATGGCGGTGCCGAGTGGTCCGGCGAGGTGGTGGGCTTGTTCGGTCCAGTCGACGCAGTAGCGCAGGGACCGTTCTTGGCTGAGCACGCCGGCCGGGAGGCCCCATCGGCTCAGTGCTGTCGCACCGCGACTGGTGAGCCGGTATCGGGTGCTTTTGCCGGGGGCCGAGAGTCGATCGCCGGCGATCGTGGGGTCGTGGCGCGCATCGCCGCCGGTGATCCAGTCGGCGTGGAGCAGCTGGCGGAAGAGGCGGACGCCGAGTTGTCCTGCGAGGTGGCGGTAGCAGGTGCGTGCGTTGCGGAGGGCTGCCGCCTTGGTGTGTTCGCGTAGCGAGGTGATCGGGGTCCGGGGCGCGAGCCGTGCGAGGGCTTCGAGAACGCCTTCGACCTCGGTGCCGGCCAGGCGGTAGTACCGGTGTCGTCCCTGCTGCTCGACGGTGACGAGTTGGTGTTCGAGCAGGATCGCCAGGTGGTTGCTGATCGTGGACGCGGCCACCCCGGCTTCCTCGGCCAGCCGCCCGGCGGGTAGGGCTCGGCCGTCGGCCAGCGCCATGAGCACCCGTGCGCGCCTGGCGTCGGCGAACGCACTGGCCAGGTGGGCGATATCGGGGTCGCCTGCCTCCGCTCGAGGGTCGTTGCCCATGTCCCGATGGTAGGCGCGATTCGTTTCGACGCTGGCTGAAGCTTTTCGGCGCGAGGATCAACGCATGCGGCACAACGGCGACGAGGTGACCACCCAGCGAAGTGACAGCACCAGAACGACTTGGCTGCTGCCCCTCGGACTGTGCGCGGGCTACTTCCTGGTGCTGTTGGACGTGACCGTGGTCAACGTGGCGCTCCCGCGACTCGACACGGACCTGCACGCCGGTGCCGGGCTGGCGTGGGTGGTCGACGCCTACACAGTGCCGCTGGCCGCGTTGCTTCTTGCCGCTGGCGCGGTGGGCGACCGGATCGGCCACCGCCGCATGGTCCTGACCGGATTCGCCGGGTTCGGGGTCGCCTCGATCGTGTGCGCGCTCTCCCCCACCAGCGGTGTCCTCATCGCCGGTAGGGCGCTGCAGGGCACCGCGGCAGCATTGATGCTGCCCGGCACGCTGGCGATGCTGTCGCAGGCAGCACCCAGTGAGAAAGCCCGCGCCAGCGCAATCGGCCGGTGGGCCGCGGTGGGCGGTGCGGCGCTGCCGGCGGGTCCGGTGTTCGGTGGACTGCTGGTGCAGGCCGCAGGCTGGCGCGCGGTGTTCTGGCTCGGCGTCCCGGTCATCATCGCGGTCCTGGCTGCCGTGCTCACCTCGACAACCGGATCACCCCGGCCGGCGCGGCACCCGTCCGAGCGATCGTCCTCGCCACCCAACCGCATTCTCGGGAGAACTGTCGACTGGCCCGGCGCGATCCTTCTCACCGTCTTATTGGGGTGCGCGGTCACCGCGATCATCCAGGGGCCCAGCAACACCGCGCTGGGCGGTGCCATGGTTGCCACCGCGGCCTGTGCCGGGTCCGCGCTGTGGCTCGTCGAGCGACGCGCCCCGCAACCGCTGCTGCGGGTTCCTACGGTGGCCCGTCAACCGCTGGTGCGTGCGTGTGGGGTCGCTGCGGTGATGAACCTGTGCGCTCAGGGTGCGCTGTTCGTGCTCACGCAGGTCTTCCAGGCCGTGCACGGGCTCAGCCCCCTCGTGGCGGGCATGGTGATGCTGCCTGCGATGGTCCCGCTACCTCTGCTCGGTACGACCTCCGGCAGGCGCACGAACAAGGTCGGTCCCTGGCGAACCAGCGCGCTCGGGCTCCTGATCGCCGTTGTCGGATTCGGCGGCTTGGCACTCAGCCTCCGCGCCGGGAACGGCCCCGTGGACTACCCGATACTGCTGTGCTCTCTTGCGGTGTGGGGCTGCGGAATCGGTGTCCTGACACCGGGGATCGTCACGGCCGCGATGCGCGCCGTTCCGGACTCGCCGGGGACCGCGTCCGGTGCCAGCAACACCTCCCGCCAAGCAGGCGGAGCGATCGGGGTGGCGCTCTTCGGTGCCATCGCAGGAACACCGACAGGGGCCGGGTTCGCCGACCATGTCTCAGCCCTCATGTGGGGAGGCGCAGCCGCGTTCCTCCTCGCCGCTGTGCCGTGCGTTCTCCCGATCCGCTCGCCGGGGCACGACCAGGGATGACGGCCGAGGGATCTGGCCGATGATGACGTCCTGCGCGCTGGGCAGCTGCTGCATGACCCCGACGACGACCCGCTGTTTACGCATGTGAACCGCCCTTCGCCGGTCTAGGGGATGGGACGAGGCCGGGGCGTAACCGGTTCAGGAGGCCCGTTGCGAACGGCCTATTGAAACAGGCTGTAAACGTTTGTAGCCTCCGAGCCATGGACCGGGTGAGTCGACGTCGCATCGTCACGCTGGGGGCCGCGGGCGCGGCCGCTATGGCACTGCCGCTGGCCGGCACCGCCGCCGCAGAGCCGGCCGCACCGACCGGTCCGGCCGGGAAACTGTTCGACGTCACGGAGTTCGGCGCCCGTGGCGACGGCGTCACGATCGACACCGCGGCGATCAACCGCGCCATCGACGCGGCGTCCAGGCACGGTGGCACCGTGTTCTTCCCGGCCGGCACCTACGCCAGCTACTCCGTGCACCTCAAGAGCAACGTCGCCCTGTACCTGGGCCACAACGCGACCCTGCTGGCGGCCGCGCCGGCCAACGGCAAGGGCTACGACCCGGCCGAGCAGCCCGGCGCCGGCAACAGCTACCAGGACTTCGGCCACAGCCACTGGCACAACAGCCTGATCTGGGGCGAGAACCTGGTCAACGTGACCATCGGCGGCCCGGGCACGATCGACGGCAAGGGCCTGGTCAGCGGGGGCAGCCAGGAGTCCCAGCCGCTGCAGGGCAACAAGGCGATCGCGCTCAAGCTGTGCCGCAACGTGGTGATCAGGGACGTCACCATGGTCAACGGCGGGCACTTCTGCATCCTGCCCACCGGCGTGGACAACTTCCGCATCGACAACGTCGTCATGGACACCAACCGCGACGGCATCGACATCGACTGCTGCAAGAACGTCCGCATCTCCAACACCACCGTCAACTCCCCCAACGACGACGCGATCGTGCTCAAGGCCTCCTACGCCCTGGGCTACGCGCGCGACACCGAGAACGTCACCATCGACAACTGCTTCGTCAGCGGCTACGACCTGGGCACGCTGGTCGACGGCACGTACAAGACGGCGGCGTTCGGCCGCACCGGCCGGGTCAAGTGCGGCACCGAGTCCAACGGCGGCTTCAAGAACATCGCCATCTCCAACGTCGTCTTCGAGCACTGTCGGGGCCTGGCCTTCGAGACGGTGGACGGCGGCGGCCTGGAGGACATCACGGTCAGCAACATCACCATGCGCGACGTGCAGATGCCGATCTTCTTCCGGCTCGGCTCGCGGATGCGCGGACCGGCCGGCGTCCCGGTCGGCACGCTGCGCCGGGTCAGCATCGCCAACCTGATCGCGCACAACGCCGACCCGCGCTACCCGTCGGCGATCGCCGGCATCCCGGGCCACCGCATCGAGGACGTGCGGATCAGCAACGTGCGCCACCACATGGTCGGCGGGCTGTCCATGAACGGCGTGCCGGAGAACCCGCCCGAGGTGGAGAACGCTTACCCGGAGCCGACCATGTTCGGCACACTGCCGGCCTACGGCTTCTTCATCCGGCACGTCCAGGGCGTCACGCTGGACAACGTCGAGGTGCGCTACGAGCAGCAGGACACCCGGCCCGCGTTCGCGCTGCGGGACGTGGTCGACGCCGACTTCCACCACGTCAAGGCGGACAAGGCGCCGACCGCGCCGACCTTCGTGCTGGACGACGTGTCCGACTTCCGGGTGACCACCAGCCGCCCGGTGGCCGACACGCAGGTGGACCAGACCGGTCACACAGAGCTCTGACAGGGCGAAACGACCGGTCACGGCCTATCGTGACCGGTCGTGGACCTTCCAGTGATGCCACCGGTGCGGCCGATGCTCGCCAAGGCCGTGCACGAGGTGCCGACGGCGGACGGGCTGCTGTACGAGCCCAAGTGGGACGGCTTCCGCTGCATCGTGTTCCGTGACGGGGACGAGATCGAGCTCGGCTCCCGCAACGACCGGCCGCTGACCCGGTACTTCCCGGAGCTGGCCGAGCTGCTGCTCGAGGTGCTGCCGCCGCGGTGCGTGGTGGACGGCGAGATCGTCGTGGTCACCGGCGACGGCCTGGACTTCGACACGCTGCAGAACCGGCTGCACCCGGCCGCGTCGCGGGTGCGGAAGCTGGCGGTGGAGACCCCGGCCAGCTTCGTCGCCTTCGATCTGCTGGCCCTCGGCGACGACAGCCTGATGGACGAGCCGTTCACCCGGCGGCGTGAACTGCTGGAGGGCGTGCTCGGCGGGGATCTGGCGCGGATCCACATCACGCCGCTGACCCGGGACCCGGCGGTCGCCGCCGACTGGTTCACCCGGTTCGAGGGGGCCGGTTTCGACGGCGTCATGGCCAAGCCCGGCGACCTACCGTACGAGCAGGACAAGCGGGTGATGTGGAAGGTCAAGCACGAGCGGACCGCGGACTGTGTGGTCGCCGGTTTCCGCTGGCACAAGGACGGCAACGGGGTCGGGTCGCTGCTGCTCGGCCTGTACGACGACGACGGCACCCTGCACCACGTCGGCGTGGCCAGCAGCATGACCGCGGCCCGGCGCAAGGAACTCGTCGACGAACTGGCGCCGTGGCGCGAGAACGCCCTGGCCACGCATCCGTGGCGGCAGTGGGCCGAGGCGCAGTCCGAGGCCGGCGGTCGGATGCCCGGCGGACAGAGCCGGTGGAGCGCCGGCAAGGATCTCAGCTGGGAGCCGCTGCGGCCGGAGCTGGTGGCCGAGGTGCGGTACGAGCACGTGATGGCCGGGCGGCTCCGGCACGGCGGGCGGCTGGTGCGGTTCCGGCCCGACCGGACTCCCGAGTCGTGCACCTACGGCCAGCTCGACCAGATCGCGCCGGCCGAGTTGAAGGCGATCTTCCGGACATGAGCTCGGTCGAGGTCGAGGGCGTCACCATCACGCACCCGGAGAAGGTGTTCTTCGGCAGGATCGGGGCCACCAAACTGGACCTGGTGCGGTACTACCAGGCCGTCGCCGAGCCGTTCCTGGCCACCGTGCGCGGCCGGCCGCTGCTGATGGAGCGCTATCCCGAAGGCGCGGGCGGCAAGTCCTTCTTCCAGAAGCGGGTCCCCAAGTCCGCGCCGGACTGGCTGCAGACCACGGTGGTGTCCACGCCGAACGGCACCACCAGCGACGCCCTCGTCGCCGCCGACCTGGCCCATGTGCTGTGGGCCGTGAACATGGGCTGTCTCGGTTTTCACGTGTGGCCCGTCCATGCCGCCAACCCCGAGGTCACCGACGAGCTGCGGATCGATCTCGACCCGTCGCCCGGCATCGGCTTCCCCCAGATCCAGGAGGCCGCGCTGCTGGTGCGGGACTTCCTGGCCGAGGACGGCATCAAGGCGTACCTGAAGACCACCGGCTCCCGGGGCCTGCACATCTACGTGCGCCTTGCGGAACGCTGGGACGGCTACCAGGTCCGGGCCGCTGCGGTAGCTCTGGCCCGGGAGTTGGAGCGCCGGCATCCTGCTCTGATCACCGCCCAGTGGTGGAAGGAGGAGCGCGGCACTCGGGTGTTCGTCGACTTCAACCAGAACGCCCCGCACAAGACCGTGTTCGGGGCTTGGTGCGCACGGCCCCGGGTCGGCGGGCAGGTGTCCACGCCGATCTCCTGGGACCAGCTTTCGGCCGTGGATCCCGATTCCCTCACCATCCGGACCATTCCGTCCTTTGTGGACGAACACGGGGACGCCTGGGCGGGCATGAACGCGGAGCCGCAGTCGCTGGAGCCGTTGTTGGCACGGTCGGAACGGGACATGGCCGCCGGAATGATGGACGCGCCCTGGCCGCCGGTGTATCCGAAGATGCCGAACGAGCCGCCACGGGTCGCCCCCAGCCGCGCCCGCGCCGCCGACACCTGAGCCACCCCGCAGCTCCCCCGGGATTTGCCACATGCGCTTCCCACTTGGCATCTGAACGCAAATGGGAAGCGCATGTGGCACAAGGTCGGGTGCCTCAGCGGCGGCCGGCGAGCGAGTTGCGACCCGCGTACTCGGCCTGCGAGCCCAGTTCCTGTTCGATGCGGATGAGCTGGTTGTACTTGGCGGTCCGGTCGGACCGGGACAGCGAGCCGGTCTTGATCTGGCCGCAGTTCACCGCCACCGCGAGGTCGGCGATGGTGGCGTCCTCGGTCTCCCCGGAGCGGTGCGACATGACCACCGAGTAGCCGGCCTTGAAGGCGGTGTTCACGGTCAGCAGCGTCTCGGTGAGCGTGCCGATCTGGTTGACCTTGACCAGGATCGAGTTGGTGATGCCCAGATCGATGCCCTTGCGCAGCAGCTCGACGTTGGTGCAGTACAGGTCGTCGCCGACCAGCTGGCAGCGGTCGCCGATGGCGTCGGTGATCTGCTTCCAGCCGTCGAAGTCGTCCTGGGCCATCGCGTCCTCGATGGACACGATGGGGAACTTGTTGACCAGATCGGTCAGGTAGGCGACATGTTCCTCGATGGAGCGCTTGCGGCCCTCGCCCTTGTAGTCGTACACGCCGTCGGCGTAGAACTCCGACGCGGCCGGGTCCAGCAGCAGCGCGACGTCCTCGCCCGGGGTGTAGCCGGACTTCTCGATCGCGCCGACGACGAACTCCAGCGCCTCGTCCGCGGAGTTCAGGTTCGGCGCGAAGCCGCCCTCGTCACCGACGTTGGTGTTGTGGCCGGCGTCGTGCAGGGTCTTGCGCAGGGTGTGGAACACCTCCGAGCCGATCCGCACGGCCTCCTCGACGTTCTCCGCGCCGACCGGTGCGATCATGAACTCCTGGAAGTCGATGGCGTTGTCGGCGTGGGCGCCGCCGTTGATGATGTTCATCATCGGCATCGGCAGCACGTGCGCGAACACGCCGCCGACGTAGCGGTACAGCGGCTGGCGGTGCGCGGCGGCGGCCGCCTTGGCCACCGCCAGCGAGACGCCGAGGGTGGCGTTGGCCCCGAGGCGGCCCTTGTTGGGCGTGCCGTCCAGCTCGATCATGGTCCGGTCGACCACGGCCTGGTCCTCGGCGTCGAGGCCGCGCACGGCGTCGGCGATCTCGCCGTTGACCGCGTCGACCGCCTTGCGCACGCCCTTGCCGTGGTACCTGGCCTTGTCGCCGTCACGCAGCTCGACGGCCTCGTTGACGCCGGTCGACGCGCCAGAGGGCACCGCGGCGCGGCCGAACGAGCCGTCCTGGAGCTGGACATCGACTTCGACAGTCGGGTTGCCGCGGCTGTCCAGGACCTGCCGTCCCACAACGCGCTCGATCGCGGTCATCTCACTCCTCGGGTGGGGTGTATCGGTCAAGAACCATGGTGGCACCTGCCCGGCGCAACAAGCCAGCACCGTCTCCACACTCGCCCGCTTCAGCGATCGAGGGCGGGTCCGCCTACCGTGAGAACGGACAACAAGCGGCGGGCGTTCGCCACATGCGCTTCCTAGGCGGCGGACCGTTTGGTGGCACACATTCGGCGCTATGGGCGCGGAACTGCGTGACGAGTTTCGTGACATCGCGGGCACGCCCGATCATCTGCTCTGCTGCCCAGGAGTGCCGGCCTGGCCGCGATGGGTAGAGTGCCGCTAATCAGCAGGGGTGACGAGGATATGGACGAGCAGCAGCCCAACCCAGCCACTGACGGCGGTCCGCGTAGGCGTTCGGCACGGCTGCTACCAGTCGTAGTTGCTCTGGTTTGCGCCGGCTGCGTGTTGGTCGCGCTCGCGCCGACCACGACCACCAAGACGACCACAGCGACGACGACGCAGCGCCCCGAGGGGCCGGTCAAGCTCGACCTGTTCATGCAGATGCTGAACGCGTCCAGTTCCGCCACCTTGCGCGGACTCGGCCCCGACAACGCGGTCATGTTCGCCGGCATGGTCTGCGGTGCCGAGACACCAACACGCGACGGCCGGGCCGCGCTGCTGATGGGCAGCAGCTCGCTGGACCCGACCGACGCATACGCTTTCGTGGACGCCGCCGTCGGGGCCTACTGCTAACGGGGCTGACGTGCGGCCCCTGGCACCCCTTCCCTCTGGTGCCAGGGGCCGCCTCATCCGCGAAAGTCAGGACCCCACAGAAACGAACGCGCTGCGCTCACAGGTGGGTGGGCCCCTGGGCTACTGCACCGCGCCGGCAGTGGTGACCATGGTCTGGTACCAGGCGGCCCAGGGGGTGTTGGAGGCCGGGTAGTTGGCCAGGGGTGTGGTGGCCAGGTTGGCGGAGTCGAAGTCCCAGCCGCGGACGATGTGGCCCGACTGCCGGGCGGAGACGATGAACGACGAGTCGGTGGCGGGGGCGGCGTAGAACAGGGCGCCTTGCTGGAGCTGGGCGCTGTCGCCGTTCTGGTACTCGTCGAAGGCGGTCTGCTGGTAGCGGATGCGGCCGCCGCTGACGGTGGAAGTGTTGTAGCGCAGGGTCTGCGCCTCGGTGGGACCGTCGGAGGCGTTGTAGACGGTGACGCTCCGGCCGGCGGACGAAGCCGACGACTTGTTCAGCAGAGCGTTGCTGGTCTTGGCGTTGCCGGTCCACGAGACGGTGGCCCCGGACAGGGTGCCGTTCCAGGTCCAGTTCTGGCTGTTGCTCTGGCTCTTGTGGATCTCGACCAGGGTGTTGGCGCCGGTGAAGGCGACGGTGGGGGTGACGCCGGAGTCGTACTGGTGGCTGTCCTGCCAGGTGATCTCGCCGTCCGACCCGAGCTGCCCGACGTGGTACCAGAGCGTGGTGGCGACCGGCGCCTGGTGCACCTCGACGACCTGCCCGGCGTCGTTCAACGCCACGGCCGGAGTGGTGCCGGTGTCGAACTTGCCGTGACGAAGCCAGGTCACGGTGCCGTCCGAAGCGACGACACCGGTCCAGTACCACAGGGCGCCGGCGCCGGAGTCGTGCACTTCGACGATCTGGCCCCGGCTGTTGATGGCGACGGCCGGGTGGTAGCCGACGTCCCGCTTGTACTCGGTGCGAGTGCCGGCGTCGCCGGACAGCAGGGGCAGCACCCGGCCCCGCAGCGAATCGACCGACGGCGAGCCGACGTAGTCGGCGGGGTGCAGCAGGCTGGCCCCGAACGCGGTCTGGAGCTCCTGGTTCAGGGCGGTCAGGTTGCCGGCGGCGAAGTTGGGGTTGTCGGTGAGGTCGTCCTTGAGGTCGAGCATGACGACCAGCGGCGCGTGCGTGGGATGCGCGTCGGACCAGCCGGCGATCATGGCCAGCCAGTCGTGCAGCAGGTTGGACGCTGGGTTGCCGGCGTGGTCGACCAGGTCGCCGGGGCTGCTGTGGCCGATGGAGTAGTCGTGGTTGGCGGCGTAGTCGTTGTCGTGCACGTCCAGTTCGACGAACCGGACGCCGTGGTCGAGCTGGTACGGGATGGAGTTCTTGGCCCCGTCGACGTTGCCGGAGTAGCTGTTGTGGGTGGCCAGGAACACGGAGTTCACGAACGGTTGGCTTGCCTGTGGGCTGGCGGTCAACGCGGCGGCTGCGGTCAGTGCGGTCAGGTACGCGCCGAGGCGGTTCATCCTGCGTCCTCGCTGGTCCGAATGGTCATGGCGAGGCCAATCCTGGGGCGTGACCGGCGGCGGCAGCCAGGGGCCTGCCTGAAGAGGCGGCCCCCCGCTGCCGTCGTGAGCGGACCTCAGGAGAGGAACTTCAGCACCTCCGGGTAGAACACCTCGGGTCGCTCGACGTGGGCCAGGTGGCCGCAGTTCTCGATCACCCGCAGCCGCGAGGTCGGCATCGCCTGGTGTAGCTGCCGGGCCCACTTGGGTCCGCAGATGAAGTCCTGCTCCCCCACGATGATCAGCGCCGGGTCGGTGAGCCGGGGCAGTTCGGCCCGCACGTCGAACGGGGCGTCCTGGCCGCGGGAGGGGGCGCTCCAGATGCGCAGGGCCGCCCGGAGCGGCTCGAACTCCACCCGCCAGTCGGCGAAGTAGGCCGGCATGATGGTGCGCAGCACGGCGGTCAGCTCGTCGTCGGTCATCGACGGGTGCTGCGCGGTGAAGGCGGCCAGGATCTCCGGGCCGGCCTGCTGGATGTTGGCCACGGCCTCGCCGAAGAACTCGGCGCCGGTGACGGGCGAGGTGTCGTACAGCACGAGCGCGTCGACCGGGTGGGCCAGCGCGTACTTCTGCGCGGCGAAGCCGCCGTGCGAGTGGCCGAGCAGGGCGATCGGGCCGGCGCCCAGGTCCTCGACGACGGCGTGCAGGTAGCGGACGTAGGTGTCCAGGGTGTAGTCGGCGTCGTCGGCCAGCCGCCCGGACTCGCCGGTGCCGACCGGCTCGACGTACACCATGGTCAGGTGCTCCTCGAGCGGCCGCATCCGCAGGTACTCCCAGCCGATGCCGGGCCCGCCGGAGTGGGCGACGCAGATCGGGCCGTTGCCGGCGACGTGGTAGCGCTGCTGGACGCCGTCCAGCTCAACGGTGTGCGTGTTCATGCCGGCAAGATGCGGTCCCGGCCGGAAAGTTCGATCCGACGGAAGTGACCGTGGTCACGCCGGATGGAACAGTCGGAGCTTGGCCACCCGGCCCTGCCGACGGGTCATCACCCACACCACGCCCGGCGGGCAGTGCTCGGGGTCGTCCGGCGGGTTGACCAGGTCCATGGTCCAGATCGTCACGTCCCGGCTCGCCACCGCCTGCACCAGGCGCTGCCGCACGCCGGCGGTCAGGTCGCTGTCCATGCCGTACAGGGCGAGGTCCCGGCCGCCGCGGATCACGCCGTTGCCGGCGACGAACTCGAACTCCGGCAGCCAGCGATCGGCGACCAGGGCCGGGAACTCGCCGCGCTCGGCGACGGCCAGCGTCTCGACGGCCTCACGCGCGCTGGCGGCGTTGACCGCGCCGGCGTCGGCATGCGCTTGGTCGGCGGTGGCCCGCAACGCCTCGGCCAGCTTGCCGCGAGCCTGGCTGAGCCGGCTGCGCACGGTGCCGACCGGCACCTCCAGCACTTCGGCGATCTGCTCGTACGAGTTGACGTCGGTGAAGTAGCGCAGCAGCACGGTTTGGCGCAGCGTCGGCGACAGCTCGTCGATGGAGTGCCAGATCCAGTCACGGGAGGCGTGCGAGTCGAGGACGCGATCCGGCGACAGCAGATCGGCCGGCGTGGCCGGCTCGGCCACCGGCACCACACCCTGGGCCGCGCGCAGCCGCTGCCGGCAGGCGTTGCGCACGATCATCCGTAGCCACGGCCCGACCGACTCGGGGTCCCGCAAGTCGCCGATCCGCCGCAGGGCCGCCAGCGAGGCGTCCTGCACGGCGTCCTCGGCGTCGGGGCCGTAGCCGAGCAGACTCAGCGCGACCGCCCGCATGCCGGCCTCGTGCCGCGCCAGCACCAGCCCGAGGGCGCCGACGTCGCCGCCACGCGCCGCCCGAACCAGTTCCACGTCAGAGAGCACTCGCCATCCTGTCCACCGCCAACTCCAACACCTCGGTGCTGGTGCCGAAGTTCAACCGCACGTAGCCACTGGTCTCACCGAACCTCGTTCCGCCCTCCAACGCCACCCCGGTGGCCAGGAACCGGTCGCGCGGCTCGTTTCCGCTGCCCAAGCTGCGGCAGTCCAGCCAGGCCAGGTACGTCGCCTCCGGCGGCCGCCAGCTCAGCGCGGGCAGCCGGTCGCGGATCAGCTTGCCCAGCAGGGTGCGGCGGTCGTCGAGGGTGACCAGCAAGCGGTCCAGCCACTCGTCGCCCTCGTTGTAGGCGGCGATCGAGGCGATGACGCCGAAGTGGCCGCTGCGCCAGCGGATGTCGTGCGGCAGCCTCGACACCACGTCCTGCATGCGCGGCGACGCCGTGACGACGGTGGCGCACTTGAGGCCGGCGAGGTTGAAGGCCTTGCTGGTGGACACCACCGAGACGCCGACCTCGCCGGCGCCGGGCACCGTCAGGAACGGCGTGTAGGTCGCCCCGGGCAGCACCAACGCGGCGTGGATCTCGTCGCTGACCACCGGGACCCCGTGCCGGGCGGCCAGCTCGACGACCGCGGCCAGTTCCTCGGGCGTGTGCACCCGGCCGACCGGGTTGTGCGGGTTGCAGAGCACGTAGGCCGCCGGCTTGGTGGCGAACGCCCGGTCCAGCGCCGGCAGGTCGAGCCGCCCCTCCCGCAGCGGCACGGCCTGCAGTTCGGTGCGGGCCTCCTGGAGCCAGTCGAAGAACGGCGCGTACACCGGCGGGTTGATCACGACCCGGTCCCCGGGGTTGGTGAACAGCCGCAGCATCTCGACCACGCCGGCACTGACGTCGGTGGCGGCGGTGACCGCGGCCGGGTCGATCCGCCAGCCCCAGCGCCGCTCCGCGAACCCGGCCAACGCCTCGCCCAGGCCCTCGGTGGGCATCGCATAGCCGGTGTCGGAGCGCTCGACCGCGTCGGCCAGGGCGTCTTTCACGGTGTCGGGCAGGGCGAAGTCCATCTCGGCGATGGTCAGGGGCAGCACCTCGGGGCCGAAGGCCCGCCACTTGGTGCTGCGGCGGGCCCGCAGTCGGTGCAGCGGCTCATCGGGCAGCAGGTCGGTCATGGCCTCATTCTCACGGGCCGTTTGACAGCCATAAGACGACTAGTCATATTGATGACATGCCACGTCACAGCGTCCGCGACGTCATCGTCGAGACCGCGCTCGGCGAGTTCCACCGCACCGGCTACAGCGCCTGCTCGGTGGACACCATCACGCGGGCCGCGGGCGTGCCCAAGGGCTCGTTCTACAACCACTTCAAGAGCAAGGAAGAGCTGGCCGTCGAGGTCGTGGCCAAGTACACGGCCGAGGCCGAGTGGAGCAGTGTCACCGACCCGGCGCTGACGCCGCTGGCCAAGCTGCGGGCCCAGTTCCAGGTGATGGCCGACGTGTTCGCCGGCTACGGTCACAGCCGGGGCTGCATGATCGGCAACATGGCCGAGGAGCTGGCCGACCACAGCGAGCCGATGCGGGCCCAGGTGCGGGCCTGCCTGGGCGGCTGGAGCGAGGGCATCGGTGCGACGCTGCGGGCGGCCCGGGAGGCCGGCGAGCTGACCACCGACGCGGATCCGGACACGCTCGGCCGGTTCGTGCTCGACGCCTGGGAGGGCGCGCTGCTGCGGGCCAAGGCGCTCAAGAACGACGAGCCCGTCAAGGACTTCTTCACCATGGTGTTCGGGCACTTGTTGCACTGAGTTTTGTTCACCATCGCGTTGTCCACGTGGTGTCCCCGACACCGAACACCGGAGTTCGGCTAGAAATACCGGGTTCGCACCAATCCGTGGGGAGAGCAACGTGACCTTGTTCCGAGGACGGCGCGCGGCCGCGACCGCCCTGGCGGTGACCGCGGTGCTGTTCGGCGGCGTCGCCGCGCAGGCGGCGCCCGCCGGCGGCAGCCCGCTGGCCGACGCGCTGCGGCAGGCCGTGGACAACCAGAACTTCAAGGACGTCATCGACCTGACACCGCCCGAGCAGGGCCGGTCCATGCACGCGCCGGCGGTGGAGAAGTACGACCCGACCGACATGCCCAGGGCGCCACGGGTGTTCGGGCCGATGACGCCGGCGCCGATCCACCAGACGCCCAACATGGACGCCGCGGTGATCGAGCTGGACGGCTCCGGCCGGCCGACCTCGATGGCCGACGTGCTGCTCAGCCCCCAGTACCCGCACGGCGTCGTGGTGCCGGTGAACCAGAAGCAGCTGGGCACCGACCAGATCCGCTACCGCTGGTGGGACGACGACGAGTGGGACCGCAACGGCGGCCAGGGCACCCGGGACGTGCTGGCCGGGCGGGAGCAGGCCGCGCTGGACTTCAGCTCGCCCTATCCGGCCTCGGTGCTCAAGCTGATGGTCGGCTTCGGCCTCATGCGGCTGGCCGACCAGCACCGGATCAACCTGGACGCGACCTACGACTACCGGCCGGTGACGATCAACCCGACCTGCGGGGACGCCACCAGCAAGCCGATCCGGCAGTACTTCGACGAGATGATCACCGTGTCGAAGAACGAGTCGACCTGCGCGCTGATCAAGCTGCTGCACGACCAGAACTACATCGACACCCTCAACGCCACGTTCACCCAGCTGGGCATGCCGACGCTGATGATCACCGGCACCGACGCGGGCAACGGCGGGCACTGGATCGGCTCCAACATGAGCTCGATCGACACCGCCAAGCTGCTGCTGATCGTCAACGGCGGCCCCGGCACGCTGTGGACCAACCCCGACGGCTCGCGCGTCACCCGTGACGTGCTCAGCGCCTCGTCCCGGCAGCTGTTCCTCAAGACGCTGGGCGACCAGGGGCACAACGAGATGCTGTCCACCACCAACTGGTGCGGCCGCGCCTATCCCGCGCCGGGCATCCCGCAGGTGACGCCGCAGCGCTGGATCGACCCGAACGACGGCACCATGACCGTGGACGGGCTGTACTACGGCCAGGACGTGCGGCCGTGCAACGCCGCCGCCGAGGTCACCATGTCGCACAAGACCGGCTGGGTCGACACCACCGGCAGCGACGCGGCCATCGTGCATTCGCTGCCGGGCAAGAACAAGCGCAACTACATCGTCGTGGTGTTCTGCAACCTCGGCACCGACTACGTGGACGTCAACCGCCCCGCCGACCCGCCGGGCGTCTACCCGGTGCCGTACACCCAGAAGTACGGCCAGCTGGGCAAGGCGATCGACCAGATCGTGACGGGCCTGCAGCGCTGAGCCCGGGCGGCCCGGCCGAGCGTTATTCGCTTTGCCGGGCCGCATTTCCCCGATATTCTCGTCCGCCGCGAATTCGGACGAGGGGGAAGCTGTGACCGCCGAGCAGGAGCTGCAGTCCGAACGGGACTATCTGGACCACGCCCACGTCTGCCTGAAACAGAGCCGCGAACAACTTCGGGAACTGGCCGAGCGGGCCCGCAACCGGGCCGGCGACGAATTGATGGTCGAGTGGCTGGAATGGCGGGCCGACCAGCTGCGCGACGCCAACTCCTCGCCCCTGTTCTTCGGCCGGATCGACGGCCCGGAGCCGAAGCCCTGCTACATCGGCCGCCGCTACGTCAGCGACGAGCGGGACGAGCCGGTGGTCATCGACTGGCGCACCGACATGGCCTCCCGGTTCTACCGGGCCAGTCCGTCGAACCGGATGGAGGTGACGCTGCGGCGTCGCTTCGGCTTCGACGGCACGGTGCTGACCAGCTTCGACGACGAGCCGCTGACCGAGGACACCGTCGAGGCCGGGCTGAGCCGGCTGGTGATCGCCGAGATCGAGCGCAGCCACTACGGCCCGATGCGCGACATCGTGGCGACCATCCAGCCCGACCAGGACGAGATCGTCCGCACCGAGCTGGCCAGCACGCTGATCGTGCAGGGCGGCCCGGGCACCGGGAAGACGGCGGTCGGCCTGCACCGGGCCGCCTACCTGCTCTACGAACACAGCCGGCTGCGCCGCGAGGGCGTGCTGGTGGTCGGCCCGAACGACACCTTCGTCCGCTACATCTCCCGCGTGCTGCCGACCCTCGGTGAGAGCCACGTGGTGCACAGCTCGGTCGACGGCCTGGTGGCCGACGGCAAGAAGCCCGGCGCGGACGAGCCGGAAGTGGCGACGTTGAAGGGCGACGCGCGGATGGCCGAGGTGCTGCGCCGCGCGGTCTGGGGCGGGCTGGCGCTGCCGGCCGAGGACGTGGTGGTCCGCGAGACCAGCCCGTACGTGCGGATCCCGCCGTACGTGGTGGCCGAGCTGTGCGAGGACCTGGTGGCCCGGCAGGTGCCGCTGACCCGGGCCCGTGAGCACCTGACCGAGCGGGCCGTCAGCTATGTCCGGCGCAACCTGGAGGAACGCGGCCACGCCCTCACCGACGGCGAGGCGCGGCGGCTGATCCGGGCGAAGTCGTTGCGGGACTTGGTCAGTTCGGTGTGGCCGGTGGTCAAACCGGCCCAGGTGCTGTTCACGCTGCTGACCGACGCCGACGCCCTCAACCGGGCGGCCGACGGCGTGCTGACCGCCGAGGAACAGTCACTTCTGCTGTGGCCGACCATCCCGGCGTCGGCGGGCCGGGCCAGGTGGTCGCCGGCCGACCGGTTCCTGATCGACGAGATCACCGGCCTGATGACCCCGCCGGACCGCTACGGCCACGTGGTGATCGACGAGGCCCAGGACCTGTCGCCGATCCAGCTGCGGTCGATCATGCGCCGCTGTCTCGGCTCCGCGACCCTGTTGGGCGACATGGCCCAGCGCACCACGCCGTGGGCGGTCGGCAGCTGGGAGGCGGTGGCCGCGCACCTGGGGTCGACGACCGACCTGGTCCGGCTGACCACCAGCTTCCGGGTGCCGCGGGAGATCATCGCGGTGGCCAACGCCCTGCTGCCGTTCATCGCCGACGACCTGCCGCCGACCGTCTCCGGCCGGCATGTGCCCGGCGCTCTGGTCACGGTGGAGTGCGAGGACGTGCTGGCCGAACTGGTGTACGTGCTGCGGGCCGCCGAGCAGCTGCCCGACAGCGTCGGCGTCGTGCTCGACGACAGGCGTTTCACGGCCGTGCGCAAGCACTTGGCCAAGGCCGGCATCGACACCGGGCTGCCGCACGAGGACGATGCCGACCACAAGGTGTCCCTGGTGCCGGTGGGGCTGGCCAAGGGGCTCGAGTTCGACCACGTCGTCGTGCTGGAGCCGGCCGAGATCACCGCCATCGGCGAGGACGGCCTGCGCCTGCTCTACATCGCCCTGACCCGAGCCATCTCCCGCCTCACCGTCCTCCACGCCGACCCCCTCCCCACCCAGCTGAACCCCGGCGAGTCACGCTCTCCGGCACACCGAATGTCGGTTTGAGGCAGAAGCGGCGCGCCGGGAGACGGCGCGCCGCCGGAACATCAGTTGGCCAGCACGTAGGCCTGGGAGCCGCCGCCGATCACGGCGGTGACCCGGGCGCCGTCCAGGCCGGGCACCCTGGTCGGCGTGTACTTGATCGACATGCCGGGCGCGATGACCTGGCCGGCGGAGTAGGAGCCCCACATCCACACCGCGCCGTCGCCGGTCAGGGCCAGCCCGTACTGCCAGCCGCCACCGGCCACGTCGGTGACATTGGCCAGGCCTGGCACCCGGGTCGGGACGCGCACTTCGTACGGACCGCCGCTCGGCATGTCCTGGCCGGTCAGGAACGCGCTGCCCCATGACCACAGCGTGCCGTCGGACTTGATCGCGTAGGCGGCCCCCGACCGGGCGGCGACCAGCTTGGTCACCGAGCCGAGACCGCTGACCTGAGTGGGTTGGACGATCACGTTCTGGTCGGAGCCGACGCCCAGCTCGCCGTCGTAGTTGGAGCCCCAAGCCCACACTGTGCCGTCGTCGCGGACGGCGTAGCCGGACTGGCTGCCGCCGGCAATGGACACGATCCGGCCCGGCACCGGCACCTGGATCGGGTTCGGCGCGGACTGCGCCGGCGTGCCCAGCGCGCCGTTGGTGCCGTCGCCCCAGGCCCAGACCGTGCCATCGCTGCGCAGCGCGTAGTGCGTGCGGGAACCGCTGGCCACCTGCGTGATCCCCGACAGGCCGCCGACCTGGGTCGCGGTCAGCGAGTCGCCCCACGTCCAGACCGAGCCGTCGGACCGCACGGCGAAGCCTTCACGCCAGCCGGCCGCGATGGAGCCGACCCCGTCCAGGCCGCGGATCTGCGTCGGCTGCGGGCTGTGCTGGTTGGTCTCGCCGGTGCGACCGACCACCCACACGGTGCCGTCGGCACGCAGCACGTAACCGGCGTCCATGGCGCTGGCGGCCTGCTTCACCGAGGCGATGCCGGCCACCTGGCCGACGACGCGGGAGCCGTGGGTGACGGTGGTTCCGTCACCGAGCTGGCCGTAGTCGTTGCCGCCCCACGCGTACAGGCACGACTGACCGTCGCACGGCGTGGGCGCGGGGCCGAAGTAGCCGGCGATGTCGGTGATCAGGTCGACCCGGCCGGCGTTGTTGCGCAGCGCCAGCCGGCCGCCCGCGCCGAGCGGGGTGACGGCCAGGTTGGGCGCGGTCTGCCCGGCGACCAGGTTGAGGTTGGAGGTGTTCGGCACCGACGTGCCGGCCGGGTAGCCGGTGACGAAGGTGGCCGACGTCGGGTTGGTGGCGGTCAGGTTGTAGACCACGGTCTTGGCCGAGGCCGGCAGCCACGGCGACAGGTCCAGCGCCCGGGACTCGCCGGGGCCGAACGACGGGCCGGTGCGGCTGTCCATGGTCCGCACCGGTGACACCGTGAAGAACGGGTCGCCACGGTCGGTCGCGTAGTAGCCGGCCACGTCCACGATCAGGTTCACGTCGCCGACGTGGTTGTTCAGGTCCACCTTGCGGTCCGGGCCGACGGCCACGGTGACCAGGTTGGGCCGGGTGTCGCCGGGCTCCAGGTTGAGGTTGGACGCCGTCGGCTGCGGGGTGCCGTGTGGCCAGGCGGTGACCACGGTGGAGCCGGTGGTGTCGGTGCCGGTCAGGTTGAACGTGACCGCCGTGGCCGTGGCCGGCAGCACGCCCGACAGGTCGACGGTGATCGTTCCGTTCGGGCCGACCAGGCCGCCCTGGGTCCGAGTGTCCAGCACCCGCTGCGGCGTGCCCGCCGTGAACCGCGAGCCCGAGGTGTCGTTGACGTAGTAGCCGGCCAGGTCGGCGACCAGGTCCACGTTGCCGTTGTGGTTGACCAGCTCCACCCCGCCCTGCCACGGCTCGCTCTGGCCGAGCGCCACCGTGACCAGGTTGGCGCGGGTCTCCCCCGGCGCCAGGTTCAGGTTGGACGACCCGCTGGAGTCGCCCGTGAGCGTGGGCGTGGCCCGAACCGAGGTGGCCTCGGTCGGGTTGGTGCCGGTCAGGTTGAACACCACCGCCGACGCGTTGGCCGGCACCAGGTTCTTGAAGTCCAGCGAGACGAACTTCTCCGGACCCACCGGCCCGTGGCCCTCACGGGTGTCGAGCAGCCGCTTCGGCGTCACCGGCACGAAGGTCGCCCCCGCCGGCACCGGTGGCGCCGTGGCCGCCGCCGCGACCCCCGGCAGCAGCGTCGCCGCCGTCGCGGCGGTGACGCCGGCGACCGCGAGCATACGAAACACAGTCACTGTCCCCCCTGATGGAGCATGCGTGCGAAACGCCCAAACCGTACCTCACGCCCCCGACAGTTTTCGCACGTCAGACCGGGTCAGATAATTCCCGGCCGCTCGGCCCGGGGACCGACGGTCAGCGCCGGACCGCGGCGGCCGCGTAGGCGCTCGCCGGCCAGCGAGGCGGCCTCCGTGCGGGTGCGGGCGGGCAGCTTGACCAGGATGTTGGAGACGTGGTTGCGGACGGTCTTCACGGTGATGCCGAGGTGCCGGGCGATGGCGGCGTTGCCGGCGTTGCGCACCAGGAGTTCCAGCACGTCTTGTTCACGCGCCGTCAATTGCGGGAAGAACGAGTCGGCCCGGGCGGCGCGGCGGCGGCCACGGACGAGGGCGGCGATGTCGGCTGGGGCATAGAGCTCGCCTCGGGCGACGACGCGGATGGCGGTGAGGACGTCCTCGGGGCGGGACTGCCGGGTCACGTAGCCGGCGGCGCCGGCGGCCATCGCGACGACGATGTCGGCTTCCCGGGTGGAGCCGCCGAGCACCAGCACGGCGGCGTTGGCGGCGGCGCTCTCCACGAGATCGAGTCCGATGCCGAGCACCACCACGTCGGCGCGGGCGATCCGGAGCCGGTCGACGAGTTCCGCCCGGGTGCCGGCGATGGCCACGATGTCGAGGTCCGGGGTGCTGGCCACGTGCCGGCACAGCATGTCGACCACCACCGGTTGGCTGTCGGCCAGCAAGATTCTTGTCATACTGGAAAGGCGTGACACGGCGTGTGCCGCGGGGCGTCACGTATCCCGGTGTATCCCGTGGTCTCATCTATACGCGTGGACCGATTCGTCGGCAGGACAACGGAGTTGCGCCGTTTGGAGTACGCGTGGCGCAGCGCCGCCAGGGGGCGGCTGGTGACGGTGACCGGCCCGGCCGGGGTGGGCAAGACCAGGCTGTGCGAAGAGGCGTCGGACCGGGCGCGGGCGGCCGGGCTGCGGGTGCTGTGGGGCCGTTGCTGGTCGGACGGCGGCGCGCCGGCGCTGTGGCCGTGGCAGCCGATGCTGGCCGAGCTGTGCGGCCCGGAGACCGCGCAGCTGCTCAGCAGCGAGGCGGAAACCGTTCACCCGGCCCGTTTCTCACGGTTCCAGGCCGTCGCCGACCGGCTGGCCCGTGCGGTCGCGGAGACGCCGACCATGCTGGTGATCGACGACCTGCACGCGGCCGATCCGGGGGCGCTGCTGCTGACCCGGTTCATCGCCCGGGCCCGGCTGCCGCTGACCATGGTGATCACGCAGCGGACGCCGTCGCCGCTCGGCGAGGCCAGCGACGAGATCGCGCTACGGCCGTTCGACCCGGCCGAGACGCGGGACTACCTTGCCACCAACGGGATCGAGCGGCTGGAGGCGCCGCTGACCGACACCATCCACCGGCTGACCGACGGCAGCCCGCTGTTCCTGCGCCGGCTGGTCGCGCTGGGCGAGGCCGACTTCGTGGGCGGGCTGCGGGAGGCGATCGACCAGTCGTTCGCCCGGATCGCCCCGGAAACCGCGCGGCTGCTGGCGATCGGCGCGACGCTGGGCGACTCGGTGTCCTGGGCCGAGGCGGCGGCGCTGCTGAACATGCCGGCGGCCCGAGTCATCGACACCATGGATGGCGCGGTGCAGGCCGGGCTGGTGACCGCAAACGGCACGGAATCGTTCGCCTACAGCCATGATCTCGTCCGGCGGGCGGCACTGGCCCGGCTCACCGCGGCCGAGTTGCTGGACGCCCACGCCCGCGCGGTGGACATCGTCGGGCACAGCGCCCGCAAGGCCCATCACGCGGTCAACGCGGCGCCGCGGTCGCCGGAGGATGCCCGGCGGGCGATCGAGGTGTGCCGGGCGGCGGCGGCGAAGATGGTGCGGCGCTTCTCGTACGAGCAGGCGGCTTCCCTGTTGGCGCAGGCCGTCAGTTTCGGCGAGCCGTCGGCCGAGCTGATGTTGGAGTGGTCGGACGCGGTGCTGGCCTCGGGCCGGCTGGCCGAGGCGCGGGTGTTGTACGACCAGGCCGCCGATGCCGCGTGGGACGAGCAGGATCCATTGCGGTACGCCCGGGCGGCGCTGGGAATGGGCGGCATCTGGCTCAACGAACGCCGTGATCAGGTGGAGCGGCACCGAATTCTCGGCAAACAACGCAAGGCGCTGGCGTGGCTGCCCGAGAGCGAAGCGGCGCTGCGGCTGCGCTTGGAG
This sequence comes from Kutzneria sp. CA-103260, assembly GCF_018263855.1. Taxonomy (GTDB): domain Bacteria; phylum Actinomycetota; class Actinomycetes; order Mycobacteriales; family Pseudonocardiaceae; genus Kutzneria. The sequence goes on along the minus strand of NZ_CP073318.1, from coordinate 833,463 downwards.
CTGCGGCTCGCGGCCGAGCAGGTGTACGGCGGCGGCCCGGTCGCCGACGTGCTCAAGACCTTGGAGGAGATCCGGCTGCTGGGCGACCACGGCGCGCTGGCCGAGGCGCTGTCGCTGAGCCACCACGCGATGCTGACGCCCGAGTACGTCCGGGAGCGGCTGGCCATCGCCCGGGAGCTGATCTCGGTGGCCGCCGCGGCCGGCATCGACATCCTTGCCCTGCAGGGACTGTGCTGGCAGACCGTGGACCTGTTCCACCTCGGCGACCCGCGGGCCGACCGGTCGCTGGCCGAGCTGCGGGTCCGGGCCGACCTGATGGAGAGCCACAGCGTCCGGTTCATCGTCGCCGAGATCGACGTGATGCTGCTGATCAGGGCCGGGCGGCTGGCCGAGGCCGAGGAGCAGGCGGCGCGGTGTCTGGCCATGGGCGAGGAGGTCGGCGACGCGGATGCAGCCGCCTACTACGGCGGGCACCTGCTGGCGATCCGGTGGTTGCAGGGTCGAGGGGCCGATCTCCTCGACTTCGCCGTGGAAGTCGCCAACTCGCCGCTGCTGGCCGAGGGCGAGTTCGCGTTCCGGGCCATGGTGGCGAATCTGGCCGCCGAAGCCGGCCGGCACGAACTGGCCCGGTCGACGCTGGCCCAGCTGGCGGCGGCCGGCCTGGACGCGCTGCCCCAGTCGAGCACATGGCTGTCCGGCCTGCTGGCGATCGTCGAGGCGACCGTCTCGCTCGGCGACGCCCAGCTGGCCCGGGAGGCCTACGAGCTGATGCTGCCGTTCGCCGAGCTGCCCACGACGCCCTCGCTGGCCATCGTGTGTTTCGGCTCCACCGAACGGGGTCTGGGCCTGGCCGCCGCCACCTTCGGCGACCTGGACCGGGCCGAGGCGCACCTGCGGCGGGCCGTGGCGGCGAACCTGCGGCTGGGCCATCTGCCGATGGCCGCGTGCAGCAAGGCCAATCTGGCGACCGTGCTGCGCCGGCGCGGCGAGCACCGGGCGGCCGAGGAGCTGTTGGACAGCGCGGTGAACGACGCCAACGCCATGGGGATGGAGGCGCGGGCCCGGGCCTGGGCCGCCGACCTGGTGTCCCGGCACATCACCCTGCGGCGGCGGGAAAACCGTTGGCTGGTCGGGTTTCCCGGGCGGGAAGTACTCGTCGAGGATCTGATCGGGATGCGGCACCTGGCCCAGCTGCTGGCCCATCCCGACGTGCCGATCCCGGCCGTGTCGCTGGCCCACGGCGGGGCCGAGGCCATGTCGGAGCAGTCCATTCTGGACGATCAGGCTCGGGCCGCCTACACCGCCCGGGCCCGCGAGATCGCCCACCTGATCCCCGAGTCCTCGCCCGCGCGGGCCGAGGAGCTGCGGCGGGAGCTGGACGCCCTGGCCGCCGAACTGGGCGCCACCACCGGGTTGGGCGGCCGTGGCCGCACGTTCGCCGGTCCGGCCGAGCGGGCCCGCACCTCGGTGCGCAAGGCCATCAAGCGCGCGATCGACGTGGTCCGCGCGGCCGACCCGGCGGTGGCAGCCGTGTTGGACAGCACGATTTCGACCGGCTACCAATGCGTCTACACGCCGGACCGCTGACCCATGGGGGTGGCCAGCGGTCCGGCGCGGCTCAGCCGATCTTCGTCGCGAACACGTGCAGCCGGGCGTTGTTGGGCAGGCTCACCGACACCACCTGCTTGCCGGCCGTCAACGGGACCGACGTGGCGTAGAGGCTGACCGCGTGGTCGGCCGGCAAAGTGCTGCCGGCCGGTCGGTTCCAGTGCGAGGCGGTCACGACCAGCGTGCAACCGGGCACGGCGGCGTTGCTGTACCAGTCGGCGAGGGTGATGGTCCCGGTGGAAGTGGTGCCGTCAGCGTAGGTGACCGTCACTGATCCGGACTGTGTGCCGTTGGTTCCGGTGCCGAGGAACGACAGTGTGCCGCCGGCGCCGGATACCTGCACCAACTGACCGCCGGTAGTGACGGTGTTCGGTTGTCCGGCCGGCATATTCGGCCAGGTGAAGCCGCCCACGGTGGCACCTGGCGTGACGCCGACGGCGGCCAGGGCCTGGGCCGAATAGCTGTAGCCGGAGCCGTCCAGGTTGCCGACGGCCGGGTTGGCGTCGTCGCTCACGCCGACATCGGTGTAGGCGGCGGCGAGGTTCTGGTACGCCACCTGCACTGTGGCCGTGCCGTCGCCGGGTGAAGTGCGGCCGGAGCCCTGATACCGGGTGCTGCCCTTGAGCGTGGTCGCGCCGGCGGTGGCGCCGGTCGGCACGGTGACAGCCCAGGTCGTGGACACGGACTGTCCGGAGTGGACAACACGGAAGCTGGCAGACGACTTCGCAGTGGCCTTCCAGCCGGCTGGCACGGTCAGCGAGGTGACGGCGTCCCGAACGTCCTCGGTGGCCCCGTTGGTGAACGTCGTGGTCACCGACAGGGTCGTGCCACCGAGGGCGGTGGCCGGCGCGGCAACCTTGGTGTAGCGCGGGCCGGTGGTGCGGTCGACCCGAAAGTCACCGGACAGCGGGAGATTCCGCGACGAGTCTCCGATGCGGACGGTGTACCTGCCGGCACCCAGCGTCCAGGCCTGGGCGTCGGAGTTCCAGTACGAGGCGTCCTGGGCGGTGATGTCGAAGGTCACCCGCTTGGTCTGGTGCGCCTGGAGGTCAACCTTCTGGAAGCCCTTGAGCTGGCTGGCCGGCTCGCCTGTGGCGGCCGGGGCGCCCAGGTACAGCTGCGCCACCTCGGCCCCGGCCCGGCTGCCGGTGTTGGTGACGTCGGCGCTGACCCGGATCTTCCCGTTCTCCCGCAGGGTGTTCCCGTCGACTCGCAGGTGCGAGAACCGGAAGGTGGTGTAGGACAGGCCGTAGCCGAACGGGTAGACCGGCGTCAGGTTCTTCGCGTCGTACCAGCGATATCCGACGTCCAGCCCTTCCGAGTACTGCACCTGCCCGTTCACGCCGGGCCACTGTGCGGCGGTCGAGGCCGGCACCTGGTCCAGCGAGGTCGGGAAGGTCACCGGCAGCTTGCCGGACGGGTTCACGTCGCCGTAGAGCAGCCGGGCGATGGCGTTGCCCGATTCCTGGCCCGGATACCAGGCCTCGAACACGCCCTTCACCTTGTCCAGCCACGGCATCACGACGGCGGACCCGGTGTTGAGCACGACGACGGTGTTGGGGTTGACTGCGGCGACCGCCTCGATCAGCTGGTTCTGCGTGCCGGGCAGATCGATGTTCGCCAGGTCGCCGCCCTCGGCCTCATAGTCGTTGGCGTACACGACAGCCACGTCCGACTTGGCCGCCAGTGCGACGGCCTGGCCCTGAAGGTCCTGGTTCGGCACCGCCCAGCCGAGGTTGACGGTGGCGTCGCCGCCGGCCTGGTAGTAGTCCACCTCGATCTGCGCGGGCGTGCCGGCGGTCAGGTCGACCGTGGCGGTCTCGGTGTGGCTGGCCTGGTCCCGCCAGTTGTCGATGACCTGCTGGCCGTTGACGAACAGCCGGCTGCCGTCGTCACTGGTCAGGCCGAACGTGTAGGTGCCGGTGTCGGGCGGCGTGAGCGTGCCGGTCCAGCGCACCGAATAGTTCGTTGTGGACAGTCCGGACGCCGGCGACTTCCCGGTCCAGTCAAAGGACACGGTCGGATCGGTCCGGGTGGCGACGGGCGTGCCGGACAGGGTGGTGTTGTTGAAGTACTCGCCCTTCAGGCCGCCGCCGAAGTACGCGGGGTCGACGGTCGGCAGCTGGCCGTTGGGGCTCAGGTTGCCTTGCGCGTACTGGACGTCGACGCCGGAACCGGCACGGGTCTTGATGCCGTCGAACGGCGTGACGGTCCCCGTGCCGGCGACGGCCGCGCTGCCGCCGCCACCGGTGACGGCGTGCTCGCCGGCCCCGTCGCCGATCACGGCGATCGAGTGCACCTTCTTGGCGTCCAACGGAAGCAGGCTGTCCTGGTTCTTCAGCAGCACCGCGCCGTCCTCGGCGATCTTCCGCGCGGTGGCCACATTGGCCGGCGTCGACGCGACCGCGCCCGGGGTGTCCGGCGACGGGTGGTCGAACAGCCCGAACCGGAACTCCTCGCGCATGATCCGCGCGACCATGTCGTCCACCCGGGACTGCGGCACCTTTCCGTTCTGCACGGCGGTCTTCAGCGCCGCGCCGAAGTAGGTGTCGTCGGGCATCTCCATGTCCATGCCGGCGTTGGCCGAGGCGGCCGTGCTGTGCGTGCCGCCCCAGTCGGAGGTGATGAAGCCGTCGAAGCCGAACTGGTTCTTCAGGATGTTGTTCAGATACGTGTTCTCACAGGCGTAGACGCCGTTGATCGACGAGTAGGAGCACATCGCCGACGAGGGCCGGGCCTGGTCGATGATCGCGCCGAAGGCGGCGGTGTAGACCTCGTGCACGGTCCGGTCGTCGACGATCGCGTTGTCGGACACGGTGTTGCGGTTGGTCTCCTGGTTGTAGACGGCGTAGTGCTTGACCTGCGCCATCACCCCCTGGGACTGCACGCCCTGGATGTCGGCGGCGCCGATCTGGCCGGTGAGGTACGGATCCTCGCTGTAGCTCTCGAAAGCCCGGCCCCAGCGCGGGTCGCGGACGATGTTCACGGTCGGCCCGAGGTCGACGTCGACGCCCTTGGCCTTGTCCTCCGACCCGATCACCTTGCCGTAGCTGTGCGCCAGCGAGGGGTCGAAGGTCGCCGCGAGGTCGCTGGCGGCGGGCAGCTGGGTGGTGTCGGGCATTCGGACGCCGACCGGCCCGTCCTGCATCTTCAGCGCGGGAATGCACAGCCGGGCGTCGCCGGGCACGTAGCCGACGTAGGCGGAGCCGGCCGCCCCGTGCACCATGGCGATCTTCTCGTCGAGGGTCATCTGTCCGAGCACCTGCGCCACCTTGGCGCCGATCGGCGCGTGCGAGCCCACCCAGGGGCACGCCGGGTTCGGACCATTCGCCGGCGCGGCCGCCGCCGCGCCCGGGACGGCCGTGCCGAGCACGAGCACAGCGCCGACCGCCAACACTCTTCGCAGTTTCCGCATGAGGCCCCCTTGCCTGCCGCGACCACGTCAAACCAGTGGTACGACGTGGTCACGCGCCAGACAAGAGGGTCGGGGCGACTTGTCTGGAACCGGTCACGGAACCGGTGCCGGCCAAGGTGTGGCCATCGGGTGGGCAATCCCACCGTTTTCGGTCAGGTGCAGGACCGATCACCGGTTCATCGTCACCACGACGCGTGGCGTGCGGGCCTCGACCGACCAGGCGTCCCCAACCTCGGTGAGCGAAAAAGCTCGTGTGGCGACGTGAAAACCGGCAGCCGGCGCCGCGTTCATCAGCCTGCCCAGAATGCCCATGATCGCGGTGGGGTGGACGCTGCCGACGCCGCTTCCCATGATCTCGATGGCGGAGGAATGCAGCAGGTCACCGGGCACGGTGATGGTGCGCGCGCTGGCAGTTCCGATCTGGATGAACCGCATCGGGCGATCGGCGCGACCGGCGCCTGCCGCGGCGAGGATGCTTTCGGCGCTGCCGCCCCACAGGTAGTCGAGCACGATGTCCACGCCGCGTTGAAAGGCGGCGCGCAAGGCCGCGTGCAGCGGTTCACCCTCGGCCAGTTCGATGATCTCGTCGGCACCGTGGTCGAGCAGGGGCTCCAACGCGTCGCGGCGTCGGCCGGTGACGATGACCGTGCTGGCTCCCAGGTGCTTGGCGATCTGCACCGCGAGCCCGCCGGCCGTCCCGGTGGCGCCGTTGATCAGGACGGTTTCACCGGGTGTCAGTTTCGCGCGCACCTCCAGTGCAGCCCACGACGACATCCCGGGGTCCGCGATCGCCGCCAGCGTGATGTCATCGACCCCGTCGGGGACCGGGACACACCGGGACGATGGGACGACCGCAGCCTCGGCCAGGCCGCCAAACGGTGCGCGGGGGAACAGGAAGTAGACACGGCGTCCGTCCTCGCTTCGCCCGATGCCGTCGATCCCCGGGATGAACGGGGGCGGGGTGGCGGCGCTGTAGTGCTTTCCGGCCGCGCGCAGCTTGGTGAAGTTGGTCAGTGCCGAGGCCGTCACCGCGACCCGGACCTCGCCTTCGCCTGCTTCAGGGGTCTCGAAGTCCTCCAGGACTGGAGTGTGCCCCCACTCGTGGACCACGGCTGCCTTCATCTCGATGGCCTTCCTGTTCGCGGCACCCCGACGAGGCGCCTAAACTTATGTCTAGCATAAGTTTATGTCGGATCAAGATCAGCAGTAGGATGTGCCCATGGCGAGTGGGCTACGTCACCAGCGCAAGCAGCGAACCCGGGACACCCTGTCCACGGCCGCGATGACCCTGTTCGCGGAGCGAGGCTTCGACGAGGTCACGATCCCGCAGATCGCCGACGCGGCCGGGGTGTCGAAGATGACCGTGACGAACTACTTCCCACGCAAGGAGGACCTGGTCTTCGACCAGGCCGAGGCGACCATCCGCAGCCTCGCCGACGCCGTCGCCGCGCGTGCTCGCGGGGAGAGCATGCTGACCGCGATCCGCCGTGACTGCACGCACCGGATCGCCGCGGGCGATGTCACGCTCGGCCCGCCCGGCGCCGTCTTCGCCCGGATCGTCGACGACAGCCGGGTACTGACCCATCGCGCCCGCGAGATCGCCGACCTGCGAGAGCGCGCCCTGGGCGATGCCATCGCGGCCGAGACCGGCGAAGACAGTCTCCGGCTGCGGGTCATCGCCACTCAGCTCGCGTCGGTGCATCGCGCGTTGTTCACCGAAACCAGCAGGCGCGTGCTGGCCGGTGAACCACGCGACGCGGTCTTCGCCGAACTGGCCACGACCGCCCCACGAATCTTCGATCTCATGGAGCCGTCACTGGGCGAGTTCTGCCGCAGACGTGACCTGCCGCCAGGTCCAGCGGAACAGGCATGACCCGCTAGCGTCAGGGGTTTCCCGCACTGCGGGGCCGTCCCTCCGACACTGCCCGCGCGAGCAGGTCGAGTGCCGCCTGTGATGGTGAGTCCGGCTCCGCGGTGACGATCGTCAACGTGTGCTCCGGGGCGTGGGCGAGCAGGAGCGGCTGCTGGTTCACCGTGAGGTCTCCGACCAGCGGATGACGCATCCGGTGCCCGGCGGTGCTGCACGTGCGCACCCGGTGATCCGCCCACATGGTCGCGAACTCGGGGCTGCTGGTGACCAGTTCGCCGATGAGCGTGTTGAGTTCACGGTCCTCCGGGTGACGGCCGGCGACCAGCCGGAGGTTGCCGACCACCGCGCGGGCCTTGGCTGTCCATTGTGGATAGAGCTCGCGGGTGTGCGCGTCGCGGAAGACCAGCCGGGCCATGTTCGGACGTTCCTGCGGGCGCGAGGGAGAGTCGGGGTCGAGATGTCCGGCGAACAGGGCATGGCCGAGCGGATTCCAGGCGAGCACGTCGTTGCGCCGCCCCAGCAGGACCGCCGGCACGTCGCCCAGGGCGGCCATCAGTTCCGCCGTGGCGGGCGCGACCCGTTCGGCCGGCGGCCGTGGCGCGGCCGATTGTCGCGGCGGCCGGGCCAGGGCGCGCAGGTGCTCGTGCTCGTCGGGGTCGAGCCGCAGTGCCCGGGCAATGCCGTCGATGACCTCGGTCGAGGCGTTCAACGACTGGCCCTGCTCCAGCCGGACGTAGTACGACGTGCTGACCCCGGCGAGGCCCGCGACCTCCTCGCGGCGCAGTCCGGGCACCCGGCGCCGCTCGCCGTAGGTGCCGAGGCCGACGTCCTCCGGCCGCAGACGCGACCGGCATGCCTGTAGGTACTCGGCCAGCCGACCCGTTCCGCTCATGACGTCCAGTATGCGACGCGTGGCCGAGGCCGAGCCTGACCATGCCGGTGGTAGGACAACGCTGGTCTGGCTGGGCCCGAGCATCCGGGACGAGGGTGGACGAGTCCGCTGCCGCGGGCTTTTCCCACCGTTCAGAAAGAAGCAGAACTCGCCCATGTCACCGATCGATCTTGGCTCCGTCACCCTCACCCGTGTCCCGGAGTTCTTCGGCTCCGTGGAGCTCACGCCCGAGACGTTCTTCCCCGACAGCACCCCGTCGATGTGGCAGGACAACGAAAGCTGGCTCGTGCCGCACTTCCTCGACAACGACGCGGGCATGGTGCGGTCCGCGATCCAGACGTGGGTGCTGCGCAGCCAGGGCCGGACGATTCTCATCGACACCGGGGTCGGCAACGGCAAGGAGCGGCCGTACGTCCCGTTGTGGGGGCACCGCCGCTCGAACTTCCTCGCCGACCTGGCCGCGGCCGGGGTGCGCCCGGAGGAGGTGGACATCGTCGTCAACACCCACCTGCACAACGACCACGTCGGGTGGAACACCGTGCTGGCGGGGCGGGAGTGGGTACCGACCTTCCCCAACGCCCGCTATCTCATGCCGGCGCGGGACTTCGAGTACTGGAACCCGGCCGGCGGGCACGTCCCGGCCGGCGGCTCGCACAACCAGAACGTCTTCGAGGACAGCGTCGCACCGGTGCACCGGGCCGGGTTGGTCGACCTGTGGGAGGGCGAGCACGTGATCGATGACGGCATTCGGTTGGCCGCGGCGCCCGGGCACACGCCGGGCTCGTCGGTCGTCCTGGTCGAGTCGGCGGGAACCCGGGCCATGTTCGTGGGTGATCTGGTGCACAGCCCGCTGCAGTTCCTCCACCCGGACGTGAACAGCTGCTTCTGCGAAGACCCCGAGCAGGCGCGGGCGACGCGCCGGGATCTGCTGGCCCGTGCGGCCGACGAGCATTCACTGGTCTTTCCCGCGCACCTCGGCGGTGGCGGCGGGGTACGCGTGCGTGCGGAAGGCGCGGGGTTCGCCTTGCGGGACTGGGCACCGTTCTCAGCGCCGGAGCGGACCGGGGACGAGTGATGTCCTTGTCCCACTGGGAAGTCGCCCTCGACTCGGGCGCAGTGCGCGGGCGTGTGTCCGACGATGTCGCCGTGTTCCACGCGATTCCGTATGCCGCCGCACCTCAGGGGCCCGGCCGGTTCGCGGCACCGCAACCGCCGGCACGCTGGCCAGACGTCCGGGATGCCACGGTGCCGGGACCCACCGCACCGCAACCACAACGCGGCGCGTTCGGTGAGCTCGACATGTCGCCGTACTTCGGGTCGGGTTGGGTTCCGGGCGAGGAGTACCTGTCCGTCGATGTATGGACGCCGGCCGGCCGTCACGCTGACCTGCCCGTGATGGTTTTCGTGCACGGGGGCGGGTTTTCCGCCGGTTCGACGCGCAGCCCACTCTACGACGGAACCGCCTTCGCCCGGGACGGCGTCGTGCTGGTCACCGTCAACTACCGGCTGAACGTGGCCGGGTTCCTGCACCTGCCCGACGCACCCGACAATCGCGGCCTGCTCGACGTGCTGGCGGCGCTGCGATGGGTCAGCCGCAACATCACCGCGTTCGGCGGCGACCCCACGAACGTCACGGTGTTCGGCCAGTCCGCGGGGGCGACCCTGATCGCCGCACTGCTGGCCGATCCTCGGGTGGACGGCCTCGTTCGCCGCGCGATCCTGCAAAGCGGCAGCGGCACCGGGGCGTTCAGCCGGAACCAGGCGAAGCTCGTCACGCGACAACTCGCACTGCGGCTCGGCGTGCCCGGCACCGCCACCGCCCTCGCCGCGATGTCGGACGCCGATCTGGTGTCGGCCTGTTCGGCACTGGCCGGACTCGATCTGACCGTCGACGGCACGCCGGACCCGCTGATGGGACTCAGCCCGTTCAGCGTTGTCGCCGACGAGCAGCCGGCGGCCGCCTTGGCCCGTGGCCGGGCCGAGGGGGTCGATCTCCTGCTCGGCACCAACAGCGACGAGGGCAGGCTCTACGTGATTTCCGGTGCCACCACTTGGAAGGACGTGCATGACACCGCCGCGATGATGTCTCCCGAGCCGGCGAAGACGGTCGCCGCGCACCGGCAGACGCGGCCGGACGCGTCGGCGAGGGAGATCCGGGCCGCCCTGCTGACCGAGGGACTGTTCGGTTCGGGCACCCGGGCCCTGGCACGGGCCCACCCGCCGCACAACACCTACCGGTACGAGTTCACCTGGCAGTCCTCGGAGCTCGGGGCCGCACACGTCATGGAGCTGCCATTCGTGTTCGACCTCCCGCACCTGCCCACGTTGTCCGGCCACGGCAAGCTCTTCGGCACCGCCGTGCCGCCCCCGGACCTCGCCCGGCGGATGCACGGCGCATGGGTCCGATTCGCGATGACCGGCGCCCCCGGCTGGCCGGCGTACGGCGAGCACGGCGTCGGGATGCGAATCGGCGACACCTGGCAGGAGGCAACCGACTCCGCCTGATCTAGTCTCGGCGGCCCACGTCGGGCCGCCGAGACTCAATCCCTATGGCTGATCCGCGCGCTGCCCAGCGGCGGGCGGATCGGCAGGGTGGCGGGATCCGCCCGGTCGACCGGAAGGGTGAGCGTTGCACAGTCCGCAATGGAGTCTTCTTCGCAGGGATGCCAGGAAAGCGCTCCCACCCCGGCGACCGCCGGGGTCCGACCCCGCACGAGCAGCGCCGCGACAAAGGCGAGCAGCACTCCGTTCACCCGATTGCCCGTCTTGACCGATTCAAGGTCAAAGTCACGTCTTGTCAGACATCGGTGACTGCTCCTACAGTCAGCTGCTAGTTAGGAAAGTTTCTTAACCGTTTACCCGAAGTTCATCTGCGTCGTCCGCCGCCCGCCCCCGCCAAGGCCCCTGAAGGAGCGCGACGTGTCGTCCACCCGCCTACGGCCACTCGGCCGGTTAGCCCCTGTCCTCGCCGCGGTGTTGCTGTTACCCGCGGCCTTCGTCGCGGCCGGCGCCAGCCCGTCCGCCGATGTGCTGCTCTCCCAGGGAAAACCGGTCGCCACCTCGACCGTGGAGAGTTCCTCGTACGCCGGCTCGAAGGCCGTCGACGGCAACACCACCGGCACCCGCTGGGCCAGCGTCGCGGGCGCCGACCCGCAGTGGCTGCGCGTCGACCTGGGCCAGGCCGCCACCGTGCACCGCGTGGTGATCAACTGGGAAGCCGCCTACGCCAAGCAGTACCGGATCGAGGTCTCCGACGACGGCACCAACTTCACCACTGTCACCGCCGTCGACAGTGGCGACGGCAAGACCGACGACCTCACCGGTCTGTCCGGCCACGGCCGCTACGTGCGCTTCGTCGGCCTGGCCCGGGCCACCAGCTACGGCTACTCCTTCTACGAGATGCAGGTCTTCGGCGTCGCCGACTCCGCCGGCGACACCCAGGCGCCGACCACGCCGACCGGCCTCACCGCCGGCCAGACCAGCGCCACCAGCGTCGCCCTGTCCTGGAACGCCGCCACCGACAACGTCGCCGTCGCGGGCTACGACATCCTGCGCAACGGCGCGGTCGTGGCCAGCAGCGAGGACCCGACCTACAGCGACATCGCGCTGGCGTCCGACACGACGTACACCTACGCCGTGCGGTCCCGGGACACCGCCGGCAACGTGTCGCCGGCCAGCGCGCCGATCACGGTGCGGACCAAGGCCGGCGGCAGCGGGGCGTTCGTCCTCGCCGCGGCCGGCGACATCGCCGAGCAGTGCACCGCCAGCGACTCGAACTGCGTGCACGTCAAGACGGCCAAGCTGGTCGACCAGATGAGGCCGGCGGCGCTGATCACCATGGGCGACAACCAGTACGACGACGCGCACCTGTCGGACTACCGGAACTACTACGACAAGACGTGGGGCAAGTTCAGGAGCATCACCCATCCCGTGCCCGGCAACCACGACACCTACGACGAGCCGAAGTACAACGGCTACGACACGTACTTCGGGTCCGTCGCCAAGCCGAACGGCCAGCGCTACTACAGCTGGGACATGGGCAACTGGCACTTCATCGCGCTGGACTCCACCGCCTACATGACGCACGACGACTTCGCCCCGGACGACAGCGGAGCCGACCAGATCGCCTGGCTGAAGCAGGACCTGGCCAAGAACACCAAGGGCTGTGTGGCCGCCTACTACCACCACCCGAGGTGGAGCTCCGGCGACCACGGCGACAACAAGGACAGCGTCCAGCTGTGGAACATCATGGTGGACAACAAGGTCGACCTGGTGCTCAACGGCCACGACCACGACTACGAGCGGTTCGTCCCGCAGAACGCCAGCGGCAAGGCCGACGCGGCAGGCCCGGTCGAGATCGTCGGCGGCTCCGGCGGCGCCAACCTCTACGACCTCAGCGCCAAGCACCCGACCACCGCGAAGCTGCTGAAGACCTACGGCGTCCTGAAGCTGTCGATGACGGACTCCACGTTCCAGACGCAGCTGATCGGCGTCGACGGCAAGACGCTGGACAGCAGCCCGACCTACACCTGCCACTAGGGAGGAGCCGGCATGTACATCGCGACAAGCCGTGCCTCGGACCTGGCGGCCGGGACGGAGCGGAAACCGGCGCTGCGGCGGGTCGCCGCCAACGTGGTGGCGCTCGGGCTGGTCAGTCTGGTCACCGACGTGTCGTCGGAGATGGTCACCGCCGTCCTCCCGCTCTACCTGGTGCTGGGCCTGGGTTTGAACCCGTTGCAGTTCGGGTTGCTGGACGGGCTCTACGCCGGCGCGACCGCGGTCGTGCGGGTGCTCGGCGGCCATCTCGCCGACCGGTGGCGCCGGCTCAAGGCGGTCGCCGGGTTCGGGTACGGCTTGTCCGCGGTGTGCAAGCTCGGGCTGATCGCGGCCGGCTCCTCGGTCGCGGCGATCGGCGTCGTGCTCGCCGCCGACCGCACCGGCAAGGGACTCCGCACCGCGCCGAGGGATGCGCTGATCTCGCTCAGCAGTGAGCCCGGGACGCTCGGGCGGTCGTTCGGGGTGCACCGCGCCCTGGACACCGTTGGCGCGTTCCTCGGGCCACTGGTGGCGATGGCGGTGCTGGCGCTGAGTTTCGGCGACTACAGCTCGGTGTTCTTCACCAGCTTCTGCGTCGCCGGGATCGCGGTGCTGCTGCTGGCGCTGTTCGTCCGCGACCGCCCCGGCTCGATGGACCGGGCCGCGGTGTCGCTGCGGGCGGCAGCCAACCTGTTACGGGCCAAGGACTTCCGGCGCGTCACGTGGTGGGCGGCGCTGCTGGGCCTGGTCACGGTCGGCGACTCGTTCGTCTACCTCGTCCTGCAGCGACAGTGGGACGTGGCGGCGACGTACTTCCCGCTCCTGCCATTGGGAACGGCCGGGGTCTACCTGCTGCTGGCCGTGCCGCTCGGCCGGCTGGCCGACCGGATCGGCCGGTGGCCGGTGTTCCTCGGCGGCCACGCCGCCCTGTGTCTGGCGCTGGTTCTGTTGTGTGGTCCCCAGGCCGGCTTCTGGCTCGCCGTGCTCGCCCTAGGCCTGCACGGGGTGTTCTACGCGGCCACCGATGGCGTGCTCATGGCCGCGGCCGGACCCCTTGTGCCGCAAGACCTGCGGGCCACCGGACTGGCCGTGGTCCAGACCGGGCAGGCGGTGGCGCGCATGCTCTCGTCCGTCCTGTTCGGACTTTCCTGGACGCTGTGGGACCTGAAGCCCGCTGTGCTCGTCGCCGCGGCCGGCCTGGCCGCGGTTGCCCTCGCCGCCGCATTCGTGAGGCCGGTGCGCACATCATGAAGAAGATCATCCTTGCCGTCGCCGGCACCGTGCTCCTGGTCGTCGCGGCCGTCGTGTACACGGTCAGCGCCCGGCCCCACACCGCGGATGCGGTGCCGGCCGCGCAGCTCACCCTGGCCCCCGGCCAACTCCTGTACCGCGACGTCTCCACCGGCCGCATCGCCGCCGCCCCGCTGGCCAACCCCGGGGCGAAGCCCCAGGTCAGCGGCCTGAAGTGCGATCGGTTCGCGGTGGCGGCGCGGACCGCGGTGTGCCTGGCCGTGCGGCCGGGCACGCTCCCGGCGCTGACCGACGTGATCGTCCTGGACGACCACCTCAACGTCCGCCACACCGAGACCCTGCCCGGCACGCCGAGCCGCGCCCGCGTGTCCCCGGACGGCAAGCTCGTCTACTGGACGCTGTTCGTCACCGGGGACTCCTACGCGGCAACGGGTTTCTCCACTCGGGCCGGGATATACGAGGTGGCGACCGGCACCCTGGTCAAGACGGTCGAGGAACTGGCGGTGTTCGTCGACGGCAGCCGGTACACCGCCTCCGACGTCAACTACTGGGGCCTCACCTTCGCCCCGGACGGCAACCGGTTCTACGCCACCCTCGGCAGCCGGGGCAAGACCTATCTGATCGAGGGCGACTACGCCCACTACCGTGGGAAAGCCCTGCGGGAGAACGTCGAATGCCCGTCGCTGTCCCCGGACGGCTCGCGGGTGGCGTTCAAGAAGAAGATCAGCGACGGCGTCTGGCGGCTGTCCGTCCTCGACCTGGCCACGCTGCGCGAGACCGAGCTCGCCGAGACCCGCAGCGTGGACGACCAAGCCCTCTGGCAGGACGACCACACCGTCCTCTATGGACTGGACAACGCGGTGTGGGCGGTCCCGGCGGACGGCTCCGGCCCGCCCCGACGGCTGGCCGCCGGCGCGTCCTCGCCGGCCGTGACGGGGTGAGGCCGGTGGCCCTCGGCCCGCCAGCCGAGGGCCACCGGGGCTGATCAGGCCTTCCGGCGGCCCGCGAAATGCGCGGCGTCGATCAGCGACTCACGCCCGGATGCCGCCATCGGCGCCTCGTACAGGGCCTCGACCGCCTCGGTCACCAGGGCGTCGATGGTGTACTCCAGCTCGTCCACGGCCCCGGTGCGGGTCAGCAGCGAACGCATCGTGGCCAGGTCGACCGGCTGGTCCGCCAACCGGTTCAGCAGCTCGCGGTCGCGGCCGACGGCGCGGGTGCGGGCGATGTCCAGCAGGCGCGTCGCCTTGTGGTGCGTGATGTCGCCGCCCACCGGCTTGCCGGTCTCGGCCTCCTCGCCGAACACGTCCAGCAGGTCGTCACACAGCTGGAAGGCCTGGCCCACCGCCCGGCCGTAAACCTCAAGCGCGGACTGGATTTCCCGGCCCCGCGGGGCCAGCGCGGCGCCAATCAGCAGCGGGCCCTCCACGGTGTAGCTACCGGTCTTCAGCCGCGCGGTGCGGGCCGCGGTCTCGCCGTCGAACTCGCCGGTGGCGGTCGTCTCCAGGTCCAGGTACTGGCCGTGCATCAGCTGGGTGGCGGCCCGGTAGAAGGTGCGCATGGCCGGCCGGGGCAGCATCGCGGCCAGCTCCGTGCACAGCAGGAAAGCGAAGTCCCCCAACAGGATCGCCATGTTCTCGCCGTAGCGCTCGGGGCAGCCGCGCATCCCCAGGGCGCGGTGCCGGTCGGCAAACGTGACCTGCAGCGTCGGCAGGCCGCGGCGGGTCGGCGACTCGTCCATCACGTCGTCGTGCACGAGCGCGAAGACGTGCAGCAGCTCCAGCACCGAGCCGGCGTCGATGGCGCGGTTGTCGTCGGGATCCCCGCCGCCGGCGACGAAGGCCCAGTGCACGAAGGCCGGTCGGATCCGTTTGCCGCCGGCCAGGGCCATGCCTCGTAACTCGGACAGCCCGTACCGGCTGGGTCCGGATTCCTCGGCGATGGCGCGATCGAACAGCGCGGACAACTGCCGGTCGGCCCGGCGGCGGACGCGGTCGAGGTCGGTCCGGAAACGGTCGAGCGTGCTGACCTGGTTCACCCTTGCCTCCACGACTAGAGACTGGCTACACCGGCGCGGGCACATCCGGGGACGACCGCCCCCGCGTTCGTGACATCTGGTCAAGCCACCCCAGTGCTTGTGCGTGCCCATGGTTGCCTACCCGCGATCACTCATACGCCATCCAGACTGGGTAAACGCATAGTTCCCGCGAGTCCCGCTCTCAGGCAGCCATGTGTCGACTTCCGGAACTCGACATTCAGTTGCCCGAGAGCGGGACTCGCCGGGGTGCCCGGGCGTCGGGTCTGTGCCTAAGATCGCGAGCATGGCGAGTGCGGAGCCGCAGGCAGTGCTGACGCCGCTGACCGAGGCGGCCATCTTCCTGGTGGCCACGGTCGGCGACGGCGGCGAGGAGGCGGTCCGCGACCTGCTCGCCGACGTCGCCGGCCTCACCCGGTCGGTGGGTTTCCGGATCGCCGACGGCGGGCTCACCTGCGTGGTGGGCGTCGGCTCGTCGGCCTGGGACCGGATCTACCCGGGCGTCGGGCGGCCCGCCGGCCTGCACCCGTTCACCGAACTCGTCGGCGACCGGCACACCGCGCCGTCCACACCCGGCGACCTGCTGTTCCACATCCGGGCCATGCGCATGGACCTGTGCTTCGAGCTGGCCGAGCACCTGACCACCCGGCTCGACGGGGCGATCACCGTGGTCGACGAGGTGCACGGCTTCAAGTACTGGGACCGGCGCGACCTGCTGGGCTTCGTCGACGGCACCGAGAACCCGACCGGCGGCGCGGCCGCGGCGGCGGTGACGATCGGCGACGAGGACCCGGACTTCGCCGGCGGCAGCTACGTGATCGTGCAGAAGTACCTGCACGACATGACCTCCTGGAACCGGCTGTCGATCGAGGAGCAGGAGCGGGTGATCGGCCGCACCAAGCTGGCCGACCTGGAACTGGCCGACGACGTGAAGCCGGCCGACTCCCACGTCGCGCTGAACACCGTCACCGACGACAACGGCGAGGAACGGCAGATCCTGCGGGACAACATGCCGTTCGGGCGGGTCGGCAGCGCCGAGTACGGCACCTACTTCATCGGCTACGCCGCCGATCCCGGCGTGATCGAGCAGATGCTGCGCAACATGTTCATCGGCCGGCCCGAGGGCAACACCGACCGGGTGCTGGACTTCTCCACCGCCGTCACCGGCACGCTGTTCTTCGTGCCCACGGCCGATTTCCTCGAGGACCCGCCGGAATCCGAGCAAGCACAGGACGAGGAGCCCGCTGAACGTGTGACAGTCTCGCTCCGCGTCGGCAGCCTGAAAGGAACACCGTGAACAACCTGCACCGGGAGCTCGCGCCGATCTCCGAGTCGGCGTGGGCCGACATCGAGGCCGAGGCGCGCCGCACGTTCACCCGGCACGTGGCCGGCCGCCGCGTGGTCGACCTGTCCGGGCCGGCCGGCGAGACCCTGTCCGCGGTCGGCACCGGTCACCTGAGTGAGCTGGAGTCGGCGGCCGAGGGCGTGCGGCTGCGCCGCCGTGAGGTGCAGCCGATCGTGGAGATCCGGGTGCCGTTCACGGTCAGCCGGGCCGCCGTGGACGACGTGGAGCGCGGGGCCAAGGACGCCGACTGGGATCCGGTGAAGGAGGCGGCCAAGCGGATCGCCTTCGTCGAGGACCGGGCCATCTTCGAGGGCCTGTCCGGCGCGGGCATCGACGGCGTGCGGGCCGCCACCACCAACGAGGCGCTGGCGCTGCCCTCGGACGTCCGCGAGTACCCGAACGTCGTCGCGCAGGCGCTGAGCGCGCTGCGGCTGGCCGGCGTCGATGGGCCGTACAGCCTGCTGCTGTCGGCCGACGCCTACACCGCCGTCGAGGAGACCACCGACCACGGCTACCCGATCCGGGAGCACCTGTCGCGGGTCATCCACGGCGGCGACATCATCTGGGCCCCGGCCATCGACGGCGCGTTCCTGCTGTCGGCCCGCGGCGGCGACTACGAGCTGCACCTCGGGCAGGACCTGTCCATCGGCTACTCCTCGCACGACGCCCAGAGCATCGAGCTGTACTTCCAGGAGTCGCTGACGTTCCAGGTGCACACCGGCGAGGCCGGCATCGCCTTGCGCGTTTAGATCCTTTTGTGGCGGTGCAGGTCGTCCACGATGGCGTGGACGACCGGCGCCGTCTCGGCCATCGCCGTGTACTCGGCGTACGTGTAGTAGCCGCACTCCTCGATCTCCGAGCAGGCCGCCGGCTCGCCGTCGAACTCCCCCTCGTAGCAGTTGATCTGCACCTGCGTGCCCGGCGGCTGGTCGTGGGCGTCGCCCTCGAAGACGCCGTGCCGGCGCACCGTCTCCGGCCGCAGCCGGCAGCCGATCTCCTCGGCCACTTCCCGGGTCAGCGCGGCCAGGTCCGTCTCCCCCGGCTCGTACTTGCCGCCGGGCAGGTAGAACGCCTTGCGCCCGTGCGAGCGGACCAGCAGCACCGTCGAGTTCCTGACGTGCACCAACGCCACGGTCTTGATCACGCCTGGCACGCTACCGGGCCGAATAATCAGTACCGCGCCCGCGCGATCCAGCTCCGGTAGTACAACACTAATCTACGCATGATCGTTGAAAGTTTGCGCATCTCTATGCATATCTTGCTCTCCCCTGTCGTTCTGCCTACAGTTCGAGGTCCCTGCCCATCTCGTGCAATGACGGACGAGAGGAACACCCGTGACCATCTCCCGCAGGACGTTCCTAGGCTCCACCGCCGCGGTCACCGCGCTGGCGGCCCTCCCCCTGAGCACCAGCCAGGCCGGCGCGGCCAGCCCGGCCGGTGATGTCGTCGGCAAGATAACCGTCGGCTACCAGGGCTGGTACGCCTGCATCGGCGACGGCGCGCCGATCAACACCTGGTGGCACTGGAGCCAGGACGCCAGTCAGACCCCGTCGCCGACGAACAACAACAACATCAAGGCCTGGCCGGACATGCGCGAGTTCAGCAAGGGCTACCAGACGGCGTACTCGAACCTCGGCAACGGTCAGCCGGCCACCCTGTTCTCCCAGTACGACGCGCAGACCGTGGACACCCACTTCGCCTGGATGAGCCAGTACGGCTGCGACACCGCGGCGCTGCAACGCTTCAACCCCAACGGCAGCGAGGGCCCGACCCGCGACGCGGTGACCGCCAAGGTGCGCACGTCGGCCGAGGCCCACGGCGTGAAGTTCTACATCATGTACGACGCCACCGGCTGGACGAACATGCAGTCGGAGATGAAGGCCGACTGGACCGCCAAGATGTCCGCGTACACGGCGTCGCCGATGTACGCGCGGCAGAACGGCAAGCCGGTGGTCGGCATCTGGGGCTTCGGCTTCAACGACAACAACCACACCTGGGACGCCGCGACCTGCCTGGACGTCATCAACTGGTTCAAGGGCCAGGGTTGTTACGTGATGGGCGGCGTGCCAAGGGAATGGCGGGTCGGCGGGGCCGGCACCCGGACCGGGTTCATCGACACCTACCACGCGTTCAACATGATCTCGCCGTGGATGGTCGGCGCCATCGGCAACATCGGCGACTCCGACAACATCTACAACACCATCAACGTCGGCGACCAAGCCGACTGCAATAGCCACGGCATCGACTACCAGCCCTGCGTGCTGCCCGGCGACGTGTCCGGTCGGCAGCGGGCGCACGGCGACTTCATGTGGCACCAGTTCTACAACATGGTCCGCGTCGGTGCGCAGGGCATCTACATCTCCATGTTCGACGAGTTCACCGAGGGCAACCAGATCGCCAAGTCGGCCGAGAGCTCCGCGACCACACCGACCAACTCCGGCATGCTCGCCCTGGACGAGGACGGCACCCCGTGCTCGTCCGACTACTACCTGCGGCTCACCGGCGACGGCGGCCGCATGCTCAAGGGCCAGATCGCTTTGACGGCAACCCGTCCGACCCCGCCGATGGTCGGCGGCGGCGACACCCAGGCCCCGTCCGTCCCCAGTGGACTGCACGCCACCGCGCACACCGCCACCTCGGCCACCCTGGCCTGGACCGCCGCCACCGACAACGTCGGCGTCACCGGCTACCGGATCTTCGCCAACGGCTCCCAGGTCGGCACCACGGCGTCAACGTCCTTCACCGCCAACGGCCTGACACCGTCCACAACGTACAGTTTCACCGTCACCGCCCAGGACGCCGCCGGCAACTCCTCCCCCGCCTCGGCCGCCGCCTCCGTCACCACCGACGCCGGCGGAAGCACCAACCTGGCGCTGAACCGGCCCACCGCCGAGTCCAGCCACACCCAGGTCTACGCCTCCGGCAACGCCGTCGACGGCAACTCCGGGACCTACTGGGAAAGCGCTAACAACGCGTTCCCGCAATGGCTTCAGGTCGACCTCGGCGCATCGACCCCGGTGAGCCGCATCGTGCTCGCCCTGCCGCCACTGTCCGCCTGGGGCGCTCGCACCCAGACCCTCACCGTCGCCGGCTCCACCGACGGCAGCACCTTCAGCACGCTCGTCGGCTCCGCCGGCTACACCTTCGACTCCAACACCGGCAACACCGTCACCATCCCCGTGCCCGCGGGCAGCCGGCGCTACCTGCGGCTGACCTTCACCGCCAACACCGGCTGGCCCGCCGGCCAGGTCTCGGAGTTCCAGGTCTACGCCTGAGCCCCCCGCGGGAACCGCCGGGTTTGATCCCGGCGGTTCCCGCGTGGCCCCGCACGTTTCGCACACCCGTTCGCCCGGGCCGCCTCGTTCACTGTGGCGCTGGCCGTTGAGATCGCTCACCATGGGGTACACGCAGGTCACCGGGCCTGGGAGGGGTGAGCGCCATGCGGGCGATGTGGAAGGGCACGGTGGCCTTCGGGCTGGTCGCCATCCCGATCAACCTGTACGCCGCGACCGAGAACAAGGGCGTCACGCTGCGGCAGGTGCACGAGGCCGACGGCGGACGGATCCAGTACAAGCGGTACTGCTCCGTTGAGGACGCCGAAGTGCCGTACGCCGAGATCGCCAAGGGCTACGAGCTCGACGACGGGCGCATGGTCGTGCTCACCGACGCTGAGCTGTCCAGCCTGCCGCTGCCCACCCAGAAGACCATCGACGTGCTCGAATTCGTGCCGCTGGCCGCGATCGACCCGCTGTTCTTCGACAAGGCCTACTACCTGGAACCGCAGAAGTCCGCCGTCAAACCCTACGTGCTGCTGCGGGACGCCCTGCACAAGTCCGGGCACGTCGCCATCGCCAAGGTCGCACTGCGGCAGCGGGAAGTGCTGGCCGTGCTCCGGGTGCACGCCGACGTGCTCACCATGTCGACGATGCTGTGGCCCGACGAGGTCCGGACTCCCGATTTCTCGTTCCTGCAACAGGATCCGCCCCAGGTGCGGGAGCAGGAGCTGACCATGGCCGGGCAGTTGATCGACTCCCTGGCCGAGCCGGTGTTCGAGCCCGACCGGTACCAGGACAGCTACCGCCAGGCCCTGGAAAACCTGATCGACGCCAAGATCGAAGGGGATGAGGTCGCCACGCCGCCGGGGGCTGAGCCGACGGCGGAGGTGGTGGATCTGATCAGCGCGTTGCAGGCGAGCGTGAAGGCTGCGGGGAAGGCGAAGACGCCGGCCCCCAAGGCCCGCAGTACGCGCAAGCCGGCCGAGAAACCGGTCGAGAAGCCGGCGGAGAAGAAGGTTCCGGCCAAGCGGCGGTCGAGTCGGAGTGCGTGAGTTCGGGGTAATGAGTGGCGGGCGGCTTGGCGTTCGGGGGTAGATTTCTGGGTTGCTCCGGGTGGATTTTGCGTGGAGCCTCTGGGCGATGGCATCGAGGCAAAGAACCGGGCAGGCTGCGCCTGCCTCGATCGCCGACAGCTTATGCCATCGCCCCCCTCCACACAAAATCCACCCTCCGAGGTAAGGGGCGGGCGTCCTTGGGGTAGGCCGGTTAAGCCTTCCGAATTCACCCATTAGTGAGTCGAGTTCGATCATGTGTGCGAGTATTCTGGAGGCATGAAGGAAATCACCCGAGAGCTGGAGTCCATGGAACCCTCAGGGGTCATGATGGACCTGCTCCTGGGTGTGGACGTGGAGAGCCTTACCGATGACCAGAAGCTCACCCTGCTCATTCTGACCCGCAAGGCCATGGCGGCTCTCCACTACGTTGAACTCAGCCTCGTACACGGGATCGAGGACACCGCCGAGATCGCCATGGCCGTTCGTGAGCCGGAGCAGTCGGTAGTCCGTCAGAAAGAATACAGCGACGTCCTAGACCGGCTACCCCAGTGCGCGGAGCTACTGAGGCGTGGGGAGATCGACCCCCGCCGGCTCAAGACCGTGGATGATCGAGTGGTTCACCTGACCGACCCCGAGCTGGTCGCCCAGGTGGATGAGGCCCTGGCGGAAGTAGCCCCTGAGCTGACCCGCACTCAACTGGCTCGCCGCGCTACCAAAGCAGTCGCTGAGGCCGACCCTCTCGGCTACGACCAGCGCCGCCTGAAGGCCCGCGAGGACCGGCGGGTCGAGTTCACCCCGCTACCCGACGGCATGGCCCAGCTCAGCATCATCCTGCCCGCCATCGACGCCCGCCAGGCCTACGACCTCCTGACTCAGGATGCCCGAGCCCTGGCCAAGGACGACCGCACCACCGACCAGAAACGAGCCGACGCCTTCCTCGACCGGTTCCTGGGCTACGGCGTCGACCGCAAGGTCCAGGTGCATGTGACCATCCCGGTGGAGACCTTGATGGGATTGACCGAGGACCCCGGCCTGCTGGACGGCTACGGGCCCATCGCCGCCGACTCCGCCCGCGAACTGGCCATGCACGGCCCCTGGCGCGGCCTCCTCCTGGACAACCGCCGCCACGCCGACTCCATGACCACCCACAAATACCGGGCCGACGCCCCCACCCGCGAGTTCATCAAAGTCCGCGACGGCGGCACGTGCACCGCCCCCGGCTGCACCACCCCCATCCAAGAACTCGACCACACCGTTCCCTGGCCGGTCGGCAAAACCACCGCCACCCAACTCAAGGGCTACTGCGCCCACCATCACCACCTCAAACACCGCGACTACACCGCCACCCTCGACCCCGACGGAACCCTCCACTGGCACACCCCACAAGGCCGCCACTACACCACCCACCCCCACCAATACTGACCACCCGTTCCTTGACAACTCCACAGCGAAACCGCACCCGAAAAAGCAGAAGAACTGGCCAACGAAGGGTGAGGCCGGAAGGCCGGGTTTGAAGTGAAGGCCAGCAAGAGGGTGGCGAGAAGGCAGCCCGAGTGAAGAGCGGGAAATGGATGCGACAGAGGCCGGTAAAAGGTGAAGTGGATCCAAATCCAGCCAAAGCGCCAGCACTGAAAAGCGCGACCGCCCAAGCAACCCCCACTCCAAACCTCGGAGGGTGGATTTTGCGTGGAGGGGGGCGATGGCATAAGCTGTCGGCGATCGAGGCAGGCGCAGCCTGCCCGCTTCTTTGCCTCGACTGCCATCGCCCAGAGGCTCCACGCAAAATCCACCCGGAGAAACCAAGAAATCCCACCCAGAGCCACCCAACAATAATCACGCCACCCCGGCGCATCGACTCGAAGACTGCTCAATCCCCCGCCGCCAACCAAACGACCCACCCACACGTCCCGCCCGCCCCTCATACACCCTCCGCCCCGCCGCCACCCGCCCTCCCCCTGGCACGACACGCCGGGCGGTTGTGCGAGACTCTCCGGCCTCGCGGTGGTAGCAAGAGTCACCGGGAGAGTCAATCGCACGGAGGATGTAACGATGGAGTGCGGGAACTGCACTCGGGGTCTGGACCACTGTCACGGCACGCTGATCGTGCACACCACCGAGTTCACGGAGTGCACCGAGCCGATGTGCGAGGACCTGGACGAGGTCCGCCACTTGGCGATCGTGGACTGCAGCGCGGTGGACGGCGGCTGCGACTGCGTGTCGATCATGGACGAGCAGATCGTCCACGACAACGTGGCCTAAAGACGACGTGGCCTAAAACCTGACGACCCGAACAGCAGCGAGGCCGGACCGGGGACCGGCCTCCGAACTGGGGATCACGAAGCGCGCTGGTAGCTGTGCACGATAACGCCGTGCGGCAGCATGAGGGTGTCGACCAGCTTGAGGGCCCGTCGCGGCCCGGGCTGGAACAGCGGGAGCTGGCCGTCGCCCAGGATCACCGGGAAGATCATGAAGCGGTACTCGTCGATCAGGTCGTGCTGGGCCAGCAGCTTGAAGACCTGACCGCTGCCGGCCAGCAGCAGGTCGCCGCCCTGGCCGTCGACCAGCTTGCGGATGCCGTCGAGGCCGTCGACGAGCGTGGAGTTCCAGGTCAGCGTGGTCAGCGTGCGGGAGAGCACGTGCTTGGGCATCGAGTTCATGCGCTCGCCGAACTCGCCGGTGTCGGTCATGGTCGGCCATGCCGCCGCGAAGCCCTCGTAGGTGTGCCGGCCCAGCAGCATCGCCTCGGACTCCTGGAGCTCCTGCCATTTGAACGCGCCGGCCTCGTCGGAGAAGTACGGCATCGACCAGGCGCCGGGCTCGTCCATGAAGCCGTCCAGGCTCACGTACTCGGTGGCGACGATCCTGCGGGCCATCTCGGTTCCTCCTCGTTCGGCGTGTTCCTGCCTACGCGTCGAGCGGCCCGCGAACCGCTCGACACACCGGGGATGTGACGCCGGTCACTCTGAAAGGATGCCCCGAACGAACAGGGCCTGGCCGGCGTGCTGGATGTCGTCGTCGAGCACGCTGACCAGCCGCACGCCGAGCGTCACCGCCGGATTCCAGCGGCGGTCGACGACACGGTCGAGGTCGGGGTCGGTCAGCGTGGCGACGTAGGCAATGGTCCGTGCGTAGACGGCGTCGAAGTAGCCGGCGAGCAGGTCGCCCTCGGCCCGCACGGCGGCGACGTCGTCGGAGTCATGGCCGTAGCCGGTGGCGTCCTCGGCGAAGGGCAGCGCGAACCGGCCGACCCAGCCGTCCTCGATCCACGTCTGCGCCACGCCGGCGACCTCGGAGACATGGTCGTCCTGCACACGCGTGAGGTGCCACACCAGCCAGGCGATGGAGTTGGCCTCGGGGGTGACCCGCCACGCCAGCTGGTCGGCGCTCAAGCCGCCCAACGCCTCGTGCACCTCGCCGTGCACCCGGTCGAAGCCGTCGGTGAGCAGCTCGGCGATGTTCACTGCGCCTCCCCGTGAGCCTTGAAGACGGCGGCCATGTCGCTGGAGCCGTGCCCGGCCTCGGCGGCTGCGCCGTACTGCTGGTGCAGGGCGGTCATCAGCCGGTCATCGGCGCCGGCGGCCCGCAGCGCGGCGGCGATGAGCCCGGCGTCCTTGACCGCGCCGTCCAGGCTGAACGAGGCCGGGAACTCGTCGGCGATCATGGCCCGGCCCTTGAGCTGCGCGTACGGGTTGTCCAGCCCGCCGCCGGCGATGAGGTCGAGGAACAGCTGCGGGTCGAGCCCCTGGTTGCGGGTCAGGGCCAGGGCCTGCGCGGTGCCGGCGGTCAGGGACAGCACCCACGAGTTGGCGGCCAGCTTGAGCCGGTGCCCGTCGCCGATGCGCGGCCCGACCCACAGGGTGCGGGCGCCGATGGCTTCGAACACCGGGTCCACCGACGGGCGCAGCGCCGGGTCGCCGCCGGCGAGCACGATCAGCTTGCCCTCCTCGGCCGGCTGCCGGGTGCCCAGCACCGGCGCGTCCAGGAACGGCACATTGTGCTTGGCTGCCAACGCGGCGAGAGCTTCCACGCCGTCAAGGCCGACGGTGGCGCTCTGCACCCACACCGCTCCAGGCTTGAGGGATCCGATCGCCTCGGCCATCACCTCTTCGACCGATTCGGCGTCGAACAGCATGGTCACGACGACGTCGGCGCCGGCCACGGCGGACACCGGGTCGGCCGCGACGGTCGCGCCGTCGTCGGCCAGCGGCCGGGCCTTGTCCGCGCTGCGGTTCCACACCGTCACGGCCAGGCCGGCCCGGAGCAGGCTGCGGGCCATGCCGGCCCCCATCAGCCCGGTGCCGAGCAGCGTCACTGCCTTGGTCACGACCAGGACTCCTTCCCCACGCGAGCGGTACAGCTGTACCGCAGCGCCGGCGTCACGGGCAAGATCGTTGCAGCGCTGGGGCCGCGCCGCACGCGGCGCGAGCGTAGGCCCGTGAGGTGTCGGCGGCCACCCGTTCCCACGAATACCGCGCACAGGCCCGGTCCCGCCCGGCCGCGCCGAAAGCCTCGCGCAGAGCCGAATCGACCAGGAGGTGACGAACAGCACGGGCCAGTTCGGCCGGCCGCAGCGGCGGCACCAGCAGCCCGGTCACCTCGTTGACGACGGTGTCGGACAGCCCGCCGACGGCGGCGGCGATCACCGGCACACCGCTGGCCATCGCCTCCAGGGCGATGGTGCCGAAGGTGCTGCGGGCCGGGGTGCACACGACGATGTCGGCGGAGCGGTACAGCGCGGGCATGTCGTCGACCGGGCCGAGCAGGTGCATCCGGTCCTCGACGCCGTAGTGCCGGGCGCAGCGGATCAGCCGGTCGGCTTCGGGGTTGTCCTCGATAGGGCCGCCGGCCAGCACGAACTCGGTGTCCCCGAACGCGGCGAGCACGCTGATCGGGAGATCGAACCGGTGGTGCGTGACGACGTCACCCACGCCGAGCAGCCGATACCGGGCGCCCTTGCGCGGGCGCGCCCCGCACGGCGCGAACAGCTGGTGGTCCACGCCGTGCGGCACGACGGTGATCTGGCTGCGCGGCACGCCCAGCGCGGCGATCCGGCGCACCTGGGTGCTGCCGGCCGCCAGCACCCGGTGCACCCGCCGCCACACCAGCCGTTCCAGCCGCTGCACGTCCGGGTCGACGTTCGTGGTGGTCGGCACGGACAGCACCTTGGCGATCGGCCGGTCGCCGACGGCCAGCGCGGTCGCCATGCCCGACAGCCACGAATGCGCGTGCACCACCTCGGGCGGCTCGTTCCGCCAGGCGGCACGCAGCCGATCCACGAGGTCGCCGTCGACCTCGTCGTGCGCGTGCACGACCACTTCATGCCCCAACGCGGCCAGTGCCTCCGTCAACGCGCCAAGTGGCCGCGACGGCTGGCCGACCATAGCCACTCTCACTTGTTCGGGCTTTCCGTTATTCCTTCGGCCAAAACATCACTGGTCCATTCGGGACAGGTGTGGCCTGGTGCTGCCGGGGTAGTCTCCCGCCGCGAACGCAGGAGGTGACCAGGCAATCGCCATGACCAGCCCGAAACTCACGGTAGAGGTGGCGCGCCGTGGGCACGCCGCCATCGTCCGGCTCACCGGCGAACTCGGGCTGCACACTGTCGACGAGGTCCGGTCCGCGGTGCTGCGGTGTCTGGCCGACGAACCCTCGGGACTGGTCGTCGAGCTGGCGGAGACAACCGTGGCCGCGCCGATCGCGCTGGGCGTCTTCGGCACGCTGGCCCGCCGGGCGGCCGCGTGGCCGGGGGTGCTGGTGGTGCTGGTGGTGCCGGCTGGACCGGTGCGGGAACTGTTGCGCCGCATGGCTTTGGACCAGGTGGTGCCGACGTTCGGCTCGGTGGCCGAGGCCGTCCGGTCGCTGGGCGGGGTGTTGCCGCGTCAACACGACTCGGTGGAGCTGCCGGCCGAGGTCGGCAGCGCCGCGCTGGCCCGCCGCTTCGTCACGGACACGTGCACCGACTGGGGCGTGGGCGATCTGGCCGAGGACGCGTGCATCATCGCCTCGGAACTGGTGGAGAACGCTGTGCTGCACGGGCATTCGCACGCGCGGCTGGGTCTGGAGCTGCGCCGCGGGATCCTCACCATCGCCGTCCGCGACGACAATCCCGAACGGCCGGAGTGCCGCACCGTGGGCACCGCGCCGACCGGCGGCCGCGGCGTGTTCCTGGTGGACGCCATCGCCCGGGCCTGGGGTTATGCGCCGACCTGGGCCGGCGGCAAGGTGGTCTGGGCGGTGCTGGCCACCACTGCTTGCGCCGACAATCACCCGTAAGGGTGGATTGGACCGGCGCTCCCCGGTCCAATTCGGACAGTGGTGCGACGCTGGTGATCCACGCGGAGGAGGTCGCCCATGCGAATCGGCCGCATCCTGTCCCTGGTCACGGTGCTGGTGGTGACGGTGGCGGTCCCGGTCGTCCGGGCCGGCGCCGACCAGGCCCTGCCCGAGCCGGGCGTCGCCGCGCCGCTGCCG
The DNA here is from genome assembly GCF_018263855.1 of Kutzneria sp. CA-103260. GTDB lineage: Bacteria > Actinomycetota > Actinomycetes > Mycobacteriales > Pseudonocardiaceae > Kutzneria. The sequence goes on along the minus strand of NZ_CP073318.1, from coordinate 805,710 downwards.
GCGGACCCCACGACCACCGCCGCCGGCGCCACCTCATCCGCAGCCGCCGCGCCGACGACCTCCCCCACGCCCAGCACCCCGGCGCCACCCACGGATCCCGTGCCGCCCACCACAACTCCGTCGCCCACGGCCGAACCCGGGCCGCCGCCCCCGGTCGCCGGCGGCTCCAACTACGACTTCTACTACCTCAACGGCTGCTACCGCGAGCCGTACAACGTGATCAACGGCTTCGCCAAGGCCCCGGACCTGATCAAGTACCAGCTGGGCCGGATGCGGGCCGCCGGGCAGGACCGGCTGACCATCGGCGTGTTCCACCAGCACGGGGCCGAGAGCGGCGCGGTGATGGACTCCACCGGCGGCACACTGTCCGAGGCCGACCTGCGCAACTTCGCCGACCTGCTGGCCGCGGTCAAGGCCGCCGGCTTCGCCGAGGTGACGGTGGCGTTCAACCCCATCTTCGCCAACAGCCCCAGCGGCTGGCGCAGCTGGCAGCAGAGCCTGTACGACGAGAACTGGCAGCTCGTGCAGAAGGTGCACGACGTGGTGACCGCCGCGAACCTGCCGTACCGGATCGATCTGGGCAACGAGCTGACGCCGTCCACCGGCCAGAGCCTGGTGGTGCGCTACGACCAGCAGCTGTGGAAGGCCTACACCGCCAAGTACGGCCGGACCGACACGGTCGGATTCTCGGTCAACAGCAACGATCCCGGCCAGATCCCCAACGTGGCCAAGGTCTACGGCAGCACTCCGCCGCCGGTGTTCGACATCCACGTCTACGGCGACGAGTACAACCAGTTCGTCGGCGACGACCAGCAGCTGCGCCGGCAGGGCTACACCACCCAGCCGGTGATCATCGGCGAGTCCTACTACAACGACCCGGCCGCCGCCGACGGCTTCGCCCGGGGCAGCAAGGACAGCGGCCGGCGCATCCTCTACCTGACCCAGTGGCCCAAGACCCGGGCCAACGCCCCGCAGTGCGACCAGGTCGACGTGGCCCCGCCGCTGGACTTCTCCGCCTACCGCTCAGCCGGTTTCTGATTCTTCGTATAGTCGACACCGTGCCCAACCGTCTCGGCGACTACCTGCGGGCCCGGCGGGAGCAGATCCGCCCGGCCGACGTCGGCCTGCCCGCGGGCGGCGGGCGGCGGCGGGTGCAGGGGCTGCGCCGGGAGGAGCTGGCCCTGCTGGCCGGCATCAGCAGCGACTACTACATGCGGCTGGAGCAGGGTCGCGACCAGCACCCGTCCGGCCAGGTGCTGGACGCCCTGGCCACGGTGCTGCGGCTGGACCCGGAGGCCACCGCCTACCTGCACGAACTGGCCCGGCCGGTGGCGCCGAGGCGCAGCGAGCAGGTGCCGGCCAGCATCCTGCAACTGATCGACAGCTGGCCGGCCACGCCGGCGTACGTGGTGGACCGGCTGACCAACGTGGTCGCCGCCAACAAGGCCATCGCCGTGCTGTCGCCGTGCTACGCGGTCGGCGAGAACCTGCTGCGGTCGGTGTTCCTGGACCCGGCCGAGTGGGCGCTGCGGCCGGACTGGGACGAGACCGTCGCCGAGGGCGTGGCCATCCTGCGCGGCGAGTTCGGCGCCGACCTGGACGACCCGGACCTGGTGGAGCTGGTCGCCTGCCTGTCCGAGGGCAGCGAGCGGTTCCGGGAGCTGTGGGCCCGGCACGACGTGAAGTCCCGCTCCGGCCACATGATCCGGTTCGCGCACCCGGTCGCCGGCCGGCTGGAGCTGCACAGCGAGAAGCTGCCGATCGGCGGCACCGCGCTGACCCTGGTGGTGTTCCACGCCGAGGCCGGCTCGCCCAGCGCCGACGCGGTGGCCCGGCTCACCCAGTCGTTGCCGGCACAGGCCTAGAAGGCTTGTGTCGCAGGGCCGGCCGCTCCACGAACCGCCAGCTGAGCGCGGCCAGCGCCAGCACGATCACCGCCGTCAGGGCCGCGTTCGCGGCGGCCGGCAGCCCGGACAGCAGTTGCTGCAGGGGAAACGCCAGCAGATAGGTGCCGTACGACAGGTCGTAGCCGCCGGTCGGGCGCTGCACTGCCGCCGGGGCACGGAAAGCGATCGTGTACGTGAGGGCGGCGACGAACGGGATCGCCCCGACCGGGGCCGCCGGCGTGATCCACAGGGCCGCCCAGACGAACGCCGTCACCGGCAGCGTCCACCACGGCGGCGGCTGGGCGCCGATGAACTCCCGGTACGCCATGCCCACGCCAAAGTACGCGATCGGCACCGCCGCCTGGTAGTCGAGCAGCCCCGGCAGCAGCAGGCCGTGATAGCCGGACACCTCGACGACGGTGGCCACCAGCATCAGCGCCGCCGCGACCGAGAGCAGAATCCAGCGGCAGCGCAGGAAACCCAGCAGGCCCAGCGCCGCGACGCCGACGTAGCACAGCACCTCGACCCGGATCGTCCACAGCGATCCGTCGACCGCGTTCGGATACGGGTTGCCGGCGAACACCCCGGGCAGGTCGAACTGCACGTGGAAGACCGACAGGTTGCCGAGCAGAAACTGCCAGGTCCCGCCGCCGAACAGGTACTCCCCCGTGGTCAGCGTCGTGACCAGCGGCCCCAGCAGAAACGTCAGCACCAGCACCACCAGCGCGTACGCCGGGTAGATGCGCAGCGCCCGGCGGGCGGCGAACCGCTTCAGCGAGGGGTCGCTCAGCCAGCTCGACGACACCAGATAGCCGCTGAGCAGGAAGAACACCCCGACGCCGAGGTCGCCGGCGTTGGTGCCGGACAGGAACGTGAGCGGGTCCACGTGACCGGTCAGGACCCAGCTGTGGCCGACCACCACCAGCAACGCCGCGGCCAGTCGCAGCAGGTCGAAGGCGTTGCCCCGGTGGCTGTTCACCGGGGCACATTAGCGATTGCCCTTCGTTGACCGATCGGGTGATGCAGAGTGAGGCCATGCGGAAGTGGGGGGTGGCCGCCGGCCTCGGGTTCGCGCACACGTGCGTCCTGGTGGCGGTCAGCATGCTGGTGCCGGCGATCTGGGCTGCCGCTGTGGCGCTGTGGCAGTGGTGGGGCGGCAATCCGTGGTCGTGGATCGCCCCGTTCGTGTGGGCCGCCATCGGCACGTTCGCGCTGGCCCGCCCGGTGGGCCAGCTGTTCCGCCACCTGGTCTCGCGGTGGACGGGCGTCGAGATCGCGGACGGGTACCGGGAGCTCGGGACCGTGACGCAGCTGTCGACCGGGCACTGGTGGAACGGCTACTCCTACTCGAAGACGCGCCGGGACGCCCGCCAGGAACTCTGGTGGCGCACTCGGTTCCGGGATCCCGCCGGCTGGCGCGACCTGCGGTTCGTGGCGATCGCCCCGTTCACGGTGGGCCTGGTCGCAGCCGTGCCGCTGGGCGGCATCGCGCTGGCCGTCCTGGTCAATCCGGTGCTGGGCGTCGTCGTGACGATCGCCAGTTCTCCCTACGCCTGGCGGATCATCGTGCCGATGGCGGCCCTGCTGCGGCCGCCGACGACGACGGCTCGGGTCGAGGAGCTGACCGTCCAGCGCGCCGACCTGACCGTCACCCAGGCCGCCGAGCTCCGACGGATCGAACGGGATCTGCACGACGGGGCGCAGGCCCGGCTGGTCGCGCTCGGCATGTCCCTGGCCACCGCCGAACGGCTGCTGAAGACCAACCCGGAGCAGGCCGTGGAGCTGTTGCGCGAGGCTCGGGCCGGCGCCGCCGCGTCGCTGACCGAACTCCGCGACCTGGTGCGGGGAATCAGCCCGCCGGTGCTCACCGAACGCGGTCTGGTCGACGCCGTCCGGGAACTCGCCCTGGACTGCCCGCTCGACGCGTCCGTCGAGGCGGAGCTCGGACCGCGGCCGGAGCCGCCGATCGAGGCCGCTCTCTACTTCGGGGTCGCCGAGCTGCTGACCAACGCCGCCAAGCACGCGCACGCCTCGCGGGTGCGGATCCGCATCGCCCGCGAGGGCGTTCTCCTCGTCGTCGACGTCGAGGACGACGGCCGGGGCGGGATCGCCGAGACCGGAGCCGGCGGGCTGGCCGGCCTACGCCGCCGGCTGGCGGTGTTCGACGGCCGCCTGGACATCACCAGCCCCGCCGGCGGCCCCACCCTCATCCGTCTCACGCTCCCGGCCTAGTCCCAACATGAAGGGCCCCTTCCTCTCGTTCAACGTCATGAAGGACCCCTTCACGACGTTGAGCGTCGTCGTGAAGGGGTCCTTCATGACATTTCCCGTCGCCGAGGGTCAGCGGTATTCCTCCGGATCGTCCGGTACCGGCGGCTCCAGCTCCTCCGGCGCGTCCGGGTCGTCCGGCGGGACCGGGCCTGAGCCGTGCCCCGGCCGGGGGTCGCCGATGGGTCGGTACTCATCCGGCTGGGGCTCGGGGTCGATGGGCGGGATGGTCACGGGTGAATCCAAGGGCTCGTCGGGCCCGGCATGCCCGGGAAGACGGGGCGGACGTCGTCCACCGCCGGGTCGTGCTCAGGCGATGGGTGCGGCGTCGGGGTCTGGGGCGGGGCGTCGATGTTGCCGCGCCAGGCGCCGGTCTCGTGGCCCTGCTCCTCGATGTACTCCTTGAACCGGTGCAGATCGCCGTTGACCCGGCCGCTGACCAGGCCCAGCGCCACGCCGGCCGCCTCGGCCAGCCCCGAGGGCTCGAACTCCATCCGCAGGCTCACCCGGGTGGAGTGCTCGTCGAGCCGGTGGAAGGTGACCACGCCGCCGTGCGAGGGGCCTTCGGTGGTGTGCCAGGCGACCCGCTCGTCCGGGTGCTGCTCGGTGATCTCGGCGTCGAACTCGCGGTGCGCGCCGGCCACGGTCGTCTCCCAGTGCGTGGTCCGGTCGTCGAGCTGGATGACTCGGTCCACGCCCTCCATGAAGTACGGGAACGACTCGAACTGGGTCCACTGGTTGTACGCGGTGCGCACCGGCACCCGCACGTCGATGGTTCGCTCGATGGTGGTCATCGTTCACGCGCTCCTTCCGTCGTACAGTCGGGGTACCACGGGTCGCCGCCGCTCAATCGTCGGGCGTTTCCGCCGGTCGGGAACGCGGTATCCGGACGCTGGCGGTCCGGGCGACCCGGACCCGGCGGGTTGAAGTGGAGCGGTCGATGCTGAGCAACGACGAACGCCGCGAACTGGAGCAGATCGAGCAGCGGCTGACCAGAGACGATCCCTTGTTAGCGCAGAAGCTGGGGCGGGACTGGGTGGCTCGGCACCGGTGGCTGGTGCTCGCCACGGGTATTCTCGGCCTCGCCCTGTTCGTGCTGGGCTGTGTCTGCGCGAGCGGCACGCTGGCCATCTGGGGGTTCGTGATGGCCGTGGCGTGCACCGGGCTGCTGTACCGGTACCACAGGCGTAGCCGACGGGAGTGACCCCATGCTCGGTGTCCCGGAGTCCATCAGGGCTCTGCTGTTCGACATGGACGGAGTGCTGACCAAGACCGCGGTGGTGCACGCGAAGGCCTGGCAGCGGGCCTTCGACGAGTTCCTGGCGTCGCGGGGCGACCCCTACGAGCCGTTCGACCCGGTCGTGGACTACGACGAGTACGTGGACGGCAAGCCGCGAGCCGACGGCGTGCGCTCCTTCCTGGCCGCCCGGGGCATCGAGTACGACGAGGACCTGGTCCGCCGGATCGGCGACCACAAGAACGACCTGGTGCAGGAGCTGATCCACAAAGACGGCGTGGAGGCCTACGAGGGCACTCGGCGCTACCTGGACGCGGCGGTGGCGGCCGGCCTGCCCCGAGCAGTGGTCTCCTCCAGCGCCAACACCAGCGAGGTCCTGCAGGCCGCCGGCCTGGACGGCTACTTCCAGGCCCAGGTGGACGGCATCGTCGCGGCGGTGCGGCGGCTGAAGGGCAAGCCCGCGCCGGACACGTTCCTGGCCGCGGCCAAGGAGCTCGGGGTGGAGCCGTCGCAGGCCGTGGTGTTCGAGGACGCGCTGGCCGGCGTCGAGGCCGGCCACGCCGGGAAGTTCGGCTTCGTGGTCGGCGTCGACCGGGTCGGGCAGGCCGAGGCGTTGCGCCAACACGGAGCCGACATCGTCGTGAAGGACTTGGCGGACCTGCTGTGATCCCGAACCCCGACTTCCTGGTCGAGCCCTGGCGGCTGCGCGAGTCCACGCTGAACCTGGACCTGCTCGCGCAGAGCGAGTCCCTGTTCGCGCTGTCCAACGGCCACATCGGCTGGCGCGGCAACCTCGACGAAGGCGAGCCGCACTCGCTGCCCGGCAGCTACCTCAACGGCGTGCACGAGGTGCGGCCGCTGCCCTACGCCGAGCGCGGCTACGGCAACCCCGAATCCAGTCAGACCGTCATCAACGTGACCAACGGCAAGGCGATCCGGCTGCTCGTCGACGACGAGCCGCTGGACGTGCGCTACGGCACGCTGGTCAGCCACGAGCGGACGCTGGACTTCCGCACCGGCACCCTGACCCGCGAACTGCACTGGGTGTCGCCGGCCGGCAAGGCGGTGAAGGTCCGCTCCACCCGGCTCGTCTCGTTCACCCAACGGGCCGTGGCCGCCATCGGCTACGAGGTGGAGGCGGTCGACCAGCCGGTCCGGGTGGTGATCCAGTCGGAGCTGATCGCCAACGAGGAGATGCCGGCGGCCCAGGACGACGACCCGCGGGCCTCGGCCGTGCTGGAGCGGCCGATGAACGCCGTCGTGCACGCGGCCAGCAACGCCAAAGCCGTGCTGGTGCACCGGGTCGAGAACAGCGGCCTCGGGGTGGCGGCGGCGATGGACCACATCGTGTTCGGCGACGAGGACCCGCCGAGCCTGACCGAGGTCGAGCCCGACCTGGGCCGGTTCACCGTCGGCACCCTGCTGGCCCCGGGCAAGCGGCTCGGTTTCGCCAAGTACGTGGCCTACGGCTGGTCCAGCACCCGGTCCGTGCCGGCGTTGCGGGACCAGGTGGAGGCGGCGCTGTCGGCGGCCAAGCAGACCGGCTGGGACGGCCTGCTGGCCGAGCAGCGCGACTTCCTGGACGCGTTCTGGCGGGACGCCGACGTGGAACTGGACGGCGACGCCGAGGTGCAGCAGGCGGTCCGGTTCGCCCTGTTCCACGTGTTGCAGGCCGGGGCGCGGGGCGAGCGGCGGGCCATCGCCGCCAAGGGTCTGACCGGTCCCGGTTATGACGGGCACGCGTTCTGGGACACCGAGATGCTGGTGCTGCCGGTGCTCACCTACACGTATCCGGAATCGGTCGCGCACGCGTTGCGGTGGCGGCAGGACACCCTGCCGCTGGCCCAGGAACGGGCCGCACAGCTGGGTTTCGAGGGCTCGGCGTTCCCGTGGCGGACGATCACCGGCGCGGAGTGCTCGGGCTACTGGCCCGCCGGCACCGCCGCGTTCCATCTCAACGCCGCCATCGCCGCCGCCGTCACCCGGTACGTGCGGGCCACCGGGGACGAGGAATTCGCCGCCACCGCGGGGATCGAGCTGCTGGTGCAGACCGCGCGGCTGTGGCGGTCGCTGGGGCACCACAACAGCGAGGGCCGGTTCTGCATCGACGGCGTGACCGGTCCCGACGAGTACAGCGCCATCGCCGACAACAACGTCTACACCAACCTGATGGCCAAGCGGAACCTGATCGCCGCCTACGAGTACGTGCACCGGTTCCCGGACCGGGCCCGCGAGCTCGGCGTCGACGAGGAGGAGGCCGCGGCCTGGCACGACGCCGCCAAGGCCGTCATGATCCCGTACGACTCGGCGCTGGGCGTGCACCCGCAGTCCGAGGGCTTCACCCGGCACCAGGTGTGGGACTTCGAGCACTCGAAGTACCCGCTGCTGCTGCACCACCCGTACTTCGACATCTACCGCAAGCAGGTGGTCAAGCAGGCCGACCTGGTGCTGGCGATCATGCAGTGCCCGGAGGAGTTCACGCCCGAGCAGAAGACCAGGGACTTCGACTACTACGAGCGCATCACCGTCCGGGACTCGTCCCTGTCGGCGTGCGTGCAGGCCGTGGTGGCCGCCGAGGTCGGCCAGCTCCAGCTGGCCCACGACTACCTGGCCGAGGCCGCCCTGATGGACATCGCCGACCTGGAGCACAACACCGCCGACGGCCTGCACATCGCGTCCCTGGCCGGCGCGTGGATCGCCCTGGTCATGGGCCTGGGCGGCCTGCGCCAGGACGGCGGCGACCTGTCCTTCACGCCCCGGCTGCCGCCGGGCCTGTCCCGGCTGCGTTTCACCGTGCGGCAACGGGAATCGCGGCTGCGGGTGACCATCACGCCCGGTTCGGCCCGGTACGAGGTGGACGGTCCCGACACCCTCACCATCGTCCACCATGGACGGACCGTGCACCTCGGTTCCCCGCAGGAGCTGCCCATTCCGCCCGTTCCGCGGGTCCGTCCCAGCGAGCAGCCGCCCGGCCGGGCGCCACGTCGCCGCGACCAGGCCACAGCCGAGGAGTAGCCATGGCGCGGTGGAACGACCTGAGCCCGCACCGGCGGCGGCAGCTGGTCGCCCTCGGCTTCGTTCAGATCGTGCTGGCCCTGGCCGCCTGGCTGGATCTCGCGATCCGCCCGGCGGCCCGGGTCCGCGGCCCCAAGTGGGCGTGGACGCTGGCGATCGGCGTCAACTTCTTCGGCCCGGTGGCCTACTTCGGCTGGGGCCGCCGGCGCTCCGCACAACGCGATCTTCACGACGGTGAGGTCGGCTTTACTGATCAGTGACGGCTTGGTCACTACCTGTCCCGTCCACCCCTGCTCCACTGTGACGCGCACAACGGCGAACGAACGGAGCAGTCCGCTCCGTCCGCCGGGCGGCAGCGGGGAGCGGACACGTGTACTCCTTACGGCGCGAGCATGTGGTGGCGGCGAGCCTGGTCGGCTCGGTGGTCGTGGTCCTGGGATTCGCCTCCGGCCTCGGCCTGCACCACACCAGCACCACCGTGGCGGCGCCGCCGGTCACCACCGGCACTCCCCCGCCGCCGGCCACCGAGGCCGGCGGCGGCGTTGATCAGACCGGAGACGGGCAGCAGTCCGCGGGCTCTTCGGGCCCCGTCGACAACCCTTACGTGGCAACGACAACCTCGACACCCGCGCCCACCGTGACCGGCACGGCGGCACCCACCACCCCCACCACGACAACGCCGGGCGCCACGACGAGCACCACCGGGCCGACCTGCACGCCCGGCCTGGCGCCGTTGGTCGTCGACTCGCTCACCACTGGTGTGCAAGGACTTCCGCTGCTCGGCCCGGTGGTGTCGGGCATCGGCCTGCCGCCGCTGGTGGACACGCTGCTGGGCTCGTGCCCGACGGTCACGACGACCACCACCGCTCGGTGAACGTCGACGCGGCACGGTCCTGGTACGTGCTGGCCAGGCTCGTCGACTACCTCGGCATCGCGCTTTTCCTCGGTGGCAGTGGTTTTGTCGCCCTGCTGTGGCCGACCGGCAGCGCGGTGCGCGCCGTCCGGCGCGTGATCACCATCGGCTGGCTGCTCGGCGTCGCCGGCGCGGCCGCGACCATCGTGCTGGAGGGCGTGTGGGCCGGCGGCGGCCCGATCGGCTGGCCGCTGGTGGCGGGCGTGCTGGCCACCGACTTCGGCCGGGCGTGGCTGGCCATCGCGCTGCTGTGGCTGCTCGGCGGCGTGGTGCTGGCGGACCTGTTGCAGCGCAAGGAAACCGCTGCTCGATCGCCGGCGTGGCGGATCGGCGCGCTGGCCGTCGGGCTGGGCCTGCTGCGAGCGGTCGGCCTGACCGGGCACACGTCCGACGCCGGCACCGTGCTGGTGGAACTCGCCGACCTCGTGCACCTGCTCGGCATGGCGCTGTGGATCGGCGGTCTGGCGGTGCTGCTGTTCGGCGTGCTGCCCCGCCGGCGTCCGGACGAGCTGGCCCGGGTGGTGCCCCGCTACTCCCGGCTGGCGATGGTCAGCGTGGCCGCGGTCGTGGTGGCCGGTGTCGTGCTGGCCTGGCACTCGCTCGGGTCGGTGGATGCCTTGCTGCGCACCGACTACGGCCGGATCCTGCTGATCAAGATCGGTGTGCTGGCCGTGGTGCTGGCCGCGGCCCAGGCCAGCAAGAGCTGGGTCGGCCGGCGGCTGGACTTCGCCGTGGTGCTGCGCGGCGATGTGCGCACGGTCCGGCCGTTCATCTACTCCGTCACCGCGGAGACCGTGCTCGTGGTGTTCGTGCTGGTCGCCGCGAGCGTTCTCGTCACGGCCAGTCCCGGCCGCTGACGCCCCACCGGGAAAGGAAAACCGAAGTGGACCAACCACCCCTGCCGGCGCGCCGACGCGGCCTGCTGCTGCCCGCGCTCGCCCTGCTCGCCGTCGCCGGATCGGTCTTCGCGCTCACCTCGCTGCGCGCCGACGACCAGCGCACCACCAGCCCGGAGCCGGCCGCGCAGACCGCGACCCTGCCCGCCTCCGTCGTGGACGCGCAGAAAGCCGCCGTCGCCCAGTACTCGCCGGCCGCCGAATCCTCGGCGATCGCCGTGGACATCAAGAACTACACCTTCACTCCGGCCAGCATCACGGTGGCGCCCGGGAACACCGTGACCTGGACCAACGAGGACACCGCCCCGCACACCGTCACCGTGTCCAGCGGTCCGGTCATGTTCGCCTCGCCGACCCTGCAACAGGGTCAGACGTTCAGCTACACCTTCACCCAGGCCGGCACGTACTCGTACTACTGCGCCGTGCATCCCGACATGAAGGCCAGCGTCACCGTCCAGGGCGCCACTCCCCCGCCCACCACCACGACAACGCCGCCGCCGACGACCACCGCGCCCACGACCACGATGACCATGCCGACTTCCACGCCGGGCAGCGGTTGCGCGGTGAAGGAGGCGCTGGCCCCGTTCATCGCCCACCTCAAGGCCGCGCACCTGGAGGAGTCGCTCGGCCAGCAGGTCAGCGACGCGCTCGACCTCGACCAGTACATCAAGACCCACACCGTGCTGATCGAGAACATGCTCACCCCCATCCTCAACGGTGACGCCGACCAGACGGTCAAGGACGTGCTCACGCCGTTCCTGGCCCACCTGAAGGCGGCCCACCTCGACGAGTCGCTCGGGCAGCAGGTCAGCGACCTGCTCAACGTCGACCAGTACGTCAAGACGCACACCGTGCTCGTGGAGAACATGCTCGAGCCGGTGTTCAACCAGCTGACCTGCTGATTCCGGTCCGCAGCGGCCAGCGTCGCCCGCTGCGGTCCATCTCGTCGAAAGGACCCGTCCATGCCCGACACCGCAGTGCTGCCGGTCGGCGACGCGACGCTGCCGCCGACCGGCACGTACCGCCTCGCCGGCTGCGTCCTCGAACGGACGCCGTTTCCCCTGCTGCACCGCCGGATCCCCACCCACGGCGGTTCCCTGTCCATCGGCGACGAGACCACGCTGACGCTGACCGACCTGATCACCGCCACTGTCACCGTGGAACGGCGGCGCCGGATGCGCGTCACCGGCTGGCTCGACCTGCGCGGCCGGCGGCACACCCTTCGGCTGACGGCTCGCGTCGTGCACGTGGACGACGACGGCCTGGTGGTCGCCGCCACCGGCACGGCGGTGGCGTCCGGCCGCCGCCGGCTCCGGATCGAGACCGCGATGGAGTTCACCCGATGACCCGCAGACTCCTCTCCGTGCTGCTGGTGCTTCCCCTGCTCACGCTGCTGGCGCCGATATCGGCCGCCGCCGGTCAGGCCGTCACCATGGCCCAGTACGCCTTCGCCCCCGCCGCGCTCACCGTGCACGTCGGCGACACCATCACCTGGACCAACCAGGATCAGGCGCCGCACGACGTCACCACCACCAGCGGCCCCGTCTCGGTGCACTCGCCGACGCTGTCCACCGGCCAGTCGTGGACCTACACCTTCACCCAACCCGGCGCCTACTCCTACATCTGCTCCATCCACCCCGACATGAAGGCCCAGATCACCGTCCTCGCCCCAGCCCCGACGACGACGCGGCCCACCACCGCCGCCGCCACCACCGCGGCGCGGCGGCCGGCCACCGCGGGCGCGCCCGTCGAGGTCATCCGGCCGACCACGGCAGTCGCGCCGCCCACCACCACCGCGCCGGCTACTTCCGACTCCCCGCAGGCGATGCAGGCCATGGCCCCGACCGAACAGTCCACATTGGATCCGATGCTGCTGGTGGCCGGCCTCGTCGCCGCGGTGGCGACACTGTGCCTGCTGCTGATCGCCTCACGTCCGGCTGAGTAGCTGATGAGTTCCCGTGGCGAGCTCCCGGCACAGTTCCCGCACGCTCTCGATCCCGGTGTCCGCGTCCGGCGCGTCCAGCATCCGACGCACGATCGCCGAGCCCACGATCACGCCGTCGGCGAAACTGGCCACTTCCTTGGCCTGCTTGCCGCTCGACACGCCCAATCCCACGTACACCGGCAGCTCGGTCACCGCCCGGATCCTGGCCACCAGGTCCGATCCGCCCACGCCCGACCGCATCCCCGTCACGCCCAAGGTCGACGCCGCGTACACGAATCCGGTGCTGGCCTCGGCGATTTCCCGCACCCGCCGGTCCGTCGAGCTCGGCGCGGCGATGAACACGCTGTCCAGGCCCCGACTTCCGGCCGCCTGCCGCCACGGCTGCGAGTGCTGCACCGGCAGGTCCGGCAACACACAGCCCGCCCCGCCAGCGTCGTGGAGCCGATCCGCGAACCGCTCGATCCCGTACTGCTCAACGGGATTCCAGTACGTCATCACCAGCACCGGCACCCCGGTCCTGGCCGCAACCCGCTCGACGACCCGCAGCACGTCCTCGGTCCGGGTCCCGTTGCGCAGCGCCGCCGTGCTGGCCGCCTGGATCGCCGGCCCGTCCATCACCGGGTCGGTGTAGGGCAGTCCGATTTCCAGGACGTCGCAACCACTCTCGGCCATCGCGATCAGCGCCCGGGCGCTGTCGTCCACGGTCGGGAAGCCGGCGGTGAGATAGCCGACGAGAGTCTTCACTTCTCCCCCACCAACTCGAAGTAGCTCGCCGCCGTGTCCATGTCCTTGTCCCCACGGCCGGACAGGTTGATCAGCACCACTTCACCCAGTTCGGCCCCCAGCTTGATGGCGCCGGCCAGGGCGTGGCTGGATTCGATGGCGGGGATGATGCCCTCGGTGCGGGCGAGCAGCCGCATCGCGTCCATGGCCTCGGCGTCGGTGACCGGCACGTACTCGGCACGGCCGGCGTCCCGAAGATGTGAATGCTCGGGGCCGACGCCGGGATAGTCGAGCCCGGCGGAAATGGAGTGGGTCTCGGCGGTCTGACCGTCGACATCCTGCAGGAAGTACGAGCGGGAGCCGTGCAGCACACCGATTCGTCCACCGGCGAGGGCGGCGGCATGGCGGCCGGTCGCGACGCCGTCGCCGCCGGCCTCGCAGCCGATCAACCGGGTGGGATCGTCCAGGAACGGGTGGAAAGCGCCGATGGCGTTGGAGCCGCCGCCGACGCAGGCCAGCACGGTGTCAGGCAGCCGGCCGGTGCGGCGCAGGATCTGCTCCCGCGCCTCGACGCCGACAACCCGTTGCAGGTCACGGACAATCGTCGGGAACGGGTGCGGCCCGGCGGCGGTGCCGAACAGGTAGTGCGTGGTGTCCACATTGGCCACCCAGTCCCGGAACGCCTCGTTGGTGGCGTCCTTGAGGGTGCCGGCCCCGGTCGGCACGGCGACGACCTCGGCCCCGAGCATGCGCATGCGGGCCACGTTCAGCGCCTGTCGTTCGGTGTCGAACGTTCCCATGTAGACGGTGCATTCGATGTCCAGCAGCGCGCACGCGGTCGCGGTGGCCACACCGTGCTGGCCGGCCCCGGTCTCGGCAATGATCCGCGGTTTTCCCATGCGCTGGGCCAACAACGCCTGCCCGAGCGCGTTGTTCAGCTTGTGCGAGCCGGTGTGGTTGAGGTCCTCCCGCTTGAGGAAGACCCGCGCGCCACCGACCGCCTCGGCGAAGCGCGGGACCTCGGTCAGCGGCGTTGGCCGGCCCGCGTAGTCGGCAAGCAGGCTGTTCAGGTCCGCGGCGAAGTCCTCGTCGGTGCGGGCCTTGTCGTAGGCGGCGGCGAGCTCGTCGATGGCGGCGACCAGGGCCTCGGGCACGTACTGGCCGCCGAAGCGGCCGAAGACGCCCGTCCCGTCGCCTTCGGCGGGGTGGAAGAAGGTGTCCATATGGGGTTTGTCCTTACGGGTGAACGAAAGCGGGCCGACGATTGGTCAGCCGTGCCATCGCATCCCGCGGACCTGCCCCGGTTCGCAGCCGATGTGGTACCGCACCCGGCGGCCCTTGATCCGACGCGCGGGCGAGCGCGAGCCCCGCGGGGCCCCGCCGAAGCGCACGTCGTTCGTCACGAGGCGGAGGGTAATACGGCGACCGACAGCGACACAACCGGTCACGGGTTGCCGGGGCGGGCCGACGCGGGGATCGTGGTGCCATGGAACGGGACGGTGTCGCGCTGACCAATCTCGACCAACCCCTGTTCGACGGGGCCGACGCCACCAAGGGCGACCTGGTCGACTACCTCGACGCCGTGCACACCCGGCTGGTGCCGGTGCTCGCCGACCGGCCGCTGTCGGTGATCCGGGCGCTGCGCGACCAGCCGTCGTTCATGCAGAAGAACCTGCCGAAGTACACCCCGCCGTGGGTGCGGCGGCAGCCGATCTGGGCCGAGGCGTCCAAGCGTGAGATCTCGTACGCGCTGTGCAACGACCGGCGGACCCTGCTGTGGTTCGCCAACCAGCGGGCCGTCGAGTACCACCCCACACTGTTCCAGCTGGACCAGTGGGCCCGTCCCACCCACATGGTGCTCGACCTCGACCCGCCCGCCGGCGATTCGTTCGGTCTCGTCGTGCGGGCCGCCCACCTCATCCGCCAGGCCCTCACCGACTGCGGGCTCAGCGGCGCTGTGAAGACCAGTGGCTCCAAGGGGGTGCACATCTTCGTGCCAGTCGACTCTTCGGCTGGCGGCGAGGATGTCGCCGCCGCCACCCGGGCCGTCGCCGCCCGCGCCGAACGCCTCGATCCCCAGCTCGCCACCACCGCCTTCATCGTCGAGGACCGACACGGCAAGGTCTTCCTCGACTCCACCCGGGCTGGCGGCGCCACCGTCGCCGCCACCTACAGTCCCCGCCTGCGCCCCGGCGTGCCGGTGTCGTTCCCCGTCTCCTGGGACGCCCTCGACGACGTCACCCCCGCCGACTTCACCATCCGCACCGCCCCCGACCTGCTCGGCTCATCCGATCCTTGGGCCGATTCCATGCCCGCGCCCCAAACCCTGCCCGCCGATCTCATCGCCGAGGGCCACACCATCCCCGTCGCCCGCGTCCAGGCCATGCACGAGGGCAAACGCCGCGCCCGCGCCCGCCGCCCCTAACCCCCGCGAGTCCCGCTCTCCGTCACACCGAACCCCGCTTTCCGCCACATCCGAAAGCCACATGTGGACCACATTCGACTCCCAGAGCCACATGTGGACCACATGTGGCAGTAAATCGTGGCGGCGGGGGCTGCCAGGTTCGCCGCGTAGGCTTGATTCGGGGGCCTGCTCAGGCCGGCAGCACCAGGGTCAGGTAGACCATGCCCAGCACGCCGCGCCAGCCCTTGAGTCGCCACTCGCGCTGCTGGTCGGCGCGTTGCCGTACCTCCGTGTCCTCGGGATGGGCGAGCAGCCAGCGCTCCCGGGCGACGGCGTGGGCGGACTCGAACTCGTCCCACTCGTCCTGGTTGGCCTGCGACAGCCACAGCAGGCGATAACCGTGCTCCATCGCCAGATCCACGAGCTCGGCGACGGTGCCGTACTGCTCAAGCGGAACCGGCATGGCGGCCAGCTGGGCGGCGGTGGGCTCGCGTTCCCAGAAACCTTCGCCGAGCAGCAGACGGCCACCGGGGCGCAGGAAGCGGCGGCCGGCTTCGAGGGCGTTCGCGGTGTGGGTCAGGGGATCGCCGCCGAAGACCTGGGTGGAGCCGTTGACGATCAGCACGTCGGCCTTCCCCGACCACGCGCCGGCGTCGCCGACCTCCAGGGTCACCCGGTCGGTGAGCCCGCGTTCGGAGGCCAGCTTCCGGCCGTGGGCGATGGCCTCGGCGTCCAGGTCGACACCGTGGCCGCTGGCGCCGGCGGTGACGGTGCGTAGCAGGAGTTCGGCCCAGCCGCAGCCGAGGTCGACGACGTGCTGGCCGGCGAGCCGCCCCAGCGAGCGAACAAGCAGGTCGGCGCGGGAGGAGGACATCGGCCCGTGGAAGACCAGGTCCTCGTGCAGTGGAGGCAGCGTCACCCTCACAGCGTCCCGACGACCGCAACCGGATTTCAGCCGGTCACGACGGCGACGACGGCGCTGCCCTCGGGGAATTCGCCGGCGTCGACCCGGGTGAACACGCCGTGCAGCATCTTCGCCACGTACACCCAGTCCAGCGCGACGTCGTGCCGTTCCCGGAAATCGGCGACAAACGTGTCCAACTCGGGGGTGCGTTTCGCGTAACCGCCGAAATGGGAGCCGAAATCGATGGACCAGTTGCCGGTCTCGGCCCCGAACGCCTCGATCTGCAGCCGCCGGACGTCGTTGGCCAGGAATTCGCCGCCCTTCAACGCCGAGAACCCGAGCGCACGCTGGCCGGGCCGCAGGCCGGCGGCCAGGCCGGCCAGCGTGCCGCCAGTGCCGCAGGCGCAGCACAGCACGTCGAAATCGGGGGCGATCTCGGCCGGCAGCTCCATGCAACCCCGTAACGCCAACGTGTTCGTGCCGCCCTCGGGCAGCAGGTAGAAGTCGCCGAACTCGGCGGCAAGCGTGTCGAGAACGTCGGGATCGGTCTTGCGACGATAGGTGGCACGGTCCATATAGGTCAGTCGCATGCCGTGCGAAACGGCCTGGGACAGCGACCCGTTGAGCGGCCGGTGTTCCTCGCCGCGAATGACGCCGATGGTCGCGAACCCGAACCGCGCGCCGGCCGCGGCGGTGGCCCGGATGTGGTTGGAGTAGGCGCCGCCGAAGGTGAGCAGCGTGTCGTGTCCCCGCTCGCGGGCGGCGATCAGGTTGTACTTGAGCTTGCGCCACTTGTTGCCCGGCAGGTCGGGGCTGATCAGGTCGTCCCGTTTGAGATAGAGGCGGACGGCCCTGGCCCGAAGCCGCTCGTCGCGCAGCTCGGTCAGCGGGGAGGGAACCTGCACGGTGCGACTCTACGACCACCCGCTCGTGTCGTCGGCAGGCGAAATGTCAGACCCCGCTGCGACGATGCTCACGTGTCGGGACGGCCCCCGCCGCCCCGCTGATCATGAGGAGCCACGCATCATGAGCGCAGCAGCACCGGGCGTGCCCGGCTGGATCGACCTCGGCTCGCCCGACCTGGACGCCACCAGATCCTTCTACACCCAGCTGTTCGGCTGGACCGCCCACACCGGCGGCCCGGAGTTCGGCGGCTACACCATCTTCAACCTCGGCGACGACCCGGTCGCCGGGGCGGGCCCGCTGTTCAGCCCGGACCAGCCGACCGTGTGGACCACCTACGTCATCACCGAGAGCGCGGACGAGACCGCGGCCAAGGTCGAGGCCAACGGCGGCAAGGTGCTGATGGCCCCCGGCGACGTCGGCGAGAACGGCCGCATGGGCATGTTCATGGACTCCGGCGGCGCGGTGTTCGCGGTGTGGCAGCCGGGCACCATGCCCGGCGCGACGGTGTTCAACACGGCGGGCGCGCTGAGCTGGAACGAGCTGCTGACCCGCGACGCGGCCGGCGCGAAGTCCTTCTACGAGGGCGTTTTCGGCTGGGGTCACGACGACAGCGACAACGGCGGCGTCACGTACACCTCGTGGATGCTGAACGACGCGCCCGTCGGCGGCATGATGCAGATGGACAGCGACAATTTCCCGGCCGAGCTGCCGGCGCACTGGATGGTGTACTTCGCCGTCGAGGACACCGACGCCACCGTGGCCAAGTGCACCGAGCTCGGCGGCTCGGTCGCGGTGCCGCCGACCGACATCCCGCAGGGCCGGTTCGCCGTGCTCATGGACCCGCACGGCGCGGCCTTCTCGGTCATCAAGCTCACGATGTGACGGTGTGCCAGGGCGCTTCGCCCCGGCTGCGGACGGCGCTCACCGCCGCGACCAGTCCGATCAGGACGATCGCGGCGGCCAGCGCCCACGCCGCGCGGGTGAGCAGCACCAGCGTCGCCCCGACGAGCGCGCCCAGGAACATCGCGAACACCGCCAGCGCCCGCCGGGCCGCCGCGACCCGGCCCTGACGTCGACTGTCCGCGGCGAACCCGGACAGCGTCGACGTGAGCACCGTGGTCGTCAGGTCCGGCACCGCCAGCCGCCGGGCCGTCGAGTTCTGCAGGCCCATCGCGATCGCCAGCAACGCGGCCTGCGCCGTCGTCGAGGCGTCGCCGACGGTCAGCAACGAGAGGAGGAACGCCACTGTCGCCAACCCCAACTCAACAAGCGCGACGTTGCGCAGCAACCGACCCCGGTGCGTGTGCCGCCGGGCCAGCCGGCCGCTGAGGAACGCGCCGGCCAGAAAGCCCAGCAACGCCAGCACCGACGCCGCCAGCGCGAAGTCCGGCACCCCGGCCAGCGCGAACGCCACGAACACGACGTTGCCCGTCATGTTGGCGACGAACACCCGGCCGAGGGCCAGCACACTCACCGCGTCCACCACACCGGTCGCCACCGTCAGCAGGATCAGCAGCACCGGCAACGGCCCATGCTTGTCGCCGCGGGCGAGTTCGTTCCACACGCGCTGGGGCACCCGCCGATCCTGGCAGACGACTACGCGGGACCGCCGTACAGCAGCACCGTGCCACCGGCCGTGCTCGCCGTGATGCCGCACTGGATCTTGTGGCTCGCCAGGTCGGCGGTGACCGCCAGCGTCGGTGTGGTCGTGCCGTCGACCGGCAGGTACAGCTCGAAGCCGTCGGGCTCGACCTTGTTCTGGTACCAGGCGTAGTCGACCTTGTCCGGCGTGCCGGCCGTCCACTTCGGCGACTGGCAGGTCAGCGTCGAGCCGGCGGCCTTCGTCCCGGCGATCGTCGGCTCCGCCGCCGGCATCGGGGCCAGTGTCGGATGCGGCTGGGTGGCGAACGGCCGCAACGCCGCGGCGTCGGCGAAGCCGTCCGCGTAGCCGTCCTGGCCGCACTGCTTGCCGAGGACCTCGCCGGCGAAGCTGACGATGCCGACCAGTCGTGGCCCGTAGGCGGTCCGCTCCACCAGCGGCCCGCCGCTGTCGCCCGAGCACACCGTGGTCGTGGCCCGCGTGCACAGCACCGACGGGGCATCGACCATGCCGGGCATCGCCGCCTGGCACGCCTGGTCGTCGATGACCTTGAGGTCGCCGCGCTGGAGCACGTCGCCGATCGACGCCTGCGGGTTGGCCGGGTCGACCGGCTTGATCAGGCCGTGCCCGTACACGCTGACCGCGGCCCCGATCTTGGGCGCCTCGGTCGCCACCGGCAGCACCGGCACACCGTGCACCGGCTGGGCCAGCTGGATCACCGCGATGTCGTTGGCCACGCTGGACCGCTCGAAGTCGCCCGGCGCGTCCGGCGACGAGATCAGCCGGTAGCCGGGGTCGATGGACCAGCCCTTGAACGGCAGCACGCGGCCCGGATCGGCGGACAGCGTCGCCGCGCCCAGGTGCAGCTCCAGGTGCGTCGGGTCGACGTGGTCCAGGCAGTGGCCGGCGGTCGCCACCCGGTCCGGGGCGATCAGCGCCCCGCCGCACTCCTCGCGCTGCGGCAGCGGCCCGTCGCCCTTCACCGCGATGGTCACCATCCACGGCGCCGCCACCGGATCGGGCGTCGGCTGGCCGCCGTACACCGCGAACGCCGGCGCGGCCGCCACCGTGCTCGCCGCCGCGGCGACGACCAGCACGGTCAGGGTCTTGCGTATCAAGGGAAACCTCCTAGCGTCGGACCGCTCCGAGGCTAGGAATGGGCCGTGTGCGCGGACATCGGACCGTGGTGGGCCCGCTCCTACGCCTTTCGGCTAGTCCGGCGGTGAGGGGGCGGCCAGCGCGTGCCGGACGGTCGGCTCGCCCTCGGCCAGGCGGCGGGCCCGCTCCAGCACGTCGTGGTCGGCGCCGGTGTAGCGGGAGTGGTGCTGGGCGAGGTGCTCCGACCAGGAGGGCACCTGGAACGTCTCCAGGAACAGGGCCGGGTCGGCGATGTCGCGGTGCAGGCCCCAGCTGGTCGCGCCGGTGCGCCGGCGGGAGCGTTCGACCACGGTCATGGCCTGGGTGAAGTCGTCCACGTTCTCGTCGGGCACCCGGTACTCGATCTGCACCAGCACCGGCCCGTCGGTCGGCCGGAGTTCTAAAACCAGCGAGGGGTCGGCCCAGCTGGCGGCGACCGAGCGGTCCAGGTTGCCGCCGTCGTAGAGCGGCCACCACCAGCCGGTGGCGGCGCCGAGCAGCAGCAGCCCGGCCGCGACGAACATGGTGATCGGCAGGCCCACGTAGCCGGCGACGACACCCCAGATCGCCGCGCCGAAGGCCTGGCCGCCCATGAACACGATCAGGTAGAAGGCCAGGCCGCGGGCGCGCACCCAGCCGGCCAGGGTCAGCTGCATCGCGGCGTTCAACGTCGACAGCACGCCGATCCAGGCTGCCCCGGCCAAGATCAGCGGGCCGGCCGCGACCAGGCCGTTCGGGCAGAACGGCAGCACCGCTGTGACGGCGGCGAACACCGCCCCGGAGACCATCAGCATCGCCGTGCCGCTGACGCGTTGTGCTGCTGCCGGCAGGCCCAGCGCGCCGGCGACCGCCCCGACACCGAGGGCACCGAGCATCAGGCCGTAGCCGCTGGAGTCGAGGTGCAGGACCTTGGCCGAGACCGTCGGCAGCAGCGCCCACAGCGCCGACGCCGCCGGCACGAACAGCAGTGAGCGGAACAGGATCCGCCGAATACCCGGGGCGTGCCGTAGGTAGCGCACGCCGGCCCGCACCGCCGCGACCGCGTGTTCGCGCTCGGTCTCGTTCGGCCGGGCCTGCGGGGGCCGCCGCCACAGCAGCAGCGCCAGCAGGATCACCACGAACGACACGGCGTTCAACGCGAACGTCCAGCCGACGCCGGCCAGCGACACCAGCACGCCGCCCAGCGCCGGGCCGACCGCGCGGGCGATGTTCATGTTCACCGCGCCCAGCGCCGACGCCTGCTTGAGCTGCTCACGGGGCACCAGCTCGGGCTGGATCGCCTGCCAGGCCGGGCCCACCAGCGCGCTGCCGCAGCCCAGCAGGAACGTCAGCGTCAGCAGCAGTCCCGGCGTCATGCCGCCGGTGAACGTCGCCACCGCCTGCAACGCCGCCACGACCGCCATGCCCAGCTGCGCCCACATCAGCAGGCGCTTGCGGTCGGCCAGGTCGGCCAGCACCCCAGCCGGCAGCGCGAACAGGAACACCGGCAGCGAGCCCGCCGTCTGGACCAGCGCCACCACCGTCGGCCCGTGGTCGAGCAGCAGCCACTGCGCGCCCACCGACTGCACCCAGGTGCCCATGTTCGACGCGAACTGCGCCAGCCACAGCGCTCGGAACGTTCGGGCGGCCAGCGGCGCCCAGGGGGACGTGGTGCTGCTCGGTGCGGCCAAGGTCGGCTCATTTCGCCTGCGGTCGGGGCGGGGCCACCAACCTACTGGTCGCCGCCCCCGCCCGACCGGATCACGCGCCGTCACCCCCGGCGAGTCCCGCCCACAGTCACACCGAATGCGTGAAACGGATTCATACATTTCGCTGTGACGCTGAGCGGGACTCGCCGGGGTTCAGGGGCGGTAGCCGGGGCCGGGTTCGGGGGTGACGGCGGTGGTGGTGATCTCGCCGCCGCAGTGCCGGCAGGCCAGGAACGGGTCGGCGTGGTGACCGCAGTCGTTGTGGCGCAACACGATCGGCGGCCCCGCGGGGGCGGGCAGGTAGGTGTCACCCCAGTTCATCAGGGCGACGACGGCCGGGAACAGGCCCTTGCCGGCGTCGGTGAGCCGGTACTCGTGCTTGTCCTCCTCGTAGGCGACCTTCTCCAGCAGCCCGGCCTCGACGAGCCGCTTGAGCCGGGTGGACAGGGTCGGCCGGGGAATGCCGAGGTTGCGGGCGAGCTGCCCGTACCGCCGCACGCCGAAGAAGGCCTCGCGCAGGATGAGCAGGGTCCACCGCTCTCCGACGAGCTCCAGCGCGCGGCCGACGGACTCGGCGGTGAACCGGTGCCGGAACTCCTGCTCGGCGGTCATCGGCGGCCCAGTTCCGCGAGCAACCGGGCGCCGCAGGGGTCCTCCGCGGTGGGCGGGACGATGCCGACGTGGTCGGCGCCGGCGGCGTGGAACTCGGCGATGCGGGCCAGCACCTCGGTCTTGGAGCCGACAGCGCCGACGGCCGCGATGAGCGAGGTGGGGATGTCGGCGGCGAGGGTCTTGCGTGGCTCGCCGGCCCGGGCACGCTCCACGAGCGAGGAGTAGCCGAGGGCACTGAACATCTCGCCATAGCCGGGTGGACTCAGGTAGACGGCGGTCTGGGCGGCGGCCTGGCGCAGAGTCGCGGGACCGGGTTCCAGAGCGGCGAGAATCCAGACGGCGAGCCGGGGCGGGGTGCGGCCGACAGCGGCGGCATGGGCGTCCACGGTTCGACGCACGGAGGCGACGTGCTCGGGCGACACGAGGTTGAGCACGACCTCGTCGGCCACCTCGGCGGCCACCCGGGTCATGGCCGGACCGAACGCGGCGACGGTGATGGGCAGCCCGGGCAGCGGCCGTCGCAGCCGGAATCCCTTGCTACGGATATGTTCGCCGGCGAAGTCGGCCCGACCACCGTCCAGAATGGACCGAAGGACGCCGACGGCCTCCCGCATCCGGCCGGCGGCGTGCTGCCAGGGACGATCGTGCCAGCCGCTGACGATGAACGGGCTGGAGCCGCCGAGTCCAATGCCGGCGATCGGCCGTGCGAGGTCGGCGACGGACGAAGCGCCGAGGGCCACGGACACCGGCGTGCGAACGGAAATCGGCAGCGGACCGATGCGCAGGCCGATCCGCTCGGTGCGCAGACCCACTGCGGTGGCCAGGGAAAAGGCGTCGTAGGTGGCCATCTCGCCGAGCCACATGGTGCCGAAACCGTTGCGCTCAGCCTCAAGCGCGATGCCGACGACCTCGGTGTCCGGACGGTCCAGCCAGTACGGCGCGACGACGCCGATGTCGTTCACAGCTGGGCCGTCTCGGTCGGCAGGCCCAGCAGCAGGCGGCCGGTCAGCTCGAAAGTGGCCGGGTTGACCTGGAAGTGCGCGGTGGCGGTGTGCGCGTCCCGGAAACGGCGCTGTAGTGGGGAATCCTCGTAGATGGCGGAGCCGCCACCCAGGTCGTACACGGCACCGACGACCTCGGCGGCGGTGCGCACGGCGTGCGTGCAGGCCAGCCGCAGCGAGGTCCGCAGCTCGACGGACACGGGCTCGTCCAACGCGGCTGCGGCCCAGGCGTCGTCGATGGCTTGGTAGTACAGGCCTCGCGCGGCCCGCAACGACGCCTCGGCGGCGGCGAAGGCGCTCTGCGTGGCCGACCGCTCGGCGGTGCTGCGGCTGGATCCGGACGGCTTGCGCACGGTCGCCAGCTCGGTGAACTCGGTCATCGCGCCACGGGCGTTGCCCAGCGCGGCGGCGGCGATCGAGGCGGCGAAGAAGCCGAACAACGGGAACCGTTGCAGCGTGCGGGATCCGGGCGGTGGGCCGTCGAGCACGGAGAAGACGCGGTGATCCGGGACGAAGACATCCCTGGCGACGCAGTCGGTGCTGCCGGTGCCACGCAGGCCGGACGTCTTCCACGTGTCCAGGACTTCCAGCTCCGACACCGGGAACGCGGCGGTGCGGATCCGGCCGTCCTGGACGAAGCCGAAGAAGATCCAGTCGGAGTGGCGGACGCCGCTGCAGAACGACCACCGGCCGCTGACCCGCACGCCGCCGTCGACCGCCTCGCCCTTGGCCCGCGGGGCCCACACGCCCGCGGCCACCGAGCCGGGGTCGCCGAACACCTCCCGCCCGCCTTCGGCCGGCAGGTACGCGCCGAGCAGGCTGCTGGTCGCGGCGATGGACACGCACCAGCCGGCCGACGCGTCGCCCTCGGCGATGGTCTCGGCCGTCTCCAGGATCTCGTGGGCGGTCGGCTCGGCCCCGCCGAGGTCGGCGGTCAGCCCGATGCGCAGCAGGTCCTGGGCCCGCAGCTCGGCGACGAGGCCGGGGGCCAGCTGCCGGCCCCGCTCGGTCTCCTCGGCCAGGCCCCGCGCGACGGCGGCGACCTTCCGGGCAGTCGACAGCATGCGCCCTCCAACCGGTTCAGTTCCGTTACCGGTTCAATATTGTTACCGACGACCGTCGGTGTCAACCATCGAGACCGGTTGGCCGAGACCAGTTGGCACATGGCAGATCAGCGGTACGGTGCGTAACGGGAGACCACTGCGGGCGAGGGAGTGGGCTGATGACCACACATGTCGACGTCCTGATCGTCGGCGCCGGCCTGTCGGGGGTGAACGCGGCCTACCGGCTGCGCACCCAGGCGCCGCGCCGGACGTACACGATTCTCGAGGCACGGGACGCGATCGGCGGCACCTGGGACCTGTTCCGCTATCCCGGCATCCGCTCCGACTCCGACATGTTCACACTGGGCTATCCGTTCCGCCCGTGGCCGAATCCGCAGGCCATCGCCGACGGCCCGTCGATCCTGAAGTACGTGCGCGACACCGCGGCCATGAACGGCATCGACCGCAAGATCCGGTTCCGCCACAGGGCAGTCGCCGCGTCATGGTCCACAAAGGACGGACAATGGACCGTCGAGGCCACGCACGACGGCGAGCCGGTGACCTTCACCTGCAACTTCCTCTACCTGTGCAGCGGCTACTACAGCTACGACCGCGGGCACGTCGTCGACTTCCCCGGCCAGGGCACCTTCCGCGGCACGGTCGTGCATCCGCAGTCCTGGCCCGAGGATCTGGACTACACCGACAAGAACGTGGTCGTGATCGGCAGCGGCGCGACCGCCGTGACCCTGGTGCCGGCGATGGCCGACAAGGCCGCGCACGTCACCATGGTGCAGCGCTCCCCCAGTTATGTGGTGTCCCGGCCGGAGCGGGACGAGTGGGCCAACCGGATCCGCGAGGTGCTGCCGGAACAGCTCGCGCACCGCCTGGCCCGTACGAAGAACGTGGTGCGGGGCGCCATCTTCTACCAGCTCATGCGCCGTTTCCCGGACCGGGCGGCCAAGACGCTGCGGGAGGCGGCCGCCGCCGAGCTGGGCGAGGCCGTGCCGGTCGACCCGCATTTCGTGCCCAGCTACAACGTCTGGGACCAGCGGCTGTGCCTGGTGCCGGACGGCGACCTGTTCAAGGCGTTGCGGCACAAGCGGGCCAGCATCGTCACCGACCACATCGAGACGTTCACCCCGGACGGCCTGCGCCTGCGCTCCGGCCGCGAGCTGCGGGCCGACGTCATCGTCACCGCCACCGGCCTCAAGATGGTCGCCCTGGGCGGGCTGCGGATCAGCGTCGACGGCCGCGACGTCGACCCGAGCCGGACGACCGTCTACAAGGGAATGATGTTCGGCGGCGTGCCCAACCTGGCGTGGTGTGTGGGCTACACCAACAACTCCTGGACGCTGCGCGCCGACCTGACCTCGCGCTACGTCTGCCGGCTGCTCAACCACATGGACCGCGGCCGGTACACCGTGTGCACACCCACCCTGTCCGCCGGCGACACCGGCCACGGCCGGCCGATCCTGGACCTCACCTCCGGCTACATCAAACGCGCCGAGAACGTCCTGCCCAAGCAGGGCTCGCGCCGCCCGTGGCGGACGCGCCAGAACTACATCCTCGACTACCTCGACCTGAGCCTCACCCCGGTGGCCGACCGCGCCATGCGCTTCGGCCGGGTCTGATCCCCCGCGGGGAGGGGGGCTTTCCCGGCATTCAACGCAAGGAAAGCCCCCTTCCCAGCATCCCCGGCCCTAGCGCTGCTTCCGTCCGGGTGGGGAGGGCTGGTCGCGCAGGCGGTCCACGTGCCGGCGCTGGATGTCGGTGACGGTGCGCAGGAAGTCGACCACCAGCGCGAGCTGTTCGGCGCTGTACTTCGCCGCCACCTCGCGGCCGCCTTCCTCGATCAGCGGCGTCATCAGGTCGAGGGCACGCCGAGCGCCGCACTCGGTGACGCGCACCGTCACCTTGCGCCGGTCGGTGGGGTGCGGCGCACGGGCCAGCAGGTCCAGCTTCTCCAGCCGGTCGAGCATCACCGTGACGCTGCCGGTGGTCAGGTTGAGCTGCCGCGCTAGCTCACGCGGGGTGAGCTCGCCGGCGGTGATGAGCAGTTCCAGGCAGCGCTGGTCGGTGCCGTTGACGCCGAGCAGCCGCGCCGCTTCCCGGTCGAAGTCCTCGACCGCGGCCTGATATGCCTGCGTGGCCTGGCCCAGCTCGGCGAGCACGTCATCCGACATACCGCCACCCTAGCCGGTCGCTTGACAATCAAGCTACTTCACGGGCATTCGGCGGCCGCCTCCGCGAACACCGACAGTGCCACGTCCGGCCGGTAGGCGGTCACGATGCGGCTCGACCGCCGGAGGGCTTCGACGGCGTGCCGACGGCAGGCCGGCACCGCCGGATGTCCGGCATCGAGCAGTTCGACGATCGGCTCCGAGGGGCAGTCGCGGGTGCCACAGGCCTTGACGGCCGGGCTGATCAGGGCTGAATGGCCGTTGGTCGCGGCATACGAGTCAGCGGTAAGCGCGGCGAGGAGGCCGACCAGGCCCGGGTCGGCGGGGGCGTTCAGCGCGACGGCATGGGCGTCGATCATCATCAGGTCGAGCACGTCGAGACGCAGGGTCGAGGCGGCATCGATCTCGGCCAGTCGTACGCGAAGGCTGTCCAGCCACGGAAGTTCCGCCTGTCCCCCAAGGCTTTCGACCACGGCCCGGACGCAGTCCACGAACTCGTCACCGTGGGCGGCCCACCAGGTCAGCTTGCGCTGGCGACCGTCGGACAGACCGGCAAGGCCGGGCCACTTGCGGCGGGCCCCCTGCCTGGTCATGCCGGCGGCCGCGCCGATGGCCGGATAGTCGGCGCCGTGTTCGGCAGCCGAGAGCGCGGCGGAGGCGGCCAACCGCTCGGCACTGTCCCGGATGGCCAGCAGTGAGCCGAGCGTGGCCAGCCACAGCTGCCGAGGCTCGGCATCTGTTTCGGAGCCAAGGGTTTCCCGCGCCGTGGCCCACGCCAGTCGCTCGACGGCGCCAGCCAGGTCGGCGCGTTGCTCGTTGGACAGATCCGACACCGGCGGCTCCTTGACAACATCTGTTTACGACCCGACCATGGTCGTCCTCGACAACATCTGTTGTCAACCAGGGGAGGAAACCATGAGACTGCTGGTCATCGGCGGCACGTCCTTCGTCGGACGCGCGATCGTCGGCGACGCCCTCGGCCGCGGGCACCGGGTCACGACCTTCAACCGCGGACTGACCGGCCCCGATGTCGACGGAGTGGAGGCGCTGCGCGGCGACCGGTCCACCGACGACGGGCTCAGGCCGCTGGCCGGCCGGACCTTCGACGCCGTCCTCGACCCGGGCGGCCAGGTGCCGGCTCACCTGCTGCGCACCGCGCGGGCCATGACCGGGGCCGCCCCGTTCTACGCGTTCGTCTCCACCACCGCCGTCTACCAGGCCTTGACCACACCGGGGACGGACGAGTCGGCGGCGACCTGGCCGGGCGTGGCCGACGAGGACAGCGACCCGGCCGACCTGGCACGGCTCGGTGCGCGCAAACGGGGCTGCGAACTGGCGGTCACGCAGGCTTTCGGACCGGAGGCCAGTCTGGTCGTGCGGGCCGGCATGATCGTCGGCCCGCACGACAACGTGGGCCAGTTGCCCTGGTGGCTCAACCGAATCGCCCGGGGCGGCCGGGTGCTCGCGCCCGGCGATCCCGACCGCGGCCTGCAACTGATCGACGCGCGCGACCTGGCCGCGTTCGTGCTGGACCAGGTCGAGGCCCGGGCCGGCGGCCTCCACAACGCAGTCCCGGACGAGCCGAACACCACCATGGGCCAGCTGGTCGACGCCTGCGCGCAAGCCACCGGATCGGCCGTCACTCCGGTGTGGACGGACGAGAGTTTCCTTTTGTCCCAAGGCGTCCATCCCTGGGCCGAGCTTCCGCTGTGGATCCCGGACGGCCCGGGCACCACCGGCTTCTGGGCAGTGTCGGGGGCCAGCGCGAAGGCCGCCGGCCTACGCATCCGACCGTTCACCGACTCCGTCCGGGACACCTGGGACTGGCTGCGTTCCGGCGGCCGGGTCCACGCTGTCGCCGGTGCCTTGCCGTTCGGCCTCGCAGCGGCGAAGGAACGGCAGGTGCTCAAGGCGTGGGACTCGGCCGCCTGATCACCAGCGGTCGATGTGCAGGACCTCGTCGAGGGGCTGGCGCGGGGCGGGCTTGAAGCCGTCGCCGGTGTAGTAGGCGGTGGGGATCAGCGCGGCCTGGTGCACGTCGGACGGCAGGCCGAGGATGTCGGCGACCTCGGACTCGTAGCTCAGGTGCAGGGTGGTCCAGGCGGTGCCGAGGCCGCGGGTGCGGGCGGCGAGCATGTAGCTCCAGGCGGCGGGGAGCAGAGAGCCCCACAGGCCAGCCTGGTTGCCGGAGGACAGTTTGGCGGCGCGCAGGCAGGGCAGCACGAGCACGGGGACCTGCCCCATGGTGTCGGCGAGGGCTGCGACGGAGGAGTGCACCCGCTGCTGCACGGCGGACCGCTCGAGGTCGTCGGCGAACAGCTTGCCGGCGGCGGCCTCGGAGGCCAGGTATTCGTTGCAGGCCTTGCGGTACACCTCGCCGATCGCGGCCCGCTGGGCCTGGTCGGTGACGACGATCCACTGCCACTGCTGGCGGTTGGAGCCGCTGGGGGCCTGCAACGCGATGGTGAGGCAGTCCCGCACCACGGCCAGGTCCACCGGCCGGGTCAGGTCCAGCCGCTTGCGCACGGACCTGGTCGTGGTGAGGACGGTCTCCGCCGACATTTCGCTCATGCCCCCATGACTACCAGCGGCGTCCAGGCACCGCTGCTTCACGTGGCCTGTAGCCGGCCTTCACAGCAGCTTGTCGAGGGTGATGGGCAGGTCGCGGACCCGCTTGCCGGTGGCGTTGTGCACGGCGTTGGCGACGGCCCCGGCCACGCCGACGATGCCCAGTTCGCCGATGCCGCGGGCGCCGAGCGGGCTGAAGACGGTGTCGGGGTAGTTGAGGAACCGGACGTCGACGGGCGGGATGTCGGCGTTGACCGGCACCAGGTAGGCGGCCATGTTGGCGCCGGCGTAGCGGCCGGTGTCGGGCTCGACCCGGCTGTCCTCCAGCAGCGCGCCGCCGATGCCCATCACCACGGCCCCGAGGATCTGGCTGCGGGCGGTCTTCTCGTTGACGATCGTGCCGCCGTCGACCACGGTCAGCCACCGCGACACCCGCGGCTCGCCGGTCCAGCGGTTGACCCGAACCTCGCAGAAGTGGGCCCCGAACGACAGGTAGCCGTAGCCCTTGGGGGTGCCGCTGGGCAATGCGGCGGTGCCCTCGACAGCCGGGCTGTCCATGGCGGTCAGCAGGCTGCCGAAGGTCATCGACACGCCGTCGGCGCTGACCTGGCCGGCGTTGTAGGTCGGGGTTTTGCCGTAGAACGGCGACTGCGGATTCTGCGCGGCTTGCGTCAGCAAGGCGGACTTCGCCGCGTCGACGGCGGCTAGCACGGCCGGGCCGTTGCTGGACGTCGAGGTGGAGCCGCCGGCCGGAGTTGCCGGCGGCAGCGAGGAATCACCCAGCTCCGGGACTATCGACGCCACGGGAATGCCGAGGGCCTGGGAGCCGAGGATGGCGAAGACAGTGAACTGGCCGGTGCCGAGGTCGGCGCCGGTGCCGGAGATGACGGCGGTGCCGTCGGCCTGCAACCGGACCTTCATCGTCGACTTGGAGCGCCCGGCCGGATAGGTGGCGGTGGCCACGCCGAGGCCGACGAACCAGTCGCCGTCACGGACCGATCCCGGCACGGGATTGCGCTTGCCCCAACCGAAAGCGTCCGCCCCGGCCTGGTAACACTCGTCGAGATGCTTGCTGGACCAGGGATTGCCGGTGTTGGGCACTTTGGTCGCATAGTTCTTCTGCCGAAGCGCCAACGGATCCACGCCGAGTTTGAACGCCAACTCGTCCATGGCGCTCTCCAGCGCGAACGCCCCGTGCGTCTCGCCGGGAGCCCGCATCGGGGTCATCGCCGACACGTCCAGCGGCACGAAGGACCGGGTCACGTGGATGTTCGGCGAGGCGTAGGTGGTCAGCGACTGGTTGGCCACGTTCTCCATGGACGGCCCGGACTGCGACTTGCCGGACACGCCCTCGTGCTTGATCGCCACGAGCGTGCCGTCCTGGGCCGACCCCAGTGTCACGGTCTGGTACGACGGCGGCCGGTGTCCCGACACGGCGAACGTCTGCTCGCGGGTCATCGCCACCTTCACCGGCCGGCTCAGCGCCCGCGCCGCGGCGGCGGCCAGCGGGACATGGGCCCAGTTGCCGATCTTGCCGCCGAAAGCGCCGCCCACATAGGGATTGACGACGTGCACTTTGGACTGATCGACACCGAGGGCCCGCGCCACATGGGTGAGCACGTTCATCACGCCCTGGGTGGCCGTGTACAGGGTCAGCCGGTCGTCGGTCCACACCGCGACGGCCGCGTGCGGCTCCATCGGATTGTGGTGCTGGTGCGGGGTTGTGTAGGTGGCCGACACCGTCACCGCGCTCGCCGCCAGGGCAGCGTCGATGGAGGTGACACCAGGGGCCAGCACCTCGGCCACGGGACTGCTGGTCGGGGTCGCGGTGGGGACACCGGCGGCGAAGTCCACCTTGGCCGGCTGGGCCGAGTACACCGGCGAGACCAGCGAGGCGGCGTCGCGGGCGTGCTCGAAGGTGTCGGCGACGACCAGACCGATCACCTGGCCGTGATAGCGAACGTTGTTGTCCTGCAACACCGGCGCGGTCTCGTCGGTGGAGTTGTCGCCGTAGCCGAAGAGCTTCAGCGGATTGAACGGCGTGTACACCGCGAGCACACCCGGCGCGGCCAACGCCGCGGCAGTGTCCATAGTGGTCACGGTGCCGAACGCGATGGTGCCGGTCAGCAGATGTCCGTAGGCGGTGGCGGTGTTGTCGGCCGCGTAGACCGCGCCACCGGTGACCTTGAGGTGGGACTCCACTCGGGACAGTGACACAGTCATCGCGCACCTGCCAGCGCTCGCGCGATGGTGCGCTGCACCAACGGCACCTTGAACCCGTTGTCCGCCAACGGCTTTGCCCCCACCACCGCCAACTTCGCCGCCTCCAGGTAACTGTTCTCGGTCGCCGGCCGACCGCGCAGGGCCTGCTCCACCGACTGCAACCGCCACGGCCGGGTGCCGACGCCGCCGACGGCGATCCGGGCGTCCCGCACCACTCCGCGGTGCACGTCCACCGCCACGGCCGCCGAGGCCAGCGCGAACTCGTAGGATGACCGGTCCCGCACCTTGACATAGGTCTGCGGCCAGTCGCAGGCCGGCACGATCACCTCGGTGATCAGCTCGCCCGGCCGCAGCTGGTTCTCCACTGCCGGCGTGTCGCCGGGCAGCCGGTAGAAGTCGGCGAGCCGCACGACCCGCTCGCCGTGCCAGTCCTGCAACCGGATCGAGGCGTCCAGCGCCATCAGCGCCACGGCCAGGTCGCTGGCGTGGGTGGCCACGCACGAGGCGCTGGTGCCGAGGATGGCGTGCATCCGGTTGTCCCCGTTGACCGCCGGACAGCCGCTGCCCGGTTTGCGCTTGTTGCACGGCATGCGCACGTCACGGAAGTAGTCGCAGCGGGTGCGCTGCAACAGGTTGCCGCCGATGCTGGCCATGTTGCGCAGCTGCGGCGAGGCACTCAGCTGCAACGCCGTGGACACCATGGACCAGCGCGAGGCCACCTCATGGTGCACAGCGACGTCGGCCATCCGCTCCAGTGCGCCGATCCGCAGACCCTGCGGCGTGCACTGGATGCCGCGCAGTGGCAGGGAGTTGATGTCGACGACGTGGGCCGGCGTCATCACCTCCAGCTTCATCAGGTCCACCAGCGTGGTGCCGCCGGCCAGGAAAGAGGTGCCGTCGCCGCCTGCGGAAAGCGCTTGCCGTAAACTGGACACCGAGGCGAATCCGTATGTCTTCACCGGTGGCCTCCCTGGCACTGCTTGATGGCGTCCACGATGTTGGAGTAGGCCCCGCACCGGCAGATGTTGCCGGACATGGCCTCCCGGATGTCCTCGTCGGTGCGAGCAGTGCCCTCGGCCACCACCTCAACGGCGGACATGATCTGTCCCGACGTGCAGAAGCCGCACTGGAAGCCGTCACAGTCCACGAAGGCCTGTTGCACGGGATGCAACGCCGCGCCGTCAGCGATGCCCTCGATCGTGGTTATCTTCTTGCCCGCACAGGCGATCGCCAGCGTCAGGCAGGACACCACCCGCCGGCCGTCCACATGCACCGTGCAGGCCCCGCACTGGCCGCGATCGCAGCCCTTCTTGGTGCCGGTCATGCCCAGTCGCTCACGCAGCGCGTCCAGCAGCGTGACCGTCGGATCGGCGTCGATCTCGTACGCCTTGCCGTTGACACTCAACTGAATCCGGTCCGGCGACGCGCCGTCGGCCCAGGCCCGACCAGGGGCCAGTGCCACCGTGCCGGCCACGGACGCGGCCGCCGCGCCGCCCAGAAATCCGCGCCGGGACACACTTCCAGCCATGCGACCTCCCAGGATGGTGGTCGACGCGGCGGAATCGACGTCACTGTCGGTGAGGCTAGCAGCACGCGCGATTGACAGTCACCGACGTGCGTAGTGAGATGACTGCACCGCCGCGTCCCCGTGATCGAGGAGGACGACATGAGGGTCGCTGCGACGTTGGTCGCCAGTCTGACCTTGAGCACGACCGTGTTGGTCGGACAGGCTGCGGCCGACACCGTGCCCGCGACCTGCCCGGTCGTCGCGCCGATGTACACCGCCGCCGACTACTGGCTGGCCAACGGCACCGACCTGGCCTCGGCCAGCTGGAAGAACGCCGTCTTCCACGTCGGGAACCTGGCCATGGTGCTGACCAGCGGCCAGTCCAACCACAAGACCCTGCCGTGGGCCCAGGCCCTGAACTACCAGCTGCCGACCGATCCGGCCAACGAGTTCGCCCCGGCGAACGAGGCCGCCGGCGAGGCGTACCTGGACCTGTACACCTACTTCCACCCGGAGCCGCCGATCCTGGCCGCGCTGCGGCAGCGGGTCGCCGACGAGGTGGCGGCCGTGCAGGCCGGCAACACCAGGTACTGGACCTCCGTGGACGCGCTGAACCAGGCGTGGCCGCAGTTCGTCCGGTTGGCGGTGCTGGACAACAAGCCGGAGTACATCAAGGCCGCCCAGCAGCTGTTCCACTACACCGAGAAGCGCGAGGGCGGCTTCGGGCTGTTCAACGAGCTCACCGGCCTCTGGTACCACGACGCCGGCAAGGTCGGCTCGCTGGAGTTCTGGTCCCGTGGCAACGGCGAGGCGATGGCCGCGCTGGCCACCGTGCTGCAGTGGCTGCCCAAGGACGACCCGAACCGGGCGGAGTACGTGCGGGTGTTCCAGAAGATGGCCAATACCCTTCGGCTGGTCCAGCGATCCGACGGGTTCTGGAACACCGATCTGCTCAACCCCTTCGACCACTCGGGTCCGGAGAGCAGCGGCACCGCCTTCTTCGCCTACGCCATGGGTTGGGGTGTCAACAACGGCGTGCTGGACGCCAAGAAGTTCACGCCGGCCGTGACCAAGGCGTGGAACGCCCTGACCACCAAGGCTTTGCAGCCCAGCGGGCTGTTCGGCTACGTGCAGGGCGACGCCTCCGGCCCGCGCGGCGCGCAGCCGGTCAAGGCCACCGACACCGCCGCCTATGGCGTGGGCGCCTACCTGATGGCCGGGCAGCAAGTGGCGAAGCTGACCCCCGGCTGCTGATCTTGCCGCTAGTCTGCGCGGTATGACCGCGTTCGACGCTCTGGACGTGCCCGGCGGGTCATGCCCGCCGGGCACTGTCGTCTGATGGGCACCCGCCGCGCGCTGATCGTGGCCACCGGCGGCTACGAGCATCCGGGCCTGCGCCGGCTGGCCGCCCCGGCGCACGACGCCGACGCGTTGCGGGCCGTGCTGGCCGATCCGGAGCTGGGCGGTTTCGACGTCGAGGTGGCCCGGGACCTGCCATCGCACCAGATCCAGCGCCGGGTGGCGGACTTCCTGGCCGCGGCCGGCCGGGATGACGTGCTGCTGCTGCACTTCTCGTGCCACGGACTGAAGAACGCCGCTGGTGAGTTGTTCCTGGCCGGTACCGACACAGTGCCGAACCGGCTGTCCGCGACCGCTGTGGCCGCTCGCTTCGTCAACGACGAGTTGGCCGAATGCCGGGCCGCGCATGTGGCGCTGCTGCTGGACTGCTGCTTCGGCGGCGCGTTCGCCAAGGGCACGGTTTCCCGTGCGGTGGACGAGGTCGACGTGGAGGAGTCGTTCCCGCTGCGGCCGGGACGCAGCCGCGTCGTGATCACGGCGTCCAGCGCAACGGAGTACGCCTTCGAGGGCGAGGAGCTGGCCGAGTCGGGCCGGTTGCGGCCGTCGGTGTTCACCGAGGCGGTCGTGCAGGGCCTGCGCACCGGCGACGCCGATCTCAACGGCGACGGCTCGGTCGACTTGGACGAGCTGTACAAGTACGTCTACGCAAGGGTTGTGGCCACCACCGCACACCAGACGCCGCACCAGTCCGGCGGCGGTCACGGGGCGTCGCTGCTGGTCGCCCGCACGCCGCTGGCCCGCCGGATCACGCCGGTTGACGTGCCCGAATCCCTTGCCGCGCGGGCGAAGGATCTTGACTCGACGAGCAGGGTGGCCGCGGTCGGCGAACTCCGGGCGCTGCTGGTCGGCGACGACGTGTCGGCGGCCGCCGGGGCACTGACGCTGTTACAGGCGTTAGCCGCCGACGACAGCAATGCCGTGCAGAACGCCGCCAAGGAAGCGCTGGCGGTGGCGCAACTGCGGGCTTCGCCGACGACGGTCGAGCTCAGCGAGGAGACCGAGCGGCTGGTGGCGCTGGCCGGCGCGCCGCTGGCGCGGATCTTCCACGTGACCACGGAAACCCGGTGGCTACGGGTGTCGCGGGACGGCGCATCGGTGCTGGTCCGGACCGATCCGGCCGCCTACCCCGAGGGCTACGGCGAGCTGCGCGGGGAGTTCACCGTGACCACGCCGCTCGGGCCGGTGGTGGTGCCGGTGGTGTGCCGGCCGGCCGGGCGACTGTGGGCGCGGGCCGCGATTCCGGTGCCGGACCTGGCGTGGTTCCACGACTGGCGGGTGCTGGCCGGCATTGCTGTGGCGCTCATGGTGGTCGCGCTCGGCGCCGGCGGCGACATGCTGAGCCAGGCCACCTTCCTCGGCTTCCTCTACGAGGCGTTGCGGTTCGGGCCGCTACTCGTCGGCATCCGGCTGCTGGACCGGGACGGCCCGCGGCGGGTTGTCGGACACGGCCTGGTCGCGGCCAACTCGGCGTTCCTGCTGGCCGACGCCCTGGCCGGGGTGTACTCGGTCGGCAGCGCGTGGTCCTGGCTGCAACTGGCGCTCGCGGCGGCGCTGGTGGTGGTGCTGGCCATCCGGCTGTGGCCGTTCGACCAGGTGCCGCGCCGGTTGAGCCTGGTGCCACCGACGAAACGGCCGATCGCGTGGGTGACGATCGGCGCGGCCCTGGTGGAGCTGATCCTGCTGGTGTCGGCCGTGCCGACGGAGGACGGCACGTTCACCATCAGCCGCGTGATCGGGCTGATCGCCGGCCTGCTGGTGGTCGTGCCGTGGGCGGCGCTGTGCGTGCTGACCGTGCTGACGCGGGCGCTGACGGCGGCGCAGCGGCTGTTCGTGACCGCGGCGATCGTCGCGTACGCCGGGCCCGAGATCTACTACATGCTCGGATCGCTGCTGCTCGGGGCCAACTTCACCTACGTCGGCGACGACGTGTGGGACGGCCACGGCACGGTCGTGTGGTTCCCGCTGCTGCACGCCGTGGTGACGGCCGCGGTGGCCGGCTCGGCCGTCGTCAGGGTTTACAGGCAGGTGTGACGCGGGTTACCGTCGGACTCTGGAAGCGCTTCCAGACGTCCATGGGCCGCCACCCAGTCCCCTGCGAAAGGCTCACCCATGTCCGGAGCACGCCTGCGACGACTCGCAGTGGCGGCACTGGTAAGCGCCGGTGCCATGTTGGTGCCCGTTGCCACCGCCCATGCCGCGACCACCACCTGCGAACCCCAGGGTTCGATCAGTGCCAACGGCGGCGAGTACACCATCCAGGCCAACGAGTGGAACTCGTCGGACCGGCAGTGCATCACCTACAACTCCGGCACCTCGTGGTCGGTCAGCACCGCCAACTTCAACCTGTCCGGCGGCGCGCCCGCCACCTATCCGTCCATCTACAAGGGCTGCCACTGGGGCGCCTGCACCGCCGGCAGCGGCCTGCCGATCCAGGTCAGCAAGCTGGCCAGCGCCACGTCGTCCTGGAACACCACCCAGCCGGCGACCGGCGCCTACGACGTGGCCTACGACCTGTGGACCAACTCCCAGGCCACCACCGGTGGGCAGCCCGACGGCAGCGAGATCATGATCTGGCTGAACAGCCGGGGCGGTGTGTCGCCGTTCGGACAGAAGGTCGCGTCGGCGAACATCGGCGGCCTGAACTGGGACGTGTGGACCGGGCGGCAGACGTCCTGGAACATCGTGTCCTACGTGCTGCAAGGCGGCGGCACGGCGTTCAACAACCTCAACGTGAAGGCACTGATCGACGACTCGGTGGCCCGCGGCGTGACCAACGCCAGCCACTACCTGCTCGACGCCGAGGCCGGCTTCGAGATCTGGCAGGGCGGGCAGGGGCTGGCCACCAACAGCTTCTCCTTCAGCGCCACCGCCGGTTCCGGGGCCAGTGTTCCACTGTCCCAGGGCAAGCCGGTCACGGCGTCGTCGGTCGAGAACGCCTCATACCCGGCGTCGAACGCCGTGGACGGCAACCCATCGACCCGGTGGAGCAGCGCTTTCCAGGACGGGCAGTGGATCCAGGTTGACCTCGGCTCCGCGCGGCAGATCAACCAGGTGGCGCTGAACTGGGAAGCCGCCTACGCCCGGCAGTTCCGGGTCCAGGTGTCGAACGACCCGAGTTTCGCCACGTCCACGGATCTTTACGCCACATCGGCCGGGACCGGCGGCGCCCAGACCCTGGCGGTGGCCGGCAGCGGCCGGTACGTCCGCCTGCTCGGCCAGACCCGGGCCACCCCGTACGGCATCTCGCTGTGGGAGTTCCAGGTCTTCGGCAGCTGAAGTTACGGTGATCGGATGCGAGCTGTCGTGTACGAGTCGTTCGGCGATCGGCCCGAGGTCCGGGACGTGCCCGATCCCCTGCCCAAGCGGGACGGGGTGGTGATCGGGGTGCGGGCCACCGGGCTGTGCCGCAGCGACTGGCACGGCTGGCAGGGGCACGACTCCGACATCACCGAACTGCCTCACGTGCCCGGGCACGAGCTGGCCGGAGAGGTGCACGCGGTCGGCGACGACGTCACCCAGTGGCGTGTCGGCGACCGCGTCACCGTGCCGTTCATCAGCGCCTGCGGGCGGTGCCCCTCGTGCTCCGCCGGGGACCAGCAGGTGTGCTCCCGGCAGACCCAGCCCGGCTTCACGCACTGGGGGTCGTTCGCCGAGTACGTCGCCATCGACCACGCCGACGTCAACCTCGTCGCCCTGCCGCCGGAGATGACCTACGCCACCGCCGCCGCGCTGGGCTGCCGGTTCGCCACCGCCTTCCGATCCGTTGTGGCCCAAGGCCGGGTGCGCTCCGGCGAGTGGGTGGTCGTGCACGGCTGCGGCGGCGTGGGCCTGTCCGCCGTCATGATCGCCGCCGCCTGCGGCGCCCAGGTCGTCGCCGTCGACGTCAACCCCCGGGCCCTCGACCTGGCCAAGCAGTTCGGCGCCTCGATGTGTCTGGAAGCGGTTCCAGACGTGGTTTCCCGGGTTGTCGAGGTCACCGGCGGCGCCCACCTGTCGTTGGATGCCCTCGGGCACCCCGTCACCGCCGCCAACTCCGTCCTGTCCCTGCGCCGCCGCGGCCGTCACGTCCAGGTCGGCCTGCTGCCCGGCGGCGCCACTCCCCTGCCCATGGACCGGGTCATCGGCTGGGAGCTGGAGATCCTCGGCAGCCACGGCATGGCCGCCCACGCCTACGGCCCCATGATGGACCTCGTCGCCACCGGCGCCCTGCGGCCCGACCTCCTGGTCGCCCGCACCATCGGCCTGGCCGAAGCCGCCTCCGCCCTGGCCGAGATGGACCGGTCCGCGGCCGCCGGCATGACCATGATCGAGCCCTGACCCCTGCCCCCAAGATCAACGCTCCAATCCTCTCGTTGAACGTCAGGAAAGGCGCATTCCTGACATCGAACGAGAGGAAGGGGGCTTTCCTGACGTTGAACGCTAGGAAAGCCCCCTTCCGAGCATGGGAGGGCGTCAGAGCTTGTACTCGTTGACGCCGCCCAGGGCGTGCAGCTTGTTCAGCTCCTCGGCGACCTTCTTCCACTCCCCGGCCCGGCGGGCGCCGTAGGCGTCGTCGGTGTCGGGCTTGCCGCCCAGCGGCAGGATGGCGTCGGTGACGCCGTGCTCCAGGCGGTAGACGATCACGTTGTGGGCGGCCTTGGCCCAGGGCTCGGGGTTGGGCTTGGGCACGGAGCCGACGGCGCTGGTCAGCCACACCGGCAGCGGGTCACCGGCGGCCATGGCGTCGTTGAGGCGCTGCTTGGCGACGACGCTGATGCGGGCCTTCGCCGCGGTGACCTGGTCCTTGTCGGGGCCGCCCTTGCCGATGCCGAGCGCCTCCAGCTTCTGCGTGTCGGCCTCGACCGAGCGCTGGGCCGCCTCGATGCTCGCCCACTTGGGCTTCACCTGAGTGGGTGTCATGTTGACGAAGCCGGTGCCGCCGCCGAACCGCCGGCTCTGCGACTTGGACAGCTGGGTCTTCACCTCGCCGACCCGTTTGCGCAGCGCGTTGGCCTGGTCCAGGGTGAGCTGCCGGCGCTCGGCGTCGTGGGCCTGTGCCAGCGTCCTGACCGCGTCGGCCAGCTCCTCGGTCACCTCGTCCAGCCCGGGACGCGCCCGCCCGCCGCGCTTGACCAGCGCCGCGAGTTGCTCCCTCAGTTCACCGATCTGCGCCTGGAGCTGGTCGATGCTGGCCTCGGTCACAGTCCCACCTCGCTGGCGCTCGGCGAGTCTGCGACCAAAGCCGCTGTGTTGAATGGTGCCCTCGCAAACTCGGCCACGGCCCCCACCTCGCTGGCGCTCGGCGAGTCTGCGACCAAAGCCGCTGTGTTGAATGGTGCCCTCGCAAACTCGGCCACGGCCCCCACCTCGCTGGCGCTCGGCGAGTCTGCGACCAAAGCCGCTGTGCTGAATGGTGCCCTCGCAAACTCGGCCACGGCTCCTCCTCACCTCGATCCGATCTTGCCGGACATCGTCGTGCCGTGGGGCGCGACTTGGCCGCCCGTTCGGGGGAAGCTGGCCGGTGCGATGCTGATGGGCGTGAGCAGGGACGCGACCGGGCTGCGCCGGGGATGGACCACCGGCGCGTGCGCGACGGCCGCCACCAAGGCCGCCTACACGGCGCTGCTGACCGGCTCGTTCCCCGATCCGGTGGAGATCACCCTGCCCAAGGGCCAACGGCCGGCGTTCGCCCTCGCGGTGGAGTCGCTCGGCGACGGCTCCTCGGCCACCGCCGGCATCGTCAAGGACGCCGGCGACGACCCCGACGTCACCCACGGAGCCCTGATCCGCTCCACCGTCCGGGCCGGCGAGGCCGGCTCCGGCGTGATGTTCCGGGCCGGGCCCGGCGTCGGCACCGTGACCAAGCCCGGGCTGCCGCTGGCCGTCGGCGAGCCGGCCATCAATCCCGTGCCGCGCCAGCTGATGCGGGAGGTGGTGGCCGAGGTCGCCGCCGCGTTCGGCGGCAGCGGCGACGTGGTGGTGGAGATCTCCGTCGACAACGGCGAGGAGATCGCCCGGCAGACCTGGAACCCGCGGCTCGGCATTCTCGGCGGGCTGTCCATCCTCGGCACCACCGGCGTGGTCGTGCCGTACTCCTGCTCGGCGTGGATCGACAGCATCCGGCGGGGCATCGACGTCGCCCGCGCCGCCGGGCACCGGCACGTCGCCGGCTGCACCGGCAGCACCTCCGAGCGGGTCGTCACCGAGATGTACGCCCTGCCCGAGGACGCCCTGCTCGACATGGGCGACTTCGTCGGGGCCATGCTCAAGCACCTGCGCCGCCACCCCGTGCCCCGCCTCACTATCGCCGGCGGCGTCGGCAAGCTGGCCAAGTTCGCCGACGGGCACCTCGACCTGCACTCCGGCCGCTCCCAGGTCAACCACGCCCTGCTGGCCGACCTGGCCACCGCCGCCGGCGGCTCCCCCGAACTCGTCGAGGCCGTCCGCACCGCCAACACCGCCCTCGGCGCTTTGCAGCTGTGCCAACGGGAAGCGCTCCCCCTGGCCGACCTCATCGCCGACCGCTGCCGCACCACCGCCGACGACATCCTGCGCGGCGCGGGCATCGAGGTGGACATCGTCGTCATCGACCGCGCCGGCACCGTCGTCGGCCGCAGCCCCGCGACGCCCCCGGCCTGATCAGGCGGCCGGGGCCCGCTCGCTGGCGGCCGGGGAAATGGCATGATCCGTCCCATGCCTGACTTCCGTGAGAAACCCGTGCTCGCCGGCGAATCCGTGGTGCTGCGCCCGGTCATCGCCGACGACGCGGTCGACATGCTGGAGGTGCTGGCCGACGGCGACGTGCTGCGGCTGACCGGTTCGCACGGCACGCTGTCGCCGGACGACCTCGAACCCATGCGTGAGTGGTACGGCAGCCGCGCCGAGCATCAGGACCGGCTCGACCTCGCCGTGGTCGACCGCGCCACCAACCAGTACGTCGGCGAGGTCGTGCTCAACGAGCTGGACGCCAACAACAACTCCTGCTCGTTCCGCATCGCGCTGGGGGCGCGGGGCCAGGACCGCGGGTTCGGCACCGAGGCCACCCGGCTCGTGCTGCGCTACGCGTTCGAGCGGGTCGGGCTGCACCGGATCAGCCTGGAGGTCTACGCCTTCAACCCCCGCGCCCGGCGGGTGTACGAGAAGGTCGGTTTCAAG
This sequence comes from Kutzneria sp. CA-103260, assembly GCF_018263855.1. Lineage (GTDB taxonomy): Bacteria > Actinomycetota > Actinomycetes > Mycobacteriales > Pseudonocardiaceae > Kutzneria. The sequence goes on along the minus strand of NZ_CP073318.1, from coordinate 764,561 downwards.
GCCGAAGGCGTGCTCCGGGACGCCCTGCTCTGGGAGGGCGAGCGCTTCGACGCCCATGTGATGTCGATCCTCGCCCCGGAGTGGCAGGACCACCACGGCCACCCCGAGATCCCGGTCCAGAAGAGCAGCCCGGCCCACTAGTCGGCCCCGCCATCTCGCCGCTGCTGGCTGGCCCCGCGATCCGGCCACGCGTTGGCCGGCAGCATCATCCCTCCCACCGCCATCCAGGCCAGCTGGCTGCCGACGTCCCCAGCGCAGGCTCAGCCCGGCAGCCCCAACTGCTCCCGCAGGGTTTCCACCGCGGTGGCCAGCGAGGGGCCGTACCAGGTGAGCAGGCGGCCGCTGACCAACCTGACCCGGTCGCCGGGGAAGCATTCGGGGCCGTCTGCGGGGGTGAAGACGTAGGGCTCGTCGGGCAGCACGACGAGGTCGGCGCCGGCGGCGAGCAGCTGGTCCAGGTCCTGCTTGGGGTAGCGGTCGGAGTGGTTGGCGTAGACGTTGGCGACGCCGATCCGGGCCAGCAGGTCGGTGGCGAAGGTGCGGCTGCCGACGACCATCCACGGATCCCGCCAGATGCAGACCAGCGCGGACGTCCGAGCGGCCGGGGCAGCGGCGTCCAAGGAGCGGTGGGCCTCGGTGAGCCAGGGCGGGACGGGGCGGCGCAGGGCGACGGTGAGCAGGCGGTCGAGCGAGGTCAGGGCGGTGTCAACGTCCTCGATGACGGTCACCCACACGGGCACGCCGGCCTGTTCCAGCCGGCGGACGTCGATCTCGCGGTTCTCCTCCTTGTTGACCACGACGAGGTCGGGCCGCAGCTCGGCGATCCGGCGGGTGTCGGGGTTCTTGGTGCCACGCACCCGCTCCACGTCGAGGTCGGCGGGATGGGTGCACCAGTCGGTGGCGGCAACGAGCAGGCCGGGGTCGGTGGCGGCGATGGCCTCGGTGAGCGAGGGCACCAGCGACACGACGCGGCGCACCTGGGCGGGCAGCGTCACCGCCCGGCCGAGATCGTCACGTTCGGTACGGGCCACCCGGCCAGGCTATCGTGCGGCGATGGGCAGGACCGTGCTCGTGCTGGGCGGCACCAGCGAGGCGCGCCGGCTGGCGGAGGCGTTGGCCGGGCGGCCTGACCTGCGCGTCGTCACCTCGCTGGCCGGGCGGGTGAGCAGCCCTCACCACCCGCCGGGCGAGGTCCGGATCGGCGGCTTCGACGGTGTCGAGGGCCTGACCGCGTGGCTGCGTGCCGAGGACGTGGACGCGGTGGTGGACGCCACGCACCCGTTCGCGGCGCGGATCACCGAGTCGGCGGCCGCGGCAACCTCGGCGCTCGGGTTGCCACTGCTGGTGCTGCGCCGCCTGGGCTGGCGGGAGGTCGACGGCGACGACTGGCGCTGGGTCGGTTCGGTGGCCGACGCGGCGGAGCTGTTGCCCTCGGTCGGCACCAGGGCGTTGCTCACGGTCGGCCGCCAGGAGCTGGCCCCGTTCACCGAGCTCACCGGCCTGTGGCTGCTGGCCCGGTCGATCGAGCAACCGAACGTGCCGGTCCGGGCAATCCTCGGCCGTGGACCCTTCACCGTCGAGGCCGAACTGGCTCTGCTCCGGGAGCACGCCATCGACGTTCTCGTCACCAAGGACAGCGGTGGCGACGACGCCAAACTGGTCGCCGCGCGCCGGCTCGGCGTGCCGGTGGTGATCGTGCGACGACCCCCGCCACCTGCGGTTACCGCTGTGTCCACAGTGGATCAAGCCGCCAACTGGGTGATCTACGGACACGCTCCGGTGGAAACAGTCGGCGCAGCGGGTGCTCATGCCCTACGCTTCGGGCTCGCGCGGCGAACGCAGTAAGCAGGGCGGCTCCACATTCCCTCAGCAACTGACTACGACCGTCTCAGCGTCCTCACAGGCGAGTCCGCGAACCTGGTCGTGTGCGGTGGTCTCCCACCGCCGAGTTCGGGGAGGAGATCGCCGTGCAGCACGATCTCGACATCCGCTGGGACACCGCCAGCGAGCGCAACCTGCGCGCCGTCAACGCCGACGCCGTGGCCACCCGGCGCGACCCGGCCACCGGCGAGCTGGTGTTCGCCGTCGCCGACGGCATCGGCGACACGTCGCGCTCCGCCGAGGCCGCGCGCAAGGCGGTCGCCGCCGCCGTCGCCACGCCCATCGAGCAGGGCACCATCCAGGCGATGCTCGCCGCCCAACAGGCCCTGCTGTTCGAGCAGGAGGACTGCGTGCTGATCGTGGCCATGCCGTTCACCGACCGGGTCAGCAGCGGCTACCGCATCGCCTGGGTCGGCGACTGCCGCGCCTACCTGTGGGACGACCAGACGCTGCACCAGCTCACCTCGGACCAGACCGTCGCCGCGTACCTGCGGTCGCAGCTGCGGCCCACCACGCCGCGCATGGAGCACATCGTCACCAACACGGTGCGCACCACCTCCACCGACCAGATCGGCTGGACCCAGGTCCGCGCCAACGGCTCGGGTCTGCTGCTGGCCACCGACGGCGTGCACAAGGTGGTGCCGGCGATCGCCATGCACCGGGAGCTGACCACCGCCGCCCGGCCCGCGCAGGCCCTGATCGACGCGTCCAGCGCCCTCGGTGGCCGGGACAACGCCAGCGCCGCGGTGATCGACTGGTCCACGGCCCGCCGAGAGCCGCCACCGGTTCCCCGGCAGGGCACCCCGCCGCTGGTGCACCAGTAGCGTTCCCGCCTCCCCTCGGGGGTCGTTGCGGCACAAGGAACTGTCGGGCCTGCCGGCCCGGGATCCCGACCCGGCAGGCACTTCACGGCAGCTCGGTTACGACACCGTCACTGCCCCCACGAGGACGGGGCCCTTGGTCGGGTCGAGCTGGGACGCCGGCAGGGTGTCCATGGCCTTGGGTGCCGTCGCCGGATCGATGTGGCAAATGGGATCGGCGCTGTTGGGCGCGCAGACCCCGAACTGGTAACCCTGAGGTGTGGCGGCGAACGACCGGGCCTGGTCGGTGTTGAAGCCGTCCTGTCCGGTCAGGACCACGGAGAAGGTCCAGCCGGGACCAGGAGTGCCGAACGCCGCCTTGGGTAAGGCCACGGTGATGGTCTTGGTGTCGGCCGAGGCCACGGCGGCGCTGGGTGTCCCGACCTGGTGGCCGGCGGCGTCGAGCCAGGACGGCGCGGCGAAGCCCTGGAGCTCGATGCGTTGGGACCACGGGGAAACCTGGTAGTTGCGGGACGGGAACGGCGCGGCGTCCGAGGTCGGTTGACCTGGGGTGCCGACGTAGATGTCCAACAGTTGCGCGCCCATGGTGCTGCCGAAGGTCGGCACGAGATTCCGCAGAGTGGTGCGGAGATAGACGGTGTCGTCGAGGGTGACGACCTGGAACCGGGTCAGGTCGAACGAGCCGGGGACGAAGTCCGCGGCGGTCGGGTACTGGTAGGTGCCGGGGCCGTTGTCGTCGCCGGACGGGTCGGCGGCGTCGAGAACGCTGGTGCCACCAACCAGATCGCCGGTGACGGTGGTGTGGGCATAGCCGGTTCGGTTGCCGCTGGCCGAAACGCCGACGGTGATGGAGTTGGAGCCGAAGCCGACCGGCACGCTGACGGTGTAGGCACCATCAGAACCGGCGGTGGTGCTGACCGTTCCGGCCTTGCCGGCGGTGTCGGTGGCGACAGCCTGCACGCTGACATCGGCGCCGGGCAGGGTCTTGCCGGTGACCGAGGCGGTGCCACCGCTGGCGGTGGCGGCCACGGTCACGTCGACCTTGCCGGGGGCGGCCTGGGAGACGTAGCGGTCGGTGGTGATGGACGGTCGGTCGAGCACACGGCCGGCCCGGAGGTCGGCGGCCAACCGCAGCCGTTGCGCCTGGGCCCAGGTCAGCGGCGAGGCGGAGCCGGCCGCATGGCCGTTGGCGAAGCCGATGGACGCGGTGGTCGGGTCCGTGCCGTACGGCGAGGCCGCCAGGTCCGGGTTCTCCCACGCCTGCTCGGGCACCAGGCCGACGCCGGAGGCGGAACCGAACATGCTGTCCAGCAACGACTTCGCGGCTTTGCCGTCGCCGAGCGTCAGAGCCGACTCGGCGCGTTCACCGGACAGCACGGGCCACAGGTGCCCGGTGCCGGTGTCGGTGGTCGGCCACGGCTGCCCCTGGCCGGCGCAGCTGCTCTGGCTGGGCTGGTAGCAGTCGCCGTAGCCGTCGGCGCTGCCGGCGGAGGCCGATGTGCCGTAACGGTAGTAGCCGACGCCGGTGGCGGTCCGCACGGAGATCTGCTTGTCCAGCACGGCCAGTGAGGCGGTGAAGTCCTTGTCCTGTGGGGAGAGCTCGCCCAACCGGACCAGTTCCTGGAAGCCGCCGTCGACCACGGCTCGCTGGTCCACGGTCGGGCCGCCGTTGCCGAGGCTGTAGCTGACGGCCGAGTTGGGGTCGCCGTTCTTGGTCAGCCGCACGAAGTAGGACGGCCCGTAGGGTCCGGTGGTGGTGACGGTCCAGGACTTGATGTCGCGCTGGAAGTCGTCGGCGGCGGCCCGGTAGATCCGGGCGTCGGCGTGATCACCGTGCTGGTCGGCGAGGACCCCGGCGGCGACCAGGCCGGCGATCTCGGCGGCGATGGTGGAGGGCGAGTAGCCGGACTGCTCCTCCCACCGTTCGACGCCGAACGACGGGCCGTGCGAGAGCAGATAGTCCGCGGCCGGCTTGATGTGCCGCGTCCACAGGGCGTTGTCGGCGAGCCCGGTCAGCTGGGCCATCAGGATCGGATACGCGGTCTCGTCGAGTTGGTCGCCGCCGGTGTCGGGGGCGATCTTGCCGTTGACCAGCGAGTTGCGGGGCAGCTCGCCGGTCGGCAGCTGCTGCTTGGTCAACAGGAACGTCGCGATGTCCCGGGCGGTGGACTTGTCGCCGGCGGCCAGGAAACCGGTGAAGGCCTCGTAGGCGTCCCGGGCGAACACCTCACGGTAGGAGCCGAAGTAGGCCGGCTTGTCGGCCTTGACCGCCTGCCCCCACGGGCTGGCCAGCGAGGCCACCACCGCGCCGGGGAAAGTCTTGTCCACGCTGGCTTTCAGCACGTTCGCGTCGAGCGGGAGGGTGCCGCGGACGAGGCTGCGGTCGTAGTCCCGCCAGCCTTCGCTGTAGTCGCCGCGCAGCCGCTCGAACGAGGACCGGGCCGACGTGCGGGCGGTGGCGACCGCCTGGTTCTGGTCGCGGCCGAAGCCCAGCGCGAGCGTGAAGTCCCGCCCGGTCACGTCCTGGGTCGCGGTCACGTGGCCGTTCGGCGCCGAGGTGTAGCGGGTGATGCCGTGGGTGGCGTCCAGCTGGGTCAGGCCGTCGCTCGCGCTGCCGGCGTAGCCGACGGTCGACGATTTCGTCGATGTGCCAACGAGTGCCATGAAGGTGGGCACCGCGTAGTCGCGGTTGGTGGCCTGGCTGACCGTGTCGGTGTCGGAGAGCACCGGCACGCCGTCGACCACCGCGGCGTTGTCCCCGCTGTTGCCGTTCACGTGCCCGTCCAGGCGCGCGTACACGCGCAGGTCCGGCGGGCCGTCGACGGTGGTGTGCATGACCACCGAATCCCGGGCGGGATCGGTGATGTAGGTGGTGGTCAGCCGATACCGGTGCTTTGCGCTGGTCGACGTGACGGTGCAGACCATGCCGGTGTCGTCCGCGCGGACGGTGTAGCTGGTGTCCCGGGTCTGCAGGTCGGTGAACGTGCGCCCGTCGGTCACGACGTATTGCAGGGTGTCGACGTTGGTGTTGTCGATCGTCGGCTCATAGACGTCGGACAGCACGCCGTTCGCGACGGTGTACCAGACCTTGGATCTCGTGTTGCGGGCCGTGCCCAGGCAGTCCTTGCGCGCCAGGTCGAAGTACGCCGTGGCCCCCGGCGCGCCCGGTGGCACCGGATCGGCGTGCGCCGCCGGCAGCGGTGTCGCCAGCTGTGTTGTTGCCAGCAGGGACGCCAGGATCACCGGCGTCAGCACTCGCAGCATGTATTGCCCCTCGCCTTCGAGTCGGACATCGGACCGACCTTAGCGAGGGTGGACCTTCAATTGGCACTGAAGTTATCGAGCTTTGAGAAGAGGGGCCAGAGCCCGGGTCGCGGCGGTGATGGCGGCCGCCGCGTCGGCGGCGTTTCCGCTGCTCGGGGCGCTGCTGAGGACGACTACCACATATCGTTGGCCGCTGCCGACGAGTCCGGTGGTGTGCAGAACTCGATCAGGACGGCAGCAGCCCCAGCCCTGTTTCACCCACCACTCGGCGGCCCCGGCCGACGGGATGCCGAAGGACTGGTCGAAGCCGTCGGCGGCGGTGGCGGGCACGTGGTGCAGGGCCTTGATGATCGTCTGCTGGTCGCTGGACTCGAGGTACCGGTAGATCCGCACCACGTCGTCCGCGGTGGTCGTGGTGTCGCCCCACCGGCCGGCGTCCGGCGGCGGACTGGTGTGCCGCAAGTGAAGTTGCGCGGCCAGGGTGGTGACGATCTTCGGGCCGCCGCCGGCCGACCACAGCGTGTCGGCGATGGAGTCGTCGCTGCGGGCCAGCATCTCGGTGATCTTCGTCGCGGTGGTCCGGTGATGGTTCAGCGCGTCCAGCGCGATGAGCAGCTTGACCACGGATTCCGCCGGGAACGGCCGGTCCTGGCCGGAGGCGAGCAGCGTGGCGTCGGCGGTGCGGTCGTAGACCTCGATGCCCAGCGTCGCCTGCGGCGCGGCCTGCTGGGCCGCGGTCGCCACGTCCCCGATCAGACCCCGGATCAGCACGAACACGCAGACCAGCGCCCCCACCACCGCCAGCCACAGCGGCAGCGCCCCTCGACTCCCCAGTCTCATACCAAGGAGGTGCCTGATCATGGGGCGAGGTTGCCCGCACTGCTCCAATCGAGATCTGAACCGCCAGCGGGCTCGGCGCGTATCGACTCCTGACGCCCCTGCTAAGGAGACACCGGCCAGTGAAGAACCCCTACAAGCACGTGCTCGGCGCACTCGGCGTGACGTTGGCGGTCATCAGCCTCACCCCGGCCTCGGCGCTGGCAGACCCGCCGACCAACGCCAACGACGCCCTGGCGCAGCTGCACGACGCCAGCCAGAAGCAGGAGTCGCTGGGCGAGCAGTACAACGCGGCCCAGCTGACCTACCAGGCGCGGCAGGCCGACGCCCAGAAGGCCGAGGCCGAGCTGGCCACCGACCAGCAGGCGGTCAAGCAGGCGCAGTCGGAGGAGGACCGGTACCGCGGGGACGTGGACCGGTGGGTGTCGGCCACCACCGAGGGGGCCGACCTGAGCAGCATGTCGGCGCTGCTCACCGGGCAGTCGCCGAGCGACTTCCTGGACCGGGCCTGGCTTCTGCAAGAGGTCAGCAAGTTCAACGGCGACGCCATGGACGGCCTGAGCCGGTCCCTGGACAAGGCCAACGCGGCCAGCAAGCAGGCGCAGCAGGCCCAACAGAAGGCCAACGACGCGGCCGCGCAGGCCAAGCAGGTCGCCGACGGCTTGCAGGCCCAGAAGACGGCCGCGCACCAGGCCCAGGCGGCCGCGCAGGCCGCGTACGACAAGCTGACCGGGACGCAGAAGACGCAGCTCAAGTCGGACAAGGGCCTGCCGTTCGACACCAGCAACGTGCCCGCCGGGGCGGCCGGCATCGCGGTGAAGGCCGCGCTGGGCCAGGTCGGCACGCCTTACGTCTACGGCGGCAACACCCCCGGCCAGGGCCTGGACTGCTCCTCGCTGGTGCAGTACGCGTACCGGCAGGCCGGCGTCAGCCTGCCCCGTGTCACCACCGAGCAGGTGCTGGTCGGCACGCCGGTGGCGAAGGCCGATCTCATCCCCGGCGACCTGCTGTTCTTCGGCACCGCGAGCAACGTGCACCACGTGGCGATGTACATCGGCGGCGGCAACATCGTGCACGCCCCGGACGTGGGCCAGGTCGTCAAGGTGGTGCCGATCAGCGGCGGCGGCAGCGACTACTACACCTCGCGGCGCGTCGTGAACGGCTGATCTCCCGAACCCGGCCGGTGCGTGCGTTCCGCGCGGCGCACGCACCGGCCGTACACGGCCACAAGTAGCCTCGACATGTGGCGATCCTGCTGTTCAACGACGCCCCGATCCGCACGGCGGAGCCCGGGGACGAGGACGTCGTGCTCGACGTGCTGTCCGACGCGGCGGCCTGGCTGCGCGAGCGGGGCATCGAGCAGTGGCCGGAGCGCTTCTCCGCGGATTCGGTGACCGGCCAGATCACCCGGGGCCAGGCGCTGCTGGTGGGCGACCCGGCGGTGGCGACGGTGGTGGTCACCGACAGGGAGCCGGAGCTGTGGGGCGAGAACGCGGTGCCGGCCTACTACATCTCGCGATTAGCCGTCACGCGCGAGGCGGCCGGCCGCGGCCTGGGCTACCGCATCCTGGACTGGGTGCAGGCGGCGGCGTTCGCGAAGGGTTGGCGGTACGTGCGGTTGGCCACGTCGAGGGACAACCCGGGACTGCGCCGGTACTACGAGAAGGCCGGGTTCCTGCACGTCAGCGACCCGGAAGAGGCCCGCTGGCCGACGAGCCTGTACGAGCGGTACCGATAGCCTGACGGCCATGGCGACTTGGGAGGATGTGCGCCGGATCGCGCTGGCGCTGCCGGAGACCGGCGAGAAGCTGTCCTGGGGCACGCCGCAGTGGCATGTGAAGGGCAAGGGCTTCGTCTGGGACCGCCCGCTGCGCAAGTCGGACCTGGCGGCGCTGGGCGTCGAGGACCAGGAGGGCCCGGTGCTGGGCGTCCGGGTCGCCGACGAGGGCGTCAAGCATGCCCTGGTGGCCGACGACCCGGACATCTACTTCACCATCCCGCACTTCGACGGCTATGCCGCGGTGCTGGTGCGGCTGGACCGGATCGGGGTGCCGGAGCTGGAAGAAGCGATCACCGAAGCGTGGCTGCTGAAGGCTCCTCGGAAGCTGGCGCAGGCGTACCTCGACGGCCGCTGAGGTGCACGAGGTGCCGGATTAGTGCCACCAGTGCAACGAAGGCGACAAACGTGGCAACGGCGATCCAGCCGAACAGGTCGTAAAGCTGCACGCCCAGCCACGAGCCGAGGGTGCCGCCGAGGAACGAGCACGTCATGTAGGCGGTGTTGAGCCGTCCGCGCTCCTCGGGCTTGAGGGCGAAGATCCGCGACTGGTTGGCGACCTGCCCGCTCTGCACGGCGAGGTCCACCAGAATCAGGCCGGCGACCAGGAACACCAGGCCGGCGACGCCGCCGAGCAGGCCGAACGCGAGGATCACGGCCGACACGACGGCCCCGAGGATGGAGATCATGTTGACCGGGTCCGGCCCCTTGCGGTCGATCCACCGCCCGGCCACCGGCGTCACGAACACGCTGACCGCGCCGGCCAACCCGATCAGGCCGACCGTCTCCGCGCCGAGCCCGTAGCGGGGACTGCTGATCAGCAGCGCCAGGCAGGTCCAGGCGGCGCTGAAGCCGCCGAACAGCAGGGCCTGGTACAGCGCGGACCGGCGCAGCTCGGGCTCGCGCCGGAACAGGCGCAGCGATTCCGCCAGCAGCGACGGGTAGTTGTGCTTGGCCGCCGGCGTGGTGTGCGGGGCGGTCACCGCGAGCACCGCCGCCAGCAGCAGGATGATCACGGCCGCGACGATGTACGGGGCCCGCCAGCCGAGCCACTCGCCGATGGTGCCGCCGAACGTGCGGGCCAGCAGGATGCCGCCGAGCAGGCCGCCCAGCACCGTCCCGACGGCCGCGCCGCGCCGGTTGTCCGGGACCAGGCCGGCGACCATCGGCATGATGATCTGCGGCACCACGGTGAACACGCCGGCCAGGCTGCCGGCGACCAGCAGCACGGCCAGGTTCGGAGCCGCGGCGGCGATCAGCAGGCAGACGCCGGTGAGCGCCATCAGGGTCACGATCAGCGGCCGGTTGCGCAGCCGGTCCCCCAGCGGGACCAGCAGGAAGATGCCGAGCGCGTAGCCGAGCTGGGCGCCGGTGGCGGTCTGCGCCGCGGCGCTGGGCGACACGCGCAGGTCAGCGGCGATCAGCGGGCTGATGGCCTGGGGGAAGTAGATCGCCGCCACGCACACGGCGCAGGCCAGCGCGAGCAGCGGAAGCATACAGCGGTTCTGCACGACACCCCTCCGAAGCGAACCAACTAGTTCGATCGTATCGTACGACAGCGAGCGAACGAACCGGTTCGGTAAATTGAGGGTGTGGGCTACGACTCGAAGGCGACCAAGGAGCGGATCCTGGCCGCGGCGACCACGGAGTTCGCCGAGCACGGCGTGGCCGGCGCCCGGGTCGACCGGATCGCGGTGGCGGCGGAGGCCAACAAGCGGGCCATCTACGACTACTTCGGCGACAAGAAGGCGCTGTTCGCGGCGGTGCTGGAGCGCATGCTGTCGCGCTGCGCCGACGCCGTGCCGGTCGAGCCCGACCTCGCCGCCTACGCCCGCAAGCTGTTCGACTACCACGCGGCCAACCCGGAGGCGCTGCGCCTGCTGATGTGGGAGGCGCTGGAGATGGGCGGCCGCGAGGTGCCGGCCGAGGACGTGCGCACGTCCGAGTACCAGAAGCGGGTGGCGTCGATCGACGGCCAGGTGCCCGACGCCGCGATGGTCTACTTCTTCACGCTGGGCCTGGTCAACTGGGGCAAGGCGATGCCACAGCTGCGCCGCATGGTGCTCGGCGCGGACTTCCCGCAGGACAAGCTGATCGAGGCGACGGTGGCGGCGGTCAGGACCCTGACGGAACGATGACCTGGCGCACCGCCTCGCCGCCGGCCAGCTGGTCGAAGCCCTCGTTGACCTGGTCCAGGCGCAGCCGGCCGGACACCAGCTCCGGCACCGGCAGCAGCCCGGCCTGGTAGAGCCGCACGAAGCGCGGGATGTCCCGGCGCGGCACGCTCGACCCCAGGTAGCTGCCGCGCAGCGTGCGCTCCTCGGCCACCAGGCTCAGCGCCGGCAGCACCAGCTGACGGTCCGGGTGCGGCAGGCCGACAGTCACGGTCGTGCCGCCGATCCGGGTCGCGTGATACGCCTGCGCCAGCACGTGCTCACTGCCGGTGGTGTCGATGACCTTGTCCGCGCCGCCGCCGGTGAGGTCGCGGACCTCGTCGACCGCGTCCGGGCCGCCGACGACGGCGTGACTTGCTCCCAACCGTGCAGCCAAGTCCCGCTTTCCTCGCACGATGTCGACCGCCACGATCTTGCTCGCGCCCGCCGCCCGCGCCGCCAGCAGCGCCGCCATGCCGACGCCGCCGAGGCCGAACACCGCGACGCTCTCCCCCGGCTTCACCTCGGCGCTGTGGAACGCCGCGCCCGCGCCCGTCAGCACCGCGCAGCCGAACAACGCCGCCAGCTCCAGTGGGAGTTCCGGATCCACCCGGACCGCGGACTTGCTGGACACGACGGCGTACTCGGCGAACGCCGACACCCCGAGGTGGTGGTGCTCCCCGCCGCGCCAGCGCCGCTCCCCCGACAGCAGCGTGCCGGCGCGGTTGGCCACCGCCCCCGGCTCGCACAGCGCCGGCCGCCCGGCCAGGCACATCCGGCACGAGCCGCAGGCCGGCACGAACGCCAGCACCACGTGGTCGCCGACCTGAAACTCTGCGTCCGGGCCGACCTCGACCACCTCGCCCGCCGCCTCGTGCCCCAGCACCATCGGCAGCGGACGCGGTCGGGAGCCGTTGATCACCGACAGGTCGGAGTGGCACAGCCCGGCCGCCCCGATCCGCACCAGGATCTCCCCACGGCCCGGCGGATCCAGCTCCAGCTCCGTCACCTGCAACGGCCGCGAGTCGGCGTACGGCCGCTCCACGCCGGAGGCCACCAGCACTGCCGCGTTCACCTTCATGCGTTCACCAACTTCGCCAGTTCGGTCCGCATGGGCTCGGCGATCGGCACCGGCCGGCGGGTCTCCCGATCCACGAACACGTGCGTGAAGGTCCCCTCGGCGACCAGGGTGCGGTCGGCACGGAACAGGCCCGTCTCGTAGCGGACGCTGCTGGTGCCCAGGTGGGCGACGCGCAGGCCGACGGAGATGACGTCGGGGAAGGACACGGAGGCCTTGTACACGCAGTGCGACTCCACGCAGAGGCCGATCGGGCCGGCGCCGTCCAGGTCGAGGCCGGCGCGCTCGATCAGCCAGGTGTTGATCACGGTGTCCATCACCGAGTAGTGCACCGCGTTGTTCACGTGCCCGTAGTGGTCGTTGTCCTTCCACCTGGTCGGCACGTCCTGCCAGTACCCGTACTCGGTCATGTCCCCATCTAACCCTCCAGCACGTGCAGGCCGCGGGCCCGGTCCAGCGGGTCGTACCGGTCCAGCCAGGCCACCCGCTCGGCCAGCGTCCCGCCGTCCAGCCCCAGAATGGCCAGATTCGGCAGGTTCACCCGCGTCCACCGGTCCTTGTCGAGGGTGAGCATGCGCAGCGCCGGCAAGTCGGCCAGCGCCTCGATGTTCGTCACCTCGACGCCAGACAGGTCCAGGCGGATCAGGGAGCTGATGGTGGCGATGACGCGGGCGTCGACCGGGTGCTCCAGGCCGCGCAGCGACAGGCTCCACAGCGCGGTGGTGCCGGCCAGCGGCGTTGGGTCGAACTCACGGGCGTTGAGGTCCAGCGCCTCCAGCGAGGGCAGATCGGCCGCGAGGACACGGTCGGCCCCGGTGACGGTCAGCTCACGCAGCATCGGGAACACGGTGAGGGCCGCCATGTCCACCTCGGCGACGGCATTCGTCCGCAGCAGCTGGAGATCCGGTGCCGGAGTGAGGTCGAGAGTGCCGTTGGCGATGCGCTTGGGCTCGGGCTCGTCGGGTGAGGTCCACGGCGACAGCAGGCGCTCGACGGAGTCGGCGACGTAGCCGGCGATCTCGGTGTTCTCATCGAACCGGAGCACTTGCCCGGGCTGTCCGGCCGGGGCCGGGTCGAGGTCGACGGCGAGGAACTCCCAGTCCTCGCTGACCGCGAACGGGAGCCACCAGTCGTTGCGGCACAGCCGTTTCACGTGCCCGTAGGGCCGGAGCTCGGGCACGGTCCCGGACGCCGTCGGGCCGTCCTCGTGGTCCCAGCCGCCGAACGTGAAGTCGTCGCCGGCGTGCCATTCGACCAGTTCGTCCAGGCTGCCCAGCCGGTAGTCGCCGAGGCCGGGGTGGCCGACGCGGTACAGCGCCCGCAGCGCCTCGGGCAGGCGCGCACCCAGTTCCTGTTCCGTGGCAAGGATTTCCGCCTCGCTGTGACCGTCTCCGACACCGGCCAGCACGCCCGGGTCGGTCGGCGCGTCGGTGACCTCCGCGTGGTCCGGCATCGGGACACTGCCCGGCAGCGGGTGGCCGGGGAGCCAGAAGTCCTTGTCCCGCACGATGAACGGGCTTGGCGTGCGGTCCAGGTCGTGCGTGTGGCTGAAGCGGAACTCGCCGGTCGAGCGCACGATCAGCTCGTAGACGGCATGGTCGGCTTTCGCCAGGAGCGCGTCGGCCACATTCTGGCACAGGTCCCGTGCGCCGCTCATCCAGCCGTTGTCGTACCGGGACTGGCCGGACCACCCGCTGCGCGCGCAGCGGTAGAACATGGTCGCCGTGCGCCAGCCCGTCGGCCCGTTCGCGTGGACGTGACTGACCAGCGCTTGTACCGCATCCCCCAGTTCCATGGCGAGAAGCCTATATGCCCTGGGGAAACGCGAAGACGCGATCGGGATCGTATTTCCGGGCCACAGCTTCGAGTCTCGGCAGGCTCTCGCCGTAGTAGGCCCGCCGCCAGTCCGGCAGCTCGGGGTCGATGTAGTTGACGAAGCCGTTGGCCCCGAACCATTGTCCGAGCTGGTCCCGCACCGGCGCGAGCTCCCGGCTGGCCTGTTCGACGGTGTCGGCCCGGTTGGTCACCTGGATGCTGGCGATCGCGTCCCGGTGCGGGAAGGCGCCCTCGCCGCGGGCGATCGCGCCGCCGAAACTGTCGATGAGGCACCACATCCGCGGTTCACTGGTGACCAGTTCGGCCATCGCCTGGGGATCCATCGGGCCGGTGAGCATCCGGGACATCGAGGCGAAGGCGACCCGCTCGCCGTTGCCTTCGGCGAAACACCGCATGGTGTCAAGGAAATCCAGCTCGCGCTGCACCCGTTCGCGCGGACGGGCCCCGATCCGGCGGGCCAGGTCGTCGATGTCGCTGGTGTCCGTGCCGACGAGGCAGCCGCCGATCTGCGCGACTCCCTCCGGCATGCCCAGGCGGCACTGCGACCACATCTCCTCGGGCACATCCGCCTGCCACGACTGCCAGGCGTCAAGGATCGCCGGCTGAGTGTCGGTGGTGTAGTCCAGCCACCACACCGTGAGCGGCTCGGCCGGGATCGTGCGGAACGTGAACGAGGTGACGACACCGAAGTTGCCGCCGCCACCGCCCCGGAGCGCCCAGAACAGCTCCGGTTCCCGGGTGTCGGAGACGGTGCGCAGCACGCCGTCGGCGGTGACGAGGGTGGCCGCGACGAGTTGATCGCTGGCCAGGCCGCATTTGCGGCCCAGGGCACCGATTCCGCCACCCAGCGTCAGGCCGGCGACGCCGACGGTCGGGCAGGTGCCGGCCGACATCATCCGCCCGGCGCGGCCGACCGCCTCGAAGACGCCGGCCAGCAGCGCGCCGCCGCCGACCACCACGGTCCCGTCCTCGCGGACCTCGACCGTGTCCAGCCGGGAGACGTCGATGATCAGGCCGCCCTCCGGCGTGGAGTAGCCGGCATAGCTGTGGCCGCCGCTGCGCGCGGCGACCGGAATCCCTTGCGTGGCCGCGAATTCCACGCAGCGCTGGACGTCGGCCACGGACTCGCACAACGCGATCGCCGCCGGGCGGCGATTGTCGTACCAGGTGAGGAAGGCGAGCTTGGCCCGCGCGTAGTCGGAGTCCGCCGGGAGCAACAGCCGGCCGGTGAGCGCGCGAGCCAAGTCGTCCATCCAGCCACGCTACTTGCGGCGGAACGACACGCCCAAGTCCTTTTCCAGGTACACCTCGATGAAAACTCGCAGATACGGGTCCTCCCCCATCTTCGTGAACACGTCCACCAGGTGCTGGTCGACCGCCTCGGTGAGCACCATGATCCGCCACAGGTTCAGCGGCCGGTTCTCGGCGCCGGCCACCGAGTGCTCCACGTGGAAGAGGGGCTGGTCGGTGGTCGCCTCGACGTCCCGGAACTCGCTGTCACCGACGAAAAACGCCCGCTGGTGGCCGTGGTCGAGGCGGACGTGCTCGATGATCGTGCCGAACCGGTCGCGGTCGCCCCACAGCCGCTGGTCCGACACTCGGGTGAAGTCCTCCAGCTCCTCGTGCCGGGTGCTCGGGAACTTGGTGGCGCTGCCCGGCGCGACGACCGTCGGGATGTAGACGTCGGGGGCGGCCGCCTTGCGCGCCTCCATGTCCCACAACATGGTGCGGGTGAAGGTCAGCTCGCGGTCCAGCTCGTAGTGGTCGGCGAGGACCTGGTTGACGTCCACCGCCGGCAGCTCGATCGCGGTGACTCCCGGCGTGTGCCAGGCGTTGTCCAGTACCTTCTCGTGATCCATGTCAGGCCAGCCATTTCCGGACGATGTCCCAGGTCGGGTGGTTCGGGTCGATGACGTCGAAGTGGTTGGCGCCCGGCGCTTCCACCGTCGAACGGCTGTATTTCGCCGGCACCACGTCGTCCTCGGCGCCGTGGATGCTCAGCAGGGGCACGGTCACGTCCGGCGTGACCTGCGCGTAGCGGTCGGGCACCTCGTCGTGGTGGCCGCCGAGCAGCCAGCGTGGGATGCCTTCCCCGGCCTCGGCGGCGATGGCCGGCGCGAACTCGGGGTTCGAGGCCGGCGGCGCGCCGGCGGGTTCCGGGGCGGTCGGGTCGGCCAGCGCCAAGCCGAGCCGGTCGACGTCGGCGGCCCGCAGGTCGAGGACGCCGGCCAGGGACACCGCCTTGATCACCTTTGTGTCTTTCTGCCCGGCGACGTAGGCCGCGAGCTGCCCGCCGGCGGAGTGGCCGATCACCTGCACACGGCCGAGGTCGAGCCGGTCGTCCAGGCCGTCGAGCTTGTCCACGGCCGCGACGACATCGTCGAAGGTGCCGGGCCAGCCGCCGCCTTCCTCGCCGAGCCGCCGGTACTCCACGTTCCACACCGCGTAGCGGTCCGCGACCAGCGCGTCGGCCAGGGGCGTCAGCTGCCGGCGGTCGAACATCGCCGTCCAGAAGCCGCCGTGGATGAGCACCACCACCGGGAACGGGCCGTCGCCGTCGGGCACGTACAGCTCGCCGACCTGCGACGGGTGCGGGCCGTAGGCCACGGTCCGCACAGCGCCGCGCTCGTCGTCGTAGCGGACGCCGCGGTTGGAGCTCACCAGTGTGCTGATGGTGGCGAAGAAGGCCGCGATCTCCGGCTGGTTCGCCCCCTTGGCCCTGGACTCGTCCCAGGCCGTGTCGTCGGTCCACTCCACGAAGTCCAGCCAGGTGTGGTCGTCGACGCGGACCAGCCGGGCCGAGACGAAGCCCCGTCGGTCACGGCGGAACGCCGCCAGCATGCCCGGACGCGCCGCCAGCATCTCGGCCGTCCGGTCCGACTCGACGGTGAACGTGGTCAGTTCGACGACTGACATCGGGCGCCTCCTCGACTCATGTAGTCAAGATTAGTGACTATCATCCTGCTTGACCAACCCGAGGTGGCTAGGATCACCCGCATGGCACTTCCCGAGGCGCTGCTCGACCTGCTGCGCAAGCCCAGCCCGTGCTTCGTGGCCACCGTCAACCCCGACGGCTCGCCGCAGCTCACCCAGACCTGGGTCGACACCGACGGCGAGCACGTGCTCGTGAACACCGTCGAGGGCCACCAGAAGGTGCGGAACCTGCGGCGGGACCCCCGGGTCACGCTCAACATCGCCGACCCCGACGAGGTGAGCCGCTACTACCGGGTCCGCGGCCGGGTCGTCTCCATCAGCGCCGACGGCGGCGTCGAGCACATCGACGTGCTGGCCAAGCGCTACACCGGCGCTCCCTACGCCTGGTACGGCGGCCGCGACCAGGTGCGGCTCATCGTCACCATCGAGGCCGACCACGTCAGCGCCATGGGCTGAGCTCTGGTAGGCAGGACGGCGTGGATCCGGTTCGGGCGTTGGAGCAGGTCGCGTTCCAACTGGAGCGCGCCGGCGAGCCGGGCTACCGGGTACGCGCGTTCCGCAAGGCCGCGCAGGTCGTCGCCGAGGTGCCGGCCGACAAGCTCGCCCACATGGTCCGGATGGGCACGCTGACCAAGCTGCCCGGCGTCGGCAAGTCGACCGCCGCCGTCGTCGAGGACGCTGTGCACGGACGGCCCATCGCGTACCTGGAGAAGGTCCACCAGCCCGACCTCTCCGGCGGGACCGGGCTTCGGGCGCTGCTGCGCGGCGACTGCCACACCCATTCCGACTGGTCCGACGGCGGCAGCCCCATTGACGTCATGGCCCGCGCCGCCCGCGACCTCGGTCACGACTGGATCGCCCTCACCGACCACTCGCCCCGCCTGACCGTCGCCAACGGCCTCTCCGCCGACCGTCTGCGCCGGCAGCTCGACGTCGTCGTGGAGTTGAACGCCGAGCTGGCACCGTTCCGGATTCTCACCGGCATCGAGGTCGACATCCTGCTCGACGGCGGCCTCGACCAGGAGGACGAGCTGCTGGACCGGCTCGACGTCGTCGTCGCCAGCGTGCATTCCAAGCTGCGGATGCCGTCCGACGAGATGACTCCTCGCATGCTCGCCGCCATCGCCAACCCCCACGTCACCGTCCTCGGCCACTGCACCGGCCGCCTCGTCACCGGCCGCGGCCGCCCCGAGTCCGAGTTCGACGCAGAAGCCGTCTTCACCGCGTGCCGGGAGCACGGCGTCGCCGTCGAGATCAATTCACGGCCTGAGCGCCTCGACCCGCCCCGCAGGTTGCTGCGGATGGCCGTCGAGCTGGGCTGTGTGTTCGCCATCGACACGGACGCCCACGCCCCCGGCCAGCTCACCTGGCAGCCGCTCGGCTGCGCCCGGGCCGAGGAGTGCGGCATCGGCGCCGACCGCGTGATCAACTGCTGGGCCGCCGACGAGCTCCTGTCCTGGTCGCGGGACCGTCATGCGGAATGACCTCGCCGAGCCAACTGGCACGCCACGGCCGGGACCACCTGGATCAGGTGGTCCCGGCCGCCTTCAGCACACCCGGTACCGCTCCGGCCTACTCCAGGGGTTCCCGGCCGCGGCGGACTCGTGCCTGATCGCTATCGGCATGGGAACAGGTCGGGATACACCCTGCTCGTGCGCGTGCCCACGCCGGCAAGCTGGCCATCAGTGACCAGGCAGAAGTAGTAGATGGGCTCGCTCCGCGGCACGAGTGGCTGCGAGAGATACAGTTGATCAAACTTCCCCCGGTATCCAGCCTCGGACAGCACACCAGCAGCATCCTTCTGCGACATGGAAAACGGTTCCACCGGCTGAATGCCGAGCCCGCGAGTCCAGGGTTCGGTCCTCACATACTCCCCGTCCGGCGAATACACGTACTGGAAATCAAATTCATTCTCCGCTTCACGGGAGACGAACCTCATTGCCCATTCGCGCACATCGTCGGGGTCGACGGTCGGCCCTACCAGGGAGCCATTGGCGCCATAAAAGACGGCACCAGGATATTCCCGCTCAGCCCTCTCCATGGCTTTCCGCACGAGCTGGGGAAGCTCGGACACCTGAGTGGAGCCGGCCACCCGACCCGAGGCGGACGCGACTGGCACGCCGATGACGCCGGCAAGCAGTGCACACATCACAACGACAGTCAGAAAACGCGTACGGATCGTGACACACCTCCTTCGACCATGAGCACGGGCTGTGAAATCTCGAATATCTGTGTCTCTGTCAAGTCGTCCAACCCACACCGGCACAGCAAGGGCCTGGTCTCAGGATCGGGCTCGTAAGGCGCCCGACGCAAGGAGGCCATTCACATGGCCCCGCCTACCTAGACCGGGATCAGCCTCGAAACCAGGGCCCCCAACTGCCGGGCATTGCGGCATTCGTGCATCTCGATGACGGTGGCGTAGTCGTGGGCGGCGGAGTCGCCGGTGTTCCAGAGGTCGCGGCGTTCGGGGTTGAGCCAGAAGGCGCGGCGGGCGGGGCGCAGGATGTGGGCGAGGACGGCGAGGCGGGGGTCGCCGTTGTTGTTGCGGGCGTCGCCGAGGATGAGGACGGAAGTCTTGGGGCCGATGACGTCGGGGTAGCGGTCGGCGAACTCGTCAATGGAGCGGCCGTAGTCGGAGTGGCCGTCCCACCGAATGACGGAAGCCTCGCTGAGGATGCGGGCGCCGAGGGCGGCGGGGTCGGCGACGCCGGCGGTGACGAGGTGGGTGACCTCGTCCATGCCGTCGACGAAGGCGAACACGCGGACCTTGGAGAACTGGTCGCGCAGGGCCTGCACGAGAAGCATGGTGAAGTTGGCGAAGGACGCCACGGAGCCGGACATGTCGCACAGCAGCACGATCTCGGGCCGGCCGGGGCGGTGCCGGCGGAAGACGGGGGTCATCGGCACGCCGCCGGTGGACAGGGAGCGGCGCAGGGTGCGGCGAAGGTCGATCTGACCCCGGGCGGCGCGACGGCGGCGGGCGGCCAGGCGAGTGGCGAGCTTGCGGGCCAACGGTTGGACCATGCGCCGCATCTCGGCGACCTGGGTACGGCCGGCCTGAAGGAAGTCCAGCTGGTCGGGGGTGGGCGGAACGGCGGTGCGGGCCAGGCGTTCCCGGCCCCGGAGCTCGGCGACGCGGCGCAGGGCTTCGCCCCGGACGAGTTCACGGAAGCGTTCGATCCGACGACGGACCTCGTCACGGTCCAAGCGCTCGGTGAAACCGGCCTGGGCCTGCATGGCGGCCAGGATCCGAACGAGCAGGGTCTGCGGCTGCACCCGGTCCAGGGTCTGATGCGCGGAATAGCCGCTGGTGCCGGAACCGCCCTGCCCGTACTGCCCGAACGCGTCGACGGCGAGCCCGGCCAGTTGCAGCAGCTGTTCCTCGTCGTCGACGGCCAGAGCGGCGACGAGACGGTCGTTCAGCTCGTCGAGGGTGAGCTGTTCGTGGCGGGCCTGCTCGGGAATCCCCACACCCAAAGGGAAAAACAGGTCGAAGGTGGAGTCGAAGACGGCTCGCTGACCGTCCCGCCGGATCAGGCAGGCGGCCAGGCCCTCACGGGTCTGCTCGCGGTCGTCGAAACCGAGGATCTCCAAAGCGGCGGCGGCGTCCACGGTCTCCCCCGGCCCGGCCTGGATTCCCTTGGCCCGCAAGGCCTGCACGAACTCGGTGAGACGGTCGGAAACACTCACAGTTTGTCCAGCTCCAGCCGCTGCCCGGCCTTGACCATGTCCTCCTGGTGCTTGAGGATCACGCCGAGGCTGTCCCGCACCAGCTCCTCGTTCAGCGACTCGGCCCCGAGCTCCAGCAGCGTCCGGGCCCAGTCGATGGTCTCGGCCACCGACGGCGACTTGCGCAGTTCCATGGCCCGCAGGGCATTGATGACCCGAACGACCGAGGTGGCCAGCGTGGAGTCGATGCCGGGCACCCGGGCCAGCACGATCCGCTTCTCCAGGTCCTCGTCGGGGAAGTCGATGTGCAGGAACAGGCACCGCCGCCGCAATGCCTCGGACAGCTCGCGGGTGGCGTTGGAGGTGAGCACGGCGAAGGGCCGCTGGGTGGCGGTGATGGTGCCGAGTTCGGGCACGGTGACCTGGAAGTCGCCGAGCACCTCCAGCAGCAGCCCCTCCACCTCGACGTCGGCCTTGTCGGTCTCGTCGATCAGCAGCACGGTCGGCTCGTCGCCGCGGATGGCGGTGAGCAGCGGCCGGGGCAGCAGGAACTCCTCGCTGAAGATGTCGTTGCGGGTCTGGTCCCACGTCTCGTCGCGGCCGGCGGTGATGCGCAGCAACTGCTTGGCGTGGTTCCACTCGTACAGGGCCCGCGACTCGTCCACGCCCTCGTAACACTGCAACCGCACCAGCCGCGAGCCGGTGACCTGGGCGACGGCCTTGGCCAGCTCGGTCTTGCCGACGCCGGCCGGCCCCTCGACCAGCAGCGGCTTGCCGAGCCGGTCGGCCAGGAACACGGTCGTGGCGACCGCGTTCGAGGCCAGGTAGCCGGCCTCGGCCAGCCGCGCGGCCACCTCGTCGACGGACGTGAAGAACCCGGTCACGCGTGCCCTCTTCTCAGCCTTGAACAGTCCCTCCGGTAGATGAACTTAGCTGCTCCAGCTCCTCGTCGACACGGGCCTGGTGCTCGACGAGGTCGGCCCGGGCCCGGCTGGGCCGCCACCGGCCGACCATCACGAAGATCAACGGCAGGAACACGGCCTCGCCGCCGACGCACACCCACCACCAGTTCTGCCACTGGCCGGGCGTGGCCGCGGCGGCGTTCTGCACCTCGGTGGCGTGCTCCTGCAGGAACGCAAGGTCCGCCTTGGGCACGGCCGCGGCGGCCCGCAGCCGTTGCAGCGCGGTCGTCTGGTCCACGTTCTGGGCCTGCATGATCTCGGCGACGGCCTTGGTGCCGGCCTCGGGATCGGACGGGTTTCGGCCCAGCGCGGCCAGCGTCGCCGGGTCGACGACGCCGATGGTCTTGATCTCGGCGTCGTACTTGGCGGCGAGGGTGGCGACCTGCGTGCCGTACTGCACCAGCGGCGTCATCGACGTGACGACGAACGGCAGCGCGAAGACCGACAGGGCCACGCAGGCCCGCACGATCCAGCCCCACACGGCCAGGCCGGTGGCGGTCAGGGCCGGGTTGATGCGTTCGACGGTCTCGGTGAAGCTGGCCATCCACGGCGCGTAGGCCACGGCCATGAACATGGCCAGCGCGCTGATGATCCAGACGAAGGTGTAGTAGCCGGTGTCGGGGGCGGTGGCGCGGCTGAGGAACACGATGGTCATCACGATCGCGCCGAGCGCCCCGACCAGCATGAACGGCTTGCGCACGCGCAGCCGGTCGGAGACCACGCCGACCACGATCAGGGCCAGCGCGTCCACGCCCCAGAACCAGTTCCCGATGCCGTTGGCGTCGGCCAGGCTGAAGCCGTAGATGGTGGTGAAGTAGATGGTGAAGAAGCCGACCGCGGTGTAGTAGAGGATCAGGAACACCGAGATGGCGAAGGCGGAGCCGATCACCGGCAGCGTCATCATCTGCCGCCACGGGCGCTCGATCGCCTTGTCGACGTCGATGCCGGCGGCCCGGGCCTCGATCAGTTCCCGGTCGCGCATGCTGACCATCAGCTGGTCGCGGAGGTTCGGCGACAGCTCCCGCAGGCCGAACAGGGCGATCACGAAGACCACCAGGCCGACGATGCCGCAGATGACGAACTGGGACTGCCAGGCCGGCAGCGCCTCGATGGTGTTGCTGGACACCTCGGACAGCACCAGGCTGCCGACCACCGGGCCGAGCGTCCAGAAGCCCATCGCCGAGGCCCGGCCCAGCTGCGGCGAGAAGTCCCGCACCAGCGCCGGCGTGGCCACCAGGATGATGCCCTCGACGAAGCTGATCACCGCGAACAGGATGGCGAAGGTGAGCTGGTCGGGGGCGTTGGGCACGCCGAACAGGGTGAGCACGCCGGTCAGGCCCAGGCCGTAGGCGACCAGGTTGGCCCGGCCCCAGCGGTCGGCCAGGCCGGCCAGCAGCGAGGAGAAGGCGCCGACGGCGTTGCCCACCACGGAGATATAGACGTAGTAGGTGAACGACATGTGGTACTGGGCGATGATCTCGGTGGCCACCGCGCCCGGCACGTACAGCTCGTAGTAGAGCACGACGGTCGCGACGACCACGATCGCCAGGTACCAGAGGCGTTGGCGGGTCTCGGGATAGTGGTCCAGCCGGCGTTGCCACAGCACGCTCATGCCGCCTCCTTCGGACTACGGTGTCCGGGTAGCCTGTGTCACAGGTCACAGGTACGCGGCCGTACTTTAGGGGGCGCCGGGCGGTGCGACAAGAGGGATCCCTGGCCGGGCGGCATGATGACGCCCCGGGTCTGCCCCGGGGGCGGTCCAGCCTGCCGGCCGACGAGGTGCGGGCGGCGCAGCGGCAGCGGCTGATGTCGGCCACCGTCGCCGCGGTGGCGGCCGAGGGCTACCACGCCATCACCGTGGCCGACATCGTGCGTGGCGCACGGGTGTCCAAGGCCGCCTTCTACGTTCACTTCCGGGACAAGGAAGACTGCTTCCTGGCCACCACCGCCTACGGCGGCAACCTGTTGGTGGACGCCGTCATCGGCGCCACGCGGTCGCTGCCGCCGGACGCCGAGCCGGCCGAGATCCTGCGCGCGGCCTGCCGGGCATTCCTGCGGTTCCTGGCCGACGAGCCGGCCTTCGCCCGCGTCTTCTACGTCGACATGCCGGCGGCCGGATCCGGTGCGGTGAACCGGATGGACGCCGCCCAGCACCGGTTCGCGGAGCTCAACCGCAGCTGGCACCGGCATGCCCTGAGCCGCCACCCCGACTGGCCGTCCGTGCCGTACGACGCCTACCTGGCCCTGGCCGGCGCGACCACCGAGCTGGTGAGCGTCCGCGTCCGCCACAACCACGCGGCGGAGCTGCCGGAACTGGAGGACACCCTCGTGGCGCTGCACATGGCCGTGCTCGCCGCCCAACGCTGGCCCGAAATGCCCTAATTTCACACAAGCAAACGCCACATGTGCGCCACAGTCGCGCCCACACGCCACATGTGGACCACATGTGGCAGAAAAGCTCGGGTGGGAAGACGCGACGGCCGGCACGGTGATACTGGGCGGGTGACGGAAGACCACTGGCACGCGCCGCTGCGGCACATCAAGGGCGGCGGCCTGACCGGGGACACCGGCCAGACCAGCGGCATGACCCGGCTGGAGGCGATCTCCGGCAAGACGGTCGGCTCCAGCAAGGTGTGGATGGGCGAGACCCACGTCGCGCCGGCGACGAACTCGGGCGACCACCACCACGGCGAGGCGGAGACCGCCATCTACGTGAAGTCGGGCCACCCGGTGTTCGTCTTCGCCGACGGCGACGAGGAGATCCGGCTGGAGACCGGGCCCGGCGACTACGTGTTCGTGCCGCCCTACGTGCCGCACCGCGAGGAGAACCCCGGCGACGAGCCGGCGGTGGTGATCATCGCGCGCAGCAGCCAGGAGGGCGTCGTGGTCAACCTGCCCAGCCTGTGGCCGGACCGGGATCAGGAGCGCTCGTAGGGGATCTTCTCCCCCGCCTCGACGGCGAAGGCCAGGCTGTTGCCGGCCGGCGGCAGCGGGCAGGTGGCGAAGTCGGTGAAGGCGCACGGCAGGTTGACGGCCCGGTTGAAGTCGAGCGTCACGGCCCCGGCCGCCGGCTTGGCCACCGCCAGCGACCGGTTGGCCGCGTAGGTGGTGACGCCACTGGTGGCGTCGGTGAACAGGATGCTGAGCCCGCCGTCCTTGCCGTTGAAGGCGGTCAGCGTGTGCTGCACGCCGTCGCGCTGGAACTTCACGACGCCCGGCGCGGTGTAGACGTGGCTAAGGCCCTCGACGACGGCGCCGACGGTGGTCGGCCGGGGCTCGTCGAACGGCTCGTACACGCCGTCGAAGACGAACGACTCGTCCGGCTCGTAGGCCGGCACGCCGTGGAACTCACGCAGCACCGAAGCCTTGGGGTCGTGCACGCGGATGAGGTATCCGGATCGCCGCGCGACCTCGACCTCCAGGTCACCGGCCACCACCCGCACGCCAGGGCCGCTGTTGACCAACTCCAGGCGCAACAACGCGGTCACCGGCTGGCCGTCGTAGGTCGCCGACTCGCCCTGCGGGTCGAAGTAGGCGGCCTCGGAGTCCTGCCACCACAGGCCGGGCAGCCCGGGATAGGTCCGCGGGCTGTCCTCCAGCCAGTCCAGGGAGACCAGTGCCAGCCACCCGTACGGGTCGGCCAGCCCCTGCTCACGGTCGGTGTGCCATGCCTGCCACTCGCCAGCGAAAGTCATGCCGTCTTCAACGCCCGACCGGCCAGCGCCATTTCCGGTCTCACCAGGTGGACACCGGTGTCAGGTCGGGCTCGGGCATGTCCGGGTCGAACGGGAACATCGGGCGCTCGATGCCCCGGTGGCCCAGCCGCGGCAGGTCCTGGTCGACGCCGCCGGGCGTGAGGGCCAGCAGCCAGTCGGCGGCCATCGCGTACAGCTCCGGCTCCAGGTAGCCGATCTTCACGATGACCAGGTCGGCGGTCCTCGGCGACAGCCCGAGGGCCAGGAAGTCCGATTCCAGGTGGTACGGCTTGCGCCGCTCGGTGACGATCACCTTCAGACCCTGGACCCCCAGCACCACGGCCGTCCCGGCCACCGGGTCGTCTTGGTCGATGGCCTCCACCACGGCGTCCAGGGGCACCGGCCCGCACGGCCCGGAGTCGACGTGCCCGCCAACGGACACCGTCACCTTCTGTCCCACACCGGCCCGCACCGCGGCGGCGGTGGCGGCGGGGTCGACGATCTGGGCGTAGATCGTGGTGCGCTCCAGGACTTCCGGCATCTGGAGGAGCGCCTGAAGGCTCCACGAGGTGTCGCCCGCGCCACCGGCGGTCGGGTTGTCGCCGGAGTCGCTGATGAAAAACGGCCGGGCTGGGCTCGCAATCGCTTGCGCGACGCACTCGTGCAGACTTCCCGTCGGCGCGACGAAAGCGAAGTCGCGGCGGGCGTCCCAGTAGGCGCGGGCCAGCCGCTCGGCCTGGGCGGTGATCACGTCGCGGTCGTCGCCGGTGACCACAACCGCGGCCTGGCAACGGGGTTCGTCGGCCCAGGCGTAGCCGACCCAGATGGCCGCGTCGAGAACCCCGGGCAGGGCCTCGACTTCGTCGACTAGGGCGTAGACGCCATGGGCCGGCTCGATGCGGGTGCTGGTCTTCTCACCGGGCAGCAGCACCGGCACCTGCGCCCAGGCCTTCAACGGCTTCCCCCCGTGTCGCAAACGTTTCACCAGGTTGCGAACGGCCCGCTCCCGGGTGTCCCAGGCGTCGGTGTGCGGGGCCTTGCGGTAGCAGGTGATCAGGTCCAGCGCGCGGGCCAGGCGGTGGGAAACGTTGCCGTGCAGGTCCATCGACGCCGACACCAGCACGTCCGGGCCGATGATCGCGCGAATGCCCTCGATCAGGTCGGCCTCCACGTCCACCCGGCCCAGCACGCTCATCGCGCCGTGGATGTCGAAGAACAGCCCGTCCAACGGCCCGCAGGAGCGCAGCCGGGCGTAGATTTCCTCGGACAGAGCCGCATAGGTTTCCTCGGTGACCGCACCGCCGGGCAGCGACACCGCGTGCAGCAGCGGCACCCACTCGACATCGGGAATGTCCAAAAAGGAATAACGTGCCAGCAGGGAGTCGCCGCGGGTGATGCGGAAATCGTCCACAGTGGTCCGATGCGGCGAGAAGGTGCTGGACTCGATGGCGATGCCGGCGATTCCGATGCGCATTACCGCGATTCCCCTCTGATTGCCTCGTCCAGGACGGATTCCAGGGCCAGCGAGCCGGCCCCCAGCAGCCCGGCGTCGGCCCCGCCGAGCACGGTGTCGATCCGCAGCCGGCGGGTGGCCAGCGGCAGACAGCGTTCGTACAGGGCACCACGTGCGGCGGCGACGAAAGCCTCAGAACCGGCCAGTGCGCCGCCGAGCAACACTGCGTCGGGGTTGGCGAAGTTGACCACAGTGGCCAGCACCTCCCCCAGCAAGCCGCCGGCCCGCCGCACAGCAGTGATCACGGTGGCGTTCGCGTCCTCGGTGGCGGCCAGGACATCGGCGGTGCTGGCCACGCCCAACTGAGCCACCAACGCCGCGCCGCTGGCCACGGTCTCCAGGCAACCGTGATTGCCACAGCTGCACGGCCGGTCGCCGCCGGCCGGGATGCGCACATGGCTGATGTCGCCCGAAGCCCCGTCGCGGCCGCGGTGCAGGCGGCCCTCGACCACCAGCCCGGAGCCGATGCCGGTGCCGGCCTTGACCACCACCAGAGTTTCGCCGGGCGCGCCGCGGCGGGCTTGGCCCAGGGCCATCAGGTTGGCGTCGTTGTCGATGACCACCGGCACCGAGAACAGGCCGGTCAGTGCCTCAAAAGCCGGAAATCCGCGCCAGCCGGGCATTCTGGACGGCAGCGTCACCGTGCCGGCGACCACGTCGACCGGCCCGGGCAGCCCGACGCCGACGCCCAGCCACCGCCCCGGCGGCTTCTCCGCAGCGGCGAGGTCGTGCACGGCGGCGGAGATTTCACCCAGCAGCAAAGCGGGATCGGTGTCGATGCTGATCGGTAGCTCGTGGGTGCCGATCAGCGCGCCGGTCATGTCCATCGGGGCCAGGCGCACGTGCCGGGAGCCGATGTCGATGGTCCAGACGTGCCCGAAGTCCGGGTTCACGGTGAGCAGCCGCGGCCGGCGGCCGCCGTGCGATCGGCCTTCCCCCTGCTCCACCAGGACTCCGGCGGCGAGCAGGGCCTGCACGCGAAGGTTCACTGTGGACGGTGGCAGGCCGAGCCCGGCCGCCAGCTCGTTGCGGGCGGTGGCGCGGCCGGCGGCGACCAGCTCCACCACGCGGGCGGCGCTGGCCTCAAGCCCGTGCATCGTTGACACATTTCTGGCGCAAGTGTCGAGAAACCTCGATCTCCGATGGTTCACCTGATGGCCAACGTGAGTATAGTCAGCCGAAAAATCCCAGCAAGTGGACTTACAACAGTTTTGTTGGAAGTGAGGCAGGATGCGACGAAGGCTCGGCCGGCTGGCCGCCGTGCTGTGTTGTCTTGTGCTCACGGCCTGCGCCGGCGGCCAGGTGCGCCATGGAGGCGGCGCGCCGAACACGGTGAGTTTCGCGCTGCCGCCGTCGGCCACGCCGAACTGGATCCTGCCGTTGGCCATTCCCGGCTACACCGCCAGTTACAACGGCGTCATCCAGTCGGCACTTTTCCTGCCGCTCTACGCCTACGACGGTTCCTCCGGCGAGGTCGGCATGGACCAGCAGGCCAGCGCCGCCGAGCCCCCGGTCTACGCCCCGGACGGCAAGTCGGTCACCATCATGCTCAAGTCGCTGACCTGGTCCGACGGCGTGCCGGTGACCACCAAGGATGTCCAGTTCTGGCTGGACATGGTGCGCGCGGCCAAGGACGAGTGGGGCGTCTACTCCAAGGGCCTGATGCCGGACAACGTCACCGGCTTCCACATCGTCGACGAGCACACCTTCACGCTGACGCTGGACAAGACGTACAACCCGGGCTGGTTCACGGCCAACCAGCTCACGCTGATCACGCCGCTGCCGCAGCACGCGTGGGCCAAGGATCCCGATCCCCGCAAGGCGTTCGACTACCTGGTCGCGCAGTCCAAGCAGCTCGGCGCGTACAACACCAATCCACTGTGGAAGGTCGTGGACGGCCCGTTCGCGCTGGAGTCGTTCTCCAGCAGCCAGATCACGCTGGCCAAGAACCCGCGTTACACCGGGCCGGACGCCTCGCACCTGGACAAGATCACGTTCCTCACCTTCACGAGTTCCGCCGCCGAGTACAACGTGCTGCTGGCCGGCGGCGTCGACTACGGCTACGTGCCGACGACGAACCTGGGCCAGAAGTCGAAACTGGAGTCGCTGGGCTACCGGATCGAGCCGTGGAACGGCTGGTCCATCACCTACATCCCGTACAACTTCAACAATCCCGCGCTGGGCAGGGCGTTCCAGCAACTCTACCTGCGGCAGGCCATCCAACACGCGGTGGACCAGAAGGCGATCTCGCAGGTGATCTGGCGCGGCACCGCCACTCCCGGCTACGGCCCGGTGCCGCAGGACAACGACCCGACCTTCCTGTCCCAGCAGCAGAAGGACAACCCGTACCCGTTCGACCTGACCGCCTCGAAGAAGCTGCTCGCCGACCACGGCTGGCGGCCGGGCCCGGACGGCGTGCTGGAGTGCCAGGACGCGAACGCTTGCGGTCCCGGCGTGGCCAAGGGCACCCGGCTGTCGATGACGCTGCTGACCGAGTCCGGCTCCGACGAGACCGACGGCACCATGCAGGAGCTCAAGTCCGAGCTGTCCAAGGTCGGCATCGAGCTGCGGATCAACGCCCAGCCGCTGAACACCGTGCTGGCCAACGGAACCACCTGCGAGCCGAGCAGCCCGGCCTGCGCCTGGCAGCTGTCCTACTTCGGCACCCAGGGCAGCTGGTACTTCCCGGCCTATCCCAGCGGCGAGCAGCTGTTCGCCACCGACGCCGGGGTGAACTTCGGCAACTACCGGGACCAGCCGACCGACGACCTGATCAACGCCTCCACGCTGTCCACCTCGCCGCAGTCCATGGTGGACTACAGCGCGCGGCTGACCGAGCAGCTGCCGGTGATCTGGATGCCGAACCCGCCGTACCAGGTGTCGGCGATCGACAGCGCGCTGGGCGGCGTGGTCCAGGATCCCCTGGCCGGCCTGCAACCCCAGCGCTGGTACCGGACGAGGTGACCGCGATGACCCGATTCCTGGCCCGCCGCCTGCTGTTGGCGCTGATCGTCGTCTTCCTGGTCACGGTGGTGACCTTCGTGATCCTGCACCTGCTGCCGGGCGGCCCCGCGCGGGGCGTGCTCGGCGTGAAGGCGACCCAGGCGCAGATCGACGCGTTCAACCAGTCGCAGGGCTTCGACCAGCCGATTCCCGTGCAGTACTGGGACTACCTGCTCCGACTGCTGCACGGCGACCTCGGCGCCTCCTACACCCAGAACACCGATGTCAGCACACTGCTGGCCGAGCGGCTGCCGAAAACCCTGGTGCTGACGGCGACATCGACCATCCTGGGCATCATCGTGGCGCTGCCGCTGGGAGTGTGGCAGGCGACCCGGCGCGGCCGGGCGTTCGACGTGGTCACCACCGGCCTGGCCTTCGTGCTGTACGCGACGCCGGTGTTCTTCCTGTCGCTGGTGCTGATCATCCTGTTCGCCCAGGTGCTGCCCATCTTCCCGGCTCAGGCCGCACAGGGCGACACCGTGGCCGCCCTGCTGTCCCAGCCGGCCTCGCTGGTGCTGCCGGTGCTGGCCGGCACCGGCGTCACGGCGGTGGCCTACAGCCGGTACATGCGATCGTCCACAGTGGACAACCTGGCCGAGGACTACGTGCGCACCGCCCGGGCCAAGGGCACGCCGGAGCGCACCATCCTGTGGCGGCACGTCTGGCCGAACTCGCTCACCTCGGTGGTCTCGATGATCGGCTACTCGGTGCCGGTGGTGTTCAGCGGCTCGCTGGTGGTGGAGACGATGTTCAACTATCCCGGCGTCGGCCTGCTGTTCTGGTCCGCCGCCCGCGACGCCGACTTCCCGGTGCTGCTGGGCGTGGTGCTGGTCATCGCGGTGACCACCGTGCTCGGCTCGCTGCTGGCCGACGTCGTCCAACTCTTGATCGACCCGCGGGTCCGGGTGTCGGGAGCGAAGTCATGACCACGATCGCACTGCCCGCCCGCTCACGGCTGCACGGTAACGGCCTGGCCTTGGCCGGCGCGGTGATCCTCGTGCTGGTGCTGGCCTTCTGCCTGGTCGGTCCGCTGCTGTACCCGACCGACCAGGTGCACACCGCGCTGGACGCTTCCCGGCTTTCCCCGGGCCAGCAAGGACATCCGCTCGGCACCGACGACCTCGGCTACGACGTGCTGGGCCGGCTCATGGTCGCCGGCCGGACCTCGCTGACCATCGGCGTGCTGGCCGGCCTGCTGGCCACGGCCATCGGGGCGATCTGGGGCGCGCTGGCCGGATACGCCGGCGGCTGGCTGGACGCGGTGCTGATGCGCGTCGTCGACACCGGTGTGGCCATTCCGGCGCTGTTCCTGCTGTTGGTGGCGGCCACCCTGGTCACCCCGTCGGCCCTGGTGCTGTCGCTGGTGATCGGCTGCGTGTCGTGGCTGGTGCCGGCCCGGCTGATGCGCGCCGAGGCAGCGACACTGCGGGAGCGGGACTTCGTCAAGGCGATCACCGTGATGGGCGCCGGCCGGTGGCGGGTGGTGTTCCGGCACCTGCTGCCCAACGCGGTCGGCACGCTGGTGGTGGCCGGCACCTTCCAGATCGCCGACGCGATCCTGCTGGTGGCGTACGTGAGCTTTCTCGGGCTCGGCGTGCCGCCGCCGGACACCGACTGGGGCGCGATGCTGAACAAGGGCATCACGTACACCTATGACGGCGCGTGGTGGCTGATCCTGCCGCCCGGCATCGCGATCGTGCTGGTGGTGTGCGCGATCAACTTCGTCGGGGACGGGCTGCGCGACGCGCTGGCGGCGAGGGGGCGGGCATGAGCGAGCTTGCGAGCGAATCATTCAACGCAGAGCGTCCGCGAACGCGGACACCGAGCGCTAGCGAGGTGCCGCAGTGAGCGTGCTGGAGATCACCGACTTGCGGGTCAGCTACGGCTCCGCCGTCGCCGTGGACGGCCTGTCGGTTGCGGTGGACAGGGGCGAGATCGTCGCCCTGGTCGGCGAATCGGGCTCCGGCAAGAGCACGGTGGCGCTGGCGGCGCTCGGCCTGCTCCCCCGCTCCGCCCGCGTCGAGGGCGCGATCACGTTGGCCGGCCAGGACGTTCTCGGCGCGACGCCCGAGCAGCTGCGGCAGCTGCGGGGCCGGGGCGCGGGCATGGTGTTCCAGGAGCCGATGACGGCGCTGAACCCGGTGCGCACCATCGGCTTCCAGGTCGCGGAGGCGATCCGCAACCACGATCCCGAACCCCAGCGGCACAAGCGCTACCACGACCGCTGCGTGCGGCTTTTGGAGCGGGTCGGCGTGCCGGACGCACGCAGCCGGCTCGGCCAGTACCCGCACCAGCTTTCCGGCGGCCTGCGGCAGCGGGTGCTGATCGCCATCGCCATCGCCGCCGGCCCGGGGCTGATCCTGGCCGACGAGCCGACCACCGCGCTGGACGTCACCGTGCAGCAGCAGATTCTGGACCTGCTCCGGGACATCCGCGACACCGAGGGCGCCGGCACGCTGCTGATCACCCACAACCTCGGCGTGGTCGCCGACATCGCCGACCGGGTGTTGGTGCTGCGCAACGGAAAAGTGGTCGAGGAAGCGGACACCGAGACGCTGTTCGCAAGCCCCCGAGCGGCCTACACCCGGCAGCTGCTTGCCGCTGTGCCGCGGCTGGGCGACACCGCGCACGAGGAACAGCCCGAGCCCGAGCGACCGGTCCTCAAGCTTGAGGACATCGTTGTCGAGTACCACGGCCGCCGAGTTGTGGACACCGTCTCGCTGCACGTCGGTCCGGGCGAGTTCGTCGGCCTGGTCGGCGAATCCGGTTCCGGCAAGACCACGTTGGCCCAGTGCGTGCTCGGCCTCGTCACGCCGAAGTCTGGCGCCATGACAGTTTTCGGCGGCAAGCTGGACCAGAAGTCCCGCCGGCGACTCGGCGCGGTGTTCCAGGATCCGGCGTCCTCCCTGGATCCGACCATGACCGTCGAGCAGACGATCGCCGAGCCGTTGGTGATCCACACCAAGGCCGGCCGGGCCGAACGGCGGCGCAAGGTGTTGGACCTGATGGACGCCGTCGAACTGCCGCAGGCCCTGCTCGACCGCCGCGGCCACGAGCTGTCCGGCGGCCAGCGGCAGCGAGTCAGCCTGGCCCGAGCCGTGGTGCTGGGCCCGGACCTGCTCATCGCCGACGAGCCGACCAGCGCTTTGGACGTGTCCGTGCAGGCCGCGGTACTGGACGTGTTGGCCCGGTTGCACACCGAATTCGGCTTCGGCTGCCTGTTCATCAGCCACGATCTCGCGGTGGTGGACCGGGTCTGCGAACGGGTCGCGGTGCTGCGGGCCGGTCAACTGGTCGAACAAGGGCCGTGCGCGACCGTGCTGCACACGCCCTCGCATCCCTACACCCAGGCGCTGTTGCTGGCCTCACCGGTTCCGGATCCGGTGGTGCAGCGGGATCGCCGTCGATTGACTAGCGCCTGACGGGACTGTAGCCGCTAACCGTTGACCCGGCCGCGGGCCGCCCTGCATGCTCGAACGTGGGGGGTGCCGAGAGGGGAGACACGGGTGTGAGGCGGCCGTCCCCGCGCCTGGGCGCGACCTGGCTCGGCGTGAACTTCTGGTCGCGCACGGGCGGTCCGCTGATGTGGCGGAACTACGACCCGGCGGTGGTGCGCGCGGAGCTGGCCACGCTGGCCCGCCACGGGCTCACCGTGACGCGGTCGTTCTGCTACTGGCCGGACTTCCACCCGGAGCCAGACCGGATCGACGAGCGGCTGGTCGACCGGTTGGCCGACTTCCTCGACGCGCACTCGGAACTGGGGCTGCGCACGGTGCCGACCTTCCTGGTCGGCCACATGTCCGGGGAGAACTGGGATCCGCCCTGGCGGCACGGCCGAGACCTTTATGCGGACGTGGAAATGGTGAGCCGGCAGGCGTGGTTCATCGAGCGGATCAGCCGCCGCTTCCAGGACCATCCGGCCGTCGCCGCCTGGCTGGTCAGCAACGAGATGCCCATCTACGGCCGACGGCGCGGCGAGCCGCCGGCGCCGCGCGAGCACGTGACGGCGTGGGCCCGGCTGATGGTGCACGCGGTGCGGGCCGGCGGCGCGACCCAGCCGGTGTCGATCGGCGACGGCGCCTGGGGCATCGAGGTGACCGGCGTGGAGAACGGCTTCTCGGTGCGGGAACTGGCCGAGTTCACCGACTTCACCGGCCCGCACGTCTACCCCACCGACAACGACCCGGTGCGGCAGAACCTGAACGCCGCGTTCCTGTGCGAGCTGGCCGCGGTCGGCGGGAGACCGGTGGTGCTGGAGGAGTTCGGGCTGTCCGGGGACTGGGCCTCGGAGGAGAACACCGCGCTGTACTACCGGCAGGTGCTGCACACCACGCTGCTGGCCGGCGCCACCGGCTGGCTGGCCTGGAACAACACCGACTTCGACGACCTGGCCGACCAGGACCCGTACCGGCACCACCCGTTCGAGATGCACTTCGGCGTGACCGACTCGGCCGGCCGCCCCAAGGCCGCGCTGCGGGAGCTGGAAAGCTTCGCCCGGACACTGTCCGAAATGGACTTCGACCGGGTGCGCCGGGCCGACACCGAGGTGGCGCTGGTGGTGTCGTCCTATTTGGAGCGTGGCTATCCGCTCACCGTGGTCGAGGACGACCGCCGGCTGGTGTTCCAGTCGCTCAGGCAGGCCTACGTCGCCGCCCGCGAAGCCGATCTGGCCCCGGGTTTCACCCGCGAGCAGGACGGTCTCGCCGACGACGCGCGGCTGTATCTGCTGCCCTCCACTCGGCAGCTGATGGCCCCGACGTTCCGGCGGCTCGCGGAGTTCGCGCGCGCCGGGGCGACGGTGTACCTGTCGTACTGCTCGGGCACCCACGGCGGCAACCGCGGGCCGTGGTTCCCCGGGCTCGGCGATTTCTTCGGCGTGCGAACAGAACTCCGCTACGGCCTGGTCGCGCCGATCCTCGAGGACATCGTGTCCATGCGCTTCGTGCAGGACTACGGCTGCCTGCGGGCCGACCAGGTGCTCGGCTTCCAGGCCGGCGGCAACGAGCACGGCCGGGCGTTCCTCCCGGTCACGCCGACCACCGCCGAGGTGCTGGCCGTCGACGACTACGGCCGGCCGTTCCTGCTGCGCAACCGGATCGGTGCCGGCTGGGCCGTGCTGTGCACGTATCCGCTGGAGTACATGGCCTCCACCCAGCCCGACGTCAACCCGGAGGCCACCTACCGGCTGTACCAGACGCTGGCGGTGGCCGCCGGCGTGCGACGCGAGGCCACTGTGGACGATCCGATGGTGTTCGCCGACGTGCTCGTGCACGAGGACGGTCGCCGGTTCCAGGTGCTGGTCAGCCAGCACGACGGCACCGTCGAGGTGTCCCCGCTAGTTTGAGCGTCTCCAAGACCTACAAACCCCGGTCGGCGGGGTCGCTAACCGCTACAAACCCTCGGATGTTTGTAGCGGTTAGCGACCCGAATCCACAGGGTTTGGGGGTCTTGGAGACACCCAAACCTGCGGGGCGTGGTTGACCGGCTACAGTCTGGCGGCATGAACACGCTGGTGTGGCTGGCCTTCGGTCTCTTCTGGACCGCGGTGTTCGTGGTCAGCTTCCTGATCGACCGGCGGCGCCTGCGCAACGGCGTGTTCCTGGTGATGGCCCTGTTCTTCCTCGGCTTCGGCGCGCTGGGGGCGATCGGCACGCAGGCCCCGCTGGCCGCCGCCATCCCGCTGATCCTGATCGTGCTGGCCGCGCCGCTGGCCATGGTGGCGCTGACCGTGTTCCTGTTCGTCAACGGCTTCACCATGATCCGGCGCGAGGGACTGAAGCTGTCCTCGGTGCTGACCACGCTGGCCGGCCTGGTGATCGTCGGCTTCCTGGCGCTGGCGCTGCTGGCCCTGGGCACCAAGAACCGGTTCCTGCTCTCCGCGATGCTCAGCATCGGCGGCATCCTGTTCTACATCTCCTTCGTGTTCTGCTGTTTCCTGGTCTACTCGGTGTTCTACGGCCGGGTGCGGCAGCGCCGGGAGGTGGACTTCGTGGTGGTGCTGGGGGCCGGCCTCATCGACGGCAAGGTGACCCGGCTGCTCGGCGGCCGCCTGGACCGCGGCCGGCAGGTGTGGGAGCGGCTGCGCGGCGAGGCGCCGATGATGATCACCTCCGGCGGGCAGGGCGCGGACGAGCCGGTGTCCGAGGCGCGGGCGATGGCCGACTACCTCATCGACGCCGGCGTGCCCGCGGGGGCCATCCTGCTGGAGGACAAGTCCACCACCACGCTGGAGAACCTGACCTTCAGCCGGCAGATCATGCTGTCCCGCAAGCCCGACTACCGCTGCACCGTCGTCACGAGCAACTATCACGTGCTGCGGGCCGCCCTGTTCGCCCGCCGGGCCAAGGTGAACGGCCAGGTGCTGGGCGCGCCGACCGCCCGCTACTTCTGGCCCAACGCCTTCCTGCGCGAGTTCGTGGCCATCCTGGTCGAGCACCGCGTGAAGAACATCGTGCTGTGCCTGATGTTCGGCGCGGTCGGCCTGCTCGGCCTGGTGGCCTGACCCAAGATCAAGGGACCTCCCCTCTCGTTGAACGTCATGAAGGACCCCTTCATCGAACTGAGCGTCAGGATGGGGCCCTTCATGACAAAAGAGAGGTCTTCGCCGGCTGATTGACGTAGCGTTCACTATGCGAGTAGCGTCCGTTATGTGGCGAGGTTGAGCAGGGCGGAGGCCAAGGCCCGGACGCGGGAGCTGCTGCTGGACGCGGCGGCGCGGGTGTTCGCGCAGAAGGGGTACGCCGGGGCGTCGGTGGACGAGATCGCCGAGGCCGCGGGCTACTCGATCGGGGCGGTGTACTCGAACTTCGGCGGCAAGGAGCAGCTGTTCGTCGAGCTGCTCAAGGAGCGGGCCAACGACCGGGTGACGCAGGCCGCGGAGATCCTTGCCGACGCCGAGCCGGGCGAGGCGCACCGGGCGATGAGCCGGCTGGTGATCGACGTCGCCGACAAGGACACCGACTTCGCGCCGCTGCAGGCCGAGTTCTGGCTGTACGCGGTGCGCAATCCCCAGCTGATGGAGACGCTGGCCGAGCGGATGCGTGAGCCGAGGGACATGCTCACCGCGCTGGTCGGCCGGTCCGTGCCGGGCGCGGCCAAGGCCGACCAGCTGTCCACCATCATCATGGCGCTGTTCCAGGGCCTGGTGCGGCAGCGCCGCACCGACCCGGACAGCGTCCCGGAGGAGCTGTTCGGGCAGGCGCTGGAGTGGCTGTTCACCGGCGCCGAGGCAGATGAGGAGCAACCATGACCGCCCCCTCCTTGCTCGCGCTGCTCGACCCGGCCCTGCGCCAGGACCCGTACCCGACCTACCGGCAGTGGCGCGAGACCGCGCCGCTGTCCGGCGGCGGCGACCAGCCGCTGATGGCGACCCGGCAGCAGGACTGCTCGGACGTGCTGCGGGACGCCAAGTTCGGGCACCTCGAGGAGGAGCAGGCCGGGCAGCTCAACAGCACTCCGCCGGAGCAGCGCAGCTTCCTCGGCCTGAACCCGCCGGACCACACCCGGCTGCGCGGCCTGGTGTCCAAGGCGTTCACCCGCAAGGTGGTCGAGCGGCTGGCGCCGATGATCTCGCGGACCACCGACGAGCTCATCGACGCCGCCCGCGGCGCCGGGACCGTCAACCTGATGGACGCCATCGCCCGTCCGCTGCCGGTCGCGGTGATCAGCGAGCTGCTCGACGTGCCGACCGAGGACCGGGACCTGATCGTGGCCTGGTCCCACGACATGGCCCGCGGCCTCGACCCCGACTTCCTCATCCCCGAGGGCGTGCGGGAGCGGCAGGCCAAGGCCCGCGCCGAGTTCCGGGCGTACATGCTGCAACTGGCCGACAAGCGCCGCGGCAACCCGGGCGAGGACCTGCTGTCCGGGCTGGTGCAGGTGCACGACGGCGGCGACATGCTGTCCGAGGCCGAACTGCTGACCACCTGCATGCTGCTGCTCATCGCCGGCCACGAGACCACCGTCAACCTGATCGGCAACGGCACGCTGGCGCTGCTGCGTAATCCGTCGCAGCTGGCCCGGCTGCGGGCCGAGCCGGAGCTGGCCGAGCGGGCCGTCGAGGAGTTCCTGCGCTACGACTCGCCGGTGCAGTTCACCGCCCGGTTCGCCTTGCAGGACACCAAGATCGGCGAGGTCGACGTGCCGGCCGGCAGCAGCGCCATCCTGCTGCTGAGCGCGGCCAACCGGGACCCTGAGCTGTGCGAGGAGCCGGACACCCTGGACATCGGCCGCGAGCCCACCCGGCACCTGGCGTTCGGCCACGGCCCGCACTTCTGCCTCGGCGCGCCGCTGGCCCGGCTGGAGGGCCGGATCATGTTCCAGACGCTGGCCCGCCTGGACGTACTGGAGTCGGCCGGCGAGCCCAGCTACAACGACAACATCATCCTGCGGGGCATGAAGGAGCTGCCCGTGCGGCTTTAATGGGTCGTATGGCCTTCACGCTGAGCACGCCGCTGCCCGGGGACTCGACCGTCGGGCGGGTCCTGGTCACCGGGGCCGCCGGGCGGATCGGGTCTGGCTTCCTGCGGCACGTCGCCGACCGGTACGTGCTGCGGGCCACCGACCTGCCCGCTCGGGACGTCTCCGTCGAGGACTTCGTGCCCGCCGACCTCACCGACCGCGCGGCGCTGGCCCGGGCCTGCGAGGACGTGGACACCGTCGTGCACCTCGGCGCCGACCCTCGCTTGACTGCCTCCTGGGATTCGTTGCTGCCCAACAACATCGTCGGCACGCACAATCTCTTCGACGCCGCGCACAACGCCGGCGTGCGGCGGGTGGTGTTCGCCTCCTCCGTGCACGCCGTGTCCGGATATCCCGTGGGCAAACAGATTTCCGCCGACGATCCGGCCAACCCCGGCAACCTGTACGGCGTGACCAAGGCGTTCGGCGAGACCCTGGGCCGTTTCTACGCCGAGCAGCGGGGCCTGTCCGTGATCGCCCTGCGCATCGGCGCCTTCCACACCGAGGGCACACAGCCGGATCCCGAGCCCTACAACGACTTCCTGCACCTGGCCGAGGCCGACCTCTACCGGATCATCGTGCGGGCCATCGAGGTCCGGGGTGTGCGGTACGCCGTGGTGAACGCCATCAGCCCGCAGGTCGGCGGTCGCCTGGACATCACCGCCACCCAGGAACTGTTGGGATAGCTCAACCGAATCACCGGACGACTCCGGGCCCGGCGATGACCGGAGAGACGCTGCCGGCGGCGAGACCGTCCTGCCACCCCTGGTAGACGGCCGTGCCGTCCGGCAGCGGCACGGACAGGTGCGTGGACTCGTTCGGCGGGGTCACGTCGAGATGGGTCGGCGTCCACAGCGGCATGGTCGTGTAGCCGGTCGGGTCGATGTAGTGGATCGTGGTGTGCGCGGCGCCGCCCGAGCTGAGGGTGACCATGACCGGGGTGTCGGCCGTACGGGGTAGGGAGTAGATCACGCCGCCGGGCTGATCCTCGTTGGGGCTGGCGATGTCGACTCCGGGGAAGCCACGCATCGTGCAGGTGTGGTCGGAGATGTTGGTCAGCACCACGTCGGTCGAGTAGTGCTTGCCGGCGTCGCCGAGCCGGCTCTGCATGTCGGCGGGCACCTCGGTCCGCGGGCCCAGGGTCGCCGACAGGTCAGCGGTGTGGCACGGGCCCGCGGGCTGCGGGGCAGCGGGCGGCTGGCTCGAAGGGGCAGCGGCCGTGCTGGACTGGCTTTGCGTTGTCGGGGCCGGCGCATCGGCCACCGGCCTGGCGTCACTGGTCACCGCCGGACGCGCCAGCGCGAACCAGGCCACCAGCAGGGCCAACGCCAACGGCAGCAACGCCAACGGCCAGCGGGGCAGCAACGCCGTCTGCACGAGTTCGCCGTCGAGCTCCGTCGGATCCTGGCTCGTCGGCGTCGCGGTGACCTGGAAGGAGCTGGTCACCGGGCTGCCGAACCAGATCAGCCGCGACCCGCGCACCCGCAGCCGCACCTCGGCGTCCTCGCCGGGGTGCAGCGCGGTGCTCGACGGAACGCCGTTGTAGCGCAGCTCCTCCCCCGCATCGGCGGCGTCGAGGCCGACATCGATCGGCGTGTTGCCGTTGTTGGCCAACCGGACGTGAAAGCCGGCCCGCCAT
This sequence comes from Kutzneria sp. CA-103260, assembly GCF_018263855.1. GTDB lineage: Bacteria > Actinomycetota > Actinomycetes > Mycobacteriales > Pseudonocardiaceae > Kutzneria. The sequence goes on along the minus strand of NZ_CP073318.1, from coordinate 725,039 downwards.
GCGGCACGCCGACGCCGTGGGGTCAGGGCGGCCGTCAGTTGGGCGAACGGTTCGATGGTCACCGTCGTCTCGGGCACGGTCGCCAGCTCGGGCCGTTGCGTGGGCCGAACTCGCACGGCCAGCGGCACGTCACCGGCGCGCACCTCGGGCGAACGGGGCGGGGCCAGTCTCAGCGTGACAACGCCGGAAGTGCCCGGGTACAGCGGCAGCCGCTCGGGTTCGACCGTGGTCCACGGCGCGCACGGTCCGATCACCTCGAAGGTGTAGGCCTCCACGATCTCGCTGTCGTTGCGGATGGTGAGGCTGGTCGTCGCCGTGTCGCCGGGTGCGACCACGACGGCCGCGAAGTCGGATTCCGGTGCAGTCACGCACCGACGGTAAGCGCGCGGGTCCGGCCGCCGACAGGTCGCGGCGGGCAGCCAACCGGCAGGCCCCGGCGTCCGTCCGGGCAACGGCTCTGCCCGGACGGACGCGGAACGGTCAGAGGCTGCGGGCCAGGCGGTCGGCCAGCACCTTGGTGAACTTGGCCGGGTCGGGCAGCTCGCCGCCCTCGGCCAGCAGGGCCATGCCGTAGAGCAGCTCGGCGGTCTCCCCCAGCTCGGTCTCGTGCCCGCCGGCGGCGAACGCGGTCCGCATGCCGGTGACCAGGGAGTGCTCGGGGTTGAGCTCCAGCACCCGCTTCACCGCCGGCACCGGCTGCCCCATGGCCCGGTACATCTTCTCCAGCGTGGGCGTGAGGTCGCCGGTCTCGCCGACCAGGCAGGCCGGGGAGGTGGTGAGCCGGGAGGACAGGCGGACCTGCTTGACGCTGTCGGTCAGATTCTCCGACAGCCAGGTCAGCAGCGGCCCGAACTCCTCGTCCTGCTCCTTGTTCTCCTCCTTGTCCTGGTCCAGGTCGACCTCGCCCTTGGCCACGGACTGGAAGGTCTTGCCCCGGTAGCCCTCGCCGGCGTCGACCCACATCTCGTCGATGCCGTCGGTGAGGATCAGCACCTCGAGGCCCTTGGCCCGGAACGCCTCCAGGTGCGGGGAGCTCTCCACGATGGACCGGGAGACGCCGGTCATGTAGTAGATGTGCTCCTGCCCCTCGGGCAGCCGCTCCACGTAGTCGGCCAGCGTGGTGGGCTTCTCGTCGTCGTGGGTGGAGGCGAACGAGCAGATGTCGAGAATGGTCTCGCGGTTCTCGGCGTCGGAGAGCAGGCCCTCCTTGACCGCGGGCCCGAACTCCGACCAGAAGGTCGAGTACTTCTCGGGCGCGTCGGCCTGCATCGTCTTCACCGTGGACAGCACCCGCTTGACCAGGCGGCGGCGCATCAGCTGGATCTGCCGGTCCTGCTGGAGGATCTCGCGGGACACGTTCAGCGACAGGTCCTGCGCGTCCACGACCCCCTTGACGAAGCGCAGGTACTCCGGCATCAGCTCCTCGCAGTCGTCCATGATGAACACCCGCTTGACGTAGAGCTGCACACCGCGCTTGCGCTCGCGCATGAACAGGTCGTACGGGGCCTTGGACGGCAGGAACAGCAGCGCCTGGTACTCGAAGGTGCCCTCGGCCCGGACGTGGACCGTCTCCAGCGGGTCGTTCCAGTCGCGGCTGATGTGCTTGTAGAACTCGGTGTACTCCTCGGCCGGCACCTCGTCCTTGGACCGGGCCCACAGCGCCTTGCCCGAGTTGACGGTCTCGAACTCGCGGGTGGTCTCGTCCTCGACCTTGCGCTCCACCTCCAGCTTCACCGGCCAGGTGATGAAGTCGGAGTAGCGGGTGACGATCTCCCGCAGCTTCCACTCGGCGGTGTAGTCGAACAGGTGGTCCTCGGTGTCCTCGGGCTTGAGCTTGAGGGTCACCGAGGTGCCCTGCGGGGCGTCCTCGACCGTCTCGATGGTGTACGTGCCCTCGCCCGCGGACTCCCAGCGGGTGCCGGTGGCCTCGCCGGCCTTGCGGGTCAACAACGTGACGTGGTCGGCGACCATGAAACTCGAGTAGAAGCCGACGCCGAACTGGCCGATCAGGTCCTGCGAGGCGGCCGAGTCCTTGGACTCCTTCAGCTTGCGCAGGAACTCGGCGGTGCCGGACTTGGCGATGGTGCCGATCAGCGCCACCACCTCGTCCCGGGACATGCCGATGCCGTTGTCCCGCACCGTGAGCGTGCGCTCGACGCGGTCGGCCTCCAGCTCGATGTGCAGGTCGGAGGTGTCGACCGCGAGGTCCTTGTCGCGGTAGCTCTCCAGGCGCAGCTTGTCCAGCGCGTCCGAGGCGTTGGAGATCAGCTCACGCAGGAAGGTGTCCTTGTTCGAGTAGATCGAGTGCACCATCAGTTGCAGCAGCTGGCGCGCCTCGGCCTGGAACTCGAGCGTCTCGACTGGCGTAGTCACCGGAATCCTTTCGCGCTGTGTGCACCGGCGTCGAGCACCGGGCCACCGAACAATGCAGGATACCGGGGGCGTTAGGGCGCCGTGACCTGAACGGTGGCAGTCCTGGTCACAGTGTTGGCGCCGGCGGCCACGACCGTGACGGTGACCTGGTAGCTGCCGGCGGGTGTGCCGGGCGGCGGGGTCAGCGCGACGGTCTGCTGCACCGGCAGGTGGTCGGACTTCAGCAGCAGCGCGCCGGGGCGGACGGTCCAGCCGGTGGACGCGCTGACCGCCACCGGCAGCGTGCCTGGGGCCTGCCCGAGCACGTCCACGTTCAGCCCGCGGATGGCGGCGTCCACGTGCCGGCGGGAGTCCGGGGCGGCGTGGTTGATCGACGGCGGCTCGGCCGACGGGCTGGTGGCCCAGTTCGACGGGCTGCCGCCGACGTCGACCCGGAGCGTGCCGCCGCGGCTGATGTCGTCCCAGCCCAGCCAGCTCTTCGCCACGCCGCGGCCGTTGAGCGACACGTTCTGAACGTACCGGTTCACATCCGTGACCCCGGGCGCGGTGACGGTCAGCTGCCGTTGTCCGATGTGGACGGTCGCGGTGGGGAACTGCGGACTGGACAGGGCCAGGAAGTTCCCGCCGCTGGTGGTCGGGTACAGGCCCAGCGAGGAGAACACGTACCAGGCCGACATGGTGCCCAGGTCGTCGTTGCCGGTCATGCCGTCGGGGCCGTTGGTGAACAGGGTCATCGCGGCCCGCACCACGGTGGCCGTCTTGGCCGGCGCGCCGGCCCACAGGTACATGTACGGCGCCAGCAGGTCGGGTTCGTTGTTCGGGTTGTAGGTGGCCTTGCTGTAGTAGTCGTAGGGGCTGGAGATCCAGTCGTCGTGGACCGCTTTCGCCGGATCAGCAAGCAGATGCGGGTAGGCGAAGAAGGCGTCCAGGCGCTGCTCGGCGGTCTTGCGGCCGCCCATCAGCTGCACCAGCCCGGCCGGGTCCTGCGGGACCAGCCACTGGTACTGGTACGCGCCGCCCTCGTGGAACTGGTGGTCGGCCGGCACCGGGTCGTACGGGGTGAGCCAGGTGCCGTCGGTCGTGCGGGGCCGGAACTGGCCGGTGGAGCTGTCCCACAGGTTCCGGTACCACTGGCCGCGCGCGGCGAACATCCGCGCGTCGGCGTGGTGCCCGAGGCCGTCGGCCATCAGGGCCAGGGCGGCGTCGGCCAGGGCGTACTCCTGGGTCGCCGAGGCCGGGTGGTCACAGTCGTTGTCGCCGCCCTTGTCGGCGCAGTCCTTGCCCCGCTGCAATCCGGACGGGATGTAGCCGCGGTCGGCGTAGAACGGCTGCCCGGTGCGGCCGTTGTACTGCGAGTCGGCCGGCGGCAGGCTGGTGGCGTTGGCCCGCAGCAACGCGTAGGCCTCCTGCTCGTGCCCCTTGAGCAGGCCCTTGGTCCAGGCCTCGACCAGGAACGGGGTGACCGGGTCGCCGGTCATGATGTTGGTCTCGCTGTTGGCCAGCGCCCAGCGGGGCAGCCAGCCGCCGTCCCGGCCGGCGGCCACCAGCGACAGCGCCACGTCCCGGGCCACGTCGGGGTGCAGCAGCTCCAGCAGCTGGTTCTGCGGGCGGTAGGTGTCCCACAGCGAGAAGTTCTGGTACGGCGTGTAGTCCGCCGCCTTGTGGGTCTTGGCGTCGAAGCCGGCGTAGCTGCCGTCCACGTCGCCGGCCAGGTTCGGGTGCAGTTGGGCGTGGTAGAGCGAGGTGTAGAAGGCGGTCTGCCGGTCCTGGGTGCCGCCGCCGACCTGGACGCTGTTCAGCTGGTTGACCCAGGTGGCGTGCAAGGCCGCCTTCGTGGCGTCGAAGTCGTAGGAGCCGCCGGTCTCCTGCTGGAGATTGGCCCGCGCGCCGGCCATGCCGGTGTAGGAGATGCCGACCTTGAGCACCACGTCGTGCTGGGTGGTGGCGTCGAAGGTGGCCCAGGCGCCGTTGCCGCCGGTCCCGGCCGCGTCCTTGGCGCCGGCGGTGGTCGTGCTGCCGCGCCAGGTCCCGTACGAGGCGAAGGGGCGGGAGAAGCTGGCGGTGAAGTAGACGGTGTGCTGGTCGTGTCCGGCGCAGAAGCCGCCGTCGTGCACGCGTCCCTCGACCGTGTGGTCGTCGACGATGTGGACCTCTGAGTCGAGCACCGACTGGTTGGCCTGGCCGGTGTTGAACAGCACGTTGGCCGCCGCAGTGGCCGGGAACGTGTAGCGCTGCCAACCGGTCCGCGGCGTGGCCGTCACTTCGGCGTTAACGCCGTAGGTGGACAGGCCGACCCGGTAGTAACCGGGCGTGGCCTGTTCGTTCGTGTGCGAATAGCTCGACGCGTACTTGGCCGGATCCACGGTGGTGACGGCGCCGGTGGTCGGCATGACCGGCAGCTCCCCCATCACGCCACAGCCCACCCCGGACAAATGGGTTTGGCTGAAGCCGTAAATGGCCTTCTGGTCGTAGTCGTAACCGCCCTGGCCGCCAGTGTCCGGACTGACCTGCACCATGCCGAACGGGGCGCTGGCCCCGGGAAAGGTGTTGCCGGAGTTCTCGGTGCCCACGAACGGGTTCACCAGCGTCGTCGGATCGGCTGGCGCGGCCTGCGCGCCGGGACCGACCGTGACCGTCAGAAATCCCGCCGCCAGCGCGGAAACCGCCATCGCGGAACGTAAACGCATGTCGGCCAGCCCCCTCGGTAGCCATTCGGTTACGTCATGCACTAGACCAATGCCCCACTGCGGTGTCAAACAACCCGTCTGCCCGTTGTCCGGTAGATGCGCCGTTTGAGTGAAGATCCTCTCGGGCGACTCCGCACCGGGCCGGGAGAGCGACTACGGTGGCTGACCGACCGCCGTCGAGTGGAGGCGTCATGAACACGGACGCGTGTCCCGACGGCCGGCGCTGGATGGGTGTGGGCCAATCCAGCGCCACCGAACCGAGGACCGCCGCGGCCCAGGCCGCGCACACCGCCCTGACCGGGGCGGATCCCAAGCTGCTCATCGTGTGGGCGGCGATCACCTACGACCTGGCCCAGACCCTGGCCGGCGTGCGCGACGTCGCCGGCCCGGACGTGCCGGTGATCGGATGCACCACCCGGGGCGAGATCTGCGACGGCGGCGCCAACGACGGCACCGTCGTGGTGGCCGCGATCGGCGGCCCCGGCTTCGCCGTCAGCACGGCCGCCGCCGAGAACGTGGCCGGCCGGCAGCGCGAGGCCGGCGAGGAACTGGGCCACAGCGTCACCGAGATCCCGGGCCTGCCGCACCGGGTGCTGGTGCTGCTGACCGACGGGCTGGTCCGCGACCAGGAGCAGATCCTGCGCGGCTGCTACACCGTGCTCGGAGCCAGCGTGCCGCTGTTCGGCGGCTCCGGCGCGGACGGCTGGCGGATGAAGCAGGCCTATCTGCTGGCCGGGGACCGGGTGCTGACCAACGCGGTGGTGGCGGCCACGATCCACTCGGACGCGCCGCTGTCGGTCGGGGTGCGGCACGGGTTCCGCCCGGTCGGCGAGCCGATGATCGTCACCGGCAGCCGGGACGGCCGGATCCAGACCGTGGACGACCGGCCGGCGCTGGACGTGTACCTGGACCGGCTGGGCGCGCCGGCCGAGGCCTACACCGACCGGGAAGCGCTGATGCGGTTCGCGCTGCCCCGGCCGCTGGGCCTGCAACGGCGCAACGGCGTCGACGCGCGCAACGTCAGCACCCAGATCGACCTGGAGGGCCGGTCGCTCGGCGGCGGCGGCAGCTTCGACCACGGCGGCCTGGTGTGGGCCATGACCGGTGACGAGCAGTCCATCCTGGCCGCCACCGACGCGGCCTGCCAGGAGGCGCTGGCCGGGCTGGGCGGGCGGGAACCGGTCGGGCTGCTGACGATCAGCTGCGCGGCGATCCGGGCCATCCTGGACGACGAGGCCCTGCGGCGGGACAACGCCCGGCTGGCCAAGTGGGCCGAGCAGGCCCCGTTCGCCGGCTTCTACGCGTACGGCGAGATCGCCCGGGCCCGGGGCATCCACGGCTTCCACAACCAGACGCTCGCTGTGCTGGCCCTCGGCTGAGATGACCACATTCGGTGGCGGTGCGTACCACGACGGCCAGCAACTGTTGGAGCTGCTGGCCGTCGTGTCGGAGTGCTCGGACGAGGTGTCGGCGGCCCATGCCGCGGTCGAGCGGGCCGCCACGGCCCTGGAGGCCGAGGTGGCCGCGGTGGTCATCGACGACGAGGTGACGGCGGTCGTCGGCTTCCCGGTGGGCCGGGTCCCGGCGGCCGACCTGGTCGCGGTGGCCGGACGCGAACGCGACAACGTTGACGTGCCCGGGGTCGGGCGCTGTCACGCCATCGCCGCCGACTGGGGCGGCGGCCGGCCCGGGCACCTGGTGCTGGCCCGCTGGGGCGCGCAGGGGTTCTCCGTCGAGGAGCGCAACGTGGTCCGGGGCATGGCGCGGCTGCTGGAGCTGACGCTGACCATGCTGCGGACCTTGCAGGCCGAGCACGAGATGCGGGAGCGCAGCGAGCGGCAGGCGGCCGAGAACGCCGAGCTGCTGGCGTCCCTGCAGCAGCGGCAGCGGCTGCTGGAGCACCTGTTCGACGTGCAGCGGGCGATCTCCCGGCGGCGGCCGCTGCCGCAGGTGCTGGACATGATCGCCGCCGCCGCCCGGCAGCTGCTCGGCGACGGCGCGGTCGGGCTGTGGCTGCGGGACGACTCCGATCCGCAGCAGATTTCCCTGGTCGCCGGGGCGGGGCTGGCCGTCGACGTCGAGCGCGAGACCCCGACCATGCCGCTGGCCGAGGCCGGCACCGTCGGCGCGGCGATCATGTCCGGCGGCGTCGTGGTCGGCGGCGACGACAACACCGAGGGCCTGGCGTCCATGGCCGCCCCCGTGCACGACAGCGGCACCGTCACCGGCGGCCTGGTGGTGGTCGCCGACCGGCCCGGGCGGCTCTACGCGCCGCCCGAGGTGCAGATGCTCCAGTCCTTCGCCGAGCACGTCAGCCTGGCGCTGACCGACGCCAACACCGTGGACCGCATGCACCAGGCCTTCCACGACTCCGTGACCGGCCTGGCCAGCCGCAGCCTGTTCCTGGACCGGCTGGCCCACCAGCTGGAGCTCACCGGTCACGGCGGCGGGCGGGTGGCGCTGCTGTTCATCGACCTCGACCGGTTCAAGGCCATCAACGACACCCTGGGCCACGCCGCCGGCGACACCCTGCTGACCATCACCGCCGACCGGATCGTCGCCCAGCTGCGGGACAGCGACGTCGCCGCCCGGTTCGGCGGCGACGAGTTCGCCGTGATGCTGCAGAACGTGTCGGCACCGGGCGACGCCGCGAAGGTCGCCGACCGGATCCTGCGCGGCCTGCACGAGCCGATGCGCATCGCCGGCCGGCAGCTCCAGGTCAGCGCCTCCGTCGGCATCGCGTTGAGCACGCACGGCATGACCGACCCGGCGGCGCTGGTCCGCCGGGCCGACATCGCCATGTACCGGGCCAAGCGCAACGGCCGTGGGCGCTACGACGTGTTCGCCGACGAGATGCTGCTGGCCTTCACCGACGGCGAGACTCAGCCCACCGTGTAGTGGTAGTGCAGGGCCGCCAGCTGGTCGGCGCTCGGGCTGTTCCCGTACTGGGTCAACGCGGAGCTGTCGTCCAGGAACAGCGTTCCGTCCACAATGGAGCCGACCGGCCCGGTGGGGTGAATGGTCAGGTACAGGGTGGTGGTCTGTCCGGGTTGGACGATCACCGGGTGGAAGTCGTTGCCCCACAGGCTCCCGGACGGCGACTGGGCGTCGCTGTCGAAGGCGCGGGTGGTGACGTTCATCGCCATGCTGGCGGTGAACGGTTGGATCGGGCCGGGGCCGACCGCGCTGAGGGTGGCGTACCAGAGCCCCGGCGTGACGTTGTCGGCGCTGAACGACGCGACGGCGGAGTTGCCGAAGGCGGTGGAGCCGATGTCGGGTTCACCGTTGTAGGGGCCGGCGTCGAACATGACGGGCGCGGTTCCCTGCGCGAGCAGGGACACGGAACTGGTGTTGGTCGGCACGTTCCACAGTGGCGTGTTCTCGGTCTGCGGCATCGGCACGACGATGCTGTCGGTCGGCGTGAGCGGCTTCAGGGTCATGGACACCGACTGCGCCAGCCGGGCGTCGAGGAAGTACGAACCGACGGCCGGAGAGTCGTTGTGCACGGTCACGGCGACGACCTGCGTGCTGCCGGCCTTCACGACGCCGCCGGTGGGCAGTCCGGAAACCTTGGGCGCCACCGGATCGAAGGTGACGCGCCCGGTCAGCGGGGTGTGGATGGCGTTGCCCAGCACGGGATTGGTGAACGTGATGATCACAGTCCACCGGCCGGCGGCCGGATTCACGGCGTGCAGCCGGGTTCCGTTGCCGCTGACGGTCGCGCCCTGGCCGACGGGCAGTTGGTTGCTGCCCTGGGCGGCGGTCTGGCCGTCGGGCGAGATCAGGTAGGTGTAGTAGGGATCCTTGTCCGCCAACACCGTGCTGACGTCCAGGGCCGGCTTGCCCGCCGGCACGTCGACGTTGTAGAAGAACGTCTGCGCGGGCGTGCCGGTGCGGCCGTTGCCGCCGGTCATGTCGGCAGCGAAGGTTCCGACACCGCCGCGGATCGGGACCAGGGTCCGCAGGCTGATCGGCAGCGAGCCGCCGGTGTACGTCAGTGCCGCGCTCACGTCGCCCGCCTCGGTCGGCAGCTTGACGTTCACCTTGACCTTGGCCGACTTCCCCGGCGGCAGCACAACCTTGCTCGGTGTCACCGTCCCGAATGGACGATTGCTGGCCACCCGGGCCTCGAAGTGCACAACACCCTGGTAGCCGTTGGCGCTCCGGGTGGCCGCGATGACGGCGGTCCAGTGACCGGCCACCGGCGAGCCGACGTCGCTGTGCCCGTGGTTGCCGATTCCTTCCGGCAGGCTGTAGCCGGCGACCCGTCCCTTCGGGTCCAGCAGCAGCATGTCGACGGTTGTCTTGTCAGCGCCCGGATTCGCGAACTCGGCGTCGAGCCGGTCGCTGCCGGCCGGCACGTCGAACGGCACCTTGACGTATCCCCGGGTCGCACCCCGCGCGCTGACATAGGTCGGATCCGAAGCCGAGAGCTGGACGTCGGCGTCGCGAACCGCCCGGCTGGTCCCCTGGGTCCGCCCGGCCAGGTCCACCGTCTTGGCCGTGGCACCGGTGTTGGTCAGGTTCACGGTGAACTGCTGGTCGCTGCCAGCCGTACCGACCGCGTCCAATTGGTCGGTGTCGGCGATGACATTGTCGCCGACGGACCTTGCCGCCTGCACGGCCCGGTACGCGTCGACCCGGCCGGCCCCCTGCTCGAAGGCGGCGATCCCGAGGTCGTCCGCGGTGCCGGTGATCAGGTGGCTGACCAGCGCCGGCGACGGCGTCACGCCACCGTGGGTCTCCCGGTAGGCCTGGATCACCAGCGCCGCCACCCCGGCGACCAGCGGCCCGGCCTCGCTGGTGCCGCCGGAAAGGTAGACGCCGCTGGGCTTTCCGTTGTAGTCGACGCAGTCCGGCGCGGCCTTCGGGTCGGCGGTGCAGATGGCCCAGTCCAGGTCGCCGGGCGCGACGATGTCGATGCCCCGGCCCTGCTCGGTGAACCCGCCCGAGGACAGCGAGCTGATGTTGTCGCTGACCCAGCCGGTGCCGCCGACATCGGCCAGCCCGGCCTCGTTGACCTGCGCGTACGAGCGGTAGGTGGTCGAGGCCCCGACGGAGATCACGCCCGGCTGCGAGGCCGGCGACCAGATCGTGCTGTTCAGGCCGGAGTCGTAGGAGGGCACGGTGATCGTCACGCCGGCCGCCATCGCGTTGGCGTTGGCCGTCTTGATCAGGTCGGCGCTGGTGTCCGGCATCGGGAACGAGCCGGCCTCCTCGTTGAGCACGTTCACGTGGTCGGTGTAGACCGCGTAGTCGATGGCCTGGAGAAAGGCCGACGTGGTGGTGTAGTCGTTGCTGCCGTACACCTTGTAGGCGGTCAGGTTCACCCGCGGCGCAACGCCTTCGACCCGGATCCGGCACGGGGTGGGCAGGTGCCGGGCGGTGTAGCCGGCCAGGTCGTACACGCCGTTGCCCTGCGCGGCGATCATGCCGTCGTCCAGGAAGGACTCGATGTCCTCGGACACCACCGAGCCGCCCTCGCCGGTGAAGTCCTGGTAGCTGGTGATCACGTGCGAGCCGTCGGGCCGCACCAGCTCCGGGGTGTTCACGTCGATGCTGCCGGCGATGTCGCCGACGGTCACGCCCGCGCCGGTGGCCCCCAGGCTCCGCGCGGTCTTCGCCGCCGGATCGTCGGAGACGGCGTGAATGACGCCCACCGCCTCGGGATTCAGCTGCACCCCGCCGTTGGGAGCACAGGCGCCCGGCAAGGCCTGGCCACCGGCCGCGGTGGCGGCCTTGTCCTGCCGGGGAATCCAGATCAGCGCGTCCGGAACCACCTTGGCCACCCGGGAATCCGCCCGTAACCGGGCCAGCTGCTGGGGCGACACGGTGGCCGAATATCCGTTCACGACACCGAGCCGCCGCACGTCCTGGGCCCCGGCCAGGGCCGGAATGCTGGCGTCGGCGTGCACACCGCCCCCACCGGCCAGTTCCACGACGACCGGGGAGTCAGGGCCCACGTCGGCGGCCGCGATCGCCTGGGGCGATCCGACAATCGGCCCGGAAACAATCAGCAAAGCCGCCGCGCAGCCGGCGATGATCCGCATGCCCGCGATGATGCCGGCGGCGGATCACCGCCAGTAGGCCCGATCGTCGGTCTCTGGATGAAACCGACGATCGGGCCAAGGCACTCAGCCGTCCGAGCGCTTGCGGTGCAGGCTGAACTTCTCGAACACCGACAGGTCGCCGTTCGGCTTGTTCACGTTGTAGTACGTCACGTGCATGGTCGTGGTGTCGCCGGGACGGCGGCCCGGGTCAACCGTGAACGCGGCGAAGCCGTACGGGTGGTCGAGGTCGCGGACCGCGCTCCACACCGCCTCTTCCTTCGTGTAGGTGGGCGTCCGCTTGCCGTTGGAGCCCGGCGTCGCGGAGACCGCGGTCAGCACCTTGGCGCTGCCGTCCTTGAAGAAGGAACCGTTGGTGGTGCCGGAAACACCGCCGCCGCCGAGGATCATGTGCACGGTGCCGTGGGTGGCGTCGATGTTGTCGGTGGCCGAGGACACCGGGTTCGGCGTCAGCGTCTCGCTGCCCGACACCACGCCGCGCACGGCCAGCGAACGCTCGTAGTCGTGCTCGTGCCCGCACAGCACCAGGTCCACACCGTACTTGTCGAACAGCGGGCCGTACTTCTGCCGCAGCCCCAGGTCCGCGCCGTTGGCGTCGGAGGTGCTGATCATCACCTGGTGCATGGCCACGACGACCCAGTCGATGTCCCGGGACTTGCGCGCCGCCGCCAGCTCCTTCTCCAGCCAGGCCAGCTGCCGGCCGCCGGAGTAGCCGCTGATGTAGACGTCGCCGCCGTCCTGCAGGCAGTTGTCGTCGTTCTGCAGCACGATCACCCGCACCGAGCCGGCGGTGAACGAGTACCACAGGCCGGCCAGCTCCGGGTCGGTCTCGGTGGAGGGCAGCTGGAAGTAGGCCTGGTACGCGCCGAGGCCGATCGGGCCGTTCTGCTTCTCGATCTCGTGGTTGCCGGCCGCCGGCATCCACGGCCGGAACCGGGCCGAGCGGGTGTTGTTGGTGAAGAAGTTGTTCCAGGTCCGGACCCGGTCCACGTCCAGGTTGGCGTAGCACAGGTCGCCGTTGAGCAGGTGGAACAGCGGGGCCACGGTCTCGATGCCGGTGACGATGTCCTTGGTGGCCGGCGTGGAGTTGGCGTCCAGGCCGACCGAGCCGTTGCTGGCCCAGGTGACCTGTGGCGCCGACTGGTCGCCGAAGCTGGTGAAGGTGAACGGCATGCGGCCGGACGGCGCGGTGCGGAACGTGCCGGCGTCCGGGGTCGCGCCGTCGTGCTGCGCCGCGTACATGTACTGGGTGTTGGGGCGCAGGCGGTTCAGTTCCGCGTGGTGGACGTAGACCGTGCGGCCGGAAGTGCCGTCCACATAGGTCTTGGTGTCGGCGTCGACGCAACCGCCGAAGCCGCCCTCCAGCGTGCCGTACACGACCCGCGGCTTGCGCACCGAGCTCTCGGTGATCCAGGAGACGACCATCTGGCGGGACGGGTCACGGCCAAACGTCAGATGCAGGCCCTGCACCGGGGTCGCGCCGTTGCCGACGCTGGGCACGAACGCCGGCGTCGCCGCCTCGGCGGTGGCGGAGCCCAGCAGCGGGGCCGCGGCGGCGGTCGCGCCGAGCAGGCCCAGCGCTCCTCTTCGGCTGACGGTGCGCTTGTCGGACATCGGGTCTCCTCAGCTCGGGATCGCGCAGAACCTAGGCTGGCGGAGCGACGTAGGCGTGAACATGATCTGTCCGAACGATGAATCAGCCTGACGGACCGAACCTTTCGACCCGGATGTCCTCCGTGGGCACGCCGATGTCCAGCAGCAGCATGCTGGCCGCCTCGGCGAAAGCCGCGGAACCGCAGACGTAACAGGTGGCGCCGGGCGTGTAGAGGGGCACCAGTTCCTGCGCGGTCAGCCGGCCGGCCCCGCGCCCGCGGAAGTCCTCGCGGGTCACCGCGATCAGCGCGTTCGCGGCGGTAAGTTCGTTGGCGTACGGCAGATCCTCGGCCGTACGCACCGACACCGCCACGTGAAAGTTGTCGGAACTGTGCCGCAGCATGGAGATCAGCGGCACCACGCCCGAGCCGCCGCCGACGCCCAGCGCCGGCGCGGATCCGTTCCAGGCGAACCAGCCGCCGATCGGGCCGCGCACCTCCAACTCGTCGCCCGGCACCACGACATCGGCCAGGTACGACGACACCTCGCCGTCCTCCAGCCGTTCCACGAACAGCTCCAGCAGCGGGTCGTCCGGGGCCGAGGCCACCGAGTACGACCGCTGGGCCCGATAGCCGTCCTCCGCCGTCAGCCGCACCACGTAGTGCTGGCCCGACAGATGCCGGACCCGGTCCGGCACGTCCAGGCGCAACGTCACGCTGCGCGGCGTGTCGTGTCGGACCGCCACCACCTTCGCGTACCGCCAGCCTCGCGGGTCAGTCACCCTGGTACCGCTGTTCCAGCCAGGGGTCGCCCAGGTCGTGATACCCGTTGCGCTCCCAGAAACCCTGCTCGTCGTGGTCCAGCAGGGTCAGCTTCGTGACCCACTTCGCGCTCTTCCAGAAGTACAGGTGCGGCACCAGCAGCCGGACCGGGCCGCCGTGGTCCCGGTGCAGCGGCTTGCCCTCGTGGGTCCAGACCAGCCACGCCTTGCCGTTGCGCAGATGCTCCAGCGGCAGGTTGGTCGTGTAGCCGGTCGTCGACGTCGCCAGCACGTGCGTGGCCTCCGGCAGCGGCTCCACCTGATCCAGCAGTAGGTCGATGCTCACGCCGCCGAACCTCGTGTCGAACTTCGACCACGTCGTCACGCAGTGGATGTCCCCGCGGTACTCCTCCTGCGGCAACGCGTGCAGCTCGTCCCACGTCCACCTGCCCGGCTGCCGCACCAGGCCGTCGATGCTCATCGTCCAGCGGTCGGTGTGCACGCTCGGCGTGACCTCCGCCGTCAACACCGGGAAGTCCCGCCCGATGTCGTACTGCCCCGGCGGCAGCCGCCGGTCCCTCGGCGCCCGCCGCTTGCCGACGAAGCCCCGCGTCGGTCGACTCATGGCCGAAGTATGCCCGCCCGCCCAGCCGAACGCGAGCCCCGCCTGGAGTGGCCGAGGATCGCTCACACGGCCAGGGCGTAGCCCAGGAACACCGCGCCCAGCCCGGCGATCAGGCTGATCAGCACGTTCATCACCGCGTACAGGTAGGATTTCTGCTCGACCAGCCGCAGCGTCTCGTAGCTGAACGTGCTGTACGTCGTGAGCGCACCGCAGAACCCGGTGCCCACCAGAGCTGCCACGCCACTGGGCAGTGAAGTCCCCGCGCCGGCGAGAAATCCCAGCACCAGGCAGCCGAAGACGTTCACCGTCATCGTGCCCCACGGGAAGATCGAGTCGTTGCGCGTCTGCACGGCCCGGTCGGTCAGATACCGCAGCGGCGCGCCGACGATCGCGCCGACGAACACCAGCGCCAACGTCACGCCGCAACCTCCGCCGGCTTCCGGGTCAGCGCCCGCGTCAGCGACACACCGGCCAGCACGGCCAGCATCGCCGCGGCCAGCGTGCCGAACAGGTACGCCATCGCGACAGGCACCTCGCCCGGGGCGAGCAGGGCCCGCGTCTCCACGGCGTAGGTGGAGAACGTGGTGAAGCCGCCCAACACGCCGACGCCCAGGAAGGGTCGCAGCAGCGGGCGCTGTCCCCATCGGACCATCAGCACGCCGATCAGGAAGCAGCCCAACACGTTGATGGAAAACGTCCCCCAGGGAAAGTGCCCCGGCGTGGTCGGCAGCCACAGCGAGACGCCGTAGCGGGCCAGCGCGCCGAGCCCGCCGCCGGCGGCGATCACCGCGAGCACGCCGCCGTGGGTGCGGGCCATTTCGCGCCGCTGCGCCGGAACATGGAGGTCGACGTCAGGGTCGACAGACACACAGCCTCCTACGAGAACCCGAACGGACAGGATCCAGTAGGGACTGTTGGCGGCGACGTGTGCCACGGTTTCCCCGGCCTGCGGGGCCGGCGAGCCCCACCGCCGGTCGGCCTCAGTGTACCGGCACGGCCGTGGCGCTGGTGGGTCGTCCTGGACGGAGGAGGTGTGTGTCATGCCTCAGCAGGCGTGGATCGACAAGCGAGAAACAAGAACCGTGCCCAGCAGGGTATGGGTGTCTCCAAGACCTACAAACCCCGGTCGCGGACGTCTCCAACCACCCCAAACCCCGGAGGTTTGTAGCGGTTGAAGACCGTGCCCGGGCGGGTTTGTAGGTCTTGGAGACGCACAAACGTCAGAAGTCGGCCAGGGCCGAGTCGACCGAGTCGCGGATGGCGAAACCGGCGTCGAGGCCGGTGATCTCCAGCGGGCGCAGCACCACCCGGTTGTCGGCGGCCAGCCGCAGGGTGACCGCGGCCTGCCCGGCCTTCTCGCCGACGGCGGCCAGCATGGCCAGCCCGGCCGAGGCCAGGAAGGTCAGCCCGGTCATGTCCACCACCAGGCCGCTGGGCCCGGCCTGGAGGGCCTGGTCCAGCTCCAGGGTCGCCGCCGGCACGGTCTGCATGTCCAGCTCGCCGGCCAGGTGGACGACGGCGACGCCGTCGACCAGCTCGGTGTCGGCGGCGAAGGCGCCGGGGTTCTCGGGCACGTACTCTCCCTGTCTTCGACTGACGCCGCAGCCTACGGTACGGTCAGCCCTCCCCCGGCCCCAAGACCCGGTGCATGGTGTCGAGCAGCTCGTCGGCGTCCACCGGCTTGGTCACGTAGGCGTTGGCCCCGGAGGCCAGGCTCTTCTCCCGGTCGCCCTGCATGGCCTTGGCGGTCACGGCGATGATCGGCAGCTGGGCGAACTGGGGCATCGCCCGCACCGCGGCGGTGGTGGCGTAACCGTCCATCTCCGGCATCATCACGTCCATCAGGATCAGGTCGACGCCCTCGTTGGCCAGCAGCACCTCGATCCCCTTGCGGCCGTTGGGGGCGTGCAGCACGGTCATGCCGTAGGTCTCCAGCATGCCGACGATGGCGAACACGTTGCGCACGTCGTCGTCGATCACCAGCACCTGGCGGCCGTGCATGCCCTCGTGCCCGTGTTCCTCGGAGGACAGCTCCTGCACCAGCCGTTCCCGCAGCTCTTCGACCCTGTCCACGATCTGCACGGGCCGGTTGCGCACGTGCGACTGGAGCAGCCGGTCCTGGGCCGGTGTGAGCGGCCGGGCCAGGTGCGCGAACACCGGCAGGGCCACCAGGTCGGGGTGGTTGGCCAGTCGCTTGAGGAACGTCAGCGACATCGCCTCAGGCAGGTTGAGGTCCAGGACCACGGCCTGGTGCGGGGCGGCCAGCAGCGCGGCGGCGGCCTCGTCGGGCGTGGCGGCCACGGTGACGTGCGGGTCGCCGAGGGTCACCGCGACCTGTCGGGCCAGCGTGGACAGCTCGTCGCCGCCGGACTCCAGCACCAGCACCCGTCGCCGGGTGTCCGGCACGGCCGGCTCCGGCACGGGCGCCGGCTCGGCGACCTCGGGCTCGACCGGCAGGTGCAGCGTGAACGTGCTGCCGACGCCGAGCTCGCTGTCGGCCTTGATCTCGCCGCCCAGCAGGTAGGCCACCTCGCGGCTGATGGACAGGCCCAGGCCGGTGCCGCCGTACCGCCGGCTGGTGGTGCCGTCGGCCTGCTGGAACGCGCCGAAGATGGTCTCCAGATTGTCCGGCGCGATGCCGATGCCGGTGTCCGACACGGCGAACTCCACGGTGTCCCCGGCCAGCCGCACGGCAAGGTTGACCCGGCCGGTCTCGGTGAACTTGACCGCGTTGGACAGCAGGTTGCGCAGCACCTGCCGCAGCCGCGGCTCGTCGGTGTACAGGCTGTCGGGCACGTCCGGCGCGACCTGCACGCCGAAGCCGAGGCCCTTCTCCACGGTCAGCGGCTGGAAGGTGGCCCGCACGTACTCCAGCAGTTGGGGCAGCGGGAACCGCTCCGGGTGGATGTCCATCTTGCCCGCCTCGACCTTGGACAGGTCCAGGATGTCGTCGATCAGCTGGAGCAGGTCGGTGCCGGCGGAGTGGATCACGTTGGCGAACTCGACCTGCTTGGGCGTGAGGTTGCGGGTCGGGTTCTGGGCCAGCAGCCGGGCCAGGATGAGCAGGCTGTTGAGCGGCGTGCGCAGCTCGTGGGACATGTTGGCCAGGAACTCGGACTTGTACTTGGAGGTCAGGGCCAGCTGCTGGGCCCGCTCCTCCAGCTCCTGGCGGGCCTGCTCGATCTCGAAGTTCTTGACCTCGATGTCGCGGTTCTGCCGGGCCAGCTCGGCGTTGGAGCGGCGCAGCTCGCCCTGCTGCTCCTGCAGCTGCTCGGAGCGCGCCCGCAGCTCCTGGGTGAGCCGCTGGGACTCGGCCAGCAGCGAGTCGGTGCGGGCGTTGGCGATGATCGTGTTCACGTTGACGCCGATGGTCTCCATCAGCTGCTCCAGGAAGTCCCGCTGGACCGGGGTGAACCGGCCGAACGAGGCCAGCTCGATCACGCCGAGGGCCTGGTCCTCGAACACGATCGGCAGCACGATCAGGTTGGCCGGGCCGGCCGAGCCGAGGCTGGAGGCGATGCGCACGTAGTCGGCCGGCGTCCGGTCGACCAGGATCACCTTCTTGGTGCTGGCCACCTGCCCGACCAGCGACTGGCCGAGGCGGAACTCCGTGGGCACCGAGTCGGTCCCGGACGAGTCGATGCTGTGGCCGTAGCCGGCGACCAGCCGCAGCGTGACGCCGTCCTCCCCCAGCTCGGCCAGGAAGAACGTGCCGAGCTGGGCGTCGACCAGCGGGGTCAGCTCGTTCATGATCAGCTCGGCCACGATGCGCAGCTCGCGGTGGCCCTGCATGAGGCCGGAGAAGCGGGCCAGGTTGGTGTTGGTCCAGTCCTGGTCCTCGTTGGCCCGGGTGGTCTCGCGCAGCGACCGGACCATCGAGTTGATGTTGTCCTTGAGCTCGGCGACCTCGCCCTGCGCCTCCACCGTGATGGACCGGGTCAGGTCTCCGGTGGCCACCGCGCTGGTCACCTCGGCGATGGCCCGGACCTGCCGGGTCAGGTTGAGGGCCAGCTCGTTGACGTTCTCGGTGAGCCGCTTCCAGGTGCCGGACACGCCCTCGACCTCGGCCTGCACGCCCAGCCGGCCCTCCCGGCCGACCTCGCGGGCCACTCTGGTCGACTCGGCGGCGAACGAGGACAGCGTGTCGACCATCGTGTTGATGGTCGTCTTCAGCTCCAGGATCTCGCCGCGCGCGTCGACGTCGATCTTCTTGGACATGTCGCCGCGGGCCACCGAAGTGGTCACCTGGGCGATCGACCGCACCTGGGAGGTCAGGTTGTCGGCCATCACGTTCACCGAGTCGGTGAGGTCCTTCCACGTGCCGGACACGCCGGCCACCCGGGCCTGACCGCCCAGCTGGCCCTCGGTGCCGACCTCGCGGGCCACGCGCGTGACCTCGTCGGCGAAGGCGGACAACGTGTCGACCATGGTGTTGATGGTGTCGGCCAGGCCGGCGACCTCGCCCCGGGCCTCGACCCGGATCCGCTTGGACAGGTCGCCCTCGGCGACCGCGGTCGCCACCTGGGCGATGGACCGCACCTGCCCGGTCAGGTTGGACGCCATCACGTTGACGTTGTCGGTCAGGTCCTTCCAGGTGCCCGACACGCCCCGCACGATGGCCTGGCCGCCCAGGTCGCCCTGGGTGCCGACGTCGCGGGCCACCCGGGTGACCTCGTCGGCAAAGGCCGAGAGCTGGTCGACCATGGTGTTGATGGTGTCCTTGAGCTCCAGGATCTCGCCGCGCGCGTCGACCCGGATCTTCTGCGACAGGTCGCCGCGGGCCACCGCCGTGGTCACCTGGGCGATGGACCGCACCTGGTCGGTGAGGTTGTCGGCCATCACGTTCACCGAGTCGGTGAGGTCCTTCCAGGTGCCCGACACGCCCTTGACGTCGGCCTGGCCGCCCAGCTTGCCGTCGGTGCCGACCTCGCGGGCCACCCGGGTCACCTCGTCGGCGAACGACGAGAGCTGGTCCACCATCGTGTTGATGGTGTTCTTCAACTCCAGGATCTCGCCCCGCGCGTCCACGGTGATCTTCTGCGTCAGATCGCCCTTGGCCACGGCCGTCGCGACCTGGGCGATCGAGCGCACCTGACCGGTCAGGTTGCCGGCCATGAAGTTCACCGAGGTGGTCAGCTGCCGCCACGTGCCGCCGACGCCGGGCACCTGGGCCTGGCCGCCGAGGATGCCGTCGGTGCCGACCTCCTGGGCCACCCGGGTGACCTCGTCGGCGAACGAGGACAGCTGGTCCACCATCGTGTTGATGGTGTTCTTCAACTCCAGGATCTCGCCCCGCGCGTCCACGGTGATCTTCTGCGTCAGATCGCCCTTGGCCACCGCGGTCGTCACCTGGGCGATGTTGCGGACCTGGTCGGTCAGGTTGCCGGCCATGAAGTTCACCGAGGTGGTGAGGTCACGCCACGTGCCGCCGACGCCGGGCACCTGGGCCTGGCCGCCGAGACGGCCCTCGCTGCCGACCTCGCGGGCCACCCGGGTCACCTCGTCGGCGAACGACGACAGCTGGTCCACCATCGTGTTGATGGTGTTCTTCAGCTCCAGCATCTCGCCCTTGACGTCGACCGTGATCTTCTGCGTCAGGTCGCCCCGGGCCACCGCGGTCGCCACCTCGGCGATGTCGCGGACCTGGCCGGTCAGGTTGCCGGCCATCGCGTTCACCGAGTCGGTCAGGTCCTTCCAGGTGCCCGACACGCCCGGCACCGTGGCCTGACCGCCCAGTTTGCCCTCGGTGCCGACCTCGCGGGCCACCCGCGTCACCTCGGAGGTGAACAGGGCCAGCTGGTCGACCATGCCGTTGAACACGTCGGACATCTCGTCCATCAGCACGTCGCCGACCCGGGGCAGCCGCGTGCCGAAATCGCCGTCACGCACCGCCTTGAGACCGTGGAGCAGCTGTTGGAGCCGCTCGTCCTGCACGGCCTTGCCCTCCACCACCATCAGCCGCTCCCGTAGCGCTCGTGCCCCCGGAGATCCATCCTGGCATGCGGGCATAACGGCCCGGCGACTTCTAGACTCGCCGGGTGTCGGACCTCGAACGGCTGGCCCGGCTGGTCGCCCACCAACGCGACCAGCTGGCGCAGCTACGGGCGCGAGCAGCCGCGGACGCCGTCCTGGAGCAGGCCAAAGGGCGGCTGGTGGAGCGCATCGGCGGCACCGTCGCGCACGCCACCCAGCATCTGCACACGCTGGCCGACAGCGTCGGCATCACACCGCTGGAGATGGCCGCCGAGCTGATGGAGACCGCCCCGCCGCCTTCTCCCGGCGACATCCCGGTGCTGGGCCGGCGGCTGGCCGAGACCCGGGCTTCGAGCGCCCGGGACGGGGACGCGCTGGCCGAGGCGGTGTTCACCGAGGCCCTGCTGCCGACCGGCGCCGTGGCGCTGGCCATCTGGCGGGTGGAGCCGGACGGCACGCTCCAGCTGGTCGGCTCGCGCGGCCTGGGGCCGGCCGAGGCGGCCCGGTGGCGGCAGCTGCCGCCGCAGCTGGCCTGCCACGCCCGGACCGCCGTCGGGGAGCAGCGGCAGTTGTGGCTCCATTCGGGCGACACGGCGCTGGGGCCGGGGCGGTGGACGGGCGGGGCCCGGGCCGTGCTGCCGATCCGCAACAGCCGGGCGGTGCTGGGGGCGATGGAGATCTGCTGGCCGATCCCGCGCCGTGACTTCAGCCCGGGGCAGCGGACCGAGCTGGCGGCGCTGGCCGATCTGTGCGCGAGCACCCTCACCGATCTGGACGGCGAGCAGTCCTGGCTGCTCGGTCTGCTGGACAGCCTGGTCGACGCGGTGCTGACGGCCCGGGCCGAGCTGGTCGGCGGTGAGGTGGTCGACTTCGTGGTGGACCACGTCGGCGAGGGCTGGCCGCTGCCGCCCGCGGACATGATCGGCGAGCGGCTGCTGGCCCTGTTCCCGTTCGCCGCCAAGGCCGACGGGCTGTTCGACCGGGCCGTGCGCGTGCTGGAGACCGGCGTCGGCGAGGAGTTCCTGGACGAGGAGCGGCGGATCCGGGTCGCCCGCCTGTACGACGGCGTGGCCATCAGCTGGCGGCGGGTGCCCGATTCCGAGCTGGCCGACAACGCGCTGCGGGCCGGCGGGCTCGGCGGCTGGGAGGAAAGCCTGGTCACCGGTCGGGTCTCGTGGACCCCGCAGCTGTACGAGGTCATCGGCACCCGGCAGGTGCTGCCGCTGCGGGAGCTGGCCGCCGGGCTCGGCCCGGACGGCGAGTCGACCATGGACCGGCTGCTGCACACCGTGATCAAAAGCCGGCGGCCGGCCACCGCCGTGTTCAAGATGCCCGACCGTCAGCTGCGGCTGTTCGCGGAACCGGTGCCGGACGCCGCCGGCGAAGTCGTGGCGCTGCGCGGGGCCTGGCAGGACGTGACCTCGGAGTACCACACGGAGTTCGCCCTGGAGGTAACCGCCGAGCACGCCGACAAGCAGCAGCAGCTGGCCATCCAGTTGCAGCACGCCATCATTCCGCCGACCGCCGAACTGCCCCGGCCCACCGGTCTGGACATCGCCGTCCGCTACCAGCCGGCGGCCACCCAGCACCTGGTCGGCGGCGACTGGTACGACGCCGTCACGCTGCCGTCCGGGCGGTTGCTGCTGGTGATCGGGGACATCGCCGGGCACGGGATTCCCGTGGTCACCGGCATGATCTCGATGCGGAACGCGCTGCGCGGGCTGGCCATGACCGGGGCTCCGCCGGCGCAGCTGCTGGCCTGGCTGAACACCGCCGCCGCCGGCCTGCCGGAACGGATCAGCGGGACCGTGCTGTGCGGGGTTTTCGACCCCGCGACCTCGGTGTTGGTGTGGGCGCGGGCCGGGCACCTGCCGCCGCTGCTCGTCCGGGACGGTTCGGCGTCCCTGCTGCCGCTGCCGGCCGGTCCGCTGCTCGGGGCCTTCAGCTCGCCTGTGTACGAGGAACAGGTGCTGCAACTGGCCCCCGGGGACCGGCTGGTGCTGTTCACCGACGGACTGGTCGAGCGGGCCGGGTTGGACATCGACGAATGCCTCGACGACCTCGTCGTGACCGCCGCTCGCACCGTCACCAACATCGAGCGCTACGCCGACCTGCTACTGGCGCACGTCGGTGCCAACGCGCGGGACGACACGTGCCTGCTCGCGCTGCACGTGCGCTGACCGCTTGGCCTCTTCCGGCGTCTTGAACATCGGGAACATCGTCGTCAGGCCGGTCAGCTCCAGCGGCAGCAACGTCGCCCTGCGGTTGGTCACCAGGCAGATCAGCGTGTTGCGGGCCTCCGCCGTCCGCTGCGCCTCGATCAGCACCGACAGTCCCGTCGAGCCGAGGAAGTCGACCTCCCTCAGATCCAGCACCAGCACCCGCGGCGCGGCGTTCAACGCCTTCTCGATCAGCGCCGACGTCGTCGCCTGCGTGCCGACATCGAGCTCACCGGCCAGGGCGAGCGTCAGCGTCGCCGCCTGAGTTCCTGCTTCGGTCACTGCGGCCGTCCTCCGTCGTGAGCAGCGGTCACTGCGGTGTACCCGCCGCCCGCGCCGAACAAACCGACGCGGGCGGCGGGTGGGGCTGGCCCCTTCGCCCTCTCGGGCGTGTGCTGGGCACTGCTCGCCCGTGCCCCCTGCCGACACGGGCTCTCGCCCGGCATCGCCAACCCCGGTCCCCTGCCGACGGCAGGCTGACACTGCCCGGCTCTCGCTACTTGCCCGTGACGGCGTCCTTCACCTTCTGGGCCGCGTCCTTGACCTTCTCGCCGGCCTGCTTGAGGCCACCCTTGATCTGGTCACCGCGCCCCTCAGCCTGCATCTGCTCGTCGCCGGTGGCACGGCCAACGCCCTCCTTGGCCTTGCCGATCAGCTCGTCGGCCTTACCCTCGAACTTGCGATCATTGCTCATCTGTAGTCCCTCCTGTTCGCCGGTTCCGTTGACAGGGGGATACCCGCGGTCCACCCACTCAAACCTTTCGCTTGCGCGGCAAGGACTCCTCGACCAGCTCGGCGCGACGAAGCTCACACCCGTACAGCAGCCCGTAGGTGAACGCGCTGTCACCGTCCAGATGGGACTGGATCCCCATCGCCCGCAGCTCCTGGCGTGCCACCACGGAATCCTGGTGCACACCGAGCTGCTTCTGCAGTTTCTTCAAGCGCCGGGCCAACTTCGGCTTGCGCGACGCCTCCGCCGCGTAGCGGGCGCGCTTCGCCGCCTTGCGGACGTCATGCAGCGTCCCGTTGTTCCAGACCCTGCTCTTCGTCTTGCGGAGCCGCTTCTTCTTGTTCACCGGCTTGATTCGCACCGCGTCCAGTCGGTTCAACAACGCGAAGTACCGATCGCTCTTGAGGGTTCGCAGCACCTCGTCACGGGCCTGCTGTTCCCTCGGCGCGAACGTCTCGGTGAGCCGCTGCCTCACGTTGCCCAGCGCCAGTTCACTCGGCAGCGCGGCCACTTCCGCTTGCAGGTGCTCGCGGAGCACCTCAAGGTCACGGGCCGGCGCGAGAACGCCTCCCAGCCAACGCAGTTCCTTGATCAGCCAGCGACTTCCCCGGTACGCCTGGAGAACGCTGCGAATCCGGCGACTGGCGACGCGCAGCTGGTGCACCGAGTCTTCGCCACCCTGCCGGATCCTGATGTCCTGCCGGCCCATCTCCTCGACCTGCCGCTGGACGTATGCGGCGATCGCGTTCGGCGGCTGCCCTCGCTTCAGCAGCCGATCCCCCAGCAACCGCACCAGTTTCGGCGGCGCGTCCGACGGTCGCCCCAGCCGGCGCTCCACCGCGTCGAAGACCTCTTCGTCCGCTCCGCCCGTTCTACGCCTCAGCGTCACTCCCCTGCGAGCCAGCCTCAGGTTCGCCGTGTCGTGATAGACCGCGTCCAGCAGGATCTCCTCGCCGCCGTCCAGGCCCGGCACCCCCGCCAGCCGCCCCGCGTCCACCGGCTAGTACTTACGCTCCGTCTCCTTCGCTCGCGTCGTCATACCCTCCCGGCTACCACAACGGCCCTGTCTCTATGCATCCAGCACCTCACCGCCCCCTGAGCAGCCCTCCAGCACCCGCCCCCCAAGTCGTTAAGACTTTGATCATCCGATCCCGTCCCAAGGCGCTTCTTGTTGTCCCACAAGGACTTTCCCACCCGTTCGAGTGACGAGTTCGATCTTTGGAGGCGGTAGAATCGCTGGTATGCAAGAGAAAATCGCTCGCTTGATCGAATGCGAGGGAATGATCCGTCGCTGTCAGGCCGAGCTGATCCGGCTGATCGCCGACCTCAACATCGACAAGCACGCCCCCGTCGACATCGCCCTGGCGTTGCAGCTGTCCCCTACCAACGCGGCCTACCTCGCCGAGTGGGCCAGCCATGTGGTCAAGGTCTTTCCGAATGTGGTGGAGGCGATGGAGGCCGGGGTGATCAGCGAGTGGTCCGCTCACGGGTTGGTCGACCCCACCGACGGCTACAGTGAGGAGTTGGCTCAGAAGGTCGTCGCCAAGACGTTGGAGTCGGCTGAAGGTCGCTGCTGCCAACAGATCCGACGCTCCGTGCAGGGTCGGTTGCAGCGGGCGGACCCAGCCGAGCATGCCCGACGTCGGGAGAAACGTCGTCGTGATCGTACTGTTGTCCTGTACGACCTGGAGGACGGCATGGCCGCCCTCAAGTGCGAGCAGCCGGTGGAGATCGCCAAGATGATGTACGCCAAGATCGATCGGTTGGCGCGCAAGGAAGCCAAGAACGGCCGGTCGATGGACGCGGTGCGGGCGGATGTGTTGGCGTCGTTGGTGTTGGAGGAACCGCGGAGTGCTGGTTCCAAGGCGTTGATTCAGGTCACGGTGCCGATCACCGCGTTGCTGGGGGTGGATGAGCGGCCTGGGCAGCTCGATACCGGCCAGTTGCTCCCGGCGCATGTGGTGCGGGATCTCATGTCCCACCCGGGCACGGTGTTCCACCGCCTGCTCACCGATCCGGCCGGGCAGTTGTTGGAGTACAACCCGGGGATCTACCGTCCGAAGGCGGAGGTGGACCGGTTCATCCGCACCCGGCATCGCACATGCGTCATGCCGTGTTGCTCCCACCCGTCGCGGTCCTGCGACGTCGACCATGCGGTGGCGTGGCCCGAAGGCAAGACCACCGGGACCAACCTCGGGCCGTTGGATCGCAGGCACCATCGGTACAAGCACGCCACCAACGCGAAGGTCACCATCACCGACGACGGGACTACGACGATCGAGACTCGGTGGGGTCAGACGTACACCACCAAGCCAGATCCGGTGGACGAACCACCGTTCTGAACCCAGCCCGCGCTGTCACCAGGATCGACTGGGCGAATCGGCGTTCTGGCCCACAGCCGCTCTCATCGGCACGGATCGTGGGACGAGACACCGCACCAGCCGGTCAGATCAGGTGGAAAGCCCGTTCGGGGGTTGTATGGGCATTCTCTCGCCCGACGGCCCGTATTCTCACAGACTCTTGGGCTGGTGATCCGCTGCCGCGGCCACGACGGCCGACTCCTTCGTTGACGGTTGCGGTGTGCCGTCGCGGCCTTGCCACCCGACACCGTGGTTGGGGTCCGTAGGTGCGTGCGTCAGGTGGGGGCGTTGGGTGGTCTGCCGGCGGGTGCGTCGTGGGGCGCGTTGGTGGGCGCGTTAGTCCATTTCCTGCCCCCTCCCTCACCCGTCCGTACTAGGCGGAGAGCCCACTGTGATCCAGAATGGTGGGATGGTCACGCTGGAGACTTCTCGGTTGATCCTGCGTCGCTGGCGCGAGGAAGACGTTGCGCCCATGGCTGCCGTCAACGCCGACCCGGAGGTCATGCGGTGGATCCGTGACGGCAGCGTCCGTGACGAACCGCAGACTCGCGGCGGGATCCAGGCATGGGAGAGCGAGTGGGAGTCGCAGGGCTTCGGCCTGTTCGCCGTGGAGATCCGGTCCACTGGCGAGCTGGCCGGGTTCACCGGCCTATCGGTGCCCGACTACTTTCCGGAGGTACTGCCAGCGGTTGAGATCGGCTGGCGGCTGGGACGTTCCCACTGGGGGCAGGGCTTGGCCACCGAGGCGGCTAAGGCCGCTGTACGGTTCGGGTTCGAAGAACGAGGGCTGGAACGGATCGTCAGCATCACTCAAGTGGGCAACGACGCCTCCGAACGGATCATAACCAAACTGGGGATGCGTCCGGCCCGTGAGACCGTGAATCCCACCTACGGTCGGCGGGTACGGGTGTACGAGTTGTCGTCGGACCAGTACGTCGACATACGCCCCTAGGCCAACACTTTCCGGGCCACCGATCCGACCGCCGCACGCAGCGCCGCAAGGTCGTGATCGACCATGACGCCATCACGTTTGACGACACGGCCGTCGACCAGCACGGTCCGCACGTCGGAGACGCCGGCGGTGGCGACAATGCCACCGGCCACCAGGTCAGAAGGCAGGTGACCGAACCCGTCCAGCAGCACGATATCCGCCCGCTTGCCGACAGACAGGGAACCGATCGAGCCATCGAGGCCGATGGCGCGGGCACCGTCCAGGCTGGCCGACACGAGCAGCGATGCGGCGGCCAGATCGTTGCCGCCCAACCGTTCCAGCCACAGCGCGGCGCGCATCTGCTCGAACATGTCGGCGGAGGAGTTGATCACGACGTCGACACCGAGGGCGGGCGCGCCGCCGGCGGCGGAGAAGCGGCCGTAGGCGGGAACGCCGTGGCCCATCACGGATTCGACGACCGGCGTGACGGTGAGGCCGGAGCCGGCGGCGGCGAGCAGCCGCAACTCCTCATCAGTCAACTTGTTGCCGTGCACGAAATGCAGGTCGGGGCCGAGCAGATCGGCCATCCGGGCCACGACGCCGGTGCCGTTGACGTGCATGGTGGTCAGCAAGCCGAGCGAACGGGCCAAGGCGATGTGCCGAGCACTGTCCTCAAAGGACATGCTGGGCCCGAGAGAAGAGACGGCGGCGGTGACCAGCCCAGCAGACGACGCGAAGCGGTGCACCTCGTCGGGGTAGACGCCGAAGAGGGCCCGAATGCCTGAGGCGGTCAAGGCCTCAAAGGCGACGGCCGGATCGCCCACATGCCCCCAGTCCAGCACGGTGGTCACACCGGCGTTCAAGGCCTCAACGGCCCCGAGCAGCACCGAGGCGTGCACCTCCGAACGCGACATGGACTGGTTGCGGGGCAACACATCGGACAGATAGACGTCGATGGGCAGATCGGCCCCACTCCCCCGCAGGGCGGCCTGCACCAGATGCCGATGGGTGTCCACAAAACCGGGCAGCACCACCAGACCGGACGCGTCGATCACCTCCGGCGCGGCCAACCCGACCCCGATCCGCACGATCACGCCGCCGTCGACCACCACATCGGCGATCCCCACGCCGAGCACGTGCCCACCCTTGATCACCAGCACGACAAACCTCCCGAGAAAGCTTTTCTAAAAGCTATACTGAAAGCTTTCGCCACGCAAGCTACCCTGAGTGACATGCGGGACGTGGTCGACGGCATTCTCGACGCCTGGCGCGGCCAGCTGCCCGAGGTCGCCGGCATCGAGCTGGAGCTGTCCAAGCGCACCGGCCGCCTCTACACGCTGCTGGCCGAGGCGACCAACACCCAGCTGACCCGGTTCGGCCTGACCAAGGCGGACTACGACGTGCTGGCGGTGCTGCGGTCCACCGGCGAGCCCTACCGGCTGCGCCCGACCGACCTGGCGGCCCGGCTGCTGCTGTCCTCCGGCGGCACCAGCAACGTGCTGCGGCGGCTGACCGCCGAAGGCCTGATCGCCCGCGAGGCCGACCCGGACGACGCCCGCTCCAGCTGGGTCCAGCTGACCCCGGAGGGCGTCGACACGGCCGAGGCCGCCGTCCGGGCCAGCACCGAAGCGCAGCGCAAGCTGCTCAAGAGCGTGCCGCCGGAGACCGCGCGAGCGGCCGCCGACGCGCTGCGCGAGGTGCTGCTGGCCCTCGGCGACCACCGTTGATTCGCATCCGACCCCGACGACAGGGCACGATCAAGCCATCATGACGCTCACCGACCAGCTGCCCGGCGACAACGACCCGGACGCCCTCTACGAAGCCTTCTCCGCCTGGGCGGACGGGCAGGGCCTGTCGCTCTACCCGCACCAGCAGGAGGCGCTGATCGAGGTCGTCTCCGGCTCGAACGTCATCCTCAGCACGCCGACCGGCTCCGGCAAGAGCCTCGTCGCCGCCGGCGCGCACTTCGCCGCGCTGGCCAACGGCGTGCGGACGTTCTACACCGCGCCGATCAAGGCCCTGGTGTCGGAGAAGTTCTTCGCGCTGTGCGAAACCTTCGGCGCGGACAAGGTCGGCATGCTCACCGGCGACGCCAGCGTCAACGAGACCGCGCCGATCATCTGCTGCACCGCGGAGATCCTGGCCAACATCGCGCTGCGCGACGGCGCCGAGGCCGACGTCGGCCAGGTCGTGATGGACGAGTTCCACTTCTACTCCGAGCCGGACCGCGGCTGGGCCTGGCAGGTGCCGCTGCTGGAGCTGCCCAAGGCCCAGTTCGTGCTGATGTCGGCCACCCTCGGCGACGTCACCCGGTTCGAGAAGGACCTGACCCGCCGCACCGGCCGGGCCACCGCCGTGGTCAAGAACGCCGAACGGCCGGTGCCGCTGCACTTCAGCTACGTGCTGACGCCGCTGCAGGAGACTCTGGAGGAATTGCTCCAGACCAAGCAGGCCCCGGTCTACGTCGTGCACTTCACCCAGGCCGCGGCCATCGAGCGGGCGCAGGCGCTGATGAGCATCAACGTCTCCACCCGGGCCGAGAAGGACGCGATCGCCGAGCTGATCGGCCGGTTCCGGTTCAGCTCGGGCTTCGGCAAGACGCTGTCCCGCCTGGTCCGGCACGGCATCGGCGTGCACCACGCCGGCATGCTGCCCAAGTACCGGCGGCTGGTCGAGCGGCTGGCCCAGGCCGGCCTGCTGAAGATCATCTGCGGCACGGACACCCTCGGCGTCGGCATCAACGTGCCCATCCGCACCGTGCTGTTCACGGCCCTGTCCAAGTACGACGGGGTGCGCACCCGCCACCTCAAGGCCCGCGAGTTCCACCAGATCGCCGGCCGCGCCGGCCGGGCCGGCTACGACACCGTCGGCATGGTGGTGGTGCAGGCCCCCGAGCACGTGGTGGAGAACGAGAAGGCCCTGGCCAAGGCCGGCGACGACCCGAAGAAGCGGCGCAAGGTGGTGCGCAAGAAGCCGCCGGAGGGCTTCGTGTCCTGGGGCGAGGCCACCTTCACCCGGCTGGTCGAGGCCGAGCCGGAGCCGCTGACCTCCAGCTTCCAGGTCAGCCACTCCATGCTGCTGAACGTGATCGGCCGGCCCGGCGACGCCTTCCAGGCCATGCGGCACCTGCTGGAGGACAACCACGAGGACCGCAAGTCGCAGATCCGGCTGATCCGGCGGGCCATCGCCATGTACAAGGCGCTACTGGCCGCCGGCGTGGTGGAGAAGCTGGACGAGCCCGACGAGCAGGGCCGCACCATCCGCGTCACCGTCGACCTCCAGCTGGACTTCGCGCTCAACCAGCCGCTGTCGCCGCTGGCGCTGGCCTCGGTCGACCTGCTGGACCGGGACTCGCCCACGTACGCGCTGGACGTGGTGTCGATCATCGAGGCGACCCTGGACGATCCGCGCCAGGTGTTGTCGGCACAACAGTTCAAGGCCCGTGGCGACGCCGTCAACAAGATGAAGGCCGACGGCATCGAGTACGACGAGCGGATGGCGCTGCTCGAGGACGTCACGTACCCGAAGCCGCTGGAGGAACTGCTCAACGCCGCCTACGACGCCTACCGGCGCGGGCATCCGTGGGTGCTCGACCACCACCTGTCGCCCAAGGCCGTGGTCCGCGACATGTTCGAGCGGGCCATGACCTTCACCGAGTACATCGGCTTCTACCAGCTGGCCCGGTCCGAGGGCCTGGTGCTGCGCTACCTGGCCGACGCGTTCAAGGCGCTGCGCCAGACCGTGCCGGACGAGGCCAAGACCGAGGAGCTCACCGACCTGGTGGAGTGGCT
Source organism: Kutzneria sp. CA-103260 (assembly GCF_018263855.1). Lineage (GTDB taxonomy): Bacteria > Actinomycetota > Actinomycetes > Mycobacteriales > Pseudonocardiaceae > Kutzneria. The sequence continues at coordinate 694,929 of NZ_CP073318.1, read as the reverse complement.
GGGCGAGCTGGTCCGGCAGGTCGACTCCAGCCTCATCGACGAGTGGGAGAAGCTGGCCAACCCCGAGGAGCAGCTCGAGAAGCCGATCGACGAGCGGCCGCCGGCGGTCACCACCAACGAGCGGGCCTTCCGGGTGCTGGTGCGCAACGCCCTGTTCCGCCGGGTCGAGCTGGCCGCGCTGCGCCGCTACTACGACCTGGGCGAGCTGGACGCCGAGTACGGCTGGGACGCGCAGGCCTGGCAGGAGGCGCTGGAGCCGTACTTCGAGGAGTACGACCGGATCGGCACCGGGCCCAACTCGCGTGGGCCGCAGCTGCTGCAGATCGAGATCGAGCCGGAGCGCTGGCTGGTCCGGCAGGTGTTCGACGACCCCGACGGCGACCACGACTGGGGCATCAGCGCCGAGGTGGACCTGCTCGGGTCCGACGAATCCGGGACGGCGGCGATCACCGTCACGGACGTCGGACCTCTCACGACCGCCTGACGCGGCCGTTCACCCCTCAAGTCCGAGTTGCTCGGACTTCCTGACGACCGCCGCGAGCTCGGCCGTCCACCTGAAGGGGACTCCGGCCCCCACCCGACGGGTCGGAATCCCCTTCAGGGCGCTCCTGACCGGCCCTCCCCGGCCAATCAGGAGATCGCGGCGTCGACCCGGCGCTCGATGAGTTCGAGCACCTGCTGCGGGTCGAGCCCCGGTTGGACGGCGGCCAATGCCTTGACCGCCTCCAGGGCGGCGGTGGCCATCGCCTCGGCCCGGCCGGCCCGCACGCTCGACCGCACCAGCCACTCCGGGAAGGAGTAGGTCTCCTGGCTGGTCGGGTCGCACGGGTCGTGCTCCGGGTTGACCAGGCGCCAGCCGTTCAGCGCGCTGATCATCGTGGCCGGCAGCGCCTGGAGCGACTCGTCGAGTCCCGCCACGGCCGTGGCCACGTCCTGCGATGCCATCCCCGTCCTCTTTCCCCTCACCCTGTGTTGCGTGCCCAGTCCCCCCGGGCACGGCAATGGTGCTGCCTGACGCGTGGTCAAGACATCCGGGAAACCCCGTACATCCACAACTACGGATACAGACTCAGTATTTGATACCCTGAATATGTGACACCCGAAACAGTCGAACCGGGCATGGTGCTGGCCCGGCTGGCCCGAGTCGCCGAGCGCGCCCTGCTCCGCGTCGAGCTGACGCTGCCCCAGTACCGGATGCTGTCGGTGCTGACGGCGGGAAATCCGTCGACGGCGTCGCGGGTGGCGTGGATGCTGTCGGTCAAGCCGGCCACCGTCACCGCGGTGATGGACGGCCTGGTCGCGGGCGGGTACGTGCGACGCGAGCCGGACCCGACCGACCGGCGCAAGGTCACGCACGAGGTCACCGACGCGGGCCGGCACCTGCTGGCCACCGCGAACGACGCGATCCGCGGGCAGCTCGCCGGGCTGGCCTCGTTCCTCGACGAGGAGCAGGCCGAGCTCGCGATGGCCGCGCTGACGCTGTGGCACCAGGCGCTGGTGAGCGCGAGACAAGCCGAATGGGCCGCCCGCGAGGGCGCGCAGAGGGGGGAATGCCGGTGAGCAAGACGTATCCGCCGCCGACCGCCGTGATCGATCCCGATCCGAGCCGGTCCTGGCTGCGGCGGGCGCTGCCGCTGCTCAAGGCGCACAAGTGGATGTTCGGCACCGCGCTGGCCTCGTCGGCGCTGAGCCTGTTGGTGTCGGTGCAGGTGCCGACCCTGATCCAGGACGCGCTGGACAACTCGATCATCACTCACAAGGTGCCGCTGGCCGACTACCTGTGGTGGCTGATCGGGCTGACCGCGGTGATGCTGATCGCCGGGTTCTTGGCCCGGCAACTGCTGTTCCGCACCGCGTACAAGATCGAGTACGACATGCGGAACCTGATGTACGAGCACCTGACCGGGCTGTCGTTCCCGTTCTACGACCGGTCCCAGACCGGGCAGCTGATCTCCCGGGCCAACTCCGACATCCGCTCGGTGCAAATGTACCTGGCCTTCGCGCCGTTCATGCTGGTGCAGTGCGGCATCGCGGTGGTCGCCTTCGGCTACATGCTGGCGATCAGCGTGCCGCTGGCCATCCTGGCCATGCTGCCGATGCCGCTGGTGTTCGTGACCAGCCGGCAGATGCAGCGCTCGATGTTCCCGGTGTCGTGGCTGATCCAGGCCCGGCTGGCCGACGTGGCGACCGTGGTCGACGAGAACGTCAACGGCGTGCGCGTGGTCAAGTCGTTCGCGGCCGAACGGCGGCAGCTGTCGCTGCTGCAACGGGCCGCCATCAAGGTGCGCTGGGCCTACGTCAAGGACGCCGACCTGCGGGCCCGGTGGACGCCGGCCGCGCAGAACCTGCCCCGCGTGGGCATGGCGATCGTGCTGCTGTACGGCGGATTCCTGGCCATCCAGGGCAGTCTGGGCGTCGGCGCCATCCTGGCCTTCAACTCCTACCTGATGATGCTGCAGATCCCGTTCACCATGCTCGGCATGCTCATCATGATGGGTCAGCGGGCCGCGGCCTCGGCCAAGCGCCTGTACGAGGTGCTGGACGAGAAGCCGGAGATCGTGGACGCCCCGGCCGCCGTCGCGCTGACCGACGCCCGAGGCGACGTGGAGTTCCACGACGTCCGGTTCGGCTACGGCGACGGACCCGATGTGCTGGACGGGTTCTCGCTGCGGATGGACAGCGGCGAGACCGTGGCGCTGGTCGGCCGGACCGGCAGCGGAAAGTCCACTGTGGCCCGACTGCTGCCGCGGTTCTACGACGTGCGCGAGGGGTCGGTCACCGTCGACGGGCACGACGTGCGGAACCTGGCCCTGCACAGCCTGCGCGACAGCGTCGGCGTCGTGCTGGACGAGCCGTTCCTGTTCTCCGCGTCGGTGCGGGACAACATCGCCTACGGGCGGCCGGACGCGGAGATCGCGGAGATCGAACTGGTGGCCCGGCTGGCCGGCGCGCACGAGTTCATCAGCGAGCTGTCCGAGGGCTACGACACCGTGGTCGGCGAGCGCGGCTACACGTTGTCCGGCGGGCAGCGCCAGCGCATCGCGATCGCCCGGACGCTGCTGGTCAACCCGCCGGTGCTGATCCTCGACGACGCCACCAGCGCCATCGACGTCCAGGTGGAGCAGGAGATCCACGCCGGGCTGCGGACCCTGTTCGCCGGCCGGACCACGTTGATCATCGCGCACCGGCTGTCCACGATCAGCCTGGCCGACCGGGTGGTGCTGATGGACGGCGGCCGGATCGTGGCCGACGGCACGCACACGGAACTGTTGGAGAGCACGCCCTTGTACGCCGAAGTGCTGGCGCAGGCGAATGTTGATGCCCTTGGCGTGGAGGAACTGGGGGGTGTGGCGCGATGACGTTTCCCGGAGGTGGCGGTCCGATGTTCGGCGGCCGGGGCGGGGCGGGCGGGCTGCCGTTCGCCGGCGTGCCGTCGGAGATGCAGGCCGGCGTGGACAAGCTGCTCAAGACCGAGCCGGAGCACCCGGAGCCGGAGGTCGTCTTCGAGCACGGCCGGCCCGATCCCGACGGCGCCAAGCTGAGCCTGCGGCGGCTGGTCCGGCCGTACTGGGCGATGGCGCTGCTGGCCGGCGTGCTGGTGGTCCTGGAGGCCTTGTCCTTGCAGGCCGCGCCGAAGCTGACCCAGATCGGCATCGACGACGGCATCATCGCCAAGGACTACACGGTGCTGTTCGTGGTCGCCGGCGTGTACCTGGCCAGCCTGCTGGTCACCGGCATCGCCCAGGCGGCGCGGGTCAAGGTCACCGGGCGGATCGCCGCGTGGGTGATGAACGACCTGCGGGTGCGGGTGTTCACCCAGTTGCAGCGGCTGTCGCTGGACTTCTACACCGGCGAGAAGGCCGGCGTGATCATGACCCGGATGACCAGCGACATCGAGAACCTGCAACAGCTTCTGCAGGACGGCCTGGTGCAGTTCGCCATCCAGGGCCTGACCATGGTCGTGGTGACCGTGGTGCTGTTCACCTACGACGTGCGGCTGGCGCTGATCACCGTCGTGCTGGTGGTGCCGATCCTGACCGTGATGTCGCTGTGGTTCCACCGCGCGTCCAGCAAGGGCTACGTGCGGGTGCGGGACAACATCGCCAACGTGCTCGCCGACCTCTCCGAGAGCCTGCAGGGTGTTCGCATCGTCACCGCGCACAACCGCCAGCGGCACAACACCGCGCACCACCGACAGGTGACCGGCAAGTACTACGACACCAACGTCCAGACCGGACGGATCAACTCGATCTACGGCCCCGGCACCCAGGTCGTCGGCGTGGCCGGTCAGCTGGCCCTGCTGGCCATCGGCGCCGGCATGGTGTCGGCCGGCCAGCTGACCATCGGCGAGCTGGTGGCGTTCCTGCTGTACATGGGCGCGTTCTTCCAGCCCATCCAGCAGCTGGTGCAGCTGTACAACATGTACCAGCAGGGGCAGTCGTCCATCACCAAGCTGAAGTCGCTGCTGGGCACCAAGCCGGACGTGCTGGAGTCGGACGAGGCCGTCGACCTGCCGCCGATCCAGGGTGAGATCACCTTCGACGACGTCACCTTCGGCTACCTCGCCGATCGTCCGGTGATCTCCGATGTCTCCCTGGACATCCGGGCCGGCGAGACCGTGGCCTTCGTCGGGCCCACCGGCGCCGGCAAGTCCACCCTGGCCAAGCTGGTGACCCGGTTCTACGACCCCACCGCCGGCCGGGTGCTCATCGACGGCCACGACCTCCGGTCCGTGCGCATCGAGTCGCTGCGCCATCAGCTCGGCGTCGTGCCGCAGGAGCCCTTCCTGTTCGCCGGGCCGCTGCGCGACAACATCCGCTTCGCCAGCCCCGACGCCTCCGACGAGCAGGTCTGGGACGCGCTGCGGGCCGTCGGCCTGGTCGAGGTGGTCGAGCGCATGCCCGAGGGGCTGGACACCATCGTCCAGGAACGCGGGCAGTCCCTGTCGTCCGGCGAACGCCAACTGGTCGCCCTGGCCCGGGCTTTCCTGGCCCAGCCCCGGGTTCTGGTGCTGGACGAGGCGACGTCCAATTTGGACCTCCAGTCCGAGACCAAGATCGAGGACGCGCTGGACGTCCTGCTGGAGCGGCGCACCGCCATCCTCATCGCGCACCGCCTGTCCACCGCGATGAAGGCCGACCGCATCGTCGTCGTCGACGAGGGCCGCATCGTCGAAGTCGGCTCCCACGACGAACTCGTGGCCGCCGGCGGCAAGTACACCCAGATGTACGCCACCTGGACCAGCCAAACCCTCGAAGTGCACTGAGAACCCCCGCGAGTCCCGCGCTCAGGCAACCATGTGTCGAGTTCCGGAACTCGACATTCAGTTGCCCGAGAGCGGGACTCGCGGGGCTAAGGCCGGCGGTAGATGGTGATGGAGTGGCCCACGTCGTCGATGGGCGTGCTGTTGGCGATCAGCGCCGTCAGCCGGGCGTCGGCCTTGGCGATGGCGGAATCCGACACGACGAGCAGCCCGTGCACCTGTTGCTGGGGAACGGCAAGCGGGTCGGCGGCGTGGATGCCGTAGTAGGACGGCAGGCCGCTACCCTTGTAGACGAGCCAGACCGGCTGGCCCGCGTAGTCCTGCTGGAGGCGGTCCGCCAGCCGGCCCAGGTCCTGGCCCCAGTCGACGTTCGAGTCGTGCAGGCGCAGATGGGTGTGCGCCGGTCCACCGAACGCCTCGTTGGAGTACGGCAGGTAGTACGGGAACGTCAGCAGTGAGCTGACCGCCGTGAAGACGACCAGGACCGCCGCCACGATGTGCGCCCACCGCCGGCGGACGACGACCACGCAGGCCGCCGCGACTGCGAGGAACATCGGCGCGAACACGACGTACCGGACGCCGAGGTCGCGGCTGCCGGTCATGGCCGAAGCCAGCAGCACGGCCGTGGGCACGAGCACGTAGAGCCCGGCCGGGCGGAGTCGGGGAACCGACAGCAGCACGCCAGCGCCGGCCAGCCAGAGCGCCAGCATGCCCAGCGGCGTCTTCACCAGCATCGCGGCCGGCAGGTAGTACCACAGCGGGCCCTGGTGGTAGTGCCCGAACAGGAAGGTGCCCCACACCTGGTCCTCGAGGCCGAACTGGAACCGCATCCCGTACCGGTAGGGCTCGGGCAGCGGCAGCCAGTAGACGATCGCGCGCAGGCCGTGCACGACCGGCGCGTCCGAAGGTGTCTGCCAGCGCAGCTGTGGATCCACCGCGAGGTAGCAGGCCCACACCACCGCGACCGCGATCACCGCCACCGCGGCCGCCGCGACCACGCCTCGTCTCAGCCGGTGCGTGGGGTTGGCGTGCCGAAAGGACAGCACGACCAGGAGCAACAGCACCGGAACCGCGGCCAGAGCGCTCATCTTCGTGGCCACGGCCGCGCCCAGGGCCAGTCCCGACAGCGGCAGGTAGAGGCCGGGGCGGCGGCGGGCCCGCCACAGCAGCCAGACCGACGTCAGCAGGAATCCGGCCACCGGCACGTCGAGCGTGGCCAGCGAGCCGTTGGCGATGACGTCGGGCGAGAACGCGTACAGGGCCAGCGCCACCAGCCCGCCGACCGGGCCGGCCAGATCCCGGGCGAACGCCAGGACGACCAACCCGAACAGCAGCGTCAGCACGATCACCGGCAGCCTGGCCAGCAGCATCAGCCGTCCCGGGTCGTTGCCCGACTCGTACAGCACCTGCCGGCCCAGCTGCGTCTCGTCGCCGGCGAACGCCCGGTCGAGGTGCGCGTCGGCGAAGGCCACCCCGGCCGCGATGATCAGCTTGCCCAGCGGGGGATGCTCCGGGTTGTAGCGCAGGCTGTGCTGGTCCAGGTACACCACGGCCGTGCCCACGTAGACCGGCTCGTCGATGGTCGGGGTCTGCCGCACCGCCGTCGTGATCATGGCGACCGCCATCTGGGCCAGCAACACGGCCACGATCAACACGAACGCCCACCGCCGGCGCAGCTCCGGGGTCGCCTCGTCCGCGCTCGGCAGCTGGCGGGTGGACGGCGACACCACGGACATCCTTCTTTCTGACGGCATGACGAAGTCGGTGACCGTCACACGGCTTGCCGGGCGGTGCGGTTCAGTGGTCGACTGCGGGCATGCCGGGTCCTAGACGACGGTCGGTGCTGATCGCGAGGTTAGCCGGGGAGCATCCGGACAGCTCGCAGGCGGCGATCCTGACCGAGCTGCGGCGGTGCCTGCTGGACGGCGGGGTGCCGCCGGGCTCGGCGATACCGCTGGAGGAGGTGGCGGCGGTGTTCGGGGTGAGCGTGATTCCGGTGCGCGAGTCGCTGAAGACGCTGATCGGCGAGGGGTTGGTGGAGCACCGGCCGAACCTGGGCTACACGGTGGCCAAGCTGACGGCGGCCGAGCTCAGGGAGATGTACCTCGTCCGGGAGGTGCTGGAGACGGCGGCGCTGACGGCGTCGGTGGCGGCCGCGGGAAAGGCCGACGACGAGGCGGTGGAGCGGGCGCATCGGGCGATGGCGCAAGCGGTTCGGGACGGCGACGCGGCGGCCTACCACCGGGAGAGCCGCCGGTTCCACCTGGCGCTGGTGACGCCGTGCGGGATGCGCAGGCTGCTGGGCATGTTCGAGTCGGCCTGGAACATCACCGAGCCGTTGCAGTCCATGACCCATCTGACCGCGGCCGAACGCGGGACGCTGCAACAGGATCACGACGAGATCCTGGCGGCGTTCCTGGCCCGGGACACGGAGGAACTGCTCAGGGCGGCTCGGGCGCACCACGGTGGGCTGCGCAAGGCGCTGGACTCGCTGCCCAGCGACACGGGTCTGTTCGCGTGACAAGCCGAAACATATATTCTCCGCCGACCCACATATATGGTTCCCGTCACAGGGCCGTAACACGGCGCTCCTAGCGTTTCGCAGCAACCGATCGCTCAGGAGCGCCCATGACCGAGATCCTGGCCCGCACCGAGGAAACCGCCACCGCGACCGAGCTCGATCCCCGACTGGCCAACGACGATCTGCGGCCGCTGGCCGAGCAGCGTTGGGGCGCCTACAACATCTTCGCCTTCTGGATGTCGGACGTGCACAGCGTCGGCGGCTACGTGACCGCCGGCAGCCTGTTCCTGCTGGGTCTGAGCAGCTGGCAGGTGCTGGTGGCGCTGCTCATCGGCATCGGCATCGTGCAGGTGTTCTGCAACCTGGTGGCCAAGCCGAGCCAGGCGGCGGCGGTGCCGTACCCGGTGATCTGCCGCAGCGCGTTCGGCGTGCTGGGCGCGAACATCCCGGCGGTGATCCGCGGCCTGATCGCGGTGGCCTGGTACGGCATCCAGACCTATCTCGCCTCGGCGGCGCTGGATGTGTTGCTGCTCAAGCTGTTCCCCGCCCTCACGCGGTACGCCGACGTGCAGCAGCACGGTTTCCTCGGGCTGTCGGCGCTGGGCTGGGGCTCGTTCATGCTGCTGTGGGTGTTGCAGGCGGCAGTGTTCTGGACGGGTATGAACACCATCCGCCGGTTCATCGACTTCTGCGGCCCGGCGGTGTACGTGGTGATGATCCTGCTCGCCGGCTACCTGGTCTTCCGGGCCGGCTGGGGTGCGATCGACCTGAACCTCGGGGCCGTGAAATACGAGGGCCTGGACGTGATTCCGGTGATGCTGGGGGCGATCGCCCTTGTGGTGTCGTACTTCTCCGGCCCGATGCTCAACTTCGGCGACTTCTCCCGCTACGGCCGGTCGTTCGCGGCGGTCCGGCGCGGCAACCTGCTCGGCCTGCCGGTGAACTTCCTGGCGTTCTCGGTGCTGGTCGTGGTGACGGCCTCGCTGACCGTGCCGGCGTTCGGGCAGCTGATCACCGATCCGGTGCAGACGGTGGCCCGCATCGACAGCACGACGGCGATCGTGTTGGGGGCCTTGACTTTCACCACGGCCACCATCGGCATCAACATCGTCGCCAACTTCATCTCGCCGGCCTTCGACTTCTCCAACCTGAGCCCGCAGCGGATCAGCTGGCGCACCGGCGGCATGATCGCCGCGGTCGGCTCGGTGCTGATCACGCCGTGGAACCTGTACGACAACCCGGAGGTCATCCACTACACCCTGGAGACGCTGGGCGCGTTCATCGGCCCGCTGTTCGGGGTGCTGATCGCCGACTACTACCTGGTCCGCCGCCAGGTGATCAACGTGGGCGACCTGTTCAGCATGTCCCCGACCGGAACCTATTGGTACCGCAAGGGTTTCAACCCGCGGGCGATCATCGCCACGGTGATCGGCGCCGCCGTGGCCGTGACGCCCGTGCTGTGGAGCACCGGCCCCGGCATGGCCACCGCCGCCCAGTACAGCTGGTTCATCGGCATGGGACTGAGCCTGGTCGTCTACCGGGCGGTGTCGCCCAAGTGCTGATCAAGGTCGTCAACCCCAACACCAGCCCGGACATGACGGCGGTGATCGAGCAGGCGGCGCTCGACGTCGCCGCCCCCGGCACCACGGTCAAGGCCGTGACCTCGCGGATGGGGCCGGCGTCCATCGAGAGCCACTACGACGAGGCGCTGAGCGTCCCCGGCGTGCTGGCCGAGATCACCGGCGCCGACGGCTACGTCATCGCCTGCTTCGGCGACCCCGGCCTGGACGCCGCCCGCGAGCTCGCCGACGGCCCGGTCGTCGGCATCGCCGAGGCCGCCATGCACGCCGCGTCCTTCCTGGGCCGGGGCTTCACCGTCGTCACCACCCTGGCCCGGACCGCCGGCCGCGCCTGGGATCTCGCCGACCGCTACGGCCTGGCCCGCCAGTGCCGCCGGGTCCGGGCCTGCGAGGTCCCGGTGCTGGAGGTCGCCCTCGCCGAGAAGGCCGTCACCGAGGAGTGCCGCACCGCCGCCGCCCAGGACGGCTGCGACGCCATCGTGCTGGGCTGCGCCGGCATGGCCGACCTGGCCGCCCGCCTCACCGTCGAGATCGGACTGCCGGTCATCGACGGCGTCGCCGCCGCCACCCTCCAGGTGCAGTCCCTGGTCACCATGGGCCTGCGCACCGGCTCCCGCCACGAGTACGCCCCTCCCCCGCCCAAGCCCTACACCGGTCGGCTGGCGGACTTCGCCGTGCAACCCTGACCCTGCGCGTTCGGCGGAGTCGACCCGGCCTGTTCGGACGTAGCCTGGACGTTTCCAGGCGAAGGCATGTGATGCCCGATGACAAGGCGTACGGGTCAGAACCTGCTGGGACCGTTGCGGCATGTCACGACCTTCTACCGCGGTCCGGCGACGCCCGGTCCGGCCGCCGGCCACATCGAGCTCGGCTTCCACGGGCCGTGGCTGGGCGAGCTGGCCGGCGAGCTACGCGATGCCCAGAGGCTGGACGCGGTGCTGCCCAAGGTCCTCGACGGCGCGTTGACGCTGATGGGGGCCGAGGCCGGCAACATCCAGCTGCTGGACCGCGACGACGACTCGCTGGTGCTGGTCACCGAGTTCGGCTTCGGCGCCGAGTTCCTGGACCACTTCGCGGTCGTCCGCGGCCCGGGTTCGGTGTGCGGGCGGGCGGCGGCGCGGGGCGAGCAGGTGGTCGTCGAGGACGTCCGGCAGGATCCGGCGTCCTTGCCGCACCGGGGTGTGTTCCACGCCGCCGGCGTCCGCGCGGTCCAGTCCACGCCGTTGCTCGACCGGCGCGGCCGGATGATCGGCATGGTCTCGACCCACCGGCCCGAGCCGGGCCGCCCGGCCGAGCTGGACCTGGGCAGCATGCGGCTCTACAGCCAGCTCGCCGGCGAGGTCGTCGCCCGCCATCTGGCCGGGATGTCCCCCGACGTCCAGCGCGCGACCGGCTGACCTGTGGTGCTGCCCGGACCGCGCGTTCGGTGTGTCTGTGAACGGGACTCGCCGGGGTGGCTAGGGTGTCCGGCGTGACGAGCATGTCCCGGTGGTCGGACGAGAACGGTGGGCTGGACTTCGGGTTGCTGGCGCTGCGGCTGATGCTGGCGGCGGCGATGGGGGCGCACGGGCTGATGCAGGTGTTCGGCCTGTTCGGCGGCCCGGGCATGGCGAAGTTCGGCACGCTGCTGCAGGGGTACGGGTTCAGCCGCAACATCGAGTTCCTGACCTGGCTGACCGGGATCACCGAGGTGGCCGGGTCGGTGCTGATGGTGCTGGGCCTGTTCACGCCGCTGGCCGCGGCCGGCCTGCTGGGGGTGGGCATCAGCGCGGTGAAGGCGAAGTGGACCGGTGGGTTCAGTTCGGGCGAGGGCTACGAGCTGGAGCTGGTCCTGGCGGTGATGGCCTTCGCGCTGCTGCTGACCGGCCCGGGCTGGTACGCGCTGGACCGGCACACGGCCTGGCGGCGCAAGCCCCTGGGTTTCGCGGTCGGTGGCCTGGTGCTGGCGGCCGGCGGGGCGGCGGCGGTGGGCTCCCTGTTCTGATCCGGCCAGAATGGGCCCCATGGATGATCAGCTGGTGAAGCTGGCCGAGGCCCACGGGGTGGCCACCTGGTACGAGGGCAGCGAGCGCCGCCGGATCGAGGTGGACGCCGACGTCGTGGTGGAGGTGCTGGCCAAGCTCGGCGTGGACGCGAGCGGGCCGGACGCCATCAGCGAGGCGTTGGCCCAGGTCACGGCGGACGACCTGCCCCCGACCATCGTGCTGCGCGAGGGTGAGACCCGGCGGCTCCCGGCCCCCGCCAACGCTGGGAAGGGGGCTGTGGTGCGGACCGAGGCCGGCGACACCGTCGAGATCGGCGACCGCATCCCCGGCGATCTCCCCCTCGGCTGGCACACGCTGACCAGTGGAAACCGTGAGATCACGCTGGTGATCGCGCCGAAGAGCCTGCCCGAGCCGCCCCGGACCTGGGGCTGGATGCTCCAGCTGTACGCGATGCACGCCAAGGGCTCGTGGGGCGTTGGCGACCTCCGGGACCTCGGCGACTTCGTCACCTGGTCGAGGGAGAACGGCGCCGGCGTGGTGCTGCTGAACCCGATGCACGCGGTGGCCCCGGTGCACCCGATTCAGCCCTCCCCCTACTCCCCCTCCAGCCGCCGGCACACCAACCCGATCTATCTCCGCGTCACCGACACGACCGAGTACCAGCAGGCCGACGACGCCACCAAGGCGGCCGTGGACGCGCTCAGGCCGGATCGCGAGCCGGAGCTGATCGACTACGACCAGGTCTGGGACGCCAAGATCAAGGCCCTGGAACTGCTGAAGCCGGCCCAGACCGGCGTGGGCGACGACTTCGCGGTCTACTGCGCCCTGGCCGAGGTGCACGGCGCGGACTACCGGGAATGGCCCGAGGAGCTGCGGCATCCGGACAGCCCGGCGGTCCAGGCCCAGGCCGACCCGGAGCGCGTCGGTTTCCACGCCTGGCTCCAGGAACTGTGCGACCAGCAGTTGGAGACGGCCCGCCAGGCGGCGGAAGGCATGGCGATCGGCATCGTGCACGACCTGCCGGTGGGCGTGGACCCGGGCGGCGCGGACGCCTGGGCGCTGCAGGACGTGCTCGCCACCGGCGTGACGGTCGGCGCCCCGCCGGACGCGTTCAACCAGCAGGGCCAGAACTGGTCGCTGCCGCCCTGGCACCCCCGCAAGCTGGCCGAGGCCGGCTACCAGCCGTACCGGGACCTGCTCCGGGCGGTGTTCCGGCACTCGCAGGGCCTGCGCATCGACCACATCGCCGGCCTGTGGCGGCTGTGGTGGATCCCCGGCGGCGACGCCCGCCGCGGCACGTACGTCCGCTACGACGCCGACGCGATGACCGGCATCCTGGCCCTGGAGGCCCACCGCGCCGGCGCGGCGGTGATCGGCGAGGACCTGGGCACGGTCGAGCCGGTCGTCACGGAAACCTTGCACGCCAACAACATGCTGTCCTCGGCTGTGCTGTGGTTCGAGCGGGACGAGGACGGGAACCTGCTGCCACAGCAGGACTGGCCGCAGGAGGCGACGGCCAGCATCAGCACCCACGACCTGCCGACGGCGGCCGGCTTCCTGCGCAGCGAGCACGTCCGGGTCCGGGCCGAGCTGGGGGTGCTCGCCGGCGACGTGGACGCCGAATACGCCGGCGCCGCCCGGGAACGCCGGGAGCTGCTGGGGGTTCTCGGCCTGGACGAGAGCGCCGCCGAGGAGGACGTGATCGTCGCGATGCACGCCCTGCTGGCCGCCACCCCGTGCCGCCTGGTGCTGGCCTCCCCGTACGACGTGATCGGCGAGACCCGCCAGCCCAACCTGCCCGGCACCATCAACGAGTACCCGAACTGGCGCATCCCGTTCCCGGTCGACCTGGCGGCGTTCATGGCCGACCCGCGAGTGTCACGCGCCGTGAGCACCATGCGTGATCGGTGACGGCACATCTGCCCGAAGATCCCCCGAAGATCCCTGGGCTCATTGCCTCCAGCAGGGCGGGCTTCCTACCATGCGGAGATAACGCAATGTGAACAACGGTGAAACGCCCCGCCGAGACGAGAGGGGCAGCCATGTCCGGTGCCCGACGTGCAACGACGCACCGTCCGTCCCTGCACTGGTTCCTGACCGAGCCGGTCAGAGGCGCGATGACCTTCGGCGCGCTGCCGTTCGCGGCGCCGCTGCTGTCCCGCGCACCCAGGGGCGATGGCCACGGCGTGTTGCTGTTACCCGGCCTGCTGGCCGACGACATGAGCAACGAGGCGTTGCGCTGGTACCTCTCCCGTCTCGGCTACACGACGCGGGGCTGGGGCCTCGGCCGCAACATCGGGCCGACCGACGCGGTGCTGGACGGCCTGCCGGTGCTGCTGCGGGACCTGGCCGCCGCGACTGGCGGCCCGGTCTCGCTCATCGGCTGGAGCCTCGGCGGCATCTACGCCCGTGAGCTGGCCCGCGACCACCCGGACCTGGTCCGCCAGGTGATCACCATGGGCAGTCCGTTCGCGCTGGTCGACCCCAGGCAGAGCCGGGCCGAGTACGCCTTCCGGCGCGGGGCCCGGCGGCACGCGCACGCCGACCGGGTGCCCAAGCGCGACCAGCTCGGGCGGCCGATCCCGGTGCCGTCCACGGCGCTGTACTCCCGTTCCGACGGCATCGTCGACTGGCGGGCCTGTGTGCAGGAGCCGGCGGCGGACCGGGAGAACGTCGAGGTCACCTGCGGTCACCTGGGCTTCGGCGTGGATCCGGCCACGCTGTGGGTCATCGCCGACCGCCTCGCCCAACCGGCCGGCAGCTGGCGGCCGTTCCGCGCGACCGGCTGGTCCCGGGCCTTCTACCCGGCGGCGGCGGCGTGAGCGCGGCCGAACCGGCCCCGTGGAACTTCGCCGAACCGTGGGGCGCGCGCGGCTGGATCACCGACCTCGACGGCCCGGTGCACTGGATCGACTTCGGCGGTGCAGGCGACGGCCCACCGATCGTCTTCGTGCACGGGCTCGGCGGCTCGCACCTGAACTGGTCGCTGATCGGCAGGGCGCTGGCCCAGGGCCGCCGCGCGGTCGCCCTCGACCTGCGAGGCTTCGGACTCACCCCCGGCGCACCGCGCAGCACGTCGATCCGGGCCAACGTGCGCCTGGTCAACAACTTCGTCAACGAGGTCGTCGGCTCGCCGGCCGTGCTGGTCGGCAATTCGATGGGCGGCGTGATCTCCGTGCTGCAAACGCACAACAACCCGGAGACCGTCGCCGGCCTGGTGCTGCTCGACCCGGCGCTGCCGCCGACCAATGTCCGCCCGGACCTGCGGGTCGCGGCGATGTTCTCCACGTATCTGATGCCCGGTCTCGGCGAGCTGTCCATGCGCCTGATGCAGTCGCGGCTGTCGTCACGACAACTGGTGCACCGCATGCACAATCTGGTGCTCGCCGACCCACGCCGGGCCGATCCGCAGCTGACCGAGGCGTCGGTGGCGATGGCCGACCAGCGCCGCGAGATTCCGCGCAAGGAGGAGTCGTTCCTCGGCGCGACCCGTTCGCTGCTGCGGTTCCTGGCCCGGGCGGACCGCTACCGGCAGATCATGGCCGGTATCGCCGCGCCGGTGCTGCTGATCAGCGGCACCGAGGACCGGCTGGTGCCGATCGCCGCCGCCCGCCGGGTCGCGGCCGCCAATCCGAAGTGGGACTCGCTGTTCCTGCCCGGCGTCGGCCACACGCCCCAGCTGGAGACCCCCGCGGTAGTGATCGACGCCGTGTCGAACTGGCTCGCACGCACCACCACCACTGCCGGAAAGTGAAGGGCGCCATGCAGCAACTCACCGGACTGGACGCCGCGTTCCTCGCCCTGGAGACCACCAATTCCACCGGCCACGTCGGCGGGGTCTGCCTGCTCGACCCGAGCGACGCACCCCGACCGCTGGATTTGGCGCTGCTCACCGAGGTGCTGGGCCAACGGCTGCCGCTGGTGCCGGTGATGCGGCGCAAGCTGCTGGAGGTGCCGCTGGGGCTGGACCAGCCGTACTGGGTGGACGATCCCGAGTTCGACATCGAGTACCACATCCGCGAGGTGGCACTGCCCAGCCCGGGATCGCAGGCCCAGCTCACCGAGCAGCTGGCCCGCCTGCACGCCCGGCCGCTGGACCGCCGCCGGCCGCTGTGGGAGACCTACCTGATCACCGGCCTGGCCGACGGGCTGGTCGCGGTCTACACCAAGGTGCACCACGCGGCGATCGACGGCGTGTCCGGCGCCGAACTGCTGACCGTGCTGCTGGACCTGAAGCCGGAGGGCCGGAAACTGCCGCCGGCCAAGGAGTTCGTGCCGGCCAAGCCGCCCAACCCGCTGGCCCTGGTGGCCCGGGCGGCGGCCCGGCTGGCGTGGCGGCCGGTGCAGACCGTGCAGTTGGCCGGCGAGTTCGTGCGCAAGGTGCCGACGCTGGCCCCGCTGGTCAGCCCGCTGGTCGGCGAGATGCTGGGCCTCAACCGCGGCGACGGCAGCGTCATCCCGACGACGCTGGGCATCGCGCCGAGCACGCCGTTCAACAAGAAGATCACCCCGCACCGCCGGGTGGCGTTCCGCAGCGTGAGCCTGGCGGACGTGAAGACGGTGAAGAACGCCTTCGGCACGTCGGTCAACGACGTGGTGATGGGGATGTGCGCGGGGGCGCTGCGGCACTGGCTGTCCGACCACGACGCGTTGCCGGCCAGCCCGCTGAACGCGATGATCCCGGTGTCGGTGCGCGACCAGGCGGCCAAGGGCGCGATGGGCAACCGGGTGTCGGCGATGCTGGCCGCGCTGCCCACCCACCTGGACGACCCTGAGCAGCGGCTGGCCGTGGTGCACGAGGCGACCAAGATCGCCAAGGCCCAGCAGGCGACCATCCCGCAGGGCCTGGTCGACGACATCTCCGACTTCGCGCCGCCGGCGCTGACCGCCCGCGTGGCCCGGGTCGCCTTCGCCACCGGCATGATGCACCGCCTGCCGCCGTTCAACATTTGCATCTCCAACGTGCCCGGGCCGAATGTGCCGGTGTACCTGGCCGGGGCGCGAATGCTGGCCCAGTACCCGATGTCGGTGATCCTGGACGGGCAGGGCCTGAACATCACTTTGGTCGGCTACCTCGGCGAGCTGCACTTCGGGCTGGTGGCCTGCCGGGAGCTGGTGCCGGACATCGACACCCTCGCGACGTATTTGGTGGACGAGTTGAATCTGTTGCTCAAGGCGGCCGCGGCCCGGTAGGGGTTGGGACTGGGTTGGGCGGGCGGCTGGGTTTGGTTGTTCGGCGCGGGTTGGGCGGGGGTTGGGTTTAAAGCGGGCTTTGGACGGACGGAGGGACTGGGGAACGTCAATACCTGAGCTGGCTCATTTAGTGCGCGCGGCGATCCGGCGGCGCGCTACTACGGTGACCCTGCGCGCCACATCGCGAGTTAAATGTGTAGCTGATCCCGACTTGCACCAGCTAGTCTCACGGCGCTGACTATCGAGAACACACCCGAGCTGGGATTCGCAGCTCCCGACCCAGTACGCGATCAAGTAGTGGGCGATCCTGGCCAGCACCAGGGCGGAGGAGGCGCTTAATGAGTGAAGCGTTCTACTCGCACGCGAGGCTGTACGACCTGATGTTCCCGGGCGGCGAGCCCGCAGTCGACTTCTACCGGACCGGCGCCGATCGGCAGGGCGGGCGCGTACTAGAACTCGGGTGCGGCACCGGGCACAAGCTGATCCCCATCGCGTCCGACGGGCATCCGTGCGTCGGCCTGGACTTCTCGTCAGACATGCTGGCCGCGGCTCAGCGTAAGGCGAACGAGCGCGCTGTAGCGGTGGAATGGATGCAGGGCGACATGCGGGCCTTCGACCTGGGCCGCACATTCGACTTCGTGTTCATCGCAGCCAATTCCCTCCTGCATCTGCATGAGGCCGAGGACCTGGTGAGCTGCTTCCGGTCGGTTCGAAGGCACCTGGCACCTGGAGCACGGTTCGTCTTCGATGTGTTCAACCCGAGCGTGCGCCTGCTTGCCGAAGCCGATGGCATGCGGCGCACCCGGGAATCGTTGGCGTTCATGGATCCTGACCGTGGCGACGTCAGCGTCGATGTCGCTGAGATCTACGATGCGTCCGCGCAGGTCACACGCGGGACGTGGCACCTCTCGACCAACTCCGAGCCCGACTTCGTCGTCGCACCGCTCGAAATCAGGAGCATCTTCCCGCAGGAGCTGCCGCTGCTCGTCTCGCTCGGCGGCCTTCGGCTCGTCGAGCGCTTCGGCGACTGGTCCGGTCGACCATTTGCCGGGGACGCGCCGCTTCAACTCTGTATCTGCGAGTCCGCGTGATTGACCTGAGTTGCCTCAGGTTGGTGCGCACCTGCGCGGTGGATGCGGTCGAGTGCTTGGCGGAGGTCGTCGGGGAGGGGTCGGCAGCGGTGATGGTGTGGGTGGTGGGGTTGCAGCGGAGCCCTTCGCTGTGGAGTTGTCAAAGAACCGGCGGTCAGTATTGGTGGGGCGTGGTGGTGTAGTGGCGGCCTTGTGGGGTGACCCAGTGGAGGGTGCCGTCGGGGTCGAGAGTCACTGAGTGGTTGGCGTGCTTCTGATGGTGGTGCCAGGTGCAGTAGCCCTTGAGTCGGGTGGCCGAGGTTTCGCCTTTGGGCCAGGGGATGGTGTGGTCGAGTTCCTGGATGGGGCTGGCGCAGCCGGGGGCGGAGCAGACGCCGCCGGCGTTGAGTTCGGCGAACTCCTTGATTTTGGCGGTGGGGCGGTAGAGCTCTCGGCTGAGTTCTGAGGCCCGGTGGTATTCGTCGAGCAGAAGGCCGCGCCAGGGGCCGTGCATGGCGAGTTCACGGGCGGAGTCGGCGGCGATGGGTCCGTAGCCATCCAGGAGAGCGGGCTCCTCGGTGAGTCCCATCAGGGTCTCCATGGAGATGGTGACGTGGACCTTGACCTTGCGGTCGATGCCGTAGCCGAGGAAGCGGTCGAGGAAGGCGTCGGCTCGTTTCTGGTCGGTGGTGCGGTCGTCTTTGACCAGGGCCCGGGCGTCCTGGGTGAGAACGTCGTAGGCCTCGCGGGCGTCGAGAGCGTTCAGGGTGATCCGCAGCTGCGCCATGCCATCCGGCAACGGCACGAACACCACTCGACGATCTTCGCGGGCCTTCTGGCGGCGCTGGTCATAGCCGAGAGGGTCGGCCTCAGCGACGGCCTTGGTGGCCCGGCGGGCCAGCTGGGTCCGGGTCAGTCCAGGTGCGACATCCGCCATCGCCTGATCCACCCGGGCGACCAGTTCGGGGTTGGTCAGATGGATCACCCGGTCGTCGATCGTCTTGAGCCGGCGAGCGTCGATCTCCCCGCGCCGCAGCAGCTCCGCACACAGCGGCAGGCGGCCCAGGACATCGCTGTACTCCTTCAGACGGACAACGGATTGCTCCGGCTCATGAACCGCCATGGCGATCTCAGTCGTGTCCTCGATCTCGTGAACAAGATTGAGCTCCACATAATGAAGAGCCGCCATCACCTTACGAGTCACAACAAGCAGGGTAAGCCTCTCCTCATCGGAGAGACTGGAGACATCAACACCCAGAACCAGATCAACCACAGCCCCCGAAGGGTCCATGGACTCCAACTCTCGGACGATTTCCTCCACACCTCCAGAATACGCCCCTCAAAGATCAAACTCGAATCACCAACGGGTGAATCCCCGCTTCACCCACAATCGCAAGCCGCAACACCAAACGCAACAACAACCAACCCTAACCCCGGAGGGCGGATTTTGCGTGGAGGGGGGCGATGGCATAAGCTCGTCCGCGATTCGAGGCAGGCACAGCCTGCCCTCGTTTTGCCTCGAATGCCATCGCCCAGAGGCTCCACGCAAAATCCACCCGGAGCCAACCCAGCGATCCACCCCAAGACCCACCAGCAATGCCCCATCGACAACCCCAAGAAGCCCTCCACCCCCACGTTGCGTAGGCCACTTCGCAGGTGCTTGACGGACCACGCACCCCGTGCTCTACTGGAGTCACACCAGAGCGAGGGAGGTCGGAGATGCCGGATCAGCACAGCGAAGCGCTTTCCGACCTCGGCAAGTACATCCGGGCGCAGCGCGAGGTGGCTCGTCTCTCGCTGCGTCACCTCGCCCGGGTGACCAACGTGTCCGACTCGTACCTGAGCCAGGTCGAGCGGGGCCTGTACCGCCCGTCAGCCGAGGTGCTCAAGTCGATCGCCGCAGGCCTGGGCATCTCCGCGGACGACCTGTTCCGCCGGCTCGGCTGGCTCGACCAGGACGGCGACGAGACCCCCACCGAGACCAGCGTGCTGGCGGCCATCGCCGCCGACGATCGGCTGAGCCCGGCCCAGAAGTCCGCGCTCGCCCAGACCTACAAGGCGATGGTCGGCGACAGCTGACCCGTCTTTCGCCCGCACCACCCGACATGGCCCCGCCATGCCCTCATCACGTCACACAATTCTGAGGAGAAGACTGCCATGACCACGTACAGCGAGATGACCCAGCAGTTCGGCGACCAGTACGTCGCCGCCGTCAAGAGGACCGGCGACGCGGTCGCCGACGGCGTCACCCGCCTGACCTCGCTCGTCGACCCGAGCAAGGTGCCCTTCGTCGACGACATCGCCAAGACCGTCACCGCGTTCGGCGCCGCCCTGCCGCAGCCGGCCGAGATCGTCGAGGCCAACTTCGCCCTGGCCGAGCGGGTCCTGGTGGCCCAGCGCGACTTCACCGCCCGCCTGCTGGGCAAGGCCGAGGAGAAGACCGAGGAGAAGGTCGCCGGCTGACACCCGAGCGACGACGCCGCAAGGCCACCCCTCCGCCGACGCCGCGGAGACCACCACCAGCCGGTTCCGCATGCGGGTGGTCCTTGTTGACACCCCCGCACCCACCTCCTAATCTCGCCGATAGAAAGGCTTTTCTATCCGGCTCTCGGAGGTGTCGCAGTGGCGCGAAGGACCGTCGGCCTGGCCATGAACGGCGTGACCGGGCGGATGGGCTACAACCAGCACCTGCTCCGGTCCGTGCTGGCCATCCGCGAACAGGGCGGCCTGGCCGTCGCCGACGGCACCGTGATCTGGCCGGAGCCGGTGCTGATCGGCCGCAACGAGGACCGGATCCGGGCCATCGCCGAGCGCCACGGCATCGAGCGCTGGACCACGGACGTGGCCAAGGCCCTGGCCGAGCCGGACGTGGAGATCTACTTCGACGCCCAGGTGACCTCGGCCCGCCGCGAGGGTGTGCTGGCGGCCATCGACGCCGGCAAGCACGTCTACTGCGAGAAGCCGACCGCCGAATCCCTCGACGACGCGCTGGAACTGGCCCGGGTGGCCGCCGAGCGGGGCGTGAAGACTGGTGTGGTGCAGGACAAGCTGTTCCTGCCCGGCCTGCGCAAGCTGAAGCGGCTGGTGGACGGCGGCTTCTTCGGCCGGATCCTGTCGGTGCGCGGCGAGTTCGGCTACTGGGTGTTCGAGGGCGACTGGCAGCCGGCCCAGCGCCCGTCCTGGAACTACCGGGCCGAGCAGGGCGGCGGCATCGTGCTCGACATGTTCTGCCACTGGCAGTACGTGTTACGCGAGACCTTCGGCCCGGTCCGCAGCGTGCAAGCGCTTACCACGACCCACATCCCGCAGCGGTTCGACGAGCGGGGCAACGCCTACGAGGCCACCGCCGACGACGCAGCCTACGGGATTTTCGAGCTGGACAACGGAATCGTGGCCCAGATCAACTCTTCCTGGGCCACCCGGGTGAACCGCGATGAGCTGGTCGAGTTCCATGTGGACGGAACCGAGGGCAGCGCGGTCGCCGGCCTGCGGCACTGCCGCGTGCAGCACCGTTCCGCCACCCCGAAGGCGGTGTGGAACCCCGACCTGCCGTCCCCGGTGGACTTTCGCGCGCAGTGGCAGGAAGTGCCGGACAACACCGAGTTCGACAACGGCTTCAAGGAGCAGTGGGAGCTGTTCCTGCGGCACGTGGTGCTGGATGAGCCGTGGCACTGGGACCTGCTGGCCGGCGCGCGGGGCGTGCAGCTGGCCGAGCTGGGCCTGCGGTCCGCGGCCGAGGGCCGTCGGATCGAGATCCCGGAGCTGACGCTGTGATGTCCCGGACGATCTTCGCCGCCGCCCACGTCGTCGCCGACGCGGACGACGCCAGCAAGCTGGACTGGGACGCCACGCTGGCCTTCCGCCGCCACCTGTGGCAGCAGGGTCTGGGTGTGGCCGAGGCGATGGACACCGCGCAGCGCGGCATGGGCCTGGACTGGCCGATCGCGGCCGAGCTGATCCGTCGCAGCGCCGCCGACGCGCAGGCCGACGGCGGCCTGATCGCCTGCGGCGCCGGCACCGACCAGCTGACCGTGCCGCCGACCGGTCTGGACGAGGTGATCGCCGCCTACACCGAGCAGCTGTCGGTGGTGGAAGGTGTTGGCGCGCAACCGATCCTGATGGCCAGCCGGCAGCTGGCGGCCATCGCCCGGGACGCCGACGACTACCACGAGGTGTACGGCTGGCTGCTGGGCCAGCTGTCGGGCAAGGCGATCCTGCACTGGCTGGGCCCGATGTTCGACCCGGCGCTGGCCGGCTACTGGGGCAGCGAGGACCTGGACGCGGCCACCGAGACGTTCCTGTCGGTGATCGAGGCCAACGCCGACCACGTGGACGGCGTGAAGATCTCGCTGCTCGACGCCGACCGGGAGATCGCGCTGCGCCGCCGGCTGCCCGAGGGCGTGCGCTGCTACACCGGCGACGACTTCAACTACCCGCGGCTGATCGCCGGCGACGAGCACGGCCACAGCGACGCCCTGCTGGGCGTCTTCGACCCGCTCGCGACCGTGGCCGGCCGGGCTATGTCCTTTTTGGACGCCGGGGACACCGAGGGTTTCCTGGCTGAGCTGGAGCCGACGGTTCCCTTGGCCCGGCACGTGTTCGAGGCGCCGACCCGGTTCTACAAGACGGGCGTGGTGTTCCTGGCCTGGCTGGCCGGCTACCAGGACCACTTCACCATGCTCGGCGGGCTGGAGACCGCGCGGTCCCACGAACATCTGCTGCGCTGTCATGAGCTGGCGGCCGAGCTGGACCTGTTCGCCGATCCGGAGCTGGCCGCGAAGCGGGCGGCGCTGCTGTGAACGATCTCCAGCGGCTGAGCATCAACGGCGAGACGATCAAGCAGTGGTCGGTCGAGGAACTGGTCGCCGGCTGCGTCGATCTCGGTGTGCCGGGGGTGGCGCTGTGGCGTGCACCCGTTGCCGAGTACGGACTTGAGCGCACGGCCCGGCTGGTCCGCGACGCCGGGCTCAAGGTGACGAGCCTGTGCCGGGGCGGCTTCTACACCGTGGCCGAGCCGTCGGAACGGGCCAAGGCCCTCGACGACAACCGGCGGGCCGTCGACGAGGCAGCTGAACTGAACTGTCCAGTACTGGTCCTCGTCTCCGGCGGCCTGCGCGCCCACGACCGGGACCTCGTCGGCGCCCGGCAGCGGGTCGCCGACGCGCTGGCGGTGCTCGCGCCGTATGCCGGCGACCGAGGCGTCACGCTGGCGATCGAGCCGCTGCACCCGATGTTCTGCTCGGACCGCTGCGTGGTGTCGACCCTGGGCCAGGCCATCGACCTGGCGCTGCCGTTCCCGGCCGAGCAGGTGGGCGTGGTCGTGGACACCTACCACTCGTGGTGGGATCCCGAACTGGACGCACAGGTGCGGCGGGCCGGTGCGACCGGCCGGCTGGCCCTGTTCCAGGTGGCCGACTGGATCACCCCGCTGCCCGAGGGCGTGCTGCTGGGCCGGGGCCAGCTCGGCGACGGGCACGTGCCGCTGCGGGAGATCCGCGAGCTGGTCGACGCCACCGGGCACGACGGCCCGGTCGAGGTGGAGATCTTCAATCCCGGGCTGTGGGCGCGCGACGGGGCCGAGGTGCTGGCCGAGGTCGTGCAACGCTACCGTGATCACCTGCTCTGACAGGACGAACCCGGGGGTAGCCGAATGCCCGTCACGCTGGTCGAGGTGGCCGCCAGAGCCGGCGTGTCGCCGGCCACGGTGTCCCGCGTGCTCAACGGCAACTACCCGGTCGCCGAGAGCACACGCCAGCGGGTCGAGCAGGCCGTGCGCGAGCTCGACTACGTGGTCAACGCGCACGCCCGGGCCCTGCTGCACAGCACCAGCGGCATCGTCGGCGTGGTGCTCAACGACGCCTCCGACCCGTTCTTCGCCGGCATCGCCCGGGGCATCCAGGGCGCGGCCGCGGAGACCAGCCGGCTGTCGGTGATCTGCAACTCCGAGGGCGATCCCACCCAGGAGTTCGCGTTCCTGGAGCTGATGCGCGGGCACCGGGCCGACGCCGTGATCCTGGTCGGCGCGGCCCCGGAGGACGAGGAGTACCTGGCCGAGGCGACCATTCGGGCCAAGGGGCTGCGCAGCACCGGCACCCGGCTCGTGCTGTGCGGGCGGCCCTCCCCCGGCGACGACGCGCCCGGCGACGTGGTGCAGATCGACAACGAGGGCGGCTCGGCGGCGATCACCCGGCACCTGTTGGAGCTGGGCCACCGGCGCATCGCCTACATCACCGGCCCGGACCACCGGACCACCACCACGGCCCGGCTGGCCGGTTTCCGCACGACGCTGGCCAATGCCGGCGTGGAGCCGGTCGAGAACCTGATCGTGCACGGCGACTTCAGCCGGCAGGCAGGCCGGGAGGCGGTGACCCGGCTGTTGGCCGAGGGCCGCGAGTTCACCGCCGTGCTGGCGGCCAACGACCTGGTCGCGGCCGGCGCCGCGCACGCGCTGCGGACAGCTGGGCTCCGGGTGCCGGACGACGTGTCGCTGGCCGGCTACGACAATCTGCCGACCGCGGTGGACCTGTGGCCGAACTTGACGACCGTGCACGTGCCGCTGGAGGAGATCGGGCGCAAGGCGATCGAGCTGGCCTTCGGCCCGGCCGAGCCGCGGACCGTGGTCACAGTGCCGACCGCTCTGGTCGTTCGAGAATCGACCGCTGCCCCAGCACCACGCTGACCACCACCAGCACGACCACCACCACGGCAGTGGCCGGCACCGGCCACGGCGTCAGCGGTGTGAGCAGGATCAGCACGACCGCCGCCAGGTGGGTGGCGTCGACCAGGTACTCCTTGCGGGGCCGCACCTGGAGGACCCAGAGGCTGAGCACGTAGACCGCCACCGGCGCGGCGATGGCCCAGCCGATGTGGTCGTGCGCCTGCACAGCCTCCGCCAGACCGGCGCCGACGGCCGCAGCCGCGGCGAACACGGCGTAGTGGCCGTAGCCCCAGAAGATCGAGGTACGCAGCGAGGTCAGCAGGTAGTGGGCGGGGCGGTCGAAGTACAGCCACCACATGCCGAAGACGATGACCAGGCCGCCGGCCGCGAGGGCGACCAGGTCTCCGACGCCGTGGCCGGAGTCCAGCGCCGCCTGGGTGGCGGTGGTGGCGGCCAGCACCGACTCGCCCAGCACGATCAGCGTGAACAGGCCGTAGCGCTCGGTGATGTGGTGCGGGTGCCAGGTGGTCTGCGCGACCCGCTCGGCCCACACCGGGATGGCCACCTCCAGCAGGCCGAAGGGCACGAACAGCCACATCGGCAGCAACGGCCAGAGCACCCACAGGATCTGCACGGCGAAGATGCCGCCGGCGTAGCGCAGGGCGCACCGGCGGCGCTCCGGGTCGGACTGGGCGGCGCGCAGCCACTGGGCCACCATGGCCAGCCGCATCACCACGTAACCGGCGATCATGATCCGCCAGTCGTCGTCGGTGAACACCCGGGGGATGCCGGCGGCCAGGATCAGCACGCCGGTGATCTGCACCAGCGTGGTCACCCGGTAGACGCCGTCGTCGGTGTCGTAGGCCGAGGCGAACCAGCTGAAGTTCATCCACGCCCACCACACCGCGAAGAACACCATCACGTAGTGCAGGACGCCGACGCCCAGGTGATCGCCGCCGAGCGCGTGGTGCAGTTGCCCCGCCGCCTGCGAGACAGCCACGACGAAGCACAGGTCGAAGAACAGCTCCAACGGCGTCGACACCCGATGTGTCTCGTGCATGGCCCGGGGAGCCATCCGGCGGTACCACGTAGTCACGCCGCATACTCTCAAACTCGCGAGTCCCGCGCTCGGGCAACCATGTGTCGAGTTTCGGAACTCGACATTCAGTTGCCTGAGAGCGGGACTCGCGGGGGCAGCTTAGTGGGTGAGTCCGGTGGGCGCAGCTGGAAGGAGGATTCCGGGCAGACCTGGTTGGGTAGACGGTCGACGTGGCCCCACCCGGCGTTAACGTGCAGGACATGTCGGTGCTGTGGGGAATCTCGTTCGACGCGACCCCGATCTCCGGACTCGTCGTCGAGTTCGTGAAGACGGCATCGGTGTTGCGCGACCGGGGTTTCCGGGTGCGCCTGGATCTTGGCTACGACATCAAGGCCGACAAGAACGCCTTCTTCCGGCCGTATCGGGAGGAGTCCTCGGCGCTGCCGGAGTGGGTGCGGCTGGACCGGGTGGACCTGACCGGCCTGGACGGCTACGACGCGGAGTTCGTGTCGGCGGTGCTGCGCGAGGTGGTCGGCGCGGGGCGGACCGAGCTGCTGCCCCGGGTGACGGCGCTGGCCGAGCGGATCGCCGACCGGATCGTGGCCGCCTGGCAGCGGGCCGAGGTGACGTTCGTGGTGGTGGAGAACGGCACGCTGCCGGAGAACATCACCTACACCCGGGCGCTGTGCCTGGCCATCGAGCGCTACGGGCGGGCGGCCGGGCTGGGCCGGTTCGTGCTGTGGCGCGACCACGACCTGATGTGGCAGAGCGAGCCCGGCACCGGAAAGTACGGCCGCTACCCGTATCCGCACGCCACGCGGCCGGCCGACTCGCCGCACATCCAGTACGTCGCCCTGCACGACGAGGCCAAGCGGAAAACGCTCTCCTGGGCCCCCGGGCTGCGCGAGATCGCCGTGCTGCCCAACACCTTCGACCACACGCCGACTACCCCGAACCCCGGGTTCCGCCGGCACTTCGGGATTCCGGAGGGCGTGCCGCTGATCGCCCGCTGCACCCGGGTGATCCCGCAGAAGCGCATCGACCGTGACCTGCACCTGATCGCCCAGCTGCCGGGCGCCCACCTGTTCGTGGCCGGCGATCCCGCGGAGGATCCGGTCGAGCACGAGAACCTGCTGCGGCTGGCCGATCGCCTGGGCGTCACCGACCGGATGATCTTCGGCGGCCGGCTGGCGCCACGGGAGGTGCGCAGCGGCCGGTCGTACTCGATCCGGGACCTGTTGGCCGAGGCGACGCTGGTGTCGTTCCTGACCTCCTACGACTACGAGAGCTACGGCAACCCGATCGGCGAGGCGATCGCCTCCGGGGTGCCCTACCTGACCAGCGACTACGAGCTGTACCACACGGTGTACGGCCACCTCGGGTTCCAGGCCCCGGTGCTGACCGCCGACCTGCCCGATGACTCCTTTGTGGACAGTGTCGCCGAACTGCTGCTGGACGAAGGGAAGCGTGCGCGCATGGCGGAACACAACCACCGGATCGGCCGGCAGCACTTCGGCCGGGACCGGACCGAGCAGCTGGTCGACGACATGCTGGCCACCCGGACCCGGCTGTCGGTAGTGCTGCCGGTGTTCAACGAGGCGCGCAACCTGCCGACCGTGCTGGCCAGCCTGTACGAGCAGGAGCTCGACAAGGACCTGTACGACGTGGTGCTGGTGGACAACAACTCCACCGACGACACGGTGGCCGTGGCCCAGGCCTTCGCGGCCGAGCACCCGGATCTGATGATCCACCTGCTCGACGAGCCGGAGCAGGGCGTGGCCTGCGCCCGCAAGGCCGGCATGGACTTCGCGGCCAAGCGTCTGGGCCGCGCCGCCGGCACCCGCTACTACCTGGTCTCGGCCGACGCCGACTGCCGGGTGGACCGGCGCTGGCTGCCGGAGCTGTTCCGCACCATGGAGGCCAACAAGGCGGCCATCGGTGTCTGCGACTACTACTACAACCACGAGCACTTCACCGAGCGGCCGCGGCTGTGGGACGCCATCCAGCGCACCCTGCGCTGCCGGGCGGTGACCTTCGCGCTGTTCGGCGGTTTCCCGGACGGCAAGGGTTTCGCGGTCGACCGGGACGTGTACGAGAAGGTCGGCGGCGTCGAGATCTTCTACCAGCTGCACAACGGGCGGTTCGTCAACCACCTGTCCGACGACTGGGACTTCGGCATCCGGGTGCGCGGCACCGGCGAGGACATCGTGTACGCGCCGACGGCCCGGGTGGAGATCAACCCGCGCCGGGTGGATCACGCCATCGACGAGGTGATCACCGGCCGGGCCTACGGCAACGACGGCATCATCGTGATGCGGGACATCCGCCCGGAGCGGGCCAGCACCCGCGATATCGATCTGACCGAGGCCGAAGCCCTGCAGGCGCACGAGTTCTCCATCAAGGACTTCACGCCGAAGAACACCATCCTGCCGCTGCTGCTCACACCGTCCCTTGTGGACTCCGAGGACGTGGTCGAGTTCTTCGGCGCGGATCTGGCCCGGCGGCTGCGGGCCCGGATCGAGGAGATCGCCGACGAGATGCGGGTCGTCGACTTCACCCCGATCCACGTCTACAAGACGCCGTCCTACCGGCTGTACTTCGAGTTCCGCGACGAGCTCTTCGCCCGGCTGCGGGCCACCGTCGGCGAGGACATCGGTTATCCGCCGCCGCTGCCCGAGTGCTTCGACGAGGTGCCGCCGGAGCGGTTCAAGGAGTTCGTGCGCTACTACTGCGAGGACCGGGAGTCCGGCGAGGCCCACAACTACTTCGGCAACGGCGGGGTGTTCTGATGCTGGATGCCTTGCTGGAGAAGGAGAATGCCCACCTGCTGGAGTACGTCACGCGGGATCCGTTCGGCGCCCACGTGTTCCCGGGCGACACCCCGGACTACTCCCCCGACGCTTTCCTGGCCGACCTGGACGAACAGCTGCGCGACACCGCGCCCATCCACCTGTGGTCGTACATCCCGACCTGCGCCTACCGCTGCCGGTTCTGCCAGTACCCGGTGGTGCTGGTCAAGGGCGACCCAGGCAAGCTGACCCAGTGGGCCGAGTGGAACATGCGGGAAGCCCAGCTGTGGCTGGAGAAGGTGCCGTCGCTGTCGTCCGCGCCGATCGGCGAGTTCAACGTTTTCGGTGGCACGCCGTCACTGCTGCCGCCGGCGGACATCGCACGGCTGCTGGACTTCTACCGGTCGAACTTCAACTTCGGGCCGGAGACCACGGTCCGGTTCGAGGGCGACCCGAGCACCTTCACCACCGAGAAGCTGGCGTTGTTGGCCTCCTTGGGCTGCACCAAGCTGTCCTGCGGTGTGCAGTCGTTCGACGACCCGGTGCTGAAGCTGTGCGGCCGGGAGCACACATCGCAGATGTGCGTGGACTTCATCCGGGAGGCGCAGCGCGTCGGGTTCGAGCGGATCAGCATCGACCTGATGTACGGGCTGCTGGACCAGACCGTGGACAGCGTGCGGCGGGATCTCGATGTCGTGCTGGAGACCGGCGTGAACTCGGTGGTGTGCACCAAGTTGCACCTCAAGTCGTACGCCGAGACGCGGACCGGCGTCGCCGGCGAGAAGCCGGCCGCCTGGCAGGTCGACAGCTACCGGGCGAAGTTGGCGCGGGACGGGCATTTCTGGCCCACTCTCGACGAGCAGTACGAGATGCGGGCCGTGCTGACCGAAGGCCTGCGGGCCGCCGGCTACGTCGAGCATCCGACGATGTACTTCGCCGCCGGCGGGATCGGGCCGGAGAAGTGGAAGTCCATCATGGTCGACCAGGACCGGCAGGACGCCGAGGTGGCCATCGGGCTGGGCGGCAGTTCGAGCTGCCGCCGGTCGGAGGCGATCACCGACGTCAACTGGCAGACCTACGCCGCCGCCGTGGAGGCCGGCCGGGTGCCGCTCGGCTCGGCGGCGTCGTTCTCGCCGGAGGGCCAGGAGACCCGGGCCGTGAAGATGGCGCTGACGTCGTTGCAGCCGTTGCGGGATTCCTTGCATCGCAACCGTTTCGGTCACTCCCTGCGCGACGAGCCGTGGGCCTCGCGGTTCCGGTCGCTGGCCGACCGCGGCCTGGCCGTGCTGTCCGAGGACGCCGTCACGCTGACCCCGGTCGGCGAGACGCTGGTGGAAGCGATCATCAACACGGAGTTCTGAGCAGCGCCTGCCGGGCCTGGGCCGACAGCCACACCTCGGCCCGGTCGAAGTCCCAGCCCCGGTCGCCGACCATGATGTGCCAGCCGGGGCGGCCGAGGTAGAACCAGAGCACGTCCACGGCCTCGTCGCGGTCCAGCTTCAGCGCGTCCAGGGCCACCAACCGGTCCACGACCGCCGCCAGCGCGGCCAGGTAGGACTCCCTGGCCTCGTTGTTCAGGGCCACCGCGCACGGCTCGGCCAGGGCGTGGCGGTACAGGGCCCAGACCAGATCCCAGTGCCGCTCATGGTTCTGTCGCGTGCCGGCCGCGACGGCCGCGATAATCTCGGCCGGGTCGTCGGTCGCCGCGACCGCGGCCAGCGTCTGCCCGACGACGGGGTCCTCGACCGCCGGCTTGAGCACCGCCTCCAGGATCGCCGCCTTGCCGCCGGTGCTGCCGTAGACGGTGGGCACGGCCACCCGCGCCGCCTTCGCGATGTCCGCGACGGTCACCTTCTCGTAGCCCTCACTCACGAACAGCCGGCGCGACGCCTCCAGGATCGCCGCGCGGGTGGCCTCCGCGGCGTCCTTGCGCCGGGGCGAGTTGTAGGTGCGCACATCGTGGATCCTACATCGGCCGTAGGTGTATATATTGACGATAGTTACCTATGTTGAATCGAGGGAGCAGACGTGAGGATCGGCTTCAACCTGCCGCAGTTCGGCTCGCACTCGCACCGCCCGGAGGGCATCGCGCGGTTCGCCCGGGAGGCCGAGAAGCTGGGGGCGGACAGCCTCTGGGTCGGTGACCGGCTGCTCGCCCCGGTGCACCCCGAGATCAACTACCCCGGCGAGGACGGCATCCCCGACGAGTTCCGGGCCGGGCTCGACCCGTTCGCCACGCTGACGATCGCCGCCGCGGTGACCAGCCGGCCACTGCTGGGCACCAGCGTGCTGATCGCGCCCTGGTACGCCCCGGCGCTGCTGGCCCGGTCGCTGACCACCGTCGACCGGTTCAGCGGCGGGCGGCTGATCGCCGGGCTCGGGGCCGGCTGGATGCCCGAGGAGTTCCAGAGTGTCGGCGTGCCGTACGGGGAGCGCGGGGCCCGGCTCGACGAATGCCTCGACGCGCTGGAGGCGTACTGGACCACCAATCCCGTGGCGCACAAGGGCCGGTTCACCGCCACGCCGGCCAGCTACGTCGACGTCAAGCCGGTGCGGCGGCGGATCCCGATCTACCTGCCGTCGTTCACCCCGGCCGGCATCAAGCGGGCCGCCCGCCGCGCCGACGGCATCATCCCGGCCGCGTTCCCCGGCCACTTCGACCCGGCCGTGTACACCGGCATGCTGGCCCAGGTCCGGGCCGGCACCGCGCAGGCCGGCCGCCGGCCCGAGGACGTCGACTTCATCCTGCGGATCAACACCAAGGCCGGCGACTCCGTGGACAGCATCGCCGACGTGCTGCTGCGGTCCCGCGACGCGGCCATCGACCACGCCTTCGTGGACCTGACCTTCCGCGACCGGGCCCGCGACGTCGAGCACGCCATCGACCTGGCCGGCCGGATCCTGGACCGGGTCAGGTAGCCGCGGCCCGAACCCCCAGCGCCACCAGAACCACCGCCGTGACGCGTTTTGTCCAGCGGCGGAACGCTTCCTTGCGAGGCAGCTTGCCCAAGAAGAAGGCCCACAGGGACAGCCAGACCACGGCCAGCACGGCGTGGGCGGTGACGAGAACGTAGATCTGGACGGCCAGATTCTCCTGCGGGGTCACGAATTGCGGCACCAGGGTGAGGTAGATGGAGGCGGCCTTGGGGTTGAGCACGTTGGCCAGCAAGGCTCTGACGTAGGTCGGCTCCGACTTCGGTTTCGGTTTCGCTGTGCCGGTGGAGAACCAGGTCCACAGGCCGAGACCGACGAGGTAGACGGCGCCGACGATGCGGACCACGGCGAAGGCTTCGCTGGACTGCAAAACGATGGCCGACAACCCAAGCACGGCAAGGGTTGCGTGCACGTACAGACCGGTGATGGTGCCGCAGATGACCGGCAGGGCCCGGCGCCGGCCGCCCTGGATGAGCAGGGCGACGCTGGCGCCGGGGGTGGCGGTGATCGGGAAGACCGCCGCCAGGAAGCCGGCCACGGCGTACGGCTGGATCACGCCACTCGGAAGTGCGTGGTGATGCGATTGCCGTCGACCACATGGAAGGCCACGCCCGGCGGCTGATCCCAGTTGTCGTGCGTGCCGCCCTCCCACTCCAGCCGCACCGCGAAGGTGACCGCCGGCGCGACGATCAGCGGCCGGCCGGCGAAAGTCGTGGCGCAGGCGGTGTGGGCGTGACCAGTGAGCACGGCGATCACCTGGGGATAGGCCTCGACGACGGCGGCCAGGCGGTCGGGTTCGTGCAGGAGAATGGTGTCCAGGACCGGTTCGTACATCCGGGCCGGCGGGTGGTGCAGGGCGATCAGGGTCGGCGTGTCGTCGTCGCGCAGTTGGTCGCGGATCCAGTCGACGGTCTCGTCGTCGACATAGCCGTGCCCCTGCTCCGGCACGGTTCCGTCCACCATCAGGATGTTCACGCCGGCCACGTGATGGCGGCGGTTGATCGGGCCGCCGGTGGGCTCGTCGCCGAGCAGCGCCTTGCGGTACGGGCCGCGCACGTCGTGGTTGCCCGGGCAGGGCAGCACCGGAACCTTGACGGTGGCCAGGAGTTCCCGGACCTCCTCGTACTCGGCCTCGGTGCCGTGGTCGGCGATGTCGCCGGTGACCAGCAGGGCGTCGACCGGACGGGCCAGGCCGTTCAGGTAGTCGACCGTGCGCCGCGCGCGCTCCGCAGCGCGCTCGGTGCCGTCCAGGTGCAGGTCGCTGATCTGCGCGAACAGTGCCACTCCAGGTCCCCCCAACGGTATTTCACATGTTTACCGTTAGGCACGCTAGGGTGTCGGCGAGGAGGCGGTCAAGCGGGATGGAAGCGCTGGAGCTGGCGAGCACGATCCGCCACGACGGTCACGGCGGCGTGGCCGACGATCTTGAGACCGCCGAGGCGGCGCGGCGGTGGCGGGCCGACATCGACGAGGAACTACGGTCGGAGTTGATCACCCTACGGCGGGCGATCCGGGCGTTGTTCGCCCGCGCGGTCCGGCCGGGCCCGCCCAGCCCGGCCGACGCCCGCCGCCTGATGCCGGTGGACGAGGCGTTGTCCGTCGTGAACAACGCGGCCGCGCTGGATCCGGTCGCGCCACAACTTTCCTGGTCGGACAAGCCCCTGGCCAGCCTTCGCTCCGTGCGCGAGGACGCCCGGGCCCGGCTGCTCGCCGGATACGCCCGATCGGCCATCGAGTTCCTGGCCGGGCCCGACCGGGACAAGCTCACCGCCTGCACCGCGCCGCGCTGCGTCCGGTATTTCGTGAAAACCCACGGCCGCCAGGAGTTCTGCAAGACCTCGTGTGCCAACCGGGCCCGAGCGGCCCGTTTTTACGACCGTCGGCGCGCTGACAACGGAGGTTGATCGCCGCTACGCTGCGGCCCATGACCGCTTCCTCCCTGCCGGAGACGGATCCTGTCGCCGCGCGGCGACCCCAGTACCAGGCCGACATCGCGGCCGGGCTGGACCGCTTCTTCGAGCCCCGCCGCGACGACTGCCCGTGGTGCGGCGGCACGCGGCTGACCACTCGGCTGCGCACCGTGGACCTGTTGCAGCACAAGCCCGGCCGGTTCGAGCTGTCCCAGTGCGCCGACTGCCGGCACATCTTCCAGAACCCGCGGCTGAGCCTGGCCGGCCTGGAGTTCTACTACCGTGACTGCTACGACGGTCTCGGCGAGAAGCAGATGGCGGACATGTTCGAGGGCAACTCCGCCAACCTCAAGGACCGGGCCTCGCTGCTCACCAAGCACCACGCGGCCAAGCGCTGGCTGGACGTCGGCACCGGGCACGGCCACTTCTGCCGGGCCGCCGCCGAGGCGCTGCCCGACACCGAGTTCCACGGTCTGGACATGAGCGCCGGCGTCGAGCTGGCCGCCGAGCACGGCTGGATCACCCGCGGCTTTCGGGGCAACTTCCCGGAAATGACCGCCGAACTCGCCGGAAACTACGACGTGCTCAGCATGTTCCACTATCTGGAGCACACCCTCGACCCCAAGGCCGAGCTGGCCG
Organism: Kutzneria sp. CA-103260; assembly: GCF_018263855.1. Classification (GTDB taxonomy): domain Bacteria; phylum Actinomycetota; class Actinomycetes; order Mycobacteriales; family Pseudonocardiaceae; genus Kutzneria. Next base: position 661,348 of record NZ_CP073318.1, on the reverse strand, counting down.
CCGCCGCCGAGGTGCTGGCTCCCGGCGGGTATCTGGTCATCGAGCTGCCCGACCCCGAGTGCAAGTGGGGCCGCGTGCTGGGCAAGTACTGGATGCCGTGGTTGCAGCCCCAGCACCTCAACCTCATGCCCATCGCCAATCTGCGGGCGGCGGCCGAGGAAGTCGGGTTCACGGTGGTGGACGAGCAGCGGGGCGAGCCGCACTCCGCGATGGACATGGCCGCCGCGGCGATGCTGTGGTCCAACCGGTTCATCGGCGGGGACGACGTGCCGTGGCAGCCGAAGCCGCCCAGCGGCCTGCGCAAGCTACTCCGCAAGGCCAGCATGGTGCTCACCGTGCCGATGATGGTGCTGGCGTTCATCGGCGACCAACTGATCGCGCCGTGGGGACGAAAGCACGGCTGGTCCAACGCCTATCGGGTGCTACTGACGCGGAACTAGTCCAACAGGCCGGTGCGCACGGCATGGAGCGCCGCCTGCGTGCGGTCCTGCACGCCGAGCTTCGACAATATGGCGCTGACATGGGTCTTGACGGTTTTCTCCGACAGGACAAGGGACTTGGCGATCTCCCGGTTGGAACGACCCCGGGCCAGCTCGCCGAGAACCTCACGCTCGCGGCCGGTGAGGTGCACGCCTGAGGGCTGGGCCTCACCGGCGGCGAGCAGCCGGGCGACGTCGGGGTGCAGGAGCACATGCCCGGCATGCACGGCCCGAATGGCCGCGGCCAGCGCCGGCGGGTCGACGTCCTTGTACACATAGCCGGCGGCGCCGGCGCGTACGGCCGGCAGCACCGCCACCGGATCGGTGAAGCTGGTGATCACCAGGACCCGGGCGGGGTTGCCGGCGGCGCGAAGCCCGTGCAGGGCCTCGACTCCGCCGCTGCCGGGCATCTTCAGGTCCAGCAGCACGACATCCGGCCGCAGGGCATCGGCAGCGTCCACACAGGACTGCCCGTCGGCCGCCTCGCCCACGACGGTGATGTCGTCCTGGAGGTCGAGGAAGGTGCGCAGCCCCTGCCGGACCACCGGATGATCGTCCACCACCAACACCTTGATCAGCTCAGCCACCGGTCGCCACCTCCACCCGCACGGTCGTGCCGCCGCCGGGCGTCGACGTCACGGCCATCCGGCCGCCGACGCTCCGGGCCCGTTCCCGCATCGAGGACAGCCCGAGCTTGCGGGCCGCCTGCTCGGACCGCGCCGGATCGAAGCCGACGCCGTCGTCCCTGACCTGCAACACTACCTGCCCGTCGGACGACGCCAGGTCGATCTCAACCCGCCCCGGCCGGCCGTGCCGCAGCGCGTTGTGCAGGGCCTCCTGGGCGATCCGGTACAGCGCCTCCCGCCGCGCGGACGTCAGCTTCGGCACCGGGCAGCCGACGAACGCCACATCGGCCTCGTGCACCCGGTCCAGCAGCTCGGCCTGCTTGCGCAGGGCGGTGTCCAAGCCGTCACCGGACAGGTCGACCGGCAACAGCCCGACCACCACGGCCCGGAGCTCGTCGCTGACCTCGCCGGCCAGCCGTCGCACGGTGCCGAGCTCGACGGCCGCCCGCGCCGGATCACGGTCGACCAGGGCCGCCGCCGCGTCGGCGGTCAGCCGCAGGGAGAACAGCTTCTGCGTCACGGCGTCGTGCAGCTCGCGGGCGATCCGGTTGCGTTCGGCCACAATGGACAGTTCCCGGCTGCGCTCGTACAGCCGCGCGTTGACGATGGCGATGGCGGCGTGCGCGGCCAGCAGCCGCAGCAGCTCCTCGTCCTCGGCGCTGAAGCCGCCGGGCGTGTTCTTGTTGGCCAGGAACAGCTCGCCGAGGATCTCGTCCCCGTCGGTGATCGGCATGCCAAGGAAGTCGGTGAGCACCGGATGCGCCGCCGGCCACCAGTCGAACTGCGGATGTTCCCGGATGTCCCGCAGCCGCACCGGATTCGGGTCGCGCAGCAGCACGCCGAGCAGTCCGTGCTGGCGCGGCACCGGCCCGATCTCCCGCCACTGCTCGTCGCTGATGCCGTCGGCCAGGAACTCGGCGAACGAGCCGTTCTCGTCCGGCACGCCCAGCGCCGCGTAGCGGGCGTCCAGCAGCCGCCGCGCCGAGGTGAGGATCGTCTGCAGCACCTCGCGGACCGACCGCCGCGCGGTCACGGCCAGCACGGCCGCGCTCAGCTCACGCAGCTCTTCCCGGTCGCAGGTGCCCATGCGCCAACCGTACCCACTGCGGCGCACCGGCGGATCGGGCGGCGGTCCTAGGTCCAAGGTCGTAGACCGCTCGGACCGGCAGCCCGATGGCGACGCGCCCACGGCTGCCTAGCGTCGAAACCGAGCACAAACGACACCGAGGAGGTGACGGGGATGCCCGTCGCGATCATCACCGGCGCGTCCCGCGGACTGGGGCTCGCCCTGGCCCACGGCCTGTCCGACGCCGGCTGGAGCCTGGTCCTCGACGCCAGGGGGGCCGAGGACCTGCGCACCGCCGCCGACCAACTGGACGGACCGGTCCGGGCGATCCCCGGCGACATCACCGACGCCGGCCACCGGGCCGAACTGGTCGCCGCGGCCGAGGAGCTGGGCGGGCTGGACCTCCTGGTCAACAACGCCGGCGTGCTGGGGCCGAGCCCGCTGCCGCCGCTGTCGGACTTCCCGCTGGACCGGCTGCGCGAGGTGTACGAGGTGAACGTGCTGGCCCAGCTGGCCCTGACCCAGCAGGCGCTGCCGACGCTGCTGGCCCGGGACGGCGCGGTCGTTCTTGTCACGTCCGACGCCGCCGTCGAACCGTATCCCGGGTGGGGTGGGTACGGCTCGGCGAAGGCGGCCCTGGAGCAGATCGGCAAGGTGCTGGCGGTGGAGGCGCCGGCGCTGCGGGTGTGGGTGGTCGACCCGGGCGACCTGCGCACGCAGATGCACCAGGACGCCTTTCCCGGCGAGGACATCAGCGATCGGCAGCTGCCGGAGGCCGTGGTCCCGGCCTACGTCAAGCTGCTGACCGAACGCCCGGAGTCCGGGCGGGTCCGGCTGTGAAGCCGGTCGCCCTGTGGCTGCCGTACGAGGTGGACGACCTCGACGCGGCCAGGGCGTTCTACACAGTCCGACTTGGACTGTCCGAGGTGGATCGCTTCGAGGACGGGGTCGTGCTGCGGGCCGCCGACGGCGCCTACGTGGAGTTGGCCCAGGCGGCGGACAAGGTCGCGCCGTTGGCACTGCAGCTGGGGACTGACGCCGAGGTCGATGAGGCCTACGCCGCCCTGCGATCCGAGGATTTGGTGCGCGGTCCGGGTCGCTATCCCCGTGGCCACTACGGCTTCGAGGTGCGCGGCCCGGCCGGGGCGACCGTGATGATCTGGAGTGAGCGATGACAGCGACAGTGGACTTCACACTGCCCGCGGAGCTGGAGGCGCACGAGCCGCCCGAGGCTCGGGGGCTGACCCGCGACGGCGTGCGGTTGATGGTCGGCAGGCGGGCGTCCGGCGAGATCAGCCATCACCGGTTCGACGAGCTGCCGACCCTGTTGACGCCGGGCGACGTGCTGGTGGTCAACACCTCGGCCACGATGCCGGCGGCGCTCCCGGTGCTGAACGCCGACCTGCGCCTGCACGTGTCGACACAACAACCCGACGGCAGCTGGCTGATCGAACTGCGCTCCGCCGACGGCCCGTTCCCGGACGGCGTCTCCGGGCAGCGCTACGACCTCCTCGGCGGCGCGACGGTCACCTTGCTGGAGCCGTACTCGCGGGGTCGCCTGTGGACGGCCGTGTTCGATGTTCCTTCCGTGCCAAGGTATCTGCTCGACCACGGCACACCCATCCGCTACGGCTACGTGCCGCGCTCCTGGCCGCTCCCCTACTACCAGACGGTTTTCGCCGAGCATCCGGGCAGCGCCGAGATGCCCAGCGCGTCCCGGCCGTTCACCGACCGCATCGTCACCCGGCTGGTGAACGCGGGAGTACAGTTCGCGCCGATCCTGCTGCACACCGGCGTCGCCTCCCCCGAGGCGCACGAACGTCCTTACCCGGAGCGGTTCTCCGTGTCGGCGACCACCGCCCGCCTGGTCAACCAGGCCCGGCACGCCGGCAACCGGATCGTCGGCGTCGGCACCACCGCCGTGCGGGCCCTGGAGAGCGCCGTGGACGGCGACCGGGTGGTGGCGGCCAAGGGTTGGACCGACCTCGTCATCACGCCGGAACGGGGCGTGCGGGTGGTGGACGGGCTGCTCACCGGCTTCCACGAGCCGATGGCCTCGCACCTGGACATGCTGGCCGCGATCGCCGCCGAGCCGCTGCTGCTGGCCTGCTACACCGAAGCTGTGCGGGCGGGCTACCTGTGGCACGAGTTCGGTGATGTGAACCTGCTGCTGCCGTAGCAGACTGGGGTGCATGGAGACGTTCGTGTTCAGCACGACCTTCCCCTACCCGGTGGAGGAGGTGTACGGCTGGCACGAGCGCCCCGGCGCGATGCGGCGGCTGACCCCGCCGTGGGAGCCGGTGCGCATCGTGACCGAGGCGCCGGCCCTCACCGAGGGGTCACGCGCCGTGATGGAGCTGGCCGTGCCGGGGCCGCTGCGACCACGATGGGTGGCCCGACACACCGGCTACCAGCCGCCGCACGAGTTCATCGACGTCCAGGAGCACGGACCGTTCCGATCGTGGACGCACCGTCACCGGTTCTTCGAGGTGCCGCTGGGCACCGAACTGGTGGACGAGATCAGTTACGACCTGCCGCTCGCCGCCTTCGCGGCCCCGTTCGTCGATGTCAGGCTGTACCGGATGTTCCGCTACCGGCATCGGCAGCTGGCCGGCGACCTCGCCCTGCACCACCGCCTGAACGGTCCGCGGCTCGCCGTCTCGGTCACCGGCGGTGATCCGGCGGTCGCGGAGACGCTCAAGGCGCTGCTCACCACCGGCGGCCATCGCCTCGTCACCCACGGCGACGCCAGCGTCGACCTCACCACCGGCAAGGTGACGGTTGGTGACCGCACGGCTCGGGTCAGCTACCCCGCCGGCGGCCTGGTCCGTCCCCGGGTGCCGCTGCTGGCCTCCGGCGACCGTCTGGTGAACTGGATCTCACTGGACGATCTGGCCGGCGTTTTCCTGTTCGCGCTGCTTGCCGACATCCGCGGCGACATCGACGCCGTGTCGCCGAATCCCCTGCCGCGCAAGGACTTCACCGCACACCTGCCGGCGGCCTACACCCCCGACCGGATCGCTACGCCACCTGCCGGAGTCGTGTTCCGACACCCGGACCTGGACACGGCGCTGCGTCACCTGTTCGGACGCAAGTAGGGTTGCCGGGTGCGAATCAGCAGCGAAGGAACGGAGACCGTGGTCCTCGCCGTGTCCGGCGAAGTGGACCTGGGCACCGCGCCGAGCCTGGAGGAGGCGGTCACCACGGCCGTGTCCACCGCCGGCGCGCACGCCGTGAGAATCGATCTCACCGCGGTCTCCTTCATGGACTCCACCGGCCTGCGCGTCCTGCTCTCCGGCCGCCAGGCCGCCGAACAGCGCGGCATCGCGTTCAGCGTGGCCAACCCCCAGCCCCATCTGCTCAAGGTCATGCGGGTCACCGGCATCGACGGCCTGCTCGGCCTCTAGTCGGACTCGTACCGCCAGCTCACGCCGTAGCTGAAACCCTGCTCCGGATCGTCGAAGACGGCCTCGACCTCGTGCGCGCCGTCCAGCGGCAGCAGCGGCCCGTCCGGCACGCCCCGGTGCGGCAGCGTGCGCGGCACGGCCCGGTCGGTCCGCCACACCGCGACCGGCCGGCGGGCGGCGTCGAAGCGGACCCTCGTCTCGAACAGCGAGCAGCTGACCAGCGGGTTGAACACGTAGTGGTCGGCGATCGGCTCCCCGTCCCGGACCTGGAACACGATGGTGTAGGTGTGCGCCTCGTTCCAGGCCAGCGGCCGCGGCAGCGCCAGCAGGTACCAGAAGTGGTTGGCCCCGAAGCGTTTCGACTCGACGATGCGGACCCCGTGCTGGATGTCGGCGTCCACCTCGCGGTCGATGTCGGCCCCGTCCCGCCGGCGCGGCACGCTGAACCGGGCGACGATGTGGTCCAGCCCGTCGCGGGTGGCCACGACGGTGCGCTCCTCGATCACCTCGGGCGCCGGGCGGTCCAGCCGGACCAGCACCCGTAATCGGCGCACCGCCCAGCCGCGCTCCGGGTCCTGCTGGTCGACGTGCTTGGCGATCACCTGCGCCAGCTTGACGAACGCGTCGTCGACGCGGCGGCGGGCGGTGCGCTCGGACAGCCGCTGGTCGGCGGCCAGCAGCGAGGTGCGCCTTGACAGTGTCGCGGCGTGCAACTCGCGGTCCAACCCGAGTGCCACCAGCACGATTCGGCGGTCCTCCGGCAGCAGGTCCACCTCCGCCAGCCGGCCGATGGCCTGGTTGACCAGCCGCCGCACGTCAGCGCCGCCGCAGTCGGCCGGGATGTCGGCCCAGCGCGCCACCGCCCGGCCGATGCGCCGATGCACGTCCGCCCGGTGCAGCCCGCGGCCGCGGCGCAGAGTGATGAACTCGCGGACCAGGTCGACCTCGGTCATGCCCATCCCCTTCGGCCAGAACCGCCGCCAACACGGCCAGGATCCGGCCAGTTCCGGCGTCGCGGCCACGCGACCATCCATCCGATGCTAGGAGTGACCGGCCCGATTTGGTGGGGCATTCACTCGGAAGGAGGCGCAGTCTGTGTTCTGGCAACGACGTGCACGGCCCGTCCGGGTGTGTTTCGCGGCCGTGCTGCGGATCCGCCCCGAGCAGACCGAGGGCGACGACCGGATCGTGCTGGTCGAGTCGCACAGCCGCCCGGGAGCGTTCGCGCCGCCCGGCGGCGTGTTCCGGCACGACGGGCCGGAGGCGCTCAGGCGGCTGGGCTTCGCCGGCGATCACGACCACCATCTGCGCGGCTTCCTGCCGGCGCGGTCGATCGACGGCTTCGTGCGGTGGTTCGACAGCGGCGCCGGCCGGGAGGACGGGGCGGCGTGCCTGCGGCGGTCGATGGCCGAGGTGTTGGCCGAGTTCGGGGTGCCCGGCCAGAACCTGAGCTTCGATCGGATGAGCACCGAGATCGAGTGCTCCGGCCAGGAACTGCGAGGGTTCGAGTTCCACGACCTCGTGGGCACGTCCCCCGCGCGGGATCGGATCCTGGCGCTGGCCGAGGATTCCCGCGTGCACACCGTGCTGTCCGCCACCGCCGAGGACGTGGCGAACGGGCACGTCGGCGCGGCGGTCATCGCGCCACACACGGCGTATCTCACCAGCCGCGCCCCATCGCTGCGCTGACCCGCGGCGACGGGGCGCGGTCCCCCCGGTCAGCTGCGGGCGATGCCCGCGATCAGGACAATCAGGTGACTCTCCATGGTTCCCCCTCCCCGGTAGGACGCATTCAGCATGCGGCGGAAGGGGATTCGGCTCAGCGCCACATGGCACGGAGCGAATGTGCCATGTGGCACTCACCGTCGGGCCAGGGCTTTGAGGACGTCGGGGCGGCTGACCACGATGCGGCGGCGGCCGGTGGTGAGGACGCCGCGGGAGCGGAGCATGGCAATGGCGCGGGCGACGGCACGGCGGGAGGCGCCGAGCTGGTTGGCGATCTCCTCCTGGGTGAACGGGGTGGCGATGACGATGCCCTCGGGGGTGGGCCGGCCGCGCTCGGCCATCAGGGTGGCGAGGTGACGCGCCAGGCGGTGGCTGATGTCCAGGGACACGGTGCCGACACGGGCCAGCTCGGCCTCGCGCAGGCGGAAGGCGAGGGTCTTGATCAGCGCGATCCCGATCTCTGGTCGGGACCGCAGGCCGGCCTGGAACTGGGCGGCGGTCAGCTGGGCCACGGTGGTCGGCTCCAGGCTGCGCACGGAGGCGGTGCGCTCCCAGCCGTGCAGGGCGGCCAGCTCCCCCAGCACGTCGCCGGGCCCGCGCAGGGCGTAGACCAGTTCACGGCCGTCGGGCAGCAGGGTGGACACCCGAACCCAGCCGGCGACGATCACGTGCACGAAGTCGGCCGGATCGCCCTCGCGGATCAGCACCTCGTCGGCCGCGTAGGCCCGCCGCACGCCGCCGGCGAGCAGGTGCTCCCGGTCGGCGGCGGCGAGATAGGCGACCAGACTGCCGGTAACCGGATCATCCATCCGGTTACCGTAGCGCAGGGGCCGCCATTCACCGACAAATCGCTGGGCGTGTGGCGCGTCAGCGATCTGTGAACACCGAACCGCCCTGCAAGCCGATGGACTTGAGCTCGGTGAAGGCCGAGATGCCGGCTTCGCCGTATTCACGGCCGATGCCGCTGCTCTTGAAGCCGCCGAACGGGGCGTGCATGTCCGGGCCGGCGCCGTTGACGAAGAACTGGCCGGTGCGCACCGCCCGGGCCACTTCGACGCCGTGGTCGAAGTCGCTGGTCCACACACCGCCGCTGAGGCCGTAGGCCGAGTCGTTGGCGATGCGGATGGCGTCGGCCTCGTCCTCGTAGGGGATCACGGCGACGACCGGGCCGAAGATCTCCTCCTGGGCGATGCGCATCGAGTTGTCGACGTCGGCGAACACGGTGGGCCGCACGTAGAAGCCGTTGTCGCGGCCCTCGCCGTCGAACCGGCCGGGGCCGCCGGCGACCACCCGCGCGCCTTCCTCGATGCCGAGGTCGATGTAGCCGAGGACCCGCTCGTGCTGCCCCTGGCGGACCATCGGCCCGATGAACGTGGTCGGGTCGGCCGGGTCGCCGACCTTCAGGCCGTCGACCATCTTTCCCAGCGCTGCCACCACTTCGTCGTAGCGGCTGACCGGCGCGAGCACCCGGGTGTGGGCGACGCAGGCCTCGCCGTTGTTGCCGAAGCCGGCGAACCGCAGGCCCGCCACCGTCAGATCCAGGTCGGCGTCCTCGAGAATGATCGACGCCGACTTGCCGCCCAGTTCCAGGGTGACCCGCTTGAGCTGTTCCCCGGCCGCCGAGGCGATCCGGCGGCCGGCGGCGGTCGAGCCGGTGAACGCGATCTTGTCCACGCCGGGGTGGGTCACCAGGTGCTCGCCGACCTCGCGGCCGGCCGGCAGGACGCTGACCACACCGGCCGGGAAGCCGGCCTCGTCGAGGATCTCGGCCAGCAGCAGGGCGTCCAGCGGGGTCTCCGGGGACGGCTTGAGGATCACCGCGCAGCCGGCCAGCAGCGCCGGGATCAGCTTGGTCAGCGCCGAGTGCTGCGGGGCGTTCCAGGGCACGATCGCCGCCACCACGCCCACCGGCTCGCGCCGGACCAGGGTCCGCCGGCCGTCCTCGGTGACCCGCTCGGCCTCCCACGGGTAGGTCCTGGCGATCGCGGTGAATCCGTCCACAAAGGACGTGAGGCGGTGCTGGATGGTCCGGGTGAACCAGCTCGCCGAGCCGTTCTGGGCGGTGGTCAGATCGGCGATCTCGTCGGCCCGCGGGGCGTACAGGCGGCTGAAGCGCTCGATGGCCTGACGACGCTCGTCCGGCGTCAGCCGCGGCCACGGCCCGTGGTCGAACGCCTCGCGGGCCGCTTCGACCGCCCGGTCGACGTCCTCGTTCGAGGCCTCGGGGGCGCGGCCGACCAGCCGCTGGTCGTGCGGCGACCGCACCTCGTACACCCCGTCGCCGGCCGGCGCGACCCAGGCCCCGCCGATGTACAGCTTGTCGTACGTGATCACTTCGACTCCTAAGAGAACGGCGTTGCACTAACTCGAACATAGCGCAACGCCGTTGCGTTAACAAGCCGTAACCCGGCGACCTATCCCCCGCCGGGATCGCTCGCCGGCGCGCTGCCCGCTCTCCCCAACGGGCAGGTTCCGCCGCGAACCTCCCGGGACGCCGCGGTCACGGGAGATAATCGCGCCGGCTGCTCGGCGACGAGGAGGAGACGTGGGCGAGGCGACCAAGGTCGTCAAATGCGTGGTGTGGGACCTGGACAACACGCTCTGGCGCGGCACCCTGCTCGAGGACGGCGACGTCGAACTGGCCGAGGGGCTGCGGGAGGTGCTGGCCGAGCTGGACGGGCGCGGCATCCTGCACTCGGTGGCCAGCAAGAACGACCACGACCTGGCCTGGGCCCGGCTGGAGAGCCTGGGCGTGGCCGAGTACTTCCTGGCCCCGCGGATCGGCTGGGGCGCGAAGTCGGTGTCGGTGCGGGAGATCGCCGAGGAGCTGAACTTCGCCCCGGACACCCTGGCCTTCGTCGACGACCAGCCGGCCGAACGGGCCGAGGTGGCCTACGTCCTGCCCGAGGTGCGCTGCTACCCGGCCGAGCAGGCACTGTCCCTTGTGGACCTTCCCGACTTCACCCCGGTCAGCGTCACGGTGGATTCCCGGCGACGGCGGCAGATGTACCAGGCCGGGCTGCGCCGCACCACCGCCCGCACCGAGTTCACCGGGCCGGACGAGGAGTTCCTGCGGTCGCTGGAACTGCGCATGACCATCGACCGGGCCGGCGAGGAAGCGTTGACCCGGCTGGAAGAGCTGACGCTGCGCACCAGCCAGATGAACGCCACCGGCGTGCACTACCCGGACCACGTGCTACGCGGGCTGTTGACCGATCCCCGGCACGAGGTCCTCGTGGTCACCATGTCCGACCGGTTCGGCGACCACGGCGCGGTCGGCATCGTGCTGCTGGAGAAGCTGGCGGCCGCCTGGCATCTCAAGCTGCTGGCCACCTCGTGCCGGGTGGTCACCTGGGGCGCCGGGTCGACCATCCTGACCTGGCTGGCCGACCAGGCCGCCCGGGCCGGCGTGCATCTCCTCGCCGATTTCCGCCGCACGGACCGGAACCGGATGATGGAGATCGCCTACCGGTTCGCCGGCTTCGACGGCAAGGACTGCGCCTGCCGCGCCGGGGTCGCCGGCGGCGACGGGGAAATCCAGCGCCTGCACCTGATCCCGACGCGCCAGCCGGCTTCGCCCACGGTGACCGTGGCGGCCACCGACATCGAGGCGCTGGCCCCACAAACCTGAGCTACCAAGCCGAACCCATCGACCACACCGTGGTGCCGGTCAGCACGGCGTTCCCGCCGACGGCGAACGCGCTCACGGTGTTGGACTGCGTGTAGCGTGGATAGACGCGGGCGGTCAGCGCGACGCCGGTGGAGGTGAACACCTCGATCGACGAACGGTCGGTCAGCACGCGCAGGCCGAGCTGCCCGGTAGCGTCAGGCGACACCGCCGCCGTGGACACGGAGCCGCCGCCGTAGCCGGAATTCCTGGTGTCCAGGGTGAGTTGGTGGCTCGCCGGGTCGTAGGTGAGGACAACGCCCTCCGCACTGCTGGAGAACAGCCGTAGCCCCAGGCTGGTTCCGGTCGACCGCGTGAGGTCGAAGCCGGTGTTGATGTCCAGCGAGTCGCCGGCAGCGATCGGGGTGTCCTGTCGAATAACCCTTACCCCGTTGTGTGCAGCCAAACTCGTGTGCAGGCGCGAAAGCTCGGGGACCGGGGCGGTGCCCAGGGTGCCGTCGGACTCGACCGACAACACCCGGGTGACGGTCTCCGACTGCGACCAGCCGTCCAGCCGGTTGGGGTCGAACGCGCCGCCGTTGTTCATCCACCCCATCACCAGCGGCCGGCCCGAAGCGTCGACGAACGCCTGCGCGGCATAGAAGTTCGGGCCGGCGTCGAGCTGGCCGGAGGTTCGCGGCGTGAACGTCGAACCGTCGAAGTCGCCGAGGAAGTAGTGCTCCGTCCCGTTCTCCGACACCAACAGCGCCCACTGGCCGCCCACCGGGATCAGGTTCGGGCACTCCCACATGCCGCCGGTCGAGCCGTCACCGGCGAGCAGGACCCCGCGATAGGTCCAGGTCCGAAGATCGGGCGACGAATACAGGTGCACCTCGCCGTGCCCGTTGTGCCCGGAGCCGACGACCATCTTCCACAGGCCGTCGTGCGGGTCACGGAACACCTTGGGGTCGCGGAAACCCGCCTCGGAGTCGGCCGGCGGCGCGGCGATCACCGGATTGGCCGGGCTGGGCGTGAACGTGACGCCGTCGGCGCTGGTCGCCGTGAACACCTGCTCGGGCGTGGCGCCCGGATGCGCGCCGGTGTCGGTGAAATGCGTGTAGAACAGGCGTAGCACACCGTTGTCGTCGACCGCGCTGCCGGACCACTCGCCGGTGGTGTCCGAGGGCGTGGCCGGCGGCGGTGGCGTCAGCGCGACGGGCAAGTTGGTCCAGTGCACGCCGTCGGCCGATCGCGCGTGGGCCCAGTGCATCGGGCCCCAGAACGGGGCGTCCGGGTAGTACTGGGCGAACAGGTTGTACTGGCCGTTGAACTGGATCAGCCCGATCGGATCGTTGATCCAGCCCTGGTACGGCGTGTAGTGGTACTGCGGGCGCAGCGGGTCGGCGGCGTAGCGGGCCGGCGCCGGGCCGGTCGCCGGCTGCCGCGCGGAGCCCAGTTTCCGTGCGGTCAGGCCGTTTCCGGCGTCGTCGACGTTGGTCGTGCGGACGTCGTCAAGGTTCAGATGGCCCCAGCCGCCGGTGGCGGTGTCCACTGCCTCCAGGTACACCGACTGCCCGCGCACCGCACTGGTGTCCCAGGTGATCCGGGCCAGCTGCTCGCTGTTCCACCCGGTCTGGCGGTCCAGCACCTGGCCGTCGGCGGCGCGAACCAGTTCCACGTAGAGGTTCTGCGGATCGTAGCCGCCGCCGATCAGGAAACTCAGCTCGTCGGTGGCGGGGAAGGTCGAGGACCGGGCGGTGCCGGTCGCCTTGTCCTGATTCGCGAGATAACCGGACAAGAAGCAGACACCGTGCTGGTCAAAGGTTCCTCCCCACCACGTCGTCTCCCGGGTCACGCTGAACGCGTCCCCGGTGACCGCCCATCCGGCGGTGTCACAGGATTCGAAGTCGAGATTGGGCGGTGTGGCGGTCGGCGTGACCGGTAGGACGGACAGTGCCAGCGCAGCGGCGATGCGGCGGGACATGGGCACTCCTCGACCATAATTCCGTTGAGGGACAAGGGTCTCTCACCGGAGGTGCGATGGCGGTCGACCGTCCGACCGCTCCATGGTAGCCGCCGCGCGCAAGGCCGAGGGTCAGGCGTCGGCCCCGCTGGCGATCACGTTGGTGGGCTTGGCCGGCGCCACCCGGCCGGGCTCCAGCGAGATCGCGAACCGGGTGAGCCCGTCGGCCGAGGCCGGCCAGTCCACCACGATCGGCCCCGCGCTGCCGACCGGGACGTCGAACGCCGCCAACGCCGTCGGGCCGCTGGAACCCAGTCCCCAGGCCACGTACCGCTGGTTCGGGGAGTTCGCCGCCAGTCCCAGCGGGAACACCACTGCCCCGGCCGGACCGGTCACCAGCATCGCGGCCGGCTTGCCGGCGGCGTTGGTCAACACGGCCCGGGCTGCCGACGGGGACCCGACGATGGACTGCACCATCGACTCGCCCGCGGCCTGTGCCTGCTGCTGACTGGTCAGCCGACTGACCTGCACGCCCAGCACAGTCGTCACGCCGCCGAGCACGATCACCACTGCGGCGGCCGCGGCCAGCAGCCCGCGACTGCGGCGCTCCCGCTTTCGCCGAGCCGTGTCGATCGACACCACCGGCGAAGCCGTCAGCGGGGACGCCTGATCGATCGCCGCCAGCAGGCGTGCCCGCAGCTCCGGCGGCGGCTCGTGCTGATCCACGGACTCCCCCAGCCTGGCGCCGACCTGCTCGATCTCCCGCACCGTCTGCCGGCACTCCGGGCAGGCCGGGAGGTGCGTGCGGACTATCCGCTCCGCCGCGGGCTCCAGGGCGTACAGCGCCCAGCCCACTGCGTTCTCCAGCTGCGGGCAGTGCCCGTCGTCGCGGACCGCGTCCATCACTGCACCTCCATTCCGCCGTCGTTGTAGTGGCCGCCGTTGTGGTGGCCGCGCGCCAGCGAGGCCAACAGGTCCCGCAGCCGCTTGATCCCGGCGAACGTCCGCGACTTGACCGTGCCCAGCGGCAGGCCGGTCATCGAGGCCACCTCGGCCTGGGTGTAACCGCCGAGATAGGCCAGCGCGATGACCTGCCGCTGGTCCACGGACAGCTGCCGCAGCGCCTGCCGCACCAGCCCGCCCACGACCCCGGTCAGCGCCTGCTCGTCCGCCCCGGCCGCCGCCGGTGACGCCCGGTCGATGACCTCGTCGCCGCCGAGCAGGTTGCGCTTGCGGTGGCTGGCCTGCCGCCGCACGACGTCGACCGAGCGGTGGTGCACCAGCGTGAGCAGCCAGGAGGCGAACCCGCCGCGGTCGGGGTCGAACCGGCCCGGGTCCTTCCACACCGCCAGGAACGCCTCCTGGACGGCCTCCTCGGCGAACTCCGGGTCCACGCACACCCGCAGGGCCAGCGAGTAGGCCTGGCGGCTGTAGCGGTCGTACAGCGCGGCGAAGGCCTGCTGGTCGCCGGCGGCCACGGCCGCGACCAGCTCCGCGTCGGCGGAGCGGCGTTCAGCTCTCGGCTCGGTGTCCACGCAGATCGTCACCTCGGTTGTTCGGCCGCGGCCGGCGGTTCGGTTCGACTGCGCGCCGGATCGGACGCCTCTTTTTTGCAAACCCGTTCGCTGGAAGGCGAAAGCGCCCCGACGCCGGTGGCGCCGAGGGCTTCCGCCGATCATGTGAGTGATGCTCAGCTGCCTGGGGTGAGAACCCTGTCGATGACGAAGACGGTGGCGTTGCCGGTGGGGATGTTGCCGCACAGCACCTTCGCACCGTTGACCATCATGCCCGAGGTCTTGTCACCGGCGATCTTCACGGTGCCGCCCTGCAGCGTCTTCTCCGAGCCGGCGGCGATCAGGCCGTCAGCGTCGAAACGCTGCGGCAGCACGTGGTACTGCAGGATCGGCGCGAGGGTGGCCGGATCCTTGGCCAGGGCGGCGAACTTGTCCGCGCCCAGGGCGTCGAAGGCCGGGTCGTACGGGGCGAACACGGTGATCGCCTTCTGCGAGTTCAGGGTGTCGCCCAGGTTCGCCGCGCCGACCGCGGCGACCAGCTTGGTCAGCAGCGGGTTGTTGCTGGCCGCGGTGGCCACCGGGTCGCTGGCCATGCCGTTGAGGGATCCCTTGCCGCTGCTGGGGATCTGGCCGCAGGCCGGGCCGAAGGTGTCGCTGGTCTTGGTCACTCCGTCCGAAGTGGACATCGTGGTGGTGGGGGCGGCCATCGAGGTGGTGGTGCCGCCCGTGGCGGCCGAGTTCGAGCCGTTGCCGCACGCGGCAAGGGAAACAGCGGCCGCACCGATCACGGCGACGGCGGCGACACGGTGGAAAGTGCGCATGCGAAATCAACTCCAGCATTGAAGGGGAGAGCGATGCCCAGCGGATCGGGAGCATCTGCGGTATCTGCTCAGTGTTCGGGCCACCCCGCAGGAGCGGTTCGACCCAGTCGGTAACGCTTAGGTCACGGCGCGGTGGTGAACACAATCGTGTGCCAGCCGGTGGCGCCGTCCGGGATCGGACCGACCCGATCCCGGGTCTGGGTGTAGCCGGTAGTGTCCGTGGCCCGGCACATCACCGTGTGGGTGCCGGGCTTGAGGTCGTAGACCTTGCGCCACATGCGCCACGTCTCGTTGTTGACGCTCACCGCGAGGTCGGCCTCCTGCCAGGGGCCGCCGTCCATCCGCAGCTCGACCTTGGCGATGCCCTTGGTCTGGGCCCACGCGATGCCCGCCACCACGACCTTTCCCGTGGGCAGCGACTGGAGGCCCTGCGGCATGTCGATGCGCGACTCCGTCTTGATCGGCGCCCGCTCGGCGTAGCCGCGGGGAACCCAGTACTGCTTCTTCACGGCGAACGTGGTGAGCTCGATGTCCTTGAGCCACTTGGTCGCCGAGGCGTAGCCGTAGACGCCCGGAACCACCAGCCGGGCCGGAAAACCGTGTTCGGGCGGCAGTGCCTGGCCGTTCATGCCGATCGCCAGCATCGCGTCCCGGCGCGGGTCCAGCACCGAGGACACCGGGCTGCCAGCGCTGTATCCGTCCACACTGGACGAGAGGACCTGGTCCGCTTCCGGTCTGACACCGGCCTTGGCCAGCAGGTCCCGCAGCAACACACCGGTGAAGTTCGCGGTGGAGACGTACGGGCCACCGACCTCATTGGACACACAGGTCATGGTGATGGTCCGGGTAACCAGATCCATGGCCATGATGTCGGCGAAGGTGAGGTTCAGCTCCCGCTCGACCAGGCCATGCACGCGCAACGTCCAGTCCTCGGCCCGCAACTGCGGCACCGACAGCGCGGTGTCCACCCGGTAGAACTGGGCGTTGGGGGTCAAGAACGTGGGCGTGCCATCGCTGGCGAAGTCCGCGCCACCGGGGATGGCCGGCAGCGTGTGCTTGGCCAGCATCTGGGTGACCTTCGCTCGGGAGCCCTCCACATCCACCTTGCCGACCAGCAGCCGACCGCCCACACCGGCCAGTCCGATGCCGGCGACCGCGCCGAGGGAGCCGAGCAGGAATCTCCGCCGCCCCGGCACGTCGCTGTCCGTGCCTCGCGCCAGCCGGTGCAGCCAGCGGAACACCGCCACTCCGGTGATCAGGCTGGCCAGCGGAGCGATCACCCCTATCGCCGCGATGTTCGGCCTGGCCAGCACCGCCACCGCCCCGAGGCCGCCCAATGCCACCGCGAGCACCGTCCCCGGCCACGGCGTTCGCCGGGACAGCACACCGGCCGTGGCCGCCACTGCCAGCAGGAACACGCCCATGCCGGCCAGCAGCGCGAGTTTGTCGTACGTGCCGAAGGTCCGGACCGCGAAGTCCTTGAGCGGCAAGGGAGTCAGGTCGATCGCACTGTTGCCGACAGCCAGGAAGGGCGAGGCGTCCGGATCGACGAACGCCGCCACCAGGTCGCCGACCGCCAGCGCCGCGCCGACGGCGAGGACGCCGACCACGATGGCGACCATTGTCGACAGCGGGCGGGAACGGTGATCCATGCCCCGTGTTCGCCTCTCGTTGGCGCACCGGTTCACCCAACCTTCGCCCTCGCCTCCAGCTGAAACGCGCCCGGGATCGCTATCGTCACCGCGTGACCGACTTCGCGCAGATCCAGCAGCGTGAGCTTGCCGCGCTCGCCGACGACCTCAGCGGGCTCGACCCCCAGCAGTGGCGCTCGACCACCCTGTGCGCCGACTGGGATGTCGAGGAAGTCGTGGCCCATCTCGGTGCCGCCACCCGGTTCACCCGGTGGCGCTGGATCCGCAGCATGATCGGCGCACGCTTCGACCCCGACCTGCACAACCGCCGCCGCCTTGAGGAGTTCCGCGGCGCCACCCCTCAGGACACCCTCGACCGCTTCCGCCACGTCGGCCCCATCGTCCTGCCGACCAAGTCCTCCCCCTTCGGCCTCAGCGAAGTGATCATCCACGCCGAGGACATCCGCCGGCCGCTCGGCCTGCGCCACTCCCCCGACCCCACCGGCCTGCTCGCCGTCGCCCACTTCCTGGCCGCCAAGGACTTCGCCGTCAAGAGCAGGACCCTGGCCAAGGACCTCTCCCTGCAAGCCACCGACGCCGACTTCCACTCCGGCACCGGCCCCGAAATCCGCGGGCCGCTGCTGTCCCTGGTCATGACACTGGCCGGCCGCCCCGCCTTCCTGTCCGACCTCAGCGGCGACGGCACTCCCGAACTGAGCCGACGACTGGCGTCCTGAACGCTCGCCGCCGGACTGGCAAACTGGGGGTATGCGAGCGAGCAGGTTGGTCTCGGCCCTGTTGCTGCTCCAGTCCCGGGGGCGTATGACGGCCCGGCAGCTGGCCGAGGAACTCGACGTGTCCGTGCGCACCGTCTACCGGGACATGGAATCCCTTGGCGCGGCTGGCATCCCGCTGTACAGCGAGGCCGGCCACGACGGCGGCTACCAGCTGCTGGCGGGCTATCGGACCAAGCTGACCGGCCTGACCGAACCGGAGGCCGAGGCGCTGTTCCTGGCCGGGCTGCCCGGCCCGGCCGCCGACCTCGGTCTCGGCCCGGTGCTGGCCACCGCCCAGCTCAAGCTGATGGCCGCGCTGCCCGAGGAGCTGCGTGACCGGGCCGGCCGCATCCAGCAGCGTTTCCACCTCGACACCTCCAGCTGGTACGCCGACCAGGAGCCGGTGCCGCAGCTGGCCGGTGTGGTGCACGCGGCGTGGAACCAGGTGCGGGTGGAGCTGACGTATCTGCGGTGGGCGGAGCCCTGTGAGGTGACCAGGACGCTCGATCCGTACGGCGTGGTGCTCAAGGCGGGGCGCTGGTACCTGGTGGCTCGCGGCTCCGAGTCGGTGCGGACGTACCGAATCTCGCAGATCCGCCGGCTGCGGATGCTGGCGGAGCGGTTCGAGCGGCCGGCGGACTTCGATCTCGGCCAGCACTGGGACAGCTACCTCCAGGAGTTCGACACCCGCCGGCACGTCGGCGAGGCGACGGTGCGGATGTCGCCGTCGCTGTTCGACCGGCTGCCCCACCTGCTGGAGCCGGCCCTGGTGCGCGCCGCCCGGCTCAGCGCGCGGCGGGAGCCCGACGGCTGGATCCGGTCGGTGATCCCGATCGAGACCATGGACCACACCGTGGGGCTGCTGCTGCGGCTGGGTGCGGAGGCTGAGGTGCTCGATCCGGAGCCGTTGCGGCGGCGGATGGCCGACACCGCGGCCGAGCTGGCCCGCGTCTACGCCGAGCGGCGGCCGGCGCTGGTGTGAGCCGACTTCGCTGACACAAGATGTCAGTGAACCCCGGATAGCTTCCGGACACGGGCGCGGAGGGACTGTGCCTCCAGACCACCCGATCGTTCCGCCGTCCCGGAGGTTCGCCATGTCCAC
Source organism: Kutzneria sp. CA-103260 (assembly GCF_018263855.1). Taxonomy (GTDB): domain Bacteria; phylum Actinomycetota; class Actinomycetes; order Mycobacteriales; family Pseudonocardiaceae; genus Kutzneria. Next base: position 642,631 of record NZ_CP073318.1, on the reverse strand, counting down.
CCGCGCCCGGCTGCTGCTGTTGGCCCTGGGCCTGTTCGCGATAGGAACCGACGGCTACGTCATCACCGGCCTGCTGCCCCAGATCGGCCACGACCTTCGCGTCACCGACAGCGCGGCCGGGCTGCTGGTCACCGTGTTCGCGCTCGCCTACGCCATCGGCGCGCCGGTGCTCGGAGTGCTCACGAGCCACCTGCCCCGCAAGCCGCTGCTGATCACCGGCCTCGCGGTCTTCGCGGTGATGAACTTCGCGATGGCGGCGGTCGACTCCTACCCGCTGATGATGATCGTGCGGGTGCTGGCCGCGCTGGCCGCCGCCGTGTTCACCCCAGCGTCCTCGGCGACCGCCGCCGCGATCGCCGAGGACGGCAAGCGTGGGCAGGCGCTGGCCACGGTGTCCGCCGGCATCAGCCTCGCCACCGCCCTCGGCGTGCCGATCGGGGCGCTGGTCGGCGGCGCGTTCGGCTGGCGCGTCACGTTCATCGCCGTCGCCGTGCTCGGTGTCGCCGCCACCGTCGGCCTGCTCGTGCTGCTGCCGTCCGTGCGGACGCCGCCTCCGGCCGGCCTCCGCGCGCGGATCTCGGTGGCCCGCTACCGAGGCGTGCCCGCCGCGCTCGGCCTGACCACCCTGTGGATCACCGGCGCGTTCACCGTGCTCACCTACATCGGCGTTGTCCTCGACGGCCTCGGCGGCGTCCACGGCCCGGCGCTGAGCCTGTGGCTGCTGATCTTCGGGGTCGCCGCCGTCGCCGGCAACGCCGTCGGTGGACGGGCCGCCGACCGCTACAACACCACCAAGCTCGTCGTGATCAGCACCGCCGGGCTCACCGCCGTACTGGCCGGCTTCGGTCTGCTCGGCTCGCTCGGCGTCAACGGTGCCACCGGCGCCGTGGCAACTGCGGTGATGCTGGCGCTGTGGGGCGTGTTCGGCTGGTCCTTCCTGCCAATCCAGCAACACCGCCTGGTCGAGCTCGCCCCGAACGACGCGGGCGTGGTGCTGTCGCTCAGCGCCAGCGCCACCTACATCGGCATCTCCCTCGGCGGCCTGCTGGGCTCGATCGCGCTCGGCACCTCCGGCATCACCGCCGTCGGCTGGACCGCCGGCGGTGTCGAGTCACTGGCCGTACTCGCCGCCGCGGCCATCGCACTGAGCCGGCTCCGGGAACCGACCGGCATCGCCAAGGAGGAGTCGTGGTCACCGTCGAGGACATCCGGGCACTGACGAAATCGTTGCCGCGCAGCGAGGAACACCTCGTGCGGGACCAGGTGAAGTTCCGGGTCGGACGGCTGGTCTACCTCGCGCTGTCGCCGGACGAGACGACCATGGGCTTCGCCTACCCGAAGGAACACCGCGAAGCCCTCGTCACCGCCGAACCCCACAAGTTCCACCTGCCGAGGCCGTCCGACATGCGCTACAACTGGGTCGACGCCACGCTCACCCACCTCGGCACCGAGGAACTGACCGAACTGGTGATCAACGCCTGGACCATGTGCGTGCCCAAGTCGGTCGCCGCCGCATTCCTCGACACCGTCAGTCAGCGGCGCCGTCCAGGCCCAGGGACTCGCCGTTGAAGACGCCGAGCTGTTCGTTGTAGAACTCCAGGCCGACGCCGTTGGGGTCGCGGACGTAGAGGCTGTCGTCGACGCCGCGGTCGGGGCCGAGGTAGTCGATGCCCTCGGCGTCCAGCTTGGCCTTGATGGCGGCGAAGTGGGCGGCGTCGACGGACAGGGCGAGGTGCTGGACGGCGCCGATGGTCTCGGTGAAGTCGGGGTGGGGGTGGCCGGGGAAGTCGAAGAAGCCGAGCAGGTTGCGGTTGCCGAGGTCGAAGAAGAAGTGGCTGGAGCCGGCGTAGTCGCGGTTCTCGACCAGCTCGACCAGGGGGAAGCCGAGGAACTCCTGGTAGAAGCGGATGGTGGCCTCGACGTCCTTGGCGATCAGGGCGATGTGGTGCACGCCCCGGACTGGGGTGGCGGGGCGCTGACCGACGGGACGCAGGTACTGGGCCTTGAGCTCGGCACGGCGGGTGCGCACGGCCTCAAGCTCGGCGCCTTCCGGTTGCGGCATGGTGGCCTCCTTCTCGGGTAAGGCCGAGTGTAGTTGAAGGCTCAACAACTCGCCACCGCTGTGACGAACGCCCTGATCCGGGCCGGGTCCTTGATGCCCTTGGACGCCTCGACGCCGGAACTGACGTCGACGGAGAGCGTGCGGCACAGCGGCCGCAGGGCGGCGATGCCGGCGGCGACGTTGTCGGGGGTCAGCCCGCCGGACAGCACGAGGTGCGCGTCCGGCGCGGGCGGCAGCAGCGACCAGTCGAAGGGGCGGCCACCGCCGCCGTAGCCGGGAACGTGAGCGTCCACCAGAATCGCCCGCGCCCGGTCGAAACGCTTCGAGAAGCCGGCCAGGTCGAACGGCGGCGTGTCGGGGTCGAGGGGAATGCGGGCGGCACGGAGGAAGGCCAACTGGCCCCGCTGGGAGGCAGCCCAGCAGTCCTCGGGCGTCTCGTCACCGTGGAACTGCAGCAGCGCACCGGGAACGGCCGCCACGGCGGCGGCCACGTCCTCGACGGACGCGTTCACGAACAGCAGCACCGGCGTGACGAAGGCCGGCAGCCGGGCCGCCAGCTCGGCAGCCCGTTGCGGCGTCACATATCTGGGGCTGGGCGGGTAGAGCACGAAGCCGATCGCGTCGGCCCCCGCGTCGACCGCCGCGTCGACGTCCTCGGTCCTGGTCAGACCACAGATCTTCACGGCCGTTCTGCTCGCCATGAGCCGCACCGTACACGCACCGCCGGCCTTCCCCCATTCGAGTTCACCCCCCTAACGGCGCCGGCCGGGTTGCGAACTAACTGTCATGAGCGTGTGCACGACGTGCGAACAGGAACTCCGCCCCAACGCGCGGTTCTGTGGATCGTGCGGGACGCCCGTCGCGCAGCAGCAACAGCAACAGCCGTCAACCCAGCAGCCGAACACCGAGCCGCCGCCGGCCCTGAGGTCGCCGGACTCGCAGCCGCTGGCCGAGCCGCCGACGGTCCCGCAGCCGTACCCGGCGCCGCCGCAGCCCCGGCACGGCGCGCCCCGAAGCGTGCTGCTGCCGGTCGCCGCCGGGGCGGCCGTGGTGGCGCTGGCGGCGACCGCGGTGGTGGTTTTTGTGTTGCCACGCTTCACGAACCCCGCGCAGTCGGGACCGTCGTCGGTGACCGCCAGCCTGCCGCTGTCCTCCCCACCGCTGTCCACGACGCCCGTCGAGATCACCACGACCACGACGGAGCCAACCACCACCACGCCGACCGCGGCGACCGAGGCGGATCTGGCCCAGCAGGTGGCCACCGACCACGCGACCGCGGAAACCCTTGTCGGGCAGTGGGTTCCGCAGGTCTCGTCGAAGAAGATCGGGCTCGTGGTCAACGGCGTCACGTTCGGCTACCCGGAGATCATGGCCGACTTCCAGACGCTGAAGGCCCGCATCCCGCAGGCAGTCATGGTGAACTCCAACGACTACACCAACTTCTCCGGCAAGGACTTCTGGGTCACCGTGGCCGCCACCCCGTTCGGCACCGCCGACCAGGCCAACCAGTGGTGCGACCAGCAGGGCTTCGCCGAGCAGGACTGCTACGCCAGCCGCCTCATGCACACCGGCGGCCCGGCCGGCAACTCCAAGACCCGCTGACCGTATGTGCGTCTCCAAGACCCACAAACCACGCCCCTGAAGGTCTTCAACGGCTACAAACCCCCGACCGGTTTGTAGCCGTTGAAGACCTCTGTGGACAGGGTTTGCGGGTCTTGGAGACACTTATACCCTGTCAGGACAGGAACTTGGCGATCAGTTTGGTGATCTCCATGACCGGCTCGCTGAGCACGCCGACGATGCCGGCGATCCGCTGCCAGCCGGAGCGCACCGCGTCCCGGTTCGGCACGCCGCTGCGCAGCTGCGCCTCGATCTCGTCCAGCCGGGCCCGGACGTCGTCCCGGCCGTCGGCGGGCGCGTCGCGCAGCAGGTCCGCCCGCTGCGCCACCAACGCCGCCAGCAAGGCGTCGGCCGGGGCGCCGTAGTTGTTGTTGACGGTGGACCGGGACCCGATCGCGCTGCCGCTGATGTGCGCCTTGCTGAGGTCGAACTTGTCGCCCATCGCCTTGTCAGCCCTTCTTGTTGTTGACGGAGCTGCGGGTGCCGACCGCGGAGTCGATGAGCGTGCTGCCGCTCAGGTCGTAGTTGTTCACCTGGGGATCGGCCAGCTTCATGAACTCCACCACGGAATAGCCGCGGTCCTGGAGGTACTCGCCGACCGCGCGGAACAGCGTGGAGTCCAGGATCCGCACGTACCGTTCGACGTCCACGTCCTGGAAGTAGCTCTGCACCCGGTCGGCCTGGGCCGCCTCCCGCAGGCTGCGGTCGGCGCCGTACTTGGCCGGCATCACCTCGTTCACGCCCTGCTTCAACGGCGTGAACCGGCGGAACACCGACGCCACCCGGCGCACGATCGTGGCCGGCAGCACCATCAGCTCGACGGCGGTGGACTTCAGCGGGGCCAGCAGCGGATCGCGGTACTGGTCGATGGCCCGGAACACCGGCATGATCGGCAGCAGCGCGAAGAACCGCCACTCCAGGAACAGCATCTTCTGGTCGGTGCCGGCGTGCACGTAGCAGGACGTGGTGAGGTCCCGGTCCCAGGCCTCGACCCGGTAGCAGCTGTAGTAGCGCGCCCACTCGACGGCCGCGTCGGCCAGCGCGCGAGCCTCGTCCACCGACACCCGCGACACCGGCGCGTGGTCCAGGTCGGCCAGGATCTCCGGCACGATCCGGTGGTCGATCACCAGCCGGTCGGCGGGAATCAGCACCTGCTCGCGGCGCACCAGGTCCTCCAGCCGGCGGCCGGGGCCGAGGGTGGAGGTGGTGCGCAACCGGTTGATGGCCTTGGTGACATGGTCGTGCAGACCGGTGACGCTGATGGGCTGCGGCTCCTCGTCCTCGTCGGACGGTTCGAGCGGCAGGGCGATCAGCTGGTCGTGCACGGGCACGCCGGCCCCGATGAACGGCGAGAATCCCCGGTGCACCACCACGTCCGCGGCATCGGCGCGTTGGTCGGCGTGCTCGGTGGCGGCGACCCGTTGCAGCGGCAGGTGGAACGTGGGCAGCCCGAGGCTGCGCAGCCGGCGCTCCCACTCGTGCTGACTGGTCCGGCCGTCGGCGAGGAAGTCGGTGCGGCTGAACCGGTTGTACACCAGGTACTGCACCGCGAACTGGTCCACCGCGACCACGGCGACGATCGACAGCAGCACGATCACCGTGAGCAGCAGGGACACGCTGAAACCGCCGCCGGCGTCCGAGGTAGTAGGCGTCGAGTCGTAGGTTCCGCCGCTGTCGTACGAACCCGAACGGCTGCCCAGTGAGGAGAAGATCGACAGCGCCGCGAAACCGACACTGCCGACCACCGCGATCAGCGCCACCACCAGCAGCAGGACGATGCCCAGGATGGCCGCGCCGCGCCGGCTCATCGCGAAGCGCCCCAGCACCAACGCCAGCAGCAGCGCGAACACCAGCCACGGCAGGAAGACGATCGGGCCGGCGAACAGCAGCACGGCCAGCAGCCCCAGCAGCACGCCGTCCCGGATCCGCCGACGGGCCCGGGAGGCGACTGCCTCGCGCAGCACCGCGGTCGTGTCCACGCCGGGCGCGGGCGGGATCGCCCGCAACGGCTCCACCAGGAACTCGCGGATAGCCGAGTTGGCGTAACCCTCGCTGAGCTGTGCGGCCGCACACAGGTATCGGGTCGTGTTGTCCCGCTGCACCAGTGACGCCCCGCAGGCCTGGCAGTACTTGTCGCCGCCGGGGTTCACCTCCTTGCAGCGCCAACAGTGCTGGTTGCGTTCGGTGCCGCCGGCAGCCATAGCCGCTCCCCTCCGAGGGCGCTTTCTCGTCCAGAGATCGCCCGTTCGGCCGGGACTCGTTAGCTCATGTCACTCGTTCGCGGCAACGGTGGCGCGCCACCCACTGCGTCCCCGGCCGGCCGCCCACCTAAGATCCCCCGCAGCGAGGACTTTCCGGAAAGGGCGCGACGTTGCGGGTGCTGCTGGTCGAGGACGACGACGGTGACGCCTTGCTGGTCACCGCGCTGCTCGACGAGGTCGGGGCGGCGTTCGAGGTGACCCGCGCGCGGACCGCGCGGGACGCGGTGGCGCTGCTGCCCGGCTTCGACTGCGTGCTGGTGGATCTGGGGCTGCCCGACGCCAGCGGGCTGGACGGCCTGCGCCGCATCCTGGACCACGCGGGCCAGGCGGCGGTGCTCGTGCTCACCGGCCACGACGACGAGGAGCGCGGCATCCAGTCGCTGGCCGTCGGCGCGCAGGACTACCTGGTCAAGGGCCAGGTCGACGGTTCGCTGCTGCTGCGCGGGATCCGGTACGCGGTGGAGCGCCGCCGGGCCGAGGACACCCACCGCCAGCTGCGTGAGGAGCGGCTGCTGGCCCAGGAGACCGCCCGGTTGGAGCGGGGCCTGCTGCCGTCGCCGCTGCTGACCGAGCGCTCCCCCAGGCTGACCTCCCGCTACCGCCCCGGCCGGCGGCGGATGCAGCTGGGCGGCGACTTCTTCGACGCCGTCACCGGCGCCGACGGCGCGCTGCACGTGGTGATCGGCGACGTCTGCGGGCACGGCCCCGACGAGGCGGCGCTGGGCGTGTGCCTGCGGATCGCCTGGCGGACGCTGGTGCTGGCCGGCCAGGCCGACGACCAGGTGCTGAACACGTTGCAGGAGCTGCTGATCCACGAGCGGCACCGCGAGGGGATCTTCACCACCCTGTGCATGGCCACCGTCGCACCGGACCAGTCGGCGGCCGCGGTGTACCTGGCCGGGCACCCGTCGCCGATCCTGCTGGACGCCACCGGGCCGCGGCCGCTGCCCCGGGAGCGGGCCGGCCTGCCGCTGGGCGTGGTGTCCGACGCGAAGTGGCCGGCGCTGGAGCTGCCGCTGCCGCCGGGCTGGTCGCTGCTGCTGTACACGGACGGGCTGATCGAGGGCCGGATCGGGGCCGGGTCGGAGCGCCTGGACACCGAGGGCCTGGTGGAGCTGATCGGCCGCTGCGACCGGACCAGCCTGGTGCGGGACCTGGTGGCGGCCGTGGACCGGGCCACCGTCGGCGAGCCGGACGACGACCTGGCGGTGGTGTTGCTGGAGGACAGCAGGTAGGGCTGTTCGCCCCGCCCGTCGGGCCCGTTCGCACTGCGTGCTCACCCCCGCTGGCCGATGCTGGAGAGATCATGGACGAGCGGATGGGGTCGGGCTGGCCGCTGCGGCGCTGGTATCTGGCCGTTGTCGTGGTGATGGTGCTGGTGGTGGCCGCGGCGGTGGGGGTCGGCGCGTGGGCGCTGCACAGCCTCACCGAGGCCCGGTCGCTGATGGTGGACCAGGTCGATCCGGCGTCACGGCAGGCGTTGGCGTTGTCGAACGCCCTGGTCGACGAGGAAACCGGGGTGCGGGGCTATGTGCTGACCGGGCGGGCGGACTTTCTCCAGCCGTACCAACAGGGTCAGCAGCAGGAGGCGCAGGCCGTGCAGGCCCTGCGCGGACTCCAGACCGGTGACCTGGCCTCGGCCAACGCCGCCCTGGACGCCGTGCAGCGGGCCGCCGACGCGTGGCGGTCCCAGTACGCGACGCTGGCGCTGCAACACGTCAACGCCGGCGACATCGACCGTGGCAAGACGTTGTTCGACCAGGTCAGGGCGGCGTTGACGGCCCAGGAGGCACAGTTGACGTCGGCCCGCGCCGCCGGTCGGACGGTGCTGGACTCGGCCAGCACCAACCTGATCGTCGTCGGCATCGTGGTCGCGGTGATGCTGCTGGTGCTGATCGTCGTGCTGGCCCTGCTCGCCCACTACGGCGTGGTGCGGCCGGTGTCGAAGCTGGCGGCGGAGGTCCGGCTGGTGGCCGACGGGCAGTTCCAGCGGCCGGTGGCCGGCAGCGGGCCGCGGGAGATCGTCAGCCTGGCCGCCGACGTGGACCAGATGCGGCTGCACATCATGGACGAGCTCGAGACCCACATGCGGATGCACGACGAGCTGGCGCGGTCCAACCGCGAGCTGGAGCAGTTCGCCTACGTGGCCTCGCACGACCTACAGGAACCGCTGCGCAAGGTGGCCAGCTTCTGCCAGCTGCTGGAGCGGCGGTACCAGGGGCAGCTGGACGACCGGGCCGACCAGTACATCCACTTCGCCGTGGACGGGGCCAAGCGGATGCAGGTGCTGATCAACGACCTGCTGGCGTTCTCCCGGGTCGGACGGCTGACCCGGGAGCAACTGGTGGTCGACTGCGGGGCGCTCGTCGCGCAGGCCACCGCCAACCTGGCCACCATCGTCGAGGAGACCGGGGCGGAGATCACCGCCGGTCCGCTGCCGTCGGTGCGGGGCGAGCCGGCGCTGCTCACCGCCGTGTTCCAGAACCTGATCGGCAACGCCGTCAAGTTCCACGGCGACGAGCCGCCCCGGGTGGCGCTGTCGGCCGAGCGGGACGGCGAGCTGTGGACGTTCACCTGCGCCGACAACGGCATCGGGATCGAGCCGGAGTACTCTGAGCGGGTCTTCGTGATCTTCCAGCGGCTGCATCCGAAGGACGCCTACCCGGGCACCGGCATCGGCCTGGCGATGTGCCGCAAGATCATCGAGTACCACGGCGGCCGGATCTGGCTGGACACGGACGCCGGCCGGGGCACCACGTTCCGGTTCACCCTGCCGGTCGTCGAGGAGGAACCGTGACCGAGTCGTTCGTGGACGTCGTGGACGTGCTGCTGGTCGAGGACGACCCCGGCGACGTGCTGATGACCCGCGAGGCCTTCGAGCACCACAAGATCCGCAACAAGCTGCACGTGGTGGCCGACGGCGTCGAGGCGCTGCAGTTCCTGCGCCGCGAGGGCCCGCACGCCGGCGCCCCGCGCCCCGGGCTGGTGCTGCTGGACCTCAACCTGCCCCGCAAGGACGGCCGGGAGGTCCTGGCCGAGATCAAGTCCGACGAGGCGCTGCGCAGCATTCCGGTGGTCGTGCTGACCACGTCGGAGGCCGAGGAGGACATCCTGCGCAGCTACGACCTGCACGCCAACGCCTACGTCACCAAGCCGGTCGACTTCGACCGCTTCATCGACGTCATCCGCCAGATCGACGACTTCTTCGTCACGGTGGTCAAACTCCCCCGCTGACCCGCGGCCCACCCCGGCGTTGCCATCCGGAGAGCTCTCCGCTAATCTCGAACTCAAGCGGAGAGCTCTCCGGATCATGCTGTCAGGAGCAACACCCATGGAGTACGTGAAGCTGGGCGCGACCGGCCTGGACGTGTCGCCGATCGCCATCGGCGCGATGACCTACGGCCGGCCCGACCGCGGCCACCCGGCCTGGTCGCTGCCCGAGGAGGAGTCCCGGCCGCTCATCAAGCACGCCCTCGACCAGGGGATCAACTTCTTCGACACGGCCAACCTGTATTCGCAGGGCTCCAGCGAGGAGATCCTGGGCCGGGCCCTGCGGGACTTCGCCGACCGCGACGACGTGGTGATCGCGACCAAGCTGCGCCACCCGATGCGCTCCGGCCCCAACGGCAAGGGCCTGTCCCGCAAGGCGATCATGTCCGAGGTCGAGCACAGCCTGCGCCGGCTGGGCACCGACTACATCGACCTGTACCAGATCCACCGCAACGACCCGAGCACGCCGCTGGCCGAGACCCTGGAGGCGCTGCACGACCTGGTGAAGGCGGGCAAGGTGCGCTACCTCGGGGCGTCCTCCATGCACGCCTGGGAGTTCAGCAAGGCCCTACACGCGCAGAAGGCCAACGGCTGGGCCCGGTTCGTCTCCATGCAGGACCACTACAATCTGTTGGCCCGCGAGGAAGAGCGGGAGATGCTGCCGCTGTGCGCCGACGAGGGCGTGGGCACGATCGTGTGGAGCCCGCTGGCCCGGGGCCGGCTCGCGCGGGCCTGGGACGACAACGTCACCGCCCGGTCGCAGACCGACGGCAGCTACGCCGACATGCTCTACGCCACTCCGGACAGCGACCGGCGGATCATCGACGCCGTCGGCACGGTGGCCGAGGCTCGCGGCGTGAAGCGGGCTCAGGTGGCCCTGGCCTGGCTGCGCACCAATCCCGTCGTCACGGCCCCGCTGGTCGGCGCGAGCACCGTCAGCCAGATCGACGACGCCGTCACGTCGCTGGACATCGACCTGACCGCCGAGGAGATCACCCTGCTGGAACGGCACTACACGCCGAGGCACGACTTCCAGGGCATCTCCGACGACGCCGAGTTGCAGCGGATCATGGCCCGGATCCCCCAGTTCACCACCGCCTCCTGACCATGATCAAAGCTCAATTACTGACGTTGAACGAGAGGAATGCCCCCTTCCAAGCATCAAGGGGTTGACAAACGGGGGTCAGCGCCAGCTGGGGAGCCAGAGTTCGGCCTGCCACTGGGCGGCGCTGATCGGATCGCCGTTGAGGATCGGCCACAGCCAGACGAAGTTGGCCACCACCAGGCCGGTGTAGATGGCCACCACCAGCAGTCCGGTGCCACGGCGTTCCGCGCCGGCACGCGCCCGCCCGAGGATGTCGCCGCAGGCCAACACCAGGCCCAGCACCAGGAACGGCGCCATCGGGGTGACGTAGAAGAAGAACATCTGCCGGTCGATGTTGACGAACCAGGGCAGCAGGCCGGCCAGGTAGCCGACCATCACGGCCGCGTGCCGCCAGTCGAACTTGACGAAGGCCCGCCACAGCGACCAGCCGATCACCGGGAAGGCCAGCCACCACATGGCGGGAGTGCCCACGAGCATTTCGGCCTGCACGCACCGCAAAGCCCCGCAGGCCGGCTGTTCGATGTAGTACAGCATCGGCCGCAGCCCCATCGGCCACGTCCATGGCTTGGACTCCCAGTAGTGGGTGTGGTTGCTGCTGAGCAGGTTCTCGTGGAAGTGCAGCACATCGGCCTCGTAGCCGAGCAGCGACTGGAATGCCGAGTCGGTGATGTGCCGGTCGTAGGCGGTCTCGCTGCCGAACCACGCCCACCACGTCCCGAAGTACACCACCACGGGAATCACGAGGAGGCCCCACAACGCGGGCAGCAGATCCCGCATCAGGGTTCCCATCCACGGCCGCTCGACGCCCGCGGCCCGCCGGGCCAAGGCGTCCCAGATCACCGACAACAGACCGAAAGCGGCGACGTAGTAGAGCCCGTTCCACTTCACGCCGCACGCCAACCCCAGCGAGACGCCGGCGGCGAACCGCCACCACCGGAAGCCGAGCCGAGGCCCCCAGGGCGACACATCCACCCAGCCCTCGGTGACGGCCACCGCCAGGCGTCCCCGCACGAGATCCCGGTCCACCAGCAGACAAGCGAAGGCGATCAGCACGAACAGGGCGACGAAGATGTCCAGCAGGGCGGTGCGCGACTGCACATGGCTGACGCCGTCGCAGATGAGGAACACTCCGGCCAGCGCGCCGAGCATGGTGGACCTGGTCAGCCGCCGTCCGATCCGGACGATCAGGAAGACGCACACCGCCCCGGCGATGGCCGAGGAGAACCGCCAGCCCCAGCCGTCGTAGCCGAACAGCCATTCCCCGATGGCGATCAGGTACTTGCCGACCGGCGGGTGCACGATGAACGTCCATCCGGCGCCGACGTCGTCCTCGTAGCCGCCGTTGCGCAGCATCTGCCACGCCTCGACGGCGTAGTACTTCTCGTCGAAGACGGGCGTGCCGCGATCGGTGGGCCAGTCCAGGTTCCAGAACCTGACCAGTCCTCCGATCAGGGTCACGGTCAGCGTGACGACCCATCCGCGCACGGTGTCGGTCGGCCGCCACACCGCCAGCCGCTCCAGTGGCCCGGCCGTGGACGGCCGCGTCGTCGGCGGCACCTCGCCGACATCCACCACGGCATCGATCGTCATGGCACCGATCATGACCGCCCACCCGTGAAAACCCCGCGAGTCCCGCTCTCAGGCAACTGAAACACCAGTTCCGAACTCGACATTCAGTTGCCCCACAGCGGGACTCGCGGAGGTTCAGGGTGGGGAGCCTACGGAGCGGCCGAAGCGGATGGGGTCGGCGACGGGGCCGGTGGCGGCGCGGAGCTTGGCCGCCTCCTCCAGGCGGGCCAGCTGGTCGCCGCCGCCGATCTCGCCGAGCAGCACTCGGTTGTCGTGCACGCCCAGCACCTGGAAGCGGGTGCCGGGCAGGAACACGATGGGGTCCAGCTCCGGCTCCAGCAAGCCGGTGCGGCGGGCGCTGTCGGACCAGATGACGAACTCGGCGTCGCCGGGCAGGGCCGCGTCGTCGGCGGTGACGGCGTTGAGGAAGCTGACCTCGGTGAGAATGGCGCCGGTGCGGTGGGTGCCGGGATCGAGCGCCCCGCCGCAGAACGCGACACCCTCGTACATGGGTAGCCGCTGCAGGCCGGAAATGACGCAGCTGAGGAACGGCAGCAGGGCGTCGACGTCGCCGGACAGCAGGGCCTCGTCGGCCTTGCGTTCCCCGGCGGCCAGGTAGACCAGCACGGCCACCAGGTCGGTGACCACGGACTGGAGCTCGCCCTCCCGCAGCTCGGGGTGCTGCACGAGCACTCGTAAGACCCTACTGGCGTACGAGTCGTACTGGTCGCCGAGGGTCCGCAGCATCCAGCCCCGGTGCTCGTCCAGCGCCGTCTCGGCGGCGACCAGGGTGTCCAGCAGCGTGTCGACGTCGATGCCGGGGTCGACCAGGAACGGCTCGACCCGGGCCGGCACCGGCGGCGGCTCCACCACCGGCCACGCGTCGGCCGGCGCCTGCTGCCCCAGTTCCATCTGCCGGCGCAGCAGCACCATGGTCGGCAGGTCGTCGCCGATGTCGTAGTTGATGTCGGCGTCCACCGCGGTCAGCACGGATTCGGCGACGACAGCGGTCGGCTCCTCGACCACGACCGGCTCCGGCTCCTCAGCCTTGGGGGACTCGCCGAACACCAGCCGTACCACGCGCTGCGTGTCGGCGTCGAGGCCGGCGAACAGCTTGGCCCCGGCGACGCTGATCTCGTCTCCGACGGGCTCACCCGGCACGCCAACGGTCAGCCGCGCCCACTCCGGGTCGACCGGCATGCCCCGCACGACCTCGGCCCCGACGGGGGTGGCCCCAGCGGCTCGCACCCACAGCCCGGCGGCCACGGCCTCGACGACAACGTTGGCGGTGAGCTCCCACAGCCCCGGCCGCAGCGACTTCAGCCCGGCCACCGGCGGCCGGGCGGCGATGACCTCGGGCGGCTTGCCCGGCCGGTACCGCAGCTCGCTGGCGAACGCCCGCCAGGTGGGGCGGCCGTCGGGGGCGACGATGCCGACCTCGATGCCCCGCTCGGTGGACACCGGCAGCCCGTTGAAGGCGATCACCGGCCGGCCGATGGTGTCGGCGGCGAACTGCCCCAGGTCGGCCCCGAACGAGGCGAACCGGACCCGGCGGCGGATCTCCTCGGGCAGCGCCTCCCACAGCGCCCCCAGGTCGGCCGACGGCAGCTGGGCCTCCTCCGGCCCGCCGAGCACGACCGTGAGCACGTCCATCCGCACCGGCACGCCGAAGGCCAGGGTGGAGTGCCGGCGGGTGGCGGCGGTCGGGGTGGCGTGCAGCCACAGGCCGGTCGGCACGGGTTCGGCCACCGACACCGGCCCGGCCCGCCACGGGGCCGTCGTCATGAACGACTCCCACTCCGGGGACGGGAACCGCGCGCCGAGCGATTCGCTGGGCTTGTCCGGGTGGAAGCTGCGCCACGAGCCGGTGGCGTGCGCGTTGGCGACGAACGTGGAGCCGCCAGGCACCGGCACCAGCGTGCCGTCGGCGGCGACGACCTCGGCCTTGAGCTGGTCGGAGAGCCACTGCGCGGCGATGGCACGGGTCGGTCCGGCGCCGGTGGCGCTGCCCGCGCCCGACACCGCCAGCCGCACCGGACCACGACCGCGCAGCGCCTGCACGAGCGCCGTCCAGTAGCCGCCGTCGCCGCCGGCCGGGAAATCGACCACGACGATCGTGCGCCCCGGGTCGGCCGGCACCGAGCCGGCCAGCGCCATCGCGTGCCAGCCGGGGCCGGGCGGCGCGGAGACGACCAGGGCGGACCCGACCTGCCTGGTCTGGAACTCCACGACGGGCGACTGCGGCTCGGCCGCGGGGCGCCGAGACTTGAACCCCTGGGGCTTGGGCCGCCGCGACCGCAACCAATTGATCATGGCGCGCCGATCCGAGCCCGCTGCCCGCCCAGCCCTGCGGGCTCATCCACCCGTTCAGGTGGGGCGGTCAGCTGCTCATCGGGTCCGGACGCCACGCGCACGCCCCCGATACTGCCAGGTCCCCACCGAGTAGTTCACCCGGCCGGGTGAAGCACTCTTGATCCAGGTCGGTTGACGCCAACAACCCGGCTCGGTCACCCGGCGGCGTCCGCGATGGTCGAGGCCAACAGCCGGGTCGACGTGGCCGCACCCGGGTTGACCAGGGCGTCCACCTCGTGCTCGGCCAGCATGCCGGCCAGCTCCGCGGCGTTCACCACCTGCCACGCCTCGGCCCGGACCCGGCCGCGGTGCGACGGCGCGGTCGTCACCAGCAGCGACAGCACGTCGTCCGGGGCGGGGGCGACGACCGGCCGATGGTGCTCGTCCAGCGCCACGCCGAACTCGGACTCGCGGAGCACGGCGAACAGCGCGTCGGCGTCGACCTCGCCGTCGGCCATCAGCCGCAGCGCGGCGTCCACCGGGTCGGTCGGCGACTCCGGCGTGGCCGGCTCGTAGTCCGGGTTCGGCTCGAACCGGCCGACCGCCCCGTCGGCGGCCACCAGCCAGCCCCCGACCACGGCCTCGGCCGGCGGGTTCTGCCCCTCCGCCGCCGGCTGCCAGACCGGGTCGACCAGCAGCATCCACTGGTCATCGGACATCTGACGTCATCTCCTCGATCGACACCGGTTCAAAGCCTAGCCCCAACCGCTTCATGTCCTGGGCGACCGCGGCGGCGGCCACCGCGGGCCCGCCCTGGGCGTAGGCCCGCGCCACGCCCTCCAGCACGTGGGACAGGGTGAGCCCGGCAGTCACCGCGTCACCGGCCTGCCGCAGCAGCTTGCCCACCACGCCGGCCTTCTCCAGCAGACGCATGGCGTGCGGCATGGCGGACGCGAGCTTGCCGGCGGCCGCCTCGCCCTCCAGCGCCCGGGTCCCGTCGACGGCGTCCCGCGCCGACGAAACGACCAGGTCGGTGGTGTCGTCGTGGGCGCCGTGCCCGGCGAGGCTGGACGCCAGCCCGTCCTCGTCGAGGGACGGCGTGGCGTGCGTGTCCGGGATCGGCTCCAGCAGGTGCGGGTTCACCGGCTGCGGCGTCGGCTCCGACCGCCAGCCGCCGTTGGCGATCCACCGCCGGACCCGGGACGTGCCGTTGGGCGAGAAGCTCGCGCCCAGCACCCGGCCCTTGTGCACCAGCGGACCGCCGCCGGCGGCCCGGCTCTCCGTGGCGCCGTGCGGCGACTGAGCGGCCTCAACCGACCGGCTCGCGTCCTCGTGGGACGCGTGCAGGGTGACCACGGCCTCCCGCGAGTTGGCGCGGCCGGGCTCGTGCACCCCCTGGATCCCGTTCTCCGGCACCAACTTCTCCGCGTCGATCTCCCGCGTCCTCGGCGGCGTCATCCGCTCCAGGTGCCGCGACACCAGGTGGATCAGGTGCTCACGGGTGTCCGAGGCGCGCAGCTTGCCGGTCGCCTCGGCGGTTTCCTTGGTGTTGCCCAGCATCGAGCCGTTGCCGTAGCCCTTGATGTGCGCCTCCGGCAGCGGCAGCCCGTCGGCCTGCCGCTCGATGGCCAGCTCGGCCAGCTTGCGCGCGAAGTCGTCCAGGCGCTCGGACCGCATGCCGGGGTCCAGCGCGGTCTGCTTGTGCCGGAACGGCACGGTGACCGGCTCGTGCGCCACCGGCTCGGACAGCGGGCCGTTCTCCCCCAACGGGTTCAGCCGGACCGGGCGGCTCACCTTGCCGGCGCCCTCGTCCCAGCTGGACTCGCCGGTGACGGTGAACCGCTGCCGGGTGTGCTCGCTGACCGGCACCGGCACCCAGCGGTCGTGCCGGTCCAGGTACCGGTCGGTGATCGAGTGCACCGAGCCGGCCAGCTTCGGGTCGGAGGCGATGTGCGACAACACCGTGGCGGTGACGATGTCCGGCCGCTGGTGCCGGCTCGCTGCCTTGTGCACGGCCGCGAGGTCCAGATGCCCGCCGTTGGCCGGCAGCTTCGCCACCGAACTGTCCACAAGGGACTTCGCGAGGGCGATCGTGCCGGCGCGGTCGGACAGCCCGATCCGGCCGTCCGGCCGAACGTGGTCGCGCCCGGCGTACTTCCAGTCCTTCTGCATGGCGTGGACCATCTCGTCCACCATGGCGGCCTCGTGCTTGGGCAGCACTTCGCCGTAGACGTTGAAGTGGCCGCCGCTCTCCAGCCCGGTGAACCGATCCCCGTCACGGTGCCCGAAGCGCATGATCGTGCTGCCGCCGAGCGTCGTGTCGGTGAGATCCTTCTGCTGCAACGCCTTGTGCAGGTCGTGGGCCAGGCCGCCGGGCCCGGTCTGCGCGCCGGCCTCGCACGCCAGCAGCATCGTGGTGCGCCGGCCGTCGCCGACGGCCTTGAGGAAACCGCCGCTGCGCGCGGCGATCTCGCCCATGGTGTCCGGACGGACGTGCACGTTGCCGAGGCCGCGGACGTGCAGGCTGGCCGTGTACGGGTTGGCGTGGAAGGCCAGCACCGCCGAGTCGTCGGCCAGGCCCGGCCGGGTGGTGGCCAGGTCCGAGTCGATGGCGCCGCGGTCCTTGCCGTCCGCGTCGTACTGGTAGACGCGGTCGGGGTTGCCGCCGCGGGCCCACCGGTCGGCCGCGCGCTGGTCGGATTCCTCCTTGTAGAACGAGGTTCCGAACACCTTGCCGGACGAGTCCCGCAGGTCGGTCTGGGTGACCCGGCCCATCGGGAAGCGGCGCTCACGGCCGGCGGCGTCGTGGCCGCTGAACCAGTCCTGCCGCGTGTCGGCGTGGCTGCCCGAGTGCGGCATGGAGTCCACGCCACGCTTGGGTTCCTGCGACAGCTGCTCCAGGTGGTGCTGGGTCAGCTTCTCGCCGGCGTGGTGCTCGGTCAGGCCCAGCGCGGTGCCGATCTTGTGCGCCAGCTGCTCGCCGGTGCTGTCCGCGCGCCACACGTCGTGCCGGTCCGGACCGGACTCGGTGATCTTGGCGCGGACGTCGGCGTCCAGCCGGTCGTCGACCCGCTCCAGCCGCACCCGGAAGTGGTCGCCGTTCGGCAGCCGCTCGTGGTTGAACTGCTGGTCCGCGCCCTGCTCCAGCTTCTTCCACAGCTGGTCGACCTGGCGCGGCGTCCGGCCGCCGGGCTCGATGTGCACCTTGACGGTGGCCTCGCGGACCCAGGTGCCCGGCTTGACCTCCATCCGGCGCATCTCGTAGTGGAACCGGTTCTGGCCGACCTGCGGCCGCACGAAGTTCAGCGGCGCGTCGTCCCGGACCAGGTCGATGTCCGCGTGCGACACGGGCTCGTGCGGCGTCGGCGCGGTGTGCTCGTCCGGCGCGGCGACGATGTGCTCCCGGTCCCGCACCAGGTGCTCGCCCTCGGCGTGCATCCGGTCCAGCAGGGCGTGGTTCTGCTGGAAGCCGGCCAGGTCGCCGTCCCGCAGCGCCTGCATGGACCGCTCCCGCGCCGCACCAGCGTTCGCCATGTGCACGGCGGCGTTGTGGGTGTTGAGGTCCAGCTGCTGCCGCTGGTGGGTCAGGTCCTCGTCCAGCGACGCGGTGACGTGCTCCTCGTCGTTCGCCCGGAAGTGCTGCCCGAGCTCGGCGCCGAGGTCGATCGCCGGCAGGTTGAGCGCCGGCAGGTGCTCGGTCGGCGGCGGCGCGTCCCGGGACGGCGGAGGCGGCGGGGGCGTCGGGTTCTGCCGGGCCAGGGCGGAATCCCGCTCCCGGCGGGCGGCCCACCACGCGTCCTCGGCGTCCCGGGCCCGCCGGTACGCGTCGACCGCGGCGGCACGGGCCTGCCGGCGGGGCTGGTCGACGGCGCGGATCGGGGCCATCAGCCGGTTGCGGTCCAGCGTCAGCTGGTGGCCGTGCTGGTTGGCCTCGCCGAGCTGCCGCTCCAGGTCCGGGATGCGGTCCTGGTGGCCGCCGGCGTAGGCGTCCCACAGCTGCTGGCGCAGCTGGTTGACGTGGTCGTTGTGGTCGCGCTGGTCCTGGAGGTTCTGCGCCAGCTCGTCCCGGTGCTGGTCGCGGAGCTGGTCGATGCGGGGCTTGGCCCGCAGGTACTCGTCGTCGACGGCGTGCTGCGCGGTGACGACGTCCTTCTCCGCGTCATGCCAGGCCTTCTCGGCGTCGCGGACCTTGTCCTGGGCGTCCGAGACGTCCCTGGGCAGCGAGCCGTCGTCGTAGACCCGGATCCGGGACGAGTCGTCGAACTTCAGCGTGACGCCGCGGTCGCCCTTGACCAGCCGGATCTCGGTGTCGTGCACGAGGACCTTGGTCCGGCCCAAGGTGGACGTGGAGCTGCCGGTGGCCGGGTGGACCGGGCCGCCGGAGCCGAGGCTGCGGCTGTTCTCCATGCCGCCGCGGTCGAGGTAGATGCCGGTGCCGCCGGCGTTGACGTCCCGGTGGTGGGCGCTGTGCGGCGGGTCGGTGACGTTGCCGCCGAGGCCGCCGATGATGGCGTTCACCGAGCCGGACACCGACCGGTTCACCGAGGTGTCGATCGAGCTGTGGTCGGTGCGGCCGCCGCCGAGGTCGACCGAGTCGCTGACGCTGACCAGCCTGGGGTTGGTCAGCTTGGCGTACGCGGTGAGGCCGGCCTCCTTCAGGCCCGGCAGCTCGACCGGGCCCTTGGCCATGGCCGGCATGTTGGCCTTGATCACCTCGGGGGTGAGCGTGGTGGTCAGCGCGTGGTCGGCGGTGCTGCTCAGGTCGCCGGCCAACTGCCGGGCCTCGTGTCGGATCTCGTCCACGTCGCCGGTGAAGTCGTCCACGTGCAGCTCGTCGGGCAGCCGCTCGCCGTTGCGCTGCCACTCCTCGTGGTCGCTCGGCGTCGCGTCCCGGAACTGCTCGACTTCCGCGTGGTGGCCGACCGGCCCGTTGGTGGCCGTGCTGACGTCGTCGGCCAGCTTGCGCACCACCAGGTCGTGCGGGTCGGAGTCGGAGACGGCCAGCGACTCGCCCTTGTGCTTGAACTCCAGCTGGAAGGTGACCGGCAGCTTGTAGCGGGCCTGCGCGCCGCTGGCCGAGCTGCTCTGCGTGATGTCGGTGGAGTCGGTCTTGGTGGTGCTGTGCCCGGTGGAGTGGCTCAGGCTGAACGACGTCGCGTTGTTCACGGTCATGCTGGCCGACGAGTCGGGCAGGTGCGGCAGGCCCGTGCCGAGCAGCCGACCGCCGACGCCGGAGCTGGCGTCCTTGCCCTTCATGCTGGCCTCGGACAGCGCGCCAGTGGCGTCGTGTGACAGCTTGCTGCCGTCGTTGGTGACGCCCAGGTAGGTCGCGCCCTCGTCGGTCGGCCGCGCGTGCAGCACGACCTCGTAGTTGTCGTGGGTGAACGTGTTGGGCTTCGGCGTCATCAGCGAGACGCCGCCGTTGAGCGCACTGTCCACAAGGGACCTAACACCGTCCTGAGAGGACTGTTCGTCCAGCCGGCGCAGGTTGCCCATGGCGTCGGCGAGGACGGACTGCGGCAGCAGCTTCGGGCCGAGATCGCCGAGGTTGTGCCGCAGCGACGGCACCAGGTTCACCAGGTCGCCGGTCGGCTCGACATGGCCGAAGCCGATCGACGGCCGCTCGGTGTTCAGGGTGCTCGGCGTCGGCAGGCCCGGCTTCGGCCCGATCGGCGCGTCGCCGGCCAGGTTGTGGTCGGGCAGCGCGCCCATCTGCCGCGCTTCCTGCTCGGTGACGCGGACGAACACGCTGTCCGGCAGCTCGACCGTGCGGCCGGCGGTGCGGACGTCCGTGTCGTGCACGATGCTCGTCTGCCGCGACTCCGCCACCACGTGCACCCGGGCGTCCATCTGCACCAGCACGGTCCGGCCGTGCGGCGAGGAGACGCTGTGCTCGGCGGTGCCGCCCAACGACTTCGTCAGCTTCGACGTCCACGTCCAGTTGCGCAGGCTCGCCACCGCGAACACGCCGGCCCGCCCCTTGGCGTGCGGCACGTCCGGGGTGAGGGTCAACGCGTTGCGGGACGCGGAGGTGCCCAGGTTCAGGCCGAAGGAGTGCTGGGTCTGTTTGCCGCCGGAGGCCGAGTAGCCGCCGGAGTCCTGGTGCTTCAGCGAGATGTCGTCCGAAATGGACACGATCTTGGGGTTGCTGAGCTCCATGGTCATGCCGACCGCGCCCACCCGGTCCGCGACCCGGCGGTTGTGCTGGAGGCCGTCCACCTGCACGCCGTGCTTGACGACCTGCGGGTCGGCGGTCAGGTTCTCCGGGCTGAAGGCGTGGTGCAGCGCGTCCGCGCTGACCGTGCCGTTCAGCGACAGCGACCGGTCGCCGCCGGCCGCCTCCGCGAGAGCCTCATCGGCGGCGCGCTGGATGTGCTCGGCGCCGACGATCGCCTCCACCCGCTGGAACTCCGGCTGCCGGGTGCCGCGGGCCTGCGCGCGCAGGTCGTTGATCGACGGCGGCGTGTCCATCCGCGTGGTGACGTGGTTGTCGACGTGGGGGGCCGCCGCGGTGCTGCGGGTCAGGCTCTCCGGCACCATCACCGTGACCTCGCCGCGCGGCGGCCGGCTGAGGCCGCCGGGCCGGGCCACGTGCGGGTTGTTGTGCACTTCGGGCACGTGCTGGCCGGGCGTGCCGGGGGTGATCCGGCGGATCCACGACCGCACGCGGCTGTGGTCGTTGACGGTGACCTCGTAGTGCACCTTGGCCTTGAAGCCGTGCACGTCCTCGCTGCCGCCGGTGGACAGCTTGTGCCCGGTCGACGGGCCGGCCTCGGTGGAGTGCGAGCGCTGGTAGCCGTACTGCGCGCCGATCGAGGCCGTCGGCGCGCCCTTGACGTGGCCGCCGTCGAACGGCGTGGTGACCCGGCCGTCCGCGTAGACCGTCACGCCCTTCTTGGACGTGCCGGAGACGCCCAGCTTCGTCGACGTCGCGCCGGACCCGCTGACAGCGTGGTCCGGGGCCTTGCCGAGGTGCTGCATGTCGGTCAGGCGGGCCTTGACCGTGACGGTGACGTAGCGGTTGAAGAACAGGCCCGGCTTCTTCAGCCGGATCTTCATGCCGTCGCCGAGCATGCTGTTCATGTTGGCCTTGAGGTGCTCGTCGGACAGCTTGGTGTCCAGCTCGCGCCGGTTGGCCGCGGCCAGCGCGGTGTCGCCGCGCGAGGCCCCCGTCAACTTGTCGCCGCCGAAGTCCGGGGCCAGATCCTTGAGCTCCTCGTTGTTCCGCAACGTGTCCTCGACCCGCTCGCGCACCTCGTCGCCGCCGGACAGGTGGAACACCTTGGCCAGGCCGAGGGACTTGCCGCTGGCCAGGTAGCTCGGGGCGTGCTGGGCCTGGGGCGTCGGCTCGAACTGGCCGTGCGCGCCGTTCGGCACGACCAGGCCGGCGTTGTGCGCCTCCAGGCCGGACATCCGGACGTGCGCCGAGGCGTCGTGCACGGTCACCGGGTTGTGCCCGATCACCTGCATGTGCAGCCGGAAACCCATCTTGTACAGGCCGCTGACGCCCTCGGACTCCAGCACCGACTGCCACTTCGCGGCGTCGCCGACCTTGGTGCCGAGGCTGTCGGTCTTGCTGAACGCCGTGGTCAGGCTGGCGCCGGCGGCGATGCTGTGCGTCGGGTCGGCGATGCCGGCCGCGCTGCCGCCCAGCCACAGCTCGCCGCCGGTGGTCGAGGTGTTCGACCGGCCGGGGCCGCCGGAGCCGCTCAGCGTGGAGCCGATCTTGTAGCCGCCGGCGCTGCTCTCCAGCGCGGCGTCGGCCGGCTCGATCCGCATCCGGACCGCGCCGATCCGGCTGCCGTCCGAGCTGATCAGATCGGGCGAGTAGATCCAGTCCTTGGCCATCGCCGGCAGGTTGTCCTTGACGTTGCCGGCGCTGACGAACTGCTGCAGCACCTTGCGGCCCGGCGAGCCGATCTCGGTGATCTTCGGGTGCAGGTCGGCCGCGACCTTGTCGAAGGCCTCGCCGATGCCGTGCACCGACTCGGCCCCGAACACGCCGAGCCCGTCCAGCCGCACCGGCCGCGGCGTCGTGTCGTGCGAGGGCGTGTTGGTCTCGTGCGGGAACGCCAGCGTGGCCTCGTGCTCGAAGCTCACGCTGCCGGCCGGGTTGGTGTTGACGCCGTGCTTGTCCGTGACCGAGATTTCCAGCGTTGCCTTGCCCTGCACCACATCCGAGCCGGTGTGGCTGATCGACACCGAGTGGCCGGCGCCGTGGCCGGACTCCAGCGTCACGCTCGGGGCGGCGTGCAGGATCGAGCCGAACACGTTGCCGCCGCCGATGCCGTTGCCGGCGCTGACGCCCATGGCCAGGTCGTGCTGCTTGGTCTTGGTCGTGCTCTCCGAGGTGGACCGGTCGGTGCCGCCGGAACGTTCGAGGCCCCGGTTCTCCTCGGTGGTGTGCTGGGCGTCGGTGAGGTCCGTGCGGGCCTTCACCGTCGCCTCGTACACCTTGTCGCCGACCCGGATCTCGAACTTGCGGCCGTCGCCGTGCAGCGAGTCGAAGTCCTGCGTCACCACGTGGTGGATGGCGTCCAGGCCCTGGGCTCCTGCCCGCTCCCCGACGGTGTGCGGCAGCTGCTCCAGCACCGCCTGCTGGGTCTGGTGGGCCAGCCGGTCGCCGTCGATGAGCTTGCCGAGGCCCAGCGAGTCGCCGTCGTGCACGTAGCTCGACAGCTGGGTGTGGTCGTACGGCTCGGGCTCGTCGTGCTCCCGGATCGCGTCCAGCGGCTCGAAGGCCGGCAGCCGCGGCGCGCGCTGCGGTCGCTGGAGCGGCTGCCGGGGGTGGTCCTGGGTGGTGTCGTTGTGGTGGTCCTGCTCGTCCAGCCGCAGGGCGTTGCGGTGGTTGGACGGGCCGGCCTCGGACTCGCCGACGATGCCGTGGCGGTCGAACACCGGCGCGGGCCGGGACGTCGTCACGGTGGACTGGTCGTTGCGCAGGCCGCCGTGCTCGCGGACGTAGTCGTCGATCTGCCCCTGCGTCGGTTTGGCCGGCATGCTGTCGCCGAGCCGGTCGGTCAGCGCCGGGTCGTCGTACACGCGCGACAGCGGCGTGTCCATGGTGATCCGCTCGGCCCCGTAGTTCTGGATCGGGCCGCCGACCTGGGTCTCGCCTGGCACCAGAAACGCGACCGCGTCGCCGTTGTCCGCCGAGACGGTCTTGTGCAGGATCATGCCGACCGGGAAGTGGTTGTCGGCCGGGTCGTAGCCGGGCACGAACTTGATGTCGTCGCCCTCGCCCATGCCGGTCTTGCTGATCGCGGCGCCGCCGGCGATGTTGCGCTCGGTCGTGAACGGCACGAACCGGCTCTCGCGGGTGTCGAAGTTCGGGTGGTCCTCCATGCCCAGCGGCGGGATCACGCCCTCCTCGACCGTGTGCCAGGTCGGGTGCCAGGCTGGGATGCCGCGCTGCAGCCGCAGTCCGTTGGTCAGGTACTGGTCGACCTGGCCGAAGATGTCGGCCCGGTCCTGCGGGTCGGCGTCGTCGCGGAACAGGTCCTTGCTGATGAAGGCCTCGTGCTCGTTGAGCTTGTAGAAGTTGCCGACCTCGTGCGCCGGCAGGTCGTGCGGGCCGAGGTGCAGCGTCACCCCGTTCGCGGTGTGCTCCACCAGTGGCGGCGGCGTCTGCTGGCCGGTGACCGCGCCGATCGCCTTGTTCAGCCACGAGGGGGCCGGCCGCTGCCAGCCCGGCTCGTTCGGGTCGTGCCGCAAGGCGCCGTGCTCGGCGACGTAGTCGGCGACCTGCTGCTGATTCGGCCGCGCCGGCATGTGGTCGGCCAGGGTGTGGCCGTCGTCCTCGCCGCCGAAGACGTGCGACAGCGGCGTGCCCATGTGCAGGGTCGCGGCGTCGAAGTCGTGCAGCGGGCCGCCGAGTTGCGTCTCGGAGGAGTTGATGAACGCGATGGCGTGGCCGTCGCCCTGGGTCACCCGCTTGCTCAGCACCATGCCGACCGGGTGGGCCGGGTCGGTCGGGTCGTAACCGTGCACGAAGCGGCGGTCGTCGGCGGTGCCGTGCATGCCGCGCTGGGACATCGCCGCGCCGACCGCGGTGTTGCGGTCCGCGGTGAACGGCACGTACCGGGTGTCCCAGGTGCTGAAGTCCGGGTGCTCCCGGGTGCCAAGCGGCGGGATCTCGCCGCCCAGCACGTGGTGCCAGGTCGGGTGCCACGCCGCGATGCCCCGGTGCAGCGTGATCCCGTTGGTCAGGTACTGGTGCACCTGCTCGTGGACCAGCGCCGCGTCCCCCGGATTCCGGCCGTCGACCAGTTCCGAGCTGATGAACACGTCCTGGCCGACCAGCTTGTGGAAGCCGCCGACCCGGTGCGCGTCGAACGTGTGGCCGTTGCCGAGGTCGATGTGCTCCGGCTCCGGTTCGGGCGCGAAGGCGTTCTTGATCTTGTCGAAGAAGCCCCGGCGGTCCTCGTGGGTGGCCGGGCCGTGGTCCTGGTGCTGGCCCGAGCCGACCGGGTGCTCGTCGAAGTTCTCGGTGTGGAACGCGTGCGGGACCGCCTTGTTGGCGACCTCGACGTGCCGGGCGTCCCAGTGGTTGCCGGACTCGATCCGGTTCGCGATGTCGTCACGGGTGCGCTGGTCGACACCGGGCAGGTAGCGCTCCGGGTCGTTGCGCACCTCGTCCGCGACCTGCTTCCAGACGTCCCGGCTCTGGTGCTCGGCACCCAGGTGCTCGTTCACCCGGCTGGCGAAGGACCGGCCGACGCCGGAGCCGGTGTACAGGTGGCGCTGGATCTGCGGCTCGGCCGGCAGCGGCTCGGCGTGCAGGCCCCGCGGCACCTCGTGTTCGCCGCTGAACATGCCGTGCGTGGTGTCGGGGACGGCCGCGTGGTCGTGCGCGACGTCCTCGATGCCCTTGATGTCCCTTGGCTGGTAACGGGAATTCGGGTTGGCGAGGCCGTCACCCATCGGGCTCTTGCCGTCGTCGATCCGGTTGCGCAGATCGTGCCGACCACCGTCGAGGCTCTTCGCCCGACGGCCGTCGTCACTGTTGAGAACCCGGACGTTGTCGTCCTTGCCGGCGATCCGGTTCGGGTTGCCCTCGCTGCGCGCCGTGTCGTTGTAGCGGTCGGGAAGACCGAGGTAGTGGCCGATCTCGTGCGCGTACTCGCGGTCGGTCGCGTCCAGCGGGAACCGGTGTTGGTTCACCGCACCGCTGTGGTTGACCTTGATCGACTCGTGCGCCGCCGCGGGGTCGTCGTGGAACTCGACCCGGACGTGCAGCTCGTCGCCCGAGTTGGGCAGCTTGTGCTGGTTGTTGAACGCCTTGTCCACGCCGTCCTGGATGCGCTGCTTCAGCGCGTCCAGATGGGACTGGTCGACACCGGGGCCCTTGTCCAGGTGCAGCTTGACCGTGTGCTCCTGCACCCAGCGGCCCGGCTCCACCTCCATCCGCCGCACGTCGTAGTGGATCTTGCCGTCGACCTTGCTCAGGTCCGCGGGCCGACCGTCGTCGTGCGTGCGCGGAACCTTGCGGATCACATCCGGGTCGTCGAGCCGGACCGTCCGATGTGGAGCACGGTCGCGGCCCTCGTTGTACTGCCTGTGCCACTCCTGCCCGGACAGGTGGCCGGGCTTGCGCGGACCGGAGTGCGTTGCCGGCGGCGGGGTCTCGGTGTGCGGGGCCGGCACCTCGGTGGTGTGCTCGAACTGCGGGGCGTTGCGCTCCGGCAGCGTCTGCGGGTGGTCGGGATCGTGTCGCAGCGCGCCGTACTGGTTGATGTACGCGTCGACTTCCTCCGGCGTCGGTCGCCGCGGCACGATCGCGCTCAGCGGCCCGTGCACGTCCGGGCCCAGCGCCGCGCTCGCCGGCGTGTTCATCCGGAAGGTCGTCGTCTCGTAGTCGCGGACCGGGCCGCCGATCATCGTCTCGCCCGGGTTCATGAAGGCGATGGCGTCGCCGTTGGCGAACGACACGGTCTTGGTCAGCACCTTGCCGACCGGCTGGTTCGGGTCGCTCGGGTCGTAGCCGTGGATGAACTGCCGCTGGTCTCCCGGCCCCATGTTGCTGTTGCCGACGGCGACGCCCGCCGCGATGTCGAAGCTCTCGCTGAACGGCACGAACCGGGACTGGTCGGTATCGAAGGTCGGCCGGTTCTCGGTGCCCCGCGGCGGGATCTCGCCGTTCTCCACCGCGTGCCAGGTCTGGTGGAAGGCGGCGATGCCGCGGTGCAGCGTCAGCCCGGTGGTCATGTACTGGTGGACCTGCTCGAGCACCTGGCGCTGTTCGGCCTCGCTCACCCGGTCGTCGAGCAGGTGCGAGCTGATGAAGATGTCGCGGTCCTTGACCTTGTAGAAGCCGCCGACGTCGTGCGCGTCGACGTGGTGGCCGTTGCCCAGGTCCAGGTCGAACGTCGGCGGGCCGGTGAGCGAGGACAGCGCGTTGGTCGCCCGCTCCCACCACGGGCCCGGCCGCCCCTCGGACCGATGCTCGTCGGCCCGGGAATCCCGCAACCGCTGGGTGAAGTCGACGAACTTCTGCAGGTGCTCGGTCGGGTGCCCGCCCTGGCGCGCGTGCTCGATCTGCTCCTGGACCCGGTCGTGCACGGTCTGGAGATCGTGGTCGCTGTAGCCCCGCCAGATGTGCGCGGTCGGGTCGTCCTCCTGCCGCATCGCGTGCAGGGTGATCGCCGTGTCGCGCTCCTCGCGGAGCTGGGCCAGGCGATTCTCCAGGCGCTGCACGTCACGGTCGGCCGCCTGCCGGCGGTTGGCCTGCTCGCCGGTCCGGAACAGGTCCGTCACGTTCCGCCGGTCGCGCTGGGCCGTCGCCTCGGCCAGCCGGTTCTCGACGCCCCGCACCCGCTGGTCGACGATGTCCGGCCGGGCGGCGTGCTGCGAGGCCTCGATCATCTTCTGGATCGCGGCCGACCGCTCCGGATCACGCTCGTACGTCTGCCGCATGTCGGTCAGCGTCTTGGTGTCGAGGCCGTACAGCGACGCCTCGAACGACCGGATCGGCGTGCCCTCGTGCACCGGGCCGAACCCGCCGGGCACCACCATGTCCATGTCCGGCGCGGCGGACCGTGTCGGCTGCTCGGACCGCATGAACGGCTGCGGCCTCTGCTCGACGTGTCGCGCGGGGGCCGGCTCGTGGCCCGGTTCGTGCTGACCCGGCTCGTGGTGGCCGGTGTTGTCGTGCAGGGCGCTCAGGTCGTCGATGCCCCGGTCACGCCCCAGTTGCTCGGTGAAGTCCACGAACTTCTGGAGGTGCTCGGTCGAGTGCCCGCCCTGCCGGGCCGGCTCGATCTGCTCCCGCACGTTGTGGTGCACGGTCGCGAGATCGGCGTCGCTGTAGCCGCGCCAGCCGTAGCCGGTCGGGTCGTCCTCCTGACGCAGCGCGTGCATGGTGATCGCCGCGTCGCGGTCGCTGCGCAGCTGGGCCAGGCGGTTCTCCAGGTTCTGCACCTGGCGGTCGTCCGCCCGCCGCTGGGCCTCCTGCTGTTCCCGGCTCGCCTTGGACCTGAACGCGTCGGGCAGCCGGCTCGGCGCCGCGTTCTGGTCGCGGCGGGCCTTCGCGTCGGCGAGGCTCTCCTCGGCGGCCCGCACCCGCCGCTCGAACAGGTCGGGGCTGCCCGCGACCCGTGAGATGTCGATCATCCGCTGGACCGCGGCCAACCGCTCGGGATCGTTGGCGTGCATCTGCCGCATGTCGTTCAGCGAGTCGCGGTCGAGGCCGTGCAGGGACGCCTCGAACGACCGGATCGGCGTGCCCTCGTGCACCGGGGCGAAACCACCGGGCACCACCATGTTCATGTCCTGGCCGTCGGCCCGCGTCGACGGTCCCGGCCGCATGAACGGCTGCGGCTTCGGCTCGGGCGCCGGCGTCGGCTCCGCGTCGTGCGCCGGATGCAGGTCGTCGTAGCCCCGCTCACCGCGCATCTGCCCGGTGAAGTCCACGAACTTCTGCAGGTGCTCGGTCGGGTGCCCGCCCTGCTGCGCGTGCTCGATCTGCTGCTGGACGTGGTCGTGCACGGTCTTGAGATCGTCGTCGCTCAGGTCCCGCCACACCGGCGCGGTCGGGTCGGCCGGGTGCCGCAGCGCCTGCATGGTGATCGCCGTGGCACGGTCGTTGCGGACCTCGGCGAGGCGCTCCTCGTGCTGCTGCACCCAGCGGTTGGCCGTCGGCCCCGGGTTCGCGTGACCGTCACGGAGGGCCTTCGCGTCGGCGAGCCCCCGCTCCACGGCCCGCACCTGGTTGTCGAGGACCTCGGGCCGGGCGGACTGCCGGTCGAGGTCGATCATCCGCTGGACCGCGGCCGACCGCTCCGGGTCGTCGGCGTACGTCTGCCGCAGATCGCTCAGCGACCTGTGGTCGAGGCCGTACAGCGACGCCTCGAACGACCGCAGCGACCGCTCCTCGTGGACCGCGCCGATGCTGCCGGGCATCAGGTGGTCAACGCCCGGAGTTCCGTTGTGCGGCAACGATTCCGGCCGCATGAACGGCCCCGACTCGTGGTGGCCCGTATCGTTGGCCGCACCGTCGAACAGCGAGTGCTCGGGGGCCGAACCGCTGATCCCCAGCTCCCGCACCTGGTTGTACACCCCGTACAGGCGCTCGGTCGGGTGCCCGCCCAGCCGCGCGTCGTGCATCAGGTTGTTGAGGTGGTCCTCGACGGTGATGAGGTCGTCGCGCGACATCTTGCCCCAGCCGGGCGCCTTCGGGTCGGCCGGCTGACGCAGCGCGTACGCGGTGAGGGCGTCGGTGCGCTCGGACTCCAGCCGCTTCAGCTCGGCGGTCAGCTCGCGCTCGTGCTGTGCGAGCCGCTCCTGCTCCTCCCGGTGCTGCGCCTGCGCGCGGCCGCTCGTCGACGCGTCCGGCACCACGTCCGTGGTCTGCCGCAGGTCGTCGACCTGCTTGCGCGTCTCGTCGACGTCCCGCGTGAGGTCGCTCAGGTGCTGTTCGAGGCCGTCCTCCTGATAGCGGCTCATCCGAGCGATCTCGTCGGTCCGCTCCTGGTTGCCGCGCCAGTGCTCGGCCTGCGCCCGCAGTTGGTCGGCGCTCATGCCGTGCAGCGAGGCCTTGAACGCCGCGTGGTCCTCGTCCTCGGTGAGCACCGGGCGCTCGTCGACGTCGTGCGGGCGGAGCTCGGGCTCCTGGGCCTCCAGGCGCGCCCGCTCCTCCGCGAAGCGGCGCAGCCGCTCCTCGTGCATCCTCTCCTCGCGCTCCGCGCGGCGCTGCTGGCCCTCCTTCAGCCGCTGGCTGAGGCGGTCGAGCCGCTGGATCCGGTCCCCCATGCGGGAGGCGTCGGCGAAGCGGTCGCGGTAGTCGTCGTGCTCGGCCAGCGACAGCGCGTGCTCGATCTCCTTCACCACCGCCTTGGCCTCGGCCTCGGCCGCGCGGTGCGGGGCGAGGTCCTCGGCCGGCTCGAACATGTGGGTCAGGCGGTGGCTGAGGGACTCACGCTCCTCGAAGCCCAGCCGGTAGTCCTCCACCGACTGCTTGGCCTTGTCCAGCGCGGCCTTCAGCCCGTCGACGCCCTGGAGGGCGACCTGGCCCCACGCCCGGCGCACCGTCGGCTCGTTCTGCACCCGCTCGTGCAGCTTGCGCAGGTCCGAAGGGTCGAAGCCGGCCCTCTCGGCGAGCTCGACCTGCCGGCCAAGGTGCTCGTCGAGCTGGCGGAGCGCGGGGTAGCCGAGCTTGCGGAGCCCGTCGGCGTTGGGCCCGGCCACGTAGTGGTCGACGGCGTGCATCATGTTGGCCTGGCCCTGGTTGGCGGCCAGGTGGGCCAGCTCCTGGTTGGTGGTCCGGAGGCGGCCTTCCAGCCCCGCGATCTGCGTCTTGCGCTGGGTCTCGGCGGCCTCGTCGGCGGCGTTGCGCAGCGCCTTGGGCTTCCAGGTGCCCTTGGACTTCGCCTCGCTGATCCGGTGCTGGAGGTTCGCGGCCCGGTCCTGCAGCACCTTCGTGTAGCCGGACGGGCCGTCCGGGTGGTTGGCCGCCCGCTTGAGGATCTGCGTCTGCCGCGCGTGGTCGTACGTCGACCGGTCGTTGCCGTAGCTGACGTCCTCGACGTGGTGGCTGACCTGGTCGGTGTTCCGGCCGCTCAGCCAGGCCTGCATGCCGTCGAGGATCTCCTTGGGAGTCTGCTCGCCGAGCGCGGAGTAGCGGCCGTCGTGGGACTGGATCTCCACCTGTGGCCCGGTTTCCGGGCCGTGGTGGGTCTGCACGCCGTTGTGGTCGACGACGACGTGCGCACCCATCGCGTTGGCCACGGCGTCGGGCAGGTGCTGTCCGACGCGCGAGTTGTGCCACGACGGCGTCTGCACGCCCTTGCCGACCAGGTCGGCCGACGTCGGCATGGCACCGTGGTCGACGACGGACCTCGTGATGTGGTCGACGATGTCGTGGTCGCCGCTGGTCAGGTCCGGGCCGTCCATCATGCCGCGGACGGTCTGCCACCGCCGCGCCGACGGTGTCGCGAGGTCGTCGGCGAGGTTCGAGCGCCACTGCTCCAGCTTGGCCTCGTCGGTGAGCCCCTGCTGGCGCGGCTCCAGGTCGGGGGCGAACTTCTCCAGCGTCCGCTGGTCGACGTGGTCCGCCGCCCAGCGCGACAGGCTCTGGTGGTCGAGACCCTCGTACTCGTGCTGCTGCGGGTTCTGCTCGATGTGGTGCACCACGGCGTCAGTGGTGGTGTTCACGGCCTCGTGGCTGCCGAACGGCGACGCGTGCTCGACCGGCGCGTGCTGCATCGCCGAGCTGCGCAGGATCGACTCGACCAACCCACCGTCCAAAGTGGACTGATGTGGTTGCTTCGGCGGAGCCGGCGGGGCTTCCTCCTCGACGTGGTGCCCGCCAACGGGTTCGTCGTCGAAGGCGCCCGGCACGCGGTACGTGGGCTCGTCGGCGTTCCGGTCGAACACCGGCGCCGCCCGGCCCTCGTCCTGCTGCTGGTTGAGATGGTCCCGCATGTGCTGCTGGTAGCGCTGCACGGTGTCGTGGGCCTGGCGCAGCTGGTTGGCCTCGTGCGAGCTCAGCACGTAGGTGTCGCCGTCCACCCGGGACTCGTGGTTGGTCCGGATGGGATTCCACTTCGACTGCGCCGGCGGCAGCCGGTAGTTGTCGTTCTCCACGCCGAACTTGCCGTGCATGCGCTGCCGGATCGCGGTGACGTCGTTCATCGCGTTCCGGACGTCGTGGGCCAGGTCGCTCGGGACCACGCCGCGCCGCTCCAACTCGTTGACGCGGTCGATCGTGTTGGAGTGCTCGGTGATGCCGGAGTGCACGGCCAGCCAGCGCGTGCCCATGGTCAGCGAGCGCAGGAACTGGTCCTTGATGTTGGCCGGGCCGGCGGGCATCTCGCGCGGCCGGGTGTTGGCCCGCTCGGCCAGGCTGTCCCGCACCTCGTGGCGCACGTTGTCCGGCACGTTGGCGTAGGCCGTCTTCATGGCGTCGAACGCCGGCGTGTGGCCGGTGCGGTCGGCGTGGTTCATGCCGTCGACCGGCACCACCCGGGAGTCGTAGATGACACCGAAGTTCGGGGCGCCGCTGGGCTGGTTCATGCTCCGGGTGGCCACCGCGTCCGGCCGCGCGTCCTGGTGGATCGGCAGCCACAGGGTGTCCGCCTCGAACAGCACCTTCTCGTCGCCGGTCGAGCGCGGCAGCTTGCTGATGTAGCGCTCCCGGCCGAGGTTGAGCATGTCCTCGGTGAGGCTCTGCATCAACTGGAGGTGCTGGTGCTCGCGGGAACCCGGCTGGACGTCGCCGACGATGGCGAAGTCCAGGTCGCTGGCCGGGCCGAGCTCGCGGCGGCCGTAGCTGCCGACAGCCACGACCGACCACGGGTGGTCCGGCTCGCCGATCATCTTGGCGGCCGTCTTGGCCGCCTCGCCGACGATGTTGTCGGCCGAGGCCAGCACGAGGTCCGAGGTGGCCCGGGAGATGTCGTGGTCCAGCCCGGTGTTCGTCTCCACCGCCCGGCGGGCGCTGGCCGACGCCGCCTCCATCCGGTTGGCCAGGTCCTCGGCGCTGTTCAGCACGTCGTGCAGGTGGGCGACGACCAGCCGGTTGCCCAGCTCACCGGCGGTCTGGTGGCGCTCCGCCGTGGTCAGGTCGTCGCGGCCCAGCTTCTGGGCCAGGTCCTTGGCGTGCTGGTCGTCCATCCGCTCGGCCAGGTGCCGGGCCAGGTCGACCGAGGCCGGGTCGTGGTACTTGCCGACGTTGTTGGCGAAGTCGTCGGTGATCCGGTCGACCAGCTTGCGCTCGCCGCCGGTGTACATGTCCTCCGGCATGGTCGTCTCCGACAGCTTCGCCGGCCGGGACTCGATCTGCTCGGGCTGGTGCGGGTGCGGCTGGTCGTCGCCGCGGTGCGCGTGGTGCTCAAGCGGGTGGCCGTCGAAGTTGTCGGTGTGGAAGGCGTGCGGCGCGGCCTTGTTGGCCGCGGCCACGTGCTCCGGCAGCCAGCGGTCGCCGGACTCGATCCGGTCCGCGAAGTCGCTGCGGGCCTTCTCGTTCGCGCCCGGCAGGTAGCGCTCCGGGTCGTTGCGGATCTCGTCGGCCGTGCGCTGCCAGACGTTGCGGCTGTCGTGGGCCTCACCGAGGTGGTGGTTGAGCATGCTGGCGAACGACTTCGCCACACCCTGCCCCGGCTTCGGTCCGATGTGGACGGTGTCGTCGGCGATCTTCGGCGGCGGGTTGTCCTTCTGGTGCAGGCCTTCCGGCACATCCCGCTCGCCGGTGAACATGTCGTGCGAGGTGTCCGGCAACGCCGCGTGATCGTGCGCGACGTCCTCGATACCCTTGATGTCCTTGGGCTGGTAACGGGAATTCGGGTTGGCCAGGCCGTCACCCATCGGGCTCTTGCCGTCATCGATCCGGTTGCGCAGATCGTGCCGACCACCATCGAGGCTCTTAGCCCGACGGCCGTCGTCACTGTTGAGAACCCGGACGTTGTCGTCCTTGCCGGCGATCCGGTTCGGGTTGTCGGGGGTGGCCGCCCGATCGTTGTAGCGGTCCGGCAGGCCGAGGAAGTGGCCGACCTCGTGGGCGAACTCGCGATCGGTGGCGTTGAGCGGCCACCGGTGCTGGTTGACCGCACCGTCCTGGTTGACGTGGATCGACTCGTGGGCCTGCCGCGGGTCGTCGTGGAACTCCACCCGGACGTGCAGCTCGTCGCCCGAGTTCGGCAGCTTGTGCTGGTTGTTGAACGCCTTGTCCACGCCGTCCTGCACGCGCTGCTTCAGGGCCTCGATCTGCGTGTGGTCGACGTTCGGTCCCTTGGCCAGGTGCAGCTTGACCGTGTGCTCCTGCACCCAGCGGCCCGGCTCCACCTCCATCCGCCGCACGTCGTAGTGGATCTTGCCGTTGACGTGGCTCAGCTGCGCCGGGCGGCCATCGTCGTGGGTGCGCGGCACGTTCCGCTTCACATCTGGATCGTCCAAATTGACCGTCCGATGTGGAGCGATATCACGGCCCTCGTTGTACTGCTTGTTCCACTCCCGCTGGGTCATGCCCTCGGGCTTGCGCGGGCCCGTGTGCGTGGCCGGCGGAGTGTGCGTGCTGGGCTCGCCGTCGCCGGTGTGCGGCGTGGTGTCGCTGTGGTGGGTCGTGTCGTTGGTGTTGTTGTGCGACACGGTGTTGCTGTCGTGCGGGGTGTCGCCGGTGTGGTCGATCGCCGGCGCGGAGCGGCTCTCCGGCGGCAGCTGGGTCCGCGCGTGGGTGTTCAGGAAGTCCATGTACCGCTGCGTGGTGTCGTGGACCTTCTGTATGTCCGCGGCCTCACCGTGGCTCAGCACATACGTGTTGTTCTCGATCTTCGACGTGTCGTTGGGGCTCTTGCCGAAGGAGAACCGCGGCTTCGGCGGCGGCATGGTGAAGGTGTCCTTCTCACCGCCGTACGCGCTGTGCATGCGCTGCCGCAGCGCCGACACCTTGTCCATGGCGTCGCGCACGTCCCTGGCCAGGGCCGGCGGCAGCGTCCCCTGGTGCTCAAGGGCGGTCACCCGGTCGATCGTGTTGGTGTGGTGGGTGATGCCGGAATCCACCGCCAGCGCCCGGGTGCCCAGCGTCAGCGCCCGCTGGAACTGCTGCTTGACGTTGACGCTCCTGGTCCAGTCCACCGGCTTGCGGAAGTCGTGCAGGTTGTCCCGCAGGCCCTCGCGCACGTTCTCCCGGTCATTCCGGTCCACGTTGCCAACGGCGTTTTTCATCCGGTCATGCACCGGCGTGCCGTGCGAGTTGTCCACATTGGGCACACCATCGACGTGCACCGGCCGGGAGTCATAGACCACACCGGCCTTCGGCGTGTCGCCGGGCATCCGGCGGCTGGTGTTCGCGACCTGCTCGGGGCGCGCGTCGGCCTGCGTGTCCAGCCACAGCGGGTCCGCCTCGAACAACGACTTGCCGTGCGGGGACCGCTCGTTCGGGTCGGACATCAGGTGCTCACGGCCCAGGTTCAGCAGATCTGAGGTGGTGTCCTTGAGCAGTTCCAGGTGCGCGTGCTCCCGCGAGCCCGGCGGCACGTCGCCGACGATGGCGAAGTCCAGGTCGCTGGCCGGGCCCAGTTCCCGACGCCCGTAGCTGCCGACCGCGACCACCGACCATGGGTGGTCCGGCGCGCCGACCATCTTCACTGCCTGCTTCACGGCCTCAGCCACGACCCGGTCGGCCGAGTTCACCACGTGGTCGGAGACCGCCCGCGCGGTAGGGCCATCGAGCTTGGTGTTGCCGTGCGCCATGGTCTTCGCCGTGTCGGAAGTGAACTTCATCCGGGTGGCGAGGTCCTCGGCCGTCTGGTGCACGTCCGCCAGGTGGTGCGAGACCAGGCGCTTGCCCAGCTCGCTGGCGTACTGCTGGCGGACGCCCTCGTCGATGCCCGGGTGCGCCATCTTGGCGGCCAGGTCCTTCGACCCCTCGTCGCCCACCTTGTCGGCCAGGTGCTTGGCCAGGTCGATGCCGGCGGCGTCGCCCCACTTGCCGGCCTTGTCGGCGAAGCTGTTGGTCATCTGGTCGACCAGACGCCGCTGGCCGTCGGTGTACATGCCCTCGGGCATCGTCCGCTCGGCCAGCGGGCGGGTGATGGGCGGGGCCGCCGGCGGCGGGCCGTCGTGGTGCTGGCCGGTGTTGTCGTGCGTGTTCTGGTCGTGGCTCGTGGACGGGTCGTGGCTGGTGGACGGGCCGTGCTCGGTCGGCTGGTGAGTCAGCGGGACGTGGCTGGCCGAGCCGTCGTGGCTGGTGGCCGGCGTGTGCTGGGCCGGGGCCGGGGTGTGCTGGGCCGGGGCCGGGGTGTGCTGGGCCGGGGTGTGCTGGGCCGGCGGGTTGCCGTCGCCCTCGCGGTCGAACACCGGCGCCGGCCGGGACGTCACCGGGTTCGGGTCGTTGCGCAGGCCGCCGTGCTCGTGGATGTAGTCGTCGATCTCCTGCTGCGACGGCTTCGGCGGCATGTCGTCGCCGAGCCGGGTGTTCATCCTCGGGTCGCCGAAGACCTGCGACATCGGGGTGTCCATGTGGAACACCTCGGCGCCGTCGTGCCGCACAGGGCCGCCGACCTGGGTCTCGGTCGGGTTGATGAACGCGACCGAGTCGCCGTCGTGCGCGGACACGGTCTTGGTCAGCACCATGCCGACCGGGTGGTTGTTGTCCCTCGGGTCGTAGCCGGGCACAAAACGGCGGTCGTCGCCCTCGCCCATGCCCTTGTGGCCCATAGCGGCGGCC
Source organism: Kutzneria sp. CA-103260 (assembly GCF_018263855.1). Lineage (GTDB taxonomy): Bacteria > Actinomycetota > Actinomycetes > Mycobacteriales > Pseudonocardiaceae > Kutzneria. The sequence continues at coordinate 606,791 of NZ_CP073318.1, read as the reverse complement.
GCGGCGACGGTCCGGTCGGCGCTGAACGGCACGAACCGGGTGTCCCGGGTGCTGAAGTCCGGCCGCTCGCCGTTGCCCAGCGACGGGATCTCGCCCCGTTCCACCTGGCTCCAGGTCGGGTGCCAGGAAGAGATGCCCCGGTACAGCTTGAGGCCACCCTTCAGGTAGTCGTCCACCTGCTTGAAGACGATCTCCTGGTCCCGGTGGTCGGCGTTCTGCTCGAGCAGGTCCTTGCTGATGTAGACGTCGTGGTCGTTGAGCTTGTAGAAGCCGCCCACGTCGTGCGCGTCGAGGGTGTTGTGCTCCAGGTCGAGCTGGACCGTCTCCGGGCCGGCCACCGCGTTCTTGATCTTGTCCCACCACGGGGCCGGCCGTGAGCCCGGCGCGTTCGGGTCGTTGCGCAGGCCGCCGTGCTCGTTCTTGTAGGTCTGGATCTCCTGGTCGGACGGCTTGCCCGGCATGAACGAGCCCAGCGTGCTGCCGTCGTCCTTGCCGCCGAAGACCGCGTGCGCCGGCGTGCCCATGTGGAAGTGCTTGGCGTCGTAGTCGTGGATCGGGCCGCCGAGCTGGGTCTCGCCGGAGTTGATGAACGCGATCTCGTCGCCGTTGTTGGCGGAGACCTTCTTGGTCACCACCATGCCGACCGGGTGCGCCGGGTTGTTCGGGTCGTAGCCGGGCACGAAACGGCGGTCGTCGCCCTCGCCCATGCCCTTGTGGCCCATGGCCGCGCCCATCGCCACGTTGTGGTCGGCGGTGAACGGCACGTACTTGGTGTCGCGGGTGCTGAAGTCCGGGTGCTCGCCGCTGCCCAGCGGCGGGATCTCGCCGCCCTCGACCTGGTGCCAGGTCGGGTGCCAGGCCGAGATGCCACGGTGCAGCGTCAGCCCGTCGTTGCCCAGATACTGCTTGACCTGGTCGTAGACGATCGCGGCGTCGCGCGGGTCCTTGCCGTCGATCAGGTGCGAGCTGATGAAGACGTTGTGGTCGTCCAGCTTGTGGAAGCCGCCGACGCGGTGCGAGTTGAAGGTGTGGCCGCCGCCGAGGTCGATGTGCTCCGGCGGGTTGAAGGCGTTCTTGATCGAGTCGAACAGGCCGTGCCGGTCCTCGCGGGTGGCCGGGCCGCTCTCGTGCGGCTTGCCGCCGCCGACCGGGTGGCCCTCGAAGTCGTGCGCGCCGAAGGCGTTCTTGGCCGCCTTGTTGGCCACGTCGATGTGCTGGGAGTCCCAGTGGTTGCCGGACTCGATGCGGTTGGCGACGTCGTCGCGGGACTTCTGGTTCGCGCCCGGCAGGTAGCGCTCCGGGTCGTTGCGGACTTCGTCGGCCGTCCGCTTCCAGACGTCGCGGCTCGAGTGCTCGGTGCCCAGGTGGTCGTTCAGGTGGCTGGCGAAGGAGCGGCCGACACCCGAGCCCGGGGCCGGGCTGTGCGGCGTGGGCTCTGCGGCGTGCGGCGTGGGCTCCTCGGTGCGCGGCGGCGTGTTCTCCTTGTGGTGCAAGCCATCCGGCACCGGCTGCTTGCCGGTGAACATGTCGTGCGAGGTGTCCGGCAACGCCGCGTGATCGTGCGCGACGTCCTCGATGCCCTTGATGTCCTTGGGCTGGTAACGGGAATTCGGGTTCGCCAGGCCGTCACCCATCGGGCTCTTGCCATCGTCGATCCGGTTGCGCAGATCGTGCCGACCACCGTCAAGGCTCTTGGCCCGACGGCCGTCGTCACTGTTGAGAACCCGGACGTTGTCGTCCTTGCCGGCGATCCGGTTCGAGTTGTCGGGGCTCGGGGCCTTGTCGTTGTAGCGGTCCGGCAGGCCGACGTAGTGGCCGACCTCGTGGGCGAACTCGCGATCGGTGGCGTTGAGCGGGAAGCGGTGCTGGTTGACCGGTCCGTCGTGGTCGACCCGGATGGTCTCGTGCGCGCCCTTGGGGTCGTCGTGGAACTCCACGCGCACGTGCAGCTCGTCGCCCGAGTTCGGCAGCTTGTGCTGGTTGTTGAACGCCTTGTCGACGCCATCCTGCACGCGCTGCTTGAAGTTCTCGATGTGGGTGTCGTTGACGCCCGGACCCTTGTCGATGTGGAACTTGACCGTGTGCTCCTGCACCCAGCGGCCCGGCTCCACCTCCATCCGCCGCACGTCGTAGTGGATCTTGCCGTCGACCCGACTCAGCTCGGCCGGGCGGCCGTCGCCGTGGGTGCGCGGCACGTTCCGCTTCACATCGGGATCGTCCAAATTGACCGTCCGATGTGGAGCACGATCACGACCCTCGTTGTACTGCTTGTTCCACTCCTGCTCGGACAGGTGGTCGGGCTTGCGCGGGCCGGAGTGGGTGGCCGGCGGGGTGTGGGTGCTGGACTCACCGTCGCCGGTGTGGAGGGTGTCGCCGGTGTGCGGCGCGGGGTCGCTGTGCTGGGTCGAGTCGTTGGTGTGGGACGCGTCGTTGGTGTTGCTGTGCGGCGAGGTGTTGCCGCCGTGCGTCGTGTCGCCGGTGCGCGGCGCGTCGTTGGTGTTGCTGTCATGCGGGGTGCTGCTGGTGTGCGGCGTTTCGTTGGTGTTGCCGTGCAGCGTGGTATTGCTGTCATGCGGGGTGTGGTCGATCGCGGGCGCGGATCGGCTCTCCGGCGGCAGCTCCGTGCGGACGTGCTGGTTCAGGAAGTCCATGTACCGCTGCGTGGTGTCGTGGACCTTCTGTATGTCGGCGGCTTCGCCGTGGCTCAGCACATAGGTGTTGTTCTCGATCTTCGACTCGTCGTTGGGGCTCTTGCCGAACGAGAACCGGCCCTTCGGCGGCGGCACCCGGAAGGTGTCCTTCTCACCGCCGTACGCGCTGTGCATGCGCTGCCGCAAGGCCGACACCTTGTCCATGGCGTCGCGCACATCCTTGGCCAGGGCCGGCGGCAACGTGCCCTGGTGCTCCAACGCGTTCACACGATCGATCGTGTTGGTGTGGTGGGTGATCCCCGAATCCACCGCCAGTCCCCGGGTGCCCAGCGTCAGCGCCCGCTGGAACCGGTCCTTGACGTTGACATCCTTGGTCCAGTCCACCGGCTTGCGGAAGTCGTGCAGGTTGTCCCGCAGACCGTCGCGCACGTTCTCCCGGTCGTTCCGGTCCACGGTGCCGATGGCGTTTTTCATCTGGTCGTGCACCGGCGTGCCGTGCGAGTTGTCCACATTGGGCACACCGTCGACGTGAATCGGCCGGGAGTCGTAGACCACGCCGGAGTTCGGCGCGTCACCCGGCATCCGCCGACTGGTGTTCGCAACTGGCCCGGGACGCGCGTCGGCGTGGGTGTCCAGCCACAGCGTGTCCGCCTCGAACAGCGACTTGCCGTGCGGAGACCGCTCGTTCGGATCGGCCATCAGGTGCTCACGGCCCAGGTTCAGCAGATCAGAAGTGGTGTCCTTGATCAACTGAAGGTGGGCGTGCTCCCGCGAGCCGGGAGGCACGTCGCCGACGACCGAGAAATCGAGGTCGCTGGCCGGGCCGAGTTCCTTGCGGCCGTAGCTGCCGACCGCGACCACCGACCACGGGTGGTCCGGCGCGCCCACCATCCGGACGGCCTGTTTCACGGCCTCGGCCACGACCCGGTCGGCCGAATTCACCACATGGTCGGAAACCGCCCGCGCGGTCGGGCCGTCGAGCTTGCTGTTGCCGCCCGCCAGGGCCTTCGCCGTGTCGGAGGTGGCCTTCATCCGGGTGGCCAGGTCCTCCGCGGTCTGGTGCACGTCCGCCAGGTGCTGGGCCACCAGGCGCTTGCCCAACTCGTCGGCGTACTGCTTGCGGATCTCCGGGTCGATGTCCTTGTGCGCCATCTTGGCGGCCAGGTCCTTCGACCCCTCGTCGCCCAGCCGGTCGGCCAGGTGCTTGGCCAGGTCGATGCCGGCGGCGTCGCCCCACTTGCCGGCCTTGTCGGCGAAACCGTCGGCCATCTGGTCGACCATCTTGCGCTCGCCGGGGGTGTACATGTCCTCCGGCATGGTCCGCTCGGCCAGCTTGGGGGTGATGTGCGGCGGCGCCGGCGGGCCGTCGTCGTGGTGGCCGGTGTTGTTGTCGTGCGCCGGTTGGTCGTGGCTGGTGGACGGTTCGTGGCTGGTGGACGGCGCGTGCGGGGCCGGGGTCTGGGCGGCCGGGGTGTGGGTGGCCGGGGTCTGGGCGGCCGGGGTGTGGGTGGCCGGCGGGTTGCCGTCGCCCTCGCGGTCGAACACCGGCGCCGGCCTGGACGTCACCGGGTTCGGCTCGTTGTGCAGATCGACGCTTTCCGTCTTCGGCCGCGGCGGCGGCACCGTCCGGTTCTGGTCGCTGCGACCCTTCGGGCCCGTGTCCGTCTTGTCGTTGCCGCGGGTGTTCGGCCGGTTGTCCGACGGCTGCGAGCGGTTCGGCGTCGGCGACGCCGTCTCCCGCTCCGGCGTGCTGCGGGTGTTGTTCGACGGCGCGCCGTGGTGGTCGCCGCCAACGCCCATCGGCGGCGGCACGACCGGATTCTGTTGCGGCGTCTCGGTTTCGTGCGGGATCGGCGTCTCGTTGTGCGGCACGGGCTGGGTGGTCGACGTCTCGTGCGGCGTCGGCGCGGCCGGGGTGTGGTCGACCGGCGGGGCGTGGTTGACCACCGGAGCGTTCTCGACCGGCGGCGTGTGGTTGGCGACCGGTGTGTTGTCGACGACCGGGGTGTGCTCGGCCGGTGGGGTGTGCTGGGCCGGCGGCTCGTGCGGAGTGGGCGGGGCCTGCTGGGTGAGCGGCTGCTGGACCTGCGGCTCGTGCTGGGTGACCGGCTCGTGGGTGGTGGTGTTGTCGTGCGTGGTGGTGGGAGCGCTGTCCTTGGGCAGGTTGCTCTCGGTGCTGATCTTCGGAGCGTCGGTCTTGGGGGTGTGGTCGACGGTGACCGGCCGGTCCGAGCCGCGCGGGGGCGGGGTGGCGGACGGCTGCGTCGGGCTGTTGGTGGTGCCGCGGCTCGGCGGAGGCGTGTTGCCGACGCCGCGTTCGCCACCGGTGTTGGTGTTGTTGCCGCGGTTGTCGGTGACGGGGCCGTCGTGCTGGCCGCCCATCATCGGCGGCGGCGCGGACTGCTGCGGCTGCTGGGTGTGCGGCTGCTCCTGCGGAGCGCGGACCGGACCGCCACCGGTGTCGGAACTGGTGGTGGTGTTGGCGGTCCGCATGCCGCCGAGGTTGCCGGTGTTGGTGTCCGAGCTGTGCTGTTGCACCGTCGAGTCGTCGTGGTGCTGCTGCGCCAGCGGCGGGGTCTGGTGCTGCTCGACCGGCGTGTTCTGGTGCTCGGCCGGCGGCGCGGCGTGTTCTGCCGGCGGGGTGGAGTGCTGCACGGGCGGAGCCGACTGCTGCACCGGCGGGGCCTCGTGCTGGACCGGCGGAGCGGAATGCTGCACAGGCGGCGCCGAATGCTGCACCGGCGGAGCGGAATGCTGCACCGGGGGTGCCGCGTGCTGCACAGGCGGGGCCGAGTGCTCCACGGGCGGGGTCTGGTGCTGCACCGGGGGCGCGGCCTGCTCGGGGGGCGGCGTCTGGGTGTGCTGCACGGGCGGCGGCGCGGACGTCTCGGTGCTCTGCTGCACCGGCGGCTGCTCGTGGGTCTGCGGCGGGGCCTCGTGCGACTGGGGCGGGGTCTGCGAACCCTGCCCGCGCGGCGGCGCCGACTGCTGCGCCGGCGGCGTGTTGCTGCCACGGGAAGGCGGCGGCGTCGAGGAGCTGTTGCCCTGGCCGCCACGCGACGGGGCCTGCGGCGGCGGGGCGTCCTGGCCTTGCTGCACGGGCGGCGGCGGGGCCGCCTCCTGGTGCTGCTGCACGGGCGGCGGTGTGCCCTGCGAACCACTGCTCTCGACGGGCGGCGGCACGTTGTTCGGCGCGCCGGAGTTGTTCTGGGAGCCGGAGTTCTCCGCCGGGGGCGGCACGTTCTGCGAACCGGACGACGACGCGGGCGGCGGGGCGCCCTCGGAGTCGTGCGAGTTGCTGTTGCCGCCGCCGGTGTTGAGGAAGTTGTTGCCGCCGACGTTGGGGGGCGGGCCCTCCAGGCCCTCCAGGCCGGAGTGGTTGCCGTTGCCGTTGCCGGAGTTGAAGTCCTCGGAGTGGGTGTCCGGCGGGGTGAAGTCGCTGGAGGTGTTGGGCTTGTTGAAGTCGCCGGTGTCGAACTTGGGGGTGTTGACGTCGCCGACGTGGATGTCGCCCATGTGCGGCGAACCGCCGCCGTGGCCGCGACGGCCACCGCCGCCGAGGGCGCCGGCCAGACCCGAGGTGAGGCCGTAGCCGAGGTTGGCGTCGTCGCCGTTCATCAGGTTGCTGATCTCGGTCATGCCGAGGCCGGTGGCGCCGCCGGTGATCAGCTGGCCGATGAACTTGTCGCCGAAGCCGGTGGTCTTGAACTTGTTGAGGCCCATGCCGATGCCGCCGCCGAGTGCGCCGCCGATCGCGCCCATCTCGGCGGCACTGCCGGTGTTGGCCCAGTTCCACGAGAAGTCGTCGCCGTTGAGCTTGGCCTTGATGGCCTGGATGGTCTGGATGGCGACGTCCAGCGCCACCTGGGAGACGACGCCCATCAGGATGGCCATCGCCAGCCGCCGCAGGATCATCGTCACGGTCAGCCGGGTGGCGGCGATGAAGCCGGGCACCAGGGCCTCGCTCGCGCCGAAGGTCCAGAACGCGTTGGCGGCGGCCCAGGCCAGCTCGGCGGCCAGCAGCACCAGCTGGCCGATGATCATGTACTTGGAGTACTCGGTCTGCTGCGCGGTCTTGTTGGACAGCTGGGTGATCTGCTTGCCGGCGTCGACCAGGGCCGGCAGCTGCTTGTGCATCTGGGTGACGAACTGCGCGAACGCCTCGGCCGGCTGGCCGCTCAGATTGCCGGTGACCAGATTGAACAGCGGCTCGAACTCGCCGGAGATCTCCTGGATGGAGTTCGAGAACTCGGTCCACGCGCGGCCGAGCGCGCGCAGCTTGTCCTCGTCGCCCTTGGGCCACGCCTGACCGGCAACGATCTTGAACAACCAGTCAAGCTCGGAGGGCATCTCCAGACTCATGGCCTGTCCTTCGTTTTCTCACGGCAATCCGACGGCGGTCGGGCCCGGCCCGCCGGTGGCGGACCGGGCCCGGTCGGTCACTGCTCGGGGACCACGGGGATTCGCGGTTCGAGCGGGGTGAACCGCTCGGGTTCCAACTCGGCGAACCCGGCCGGCTCGGCGGGCACGCTTTGACGCTCGGGCTCCAACAGCCGCTCCGACACCGGCAGCGCCGGCTCGGTCGGCCGCACCGGCTCGTCCAGGCGGGCCGGTTCCAGCCGATGCGCCGGCTGAAGCGGCGTGCCCTCCTGCACACGTTCAAACGTGTGCACCGGTTGCGCCGGCGTGCCTTCATGCACCCGCTCGAACGAATGCGTCGGCTGGAGCGGAGTTCCTTCGTGCACGCGCTCGAAGGAATGCGTCGGCTGGAGCGGAGTTCCTTCGTGCACGCGCTCGAAGGAATGCGTCGGCTGGAGCGGAGTTCCTTCGTGCACGCGCTCGAAGGAATGCGTCGGCTGGAGCGGAGTTCCTTCGTGCACGCGCTCGAAGGAATGCGTCGGCTGGAGCGGAGTTCCTTCGTGCACGCGCTCGAAGGTCTGCGCCGGAGTGCCTTCCTGGGTCGGGTAGGTCACCCGGCCCTCGGTGGACGGCATCGAGTCCGGGATGCCGACGCCCTCGTGCACGGACTTGACGAACCGGGGCTCGGCCGGGATGGACTCGTGGGTCGGCAGCAGCGTGCCTTCCCGCAGAGTCCCCTGCTGCAACGGCTGCAACGGCTCGGCCGCCTCGCGGGCCAGCAGGTGATGGGCCGGCGTCGCGGGAATGGCCTCCTCCCGAGCCAGCAGCGGATGCGCCGGCTCCTCCGGCAGCAGGCGGCCCTCGGCCAGCACACCGCGCTCCATCGGCTCGGCCGGCACACCTTCCTGCGCCGGCAGCAACCGGTCCATCGGCCGGAGCGGCTCGGCGGGAATGCCGGGCTGCACCGCGTCGAACCGCGCCGGCTGCAACGGCTCCAGCGGGGTCCCGTCCTCCCGCGTCGCCGGGATGCCCGGCTCCAGCGGCTCCAGCGCGTCCATCCGCCGGGCGGGAATGCCCGGCTCGGCCGGCGTCAGGGCGTCGAACTGGGCCGGCTGCAACGGCTCCAGCGGCGTGCCCTCCTCACGGCCGAGCGGAACGCCCTCCTCGGTCGGCAGCAGCGCGTCCATCCGCCGCCGGCCCTCCATCGGCTCCAGCGGCGTGCCGTCCGCGTTGGTGGCCGGGATGCCGGGCTCGGTCGGGGTCAGGGCGTCCATCCGCCTGGCCTTCATGAACTGCCGCGGCTGCATCGCGTCCATCCGGCGGGCCCGGGTCAGCGGCGGGTTGTCGCCGTTGCTGCCGTAGCCGTCACCGCCGCCACCGCCGTAGTAGCCGCCGCCACCCGAGTCGTCGGAGTCGGAGCCCAGCCGCCGGGCGGTCTCCTTAGCCGAGTCGTCGATCTTGCTGTAGCCGTTGATCATCCCCTTGATGCCCTTGGCCACCCCGTGCGTGGCGTCGGCCATGCCGGACGCGCCCTGCAGCGTCTGGTCCCGGCTGGTGCCGTACTGCTTCCAGAAGTTCTCGCCGTTCTTGTCGTCGCCCCACGGCTTACCCAGGCTGTCCAAAGTGGACTCAAGATGCTGGGTGATCTGCGAGAGCCGGTCGCCGAGGCTCTTCAGGCCGTCCACCGCCGGCCCCATGCCGTCGGTGTTGACCGAGAAATTGCTGTCAGCCATCAGAAACCTCCTTCGGTCGGGCCGGTCAGTCCTCGGCGCCGGGCACGCGGCCGTTGTCCACGTACTCGCGGACCACGTCGGACATGAACGGGTTGCGCGGCAGCGCCTTGCCCAGCTCGGAGTTCTCGCCGAACAGCTGCGAGATGTCGATGCCGGCCGGCGCATTGGCCGCCATCAGCTCCTGCTGCTGCTTCATCACGTGCGCACGGGCCGCGTTGAACGTCTCCATGATCACGTTGGCCAGCTCCATCGGCGCCATGTCGCGGTAGGCGTCGGTGGGGAACTTCAGCTCCAGGATCTGCCCCTGCGGACCCACCGTCACCGACACCGACTTGCGCTGCGAGGCGGCGGTGCCGGTGATCTGCTGCATCTGCTTCTGGTGCTCGGTGATCTGCTCGAGCTGGCGGTGGTAGTCGGCCATCATCTCGTTGATGGCCTCGTCGTACGGCGACGACATGGTCAGCTCCTCTCGCTCGTCGAGACAGTCATCCCAGCACCCCCGGCAGGTCCGAGCCGCGGCCGTCCCACTGGTCGGCCCGGCGGTCGAGCAGGTCGGCGGAGGTGCGCTCCGGCTCCTCCTCGCCCTCCTCGGCGTCCGCGTCGGGCTCGGGTTCGGGCTCCGGCATCGGCTCGGGCATGGCCGCCGAGCTGCGCAGCATGACCTCCTCGGCCGGCTGCCCCGGCGCGGTGACGACCTTCTCCGGCCGCCACGTCGCCAGGTGCGGCTGGTCGGCCGGGGCCGGCACGCCGCGCATGTCGCCCTGCACCCACTTGTCGTTGTCCTCGACGGGCGCGTCGGTCTGCACGTCGCCGTCGCTGTTCTTGCCGCCACGGCCGAACAGCCACGGCATCACCGCGACGGATCCGGCGCCGCCGGCCTCCCACGCCGTGAAGTCCTCGGCGCCGTCCGAACCGTTCACCATGGCCACACGGTCGGGAGGCGTCATCGGTTCAGCCGGCGCGGCGTCGTGCCGGGTCCCGCCCGGGTTTCCGTGCTGGTGCTCGGCGAAGGCCGACTCGCCGAACCCGGCCCCGCCCGGCGCGAGCAGGTGCGAGGCCTCGGACCGCTGCCCGCCCGGCGCGGCGCCGGCCGGTTCCGAGGTCGGCAGCGGCGGGATCATCAGCGGGCTGGTCGGGGTGGTCGCCTGCGGCTGCCCGTCGCCGACCACAGTCGCGTCCGTGGCCGGCAGGTCGGACAGGCCGCCGCCGGTGCCACCGACCGCGCCGGTGCCACCGGTGATCAGCGACGACGGGTCGCTGCCGTTGTCCTCGAAGCCGCCCGGGAACTCGGTCGGGTTGAGCAGGCCGCTCGCGTCCGACTTGGTCGGCGCGTTGTTCTGGCCCGCCCCCGCCCCCGCGCCGCCCGGCATCATCGGCATGCCCGGGGTCCCGGCCGGGCCGCCCGCGGACGCGAGCTGCTGCGGCGTGGACTCCAGGCCCTCCTCGCCGAGGGCCTCGTCCACCGGCAGGTTCGGGTTGTCGACGGAGGTGCCGTCCGGCGCGGTGGCCGGGGCGATGTCGCCGTCGAACGCCGACACCTGCGGGAGGTCCAGGCCGGACAGGCCGCCGGAGCCGCCCTCGGCGGCGCCCGCGCCGCCGGTGATCAGCCCCGACGGGTCGCCGATGGCGTCGTCCAGGCTGCCCGGGAACGCCGTCGGGTTGAGCAGGCCGCTCGCGTCCGACTTGGTCGGCGCGTTGTTCTGGCCACCCGCGCCGCCGCCCATGCCGCCCATGCCCGGCGACATCGGCATGCCCGGCGTGCCGGGGCCGCCGGCCTGCTGCTGCTGGCCGCCGCCGAGGCCCTCGGTGCTGAGGCCGCCGTCGCCGAGACCGTCGCCGAGGCCGGCCAGCGACGGGTCGCTGACGTCGGTGCTGCCCGGGAAGGCCGCCACCGACGGCAGGTCGGCCGCGCCGCCGAGACCGCCACCGCCGCCACCGGCGCCGGCGAGGTCGCCGAGTCCGTCCAGACCGGACAGTCCGCCACCGAGGCCGGACAGCGCGCCGGGGCCGCCGGTGAGCAGCCCGGACGGGTCGAACCCGTCGCTGAGGTCGCCGGGGAACGGCGTCGGGTTGAGCAAGCCGCTCGCGTCCGACTTGGTCGGGTTGTTCTGGTTGCCCTGGCCGCCGCCCATGCCGCCCATGCCCGGCGACATCGGCATGCCGGAGCCCATGTTGTTCTGGCTGCCGGGGCCGTTGGCACCGCCGAGACCACTGTCGCCGAGGCCCGGGAAGTCCTGCAGCGCCGGGTTGTCCGACACCAGGTTGTTGCCGAGGTCGCCGAGACCGCCGGCGCCGCCGAGGCCGTCCGCGCCACCGCCGACACCGCCACCGAGACCGGAGTCACCGAGGCCCGGGAAGTTCTGCAGCGCCGGGCTGTCCAGGCCGCTGGTGTCCAGGCCGCTGGTGTCGGTGAACGGGTCGCTGCTGCCGTTCAGGCCGCTGGTGCCGAGATTGTTGTCGAGCCCGCTGTTGCCGAGGCCACTGTTGCCGAGACCGGGGAAGTTCGTCAGCGCCGGCGGCGAGAAGGGCGAGCCGCCACCGAGACCACTGTCGCCACCGAGACCACTGTCGCCACCGAGGCCGCTGTCGCCACCACCGGGGAAGTTGGACAACGCAGGCGAGTTGAAGTCGCTCAGGCCGGGGCCGTTGCCACCGAGACCGCTGTCGCCACCACCGGGGAAGTCGCTCAGGCCGGGGCCGTTGCCACCGAGACCGCTGTTACCACCGAGGCCACTGTCGCCACCACCGGGGAAGTCACTCAGACCGGGACCGTTGCCACCGAGACCGGTGTTGCCGGCGAAGTTCTGCAGCGGCGGCGGCGAGAAGTCGCTGCCACCGGGGCCATTGCTGCCGGGGCCGGTGCCGCCGGGATTGAACGGGTCGGGGGTGCCGAACGGGTTGTTGCCGTCGCCGAACGGGTTGTTGCCGTCCCCGAACGGGTTGTTGCCGTCCCCGAAGGGGTTGTTGCCGTTGCCGAACGGGTTGTTGTCACCGCCGCCGTTGGGCCCGGGGTTGTTGTCGGTGCTCGGCGGGGTGAAGCCGTCGTTGGTGACCTTGTAGTTGTTGGACAGGTTGGTGATGACGGTCCGCATGTCGCGGTTGAGCGCGTCGACGACCTGCTGCTTCTCGTGCACCATCACCACGCCGTCCACCACATGGGCGCCCATGTTGATCGCCTGCTGGGCGTACCAGTGGTCGATGGCGTGCAGGGTGTTGATCGCGGACTGCAGATGCTGTCCGTTGGCGTACACCTGGTTCGGGATGTCGTCCGACGCCACGTCGCCGGCCAGCACCTGCGCGTTGGCGTGGATATTCTGGCCCAGCTGATACATCATCTGGTTGAACTGGCCGGCGGCCGCGCCCTTCCAGGGCGCGTCGTCGCCGTAGGACAGGGCGTCGGCCTGGTCCTTGATGCTCTGCGACACCATCTGGAGCGTGTTCTTCACGTACTCCAGCGTGTTGGCCGCGGTGTAGAGCGAGTTCGGGTCGGACAGGCCGCTGTTGCTGTTGTTTCCGTAGGCGCCGACGACCGCGTCCATGATCTTGTGCCAGTCCCACTGGGTGAAATCATCCGGGGTCCCCTCGCCGGGGTTGTTGCTGTCCGGATTCGGATCCGCCATGGCTCTTCCACTTCTCTGATCTCAGCGGGACGGTGGCACAGCCGGCCGCCCGTCCACTTCGGACGGACGGCCGGTCGCCGGTGCTACGGGGTCGTGCCGTCGCCGAACTTGGAACCGGCGGAGCCGACCGCGGTGATCTCGCCGGGCACGTCGCCCATCGCCCGCGACAGCTGCTGGCCGGTGACCTTGTTCAGGTCGTCGATGTTCTCGTAGTCCCTGGCCAGCTTGAGCACCGCTTCGTGGGTGTCAGTGACCGACTTGACGCACTTCTTGAGCACGGTCTCGAAGCCGGACTGGAGCATGCCGTCGCCGGCGTCCCCAGTGAGCATCGTCTTCATCACGTGCCCGGTGTTGAAGTCGCCCGCCTGCACCTTCGGCATGCTCTGCACGTAGGACAGGGCCTTGTTCAGCGGCTCGATGAGCTGACCGATGTTGTCGGCGAAAATCTTCATCGACGGCGTGCTCACCGTGGTGCTGCCGCTGCTGCCGTTGCCCTTGCCGGGCACGTTCGGCGGCGTCAGCGACGGCGAGCCGTCAGGGTTGGTCGGGCCTCCGCCGGTGACCGGCGGCGGCGCGTTGTTCGGGTCCCAGTTGGTCAGACCCGGCTTCGACGACGACGAGGACGAACTGCCCCCGCCGAGCAAATCTGCGTAGCCAGCCATTGTCGACCTCCGGGGTCAGGACCAGGTCTGCGTGCCGACCTTCTCGCCGTGCGTGATCAGCTCGTGGATCTGCATGAGGTCGTGCTGGGCCCGCTGCAGCTTCTGGGTCATGTCCTCGTGCGCCTGGTTGTAGTGCTGCTGAACCAGCATGAACTGGTCCTTGGTGGCGCCGTCGGTGTCGGCCAGCCGCGAGTTGATCGCGCTGACCAGCGACTCGCCGACCTGGGTCAGCTCGTTGGCGATGCCCTGGAGCGCCTCACCGATCTGCGGCGTCGTGTCCAGCTGCATGGAGTAGTCGGCCATTGTCTTCTCTCTCTCGGATTCGTTCAGGTAAGGGGGAAGTGGGTCACAGACCCTGCAGGCCGCCCATGGAGCTGGTCGTGCTGCGCGCCACCGTGTTGATGTTCTCGTGGGTGCCGCTGAAGTTGCTGTGCGTGCTGACCATCTTCTCCTGCATCTCGCGCAGGGAGGCCAGCACCTTGTTGGCGCCTTCCTGGAAGTTGCTCATCGCGTCCTGGAACAGCGTGGCCGCGTCGCCGGTCCACGCGGCGGCGAGCGAGTCGCACTCGCTGATGACCCGCTGCAGGTCGCTCTGCACCGAGTCGACGGCCTCCTGCTGGCTCTGCGCGGTCCCGGAAAGACCAGCAAGATCGATCTTGGAAATCGACGACGCCATGTGGCTTCGCTCCTCACAGCTGGTGGTGCGCTAGGTCACCACGTTGGTTTGTTTCGGTGTCCGGTCCGGCTCACGCCGGCACGGGCACCGCCTTTCGCTCCTCGACCGACGGCTTGGCACCGTCGAGGTCGGCCGTGGTGACCGTCCTGGAGGTGGTGCTCGCCGCGACCACCGCGGCGAGCTTGTGCGCGTCCCGCACGCCGCCGGCCGGCAACCCGGCCGTCAGCATCGCGGCGACGCCTTCCCCCGCCTGCCAACCGTTCTCTGTCCACCAGCGGACGACGAGTTCGGCCCTCTCGGCCGGCGAGTAGTCGGTGAAGCGCAGGTGCTCGGCGAACCGACCGGCGAGTTCGGTCCGGCCGAGCAGTGCGCCGATGAGTTGCTGCTGCCCCACGAGCAGCAGCACGGTGTCCGCCGGGGCCGCCGCGAGCACCTCGCGCACCGCGTTGACGACGCGGCCCTTCTCGACATCGGACCGTTGCAGGAACAGCGGATCGATGTCGACGAGCAGCGCGCCGCCGGCGGCCGCCCCGACCGCGACCCGCACCCGGATCTCGGCCTGGCCGTCGAACTTGCACGGCAACGAGGACAGCGGCAGCTCCACGACCGCGCCGGCGGCGATCAGCCCCAGCTCGGCCAGCGAGCGGGTGAACAGCCGGGCCACGGTGCGCCGGCCGCTGCCGACCGGGCCGTCGAACACCATGTTGGCCAGGCCGGCCAGCGGCTGTCGCCGGCGGTGCAGCGCCAGCAGGCCGGTCAACCGGGCCAGCAGCGCGTCCTTCACCGCCTGCTGACCGACCAAAGTGGACAGTCGGCGGGCGCTTGGGCCGGGCGGCAGGTTGTCCTCGGGCGTGTCGCTGCCGTCGTCGCCATCGGCCATCGGCACGTCGGTGGTGGCGAACCGGCTCAGCTCGTTGTCCGCGCCGCCGGAGATCGCCAGCCGGGAGGCCTGGGTGGCGATCATCGATTCGAACAGCTGGCGGGCCACACGGCCGTTACCGAAGGTCTTGCCCTTCGGCGTCTTGTCGAAGTACCGGTGCAGCGCGTTCAGCACGTCGTCGTCGAGCTCGTAGTAGTGCTTGGCCGCCATGCCCCGGACGATGGTGACCAGCTCGTCCACCGTGTAGTTGGGGAATTCCACGGTCTTGGTGAACCGGGAGGCCATACCAGGGTTGGAGGCGAGGAACTGCTCCATCTGGTCGGTGTAGCCGGCGACGATCACCACGATGTCGGTGCGGTGGTCCTCCATCAGCTTCATGACCGTGTCGACGGCCTCCTGGCCGAAGTCCGGGCCGGAGCCGCCGGACTGGCTGGTCAGCGTGTACGCCTCGTCGATGAACAGCACGCCGCCGAGCGCCTTCTCGAACACCTCGGTGGTCTTGATGGCGGTGGCGCCGATGTACTGCGCGACCAGGTCCTGCCGCGCGACCTCGATCATGTGGCCCTGGCGGAGAATCCCGAGTTCCGCGAGGACCGAGCCGTAGAGCCGGGCGACCGTGGTCTTACCGGTGCCGGGCGGGCCGGCGAACACCAGGTGCCGGCTCAGCGCGGGCATCGGCAGGCCCATCTGCTCCCGCCGCTGGGCCATCCGGTTCAGGTTGATCAGGCCGGTGACTTCGGCCTTCACCGAGTCGAGGCCGACGAGGCTGTGCAGGTCGGCCAGCGGGCCGTCGCCACGGTGCGACGCCTGCTCATCGCCCTGGTCGGCGGCGGCCGCCGGAGCCGCAGCGGGGGCTGCCGGAGCGGCCGGCTGGGCGTTCGCGGTCGGGGCCGGCGCGGGCGCCGCGGGGGCGACCGGCGGCGCGGGCGGGGCCGGCGGGGCGCTGCCCTCGTTGTCGAAGATCTCGCAGGAGTCCAGTTCGGACACTCCACTGCCCTGGACGTCGATGCCCGGCCCGGAGTTGTGGTGCACGCGGCAGCGGGTGGCCCGCAGCGTGCCGCCGTCCGCGACGACGATGCCGGCGCCGCGAACCTCGGTGACCTCGCTGGCCTCCAGCGTCAGCACGCTGCCGGAGCCGATCTCGATCGGGCAGCCCAGCGCCGCCGCCGAGCTCACGGCCGCCCGCGCCTGGCCGGTCAGCAGCAGACCCGCGCCGGCGGCGGTGCGCACCCGCAACTCGTCGACGCGGCCGGTGGACGAACCCTCCAGCGCGACGCCGACTCCGTTGGCCAGCTCGATGACGGCACGGCGCAGGTCGATGCCGGAGTCGACGACCCGCACTCCCCCGTCCACCGAGAGCCCGTCGATGCGGGGCTTTCCGCCACCGCTCACCAACACCGCCGACTGGTCAGCCTTGGTGACAGTCAGCATCTTGACCGTCGGGTCCGCGGAGGCGTCGACCAGCAGGCCGATCGGGCTCTCCGTGATGGTGCAGTTCTCGATCACCGGCGACGCGCCGCCGGTCACATGCATGCCCTGGCGCGCGGCGCCGGTCAAGGTGCAGCCGCGCAGCGTCGGCTTCGCGCCGTTGGCGATGTGCACGGACTGGCCGCCCGAGCCGCTGAACGCGCAGTCGGTCATGGTGACCGCGCCCGCGCTGGTGAGATAGGCGTCCAGGCTGGCGCTCTCGGTGATGCTGACCCGGGTCAGCTCCGCCTTGCCCTCCTGCTCGATCACCACCGCCGGCTTGCCGCTGCCGACGATCTTGGTGTCGGCGATCTGGCCGACGCCGGAGCCGTTGACGCACAGGCCGTTGCCCTTGACATGGTCGAAGACGCAGCCGCGCACCTGCACCCGGCCGTTCTCGGCCACGACCATCGCCGACGAGCCGACCTCGGCGATCACCGTCTCCTCGACGGAGCTGTTGCCGACGGAGGTGACCACGACGCCGGCGCCGGTCGGGTTCTGCACCCGGCACTGCCGCATCGCCACCACGCCGGTCTGCCTGGCCAGCACCGCCGTCCAGGCCGCGCCGCCGACCCGGCAGTTGTCCAGCGCTGCCTCGCCGTGCCGGACGTCCAGCACCGGCAGCTCGGCGTCGTCGCCGGTGATGTCCAACCCGGACAGTTGCACCGCGCCGCCGGCGACCACCAGCGTGCTGCCCTTGGTGGCGTGCAGGCGAACCGTGCCGGGGCCGTCCTGGGCGCTGATGGTCACGACGCCGGTGATGGCCAGCGACTCCTCGTACCGGCCGGCGGCGACGTTGATCACCGAGCCGTCGGTGGCCTTGGCCAGCGCCTCCGCGATGGTGCGGAAGGCGCCCGGCACCTCGAGAACCTGCCGGGTCATGCGCTCGTCCTCTCCATGGCGGTGGAAAGCAGTCCGGGCGGGGCGCTGGCCGTCGGCCGCGCCGCGGCGGCGCCGGCGACCTGGGCCCAGGCCTGCGCGGCCTGGTCGAGGCCGCCGAGCGCCAGGTCGTCGAACATGCTGCGGCCGGTGTTGACCTGGCCGTCCTCGCCGATCTCGGCGGTGGACAGCTCGCGCAGCAGCACTACCGGGTTCGGCTCGTCCCGGACTTCCAGCACCTTGAAGTTGGTGCCCGGCACGAACAGCACCTGGTCGTCGACGGACGGGTCGATCAGCTGGGTGCGGCGGGCGGTCATCGACCACACGCGGAACTCCACCTCGCCGTCCATGGCCGGGCGGCCGGCCGTGGTGGCGGTCAGGAAGGCCCATTCGCTGACCAGCAAGCGATTGCGATACCAGTCCAGCTCGGACTCGCCGGCCGCCGCCCACAGCTGGGTCGCGCCGCGGTAGGACGGCAGGCGCTTCAGACCGGAGGTCACGACGCGGGCCAGCGGCACGTGCGGGCCGGAGACAGCCGAGCGGACCGCCTCGTCCAGGCCGGCGCTGTCGCCGGTCAGGTAGACGCGGACGCCGACCAAGTCGGCCAGCACCTCGTCGGCCTGCATGCCGACCCGGAGGCCCGGCACCTGCGACAGCATCCTGGACACTGTGCTGGCGGCCACGTCGTACTGGGAGTTCAGGGTCTTGCGCAGCCAGGCCCGCTCCTCGGTCAGGCCACGGTCCGGCGGCACCGCGCACGCCCCCGCCGCCGGCACCGGCTGCACCGCGACGGCGCGGGCGGCGACGGCCTCCGGCTCCGCGACGGCGACCGGCTCGGGCTCCGGCGCCACGACGGGCGTCGGCTCCGGCAGCGGCTCGGGCTCCAGGATCGCGGCCGCGTCGGGCTGCGGCGTGGACTCGACCTTCGGGGCCTCGGCCTTCGGCGCCGGCGCCGGGACCGCGATGGCGGCGAAGTCGATGCCGAAGTCCGGCACCGAGGACTCCAGCCGCAGCCCGGTCGGCATCGCCGCCGGCGGCGCGTCGACCGCCGAGGTGACGATCGGCTTCGGCGCGGCCTCAGGCTCGGGGGCAGCGGCCGGCTCAGCGACTACCGGCGGCTCGGCACCAGCACCAGCAGCGGCGGCAATCGGTCCGGCGGCGGCTGGCGGCTCAGCGACAACCGGCGGCTCGGCGATTGCGGCAGCGGCCGGCGGCTCGGCGGTGACGGCGATCGGGTCGGCGGACTCGGTGACCGGTGTGGCCGGGGCATCGGTGGCCACCACGGACGGAGCCTCGACCACAGGCAGCGCAACAGGCTCAGCGGCCGGGGGCTCCTCGTCGACGGTGCCGCCGGCGAGGCCGATGACGGCCGATTCCAATACGATGTCGGTGCTGGCACCGGGAACGACGGGCTCGGCCGGCTTGGCCACAAAACGGGCGGACAGGGTCGGGGAATCCAGCTCGTCATCGCGGTCGACGGCGGGAACCACGGGCATCGCCACGAAGGGCACGGCGACAGTTGCCGAATCAAGCTTGTCAACGATGTCGCCAGCAGCCGCAGGACCGGCGGGCTCGGCCACAGCGGGGACGGCATCAGGCTCGTCGACGACGTCGGCGTCCTCGATCATGTCGGCGGACACGACAACCGTGGCCTCGACCGGGGCGTCGACCGACGCGGCCGGCAGGGCCGGGAGAGCCAGCCGGGGGGCCATCAGCTCGACGCCGTGGTCGGCGGGGAGCTCCACGGACTCGGCGGTCCAGCGGCCGGGCACGGACTCGACGACCATGCCCCGGGCCGGCAGGACCGGCACGTGGTGGCTGTTGGCGATGAGCACGGCGGCGGGCAGCACCCGGAACATGCGGCGCATGGCCGGATCCATGGTGGCCAGGATTTCCCCGGCCAGGGCCTGCATCCGGTCGGTCAGGTGCCGCGAGGAGGTGTCGAACACGACGGCGGCGTGCCGGGGGTCGCTGGGGGCGGTCCGCACGTGGTCGGCGTTGACCGGGGCGACCGGCGGCCGCAGCCACAGTCCACTCTGGACGATCTCGACGACGGCGTCGCTGGCGTACCAGTAGACGCCGGGCGACAACTCGGAAGCGCCGGGCATCGGGGTGTCATAGGCGACCAGCTGCGGCGGCATGATCCGGCCGGCGGCCGCGGCGCGCGGGTGGTAGCGCAGCTCGCGGGCGAAGGAACGCCAGCCCAGACCGCCCTCGGGCGAGACGACGTGCACGGTGCCCTCGGTGGACGGCAGGCCGGCGTAGAAGGTGACCGGCGCGCCGAGCTGGTCCGCAAGCGCTTGCCCCACCGAGGAACGCAGCACCTCGACCGGTCCGTACTGGACGAAGCGGACCCGGTCCCGGTGCTCCGGCGGAACCGAGTGGCAGAACCGGGAGATCTCCGCCATCGGCACCGGCCGCGAGTTCGGCGACCCCAGCACCACGGTCATCAGGTCCGAGCGCGGCACCAGGCCGGAGATCAGCAGCGCCCGCTGGTCGTCGGCCGACTCCAGCGGCCGGATCCACACGCCGGCCGGCAGCGGCTCCACGACGCTGACCGGGCCGGGCTGCCAGATCTGCTCGGCGCCGGGGAAAGTCCAGTCCGGGATCGGGAAGTGGCGCGAATCCTGTTGCGGCGCACGGCCCCGGCGGAACCGGACCCAGCCGACGCCCTGCAGCGCGGAGCTGAACAGCGCGCCGCCGGGGGCCATCACCACGTCGCCGTCGGGCACGAGAACGGGGCAGTTGAGCCGTTCGGCCAGCCACTGGCCGGTCATCACGGCCGCGTCACGGGAATGCTTGCCCAGCACCAGCCGGTAGCCGCCGCGGCGGCGGCCCAGCAGGGCGGCGACGGCGTGCCAGAGCTCGATCGGGCCGTCCGGCGGCACATCAGCCACCACCACGGTGTGATCGGGGTCGGGCGCGATCATGCGGGCGAAGGCCAGCGCGCGCGGGTTGAGGTGCCCCTCCAGGTGCAGCAGCAGCGCGTGCCCCGCTTCGACGCACGCCACCTGCGGCAGTGTCCCGGAATCGGACGTCCCCACGGCCCAGGTGCGCAGCCTCGTGCCCAGCATCATGTCACTGCCCTCCTCGGGTGTTCGCCGCCAGCACCTGCGCGCCCATCACGAGATCCGGCCCGGACGGCATGGCGTCCAGGACCTCCTTGGGCACGCCGACGGCGGAGCCGCCGATCTGGAGCGGTCCGAACGCCTGCTGCGCGACCCGGAACTTCTCGCCGAGATCGGTGATCAGGTAGTACACACGCTTGTCGGCCTGCTGCGGCGCGGGCTCGCTGACCGCGATCAGACCCTTGCCGGCCGGCACGTTCATGGTGATCTGCCCGGCCGACATCTTGATCGGCTCGATCACCAGCGACCCGAGGCCGACCGCGTCGCCCGAGGAGCGCTGCCGCACGCACACCGCGGCGTCGTCGGCGCTGTAGGTCTTGGACGTCACCATGTTCGGCATGCCCTGGAGGGTGGAGTGGTCGCCGGACTGCGGCAGCGCGACCAGGGCGGCCGTGCTGACCTGCCGCGGCTGGTGCGCGCCGGGCCGGCTGAGCAGCAGGGCCAGCGAGGTGTCGTTGACCGGGGCCACGCCGTCCTTGCGCAGCACGAAGGTCTCCTTCTCCGCACCCACAACGGATTCGAACAGGTCACCGACCTTGGACGGCTGACCGTCCACAGTGGGCCCGTTCTGGCCGGCGCCGTCGATCACCGGCACGTCCAGGGTCTGCCCGGCGTGCAACTGGTGGATCCAGGCAGTGGGCACCAGCGTGGGCGCGGTGTCGCCCAACCCCAGCGCCACCAACGCGGTGTGCGAGCCGATCGGGTAGATCGTGTTCCGCCACACCACGTAGTTCACGTGATCCTGGCCCTGCACAAGGAACTTCGAGTCCGCGGGGAACGCCGTGGTCGGCGAGTTCGGGTCCACGTCGATCCGCATCGTCGGCTCGTCCGCGCCCGGGTCCGCGCACAGCGACCACTGGGCCGGCAGCATGTCCTTGGCCTGCGGCACCGAGTCCGGCGCGCCGGGGATGCCGACCGACCGGCCGTGCGGGACGCCGACCAGGGAGGCGCGGGAGACCGGGGTGAACGTGCCGGTGGTGTTGGTGCCGGCGAAGAACAGCATCGCCGAGGCGGTGTTCAGCGTCGGGTACAGCGTGCCGTTGATGTAGAGGTACCGGTTGCCGGTCTCCTTCTCCACCACGATCGCGCCGGGCTTCTTGTAGTCGTTGTTGCCGCCCGGGTTGATCAGCCCGTAGATCGCGAATCCGCCGCACAGCAGCACCGCGACCAGCACGCCCCACATCAGGCCCAGCGACGAGCGGCGCAGCGGCGACTCGCCGCGGCCGGGGTCGCCCGCGGTCAGGGCGCTGGCCAGGCGCGAGGTGACGAACTGGTAGGCCTGAACGTGATCGCGTCGAGTCTGCATCCGCCTCAGCCCGCCAGTGCCCGGAAGAAGTGGTACGTGTCCAGCACGACCAGCAGCAGCGGCACCAGCGCGATCGCGGTCCACAGCTCGGCGATGTCAGCCACCTGGCCCCAGATCGGCAGCAGCCGGGTGGTCGGCAGCCGCCAGGCGCCGATCACCAGCAACGCCACCACCAGCACCACACCGACGAGAAGGCCGATGCGCCCCACCGGGGCCAGCGAGAAGGCGTACGCGACGACCACCGCGGTGATGATCAGCGCACCGGCCCAGACGGTCGCGCCGCGCTGCCACACCGACAGCAGGGACTTGGCCCGCAGCAGACAGGCCAGCCCGAACACCAGCGGCAGCACCACGCTGATCCAGCCGTCCACGCCGATCAGCACGAGGCTGTCCACCAGCGCCACCACCGACGACGCCACGACCACGGCGGTGAGGTAGCCGTCCGCGAGAGCGGACCGGCCGGCGATCATCGACGCCGGCGCGGGGTCGATGTCCTGTTGGAGCTCGTCGGTGGTGCGCGGGAGGGTCGGCACCCGCAGGCGAGCGAGGCGGGCGGCGACGCGCGCTCCGAACGTGGCGAACAGGAACAGCGCGACCGCGACGATGCTGACCGCGCCGGCGGTGTCGGCCGAGGTGCCGGTCCGCAGCACGGAGCCGAGGATCGCGCAGATGCCCAGCAGGCCGGCGGTGCCGTAGATGGCGACCCCGCCCCGGGTCGCGGCGGCGAGCGCGCCGGCGACCAGCACCACGCAGATCCCCGACAGCAGGACCCCGGACGGCTGCGGGGCGAACATGTTGGCCGAGTCCTGCGCGCCGACCAGGCCGGCGGCCGCGGCGAACGCGCAGGCGGCGATACCGCCCACATAGGACAGTGGCCGGTCGTCGCTGAGCTCGTTGATGGCGACCGCGCCGCCGCCCAGCGCCAGCGTGATCACTCCACAGTAGATCGCGATCAAGCCACCGGGGCCGCCGGCCAGCAAGGTGGCGACGCCCAGCGCGACGGCCGCGAGTGTGGCCAGCCCGATCAGCGTGCGGCGCGTGGATTCCGGCCGCCAGCGGTCCGGCCGCGCGGCGATGGCGTCGGCGATGCCGTCGGCCAGGTCGTCGTAGGTCAGCTCCGGGATCGGGGCCTCGGCGGCCCGCAGGTAGAGCACGTCACCGTCGTGGATCTCGGCCTGCTCCGGCGTGGCGTCCAGGTCCAGCGGCGACTCGCCCAGGCGCTGCAACACCCAGTCCCTGCCCTCGGCCTGGCCGCGGTTGACGTGCCGGGCCAGCACCGGCACCAGCAGCCCGAACGTGGCGGCGCTGGGGATCGCCAGGTCGGCGCGGCCGTCCGGGCCGTGCACGGTGATCCGGCACAGGTCCGCGGGGCCGGAACCGCCTGTGCCCAGGGGAATCTGGTCGATCGAGGCGTCCGACACGGCCACCATCTGCCCGTGGGGCATGGCCGGGAACGACGCATCGGCGCCGATCGCGTCCGTTGGCCTCATGCTGACGTCGCTCCTGTCGTGGATCCGTAGTGGTGAGACGAGCTCGGTTTGCGGTCGTGACGGGGTTTCGGCATCACGCCATCCCGGTTTGCAGGAGACGCACGTCACGTCGGGTCACCAGCTGGGCCCGCCCCGGCGGCAGCTGCCGCGGCTTGGCCTCGCCGAGGAACTTGCCCTCTTCCTTGGGATAGCTCAGCAACACGCCCGGGTTGCCCAGCTCCCACATGCGGCGCAGCAGCGGATCCATCATCGCCCGCATCGCGCCGGAGGTGCTGCGGGCGATGACCACGTGCAGCCCGATGCTGGCGCCGTGGGCCAGCAGCGGGATCAGCGGCTGCATCGGGGACGCCATGCCGCCGCCGCTGACGAACAGGTCGTAGTCGTCGATCAGCACGAACAGCTGCGGCCCGGTCCACCAGTCCCGCTTGGGCAGCCGGTCCGGGGTGATCTCCGGGCCGGGCATCCGGCGGGTCATCGACACGCCGGCGTTGCCGATCAGGTCGGACAGCGCGTCCGGGTCGACGGCGTAGCCGATCCGGTACGGCTCCGGCACCTCCTCGTGCAGCTGCCGCCGGGTGTCGGCCAGCAGGATGCGCGCCTCGGTCGGGCCGTAGCGGGAGATCACGTTGCGGGCGATCAGCCGCAGCATGTTGGTCTTGCCGGTCTCGGTGTCGCCGAACACCGACAGGTGCGGCGTCATGTCGAAGTCGTGCCACACCGGGGACAGGCGCTGCTCGTCGAGGCCGATGCAGAACCGGGCGAACTCGGGCTGCGGCGCGGGCAGGTCGCCGACCGGCAGCTTGTTCGGCAGCAGCCGGACCTCGGGCGCGGACTGGCCGGCCCAGAAGGTGGCGATCTCCTCGACGGCCGCCTTGGTGGCGGTGGTCAGGTCGTCGGTGGCCGACGAGCTGTCGATGCGCGGCAGGCCGGCCAGGAAGTGGAACTTGGCGCTGGTCAGGCCGCGGCCGGCCTGCTCGGGGACGCGGGCCGCGACGCGGGCGCCCAGCTCGGACTCCATCGGGTCGCCGAGCCGCAGCTCCAGCTTGGTGCCGAGCACGTCGCGCATGGCCGGCCGGATCTCCGACCACCGGTTGGTCGCGACCACCACGTGCAGGCCGAAGGCCAGGCCGCGGGCGGCCAGCTCGGTGATGCGCGGCTCCAGGTCCTGGAAGTCGGAGCGGACCGTGCCCCAGCCATCGACGAGCAGGAACACGTCGCCGTTCGGGTCGCTGATCTTGCCGGTGGTCCGGCCCTGCCGGTAGGCGACCATCGAGTCGATGCCCAGCTCGGTGAAGATCTGCTCGCGGCGCTCCAGCAGCTGCGCCAGTTCCTCGATCGTGCGCAGGACGCGGTCGCGCTCCAGCCGGGTGGCGATGGAGCCGACGTGCGGCAGGCCCGCCGTCGAGACCAGACCACCGCCGGCCAGGTCGAGGCAGTAGAACTGGATCTCCTCCGCGGTGTGCGTGAGGGCCAGCGACAGCATCAGCGTCCGCAGCAGCGTGGACTTGCCGGACTGCGGCGCGCCGACCAGTCCGATGTGGCCGTTGGCGCCGGACAGGTCGGCCACCAGCAGCTCGCGCAGCTGCTCGTACGGGCGGTCGACGATACCCAGCGGCACCCGCAGCGACCGGGTGGCCGGGTGGTCCAGGGCGGTCATGCCGCGCACCGGGTCCGGCACGATGCCGGGCAGCAGCTGATCCAGGCTCGGCGACTCGGACAGCGGCGGCAGCCACACCTGGCGGGCCGGCGGGCCCTGGTCCACGAGGCGGTCGATCAGCACGTCCATCAGGCTGTCCTCGCCGTCGCCGGCGGACTCCAGGCGGACTTCCTCGGTGGTCTCGACCGGCTCGTCGTCTTCGGGACGGCGGATCCGGCCGGGCATCAGCCCGAACGGCGCGACCTCACCGACCACCTTGGACTGCGCGGCCGGCGAGCTGTCCGGGGCGTCCGGGCACGGACCGGACACGTAGGCCGCCTTGAACCGCACCAGGTTGGTGGTGTCGATCTTGAGGTATCCGTGGCCGGGCGCGGACGGCAGCTCGTAGGCGCTGGCCACGCCGATGACGCTGCGGGACTCCATGGCCGAGAAGGTGCGCAGCGCGATCCGGTAGGACAGGTGGCCCTCGACGCGGTGAATGCGGCCCTCGTCCAGACGCTGCGAAGCCAGCAGCAGGTGCACGCCGAGCGACCGGCCCAGCCGTCCGATCTGGACGAACAGGTCCATGAACTCCGGCTTGGACGACAGCAGCTCGGAGAACTCGTCGACCACCACGAACAGCACCGGGAACGGCGCCAGCTGGGTGCCGGCGGCACGAGCCTTCTCGTAGTCGTACAGGGAGGAGTAGCCGTGCTGGCGCAGGAACTCCTGCCGCCGGTTCATCTCACCCTGCAACGAGTCCTGCATGCGGTCGACCAGGGGCAGCTCGTCCTGGAGGTTGGTGATCACCGCCGAGGTGTGCGGCATCTTGTCCATGCCCATGAACGTGGCGCCGCCCTTGAAGTCGACGAGCACCATGTTCAGCACGTCCGACGAGTGGGTCGCGGCCAGGCCGATCACCAACGTGCGCAGGAACTCCGACTTGCCGGAGCCGGTGGCGCCGATGAGCACGCCGTGCGGGCCCATGCCGCCCTGCGCCGACTCCTTGATGTCGAGTTCGACGACCTCGCCGTTCTCGGTGACGCCGACCGGCACCACCAGCCGGGCCCGCTGGTTGCGCCGCGGCCGCCACTGCTGCTGCACGTCGAAGCCGCGGGCGTCGCGGATGCCCAGCAGCGTGGTCAGGTCGAAGTTGCTCTCCAGCGGCTCGTCGATCAGGTCGACGGTGCCGCTGGTGCGCATCGGGGCCAGCAGCCGGGCCACGTTCTCCGCGCCGGACACGCTCATCCGGTCCGCGTCGGCCGTGCCGGTGGAGTCGCCGGCCGGGAACTCGACCTGCTCGCCGGCCACGGTCAGGCGCAGCACGTCCGGACCGCCGTGCATGCCACCGGTGACGTCGAGCAGCATCACGTTGCGCAGGCCGGTGTCGAGCAGGCGGGAGTGCTCCGGGATCTGCACCCGGTGCGCCACCACGACGTGGAACGGCTCGTTGGGGCCGGGCGGCACGGTGCGGTCGAAGTCGGGCCGGTCGGTGACCGACGGGCCGAGCAGGTCCATCAGGGTGTCGTGGTCGCCGGACACCATGCGCACCGGGCCGGCCTCGTCGCGGGCGGTCGGGTGGGTCAGGTGCGGCAGCCACTTGCACCAGTCCCACTCGGCACGGCCGGGCTCGTCGGTGAGGATCGAGATGCGCAGGTCGTCCGGCGAGTGCAGCACCGCCAGCTGGCACACCATCGCCCGCACCAGGGCCAGCACCGGCCCGGCCTCGCCGGCGAATTCCACGCTGGTGAAACTGCGCAGTCCCACCGCAATGGGCAATTCGGACACGGTCCGATAGGCGCGGATGAAGCGACGCAGCGCGATCGCCGTCAGCGGTTCGAGGTCCTCGATCGGGCGAGTGCGCGGCGGCACGAACTCGAGCGCGGCCCGCTGCGCGCCCAGGCCGATGCGGACTCGGCCGAAGTCCTCATGGCTGGCGCGGCGCTCCCAGAGGCGCGGGCCGGACACCAGCGACCACAGCGAGGAGGGCTCGGGATTGTCCCAGCGAGAGGCGGCGCGCTGCTCGTCGGCGGCGGCGCGGGCCTGGCCGCGCAGCTGCGCGAGGTAGCGGAGGTAGTCGCGGCGCTCGGCGCGCATCTTGCGCTTGCGCTCCATGCCCTGGCGCCCCAACTGGGTGACGCTCATGCTGACCATGGAGACGCCCATCATCCCGGACATCATGTACACGGTCGGAGAGCTGCCGGCGATCGAGAACATCATCACCATCGCCGCGCTGCCCAGGCCCATCGGCAGGTACACCAGGGCCGAGCCGAAGTCGAGGCTGGCGGGCTCGCCGAGCACGGGAGGCTCGGCCAGCTCCACCTCTCCGGTCGGCAGGGCAGGACCGGCGACGCGCTGCGATCGCTTGACGATCACGATGCTCATCAGTCTGGCTCCAGGGCTAGCGGCGGCTCGTCAAATGCTATGCGTTGCTTTAGGGCACTGTTGTACTACAGGCACCTACGGCAACCTATGAGTGCCCTAATGTCTCACGTCGCCGACGCCACATTGGACGGCGACATGCCCGCCTTCCCTGACCTGTACGGCAAAGTCGGGCAACCGGCGAAAACTTTCGGGCAGTCGCTTCTGGTGACCAACAACGACACGCAGAAGCACAACGCAACAATGTCGTACCGTTTTCACTACGTCACATTTGGGTAATGCACACACCTCACACGACCAACCGGGAAAGCCGGTTCGCGCATGTGACCTACTTCACACTCGACTGAGTGGTGCGAGCTCGTGACCATCACGCCAACCTCTCGACCGCGCAGAGGTCCACTATGGACCGAAGTTGAGCGCGGCGCCACAGAAGCGCGTCCTGTGTCCTATGGCCTCAACGTCGACCACGGGGGGCCTGACGCCCGATCTTGCCCCTGCGGCCGGGCAGGACTGCACGTTCGACCACCGATCCCTGGGAGCGCTCTCCTTCCGTCTGCCAACAGCATGCCGAAGGTCTATCAACGGCTTCTCCACGACTTCTCCACACCCGTCCAGCGATGCGCCGATCCCCACGTCAGACGCGGTTTCGCGGTGTCCGGACACGTGCCGGCGCACGCCCAGTCGGCACGCGCGGCGGTGATCATCAAGGCCGCCGGTCACGCACCGCGAGGCAACCGACGCGCAGCGCACCGGCAGGCGATCTCGAATCGTTACCGCGCACAGGTTTGACCGACGCGAAAGCGGATTTCGCCGGCCGGCTGAAGGGTGGCACTCACTCGGTCGGCGGTCCCGACCGATTCGCCACCCGCCTGTCATGGAGGCCATGACTGAGATCACCTTCTTACGCGACACCGCCCATGGCGGCCCGGCAGCCCAGCCGTCCCGGATCGCCGCCCAGCTGGCCGCTTTTGTCGGCGCCGCCCGCACCAGCGTGCACATCGCGATCTACGACTTCCGCCTCGGCGACGCGCTGGCCAAACCGGTGGTGTCGGCGCTGACCGAGGCCGCCGCCAACGGCGTCGACGTGCGAATCGCCTATGACGCAAGCAAACCCGCAACCGGCTTCGCGACGCTTGGCGCGGACCCGGCGCCACCAGGCACCGCCCAGTGGCTGCATTCGAGACTCGGCGAGAGCAAGGTCGGGCTGAGACCCGTCACCACTCCGTCCGGACAGCTGATGCACGACAAGTACGTCGTCGTGGACGGCAGACGGGTGTGGACCGGTTCGACGAACTTCACCGACGACGCCTGGACCCGTCAGGAGAACAACATCCTGCGGATCGACTCCACCGCGCTGGCCGCCGCCTACGAGCAGGATTTCGAGCAGTTGTGGGAGTCCGGCGACATCCGGCGCACCGGCGTCGGCGACCGCGGAGCCACCACCGTCGGCCCGGCGACCGTCTCCTGGTCGTTCGCGCCCGGCGAGGGCCGGGCGATGGACTCCGACCTCGTGGCGATGGTGAGTGGCGTTCGCGACCGACTCGTGATCGCCTCGATGGTGATCACCTCACACGCCCTGTTGTCCGCGCTGGCCAAGGCGGTCGGCGCCGGCGTGCACCTGAGCGGCATGGTCGACGCCGGGCAGATGGGGTCCATCGCGCACGAGTGGGGCAGGAGCAAGTCGGCGGCGTCGGCGCAGGCGCTGGCCGACTGGACGACGGTGTCGGCCCGGCTGGTCGGCAAGAGGTCCACGCCCTACACCCCGACCGGCGTGCACGACTTCATGCACCTCAAGGTGTTGGTCAGCGACGACACCGTGGCCACCGGCTCGTACAACTTCAGCGCCAACGCGGAGGCCAACGCCGAGAACCAGCTGCGCATCGCCGCCCCCGGCATCGCCGACGAGTACGCCGCCTTCATCGCCACCCTGGTCAAGGCCTACGGCAAGGCCTGACCGGGACCGGCCCGTATCGTGGCCGCGTGGACAGCGACCAGATCCAGCGACCGCCGCTCGACCCGACGCTCGTACAGGACGAGATCGACGCTCGGGCGGCGTTGCTGGCCGGCGACTTCTCGCACTGGGCGCGGGCCGGCGAGCACCTCATCCGCGAGGAGCACAACAACTTCCCCGAGCGGCTGTTCCTGTTCCGCCTCGGCGACGTCTGGCTCGTCGGGTCCAAGACCATTTCCGATCTCGTCGTCGAGCACGGCCTGCCCGGGCTGTTCTGCAGCCGCGTCCACTGGCACAACGTGCTCGGCCCGCTGACCTCCGTGCGCACGTCCGACACGGGCGTCCAGGTCGGCTTCCGGCCGCTGGACGAGGCCGCCCGCCGGGCCGCGTTCGACGCCATCACGCCGGAAACCGAGCTGATCCACCCCTTCCCCAAGCACCGTGTGCCGGGGCAGGAGGTCATCGCCGAGGGCTGGGAGGTCAACGACCACGAGGCCGCCCTGCTCAACCTCGGCGAAGAGCACATCCGCCGCTACACGCTGGAGCGGTTCGGCCCGCGCTTCGCCCACCTCACGACGGACGTCGTCGCGTACGATCCGGCTTGCTCGACCGGCCGCTTCCTGGCCGACTTCGCGAGCCTGAACCCGGAGCGGATCCGCACCGTCGGCCAGGACCTCAGTCCGGAGATGGTGGAGTACGCCGGCGCCCACCTGGAGCGGGTCCATGTCGGGGACGCTCTGACGCCCGCCGTCGCGCCGTTGAGCGTGGACATCATGTTCGTCCGGTTCCTCAACAACGAGGTCGTCTCCACCGCCCAGGCCCGCCAGATCCTGCCGCGGCTGGCCTTCTGCCTGAAGCCCGGCGGCACCATGGTGTTGCTGGGCCACAGCCCGCTCCTGGTGGACGCCACCGACCTCACCGGCGCCGGCCTGACCGTGACGCAGACCGTGGCCCGGCAGGACGGTCACGTGTTCCAGTACTACGTCTGCGAGACGATGCGACTGCGGTCGGCGTGATCTCTGGATCGGTGGAGCCGGTTCGGAGCAGTCGTCGATTCACGTGGGGCCGCTAGCCTCGACCCGGCGATCGGATGACCAGGGCCACCCGGAAGGTGCTGTGGGCGCTGCTGGACGTCGAGGAGTGCTACGGCCTTGAGGTCGTCCACCGCACCCGGCTCGCCGGCGGCACCGTCCCCCGGCGAGTCCCGCTCTGGGACACACCGAATGCAAGTCTGAGGTAGATCAACAGCGCTTTCAGGCCATCCCCTTCAGCAGGGTCGGCAGATCCACCGCCACCCGGGACAGGCTGAAGCCGTCCGGCGGCACGCCCTTCGGGGAGCTGATCCACCCGCCGCGGTCGCGGACCCGGGTGTGCTGGTCCCCCACCAACAGCAGCGACACGTAGCAGCCGTAGTCGATGGCGAAGCCGTCGTAGAGCCGGCCGGGATGCTGCGGGTCGACGATGCCGCGCCGCAGCAGGTGCAGCAGCCGCGCGTCGTAGAGCTCGTCGATGGTCTCGTAGGCGGCGTACCCGAGCTGGTCCAGCACGAAGGTCCGGGACCGCCGGTTGCCGACGATCTCATCGACGAGCAGCTGCAATGTCCGCCGAGCGGGTTCGTTGACGGCCAGGGCGTTCCGCTTGTCCCGCAGGTACCAGTCCTTGGCCGCGTTGCGCACGTCGGCGAGGGCGATGGGTTCGGCGTTGGCGTGCTGCGCGGCCAGGGCGGCGATGTTGATGGCGTCCCGGGGCACGCCCTCGGCGGCCCGCACGAGCTCGGCGAACGCCCCGCGACGGAAGGCCTCGCCGAGGAACGCGTCGGCGTCGGCCGGCGGTTCCCGCATCATGGTGGCCAGCCGCGGCCCGGCGTGGTTGTAGAACAGCTGGCCGAAGAACTCCTGGGCCCGGTTCTGGGTGTGGTCGAAGATCATGAAGTCGTCGAGGCTGACCGCCGAGGCCGCGTCGGAGCCGACCTCGATGCCGAGGTAGTCGTTGCCGTTGGGCACGAAGAACCTGGAGCGCCGCTCGATGGCCGCGATCTTGACCGTGATCCCCGGCACCGGCAGCACGCTGCGGCGCAGCAGGTCGGCCAGCAGTGGCTGGAGATCGACCGGCAGGCTGCTCCACTCGTCCAGCAACACCCACAACCGGCTGGGGCGCATGGCTTTCGCCACGGCCCGCAGCGCCCGGCCGAGCGGACCGAACAGCACGCGATGCTGTTCCACGCCGGTCCGCCGCAGCCGGCTCTCGGCGCGGACGGTTCGCTGCTGCCCGGCGGAGATCCGCCCTCGGGGCGCGGTCGACACGGACAGCTCGACGCCGGCGCCGCTGTGTTCCTTCTCCCCCAACCGGGTCTCCGCCTCCACCTCGCCGACGACCTCCACCGCGGTGGAGGCGTCGACCAGCGTGTCCATGGCCCGCAGCAGGCCGTCCGGGTCGCCGAACTCGCGTTCCATGGCGGCGGTCAGCAGCTCTTCGTGGATGGCTTCCAGCGTGTCGACGAGGAGATGCGTGCCTCGGGTGGACGGCGAGAGCGAGCTGTCGGCGTAGAGTCCGCCGGCCGAGCCGATGGTCCGCAGGTCCACGTAGACCGCGACATCACCGGCCCGCTCCACCACGTCGCTGAGGTACAGCAACGCGTGCGTCTTGCCGGTTCCCCTGCGCCCGTACAGGATCTGGTGATCCTCGGAGTTGAGCATCGCCGAGAACGACCCGGCGGCCACGTAAGTGGTGGCCAGCGTGGACCGGTCGGTGCTCTCGGCGCGGCGCGGGATGCGCATCAGGGCCTGATTGACGTGCCGCTGCCGCCTGTCCGTCATGGTGGCCAAGCCTGCCCTGGGCCTCGCGGCGGGCGCATCGGCTGGGCGGGTGAGGCGACTTGACCGGGCCGACCGGACGGTGGCAACCTATTCAACAGGCGATGAATTCTGGAGGTGGCCATGGGCTGCGTGATCATCGGCGGCGGCCCCGCCGGCATGGTGCTGGGACTGCTGCTGGCCCGCGGCGGCGTGGACGTGACCGTGCTGGAGAAGCACGGCGACTTCCTGCGCGACTTCCGTGGCGACACAGTGCACCCGACAACGTTGCAGCTGTTGGACGAGCTCGGTCTCGGCGAGCGCTTCGCCAAGCTGCCGCAGAGCCGGCTGGACCGGATCGTGTTCCCGCTCGGCGACGACCAGGAGGTCTGCGTCGGCGATCTGCGCCGGCTGCGCGTGCGCCATCCGTACATCGCGATGGTGCCGCAGTGGGATCTGCTCACCATGCTCGCCGAGGCCGCGGCCGAGGAACCGACGTTCACGCTGCGGATGCGCACCGAGGCCACCGACCTGATCCGCGAGAACGGTGTGGTGCGCGGCGTGCGCTACCGCACCGAGGACGGCGAGACGGGCGAGATCCGGGCCGATCTCACGGTCGCGTGCGACGGCCGCTGGTCGATCGCCCGGCACCAGGCCGAACTGCGGCCGAAGGAGCTGCCGGTGCCGATCGACGCCTGGTGGTTCCGCTTGTCCCGCAAGGAATCCGACCGCGCGCAGGCGTTGATGCCACACGCCGGGGCCGGTCGCTTCATGGTCGTCATTCCCCGCGAGGAGCACCTGCAACTCGGCTACATCGGCCGCAAGGGCAGCGATCCGCAGCTGCGGGCCGACGGCGTGACCCGCTTCCGCCGCAACGTCGCCGAGCTCATCCCGTGGCTGGCCGACCGCGTCGGCGAGGTCGAGTCGATGGACGACGTGAAGTTCCTCGAGGTGCGGCTGAACCGGCTCAACCGCTGGCACATCGACGGCCTGCTGTGCATCGGCGACGCCGCGCACGCCATGTCGCCGATGGGCGGCGTCGGCATCAACCTGGCCGTGCAGGACGCCGTCGCCGCGGCCGCCCTGCTCGCGAAACCGCTGCGGCGCGGGCAGGTCACGTCGAAGGAGCTCGCCAAGGTGCGGTCCCGACGGCTGCTGCCGACCATCCTCGTGCAGGCTTTGCAGGGCATGATGCACCGGGCCATCGCGGTGCCGATCGTCGCCGGCGTGCGCAACGGGCCGCCGAAGGCGTTCGTCCGCCTGCTGCGGCTGTTCCCGGCCGCGTCGGTGGTGCCGGCCTACCTGATCGGCGTGGGCCTGCGCCCCGAGCACGCGCCCGCCTTCGCCCGGCGCTGATCCGCCCGTTCGGGCACCGCCTTTGCCACTACCGTTGCGCCATGGCGGAATCCGACGAGCAGTACGACGCGCTCGGCCAGACCTACGAGCGCGCCAAGCACATTCCCACCGGACTGGCCGAACAGGCCACGTTCCTGTCCGCGCTGCCGGATCTGGCCGGCAGGTCGGTGCTGGACGTCGCCTGCGGCACCGGTTTCTATCCCCGCGTGTTCGCCGATCTGGGCGCGGCCGAGGTGGTCGCCGTCGACTCCTCGGCCGAGATGGTGGCGTACGCGAACCACAGGGAGGACAAGGAACCTCGCGGCATCAAGTACCGCCAGCTGGACGCCGCCGAACTGCCGGTGCTGGGCGGCTTCGACATCGTGACGGCGGTGTGGCTGCTCGGCTACGCCGACGATCCGGCCGCGCTGGACCGGATGACCGCCAACCTCGCGGCCAACCTGGCCCCCGGCGGCACGCTGGTGGTGCTGGTGCCCAACCCCGACGCCGACTTCGACGTCCTGGCCGGGCCCTACGGCCGCTACGGCTACGACGTGGTCCGGACCGGCTCGGCGACCTTCCGGCAGCCGGTGTCGGTGCGGGTGCTCGACGAGCCGGCGTTCGCCTTCGACTCCTTCTTCTGGCCGGTCGGCGCGTTCGAGGGCGCCCTGGGCCGAGCCGGCCTGGTCGAGATCACCCGCGCGCCGACCATCGTGCCGGTGGACGAGCGCGGCGAGGAATTCTGGGCCGACCTGCGCCAAAGTCCGAGCTTCGCCGTCTTCACCGCCAAGTCGAATTAGCCGTTCACGCGGCCGGAGAGCAACTCCCCGGCCGCGTGATCGACGGCTACATCCGAGCGTAAGTCATGCAGTTGGTGGTGTTCTCCCCGACGCCCGGCGCCATCCGCACGCCACCGGGTGCCGTGCACTCCAGGTCGCGGTTGTGCATGCAGTCGGTGCGGGAGCAGGCGCCCACCTTGGCGATCGCCATCGGCAGGCCTCCCTTGCGGGCCAACGGAATGAAGGTGGCGCAGTCGGCGTGGCCGTGCTCCCCGCTGACCGTGATCGCGAAGGCGTGGCAGCCGTCGTGGTTGTATGAGCACCCCGTGACGGTGCACTCGCTGACAGCCGGCATATCCGTGGTGGTCATGAGCACTCCTCATGGTGTCATGTTCGGCGGGGCCGACGCTGCCAGTGGAATCCCATGATCGCAACACGAAATCAATTAGGTGAGCCTCAGCTAAACGGCGGAATAGGGGTTGTCACTTTCCGAGGTTGTCGATGATCAGGCCGATGGTGAAGTCGAATCGGTCGTGACCGGCGCCGGCGGCCAACTCGGCCGCGTGCTCACGGGTGTGCGGGAAGCGGTCGGCCGGCAGAGCGGTCATCCGGCTGACGAGCTCGTCCCGGCTGAGGACCCACTCGTCGCCGTGATGTTGTTGGCGCTGTTGGACAAGCGCGCGTTCCAGGGTGTACGCGCCGACGTACAGGGTGAGCGCGTCGAGGGCCCAGGCGGCGGTCCGCGGCTCGACGCCGCCAGCGAGCATGATCGCCAGCAGCCCTTCGCCGACCCGCAGGGTCTCCAGGTGGGTGGGAACCGTCGCCATCGCGGCCCGGGCGACGCCGGGGTATTTCAGGTACTGGTCGCGGATCTGGCCGTACACCTCGCGCAGCTGCTCCCGCCACGAGGCCGGGTCCGGTTCGGGCAGCACGATCCCGGCGTAGACCTGCCCCATGATCAGGTCGTCGAGGTCGTCCTTGTTGACGATGTGCGCGTACAGCGAGGACGGCCCGGTGTCGAGCACGTTGGCGACCCGGCGGATGGTCAGCGCCTCGTAGCCCTCGGTGGCGATGACGTGCAGCGCGGCGTCGGTGATGCGGTCGGTGGTGATCGGCGCCTTGCGCGGCGCGGGCGCGGCGTCCGCGCCGGGCTGGGCGTGCCGGGCGGCGCGGCGCTGCTTGGGGTCGACGGGCATGGGCACCACTCTAGCTTGACACGAACTAAGTTCGCCCAGTAGAACTTAGTTCGTGAACATCGAACTTAGTTCGTCAGAGTCTCGAGCCGCCCCGCCACCGCTCCCCCTCAGCCGGGCCTGGCTGGTGCTGGTGGTCGTGGTCGCCGCCGAGCTCATGGACCTCATCGACACCAGCGTGGCCAACCTGGCCGGCCCGTCCATCCGCGCCGACCTCGGCGGCGGCCCGATGACCCTGCAGTGGGTCCTGTCCGCCTACACCGCCGCCTTCGCCCTCGGCCTGATCACCTCCGGCCGGCTCGGCGACCTGCTCGGCCGCCGCCGGCTGTTCCTGATCGGCATGGCCGGCTTCACCGCCGCCTCGCTGGCCTGCGGCCTGGCCCCCAGCGCCGGCTTCCTGATCGTCGCCCGCCTGGGCCAGGGCCTGTTCGGCTCGGTGATGATCCCGCAGGGCATGGCCCTGCTGAAGCTCGTCTTCCCGCCCCAGCACTTCCGCAAGGCGATGGCCCCGATCGGCCCGATCATGGGCCTGGCCACCGTGGCCGGCCCGATCCTGGCCGGCTGGCTGCTGCACCTGAACCTGTTCGGCAGCGAGTGGCGCTCGATCTTCCTGATCAACGTCCCGATCGGCGTCCTGGCCGGCCTGCTCGGCTGGCGCGTCATGCCCCGCCACAGCGGCGAGGACCGCGGCGCCCGTCTCGACCTGCTCGGCGTCGGCCTGCTGACCGTCGCCTCGGCGCTGCTGATCGTGCCGCTCATCCAGGGCCGTGACCTCGGCTGGCCCGCGTGGACGTACGCCATGATCGCCGCCGCTGTCGTGCTCTTCGGTCTGTTCGTCGGCTCCGAACGCCGCAGCCGGCATCCGGTCATCACGCCGTCGCTGTTCACCAAGCGCGGCTTCGTGGTCGGCCTGGTGATCGTCGCCGCCAGCTACGCCTCGCTCAGCGCGTTCGTCCTCGTCGTGAACCTACTGCTGCAATCCGGCCTCGGCTGGTCCCCGCTGGACACCGGCCTCGCGCTGATCCCGTGGGCCGTCGGCACCGCGGCTTCCACCCTCGCCTCCGGCACCCTGCTCGCCGAGAAGCTCGGGCGCGCCAACCTGCACCTCGGCCTGGCTATCGCCGCCGTCGGCCTGCTCGGCCTGTGGTGGACCACCGCCCACTGGGGCGCGGACCTCACCGTGTGGACGCTGACCCCGGCCCTGTTCGTCACCGGCATCGGCTCCGGCCTGCTGTTCATCCCCCTGTTCGACTTCATCCTCGGCGACGCCACGCCCGAGGAGGTCGGCACCGGCGCCGGCGTGCTCAACGCCGCCCAGCAGTTCGCCAGCGCCATCGGCGTCGCCGCCCTCGGCACCGTGTTCTTCGCCAACCTCGGGCCGTCCCCCTCGTCCTACTTCTCCGCCGCCGAGCTCGTGTTCGGCATCTGCGCCGGCGGCTACGCCCTGGCCCTGCTGCTCGTCGGCCTCCTGCCCAAGCACGCCCAGCAAGCACCCGAAAGCGAGTGACACCATGACCACCAAGACCGCTCTCATCACCGGCGTCAGCCGCCCCATCGGCATCGGCTTCGCCGTGGCCCAACAGCTCGCCGAGCAGGGCTACCACGTGATTCTCACCGCCCGCGACCTCGCCCGCGTCGACACGCTCGCCGCCCAGCTCCGCCGGGACGGCCTCGCCGCCACCGCCCTACGCCTCGACCTCACCTCGCCCGCCACCATGGCTGCCGTCGCCGAATACCTCAGCTGGTCCTTCGGCCACCTCGACGTGCTCGTCAACAACGCCAGCGACGTCGTCGACTTCACCGTCCTGTCCGCCCTCGACGCCGACATCGACGCCGTGCGCTCCGCCATCGACGTCGACGTGCTCGGTCCGTGGCAGCTGGTCCAGACCCTGCTGCCGCTGCTCAAGGCCGCACCCGCCGCCCGTATCGTCAACGTCTCCAGCAACTCCGCCCTGCAGATCTCCGCCGGCCTCGACCTCGGCGCCAGCCTGCGGGCCCCCGCCCACTCCTTCGGCAAGCACGCCCTCAACGTGGTCACCGAGATGCTCGCCCACGCCCTCGTGGACACCCCCATCCTCGTCAACGCCGTCGACCCCGGCTCCACCGCCACCCACCCCGAACGCGGCGACGACGAGCACGACCGCCCCGCCGCCGACAGCGCCCGCGGCGTGGTCTGGGCCGCCACCCTCCCCGCCGACGGCCCCACCGGCGGCTTCTTCCTCGACGGCCGCCCCCTGCCCTGATCCCCTCTCTTCAGCCAAACTCCTTGCCCTTGCAGCACTTCAGCCCGAAGCCCTTGCCTTGCGGTACTTGTGCCCCGAAGTCCTTGCCTTGCACTCCCCCTCCCGAAGCCTTGCCCCGCAGTCCTTCTACCCTGAGT
Source organism: Kutzneria sp. CA-103260 (assembly GCF_018263855.1). Lineage (GTDB taxonomy): Bacteria > Actinomycetota > Actinomycetes > Mycobacteriales > Pseudonocardiaceae > Kutzneria. The sequence continues at coordinate 569,492 of NZ_CP073318.1, read as the reverse complement.
CCTTGCCCCGCAAGGCCTCCATCAACAGTTCTTGTCCCACAACAGTTTCCACCCGTTCGAGTGGCGAGTTCGATCTCTCTGGCAAGTAAAATCGTTGGCATGGAAGAGAAAGTCGCTCGCTTGATCGAACGTGAGCGGGCCATCCGGCATCGCCAGGCCGAACCGGTTGCGGTTGATCGCCGAGTTGAACGTCGACGACTGGGCGGCCAACGACATCGGGATGGCGCTACAGCTGTCGCCCAGCAACGCTTCCTCCCTCGTCGACTGGGCTACCCGCGTGGCCACAGTGTTTCCCGACGTGCTGGACGCCATGGACGCCGGGGTGATCAGCGAGTGGTCCGCCCACGGGTTGGTCGATCCGACCGAGGACTATCAGCCCGAACTGGCACAGAAGGCCGTGGCCAAGACGTTGGAGACCGCTGAAGGCCGGTGCTGCCAGCAGCTTCGCCGATCGGTGCAGGCACGGTTGCGGCGGGCGGATCCCGCAGCGTATGCCCAGCGGCGCGAGCAACGGCGTCGAGACCGGAAAGTCGTGCTCTACGACGAGGAAGACGGCATGGCTGCCCTCAAGTGCGAGCAGCCGGTAGAGATCGCCCAGATGATGTACGCCAAGATCGACCGCCTGGCCCGCCAGGAACCCAAGGCCGACCGGTCGATGGACGCGGTTCGCGCGGATGTGTTGGCCGCGTTGGTGTTGGAGGAACCGAAGAGTGCGGGGTCCAAGGTGCTCATCCAGGTCACCGTGCCGATCACCGCCCTGCTGGGCGTCGACGAGCGGCCGGGGCGACTGGACACCGGGCAGGTGATCCCGGCGGAGGTGGTGCGGGATCTCATGACTCATCCGGGGACCGTGTTCCATCGGCTGCTCACCGATACGGCGGGACAGTTGTTGGAGTACAGCCCAGGGGTCTACCGCCCGAAGGCCGATGTCGACCGCTTCATCCGGACGCGACACAGGACGTGCGTGATGCCCTGCTGCTCCCATCCCGCACGGTCCTGCGACATCGACCACGCGGTGGCATGGCCGGAGGGTAAGAGCACTGGGGCGAACCTGGGACCCCTGGACCGGAGGCATCACCGCTACAAGCACGCCACCAAGGCGAAAGTCACCATCACCGACGACGGCACCACCACCATCGAGACCCGGTGGGGACAGACCTACACCGCCAAGCCGGAGCCGGTGGAAGAGCCTCCGTTCTGAGGCTGTGCGGGAATTCGCTCGCCACCACCCCGTGCGTCAACCACTACTTCAACCGGACGTCGTGGCTGGTGAGCCGGGTGACGGGCGGCGGCGCGTGACCCGGCCGGTGGCCGGCGAGATCACTGTTGATCATCCCTCGGTGTCCGTCCACGGTGGCCCCGCAGCACCACCCGGCGTGCCCGACTGAACAGAATCACCCCCAATCCTGGCGACTTCGCAGGATTGGGGGTGACAACTCCTACAGCTCGATCCCCAGCAGGGCGTCGACGGCGGTGCGGATGAGGTCGGGAGCCTCGGCGTCGGAGCCGCCGTGGGTGAGGGCCTGCTCGGCCCAGGCGTCGATGGCCGCGAGGGCCTTGGGTGTGTCGAGGTCGTCGGAGAGGTGGTCACGCAGCCGAGCCACGGTGTCCTCGGCGGACGGGGCCGAGTCCAACGCGACGGCGGAACGCCAGCGGGCGAGGCGGTCCTGGGCGGTGGTGAGGAGCTGGTCGGACCACGGCCGGTCGGTGCGGTAGTGGCCGGCGAACAGGGCCAGCCGGATGGCGCCGGGATCGACCTCGTCGGCCCGCAGCCGGGAGACGAAAACGAGGTTGCCACGGGACTTCGACATCTTCTCGCCGTCGAGGCCGATCATGCCGGCGTGCGCGTAGTGCCGGGCGAACGGGTGCCGGCCGGTGAGGGCCTCGGCGTGGGCGGCGCTGAACTCGTGGTGCGGGAAGACGAGGTCGGAGCCGCCGCCCTGGACGTCGAAGCCGTCGCCGAGGCGGTTGAGGGCGATGGCGCTGCACTCGATGTGCCAGCCGGGACGGCCGGCGCCGAGCTCGGATTCCCACGAGGGCTCGCCGGGGCGGGCCATCCGCCACAGCAGGGCGTCGAGGGGGTCGCGCTTGCCGACGCGGTCGGGGTCGCCGCCGCGCTCGGCGAAGAACTCGGTCATCGTCGGGACGTCGTAGTTGGACTCGTAGCCGAAGTGCCCGGAGGCGTTGCGGTCGAAGTAGACGTCGGGGTACTCGGCGTCGTCGGCCCGGTAGGCGGCCCCGTCGGCCAGCAGCTTGGCGATGGCCTCGACGATCTCGGGAATGGCCTCGACCGCCCCCACGAACTCCCGCGGCGGCAGCACCCGCAGCGCGACCATGTCCTCCCGGAACAGGGCGGTCTCCCGCATGCCGAGCACGACCCAGTCGTCCTGGTCGCGCTCGGCCCGCTCCAGCAGCGGATCGTCGATGTCGGTCACGTTCTGCACGTAGTGCACCTCGTGCCCGTTGTCCAACCACTGCCGCTGCACCAGGTCGAACGCCAGGTAGGTGGCGGCGTGGCCGAGGTGGGTCGCGTCGTACGGGGTGATCCCGCAGACGTAGATGGTCGCCGTCTCGCCGGGGGCGGTCGGCCGGACCTGCGCGGTCGAGGTGTCGAACAGCCGCAGGGGCCGAGGCGTGCCGGGAACCCGGGGTACCGGGACTGATGACCAGGTCTGCATGCCTTCGACCCTAACTGCGGCCGCCGCCCGGGTCAGCACACCCCGTCCGACCAGCCGAGTCAGCCGCCCACGATCTGGGACGCGACCTGGTAGATCCTGGTCTGGGAATTCTGGAACACCAGCTTCAGACTCCGCACCTGGTCGAGGCCGGTCAGACCGTCGGGGTGGCCGGGCTTGGCGCCGGTGATCGAGCCCTGCGACAGGAACACGTAGTCGACACGCAGGTCACGCACGGCCGCCTGGATCGCCGGGTCGGTGTCGAGCTTGTTGAACCGCTCGAACAGGGTCATGCGCTGCTGGCCGACCGACGCGGCGTCCTGGGGCAGGAGCGGCGCGTGCCCGAACACCGGGTGCACGTCGGCCAGCGCCCACATCCACGGCGAGCCGTCGTACGGGTCGTTCATCACCATGGAGCCGGCCGGGGCCAGCTTGGCCAGCTCGTGCATGCCGGCCTCGGCGGTGTGCGTGACCACGGGTCCGTCGGGGAAAGCCTGGGCCAGGCGAGCGGTGTTGCGGTTGAGGTACAAGCCCTTGGTGGCGATGATCACCAACAGCGCCACCAGCACGACGGCGGCGGCCGAGTGCAGCCGGGGCACGACCCGGGACAGCAGGCGGGCGAGGGTGACCAGGCCGACCGCGGCGAGCACGACAACGCTCATGGTGCCGATCGCGTACAGCCGCCAGGAGTCGTTCCACCACGGCTGGGTCACGGACTTCACCCAGTGCGCGTCGGACGAGGCGTCGAGGACGAACAGCCCGGCGAACACGACGCCGCCGGCCAACCACCAGATCAGCTTTGTGGCGCCGCGCAGCAGGAACAGGCCGATCAGGCCGACGGCACCCAGGCCCATCAGCCAGACCGCGGGCAGGCCGTTCGACCGGCTGCCGGTGACGAACTGCTCGGTGGCCGCCAGCGGGGTCAGCGACGCCGGCCAGGTCGAGGTGGAGCCGCCGGCGGCGGTGAGAGTGCCCAGCACCTGGAAGACGCCCGTGACACCACCGGCCACCGCGACCAGCAGCAGCGTGCGCAGGTCGGCCAGCGGCACGCGGCGCATCGTGACCCAGCGCTGGACCAGGAAGAACACCGCTGGAATGGCGGCGGCGACGGTGACGCTGGGGTGCACAGCCGTCAGGCCGACCCCGGCGAGCGCGGTGGCGACGATGGCGCCGCTGGTGGGCACGGCCAGCACGCGGCACAGCAGGGCGAGCAGGGCCGGGATAACCGCGACGCCGGCGGTGAAGGGGAACAGCGGACCCCACACGAGGGTGTCGTACGGGAATTGCGTGAACGCGCAGGCCAAAATGCCGGTAGCGGCCGCCAGCGCGGGCATTTTCGTGACCTCGGCAACGAGCACGGACAGCGTCAGGGCGAACAATCCCGCCTGAAATCCATTGCCCACATCGAGGACCTGCGGAATCGACCAGCCGCCGATCTGCGCCACCGTGGCGTCCAGCACATGGTATGCGTTCGGATAGAAGAAACTGGTACTTCCAGTCGAATCGATGGCGGCGAGAGCGGCCGGCGACGAGTTGCCCGAGTCCGTGATGAAGCGGATCGCATTGGCGTGGAACTCGGCGTCCCACCACTGCGGGATGGCGGTGAAGCCGCTGGCCCGACCCATCGCCAGCAGGCCCACGGCGGTCGCGATCAGCACCGCTCCGGCCAACATCCAGTGCCTTGACCTGGGCCAGTACAGCCCGGACCGGGGCTGCTGGGCGTCCGGCGAGCGGAACAGCCGGCGCAAGCCGAACGCCACGGCCGCGCACAGCAGACTCCCGCCGAGCAGGGTCAGCGCATTCCACCGGATGCCAATTACCGGAGCCAGCGGACCGAAGATTCCGATCACACCATAGGTGAGCACCGGTGACGCGGCCGCCAACAGCCACCCACGAATTCCCGACGCATAGCCGATCAAGGCACCCGGCACGATCACGACCGCCAGATAAACGGCAGCCGTCATCGCGACGGCAAGAGCCGCCCCGCTCATGTTATTTCCCCCTGAAATCGTTCACTGCCAGCCGCAGTGCCGATGGATCATCTCGCAGGTCGTACGTTCAGGAGACGGGTTTTCAGATTTCTCGTTGCCCCGCCTTCCCGGTCGTTATCGACCTGAGACCGGGTCAGCTGGTAGAACGCACACCGTGACGACTCGTGTGGACAGCGTCGGCGACTTCGACCTGCCGGTGTGGCTGCCGGCCGGCGGGCAGGGCCCCGCCATCCTGCTGATCCAGGAGATCTTCGGTCTGGACGACTACCTGCGCTCGGTTGCCGGCGAGCTGGCCGCCGCCGGTTTCGTGGTCGGCGTGCCCGACCTGTTCTGGCGCACCGATCCCGGCTGGTCCTCCGCGCACGACGAGGCCGGCCTCAACGCCTCCCTGGCCGTCTCCGCCGAGTTCGACCCGGAGCTCGGCCTGGCCGACGTGGTCGCCAGCCTCGCGCATCTGCGCTCGCTGCCCGAGGTCACCGGCAAGGCCGGCGCCCTGGGCTTCTGCCTCGGCGGCTCGCTGGCCTACGGCCTGGCCGCCACCGCCGACCCCGACGCCGTCGTCTCGTTCTACGGCTCCACCGTCCCCGCCCAGCTCGACTTACTGGACCGGATCACCTGCCCGCTCCAGTTCCACTTCGGCGGCCAGGACCCCTACATCCCCCGCGACGCCGTCGCCACCGTCGAGGCCGCCGTCGCCAGCCGTCCCAACATCGAGATCCACGTCCAGGAACAGGCCGGCCACGCCTTCCACAACCACGCCGCCCCCATGTTCCACCACCCCGAAGCCGCCGCCACAGCCTGGCAACTAGCCACCACCTTCCTCACCACCCACCTCCACTGAGCTCGCGAGTCCCGCTCTCCAGCAACTGAAACACCGGTTTCAGCCATGACCAAAACCGGTGTTTCGCGTGCCTGAGAGCGGGACTCGCGAGGTAAAGCGGTTGCGCTGGTGAGGCAGGATGAACGGCTGTGGAACCGCTCGACGAAACGACGATCCGTGCCTCCTTCGTGAACTGCTCGAAAGGGGAGGCGCGGCGGTTGAACCTGCCTGGCCGGCTGGGGGACGTGGCCTGGGAGGATCTGGACTTCCTGGGCTGGCGCGATCCGAAGGCACCGGCCAACGCCTACCTGGTGCTGCCGCGTGACGGCAAGGTGGTCGGCCTGGCGATGCGAGCCGCGGCACCGCACGCGAGCCAGTTGAAGAGCTCGCTGTGCGCGCTGTGCCAGACCACGCACGCGGCGGCGGATGTGTCGTTGTTCGCGGCGCGGAGGATCGGCAACGCGGGCAAGCTGGGCAACACGGTGGGCACGTACATCTGCGCGGACCTGGCCTGCAGCCTCTACATCAGGGGCAAGCGCAAGCCGTCGACCACGGCAACCGCCCGAGTGACGTCCACTGTGGACGAAGAGATCCAGCGGACCATGAACAGCCTGAACAAGTTCGTGGACGAGGTGCTGACCGACAACGCCTGACGCTCGCGGACACACCGAATGCGGGTGTGCTCGAAACCTGCATTCGGTGTGCCCGAGAGCGTGACTCGCGGGGTTCAGCGGTTGCGGCGGTTGCGGAGGTAGTCGCCGACCACGGCGGCGCCGAGGCCGTCCAGGTCGGGGGCGATCACCCGGCCGCCGCTGCGGCGGGCCACGACGTCGACGAAGTGGGCCAGCCGGGGGTCGTCGCCGAGCCGGAACACGGTGACCGACGCGCCCAGCTTGGCCAGGGCGTCGACCTCGATGAGCGTCTTGCCCAGGGTCCGCTGCATCGGCGGGTAATTGAACACGGCCTCGCCGTCGGACTCCAGGTGCGCGGTGGGCTCGCCGTCGGTGACGACCAGCACCACCGGCTGCGCGTCGGGGTGCCGACGCACGTGCCGACCGGCCAGCAGCAGCGCGTGGTGCAGGTTGGTGCCCTGCTCCCACGCGCCCTCCAGGGCGGTCAGCTCCCCGATGTCCACAGTGGACGCGTGCCGCCCGAAGGTGATGAGCTGTAACGCATCCGTGCGGAACCGGGTGCTGATCAGCTGGTGCAGGGCCAGCGCGGTGCGCTTCATCGGCAGCCACCGGCCGTCCTGCACCATCGACCACGAGGTGTCCACGCACAGCGCGACCGCGGCCCGGGCCCGCTGCTCGGTCTCCACGATCTCGACGTCCTCGACGGCCAGCCGCACCCGGCCACCGCCCGAGGAAGCCGTGCGCAGCACAGCATTGCGCACGGTCCGCGACACGTCCCACGGCTCGGTGTCGCCGAACTCCCACTCCCGGGTGCCGCCGGTCGGCTCACCGGCCGCGCCGGCCCGGTCGCTGTCCCGTTCGCCCCGGCCCCGCAGCTGGTCGACGACCTGGCGCAGCGCCGTCTCGCCGAGCCGCCGCAAAGCCTTGGGCGTCAACCGAAGCCCGCCGTCAGCGGCCCGCTCCAGCAGCCCCTGCTGGCGCAGCTGACGCTCCAGTTCGGACAGTCGGCGGGCGTCCACACCGGACTCCTGGCCGAGCTGCCGGACCAGCGCCTCGACGTCGATGTCCTCCAGCGACGCGCCCGGATAGGACTGCGCCAGCTGCTCGGCCAGCGCGTCGAGCTCGGCCAGGTCGGCCATGGCCTGGGCGCCCTCGCCCAGACCCATCGGATTCCTGCCGCGGAAGCGGGCCGAGCCGGTCCAGTCCTCCCCCGGCCGCATCTGCTGCAGGTGCGCGTCGAGCAGGTCCAACTGCGCCCCCAGGCTGGGGTCGCCGAAGGCCTGCTGGCCCAGCTGGGCCAGCTCGGCCCGCTGCTCGTCGGTCATCGAGTTCAGCATCCGCTGGGCCGCGGCCGAACGCTGAGCCAGCGCGTCGACCAGTTCGTCGGTGTTCTGCGGGTTCTCCGGGAAGAACTCGCCGTGCTTGCGCATGAACTCCTGGAACTGCTCGGTGGTGTCCTGCCCGGCCGAGTGCGCGGACAGCAGCGAATTCAGGTCGGACAGCATGTCCTTGATCCGCTCCACGTCCTGCGGCGTGGCGTTCTGCATGGCCTGCTTCATGCCCTGGAAGCGCTGTTCCAGCATCTCCCGGCCGAGCAGGTCCTGGATCTGCTGGTACGACTCGCGGGCGGCGGAGGACTGCCAGTCGTAGTTGGCCAGCTCCGTGACGGCGGCGGCGGTGCCAGGCGGCAGCGCGTCCAGCTGCGCCTCCCGGAACCGCGCGTCGTCGGACGGATTCGGGAACAGCTCACGCCGTTCGGCCGTGAGGGCCTCGTTCAGCAGCCGCTGGACCTCACGCATGGTGCCGTCCAGGTTGTTGCGCCGCTGGATCTGCGAGCGCCGCTCCCAGACCTGCCGGGTCAGGTCGTCCAGGCCACGGGTGCCCGGCATGCCCCGACGCATCAGCTCGCGCAGCGCCGCCTGCGGCGACGAGCCCTCCATCACCTCGCGCCCCAGCTCGTCCAGCGCCGCCCGCAGATCGGCCGGCGGGGCGAGCGGATCATCGCCACCAAGCCACTCGTGGTAGCGGTAACGCCGTGCCGGGGTCGCCATCAGCCGTAGACCGTCATCTCGTCGTCGGCGTCCTTGCCCAGCTGGCGGCTCAGGTAGAGGTACTCCAGCGCGAACTCGACGGCCGAGGCGATCCAGCCGGCCGGCTGGTCGGCCTTGACGTCCAGGCGCGCGGCGACCTCGTGCAGCACCGGCAGTTCCGGCAGCGCGGACAGCACCTCGGCCGCCGGCACCCGCTCGCCGGTGGCCACCGGGTGCCCGTTGGTCACGGCCTCGGCCAGCGACTTCAGGTTCAGCCCGGCCAGCTTGCCGCGGGCGGTGTCGGCGACGGACCGGCGCAGCAGGTGCTCCAGGATCTCGTGCTCGCGGCCCTCCTCGCCGGACTCGAACTCCAGCTTGCCGCGCAGCACCGCCGGCACGGCCTCCAGGTCGACCGGCCGGGCCACGGCCTCGGCCTCGCCGGTGAGCGCGGCCCGGCGCAGCGCGGCGGCGGCGACGGTCTCGGCGGCGGCGATGGCGAACCGGGCGGACACGCCGGAACGCTGGTCCACCGACGAGGACTCGCGCAGGTGCCGCACGAACCGGGCCACCACCTCGATCAGGTGGTCACCCACCTCGGCCACCAGCTGGGCCTCCTGGTTGATCAGGTCGATCTCGCCGGCCACCTCGAGCGGGTAGTGGGTGCGGACCTCGGCGCCGAACCGGTCCTTGAGCGGCGTGATGATCCGGCCGCGGTTGGTGTAGTCCTCGGGGTTGGCGGTGGCCACGAGCAGCACGTCCAGCGGCAGCCGCAGCGTGTAGCCGCGGATCTGGATGTCGCGCTCCTCCATGACGTTGAGCAGCGCCACCTGGATCCGCTCGGCCAGGTCGGGCAGCTCGTTGACGGCCACGATGCCGCGGTGCGCCCGGGGCACCAGTCCGAAGTGGATGGTCTCCGGGTCGCCGAGGCTGCGGCCCTCGGCCACCTTCACCGGGTCGACGTCGCCGATGAGGTCGCCGACCGAGGTGTCGGGGGTGGCCAGCTTCTCGGTGTAGCGCTGGGACCGGTGCAGCCAGGCCACCGGCAGGTCGTCGCCCAGCTCGGCGGCGCGACGACGGGAGGCGGGGGTGATCGGGTCGAGCGGGTGCTCGGCGAGCTCGGCGCCCTCGATCACCGGTGTCCACTCGTCGAGCAGTCCGGCGAGCGTGCGCAGCAGGCGGGTCTTGCCCTGGCCGCGCTCGCCGAGCAGCACGACATCGTGGCCGGCGATGACGGCGCGCTCCAGCTGGGGCAGCACCGTGCGGTCGAAGCCGACGATGCCCGGCCACGGGTCGCGCCCGGCGCGCAGCGCGTCGAGCAGGTTGTCCCGCAGTTCGGCCTTGACGGAGCGGGGCTCGTGGCCGGCGGCGCGCAACTGGCCCACGGTCGTCGGCAGCGAGTGGGGTGGGGTCGGAACAACTGTCACCCTTATGAAGCTAATAGCCGCGCGCAAATAGGTCGACGTGGAGCAACTCCACCACCAGACTTCGTGCACATGATCGATCTCGACTCGTTCGCGGCCCGGCTGGCCGCGATCCCCGGCGTGATCGGCGTGGTGCTGGGCGGATCCCGCGCCCGCGGCACCGCCGACGAGCACTCCGACACCGACCTCGGCGTCTACCGCCGCGGCGTCATGGACCTGTCCGCTCTGCGCGAAATCGCCGCGGAGTGGCCCGGATCGGCCGTGACCGAGCCGGGCGAATGGGGCCCGTGGGTCGACGGCGGCGCCTGGCTGACAACGCCCGGCTCGAAGACGGATCTGCTCTGGCGGGATCTCGACCGGGTCGTCGGGATCCTCACCGAGGCGCGGCGGGGCGTGGTCCGCTGTGAGGCCCAGGTCGGACATCCGCTGGGTTTCTTCTCGTACGCCTATCTCGCGGAACTGGCGACCAGCCGTGTGCTGGCCGATCCCTCGGGAGCGTTGGCAGAAGTCAGGGCCGAGTTGGATCCGTATCCGGCCGAGCTGGCCGAGGCCGTCGAGCGGACGTACGGCTTCGAAGCGAAGTTCAGCGTCGACAACGCGGCGACGCCGGCGGCGCGGGGCGATCGGTTCGCCGCGACCGGATTCCTGTTCCGGGGCATCGGTTGTCTCGTGCACGTGCTGCACGCACGGAAAGGTGTGTGGCTGGCGACGGAGAAGAACGCCGTCGCGTCCGCGGCGAAACTGCCCGGCATGCCGGGCGATTTCGTGGAACGGGTGGAGCGGATCCTGGCGGCGGCGGATGTCGCCGCCGCCAGGGACCTGCTCAGTGAGTGTTCGGTGGCGTGACCGTGTTCGCGCCGAACGTGGACGTCGGCGGGGCGGTGGGCCATTCGGCCGGGCAGTGCGTGCCGCGCGGCGGCAGTTTCAGGGTCAGCAGGTACGCGTCGATGGCGTCGTGGGCGCAGAGGCTGTTGCCGTAGTCGCCGTGACCGGTGCCGTCGTAGGTGAGCAGCGTGGCGGTGGGCAGCTGCTCGGAGACGTCCAGGCCCCAGTCGTACGGAGTGGCGACGTCGTGGATGGCGTTGGTCATCAGGATCGGCGGGGCGTTGTGGGGCCGCAGCACGTGCTGCGGGTTGTTCAGCGGCCCGGTCCAGCCGAGGCAGCTGGAGACGTCGGAGAAGAACTCGAACACGTGTGTGTGCGGGGCGACGGCCTCGGACTTCTCCCGCAGCTCGGTCACCGCGTGGAAGTCGTCGATGGTCGGCCAGGTCCAGTCCGAGCACCAGATGGCCTGGTAGCTGTTGTCCTGGGTGGCGGCCCGGGGGGCAGGGGTGACCGGGACGCCAACGGAGATCTTCTTGAGCACGTCGGCCAGGCCGAACCAGGCCCGGGCCGGGCGGTACATGTCGGTGAACGCGGTCTGGCGCAGCGCGTACGGGGTCACGGGCCCGCCGGTCGCGGGGTTCTTCAGCGCGCCGCCCTCGGCCTGGGCGTACAGCTTGTCCCACAGCGCCAGCACGTCCTGGTCGTGCAGCGCGCACGTGGCCGTGCGCTGGCACCAGGAGGCGAAGTCCCTGAACGAGTTCTCGAAGGCGAGGCTGGCCGTGACCGCGTAGCGGGTGGCGTCGATGCTGTGGTCCATGTTCGAGTCGAGCACGATGGCCCGCAGGTTCTGGCCGTACAGCTCCAGATACTGCTGGCCGATCTGGGTGCCGTAGGAGACGCCGTAGTAGCTGATCTCGGCCTCGCCCAGCTGACGCCGCAGCGAGTCCATGTCCCGCACCACACCGACCGTGTCGACGTGGTCGAACAGCGGGCCGTTGAGCTGCTTGCAGTTCTGGGCGGCGCGGGCGTTGTGGGCCAGCAGGGTCCTGTACTGGTCCCCGGTCGTGGGCACGGACTCGTAGGGCTCGCCGAGGACCGTGCTGTCGCACTGGATGTCGGCGCTGGCGCCGACGCCACGCGGGTCGAAGCCCACGATGTCGAAGGAGTCCTTGAGCGCCTGGTACCGGGGGTTGCCGGCGATGGACTCGACGTAGGACACGCCCGAGCCGCCGGGGCCACCCTGGTCGACCATCAGGACACCCTTGCGCTGCGCGGGTTTCGCGGCCTTGAGCCGGGCGACGGCCAGGCCGGTGGTGGGGCCGTCGGGATGCGCCCAGTCCACCGGCATGTGAACGGTGGCGCAGTCCACGGCGGCGTTCCGCTGGCACGGCTGCCAGGCGGTCGCGGCAGCAGCGGCGACCGGGGTGGCCGAGGCGACTACGCCGAACGCCAGCGCGCCCAAGCCGACAAGGATTTTTATGAGCATCGCTCAACCATCGCGAACGAGCGGTACCGCCACAACGGCCACGCGGTCACAGTGAACCCCGGCGAGCCGGGTTCAGCGGGAGCGGCGGACGCCGGCGGCAGCGTCGATGGCGGCCAGGCGGCGGCGCACCTGCTCCACGCGGTGGTCGCCGACCTCCTCCAGGATGGCGAGCGACTGCTCCCAGGAGACCTTGGCCTCGTCCAGTTTTCCGTCCTCGTGCAGGACGCTGGCCAGCTCGTGCAGGGACCATGCCTCCCCCGGCCGCCCGCCCGATTCCCGGAACAGCCGCACCGCGCCGCGGAAGCAGTCGGCGGCCCGGTCCAGCTTGCCGAAGTGCCGGTGGGCCTCGCCCAACTCCCGGTACACCTTGATCGCGCCGGCCCGGTCCTCCATGTCCACGAACAGTCGCAGCGCCCGGTCGAAGTTGGCCACCGACTCGGTGTACCGGCCGAGCACCCGGCAGTAGCTGCCCAGGTGGCTCAGGGCCCAGGCCTCGCTCCACCGGTCGCCGGTCCGCTGGCTGGTGGCCAGCGCGGCGTTGGTCAGCTCGAACGCCTCGTCCACGCGCCCGGCCCAGAAGTAGGCCGATCCGAGCGCGCCGCCGACGACGTGGTCGAGCGGGCCACCGGACAGCGGCTCGTAGACGATTCGGGCCCGCTCCATGCACTCCAGCACCTGCATGTGCCGGCGCAGCTCGTTGTAGCAGTAGCCGAGGCCGATCAGCAGCCGCACCTCGCCGTAGCGGTCGCCGGCCGCCACCGCGGCGCCGATTCCGGTCTGGTGGCTGGAAATCCACTCCGGCCACGGCGTGCGCAGCGCGAAGAACGCCCACATCGCGCCGGGAATGCCGGTGGCGTGGTAGGTGTCGCCGAGCTCGGCGGCCTGCGAGGTGGCGGCGACCAGGTTGGACAGCTCCGCCTCGCACCAGGCCAGGGCCGCGCTGCTGTCGGCGAAGACGGCCGGCTGCCCGCCCGGCACCGGCGGCGGCAGCTCGGAACGCCGCCGGAACGGCGCGAGCATGCCGTCCACGGTGTTGGCGGTGTGCAGGTAGAAGTCCAGCAGCCGGCTCACCGCGGCGATCCGCTCGGCCCGGCTGTCGTGCTCGGCGGCGCACTCCGCGGAGTAGACGCGCAGCAGGTCGTGGAACCGATACCGGTCGCGGCCGACGCCCTCCAGCAGATGCCCGCTGGCCACCACGTCGAGCAGCCGCCGGGCCCGCACCACCGGCACGTTGGCCAGCGCGGCCGCGGCGGCGACGCTGATCTCGGTGCCGGCGTGGAGCCCGAGCATCCGGAACATACGGGCCGGCTCCGGCTTCAACGCGTGGTACGACCAGGAGAACACCGCCCGCACCGCGGTGCTCTCGTCGTCCACGGCCAGCACGTCCAGCCGGGCCCGCTCGTCGGCCAACTCCTGGCACAGGTCGTCCAGGTCCAGGTGCGGCCTGTCGTTGAGCTGCGCGGCGGCGATCCGCAGCGCCAGCGGCAGGTGCCCGCACAGACGGGCCAGCTCGGCGGCGGCCTCCGGCTGGGCCTCGATCTGCGCCGGCCCGACGCCGGCGGCCAGCATCTGCACCGACTCGCGCTCGTCGAGCACGTCCAGGGTGACGCGGTGCGCCCCGTCCCGGGCGACCAGGCCGCCGAGCCGGCTGCGGCTGGTCACCAGCACCGAGCAGCTGGGGCTGCCGGGCAGCAGCGGCCGCACCTGGTCGGTGCTGGCCGCGTTGTCCAGCAGCACCAGCATGCGCTTTCCGGCGATCAAGCTCCGGTACAGGCCGGCCTGCTCGTCGGTCTCGGCCGGGATGGCGCCCGCCTCCACGCCCAGACCCCGCAACAGCTGACCCAGCGCCGCGGCCGGTTGCAGCGGCGGCTGCTGCGGGTCGAAGCCGCGCAGGTTGACGTAGAGCTGGCCGTCCGGGAACTGGCCGGCGACGCGGTGCGCGACGTGCACGGCCAGCGCGGTCTTGCCGATGCCGCCGCTGCCGTCGATCGCCGAGATCACGGCGACGGTCCGGTCGCCGCCGGCCAGGACCTCCTCCAGCTGGGCCAGCTCGCGGACCCGGCCGGTGAAGCCGGGCACGTCGTGCGGCAGCTGGGCCGGCTTGGGCGTGGCCGGGGCGCCGGCGCTGACCGGCGCGGCGACCGGGGCCGGCGCGGCCGGCTTGTCAGCGATCAGGTCTCGGTGCAGGTCCCGCAGCTCCGGGCCGGGTTCGATGCCCAGCTCGTCGACCAGCACCCGGCGGGCGTCCTCGAAGACCTCCAGCGCGTCGGCCTTGCGGCCGGCGCCGTAGAGGGCGGTCATCAGCAGCGCCCGCGGCCGTTCCCGCAGCGGCTGCTGGCGCACCACCGGCGACAGCTCGGCGACGGCGTCGTCGTTGCGGCCCAGGGCGATCAGGGCGTCGGCCAGCGACTCCACAGTGGCCAGCCGCAGCTCGTCCACGCGGGCTCGCTCGCCGGCCACGAACGGGCAGGAGATGCCGTCGAACGGCAGGCCCCGCCACAGCCGCAGGGCCGACTGGAGCTGCACCACGGCCCCGTGAAGATCGCCTGAAGTTCGGGCGATCCTTGCCCGTTCACGCAGCTGCTCGGCGCGGTCGCAGTCCAGCGCTCCGCTGTCCAGCCGCAGCATGTAGCCGGAGTTCGCGCCGGCCGAGACGAGCAGGGCGCTGGGCGCGCGGCTGGGCCGGTCGGGTTCGAGGGCCCGGCGCAGCGCCGACAGGTACGTGGAGACGCTGCCGCCGGCCGTGGTCGGCGGGTCGTCGCCCCACAGGGCGTCGACCAGTTCCGTGCGTCCGACGGCACGGTTCGCCCGCAGCGCCAGCAGCGCGAGCAGGGCGCGTTGCATCGGGGGACCCAGTGCGATCTCGCGATCCCCGAGCAGCGCCCGCACCGGTCCCAGCACCTCGACCCGCAGCGGAACCCCGTTCGCCGCGTGCACCTTTCCACCACCTGCCCCAGCAGAGCCGCGCCGGGAGCATACAGCGAGACGACCAATGCGAACCGTTGTCAGATCCACTACGGACAGTCCCCGGCGATGACGCTCGGCGAACCTGGACAACCGCCCGGCGCGCCGAAGTGGCAATCGATCACTCTTCTGGAGCAGACTGGCGCATCCGCTGTGTGACGTAGATTACGGAGGCGCCCGTGCGCGTCGAGTTCTCCTGGGAGCCGGAACCGGCCGATCGGCGGGACGCCCTGCGCGCCGTCGCGCCCGCGGTCCGGTTCGCTCCCGCCTTCGCCATCTGCCTGGTGATCGTGGCCGCCGTGCTGCTGGTCGCCGGCAACACCCAGGCCGCCGTGTTGAGCCTGGTCGCGGCCGGTGCGGTCGCCGTCGGCGTGCCGTGGCAGGCCCGTCTGCTCTACCGCGACGCCGTGTCGCCCAACCAGCGCGTGCGGGCCACCGCCGACGAGTTCGCGCTGCGCATGCACGGCGCCGGGCTGCCCGGCGAGCTGGTCTGGTCGTCGCTGCAGGGCTGGCAGGAGACCGAGCACGGCATCGTGCTGCGGATCGGCGCCCGGGCCCACGGCCCGGTGTACGCGGTGCCGCACCGGGCTTTCGCGCTGCCGTCCGACGAGCACATGTTCCGCGAATTGCTGATCCGCCGGGTGGGTCCGACCGGTTGATCCGGTCCGCGTCTGTAATGTCGGTAGGCGTGTCATGTCCGAGCGCGACGCTGGTCGTCTGGACGTCTGCCTGGCTGCATGGCGCGGCCGCGGCCGACGACGTCCTGGACGCCCTCCAGATCTGGGCCGAGGCGCACGAGGTGGTGGCCGACGACGACGGCACCGCCACGGCCCTCGACCTTCCCGGCCCCGACGAGATGCCGGCGGCCCCCGCGATGCTGCTCGCGGCGCTGCGGCGCACCCAGGCCGGCGACGGCCGGCTGGTGCTGCCCGTGCCCGGCGACACCCGGGGCCTCGGCGGCAACGGGCCGCTCAGCGCCACCGCGGTGCGCGCCGGGCAGGCCGTGGTGCTGCCGGAGGCCGGGCTGGGCATCGTGCCCCGGCTCGTGGCCGACCAGGTGATCCGGTGGACGGTGTTCGACCTGCCGGAGATCATCCCGCCCGAGCACGTGCCGCTGGGCGAGGCCGAGCACGGGCTGGCCGGCGCCATGCGGCAGGCCGCTTCCACCCTGGTGGACCTCGACGTGGCCCGGCACCGGCCGAACGTCCGCAAGGAGATCGAGGCGGTCATCGCCAACCAGCCGCGGCCGGTGTGGCCGGCCGGCATGCCGGCCCGGTCGCTGCGGGTGCTGCAGCGGGCCGACGAGGTCGCCGCGATCCTGGAGGTCGCCGCCGGCGACGCCCCGGGCGGCGCGATGTCGGCGTCGGCGACCCGGGCGCGGGAAGAGGCGCTGCGGCCGCTCAACGACGCCGTCCGCCGAGCCCGGTGTGCGGCCGTCGAGGAAGCCGTCCGGGTGCTCGGCGACCACGCCAACAAAAAGCACTGATGTCAGGAATGCTCCTTTCCTGACGTTGAACGTCAGGAAAGGAGCATTGATCTTGGGCTACTGCTTCATGCCGAGGGCGGCGTAGTCGTACATGCCGTAGCCGTCGCTGACGAAGACGTTGGTGGCCTTCGCCGGCCGGTAGAGCAGCGACTTCGCGACCACGCCGGGCAGGATGAAGGCGTCGTCCATGACCCGCTGGTCGACCTGGCCCCACAGCTGCTCGCGAGCGGTGGCGTCCTCGGTGATCGAGGCCTTGTCCAGCAGCTGGTCCACCTGCGGGTCCTTGACCCCGAGGTTGCTGTTGCCGCCGGAGGCGCGGATCACCCGGCTGTCCACGATCTGGCTGAAGTAGCCGAAGCCCTCCGGCCAGTCCGCCTGCCAGCCGAACACCATCAGGCCCAGGCTGTTGTTCTTGGCGTAGTCCGGCTTGCCGGCGTACAGCTTGCCGTAGTCGCCCTGCGGGAACGGCTTGATCGTCAGCTTGATGCCGACCTTGGCCAGCGACTGCTGCAGCGCCTCGGCCGTCGCCTTCTCCCGCGGCCGCTCGGCCCGGTAGGAGATGTTGGTGCTGAAGCCGTTCGGCTGGTTGCAGGCCTGCAACTCCTGCTTGGCCTTCGCCTCGTCGCCGGTGTGGTTGGCCGACGGGTACGGGTCGAACGCCTTCGCGCCCGGGATGACCGGCGGCAGCAGGTTGGTGGCGATGTCGCCGCCGATCGAGCCGCCGTAGGCCTGCTGGTAGGAGGTGCGGTCGGCGGCGTACTCGACGGCCTTGCGGCAGTGCACGTTGTCCAGCGGGGCGACGTCGCCGTTGATCGCGGTGTACCAGAGCCGGGCGCTGGCCGGGTTGTCGGTGCTGCCCTTGAGCCGCTGGTCGGCCAGGATCCGGCCCTGGGCCGCTGCCTGCACGCCCACGCCGGTGACGTCGAACTCCAGGTCGCCGGCCATCAGCCGCTGGTCGATGTCGTCGGCGTTGACGTTGAGCGAGACCTCGAACTTGTCGGGCAGCGCCTTGCGGATCGGATCGGTCTTCGGGTCCCACTGGTCGTTGCGGACCAGCGTGAAGCCCTTGCCCAGGGTGTTGTCGCCGAACTTGTACGGGCCGGTCGACAGCACGTGCTTCTTGTAGTCGCTGCCGGTGTCCTTGGCCTGCTCCACCGGCATCGTCGAGGGCAGCATCGCGAAGTAGTCGAAACTGGCGAACGGCTTGGCCAGGTGGAACACGATCGTCGTGTCGTCCGGCGTCTCGATCGCCTTCAGGTCACCCTTGTCCTTGTACGGCGAGGTGTAGCCGTTGAGGTCCAGGTAGTCGTTGAAGTAGGTGGGACCGTCCGGGAACACCGTCTTGTCCAGCGACCGCTCCACCGCGTACTTGACGTCCTTCGAGGTCACGGTGACGCCGTCCTCGAACTTCACGCCCGTGCGGATGTGATACGTCCACGTCTTGTCGCCGTCGCTGGGCGTGCCCAGGCCGGTGGCCAGATCCGGCGTCAGCTTCGCGCCGCCCTGCCCCGGGGCCGCGGCGAAGGTCAGCAGGCTGCGGCCGAACAGCCGCGCGAAGTCCCACTCGTAGCTGTAGTAGGAGTCGGCCGGATCCAGCGAGTCCCAGTCCCCCGAGTTCGCCATCCGGATGGTGCCGCCCTTGGCGTCCGACGGGTTGAACACCTTGCCGACCGCGGCGTTGAAGCCGTCCGCGCCAGACCCCTGGCCCCCTCCGGAGCCGCCGCAGGCCGTCAGGCCCGTGGCCAGCGTCGCGGCGACGGCCACCGCCGCCAAGATCCGCTTACTCTGCATGTTCTGGTCAACTCCTCCTGTGCGCAGGGTTGCCCGAGTTAACCGGAACCCGGTGGGCCAGGTCGAGAGTCGATGTTGTGGGCGGGCGTAAGGTGACGGCGTGAAGCCGTGGGTGTTCATGCTGCTCGGTGTGGTGTTGGTGCTGGTCGGACTGCTCTGGACCGCTCAGGGGCTGGGGTACGTGACCGGCAGTTTCATGACCGGGTCCCGACTGTGGGCCACCATCGGGCCCATCGTGGCGGTGCTCGGCCTGTGGTCGCTGGTGGTGGGGGTGCGGCGCGGGCGGACGCGGTGAGGACCTGACGGGCGGGGCCGGCGCGGGGCGGATCGAGCGGCCCGGGGCCGGCGTTTTGTCCAAATAGGACTCAGCTCGAAGGTTCGCCCCTTCGCGCGGGGATCGGGGGCGGGGACCAAGGCGCTCCCGTCCAGTTTGGACAGTCTCCGGCAGTTCTCCGGCACGGTGCGTCGACGCCGGGGCCTACGCTGCCAACCTCTAGCGGGGCCGCCGAGCCGGCGGCTCACAGCAGGCGACGGCGCAGAACTCTCCGTTGGCGGTGCAGCCCAGGTTCGCGAAGTCGGACAGCTTCCGGGGCTCGGCGCCGCCGAGGTGTTCCCGGATCAGCTCCACGACCATCTCGGCGAACCGGGGATCAGGGCCGGGCGTGGCGGCGCGGGCGAAGCCCATGCCGTGCTCCTCGGCCCGTTCCCGGGCCTCGGTGTCCAGGTCCCACACGACCTCGAGGTGGTCGCTGACGAACCCGACCGGGCACACCACGATGTTGCCGACACCCTTGGCGTGCAAGGCGTCCACGTGGTCCACGATGTCCGGCTCCAGCCACGGCACCTGCGGCGGGCCGGAACGGGACTGCCAGACGACGTCGTACTCCGACGCCCCGACCTCGGCCGCGACCAGCCGGGCGGCCTCGGCGATCTGCTTCGAGTACAGGTGTCCGCCGAGCGCGGCGGGGCCGGCGGTGGCGTCGAAGGAGTTGGGGATGGAGTGGGCGGTGAACACCAGGCGGTAGTCGTCGAGGCCGGCGGCCGCGGCCCGGACGGCGTCGGCGAACGGCAGCACGAACCCGGGGTGGTCGAAGAACTGACGGATCTTCACCAGCTCCGGGGCCGAGGGACCGACGGCGGCCCGGGCCCGCAGGATGTCCTCGTCGTACTGCCGGCAGGCCGAGTAGCCGCCGTAGGCCGAGGTGGGAAAGACCAGCGCGCGACGGACACCGTCGGCAAGCATCTTGCCGACGGTGTCCTCGATCATCGGATGCCAGTTGCGGTTGCCGAAGTAGACCGGCAGGTCCACCCCGGCCGCCGCGAGGGCCGCGCGGACGGCCTCGATCAGGTCCCGGTTGAGCTGGTTGATCGGGGACACGCCGCCGAAGTGCAGGTAGTGCTGGGCGACCTCGTCGAGCCGCTCGGGCGGCACGCCCCGGCCCCTGGTCACGTTCTCCAGGAACGGCCGGACGTCGCCCTCACCCTCCGGCCCACCGAACGACAGCAGCAGCAGCGCGTCCACACTCACGGTCCCCATCCAACACCGGTCACTCGGGGATCGCGGACCCGGCCCTCCGCTTGCCGCCCTTGCTGCTGCGCCGCAGCACCGGGACGACGATGGCGATGCCGGCCATCACCGCGGCGATGACAAAAACCCCGATACTGCTGTTGTTGTCCGAGGTGACCTGGGCCGCGGTGGTCACCGGGGTGATCGGCGGCGCGGTCGGCGAGGGCAGCGCGTTGTAGTTGACCAGCCCGGTCTGCTCCAGCACGGTGATGTGGTCCAGCACCGTGCTCATGCAGACGTTGGCGAAGTCGCGGATCAGCGAGTTGCGGGTGCCGGCGCGCACCTGGGACAGCAGCTGGTAGACGGAGCCGTGCTGGTCGCGCAGCGGCCCGACGAAGGCCCGGTCGAAGTCGATGCCCGGGGCCGAGTTCTTCATGTTGGTGAGGAAGCCCTGTTGCTCGGGCAGCGGCTTGGTCGGCAGCGTGACGCCGAGCTCCTTGGCGATCTCCTCGTTCTTCTGGTTGAGCATGGTGTGACCCATGATCAGGTGCTGCCCGGCGGTGCGGACCGCCGGAGTGTTGGTCATGGTCTGCGCCATCTCGCCGCTGGGCAGCTCCCACGAGCCGGCCAGGGCGACCTTGACCAGCATCAGCCGGTCCGCCGGACCCACCGGTCCCCACTGGCTCTGCGTGACCTGGGTGCCGACGTCCAGCGGGTTGCTCGGGTCGGTCTGCCCCTGTGACGTCGCGGCCTGCGACGTGCCGATGGAGCAGCCGGCGATCGGCAGCAGCGTGCCGATCCCGAGCACGACGAGGACGGCGGCCTTGCGCACCGCGCGAGAGATCACCGGTCCGACCACCTTTCCTGGATAACCATTGCTATCCGGCTTTACGGGGTGGACCGGTGACCCGATCACTCACATCAACCGTCGTTACCTTACCGTGATCTGAAGCGCTTCAGCGAGCACACCAAGGCCGTCATTCAGGACATCGGTCGGGATCACCAGCGGCGGCAGCAGCCGCAGCACGTTGCCGTAGGTGCCGGCCGTGAGCACCACGACTCCCCTTGCGTGGCAAGCCTTCGCGATCCGCCCGGCCAGCTCGGCGTCCGGCTCGCACGTGCCCGGCCTGACCAGCTCCACGGCCAGCATCGCGCCGCGGCCCCGCACGTCGCCGATGGCCGGCGAGCCGGCGGCCAGCTCCCGCAGCCGGGGCAGGGTGATCTCCTCGATCGCCCGGGCCCGGGCGTTCAGGTCCTGGTCCCGCATGATGCCGATGGAGGCCAGCGCGGCGGCGCAGGCGACGGGATTGCCGCCGTAGGTGCCACCGAGGCCGCCTCCGTGCACCGCGTCCATCACGTCGGCCCGCCCGGTGACGCCAGCCAGCGGCAGCCCGCCGGCGATGCCCTTGGCCGTCGTCACGAGATCCGGCACGACCTGCTCATGATCCGACGCGAACCACGAGCCGGTGCGGCAGAAACCGCTCTGGATCTCGTCGGCGACGAACAGCACCCCCTTCGCCGTGCACCAGTCCGAGACCGCCTTGAGGAAGCCCGGCGCCGGCACCACGAAGCCGCCCTCGCCCTGGATCGGCTCGATCAGCACGCAGGCCACGTTGTCCGCGCCGACCTGCTTCTCCAGCTGGTCCAACGCCCGCGCCGCCGCCTGCTCCCCGGTCAGTCCGGCCGGGTCGCGGAACGGGTAGGACATCGGCAGCCGGTACACCTCCGGCGCGAACGGCCCGAACCGGTGCTTGTACGGCATGTTCTTGGCCGTCAACGCCATCGTCAGGTTGGTGCGGCCGTGGTAGGCGTGGTCGAACACCACCACCGCCTGCCGCCCGGTGGCGTGCCGGGCGATCTTGACGGCGTTCTCCACCGCCTCCGCGCCCGAGTTGAACAGGGCCGAGCGCTTCTCGTGCGAGCCGGGGGTGAGCTCGGCCAACTGCTCGCACACCTCCACATAGGCGTCGTACGGCGTCACCATGAAGCACGTGTGGGTGAACTTGGCGACCTGCTCCTGCACGGCTGCCACCACCTCCGGCGCGGCCGCGCCGACGCTGGTCACGGCGATGCCGGAACCCAGGTCCACCAACGTGTTGCCGTCGATGTCGTGCAGCAGGCCGGCGCTGGCCGACTCGACGAACACCGGCAGCGTGCTGCCGACCCCGGCGGCCACCACCCGCTGCCGGCGCAGCTGCGCGGCCTGCGAGCGGGGTCCGGGGATCTCGGTGACGAGGTTGCGGGCGAGAGTGGGCGTGGCCACGACCCTTCCTTTCTGACGGAGCTGTCTTTCTATACGGAGCTGCGGACGCGGTTGCGGTGCCGGACCAGGCCGACGACCAGCACCAGCGCGCCGACGAGCAGGCTGAGCAGCAGTTGCGAGCGGGCGTCGGCGTCGAAGGCCATGCCGGCCAGCAGCACGACCATCGCCCCGATCGCCACCCAGGTCAGGTACGGATACCCCCACATGCGCAGGGTCAGCCGCTCCGGCGCGTCCCGCTCCAGCTGGCGGCGCATCCGCAGCTGGGACACGGCGATCACCATCCAGACGAACACCGCGATGGCGCCGGAGGAGTTGGTGAGGAACAGGAACACGGTGTCCGGTGAGACGTAGTTGAAGATGACCGTCACGAAACCGACCACAGTGGACACCAGCACCGCCGCGGTCGGCACGCCGGTACGGCCGATCCGGCCCAGCGCGGCCGGGGCGTCGGCCCGGCCGGCGAGCGAGTAGACCATGCGGGATGCGGTGTACAGCCCGGAGTTCAGGCAGGACAGCACCGAGGTCAGCACGATCACGTCCATCACCGCGCCGGCCGCCGGCAGCCCGATCCGGTCCAGCACCGCGACGTACGGGCTCTTGGCCACACCGGCGTCGTCCCACGGCAGCAGCGTCACCACCACAGCGATGGAACCCAGGTAGAACACGATGATCCGCCACACCACCGAGCGCACCGCCGACCGCACGGCGTGGCCGGGGTCGGCCGACTCGCCGGCGGCGACAGTGGCGATCTCCGCGCCGAAGAAGGAGAACACCACCACCAACATGGCCGCGAACACCGGCGACGCGCCGTTGGGCAGGAAGCCGCCGTGCCCGGTCAGGTTGGACAGGCCCGGCGAGGCGAAGCCCGGGATCAGGCCGAGCAGCGCCACCACGCCCACCAGCAGGAACACCGCGATCGCGGCGACCTTGATGGAGGCGAACCAGAACTCGAACTCGCCGTAGGACTTCACCGAGAACAGGTTGGTGACGGTCAGCAGCGCCATCAGGACCAGCGCCCACGTCCACTGCGGCACCTCGGGCACCCACCGGTGCACGATGCTGGCTCCGGCGGTCGCCTCGACGCCGAGCACCACGACCCAGAAGAACCAGTACAGCCAGCCGATGGTGAAGCCGGCCCACGGGCCGATGGCGCGGTCGGCGTAGGCCGAGAACGAGCCGGTCTCCGGGTTGGCCGCGGACATCTCGCCCAGCATGCGCATCACCAGCACCACCAGCAGGCCGCACACCGCGTACGCGAGCAGCGCGCCCGGTCCGGCCTGTTTGATGGCAGCGCCGCTGCCGACGAACAGGCCGGCGCCGATCACGCCGGCGATGGCGATCATGGACAGGTGGCGGCGTTGCAGGGTCGACGCTAGTTTACGCCGAGGTTGATCATTGCTGGCTGCGCTCATCGGCGGCTCCGGTCTGTCGGGACTGTCGGTTCACGGTGGTCGGCGGGACCGCCGTGGCCAAGTAGCCTGTTTGGACAAGTCAGACCGAATTGTTCGCCGAACTGTCGAGGACCGCCCGGTGACCCCCACTCTCGCCGCGCTCGTGGACCGCCCCGACCTGGCCCTGCGCGTGCGGGCCGGCGGCGAGCACCTGGACCGGCCGGTGCAGTGGGTGCACACCAGCGAACTGGCCGACCCGACGGCATTCCTGGAGGGCGGCGAGCTGCTGCTGACCACCGGCCTGTGGGTGCGGTCCGGGGCCGCCGACTACGTGCGCCGGCTGCACGCCGCCGGGGTCGCCGGGCTGGGCTTCGGCACCGGGCTGACCTGCGCGGACGTGCCGAAGGTGGTCATCGTGCAGGCCGACGCGGTCGGGCTGCCGGTGCTCGAGGTGCCGCGGCAGGTGCCGTTCATCGCCATCAGCAAGGCGGTGGCCAAGGCGGTCGCGGCCGAGGAGTACGCCGCCGTGACCCGCGCCTACCAGGCGCAGCGGGCCCTGACCTCGGCCGCCGTAAGACCCAATGGCTTTACAGGTGTTACAACGCAACTGGCCCGTCGGCTGGACGCGTGGGCGGTGGTGCTGGATCCGCGCGGGGCGCTGCGGGCCGGCGACAGCCCGGTGCTGGACAAGGTCCGCGCCGAGCTGTCCCGATTCCACGCCGGTCCGGCCAGCCTCACCTATGAATCGGACGGCGCCGAGATCACCGTGCAGACCCTGGGGGCGGGCGAGCGGATCCGTGGCTTCCTCGCGGTCGGCCGGGTCGGCCGCCTCACGCCGGCCGACCAGCAGGTGCTGACCACAGCGGCCTCGCTGTTGACAGTCAGCTTCGAGCGGCCGCACGCCGTCGAGGCCGCGACGCGAAGGCTGCGCGGCGGGCTGCTGCGGCTGCTGCTGGCCGGCGAGACCGAGCTGGTCGCGGAGATCGCCGCCGACCTGTGGGGCGAGCTGCCGGTGCCGCCGGTGCGGATCGCCCTGGCCGCCGGGCCTTCGCGCTATCGGCTGGCGGCCGTCGATCATGTGGACGACTCGGGCGAGGCTGCCTTCCACGCCGAGCACGGCACCGAGTCGCTGCTGGTGGTCGGGGCCTCGACCGACCTGCTGGCCGAGTTGGCCGGCGTGCAGATCGGCGTCTCCGATCCCGTGGACTACTCGTCCCTGCCCCAGGCCCTGCGGCAGGCGCAGCGGGCCCTGACCACCGCGGTCCGCACCGACCTGCCGATCACCCGGTTCTCCGAGCTGGCCGACGACGGCGTGCTGCGGCTGGTCGATCCGGAAGTCGCCGGCGTCTTCGCGGACCGGTTGCTCGCCCCGCTCGTTGAACACGATGCGACCGGTCGCGGCGAGCTCATCGCGTCGCTGCGGGCGTGGCTGGCCCACAACGGCCAGTGGGATCCGGCTGCGGTGGCGCTCGGCGTGCACCGGCACACCCTGCGGCACCGGATCGCGAAGGTCGGGCAACTGCTCGGCCGGGACCTGGACACCGCGGACACGCGGGCCGAGCTGTGGCTGGCCCTGCGCCTGAGGGATTGAGAGGACCGGGTGGAGGAGAAGGCGGCACGGCTGCTGGCCGACGGCGTGCTGGCCCGGGTGCCGAAGCTGGCCGACGAGCTGGTGCGGGTCATCGCCGAGCAGAACCCCGGCTACCGCCGGATCAACGTGGTGACCTCGGACGATCTGCGCAAGTCCTGCCACGACAACATGATCGGCGTGCTCCGGCTGATCGGCCGGGACGGGGCCGACGAGCAGCTCTACTCGGCCGCCCGCTGCACCGGCCGGCGCCGGGCCGAGCAGCGCATGCCCCTGGACGACGTGCTCCGCTCCTTCCGGCTCGGCGGCCGGCTGTTGTGGCAGGCCCTGGTCGAGCAGGCCCGCGCCGACGGCACCGTGGACGCCGAGGGCCTGTTGGAGATCGCCACCTGGCTGTGGGAGGTCGTCGACTCCACGTCAGCCCAGGTCGCCGCCGCCTATCACGTCGCCGAGCAGCAGCTGGTGCGGATCGACGAGCAGCGGCGGGCCACGCTGTGGGAGGGGCTGCTTCGCGGGCGGGGCAAGGACTTGGCCTTCGCCCACGAGGCCGCCCGCATCATCGGCGTCCCCGTCGACGGGCCGTACGCGGCAATCGTCGCCGATGTCGAGGACGTCAACGCGCCGACGTTCCTCAAGGGGCTGCTGACCGAGCACGGCATCGACTCCGCGTGGCAGCTGCGGGCCCACATGCTGGTGGGACTGCTCTCCTTGGATTCACCCGAATTGGGCATTGTGCTGAAGGTGCTGCGGGATGCCCTCACCGTGCCCGCCGGCGTCTCCCTGGTCGTGCACGGCCTGGCCGACGTCGACGTCGCCTACCGGCAGGCGGTGTTGGCCCGCCGCTCCATCCAGCCCGGCCGGGTCGAGGTCGCCGCCCTGGCCGACCGGCTGCCGGAGGCCCTGGTCCTCAGCTCGCCGGAGCTGGCCGAGCACCTGATCCGGCTGCGGCTCGGGCCGCTGCTCAAGATCCCCGTGGGCGAGCGGCGGATCCTGTTGGACACCCTGGAGACCTGGGTCGCCACCGCCGGCTCGGTCAGCCGGACCGCGGAACTCGTGCACTGCCACCGGAACACGGTGATCAACCGGCTGAGCCGGATCGAGGCCGTCACCGGCAACGACCTCAGCGACGTGCCCCACCTGGAGTTGTCGTTGGCGCTCCGTGCCTCCCGCCTCCTCCCCCCAGGCCCCCTCGCCTAAACGTTTGAGCGTCTCCAAGACCTACAAACCCCAGCCGACAAGGTCTTCAACCGCCACAAACCCCGGCGCTGTTTGTGGCGGTTGAAGACCGCATCCGAGAGGGTTTGTGGGTCTTGGAGACGCACATACCGGGGGTTGTGCATCGTGCACAGTCTGACTACGCCAGAAGTAGGCATCCCGGCCATGGCGACGTGATGTGAGCGGTGACACACTCCGCGCCATGGCCGAAGACCTCCGTCGCCGTAGGTTCCTGGGTTATCTGCTCGCCGCCCCGACGCTGGCCGTCGCGGTGCAGTGGTTCGACACACCCAAGGCCGACGCCGCCGTGCCCACCCTGCCCCAGCCCGAGGAGATCTTCGACCTCGGCGATCTCCAGAACCTGGCCGCCGCACCGACCGCGAACCTGGTGTCGGTGCAGATGAACCGGGACGGCAGCGCCTCGTTCGCGGTGCCACGGGCCGAAGTCGGCCAGGGCATCACCACCGCCGTGGCGATGATGGTGGCCGAGGAGCTGGACCTGCCGCTGGACAAGGTGTCCATCACCCTGGCCGACGCCCGGCCGGAGCTGCTGATGAACCAGCTGACCGGCGGCTCCAACTCGATCCGCAGCATCTACACGCCGGTGCGCACGGCGGCGGCGATCGCCCGCCAGCGGCTGGTGGCGACGGCCGCGAAGCAGTGGGGCGCAACGCCTTCGCAGCTGACCACCAAGGACGGTGTGGTCAGCCACCCCAGCGGCAAGACCCTCAGCTACGCCTCGCTGGCGGTGGCCGCGGCCAGCTCCAAGGTCGAGGCCGCGACCGTGCAGCTGAAGGCCACCGCCGACTTCACGGTGCTGGGCAAGCCGCAGAACCGGATCGACGCCCGCGACATCGTCATGGGGCGCAAGACCTTCGGCATGGACATGCAGGTGCCCAACGCCAAGCCGACCATGGTGCGCCGGCCGCCGACGATCAACGGCACGGTCCGCTCGGTCAACAACAAGGCGGCGGTGCTGGCCATGCCCGGCGTCACCGACGTCGCCGCCGTGTCCAACGGCGTCGCGGTCCGGGCTGACACGTTCGGCCAGTGCATCGACGGTCTGCGGGCGCTGGACGTCACCTGGGGACCGGGCACTGTGGACGGCGAGTCCGACGCGTCGGTGTTGGCACAGCTGAAGAAGGCCGAGCTGCCGATGCTGGTGCCGGGCCTGCTGACCGAGGTGCTGGACGCCGAGTTCACCTTCGCCTTCGCCAGCAACAGCCCGCTGGAGCCGGACAACGCGATCGCCGACGTGCGCCAGGACTCGGCCGAGATCTGGTCCAGCCTGAAGGTGCCGATCGTCGCCCAGGAGGACATCGCCGCCCAGCTGGGGCTGCCGGTCGGCGCGGTCAAGGTGCACGTGGCGCAGGGCGGCGGCTCGTTCGGCCGGCACCTGTTCCACAACGTGGCCGCCGAGGCCGCGGAGATCTCGCAGAAGATGGGCAAGCCGGTCAAGCTGATGTGGTCGCGCACCGACGACTTCCGGCAGGGCCGCGCCCACCCGATGTGCACCTCGCGCATCCGCGTCACCTACGCGCTGGGCAACGTGGTCAGCTACGAGCAGCGGCACACCAGCGTGCAGACCGAGTTCAGCCACGGTCTGGGCGAGATGCTCACCTCGTTCGCGGCCAAGCTGCCCATCGCCGGCAACCTCAGCTTCGCCGAGTCGATCTTCCTGCTGACCCAGTCCTCGCCCTACAACTTCGGCGTCACCACCCAGCTGCTCAACGAGATCCCGCTGAAGTTCAACACCGGCAGCATGCGCAACATCTACTCCCCCAACGTGGTCACCGCCCAGGAGCTGGTGGTCGACCAGCTGGCGGCCAAGATGGGCAAGGACCCGGTGACGTTCCGGCGGGCCTTCCTGCGGGACGCGCGGCTCAAGGCCGTCTTCGAGAAAGCCGTCCAAATCGGACAGTGGGGCCGCGCGCTGCCAGCCGGCGTGGCCCAGGGCATCGCCGTGCACTCCGAGTACCAGGGCGCTGTGTGCTGCCTGATGGAGGTCGACGCCCGCCCGGAGACCGTGAACCGCCCCATCACCGACGGCGTCACCGGGCCGCGGGTGACCAAGGCGCTGCTGGTGGTCGACCCCGGCTTCGCGGTCAACCCGCGCGGGCTGGAGGCGCAGATGATCGGCGGCATCAACGACGGCATCGCGATGGCGATGACGTCCAGCCTGCACATCAAGGACGGCCTGCCACTGGAAGGCAGCTGGGACAACTACTTCTACACCCGCCAGTGGAACACCCCGCTGGACATGCAGGTGGTGATCGCGCCCAGCGGCGGCAACCCCTCCGGCGCCGGCGAACTGGGCGTCGCGCCGGCGATGGCCGCCGTGGCCTGCGCCTACGCGCGGGCGGTGGGCAAGATGCCGACCTCGTTCCCGATCAACCACGGCACGCTGAGCTTCGACCCGCTGCCCGTCGAGCCGTCCACCCCGCAGTCCCCCACCGACGGCCTCGACTCCGCCTTCTGAGGAGAACCCGCATGTCCAGTCACACCTTCGTGCTCAACGGCGAGCGGGTCACCGTCGAGGTCGCCGACGACGTCCGGCTGCTGTGGGTGCTGCGCGACCTGCTCGGCGTCACCGGGCCCAAGTACGGCTGCGGCCTGAACGTGTGCAAGGCCTGCACCTCGCACATCAACGGCAAGGCCTTCAACCCGTGCTCGGTGCCGGTGTCGGCGATCAAGGCCGACGACGAGATCACCACCATCGAGGGCCTGCCGGCCACCGTCGGCCAGGACCTGCACCCCATGCAGGAGGCCTGGCTCGACACCGACGTCGCCCAGTGCGGCTACTGCCAGCCCGGCCAGATCATGACCGCCGTGGCCCTGGTCCGGAAGGCCAAGGCCGAGGGCCGCGCCATCACCGACGCCGACCTCGACTCGATCCGCAACATCTGCCGCTGCGGCACCTACTCCCGCATCCGCACCGCCATCAAGGCCGGCGCGGCCAAGATGTAGCCACCGCCCAGTCCTTTTTGTCATGAAGGGCCCCTTCCTCACGTTGAACGTGCGGAAGGGGCCCTTCATGACATCAAAAAACGTCGGCGAGCCTCACTCACGGCCGGCGGTAGGCGCCGTGCCACCAGATCAGCGCCATCTCCCGCGCGAACGCCTCGTCCTCGCCGGGATCCCCGGCCAGGACCTGGTCGAAGATGGCCCGCTCGCCGCCCATGACGATCACCCGTGTGGCGCTGGTGACGTCCACCCCGGCCGGCGTCCGGCCGGATTCCTGCTCCCGCCGGAGCACCTCGACCGTCCGGTCGGTGAACCGGGCCAGCACCTGGCTCCAGTACTCCCGCACCGTCACGTCGTACGCGGCGACCTCGGCGATGGCCTGCAGCAGCGCCCGGTGCTCCCGGTAGACCCCCACCACCTGGCGGAACGCCGCCGCGAGGCCGTCCGGGCCCTCGGCCGGCTCCCAGGCCGAGGCGATGCCGAAGGACGTGTCCACGAAGGTGGCGGCCAGCCGCATGAGCAGGGCCGTCTTGTCCCTGAAGTGCGCGTAGAACGTCGACCGGGCCACGCCGGCCTCGGCCGCGATGTGCTGGATCCCCAGCTCGGTGAAGGTCGCGCCCTCGGTCAGCAGCCGCCGCGTGACAGCCAGTATCTCCGCGTCCGCCGACGCTCGGCGCGCGGGACCGGTGCTGCGGCGGGTGATCGAAGGCATGGGCAGAACCTAGTGCACGCCCGGCCGGCGTCGCACTACACAGTGTCCGGACACTGTGTAGTCTCGCGGCGAGAGCACGTCACCCCGAAGGAGTAATCCGATGAAGTACCGCCTGCTCGGCCGCACCGGAGTGTGGGTCTCCGAGATCTCCCTCGGCACGATGACCTTCGGCGGCGCGGGCCACCCGGTGTACGGGGCCATGGGCGGCCTCGGCCAGGACGAGGTGGACCGGATCGTGGGCACGGCGCTGGACGCCGGCGTGAACTTCGTCGACACCGCCGACGCCTACGCCGACGGCGAGTCCGAGCAGCTGCTGGGCCGGGCCATCGGCAAGCGCCGCCAGGACGTCGTGCTGGCCACCAAGCTGCTGGCCCCGGTCGGTCCCGGCCCCAACGACCAGGGCCTGTCCCGCCTACACGTGATGCGGGCGCTGGAGGACAGCCTGCGCCGGCTGGGCACCGACCACATCGACCTGTACCAGATCCACAACTACGACCGGCTGACGCCGCTGGAGGAGACGCTGGCCGCGCTGGACGACGCGGTGCGCCAGGGCAAGGTCCGCTACCTCGGCTGCTCCAACCTGGCCGCCTGGCAGGTCAGCAAGGCGCTCGGCATCTCCCGTCAGCGCAACCAGTCCGGCTTCGTGGCCAACCAGATCCACTACTCGCTGCTGTCCCGGGACGCCGAGCACGACCTGGCGCCGATGGCCCTGGACGAGGGGCTGAGCCTGACCGTGTGGAGCCCCCTGGCCGGCGGTTTCCTGGCCGGCAGGATCGACCCGGCCGGGACCGCCACCGACCAGGACACCCGCCGGGCCAAGGTCGGCTTCGACTTCGTGCCGTTCGACGTGGACCGCGGCGTCACGATCGTCGACGTGGTGCGGGCGGTCGCCGCCCGGCACGAGGTGAGCCCGGCTCGGGTCGCGATCGCCTGGCTGCTGGCTCAGCCGGCGGTCACCAGCGTGATCGTCGGCGCCCGCCGGACCGACCAGCTCGCCGACAACATCGCCGCCGCCGACCTGGTCCTGACCGAGCCGGACCTGGCCGAGTTGGACGAGGTCAGCCGGCCGGCGACCGTCTACCCGAACTGGATCCAGGAGGCGTTCGCCCCCACCCGCGTCCCCGCCTGAGTCCGCCGGCCGCATAGGTCACCGTGACATAGCCTTCCTCCCTAGGTTACGTTGACCTATGTGTGGGTGGAGATCGTGATGCTGGCCAACCTGGCCAAGGCGCCGGCGCATGGCTACGAGCTGCGGCAGCGGGTCGAGCAGGGACTGGGGACGACGCTGTCGAACAACTCCCTGTATCCGACGCTGCGCCGGTTCACCGAGGCCGGGGCGGTCACCAGGACGCCGCAGGCCCAGCGCGGCCGGCCGACCCGGCACGTCTACGAGATCACCGACGTGGGCGTGGAGATGCTGCACGACATGCTGGCCGAACTGCCCGACGAGCTGGCCGCCGAGCCGGCCGAGTTCATGGCCCGGCTGGCCAACTTCGACCGGCTGACCATCGCCGAGCGGCTGGCCGTGCTGGAAGCCCGGACCCGAGCGGTGCTCGCCCGCGCCGCGCGCACCGACGAGCACATCGCCTCCGTCGACGACGACAGCTGGGCCCGGATCGTGCTGGACCAGGTGCTCACCCGCTCACACAGCGAACTGCGCTGGCTCGAGACCCTGCGCGTCCGGGCGGCGGAACCACCACTGGAGGACTGACATGACCACCACCGAATCCCGGCCGCGGCTACCGTTCCAGCGGCCGAACGTCATGGACATCGCGCCGCTGTTCGAGGTGCTGCGCCGGGAGGCCGCCCCGGTCGAGGTGACCACCCCGGCCGGCGACCCGGCCTGGCTGATCACCCGCTTCGAGCAGGCCCGGATGATCTTCGGCGACCCGCGCTTCGGGCGCTCGCACCCGGCACCCGAGCAGGCCTCGAAGATCTCCGACGCGGCCGTGCTCAGCGGCCCGTCCGGCGACTTCGACCGGGAGCAGGAGGAGCACAGCCGGATGCGGCGGCTGCTGGTGCCGGCGTTCTCCGCGAGCCGCATGCGCAAGCTGTCCGACCATGTCCAGGAGCTGGTCGACGCCCGGATCGAGGAGATGACGGCCGAGCACGACGCCCATCCCGACCAGCCGGTCGACCTGCACGCGCTGCTCTCGCTACCGCTGCCGGTGCTGGTGATCTGCGAGCTGCTGGGCGTGCCGTACGAGGACCGCGACTACTTCCACGACCTGTCCACCCGGCTCGGCCGGATGGACATCGGCGCCGGGGCCGAGGCCGCCTCCGAGGAGCTGCGCGCGTACATGGGGCGGCTGGCCGACCAGAAGCGGGCCGACCCGCAGGCCGATGTGGTCTCCGACCTGGTGAAGGCCCAGGCCGAGGACCCCTCGTTCAGCGAGGACGAGATGACCCGGCTGGCCGCCGGGCTGCTGTTCGCCGGGCACGAGACGACCATGACCCGCATCGACATGGGCACCGTGTTCCTGCTCTCCGACCTCGAGCGCCGCGACCGGTTCGCCGCCGACCCCGAGGGCCAGGCGCAGGCGACGGTCGAGGAGGTGCTGCGGCTGACCGCGTCCGGCAGCCTCGGCCTGCTCCGCTACGCCCGCGAGGACGTCGAGGTCGAAGGCGTGACCATCAAGCGCGGCGACTGTGTGCTGCTGTCCACCGGCGCGGCCAACCGGGACCCGTCGGTGTTCACCGACCCCGAGGAGTTCGACCCGGCCCGCTCCCCCAACATCCACCTGGCCTTCGGGCACGGCGTGCACTTCTGCATCGGCGCCAGCCTGGCCCGTACCGAGCTGAAAATCGCGCTGTCCACCCTGTTCCGCCGCTTCCCCACCCTCCGCCTGGCCGTCGCCCCCGACGACCTGGAGATCCGCCCCGGCTCCCTCGCCGGCGGCCTAGTCTCCCTCCCCGTCACCTGGTAAACCCCCCGCGAGTCCCGCTCTCGGGCACCCGAAACACGAGTTCGAAACTCGACACATGGCTGCCTGAGAGCGGGACTCGCGGGGTCACAAGTCGCCGTTGGCTATGCGGAGGGCGAGCTGGGTGCGGTCGCGCAGGCCCAGTTTGCGCAGGGTGCTGGAGACGTGGTTCTTCACGGTGCCCTCGGTGATGTACAGCTCGGCGGCGATCTCCCGGTTGGACGCGCCGGCGCCGACCAGCCGGGCGACCTCCACCTCACGACTGGACAGCACCGGCTGGACCGGCGTCTCCCCCCGCAGCTGGGCGACGACCCGCCCGGCGACCTGGTCGCTGAGCACGGTTGCGCCGGCGGCGGCCCGGTGGATGGCGGCGACCAGGTCCTCCGGGGAGGCGTCCTTGAGCAGGAAGCCCCGGGCCCCGGCCTTCAACGCCCCGAACAGGTACTCGTCCTCGTCGAACGTGGTCAGCACGATGCTGGCCACCGCCGGGTAGTCGGCGGTCAGCCGGGTGATCAACTCGATGCCGTCCATGCCCGGCATCCGGGCGTCGACCAGGGCGACGTCGGGCCGGCAGACCGGCACCACCTCCAGCGCGGCAGGCCCGCTGCCCACGTCGGCGACGATGTCGATGCCGTCCTCGATCTCCAGCAGTTTGCGCAGCCCGCTGCGCATCAGGATCTGGTCGTCGACCAGCAGCACGCGCACGCTCACTGCCGCACCTCGCTAGCGCTCGGTGTCCGCGTTCGCGGACGCTCTGCGCTGAATGATTCGCTCGCAAGCTCGCTCATCGGCGCCGCACCGGCAGGTCGGCCCGCACCTCGAAGCCACCGGCCGGGGCGTTGCCGGCGACCAGCTCACCGCCGGCAGCCTCGGCCCGCTGGCCCAGCGACGACAGCCCGAACCCCCTGGTCAGGTCGGACGCGCCGTGGCCGTCGTCGCCGACCCGCAGCGACACCCGGTCCTCGGTGAAGCACAGCACCGCCTCGGCGTGGCGGGCGTTCGCGTGCCGTAGCACGTTGGTCAGTCCCTCCTGGAGCACCCGGTACAACACGACCTCAGTGTCGCCCAGCAGCGGCTGCTCCGGTCCGTGGACCCGGAAGTCCACCTCGATGCCGGTGCCGTCGAAGGTCCGCGCCAGCTCGGCCAGCGCCTGGCTGCCGGTCCGCCCCTCCAGCGCCAGCGGCCGCATCGCCCGCACCCACCGCCGGGTGTCGGCCAGCGCCTCCCTGGTCAGCTCCTTGGCCTGGGCCACCTCGGCCCAGGCCTGCTCGGGCCACTTGTCCCGGAAACGTTCCGCGTTGGTCAGCCCGACCTGGATGACCGTCAGGTAATGGCCGACGGAGTCGTGCATCTCGCGGGCCATCCGGGCCCGCTCCTCGGCCACCGACAGCTCCCGCACCTGGTCGGCGTAGGCGCGCAGCTCCTGGTGCGCCTCGGCCAGCTCGCCGAGCAGCCGCTGAGTCTCCGTCCGCCGCCGCCGGGCCTCGGTGACGGCGGAGGCCAGCCCGGTCACGAACACCGTCAGCACGACGACGACCAGGCTCTGGATGCACGCCGCGAGCACCGTGTAGCCGGGATAGGTGAGCGTGTCGACGAAGGTGAAGGCGACGAAGCTGGCGGCGACGATCACGGTGGCCCGCACACCGAACACGAAGGTGCAGTTGGCCAGGGCCAGCAGCAGCCAGATGTCGGTGGAGTTGTACGAGGACAGCAGGCTCAGCGCGAGCATGCCGCCGATGAACGGGACCAGGCCCAGCTTGCGGGGCAGCGGCGCGGTCGGATCCCACGGCATCGCCAGCCACGCCAGCGTCAGCACGCCCAGGCAGACCAGCGGCCACAGCCCGTACGGCTGCGGCTGGCGGGCGAAGTTGGTGACCTCGGCGGCGGTGACGACCACGATCGTGGCCCAGAACATGGCCCCGTACAGGGCCGGACGGCCAGCGGCCCGGTCGGGGGGCCACCCTACCCGACCGGGCCGTCGAGACTCCTGCGCTGGCGATGACGTCGACTTTTCGGAGCCCACGCCTGGTAACGGTAGCCAGCACGGGCCCGAGAAGCATCGCCCCGGCGGCATGCCGCCGTCCCATGACCAAAGTCATGGGTATCCGGGCCCTCAGGCCCCTAACGGCTACATGCCGACGGCGTGCAGACCGCCGTCCACCCACACCATCGAGCCGGTGGTGGCCGGCAGCCAGTCGGACAGCAGCGCGCACACCGACTTGGCGACCGGGTCCGGGTCGGTCGGGTCCCAGCCCATCGGGGCCCGCTCGGTCCACTGCTTGTCCAGGTCGACGAAGCCCGGGATGGACTTGGCGGCCATGGTGCGGACCGGGCCGGCGGCGACCACGTTCACCCGGATCTTGCGCGGGCCCAGGTCGCGGGCCAGGTAGCGGGTCACCGACTCCAGCGCCGCCTTGGACACGCCCATCCAGTTGTAGGCCGGCCAGGCCACCCGGGCGTCGAAGTCCATGCCGACCACCGAGCTGCCCTCGGTCATCAGCGGCAGCAGGGCCTTGACCAGGGACTTCAGCGAGTACGCCGACACCTGCACCGCGGTGGCCACGTCCTCCCAGGGGGCCTCCATGAAGTCGGCGCCGAGGGTGGAGGGCGGGCCGTAGGCGATCGAGTGCAGCACGCCGTCGACACCGTCGAGGTGCTCGCGCACCTTGGCCGGCAGCGCCTCCAGGTGCGCCGGGTCGGTGACGTCCAGCTCGATCACCGGCGCCGGCTCGGGCAGCCGCTTGGCGATCCGCTCGACCAGACTGAGCCGGCCGAACCCGGTCAACACCACCTTGGCGCCCTGCTCCTGCGCCACCCGGGCCACGTGGAAGCCGAGCGAGGCGTCGGTGATCACCCCGGTGATCACCAGGCGCTTGCCGTCGAGCAGTCCGGTCACGTGCTTTCCTCTCCTGACGTGCTTAGTGGTTCAGTGGCCTGGTTGGTTCAGTGGCCCATGCCGAGGCCGCCGTCGACCGGCAGCACCGCGCCGTTGACGTAGGCAGCCCCGTCGGAGGCCAGGAAGGTGACCGCCGCGGCGATCTCGTTCGCCGCGCCGAAACGGCCGGCCGGGATCTGCGCGAACGTCTTGTCCTTGACGTCCTGCGGCAGGCCCGCGGTCATGTCGGTGTCGATGAAGCCGGGCGCCACCACGTTCGCGGTGATGTTGCGGGAGCCCAGCTCGCGGGCGATGGACCGGGCCACGCCGATCAGGCCCGCCTTGCTGGCCGCGTAGTTGACCTGGCCGGCGCTGCCGGTGAGGGCGACCACCGAGGAGATGTAGACGATCCGGCCCCAGCGGGCCCGCAGCATGGCCCGGCTGGCCCGCTTGGTCACCCGGTAGGCGCCGGTCAGGTTGGCGTCGAGGACCTTGGTGAACTGCTCCTCGGACATCCGCATCAGCAGGGTGTCGTCGGTCATGCCGGCGTTGGAGACCAGCACCTCGACCGGCCCCTGGTGCGCCTCGATCTCGGTGAACGCCTGGTCGACCTGGTCGGCGTCGGTGACGTCGCACTTCACCCCGAACAGGCCCTCCGGTGTCGCCGAGCCGCGGTGTGTGATCGCGACCTTGTCGCCCTGCGCGGCGAACGCCTGCGCGATGGCCAGGCCGATGCCGCGGTTGCCGCCGGTGACCAGTACGGACCGTGCCACAGATGCTCCTCGTCTCGCTGGTGTCGCGTGCGAGGCTATCTGTTACCGGCCGGTCGGCCCGCATCGGTGGTAAGTGATAGACGTGACGTCGAAGCTGGTGGAGCGGCTGCGGGCCGAAGTGGACGGCGAGGTCCTGGCCGATCCGGGGACACGGGCGGTGTACGCGGCGGACGCGTCCAACTACCGGCACGTGCCGGTCGCGGTGGTGCGGCCCCGGACCGTGGACGCGGCGGTGGCGGCCGTCGGCGTGGCCGTGGAGCTGGGCGTTCCGATCACCAGCCGGGGCGCGGGCACGAGCATCGCCGGCAACTCCTGCGGCGACGGGCTGGTGGTGGACTTCTCCCGACATCTGAACAAGGTGCTGGACGTGGACCCGGCTGCCCGGACCGCCGTGGTGCAGCCGGGGGTCGTGCCGGATGTGGTGAACGCCATGGTGTCGGCGCACGGGCTGCACTTCGCGCCGGATCCGTCGACGCACAGCCGCTGCACGATCGCCGGGATGATCGGCAACAACGCCTGCGGGGCGCACTCGGTGGCGTGGGGCAAGACCGTCGACAACGTCGAGTCGCTGGACGTGCTGCTGCCGGCCGGAACCCGCTTCGACGCCGGGCCGGTCACTTCCGATGTCCTGCCGGTGCACCGCGAGCTGCGGGCGTTGCGGGACGACGTCATGGCGGCGGTGCGGACGGGTTTCCCGCGCATTCCCCGTCGGGTGTCCGGCTACAACCTGGACCAGCTGCTGCCGGAGAACGGCTTTCATGTGGGGCGGGCGCTGGTCGGCAGCGAGGGCACCTGCGTGACGGTGCTCGGCGCGACGGTGAAGCTGGTTCCGCTGCCGGAGCGGCGTTCGCTGGTGGTGCTGGGTTTCGAGGACACCTATGCGGCGGCCGACCAGGTGGTGGCGTTGCTGTCACTGGACGTGCTGGCGATCGAGGGGGTCAACGAGGACATCGTGTCGATCCTGCGGCAGCGCAAACCCGGCACACCCGGGCTGAAGGCGTTGCCGGCCGGGCGGAGTTGGCTGTTCGTGGAGACTGTCGACCCGGAGGCCGTGGTGGCGGCGATGCCGGGGGCGACCGGTTCCGTGGTCGTCACAGAACCGGCGCGGATGCGGGAACTGTGGCGGATCCGGGAGGACGGGGCCGGCTTGGCGACCCGGATGCCCGACGGCTCCGAGGCGTGGTCGGGGTGGGAGGACGCGGCGGTGCCGCCCGCGCGACTCGGGGCGTACCTGCGGGATTTCGACGCCCTGCTCGGGCGGCATGGCCGGCGCGGGCCCACCTACGGTCACTACGGCGACGGCTGCCTGCACACGCGCATCGACTTCGACCTGCGCGGTCCCGGCTACCGGACGTTCCTGGAGGAAGCTGCGGACCTTGTTGTCTCCCACGGTGGTTCGCTGTCCGGCGAGCACGGCGACGGGCAGGCCCGCTCGGAGTTGTTGCCGCGCATGTACTCCCCCGAGATCATGGTCGCCTTCGGCCGGTTCAAGACCATCTTCGACCCACACGGCTTGATGAACCCCGGCCGCATCGTCGATCCTTTGCCGCTGGACGCCGATCTCCGTGTGGTTGTCGCCCCGTCCCGGATTCCCGTGCGTACGGAACTGGCCCTGCACGCCGATCAGGGCTCGCTGGCCGCGGCCACCCGTCGGTGCGTCGGCGTCGGCAAGTGCCTCACCGCTTCCGGCGGCGTGATGTGCCCCAGCTATCGGGCCACCCGCGAGGAGAAGCACTCCACCCGCGGCCGGGCCCGACTGCTGTTCGAGATGCTGAACGGATCCGTCATCCGGGACAGCTGGCGGTCACCCGAGGTCCGCGACGCGCTCGACTTGTGCCTGTCCTGCAAGGGATGCAAGCGTGACTGCCCCGTCGACGTCGACATGGCAACCTACAAGGCCGAGTTCCTGCACCAGCACTACCGGGGACGGCTGCGGCCCATGTCCCACTACTCCATGGGTTTCCTCCCCCTGTGGCTGGCGTTGGCGCCCGGCCTGGTGAACGCCCTCGGCGATCTTCGGGTCGTCAAGCGGCTGGGCGGCATCGATCCCCGGCGCACCATGCCAACCGTGTCCCGCCAGTCCTTCCGGTCGTGGTTCAAGGGCCACGAATCCGTTGCCGGGGACCCGGTTGTGCTGTTCCCCGACACGTTCACCGATCACTTCGACCCCCGCATCGGCATCGACGCCGTGACCGTCCTCGAACACCTCGGCTTCCAGGTTTCTTTGCCCCACAAGCGGGTCTGCTGTGGACTGACATGGATGTCCACCGGCCAGCTCGGCACCGCCCGACAAGTGCTGCGGCGCACCGCCCGCATCCTGGACGGCTCCGACACCCCCGTCGTCGGCCTCGAACCCAGCTGCACCGCTTTCCTGAAGTCCGACGCCCTGGAACTCACCGACGATCCCGCCGTCGTACGCCTGGCCGGCCGCGTTCACACCTTCGCCGAGCAAGTCGCCCCCGCGATGCCGTCCCTCGGCTCCGAGAGTGCCGTCATGCAGCCCCACTGCCACCAGTACGCCGAACTCGGCCTCGACGCCGACCGCTCCGCCCTGACGTCGGCCGGCGTCGACACCACCGTCCTCGACGCCGGCTGCTGCGGCCTCGCCGGCAACTTCGGCTTCGAGACTGGCCACTACGACGTCTCCGTCGCCGTCGCCAACCACGCCCTCCTCCCCGCCCTCCGCGCCACCGACCCCGCGACCGCGGTCCTCGCCGACGGCTTCAGCTGCCGCACCCAGATCCGCCAGCTCACCGACCGCGAACCCCAACACCTGGCGACGCTCCTGGCGGGGATGATCAAGCCCTAGTCCCGCGTCTGGGCGATCGGGTGGGCGATTGGGTGGGCGATTGGGTGGCTGTGGGTGTGGTTCGGGTGTCCGCACCGCGCGGTTGCCGTTGGCGGGTGGTGGCGTTGGGTGGTTTGCCGGCGGCGGGGTGGGTGGTCGCGTCTAGGGATGGCTGTGGACTGGGGTGGGGGTCGGGCTTGGTTGTTCGCCTTGCTGTGGGGTGGGTTGCCTGTTGTGGGGTGTGGTTCGGGTGTCCGCACCGCGCAGTTGCCGTTGGCCGGGAATGGTTACCAGCCCGCCGCAGCCAGGTCGGAAAGCGCTTGCCGAGTTTTGTCACCCACACAGGTAATCCTTGCCCCACAACAGGAATCGATCACATTTGGGACGGTAGAATCGGGGGCATGGAAGCGACCCTGACCGCCGACGCCCAGTGGTGGCGCATGGACGAGGGATCGCTGTGGGCCGCCGGCCAGCAGAGCCAGGACCGGCAGCGCGCCGAGTACGTGCGACAGGTCGAACTGGTCGCCGAGCTGTTGGACCGCACGGCGCGGGACAAGGACGACCAGCGGGCGCTGGTGGCGGATCTCGCGGCCCGGTGGAAGATCACCCGGGCGGAGGCGCGGGATCTGCTGCGGCACGCCCAGTTGTTGCGGCGCGAGGCGGTTCGTGAGGCGGCGCGGGCGGGGGTGCTCAGCAAGCAGCACCTGACCGTGCTGGACAAGACACTCGCCGAAGCGCCCGAGCCCGACCGGGACAAGGTCGAGGCCGAACTGCTGGACAAGGCGCGCGTGTTCGATGGGGCGGCGCTGCGGATGCTCGGACAGCGCATCCTGCAACTGCTCGACCAGGACGGCAAAGAACCCGACGACCCGGACCTGGCCGAACCCGAACGAGAATTCCACTACACCAACCGCAAAGACGGCTCGATGGTGTTCCGGGGCAAGCTCGACCCGGAGAGCGGGGCGACGCTGGAGGCGATGCTCAGCCCACTGGCCAAGCCGGCCTCCGCCGACGACACGCGCACCACCGCCCAGCGTCAGGGCGACGCCCTTGCCGAGATCATCGACCTGGCCGCCGGCAGCGACAGCCTTCCCGACGAAGGCGGCGAGAAGCCCCACCTGGCGCTGACCATGCCGCTCGACGACTTCCTGGCCCAGCACGGTACGGCCGAGATGGACGGGTCGGGGCCGCTCAACGCCACCTCAGCCCGCCGCATCGGCTGCGACAGCACCGTCCTCCGCGTGGTCCTGGGTGCCCAGTCACAGCCCTTGGACATCGGGCGCGCCACCCGCACGATCCCGACACAGATCCGCCGGGCGTTGATCATCCGAGACCGGGGATGCGCCTTTCCGGGGTGTCATCGAAGACCACGGCAATGTCACGCACACCATGTGATCCACTGGGCAGACGGCGGACCCACCAGCATGGACAACCTCGTGCTGCTGTGCGGGCAGCATCATCGACTGATCCACCACAGCCACTGGTCAGTCAAGATCAGCGACGAGGTGCCGGAATTCGGGTGGGCGGCAGCCTAGCTAGGCGAGGGCCGCCCACCAACCGAACCCAGCCCGGCCGGGACCGCTTGTCGCAGCGCCCGCTGCACCGTGGCCACCTCGCCGGTGAAACACGGACCGATGCGCCCGCCTCCTTCAGTCAGCCGGCCCGCTCCACCAGCCTCACCCCTGTCCTCCCAGGCCAGCCCGCCCGGCTTCACCAGCACCCTCGCCCCGTCGTCCCAGGCCAGCCTGCCCAAGCCTTAACCGCAACCACCCCGCACCCCTCCCCCAGCCCCTCCCCGCACCGCTTTGCATGTTCTATGACATAGTGCATACTTACTCTCGGGTAACGTCAACCTGAGGGAGGACCGGTGAGTCCGCGCAGGAGTGACAGCCGCGAGCGGATGGTGCGGAGCGCGGCGGCGTTGTTGCGGGAGTACGGGGCGAACGCGACGACGCTGGATCGGGTGCTGACGCACAGTGGCGCGCCCCGGGGGTCGCTGTACCACCACTTTCCGGGTGGGCGGACGCAGCTGGTCGAGGAGGCGGTGG
Source organism: Kutzneria sp. CA-103260 (assembly GCF_018263855.1). GTDB lineage: Bacteria > Actinomycetota > Actinomycetes > Mycobacteriales > Pseudonocardiaceae > Kutzneria. The sequence goes on along the minus strand of NZ_CP073318.1, from coordinate 528,323 downwards.
CGCTGGCCGGCCGGCACGTGGGTGGGCTGATCGACCGGGCAGCACTGACGGAGGACCCGGTCGAGACGATCGACGCCTTCTTCGCGCTGTGGCGGGAGCAGCTGCTGACCCAGCAGTTCCGCACCGGATGCCCGATCGCGGCGGTGGCGGTCGAGACCAACGACGACGCGCCGCAGCTCGCGGAGTCGGCGGGGCGCATCTTCGGTGAGTGGCGGCAAACGCTGACGGGAATCCTGACCCGTGGCGGCGTACCGGAGGAGCGGGCAAAGAGGCTGGCCTCGCTCATCGTCACCGTGGTCGAGGGTGCGCTGATCGTCTGCCGCGCCGAGCAGAGCATCGAGCCATTGGACGCGGCGGCGGCCGAGGTCCGCGAGCTGGTGGCGAACACTATCTGAGTCAAGGACGGGAAATGTCCGCTGTAGACACCAAAGAGCTGTCGGGTCTGGAACTGTTGCGCTGGGTGCAATCGGAGAGACCGGCCGGCTTCCCGGCCATCCAGCAGCTGTTCGGCCTGACCTTCGAAACCGTCGATCCGGGCCGGATGGTCGTGTCGGTCGCGACCCGACCGGAGTTCGGCAACACGATGGGCACCGTGCACGGCGGCGTCCTGGCCACCCTGCTCGACACGGCGATGTCCTGCGCGGTGCACACTACACTGCCGGCTGGCGTGGGCTACACCACCTTGGAAATCAAGGTGAACTACGTCCGAGCCGCACACACCGACGGCCGGTTGCTCACCACGGAAGGCGTGGTCGTCCACGCCGGTCGGCGCACGGCCACGGCCGAAGGCCGGGTGACCGACGCCGAGGGGCGACTGATCGCGCACGCCTCCACGACCTGCTTGATTCTGGACAAAGCGAGCTGACCTCACAATGATCCGAAACCCCGGTTGACGTCCACCCAGCCAGAGTTCAATAATAGGACTCAGCAGGTAGATGGCCTGCTTCGTCTGGGGAAGGCCAGTCATGTCAACCACTTCCTATCTCGTGCGCCCGACCGTCGACGACCGCGTGCGCAGCCGCGCCGCCCGGCTCTACGCCACGGACCAGCAGTTTCGCGACGCCCGGCCGGACGACGTGATCACCGAGGCACTGCTGGCGCCGGAAGTGTCGCTGGGCCGCCAGATCGAGCTGGTGATGACGGGATACGCGGACCGTCCCGCGTTGGCCGAGCGAGCCACCGAACCCGTGGTGGACCCGGAAACCGGCCGCACCACGCGCACACTGCTGCCGCGCTTCGACACCGTCACCTACCGAGAGGTCTGGGACCGCACGGCGGCCATCGCCGCCGAACTGCGGCAGCACAACGACTATCCGCTCCGGCCCGGCGATGTCGTCGCCACCGTCGGCTTCGCCAGCGGCGACTACACGGCGATCGACCTGGCCTGCGTCCACGCCGGCGCGGTGACCGTGCCGTTGCAGAACAGCGCCACGGCAGCGCATCTGAGGCCGATCATCGCCGAGATCGAGCCGCTGGTCCTGGCGACCAGCGTCGAACTCCTGGACGTCGCCCTCGACGCCACCGAGGAAAGCGCTTCGCTGCACCGAATCCTCGTGTTCGACTACCACCCCGAGGTGGACGACGAGCGCGAGAAGTTCGAGGCGGCCCGGCAGCGGCTGGCCGAGTCCGGCCGGCCGGTCGCGCTCGACGCACTGTCCACAGTGGTCGAACGAGGTCGAGCGCTGCCGCCCGTCTCCGCGCACGACTGGAATCCCGACGAACTCGCGCTGCTGATCTACACCTCGGGCAGCACCGGCACGCCCAAGGGCGCGGAGTATCCGTCTCGGCTGGTCGCCGACATCTGGCGCGGCTGGCTGCCGACCGACTTCAGCCTGCCCTGCATCGCCGTGAGCTACCTGCCGATGAGCCATGTCCTCGGCCGGGTGCTCCAGGCCCGGCCGCTGGCCCGCGGCGGCATCTGCTACTTTCCGGCCCACAGCGACCTGTCCACGCTGTTCGAGGACTTCGAACTGGCCCGGCCGACCGAACTGGTCCTGGTGCCCCGCATCTGCGACACGCTCTACCAGCGCCACCACGACGAGGACCCCGCCACCACGTTCCTCGGCGGCCGCGTCCTCTACGCCGGCTCGGGCTCCGCGCCGCTGTCCGACGAGATCAACGACTGGCTGGCCGAGCGCCTCCAACTCCCCATGCTCGACGGCTTCGGCTCCACCGAGGCCGGCCCGATCATGGTCGATGGCGAGCTCATGAACCCGCCCGTGCTCGACTACAAGCTCGACGACGTGCCGGAGTTGGGCTACTTCACCACCGACACCCCGTATCCGCGCGGCGAGCTGCTGCTGAAGACCACCACGATCATCCCGGGCTACTACAAGCGGCCCGACGTCACCGCCGAGGTCTTCGACGCCGACGGCTACTACCGCACCGGCGACATCATGGCCGAGACCGCACCGAACCACCTGGTGTACGTGGACCGCCGCAAGAACGTGCTCAAGCTGGCCCAGGGCGAGTTCGTGGCAGTGTCCAAACTGGAGGCTCTGTTCGCGGCCAGTCCGCTGCTCCGGCAGATCTACGTCTACGGCAGCAGCGAACGCGCCTACCTGCTGGCGGTGGTCGTGCCCGTGGAGAACGCCGACAAGGCGGCGATCGCCCAGTCGCTACAGGAGATCGCGAAGGAGGCCGGGCTGAACTCGTACGAGATCCCGCGCGACTTCCTGATCGAAACCGAGCCGTTCAGCACCGCGAACGGCCTGCTCTCCGATGCCCGCAAGCTGTTGCGGCCACGGCTGAAGGACCACTACGGCGCCCGGCTGGAGCAGCTCTACACCGAGCTCGCCGAGCGGGAGGCCAGCGAGCTGCACGCGCTACGCGAGGCCGGCCGCGACCAACCGGTGCTCGACGCCGTGCTGCGGGCCGCCCAGGCCGTGCTCGGCCGCTCCGCCGGTCTGCCCCAGTCCGACACGCACTTCACCGACCTCGGCGGCGATTCCCTGTCCGCGCTGACGTTCTCCACTCTGCTCAAGGAGATCTTCGCCGTCGACGTGCCGGTGGGCGTGGTCATCAGCCCCACCAGCACGCTGCGGCGAATCGCCGAGACCGTCGAGACGGCCGTGGAATCCGGGACGACCCGCCCCACCTTCGCCTCGGTACACGACACCGGCGAGGCCCGGGCCGCCGATCTCAAGCTGGCCAAGTTCATCGACGCTTCGACCCTGGCCACCGCCGCGTCGCTGCCGCTGCCCGACGGTCCTATTAGGACTGTCCTGCTCACCGGGGCCAACGGCTACCTCGGCCGGTTCCTGTGCCTGGAGTGGTTGGAACGGCTCGCCCCGGTCGGCGGCAAGCTGATCTGCGTCGTCCGCGGCCGGGACGCCGAGGCCGCCCTGGCTCGTTTGGAGGAGGCTTTCGACAGCGGCGATCCCGAGCTGCTGCGGCACTTCCGCGAACTCGCCGCCGAGCACCTGAAGATCCTGCCCGGCGACATCGGCGAACCCGACCTGGGACTCGACGCGAAGACCTGGCAGCGGCTGGCCGACACCGTCGACCTGATCTCGCACCCGGCCGCGCTGGTCAACCACGTTCTCCCGTACGACCAGCTGTTCGGCCCCAACGTGGTCGGCACCGCCGAGCTGATCCGGCTCGCGCTCACCACCCGGCTCAAGCCCATCACCTACCTGTCCACGGTCGCGGTGATCGAGGGCAGCGCCACCATCGCCGACGAGGACGCCGACATCCGGATCACCAGCTCCGTCCGCGCGCTCGGCGACGGCTACGCCAACGGGTACGCCACCAGCAAGTGGGCCGGCGAAGTGCTGCTGCGGGAGGCCCACGACCTGTGCGGGCTGCCGGTCTCGGTGTTCCGCTCGGACCTGATCCTCGCGCACAGCCGCTACCGGGGCCAGGTCAACGTGCCGGACGTGTTCACCCGCCTGCTGCTCAGCCTCATCGTCACCGGCATCGCCCCGAAGTCCTTCTACCGCCCCGGTTCCGGGCCCGCGCACTACGACGGCCTGCCGGCCGACTTCACCGCCGAGGCCATCACCGTCATCGGATCCGGGACCAGCCAGGGATATCGGACGTTCAACGTGTTCAACCCGCACTCCGACGGCATCTCCCTGGACGTCATCGTGGACTGGCTGGTCGCCGCCGGCAACACCATCACCCGCATCGACGACTACGACACGTGGTTCACCCGGTTCGGGGCGGCCATCCGCGCCCTGCCCGAGAAGCAGCGACAGAACTCCGTGCTGCACCTGCTCCAGGCCTTCGCCGCGCCCGCCGAGGCCGTCAACAGCGCCGGCGTCCCGGTCGACCGCTTCCACGAGGCCGTCCGCGCCGCCGAGATCGGCCCCGACAAGGACATCCCGCACATCACCGCCGACCTGATCCACAAGTACGCCGACGACCTGCGCCACCTGTCCCTGATCTGACTGTGGACCGGACCGGGGGCGGTCAGCCCAGCTCCCGGTCCCACCACCAGGCGACGGACGGAATCCCCGGCGGCACTTCGGCATCGGCCGGCGGCTCGGACGTCCACGAACCCACGGTGTGCACGGCGTCGGGCGAGTGGCCGTCCGGGTTGCGATAGCGCTGCGCCAACAGGCCCCACTCCATGTTGCCGCGCAGCAGCCGGGACAGGCACTCCAGGTAGTTGCGCAACGGCTCGCCGGCCGACGGCAACACGGCGTCGCGCAGCTGGACGAACCGATAGGTCATCCGGTTCACCAGCTGCACCGACTCGGCCAGGGCGTCCTCGACGCCGAGGCCCCGTTCGGCGGCGACGATGTCGATCAGGTTCAGCTTGCAGTGGGACGGGGTCGACTCGCGGGCCGCGAACCACGTCTCCTTGCCGTACGAGAAAAGGTCGTCGTCGAACGCGGCGATGGTGAACGACAGCTCCGACAGGGCCCGCACGGCCGGCGAGTCCAGTTCGGCCGACGGGATCTCGACGCCGTCGACGATCTCGATCCAACTGGTGGTGGCCAATCCGCCGGCGGTGTGCTGGCGCAGGTGGGCGTAGTCGTTGAGGCTCGGCGTGACGTCGGCGAGCCTGCACCGCAGCTCCCACAGCACGCCCAGGTACCAGGCGCGGTGCCCCTCGACCAGCCGTCGCACCTGGGTCGGGGTGCCGAACTTGTGCGCCCGCAGCGCCAGGTCGCGCACCGGGGCCAGGAACGGGTCGGAGCCGGCCCCGAGGTTCACGTCGGGCACCTCGATCGCCCGCACCACCCGGGTCGCGATGTCGACGAACTGCCGGCCGGCGGCGCTGGGCGCCACCTCGTCGCAGTTGATGTCGTCGAACGCGAACATCAGGAAGCACCAGTCGACGGCCATCTGCAGCCGCTCGGTGGCCGCCGTCGGCATGATCCGGCCGTAGAAGCCGGCACAGTCGTTGGCCCACAGCCGGGGCCCGCCCAGGCCGTAGCGGGTGAGCCAGTCGGCGCCCCGGCTCTCCAGCAGGTCCGCGTCCGGATGGGTGGCCACCGGCACCGGGCAGTACCGCGGGGGCAGCTCCACGAGTAGCTGGTCGTCGGTCATGGCGGCCAGCGTGGCCCGACCCCACGCGGCCCACATCACGCGATCGCGTAGGTCGAAACCCTAAGCGGATGTAAAGCGTTGGCCGTTCTCCTTGTCGACGCCGAGCTCGGACCTGACATTGAGCGCCATGACTGTCAACGTCAACGAGGACGTGCGGCCCGGCCGCCGCGTGATCGGCAACGTGCTGCGCGGGTCCATCGGCAACCTCATCGAGTGGTACGACTGGTACGCCTACACCGCGTTCAGCCTGTACTTCGCCAAGGTCTTCTTCCCGGCCGGCGACGCCACCGCCCAGCTGCTCAACACCGCCGGGGTGTTCGCGGTCGGCTTCCTGATGCGGCCGATCGGCGGCTGGCTGATGGGCCGATACGCCGACCGCTACGGCCGAAGAGCCGCCCTGACGTTATCCGTCGCGATGATGGCGGTCGGCTCGCTGGTCATCGCCCTGACCCCCGGCTACGACTCGATCGGCGTGGCCGCACCGCTGCTGCTGGTGGCCGCCCGGCTGGCCCAGGGCATCTCGGTCGGCGGCGAGTACGCCACCTCGGCCACCTACCTGTCCGAAGTGGCCACACCGGGCAAACGGGGCTACTACTCCAGCTTCCAGTACGTCACGCTGACCGCCGGCCAGCTGGTGGCGCTGGGCGTGCAGATCATCCTGCAGCACACGCTGTCCTCGGCGCAGATGGCGTCCTGGGGCTGGCGGATCGCCTTTGTCATCGGGGCCCTGGGCGCGCTGGTCGTGATGTGGCTGCGGCGCACGATGGACGAGTCGGAGGCGTTCGTGAACCAGGGTTCGTCGGGCGAGCGGGGCAGCCTGCGGGTGCTGTTGCAGCATCCCAAGGAGTGCCTGCTGGTGTGCGGGCTGACGCTGGGCGGCACGGTCGCGTTCTACACCTACACGACCTACCTGCAGAAGTTCATGGTCAACACCAGCAAGATCGACATCAACGCCGTGACCTGGGTGAACTTCCTGGCCCTGCTGGCGTTCGTGGTGATCCAGCCGGTGGCCGGCGCGCTGTCCGACCGGATCGGCCGGCGGCCGCTGCTGCTGTTCTTCGGCGTCGCCGGCACCCTGCTCACCGTGCCGCTGCTGACCCTGCTGGCCGGCACCCACACGCCGGTGCTGGCGTTCCTGATCATGCTGGGCTCGCTGGTCATCGTCACCGGCTACACCTCGATCAACGCCATCGTGAAGGCCGAGCTGTTCCCGACCAACGTGCGGGCCATGGGCGTCGGCCTGCCGTACGCGCTGACCGTGGCCATCTTCGGCGGCACGGCCGAGTACATCGCGCTGTGGCTCAAGCAGGCCGGCCACGAGTCGGTGTTCTTCTACTACGTGGCCGGCTGTGTGCTCGTGTCCCTGATCGTCTACGCGACAATGCGCGAAACCGCCAAGGAATCGGCTCTGGATGATTAGGTGACGGGCGTGCGTGTGTTACTGGTCGAGGACGACGAAGGCGTCGGCAAGGCCCTGGTCGAGGCGCTGGCCACGGCCGGCCACCAGCCGACCCGGGTCGAGCGCGGCGCGGACGCGCTGACCGGGCACCACCGGGCCGACCTGGTGCTGCTCGACCTCGGCCTGCCCGACATGCACGGGCTCGACGTGCTGCGCAAGCTCCGGCGGGTCACCGACCTGCCGGTGCTCGTGCTCACCGCGCACGGCGACGAGCGGTCCGTCGTGCGCGGCCTGCGCCTCGGGGCCGACGACTACCTGGTCAAACCGGTCCGGCTGGCCGAGTTGCTGGCCCGGATGGAGGCGGTGTCGAGGCGGGCGGCGGCGCGGACCACGCCGCCACCGACCGTGGTCGAGCTCGGTGACGTGCGGATCGACCTGCACTCGCGGCAGGTCTTCGCCGGCGGCGAGCTGATTCCGTTGACCTCCAAGGAGTTCGACGTGCTCGCCGTGCTGGCCGTCCGGCACGGGGCCGCGGTCAGCCGGCAGCAGCTGATGGACGAGGTGTGGGGCGACGCCTATCTGGCCATCTCGCGGTCGCTCGACGTGCACGTGGCGCAGCTGCGGGCCAAGCTGCGCCGACCGGGGCTGCTGACCACCATCCGCAACTTCGGCTACCGGCTCGGCGGCTGACGTGCGGACCCGACTGTTGGTGGTGCTGCTGGTCTTCTCGGTCACGGCCGTGGCCGCGTTCGCCCTGCCGCTGCTGATGGTGACCGCCCGCGAGCGCACCCAGCAGCTGTCCATCAGCCGCACCGCCGACCTCGACCGGTTCGCCGGGCTGACCCAGCAGGACGACGAGGCCCAGCTGGTCAGCGAGGTCACCCGGTTCACTTCGCTCTACGGGGAGCCGGTGATCGTGGTGAACGCGCAGCGGCAGCCCATCATCGCCACCGGCGGGCTGAACGTGGACACCCCCGACGTGGCCCCCGTGATCGACGCCGCCCTGCGCAACCAGCCCGCCCCCGGTCTGGACGACGTGCTGCCCTGGTCCACTTCGGACGTTCTGCTGGCCCGCCCCATCGGCATCGGCTCCCGGGTGATCGGGGCCGTCGTCATGCGGGCGTCGGTCCGGGCCGCCGCCTCCGACGTCGCCGCCGGCTGGGCCGTCATCCTCGCCGGGGCCTTCGCCGCCCTCGTCGGCTGCGTGCTGCTCACGCTCGTCGTCGCCCGCTGGGTGCTGCGTCCCTTGGCCGAGCTCTCCCGTGGTCTCGGCGCCGTCGCCGCCGGGCAGGTCCACACCCACCTGCGGGGCCGTGACGGTCCCCGTGAGCTTCGGGAGCTCGCCGCCACCTTCAACCGCATGTCCGACGCCGTCAGCTCCGCCGCCGAGCAACAGCGCCGCCTCATCAGCGACGCCTCCCACCAGCTCCGCAACCCCTTGGCCGCCCTTCGTTTGCGGGTCGACTCCCTGGCCCCTCGGGTCGTTCCCGACGGCCAGGCGTCGTACCATTCCGCCGTCGCCGAGGTCGAGCGGCTGGAGTCCCTTTTGGACGGTCTGCTGGCCATGGCCCATGCCGAACACACCGCCACCCTCCTGGCCGCCTCCCCCGACCCCGACACCTGCCTCGCCGCCGCCGTTGTCCTGGACCGTGTCGACTTCTGGTCCGTCGCCGCCTCCGACGCCGGCGTTTCCCTGTGCTACGGGGATGTGGACACCTCCTTCGAGATCCGCTGCCCCGAGCACGACCTCAGCCAGGTCCTCGACGTCGTGCTCGACAACGCCATCAAGTACGGCGGCTCCCAGGTCACCGTGTCCTGCTCCCCTGCGGCGATCACCGTCGTGGACAACGGCCCCGGCCTCAGCGCCAACGAACTTCCCTTGGCCACCACCAGGTTCTGGCGCTCCCGCCGGGCTGGTCACCCTCGGGGCAGCGGCCTCGGGCTGCCCATCGCCGAACGCCTGATCACCGCTCGCGGCGGCACCCTCACCCTCCGCCCGGCCTCCTCCACCGGGTTGGCCGTGATCATCGAGCTGCCGTCATGACCCGCCGCGCCGGCTCGGCCTTCACCTTGAACCGCCGCGCCTTCCTCACCGCCGCCGCGGCCGGCATCCTCACCGCCGGCTGCACCACCTCCAGCCCTTCCCGCTCCCTCACCATCGCCGCCGGCGAGTCCGGCGGCTTCTACCTCGCCTTCGGCCGGCTGCTGGCCGACCAGATCAACGCCACCCAGTCCTGGTTGCGGTGCACCGCCGTCGAAACCACGGCCAGTGTCGCCAACATCGACCTGCTGCGCGCCGGCAAGGCCGACCTCGCCCTGGTCCTCGCCGACACCGCCCGCTCCGCCAGCTCCGGCCTCGCGCCGTTCACCTCCGCGATCGACCTGCGGGCCATCGGCCGCGTGTACGAGAACTACATGCAACTGGTCGTCCGCAACGACTCCCCGGCCCGCTCAGTGTCCGATCTGGACGGTCGCGCCGTGTCCCTCGGCGCCTCCGGCTCCGGCGCCGCCCTCACCGGCGACCGCATCCTCGCCGCCGCCGGCATCACCCCCGTCGTGCGCCATCTTCCCTTGTCCGACGCCACTTCCGCGCTCGCCTCCGGGGCCATCGACGCCCTGCTCTGGTCCGGCGGCGTCCCCACTCCCGCCCTGGCCAAGCTCGACTCCTCGATCGGCATCCGGTTGCTGCCCCTGGACGGCGTCCTGCCCACCCTCCGCTCCCGCTACGGCATGCTCTACGAACAGCTCCCGGTCCCCTCCGGCGGCTACCGCTTCGTGCACCAGGTCTCCACCATCGGCGTCGCCAACCTCCTCGTCGGCCTGCCCTCCCTCCCCGACGACGTCGCCGCCGCCGTGGCCGAGGTCCTGGTCAACCGAGCCGACCAACTCGTCCCCCAGGAAGCCCTCGGCACCCAGTTCCTCGACATCCGCACCCTCATCGGCACCGCCGACATCCCCCTGCATCCCGGTGCCGCCCAGGCCTACCGCCAACTCCACGGCTGAGTTATCCACAGGCACCCCTGAACCAAGATCATCCGCGCATCGCCCCAGGTAGACTGGCAGCGGGGCCGGCCCCCTAGGGTCGGGTGGGGGCTGTTGTCCGCGGGTTTAGCGCCGCCGTAGGTGCCAGTGCACGGTCATGGCGGCGACCTGCGTGCCAGCCTCGTCGGTCAACGCCACCGCCACCGGCACGTCGACCTTGCCTCTCGTCTCCAGTTCCCCAACCTCCTCCCCGCACGTCGCCGACGCGGTGATCGGGCCGCGGGCGGGCTTCAGGTAGCGGACCTCCGCGCCACGGGCGACGAAGTCCAACTCGTCGACCCGGTCCCACACCAGGGGCAGCACGGCCGCCCCGGCGGCGACGTCGGCCAGGGCGAACAGCGCGCCGGCGTGCACGGTCGACGCGTGGTTGAGCACATGCTGGTGCGCGGGCAGCAGGGCCCGACCGTCGCCCCGAGCCGCCCGCAGGACACGGATGTCCAGGTTGGCGTGGAACGGGACCCGGGCGCTGAGCTCTTCGATCGTCACGACCCCTCCCTCGACTATGCCAAGTGTCATAACCGTGTACTATGACACTCGTCATGGTCAAGCGAACGGAACGTGAACTGGGCACCCGCGACCGGATGGTCGCCGGGGCGGCGGATCTGGTGCGTATGCACGGAGTGCACGCGGCGGGCATCCGCCAGGTCGTGGCGCACGCGGACGCGCCGCGAGGATCGGTGCAGCACCACTTCCCCGGCGGCAAGGACCAGCTGATCGCCGAGGCGGTCGCCTGGGCCGGCCGGCACACTGAGGAAGCGCTACGCAAGGCAGACCCCGGGGAACTGATCCCCAGGGTCTGCGGCTACTGGCGAAAGTCGTTGCAGGACACGGACTTCCTCGCCGGCTGCACGGTCTTCGCAGCCGCGGTCGACGGCTCGGACCCGGTCCGCGCGGCCATCGTCACGGCCGTCGCCGGCTGGCGTGAGGCACTGGTGGCCAAGCTGTCCGGCGTCCCCGAGCCGAACCGCCTGGCCACCGTGATCCTCACCGCCGTCGAGGGCGCGATCCTGCTGGCCCGCGCGCAGCGGTCCGTCGCGCCGCTCGACGACGTGGAGGCGGAGCTCAGCTTCCTGCTTGCAGCCCGTACGACCCGACCAGCGTGACGTCGGAGCGCTCGGCCCCGCCGTCGATGCGGGCTTCGACGTCCTGCTGGAACTCCTTGAACGCGGCCGACCGCTGCAGCGGGTTGTCCTCGCCGTCGAACGTCGCGACGTGCACGAAGGTGACGCCGTCGGCCAGCCGGAACGTCGCGTAGCGCAGGCCGCCCGGGTCGTCGGCGTTGAGCTCCTGGAACACCGCCTCGACCAGGCGCTGGTTCTCCTCGGCGGCCTCCGGCCGGGTGCGGTAGCGGACCATCACTGACTTGCTCACTGGTTCCTCCCGATGGTGGTGTTCGCCAGTACCTACCCGGCAGCGGGGAAGAACTCATCGCGATGATTTCGGGGGCGGCGGCGAGTATGTACGTCGTGGACCTGAATGCCCATCGCCGTGAACTGCTCGCCCACTGCTACCGGATGACCGGTTCGGTGGTGGACGCCGAGGACCTGGTTCAGGAGACGATGCTGCGGGCGTGGCGGGCCCGCGAGGACTTCGACCCGGGGCGGGCGTCGCTGCGGACCTGGCTCTACCGGATCGCCACCAACGTCTGCCTGACCGCCCTCGAACGCCGCACCCGGCGACCGCTGCCGTCCGGTCTCGGCGGCGACACCTTCGATCCCGACACGGCCTTGGTGCGCGGCCCGGAAGTGCCGTGGCTGCAACCGATCCCGGACGCCCTGATCACCGATCCGGCCGCTGTCGTCGCGTCCCGGGGCAGCGTCCGGCTCGCGCTCGTGGCCGCCATGCAGCACCTGTCCGCACGGCAACGGGCCGTGCTGATCCTGCGTGACGTCCTCGCCTGGCCGGCGGCCGAAGTCGCCGACCTGCTCGACGTCTCCGTGGCCGCCGTGAACAGCCTGCTGCAACGGGCCCGCACCCAGCTCGCCTCCGTCTCGCCGGCCGAGGACGACACGACCGAGCCCGCATCCGCCACGCAGCGGGCCACGCTCGACCAGTTCGCCGCCGCCTTCGAGAACGCCGACGCCGCGCTGCTCACCCGCCTGCTGGCCGAGGACGTCACCCTGGAGATGCCGCCCCACCGCACCTGGTTCGCCGGCCGCCACGCCGTCGGCACATTCCTCGGACGGGTGATTCACTCCGGCTCCTGGCGACTGCACCCCACCCGCGCCAACGGCAGCCCCGCGTTCGGCACCTACCTGGACGGGCACGTGCACGGCATCACCGTGCTGGAGCTGGCCGACTCCACGATCACCCGGATCGTCGCATTCCACGACCCGGCGCTGTTCAAGACATTTGCCTTCGATCCGCACTGAAGCTTCAGGGTGTTGGATCACGGCCGCAGCGGGCATTCCAACAAGGCCAGCCTCGGCATCGGGGGGTAATCGTGTTCACGGTTGCGGTGAAGGCGCTGTCCTGGCCAGGGTGGACGGCATGGAGCCGACCGAGCTGTCCGCCAGGATCTTCCAGAACGCCGTCGGCGCGCTGGAGCTGTACACGATCTATCTCGGGGAACGCCTCGGCTACTACCGGACACTGGCCGCCGACGGCGCGCTGACGTCCGACGAGCTGGCCGAGCGGACCGGAACCGCCGAGCGGTACGCCCGCGAGTGGCTGGCCCACCAGGCCGCCGCCGGCCTGGTCGAGGTCGTCGAGCCCGACCGGTATCTACTGCCCGCCGGCCACGTGCCGGTGCTGGCCGACCCGTCGAGTCTGCTTTTCGGCACCACGATGAGCATCGAGCTGGTGCGGGCCTCGCGGCGGCTCGGCGACGTCGTCGACGCCTTCCGGACCGGCGGCGCGCCGTCCCCCACGACCTGGGAGCCCGAGGGCCGCTCGCCGTCCAACCGCGCCGCTTTCCTGAACCTGCTGGGTCAGGAGTGGCTGCCGGCGATCCCATCCGTCCACAAGCGACTGTCCGGCCCGGCCCGGGTCGCCGACGTCGCCTGCGGGCTGGGCTGGTCCAGCATCGCGATGGCCCTGGCCTATCCCGAGATCACCGTGCACGGCCTCGATCTCGACGCCCGGGCCATCGCCGCCGCCACCGCCAGCGCCGTCGAGTCCGGTGTGGACGATCGGGTCCGCTACTCCGCCACCGACGCCGCCACCGGCCTCGAAGGCTCGTACGACCTGGTCACGATCATCGAGGCCCTGCACGACATGTCGTACCCGGTGGCGGTGCTCGGCGCCGCCCGGAAGTCCTTGGCCGACGGTGGTTTCGTGCTCGTCGTCGACGAACGCACCGACCCCGAGCCCACCACTCCCGCCTCCCCGCGGGAGCAGTACCTCTACGGCTGGAGCGTCATCTCCTGCCTGCCCGACGCCATGGGCGTGCCCGATTCCGCCGCCACCGGCACCGTCATGCGGCCGGCCACCCTGCGCGAGTATGCCCTGGAGGCCGGTTTCCGCACGGTCGAGGTGCTGCCGGTCGAGGCCGACAAGTGGCAGTTCTACCTGCTGTCCAACTGAAAGCGGCGAGCCGCCCGGCGCGGGCGGCTCGCCGGACGGTCAGCCCAGGTCGCGGACCGCGTCGTCGATCAGGTCCACGATCGGCAGCGGCTGCGAGGCCAGCGACGCGTGGCCGGCGTTCAGCTCGATCACCTTGCGCGGGTTCATCCGCGCCGCCATCCGGCGCTCGTTGTCCGGGTGGATCATCCGGTCCTCTGTGGACACCTGGTACCACGCCGGCTTGTTGCGCCAGGCCGGCTCCCCGGCCGGGGAGACGTAGGCCGCGCCCAGCGGGGCCTTCTGGGTCACCGCCATGACCAGTGCCTCGTCGTCCGGCAGGTCCTGGCAGAAGGCCTGCTGGAACTCGTCCTGCTTGATCCACAGGTAGCCGTCCGAGTCCGGCGCGATGCTCGCCCCGCCCGGGGCCGGCACGACCTCGCCGATCGAGGCCAGGCTCTCACCCTTGTCCGGCGCGAAGGCCGCCACGTAGACCAGGCCCACCACGTTCGGCAGGTCGCCCGCCTCGGTGATCACCGCCCCGCCGTACGAGTGCCCCACCAGCAGCACCGGCCCGTCCACCTGCTTGATCATCTGCTGGGTGCGGGCCGCGTCGTCGGCCAGCGACGTCAGCGGGTTCTCCACCGCGTGCAGCGAGTCGTATCCCCGCCGGCGCAGCTCCGGGATCACCTTCGCCCAGTGGGCCGCACCGCCCCAGAAGCCGTGCACCAACACCACAGTCGGTTTGTTGGTGGCCATGTCCGGTTGCCTCCTCGGCTCGAATCGGGTGGACTCGTTCAGGCTACGAGGAGGATTGGACAAGAAGAATGCCCGTGAACCCAGATAACTTTGCCGTTCCCCCGGACGACGCCCTGTCGGACCTACTCCAGACCGTCCATCTGCAGGGCGACGGGATCGTCCGCTCCGCCACCGACCACCCGCGCCGGGACCGCCACCCCGCCGGCACCCGCATGCTGCACGTCGTCGAGCGGGGCGCCGTCCACCTCGACTTCCCCACCGCCTCCGCCACCGACCCGATCGACCTCGGCCCCGGCGACATGGCCCTGCTCGCCCGCGGCGAGGAGCACGTCGTCCGGGCCGACGACGCCGGCTGGGTCACCGGCACCTTCCTCGTCGACCATCTCGTCGCCGACCCCTTGCTCACCGTGCTGCCGGCCGCCGTCGTCATCCGGGCCGGCTCCCCCAACGGCTCGTGGGCCGCGCTGGGCCTGGAGCTGATGATCTCCGAGGTCAGCGCCCCCGGCCCCGGCTCCCGGGTCATGCTCTCCCGGCTGCTCGACCTGCTGTTCATCCGCTCCCTGCGGGTCTGGGCCTCCTCCGGTCTGCAGGCCAGCCCGGGCTGGCTCACCGCCGCCATGGACCCCATCGTCGGTCCGGTGCTGTCCGCCATCCACCGCGACCCCACCCGCGACTGGTCCGTCGACGACCTCGCCGCCCTGGCCGCCTTGTCCCGCTCCGCCTTCGCCACCCGCTTCACCGCCCTGCTCGGCCAGTCCCCCGGCGCCTACGTCCAGCGCCAACGCCTCGACCGCGCCGCCCACCTGCTCGCCTCCACCACGGAGCCCGCCGGCCGCATCGCCGCCCGCGTCGGCTACACCTCCGAAGCCGCCTTCAGCCGCGCCTTCGCCCGCGCCTACGGCGAACCCCCACGCACCTGGCGTCGCACCGTCAGATGACGACGCCAGGCGAACAGCCCGGCGCGTAAACGGGCTTGCGCTGGAGCGCACTCCAGGTGATGGGATGGAATCCATGACGAGGAACGGGCGACTGGCGCTGGTGACGGGCGCCAACAAGGGAATCGGTCGGGAGATCGCCCGTGGTCTGGGGCAGCTGGGATTCACGGTGCTGGCGTCGGCCCGGGACCTGCACCGCGGGGCGCAGACGGTGGCGGAGCTGGCTGACGACGGCCTGGACGTGCGGTTCCTGCAGCTGGACGTGACGGAGGAGGCGTCGGTCGACGCGGCGGCGGACCGGGTGGCGGCCGATTTCGGCTGCCTGGACGTGCTGGTGAACAACGCGGCCATCGCCAACGAGCTGGAGACGCTGCCGAGCATGACGGTGCTGGACGACATGCGCCGGGTGTACGAGACCAACGTCTTCGGCGTGGTGGCGATGACCAACGCGATGCTGCCACTGCTGCGCAAGTCCGACGCGGCGCGCATCGTGAACGTGTCGAGCCGGCTGGGCTCGATCTCGCAGCAGGCCGCGGCCGACACCGCGCTGGGGCTGTCGATGGCCTACGCCAGCTCGAAGTCGGCCCTGAACGCGATCACCGTGCACTACGCCCGGGAGCTGGCCGACACCCAGATCAAGGTCAACGCCTGCACGCCGGGCTATGTGGCGACCGACCTGAACGGGCACCGGGGCGTGCGCACGCCAGCCCAGGGCGCGAAGATCACCGTCGAGCTGGCCGTGCTGGCCTCGGACGGTCCGACCGGCGGCTTCTTCGACGAGGACGGCCCGGTCAGCTGGTAGGAACGACGTCCTTGCGCACCAGGCGATCCCCGCACGAGGAGCAGTCCAGCGCCGCGACGAAGTCGGTGCCGCAGGGCAGGTGCCGGTGGACCAGCGCCGGTCCCTCGGCGGCTCGGTACCACCGCTGCGCCCAGCCAACGAGGCACATCACGACCGGGAAGAAGGCCAGGCCCTTGGCGGTGAGCCGGTAGTCGTCGGCGAGCACGCCCAGGGCGTGCAGGGTGCGGATCCGGTCGGCGACCATGGTGGGCGAGGTGTTGAGGCACCGTTGGAAGTCGCTGAACCGGTGCACGCCCTGGAAGGCCGCGCCGACGAGGGCGGCGGACCAGCGATTGCCGATGAGCGCGGTGGTCTGCGGAAAGAAGGCGGCGTCGGACGATGGCCGCCGGGGGGCGCCATCGGCGGCGCGGCGGCGGGTGGTGGCTTCGGGGACCGAGCGCTCCCAGGAGCCTGACGGGCCGAAGCCGCCCTCCAGCGAGTGGTCGATGGCCAACACCGGTGTGTCGCAGGCGGAGCAGACCAGCACCGGGTCGAAGGGCTTGCCGCACGGGCGATGCACGCGACCGGGAAGGCGTTCGACGTGGCTGGCCACCCAGCGGTCCTCCCAGGCCCAGATGCTGAGCAGGATGGACCAGACGTCGGCGCCGCGCTCGGTGAGCCGATAGCCGTTGCCGCGCAGGAAAAGGCCGGCCTCGGTGAGGCGGTTGAGGCGGGCGGTGAGCACGGCGTTGGAGATGGGCAGCCGGGCCCGCCAGTCCACGAACCGGTCGGCCCCGAGCAGCGCCTCACGCAGGATGAGCAGGGACCACTCGTCGCCGAGCAGCCCCAGGGTCACCCCGATGGCGTTGCGCTGCCCGGCGGGCAGCTCGGTGACCTCAAGCACGCCAGCCCGGCAGGGATGAGCCGGGTGCCCACGTCGAGTGGGTGCCGCTGGAAATCCGTTCGGGCAGGCGGATCCGGGCGACGGGACCGTCGGACACCCGCTGGGCGTCGAAGACCAGGCACTCGGAGCGGTCGTTGGCCATGTCCGTGGTCAGGGTGACGAGATAGCCGTCGTCCTCGCCCGTCGACCCGACTCGGGGTGCGACGGCGGTTTCGCTGCCGTAGACGTTGTCGCCGAAGGAATAGCGCTGCTCGGTGCCGCTGACGAGATCGTGCTTGACGAGACCGTCGAACAGGAACCAGCCGGGTTTGCCGGTGGCGGCGTAGGTGTACCGGTATGGCCGGCCGCCGAGGCTGGGGTTGATCATGCCGAACTCGGTGATGGAGTCGGTGAGCTGCTCCTCCTTGCACTGCCCGGTGGCCAGGTTGAGCCGCCAGCGGTGCAGGCGGGTCTGGAGGCGGTCCAACGCCAGGAACCGGAAGATTCCCCGAAGACCTGCTTGCAGGGTCGAGCGTTGATACTGCACGGAGCCGGGTTGGCCGTTGTCGGCGGGCATGGGGTCGTGCTGGAAGAAGCCGTCGAGCACGATCTCGTCGCCCTCCTCGTACGCGTTGACCCAGTGCAGCACATACGTGGGATCGGCCTCGAACCAGAGCACCTCGTCGCTGCCGCCCCGGCGAGGCAGCACGCCGAGCCGCAAGGGCATGTCCCGGTGGAAGCGGGGCACGTGCACGCCTTTGGCCATCAGGTCGGCATCCCAGAACATGGGGCAGTCGTTGAAGATGGCGTAGTTCTCGGTGAACGCCATGTCGTGCGGCAGGCGCGGACCCGGCAGCGGCACATCGACGTAGTGCACCAGGGAGTCGTTGGCATCCACGACGCCGTAGTGCAGATACGGGGCCTCGGTGCTGTAGTTGAAGAACAGCAGCTCGCCGGTGTGGTCGTCGACCTTGGTGTGGGCGGAGACGCCGCAGTCGGGCGTCCACGGGGACTTGCCCAGGGTCTCCAGCGTCAGCGGGTCGATCCGGTACAGGTCTCCACATTGGTAGAAGCTGCTCAGGGCGACGCCGTTGTGCACCACGATGTCGGTGCTGGACGAGTCCTTCATCCGACCCCGGGCGCCCCAACCGTCCCGTGTGGACTGACCGGCCCGCTCGGCGATGCCGGCCCACAGCGGACCGCCGGCCTCGGCCTCGGCCAGGAAGCCGTCGGTGCGGACGAAGCTGTTGCGGTAGAAGGCCTTCCCGTCCCGGAAGCCGACCATGTGGATCATGGCGTCGCCGTCGAACGGGTGGTAGCGCTCGATCGCCGGATGCACCGGGTTCTCGGTGTTGCGCAGGTACACACCGTCCAGATCCGCCGGCAGCTCGCCCACGACCTCCAGGTCGTCGGCCCGCCACTCGGTGTGCTGCGGCCGCCACGGTCCGATCCGGTACGGGTGGTCGTCCTCCGCCGGCAGCGTCGACAGCACCCGTCCGACGATCTCAACGTCCATCCTGGCTCCCCACCACAAAAGTCACGGTTGTCGTCGTGCTGCCGCCGATGTTGAGCGTGCCGACCCGCCGGGCGCCCTCGATCTGGCACGCGCCGGCCCGCCCGGTCACCTGGCGGGTGGCGTCGAGCAGCATCCGCACGCCGGTCGCGCCGACCGGGTGCCCGCCGCCGATCAGGCCGCCGCTCGCGTTGACCGGAAACCGCCCGCCCCGCTCCAGCTCGCCGTTCTCGACGGCCTTCCAGCTCTCCCCCGGCCCGGTCAGGCCGAAATGATCGATCGCCAGGTATTCGGACATGGCAAAGCAGTCGTGCGTCTCGATTCCGTCCACCGATTCGATGCCGGCCCGGCCATAGGCGTCGAGAATCGCCTGCCGGACATGCGGCAGCACATACGGCTCGTCCCGGCTGCGGTCGAGCTTGGCCTGCAACGGCAGGCCCACGGTCCGGTGCCCCCAGCCCTCGATCCGGGCCGTGCCCGGCGTGCCGGCGCGCGGGTGGCGGTCGGAGACCAGCACCACGCCGGCGCCGCCGTCGGTGACCTGGCTGCACTGCTGGCGACGAACGCGGCCTTCGACGCGTGGATTGGCCGTGTCGTCGTCGGTGAAGCTGGCCGGCCCGAACTCCCAGGCCCGGGTCTGCGCCCTGGGGTTGGCCCGGGCGTTGCGGAAGTTCAGCGCGGCGATGGCGTTGAGGTGGGCGTCGTCGATGCCGTAGCGGCGGTCGTACTCCTCGGTGAGCAGGCTGAACATGTGCGGCCACATGTACTTGGCCTGCTGGCCCTCGTGCCCGACCCACGCCGCGGCCCCGAGGTACTGGGCGCTCAGATCGCCGGGCACGGTCTTCTCCAGCTCGACGCCCAGCACCAGCGCGCTGTCGTAGCGACCGGACTCCAGGTCGGCCATCGCGGCCAGGACGGCCACGCCGCCGGAGGCGCAGGCGGCCTCGTGCCGGGTGGCCGGCACGCCCCACAGCCGCTCGTCCATGGTCGCCGGCATGCCGCCGAGCTGCCCCTGGCCGGTGAACAGCTGACCGAAGGCGTTGCCGAGGTGGATCACACCGATCCGGCTCGGGTCGACCCGGGCGTCCACCAGGGTCTCCCGGACCACCTCCGCGACCAGGTCGGACACCTCAAGGCCGGCTCGCGGCCAGTTCAGCGCGAAGTCGGTCTGGTAGCCGCCGAGGACCCACACCATGCCGGCGATGCTACAACTAACAGAGTGACCGGGGTTACCCCCGAATCGGTGGCGCGAGCCGGACCGGGATCACGGCGGCCCGGGAGCGGGACTCGCGGAAATGCTGGCGCACCGCCATCCCGCCGACCGCGACCAGGGCGGCCAGGCCCAGCACCACAGCCGCCAGCGCGGAACGGCCGTTGAGCTGGAGCTGGCCGAGACTGTCGAGGACGAAGCCGGTGTAGACGCCCCAGCAGACGAAGGCCGTGCCCAGGGCGGCCGGCAGCGTCGTGGCCAGCGACACGGCGAAGGTGACCACCGCCAGCGCGACCAGCACCACGACGGGATGGGCGAACGCGCCGACCGCGGCCGATCCCAGCGCGACCGCGATCGCGGCGACGAAGCCGAGCGGGAAACCGAACCCGCCGGCCAGCAGGTGCTTGTCCATAGCCTCCAGTGCAGTCCACCGCGGCCCGGTCCGCGCCGCCCGTTGACACCGTCACTATGCGGTCGACCTGGACTTTGACGGGTTCCTGACACACGCGGAGGAGACATCCGTAGGCTGTACGGGTGACAAAGCATGGGGAGTACGACCCGCAGCAGAGTGGGCGGCATGCCGCGGCCGAGGGGGCCGAGCGGCATCCGCTGATCGACATGGACCGGGACCCCACGCCCGGCAAGGCCGACCACGCCCGTCCGGGCGAGGACGACGAGTAGAAAATTGCTCGGAAGGGGGCTTTCCTGGCGTTCAACGCCAGGAAAGCCCCCTTCCGAGCAGGTCCGGCGCGGTCAGGACCGGGCGGCGAGCCGCGCTCGCTGCCCGTCCACGGCGACCACGTCGCCGTCGACCAGCTGACGGCCGCGCCGGTTCTCGGCGCGGCCGTTCACCGTCACCTCTCCGTCTTCCAGCAGCTCACGGGCGTGCGTGCCGTCCTCGGCGAGGTCGGCGAGCTTGAGGAACTGGCCGAGCCGGATGGTGTCGTCGCTGATCTCCACGGTCCGGATGGGTGACGTGCTCATACCGACATGATCTCGCACCGGGCGGCCGGGCTAGGCTCGGGACGTGGCACAGGAGCATGTGGTCCTCCTGGACGAGGACGGTTACAACGTCGGCACCACCGCCAAGGCGACGGTCCACCACGCCGAGACCCCGCTGCACCTGGCGTTTTCCTCCTACCTGGTCGACGACGAGGGCCAGGTCCTGCTGACTCGGCGGGCCCTGTCGAAGGCCACCTTCCCGGGCGTGTGGACCAACAGCTGCTGCGGCCATCCGGCCGAGGGCGAGTCGATGGCCGACGCGGTGCGCCGCCGGGTCAAGGACGAGCTGGGCCTGGACGTGGCGCAGGTGGAGCTGATCCTGCCGCGGTTCCGGTACGTCGCCGAGCAGGACGGCATCGTCGAGAACGAGATGTGCCCGGTGTTCCGGGCGCGGGCCTACGGCGAGGTGGCCCGGGACCCGGCCGAGGTCGAGGACGCCCGCTGGGTGAGCTGGCCGGAGCTGCTGGGCATGATCGAGGACCCGCGGCTGTCCACGTGGTGCCGGCTCCAGCTGGAACAGCTGCGTGAGCTGGGCGAACGCCCGGCCGACTGGCCGGTCGGGGACCCGGCGCAGCTGCCGCCGGCCGCTACGCTCTGACCGGGGTTCGCAGCCGGGCCATGGCCGCGGCCCCGAGCAGCGGTCCGACGGCCAGCAGCGGCACGGCCAGCCGCCAGCCGACCAGGTCGGCGACCGCCGGCAGGGCCTGGATGGTGAGCACGCTGACCAGGAAGCCGATGGCGGTCTGCGCGGTCAGGGCGGTGCCGATGTACTCCTGGTCGGCGACCTCGGTCAACGCCGCCGAGAACTGGGCCGAGTCGGCGACGGCGGTCGCGCCCCAGGCGGCCAGCACCACCAGGAACAGCACGGGGTTGTCGAACACCAGCACCGAGGCGAGGCCGCAGCCGGCGCTGAGCAGCATGGCGATCATGGCCACGTGGGCGCGGCCGCGGCGGTCGGCCCAGAGGCCGGCGACCAGGCAGCCGACCAGGCCGTAGAGGCCGGCGACGACAAACGCGGCCACACCGATGCCCAGGCGGCCGTGCACCGCGTTGCTGGCCGCGAGATAGGCCGGCAGCCACGACCACAGGGCGTACAGCTCCCACATGTGGCCGAAGTAGCCGAGATTGACCAGCCGCTGCCGGGGGTCGCGGAACATCCGCGCCACGTAACGGGGATCGGGAACGCGAGCGGGTCTCATCGCCGGCCCCGATCGGACCAGCAGCAGCGACACCGCCGCGCCGACCAGGGCCAGCACCGACGCGGTGAGCAGGACGCCGCGCCACGGCAGCGTGCTCAGGCCGTTGATCAGCTGTGGGGCGGCCGAGCCGACCGCCAGCGCCCCGACCAGCAGCCCGAGGGCCGAGCCGCGGGCGTTCGGGAACCAGGACACGACGATCTTCATGCCCGGCGGGTAGACGCCGGCCATGCTGACGCCGGTGAGCAGCCGCAGAGCCAGCACCGTCCAGGCGTCGTGGGCCAGCAGCGCCAGGGCCGCCGTCGCCGCCACGCCGACCAGGGCGCTGAGGGTGATCAACACGTTCGGTGGAATCCGGTCGGCCAGGTTGGCCAGCGCCGAGCCGACCGCCCCCAGCGCGAAGCCGACCTGCACGGTCGCCGTCAGCCAACCGGCCTGCGCCCCGGACAGCGCGAACTCCGCCCGCAGCGCCGGGGCCACCGCCGAGGCGGAGAACCACAGCGCCAGCACCAGGACCTGCACGAGGGCCACCAGCCCCAGCTGCCACCGATGACCCATTCGGCCGAGGCTAGTGGTCCGCCCGCCGCCACCACGATCGGCCGGCCGGGTGACGGCCCGGTGTCAGGAAAGGACCTTTCCTGACGTTCAACGTCAGGAAACGCGCCTTGATCTTGGTCAGTGGCCGGGGGCCTGGAACATCACCGGGGCGACGGCGGGGGCGGTGCGGGGCTTGTCGGCCGGCGGCGTGTAGGTGAGCTGCTGGGCCGGCTCGGGCTCGGAGTCCGACTTCTTGGCGGTGAAGGCGGGCTGCACCGGCGCGGGCTTCTTCTCGGCCGCGGGCGTTTCCGTCGCCGCGGCGGCCGGCTTCTCCGGAGCCGTCTTCGCTGGGGACGCCTTCGGCGCCGAGGCCTTCTCCGCGGCCGGCTTCTGCTCCGACGCCTGATCCGCTACCGGCTTCTCGGCGGCCGCCTTCTTCTCGACCGCCAGCTTTTCCGCTGTCACCTTCTGCGGAGCCGACTTCTCCGGGGAAGCGTCGAGCACCGCCCGGGCCTGGTCGATCCACATCGTCCACATGACCTCGTCGCGGGTGCCCCGAACCTCGGCCCGCAGCGCGGACAGCGCGCCGCGGACCTGGGCGGCGAGCACCGAATCGGCGCGCACGTGGGCCCAGATCTGCTTGGCATCCGCGTCCCGGCGCTTGACCACCTGGCGGACCTTGTCCTGCAACACCGTCCTCGGCAGGCTCTGCCACTGCTCGACAACGGAGGCGGGAGTCGGGGGCATACGACAGCCATCCTTACAAGCTCGTGAAAACTAGTGCGGGCTGGACAAATGGCACCGCCCGGCCCGGACCCGATTCTAGCCGCCGTTCGCGGAGCGTGATGCCACGCTGGTCCGAAACGGTGAGCAACTTGCATGAAGACTACCCTGTGGGCAAATTATCAACCCCATGAGGCTGACCCCGCTGTCCGCACTCACCGCACTACTGGTCGTCGCCACGCTGACGACTCCACCCTCCGCCACCGCGGACACACCTCCCCCACCCGTCCAGGTCGACGGCGCCTCGAAGCCGATCGGCCCCGGCACCACCCTGTCCACTTTCAGCCGCGTCGACCCCAACGGCTGGCTGCGTGGCAACGTGCTGACCGCGGATCTGAGTGATCCACGGCTGACCGTCGGCCTGCTGACGCCGCCGGTGGTCGGCCAGGTTCAGACAGTCACCGCGATGGCCACCCGCCAGCACGCCTTCGCCGGTGTGAACGGCGACTTCTTCGACATCAACAACACCGGCGCGCCCCGCGGCATCGAGGTGTCGAACGGACAGATCATCAAGGGCCCGTGGACGGATCCGCAGCCGTGGCGGCCGTCGGTCGGCGTGGACACGGCCAAGCTGGGCAAGATCGTCAACGCTTTCCTGGACGGCTCGGTCACCCTGCCGGCCGGTTCGTTCCCGCTGGACGGCCTGAACCAGGAACAGGCGCCACCGAACGGTCTCGTGGTGTTCACGCCCGCGTGGGGCGCCGCCTCCCGGGCGTTCTACAACGTGACCAAGGTTCACGAACTGACCGTGGTGAACGGCATTGTCACCGCGCACGCCACCGGTTCCGGGGCCGGATCGATTCCGGACAACGGATTTGTGCTCGCCGGCACCGGAACCGACGCGGATCTGCTTGCCGCGACTCGCATCGGCGACCCGGTGTCGGTGACGTACAAGCCGCGGACCGAGCCGGCCGACACGTGGCAGGCGCTGCTGGGCGTCCGGGATGTCCTGGTGCGCGACGGCCAGTTGCAGACCCTGGACGACACGGCGCTCAACCCGGAGACGGCGGTCGGTTTCTCCCAGGACGGCAAGAAGATGCAGTTGGTGGTCATCGACGGGCGGACCACCGCCAGCCGGGGCGTGACCGAGCAGCAACTGGCCGTCATCATGCGGCAGCGCGGCGCCTACAACGCGGTTGTGATCGACGGCGGCGGCTCCAGCAGCCTGGTCAGCCGCGATCCCGGCACGCCGACCGTCTGGCAGCGCAACGTGCCGTCGGACGGCGTGGAACGCCAAGTGGGCAACGGCATCGGCCTGTTCGCCGCGGCCGGCAGCGGCCGGCTCACCGGCATCGACCTGGAGACCGGCGACAAGGTCTTCACGGGCTTGCACCGGCAGCTCAAGGCGACCGGCTACGACGAGGAGTACGGCCCGGCCGAGCTCGGCACACCAAGATGGCTCGGGGCCGACCGCAACGGCCTGGTCACCGGCGGCGAGCCCGGTTCTCGAACCGTCGCCGTGACCGCGAAGGGCGTCGTCCAGACCGGCAGGATCCAGGTGCTGCCCAGGCTGTCCCGGATCACCGCCACCCCGAACACCGTGTCGCTGCTGGCCGGCCAGACCGGTGTTGTGCAGGTCACCGGCTACGACACGATCGGCGACTCGGCGGCCATCGATCCCGTGGACGTGCAGCTGGACTACGACCGCTCGCTGGTCGACATCGCCCCCAACCCGGACGGCACGCTGGCCATCACACCGAAGGCGGCCCAGGGCACCGGCGTGGTCACCGTGCACGTCGGCGACCGGGTGACGGCGTTCGGCGTGAGCATCGGCCTGATCACCCAGCCGGTGACCGGTTTCGACGACGTGACCGGCTGGAAGTTCAGCTCCGCCCGCGGTTCCGGCTCGCTGTCGTCAACCCCCGGCCAGACCGGCAACGCCCTGGGGCTGAGCTTCGACTTCACGCAGTCGATCGACACCCGGACCGCCGTGGCCAGCGCGCCGACGCCGATCCCCACCACCGGGACCGTTCGACAGCTGGACGTCTCGGTCAACGGCGACGGCCAGGGCGAGTGGCTGGCCGCGCTGATCACCGACGCCAACGGGCAGAACAGCTCGGTGTACGGCGACCACGTGACCTGGAAGGGTTGGCAGCGAACGAGTTTCACCGTGCCGACCACGGTGAGGTACCCGATAACCGTGCGCGGCGTGGAGGCGATCGAGGCGACCAGGGCCCAGTACCGCGGGCACCTGGACTTCGACGACCTCACCGCCGGGGCGGCGCTGCCGGTCACCGTGCCGCCGGATCCGCCGGTCATCGACCCGATCGTCCGGGAACAGTCCACTTCGGACGGTGGGGTGGCGGTGCTGTCCGGCGTGACCGACCGGGCGCTGGCCGAAGTCGTCGCGTCCCACCCGAAGTTCCTGGTGGTCGACGGCCTCGGGACACAGGATCCCCGGCAGGCCAAGGCCGAGGTCGACGCCGCCGTGCAGGGCCGGTTCCCGGTCTACTACTCCCCCGGCCCGGACTGGGGGCCCGACTGGACGAGCGTGTTCGGGCCGGATCACCAGACGTTCGTGCGGGACGGCGTCCGCTATGTGCTGCTGAACTCGGCCACCGGCGCGCTGCGGACGTCCGACTACGGGCAACTCGCCGCCCTGAAGGGGCAACTGACCGGCCGGGTGGTGGTGATCACCCATGGCGTGACCGATCCGAACGAACGGCGAATGTTGGACGAATGGTTGCCGCACAACGCCGAAGTGATCGACGCGAACGGCCCGGTCCGGGTGGACCGCGACGAGGGCGTGCCGTGGATCCACGTGCCACCGGCCTCCACCGGCTGGACCACCGTGACCTCGCAGGTCCAGTTCCGGCCGGTGCTGGACGGGATCTCCGTCACAGTGACCAAGGACAAGATCACGGCGACTGGCGACCAGGGACTGCCGCTGCGCTACCCGATGAGCGTGACGTGGAGCGGCAGCCGTGGCGTGCACATCGGGGACACCACATGCCGTTGGGGTGACGTCCTGGCGTTCGATCCGGGCAGCGGGGCCTATCAGCGCTGCCGCCCGGGCCCGGCGTCGTTGACCATCACCGCCAACGACGCCAGTCAGACCGTCAAGCTGTGACCGTGATGCGGGGCTCAGCCGAGCCCCGCATCACTCACGCCTCGACGGCTTCGCGCTTGCGCACGAACAGCGAGCCGACCACACCGATCACGCCCAGGCAGCCGGCGACGACGAACGCCGCCCGCAGGCCGTTCGCGTCCGGCCCGGCCTCGGCGTTGACCGCGGCCACCGTCGCCACCGTGACGAACAGGGTCGTGCCCAGCGCGCCCATGACCTGCTGCAACGAGGACATGATCGCGCTGCCGTGCGAGTACAGCTGCTCCGGCAGGTCGTTCAGGCCGTCGGTGAACAGCGGCGTCATCATCAGGCCCAGTCCGGCCATCAGCAGCACGTGGATGCCGATCACCTCGGCCAGCGGCGAGGTCGGCCCCAGGGTGGCGAACAGCAACAGCGCGACCGCCATGGCGATCGCGCCCGGGATCACCAGCGGCCGCGCGCCGACCTTGTCGAACAGCGCGCCCACCGGCCGGCCCAGCAGGCCCAGCACCAGGCCGCCGGGCAGCACCGCAAGGCCGGTGACGAACGTGTTCTGGTGCAGCACCGTCTGCAGGTACAGCGGCAGCAGGATCGACGCCGCCCCGATCAGGCACATGAACAGCACGCTGGTCAGCACCACGGAGACGGTGAACTTGCGGTGCGCGAACGGCCGCAGGTCCAGCAGCGCCCGGTCCTCGCGCTGCAACAGCAGCTGACGCCACACGAACAGCACCAGCGCCACCGCGCCGATCACGATCGACACCCACGGCGGCAGCGGCTGGCTCGCCGGGTCGCCGCTGCCGGACAGCCCGAACAGCAGGCCGCCGAAGCCCAGCGCGGACAGGATCACCGACGGCACGTCCAGCGGCACCGCCCGGGTCTCGTGCTCCAGGCGCAGCAGGATCGCGCCGATCACCAGCGCCGCCAGCGACAGCGGCAGCACGACGCCGAACATCCAGCGCCAGCCCAGCGAGGCCAGCACCGCGCCGCCGATCGTCGGGCCGATGGCCGGGGCCACCGCGATGACGATCGTGATCGTGCCCATCGTCGCGCCGCGGCGCTCGGCCGGCACCAGCCGCATCACCGTGGTCATCAGCAGCGGCAGCATCACCGCCGTGCCGCAGGCCTGCACGATCCGGCCGGCCAGCAGCATCGGGAAACCCGTGGCCACCGCGCACAGCAGCGTGCCCAGGCTGAACGCGGTCAGCGAGGCCAGGAACACCTGGCGCGGCGTCAGCCTTTCCAGCATGAAGCCGGTGGTCGGGATCACCACCGCCATGGTCAGCAGGAAGCCGCTCGTCAGCCACTGCACCGTGGTCGTCGTGATGCGCAGGTCGATCGTGAGGTCCCGCAGCGCGACGCTGAGAATGGTCTCGTTGAGGATCATCACGAACGCCGACAGCACGAGGATGCCGATCAGCAGCCACGATCTGGACGGTGCGCGGCTGTCCACCGCGTGCGTGGTCGGCATGGTCTGTGTCATCAGTGGGGTCCCCCCGTCGGCAGCGCCCGCGGTCGATGGCGGCACCGGGCGCCGGCAGCGGTCACAGCAAAAAGGTCTGAGGCCACCATCATGTCACGATCGACGCGATCGGACGCCCGAATATTCCTGTTCTACACAGTGTTAACGGCCTCTCACGGTGTGCGTGCGCCCAACGTCATGAAGGGCCCTTTCCTGACGTTGAACGTCAGGAAAGGGCCCTTCATGACAGAAGAACTGCGTTACTTCTTGGCGAAGTCCTGGCGGCTGACCATGTTGGAGATCTGGCCGGCGTCCAGGGCGCGGGGCTCGGCCACGTGCACCATGGAGACGACCTCGCGGCCGAGCAGGCCGCTGCCGATCCAGCCGAACAGGATGCGCACCTTGCGGTTGAAGGTGGGCATCTTGGCCACGTGGTACGCGCGGTGCGCGGCCCAGGCGGTCCAGCCCTTGCCCTTGGTGTTGTAGACGTCGGCCACACCCTTGTGCAGGCCGAGGCTGGCCACCGCGCCGACGTTCTTGTGGAAGTAGTCGACGACCTTCTTGTCCCGCAGCGAGGCCAGGATGTTGTCGGCCAGCACCTTGGCCTGGCGCACGGCGTGCTGCGCGTTCGGCGGGCAGGTGGCCTCGGGGTCGGCGTCGCGCTTGGACAGGTCCGGCACGGCGGCGCAGTCGCCGGCCGCCCAGATCACGCCCTCGTGGCCCTGCACCTGCATGGCGGCGTTGGCCACCACGCGCTTGCGCTGGTCGAGCGGCAGGCCGGCCTCGGCCAGGACCGGGTTGGCGGTGACGCCGGCGGTCCAGATGATCGTGTCGCTGTCGTACTCGGTGCCGTCGGACAGCTGCACATGGCCGTTGGTCACGTTCTGCGCGAAGGTCTTGAGGTACACCTCGATGCCGCGCTGGCGCAGCTTGTCCACGGTGTACTCGCCCAGGCTCTCGCGGACCTCGGGCAGGATGCGCGGCGCGGCCTCGACCAGCACCCAGCGCATGTCGTTGGGCTCGATGGTGGAGTAGTACTTCAGCGCCGAGCGGGCCATGTCCTCCAGCTCGCCCAGGGCCTCCACGCCGGCGAAGCCGCCGCCGATGACGGTGAAGGTGAGCAGCTTGCGGCGGGTGGCGGCGTCGCTGGTGCTGGCGGCCAGGTCGAGCCGCGAGAGCACGTGGTTGCGCAGGTAGACGGCCTCGCCGATGGTCTTCAGGCCGATGCCGTGCTCGGCCAGGCCCGGGATCGGCAGCAGCCGGGTGACGGCGCCGAGAGCCACGACCAGGGTGTCGTACTCGACCTCGTCGACCGCGCCGCTCTCGGTCTTGACGGTGACGACCTTGCGGTCGGGGTCGACCGCGGTGACCCGGGCGGTGCGCACGTGGCAGCGGTCCAGGGTGCGGCGCAGCGGCACGGTGACGTGGCGGGGCTCGATGGAGCCGGCGGCCGCCTCCGGCAGGAACGGCTGGTACGTCATGTGCGGCTGCGGGTCGATCACCGTCACGGACGCCTCGTTGGAACGCAGCTTCTTCTGCAAGCGCAGCGCGGTGTAGAGGCCGACGTAGCCTCCACCGAGAACGACGATTCGAGCGGGCTGCTTGCTGCTGGCCACGGCCAATCCCCTCCGGGTTGGATACACCAATGCACTGAATGCACCGACGTACTGAGTGTAGAGCTGTATCGTGTCAGCCATGGGCCTTTCTGACAGTGACGTCAGCCACGCACCGGATACGGCACCACGCAAACGGGTGCACACGAAGGCTCGACTACTCCGTGCGGCGGTCGAGGTCCTCGCGGAGCGTGGCTACCACGCGTCCTCGATCGACGAGATCTGCGCCCGGGCCGGCTACACCCGAGGGGCGTTCTACTCCAACTACAGCAGCAAGGACGAGCTGGTGGTGGAGGTGTTCGACCAGTACGCGACCCAGCGCCGGGAGCGGCTGGCGGTGCTGGCGGCCAGCGACGTGACGCCGGACACCCTGGCCCGGGAGCTGCTGGAGCTCAACGAGCAGGACAGCGCGCTGAGCACGGTGATCCTCGAGTTCCGCATCCACGCGATCCACAACTCGACCCTCGTCACCCGTTTGGACCAACACGACGACGAGGCGTCCACGGCGTTCGGTGAACTTCTGGCGAAAGTCCTACCGTCGGACTCGGCACTGGCCTCGGTGCCGCCCAAACAACTGGCGACGTTTCTGCTGGCGCTGCGCGCCGGCACGCTGACGCGCATCCTGCACGGCGGAACCAGCGCCCTGCAGGCCAACGAGGCGTTCCACACCGTGCTCAGCAAACTCATCTCGATCAAATGATCGAGACTATGACCTTGACTACCCTCTGTGGAGAAACATCCCCAGGTAGGGCGTAGGATGTGGGACGGCCCGCGGCTGCTGTCAGCCGGTTCGCGGGTATTGGCCCGTCTGGCACACTGTTTGAGTGGAAACCCACTCGGGGGTACGCCTCACATGATCAAACAGCAGAACACTGCTTGCCCGGACACCGACGAGTTTCTCGCCGCGGTGGATATCCGTGCTGGTCAGCGCGTATTGCAGGTCGCGGTCGGTGATCGTCTACTCGATCCGGACGAGGTCCCGACCGTCTCCGGCGACGCGGCCTACTTCGGCGACCCCACGGGCGCCCCGTACGACCGCATCGTGGTCACCGCGGGGGTGGCCGGCATCTCGCCGCACTGGCTCGATCAGCTGGCCCCGGGTGGCGTCATCTACGCCCCGGTGGCCCACGGCGGCATGCACCCGGTGCTCGCCGTCACCAAGCGCGCCGCCGGCCCGCACGCCCGCCCGGTGCTGTGGGGCGACTTCCCGCCCGCCACCGGCCTGCTCCGCCCGGACGCCCTGTTCCACGACCCGCACCGCGTGCTGCGCGGCCCGGCCACCTACCGGGTGCCCGGCGGTCATCTGGACCTGAACGAGGACAACTACCAGGACCTCTGGTTCTTCCTCGCCGCCCGCGACGCCCGGATCACCCGGGCCGAGTTGGACGACCCGGACTTCGATCCGGCGATGGGCCGGCTGGCCAAGCACGAGCCGGCGCACGGCACCGCCTGGATCCAGACCGACGGGTCCATTGTGGCCGCCGGCGACAGCAACACCGCGCTGGCCGTGGTGAACCTGCTGCTGGCCCAGGCGACCCAGTGGGACAAGACGCTGGACCGGCCGCAGTTCACCCAGTGGCAGTGCGGTTTCCAGCTCGACCAGCTGGTCAGCCACCCGCTGTGGCTGCCGCACCGGTGGCAGCTGTCCACTCCGGTCACCAGGGTCAGCCCCGTCGAGCCGCGAGCGCGTCGCTGGCCGTCAGCGACGCGGCCAGCGGTGACGTCGCCGCCCCGACCGCGACCAGCTGCGGCCCCCAGCCGCTGAGCGTCACCTCGACCTCCGTTTCGCGCAGGGCTCGGCGCACGCCGTCCAGGTAGGGCGGCGCCGCCCGTCCGGCCAGTACTACGCGGTCCAGGTCGAGCAGGTTCACCAGGTCCATCACGGCCACGCCGAGAATGTCGCCGGCCCAGGCGGTCTCGGCGTGGTCGAGCCGCGCGAACCGGGTCAGCACCAGGGCTTCCGGGGCCGGCTCCGCCAGTGCCCGGGCCACCACCGCCGCCGGCCCGCACAGCGCCTCCAGGCAGCCACGCCGGCCGCACGCGCACAGCGGGCCGTCCAGCTCCTTGATCATGTGCCCGAACTCGCCGGCGTTGGTCCGGCCGCCGCGGTAGACCTTGCCGTCCAGCACCAGGCCCGCGCCGATGCCGGTGCCGACGTAGATCATCGCCGTTTCCCGCGGCACGTCCGTGGTCCACAGCTCGGCCAGCACCGCCGCGTTCGTGTCCTTGTCGACGATCACCGGCAGGTCCAGTTCGGCCGTCAACATCGGACCGAGCGCGGCGTTTTCCCAGCCGGGCAAGCGATTCGCGTGGTGCAGCACGCCGGTGCGGTGGTCGACCGGGCCCGGGCAGCCGACACCGACGCCGGCCAGCGTGCTCGGGTCCACTGTGGACGCCAGCGCGCGGATCGGCGCGGCCAGCTCGCCGATCGAGCCGACCAGTCCGGGCCGGTGCTCGGCGGCGACGACCTGGCCGGCCAGGTCGACCAGCACCAGCCGCAGCTCGTCCCGGTCGAGGTGGACGCCGACGGCGTGCCGGGCCGACGGCACCAGTCGCAGCAGCGTGGTCGGCCGACCGACGGTCGGGGCGGCCTGGCCCGACTCGGCGACCAGCCCGCCCTCGATCAGCCGGCCCACGATCTTGGACACCGCCTGCGCGGTCAGGCCGGTGGCCGACGCCAGGTCGACGCGGCTGACGCCGTCACGGCGCCGGATCAGGTCGAGCACCAGCGCCGCGTTGTGGTCGCGCAACGCGCCCAGGTTCGCCCCTGGTCTGTGATTCGTTCCGGGTTTGCTTTGCATTTACGCAACAGTGTTGATTAACTCGGGCCATGCACGCAAGCACCGATCTGCGGGTGGGGCTGCTCGGCTACGGCATCGCGGGCGCCGTGTTCCACGCGCCGCTGATCGCGGCCACCCCCGGCCTGCGGCTGTCCGCCGTCGTGACGGCCAACCCCGAACGCCAGGCCCAGGTCGCCGCGGACCACCCCGGCACCCTCGTCCTCGACCACGCCGACCAGCTCTGGAGCGAGGAGCTGGACCTGGTGGTCGTCGCCACCCCCAACCGAACCCACGTGCCGCTGGCCACCGCGGCCCTGGACGCCGGCTTCCCGGTGGTCGTGGACAAGCCGTTCGCGCCGACCGCGGCGGAGGCCCGCAAGCTGGCCGCGCGGGCCGCCGAGCTCGGCCTGCCGCTGGCGGTGTTCCACAACCGCCGGTGGGACAACGACTTCCTGACCGTCAGGCAGCTCATCGACGCCGGCGAGCTCGGCGCCGTGCACCGCTTCGAGTCCCGGTTCGAGCGCTGGCGGCCCACTCCCAAGGCCGGCTGGCGGGAGCTCGGCGACCCGGCCGAGGCCGGCGGCGCGCTGTACGACCTCGGCTCGCACCTGATCGACCAGGCCCTCCAGCTGTTCGGCCCGGTCCGCTCGGTGTACGCCGAGCTGGACCGTCGCCGCGCCGGCGTGCAGGTCGACGACGACTCGTTCGTCGCCCTGACGCACAAGAGCGGCGTCCGCTCGCACCTGTGGATGGGGGCGGTGACCCCGCAGCTCGGGCCGCGGATGCGGGTGCTCGGCGACAAGGCCGGGTTCACCAAGTACGGGTTGGACGGGCAGGAGGACGCCCTGCGCGCGGGCAACCGTCCCGGCGGTTCCGACTGGGGCGTCGAGCCCGCGGAGCGGTCCGGCCGGCTCGGCGTGGACGGCGACCTGCGGACCGTGACCTCCGTTCCCGGCGCGTACCAGGACTTCTACGCCCAGATGCGGGACGCCGTGCGCGGCGAGGGACATGTCCCGGTCACGCCCGAGGAGGCCATCGCCGTGCTGGAGGTCATCGAGCAGGCCCGCTCGGTGGCGTGAGAGTCTGTCGGCTGACTCGTTCGGCGGCAGGAGAGCACATGGCACGGCGGCTGTTTCCCGACACCAAGCGCACCATCGGCGCCGGGACGCTGGCGGCCCTGATCGTGATCGGCGTCGACGTGTTCGGCGGCCTCTACGCCGGCGCGATGGCCTGGCAGAAGATCGTCTCCATCGCCGGGGCCTTCGTTTTCCTCGGCGTGATGGTGGTGGCCATCCGCAACCTGGGCACCATGGTCGTGCGGCACACCCAGTCGCACATCGGGATCAGCCACGCCGGCATCATCCGGCTGGGGATTTCCCTTGTCGGCTACCAGGTCGCCGTGGTCACCGCGCTCGGCATGCTCAACGTCGGCATCGGCCAGCTGCTGGTCGGCGGCGCCCTGACCGGCGTGGTCGTCGGCATCGCCTGCCAGCAGTCCCTGGGCAACCTGTTCGCCGGGCTGGTGCTGCTGGTGTCCCGGCCGTTCAACATCGGCGACCAGATCGTCGTGCACTCCGGGGCGCTCGGCGGGCCGCACCTGGGCATGGTCACCGAGATGGGCCTGATGTACGTCGTGCTGGAGACCGACGACGGCGTGATCCGGCTGCCCAACAGCGCCGTGCTCGCCGCCGGCGTCGGTCCCCGCCCGGCCAAGGACCCCGAGCCGGCGCCGGCGGTCGCCCCCGACCCGGCCAAGGGCTTGGCGCAGTGAAGGTTCGCCCCGTTTCCTTCCCGGTCCTGGTCGACCAGCTCGCCGACCGCATCGCCGATCTTTCCCCTTCCCGCCTCCGGGTTCTGGTCGACGCCGCACCCGCCGCCCGGCCGGCCGACCTCGCCGACGCCCTCGTCGATCCCCTGCGGTTGCGCGGCCGTTCCGTGCTTCGCGTGTCCGCTCAGGACTTCCTGCGGCCGGCGTCGTTGCGTTTCGAGCGCGGCCGCACCGATCCCGACTCCTACTTCGACGACTGGCTCGACATCAACGGCCTGGCCCGCGAAGTCCTCGATCCCGCCGCCCCCGACGGTTCCGGCTCGGTGCTGCCGTCCTTATGGAACGCCGAGACCGACCGGGCCAGCCGTGCGTCCTATGTGGACTTTCCTTCGAGCGGAATCGTCCTACTGGACGGCGCTTTGCTGCTCGGCCGCTGGCTCCCCTTCGACCTCACCGTCCACTTGGACCTGTCCCCCGCCGCCCTCCGGCGTCGGACTCCCGCCGAAGACCGCTGGACCCTGCCCGCCTTCGACCGCTACCGCGCCGAAGTCGAACCCGGGACGGTGGCCGACGTCGTGGTCAAGGTCGACGACCCCAACCACCCGGCCGTCATCGACCGCTGAGGGCCTAGGCAGCCAGCGGAACGCGGCTGGGGGTGCGGACGCGGCGGATGAGGCGGGCGTACGAGGCGATCATGCGACGACGGCTGAAGTGGGTGCGGCTGGCCCGAAGGGCAGGGGCGAACTGCGCACGGTGGGCGAGGGCTTCGGTCCAGGCGGCGGCGATGGCCTCGGGGTCGGGCGGGGTGATCAGGCCGCAGCCGGCGACAATGGCGGCGCAGTCGCCGACGTCGGTGGCGACCGGGATGGCGCCGCACATCATGCCCTCGATCAGGCACAGCGGGGCGGCCTCGCCGAACGAGGACGTCAGGGCCACGATGTCGGCGGCGGCGTAAAGGGTCTGAGGATCGTCGCGCACGCCGAGGCGATGCAGCCGTGGCGACGACTCCAGGCCGACCAGGGCCAGGTCGGCGGTGAGGTGCGGGTTGGCGGCGGTCATGCCGGCCCCGCACATGATGACGTGCGCATTCGGTTGCGCGGCAAGGAAAGCCGCGGCGGAGGCCAGGAACAGGGGCACGTTCTTCATCAGGTCGTAGCGAGCGGCGAAGGCGATCACCGGGGCGTCGGGGGCGATGCCCAGCGCGCGGCGCAGCCGGGCCCTGACCCAGCGATCGGGGCGGAAGCGGCGCGGATCGACGCCGTTGGGGATCACCTCAAGCAGTTCGGCCGGGATACCGGCGGCTTGGTAGGCGGCACGGGTCGATTCGGCGCAGCACACCAGCGCGGCGATGGCCCCGGTGTCCACGGCGGTGCGCAGCTCGGCCAGTGCCGGCCCCTGGTTCTCGGGATCGGAGCGGTGCAGGCAGGTGATCACCGGCCGGCCGCCGACCCCGGCCTGGTTGACCAGCCGCAGCGGCTGTTCCTTGAGCGTGAGGACAACGTCCACATCGGACATTGCCCGCTCGAACACGGCCAGCTCCGCCGCGTCGAAGTCGACCGGCCCGGCGAAGCCGTCCCGCAGCGCGGACACCGAAAGACCGGCAGCGACCAGCTTTCGGTAGCTGGCGTCGTCCTGCATCCGCTGCACCGTCGCCTCGCGGTGCGCCTGCCCGTGGATGCTCAGGACCCGATGCCGCTGGCCGTGGCCATGCAGGCCGGCCAGCACATCGCTGTGCAGAATGCGCGCTCCACCGCTGAAGAACCCCTCGTAGAGGGACAGCACCCTGATGTCTCCGGCCACCCGCACATGGTGTGGCACCCGGTGTTACGCGCCTCGCGCCCGGCGAAAACGTCGTGTGAATTCACCACGGGGACGGGGCGTAGTCCTTGAGGAAGCAGCCGTACAGGTCCTCGCCGGCCTCGCCGCGCACGATCGGGTCGTAGACGCGGGCGGCGCCGTCGACCAGATCCAGCGGGGCGTGGAAACCCTCGTCGGCCAGGCGGAGCTTGGTCGGGTGCGGCCGTTCGTCGGTGATCCAGCCGGTGTCGACGGCGGTCATCAGGATGCCGTCCTGGAGCATCTCGCCGGCGCTGGTGCGGGTGAGCATGTTCAGGGCGGCCTTGGACATGTTGGTGTGCGGATGGCCGGCGCCCTTGTAGCCGCGGCCGAACTGGCCCTCCATGGCGGAGACGTTGACGACGTACTTGCGTCGGGCCGCGGCGGCGGCCATCGCCGGGCGGAGGCGGCTGACCAGGATGAACGGGGCGGTCTGGTTGCACAGCTGCACTTCCAGCAGCTCGACCGGGTCGACCTGGTCGACGGTCTGGGTCCAGCTGTTGACGGACGCCAGGTCGGGCTGGAGGCCGCCGGCGTCGACGGCGGTGCCGGCGGCGTAGCGGGCGAGCGAGGCGGAGCCGGCGGTGAGGGCCAGCGAGGTCACTTCGGCGGCGAGCGAGGTGAGCGCGGTGCCGGCCAGAGCCAGCGGGTGCTGGTCGTGGGCGCTGCCGAGGGTGAGCATCTCCGGCAGCGGGCCGGCGGGCAGCGGATCCGACTCGGCCGCGACCAGCAGGGAGTACGAGCCGGGCGAGCGGCGCACGGTCTGCGCGGCGTTGTTGATCAGGATGTCCAGCGGCCCGGCGGCGGCGACGGTGTCGGCCAGGGCCACGACCTGGGCCGGGTCACGCAGGTCGACGCCGATGACGCGGAG
Source organism: Kutzneria sp. CA-103260 (assembly GCF_018263855.1). Taxonomy (GTDB): domain Bacteria; phylum Actinomycetota; class Actinomycetes; order Mycobacteriales; family Pseudonocardiaceae; genus Kutzneria. The sequence goes on along the minus strand of NZ_CP073318.1, from coordinate 491,907 downwards.
CCGGTGCAGCCAGTCGGCGCTGTCCGGCATGGCGGCGAACCGGCGCACGGCGTCGCTGGGGAACCGGGTGGTGATGGTGGTGTGCGCACCGTCCCGCAGCAGCCGCAGCGCGATGTACATGCCGATCTTGGCCCGGCCGCCAGTGAGCAGCGCGGTCCGCCCGGTCAGGTCGGTGCGGGCGTCCCGCTTGGCCCGGTTGAACGCCGCGCAGTCCGGGCACAGCTGGTGATAGAAGGCGTCCACCTCGGTGTACCGGTTCTTGCAGACGTAGCAGGAGCGGGGCCGCAGCAGGGTGCCGGCGGTCGCGCCGACAGTGGTGGACACCAGCGGGATGCCCTGCGTCTCGTCGTCGATCCGCACCGGGGAGCCGGTCGCGGTGGCCGCCGTCACCTCGCGGTCGGCCTCCGTCACGGCGCGGCGGGCCTGGCTGCGCCGCTCGCGCCGGGCCTCCTTGGCGATCTGGGAGGAGGCCCTGCGCACCCGGATGGCCGTCGGGTGCCCGGCCGGCAGCTTGGTCACCGCCGCGAGCACCTTCAGGCACGTCTCCAGCTCAACAGGGTCGATCTCGGGCATGCCCGGCACTCTAACGTTGACCCGGTGACGATGTTGACAGGCAAGACGGCCTTGGTGACCGGCGCCACGGGCGGGATCGGGGCCGGCATCGCCGCCCGGCTGGCCGCGCACGGCGCGCGGGTCATGGCGCACTACCGCTCACGGCCGCCCACGCAGCCCGATGTCCTTGCCGTGCAAGCGGATCTGCGGAAGCCGGCCGAGGTGGACCGCCTGCTGGCCGAGACCCTGGACCGGCTCGGCGGGCTGGACATCGTGGTCAACAACGCCGGGGTGCAACCGGTGCAGCCGCTTTCCGAGCAGACGCTGGCCGACTGGCGGGCGGTGTTCGCCGGAACCGTCGACACGGCCTTTCTCGTCACGAAAGCGGCCGCAAACCTCATGGTCGGGCGGGGCGGCGGTGCGATCATCGCCATCGGCTCGATCGAGGGCACGCTGCCGGCCGTCGGCCACGCCCACTACGCCTCGGCCAAGGCCGCGCTGCTCATGCACACCAAGGCCGCCGCGCTGGAGTACGGGCCGCACGGCATCCGCGTCAACGCCGTCTCCCCCGGCCTGATCTCCCGCCCCGGCATCGAGGATGCGTGGCCCGAGGGCGTGGCCAGCTGGACCGAGCATGCCCCGCTGGGCCGGCTCGGCACTCCCGAGGACGTCGGCGACGCCTGTGTGTTCCTCGCGTCCGACCTGTCGCGCTGGATCACCGGCCAGAACCTGACCGTCGACGGCGGCATGTCGGTGAGGCCGGCGTGGTAGCCGACATCGTGCGGGCGCTCGGCCTTGAGCCGCTGCCCGTCGAGGGCGGGCACTGGGCGCAGACCTGGCGGGACGCCAACGGCACCGCCATCTACTACCTGCTGAGGTCGCCGGAGTTCTCGGCCCTGCACCGCTTGGCGCACCCCGAGATCTACAGCTTCCACGCCGGCGCGCCGGCCCGGATGTTGTTGCTGCACCCCGACGGCACGATCACCCGGCCCGTCCTCGGCATCGACTTCGCCGCCGGCCAACGTCCCCAGGTCGCGGTGCCGGCCGGCGTCTGGCAGGCGACCGAGACCACCGGCGAGTGGACCCTGCTCGGCACCTTCATGGCCCCGCCCTACACCGACGACTGCGTCACCTTCGCCAACGCCGGACTGGCCCACACCTACCCCTCAGCCACCACCGACATCCACCGCCTCCTCGCCTGACACGCCCGCGAGTCCCGCTCTCAGGCAATCGAATGTCGAGTTCCGACAGTCCGAAAGTCGACATTCAGTTGCCCCAGAGCGGGACTCGCGGGGGGTTCTAGGGGCGGGCGGGGGCGGTGGAGCCGCGGACCACCAGTTCGGGCTCGAAGAGGAGCTCCTCGGTCGACACGGCGGCGCCCTCGATCTGGTTGACCAGGAGCTCCACGGCAGCCCGGCCCATGGCCTCGATGGGCTGGCGGACGGTGGTCAGCGGCGGGTCGATGCAGTTCATGAACGCCGAGTCGTCGTAGCCGACCACGGAGACGTCGCCGGGCACGGTGAGGCCCTTGCGGCGGACGGCCCGGATGGCGCCGAGGGCCTGCGGGTCGCTGGCGCAGACGATGCCGGTGATGTCCTGGCCCAGCAGCTTGGCCGCCGCCGCGTGACCGCCTTCCAGCGAGAACATGGTGTGCTGGATGGCGTCGTCGGGGATTTCCACGCCGGCGCGGGCGGCATGCGCGAGGAACGCCGCTTGCTTGCGGCGCGAGGGCATGTGGTCTGGCGGCCCGAGCACCATGCCGACCCGGGTGTGGCCGAGCGAGAGCAGGTGCCCGAGAGCCTGCTCGGCGGCGACCGCGTCGTCACAGGCGACCACGGGGAAGGCCAGGTCCTCGACGGCCGCGTTGACCAGCACCGCCGGCAGCTTCCGGTTGGTCAGCCGCAGGTAGTGCTCGTGCGAGGCGTCGGCCTGGGCGAACTGCCCGCCGGCGAACACCACCCCGGACACGTGCTGCTGCAGCAGCAGCTCCACGTACTCGGCCTCGGACACGCCGCCGGCCGTGCGGGTGCACAGCACGGGGGTGAAACCCTGCTGGGCCAGGGCGTTCCCGACCACGTCGGCGAACGCCGGGAAGATGGGATTCTGCAGCTCGGGCAGCACCAGGCCGACCAGCCGGGCCCGCTCACCGCGCAGCTGGGTGGGCCGCTCGTAGCCCAGCACGTCCAGCGCGGTGAGCACGGCGGCCCGGGTGGCCTCGGAGACCCCGGGCTTGCCGTTGAGCACGCGGCTGACGGTCGCCTCGCTGACTCCGACCTTCTGCGCGACCTCGGCAAGGCGTCTTGTCATGCCGCAACTATACGACAGGTGGCGCAAGCAGCTTGCAGTCACTTGCGGCGAGTCGACGGCCCACAACGCCGTTCGGGGCAATCACGTCACGATCTTGCAATCTCGTGTCAACATATTGCGGCTGCGTGTCCAGAAGACCTATGGTGTGCGCCACACTCCGAACGTCAGGGGAGACCGCCTGATGCGTACCGACAGATTTCGGACCACCACCGCGTTAGCGCTGGCCACCGGCCTGGTCGTGGGCCTGACCGCCGCCTGCAGCGGCGGCGCCGACCAGCAGGCCGGTGGGCCGGTGACGATCACCATCGACGGCCAGCCGCCGCAGACCCAGCCGTTCGACCGCAAGATCTTCGACGCCGACGTGGCCGCCTTCGAGAAGGCCCACCCGGACATCAAGGTCACCGCGCACGAGGGCTTCATGGACCCCAAGACGTTCTCCGCCAAGCTGGCCGGCGGCCAGCTGGAGGACGTCTTCTACGTCTACTTCACCGACCCGGCCAACCTGATCGCCCGCCACCAGGCCGCGGACATCACCGACTACGTCAAGGACGTCCCGCACGTCAGCGACATCCAGCCCGCGCTGCTGGACGTGTTCAAGGACGCGCAGGGCCACGTCTACGGGCTGCCCACCGCCAACTACTCGATGGGCCTGCTCTACAACCGGACCCTGTTCACCAAGGCCGGCCTCGACCCGGACAAGCCGCCCACCACCTGGGACGACGTCCGCACCGACGCCAAGAAGATCGCCGACCTCGGCAACAACACCGTCGGCTTCGCCGACTACTCGGCCAACAACCAGGGCGGCTGGCACTTCACCGCCTGGATGTACGCCGAGGGCGGGGACATCGCCAAGAAGGACGGCAGCACCTGGAAGGCCGACTTCGACAACGCCAAGGGCAAGGCGGCCCTGCAGACCTTGCACGACATGCGCTGGACCGACAACTCGATGGGCAGCAAGCAGCTGCTGCAGATCGAGGACGTGCAGCGCATGATGGGCGCCGGCCAGCTGGGCATGTACCTGGCCGCGCCGGACAACATCCCGACCCTGGTCAACCAGTTCAAGGGCAACTACAGCGACTACGGCCTGGGCGCGATGCCCGGCACCGGCACGCTGATCGGCGGCGAGGGGTACATGATCAACCCCAAGGCCACGCCCGCGCAGATCAAGGCCGGCCTGACCTGGATCCAGTGGAAGTACCTGAACCCGGAGCGGGTCAACTCCGAGGTGCTCAACACCTACAAGGAGCAGGGCCAGCCGGTCGGCCTGCCGGTGCCGCCGGTGCCGGACCTGTACACCGGGACCGTGCGTGACCAGCAGCAGGCCGCCAAGGAGAAGTACGCGACCGTGCCGGTCAGCAACTACAAGCCGTACCTGGACGGCGCGCAGAAGCTCAAGGGCAGCCTGGAGCCGCCCAACGCCCAGCAGGTCTACGCGATCCTCGACACCGTCATGTCCACGGTGCTCACCAACAAGGACGCGAACTTCGACCAGTTGCTCTCCGACGCGAGCCAGAAGGTGAACTCCGTGCTCGCGACGGTGAAGTGAGCACCGCCGTCCGGTTGCCGTCGGCCGCGCTCGGGGTGCGGCCGACGGGCCGGCTCCGGCGCCGCCTGCGGGAGAACATCACCGCCTACGGCCTGCTGTGCGCGGCCCTGCTGGTGTTCGCCGGCTTCTCCTGGTACCCGATCGTGCGCGGCGTGCTGCTCAGCTTCCAGCAGGTCAACTTCATCACCGCGCCGACCTGGGTGGGCCTGGAGAACTTCCAGAAGCTGTTCGCCGACCCGCAGTTCTGGGAGGCCTGGCAGAACACGCTGCTGTTCACCGGGCTGGCGCTGGTGTTCGGCTTCGCGGTGCCGTTCGCGGTGGCCGTGCTGCTCAACGAACTCCGGCACGGCAAGGCCTACTTCCGTTTGGTGGTCTACCTTCCGGTGATGCTGCCGCCGGTGGTGGTGGCGCTGCTGTGGAAGTGGTTCTACGACCCCGGTCCGGGCCTGTTCAACACCGCGCTGCACGCGGTCGGGCTGCCCGCCCTGAGCTGGCTGGACTCCCCCACCACGGCGATGCTGTCGCTGGTGCTGGTGTCCACCTGGGCCAACATGGGCTCGGCGACGCTGATCTACCTGGCCGCGCTGCAGACCATTCCCGGCGACCTGTACGAGGCGGCCGAGCTGGACGGGGCCGGCCTGTGGCGGCGGCTGTGGCACGTCACGATCCCGCAGACCCGGTTCGCGCTGCTGGTGATGCTGCTGCTGCAGATCGTGGCCACCATGCAGGTGTTCACCGAGCCGTACATCATGACCGGCGGCGGGCCCGGCGACTCCACGGTCACCGTGTTGCTGCTGCTGTACAAGTACGCCTTCTTCTACAACGACTTCGGCACGGCCAGCGCGCTGAGCCTGCTGCTGTTCGTGGTGCTCGGGGTGTTCGGCCTGTTCTACGTCCGGCTGACCAGGAGGGCCGACTGATGCGCACTCTCGTGTCGCCGTCCCAGCTGCGCAGCCCGCGCGGGAAAGCCGTCTACTGGACGGTTTTCACCATCGTCGCCGTCGCCTTCACGGCCGCGTTCGTGTTCCCGCTGATCTGGCTGGTGCTGGGCGCCCTGAAGTCCGCGACCGAACTGGCCCGGGTGCCACCGACGATCCTGCCGCAGAGCCCCAACTTCGGCACCTACGGCGAGGCCTGGGACTTCATGAGCCTCGCGCACTTCTTCCTCAACACGATCATCGTGGTGGTCGGCGCGTGGCTGGTGCAGCTGGCGGTGGACGTGCCGGCGGCGTACGCGCTGTCGAAGCTGAAGCCCAAGCTGGGCAACGTGGTGCTGGGCATGATGCTGGCCACGCTGATGCTGCCCACCTCCGCGCTGCTGGTGCCGACCTACCTGACCATCACCGACGTGCCGCTGCTGGGCGTGAACCTGGTCAACAACCCGCTGGCCATCTGGCTGCCGGGCGCGGCCAACGCGTTCAACATCTATCTGCTCAAGCGGTTCTTCGACCAGATCCCGGGCGAGCTGATCGAGGCGTCCACTCTGGACGGAGCCGGGCCGATCAAGACCATGGTGCGGGTGGTGCTGCCGCTGTCGCGGCCGGTGCTGGGCGTGGTCTCCATCCTGTCCGTCGTCACCGCGTGGAAGGACTTCATCTGGCCGCTGCTGGTGTTCTCCGACCCGCAGGCGCAGACGCTGTCGGTCGCGCTGCAGCGGTTCGCCCCGGACACCCCGATCAACCTGATCCTGGCCGGGCTGGTGCTGGCCAGCGTGCCGACGATCGTGCTCTTCCTGATCTTCCAACGGAACATCCTTGCTGGCCTCACCGCGGGCAGCGTCAAGGGCTGAGGAGACAATGTGACCGAAAGTGGATCGGCGTGGTGGCGTGGTGCGTCCATCTACCAGGTGTACGTGCGCAGCTTCGCCGACGGCAACGGCGACGGCACCGGCGACCTGACCGGGCTGCGCCAGCACCTGCCGCACATCGCCGGCCTGGGGGTCGACGCGATCTGGCTGTGCCCGTGGTACCCGTCGCCGAACGCCGACTCCGGCTACGACGTGTCGGACTACCGGGACATCGAGCCGTCGTTCGGCACGCTGGCCGAGGCCGAGAAGTTCATCGAGGAGGCCCACAGCCTGGGCCTGAAGGTGATCATCGACATCGTGCCCAACCACTGCTCCGACCAGCACCGGTGGTTCAAGGAGGCGGTGGCGGCCGGTCCGGGCTCGCCGCAGCGGGAGCTGTTCTGGTTCCGCCCGGCCAGCCCCGAGCCGCCCAACGACTGGCAGTCCCGGTTCGGCGGCTCGGCCTGGAGCCGGGTGCCCGACGGCGAGTGGTACCTGCACCTGTACGCCCCGGAGCAGCCCGACCTGAACTGGGAGAACCCGGTCGTGCGCCAGGAGTTCCGCGAGGTGCTGCGGTTCTGGTTCGACCGCGGGGTGGACGGTTTCCGCATCGACGTGGCCGACGGCCTGGTCAAGGACGGCGCGCTGCCGGACGTGCACGGGCGCACTGAGGGACAACTGCCGTTCTCGGACATGGACGGGGTGCACGAGATCTACCGGGAATGGCGGCGCATCGCCGACTCCTACCCCGACCCACGGGTGTTCGTCGGCGAGATGTGGCTGCCCGACCAGGAGCGGTTCGCCCGCTACCTGCGGCCCGACGAGCTGCACTCGGCGTTCAACTTCGACTTCCTGTCCTGCCCGCTGGAGGCCGACAAGCTGCGCGCCGTGATCGACTCGACCCTGGAGGCGCACGCCCTGGTCGGCGCGCCGGCGACGTGGGTGCTGTCCAACCACGACACCACCCGGCACGTCACCCGGTACGGCCGGGCCGACACCTCGTTCAGCTTCGCCGACCGGCAGCAGGGCGCGCCGACCGACCTGGAGCTGGGCACCAGACGGGCCCGGGCGGCGGCGCTGCTGAGCCTGTCGCTGCCCGGCGGCGTGTACGTCTACCAGGGCGAGGAGCTGGGGCTGCCCGAGGTGGAGGACCTGCCGGACGAAGCCCGTCAGGACCCGGTGTTCAGCCGCACCAACGGCGCCGACCCGGGCCGGGACGGCTGCCGCGTGCCGCTGCCGTGGGGCGGAGAGTCGGCGCCGTACGATTTCGGCGGCGGCGACACCTGGCTGCCGCAGCCGGGCGACTGGGCCCAGTACACGGTGGCCGCCGAGGGCGCCGACGACAACTCGATGCTGCGGCTCTATCAGAAGGCATTACGGCTGCGCCGTGAGCTGCCGTCGCTGGGCGACGGGACGCTGACCTGGCTGCCGTCCTCGGACGGGGTGCTGGCGTTCGCCCGGGACGACCACTTCACCTGCGTGGTCAACCTGTCCGGGGCCACCGTCGACCTGCCCGAGCACACCGAGATCCTGCTGGCCAGCGGTCCCCTCGCGGACGGCCGCCTCCCCGCCGACACCGCCATCTGGTTGTCCCACTGAACACCGCGAGTCCCGCTCTCCGGCAATCATGATGCGAGTTTCGGAACTCGACATTCAGTTGCCCGAGAGCGGGACTCGCGGGTTCTTGAACGAACCAGTTGAATCACTAGAGCGACTTAGTTCACAAGCTTCGGTTTAGCGGGTTCCCCTACCATCGGTTCGCATGACGACGCCGTCCAAAACCGGACCGGCGGAACTGCCGCTGGCCGGCGAGTTCCCGCAGGTGGACCGCGCGCAGTGGCGCCGGTCGGTGGAGGCAGTGCTGCGCAAGTCGGGGGTGCTCGGCGAGGACGAGCACCACGACTCCCCGGAGGACCTGCTCGCCACCGCCACCTACGACGGAATCACCATCAGCCCGCTCTACACCGCCGACGACGACGCCCCGGCCGCCGGTTTCCCCGGCATCGCCCCGTACGTGCGCGGCGGCAGCCCGCAGGGCTCGGCGGCCGGCGGCTGGGACGTCCGGCAGCGGCACGCCGACCCGGATCCGGCCCTGACCAACCGCGAGGTGCTGGCTGACCTGGAGTGCGGCGCCAGCTCGACGTGGCTGGTGCTCGGCGACGGCGCGGTGCCCATAGACCAGCTCGGCGACGCCCTCAACGGCGTGTACCTGGACCTGGCCGGTGTCGTGCTGGACGCGGGCCCGGAGTTCGCGGCCGCCGCCGAGGCCTACTTCGAGGTGCTGGACGTGCAGCCCAGCGCCGCGATCGGCAATCTCGGCATCGACCCGCTCGGCGTGCACGCCCGCACCGGCGCGGCCCCCGACCTGGACGCGGCCGTCGAGCTGGCGGTGCGGACCTCGCGGACCCATCCCAAGCTGCAGGCGATCGTCGTGGACGCGCTGCCCTATCACGACGCCGGTGGCAGCGACGCCGAGGAACTGGGCTGCTCCATCGCCGCCGGCGTGACCTACCTGCGAGCCCTGACCGCCGCCGGCCTCGACGTCACCACAGCGGCCCATCTGCTGGAATTCCGTTACGCGGCAACGGCCGACCAGTTCATGACCATCGCCAAGCTGCGCGCCGCGCGCCGGCTGTGGACCCGGGTCACCCAGGTCAGCGGCGCGCCCGTGGCCCAGCGGCAGCACGCCGTGACGTCGTCGGCGATGCTGACGCAGCGGGACCCGTGGGTGAACATGCTGCGCACCACCCTGGCCTGCTTCGCCGCCGGCACCGGCGGCGCGGACGCCGTGACCGTGCAGACGTTCGACGCCGCGATCGGCCTGCCGGACCAGTTCTCCCGGCGCATCGCCCGCAACACGCAGGCGCTGCTGCTGGAGGAGTCGCACCTGGGGCAGGTGATCGACCCGGCCGGCGGCTCCTGGTACGTGGAGCGGCTGACCGACGACCTGGCCCGCGCCGGCTGGGCCTGGTTCCAGGAGATCGAGCGGGCCGGCGGCGCCGTCGAGGCGTTTCCCCTGGTGCGGGAACGACTTGAGCAGACCTGGCAGCGTCGCGAGCAGAACATCGCGCACCGCGAGGACGCCCTGACCGGCGTGTCAGAGTTCCCCAACCTGGCCGAGAAGCCGGTGCAGCGCAAGCCGTTGCCGCCGGTCGCCACCGGCGGCCTGCCGCGAGTCCGCTACGCCCAGGCGTTCGAGGAGCTGCGGGACCGCTCGGACGCCCAGCTGGCGGAAACCGGCGCACGGCCGCAGATCTACCTGGCGACGATCGGCCCGGTGGCCGTCCACACTGGACGGTCGACGTTCGCGGCCAACCTGTTCAACGCCGGCGGCCTCGAGACGCCGGCCGGCTCCGTCGAGGACTTCCCCGGCGGTGTCGCCTGCGTGTGCTCGTCCGACAAGCTCTACGCGGACCAGGCTGCCGACGCGGTCGCCGCGCTGAAGAAGGCCGGCGCGAAGCACGTGTTCCTGGCCGGCAGCCCCAAGAAGTGGGCCGACACCGGCGCGGACGCGTTCATCTTCGTCGGCTGCGACGCGCTTTCCGTGCTGCACACGACCTATGGTCAGCTGGAGGGGACGAAATGATCCCGAACTTCGCCGACGTGCCGCTCGGCGATCCGGAGGTCGCGGGCGGCGCCGACGACTGGCGCAAGGCGCTGCACGAGGCCACCGGCAAGGACACCGACGCGCTGGTGTGGGAGTCCCCCGAGGGCATCGGCGTCAAGCCGCTGTACACCGCCGAGGACCTGGCCGGCCTGGACTTCCTGGGCACCTACCCGGGTGTCGCGCCGTACCTGCGCGGGCCGTACCCGACGATGTACGTGAACCAGCCGTGGACCATCCGGCAGTACGCCGGCTTCTCCACCGCCGAGGAGTCCAACGCCTTCTACCGGCGCAACCTGGCCGCCGGCCAGAAGGGCCTGTCGGTGGCGTTCGACCTGGCCACCCACCGCGGCTACGACAGCGACCACCCCCGGGTGGCCGGCGACGTGGGCATGGCCGGCGTGGCCATCGACTCCATCTACGACATGCGCCAGCTGTTCGACGGCATCCCGCTGGACCGGATGAGCGTGTCGATGACCATGAACGGCGCGGTGCTCCCGGTGCTGGCGCTGTACATCGTGGCCGCCGAGGAACAGGGGGTGGCGCCCGACCAGCTGGCCGGGACCATCCAGAACGACATCCTCAAGGAGTTCATGGTCCGCAACACCTACATCTACCCGCCGCAGCCGTCGATGCGGATCATCTCGGACATCTTCGCGTTCACCTCCCAGCGGATGCCCAAGTACAACTCGATCTCCATCTCCGGCTACCACATCCAGGAAGCCGGCGCGACCGCCGACCTGGAGCTGGCCTACACCCTGGCCGACGGCGTGGAGTACCTGCGGGCCGGCGTCGGCGCGGGGCTGGACGTGGACAAGTTCGCGCCGCGGCTGTCGTTCTTCTGGGCCATCGGCATGAACTTCTTCATGGAGGTGGCGAAGCTGCGGGCCGCGCGGCTGCTGTGGGCGAAGCTGGTGAAGACGTTCGATCCCCGCAACGCCAAGTCCCTGTCGCTGCGCACGCACTCGCAGACCTCGGGTTGGTCGCTGACCGCTCAGGACGTCTACAACAACGTCGCGCGCACCTGCGTCGAGGCCATGGCCGCCACCCAGGGGCACACGCAGTCCTTGCACACCAACGCCCTGGACGAGGCGCTGGCCCTGCCGACCGACTTCTCGGCCCGCATCGCGCGCAACACCCAGCTTGTGCTGCAACAGGAATCGGGCACCACGCGGGTGATCGACCCGTGGGGCGGCAGCGCGTACGTGGAGCGGCTGACCTACGACCTGGCCCGGCAGGCCTGGGCCCACATCACCGAGGTCGAGCAGGCCGGCGGCATGGCCAAGGCCATCGACGCCGGCATTCCCAAGCTGCGCGTGGAGGAGGCGGCGGCCCGCACCCAGGCCCGCATCGACTCCGGCCGGCAGCCGGTGATCGGCGTGAACAAGTACCGGTTGGACGCCGAGGAGCAGATCGAGGTCCTCAAGGTCGACAACCACGGCGTGCGGGCCCAGCAGATCGAGAAGCTGCGGCGGCTGCGCGAGGAGCGGGACGAACAGTCCACTCAGGACGCGCTGGCCGCGCTGACCCGGGCCGCCGGCGGCGAGGGGAACCTGTTGGAGCTGGCCGTGAACGCGGCCCGGGCCAAGGCCACCGTGGGCGAGATCTCCGACGCGCTGGAGAAGGTGTACGGGCGGCACGCCGGGCAGATCCGTACCATCTCCGGCGTGTACCGCGACGAGGCCGGGACCGGCGGCAACGTGTCCGAGGTGCTGGCGCGGGTCGCCGAGTTCGAGGGCGAGGAGGGCCGGCGGCCGCGGATCCTGGTGGCCAAGATGGGCCAGGACGGGCACGACCGCGGCCAGAAGGTGATCGCCACCGCGTTCGCCGACCTCGGCTTCGACGTGGACGTGGGCCCGCTGTTCCAGACGCCGGCGGAGGTGGCGCGGCAGGCCGTCGAGGCCGACGTGCACATCGTCGGCGTGTCGTCGCTGGCGGCGGGGCATCTGACCCTGGTGCCGGCGCTGCGGCAGGAGCTGGACGCGCTGGACCGGGAGGACATCATGATCGTGGTCGGCGGCGTCATCCCGCCGGCCGACTTCGCCGCCCTGTACGAGGCCGGCGCGGTCGCGATCTTCCCGCCGGGCACGGTGATCGCCGAGGCCGCCATGGGCCTGCTGGACCGGCTCGCCGAGCAGTTGGACCACGCTGCCGATGGCTCGTAAGCCCATCGACGTCAAGGAGTACGCCAAGGGCGTGCTCGACGGCTCGCGGACGACGCTGGCCCGGGCCATCACCCTGGTGGAGTCGACCAAGCCCGCGCACCGGGAGCTGGCCCAGCAGCTGCTGGTGGAGCTGCTGCCGCACGCCGGAGGGGCGCACCGGGTCGGCATCACCGGGGTGCCCGGCGCCGGCAAGTCCACGTTCATCGAGGGCCTCGGCACCCAGCTGACCGAGGCCGGGCACCGGGTCGCCGTGCTGGCCGTGGACCCGTCGTCGAGCAGGACCGGCGGCAGCATCCTCGGCGACAAGACCCGGATGGCCCGGCTGTCGGTGGACGACCGGGCCTTCGTGCGGCCGTCCCCCACCTCCGGCACCCTCGGCGGCGTGGCCCGGGCGACCCGGGAGTCCATCGTGCTGGTCGAGGCGGCCGGCTACGACGTCGTGCTGGTGGAGACCGTCGGCGTCGGCCAGTCCGAGATCGCCGTGGCCAACATGGTCGACTGCTTCCTGCTGCTGGCATTGGCCCGCACCGGGGACCAGTTGCAGGGCATCAAGAAGGGCGTCCTGGAACTGGCCGACGTGGTCGCCGTCAACAAGGCCGACGGCCCGCACGAGCAGGACGCGCGCAAGGCCGCCCGGGAACTCACCGGGGCCATGCGTCTGCTTCGCGGGCCCGCCGGCGCGCCGAAGGTGTTGACGTGCAGCGGTCTCACCGGCGACGGGCTCGATGTCGTGTGGGAGACCGTGCGTGCGCACCGGGCCGGGCTGGACGCGTCCGGTGAGCTGGCCAGTCGTCGCAGGCAGCAGCAGGTCGACTGGACGTGGTCCATGGTCCACGACCAGCTTTTGGCTTCGCTGCACGGAGATCCGGCCGTCCGGACGCTGGTGCCCGAGCTGGAGCGACGGGTGCGGGACGGGCAGCTGACCGCGACGCTGGCGGCCGAGCAGATCCTCCAGGCGTTCCGCGAGTCGCGGTGATCGAGCCGGATCCACGGTTTCGGGCGGACTTCGACCGGCTGGTCGCCGACGAGGGGCTGGACGACGTCGCCGGGTTCCGGCGGCCGATCGAGTCGGTGGACGAGGTGCCGCTGTACTCGCGGCTGGGCCAGGTCCTGTTCCTCGGCCGGCTGGCGAACCGTGAGCGGGCGGCGCAGTTGATCACGGCCGGGGCGTGGCAGCTGGGCCGGCTGCGCACGGGTCTGGCCGATCTCGGCCCGGACTTCCGGTGTCTGCTGGTGCTCCTGGACGGCGAGCGGCTGGACGAGGACGGCCTGGTCACGCCGGCGATCTGGTACACGCACCGCTGGCGCGAGCTGTCGCCGCGACTGCGACTCGGGCCGGCGCGAAGCGATCTGGCGAGGTTCGCGGCCGAGGTGCTGGGGCCGGACGCGCTGGTGGAAGAGGCGGTCACCGACGGCATAGGGCGCGTGTACATCGACGTGTGACGCACCAGCCTTGCAAGCGGAACCAGTTCCGGTTACCTTCGCGAGGGTAACCGGAACTGACTCCGCTTAGGGGGAGCTGTGATCACCACACCGTTCGGGGCGCTCAGCACGGCCGAGGAGGTGCTGGCCGGGGCCGATCTGACCGGCCAGCGGGCCGTCGTGACCGGCGGCGCGTCGGGCATCGGCCGCGAGACGGCTCGGGTGCTGGCGCAGGCCGGTGCCGAGGTGACGATCGGGGTCCGCGACCTCGCCGCCGGCACGAAGGTCGCCGAGGAGATCGGGGCCACCGCCGCCTCGCTGGACCTCGCCGACCAGGCCTCGGTCCGAGCCTTCGTTCAAGCCTGGCAAGGCCCGCTGCACATCCTCGTCCTCAACGCGGGCGTGATGGCCACCCCATTGGGGCGCACGAAGGAGGGCTGGGAGCTCCAGTTCGCCACCAACCACCTCGGACACTTCGCCCTGGCCACGGGCCTACGCGACCGCCTCGCCGAGGGCGCGCGGGTGGTGGCGGTGAGCTCGGTCGGCCACATCAACGGCGACGTGCTCTGGGACGACCCGAACTTCGAACACCACCCGTACGACCCGTGGCAGGCCTACTCCCAGTCGAAGACGGCGAACGTCCTGTTCGCGGTCGAAGCCGCCAAGCGCTGGCCGGGCATCGCGGTGAACGCCCTCAACCCGGGCCGGATCACCAGCACGAACCTGGGGCGGCACATCGGGGACATCGGCAACAGCCCCACCTCCTTCGACGCGAAGAGCACGGACGTGTCGTGGAAGACGATCGAGCAGGGTGCGGCGACATCGGTCCTGCTGGCCGCCTCGCCACTGGTGGAAGGCGTGACGGGCAAGTACTTCGAGGACTGCGCCGAGGCCGGCCCGCACCAGCCCGGCATCCGCCGGGGCGTCGCCGCCCACGCGCTCGACCCGGACCACGCGGCCCGCCTGTGGCAGCTATCGCTCGACCTTCTGCACCACTGAGATGATCTCCGGGCTGTCCGGCGTCAGTGGCCCGCGCTCCCAATCGCCGTACTGTGCAACGGGAACCAACCCGGCCTCGACCACTAGATCGGACAGGCGTTCGGCCGAGATGAAGCGGAGTTGCCCCCGGTCGGCCCGCTTCCAGTCGTCGGCGACGATGTTCTCCACCACATCAACAACATCGCCGACGATCGGCTGCACCTCGTAGAAAACCCGAACCGACTTGCCCTCCCACGGGAAGTCGTAACCGGACTCGGACCAGCGTTCCCATTCCCGCACAAGGGGATTGCGGGTCTCGAACACGAACCGCCCGCCCGGCTCCAACGCGTCCCGCACGCCGCGCAGCGTGGCCAGCACGTCGTCATCGGTGAGCAGGCACTGAAAGGCGTGCCCGGTCATCACGGCGAGATCGAAGCCGGCCAAGGAAACCGTGGACATGTCACCGTGCATCCACTCGATGTCGGCGTGGCGACGGGCCTGCGCCAGCATGTCGGCATCGGGGTCGACGCCGACGAGCCGGCCGCGATGCCCGGCCGATCGGGCCTGCGACAACAAGGTTCCCGTCCCACAGCCCACATCCAGCACGGACGGAGCACCCAGCACCAGGTCGAGATAGAACCGATCGTCCGACCGACCCGACCACGGGTTCATCGCGTTGTACAGCTCGGCAGCCTCGGGCACGCCCCGAGGCTAGCCGGGCGTACAAGCGAATTTCACGACAGCGGCTGGTCCAGCACGGCCTTGAGGTTGCTGAAGGTGTCGATGGAGTACTTGCCGTGGTAGCGCCCCATGCCGCTCTCCCCGACCCCGCCGAACGGCAGCGTCGGCACCGAGATGTGCAGCACCGGCAACCCGAAGCCGACCGCGCCCGAGGAGGTCTCGGTGAGGATGCGCTCCCGGACCGCCTCGGACTCGGTGAAGGCGTACAGCGCCAGCGGCTTGTCCCGGCCGGTGACGAAGGCGATGGCGGCGTCGAGGTCGGGCACGGAGATGATGGGCAGGATCGGCCCGAAGATCTCCTCGCCCATCACCGGCGCGTCCGGCGCCACGTCGGCCAGCACGGTGGGCGCGATGTACTTGGTGTCGCGGTCGGTCTGCCCGCCGACGACCACCCGGCCGCTGGGCAGCAACTTGCTCAGCCGGTCGAAGTGCCGCTCGTTGACGATGCGCCCGTACACCGGGCTGTCCGCCGGCTGGTCGCCGAACCGGGCGCGCACGGCCTCGGCCAGCGCCGGCTCCAGCTTGGCCCCGATGTCGCCGACGGCCAGCACGAAGTCGGGGGCGACGCAGGTCTGGCCGGCGTTGAGGAACTTGGTGCGCACCAGCCGCTCGGCGACGACGGCCGGGTCGACGTCGGCGTCGACGATCACCGGGCTCTTGCCGCCGAGTTCGAGGGTGACCGGCGTCAGGTGCTTGGCCGCCGCGGTCATCACGATCCGGCCGACGATGCCGTTGCCGGTGTAGAAGATGTGGTCGAACTGCTGCTCCAGCAGCGCGGTGGTCTCCGGGATCGCGCCCTCCACCACGGCGACGCCCTCGGGGTCGAGGTACTGCGGCACGTAGCGGGCGATCGCCGCCGTGGTGGCCGGGGACAGCTCGCTCGGCTTGACCACGGCGGCGTTGCCGGCGGCCAGCGTGCCGACCAGCGGGGCCAGGGCCAGGTGCAGCGGGTAGTTCCAGGGCCCGATGATCAGCACCAGCCCGAGCGGCTCCCGCACGACGGTGCCGCGCCCGGGCAGCAGGTTCGACGGCAGCTCGACGTCCTCGGCCGCGACCCAGGCGTCCAGGTTCTCCAGGGTGTGGTCGATCTCCCGGCAGATGAAGCCGATCTCGGTACGGCGGGCCTCGTCGCCGTTCTTGCGCAGGTCGGCCCACAGCGCTTCGGCGAACGCGTCCTCCTGCTCGGTCAGCATGGCCCGCAGCGCGGCGAGCTGCTCGCGCCGCCACGACAGCGGCTTGGTGCGCCCGGTCCGGAACGCGGCGCGCAGCCGGTCGACGACAGCCGGAATCTCCGAGAGGACATCGGTCATGGCTCCGAGCCTAGCTCGGAACCGGACCGCCGGACATGCCCCTACCCTCGGATCCGGTGGAACTCACCTGTTCGGTCAGAGCCACTGCGGCCGGGACGACCCTCGCGGCACCAGCGGCACGGCGTAGCGGCCGGGGGTCAGCGACATCCGCACCTGCTCGGTGACGCCCTGGTACTCGCCCAGCGGAGTGTCCACAGTGAACGTCTCCGGGTCCAGGTACCGGTGCTCCTCAACGGATCCCGCGACCTCGGCGGCGTACCCCTTGTCGAAGACGCCCATGCTCAGGATCCACAGCGCGGCCCTGGTCAGCGACACGTGCACCCGGTAGCTGCCGCCCTCGACCGCCCGCCGGGCCAGCGCCTCGGCCGCGCCGGTGGCCATCAGCCAGGACACGATGTAGTCGTTCACAACCAGGATCGGCGGCAACGCCGGGCCCGCGGCGTCGCCCTCCAGGTTCATCATGCCGACCAGGCTGCCGGCGGTCTGGTCGAAGCCGACCCGGCCGGCCCACGGCCCGCGCTCGCCGTTCAGCGACGCCGTGACGTGCACGATCCCCGGCCGGACCGCCGCCGCCTGCTCGGCCGAGACGCCGATCTGCTCCAGATAGCCGGGCCGCCGGTTCGCGTAGAACACATCCGCGCCGGCCAGAAGACTAGTGACAACACCAGAATCGGCGCGCGGATCGATGGTCGCCGAGCGGGTGCCGACGTTGGCCGTGATGTAGGTGACGTCGTGTTCCAACTCGTTGGTGCGCCACAGGTTCAGCACGTCCGCGCCGTGCAGGGCGAGCGCCCGGCCGGCCCCGGCGCCGGCGATCACGTGGCCCATGCCGAGCGCGCGGATCCCGGCCAAGGGCTGATCGATCTGGGGCAGCTCCACGCCACCAGGCAGCGGCTCCGGGTCGGAGTTGCCGATCTTGGTGATCTCGATCAGCGGCAGGTCCTCGATGCCGGTGTGCTCGGCCAGGAACTCCTCGGTGGAGCGCAACATCGGCAGCACGACGCCGGCCTGCACGGCCGCCGCCTCCAGCTCGCGGGCGTCCCACTTGGACACCGCCTGGGCCACCCGCTCCGGGTCGTCCGGCACGTCCAGCAGCTTCTGGGCGGCTACCTTGATCTTCGGGTACGGGTTGAGCGGCATCACCCAGCGGTCGTCGGCGGTGCGGTAGAAGCCGAAGGCGAAGGCGTTGGTGGGATTGGCCGCCGAGACCGGGAGGTGGCCGTTGAGCTTCTCCCACTTGCGGTCGTAGAACGGGCACAGCCGGTGCGGGGTGACCCGCAGGTCGACGGAGATGTCCTGGCCGTCGCCGCCGCGCAGCCGCCACAGCTTGGCCATCGCCGCCGACTTGGCCACCAGGGCGATGCCGGCCGCGCCGCCGAGCCGCAGCGTGCTGGGCACCACCGGGTCGGCCCCGACGAAGGTGATCTCGCCGCCGGTGTCGGCCGGGCTCATCCCGATGCCGGCCAGCAGCTCGGCCAGTTCGGCGTGCGGGTCGAACGCGTCCGTGGTCAGCGGGTTCGCGACCGCGGCGGCCACCTTCTCAGTCAGCGACATGTCCCCAGGCTCCTAGTCGCGCAGCAGCTTCTCTACCTCGTCGATGGTAGGGCCAGTGGCCGGTCCCCGTCGGGTGACGGAGATCGCTGCCGCCGCGTTGGCCCGCCGCGCCGCCGCCAACGGGGACCGCCCCGCCGCCAGGCCGGCGATGAACGCCCCGGCGTGCGCGTCGCCGGCTCCATTGGTGTCCACAGGCCGGACCGGGAAGCCCGGGACCGTCGCCACGCCGTCGGCGGTCGCCACCACGCAGCCGCCGGCACCGATGCGCACGATCGCGTTGCGCCGCCGCAGCGACTCGACCGCTTCGACCAGATCGTCCATTCCGGTCAACAGCTTGGCCTCGCGCTCGTTGCAGCTGATCCAGTCGGCCCGGTCCAGCACCGGTTTCAGCACGGTCTCGGGAATCTCCGCGGCCAGCGGCCCGGGATCCAGCACAACGATGACGCCTGGATCCACTGTGGACAGCCAGGAGCTGACCGCCGGGCCGTTCACCGGCAGCGCCAGGCCGTAGCCCGACACGTACACGATGTCGTCCGGGAACAGCCGGATCCGGCGCAGGTCGTCGGGCCGCAGCTGGCCTTCCGCACCGAACGTCGTCGCGAACGTCCGCTCCCCCTCGGCGTCGACCAACGCCACCGTGACACCGGTGTCCATGGTGGGCAACGGTGGTTGGAGGACGTCGATCCGCTCCTGCGCCAAGCGTTTGCGGGCCAGGTCGCCGAACGGGCCGGTGCCGTGCATGCCGCCGTAGGCCGAAGGAAGTCCCTGCCGGGCGGCCGCCGTGAGCACGTTGAAGCCGCCGCCCACCTCGGTGCCGCCGCCCGAGGCCAGCACGTCGCCACCGCGCTCCGGCAGATGTGGCACGTACATCACGAGGTCGACGATCACCTGACCGACGTGCACCAGCCGGCTCATCCGCGCAGCGCCAACAACTCCGCGGTCAGGCCGGCCAACGGAAGGTCGTTGACCGCGTGGATGGTGCGCACCGCCTCGCCGGGGAACGCGTCCTCGCCATGGCACGCGCCGGCGATCGCCCCGGCCATCGCGGCGATCGTGTCGCAGTCACCGCCCAGCGAGGCGGCGAGCAGGCAGGCCCGCCACGGATCATCCGGATGCACGGCCAGCACGGCAAAAGCGGCCGGCACCGACTCCTGGGTGGCCACGCTGGTGCCGACCAGGCGATAGATCAGGTCGGCCGCCTCGCCCGGCGCCATGCCCTCGACAAGCTCGCTGGCCCAGGCCAACCGGGTGCCGACATCGCCGGCGGCGATCCAGTTGCCACGGCCGACAGCGAGCCGGGCAGCCTCGGCCGCGACCTTCGTCGCCTCACGGACGTCTGCACCGGCGATGCCAGCGCTGACCGCCGCCGCAACGGCAGCCGCGCCGGACAGCGCGACGCCGGTGTTGTGGGTGACCCAGCTCGCCTCGACGACACTGTCCACAAGCGACTGAAGATCGTCGGTCGGATACGCGATGCCGACCGGGGTGATGCGCATCGCGGCACCGTTGGTCGTGCCGAACCGGCCGGCCTTCTCCAGGCTCTCGCCGGCCGCCACCGCGCTGACCGCGGCCTTCGTGGACGGTCCGAGCAGGTCCAGTGAGCCCCGCCGGCGCATGTCCTCCTCCCACGCCAACAGATCCGCGGCCAGCCGGCGCGGGTCGACGCGGCCGTCGCCGGCGATCAGCAGCCGGGCCAGCAGCACCGCCTGCTCGGTGTCGTCGGTGATCGAGCCGGCGGCCATGCCCGGGGCGATCGGCTGGTCGGCCGGGCCGGGCTCGAAGCCGGTGAGCACGCCGTAGCGGGCCTGGATGGCCTCGCGCGGCATCGACTGGGTGGGCATGCCGAGCGCGTCGCCGATGGCCAGGCCGGTGAACGCGGCCAGCGCGCGGCTCACTCCAGCCCGCCGAACTTCAGGTGCAGCCGGAACCGGTCGGGATCGAGCAGGCTCTCCGTGTGCTCCACGAAGCGGCCAGCGCGGTCCCGGCACAATCGTCGGGCGCGCAGGAAACGCTCCCCCGGCGCGCGTCCGAGCACGGCCGCCTCCAGTTCGCTGATCCGCCCCAACTCGACCCACTCCTCCCCCTGTTCCGGCAGCAGCCCCTCGGCCCGCAGGACGTCGTACAGCGATCCGTCCAGTCCGGACTCGGGCAGCGTGCCCATTCGGCCGACAGCCTCGACCCTCGTGCACTCGAAGGAGATCGCCGGTCCGTCCACAATGGAGCGGACCCGGTCGATCGCCACGAACTCCGGACCGGCGCCGAAGCGCTCGGCCATCTCCGCGTCAGTGACGCGTTCCAGCCGGATGACCTCGACCCTGGTGTGCACGCCCTGCTGGGCCAGCGCCCGGGTCCAGCCGATCCGGTCGTCCAGCGGGCGGTCGTCGAAGGTGACGAACGAGCCCTTGCCGGAGTGGGTGGCGATCAGGCCGCGGCTGCCCAGCTCGGCCAGCGCCTGCCGGATCGTGTTGCGGCTGACCGCGAACCGGCTGGCCAGCACGTGCTCGCCGGGCAGCCGGGCGCCGCGCGGCAGCCGGCCGCGGCGGATCTCCCGAGCCAGCTCGTCGGCGATCTGCTCGTACTTCAGGCGCAGCACGACAGCACCTCGTCCATGGTTTTGACCTCGACGTGCGGGCTGTAGCCGCGGGCGATGTCTAACGCGCGCTCGTGCGCCTCGCCGTTCATGCCCGCGCAGGCGTCGGCCACGATCCAGGTCACCTGGCCCGCGTCGGCCGCGGCCAGCGCCGTGGACAGCACACAGCAGTCGGTCGCCACCCCGGCCAGCACCAGCACATCGGCCCGGCCGACCCGCTTGGCCAGCTTCGGACCCCACTTGCCAAACGTGGTTTCGTCCACTGTGGCACCCTCGAATCCGTCCACCAGCCGGTATATCTCGGCGTACGGCGGCTTCAGCGCGAACGGCCAGCGCCGGTAGTATAGCCGCCACGCGCGCAGCGGCTTGGCCGGCGCGACGAACCGGGTGAACGTGACGTCGTCGAACGCCGCCACCAGTTTGCCAACCGGCGCCAGGATGTCGGCGAAACCGGGCGTGAACCACTCGCTTTCCGGGTCGGCGAACACGTTCTGCATGTCGATCACGGCGAGATGGGCCCTCATGCGGCCACCAGTTCCTGCGCGCGGACGCGGGACCGCTGCGACACCCAGGCGGCGACGAAGGCGATCACCAGCGCCGCCAGCACGCCCAGGTTCGCCTCCGCCCACGCGCCGTCGCGGCCGCCGAGACCGAGCGGCTCCAGCAGATATCCCTGCCAGGACAGCCAGTTCGCGTAGGTGTTGGTGACCAGGCCCCAACCGACCACGGTGGACACCAGCACGATGCCCACCACCGGCCAGTTCACGCTGCCGTAGCGGCCCTTCGCGTCGTACAGGTCGGCCTCGGCGTAGCCGCCGCGGCGGGCGGCGATGTCGGCCAGCATCACGCCGCACCAGGCGGCGATCGGCGTGCCGAGGGTGATCAGGAAGCCCTGGAACGGGCCGAGGAAGCTGTCGGCGAAGAAGGCCACATAGACCGTGCCGAGGACCATGATCGTGCCGTCGATCAGCGCCGCCACGAAGCGCGGGGCCTTCAGGCCGGCGGCCAGCAGGGCCAGGCCCGAGGAGTAGATGTTCAGCACGCAGCCGCCGACCAGGCCCAGCACCGCCACGATCACGAACGGCACCAGGTACCAGGTGGGCAGCACGCTGGCCAGCGCGCCGATCGGGTCGTCGGCGATGGCCTTGTTCAGGTCCGGCGAGGAGCCGGCCAGCAGCAGGCCCGCGACCAGCAGCACCACCGGGGCCAGGGCCGAGCCGAACGTGGTCCAGCCGATCACCGCGCGGCTGGAGGCGTTGCGCGGCAGGTAGCGGGAGTAGTCCGCCGCCGCGTTCACCCAGCCCAGGCCAAACCCGGTCATCAGGAACACGAGTGCGCCGACCATGCTGGCCGCCGACCCGCTCGGGATGGCCGACACCTTCGCCCAGTCGATGTGTGGGATGACAAAGGCGATGAACACCACCGTGAGCACCGCCGTGACGATGGTGATCACCGTCTGCATGCGCATGATCAGGTCGAAGCCCATCACGCCGCCGCCGACCGTCAGCAGCGCGACCACCAGCAGCGCCACGATCTTCACCACCGGGCCGCCGCCCCAGCCGAGCTGCGTGAACACCGTGGCCGTGGCCAGGGTGGCCAGCACCGTCAGCACCGTCTCCCAACCGACCGTCAGCACCCAGGAGATCGCCGTGGCCACCCAGTTGCCGCGCACCCCGAAGGCCGCCCGGCTCAGGATCATCGTCGGGGCCGAGCCCCGCTTGCCCGCCACCGCGACGAAGCCGCACAGCAGGAAGGAGAAGACGATGCCCACCACGCCGGCGATCACCGCCTGCCAGAACGAGATGCCGAAGCCCAGCGTGAACGACCCGTAGCTCAGGCCCAGCACGGACACGTTCGCCGCGAACCAGGGCCAGAACAGCTGTCTCGGTGTCCCCTTGCGCTGGTCGTCGCCGATCACGTTGATGCCGTTGGCCTCCACCTGGAGGGCAGCCGAGTCCGCACCGGGCATTTCGGGTGACTCCTTGATCCTGTCCAGACCTGTCCAGTTGCGCGGACCATACGCCCGCTCCCACCCGCCGGCAACACGGGGTGGAGCCCTTGGCGCGCGGAGTGTTCCCGACCGAACAGTGGAACCGGTTTCGTCGGCGGAAATTCGGGGCCGGGAGCGGCCGGACGTGTGCTGGCAGGCCCTGGGCACGTCGCAGGTGTTCTGCGGCCAGATCGCGTTGCTGGAGAAGCACAGCACGAAGCAGCCGAGCGGGGTCCCGGACACCGGCTGGGACGAGGTGCGGATCGACCCGCCGGTGCTCCGGGAGTTCCTGCGCGTGACGCTGGAGGACTGGTTCAAGGACATCACCGACGCGCCGCACATCAGCTGCTAGCGCCGCTGAGCCGCCGGAGAACCAGGTGATGCCCACGGCGACCGGGCGGCCGGCGTTGATCTCACTGGCGATCTGCGCGAGGGTCAGATTGGCGGGCCGGTAGCCGGCGTGGTTGCCGACCGTGCTGAGAGCGTCGGTCACGCCGCCGGACTTGAGATAGCGCCGGTCGATCCCGAGGGCCGAATCGTCGAGGACATACCGGGCGTTGCTGTTGTACGGGTCCGCGTAGCGGCTCGCCAGCTGCGGGTTGGCGTTGAGGGCCGGCTCCCGAGTTGGCTCAGATTGGTGCGCAAGTGTGTGGTGGATGTGGCCGAGCGATGGTCTGCAAAAGCTGTTTACGCTTGACCACACTGAGTTCGGTGACCTGCTGCGGTGACGCGCTAGTGGCCACGAGCTCATGCACAGCGACACGCATCAACGCGGCGTCTCCGCGAGCAGGCCTCACCAGCCGCTCGAGCCCGTCCGAGATTGTTTCGGCAGCGAGAAATCCGTTGGTGGTTTCGCGGACGGTCTTCCTAGGGTGTGGACCATGACGGACGAGGGGCAGCCCACTTCCATCGACGAGGACGCCTATATCCGGAGCCCATCGGGATTTTTCGCGCACTTGCGCGAGACGCAGCCGGTCGCAGCGGTGCAGATACCGGGCTACGGGCGGATGTGGGTCGTCACGCGCTACGAGGACGTGCGCGCCGGCCTGGCCGATCCACGGCTTGCCAAGGACCGGCACCACTGGCCCACCGGCCCGCGGACTTGGCCGAGCCAGGCAGTGAACCTGCACGCGCACATGCTCCACCGGGACCCGCCGGACCACACGCGGCTGCGCGGCCTCATGCAGAAGGCGTTCACGCCGCGGCGTATCGCGCAGTTGCGGCCGCGCACCGTGGAAATCACCGAAGCGTTGCTGGCGGACATGGCGTCGACGGGCGGGGGCGGCGACATCGTCGACCTGCTCACCCGTTTCGCCCGCCCGCTGCCGATCACAGTGCTCAGCGAGCTGTTGGGTGTGCCGGCGGCCGATCGGACGTGGATCGAGGTCGCAGTGGTCGACTACGACAACGGCAAGGACCGCGAGCGCGTCACCCGGGATCTGGCCGTCTACTTCACGGACCTCATCGCGGCCAAGCGTGCCGAGCCCGGCGACGACCTAGTCTCGGCGCTCGTGCGGGTTCGCGATGAGTCCGACCCGGCTGACGCCGCCCTCACTGACACCGAACTGCTCTCCGGCGTGTTCCAGCTGGTCATGGCCGGGTTCGACACCACCGTCAACCTCATCGCCTCCGGCACCCTGGCGCTGCTGACCCACCCCGAGCAGATGACCCGGCTGCGCGAAGAACCGTCGCTGCTACCGGCCGCCATCGAGGAACTGCTGCGGTACACGAACCCGCTGAACCACGCGACCGAACGGTTCACCGTCACGGACGTGGCCATTGGCGGCGTGGCGATCCCGGCCGGCGAATGGGTCCTGCTCGCGACCAGTTCCGCGAACGGGGATCCGGACCGGTTCCCCGCCCCGGAGCGACTCGACTTCGGCCGCGAGCCGGGCGGGCACGTCTCCTTCGGCCACGGCATTCACTACTGCCTGGGCGCACCCCTGGCGCGGATGGAGGCGCAGGTCGCGTTCGGCGCGCTGCTCACGCGTTTCCCGAAGCTGTCGCTCGCCGGCACACCGGAGGACCGACGGTGGCGCCCGGGCAGCTTGATGCACGGCCTGGAAGCCCTCCCCGTGCGCCTGGCGTGATCAGACGGCACCGGCCTGGTCGAGCCGACTGGGTACTGTGTCCCCACATTAGTGCGCACCTTCCGCTCCAATGAGCCGAGGACATGCAGGTCACAGCGTCGCGCTGTCCCTGTACCCAGAACCGTGAGCCAACTCAGGAAGGACATCACCGACGCGCCGCACGTCAGCTGCCAGCGCCGCTGAACCCCCGACCGCCTCGCGACACTCCGTTGGCCGGCAAAGCACCCACTAGGACTTGGTGAAGGCGTATCCGTCCAGGGTCGCGCCGCCGAAATAGGTCGCCGGGAAGGCCCCGAACTCGACGAAGGACTGACCGTTGGCGGGGTCGAGGATCAGCAGCCCTTCGCCCTGGACCCCGGCTATGACCACAACGTGTGAGCCCCCGGAGAACCAGGTGATGCCCACGGCGACCGGGCGGCCGGCGTTGATCTCACTGGCGATCTGCGCGAGGGTCAGATTGGCCGGCTGGTAGCTGGCATAGTTGCCGACCGTGCTGAGAGCGTCGGTCACGCCGCCGGACTTGAGATAGCGCCGGTCGATCCCGAGGGCGGAGCGATGTTCTCCACCGTGATCGACGCCGCACCGATGAAACGGTGCTCATCACTCGCCGGCGTGGTCACCGCGTACTCCGACGCGGTGACAAGCACAACCGAGTCATGGTTGATGGCGCCCCAGTTGAAATTCAGCGTCACCCGCCCCTGGAACGGCCCCCAGTCCGAAGTCCGCGAGCAGCGATGCCCGCACACACCGAGCGTGCCGCCCTGTCTGCGACCGAAAGGGCAGTGAACGCCACGACCGAATTGGGCCGTTCACCGCCGCACAAAATTCCCGCCGAGCCTCAGGTCAGCTGACGGCATTCGTCAGGATCGCGCATGACGACCCAAGAGGTGGCCCAGGCCGGGACGGCTTCGCGGTGGTGGAGGAGGCGCCAGAGGCGGTCGCGGGAGAAGGGGGTCTCGTGGGGGCGGACGCCGAGGGCGCGGCGCAGGGCGTTGCCGAGGGCGGCGGGGACGGGGTTGAAAGGGCTCTCGCTCATGGACTTGGCGCCGAAAGGCCCGAGGTCGTCGAAGGTTTTGGCGAAGAGGACCTCGGTGGGCGGGACGTCGGCCATCTGGGGAACGCGGTAGGTGCGCAGGACTGGAGTGAGCAGGGTGCCGTCAGGGGAGACCAGAACCTCCTCGTACAGCGAAGCGCCGATGGCCTGGGCGACGCCGCCCTCGACCTGGCCACGGCACTGCTCGGGGTTGATGACCGTGCCGGCGTCGGCGGCCTGCGCGGACTGGAGGATCCGCACCGAGCCGGTGCGGGTGTCGACGGCGACGCGGAAGCCGTGGACATTCCAGGCCAGGGAGCGGAATTCGCCCAACTCGTCGCCATGGGCGAAGGCGGTGTCACCGTCCCGGTTGGCCGAAGGACAGGCGTCGATGGCTTCGGGGAAGCCGACGACCCGCGAAGGGGTGCGGATGCCGTCGGCGAAAAGGGAGCAGGCGGAGGGGTCGGAGCCGGTGACTGAGGCGGCGGCATGGAGCAGCAGTCCACGGAGGGCCAAAGCGGCGGCGTGCAAGGCTTTGCCAGCGACAGTGGTGCCGGCGGAGGCGAAAGCGCCGGTGTCGTAGACAGCGCCGTCGGTGTCGGAGTTGGTCAGCCGCACCCGGTCCGGCCTGGTGGCCATGTCGGTGGAGACGATCTGGGTGTGCACGGTGGTGGTGCCGTTGCCGAACTCGCTGGTGCCGACGCCGGCGATGTAGGTTCCGTCGGGCTGGATCGACAGCGTGGTACGGGAAACATGCCCCCGAGGCGCCATGGTGGCGATCATGGCGACGGCCATGCCCTCGCCGACCCGCCAGTGTTCGCCCGCCGGCACGGGCACGCCGTTGCCGCGAACGAGGGCCTGCTGAACGAGATCCAGGCACTGGCCGAGACCGTAGCTGCCGTAGACCAGCCCGTCGTCGGCAGGATGGGCCTCCACCAAGGGATCGCCGTTGCGGACGGCGTTGATCCGCCGCAGCTCGAACGGGTCGACGTCCAGGGCGAGGGCGAGCTCGTCCATCGCGGACTCGACGCCGAGAATCACCTGGCCCAGACCGTAACCACGGAAGGCGCCGGACGGGATGTTGTTGGTGTACACGGATTCCGCGTCGACCCGTTTCACCGGAACGTTGTACAGGCTGATGGATTCGGCGCAGCTGTGGAACAACACGCCCGGCCCGTGGTTGCCGTAGGCCCCGGTGTCGGCGAGCACATCCAGCTTCACCGCGCTGAGCCGGCCGCCGCGATCCGCGCCGAGGGTGACGCGGACGCGGAACGGGTGGCGAACCGAGGTCCGCAGGAACTCCTCGGGCCGGCTCATCTCGTACATCGCCGGCTTGCCGGTGCGCAGCACCACCAACGCCACCAGGTCCTCGGCGAACATCTCCTGCTTGCCGCCGAAGCCGCCGCCGACCCGCTTGGTGAACACCCGCACCCGCTCCTCCGGCAGGTCGAGCAGCCGGCACAGGGTGCGCCGGGTCAGGAACGGCACCTGGGAGCTGGTCCGGATCACCAGCCGGCCGTCCTCGTCGAGCCAGCCGAGGCTGCCGTGGGTTTCCAGCTGCGCGTGGGAAACCCGCTGCGTACGCCATTCGCCGTGCACGGTGACGTCGGAGTCGGCCAGCGCCTGGTCGACATCGCCGCCGACACCGTCGTGCAGGGACGCGACCACGTTGCTGTCGAACAGTTCTGGATGCAGCACCGGCGCTCCCGGCGTCCGGGCCTGCTCCGGATCGTGCACGGCGGGCAGCACGTCATAGGTCACGTCGATCAGGCGGCAGGCCGCCTCGGCGATCGCCGCCGACACGGCAGCCACCACGGCGACCCGCTGCCCTTTGAAGCGCACGACATCGTCGAGGACGCGGGTGTCGTGCGGGTCGTCGAGGCGATGTTCGTGCTGTGCCGTGGAAAACAGCGTCTTCGGCACGTCGCGGTGATCGAGGATCAGTTCAACCCCGGGTAGCGCCAAGGCTTTCGACGAGTCGATGTCGACGATCCGGGCATGCGCGTGCGGCGAGCCGAGCACGCGGATGTGCAGCGCGCCGGGCAGCTCCACGTCGAAGGTGTACGGCTCGGTCCCGGTGACCACCCGCTCGGCGGCGGGCGGCCGCGCCGAGGCGCCGACCACCGACTTCGGTTCCTCGGCAACAGGCTGAACTTCCGAGAGCCCCTGGGCGATGGACTGCCGGATGGACCGGTAACCCGTGCAGCGGCACAGGCTTCCCTTCATCAGCCGGGGCAGGTCGTCGAGCTGGTCGGCCCTCAGGGTCGACGCGGTGACGATCTGGCCCGGGGTGCAGAAACCGCACTGGAAGCCGAAGTTCTCGACGAACGCCCGCTGCATCGGGTGCGGCTCGTCGACGGTGCCCAGCCCGGACACCGTGGTGACCGATCGGCCTTCGGCCCGCCGCGCCGGATAGACGCACGAGTGCACCGGGGCGTCGTCGACCAGCACCGTGCACGCGCCGCAATCGCCGGCGTCGCAACCCTTTTTGACCTCGAAGTGGGCCAGGTCGCGCAGGAACGTCCGCAGGCACTGGCCCGGTCGCGTGTCGCCGGCGCATGGCGCGCCGTTGATGTTCAGCTCCACGGCAGCAGCTCCTGTCGGATCTCTTCCAGCAGCACGGCGCTGACCGCACGACGCCAGTCGGCCGCACCCAGGGGATCGGTGTAGTAGCCGGGCGCATCCTCGGCGTCGGAACGCAATCGAGCCGCCGCGGGCAGTTCGCGGTAGCGGAGCACGACGGGACGCAGCGTCGCGGCGGTGATGGTGAAGACCGCCCCACCAGAGTCGAGACGACCGGTGAGCACTGCCCCGCTCCGGCCCAGCTCGGCCAGGGCGATCTTGCGGAAGCCGGTGCGGGCCCGCAGCGCGCGGGCCGGAATGTCGATGCGCCGCACCACATCGCCGTCAGCCAGGTTGTTGGTTCCGTTGCCGGTGCAGATCTCCGCGACCGGGATCGTGTACTCGCCGCCGTCGGCGGTCCAGACCAGCGCGGTGGCGTCCAGGGCAACCGCCAGCGACACCATCGCCGCGGCGGCGTACGAGCGGCAGATGTTGCCGCCGACCGTCGCCACGTTCCATATCTTGAACGACGCCAGCAGCGCGCTGGCGGCCTGGAAGAAGACCGGCTGTGGGAGCCGGGACAGCTCGGCGATCGTGCAGGTGGCGGCGACGGACAGCCCGCGAGACGTGCGCTCGATCGCCGGCCAGCCCATGGTGGTCAGGTCGACCAGACCGGTCAGGTGCGGCTGCGGCTCGGAGAACAGCCAGGTGCCGCCGCCGAGGAACGTCTCGCCCGCGGCCAGCACGAGATCGGCGCGGGTGCGGGCCGAGCGGACGGTCTCGATCGTGTTCAGGTCCATCGCCCCACCCCGTCAAGATCGGCTGCGGGCCCCAGTACACCCGCGCGGCTCCGCCCGTCACCACGGTCGCCGCGCACGAAGCCGGCAGCGGCAATTCGGTCGATCATCCAAACCGATGAGTAGGATCGGGCCCGTGCAGGTCAGGCAGCTGCTGGAACTCGCCGATCTCGGCGTTGCGCCGCTCTGGGCGCCGGACGAGACGCTGGCCCGCGCGGTCACCGGGGTCACCACCGCCGACGTGGCCGACCCGGCGTCCTACCTGTCCCCCGGCGAGATCGTGCTCACCGGCCTGGTCTGGTGGCGGCCGGAGGATGCCGGCGCGGCCAGGGCATTCGTGTCCACGGCCCGGGCGGCCGGCACGGTCGCGCTGGTCGCCGGCGAAGGCGTGCACGGCCCGGTGCCGGCGGAGTTCGTCGCGGCGTGCCGAGATCAGGGGCTCCCGCTGTTCTCGGTGCCGCGAGGCACCCCGTTCCGGGCGATCATCGACCGGATCTACCTCTGGCTGTGGACGGACCTCGGCGAATCCCTGCCCTCGACGGTCCGGACCGAACTCCTCGACGCCGTCACTCTCGACGATGTGCTGACCACCGCCGTCCAGCGCCTCGGCCTGCCCGGCTTGGCCCTCGTGTCCGCCACCGGCCGGGTGCTCGCCGGCGGCGAATCCACCGACGGCCAACGTCTCCCGATCGGACCGGAGCCGAGGTCCCCGTTCGACGGCTGGTGGTTGTGCGTGTCCCAGCACCGGCCGGTTCTCGACGAGATCGTCGCCCTGTTGTCCCTACGGGCCACGCGGCACCGGGCTCACCTCGCCGCGCAGGCCAAGGCGGTGGCCGAACTGCTGGCCAACGAGGCCACGGCCGGCGAGATCACGCCGGTCCTGGTGCGAATCCCGCACGCGCCAACGACTTGGGCGGTCGACGCGGCCAACGAACTGCTCGCGGCGTCCGGAATGACGTTCGTCGTGGGCGAGGCCGGGCCAGGCGAAGCGCTCGGCCTCGCGGACACCCCACCGGAACAGCTCCTCCAGTGGTGCACCGACCAGCTTCCGCTCCTCCAAGCCCTTGTCCCCGAACGCATTGCCGTCGGCATCGGCCCGAGCACCGACGACCTCGCGGCGGCCCTCGCCGGCGCCCGCCATGCCGCCAACGCCGAACAACAACCATGCGCGGTCGCCGGCATGACCAGCCTGGGCACCGTGCTGGCAGGCCTGTCTTCCTTGGTGGCGCAACACTTTCAGGCGAGCACTATCGGCCCGTTGATGGCCTACGACGCTGCGAACAACACCCAGCTGCTCCAGACCCTGCGGACCTTCCTGGACCACGGCGCGTCATGGACCCGCACCGCGGCCGCCATGCACCTGCACGTCAACACTGTGCACTACCGGATCGAACGGGTGGAGGCGCTGACCGGCCGCCGGGTGTTGGACCCCGGCGACCGGCTCGACCTCCACGCCGCCCTACTCCTGCTCTGACGCTGGGAAGGGGGCTTTCCTGGCGTTGAACGCCAGGAAAGCCCCCTTCCCAGCACAAAGGTCAGGCGTTGAGACCGCGGCGGATGGCTTCGACGCGCTCGGCGGCCATGCGCTGGCTGACCCCGGCGGTGCGGATCATGGTGGAGCCGTGGAAGGTGCCGGGGAAGTGGTGCAGCTCGGTGTGCACACCGGCCTGGATGAGGCGGTGGGCGTAGATCAGGCCCTCGTCCCGCAGCGGGTCGAACTCGCACACGGAGACGTAGGCCGGCGGCAGGCCGGCCAGGTCCTCGGCGCGGGCCGGGGCGGCGTACTGGTCGGCCGGCTGGCCGCCCAGGTAGTACTTCCAGCTGAGGATGGCGTTGGGCCGGTGCCACAGCGGGGTGTCCACGAACTTGGTCATCGACGGCGTCTCCAGCCGGTCGTCGAGTTCGGGGATGCCCAGGTACTGGAACTTGACCGCGGGACCGCCACGGTCACGGGCCAGCAGCGCGAGGCCGGCGGTCAGGCCGCCGCCGGCGCTGTCGCCGCCGATGGCGATGCGCTCGGGGTCGATGCCGAGCTCGGACGCCTTGGCGGCGGTCCACTCCAGCGCGGCGTAGCAGTCCTCCAGCGGACCGGGATACGGGGTCTCCGGCGCGAGCCGGTAGTCGACGGAGACCACCACGGCCCCGATCTTGTCGGCGATCTCCGTGCTGCCGGAGGCGTCCTGGTCGAGGTTGCCGATGGCGAAGCCGCCGCCGTGGATGGAGACGAAGGCGGGCCGCGGCGCCGACACGGTGGTCGGCGTGTAGACGCGCACCCGGACCTCGGGGGCGCCGGCCGGGCCGGGGATGAGCTTCTCCTCGACGGTGACGGGGTTCTCCGGCTCGTACACCGGCATCTGGTCGGCCATCGACGTCATGCGGGCGCGCACGGCCTGCACGTCGCTGAAGTCCACGCCCTCGGGCAACATGGTCAGCCACGGGAGCAGTTCGGGATCGAAGGCGTAAGTCATGACACCAAGACTGCCCGCGCCGCGGTGACTCCCCCACCCGACAACTGTCGCCGGATCGGGCTCTCAACCCGCCAACTGGCTGTCAGAAGTAGCGCGCGAGGTCGGCGATCAGCCCGGGGTGCACCGGGTCCCAGCCGAGCAGGGCCCGCGTCTCGGCGTTGGGCATGGCGATGTCGAGCCCGATGAACGGGAACTCCTGGAAGTGCTCGGCCGGCACGCTCGCGGCCGGGATCCCCAGGTGCTGCCCGATGGCCTCGGCGATCTCCCGCACCGGGACGCCCTCCTCGGCCGCGGCCACCAGCTGCGACCCGCCCGGGGCCTTGTCCAGCGCGAGCGCGAAGAGGCGGCCGACGTCCAGGGTGTGGGCGGCGGGCCAGCGGTTGGCCCCCTCGCCGACGTAGCCGGACACGCCGGTGCGGCGGGCGATCCCGATCATCCGGGGCAGGAAGCCGTGGCGGTCCTTCGAGCTGTGCGTGACCGGCGGCACCGCGACCAGGATGGCCCGCACGTCACGCTCGTTGAGCCCGACGACCGTGCTCGCGACGGCCGAGCGCGGGTTGGCGGTGATCACCGCGTCGCGCTCCGGGTCGCCGGTGGGGGCGACGCCGACGCCGATGAAGGTCTTGCCGGTGCCGGCCAGCGCGTCGCCGAAGGCCCGCACCACGGCGTGGTCGGCGTTCGTCGCCTCGACGAAGGCCGTGGGGGCGACGTTGGAGTGGTCGAACGCCAGGTGGATGACCGCGTCCACGGCGGCCGCGGCCCTGCGCAGGCCGTCCAGGTCGGCGAGGTCACCGCGAACCACCTCCGCGCCGAGGTGCGCCACGACCTCGGCCGACGCATCGGACCGGACCAGGCCGACGACCTCGTGGCCGGCCTGCCGGAGTTCGGGCAGCACCGCCGAGCCGATGTGGCCGCTGGCGCCCGTGACGAGAACTCGCATGATCGGATCTCCTCAGTGATGTGACTTGGTACCGTCACCGTAGCAGAAGTGACGGTACCAAGTCACATCACTAGGGTGGGGGCCATGGCTCGATGGGAACCGAACGCGCGGGAGCGACTGGTGGTGGCCGCCCTCGACCTGTTCGCCGAGCACGGCTACGACGCCACGGCGGTGACCCAGATCGCCGAGCGCGCCGGGCTGACCAAGACCACCTTCTTCCGGCACTTCCGCGACAAGCGGGAGGTGCTGTTCGCCGGACAGGAGGCGCACGCTCAACTGCTGGCCGACGGCGTCGCGGCAGCCCCGGCCGACGCGACGCCGCTGGCGGCGGTCGCCGGGGCCCTCGACGCCGCCACCGCCAGCTTCCGGCCCTTCCAGCGCGACTTCGGGCCCCGGCTGCTCACGGTCATCGCCGGCACCAGCGAACTGCGGGAACGCGCCGCGTTCAAGCACGCCGAACTCGTCTCGGCGATGGCCAGGGCGCTGCGCGACCGCGGCGTGCCGGAGCCGACCGCCGGCCTCGCCGCGGAAATCGGCGTCCGCGCCTTCGACAGCGCCTACGCGCGCTGGGTCGACCCGGCCGCCGAGCAGACGTTGCCCGAGCTCGCCCGACAGGCCCTGGCCGAACTCCGGGCCGCGCTAACCTCGTTGTCATGAAAGGCCTGTTGCTGCGGCTGTCCGCGCTCGACGCCGACGCGGCCAGCGCGGTGCGGGTGATCAGCTTCTTCGACGCCCTGGTGGCCCAGCACGCCGGCCTGGAGCGGCTGGTGGCCAGCACGGCCGAGTTGGCCGAGTGCCCGGCGGGCCTGAGCGTGCCGGAGACCGGCGTCTGGCTGCGCGCTGACGAGGACGGCCGGTCGCTGGCCGAGGCCCCGGCGCCGGGGCCGAGCCGGGAGCTGGACGGCGGCGGCCGGGTGTGGCTGGAGCGGGCCGGCCAGCCGCTGCCGCTGGACGAGATCGTGCTGGAGCGGTTCGCCATCGCGGCGGCGGTGCTGCTGGGCGAGACCAGGGCCCGACTGTCCGGTTTGGACGATCCGGCGCTGGTGGAGCTGGCGGTCAGCGCCTCGGCCGGCGACGCCGAGCGGTCCCGGGCCCTGCACCTGCTGGGTTTCTCCCCGCTCACGCCGATCCGCGTGCTGGCGGTCAAGGACGGCCCGCTGCCCGACGCGCCGGGCCCGCAGGCGGCGATCGGCGACCGGCACGCGGTGCTCGCGCCGGCCGAGACGATCGTCCCGGCCGGACACACGATCGGCATCGGCCCGGCGGTGCCGGCGATGCGCGCCCCGCAGTCGTGGCAGGCGGCGCGGACGGCCGTCCGCTTCACCACCCCGGGCGTGATCGACGCCGTCACCTGGGACGATCTCGGCGCGCTGGGCCCGCTCGCGCACCGGATCCAGCCCGACGAGATCGCCGAGATCCCGGACGTGCGGGCGCTGGACCGGCTGGCCGCCGAGCCCGGCGGCCAGGACACCTTGGACGTGCTGACGGCGGTGATCGCCACCGACTCGGTGCGCAAGGCCGCAGTCCTGGTGCACCGGCACCACAGCTCGATGGCCGGCCGGCTGGCCCGGGCCGAGGCGACGCTGGGCTTCGACGTGAACTCGCCGACCGGCCGGTTCCGGCTGATGCTCGCGCTGGGACTGCGGCGCCTGCGCGACTCCTGATCACCGGTTCGGGGGTACCCAAGGAGTCGACCGGCTGCCCTACGTGATCAACTTTGGGCTCTTCGGGTTAAGCCTCTTGGTCCTGCCGACGGGTCTGCGTTCACGCTGTGTGTAGTAGCTTTCCCAGCACTGTGGGCACGGGGAGAGGGCGCGCTGGTGGCGGACACTGCCGATCACGACTACTCGACGGGCGCGGCCGGCATCGTGCCGGCCGAACAACGCCGGTCCCGCTACCACTTCGTCGCCCTGTGGGTGACGCTGGCCGCCGGCTTCACCTATCTGTTCCTGGGTTTCCAGTACCACGACGCCGGCTACTCGCTGCCGCAGGCGATCGCCGCCGGCGCGATCGGCGCGGTGGCCTACTTTCTGTACGCCCTGCCGGCCGCCTACCTGGGCTCCACCACCGGCCAGACGCACGCCCTGCTGACCCGCTCCATCCTCGGCAAGATCGGCTCCCTGCTGGTCAGCCTGCTGCTGGTCGGGGTGGCCGCCGGCTGGACGGCGTTCGCCTTCAACCTGCTGGCCACCCTGTTCGACGGCCTCTACGGCTGGGGCCACGTCGTCGTGATCAGCGTGCTGCTGGCGGTGCTCGGCATCGCCAACAACCTGTTCGGCTTCAAGGGAATCGCCGGCTTCGCCCGCTGGGTGGCGGCCCCGCTGATGATCATCTGGGTGCTGTACCTGGTGATCAAGGGCATCGGCACGATGCCGGCCGCCGCGCTGTCGGCCACCCCGAAGCCGACCGCCGAGCTGCCGTTCCTGACCGGGGTCGGGGTGGCCATCGGCTCGGTGATGTGGGGCAACGAGCCCGACACCTGGCGCTACGGCAAGCCGAAGTTCCTGTGGCCGGCGCCGGCGTTGGGCATCGCCTTCGCGGTCGGGCTGGTGCTGTTCGTGGCCGGCGGCTGGATGATGGCCCAGCTGTCCGGGGCCGGCCAGTACGACTTCGGGCCGGCCTTCCACTACACCGTCGAGTACTCGCTGTTCGGCGCGCTGTGGCTGGGCGGCCTGGTCGCGCTGGTGCTGATCGTGGCGATCAACGACGGCAACTACTACGAGATGATCAACGGCGGGCAGAACCTGCTCGGCACCGTCCCCGGCTGGAAGCGCTGGCACACCTGCCTGCTGATGGCGGTCATCGCCGCGGTGTTCACCTGGCAGTTTCCGGACGTGCAGGACGGCTTCTACAAGGTCGCCAGCTGGTCCTCGATCGCCCTGCCCAGCACCACGGTGGTGATGTGCGTGGACCAGTTCTGGCTGCGCCGGCGTCGGGTGGACGAGGTCCCGACCTGGCGGGAGTCGGCGCTGGCCAACTGGCCCGGCCTGGCCGCGGTGGTGCTGGCGGTGGCGTTCGGCGCCTGGGGCCTGGGTCTGCTGCCGTGGCAGGACGCCGCGCCCAGCGCCGGCATCGTGCCGGTCGAAACGTGGCTGCTGGCCGGGTTGATCTACGCTGCACTGGCCGCCGCTGTCGCCGGGAAGCCGAACGCCGCGGCCGTGCTGGGCTTCAGCCGGCGGCTTCGAGAGCCGACCACTGAGCCGACGACCGAGGGGTACACGCAGCGATGA
Source organism: Kutzneria sp. CA-103260 (assembly GCF_018263855.1). Taxonomy (GTDB): domain Bacteria; phylum Actinomycetota; class Actinomycetes; order Mycobacteriales; family Pseudonocardiaceae; genus Kutzneria. Next base: position 456,242 of record NZ_CP073318.1, on the reverse strand, counting down.
CCGTCACGGCACGCGAACTGCTGGAGAAAGCTAGGACGGACCTGGCGCCTGGCGAGCACGAGAACCGGCTGGTGCCGCTCATCGCCGCCGGCGCCGCCGACCGCAAGGCACTGGCCGCGCTGGCCGCCGAGCAGCACCGGATCATCGTGAGCGACTGGCGCAGCTTCCTGGTGCTCGCGTCCCGCTGCGCCGACCCGGCCGCCGGGGCCTTCTTCTCGGGCCTAGCCGCCGGCGAGGGCCTGGCACTGGACAACCTGGGCAAGTTCGCCAAGGCCGCCGGCCTGGACGAGCAGGCGCTGCGCGACCACCAGCCGCAGGCCGGCTGCCAGGCCTACCCGTCCTATCTGGCCTGGCTGGCCCTCAACGGCGAGCCGACCGACGTGACGCTGGCCGTGGTGGCCAACTTCGCCGCGTGGGGCAACTACTGCCGGGCGGTCGCCGCCGGCCTGCGCGAGCACTACGGCTTCGACGACGACGGCTGCTCGTTCTTCGACTTCTTCGCCGCGCCCGCCCCCGACGGCGACGAGCCGGCCATCGCCGCCGTGCAGGCCGGTCTGGACGCCGGCCACGGCACCGACGCCGCGTTCGAGTACGGCCGGCTGATCCAGAGCTACGAGCTGATGTTCTGGAACACCCTGGCCGAACTGGCCTGACCGGACAAAACGCGGTAACGCGGGCGGTGGCCCCCTCGACAAGCGAGTCGGGGGGAACCACATGCTGCGCTTTCACTTCACCGCCGAAGACCTGCTCAGCACCCGGGTGGCCGCCGGACCGGCGGCCGCCTGGGAGCTGCTGCTCAGCCTGCACCTGGTGCAGTCCAAGGCCGGCGGGGCCGTCTTCCGGTCCTGGCGCGCCGAGGCCGTGCGCACGCTGACCGACGCGATGTGGCTGCGGGAGCTGTTCGCGCTGATGCCGGCGCGCGGCTACTCCCCCGACTTCCTCACCCCGGCCGGCAACCTCGACGAGGCGCTCGACACGATCATGCGCACGCCGGCCGAACGGGTGCGGGCCGAGCTGTCCGGTCTGGCCGACCGGCGAGTCGTGCCCAAGCTGGTGACCGGCCTGCTGGCCGATGACCGCGACGCGCGCCGGCGGCTGGTGGACCTGCTGCGGCAGTACCACCGGGTCGCGCTGGAACCGGTGTGGCCACAGGTGCTGGCCGCGGTGGACACCGATCGGGCCATGCGCGGCCGGGACCTGCTGGCCGGCGGCGTGGACGCCCTGCTGAGCGGACTTCCCGACTGCGACTGGGAAAACCGGGTGCTCAGCGTCGACTACCCGGTCTCCCGGGACGTCCACCTGAACGGCCGCGGCCTGGTGCTGGCGCCGTCGGCGTTCTGCTGGCGGCGGCCGATCACGTTGGTGGATCCGACGTTGCCGCCGGTTCTGGTCTATCCCGTCGAGCACGGCGACGAGTGGACCGGGACCGGGCCGACCCGGCCGCTGGCCGACCTGCTCGGCCGCACCCGGGCCACCGTGCTGGCGATCGTCGGCGACGGCTGCACCACCGGCGAACTCGCTTGCCGGGCCGTCATTTCCGCCGCCTCGGCCAGTGAGCACGTGGCCGTGCTGCGGGGCGCCGGGCTGCTGTCCACCCGGCGCGCCGGCCGGTCCGCGGTGCACCGGCTGACGCCGCTGGGCCGGTCCCTGCTCAATCGTGGCGACCTGGATCTTTCGGCGGTGCCCGAAACGATGGGCGGCCGCCGCTGACCCGGTGCCAGACTCGTGCCATCGGGGCGTGAGGGGGACACACGTGACGGGCGCTTTCACCGGTGGCCAACTGAGTTTTCCCAATGTGGAGACGCTGGTCGCCACCTTTCTCGCGGCCCGGCCGGAGCTGGCCGGCGTGCACGTCGGCCCGGACTTCCCGGCCAACTGGGACAATCGCTCGGCCACGGTGTACGTGCAGCGGGTCGGCGGCGCCTACGACGAGGACCAGCAGGTCGACCAGGCGCTGGTGCGGCTGGACACCTACGGCCCGTCCAAGACGGACGCGCTGAACCTGGCCGGGACCGCCCGCGGCCTGATGCCGGTGCTGACGCACGCCGTGCCGGGCGTCAGCTGGATCAGCGAGGACTACGGGCCGCAGTGGTTCTCCGACGTCAAGCACGACAACGCGCCCCGCTACATGACGCGGTTCCGGCTGACCGTCCACATCGGACCGAAGACCGCCTGATCGATCCTTTCGGAGGGGAAACCCATGGCAGGACAGAACACCGGGGAGATCCGGGTCGCCGGCGTCGGCCACGTGTACGTGGCCCCGGTGGGCACCGCCCCGCCGGCCGACTTCACCACCGGCTGGACCGGCTGGTCGGACCTGGGCTTCACCACCCAGGACGGGGTCAAGGTGGTGAAGAAGGACAAGATGGAGCCCGTCGAGACCTGGCAGGCGGTCGCCCCGGTGCGGCTGGTGCACGCCCAGCGCGACCTGTCCCTGAAGTTCACCCTGCTCCAGGTCAACACCGACACGGTGCCGTTCTTCTTCGGCGGCGGCACGGTCGACCCGAAGCTCGGCTACACCGTCTCCGGCCTGGCCCACACCGACGAGCGGGCGCTGGGCATCGAGTTCAACGACGGCCCGCAGATCGTGCAGCGCATCGTGGTGCCGCGCGGCGCGGTCACCGAGACCGACGACACCTCGATCACCCGCACCGCCCCGATCAAGCTCGGCGTCACCTTCGTGGCCCTGCTCGGTGCCAACAACGGCCTGGCCACCTGGACCATGAACACCCTCACCGCGACCGCCGGTTCCTGACGAGAGCGAGAAATCCCATGGGCTACAACGTCAACGCGGCGCGGGCGCAGCGGCTGGAGGCCACCGGCGAGCGCTGGGAGTTCGAGCTGGACGGCGAGACCTTCGCGCTGCCCACCGAACTGTCCCGGACCACGGTGCGGGAGCTGGCCGGGCTGGATCCGTCCGATCTGGACGGTCTGCTGGCCGCCATGCTCGGGCCCGAGCAGTTCCAGCGGTTCGCCACGCACCACACCTCTGTGCAGGACATCCAGGCGCTGCTGGAGGCGTACGGCAAGGACACCGGGATGGCGCTGGGGGAAGAGTCGGCCTCGACGCGCTCCTGACCGAGCACGCCGAGGCCGTCGAGGCGGACCTGCTCCGCTACTACGGCGTGGACCTGCTCGACCACTACCGGGGCACGCTGTCGGCGCGCCGGCTGCGGGTGCTCGTCCAGCACCTGCCCGCCGACAGCAATCTGGTGCGCGCGCTGCACGGCGAGCAGGCCGACTGGCGGCTGGCCGACCACCTGCTGGCCACCGTGGTGGACCAACTGGCCGTGGCCAACTGGCTGTTCGTGTCGGCCAACAGCGGCGACGGCGACCGGCCCGAGCCGCCGGCGCCGCTGCCCCGGCCCGGCATCGAGGAGTCGGCGGCGACGCGCGCGTCCACGCCCGAGGAGATCGCCGCTTTCTTCGGCGGCCTGTGAACGGCATTAGGGGGAAGGCGTGAGTGGAGCGGGGACCGAGTCCGCCGCGCAGTACGAGGCCGCCGTCCGGGCGATGGTCCAGAACGTGCAGAGCCAGATCCAGGCGTCGATGTCGCAGGCGGCCAAGCAGGTTCAGGCGAGCTTCCAGGAACTGGTCGGCAGCCAGGTGAAGGCGCTGGGCGACGGGTTCAGGGCCGCCGCCACAGCGGCCCAGTCGGTGGATGCCAACGCCCGCGTGCTGGTCAGCACCGTGAAGTCGCTGCCCGGCGACATCGGCAACTTCGTCAACCAGACGAGGCAGGCCGGGCCGCAGCTGCTGGCCATCGGCAAGAACGCGCTGGACTCGGCCAAGAACGTCGTCAGCATGACCAAGGAACTGGTCGCGCTGCCCAAGACGTTCGGGGCGATCGGCGAGGTCACCAAGGCCTGGAAGATCGCGCAGGAGGGCGTGAACGTCGCCTTCCGGTCCAACCCGATCGGCTTCGTCATCCAGATCGTGCAGAAGTTCCTGCCGCTGCTGATCAACCTGATCCAGAACAACGCCACCCTGAGAGCCGCGTTCGAGAAGGCCTTCCAACTGATCGGCAAGATCGTCTCCACGGTGATGGGCATCGTGGAGAAGGTGATCACCACCGCCTGGCCGATCATCGAGAAGGTCTTCCAGTCGGCGATGACGGTGATCGGCAAGGTGGTCGCCGTGGTGTGGCCGGCGATCCAGGCCATCATCTCCGGCGTCAGCTCGTTCATCCAGGCCGTCATCCAGAAGGTCTGGCCGGCGATCCAGGGCATCATCTCCGGCGCCGTGCAGTTCATCAAGTCCGTCATCTCGATCTACTTCAACCTGATCAAGGTGGAGATCGAGGTGGTGTGGACGGTGATCAAGACCATCATCAGCGCCGCGGTCACCGCGGTGGTGGCCATCATCCACGGCATCGAGGCGGTCTACACCTTCGTCCGGGACGCGTTCAACCGGGTGGTGAGCGCGGTCAGCGGCGCCATCGGCGGGGTGATCAGCTGGGTCAGCGGACTGCCCGGCCGGGTGCTCGGCGCCATCGGCGACTTCGGCAGCCTGCTGTTCAACACCGGCAAGGACCTGATCATGGGTCTGATCAACGGCATCAAGAACATGGCCAGCCACCTGCTGGACACCATCAAGAGCTTCATCATCGACCACATCCCGGGGCCCATCAAGAGCATCCTGGGCATCTCCTCGCCGTCCAAGCTGATGGCCGGCTACGGCCAGAACATCGGCGAGGGCCTGGCCCAGGGCATCGAGGGCAGCACCGGGCTGGTCAACGCCGCGATGAACAAGCTGGTGCCGGCGCCGAAACCGGTCTCCGCCATCGCCGGCATGGCCGGCCTGGCCCAGTCCTCGCTCACCGGTCTGGGCGGCCGGCTGGCCGCCACCGGCGGCGCCGCCGCGGCCGCCACCGCCGGCGGCGTGGCCGTGAACGTCTATCCGCAGCAGGGGCAGTCCGAGTACGAGATCGGCCGGATCGCCGCCCGCGAGGTCGCATGGGCAGGGAAGCGATGACAGCAGACTTCACCGCGTTGCAGCTGCCCGTCTACGCCGCCGACGTGTGGGCCGGCAACACCGTCGACCCGGACGGCGTCGAGTGGTGGGTGACCAAGGAACAGGGCTGGAACGACACCCCGGACATGCGGCTGGGCCTGGTGAACAAGGCCCGTGCCGACGGGGCGTTCGACTCCCCCGGCTACCGGTCGCCGCGGGTGATCACGTTGGAGGGCCTGGCCATCGCGCCCAGCTGGCAGGCCAAGGAGCTGGCCAAGAACCGGCTGGCCGCCGTCTTCACCGACGCCACCGCGCTGGGCACGTTCCAGGTGCGGGAGCAGCTGTTCACCCGCCAGGTGCAGGCCCGGCTGTCCGGCCACGCCAAGATGTCCGACCGCACGCGCGCCACCTTCGAGTGGTCGCTGCAGATCACCGCGCCCGACCCCATGCGCTACGGATCCGTTGCCTACCAACAGAACTGCGGCCTGCCCCAGCCTGCGGCCGGGCTGACGTTCCCGCTCGCGTTCCCGCTGGACTTCGGCAACCCGGTCGGCGGGTCGCTGCTGCTGACCAATCAGGGCACCGCCCCGGCCCGGCCGGTCTGGACCATCCAGGGCCCGTGCGCGCAGCCGACGATCGTCAACCAGAACACCGGGCAGCGGCTGTCGTTCTCGCTGCGGCTGGGCGCGGAGACGCTGTACGTGGACACCGCCGCGCGCACCGTGCTGCTGGGCGACGCGTCCCGACGGTCCGCGCTGGACCCGGGCTCGTCGTGGTTCACGCTGCCGCCCGGGTCCACCTCGGTCGCCTTCGAGGCCGCCGACGGCACCGACACCGCCAGGCTGGTCGCCTACTGGCGAGACACCTGGATCTGAGCAACGGGAGTTGGAGATGACAGGCGAATTCCACCCGGGCTGGGTGAACGGGATCGACGCGACCGCGGCCCGGCTGGCCACCGGCCTGCTGGCCGCGCCGGACGGCTCGGCGACGGCGACGCCGCTGCGCTCGCTGGCCGGCATCCGCCCGACGCCGGGCTTTCCCGGCCAGGTCGCCGTGGTCGCCGGCAGCAATCCGGTCGCGGTGTCGGTGAACCCGTTCCAGGCCGTGATCCCCGACCTGACGCCCGGTGGCGGCGGCGCGTTCCTGGCCACCCTCGGCTCGGCCCAGCAGCTCCCGCTGGCCGCCGCGGACGGCCAGCAGAGCCGGCTCGACCGGGTCGTCGCGGAGATCGATCCCAGCTCCGCCAACGGTTTTGTCGTGCACGTGGTGACCGGCCAGCCGGCCAACCCGCCGCAGCCGCCGGCCGTGAAGAACCCGAGCTACCTGGAGCTGGCGCAGATCCAGGTGCCCCCGACCGGCGGCGGCACGCCCACCGTCACCGACAGGCGCACGCTGACCACCGCGCTGGGCGGCGTGCTGCCGGTGTTCAAGCCGGAGCAGCGGCCGGCCGCGCCGTACCAGGGCATGTACGTGCACCGTTTGGATACGAACAACCTGGAGCTGTTCGACGGCGCGGCCTGGCGGACCGCGGTCAACCCGACCGACACCGGCTGGGTCCCGCTCACCCTGCGCACCGGCTGGTACTTCCCCAGCACCGTCTTCGACCTGCAACCGCCGCAGGTCCGCCGGATCGGCGACACCACGCACCTGCGCGGCATGGTGTGGACGCAGAACGCCGTCGCCCCGAAGCTGACCGATCTGCTGCCCATCGGCGACATGCCGACCTCGTGCCAGCCGCCGCACGCCCGGATCTGGCAGGCCCCCGCCGGCACCGGCACCATCCAGGTCGCGGTCACCAACAACGTGCTGCACATCCAGGCCTCGCAGCCGTACGGGCTGGCCGCCGGCGACTGGGTCGGCGTCGAGACGTCGTGGATCAACACGTGACCTACACGTACCTGATCGCCGACACCAGGACCGGGCAGATCCTGGACGAGCTGCCGCTGACCGGGGTCAGCTTCGACAAGAAGCTCAACGACACCGGCTCCTTCCGCGGCAGCCTCCAGGTCACCGACCCCAACGTGAGCATCCGCGACCCACGCGTGCTCACCACTCCCGGCCGCAGCTGCCTGTACGTGGACCGGGACGGAATCCTGTTGTGGGGCGGCATCATCTGGACCACGACCTACGCCGTGGGCACCGGCTCGCTGCAGATCGGGGCCGCCGACTTCCTGTCCTACTTCGAGCACCGGTTCGTGCTGGGCACGCCGCTGGCCGGGAACCCGTCGTCGATGCCGGCGATCACCTACACCGACGTGGATCAGCTGGCCATCGCCCGGGACCTGGTGCGCACCGCCCAGAACCATCCCGGCGGCGATCTGGGCATCGGCTTCACCGGCCCGGACTCCTCCGGCGTGACCCGCAGCCTCAGCTACGCGCCCGGCGACCTCAAGGTCGTGGCCGACGTGCTCAAGGACCTGGCCACCGCGGCCGGCGGCTTCGACTTCGTGGTCGACGTCCGCTACGGCGACGACGGCCGGCCGGTGCGGGAGCTGCGGGCCGGCTTTCCCCGGCTGGGCCAGGCCGGCGGGCCGTTCGTGTGGGAGTTCGGGGCCAACATGATCGACTTCAGCTGGCCGCAGGACGCCTCGATCATGGGCAACCGGGTGTTCACCCAGGGCTCCGGCGGCCAGGCCCTCGGGCTCGCCGCCGCCGACCCGGCCGGCTGGCCGCTGCTGGAGCTGACCACCAGCCAAATCGACACCGACGACCCCGGGCTGCTGACCGACTGGGCCGCCGGCACGCTGGCCGTGCAGGGCCGGCCCGTGGCGCTGCCCGAGCTCACCGTGCGAGCCGACGCCTACCCCGAAGTCGGCCTGTACGAGGTCGGCGACGACGCCCGCATGGTCGTGGACGACCTCTTCTTCCCCGGCCGGCAGCTCGACGTCACCATGCGCATTCTCAGCCTGGCCGTCACGCCCGGCGACGAGGGCCAGGAAGAGGTCCAGCTGACGGTCTCCTCCTTCGAACCGGAGCAGTGATGGCCAAGGTCAACCACCGGGACACCCTGGACACCTCGCTCCGCGAGCTGCAGCGCCGCCTGCGCCTGCTGGAGGCCCGCCACGCGGCACTGGCGGCGACCACGAACGCCGTCCCCGCCTTCGCCGCGGCCACCGACACCGCCGCCGTGGCGCAGTTCGTGCCGTCCCGGCCGGTCGACTGGTGGCAGCTGACCGACGCCGCCGACTGGACCGACCTCGCCACCGCCACCATCCCCGCCACCGCCGCGACCGTCCGGCTGTGGGCCGACGGCCCCGGCGACGTGCGGGTTCAGGTCGACGGCCGGCCCGACACGGAGTTCTCCGCCGGACAGCACGTGATCGCCGTGACCGGAGGCACGGTCCGAATCCAGGGCCGCGGCACCATCCAGGCCTTCGCCACCCTGTCCTAACAGGTTTGAGTGTCTCCAAGACCCACAAACCCGCCGCTCCAGGTCTCCAACTGCCTCAAACCCGGTCGGGTTTGAGGCAGTTGACGACACCGAACGAGGGGTTTGTAGGTCTTGGAGACGCACATACCCCTGAGTCAGGGGCGTTGCTCGGGGGCCAGCTCGGTGGGCTTCTTCAGGTCGCCGACCCGGCCCTGGCGCAGCAGGTCGAGGAACAGGTCGACGACGTCCGGGTCGAACTGGGTGCCCCGGCCCTGGCGCAGCTGCTCGGCGGCGGCGTCCACGCTCAGCGCCGGCTGGTACGGCCGGTCGACCAGCATCGCGGCCCAGGAGTCGCAGATGGCCAGCACCCGGGCCTCGACCCGGATGCCGTTGCCGACCAGGCGGGACGGGTAGCCGTTGCCGTCGTAGCGCTCGTGGTGCTGGCGGATGATGTCGGCGACCACACCGAAGCCGGGCACCATGCGGGCCAACCGGTAGCCGTACTCGGGGTGCTGGCGGACCAGCCGCCACTCGTCCTCGGTCAGGGCGGTGGGCTTGGTCAGCACCGCCTCCGGGATGACGATCTTGCCGATGTCGTGCAGCCGGCCGGCCAGCTCGGCGTTGCGGGCCATGGCCTCGTCCTGCCCGAGCGCGGTGGCCATGGTCAGCGCCCACCGGCTGATGGCCAGGCTGTGGTCGTGCGCGGCCAGCAGGGCGTCGACCTCGTCGGCGACGTGGCTGAGGTAGTCGATCATCGCCGTGTGGTCGGTGGCCACCGCGGTGTTGGTGGCCGAGGCCTCACCGACCACGACCTGGTCCCGGCCGCGGGCCTTGGCCACGTACAGCGCCCGGTCGGCGGTGGCGACCAGTTCGTTGGGGCTGTCCCCGTGCAGCGGGAAGCAGGCCGCCCCGACCGACACGGTGACGGCGATCCAGGTGTCCTCGGACACCGCGACCGGGCTGCTGGCCACCCGCACCCGCAGCCGCTCGGCGATGGTCTGCAGCTCGCTCAGGCTGGCCTCGGGCACCAGCAGCGCGAACTCCTCGCCGCCGTAGCGGGCCAGCACGTCCCCGCCGCGGGCGGCGCCGCGCAGCCGGGCGGCGATCTCGATCAGGGCCTGGTCGCCGGCCGGGTGGCCGTAGCGGTCGTTGATCGACTTGAAGTGGTCGACGTCCACGATGAACACGGCCAGCGAGCCGCCGCCGCGGCGGGCCCGCGCCACCTCGATGGGCAGTTGGGCCTCGAAGAACCGCCGGGTGTGCAGGCCGGTCAGCGCGTCGGTGATGGCCAGCCGCCGCTGGTCGGACACCAGCCCGGCCAGCCGGGCGATGGTCAGCCCGAACAGGGCCGCGCAGGCCAGCGCGATCACCGGGATGTCCCGGAAGTCGCCGCGGTTGGCCTGGATGAACAGCGTCACCGGGGCGATCAGGGCGGCGGCGCACAGCGCGGTGATGCGGGCCGGGCCGATGCTGGCGTCGCGCACCGGGGACGGGTCGGTGAGCCGAGCCATCGTCGGATGCAGCGCGGCCGCGCCCAGCCCCAGGTTGCCGGCCAGCCAGATGGCGTCCAGGAAGTTGCCGGTCACGTAGGTGCCGCTGAGCTGCTGCGCGACGTACATGGTGTCGGCCGCGACGAAGGCCAGCATGTTGAACGTCAGCAGGTAGAACGAGAGCGGCCGCCGCCCGCCGCCGAGGATCAGCCGCAGCGCCACGGTCAGCATCAGCAGGTCCAGCACCGGGTAGGCCAGCGAGAAGGCCTTGACCACGATCGGCGCGTCCAGCCGGGCGTTCGGGGCGATCAGGAACAGCCAGGACAGCATGGCCGCGCCGACGCCGATCACCGCCGCGTCCAGGATGCCGGGCAGGTCGCGACCGGGGGTGCGGCGGCGGATCAGCATCAGCAGGCCGGCCACCACCAGCGGGTAGTGGGCCACGTAGAGCGGGTCGGCGACGCCGGGGTAGTCGACGTTGCCGAACGCGTAGTGCGCGACGTAGAAGCTGGTGTCGGCGGCGGCGTAGACGACCTGGCTCAGCGCCAGCATGAACCACGGCAGCCGGGGCCGGGGGTGGTGGCGCAGGATGCCGATGACCACCATGACCGCGGCCGAGGCGCTGTCCAGGCAGTAGAGGGTGATTCTGACGCCGACGCCGGCCCCGGTCGGCGGGACGAGGTAGTAGGCCAGCAGCACCAGGGCGCCGGCCGACAGGTAGCCGATCCACAATCGGTCGTTGTCGGTACGCGGACCCCTCGCGCCCATGCAAGCACCCTCTCATCCGGAATTGGCCGACGGATCAGTCACCGTCTCCTATCCCGATCGCGTACGGCTCAGGATAGGGGATAACGCCGGTACGGCCGTGCCAAAGACCGGAGATGAAAGAGCATCCCTAATTTCCCGCGTCACGAAAGTGAGGGCCGGTGTGGGTTGACGAAGCCGCCGCGCATGTCAACCCACACCGGGGTCTGTGCTGCTCCCTGGGCGCGTACCCTGGTTGCTGAAACACACAGTAAACGTTTTCAATGACGGTGTCCAGAGCGAACGGGAGGCAGAAGATGTTGCGCAGTCAACGGTGGTACGCGGGCGACGGCCTGCGTGCGTTCAGCCACCGGACCCGGACCCGCCAGCTCGGCATAGGCGGACCCGAACACCTGGGCAAACCGGTCATCGCCATCGTCAACACGTGGACCGAGCTCAACCCCTGCCACAGCCACCTGCGGGAACGGGCCGAGGCGGTTAAGCGCGGCGTCTGGCAGGCCGGGGGCTACCCGGTCGAGCTGCCGGCCGGCTCGATGGGCGGCGAGACGTTCCAGAAGCCGACCGCGATGCTGTACCGGAACCTGCTGTCCATGGAGGCCGAGGAGCTGCTGCGCTCCTACCCGGTCGACGGCGCGGTGCTGATGGGCGGCTGCGACAAGACCACGCCGGCGCTGCTGATGGGCGCGGCCAGCATGGACCTGCCGGCGATCTTCGTGCCGGCCGGGCCGATGCTGCGCGGCAACTGGCGCGGCGAGGTGCTGGGCAGCGGCAGCGACATGTGGAAGTACTGGGACGACCGCCGCGCCGGCTTGGTCGACGACCGGCAGTGGAGCGAGCTGGAGGAGGGTCTGGCCCGCTCCCCCGGCCACTGCATGACCATGGGCACCGCCTCCACCATGACCTCGGTGGCCGAGGTGCTGGGCATGACGTTGCCGGGCGCGGCGTCCATCCCGGCCGTCGACTCCGGGCACGAGCGGATGGCCGCCGCCTCGGGCATGCGGATCGTCGAGATGGTCCACGAGGACCTGCGGCCGTCCCGGCTGCTGGACGAGCGGGCCTACCGCGACGCCATCACCACCGTGCTGGCCCTGGGCGGCTCCACCAACGCCGTCATCCACCTGGTCGCGATGGCCAACCGCAGCGGGATCAAGATCACCGCCGACGACTTCGACGAGGCCTCGCGGGACGTGCCGGTGCTGGCCGACCTACGGCCCAGCGGCCGGTTCCTGATGGAGGACTTCTACTACGCCGGCGGCCTGCGCGGCCTGCTGGCCCGGCTGCGCGACCGGCTGCACCTGGACCGGCCCACCGCGTCCGGCAGGACCTTCGGCGAAACCCTTGCGGGGGCGGAAGTCTTCAACGACGAGGTCATCCGGACGCTGGACAATCCGCTGGCCGCCGACGGCGGGCTGGCTGTGCTGCGCGGCAACCTCGCGCCGGACGGGGCCGTGATCAAGCCGATCGCCGCCCGGCCGGAGCTGTTGTCCCACACCGGTCCGGCGATCGTCTTCGACGGCTACGCCGACCTCCAGCGCCGCATCGACGACGAGGACCTGCCGGCCACCGCGGACTCGGTGTTCGTGCTGCGCGGCGCCGGCCCGCTCGGCGGGCCGGGCATGCCCGAGCACGGAATGCTGCCGATCCCGAAAAAGCTGCTGCGCGAGGGGATCCGCGATGTGGTGCGGATTTCCGACGCGCGAATGAGCGGCACCAGCTATGGCACTTGCGTATTGCACGTTGCACCCGAGTCGCACGCGGGCGGCCCGCTGGCATTGCTCCAAAACGGTGACATGGTGACCCTGGACGTGTCGAAACGGCTTTTGCACATGCATGTGGACGACGCCGAACTGGCCCGCCGCCGGGCCGCCTGGACGCCGCCCGAGCCTCGCTACACCCGGGGCTACGGGGCCATGTTCAGCCGGCACATCATGCAGGCCGACCAGGGCTGCGACTTCGACTTCCTGGCCGAGCCGGGTCGCACGCCCGAACCTGACGCGACCTGACACGAAGATCCCGTACAGTTCCGGTTGCTGCAGGAAGGCAGGTGCATGTCGGTGGCGGTGACCATCCGCGACGTGGCGCGGCAGGCCCAGGTGTCGGTCGCCACGGTGTCGCGCGCGCTGACCTCACCCGACCTGGTTCGCGCGACGACCAGGGAACGGGTGCTGGCGGTCGCCGCCGACCTGGGCTACCAGCCCAATCTGGCCGCCCGCGGCCTGATCACCGGCAAGACCGGCAACATCGGCATCGTGGTGCCCGACCTGAACAACCCGTTCTTCACCGGGGTGCTCAAGGGCGTGCAGAACCAGGCCCGGATGGCCAGCCACGCGGTGTTCGTCGCCGACAGCGACGAGGACCCGGCGGCCGAGGAGCAGTTGGTGCGGGCCATGGCCAAGCAGGTCGACGGTGTGATCCTGTGCTCGCCCGGCATCGACGAGCAGCAGGTCCGGGAGCTGGCCGAGTCCACCACCCTGGTGCTGCTGAACCGGCGCATGCGGGGCGTGCCGGCGGCGCTGATGAACTCCGGCTCCGGCCTGCGGCAGGTGGTCGACCACCTGGTGGCGCTGGGCCACCACCGGATCGCCTACCTGAACGGGCCGCGCACCTCGTGGTCCAACAAGGAGCGTCGCCGGGGGCTGCGCATCGCCGTGCAGCGGCACGACGTCGACCTGGTCGACATGGGCCCGTTCCCGCCGCGCTACGAGGGCGGCCTGCAGGCGGCGGACCTGGCCATCGCCGAGAACGTCACGGCCATCGTGGCGTACAACGACATCATGGCCCTCGGTGTGCTGGCGCGGCTGCGGGACCGCGGCGTGCGGGTGCCCGACGACGTCTCGCTCACCGGCTTCGACGACCTGATGTTCGGGGCCCTGTGCCAGCCGCCGCTGACCACCGTGGCCATGCCGGTCGTGCCGGCCGGGCGGCTGGCGGTCGACCTGCTGCTGGACCGGCTGGCCAACCGGGACGCCGAGGTGCGGCAGGACGAGCTGGACACCCAGCTCATCGTGCGCGCCACCACGGCGCCGCCGGCGCGGGCCGGGTAGCCGCTTTTCGGGACTACGGCTTGGGGAGGGCGCAGCCGGCCTTGGTCAGGTCCACCGCGCTGCCGGTCATGCAACCGGCCAGCAGGTAGGTCTCCTCGCCGTAGTTCGTTCCCTTGTGGACGGTCGTGTTGCCGCTCTGGTCCACCTCGCACGGGTTGTTGACGGTGCAGCGCTCGCCGTCCTCGTTGCCCGTGTTGTTGATGCCGATCAGCTTGCCGCTGGCGTCCTCGATCGGGGAGCCCGAGGTGCCGCCGATGGTGTTGCAGCTGGACGTGTAGCGGATCGAGTCCTTCCAGGTCCAGTCGCCTTCCTTGAGGCGGTAGACGAAGCCGTCGATGTTGCAGCTGTAGATCTTCTTCCAGTAGCCGGAGACCACCTTGATCGCCGTGCCCTGCGTCGGGTGCGCGGTCGCGATCTCCAGCGGGCTGATGCCGTAGCTCGACTTGATCGCGTCGTAGGTGGTGTTCAGCTGGTACAGCGTGATGTCCGTGTCGGTCATCGTCGCGTAGGACACCTTGGTGGCCCGCAGCGTCGCCTTGTTGCCGCCGGTCGGGCTCAGCAGCGTGAACGTCCGGGACGAGGACTTGTTCACCAGAACCTGGCCCGGGTCGAGGAACCCGCCCTCGTAGCAGTGGCCGTTGGTGAGCACGAGAGCCGGGCCCGAGGTCGGCGCGCCGGCCAGCTTCACCAGGGAGCCGGAGCAGTCGTTCAGGGCCACCGTCCCCGAGAAGTCGATTGCCGCGACAGCAGGGGCCGTTGAAGGCTGCGCGGCCGTCGCGGCCGGGGTGGTCAGGGCGGTGGTCGCGAGCAGGGCGCCGAGCAGGGTGCCGAGGACGCTCTTACGCATGGCAGGGAATCCCTTCCGTGGCTCCGGGTCAGGTGACACGGTGTAACAGTGTCGGACCAGTTGACCCGCTAGCCACGCGGCCCGCCACCCGCCGAAAGTCGGACGTTTCACCCACCCGAGCGACGACTCGAAGCCTGGCTGAGCGCCATTCCCACCACCACGCCTCCATTTCTCCTAGCTCCCCTCTCGCCCACGCCGCCCCCTCTCGCCGCCGAGCGCCTTCCCGCCCCGCCGATCGCCCCGCCCCGCACCCCTCCGGCCTCAATCACCCTCGGCTACCGTCCGTAGTGCCATCTTGTAGGATTGTTCAACAAGACCTACCCTTCCAGGCACCCCATCCCGTGAAGGAGGTCACATGGTCGTCCTCATCGGCGTCGCCCTGGTGGTGATCGGCTTCGCGCTGCGGCTGAATCCGATGCTGGTCGTCACCGTCTCCGGTATCGTCACGGCTCTGCTCGGCGGCCTGAACCCGGTCGCCATCCTGGACTCGTTCGGCACCGGCTTCGCCACCAACCGCTCGGTCACCATCTACGTGATCACGCTGCCGGCGATCGGCCTGCTCGAACGGTACGGCCTGCAACAGCAGGCGGCCCGGCTGATCGGCAAGCTGCGGGCCCTGACCACGGGCCGGCTGCTCGCCGCCTACCTGCTGATCCGCCAGGGCACCGCGGCGCTGGGCCTGACCGGCATGTGCGGGCCGGCCCAGACGGTCCGCCCGCTGATCGCCCCGATGGCCCTGGCCGCGGCCATCCGCCGGCACGGGGAGCTGACCGACCGGCAGGTGGAGCGGGTCAAGGCCTACTCGGCCAGCTCCGACACCGTCGGCCTGTTCTTCGGCGAGGACATCTTCCTGGCCGTGGGCTCGATCCTGCTGATCACCAGCCTGGTCGACAGCACCTACCACCTCAAGCTGGACGCCCTGCAGATCGCGGTCTGGGCGATCCCGACGGCCGTCTGCGCCTATCTGATCCACGGGGCCCGGCTGCTGTGGCTGGACCGCTCCCTGAGCCGCATGACCGTCAAGCAGGAGGTGTCGGCGCGATGATCGACGCGGAGTGGCTCTACTGGCTGTGCGGCCTGTTCTTCCTGGCCGGCGCGGGTTTCAGCTACCGCCGGGCGCAGTACGGCGGCGCGGCGTTCTGGGCACTGCTGGGCATTTCCTTCTGCTACTCGACGTTCGTCGTGAACAAGACGGCTCCGCCGTGGCCGCTGGGCGTGGCGGTGATCGTGGTGGCCGGGCTGGCCGGCTTCGGAGCGCTGGGCAGGACGGAGATCGCCACCACCAACCAGGCCGAGCGGATCACCGCCGCGAACACCTTGCGGGGCAAGCTTTTCGTGCCGGCGTTGATGATCCCGCTGGTGGCCCTGATCTTCGGCACGATGATCGCCTCGATCACCGTGCACGGAAAGCCGCTGCTGGCCACGGGAACCGCCACACTGACCGGCCTCGGCGTGGGCGCGCTGGTCGCCACCGCGATCGGCATGGTGCTGCTGCGCCCGGCCGGCGGGCTGAAGCTCACACTTCCCCTCACCGAGGGAACCCGCCTGCTGCAGGCGATCGGCTGGGCGGTGGTGCTGCCCCAGATGCTGGCCGTGCTGGGCCTGCTGTTCGCCAACGCCGGTGTCGGCACGGCCGTCGGCACGATCGTCTCGTCGGTGCTGCCCAAGGGCTCGCTGCTGCTGGCGGTGATCGTCTACTGCCTGGGCATGGCGCTGTTCACGATCATCATGGGCAACGCCTTCGCCGCCTTCCCGGTGATGACCGCCGCGGTCGGCTGGCCGGTGCTGGTCCAGCAGTTCCACGGCAACCCGGCGATCGTGTTCGCGGTGGGCATGCTGGCCGGCTTCTGTGGCACGCTGTGCACGCCGATGGCGGCGAACTTCAACATCGTGCCGGCGGTGCTGCTGGAGATGAAGGACCGCTACGGTCCGATCAAGGCCCAGCTGCCCACGGCCGCGCCGCTGCTGGTGTGCAACATAGCGATCATGTACCTGATGGGATTCTGAAGCCATGACCACAGTGCTGCTGACCGGGTTCGAGCCGTTCGGCGGGGACGCCGCCAACCCCTCGTGGGACGCGGTCGAACTGGCGGACGTGCCCGGGGTGAACCTGGTCAAGCAGCTGCTGCCCTGCGGCTTCGACGCCTCGGTCACGGTGCTGCGCAAGGCGGTCGAGGCCGCCGACCCGGACCTGGTGATCGCCGTCGGGCTGGCCGGCGGGCGGGAGGCGATCACGCCGGAGCGGGTGGCGATCAACCTGGACGACGCGCGGATCCCCGACAACAGCGGCCGGTCGCCCGTCGACGAGCCCGTCGTCGACGGCGGCCCGGCCGCCTACTTCACCGGCCTGCCGGTCAAGGCCGGGGTGGCGGCGCTGCGGGCCGCCGGCCTGCCGGCCGCGGTGTCGCACACGGCCGGCACCTTCGTCTGCAACCACGTGTTCTACGGCCTGATGCACCTGATCGCCACCGAGCGGCCGGGGCTGCGCGGCGGCTTCGTGCACGTGCCGTACAGCAGCGAGATGGCCGTCCCCGACGCGCCCTCGCTGCCGCTGCGGGCGATCGCCGACGGGCTGGCCGTCCTCACCCGGACCTGCGTCGACACCTCCGATGATCTGGCCGTCACCGGCGGCACCCTGCACTGACGTAAAGTGGACTTTCGTCTTCTTGTGCCGGTTTGACGATCCTTGTGTGATGGGCCTTGCCGCCCACTCAACGAGGAGGTCCGATGTCTGTCCGGTTACGGCTGGCGGCGCTCGGGGTCGCGGCGGCCACCGCGGCCGCCGGCCTGGCCCTGGTCACCGCCCCCGCCGCCGTCGCGTTGGACAACGGTCTGGCGCGCACCCCCCAGATGGGGTTCAACAACTGGAACGCCACGCACTGCAGCGGCGACTTCAACGAGACGATGGTCAAGGGCATCGCCGACCTGTTCGTCTCCTCCGGCCTGAAAGCCGCCGGCTACCAGTACGTCAACCTGGACGACTGCTGGGCGCTGCCGGCCCGGGACGCCGGCGGCAACCTGGTGCCCGACCCGGTGCGCTTTCCCGACGGCATCAAGGCCGTCGCCGACTACGTGCACGCCAAGGGCCTGAAGTTCGGCCTGTATTCCAGTGCTGGCACCAAAACCTGCAACACCGCGGGCTTCCCCGGCGGCCTGGGCCACGAGAAGCAGGACGCGGCGCTGTGGGCGTCGTGGGGCGTGGACTACCTCAAGTACGACAACTGCAACAACCAGGGCGTCGACGCCGTGCAGCGCTACACCGCGATGCGGGACGCGCTGGCCGCCACCGGGCGGCCGATCCTGTACAGCCTGTGCGAGTGGGGCCAGAACCAGCCGTGGAACTGGGCCACCAGCGTCGGCAACTCGTGGCGCACCACCGGCGACATCAACGACACGTACGCGAAGATGCTGTCCATCTTCAAGGCCAACATCAAGCTCGGCCAGTACGCCGGCCCCGGGCACTGGAACGACCCGGACATGCTGGAGGTCGGCAACGGCGGCATGACCGACACGGAGTACCGCAGCCACTTCAGCCTCTGGTCGATCATGGCTTCGCCGCTGCTGATCGGCAGCGACATCCGCAAGGCCACGCCGGCTACGATGGCCATCCTGACCAACAAGGACGTCATCGCGGTGGACCAGGATCCCTTGGGAGTCCAGGGAACTGAACTGTCCAATGCGAACGGTCTGCATGTGATCAGCAAGCCGCTGGCAGGCGGCGACCGGGCCGTCGCGCTGTTCAACGAGAACGGCACACCGGCGACCATCAGCACCACCGCCGCGGCCGTCGGCCTGCCCAAGGCGCTGGGCTACCAGCTGAACGACCTGTGGTCGCACAAGACCACCGAGACCGCCGGCAAGATCAGCGCCACCGTTCCCGCGCATGGCACGGCGATGTTCCGCGTGCACGCCGGCGGCGCCTGGTGGTCGAACCCGCCGGCCGTGCACACCAGCGCCGACCTGCCGCTCCCCTACCCCGGCGCGCCGGCGCTCGTCCAGCCCGGCACCACCACGACTCTCACCACCACGACCACCAATGACGGTGTCCTGCCTGGACTTCTCGGCGAGGTCAAGCTCACCGGCCCCGCCGGCTGGACGGTGAAAGCCACGTCACCGACGTTCCATCCGGTGCTGCCGGCCGGCCGCGACGTGTCGACCAAGTGGTCTGTCAGCACCCCCGCCGACACGCCGCCGGGCAGCTATCCCTTGCATGTCAGCACAACCTACTACCCTGGAAAGTCCACTTCGGACTATGATCTGACCGTCTCGGTCGCCGCCCCGCTGACCGCCGGCACCACCGGCCTCGGCGACGATCCGTGGCTGTCGGCCGACAACGGCTACGGGCCGGTCGAACGCAACACCAGCAACGGCGAGTCCAAGGCCGGCGACGGCCATCCGATCACGCTCGGCGGCGTCACCTACGCCAAGGGCCTCGGCGTCAACGCCCCCAGCACCATCACCTACTACCCGGCCGGCCACTGCTCCGCCGTCACCGCCACGGTCGGCCTCGACGACGAGAAGACCGGCGCCGGCTCCGTCACCTTCGAGATCTGGGCCGATGGCAACAAGGTCGCCGACACCGGCCTGATCAAGCGCGGCGACCCCGCCCAGTCCCTGCACGCCGACGTCACCGGCGCCGGCCTGCTCCGCCTGATCGTCACCGACGGCGGCGACGGCAACACCAACGACCACGCCGACTGGGCCAACGCCCAGATCACCTGCTAATCCGCGAGTCCCGTTCTCGGGCAAGCGAGTCCCGTCCTCGGGACCCACCAGTCGACGCAACCACGCTGCGACTGTCCCGAGGACGGGACTCGCTGTGACACGAGAGCGGGACTCGTGCTATCGGCAACTGTCACGCCCGAAAAGACCCCGCCCCAAACCGGTAACTCAGTTGCCCGAGAGCGGGACTCGCGGAACTGAAGAGAGCGTTCGCACTGAACGGCTGCCGAGGGCGGCGACGGTGGCCAGCACGGTGATCCCGGCTCCGGCCAGCAGGGCCGACTGGGTGCCGATGGCCGCGGCGACCGGGCCGGCGACCACCTGCCCCAGCGGGATGGCGATGAAGGAGCCGACGGCGTCGTAGGAGTAGACCCGGGCCAGCCGGTCGGCGGGAATGTGGTGCGGCAACGAGACGTCCCACGCGATGCCGGCCTGTTCCATGCCGAAGCCGGTCAACGCCAACGTCACCACCATCACCACCACCGTCGGCGCGACCGCCAGCCCGACCAGCGGCCCGGCGTCCAGGACGACCAGCGCGACGCCGACGGCCAGCGCGTGCCGGGGCTGCCAGCGCATGGCGACGAACCCGCCGACCAACGCCCCAACCGTCTCGGCGGCCAGGGCCAGGCCCCAGGCGGTCCGGCCGAACGTCTGGTCGGCGATGGCCGGACCGAGCACCTGGAGCCCGCCCGCGTTGATCGCGTTGACAAAAAGGAACTGCGCCACCACGACCCACAGCCAGGTCCGGCCGGTGAACTCGGTCCAGCCGTCCCGAAGATCGGCCAGCACGTGCGAGCGCTCACGGGCCGGCTCGGCGACCCGCACCCGCATGAAACACACCGCCGCCAGCAGGAAACCCAGCGCGTCGGCGGCGATGCCCCACCCCGGTCCGACCGCGGCCACCAGCACGCCGGCTACCGAACCGCCGGCGATCATCGCCACGCTTCGCGTCATCCGGGACGCGGCGTTGGCCGTGCGCAACAGATCCGCCGGCACCGTCTGCGGTGTCAGCGCACTGGACGCCGGCAGGAAGGCGGCCGACAGCGCGCCGTTGACCACGCCCAGCACGGCCAGCAGCGGCACCGAAGCCGTTCCCGTCAGCACCAGTGACGCCACCAGCGCCTGGGATATTCCCGCGCCCAGACTGGATCCCTGCAACACCACCGCGCGCGGCAGCCGGTCGGCCAGCACGCCGCCGGCCAGCAGCAACGCCACGTTGGCCACGGAGCGGGCGGCCACCACCAGACCGAGGTCGGCGACCGACCCGGTCAGGTCCAGCACGGCGAAGGCCAGCGCGATCGGCGCCATGGCGTTGCCGACGAAGCTGATCCCCCGTCCGAGCGTCAACCAGCGGAAACTGCGGTGGCGCAACAGATCAGCGAACACTCCGTGAGCATGTCAGCGGGGTCCAGTGATTTTCACAGGCAGGAATAGACGGCCGCGATGAGCTCCATCTTGCGCGGGTCGTCGGCGATGACGTTGCCCATCAGGTTCATCACGTGCCCGATGGCCAGGCCGGCCTCGGGATCGGCCAGCCCGAACGAGCCGCCGAAGCCGTCGTGGCCGACCGCGCGGGGATTGGGTCCGTAGTGGCCGTCCGCTCCGGACAGCCAAAGGCCCAGGCCCAGTTCGGTTTCCCGGCCGCCCAGGCCGGCGTCGCCGATGACCAGGTCGACACCGGAGCCCTGCCCCTCACGGGCCCGTTCCACCTGCGCGGCCCCGAGCAGCCGTTGTCCACCGGCGACACCGCCGGAGGCGAACGCGCCGTAGAGCGTCGCGACCGCGCGGGCCGTGGCATGCCCGTTGGCGGCGGGGATCTGCGCGGCCCGCCAGTAGGCGGAGTTGCCCTGGTCGGGTCCCACCACCGGATTGGTCAGCACGGCCAGCGCCACCGGATTGAGCTGGGCGAACATCGCCTGGAAGGCGGCGGGGTCCGCGGGCGGCGGCTGCACCAGGGTGGCGGCGCGGCCGTTGTCCGCCGGAGACAGTCCGATCCGGAAATCGGCCGCTGTCCGTTCGGCCACTTCGCGGTGTACGAAGTCCCGCACGGACGACCCGGTCACCCGATGGATCAGTTCACCGACAAGGAAACCGTAGGTGAGCGCGTGGTAGCCGGACGCCGTCCCGGGCTCCCACCACGGCCGGGTGTCCGCCAGCCGAGTGATCATCAAGTTCCAGTCGGCCAGCTCCTCGGCGGTGGTCGGCTCACGGAACGCGGCCAGGCCGGCACGGTGCGAGAGCAGGTGTCGCACCAACACGCTGTCGTTCGCGAACTCCGGCCAGTACTTCCGAACGGGCGCGTCCGGATCGAGCAGCCCGCGGTCGACCAGCATGTGGAACGCCAGCGCGACCACACCTTTGGTGGTAGACCAGATGTTGACGACGGTGTCGGCCAGCCACGGCTTGGCGCGGTCGGGGTCGGCGTGCCCGCCCCACAGGTCCACGACTTCCCGATCACCGACGCGGACCGCGACGGCCGCGCCGAGCTGCCGGCCGTCGGCCAGTTGAGCTGCCAGAACGTCTCGTACCGGGGCGAATGCCGGGTCACAGGTGCCATCCACGCTGAAGGCCGCCACACCAACCACATCCTCGCTCGATCGGATACGGCTATTGCTGGCGCAACAACATACCGACTGGTCGGTTGGATCTCAACCATGGGACCGGCACGCGACGACGGCGCGTTCGGCGATGGCCCGAAAAGGTCTCATGGTGTTGATTCAGGTTGCGAAGATTCCCACAGTGGATCACCGTATGGGGACACCGGCCGTCGGCGGGCCCACCGGGGCACCGGGATCGGCGCACCACGACCGGCGCTCGACACTGCTACTCCGCGAGCACCACCGGAGGACCCCGTGGTCGACACGCCTGCCCGGCCGAGTTGGACTACATCCCTGCCCCAGCCGCCCACCCCTGCCAGCCCCGATGTCGCGGCGCTGCACCGGCGGGCCGGCAGCGAGAACTTCACCGTCGCCAGCCTGCTGCTGCCGCCCCGGATCCGGCGTCGGCTGCTGTCCGTCTACGCCTTCGCCCGCCTCGTCGACGACATCGGCGACGAGGCCCCCGGCGACCGGAATGCCCTGCTGGACAAGGTCGAACGCGATATCGACCGGATCTACGCCGGCTACGTCGCGACCGACCGACTATGGGCCGAACTGACCGTGACCGTGCACGAGTGCGGCATCCCGCGCACCCCGTTCGACCGTTTGGTGCAGGCCAACCGCCGCGACCAACAAGTCAAGCGGTACCGCACCTTCGACGACCTGCTCGGCTACTGCGAACTGTCCGCCAATCCGGTCGGACACCTGGTGTTGCACGTGTTCGACGCGATGTCACCGGAACGCGCGGCGCTCTCGGACCAGGTGTGCTCGGCGCTGCAGGTGCTGGAGCACCTCCAGGATGTGGCCGAGGACCGGCGAAACGGCCGGATCTACCTGCCGGCCGAGGACCTGGAGCGGTTCGGCGTCCGGGAACAGGATCTGGCTGCCAGCAAGGCGAATCGCGAGGTGCGGGCGCTGATCGCGTTCGAGACCCAGCGCACGCTGCGGCTGCTCGACGAGGGCGCCGCCATCGTCGGCACGCTGCGCGGACTGGCCCGGCTGGCCGTCGCCGGCTACGTTGCCGGCGGGCGGGCCACCGCCGCGGCGATAGTCAACGCGCGTTTCGATGTGCTGACAACCACGCCACGGCCACGTAAATCCCGCACAGTCGCCGAACTCGCACGGTCGCTCGGCGGTGGCCGGTGACCGCGCTGTCCGTGACGATCGAGGCCGCCTACGACCACTGTGAGCACGTCACCGGCGAGCAGGCCAAGAATTTCTCTTATGGCATCAGGCTGTTGCCGCCGCTCAAGCGCCGCGCGCTGTCCGCGGTCTACGCCTTCGCCCGCATCGTCGACGACATCGGCGACGGCGACGCGCCCGCGGAGCAGCGCCTGGCTGGGCTGAACGAAGTTCGTGAAAGGTTGCACAATCTCGCGGATCTCCGGGACGACCCGGTCGCCGTCGCGCTGAACGACGCGACGCTGCGGTTCGGCCTGCCGCTGGGCGCCTTCGACGAGCTGATCGACGGCTGCCAGGCCGACGTGCTCGGCACGGCGTACGAGAACTTCGAGGACCTTCGGCACTACTGCCGCTGCGTGGCCGGCTCGATCGGACGGTTGTCGCTGGCCGTGTTCGGCAGTCCCGACCAGGCCCGCGACTCCCAACTGGCCGACGCGCTCGGCGTCGCCCTGCAGCTGACCAACATCCTGCGGGACGTGCTGGAGGACCGCCGCAAAGGCCGGATCTACCTGCCGGCCGAGGATCTGCGCCGGTTCGGCTGCACGCTGGACCTCGACGCGGACGGCAACCTGGTGGACAACGAGGACGCGCTGACCGCGCTGCTGGAGTACCAGGGCGCGCGGGCCGAGGAGTGGTACACCGTCGGCCTGCGGCTGCTGCCCCGCCTGGACGGCCGCAGCCGGGCCTGCTGCGCGGCCATGGCCGGCATCTACCATCGGCTGCTGGCCCGCATGATGACCCGGCCGTGGCTGGTGCGCAGTTCCCGAACATCCTTGCCCGACTGGGAGAAAGTCCTGGTGGCGGCCCGTTCGCTGGCCGGGTCGCGGCCGTGACGGCGCGGGTGGTTGTCGTGGGCGGCGGCTTGGCCGGCCTCACCGCCGCCTGCGAACTGGCCGACCGCGGCCTGGCCGTCACCCTGGTGGAGGCCCGGGCCCGGCTCGGCGGCGTCACGTTCTCCTTCAGCCGCGGCGATCTCGTCGTCGACAACGGACAGCACGTGCTGCTGCGCTGCTACACCGCTTACCTGGACTTCCTGCGCAGACTGGGCGTTGCTCACCACATCGAGATGCAGCCGCGGATGACCATCCCGGTGCAGGGAGCCGACGGCCGGCTGGGTTCCTTGTCCCGCACCGCTTTGCCGGCGCCGCTGCACCTGCTCGGCTCGCTGGCCACGTACAAGCTGCTGTCTCCCGTGGACCGGGTGCGCGCGGCCTGGGCCGTTCCGGCGATGCGGCGGCTGGACCCGGATGATCCCCGGCTGGACGAGCAGAGCCTGGGCGACTGGCTGCGGGCGCACGGGCAGAACGACAACACCATTTCCGCGCTGTGGAACCTGATCACCGTGGCCGCGCTGAACTGCGACGCCGACGAAGCCTCGTTGGCCTTGGCGGCCAAGGTGTTCCGCACCGGTCTGCTCGACCGCAGCGAGAACTGCGACATCGGCGTGCCGGCCGTGCCGCTGTCCGAACTGCACGGCGAGCCGGCCCTGGCTTACCTGCGGGCCCACGGAGCCCAGGTTCGGCTGCACGCCGCGGTCAAGGAGATTCGCCGGGCCGACAACGGTTTCGAGGTCGTCACCGGCGAGGACACCCTGGCCGCGGACGCGGTGGTGGTGGCCACGTCGGCCGACGCCGCCGCCAGGCTGCTGCCCGACACCGTCACCGACGACCTCGGCCACTCCCCCATCTTCAACGTGCACGTGATCTTCCCGCGGCGCGTGACCGACCTCCCGTTCCTCGCGGTGGTCGGATCACCGGTGCAGTGGGCGTTCGACCGGACCTCGGTGTCGGGGCTGACGCAGGGCCAGTACCTGGCCGTGTCGGTGTCGGCCGCGAGCGAGTGGATCGACCTGCCCGTGGCGCGGTTGCGGGAGCTGTTCCTGCCGGAGATCGCCCGGGTGCTGCCCGGAGCCGCCGGGCAGGTTCCCACCGATTTTTTCGTCACCAAGGAACGGACGGCCACCTTCCGGCAGCAGCCGGGCAGTGGCCGACGCCGCGCGGCGCAACGGACCGGCACGCCCGGACTGGTGCTGGCGGGCGCGTGGACCGCGACGGGGTGGCCAGACACAATGGAGGGCGCCGTGCGCAGCGGACAGAACGCGGCAAGGTTGTTGTCGGAGCAGCTTCCCGCCACCGTGAGCGAGGTGGCCCGGTGACCGCGACGCTGCCCCGGCCGGTCACCACCGCCGCCGATCTGGTCCAGCCGGCGATGCGGCGCGCGGTCGACACGCTCAACCCGTCCATCCGCAACGTGGTGAGCTACCACCTCGGCTGGATCGACCAGGCCGGCAACCCGACCGCCAAGGGCGGCGGCAAGGCCCTGCGGCCCGCACTGGCGCTGCTGTCCGCACAGGCCGCCGGCGGCACCGCCGAGCAGGGCGTGCCCGGCGCGGTCGCGGTGCAGTTCGTGCACGACTTCTCGTTGCTGCACGACGATGTGATGGACGGCGACGTCGAACGCCGGCACCGGCCGACGGCGTGGAAGCTTTTCGGTGTGCCGGCTGCGATCCTGGCCGGCGACGCGCTGCTCACGCTGGCCGTCGAGGTGCTTCAGCCGGCTGCCTCGCCGGCCGCGACCGACAGCGTCACCCTGGCCGTGCAGGACCTGATCGCCGGGCAGAGCAAGGACCTGGAGTTCGAGCGCCGTCGCGACGTGACGCTGCACGAGTGCGTCGACATGGCCAACGGCAAGACCAGCGCACTGATGCGCTGCGCCGCCTCCATCGGCGCCATCCTGGCCGGGGCCCCGGCCGAGCGGGTGGAGCTGCTGGCCCGCTTCGGCATGCACCTCGGGCTGGCCTTCCAGCTGGTGGACGACCTGCTCGGGATCTGCGGCGCGCCGGAGGTGACCGGCAAGGCGGTGCTCGCGGATCTCAAGGTGCGCAAGAAGTCCCTGCCGGTCGTCGCCGCGCTGACGTCCGGCACCGCGGCCGGCGACGAGCTCGCGGCGCGGTACCTCGTCGAGGGCACGCCCGCCGACGAGGAACTGCCCGAGTTCGCCCGGCTCATCGAGCAGGCCGGCGGCCTGGCCTGGGCCGAGGCCGAGGCCGACCGGCAGGTGGCCGCCGCCGGCGAGTGTCTGGACGCCGTCGGCGCGCCTGAAGAAATTCGGGAGGCTCTGTGGCAGATCACGCACTTCGTGGCGGAGCGCGATCGGTGAGCGATGTGGCCCTGGCCAAGCAGAAAGCCATCGACCACCTGGTGTCGTTGCAGGACGGCGACGGGTGGTGGAAGGGCGAGCTGGAAACCAACGTCACAATGGACGCCGAGGACATGCTGATGCGCCAGTTCCTCGGCATCCGCGAGCCGGTCGGCACC
Source organism: Kutzneria sp. CA-103260 (assembly GCF_018263855.1). GTDB lineage: Bacteria > Actinomycetota > Actinomycetes > Mycobacteriales > Pseudonocardiaceae > Kutzneria. Next base: position 429,955 of record NZ_CP073318.1, on the reverse strand, counting down.
GCCGAGACCGCCAACTGGATCCGGTCCCAGCAGCGCGCCGACGGCACCTGGGCCACCTTCTACGGCGGGCCGGGCGAGCTGTCCACCACCGTCGAGGCGTACACCGCGCTGAAGCTGGCCGGCGATCCCGCCGACGCCGACCACATGGTCAAGGCCCGGCAGTTCGTGCTGGACAACGGCGGCATCGAGAAGACCCGGGTGTTCACCCGGATCTGGCTGGCCCTGTTCGGCGAGTGGTCCTGGGACCGGCTGCCGGTGCTGCCGCCGGAGATGATCCTGCTGCCCAAGTGGTTCCCGCTCAACATCTACGACTGGGGCTGCTGGGCGCGGCAGACCGTGGTGCCGTTGACCATCGTCGGCTCGATGCGGCCGGTGCGGCCGCTGGGGATCTCGGTCGCCGAGCTGAGGACCGGCAGGCCGGCCGAGCCGTTCGAGCCGGCGCTGAGCTGGGCCGGATTCTTCCAGCGGCTGGACAAGGTGCTGCACCTGCACGCCAAGCTGCCGGTGAAACCACTGCGGGCCTACTGCATTCGCAAGGCCATCAAGTGGATCCTGGCCCGGCAGGAGGCCGACGGCGGGTGGGGCGGGATCCAGCCGCCGTGGGTGTATTCCATTCTGGCGCTGCACCTACGGGGCTATCCGCTCGACCATCCGGTTCTGCGCAAGGCCTTCGACGGCCTGGAGTCGTTCACCATCAAGGAGAACGGGTCCCGCCGGCTGGAGGCGTGCCAGTCCCCGGTGTGGGACACGGCGTTGGCCGTCACCGCGCTGCTGGACGCCGGTGTGCCGCCGGACGATCCGACGCTGAAAGGCGCCGGGAACTGGCTGCTGGACGAGGAAGTCACCGTCCGCGGCGACTGGGCCGTGCGCCGGCCGTCGCTGCCGCCGGGCGGGTGGGCGTTCGAGTTCGAGAACGACAACTACCCCGACGTGGACGACACCGCCGAGATCGTGTTGGCACTGCGGCGAATGGCCCCCGACGAGCCCGCGGTGCAGCGGGCCGTGGAGTGGACCGTCGGCATGCAGTCCCGGGACGGCGGCTGGGGCGCGTTCGACGCCGACAACACCCGGCGGATGGCCGAGAAGCTGCCGTTCTGCGACTTCGGCGCGGTGATCGACCCGCCGTCGGCCGACGTCACCGCGCACGTGGTGGAGATGCTGGCCCACGAAGGACTGTCCGGCATGCAGCCGGCCCAGCGGGGCGTCAAATGGCTGCTGGACAACCAGGAGGCCGACGGCTCATGGTTCGGTCGGTGGGGTGCGAACCACATCTACGGCACCGGCGCCGTGGTGCCGGCGCTGATCGCCGCCGGCCTGCCGACCGCGCACCCGGCGATCCAGCGCTCCGTGACGTGGTTGGAACAGCACCAGAACGCCGACGGCGGCTGGGGTGAAGACCTTCGGTCCTATCGGGACAAGTCGTGGGTCGGGCGGGGCGACTCCACCGCGTCGCAGACCGCGTGGGCGCTGCTCGCACTGTTGGCCGCCGGCGAGCGCGGGCCCGTCACCGACCGGGGCGTGCGCTGGCTTGTCGCCACGCAACGGGAAGACGGCACGTGGGACGAGCCGCAGTTCACCGGCACCGGCTTCCCCGGCGACTTCTACATCAACTACCACCTGTACCGCCTGGTTTTCCCGCTGACGGCCCTTGGTCGGTATCTCGATGGCTGATCCCCTGGTCGTCGCCACCGCGCTGCGGATCGAGCGGTTCGCGCTGCGGCGCGGGCTGCGCGGCGTGCCGGTCACCGCGGTCGGGATGGGTGTTCGCCACCCGTCCCGGCTCGCGCTGCCGGCCGGCGCCGCCCTGGTCGTGGCCGGTCTGGCCGGGGCGCTGGTCGACGGGCTGAACCCCGGCGACCTCGTCGTCGACGACCGTTCCCTGGCGTTGTCGTTGCGTGGCAACGGCTTTGTCGTGCACCACGGTGCTGTCGCGTTCAGCGACCACCTCGTCGGCTCCGCCGAACGCGCGGAGCTGGCTGCCCGTACCGGCGCGCTGGCCGTGGACATGGAGTCCGCCGGCCTGCTCGCCCTCGCCGGCGACCGACCGCACGCCGTGGTGCGGGCGATCGTCGACACGCCGTCCCGGCCCCTGCTGGGTCCGGCGACCCTCGGCGGCGGCATCGCGGCGCTGCGCCGCCTCGCCGCTATCGGCCCGGTGCTGCGGCACTGGGCGGAGTCGAACGCGAAAGAGGTCCACCAGTGAACATGCCGTTGCACCAGAGCCTGCGAATCGCCGGCTACCTGCTCGGGCAGAAGCTGCGCCGGCGCGAGAAGTTCCCGCTCATCGTGGAGCTGGAACCCCTGTTCGCCTGCAACCTCAAGTGCGCGGGCTGCGGCAAGATCCAGCAGCCGCACGATCTGCTGCGCCAGCGCATGCCGGTGCAGCGGGCCATCGACGCCATCGAGGAGTGCGGCGCCCCGATGGTCTCCATCGCCGGCGGCGAGCCCCTCATGCACCCGCAGATCGACGAGATCGTCAACGAGCTGGTCCGGCGCAAGAAGTACGTGTTCCTGTGCACCAACGCCGTGCTGCTGCGCAAATGGATCGACAAGTTCGACTTCAAGCCGTCCCGCTACTTCGCCTTCGCCGTGCACATCGACGGGCTCCAGGAGCGGCACGACGAGTCCGTGGCCAAACAGGGTGTGTTCGAGGAGGCCGTGGCGGCGGTCAAGGAGCTCAAGAAGCGCGGGTTCCGGGTCACCACCAACACCACGTTCTTCAACACCGACACGCCGCAGACCGTCATCGAGGTGCTCGACTACCTCAACGACGACCTCCAGGTCAGCGAGATGATGATCTCCCCCGCGTACGCCTACGAGAAGGCCCCCGACCAGGAGCACTTCCTCGGCGTGCAGGAGACCAGGGAGCTGTTCCGCAAGGCCTTCGCCGACGGCCGGCGCAGGCGCTGGCGCCTCAACCACTCCCCGCTGTTCCTGGACTTCCTCGAGGGCAAGGTCGATTTCTCCTGCACCGCGTGGGGCATCCCGTCCTATTCGCTGCTGGGCTGGCAGAAGCCGTGCTACCTGATGTCCGACGGCTACGCCAAGACGTACCGGGAGCTCATCGACGAAACCGACTGGGACGCCTACGGCCGCGGCAAGGATCCGCGCTGCGCCAACTGCATGGCGCACTGCGGCTACGAACCCACCGCCGTGCTCGCCACGCTCGGCTCGCTCAAGCAGTCCCTGCGGGCCGCCGTCGGCCGCTGACCTCGTTCAGGCGGCCTTCGGACGCCGGAGCCGTTCGCTGACCATGTACACCACGGTCGCCAGGATGCCGCTGGTCACCAGCTGGACCGGCATCCAGGCGGCCGCCAGCGCGGCGGCGATGTAGACCGCGGTGACCAGCATGATCGGGATGTGCCGGCGCTCGTGACGGAGCTGGCTGCGCAGGTGGGCGCGGACCGGCTTGGCCAAGCGGCGGACCAGCCTGGCCACCATCACGGCCCAGAACACCACCAGCAGTCCCGCCACCACCGCGGGGAGCGCGGGGCCACCTTCCGAGCTGAGCGTGATGAAGGCGGCCCCGACGAAGACGGCCTGGGCGGCCAGCCGCGCGCCGCGCAGGATCCGCCGGCAGACCAGGTCGATGTTGTCCCGAGCCACCTGGAGCCGCGGGTTCTCGGCCAGCGCCGCCGCGAAGCCCGCGGTCGCCCCCTCCAGGTCATTGCCGCGCAACTGGATCGTCGCCAGGTTGTTGCGGGCCGCCGCGTTCTCCGGGTCGAGCCGTAGAGCCTCCCGGTAGTTCCGCTCCGCATCCACCAGATTCCCTTGCGCCCCGGCCAGAACCCCGCGCGTGAGGTGCGTTTCCGCATGCTGCGGCGCCAGTTCCACCGACCGGTCCGCCGCCCACGTGGCCTCGGCCCGGTACAGGTCCAGCCTCGGGATCATCGCCGTCACCAGGACCACGTACTGCTGCCACTGGTGCGGGGCCAGCCGCACCGCTTCCCTGGCCGCCTCGATCGCTTCCTCATGGCGGCCGAGCTTGTGCAGCGCCAGCGACTGCAGCCGGTGCGCCCACTCACTGTCCGGATTGGACGCCAGCGCCTGGCCCGCCGCGTACCGCATCGCGTTGACGTCGCCCGCCTTCTGCTCGCACTGGGCCAGCAGGCACCACGCCTCCGTCGAGGCCGGGTCGTCGGCCAGGACCTTGCCCAGCTCCACCCTGGCCTGCTCGTGTCGGCCCAGGTCGATCAGCGTGCGGGCCCGGCCGATGCTGTCCATTCAGGCCAGCCGGTGCTTCTTCAGGTAGGCGAGCAGTTCGTCGTACGTCCCGCCCTCGTTCGCGAACATCGCCACGTTCCGGGCCGCCGAGAACCACGGCACCGTCGAGGGCTTGATCTCCTTCAGCGCCTCTTCCAGGTCCGCCATGCCGATCATGCGGGTCTGTCCCCTGCGCACCGAGTCCAGCAACGCCTTCTCCGCCGCCGCCTCACACGCGTGCGCCAGATCCGCCCCCGAGTACCCGTCCGTCCGCTTCGCCAGCTTCCCGAGGTCGATCCCCTCCGTGGGCCGGTCCTTCAGGTGGTAGGCCAGGATCGCCTGCCTCGCCTCCAGATCCGGCGGCAACACCAGCAACGTCCGGTCGAACCGCCCCGGCCGCTTCAACGCCGAGTCCACATCCCACGGGTGGTTCGTCGCCGCCAGCACGAAGACGCCCTCGTTGCTGTCCCGCACGTCGTCCAGCTCCACCAGCAGCTGGTTCACCGTGCCCCGCATCGCCGAGGAGCGCAGCTGGCTCCTCTTCTGCCCCAGCGCGTCGATCTCGTCCAGGAACAGCACACAGGGCGCGTTCCTCCGGGCCGTCTCGAACATCTCGTGCAGATTCCGCTCCGACTGCCCGATGTACATGTTCAGCACATCCGACAACGTGACCGAGATGAACTTCGCCCCCAGCTCCCCCGCCACCGCCCGCGCCACGAACGTCTTCCCACACCCCGGCGGCCCGTACAACATCAGCCCGCCGCGCATGCTCTTCCCGTACAGCTTGCGCAGCTCCGGATTCCGCATCGGCGCCAGAAACGCCGCCTCCAGCCGCTCCTTCACCGCCTTCAGGCCGCCCACGTCCTTCAACGTGATCCGACCCTCTTCGACGTCCAGGAACCCCAGATCCTCCTCAGCGGCGGCCCAGTCGAACACCGGCACCGGCTCCACCTTCTCCGGCTCGGCCTCGGCCTCGTCAGGCTGGCTCCCCTCAGGCTCCTCCGGCTCTCCGCCCGACTCCTGTTGGGCCTCCACCGGCTGAGGCTGTCGCACCTGCTCCCCCGGCGCTCCCAACGCCCGCCCCAACACTGCCCGGGCCGCCTGCGACGCCGGATCGTGCTGCAACGCCGTCGCCGCCTGCTCCGCCGCCCCCTCCGCGTCCCCCACCGCCAGCAGCTGCTCAGCCAGGTGCAACCGCAACGTCACATCCCCGGGCACCGCCTCCACCGCCGCACGCAGACTCCGGATCAACGGCGTGTCCACCACTCGGGCCCCTCCCCTACGCGCAAGGTTCCCACCAGTCTATCCCGCCGATCACCGCAAGGGTTTGCCCCGATCACGGACGCAACAGCCGAAAACCCCATTTCGCCGGGCACGTCACCGATAGCGAACCCGGTGCCACGCCACGCTCATCCGGTCGATCCGGTAACGAAAAGCAGGGTGCCGCCCACCCGGGCGACACCCTGCCAATACGGAATTCGAACGCACCGCTCACGACTGCGGTGCGGGCCGTTCCACCTCCAGGGCCAGACGGACCAGATCCAGATCAGAAGCGGCCGAACAACGCAATCACCCGAAGCGGCGTTGGAGGGTGCGGACGAGGGCGGGGAGGACGCCGTTGAGGCGGGCGGGGAAGCGGAGCCAGGAGGGGACGAAGATCTCGGGCCGGTTGTGTTCGACGGCGGCGACGAGGGCCTCGGCGACATCGACGGGCGGGATGGGACGGGGGCGGCGACGGGTGTAGGGGGTGCCGCGACGGTCGAAGAACGGGGTGTCGATGACGCCGGGGTGGATGACGGTGACGCCGACGGTGCGGACCTCCAGGCGCAGGGCGTCGGCGAAGGCGCGGAGGGCGGACTTGGTGGCGGAGTAAACGGCCTCGTCGGCAACGCCCATGGCGCCGGCGATGGAGGAGACGAGCACGATGTGGCCGCGCCGGCGGGCGAGCATGCCGGGCAGGAGGGCGCGGGCCAGTTGGAGCTGGGAGACGACGTTGACGGTGAAGAGCTCGGGGATCCGCGCCGGAGGCATGTCGGCGAAGGGGCCGGCGTGGCCGAGACCGGCGTTGAGGACGAGCAAGTCGACGTCGCCGGCCCAGGCGACCAGGGGGTCGACGCCGGTGGCGAGGTCGCAGGCGAAGGAGGAGGGGCCGGTGATGGTGCGGCTGGTGCGCAGCACGGTGGCGCCCTTGGCGGCGAGCACGTCGGCGGTGGCGGCGCCGATGCCGGACGACGCGCCGGTGACCAGGGCACGCATGCCGGTCACGGCAGGCATGGGATCTCCTTGCTGACGGTGAGCCGGCGGGTGCTGGTCATCGCGGGCATTCCGCTTCCTTGGCCACGGTTTGCGGGGCGCGGCGGCTGAGGACGAAGACGCCGGCGCACAGGGCGAGCAGGGCGAGGACCTGGCCGATCACGGGGCCGACGCCGCTGCGCAGATCCTCCCCCAGCCACAGGATGCCGATGCCGATGCCGACGAGGGGGTCCAGGATGGTGATCACGGCGAGGGCCGGCGCCAGCGCCCGTTCGGCCTGGAATGCGTTCTGGCTCAACAGGAAGCCGATCGGACCGCAGACAGCGACGGCGTAGATGGGCCAGTGGGTGAGCAGCACGAGGATGCCCTGGGACAGCTGCTCGGCGGCGAGCTTGGCCACCCCGGCGCTGACGCCGTAGAGCACGCCGGCAGCGACGGCGAGGGCCAGGGAGCGGGTGTTGCCGGGGCGATGTGCGGCCACAGCAAGGCAAATGGCCAGGATGGCGGCCAGGCCGATGGCCAGGGGCAGCACGGCGCCGAGGGTCATTCCCGTGCTGTCGCCGGACGGCTGGGCGACCAGGAGGAAGGCGGCGAGCCCGGCGACGCAGAGACCGGCGCCGAGCAGCACTACCCGGTCGAAGGAACCGGAGAACAGCACACCGAACAGCAAGCCGGTGACGAGCAGTGGCTGTACCAGGACCAGGGGCCCGGTGGTGAGGGCCACCCACTGGAGGATCACGCCGAAGGCGTTGGCCACCAAGGAAAGCAGCCACACCCGCTGTTGAGCGAGGTCGACGAGCAGCCCCGGCTCCAGGGCTTCCCGCCGCCGCACCTGCTGGGTCGCCCGGTGCTGCAGGGCACTGGTGAGACCGAAGAAGGCAGCACCTCCGACGGCAGCTGGCACGGCGATGATCAGGTTCATGGTGTCCTGCCTGAGAACTCCCGCAACGCGTCGACCATCCGCTCGGCCAGCGACGAGCCGTCGACGGCGCCGCCCCCGGTCACGCAGACGGTCACATGTGGTCCCCAGGTCAAAGCGCCCCAGGCGATGGAGACGCCCTCGGCGAGCGGGAGCACCGCGTAAGCGGCCTCGATCTCCGCACCGCCCAACAAAACCTGCCATCGCGGTCCGGGAATCACGGAGGCGATGGCGCCGAACCACCGCGACTGGTACACCAGCCGGGCCAGCAGCCGGTGCGCGGGCGCCGGCAGCAGACCGATGAGCCGCACGACGAAGTTCGCCGCCTCGGGTGCGCCGGACTCGACACCGGCCCGCAGCGCGTCACGCACGAGTTCCAGGCACCGCAACGGATCCGTCTCCTGTACGGGCAGGTCGACGGACAGAGCCCCGGTCCAGTTGCCGGCCGCGCGCAGGGTGTCGGTGCCACGCAGCGACCACGGCACCATCACCCGGAGCCGATCCCCTTGGTAGGCCAGGGCGAACATGGCCAACAGCAGCTCGGTCGGCGTGACGCCCAGGCCCCGGGCAGTGGCCCGCACCTCGGCCCCGGGCAGCTTGACCAGACCGAGCCGGCGCGACGCCCCGAACTTCGGCCCGCGCGGCACCGCACCGGCCCGGGCCAGCGCCAGCAGACCCTTGAGCCGCAACCGGGGCAACTTGTGGCTGACCTGATGCCCGACGGGACTCGCCCACGCCCTGCCCTTGCCCGAGGTTCCGCCCAGCAGCCCGCGCAGCACGGCGACGCCGTCGCCGAGGGCGTGGTGCAGCTTGATCAGCACCGCCGGCGACGAGCCGTGCACGATCAGCGCCTCGGCGGTCGCTCCGGCCGGCAACGGCCTGGCGTAGAAGGAATCCACGGCCTCCCGCAGCGAAACACCGTCCACTTCGGACACGAGAGCCTTGGCCTCCACGGCCTCGTCCTGCGTCCATCGCGGCCGCCGCAGCCACGAACCGGGGTCGACGTGACCGCGCACGCCGTGCATGGCGTCCAGCATGCCCGCCACGTCATCCACGCTGACCTCGCCGGACATCTCCATGATGGTGCCGACGTGCTGCGGCACCCGAGGCGACGCGATGTGCACGAACAGCGAGTCCTCGGCCGACAGCACCCGCCCGAGCCGCTCGGGCCGGGTGGAGTTCAGGGCCAGCAAGCCCTCCTCCACCAGCCGCTCGTCGGCCTGCTTCAACGCCAACTGCTCCATCTGGGCCAGCCGCGGCAGGTCCCGCATGGCCTCAGCCAGCTCGCCGTCCCGCCGGCACACCACGGCGATGCCGGCGTCGGCCATGAGCTGGGCGTTGGCCCGCCCGTGAGCGGCGATCGGCCGATGCATGAGCACCGGCCGACCGACTGCGAGAGCTTCCAGCGACGTCGCCCCGCCGGCATTGGTGACCACCACGTCCGCGGCCACCATGAGCGTCGACATCTGGTCGGTCCAGCCGAGAATCCGCACGCGGGGGTCGTCGCCGATCGCGGCGCGGATCCGGGCCCGCAGCCGCTCGTTGCGCCCGCAAACGACCACCACGAGGCCGTCCGGATTGCCGACCAGCAGCTCCTGCACCGTGTCCTCGGACCGGCCGAAGCCCAGCGACCCGCAGGCCACCAGCGACACGAACGTGTCCTGGGGCAGCTCCAGCTCGGCCCGCGCGGCGGCACGGTCACCGGGGCGGAAGACCTCGTCGGCGGTCGGCGCGGAGATCGCCACCGTGGCACCGGGCGCGCTGCGGGCCGCGACCGGCACGGCGACCTCGTGCATCACCAGATTGAGGTCGATGCCCTGGTACACCCAGAACGGGTGCGGCGCGAAGTCCGACACCCACGCGCCGATCGGGGCCTCCAGCCCGCGGTGCCGGCGCAGCCAGTCCAGGCCGGCCGTGCCCAGCGGGTACGTGGACAGGATCAGGTCGGGCTGGATCTGGTCGATCCGCGCGGCCAGCCGCCGGCCGGCCCACTCGCCCACGAACCGCTTGGAGGCCGTGGCGAACCAGCGGTAGCGCCACACCGAGTTGTAGAAGAACTCGTACAGCCAGGGAGTGCGCTCCACGTTGGTGACGTAGATGCGGCGGAACGCCGGCCCGACGCCGCGGCCCATCACGTCGAGCGTGTCCAGCCAGTGCGTCGAGGCATCGGGCCACAGCCGGCCCGCGGCCGCGCGGAGCGCACGGCCGGTGGCGTTGTGGCCCTCGCCCATGTCGGCGGACAGAATCAGGATCCGTCGTGGTGTCGCCGAGTCCAACACGGTGATCAGCTTGGCTCACCGGACCCGGCCGCGCCACACGACTTATCGGATGACGCCAACCGATGCGGTGACTGTTGGTAGTCACCGCCGATCCGGGGCACCGGCGGTCGCGCCGGCCGCCCGTGTTACCGTGAAAGGCAATCCCCGAACTGGCTGGTCAAGCGCCCGATCGTGGGCATTTCACGAAGGAGCGCAGTGTCGGACGTCAAGACCACCCGCGGATTCTGGACGCGGGTCGCCGACTCTTTCCTGCCGACCCCGACCGAGGGCGCACAGTGTCATCAACCTCGGCCGCTGACCGTGCCGGTCTGGCTGCGCCGGGCCACACCGTGGGTGATCGTGGCGGTGCTGGCGTGGTTCGCGGTGTGCACGGTCATCTGGCCGGTCGGCATGTGGATGCAGATCGATCTCGAGGTGTACCGGGCCGGCGGCCTGACCGTGCTGGACGGGCAGTCGCTGTACGCCCACCCGCTGGTGGCCAGCCTGATGTTCACCTACACCCCGTTCGCGGCGATCATCTTCGCCCCGCTGGCGCTGCTGCCGCTGGTCGGCACCGAGATCGTCTACAGCGTCGTGACCGTGCTCCTGCTGCTGTTCGCGGTGGCGCGGTGCTGGCGCTGGATGGGCTACCGGCGGGACCGGGCGGCCGTCGGCGTCGTGCTGCTGGGCACCGCGCTGGCGCTGATGTTCGAGCCGGTGCGGACCACGCTGTACCTGGGGCAGATCAACGTGCTGCTGCTGGCCATCGTGGTCGCCGACCTGCTGCGCACCCGCAAGTCCAACTGGACCGGCATCGGCGTGGGCATCGCCGCCGGCATCAAGCTGACGCCGCTGATCTTCATCCCGTACCTGCTGCTGACCAGGCAGTTCAAGGCGGCCGGGGTGGCCACCGCGAGCTTCGTCGGCACCATCGCGCTGGGCTTCGTGCTCAAGCCCGCCGACGCGTACGCGTACTGGGTGAGGCAGAAGTTCAGCGAGGTCGCCCGGGTCGGCGACGTGTGGTCGACCGGCAACCAGACCCTGCGCGGCTTCCTGGCCCGGCTGGTGTCCCCGCCCGAGGCCACCCAGAACATCTGGGTCCTGCTGGCCGCCGTGATCGGCGTGCTCGGGCTCGCCGCCGCCGTCCTGGCCCACCGCCGGGGCGAGGAGCTGCTGGCCGTCAGCCTGGTCGGCCTGTGCTCCACCGCCGTGTCGCCCTACTCGTGGTCGCACCACTGGGTCTGGTTCGTGCCGCTGTTCGTCTTCGCCCTGCACCGGGCCCTGACCACCGGCCGGGCCGCCATGTGGGTGCTCACCGCGTACGTGCTGATCACCGCGTTCGCCTGGCCCGTCAGCTGGCCCGTGCACGACCCGACCGCGCGGGCCAGCACCGGCATCTGGATGATCGACTGGCCCGGCGACATCGTGACCCGCAACGAGTACCTCATCGCCTACCTGGTGACCGCCGTGTTCACCCTGGTGCACCTACGCCGTTCGAAGGTTGTCGCGTCAACCGACGGGGTGATCGACAACCGGAATCCGGTGGCGAGCCGCTAAGGTCGGTCCCAAGCCCGGCGCACGGGCCGCGAGGCCCCTTGCCCGCGAAGGGTTCGAATAGCCCACGGCATTCGAACCCTTTGAGGGGCAACAATGTTCACCGTTCCCGGCCGGCTCTCCGACGGCACCCCCGTCGTCACCACCATCCGGCACGGCCGCCAGCAGCGGGTGGCCACCATCCAGCTCGGCGACGCCGCCGTGTTCACCGTCTCCGTCCGTGGCCGGCACATCGACGACCTCGTCGAGGCCCTCCGCGAAGGCGACAGCCTCGGCGTCCCCTGCCGCCACCCGCACTACGGCGACTGGCTGCTGGGCGTGCATCCGCACCAGTGGTGGGTGAACCCCCGGGCCGAACGCCTGCCGATGGAGCTTTACCTGCTGCTGCCGGCGGATCAGCAGATCGTCGTCGTGTTCACCCCGGAGCAGGTGGACGAACTGGCTTCGCTCGCGGCCGACCGCGAACTGCTCGGAGCCGACCAGTGCCGTTGAAGGTGAGCCTCGTGAGCACGTACGCGATCATCGTCGAAGCCGCCTGAGAGGCCTGGCTCCGGATGGCTGTGGAGCTCAACCGGTGAGTGGTGAGCTTCCGGAAAGCGTTGGAATGGAAGCGTCAATCACGGCCAAATGCCTGAAACCGCAATTCGGTGTGACGCTGAGCGGGACTCGCGTGGGTTAGTGGGGGGTGGCCAGGTCGATGAGGGGGAGGGCGGCGAGGTCCTGGGGCGGGAGAGCACGGGCGGCGGTGAGGACTTGCTGCTGCTGGTCGTTGATCCGCTGGTCGACGAGGCGGGTGAGCTCGTAGGCCAGGGCTCCGGTCTGGCGGACGGTGAGGTCGTCGAGGACGGCCTGGTCGACGGAGGTGATGGCGATGCCGGCGACCTGGCCGTCGGGGCCGGCGGCGGCGCCGACGTCGAAGCGGGCGCGGGGGTTGAGGGTCTCGGAGGCGTAGTGCTCACGAAGGCGACGAAGCAGCTTGTGCCATTCGAGGACCTCGCCCTTGAGGGACAGGCCGTTGACGTCCTCGTCGGTGAGCCGGCCGTCGGCGAAGCAGCGGGCGTAGGAGAGGGTGACGGTGGTCCACACGCCCTCGAGGACGACGGAGTCGGCGGGGTCGGCGGCGAGCTCGGACACCAGCCGTTCGCAGCAGCGGAGCACGGTCTGCAGCTCGTCGAAGACGGCGACGAGGTCGGCGAGGGCGGACGCGGCGGGGCCGGCGATCCGGCGCACGGTGGTCGGGGGGCTCGACTCGGTGGTCATGAGACGCTCCTGCCTGGGCTCGGACGTCCAGGCTAGATCGGCGCGGGGCGGGCGGATGTCGCATATTGAGACAGGGCACGACGGAGGAGACCGGATGACCGGGACCAGCGAGAACGCCGCGAAGCTGGCGGTGCTGATCGACGCGGACAACGCGCAGCCGTCGATCACCGAGGCCCTGCTGGCCGAGGTGGCCAAGTACGGCACGGCTCATGTCAAGCGGGCCTACGGGGACTGGACGGGCACGAACCTGAAGGGCTGGAAGGACCACCTGCTGGCCCAGTCGATCCAGCCGATCCAGCAGTTCGCGTACACCACGGGCAAGAACGCCACCGATGCGGCGATGGTCATCGACGCGATGGACCTGCTGTACTCCGACCGCTTCGACGGGTTCTGCATCGTCTCCAGCGACTCGGACTTCACCCGCCTGGCGGCGCGGCTGCGCGAGTCGGGCCTGACGGTGTACGGGTTCGGCGAGCGCAAGACGCCCAAGCCCTTCGTCGCGGCCTGCGACAAGTTCATCTACGTGGAGAACCTGACCTACGCCGAGGAGACCGCCGAGGCGCCGGCGGAGACGCCGGCGACGCGGCGGACGGCGGCGCAGCTGAAGAGCGATTCGACGCTGGTGGCGCTGCTGCGTGGGGCGGTCGAGGCGGCGTCGGACGATGACGGCTGGGCGTCGCTGTCGGGTGTCGGCAACATCGTCACCAAGCAGCGCCCCGACTTCGACTCCCGCACCTACGGCTACTCCAAGCTCAGCGACCTGGTCACGGCGACGACGTTGTTCGAGGTCAACCGCCGTAGCTCGGGCGAGGGCAAGTCGTCGACGGTCTACGTGCGTGACCGCCGCCGGGCCTGACCGTCAGACGGGGGCGAACTCCAGGGCCGTGCGGTCGTGGGCGACGGTGGTGGTCGCCCGCAACTGGAGACCGCAGTCGGCGGCGAGGGCGGCGAGTTGGTCGATGGTGCGCTCGCGGCCGCCGAAGCACATGAGCATGGACAGGTCCATGGCGGTGCCGGAGCCGAGCCCGCGCACGGCCTCGATCACGATGACGGTGCCGGAAGTGTGGTGGCAGGCGGTGAGGATCTTGCTGACGGAGTCGTCGTCCCAGTCGTGCAGGATGTCGCAGAGCACGTAGGCGTCGGCGCCGGGCGGCAGGGGGTCGAAGAAGCTGCCGCTGATCGCGCCGGCGCGGTCGGCGACGCCGGCGGCGACGAAGCGGGCCTGGGCCGCGGCGGCGGAGTCGCCGTAGTCCAGCACCTCGCCGCGCACGGAGGGGTGGGCGAGCAGGATGGCGGTGAGCAGGTTGCCGTCGCCGCCGCCGAGGTCGACGATGCGCGGGAACCGGCTCCAGTCGAAGCGTTCGGCGACCTGCGGCAGCTGGGACGTGAACCGCCAGGCCATCTGGGCGTCGAACGAGCGCCGCAGGTCGGCGTTCACGTCGAGGTCGTCCCAGAAGTCGCGGCCGTACCGGTGCTTGTAGGCGGACCCGCCGGTGGTGACGGTGTGCAGCAGTTCGACGAACGCCAGGTCGGAGCGGCCGCCGGCCCGGTTCATGTCGAGCAGGGGCAGGAAGTCGCGGATCTGCTGGCCGAGTGCGGTGGGCCGGTAGCGGTCGCCGTCCTGCTCGAACACGCCGACCGTGACGAGGTGGTCGAGCAGCCGGCCCAGCGCCGGGGCCGAGGTTCCGGTCTCGGCGGCCAGCTGCGCCGCGGTCGCGCCGTCGCCGGCCCGTTCGGCCAGGCCCAGGGTCGCGGCGACCCGGACGGCCATGGGGGTGGCGAGATCGGCCAGGGCCATGATCGATGGGGTTCCCATTCCCCCGAGGCTATCCAGGCCGGACACCGATTTACGGCCTGAGCACGATGCGGCCGGCGACGTCGCGGCGTTCCATCCGCTCGTGGGCGGTGACGGCCTCGTCGAAGGACAGCACGTCGATCTCGATCTCACCGTGCCCGGCGGCGACGGCCTGCAAGGCCGCCTCCAGCGCAGGCCGCATGTACTGCGGATGGGCCGGCAGATAAGCGCCAGCGTTGAAGCCGGCCACGGTGACGTTGCCCAGCCAGAGCTGGTTGGTGTCGACCTGGTGCCCCCAGTCCTCGCTGGCGTTGCCGGCGACGATCATCCGCCCACCCGGCCGCAGCAGGGCCAGGCCGTGGGTGCGGACGGCGCCGCCCACCGGGTCGATGACGACGTCGAACCGCTCGTCGGCGAGCACGTCCGGCAGTTCGGCGGAGTCGACGATGCGGTCGTAGGGCAGCTTGGTCGTGGCTGCGGCGGCGAGCTTGCCGGCCCGAACGGTGCCGACGACCCGGGACGCGCCCAGCTGCCGTGCGATGCCGGGAAACGCCGCGGAGAAACCGCCGAGCGCTCCTTGGACGAGGACGCTCTCCCCCGCCTCCAGGTGGGCGATCCGGGTGAGGGCGACGTGGGCCATCGCCGCGTTGGGCACCACCGCGACCGCGACGGCCGGATCAAGGCCTCCGGTCGGCGCAACGCGCGCGGCATCGGCGATGTAGACCGACGCGTAGCCGCCGGTGCCGGCGGCGGACATGGAGACGACCGGCTCCCCCACGGCGAACTCGGTCACGTCGGGGCCCAGGGCTCGGACCGTGCCCGCGACCTCCAGACCGGGCACGAACGGGGGCTGCGGCATGCCAGGCCGGTCCCGGTAGACGCCCTGGCGGAAGAACAGGTCGATCAGCCCGACCGCGGCATGCGTGACGTCGATGGCGATCTGCCCCGGCCCGGGCGTCGGATCCGGCAGGTCGACGACCACCAACACACCGGGGTCCCCGAAAGCGGTTGCCTGCACAGCGCGCATGAGTCCTCCATCCCGATAACGCACCTCATGATGCGCTACGTCGACCGTAGCACATCGCGTGATGCGTTAAGGTGGTCCATGCGTGAGCGAGCCCGATCCGTCGAGGACAAGGCCCAGCGGTCCGAGGACCTGCTGTCGGCGGCCGAGGAGCTCGCCCTCGAACTGGGCGGCGTCCGGTTCGTCACGATCGCGGCGGTCACCGAGCGGGCCGGGCTGCACCGGACCGGCGTGCGGCGCTACTACGCCAGCAAGGAAGAGCTGCTGCTCGAACTGGCCGAACGCGGCTGGGGCCAGTGGCGCGACCTGGTCATGGCGGTCCTGGAGGACCAGCACGGGCTCGGTCCGGAACAGGTCGCGCTGGTGGTCGCGGAGACCATCGCGTCGCTTTCGGTGTTCTGCGACCTGCTCTCACACACGGCGATGAGCCTGGAGGGCGATGTCGACATCGAACGGGCCCGCCGGTACAAGACCAACGCCACCGCCGCCCACCATGAGATAGCGCGGGCCCTGACCCAGGCCAGCAGTATGAGCGGCGACCAGATCGACGGCCTCATCACCGTCGCGCTGACGGTCGCGGCCGGCCTCTGGCAGGTCGCCCACCCCACGCCGTCGCTCGCGAAGCTCTACAAGCAGGTGCCGAACTGGGGGCACGCCGCGCTCGACTTCCGGCCACGCCTGCGCCAGCTGCTGCGGGCGACGGCGGTGGGGCTGGTGGCGATTCAGGCCTGAGGCTTACATTTCGGTGTGACGCTGGGCGGGACTCGCGGGGGTTCGGAAGTCGACATTCAGTTGCCTGAGAGCGGGACTCGCCCCTTCAGTTCCATTGCCTTCCGCACTCGGTCCTCAGCCAGGGCACGGGCGGCCTGGTGCGTGGTGGTGCCGGCGGCTGACGCCTGTTCGAGGACGGTGACGGCGTTGGCGCGGAGCTTGGCCGAGATGGTGGCGTAGATGGCGGCCGGGTCGGGACGGAAGGCGGAGTGCCGGGCGTCCATGGCGAATCCCGCGGCGACGACACCGCCGGCGTTGGCGATGAAGTCGGGCAGGACCTGCACCCCACGAGCGGCCAACACCTCTTGGGCCTCAACGGAAGTCGGCATGTTGGCCCCCTCGACGACGACCGAGGCTGCAATCCGGCCAGCCAGCGAGGAATCGATGACGTCCTGCAAGGCACACGGCACCAGCACATCGGTGGGCACAAGAAGCTCAGCCCCGAGCTCCAGGCGGGAACCGCCGGCGTACTCCACCACAGCGGCGTCGCCAGGGACCTCAAGCAGCCGGGAAACGTCCAGGCCATCGGGATCGTGGACGGCACCGAGGGCGGACGACACGGCGACGACGGTGGCCCCGAGCTCGGCGTAGCGACGGGCGGCGGCGCGGCCGACGGCGCCGAGGCCCTGGATGGCGACCCGCTTGCCGCTCAACGACATCACTGCGTCGGTGGCCTCGGCGACGCCGTAGCCGGTGACGCCGAGCTCGTCGTAGGGCACGCCGCCCAGCTCAGCGGGGGTGCCGACGGCCGCGCCCCGGTCACGGAGCTCGTCCTGCACGACAGCGGCGTCCCGCTCGGTCAGCCCCATGTCCAAGCCGATCACGTACTCGCGCGGGATCTCGTTGGACAGCAGGCGAACGAAGGCCCGCAGGGCGGCCTCCTTGTCCGGCGACGAGGGGTCGAACCGGATGCCGGCCTTGGCCCCGCCGAAGAACAGGTCGACGCCGGCCCACTTCCAGGTCATCACCCGGGCCAGCCGGGCCACCTCCCCGACGGACAGGGTCGGGCTCATCCGGGTGCCGCCCTTGCCCATGCCGCGGGCGGTGTTGTCGATCACCAGCACCCCACGCATGCCGGTGCGCGGATCGGACACGCAGACGACCTTCTCCGGGCCCCACTCGTCCATCAGCTCGAACATGCCCCCGAGGCTAGCGACATGCAGCAGGAAAAGGGCTCTGGGATCCGAGCTCCAGCAGCGCTGAACCTAAAGCCAAACAGCCCGAAGGCTCGCGGAGTTGGCGTCGCGGCGGCGAGTTCGCCAAGGTGGACGCCATGCAGCACAAGTGCGCGTCCGTTGTCGCCGGCGTCCCCGACCAGAGGTCCGAAGGCGGCGTTCTCCGCTCCCACAACCCCGCCGACCTCGACGACGTGGTGGCGGAGGTGTCCCTGGCCGGCCCGAGCGTCTTCGTGGACGCCGCCAGGGCGGCGCGGAAGGCCCAGCCCGAGTGGGCGGCCATCCCGGCACCGGTCCGCGGCCAGGTCATCGCCCGGCTCGGCCGGCTGGTGGAGGCCAACAAGGAGGCGCTGGCCCGGCTGGTGACCCGCGAGATCGGCAAGCCGCACGCGGAGGCGCTGGGCGAGGTCCAGGAGATCATCGACACCTGCGACTTCTTCCTCGGCGAGGGCCGCCGCCTGTACGGGCAGACGGTGCCCAGCGAGATGCCGGACAAGCAGCTGTTCACCTTCCGCGTGCCGGTCGGCGTGACGGCGATCATCACCGCGGCGAACTTCCCTGCGGCGGTGCCGTCCTGGTACCTCGTGCCGGCGCTGCTGTGCGGCAACACCGTGGTGTGGAAGCCGGCCGAGCTGTCGGCGGCGGTCGGCCAGGCGCTGGCCGAGCTGATCTGGCACGCCGGTGTGCCCGCGGGCGTGCTGAACCTGGTGCAAGCCGACGGCAAGGCGACCTTCGCGGGCCTGGAGCAGGCCCTGCAGGCCGGCCTGGTGGACAAGGTCGGCTTCACCGGCTCGACCGAGGTCGGCCGGGCCATCAGCGAGCTGTGCGGGCGGCACCTCCAGTCGCCGTGCCTCGAACTGGGCGGCAAGAACCCGCTCGTGGTGATGGCCGACGCCAACCTGGACCTGGCCGTGGAGGGCGCGCTGTTCAGCGGCTTCGGCTCGGCCGGCCAGCGCTGCACGTCGCTGGGCACCGTCTTCGTACAGCGCGAGGTGCACGACGAGTTCCTGCGCCGGTTCGTCGCGGCGGTGGAGAACGCGGTCGTCGGCGACCCGAGCCAGGGCGTCCTGTACGGCCCGATGATCGACGTCCGCTACGCCGAGCGCTTCGAGCAGTACTTGGGCCTGGTCCAGCCGCACCACACCACCCACGGCTCGACCGGCGTCGGCCGGATCACCGATGCCAACCCCCGCAAGGGTTTCCTCGGCGAGGCCGACCGCGGCGTCTACGTGCACCCGACGATCGTCGACGGCATCACCGCGCAGGATGACCTGTACCGCACGGAAACCTTCGGTCCGCTGGTCGGCGTGGGCACTTTCGACACGTTCGACGAGGCCGTGGAACTGGCCAACGGCCACGGCTACGGCTTGTCGGCGGCGATCTACACCACCAACGCCAGCAACGCTTTCCGCTTCCGCGAGCGCTGCCGGGCCGGCATGGTCAGCGTGAACAACTCCACCTCGGGCGCGGAGGCGCACCTGCCCTTCGGCGGAAACGGCTTGTCCGGCAACGGAAGCCGGCAGTCCGGCGTGTGGGTGCTGGACCAGTTCACCCGCTGGCAGTCGATGAACTGGGACTACGCCGGCAAGCTGCAGAAGGCGCAGATGGACATGGTCGAGCTGCCTCAGGCCGACCTCGCGTTCCGTTTGGAGGGCTGAATGGACCCGATCGATCTCCTCGGCGTCGCCGACACGTTCTCCGACGAGGAACGGCTGATCCGGGACACCGTAAGGCAGTTCGTGGACGCCAAGGTGCGGCCCAACGTGGGCCGCTGGTTCGCCGACGGCACGTTCCCCCGGGAGCTGGCCCCGGAACTGGGCGAACTGGGCCTGTTCGGCATGCACCTTCAGGGCTACGGCTGCGCCGGCGCCAGCGCGACGGCGTACGGCATCACGTGCATGGAGCTGGAGGCCGTGGACAGCGGGCTGCGCAGTTTCGTGTCGGTGCAGGGATCCCTGGCCATGACGGCGATCCACAAGTTCGGCTCCGAGGAGCAGAAGCAGCGGTGGCTGCCGAAGATGGCCGCCGGTGAGCTGATCGGCTGCTTCGGGCTGACCGAGCCGGACTTCGGCTCCAACCCGGCCGGCATGCGCACCACGGCCAAGTTCGCCAATGGCGAGTGGATCCTCAACGGCAGCAAGCTGTGGATCACCAACGGCGGCATCGCCGACGTCGCCGTGGTGTGGGCGCGGGCCGAGGAGGGCATCCGCGGCTTCGTGGTTCCCCGTGGCACCAAGGGTTTCACCACCCGGGACATCAAGGACAAGCTGTCGCTGCGAGCCTCCGTGACCTCGGAGCTCATCCTCGAGGACTGCGTGCTGCCGGCCGACGCGGTGCTGCCGGACAGCCGCGGTCTGCGAGCGCCCTTGTCCTGCTTGAACGAGGCCAGGTTCGGCATCCTGTGGGGCGCGGTCGGCGCGGCCCGGGACTGCTATGCCACGGCGCTGGAGTACGCCAAGACCCGGGTGCAGTTCGACCGGCCGATCGCCGGCTTCCAGCTCACCCAGGAGAAGCTGGTGGCGATGGTGCTGGAGTTGGAGAAGGCGTTCCTCACCGCGGTGCACATCGGACGGCTCAAGGACGCCGGCAAGTGCGAGACCGCGCACGTCAGCTTCGGCAAGCTGAACAACGTGCGGGCCGCGCTGGAGATCGCCCGGCAGGCCCGGACCATCCTGGCCGCCAGCGGCATCACCACCGAGTACTCGGTGCTGCGGCACGCCAACAACCTGGAGTCGGTGCTGACCTACGAGGGCACCAGCGAGATCCACACGCTGGTGCTGGGCGAGGCCGTCACCGGGATCGGCGCGTACCGTTGACCGAGCAGGTCGACGAGCACTTCGTCGCGTCGGTGCGGGCGCTGTCGGCCGGTCGCCGGCCGTTGGCGCCGCTAGGGTCGCAGCTGTTGGAGCTGTTCGACGCCCAGCTCGGCAGCCGGCACGTGGACCTGGCCGCCCGGGAGTTCCGGGCCCGGGGCCTGGGCTACTACACCATCGGCTCGTCCGGGCACGAGGGCAACGCCGCCGTGGCCGCGGCGTTGCGACCCACCGATCCGGCGCTGCTGCACTACCGGTCCGGCGCGTTCTACCTGGCCCGGATGCGGCAGCTGGGCCGCGACGGGCTGATGGATGTGTTGCTGGGCATGATGGCCGCCACCGATGAGCCGATCGCCGGCGGTCGGCACAAGGTGTTCGGCCATCACGACGCCGCCGTCATCCCGCAGACGTCCACCATCGCCTCGCATCTGCCGCGGTCGCTGGGCGTGGCGTTCGCCATCGAACGGGCGCGCAAGCTCGGCGTGCCGTCGGAGTGGCCGGACGACGCGATCGCCGTGTGCAGCTTCGGTGACGCCTCGGCCAACCACTCCACCGCCGCCGGGGCGATCAACGCCGCCCTCTACACGGCGTACCAGGGGCTGCCGGTGCCGCTGCTGTTCGTCTGCGAGGACAACGGAATCGGCATCAGTGTGCCGACCCCGCGCGGCTGGATCGCCACCGCCTACGGCTCGCGGCCGGGGCTGCGGTACTTCCACGCCAGCGGTTTCGACCTCGTGCAGTCGCGGGAGGTGGCCACCGAGGCGGCGGAATACGTGCGACGGCACCGGAAGCCGGCGTTCCTGCACCTGTCGACCGTGCGGCTGATGGGGCACGCCGGCTCGGACGCCGAGGTGGCGTACCGGAGCGGTTCGGAGATCGTCTCCGGGCTGGCCCGGGATCCGCTGCTGGGCACCGCGGAAACCCTGGTGTCGGCCGGGATTCTCACGCCGGCCGAGGTGCTGGACCGCTACGAGGCCAAACGGGCCGAAGTGCTTCAGCTGGCTGAGGAGGCCTCCCGCCGGCCGCAGCTGGACAGCGCCAAGGCGGTCATCGCACCGCTGGCGCCGCGAAGGCCCGTTCTGGTGGCGTCCCGGATCCAGCCGCTGCCGTGGACCGAGCCGCTGACCTTCGCGCAATCCGTCAACCGGACGCTGGCCCAGCTCCTGACCGAGTACCCGGGGCTGTGCGTGTTCGGCGAGGACGTCGCGCGCAAGGGCGGCGTGTACGGCGTGACCCGGGGACTGCAGAAGCAGGCCGGCGCCGGGCGGGTGTTCGACACCCTGCTCGACGAGCAGTCCATTCTGGGGCTGGGGCTCGGGCTCGGCGTCTCCGGGCTGCTGCCCGTGCCGGAGATCCAGTACCTGGCCTACCTGCACAACGCGGCCGACCAGCTGCGGGGCGAGGGCGCGACGCTGCCGTTCTTCTCGCAGGGGCAGTACCGCAATCCCATGGTCGTGCGGATCGCCGGATACGGGTACCAGAAGGGCTTCGGCGGCCATTTCCACAACGACAACGCCGTCGCCGCGCTGCGGGACATCCCCGGCCTGGTGATCGCCTCCCCGTCCCGCCCGGACGACGCCGCCGCCATGCTCCGCACCTGCGTCGCCGCCGCCGACGTCGACGGCACGCTGTCGGTGTTCCTGGAACCCATTGCCCTGTACCACACCCGGGACCTGCACGAGGACGGCGACGCCGGCTGGCTCGCCCCGGCTCCGTCGGAGCACGTCCCCCTCGGCCGTGGCCGCACCTATGGCTCCGGCACCGATCTCACCCTCGTCAGCTTCGCCAACGGCGTCCGCATGAGCCTTCGCGTCGCCCGCCGCCTGGAAGCCGCCGGCATCTCCTGCCGTGTGCTCGACCTCCGCTGGCTCGCTCCCCTGCCCGTCGACGACCTCCTCCGCGAGGCCGCCGCCACCGGCCGTGTCCTCGTCGTCGACGAGACCCGCCGCACCGGCGGCGTCTCCGAGAGCGTGATCACCGCACTGGCCGACGGAAGTTTCACCGGGATCGTCCAAAGGGTGGCGAGTGAGGACAGCTTCATCCCACTCGGCGATGCCGCCCTCACCGTCCTGTTGTCCGAGGAGACAATCCACGACGCCGCCGTGTCCATGATCTGACCACCTCAGGACGGTTTAACCCAATCGGGCTATCATTCTTGCGGGTGAGTGCGAGTCGCTGCCCAGGTCAAGATGCGCCGTCCGGCCGCTTGTCGTTCACGCACGACGACCTGTAGTCCCACGATCGGCTGGACTCTTCCGGGGCATACCGCTCGCCGTAGAAGTGGACCCGCTCACCGTGAACACCCTTCGTACTGAACGGTAACCGCGTGCCCATGCGTGCATGATTGGTTTGCCCGAAGGGTCGGGCAGTGAAAAACGCGGCCCCTGCTGCAACAGGGAGCCGCGTCGTGCCCGACCCAAGTAATCGGCTCGCTACCGAATGACATCAGGAGGACCACGTGAGCATATGACCTCCAGCCACCCGCACGCCAGAGGGTCGCGTCAAACGTGATGCGACCAACTCACCGCGCACGTCGCCCACCGCCCCACCAGGCCAGTGGATCCGTTGCCGCGCAACAACGCCCGTCATTCTCACGTGTTCATAGGAAGTGTAATGGCCGCGCGCCGATCTCCATGCAAGCCGACCTCACTCTACCGCCTGGAGGGCCCGACAGTTCTCGCTGACTGCCTGCGCTCGCTCTCCGGCGCGGAGGTCGCAATCGACACGAACCTCATGGTCAGCGAGGTTAACTGCCGTCTCGTCACAGGCCTCCTGCGATCCGACAAGCCGAGTTGGGCGGATCAACTCAAGGCGATCACCGAGGTGGAGCCGAATCTTCAGGGCAACTACCCGTTCGCCGTGCTGCTCGTCCCCATCTCCCCGTGGGTCTACGCACTGACCTGGGGCGGGGGCCACCATTTCCTGGACGACGAACTTGTCGAACAGGGATTTGGGTTGTCGTTCGGCATCCGAAGGCTGGATGCAGCCAAGCTAGGGCTCATCGCCAGCTCGGCACTGGACGCCAGCGCACGATCGACCCAGACGTCTTATCCCGGAGGCAGCGACCTCGCGGGGTTCCGGCTGGAACCATTTGGCGAGCTCGTCAACCGGATGGCTGGTGAAGCTGACATGTCTGGTCTCACGTACGGTCGCGAGGTCGGCAAGCCCTACCGGATCAAGGTTGGCAACGCGCTGTGGGCGCCGCTTGGGCTCGAACCCGCGAAGTTGATCGCCGACCTCCGAGCGATAGGCGAGGTCGTCGACCAATCGGACGAATTTTCAGCGCTGCGGTTCGTTGCCCAGACCCGCCCGGTCCCCAAACACCATTCGAGGCAGCCCGAACTGCGGCGGAGACTAGCCGCCGCACTCGGCGGCGACGTCGGGTGCGGCGTGCTCGGACTCGCGTGGCCCAACGACGCCGTGAACGACGCCGAGGCCGCAGGCTCGTTCAGAGTGAGCGTGCCCGGTGCCGGCGGTCCACTAGTAGTGGACACAAACCTGCAACTCCAGGACATCGTCGATCAGTTCGCGGGCGTCGATGCAGACGACCGCGTGGAGACGCTGCGCCGCGCCAAGATCGCGCCCTGCGAAGACGATGCTGGCGAGGATGTGATCGGCCGGATGATCTCGGCAGCCAAGTGGCTCACCTTCGAGACAACCATCGACCACACGCGGTACTGCTTCCACCAGGGCAAGTGGCATCGCATCGGCGAAAACTTTGTCCAACAGATCCGTCAGCAGGTCGATGATCTACTGACGCGCCGAGCTTCACTGACACTGCCGACCTGGGTCCCCTCAGGCAAAACCGACGACGAGCACCGCTACTGCCAACTGGTCGCCAAGCGGCCGGGTTACCTGTGCCTGGACAAGAACTTCGCGAGCACCTCGTTCCATCGCCGGTTTGAACTGTGTGATCTCGTGGGACCTGACGGACAGCTCATCCACGTCAAGTGGCTGGGGCAAGCCACTGCGGCCAGCCACCTGTTCGTCCAGGCTCAGGTGTCCGCCGACGCACTGAGAGAGGAGCCCGAAGCGCTACGACAACTGGACGACAAGGTTCGAGCCATCGCCCCAATGCGTGGATTCGCCGAGGTTCCGGACAAGGTCGTGCTGGCGATCGCCGGCCGCCCCTGGAGTGTCGACCGACTCTTCACTCTGTCCCAGCTGGCCCTTCTGCGCCTGGACCGTACGCTGCACAGCCAACGAATCGCTCTGCAGTTCGCCGAAGTCCCGTTCGTCACGAAGCCCGCACGCAGACGAAACGTGGCTTGACGACATGGACGACCACTAACCATAGGACCCGCCGGACTGATCGCTGCCCGACCTCCGGCGGGTCTACAACTGGGCATCGCGCCGGACACCCGACTGACGGCCTCAAACACCTCGCCCTGAGTCAAGGCCTACGCCGCACGCCACCTCCGGTCGGCTTCATCCTGCTGTTCAACTACCAGTGAGCCGCCTGGGACTCATCGTTCATGCCGGGCAGTGCGTCGACACCGACCAGCGAAGCTCCGGCATCTCCAAGGTCCACGTTGTCCACCAGAGACCGTGTGATCCTCTTACCCCGTCCTCCCGTCCAACGGGTGGCGAGTGAGGACAGCTTCATCCCACTCGGCGATGCCGCCCTCACCGTCCTGTTGTCCGAGGAGACAATCCACGACGCCGCCGTGTCCATGATCTGAACCTTCGTTGAATCCCTTGCGTCACAAGGTTCTGGTGGCAGCGGCGGTGCACTACGGACGGTGGTGTGAGAGGCGACACGAGAGATGGGACTGCCCCATCAGGGGGTGATTGTCGCCAACAGGGCCACCGAGGCCTTACCATGACTCGCCGCGATGCGCAGCGCATCGTGACCACCCAAGCGGCGAGCGGGTCGACGCACACACTGACCCGAGAATTGGTAGGTACGTAGCGGAATGGGACGCAGCCTCGCCGTCATGGCGCCGCAGCCGACAGAAACGGTCGACACGGCGACACCTCCGCCGACAACGGTGGAGGAGACCGGGGCGATAGCCCGTATCCGCGAGTATCTCGAGCGGGAGCAGCCCGCCACCCCGTGCCTGGTGATCGACCTCCAGACCATTCGGGAGCGTCACGCGGAGCTGACCGCGGCGTTCCCGGGGGCGAAGCTCTACTACGCCGTCAAGGCGAATCCGGCCCGCGAAGTGGTGCGCCTGTTGGTGGAGCTGGGCGCGCACTTCGACGTGGCGAGCCCGCCGGAGATCGACCTGTGCCTGGCCGAAGGGGCCCGTCCGGAGCGGATCTCGTACGGCAACACGATCAAGAAGCGAGCCGACATCGGCTACGCCTTCGAGCGCGGCGTGCGGTTGTTCACCACGGACAGCGAGGCGGACCTGGCGGCCATTGCGGAAATGGCCCCTGGCGCGGCGGTGTTCTGCCGGATCATGCTGGCCGACACCGGTTCGCTGACGCCGTTCGGCCACAAGTTCGGCTGCGCGCCGGAGCTGGCGACCCGGCTGCTGGCCCGGGCGCCGGTGCTGGGCCTGACGGCGGCCGGAGTGTCGTTCCACGTGGGCTCGCAGCAGCTGGACCCGCGGGCCTGGGACGCGGCGATCGAGCAGGCCGGAGAGATCACCGCCAAGCTGGCGGCCGACGGCGTCGAGCTGTCAATTCTCAACATCGGTGGCGGCCTGCCGGGCCGCTACAGCCGTCCCGCCCCGCCGCTGGCCGACTTCGCCGCCGCCATCAACGCTTCCGTGGCCGAGCACTTCCCCGCGCCGCCGCAGCTGGTGCTGGAGCCGGGCCGGTTCCTGGTGTCCGACGCCGGCCTGCTGCGCTCCGAGGTGGTGCTGGTCTCGCGTAAGTCCACAGTGGACGAGATGCGCTGGGTCTACCTGGACGTCGGCCGGTACAACGGCCTGGCCGAGACCGAGAACGAGTACATCACGTACCTGCTCTCGACGCCTGGCCAAGAGGAATCGATTCGCGACGGTGCGACGGGACCGGTCTATCTCGCCGGCCCGACCTGCGACGGCGACGACGTGCTGTACCAGCGCAACGTGTACCGGATGCCGCTGGACCTGCGCGCGGGCGACCACGTGGACTTCCTGAATACCGGCGCCTACACGGCGAGCTACTCCTCCATAGCGTTCAACGGTTTCGCGCCGCTGCCGACCTTCTGCCGCTGAGCAGCGGGTCTCCCCTTTTGCGTGCAGACCTCGCCGGAGGTCTGTCTTCACCTGGAACAGTAGGGAGTGATAGATGACCGGAGTACTGGGCTCGGTGCAGGAGACCGTGGGGTCGTTCACCGGACAGCACGTCCTCGCCGAGATGGAGGGCATCGACGCCGCTCTGCTCAATGACGAGGCGCTGCTGCGGGACATCCTCACCACGGCGCTCGACCAGGCCGGGGCGACCGTGTTGGACGTGACCTCCAAGCGGTTCGAGCCGCAGGGCGTCACCGTGCTGGCGCTGCTGTCGGAGTCGCACGCCTCGCTGCACACCTACCCAGAAATCGGTTCGGTCTTCGTCGACGTCTTCACCTGCGGACATCGGGCCAAACCCGAGGTCGCCGTGCGACTGCTCGCTGAGGCGCTGCGCACCCCCGTGGTGCACGCGAAGACCATCCGCCGCGGCAAGGACGACTGACTTTCCCCTTGCCACCCCAGCAGATTGTGAGAAGTTAGTGACCACGATGGAACGAACCAGCCAGATCCACGAGCCGGTCGGCCACGGCCTGACCCGGGTCTGGGACCTCGACGAGGTGATCTGGGAGGGCGACACCGCCTTCCAGCACGTCGTCATCGCCCGCACCGAGCAGGGCGTGTCGCTGTTCTGCGACAACGACCGGCAGAGCACCGAGTTCAGCCAGCTGACGTATCACGAGGCGCTGATGGTGCCCGCGCTGCTGCTGGCCGACACGGTGCGGTCGGTCCTGGTCGTCGGCTCCAGCGAGGGGGTCGTCTGCCAGATGGCCGTGGCCGCCGGCGCGACCCGCGTCGACCACGTGGACATCGACACGCAGGCCGTGAAGCTGTGCGCCGAGCACCTGCCCTACGGCTACACCCCCGAGGAGCTGGCCGCCGCCGAGCGCGGCGAGGGCCCGGTCAGGGTGCACTACGCCGACGGCTGGCAGTACCTGGTGGACGCCGCCTCCGCCGACCAGCGCTACGACATCGTGCTGGTCGACCTCCCCGACGAGCGGGAGGAAGAGGCGCAGCACAACCGCCTGTACGGCACCGAGTTCCTGACCATGTGCAAGGCGGTGCTGGCCCCCGGCGGCGTCGCCGTGACCCAGGCCGGCTGCCAGACCATGTGGCGCAACCAGACTTTGCTCACCTCGTGGCGTCGGTTCACCGAGGTCTTCGGCACCACCGCGTACTACGGCTCGGACGAGCACGAGTGGGCGTATCTGTTCGGCCGCGCCGACGAGGTCGCGGACCCGACCGCCCTGATGCAGTCCCGGCTGCCGTCCTGCGGCTACCGCCCGATCTCCATCGACGCCGAGGCCCTGCTGGGCAACTCGGTCCCGCCCTACCGAGTCCGCCACCAGCCCTGAGCCAAAACTTGCGAGTCCCGCTCTGCAGCAACTGAAACACCGGAACCGAAACCGGTGTTTCAGTTGCCTGAGGGCGGGACTCGCGGGGTTCAGGCGGCCAGGGCTGGCTCGGGGGTCGGGGTGCGGCGGCGACCCGCGAGCATGAGCAGGGAGAGCACGGCGGCGGCGCAGCTGAGCAGGCCGGCGATGTACCAGGCCAGGTCGTAGTTGCCGAGCTGGTCGCGGACGATGCCGGCGGCCACGGCGGCGAAGGCGGCGCCGACCTGGTGCGAGGCGAAGACCCAGCCGAACACGATGGGCCCGGCGGTGCCGTAGTAGCGGCGGCACAGGGCGACGGTCGGCGGCACGGTGGCGACCCAGTCGAGGCCGTAGAACACGATGAACACCAGCATGCTGGGCTGGGTGGTGCCGGCGAACAGGCTGGGCAGCGCGAACAGGGACAGGCCGCGCAGGCCGTAGTACGCGCCGAGCAGCACCCGGGAGTCGAGGCGGTCGGTCAGCCAGCCTGAGAAGATCGTGCCGGCGATGTCGAACACGCCGACCAGGGCCAGCAGGCTGGCCGCGGCGGTCTCCCCCATGCCGTGGTCCATGGCGGCCGGGATGAAGTGGGTGCCGACCAGGCCGTTGGTGGTGGCCCCGCAGATGGCGAAACCGGCGGCCAGCAGCCAGAAGTTGCGGGTGCGGGCGGCCTGGAACAGCACGTCGATGGCCCGCCGCCCGGCGCTCACGGTGATCTCCGGCCGGGGCTGCGGCTTGGACGCGCCGTAGGCGAGCAGGCCGATGTCCTCGGGCCGGTCCCGCAGCAGCCACGCCACCAGCGGCACGACGACCAGCGCCGCGCCGGCCACGGTCAACGCGGCGATCCGCCAGCCGACGGAGCCGGCGATGGACGCCAGCGCCGGCAGGAAGACCAGCTGCCCGGCGGCGCTGCCCGCGGTCAGCACGCCGGTCACGATGCCCCGGTGCTTCACGAACCAGGCGCTGGTCACCGTGGCCACGAACGCCAGCGCCATCGACCCGGTGCCGAGGCCGACCAGCACGCCCCAGCACAGGATGAGCTCCCAGCTGGCGGTCATGAACACCGTCAGCCCGCTGCCGGCCGCCACCACCAGGAGGGCCACCGACACCACCCGTCGGATGCCGAAGCGCTCCATCAGGGCCGCGGCGAACGGTGACGTGAGGCCGTACAGGGCGAGGTTGACGGACACGGCGGCCGAGATCGTGCCCATCGACCAGCCGAACTCGTCGTGCAGCGGATTCATCAGGACGCCGGGTGTGGCCCGGAATCCGGCCGCGCCGACCAGCGCGACGAACGTTACGGCGGCGACCAGCCAGGCCCGATGCAACTTGAACACGCGGAGATCCTGGCAAGGCGGCGTCACTCGAACGAGTGGCCCGGAGGCCACTATGTGCAAGAATCGGGCCATGACCCATCGCGTCGTGGTGCTGGCCCTGGACGGTGTGGTGGCGTTCGACCTGAGCATCGCGTCGCGGGTGTTCACCTCGGCGTCGCTGGCCGCCGGCCGGCCGCTGTACGAGACGCTGACCTGCACGGTCGACGGCGGCCCGGTGCGCACGACCGCCGGCTTCAGCCTGCTGCCCGACCACGGGCCGGAGATCATCGCCACCGCCGACACGCTGGTCATCCCCGGTCCCTACGAGGGTCCGCTGATGGAGAGCGCGGAGCTGGACCCGCGCCTTGAAGCGGCGCTGGCCACCGCCCCGAAGGACGTCCGCTGGGTGTCGATCTGCACCGGGGCGTTCGTGCTGGCCGCCGCCGGGCTGCTGGACGGCCGGGAGGCGACCACCCACTGGTTCCACGCCGACGAGCTGGCCGAGATGCATCCCCGGGTCCGGGTCAACCCTGAGGTGCTGTTCGTCGACGACGGCCAGGTGCTGACCTCAGCCGGCGCGGCGGCGGGCATTGACCTGTGCCTGCACATCGTGCGCACCGATCACGGCGCGGAGGTCGCCAACCACGCGGCCCGGCGGGTGGTGGTGCCGGCGTGGCGGGACGGCGGGCAGCGGCAGTTCATCGAGCGGCCGGTGCCGGAGGTGACGGACACCGGCACGTCGGCCACCCGGCAGTGGATGGTGGAGCACCTGGACCAGCCGCTGGACCTGCGCCGGCTGGCCGCGCACGCCCGGATGAGCGTGCGCACCTTCACCCGGCGGTTCCGGGAGGAGACGGGCCTGAGCCCGGGCCAGTGGCTGCTGCGGGAGCGGGTCGAGCGGGCCCGGCACCTGCTGGAGTCGACCGACCTGTCGGTGGAGCGCATCGCCCGTGACGCCGGCTTCGGCACCACGGCATCGCTGCGTCAGCACCTCAACGCCGCGGTCGGCGTGGCCCCGCTGGCCTATCGACGGAGCTTCACTTGTAGGGGTCCTGCCCGACCGGCCTGATCACGATCTCGTTCACGTCCACAGTGGACGGCTGACCCAGCGCGTACAGCACCGCCCGGGCCACGTCGGCCGGCTCCAGCTTGGGATCGTCGCGTCGGTCGGCGGGAATGGCGTCGGTGTCGACGAGCCCGGGCTGGATGACCGTGACTCGCACGCCGGTGCCCACGCACTCGGCCCGGATGGCCTGGGCCAGGCCGGTGACCGCCCACTTGGTCGCCGAGTAGAGGCTGCCGGGGCGGACTCCCCGGCCCGACGCCGAGCCGGTCAGCACGAGGTGGCCGCCGCTGCGGACCAGGGCCGGCAGGGCGGCACGGGCGGTGTAGGCCGGGCCGCACACGTTGGTGACGACCATGTCCCGCCACAGCTGGGGATCCTCGCCGGAGCGGCCGAGGAACGAGGTGCCGACGCTGCTGCCGGCGTTGGCGAAGACGGCGTCGAGCCGCCCGAACGTCTCCTCGGCCTTGGCTGCGACCGCGCTGATCCGGTCCCAGTCGCCGACGTCACACGGCAGGGCGAGCACCCGGTCCGCACCGCCGAGCCCGGCGGCGAACGCGGCCAGCCGGTCGGCTCCGCGGGCGGTCAGGACCAGGCGGTATCCGGCCCGGGCGGCGGCGGCCGCGGTGGCGGCGCCGAGCCCGCTGGAGCCGCCGGTGATCAGCAGCACTGGATCGTTCATGAAGCCCACCTTAGGGTCACACCTCTGGCGAAATTACCCCCAGGGGGTATGCTCGGCCCATGTTCATCGTGGACGCGTTGGCCATGGCTGGCTCCATGACCTGGGAGATCCTCTGGGCGCTGATCCTCGGCTTCGGCCTGTCGGCGGTGGTGCAGGCGGCGGTTCGTCGGTCCACAGTGGTCAGACTGCTGGGCGACGACTCGCCCCGCTCGCTGACCATCGCCGCCGGTCTGGGGGCGGCGTCCTCGTCCTGCTCCTACGCCGCCGTGGCGCTGGCCCGGGCTCTGTTCCGCAAGGGCGCGAACTTCACCGCCGCCATGGCCTTCGAGATCGCCTCCACCAACCTGGTCGTGGAGCTCGGCGTCATCCTGGCCCTGCTGCTGGGCTGGCAGTTCACCGTGGCCGAGTTCGTCGGCGGGCCCATCATGATCGTGCTGTTGGCCCTGCTGTTCCGCCTCTTCCTGCGCTCACGGCTGGTCGACAAGGCCCACGAGCAGGCCGACAAGGGCCTGGCCGGCTCGATGGAGGGGCACGCCGCCATGGACATGTCCGTCGGCGGCCGGAAGCTGTTGTCCCGCAAGGGTTTCACCGCCGTGTCGCACGTGTTCGTGATGGAGTGGGCGGCCATCCTGCGGGACCTAGTGATCGGCCTGCTCATCGCCGGCGCGGTCGCCGCCTGGGTGCCCGACTCGTTCTGGCAGGGCTTCTTCCTGTCCGACCACCCGGTGCTCGGCGCCATCTGGGGCCCCGTCGTCGGGCCGGTGGTGGCCATCCTCAGCTTCGTCTGCTCCATCGGCAACGTGCCGCTGGCCGCCGTGCTGTGGGCCGGCGGCATCAGCTTCGGCGGCGTGGTCGCCTTCGTCTTCGCCGACCTGATGATCCTGCCGATCCTGAACATCTACCGGAAGTACTACGGCACCCGGATGGCCCTGTTCGTGTTCGGCACGTTCTTCGCCGCCACCGTCGGCGCCGGCTACCTGGTCGAGCTGATCTTCGGCGTCACCGGCCTCACCCCCACCGACCGCTCCGCCCGCGTCGTCGAGGCCGGCATCAGCTGGAACTACACCACCTGGCTCAACATCGTGTTCATCGTGCTGGGCGCGGCCTTGGTCGTCCGGTTCTTCCGCACCGGCGGCCGGGACATGCTGCGGATGATGGGCGGCGCGCCCGACACTGGCGAGCACGCCGACCACCATCACATGGACTAGCTCACGGTGATCGTCAGCGGCCCGCCCGGCATGGCTTTGCCGTTGGGCGGGCCGTAAGCGGTGGTCAGGCTGCCGTCGTCGGTGAGGGAGAAGCCGACGGTGTAGACGCCCGGCGGCACCACATCGATGGTTGCGGACATGGCGACAGTGCCGTCGGCGGCCTGGCTGGTGGCCCCGGTGCCCTGACCAACCAGCAGTCCGGAGTTGTCGAAGATGCCGGCGTGGTAGGTGGTGATGTCGGCGATCCCGATGGCGGTATGGGCGGTGATCGTGACGGAACCGTTGGCGGGGGCGCTGACCGAGGCTGAGGTCACGGAAGGCGGTGTGGTGTCACGGACCTGGGTGATCACCAGGCCCGGGTCGGGGGCGTTGTGGCGGGAGCCGTAGACGGCGGCGTTGCCTGAGCCGTCGACGACGACAATGCCGTTGATGCCACAGGAATTGACGCCCTTGGTGACGTGGACGGCGACGGAGTAGCTGCCGTCGGGGTTGAGGGTGGGCGTGGTGGTCGGAGCCGAGCAGTAGGCGTCGAAGGCGGGCTCGACGTAGATGGCGGAGATGCCCTGCCGAGCACCGTTGACCCGCATGGAGATCGAGGTGTCGACGTCACCGCGCCAGTTGTTGACCGGGTTGACGGAGAAACTGGTGGCTTGTAGGGAACTGTTGTCGGTCACGGTGATCGGCGCGGCGTTGAGGTTGTTGTAGTCGGCGACAAAACCGGCGTCGCTGGTCAGGGAGAGCTTGGACACGACCCATTTGCCGTTGGCGGTGCCCTTGGGGAACAGCACCGGGATCGAGCACTGGAGGCCGGGGCAGAGCTCGGAGACCTCGTCGCCGTCGACCGAGGACTGGTCGAACGAGCGGCTCAGTGTCTGTCCACTTGGACCGGTCAGGGTGATCGTGCCCCGCCAGAAGTCGGTCACGTC
Source organism: Kutzneria sp. CA-103260 (assembly GCF_018263855.1). GTDB lineage: Bacteria > Actinomycetota > Actinomycetes > Mycobacteriales > Pseudonocardiaceae > Kutzneria. Next base: position 397,198 of record NZ_CP073318.1, on the reverse strand, counting down.
GAAGGTGTAGACGGCCGAATTGGTGCTGCCGGCGTAGAGGAACGGCGACTGGGCGGCGAGGTTGTCGTAGGTCGGCCCAGCGGTGCCGACGGTGGTGTTCGCGGTCACCGCAGCGGTGAGGTCGTCACCTGAGGCCAGCAGTTGGTTGCCCTGATCGTCACGGAGATCGACCAGCGCCACCACCCACTTGGTGGCCGTCGAGTCGGACTGGCCCGGCGCAGTGAAGTGGTAGGTGTAGCTGGAGCGGTGGACGTCACCGGAGACGAAGACCGCCGAGCCGAGGCCGAAGCTGACCACGATCGGCTGCCCGACGTGATTGTCCCGCCGCAGCACGACTTCCCCGGCGACGGAACCGGCGTTGGCGTTGCGGTTGGTGACGGTCCAGTTGAGGTCGACCGTGCCCCCGCCAGCCACAGTGGACTGGGCGAAGCCCAGGGACTCTATGGACAGGTCGGCCCCGGCCTGGAAGTAGCCGAACATGTCGACGACGAGGTCGACGTTGCCGATGTGGTTGAAGAACGCCACAGTGCCGTCCGCGCCGACCGGGACCACGACCAGGTTGGACAGCGTCTGCCCGGTCGTGAAGTCGATGCTGGACGAGGTTGGAACCGGTGTGCCGCCGGGATAAGCGGTGACGAAGCTGTTCCCGGTCGGGTTGGTGACGGTCACGTTGAGCACCACGGCCGTCGCCTTGTTCGGCACGGTCAACGCCCGCGACTGCCCAGCGCCCAGCGGGCCGCCGTCGTCCCGGGTGTCGAGCAGCCGGGTCGGCGCGTCGGTGGTCCGGTAGACCCCGCCCTGCGGGACGGTGCCCGGCGGATTTCCGGTGTAGTAGCCGGAGATGTCCACCACCACGTCGACCCAGCCGACGTTGTTGTACAGGTCGATCTTCCCGTCCGGCCCGACCGGGACGATCACCGAGTTGGCGATCGTCGCCCCGGCGGTGAAGTTCAGGTTGGACACGTTCGGCCGCGCCGCGCCGCTCGGGAACACCGACAGGAAGCTGCTCGCGCTGGGATTGGTGACGGTGACGTTCAGCTGAACGGCCGTGACTCCGCTTGGTGGCACGGAGTTCCGCCCGGTCACCTGAAGCGGCAGTGTGCCGCCGGGCGAGATGCCACCGATGCCGTCACGGGTGTCCAACAACCGTGTCGGCGACAGTGTGCTGAAGCTGCCGCCAGCACGATCGACTGTGTAGTAACCAAAAACGTCGGCGATCACGTCGACGGTGCCGGTGTGGGTGAAGAAGAACACCGTGCTGTCACTGTGCAGCTGCACCGTGACCAGGTTCGGCACCGTCTGCCCGGCCCGATAGTTGATGTTGGACGTCGCCGGCGCGTCACCGGCCCCGTTCACCGCGACAAAGCTGTCCGCGGTCGGATTGGTCACCGTCACGTTCAGCACCACCGCCGTCGGCACGACCGACGGATCCCCGGTGACTCCCGAAACATCCAGCGGCAGCGACGATCCCGGCCCGAGCGGCCCTCCGCCGTCGCGGGTGTCGAGCAGCCGGTGCGGCGACACCGGCACGAACTTCCCGGCCAGCGAAGGCTGATTCGGCACCGACGAAGCGTGCACGGCCGCCGGAACAGCCGCCAGCCCAACGGTCACCAGGGCCGCGACGGCCCAGCGCAACGTGCGCATCAGCCCTCCGTCACAGTCAGCGTGAGCGGACCACCCGGCATCGCATTGCCGCCCGGCATGCCGTAGCCCGTGGAAAGGTTGCCGGCGTCAGAGAGCGAGAATCCGACCGTGTAGACGCCCGGGGGCACGACCTCCGGGTGCACGAGAAGATCGACCGTGCCGTCGGCGGCCTGGGTGACGCCACCGTCCACGATGCCGACCTGCTTGCCGGCGCTGTCGAAGATGACCGTGGCGTAGAGGTTGATCGGCGCCACGCCGATGGCGGCGTGCGCCTTGAGGGAAAGGAAGGTGCTGATCAGCTTGCTCTGCGGCACCGACGCCGGGGTCCAGTCCACCGAGCTGACCGACGGCGGGGTGGTGTCGGCCACGCGCTGGGCCACCAGGCCAGGATCGGGCGCGGTGTAGTCCCGGCCGTACAGCGCGACATCGCCGGCCCCGTCGACGACGGCGATGGCCGAGACACCGCACTCCCGGGAACCCGTGTCCATCAGCACCGGGATGGTGTAACTGCCATCGGGATTGGCGGTGGGGAAATCGGTCTGCACCCGGCAGCTGCTGTTGCCGAGGTCGGTGTCCACGGAGATCTGCCGGATCCCCTGCCGTGCGCCGGTGACCCGCATCGACACGGCCAGGGAGACGCCGGCCCGCCAGTTGTCGACCGTGGTGGGCGTGATGGCGAAGCCGTTGACGCTGAAGGCATTGTCGTCGCCGACTGTGATCGGGGCGGCATTGAGGTTGTCGTAGTCGGCGGTGGTTCCGGCGTTGCTGGTCACCACGAGCTTGCTCACCGCCCACTTGCCGACGGCCATACCCTTGGGGAACTGCACCAGCACCGAGCAGTGGTACCCGCCACCGCCGCCCTGGCACGGCGAGGTCAGGCGCTGGCCGTCGACCGTCGCCTCGGCGAAGGTGCTGGTCAGGGTCTGCCCGTTGGGTCCGGCGACGGTGATCGAGCCCTGCCAGAAGTCCTCGGCCGCGTCCTGGACGGTGAACTCGAAGGTGGCCGAGTTGGTGATGCCGTCGTACAGGTAGGGCCGTTGCTGGATGCCGCTGCCGCGGAAGGTGATGTTCTGGTACGTCGGCGCCGTGCCGCCGGCCTTGGTGGTCGCGGTCAGCACGGATCCGGGGTAGCCGGCGAGGTCACTGCCGTTGGCCAGCAACTGGTTGCCCTGGTCGTCGAACAGCCGGAGCAGCGCCACGACCCAGTGCGTGGTGGCGGAGTCGGAGACGGCCGGCACGGAGAGGTTGTACTTGAAGGCACCTCGGTGCCCGTCGACGGAACCGTGGTCGGCCTGACCGGAAACGCTGCTGGAGTACGGCGAGAAGGTCTCCACCACCGGCTGGCCGAGGTAGGTGCCGGGCTGGCTGCCGGCGCGGCGCAGCACGACGGTGCCGCCCAGGTAGGTGGATTTCGGGTTGGTGTCGGTGACGGTCCAGTCCAGCTCGACGGAAGCGCCGTTGGTGGCGTCCACAGTGGACTGCGCGAAGGCCAGCGACTCGACGCCCAGGTCGGGGCCGGCGTTGAAGTAGCCGAACATGTCGACGACCAGGTCGACGGTGCCGACGTGGTTGAAGAACGCCACCTTGCCGTCGGGGCCGACCGGGACCACGACCAGGTTGGACAGCGTCTGACCAGGAGTGAAGTTGATGTTCGAGGCGGTCGGCACCGCCGAGCCGCTCGGATAGGCGGTGACGAAGCTGTTGTCGGTCGGGTTGGTGACCGTCACGTTGAGCACCACGGCCGTTGGCGTGCCGAACGTCATGTCGTGCAGACCGCTGACGGTCAGCGCCCGTGACTGTCCGGCGCCGAGCGGACCGCCGTCGGATCGGGTGTCCAGCAGCCGGGTCGGCGAGTCCATCAGCTCGTAGACGCCGCCGTGCGCGAGCGTGCCGGGGGCGTTTCCGGTGTAGTAGCCGGAGATATCGGCCACCACGTCCACACTGCCGACATGGTTGAAGAAGTCGATCTTCCCGTCCGGGCCGACCGGCACCACCACCGAGTTGGCGATCGTCTGCCCGGGCCCGAAGTTCAGGTTGGACACGTTCGGCAGCGCGCTGCCGCTCGGGAACACCGACAGGAAGCTGTCCCCGGTGGGATTGGTGACGGTGACGTTCAGCTGAACGGCTGTGACTCCGTTCGCCGGCACCGAGTTCCGCCCGGTCACCTGGAGCGGCAGCGTGCCACCGGGGCCGACCGCGCCGATGCCGTCGCGGGTGTCGAGGATCCGGGTCGGCGGCAGCGTGGACAGCGTGCCGCCGGGCCGGTCGTTCGTGTAGTAGCCGAAGACGTCGGCGATCACGTCGACACTGCCGCTGTGGTTGAAGAACAACACCGGGCTGGCGCCGGACACCGGGGCGGTGACCAGGTTCGGGACGGTCTCGCCGGCGCGGAAGTTGACGCTGGAGACGGTCTGCGTGGACACCGACACGAAGCTGTCGGCGGTGCCGTTGGTGACGGTCACGTTCAGCACCACGGCGCTCGGCGTCACCTCCGGGTTGCCGGTGATGCCGGAGACGTCCAGCGGCAGCGAGGTGCCCGGGACGAGCGGGGTCGCGATGCCGTGGTTGCCGGTGCCGTCGCGGGTGTCGAGCAGCCGCTTCGGCGTGACCGGCACGAACTTGCCGGCCATCGCCTGCTCGGTCGGTAACAGGGAATGGGGTCTACTCGCCGCCGGTCTCTCCGGAGCGGGCGGGGCGGAGGCGGCTTGAGCGGCCGCCGGAACCGCGCCGAAGGTGACGGTCAGTAGGGCCGCGATGGCCAAGCGTGTGATGGACACGGCCGGATTAGAGCAGGGTGTGACCTTCGCCGCGCGGGAATTCCAGCAAGTTGCCGGTGCGTTGCACAGAGACGTGACCGATGCCAGCAGCGTGCCCCTGTCCGTGCTCGACCTCGCCCCGGTGGGGCAGGGCTCGACCAGCGCGGAGGCGCTGCAGAACACCCTCGACCTGGCTCGCCACGTCGAGGGGCTGGGCTATCACCGCTACTGGCTGGCCGAGCACCACAACATGCCGGGTGTGGCCAGCTCCGCGCCGGCGGTGCTGATCGGGCATGTGGCGGCGGCGACCGAGCGGATCCGGGTCGGCTCCGGCGGCGTGATGCTGCCCAACCACCCGCCGCTGGTGGTGGCCGAGCAGTTCGGCACGTTGGAGGCGTTCCACCCGGGCCGCATCGACCTGGGCATCGGCCGCGCGCCGGGCACCGACGGCGTCACCGCGCAGGCGCTGCGCCGCAGCACAGGGCCGCTGTCCGCGGACGACTTCCCGCAGCAGCTGGCCGAGCTGCTGCACTACTTCGAGCAGCCGACGCCGGACCAGAAGGTCATCGCGGTGAACGCCCCCGGCAACAAGCCGCCGCTGTGGCTGCTGGGATCCTCCGGCTACAGCGCGCAGGTCGCCGGCCTGATGGGCATCCCGTTCGCCTTCGCCCACCACTTCAGCGCCGAGAACACGCTGCCGGCGCTGGCCCTGTACCGCGAGACCTTCCGGCCGTCGGCGGTGCTGGACAAGCCGTACGCGATGGTGGCCGCCGCGGTGGTCGCCGCCGATGACGACGAGCACGCCCGCTATCTGGCCATGCCGAGCGGGCTGTCGTTCCTGCGGCTGCGTGGCGGCCGGCCGGGGCTGTTCCCCTCGCCCGAGGAGGCCGCCGCCCACCCGTACACCGACCTGGAACGGCTGTTCGTGGAGGACCGGCTGTCCTCGATGATCGTCGGCGGGCCGGACACGGTGGCCAAGGGCGTGGCCGACCTGCTGGAGCGGACCCGGGCCGACGAGCTGATGGTCACCACCATGGTGCACGACCACCAGGACCGGCTGCGTTCTTACGAATTGCTGACCAAGGCCGTTCGCGGTTCGTAAGCACCCATTGCCTTGTGGGCGCCACCGGGGCGCGATGGAATTCTTCCATGGCGATATCGGTGGCGCACACGCCGAATGAAGTTCAGACGTCCACTCGCGGCGTCCGCTGGCTCATCACCGCCGTGCGGGTGCTCACCGGAATGCTGTGGGTGCAGAACGTCTCGTGGAAAACGCCGCGGCTGCCGGACTACGGCGGCCTGCGGATGTGGACCCAGGACGCGGTCGACCACCCGGTCCTGGCGCCGTACTCCTTCCTGGTGCAGCACGTGGTGCTGCCCGGTTTCCCGCTGTTCGGGGCGCTCGCGCTGGCCGTGGAGATCCTGCTCGGCGCATTCCTGATCGTCGGGTTGGCCACCCGGTTCTGGGCCGTCGTCGGAATCGCGCAGACCCTGGTGATCACGTTGTCCGCGCTGTACGTGCCGGGCGAATGGTTCTGGTCCTATGCGCTGATGTTCGTCGCCCATTTCGCGGTGCTGGCCACCGCCGCCGGCCGATTCGGCGGCGTGGACGCCGTGCTGCGCCCACGCTGGGCCGCCCGCGGCGACCGGCTCGGCCGGTTCCTGCTGCTGGCCTCCTGAACCATTCGTTTTCCCTTCGCGTAATCCTGGGAGTGGTCATGAAACTCGCCGTCGGTTTCGGCGTCGGCCTCACGCTGGCCACGCTGCTGGCGATCCCGCAGGGCCTGCCTTGGCACATGATCGGCCTCGGCGTTCCCGGCTACCTGGTGGTGCTCGCGCTGGCCGCGGCGGCGATCACCGGCGGCTGGCACGAGCGCCGCTCGCTGGTGTTGATCGCCGGCGTCGGGCTGCTGGTCGCGGCGGTGTTCCAACTGCTCGAACTGGTGATCGGCGGCCAGAACACGCTGGGCGGCGACCTGTCCACGGTGTCGCTGCTGCTGGGCGTGGGCATCGGGTTGGTCGCGATCGGCGCGCCCAAGACGACAGTGCCGCAGAGCTGATGGAGCAGTTGGGCTGGGGAGCGGTCGCCGGCCTGGCGGCCGCGCTGCCGGTCGGGGTGCTGATGGCCACGCAGCACATGGTCACGGCATTCCCTGGCTGGCTCGTGTACGCGGCGTACGCGGTGATCATCGGCGTGGCGCTGGGGGCGGTTGCCCGTGGCACCAAGCAAGGTCTGGCGATGACGGCGTCGGCCGGCGTGCTGCTGGGCACGCTGGGCTGGCTGGTGTTCTCGCTGACGCTGACCCCGCTGGTTCAGGGCGTGCTGCCGACCTGGTCCGCCGCCGCGGCCGCGACGACGTATCCGCAGCTGGTCGGCAACGTGCTGCACGGCGCGCTCACCGGGCTGCTGCTGCACTTCGTGGCCGGCACGTGGGCGATGAAGGAACGCGCCAAGCGCGATCCGGCGCCGCGGACCAAGGTCGTGGTGGTGGGCGGCGGATTCGGCGGCGTCAGCGCGGCCCAGCGGTTCGAGCGGCTGGTGCTGCGCGGTGCGAAGCTGGACGTGACGCTGGTCAGCGACTCGAACTTCCTGCTGTTCACGCCGATGCTGGCCGAGGTGGCGTCGGGGGCATTGGAGCCGGCGCACATCAGCGCCCCGATCCGGTCGGCCGCCGCGCACACCACGTTCCTCTACGGCCGGGTGGACCGGGTCGACCCGGCCGTGCGCGAGGTCGTGCTGGAATCCGGGGAAGTCCTGAAATACGACCATCTTGTGCTGGCCATGGGTTCGGTGCCGCACACGTTCGGGCTGCCCGGCATCGCCGAGCACGCCTTCCCGCTCAAGACCCTCGCCGAGGCCGTGGCCCTGCGCAACCACGTGCTGCGCATGCTGGAGGCCGCCGACCGCGAGACCGATCCGCGCACCCGCCGTGAGCTGCTGACGTTCGTGGTGGCCGGGGCCGGTTTCGCCGGCACCGAGACGATCGCCGAGCTGTTCGACCTGGTGCACGGCGTTTCCCACTACTACCCGGGCATCGCGCCCGAGGAGCCCCGGTTCGTGCTCGTGCACGCCGGCGAGCGGATCCTGCCCGAGCTGGGGCCGGAGCTGGCCGAGTACTCGATGGAACGCCTACAGGCGCGGGGAATCGAGCACCGGCTGGCCATGCGGGTCACCGAGGCGGCGGAAGACCTGGTACGGCTGGAGAACGACGAGCTGATCCCGACCCGCACCTTCGTCTGGACTGCCGGCAACAAGCCGGTGACGTTGCTGGGCAACGGAACCCTGGTCACCGACAGCACGCTGCGCGCCGTCGGGCTGGAGAACGTGTGGGCGGTCGGTGACTGCGCGCGGATCCCCGATCCATTGATGGACGGCGCTTTCTACCCGCCGACGGCCCAGCACGCGTTGCGGCAGGGCAAGGCCGTCGCTGACAACGTCGCCGCCGTCGTCGCCGGCCGCTCCCCCGCCGAGTTCCGGTTCCGTGCCATCGGCGTGCTGGTGGCGCTGGGGCACCGAACCGCTGCCGCGGAGATCCGGGGCCGCCGGTTCGCCGGGCTCGTGGCCTGGCTGATGTGGCGTGGCATCTACCTGTCCAAGCTGCCGGGTGTGGAGAAGCGGCTGCGGGTGCTGTTCGACTGGACACTGGATCTGGTGTTCCCGCGGGACATCGTGGTCACGTCGCCGACGCCGCGCCGATCGAAGGTGAGGAGCCAGTGAACGACAGCGTCATGAAGGCCCGGGAGGCGTTGACTTCCGGTGCGCTGTCCGGGTTGGCCGGCGGCGCGGCCTTCGCCGCCACCATGGCGATCCAGGGCCAGCTGGCCACCGTGGCGTCGATCGTGCACACCGACAACGTGGTCGCCGGCCTGGCCGTGCACATGGTGATCGCCACCGTTCTCGGGGCCGGTTTCGGACTGCTGATGGCCGCGCGGCGGCGGGCCCGGGCCGGCGAGACCGTGTTCTGGGGCCTGATCTACGGCGCGTTCTGGTGGTTCCTCGGCCCGCAGACCCTGTTGCCGCTGCTGCTGGGCAAGCCGGTGGCCTGGGATTTGGCCAGCGCGCAGGCGTTGCTGCCGAGCCTCATGGGCCATCTGCTGTACGGGGCGGTCACCGGCATCGCCTTCGTGGTGCTCCAACAGGACACCGATCCGTTGTGGTACAAGCCGTCCCGCAATTCCGTCCTACGTGGACTGTTCGCCGGCCTGGTCTTCGGACTACTGTTGGGTCTGCCGTGGGAGGGGCTCCTTGCCGGGGCCGGGTACGCCCTGCTGTTCCCCGCCGAGAACACCGGACCCGCCCTGGTTCGCGGCACGGTCTACGGCTTCGCCTGGTGGATCTTCGCTGCGCTGACCGTGGAACCGTTGCTGTTCAACGTGACCCTGGACTGGTCACAGCAGGCCGCCGCCAGGGACGCCCACCTGCTGCCGGCCTACGTGCTGCTCGGGGCCGGCATCGCGGTGCTGCACACCTGGTTGGGACTGCTGGCCAAGGTGCTGTTCACCGACGACATTCGCATGGTGCGCACGGAGGCGGCCGGCAAACGCGGGCTGCGGGCGCTGGGCTACGGCGCGCTGTCCGGCATCGCCGGTGGGCTGGTGTTCACCGTGGTGATGGCCATCGTCGGCGAATTCTCTTTGGTGGCGCGGATGGTCGGCTCCCACTCCGACGTCGTGGGCTTTGTCGTGCACATGGTCATCGCCCAGATCCTGGGCGTGTCGTACGCGGTGCTGTTCCGGCGGCGCAGCTTCGACCTGACCTCCGGCATCGGCTGGGGCCTGTCCTACGGCTTCTTCTGGTGGGTGCTGGGCAATCTGACCCTGCTGCCGCTGTTCACCGGCACCCCGATCGACTGGAGCGCCGCCGGTCTCGCCGCCGGCTTCCCTTCCCTGGTCGGCCATCTGGCCTACGGGGCCGCGCTCGGGGCCGTCTACCAGCGGCTGGAGGCGCGGGCCAACCCGTGGTGGCAGACCCGGAGCAAGGCCGTGGCCGAGCGGACCGTGGCCCGGCGCGAGCAGGTCCGCGGCGCGGCCCCGGCGATGTGGGTGTTCACGGTGCTGATCGCGCTGATCATCCCGATGTTGGTGGGCCGGTGACCACGGGGTGCCGAGCGGCCTGGGTGGCCCGGTCGACAAAGGCCGCCAGGTCGGGGTGACGGGTCGGCCCCGGCGCCCACGAGAAGCACAGCATGGTGCTGGGGGCGTCGACGACGGGCAGGCCCCGCACGTCGGCGACGCCGACCCGGGCAGCCGCGTCGCGGCTGACCAGGACGACGGCCTGTTGCAGCAGGACCAGGTCGGCGATGCCGTCGAGGGGCAGGTCGGGGCAGTCGGGCAGGAAGCCGTCGGCGGCGCGCACCTGGGCCGTGGTCAGCTGGTCGTGGGCGGACAGGGCATGGCGGGTCGAGACCAGCGCGACGGTGGGCTGCTCGACCAGCTCGACGGACTCCAGGCCCGCGCGGTCGTCGGTGTTGCAGGTCACGGCCAGGTCGGCGGCCCCGGCCCGGACGGCGTCGGCGGGCTGCCGGCCGAGGTGCAGCCGGATCTCGGCCCCGGACCAGTCGGCCAGGATCTCGGCCAGCAGGCCCGAGCCGGTGGCCGGCCGGACGGCGATGACGAGCGGGCGTTCCCGATCAGCCAATCGGATCCGGTCGGCGACACCGTCCATTCTGGACAGAATGGCCCGCGCCTCGGCGACCAGCAGCTCACCGGCCGGCGTCAGGGTCACCCGCCGGCTGGTGCGGTCGAACAGAACAGCGCCGAGGCGGCGTTCGAGCCGGGCAATCGCGCGGGACAGCGGCGGCTGGGCGATACCCAGCCGCTCGGCGGCCCGAGTGAAGCTCAGCTCGTCGGCGAGAGCGACGACGTACTCCAGCTCGCGCGTCTCGAAGCGGTCCATACCCCCAGGATATCGACCGATCCGCACGGCTACCCGCACCGAATCACGACCTTGCCGAACGCGGCGCCGCCGGCGGCGCGGTCCAGCGCCCGCTGGCCGTCGGCGAGCGGCCACACCGAGTCGATCCGCGGGGAAATCCCGGCGGTGACACAGAAATCGGCCAGCTGGGCCAGCTCCGCCGGGCTGCCCATCGCACTGCCCAACACCGACAGGGATCGGGTGAACAACGACGGCAGATCGACCTGGGCCAGCGCGCCGCCCGCGGCACCGGCCGTCACCAGGCGACCGCCGGGCCGCAGCGCCGACAGCGAGTGCTGGAAGGTCGCGCCGCCGACGGCGTCCAGCACGACGTCCACCGCCTCGGGAAGCGCGCCGTCGCTGGGAAACGCCGCGTCCGCGCCCAGTTCACGCACAGCGCGTTCGCCGCGCTCGGGATCACGGGCCACGACCCACACACGCAGGCCAGCGGCCTTGCCAAGCTGCACGAGGGCCGAGGGGACGCCACCGCCGGCCCCCTGCACCAGGACGGTTTCGCCGGGCACGACCCGGGCCCGCGTGAACAGCATGCGGTACGCGGTGAGCCACGCCGTGCCGAGACCGGCGGCGGCATCCCAGTCCAACCCGGCCGGCTTGGCCACCAGATTGGCCCTGGGCAGCCACACGGTCTCGGCGAACGTGCCGTCCACGCCCTGCGACAGCATCCGCAGGCCGGGATCGAGCATCGGGTCGGCCGCGAATTCGGGGGCGGCGAGAATCGGGTAGACCAGCACTTCCGTGCGGTCCTCGGCGATTCCGGCGCCGTCCGAGCCGAGCACGGTCGGCAGCCGACTGGAATCGGCCCGGTAACCAGCGGCCATGGCAAAATCGCTCGCGTTGACCGACGCCGATTTCATCCTCACGCGAACCCAGCCGTCGAGCCCGACCGGTTCGGACCCCTCGCCGACTTCGACGGTTCTCGCTGTTGTCAGACGAATTCCCAGCACCGACCTCACGCCTCGGGGAAAACGTAGGGCAGATCGTGCTTGATCACGTGCCGCTGGATCCGCCACTCCCCGTCCTGGCGGCGCAGCGCGGCCCGGACGTAGCCGGACTCGATCGGGGTGATGCTGCCCTGCGCCCCCACCGTGCCCGCCGGCCAGCCGTTTTCCGGACGAGCCAGGCCACGCACCGAGTACACCAGGAACTGCGCGTCGTATTCGGCGGTGTCGCCGTCGACGGCGGTAATGGGATTCACCATGGTGTGGTGGCTCCAGCCCAGTTCCGGATGCGGAACCATGCCGGTCGCCACCGCGTCACCGATTGCGCCCGCACCCGACATCTCGCCGAGGAGCTCGTCACGGCCAGCACCAGAATAGTAGACATGCACGGTGGCATCCGGCCAGAAAACGGCGGCCATGGCTTTCGGATCTCGATGGTCGGCGGCCCGCAGATAGCGGGCGAAGACTTCGGCGACAAGACGGTGGTCGTCAGGAGAGGTGGTCATGACCCCATTTCAACAGACCTTTCCGCGCGGAGCCATGAACGATTAACCATGGATCCATACCCTGGAGGTATTCATCTGACCGTTCGCGGCCGGACGGCGTTGGCCCGGTCCACCAGCGCCACCCGCTCGGTCACGGTGCTGGCCAGCCGGGCCAGGGTGCGGTAGCAGTCCTCCAGCCCGAACCGCAGCCCGCGCTCGGTCAGCTCCGCCCCCAGCACCGTCGTCACGCCGTTGTCACCGCCGGGCTTGCCGGCCAGCACCCAGTCGAACGCGGTGCCCAGCACGTCGGCGGCGAGCTTGGTGCGCTTCTGCACGTCCACCGCCAGCCGGTCCAGCCGGTTGCCGGCCTCGACCAGGTCGGCGACGGTCAGCTCGGCCGGCCGCCGGTCCCGGATGCGCACCTTCAGCGCCCCGATCTGCGCGGACAGGTGCTGGCTGGAGCTGTCCGGCACGGAGTCGAGAATCTCCACCGCCCACGACCGGTGCCCCTGCGCGAGCCGGGTCCGGGCCAGGCCGAAGGCGGCGCTCACGTAGCCGTGGTCGGTGCGCCACACCAGCTCGTAATACCGTGCGGCGGCGGCATGATCGCCGCACAGCTCGGCGCTGACGGCCAGCGCCAGCTTGACCGCCGGCTCGCCGGGCAGCTTGTCGAACACGGCGTTGAAGGCGACCTTGGCCTCCTTGGGCTTGCCCTGCGCGATGGCGACCAGCCCCTGGTACCAGCGGACCCGCCAGTCGCCGGGCACGTCGTCCTCGGCCTCGTCGAGCACGGCCGCCGCCGACGGCAGATCCTCCAGGTCGATGTAGGCCCGGGCCCGGCGCATCAGCACCTCGGGCGTGATCATCGGCGCGTTGTCCAGGCTCTGCAGCATCGCCTTGGGATTGACGCCGGTGACGGTGGCGAGAAAACCGGCGGCCGGGTCGCCGGCGTTGACCTGCGGCACCGGCAGCCCGACGGCGATCTCGTGCGGCTCGGGGGCCAGCAGCTCGTCGCGCGGTCCGAACGGCCGGCGCTCGGTGCTGAACATGTGCGACAGCCGCGGCGGCGGCTGTTCGCCGCCGATCGCCACGACCTCCCGCAGCACGCCGACCAGCTGCTCGGCCATGTCCTCGGCCGAGTGGAACCGCCGCTCCGGCTTCTCGTGCGTGGCCCGCAGCAGAAACCGGTGGTACGACTCGAATATCTCGAACAGCGGCACCTCGTCGACACCCGGCAGCGTGTGCTTGTGGCGGCCGCGGTACTCCGGGAACTCGAAGCTGAGCACGGCCATCATCCGGCCGACGGTGTACAGGTCGGAGGCGATCGACGGCCCGCGCCGGCCCAGCTCCGGCGCGCTGTAGCCGGCGGTGAAGAACAGCGGGCTCTCGAAGTCGTCCATCCGCCGCACCGCGCCCAGATCGAGCAGCTTGAGCTGCTCGTCGGTCTGGATCACGTTGTCCGGCTTGAGATCGCAGTACAGCAGACCGACGCCGTGCAGGTAGCCCAGCGCCGGCAGGATCTCCAGCCCGTAGGCGATCACCTGCGGCAGCGGCATCGGCTCGATCCGCCGGTCCGGGCGGCGGCGCTGCAACGCCAGCTCGCGCAGCGAGTTGCCGCCCACGTACTCCATCACGATGTAGCCGATCATCGTGCCGGTGTCCGGGTCCGGGTGCTGCACGAAGTTGTAGATCTTGACGATGTTCGGGTGCTCCACCTCGGCCAGGAACCGCCGCTCGGCCACCGCGGCGGCCATCGCCGCCGGGTCGCCGGTGTCGATCAGGCCCTTGAGCACCACCCAGCGGTCGTTCACGTTGTGGTCGCGGGCCAGGTAGATCCAGCCCAGACCGCCGTAGGCCAGGCAGCCCAGCACTTCGTACTGCCCGCCCAGCACCTCGCCCGGCTCTAGTTTGGGTACGAACGAGAACGGCGTCCCACAGCGCGGGCACACCCCGACGGTCAGGCCGAGCACGCCGTCCGAGCTGCGGCCGACCCGGGACGCGCAGTGCGAGCAGAACCGCTTGTTCTCGGCCACCACCGGGCTGTCCAGCACCGCCGTGGACGGATCCCGGTAGGGCACCCGGGGCACTTCGACCAGGCCGGCGCCCAGGCCTCCCCGACCCAGCGACGGCCCGGTCAGCGGTCTGGAGCCCTGGCTCGACGGCCGCCACGCCTCATCGGTGTGCCCGGTCTGGGCGAGACCGGTGGCGGCGGGTTCCCACTGTTCGGTTGCCATGGTCAGTCCACGTATCGGGGCGCGGGCGGGGCCGGCACCGGGCCCAGCCGGTCGCCCAGCCAGTGCTTGTAGTCGGCGGTCCAGGTGCCGTCCGCCCGGATCTTCTCCAGCACGGCGTTGATGAACCGGACGAAGTCGCTGTCGGTCTTGGGCACGGCCAGCCCGTACGGCTCGTCGGCGAAGCGAGGCCCGACCACCTTGGTGTACGGGTCCTGCGCGGCCAGCCCGGCCAGGATCGTGTCGTCGGTGGAGGTGGCGTCCGCCTGCCCCTGCTGCATCAGCACCAGGCAGTCGGTCCAGTTGTCCACCGACACCAGGTCCGGCTTCGAGGCCACCTCGGTCAGCGCCTCCAGCGAGGTGGATCCCTTGGTGGCGCACACTTTCTTCCCACTCAGGTCGCCCACGTCGCGCACCGCCGAGTCGCTGTCGACCAGGACCCGCTGCCCGGCCGAGAAGTACACCGTGGAGAAGCCGACCTGCTGGGCCCGCGCGCAGTCGATGGTGAACGTGCGGGCCACGACGTCGACCTGTCCCTGTTGCAGCGCGGGAATCCGGTCGGCGGAGGTGATCGCCTTGAACTGGATCCGGTTCGGGTCGCCGAACAGCGCGTCGGACACGGCGTGCAGCATGTCGATGTCGAAGCCCTCGACCTCGCCGGTGACCGGGTCCCGGAAGCCCATCGGGTACGTGTTCTGGTCGACACCGGCGATCAGCCGGCCGCGCTGCACGATGCGGGCCATCGTGGAGCCGTCGGGCATCTGCCCGGGCGCCGGCAGCGGGCCGCTCGGGCGCAGGCTGGCCGTGGCGTCGCAGTGGGCGTCCGGCGCGTTGGTGCTGGTGGTCGGGGCCGGCGAGCCGGCCACGCCCGGCGGTTCCGGCACCGTGACCGAGGACGAGCTGTCCACCGGTTGGGCCGGCACGTTCGAGCCGCACCCCGCCAGCGCCAACGCCAGCGCGGTGGCCGCGACCGCCCGCCTCACCAGTACTCCCTCAACCGCTGCCAGATCCCCAACCCCGAGGCTACGCCGATCACGACCGCGATGACGATCAGTCCGGGCCGCAACAGGGTCAGCGCCGCGTCGGCGGCCGAGGCCTGCCGGTTGAACGCCGTGCGCGCGGTGTCCAATGCGGACACCAGGTTCTTGTCCAGGTCCGCGAACAACGAGCCGCTGCTGCTGGCGCTGGTGCCGATGCTGTCCTCGACGGCCTGGTTGTACTGGCCTGCGTCGTCGGCCTCACGGATCCGGCGGTGCACCGACGTCCAGGCCTGCTGCGACCGGATGGCGTTGTCCAGCGCGGTCCGCACCGACGGGTCGGTGGCCATCGCCCGGGCCTGGCCGAGCAGGCCCGCCGAGCCGTCCCGCCCGCCGAGCCGGTTGGCCGCCGTCAGGTAGTCGGTCTGGTAGCTCTGGCCGTTGCCCCGCACCACCAGCGTCAGCGTCTCGTCGGCCCGCGCCTGCACCGCCGCGAACCGGGCCTGCACCAGCACCGCGACCTGGTCCGAACCGTCCTTTCGAGCACTGTCCAGATGCAGCGCCACGGCCGTCATCGCCGCCGACGTCCACAGCAGCGCCACCACCGCCGCCCCGGTGGCCACCACCAGGCCGGTGTTGACCAGCCGGTTGGTCGCGCCGAGCAGGTACCACTGGGCGGCGAACAGCAGGCCGACCGTGATCAGCAGCAGCACCACCTCGCCGATGGGGAACGCCGTGGCCGCGTCCTGCTCGGCGGTGAGGCGGGCGTTCTCGGCCTTGTACAGCTGCTCGGCCGCGGGCAGCAGCTTGGCGCGCATCAGGCCGGAGGCCTCTCGCAGGTAGGCCGCGCCGACCGGGAAGCCCTGGCGGTTGTTGGCCCGGGCCGTCTCCACCAGTCCGGTGTAGATCGGCAGCTGGCTGGACAGCGTCTGCAGGGCCTCGGGGGCCACCACGGTGCCGGCCTCCAGGGTCAGCGCCGAGGTCGCCTGGGCGATGTCGGCCAGGTACTGCTGGCGGGTCGCGGCCGGCTCGATGCCGCCGGCCAGGAAGGCGCTGGACGCCGTCGCGTCCGCGTCCTGTAAAGCGCGGTAGATGTCCTGCGCCGCCACGCTCAGCGGCTCGGCCGTGGTGGCCAGGTCCCGCACCTGGTCGCCCTTGCCCTGCACGCCGCTGGCCGTCAGCACGCCCACGATGATCGCCAGCACCAGCACGCCGGCGGCCATGCCGATGAGCCGGCCGGGCGTGGATTGGACGAACTTGCGCAGGAAGCGCCAGAGCCGGATGGGCGCGCGTGGCACCGCCGCGGCCCGGGTGATCACTCCCGCCATCGGCGATCACCCCTTCCCAGCTCGCGGCTCATGTCGACTATCGATCGTGACGCCGGCCGGCGCTACCCGAATCGCTGAGCGGGCCCCGGATGTCTGCCCCCCGGTGTGGTGGCCCTCACCTGGTTGGCGCAGGGTGCCACCGTATTAACGGACCCGATTGGTCTAGATAAGGGACAATGACCGGCATGACCACTGACGTGCTGCGCTACGCGGCGTTCACCACCACGCCCGACGGCGGCAATCCAGCCGGCGTCGTGCTGGACGCCACCGGGCTGGACGAGGCCGACCAGCAGAAGATCGCCACTGACGTGGGCTATTCCGAGACGGCGTTCGTCACCCGCGCCGCGGACGGCTACCGGGTGCGCTACTTCAGCCCGCTGGCCGAGGTCGCGTTCTGCGGCCACGCCACCATCGCCACCGCCGTCGCACTGGCCGAACGGGACGGTCACGGAGAGTTGCTGTTCCACACCCAGGCCGGCGAGATCCCCGTCACCACGACGCTCGGTGACGACGGACTCACCCGCGCCAGCCTGACCAGCGTGCCCACCTCCTCCCGGGAGGCCACCCCCGAGGAGATCGCCGACACCCTGGTCGCGCTGCGCTGGTCCACTGCCGACCTCTCCAGCCAGCACGTGCCCCACGTCGCCTTCTCCGGCAACCACCACCTCGTTCTCGTGCTCTCCTCGCGGGAGCGCCTCGCGTCGCTCAACTACGACTTCGACCGCCTCGCCACGCTGATGACCCGCTTCGGCTGGACCACCGTGCAGCTGCTCTGGTCCGCGAGCGACACCGTCTGGCACTCCCGCAACCCGTTCCCCATCGGCGGTGTCGTCGAGGACCCCGCCACCGGCTCCGCC
The DNA here is from genome assembly GCF_018263855.1 of Kutzneria sp. CA-103260. Taxonomy (GTDB): domain Bacteria; phylum Actinomycetota; class Actinomycetes; order Mycobacteriales; family Pseudonocardiaceae; genus Kutzneria. Next base: position 380,047 of record NZ_CP073318.1, on the reverse strand, counting down.
GCCGCGGCCTTCGGCGGCTACCTCCTGGCCACCGGCCGCGTCGACGCGCCGACCCGGCTCACCGTCCACCAGGGCGACGACATGGGCCGCCCCAGCGTGCTCACCGTCGACCTCGACCCGTCCGACCCGCGAGTCGCGGTCAGTGGCACCGCGACCCCGATCGTCTAGAACGCCTTGGACAGGAAGACGCTGCTCACGCCGTCAACGCTGGGCACCTCGCCGAACACCTGCCAGCCGCTCTTCACGTAGAACTCCGGCGCCTGGAAGTTGATCGTGTACAGCACCCCGGCCCGGCAGCCGCGGCGCACCGCCTCCCGCTCGGCCTCGGCCAGAATCCTCCGGCCGAGGCCGGCGCCGCGGCGCTCCGGCGGTAAGTAGAAGAGGTCGACGAACAGCAACCCGAGGGATGTTCGCCCCGTCAGCCCGCTGCATTTTCGGCGCCGCCTTCGGCGTCGCGGCTCGGCCCCCGGGTAGCCGGCGCCTCGCACTCTCTTGTGTCCGCGGGGCCTCGCGCTCAGATTCCTTGCCAGGCGGGCTTGGTGGCGTAGGTAGAGCGGTAGTAGTCGGCCAGTTTGAGCCGGCCGGCGGCCGCCTCGTCGAGGATGACGGTGGCGTGCGGGTGGAGTTGGAGCACCGAGGCCGGGACGATCGCCGCGAGCGGGCCCTCCACCGCCAGGGCGACGGCCTCCGCCTTGGACTCGCCGGTGGCCAGCAGGACCAGGTGCCGGGCCTCGAGAATGGTGCCGATGCCCTGGGTCAGCACGTGCTGCGGGACGTCGTCCAGGCTGTCGAAGAAGCGGGCGTTGTCCACACGGGTCTGCTCGGTCAGGGTCTTGACCCGGGTCCGCGAGGCGAAGGAGGAGATCGGCTCGTTGAAGCCGATGTGGCCGTCCGTGCCGATGCCCAGCAGCTGGAGGTCGACCCCGCCGGCCGCCTTGAGCGTCCGCTCGTACGCCGCGCAGGCCGCCACCACGTCCTGCGCCGAGCCGTCCGGTCCCATGAACCGATCGTCCGAGATGCCCAGCCGATCGAGCACCTCGCGGCGGACCACCTCGCGGTAGGACTCCGGGTGCCCCACCGGCAGGCCCACGTACTCGTCCAGCTGGCAGATCCTCGCCCGCGACAGGTCCAGGCCCTGCGCCTTGCGCCGCTGCAACGCCTCGTACACCGGCAGCGGGGTGGAGCCGGTGGCCACGCCCAGCAGCGCGTCGGGCTTGCGGCCCACCAGGTCAGCGATGGCGCCGGCGGCCAGCTCACCCTGCGCCACGGCGTCCGGCACGATCACGATCTCCATCTCGGGCCCCCGACTGATCGGTCCAATGGTTCAGACCAATCTTAGCCGTGACCGGGCCCCGGGAGAACGTGCGCGGCGACACGTTCACGCAGGTTTCCCCGAACGATCAGTCCGTGCCCGAGATCAAGGGGCCACTCGTCTCGTTCAACGTCAGGAAGGGCCCCTTCATGACTGCCCGGCCGCGGGCGAACTGTCTGTGCTGCGCGGTGCGAGGCGTGACTTCTGTGGCGCGAGGTGCAACCGGGGCTGCCTTGACGGCGTCGAGTCGGGGCAAGAGCGGATGATCAGTTCGGAAAGGACACGCACATGCGCATCACTCCGGTTCGGGCCGCCACGGCGTTCGGCGCCGCGGCGGCACTGGGGGTCGCGACGTTCGCGCTGGTGAACGCCGTGCCGGCCGCGGCGGTGGACAGCTCGGTGCTGGGGCCGAACGGCTACGGCGCGATCAGCGTCGGCATGAGCGTCGCCGACGCCAAGGCGACCGGCAAGGTCGGCGACCCGGTCGGCGGCACCGACCTGTGCCGCGGCTACAACTGGGCCTACTCCCCCGGCCCGGTGCTGATCATGTCCACGAAGTACGGCGTGTACTCGGTGCCGGGCACGGCCCCGGGCGCGCACACCCCGGAGGGCGTCAAGGTCGGCTCCACGCCGGACGAGATCCTGGCGGCGTACCCGGACGCGGTGTCCGCGCCGCACAACACGGTCGTCCAGTACACCGTGCCGACCAAGGAGAACCCGGCCACCCAGTACGTGTTCGGCGTGCGGGACGGGCAGGTGGTCGGCATGGCCGTGCAGTCGGTGAACCCGCACGACTGCGCCGCCGGCTGACAGCCCGGACGCCGTGCCGCGGACGGCGCGAAATACCATCTGCGGCATGGCACTGGACAGGCTGAAGTCGACCTGGGAGAACCTCGGGCGCGTCGACCCGCGGTGGGCGGTGCTCACCGACCCGGCCCGCCGGCACGGCGGCTGGGACACCGACGAGTTCCTGGCCACCGCGGCCGGCCCGGTCCAGCGCGTCCGCGACCTGGCCGAGGCGGCCGGGCTCACGCTCGGCGACCGGGCGCTCGACTTCGGCTGCGGCGCGGGGCGGCTGAGCAACGGCCTGGCCGCCCACGTCGACACCGTTGTCGGCGTGGACATCGCGCAGTCGATGGTGGACGAGGCGGTGCGCATCAACCGGTTCCCGGACCGGGTCTCCTTCACCGCCTACGACGGCCAGCGGCTGCCGTTCGACGACGAGTCGTTCGACTCGGTGGTCAGCCTGATCTCCATCCAGCACTCGCCGCCGGCCGTGCAGCTGGCCTGCCTGGTCGAGCTGCACCGGGTGACCAAGCCCGGCGGCGTGCTGGTGCTGCAGATGCCGGCGCGGCCCAACAAGCCGACCGAGCTCACCCCCGACGCGATGCGCGCCCACATCGAACCGCTGGGCGCGCCTCGCTCCGTGGGCGCCGGGCAGTCGGTCGCGGTGCACGCCAAGGTCACCAACACCAGCTCCACGGTGTGGCCGGCCGGGCAGCTGATCCGGCTGGGCAACCACTGGCTGCGCGACGGCGAGCCGGTGCGGTGGAACGACGGCCGCACCGACATCCCGCACGACCTCGCGCCCGGCTCCTCGGTCGAGATGCAGGTGCCGGCGGCGGCCCCCGACGAGCCCGGCCAGTACGTCCTGGAGCTGGATCTGGTGCAGGAGGCCGTCTCCTGGTTCGCCGAGGCCGGCGGCACCTCGGTCCGGATGCCGGTCGAGGTCGTGTCCGCGCCGGTCGTCGTGGCAGCCCCGGCGGCGGAAACCCCGGTGGCCGCCCCGGAAGAGTCCCCGGCCGAGCCGCCCGCGCAGGGCCGTGACGACGGTGGCATGGAGATGTTCGGCGTCGACCCCACGCTGGTGCGGCTGCTGTTCGCGCACTGCGGCTCCGACGTCGTCGAGGCGGTGCCGGACGACATGGCCGGCTCCGAGTGGGAGAGCTACACCTACGTCATCCGCCGCGGGGCGACCCTCTAGTCGTAGCGGACGAAGGCGCGCAGCGTGCCAGGGCCGAAGTCGCGGATCTCCGCGTAGCCAAGGCTTTCGTAGAAGGCACGCTGCGCCGGCTCGTCGTCGGTGAGCAGCACCTTCTGCCGCACTGTCCGATAGCGGTCGAGAACGGCCCGCACGAGGGCCCGGCCGATGCCGCGCCGATGCACGTCCGGATGCACCAGCACGTCCTGGAGATAGCAAACGGTGGCGTCGTCGGACATCGCCCGGGCCAGGCCGACGAGCCGGCCGCCGAGCCGCGCCGTGACCACATAGGACGATCCGGCCACGCCTTTGCCCAGCAACTCCGGGTTCTCGGTGTAGGCGGTCCAGCCGACCGCGCCGTAGAGCTGGCGCAGTTCTCCCAGCGGCACATCGGTTTCCGGTGCGATCACGGCTTCGTCCACGGACGGACCCTAGGCGATGATCTCGTCGGCGACCCAGCGGGCGACGGCGTCGGGGTAGGGCGTCGAGAGGCCGAGGACGATGTGGTCGAAGCCGGCGTCCACGGCCTCCTTGATCGCCGCCCGGGTGTCGGCGGGGCGGTCGTAGGAGACGGGCAGGAAGATCGAGCGGGTGATGGCGGCCGGGTCGCGGCCGATCTCCGCGCAGTAGCGGTCCAGCAGGCGACTGCGCTTGGTGGCGTCCTCGATGTCGCCGCCGGGGATGTTCCAGAGGTCGGCGTGCTCGGCGACCAGGCGCAGCGTGGCCGACGAGCGGCCGCCGATGAGGATCGGCGGATGGGGGCGCTGGACGGGCTTGGGGTTGCCGTACGCGCCGGTGAGCCGGACGTGGTCGCCGTGGAAGTCGAACGGCTCGTTCTCGGTCCACAGCCGGCGAATCACGGTCAGGGACTCACCGAGCGCGGCCACGGCGTCGCCGGAGCCGAGGTAGGGCAGGCCGTGACCGTCGTACTCCCGCCGCGCCAGCGGGTGGTCGGGCCGCGAGCCGACGCCGATGCCGAAGTCGAGGCGACCGCCGGAGACGACGTCGACGGTGGTGGCGATCTTGGCCAGCACGGCCGGCGGGCGGAACCGGTTGCTGGTCACCATCACGCCCAGCCGCAGCCGGCTGGTCTGGGCGGCCAGGGCGGACAGCAGGGTCCAGCCCTCGAGGATCGGGCCGCCGGGATCGCCGGCGATGGGCATCAGGTGGTCGAACAGCCACGCGTGCTCGATCTCCGGCACGGCGTCGGCCTCCCGCCAGACGCGGGCCAGGTCGGTGTAGTCGACCTGCTGCGGGGCGGTCATGATTCCGAACCGAGGCATCAGGGGCCTCCCTGTGGCACACTGAATTAAGCGGAACGTTGCTCCACTAACGTAGCGGAGCGATGTTCCGTTTAGCAAGCGCGGAAGGGAACACGGTGACCAGGTCCAAGCGGGCGGACGCCCAGCGCAACCAGCAGACGCTGCTCGACGCGGCCGCCGAGGTGTTCGTGCGGTCGGGCGTGGACGCGCCGGTGCGCGACATCGCGGCCGCCGCCGGCGTCGGCATGGGCACCATCTACCGGCACTTCCCCACCCGCGCCGACCTGATCATCGCCGTCTACCGGCACCAGGTGGAGGCCTGCGCCGAGGCCGGCCCGGCACTGCTCGCCTCCGCCGCCTCCCCGCACGCCGCGCTGAGCCAGTGGATCGACCTGTTCGTCGACTTCCTGGTCACCAAGCACGGGCTCGCCGGCGTGCTGCACACCGAGGACTTCCAGCCGCTGCACACATACTTCCTCGACCGGCTGCTGCCCGTGTGCAGCGAGCTGTTGGCGGCGGCGGCCGATGAGATCCACGGCGATCTCACGGCCTACGAGCTGATGCGCGGCGTCGGGAACCTGTGTGTCGGGGCCGAGGACGACGACCGCTACGACGCCCGCCGGCTGGCCCAGCTGCTCGTCACCGGACTAGCCGCCCCACGTCCAGCGTCGCCTTGAGCTGGCCGTAGGTCAGCATCAGGTCGGCGACCCGTTGCAGCCGGTCCCGGAACACCGACGTCGGGAACACCGGGATCGCCACCTCCTTGGCCAGCTCGGCCGTCACACCGGACACGAAGGTCGGCAGGATCTGTTGCACGGCAGCGGTGTTCCGCGCGTCAGCGGCACCACGCTCGATCGCCCGGCGGAACGCGGCAGCGGTGTCGGGATGCTGTTGGACGAAGCTCGACCGGGCGAAGTAGCCGGCGATCGGGAGGTCATGCGCCGGACCGGGACCGAAGAGGTCGACCACCGGCACCGCGCCGATCTGCTTGCGAGCGATGGTGATGAACGGCTCCAGCTGCAACGCGGCGTCGATTTCCTTGCCGGCCAAGGCAGCCGGGGTGTCGGCGTGGTGCACGATGGGCGTCTTGACGCTGTTCGGGTCGACGCCGTCGGCCTTGAGGATGGCCTTCAGCGCCAGCAGCGGAATGTCGTTGGGGGCGTTGCTGCTCACGACGCGGCCGGCGAGATCCTTCGCCGAGTGGATGCCGGAATCCGGGCGGGTGGCGACGATCTGCACGTGCGGCCCGCCCTGGGAGCCGTCGGCCAGGACGCGGTAGTCGCCGGTGCCGTTGGCCTGCGCCTGGAACAGGGTGGCCCAGTTGCCGAAGCCGACGTCGATGTGGTTGCCGGCCAGCAGCGGCAGGCTGTCGGTGCCGCTCTTGGTCGGCGTGATCTGCACCGACAGGCCCTCGTCGCGGAAGTAGCCCCGGCTCATGGCCAGGTAGAACGGGGCGGTGTCGATCACCTGCATGACGCCGACGCGAACCACCGTCTCGCCGTTGCCGCGCGGTGGTTCAGTCGCGCCGCCGTTGAGCAGGCTGCACCCGGTGAGGACACAAAGCGCCAAGGCCAGCAATGGCAGTCGGCGCATGGCTCAGGCTCCCATGTGGACGATGCGCCAGCAGACCGTGGTGAACCGCGCGTCGACCATGCCGTCGGGGTCGATCGGCAGGAGCTCCCGTTGGCGGTCGAGAAATTCCCCGCGTTCCAACGGATCCATGGCGATGACCTGGCTGTAGGTGCCGAGCAGGGCGACGAAGTCGTCGGCCGAGCGGCGCGAGGTCCAGCGCATCACGCGGTACTGGGGCGTGGCGAACGGGGCGTCGACGCCCAGCATCAGCCGGCCCGGGCGGCGGGTCTCGTCGTGGGCCGCCGTGACCGACCGCCAGAACTCGACGGTCCAGTCGTCGGCCAGCTCCGGCAGATTCCAGGCCACCGCAAGGGTTCCGCCCGGCCGCAGCACCCGGGCCGCCTCGTTCGTGGCCTCGGGCTGGGCGAACCAGTGCCACGAGTCCAGGGCCACCACCAGGTCCGCCCCGCCGTCCTCGACCGGGATGTCCTCGGCCGTGCCCACCAGCAGCTTCGCGCCGTCGACCTGGCACACCGCCCGCATCTTCGGGTCCGGCTCCACCGCCAGCACCTCGTCCGCGAACACCGTCAGCCGGCGGGTCTGGATTCCCGTGCCCGCCCCGAGTTCCACCACACGGCGGCACGGCTGCGGCACCATCCAGTCGAACGCGGCGTACGGGATCGCCGTCCGCCACCGGTGATACGCCTCTGCCACGGCCCCGAATGCGTGCGACACGCCCAGCAGCATGGCGGCCCGGGCCGCCGCGCCGCAGTAGTTCTTCGTCACATCACCGAATCAGCCGAGTCACCGAACAAGCTGCCGTCTCATGTTCGCGGCCGCAGTCCGTTCAGCACGAGAGTGAGCATGCGGTCGGCCTGGGCGGCGCGGTCCGGGGCGTCTTGGGCGGCCCAGGCGATGGCCCCCACCATCTTGAGCACGTCGGTCTCGTCCACGGCGACGACGGCGCCGGCCTGCCAGGCCCGGTCGAGCAGTGCGGCACCGACCTCGAACAGCTCGGCGTGCCAGTTGGCGACCTCTTCGTCGAGGGCGGAGTTCATCACCGCGGCGGCCAGACCACGGTAGGTGAGGCCGTGCGTGAGGATGGCGCGCAGCCAGGTGGCGAGGGCGTCGAACGCGTGGTCGGCGGTCAGCAGGTCGCGGCCGAGGGTGGCCAGCTCCGCGAGCTGCTCGGCCAGGACCGCCTGGATGAGGTCCAGGCGGGTGGGGAAATGCCGGTACAGGGTGCCGCTGGCCACGCCGGCCCGCCGGGCGATCTCGTCCAGCGAGGCGTCGGCCCCGGACTCGGCGAAGGCGATGCGCGCCTGCGCCAGCAGCTGCTCGTAGTTGCGTCGCGCATCGGCCCGCATCGGCACCGCCATTGCTAACCGGGGACACAGTCCGCTACCGTGCCCAACTAACCGGACTGTGTCTCATCTTACCCCTCGAAGGGTGGTCCCATGACGCTGACCGAGCAGGACCGGATCGACATCGCCGACCTGGTCAACCGACACGGCCACCTGGTCGACGCCGGCGAGTTGGACCGGCTGGCCGAGCTGTTCACCCCCGACGTCGTCTACGACGTGACCGACTTCGGCCTCGGCTCCTTGCACGGACCCGCCGCCGTCCGCGACGCCGCGCTCGCCCTGGGCCCGGCCAACCCGGTCGGCCACCACGTCACCAACATCGTGATCACCCCGGTCGACGAGGTCACGGCTGCGGTCCAGTCCAAGGGCATCGGCATCATGGCCGGCGGCACCGTCGGCAGCGCCGTCTACGACGATGTCGTCACCCATGGGCCGAACGGCTGGAAGATCAGCCGCCGCAAGGTGACCGCCCGCCGAACGCCCCTCGGCGGACCCGGTCCACGCGAGGCACCCGGTCCCCGTGCTGTCCTGGAGCAATTCCGCCAGGCCGTCGTCGACCAGTCCGCCGACGCCCTCAGTCGCCTGTACGCCACCGACGCCGTGCACGAATTCCCGTTCACCCGCCCCGGCCTGCCCTCCCGCCTCGACGGCCGGGACGAGATCATGCGCTGGTCAACCTCGATGTGGCACAACAACTCCGTCAGGTACGAGCGCTACCGCACCCGCGCCGTGCACGACACCGCCGACCCCGACACGATCATCGTCGAGCAGGAGGCCGTGGGCGCCGACTTCGCGCTGCCCAACATCGTCGTGCTCACCGTGCGCGACGGCCAGATCGCCCATCTCCGCGACTACGTCAACATCCTCGCCGCCGAAGCGGTCATCGGCTGACCGCACGGGCGATGGCGGCGATGTCGGCGGGGCCGAGCTGACAGCAGCCGCCGACTATCGTTGCGCCGTCGTGGATCCAGGTGGGGACGACGGACGGATCGAACGTGGGGCGGCCGTCCCAGGAGCGGGCGACGGGATCCCAGCCCTCGCCGCTGTTGGGGTACACCACCACGGGCTTGCCGCTGACGGCGGCGGCCACCGGCACGGCGGCGGTGGCGTCGAGGGGATCGCAGCAGTTGACGCCGACGGCCAGGATCTCGGGCACATCGCGGACCAAGGCGAAGGCCTCGGCCAGGGGTTGCCCGGCGCGGGTGGTGGAGCCGTCGATGCTGTACGACAACCACGCCGGGATGCCGGTGCCGGCGATGATGGTCAGCAGGGCCTCGGCCTCGTCGAGGTCGGGAATGGTCTCCAGGGCAAGAACATCGGGCGCGGCGGAGGCCAGGGCCTCGATCCGCGGCCGGTGGAAGTCGACGAGCTCCCGCACGGAAAGCCCGTACCGACCCCGGTATTCGGAACCGTCGGCCAGCACCGCACCGTAAGGACCGACGGAGGCTGCGACCCACAGCCGACGGTCATCGACCTCGGCTTGGAACGAGGCCTGCCGGGCCAGCCGCACGCTGAGCCGCAAAAGCTCCGGGGTCTCGTCACCGAAGCCGAGTTCCGACGCCTGATAGCTGGCGGTCGTGGCGATGTCGGCGCCAGCTTCGAAATACGCCCGGTGCGCGGCCAGTATCGCGTCGGGGTCGTCGCGCAGCAGCCGTGCCGACCACAACCGATCGGACAGGTCGTGGCCGGCGGCGGCTAGCTGGTTGGACAGACCGCCGTCGAGCACGGCTGGCGTGTCCACGGTGAACGGCATCGCTACTGCGCCGGGCCCTTCGCCAGGGTCACGGTGACGCTCTGCTGGCCGTTGACGGTCAGCACGCCGACGGTGACCCGGTCGCCGGGGTGGAACGTGGTGAGCAGGTTGGTGAGGGTGTTCGGCGAGTCGACGGCCTGCCCGTTGATCGAGGTCACGACGTCGCCGACCACGATGCCGGCGGCCTCGGCCGGGGAGCCGGACAGCAGGCCCGACACGACCGCGCCGTTGGTGGCCTGAGCGCGCCGGCCGCGGCTGTTCTGGGCCGCCGGGACCTGCACGCCCAGCAGCGCCGAGTCGCCGATGTGCACGGTCGCGCTGGCCTGGTGGGCGCTGATCTGCTTCTGGATGGAGATGGCCTGGTCGATGGGGATGGCGAAACCCTGGCCGCTGCCGGTCGCCTGCCCGCCGCGGTCCATCTGGAAGCCCTGCGACGCCGCGGTGTCCATGCCGATGACCTGCCCATTGGCGTTCACCAGCGGACCGCCGGAGTCGCCGGGCTGGATGTCGGCGGCGACCTGGATCAGCCCGGTGAGCTGCTCGGACGTGCCGTCGTCACTGGACGCGGTGATCGACTGGCTGAGCCCGGTCACGGTGCCGCCGGCCACACTCGGGGCCCCGCCGACACCGCCGGCGTTGCCGATGCCCACGATCGAGTCGCCCACGGCCACGCCGGCGGAGCTGCCGATCGGGGCGGTGGCCAGGCCGGAGGCGTTCTGCAGCTGGATGACGGCCACATCGTGCGAGCGGTCGTAGCCGACCACGGTCGCCGTGTACGTCTTGCCGTTGCCGATGTCGACCGCGCTGATCTGGGTCGCCCCGTTGATGACGTGGTTGTTGGTCAGCACCAGCCCGTTGGAGCTCAGCACGATGCCGGTGCCGGCCGCCTGGGCCTGCTGGAAGCCGAGGGTGGTGTTGATGTCGACCAGGGCCGGGTCGATCTTGGCCGCCACCCCGGACGTGTCGGCCGGCGACTGCGGCGCGGTGCGGCCCGGCTGGGTCGGCGGCACGTAGGTCTGCACCGAGGGCTGGTTCGAGGCCTGCCCCTTCAGCAAGGTCGGGATGTAGTTGCCCGCGGCCGCGCCCAGCGCGATGCCGGCCGCGACGGCCAGCACGACGGTCAGCACCGTGCGCCCGGTCCGCTTGGGCGGCGGCGGGGGCGGCGGCGGCTGGTACTGGTAGCCGTAGTAACCGCCCTGTTCCGGCATCTGCGGGTAGCCGTAAGGCTGGGTCCCGTAAGGCTCGGTCATCAGCCCTCTCCTCGACGCCGTCCACGAGCTTGCCTCTCCACTACACCTCGTTTTCCTGAGGAGAGCCTGAGCACAGCCTGTCAAGGCTCAGGTAAGAATGTGGTCATGGACGACGGCGATGTGCTGGGACGGGTCAAGGCGCTGGTCGACGAGGAGCACAAGCTCCGCGGGCACCACGAGCCTGACCACGCGCGGTTGGCGCAGGTCGAGGCCGAGCTCGACCAGTGCTGGGACCTGCTGCGGCAGCGGCGGGCCCGCGAGGAGTTCGGGCAGAACCCCGACGAGGCCGGGGTCCGTTCCAAGCAGGAGGTGGAGCACTACCAGCAGTAGAAGTCGGCCGACAGTCCGCGAGGCCGCCTCGCGCGGTGTACACACAGTGTCGGGACCTGCGCCAAGAGTGTGAATCCCATGCGGCTGCGCGGCCTCAGGAACGCATCACTACAGTCACGGTGTGATCGTCGCACTCAACGCCGCCGGAGCGGTCCATGTCGGGTAACCGGTTCGGGCCGCTCGACCCGTTCTGCTTCCTGGCGGTCGTCCCGCTGGTGATCGTGGCGGTCGTGCTGGTCATCAGCGACCTCGCGGTCTTCGCGCTGATACCCATCGCGCTCGCCGCGCTGATCCTGCTCGGCGACTCCTGGGCGAACCGGCGGCCTTCCTAGCTGCTGCGTTCGATGGTTCGCTCGCAAGCTCGCTCACGCGTCACGACGCTTCAGCAGGTAGCCGCCGGCGAGCAGGGCGGCCAGCGCGTAGCCGCAGAACACGGCGAATCCGGCCCACGGACTGAGAGTCGCGGCGGCATCGGGGTGCACCACCAGCAGCTGCTGCCCGGCGTTGCTCGGCAGGTACGGGTTGATGTTGTCGCCCCAACTGGCCGGCAGGGCCTCACCGAGCACGGGCAGCACCAGCAGCAGCCCGAACACGGTGGCGACCGAGCCGGCGGTGCTGCGCAGCACGAAGCCGATGCCGGTGCCGACCAGACCGACCACGGTCAGGTACAGCCCGGTGCCGACAACGGCTCGCAGCACGCCGTCCGCGGCCAGCGTGGTGCCGATGTGCTGGCCGTCGAGGAACGCCTGGCCGACGAAGAACGCGCCGAACGACGCGATCTCGGTGACGACCAGCGTGATGACGGCGAACACCGCCGCCTTGGCCACCAGCACCGGCCAGCGGCGGGGCGCGGCGGCGATGCTGGAGCGGATCATGCCGGTGCCGTACTCGCCGCTCACCACCAGCACGCCGAGCACGCCGATGACCAGCTGGGCGATGACGTAGCCGCGCAGGCTGACCTGCGCCGGGTCGACCGCGAGCTGTCGCGCGTGCGACATGTCCGGGTACTGGTTGGCGGTCACGGCGGAGAACAGCCCGCCGAACCCGACCATGGCCAGGACCATGCCGCCGAGCGCGAAGTACGAGGAGCGCAGCGACCAGAACTTGGACCACTCCGAGCGCAGCAGCCGCGGCAGCGTGACGCGGATGTCCCCCGGCAGCTCGGCCCGCTTCAGGACGGGCTTGTCGACGGCAACGGCGGTCATGACGCCTCCCGGTATTCGACCGCGTCCTTGGTCATGTCCATGAACGCCTCTTCCAATGACGCGGTGACGGGCGTGAGCTCGTCGAGGGCGATGTAGTGATCACGGGCCACCCGCCCGATCGCGGCGCCGTCCAGCCCCTGCACCTGCAGCAGCCCCGGCTCCACCACGTCGACCGTCACGTCCGGGCCGACGAGCAGGTCCCGCAGCTGGGTCGCCTCCTGGGTGCGGACCCGCACGCTGCTGCCGACGGCGGTGAACTCGTCCATCGAGGCGTTGGCGATCAGCTTGCCCCGGCCGACGACGATCAGGTGGTCGGCGGTCAGGGCCATCTCGCTCATCAGGTGTGACGAGACGAACACGGTCCGGCCTTCGGCGGCCAGCGCGCGCAACAGGTTCCGGATCCAGCGCACGCCTTCCGGGTCGAGGCCGTTGACCGGCTCGTCCAGCAGCAGTGTGGCCGGGTCGCCGAGCAGCGCGGCGGCCACCCCGAGCCGCTGCCCCATGCCCAGCGAGAAACTGCCGACCCGCTTGCGGGCCACCTCGCGCAGCCCGACCAGGTCGATCACCTCGTCCACCCTTTTCCGCGGAATGCCATGGGTCAGCGCCATGGCCAGCAGGTGGTGGTACGCGGACCGTCCGGTGTGGACGGCCTTGGCCTCCAGCAGCGCACCGACCTCGCGCAGCGGCGCGGCGTGCTCGGCGTAGTGCTTGCCGTTGACCAGCACATCGCCGGAGGTCGGCCGGTCGAGGCCGAGAATCATGCGCATGGTGGTCGACTTGCCGGCCCCGTTGGGGCCGAGGAAGCCGGTCACCGCGCCCGGTCGGACGGTGAACGTCAGGTTGTCCACCGCGACCCGCTCGCCGTAGCGTTTGGTCACCCCGTTGACTTCGATCACGCTAGTAGGGTGCGACCACCGGCCTGACAGGACTCTCAGAAACCCTGGGTCCAGGCGGCCGCGACCGCGGCCCGCGTCTTCACGCCCAGCTTGGTGAAGATCCGGGACAGGTGCGCCTCGACGGTCTTGGGGCTCATGAACAGCCGCTCGGCGATCTGCCGGTTGGTGTGGCCGGCGGCGACCAGCTCGGCGATCTGCCGCTCCCGGTCACTCAGCGGGGTCGGGCCGTCGCTGTGCTGACCATTTGCGGCGGGCCGGCGAGTGCGACCGCCGACCCGGCGCTGGTGGATCTCGGCCTGCCGGAACAGCGGTTCCGCGCCGCAGGCCCCGAACAACGCCTTGGCCCGCCCGAATTCCGCCATCGCCGCGGTGCGATCCTCCAGCACAGAGCCGGCGAACATGTGGCCCTGCGCCTGATACAGCCGCATGCCGGCGGCCTCGAACGCGGCAGCGGACTCCGCCGCGGCCGCCACCGCGCCGGCCGGATCACCGGTGGCGAGCTGGAGCGCGGCGCGAGCCAACGAGGCGTGGCCGCGGTGACCGTTCAGGCCGCTGACCGAAGCGGTCATTTCCGCCCGCTGCACGGAAAGCTCCGCAGCCGCGCTGTCGCCGAGGGCCAGCTCCGCGTGGGCCAGCGTGCGCAGCCAGGCCGCCCGGGTCGGAAACTCCAGTTGTGGCAGGGTTTCCCCGCCACCGATGTCCAGCAGCGTGCTGCGGGCCCCGGCCGGGTCGCCGGTCACCAGCTTGGCCTGGGCCAGCATGCCGGCGGCGATGGTCGGCCCGCGGCCGGCGGCACTGCCCATTTCGGACACTGCCTTTTCCGCCGCCCGCAAGGCATTCGCCGGCTCACCGGTCCACATCAGCACGGCCACGCCGACCCCGGCGGCCATGGTGCGCAACTCGTCACTGCCCACCAACACCGCCGCCTCGAACGCCTCGTCGGCGTGCCGGGCCGCCTCGACCAGCCGCCCGGTCCACAGGCAGGTGTAGGCCAGCCCGACCAGGATGTCGGCCAGCAGATAGCTGCGGCCGCCGGCCCGGGCCAGCTCCAGGCCTCGGGTCAGGTGCCGCACGGCGTCGTCGTGGCGTTCCAGGAAGACCTCGGTCCAGCCGGCCCGCAGGATCGACTCCAGCTGCCCGGTCAGCATCCTGTCCTGGGCCCGGTCGATCATGCGGACGGCCTCGTCGAGATGGGCCGCCGCCTCGGCGGTGGAGCCGTAGAAGGTGTGCGCCAGCGCCAACAGCGCGGTGATGGTGGAGATCAGCTCCTGCTCGCCCTCGGCGACGGCCGACTCCAGGGCCCGCTCGCCCCAGCTGACCGCGGTGGCGAACTGGCTGCCCCGCATCGCGCCGGCCGCGACCTCCAGCTCCAGCGCGGCCTTGCCCTTGCCGGTGCCGAGTTCGCTGAGCAGCAACCGTTTCACGCCGGTCGGGCTGCCCAGCAGGCGCTCGACCATGGCCAGCGTGGTGACGGCCTCCAGGCGCTGGTCGCTCGGCCCGGCCGGCAGCCGGCCGAGCACCTCGTGCAGGATCTCCCGGCTCTCGCCCAGCTGCCCGGCGACGGCCAGCGTGTGGGCCAGCCGCATCGACAGCTCCGGCTGGTCGACGGCCCGATCTCCCAGCAGCCGCAACGCTTCCCGCAGCCAGTGGGCGGCCCGCGCGGGGGCCAGCGAGGACGCCTGGTCGGCCGCCCGCACCAGCACCCGCACCGCGCCGGCGTCGCCGATGGTCGCCGACCGTTCGAGGTGAATCGCCTGCACGGCAAGGGAAGCGCCCCGGTCGGCGAGCAGCCGGGCGGCCCGGCCGTGCGCGCCGATCCGCCAGCCGGCCCCGGCGCTGCCGTAGACGACCGAGCGCAGCAGCGGATGGCGGAACCGGAACCGTTGCCCGACAAGGGATTGGCGGATCAGGTCGCGGGCGATCAGCTCGTCCAGCGCGACCAGGGTCTCGACGTCCCCGGTCTGCGCGACGGCCCCGATCAGCCCGGCCTCGAACTCCTCCCCCAGCACCGCCGCCGCCTGCGCCACCATGCGCACCGGCTGGGCCAGGCCGGCGAGTTCACCGATGAGCACCGCACGGACCGTGTCCGGCAGCTCCTCGCGGTCGCCGGGATCCAGCCGCAGCAAGGCATCCAGGTAGAACGGATTGCCGCCGCTGGCCACGTACAGCTCTTCACGGCGGCCGGCCGGCACGGTGTCGCCGCAGAAGGCGGCGGCCTCGACTGGCGTCAGCGGGCCGACCTCGATGCGCTGCCACCACTCCTCCCCGGCCAGCGCCGAGAACGCGGTGGCCAGCCGGTCCGGCAGCTGTCGCGGCCGATAGGCCATGGCCAGCACCGCCGGCCCCTCCGGCGGATGCCGCAGCACGTGCTCGATCAGCTCGACGCTCGCCTCATCGGCCCAGTGCACGTCGTCCAGAACGAGCACCGCGCCCGGTAACAGCGATCGGGCCGACCGGTAGAGCGCGGCCCGGCCGTCCGGGGTGTCGACACTGGTCAGCAAGTCGGTCCAGGCGTCGCCGAAGGCGTCCGAGAACATCGCGAACGGCAGCCGCTCGAACTCGGTCGCCTTGCCGGCCGCGACCCGCGAACGCCGGGCCGACGCGGCGATGCGCAGCTCCGTGAGCAGGGCGGTCTTGCCCATGCCGGGCTCGCCGAGCAGCTCCACGACCCGGAACGTCCCGGCGTTCAGGGCCCGCGCCAGCTCGCCGAGCTGCGCCTCCCGTCCCACCACTCCCATCGCCACCGCACCGCTCCCCAGACCGACACGTGTAGGGAAATGCCGGATGTTAGCGGAAACGCCGGATCGACAGGGTTGTCGTGTCGCTGTCGCGTTTTTTCGAGAGGAATACGACCTTGAGCACGCCCCAGGCCATGCTGCCGACCGTTCGGCGGCCGGCCACCGTCATGGCCGCGCTGATCGCCACCCTCGTCTCGGTGGTGGCCGGCGTCGCCACCGCGATCACCGTCTACGCCGGTGGCGCCGACATGGTGAAGTCGCTGTTGTCCGACCCCGACGTGCAGGCCCGTCTCGGCCTGTCCGACGACCTGCTGAACGCCGCGAAGGACCTGGGCGGGGACCTGTTCCAGCAGGTGCTCGACCAGGCGTACAACACGCTGTCGGCCCGGGCCACGGTCGCCCTGGTGCTGGCTGTGCTGCTGCTGGTGTTCGGGGCGCTGTCGCTCGGCGCGGCGCTGTGGTCCCGGATCCTGGTCACGCTCGTGGGCGTGGTCGCGATCGGCCTGCAACTGCTGGTGGTGACCGACGTGGCGACCAGTTCGATGAAGCTGTTCGGGCTGCTGATCATCGCCAGCACGCTGGTCGCGATCGTGCTGTGGTGGCTGCCGGCCAACGGCCGCTACGCCAAGGCCCGCAAGGCCCAGGCCTGACCCAGGCAGAGGCGGGGGCCCGCGAAAGGGCCCCCGCCTCCAGCGTGCTCAGTTCTTGCTGACGAACGTCGTCGCCGCCTTGCGGCCGGCGGTGACGGTCGCGTTGTGGTCGTCGATGGCGCCGGACTTCGAGCCCGGGAACACGATGTAGGTCACCGGGTCAGCGGTGCCGCCGTTCTTGGGATCGGGGTTGATCCCCAGCGCCTTGGCCGTCGCGTAGGAGGCCTCGCCGATGATGTCGCTCGGCCCCTCGTCGCCGAAGACCGCGTACTCCACCTGGTTGTTGTAGACCACGGCCAGGATGTCGCCGCCCTTGATGCCGTTGCTGCCGTACTTGAACCGGCTGCTGGGCAGCGGGATCACCACGTACGGCGTCACGGCGGCGCTGAGCGGCTTGCCGTTGGCCAGGTGGAACGAGGTGTCGTTCTGGTAGCAGCAGTCGGTGTTCTTGTTGCACTGCGCGGTGGTCTGGCCGTCGCAGTCGATGTTCATGCCGGACGTCCAGTAGAAGGCGCCGGTGGCGCCGCAAATGTTGACCTTCTTGTTGGCCTGGGTGTTCGTGTAGGTGCCCTTGCTGACCACCTTGCACTTGGCGGTCTTCGCCAGCAGCTCGGCGGCCGTGGGGCTGCCGCCGTCGGCCTTCGGCGACGCCGCCTGGACGGCGGCGGCGGGCGCCTGGGGCGCGGCCTGAGCGGTCAGTTGAGCAGGGACCAGCACCGCGGCGGCCGCGAGCAGGGCGGCCAGCGCGAACTTCAACTTCGCCATGCGATTCCTCCGCAGAATGGCTTTCGACCACTTTGCGGCGGCGGATGGTCAACGTTGTACGGCATTCAAAGCTGAGCCGTCAACGCTTACTCAGGCCGGCAGCCGGTCCAGGAACGGCCGCTGCCCCTTGACCAACTTGACGCGGGCGTCGTCCACGGTGACCCACGCGGCCCGGTCCACCTCGGGAAACTGCCTGGTCTGGCCGGATCGGGGCGGCCACTCCAGCTCGAAGGTGCCCGGCACGACCTCGGCCGGATCGAGATCACCCTCGACCGCCCACAAGGTCACGGTCTTGCCGGACTGCTTCACGTCGCCCAGCGGCAGCAGCTCGCCCTCGGGCGCGGGCAGCCCCAGCTCCTCCTGGAACTCGCGGCGGGCCGCGTCCAGCGGCTCCTCCCCCGGCTCGACCTGGCCCTTGGGCACCGACCACGCGCCGTCGTCCTTGCGGGCCCAGAACGGGCCGCCCATGTGGGCGATCAGCACCTCCGTCCGGCCCTCGACCCGCCGGTACACCAGGATTCCCGCGCTGTGCATGCGGTCAGTATCCCGTGACGCCGCGGTGACGGCCCGCCCCTACCATCCCGATCACCAACCGGGAGGGGAGCACCATGTCACGACGGCCCATCCTCGTCGCGCTGGCGGTAGTCGCGATCACCGCCGGACTCGCGCCGGAAGCCGCCGCCGTCCCCGTCGGCCACCACCAGCCGACGGCCGAGATCTTCGCGACGAACAACACCGCCACCATCACCGACCCGAACGACCCGCGGCTGTCCGACCGGCTCGTCCGGTTCGGCGCCCAGGTCCAGGCCACCATCGCCGCCAACGGGGCGTGGCCGGGGTGCAGCACGCTGCTCAACGGCGTGTTCTGGTCCGACGACCTGAAGACCGCCACCTACGAGCGGTCCCGCGAGTTCGATGTGGACCACGTCAGCGCGGCCGGTCTGCACCACATCGCGTCCGTGATTCGCAAGCAGTACGACCAGGAATCGGTGCTCACGTTCCAGTACCTCCCACAGGCCGGCGCCGACTCGGTCGAGGTCGAGGTGCCCGGCGTCACCGTGCAGCAGCTGTTCAACGGCCTGGCCGCAGACCCGGTGCTGCGCGACGAGCTCGGCGGCGGGTCGGTCACGGCCGACGGCGACCGGCTGGCCCTGATCGCCGACAAGTCGGAGCTGGGCTCGATCCAGAAGTTCGTCGGCGTGCTCGGCGCGTCCTGGTCGAAGGCCACGGTCAGCTACGGGCACCTGGAGTTCGTCGCGGACTGACCTGTTGGTGGCTGACAGCCGCACGATGCCGTAGGCCAGCAGTGCGATCACCGCCACGGCCACGAGCTGCGCCATCGCCCCACCCCCTGGCGCGGCGGCCGGAGGTCCCCCCGATCGGGCCTCCGGCGCCGCGTCGTCAGGTGTAGACCGAATGCGGTGTTCGGTGTCGCCGATCGGTGGTGAACAAACGGTTCGCGAACAACGTCAGCGCCGGGACGTGCGGAACCGGGCCCGGTAGGCGGTCGGCGTGACCGAGAGCGTGCGCAGGAACAGCCGCCGCAGGGTCTCCGCCGAGCCCAGGCCGACCCGCCCGGCGATCAGCTCCACCGAGTCGGTGCCGCCCTCCAGCAGCGCGCGGGCCGCCTCCACCCGGACCGTGTCCACGAACTCGGCCGGGGTGCGGCCGATCTCCGCGGTGAACAGCCGGGCCAGGTGACGGCCGCTCACGCCGACCCGGGCGGCCAGCTCGGCGAGCCGGTGCGAACCGCCCGGATCCGCGACGATCATGTCCATCACCTGGCGGACGGCGTCGCTGCGCGGATTGCGCGGGCCCAGGCGGGCGCTGAACTGGGACTGGCCGCCGGGCCGGGCCATGAACACCACCAGCTGGCGGGCCACCGCCCGGGCCAGGTCGGCGCCGTGGTCGTCCTCGACCAGGGACACCGTCAGGTCGATGCCGGCGGTGACGCCCGCCGAGGTGATGATCTTGCCGTCCCGCACGAACAGCGGATCCGGCTCCACCGTGACGTCCGGGTAGCGGCGGGCCAGGTCGTCGGCGAGCTGCCAGTGGGTGGCCGCGCGGCGGCCGTCCAGCAGGCCGGCCTCGGCCAGTGGGAAGGCGCCCGCGCACACGCCGGCGACCCGCTGCGACCGCTTGGCCAGCTGCCGCACGGCGTCGATCAGCGGCTGGTCCGCGACCGCCCGCTGCCAGTCCGGCCGGCCCGGCACGATCACCGTGCCGACCTTTCTCGGGACCTCGGCGTACGCGGCGTCGGCGGCGATCTTCACGCCGGCCGAGGTGCGGACCGGCGCGCCGGTGACCGAGGCGATCAGGACCTGGTAGTCAACGCCGTGGCCAAGTTCGTTGGCGCTGTTGAGGACGTCGACCGGACCGGCGACGTCGAGCAGCTGCACGCCGTCGAAGGCCAGCACGACCACCAGGTGCGGGCTCACTCCGGCCAGTCCGAGTTCAGGATCGTGTCCACGAAGTCGCCGCGCTGGAAACCCTTGGTGTAGTGGGCTAGGACGTCCGCCTTGACATTGCCGAACGTCGTTTCCGGCTTCGGGGCGATGCCCTCGGTGAAGGCCGCCAGGATGCGGCGCTTGAAGTCCGGCCGCGGGTGCTGCTTCACCACTTCGGCGCGGACCTCGGGGTCGATGTCGTGGTAGCCGATGCCCAGCACGTCGTACTCGACGCCCGCCGTCAGCAGCGCCACCTCCGGCTCCATGTACTCCGGGATGCCCGGCGTGGTGTGCAGGGCGATGGCCGTCCACACGCGACGGATGCTGTCGTCGGGAACGCCGTGGGTGCGCAGGAAGTCGCGGGCCGCCTCGGCCCCGTCCACCTCGAACCGGCGGCCGCTGCCCCGGTGCTCCTCGCCGAGACCGATGTCGTGGAACATCGCGCCGATGTACAGCAGCTCCGGGTCGAAGCTCAGGTCCCGGTTGCGACCCTGGAGGCTGCCCCAGTAGAAGACCCGCCGGGAGTGGTCATAGACCAGGTCGCTGGTCTGCTCGCGGACGAACTCCGTGGTCGCCCGGGCCAGCTTGGTGTCGGGAATCTGGATCGTTGTCATGCCCTCGATCCTGATCCGTCACACCCCGCCCGACCCGTGTCCATCAGGCCACGATACCCACGAATCAGGACATCCGCCCCTGCTCGGAAGGGGGCACTCCACGCGTCCAACGCCAGGAAAGCCCCCTTCCCGGCATCAGGAAGGTCCTGGGTCAGGCCGTCCGGCGCTGCCACCAGCGCCGCTTCTTCCCCGGCTCCGAAGCCTTTTCCACCGTCGCGACCGGCTTGCGCCGGGCCGCCTGCCACTGCGTGACGACCTCATCGGCGTCCACCGGCCCCACCCGGACATGTGGGCCGCTCGGCGAGCGCAGCCAGGCCACGATCCGCTTGTTCAGCTCGGCGACGTGCTCCCGCACCAGCCGCTCGGCCGGCATGTCCCGCACGGTATCCGCGAGCCGCTCGACTTCCTTGCGCAGCTGCAGCGACTCCGGCAGCAGCGCGTCGGTCGGACCGCCCTCCCGCGCCAGGAAGCTGCGCGCCCACCACTCGGGGTCGCGCAGCTCACCGCGGTCGGGCAGCGGTTTCCCTTGGCCCGGAAGGTTGTCGAACTCCCCCCGCTGCTCCCCCTCACGGATCTGCTTGTCCAGCCATGACTCGAAGTTCATGCCAGCCGGCCGGCGTTCCGTCATATGCCCGATTCTACTGGATTTTCCCGGAGAACGAGGCGGAGCTGCGGCAGGTGCCGGAGGTCGCCGACGCGCAGTTGACGGTGATCACCAGGTGCTGCCCGGGGGCGAACCGCCAGGTCTGGCCCACGTGGTAGTCGAAGGCCCGGAAGTTGCCCAGCCCGAACTCGGCCAGCACCTGGTTGTCCCGCTGGATCCGGATGATGCCGGTGTCGCCGTACGGGTTCTGTAGCAGGAAGTCGGTGACCACAAGGGTCTTGTCCGCCGGCGGCGGCGTGTCCATGCCGAACTTCTTGAAGTCGTTGGCATTCGAGGTCACCGGGGCGTTGGCCACGATGCGGAAGTCGGTGTCCGTGCCGGGAATGTCGCCGGCGCCGGCGCCGGCGCCCGTGCCCGGCTTCGGCGCCGCGCCGCCGTTGGCCGCCTGCTGGGCCTGCGCGGCCTGCTGCTGCGCCGAGGAAGCCTGCTGCTGCGCCTGGTCGGCGATCGAGATGACCGGCGTGACCTGTTCCTGGGCCGCCTGCTTGGCCGTCGACTGCACCTCCGGCTTGACGACCGTGAACCACAACACGACGGCCAGGATGAGCAACGCCAGCAGCGCGGCCAACGCCGGCAGCAACCACTTGGGCAGCAACTGGTTCTGGATGAACGCGCCGTCGGCCGAGACCGGCTCGCCACCGGTGGTCAGCACCGTGGCCTGGAACTGGTGCTTGCGCTCCGCGCCGCGCAGGAACCGCTTGTGCGGGGTGGCGCTGAACGGCACGAACGCCGCCGTGCCGGGCTCGACGGTCAGCGTCGGCTGCCGGAAGCGGAAGGACAGCCGTTCCTCGGAGTCGGTGGCGATGAGTTCGACCTCGGCCGGGCAGTTGCCCAGGTTGTCGATCACCAGCTCGTGCCGGCCGCGCAGCCGGCCGTGCGAGGTGCGCGGCGTGACCTCGGCCCGCAGCTCGGTGAACGGGGCGACGGTGATGGCTCCCTCCTCCACCACCGAGCCCTCCGGGTCCTCCCGGGACTTGACGCGCACGCCGAACGGGGTCAGGCCGGAACGGGCCTCGGGGCCGCGCGGCGGGGCGAAGGTCAGCGCCACGGTGCCCACGTCGCCGGGCATCAGGTTCACGACGCGCGGCTCGGCGGTCGCCCACTGCTGCGCGTCGCCGATGACGTCCACGGCGAACTGGTCCACGATGCTGCCGGTGTTGCGGATCTGCACGACACAGTGGGCCTGCTCGCCGGGATTGACGGCCAGGCTCGGCTGTTCGAGCGACGTGATGGCACCCATGGCGAAAAGTGTCGTGCGCTGGCACCATCGGGGGCAGCGACGTTCGGGAGCGCCGCGGGGCAACCCGGTTCGCACCTAGGGGCGAGTGACGGCGGCCCGAAGGCCGCCTGTTGGCCGGGGCGGTTCCCGCGGGCGCTGCCCTAGCTTCTGGCCCATGAGCTTGCATGTGCGCGGGCCCCTGCTCGCCCTGTTGGCGGCGGTCGGTCTCCTGGCCACGACCGTGCTGCTGGTGGTCGGCCAGGGGCCGGCCGCGGTCGCGGCGGTGTCGCCCGGCACGACCGTACGCGCCTCCGTGCTGAACAACGGATCCCAGGCGCCCGGCGGCGGCGCCCAGTCCGCCATCTCGGCGAACGGTCGCTATGTGGCGTTCGTCGGCCTGGAGCTGGATCCGTTGGACCGCAACAGCCGGCACCGGGACGTGTACGTGCGGGATCTGGTCGCCGGCACCACCACCTTGATCAGCGCCGGCACGGACCTCGAGGGCGCCATCCAACCGTCCACAGGGGACAACGACGAGCCGTCGATCTCCGCCGATGGGCGGTACATCGCGTTCACCACCGAGGCCAACAACATCACCGCCGGAGTCGGCGACGGCCGCAGCGCGATCGTCGTGTGCGACCGGGATCCCAGCAATACCGGCAAGTTCCAGAGCCCGTGCGCGTTCACCACGGTCAGCGTGCTGCCGGCCGGCACGACTCCCCACGGCGATGGCGGAGTGGCCGCGCACGCGCCACGGCTGTCCGGTGACGCCGGCCGGCTGGCCTGGATCGACGGCTTCGGCTGCTACACCCAGGCCGTGCAACAGGAAACCCTGGTCACCACGACCCTGCACAAGACGCCGACCGGCGCCCTGATCGCCCCCGCGGCCAGCGACTCCGTGAACCAGACCCTGCCGCTGCCTTCCTCCCGTACCGAGGACTTCTGCGATCCGGCGCTGTCCGCCGACGGCAACCAGCTCGTCGCCTCGGTGCGGTACATGTCGACCCAGACCGACGGCGACTTCTACGCCATCGTCGGCATCGACTTGCGCAGCAACAAAATCACCCGGCTGGACGTCGATGTCAACGGCGATCCGCTGAACTCCCGGGCCCAGTACTTCGAGCCCACCGTCGGCGCCGACGGCCGGCACGTCGCGTTCACCAGCGTCACCGACACCGCCGACACCGCCCTCGTGCACCTGGTCGATCGAGCCTCCGGTCCTGGCGCTGTCGCGACCACTTCCGTGGTGTCCAAGGATTTCGCCGGCAAGGAGCACGACGGCAAGTACCCAGCGCTGTCCGCCGACGGGCACTACCTGGCGTTCGTCACCGACAGTCCGGAGATCACCGAGAGCACCGGGCCACAGGAGCAGTACAACTGCTTCCACCCGCAGCCGCTGGAACTGCGCGCCAAGTCCGCCCTGGCCCAGTCGTCGTCCGCCCAGACCCCGACCTACCAGCCGTGCCAGGTCGTTGTCGTCAACCTGCTAACCGCACAACACCCCGAGCTGGCGTCGGCCAACCTCAAGTCCGCCCCCGGCGACGGCGACAGCCTGTTCCCCGTGCTGTCCGGCGACGGCGGCTCCGTCGCCTTCGACTCCGCCGCCGACGACCTGATCGCCGCCGACAGCAACAAGTCCACCGACTCCTTCGTCCGCACCTTCCAGCCGGGGCTGCTCGCTGATCCCGTCGACTTCGGCACCGTCACCGTCGGCCAGACCGCCGAGCGCACCGCCACCATCCACCACACCGGCTTCGGCCCCCTCGGCTTCGACCAGGTTTCCGTCGGCGGGGCCGGTTTCTCCCTGGGCGGCCAGACCTGCACCAAGGCCCCCTTGAACGGCGCCGACACCTGCCTGGCGACCGTGAGATTCAGCCCCACCGACACCGTCGCCAAGACCGGAACCCTGACGCTGCGGGCCAAGGCGACCGGCAAGACGTACACAGTGGACCTTCGTGGCATCGGCGCTCAGGCTGTCCAGAAGCCTCCCCAGTTCGCCGCCGGCCCCGACCCCCTGGACTTCGGCCAGCAACTGCCACTGGCCAAGAACGTCCAGAAGACCGTCACAGTGGTGAACGGCGGCGCTTCTCCGCTGGTGATCGGCGGTGTTTCGATCACAGCCGGACAACAGGCCGGTGACTTCACCGTGAGCTCAAACGGCTGCACCACCGTCCAACCCGGACAGTCCTGCCAGGTCACCGTCAAATACAGCCCCACCGGCCGGGCTGCCCCCGCGACCACCCCCGACCAGCGAACCGCCGCGCTGAAGTTCGACGACGATGCCGCCGGTTCACCCCACCTCGTCGCCCTGAGCGGCTCGGTGACGATTCCGACTGTCAAGGTCAGCCCCGGTGTCGGGGCACCAGGCGCGGTCATCACCGTCACTGGCACTGGCTTCGCAGCGTCCAGCCCCATCGCCGTCGCCTACCTCAACGGCTTCCCCGAGACCGCCAGCGCCCAGTCCGACGTCAACGGCACCTTCACCACGTCCTTGCTGGTATTCCCGTTGAGCGAACTCGGACCCCGAACAGTGCAGGCCTCGGTCAACGGGGCCGCGCCGGCGGTAGCCGGGACCGCTGATTTGTTGGTGGCACCAGGGAGTCTGGTGGCGCCAGGGTACGAGTACCGGCACTGAGGCTTTGATGTAGCCACAAACCCGCCGCGATGTCGTGGCGGGTTTGTGTCGCGCGGCTGAGGTAGGTGATTGGGTTGGGTGGGGCGGCGTCGGTTGAGTGGGTGGTCGCGTCTACAGAGGGCTTAGGACGAGGGTGGGCGTTGGGTTTCGTCGTTCGGTTGCGTTGAGTGGTCGATTGCTCTTGGAAAGCGCTATCCTTACATGTCACCCACATGGGTATTCGTTGGCACGCAAAGGGAAAACTGCAGGTCAGCGCAGTAGAATGGGGGCATGACGGCGACCTTGGAAGCCTCTGCCGCGTGGCGGATGGACGAAGTGTCGCTGTGGCGTGTCTGCGGGGAAGCGCAAGAGGAGCGCCGGAAGGCGTATGTGCTGCTGGTGGAGATGGTCGCGCGGCGGATCCTTCTGCTGCTCGATCAGGATGGCAAGGAGCCCGAGGACCGGGAGTTGGCGGAGCCGAAGCGCGAGTTGCATCTGGCCAGCCGGAAGGACGGGTCGGTGGTGTTTCGCGGCAAGGTCGACCCGGAGACCGGGGCCAAATGGGCGGCGTTGATCGACCCACTGGCCAAGCCGACCTCGGCCAGCGACACCCGCACCACGGCGGAGCGGCAAGGCGACGCGTTGGCGGAGATCATCGATCTGGCCGCTGGCAGCGAGGACCTGCCGGAGGCGGGTGGGGAACGGCCGCATCTGGCGCTGACCATGTCGCTGAAGGACTTTCAGGAGCAGCGCGGCACGGCCGACGTGGAGGGCATGGGGCCGATGGACGCGGCCTCGGCGCGACGGATCGCCTGCGACAGCAAGGTGATGCGGGTGGTGCTGGGGGCCAAGTCGGAGCCGCTGGACATCGGCCGGGCGAGCCGGACGATACCGAACCAGATACGGCGGGCGCTGATCATCCGGGACAAAGGGTGCGCGTTTCCGGGGTGTCTGAGGAGACCCCGGCAGTGTCACGCGCATCATGTGATCCACTGGGCTGACCGACGGGCCGACGAGCCTGGACAATCTGGTTCTGGTGTGCGGAATGCACCACAGGCTGATGCACCACAGCAGATGGACCATGCAGATCGTTGAGGGGCGGCCGCAGTTCACCGCCCCGGGCGAAGAGCGCCCGGGGCGGCCTGGGTCAACTGCGTTGGAATAGCTCGATCTCGCTGATCGCCAGGTCGGTGCCGTGCAGGGACTGGTAGGTCGCCGTCACGTGCAGCTCGATGCTGGTCACGTTGTGGCCGTTCTGGAGGGTGAGCTCCTGCGGGTCGGGCTGATCCTTCAGCTGGAGGTCCTCGGTCTTGCCGGTGGAATACACCAGGTGCAGGCGCTCCGCGCGGAAGGTCTGGTCGAACTTGTCGTTGTCGCCGTTCTGGATGATGGCCTTGTCGACGTTCACGGGTCGGTCGAAGGTGAAGACCAGGGTGACCTCGCCCTTGGTGGTGGGGGCGGCCCAGAAGGTGTTGCTGACGCTGTCCGCCACCAGATCCGCGGGATGGGTCGGCTCCTCGAAGGTGGCGGTGACCTTGGTCGGGTGGACCGGGGAATAGGTGAGTTCCAGGGCCGACTGGGCGTCCTGCTGCCACGAGGCCACCTGGTTGTTCACCCAGGTCCGCACCGCGGGCAGCGAGCCGTAGGCGACGCCGCCCAGCACCAGCACAACCGCCACCAGCGCCCGGACCGTCTTGAACACGGCCCGGAACGCCGAGCCGGCGGCCGTGGTCTTCGCCCTACGGTCCTTGGCGGTGCGCTCCAGCGCCTTGCGCACCTTCACCTTGCGCTTGGGCAGGATCTTCCGCCACCACGGCGTCCTCACCACCTCGGCGGTGAGCAGCGCCGCCCCACACCGGCTGCAGAACTTCCGGGTGTCGGCATTGCCCTCGCCGCAGTCGCCACAGACCAGGTCCCCCGGACGCAGCCGCCGCGACGGCGGCTTCTTGACTACGGCAGTGGGGCGCTTCTGCTCACGCTCAGGAAGGACGGAAAGAGAGTCGGGCTTGGGCGGGGTGGAGGTGGACTCCCCGACGGGCACGACGAGCGCGGCCTCCACGGGAGGTTGAGGGGTGGGCACCGGAAGTTGAAGAGAGGAATCGGGGGCAGGGCCGGGAGGGCCAGTAGGCGTGGGTGGGCTGACTGAGCTGGCTGCGGGGCCGGCAGGAGCACCAGCGCCGGAAGGGCCGGGCGGACGCGGAGGACCACCGGCGGACGGGGAGCTGGGCGGGCCCGGCGGACCACCGGCCCCGGGCGGACCAGGAGGTCCGGGCGGACGCGGAGGACCACCAGCGCCAGGAGGGCCAGGCGGACCTGGAGGACGAGGAGGACCGCCGACGCCGGGAGGGCCAGGAGGGCCCGGCGGGCGGGGTGGGCCGCCGATGCCGGGAGGGCCAGGTGGGCGAGGGGGGCCGCCCATGGGACCGCTCTGGGCGGGCAGGGGGTCGCGCTCGCCGACGTCGAGGTAGACAAGGGACTGGATGCGCTCCAGGAGGCTGCGCTTGGCGGGGGCTGGTTCCTCGGGCTCGGGCTCAGCGGCGGGAGGCGGCTTGGGGGCGACCTTCTCGCCGGTCCACTCCAGGAACTCACCGCACGAGCCGCAGAAGGAGTCGGCGTCACGGTTGTGGAAACCACAGCTGCGGCAGACGATCACGGGGCAACCACCTCCACCCGGTGCACGACGTGGGCCGGCTTGGCGGCGGACACGACGGCGTCGACGGCACTGACGGACACGGCCGACGGGTCGGCCACGGAAACACGGACGGCCAGGCGAGGATGGTCCTGGCCGGGGAACCCGGCCCCGGGGGTGACGGACCACGCGACGCCGCCGCTGTCGGCGACCTGCACGTGGCCGCCGGTGAGGACTTCGAGGTTGTCACGCAGACCGGAGACGGTGCCCCGCATGCGGTACATCTGGGCGGCATGGGCGATGGCGGCCCGCTGCCGGGAGACGGGCCACGACTCGTCCAGCTCCAGCCCGACCCAGCCGGCGAGCCAGCCGAGGAAGTCCTCGGGGGCCAACGCAGGGTCGAAGTACGAAGGCAGGCAGTCCAAAGTGGACAGGATCGGGGCGAGGACGTCGTCGAAGCCGGCGACGAAGCGGACGGTGAAGGGGTCCTCCTGGTAGATGCCGGGCAGCATCGCCGACAGGGGGACGGCGGTCGGAAGGCCGGGAACGGTGCCACGCATCAGGATTGCTCCACTCGGACCTGGTGGGCGAAGGAGAACACGAGGCTGCACGGGTCGAGTTCGATGCGGGGGCTCTCGGACTCGCGGACGCCGGTGACGGGGTTGGCACCGAAGAGGCGAACGTCTTCGACCATGTCCACGCCGCGGATGCGTTGGAGGAGGCCGAAGATCTCGCCGGCGGGGACGGGGCGGCCGAAGGGCCAGCCGGTGCCGTCGGGACCGCCGCTGATGGGATTCAAGTAGGCGTACAACGCCGAGAGGGCGTCGGAACGGACCCGAGAGGTGTCGACGCGGGGACGGGCGATGAGGCGGGCGACGACGGTGACACCGCGGTAGCGAGGCGGTTCGACGAGGACCCGGGTGCCGATGAGGCGGACCTGGTCGAGGTGGGCGGCGATACGGCGGAGCATGTCCTCGTCGGGGACGAGCTCGCCGAGTTTGATGCCGTCGGTCTCGGAGGCGGCGGGAACGACCAGGACCCGAACAGCGCCGGCCTGGACGTCGTCCTCGCCGGCGGTGACGCAGCGGACGC
The DNA here is from genome assembly GCF_018263855.1 of Kutzneria sp. CA-103260. GTDB lineage: Bacteria > Actinomycetota > Actinomycetes > Mycobacteriales > Pseudonocardiaceae > Kutzneria. Next base: position 351,690 of record NZ_CP073318.1, on the reverse strand, counting down.
GAGCGAGCTCGGGGGCGATCTCGGCGACGATGGCCTCGTAGTCCTCGGCGGTGACGGCGCGGCTGCGGGTGCGCAACAGAATCGGGCCGCGAGCCTTGGCCTCGTCGATGGTCTCGGCGTCGACGCCGCCCTTGGCGAACTCCAGGTTCTCGAGGCGGTCCACGAACGGAATGGACGACTTGAGGGTGCGGATGGTGCCCTTGCCGACGTTGCCGAGCCGGCCACCGCCGGTGGCGTAGCGGCGGATGCGAACGGACTCGCCGGCTTCGGGGACGGCACCGTGTTGGCGGAGGCTGCCGTCGGCGTCACGGACGGCGGGACCGAAGGTGACGGTGCCAGCGACCTCGTCGAGCACGTAATGACGGTCGGTGGGACCGCTCCAGGCGAAACCGCTGACCTGACGCCACTCCTGCCAACCGTCGGACGAGCTGACCTCAACCAGGGGCGAGGCGACCCCGCCGAGCAGCGGGGAACGGCTCAGGTGGAACTGTTGCCCGGCAACGCCTTCGGACATGCCCAGCAGTTCGACGTCGACGATCTCGGCGTGGATGGCCGCAACGGTGCCACCGACGGTGGACGCGGACAAGCCCATGATGACCGGGGAGTCGCTGTAAGTGGGAAAGCCTTCGGAAACCTCGACAACACGGGCGCGCAGCCAGCCGGCGCGTTGTCCAATGAGGACAGATGCTTCGTGGTTGTCGGGAACGTGGACGAGGACACCGCCGGCCTTGTTCAGGGCGCCGGTGTCGTCCCGACTGACCAAGCACTCCGTCCAGCCGGCCCCGGTCCACGCGTCCCATACCAGCGGCGGCTGTTCGGGATGCACGCCGACACCCTCAACGTGGCAGTCGAAGTCCAGGCGTACGACGCAGCTCGGCACGGGATCGGTCAATCCGACCAACAGCACGTCGCCGACCTGCGGAACCGAACTGAAAGCCGGGAAGGAGCGGCCCAGCTTGAGTTCCTCGGTCCGTTCGACGGGAGAGTCGTCGTCCACCACGGTCGCGACCTGGCTCAGGGCGCACGGCACGATCTGGAGATCACGCCTGGTGCTGAACAGGATCGACTCCTCCAGGTCGGTGCGCGGGGTGGCGACGCTGGTGCCGGTGGCGACGCCGACGGAGGTGATGGCGGGCGCCGACAGCCAGAAGGTGACGGGAACCTCGGCGGGGGTGGCGGGGATCAGCCGCAGGCCGATCATGTCGAGGAACTTCACGTACATCCGGTCGGGCACCTGGTTGAGCCGGAACAGGAGCTGGTCGGTCATGTACGCGAAGGTCTCGATCAGCGTCACGCCAGGGTCGGACACGTTGTGGTCTGTCCACTCCGGACAGCGGCGCATCACCATCCGCTTGGCGTCGTCCACCAGGTCCTGGAACCGGCGGTCGTCGAGGTTGGGCACGGGCAGGGCCATCAGTAGTCACTCCCGTCCTCGGGGATGGTGTAGAACGGGAACACCAGGTTGCGGCGGTCGTTGGTGTGCTTGATCCGGTAGCTGATGTCGATGTAGAGCACGCTGCGGTCATCGGTGTCCGGCCGCACGTCGACCAGTTCGACGTCGACCCGGGCCTCCCAGCGCAGCAGTGCGTTGCGGACCTCCTCGGCCAGCTCGGCCGCCGTGGCGGCGTCGGCCGGCCGGAACACGAAGTCCCGCAGCCGGCTGCCGAACGCCGGCCGCATGGGGCGCTCGCCGGGATAGGTGGCCAGGATCAGCCGCATGGCCTGCTCCAGCTCCACCTCGCGGCGGACCAGCTCGATGCCGCCGCGCGGCGACACGCCCAGCGGGAACGCCCACCCGGCGCCGACGAAGTCCTGTGACACCACTGCCTCTTCTCAGTTCAGCTTGATCAGCGAGCCCTGCACCTCGACCACGGCCGAGCTGGAGATCTTGACCCCGGCCTGGCCTGACAGTTCGAGCTGCCCGTCGCTGGTGAGCTTCAGGCCGCCGGCGCCGGCCTTGATCTCGATGGAGCCCGCGCCGGAGCAGTCGATGACCAGCGAGCCGGCCGGGGTGCGGCTGGCCGGCGGGGCCGGTTTGCACGTCAGCGTCACGGTGCCGCCGACCTGGTCGATGGCCAGGCCCAGGTTGCCGTCGCCGGTGCCGAGCGTGATCGACGACGTGGTCGGTGGCGCGGCCCCGGGCGGTCCCGGCGGAAGGTCGTCCGCCAGCAGCAAACCGTTGCCGGCGGGCGAGGTGATGCCCCGCTTGACCACCGAGCCGGAGCCGTTGACCGCGGAGCTCAGCGGCTCGTAGGAGGAGTTGTCGTTGACCAGACCGCCGATCACGTACGGCCGGCGCGGGTCGCCGAACTCGAAGCCCAGCAACACTTCGTCGCCGACCTCGGGCAGGAACACCAGCCCGCTGCGCCGACCGGCCCCGAGCTGCACGACCCGGGCCCAGTCCGACTCGTAGTCCGGCGACAGCCAGGGCAGGGCGACCTTGACCTTGCCCTTGCTGTCCGGGTCGTTGGAGTTGGTGACCACCCCGCAGACCAGGCCCGACAAGCCAGGATGCTGTTGCGTGCCACCGGAGGCGAGTTTGAGCAGGGAGCGATCCTGCCGGCCGCTGACGTAGAACCGCGTGTGGTAGCCGTTTTCGGCGGGATCGAAGACGTGTTTGGCGTTGGTCACGGTCCAGCTGCCGGCGAACTGCTTGGGCACGTGCGCCACGGAAACCTTGACGCCGGCCTGAATGCGCGGGTCACCGACGGCAGTTCCCTCGGCCTCGGCGAAGGTGCTGGCGATGTGATCGGCCAAACCCTTCGCTGCCTCGTCGGCGGCGGAGTCGGCGGCCGAGCCGGTCGCGAGTGGACGGTCGACGACCACGAAGGCGGTGTTGCTGGGCGAGGAGCCGAAGTCGATATGCGGCAGGCCCGGAATCGGCGGCAGGGCCGGCAAGTGCGGCAGCGGCGGTAGCAGGCCGTCGGTGAACGAGTTGGCCAGCTGGCCGGGATCCTCGCCGTCGATCTGGGCGGTGCCGGTGGCCGCCGACGCGGAACCCACGGCCACCCGGGCCGATTTGGCGTCCCAGACCCGGACCTCGACGTCCGGCGTGATGTTCGCGGCGGAGATCCGAGGCAGGAAGGTGATCAGGTTGTCCTTGAACGTCAGCGTGGGCCCGGCGCCGATACCGGTGAGGCTGGACAGAGTGTCCAGCGCACCGCCGAGACCGCCGCTGGGCTGGCCGGAAGCCTTGCGGAAGAAGAACTCCCCGCCGACGACGCCGGTCTCGAAACCGATCTCCCGCGCCCGGGCGATCAGGAACTCCCAGTCGGTCTGGGCGACCTGGGCGATGTGGGTGTGGGTGGTGTCGGACTCGTCGATGGTGCCGACGTCCAGCCCGGCGTGGTTGGCGATCTGCCGGGCGATGTCGGAGTCCTTCATGTTGAGGAAGGTCCGGGTGCGGCGGGCCCGCTGCAGCCGGTGGGCCTTCTCGTAGCCGCGGATCACGGTGTATATCAGGGAGTCCGCGCAGATCGCCTCGATGGCGGTGACCTCACCCTTGATCAGCGAGGTGGTGCCGGTGCTGGTGGCGTCGCCGGCGAGGATCTCCACCGCGGCGCCGATGGCCAGGCCGGCGTCGTCGGTGACGGTGCCGGCTTCGTCGAGAAACGTCAGCTCGAACATGTCGGGCAGGTGCAGATGGGTGTCCACCACCGCACGCACCAGATTTCCCTGCACCAGCGGGGAAAGCGGCAGACCCACGACCGCGCCGGTCTTGATCGTCGGCCAGACGATCGCGGTGGACTGGCCGATCAGGCCGCCGGGCATCATCGCCGGCTCCCGGACGTCAGCTCGTCGGCGTTGGGCAGGTACACGGTGGTGCCGGGCCGCACGCGGGACGGGTCGTCGATGCCGTTGACCTCGGCGATCCGCCGCCACAGCGCGGGAGTCCCGTAGTTGGCGGTGGCGATGGACTGCAACGTCTCGCCCTCGCCGAGGGTGTGCGTGCGCCGGCCAGGCCGGCCGCCGGAGGTCGGGTTCATCGGCAGGCTGCCCAACAGGCTGGGAACCTCTTGCAGGGTCAGGTTCAGCATCGCGCGGATGGGGATGCCGGCCGAGGTGAAGCGCTCGTAGCTGATGTCGCAGCTGGTCATCCGCACGCTGTACATGAAGCCGATCATCGGCGGGCCCCACTGGAAGGTCAGCACCGGCGGCTCGGTCGTCAGGTTGGCGCCGGCCAGCGCGGCCACCATGCCGACCAGGTTGAGCGCGCTGCCCGGGGCCATCCAGCCCAACAGAGTGTCGCAGCGCATCTTGGTGGTCACGCCCTCCAGCTTCACCTCGTTGACGGTGATCTTGGAGTTGCGCACGTTCTGCGTGACCATGGCGTTGCTGCTGCCGTTGCTGGCGGTCGGCGTGGAGCGGTTGCCGTACGAGCCCTGCCGGGACATGCCGATCTTCTTCGGGTTGAAGTCGAACGGCACCACGCCGAAGTTGGCCGGGTCGGTGCAGCGCAGCATCGCCGGCACCCGCGCGCCGGCCAGCGCCGCGGCCCCGATGGCCGCGCCAGCCGCGATGTCGGCGGCGCCCGCGATGGCGCCCAGCGCCCCGGTCATAGGAACCCCTCGTGCACGAGTTGCAGGCTTTCGATGGCCACGCCGAGGGTTCGGGCGTCCAACTCGGGCCCGTCCCACTTGCTCGGGTAGACGTTGCGCAGCGTCCAGCTGGCCACCCGGGCCGCCTTGGCGTCGAACAGAGTGATGGTGGCGGTGCCCCCGCCGCCGCTGCTGTCGGCGTTCACCCAGCTCTGTGCCTTCTGGCTCAGCCACGCCTGCACGCGGGGCGTGTCCTGCGCGCTCATGGCCCGCTGCAAGGTGATCGGCGGGTATTCCAACTGGCCGGGCAGGTAGGTCGGGTGCTGGTAGTTGCCGCCCTCGTACCAGGGCTCGGGCTTGAAGTCCACGCTCAGTCCCGAGCAGCGCGCCCAGCCGCCGAGGTCGACGCCGTCGACCGAGACGTGGAAGCGGGTGACCAGGCCCAGCATGGACATCGGGGTCAGCGGCATGTCCTCAGCCCCCGTAGCTGACGTCGTCGTCGAGGAAGCCCTCGTGCACGATCTCCAGTGTCTCGATGGCCACGGCGCTGCCGCCGGCCTCGAAGTTGGCGATGGACCACTTGGCCGGCATGGCGTTCTTGAGGTGCCAGTCCAGCACCTTCTGGGTGGACGAGTCGTGCAGCACGATCTGGACCTCCATGCCGCCCTTGTGGTGGAAGGAGGTCTGGCTGAGCCAGTCCTTGACCTTCTGCGAGTCGTCCTTGGCGGCAGCCCGGGACAGCCGGACGTGGCTGTACTTGGTGGCGGCCGGGAAGTACCAGCGCTGGTTGCCGGCGTCGCCGGCCCGGTAGTCGGCGACGTCCCACGTCACGTCCAGGCCCTCGGCCTTGGTCCAGCTGCCCAGGTCGTGCTCGCCCGGTGTCACCTTGACGGTGAACCGGTTGGCCAGGCCGATCACCGACTGGTCGTTGAGTGGCATGTCTTCTCCCCTATCGGTAATCGCTCAGCTGGCCGGCGCGTTCCCGGTCGACCAGCAGCTCCAGCCGCAGCCGGCTGCGCAGGCGGGTGTAGAGCCGGGCCGACAGTTCCTCCAGGTCGAGGTCGTTGATGTCGACCTGGTGAGGTGTGGCGGCGGCAGTGGTCGTCGCGGCTGTGTGGGCGGCGGCGGTTGGCGGGGCGGACCGGGACTGCGGTGACTGGCTCTGTTGCTGGGTGGTCTGCTGCGGTTGTTGTTGGTGCTGCACGGTTTCCCGATGCAGGTGGTGGCCGTTGCGGCTGAGCCGGCCGAGCACGGCGGCCTCCAGGTAACCGGCGGTGGAGTCGGCCGGCGCGTCCTGCTCCTGATCTTGTTGTGGTTGCTGCTGTTGGACGGCCTGCTGCGACTGCGGCTGAACCGTTGCCGCGGTGCTCTGCGGCAACGGTCCGTGGGACGATTGGGTTGTCTGGGGTGTGACGCTCGGCGGGACGTGCCGCGCCGCCGACGGTCGCAGGCGCGACAACACCGCCGCTTCGAGGTAGCCGGCGGTCGGATCGGATTGGTCCTCTTGCTGTTGTTGCTGTGCCTGCGATTGCTGCTGTTGGCCTGGTGGTGGCAGGCCGAGGGCCTGGCGTTGTTGCGGGGTGAGCGAGGGGTTCTGCCACTCCTGTTGGACGACGCGGCGGGCCGTGTCGGTGGCGACGCGGTCGACCTCCTCACGGACCCGGGTGTCGATCACCTGCTGGGGCGGCGTCGAGGTGGTTGGCGTAGTCGTCGGCCCCGTGGTCGTCGGCACGGTGGTCGGGGCGAGCTGGGTGTGGGTGTCGGCGGTGAAGCTCGGAGTGAGCCGCGGGGCGTGGATCAGGGGCGGCGGCTCCGCCGCCTCGCCGGCGTAGAAGCGTTCCGCGGCAACGGCTTCCGCCTCCAGGGCCTGGCCGTGATCAGAGGATGGGGACGGCAGTGACAGGCCGAGGGTGCGCTGCTGGACCGCGTGCACGAGCTCGTGTGCGATCAGGCCGCGGGCCTTCGGCGAGGTCAGCGGGCCGGCCTCGTCCGGCAGATGCACCTTGCCGGCGCGGGTGAAGGCCCGCGCGCCGTGGGATCGAGCCTCGGCCGAGACCACCGGGCCGCGCACCACTGGCACGTCCGCGACCTCGACGTTGTGCGTCTGCCGCATGGCGGTGGCGAGTTCTGCTGGCACCGACTCATGGGTCACCGGGGCGGGCTCGTGCACGAGCGGGGCGGGTTCTTGGGCCACCGAGGCTGGTTCATGGATCAGCGCTGGGGCGGGCTCCTCAGGGGCCGGGTCGTCCGCAGCCGGCTGGGTCGCCGACGAGATCGGTGCGCCCAGCCCGAGCCGGCGGCTCTGGCCCAGATTCGCCCGCCGCTCCGGCTTCGGCCGCACCACCGGGGCCGGTGGCGGAGGTGGGGGCGGCGGCGGGGTTTCCATGATGGGCAAGGGAAGCCCCAGATCGGGCAGGCCGCCCGGCTCCTCGTTCTGCTGCGTCATCCAAGCCGGCGGGGTGTAGCGCAGCCAGGCCGGGGCGCGATGCGGAACCTTGGGCTCACGGGGCTCCGACACGTGCTGGTCGTCCACATAGGTCAGTGGGACCGGCTCGATCGGCGTCACGACAACGGGCCGTCGGCGGACCGGCCGGTGCACGACCTCGGCCGCCTCGCGATCGAACCGCACCGGTTTGATCACGGAGGCGATGCCCTGCACCGAACCGCGCAGCACCGGTTCACTGGCCGGCATCGGCTCGCGCCGGCCGGGCAGCGGCGGAAGCACCGGGGCCGGGCCGATCACCAGCGGCGCCTGCGCGCCGAAGGTGCCCGGCAGCGGCGGAAGCGCCGACCACTCCCGGTGCTGCGGGCGCTCGACGGCCACCGGCTCGGGGTTCCCCGACTCCGCGGCCCGCCTGCGAAACGGCCAGCGCATCCGCCCCTCCTCCCTGTTTGGGTGTCTCCAAGACCTACAAACCACCCGGAATCGGGTCGCCAACCGCCCCAAACACGGTCGGGGTTTGTAGTCGTCACCGGTGTCTCACGACGGAGTTTGTGGGTCTTGGAGACCCTCAGACTCCGGCGTTCTGGTCGGCCAGCTGGGTGTGGATCCTGCCGATCTCGGCGATCATCCGCTGCCGCACGGGATGCTCCAGGTCGAGGATCGACGCGAAGGTCCAGTGCAGGTAGTAGGCCACGTACGCGACTTCCTCCCAGATCCGGTCAGCCGCGCACGTCAGGATCCCCCCGGCGCATCACCGGCGATGTCAACCCCGAAGTCCTTGCCGCAGTGCGGGCAGCTCACGGCGACCTCGGTGTGGCCGTCCTGGTTGATCCGGCGGTACAGGTCCTGGAGGAACGCCAGGTCCGAGGCGAACAGGTTCTCGATAACGAACGTGTCCACGGCGGACAGCTCGCCGAGCTCGGTGACCGTGCGCTCCAGCAGCAGAACCGTGAGATACGCCGGGTTCTGCTTGGAGCGCTGGTCGGCCTGGGTGGTGATCTCGTCGCGGGCGGTGGCCAGGCGCATGATCCCGCTGCGGTGCACCCGGCCGTTCTCGTCGACGTAGCCGCGGGGCAGGGTGAACGGGTACTCGGTGCGCAAGGTCTCCTGCACGGCGGTCACGGCGCGACCCGCTGGATGTGCTCGCACACCAACGTCACGGTCTCCATCAGCACCTCGCTGGCGCCGGCCTTGAGGCCACCGATCTCCAGCTTGGACGGCCACGCGTGCTCGAGGTGGTAGCGGGCCACGGGCTTGCCGTCGGTGGAGTACATGACCAGCGAGCAGCTCTTGCGGGCGGCCACGATGTCGCCGTTGAGCACGGCCTCGTGCCACGCCCACAGCTCCATGCTGGAGTTCTTGCCGCGCTTGAGGACCAGGGTCGGCGGCTTGGTCTTGCCGGGCAGCTTCTTGAGCACCACGGCCTTGTCGGTAGACTCCATCAGCTCGACCGCCTCGACCTCGGTGGTGATGCCGAGCAGCTCGGCGAACGAGGCGATCTCGTAGCCGTCGATGGTGATGGAGAAGCGGGCCGCGGTGAGCGCGTCGCTCGGCTGGTTGGGACCGAGTCCGGAGGGCATCGTCGTATCTCCTTGGTGGACGGTTCGGGGGGACTACTCTTCGAGCGAAGCGCCCTCGGAGAACTGGGAAATGCGGAACACCACGAACTCGGCCGGCTTGACCGGGGCGATGCCCAGCTCCACGACGAGGATGCCGGCGTCGCGGCTCTCCGGCGGGTTGTTCTCCTCGTCGCACTTGACGAAGAACGCCTCGGCCGGCGTGCGCCCGAACAGCGCCCCGTCCCGCCACACCCGGCGCAGGAACATGGTGATGGTGCGCTTGACCGAGTCCCACAGCTTCGGGTCGTTGGGCTCGAACACGACCCAGTTGGTGCCCTGGAGAATGGACTTCTCCACGTAGTTGAACAGCCGCCGCACGTTGAGGTAGCGCCACTCCGGGTCGCTGGACAGCGTGCGCGCGCCCCACACCCGGATGCCCTGCCCGGGGAACGCCCGGATGCAGTTGACGGCCACCGGGTTGAGGGTGTCGTGTTCCCCCTTGGTGATGTTCAGCTCCAGCGTCACCGCGCCGCGCACGACCTCGTTGGCCGGGGCCTTGTGCACGCCGCGGTTGGCGTCGTTGCGGGCCCAGATGCCGGCCATGTGCCCGCTGGGCGGCACGAAGACCTGCTTGCCGGCCACCGGGTCGGCGACCTTGACCCACGGCCAGTACATGGCCGCGTACTTGGAGTCGTAGCCGGTGAAGTCCATCCGCCATTCCTTGACACGCTGGGCGTTCAGGCCGGGCGGGGTGTCCAGGATGGCCACGCGGTCGGCCATCAGCTCGCAGTGCGCGATCATGGCCAGCTGCACGGCCTTGACGTCGTCCAGCGAGATCCTGCCCTGCTGGTATGCGGCCATCAGGTCGGGCACGCACAGCATGGTGACGTTGTCGATGGCCTCCAGGCCGCCGAAGCCGGTGCGGTCGGCCGAGTCCCCGACGTAGTCGCCGGCGGACACCACGTCCGCGGCCCCGCCGGGCAGGGCCACCTCGCCCGCCTGCGGCACGGCCAGCGCCTTGCCCTTGGTGTCCTCGACGGTGATCAGCTTGGACTGCTGGCGCACCACGGTGACGACGTTGTTGGCGCCGCGCCGGGTGGTCACGTTGTCGAAGGTCTCGACCGGCTGCCCGCCCTGCTTCACCACCAGCTTGAACGTGTCGTCGGCGGGTTCGCCGGCCGGCTGCACCTCGACGCTGATCCCGGTCAGCTCGGGCTGGCGGGCCGACACGGTGAGCGCGACCCGACCGTCCACTGCGGACGGCAGCTCGGCGATCGGCGCGGTGTCGCCGGAAGTTCCTCCGACCCGCACCACATAGGCGGTGCCGCCGCCGTTGAGGAAGTAGCCGTAGACGGCGTGCGCGAGGTAGTAGCCCGGCACGAAGTCGCCGAACGACCGCTTGAACTGGGTCCAGCTGGTGACCAGGACCGGCTCGTCGACCGGCCCCTTCTCGGCGAATCCGACGAAGGCGGCGACCGCGGTCCCGACGGCCTCGATCGGCCTCGAGCCCGATGACACTTCCTCCATGTACACGCCGGGCGCGAGGTAGCTGCTTGGCATCGGGCCCTCCCTGACTGACACTGGCGACCACGCCATCGTGACCAATCGCGGGAAGCGTTCCCAGCGACCGCGGTGCGGGACTAAAGGCGACCGGGGCTGCACCTAGGGGCGAACGGCTCGGGGCCAAAGGGACGCCTGTCCGCCACTGCGATCGGCGGGATCGGCCACGGACACTCGGTGCTGTGATTGCCACCGTCGACCAGGCCCTGTGCGACCTGTTGCGGAAACGGCTGCCCGACGGCACCGCCGTTCTGCTTGGTGTCCCGACCGAACCGCTCGCCGCGGTCTCGCTGACCCTGTTCGGGTTGCGGGACGACACGCGGGGCCGGTCGGCCGGCTGGGACGACGTGCGGGACGCGGACGGCACGCTGCTCGGCCGGCGGCCGCCGACCCGCCGTTACGAACTGTCCTATGTGGTCCAGGCCCACGCCGCCGATCCCGAGACCGAGCACGACCTGCTCGGGCGGGCGTTGATCGCCCTGACCGACGAGGACACCGGCCTGGCCTACGAACTGCGGCTGGCCGATTCCCTGCCGTGTGAACGGGGTTTCCCGCCGCGGGCCGGTTTTGTGCTCACGGTGAACGCCGCGTACACGCCGCCGATCGACACCGACCTGGCCAAGCCGGCCGACGAGATGCATATGGCGGTGGCCAGAACGGTGCGGCCGCTGGTCCCCCCGGCCAACGCGAAACACTGGGCCCGCAAGCGGATCGAGGAGGCCTGATGAGCCCCGGCGCCAAACAAGGAGACCAGGTCGTCGGCACGGACACCCACATCTTCATGATCCCCTCCCCCGGCGGTCCGGTGCCGACTCCGCTGCCCAGTCCCTTCGCCGGCACCATCACCGGCGGGTGCAGCACCAACGTTGTGATCGGCGGCATGCCGGCGGCGACCGTGGGCAGCACGGCCACCAACTCGCCGCCGCACGTGCCGCAGGGCGGCCCTTTCCAGGTGCCGCCGACCAACCAGGGCACGGTGACCCAGGGCAGCGGCACGGTCCTGATCAACAACAAGCCGGCCGCCCGCGTCGGGGACCCGGTGACCACCTGCAACGACCCCGCCCCGGCCCCGACGAGCTCCATCGTCGGCGCGGGCACCGTGATGATCGGCGGTTGACATGACAGAGCCCTGGGAACCGTTCAGCCACAGCGAGACCGTCGGCATGGTCTACCAGCACGACAACACCAGCTGCTGGGCCGCCGGCATCGCCATGCTGGCCGGCTCCGACCTGGACAGCGTGCTCGGCGAGTACCGGGACGTGGCCATGACCTGGGACCGGATCGAGCCGATCGCCCTGCACTGGGGTGTGCGGGAGGTCTACCCGGCCTGCGGGCTGCCCTCGTACTGGGTGACCGAACTGACCGACCACGGTCCACTGTGGATCGTGATCAAGCAGGGCGGCGGGCACGTCAGCCACGCCGTGGTGCTCTACGGCATCTGGTCGGACGGCACCACCGCCGGCACCTGGATGTACTACAACGACCCGATCCACGGTCCGCTGCAACTGGACTACGACACGTTCGAGCGATCGTTCGAGCTGGGCGCGAACTCGCGCGCCAACATCTTCGCGACCCGCTAGGAGAGACACCGATGACCGACACCACACCACAGGTCAGCCAGGACCAGTTCGAGCAGGCGCTGCAGGCCGACGCCGGCGGCTTCGCCAGCTACACGGCCAGCGACCAGCTGGCCGGCACCGGCCCGGCCGCCGACACCATCGGCGGGGAGGGCGCCGCCGGCGTCGTCGACAGCATCGTCAACGTGGGCAAGACGGTGATCGAACTGATGCACAACACCGCCACCATCAACGCCACCGAGTACGCCAACGCGGTGCCGGCCGGGGTGGACCCGATGGCGCTGACCGGCTGGGCCAGCGAGCCGGGCAACATCAGCCTGCACTGGAAGGCCTCCAGCGAGTGGTGGCGGGTGTGGCAGGCCGACTACGACTTCCTGGTCGGCGTCTCCTTCTACTACGGCGCCAGCCACAACGGCGTCGGCCGCTACCTGGACTACGTCGCGCCGTGGATCCAGGTCAACTACCTGCCGCCGGACTTCTCCGTGGACGTGCGGGTGACCGTGCCCAACCACGCGATGAACCGCGGCGACGCCAACTCCGGGCCGATCGCGGCGCTGCCGTTCCAGCTCAACGTGACGCTGAACGGGTTCTTCTCCCACCTGGTCAGCTTCAACCAGCACTACAACGCCGAAGTGGTGGGCACCGGATCGGGGTACTGGCACTGACCGGGGTTTGTGGTCGTCAGCGACGACTCGGCCGGGGGTTTGCGGGTCTTGAAGACGCTCAAACCGTGGTGACTGAAGGGGCGGCCGTCCGCGCCGCCCCTTCTCCGCCGGACCACTCAGATCAGACCCTCCCGCAGCGCGTACGCCACCGCGTGCGGCCGGTTGCGCAGGTGGAACCGGTTGGTGATGTCGTGCATGATCGCCTTCACGGTGCGCTGCGAGTAGCACAGCTGCTCGGCGATCTCCTTGGTGGAGAAGCCTTCCGCGACCAGCCGCAGCACCTCGATCTCCCGGGCGGAGGTGCCGCCCAGGTGCAGGCCGCGCGGCTCCAGCACGTTGCGCTGCAGCCGGGCGACCCGGTCCAGCAGGCGGCCGAGCAGGTCGGGCGGCAGCGCGCCGTCGCCGGTGGCGACCGCCTGGGCCAGCCGCACCAACGCGTCGGCGCTGATCTCGCTGCGGCGGGCCACCGCGCAGACGCCGTTCTCCACCGCGGTGAGGATCTCGTTGTCGTCGATCTGGCCGGCGATCAGCGCGATCTTGGTGTGGCCGCCGCACTGCAGCGTGCGCAACAGCCGCACGGCCTGGTCGTCGAGGCGGTCGGCGACCACGAACACCACCGCCGATCTAGCCTCCTCGCTGTCCTCGTCCACCAGCCGGACCTCGGGCCGGGTTCGCAGCGTGACGGCGACGCCGCCCTGCAGGATCGGGTCCGTGGCCCGCACGAGCACCGGCACCCGGGTCAGCGTGGTCGCCGCCGTGTCGATTTCCATCTCGAATGTCTCCTTCGCTAGGCCGGACGCTCACAGGAGTGAGCACCCGAAGCTGGGAGACCCCTGGAGAACCTGGAACAACAACTTTTTCCGAGAAAATTTGGGCGACTTCGCTGGGTCACGAGATGACGGTCCACGTGACACTGACGGTGACGGCCTGGCCGTTGCTGGCGGTGAACGTCACGGTGGCGTGGCCGCTGTTGTCCGGCGCGGTCAGGGCGATGGTGACGGCAACCGAGCGGTCGGCCGCGATGCTGCCGGATAACGGTGTCACAGTTACGTTCTTGTCGGAGCTGGTCGATCCCCACGACAGCGCCGCACCCTTGGCCGACAGCGTCACGGCCTGCTTGCCACCGGTCAGGTCGATCCGGGGCGGCGTGACACCGAACGTGCCGGCCGGCGGTCGGCTGCTCGTCGACGTCGGCGGCTGGCTCGACGAGGACGGCGGCTGGCTGCTCGACGGCGGCGTCGTTGTCGTTGTTGTAGTGACGACAACAGTCCTGGGCGGCAGCACGACGATCCTCGTGGTCGTCGTCGTGACGGTTGTCGTCGGGTCGGTGGTCGTTGTTGAGGGCACAGACACCGGTACGGTCACGGGTAACGTTCCGGCCGTGGTGGTGGTCGGCGTCGGAGGCAGGGCCTCGCGCCGATCGGCCGCATGCGGGACGAGGGCGTACACGCCCAGCATCAGCAGCAGCGCGGCCACCGCGGCGATGGTGATCCACGGCGGCCGCCGCCACCGCGTCTGCCCGACCGGGAAGCCGTCCCGCCGGTACGGCCCGGCCCGCTCCGCCAGCCCCTGTCGGTAGCTGACCAGCTCCGGGTCGGCGTTCTCCTCGCTCACCTTGTCGGTGATCTCGCCGCCGGCGGCCAGCAGCGGGATCAGGGCCAGCAACTGCTTGGCGTTGACCCGCCGCCGCTTGTTCTCCCCGCACGTCTCGCAGGCGTCGATGTGCCGCGCGATTCGCTTGCGTAGCAAGGGAGTCATCCGACCATCCCAGCCGTGCAGCAGGTCGTCCAGCACGGCGCAGGCCTCGCGGCCGGTGCGGGCCACGATCAGCGCCGACAGGGACTTCTCGAACTGCTGCCGGGCCCGCGACAGCAAAGCGTTGGCGTGGTTGACCGAGACGTCCAGCGCCGCGGCCAGATCCACGCCGCTCAGGCCATGCTGCCCGGCCAGCTGCAGGACCTCCCGCTCGCTGGGATTGAGCCCCTCCACGGTGTCGTGGACCAGGCGGCGCAGCTCGTCCAGCCGCAGACCGCTGTCCACGTCCTCGGCGGAGTCCGGCAGGTCACCGGCCTCTTCGAGGGCGACCAGCCGGCGGTGGCCCCGCCGGCGGCGGTGGCACTCGTTGCGGGCGATCGCGTACAGCCAGGGGCGCAGCCGCTCCGGATCGCGCAGCTGGGCCACCCGCTCGGCCGCGACGATCAGGGTGTCGTGCAGGACGTCGGCGGCGGCGTCCCGATCCTGCAACTGTGAGACACAGTAGGTGTAGAGGGGGTCGGCGTACCTCTCGTAGAGCTCAGCCCACCCCTGCCGGTCGCCTTCCGCGATGGCGCCGACAAGCTGCGCGTCCTGCACAAGGGCAAACCTAGGGTCGATACGCCGGATTGACGATCGACCGGAGGGAGCCTTCGAATGCGGCCGAACCGCCGTTAGGGAAATCCCTATACAAGCGTCTAAGGGTCTCCGGGGAGCGCCACACCCCTTGACAGGTCTACGCCGTGACAGTGTCTATGCCGCGCGTTCCGCGCGGGGCGAGGCCGCTCGTGACCGGTGCCTTCCCTAGCCGGATTTCGACCGCCGCATCCGGCCCGGGTGGTGGGTTGCGTCGGCTGCGGCGATCGAAATCCGGCGACGGTCCAGGCACCGGCGCGGCCTCGCATTCAAACTATGCAGTGACCAGGCCGGTGCGCCAGGCCCAGGAGGCGATCTCGACCCGGTTCCGGGCGCCGATCTTGTTCTGCACCGAGGCGAGGTGGGTCTTGACCGTGGACAGGGACAGGAACAGCACGCCGGCGATCTCGGTGTTGGTCAGGCCGCGGGCCACCTCCCGCACCACGTCCTGCTCCCGCTGGGTCAGCAGGTCCAGCTCGGCGCCGGAGCCCTCGGGCGGGCGGGTGAAGTGCTGGAGCATGCGCAGGGTGATCTGCGGGGAGATCAGGGCGTTGCCGGCGGCGGCCGCCCGCACCGCCTCCACCAGCAGCGCCGGCCCGGCGTCCTTGAGCAGGAAGCCGCACGCCCCGTTCTCCAGCGCGGCGTAGACGTACTCGTCCAGGTCGAAGGTTGTCACGACAACAACCTTCATCGGATCGGCGACGCCCGGCCCGGCCAGCTGCCGGGTCACCTCCAGGCCGTCCACGCCAGGCATCCGGATGTCCACCAGGCACACGTCGGGCCGCAGCTCACGGGCCCGGGTCAGGGCCGTCACCCCGTCGGGCACGTCGGCCACCACCTCGATGTCCGGCTGGTTGTCGAGGATCATCCGGAACCCCACCCGGACCATCTCCTGGTCGTCCGCGATCAGCACCCGGACCGTCACTACCTCGTCCCCTCCAACGGCAGCTCGGCCAGCACCTGCCAGCCGCCGTCCACCTCGCCCGCCGAGAACAGGCCGCCCAGCAGCTCCACCCGTTCCCGCATGCCGACCAGACCGTATCCGCCCGATCCGCCGACCGGCACGACCCGTCCCCCGATGCCGTCGTCGCGGACCAGCAGCCGCAGCCCCGAAACTGTACGGTTCAGTTCAACCGTCACCTCGGTCGGCGCGTTGGCGTGCTTGTGCACGTTGGTCAGCGACTCCTGGACCAGCCGCAGCACCGACCGGCCGACCTCCTGTGGCACCGAGTCCGGCAGCTCCATCCGCAGCCGTACCGGCACACCGGCCTGCGCGGCCCGCTCGACGGCGGCCCGCACGTCGGAATCCAGGTCGGTGGTGGCGGTGTAGAGGGGCTCACTTTCGCGGAGTGTGCCGACCAGCCGGCGCATCGCGGTCAGGGCGTCGGAGCCGGAGTTGACGATGCCGGGCAGCAGCCGGTGCGCGGCCAGGGGGTCGTTCTCGGACACAGCCATCGCCGCTTGGGCCTGCACGACCATGCCGGTGACGTGGTGGGCGACCACGTCGTGCAGCTCGCGGGCCAGCTCCACCCGCTCGGCCCGCTGCGCGTCGGTGACGGCGGCGGTCAGTGCGCGTCGGCGCATGCCGTCCCGGGCCCGCAGGTAGATGGCGACCATCACGGCGATGCCGACCACCGCCACGCACAGCGCGAAGTTGAGCCGCGTCTCCGAGGAGTACAGGTTGGTGTTCTCGCGGAAGAGCAGGGCGAACGTGGCCGAGGCGCACAGCAGGCCGACCTCGATCACCGCGGCGACCGCGTCGGCGTGGAACACCACCGTCATGATGATGATCAGGAACGCCACGGTCTCGACCGGCGTCAGCGGGCTGAGGATCGTCGGCTCGTTGACGTGCAGCGCCCGCACCGCCACGGTGGTGACGCCGGCCGCGACGGTCGCGACCATGACCGCCAGCACCGGGCGCTTGATGCAGATCACCGCGGCCACGCAGGTCGGCAGGATGAGCAGCTGCAAGGGGAGCCCGGCCAGCCGCCAGCTGTAGAGCAGGAACGGCAGCGTCTGCAGCAGGTACACCGCGGCCAGGCCGAGCCCGATGAACAAGGGGGCACGCAGCGCCGTCAGCAGTCGGTCCACGAAGGACACACTACGGCCGGACACCCGCCCGCGACCTCGGCCGACCGGCTCGGCGCGGCATCGGTCATTCGGCCGATGGACGGCCCACAGTCCCGGTCTGCCCGGCCGAGGCGCACGAAGCCCCGGCTCCGGCACCGTCTCAACCCGACATCAACGATCGGGAGGGGACAACGGTGACTGCACCGGTGCTCACGGGGCGGGGCCTGACCAAGCAGTACGGCGGTGTGCACGCCCTGGACGGCGTGGACATCAACATCGCGGCCGGCGAGGTGCTGGCCGTGGTTGGGCCGTCCGGCTCCGGCAAGACCAGCCTGTTGCAGGTGTTGTCCGGCATCCTGCGGCCGGACAGCGGTGACGTGTTCCTGGACGGGCAGTCCGTGGGCACGCTGTCCGAGGCGGCGCGCAGCGAGCTGCGACGGACCGCGTTCGGCTTCGTGTTCCAGTCCAACATGCTGGTGGCCGAGCTGACCGCCGAGGAGAACGCCGCGCTGCCGCTGCTGCTGGCCGGTGTGCCGCGCCCCAATGCCGTTTCCACTGCCCGGGTCTGGCTGCACAAGCTCGGCCTGGACGGGCTGGCCGGGCGGCGGCCGGGTGAGATGTCCGGTGGGCAGGCGCAGCGGGTGGCCATCGCGCGGGCGCTGGCCCACCGGCCGCGGGTGATCTTCGCCGACGAGCCGACCGGCGCCCTGGACACCCGCACCGGCCAGGAGATGATGTCCGCCCTGCTGACCTCGGCCGAGGAGTCGAACGCGGCGGTTGTCGTGGTGACCCACGACGCCGCGATCGCCGCCCGGGCCAAGCGCCGGGTGGAGCTGAGCGACGGTCGCATCGCGCAGGAGGTCTACGCGGCATGAGCGAGCTTGCGAGCGAATCATTCAGCACAGCGTCTTTCGCGCTCGCGCTGCCGACGAAGGAGGCAGCGTGAGTGTGCTCCGGATCGCGTTTGCCGTGCTGCGTAACGACTCCCGCAGTCGGATCGGCACGGCGCTGGTCACCGTGGGCGTGGCTTTGGGCGTGTCGCTGGTGTTGTGGCTGGCGTCGGCGCCGCACGCGTTGCAGCAGCGGGCCGACCGGGTCGCCTGGCGCAGCACCGATCAGGCGGTGAGCCAGCAGGACAGCCGGGCCCAGCTGGTGGTGGCCAAGAACGAGGACCAGTTCGGCGGCCAGCTGATCGAGCGCTACGACGTGGCCAAGGCCCATCCCGAGAGCGAGCCGAGCCTGGCCCCCGGCCTGCCGCTGGTCCCGGGGCCGGGGCAGGTGCTGCTGTCGCCGGCCCTGGCCGATCTGGTCAAGGCGAACCCGCCGGAGAAGCTGGGCGACCGGTTCCCGGGACAGGTGGTCGGGCAGATCGGCGTGCAGGCGCTGGAATACCCGGAGGAGCTGGTGGTGATCGTCGGCCACGACCCGGGCACGGTCTACGGCTACGGGCTGCCCGGTTTCGCCGGCAACATCGGCCACGCCGAGGACAGCGGCGACCTGCTCTACCTGCTGTCCAGGATCGGCATGGTGGTGCTGATCGTGCCGTGTCTGGTGCTGGTGGCCTCGGCGGCGCGGCTGACCGCGACCCGGCGGGAACGGCGGCTGGCGGCACTGCGGCTGGCCGGGGCGACGCCGATGCAGGTGATCGCCATGACCGCGGTGGAGACGGTGATCGGGGCCGTGCTGGGCAGCGTGATCGCCGTGGCCGCGGCCGAACCGCTGAGCCATCTGACGGCGTTGATCCCGTGGGGCGGCGGCACCTGGCTGCCCAGTGACTTCACGTCCGGGCCGGGCTTTGTCGCCTTTGTCGCCGTGCTGGCGCCGGTTCTGGTTGGCGGGGCGGCGGTTCTGGGGCTGCGCCGCGTCGTCGAGCGACCGCTGACGGCGGCGGCCGAGCAGTCCCGGCGCAAGATCAGCACCGCTCGACTGTTGGGGCTGGTCGCCGCCGGCGCCGTGTTCGTGCTCGGCCTGTACGTCGCCACCCGGGGCTCCGGCCAGAACCGGTTCACCGTGGTGCTGATCGGCCTCGGCGCGGTCGGGGTGGCGCTGGTGCTGGCCGGGCCGCTAGTGACTTCGTTGGTGGGACGGCTTTTCGTGGCTCGCTGGCGCAAGCCGTCCACGCTGCTGGCCGGGCGACGGCTGCTCGGCGATCCGGTGGCGGCGTTCCGCGCGGCGGCCGGCGTGGTGGTGGCGGTGTTCGCCAGCTCGATGGCGTTGACCATGCTGCCCGGTGTCGAGGACCAGGTGCCGGTGTTCCAGGGGCCGTGGAAGGACTCGGCCATCGTGGCGGACTCGGTCGGGCGCAACACCGACCCGGTCGGCGAACTGCGGGCGCGGTTGGCCGAGCACAAGCTGGACGCCGAGGTGGTACCGCTGGTGAGCGGCTACCTGACATCCACAGTGGACAATTACCGGCAGAGCTACCAGACGATCATCGCGCCGTGCCAGGACGCGGCGAAAGTCGTCTCCGGACTGTCCGCAAGCGATTGCGTGGCCGGGCCGGCGGTGTACGTCCCGCTGGGTTCCAAGGACGCCGTGCGGAACGTGGAGTTCACACGGAACGCCCGGGTCCCCAACGACGCGCCGGTGGCCCAGCCGCTGCCGGCGTCCGTGCCGGTGCGCACGATCTCCGCCTCCGCGGAGCTGATGGTCATCGACCCAGCGGTGTTCCCAGACCTGGCCGCCACACCGACCGGGGCGGCGACCGTGACGACACCGTCCAATCGGGACGCCGTGTACACCGCGGTGGTTCGGGTGCTGCCGAACGTGCCGGTGGCCGACAACGTCCGGGACAGCAGCCACGGGGTCACGCGGATGGCCGACCTGCGTCGGGCGACGGCCATCGGGCTGGCGCTGATGGCTTTGCTGAGCGGAGCCAGCGCGGCGGTGGCCGCGGTCGGCTCGGTGATCGACCGGCGGCGCACGTTCGGCGCCCTGATCGCCGCCGGCACGCCGGTGCGGGTGCTCGCGCGGGCGTTGCGGCGCGAGGTCGTGCTGCCGGTTCTGGTGGCCACGCTGGGCGCCAGCCTGGCCGGTGTGCTCGTCGGCGTCGGATTGCTCGGCGTCGCCCGAGCCATCTCCGGCCGTGGCGAGGCTCTGCTCAACCTCTGGCTCCTCGCGCCGGCGGCCGCCGGCTTCCTGGTCGCGCTGGCCGCGGCCGCCGCGTGTGGACCGGTGCTGCGGACCTTCAGCGCCAAGGACTATGCGGCCGAGTGAGATGCGCTATCGTCGGGGGCGGCTCGCAGGGAGCCACCGGTCCGCGGAAAGGGCTCAGCCCGCCTGAGCGGTTCCCTGGTTTTGTTGCCGGTACCTCCTTTCAGCCTGGCGATGCGGACAGCAGGCGTGTGAAGGGAGGTCGGCATGCCGACCGTTTCGTTGCCCGACGACCCCAGCCTGGAACATCTGCGGCACCAGGCCCGTGCCCTGCACCGGGCAGTGCGCGCCGGGGACGCCGAGGCGCTGGCCCGGGTGCACCGCTCCTACGGGACCGTTGGTGAGTCGTTTCCGCTGGCCACGGCCCAGCTGGTGGTCGCCCGTGAGTACGGGTTCGCCAGCTGGGCCAAGCTCCGCCAACACCTGGACGTCATCGACCGCTACCGCTGGCCGCGGCGCACCGGCCAGCCGGTCGGGGGCTCGCCGTCGGACGAGTTCTGCCGGCTGGCCTGCCTGACCTACTCCCCCGAGGACGACCCGGCCCGCTGGGCCGCCGCCGTCCTGCCGGCGGAGCCGGACATCTGGGCCGCCGCGGCCGCCGGCGACGCTGACCGGGTCGCGCAACTGCTGGCGTCCGACCGGTCGTTGGCCCGGCGCGAAGGCGGCCCGCATCTGTGGGAACCGTTGTGCTACCTGGCGTACGCACGGGTCAGTCAACGCGATCCGCTGCGGACGGCGCGGATCCTGTTGGCAGCCGGGGGAAATCCCGACACCGGCTATCTGTGGGGCGGTCTGACCACGCCGTTCACCCTGCTCACCGGGGCGTTCGGGGAAGGTGAGCAGGGGCCGGTTCGGCAACCCCGGCATCCCCAGTCGCTGGAGCTGGCCGAGTTGCTGCTGCGGGCCGGGGCCGAGCCCAACGACGGACAGGCCTTGTACAACCGCATGTTCGGCGTCGACGACTCGCATCTGCGGCTGCTGTTCCGTTACGGCTTGGGCCGTGGCGAAGGTGGTCCGTGGCGGGCGCGGCTGTCCCTCCAGTCACCGGTGGAACTGGTGCAGGGCCAGCTGTTGTGGGCCGTGAGCCACAACCAGCAGGCCCGGGTCCAGCTGCTGGTGGAGAACGGCGTGGAGTTCCCCGACGGCGTCGTCCGGCTGGCGTTGTTGAACGGCAACAACGACATCGCCGCCTACCTGAAGTCCGCCGGCGCCCCGGCCCCCGCGCTGGATCCGGTGTCGGAGTTCGTGGCCGCCGTGTTGGGTGGCGGCGAAGCTGATCCGTCGATGGCCGACCAGGCTCGGGCCGCCCGGCCCGGGCTGGTGGTGTGGGCCGCCGCCAACGGCCGCCTCGACGCCGTCCGCCGGCTGGTCGAGCTCGGTTTCGACGTCAACGCCCTCGGCCGCGGCGACACGCCCATCGAACAGCCGTGGTCCACGGCCCTGCACCACGCCGCCGCCGACGGCAACCGACCCTTGGTCCTGCTGCTGCTCGAACTCGGCGCCGACCCCTCGATCCACGACGCCAGGTTCGACGCGACCCCCGCGGGCTGGGCCGAGCACGAAGGTCACCCCGAGCTCATCGAGCTGCTGACCCCGTAGCCAGGTCCTGCGCGAAGCCCTCGGTCATGCGCTGCAGGGCCCGTCGGTAGAGCCAGCCCGTGCCCGGCACCTTGGCCCGGAACGAGCTGCTCCAGTGGATGTCGGTGCCGCCGTCGGCCGGAGTGAGGTCGACGTCGGCCCGATAGCCGCGCAGCGCCAGCCCGGACAGCAGGGTGTAGCTGAACCGCCGGTCCGGCACGATCTCCACGACCTGTTCCCGCATGAAGTAGCGGCCGGTGCGGAAGTTTCGGACAGCGCCGACGGTCTCCCCGCCGTCGGCGCCGGCCCGCTCCAGGTCGAAGGTCTCGATCCGGCTCCACGACGGCCAGGTCGATCCGTCGCAGAGCAGGGCGTGCACCGCCGCCGGGCTGGCCGTGGTGTGCGCCCGGGCATCGACCCTCTTGGCTCCCATAACCCCTCCCCAGATGTACCAAGTGGTACATGTACCATCTGGTTCAATGGAGCGCAAGGAGCCAAAGCGCAAGCTGTTGGACGCGGCGGTCGACCACCTGTCGCGGACCGGCGTGACCGGGCGCAGCCTGCGCCAGCTGGCCGCCGAGCTGGGCACCAGCCACCGGATGCTGATCTACCACTTCGGCTCCATGGAGGGCCTGCTGGTGGAGATCGTCCGCGAGGTCGAGGCCCGGCAGCGGGCGGCCCTGGCCGACCTGGACGACACCCTCGACCCCGCTGAACTGGCCAAAGCCTTCTGGCGGCGGTTCACCGACCCGGCGCTGTACCCCAACGAGCGGCTGTTCTTCGAGCTGTACGGCCAGGCGTTGCAGGGTCGTCCCGGCACCGAGGCGCTGCTGCCCGAGGTGGTCACCGCGTGGCTGGCGCCGCTGGCCGCCCTGGCCAGGAGTCACGGACTCGACGAGCGGACGGCCCTCGCGCATGCCAGGCTGGGGTTGGCCGCCACCCGGGGCCTGCTGCTGGACCTGCTCGCGACCGGCGACCTGGCCGCCGTGAACGACGCGATGGACCTGTTCGTGGACATGTACGTGGCCGGACTGCGCCGACATTGACTCGGTTTACCCATGCCGTATGGGTAAGTTGACCCATTTTGTGAACCAGGTCTGGCGCGGTTGGGAACCGTCGCGCCAAGCTGCGAAACATGGGCAGCATCTCGGTCGTTCTCGCCGACAGTCACGACATCGTGCGCAACGGGCTGCGCGCGGTGCTGGCGTCGGAGCCCGACATCCGGGTCGTCGCCGAGGCCGAGGACACCGCCGCCGCCGTCCGGGCCGCCGCCATGCACCGGCCCGACCTCATCGTGACCGACTTCGACGCCGCCGCCGTCCGCGAGCTGCTGCGGTCCGTGCCCGGCGGGCGGGTGCTGGTGTTCACCCTCGCCGAGGACGACGACTCGATCTACCAGGCCATCCACGCCGGGGCCCGCGGCTACCTGCTGAAGTCCGCCCAGGCCGCCGAGATCGTCCGGGCCGTGCGTGGCGTCGCCGCCGGCGAGGCCATCTTCGGCGAGGGCGTGGCCCAGCGGGTCACCCAACTGCTCACCGCCCCCGCGCAACGGGCCGAGGAGGCCTTCCCCGAGCTCACCCGCCGGGAACGCCAGGTCCTCGACCTCATCGCCGACGGCCGCTCCAACTCGGCCATCGCCCGCCAGCTGCAGCTGGCCCCCAAGACCGTCAGCAACCACATCTCGGCCATCTTCACCAAGCTGCGCGCCGCCGACCGCGCCGAGGCCATCGCCCGCGCCCGCGACGCCGGCATCGGCACCCGCCCCCGCCACCTGACCTCGGTAACCGGCTAGGCGCGAGTCCCGCTGGGGTAAAGAAGGGCGGCGGGCGGACACCCAAACCACACACACCACGCGGAACCAGCAACTCGCCTGCCCGAGAGCGGGACTCGCGGAGAATCCGCAACTCGCACTGCCCCACCCCCGACGCCACATGTGGACCACATTCGACTACTGGCGTCGAATGTGGTCCACATGTGGCAGAAAATGGGGGGTGAGGGGTCAGGAGCTGAACGCCGAGTCGAAGGACGCCTCGGGCGGCTCGATACGGGTCATCGACCGCACAAACGCCAGGGCATCCGGCGCGCCCGTAAGCCGGTCCATACCGGCGTCCTCCCACTCCACGGAGATCGGCCCCTCATAGCCGATGCTGTTGAGCATCCGGAAGCACGCCTCCCACGGCACATCCCCATGCCCGGTCGACACGAAGTCCCATCCACGCCGCGGATCCCCCCACGGCAGGTGCGAGCCGAGCCGACCGTTGCGGCCGTTGAACCGCTTGACCGACTCCTTGCAGTCGACGTGATAGATCCGATCCCGGAAGTCGTAGAGGAACCCGACCGGATCCAGGTCCTGCCACACGAAATGACTCGGGTCGAAGTTGAGCCCGAACGCCGGCCGGTGGCCGATGGCCTCCAGGGTCCGCGCGGTGGTCCAGTAGTCGTAGGCGATCTCGCCGGGATGCACCTCGTGCGCGTAGCGGACGCCGACCTCGTCGAAGACGTCGAGAATCGGGTTCCACCGATCGGCGAAGTCGGCGTAGCCGCGTTCGATCATCGAATCCGGCACCGGCGGAAACATCGCCAGGGTGTGCCAGATCGAGGAGCCGGTGAAGCCAACCACCGTGCTGACGCCCAGCTTCGCCGCAGCGCGGGCGGTGTCGGCGATCTCGGCGGCGGCCCGCTGCCGCACGCCTTCGGGATCGCCGTCGCCCCACACCCGGGGGTGCAGGATGTTCTGGTGCCGCTCGTCGATGGGGTGGTCGCAGACGGCCTGGCTGGTCAGGTGGCACGAGATGGTCCAGCACTGAAGGTTGTGCCGGGCCAGGGTTTCCTTGAACTTCGGCAGGTACGAGTCGTCGGCCAGGGCCGCCTGCACGTCGAAGTGGTCACCCCAGGTGGCGACCTCCAGGCCGTCGTAACCCCAGCCCGAAGCCAGCCGGCAGACCTCCTCGAACGGCAGGTCGGCCCACTGCCCGGTGAACAGCGTCACGGGACGAACCATCACACACCCCTCAGTGAAATGCCTTGTTGCACGGCGTCGAGCACCCGCTGCACCTGCAGACCCTCCTCGAACGACGGCGAAAGCTCCGTGCCCGCCACCACCCCGGTCACGAAGTCCCGCACCTGGTGGATGAACGTGTGCTCGTAGCCGATGATGTGCCCGGGCGGCCACCACGCGTCCATATACGGATGCGTCGACTCGGTGACCAGGATCCGCCGGAAGCCGGCGGTCCGGGCGTCCTCGGCGCCGTCGTAGAACTGGAGCTCGTTCATGGCTTCCTGGTCGTAGGACAGGGTTCCCAGCGAGCCGCTGACCTCGATCCGCATGGCGTTCTTGCGGCCGGTGGCGAACCGGGTCGCCTCGAACACGCCGAGCGCGCCGCCGTCGAAGCGGGCGGTGAACACCGCGGCGTCGTCGACGGTGACCGGCCCCCGGCCGGAGCCGTCGAGCTTGGGCCTGGAGTCGACGAACGTCTCCAGCACGCCACCGACGGCGGAAATCCGTTGCCCGGTCAGGAACTGGGCCATGTCGATGCTGTGCGCGCCGAGGTCCCCGAGCGCGCCGGAGCCGGCGCTGGCCGCGTCCAGCCGCCAGGTCAGCGGGAAGTCGGGGTCCACCAACCAGTCCTGGAGGTACTGGGCCCGGACCTGCCGCACGACCCCGATCCGGCCGGCGGCGACCAGCTGACGCGCCAGGGCCAACGCCGGCACGCGGCGGTAGTTGAACATCACCATCGAACGGCCCCTTGCGGAGGCCGCCGCGGCCACCATGCGCTCGGCCTCTTCGACCGTGTTGGCCAGGGGCTTCTCGCACAGCACGTGCTTGCCGGCTTCGAGAGCGGCGATGGCGATCTCGGCGTGGCTGTCGCCCGGCGTGCAGATGTCGATCACGTCGAGGTCCGGCCGGTCGATCACGGCCCGCCAGTCGGTGGCCGCCTCCGCCCAGCCGTACTTGGCCGCCGCGGCCTCGACCTTGTCCTTGGACCGCCCGCACACCACGGCCAGCTCAGGCGTGACCGGCAGGTCGAAGAAGCGGCCGGCGGTGCGCCAGGCGTGCGAGTGCGCCGCCCCCATGAAGGCGTAGCCGATCATGCCGATCTTCATGCCGTCACCGCCGCCGGTCGCTCGCAGGTGCTGCAGATCGCCACGGACGTGCCGGTCTCGGCCGCCCGCAGCAGGCATTCCATCACGTCCAGCACGTGGTACGCCAGGTCCCCACCGGCCCGGTGGGGCGTTCCCTCCACAATGGACCGTGCCATGTCGGAGACGCCGAAGCCCCGTCCGGCGTCCGGGTAGCCGGCCCGTACCGGCAGGTCCACCCACTCCTCGCGGAAAATCTGGACAGTGCCGGCGAAGCCGTTGGGGTCGGGCACGGACAGACTGCCCTCGGTGCCGTACACCTCGATCCGCGGCAGCTGCGCGCCCCAGATGTCGAAGCTCATCATCAGCGTGGACAGCTCGCCGCCGACGTGCTCCAGCACACCGGTCACATGCGTGGCCACCCGCACCGGAATGCTCGTCCCGGCCCGGGGTCCGCTGCCGATGACCCGGGTGGCCCGGGGTGCCGACGACATGCCGACCACCCGCCGCACCGGCCCGAGCAGCGTCA
Organism: Kutzneria sp. CA-103260; assembly: GCF_018263855.1. Lineage (GTDB taxonomy): Bacteria > Actinomycetota > Actinomycetes > Mycobacteriales > Pseudonocardiaceae > Kutzneria. The sequence continues at coordinate 325,550 of NZ_CP073318.1, read as the reverse complement.
CCAGCGCGGTCAGGTAGTACGGCCCCATGTCCAGCAAGGGACCACCGCCGGGCTCGTAGTAGAACTCCGGGGCCGGGTGCCAACGCTCGTGGCCCGGCGTGGTCATGAACGCCGTCGCCGCAACAGGAACACCGATGTCACCGGCGTCCAGGCTGGCCCGGGCCGTCTGCACACCGGTGCCCAGCACGGTGTCCGGCGCGCACCCGACGACAACGCCAGCCGCACGGGCCGCGTCCAACACTGATCGGGCCGACGAAGTGTCCGCTGCCAACGGCTTCTCGCCGTACACGTGCTTGCCCGCGCGGATGGCCGCCAGCGCGACTTCGGCGTGGGCCAAGGGAATCGTCAAATTGAGCACGATGTCCACATCGGCCGCCGCGTACAGCTCCTCCGGCGTGCACGCGATGACGTCGGCCTCGGCGGCCAACGACGAAGCCTTCGAAGCGTCGATGTCGGCGATCCGCGTGATCAGCACGTTGTCCAGGCGGGGCAACGTCTTGACGTACTGGCCGCTGATGTTTCCCGCGCCGACGATGCCGATCCTCAACGCGTCGCCCATGACATCCCCTCGATGATCATCCGGTCCACCTCGGGCACGTCGAAGTCGTCCAGCTTGTGGCCGATGGTGGTGACAAAAACCCTGCCGTCGCCCCATTTCCGGGTCCAGGTGACCGGAAGTGTGGTGCCGTCCTCGACGAAGTCGGTCACCGCCAGCACCTCCACCGCCGGATCGGTGTGCACGTAGTACTGCTCGGTGTGCACGTCGAACTTCGTCCCGTCGGCGCGCACCGTGTAGTCGACGAACTGGGGCGGGTGGTAGACGAACTGCCCGCCGGTCATCAGCTGGTACCGGGTCTCGGTGCGGAACGAGTCGACGATTCCCCCGTGCCAGCCGGCGAATCCGGTGCCGGCCCGCACCGCCGCGGTCAGCCCCTCCACCTGCGGCCCGGTGATCTCGCCCATCGTCCAGCACTGCACGATGAGGTCCGTCCGGCCCAACAGCTCGGCGTCCAGATAGCTGTCCAGGGTGTCCGAGGTTGTCACCTGATAGCCGAGGGCGCGGAGCTCCCCGGCGTAGCGGTCGCTGGCCTCGACGGGGACGTGCCCCGGCCAGCCGCCACGAACCACGAGCGCGGTTTTCATGTGCCCCCATTCATCGGACGCCAGGCGTGCACGGGCGTGAAGCCGAGCAGTTCCCGGCTCAGCCCCAGGGAGAACGGTACGGCGAACCCGTCGAGCGGGCCATCCAGTCGGGTGGTCGGGTGGTACCGGCGCATCAGTTCCACGGTCGGCACCAGCGAGGTCGTGTCCGGCGCCGCCACGTTGACCAGCGCGTGTCCCTCGACCCGGGCGGTCAGCGCGGTGATCACCGCCCGGCCGGCGTCGCGGGTGTCGATCCAGCTCCACAGCGACGCCCGGTCCGCGCCGGGATCGCGCTGCACGTATTCCAGGTGCCCACGAAGCCGTTCGCCGGTGCCGATGAACGGGAACCGCAGGCTGATCACCTCGCTGCCCCAACGCCGGCTGACCGTCTCCCCGATCAGCTCGCCAACCAGTTTGGACAGCCCGTACACATCGTCGCCGACGTACGGGTGCCGCTCGGTCACCGGCGCGAACACCGGCGACTGCGGCCGGCTGGACCAGGCCAGTCCGACGGCGGAAAGGCTTGACACGTAGACGATCCGCTTCACCCCGGCCCGGCCGGCGGCGTCCAGCAGCTGGAACGTGGCGTCCACGTTGTTGCCGAACACCTCCGGCTCGGCCGCGCTGAGCGGGGACGGCAGCGCGGCGGCGTGCACCACCGCGTCCAGCCCGGCCAGCAGCGGCTCCAGCTGCTCGCGGTCCCGCAGGTCGCCGACATGGCGGTCGTGGGCCAGGACTTCGTGGCCGGCGAGCTGCTCGACGATCTCGGCGCCGAGCATGCCGCCGGCCCCGGTGACCAGGACCCGCATCAGCCCTTCACCGCGCCCTGCAGGCCGTTCACGAAATACCGTTGCAGCAGCACGAAAAGGATGATCACCGGGATCACGATGATCAGCGATGCGGCCATCAGCACGTTCTCCTGCGGTGCGGTGGACGAGTTCAGGTTCTGCAGCGCCAGCGGCAGCGTGTACCGCGACGCGTCGTTCAGCGACACCCTGGTCAGCACGTACTCGTTCCAGGTGGGCACGGCGGTCAGCAGCGCGATGGTGATCAGCGCCGGCCGTGAGACCGGCAGGTAGATCGACCAGAAGGTGCGCAGCTCGCCGGCCCCGTCGCAGCGGGCCGACTCCTTCAGCTCCCCCGGCACCGACCGGAAGCTGTTGGTGAGCAACATGATGGACAGCGGCGCGGTGCCGTTGACGAACGGCAGGATGATGCCGGGGAAGGTGCCGATCAGTCCCAGCTTCTGCTGGAGGATCACCACCGGCAGCAACACCGTCACGCCGGGCACGAACAGCAGCGCCACGAACATGCCGTAGAGCAGCGTGCGCCCGGGGAACCGCAGCACCGCGAAGGCGTAGCCGGCCAGCGAGTACACCACCAGCACGCCGAGCGTGGTGAACCCGGTGACGATCAGGCTGTTCCCGAAGTAGGTGAAGAAGTGCAGCTCACCCCAGGTGTGGATGAGCGTCGCCAGGGTCGGATTCGACGGGATCAGGTGCCCGTCGAGCAGGATCTCCTTGCTGTCCTTCAACGCCCCGGACACCATGAGCAGGAACGGATACAGGCTGATCAGCGCGTACCCCGTGAGCAGCACGTAGACGACCACCCGGGCCCTCACGTGCGGCTCCGCAGCGCCCGCAGGTTGACCAGCGCCAGCAGCAGCGCGATCACGAACATGATCCAGCCCAGCGCGCTGGACAGGCCCAGGGTCGGCTTGAACCCGGAGAAGAACGCCAGGTTGTACGACTCGAGCCCGAGCACCAGCGTGTGCCCGCCGGGGCCGCCGTTGGTCATCAGCAGGAAGATCTGGAAGCCCTGCAAGGCATCCCGGACGTTGAGCATGATCACCGCGCCGGTGATCGGCAGCAGCAGCGGCCAGATGATGGACCGCATCGTGCGCAGGCCACCCGCTCCGTCCACGGTGGCCGCGTCGAGCACGGCCTGGTCGATGGACTGCAACCCGGTCAGGTACAGGACCATCGCCACCGGCACCGCGCCCCACGACATCACCACGATCAGCGTGGGCAGCGCGGTCGCCGGATTGCCCAGCCAGCCCTGGGGTTGGGACAGCGAACCCAACCCCAGGCTGCGCAGGATGAAGTTGAGCGAGCCGTCCGGCTGCAGCGCGTACGTCCAGGCGTAGAACAGCGCGATGCCGGCGGTCACCTGCGGCAGGAAGAACACCGTGCGGAACGCCGACCGCAGCCAGGTGATCCGGTTCAGCGCCACCGCCAGCGGGAAGCCGATCAGCACCGTGAGCAGCGGCACCCCGATCATCACCACCACGGTCCGCACCGCCGCGCCCTGCACGATCGGCGCGATGGTCGGGTCCCGGTAGAGCACGTCCAGGTAGTTGCCGATGCCCACCCAGGTCCAGGTAGGGGTGAAGCCGTTCCACCGGGCGAAGCTGAGGGCCAGCCCGTAGCCGACGGTGTAGAGGCCCATCACCGCGAACAGGGCCACCGCCGGCAGCACGAAGATATAACCGGTCAAAGCCTCCCGGCTCCGGACACGCGCCGCCATCGGCTACTTCCCGCTGTTCGCGGCGGTGTTGTAGGTGCCGAGCTGGGCGTTGGTCGCAGCCGGGTCCAATTCCTTGAGCGGCGACATCTTCACCAGGATGTCGCCGGCGTTCTCGATGTCCCAGGTCGAGCCCTTGAACGTGGTGGCGCTCGGGTCGTAGGCGTTCGCGCCGGTACCGAACGCAGTCTCCATTGCGCTCAGGTACGGCCCGACCTGCTTGGCCGCGTCCGCGCCGAGATCGGTGGCCGGCAGGTCCAGCGCCGCCTGCGCGAACGCGCCGGCCTGTTCCTTCTGCGTCAGGAAGTCCACCCACCTCAGCGCCGCGTCCCGGTTCGCCGTCTGCGAGGACACCGACAGGGCGGTCAGGGCGATCGGCGCGAGCTTGAGGTCGCTGGTGACGCTGCCGTCGGCCGGCGGGATCGGGAAGGACAGGATGTCGTCGGCCGACATGCCGTTCTGCTGGATGGCCGAGATGGTGAACGTGCCGCCGATGTCGAAGGCCGACTTGCCCTGCGCGAACGCGCGGTCGGCGTCGTCGATGCCCAGCGTCTGCGTGCCGGCCGTCCAGTACGGCGTGAGCTGGTTGTACAGGTCCAGCACCTTCTGGCCGTTGGGACTGCCCCACGCCTTGGCCTTGTCGGTGCCGTACAGCGCCTGGAAGTCCTGCTGGCCCAGCAGCGCGTAGGCCAGCGGCTCCATCGCCCAGTCGAAGCCGGTGGACGAGCTCTTCAGGCCGACCGTGATACCGCCGCCGGCCGGGTCCTTGTCGTGCGTGGCCTTCAGCCAGGAGATCAGCTCCTGCCAGCTGGCCGGCGGCTTCGACGCGTCGATGCCGGCCGCCTTGAGCTGTGGCTTGCTGGCGTAGACGATGCCGAAGGTGCCGGCGGTGAAGGGCACACTGTACAACTGTCCCTTTTGGACACCGGGGTCGGTCGCCTTGGGCTTCAGGGAGTCCTGGTACACCTTGTCGGTGATCAGGCCCGCGTCCGCGGTGCCCTTGAGGAACCGGCTCTTGTACTGGTCGTTCACGTCGGGCGAGAGATCGCTGACGATGCCGGCCCCACCGAGCACCCGCTCCTCGCCGGCGGCGTGCAATTCCAGTACGTCAGCCACGTTGTGGCTGGCAGCGGCGCTCTGGACCTTGCTGGTGAAGGTGTCGTCCGGCGTGTAGGCGGTGATGTTCACCGTGATGCCGGTCTGCGCCTTGAACTTGGCCGCGGCCGCCTCCAGGGCTTTGACGTGGGTCTGTTTGAACGTCCACATCGACAGCGTGGTCCCGTCGCCGGAGCCACCGCCGCCGCAGGCCGTGGTGAGCAGGGCCAGGGCCGCCACCACCGCCAGGACTCTTCCGCCGCACCACTTTGTGCCCATGACGTCCTCCGCCAAGTCGGCTGTCCCTCGGTCGAGTGAGCCAGACCATAGTTACGGCCATTTAACCGGTCAATAGGCCAAGCGGGACCGGTCCAGATTCGGTCATGCCTGGTTCTAGGTCGCGTTAGACATGCTAAAGTGGCCCGGTTCCAGCCAGGTGATCTCGAAGGGCGAACCCGGATGGCAGCGGCGACCGGCGGCGACAAGCCCCCGCTCTACCAGCAGGTCAAGCGCGAGCTGCTGGCCGCGATCGCCGCCGGCGAGTACGCGCCGGGCCGGCCGTTCGTCACCCAGCGGGAGATCTGCGAACGCTTCAACGTCAGCCACGCCACGGCCGTGCGCGCCTTGAACGACCTGGCCAACGAGGGCTATGTGGTGCGCCGCCGCGGGCAGGGCACCTTCGTCGCCGACCGGCCGCCGGCCGCGTCGGCGCCGTCGGACAAGACCATCGCCTGCGTGTTGCAGAACCAGGGTCCGCACGTCGGCCAGATCCTCACCGGCATCGAGGAAGTCTGCGCCGACCTGGGCTATCGGCTGTTCCTCAACCACTGCGAGAACGATCCGGCGCGCGAGGAGAAAGTGCTCTGGAACGCGTTGGAGCACCAGGTCAGCGGGATCATCGTGTACCCGGCCGAGGGGTCGACGGTGATCACCCCGTACGCCGAGGCGCGGCGGCGAGGCGTGCCGCTGGTGATGGTCGACCGGTACCGTCCCGATCTGGCCACGGATGCCGTGGTGGCGGACAACATGGCGGTCGGCCGCGAGCTGACGACCGCGCTGATCGAGGCCGGACACCGGACGATCGCCACGCTGTGGGACGAGATCGACGTGACCAGCATCCGAGACCGGCTCGCCGGCCATGTGCAGGCGTTGCGGGAGCACAACATTCCGGTCCGCCCCGACCTCACGGTGCTGCGCCGCTACCGGGAGCAGTCGGCCGAGGCCCGGCGGGCGATGCTCAACGAGCTGTTGCGGGGCAGCCAGCCGCCGACGATATTGTTGTGCTCCAACGGTTATGCGCTGGCCACCGTCGCGCAGGACCTCGTGGCGCTGGGCCTTGAGGTGCCCGGCGACATCGACCTGGCCTGTATGGACGACGCCGGCCCCTTCGACGTGCTGCCGCTGACCGCGGCGGCGATTTCCCTGCCGGCCCGGGACATGGGCCGGCAGACGATGACCCTGCTGCACGAACGCGTGACCGGTGCGGCGACCGAGACACAGCTGCTGGTGCTGCCGGTGACTGTCCAAAAGCGACAGACGTCGGCCGGCTACATGCGCATTTCCCGGCTGGAACAGGGGGCATAGTGACCGGACTGCCGGAGGTTCTACCGCCGTGGGCGCCGCGTGACTCGCTGAAGGTCACGGCTGTCCGCGCGATTGTCACTGCGCCGGAAGGTATCCCGCTCGTTGTCGTCCGGGTCGACACATCCGAGCCTGGCCTGTACGGCCTGGGCTGCGCCACCTTCACGCAGCGGTTCGCGGCGGTGGCGGCAGCGGTGGACGAGCACATGGGGCCGCTGGTGATCGGCCGCAGCCCGGCCGACATCGAGGACATCACCCGGCTCATCCACTATTCGGCCTACTGGCGCAACGGTCCGGTGCTGAACAACGCGCTGTCGGGCATCGACCAGGCGCTGTGGGACATCATGGGCAAGCGTGCCGGCCTGCCGGTGTACGAACTGCTCGGCGGGCGCAGCCGGGCCGGCATCGAGGTCTACTCCCACGCCGCCGGCGCGACCGCCGACGAGACGCTGGACGCGGCCGAGGCGTTGCTGGAACAGGGATATCGGCACGTGCGGCTCCAGGTCGGCGGCCCCGGTCTCGGCACCTACGGCGCGCCCGGCTCGCGAGGCGGCTACCCTCGGTCGCCGCATCCCGACGGCTGGGACGTCCGCCAGTACCTCAACGACACTCCCCGACTGTTCGCCGCCGCCCGGGAACGACTCGGTGATGTCAGCCTGATGCACGACGTGCACAGCCGGCTGACGCCGAAGCAGGCGATCGTGCTGGCCCGGGCGCTGGAGCCGTACGCACTGTCCTTTTTGGAGGACGTGATCCCGCCCGAGCACTACGACCAGCTGCCGGCCGTGCGGGCGGCCTCGCCGGTGCCGATCGCGGTCGGCGAGCAGCTCGGCTCGGTCACCGACGCGGCCCGGCTGATCAAGGACGGCGGCGTGGACCTGTTGCGGCTGCACACGTCCGCGATCGGCGGCCTGACCCCGACCCGCAAACTGGTCGCCCTGGCCGAACTGCTGGGCGTGCGCACCGCCTTCCACTCCCCCGGCGACATCTCGCCGGTCGGCGTGGCCGCCAACCTGGCCGTGGACGTGTCCACGCCGGCGTTCGGCTACCAGGAGTCCCACACCTACAACGAGGCCACCCACGAGGTTTTCCCCGGCACGCCGGTGGTTCGCGACGGTCACCTGTACCCGTCCGACCAACCGGGCTGGGGTGTGGACATCGACGAGGTCGCGGCGGCGAAGTTCCCGCCCACGAAGTTCCTGCACGAACGCTGGTCGGCACGGGTGCGCCGGCCGGACGGAGGTCTCGAAGCTCCCTGAGCCGGAGGTCGCCCCCGCATGCACGACGACCGCAAGATCGTCGAGGAGCGCATCGCCAAGTTCCTCGCCGAACGTCTCCACCCCGCCCTGCACTCGGAGCGGACCGCCCTGGACGTGACCCCGCTGAGCATCGGCGACACCTGGGGAAAACCCTGGTCCACCACCAGGTTCGAGGTCTCCGGCCGGATTCCGGCCGAGTGGGCCGGCCGGCGGGTGGAGGCCGTGTTCGACCTCGGCTTCGACCTCACCCGAGGTCCGGGCGGCCAGGCCGAGGCGCTTGTCCTGGACACAGAGGGCAATCCGGTGCAGGGCCTGCACCCGTACCATCGCAGCCTGCCGGTCGTCGGCCCCGAGGTGCGGCTGGTGGTCGAGGCCGCGGCTAATCCGCCCATCGTCGCCAGCGCCGCCCGTGGCACCCAGTACGGTTCGTTGGAAACGGCCGGCGACGAGCACCTTTATGTCTTGCGGCAGGCGGATCTGGCCGTGCGCGACGAGGACGTGTGGCACCTGATGCACGACGTCGAGGTGCTGTCCCAGCTCATGCACGTGTTACCGGTGCACACCCCGCGCCGGCACGAAATCCTGCGAACCCTGGACCGCTGCATCGACCTCCCGTTCGCCGAGGGCCGCGCCCTGTTGGCCCCGTTGTTGTCCCGCAAGGCCCACGAGTCCGAGCACACGCTGGTCGCCATCGGGCACGCGCACATCGACTCCGCCTGGCTGTGGCCGATCCGGGAGACGATCCGCAAGTGCACGCGAACGTTCACCAACATCGTGGCGCTGGCCGAGGAGTATCCGGAACTGGTGTTCGCTTGCTCCTCGGCGCAGCAGTACGCGTGGCTCAAGGAGCACCAACCGGTGGTGTACGAACGGATCCGGGCCGCGGTGAAGGCCGGCAACTGGGTCCCGGTCGGCGGCATGTGGGTGGAGGCCGACGGCAACCTGCCCGGCGGCGAGGCACTGGCCCGGCAGCTCGTGCACGGCTCGCGGTTCTTCCTCGACGAGTTCGGGGTGCGCACGGATGGCGTCTGGCTACCGGACTCTTTCGGTTACACCGCGGCCTATCCGCAGCTGGCCCGGCTGGCCGGGGCCGAGTGGTTCCTGACCCAGAAGCTGTCCTGGAACGAGACCAACCGGCTGCCGCACCACACCTTCTGGTGGGAGGGCATCGACGGCACCCGAATCTTCACCCACTTCCCACCGGTGGACAGCTACAACGCCGAGCTGACCGGGGCGGAGCTGGCCCACGCGGCGGCCAACTACGCGGAGAAGGGCGTCGGCACCCGGTCGCTGGTGCCGTTCGGCTTCGGCGATGGCGGCGGCGGGCCGACCCGCGAGATGATGGAGCGGGCCCGGCGGCTGCGTGACCTGGAGGGATCGCCCAAGGTCCGGATCGGCTCGCCGTCGGAGTTCTTCCGCGAGGCACGGGCCGAGTACCCGGACGCGCCGGTGTGGCGGGGCGAGCTGTACCTGGAGACCCATCGCGGCACCTACACCAGCCAGGCCCGAACCAAACGTGGCAACCGCCGCAGCGAGGCCTTGTTGCGCCACGCCGAGCTGTGGGCGGCGTCGGCCGCGGTCCGGCTCGGCACACCCTATCCGCACGAGGAGCTGGACGCGCTGTGGAAACGGGTGCTGCTGCACCAGTTCCACGACATCCTGCCCGGCTCCTCGATCGCTTGGGTGCACCGAGAGGCCGAACAGGCGTACTCCGAGATCCACAGTGGACTGGATGCGGTGATCTCCGCCAGCGCGGGCGAGGGCGAGGCGCTACTCAACGCCGCTCCGGTCGAACGCCGCGAAGTCGTGATCGTCTCGTCAGCGCCGCCGGTCGGCGGGCAACGGCTGTCCGACGGGCGGTATGCGGCCTTCGGCCGGGCGCCGGCGCTCGGGGTCGGCGGTTTCCTGGAGTTCAACGCCCACCCGGTGCGGGCGACCGGAAAGTTCGTGCTGGACAACGGCTTGATCGCGGTGCGGATCGACGAGCAGGGGCTGGTCCGGTCGGTGCGGGACCACGCCACCGGTCGTGAGGCGATCGCCCCCGGGGCGGCCGGCAACCTGCTTCAGCTGCATCCGGACGATCCGGTCAAGTGGAGCGCCTGGAACCTGGACGCGTCCTACCGTCGCGTCCGCCGGGACCTGGACACCGCGGTCTCGGTGGAACTGGTCGACGACGGGCCGTTGGTGGCGACGGTGCGGGTCCGGCGGGAGACCAGGCGGTCGGTGATCGTGCAGGATCTGCGGCTGGCGGCGGGTTCGCGTTTGCTGGAGGTCGACACCGATATCGACTGGCAGGAACGGGACACGGTGCTCAAGGCGGCCTGGCCGCTGGACGTGCTCGCGGCGGAGGTCGCCGCCGAGATCCAGTTCGGGCACGTCAAACGGCCCACGCACGAGAACACCAGCTGGGACGCAGCCCGTTTCGAGCAGTGGGCGCACCGCTTCGTGCACGTCGCCGAGCACGGCTGGGGCGTCGCCCTGGTCACCGATTCCACCTACGGCTACGACGTGAGCTGCGACGGCCGCGCCACCACCGTGCGTTTGTCGCTGCTGCGATCGCCACACAGCCCCGACCCCGATGCCGACCAGGGCCGGCACCAGTTCCGGTACGGACTGCGGCCGGCCGCGGACCTCGGTGACGCGATCATGGCCGGCTACACGTTCTCGCTGCCGCTGCGGCCGGCGTCCGATCGCTTGCGGGGCAAGCCGTTGGTGTCGGTGGACAACCCGAACGTGGTGGTGGAGGCGGTGAAGCTGGCCGACGACCGGTCCGGCGCAGTAATCGTCCGGCTCTACGAGTCGCGCGGCGGCCGCGCCCGCGCGCTGGTGTCGGCCGACTTCGACGTGACCGCGGCGCACGAGACCGACCTGCTGGAACAGCCGGTCCGGGACGTCGCGTCGCGGGGCAACGCGGTCCAGCTGTCGTTGCGCCCGTTCCAGATCGTCACGCTGCGCTTGGAGAGGTGATCGTGCACCCCAGCCCGTCCCGCGCCGAATGGGAGCGCCTGGCCGACTCGATGCTGTTGGCCGTGCGCCCCTGGGCCACCGACACGCACGCGCTGATCCACCTGCCCGGCCCGGTGAGCATCAGCGGCCGCTGGAGCGACGGGCTGGAGGGCTACGCGCGCACGTTCCTGCTGGCCGCGTTCCGACTGGCCGGGGCCGGCGGCGACGATCCGCACCGGCTCGCCGAGTGGTACGCGCGGGGTTTGGCCGCCGGGGTCGACCCGGTCAATCCCGACCGCTGGCCGCGGTTCGGGGAGTGCGGACAGGCCAAGGTCGAGGCGGCGTCGATCGCACTGGGACTGCACCTGACCCGGCCGTGGCTGTGGGACCAGCTGAGTCCCCACACGCAGCAGCAGCTGCTGGACTGGCTGGCCCCGATGGTCGGCGACGCCATGCCGGCCAACAACTGGGTGTGGTTCCGGGCCGTCACCGGCGCGTTCGCCCAGACCGTCGGCGGGGCTTGGAGCCAGGACGACTTCGACCACGCCATCGAGTGCACGGATCGCTGGTATTCCGGCGGGGGCTGGTATTCCGACGGCCTGTCCGGCGGCCAGTTGCGCAACTTCGACCACTACAGCGGCTGGGCGATGCACTTCTACCCGCTGCTGTTCTGCGAGATCACCGGCGACACGGAGCTGGCTTCCCGATACCGCAAACGCTTGCGGGCCTATCTTTCCGACTATGCACGACTGATCGGCGGCAACGGCTCGCCGCTCATCCAGGGTCGGTCGCTGACCTACCGCTTCGCGGCGCTCGCTCCACTGTGGATCGGGGTCCGGTACGACGCGACCCCGCTGCCGCCGGGGCAGACCCGGCGCATCGGCGGTCTGATGCTGGACCACTTCATGAACGCCGGGGCCCTCGATTCCGACGGACTGCTGACCTTGGGCTGGCACGGCCGGTTCCCGAGCATCCGCCAGGTGTACTCCGGGCCGGCGTCGCCGTACTGGGCCAGCAAGGGCTTCGCCGGCCTGCTGCTGCCGCCCGACCACGAGGTCTGGACCGCTGACGAGGTGGCGCTGCCGGTCGAGCAGGAAGACTTCTCCTTCCACCTGCCGGCCGCGGGCTGGACGGTCTCCGGCACGGTCGCCGACGGCGTGGTGCGGGTGGTGAACCACGGCAGCGACCACATCGATCCCACTGAACTGGCGACCGACGATCCCGTCTACGCGCGGATCGCCTACAGCACCCATGCCGCGCCGGAGATGTCGCCGCCGCTGGACTCCACGGCCACACTGGTCGACGGCGATGGCCGTGCCGCCCATCGCCGGCCGCTGCAGGCGCTTGCCCCCGGCATCTCCCGCAGTCGCGCGCATTGGCCCGCCGATGAGAGCTGGAATCCCTTCCATGGCCCCGAAACCACGTATAGGCTGGGCCCCTGGATCACCGTCGTCTCGGTGCTCCGCGGCGCCACCGAAGTTCGGCTCGTCCGGGTCGACGAGGCCGGTGGGTGCACCCATCCCGGGCCGTGGCGGCTGCGGATCGGCGGCTGGGCGACGGTTCCGGATTCTGGGCTGCATTCATCCCTGACCGATCTGGCCGGGTTCGGTGTGGTCGAGACACGACAGTGCAAGGACACCAACCCACTCGGGCCGGTGTCGGAGGTTCCCGTGCTGCTGACCGCCGCCGAGGTCGAGTACGGCCGTGTGTACGCCGCCGCCGTGCATCTCGGCGGTTCCCCGCTCGATGTGTTGCCAGCACTGGACATCACCGCCGACGTCGTCGACGTGCGGTGGCCTGACGGCCATGTTGACCGGGTGGCGATGCCGCCCGTCTAACCTTATGGAGGTCAACGATGACCCGCCGGTTATTGGTCCTGTTAGGACTGTTAGTCACCTTGGTCGCCGCGCTGGCCGTGCCGGCCACCGCGGCGCCCGTGTGGTATCCCAACGGGATCGGGGCCGATCTGGGCCCGAACCCGCTGACGCTGGGGGTCACCGCCACCGCCGGTGACAACGCCGCCGGCCTGCGGACCGGGACCGTGGGCGGCCACAGCTATTGGCAGACCGACGTTTCCGCCGGCACCAGCCACCTGGACTTCGCGCCCGATCCCGACTACACCGTCGCCGGGCCGGTGGTCGCCATGGTGACCTACTACGACAGCGGCACCGGCGCCATCAGCCTCAACGGCGTCTCCGTGGCCACGTTGGCCGGCAGCAACACATGGAAGCAGGCCGCGACCACGTTGCCGGCCCTAGCTTCCGTTCGGCTGAGCGGGGGCGTCTCCGACATCACCGTCGCCCAGATCCGGATCACCGCGGCCGGGCCGACCGCGACCCTCGGCTCGAACGCGACCAACACCGGCGTCACGCCCAATCCCGGCGACAACCCGTCCGGGCTGGTCACCGGCACCGCCGCCGGCCGCGACTACTGGCAGACCAACGCCGCCGCGCCCGCGCCGGCCACCAACTACTTCTACATGAACGTCGCCGACTCGTACGCGTACAACACCACGAACGTCGTGCTGGTCAGCGTCGACTACCTGGACGCCGGCAACGGCACCCTGGACCTCCAGTACGACTCCCCCGGCAACGACCTGCCGCAGAAGTTCAAGCCGTCGGAGATCGTGCACTACGGCGACACCGGAACCTGGCAGACCCACGACTTCGTGCTGAGCGACGCCATTCTCACCAACCGCACCAACGGTTCCGACTTCCGCATCGCCCACGACGGCTCGAACGTCGAGGTGAAGGTGGCCGCCGTGCGGGTCACCGTGATCCCGTCCGCTTTGGATGTCAAGGCCGGGCTGCGCAACCTGGTGGCCCAGGCCAACCTCACCGTGTACGGGGCACGCGAGGGCGCCCGGGACGGCCAGTACCCGGCCGGCTCGAAGGCCGCCTTCAGCGCCCAGATCGCCAAGGCCCAGGCGGTGGTCGACGACCAGAACGCCACTCCCGCCCAGGTCAAGGCCGCACAGCAGGCGCTCTACGACAGCTACCAGGCATTCAAGGCGTCCGCGGTGAACACCAACGTCGCCGCGGGCAAGCCGCTGTCCACCGGCCCGGGCTGGACCCAGGTCGACCTCGGCCGGGCCCAGCCGGTCAGCGACGTTTTCGTGCAGTGGGGCCCGGCCTTCTCGCACGACTACAAGGTGCAGACCTCGGTCGACGGCTCGTCGTTCACGACAGTCGGCGAATCCGGTGCCACCGACCCCAATTCCGTGTCCCGCACCGACTTCCCGGCCGTGACCGCACGCTACGTCCGCCTGGCCTATGACGGCACGGCGAACGTCAGCGACCTCCAGGTCCGCAACCAGCGGGTCGTCACGCCCAAACCGCAGCTGATCAAGACCAAGTACCCGACCGCCGACCCGGTGATCGCCGACTTCGTGGTGTCCGGCGCCGATCCCAATGGTGTCAAGGATTCCACCAAGGCGCTCCAGGCCGCGCTGTACGACTGCTACGACGCCGGCGGTGGCACCGTGTGGCTGCCCGACGGCACCTACCGCGTCACCGACACCGTTGAGGTGCCGGCGTTCTGCACGCTGCGCGGCGACCGGCGTGATCCCGACCACGGCAGCGGCAGTTACGGCACCGTGATCAGCGCCGATCTGCCGTCCGGTGACAACGGCCCGGTGCTGTTCCGGATCGGCGGCAGCGCCGGCGTGATCGGGCTGACCACCTACTACCCCCACCAGAGCGCCACTTCGCCGGTGCCGTACAGCTACACGTTCGAGATCACCGGCAGCGCGTGGGCCAGCGACGAGAACTACATGATGGGCACGGTTTCCGACGTCACCATGCTCAACTCGTACCGGGGCATCGGCATCAGCACCATGCTCGACGAACGCGGCCGACCGCCGGCCGTCGGGCAGACCCACGAGTCCGCGACCGTGCGCAACGTCCGTGGCACCGCGCTGTTCGAGGGCGTCGAGGCCTACAACGGGGCCGACGTCGGCACCTGGGAGAACATCACCTTCTCCAACTCCTACTGGGCTTCCGCCCCACTCCAGTACAACCCGCCGTCACGCTCCACTATGGACGTCTGGACCCGGGCCCACGGCACCGGATTCGTGCTCGGCGACCTGGAGTGGGACCAGTTCAACACCATCGCCGCCGCCGACTACCACGTCGGCATCCACATCGTGCCCGGCCAGCGCGTCGACTTCGCCGGCGCGTTCCAGGGCGTGGAGCTCAAGCGCACCGACACCGCCCTGCTCGTCGAGCAGTTCGACTCCCGCTGGGGCCTGATGATCGGCGGCGGCATCCTGGACGGGGCCGTCACCAACCAGTCCGCAGGCTTCGTCAAGCTGACCGACGTCAAGGTCACCGGCGCCATCTCCGGAATCGTCTACCAACTCGCCGGCAAGGCCCCGGCCTACGACACCTCGCAGCCTTCACCGCGGCCTTCACGCAATGCCCTGTACGTCACGGATGCCTCGCACGGCAACGGTTTCGTGCCGGCCGCCGATGCCACCGCCGGCATCCAGCGGACCCTGGATCGCGCCGGCCGTGACGGCGGCGGCACCGTCTACCTGCCGGCCGGCTGGTATCGGGTGTCCGGGCAACTGGTTGTTCCCGCCGGGGTCGAGCTGCGCGGCGCTTCCGCCCTGCCCAACCGGGACGAGGACGGCAAGAGCGGCGGCACCGTGCTGATGTCCTACTCCGGCCGGGGCACCGCCACTCCCGACACCGATCCCGCTCTTGTCACCTTGAACGGCAGCGACTCCGGCGTTCGGGGCCTGCGGGTCTTCTACCCCGGCCAGAACCCCGCCGCCACCGACGGCCTTGTCGCCTACCCGTACGCCATCCGCGGCCACGGCACCGGGACGTACGTGATCAACGTCGGCCTGCCCAACGCCTACAACGGCATCGACCTGTCCACCTTCCGCAACGACGACTTCTTCGTCGGCAAGCTCTCCGGCACCTTCGTGCGGCACGGCATCACCGTCGGCCAGTCCACCGGCGGCCACATCAACGGCGTCCTGTCCAACGGCAACACCTATGCCCGACTGGGCTTCTACCTGCCCAACTGGTTCTCCGGATCCAACCTGTTCCCCCAGGTCATCGACGGCTACACCCGCAAGTCCTCCGACCTGATCACCGTCGACGGCGCCCGTGCCCTGACCATCACCGACGCCTTCGGCTACGGCCTGCACGACGGCCTTGTCGTCAACTCCGGCGACGTGCACGTCTTCAACCTCGGCACCGACAACCTCGGCGCCGACGGCTACACCGTCAAGGCCACCGGCGGTTCCACCACCGTGCTCAACCTGCTGCGGTACAACGGAACCACCAGCACCGGGCCGGTCAAGCTCATCAACGTCATGGCCATCAACATGGTCCAGTCCGCCATCTCCGTCACCGCGTCGGCCGGCGGGACCGCTTCGGTGGCCGGCACCGAGACCGAACCCGGCAAGTACGAGAACGGCAGCTCCGTCACGGCGACCGCCAAGGCCGCCGCCGGCTACCACTTCGTCGACTGGACCATCAACGGCACGGAGGTCTCCACCTCCGCCACCTACACCTTCCCCGTCACCACCAACGCCACCCTCACCGCCAACTTCACCCACTAACCCCCGCGAGTCCCGCTCTCAGACAACTGAACCACTGGTTTCAGTCGCGCCTGAAACCAGTGGTTCAGTTGCTCCAGAGCGGGACTCGCGGAGTTTCAGTACACGTCGCGGACGTAGCGGCGGTCGGCGGTGAGCTGTTTGACGTAGGCTGTGGCCTTGTCGGTGCTCATGTTCCCGTGCGTGGCGACAACTTCGCGAAGAGTGCGGTCGACGTCCTTGGCCATGCGGGTGGCGTCACCGCAGACGTAGAGGTGCGCGCCGTCCTGGAGCCAGCGCCACAGGTGCGCGCCGTGTTCACGCATCCGGTCCTGCACATAGACCTTGGCCCGCTGATCACGGGAGAAGGCGAGGTCGAGGCGGGAGAGCAGACCGTCGGCGCGGAACCGGTCGAGCTCATCGCGGTAGTAGAAGTCGGTGGCCCGACGCTGTTCCCCGAAGAACAGCCAGTTCGGCCCACCAGCCCCGACGGCGGCCCGTTCCTCCAGGAACCCGAGGAAGGGGGCGACACCGGTGCCCGGACCAACCATGATCATCGGTGACGTGGGGTCGGCCGGCGGGCGGAAATGGGGTGAGCGCTGGATGAACGCCTTGACCGGCAAGCCCTCGGCGCGGTCGGCGAGGTAGGTGGAGCAGACGCCGCCGTGGGATCCGTACCGCACAACGGAAACCGTGAGCCGGATCCGGGACGGGCTGACCAGCGGACTGGAGGAGATGGAGTACTGCCGGGGCTGCAACCGCTTGAGCACGTCGACCCAGGCCTGGGCGTCGGCCCGCACCGGGTGGTCCCGGAGCACGTCCACGGCCTGCCGGCCCCAGGTCCACTTGGCCAGCTCGCCCTTGTTGTCGGTGCGTAACAGATCCCGCAGCTCCCGGTCGCCGTTGTGCTCGCCGATGAACTGGAGCAGCGCCGGGGTGATCCGCGCGATCTCCAGTTCCGCACGGAGCGCGTCGGCCAGCGCGAAGCCCTCGCCGTCAAGGGAGATGTTCGTACCGCCGTCCAGGCCGGTGACCTTCAGCCATTCCTCGACCATGGCCGAGCTGTTCACCGGCAGCACACCGAGCGCGTCGCCGGTCTCGTAGACGAGATCGCCGGCGTCGAAGGTGAACTCGCGCACCTCCTTGCCGGCGCCCGGGAGGCTGAGCAGCCGATTGCCGACCAGCTCGATGTCACGGTGTCGGGCCGGGGTCGTGTTCAGCGCGACGATCACCTGGTCGAGCCAGCTCCGGGCGGTCGCCTGATAGTCCGGTTCGCAGTCCGCCCTCGGCACCAGATGCGTCGCCCCCAGCTCGCGGAGCCGGGTGTCGATCCGCTTGCCGTGGCCACAGAAGTTGTCGTAGCTGGAGTCGCCGAGGGCCAGCACCGAGTACTGCAACCCGGCCAGGGTGTCCTGTTCGGACAGTGCGTCCCAGAACAGTGCGCCGTTGTCCGGGGCGTCGCCGTCGCCGAAGGTGCTGGTGATCAGCAGCACCGGATTGCCGGCACGCAGCGTGTCCGCCGACGCCTCGGCCATGCTGACCACGATCGGCTGCCAGCCGCTCTCCGCCAGGCGGCGCGCGGCCTCGGCCGCGAACTGCTCCGCGTTGCCGGTCTGCGAGGCCCACAGCACGGCGATCTCCTTGCCCGGTAACGGCTCCGCGGCGACCGATCCCCGCGAGAACATGCCGGCGAGCAGCCCGTCCACCCAGGCCGCCCGCGACGGCTCGATCGGCGCGTGCGGCGGTAGGACCGGCACCCCGCTGCCTCCGGCCCCCACACCGGAGGCGAAACCGGCGAGGTACTGCCGTTCGGCGGCAGTGAAATCGGGCATCGGGATGTCGGCCACGCCGAGCATCGCAGCCAGCGGAACAGCCGGACCATCGACGGAGGCGACTGGCACGCCCGGGCCAACAGCGAGGCCTGAGGTGCCGGCAGCCGGCGCGGCGGCGATCTTGGCCAGGGACACCGCGCACACCTTGAACTCCGGCTGGAACGAGATCGGGTCCACCGCGTCGTTGGTCACCGCGTTGACGCTCAGGTACTCGCCGAACAGGTCGTTCCAGTGGAACGGGGCGAAGCAGCAGCCGGGGCGCACCCGGTCGGTCACCACGGCCGGCAGCACCGCCCGCCCGCGCCGGGAGGCGATCTCCACCTGGTCACCGTCCACAACGGACATAGCTGACGCGTCGGCGGGGTGGATCTCCACGAACGGCCCGGGATTGAGCTTGGTCAGCTTGGCGACCTTGCCGGTCTTGGTCAGGGTGTGCCACTGGTGCTGCACCCGGCCGGTGTTCAGGGTGAACGGGAACTCGTCGTCGGGCAGTTCGGCCGGCGGCAGGTGCGGCCGGGCGAAGAACGAGGCTTTTCCAGTGGCGGTGGGGAAAACCAGCGAACCGCCGGCCCGGTAGCGGATGGGATTGCGGTCCGGTCCACCCTCGGCGGCCGGCCACTGCACCGGGTTCTCCCGCAGCCGGGAGTAGGTGATGCCGCTCAGGTCGTAGCCGGTGAAGGGATTGCTGGCCCGCTTGATCTCCTCGAAGACCTGCTCGGCGCTGTCGTAGTGGAACGGATAGCCCATCTCCACGGCCACCCGGGCGATCAGCTGCCAGTCGGGCATGGCCTGCCCGGCCGGGGCCACGGCCTGAGGCGCCAGCACGACGTTGCGCTCCGAGTTGACCATGACGCCCTCGGTCTCCGACCAGATCGCCCCGGGCAGCACGATGTCGGCGTAGCCGTTGGTCTCGGTGTCGGCGAACGCGTCCTGGGTGATCACCAGCTCGGCCGCTTCCAGCCCCTCGATCACGGTGCGCCGGTTGGCCACCGACGCGACCGGGTTGGTGCAGATGATCCAGCACGCCTTGATGTCGCCGGCGGCCATCCGCTCGAACATCTCGATCGTGCCCCGGCCGACCTCGGTGCGGATCGTGCCGGCCGGCACCTCCCACAGCTGCTCGACGAACGAACGGTCCTCCGTGGACAGAACGGAGCGCTGGCCCGGCAGCCCGGGGCCCATGTAGCCCATCTCCCGGCCACCCATCGCGTTCGGCTGCCCGGTCAGGGAGAACGGTCCGCTGCCGGGCTTGCAGATCGCCCCGGTGGCCAGGTGCAGGTTGCACAGCGCGTTGGTGTTCCACGTGCCGTGCGTGCTCTGGTTGAGGCCCATGGTCCAGCAGCTCATCCAGTTGCCGGCCGCGCCGATCCACTTGGCCGCGGTGCGGATGTCGTCCTCGGGGATGCCGGTGATGCCGACCACCACGTCCGGCGGGTAGTCGGCGAGGAACTCGGGCATCGCCTCCCAGCCTTCGGTGTGCGCGGCGATGAACTCCTCGTCGACCAAGCCGTCCGCGTGGAGCAAATGCAGCAAGCCGTTCAGCAGAGCCAGATCCGCGCCCGGGGCGATCTGCAGGAACAGGTCCGCCTTGGCCGCGGTGGCCGTGCGCCGCGGGTCCACGACGATCAGCTTGGCCCCCTGCTTGACCCGGTCCATCATGCGCAGGAACAGGATCGGGTGGCAGTCGGCCATGTTGGAGCCGATCACCAGGAACACGTCGGCGTGCTCGAAGTCCTGATAGGAGCCGGGCGGGCCGTCGGCGCCGAGCGAGAGCTTGTAGCCGCTGCCGGCGCTGGCCATGCACAGCCGGGAGTTGGACTCGATCTGGTTGGTGCGCACGAATCCCTTGGCCAGCTTGGTGATCAGGTACTGGGCCTCCATGGTGAGCTGCCCGGAGACGTAGAACGACAGCGCGTCCGGGCCGTGCTCGTCGAGGATCGCCCGCAGCCGGGACGCGGCCAGCGTGATCGCCCGGTCCACGTCGGTCGGCTCGGTCGGGGCCTCGCGCTCGGCGCGCACCAGCGCCGTGGTGAGCCGGCCGGGCGCGGCGAGCATGTCGTGGCTGGTCGCGCCCTTCGTGCACAGTCGCCCGAAATTGGCCGGGTGTTCCTTGTCGCCGGCCACCGACGCCACCCGGCCGTCGCGGACCGTGAGCACGACGCCACAGCCCACGCCGCAGTACGAGCACACGGTCCTGACCGTCGAATCGGGCACGGCCGCCAACCCTAGGAACGGGCTGTTGCGCAGTGGTGACACGGCCGGCCACCGCCGTTACATCTACTGCACAATCGTGTTTCGGCGGTGGTGAGCCGCTACCGTGCGGTCATGACGACCAAGCAGGAGACCGCCGCCGCGGTGCTGGCCGCGAAGGCCCGGCTGGGCCTGACCTGGCAGCACCTCGCCGACACGCTGGACGCGCCGCTGGCCTGGACCACCGCCGCGCTGCTGGGGCAGCACCCGATGAGCCCGGAGCAGGCCGAGACCGCCGCCCGCGTCCTGGAGCTCGGGCCGGGCGAGGTCGCCGGGCTCGTCGCCCAGCCCACCCGCGGCGCGCTGGACCAGCCGGTGCCCACCGACCCCACCATCTACCGGTTCTACGAGGTGCTCCAGGTCTACGGCCCGACCATCAAGGAGCTGATCCACGAGAAGTTCGGCGACGGCATCATGAGCGCGATCAACTTCAGGATCGATGTGGACCGCCGGGAGGACCCGGGCGGCGAGCGCGTGGTGGTCACCCTGGACGGCAAGTTCCTGAAATATCAGTGGGGCTGATCGTCAGCCCGGGTGGCGTGGTCGACGGGACTGCGGTGATATGGCCGGATGAGCAAGCGACTCGACCGCGCGCTGTACGAGACGGAGCTGCTGCGGCTACAGGGCGAACTGGTGAAGCTGCAGGAGTGGGTCCGGGACGAGAAGGCCCGCGTGGCAGTGGTGTTCGAGGGCCGGGACGCGGCCGGCAAGGGCGGCGCCATCAAGCGGGTCACCGAATACCTCAATCCCCGGGTCGCGCGCATCGCGGCGCTGCCGGCGCCGACCGAGCGGGAGCGGTCGCAGTGGTACTTCCAGCGCTACGTCGCCCACCTGCCGGCGGCCGGCGAGATCGTGCTGTTCGACCGCAGCTGGTACAACCGGGCCGGGGTGGAGCGGGTCATGGGCTTCTGCACTCCCGACGAGTACCGGCGTTTCCTGCGCCAGGCCCCCATCTTCGAGCGGCTGCTGGTCGAGGACGGCCTGCTGCTGCGCAAGTACTGGTTCTCCGTGTCCGACAAGCAGCAGGAGAAGCGGTTCCACGACCGTCTGGACGACCCGATGCGCCGCTGGAAGCTCTCGCCGATGGACGCGGAGTCGATCACCCGTTGGGAGGACTACTCACGGGCCAAGGACGAGATGTTCGCGCACACCGACATCCCGGAGGCCCCGTGGCTGGTGGTGGACAGCGACGACAAGCGCCGGGCCCGGATCAACATGATCGCCCACCTGCTGTCCTCGATTCCGTACCACGACGTCCAGCGGCGGCCGCTGCACCTGCCGCACCGGCCGCCGTCGACCGGCTACGAGCGCCCGCCCATGGACAGCCAGACCTTCGTCCCCGATCACGCGGCCTCACTGGTCGCCGAGACGCAGTGAAGGCGACGTTGCATCAACCCGAGAGCCTGCCCAGCCACTCCCGCAGCAGCGTGGTTTCCGCCGCGGACAACGACGATCCCTCGGCCAGCGCCGCCGACAGCGCGACCGCCAGGGCTCCAACTGAACCGTCGCGTACACCCTCGTCGGTGACCAGCGAGCCGATCACGGCGTCCCGGACCCGGGCCGACATGGCCAGGTCCCGCTCCTCTTCGGGGCGGGCGATGAGGCTCAGCGTGACCCCGACATTGGCGGCGACGATCTCCCGGGCTGCGTCGGCCGGCGGCACGAGCAGGCGGCCGGAGCGGGCGACCTCCACGAGGCGGTCGAGCAGCATGGCCTCGGCCCGAGCGGTCAGGGTGCACGGCACGGTTGGCTCGATCTGCCCGTAGAGCAGCACGTAGAAGCCGGGATGCTCCAGCCCGTACCGGACGTGGCTGTCCCAGCCGGCCCGCAGCGCCTGCACGGGGTCGGCGACCTCGGCGGTGTGCTCGGCGACGTACTGCGTGAACCCGTAGTTGACGACGGCGTCGAGCAGCCCCTGCTTGCTGCCGAAGTGGTGGTACAAGGTCGGCGCCTGCACGCCGGCCAGGTCGCAGATGGCGCGGGTGGAGACGTTGCCGCCCTGGGCCTCGTGCAACAGCTGCCCGGCGGCCAACAGCAGCCGGTCCCGGGTCGAGCTCACCATATCCAGAGCCTACCCACGAACCTTGGCCACTTCCTGCTGCGCCCACACGGCCCACTCCCGCTGCATCTCGGTGAACCGCAGGCCCCACTCCAGCGCGAGCCGGCCGTAGACGGCCAGGTCGACGGTGTCGGAGGCGATCTCCTTCTCGGTGACCCGCAGCTCGGCCTGCCGTTCGATGGCGTCCCGCTCCCGCTCGCGCAGGAACTCCTCGGCCTGCTCGGGCTCGACGATGCCGAGGAAGAACACCCGCAGCAGCACGTCGCTGCGCCGCACGACGGTCGGCTCGACGTCGACCAGCCAGTGCCGCAGCTCGGCCAGGCCGGCGTCGGTGAGCGCGTACTCCTTGCGCCGCCGAGCCCCCTCCTCGGCCACCGTGACCAGGCCCGCTTCGGCGAGTTTGCCCAGCTCGCCGTACAGCTGGCTCTGGGTCGCGGGCCACACGTTGGCCAGCGAGCCGTTGAACGTCTGGAGCAGGTCGTACCCGCTCGCGGGGCCGAAGGTGAGCAGCCCGAGGGCCGCGTGGCGGAGGCTCATTGCCCCATCATACTCCACTCTTGACATGTTGTCCGAGGACGTTCTAACTTCCACATGTCACTAATGACATATGAGGAGCAGCGATGAACTACCTGCGCGGTTTCGTCCCCTGGATCGCCTTCGCCGTCCTGTCGTCGCTGGGCTGGCAGTGGGGCGCGCTGACCGGCCTCGTGCTCGCAGTCGGCCTGTTCGTCCAGGGCCAGCGCAAGGGCACCCCGCTCGACTCGCAGGTGCTGGAGATCAGCACGATGGTCTACTTCGTGGCGCTGACGGCCTTCTCGTTCCTCGTCCCGCAGTCGCCGGCGCAGCACTTCGTCGGCGCCATCTCGATGGGCTGGCTGGCCCTGACCGCGTGGGGCGGCCTCGCCATGAAGCAGCCGTTCACGCTGGGCATAGCCAAGCAGCAGACGCCCCAGGAGTTCTGGCACATGCCCGTCTTCCTGCGCGTCAACGTGGTGCTGACGACGGCGTGGGCCATCGCGTTCACGGTGACCGGCGCGGTGCTGGCCGTCCTGGACGCGGCCCACGCCAGCACGGTCGTGACGACCCTGGCGCAGGTGGCCGGCTTCGTGATCCCGGCGATCTTCACCGCGAAGTACCCGGAGCGGGTCCGTGCCCGGCAGACTGCGTGACATGACAACGGGATTGCCACACGACTCGGTGCGGGCGGCGTGGACGGCGCTGCGGACGGAAACCCCGCTGCTGCACCTGGACACGGCGGCGTGCGGCCGGACCACGGTCGCCACCTGGGCCGCGATCGCCCGACACCTCGAACTGGAGGCCGAGCTCGGCGGCTACGTCGCCGAGGCCGAGGCCGACGGGGCCGTCACCGAGGCCCGGCAGCGGCTGGGCGAGCTGCTCGGCGGCTTCGACCAGGACGAGGTGGCCCTGCTGGACAGCTCCTCCACGGCCGTGACGCAACTGCTGGCGGCGTGGCCGTGCGAGGCGGGGGACGAGGTCTGGATCGCGCCGAGCGAATGGGGCCCGAACATCGAGGCGTTCCGGTACCGCGGCCTCGAACCCGTGGTGCTCGACGTGGACGGCAGCGGCCTGATCGACCTGGAAGCGCTCCGCCGCAGGCTGCTCACGAAGCGGCCGGCCATGGTGCACCTGACCGGGCTCACCGCGCACCGGGCGCTGGCCCAGCCGGCCCGGGAGATCGTCGAGATCGCCGGCGACGTGCCGGTTGTGATCGACACCGCGCAGGCGCTGGGGCAGATCGAGATCCCGGCCGGCGTCGCCGCGGTCTACGGCACCAGCCGGAAGTGGCTGTGCGGCCCGCGCGGCGTCGGCTATCTGGCGGTGCGCGAGCCGTGGCAGGGGCGGCTGGTGCCCCGTGTCCCGGCGTTGGCCCAGCACGAGCGGCCGGTGCGCAATCTGGAGAGCCACGAGGCTTACGTGGCCGGCCGGGTCGGGCTGGCCACCACGCTGCGGGAGTACGTGGGGATCGGGCCCGCCCTGATCCGCGAGCGGCTGGCGGCGGTCGGCCGTGAACTCCGGTCCGGGCTGGCCGACCTGCCCGGCTGGTCGCTGCGGGACCCCATCGACGCCCCCGGGGCGATCGTCGCGCTGGTGCCGGACACCGACCTGAACCTGTTCCGGCTGCGGGCCGATCTGCTCGACCGCAAGATGCTCACCACCGTGTCCGCTCCGGCCCGGGCGCCGCTGGACATCACGCGGCCGATGCTGCGCCTGAGCCCGCACGTCGACTTCGAGATTGGCGAGATTCCACGGATTCGGGCGTTGTTGGCGGCATAGTCTGGGCGGATGCGTCTGCCCTGGGGGAGCTCGATCCGCACCGGTCTGGCCAACGGCTCGTCGACGGTCGTGGCGACGGTCACCGGTCTGCTGCTGGCCTTCGTCGCCGCGTCCGCGGTGCTGTGCGGCGTGGCCAGCGGCAGCGCGGCAATCGCTTACCAGTCCACCCAGGGCTGCGCCCAGACACTGCCGGTGTACGTCGCCGCGGTGAACGCGACCGGCCAGCAGACCACGTGGATCGCCGCCGACGCCCGGAAAGTCGCCGCGCAGCAAGGGTTTCCGCAGACGCTGGTCGGCGCCTACTCCGACGCCTACGGACGCGACCTGGGTCCGGCGGTGGCCGTGCGGCTGGCCTACCGCGACGATGCGGCGGCCAACCTCCAGATCCGGCAGGGCAAGGCCGGAAGCCAGCTGCTGCCCGAGGCGTACGCCCGCAACACCGGGGCCGGCCCAGGCACCCCCGGCGTCAGCGGCGTCTACTCCGACTTGCAGGAGCCGGTCTCGCCGTTCTGGTGCACCGAGGTGGACTGGGTGACGCTGCAGACGCTCGGCGACCTGGTGTCGGGGCCGATCTTCGAGCCGAGCCTGGACCAGCTGACCGCCACGGCCGGCAGATTCACCGTCACCGCGCACTTCCCGACGGCGTTGCCGTCGACCATGGGTCAGGCCGAGCAGTTGCGGCAACGCGGCGACGCCCTCGCCAGTGCACTGAAGGCCGCCTTCGCTGCCGATGGGTTGACCGGCGTGGCCGTTGTGCACCAGCAGTTCCCTGCCGTTTTGGCCAACGCCCGGCAGGCGCAGGACAACCTGATCGCCTTCGTGGCCCCGCTGACCGCCGTGAGCCTGTTGGTCGGCCTGGTCGGCGTGATGGCCATCGCCACCCAGTGGTGTCGCCGCCGGCAGCCGCAGCTGTTCCTGCTCTGGGCTCGTGGCAGCGCGCCGATGTCGTTGGGGGCCATGGGTTTGCTGGAACTCGGCGGGCCGATCATGGTCGGCGCGGTGCTGGGTCTCGCCGCCGCCCGGCTCACATTGCCGTGGTACGCCCCGGCCGCGGAGCTGGAACCGGCGACGCTGGGTTGGGCGGCCCTGTTGGTGGCCGGCGTCGTCGCGCTGGCGTTGCTCACCCTGACGATCACCGCGACGGCGTGGACGCACCGGGTGTTCCAGGTCCGCAAGCAGGGACGCGTGCCCGGGTTCGTCCGCGCGATCCCGTTCGAGCTGCCGGTGCTGGCCCTGGCCGTGTGGTCGTGGACGCGGCTGGCCAACGGGATGGTGCCGGCCGGCGACCCTGCCGCGACGACCCACGTCGACCCGCTGGCCCTGGCTTTCCCGGTGCTGGCGGTGATCGTGGTCGCCGGGGTCGCCGCGCGGGTGGGGCGGCTGCTGCTGGCGTGGTCGCACCGGCTGAACCTGTGGACCGTGCCGTCGGTGCAGCTGGCCGCGCGCCGGTTGGCGGCGGCGAGCACGGCGGTGATCGGCGTGCTGCTGGTCGGGGTGCTGGCGGTCGGCACCTTCGCTGTCGGGAATGGCGTGGAGGGCGCGGAACGGGACGCGCTGGCGGCGAAGTCCGGCAACCTGGTCGGGGCCGAGACCTCCGTGCAGGTGTCCACCGACCTGGGGCTGGGGCAGCGCAATCGTTCGCTGCCCGAGTCCCTGCGGGGCGTCAGCACCCTGGTCGGCCGGGCCGGCGCCACGCTCGTCGTGGATCCGGACACCTTCGCCCAGGGCGCGTACTCCACCCTGGACGCCATTGGCCAACTCGGGGCCGACGGGGCGATCGCGGTCGGCCCGGTGCCCACCGGCCAGCTCTCGCTCGACGGATTCGCGCCGCTGCACACGATTGCCGCCGTGTCCGCGTTCCCCGGCATTCCGCGCAGCGGCGGCTATGTGGTGTCGCGCAAGGCTTTGACCAACATCTACGCGCCCGGTTCCTGGTTCGTCTGGTCCGGCGCGGACGTGACCACCGTGACCTCGGCCCTGGCCGCCGCCGGAATCGAGCGCATCCACGTTCGGACGGCGGCCACGTCGCTGAACGCGTTGCCATTCCTCACGATGGAGTGGACCTTCGGCTACATCGCCTCCGTCGGCGCACTGCTGGCTGTGGTCGCCGCCGCCTCCCTGCTACTGGCCGTTGGCGCGCGGCGGCGGCAGACCGCGCTGTCCGGGGCGCTGGCGACGCGGATGGGGCTGACCGCCCGGACCCTCATCGCCAGTCACCTGGTGGAGTTCGGCGCGATCGCCGCCGCCACGCTGGCCGCCGGGGCGGCCGTCGGCCTGGCCGCCTCGGCCCTGTCCGCCCCACGACTGGATCCCGCACCCTGGCTTGCCCCCACGCCGGAACCCTCGTCCTGGTGGCCGTTCGCGGCGTATTCGGTGGGCGCTGCCCTGCTGGTGGTGGTGATCGCCGGCTGGCTGGCCGTGCGGGGCGTACGCACGGCCAAGGTCGGCGAACTCATTCGCTACAGTTGATACATGCTGACGTGTAGCGGGAGTCGCTGATGCCCACCGCCGAGGAGATGCTGAGCACCGCCGCGGTCCGCTCGCTGGCCCGGATCCTTGACGCGCCAACGGTCCGGGCGGTCAAGCTGACCGGGGCGAGCTTCAGCGAGCGGGGCCGGCTGGTCCGCGACGCCCTGCTGGCCGACCTGCCCACCGCCTACGGGCAGTTCGAGCGGGCCATCCGCAAGGCGATGAAGGACCCCGCGTTCACCGGCTGGATGATCTGGCCGGTCACCGAGGCCGTGGCGGTGCGGGCCGTGCCGAACGGGTTCGACCAGGGCCTGGCCCTGGTGGCCGACCTGACGTCCCGGCTCACCGGCGAGTTCGCGCTGCGGACCTTCCTCGACGCCGACCTCGACCGAACGCTGGCCACCGCCCTGCGCTGGACCGAAAGCCCCGACGAGCACGTGCGCCGGCTGGCCAGCGAGGGCACCCGGCCGCGGCTGCCCTGGGCCCGGCGGGTGCCGGCGATCCTCGACGATCCACAGTCGACAGTGCCGATCCTGGACGCCCTGCACCGCGACCCGTCCCCGTACGTGCGACGGTCGGTGGCCAACCACCTCAACGACATCAGCCGGGCCGATCCGGCGCTGGCCGTGGACGTCGCCACCCGTTGGCTGACAACGGAGACGCTGCCGCTTGTCCGCCACGCACTACGGACTCTGGTCAAGGCGGCCGACCCCGGAGCCCTGGCGCTGCTGGGCTTTCCGCCGCCGGCCGCGCTCACCGTGGTCGGGCCGGCGCTGGGCGCGGCGGCGGTGCGGGTCGGCGACGAGCTGCCGTTCGAGTTCACGCTGCGCAACGACGGCGGGTCCGAGGTGCGGCTGGCCGTGGACTACGTGGTGCACCACCGCAAGGCCAACGGCTCGCTCAGCCCCAAGGTGTTCAAGCTGACCGTGCGCACGCTGGCCGCCGGCGAGTCCGTGACCATCAGCCGCCGGCACTCGTTCCGGCCGATCAGCACCCGCGTCTACCATCCGGGCGAGCACGCCGTGGAGCTTCAGGTGAACGGCCGCACGTTCGGGCGAACCTCGTTCGAGTTGCGTGCCCAGAGCTAGACGAGCTACTGGTGCCGCGCGATCGCCGTGTAGATAATCGCCGGTAGGACATCACCCGGTGGGAGCAGTGCCCGCGACCCGCCCGGCCATTCATCGACTTTCGGACTACGACGGTCAGGTGACCCGAGGTTCGCGGCCGACGGCCGGCACGTGGCACAGTAGAGCATTCACGGCGGTCACTGAGGACGGTTTCAGATGGGTTCTGGTGCAACCGGGTCGGGCCGTGGCGCCCGACCCAAGGTCACCCGGCGCAGGGAGGTCAGCGACGCGAGCGCGCGGTCCCTGCTGACCACGGTGTTGGGCGAGTACGTGCTGCCGCACGGGGAACCCGTC
Source organism: Kutzneria sp. CA-103260 (assembly GCF_018263855.1). Classification (GTDB taxonomy): domain Bacteria; phylum Actinomycetota; class Actinomycetes; order Mycobacteriales; family Pseudonocardiaceae; genus Kutzneria. Next base: position 297,126 of record NZ_CP073318.1, on the reverse strand, counting down.
TGGACCCAGACGATTGTGGACGTGCTCGGCCGGTTCGACATCGAGGAGAAGTCGGCCCGCCAGGCCCTGGCCCGGGTCGCCGCCGAGGGCTGGCTGTCCTCGGAGCGGGTCGGCCGCCGGGTCCGCTGGGCGCTCACCCCGCCCGGGCGGCGGCTGCTGGTCGAGGGGGCCGAGCGGATCTACGGCTTCGGCAGCGGCAACCACCCGTGGGACGGCCGCTGGCTGGTGGTCATGGTGTCCGTGCCCGAGACCAAGCGCGAACTGCGGCACCGGCTGCGGACCCGGTTGAGCTGGGCCGGTTTCGGCTCCCCCGAGCCCGGCGTGTGGGTCTCCCCGCACGTGGGCGCCGAGGTCGAGGCCAAGTCCATTCTGGAGGACCTGGCCCTGACCAGCGAGGTGATGTCGTTCATCGCCACCTACGGCGCCCTCGGCGACGTGCAGCGCATGGTCGCGGCGGCCTGGGACCTCCAGGAGGTCGCCGACCGGTACGAGAGCTTCATCGACCAGTTCAGCGGCCTGGACACCAGGAGCCCCGAGTCCGCCCTGCTGGCCCAGACCCGGCTGGTGCACGAGTGGCGGCGCTTCCCGTTCCTGGACCCGCAACTGCCCGGCGAGCTGTTGCCGGCCAAGTGGAGCGGCTCGCGGGCCACCCAGCTGTTCAACGACAACCACGCGGCCTGGAAGGACCTGGCCCAGCGCGGCTGGCGAGAACTCCTGGCCCAACAGTCCTAACAGTATGCGTGTCTCCAAGACCTACAAACCCCGGTCCAGGCAGTCGCCAATGGCCCCAAACCCTGTTGTTTGAGGCCGTTGGCGACCCTTCGGGGCAGGGTTTGTCGGTCTTGGAGACCCTCAAACGTCTAGGCCGGGGAAGATTTTGGCGGCGTTTCCGCTGAGGACTGCTGCCAACAACTCGTCCCCCAGGCCTAGTTGCCGCAGCGCCGCCACGTTGCGGGCGGCGCCGGGGACGCCGGGCCAGTCGGTGCCGAAGATCCAGCGGGCGGCCAGGCGGCGCAGGTCGAAGCGGGCGTAGTACTCGGGCAGCTTGCGCGGCGGCAGGCCGGCCAGGTCCAGCCACACGTTGGGCTTGGCCAGGGCCAGGAACGCGGCGGTGTCGTACCACCAGCCCCGGCCGCCGTGGGCGAACACGAACTGCACGGCCGGGAAGTCCTCGACCACATCGACCAGCAGCGCTGGATCCCCATAGCTGGAGCGGGATCCGGGGAAGCTGGACACTCCCGAGTGAAAGATCACCGGTACCCCGCGCTCCTCGCACACCCGGTACACGGCGTAGACCTCGCGGTCGCCGGGCGAGAAGCAGCCGTGCACGGGATGCAGCTTCACCGCCACCGCGCCGAGGTCCAGCTGACGCTCCACTTCGGACGCCAGCGGGTGGTGCAGGTGCGGGTTGACGTTGGCCACCAACCGAAACCGCACCGGGTTGTGCGACACGATCGGCAGCAGGTCCTCGATCGGCTGAATGCCGGTGGCCCGCGGGCTGTACTCGCAGAACAGCAGCGCCCGATCCACGCCCTGCTCGGCCAACAAAGCGTCCAGCCTCGCGGGAATCGGGTCGCCGCCGGCGGAGTACACCGAGCGCCACGGGTGGTCGCCGCTGAACTGGTCGGCCCACTCCAGCCACGCCGGCTTCAGAGTGGACAGTCGCGGCACGTGCACGTGCGCGTCAACGATCATCGGTCAGCACACCTTTGACCATGTCCCGCAACACGTTCCGGCGAATCTTGCCGGTAGCGGTCTTGGGCATCTCCCCCACCTCGACCACCGCCCGCGGCCGCTTGTACGAGGCGAGCCCGTCCCGGCACCAACTGATCAGGGCGTCCTCGTCCACCTTGTGCCCCAACGCCGGAACCACGCACGCGACCGGCTTCTGCAGCCCGGACGGATCGGTCGCCGACACCACGGCGACCTCCTCCACGTCCGGGTGCTCCAGCAGCCGGCTCTCCACCTCGAACGGCGACACCCACACGCCGCCGGCCTTGAGCATGTCGTTGCTGCGCCCCAGATACGTGTACGTGCCGTCGGCGTCGCGGCGGTAGGTGTCGCCGGTGCGCAGCCACCGGCCCTGGAACACCTCGCGCGTGATGTCGTTGCGGCACCAGTATCCCGTCGCGATCGACGGCCCGCCGATGTACAGGTCCCCGGTGTCGGCCGGCTTCCCGGCCTCGTCGCGGATCTCCACCTCGTAGCCGGGCACCGGCACACCGCTGGTGCCCGCCACCGCCGAGCCGGGCCGGTTGGACAGGAAGATGTGCAGCGCCTCGGTGGAGCCGATGCCGTCCAGGATCTCCACCCCGAACCGGTCCCGGAATTTCTCGAACAGCACCGCCGGCAGCGCCTCGCCGGCCGAAACCCCTTGCCGCACGGTGGAGAACGCGTCGTCCGGAATGGAGCTGGCCAGTGCCGCGGCGTAGAACGTGGGCACACCGAACAGAACCGTCGCCCGGTCGGCGGCGGCCCGGGTGGCGATCAGCTCCGGTGTGGACCTCGACCGTTCCAGCAGGGCCACCGCGCCGGCGGCCAGCGGCATGAAGCACGAGTTGCCCAGACCGTAGGCGAAGAACAGCTTCGACACCGACAGGCAACGGTCCTCAGGACCCAGGCCGAGCACCCCGTTTCCGTAGTACGTGCCGATGGCTCTGACGCTCTCGTGCCGGTGCATCGCCGCCTTGGGCTGCCCGGTGGTGCCGGAGGTGTACAGCCACAGCGCCGGCGAGTCGGCCCAGGTCGGATAGGGCGTCTCCAGCGTCCCGGCGTCCACCAGGTCGTGCCACTGGTGCACGGCCACGCCCGCGCGGGGCTCGAACTGAACTGCACCGTCCAGTACGACAGTGTCGATCTCCGGCGCCAGCTCCACCGCAGCCTGGCAGGCCGCCGCGAACTCCACCGAGGCCAGCAGCACCCGGCTGCGCGAGTCGGCCAGCAGGGCGGCCAGCTCGACCGGGGTCAGCATGGTCGACACCGGCACCGGCACCGCGCCCAGGTACATCGCGCCCAGCACCGCGCTGAGCATCTCCACGTCGTCGGCCATGCTGAGCACGACCCGCTCCTCCGGGCGGACCCCGAGCTCGCGCAGCCCGGCCGCGACCCGGTGCGCCTGCTCGGCCAGCTCGGCGTAGGAGAGCGTGCGCCGGCTGGTGACCGCCGCGGTGTGCCCGCACTCGGCGTGCCGGTCGACCAGGTACTCCGCGGCGTTGAACCGGTCCGGCATCGGTGCTCCTCAGGCCAGATGGACGTACTCGTACTCGAACGGCTTGCCGTTGATGCCGTTGGTCGGCGGCGCGACCCAGGAAGCGATCTTGCCCCGTTCGTAGACCGGATGCATCAGCGACTGCACGAAGGCCAGGTCCTGGCTGGTCGGCAGCCACTTGTCGCGGGACCGGGCCCAGGTCGCCTCGTCCAGGATCGCCCCGTCGGGAGAGATGTGAAAGGCCGCGTTCACGCCCACGCTCCGGTTGAAGCCGGGGTGCGGCAGCCGCAGCTTCCGGTCGATGCCGGCCTCGGCCAGGATCCGGTTCCACCGGGTGACGCCGTGCTCGCAGTCGGCGATGTACTCGTCGCGCAGGTCCAGGTTGAGCATCAGGATGGTGGACAACTCGTCGCCGCCCCAGGTGCCGTCCGGCCGCGGCGTCTCCAGCAGCGCGCCGGTGTCGGTCAGCTTGTGGTCGTCCTTGCGGCGGCCCTCCTGCCAGCGGCCCTTCAGCCCGGCGGTGTAGTAGTTGGCCGCGTTGGTGGACGTCTCGCTGCCGAACAGGTCCAGCGACACGGTGTAGTGGAAGTTGATGTACTTCTGGATGATCTCCAGCGGGATGCCGCCGTGCGGGGCGATGTCAAACGTGTCGTGCTCGCGGATCAGCTCGGCGCTGCGGGCCACCACGCGGTCGACGCCGGTGGTGCCGACGAACATGTGGTGCGCCTCCTCCTTGAGCATGAACTCGCAGGTCCGCGACAGCGGGTCGAAGGCGCTCTCCTTGAGCGTGCCGAGCTGGTACTTGCCGTCCCGGTCGGTGAAGTAGGTGAACATGTAGAAGGCCAGCCAGTCGGCGGTCTCCTCGTTGAACGCGCCGAGGATGCGCGGCGAGTCGGGGCTGCCGGAGTTGCGCAGCAGCAGGTCCTCGGCCTGTTCCCGGCCCTCACGGCCGAAGTAGGCGTGCAGCAGGTACACCATCGCCCACAGGTGCCGCCCCTCCTCCACGTTGACCTGGAACAGGTTGCGCAGGTCGTAGAGGCTGGGCGCGGTCAGCCCGAGCAGTCGCTGCTGCTCCACGGACGCCGGCTCGGTGTCGCCCTGGATGACGATCAGCCGCTGCAGGTCGGCCCGATACTCGCCGGGCACCTGCTGCCACACCGGCTCGCCGCGGTGCTCGCCGAAGCCGATGCTGCGCTGCTGCTCGCGTTCGGCCAGGAAGATGCCCCACCGGTACTCGTCCAGCTTGACGTGGTCGAAGTGGGCCCAGCCGGCCCGCCCGACGCTGACCGCCGTGCGCAGGTAGACGTCGTGCGTCTCCAGCGTCGGTCCCATCTCCGACCACCAGTTCATGAACTTCGGCTGCCAGCCCTCCAGGGCGCGCTGCAGCCGCCGGTCCGAGGACAGGTCGACGTTGTTGGGGATCTTCTCGTCGTAGTTGATGGGGCTGGCCATCTGTCACACTCGCTTCCGGTCGAAGACCGCCTTCTGGCCGGTTCCGTAGCGCCGCAGGGCTCCTTCGGGTCCCGAGGCGCTGGGCCGGTTGAAGATCCAGTTCTGCCAGGCGGTGAGCCGGGCGAATATCTTGGTTTCCAGGGTTTCCGGGCCGACGAACCGGTGGTTGGCCTCCATGCCGGTGAGCGCGTCGGGGCTGAGCGAGGCCCGCCCCTCCAACACGATCCGGATCTCGTCGGGCCAGTCGATGTCGTCGAACGCCTCGGTGACCAGGCCGAGGTCGGCCGCCTCGACAGCGTCGATCGGCTTGTCCATTTCGGACAGTCGGGTCACGTCCTCGCCGTAGAACCGGGACTCCAGGCGGGTCAGGCCGTTGCCCATCGGGAACGGGCCGAAGTTGGCCGGGCTCAGCCGGATCGACGCCCGCTCGTCACTGTCCTCGTCGTCGACCGGCGGTCCGTCCAAAATGTACTGTCGGTCGCAGGCGAAGGCCAGTTCCAGCAGCATGCCGGCGAAACAGGAACCAGGTTCGATCAGGGCGATCAGGCTGCGGCTGGTGACGTCGAGCCGCTTGAGGACCCGCTTGTAGTAGTGCCGGATCTCGTTGCCCAGCCACGAATCGTCCTGCAACAGCCGCTTTTCCCGCGCCAGCACGACATCCGGGTCGCCGATGGTCCTGACCACCCAGGTGCCGAGCTCGGTCTCGTTGGTGCGCAACCGCAGGATGAGGTCGTCGAGCTCGCGGGTCATGGTCAGCGGCCAGTCGTCGCTGTCCGCCGCACGCACGGTGATCGTGACCAGGCTCAGGTCGCGGTCGTAGGCCGCTTCCACGTACTGGTAACGGATTCCGGTCTCGTCAACCTCGCGTCGCAGCGGCGTGAGCTCGACCCCCTGCGCGTCTCGCGGCCGGGTCGACTGCTCCGCGACCTCCAGCGCTCGCTCGCGGATCACCTCGTCGAACCGGCGCGGCGGCACGACTTCGTCGACCAATCCCCATTGGACAGCCGCCTTGCCGCGCATGCCGTCGCTGCGAGTGGCGAACACGTCGGCCCGGTCCTTGCGCACCCGGCGCTTGTCCACCAGCCGGGTCAGGCCGCCGGTGCCAGGCAGCACGCCCAGCAGCGGCACCTCGGGCAGCGACACCGCCGAGGAGTTGTCGTCCACCAGCACGATGTGCTCACAGGCCAGCGCCAGCTCGTAGCCGCCGCCGGCGCAGGACCCGTTGACCGCGGCCAGATACGTCTGGCCGGAGTGCTCGGTGGCGTCCTCCATGCCGTTGCGGGTCTCGTTGGTGAACTTGCAGAAGTTCACCTTCCACTCGTGGCTGGAGGCGGCCAGCATGCGGATGTTGGCCCCGGCGCAGAACACCCGGTCCTTGCCCGAGGTGACGATGACCGTGCGCACGCCGGGGTGCTCGAAGCGCAGCCGCTGGGTGGCGTCGTAGAGCTCAATGTCCACGCCGAGGTCGTAGGAGTTCAGCTTGAGCTCGTAGCCGGGCACGATGCCGGCGGTCTCGTCCACGTCGAGCACCAGCCAGGCCAGCTCCCCCTCGACCCGCATCGACCAGTGCCGATAGCTGTCCGGGTGCGCGTCGAAGGACACAGCCACGGTGTCGCCTCCCTCTGGACAGCCTCCCCGTTGAGGCCTCCATTTTCTACAACTAGACGGCGATACGTCAACGTTTCTGTAGAGATTCACTCAGAACGGCGCCGACCTTGTCGACGATCTCGTCCAGGTGCTCGCGCTCGCAGACCAGCGGCGGGGCGATCTGCACCACCGGCTTGCCCCGGTCGTCGACCCGGGCGATCAGACCGGCCCGCAGCAGACCAGCCTTGACCGGGTTGAGGTCGTCGGTCGCCAGTTCGGCGGCGTAGAAGAAGCCGTCGCCGCGAACGTCCACCACGCCGGGTAGGTCCCGCAGCTCCTGCATGCGCTCGCGCAGGTGCGGGGTCAGCTCGCGGACGCCGTCGAGGATCTTGTCCCGCTCGAAGATGTCCAGGTTGCGCAGGGCGATCGCGGCGGCCAGCGGGTGGCCGCCGAAGGTCAGGCCGTGCGAGAGCGTCTGACCGGGGCGGTAGTACGGCTCGGCGACGCGGTCGCTGACCAGGACCGCGCCCATCGGGGCATAGGCCGAGGTCAGCCCCTTGGCGACGGTGATCATGTCGGGGACCACCTCAGGCACGGCGAAGTACTCGCCGATCCGGCCGAACCCGGTGATCACCTCGTCGGCGACGAGCAGGAAGCCGTAGCGGTCGGCCAGCTGTCGCAGCCCGGTCCAGTAGCCGGCCGGCGGCACGAAGCAGCCGCCGGCGTTCTGCACCGGCTCGGCGATCAGCATGCCGACCGTCTCCGGTCCGGCGGCGACGATCGCCTCTTCGGTCTCCCGCAACAGGAACTCGACGTCGCCCTCGCCGGTGTTGGGCACCCGGACCACGTCGATCGCCGGCCGGCCGAACGGCTCCTTGAGCGTGGGAATGCCGGTCAGGGCCAGGGCGCCCAGGGTCTGGCCGTGGTAGGCGGTCCGGCGGGCAACTGCCTTCACGCGCTCCGGCTGCCCGTTGGCCACGTGGTACTGGCGGGCGATCTTCCACGCCGACTCGACCGACTCGGAGCCACCGGAGGTGAAGAACACCCGGTTGACGCCCTGCGGCGCGAGGTCGGCCAGCCGCTCAGCCAGCTCGATCGCCGGCGGGTGGGCGGTGTTCCAGTTGGTGTTGAACGGAAGCGTGGTCAGCTGGGCCGTGGCCGCCGCGGCGAACTCCGCGCCGTAGGAGTAGCCGAGCTGGGCGCAGAACAGGCAGGACAGCGCGTCCAGGTAGCGGCGGCCGTCCGCGTCGATGACGTGCACGCCCTCGCCGCGCGTGAGGACCAGCGGGTATTGGCCGTCACGGAGCTTGGAGTGCTGGCCGTAGTGCAACAGCAGGTGATCACGCAGGCCCGTCGTCACGTCACTCTCGGTCATGCCCCGATCCTGCTACACTGACCAGAAGACGAATCCGGTCAGTGAGTCAGGAGGCAGCGCGTGAAAGCGGCTCGCATCCTCGACGCGGCCGAGGAACTGCTGGTCAGCTACGGGTATCGGCGGATAACCGTGGACGAGGTGGCCCGGCGGGCCGGCGTCGGCAAGGGCACGGTTTACCTCTATTGGCCCAGCAAACTGGAGCTGTTCGGCGCGGTGCTGACCCGCGACGCGGCCCGTCTGGTCTCCGACCAGCTGGCCGCCATGCGGACCGATCCGGCCGAGGTGCTGCTGCACCGCTCGCTGCGATGGGCGTTCCTGGCGGTCATGGCTCGGCCGCTGGCCCGCGCCTGGGCCACCACCGATCTGGCGCTACTCGGCGAGCTGGCCACCCAGAGCCGCAGCGGCATGCTGTTCGCCGGCGGCAAAAGGGACACCACTGACCGCTTTCTCGCCGTGCTGCACAAGCACGGCCTGCTGCTCGACGAGCCCGATCCGCTGCTGGCGTACCGCCTGTCGGCCGCGGTCACCGGCTCGTTCGTGCTGGGGCCGCTGACGCCGGAGTTCGACGTCGAGGCCCAGGCCGACGCCCTGGCGCTGACCGTGCGCCGGGCGTTCGAACCGACCGAGACGCCCGACCCCGCGGCGGCCGCCGCGGAGATCACCGGGCTCTACCAGGACTGGCTCTCGGATCTACGTGCGGAGTTGCCATGACACAGGTGAAGGTCAAGCTGGACCGGGCGATGGAGACCTCGCTGGTCACGCTGTACGGCAAGGCGCTCGACGCCCGCATGACACCGTCCATTCTGGACGATCAGATGGCCGTGCGGGCGTTGTCCCGCATCGACTACGACTTCAGCCACATGAAGGCCATGAACGAGCGGGTCGCGCCGAACGCCGCCGCCCGGTCCAAGCACTTCGACGACTGGACCCGGGAGTTCCTCGCCGCCCACGAGTCGGCCACCGTGGTGCATTTGGCCTGCGGCCTGGACACGCGGGTCTGGCGCATCGACCCCGGGCCGTCGGTGGCCTGGTTCGACGTCGACTTCCCCGACGTCATCGAGGTTCGGCGCAAAATCTTCCCGGAACGGGCCGGCTACACGATGATCGCGTCCTCGGTGACCGATCCCGGCTGGTTCGACCGGATCCCGGTGGACCGGCCCATGTTCCTGGTCGCCGAGGGCCTGACCATGTACCTCTCCCCCGCCGACGGCCAGACCCTGTTCCGCCGCATCGTCGACCGCTTCGGCCACGGCACGTTCGCCTTCGACACCCACAACCGCCTCGGCGTGCGGCTGGTCAACATCATGCTCAAGCGGGCCTTCGGCACCGCGATGCTGAACTGGGCGGTCAACAGCCGGGCCTACATCGACCGCATCGACCCCCGCCTGCACTGCGTGGACGCGGTCAGCGCCCTGCTCGCCCCGAGCGCGGCCAATCTCCAGCTGAGCACCCGGATCTTCACCCGGCTCATCCGCCCGTTCCCAGCCATCCGCGACCTGGGCCTCTACTTCCGCTACACCTTCTGATCCCCTCGCGAGTCCCGCTCTCAGGCAACCGAATGTCGATTTCCGGAACCGGTGTTTCAGTTGTCCGAGAGCGGGACTCGCGTGTTTATGAGGGAGTCGAGGAGGCGGAGGCGGTCGGCGGAGTCCGATCCCGGGTCGGCGCCGAAGAACAGGATGCGCTGGCCGGGATCGCTCGGCAGCCGCAGGGACTCCTCGTTCAGGGTCAGCGGCCCGACCATCGGGTGGTTGAAGCGCCGCACGCCGTGGCCGCACTCGTTGACCGGCTGGGTGGCCCAGATGCGGGCGAACTCGGGGCTCTGGATGGTCAGCTCGCCGATCAGCTCGGCCATGATCGGGTCGCCGGGCAGATCGCCGGTGGCCAGCCGGAGATAGGCCGCCGACTCGATCGCGTTGGACTCCCAGTCCACCAGCAGATCCCGGGCCGACGGGTCCAGGAACGTCTGCTTGAGCATGTTGACCCGGGCGCCGGGGTCGACACCGAACAGGGCGTAGCCGAGGCGGTTGCCCCCGATCAGGTCGAAGTACCGGCCAATGATGACCGCCGCCTGGTCGGCCGCGCTGTCCACCAGGGCGAGCAGCGTGGGCCGGACCTCCTCGACGCCGGTCGGCCGCCGCACCAGGCGGGTGTGCTCCGGGCGGGCCAGGCGCAGCAGGTGAGCCCGCTCGTGGGCGTTGAGCTGGAGCGCGTTGCCCAGCGACTCCAGCACCGACTCCGAGACGTGCCCGCCCTCGCCCTGCTCCAGCCGGGTGTAGTACTTGACGCTGATGCCGGCCAGCTGCGCCACTTCCTCGCGCCGCAGGCCCGGCACCCGCCGCGTCTCCCCGTACGTCGGCACGCCGACCCCGGCGGGAGTCAGCGCCGAACGGCGAGCGCGCAGGAACTCCCCCAGCTGATCACTCACGTCTTCCATTCTCTGGATCGGCGGCCACCGCTGCCACCCCCTCGCAGGGGCAGGCAGCGGCCGAAAAACCCGGCCACGGTGGAAAACATGAGTGAGATGCAGAAGGTGGCGCTGGTGACCGGGGGCTCACGCGGGGTCGGCGCCGCGACGGTTCGACGCCTTACCGAGGACGGCTACCGAGTCACGTTCAGCTACCTGAACGCCGAGCAGCGGGCCAAGGCGCTGGCCGACGTGACCGGGGCCGTCCCGTTCCGGGCCGACGCCGGCGACACCGAGGCGATGGCCCGGCTGGTCGGGGACGTCGTGACCGAGCTGGGGCAACTGGACGTGCTGGTACACAACGCCGCCGTGTTCGTGCAGGGCCGGCTGGCCGACCCCGCACGAGACGAGGCCGCCATGGCCGACCAGTTCCGCGCCAACCTGTTCGGCGTGGTCGCCGCCACCCGGGCCGCCGCCGCGCACCTGCCCGACAACGGCCGGATCGTGTTGGTCAGCTCGACCGCCGCCGCCAGCTCCTTCGGCGGTCCGATCGGTGACTACTCCGCCACCAAGGCCGCCTTGGAAGCGTACGGGCGGGCCTGGGCCCACGAGTTCGGACCGCGGGGCATCACCGTGAACAGCGTGCAGCTGGGGCCCATCGACACCGAGATGCTGGACCGGGAAGCCGCCGGCGAAGCCCTGCTGTCCCGGCTGCCGCTGCGCCGCTTCGGCCGGCCTGAGGAGATCGCCGACGTGATCGCCTACCTGGCCGGCCCCGGCGCCAGCTACGTCACCGGCGCCACCCTCCGCGCCGACGGCGGCCTCAGCGCCTGAGCAACCCCCGCGAGTCCCGCTCAGCGTCACACCGAACTGTATGAAACGGATTCACGCAGTTCGGTGTGACTGTGGGCGGGACTCGCCGGGATCACTTGACGTGCTTGGGGAGGAAGTCGCGGATCAGGGCGGCGACGGTGGCGGCCTGGGTCTCCAGGGCGAAGTGGCCGGCGTCGAGCAGGTGGATCTCGGCGTCGGGCACGTCCCGGGCGAAGGCGCGGGCCCCGTCCGGGCCGAAGATCTGGTCGTTGCCGCCCCACACGGCCAGCACGCCGGGGTGGCGGTCGCGCAGGAAGGCCTGCCAGGCCGGGTAGCTCGGCGGGTTGGTGCGGTAGTCGTGGAACAGCTGGAGCTGCACCTCGCGGGCGCCGGGGCGCGCCAGCAGCGTGATGTCCAGGGTCATGGCGTCCGGGCTGACGAGTTCGGGGTCGGTCTCACCGTGCAGGTACTGCCAGCGGGTCGCCTCTTCGGAGAGCGCGGCGGCGACGGGGGCCTCGGTGGTCGGGTTCCAGTCGGCCCAGAACTCCCGCAGCGGGGCCCAGAACTCGGGGACCAGGCCCTCCTCGTAGGCGTTGCCGTTCTGGGTGACGATCGCCCGCACCTGGTCGGGGCGTCGGAGGGCGAGCCGGAAGCCGACCGGCGAGCCGTAGTCCTGCACGTAGATCCCGAACGTGCCGAGTCCCAACTGCCCGACGAACTTGTCGACGACCTCGGCCAGGTGCTCGAAGGTGTAGTCGAACTCGTGCACCGACGGCATGTCTGTCTGGCCGAAGCCGGGCAGGTCCGGGGCGATCACGTGGAAGTCGTCGGCCAGCAGCGGGATCAGGTCGCGGAACATCACCGACGAGGTCGGGTAGCCGTGCAGGAGCAGCAGCGTGGGCCGGGCCGGGTCGCCGGCCTCCCGGTAGAACACCGACAACCCTTCCACGGTCTCCCTGCGGTACCGGATCGCCATGACACGCACCCTTCGGATCGAAGTAACGCCCTATGCGTTACTTCAACGACCGTAGCACACGTAACGCCCGATGCGTTACCCTCATTTCGTGACGACGTTTCCACTGCTCGGCGAGCCCCTGGCGGTCGACCTGGCGAACACCATCGCCCGGCTGCGTGGTCGGGATGTCGACCTGATCGCCGACGACGCCGGCCTGACCGCCTGGCTCTCCTTGCACCCGCAACTCGGCGCCGTCGACGGTGACGAGTTGCGGGCCCTGCGGGGTGCCATCCGTGAGGTCTTCCAGGCCACCGCCGAGACCCGCTCCGCCGACCCGGACGCCGTCACCGCCGTCAACGCCGCCGCGTTCCGCTGCCTGGCCACCCTGACGTCCACTTCGGACGGTCCGGTGGTGGAGTGGGGCGGCGGGCCCCTGCCGGTCATCGCCCGCTCGGCCGTCGAGGTCGTCGCCGCCGCCAGCCTCCGTGGCTGCGCCAACCACGACTGTGTGCTGTTCTTCGCCCACGGCGACGAGCGGCGCAAGTTCTGCGACACCAGGACCTGCGCGAACCGGGCCCGCCAGGCCCGCCACCGCGAACGCCACGCCCAGGCCTAAGGCAGCTCGGGGCAGCGCACCTCGTCGGGCCGGCGGTCCGGCCGCAGCCCCCGCCATGTGGAATGCCGCAGCACACGGTCCACAGTGAACTTCCGGTACTCCACCTCGCCGACCCGCTCCGGCCGGAGCCACCGCACGTTGCGGGCCCGGTCCCGCGGCACCGGGTTGGTGAACGGGGATTGCTTCTGCCCCAACGGTTCCAGCTCAGCCAGCAGGTCCTTCAGCGCCTGGTCGGTGAAACCCGTGCCGACGTCGCCGATGTAGCGCAGGCCGGTGTCGTCATAGGCGCCGAGCAGCAGCGCCCCGATGGTGCCGTCGCGCCGGCCCTGCCCGGGCCGCCAGCCACCGATGACCACCTCCTGGGTGTGCCAGAACGGGTGCTTCAGCCACTCCGGGCTGCGGCGGCCCGGATGGTAACGGGAGTCGGTGACCTTGGCGATCAGCCCCTCCAGACCGGCGTTCGCGGCGATCTGGAGCAGCTGTTCCGGGTCGACGTCGGCGTGGTCGTAGTACGGCGTGACCGAGATCCTGGGGTTGCCGGGCGCCAACTCGGCCAGCAGCGCACGCCGTACCCGATACGGCTCCCCGGTCAGATCGTTGTTGCCCAGCCGGAGCAGGTCGAAGGCGAAGTACTGCACCTTGACCGCCCGGTTCTGCAACAGGTTGAAGTCCGGCACTCCCCGGCGGTCCAGCGCCACGATCTCACCGTCGAGGACCGCCGAGACGGTGAGCCCGGGCTCGGTCACTTCCACATACCTGGCGGTTAAATCGTTGAGGTTGCGGCTGTTCAGCCGAGTTGTGCCGTCCTCGGCGACCCGCATGACCGCCCGGTATCCGTCCCATTTGAACTCGTACGACCAGGCCTCGCCGTCCGGCAGCGTGCCGCCGTCGGAGCCGGCCAGCATCGGCTCCACCGGGTCCGGCACCGCCGACCGTCGCGCCACGCCGTTCACGGTAGCCCGGACGGAGTAGCGGCGCGAGCTTCCGGGGTCGCCCCAGAACGTGAGCTCGCCCGCCAACCACAACCGCGCCTCCCGACTCAGTTCGGCCGACTCAGCACCTCGACTGCCTTCCGGATGAACGCCGCCTTCTCCGCCCCTCTCGGCTGCGCGCCCATGTACGTGAGGCTGGCGCCTTGCTGGTCCCCGTGACGCAGCCGCATGTACGCGGCTGACAACAGAAACCCGTACTCGGGTCGTGCCGCTTCACGTGGATCGCGCTTGATCGCGTTGGCCGCCTCCTGACACCGGTCGGCCGCAGCGATGTCCCCCAGGCCGCGGTACTCGCCCGCCTGCCGTTCCAGTATCGCGATCGACTGGATGTAGTTGCCGATGTGCGTGACCTGAAGCGGCCCGCGTCCACGAAACGACCAGTTCCCGTCCGGGTTGATGGTGGCCCGGTTCGGATTGCCGACCGGATAGGCCCGTGTATCGAAATACGTGCGCACGTAGCCTGGCGTGCGCACCTGAGTCGGGTCGTTCTGGTAGTAGTCGCTCGGGTCCTGGCTTTCGGTGAACGCACGGAACTCGCCGGTCTCGACCAGTGCGTTCGCCAGGTAGTTCGCGGTGGCCTCGATGGTGTCGATCCGCAGGAGTTCCAGGGCCTCGTTCAACCGGTCGAGATAGTCGATGACGTTCTGTTGGACGCCGGTCTCCGCGGCCGTGACCTCCTCGGCGGACTTTCCCCCGCGGGCAACCGTTCCTTTGGCCGTCCGCCGCCACAGTGGATCGATCTCGTCGAGCTGCGCCGCGGTCACATGGTTGGAACGAGCGGGGAAGGAGACGTCGTCAGCGCCGACGTAGCCCACGAGGGCTCCGCCGACCGCCGCGACCACCGGCCGAAATCCGTTGCTGACCGGACCGACCAACAGGTGCTCACCGGCGTTCAGCGGCCGGACGAACGTCGCCGACAGGTCCGGCCGGCGCAACAAGCTCGGGTTCACGGCGGAGGCCACCCCGATCCGGGTTCCCTTGGTGTCGCTGGAGGGCGCGAGCGGCGCCAGGACGCGCGGATACGCCCGCTTCTCGCTACCCATGTACTCCGGGCCCCAGGTCAAGCTGGGCTGTACACCTTGCGGCTCACTGAACTCGGGCGCGCGATCCACCATCACCGGCGCGGCGGACGCGCGCAGCCGGGCCGGGTGCCCGGCGAGCACCGCGCTGGCGGCCGCGTCGGCAGCGCGTTCGTCGGGATGCCCGGTGGGCTTGATCGTCAGCTCCGCCGGCACGGTCGGGCTGTGCTGCTGGGTGACGTGGGCCAGTTCATGAGCCAGCAGTCGTCGCCCGGCGGACGATTGCGGTAGGTAGCGGCCACTGCGAAACGCGATGTGGTTGCCCACGGTATAAGCGGCCGCGCCCACCGATCGGGCAGCCGCGTCAGCGGAACGGTCCGTGTGCACGCGGACCCGGCTGAAGTCCCGACCGAACCGGGGCTCCAGATCCGCTCTGACCGACTCAGCCAACGGCTCCCCGGCGCGGCGCACCGCATCTCCGACCGCCTGCGGCGCAGTGTCGACCAGGTGCGGTGGTTCAGCCGCAGCCGGCCTTCGTTCAGCGGTGAAGCCGGTCATTCCCACCTCCAGGCTCGACGCCTGTATCGAGGTCTACCGCGCCATCGTCGCCGGACCGTCACTCAGGCTTGCGCTCGACCAGGGTCGCTGTCAACAGCGGCCCATCCAGTAGCGGCGCGAGCTTCCGGGGCGGCCGAAGCCGCCCCGGAAGGGCGAACTCACCAGCCGACCGCGACCTCCAGCCACTGCGGGTTGCCGTGGGAGATGAAGGACGACTGGCCGGCGACATCGTCGTACGGGAAGCCGTACGCGAGGTTGTTGATGTCGTGGTCGTGCCAGAACTTGGCGTAGTAGTTGGCCGGCGCGGCCTTGTAGAACTGCGTCGGGTCCTGCTGCTGCGAGGACGGCAGCTGCGCGGTGTGCCGGTTCAGGGCGGCGCACATGGTCGGGTTGGACGCCATCGTGTTGGCGCAGCCGAAGATGTACTGCGTGGTCTCGTTGACGCCGACGGACTGGGCGTAGCTGGTGAAGTAGTTGGCGTACTGGCCGCCCGGCTGGAACGCGGCGACGCTGCCCGGCGCGGGGATCCGGTACGGCGCCTGCACCTGGGCCAGCTGCTTGAACTCGGTCGGCACCTCGTTGGTGAACTTCTGGAAGGTCGCGGTGCGATCCTCCTGGAAGGTCTGGTAGTCCTCGCCGACCTGCACGTCATAGCCGTCGTGGGCGTGCAAACGCATGGCCAGCTTCAGCCCGAACGCGTCGACCCGGGTGGTGTTGCCGTTGAACACCGCCGCCCCGACCGTGAACTCGATGAAGTCGTAGTACTGGCTGTTGGGCGTGCCCAGGTAGAAGTACATGCGGCCGGCGGAATTGGCCGGCATGTCCACATACGGCTGCTCGGCGATGGAGTGCGTCTGGCCGTTGAAGCTCCAGTACACCTGGCTGTCCGGGTACTTGCCGTTGGTGCGGTTGAGCACCTTGACCATCAGCACGTTCTGCGCGGGCGGGATGGTGCTGGTGTCGCCCCAGAACGAGTCCGGCGGCGGGGCGCCGGGGCCGGTCGGGGTGCCACCGCCGCCGCTGATCGTTCCAAATACCTGGAATTCCCACAGGGAGTAGCCGTACGGGGTGCCGCGCTGCGTGCCGTACATCCGCACGTAGCGTCCACTGCCGGTCACGGTGAGCGTCTGCACACCGCCAGTGCCGGTGGTGGTCGAGTACAGAGTGGTCCAGGTGGCGTTGTCGGTGGAGCCCTGGATCTGGAAAGCCTTGCCGTAGGCGGCTTCCCAGTTCAGCACCACCTGGTTGAGGGTGGCGGTGGCGCCGAGGTCGACCTCGACCCACTGCGGGTCGCTGAACGCCGAGGACCAGCGGGTTCCGGTGTTGCCGTCGACGGCGTTGGACGCGCCGAAGCCGGCGTTCTCAGTGGACGACGAGGTGGCGGCCTTGCCTTGCGATATCAGGGTTCCGGCGGCGTGCGCGGGAAGCGCGCCGAGGAAGGTGGCCGTCATGGCGACGGCGACGAGCAGCAGCGGGGCACGAAGCCAGCGCCGCCGCGGTGCGGTGATGGACATGGGTCCCTCTCCAGAGCCGGCAGGGGGCAAGGGCAGGGTTCGCATGGCGGCGAAAGAGAGCGCTCTCACGTGGCAGGCTCATACGATTACGGCCAGATGTCAAGGATGTTGACGCGACTGGCGGCACACCCCTTGACGTCTTCGGAATCGAGGGAGATGCTCCCTGAGAGCGCTCTCTCCCCTGCCTCGGTGACGCCTCCCGCCAGACGCGGTCGCCCCTGCCTCGCCCGCTAGGAGTGCCCATGTCGATCAGGGACAAGTGCGCGCGCCTGGTCCGCTCACCCGGACGGCTCGCCACCGGTCTGTTCGTGTTGACCCTGACCATCACCAGCACGATCGGCGTGACCGCGACGGCCGCGCCGCTATCTGAAACTTCCACCGTCGCGAAGGCTGCCGCCGTCCAGCCCTCCGCCGTGCCCGCGCCGCCCGCGGGCTTCACCACCACCTGGAGCGACGACTTCACCGGCGCCGCCAACACCGGCCTGGACACCGGAACCTGGCGCTACGACGCCGGTCCCGGCTCCAGCTTCGGCACCGGCGAGATCGAGACGACCACCACCAGCACCGACAACGTCTACCAGGACGGCAACGGCCACCTGGTGCTCAAGGCCCTGCACTCGGGCAGCGATCCCAACTCCGGCTGGACCTCCGGCCGCGTCGAGACGCAGGCCGACGGGTTCGGCGCGCAGCCCGGCGGCGTGGTCCGGATCCAGGCGTCCATCCAGCAGCCCAACCTGTCCACCGCCAACGGCGCCGGCTACTGGCCGGCGTTCTGGATGCTCGGCGCGCCACTGCGCATCGGCGTGCCGTGGCCGGGTTCCGGCGAGGTCGACATCCTCGAGGACATCAACGGCCGCAGCTCGGTGTTCGGCACCCTGCACTGCGGGGTCAGCCCCGGCGGCCCGTGCAACGAGGGCACCGGCATCGGCAGCGGCGAACGGGCCTGCGGCGGCTGCCAGACCGGGTACCACACCTACGCGGTGGAGATCGACCGCTCGGTGTCGCCCGAGCAGATCCGCTGGTACCTCGACGGCACCCAGTACTTCACCCTCAACTCCAGCCAGGTCGACGCCACCACCTGGGCCAACGCCGTCGACCACAGCTTCTTCGTCATCTTCGACCTGGCCATCGGCGGCGCCTTCCCGGCCGCGTTCGGCGGCGGCCCCAACGCCGCCACCGCCTCCGGCGGCTCGCTGAACGTCGACTACGTGGCCGTGTACAACAAGTCGCCCAACTACGGCACCAACATCGCCCAGGGCAAGCCCACCACCGCGTCGTCGGCGGAGAGCGCGCAGTTCCCGGCTTCCAACGCCACCGACGGCGACATCACCACCCGCTGGTCCTCGGCGTTCAGCGATCCCCAGTGGCTCCAGGTGGATCTGGGCCAGAACTACAGCCTCAACCACGCCGTGCTGACCTGGGAGGCCGCCGCCGCGTCGGCGTACCAGATACAGACCTCCACCGACGGCAACTCGTGGTCGACCGTCTACACCAACAACAACTCCCCACAGGACATCCAGTCCGTGGCCCTGTCGGCGACCGCTCGCTACGTGCGGATCTACGCCACCGGCCGGGCCTCCCAATGGGGCGATTCCCTCTACGAACTGGCCCTCTACGGCACGCCGACCTCCGGCGGCGGCACCGCAACCCTGCTGTCACAGGGAAAGACCGCCACCTCGTCGTCGACCGAGAACGCCGGCTTCACCGCCGCCAACGCCGTTGACGGCAACACCGGCACCCGCTGGTCGTCCGCGTTCAGCGACCCCCAGTGGCTCCAGGTCGACCTCGGCGCCACGCACACCCTCAGCCGCGTCGACCTGAACTGGGAAGCCGCCTACGCGTCCGCGTTCCAGCTCCAGTCCTCCACCGACGGCACCACCTGGACCAACCTGACCCCGGTCACCGCCGGCGCCGCCGGCACCCAGTCCCTGACCGTCTCCGGCTCCGGCCGCTACGTCCGCATGTACGGCACCGCCCGGGCCACCCAGTACGGGTACTCCCTCTGGGAGTTCCAGGTCTACGGCAGCTGAACTGAACGGTTCACGTCAGCGGGTGGTGTGCGCACCCCCGTTGACGTGGACCGTCTGCCCGGTGAGGTGCCGGGCCCCCGGCGAGGCCAGGAACTCCACCAGCGCCGCGACGTCGTCCGGGTTACCGGCACGGCCGGTGTGGGTGCGGCCGATCAGGGCCTCGCGGCGTTGCTCGGTGAGGCGGCCCCGGAAGAAGTCGGTGGCCTCGACGTAGCCGGGCGAGATCACGTTGGCGGTCAGGCCACGGGGGCCGATCTCGGCCGACAGGCCGGCCGTCCACGCCTGCAACGCCGCCTTCGCTGCGCCGTAGGCGCCGGCGTACTCCGCCCCGATCGAGCCGACGTTGACCACCGTGCCGCCCGGGCGGAGCCGGTCGAGCACCGCCGTCGTGGTGAGCACGGCGCTGAGCAGGTTGGCGTCCAGATTGGCCCGCCAGGACGCGGCCACATCCTCCAGGTCGGCCCCAGTGGACCGGTCGAAGTCGGTGTTGCCGCCGGCCATGTTCACCAACACGTCCAGGTCCCCGACCGTGTCGGCCAGATCCCGGACCTGACGCGCATCCACCGCGTCGCAGGCGATCGGCTCGGCGTCGATCTCCTTGGCGGTCGCGGCCAGCCGCGCCTCGTCGCGGCCGGTGATCACCACCGTGTCGCCGGCCGTGCGGAACCGGGCCGCCACCGCCTTGCCGATGCCGCTGCTGCCGCCCGTGACCAGCACCTTGCGTGTCATCGCGTGCCCCCTGACTGCTATGTTTAGCTCTAAACGTAGCCAGGAGGCGGCACCGATGTCCAACTATCCGCTCGACGATCCGCTGTCGTCCTGGCCGGTCTCGGACATCGTCGACTCGTGGGCCCGGGAGCTGCCGGGCGCCCACACCGACTCCATCGCCGTGATCACACCGTTGTGGCGCACCGCCAAGGCGCTCGCCGACGACCGGCGGCGCACCCTCACCGCGCTCGGCATCGATCCCTCGACCCTGGACCTGCTCAGCGTCATCCGACGCGCCGGACCGCCGTACGAGCTGACCACCCGGGAGATCACCCGACGGACCCTGGTCACCGCCGGCGCCATCTCCCAGCGCATCACCCGCGCCGAAGAGTCCGGGCTGGTGGAGCGTTCCCCGTCCACCGCCTCACGCCGGGCCGTCGCCGTGCGGCTCACCGACGCCGGCCACCGGCTCATCGAGGCGACCGTCCGCCAACTGCTGGAGCACGAGTCGCGACTGGTCGCGTCCCTCAGCCAGGCCGAACGTTCCGCGCTCGCCAGCTGCCTGGCCAAGATCGACGCCGGCCTGGCCTGACGTCCAGCGCGTCAGCTCAGGCCGGCGAGAATGTCGACGACGTCGGTCGGATCGGCCAGAAAACCCGTGTGACTGCTGTCGATCGGGCGCACGTCCCACGGGTTGTCCGGCGTGAGCGCGTTTCCCTCGGCGATGTACATGTCCTGCAATGCCACCGGACACGCGTTGTCTTTCAAGGTCTTGACGTATGTCCGCGGAATGCGGCCCCAGGTGTTCTTGTCGACGGTTCCGTAGCCGGGGTCCCACTGGCCGAGCGTCTCGTCGGGCTGGGTGGTGGCGAGGGTGAGGACCATGCCCGCCTCGGTGGCGTCGCCGGCGAGGCCGGCGGTCATCGCGGCGATCTGCTCGGCCGTGGCACCCCGCCAGTTCATCCGCACAAAGCCCTGCCGGATCGGGTCGCCGACCCGGAGCGGGGCGATGGCCGACAGGAACCCGCCCTTCAGGTACTCGGGCAGGTACTCTGCCGCCGGCCGGACCGGGCACTGCGCCCCGATGTAGACGAGCCGGTCGATCAGGTCGGGAATCTCGTTGCCGGCGCCGGAGATCGACAGCCCGCCGAGGCTGTGCCCGACGAGGATCACCGGCCCGTGTGCCCGCACTCGTTTGACGGTGTCGACGACGTGCCCGATGGTGTCCGCCGCGGTGACGGCGGCCGACGGCGACGGCTGCGCCGCGAACGCCTCCAGGTCCTGGAGGTGGTACGCGAGGGAGAATCCGGCACCCCGGCCGGGCAGATCGACCGCGAGGGACCGGTGGCCGCGGAAGGCCAATTCCCGCTGCACCGCCGACCAGTGCCGGGAGGTGCCCGCGGAACCGTGCACAAGGACGTAGGTGGGATTCACCACGCCAGCATGGCACCACCCGGCCGACGATCATCGGAAACCGCACTTTGGGGCAGTTCCGGGCCGGCGAGGCCCCGACGCGTGGCTCGCCGGGTGCGCTATACATGGCGGAGTCCGAATTCTGAGGGGAATCCGATGCGCGGCCTGTCTGCACGCGACTACGAGCGCATGCTGGATCTCGCCACCGCCGTGATGGACACGCCGGCGCCGACATCGCCGTGGCCGCTCGTGGCCGGCGAACTGGCGCATTCGTTGCGCGGCACCATGGTGTTGCTGTCCAATGTCAACGGCGCGGCCGGCACCATCGACGCGTGGGCGCCCGAGTGGATCGGCTCGCTCCCGTTGAACACCTTGCTACGCAAGGGACTTGACGGCGGGCATCCACTGGCCCGACACTACGCCCGGACCGGTGACCAAAGCCCGCTCGCCGTGACCGACGTCGTGGACATGGCGGCGTGGCGGCGGACTGAGGCGTACGCGACGCTGCACGAGACCGTCGGCGTCGTGCGCCACATCGCGATTCCCTTGCCCTGTATCGAATCCGGCCAGTTCCGCACCTTCGTCGTGCACCGCGACGGCCCCGACTTCGACGACCGCGAGCGCGCCTACGTCCGGCGGCTGCAGCCTCTGCTGGTGAGCGTCGACCGCTTCCTGCGTCAGCTCGCCGACTGGGGCGCTCGGCCCATCGACGCCGTCACCGAGACCAACCTGACGCGCCGGGAGATCGCCGTGCTCACCCTGCTCGCCGATGGCCTCACCGCCGAGGCCATCGGCCGACGGCTGGGCATCTCCGGCCGGACCGTGCACAAACACACCGAGAACCTGTACCGAAAACTGGCCGCGTCCGACCGACTGACGGCCGTGTTGCGGGCGCAGGGGCTCGGTCTGCTGCCCGGCGGGTCCAGGGCTTAGGGCGCGGCGATCCGGTCGGTGCCCTCACTGTCCTTCGTGTACGCGACGCCGCGGGCGCGCGGGACCGTGAGCATGGTGGCGGTCGGGTAGTCGATGGCCCGCAGCACGTCGTCGGGCAGCGACTCGGCCGGCACGCCCACGCGGACCAACAGTTCCCGCACCTGGATCGGGCGGGAACGGGTGAGCATGTCGAAGACCCCCGCGCGCAGGAGCGTCAGGCGGCGGGTGAACCGCTGGATGTCGACCGGCCGGCCGCTGCGCAGATCCCGCCACTCGGCCTGGTGCTTGCGGGCCATCTCGGTCAGGCGCACGTAGTCGAGCAGGCTGCTGCCCTCACCGGTGCGCACGACGTCGGTGAACTCGCTGCCGTCGATCACCGGCTGCGGCCACTGCCGGTGGTAGTCGGCGGCCGAGGCGGTCTGATAGGCCCACAGGAATACACCGCCCCCGTCCGTTTGTTGGACGAGTACGGAGCGGTTGGGCAGGCCGTAGGCCGCGGCGATCTGACCGGCGGCGGCGGAGGCCAACTGAGGCGTCGTGCCCTGGACGTGACCGCACCAGCCGTGCGGTGTCGGCATCGCGTCGAGAGTCGTGTCGGGCAACGGCCCCCAGACGGACGCGATTTTCTGCGCCCACACCGCCACGATCTCGCCCCGCTCCATGTCGAGAACGATAGCTCGGCGATCATGCTCCCGGGCAGAGCAGTCCCCGAATCAATCCAACCAGGCCAAGCTGGCAGCCTGAGGTGAGCTGAGGGCCCGCAAACACCGGTGCTTGCGCTCGCACCGTGCTGTGCCCTACCATCCGAAGCGTCTACCTCTCGTGGGTGCGGAGCCACTCCCCCACCTGAGGAACTATCCACCGAGATCCACGACAGTCGCCCTGAGATCCACAACGGGCGCACCGAGATCTAGTCCGGGCTTCCCGAGGCCTACCACGGGCCTCCTCCCGGTCGATCTCCGTCTGATCGGTCTCTCCTTCCGCGGCGTGTCCGCCGCATCCATCGAAGCAAGGAACACAACACCATGAACACCAACGACAACACCGCGCTCGAGGATGTCGGCGGCATCCTCGACATCATCGGAAACCGAGCCTTCCTCCGGATCGAGGGCTACCTGCCCGGCCCCGACGACGTGCAGGTGACCACGGCCCAGGTCCGCGAACACGACCTGCGCCGCGGCGACACCGTGACCGGAAAGGCCTCCGCCGCAAGCAAACTCGTCCACATCGACACCGTGAACGGGCAGCGGGCGGGCTATCGCCGGCCGCAGTTCGCGGATTTGACCCCGTTGTACCCCAACGAAAGACTGCGCCTGGAGACCGAGCCGCACCTGCTCACGACCCGGGTCGCCGACCTGGTGACGCCGGTCGGCAAGGGCCAGCGGGCGCTGATCGTCGCCCCACCCAAGGCCGGAAAAACCTCGGTGCTGCAAGCGATCGCGCACGGCATCAGCAAGAACCACCCGGAGTGCCACCTGATGCTGGTGCTGGTCGGCGAACGGCCCGAGGAGGTCACCGACCTGTCCCGCGCGGTGCCGGGCGAGGTCATCGCGGCGACGTTCGACCAGCCGCCGAAGGAGCACACCGCCATCGCCGAGCTGGCCATCGAGCGGGCCAAGCGCCTGGTCGAGATGGGCCGGGACGTGGTCGTGCTGCTGGACTCGCTGACCCGGCTGGGCCGCGCCTACAACCTGGCGGCCCCGCAGTCGGGCCGCATCCTGTCCGGCGGCGTCGACTCGGCCGCGCTGGTGCCGCCGAAGAAGTTCCTCGGCGCGGCCCGCAACATCGAGGGCGGCGGCTCCCTGACGATCATCGCGACGGCGCTGGTGGACACCGGCTCGGTCGGCGACAACCTGATCTTCGAGGAGTTCAAGGCCACCGGCAACGCCGAGCTGCGGCTGGACCGCAAGGTCGCCGCCAAGCGGGTGTTCCCCGCCGTGGACGTCACCGGCTCCGGCACGCGCCACGAGGAGCTGCTGATGACGCCGGCCGAGCTCGCCGCCACCCGCCGGATGCGCCGCGCGCTGGACGGTCGGGACGTGGACGTGCTGCTCGACGGGCTGCGCAAGACCAGCACCAACGCCGACTTCCTGGTCCAGATCACGCAGACCACACCGCCGGCGCGCTGAACGTAAGCTCTGCAGGTGCGGACTCGACCGACCCTGACGTGGCACGACCCCGACGCGGAGCTGCCCCGGACCACCAGCCTAGACGAGGTCGTCGACGTCGTGGGGCGCGGGCGGGTCGCCGTGCTCAGCGGGGCCGGCATCTCCACCGAGTCGGGCATTCCCGACTACCGCGGCGACGGCGGCAGCCTGCGCCGGCACACCCCGATGACCTTCGACGACTTCGTGGCCAGCGAGGACGGGCGGCAGCGCTACTGGGCCCGCAGCCACGTCGGCTGGCGCACCATCGCCCGGGCCGCCCCCAACGACGGGCACCGGGCCGTCGCCGAGCTGCAGCGACGGGGCCTGCTGACCGGCATCATCACCCAGAACGTCGACGGTCTGCACCAGGCCGGCGGCGCCCGGAACGTGATCGAGCTGCACGGCAGCCTGGACCGGGTCATCTGCCTCGGCTGCCGCCGCACCAGCGCCCGGGACGACCTCGACCGACGCCTGCACGCCGCCAATCCCGCCTTCGGTGGCGTCGCGACCCGGATCAACCCCGACGGCGACGTCGAGTTGGACGACCATGTCGTCGCCACCTTCGCCCTGGTCGCCTGCGTGGACTGCGAGGACGGCGTGCTCAAGCCCGACGTCGTGTTCTTCGGCGAGAACGTGCCGCGGCCCCGGGTCGAGCAGTGCTACCAGCTCGTCGACGACTCCGATGCGTTGCTGGTGCTCGGTTCCTCGCTCACGGTCATGTCCGGCCTGCGCTTCGTGCGGCACGCCGCCAAGGCCGGCAAGCCGGTGCTGATCATCAACCGGGGGCGGACCCGTGGCGACAAGGAGGCCACCGTGCGGGTCGACCGCCCGCTGGGCGAGGCGCTGACCGAACTCGTCGACACGGTCTGAACTGAACTGGACCGTTCAGTAAGGCAAGGCTCAGCGTGGCAGGCGGCCGGGCTCCTTCTGCAAGTTCGCCAGCAGGTCCCCGTGTTTGCCCAGTCGGGCGAGGACGTCGGGGGCGGTGAAGGTCAGGTCGGCGGGGGTGCGGCAGCGTTCGACCTCGCGCCAGGTGACGGGAGTGGACACAGTGGGGTGTTCGCGGGCCCGCAGGGAGTACGGGGCGATGGTGGTCTTGGCGGGGTTGTTCTGGCTCCAGTCCACGAAAACCCGGCCGGAACGGCGGGACTTGGCCATGACGGCGACGTAGCGGTCGGGGTGGTCGGCGGCGAGGCGCTGGGCGATGGACTTGGCGTACTGGGAGGTCCGCTCGGCGTTGCTGACCCGTACCGGCACGTACAGTTGCAGCCCCTTGGCGCCGCTGGTCTTGGGGAAGCCGGTCAGGCCGTCGGCGGCCAGCAGGTCGCGGATGAGCTCGGCGGCCCGGCAGCAGTCAACGACGGTGGTGTCGGGACCGGGGTCGAGGTCGAAGACGAGGAGATCGGGGTCCCGGACGCCACCCCGGGGGCCGACGGTCCACTGTGGAACATGCAGTTCCAGGGCGGCGAGGTTGGCGGCCCACACGAGACCGGGCAGGTCGTCGAGCATGGCGAAGTCGAGGGTCTCGGCCCCCTTGGCACTGCCGGGAGTGGGCAGGGTCATGGTGCGCAGCCACTCGGGAGCCTGCCGGGAGGCGTTCTTCTCGAAGAAGGACGGGGCGTCGACGCCGTCGGGGAAGCGCTTCAGGGTGACCGGCCGAGCGGCCAGGTGGGTCAGCAGGCACGGCGCGACCTGGCGGTAGTAGTCGATGACGTGGGCCTTGGTGAAGCCGTCGGCCGGATAGAGCACCTTCTCCAGGTTGGTCAGCTTCAGCCGCCGACCCTCGACCTCGACCATGGTGGAGGTCGAGGACTGCTTGCCGCGCTTGCGGACGAGCCAGTCCTTGTCCTCCTTGTGGATGAAGACGAAGCGACCGTCCAGACGGGAGCCGTGGAACGAGACGTCGATCTCGTAGTCGGTCCACTTGTGCGTCTCGTAGGTGCCACGGTCCCAAATGGACACATGACCGCCGCCGTACTCGCGACGGGGGATGTCCCCCTCGAACGAGGCGTACTCCATGGGGTGGTCCTCGGTGTGCACGGCCAGCCGCACCGCGCCGGGACTCATGGCCAACCCCTTGGGCACGGCCCACGAGACCAGCACCCCGTCCCGTTCCAGCCGCACGTCGTAGTGCAGCCGGGTGGCATGGTGCTCCTGCACCACAAAAACGTCGTTGTCGCCGGCCGGCAGCGGCCCCTCCGCGGGCACCGGCTCCGGGGTGCGCCGCGCATCCCGTTTCCGCCGGTACTCGCCCAGGTCGGCCACGAAAGCCAGGCTACCGCCGATCGCGCGCGTGCACCGAACGTTCCACGTCGGGCCCGATGTAGGTGCCGAGGCGCTGGCCGCCGCAGATCGCGGCCATCACGCCGGTGCGCTCGATGTCGAACACGTGCAGCGGCAGCTTGTGGTCACGGGCCAGGATGAACGCGGACTGGTCCATCACCCCGAGTTCCTTCTCCAGCACGTGCGCGTAGGTGAGCCGGTCGAAGCGCAGCGCCTCGGGATGCTTGTTGGGATCGCTGTCGTAGACGCCGTCGACGCCGTGTTTGGCGACCAGCAGGGCGTCCGCGCCGAGTTCGATGGCCCGCTGCACGCTGGGGTAGTCGGTGGTCAGGAACGGCTGCCCGATCCCGCCGGCCAGAATGACCACGGCCCCTTTCTCCAGATGGTGCACCGCGCGCAGCCGGATGTACGGCTCGGCGACGGCGTCGATGGGCACCGCGGTCATCACCCGCACGTCGTGCTCGCCCAGCGCGGTCAGCCGGCCCCGCAGCAGCAGGCTGTTGATCACGGTGCCGAGCATGCCGATGTTGTCCGCTTCGACCCGGTCGATGCCCCAGGACTCGGATCGGTTGCCCCGGAACACATTGCCGCCGCCGACCACCACCGCCACCTGGATGCCGAGGCGGCGCACGGAGACCACTTCGGACGCCAGGTGGTTCAGCGCCGCGGCGCTGAACCCGTACTCGTCGGGGCCGGCGATGGCCCGCCCGCTCAGCTTCACCACGACACGGCGCACGGGTCGAAGGGTAGCGGCCGGCGGCGTCGCGACGATGTACCGGACATGGAGCAGCCGGTCACCACCTGGCGTCGCAAGCTGGCCGTGGTCGCGGTGCTGGTGCTGGTGGTGTTCACGGTCGCGACGGTCCGCCTGTTCGTGCTGCCCGATCTGTCGCCGCTGCCGGCTCGGGCCGACGCGATCATCGAGCTGGCCGGCCCCGGCAACCGCGACGCCACGACGATGGAGCTGGTCCGGGCGGGCCGGGCGCCGGTGGTCGCGCAGTCGACGGTGCCGTCGGAGGCGGGCACGAACCGCTGCCTGCCGGCGACCGCGGGCGTCGAGGTGCTCTGCTTCAACCCCGATCCGGGCACCACCGTCGGCGAGGCCCGCTTCATCGGCGAGGTGGCGGCCCAGCGGCACTGGCAGTCGGTCATCATCGTGACCACGCCCGATCACGCGCTGCGGGCCCAGCTGCGGGTCAGCCGCTGTTTCCCGGGCACGGTCTCGGTGGCGACCTCGCCGCTGCCCTGGTGGGACTGGTTCCGCCAGATCCCGTACCAGTGGGCGGCCAGCGTGAAGGCGCTGATCTTCCAGACCTCCTGCTGAGCCGTAAGCACCCCGAAAGCTTTTGGAGTTGACACTCCAAAACCCGGCGCGGTGAAATGGAGTGGACACTCCAAAACTGGAAGGCTGGGGAACGATGACGATCGCGTCACGGGTCGAGGAGATGCAGCGGGGCACGGCCGGACGGCTGCCGGCGGAGGTGGTGGCCCAGTTCGTCAAGGACCAGGCCGAGCTGGACGCCGCCGGCACACCGGCCGGGGCCGCCACCCCGGGCGCCGCGATGCCCGACGGCGACCTGCTGGACGCCCACGGCGAGCCGACCACGCTGGCCGCGAGCACCGCGGGCAAGCCGGCGGTCGTGGTGTTCTACCGGGGCGCCTGGTGCCCGTACTGCAACGTCGCGCTCCGGGCGTACGAGCAGGAACTGGTGCCGGAGCTCAAGGCCCGGGGCGCGACCTTGGTCGCCCTGAGCCCGCAGAAGCCGGACGGCTCGCTGACCATGCAGGAGACCAACGAGCTGAGCTACGCCGTGCTGTCCGACCCCGGCAACCAGATCGCCGGCAAGCTGGGCATCCTGATGCCGGCCCAGGAGGACACCCTCAAGGCGCAGCGGTCCCTGGGCCTCGACGTCACCGCGGTCAACGCGGACGGCACGGCCACCCTGCCGATGCCCACCACCCTCGTGGTCGACGCCGACGGCGTGATCCGGTGGATCGACGTGCACCCGAACTACACGACCCGCAGCGAGGTGTCGGACATCCTCGCCGCGCTCGACTCGATCAGCTCGTGAACGTCTCGATGTGATCGATGACCTGGGCCAGCGCGATCTCCAGCACCACGGTGTCGCGCCGGACCTGGGTCAGCGCCAGGCCGCCCTGCAGGGTGGCCAGCAGGGTGGTGGCCAGCCGGTCCGGGTCGGCCTCGCGGCGCAGTTCGCCGCGATCGCGCATGGTGTGCAGGCCGCCCCGGATCGCCCGCTCCCACCGCTCGAACCCGGCCGCGACGTCGGCGCGGGCGTCGGGGTCGTGCTCGGCGATCTCAGTGCCCAGCGAACCGATCGGGCAGCCGCCCTTGCAGCCCAGGCTGCGCTGGAGCTCGACGATGGCGTCGGCCCAGGCCCGCAGCGAGGCGACCGAGTCCAGTGTCGCCAGCACCGCCTCCTGGTTGCCGACGATCATCTCGGTCTGGAGCGCGATCACCGCGCGTACCAGGGCCTTCTTGTCGCGGAAGTAGTGGTAGATCTGGGACGTGCTGACGCCGGCCGCGGCCTGCACGTCCTCGGTGCTGGTGCCGGCCACGCCCCGTTCGAACATCAGCTCCGCGGCGGCCGTGACGATCCGGTCGCGCGTCGCCTGCCCCTTGGCGGTCAGGCGCGGCGTTGTCATGGCACCAGTTTACCGACCATCCACTCCAGACCCCTTGGGCGCGGCGCGGACGTGCATCCGCTCCCCCTGCGGGCCGAACAGGCTCAGGAACTCCACCGGCCGCTCGTCGCCGTTGCCGAACCAGTGCGGCACGTGGGTGTCGAACTCGGCCACCTCGCCGGCCTTCAGCACCACGTCGTGCTCGCCGAGGACCAGCCGCAGCCGACCGGTCAGCACGTACAGCCACTCGTAGCCCTCGTGCGTCCGCGGGTCCGGCTTGAGCCGGCTGCCGGCCGGCAGGATGTGCTTGAACGCGCGGAGGCCGCCCGGCTGGCGGTTCAGCGGGATCACCGTCTCCTCCCCGCGCCGCATCGGCTGCAGGTGCACCCGTGGGTCCCCGGTCGGCGGCGCGCCCACCAGCTCGTCCAGCGGCACCTGGTGGGCCTTGGCCAGCGGCAGCAGCAGTTCCAGGCTGGGTCGACGGCCGCCCGACTCCAGGCGGGACAGCGTGCTGACGGAGATGCCGGTCACCTTGGACAGCGCCGCCAGCGTGACGTTGCGGCGTTCGCGCAGGGACCGCAGCCGCGGCCCCACCTCGGTCAGCACCTGCTCCAGGTCGTCGGTCATGCCTCCATTGCAGTTTCGGCAACCGTGTTTGTCAATCCGGCACGGTGCCCGGCAACAGCCGGGTCATGAAGGGCCCCATCCTGACGTTGAACGTGAGGATGGGGCCCTTCATGACATCAAGCCGAAGCGGTGGTGAGAGTGTCGAGCTGGGGCGTGGTGAGGGTCAGGGAGGAGGCCGCCAGCAGGGGCGGGAGCTGCTCCACCTTGCGGGCGCTGGCGATCGGGGCCGCGATCTGCTGGCGGGAGCTCAGCCAGGCCAGGGCGATGGAGGCCAGCTCGGCGCCGGTCTCGGCGGCGATGGCGTCCATGGCCGCGAGCACCTTGGCGCCCCGCTCGGAGTTCACGTACTGGGCGACTCCGCCGGTGCGGACCGAGTCGACCTCCGCGCCGGGCCGGTGCTTGCCGGTGAGGAAGCCCATGGCCAGCGCGAAGTACGGGAACACGGCCAGGTCGAACTTCTCGGCCACGTCGGCCAGCGGGCCCTCGTAGGTGTCCCGGGACATCAGGCTGTAGTGCGGCTGCAACGCCACATAGGCGGCCTTGCCCTCGGCCGCCGAGTACTCCATGAACTCGGTCAGCCGCTCGGGCGAGACGTTGGAGGCGGCGATCTCCCGCACCTTGCCCGCCTTGACCAGCTCGTCCAGCGTGGTGACGATGTCGGCGACGCTGACCTCTTCGTCGTCGTGGTGGGTGTAGAGCAGGTCGATGCAGTCCACGCGCAGCCGGCTCAGGCTGCCGTCCACCGCGGCCCGGATGGTGGCCGGCTTCAGGTCCTTGTAGACCTCGTTCTGCGGGAAGCCCACCTTGGTCGCGATCACCACGTCGTCGCGCCTGCCGCCCCGGCCGGCCAGCCAGTCGCCGATGTAGGTCTCGGACAGGCCGCCCCCGTACAGGTCGGCGGTGTCGATGAAGTCGCCGCCGCCGGCCACGAAGGCGTCCAGGATGCGGGCCGTGCCCGGGCTGTCCACGGCCCGGCCGAAGATGTTGGTGCCGAGGCAGAGCGGCCCGACCGAGAGCGAGCCGATGGTTGTGGTCATACAACCAACCCTAGGCGGTGAACGTGATCGGCGCCCGGGGGGTGGTGTCGACGGTGAGGTTGAAGACGTCGAAGCGGTTGTAGTGGCCGATGATGTCGTGCATCTGCTTGGGCTGGATGCAGCGGGCCAGGTCGATCTCGGCGTAGACGATGCCCTCCTCGTCGACCAGCGGGTCGACCAGGGGACGGCCGTCGGGGCCGAAGACGCCGGACAGGGCGCTGCGCTTGCGGCGCATGCGCTCGGCGATGACCGGGCTGTCGCCAGCGGCGATCTCGATCATCTCCTCGGTGATGGTGGAGCAGGAGACGATGGAGAACAGCTTGCCCTCGAAGCAGTGGGCGGCGGTGCGGATGGCGATGGCCTCGGACATGTCGTAGTCGGCCGGGGCGACGGGCAGCGAGATGTAGCTGGCCACGTGGACCAGCTCGCCCTGGGCGAGCAGGGTGAAGCGGGCCAGGGTGTTGGTGTTCTCGCCGCAGGCGAGCGCGCCGAGCGGGCCGATCGGGGTCTGGTGCACCCGCAGCGAGCTGCCGTCGCCGTTGGTCCAGGTCAGCTTCTCGGCCCAGGTGGGCACCAGCTTGCGGTGCACGCCCAGCAGCGTGCCGTCGGGGCCGATGGTGAGAATGCTGTTGTACAGCACGCCGAGACTGTGCGGGCCGCGCTCGTTGACGCCGATGACCACGGTGCAGCCGGCGGCCGCGGCGGCCGAGCACAGGGTCTCCACGTGCGGGCCGGGGACGTCGATGGCCGAGCGGTAAAGCCGTTCGTACCAAGGGGAACCGTCGACCGGGTTCATGGTCCAGTTCCAGTACGGGTAGCCCGGCACGAAGACCTCGGGGAACGCGACCAGGGTGGCGCCGTTGCGCGCGGCCTCGTGGATCAGCGACACGGCCTTGTCGACGGTGGCGGCGGCGTCCAGGTAGACCGGCGCGGCCTGCACGGCGGCGGCGGTGAACCGGGGGAACTCATCCATTGGTCCTCCAGCGTCGGTGCAGCGAATCCTCTTTGTCCCACAGGGAAAGCTGCGGGCGGGCCCGGCCGGCCGAGGGCGGGCGGCCACTGCCGGCCCGGTGCATCGCCGGCCAGAACGCGCCCTCACCGGCGTAGTCGAGCGCGGCGGCGGCGTGCAGCGGCCAGGACGGGTCGTGCAGCTGGGCATGGCCAATGGCGACCAGATCGGCGCGGCCGGCCAGCACGATGGAGTTGGCGTCGTCGGCCGAGGAGATGCCGCCGACGGCGATGGTCGGGGCACCGACATCGGCGCGGATCCGTTCGGCGAACGGGGTTTGGTAACTGCGGCCGTACAACGGCTTCTCGTGCGGCACGACTTCGCCGCTGGAGACGTCGATCGCCGCTGCGCCGGCCGCCACGAACGCTGCGGCGGTCGCCACCGACTCCTCGATCGTCGTGCCGCCGGGAGCCCAGTCCACGGCGGAGATCCGCACGATCACCGGCAGCTCGCCGCGCACCCCGTCAAGCACGCTGTCCAGCACTTGCAACGGGAATTCCCGGTTAATGTGCGGGCTGGTCAGCGGGGACAGGTGCACCGAGAGCAGGTTTCCGTGCCCGGCCTGGAGTTCGATGACGTCGAAGCCCGCGGCGACAGCATTGCGCGCGGCCCGGGCGAAATCGGCGGCGATCTCCTCGACCGGCAGGGTCAGGTCCCGGGAGGCGTGGCTGAGCTGCACGCCGATCAGGGAACCGGTGTGCTCGTGCACGAAGTCGGTGATCCGCCGCCAGGCCTTGACCTGCCCTGAACTGTACAGACCAGTACAGCCAGGACTCTTCCGGCCCTCCGGGCTGACGGCGGTCCGCCCGCTGAGCACCAGCCCGGAGCCGCCGAGGGCCTTGCCGGCCAGGTGCGCGAACTCCACATCGCCGGGAACGCCGTCGACCGCGACGTCCAGGGTGATCGGCGCGCTGACGATCCGGTTGCGCAGCCGGGCGTCGCCCAGGGCGTAGGGCTGGAACAGCGGCGGATTGCCGTCGCCGAACCAAGTGTCCAAACGCGACACATAGGCCGGATCCCGCTGCCGCAGGTTGTCGTAGGTGACGCGGCGGCTGCGGGTCAGCAGGTTGAACGCGAACTGCTCGGGCGCCTTGTCGACGGCGTGCTCGATCGTCTCGAACCACTCCAGGCTGGCCTGCGCGGCCCGCTGCGTGGACTGCACCACCGGCCGCCGGTCGGCCTCGTACCGCTCCAGGGCGGTGGCGATGTCGTTGTGGCGCTGGATGTTCGCAGCCAGGGCCAGGGCGTCCTCCATGGCCAGCTTGGTGCCGGAGCCGATGGAGAAGTGGGCGGTGTGCGCGGCGTCGCCCAGCAGCACGATGTTGTTGTGCCGCCACGTCTTGTTGCGCACCGTGGTGAAGCGCAGCCACTTGGAGTTGTTGGTGATCAGCTTGTGGCCGCCGAGATGGTCGGCCAGCAGCTCGGTCATCCGCGCCGGCCCGCACTCGTCGGTGCTGCTCTCATCGGTCCTGGGCTCATCGGCGAGGCAGGCGGCGGCCCAGGTGCGCTCGGTCATCTCGACGATGAACGTGCTGCGCTCGCGACTGAACGGGTAGGCGTGCACCTGCATCGGGCCATACGGGGTCTCGGCGATGATGAACGTGAACGCCTCGAACACCCGGTCGGTGCCGAGCCACATGTAGCGGCAGGTGCGCGGGTCCAGCGACGGCTGGAAGACGTCCGCGAACGCCGTGCGGGTCAGCGAGTTGACGCCGTCGGCCGCGACCACCAGGTCGTACTCCGCCGACAGTTCGGCGGCGGTCGGCGCGACCGACTGGAATCGGACGTCCACCCCGAGGTCGAGGCAGCGCTGCTGCATGATCTGCAACAGCCGCATCCGCGAGATGGCCGCGAACCCGTGCCCGCCGGAGGTCTCCACCCGGCCCCGGTAGTGGATGTCGATGTCGCTCCAGCGCGCGAACTCCGCCTCCATCGCCGCGGCGATCACCGGGTCGGCGGCGGCGATGCCGTCCAGCGTCTCGTCGGAGAACACCACGCCGAAGCCGAACGTGTCGTCGGCGGCGTTGCGCTCCCAGACGGTGATCTCGCGCGTCGGGTCCAGACTCTTGGCCAGCGCGGCGAAGTACAGCCCGGCCGGGCCGCCGCCGATGACCGCGTACCTGCTCACGACCGGCCTCCCAGGGCTGCGACGACCTCGTCCGGCCAGGGCGTCGCCTTGTCCTGGTCCGGCTCGGCGTGCACGACGACCACGGAACCGTTGGCGACCAAGCCGTTCTGGCCGTGC
The DNA here is from genome assembly GCF_018263855.1 of Kutzneria sp. CA-103260. Taxonomy (GTDB): domain Bacteria; phylum Actinomycetota; class Actinomycetes; order Mycobacteriales; family Pseudonocardiaceae; genus Kutzneria. Next base: position 263,552 of record NZ_CP073318.1, on the reverse strand, counting down.
ACCTCGAACGCGAAGGTCAGCGACGTGCGGCCGAACCGGTCCACCCAGAACCGGGTCTTGCAGACCTCGCCGAACCACAGCCGGGAGCGGTAGTCGACCTCATGCCGGACTCGGGGTGTGCGGCCGAACAGCCAGGCCACGTCGTGTTGACGCAACAACTCGGCCTCGGCGGCCTCGGCCCAGCGCAGGATCACCGAATGGTGCTGATGGCCGGCGGCGTCGGTGTCGTACCACTCCACGGTGCGCTCGATCGTCACTTCGGGCATACCGGCACCTCCTTGACACCCTCACGGTATAGCGCGACGATGACGACCGTCAAGACAAGGAGATAACGGCATGACACTCAGCGATGACGTGCTCGGCCGCGCGCGAGTGGTCGACAACGACGATCTCAAGGCGTACTACGCGAAACTCGGCAAGTTCCAGGCCGGTGCACTGTGGACGGTCGCGAACGACATCGAACCCTGGTACCCGCAACCGAAGTCGGTGCCCACGCTCTGGTCGTACCGGGAACTCCGACCGCTGGTGCTGGAGGCACTGAGCCTGGTCAGCGGTGACGACGCCGGCCGCCGCGTGGTGATGCTGGTCAACCCGGGCCGCAAGGACATCTCCGCCTCCGTCGGCCTGCTCTACAGCGGCCTGCAGGTGATGGGCCCCGGCGAGTCGATGACCGCCCACCGGCACCAGGCCGCCGCACTGCGGTTCGTGCTTGAGGGCCAGGGCGCGTGGACCGTGGTCGACGGCCAGAAGCTCAAGGTCGGGCCGCGCGACTTCGCCATCACCCCCAACTGGACCTGGCACGAGCACGGCAACGAGGGTTCGGACGAGCCGGTGATCTGGCAGGACGGCCTGGACATCCCGCTCGTGAACGCGCACGACGCCGGCTTCTACGAGGTGCACCCGGACGTGTACCAGAAGCAGGGCGACGTGGTGAACTCCTCACTGCTCACCTACGGCCACGGACAGCTGCGGCCCTACGGCTACGAGGCGTGGGACAAGCGCTACTCGCCACTGTTCGCCTACCCGTGGGAACGGACCTATCCAGCGCTGCTGGACGTCGCCGCGGCGAGCGACGGATCTCCTTACGACGGCATCATCCTGGAGTACAGCAACCCGCTCACCGGTGGCTCGGTGATGCCGACCATGAGCGCGCACCTCCAGCTGCTGCGGCCCGGCGAGGCCACGAAGGCCCACCGGCACACCGGTTCGGTGATGTACACCGTGGCCAAGGGCAGCGGGCACTCGGTGATCGCCGGCACGAGGTACGACTGGCAGGAGGGCGACGTGTTCTGCGTGCCGTCGTGGGCCTGGCACGAGCACGCCAACGGTAGCGTCACTGATGACGCCGTTCTGTTCTCGTACAACGACTTCCCAGTGATGCGCTCGCTCGCCTTCTGGCGCGAGGAGTCCTACCCGGACAACAACGGCCACCAGCCCGTCGAATAGGGGACTTCGATGCTGTTAGTGACGTACTCGATCGGCGGCCGGCGGCGGGTCGGGATCCTCAGGGACAACGAGGTTTTCGAGACCACCGGGGAGTCCATTCTCGACAGTGGAGCCGAGACCGGGACGAGGCACCCGCTGGCCGACGTGACACTGCACGCCCCGCTGCGGCCGGGGAAGATCGTCGGCATCGGGCTGAACTACACCGAGCACGTCGCCGAGTCGGCCCGGACCCTGGACACCGACAAGGAACTGCCGCAGCGGCCGGTGTTGTTCGGCAAGCCGGCGACCGCCGTGGTCGGCCCGGACGATCCGATCCTGCACAACGGCGACCTGACCCAGCAGTTGGACTGGGAGTGCGAGCTGGCGGTGATCATCGGGCGCACCGCCCGCCGGGTGCGGGCCGAGGACGCGCTGGACCACGTGTTCGGCTACAGCATCATGAACGACATCAGCGCCCGCGACCAGCGTCGTTCCGGGCAGTGGTTCTTCTCCAAGGGCCAGGATTCCTACGCCCCGTTCGGGCCGGCGGTGCGCACCGCCGACGACCTCGCCGACCCGCACGACCTCGACCTGTCGCTGCGGGTGAACGGCGAGGTGAAGCAGAAGTCCAACACCCGGTACATGTTGTTCCGGATTCCTGAACTGATCGCCGACATCAGCTCGGGCATGACCCTGGAACCGGGCGACGTGATCTCCACCGGCTCCCCGGCCGGCGTCGGCGCGAGCTTCACGCCGCAGCAGTTCCTGCGCCCCGGGGACGTCGTGGAGGCAACCGTGCAGGCCATCGGGACGCTGCGAAATCCCGTCGTGGACGCACGGTGACATCCCCGCTGCTATGTTGCCGGCATGGCGATCGCAGCGGCTGGGGAGGCCTTCACCGACGGTGACGCGGGCGCGCGATCCGCGCAGCCGCGGCAGTTCATCGTCACCGTGTACGGCCTGTACGCGCGGGCCGACGGCGGGTGGCTGTCGGTCGCGTCGCTGATCGCGCTGCTGGCCGATCTGGACATCGACGAGCCGGCGGTGCGCTCGTCGATCTCGCGGCTGAAGCGGCGGGGCATTCTCGCGGCCGAGCGGCGGGGCGGCGCCGCCGGCTACGCGCTGTCCGAGGAGGGCCTCGCCGTGCTGCGCGAGGGCGACGAGCGGATCTTCCGCCGGGACCGCTCGACGCTGGACGAGGGCTGGCTGCTGGCGGTGTTCTCGGTGCCGGAGTCGGAGCGCAACAAGCGGCACGTGCTGCGGTCCCAGCTGACCCGGCTGGGCTTCGGCACGGCCGCGCCCGGCGTGTGGATCGCGCCCGCGCACCTGCACCACGCGACCGCGGCGATGCTGCGGCAGCAGGATCTGGACGGCTACGCCGATCTGTTCCGCGCCGACCACCTGTCCTTCGGCGACGTGGCGGCGAAGATGCGGCAGTGGTGGGATTTCGACGAGTTGGAGCGCCAGTACGCGGCGTTCCTGGACGAGCACGAGCCGGTGTGGCAGCGGTGGCGGCGCAAGCGGTCCGGCGAGGGCCGCGAGGCGTTCGTGGACTACGTGCGCGTGTTGACGGCGTGGCGGCGGCTGCCGTACCTGGATCCCGGTCTGCCGGCGGAACTCCTGCCCGCGGACTGGGTCGGCACGCGGGCCGCCGACCTGTTCTTCGCCATGCGGGAGCGCCTGGAGGACGGCGCGCGGGCCCATGTCGCGGCGGCCATCGCCTGAGCGTTATCGCGTTCTCTTGACTGTCGTCAGCACCGATGCATACTGGTGGCACCCCCTCACCTAAGAGGTGCTGCCGATGCGGGTCGCCAGAACAGCGCACGTGGACACCTTCTGCCGGGATCACCTGCCGCCCGGCGACGCCTGGCCGGACCTGGTCTTCGACCTTCCGGAGCTGCACTACCCCGACTGGCTCAACTGCGCCGACTCGCTGCTGGACGACACTGTGCGGCGGCTCGGCCCGGACCGGCCGTGCCTGCGCACGGAGACCGGCACCTGGACCTACGGCGACCTGCTCAGCGCGGCCAACCGGGCCGCACACGTGCTCACCGACCACTGTGGACTACGCCCCGGTAACCGCGTTCTGTTACGTGGACCCAACAATCCGTGGTTGGTGGCCGCCTGGTTCGCCGTGCTCAAGGCCGGTGGCGTCGCCGTCACCACGATGCCGCTGCTACGCGCCCGTGAGATCGCCGACCTGGTCGAGCTGACCAAGCCGGACCTGGCGATCTGCGATCACCGCTTCCTCGACGAACTCGCGCTGGGCGCGCCGGAGCTGCCCGTTCTCGGTTACGGCGGCCCGGGTCCGGACGACCTGACCGCGCTGGCATCGTCCACAAGCGACACCTTCACCAGCGTCGCCACCGCCGCCGACGACGTGGCCATTCTCGCCCCGACCTCGGGCACCACCGGCAAGCCCAAGGCCACCATGCACTTCCACCGGGACCTGCTGATCTGCGCCGACACGTTCTCCCGGCACATCGTGCGACCGAACCAGGACGACGTGTTCGCCGGCTCGCCGCCGATCGGCTTCACCTTCGGCCTCGGCGGGCTGGTCCTGTTCCCGTTGCGGGCCGGCGCTTCCACGCTGCTGCTGGAACGGGCCACCCCGGTGGAGCTGGCCGACGCCGTGGCCAAGCACCGGGTCACCGTGCTGTTCACCGCCCCCACCGCGTACCGCGCGATGTTGGCCGGCGACAAGGCTTCCGCGCTGACCGGACTGCGGCGCTGCGTGTCGGCCGGCGAGCACCTGCCCACCGCCACCTGGCGGGATTTCCTGGCAAAGACCGGGATCCGCATCATCAACGGCATCGGCGGCACCGAGATGCTGCACATCTACATCGCCGCCGCCGACGAGGAGATCCGACCCGGGTCCACCGGGCGGGTGGTGCCCGGCTTCCACGCCGTGATCCTCGACGAGAACGGCGATCCCGTGCCCGACGGCGTGTCCGGCCGGCTGGCGGTCAAGGGTCCCACCGGCTGCCGATACCTGTCCGACGAGCGCCAGCGCACCACCGTCCACAGAGGATGGACACTGACCGGCGACAGCTACCACCGGGACGCCGACGGCTACTACTGGTTCGAGGCCCGCAACGACGACATGATCGTCTCCAGCGGCTACAACATCGCCGGGCCCGAGGTGGAGGCCGCGCTGCTGGACCACCCCGACGTGCTGGACGTCGCCGTGATCGGCGCCCCGGACGCCGAACGCGGCACGGTGGTCAAGGCCTTCGTGGTGCCACGGGCGGAAAGCACGGTGACCGCCGGCGAGTTGCAGGACTTCGTCAAGCACGCCCTCGCCCCGTACAAGTACCCCCGGGAGGTGGTGTTCCTGGACGCCCTCCCCCGCACCGCGACCGGCAAGGTGCAGCGCTACCGTCTGCGATCGATGCCGCCATCCGGGCGACCCTGATCAGTCCCGATCGGTCCAACGGTAGGCTGCCGGCAGCGCCGACGGATGCGAGAGGTGAACGGTGGCTGCCAACGAGGCCGCTCGGGGCCCCCGGGACGTCGACGTCTCCACGGCCAGCGCCGCCCGCGTCTACGACTACCTGCTCGGCGGGGCGCACAACTTCGCCGCCGACCGGGCCCTGGCCGAGCAGGTGATCCAGGTGCTGCCGACCGCCCGGCAGGTGGCCATCGCCAACCGCTCGTTCCTGCGGCGGGCCGTGCGCTACCTCGTCGGGCAGGGCATCACCCAGTTCCTCGACCTCGGCTCCGGCAGCCCCACCTACGGGAACGTGCACGAGATCGCCCAGGAGGCCGATCCCGCCTGCCGGGTGCTGTACGTCGACCACGACGAGGTCGCCGTCGCCCACAGCGAACTGCTGCTGGCCGGCAACCCCGCCGCCACCATGCTCGGCGCCGACCTGACCAAGCCGTCCACCGTGCTCGACGCCCCGATCACCCGGGAGTTCCTGGACTTCAGCCGCCCCATCGGGCTGCTGATGATCGCCGTCCTGGTCTACGTGCCCGACTCCCTCGACCCCGCAGGCATCGTCGCCACCTACCGCGACGCGCTGCCCGCCGGCAGCTATTTCGCCCTGTCCCACCTCACCGCCGACCATGAGCCCGTGGCCATGGCCGCCGTGGTCGAGGCGATGAAGAACAGCCGCGACCCGCTGTACTTCCGCAGCTACGACGAAACCCTGCCGCTGTTCGCCGGCTTCGACCTCGTGGCCCCGGGCCTGGTCGACGTCCCCGACTGGCGGCCGGACCCCGGCCATCAGGACGCCAGTTCCGGGGAGGGCTACGCCGGCATCGGCCGCAAGTCGTGACTACCGCCCGAACGCCGACGCGGGGCCCAAAAGCCTGCCCCACCAACGGAATGTCTCAAAACGCGTCGAACACGCCCCGAGTGGAGCACAATGCCTCTGGTTTTCCCCGCCGGCGACGGGATCAAGCAAGAAGCCGGCGGGATCGGGCTAGCGGGAATCCCGCTGGTTAACAGGACTTCGCCGTGATCGTCGCACGGTGTCGGGGCCGCTGCGACCTCGGTAATCTCATTACGGAAGTAGTCAGATTACCGTGGAGGTGGCTCGTGATCCCGACCGTCGACCAGGTGGTCTCCGAGGTCGAGAAGCTGGCCGCCGACCTGCCGGAAGTGTGCCGGACGCGGCGCATCGGCACGTCCCGGCTGGGCGAGCCGCTACGGATGCTGTCGGTCGGCCACGGCGCCCGCAACGCGCTGGTCGTGGGCTGTCCGCACCCGAACGAGCCGATCGGCCTGCTCACCGTGCTGGCGCTGGCCAAGCGGGTGGCGGCCACGCCGGGACTGCGCGAGGGCCTGGACTTCAGCTGGCACTTCGTGCCCTGCATCGACCCGGACGGCACCCGGCTGAACGAGGGCTGGTTCGCCGGCCCGCTGACCATCCGCAGCTACCACGAGAACTTCTACCGCCCGGCCTACGTGGACCAGCCCGAATGGACGTTTCCGGTGCTGGACGAGCGGGCCTTCTTCGACCGCACGCTGCCCGAGACACAGGCGCTGGCCCGGGTGATCGACGAGTTACGCCCGCGGTTCCAGTACTCCTTGCACAACGCCGACTTCGGCGGCGTCTTCTTCATCCTCAACGGCGGGCAGCCGGGCATGGCCGAGGATCTCGGCGTGGTGGCGGCCGAGCAGGCCGTGCCGCTGTCACTGGGCCCGGTGGACACGCTGGGCTGGGAGACCGCCGCCCCGGCCGTCTACCTGATGCCGCCGGCCGAGACGTCGATCGAGGCCGCGGCCCGCGGCACGGGGGATCCGGTGCGGCATGGCGGTTCCAGCGCGCACTACGCCGAACGCTACGGCACCACCACGCTGATCACCGAGGTGGCGGTCTGGCACGACCGCCGGGCCGACGACGTCTCCGACTCCGGCCGGTCCTACGCGGACAGTCTCCGACACGCGGCGACCGAACTGCGGGACGATAGGGCGGTGCTGTCCGAGTTGTACGAGGAGATCCGGCCGCGGCTCGTGGTGCCGTCGCCGATGCGGACCTCGATCGCCGACCAGTTGGCCACCGCCGCGTCGGCGGCCGCCGCCAACGACATGATGGCCGAGAGCACCCCTCCGCGTCCGGCCACAGTGGCCGAAGAGTTTGCCACGTCAACAGTCGTGCACATGCTGCGGTTACGGGCCAGCGGCATGCTGCGCCGACAGCTGGCGGTCGAGCACGCCGCCGGCAACCAGCCGCCCGAGTCCCGTGCCGTCAAACGACACCTGGACGAGCTGTTCGACACCTGGTGCGCCGCCGCCGAGAGCGAGCTGTCGCAGGACCCGTTCCCGGTGCGGCAGTTGGTGTCCCTGCAGGCCGAGGCGGCGCTGGCGGTGGTCCGAAGGCTGGCGCCATGCGGTTGACCCGGTCGCAGTCGCGGCAGCGCAACCGGGACGCGCTGATCGACGCCGCGCTGGCCGAGATGGCCGACCGCGGCTACCAGCAGGCGCGGCTGGACGACATCGCCGAGCGGGCCGAGCTCACCACCGGCGCCGTCTACTCCATCTTCGGCAGCAAGCGGAACCTGCTGCTGGCCGTCGTCGCCCGCTACGCCGACGAGCTCGACGGCCTGCTGGCCGAGCTAGCCGATCCCCGCCTGTCCCTGGCCGAGGTCCTCACCGGCTGCGCCGACGCCTTCCACCACGTCGCCACCGCCTCCGACGCCCGCCACCGCTTCGCCTTCGAACTCGAACTGGCCGGCCTGATGCTGCGCGACCCCACCGTCATGTCCCTGACCACCGCCGGCCGCCTGGCCAAGCTCCTCGTCGGCCGCGACGGCCACATCACCACCGAGCAGGCCGAGCAGCTGGCCCCGGCCCTGGCCGCCCTGCTCGGCGGCCTGGTCCACCGGGCCGTGCTGGAGCCGGGCACGGTGGACCAGCAGTACTTCCGCCGCTCCGCCCTGGCCCTGTCCGGCCTGCTCAGAACGTGAGGACGAGTTTGCCGCGGACGCCGGCGTCGGCGCGGGTGTGGGCCTCGACGGCCCGGTCGGCGAGGATGGCGTCGGCGAAGCGGAGAGCTGACTCAGCGGCCGCGGGCGACGATGTCCAGCGCCTCGACGACGTCCGGGCCGGTCATCGCGGTGGCCGGATCGACCAGCCACTGGGCCATGATCCCGGTCAGCAGCGCCTGGTAGAGCGCGCCCACTCGGGGGTCGAGGTGGTCGAAGGGCCGTTCCTCGGCCACCACCTCGCGCACGTCCTCGGCGTGCTCGACCTGTGCCAGCACCTCGAACTGCGCAGCCAGCAACTGGCGGTCCGAGCCAATCAGCTCGACCAGGCGTCCCCAGATCTCCCCGGGCTCGGCCAGCGCCGCCGACAGCCGGTCGCCCCACTCCCGCGCCGACTGGATCAGCGCCTGGTTGAGCAGGGCCTCCTTGGAGCCGTAGTGGTAGCCGATGGAGGCCAGGTTCGCGCCCGAGGCGGCCACCACGTCCCGCGCCGTGGTGCGCGCGTAGCCCTTCTCCGCAAGGCAGCGCCTGGCCCCGATCATCAAATCCTCACGGTGACCCATATGCGGCAACCTACCCTAGGCCAAAAATCGTGACCGCCCTGGTCAGAGGGCAGAAAGGCGGTCAATCTAGCATCCGGTCCGCCGGTTTCGGAAATTGCCGCTCATCTGTTCAGTTGATGGATTTGAACGGGATATGAACGCCCTGCCCTAGCGTCAAGGTCGCCAGAGACTTGGGGGTACGGACATGGCGATGAGCAACGGGGCGGCGGCGGGAGCCGTCCTCACGCTACCGGCACGGCGCACCGTCACCGAGGGATTGACGGTGGCCGTGGCCAGTAGCGAACCGGTGGTGCGACTCGGGCTGCGGGTGCTGTGCGAGTCCTTCGCGGTGGTGGCCGAGGCCGCCACCGCACGGGACACGGTGCGCGAGGTGCTGCTGCACAGACCCGACGTGCTGGTGCTCGATCTCGCCGACGGCGAGACGGTGCTGGCCGAGCTGCGGCGGTCCGCGCGGGACGTGGCCGTGCTGGCGTTGACGTCCAGCGACGACGACGACTCACTGCGCGCGGCACTGCGCTCCGGCGTGCGGGGATACCTGCACAAGGACGCCACCCGGGACGAGATCGTGCGCGCGATCCAGGGTGTCGCCGCCGGCGAGATGATCTTCGGCCGGACCGCGGCCGACCGGCTGCTGGGACTGGTGGCGCGGCCCCTGGGCGTGGCCACGACGCCGTTCCCCGGCCTGACCGGGCGGGAGCGCGAGGTGCTCAACCTGGTCGCCGCCGGGCTGTCCAACCAGCTGATCGCGCGGCAGCTGCGGCTGTCGCCGAAAACCGTTAGCAACCACCTGTCGGCCATCTTCCACAAACTGCGCACCGCGTCCCGGGCCGAGACGATCGTGCTGGCGAGGGAGGCGGGACTGGGCACAATGCAGGGGTGACCCGGTTACGCCCCTTCGCGCCCGAGGACCTGCCGTCGCTGTACGACGTCTGCGTACGGACCGCCGACGCCGGCGGCGACGCCCGGCACCTGTACCCCGACCAGGACCTGATGCCGACCATCTTCCTCGCCCCGTACGTGGCGCTGGACCCGTCGCTGGCGTTCGTCGTCGACGACGGGTCCCGGGCGGTGGGCTACGTGATCGGCACCGCCGACACGGCGGAGTTCGTGCGGCGGTACCGGCGGGAGTGGTTGCCGACGGTGGCCGACCGGTATCCAGCGCCGGACTCGTTGACGACGCCCAGCGAGGAAATGCTGGCGTTAATGCACAATCCGGAGCGGATGATCGTCCCCGAGCTGGCGGCGTATCCCGCGCACCTGCACATCGATCTGCTGCCCGAGTATCAGCGCAAGGGTTTGGGACGGGAGCTCATGACAGCGTTCCTGGGCGCGTTGTTTGAACGTGGTGTGCCGGCGGTGCATCTGGGCATGGTGACCGTGAACGTGTCGGCGCGGGCGTTCTACGACCGGCTCGGGTTCCACGTGATCGACGTTCCAGATGCTGGGGTGCTTACTTATCTGGGGCGGTCGACTTCACCGGGGTGCTAGGCCTCAGACAGGGCCGCCAGCTGGGCGGTGACGGTGCCCCAGCCGTCGTTGAAGCCCAGTTTCTCGTGCAGGGCACGGGCTTCCGGGTCACCGTGCCGGACGATCACCCGGTAGTCCGTGCCGTCCGGGTGATCCCGCAGCGTGATCGTCGCCGTGCAGGCCACCGGAGCCGGCGCCGCCGGCCGCCAGGTGCTGTCCACCGCGTTCGTGAACACGATCCGCTCCAAGTCGTCCACCGCAAGGAAACAGGCGTTCAGATGGGGCACGAACGTCTGGCCGTCGTCGCTCATCTGCGTCACGAAAGCACCGCCCGGGCGGGCTTCCAGTCGATCCACTCGACACAGTGTCGGCTTCGGGATCCACCACCGGGCCAGCTTGTCCGGGTCCGTCCAGGCCTGCCAGACCCGCGCTCGCGGCGCTCGAATGATCCGGTCCAGGCCGAGATCCAGCTCAGGATTCACGACTCCTCCTCCAAGAACTGCTCCAACCGATCCGTGCGCTCCGACCAGACGCGGCGCTGCTCGGCCAGCCAGTCGTCCACCAGGCCCAGTTTTTCCCGGTTCAGCACACAGGTCCGGACCCGCCCCTCCTTCATGGTTCGGATCAGGCCACTGGACTCCAGGGTCCGCACGTGCTTCATGAACGACGGCAAGGTCATCGGAAACCGCCGCGCCAACTCCCCCACGCTCGTCGGCCCACTACCCAAGCAGCGCACCACAGCTCGTCGCGTGGGATCAGCCAGCGCCAGGAACACCTCGTCCGTCTGGGTTGGATACTGAGCCACGAGGCTAAGTGTTGCAGGTGGGGATGGTTAGCGCAAGGGCTAAGTGTTGAGGGGGCGAGTTGGATGGGCGGCGGGGTTGGGTTGGGCCGGTTGCGGTTGGATGGGTGGGCGCGTTCAAAGAGGGCTTTGGACGTGGGGCGGGGTGTGAGTTTTGTTGGATTGGTTGCGTTGCGCGGGTCGTTGCGGAAAGCGCTTTCCGTCGGTCACCCACATGGGTATTTGTTGGCATACAAGGGAAATCGATCCCCAAGGGGAGATAGAATGGGGGCATGACAGTAGTCCTAGATCAGTCTGCCGACGCCGGATGGTGGCGGCTGGATGAGGGGGCGCTGTGGGCTGCCGGGGAGAGTGCCGAGGTCTGTCGCAGGGCTGACTATGTGCGACAGGTGGAGGTCGTAGCGGAGTTGTGGTCACGGACCGCGCACACCAAGGACGATCAGGCGGCGATGGTGACAGACCTGATGGCGCAGTGGAAGGTGACCCGAGCGGAGGCACGTGATCTCCTCCGGCACACGGAGTTGTTCGAACACGAGGCCGTCCATGAGGCGGCCGGGGAAGGCCTGCTGAGCAAGCAGCATCTGGCCGTCATCGACATGACCCTGACGGAAGCACCGGAGGGCCAGCGGGACGAGGTCGAGGCCGCGCTGCTGGAGAAGGCCGCTGAGTTCGACGGGGCGACGCTACGAGTGATCGCCCGGCACATCCTGCAGTTGCTGGATCAGGATGGGAAAGCGCCGGATGACCGGGAGTTGGCGGAACCGAAGCGGGAGTTGCATCTGACCAGCCGTAAGGACGGGTCGGTGGTGTTTCGAGGGAAGATCGACCAGGAGTCGGGGGCGAAGCTGACGGCGTTGCTCAGCCCGCTCGCCAAGCCGACCTCCGCCGACGACAACCGCACCACGCCCGAGCGCCAAGGCGATGCCTTCGCGGAGATCATCGACCTCGCGGCCGGCAGCGAGGACCTGCCCCAGGAAGGTGGAGAGCGGCCTCACCTTGCGCTCACCATGTCGCTGAAGGACTTTCAGGAGCAGCGGGGCACGGCCGATGTCGAGGGTATGGGGCCGATGGATGCGGCCTCGGCGCGGAGGATTGGCTGTGACAGCAAGGTGATGCGAGTGGTGCTAGGAGCCAAGTCCGAAGTGCTGGACATCGGGCGGGCGAGCAGGACGATCCCGAACCAGATCCGCCGGGCGCTGATCATCCGGGACAAAGAGTGCGCGTTCCCGGGATGCCAACGCAGACCCCGGCAGTGCCACGCACATCACGTGATCCACTGGGCTGATGGAGGACCGACCAGTGTGGACAATCTCGTGCTGCTGTGCGGGCACCATCATCGACTGATCCATCACAGCCACTGGACGGTGAAGATCAACGAAGGGTGGCCGGAGTTCGCCGCTGGCCGCGATCAGGGCCAGCGGCGAGAGAAAGCGGGCTAGTGGTTCGTCACGCAACCTTGGTCGGGTAATGCGTAGGTGCGCGACCGTGCATTAGCTGGTCAGCTCACGCAGAACTCGTTGCCCTCGGGGTCCTGCATCACGACGCAGTAGCCGAACACTTCGTCGAGCTCGCGCAGCCTGGTAGCACCGGCGGCCGCCAGACGGTCGACATGTGCAGCCACCGCGGCGCGGCGGAGCACCGGGTCGTGCACGCCGGCGCCTGCGTGCACGTCGAGGTGCACGCGGTTTTTCACGGTCTTGTCCTCCGGAACTGGTTGGAAGAACAGTCTCGGTCCGCGCCCTTCCGGGTCGATAACAGCGGCACGCCACTGGTCACGGGGGATGCCGCGCGCGGTGGCGAACTCCGACCAACTGGCAAAGCCGGGCGGCGGCGGGTCCAAGACGTAGCCGAGAGCCATCGCCCAGAACTCGGCCTGCTTCTGTGGGTCGCGCGCATCGAAGGTCACCTGCACACCGATGGACATGGAGCCAGCCTGGCCTATCGACATACGCTGAGCAATTGCCGGGTGGAGGATTCGAGTCGTGCCACTAGCTCACCCCACGCGGCGGCGGGCGAAGCCGTCCAGGACAGAGCGATCGACGCCGACAGCCTCCTCCACCTCCGGCACCTCCAGGGCACCGCAGTCCATGCCGCGGACCAGGGCGGCGCTGAGGGCTTGGGCGGTGGCGGGTTCATCGAGGAAGACGCCGGCGGTGTTGGACAAGTAGGAGCGGAGACGGGCGGCAGCGGCGGGGAAAGCGGTGCGATAGAAGGAGAAAGTGGCGAGGAAGCGGGTGGGGAGCTGGTGGGGGTGCAGGTCCCAGCCCTGGTAGATGGCGTGCTCCAGGGAGCGGGTGACCAGGCGGGTGTGCAAGTGCCAACCGAAGCGGACGGCGGGAGGATCGCCCACCGGGAGAATGTTGGTGGAGCCGTCGGAAACGTGCACGCCGGTGCCGGCGGCGGCCAAGAGCATGACGTTCTTGGCATGATCGGCGACGGGATGCGCCATGGACTGATGGGCGGCGGTGACACCGCAAGCGGCACTGTAGTCATAGGTGCCGTAGTGCAGACCGGTACAGCGGCCATCGGAGGCATGGATCATGCGAGCGACAGTGGCGGCGCCATCGGGACCGAGAACGGCCTGGGTGGTCTCGATCTGAAGCTCGAAGCGGAGCTCACCGGGAAAGCGCTCCAGCTGGGTGCACAGCCACACCATCGACTCGACCTGCTCGACAGAAGTGACCTTCGGCAGGGTGACGACAAAATTGGGCGGCAGAGGGTTCAAAGCGCCCAACAAGAGCGAAAGCGTCCGCACGCCGCGACGGCGGCCGGACGGCTCGAAGCCCTTGATGCGGATGCCGGAGAACGGAGAAGCGGCCTCGCGAAGGACGGAGGCGGCGGCGAGGACATGGGCGTCCTCGACGTCGTCGGCGGGAAAGCCGTAGCCGTCCTCGAAATCGATACGAAGATCCTCGACGGGTTCACGGGACAGCTTGGCGCGAAGACGGTCGTACACGCCGACAGCGTCAACGCCGGTGGCGTCGGTGAGAGCGCCGGCGTCGGGGGCGAACTCGTCCAGGGCGGCCAACGCCCGATCGCCCCACGAACGGACCAGGCCGGGCCCGACCTGGTCCGCCGGCACGTACACGGTGTGCACGGGCTGACGGACACCGGTCGAGCCCGGGAACAACCGGTCCCGCAAAGCATCCACATCGGACAGTTGACTGTCCAGTTCGGACACGAGCTTGTCGAGATCCATCAGTCGATCTTGGCGTAGGCCGGCAGTGTCAGGAAGTCCACGAACTCGTCGTCCAACGCCACCTGCTCGAACAGGGCGCACGCCTCGTCGAGGTGATCACCGGACAGCGCAGCCTTGACCTCGGCCAGCACCTCACGCACGAGCGCGGCGGTGACGACCTGGCCGTCGGACAGCACGGTGCCGTTGTGCACCCACTGCCACAGCTGCGAACGGGAGATCTCAGCGGTGGCGGCGTCCTCCATCAGGTTGTGGATGGCGGCAGCGCCGTTGCCGGAAAGCCAGGACTGGATGTACCGCACGCCGACATCGACAGCGGAGCGGACGCCGGCGAAAGTGGCCTCACCGGGCGTGGACTTGACGTCCAGCAGCTGGTCGGCGGTGACCCGCACCTCGGGGCGCAGCTTGTCCAACTGGTTGGGACGCTTGCCGAGCACCTCGTCGAACACCTCCTGGCACACCGGAACCAGGTCGGGGTGCGCGACCCACGAGCCGTCGAAACCATCGCCGGCCTCGCGGCTCTTGTCTGCCCGGACCTTCTCCAGCGCGGCGGCGGTGACCTCGGGATCGCGCCGGTTCGGGATGAACGCGGCCATGCCGCCCATGGCGAACGCCCCGCGCTTGTGGCAGGTGCGGACCAGCAACTCGGTGTAGGCCCGCATGAACGGCGCGGTCATGGTGACGGTGTTGCGGTCCGGCAGCACGAACTCCTCGCCGGCGTCACGGAAGGTCTTGATCAGGCTGAACAGGTAGTCCCAGCGGCCGGCGTTCAGACCGGAGGCGTGGTCACGCAGCTCGTAGAGGATCTCCTCCATCTCGAACGCGGCCGGCACGGTCTCGATCAGCACAGTGGCGCGGATGGTGCCGTGCGGGATGCCCAGCTTCTCCTGCGCGTAGGTGAAGACGTCGTTCCACAGCCGCGCCTCGAGATGGCTCTCCATCTTCGGCAGATAGAAGTACGGACCGCTGCCCCGGGCCAACAGCTCGCGGACGTTGTGGAAGAAGTACAGGCCGAAGTCGACCAGGGCGCCGACGGCGGGCCGGCCGTCCACGTCGATGTGCCGCTCGTCCAGGTGCCAGCCGCGGGGCCGCATCACGATGGTCGCGGGGCGGACGTCGGAGCGCAGCGCGTAGTGCTTGCCCTCGGGCGAGGTGTGCACGATGGTGCCGCGCACGGCGTCGTACAGGTTCTCCTGGCCGGAGACGACGTTGTGCCAGTGCGGCGTGTTGGCGTCCTCCAGGTCGGCCAGCCACACCTTGGCCCCGGAGTTGAGCGCGTTGATGGCCATCTTGCGCTCGGTCGGCCCGGTGATCTCCACCCGGCGGTCGGTCAGCGCCGGCGGCGCGGCGGCCACCTGCCACTGCGCGTCGCGGATGTGGGCCGTTTCCGGCAGGAAGTCCAGCTTGCGGCCACGGCGAGTGGCACGCGCGGCGATCAGCTCGTCGCGGCGTGGGGCGAACCTCCGGTTGAGGTCGGTGACGAAATCCACCGCCTCCGGGGTCAGGATCTCAGGCACAGTTTTCCTCATCGTGGAGTTTTTCTTCCAGAACCGTCGTCTGCCACGCTACCCTTGGGCACCAGCCAAGTACAGGGAGACCCTGATCGCATGACGAGCAACGGTGGGGTGCAGTCGGTCGAGCGCACCTTCGAGCTGTTGGAGCTGATGGCCGAGGCCGGCGGCGAGGTCGCCCTGAGTCAGCTGGCGGCCAGCTCCGGGCTGCCGCTGCCGACCATCCACCGCATCATGCGCACGCTGGTCGGCGGCGGGTACGTGCGGCAGCAGCCGTCCCGGCGCTACGCCCTGGGCCCGCGCCTGATCCGGCTCGGCGAGACCGCCAGCCGCACCCTCGGCGCGTGGGCACGGCCCTATCTGGCCGAGCTCACCGAGGTCACCGGTGAGACGTCCAACATGGCCGTGCTGGACGGCGACCAGGTGGTGTACGTGGCCCAGGCCCCGTCCCGGCACTCCATGCGCATGTTCACCGAGGTCGGACGGCGGGTCGACGTGCACTGCACGGCGGTCGGCAAGGCGATCCTGGCCCAACTGCCCGAGGAGAGCGTGGAGCAGGTGCTGGCCCGGGCCAAGATGAAGCCGCAGACCGAGCGGTCCATCACCACCGTCGAGGGGATGCGGGCCGAGCTGACGGCCATCCGCGAGCAGGGTTACGCGGTCGACGACGGCGAGCAGGAGATCGGCGTGCGGTGCCTGGCCGTGGCGGTGCCGGGCTCGCCGTCCAACGCCGCGATCTCCATCAGCGGGCCGGAGACCCGGATGGGCCTGATCGCGGTGGACGAGGTGGTGCCGCTGCTGACCAAGGCGGCCAAGGTGCTGGCCCGGGAGATGGACTCCCCCAAGGGACAATGACCCTGTGCCCGAGAACGGTGACTCCGCCCTGATCATTCCGGTGCCGGCGGCCGCAGCGCTGCTGGCGCGGGTCGCCGCGGCCTTCCCGAAGGCGGTGCGGGAGGGGGACATTGGCCACGTGACGATGCTGTATCCGTTCACGGCGACGGCGACGCCGGATCAGGTGGCGGCCGTCGCCGCCGCGCTGACGCCGATCGACGTGGTGCTGGATCGGGTGGTGCGGGAGCCGGGGTTCGTGGCGTTGACGGCGGATGCGTTGGGGCCGCTGACATCAGAGGTTCGGAGCCATTGGCCGGAAGTGCTGCCCTACGGCGGCAGGTTCGGCCCCACGCCGGAGGCGCATCTGACGTTGGCGATGGGGGTCTCCGACGACGAAGGCGACGCCATCGCAGCGATGGCGTCGCCCGTCGAGGCTCGGTTGAGCCAGTTGTGGTTGCTCACCTACGAGAACGGCTGGCAGGTCGCGGCCCGCTGTCCGTTCGGCGGCTCGGATCAGGTGCCGGCGGTGCGGTAGGCCCGGATGCTCAGCGGCACGGTGATCGCGGCGATGACGGCCAACATGATGATCGCGGTGGCCATCGGGTGGGTGCTGGGGAAGCTACCGTCCACAAGGGACGAAGGCCCGCTCCACAGCGAACGGCAGGTGGCCACGACGGCGGATATGGGGCTCCACTCGGCGATGGTGCGCAGCCAGTCGGGCAGGCCGTCCAGCGGCACGAAGGCGTTGGACAGGAAGGAACCTCCGACCAGGATCAGGCCGGCCAGCGCGCCGAGAGCCTCGGGGCTGCGGACGGACAGGCCCAGCAGCACACCGAGCCACAGCATGACGTAGGCGAAGACCAGCAGCACAGCGAAACCGGTCAGCAGGGCCACGGCCGAGACATGGGGCCGCCAGCCGAGCAGCACGCCGACGATGGAGGCGATGGCCATGCCGATGGCGGCGAGGGCCAGGTCGGACACAGTGTGGGCGACGAGGATCGACGCACGGGCGGTGGGCAGCGAGCGGAACCGGTCGATCAGGCCGTTGCGCAGGCTGGTGGCAGTGCCGATGGCGATGCCGCCGACACAGGCCAGGGCGACCTGCGCGCCGACGCCCGCCATCATGTAGTCGAGGTAATCCCCGTTGCCACGAACGGTGATGGCCTTGTTGAGCATGTAGCCGAGCACCAGCACCATCGTCACCGGGGTGAGGGTCACGCCGAGCACCCGGGTCGGGGTGCGGCGCAGGTGCAGGAAGTGGCGATGGATCATCGCCGCGACGTCGCCGAGGGCGCCGGTCATCGAAACTCCAATCGGTCACGCGGTCTGGGTCAGACCGGGCGGGCGGCCGAACTGGGCTGGCCGGAGCCGAACCGTCAGCTCAGACCGGGCTGACGGCCGAGCTGGGTTGGCCGGTCAGGTCGCGGAAGACGTCGTCGAGGGAGGGGCGGCGCAGGGCGAAGTCGTCGACCCGCACGCCCGCGACGTCCAAAGCGGACGCGGCGGCGGCGATGGCGGCCATGCCCTCGGGCAGCCGCACCGAGACGACCCGGTAGTCCTCGCTGATCTGGGGCGGCCCCTCGGCGCCGGCGGACAGGGCGGCGACCGCGGCCGGAACATCGCTGGGGGAAGCCAGGGACACCTCCAGCCACTCGCCGCCGACGCGGCGCTTGAGCTCGTCGGGGGTGCCCTCGGCGATGACCTTGCCGTGGTCGATGACGGCGATCCGGTTGGCCAACTGGTCGGCCTCCTCCAGATACTGCGTGGTCAGCAGCACGGTGACGCCGGCGGCGACCTGCTGGCGGATCATCCGCCACAGGGTGGCCCGGCTGGTCGGGTCGAGGCCGGTGGTGGGCTCGTCCAGGAACAGCACGGGCGGCGACACAACCAGGCAGGCGGCCAGGTCCAGACGCCGCCGCATACCGCCGGAATAGGTCTTCACGAGCCGGTCGGCGGCATAGGTGAGCTCGAACTCCTCCAGCAACTCCACCGCCCGCCGCCGGGCGCCGGCCCGGCCCAGCCGCAGCAAAGTGCCCAGCAGCACCAGGTTCTCCCGCCCGGTCAGCTGCTCGTCCACGGCCGCGTACTGGCCGGCCAGGCCGATCCGGCCGCGCACCAGCTTGGGTTCCCGGACCACGTCGGCCCCGGCCACCACCGCCCGTCCGGCGTCCGGGCGCACCAGGGTGGCCAGGATCCGCACGGTCGTGGTCTTGCCGGCGCCGTTGGGGCCGAGCACCCCGAGCACGGTCCCGGCCGGCACCGTCAGGTCGATCCCGCGCAGCGCCTCGTGATTGCGATAGCTCTTGCGCAGCCCTTCGGCTTCGATCGCAGCGTCCACCAGTCCGCCCTACTCCGCCTCGACGAGTCCAGTTCTTCTCGACGCTTATGCAACCAAACGCGGCGCTGGCCGAGAGCCAGCGAGACTGGCGGTACGCCAGCGAGGGGGGACATAGCGTTCTGCCGCCGGAGGAGAACTGTCCCGCGGCACCGTCCGCTTTCTTTACTCGCCGGGATCGGCCCTGCCCGTCCGCGGTGACCTGCTGAAGGGTGACACAGATGACCTGGGCGCCGACGGAGATTCGGCCGGGCGACATCGGCGCGGAGCCGAGCGTCGATGGCCTGCTCGACCACCTGCGTTCGAATGCCACGCTCGACAAGCAGCTCGTCGAGGCCAAGGCGCTTGTCTTCCGCGGTTTCCACGTCCCCGAGAACGGCCTGGCCGGGGTGCTGGACCTGGTGCTCCCGGACCGGCTGGCCTACGTGCACGGAAACACCCCACGGACCAAGGTCGGCGAGAACGTCTACACGTCGACCGAATATCCGCCGGAGTTCACCATTTCGATGCACAATGAGATGTCGTACGCCCACCAGTGGCCGTCGCGCCTTTTCTTCTACTGCGCGGTCGCGCCGACCACGGGCGGCGCCACCCCGGTGGTGGACGGCACGGCGTGGCTGGCCGCGCTGGACGACGAGGTGCGCGAGCGCTTCCTGCCGGGCGTGCGCTACACCCAGAACCTGCACAGCGGGGTGGGCTTCGGCAAGAGCTGGCAGGCGACCTTCGAGACCGAGGACCGGGACCAGGTCGAGGAGTTCCTGGCCGGCAACGAGGCGGACTGGGAGTGGAAGGCCGACGGCGGCCTGCGCATCACCCAGCACCGCCGGGCGGTCACCGAGCACCCCGTCACCGGCGAGCTGGTCTGGTTCAACCAGGCCGACCAGTGGCACGTGGAGGCGCTGGACCGGGAGACGGCCGAGGCGATGCTGGAGATTCTGGCCGAGGACGAGATGCCGCAGACGGTCAGTTTCGCCGACGGCTCGCCCATTCCGGCGGCCGATGTCATCCAGGTCCGCGACCGGGGCCTGGACGTCGCGGTGAACGTCGACTGGCACGCCGGCGACCTCATGCTCATCGACAATGTTGCGGTCGGCCACGGGCGGCGTCCTTTCAGCGGCCCGCGCCGCGTGCTCGTGGCGATGTCGTAATTCACCAGACTAGTCGTTGACCTAGGCAGCGCCCGATAGAGTCGATTCGGGTGGGCGAACTCTCCACCACGAATCGCATTTACTGTGAATTAGGGAGTCGTTCATGTCCGGTAAGGCGGTACCAACTTTCTCGGTTATTTCCGGCGCGCAGGTGAACGAGGCGCTGGGCGGGCACGAGAAGCAGGTGGTCGACCTGGTGGACGCCGCATACCGGGTGCACGGCCAGCGCGACACCGTGAACCCGCCGTCGTATTTCCTCACGTTCCCGGACCGGCCGACCTCGCGCATCATCGCGCTGCCGGCCTCGCTCGGCGGGGACAACCGGGTGGACGGCCTCAAATGGATTTCCAGCTTCCCGGAGAACGTGGCCTCGGGGCTGCCGAGGGCGTCGGCCGTGCTGATCCTCAACGACCACGACACCGGCTACCCGTTCGCCTGCCTGGAGAGCTCCATCATCTCCGCCGCCCGCACCGCCGCCTCGGCCGCGCTGGCCGCTGACTGGCTGTCCCGGGAGCGCCCGGGCGGCCGGCCGCTGCGGGTGGGCTTCTTCGGAGTCGGCCTGATCGCCCGGTACATCCACACCTATCTGGCCGGCACCGGCTGGAGCTTCGACGAGATCGGCGTGCACGACCTGTCGCGGGCCCACGCCGGCGGCTTCAAGGAGTACCTGGAGGCCGGCGACACCGGCGCGCGCATCACCATCCACGACAACGCCGAGGACCTGATCCGGTCCAGCGACCTGGTGGTGTTCGCGACCATCGCCGGCACGCCGCACGTCACCGAGCTGGACTGGTTCTCGCACAACCCGTTGGTGCTGCACGTGTCGCTGCGCGACCTCGCGCCGGAGATCATCCTGGGCAGCGCCAACGTGCTCGACGACGTGGACCACTGCCTGAAGGCCAACACCTCGCCGCACCTGGCCGAGCAGCAGACCGGCAACCGCGACTTCATCGACGCCACCCTGTACGAGGTGATGACCGGCGCCAAGCGGGTGCCCACCGACCGGCCCGTCGTGTTCTCCCCGTTCGGGCTCGGCGTGCTTGACCTCGCCGTCGGCAAGTACGTCTACGACGAGGTCGTCCGCCAGGGCGGACTCGCCGTGGTTGACGGCTTCTTCCACGAGCTGACGCGCTACGGCAAGCGCTGAGGGCTCGAGAACAGGAGTACGACGTGCCAATCATCTCCGCTCCACAGGAATTCCACGTCGACGACCTCTACGTCGATCTGGAGGGGCTGCTCGGCCGGTCGCTCTACCTCAAGTGCGAGGCGTTCAACTTCGCCGGCTCGGTCAAGCTCAAGGCGGCGGCCGAGATGGTCGCCGCGGCCGAGCGCAGCGGCTCGCTGGACCGGAACTCCGTGCTCATCGAGTCGTCCTCGGGCAACCTGGGCATCGCGCTGAGCATGATCGCGGCCAGCAAGGGCTACAAGTTCGTCTGTGTCACCGACTCCCGGTGCAACCTGGCCACCAGGCGGCTGATGGAGTCGCTGGGCAGCCAGGTGCACACGATCACCGAGCCGGACCCGGTCGGCGGCTTCCTCGGCGCGCGCATCTCCTACGTCAGCGGGATGTGCGCGTCGGACAGCCGTTACGTGTGGCTCAACCAGTACGCCAATCCCAACAACTGGCGGGCCCACTACCGGCGGACCGCGCCGGCCATCAGCCGCCGTTTCCCTGAGCTGGACGTGCTTTTCGTCGGCGCCGGCACCACCGGCACGCTGATGGGCTGCGCCCGCTGGTTCCGGGAGTTCGCGCCGAAGGTGCGGCTGGTGGCGGTGGACAGCATCGGGTCGGTGACCTTCGGCGGCCCGCCCAGCCGGCGCATGATCCCGGGCCTGGGCACCAGCGTGCGGCCGGCCCAGCTGGACGAGTCCTTTGTGGACGACGTGATGCACGTGGCCGAGCCGGACACCGTCCGGATGTGCCACCGGCTCGCCAACCGGGGTTTCCTGTTCGGCGGGTCGACCGGGACCGTGGTCAGCGGCGCGCTGCGCTGGCTGCAGCTGCACGACCCCGGTCACGAACTGACGACGGTGGCGATCTCCCCGGACCTGGGCGAGCGCTACCTGGACACGGTCTACCAGGAGAACTGGCTGCGGGACATCTACGGCGACGACGTGCTCGCCGAGGACCGCTACGAGCCGGTCGCGTAAGGCCCGCAAGCATTCACGCCTGTCGAGGAGTTAGCTGACATGACTGGTTTGCCGCTGTCGGCGGCCCAGGCCGAGGTCTGGTACGCCCAGCAGCTCGATCCGGGCAACCCGATCTGGAACATCGCCGAGTACTACACGATCGACGGCGAGCTCGACGCCGTCCTGCTGGAGCGGGCG
The DNA here is from genome assembly GCF_018263855.1 of Kutzneria sp. CA-103260. Classification (GTDB taxonomy): domain Bacteria; phylum Actinomycetota; class Actinomycetes; order Mycobacteriales; family Pseudonocardiaceae; genus Kutzneria. The sequence continues at coordinate 241,511 of NZ_CP073318.1, read as the reverse complement.
CTGCGGCGGACCGTGGACGAGGCGGAGTGCCTGCGCGTCCGGTTCGACGACAGCGGCGACCAGCCTCGACAGACCGTTTGCCCCTGCCCCGACTGGGAGTTCCCGGTCCTGGACCTCACCGGTGAGTCCGACCCGGAGGCGGCGGCGCTGGCGTGGATGCGCGCCGACGTCGGCACCGCCGTCCCGGTGGATTCGCCGCGGCTGTTCACGTTCGCCCTGCTGAAGGTGGGCTCGTCGCGGGCGATGCTCTACCAGCGGGCCCACCACCTGCTGCTCGACGGCTACAGCGAGGCGCTGGTGCTGCGCCGCGTGGCCGAGGTCTACAACGCCATGCAGCGCGGGGAGTCCTTCGAGGACAACGCGTTCAAGCCGGTGGCCACGCTGGTCGAGGACGAGCTGGCCTACCGCGAGTCCAAGCACTTCGCCAAGGACCGCGACGGCTGGGCCGGTCGCTTCGCCGACGGCGTGGAACTGCCCAGCATGTCGGGCAAGCCGGCCGTCCCGGTGCGGGACTTCGTGCGCCGCAGCGCTTATCTGGACGCCGACACCGCAGCCCGGATGAAGGCGGTGGCCTGGGAGTCCCGGGCCGCGTGGCCGGCCTACGTGATCGCCGCGACGTCCGCCTACGTGCAGCGGATCACCGGCGCCGCCGAGGCCGTGCTGTCGCTGCCGGTGACCGGGCGAACCTCCCCCACCACCAAGAAGATCCCGGGCATGCGGGCCAACGTGGTGCCGCTGGCGCTGGCCATCCGCCCGGCGCACAGCCGTGAGGAGCTGCTGGCCAACGCCTCCCGCGAGGTCGGCCTGGCGTTGAAGCACCAGCGTTTCCGCGGCCGCGAGATCCGTCCGCTGATGGGCCTGGCCCCCGATGACCGCCGGCCGTTCGGGCCGGAGCTGAACGTGGCGTCCTTCGTGGAGGAGATGCGCTTCGGCGACTGCACGGTCACCACCACGAACCTGTCGACCGCGCCCAGCGACGATCTCACGATCACCGTGCACGACACCGAGACCGGTGGTCTGGGCGTGCACTTCGACGCCAACACCGACCTGTACGAGATCGCCGAGCTGGAGGGCCACCTGGCCCGGTTCATGGCCTTCCTCGACGCCTTCACCGCCGCGCCGGCCGATCTGCCGCTGGCGCGGATCGAGGTGTTGGCCGCCGACGAGCGCCGGCAGGTCATGGTGGACTGGAACGCCTCCGAGCGTCCCGGCGGCTTCGAGGGTGTCGTTGAGCGGGTTCGTGCCGCGAACCCGGACTCCGTTGCCCTGTCCGATGATTCCGGCACGATCACCTACCGGGAGCTGGTGTCCCGGGCCAACGCCGTGGCCAAGAAGCTGCCGGCCGGTGAGCTCGTGGCCTTGCTTGGCAACCCCGGAATCCAGTTCGTGTCCACGGTTCTCGGTGTGCTCGGCTCGGGTTCCGCTTATGTGCCACTGGACCCGGCCGCGCCGGTCACTCGTACCGCCGGCCTGATCGAGGACAGCGGGGCCAAGATCCTCATCGCCGGCCGCGAACACGAAGCCCTGGCCCGGGAAGTCGCCGGTCAAGCGGAAGTCCTGTTCTTCGATGACGCCCAGGACGCGGACCTGGCTCCGCTCAAGGGAACCGACCACGACCTGGCCTACGTGATCTTCACGTCCGGCAGCACCGGCAAGCCCAAGGGCGCGATGGTGCACCGCAAGGGCATGGTCAACCACCTGCTGGCCAAGGTCGAAGACCTCGAACTCACCTCGAACGACCTCCTGATCCAGAACGCGCCGCTGACCTTCGACATCTCCGTTTGGCAGATGCTGGCCGGCCTCATCGTCGGCGCGCACGTCAAGGTGGTCAGCCGCGACACCGCCATGGACCCGGCGGAACTGTTCGGCCTCAAGGACGTCACCATCCTGGAAGTCGTGCCGTCCCTGCTGCGCACGACCCTGGACTCCTGGGACGCCGGGGCCGCCATCCCCGAGCTCAAGCTGCGCTGGCTGGTCGTCACCGGCGAGGCCCTGCCGCCGGACCTCTGCGTCCGCTGGCTGGAGCGCTTCCCGGCCATCCCGTTGATGAACGCCTACGGCCCCACCGAATGCTCCGACGACGTCACGCACGCGGTGATCCGCACCGCCGCCGACGCCGACGGTCTGCGCACGCCGATCGGGCGGATCGTCCGCAACACCAAGCTGTACGTGCTCAACGACATGCTCCAGCCGGTGCCGGTCGGCGTGCCGGGCGAGCTGTACGTCGGCGGCATCGGCGTCGGCCGCGGCTACCTCAACAACCCGGCCCGCACGGCCACGACGTTCGTGCCCGATCCGTTCAACGTCGGCCGCATGTACCGCACCGGTGACCGCGTCGTCTACCGCCCCGACGGCCAACTGGAGTTCCTGGAGCGCCGGGACTTCCAGGTCAAGATCCGCGGCCACCGCATCGAGCTCGGCGAGATCGAGTCGGCAATCCGTTCCCTGGACGGCATCACCGACGTCGCGGTCGCGGTGGTCGGCCAGCGCCTGGTGGCCTACGTGGTCGGCGTCGGCGAGACCGCCGCCGTCAAGGACCTGCTGCCGGACTACATGGTCCCCTCGGTCTACGTGACGCTGGACGCGCTGCCGCTGACCGCCAACGGCAAGGTCGACCGCAAGGCGTTGCCGGCACCGGACTTCGCCGAGCTGGCCCCGTCCCGGGCGGCCCGCACGCCGCGCCAGGAGATCCTCTGTGGCCTGTTCGCCGAGGTGCTGGACCTGCCCGCGGTCGGCGTCGACGACAGCTTCTTCGACCTGGGCGGACACTCGCTGATCGCCACCCGGCTGATCGGCCGGATCCGGTCGGCGCTGGGCGTGGAGATGTCGCTGCGCCAGCTGTTCGACGCGCCCACCGTGGCCGAGCTGGACGAGCAGCTGACCGACGTCGACGGCGTCCGCCCGCCGCTGGTCACCGCCGAGCGCCCGGCGCTGATCCCGCTGTCCAGCGGCCAGCAGCGGCTCTGGTTCCTCAACCGGCTGGAAGGCCCGAACGCCACGTACAACGTGCCGGGCATGATCCGCCTGACCGGTGACCTGGACCGGGCCGCGCTGGACGCCGCGGTGCGGGATCTGATCGACCGGCACGAGGCCCTGCGCACGGTGTTCCCCGAGGTCGACTACACGCCGTACCAGGTGGTGAAGCCGGTCGACGAGGTGTACCCCGGTCTGTCCATTGTGGACGTCACAGCCGAGAGCCTGGACGCGGCCATCGCTGAGTACATCGGGCAGCCGTTCGACGTCGAGCACGAGCCGCCGGTGCGGGCGCGTCTGTTCGCCGTGGCCGAGACCGAGCACGTGCTGGTGATCTCCATGCACCACATCGCCGGCGACGGCTGGTCGACCGCCCCGCTCAAGCGCGACCTGGCCCGCGCCTACAACGCGCGCCGCGACGGCCGTGCGCCGCAGGTCGCGCCGCTGACCGTGCAGTACATCGACTACACGCTCTGGCAGCGGGCGCTGCTCGGCGACGAGTCGGACCCGAACAGCCGTATGGCCCAGCAGGTCGAGTTCTGGATGGACGAGCTCAAGGACCTGCCGGACACCCCGCCGCTGCCCACGGACCGGCCGCGCCCGGCCTTCGCCACCCACCAGGGCGACGCGATCAACATCGAGTACGACGCGGATCTGTTGCGGCGCATGGGCGAGCTGGCCCGGGAGACCGGCACCAGCGTGTTCATGATCGTGCAGGCCGGCCTGGCCACGCTGCTGCACCGGCTGGGCGGCGGCGAGGACATCCTGCTCGGCACGCCGATCGCCGGCCGCACCGACGAGGCGCTGGACGACCTGGTCGGCCTGTTCATCAACACCCTGCTGCTGCGCAGCGACCTGTCCGGCGACCCGAGCTTCCGGGAGCTGCTGGCCCGCACCCGCGACGGCAACCTCGGCGCGTACGCCAACCAGGACGTGCCGTTCGAGCGGCTGGTGGAGCTGGTGGCCCCGGTCCGCGACCTGACCAAGGCCCCGCTGTTCCAGGTGGTCATGGCCTACCAGAACCACGACCCGGGCACGCTGGCCATGGACGGCCTGGCGGCGGAGTTCCGGTTGGCCACCACCGGCACCGCCAAGTTCGACCTCAACTTCGAGTTCACCGAGCACGCCGACGGCATCGGCCTGCATCTGGAGTACGCCACCGACCTGTTCGACCGCGAGACGGCCGAGCGGATGGCCGCGATGCTGGGCCGGATCTTCGCCGGCGTGGTCGCGGATGTGGACACCACGCTGGGGCTGATCGACCTGCTCGACGACGCCGAGCGGGCCAAGCTGCTCGACGCGTGGCGGGCGGCCCGCACCTTCGTGCTGGACGAGCACATGCGGCCGGTGCCGACCGGCGTGCCGGGCGAGCTGCACATGGCCAGCCCGGCGGTGCCCGGCATCGACCCGGCGGCGATGGGCTTCGTGGTCAGCCCGCTGGTCGACGCCGACACCTGGCTGATCAAGACCGGTTCGCTGGTCCGCTGGACCAACGCCGGCGAGATCGAACGCCTTGGCCTGGTGGAGAAGAAGGCCGTCATCGAGCAGGCCCCGGAGCCGGAGCCGGAAGCGCCGGTGGCGAGGCGGGAGCCGAGCACCGAGCGGGAACGCGTGCTGTGCCGGCTGTTCGCCGAGATCCTGGACAAGGACGAGATCGGCGTCGAGGACAACTTCTTCGAGTCCGGCGGGCAGTCGCTGAAAGCGACCCGGCTGGCCAGCCGGGTGCGGTCCGAGCTGAACATCGAGGTCGTGGTCCGGGACGTGTTCGAGGCCCAGACCCCGGCCGCGCTGGCGGCCCGGATCGGCGACCGCGGCCGGACCCGGCTCGCGCTGACCGCCGGTGAGCGGCCGGCGCAGCTGCCGGTTTCCTTCGGGCAGCAGCGGATGTGGTTCCTCAACCGGCTGGAGGGCGAGTCCGCCACCTACAACGTGCCGGTTGCCCTGCGGCTCAAGGGCGAACTCGACCGGGCGGCGCTGGCCGCCGCGGTGCGGGACGTCGCCGAGCGGCACGAGGTGCTGCGCACGGTGTTCACCGAGGTGGACGGCCAGCCGGTGCAGACCATCCGGGACGACGTGCCGCAGCTGGCGACCTGGCAGGTCAGCGAGGCGGAGCTGCCGGAGGCGATGCGGGCGGCCATCTCCGTCGGCTTCGACCTGGCCACCGAGCTGCCGCTGCGGGCCCACCTGTTCGGGCTGGGCGACCGGGAGCACGTGCTTCTGCTGGTGGCGCACCACATCGCGTGTGACGGCTGGTCGGCCCTGCCGCTGGCCCGCGACCTGGCCCGCGCCTACGCCGACCGCCGCGACGGCAACACTCCACAGTGGACTCCACTGCCGGTGCAGTACGCGGACTACGCCCTGTGGCAGCGGGAACTGCTGGGCAGCGAGGACGATCCCAAGAGCCTGATCTCGGAGCAGCTGGCGTTCTGGAAGGCCACGCTGGCCGACATCCCCGACGAGCTTGCCCTGCCGACCGACCGGCAGCGCCCGGCGGTGTCCAGCTACGAGGGCGACAGCCTCCGCTTCACGCTGAGCGCCGATCTGCACAGCCGGCTGGAGGCACTGGCCAAGGAGAACAACGCCACGCTGTACATGGTGTTGCAGGCCGGTCTGGCGTTGCTGTTCAACAAGCTCGGCGCCGGCACCGACATCCCGCTGGGCAGCCCGGTCGCCGGTCGCACCGACGACGCCCTGGACGAGCTGGTCGGCTTCTTCCTGAACACCTTGGTGCTGCGCAACGACCTGTCCGGCGACCCGACCGTACGGGAGCTGGTGGCCCGCACCCGGGACACCGACCTGGCCGCGTTCAACCACCAGGACCTGCCGTTCGAGCGGCTGGTCGAGGTGCTGAACCCGACCCGCTCCCGGTCCCGGCAGCCGCTGTTCCAGGTCGTGATGATCCTGCAGAACAACGCCACCGCCAGTGTCGAGCTGGCCGGCCTGGAGGCGTCCAGCGAGCTGATGGCCACCATGGCCGCCGACGTGGACCTGCACTTCGACTTCATCGAGGAGGACAACGGTGGGCTCGACGTGCTGGTCAAGTACGCCACCGACCTGTTCGACGAGTCGACCGTGCGGCGGATGACCGAGCAGCTGGACCGGGTGCTGACCGGCATGGCCGACGACGCCGGGGCGCGGCTAAGCGACATCGACGCGCTGGGTGCGGACGAGCGCCGCCAGGTCCTGGTGGACTGGAACGACACCGACCGCCCGGGCGGCTTCGCCGGCGTGGTGGAGCGGATCCGCAGCGTGGCCGTGGCCAAGCCGGACGCCGTCGCCCTGTCGGACGACTCCGGTGAGATCACCTACAAGGAACTCGTGGGCCGGGCCAACTCGGTGGCCAAGAAGCTGCCCGAGGGCGAGCTGGTGGCTCTGCTCGGCAATCCCGGAATCCAGTTCGTGTCCGCGGTTCTGGGTGTGCTCGGTGCTGGTTCCGCTTATGTGCCACTGGATCCGACCGCACCGATCACTCGTACCGCCGGTCTGATCGAGGACAGCGGGGCCAAGATTCTCATCGCTGGCCCGGAGCACGCCGAGCTGGCCCGTGCGGTCGCCGGCCAAGCGGAAGTCCTGTTCTTCGATGACGCCCAGGACACGGATCTGGCCGCCCTCAAGGGGTCTGACCACGACCTGGCGTACGTGATCTTCACGTCCGGCAGCACCGGCAAGCCCAAGGGCGCGATGGTGCACCGCAAGGGCATGGTCAACCACCTGCTGGCCAAGGTCGAGGACCTCAACCTGGACAACCAGGATCTGCTGATCCAGAACGCACCCCTGACCTTCGACATCTCGGTCTGGCAGATGCTGGCCGGCCTGATCGTCGGTGCGCACGTCAAGGTCGTCTCCCGCGACACCGCCATGGATCCGGCCAAGTTGTTCGGCATCAAGGACGTCACGGTCCTGGAGGTCGTGCCCTCGCTGCTGCGGGCGGCCATCGACTCCTGGGACGCGGGGGCCGCCATCCCTGACCTCAAGCTGCGCTGGCTGGTCGTCACCGGCGAAGCCCTGCCGGCCGACCTGACCGGCCGCTGGCTGGAGCGCTTCCCGGCTATCCCGTTGATGAACGCCTACGGCCCCACCGAATGCTCCGACGACGTCACGCACGCCGTCATCCGGCAGCCGCAGTCCCGGGTGGCCATCGGCAAGGCGGTCCGCAACACCAAGCTGTACGTGCTCAACGACATCCTGCAACCGGTGCCCGTCGGTGTTCCCGGTGAGCTGTACGTCGGCGGTGTCGGCGTCGGCCGGGGTTATCTGCACGATCCGGCCCGCACCGCGATCACCTTTGTGCCCAACCCGTTCGACGGCGGCCGCATGTACCGCACCGGCGACCGCGTGGTGTACCGCCCCGACGGCCAGCTGGAGTTCCTGGAGCGCCGGGACTTCCAGGTCAAGATCCGCGGCCACCGCATCGAACTCGGCGAGATCGAGGCCACGCTGCGCTCGCTGTACGGCGTGACCGACGTGGTCGTCACGGCCAGCCAGCAGCGACTGGTCGGCTACGTGGTCGGCGACGTCGACCCGGCGGCCGTGCGGGCCGACGCGGCGACGCTGCTGCCGGACTACATGGTGCCGGCGGTGTTCATGGTGCTCGACGCGCTGCCGCTGACCGCCAACGGCAAGGTCGACCGCAAGGCGTTGCCGGCCCCGGACTTCTCGTCCGCGCCGACCGGCCGCGCCCCGCGGAACCCGCGCGAAGAGGTGCTGTGCGGGCTGTTCGGCGAGGTGCTGGGCGTCGAGGCGGTGAGCATCGACGACAGCTTCTTCGACCTCGGCGGCCACTCGCTGCTGGCGACCCGCCTGATCAGCCGGATCCGCAGCACCCTGGGCACCGAACTGTCCATTCGGGACATGTTCGACACGCCCACGGTGGCCGGCCTGGCCGAGCGGCTGGGCGACGGCGGCCGGGAGCGGCCGGCCCTGGCGCCCAGGCCGCGGCCGGAGCTGATCCCGCTGTCCAGCGGCCAGCAGCGACTGTGGTTCCAGAACCGCCTGGAGGGCCAGACCGCCACCTACAACATCCCGGTGCTGCTGCGGCTGACCGGCGAGCTGGAGCGGGCGGCGCTGCACCAGGCCCTGGCCGACGTGGTCGCCCGGCACGAGAGCCTGCGCACCATCTTCCCCGCCACCAACGACGAGCCGTACCAGCAGATCCTCGAAGACGTCCGGCCCACGCTGTCCGTCTCGGCCACCGACTCGTCCACTTTGGACAAGGCCATCGCCGAGGCCGTCACCAAGGGCTTCGACCTGGCCACCGAGCTGCCGATCCGCGCCGAGCTGTTCATCATCGGCCCGGACGAGCACGTGCTGGTGCTGATCACGCACCACATCGCCAGCGACGGCTGGTCGATGGCCCCGCTGGCCCGCGACGTCGCCCAGGCCTACGCGGCCCGCCGCGACGGCGTGGCCCCGGAGTGGGAGCCGCTGCCGGTCCAGTACGTGGACTACGCCCTGTGGCAGCAGGAACTGCTCGGGTCCGAGAACGACCCGAACAGCCTCGCGGCCACCCAGCTGGCGTTCTGGAAGCACGCCCTGGCCGACCTGCCGGAGCAGCTGGAGCTGCCCACCGACCGGCCCCGGCCGGCCGTGGCCAGCTACCGCGGCGAAACCGTCCGCTTCGAGTTGGACGCGCGGCTGCGCCAGGCGCTGGCCGAACTGGCCCGGGAGACCGGGACGAGCCTGTTCATGGTGCTCCAGACCGGTTTGGCCACCCTGCTGAACGGACTCGGGGCGGGCACGGACATCGCGCTGGGCACGCCGGTCGCCGGCCGCACCGACGAGGCGCTCGACGACCTGGTCGGCATGTTCATCAACACCCTGGTGCTGCGCACCGACCTGGCCGGCAACCCGACCTTCCGGGAGCTGCTGGCCCGAGTCCGGGACGCCGACCTGGCCGCCTACGCCCACCAGGACCTGCCGTTCGAGCGGCTGGTCGAGGTGCTCAACCCGGTGCGCTCCAGCTCCGTCCCGCCGCTGTTCCAGGTGATGATGGTGCTGCAGAACAACGCCGAGGCGGCCGGCGAGCTAGCCGGCCTGGCCGCGACGCCGGAGCCGGTCGGCACCGGGACGGTCAAGTACGACTTCCGCTTCGAGTTCGTCGAAGAGGGCGACGTGCTGCGGGTCGCCATCGACTACAGCACGGACCTGTACGACGCGGAATCGGTCGTGGTCATCGGGGAGCGGCTGACCCGGGTGCTACGGGCGATCGCCGCCGGGCCGGACACCCGGCTGTCCCAAATGGACATTCTTGCCGCCGAGGAGCGCCAGGCGATCCTGGTCGACCTGAACGACACCGGGCGGGCGGTCGAGCAGATCGCCATGCCGCAGCGGTTCGAGCGGGCCGTCACCGAGAACCCCGACGCCATCGCGTTGGTGTTCGAGGACGAGGAGCTGTGCTACGCCGAGCTCAACGAGCGGGCCAACCGGTTGGCGCACCTGCTGATCGACCGAGGCGTGGGCGCCGGCCAACTGGTCGGGCTGATCATGCCACGGTCGACCGAGCTGATCGTGTCGCTGCTGGCGGTGGCCAAGACCGGCGCCGCGTACCTGCCGATCGACCCCGACTACCCGGCCGACCGCATCCAGTACGTGATCGGCGACGCCCGGCCGGCGGTCACGCTGACGCCGGAGTTCCTGGCCGACCCCAAGGTCCGCTGCGAGCTGTCCGAGCGTTCGGACGCCAACCCCGGCATCGAGATCGACCAGCGGGACCCGGCCTACGTCATCTACACCTCGGGTTCCACCGGCCGGCCCAAGGGCGTGGTGGTCGAACACCGCTCGGTGACCGACTACCTGGCCTGGACCACCACGGCCTACGGGGCGGTGACCGGCACCGCGCTGGTGCACTCCCCCGTGTCCTTCGACCTCACGGTCACCGCGCTGATCACGCCGCTGGTGTCCGGCGGCAAGGTGGTGCTGTCCGGCCTGGAGGACCCGACCACGCCGGCGGTGCTGGCCAACCCGGCGACCTTCATGAAGGCCACCCCGAGCCACCTGCCACTGCTGGCCAACCTGCCGCCGCAGTTCGCGCCCAGCAAGGAACTCCTGCTCGGTGGCGAGGCGCTGACCGGTGAGGCGCTGGCGGAGTTCCGGGCCACGCACCCGGACGTGACGGTGTTCAACGTCTACGGCCCGACCGAGGCCACGGTGAACTGCTCGGAGTACCGGATCGAGCCGGGCACGGTCGTGCCGGCCGGCCCGGTGCCGATCGGCAAGCCGCAGGCCAACGCCCGGCTGCTGGTGCTGGACGCCCTGCTGCGGCCGGTGCCGGCGGGTGTGGTCGGCGAGCTCTACCTGGCCGGTGGCGGTCTGGCCCGGGGCTATCTGGGCCAGCCGGCGCTGACCGCACAACGGTTCGTGGCCGACCCATACGGTCCGGCCGGCGCCCGGATGTACCGCTCCGGCGACCTGGCCCGCTGGCGGGCCGACGGCAACCTGGAGTACGTGGGCCGGGCCGACGGTCAGGTGAAGCTGCGGGGCTTCCGCATCGAACTCGGTGAGATCGAGTCGGTGCTGACCGCCCGCGACGACGTCGCCCGCGCGGTGGTGATCGTCCGGGAGCAGAGCCTGATCGCCTACGTGGTGCCGGCCGACGAGTCGGTCGACACCACCGCGCTACGGGACCACCTGGCCGGCGTGCTGCCGGACTACATGGTGCCCAACGCCTTCGTGCCGTTGGCCGCGCTGCCGTTGACCACCAACGGAAAGCTCGACCGGGCCGCGCTGCCGGACCCGGAGTTCGCGGCCACCTCGACCAAGGCCCTGAGCACGCCCCAGGAGGAGATCCTCGGCGGCCTGTTCGCCGAGGTGCTCGGGGTGGACAGCGTGGGCGCCGAGGACAGCTTCTTCGACCTGGGCGGACATTCGCTGCTCGCGGCCCGGCTCATCGGCCGCGTGAAGAAGGTGCTCGGCGTGACGCTGACCATCCGGGACATGTTCGAGGCCCCGACGGTCAGCGGGCTGGCCGCCCGGCTCGGCGCCAATGGCTCGCTCGGCGCGTTCGAGGTGATGCTTCCGTTGCGGGTCAAGGGAAGTCGCAAGCCGATCTTCTGCGTGCACCCGTCCGGCTGCATCGGCTGGTCCTACATCGGCCTGACTTCGCACCTCGGCCAGGAGTTCCCGGTCTATACCCTCCAGGCCCGTGGCCTGCTCGACCCGAACGGGATTCCCGGCAGCATCGAGGAAATGGCCGCGGACTACCTCCAGCAGGTGCGCAAGGTGCAGCCGGAGGGTCCGTACCACCTGCTGGGCTGGTCGTTCGGCGGACTGGTGGCGCACGAAATGGCGCGCCAACTCCAGGAGGCTGGCGAAACCGTGGCCCTACTGGCCAGCCTGGACAGCCACCCCGTGCCGGAGGCCGGCGAGCTGCCCAGCGACACCGAGCTGCTGGGGGCGATCCTCGCCTTCTTCGGTCACGAGCCGGGGACTGCCCCGACCGCGGCCGGGGTGCTGGAGACCTTCAAGCAGGACAACAACCCGCTGGCCGGACTGACCGAGGACCAGCTGATGAACGTGGTCGCCGCCTGGCGGGCCAACGTGACGCTGCAGGTCGAGCACCGGCCGGGCCGGTTCCAGGGCCGGATGCTGCACTTCGTGGCCGGGCGGGAGAGCGACCCGGCCGACTGGTCGCCGTTCGCCGACCAGGTCGACGAGCACCCGGTCGACTGCCAACACCAGGACATGCTGCGGCCCGAGCCGCTGGCTGACATCACCCGAGTTCTCGTCCAGGAAATGGGGACAGGTCGTGACTGACAAACTGTTCTGCTTCCCGTATGCCGGCGGCGGCGCGTCCTTCTACCGGGCGTGGACGCCGAGCAGCGACCTCGGCTTCGAGCTGCACCCGGTGCAGCTGCCGGGCCGCGAGGAGCTGTTCCTCGAGGAGCTGTACCGGAACATCGACAAGGCCGCCGACGAACTGGCCGGCAAGATCGCCCGCTCGCTCGGCCCGACCGACACGGTGTCCCTGTTCGGCCACAGCTTCGGCGCGGTGCTGGCCTTCGAGGTGGCCCGCCGGCTGGTCGACTTCGTGCCGGTGCGCCACCTGGTGGTCTCCGGCTCGGCCGGCCCGACCGTGCCGCTGGCCCGCGAGGCTGCCGACCTCAACGACGACGAGTTCGTCGCCCGCGTCGAGCAGCTGGCCGGCTACACCCACCCGGCGCTGGCCGACCGGGACCTACGCGACATCGTGCTGCCGGCCCTGCGTGCGGACGTCGAGCTGCACGAGGCGTACCTGGCCCGCGACCTGACGCCGATCCCGGTGCCGATCACCGTGGTCCGCGGCGCGACCGACCACATCGTGTCCCGCGCGGAGAGCGAGCAGTGGGAGGTGGCCACGGTCGACCACTGCGAGGTGGTCGACCTGCCCGGCGGCCACATGTACCTGGTCGACGACCCCGAGTCGCTGTTCGACCTGCTGCGCCGCATCTCCTCCGTGCCAGTCGGTCGAGGGGTCTGAGATGGAACTGCGTTCCGTGCTGGTCGACGCCGCCGGCGTCGACCAGGCTTCGATCGCCGAGCGCCTGCGCGAGGGCCGGCTGTTCGTCGAGGACGTGCCGCGCGCCAGCGCCGACGCGGACGAGTCGGTCCGCCGGGTGCTGGCCCGTCCCCTGGACGGCGGCTCGGCCGCGGTCCGGGCAGTGCTGCTGCAGTTCACCGACGGCGTGCAGCGCCTGGCCGTGACGGCCTCGACGACCGGGCCTTGCCTGCGGGCCTTGGCTTCCTGGCTCGTGGGTGTCGGCGAGGAGCCGATCCTGCTCACCCCGGCCGCCGGCGAGTTCGCCGGCGAGCTGGGCTGGGCCCGGGTCGGCGACCCGGCCGGCACCAGCGAGACCGGCGTCGCTTTCCGCACCCAGGACCGGTCGGCCCCGGCCGGCTCGGCGGCGCGGCTGGTGGCCGCGACCGCGGTGGTGCTCAACCGCTACACCGGGGTCGAGGCGCCGCAGGTGGGTTCGGTCCTGGTGCCGGTGGACGACCAGTCCACTGTGGACTCTATCGTCGCCACCGAGACCGTGGACACGGTGCCGGCGGTCGCGGTCGAGCCGACCGACGACGTGCCGGTGCTGGCCGAACACGTGCATTCCCAGGTGGTGCCGGTGGTGCTGCGTCTGGCCGGCGACCACCTCACCGCCAGCTTCCGGACCGACCTCGTCGACCCGGCGGCGGTGGACTGGCTGCTGTGCTCGGTGCGCAACGTGTTGGCCGCGCCGGACACCAGGGTCGGCGAGATCGACCTGCTGGCCGGCCGCGACCTGGCTTCCGTTGGCGAGCCCGAGGAACTGGCCGGCACCGACCGGACGATCCACGGCATGATCGCCGAGCAGGCGGCGGCCCGACCCAACGCGGTCGCGGTGACCTGCGGCGGCGAGTCGCTGACCTACGGCGAACTGGACGCGGCGGCCAACCGGATCGCCGCCGGCCTGGCCAAGCGTGGTGTGGTCGTCGGCTCCCGGGTCGGCGTGGCCAAGCCGCGCGGTGTCGGACTGATCGTGGCCCTGCTGGGCGTGTTGAAGGCCGGCGCGGCCTACATCCCGCTGGACCCGAACTACCCGGCCAAGCGCCTGGACTACATGGCCGAGGACGCCGGGCTGGTCACGGTCGTGCGGGACGAGGACTTCGACGAGGAACCGGCGGCGACGTTGCCGTCGGTGTCCCCTGACGACGCGGCCTACGTCATCTACACCTCCGGCTCCACCGGCAAGCCCAAGGGCGTCGTGGTCGACCACCGGAACGTGGCCGCCCTCCTGTCGTCCACAAAGGACTTCTCCTTCGGCGGCGCGGACGTCTGGACCTTCTTCCACTCGTACGCCTTCGACTTCTCGGTGTGGGAGATCTGGGGCTGCCTGGCCACCGGCGGCCGCCTGGTCGTCGTGACGGCCGAGCAGACCCGGGATCCCAAGCAGTTCCACGACCTGCTGGTGGACGAGCGGGTCACCGTGCTCAACCAGACCCCGTCGGCGTTCGCCCAGCTGCTGTCGGCCGACCAGGAGAGCGACCGGCGGCTGTCGGTGCGGCTGCTGGTGTTCGGCGGCGAGCAACTGGACTCCCGGATGCTGCTGCGCTGGCTGGACCGCAACCCGGAGAGCCGCTGCCAGGCCGTGAACATGTACGGCATCACCGAGACCACCGTGCACTGCACGTGGTTCACGGTGACCCGGGAGGCGGCCCTGGCCGGCAGCAAGTCGGTCGGCGTGGCCATTCCCGGCTGGACGCTGCGCGTGCTGGACCTCAAGGGCCGGCGGGTGCCGCCGGGCGTGGCCGGCGAGATCGTGGTCAGCGGGGCCGGGGTGACCCGCGGGTACCTGGGCAAGCCGGAGCTCACCGACCAGCGTTTCCCGCTCCAGGACAACGGATCTAGGCGTTACCGCAGTGGTGATCGTGGCAGGCTGTTGGTGACGGGGGAGCTGGAGCACCACGGCCGGCTGGACAGCCAGGTCAAGGTGCGCGGCCACCGGATCGAGCTCGGCGAGATCAAGGCCGAGCTGCTGTCCGACCCGACGGTCCTGGCCGCCGCCGTCGTGATCAACAAGCGGGGCCAGGCCGGCGACGTGCACCTGGACGCCTACCTGGTGGGCCCGGACGCGAACCCGGCCGCGGTGCGCGAGCGGCTGGCCGGTCTGCTGCCCGCGTACATGGTTCCGTCCACTTTCACCAAGGTCGAGGAGCTTCCCTTGACCAGCAACGGAAAGCTGGACGTGGACCGGTTGCCCGAGCCGATGTCGGCGACCACGGCGACCACCGCCGCGGACACCGACGACACCGGCGACGTCGGCCGGATCTGGGAGCAGCTGCTGGGCGCCCGGGTCGGGCTGGACGACAACCTGTTCATGATCGGCGGCAATTCCCTGATGGCGGCCCGCATCGCCGCCGAGATCCGGCAGCGCCGGCTCGGCGACGTGTCGGTGGCCACCATCTACCACAACCCGACTATCCGGCTGCTGGCCGGGGTTCTGGCCGAGAGGAAGACGGCGTGAGCGAGCCTGCGAGCGAACCATTCAGCGCAGAGCGTCCGCGAACGCGGACACCGAGCGCCAGCGAGGTGCCGCAGTGAGTGGGCGGCTGGGCGGCACGCTGGCGGTGATCACGGGCGCCGCGCGCGGCATCGGCCGCGCCACGGCGACCGAGTTCGCCGCCGAGGGCGCCGATCTCGTGCTGCTGGACGTCGCCGGCGACATCGACGGCGTGCCCTACCCGCTGGGCACCCAGAGCCAGTTGGACACCACCGCGCGGCTGTGCGGCAAGTTCGGCGGCAGTGTCACGGCGGTGTCGGTGGACATCCGCAACTCCAGCCGTGTCAAGGAAGTTCTGGCGGAAACCTTGGATCAGCATGGCAGGATCGACGTGCTGGTCAACAACGCCGGCCTGGTCTCTCCTTCGGGCAAGCCGGTGCACGAGATCGACGACGACGAGTGGCAGGTCATGCTCGACGTCGACCTGACGGGACAGTTCCGCATGATGCGGGAGGTGCTGCCGTCGATGCTGCGCCGCGGCGCGGGCAGCGTCGTCAACATCGCCTCCACCGCCGGCCTGGTCGGCTACCGACACTTCGCCGGCTACGTGTCGGCCAAGCACGGCCTGATCGGGCTGACCCGGGCCGCGTCGCTGGACTACGCGCCCAAGGGCATCCGGATCAACGCCGTGTGCCCGGGCTCGGTCTACGACGATCCCGAGTTGGAAAGCGTCATGATGGCGGAAATCGCGCGCTGCCTGGACCTTCCGGCCGGGGACAGCGAGCGGGCCTTCGTGGCCAGCCAGCCGACCAACCGGCTGGTCCGGGCGCACGACGTCGCGCGGGCCGTGCTGTGGCTGGCCAGTGACGAGTCCCGGGACGTGACCGGATCGGTGGTCGCCGTCGACGGCGGCTTCACCGTCCGCTGAGACATGGGGAGCGCAAACCTATGAGCACCAACCCCTTCGACGACGAGACCGGGACGTTCCTGGTGGTGGTTGACGAGGAGGGCCGGCACAGCCTGTGGCCCGAGTTCGCGGCCGTGCCGGACGGCTGGCGGCAGGTGCACGGCCCGAGCTCGCGCGAGGCGGCCCTGCACTTCGTCACCGAGAACTGGACCGACATGCGTCCCCTGTCGCTTGTCGACCAGCGCGGCTGATCGCTTTTCCCTTTTTCCTTCCGCAGCAACGAGTTCGAGGAGCACGACATGACCGCCATGACCGACGAGCGCACCGCCAAGATCAAGGAGATCGTCTGCGAGATCCTGGAGATCGAGGAGGACGAGATCACCGACACCAGCCTGTTCATCGAGGACCACGAGGCCGACTCGCTGCGGGCGATCGAGATCCTGGCCTCGTTGGAGAAGGCGTTCGGCATCGTCATCGAGCAGTCCGAGCTGCCGCGCATGGCCAACCTCAACGGTGTGTACGAGGTCACCGCCGAGGCCGCGGGCTGGTAGTCCGACAACCATCGCGAGAAGACGGGCGAATCCCATGAACAGGGTTGTACTGACCGGGTTTGGAGTGGTCTCCAGCATCGGCGTGGGGGCCGAGGAGTTCGCGGCCGGCCTGCGCGCGGGCCGCAGTGGCGCACGGCCGATCTCGCTGTTCGACACCACGGGCTTCGAGCACGCCAATGGCTGCGAGGTCGTGGGATTCGACCCGTCCCCGTGGCTGCGCGTGTTCGAGCCGTCGATGGTCGGCCGCGCCAGCCAGTTCTCCATCGCGGCGGCCCGGATGGCCGTCGCCGACGCCGGGCTGGACGAGGCGGAGCTGGCCCACAAGCGGGGCCTGGTCACCGTCGGCACCACCGACGGCGAGGCGTTCGACCTGGACTGGCTGGTGGAGACCGAGGTCAACGAGGGCCCGGAGAAGATGGACGCGGCGGCCAGCCGGCGAGTGCCGGCGCACCTGCTGTCGATGGCCATCGCCCGGGAGCTGAAGCTGGCCAACGTCAGCGCCTACACCATCGCCACCGCCTGCTCGGCCGGCAACTACTCGATCGGCGACGGCTTCGACGCGGTCCGCTCGGGCGAGGTCGAGTTCGCCCTCTGCGGCGGCGCGGACGCCATGTGCCGCAAGACCTTCGCCGGCTTCTACCGGCTGGGCACCATCGCCCCGGAGTTCTGCCAGCCCTTCGACGCCGACCGCCTGGGCATCCTGACCGGCGAGGGCGCGGGCGTGCTGGTGCTGGAGAGCCTGGAGTCGGCGCAGGCCCGCGGGGCCCGCATCTACGCCGAGATCCTGGGCTACGGCCTCAACTGCGACGCCTACCACCAGGTCGCGCCCAACCAGTCCAGCATCGGGCGCTGCATGAAGCTCGCCCTGGACGACGCCGGTATCAAGCCGCACGAGGTCGACCTGATCTCCGCGCACGGCACCGGCACCAAGGCCAACGACATCACCGAGACCGCGGCCATCCGTGAGGTCTATGGCGACCAGCCGCCCCGCACCATCTCGGTGAAGTCCATGCTGGGCCACACCATGGGCGCGGCGAGCGCGCTGGGCACCATCGCCTGCGCGCTGGCCATCACCCACGGCTTCGTGCCGCCCACCATCAACCACCGCTCCACCGACCCCGAGTGCCCGATCGACTGCGTGCCCAACGAGTCCGTGCCGGCCGACCTGAACGTCGTGCAGAACAACGGGCTGGCCTTCGGCGGCAACAACGCCAGTGTGATCCTCGGCAAGTTCGTTGAGGGAGAGACCCGATGAGCGCGCCCGCCTTCGCCGCCGTGCGGCCCGTGATCACCGCGTGGTCCGCGGTGTCCCCGTTCGGCATCGGCCGGCAGTCCTATGTGGACGGCGTGAACGCCGGCCGGACCGCGGCCGCCGAGCTGGACAAGCAGCAGTGGGCCGGCCCGGACGAGCAGGCCTACCTGGTGCCCAACTTCACCAACAAGGAGGTGCTGGGGCGCAAGGGAACCCGGTCGATGGACCGGGTGACCGGGCTGGCCGTCAGCACCATCGGCCAGGTGCTGCACGACGCCGAGGGCAACCGGGTGGTCGCCACCGGGGCCGACTCGGCACTGGTGCTGGGTACCACCATGGGCAGCGTGCAGTCGGTCATGGACTTCACCCGCGACTCGTTCACCGGCGAGCTGCCCTTCCACGTGGACCCGGCCCGGATGCCGAACTCGGTGATGAACTGCGCCGCCGGCCAGTGCGCCATCTGGCACCAGTTGCAGGGCCCCAACACCACGCTGGCCGGCGGCGGCACCGCCGGGCTGCTGGCCATGGACTACGCTCGCCGGCTGCTCAACCACAACCGGGCCCGCAAGGTTTTGGTTGGTGCGGCCGAGGAGTACTCCCCCGCCCGCGCCTGGCTGCACCGCCACAGCGGCGGCAACACCGTGCTCGGCGAGGGCTGCGCGGTGCTGTTGGTCGAGCCGCTGGCCGACGTCGAGGCCGGCCGTGAGCCGCTGGCCGAGGTGCTGGCCATCCAGTCCCGCTGCTACCTGGAGGGCGACCCGCGCGCGGCGCTGGAGGCGTCCGTGCGCAGCGCCCTGAGCAGCGCCGACGTGCAGCCCGAGGACGTGTGGGCCGCGGTCGGTTCGGCCGCCGGCGCCAAGGGCGAGGACGAGCGGGCCACCCTACGCAGGATCTTCGGTGACTCCACTGTGGACCGGGTGCCGGCCGCCGAGTTCGGCGACACCGGCGCCGCGTCCTCGGCCCTGCAGATCGCCACCGTGCTCAGTGTCGGCGAGCGCAACGCCGAGGCCGCCGGGCAGCTGGCCCTGGTCTCCGCGATCGACCCGCACGGCACCGTGGCCTGCGCCCTGCTCCGGCTGGCGGGCTGAGGGGCATGAGCGAGCTTGCGAGCGAATCATTCAACGCAGACCGTCCGCGAACGCGGACACCGAGCGCTGGCGAGGTGCCGCGCGTGAGCGAGCTTGCGAGCGAATCATTCAACGCAGAGCGTCCGCGAACGCGGACACCGAGCGCTGGCGAGGTGCCGCGCGTGAGCGAGCTTGCGAGCGAATCATTCAACGCAGAGCGTCCGCGAACGCGGACACCGAGCGCTGGCGAGGTGCCGCGCGTGAGCGAGCTTGCGAGCGAATCATTCAACGCAGAGCGTCCGCGAACGCGGACACCGAGCGCTAGCGAGGTGCCGCAGTGAGCGCGGTGAGCCCGGTCGTCGGCAAGGTGAAGCCGGTGTCCGACAACGAGGTGACGTTCACGGTCAGCCCGGACGAGCCGGTGTTCGCCGGCCACTACCCGGGATTTCCCATCTTCCCCGGCATGTGCGTGGTGGAGCTGGTGCACCGCGGCGCGCTGGAGACGGCCCCGGCCGAGGCCGGCGAGCTGACCATGGCGGCCATGGAGTCGGTTCGCTTCGTGGCGCCGGTGTTCCCCGGCGACCGGCTGACCGTGACCGTGAACTGGAAGAAGGACCGCGACCAGTGGCGTTGCGCGGCCCGGGCCACCGTGGCCGGGCGCGACGCGGCGGTGGTCAAGCTCCGCTACCGCAGTGGGGGTGACAAGTGACCGCTGTGACCACCGACGTGCGGGAGATCCTCCCCCACCGCTATCCCATGTTGCTGGTCGACACCGTGCTCGACGTGTCCCCCGGCGAGTGGGTGACGGCGGTGAAGTCGGTCAGCCGCAACGAACCCTGGTACCGCGACGGCGTCGACGGCCCGTACCCGGAGGTGCTGCTGGTCGAGTCCTGGGCCCAGGCCGCCGGTGTCGTGCACGGCGTGCAGAAGCCCAACCCGGACGTGCTGGCCGGCCAGGTGATGCTGTTCGGCTCGCTGGCCGACATCGAGTTCCACCGGCCCGTCCTGCCCGGCGACGTGCTGGAGCACCGGGTCCGGGTGTCCCGGGTGGTCGGCGAGACCGTGATCTTCGAGGGCGAGTGCGTCGTGCGCGGCGAGCTCGTGTTCACCGTGTCCAGGATGGTGGTGGCCTACCGGCCCGCCGAACAGCTGCGCGCAGCGGAAGGCGAGAAGTCATGACCACGGAGTCCAGGGTCGCCCTGGTGAGCGGCGGCTCCCGCGGCATCGGGCGGGCCTGCGTGCTGCGGCTCGCGGCCGACGGCTACGACGTCGGCTTCTGCTACCACTCCAACGCCGACGCGGCGCGGGTGGTGGAGAAGGAGGTGCTGGAGCTCGGCGTCCGGGTCACCTCGCGCAAGGTCGACGTCAGCGACGGCGCGGCCGTGCGGGACTGGGTCGCCGGCGTGGCCGAGGAGCTCGGCCCGGTCGACGTGGCCGTCACCTCGGCCGGCATCACCCGGGACAACCCGCTGGTGCTCATGACCGACGACGAGTGGCACGGTGTGCTGGACACCAATCTCGACGGCGTGTACCACGTCTGCCGGGCCGTCGTGTTCGACATGATGAAGCGCAAGACCGGCAGCCTGGTCAACATCTCCTCGGTGTCCGGTGTCTACGGCAATCCCACGCAGAGCAACTACTCCGCCTCCAAGGCCGGCATCATCGGCTTCACCAAGGCGCTGGCCAAGGAGGTCGGCCGCTACGGCATCCGGGCCAACGTGGTCGCCCCCGGCCTGATCGAGACCGACATGACCGCGCAGCTGGCCGACCCGGCCCGCAAGAAGATGCTCCAGTCGGTGCCGCTCAAGCGGTTGGGCACCGCCGAGGAAGTCGCCGACCTCACGTCGTTCCTGGCCTCGGACCGCGCCGGCTACGTCACCGGCGCGGTGTTCCAGATCGACGGCGGCCTGACGGTGTAAATGCCGCGCGTTCCGCGCGGGGCGAGGTCGCTCCAAAGCCGGTCTCTTCGCCTTGCTCGGAAAAATCGCTGAAGAGACGCGATTTTCCCGAGCCGCGGCTCCAGAGACCGGCGCGACCTCGCGATCTTGGCGGTCCAGACTCTTGCCGTTACCCACCAGGGAGTTCTCATGCCCAAGCCCAAGCGGCTGAAGTGGTACTTCTCGCTGCGCAGCCCCTACTCCTGGTTCGCCTACCGCGACCTGCTGGCCCACAACCCGGACGTGCTGGACGCCGTGGAGTGGTTCCCGGTGTGGGAGCCGGACGAGTGGACCTCGCGCCTGCTGGCCGACGAGGGCATCGACGCGCTGCCCTACACCGACATGTCCAAGGCCAAGGCCCTGTACGTGCTGCAGGACACCCGGCGGCTGGCCCGGTCCCGCGGCCTGGACATGACCTGGCCGGTGGACAAGAACCCGGTGTGGGAGGTCTCCCACCTGGGCTACCTGGTCGCGCTGGACGCCGGCAGGGGCAAGGAGTTCCTGGCCGCGACCTACCGTGCGCGCTGGGAGAACGGCTTCAACATCTCCGACCCGGCGGTCATCGCCGACGTCGCCCGCGAGGCCGGCGTCGACCCGGTCCGGGCCTCGACCGCGCACGAGGACCCGGTGCTGCGCGCCCGCGGCATCGAGGCGCTTCGCCTGGTGTACAAGGACGGCGTGTTCGGCGTGCCGATGTTCATGCACGGCCGGGACAAGTTCTGGGGCACCGACCGGCTGCTGGACTTCGTGGCCGCCTTCCGCGGCACCGGTGTGGTCCAGCCGCCGCCGGTCGAGGCGCCGGTGCTGGTGACCGTCGGCGCCGACGCCGGCCACGCCGGCGGCTGCGGCTGAGCCGCCGGTGTGACCGCCGTCAGGCCGGCGACTGCGGCTGGGCCTGCGCGGACCGGATCTCGGGCCGGTCGATGACGCGCAGCCAGGAACCGTCGGCCTGACGGCGCACTATCTGGACCCGGCCCCCGGTGTTGTCCGAGGGGACGGTGGACGTCAGGGCCAGGTCGCCGTGGTACACGGTCGGCATGGCCCTTTCCACGGTGAACGTGCCGCCGCCGGCCACCAGCTGGGCCATCACCTCGCGGATGGCGGCCCGGCCCACGGTCTCCTGGCCGGGCGGGAAGGCCAGCACGGCGTCCTCCTCGTAGAGGGCGGCCATACCGTCGGCGTCCCGGCTGTTGGCCAGCTCGACGAACAGGCGGGACAGGTCTTCGGGGGTCTTCGCGTTTGCCATGCCCCTAGCCTGCCGCGCCTGTGTCAAGAAGTCCAAGACATAGTTCTGCTAGCTACTAGAATCAGCAGTTATGGAACTTCGCCAGCTGGAGTACTTCGTCGCGGTCGCCGAGGACAGCAACTTCACCCGGGCGGCGGAACGGCTGAACGTCGCCCAGCCCGGGGTGAGCGCGCAGATCAAGCAGCTGGAACGAGAACTCGGCCTGCCGCTGCTGGACCGGTCCGGCCGCACGGTCACGCTCACGGAGGCCGGCCGGGCAGTGCTGCCCTTCGCTCGGGCGGCGCTGGGGGCCGTGGCCGGCAGCAAGCAGGCCGTCGACGAGCTGATCGGGCTGGTGCGCGGCCAGGTGGCCATCGGCACGATCACATCCTGCCCGGCGGTGGCCATCGCCGACATGATCGACGGCTTCCACCGGGCCCATCCGGCCATCGAGATCACGTTGTCCCAGGACAACTCCGACCGGCTGGTCGACGCGATCCGGGCCGGTGGCCTGGATCTGGCGGTGATCGCGCTGAGCTCCTCGACGTCCTACCCGGGCGTGGCGCTGAAGGTGTTCGTGGACGAGCGCATGGTCGCCGTGGTCGGCGACGGGGATCCGTTCGCCGGCCAGGAGTCTTTGCCCGTCAGGGCGTTCCGGGACCGCGCGCTGATCAGCATGCCGCCGGGCACCGGCATTCGGTCCTGTGTGGACGAAGCGTGCGCCCGAGCCGGTTTCACGCCGCGGATCGCCTTCGAGGCCAACGACCCGAACATGGTGCTACAGCTGGCCCGGCGCGGCCTCGGCGTGGCTTTCCTGCCCACGTCGATGACCGCCGGGCCCGGACTGCACGCCATCACCGTCGCCAGCCCGGCCCTGCGGGGCCAACTGGCTCTGGCCTGGCGTGCGGACGGTCCGGTCAGCCCGGCGGCCACCGCGTTGATCGATCACGGCATCGCGGCCCTCAGCAGCTGACCAGCAGTGTCGTCAGCGCCGAGCAGGTCACGGTGCCACTGTCGTTGGCGGCGTTGCCATCCGTGGGCGTGCTGGCGGTTCGCGTGACGGTCACCGGCATCTTGCCGGAGATCGTCAGCAGGCCGACGGTCACCGTGAGGGACTTGCTCGTCGACGCGCCGTTGGCCAGCGCGCCGAGCTGGCAGGTAGCCGTGCGGGCGGCGGCGTTCACCGTGCAGCCGGGGGCCGACGGCAAGACGAATCCGTTGGCGTAGCTGAACTTCACCGTCGACGAGGTCGAGGCGCCGGGACCGTTGTTGGTCACGGTGGCCGTGAACGTCACCTGGTGCACCAGCAGGCCCGCCGGGCTGGCGGCCAGCTTCACCGCGAGGTCCGCGCTGCGGTTGCCGATCGCCACCTCGTAGGGCTGAGTGGCCGGCGCGGTCGGGATCACCGTGCTGACGCTGTTGCTGGCCGTGCTCAGCACGCTGACGCCGGTGCCGAAGTAGTTGCCCACGTACAGGCTCTGCCCGTCCGGCGTGGCCGCGATACCGCCGAGCACGGTGCCCTGGACGGGGATGGTGTGCGTGACCATGCCGTGGTCCAGCACCGACACGGTGCCGTCGGCGTTGGTCACGTACAGCACGCCCTGGGTGTAGGCCAGTTCCTGCGGGCTGCCGGCAATCGGCGTGACGCCGGTCTGCTGGCCGGTGGCCGTGGCGAACCGGGTCACGGTGTTGTCGAAGATGTCCACCGCCGCCAGCTCACTGCTGTCCGGGGAGATGGCCAGCGCGCTCGGCCGCGGCGTGGCGATCGTGGAGACGACGGCGCTGGTGGCCGTGTCGATCTTGTAGATGGTGTTGGCCCCGGTCGCGGCCACGAAGACGTACTTGCCGTCCGGCGTGAGCACCGTGACCCCGGCGGCCACCGAACCCAGCTGGATCGCGGTGGTCACGGTGTTGCTGGCCGTGTCGATCACGTCCAGGGCGTTGGTGCCGTCGTTGCTGACGTAGGCCTTGGCGCCGTCCGGCGAGACGGCCACGAAGTTCGGCGCGCCCGGCACCGGGATCGTGCTGGTCACGGTGTTTGTGGCGGCGTCGAGCACCGAGACCGCCGCGCTGCCGTGGTCGGCGACGTAGACCCGGCTGCCGTCCGGGGTCACGGCCACGCCCCGCGGGCTGACCCCGACCGGCACGGTCGCGGTGATGGCGTTGGTGGCGGTGTCGATCACGAACACCTGGTTCTGCCGGCTGTCGGTGACGTAGGCGTTGTAGCCGCCCCCGCCGGCGGCAGCGGCCGGTGCGGCCAGGCCGAGGCCCGCGAGGACCACGGTGGTCCCCGCCGCGACGAGTCTTCGGATCCCCTTGCCCGCACCGCTCATCAGTCACTCCCGTCCACGTCGACGGCCGGCGGAGCCCCGCCGGCACACCGGGATTAGCGCGGTTGAGCCTGAAAGGGTTACATCGCTTCTCGCCCCTTCGGGTGCATCCCGGGTGTCACATTCCCGGCCCGCCCGGCGATAGACCTGCTATTGCGCACCCCGAGCCAGGAGCTTGCCGATGCCGAATCCGGGAGTCGCCGTGCAGGTCGTGACGGCGATCGAGACCGTGTACGGCCTGCGCTTCCCCATCGGCATGCGGGCCTGGGACGGCAGCCGGGCCGGCACCCCGGAAGGGCCGGTGGCCGTGCTGCGATCGCCGCGGGCCGTGCGCCAACTGCTGCTGCGGCCCGGGCGGTCCGGGCTGGTCAAGGCGTACGTGTCCGGGCACCTGGACATCGACGGCGACTTCGCCGTCGGGCTGCGGCACTGCCGGGAGCTCGTCGCCCAGGTGCACGAGCAGGGCCCGCCCCGGCCAGCGCACTGGCCTCGGCTGCTCGGGCTGCTGGCCCGCACCGCCGTCGGCGGCCGGCCGCTGCCCGCCGCCCCCGACCGGTCCACCGCCGAGTTCCCGTCGTCCATATTGGACGACACCATGGCCACCTCCAGCGCCTACTGGACGTCCGACGGCCCCGAGTACCACCTGTCCGACGCCCAGCACGACAAACTGGACCTGGTGTGCCGGAAACTGGGGCTGGGCCCGGGAATGCGGCTGCTCGACGTCGGCTGCGGCCGGGGTTCCCTGGTCCTGCAC
Source organism: Kutzneria sp. CA-103260 (assembly GCF_018263855.1). Lineage (GTDB taxonomy): Bacteria > Actinomycetota > Actinomycetes > Mycobacteriales > Pseudonocardiaceae > Kutzneria. The sequence goes on along the minus strand of NZ_CP073318.1, from coordinate 216,570 downwards.
GCCGCCGCCGACTACCGCGTCGACGCCACCGGGATCACCGTCTCCGACAGCCAGTGCTCGTTCGTGCAGGCCCGCGCCCGCGAACGTGGACTGGCCGATTCCGTTTCTGTTTATCGGATCGATCCCCGTGACATGGACGGCCCCTTCGACGCCGTGGCGTCCATCGAAACCGGCGAACACGTCAGCGACCACGACTATCCCGCCTACTGTTCGACTTTGCGACGGCTGCTGCGTCCCGGCGGTCGGTTGTTGATGCAGCAAACCTCCGGCGGCGGCATGTTCACCGGCTCGTACCTCACGCCCGCCCTGGCCACCCGCCCCGTCGAACGCACCCTCAGCCAGCTCCGCGACGCCGGCCTGGAAATCCAGGACGTGATGTCCATGCGGGAACACTACGTCCGCACCATCGACGCGTGGCGGCATGCCCTGGACCTCAACTGGGACGACGTGGTGACACGTGTCGGGGCTCCGCGGGCGCGGATTTGGCGGTTGCAGTTGGCGGACAATGCGCTGGCCTTTGCGGACAACACGATGAATGTGCACCAGATTCTGGCTGTGCGGCGGTAGGTGTTGGGGTGGGGGTGAGTCGGGTGTCCGCACCGCGCAGTTGCCAATCGGCGGGTGGTGGGTTGCGGGCCTGCGTGGACGGTTGGCAAGTTCGCTTGGGTCGGGTGGGTGGTGGGGTTGGGTGGGTTGCCGGCGGTTTGGGTGTGGGGTTGCGTCTAGGGAGGGCTGTGGACTGGGGTGGGGGTGGGCTTGGTTGTTCGCCTTGCTGTGGGGTGGGTTGCCTGTTGTGGGGTGTAGTTCGGGCGTCCGCACCGCGCAGTCACCGTTGGCCGGGAATGGTTACCAGCTCGCCACCACCAGCCCGCCGCAGCCAGGCCGGAAAGCGCTTGCCTGATTTTGTCACCCACACAGGTAATCCTTGCCCCACAACAGAAATCGTCACCTTTGGGGCGGTAGAATCGGGGGTATGGAAGCGACCCTGACCGGCGACACCCAGTGGTGGCGCATGGACGAGGGATCGCTGTGGGCCGCCGGCCAGCAGAGCCAGGACCGACTGCGCGCCGAGTACGTGCGGCAGGTCGAGCTGGTCGGTGAGCTGTGGGACCGCACCGCACAAGGCAAAGATGACCAGCGGGCACTGGTGACGAACCTGGCGACGCGATGGAAGATCACCAGAGCAGAAGCGCGGGATCTGCTGCGACACGCGCAGTTGTTCCGACGCGAGGCTGTTCGCGAGGCGGCTCGGGCGGGGGTGCTCAGCAAGCAGCACCTCATTGTGCTGGACAAGACCCTGGCCGAAGCGCCCGAGCCTGACCGCGACAAGGTCGAGGCGGAACTGCTGGACAAGGCGCGCGTGTTCGACGGGGCGGCGCTGCGGATGCTCGGACAGCGCATCCTGCAACTGCTCGACCAGGACGGCAAAGAACCCGACGACCCGGACCTGGCCGAACCCGACCGCGAGTTCCACTACACCAACCGGCGCGACGGCTCGATGGTGTTCCGGGGCAAGCTCGACCCGGAAAGCGTCGCGACGCTGGAGGCGATGCTCAGCCCACTGGCCAAGCCCACCTCCGCCGACGACACCCGCACCACCGCCCAGCGTCAGGGCGATGCGCTCGCCGAGATCATCGACCTGGCCGCCGGTAGCGACAGCCTGCCTGATGAGGGCGGCGAGAAGCCGCACCTGGCCCTGACCATGCCGCTGGCGGACTTCCTGGCCCAGCGGGGCACGGCCGAGATGGACGGGTCCGGGCCGATCAACGCCGCCTCCGCCCGCCGGATCGGCTGCGACAGCACCGTTCTCCGCGTGGTCCTGGGTGCCCAGTCCCAGCCACTCGACATCGGCCGTGCCACCCGCACGATCCCGACACAGATCCGCCGGGCGTTGATCATCCGAGACCGGGGATGCGCCTTTCCGGGGTGTCATCGAAGACCACGGCAATGTCACGCACACCATGTGATCCACTGGGCAGACGGCGGACCCACCAGCATCGACAACCTCGTGCTGCTGTGCGGGCAGCATCATCGACTGATCCACCACAGCCACTGGTCAGTCAAGATCAACGACGGGGCACCGGAATTCGGGTGGGCGGCAGCCAGCTAAACCCAGTGCACCGGCAGCTCCACCGGGCGGGGCTCGGCCGCCCCGGGCAGGATCCGCAGCGCCCCGGGCTCCACCGCCAACCGCACACCCGGGAACCGCGCGGCAATCCGTTCCAGGGCAACGGAAAGGCCCATCACGGCCAGCTGGGATCCGGCACAGAAACGCTCCCCCACGCCGAAGGCGACATGGCGGTTGTCCTTGCGGGCCGGGCAGAAGGCGTCGGGGTCGGAGAAACGGGACGGGTCACGGTTGGCGGGGCCGGTGGCGGCGAGGACGATCTCTCCCCGGCCCACCAGGACATCGCCGACGGGGACGTCGACCAGGGCACAGCGGGAGCGCATGGTGCCGCCCAAGGGGGCGAAGCGGAGCAGCTCGTCGACGAGGCGTCGAGTGTCCACACGCGACGAAGGCCACGAGCCGAAGCCGTTGTGGGTCAAAAGGGTCAGCGCGGCGTTGGCGATGCCGGCGACCAAGGTCTCGTAGCCGGTGGCGAGCACGGTGGCGGCGAGCGGGGCGGGCGAGGCGGCGGTGGCGGCCAAGGCGGACAGCAGGTCCGAGCGCTCCGAATGGGAGGCCAGCATGCCGTCAAAGTAGTCAAGCAGCTCGAACTGGGCCTGCTCCACCACGTCGGCGGGAAACTGGTTGAGCGACAACACGATGGACGACAGCTCGGCGCAACGTGACCAATCCGCGACGGGCAGGCCGAGCCAGGTGCCGACGGCCCAGATGGCCAGCGGAGCGGCGTAGGACGCGACCAGATCACCGGCATCGCCGGCGGCCGACAACAGGGAATCGGCCTGGTCGGCTAGGTCGTCGAGCAGCGACCGGCTGGGACACAGCCGCATGGCGGCCAGCAGCTCGGTGCGCAAAGCCTTGTGCTCCAGGCCATCCGTGGTGAACAGCAGCCCGGGAAGCAGCCGGCCCGAACGGGTGCTGCCCTGGCAGTCGGTGAGCGGCGCCTTGCCGAACCGGGGATCGGACAGCACCTGCCACACGTCCGCGTAGGTCGTCGCCAACCAGGCCGGATGGCCCGTCGGCGTGAGAATCCGCCTCACGCCACCGACCACCCGTGCCGCGACAGCCAACGGCATCCGGTCTCCACGGCCCGCCGCGCGTCCACTTCCACCAACACGACCGGCACTCCGTTCGGTCCCAAGGAAAGCGGCTCGGTCAGGATCCGTCCGCCGAAGGCGATCGCCGCCGGCACGGTCTTGGCAAGGCAGGTCACCACCATCCGGGTGCTGCCACTGTGCCGCAGCCACCAACGGCACGCCGCGTGCACCACGGCGTGGAGAACGCCACACGAACGCAGCTCGGGCACCACGAGCGCCCGCCCCACCACGGCGAACCGGCCGGGCTCCAACACCGACCGCACGTCCGCGAAGTCGTCGTGCAGGTCCCCACCGTGCTCGGTGTTCGCGGTCAGCCGCAGGCAGCCGACCGGTTGATCGTCCACAGTGCACAGCAGCTGCACCGCGTTCTCGTCGTACCCGTCCCACAGCGGGACACCCAGACCCGTGAGCGTGTCACGGTAGTGCTGGTCCCTCATCCGGACCACCTGTTGCCTACGGGGCAGGCTGTTGGCGATTCGCACGTCCAGCGCTCGCTCCGGACCGCCGTAGCGGCCGATCACCGGATCGAGCCGGTCGAACGCACGCGTCGCGGCCGCGAACAGGTCGTGGTCGCGAGGCGCGATCACTTCACATAGTCCGGCAGGACACGCGGCGGCCAGGTGGCGACGCTCAGGATGCCCAGCGCGTAGGCCTTGGCCACCAGCGCGGGACGGTTGGGGGCCTTGAGCTTCCGCAGCATGGCGCTCACGTGGTACTCCACGCCCTGCCGGCTCAGGTACAGCTGCGAGGCCATCTGCACGGTGGACACGCCGGCGGCCACGCCCTCCAGAATGCGGGCGTCCACATCGGTCAGCACCTTGCTGTGGTCGACCACGACCCGCCCGGACTTGGCCGGATTGCTGGGGATGATCAGCACCAGCGTGGTGGCCGCGACCCGGGTGTTGGCCCGCACCGAGACGGCGGTCAGGTTGCCGGCCACGACGGTGCCGTCGGGGCGCATGGCCACCACATGCTCGGTGAAGCGGCCCCGCTTGCCCTCGGCCAGCTTGGCGAACTGGCGGCGCAGACCGGCCCGCACGCCGGGGTGCAGCAGGTCGGTGAACTCGCGGCCGGTCACCTCGGGGGCGGACCGGTCGAGCAGGTGGAACAGGTCGGCGTTGGCCTCCAACACCCGATACGTCGGATCGAGCGAGGCGATGCACACTCCCGACCGTTCGAATAACGATCTGAAAAGGTCGTCGGACTGGTCGGCGACCATTCGACGGTCGGCGAGTTCGGTGACCACGCTCAGTGGCCGACTGTAGGACTCGGACACGATGACCCCCGGTGCGTTGGCGTTGGCGACGGGACGGGCAAACCGTTTTTCGAGTGCGTGACAATCGTATGAAAGCCTTTCACGACCCGTCTACGGCGCAGGGACTGGCGGGCACTAACACTGTGGTCGTCGATCTCTGTTGGTTCGGTGGTGCGGTCGAGGTTCGGTGGGTGCGGTTCGGTCTCCCTCCCCCGGTCTGACAACGTTGTCAACTGCCTTGCGGGCGCATCGCGTCGACCAGCCCGGACCGCCCCGGCACGGCCAGCTTGCGGTAGGAGTTGGTCAGGTGCTTCTCCACCGCCCGCAGGGAAACGCCCAGCTCATCGGCTATTTCCCCGTTCGTCCGGCCGGCCGCGGCGAGCATCGCGACCTTGCGTTCGGTCTTGGTCAGGTCGGTCCGGCCGCCGTTGGTACGGGTCGGCGCGGCCGTTGGTACGGTCAGCCACGGCCCGGCCCCGACCGAACCAGCGAGCTTGAGGTGCTTGTCCCCCTCGACCCCGCCCAGCCGGCTCCCCAGGGCCGCCTCGGCGCGGGCCAGCTCCAGCCGGTGGGCGCTGTCGGCCAGCACAGCCACGGCCTCGCGCAGCCGCTGCACGCCCTCGGGCCCCTCGGTGATGACGCCCCACACCCGCAGCGCCCGCCCGACGGCAGCGGCCGAACCCCAGTCCTTGGCCAGGTCGTGCTCGGTCCGCAGCAGCTCGACGGCCTCGGCGTGGTCCCCGAGCTGGTGTTGGAGGCCGGCGGCCCAACTGCGCCAGGGCACGACCGTCGGGTTGCGCCAGCCGATCCGCTCGGTGCGCCGGCCCAGCTCGTACAGGTGGTTCAGGGCCGACGAGACCTGGCCGTCGCGGGCCGCGAGCCAGGCCCGGACGGCGTGCAGCGGCCACTGGCTGGGCAGCGCCTCGCCATGTTCTGCGCACTTGGCCAGCAGCTGTTCGGCCAGGTCGACGGCCTCGGTCTCGATGGCCACCATGGCCAGCGCCTTGGTCGGCATGGCCACCGTGCGTAGCCAGTCGACGTCGGCCAGCGCAAGCCCCTCGGCAGCCGCGGCCCGGGCCTCGGCCAGCAGGCCGGCCCGCATGAGGATGGTCGACTGGTGGGTGGTGATGATCGCCTGCTGCACGGTCGCGTTCTGCCGCCGTGCCTGGCTCAGCGCCAGCTCCAGCCACGGCCCGGCGACGTCGTCGCAGTCGCCGGCGAGCAGCGTAGTGACGATCAGCGGCACGGCGGCGTGCGAGTGGCTGGCCACCGCCGGCTCGTGCTCGACGATGCGCCGCGCCAGCGGCACCGCCTCGGCCGCCGGCAGGCCGCCGCTCAGCGTGCCGGCGTGGACGAGCACGGCGGCCAGCTCGCGCTCGCCCCGGGACTCCAGCGGCGGGTGTTCGCCCAGCTCACGCAGCCTGTCCACGGCCATCGCCAGCCGAGCCGGGTCGTTGGTCTGGGTGCAGCGCAGCCGCGCCTCCAGCGACAGCGCCAGCTCCCGGTCGGTGCCGGTGAGCTTGTCCGGGTCGCCCAGCTCGGCCGCGACCCGGTCGATCACCTCCAGCACCGAGGAGGAGGCGACGCCCAGCATCGGCGGCGCGATACGCGACACCGCCAGCGCCCGTTCCCGGGTCGAACCGAGCAACGGAACGGCCTGTGAAATGTGTCGGACGGCCGCGGCCGGATCGAACCAGCATTCCGCGGTGGCCAGATCCACGAGCAACATTGCGCGATCGGGACCGTCAGATGAACAATCGAGCAATGCCCGCCGTAAATAACGGGTAGCCACTTCTGGAGCACCTCGTGACAACGCGGTGTCGGCTGCCGCTCTCAGCACCGAAGTGGTCCAATTGTCCTGGTCAGCGCTAATCACGAGCAGGTGCGCGGCGACCTGCTCGGCCGGATAGCCGCCGGCGTGCAGCAGCGCCGCGGCCCGCCGGTGCAGGCGCTCCGCGTCGTCGGCCCGCATCAGCTGCTCGACGGCGTCCTGCACGGCCAGGTGCAGGAACTTCGGCACCGGCGTGGTCTGGGCCAGCAGCCCCATCCGGTCCAGCACCCGGGCCGCCTCCACGCAGCCGATCGGGTCCAGTTCGGACAGCTGGCCGAGCAGCTCGGCGTCGGCCTGTTCGCTCAGCACGGCCATGGCCTTGGCGAAGGACTGGATGCCCGGCGGCTGGCTGGCCATGCACGAGGTCAGCCGGTCGCGCAGCTGGGACGGCAGCAGCGAGCGGGCCACCTCGGCGTCGGCGGCGATCGGCCGGTAGCCGGAGACCGCCATGCCCAGCAGCACCGACATCAGGAACATCGGGTTGCCGTCGGAGACTTCCTGGCACGCCTGGACGAACTCCTCCTCACCGGGCTCGCCGAACTCCTCGGCCACCATCAGCCGCGTGCTGGCCAGCGACAGCGGGCCGGGCCGCAGCGTGGTGCGGGCGCCGTTGGCCACGGCCCGCACCAGCGGCCGCTCCGACAGCGGGTCGCCCTCCCGCACCGTGACGACCACGGTGGCGCGCACGCCGCCGAGGCGCTTGGCCAGATAACCCAGCCACCGCAAGGAAGGCTGGTCGCCCCACTGCAAGTCGTCCACGACCAGCAGCACCGGCCGCTGCTCGCTCATGGCGGTGAGCAGCATGAGCAGGCCGTGCAGCACGGTGTGCCGGACGCCGCCGTCCGGCCGGCCGTCGTCCCAACGCAGGTGCTCCCACTCCGGCGTCTCGTCCGGGCCGGCGAGATCGTCGAACACCAGCCGGGCCGGTTCGGCCGGCCCGGCCAGCCACTCGTCGCGCTGTCTCTCGTCGACGCCGGCCAGCACCGGCTCCATCAGCTGCCGCACCAGGCCGAAGGCGAAGTCCTGTTCCAGCAACGCCCCGTTGGCCCGCAACACCCGCGCGCCCTGCAAGCCCGCGAGGCTGGGCAGGCCGCCCAGCAGCGCGGTCTTGCCGACGCCCAGCGGGCCGGTGATCACCAGCAGCGAGCCGAGGCCGTCGGCGGCCCCCTGCAACGCCTCGGCCACCAGGCCGAACTCGGTCTCCCGCTCGCACAGCACGGCGGTCAGTCCTTCCTCAGCTGTTCGACTCGGGCCACCACGCTCGGGACCCCCCACGCCTCGGCCAGCCGCAGCTCGGCCGCCAACAAGTTCTCCGCCGGCCCGGTCCGGCCGAGCGCGCGCAGCGCGATCACCGCCGGGGCCCGCCACGACAGCAGGGCCGGGTTGTCGGCCTGCCGGGCCTGCAACTGCCGCCCGCACTCCAGCATCATCGCGGCGGCCTCCTCGTGGTCGCCCACGGCCAGCCGCAGCTGTCCGTGGGCGTACAGGAGATGCGGCCACATCATGCCGTCGGGCAACCCGGTCGGCGCCGGGTGATCACGGGCGATCCGTTGCGCCGTGTCAAGTTCACCGCGGCCCAGGCACATCAGCACCTGGGCGGCGACCAGGCTCGGCGACACGCGCCGGTGCCAGCGCTCCAGCGGCAGCAGCTCCAGCGCGGTGGCCAGAGCCCGCTCGGCGGCCTCCCGGTCGAAGCGCCGCGAGGCGAGATCCGCGCCGCAGGTCCAGATGAACGCCGCGAGCACCCGGTCGGCCGGCAGCCGCAGGTCCCCGAGCACCGTCCGCAGCCCGGCCTCGGCCTCCTCCAGCTCGTCGGCCACGGCCAGCGCCCAGGCCGCCATGGTCTGCGGCCCGACTGGGCCGTACGCGCCGAGTGCCTTGCGGGCCAACCACTTGCAGCGTTCGATGTCACGGCCGGCGCACGCCAGGCGCCAGGCCACGACCCCGGCCTGCGCCGGATTGTCGGGCCACTCGTCCAGCCGGGCCGGACCGTCCAGGCTGATCGGCATCGCGACGTCGTCCTCGGCCAGCCAGTGCAGGGCCACGAGCTGGTCGGTGGACTCCTGATCGGCCTTGTGCCCACGGTAGGCGTCCGCGGTCGACCGCCGCACCAGCATGCCGGCCCCGCGGGCATAGAGCAGATCGGCGGCGCGCACCCGCAACGGCCCGATCTCCGGCCCACCGTCGGCGACGACCACCTGGCTCAGGTGCCGGTCAGCCGCCTCCGGGCTCTCCAGCAGCTCGATCTCGCCCAGCTCCAGCAGAACCTTGGCGTGGGCCAAGGAATCCCCGGTCTCCCGGGTGGCGCGGGCCAGCAGCTTCACGGCGGACGCGGCGTCACCGGCCAGGCTGTGCCAGGCGGCGGCGCGGCGCAGCACGTCCACCGCCCACGGCTCGCCGATCGTCCTGGTGCCCAACAGGATCGCCGCCACGCCGGTGTCCGGCGCGGCACTGAGGTGGCCGAGGCGGGCCGCGTGGGCGTGCATGGATTCCCGCTGCGCCACCGGCATTCCGGCCAGCAGCCGGTCCGCCGACACCCACTCCGCCAGCTGTGGCCGGTCTTCGCCGACGATCAGGCCGGCGGTGTGCAGCAGCGCGCGGGCCCTCGGCGCGGACCACGCGTGCAGCCCGGTCACGGTGCAGATCAGGTCGAAGTCCAGGATGCCGCCGGAGATGGCGATGGCCCGCAGCAGCAGCAAAAGTTCGCTCGGCAGACCGTCAATGGTGCCGGAGACCAGATCGCTGGTCGCTTCGGCGACGGCGTCGAGCAGCTCCGGCACGGACTCGTCGGTCGGCGGGACCCGTTGCGCGCCAAGGCGTCCGAGCACCGCTCGGAGCACGGCCGGGTTGCCGCGGGTGGCCGTGACGACCTCCTGCTCGAACAGTTCGCCGACGCCGCCGGGGAATTCCCGCGCCAGCGCCGCGCGCACGGCTTCCGGCTCCAGCGGGACAAGACGCACTCGATGCGTGACCGGGATGGCGAAGGTGAATCCGCTGCGCACGGTCAGCAGCAGCACCAGCCGGGTGCCGGTCATCCGCCGGGCCACGCCTTGCAGCCACCGCACCGAATCCGCGTCCGTCCACTGCGCGTCGTCCACGATCGCGAGCAGCGGCTGCTGCCGGGTGGTGGCGAGGAACACCCGGATCAGCCGGTCGAGCTCGGCCGGGCCGGCGCCGGGATCCAGGTCGTTCCACTGTGGACTGTCCGGCGGCAGCAGCGGCGCCATCAGCTGCGCGGCCACGCCCAACGGCGTGTCCGTCTCGCTCGCCGCGCCGGTGGCCTGCACGACCCGGATCCCGGCCTCGGCCGCGATGGCGTCGGCACAGCCGGCCAGCGCGGTGCGGCCCAGGCCCGGCGGGCCCTCCACGACCACCACCGACGGCCGGCCGTCGGCCGCGTCGGCCAGCGCCGCCCGCAGGCGATCCACCTCGACCTTCCGGTCGGCGAAGGTGTCCGCGAAGGCAGGGACGCGGGACGACATGGCCGCCGGCTTACCGCTCGGCTCGAAGGATCGCGGTCAGCTCGGCCCGGCCGGACACGCCGAGCTTGCGGTACGAGCTGGTGAGGTGGACCTCCACGGTGCGCAGCGAGACGAACAGGGACTCGGCGATGGCCCGGTTGCTCAGCCCGTCGGCGGCCATCGCGCTGACCCGCCGCTCGCTGCCGGTGAGCGCGTCCACCGGCGAGTCGCTGGGGCTGCGGACCCGGCCGCCGGCCGCCACGACCAGCCGCCCGATCTCGGCCAGCTCGGCCCGTTCGCCGCTGCGGTTGGCCACATCCATGGTGGCGCGCAACACCTGCCGCGCCTGCTTCACGTCTCCGGTGCGCACCAGCACCTGCCCGAGCCGGTGCCCGGCGCGGATCCGATCGGGAATCGCGCCGCAGCCCTCCAGCCGCTCCACCGCCGCCGTCAGCGGGGCCACCGCGTCCTTCGGGTCCTCGGCGACCAACCCGGTCACCAGCGCGATCAGCCCGGCCGCCTTGGGAATGGGCCAGCGCTTGACGTCCTCGCCCATCCGCGCGACCAGTTCGGCCGCCTCGTCACGGCGGCCCAGCTCGACGAGGACGTCCACCGCCTCCGGCCACCACAGCACGTACATCGGATTGGTGATGCCGGCCTCGGCCATGCTGCGCTCGCAGCGCCGCAGCATGTCCAGCGCGGCCGCCGAATCGCCGAGCTGCCGCGACACCTTGGCCCGGACGAGCGCGTAGTTGTACCACTCCCAGCCGAATTCCTCGTAGCGCGGCCGAACCACCAGCCCCAGCAGCTCGGCCGCGCGCTCCGGCTCGCCGAGGTCGGCGAAGACGCCGGCCTGGGTGATCAGCGGCAGCGTGAGCAGCAGGCCCGGCAGCTCCTGGCCGGCGACGTCGGCCGCGGTCTGCGCGTCGGCCGCGGCCTCGGCCAACTCGCCGCGGCGGCGCTGCATCACCGCCCGGAAACCCAGCGCCATCACGTGCATCACCGGCTCGGCGCGGCGCCGGGTCTCGGCCAGCGTGCGCTCCAGGCCGGCCAGCGCCGAGTCGACGTCACCGGCGAGCTCGAACGCCAGCGAGGCGCCGAGCAGCGTCATGCCGTCCACCGGGATGTCCGGCGTCTCCATCACCCGGCGGGCCCGCCGCAGCACCGTCTCCACCGAGCCGCCCTCGAACGCCGACAGCATGGCCATCAGCGACAGCGCCAGCATCTCCGAGCCGCTGCGCCCGGGCGGGTCGGTCATCGCCCGGGCCCGCGCGGTGGCCAGCGGCAGCGTCGAGCACTCGTCGGTGGCCGCCATCAGCAGCGCCGACTCGGCCAGCGTGCGCAGCTCCTGGTCGGCCGGCCCGGGCTCGGGACCGATCACGGCATCCAGCTGGTCGATCACCTCGACCAGCAGGTCCACCGCCTCGTGCGAGGAGTACACCGGCTGCGCGGCCCGGGCGAACAGGGCGGCCAACGGCGTGCGGGCGCGGGCGTCGGTCACCCGGCCCAGCACCTCGCGCAGGGTCGGCAGCGCGCTGGCCGGATCGATCTGCGCCAGCAGCCCGGCCAGGTCGACCTGGAGCCGGGTGCGGGTGTCGGCGTCCAGCCACTTGGACCCCAGGGCCCGCTGGAGGTAGTTCATGGCGGCCTCGGCCGAGCCGCGCCGGCCGGCGCTGGCCGCGGCGTCGCGCAGCACCGGCTGCATCCACGGCTCGTCCACCGGCGTGAGCAGCAGGTGGCCGGCGACGGCCTCGGCCGGCTCACCCTCGTCGCTGAGCAGCCGGGCCGCCCGGGCCCGGGTGGCGTGCAGCTCCTCCTCGGAGATCCCGGCCAGGATGGTGGTGCGGACCTGGTCGTGCACGAAGCCGGTGTGGTCGGCGTCCAGCACGTCGCAGCGGGCCAGCACGGACAGCGCCGGCGCCACGGAGCGCACCGGCACCTGGCCCAGCGCGGCGATCCGGTGCAGCGGCCGGGTGCCGATGACCGCGGCGGCGCGGGCCACCGCGGTGACGTGTTCGGGCTGTTTGGACAGCGCGGTGAGGACGGAGGCGGTGAGCACGTCCCGGCCCAGTTCCTGGACCAGCTCCACACTCTGTGCGTCCGGCTGCACCCCCTTGCGGCGCAGTTCACCCAGGAGTCGGTCCAGCAGCAACGGATTTCCGCCACTGACGTCGGTGCAGCGCGCGGCGAACGCGGGCGCGGGCGCCTCGTCCAGGCCGGCGGCGATCAGCTCGACGACGTCGTCCGGGCCCAGTGGCGCGACCTCGAGCGCGGTGCAGCATTCGTGGGCGGACAGCCCGGCCAGCAGCTCGCCGCCGGCCAGGCCGGTGCGCTGCGCGATGACCACCAGCAGGCGCAGGTTCTCCGCGCGGCGCAACAGGAAATCCAGCCAGCGCAGGGAGGAGTTGTCCGCCCAGTGCGCGTCGTCGACGATCAGCGCCAGCGGCTGCTCGCCGGACAGGCCGACCACCAGCCAGTAGAGGCCGTGCAGCACGGCGTATCCGCCGGCGGGCTGGTCGCCGTCGTCGCCCGGGGACAGCGCGGCGCGGGCCCAGCGGGCCGCGCCCTGCAACAGATCCTCGTCGACGTCGTGGAACAGTTCCCGCACGGCGGCGTAACCGGAGCCGCTGCCGACCTCGGTGCAGTCGGCCCGCAGCACCCGCATGCCCTGCATGGCAAAGCGCTGCTCGGCGGTCCGCAGCAGCTGGGTCTTGCCGATGCCGGACGGGCCGCGCAGCAGCACGGCCTGGCCGCGCCCGCCGGTCGCGAGCTCGGCTTTCGCCTCCAGGTGGGCCAGTTCCTCGGTCCTGCCCAGCAGGACGCGGCCGAGCACGGACGCGCCGGCTTTGTCCTCTGTGGACAGTTCCGGCCCCGCGCCGACGGGGACCAGCCCGCGATCCGGGTTCAGGACAGACCGCCTCCCTACTCGCCTGTGGTGCAACCAATGCTTACAGCCAGGCCCGCATCGGATGGAGAAAGATCCGACAGGCCTGCCCTTACGATCCAGAAAACACGACCTTCTGACGCCAATGCACGAGTGATCACGAGCGGCGGTGACCGCGGGCGACCCTTGCCCGATTTGCGTCGCGTCGATTGCCGACACGTCCAAGACGGGGTGCCCGGCAAGCAGATACCCGACCGACCGGATTCACAGTTAACTCTGGCCCAGACCTCCCATGTCAGCCGGGCCGGCAGGCCGGAGCGCACGACGCCCCGACTGTCACGATCCACGACACGAATTCTGAGTGGATCACCAGTAAACGGGCGGCGGCCACCCCGGATCCGTTCCTCGATCAAATGCCGACAGGTGAAATTCCGCCGGCATTTGCGCAGGTGACGATCACGGCCACGACAGCCGTCAAATCGACGTGAGAAAGCCGATCAGGATTGTCGCGCTCCAACGAGATGCTCCAAAGCCAGCTGCGAGAGCCGCACGAACCCGTATCCTCGCGCCCCGGCCGCGTCCGGATCGAAGGTCGGGTCGGCGGTCCGCAGCTGGGCCACCGTCTCGCGACGGGACAGCGTCGGCAGCAGGATCTCGTCCACCTTGGCCTCGCGCAGCGCCTCCTGCACGTCCGGGTCGGCGCGGAACGCCGCGGCCCGTTCCTTGAGCAGCAAGTAGGTCCGCATGTTCGCGGCCGCGCTGGCCCACACGCCGGTGATGTCCTCGGTGCGCAGCGGCTTGTAGTCGAAGTGCCGCGGCCCGGTGTATCCGGCCTGCTCCAACAGATCCACCAGGAAGAAGGCGGACAGCAGGTCGCCGTGGCCGAAGATCAGGTCCTGGTCGTAGCGGGGACCGCGCTGGCCGTTGAGGTCGATGTGGAACAGCTTGTCCTGCCACAGGGCCTGGGAGATGCCGTGCACGAAGTTCAGCCCGGCCATCTGCTCGTGGCCCACCTCGGGGTTCACCCCGACCAGGCCTTCGTGCTCCAGGGTGGCGATGAAGCCCAGCGCGTGGCCGATCGTGGGCAGCAGGATGTCGCCGCGCGGCTCGTTCGGCTTGGGCTCGATGGCGAACCTGATGGCGTAGCCCTGATCGAGGACGTACTGGGTGAGGATGTTCATCGCCTCGCGGTAGCGGTCCAGCGCCGCGCGCACGTCCTTGGCGGCGTCGGTCTCCGAACCCTCGCGGCCGCCCCACAGCACGTAGGTGTTGGCGCCCAACTCCGCCGCGAGGTCGAGGTTGCGCAACACCTTGCGCAGCGCGAACCTTCGGACCCCGCGGTCGTTGCTGGTGAAGCCGCCGTCCTTGAAGACGGGATGGGTGAACAGGTTCGTGGTCGCCATCGGCACCACCAGGCCGGCCTCGTCGACCGCCTTGCGGAAACGGGCTACCCGCTCCTCGCGGACCGTGTCGTCCGAACCGAACGGGATCAGGTCGTCGTCGTGAAAGGAGACACCCCACGCGCCCAACTCGGCCAGGCGGTGCACGGACTCGACGGGGTCCAGCGCCGGCCGGGTCGGCTCACCGAACGGGTCGTTCGCGCGCCAGCCGACGGTCCACAGGCCGAAGCTGAATCTGTCCGCAGGCGTCGGCTCCACGTCAACCTCCATCTGGCTTAGTTAGTTCGCCGAACTTACGCATCGGCAACTCGGGCAGTCAATGGCCGTCGGATTGCCCTGCGGTGAACGCGGGTACCTGGACACGGTGACTACTGGCGAACCTTCCGCCCCGCCACCCGTCGCCGGCAGATACGCGCTGGTCAGGACGCTGGGTGCGGGCGGCATGGGCACTGTGTGGCTGGCCCGGGACCTGCTGCTGGGCCGGGACGTGGCGGTGAAGGAGGTCACCGGACAGGGTGAACGGGTGCTGCTGGAGGCCCGAGCGGCGGCCCGCATCGTGCACCCGAACGTCGTCACCGTCTACGACGTCGTGGCCCACGACGACCGGCAGTGGATCGTCATGCAGCATGTCGAGTCCCGGACCCTGGCCGACGTCATCGCCCTCGACGGCGCGCTGCCGCCGGCCCGGGTCGCCGAGATCGGTCTGGACCTGCTGGCCGCGCTGCGGGCCGCCCACGCCAGCGGGGTGCTGCACCGGGACGTCAAGCCCGGCAACGTGTTGCTCGACGCCCAGGGCCGGGCCTACCTCGCCGACTTCGGCATCGCCAGCGCCGAGGGCGACGCCACCCTCACCGGAGCCGGCGTCCTGGTCGGCGCTCCCAGCTTCATGGCGCCCGAGCGGATCCAGGGGCTGCAGAGCGGGCCCGAGTCGGATTTCTGGTCCCTCGGCGTCACTCTCTACGCCGCCGTCGAGGGGGCGGTTCCGTTCGACCGCGGGGACGCGCTGGCGACGATGACCGCGGTGCTGACCGATCCGGTGCCCCCACCTGCTTCCGCCGGCCCGCTCGGGCCGTTGCTGGTCCGGTTGCTGGACAAGGATCCCGCGGGGCGGCCGGCGGCTGAGGACATCTTCTCGGCGTTGACCGGGTTGGCGGTGGCGCAGGCGACCTTGCCGCTGACGAAAGGCGAGCTGCTGGCCGGCGGGCCGACAGCCGCTGGGTCGGTGGTCGCGGGGCCTGCACCGGCCGGGTCTCTGCCCAGTAGACCGGTGCTGGGTGGTCCGACGGCGGTGGAGCCGGTGCCCGTGCGGCGGCGACGTGCGCCGATGGCAGTCGGAGCGGTCGCGCTGGCGGCGGCAGTCGGGGCGCTGCTGTTCTTCCTGCGGCCCGCACCGCAGACGGTTGTTCCGGAGCAGACGCCGGCGGCTCCGCAGTCCTCGGCGACCACCACCCGTCACATCGACCCGACGGGACCCGTGAACGCCACGGAACCGACCACTCGCGCCGCGACCACGACTCCGACCACCACAACCACGACGACGACCGGCACGGCGACAACGACCACCGCACCGCCGACAACAACTACGACAACAACCAGCACCACGCCACCCGCGAGCACCACTGCCACGACCACGGACCAGACTTCCGTGTCGCCAACAAGTTGATGTTGTCGGGAGGCAGAGGTGAAGTGGTACGCGGACCGGCCGAGTCGGTTCCTGCGTCAGGTGCTGGCCGACCTGATCGTGCTGGTGTGGGCCGGCGGCTGGATCTGGCTGGGCGTGCAGGTGCACGACACGGTCGAGCGGTTACGGGGCCCGGGCGACCGGCTCGTCAGCGCCGGCAGCGGGCTGCGGGACGTGTTCACCTCAGCTGCCGCCAGCGCCGACAAGTTGCCGCTGGTCGGCGGGTCGCTCGCCAACGCGCTCGGGGCCGGGGTGCAGGCCGGGGCGACGCTGGCCAACGCCGGCAACGGGGAGATCGACACCGCCGAGAGCCTCGCCCTGTGGGTGCCGGTCGCGCTCGTGCTCGGGCCCGTGCTGTTCGCGTTGGCCATCTGGCTGCCGCTGCGCATCCGGTACGCCCGCACTGCCGCCGCGGCCAAGCGCCTCGCCAGGCTGGACGGTGGGGAGGACCTGCTCGCGCTGCGCGCCCTCACCCGGCTGCCGCTGCGGTCGCTGGCCCGGGTCAGCGGGGATCCGGCCGGGGACTGGCGTCACGGTCGTCACAAGGTGATCCGAGAACTGGCCGCGCTGGAACAAACCGCCCTCGGATTGCGTCGCTCTAGCTGACAGTCTTTCGAGCTGGAGGAGTTGTGGTGCGCGTCGACATCTGGTCCGACATCGTCTGCCCGTGGTGCTACCTCGGCCGCCGGCGGTTCGAGAAGGCCCTGGCCGGTTTCGAGCACCGGGACCAGATCGAGGTCGTGCACCACTCCTTCCAGCTCGACCCCAGCCACCCCGCCGGGCAGACGGAGTTGACGGTCGACATGCTGTCCCGCAAATACGGCATGAGCGTTGACGAGGCCGCCGCCATGGAGGCTCGGATGGAGGAGACCGCCGCCGGCGAAGGGCTCGAGTACCACATGGCCGGGCTCCGCATCGGCAACACCGCCGACGCCCACCGCCTGGTGCATCTCGCCAAGGACCGCGGCCTCCAGGACGCCATGGTGGAGGCCCTGTTCAAGGCCCACTTCACCGAGCAGCGCTCGGTTTTCACCCACGAGTCACTGGTGGCCATCGCGGTCGAAGTCGGCCTCCCCGCTGACGAGGCGCGTGCCGTGCTGGCGTCCGACACCTACGCCGCCGACGTCTCCGACGACGCCGCCACCGCCTCCCGCCTCGGCGCCTCCGGCGTGCCGTTCTTCGTTATCGACATGCGCTACGGCGTCTCCGGCGCCCAGCCCACCGAGCTGTTCACCCAGGCTCTCACCGAGGCCTGGCAATCCGCCGATCTCACCCGAAACTGAGCACCGCCATGCGATCCGCCAACCGCCCCAACCCCCAACGTCCCCCCGCCGGCCGGCCCTGGCCTCGGCGGCCCGCGGCACGGACCGTCACCACCCGGTGAGGCTTCTGGCCGCTTTCGGCGCGTGGCGGCTCGCCGAAGTAGTCGTCGGAATCACGACCGGCCAAGAATGGCGGGAAAGCTGTCCACCGGGAGACGGTGGAGGTATGCGAAATGCACAGCGCTGACACGACGCTCGGTATCCTGCGTGAGCGGGGCGGGTTTGGCTTGCCCTTGTGACGGTTGTAACGGAATGAGCCTGGACGCGATCTGAGAGAGCATTGGCCTGCCGCGGGCCGAGCGTTGTCGATTCGCCCCAGTCCAACCGGCGCACATCCGGAAGCGGCCAAGCGGATCGAGCTGAACCCGAACCTGGGACAGGGCTCCGGGCGCCACTCACCGAGGACCGGCACGGTGTGACGGAGGCTCGGTTCCCGGTCCTGCCGCTGTCGATCAGGGTGGAAGCCGCTGGTGGGGGGCGAGGGCCACAAATGACCGGTCTGTGGCCTGTCCTCGACCAGCGCGAACACCCAGGATCGGCCGGGTAAGCCACACCGGCCGGCAAGGGGGACTCCGCCGTGACATCGACTTCGGTTGACGCTCAGCCGCTCTCGATCCGGGACCATGACCTGCTGCGCGCCGTCGGACGCGGCCTGACCGACTCGGAGATCGCGGACAGCATGGCGATGCCCAGGACGGCGGTGGAGAGCCACCTCGGGCACATGTGCGCCAGGCTGGGGCTGCGCGACCGCGCGGCGGCGATCATCTACGCCTTCGATCACGGAATTGTCATTCCGGGGCAGGGACTCGCCGTCGACGGGCAGCTTCGGATCTGTTTGCTCGGACCACTCAGGGCGTGGCGCGGCGAGCGACAACTGGATTTGGGACCGATTCGCCAACAGGCGCTGCTGGCCGCATTGGCACTACGCCCGGACACGACGGTGGGCCAGCGGGATCTGCTGGACGGCGTATGGGGGCTGGACCAGCCACTCGGAAACGTGGTGCAGGTGTACGTGTACCGGCTGCGTAAATGCCTGCAGGCCGATACCGGAAAGTCGGATTCGATGATCGGCCGTGACAGGTGGGGCTACCGTTTCCGCGGCGCTGGAGTACTGCTCGACACGGTGCGGCTGGAAGAAATCGCCGACGAGGCAGCGGCGGCCGAGAAGGCCGGCGACCTGGCCTCGGCGGCACAGGGGTGCGGACGTGCGCTGGAGTTGTTCCACGGCGAGCCGTTGGTCGGCCTGCCGGGACCGTTCGCGGACATGGAACGGCTGCGGCTGACCGACCGACGGATCGCGTTGTCGCAGCGGAAGGCCCAGTACCAACTGCGACTGGGACGCCACGCGGAAGCCATCGACGAACTACGGGCCCTCGCCCGCACCCACCCGTACAGCGAACCGGTGGCGGCGCTGTTGATGCGTGCCTTGTCCCGCGCCGACCGACGAGCCGACGCGCTGGCGGTGTTCGCCGAGATCCGCCGCCGGCTGGTCGACGACCTGGGCGTCGAACCGGGCGAGCAGTTGCGACGGGTACGACGCGTGATGCTGCACGAAGACGCCGCCACGCGGTGGCCGCACGCGGAGGCGAACGCCTTCTCCAGCTGCGGCACGTAGTCCACGAGGTTCCGGATCAGCGTGCGGTCCAGCAATTCGACGCGCACCGTCGGCACCTGCGCTGCCCGACCAGGTGTGGGACCCAGGCGGCGTTTCATCGGGATTTCATTCGGAGCCCATAGCGTCCGAACGGCCTAGAGGTCCGATCCCGAGGAGCGATATGCGGTACAGCGGCGGATTCAGCCGGGCGACCTTCCTGAAGGGTGCTGCCGGGGTGGTGCTCGGGGCGAGCGGGCTGCTCGGTGGGGTGGCACGGGCCGGGGCGGTCACCGCTTCCGGGCCGGTCAAGGACCTGACCGGGGAGGAGACGGCGCGGTTCGGGTTCCGGGGCACCGACCTCGGGTTCACCGCGCGAACCAACCACGGGTACTGCATTTCGATCTTCGGGGACACCTTCGACCAGCCGGTGCCCCAGGGCGGCACGGGGTGGCGCTCGCCGGTCGGGCTACGGCAGTCCAATGCGGACATCCAGAACGGCATCCGCTGGGACAACTGCATCGGCGGGGACCGCGCCAAGCAGATGCTGCCCTACGATCACCGGGACCCGGTCACCGCGCGCAACGAGGCCGGCCAGGTGGTCACCGAGATCCCCAACGACCTGATCCACCTTCCGGACGGCCGGTACATCATGACCACCTTCGGGGTGCGCGACTGGGCCATCCAGTCCGAGGGCGGCATCCCCAGCCCCGGCGGCAGCTGGCGCACCTGGTACTCCCGGCAGTGGACGTCCACCGAGACGCACGCGGAGAACTGGGTGCGCACCTGGAACCTGGAGACCAACCAGGAGAACATGGACTTCTGGAACGAGGGCCTGTGGTCGCACTTCCAGAACAACTCCATGATCATGTGGCCGAACGAGCCGTTCGTCTACATCTACGGCACCAACGAGGGCCGTTGGAACGGCGGCGGCATCCACCTGATGAGGGTGCCGTGGGACAAGATGTGGAACCGCAGCGAGTACCGCTTCTGGGGTGACGACGGCGCGGGCCACTGGGACTGGCGGCCGGACGGGCCGTCCACGCCGATCATCGGGGCGCCCAGCCCGTGGGAGGCGATCGGGGAGATCTCGGCGCAGGTCATCGACGGCCGGGCGGTGCTGTCCTTCCTCAACGGCGGGCGCGGCGCGGTGACCCAGACCGCGCCCTACCCGACCGGGTTGTGGAGCGCGCCACGCACCCAGGTGACACCGGTGCAGGCCCCCTACCTCTACGCCCCGATCGTGCACCCGTACTCCTCGATGGGCAGTGCCCAGCTGATCGTGTCGCAGTGGGTCAATCCAGGACCCGACAGCAGCTTCTACGGGGCCCGGCAGTGGTCGGGTTCCATCGAGGGCACGGTGCGCAGCCGCGCGCTGGCCGACAAGCTGGTGGTGACCAGGGACGAGCCGGCGCTGCCCGGACACCGCGGGCCGGTTTCCCCGCAGTGGCAACAGCTCCCGGTCGTCGACCAGATCGCCTACCTGAGCGACAACTGCGACCGGCGGGTCAGCCGGGACGACATCGCCGGGCTCACCCGCTCGGTGCGCGGGTGACCGAACCGCTGCCTGGGCGACCACGAGGAATCACCGAGTGAGTCACGGGCCCTCGCTATGGAAACCGATGGAATCGCGATGAAACACGTGCTGAGCGTGTTCCCGCTGGACGTGTCATCGCGATTTCATCGGTCCTGGTTAGCGTCGAATCCATGCGAGTCAACAAGCCGGCTGCCTTGGTCGCGGCCATGACGCTGACCGTGGCGGCGCCGACGATGGCACAGGCGGCGCCGAACACACATGAAGGCACACAGGCGTTACTCAACCAAGCGCTGGGCGCCGCGCCGGGTGCGGCGGTGTTCGCCGGCGACGCCACCGGCTCGTGGACGCTGTCGGCGGGGACCGGCAACACGACCGCGAACACCCCGATCCAGCCGACCGACCATTTCCGCGTCGGCAGCCAGACCAAGACGTTCACGGCCGCGGTGGTTCTCCAGTTGGTCGACGAGGGCAAGGTCGCTCTCGACGCGCCGATCGAGCGCTACCTGCCGGGCGTGGTGGACGGCAACGGCTACGACGGCAACACCATCACCGTGCGGGAACTCCTGCAGCACGAGAGCGGAATCCCGACCAACGACAACCAGCAACCCCAGGCGAACCCGGACGGCACCTACACGCTGGCCGCGGTGGTCCGCGACGGCCTGCGGCTGAAGCCCGACTCCACGCCGGGCACCAAGTTCGAGTACTCCAACACCAACTTCCAGATCGCCGGCATGCTGATCGAGAAGATCACCGGGATGTCGGTCGTCGACGCGATCACCAGCCGGATCATCACGCCGCTCGGGCTGACGGACACCACCTTCCCCGCCGGCGGTGTCCACACGCTGCCCGCGCCCTACGCGCACGGCTACGCGGGGCAGCGGATCGGCCCGTTCTTCTACTGGTTCGACAACACCACCAATTTCGAACCGTCCATCTACAGCACCGCCGGTGCGATTCAGTCCACGATGACGGACATGACGAAGTTCGACCTCGCGCTGGCCAGCGGCAAGGTCGTCTCGCCCGCTTCCCTGGCGGAGATGCGCAGGACCGTCCCGATGGCGGGTGCGCCGGCCGGCTACGACTACGGCCTCGGCCTGATCGGGCATGCGCTGTCCTGCGGTGGCGAGGCATGGGGGCACGCGGGCAACGTGCTTGGCTACGCGACCTGGACGGTGGCCACCGACGACGGCCGCTACGGGAGCGTCGTGACCAACGACATGACCGTCGCCGACGACAACGGCGAAGACCTCCGGTTCCAGATCCTCGACTCGGCCATCTGCGGCCGCTGACCGGCATTGGGGCCTCCGCCGGCTCCGAGAGGCCCCATGCCGATGACGATCGCCAACCATGTCAACGGTTTCTGGGACACGAGCACGCGTGGCGGCGTGACACGGTGTGGGGACGACGTGCCGCGCTCAAGGCTGCCGGCCAGGCCACCGCCGCACCCACCCGCTGGCCGCCTCCAGCTGAGCGCTCACGGAGATCAGTGTCGCCTCGTCGGCCGGCCGGCCGATCAGCATCACGCCCACCGGCAGCCCGTCGGCGGTCCAGTGCACCGGCAGGGACACCGCCGGCTGCCCGGTGACGTTCTGCACGGGAGTGAAGGCCACGAACCGCATGGTGCGCTCGAACTCCTCCTCCGGATCGCCCCCGTCGGTGAAATACCCGACGGGGCGCGGCAGCTGAGGCAGCGTCGGGCACAGCACGACGTCGTACGCCGCGGTCCGGTCGATGATCGCCCGCGCAGCTCCCTGCAACGCCGCCAGCAGCGTCACCGCCTCGGCCCCACCGATCCGGGCGCCACGCTCCCGCAGCATCCGCGTCACCGGCCGCAGCAGCTCTTCCTTGGCCGCCGGCACCGGCGCGGCGGCGGCCAGCAGCGTCGTCACCCGCACGAACAGCTGCGCGAACTCCGGCCCGGCCGGCGGCTTGATCTCCTCCACCACATGCCCGGCGTCGACCAGCAGCTGAGTCGCCACGTCCACGGCCCGCACGCACTCCGGGTCGACGTCGATCCGGCTCGCCGGAACCGTGAACCGCCCGATCCGCAACTGCCCGGGCGAACGGTCGGCTGCCGCCAGGAACGACCCGACCGGCCCGGCGATCGGCACGAGACCACCGGGCCGCCCGGCCACCAACGCATCCAGCCCAGCAGCCGAGTCCCGCACGGTCCGCGTCAGCACGCCACGGACGAACAACCGGCTCGAATCCGGCGGCAGCGGCCCGTCCGACACCCGCCCCCACGACGGCTTCAGCCCGACCAGACCGCACGCGCTGGCCGGGATCCGAATGGACCCACCCCCATCGCTGGCCTGCGCGATCGGCACCAGCCCGGCCGCCACGGCCGCGCCCGCCCCACCACTGGACCCGCCAGCCGAAAAAGCAACATCCCAGGGCGTGCGCGACTCCGCGCCGAAGTCGGTCTCGGTGTGCGCGGTCAGCCCGAACTCCGAGGTCGAGGTCTTGCCCAGGCTGATCAGCCCGGCCTGCCGCAGCGCCGTCACGACGTCGGCGTCCAGCGGCGACCGGAAACCCAGCAGCGCCCGCGAGCCGAACGCGGTCGGGGCGTCCCGCGTGATGGTCAGGTCCTTCATCGCCGTCGGCACGCCGAACAGCGGCGGCAGCTCGGACCGGTCGCCGTCGACCCGATCCCTGTCGACCAGCGTCTGCTCGGCTGCCTTGGCCTGCTGACGGGCCTGCTCCGGGTCGACCGTCACGAAGGCGTGCAGCCGGCCGTCCAGCGCCTCGATGCGGGCCAGGTGGTGATCGACCAGCTCGACCGGGCCGACCTCGCCGGAGCGGACCGCCGCGGCCTGGTCGAGCGCCGACAGCTCGTGCAACTCGGTCACGCCACGCTCCCGTCTAGGCTTTCCCCATGACCATCCTGGATCTTCAGCTGACCACACTGGGCGGCGAGCCGACCACCCTCGGCGCACTGGGTGACAAGGCGCTACTCGTGGTGAACGTGGCGTCCCGCTGCGGCCTGACCCCGCAGTACGCCGGCCTGGAGCGCCTGCACGAGCAGTACGCGGACCGCGGCTTCGCCGTCGTGGGGATTCCGTGCAACCAGTTCATGGGCCAGGAGCCCGGCTCGGCCGAGGAGATCCAGACCTTCTGCTCGACCACCTACGGCGTGACGTTCCCGATGATGTCCAAGGTCGACGTGAACGGGGACGAGCGGCACCCGCTCTACGCCGAGCTGACCCAGACCGCCGACGCCGACGGCGCGGCCGGCGACGTGCAGTGGAACTTCGAGAAGTTCCTGGTCGCGCCGGGCGGCAAGGTGGTCGGCCGGTTCCGGCCGCGGACCGAGCCCGAGGACGCCGGGCTGGTCGCGGCCGTCGAATCCGTGCTGCCGGCCTGAGCGACCGAACGGGCCGGGATCAGCTCTCCGGCTTCGCGGCGCCCAGGTTCTGCACCTTGTTGATGTAGAGCTGGGTCCCGGCCCACTTCAGCCCGATGCCGACCGGCTGCACCGTCTTGGTGCCGTCCTTGCCGACGAGGTGCTCGTCGGCCTGGAAGAAGAAGTCGCCGGGCTTGGTGATCTCCAGCTTCACCGACTGCAGGCCGCTCATCTGGCTGACGAACGCGTCGGCGCCGCCGTTGAAGTCCGGGCTCAAGTAGGCCTGCGCCGCGTTCTGCGCGTTGCCGGGCAGCTGCGCGAAGAAGTCGACGATGGTCTGCTGCTGCACCGACGCGTCCGGCGAGGACGTCACCGGCTGCCGTGAGATGCTCGTCACGGCGGGCGCGCTGGTGCTGGTCGAGGTGCCGCCACCGGCCTGCGAGCCCCCGCCGCCGCCCTGGTTGTCCGGCCGGTTGGTGGTCCACTGGTTGCTGACCACGATCACGCCGACGATCACCGCCACCACCACGGCCGCGACGATGCCGATCATCGCGCCCCGGTTGGGGCGGCCGCCGCCCGTCCGCTGCGGCGGGTTCGGCCGAACGGGCGGCATCGCGGTGGTCGAGGTGGACCGCGACGGTCCGCCCTGCGGACGCTGCGGCTCCACCCGGGTCGCCATCGGCGCCGGCCGCTGCGCGGCGGCCACCGTCGGCATGTGCGCCGGCATCGGCATCGGCGGCGCGGCCTGCCCCGAGGCCACCGCGCCCAGCGTGTCCCGGCAGCGCACCATGGTGATCCGCTCGGTCGGCTCCGGCGACAGCAGCGACAGCAGCGGCTGGGTCAGCGGCCCGGCCTGGCGCGGCGGCTCGATCTGGCCGGAGGCCACCTTGTGCAGCAGTGCCAACGGGTTGTCGGACAGGCCAAACGGCGGAATGCCTTCCACCGCGGCGTAAAGCGTTGCGCCCAGGGAGAAAACGTCCGACGAGGGCGTCGGGTCGTGGCCCTTGGCGATCTCCGGCGCGAGATAGGCCGGGGTGCCGGCGAGCATGCCGGTCGCGGTCACCGTGGAGTCGCCCTGGGCCCGGGAGATGCCGAAGTCGGTGATCTTCACGGTGCCGTCGTCGCCGAGCAACACGTTGCCGGGCTTGACATCCCGGTGCACGATGCCGGCGGCGTGGGCGGCGGCCAGCGCCGAGGCCACGTGCATGCCGATGCGCGCCGCCTCCTGTGGCGACAGCGTGCCCTGCTCCTCCAGCACCGCGGACAGGCTCTGCGAGGGCACGTACTCCATCACCAGCCACGGCATGCCGTCGCCCTCGTCGACCACGTCGAACACCGCCACCGCGTTGGGATGCTGAAGGCGCGCGGCGATCCGGCCCTCGCGCATCGCGCGGCGGCGGGCCTCCTCGGACTCGGCCTCGGACTGTCCCGGCTGCAACAGCAGCTGCTTCACCGCGACTGTGCGATACAGCAGTTCGTCGTGCGCCTGCCACACGACGCCCATAGCGCCGCTGCCGATCCGTCGGCCCAAGCGGTAACGGCCCGCGACTACCCGGCCATCGACGGTCACGCCATCTCCTCGTTCATGGTTTCGCACGCCCGCGCTTGCGGCGTCGCGACTACTGCCCGCCGCCCATGTAACCAGCCACGCGCGCCACGCGGTTGGGGCCACCACGGCAGACCGCCGTAGACAATACCCAGCCCGGCGCGAATGGAGGCATTGACACGGCGCGAAACCGCCTTCACCGTCGTCGTCTACTCGACTGCGGTCCCGGCGGGGGGATGATCATATGAGACACGCGCGCGCATCCGGCACGGCCATCCTGGCCGTGGCCCTGCTGGCCACCGCCTGCGGGGCGCCGAGCGCGCAGCCGGCTCCGACCACCACACTCACCGTCTGGCTGATGAAGGAGAGCGCCCCGGACAACGTCATCTCCGAGCTCAACCAGCAGTTCCACACCCTGCACCCGGACGTCCAGGTCAGGCTGACCACCCTGGAGTGGCCGGGGCGGGACGAGAAGTGGCAGGCCGGCATGGCCGCGGCGACGCCGCCGGACGTGCTGGAGATGGGCAACAGCGACGTGCTGGCCTACGCCAGCACCGGCAAGCTGGCCGACCTGACCAGGCAGGACTTCGAGAACTCCGACAGCTGGCTGACCGGCCTGCGCGACGCCGGCAGCTACGAAGGCCGCCTTTACGGCGTGCCGTACTACGGCGGCGACCGGGTGGTCATCTACCGCAAGGACCTGTGGCAGCAGGCCGGCCTGGGCCAACCGCCCGCCACGCTGGCCCAACTGGAGGCCGACGCGGCCAAGCTGACCGCGACCAACAAGGCCGCGGA
The DNA here is from genome assembly GCF_018263855.1 of Kutzneria sp. CA-103260. GTDB lineage: Bacteria > Actinomycetota > Actinomycetes > Mycobacteriales > Pseudonocardiaceae > Kutzneria. The sequence continues at coordinate 190,702 of NZ_CP073318.1, read as the reverse complement.
CTTCTCCGCCCTCTATTTCCCGGGTCGCTATCAGTACGCCGCCCTGCCCTTCGTGCTCGACGCCGGCGGCACCGTCGCCACGCAGCAGAACGGCAAGTGGACCGGCACTCTGTCGTCGCCGAAGTCGCAGGCCGGGTTGCGCACCTGGGCCGACTTCGTGGCGAAGGTCTCCCGGGCGCCGGCCGACAAGGACGAGACCACCGACGTGGACGCCCTGGGCAGCGGCCGGGCCGCGATGATCATCGACCAGGGCACCACCGCCGGCGCGGTGGCCAAGAAGTACCCGACCCTGGGCGATCAGCTCGGCGTGTTCGCCATGCCCGGCGCGACCGGCCCGATGCCGGTGTTCCTGGGCGGCTCCAACCTGGTGGTGCCCAAGGCCAGCCGGCAGGCCGACCTGGCCGCGCAGTGGATCCGGCTGCTCACCGGCACCCAGTACGAGGGGCTGCTCGGCCAGAGCGGCCTGGTGCCCAACAGCACCGGCCTGTCCGCCCTGGTCAGCGGGGTCACCGCGGTCGAGCTGGCGGCGGCGGCCAAGAGCTGGTTCACGCCGCTGTCGACCCGCTGGTCGGCCGTGGACAACGCCAACGTGATCCAGGACATGCTGCAGTCCATCGCCGACGGCCAGGCCGGCGTCGCCGAGGCCAGCGCGGCCGCCGACACCAAGATCACCCAGCTCCTCAACACCCCCGGCTGACCTCGCGAGTCCCGCTCTCAGGCAGCCATGTGTCGAGTTCCGAACTCGACATTCAGTTGCCCGAGAGCGGGACTCGCGGGGTTTCACGGGGTGGCACTGGATGATTGCCGAGCGTCATGATCAATATCACTATCGGCTTTATCTTCGGGCATTTACGCGGCGGCACCATTGCATCCAACGGCCGTTTCGAATAGTCCCTTCACGCCGCCGGGGTTTCACCCATTTGCAGGGTGAGCCGGCCGCCGGCCATCACCTCGGCGTGGGTGATCCACGGCCGGCCGAGCGGCTTGCCGTTGAGCTCCGCCGACCGCACGTAGACGTTGGCCGGCGAGTTGCCGACGGCCTGCACGGTGAACCGGTTCCCGGTCGCGGTGGCGAAGTCGACGCGGTCGAAGACGGGGCTGCCGATCACGTACTGCCCGCTGGCCGGCGCGACCGGGTACAGGCCGGCCGAGGCCAGCACGTACCAGGCCGACATCTGGCCGCAGTCGTCGTTGCCGGCCAGCCCGCCGGGGCCGGTGGCGTACGCGTGCTCGCAGACGTAACGCGACCACTTCTGGGTCAGCGCCGGGCTGCCGGCCAGCGCGAACATGAACGCCATCTGGTGCACCGGCTCGTTGGAGTGGTTGTAGTCGGCGTTCCAGTGCATCATCTGCTCCGGCGGCGTCGCCTCGAAGATCGCGTTCAGCCGGTCCAGGAACGCCTGCCTGCCGCCGACCAGCGCGACCAGGCCGTCGACGTCGTGCGGCACGTACCAGCCCTGCTGGTTGGGGTTGCTCTCCACGCAGCCGGCGTCGGCCGCCATCCAGCTGCCGTCCGGGTTGCGGCCACGGAACCAGCCGGCGTCGGCGTCGAAGATGTTGCGGTAGTTGGTCGCCGTCCTGCGCAGCGCGGCGGCGTCGGCGGTGTGGCCCAGCTTCTCGGCGAACAGCGCCAGCGCGTAGTCGCTGTAGCAGTTCTCCAGGGTGGACGAGATGCTGTTGCCGTCGGCGCAGTAGCCCAGCCTGGCCCAGTTGGCGAAGTCGCTGCGGTTGGACTTCTCCGCCGGCCCCATGGCCACGTTCCGGCACAGCTGGTAGGCCTGCTCGGCGTCGAAACCCTTGACGCCCTTGAGGTACGCCTCGGCGATCACGTTCACGGCGGCGTCGCCGAGCATGGTGTCGGTGTCGACGCCGAGCAGCTCCCAGCGGGCCAGGCCCTTCACCGCGCCGGACTCGGTCAGCCCGACGAGCGTGTTGACGGTGTCGGTGACGGTCTGGTGGTCGATGATCGTCAGCAGCGGGAACTGGGCCCGGAACACGTCCCAGCCGCTGAACACCGTGCGCCGCCCGGTGCCGTTGTCGCCGGACACCCGCGGGTCGATCATGGTGTGGTAGAGCGCGGTGTAGAAGATCCGGCGCTGGTCGTCGGTGCCGCCGCGCACCGCGACCTTGCCCAGCGCGTCCGACCAGGTGCGCCGGGTCCGGGCGGCCAGGCCGTCGAAGTCCCAGCCCGGGATGTCCTTGGCCAGGCTGGCCCGCGCGGCCTCGGTGCTGGTGAACGACACGCCGGACTTGAGCAGCACCGGCTGGCCGGCCTGCGCGGTGAACTCCACGAAGAAGCCCAGGGCGGTGCCGATGCGCTCGTTCTGGCCGTACGACACCGACGTGCCGTCCCAGGTGCCGAGGCGGGCGATGGGCTGCTGGAACTTCATGCTGAAGTACACCGAGTAGACCGGTCCGTTGCCGCAGATCCAGCCGCCGCCGCTGCGGTCGCAGTGAATCGCCCCCTCGACGGTGTGCGGGTCGACCAGGCGCAGCGTCTGCGCCACGGAATGCGTTCCGTCGTAACCGATCCGCCGGGTCAGGTCGACCTTGACGCGGGCCGGGCCGTTGTCGTGGAAGGTGAACCGCAGCATGCCCGACCGGGCGGCCGCGGTCAGCTCGGCCCGCACCCGGTAGCGGTCCAGCTCCACCGCGTAGTAGCCGGCGCTGGCGTGCTCGTTCTCCTTGCGGTACGGGCTCTTCGCCGCGTCCCGGCCGATCTGGAGGTCGCCGGTCTGGGGCATCACCTGGATGTTGCCGAGGTCGCCGTAGCAGCCGATGCCGGACATGTGCAGGAAGCTGAAGCCCTCGATGGTGCCCATGTCCCACGAGTAGCCGCTGCCGTTGTCGCCGCCGGAGACCGTGTCCGGGCTGAGCTGGACCAGGCCGAACGGCGTGGTCGCGCCGGGGAAGGTCTTGCCGCAGGCGCCGTCCGAGGTCGTGGTCAGTGATCCGATGAATGGGTCCACGTAGTCGACCGGCTCGACGGCCGTCGCGGCCCCGGCGGCCGGCGCCCCGGCCAGCCCGGCGGCCAGCGCCGCACCGCCGGTTGCGGCGAGAAAACCGCGCCTGGTGACCGAGTTTCCCAAGTCTGACATGGCTAACGCTCCCTGCGGCGAGACGGCGGCGTCCACGGTCCAGCTCAAGGCATCTCTCGCTGAGCGTCAAGATTAGGTCCGATGTTTCCCCGATCCTGTCCGGTATTGTCAGCCGGCACCACCACAACGACGTGTCGAGTGGAGCAGCCCGTGACAACAAGATCCCTGCTCGCGGCCCTGGTGGTCGCGACAACGCTGGCGACCGGCGCGACCTCGGCCGCCGCCGCCCCCGACTCCCCCGGCCGGCTGGCCGCGTGGGGCCCGAGCATGACCATCGGCGGCCCCAACTTCAACGACCAGACCATCCGCATGGTGGTGCACAGCAGCATCGCCGGCAGCTCGCCCCGGATCACCCTGTCCAACCTGCGCGGCACCACGCCGCTGGCCGTCGGCGCGGTCGACGTGGCCGTGCAGGGCACCATGGCGACCGCCGTGGCCGGCAGCCATCACACCGTCACCTTCTCCCGGTCGCGGACCCTGACCATCGCCGCCGGGGCCGAAGCCGTCAGCGACCCCGTCCCGATGTCGGTCGGCGCCGGGGAGAACCTGCTCGTCAGCCTCTTCCTGCCCAAGGCCACCAGCTCGGCCACGTGGCACTCCGACGCCTTCGACACCACCTACCTGTCCCTGCCCGGCGACCACACCCGTGACGACGGCGACGGAAACTACGTGGCCGCAAAGACTTCCTGGTTCTATCTGTCCGGTTTGGACCTCGTACCCAGCACTGCCCGCAGCACCGTCGTGGCCTTCGGCGACTCCATCACCGACGGCTACAACACCCCCATCGGCACCTACCAGCGCTGGCCCGACGACCTCGCCCGCCGCCTGTCCGGCTCTCGGGGCGTTGTCGACGCCGGCATCGGCGGCAACCGGGTGCTCACCGACGTGCCCAACATCTGGCAGGGCATCAGCGCCCTCAAGCGCTTCGGCCACGACGCCCTCGGACAGGCCGGAGTGCGGACCGTGATCCTGTTGGAGGGCATCAACGACCTGCACGCCGGCATCAACACCGCCGGCGGGCCCCTGAGCGCGCAGGACCTGATCTCCGGCTACCAACAGCTGATCGCCCAGGCCCACCAGGCCGGTGTGCGCATCATCGGCGGCACCGTCATGCCCGACAACGAACCCGCCGACCGCGAGGCCATGCGCCAGGCGGTCAACACGTGGATCCGCACCAGCCACGCCTTCGACGGCGTCGTCGACTTCGACCAGGCCATGGCCGACCCGGCCAATCCCCACAGCCTCAACCCGGCCTACGACTCCGGCGACCACCTACACCCCAACGCGGGCGGGATGCAGGCGATGGCCAACGCGGTGGACCTGACACTGATCAGCTGACGGCACACCTCCACCACCCGCCGAACGCCCGGAAGGGGGCTTTCCTGGCGTTCAACGCCAGGAAAGCCCCCTTCACCGCATCTCGCTGCTCCCTCAGCCGATCAGCTGGAAGCCGTCGACCAGGAAGTACGTTCCGTCGATCTTGCTCACGGTCAGGGTGTGCGTGCCGGGCTGCAAACCCTTGGCCGTGAACACCTTCTGCTGCGCGCCTCGCTGGGTGGTGTTGGCGTTGACCGCCGGCTGGGCCACGCCGTCAAGGGTCACGCCGATGTGGCCCTCGTCGGAGTTGGTCTCGGTGAGGAAGCTGATTCCGGTGCCCTGGAAGGTGATCGTCGCCGAGTCGCCGTTCTGCTGGCTGTAGTGCACACCGCCGTCCAGATCGCCGTAGGACCGCCCGCCCTGGAAGGACCAGCTGCCACGGTAGGCGACGCGCAGGTCGTCGTCGTCGACCAGGTCGGGCTTGGGGGTGTCGGGACCGGCGGCGTTGATGATGGCCTGGGCGGCCGGCGGCCAGTTGTCGTCGGGGACCACAGTGGATGGTTGGAACGTGATGTTGGTGCCGTTGTTGTTGTAGTTGCCGGTGTCGGTGTAGTTGTCCACGATCTTGTCGTCGTGGATGGTCGGCGTCCACAGGTTCAGCCACAGCGAGCCGCCCACCGACTTGACCACGTTGTCGTGGGTGTACCAGAGGGAACTGCCCTCGTCGTGGTAGATGGCGTTGCAGCCGTTGACGCACTCGCCGAGCACGTTGCCGGTGAACTCGGACTGGGCGGCCTGGCCGCCGAGCGTGTAGATGGGGCCGCCGTCGAACAGCTCCCCCATCACGCTGTGCACGTGGTTGCCGACGACGTGGTTGCCGCCGGTGTAGGTGCTGCCATGGGCGCACGGCTGCGATAGCCCTTGCTCGGCCTGCAGATCGCAGCTGGAGGCCCAGCCCCAGCCCCAGCCGATGGAGATGCCCGAGTAGGGCGTGTAGCCGACGTCGTTGTGCGACAGCGTGGTGTTGCGGCTGTGCCCGACGAGAATGCCGACGGCGTCGGCGAATTCCTGCCCGACGCGCTGGATCGTGTTGTCGGACACGGAGTTGCCGCTGGTCTGGAGCGCGGGCTGGGTCTGGTAGTAGTCGTCGACCTCGCCGACCGCGACGCCGATGCCGGACGTGTCCGTGACGGTGCTGCGGTAGACGGTGGAATCCTGGGTCTGGTCGGCCAGCTCGATGCCGCTGGTGCCGACATTGCGCACGGTGTCGTCGGAGAAGGTGATGCGCTGGCCGCGGTGCACCTGCACGGCGGCGGGGATGCGGATCGGCGCACGGGTGGTCGGATCCCACAGCACGCCCGCCTGGTTGTCGACGTACCCCTCGGCGGTGGGTGCGTTCCAGGTCGTGTCGGCGAACGTGATGCCGGAGAAGGTGATGTCGTGCGCGGGATTCACGACGTCGGGAATCACCGTGACCCCGTCGACCAGCAGGTACGAGCCGCCGGTCTTGACCAGCTTGATCGTGTGCTGACCCTTGGGCAGGCCGGTGACGCTCACGATCGCCTGCTGCGCCAGGCGTTCCGGCGAACTGGCGTCGACGGTCTGCTGCCGCACGCCGTCCACGTAGACGTCGACGGTGCCCTCGTCGGAGTTGGTCTCCGACAGCACCTGGATGCCGGTGCCGGTGAAGGTGTAGCTGAAGGAGTTGCCGTTGGTGCTGGTGTAGTGCACGTCCCCGGCGAGGTCGCCGGTCGGGCGGCCGTTCTGGTAACCCCAGCTGCCGGTGTAGGTGGCGCGCCAGTCGGTGTCGTTGAGCGGCGCGAGGTGGCCGGGCGTGCCGCTGACGTCCAGAAGCTCTTGTGCGGTGGGCAGTTCGACGTCGGCCTTGGCCAGGTTCTCACCGGGCCGCGGCACGTAGTAGAGATAGCCGGCGGCGCCGTCCAGGTAGAACTGGCCGGGCGTGCCGAGCAGCTGGTAGGCGTTCTCGATCCAGCTGATGCCGTTGAGCGAGGGGAGTCCCGCGCCGTTGAAGGGAAAGCCCGGGTTGGGCACGTTGCTGTGGTTGTTGTTCCAGCAGCCCGGGTCGACCGTCAGGTCGGAGCCGCCGCCCGCGTTGCGGCTGATCGAGGCCAGCGGGCAGCGCATCTGCTTCCAGCCGCTGTCGTTGACGATCTCGACCTGGCTCTGGTTGGTCCAGCCGGCGTACGAGCCGTCGGCGGTGGTGAAACCCGTTGCGGTGGTGGAGAAGCCGGGCGGGTTGGCGGCGCTGCGGGTCCGCTGCGCCCTCGTGCCGTCGACGAACAGGTCCCGGCTCTCAGTGCCCTTCGGCACCTTGGCCCGGTAGATGTTCTTCGCGGCGTCCACCTTGGTGAAACCGGTGACCTTGGTGCCGCCGCTGAGCACCGGGTGCTGACCGGGGGCCGCCCGGTAGACGACGCTGTGGCCCGGCCGGCCAGAATCCTGCGGGCCCAGGGTGAACGGCGTGGTCAGTCGGTAGGTGCCGCCGCTCAGTTCGACGACCACGTCGCCGTTCTCGTTCCGGGCCTTGTCCCGGGCTGCGGTCAGCGAGCAGGGCAGCTGGGCCAGGCAGGAGTTGCCCCACCCGTCGGGCGAAACATGCAGAACATCCGAGGTATGCCCGTTCACACCCACGGCGGTAGCGGCAGCTACCAGGTGTGCGGCGACAACAATGGCTAACCGCATCAGACCTCCATCGGACAGACGTCCGATGAATATAGACACACGCCCATCCTCGGAGCGAGGGTTGATTTCGCGATAGTCTGTACTGGACTAGTACGACAGAGACTATTAAGTGTTCAGGGGGTGCGAGGCAGATGGGGTTGACCGCCGGGAATCAGGACGAAGCAGCCGGAGAACAGGACAGGGCAGGCCTGAAACAGGAAGCGGCAGCTGCGAAACAGGACGGGGCAACCGGGAAGCGGTCGGGCAGCGGGCTCGGGTCGACGCTGCTGGAGCTCGTGCTGTCGATCGGCCTCTACTACCTGCTGCGAGCCTTCGGCGTCGATGTGTTCTGGGCGTTGACGGCGCCGGCCATGGCAGTGGGGGCCACGGCGGCGTGGTTCACCGTCCGCCGGGGACGGCTGGACATGATCGGCGTGCTGGTGCTGTGCGAACTGGCGGTGACGATCGTGACAGCGGCGGCGACGAGGAGCCCGCTGGTGGCAGCCTTGCGGGAGCCGGCGTATTTCCTGCTCGGCGGCGTGTTCTGCCTGGTGACGTTGCTACATCGGGTGCCGTTCGGGCACGCGGTGACGGCGACGCTGGCGACGTTCGGGGATCCGAAACGGGAGAAGGCGTTCGAGCGGGCCTGGCGGGAGGAGCCGCGCTACCGGTTCTGGCAGCGCACGATCACCGTGGCCTACGGCGTGATCATGGTGGCGTCAGCGGCAATCCGGGCCTGGGCGCTCATCACGGCCGCCGACCTGGCTCACGGTGTCGACGTCTCCAACGAGATCGGCATGGAGGCGATCGGCATGCTGGTGGTCGCCGGCGCGATCCTCGTCCAGCCGCCGAAAAAGGTCATTGAGCGGCTGCTAGCCGAGCCCCGGGGCCGGGAGTAGGGCTGACGTCGCGGGCGGCGAGGTGCTCGTGCCCGGCGTCGCAACGCAGGTCGGCGTGCACGGGCGCACCGCAGTCCCGGTGGTGCAGCAGCACGGCGGGGCCCTCGGGGTCGGCGACGTGCCGGTCGCCCCAGTCCAGCAGGGCCACCAGAATCGGGTACAGCTCCTTGCCCTTGGTGGTGAGCCGGTACTCCTGGCGGGCCCGCTGCCCAGCCTCCTGGTAGCTCTGCCGGTCGAGGATGCCGTGCTCGACGAGGGTGGCCAGGCGGGTGGCCAGCAGATTGCGGGCGACGCCGGTGCGCTGCTGGAACTGCTCGAACCGCCGGTTGCCGTAGAACGCCTCGCGCAGGATGAGCAGTGTCCATCGCTCCCCCACCAACTGCAGGGTGCGTGCGATGGAGCAGTTCTCGGTGCTGTACCCGACCCTCTCGTCCACGCCACCAGTGTAATCTGGGTTCAGAACTTAGACGGAGGCCGTGCGGGCGGCGGCCCGCAGCGCCCGCAGGGTCCGCGAGTCGGAGAAGCCGACAGCCCGGGCCGCGCCCTCGACCGTGGTCCCGCTGGCGATGAGGTGTTCGGCCCGCTCCAGCCGCAGCGCCTGCTGGTAGCGCAGCGGCGTCAGGCCGGTGGCGTCCCGGAAGCGCCGGGTGATGGTGCGCTCGCTGCATCCGAACTTGCGGCTCAGCTCGGCCAGCCGCAGCGGCTCGGTGTACCGCTCGTCGATCACGTCCTGGAGCCGGTGGACCAGGTCGGACAGGTGGCTGCGGTGCCGCAGCAGGGTGCTGACCTGTTCGTCGGCGCCGTTGCGCCGGGCGTACACGACCAGTGCCCGGGCGATGCGCCCGGCCATGGTCGGCCCGTGCCAGGTGGCGATCAGGTGCAGGCACAGATCGATGCCGCTGGCGATCCCGGCCGACGTGGCCAGATTTCCGTCCACTGTATACAGAACGTCCCGCACGACCTCGGCCGCCGGGTAGCGCGCGGCCAGCTCGTCCTGCAACTGGTGATGGGTCGCGCAGCGCCGGCCGTCGAGCAGCCCGGCCCGGCCGAGCGTCTCGGTGGCGGCGCAGACGCTGATCACCATGCCGCCCTGGCGGTGGTGCGAGCGCAGCATCGCCAACGCCCGCTCGCTCGGCGCGACATCCTCCAGCGTGGCGCACTGCTTGCCCGGCACGATGACAATGTCGTTGGGGGACAACGTAGGCCAGGTCGTGGCGAGGCGCACCGGCAGCAGTTCGGCGGTGACCACCTCGGGCTCGTCGCCCACATAGGACAGTTCGTAGGGCAGGCCGAAGTCGCGCGCGGCGTGGAACACCTCGGCCGGGCCGGCCAGGTCGAGCAGGTACACCTGCGGCTGCACCAGGAACACCACGCGGCGCATCAGACGCCTCCTCACCTCAGCCGACCCGGACTGTCCGGGATGCTAGCGATGGTGAGCTCGGCCCCGTGTCATGTCGACCGGATGCATCCGGTTTCTGGCTGGATAACCGCCCGCGCTTGCCCGCGCGGGCAGGCGTTGCCCAGCCGAATGCCGCTGAACCCGAGGGAGCCGGCGATCACCCGGTCCCAGAACGGCCACAGGTTCGGCAGCACCCGCAGCTGGATGCCGGCCGCCTCGTGCAGGGCGAACAGGTCGCCGACCCGCTCGGCCGGCCCGAGCGGACGGACGGTGCGGGTGGACACGTGGCAGTAGTCCCCGAACGGCTCGAAGTCGGCGGCCGGCAGCCGGTACGCGTACAGCTCGACGGTCCGCATCGCGTCCAGCCAGCCGTATTCGACCGCGTGCACCCGGTCGTCGCCGAGGAACGAGCGGTCATCCTCCGTTGTGGACTCCTCCGTCCACGCCATGGCCCGTGGGCACTGCCGCGGGAACCAGTAGTCGGGCGAGCGGGCGGCGTCGACCGCCCAGACGTACGCCTCGGGTTGCTTGGCCGTCGCCGCGACGTGCGGCTCGAAGACGGTGATCGTCGGATCCTCGGAGAAATGCAGCACCTGGCCCGGTTCCGGTCGCATCCGTCCAGATTATTGGCCGCGCACAAGTCCATTCAGGTGCGCGTAGACGACAGCGTGCACCCGGTCCCGCAGCCCCAGTTTGGCCAGGATCCGCGAGACGTGCGTCTTCACGGTCTCGTCGCCGACATGCAGCTGCACGGCGATCTCCGCGTTGCTGTGGGCTTTGGCCACCAGCAACAGGACTTCACGTTCACGAGGCGTGAGCTGGGCGAGCTCCGGCGGCTCGGGCGGCGGCGCGACCGCGGTGGCGAAGCGGCCGATCAGCCGGTGCGTCACCGACGGGTCGATCAGGGCGTCACCACGGGCGGCCACCCGCACCGCGGTGATCAGCTCCTCCGGCGGCAGGCTCTTGAGCAGGAAGCCGCTGGCCCCGGCCCGCAACGCCCGGTACACGTACTCGTCGTGGTCATAAGTGGTCAACACGATCACTTTTGTGCGGTTGCCGGGCGCGGCCAGGATCGCCTCGGTGGCGGCCAGGCCGTCCATTTTGGGCATCCGCACGTCCAGCACGGCCACATCCGGCCGCAGCCGCACCGTCTCGGCCACCGCCGCGCTGCCGTCGCCGACCTCGGCCACGCACCGGAACTCCGCCTGGGTGCCGAGGATCGCGCGCATCCCGGAGCGGAACATCGCGTGGTCGTCGGCCAACAGCACGTCGAGAGTCACAGCGGGAACACCACCGCGGTGCGCCAGGTGCCGTCGGCGGCCGGGCCGCTGCTGGCCACGCCCTTGAACATGCCGGCCCGGTTGGCGATGCCGGCCAGACCCCGGTGCGGGCCGTCGGACACCCGCGCGTCCGACGGCATCGGGTTGCTGGCCGACAGGACCAGCGACGACTCGCCGTAGTCGAGGTGCATGGCGACGGATGTGCCGTCGCCGTGGCGCAGGGCGTTGGTGAGCATCTCCTGGGCGATCCGGTACAGCGCGATGTCCAGCGATTCCGGCAGGTCGCGGGGCCGGCCGGTGGTGATCAGCGAGGCGTGCAGGCCGGCGGCGCGCACGCCGTCGAACAGCTCGTCAATGTTGTCCAGGCCGGGCTGCCGGGCCCCGTCTGCGCGGTCGCCGTGCAGCAGGTCCAGCAGGTGCCGGAGCTCGACCATGGCCGAGCGGGCCGAGCTCTCCACCGCCGTCACGGACTCGCCGAGCTCGGCGCTGTGCTGGTCGCCGGCCATGATCAGGCGGGCCGCGCCGGCGTGCACGTTGATCGCGCTGACGTGGTGGGCGATGACGTCGTGCAGGTCGCGGGCGATCGCCCCGCGCTCCTCGGCCACCGCCTTGGCCACCGCCTCCTTGGCGTCGCGGCGTTCCTGCTCGGCGCGCTGCTCCAGCTCGGTCAGATAGTCGCGGCGGGTGGTGGTGTAGTGGCCGACCAGCCACGGCAGCAGACCGTTCTCCACCATGGTGAGAATCAGCAGCGGCCAGCTGGCCCCCACCCCGAACACCAGGATCCGGGAGAGTCCCACGCAGGCCATCGTGGCGATCACCGAGAGCCACGCCGACCAGCCGCGCTGCCAGGCGCCGGCCCGGTAGCCGGCGATCATCAGGCCGGCGGTGTTGCCCTGCGCGGGCGGGCCGACCGCGACCATGGACAGGATCCGCACCAGCCCGTGCGTGACCGCGACCAGGCCGGACAGCCGGGCCGGGCCGGCCAGCCACAGGTCGGCGCCGATGACCACGAGCATCGTGACCACCTGGGGCCACGTGTTCAGGGCACAGCCCTGGTACAGCGAAACGCCGACGTCCACGATCATCGCCAGCACGCTGACCAGCAGCGCCTGGCGCGCGAGCCGGCCACGCGCGGTCGACTGCATAGCCCCTCCCGGTCGGTCCGGCACCGATCATGCGGCACCCGACCCCGGCGCCGAGTCCCTCCCACGGGGGACAATCATCCCTCGCGGCCGTGGTTACCGGAGACGTTTCGATCCCTAGCGTCGATCACGATGAAAGCCACTGTTCTGGCCCTCCTGCTCGGGCTGCTGCTCGTCGCGCCGGCCTACGCGGACTCCGCGTCCGCGAGCGGCGACGTGCACGTGGCCCAGACGCTGGGCGACCGCGAGCTGACCGTGACGCTGCGCCGGGTCACCGGCGTGCCCGGCCCGCTGCACGTCGACGTGCTCACCCACGCCGGCTCTCCGGCCGGCACGCTGCGGTTGTCGATCACCGGCCCGGGTTCGGCCGAGGGGACCGCCGTCGCCCTCGGCGCCCGGCCCGGCTCCTACGGCGGCGATCTGCGGGTGGACACCGCCGGGCGGTGGGAACTGGCCATCGACGACGGGCAGCGGGTGGCACGCATCCCGTTCGTGGTCTCGGCGCAGCCGATCAGTCCACCGGAACAGGCCGTATATCTAGGTTTTCTCCTCGCCGGCGTGGGCCTGGTGGCGACCATCGTCGTCGCCACCCGGTCCCGGCGGGGGTGGTGGGCGATGATCCCGGTCGGCGGCGCGATAGCCGGGCTGGCCGTGGCGATCACCGGGGCCGTGCTGTCGACGACGCTGCCGTTGCCACCGCAGCCAGGCACGCAGTTGGACGCCGACGGCGTCAACACCACCGATCCCTACCGGCTGGCCCAACCGCTGACCGGCGACTACTCCCGCCAGCCGGCCAACCTGTCGCTGTCGCCGACTTCCGTTGCCACGCAAAAGCCTCTGGACTTCACGCTGGCCCTGACCGACGGCGCGACCGGCCGGCCGGTGGACGATCTGATGGTGCACGACAGCGCCTTGCTGCACCTGATCGTCATCGGGCCGTCCGGGCAGCTCTGGCACCTGCATCCGATCCGGGTGGCCCCAGGGGTGTTCCAGTTCCCGTTGACGCTGCCGGTCGCCGGCCACTACGCCCTGTCGGCCGAGATCGCCCGCACCGGCGGCGGCGTCCAACTGGTGCGGTCCACCACCGGGATCGACGCCACGGGTGACAACACTGTTGCCACGCAACAGACTGAGCCGGACGTCCACGTCACCGTGCCGGATTTCACCGCCGGTCAACCGGGAACCATCGACGCACACGTCGGCGCCGCGGCGGATCTCCAGCCCTGGCTGGGAATGCTCGGACACCTGATCGCCGTCGGGCCGCTCGGCCCCGGCGGCGCACAAGCCGCGCCGGTGTGGGTGCACGCGCACTCGATGGGCGGCGACATGACCGGCATGGCCATGGCCGCCGGCTCGATGGGCGGCCTGATGCCGGTGAACGGGGACAGCGCGCCGGACGAGACCGTCGCCGCCTACGGCCCGGATGTGGCTTTCACGTACACGTTTCCGCTGCCGGGCGACTACCAGGCCTGGATCCAGGTGGAGCGGAACTACCGGGTCGAGACGATCCCGCTGACCGTGCACGTCGCCCCGGCGCCTGTTGCCAAGCAAGGAAAACATGACGTCACGGCCCGGTTGGTGGACACCGGGACCGTGGAGCTGGACGTGACGCCGTCGGCCGGCGCGACCGTGAGCGTGCAGGCGGTCATGCCGACCACCGGCTACGCGACCGGCGAAATCCCGGCAGTGGCCACGGACACCGGGAAATTCCGGGTCACCGGCCTGCCGCTGATGATGCCGGGCCAGTGGGAGATCGTCACCACTGTGCGAGACCAGTCCGGAGTGGACGAACACGTGTCACCGGTGACGGTGACGGGATGAGGGGGCGGGGATGAGGCCGATAGCGGCCGGATTTGTTCTGCTGGGCACGGGGATATCGCTCATCGGCACCTCGTGGGACGTGCAGTGGCACATCGACGTGGGGCCGGACACGTTCTTCACGCTGCCGCACCTGTTCATCTACTCGGGCAGTGCGATCGCCGGCATCGCCAGCCTGGTCGTGGTGCTCGCCGTGACGGCCGCGCAGCGCCGCGGCGAGACACCCGATCCACGCGACGGCGGCATCCCGATCCGAGTGTTCGGCGGGCGGTTCACCGCCCCGCTCGGCTACCTCGTCACCGGGCTCGGGGCCGCCGCGTTCCTGGTGTACGGCCTCACCGATCTGTGGTGGCACACCGTGTACGGCTTCGACGCGGTGCTGAACTCGCCGCCGCACGTGGCGCTGTTCACCACCATCTCGATCACGATGATCGGGGCCGTGATCGTGGCCGCGGCGGCGCGGGAGCAGCGGTGGGGCCGGATCGCGATGGCGATCAGCGTCCCGGTGCTGATGACCTTCTTCCCCATCACCGCCAACGCGTTCGAAGGCGTGCCGCTGCCGTTCAACACGATCGCCGCCGCCACCGCCCTGATCACCGTGCTGCTGCTCGTCCTGGCCCGGGTGGCCATCGGCCGTCGTGGGATCGCACTGGCGACCGCCGCCGCTTTGCTGGCCATGCAAGCGATCCTGTGGGTGTTCACACCGTGGGCCGCCGTGACCTACGCCGACGCGGTCGGCTTGCCGCTGCGGGACGGGCTCGGCGGCGAGCCGCCGTTCATCCCGGCCGGCATCCCGCTGTTCGCGGTGGTCGCCGCCATCGCGATCGAACTGCTGGTCCGGCGCAGCCCGGCGCTGGCCGGCGCGGTCGCCGGCCTCATTCTCGGCTTCACCTTTGTCGTGCAACAGGAATACCTCGGCTTCAGCCGGCCGGTCGCCCTGCCGGATCTGCTCGCCAGCACCGTCGCCGCCGGTCTGTTCGGACTGCTCGGCGGCTACCTCGGCGCGCGATTCGGCGCCATGCTCCGCATCCGGGAGAAGGTCACCGCATGATCAAGCGTCTCCTCGTCGTGCTGGCCGCTCTCGTGCTGCCGGTGGCCACCGCCGCGCCGGCCTTCGCCTACGAGCCGGTCAACATCGTGCACACCGAACGGGTCCAGGCCGGTCCCTACGGCCTCACCGTCGGCTTCTCCACCTGGCCGCTGCGGGCCATGCAGTCGCTGGACTTCACCTTCATCCCCGACGGCGGCATCACCGGCAAGTCCGGCACCCTGGTCCGCACCGGCCCGGCCGGCGGCCACAGCCGGGCCGTCCCACTGGCCCGCCACCCGCGCAAGCGGGACGTCTGGGGCCTGGACGTCTCCTCGCTGTCGACCGAGGGCACCTGGAAGTTCACCTTCGCGCTCGACGGACCCCAGGGCCACGGCGAGGGCACCGTGCCCCTCACCGTCCTCAGCCAGCCCGGCCCGCCGCTGGCGCTGAGCTGGATCGTCTGCTCGCTGCCGTTCCTCGGCCTGATCGCCTTCCTGGTCGTCGCCTGGCGGCGGGTCCGCCCCTCGATGCTCGTCCACGTCACGTGACACCGGCAGGGCAAGCGGTTCCGTCGGACGGCCGTGCGACTGGTCCCCCGGACGGCCGGTCGAACTGGTATGGCCCCGGCTTTCTGTGTCAAATGACGCACAGCGGTGGGCGGCCCGGCGGCACCCTAGATCGATGGAGAACCACCTCGACGCCCACTACGTGTCGATGGTGCTCGTCGACGTCGAGCGCTTCGGCGACCCGACGCGGATGGACAACCACCACCTGTCCGTCCGCAGCGGCGTTTACTCGGCGCTGACCAGCGCCTTCACCGCCTCCGACATCCCCTGGGAGGACTGCGACGTGGCCGACCTCGGCGACGGCGTGATGATCCTGGTGCCGCCCATGGTGTCCAAGAGCCGGCTGGTCGCCCGGCTGCCCGAGCATCTGGTCGACGCCCTCGACCGGCACAACCGGGACATCGAGCCGCCGTCACGGGCCCGGCTTCGGCTGGCGCTGCACGCCGGCGAGATCCACCGGGACGAGCACGGAATCACCGGTGACGCCCTGAATTTCGGGTTCCGGCTGCTCGACGCGCCCGCCGCGAAGCGCGCCCTGGCGCTGGCCGCCGTCAACCTGGTGGTCATCGTGTCCGAGGAGCTGTACCGCAGCGTCGTTCGGCACGACCCGGCGGCGCAGCCGGACACGTACCGGCGCATCGACTTCCAGACCAAGGAAACCTCCGCCTCCGCCTGGATACGCCTTCCGGGTGACACCCATGAAAGGGCAGCAACATTGGCGTCCGCGACGCCGATGCTGGCTGAGTCCGCGCCGCCAAGCACCGTCGAGCCCGAGCCGGAGGACCCGGTGAGACAGGTCCTGGTCGCCCAGCGACGACTGCCGCGCAAGCCACAGGTCGGCCTGACGGCGCTCGTCGACGCGCTGCTGGCGGTGCCGTTCGTCGCCAGCGAGTCCGGCCGCCGGCTGCTGCTGGACAACCTGCGGGCCGAGGTCGCCAACGCGGTCGCCTACCACCCGCAGGCCCGCCTGCACGTGTTCAGCCTCGTCAACACGTGCGCGTGCTACGACTACGGCATCGAGGAACTACTGGGCACGGTGCACGAGTTGGAGGGTGAGAGTCCGGCGGTCCGCGCACTGGACGCCACGGTGGCGGCGCTGCTGGAGCGGCCCGCCCCCGGCGATCGGTCACTGGGCTGAGGCGCGACCGTGTACGACCAGGGACAGAGCGGCCGCGTATCACTCGGGCAGCTCGTCGACGCGCTGCAGGAGGTGCAGTTCCTGCGGCACGCGAACGAGCGCGGCCTGCTGCTGGAACTGCTGCGGCACAAGCTGGGCCGGGGCTTCGACCCGGCCGAGTACAGCAGCGCCCGGCTGCACCTGTTCAGCATCGTGATGGCCTGTGACCGGGAACGCGACGGCCTCCAGGCACTGGTCGACACCGTCCGGGAACTGGAGCCGGAGTCCATCGCGGTGGACCAGGTGGTGGCCCTGGTGGACTGCATGAGCCCGCTGGCACTGCTGCCGCTGGTCGAGCGCAACCAACTGGTGGCCCTGCTGGAAGGGGCGTCGTTGCCGCCGCTGGACGAGCTCTACCAGGAGGTGCTCGGCCCGGCCGCGCACACGCTGCCGTCCGGCCACCACACCGTGCACGACGTGCTGAGCCTGCTGGAGCAGCACAACGCCCGCGCCGACGGCCTGCCGCTGGTGCTGATCTTCGTGGAGCGGCTGGCCGCGCTGACCGACGAGACGCTCGCCGTCAAGCTGCGGGAATGGGTCAGCCAGCAGGCCGAGCACATGGACATGACCGGGCCAGTGGCCGAGCTGCGGGCGGCCCCGCCGGCCGTCGCCGCGCCCCGGGACGGCACCGGCAGTCTGTACCTGGTCATGCGAATCGAACGGGACCGGCTGGAGGACGACCGGTACGTGCTCTCGCACTGGCGCTCCGGCGGCGACGACTGGCAGCCGGTGCCGGGCGAGGACCAGGTGGGCACGCTCGACCAGATCAAACGGCACGTGGCCGACCTGGTGGATCGGGCGGAGGACGACTGGCGGCGGCTGCCCGAGCCGATCCAGCTGGAGTTCCTGCTGCCCAGGGACCTGATGCACCTGCAGGTCGACCAGTGGCTGGCGGCCAACGACGGCGGCGTGGAACGGCGTCTGGGCGTGCACTTCGAACTGGCGTTGCGCAGCCTGGACCGGATGCGCAACCGGTCGTGGCACAAGAACTGGTGGCACCGATGGCGGTCGATGTCCACGGGCGCACCCGCGCACTGGTGTCGGCGGGAGTCCGCCAACTACCTGCCGGAACTGGTCGCGACGCTCGCCGACCAGCCGGAGATCTGCGTGGTGCTGCTGGACCATGACGTCGAAGCCGCCGCCGAGCTGGGCCAGGACGCGCTCACGGTGGCGCTGCGCGAGGGCGTGCCGGTGGTGCTGTGGTGCCGTGACGCGAAGGCCCTCGACGAGTTCTTGGCGGTCGCGGAGACGCTGGTCGCGGCCGGTCCGCGCGGCCTGCGGGCGACCACGCGCAAGCTGCGCAGCCAGGCGCAGCGGACCGGCCGCGACGAACACTGCGGGGCGCACGTGAGCCTCTTATGGGACGACCCCGAGCGAATCATCGATCTGTACGACCGACCGGCGGCCCCGCGCCCGGAGGTGGCGACATGAACAGGCAGGTCTACCAGGGCACCGGCTGGCCGCTGCCGGATCAGGGACAGGGGCCGGCGATTCCGGCCCCGCCGCCGTGGCGGGCCTTCGACGGCGAGCCGGTGCAGCCCCCGCCGCCCGAGGACGACGCGGAGAACCGCCGCCGGCTCGGCTCGGTCACTCCCACGCAGGCGAGCGCGTCCCAGCGCGAGGTCGACTCGGTGAACCTGTCGCTGCTGCTGCGCCGGCCGCTGCTGGTCACCGGGCGGCCCGGTACCGGAAAGTCCGGGCTGGCCTACCGGATCGCCCGCGAGCTGAAGCTGGGCCGGGTGCTGCGCTGGACGATCACCAGCCGCAGCACGCTGAACTCCGGTCTGTACGAGTACGACGCTATCGGGCGGGTCGAGGCGGCCAACGCGCGCCGGGCGCCGTCGCAGGAGCGTGAGGTCGGCGATTTCCTCACGCTGGGGCCGCTCGGCACCGCGCTGTTGCCCTACGAACGGCCACGGGTGCTGCTCATCGACGAGATCGACAAGAGCGACATCGACCTGCCCAACGACCTGCTCAGCGTGTTCGAGGACGGCGAGTACACGATCCGCGAGCTGGTGCGGCTGGCCAAGGTGGCGCCGGAGATCGAGGTGCACACCGCCGACCCGGACCGCACCGCGGTGATCCGCCGCGGCCGGGTGCGCTGCCGCGCCTTCCCGATGGTGGTGATCACCAGCAACGACGAGCGCGAGTTCCCGCCGGCGTTCCTGCGCCGGTGCCTGCGCATGCACATCGAGGATCCGGACGTGGACCAGCTCGCGGCCATGGTGCACGCGCACTTTCGTGGCAAGGAATCCCCCCGTTCGAGCGAACTCATCCAGGAGTTCGTGGCCCGCAGTCGCCGAGTCGACGGACTGGCGGCCGATCAGCTACTGAATGCCGTACATCTCGTCACTTCGGAGGAATACAGCTACGACGAGTTGTGGGATGGTCTTATCGACACTGTCTGGCAACGGCTGACGGAAGCAGAATGACCGGACCGTCCCGCGCTCTCCCAGTGCCACCGCGAGGCAGTGGCACCGATGACGGGCGCGCGGACACGGTCGGCACGGCGGACCTGTACCCGTTCGAGGTCGCGGACGCGTTCTTCGTCGCCGCGCACCTGGCCCGCGAGCGGGACGAGGAGCAAGTAGACCGGCAGGCGGAAACCCCTGGCAACACTGCGGAAACCCGTAGGTTGCCGACTGAGCGGGGCGAGCCGCGGAGATCGGTCCACCTGACGCAACCCCAGCCGCGCGCCCCCGATCCGCCCAGCCCGGGCATCCGCCCGGCCGAGGCCGTCGGTAGGCTGCGCCGGCCCCGCGAGGGTCACGGCACCCTGCCCGCCACACCGGCCGCGCCGATGGTTGAATGGCCGGCGATGCCGGGGCTGCACAGTGGGCGGAAGATCGCCAGGGCGTTGCGCCCCTTCAAGCGCACCGTTCCCGCGCGCTTCCGGCAGGAGCTGGACGAGGACGCCACCGCCGAGCAGGCCGCCGGCTTCGACGGCATACCACCGGTCATGCGGCCGGCCTCCGACCGTCCACTTGAGGCGGTGCTGGTGGTGGACAGCTCGGAGTCCATGGTGATCTGGCGGCGCACCGCCGCCGAGTTCCGCACGCTGTTGGAACGCGAGGGCGCATTCTCAACAGTACGACTGTTCCATTTGGACACCGACCAGGTCAAGCCCCTGTCGCTGCGCACCGAGAACGACAACACGGCGCTCACGCCGTCGCGGCTGCTGGATCCGACCGGCCGCCGGCTGATCGTGGTGCTCACCGACGGCATCGGGGCCGCCTGGCAGGAGTCGATGACGCAGCAGTGGCTGGCCCGCTGGGGTCGGTGCGGCCCGGTCGCGGTGGTCAACGTGCTGCCACAGTCGTTGTGGCACTGGTCGAGTCTCGAGCCGGCGGCCGCCACGCTGCGGGCCGCCGCGCCGCGCGTGGCCAACACCCGGCTGCGGTGCGGGTTCGGTGATCTGGAGCCGCCGCCCGGGGTCGTGCCCATTCCCTTGCTGGAACTGGACGAGCGGTCACTGGGCCGATGGGCCCGGCTGGTGGCCGACCCCGCCCCGGCGCCGGTCGCGCTGACCGTGTTGCCGACCATGGCGCGGCCGCCGCGGCTGGACGAGCCGCTGACCGAGCCGGAGCCACAGCCGCCGGCCGAACCCGCGCCCGAGCACCGGGTGCGGCGGTTCCGGGCCGCGTCCTCGCGGACCGCGTTCCGCCTGGCCGTGTTGCTCGCCGCCGCGCCGCTGAACGTGCCGACGATGATGCTGGTGCAACGGGAAATGCTGCCCGGATCGCGGCTTTCCCACCTGGCCGAGGTATTCCTGTCCGGGCTGTTGCACCGGGTCGGCACCGGGGCGGTGACCGATCCGGAATCCGTCGCCTACGAATTCCGAGACGGTGTCAGGCAGGAACTACTGGCGGCCGGATTCCGCCAGGACACGATGCGCGTGCTGCGACTGATCGCGGACCGGCTGGCGCCGACCGTGTCGGCGATGCGTGGCCTGCGCGACGCGCTGCGTTCGCCGGACACCACCGAACACCCCGACGTCGCCGACGACGGATCGCGACGGTTCGCCGCCGTCGAACAGGCCGTGATGGCCGCGCTCGGCGGCGAGTACTCCAGACGGGGCAAGGCTTTGCGGGCCGAGCTGGAGCAGGCCCGAAGCTCGTCGGAGCAAGTCGGGGCGGAGGTTGCGGATGAGCCATCCGTAACTTATCCAAACCGTTCCGATGAACTAGAAGGCACCCCCATGAGTTATTCCCACAGTGGTACCGCGGCCAGGGCCGGCGGCGTCTCGATCCACCCCCAGCCCACGGTGGACGAGCCGGACGCCGCGGTGGCGCGGCCGACCGGAGACGTGCCCGCGCCCCACCCGGAAGGAGACGAAGTGTCCGTCGACGTGCAGAGCCCCCGACAGCGTCGGCGACCGGGCGATTTCCCGCCCATCTGGGGAAACGTGCCGTTGCGCAACGCCAACTTCACCGGGCGCGAGGACCTGTTGCGCGAGCTCGGCGAGCGACTGGACGCGTCCTCGCCGATGGCGGTGCTGCCGGAGGCGCTGCACGGCATGGGCGGCGTCGGCAAAACCTTGGTGGCGGTGGAATATGTCTACCGGCACATCGGCGACTACGACCTGGTGTGGTGGATTCCCTCCGACGACCCGTCGCTGATCCAGTCCTCGTTCGTCGAGCTGGCCCAGAAGATGCAGCTGGTCACCGTGGACCCGAGCCCGCAGGTGGCGGTGCCGGCGGTGCTGGAGGAGCTGCGCAACCCGACCACGGACATGCGCTGGCTGCTCGTGTTCGACAACGCCGACCAGCCCGAGGATCTACGCCAGTTCCTCCCGCAGGGCAATGGCCACGTCATCGTCACCTCCCGCAACCCGCGCTGGTCCAGCGTGGCTCGCGCGGTCGAGGTGGACATTTTCGACCGGCCGGAGAGCGTCGAGCTGTTGCAGCGCCGCTGCCCGGAGCTGACCGACGAGGAGTCGCAGCAGCTGGCGAACGTGCTCGGCGACCTGCCACTGGCGATCGAGCAGGCCGGCGCGTGGTGTGCCGAGACCGGCATGTCGGTGCCCGAGTACCTGGCCCTGTTCGAGCAGCAGCGGGTGGATCTGTTGCAGGACAACGCCCCCATCGACTACCCGGTGACTGTCGCCGCCGCGTGGAACGTGTCGCTGGACCGGCTGCGTCGCGACTGCCCGCAGGCGTTGCAGCTGGTGCAGCTGTGCTCGTGCTTCGCGCCGGAGCCGATCAGCCGCGGCATCTTCACCGACCTCCGGGACTCCACGGTGCCGGCGGAACTGGCCGACGCGCTGCAGAAGCCGGTGTCGCTGGGCCGGGCGATCCGGGAGATCAAGCGGTACAGCCTGGCCCGCGTGGACCACCGCAACGACACCATCCAGCTGCACCGCATCGTGCAAGCGGTGGTGCAGGACCAGATGAGCCCGGCCGAACAGGCGCGGATGCGCCACATCGCGCACCTGCTGCTGCTCAAGACCGACCCGAAGCTGCCCGGTGTGCCGCGCCACTGGCCGGAGTACAGCAGCCTGCAACCGCACGTGCGCGTGTCCCGCGCGGTGGACTGCGACGACACCGAGGTGCGCCGGCTGGTGATCAACCAGGCGATCTTCCTCAACGCCTGGGGTGACTACCAGGGGTCCTACGAGGTCGCCGAGGAAGCCCGCCAACTGTGGCACAACAAGTTCGGCGAGGCCCATCTGGACACCCTGTCGGCCGCCCGGCGCGCCGGCGTGGCGCTGCGCAACATGGGCGAATACGCGCGGGCCAAGACGCTGGATGAAAGCACCTTCACGCTGCTGCGGGAGACCGTGGGCGACGATCACGAGGAATCGCTGATGCTGGCCGGCCTGGTCTCCGCCGACCTGCGCGCGGTCGGCGACTTCGCCGGCGCGCGCAAACTCAACGAGGACAGCTACGTCCGATCCCGCCGGGTGTTCGGCGACGACGACCCGAACACCCTGTTCATCGCGCACAACCTGGCCATGAGCCTCCGGCTGACCGGCGACTTCTCGGCGTCGCGCGAGCTGGACGAGCGGGCCTGGCAGGGCCGCCGCCGCGAGTTCGGCGACGACGACCGGTTCACCCTGCAGTCGTTGGACGCCCTGGCGCTGGACGACCGCGAAGCCGGCGAGTACGTGAAGGCGTCCACCCAGCAGGAGCAGACGCTGGAGGCGCACCGGCACCTGCTCGGCAACGACCACCCGCAGACGCTGAGCGCGGTGCGCAACCTCGCGGTGGCCCGCCGCAAGGCCGGCGATCACGTGGGCGCGCTTCAGCTGGCCAACGAGGCGTTCGACGGCTTCCGCCGCCGCTTCGGCAAGGAGCACCCGGATTCCATGGCCGCGGCCATGAACCTCTCGATCGACCTCCGCCAGAACGGCGAGCTCGGCCGGGCCCGCAACCTGGGCCGCCGGAGCTGGGAACGCTACCGGGACACCCTCGGCGAGCAGCACCCGTACACCTCGGTCGGCGCCACCAACCTGGCGGTCGCGCTGCGGCAGGCCGGCGAGGTGGCGGAGGCCCGGCAGCTCGACCAGGACGCGCTGCGACGGTTCACCGACATACTCGGCACGGACCACCCGTTCACCCTGGTGGCGGCCACCAACCTGGCCAGCGACCTGGCCGCGAGCGGCGATCACGCGGCGGCGTTGGAGCTGGACACCGACACGCTGGCACGGTCCCGGGCGAGGCTGGGGGAACGTCACCCATCCACGCTCGCGGTCGCGCTGAACCGGGTCCTCGACCTGTTCGCGCTGCACCGGGACGCCGAGGCGGCGCCCGAGCACGAGGCGGTGGTGCAGCAGTTCCGCGGCGTGCTCGGCGCGCAGCACCCGGCGACGCTGAACGCCGAGAGCCGACACAGGGCCGACTGCGACATCGAGCCGATGCCGATCATCTGACGGACCCAGCGCCCGGTGGCGTGGGCGTCGAACAGGGGTTCTGAATCGATACAGAAGACCGGGTCATCCTCGGTCGAACCACGCCACCAGCTCGCCGGGAGCAGCGTCCACCACCGCCGCCACGGCGCGCACGAGTTCGGGAAACTCGGCCAGACAACGACTCCCCACCGTGAGACCGAGGCCGATCCAGCCGGTGAACCCGTCCGGATCGGCCGCGATCTGATCCCGGTACAGCGCCTTCGCGCGCCGGGTCTCGCCCAGCACCAGACACAGGTCAGCGGGCGTCGCGCCGGGCACCTCGGCTGTCACCGTCTCCTCGGTCAGCGTCTTGAACGTCTCCGGGGAGCGCAGCGCCCACTCGGTCAGATGGGTCCGCGCGCGAGGCTCGGTCATGGCGTCGGCGGGACGGAGCTCCGGCGCCGGCCCGGGATCACCCCGCCAGTGCTGGCCCGCCGTCCAGTCCGCGGCCACCGCCGCCACGTGGTCGGGATCGGGCGCCAGGTGCCGCAGCCGCCACGTCGCCCGATGATCCAACGCCACCCGTTCGGCCGCACGGCGATGCCGCTCCGGCACCGGATGGTGCTGCCAGCCCTGGACGTACGCCCGCATCGCGGCGATGAACCGCTCGCCGACCTCGGTGAGCAGGCCGCTGCGTTCGATGGTTTCGATCGCGTCCGTCGTCTGCACCCGGTGCAGCGCGAACCTGAAGTACGCCAAGTCATCCGCCCCCTCGCCCCGCCAGAAGTCCGTGACGGCAAGGAAGCTGTAGACGCCGTGCAGCACGCCGTGCAGCGGCCGCGGGTCGTCCCGCCACGGCGCGTAGAAGATCTCCTCGCGATTCTCCACATCCAGTGTCACCAGGTCGAACAGGCCGTTCAGCTTGCTGTGCGCGAACTCGTGGATGAGCACCGCCGCCAGCCCCGGCGCGCCGGCCGGCAACGCCAGTTCCACCGAGCCGAACGCGTCGGCCGAGGTGGCGCTGGAATCCCGGAATCTGTTGCCGCGCTGCTTCGGCACCAGAGCGGCCAGCCCGGCGGCTAGTTCCTCGGCCTGTTCCGAGTGCCGGGACACCAGCAGTCGCCACGCCCGGTCCAGCGCGGACGTCCAGTCCACGACCGCTTTGTCGGACAACAGTTCGGCCGGCTGCGGGTCGCCGAACGCGCGGAACGGCGACAGGTCGTCCAGCCACACGACAAGTTCGCGACCCTCATGTTCGACCCGCACCCGCCGCATCGGGAACCACCGTGTCACCGCCACACTGTCGCGGCGAACCACGACTTCACCTTGCGCGGCAACGACCTCGGCGACGGCGTGGCGCTCGCCGGTCGGCACGACGGCCGCGCCGAGGGTGGGAAGCACCGCCAGTCCCGCAAAAACGGGAATACTGGCGCGAAATTCCAGGCCGGCCGACACCGCGGCGGCCGCGGCGATCGCGTTCATGTGGCCCAGCACGAACCACAGCGGCGCATCGGACGACACCGAACCACGCAGATGGCGCAACGCCTGCGCGGCCCAGGAATGCACCGCCGGCAGCGCCAGAACATCGCTTACCGCAGCGGGATCCGCCCGCTCGGCCGCGGCGAGCAGATCCCACGCCTCGGCGAACGAGCCGAGCGGCCCGGCTTCCGACGGGGTCGATTCCAGCAAGGTGAGTAACGTGACCAGCAGTTTGCTGCGCTTGGCGGAACGCAGTTCGAGCACTGCCTCACGGCCGCCGCCCCCGCGCGCCAGCGCGTCGAGATCCTTGCGCGAGAACCCGTGTGTGGCCGACCGGCCACCGTCCATGGGAGTCAGCAGCCATTCCCACCCGAGGCGCTCTGCAGGCGCAGCGCGGCTATCCATGGGTCGTCGGCCTCGCTGAGCAGGTTCGCCACCGACCGGCTCAACGCCGGGTCGGTGCACGCGCGCAGAGCGGTGAGGGACATACCGGTCAGGTCGATCAACTCGGACCGCAGGCTGAGTTCTGGTTCCGGCATGTCACCAGCCCCTCTGTGTGCACGGATCGTAACGAGCCCGACACAAGCATCATGCATCACCGGACGGGCGTTCCGCTTGACCCAGCAGTAGGAATGCTCGCCGCAAAACCGCCCGGCCACTGCATTGTGCCAGGCACCGGGCACCCGCGCGCTACCTCCGTGGGTTGACTTGTCCGAACCACCTCCGTGAACACCCGGCGATCGGCCGCGCGAACCGGCCATCTGCACGTGCACCGACACAGTCCACAGTGGACTTTCAGGCTCCGCGCCGGGCCCGGTTCAGGGCGAGCAGGTCCACCGCGGCGTAGACGTTGCGCAAGGTCGGCGCGGGTACGCCGGTCAGTTCGGCGAGTTCGACGACGGCGCCGATGATGGCGTCGGTCTCCAGCGCCTTGCCGGCCTCGAGGTCTTGCAGCATCGAGGTTTTGTGGTGGCCGACCCGACGGGCGCCGTCGATGCGCTGTTCGACGGAGACGGCGGGGGCGGCGCCGGCGGCACGGGCGATGGCGACGGTTTCGGCCATCATGGCGGCGACGACGGCCCGGGTGTCGTCGTGGGCGCACATCTCGGCCATGGTGGCGCCGGTGAGCGCGCTCAGCGGGTTGAAGGCGACGTTGCCCATGAGCTTGATCCAGATGTCGTCGCGCAGCCGCGGCTCGACGGGGCACTTCAGGCCGCCGGCGATCATGGCGGCGCTCAGGTCCTGACAGCGCTGGGAGATGGCGCCGGAGGGCTCGCCGATGGAGAAGCGGGTGCCCTCGAGGTGGCGGATCACGCCCGGCTGCTCGATCTCCGTGGAGCAGTAGACGACGCAGCCGATGGCCCGGCGCACGTCGAGCACCTCGCTGACGGCGCCGCCGGGGTCGACGGCCTCGATCCGCCGGTCCTGCAAGGGATGCCCGACCAGGCCATGGAAGTACCACCACGGGATGCCGTTCTGCGCGGCGACGACGGCGGTGTCGGGACCGAGCAAAGGCGCCAGCAGCTGGCCGCACGAGGCGTAGGAATTGGCCTTGAGGCCGAGGAAGACGAAGTCGGACCGGCCGACCTCGCCGGGATCGTCGGTGGCCGGTGGCCTGGCGGTGAAGTCGCCGCGTGGGCTGAGCACCCGCACGCCGTCGCGGCGCATGGCCGCCAGGTGCGCGCCGCGCGCGATGAGATGGACGTCGACACCGGCCCTGTGCAGGGCCGCTCCCACATAGGCGCCGATGGCCCCGGCGCCGAGAACAGCGACTTTCATGGCTCACCCTCAGGTGTCGGCGGAAGATTGGATACAGTATGCGATGTAGGGACGTTCGACGGTAGACCCGCGCGAGTGTTACGTCCGGTAGCACGTTGATTGCCCTGTGTGCACGGTTTGCGCTAGTATGGGTGCAGAAGGTGACCCGGCACACGTGCCCGTGTCTTTTGCATACGAAATTCTGTAACCTTTAAGCACCGATCCCCAGTTCGAGGAGGCCCAGGTGGGCGAGCCCGCGACCCCGTTCCCCGGCGGAGCGGTCAACCGACGCCGGGCGAACCGCGGCACGCTCGGCGACCCGGCCGGCCGCAAGGTGGAGCGCCCGGCCCCACTGCGCCAAGCCGTCTACGAGGCGCTCATCGAGCTGATCGTCAACCGGACGCTGCAGCCCGGCCAGCACCTGGTCGAGGTCGAGCTGGCCGAGTACCTGGGAGTCAGCCGGCAGCCCGTTCGCGAGGCGCTGCAACGGCTTCAGACCGAGGGCTGGGTGGATCTGCGCCCGGCCCAGGGCGCGTTCGTGCACACGCCGACCGAGGACGAGGCCGACCAGCTGCTCAGCGTGCGCAGTGTGCTGGAGACCCACTCGGCCAAGCTGGCCGCCGAACGCGCCACCCCCGATGACGTCGACTCCCTCCGGGCGCTACAGGCCGAGGGGGTCGACGCGCTGAACAACGTCGACGTGGACCGGATGGTCTCGGCCAACGCCAACCTGCACGCGTTCATCACCAAGCTGTCCGGCAACGCCGTGCTGGCCGAGCTGATCGGCCTGGTGGACCGCCGGGTGCGCTGGTACTACACCCCGATCGCCAGGCCCCGGGGCGAGGACGCCTGGTCCGAGCACGAAGAACTGATCAATGCCATCGCCGCCGGCGACGCCGAGCAGGCCAGCCGGATCATGACCGTCCACACGGAACGAACCCGGCTGGCCTACCACAACGAGCGTCAGGCTCAAGCGAGCAGCTAGGCGGTGGTTGGGGCGCCGAAGTTCGAGGCCGCGGCCGACACCGCGGTCTTGGACTTCGGACGTCCCGGTTGGTGCAGGAACAGTGTGAGGCCGGCGGCGACAACGGCGATGCAGCCGGACAGCACATAGGCGCCGGTGTAGCCCCACGCGTCGACCACCATCGCGCCGAGGCCGCCGCCGCCGACCCCGCCGACCAGTTTGGCGCTGTACACGATGCCGTAGTTGGTGGCGTTGTGGTTCTCGCCGAAGTAGTCCGGCACCAGGGCCGCGAACAGCGGGTAGAACGCCCCGCTGCCGAAGCCCACCAGGAACGCGAACACCATGAACAGCCCGATGTTGTGTGTGTTCCCGGCGTAGAGCACGCCGAACTGCGCGACGGCGGCGATCAGCAGCACCACGGTGAGCGTCTGCCTGCGGCCGAGGAAGTCCGACGCCCAGCCGACCAGCGCGCGGCCGGTTCCGTTCACAATGGACAGAATGCCGGCCGCGGACGCCGCCACGAACGGCCCGAAGTCGCTGGCCTTCGCAAACGGCACCTGGAAGTTGATGCCGAACAGCGACACGCCGCCGATGATCACCAGCGTCAGCCACATCAGCGGCAGCATGCCGGTGCGGATCGCCTCCCGCGGCGAGTACTGCCGCACCGCGGGCGGGTTCTTGGCCAAGCTCTTGTTGGCCTTGGTGTTGCGGACCCACTCCTTCGGATCGATGTGCTCCGGCCACCAGTTCTTCGGCGGGTCCCGGAACAGCAGGCCGCAGGCGGCCACCACGATCAGCATGTACAGGCCGATCAGCGACAGGATCTGGGTGGTGTCGCTCGGCGTCAGCACCGCGGCGAAGACGTAGATGAACGGCACCGAGCCGTACGCGAAGCCGCCGTTGACAAAACCCGTGCGGGCGCCGCGTTTCTCCGGATACCACTTGCCGACCATGTTGATGCAGGTGGCGTAGACCAGGCCGGCGCCGACACCGCCGCAGACCGAGTAACCGAGGAAAGCCAACCCGAGACTGCCGCTGAAGGCGATCGTGAAGTACCCGACGCCCGACAACACCGCGCCCAACAACATTGCCGAACGAGCCGAGAACTTGTTGCGCTCCCGCAGCCGACCCGCCGGGAACGCCACGGCGGCCTGGAAGACCGCCCACACCGTCGCCAACCAGAACACCTCGGTCAGCGACCATCCGTTCTTCGTCTGCAGCGTGCCGACCACGGCGCCCCAGCCGTACTCGAACACGCTCACCGCGATCATCGCGATCCAGGGTAACCAGACCATCCAGGCCCGGGAGCGTCCCATGAGGTCGTGGGGACTCTCGCCGATCCGGTAGACCCTGCCGTTGTCGTCAGTCAACTCCCTGTAACTGGTGGAACTTGTGGTCATCAGAGCCTCTTTCGCGTCTTTGCGAATCCCCAGGTCCCCTGTGTCCTCCGATGGCGTGTGATCGATCTGCGTGCGCTTGCTAGGTCTGGACCGGCATCATGCCTCCCGACTGGTCGTGTGTCAGCCCTCCATCAGTCCCGCCTCTCTGGCCCAGCGGTACTTGGCCCCGAGCACGGCGACCGGCTTCTCCGTGGTGTACGGGTAGGCCACGATGCCGTGCCGGTACAGGAACTCGGCCGCCCGCTCGACCTCGACGTCGCCCGACAGCGACGCCACGACCGGCTTGTGGATGCCGTGTTCCCGGTACTGCTCGACGACGTCGACGACGAGCTCGGCGAAGACCATGGGCGGCGTGACGATGGTGTGCCAGTAGCCCAGGATCAGCGCGTGCACCCGCTCGTCGGCGAGGCCCAGCGCGATGGTGTTGCGGTAGGTGGACGGCGGTTCGCCGCCGGTGATGTCGACCGGGTTGCCGGCCGCGCCGAACGGCGGGATGTACTCCCGGAACGCCGCGTCCAGATCGTCCGGAATGGACATCAGCGTGAGGCCGTTGTCCACACAGGCGTCCGACAGCAGCACGCCCGAGCCGCCGGCGCCGGTGATGATCACGACGTTCTCGCCCTTCGGCGTGGGCAGCAGCGGCACGCCGCGGGCGTACTCCAGCATGTCGTTCAGGCCGGGCGCGCGGACGACGCCGCTCTGCCGCAGGATGTCGTCGTACACCTTGTCGTCGCCAGCCAGGGCTCCGGTGTGCGAGCTGGCCGCTTTGGCGCCCTGCGCGGTGCGTCCGGCCTTGAGCACAACGACCGGCTTCTTCCTGGATACCCGCTTGGCCGTCTCGGCGAAGGACCGGCCGTCCTTGAGGTCCTCCAGGTGCATGGCGATCAGCTTGGTGTTGTCGTCGTGCTCGAAGAACGTCAGCAGGTCGTCCTCGTCGATGTCGGCCTTGTTACCCACGCCGACGATGGCCGACACGCCCATCTGAGCGGACCGGCTGAAGCCCAGGATGGCCATCCCGATGCCGCCGCTCTGTGAGGACAGCGCGACGCCGCCCTGCACGTCGTACGGCGTGCAGAAGGTCGCGGACAGGTGCTCCGGCGTGTAGTAGTAGCCGTAGATATTGGGCCCGAGGATGCGCACGTTGTGTTCCCGCGCGATCCGCACAACCTCGTCCTGGAGCTCGTGGTTGCCGGTCTCGCCGAAGCCGGACGGGATCAGGATCGCGCCGGCCACGCCCTTCTCGCCCGCTTCCCGCAGAGCCTGCGGCACGAACTTGGCCGGGATGGCGAACACGGCCACGTCCACGTCGCCGGGCACGTCGGCGATGCTGGCGAAGGCCTTGCGCTCCAGTATCTCCGCGGCCTTGGGGTTGATCGGGTAGATATCCCCGGCGTAGCCGCCGTTGACCAGGTTCTTCATCACCGAGTTGCCGATCTTGCCGTCCTCGGCCGAAGCCCCGATCACCGCCACCGCGGCCGGCTTCATGATGCGGTTCATCGCGGCCAGGATCTCCTGCTGGGAGAACCGGGTCGGCTCGGCCGCGGCGTCCGGGTCGACCAGCACCCGCACGTCCACCGCGGTCGCCCCGGTCGGCGTGGCCAGCACCGGGTTGAGGTCCACTTCGGACAGTTGCGGGAAATCCGTCACCAGGTCGGAAACCCGGGTGATCAGGTCGGCGATGGCGTCCCGGTCAGCCGGCTCGGCGCCGCGCACACCCCGCAGGATCTCGGCCGCGGCGATGCCGTCGATCATGGAGAGCGCTTGCTCACGGTCGGTCGGCGCGAGCCGGAACGTGACGTCCTTGAGCACCTCGACCAGCACGCCGCCCAGGCCGAAGGCGACGATCTTGCCGAAGGTCCGGTCGGTGGTGGCCCCGACGATGACCTCTTGGCCCGCCGGCAGCATCTGCTGCACCTGGACGCCGACGATCGCCGCATTCGGGTTGTAGCTCTTGGCATTGGCGATGATGGTGCGGTAGCCGTGCGCCACCTGGCCGGCGTCGGCCAGGCCCACCAGCACGCCGCCGGCCTCGGTCTTGTGCAGGATGTCCGGCGAGACGATCTTCAGCACCACCGGGAAACCCATCCGCTCAGCCAGTTCCACGGCTTGCTCGGAGGAGGTGGCCAGGCCTTCGTCCGGTGTGCTGATGCCGTAGGCGTCGCAGACGATCTTGCCCTCGGGCGCGGTCAGCGAGTCGCGGCCGTCCGCCGCGACCTGCGCCAGCACCCGCTGCACCGCCTCGCGGTCGTAGTTGCTCACTGCGGCACTCCCTCAGATCACGCCGGCGGCGCGCAGCCGCTCCAGTTGGTCGGGGCCGTAACCCAGTTCGCCGAGCACCTCGGCGTTGTGCTCGCCCAGCAGCGGCGAGCGGGTGATCTCCACGTGCGAGTCGGAGAGCTTGAGCGGGCAGCCGACGGTCTTGTACTCGCCGCGCTCGGGATGCTGGACCGGGACCACGGAGCCGAGTTCGGCCAGCGTCTCGTCCTCGATCAGCTCCCGGGTGGACAGGATCGGCCCGCACGGCACGTTGGCCGCGTTGAGCCGCTCCATCACATCCCATTTGGACAGTCCGCTGGTCCAGTCCTCGACCATCGCGAACACCTTGTCCAACTTGGACAGTCGCGCCTCCGGCGTGGCCCACTGCGGGTCGTCGGCCAGCTCTGGCTTGCCGATCAGCTCGGTGATCGGCCGCCAGCCCGGCGGCTGGATGATCACGTAGATGTAGTCGTTGGGGCCGCCGGGCGCGCAGCGCACCGCCCAGCCCGGCTGGCCGCCGCCGGAAGCGTTGCCGGAGCGGGGAACCTCGTCGCCGAAGCTCTCGTTCGGGTACTCCCCCAG
This sequence comes from Kutzneria sp. CA-103260, assembly GCF_018263855.1. Classification (GTDB taxonomy): domain Bacteria; phylum Actinomycetota; class Actinomycetes; order Mycobacteriales; family Pseudonocardiaceae; genus Kutzneria. Next base: position 159,026 of record NZ_CP073318.1, on the reverse strand, counting down.
CGGCCCGTGGGCCAGCCGCTGCTGGTCGCGCAGCTTGACCCGGCACAGGTTGAGCACCGCGTCCTGCATGGCCACCTGCACCCGTTGCCCGCGGCCGGAGTTGGTGCGCTGGTACAACGCGGCCAGGATGGCGGCCACCAGGTGGATGCCGGTGCCGGAGTCGCCGATCTGCGCGCCGGTGGCGGTGGGCGGGCCCTGCTCGAAGCCGGTGGTGCTCATCGAGCCGCCCATCGCCTGCGCGATCACCTCGTACGCCTTGAAGTCCGCGTACCGGCCGGGGCCGAAACCCTTGATGGAGGCGTAGACCAGCCGCGGGTTGAGCTCGCTGAGGCGTTCCCAGGTGAAGCCGAACCGGTCGACCACGCCGGGCCCGAAGTTCTCCACCAGGACGTCCACTTCGGACACCAGCCGGGTGAAGATCTGCTTGCCCTCCTCGCTCTTCATGTTCAGCGTGAGGCTGCGCTTGTTGGCGTTGAGCATGGTGAAGTAGAGGCTGTCCACGTCCGGGAGGTCCCGCAGCTGCCCGCGGGTGATGTCGCCGCGGCCGGGAGTCTCCAGCTTGATGACGTCCGCGCCCAGCCAGGCCAGCAGCTGGGTGGACGAGGGACCGGACTGCACATGGGTCATGTCGAGGACGCGCACGCCCTCAAGTGCCTTTCCCATCACGACCTCCGCCACATCACTTGTACATGGTCTGGTTCATGGTTCCGGGGGCGTACGCGTCCGGGTCGACCCAGACGTTGATCAGCGACGGCTTGCCCGACTCGCGGGCGCGCAGCAGCGCCGGGCCGATGTCGGCCGGGTCGCGCACCTCCTCGCCGTAGCCGCCCAGCATCTTCGCGAACTGGTCGTAGTGCACGTCGCCCAGCGTGTTGCCGACGCGTTCCCGGGCCAGGCCGTACTTCTGGGCCTGTCCGTAACGGATCTGGTTCATCGAGGAGTTGTTGCCGACGATGCCGACGAACGGCAGGTTGTAGCGGACCAGGGTCTCGAAGTCCCAGCCGGTCAGGGAGAACGCGCCGTCGCCGAACAGGGCCACCACTTCCTTGTCCGGCCGGGCGTGCTTGGCCGCCAGCACGAAGGGAATTCCGACGCCGAGCGTGCCCAGCGGGCCCGGGTCCATCCAGTGGCCGGGCGACTTGGGCTGCACCACCTGGCCGGAGAAGGTGACGATGTCGCCGCCGTCGCCGATGTAGATCGAGTCCTCGGTGAGGAACTCGTTGATCTCGTGCACCAGCCGGTACGGGTGGATCGGGCTGGCGTCGGAACGCAGCTGCGGCAACCGCTTCTGCCGGGCCTGCTCCTCGACCTTGTGCAGCTCCTCCAGCCACGGCTTGCGGCCGGTGGCGCCGTTGTCGACGCGGCCGGACGCGGCGGCGGTCACCGCGGCCAGGATCAGGTCGGCGTCGCCGACGATGCCCAGGTCGATGTCCCGGTTCTTGCCGACCGTGCGGTAGTCCAGGTCGATCTGCACCACCGTGGCCTTGGCGGAGAGCCTTCGCCCGTAACCCATCCGGAAGTCGAACGGGGTGCCGACGATGACGATCACGTCGGCGTTGTCGAAGGCGTAGCGGCGGGACAGCTGGAGGTGGTGCGGGTCGCCGGGCGGCAGCGTGCCGCGGCCCGCGCCGTTCATGAAGGCCGGGATGTTCAGCGTGCGCACCAGCTCGATCGCCGAGGCGGTGGCCCGGGTCGTCCAGACCTGGCTGCCCAGCAGGATCGCCGGCTTCTTGGCGTGCGCCAACAGGTCCGCCAGCTTCTCCACGGCGGCCGGGTCGCCGGCCTGCCGGGTGGAGGCCCGGTAGTGGCCGGCCTGCGGCACGCGGGCCTTCTCCACCGGCACCTTGTTGTCCAGGACGTCCCGGGGGATCTCCAGGAAGGAGGGGCCGGGCGCGCCGTTGAACGCCTCCCGGAACGCCATCGAGACCATGTCGGCCGCGCGGGCGGTGTCCGGCACGGTGGCCGCGAACTTGGTGATCGGGGCCATCATGTCGACGTGCGGCAGGTCCTGCAGTGAGCCCATCTTGTGCTGGGTCAGCGCGCCCTGGCCGCCGATCAGCAGCATCGGGCTCTCCGCGCGGAAGGCGTTGGCCACGCCGGTGACCGCGTCGGTGGTGCCGGGCCCGGCGGTGACGACCGCGCAGCCGGGCTTGCCGGTGACGCGGGCGTAGCCGTCGGCGGCGTGCGCGGCGACCTGCTCGTGCCGCACGTCGATGACCTCGATGCCCTCGTCGACGCAGCCGTCGTAGATGTCGATGATGTGCCCGCCGCACAGGGTGAAGATGGTGTCGATGCCCTCGGCCCGGAGCGCCTTGGCGACCAGGTGGCCGCCCGAGATCGTCGCCGGCGCGGGCCCGGATCCGTTCGCCGTCCGACTGGTCGCCGTCTGGGCCTCTGCCACGGGTTCTGTTCCCACCATGCTGGTCAACTCCTCGCCGGCCGCGGTGCACTGTAGATTGCATACGATATGGAGTAGGCATATGCTTACGCCTGTTCCGGCCCGGTGTCCAGAGCGACGCGAGAACATTTCGCGACCTTGGCGCTCAGCGGAAAGCGCACCCGCCGGCGAGATCAGCCCCCACCCGCGCAGCGCTCACAGGAGGGCCGCACGTTGGATCTGTTCGAACACGAGGCCAGGGACCTGTTCGCCCGCCACGGCGTCCCGGTGCCACCCGGCGAGGTCACCGACACTCCCGCGGGCGCGTACGCGGCGGCGGTGGCGATCGATGGACCGGTCGTGGTGAAAGCCCAGGTCAAGACCGGAGGCCGCGGCAAGGCCGGCGGCGTCAAGCTGGCCGGCACGCCCGCCGAGGCGCGGGCCGCGGCCGAGGCGATACTCGGCATGGACATCAAGGGGCACACCGTGCACAAGGTGCTGGTGACCGCCGCGTCCGAGATCGCCGACGAGTACTACTTCTCGTTCCTGCTCGACCGCGCGAACCGGACCTTTCTCGCGATGGCCTCGGCCGAAGGCGGCATGGACATCGAGGAGGTCGCCGCGACCCGGCCCGAGGCGCTGATCCGACGTCCGGTCCGGGACATGAACTTGGCGCTGGCCGGAGACATCGCCCAGGCGGCCGGGCTGCCGGCCGCGTCGGCGGAGGTCATCGTCAAGCTGTGGGACGTGTTCGTCCGCGAGGACTGCACGCTGGTCGAGGTGAACCCGTTGGTGCGCACTGAATCCGGCGAGATCATCGCACTGGACGGCAAGGTGACCCTGGACGACAGCGCCGCGTTCCGGCACTCCGGCCGGCCGGCGGACTCCACCGCCGGCGACCCGCTGGAACAGGCCGCCCGGGCCAAGGGGCTCAACTACGTCAAGCTGACCGGCGACGTCGGCGTGATCGGCAACGGGGCCGGGCTGGTGATGTCCACTCTGGACGTCGTGGCCCAGGCCGGCGGGGCCGGGCCGGCCAACTTCCTGGACATCGGCGGCGGCGCGTCGGCCCAGGTGATGGCCGACGGGCTGGAGATCATCCTCGGTGACCCGGACGTGCGCAGCGTGTTCGTGAACGTGTTCGGCGGCATCACCGCGTGCGACGCGGTGGCCGACGGCATCGTGCGAGCGCTGGACATGCTCGGCCCACGCGCGACGAAACCGCTCGTGGTCCGACTGGACGGCAACAACGTCAAGCGGGGCCGGCAGATTCTCACCGAGGCCGGGCATCCGCTGGTGACCATGGTGGAAACGATGGACGACGCCGCGGGCACGGCCGCGCGGCTCGCGGCGCGGGGAGCGTGACATGGCGATCTTCATCGACGAGGGCAGCCGGGTCGTGGTGCAGGGCATGACCGGCGCCGAGGGCAGCAAGCACACTGCCCGTATGCTCCGGGCCGGCACGACCGTCGTCGGCGGCGTGAACGCCCGCAAAGCCGGGCAGCGCATGGACTTCGACGGCACGTCGTTACCGGTCTTCGGCACCGTGGCCGAGGCCGTGTTCCAGACCGGAGCCGACGTGTCCGTCCTTTTTGTACCGCCGGCCTTCGCCCGCGACGCCGCCATCGAGGCGATCGACGCCGGCATCGGGCTGGCCGTGGTGATCACCGAGGGCATCCCCGTGCACGACACCGCCGCGTTCTGGGCCCATGCCGTGGAATCCGGCGGCCGGACCCGGATCATCGGGCCCAACTGCCCCGGCGTGATCAGCCCCGGCAAGTCCAACGCCGGCATCATCCCGGCCGACATCACCAAGCCCGGCCGGGTCGGCGTGGTCTCCAAGTCGGGCACGCTGACGTACCAGCTGATGCACGAGCTGCGGGACTTCGGCTGCTCCACCGCCGTGGGCATCGGCGGCGACCCCATCGTCGGCACCACCCACATCGATGCCCTGCAAGCGTTCCAGGACGACCCGGAGACCGAGCTCATCGTCATGATCGGCGAAATCGGCGGCGACGCCGAGGAGCGGGCCGCCGCTTACATCTCCGAGCACGTCACCAAGCCGGTCGTCGGCTACGTGGCCGGCTTCACCGCGCCCGAGGGCAAGACCATGGGCCACGCCGGCGCCATCGTGTCCGGCTCCGCCGGCACCGCCGAGGCCAAGAAGGTCGCCCTGGAGGCCGCCGGCATCGCCGTCGGCCGCACCCCCGGCGAGACCGCCCGGCTGGCCCGGGACCTGCTCACCGGGTGATCGACTTGACCTTGTCGTAGCGTCAAGGTTTTTACTGGACCCATGCGAATCGGGGAACTCGCGGGGCTGGCCGGGGTGACGCCGCGCACGGTGCGGCACTACCACCGGATCGGACTGCTGCCGGAGCCGCGGCGGCGGGAGAACGGGTACCGCAGCTACGAGTTGCGGGATCTCGTGCTGCTGCTGCGGGCCCGGCGGCTGGCCGAACTCGGGCTGTCGCTGGAGGAGGTCGCCGACGCGCTGTCCGGCGACCGGAACCGGGACCTCGTCGAGATCCTGCGTGAGATCGACGGCGACCTGGCCGCCCAGCAGGAGCGCATCGCCGGCCAGCGCGCGGCCATCGCCGACCTGCTCGCCGCCGACGGCGACCTGCGCTCCCCGGCACTGCTCACCGTGATCGACTCCCTCACCGACTATCCCGGCCGCGATCGGGAAATCCTCGCCGCCGAAGTCATGGAGTCCATGACCGGCAACCTCGACCTGTACCACTCGGTGTTCGCCGACTCCGACCTACGGGAGCGGATGCTGGCCGTGCAGGCCGACTTCGAGCGGCTGGTCGACGCCTCCCCCAATGACCCGGCCGTCACCGACATCGCCGACCGGGCCCGGGACTTCGGCCCGGCCATCGTCGCCATGCTGCCGCCCGAACTCCAGGCCGTGGACGCCGATCCGGACGCGCTGCTGGCCGCCATCAGCGCCGACATGTCCCCGGCCCAGGCGCGCTGCCTGCGGCTGATGTTCTCCTACTGGAAGCAGGACATGCCATGATCCGCTGCTTGGTCGCGTGGGCCCTGCGCCGCCCGGAAGACCCGTCCGCCTTTGCCTACGGCCGCGGTTTCCGGCCGCTGGTCCACGTCCTGCTCGCAATGTCCATTGTGGAGGGTCTGGTCGTCGAGTTCGTGCTGGGGGCCGTGCTGCCCGGCACCTTCTGGCCCTGGCTGCTGCTGGCCCTGCACGTCTACGGCGTGCTCTGGATCCTCGGCCTGCTCGCCTCGCTGACCACCCGCCCGCACCAACTGCTCCCCGACGCGCTCGTGTTGCGGGACAGCACCTTCAGCGAGCTCACGATTCCCTTGTCCGCCATCACGTCCGTCAAGCCGCACGCGCGCCCCAACATCCTGCGCTCCGGCCTCAAGGTCGACGGCGACACCGCCCTCTACGCCTACGGCGACGCCAACATCGCCGTGCACATCGACCCCGTCGACGACCCCCGCCTGGCCGGCGTCCGCCACCTGCACATCACCGTGGACGAGCCCCGCCGATTCCTGGCAGCCATGGAGCGGCAGTTCGTGTCGTGACCCGACAGTGGTTCCTGCTCGGCCCTCCCCCGGGTCGAGCAGGAACCACCCCGCTGGTCGAGTCGCACCTCTCCCCTGGACACCATGCCCGCCCCTCGCCGGGCGCGTTGTCCATTCGACTCAACCAACTCCCCCTGGTTGCGGTCCCCAGTGACAAGACCAGTTGACCGCGATGCTGCCAGTCTATGGAAACCACCAGGTGTGTCAACTACTCTTGGGGCAGTCGACGCCGGTGCGTGGACATCAGTTGAGCGGAGTGGGGGACGGGCGATGCTGAGCTTCCGGGACAAGCTCAACGCCGCGTTCGACGCCGTGCGGCCGAACGGACCCGACGGGCCGGAGTACCGGAACACCGAAGTCGCCGCGGCGCTGGGCGAACTGGGCGTGAAGGTCACGGGGTCCTACCTCGGCCTGCTGCGCAACGGGGAGCGGGACAATCCGACCGTGAACGTGGTGCAGGGCCTGGCCGCGTTCTTCGACCTGGACCCGGTGTACTTCCTCGCCCCGACCACGCCGCAGGCGGCGGAGAAGGTCGCGGGCATCCACCGCGACCTGATGCGGCTGGCCGAGTGGCGGGACAAGGGCGTGCTGGCCTTCGCGCTGCGGGCGATGCTGCTGGAGCAGGACAGCGGCCAGCTGGCCGAGGCGGCGAAAGTCCTGCTGGAGCAGGTGCTGGAGCTGCGGCGGACCGACCGCGAGTCAGCCGATCAGGATTCAGGAAACCCGGGCCAGCAGTGACCGGAGGTAGGCCGGCACGGCGATCGCCAGCTGCCGGGCCGTCCCCACGCTGACCCGCTGGGCGATCACGTCGTAGCCCGAACGCTCGATGGCGTCGAGGATTCCGCCGTACAGCCGCATGCCGGCCAGCGCGGTCGGCCGGCCCACCGGATCCAGCAGCGGCATCCCGGCCCGGGCCCGCCGGTAGAACGACCGGGTGCGGGCGATCTCGTACTTGATCAGCTCGCGGAACCGGCGCCCCGGCTCGATCTCGGTCACGTTGAAGCGCCGCAGGTCCTCGCCGGGCAGGTAGACGCGGCCGCGCCGGAGGTCGTCGCCGACGTCGCGGAGGATGTTGGTGAGCTGGAAGGCGATCCCCATCAACCGCATGGCCTCGACCGCCTCGTCGGTCCGCGCGCCGAGCACCGGCGCCAACTGGAGCGCGAGGGTGGCGGCGGCGCCGTGCATGTAGACCTCGAGATCGGCATACGTCTCGTACGAGGTCACGGTCAGGTCCGAGGCCATGGCGGCCAGGAAATCCTCGATGTGCCGCAACGGAATGTCCCAGGTCCGGATGGTGTGCAGCAGCGCCCGGCCGAACTCGTCCTCGGTCTCGCCGGCGGTCAGCTCGGCCAGGATCCGGTCCCGCCACGGCTCGAAGCCGGCGGCGTCGGCGCCGTCGACCATCTCGTCGGCATGTCGGGCGAAGCCGTAGATGGCGTGCACGAACGGCCGCCGCGCCGGCGGCAGCAGCAGCGAGGCCAGGTAGTACGACTTGTCGTGCTCGGCCAGCAATCGCTTGCAGCGCAGGTAACACGCGCGCAGCTGGGGGTCGCGGATGCCGGCGGCATCGAGCTCATCGGTCACAGTCCCACCTCGCTAGCGCTCGGCGAGTCTGCGACCAAGGCCACTGTGCTCAATGGTGCCCTCGCAAGCTCGGTCACAACTGTCCTTGATACTCGGCCAACACGTCGGCAATCGGGCGAACTTGGGTGGCCCGGGCGATCTCCAGCCACCAGTCGATGTCCCGGGCCAGGTCGGGATCCTCCAGCCCGCCCCCGCCGAACATGGTGGGATGCGAGGCCAGCAGCCCGTCCCACAGCTCGATGACCCGCCGGTAGACCAGCGCGTGCTGCTGCCCCGGCCACAGCCGCAACCGGTCGTGCCACTCGGTCTTCGGCGGATCCAGCCGCACCACGGAACCGCTCAGCCGCCGCCACAACGGATACAGCAGCCGCCGGTGCCGGTAGTGCCGGGCCGCGCGGGCCAGGCCGTCCAGTCGCGGCCCCCACATCGGCGCGGTCACGCCGACGAACGCCGGCAGCAGACACATCGTGACGAACGCGCCGTCACCCTCCAGCTCCGACCACGGCGGGAAGATCCCGGCCATCTCGGCGATCTGGTACACGGCCACGTGCACGCAGTAGACGAGCCCGAACACGCAGCCGACGGTGTGGATGCGCAGACCCCGCCGCAGCCACGGCACGTCGGCCTTGGTCGCCCACCGCCACGACTCCGAGGTGATGCTCGCGATGGCGTAGGCGAAATAGCTCAAGATGACCAGGTTCGCGAGCTCCGCGACCGGATACACCGGACCCGGTGTGATCATCCGACCGGCCGGCCCGCTGGCGAAGAGAACGTCGTGCGGCATCGCGGCGAACAGGATCAGACCGACGGCCACCGCGGTCACGCCGAACAGGGCCGAACGGCGCACCAGCCAGGTGACCCGGGCACGCTGCGCCGGATCGGCGCGGTCGGAGGTGGCCAGCCGGAAGAAGGTCTGGGTGAAGAACCCGCCGGCGCAGGCGATGACCCGCAGCAGCGGCCAGGTCAGCGCCCAGCCGGCCCACCGGTCGACCTCCACCGCGATGGTGGCGATCTCCAGTGGCACAGCCAGAAACCACGCGGCGAAGCCCAGCGCCAGCACATGACCGGGCCGCCGGTCGACGGTCACCCGCACCAACATGCGCAGCCGGGTGGTCAGCGCGACGGCGGCCACCACCACGGTCACCACGAGCGCGAAGGTCAGCACGGTCAGACGCGCAGTTCTCGGACCAGCGCGTCCACGATCTGCGCCTCGGCCTCGGTCAGGTCGCGGTGCCCCGAATCCGGGGCCGGCTCGCCCAGGGCGCACACCGCGGCGCCGGCGAACACCTCCGCCTCGATCTCCTGTTGGTCCGTGAAGCCGCCACGGCCCAGGATCCGGCTCAGCACGGCCGGACTGAGGTTGGGCACCAACGCGTTCAGCACCTTCATCAACACGTCCCGGGTCGCCGGGTCCACATCGCAGGTGCGGGCGTGACCGGGCAGGAGCATGTGCCCGATCTCGTGCCAGATCACGTGGATCTGGTGCAGCGGGCTGGATCCGACCGACTGGTAGACAACGTAATCCGCGTCCGGCATGCCCAGCCAGGCGCCGCTGATCGAGGTGCGCAGCGGCAGCGGGATCAGGTGCAGCGGGCGGCCGCGGTCCCGCGACAGCCGTTGGCACACAACGCGTACGTCCGGATGCAGGAAGTCACCGCGCCGCAGTTCACGCAGGACCTGGTCGACCGTGGTGGTTCCGCCGAACCGCCTACCCATGTGGAGGGCACTCCCCTCGATGCGACCGTAGGCGGCCATTCTAGCGTGCGCGGCGCAGTCTGTTGGCGTCCGCGACGATCGCCGCCCCCAGCGCCCGCGCGGGTTCGGTCCGCAGCCGCGGCGGCGGCGACAGCACGAACTCGATCTCGCCGAGCGCCGGAAGACCGTGCTGCGGACCGAGTTCCACGAGATCGTGCGGGATCAGGCTGCGGGTGTGAGCGGTCACGCCCAGTCCGGCCAGCACGGCCGCGCGCAGCCCGCTCAGGCTGGTGCTGGTGCAGGCGACGCGGAACTGCCGGCCGTGCCACTGAAGGGTTTCCAACGCCTGCGCGCGGCTGACGCTCGGCTCCGGGTACAGGATCAGCGGCACCGGCGCGGTCGGGTCGACCTTCGTCCCCTCGGCCCCGACCCAGACCAGCCGGTCCCGCCACACCAGCTGGCCGTGCACCGCGCCCAGTTGCCGTTTGCCGAAAACCAGGTCCAGTTGGCGAGCTTCCAACTTCCGGTGCAGCTCGCCGCTCAGCCCGACTGTCAGCTCCAGTTCCACCGCCGGATGCCGCCGCCGGAAGTCCCGCAGCACGTCGGTCAGGTAGGTGGCGACGAAGTCCTCCGACGCGCCGAACCGCAGCCGCCCGCGCAGCTGCGGCCCGGCGAAGAAGCTGACCGCCTCCCGGCCGGTGTCCACGATGGTGCGGGCGAAGCCGACCATGGCCTCGCCCTCCGGCGTCAGCTCGACGGTGTGCGTGTCCCGCAGAAACAGCTGCTTGCCGACGATCGCCTCCAGCTGCCGCACGTGCTGGCTGATCGTCGACTGGCGGACGCCGAGCTCGTCGGCGGCCTGGGTGAAGCTGAGCGTCTGCGCGACGGCCAGGAAGCTCTCCAGCTGAGCCGGCTTGAACATCGGCCCAGCGTAGTCAGCACCCGGTCAACACGAAGGATGCTCGGTCAGGCCGGCACCAGCAGCCGGGGCACGCCCGGTTGGCGCAGCAAGCCGCTGGCCACCGCCGCCACCACGCCGAGGCCGGCCGCAAGCAGGAACCCGGCCGCGTAGCCGTACAGGCCGACGATGGACGCCGCCACGCCGACGCCGACGATCCCGCCGACCGCCTTCGCGCTGTAGACCAGGCCGAAGTTCAGCAGTCCCGCCTGATCGCCGAAGTGCACCTCGACCAGGGCCGGCAGCAGGGCGTAGCAGCAGCCGGCGCCCGCGCCGACCAGCAGCGCCGCCAACGCCAGCAGCACCGGGGTCTGCTGCTGGCCGGCCACAATCAGCAGCAACTGGCCGAGAGCGCCCAGGCCCAGCGCCCCGCGGACCACCCGGCCCACACCGAAGCGCTCCCCGGCCCAGCCCGTCGCCCACCGGGCCACGCCGCTGGACAGCGTCAGCAGGCAGACCGCCACCACCGCGAAGGCGTACCCCCAGCCGCTGGTGGTCACGAAGGCCGCCATGAACGCCACGTCGAACAGCCAGGCCGCCGCCGCGCAGGCCACCAGCACGTACATCAGCGCATACGTCGGGCAGTGCAGCAGCTCCCCCGGCGTGTACCGGCGGATCGCCGGGCGGCTGTGCCGCAGGCTGAGGTTCACGTTCTTGTCCAGCGCCCATGTCCTCGGGTCCGGGCTCTGCGGCCACCACTGCTTCGGCGGCTCCTTGAGGAAGAAGCCGCACACCGTAATCACCACCACCGCGATGATCGGCAACGGGGTCGCAAACAGCACCGCCCCCGCCGCGAACGACCCGCTCACCAGGCCCAGCTGCGTTCGCCGCTCCGGGAACCACTTCGCCACCACCGCGAGGCACGTGCCGTAGACGATCGCCGCGCCCAGTCCGCCCAGCACCGCCGACCAGGGTCCCGCGAACAGATCCCCCACCGCCGTCAGCACCGCGCCCGCCACCATCGCCACCGGCGGCCGCACGGTCAGCCGCTCCCGCAGCAACGCCAGCGGAAACACCGCAACCGCTTGCGTCGCCACCCAGATCGCCAGCAGCCAGTACTGCCCGCCGCCCACGATCAGCCCGAACCCGTACTGGCCCGCGCCGGTGACCATCATCGCCACGCACGCCGCCGCCAGCACCCAGTTCCTGGAATGGCCCAGCAGCTCCCGGTCGCTCTCGCCGACCCGGTACCGCCGGCCGTAGAAGTCGGTCACCTCGGTTGCCATCGGTCTCACCTGCCCGCAGTCGTCGATCACACCGCCCGGCCCCACCCCGCCGACCGATCGATCTGGTCCGATTCCCTGTCCGTTCACGCGTCCCCCGGCCTCGGCAGCCGCTTCCTTGCCGGTCGCCCAGTCCCACCGACCTGCCCGGTGGCCGGCCGCGGTCAGTCAGCCATCGACCTGGGTCGTCAACCACCCGTCCCGCCTTCTTACTGAGGTCTTCACCACATTCCCGCCGTTCGATTGTATACAGTATGTGATACGTTGTATAGCGTCGACCAGCGCCAGACGGCAAGGCGGGCAGGTCACACGGGATGCGGCCGACTGGATCCGATGGCGGCCCCGGCCGATATCCCTCCACAGTGGACCGAATCCGACGTCGAGGTGCCGCTGCCGCAGATCCGTTGCGGCGAGCGGATCCAGCCGTGCGGCCCTCCCCTTGCCCTGACCGGCCCCCAGACCCGATCATCCGGAAAACTCTGCCCTGACAACCACTTCGTGGCCGATAGGGACCGAGAAACCGCCCCTCGGGTCTCGGCTGTCGCCCCGGGTCCGCCGCATCGGCTACCAATGGAGGTCGATACGGATGGAGGCCGACCCGTGCAGCTGACCCAGAGCGTGCACCACGCCGTGCAGCAGACCCCGGACCTGACGGCGACGATCTTCGGCGACCGGGTGCGGACCTGGGCCGAGAGCGTGGATCGGGTGGCCCGGCTGGCGGCGGCGCTGACCGACCTGGGGGTCCGGCAAGGTGACCGGATCGGCCTACTGGCGCTGAATTCGGACATATATCACGAGTTTCTGCTGGCGGTGCCGTGGGCGGACGCGGTGCTGATGCCGATCAACACGAGGTGGTCGGCGAACGAGATCGCGTTCTCGCTCCGGGACTCGGACACCCGCGTGCTGTACGTGGACGACACGTTCGCGCCGATGGCGCCGCAACTGCGGGAATTGGCCCCTTGTCTGGAAAACGTCATCGAGGGTGCGGCGGCCGTCGACCGGCTGATCGCCGACCACGAGCCGGCGCCGGACGCCCGGCGCGGCGGTGACTCGCTGGCCGGCATCTTCTACACCGGCGGCACCACGGCGCAGCCCAAGGGCGTGATGCTCAGCCACAACAACATGATGGTGTCGGCGCTGGGCGCGGTGGCCGCCACCAACACGGTGCCCGGCGGTCGATACCTGCACGTGGCGCCGATGTTCCACCTCGCCGCCCTCAGCGGCTGGCTGCTGCACAACGTCGTCGGCGGCACGCACGTGCTGCTGTCGCCGTTCACTCCGGTGGGTATGGCCGACGCGATCGAGCGGCATCGGGTGACGGACACGCTGGTGGTCCCGACGATGCTCCAGTTGCTGGTCGACTCGCCGGCGACGGCCGAGCACGACCTGTCCAGCCTGCGCCGGCTGGCCTACGGCGCGTCGCCGATCTCGGACGCCCTCCTCGACCGCTCGACGAAACGCTTGCCCGACACCGAGTTCACGCAGGCCTACGGCATGACCGAGCTGGCGCCGATAGCCACCCTGCTCGGCCCCGACGCGCACCAGGTGCCCCGCCTGCGCCGATCCGCCGGCCGCGCCGCGCCGCACGTCGAAGTTCTCATCGTGAACGAACACGATGTCGAGGTGCCGCGCGGCGACATAGGCGAGGTCGTGGCCCGCGGCGACAACGTGATGCTCGGCTACTGGAACCGGCCCGAGGAGACGTCCCAGGCCCTGCGCGGCGGCTGGCTGCACACCGGCGACGCCGGCTACATGGACGAGGACGGCTTCGTCTTCCTGGTCGACCGGCTGCGGGACATGATCGTGTCCGGCGGCGAGAACGTGTACTCGGCCGAGGTGGAGAACGCCCTGGCCAAGCACCCGGCGGTGGCCGCGTGCGCGGTGATCGGCGTGCCGGACGGGGAGTGGGGCGAGCGCGTGCACGCCGTGGTGGTGGCAGTCGACGGTGTACGGCCGACCGTCGACGAGCTACGCGATCACGTCAAGGAGCACATCGCCGGCTACAAGGCCCCGCGCAGCATCGAGTTCATCGAGGTGCTGCCGCTGTCGGGGGCGGGCAAGGTCCTCAAGCGGGAGCTGCGGTCCCGGCACTGGGCCGGCCGGGACCGCAGTGTTTCCTGAGGTTTCCTAGCCGTTGACGAGCAGGTCGGCGGCGATCTCCACGCCGTCGGACGCCATCGTGGCGGCGACCGCCTTCGCGTTCGCCGCCACCTCGGGCCGCAGCACGCGGTCGAGCGCCGCGGTCAGCGACGCCACGGTCGGCTCGGTGCCCCGGTGCTCAGCGCCGATGCCGAGCTCTTCGACCCGCTGAGCCCAGTAGAACTGGTCGTAGCGGTGCGGCACGATCACGTGCGGCGTGCCCGAGATCGAGGTCACCGTGGTGGTGCCGGATCCGCCGTGGTGCACGGCCGCCGCCACCCGTGGGAACAAGCCCTGGAAGTTGGCTTCGCCGATGACAATCGCGTCCTCGGCGCCGGCCGCCAGCTCCAGGTCCGACCAGCCGCTGGAGATCACCGCCCGCCGGCCGAGCGCCCGCGCCGACTCCAGCATCGTCTGGGCGACCTCCAGCCCGGCGGTGCCGGTGCTGCCGAACCCGAAGAACACCGGCGGCTCGCCGGCGTCCAGGAACCGGGCCAGCTCGTCGGGCAGCGGACGGGTGTCCTTCATCAGCCACGCGCCCGTCTGCACCACATCGAGGTCACTCGGCTCCGGCCACGGCCCGATCGCCGGGTCCGCCGCCAGCCACGGCCGCGGCGAGTTCATGTGGCTGAGCACGTCCTCGACCGGAGGCAACCCGATCTTTTCCCGGTTGGAATTGACCGCCGGCCGCCACTGCTCGTTCCAGCGCTGCGATTCCAGCTCCCACAAGGTGCGATTGTCGACGCCCGTCGGCTGTTCCCAGGCGGGCACCGGCGCCGGCGCATGCTGCCCGGAAGGGAGTTGATTGGGGCAGAATACGGCGTAGACGTGGCGAATACCGAGTTTCTCCGCCACGGACGGCGCGGCCAACTGGAGTGCCGACCAGCCCAGCACGACGTCGCAGCCGTCGGCGGCCGGCAGCAGCGTCTCGAACTGGGTGGCCACCGTGCCTTCCATCAGCTGTTTCCGCCCCTCCGGGGTGGCCCCGAGCCGCCGGACCTCGGAGTCCGGCTTGGTCGCGGGCCGAACTTCGGGACCGAGCGGCACGAAGTCGATGCCCAGCCCTTCGATCCATTCCCGGAAATCCGGCGGCGCACACAGCCGCGCCTCGTGCCCTATTTCCCGCAGCCGCAAAGCCAGGGCCGCGACCGGTTGGACGTCACCGCGCGACCCGATGGTCGACAGCAGCACGCGCATGCGAAATACCCCCGTGGTTCGTGGACTTACGGGAGGTGATTGTGCGGGCACCCCGGGGCCTTGCGGCAAGTCCCCCATCGGATATACATTCCAATGGGAGGGAAATTCAGTCCTCCTGCCGCGGCCGCAGCTCGACGCAGCAGGCCCCGGCGCCGCCCGGCGCGAGCACCGCCTCCACCGTCCGGGCCTCGAGGCCGTCGATCATCCCCGCCAGGAACGCCCGGTTGATGCCGCACACCAGGTCGCGAGCCTTGCCCGCGAGCGGATGGAACGGGCAGTCACGCAACCGCACCGTGGTCGGTGTGTCCCGCAGCGGCTCGAAGCCGTGCCGGGCCAGCAGCCGACAGGTCATCGTCAGCGCCCGCTCGGTGCCCAGCCGCCCCGGCCGCTCCCCCTCGCGCTCGGCCACCCCGATCTCGCGGCCGCGCTCGGCGGCGATCGGCTCGGCCGCGCCGCGCGGGTCGTCGCTCAGCACCGCGTCGATCAGGATGTCGGCCAGCAGGTCGTACTGCCGGGCCGGGATGCTGACCCGCACGTCCACGTCCGAGGGCTCGTACACCTTGGGCGCCCGGCCGACCCGGCCCGCGCCCTCGTAATGGGCCCGTAGCAGGCCGGCGTCGACCAGCTTGTCCAGGTGGAACGCGGCCAGCTTGCGGGAGATGCCGACCGCCGAGGCTGCCTCGTCCCTGGTCACCGGGTGGCGGGCGGCGCGGATGAAGTCGAACATGCCGCGACGCAGGTCGTCGTCGAGGGCGGCCACGGCGCTGATCGCCCGATCGGTGCTCACCCTAACCAGAATATCGCCTACGAGCGTGTCCGCAACCACACTTCTTGACCTGCGACGTTGATAAGACCAACATCTATTGGCGAAACTGGAGCGAAGGAGGCGGCATGCACGCGTTACGGGTCGTGCCCGAGCACACTGCCGGCGTCGACCTCGACGCCGCCGAACGCGCCGCCGGCGACCTGCTGCGCGCCCTCGGTGTCGACACCGACAACGAGAGCCTGCGCGCCACGCCCGGCCGGATGGTCCGGGCCTACGCCGAGCTGTTCTCGCCGCGCCCGTTCGACCTGACCACGTTCCCCAACGACGAAGGCTACGACGAACTGGTGCTGGCCCGCAGCATCCCGGTGCGGTCGGTGTGCGAGCACCACCTGCTGCCGTTCGTCGGCGTCGCGCACGTCGGCTACCTGCCCGACGCGCGCATCCTCGGACTGTCCAAACTGGCCCGTGTCGTCGAGCACTTCGCCAGCCGGCCGCAGGTGCAGGAACGGCTGACCAAGCAGGTCGCCGACTGGCTGTCGGCCCAGCTGCAGCCCAAGGGCGTCGGCGTGGTCATCGAGGCGGAGCACACCTGCATGACCCTGCGCGGCGTGCGGGCCTCCGGCTCCAGCACCGTCACCTCCACCATGCTCGGCACGCTGCGTTCCGACGCGCGGTCGCGGCAGGAGTTCTTCGCGCTGGCCGGGGTGAAATAAGCTGGTTCGGGTGTCGAACCGTCCCGAACTGGTTGCCCTGCGGTCGTTCCTGAGCGTGTACCGGACCGGCGGGGTCGCCCGGGCGGCCGAGGCGCTACGGCTGTCCCAGCCCGCCGTGTCGCATCATCTCAAGGCCATCGAGGAATCGGTCGGGCGGCCGCTGTTCCGACGGGCCGGGCGGGGCATCACGCCCACCGAGGCCGGGCACAGCCTGGCCGCCGAGGTCGCCGAGCACATCGACGCCCTCGAGGGCGCCCTGGACGGTCTGCGCTCCGCCACCCTGTCCGGCGCCGGCCCCGTTTTTGTCGGCGCGCCCGTCGACCTGCTCGAACGGTTCGTGGTCACCCGGATGTCGCCGCTGCTGGCCGAAGGGCTCACCGTGCGGTGCCGGGTCGGGCTGTCGCCCGATCTCGTGCAGGCCGTGCTGCGGGACGAGATCGACGTGGCGCTGCTGACCAAGATCGAGGGCGTGCCCACCCGGCGGATGTATCTCGTGCCGCTGTTGGAGGAGCGGTTCCTGCTGGTCGGGCCGGCCGGCGACGAGCCGTACGAACCGGGGCAGGAGCGGCGTTTCGTCGGCTACTCCGAGGAGATGCCCATGGCTCGGCGGTATTTCCGGGAGTGCTGGGCCATTCGGCCGCCCGCGCCCGCGCTCATCGTCAACGACTTCCGTTCCGTCGTCGCCGCCGTGCTCGCCGGCGCCGGCCTGACCGTCGCCCCGCACTATCTGGTCGAGGAGCACCTCGCCGCCGGCCGACTGGCCGTGCTGCACCGGCCCGCGCAGCCCGTCGTCAACTCCGTGCACATCGGCACCCGGCGCGGGCGGGAACACCTGCCCCGGATCCGGGCCGTCTTCGGCGCACTGTCCTCTTTGGACTGATCCGTAATGGCGTTGACTCCTCCCCTTGCCACGGCGACGATTGCGCCTCGAAGGGAGGTGGTCCGCCGTGGGCGTACTGGTGCTCAACGCGAGCATGGAACCGCTGCACACCGTGTCGGTCCCCCATGCCGTCCGCATGCTCGTCCGCCGGGTCGCCGAGATCCACGAGGCCGACACCGGCGCCAAGTTCGGGCACTACCCGCTGCCGCGGGTCGTCCGGCTCGTTCGCTACGTCGTCATGAAGTGGCGCTACAGCCGCCCGCCCCGCTGGTCCCGTCGCGGTGTGCTGCAACGGGATCACCACCGCTGCGCCTACTGCGGCCGGCCCGCCGACACCGTCGACCACGTCCTGCCCCTCTCTCGCGGCGGCGCCCGCACCAGCTGGCTCAACACCGTGGCCTGCTGCGCCCGCTGCAACGCCGCCAAGGGCAGCCGCCTGCTCGACGAGGCCGGCCTTCGCCTGCTCGTCACCCCGCACGCCCCATCCTGGTTCGAACTCCAGGCCTGACCCCACGTGAGTGGCTTACTTGGTCCCTGGGGCCAAGTAAGCCACTCACGTGCGCAGGCCCGTGGTGATCAGTCCTCGACGAGTTCGCCTTCGAGGAGGCTCATGACGATGAGGTCGTGCCACTTGCCGTCACGGCGGAAGCGTTCGCGTTCGCGGCCTTCCTCCACGAAGCCGAGTTTCTGGTACACGTGGCGAGCGGGGTGGTTGTCGGGGACGACCCAGAGGGAGATGCCGTGCAGGCGCATCTGGTCGAAGCCGTAGCGGCAGAGGACGCGGATGGCGTCGGTGCCGTAGCCGCCGTTGCGGTGGGAGGCCTCGCCGATGTAGACGTCGAGCTCGGCGCGGCCGTTCTCGGGGTCAGCATCGGTGAGGGCGATGGCGCCGATGGGGGTGCGGTCGGCGAGGGTCTCGACGCAGAGGATGAGCTTGTCGTACGTGTTGCGAGGGCGGTCCTCGCCGAGACGCTTGGTGAGCTGGGCCAGGGACTCGGGATAGTCGTTGATCATCCAGCGGCCGACCTCGGGATCGGCGTTCCACCGGTAGAGGGCCTCGGCATCGGAGGGCTCGAAGGCCCGGAGTCGGACGAGTTTCCCGGTCAGCATGGGCCGAAGCTAGCAGCGAAGGGCAAGCGAATTAGCTGTAGGCGGCGAGGAAGCGTTGGGCGTGGGACTCGTCGAACTGGGGGTTGAGCGGCCCGCGGATGCTCTGCAGGCAGTCCTCGATGTCCACCGAGGGATCGAGCAGGCCGGCGCGGCCGACGTCGATGAGGTGGACGGAGTCGGCGGCGATGAGCACGTTGGGCAGGCAGTAATCGCCATGCCCGACAACGGGTCCGGAGCCGAAGGGGCAGTCGCCGGGGTCGAGGGAGTGCAGGAAGCGAAGTGTCTCACCCATGATCGTGGCGACACTGTCCCGTTCGGACGGTGACCACGGGTCGGAGGCGGGACGGCCGGGGGCGGCGGCGGTGTGCAGCCAGCCGCGGCCGGCGTCGAGGACAGCGGGCACCGAGACACCACGGGAACGCAGCCACAGCAGGCGATCGCGTTCGGCATCGACAAGGTCGGCGGCGGCCTCGTCCTCGGCGGAAGCGGTCTTGAGGTAGCCGGAGCCATCGAGGTAGCGAAGGACCCGAGCGCCGGAATGGCCGTGGGTGACGACTTCGTGCGGACGGTCCATCAGCGGGCCGCCCGAACGACCAGCGTCGCCAACTGACGGCCGGCGTCGTCGTCGAGCGACGCGTGGTCGAGCAGCAGGCGGTACCAGAGCACACCGAAGACTATGTCCAGCAACATCTCCGGATCGACGTCGGCGGCGATCTCGCCACGGGCGGAGGCTCGGGTCAGCACGGTGCGCAGGGCATCGCGGCGGCCGAACAGGAAGCGGTCGCGGAACTGGGTGGCGAAGGTGGGGTCGAGCAACGCCTCGGCCATCAGCCCGACGAGCACGGGACGCTGCCCACGCTGCCGGAAAGTGGCGGTGAGAAAGGCGTCGAGATCGGCGTGCAGCGATCCCTCGTCGGGCACGGTGATCTTGCTGGCGGCCTCGTCGAGCAAGGCGTCGAGCACCACGTCGGCCTTGGACGGCCACCAGCGGTAGATCGTCTGTTTGCCGGCGCCGGCCCGGGCGGCGATGCCCTCGATGGACAGCTGCGAATAGCCACGTGAGGTCAGCTCGTCGATCGCGGCGGACAGGATCGCCCGCCTGGTCGCCTCGCTGCGCGGCCGCCCCGGTTTCCGGTCCCCAGTCACGCCACCCAGTTTACAAGACGCAGCGTCTCGCTTTAGTATCGAGACGGAACGTATCGAAACGAGGGGGTGCACGCCATGCGCGTTGTCGTGCTGGGCGGGACCAATGGCATCGGTCTGGCGGTCGCGGAACGGCTGACCGCCTCCGGGGCCGAGGTGACGGTCACCGGCCGCGATCCCGAGCGGCTGGCCGCGGTCAAGGACCGGGTGGCGGCGGCCGAGCAGGTGGACGCCACGTCGGAGCCGGAGCTCGCGGCGTTCTTCGAGCGGACCGGCGAGTTCGAGCACCTGGTGCTGAACTTCAGCCCGGGCGCGGTCGGCCTGGGCCCGATCCGGGAGGTGCCGACCAAGGACGTCCGAGCGGCGTTCGAGGGCAAGCTCTTCGCGTACCTGCACGCGATCAAGATCGCCCCGGTGACGGAGTCGGTCACGATGGTGTCCGCCGCCAGCGCCCGGGCGGCCGCGCCGGGGCTGAGCACGCTGGCGGCGGTCAACGGCGCGATCGAACGGGTGGTGTCTCCGCTGGCCGCCGAACTGGCGCCGGTGCGGGTGAACGCGGTCTCGCCGGGCGCGATCGACACCGACTGGTGGTCGTTCATCCCGGCCGACCAGCGGCGGCAGCAGTTCGCGGCGTTCACCGACGAGCTGCCGATCAAGCGCCCGGGCCGGCCCGAGGAAGTGGCGGACGCCATCGCCTACCTGATCGGGGCGTCCTACGTGACGGGCAGCGTGCTACCCGTCGACGGCGGTATGACTGTCGCCTGACAACCGGAATCCCGCCTGTTCCTCCAAGAACGCCGGGGCCATCAGCTCTCCGTCGACAGCCCCGAATCGCTCCAAGGCCAAGCGGTGCAACGAGGCGACAAGCGAGGTCACGGCATGGGGCGTGCCGGCATCAGCAGCGGCACGCTCCACGGATTCCAGTTCCTCCAGGCAACGGTCCAGCCCGAAGTCGCGAAGGTAGTCGCCGGCGAGCAGCGCGGGAAGGTGCTTCGAGGCGAAGGCGCTGTCGCCGGCGCTGCCGGCCAACAAAGATCGCATACGGTCCGGGGAGACGCCGTGGCGTTGCGCCAGGAGCAGGGATTCCGTGGCCAGCACGGCATGTCCGAACCACTGGAGATTGATCAGCAGCTTGGCCAGGTAGCCGGAGCCGTGATCGCCGACGTGGTGGATGGTGGAGGCGAAGGACCGCAGCAGCGGGGTGGCGTCCGCCAAGTCGTCCGGATCGCCGCCGACGTACAGGGTGATGGTGCCCTCGCGCATGGCCGAAACGCCGCCGCCCATCGGGGCGTCGAGCACGCCACGGCGGGCATGCCGTTGCCCCACCTCGAAAGAGCCGCTGGTCAGGTCTATCCACAAGCGACAGTCCACAGGGGAATACCGGGCCAGCTCGGCATTGCCGGGCAGCGCGGTGAGGACGACGTCGCAGCCGGCGACGTCCGATACCCAGCGACCGCCGGCAGCTTCCACCGCCGACCGGCGGTCGAGGATGTCGGTGGCGACGACGTCAAACCCGGCGGCGACCAGCCGGGCGATCAACGGGGTGCCCATTCGCCCGACCCCGACCACTGCGACCGTCATCAGCATCCGCCCTGGGTTTGAAGGTGTTCCGGTAGTCCTGCGGGCTGACGCCGACGATCCGCCGGAACGACGGCCGCAGCGACACGCCCGCGGTGAAGCCGACCTTGCGGGCGATGGCGTCCACCGGCATGTCGGTCTGCTCCAGCATCCGCTGCGCGTGCAGGATCCGTTGGTGCAGCAGCCATTGCAGCGGCGAGATGCCGACGACGGCCCGGAACTGCCGGTCGAAGGTGCGCCGCGAGAGGTGCGCCTGGGCGGCCAGGGTGTCGACCTCCAGCGGCTCCTCCAGGTGCTCCAGGGCGTACGTCATGGCCCGGGCGAGCTGGTCGCCGTCGGGCATGGCCAGGATGGGGTGGTCGATGTACTGGGCCTGCCCGCCGCTGCGCTGCGGCGCGACGATCATCCGGCGGGCGATGGCGGTCGCCGCCGAGGCACCCCACAGCCGGCGCACGACGTGCAGGCACGCGTCGATACCAGCCGCGGAACCGCCGCTGGTGATCACATCGCCGTCGTCGGCATACAGGACGTCAGGGTCCACCGTGATCCGCGGGTACGTGGCGGCCAGCACCGGGGCGTGGAACCAGTGGGTGGCGGCCCGACGCCCGTCCAGCAGCCCGGCGGCGGCGAGCACGAACGCCCCCATGCACTGCCCGACGACCAGCGCGCCGTCCTCGTGGGCCGCGCGCAGGGCCCGCAGCGCCGGCTCCGGCGGCCGCTCGGCCGTGTTCCGCCACGACGGCGCGACCACGATTCCCGCTCCGTCCAACGCGTCCAGCCCGAACGGCGGCACGAACTGGATGCCGCCGGTGGTGGTCAGCGGGCCGGGTTCGGCGGCGACCGGCCGGATGGTGAAGGCCGGTGCGCCGCTGGAGGTCCGGTCCGCGCCGAACACGCTGATCGGCACCGAGGTCTCGAACATCGGGGCCCGGTCGAACATCAGCACCGCGACGGTGGCCTTGTCCCGGCTCATTCCGCCAGTATCACCACTTCGCCGGGCGGGGGCATGACCAGCCGGTCGGACAGGCCGCGCTTGGCGAACGCCGCCGGCACCGCGGACCGGTCCTCGGTGAAGTGCCCCCAGCCGTCGATGTGGATCGGCACCACGATCTTCGCGTCGAGGATCTCCGTCGCCCGGGCCATCTGGTCGGCCCCGATCGTCAGGTAGGCGTCCATCAGCGTGCTGCGGCCGTGGCCACCGAACAGCACGGCGATGTCGATCGGGCCGACGTTGTCGGCGATCTCCTGGACGATGCCCAGCGACGCGTTGTCCCCGCTGACATAGACGCGCGGCCGGTCCGGGCCCGAGATCACGAACCCGCGCACCTCGCCGGTCAGGTACTCGCTGCCCATCGGCCCGTGCCGCGCCGGCACGCCGGTGATCTGGACGTCGCCGACCTGAACGCTCCGCCACAGCGGCAGTTCCCGCGCCGGCCCACCGATGCGCTCGGCCGTCCCCGCGGTGCCGAGCACGAGCGGCACCCGGCTCAGGTACTCGCGGCCGAGGTCGTCGAGGTTGTCCGGATGCTGGTCGTGGGACAGCAGGACGGCGTCCACCCGGCCGAGCTCGTCAGGGGCGAGCGCCGGCCCGATCAGCTTGACCTGGACGCGGTTGCCGATCGGGTGGTCGCCGGGCGGGTCGAAGGTCGGGTCGGTGAGCAGCCGGACGCCGCCCAGGTCGAGCAGCGCCGTCGGGCCGCCGACGAATTGCACCGTTGTTCTCATGAGCTGATCGTGCGCGACCCGGCTCGTCCGCCGTGAGTGGCCGGCCAGCTGACCAGCGATCGATTCCAGCCAATGGTAATTGCGAGTTCAACTACTCCGCGCGTACACTGGCCGGCGTGCGCGAACTGGGCCTTCGTGACACCAACGGCATCCTCAGCCAGCCGTGGGTGCGGCCGCGGCGGTCCAGCGCCGGCCTGGGCCTGGACCAGGTGTTCGTCTCCACACAGGCCGAGCGTGCCTACCGGGCGCGCTTCGACGCGGCGGCGACCAGCATGGTGATCCTGCACCTGGACGGCCCGGTCAAGGTCCGCCGCGGCCGCGACCGGCCGTGCACGGTGCCGGTCGGCGGCCTCTTCGTGCACCCGGCCGGGCACGATCTGACCGTGGAGCTGGGCGGCGGCCTGAACACCGTGCACGTCTACCTGACCGACGCGGCCTTCGGCCCGGAGCAGGTCCGGCTGAACGAGGAAGTCGGCGCGGTCGATCCGCTGGTGGAGCAG
Source organism: Kutzneria sp. CA-103260 (assembly GCF_018263855.1). Lineage (GTDB taxonomy): Bacteria > Actinomycetota > Actinomycetes > Mycobacteriales > Pseudonocardiaceae > Kutzneria. The sequence continues at coordinate 135,889 of NZ_CP073318.1, read as the reverse complement.
CTGATGCTCGCCCTGGACGGCGTGCTGCGCGACTGGGAGCCCTCGGCCCGCACCTACGTGGACCACCTGACGACCCTGCTGGCCAGCCACCTCGCCCGCCGACGGCAGCCGCCACCGACGGTGGGCCTGACCGAGCGGCAGCTCGCGGCCGTGCGGGAGCTGATCGAGGACCGGATCGCGGAACCGTTGCCGCTGGCCGATCTCGCCGACGCGGCGGCGCTGAGCGTGAGCCAGTTCGTGCGCCAGTTCAAGGCCAGCACCGGCGACACGCCGCACCGCTACCTGGTCGGCCTGCGTCTCCGCCACGCGCAGCGGCTGCTGCGGACCGGCACGCTGCCGATCGCGGACATCGCCGTGCGGTGCGGATTCAGCCACCAGGAGCACCTGACCCGGGTGATGCGGTCCCGGCTGGGCACCACCCCGGGCGCGGTCCGCGCGCACGCCCAGAACGTGCAGCCGGGCGCGCATTCCGTGCAGGCGAAGGCGTTCTGACCGGGCGATACTCGGCCGATGACCCACGACACCGACGTCCTGGTCGTCGGCAGCGGACCGGCCGGCGGATCGGCCGCCCTACTGCTGGCCACATACGGCATCCAGACGACACTGGTCACCAAGTACGGCTGGGTGGCCAACACCCCGCGGGCGCACATCACCAACCAGCGCACCATGGAAGTGCTGCGGGACCTGGGCATCCAGGCCGAGGCGGAGGCCAAGGGCACGCCCCAGCACCTGATGGGCGACACCGTGCTGTGCACGTCGCTGGCCGGCACCGAGATCGGCCGCATCCGCACCTGGGGCACCGGCGACGCCGCGCTGACCGAGTACACCGCGGCCAGCCCCTGCGGCATGATCGACCTGCCGCAGAACTACCTGGAGCCGATTCTGGTCGGCAAGGCCGCCGAGCGCGGCGCGAAGATCCGCTTCGACACGGAGTTCCTTTCCCTGCACCAGGATGAGGACGGCGTCACCGCCACCGTGCTGGACCGGGTGCGGGGCGAGACGCAGACCATCCGGGCCCGCTACCTGATCGGCGCGGACGGCGGCCGCAGCCTGGTGGCCGAGCAGGTGGGGCTGCCGGTGGCCGGCCGCACCGGCAAGGCCGGCAGCATGAACATCGTCTTCGACGCCGACCTGAGCCGGTACGTGGCCCACCGGCCGAGCATCCTGTACTGGGTGATGCGGCCGGGCGCGGAGACCGGCGGCATCGGCATGGGTCTCGTGCGGTGTGTGCGGCCGTGGCACCAGTGGCTGTTGACCTGGGGGTACGACATCAACCAGGCGCCGCCGGAGGTGGACGACGAGGCGGCGACGGCGATCGTGCGGGACCTGGTCGGCGATCCGGAGCTGGCGGTGCGGATCAGCTCGACTTCACTGTGGACGGTCAACCACAGTTACGCCACGGCCTATTCGGCCGGCCGGGTGTTCTGTGCCGGCGACGCCGTGCACCGGCATCCGCCGTCGAACGGCCTGGGCTCCAACACGTCCATTCAGGACTCGTACAACCTGGCCTGGAAGCTGGCGATGGTGCTGCGCGGCGAGGCCGACCCGGCGCTGCTGGACAGCTACACCGCCGAGCGGGCCCCGGTGGGCCGGCAGATCGTGGACCGGGCCAACCTCAGCCGGGACCAGTTCCTGCCGATCTTCGAGACGCTGGGCATCGCCGGCGGTGGCGACGACGAGGCGATCACCCTGGGCATGAAGGCGCTGGACGCGCCGGATGCCGACGGGGCGGCGCGGCGGGCCCGGATGGCCGAGGCGATCGAGTTGAAGAACTACGAGTTCAACGCGCACGGTGTGGAGCTGAACCAGCGCTACCAGTCGTCGGCGGTGGTCCCGGACGACTCGCCGGCGGAGGTGTTCCGGCGTGACAAGGAGCTCTACCACCAGCCGACCACCCGGCCGGGGGCCAAGCTGCCGCACGCCTGGCTGGTCGGGGCCGACGGACATCGACTGTCCACACTGGACCTGGTCGGCCATGGCCGGTTCACCCTGCTCACCGGCATTTCCGGCACAGCCTGGGCCGACGCCGCCGCGGGGCTGCCGGTCGCCGCAGACCGGATCAGGGTGGTCCGGATCGGGGTGGACGGGCTGCGCGACGCGTACGGGGATTGGCTGCGGGCCAGGGAGATCGACGAGGACGGCGCGCTGCTGGTGCGGCCGGACGGCTACGTCGCCTGGCGCGCCGCACGGCTGCCGGCCGATCCGGCGGCCGCGCTGGCGCGGGCGTACACCTCGGTGGTCAGGCCTGCTTCGGCTCCATGCTGAGCGCGACCTCGAACTCCAGCAGGTTGGCGCCCGTGGAGACGGGCTGGCGGGAGCCGGCGTGCGCGGCGCCGGCCGCGGGGCCCGAGCCCCAGGCCTTGAACGCCTCGTCGGACTCCCAGCGGGTGTAGACGAAGTACCGGCTCTCGCCGCCGACCGGGCGCAGCAGCTCGAAGCCCAGGAAGCCGGGCACCGAGTTCATCGCCTCCGCCCGGGCGGCGAACCGCTTCTCGATTTCCTCGCCGGCGCCCTCGGGCACGTCAAGCGCGTTGATCTTCACGACTGCCATGCCGCCAGCCTACGCCCGGCCGAATTGTGGCGGAGCGCACACTTCCCGGCCGCAGGAGGCACCTTTGTCAGGGCAACTCGGCCCGAACGTCCGGTGAACCGACCCGGTCCGCTCCGTAGCATCGAAGGGACCGCCACCGCGTTCGGGAAGAGGATCGTCGTGCACGTCGTCACCGGAGCAACCGGCTTCGTCGGTTCCGCGCTCGTGCTGGAGCTGCTGCGCCGCACCGACGCCGACGTGGCCTGCCTGGTCCGCCCCGGCCGGTCCGACGCGGCCAGCCGGCTGACCACCGCCCTCACCTCGGCCGCACGGGCGTTCGGGCACGGCGAGGCGTTCGACAGCGACATCCGACACCGCTGCGTCGCCGTGCCGGCCGATGTGCAACTCCCGTTGTGCGGCGTGGATCCCGGCCGTTTTCCCGCAGGCGCGGCCGAGTTCTGGCACTGCGCCGCCGACCAGCGGTACGAGGACCGGCACTGGGAAGGCTTGCAGCGCACCAATGTGCTCGGCACGCGACACGCCGTGGACCTGGCCGTCGCCCTGGGGTGCCACTCCTTCAACCACTTCAGCACCGCCTACGTCGCCGGCCGTCGTTATGGGACGGTCCGCGAACTGCCGGTGACCGATCCGCTGCACAACAACCGGTACGAGGAGAGCAAGATCGCCGCCGAGTGGGCGGTGCTGGCCGCCGACGGCCTGGTGAAGCGGATCCTGCGGCCCGGCCTGGTGATCGGGCACAGCGTCACCCACGCCGTGGTCGGCGGGCACACCGGCATGTACGGCATCCACCGGCAGCTCGTGCAGCTGGAGCGGATGCTGTCCATGCTCGGCGACCCGGCCGTGCGCACCCGGCCGCTGCGGCTGCGGGTCGACCGGGCCACCCCGGTCAACCTGGCCCCGGTCGACCTGGTCGCCGCCGACGCCGTGGCCGTCAGCCGGTCCGGCCACGCCGGCGTGTTCCACCTGACCCACCCGACCGACATCCGCGTGGGCGACGGCCTGGACCTGATGTTCGACATCGTGGGCCTGCCCCGCCCGCACTACACCTACTCCGACGCCGGCTTCGCCCCCGCCGACCGCGAGTTCGACCGCCGGATCGACGCCTTCCGCTCGTACCTGACCGGTGCCAAGACCTTCGACCGCACACGTTTGCTGGCCGCCGTCCCCACCCCGGCCGTGTCGACCTGGACCGCGACCCTGCCGGTGCTGCGGGACCACCAGATCTGGTACCAGATCCACGCCACCTCGCGCCAGAACGTCCCCCTGCTCAGCCGCTGACCCCCGCGAGTCCCGTCCTCCGGCAAGCGAGTCCCGTCCTCGGGACCCACCACGCCCGAAAAGACCCGGCCGCTGGAACCTGCATCATGGTTGCCCGAAAACGGGACTCGCCCTGACGCTGAGCGGGACTCGCCGGGGGTGGGAATTGGGTTGCTGGCCGTCCTGCCATCCGGTTCAATGCACGACCTCGTGGGGGACTTCGTCAAGGCACTGTGGCGGGCGCATCGCGGACTGGCGGCTGCGTGGTGGATTCTGCTGCTGGCACAGGGAATTCTGCCGCCGCTGTTCGCGTACGCGGTGGGGGCGCTGATCGCCGCCGAGAACCCGGTGTGGCCGCTGGCCGCACTGGCAACGGTGTTCTTGCTGATGCAAGTCCTTGCCCCTGTGCACGGCCAGGTCAGCACCAATCTCGGCGACCACCTGTCGTCCCGGCTCCAGGACCGCCTGATCATGGCGACCACGGGCCCGCCGGGCATCGCGCACCTGGAATCGCGGGAACTGGCCGGCGAGCTGGCCGTGGCCCGGGACTTCGACCTGGGCATCTCCGGCCCGCCACTGGCGCTGTCGATGGGCCTGATCGCCGGCAGCCTGGTGGAGGCGCTGGCCGGAGTCGGCCAGGCGGTCCTGCTGGCGACGTATCACTGGTGGGCCGGCGTGCTGCTGGCGGCGGCCTGGCTGGCCACGCACTGGCTGCTCCGCGACAGCAGCACGTGGAACCGGGACGCCCCCGAGGTGCAGTACGCCCAGCGGCGCGCGGAGTACACGTACCGACTGGCGGTGGATCCCCCGGCGGGCAAGGAGATCCGCCTGTTCGGGCTGAGCGGGTGGACGGTCCGCCAGTTCGTCCACAACAGACGGAAGCTGGTGGATCTGCGCTGGCAGGCCACAAAGCTGCGCCAGCGCGGTGTCGGCTGGACGTTGGCGACGCTGGTTGTCGCGAACGGCGTGGTGTTCTGGGTCCTGGCCACCGACAGCACGATCGGCCTCGGACAGCGCGCCGCGTTCGCGCAGGCGGCGATCGGCACCGCGGCGATCGCCTTCGGCGGCCTGAACTGGGCCCTGCCGCCGGCGATCGAGGCTGTCCGGTCGGCCATGGGACTTGCGGCGAAGATGTCGCGCGCCGGTGGATTGCCCTCCGGTTCCCGCATGCCCACCGGCACCGACTTGCGGTTTCGGAATGTCCGGTTCAGCTACCCGAACGCCGACCGGCCGGTGCTGGACGGTCTGGATCTCACCATCCCGGCCGGCACCTCGCTGGCCGTGGTCGGGCTGAACGGGGCCGGCAAGACCACCCTGGTCAAGCTGATCTGCCGGCTCTACGACCCCACACAGGGATCCGTCGAGGCCGACGGCGTCGACCTCAGGGAGTTGGACCTCAAGGGCTGGCGGTCGAACGTGACGGCCGTGTTCCAGGACTTCATCCGCTACCAGTTGCCGCTCAAGGACAACGTCGCCCCGACCGGCGCGCCGGTGGAAGACATCCGGCAGGCCCTGGCGGCCACCGGCGCGGCGGTCACCGACCTGGACACCGTGCTGGCCAAGGGATACGACGGCGGCACGGACCTCTCTGGCGGTCAGTGGCAGCGGATCGCCCTGGCCCGGGCGCTCTGCGCGACGAGGCAGGGGGCCGGCATCGTCGTGCTGGACGAGCCGACCGCGCAGCTGGACGTCCGGGGCGAGACCGAGGCGTTCAGCCGGTTCCTGCGGGAAACCCGGGGCTGCACCACGATCCTGGTGTCGCACCGCTTCGGCACGGTCCGCCAGGCCGACCGGATCTGCGTGCTGGACAACGGAAAGGTGGCCGAGCTGGGCACCCACGACGAGCTGATGGCCGCGAACGGCAAGTACCGCGAGCTGTTCGACCTCCAGGCGGCGAGGTACGACCATGACTGAGGATTCCACTGCCCTTACCGAACTTCCCGGCTGGCTGCCCTCGCTGATCCGTTCGCTCAAGCTCGGCTACCGAGCGGGGCCGCTGCTGATCGCGGTGGCGTTCGGGACGACGGTGGCGGCGGCGGTGCCGGATGCCTTGCTGGCGTTGGGGTTCTCGATGCTGGGCACCAACCCGGCAGCGGCGCTGGCCATGCTGGCGGTGCTCGGAGTCGGCGGGTGGCTGCTGGCGACGGTGAGCAGCCGCGCGAACCGGCGGTTCGCCGATCGGGCGGCGATCGTCGTCGAGCAGCATGTCGCCTGCATCCAGTCGACCATCACTACGCTGGAGCATCACGAGCGGCCGGACGTGATGGACCGGATCTCGGTGCTGCGGGATCACGCCGAGGCGTTGAGCGAGCTGTACCAGCAGCTGTTCTGGACGCTGGGCGCCCTGGCCCGGTTGGTGATCACGGTGGGCCTGCTGATGGCGGCGAACCCGTGGTTCGGCCTGCTCGGCGTGATCGCGGTCCCGACGGTGCTGGTGTCGACGTGGCGGTCCGACGCCGAAAGGCGGGCCGAGGAGGCCGGGGCGCAGCACGACCGGCTGGCCAAGCACATGTTCGAGCTGGGCACGACTCCCGGCCCGGCCAAGGAGATCCGCGTCTTCGGGGTGCAGGACAAGATCAAGGATCTCCGTCAGCGAGCCTGGTGGCGACGGCACCGCACGCTCTCCCGGGCCCGCTGGCGCACGGCCTGGTGGCAGGCCGGCGCGCACGCCCTGTTCGGCCTCGCCTACCTGGTGGCCATCGCCTCTGTCGTCCACCAGCCGACGGCGCTGCTGCTGGTGCTGGCCGCCGGCGGCCGGCTCGCCCAGTACGTGGCCAACACCGTGCAGACGACCCAATTCTTCCGCACCATCTGGCTGGACGTCTCGCGTCGGCTGGCCTGGCTGGAGGACTACGCCGCCGCGCAGCGCGATGCCGCGACCCAGTCGCCGCCCGACCGCCTCGACACCGGCATTCGCCTGGAAAACGTCACCTTCCGCTACCCCGGCACCACCAGGACCGTGCTCGACGACGTCACCGTCACGCTGCCGGCCGGCACGACCGTGGCGGTCGTCGGCGAGAACGGTGCCGGCAAGTCCACGCTGGTCAAGCTGCTGTGCCGGCTCTACTCCCCCACCGCCGGCCGGATCCTGGTGGACGGCGTCGACCTGGCGGCGATCGATCCGCAGCAGTGGCGGCAGCGGGTCTCCGGGTCGTTCCAGGACTTCTTCCCGTTCGAGTACACCGCGGCCGAGTCGATCGGCGTCGGAGACCTGCCGCGCATCGACGATCCTGTCGCACTTGACGCTGCGGCGGCCCGGGCCGGCGGGGTGCCGGTGCCACTGCCCACGCAACTCGGCGTGACCTGGGAGAACGGTGTCGATCTCTCGCACGGTCAGTGGCAGCGGGTGGCCCTGGCCCGCGGCTTCATGCGCGACGAGCCGCTGCTGCTCGTGCTGGACGAGCCGACCTCGGCGCTCGACGCCGCCACCGAAGACGCGTTGTTCGAGCGGTACGCCCGGGCGAAGGGGCCCGGTGTGACCGTTCTGGTGTCGCATCGGCTGGCCACGGTGCGGATGGCCGACCTGATTCTGGTGCTGGACGGCAGCCGGCTGGTCGAGTGCGGCTCGCACGCCGAACTGATGGCGGCCGACGGCCGCTATGCGGGGCTGTACCGGATCCAGGCCCGCGCCTACGGCCGAACGGGCAGTTGATCCAGGTCGTGGACCGTCCCGGTGTGCTCCGACCGGATTAGGCGACGATAACCTGACGGCTGTGGACAAGCTTGTGGACATCGGCGCCGTGACCTGATGCGGCTGCGGGTCTCCGCGTGCGGCGCGGCGTTCGTGGTGGATGGCCAGGTCGTCTGGGACGACTACCTGGACCACCGGCAGTTCGTGCTGGGCGACGACGCCGACGTGGCGATGCGCTGGTTCCTGCGCTGGCGGGACCGGGAGTCGGTGCCGGAGCGGCACCGGCACACCGTGGCGGCGCTGCTGGCCAACGACGTCCTGGTGGCCGAGGGCTCGCAGCGAGACGCCCAGGAGCGGGCGGTGCTGCACGCCTGGGGCCGGTGGGGACCGATCGCGCGGGCGTACCACTTCGCGACGCGGACGACTCGCGGCAGCCGGTTCCCGGCCGAGTCGGCCGAAGGCCCGGAGCCGGTCGGCACTTTCCGTGACACGGAAAGGATTCCGCTGCCCTCGGCCGAGCAAGCCCAGTGGCGGCACCGGGATCTGCTCGACGTGCTGCGGCAGAACCAGAGCCACCGGGAGTTCGGCCCGGAGGCGGTGCCGCTGTCCTCGCTGGGCGCGTTGCTCCAGGTCAGCAGCGAGCACAGCACGGAGCTGTACCCGGTGGTTCAGAACGTCGAGGGGCTCAAGCCCGGCGTCTACCACTACGACGGCCACACCCACGAGCTGGCGATGGTCGGCGACCCCGTCAACGGCCCGGACCTGGTCGCGGCCTGTGGCGACCAACCCTGGGTCGCAGCGGCCGGGCTGGTCGTCTTCTACACCAGCGTCCTGTGGCGGCACGACTCCGCGCGGGGCTACCGCACGCTGCAACTGGACGCCGGCCACCGGAACCAGAACCTGTCGCTGGCCGCCACCGGGCTCGGGCTGCGGACCGCGTTCACCTCGACCATCCGGGACGAGCTGGTCGAGGAGCTGATCGGCTGCGACCCGACCACCGAGCTGGCCATCGGCGGCGCGGTCGTCGGAACCGCCTAGCAGGACTCGGCGATCGCCGCGAACTCCTGGATGAGGCGGCTGCGGCGGCCGGCCTCCCAGGCCAGGCAGACCTGGTTGGGCGGGATGTCCCGGACCGGCACGTGCACGATGTCGGGCCGGGTGTAGAAGGTGGCGGTGGACAGCGGCAGCACAGTGACGCCGCGGCCGCTGGCCACGTGCTCCAGCTTCTCCTCCACAGCGTGGAACGCGCCGACCTGGGCACGGGTACCGTCCCGCAGCTCGGTGGCGATGTCCCGCCACTCCGGCACCGCGTCGGGATCCTGTAGCAGGTGCTCGTCGGCCAGGTCGGCGACGGCGATGGACTCCTTGCCGGCCAGCCGGTGATCGGCCGGCAGCACCGCGACCCGGGGCTCGGTCAGCAGCGGCCGCACGGTCAGGCCGGACTGATCCACCGGCAGCCGGATGTAGGAGACGTCGACCCGGCCGTCGTGCACCACCTCGATCTGGTCGTGCCAGCTGGTTCGCACCACGTTGACGGTCAGCTCGGGGTGTCGGTCGGACAGCGCCCGCACGGCGGCGGTGACGATCAGGCCGGGCATGAAGCCGACGGTGAACGAGTGCTGCCCACGGGCGGCCCGGCCGACCCGCAACCGCAGCGCCTGCGCACTCGCCAACAGCGGACGGGCGTCGGCCAGCAACTGCTCCCCCGCAGCAGTCAGCTCGGTGCGCCGCCGGTCGCGGGCGAACAGCCGCACCTTCAGCTCGTCCTCCAGGGCGCGGATCTGCCGCGACAACACCGGCTGGGCGATGTGCAGCCGCTCGGCCGCCCGCCCGAAGTGCAGTTCCTCGGCGACAACCACGAATTTTCTGATGCGCTCCAGATTCAGCGCTGGCCTGCTGTAATCCGTCACAGCCCCTCCTGGACCCATCACGGCACCCGCCACGTGCGAAACGATCACCGGGCATGGGTGGGTTGCTCCGCTACCCATCCTGCCGTGCGACGCCGTGGGCAGCACAGCTGTCGCGTCGAGACGCGAGGCGTTGCTGGCGCGGTAACGGAACGGGCCGGGTTCGATCGACGCACCGATCGAACCCGGACCCTCGGTCAGCTATACGCGGCAGGCGTCCAGCTTGGTCACGAGAATCGCCCTGGCGCCGATCCCCTGCAACTGGTCCATGACCCGCTGCACGTCGCCGCGTAGTACCAGCGACCGCACCGCGACCCACTGAGCATCGGCCAGCGGGGAGATCGTCGGGGATTCCAGCCCTGGCGTCAGCGCACAGGCCTGCTCCAGTGCCGCCTTCGGGCAGTCGTAGTCCATCACCACGTACTTCCGCGAGTTCAGCACGCCCCGCAGCCGCTCCACCATCCCCCGGACGATGGCGTGCTTGTCCTCGTCGAGCGCCCTGCTGCTGCTCTGGATCAGCACGCCCTGCGAATGCATGAGCGGCTCGCCGAACGGCACCAATCCGGCGTTGCGCAGTGACTCGCCCGTCTCCACGACGTCGGCGATCGCATCGGCCACCCCGAGCTCGATGGCGTTTTCCACGCCGCCGTCCAGCGTGACCAGGTCCACCGTGATTCCGCGGCCAGCCAGGGACTTGGCCACCAAGGTCGGAAACGACGTCGCGAGCCTGCGTCCGTGCAGGTCCTCGATCGTTCGGATCGGAGAGTCGGCCGGCGCGGCGAACCGGAACCGCGCCTTGGCGAACCCGAGTTCCAGGATGGGTTCCGCCGCGGCGCCGGAGTTGACCAGCAGGTCCAGGCCCGTCACGCCGACGTCGAGGTCGCCGGTGGCTACATAGGTGGCGATGTCCTTGGGGCGCAGGTAGATGATGAGCATGTCGTTGTCCGGGTCATAGCGCCGAAGCTCGCGATGGCCCTTCTGCGCGTGGTACCCGGCGTCGGTCAGCAACTCCATGGCCGGGCCGCTGAGCGACCCCTTGCTCGGCACTGCCACGCGAAGCGTCATGCGCCCATGGTGGCAGGGCCCACCCCGCGACTCGAGCGGGTTATCGCGCCGGCGGTGAACGGCTCCAGTGCGGTTGGAGTGATGCCGCCTGACTCCCAGCCGTGCACCAGCACGGTCATTCCAGGCATCAGCTGCCGTTGACGACCGGACCTTGGATCCGAGCATTCCTCACGGAGGATGCCGCTCCGACGACACCACTCGGACAACACCGTCGCGGCACCCCTGACGCGGGCTCGACAGTCACGCCAGCTACATCAAATACGGAGCTAGTGACTACGAAGGGGAACACATGAGCGATTGCCGTACAGCACAGAAGTACCGCAACCAGGGCAGCCGGCAGTGACCATCAGTGGCCATCGACGCCAGGTCGACACCGATGGCGCGAGGCCGTCCTACAGAGAGCCATTTCAGCCGAAAGGTCGGAGCGTGTAGTCCGGCGCTGGCACAATCCACGTCATGACAGGCCCCATACCTCCCACTGTCAGCCGCCAGCGGCTACACAGGTTCGTAGCCGGCATGACGCTGCTGGTCGCCGGTGTGCTGGCGGTCGGCAGCACGTTCGCGAACCTCTACATCTTCATCGTCCACACCTCCCTGTCCGGCGGGTCCCCGAGCAGGGTGTTCGCGACCACCGGCTGGGTGTCGTCCTACCCGAGCGCGGCTGGCACCTTTCCAACCGCCGTCCTCAGCCGATCCAACTACTATGGTGTGCCAGTGGTCGTTGCGGGCCTGCTGGCGCTGTTCGCCGCCAACACCTTGTTACGCAGTCGCGTTGTGGTCGAACCCCAACTGCTCAGGACCAGACTGGCCGCAGTTGCCATGACCGGACTGATCGTCGGCTTCGCCTGGCTGGTCGTCGCCAGCTTCACGGACGAGATCGAGCAGTACTCCGGCAACCAGTTCGTCGAAATCACGGCCGGCACAGGCATCTGGATTCTCGCCGCCGCCGCCATCGTCGGCACGCTCGGCTGCGTGCTCCTGTTTGGCGTGCACGCGGATCTCGAACCCGACGAGCCCGAGGTACTCGTCTACGAGATGGAGATGGACACCCCACCCATCGGCTTCCCCGCCCTGGTCGAGCTTGCTCCGGTCACCGACAGGGCCGAGCGCTGGCCGCGTTAGTGCACTGAGGCCCGGTAGATCTGCTCGATCGACGCCTCCAGTCGCGCGGTGAACGCCTCGTCCGACTGTTGCTCGGTCAGCCCCTCCAACAGCGCGCGGGAGAAGCTGGCGATCAGGGTCGGGTCGTGGGCCAGTCGCTCGCACGCCTCGTCGCGGCTGTAGCCGCCGGACAGGGCGACGACCCGCAGCATTCGGGGGTCGGCCGCCAACTCGCCGTACAGGCCGGGCCGGGTCGGGATGCTGATCTTGAGCATGATCAGGGCGTCCGCGTCGAGCGCCTTGAGCCGGCGGGTGACGGCATCGAGCAGCAGCGCCTCGGACTGCTCCTTGTCCGGGCTGGTGATCGTCACCTCGGGTTCGAGGATCGGCACCAGGCCGGCGGCCATGATCCGCTTCCCGTACTCGAACTGCTGGTCCACGATGGCCTCGATGCCGGCCGGATCAGCCGAGTTGATCACCGAGCGCATCTTGGTGCCGAAGATCCCGTGCTCGCGAGCCCGGGCCAGCAGGTCGTCGAGGGTGTCGATCGGCTTCATCAGCCGCACCCCGTCGGCCTCGTCGGCCAGCCCCTTGTCGACCTTGAGAATCGGCACGACGTTCTTGCGCTGCCACAGGAACTGGGCGGTGGGCAGGCCGTCCACCGCCCGCTCCATGGTCTGCTCGAACAGGATCGCCGCCAGCACCCGCGAGCCGTCGAACGCCGGGTTGGTCATCAACCGGGTCCGCATGGCGTGCACCAGGTCGAACATCTCGGTGTCGGAGCCGTAGCGGTCGGCCCCGACGCCGTACTCGGCCAGCGCCTTGGGCGTGCTGCCGCCGCTCTGGTCCAACGCCGCGAAGAACCCCTTGCCGGCCTTGATCTTCTCCAGCTGCGTGGTGTCCATGGGCCGAGCCTAGAACGACAGCTCCGCGGCGGCATCCGGGATCAGCCGCTGTACTTGCTGGTGCAGATGGCCGGGCCGGTGGAGGTGAAGCCGTCGCGGAAGGCCTCCACCCGGGCGAAGCCGGACGGCACGGACCGGCCGTTGACGTCGGCGGCGATCAGGCTGTCGCCGGTGAGCATCTCGGACACGGCCTCGTCGAGGTCGCCGGGCGAGAGCTGGAGCGCGCCCTGGTGTGCGGGCGTGATGGTGCCGGCCCACATGCCGGTCAGGCACGCCGTGAGCTGGCCGGTCGACGGACCGTCGAGGGCATGGCCGGTCCCGTGTTCGTAGGCGAGTGCGAAGCGCGACGCGATTTCGGCGAACGCGGCGAAGTCACCGATGCCTCCCTTGACGCCCTTCTGGGGCGGTGTGCCGACGCGGACCAGATTGGCCAGGTCGAGTGAGATCCTGTTGGTGATGGGGCAGTACGAGGCCGGCGAGGTCGCCTTGCCGTCCGAACAGGACAGTTGGCCGGCAACCAGTTGTCCCTGGGGGAACACGGCCTTGAGCGTGGTTTGCAGGTCGCGCAGGGCACTCTGGTCGTTGACCCGGAGGTTTCCCTTGCCCAGGCCCTGGTCCCGGTCGTTGGGGTCGAACTGCTGCTCGGTGATCCGGCTCTGCACCTCGGCCACGTCGATGCGGGCGCAGCGCTTGGCGCCGTCGGAGAAGCCGAGCTGGAACGCGGTCACCCGGTCGAAGGCATTGCCGTGCGCGCCGGCGGCCTGCGCGCTGGCGCCGGCGGTGTCACGGATGAAGAACAGCGTGGCCATGATCTGGTTCAGGCCGGGCCCGGTGGACAGCTGGAAGTGCGGCGCCTGCCCCTCGGCCACGGACCGGAAGAACGTGCCGGCGTAGCAGTCGGCCTGCTGCTCCTTGACGATCGTCGGCGTGGCCTGGTTGACGCTGCCGAGCCGGAACTGCACGGCGTGGCCGAGTTCGTGGGCCAGCACCGCGACCACGGCCATCGGGCCGAAGGAGTCGTTGAGCTGCGGCAGAAGCTGACCGCGGTCCCAGGACACGGAGTCGTCCTGCTGGCAGTAGAAGGCGTTGACCAGACCGGCGGTGCTGGAGCCGCAGAGCTTGAGCGGTTGCCCGGTCGAGTCGTACGACGTGAGCTGCTTGACCGGGGCGAACTGTTTGCCGAAGTCGGCCGGAAGTTCCTTCTCCCAGAAGGCTTGCACGTCGGCGACGGCGTTCGCGGCCAGCCGGTCGACGGCGCTGCGGTCGGAGTTGGCGACCGGCAGGCCGGCGTCGGCGACACCGGGCCGCGGGCCGCTGTCACCGCTGGTGACGGCGAGCCCTGCGACCTGGTTCGGGTCGGGGCGCTCGACCGCGCCGGAGCCGCCGATCGCCTGGGCGCATCCGGAAACCAACACCGCGACGGCGGCCACGAGGGCGGCAGCGGACGCGACAGTCTTGCGGATCATCGGGATTCTCCAGGCGGGACAAGCGGTTCCGGCCGTTCCGGAAGCCGTTCGCGAGGTACACGGACGGGTCCCGGCACCGGTTCACCCCGAACGGGGGATCTTGCCCGAACAGTCAGATGGCGTACTTCCAGGCGGTCAGCGCGTAGGCCCCGATCCACCCGCTGACCAGCGCCGACGCCACCAACACGGCCAGCACGGTGCCGTTGCGGCGGCGGGCCAGCCCGATCGCCACCGGGATCAGCAGCGTGCAGGCCGGCACCAGCAGCCGCATCTTCGAATAGGTCACGCCGCTGGACCCGGCGGTCATCACCACCAGCCCGATCCCGTACGCGACGAGCGGCCACGGCTGTTTGCGCAGCACCGCCAGCACGCACAGCACGATCGCCCCCAGCACCACGAACATGTTGGTGGTCTCCATGACCGAGGTGTCGCGGGTCAGCACGTACCGGATGAACTGCCAGGTGTTGGCGCCGAAGTCGAAAGCCGTGCCCCAGCCGGCCTTCTGCACCTCGAACCAGCCGGTCAGGCTGCCGGTGCGATTCGCGACCCAGGCCAGGAAGCCGACCAGCCCGAGTGGACAGATGGCCGCGGCCAGCCAGGCCGACGCCGTCCGGCCGTACATGATCACGGCCACGATCACGATGACGATCAGCACACCCGCGCTCGGCCGGACCAGACCCGCCGCCGCGCAACACAAAGCGGCCAGCCACCAGCGCCGTTCCATCACCCCGACGAGCGTCCACACGGCCAGTGCGCTGAACAGCGCCTCCGAGTACACCATGGACAGGGTGACCGCCATCGGCGTGGCCGCGAACAGCGCGACGGTGATCAGCCCAACCTTCCGATCCCGTGGCAGCCGCGCGATGCCGTAAGCGGCGGCCAGGCCGGCGATCAGGCTGGCGGCCACGCCGACCAGGGGTAACGCCGTGCTGGTCAATCGACCGAGCATGCCGATCACCAGCGGGTAGCCGGGAAAGAACGCCATCGTCGTGTCGGGCGTGAAGTTCCCGGCCGCGTCCACCTTGCCGAGACCGGCGGTGGCGTAGCCGTCGCGGGCGATCGACAGGTACCACTCGCCGTCCCAGGCCTTGAGCACGTCCAACAGGTTTCGGTCGTGCACGGCCGCGAGCACGCCGAGGATCGCCACGCCCACCACGCGGACCGCGAGGTAGACGCCTGCGGGCGCGAGGGCGTGCCGGGCCAGTCGCTCGACCAGCGGTGTCTTCTCAGCCGAAGGCTCAATCCTGGGTTCGGTGAGGAGTTCTGTGTGCAAGGTGTCGTCCGGTGGGCAGGCGGACGCCGCCGGTCGGCGCCCCGTTCAGGGGTAGGTATGCCCCGGGGGCGGCGGCGGGTTGCACGAAGTTTTCGATGGCATACTCGGTTCCGGTGGCCACGGACGACGACTTCAGCGAGTACTTCGCGGCGCGGGCGCACGCCCTGCGCGCGACGGCGTACCTGCTGTGTGGCGACTGGCACCGGGCCGAGGACATCACCCAGGTCGCGATGACCAAGCTGTACCTGGCGTGGCCCCGGCTGCGACAGGTCGGCCTCGACGCGTACGCGCGCAAGGTGGTGGTGCGGACGTTCCTCGCGGAGAACCGGCGGCTGTGGCGCAAGCGTGAGCACCTCACCCACGAGCCGCCCGAGCTGCCCGCCTCGCACGGCGACGCCGAGCAGCGAATGCTGGTGCAGGCCGCGCTGGCTTCCGTGCCGCCGCGGCAGCGGGCCGTGCTGGTGCTGCGCTACTGGAACGATCTGTCCGTGGAGGAGACCGCCGAGGCGCTCGGCTGCTCCGCCGGCACCGTGAAGAGCCAGGCCGCCCGCGGTGTCGCCGCGCTGCGTCGGCGGCTCGGACCGCACTTCGACGTGCTCGAACCGGACGGGAGGTGAGCCGTGGACACCGACGACGAGCGGATGCGGGCGCTGCTGGCCAGGACCGATGAGCCCGGGCCGCCCCTGGGTTTCACCGCTGCCACCATCGCCCGGCGGGGCCGCCGGATCCGCCTCCTGCGCTGGGGCGCCGGCGTGGGCGGCGTTGTCGTGGTGGCCGCCGGCGTGACCGTGTCGCTACTGCTCGTGACCAACCGGCCCGTCCAGCCGGCTTCGCCGCCTCCCGTCGCGAACACGGTCACGACCACCACCACGACGACCTTGGCCCCCCTCACCACGACGACGTCCCGACACTTCGGTCCGACCACCGATTTCACCACCACGCCCTGAACTCACGAGTTCAGGGAGCGCGCCGCCAGCAGGGCCAGGCCGACCCGGTTGGCGACACCGGTCTTGGTCATCAGGCTGGCGATGTGGGTCTTGACGGTCGTCACCCCCAGGTGCAGGCGCTGGCCGATCTCGGGATTGGACAGACCGTCGCCGACCAGGGCCAGGACCTCTCGTTCCCGGGGCGTGAGCCGGGGCAGCACGGCGGGCGGGGCGGCCGTGCGGGCGGTCACGGCTGTCTGGACCAAGCGGCGGAGGACGTCGGGGCTGAACGGGGAGTCCCCGGCGGCGACCCGCCGGATGGCGGCCAGCACGTCCTCGGGGGCGGCGTCCTTGGCCAGGAAGCCGTGCGCGCCGGCGGCGAGGGCCGGGTAGAGGTGATCGTCGTCGTCGAACGTGGTGAGCACGAGGATCCGGGTGGCCGGTCGGGCGGCGAGGATGCGGGACGTGGCGGTGATGCCGTCGACGCCGGGCATGCGCAGGTCCATCAGCACGACGTCGGGCCGGGTCTGGTCGACGAGGTGCTGGGCGGACTGGCCGTTGTCGGCCTCGCCGACGACCTCGATGTCCTCGGCGGTGCCGCACAGCATGCGCAGCCCGGCCCGGGCCAGGTGCTGGTCGTCGACGATGAGCACGCGGATCACGCGGGCCCGCCCGGAATCTCGACGGCCAGCACCCAGCCGCGCGGGCTGGCCCCGGCGCGCACCGTGCCGCCGAGCAGCTCGATGCGCTCCCGCATGCCGATGAGCCCGAAGCCGCCGCCCCGGGCCTCGGCCGGGCGGCCACGGCGGTCGTCGCTGATGAGGATCTGCACCTCGCCCCGCACGGCGTCGACCCGCAGCGTGGCCCGGGCGTCCGGCCCGGCATGCTTGATCACGTTGGTCAGTCCTTCCTGCACGACCCGCAGCACGGCCAGCCGCCGCATCGCGTCCACAGTGGTCACGCCGGGATCGATCTCCGCCTCCACGGTGAGCCCGGCGCCCCGGGCCCGTTCGACGGCGGCGGCCAGCGCGGCCGGCAGCCCCTTGGGCTCGGCCATCGCCGCCCCGACCTGATCGTCCAGGGTGTCCGGGTCACGCAGCGTCGCGACCAACCGGCGCAGGTCGGCCAGCCCAGTGCGGGCGGTGGCGTGCACCTCGGCCAGCGCCACGGCGACCTCGGGCTCGTTCTCCCCCAGCGCGTGCCGCGCGGCCCCGACCTGCAAGGCAATGGAACCGAGGTAATGGGCGATCAGGTCGTGGAGCTCGCGGGCGATCGCCGTCCGCTCGGCGGCACGGGCGTCACGCAGGGCCTCTTCGCGCTGCCGCTGCGCGGTGACCGCCCGCTGCAACACCCGCCGGATGTACAGGCCGAGCAGCAGCGCCGGCAACGTCATCAGGGCCATCGAGGTCGTCGAGAACAACGCGTCCGAGTACCGCCAGAGCACGACTGCCTGCGCGAACAGGAACACTCCGGTCCCCACCCAGCACTGCCAGCCGGAACGGCGCATCCACAGTTCGGCCAGCGCGACCGGGCCCAGCACGACCACCACGGCCCAGCCCGGCGAGAAGAGCAGCGGCCCGGCCGCGAATAGCAGCGACTGGCCGATCAGGACGGCCAGCGGGAACCGGCCGCCGGCCAGCACCAGCCCGCCCGAGACCACGATCAGGACCCAGTCCGTGACGCCGAGGCCACGGGGATTGTAGGAGCTCTGGATGCCCAGGTAGGCCGCGCCGGCCAGCAGCGGCACGAAGCGGACCGGCACCCACAGCAGCTCGGTGGACACTCGTTGCACAGCACCGACCCTAGGGATCATCCCCGACCCCCGCCTCATACCGTGGGATGAGACGGGGTCCTCCTGTCGGACTCCGGTCACGGGCCGGGAGACTGACGAAACCTCATGTGTGCTCGGCCAGGCTGGACCCATGCCCACGATCAACGACACCTCGGCCTTCTTCTCCGCCGCGCTGCGCCAGCCCGGCGTGATCGGCGCCATCGCCCCCAGCGGGCCGGTGCTCGCCGGGACGCTGGCCTCGGTGGTGCCCATGCGGGACAAGCCGTTCGTGGCCGAACTCGGTCCCGGCACCGGACCGGTGAGCCGGGCGATCGGCCGGCGGCTGCCACCGGGCGGCCGCCACCTGGCCGTGGAGATCGATCCCGAGCTGGCCGACCGGCTGGAACTGCTGTGCCCGGACATCGAGGTGCTGCGCGGCGACGCCGCCGAGCTGGGTCCGCTGCTGGACGGCGTCGGGGTCGCGCGGGTGGACGCCGTCGTCAGCGGCCTGCCGTGGTCGCTGTTCCCGGAGGCCCAGCAGCGGGCGATCCTCGGCCAGGTGTGCCGGGTTCTCGCGCCCGGCGCGGGATTCAGCACGTTCGCGTACCGCTTCTCCACGCCGACGCCCGGCGGCCGGCGGTTCCGCGCGCTGCTGCACGAGCACTTCGAGGAGGTCGTGGTCAGCCGTACGATCTGGCGGAACTTCCCGCCGGCGCTGGTGTATCTGTGCCGGCGGCCCTTCGATGCCTGACGTGTTGACGTGGCTGCGGGGCCTGCCGCAGCCGTTCCTCCTGCTGGCCGCCGGCTCGTTGATCGTGGCCGATTCCGGGCTGCTCATCGGCTTGGTGCTGCCGGGCACGAGCGCGTTGCTGGCGCTGGGGGTGCTCGCGCGACTGGACGTCGTGAACCTTGTGGTCGCCGGAGTTGTCGCGGCGGTGGCGGCGGTTGCCGGCCCGCAGCTGGCCTACCTGCGCAGCCTCGGCGGCGATTTCCCGGTGCCGCAAAGGTTTCTCGCGGCGCGGGAACGGGCAGCGGCGCTGGTGGGGCGGCTCGGGTTGCCGGCCGTCTGCTGTGGACAGTGGCTGGGGCCGATCCGGACCCTCACTCCGCGACTGGCGGCGCGGGCCGGCATTCCCTACCGCCGCTTCGTTTCCGTGAGCGTGCCGACGGCGACGGTGTGGTCTCTGACCCTGCTCGCCGTCGGCTACCTGGGCAGCGCGGTGTACGAAACCTTGAGCCAGTGGCTGGGAATCGGCGCGGCCGCCGTCGCGGCGGCGGTGGTCGCGGTGGTGTGGGCTACGCGCCGATTCGATTCCCGGCGCGCCACACGGCGCGAATATTCCGAGTCGCGGTGATGTCCGTGGTCGGATCCCCTTGCACCAGCAGCAGATCGGCTCGCAGACCGGGCGCGATCCGGCCCCGGTCGGTGAGGCCGAAGGCGCGGGCCGGCAGCTCGGTCGCCGAGCGCAGGATCTCCACCGGGCTCAGACCGGCGCGGGCCAGCAGCTCGAACTCGTGGTGCAGGCTCTCGCCGTGCGCGATCCGGCTGGGCAGCCCCGGGGTGGCGTGCGCGTCGGTGCCGGCGAGGATCTCGATGCCGGCCTCGCGCAGGGCGGCGACGCTGGCGAACAGGAAGTCCTGGGGACCGGCCATGGATTCGATCACGGTCATCGTCGGGACGTCGATCTGGCCGTTGGCCCGCATCGCGGCGATGTCGTCGGGGCTGATCACGCCGTTGCGTGGGACGTGGGTGATGAAGTCCGCCTTCGTGGCGACGGCGACGGTGTAGGCGCCGACGGTGGCAGCATGGATGACCACCTTCAGGCCGTGCTCGTGGGCGGCCTCGACCAGCGCGGTCAGGGTCTCCTGGCTCGGGCCGCCGTCGCCGGGCGCCTCGGCGACGCCCTTGATGTAGTCGACGCCCTCGGCGACGCGGGCCTCGACGTGCCGGCGCGCGTCCTCCGGGGTGAGCACGATCGCCTCGGCCGGCAGCTTGAGGATCTTGGCGTGCGGGCCGTCGGGGCCGATCGCCGGCAGGCCGGCGGTGCGGAAGTCGGCGCCGCCGGTGTGCTGACGGGTGGACTTGATCAGCTCGGGCGGCCAGAACGCCATGTCGAAGGCGGTGGTGACGCCCCAGCGGGCCAGCTCGTTCAGAGTCTCCGGCCCGGACAGGTGGACGTGGCTGTCGATCAGGCCCGGCAGCAGCGTCGCGCCGGCGGCGTCCACCTCCTGCGCGCCGTTGCTGTTGTCGCCGATGACCGGGCCGTCGATGACCACGGTGGTGGGTTCGGTGAGCCGCTGGCCGTCGAAGACCCGGACGTTGGTGAGCGCGGTGAGCACTGGCCGCCTCCTTAGGGAACAGATTTGTCTCTTAAAAGCTACACCCGGTGCCGGCGGTGCGCTATAAACCGAACCGTGGTCACCAGCTCCGAGCCCGCCCCGAGGGCCACCCGCCGCCGCGGCGAGGTCCTGCACCAGGCCATCTACCAGGCCACCCTGGCCGAGCTGGCCCGGACCAGCGTGGCCGAGCTGACCTTCGACAAGATCGCGCCGCTGGCCGGCACCGGCAAGTCGGCGCTCTACCGCCGCTGGTCCAGCCCCGAGGAGCTGGTGCTGGCCGCCCTCACCGACCCGTCCGCCGGCTTCGGCGACCGGGTCGCGCCGAACACCGGGACGCTGCGCGGCGACCTGCTCGCCCTGCTCGGCGAGTTCGCCCAGGTGCTGGGCGAGCCGCGCGGCCAGGCCCTGCGCCCGCTGCTGTCCCAGCGCCGCCAGCATCCGGCCCTGTACGAGCAGGTACAGCTACTGGTTGTGCAGCCGCGCCAGAAGATGCTGCTGGAGATGCTGCGGGCCGCCGTCGAGCGCGGCGAGGCCGATCCCCGCTGCGTCACGCCCCGGGTGGCGTCCGTCGGGCCGCGGCTGGTGCTGGCCGAGGCGTTGGCCAAGGACACCGTGTCCCCGTCGGACGTGCAGTCGATCGTCGACGAGGTGCTGCTGCCCCTGACCGCCGTTCGACCCTAATGTGGCTCGTATGTTCCCGAAACTGGCCGAGGATCTGGCCGAGCTGCCTGGTTTGCTGGAAGAGACCCGGACCTACGCCACGCGCATCCTCGCCGGCCTCGAGGACCGCCCGGCCGCGCTGCCCGGCGCACCCGGGAGTTCCGTCCCGCTGCCGGACTCCGGCGACGGGCTGCGGGCCGCGATGGCCGCCTTCGCGGCGCGCTGGGAACCCGGCTTCTCCGGCAGCGCCGGCCCGCGCTATCTGGGCTTCGTCACCGGCGGTTCCACCCCGGCGGCACTGGCCGGCGACTGGCTGACGTCCACCCTCGACCAGAACGCCAACGGCGCGGTCGGTTCTTCAGCGGTGTCCTTGGAACGCGAAGCCGTGGCGTGGCTCGGGGAACTGTTCGGGTTGGACATGCCCGGCGCTTTCGTCACGGGGGCGACGACGTCCAACCTCGTGGGCTTGGCCATCGGCCGGGAATGGCTCGGCGAGCTGCGCGGCGTCTCCGTGACCGACGAGGGCCTGACCGGGCCGATCCGTGTGCTGTCCGGGACTCCGCATTCCAGCATCGGCAAGTCGTTGTCAGTGCTGGGAATCGGCCGCAAGCGCCTGGTGCCGGTGCCGCTCTGGCCGGACCGCGAGGCGGTCGATGTGTCCGCCCTGGAACGGGAACTGGCCGCCGGGCCGGCGATCGTCGTAGCCAACGCCGGCACCGTGAACACCGTCGACTTCGACGACATCCGGGCAATCGCCTCGTTGAAGTCCCGCTACCAGTTCTGGCTGCACGTCGACGCAGCCTTCGGCGGTTTCGCCGCCGTCTCCCCCACCTACGCCCAGCTGCTCGACGGCTGGGCCGAGGCCGATTCCGTCTGTGTCGACCTGCACAAGTGGCTCAACGTGCCGTACGACTCCGCCGTCCAGTTCACTCGCCGCCAGGACCTCCAGGTCCGCGTGTTCGAGAACCAGTCCCCTTATCTCGGCGCCCCAGGCGACAACCCCGACCCCATGCACCTCACGCCCGAGACCTCACGCCGCCTCCGTGCTCTCCCGGCTTGGTTCGCCCTGGCCGCTTACGGCCGCTCCGGTTATCGGGAGATCGTCGAACGCAACATCAGTTGCGCTCAGGAGATGGGCACCCGGCTGGCCGCAAGCCCTCGCTGGAAGCTGCTGGCCCCGGTGCGCTTGAACGTCGTGTGCTTCACCCCCACGGAGAGTCAGGTCGCCGACGTGCTCGACGACCTGACCCGCAGCGGCGAGGCCTTCCTGACTCCCACGGTCTACCAAGGGATCCCGGCCATCCGCGCCGCCTTCAGCAACTGGCGCACCACTTCGGCGGACGTGGACCGGGTGTGCGCCGCCCTGGGCGTCTAGGGAGCGAAGGCCGCAGGCCGCCTTCGTTCCGGTCGACGCCCACGGCTCAGCTCGGGCTGGTGGGGCGGGTGGCGGTGAGGGCGATCTGCTTCTTGAGCATGCGGCCACCGTCGGCGGTGAGCCGCAGGTAGTAGTCCGACGAGCACCAGGTGCCGTCCTCGTCAAGGCCCAGCAGGCCGGAGCCGGCCGGCACCCAGGAGGAGTCGGGGGCGGTCTTGGCGATCTGGTTGCCCTCGGTGAACTCGTCGAACATGGAGATGTAGATGCCTTGCGCGCCAACACGAACCATGTTGTAGAACTGCCGCCACATGAAGTCGCCGTGGGCCCGCTGGCGGCCGGACACGTCGCCGGGCAGCACGCAGGGTTGGTAGTCGATGCCGTGGCTGTTGCAGTCGGCCTGGTCGCCGACGTTGATGGTGGTGTAGACGTTGTCGGAGCCGGCGGCGTTGCTGATCGCGCCGACCATCCACGGGGAGATCATGTTGAAGGCGTGGTAGGTGTCGATGAAGCCGGTGCGGGTGCCGGCGCCGCCGACGCGCCATTCCCTTGGCACGCCGCCCATCACGTAGCAGCCCTGGCCCTTGAACCAGTTGATCACGTCCAGGCAGGTGCCGGCGTCCCAGGGGTGGTTGCCGTCGCTGAAGCCGAAGCCCCAGATGCCGACGACCGGTTTGCCGTTCTGCTTGGCGTACATCGACGAGGCGGTGTACGCGCGCATCTTGTTGGTCCAGTCCGCCTTGATCTCGGACTGCATGTTCGTCCAGCCCGTGACGTCGTACATGATGTAGAACTTCACGCCGTGGCTCTCGGCGGCGGAGCGGACCTTGGCGGTCACCGCGTCGCGGGTCGGCCCCTCGCTGCCGTTGGGGTTGAAGCGTTGCAGCGCGGCGGTGTCGCAGCCGTAGGAGCTCATCCACGCGAAGTGGGTGTCGACGGTCTGCTGGTCGTAGGAGGAGAACAGGGTGGCCGGGTTGCCGTTGTTGAGATTGCTGTACCCGGTCTGATAACCCTTGCTGAACTCCCGCATGTCCGGCCAGGCCTTGATGTTGTTGTTGTTCGTCGGCGACGGCTGCTGACCGCCGTTCTGGCTCCAGTGCCACCAGGTGTTGATCGGCGCGCCGTCGCCGATGCAGGCGTACCAGCCCTGGTAGCCAACGGTTATCTTGCCCACCACGTCACCCGGCCCGCTGGCCAGCGGGCTGGCGGACGCCGTGCGTAAGGCGGTCGGTCCGAGCGCGCCGGCGGCCAGCGCCGACGCGAGGAACGTGCGTCGAGAGACTCCCATGTCGAAAACTCCTTGTCATCTTTGACAAGAAGGCCCTGTGGCGGCAAGGACCTCGCCAACGCGGGAATGGTATGACCTTTGACGCAGAGCGGTCAAGCAGTCCACTATGGACGGTCGAGCACCAGTTCGCGGGCGTGCGCGTACCGCTCACGCACCGAGGGCACCGGATCGGCCTGGTAGCCAAGGGAAGTGAGCGCGCTCCACTGTGGAGGGTCGACTTCGCCGCGCAACGCCCATGCTGCCTGTCTGGCGGCGCCGTCGGCGACGAATTCGCTCGGTTCGGGAACCACCACAGGACAACCGAAAACCGTGGGCGCGATCCGACGGACCGCCTCGGATCTGGCCCCGCCGCCCACCAGCAGCACTCGTCGGGCCGGGATTCCCAACTCCACCAAGGCGTCCACGGCGTCGGCGAGGCTGCACAGCAACCCCTCGACCGCCGCCCGAGCCAGGTGTGCGGCGGTGGCGGTGTCCAGCCGAAGACCGTGCAACGTGCCCGAAGCGTCGGGACGGTTCGGGGTGCGCTCGCCCTCCAGGTACGGCACGAGAACGAGACCGTCGGCGCCCGGTGGCGCGGCGAGGGCGAGCTCCGACAGCTCGTCGACGCCGACCCGCAGCATCCGGGCCGCGGCGTCGAGCACCCGGGCGGCGTTCAAAGTGCAGACCAGGGGGAGGAATCGGCCTTGCGCGTCGGCGAATCCGTTCACCACCGAGCTGCCGGCCGGCTTGACGCTGGACGCGAACGCGGTGCCGGAGGTGCCGATCGACACCACGACATCGCCCGGTTCCGCTTGCACGCCAAGGGCTGCGGCTGCGTTGTCGCCGGCGCCGGCGGCCACCAGGGCGCCGAAGGAGGTGCGGCCGGCGGATGCCGCCGGTTCGAGCACGCGCGGCAGCGCGAGCCGGCGACCGAACGCCCGGGCCAGCAGGTCCTCACGGTACTCCCCGACCTCCGGCGACCAGTAGCCGGTGCCGCTGGCGTCACTGCGATCGGTGTGCAGGTCGCCGCCGGTCAGCCGCTGCGTCAACCAGTCGTGCGGCAGGCAGACGGCGGCGGTGCGGGCCGCGTTGGCCGGCTCGTGCTCGGCCAGCCAGCGCAACTTGGTGATCGTGAACGAGGCGACCGGCACGCTGCCGACCGCCTCCACCCACGGCTCGGGGCCGCCGAGTTCGGACACCAGGTCGGCCGCGGCGGCTGCCGACCTGGTGTCGTTCCACAGCAACGCGGGCCGGACGACACTGCCGGAGTCGTCGAGGCACACCATGCCGTGCTGTTGGGCGCCCACGGCCAGCGCGGCGACGTCGTCGAGACCGCCGGCGGCCGTGATCGCCTCCCCCAGCGCGTGCTCCCACGCCGCCGGATCGACCTCGGTGCCGGCCGGATGCGTGGCGCGACCCTCGCGCACCAGCGCCCCGCTGTCGGCGTCCCGCACGACCACCTTGCAGGACTGGGTGGACGAGTCAATCCCGGCGACGAGAGTCATGTCAGCGAGCCCCCAACGCGTGCTCGACGGCCAACTGCTCCAACTCGACGAAGCCGTAGCCCCGCGCGCCGACGGCGTCCGGGTCGAAGTCGGCGTCGGCGGCCCGCAGCTGCGCCACTGTCTCACCGGGGGCCAGCGTGGGCTCGGAAAGCTCGGCGACCTTCGCGGTCGCCAGCGCTTCCTGCACGGCCGGGTCGGCACGGAACGCCGCGGCCCGCTCCTTGAGCAACAGGTAGGTCCGCATGTTCGCGGCCGCGCTCGCCCACACGCCGGTGATGTCCTCGGTGCGCAACGGCTTGTAGTCGAAGTGCCGCGGCCCGTCGTAGCCGCTGTTCTCCAGCAGGTCGACGAGGAAGAAGGCGGACAGCAGATCGCCGTGGCCGAAGATCAGGTCCTGGTCGAACCGCGGGCCCTTCTGGCCGTTGAGGTCGATGTGGAACAGCTTGTCCTGCCACAGGGCCTGCGAGATGCCGTGCACGAAGTTGAGGTTGGCCATCTGCTCGTGCCCGACCTCGGGGTTGAGGCCGACGAGCTCGGAGTGCTCCAGGGTGGAGATGAAGCCCAGCGCGTGGCCGATCGTGGGCAGCAGGATGTCGCCGCGCGGCTCGTTCGGCTTGGGCTCGATGGCGAAGCGGATGCCGTAACCCTGATCGATCACGTACTGGGTGAGGATGTTCATCGCCTCGCGGTAGCGGTCCAGCGCCGCGCGCACGTCCTTGGCGGCGTCGGTCTCCGAACCCTCGCGGCCGCCCCACAGCACATAGGTGTTGGCGCCCAACTCCGCCGCGAGGTCGAGGTTGCGCAACACCTTGCGCAGCGCGAACCGCCGCACCCCGCGGTCGTTGCTGGTGAAGCCCCCGTCCTTGAAGACGGGATGGGTGAACAGGTTCGTGGTCGCCATCGGCACCACCAGGCCGGCCTCGTCGACCGCCTTGCGGAAACGGGCCACCCGCTCCTCGCGGACCGTGTCGTCCGAACCGAACGGGATCAGGTCGTCGTCGTGAAAGGAGACACCCCACGCGCCCAACTCGGCCAGGCGGTGCACCGACTCGACGGGGTCCAGCGCCGGCCGGGTCGGCTCACCGAACGGGTCGTTGGCGCGCCAGCCGACCGTCCACAGGCCGAAGCTGAACCGGTCCGCCTTCGTGGGTTGCGCGGTCACGACTCCTCCTTAGTTAGTTCAGCGCCCATACTAAGTGTCAGGCGGGCACTGTCAACCGCCGTTGTCGACTTGGGACGGCGGATAATGGACAGCCGCGCCGATCCGGGTACCGTGACAGGCATGCGGGTCACGATCGCCGAGGTCGCCCGGCGGGCACGGGTGAGCAAGACGACCGTGTCGCGGGTGCTGAACAACAAGTCGGACGTGGACGCGGCGACCGCGATCCGGGTCCGCGAGGTGATCGCGGCCACCGGCTACATCCCCAGCGCCGGCGCGGTCGGCCTGGCCAAGGGACGCACCAACACCGTCGGCATGCTGGTGCCCGGGCTGACCTGGCCGTGGATGGGCGACGTCCTGCAGGGCGTGGCCGACGTGCTGGAGGCCAAAGGGTATGGCCTGCTGCTGAACACAGTTAACCGCGGCGCGGACTCGATGACCCAGTTCGCCCGGCACGTGTCGGCCAAGGCGTTCGACGGGCTGCTGCTGGTCGAGCCGCCCGACACTCTCAGCTACATCGAGACGCTGCACGAGTCAGGCCTGCCGGTGGTGATGATCGACGACCGCGGCCACCACCGCGGCTTCCCGTCGGTGGCCACCAGCAACCGCGCCGGGGCCGCCTCGGCCGCGCGGCACCTGGCCGCCGCCGGGCGGGACCGCGTCGTCATGATCACCGGGCCCGCCGACTTCGGCTGCACCGTCGAGCGGATACAGGGATTTCGCGACGTCCTGGTGGAGAAGGTCCTCGTGGAGGGCGACTTCACGCCGGAAGGCGGGCTGGCCGCGATCCGCGAGGTGATCGCCGACGGCGTCGAGTTCGACGCCGTGTTCGCGCAGAACGACATGATGGCCATCGGGGCCCTGGACGCCCTGCGCGAAGCCGGCCGGTCGGTGCCCGACGACGTGGCGGTGATCGGCTTCGACGACATCACCCTGGCGACTCACGCCGTGCCGGCGTTGACGACGGTGCGGCAGCCGTCGCGGGAGATGGGTGAAGCGGCGGCGACCATGCTGCTGGATCATTTGCTGGACGGGGTGCCGCTGCCGGAAGAACCGCACGTCGTGCCGACGACCCTGGTCGTTCGAGAATCCGCCTGACCCCGGCGAGTCCCGCCGTGGGGCAACTGAACTACCGGTTCCGGGGCCGGGGTCTTTCGGGGTGTGTTGCTTGCCTATCGTGCGGGGCGGGGCTCGACGGCAGGGGGTGTCGAGCCCCGCCCCTGGTCAACTGGCCGTGGTGACGTTGATGGTGCCGGTCAAGGGCAGGCTCCGTGAGGAGTCACCGACGAAGACTCCGTAAGCGCCGGTGTTGGTGGTCCAAGCCGAGCCGTTCCAGTGGGCGAGGTCCCGTGGGGTCAGGGTGAACGTGACGGTCTGGCTCTGCCCCGGCGTCAAGGTGATCTTCTGGTAGCCCTTCAGCTGGTGCGGGGGCTCGCCGTTGGCGGCGGGCTGTCCGATGTAGAGCTGGGGCACCTCGGCCCCGGCCCGGGTGCCGGTGTTGGTGACGGTGGCCTGCACTGTGGCGGATCCGTTGGCCTGCGCGGAGATCGTCAGGTTGGAGAAGCCGAAGGTGGTGTAGGACAGGCCGAAGCCGAACGGGAACAGCGGCGTGATGTTGTGCGAGTCGTACCAGCGGTAGCCGACGTTCATGCCCTCGGAGTACTCGATGCGGTCGTTGGCCCCGGGGAACTGCTGCGTCGTCGACGCCGGCACGTCGGCCAGGCTCTTCGGGAAGGTCACCGGCAGCTTGCCGGACGGGTTGACGTCGCCGAACAGCAGCGAGGCGATGGCGTCGCCGTTCTCCTGCCCGGGATACCAGCCCTCGATCACACCGGCCACGCTCCCCAGCCAGGGCATGGTGACCGCGGACCCGGTGTTCAGCACGACGATCGTCCGTGGGTTGGCCGCGGCGACCGCGCTGATCAGGTCGTTCTGCGAGAACTGGAGGTCGATCGAGGACAGGTCGTCGGTCTCGCTCTCCCCGTACGAGGCGAACACGACGGCCACGTCCGACTTCTGGGCCAGCGCCACCGCGGACGGGATGTCCGGCGTCTGCACGTGCTCGCCGGCGCCGGCGACCCACTGCACGCTCACGCCCGTGCCGGCCCGCTTGGTGATGCCGTTGATCGGGTTGACCGCGGCCGGCGACGGGTTGACCTTGGCGCTGCCGCCGCCGATGTTCTGCGGGTCGATGGCGTCCCCGCCGAGCAGGGCGATGGACTTGAGCCCCGAGGCGTTGAGCGGCAGCACGCCGTTGTTCTTCAGCAGCACCGAACCCTGGGCGGCGACGTCCTGGGCCACCTGGGTGTGCGCGGCGCTGGTCACCACCGCCCCGGTGTTGCCGGTGGCCCCGTGGTCGAACAGCCCGAACTTGAACATCTGGGTCAGCACCCGCCGGGCCATGTCGTCCAGAGTGGACTGGCTCACCGTGCCCTGGTTGACCGCGTCCAGCAGGGCCTGCCCGAAGAACGCGCCACCGGGCATCTCCATGTCCAGCCCGCCGTTGGCCAGCTGCGGCGCGCCACCGGTGGCCGAACCCCAGTCGGAGCCGACAAACCCGTCCCAGCCGGTGGCCTGTTTCAGGGCCGTGTTCATCACGGCCGAGTCCTGGCAGGCGGGCGTGCCGTTGATCTCGTTGTACGCGCACATCACCGACGCCGCCTGCCCCTGGGTGAGGGCGGTCTGGAAGGCCGGCAAGTAGATCTCGTGCAGCGTCCGGTCGTCGATGATCACGTTGTCCGAGGGCGTGCCCCGGGACGCCCCGCCCTCGACGTTGTACGCGGCGGCGTGCTTGATCTGGGCCATCACGCCCTGACCCTGGATGCCCTGCACGGCGCCGACGGCGGTCTGCCCGGCCTGGTACGGGTCCTCGCTGTAGGTCTCGAAGTCCCTTCCCCAGCGCGGATCCCGGACGATGTTGATCGTCGGGCCGAGCACGATGTTCGCGCCCTTGCCGGCGAACTCCTGCCCCATCACCGTGCCGTAGTTCTTGGCCGCGTTGACGTCCCAGGTCGCGGCGACCGCGGTCGGGTCGGGCAGCTCGGTCACTCCGTCGAGGCTGTCGCCGACGCCGGCCGGCCCGTCCTGCAGGCCCATCGCCGGCACGCACAAGGCCGGAATCGGGTCGGTGTTGCCGATGTACGGCCCGGTGGCCCCGTTGCCGTGCAGCACAACGACCTTCTGCGCGTTGGTCATGGCCGCCATCAGCTGGTTGACCCGGTCGGCGACCGGGGCCGTGGACTTCACCCACGGGCAGTCGCCCGGCGGCGGGGTGGTCGTCGTGGGCGGTGCGCCGACGGTGTGGATCACGAACTCCCACAGCGAGTAGCCCCACTGGGTGGCCCGCTGCGTGCCGTACATCCGCACGTACCGGCCGGAGCCGCTGACGGTCAGGACCTGATTGCCGGCGGCTCCGGCGGTCGGCTGCGTGAGGTTGGTCCACGTGTTGCCGTCACTGGATATCTGGACCTGGAACGACGAGGCGTAGGCCGCTTCCCAGTTCAGCTCGACGCCGCAGACCTGGCGCACGCTGCCCAGGTCGACCCGGATCCACTGCGGGTCGGAGGCGGTGCTCGACCACCGGGTGCCGGTGTTGCCGTCCACTGCGGCGGAGGCCGGGAACGCTCCCGCGTCCTGTGTGGACGATGCCAGCACCGGCTGGTTCAGCGCGGAATCGGCGGTGTTGCAGGCGGTGTCGTCGCCGTAGACCTGGAACTCCCACAGCGAGTAGCCCCACTGGGTGGCGCGTTGCGTGCCGTACATCCGCACGTAGCGGCCGGAGCCGGACACGGTCAGCGTCTGGCTGCCGGCCACGCCGGCGGTGACCGGCGTCAGGTTGGTCCAGGTGCTGTTGTCCGAGGACACCTGGAGCTGGAATGCCTTGGCGTAGGCGGCTTCCCAGTTCAGCACGACCTGGGTCAGGGTGTGCGGGCCGCCGAGGTCCACCTCCAGCCACTGCGGGTCGGCGGCCGCGCTGGACCATCTGGTGCCGGCGTCGCCGTCGACCGCGGCGGAGGCCGGGAAGGTGGCGTTCTCGCTGGAGGAGGCGGTGGCGGTGTGTCCCTGGGAGAGCAGGGCGGGCGCGGCGTGCCCGACGCCGGGCACGGTCAGCAGGGCGGCGATGATCACGGTCGCGAGCGCGGCGAACAGCCACGCGGGCCAGCGGGCGAGTGTCATGACAGCGACGAACCCTTCGCGCGGGGGCAGGGGTCGGCTCGCGGTTCACCCGCCGGGAGTGGGCCCGGTCATGGGATCGCTCTCACCGTCAGAGTACGAAGTCTGTCAACAGTCTTGACGCCCGAGTTGCCGCGCTGTTAACTCGTCTCCACACCTCCGGAACCGGTTCCGGAGCCCTGCCGACCGACCGGCCCATCCCGCTCCCTGGCTCGCGGGGACGGGCCGGACACACCTGCCCGAACACGGTCAACCCCGGTCCCGAGCAGTGGGGCCCGAGGCCAGGGCTGGCCGCCATAGAACTCAGCAGGCCCCGCGAACCCTGTCCGCCAACAGCAACGGATCCGCCGGTGGCTCCGAGCCGCGCCATGCCACGTGGTCGTCGGGGCGGACCAGCACGAAGGGCTGCCGGTAGAGCTCGGCGATCTGCTCGTCGGTGCAGGTCAGCACCTGCAGCGGCACGCCGCGCTGCTCGAACGCCCGCTCCACGTCGGCCAGCCGCTCGTGCCACGCGAAGCACAGCAGCACGAAACCGTCACCGAATATGTCCAAAGTGGACACGCCAGGGCGCAGCCAGGCGTGGGCGGCCCGGAAGCCGGGATCGCTGCTCGGCCGCCACGGCGCGGTCATCTTGACCTCGTCGCCGACCACCAGCGAGGACCGGTAGCCGTGTCCGAAGTGGACCTCGGGGGCGTCGACGTCCCAGTGGGCAACGCTTTCGGCCAGCTGCAACCCCAGCTCGGTGCGGGCCAGCACACCCTCCTCGGTGTCGTCCCGCAGCTTGGCCGACACACTGTCCGGGCCCCGGCCGCGCATGGCGATGCCGGCCGCCTCCAGACCCTCCAGCGCGACCGGCCGGCGCTCGGCGTCGTAGCTGTCGAGCAGCGCCGGCCCGGCCCAGCCGGCCTGCACCGCTGCCAGCTTCCAGGCCAGGTCGGCCGCGTCGGCGATGCCGATGTTGCGGCCGAAGCCGCCGGGCGAGGACAGCGTGTGCGCCGCGTCGCCGAGCAGGAACACCCGGCCGTCCCGGTAGCGCTCTACCACCACGTGCGGCACGGTGCTCTGCTCGTCGGACAGCACCTCGGTCGGCGTGTCGAAGGCGATCGCGTCACGGACCAGCGTCGCCGCGTCGATCGCGCCGACCTCGCTGCCGACGATCAGCTTGAACGTGCCCTCGCCGTCCATGGCCTGCAACGGAAAACGCAGTCCGCACGGCCGGAGCAGGAAATACGTCAACGCCGGCCGGTGGCCGCGGGCGGCCAGCCCCGCGGCCAGCCCGGGCGCGCGGAACACTATGTTGCGCAAGAATTTCGGGCCGAACCGGCTGGTCATCGGGATGCCGCAGGCGCTGCGGATCGGCGAGCACGGCCCGGTCGTGCCGACCAGGTAGCGGGCGCGCACGGTGCCCAGGTTGGCGACGCGGGCGGTGACGCCCTCGGCGTCCTGGGTGAAGCCGTCGAGCTGGTGGTGATAGAGGATCGGCCCGCTCGGGTGCGCGCCGACCGCCGTCTGCAACACCGGCAGCAGCCAGTCGGCCGGGCAGATCTGCTCCGGCTCCGGCGTGTGCGTGTCGTGGGTGAACCGCTCGAAGCGGTGGATCTCGTGCCCGCCGACCTGGGTCACCCAGGCGATGTCCCGGGGCCGCGCGCCGGGGAACTCGGCGCCGCGGATCTTGTCCGCCACCCCCCAGCGGCGGAACAGCTCCATCGTGCGCGGCCCGATCGGGCTGACCTCGGGCGTGACCACGCTGCCGTCGCCGGGTTCGAGCACCAAGCAGCGCACGCCCCGCCGCTCCAGGTCGAGCGCGAGGGCGAGGCCGACCGGGGTGGCCCCGGTGATCAGCACATCGGTCTCGTCCACTTCGTCCCACTTCCGCGTCCCGGACAACTCGTTCACACCATTGCCTCGCGCGGACCGCCGACACGGAACGGCGGTTCGAATACGCCCACTGCCAAGCCCCCCTCGCGACCGCTAGCCGCATTAGGGCTAATTCTGCGCACGTGCCCGCCGAACCGGTCAAGCCCGCCTGCCCGATCGGCCTTCTGTTCGATGCCCGAATTGATGCGGTCAGAGAAAGAGGTCGGATGACCGGAATTGTATACAGCCGATGTCATATATTGATGCGATGCTCGCACAGTCGGAAAACTCTTCCCCACTCACCCGGCGTCACCTGGGCATTCCCCCACATTCGCACACGCGTGCGGTTTGTCATGGCGGCATACCTTCCGCCCGATCGGGAAAACGCCCACTCACGGTGTCCACGGTCCCGGGGTTTGCCGACATACGAGTGAACTCCGGGAACCAACGCCCCAACCGCGCCGTTGACGCCACATGGCCTTGCTGTGGGCGATGTCACTGCCCGGACTGGTGGTGCTGCTGGTGGCGCTGGCCGCCCTGGAACGCATGGGCCTGTGGGCCACCCGCGCGAGCTGGCTGCCGTGGCGCCGCCGGCGCAGCGGCCCGCCGGTGAGTGCGACGGCGTTCGACGAGATCGGGGCCGCGTTCTACGGCAGCAAGCGCATGGAGATCGAGCACCGGCAGTCGCAGTCCATGCTGCGCGATGAGGAAGCCGAAGGCGCACCACCGAACCGCATCGACCTGGACGGCGGCACGGTCCGCCTCAGCCCACGCGCTTGACCGACCCTTTCGCCCAATTCGGCGCGGGTCAGTCCGCCGCGGAGTCGATGAGCAGCCGCGAGGTCAGCGAGATGTGCTCACCCAGCAACCGAATGGCCAGGTCGGTGTCGCGGGCGACGGCCGCGTCGAGGATGGCGCGGTGTTCGGCGGCGACGTCGCGGCCCTTGGCGAGGGCGGGCGTGATGGACCACTGGCGGTAGAGCTCGGCCTCGTCCCGAAGGCCGGTGGCGACCTCGCGCAGCCGGCGGTTGCCGCAGCCGGCGAGCAGGGCCTCATGGAAGGCGGCGTGCGCTGCGGCCCATTCGGCGGTGGAGCGAGCGGGGTTTTCGGGGTCGAGATAGGGGGCCCGTTCGAGCAGGTGGTGGGCGGCGATGGCGTCGGCCTCCCAGCGCACGTCGCCCTCGGTGACGGCCATGCGCAGCACCAGGCATTCGACCTCGACCCGGGCCACGGTGAGCTCGGAGAGATCCGCGACGGACAGCGGGGTCACGACGTAGCCCTGGTGCGCCTGCCCGCGCACGAGCCCGGCCGACGCGAGCCGGGTCAGGGCCTCGCGGGCGGCGCCGACGCTGGTGTCGTAGCGCTTGCACAGCTCGGGGAACTTCAGCCGCTGCCCGGGCGGCAGCACCCCGCCCAGGATGTCCTCCCGCAGCCGCGCGTGCACGCCGTCGGTGCGGGTCACCCCGGTGGTCGCCATGCGCAGAGCGTAACTCAGTGCGAACGTTGACTCAACTTTCGAAAGTTGCTTCACTAATGACGTCCATGACTGAAGAACGACCAAGGGAGGCACACCATGAGGCTGGCCGACATCGGAGGCCGTGCGGCCGTCGTGACCGCACCGGACCGCGCCGTGGACCTGGCGGACGCCAGCGGCGGCAGGTTCTCGCCGGACATCCAACTCGCCTACGAGCGGTGGGACGAGGTGAAGGCGTTCGCGGCCGCGCTGGACGCCACGAAGGCGGCCCCCGTGGCGCCCGCCGACCACGGCAACCCGGTCCCCCGCCCCCGCCAGATCTTCGCCATCGGCCTGAACTACGCCGACCACGCCCGCGAGTCGAACTTCTCGGTGCCCGAGGAGCCGACGGTGTTCACCAAGTTCGTCACCTGTCTGACCGGCCCGACCGGCGAGATCACGCTGCCGCCGGGCGACGTGGACTGGGAGGTGGAGCTGGTGGCGGTCATCGGCAAGCGGGCCGAGAACGTCAGCGTCGCCGACGGCTGGGACCACGTCGCCGGCCTCACCGTCGGCCAGGACCTGTCCGAGCGCATCCTCCAGCGCTCCGGCCCGGCCCCGCAGTTCAGCCTGGCCAAGTCCTACCCCGGCTTCGGCCCGCTCGGCCCGGTCGTGGTCACGCCGGACGAGCTGCCCAACCGCGACGACCTGGAGCTGGGCTGTCTCGTGGACGGCGAGCAGCTACAGAAGGGCCGTACCCGCGACATGGTGTTCTCGGTGCCGGAGCTGGTCTCCCGACTGTCCGCCGTCACCCCGCTGCTGCCCGGTGACGTCATCTTCACCGGCACCCCGTCGGGCGTCGGCATGGGCCGCACCCCGCAACGTTTCCTCAAGCCGGGCCAGGAGCTTGTCACCTACATCGACGGCATCGGCACCATGCGGCACACGTTCACCGGCGGCGCGTGATGGCGCTGCACGGCCTGGCCTCGATCACCATCGGCGTGCCGGACGTCGCGGCGACCATCGGCTACTACACGGAATTCGGCCTCACCCCGGGCGAGGACGGCTGGCTGTCCACCGTGGACGGTGGCCGCCAGCTGCGGGTGCTGCCGGCGGCGACCCGACGTCTGCTGGAGGTGACGGTCCGGGCCGACAACGCCGACGACCTCGGCGCCGTGTCGTCCCGACTGTCCACCATGGACATCGCCGCGCAGACGGCGCCGGACAGTGTCACCGCCGTGGAACCGGCGACCGGGGTGCGGACGGTGGTCCGGATCGCGCCGCGCATCCACCAGGAACCCACCATCCCACCGCCGCTCAACGCCCCTGGCCACATCGTCCGCGCCAATGCCCGTACGCCGGGAGTGTTGCGGAGCAACAAGGTCAAGCCGCGCAAGCTCGGCCACGTGGTGATCGGCTCCACCGACTACCCCGCCACCCGCCGGTTCTTCGCCGACGGCCTCGGCTTCAAGCTGAGCGACGAGATGAAGAACGAGGGCGCGTTCCTGCGCTGCTCCACCGACCACCACAACGTGCTGGTGCTCAACGCCCCCGTGACCTACATGCACCACAGCTCGTGGCAGGTCGACGACATCGACGAGGTCGGCCGCGGGGCCGGCGCCATGCTGGCCGACCACCCCGAGCGGCACGTGTGGGGCCTGGGCCGCCACCACGCCGGCTCGAACTTCTTCTGGTACCTCAAGGATCCGGCCGGCAACTTCTCGGAGTACTACTCCGACATGGACTGCATTGTCGAGGACGCGGTGTGGCGCCCCGAGGTGCTGGAGGGCGCGAAGGGCCTGTTCAACTGGGGCCCGCCGCCCCCGCCCTCGTTCATCCGCCCCGACGACCTGGCCGGCCTCATGACCGGCGCCCACTCCCCCCGCTGACTTACTGCCACATGTGGTCCACATGTGGCGCACGAAGTCGAATGTGGTCCACATGTGGCGTAAAGGGGGGGTGGGGGCGGGGGTCAGGCCGGTTCGATGCGGGGGCTGCGGATGTGCTCGTACACCACGCTGGTCCGCACGTCCGCGACCTCGGGCCGCTCGGTGAGCCGGTCGATGACGAAGCTGTAGAGGCTGTTGTTGTCGGGCACGGCCACGTGGATCAGGAAGTCCTCGCTGCCGGAGACGACAAAAACGCCGATCGTCTCCGGCAGGCGGGCCACCCACTGCCGGAAGGCCTCGATGTGCCGGCGCGACGGCGGCCGGATCCGGACGGCGATCAGGGCCTGCACACCGCGGCCGATCGAAGGCAGGTCGACGTCCACCAGGTACCCCTTGATCACGCCGCGCTCGCGCAGGCCGCGCACCCGCTCCAGCGACGTGGACGGCGACACCCCGGTGGCGGCGGCCAGTTCGCGGTTGGTCCGCCGTGCATCGTGCTGCAGAGCCAGCAGCAGCGCCTGATCTAGTTCGTCCAACATCCCGAAATCACCCTCTTTGCCGAACGAAATTCGGCGCTCATGGTAACCACTGGTGACTCCGCCTAGCATCTCGGCAATCCACCGCACACCATGAGGAGCCCGAGCCATGCTGCCCGCGTTCGCCCCTGACGAGATCCGCATCGACCAGCCCACCCGGGAGGCCCGGCTGAAGTGGGTGATGGTCGTGGACCGCGACCTCAACCCCGGCCTGATCGCCAACGCCGTGGGCTGCCTGGCCGCCGCCGTCGGCCACGCCGTCCCCACCCTGCTCGGCCCGGGCG
Organism: Kutzneria sp. CA-103260; assembly: GCF_018263855.1. Lineage (GTDB taxonomy): Bacteria > Actinomycetota > Actinomycetes > Mycobacteriales > Pseudonocardiaceae > Kutzneria. Next base: position 99,541 of record NZ_CP073318.1, on the reverse strand, counting down.
GCGAGGACGCGGTCGGCGAGTTCCACCCCGGCCTGCCGTGGACCGGCTGCTCCGTGCTGGCCGCCGACCGCGAGAAGGTCGCGGCGGTGCGGGCCAAGGCGATCACCAGGATCGGCGTGCACGTCGTCGACATGCCGGAGCCCGCCCAGACCAGCCGGGTGTACCAGGACTACCTGGACACGCTGGCCAAGTCGGACGGGCTCCGCTACTACGCCATCAGCCTGGTCGGGCCGCGCAACGCCGTGGACAAGCTGGTCGGCGGACTCAAGCTGCTGGGCTGACGCCGTGACTACACCACCTGCTGGGCCGCCGCCCGCTCGGCCGCCTCGCGCTCGGCCTGCCACCGGCGGCGCACCAGGAAGATCGCCAGCAGGCCGACGCCGATGATGCCCAGCCCGATCGGGTTGGACACGGCCAGGAACACCGGCGTCGGCAGGGCCAGCGCGAGCGCCACGGCGACCACGGTGTGCAGCGTGAACATGCCGCCGAGCAGCAGCGTGATCACCATCGACTGGCGCCGGCTGGGCACCCGCAGGGCCGGGTTGCGGCGGGCCGCGTACTGGAAGATCACCCCGACCAGCGGCCGGCCGATCAGCGCCGACAGCAGGAAGACCACGCCGATCGGGCCGGTGACCAGCACCCCCTGCACCTTCACGATCAGCCCGTCACCCCCGCCGGTGATCAACTGCAGTGCCACCGCCACCACGAAGCCGACCACCGAGATCACGCCCACGAAGTCCACCTTGCGGCGCACCACGAAGCCGACGAGGGTGACCAGCAGCGGGATGACGGCGGCGATGATCAGCGCCGTGACGTCGTTGGCGAAGTACGGCCGCACCAACGTGTACACCACCAGCGGCACCACCGCGTTGAGCGCGATGCTCGGCAGCATGCTGCGCAGGTGGAACGTCTGCGGCGACGGCGTGCTCATTCGCTTCCTCCCCAACTAGGTTCCTGACGCCGTAGAGCGTCCCGCCGCGGCCGGTGGGACCGCGTCGGAGCGGGGTTGGAAGTCGGGTGGAGAAGGCAGGTTGAGAAGCACTCAACCCTGGGGTTGAGAGCGCTCGATCTCGATGCCGGCGAACAGCCAGTGCAGGGCCTGGTCGTACAGTTCGGCCGACACGGAGCCGGGGTCGACGCGCCGCTGCCGCACCAACCCCGCGAACAGCGCCGCCACCACGACCGTGACCGGCGCGTCGAGGTCCGTGACCGGCGGGTCGAGCCGCCGCAGCGCGTCTCCGACAAGCTTCTGCAACGCTTCGCGAGGCTCCCGCATGCGCTCGGCCAGCACCGCCGTCACCTGCGGGTTGCGCACCGAGTACAGCCAGAACTCGGCCTCCAGCAACGGAAAGTCCTCGTCGGCGGCGGCGATCAGCTGCCGGCCCAGCTCGGCCTTGCCCTCGGCCCGCTCGTCCATCAGGCGGGCCGACTCGGCGATCTGGTTGCGGCTGTGGGTGGACAACAGCTCCACGAACAGCTCGTCCTTGTTGGCGAAGTTCGAGTAGAAGGCGCCGATCGAGAACCCCGCCGTCTCGGCGATCTCGTCCACCGACGCCCCGGCGAAGCCCCGGCGCGCGAAGACCTCGGCGGCCGCGTCCAGCAGGAGGGTCCGGGTGCGGGCCTTGGCCTCGGCCCGAGTGAGCCGCTGTCGGGGCTGCGCGTCCATGACCAGGGAATTTAGCACGCCTCCGAGCCCTACATAGGATCTCCTATTGACATAGGGATCGCTATCCGAATAGCTTTGGGTACCGGAGAGAGAGGGGGTGCCATGAGCACTCGACTGGTCGTGGACCTGAACCGCTGCCAGAACTACGGGCAGTGCGTCTACGCCGCGCCGACGGTGTTCCGGTTCCACAGCGAGGAAACGCTGGAGTACGACTACGAGCCCGGCGACCATGTGCGTGACCAGGTGGAACGGGCCGCCGCGGCGTGCCCGGTGCAGGCCATCGCGCTGGACCGCGCCACCGAGGAGCTGCCCCGATGAACCGCATCGTGATCGTCGGCGCGTCGCTGGCCGGGCTGCGGGCGGCCGAGGCCCTGCGGGACGAGGGCTTCGCCGGTGAGCTGACCGTGATCGGCGACGAGCCGCACGCCCCGTACGACCGGCCGCCGCTGTCGAAGGCGGTGCTGTCGGGCTGGCTGGACACCGACCACATCACGCTGCCGCGGCTGCGCGACATCGACGCCACTTGGCTGCTCGGGGTCGCGGCCACCGGCCTTGACCTGCGCGAACGGCACGTCCAACTGGCCGACGGCCGCCGGGTCGACTTCGACGGGCTGGTGATCGCCACCGGCACTCGGGCCCGGCCGTGGCCGGTGCCGGCCGAGGCTGCCCTGCCCGGGGTGCACGTGCTGCGCGGCCGTGACGACGCTGACCGGCTGCGGGCCGACTTGGCCGCCGGCCCCAAGCGGGTGCTGGTCATCGGCGGTGGATTCACCGGCTCCGAGGTCGCTGGCGGGTGCCGTGAACTGGGCCTGGAGGTGACGCTGACCCATCGCGGGGCCGCACCGATGTCCAGTGCGCTCGGCGGCACGGTCGCCGCCTTCGCCGCCGACGTGCAGCGCGCGGCCGGTGTCGACCTGCGACTGGGGACCACGGTCAGCAAGCTCGACGGCGACGGCCGGTTGCACCGGGCCTGGTTGTCCGATGGCACGGCAGTCGACGTCGACGTCGCCGTGATCGCACTCGGCGCAGTGTCCAATGTGGAATGGCTGACCGGCTCGGGCCTGATGGCCGACGAGCGCGGGGCCGTCTGCGACACCACGTGCCGGGCGCTCACCGCGGACGGTTCGGTGGCGGACGGGGTGTTCATCGCCGGCGACGTGGCCCGCTGGCCGCATCCGCTGTACCCGGGCGACCTGGTTCGCCTCGACCATTGGGGCAACGCGGTGTCGCAGGCCAAGACGGTCGCGCACAACCTGGTGCACGGCGGACACCGCCGACACGACGAGCTGCCGGCGTTCTGGTCCAACCAGTTCGGCGTGAACCTGAAGTCGGTCGGCCTGCCCACCTACGGCGACGAGGTCGTGATCACCCAGGGTTCCTTGTCGGACACCAAGTTCGTCGCCGTGTACGGCCGTGACGGCCGCACCGTCGCCGCGGTGGCGGTCAACGCCCCGCGCCAGCTCGACGGCTACGCCCAGCTGATCGCGTCCGGCACGCCGTTCCCGCCGGCCATCAATGCCCCCGACGGGCCGGCGCTTCCGTCCATTGTGGATGCCGAGTTCCCCCAGCCTGATTTCACACAGCCTGATTTCACACAGCCCCTTGCCGCGGCAGTGAGGTAGGACCAGCCATGACCACCACGGAGACCACGACTGCCGCCGAGCTGTTCTCGCGGACCCTGCGCCTGGACAGCCGGCCGAACCCGTACCCGCTGTACGAGCAGATGCTGGACCTGCCGGTCACCGAGATGTCCGACGGCAGCTGGCTGGTCAGCCGGCACGCCGACATCAAGCGCGTGCTGCACGATCCCCGGATCAGCGCGAACCGGCTGGACCCGAACGCGCCGGACCCGGGCGAGGCCAAGGCCCCGGCCTCCTTCCTGGTGCAGGACGCGCCCAGCCACGACCGGCTGCGCGGCCTGGTGATGAAGGAGTTCGTGCCGCGGGTGATCGGCATGCGCGACCACCTCGAAGAGCTGGTCGGCAAGCTGCTCGACGCGCACCTCAGCGACGGCCCCGGCCAGCTCGACATCGTCGACGACCTGGCCTATCCGCTGCCGGTGACGGTGATCTGCGAGCTGCTGGGCGTGCCGCAGGAGGACGAGCCGATCTTCGGCGAGTTCGCCCGCAAGCTGACCCGCGGCCTGGACCCGGTCGAGGAGCCGGACGAGGCCGAGATCCGCGAGCTGACCCAGGTCCGCAACGCGCTGATCGACTACCTGAACGGGCTGATCGTCGAGAAGACCCGCAACCCCGGCGACGACCTGCTGTCGGCGTTCATGCCGGCCGATCCGACCGTCGACCGGCTGGGGCCGCTCGACCTGCGGGCCACGCTGGCGCTGCTGCTGATCGCCGGCCACGAGACCACCGTGAACCTGATCGCCAACGGCACGCTCGCCCTGCTGCGCAACCCGGATGCCTTGGCGCGCCTGCGCAACGAGCCGGAGCTGGCCACCATGCTGGTGGAGGAGGTGCTGCGCTACGACCCGCCGGTGCAGATGACCGCGCGCAGCACCACGGCCGACATCGAGATCGGCGGTGTGCTGGTGCCGGCCGGTTCCGCGCTGCGGGTGATGCTGGCCGCTGGCAACCGGGACACCGACGTGTTCGCCGACGCCGACCAGTTCGTGCCGGACCGCCCGAACAACGCCCATCTCGGGTTCGGCGGCGGCGTGCACTACTGCGTGGGCGCGATGCTGGCCCGCGCCGAGGCCCAGATCGCCCTGACCGCGCTGTCCCGGCGGCTGGACAACCCGCGCCTGGTGGCCGATCCGCCGCCCTACCGCGAGAACGCCGTGCTGCGCGGCCCCGAGCACCTGCTGGTCTCCTTCGACCGCTTGCGCAAGTGAGGCCGGCCATGACCGTCGACATCGCGTCGTTGCGCGAGAAGTACCTGGCGGAGCGGGACAAGCGGCTGCGGCCGGACGGCGCCAGCCAGTACGTGCGGCTGGCCGACGAGTTCGACATCGGCGATCCCTTCACGCCGATGACCGAGCGGGAGCCGCTGACCGACCACACCACGGTGGTGTGCGTCGGCGGCGGGTTCTCCGGGCTGGTGGTCGGGGCCCGCCTCAAGGAGGCCGGCATCGAGGACGTCCGGATCATCGACAAGGCCGGCGACTTCGGCGGAACCTGGTACTGGAACCGGTATCCGGGCGCGCAGTGCGACACGACGTCGTACATCTACCTGCCGCTGCTCGAAGAGACCGGCCACATGCCGACCGAGAAGTACGCGCACGGGCCGGAGATTTTGGAGCACTGCCAGCGCATCGGCAAGCAGTACGACCTCTACGAGCAGGCCCTGTTCCACACCGAGGTCACCGACCTGCGCTGGGACGAGGACCAGTCGCGGTGGATCATCCGCACCAACCGCGGCGACCGGCTGACCGCGCAGTTCGTGGTGATGGGCATCGGTCCGCTGCACGTGCCCAAGCTGCCGGCCATCCCGGGCATCGGGGAGTTCCGCGGCCACTCGTTCCACACCAACCGCTGGGACTACGACTACACCGGCGCTTCGCTGGAGAAGTTGGCCGACAAGCGGGTGGCGATCATCGGCACCGGCGCGACCTCGGTGCAGGCCGTGCCGCGACTGGCCCAGGCCTGCGGTGAGCTGTTCGTCATCCAGCGCACACCATCCTCTGTGGACGCTCGTGACAACCGTCCGACCGACCCGGAGTGGTTCGCCGAGATGGCCACCCCGGGCTGGCAGCGGCGCCTGCTGGCCAACTTCGCCGACGTGCTCGGCGGCGTCGCCGAGCAGGACATGATCCGCGACGGCTGGACCGAGATGTCGCGGAAGATCCGCGCGGAGATGGTGGCGCTGCCGGCCAAGGAGCGCACCATGGCGACGCGGATGGAACTGGCCGAGCGGGCCGACTACGAGAAGATGGACCAGATCCGCTCCCGGGTCGACACCATCGTCGCCGACCACGACACCGCGCAGCACCTGAAGGCCTGGTACCGGCGGCTGTGCAAGCGGCCGTGCTTCCACGACGAGTACCTCCAGTCCTTCAACAACCCCAACACCCATCTCGTCGACACCGACGGCAAGGGCGTGCAGCGGATCACCGCCGACGGCGTGGTCGCGGGCGGCCGTGAGCACAAAGTGGACTGCGTCATCTACGCATCCGGCTTCGAGGTCAACACCGACTTCACCCGGCGCTCGGGCTACGAGGTCACCGGCCGCGGCGGCGTCACACTGACCGACCACTGGGCCGACGGAATGCGGACCCTGCACGGCATGCACACCCACGGCTTCCCCAATGCCTTTGTCGTGCAACCGACCCAGGGCGCGAACCTCATCGCCAACATCCCGAGCAACATCGTCGACTCCGCCGCGACGATCGCCGCCGTCGTCGGGCTCGCGGTGCGGGACGGCCACCGTGAGGTCGAGGTCACCGCCGAGGCCCAGGACGCCTGGGCCGAGCTGCTAAGCACCGCCCCGGCGTCCACGCTCGGCGGCCCGGACTGCACGCCCGGCTACTACAACAACGAAGGCCAGGACCGGGGCCCGGCCGCGCAGCTGCTGGTCGGCTATCCCCAGGGCCCGTCCGCCTTCTTCGCCTACATCGAGAAGTGGCGGACCGCCGGCACCTTCGAGGGCTTGGAGTTCCGGTGATCGTCGACACCACCGCAGGAGAGGGGCACTGATGCTCGCCGCACGACTCGATCCCGCCACCCGCCGGTTCGCCGTCGACGTGGTGCCCACACCGGAACCGGCCGACGACGAGGTGCGCATCGCCGTCCGCGCCGCCGGTGTGTGCCTGTCCGACCTGCACCTGATCGACGGCTCGCTGCCGTTGGCCGGCGATCCCGTGACGCTGGGCCACGAGGTCGCCGGCGTCGTCGAGGCGCTGGGCGCGAACGTTCCGTCCACTGTGGCCATCGGCCAGCGGGTTCTGTTGCTGGCCGGGCAAACCTGTGGCCGGTGCGACAACTGCCTGATGCGGCAGCAACCCAGCCTTCAACAACGCTGTCGGCAACCGCTGACCCGGGGCGTGCACTACGACGGCGGCTGGGCCGAATACGCCCTGGCCCGCTACGACACCATCGTCCCCATCCCCGACGACCTGCCCTTCGACCAGGCGGCCATCATTCCCGACGCGGTCTCCACGCCGTACGCGGCGATCGTGGCCAACGCCGGGGTGCGGCCGGCCCAGTCGGCCGGCGTCTGGGGCGTGGGAGGCCTTGGCACGCATGGCATCCAGCTGCTGCGGCTGATCGGCGCGGCGCCGATCATCGCCGTCGACCCGCTGCCGGCCGCCCGCCGGCGAGCCCTGGAGTACGGCGCCGACCTCGCCTTGGACCCCACCGCGCCGGACTGCGTCGAGCAGATCCGGGCGGCCACCGACGGCCGAGGCCTGGACTTCGCGTTCGACTTCGCCGGCGTGCCGGCGGTGCGGGAGCAGGCCGAGGCGACGCTGGGCGGCGGCGGGGCGCTGGTGTTGGTCGGCCTCTCCCTGGCCCCGATCACCATCACCAACAGCGTGCCGTTCAGCGCCCTGCGGCACCGGCTGCTCGGCCACTACGGCTCCGGGCGGCCGCACGTGGAGGAGCTGGTCGCGCTGGCCCGGCACGGCCGGCTGGACCTGGCCAAGTCGATCAGCGGGCACCTCGCCCTGGCCGACGCGCCGGACGCGGTGCGGCAGCTGGCCGAGAAGACCGACGACCCGGTTCGGCTCATCCTCGTCCCGTGAGCAACTGCACCGACGGGTACAGGTCCCACCCGGGGTCGCCGACGGTCGCGAACCGCACCCAGGCGTCGTGCACGGGGCCGGGCCGGAACACGAACGGCAGTTCGGCGCAGTGGATCGCCGCGCCGCCCAGGCCGAAGCGGTAGGCCCAGACCTTTCCCCGGTGCGCCTGGGCGATCCGGGTGCTGCCGGTCTCGAACTGCTCGGTCAGCAACGCCGTGAGCTGATCGAGCGGTTCGGCGAACCGCCGGCGGTACTCGGCGACCAGGCGCTCCGGGTCGGGATCGCGCCGGGCCGCGGCCTTGACGACGTCCTCGTCGGTCACGGGCGCGTGCACGTACAGGCCGGCCTCGTCCTCGTTGGTGCCGATCAACAGGTCGACCGGGGCGAGTTCGAGGTCGTCGACCACGGGCTTGAACGGGCTGGTGCCCAGCGAGCGGTCGAACCGGGTGTCGACCACCAGACCGGCGGTCGCCTCAACCAGATTCTCGTCGCTGACCTGCTGGAACGCGTCCAGTGACGGCTCGATGCCGAGCCGCTCGGCCAGGGCCCGTGTCACCCGATCGGCTTGCTCCGCGCCGAACATGTGGGCCCCGCCGCTCTGTGATATCGCACGGCGGACAAGCCCGTCGGCGGCGGGGTCAGCCAGCAGTGTGGGATCGGACAGCAGGGCGGCGATCAGCATCGCGCCGGCCGACTGCCCGAACAGCGTCACGTTGTCCGGGGCGCCGCCGAATTCGCCGATGTGGTCACGGATCCAGCGCAGCGCGGCGATCACGTCCAGCAGGCCGCGGTTGCGGGGCGCGCCCGGCAGGTCGAGCCAGCCGATCGCGCCGAGCCGGTAGTTCAGCGTCACCAGCACGACGCCGTCGCGGGCGAAGTCCGTGCCGTCGTACATGGACGCGTGACCCGAGCCGCTGAGAAAACCGCCGCCGTGCACGTAGACCATGACCGGCCGGGCTTGTCGCTGGGTCGACCAGATGTTCAGGGTCAGGTAGGGGTCGCCACGGTCCCAGCCGGTGCCGAGGATCGCCGACATGTCCGTGCCGGCGAAGGACCGCGCGCCCTGCGGCGCGGTCGGCCCCGGCGTCGTCGCATCGAGGACGCCTGCCCACGCCGGGGCCGGCCCCGGCGGGCCGAAGCGGTCGGTGACCATTGCATACGGGACCCCGTAGTAGGTCCACACGCCGTCCTTCTCGACGCCCCGCAGCTCAGCACGCAAACTTCTCACCGTCCCTGGTCACCGGGCCGCCGTCGAAATGCGTCGGCAGCACCCGCGCGTTGTGGTCGGCCGCCCAGCCGAGGATCCGTCGCCTCGACCGCCGCGCACCGTCGGCGTCCAGGCAGAACATGCTGTTCGCGTCGGGCTCCAGGATCTGCGCCGGGTTGTGCAGCAGATCCCCGACGAACACCGCCTCGTCCCGCAGCTTCAGCACGCTCGACCCCGGCGTGTGCCCCGGCGCTTCCTCCAGCACCAGCCCGTCCCCGATCGCGTGCTGGCCCCGCCACAGAATCGACTGCCCGGCCTCGACCACCGGCCGCACGCTGTCGGCGATCACCGGGTCGTCGGCGAAGTGCTCGTGGTCGGCGGCCGGGATCAGGTAGGTGGCATTGGGAAAGGTCGGCGTCCACCGGCCGTCGACCAGCCGGGTGTTCCAGCCGACGTGATCGGCGTGCAGGTGGGTGTTGACCACCACGTCGACCTCCTCCGGGCGGACGCCGGCGGCGGCCAGCGCGACCAGGAAGTCGGTGCGGAGGCGGTGGAACGGCGGCGTGTCCGGGCGATCCTTGTTGTTGCCGATGCCCGTGTCGACCAGGATGGTCCGGCCCCGCTCGCGGATCACCCAGGTCAGCGAGCTGGTGACCAGCCGGCCGTCGGCCGCGTCCCACAGGTGCGGGCGCTCGTCCCAGAACCGCTGCGGCAGGTCGGCGAACATCGCGGTCGGCGGCCGGGTGGGCCACGCCTTCTCCAGCACTCGGGTTATCTCGGCCATGGCTTCGATGGTGGCCGGCCGGGGCGGTCGGGCGAGTCAGTCATCTGACCGCACCCACCCGGTATCTTCGCCGGGGTGAGCACCGGCACGGCGTTGGTATTCGTCGGCGGGACGGCCGCGGACCGGGCCGCCCGCCTCGACCCGATGGTCGACGGGCGGGCTGTCGACGGGTTGGTGCTGCGGGCCGCCGGCACGATGCTGGAGTCGGACATTCCGTACGCGGGCCTGCACCAGCTGCTGCGCCCGGTGCTGGACCGGGCCGAGGCGCTGCCCGACCGGCAGCGGGCGGCGCTGGGGGTGCTGTTCGGCGAGGGCGCGCCGGACCGGCTGCTGCTGGGCGTGGCCGTGCTGAACCTGCTGGCCGAGATCGGGCCGGTGCTGGTGGTCGTGGCCGACATGCAGTGGCTGGACCCGGATTCGCTGCGAGTGCTGACCTTTGTCGCCCGGCGGTTGGACGGCGAGCCGGTGGCGTTCCTCGGGGCCAGCGACCGTGATCACTTCGGCCTGCCGCACGAGCGGATCGGGCCGTTGGCCGTGTCCGCGCCCGTCGCCGTCGAACCCGTTGCCGCGCTTGAGGAACGGGCCCGACATGCCGTGTCGCGCGGCGCCTACGCGACCGCCGCCCGACTGCTGGAGCGGGCCGGCCATCCGCTGCGGGCGGCCGAGTTGGCCATCCTCGTCGGTTATCCCGGCTGGGCCCAGGAGCTGCTGTCCAGAGTGGACGGTAGGCAGGCCGAGGTTTCGCTGCGGCGGGGCCAGGCCCTGGCGTTGACGCCCCGGCGGGACGCGGCCCAGCGACTGCTGGTCGACGCGGCCAAGGAACTGTCCGAACCGCTGGCCTCCGAGGCGGTGGCCAGCGCCGCCATCGTCGCCTACTACACCGGCCGCCGCGACGGCGTGCACGGGGATTCCCTGTGGGTGCGGGCACTGGTCGATCCCTCGTCGGTGTCGTCGGCGGAGATCGCCGACGTGCCGGACGATCCGGCGCAGCTGACCGCCTACGGCACCATGGCCTGGCTGATCGACGAGACCGCCGTCGCCATCGAGCTGTTCGAGCGGGCCACGGACCTGGCCCAGCTTCCCGATGTGTTGCGCTGCGCCGCTGGCTGGGCCTACCTGGAGGCCGGGCAGTGGGCCTCGGCCCGACTGGTCGCCGCCGCGTCCGCGCGGGCCGCCGCCGACGGCGATCTCCCCCACACCTCCGCCGCCGCGACCATCCTCGACGCCACAGTCCTTGCCCTGCAAGGCGATTCCTCGTCGGCACGGTCGCTGGCCCTGGATGCCCTGGCCTCGATGACCCCGCGCGCCAGCGGCTCGGTGATCGCCCGTGGCCGCTGGGCCCTCGGCCTGGCCGCCATGGCCGACGGCGACTTCGAGTCCGCATACGACCAGTTCCGGCTCATGTTCGCCGACGAGCACTACCAGATCACCCGGCTGGCCGTCGCCGACCTCGCCGCCGCGGCCGCCCGCACCGGCCACGACGTGTCGTCCATTGTCGACGGCATCGAGCCCTTCAGCCGCCGCCAGCGCATGCTGCTCGCCCGCGCCCGCGCACTGTCCACTCCAGACTTTCCGGAGCCGCATTTCCTGGCCGCACTGGCTGATTCCGCCGACTGGCCGTTCGACCACGCCCGCACACAGCTGGATTACGCGGAGTGGCTTCGCCGCCGTCTCCGCCCCGCCGAGGCCCGCCCCCATCTCGTCGCCGCCCTGGAGACCTTCCGCCGCCTCGGCGCCCGACCGTGGATCTCCCGCACCCTGGCCGAACTCCGCGCGGCCGGCGTCCGCGACGTCGACGCCGCCCCGAACCGGCTGCTGGAACTGACCCCGCAGCAACAAGAAATCGTCCGGCTGGCCGCGCAAGGCCTGAGCAACAAGGAGATCGGCGAGCGCCTGTTCCTGTCCCCGCGGACCGTCGGCTCCCACCTGTACCGGTCCTTCCCCAAACTAGGGGTCACCTCGCGCGGGCAGCTGCACCAGTTCTTCCAGCAACACCGTCTCTAGCGCACCGACCCGGTCTCCCAGGCCCAGATCGCCACCTCGGTGCGGTTGCGGGCGGCCAGCTTCCGTTGCACGGCGCCGAGATGGGTCTTCACGGTGGACAGGGAGATCACCAGCTCGGCGGCGATCTCGGCGTTGGTGCGGCCACGGGCCACCAGGCGGATGACGTCGAACTCCCGCTCGGTCAACGGTTCCAGCGGCTTGCGGTCGGTCCGCGGGGCGGCGAAGTGGGACAGCAGCCGGGTGGTGATCGACGGCGACACCAAGGCCTCGCCGTTGGCGGCGGCGTGCACGGCCTCGATCAGCAGGCCCGGGCCGGCGTCCTTGAGCAGGAAGCCGCAGGCCCCGGCCCGCAGCGCGGCGTGCACGTTCTCGTCGAGGTCGAAGGTGGTGACCACCACGACCCGCAACGGATCCGGCACGTCCGGACCGGCCAGCAGCCGGGTCGCCTGGAGGCCGTCGATCATGGGCATCCGGATGTCCATGAGGGTCACGTCGGGGCGCAGCTCGCGGGCCATCGACACGGCCTGCCGGCCGTCGGCCGCCTCGCCGACGACCTCGATGTCCGGCTCCCCGTTGAGGATCAGCCGGAAACCGGTCCGCACCATGGCCTGGTCGTCCGCGACCAGGACCCGCAGGCTCACACAGTCCTCCCCAGTGGCCGTAGGTTCACACAGTCCTACCCAGTGGCCGTAGGCTCACACAGTCCTAACCAGTGGCAGTCGCGCGGACACCCGCCACCGCTGACCGGGGACCGCGCCGGCCAGCAGACTACCGCCCAGCGCGTCGACCCGCTCCGCCATGCCCACCAGGCCGTAGCCGCGGTGGCCGCCGGGCGCGGCCCGCACGCCGTCGTTGACCACCTCGACCACCAGCCACTCGTCGTCCACCCGCACCGCCACCTCGATCTGCCGAGCCTGCGGGGCGTGCCGGTGCGCGTTGGTCACCGACTCCTGGATCACCCGGTGCACGGTGGTCGCGGCCTCCGGCGTCACCGAGAGCACGTCCAGTCCATCTTGGACGGTCAACTGCGCCTCCGGCGGCACCGCCCGCTCGACGGCGTCCAGCAGGCCGCTCGGGGTGGCGTCGAGCTCGCCTTCGGTGCGCAGCATGCCGACCAGCCGGCGCATCGCCGCCAGCGCCTCCGCGCCGGCCTGCTCGATCTCGCCGAACACCTCGTCCCGCTCCGGCGCGATCCGGCGGCCGGCCTGGGAAAGCACGACCACGCCGGTGATGTGGTGCGCCACCAAGTCGTGCAGCTCGCGGGCCAGCAGCAGCCGTTCGCCCACCCGGACCTCGGACAACGCGCTGCTGCGCCGGAAATCCGCGTCCCGCAGCAGCAGCCCGACCGCCAGCGCGCCGCCCCACACCACCGCCGTCGGCACGGCCACCAAGCCGCCGAAGCCGTAGCGGAGCAACGCCTGCGCGATCATCGCCACCGCGCCGGCCGTGACCACGACGACCGCCGGCACGGGGGCCAGTCGCCGCGCGGCCGAGCCAACCAGCAGCGCCAGGGCCAGCAGCTCGGTCAGGCCCAGCTCCATCGGCAGCGGCTGCCCCAGCGCCGCCGACGCGACGAAGGCCCCCGTGCCGATCAGCGACAGCGCCGCCACCACACAGCCCAGCACCAGCACCCGCTTCGGGAACCGCCGGCGCAGCACCGCCAACAGCGCCACCGCCGTCGACTGCCCCGGCACCAGCTCGAACGCCGCCTGCCCGATCAGCCCGCTCGGCAGGCCGGCGTGGACCGCCCAGCCGATGTCCACGGCCAACAGCAGGCCGAGCACCACGCACTCGGCCACCATCGGGCCCCGTCGGCCCGTCCAGCCGTGATTCATGATCCCGATCCTGCCCCGGGGACCAGCGCTCCGCCTCAACCGAAAGTGCGATTCCGGGCCCGGTGGGCTCGGACATTGGCAGCATTGCCGCAGGTCGAGACGTCATGCCAGACCCGGCTGCCGTTGCGTGAGCGGTCGTAGAAGGCGACCGGGCAGCCATGGTTGCGGCACAGCTTGAGCCGCGGCCAGCTGCCCAGGGCGCGGGCCAGCAGGCATTCGGCGAGAATCGCCGAGCGCAGCCAGCCCGCTCCCTCGGCGCTCGGCATCGTCGCGTGCGAACAGCCCGTTTCCTCGGCATTCGCCATCGCGGAGTGCGAACAGGCCGTTTCCCCGAGTCTCGGCACGGCCACGGCCTGCGCGGCGTCGACCCGGATATCGACGGACCCGACCAGCTCCGCCGGCTCACCCCGGACCAAGCGCCGCAAGGTGGTTCGCAGCTCAAGGAGCTCCATCACGTCCACCACGCCCAGCCTCGGCCCGTCCGGGTGAATCGCGGCGAACCACTCCCTCGCCCAGCCCATTTCGGCGAGCAGGTCCTCCCGATAACGGGTGCCGGTGGTGTTGAGGAGTTCCTGGGTGAGCCGCAGCTCCGGCGGCGCCGGGTCGAGGCCGTACCGAGCGGTCGCGGTCATTGGGCCGCGAGCTTGTTCTCGTACACGCGCATGCTGACCGCCGCCAGCTCCAGCACCGGGGTCGGCACGCCGAGCTGGCGGGCCCGGTCGACCAGGTCGCCGAGAATGTGCTCGCTCTCCGTCGGGTAGCCGTTGCTCAGATCGCGGTACATGGAGGTCGCGGCCGGCGAGCCCTGGGCCGTCGACCGGGCCCGCAATGCTTCGTGCACCGCTTGCGGCAACGGGTATCCAGCCTTGGCCGCGACCGCCGCGCACTCGTCGACCAAGTCCGCGGCGAAGCGCGCGCCACCGGCGGCGACGATCTCCCCGACGGTGCCGCGCAGCAGACCGTTCGCGCCGCCGAGGGAGGCGATGAAGACCCACTTGGCCCACATGTCGGCGTCGATGTGCTCGGACAGCTCAGCCGGGAAACCCGCGCCGCTCAACGTCTTGTGCACCTCGTCCAGCCGCGCCGGGGCGGTGCCGGCGCGGGCCCCGTAGGACATGTCCTCCAACTCGCCGACCCGCAGGATGTCGCCGTTGTCATCCACGGTCGTCTGCACCCGGACCACGCCGCCCAGGACCCGATCGGCCCCGAACTGCTTGTCCAGGGCCTCCATGTGCCGCATTCCGTTGAGGAACGGCATGATCAGCGTGTCCGGGCCCACCGCCGGCGCGAAGTCCTCGATCGCCTGCTCCAGGCCCGAGGCCTTGACCGACACCAGGATCACGTCGTACGTCTCGGTGATCTCCCCGGTGACCAGCAGTTTCGGCTGGATGGTGAGGTCCTGGCCGGCCCCGTGCACCCGCAGTCCGCGCTGCCGCAGCACCTCGGCCCGCTTCGGCCGGACCAGGAACGTCACGTCCCGGCCCGCCTGCGCCAGCCGCACCCCGAACAGCCCGCCGGTCGCCCCCGCCCCGATCACCAGAACCCGCACGTCGCACTCCCTGTGGTAAGAGTCATTCCCGCTTTTACATCTTACACGTCGCTGACCAGCAGATACCGTTCGTCGTCGATCGGCCCGCCCCACAGCTCCCGGTCCGTCAGCGGGGTCACCACCGCCTGCTGGCGATGCCCCAGCACCAGCCCTCGGCACTCCTCGGCCGTGAGCCCGGCCCCGGTCGACCAGCGGCCCTCGACCAGCACCAGCTTTCCGCCCGGCCGCAGCAACTCCACCCAGCGGCCGACCGCTTCCTCGGGCAGGGTCCACAGCACGTGCCGGGAGAAGACGACGTCGTACGACCCCCGCTCCAAGGGCGGATCCGCCGCGTCCCCAAGGAGAAAGTCGGCACCCTCACCGCACTTGGCTCGGGCGAGCTCCAGCATCCGCGGCGACTGGTCGACCCCGTGCACCTCGTGCCCGGCCGCCGCGAACAGTGCCGTCACACTGCCTGTCCCGCAGCCCAGATCGGCGATCCGGCACCGCCGCGAAGGCAGCCTTGGTAGCAGCACCGCACTCCAGGCCGCCTTCACCGCGGGGTCGCGCAGCCCGTGGTCGGGCTCGTTGTCGAAAGTCGCCGCCGCCTCATCCCATGACATCCAGCCATCCTGGCGCTTGAATGACCGGATGCGGGTGCGAACGGCTCAGGCCGCCGAACTGTCCGAGGTCGGCGAGCTGCGAGTGACGGCCTACAACGCGGATCACCTGCTGGACGCCGCACCGGCCTACGCCGCAGTCCTACGCGAACTCGGGGCACACGGTGACGTGCTGGTGGCAGTGGACGACGGCAAGATCCTGGGCACGGTCACCCTGGAGCGCTGGCACGCGGACAGCGAGCTGGCCACCGGCCCGGCGGAGGCGGAGATCCGGGCGCTCGCCGTCGCCCCGTGGGCTCAGGGCCGTGGAGTCGGCCGGGTGTTGGTGCAGGCGGCGATCGACCGCGCCACCGAGTGGCAGGCCGAGCGGCTCCTGCTGCTCACCCAGCCGTCGATGCGCGCCGCCCACCACCTCTACGAACAGGCCGGCTTCGCCCGTGTCCCGGACCTGGACGTCGAGCCGTTCCCGGGCCTGACCCTGCTGGCGTACCGGCGATCCCTCTAGGGCATCGGCCAAAAGTCTGAGGCGGAACCACTCGGCGGATCGAGGTGGCAAGGCCGGGGCGGGGACGAGACTCGACGGCATGACAAAGCAACTTCGCGTCGGGTGGATGAACATCGGTGTGGGCGCGATCCTGATCGTCGGCTGGATCGCCGCGTTCGTGAGCGGCACGGAAAGCACGGACCAGCTAGTGTTCCAGGGCATCCTGCTGCTGTGCGGCATCGCCATGGTGGTGCAGGGAATCTCCTGGGTGGTCAAGGGCCGCCGGGACTGAGCGGACCACCAGCGTCCGCGCCACGAGGTCGCCGACGCGCTGGTGACGCGGGCTGAAGACCATCACGAGCAGGCCGGCCAGTCCGAAGGCGAAGCCGTCGACGGATTGGAGCAGGACGCGCAGCAGATACGCGCCGAGCTTGGGGGTGCCGCCCCACTCGGTGACGATCCGCAGGCCCAGCAGCCGCATGCCGGGGGTGCGGCCGCCGGTGCGGTGCGGCATCCACACATCGGTGGCCAGGTTGCCCAGCAGCAGCAAGACGATGAACACCGCCCCCGGCACGTACCACAGCGACCGGTAGGGCGCCACGGCGAACATCATCACGATCAGCAGCGCGAACGGCGGCACGAAAGCGATCAGGCGGTCGATCAGCCACTGCGCGCAGCGCCGGCCCACGACTCCCGTCTCAGCAGACGGCATGACACGCACCGAACCCCTCGGATCGTCTGACGATGCGGCCGTTCCGCACCCGGACCGCGACCTCGGTCCCGTCCACGGCGGACGGTACGCCCACCGCGCCGGCGAAGGCACCCGAGTCGGCGATGATCTGCACTCGCGGCCAGGCCGAACGGGGAAACGCCTGGTGCAGACCCGAGCGGAACTCGGCGATCACCAGCCGGCCCAGCGCCGACAGCTCGGCCGGCTCGGCGGTGACGAAGGCGATCGTCACCTCGTCCGACGGTGAGGCGGCGCGGATCATCTCCTCGGCCGCGGACAGCCGGTGCAGGCCGAGGATCGCGACCACGCCCTTGCCGGTCCGGACCGGCTCACGGCCGAGCAGGTCCATGGCCGGCGGCGGATTCCACGGCTCGTCGACGGCCACGACCGGGGCGAGGATCGGCGGCTGCCCCGGCCAGACGTCGGACAGGGCGAGGTCGGCGAAGCTCTCGCAGGCGGTGACCACGTTGAACGGCTCGCCGAAGCCGGGCGCGGCGGCAGCCAACTGGCTGGCGCCGTGCAGCATGGTCAGCGCCGCCTCGGCGACTCGCACCAGCCGGCCCGCGACCGGGTCGAGGTTTTCCAGGGCCAGCCCCAGCAGGCTGGCGGTGAACCGGGTGAGCTGCGCGAACGGACGGCTGGTCTGCTCGGCGGCCAGCACCTCCGGCATCAGGTCCAGGCCCAGCCGGGCCGCCTCCCGGTCGTTGACCAACGGCAGGCGGGCGACCCAGGCCCGCGCGAACGCGCCCAGCGCCTCGCGGGGCGTCAGCCCGTACTCCGGATCCCGGGGCAGCGGCGCGTTCTCGGCGTCCTCGGCCAGCACCGCGAAGTAGAGGGCCCGCTTGCCCGGCCAGTTCGAGTACACCGCGCCCCGGGTCAGCTCGGCCCGCTCGGCGATGACGTCGATCTTGGCCTCGCGGAATCCCCGCTCGGCGAACTCGGCCCGGGCCGCGGCCAGCACCTTCGCCCGGTTGCGCTCCTGCGCCTCCGCCCTGGTCAGCCGAGCCATGCCCCTCCTCGCGCCACCGGCGTGGCCGACCGTGTCAGGCCTTCCTTGCGCCACCGACCGGCCGAAGATACCGTCACCACTCAGATGGTAGAAACATATGATCTCATCATCTGAATGGAGTCGCCATGCAGCTGGACCCGTCCGACCCCGCCGCGCTGCTCGATCCGGTCGCCACCTACGCGGCCGCCCGCGCCGACTCCCCGGTGGCCCGGATGCCGGTGCCCGGGCTGGGAAAATCTGGGCTGGGCACGTTATGGATCGTCACCAGGCACGAACACGCCCGCGCCGTGCTCACCGATCCCCGCTTCCGCCTCAGCCGGGCCAGCTACGCCATGCGGCCCGCCGGCCTGCCCGACACCGCCAACCTCGGCGAGCTCGACGGCCCCGACCACACCCGCCTGCGCCGCCTGGTCTCCCCCGCCTTCACCGCCCGCCGCGCGGCCGAGTTCCGGCCTCGGATCGAACAAATCGCCAGGGCGCTCGGCGAGCGTCTGCCGGCCGAGTTCGACCTGCTCACGGACTTCGCGTGGCCGCTGCCGATCGAGGTCATCTGCGAGCTCGTGGGCATCGCCGAGGCCGACCGCCCGCTGTGGCGGCGGGCCGGGGTGGCGGTGGCCAGCGGGCAGGGGCAGGCGTTCCAGGAAGCCATTCCCGAAGTGATCGCCGGGGCCAAGGCGGCGGTCGCCCGCCGGCGCGCGGAGCCCGGTGACGACCTGCTGGGCGACCTGGTCCGGACCGAGGCGTCAGACGAGGATCTGGTCGTGCTCTGCTGGCATCTCGTGCTGGCCGGCCAGGTGCCGGGCAACCTGATCGCCAACGCCGTCGAGGCGCTGCTGGACCACCCCGAGCAGCTCCAACTGCTGCGGGACGATCCGTCGCTGATGCCGCGGGCGGTGGAGGAACTGCTGCGCTGGTGCACCCCACAGCTGCTCACGACGCCCCGGTTCACCACCGAAGACCTGGAGATCGGCGGCGTGCCGATCCCAAAGGGCGAGCCGGTCAGCGTCTCGATGCTGTCGGCCAACCGTGATCCGGAGGCGTTCCCCGACCCGGACCACCTGGACCTGACTCGCACTCCAGGTTCCTTGGGCCACTTGGCTTTCGCCCACGGCCCGCACTTCTGCCTCGGCGCGGCGCTGGCCCGCGTGGAGACGGAGGTGGCGCTGACGACCCTGATCACCCTTTTCCCACGGCTGCGACTGGCCGGAAACCCCGTGCGCAGCCCGGATCCGGGGACCTGGCGGCTGGCGGCCCTGCCGATCCGGGTCGACGCCGGGGAATAGCGGCCGCACCGCCCGACTTGTAAGGCGACGTGAGCACACCACAAGGCGCCGTCGCGCCCGGATACGAAGCCGTGCGGGACGAGTTCGCGGCCATCGCCGCCGCCGAGGGCGAGGACTATTCGGCGCAGCTGGCCGCGAACGTCCGCGGCGAACGGGTCGTGGACCTGTGGATCGGCCCGGACATCACCGCCGACTCGCTGTTCGGGGTGTACTCGGCGACCAAGGGCGCGGCGCACCTGGTGGTGGCGCTGCTGGTCCAGGACGGCGTGCTCGACCTGGACCGGCCGGTCGCCGACCACTGGCCGGAGTTCGCGGCCGAGGGCAAGGGCGAGCTCACGCTGCGGGACCTGCTCACGCACCGGGCCGGCGTGGTCGGCGCGGACGACGGGTTCCGCGTCGAGGAGATCGCCGACGACCGGATCATCGCCGAACGCCTGGCCGGCCAGCGCCCGTACTGGCGGCCCGGCACCGCGTTCGGCTACCACGCCCTGGTCATCGGGGCGCTCACCGGCGAGGTCGTCCGCCGGGTGACCGGCCGCAGCATCCAGGAGATCCACGAGGAGCGGGTGCGCGGGCCGCTGGGCATCGACTTCTATCTGGGCCTGCCGGCCGAGCTGGAGCCGCGTTTCCTTGGCACGCAACCGATGCGGCCGACGCCCGAGCAGCTGGCGGAGCTGCGGGCCAATGCCACCGGGCCCAACAGCCTGACCGGGATCGCCTTCAACCGCAACCACCCCGAGGCCGTCGACCTCCAGGAGCTGCCCAACCACCGGGTGATCAGGGAACTCGGGCCGGCCTCGGTCGGTGGCATCGGCACCGCCCGCGGCCTGGCCGACTTCTACGCCGCGGCCATCGACGGCCGGCTGCTCAAGCCGGACACGATCGCCGCCGTCGGCCAGATCCACTCCGCCGGCACCGATCTCGTCACGCGCCAGCCGGCGGCGTTCGGGCTCGGCTTCATGAGCGCCGCGACCGCGTACCCGGTGCTCGGCCAGGGCGCGTTCGGCCATCCCGGTGCGACCGGCACCGAGGCGTTCGCCGATCCCCGCAACGGCATCGCGTACGGCTATGCGCGGCGGCGCTTCGGCTTCCCCGGCGGGCCGGGCCCGGAGAACCAGGGGTTGATCAAGGCCTTGCACGCGGCGGCGACCGCGGTCTGAAATTGCCGTTGACGGACAGCGTCGGCGGGTCTTGACTCGCCGACGTGTTCGGACAAGTCGTGCTGGTGCTGGCGACCGTGGCGACCGGACTGGGCGCCGGGCTGTTCTATGCCTTCAGCTGCGCCGTAATGCCGGGTCTGCGGCGCAGTGACGACGCCACCCGCGTGCAGGCCATGCAGCGGATCAACGAGGCGATCCAGAATCCCGTGTTCGCGCTCAGCTTCGCCGGCGCCCCGCTGCTCACGGCGGTGGCGCTGGTCGCCGACGCCGTCGCCGGCGACTGGCCCCGGGTCCTCGGCGAGGCGCTGGGTCTGATCCTGCTGGGCTCCGCCCTGGTGATCACGTTCCGGATCAACATCCCGCTCAACCTCGCCCTGGACCGGGCCGATCCGGCCGACCCGGCGGCGGCGTGGCGGGCGTTCGAGCGGCGGTGGGTGCGCTGGAACAACGTGCGCACCCTCGCCACCACGGCCGGATTGGCCGCACTGGTGGTCACCCTCGCCCTGATCTGACGGGAAAGCATTCCCGCTGAGTGCGGCGAAAAAACTCAGGCAGTGAAAAATACGGTCAATGGCGACCACGCCGGCTACCGGAAAGCCCGGGGATCAACCGTCAAACACCTACGGTATCGGCCATTCGAGTGGTAACAAACGCCGGCCGTTACACCCGACGCAGGACACCCGCCAGCGCCACCAGGAGCATTGTCCGTGACCGTTGCGCCACATGGCCCCACTCGCCTAATTAGAGTCTTGAACTAAGTGTGGGATTTATGCTCTCTTGACTGCA
Organism: Kutzneria sp. CA-103260; assembly: GCF_018263855.1. Lineage (GTDB taxonomy): Bacteria > Actinomycetota > Actinomycetes > Mycobacteriales > Pseudonocardiaceae > Kutzneria. Next base: position 78,750 of record NZ_CP073318.1, on the reverse strand, counting down.
CGTCGCTCCGCAGACCGCCAGCTCGGACGGCCCCTACCCCGTCGCCCTGAACGGAAGAGGGTCCAGTCAGGTGAAATCCAGGATCACGCGCGCCGTCGTCGCCGCGCTGTCCATGCTGTTGGTGTTGTCCACGGCGGCCAACGCACCGGCCGCGCCGCAGGCGCCGCAGTTCAAGGTGTTGGCGTTCTACAGCGGCACGTACGACGACGCGCACATCGCGTTCGAGAAGGAAGCCGCGATCTGGTTCCCCCAGATCGCCGCGCAGTACAACTTCCAGTACACGCAGACCAACAACTGGTCGATGCTGAACACCCTGACCACGGCGACGGCCAACGTGGTCATGTTCCTCGACGACGTGCCGACGGATTCCGGCCAGCGGTCCGGTTTCCAGAACTACATGACGCACGGCGGCGCCTACTTCGGCTGGCACGTGTCGGCCTACAACGATTCCGGCACGAACTGGCCCTGGTTCAACCAGACGTTCATGGGCACCGGGACGTTCAACAACAACACCTGGTTCCCGACCACCGCCATTCTGCACACGGATTCGTCGCACGCGGCGACCAGAAGACTGCCGACGACGTGGACGGCCGGCGTCAGCGAGTGGTACAGCTGGCAGAACGACCTGCGCCAGAATCCGAACATCCAGGTCCTGGCCTCGGTCGACGCGTCCAGCTTCCCGGTCGGCACCGACCCGAACCAGTCCTGGTACAGCGGCTACTACCCGATTCTGTGGACCAACAAGAACTTCAAGATGCTGTACGCCAACTTCGGCCATGACGCGATGAACTACACGACGAAGACGCCGCTCTCGTCGACGTTCGCGGATCCGATCCAGGACAAGTTCATCATCGACGGCCTGCTCTGGCTGGGCGGCGGCACCCCGACCGACGCGCCGACCGACCAGATCAATCCGAACGCCTACTTCACCGTGGTCAACAAGGGCAACGGCAAGTGCGTCGACTCCCGCAGCGCGGGGACCACGAACGGCACCGTGATCCAGCAGTACTCCTGCAACAACAGCAACGCCCAGCAGTTCCAGTTCCAGGGGACCAATGGCCCGTGGCTGCGGGTGAACAACCGCGCCAACACCGCGGAATCGTGGGACGTGACCAACCGGTCCACCGCCGACAACGCCGGCATCCAGCTCTGGAGCTACGGCGGCGGCACCAACCAGCAGTGGCAGGCGGTCTTCGAACCGGGCGGCTACTGGCACTTCGTCAACATGAGCAGCCAGAAGTGCCTGACGGCGTCCGGCTCGGGTGACGGCACGCAGCTGACCCAGGTCACCTGCACCGGCGTCGCCTCGCAGTCCTTCCAGCTCCAGCAGCAGTCCTGACCCACCCCCGCGCGGAAGGGGGCTTTCCTGGCGTTGAGCGCCAGGAAAGCCCCCTTCACCGCACCGGGAATGCAGGGAAAGTCCCCTTCCCGGCAAAAGGGGAGCAGCTACCCCGCGGCCAGATCCACGCCGGCCGTGGCCAGCAGGCGCGGCGCGTTCGACAGCACGATGCCCGCCGCGCCGCGGACCTCGGCCCGGTCCCCCAGCTCCCCGGCCACCACGGAGGCCTGCCGGGCGCCCAGGGACAGGGCGTGCTTGCGGATGTTCCACCGGATGGGGGCCAGGATCAGCTCCCCGGCGGCGGCCAGATCCCCGCCCACCACAACGAGTTCCGGGTCCACCAACGTCACCACCGAGGCCAGCACGCGGCCGACGGCTTCGCCGGCGTCCTCGACGGCCCGGCACGCGCCGGCGTTGCCCTCGGCGACGAGTCGGGGCAGATCCAGCGGCGTCACGGGCTCGCCCCAGCTGCGGGCCAGCAGCTCGGCCACGGCCACCGGACTGGCGACGGTTTCCAGGCAGCCCCGGTTGCCGCAGCGGCAGATCCGCCCGCCGGGCTCGGCCAGCAGGTGCCCGACCTCGCCGGCCAGGCCGCGGGCGCCCAGCATCAGTTGTCCGTCAACGACAATGCCCGCGCCGATGCCGGCCGACAGCCGCACGTACACCATGTCGCCGGTGTCGCGGGCGACGCCGTAGAGCCGCTCGGCCAGGGCGCCGGCGTTGGCGTCGTTGGTGACCAGGCCGGTCAGCCCGGTCCGCCGCTCCAGCTCCCACGCCGGCCGCAGCCCGGCCCAGGCGGACATGATCATCGAGTGGCCGAGCTCGCCGGCCTTGTCCACCGGCGAGGCGATGCCGGTGCCGATGCCGAGCACCCGTTCGTCCGCGACGTCGTTGTCCGCCAACGCCTGCGCGACCAGATCGGCGACCAGGTCCAGGGTCTGCGCCGGCTCCCGGTCGACCTCCTTGACCACGAACCGGTCCCACAGCGGCTCGCCGAGCAGGTCGCACAGCACGACCCGCACGTGCTGGTGCCCGATGTCGACCCCGATGGCGTACGCCGCGGTCGGCACCAGGGACAGCGCCTGCGCCGGCCGGCCGGTGCGCCGGGCCGAACCCGGCGGCTCGTCGTCCTCGCGCACGAGACCCGCGGTGATCAGGTCGGTGACCAGGGTGGACACGGTCGCCTTGGACAGCCCGGTCCGGCGGACCAGCTCCACCCGGCTGCTGTGTCCGGTGCGGTGCAGGGCCTGGAGCACCCGCAACCGGCCCTCTTCCCTCAGGTTGAGCGGAGCCTGCGCCATGCGGTCACGGTAACACCTTGACTTAGGGCCACTGCCGGACAATCCTGAGCACCGTAGTCCCGTCGGGGTGCCATTTTTGGGCTAAAACCAGCCATAGTGGCCTTGCCGCCAGCCCCGCACACCGGAGCTTCTCCAACGACGGAGGCAGCCAAGTCATGCGGATATCGGCGACTGTGGCCTCGGCGTGCGCGGTGATCTGCGCGCTGGGCTTGACCACGCTGGGCCTGACCAGTGGCAGCGCGGCTGCCACCGATCCCTTACCCGTCTACAAGGACACCCACTACTCGTTCGCCGAGCGGGCGGCCGACCTGGTCTCCCGGATGACCCTGGAGGAGAAGGTCCGCCAGCTGTCCACCAACAGCGGGCCGGCGATCCCCAGACTCGGGGTGCAGCAGTACACCTACTGGAGCGAGGGCCAGCACGGCATCAACCGGCTGGGCGCCTCGACCAATCCCAACACCCCGCCGGACCAGGTGCACGCCACCAGCTTCCCGACCAACTTCGCGTCCAGCATGGCCTGGGACCCGGACCTGGTGTATCAGGAGACGACCGCGGTCTCCGACGAGATCCGGGGCTTCCTGGACAAGTCGCTGTGGGGCGTCAGCCCCAACAACATCGGGCCGGACGTCAACGACTACGGCTCGCTGACCTACTGGGCCCCGACCGTCAACATGGATCGCGACCCGCGCTGGGGCCGCACCGACGAGGCCTTCGGCGAGGATCCCTATCTGGTCGGGCAGATCGCCGGCGCGTTCGTCAACGGCTACCAGGGCAACAAGCCGGACGGCACCGCCGCCAACAAGTACCTGAAGGTCGCGGCGACCGCGAAGCACTACGCGCTCAACAACGTCGAGCTCAACCGGACCGGCATCAGCTCGGACGCCAGCGACGCCGACATCCGGGACTACTACACCGCGCAGTTCCGCAGCCTGATCGAGAACGCGCACGTGGCCGGCCTGATGACCTCGTACAACGCGATCAACGGCACGCCCTCGGTGGCGGACACCTACACCACCAACGAGCTGGCCCAGCGCACGTACGGCTTCGGCGGCTACATCACCTCCGACTGCGGCGCGGTGGGCACGACCTACAAGCAGCCGAACGACGGCCACAACTGGGCGCCGCCCGGCTGGACCACCGACGGCAAGGGGTCGGGCGCCACCTGGACCAACACCGCGACCGGGCAGCAGGTGTCCGGGGCGGCCGGCGGCCAGGCCTACGCGCTGCGGGCCGGCACCGCGCTGAACTGCCCGGGCGAGGAGAACACGCTGCCCAACATCCAGGAGGCGATCAACGCCGGCGTGCTCAGCGAGGGCGTGCTGGACGCCGCGCTGGTGCCGGTGTTCACCATCCGGATGGCGACCGGCGAGTTCGACCCGGTCGGCAGCGTGCCGTACACGCAGATCACCAAGGCCGCCATCCAGAGCCCGGCCCACCAGGACCTAGCCCAGAAGGTGGCCGACAACTCCTTGGTGCTGTTGAAGAACGACCACAGCGTGCTGCCGGTGACGCCGTCGAAGGTGAAGAAAGTCGTGATCCTGGGCGACATGGCCAACAAGGTCACCCTGGGCAACTACTCCGGCCAGCCCAGCGTGCAGGTCGGCGCGGTCGGCGGCATCAAGGCCGCGCTGCCCGGCGCCAACGTGATCTTCGATTCCGCCGGCACGTCCACCGGCTCGACCGGCCCGGCCACGCTGTCGGCACAGACCCAGGCCGACATCAAGAGCGCCGACCTCGTGGTGGAATTCGTTGGCACCGATGGGACTGTGGCCAACGAGGGGCATGACCGCAGCACGCTCGCGCTGCCCGGCAACTACCACTCGCTGATCACGCAGGTCGCCGCGCTGGGCAACCCCAACACCGCGCTGGTCGTGCAGTCCGACGGCCCGGTCGTGCTCGACGACGTGCAGGGCAGTGTGCCGGCGATCCTGTTCTCCGGCTACAACGGGCAGGCCCAGGGCGCGGCGCTGGCCGATGTGTTGACCGGCAAGCAGAATCCGAGCGGCCACCTCAACTTCACCTGGTACAAGGACGATTCGCAGCTGCCGCCGATGAACGACTACGGCCTGGCCCCCAACGAGACCAACGGCCTGGGACGGACCTACCAGTACTTCACCGGCACGCCCAGCTACCCGTTCGGCTACGGCCTGAGCTACTCCACCTTCGGCTACTCGCCGGCGACGATCGACAAGTCGACGGTCAACGCCGACGGCACCGTGAACATCTCCTTCACGGTCACCAACACCGGCAGGACCGCAGGCGCCACGGTGGCGCAACTCTATGCGGCGCAACAGTTCACGGTGCCGAACGTGGAGCTGCCGATCAAGCGGCTGGCCGGCTTCAAGAAGACCGACGTGCTCAAGCCGGGGCAGTCGCAGAAGATCACCATCCCGGTGAAGCTCTCCGACCTGTCCCAGTGGGACGGCACGAAGCAGGCCGTGTACAACGGCGTCTACCAGTTCCAGGTGGCGTCCAACTCCCATGACGTGGCCAGCGCGGTGAAGACCACGGTCACCGGGGCGATCACGCCGAAGATCTCCTACGTCACCGTGCAGCCGGGGGCGGTCGAGTACCGGGCCGGCGACACGATCGACCTGACCGGCAAGAACAAGTGGATCGCCGACGACACCGGCCAGCAGCACGCGGCGGCCGACAACGTCGTGACGGCCGTGAACAACGACCAGTCCTTTGTGGACCTCTCCAAGGCCAAGGTCACCTACGCGTCGAGCAACACCAACGTGGCCACGGTGGACGCGAAGGGCCTGGTGCGAGCGGCCGGCGACGGTGTGGCCACGATCAAGGTCACGGTCAACGGCGTCGCCGGCACCGCGGTGATCGTCGTCGGGCACTCGCTGACGCTGTCCGTCCCGCCGATCGTCAAGGCCGGCAACAGCGTCACCGCGACCACGTCGTTCGCCAACGGCGGCAACTCGGCCATCAGCAACGTGACGATGTCGATCACCGCGCCGGCCGGCTGGACGGCCACGGCGACCTCGCCGGCCAGCTTCCCGTCGGTGGCCGGCGGCCAGACCGTGAAGACGACCTGGCAGATCACCGCGCCCGCGAACGCCGCGGCCGGCGCCTATCCGTTCAGCGCGGCGGCGACCACAAGTGCCGGCACCAGAACGGATGTCGGGCAGATCTCGGTGCCGTACGCCTCGTTCACGGCCGCCTACAACAACGTCGGCATCAGCGACGACCACAACACCGGGGCCGGCAACCTGGACGGCGGCGGCCTGAGCTACTCGGCCCAGGCGCTGGCGGCGGCCGGTCTCACGTCGGGCGGCACCGTGCAGCACGACGGCCTGACCTTCACCTGGCCGACGTCCGGCAACGGGCAGCCGGACAACGTGCTCACCGGCGGCCAGTCGGTGCTGCTGTCCGGTTCCGGCAGCAAGCTGGGCTTCATCGGCACCGGTGACTCCGGCACGCCGTCGGGCGGCGGCACCATCGTCTACACCGACGGCACCACCCAGCAGTTCGCGCTGGGCTTCAACGACTGGTGGCAGTCGCCGTCGATCCCCGGCGAGGAAGTGCTGGCCGCGCTGCCGTACCTCAACAACGGCGGCGGGCAGCAGACACAGAAGGTCAACATGTACTACTCGTCGGTGCCGCTGCAGGCCGGCAAGACGGTCTCGGTGGTGACCCTGCCCAACGTCACCTCGGTGGCCACCCAGGGACAGCCCAAGCTGCACGTGTTCGCGGTCGCCGTCGGCTGATCGCGGTGCTGGCGCCCCGCCCGGTCAGCGTGGACCGGGCGGGGTTTCCGCACGTCCAGGGCCACTAGTGTCAACTTCTTGCGCTGTGTAGTCGAACTCTTGCAGCTTTCCGTTCAGAAGCCTATGGTCGGTTCACTTCCCTGTTACACCGGCTTCCGAATGGACCCTGCCATGCGAAGCTTGAGAAGCCTGATCGCCGTAGCGGCCCTGCTGTTGAGCGCTCTGGTCGCCGTGCACGCCCCGGCGGCGCTGGCCCGCAACGCGGCCGGACTCTCCGACAAGGTGCAGCTGTTCTACTACCCCTGGTACGGCAGCCCGACCGTGAACGGCAGCTACCGGCACTGGGACCAGGGCGGGCACACGCCGCCGGACGACATCGGCTCCAACTTCTACCCCTCGCTCGGGGCCTACGACTCCGGCGACGTCAACGGCGCGGTCGACCAGCAGATGACCTGGATCGCCCGATCCGGCGCCGGCGTGATCATCTACAGCTGGTGGGGCCAGGGATCCTATGAGGACAATCTCGCCGCCGGCGTGCTGGCCGCGGCCGCGCGACACGGCATCCGGGTCGCCTGGCACATCGAGCCGTACGGCAACCGCACCGGCGCGTCCGTGGCGTCCGACATCCAGTACATCAACTCGCGCTACGGTTCCAGCCCGGCGTTCTACCGGGATCCCTCACACGGCAACAAAGCCGCGTTCTACGTCTTCCAGAGCCTCAACATCACCGACTGGTCCGCGCTGGACTCGGTGACCGGCGGCAACATCGTGCTCGCGCAGACCACCGACACCTCCAAGGTCGCGCACTTCAACGGCATGTACACCTACGACGGCATCGCCGCCGCGACCGCGCCCGGCTGGGCCAACGCCGGCGCGTACTGCCACCAGCACGGCATGGTGTGGGCCCCGTCGGTGGCTCCCGGCTACATCGACGACCGCGCGGTGCCCGGCAACACCACGCCGACCGTCAACCGGGACAACGGATCCGAGTACGACAAGACGTGGAACAACGCGCTCAGCCCGAGCATCAGCGGCAACCCGGACTGGGTGTCGGTGACCTCGTTCAACGAGTGGCACGAGGGCTCCCAGATCGAGCCGGCCAGCTCGAATCCGCCGGCGGGACACGGATATCTCACCTACGACGGCGCGTACGGGCAGTCCGGCACGGCCTCGTCGACGGCCTACCTGGACCGGACCAAGTACTGGGTGGACAAGTTCGACCCGGGGGCGATGGCGCCCGCCGACGTGAACCTGGCGCTGGGCAAGGCAATGACCGCCAGCGGCTCACAGGGCGGCTTCCCGCCGGGCAACGCCAACGACAACAACACCAGCAGCTACTGGGAAAGCGCCAACAACGCGTTCCCGCAGTGGCTCCAGGTGGATCTCGGCGCGTCCACCGCCGTCAACTCGATCACGCTGACGCTGCCGCCGTCGACAGCCTGGGGCGCGCGGACGCAGACCCTCACCGTCAGCGGCAGCAATGACGGCACCACCTTCACCAATGTGGTGGCCAGCAACGGGTATCGCTTCGATCCGGCCACCGGCAACACCGTCACGATCTCGCTGCCCGGCAGCGCGCAGCGGTACGTGCGGCTGACGTTCACCGGCAACACCGGCTGGCCGGCCGGACAGGTGTCGGAGTTCCAGGTCTACGGCACGCCGTCCGCCCCGCCGCCGCCCGGCTCGCCGGAGCAGCGGGCCGACGCGCTGCTGGCCCAGATGACCACCGACGAGAAGCTGACCATGATGCACGGCGGGGCGTCCTGCGGCTACGGCGCCTGCGTGGATCCGATTCCCCGCCTCGGGATTCCCGGCCTGCACCTGCAGGACGGGCCGGCGGGTGTCGCCGACGGCGCTGTCGGCGTCACCCAGCTGCCGGCGCCCGTGGCCGGCGCGGCGACCTGGGACAGCGCGCTGATGAAGCAGTACGGCGGCGTGATCGGGGCCGAGGAGTGGGGCAAGGGCGCGAGCCTCGTGCTGGGTCCAACGATCAACATCGTCCGGGATCCGCGCTGGGGCCGGGCTTTCGAGTCGCTGGGCGAGGACCCGTACCTGGCCGGCCAGCTCGGCGCGGCCGACCTGCGGGGCATCCGCGCGCAGGGGCCGATGACCCAGGTCAAGCACTACGCCGTCTACAACCAGGAGACGTACCGGAACACCGCGCAGGACAACGCCGTCGTCTCCGACCGGACCGAGCAGGAGATCTACCTGCCGGCGTTCCAGGCGGCCGTCCAGGAGGGCCAGACCGACTCGGTGATGTGCTCGTACGCCGAGATCAACGGCACCTTCGCCTGCGAGAACGGGCAGCTGCTGAACACGATCCTGCGGCAGCAGCTGGGCTTCTCCGGTTTTGTCACCTCGGACTGGGGCGGCACCCACTCCACCGTCCCGTCGGTCACCAACGGCATGGACATGGAGATGGACGGCAGCCAGTACTACGGCGCGCCGCTGACCCAGGCCGTGGCCAGCGGGCAGGTGTCCATCGCGACCATCGACAGCCATGTGCGGGCCATCCTGGTGGCGATGTTCCGGGCCGGGCTGTTCGACCACTCCCCAACCGGCACGATCAACTCCGTGGTCACCTCCGACGCGCACACCGCCGTGGCCTCGCAGGTCGCCACCGAGGGCAGCGTGCTGCTGATGAACAGCAACTCCGCGCTGCCACTGGGTGCCGGCTCCATCGCCGTGATCGGTGACGACGCCGGGCAGAACGCCCTGACCGCCGGCGGCGGCTCAGCGCACGTCAACGCGCCGCACGTGGTCACGCCGTACCAGGGCATCAAGGCTCGGGCCGCTGGTTCCACCGTCACCTACGCCCAGGGTGTCGCCGCGCCGAACGGGGAGATCATCGACCCGTCCGCCTTCGGCAACGGGCTGACCGCCACCTTCTACGACGGCACCAGCATGTCCGGCCCGCCGTTGTTGACGCGGACCGATCCGAACGTCAACTTCATCTGGGGCACCCAGTCCCCGACCGCCGGCGTGCCGGCGACCAACTGGTCGGCCAAGTGGACCGGCGCCCTGACCCCGCCCACCACCGGCAGCTACACCTTCTCGCTGACCAGCGACGACGGCAGCCGGCTGTTCGTCAACGGGCAGCAGGTGATCAGCAACTGGGCCGACCAGCCGCCGACCACCAGGACCGGCTCGATCACCCTGACCGCCGGTCAGCCGGTCAGCGTCGAGGTCGACTACTTCCAGGACGGCGGCGGCAGCCAGCTCAACCTGGGCTGGCAGATCCCCAACCAGGACCTGCTGGGCCAGGCCGTCACCGCCGCCCGCAACGCCGCCACCGCCGTCGTGTTCGTCAGCAACGCCGGCTCCGAGGGCGGCGACCTCCAGAACATCGACCTGTCCGCCGACCAGAACACCCTGGTCAGCCAGGTCGCCGCCGCCAACCCCAACACCATCGTCGTGGTCAACTCCGGCTCGGCCGTCACCATGCCGTGGGCCAACTCGGTGCGGGGCATCGTCGAGAACTGGTTCCCCGGTCAGGAGGACGGGGCCGCCATCGCCGCACTTCTGTTCGGTGACAGCAACTTCTCCGGCAAGCTGCCCGTGACGTTCCCGAACTCGCTGAACGACGTGCCGGCCCACACCCCGGCCCAGTGGCCCGGCCAGAACGGCAGCGTCCAGTACTCGGAAGGACTCGACGTCGGCTACCGCTGGTACGACAGCCAGGGCGTCACCCCGATGTTCCCCTTCGGCTTCGGCCTTTCCTACACCACCTACGCCTACTCGAACCTCACAGTGTCCACACCGGACAGTTCCGGCGCCGTGCAGGTGGCCTTCGACGTCACCAACACCGGCTCCCGCGCCGGCACCGAAGTCGCCCAGGTCTACGTCGGCCAGCCCGCCACCACCGGCGAGCCCCCCAACAGCCTTCACGGCTTCACCCGCGTCACCCTCACCCCCGGCCAGACCCAGCACGTGACGGTCACCCTGGACGCCCGCAGCTTCCAGTACTGGAACAACGGCTGGACCAAGGCGACCGGCGCCAACACCATCCGAGTGGGCGGCTCCTCCCGATCCCTCCCCCTCACCGGATCCGTCACCATCTCGTGACGCCCCAGGTGGTCGGCCGGTTTCCCTGTCCCGGCCGACCACCTCCGGGTCTTCGGTGCGGTTGGGCCCCCGAAACACGCCCAGTTCCGGGCGCGGGTACGCCGCTGGACCCGAGATTTCAACTCGTCGAGTCCGGATGGCGCGGCGCGCCGTCGAGACCCCCCATGCCCGGTGCGGATCACCGGTTCTTGAACTCCTCGATGGCTGCCCGGGTCGTCGCGGACATCGCATCGCTGCCACCGTGCCCGGAGTCCTCGATGATGTGCAGCCGCGCGCCCGGCCACGCCTTCGCCAGTTCCCACGGCGTCTGCACCGGGCAGCCCATGTCGTGCCGGCCGTGCACCAGCACCCCCGGTATCCCGGCCAGCTTGTGCGCGTCGCGCAGCAGCTGATCCTCCGCCAGCCACGCTCCGTTGCTGAAGAAGTGGGCACAGATCCGCACCATCGCGATCTGGGCGTCGACCTCGCGGTCGCTGTAGACGCCGGGCGAGCCGTTGGGCTCGTTGGAGATCACCGCGTCCTCCCAGGCGAGCCAGTCGGCAGCGGCCTTCTCCCGGATCGCCTGGTCAGGATTTTCCATCAGCCGCGAGTAGGCCGCCAACAAGTCGCCGTCCCGCTCGTCTTCGGGAACGCCGTCGCGGAAGCGGTCCCAGGCCTCGGGATAGAACCGTCCAGCGCCCCGGTAGAGCCAGTCGATCTCGGACCGGCGGCACATCGTCACCGCCGGGATGACCACCTCACTGACCCGCTCGGGGTGCTGCTGCGCATAGGCGAGAACGAGGGTGGCACCCCAAGAAGCACCGTTGAGCAGCCATTTGTCGATGCCGAGGTGCGCACGCAGCCGCTCCATGTCGTCGATCAGGTGCTGGGTGGTGTTGAGCCTCATGTCCGCCGCCGGGTCGCTGGCATGCGGAGTGCTGCGACCGCAGTTGCGCTGGTCGAAGCGGATGACGCGGTAACGCTCGGGATCCCAGGCTCTCGTCGGCTGCCGCGGCGCACCCGCTCCCGGGCCCCCGTGCACGTTCAGCGCGGGCTTCCCGTCAGGGCTGCCGAGCTGCTCGTAGTAGATGCGGTTACCGTCCCCGGTGTCGAGAAATCCAGTGTCGTACGGACTCGTCGGCGGATAGAAATCAACCATGATCGTTGATCCTACGAGAACGATCGTCACGCAGGTCCCGATTTCCGACGTCCAGGTTCGCCGGCTACGAACCGGTGTGGGACCACGACCGGGCGATGAGCCCCCAGATCCAGCTTGGTCGACAAAGCTGGCGATGCAGCCATGTCGATCTTCAAAGCCACAACGCCATAAGCTGATCGGATTCACAGGTAGCTCGATCGTGTATAGGTTGGCACGTAAGGGAAATCGGCTTCCATTGGCGGTAGAATGGGGGCATGACAGCGATCTCCGAAGGGACTGCCCGGTGGCAGCTCGACAGGGAATCGCTGCATGCCGCTCTCAGCCACGGCGAGGCCGAGCGCCGCCGGATCTACCCGGAGAGCCTGGAAGTGGTGTGAGAGCTGTTGTCCCGCACCCCGTGGTGCTGGGCGGTCGATCCGATCCCCTGGACTTCGGACGGCTGACCCGCACAATTCCCCACCGGCTACGGCGGGCGTTGATCCTGCGGGACCAGGGCTGCGCCTTCCCCGGCTGAACGGGAGACCGGAGTTCAGCCCACCCCACTACTTACGGAACCAGGCGGCTAGTCGTTGTCCCGCAGGCGCTTCAGCGTCAGAGCCAGCCGGAGGCGGAATCGGCCGTCGGCGGTGTCGAGGCGAAAGCCCAGCACCCGTTCGGCGTGCTCCAGCCGCGGGGCGATGGTGCTGTGGTGCCGGTGCATCAGAGCAGCGGCCTGGCGGACGGAGCTGGTCACGGTCACAGCCTCCAGGAGCTCCAGCTCGTTGGCCAAGCCGTCGAGGGCGATCACGTCGGGGGCCTTGGCGATCTCGGCTGGCGGCAGGCCGGCCAGCAGGTGGGCGGCTCCCAGTTCCTCGGCGTGGACGATGGGCGTTGTCGCGGTGGCGAAACGCAGTGCGGTCCGCGCTGACCGCCACGCGGTGGGGGCCTCGATGGCCGGCACTCTGGCGCTGACACCGGCGAAGCCTTGCTGCGCGGGGATTTCCTCACCGGTCACGAGCAGCGGGCGGGCATCGCGCACGGCCAGCACCCGGAGCCGGGTGGTGGGCATCAGGCCCAGCAGCTGGATGGCCCGCAGCCGCTCCGGCTCGCCGGCGCTGTCGCTGATGGCCAGCTCCACCAGCGCCGGATCGCCCAGCGCGGGCGGCGGGACCCGGCTGTGGTCGAGCAGCACGGCGGCGGTGATGGCCAGGCGTTCCAACAGGATCTGGTCCAGCGGCAGCGGCTGCCCGTCCCGCGCCAGCCACACCACCGTGTCATCCTCGAGAACGGAGGTCACGGCCCCGGCCGGCACGGGGCCACCCACGCCGACCGGGCACTCGGCCAGCTGGCCGGCCTGGCGGACCACCTGGTCCATGGTGGCGCGCCGGGCGATCAGCCGGTCGAAGAAGCCGATCACGCGCACGGCGTCCTCGGCATCGGCGTCCAGCCCCGACAGCCGCAGCAGCAGACCTTCCATGCCCCCGACAGTACCCCCGCCACTTGGCGGGTGGTCGGGCTCGAACCGCCACCACGTGTCGGTGGCGGCCCGCCCGGTGGTTGGCCGAAGCTGGTGACCATGACGTACGCGCTGGATCCGGAACTCGCCACCTGGCTGGACATGATCCCCGACATCGGGGCGGGCATCCTGAACGACCTGCCCGCCGCTCGCGCCCGGGCCAAGGAGATGCTGAGCAAGAGGGGCGCGGACTACCGGCCGACCCGGGAACTCACCATCGAGGACACCATGGCCGGAGACGTTCCCGTCCGGGTGTACGCCCCGGCCGAGCGGGACGGCCTGCGCCCCGGGCTGCTCTACATCCACGGCGGCGGCTTCATCATGGGCAGCGTCGGCGAGTTCGACGCCGGCGTCCAGGAGTACGCGGACCGGCTGAACATCGTGGTGGTGTCGGTGGACTACCGGCTCGCGCCCGAGCATCCCTACCCGGCGCCGCTGGAGGACTGCTACACCGCGCTGACCTGGCTGGCCGACAAGGCGTCGGATCTGGGCGTCGACCCGGAACGCATCGGCGTCGCCGGCATGAGCGCGGGTGGCGGCCTTGCCGCCGGGGTCACGCTGCTGAGCCGGGACCGGGGCGGCCCGGCGTTGTGCCTGCAGTACCTCGGCATCCCGGAGCTCGACGACCGCCTGGACACGCCGTCGATGCGGGACTATGTGGACACTCCGGGGTTCAAGCGGCCGCTGGCCGTCTTCAGCTGGGATGCCTACCTCGGCAAGGGGGTGCGCGGCACGGCCGACGTCCCGATCTACGCGGCGCCGGCCCGCGCCACCGACCTCACCGGCCTGCCGCCGACGGTGGTGACCGCCTGCCAGTACGACCCGCTGCGTGACGAGGCCATCGACTACGCGCAGCGCCTGATGCATGCCGGCGTGCTCACCGAGCTCCGGCACTACGCCGGCACCTTCCACGGCTCGGCGAAGATACGCGATGCGGCGGTGACCAAGCGGCAGCTCGCCGACACGATCGAGGATCTTCGCCGCGGCCTGCGGGCCTAGCCGGGGAGCACGTAGGAGAAGCGGCGGATCCGAGGAATCCAGCCCCGCACGTCAGTCACGTCGTCGATGGTCACCTGATTCGACACCTTGGCCAGGCCGTCGTGCAGGTGTCGCCAGCGGGCCACGGCCTCGTCGGGAATCGCCCCGACGAGGTCGTTGCGCCAGACATCGTTCTCCTTGTGTGGCGCCAGTTCAGCCACGAACGCCGTCCATCCCGTGCCTGGGAACCGCCGCATCACAGCGTCGAACACCACACAGGTGAGGTCGGCATGGGCGGTCAGCAGCCCGAGCAGGACGATCACCACCTGGTACTCGCCGCCGAGGAAGCTGGCAGCGTCGGAGAGGTTCCGGGTGGCGCGGATCATGCGGTACAGGTTGATGATTCGCTTCGCCTCACGCGGCGTGGCGACCAGTGGGTCCAGAGCTGACAGCAGCTCCAACTCCGGCTGCGTCAGCGGCCGCGGCGGCGACACCTCGCGACGCGGTTGCCGCTGAGTGTCCACTTCGGACCCTGGCTCCACGGTGATCAGTCCGGGCGCGGCGACCGGCGGCGGCGACGGCACGTCGACGATCGTCGAGCCCGGTTCGTCCACAATGGATTCCGCGACCAGACCGCCCAGCAGCCGACTCATGCTGCCGTCGGTCATTCCCGGCAGCACAAAGGGAATATTGACGATCTTCTCCAGATAGTCCTCGGGTGTGGCGTGGCCGTCGAGGATCTCGCCGTAGTGGCTGCGCACCGAGCTGAGCAGCCAACGCGGGTCGACGCCGACCACCACGACAAAGAGCTCGAAGGCCAGCAGCAGGTGCACGGCTTGCAGCACTTCGACCACCTGGCGCGGGCTGCACCGGTCGAGATCGTCGATGTAGAGCACTATGCGTTCCACCGGCCGCCGCGGCGAGTCCCCTTGGTCGGGGTTGGCCCGCCAGTCGGCCATGAGGTCCACGAGCTGCTTGAAGTCCTTGCGGATCAGGGAGATCAGGCCGAGGTTGCCGCTGTATGCCTCGCTGCGGGCCCGGTCGGCGAGGAACGAGTAGAGCCGGCTGCCCGGGGCCAGCTGCGCCAACTCCCGGCCCAGTTCGCCGACGTGCTGGACCACCTGCTTCAGCTGCGCCTCGGCGACCAACTGCTCGGCCTCGGCCTCTCGCAGCCGCGCCAGCATGTCGCCGACGGATTTGTCGGCCTCCCGGGCCAATCCCGAGTGCAGGTCCTCCGTGAGCTCCCGCAGCTGCCGCAACCCGGACCGCGCCTTCGCCAGCGCGTACGTGCCCCAGCCGGCGACCAGGACGAACGCGCCGCCGACCCCGGCCAGCCACGCCCGCAGCTCCGGGGCGATCGCCACCGTGAACAGTCCGCCCAGCAACAGAATCGCCGCCACCGCCAAGGCGATCCGACCTCGGCGCTCCTTCGGTGCGCGGCGCAACACATCCGCCTCGGTCAGCGTGCCGCTCAGCTCCTCGGCCAGCAGCTTGCCCCGCTCGGCCTCGTCCCTGATGCCGAGGCGGTCCCAGAGCTTGTCGATTCCCACCCGCAGCTTGGTGGATTTCCCGATCGCCGCAACAAGATCCCGGGCGCTGACGTCTCGGTCGGCAGCGGCCTTGTCCACCTGCGCCCGCAGATCGGCGGCGGTCTCCCTGGCCTGCCTGGTCGCCGCCTCCAGCTGCTTGCGGTGTTCCAGCTGCCCGGCCAACTCGGTGCGGATCTGCTCGGCCCGCTCCTTGGGCTTGGTCTCCGACCCCGCGAGCTGCCGGAAGATCTCGTCGCCGAGGCTGGCCCAGAGGTTGCTGTCCGCGTAGTGCCAGGCGTTGAAGGCGATCTGGGCGATCTCCCCGCAGTAGCGGTCGTCCTGCCGGGCCAACCGCCCGACCTCCGTGCGCAGCAGGCCCATGAAGTAGCTCTTGCCCGCACCCCACGGGCCGAACACCCCGATGGACAGCGGCAGCGGCGTCTCCCGATCGGCGATCACCGTCGCCAGCATCGACACGTACGGCGCGAACCCGAGCCGGTCCTTTTCGAGCGCGATCGGCTGGGTGGGATCGACCAGATCGCTGGAAATCCCGCCAGCGAGGTCCCCGCCCTCAGGTGCCACCGGCGACCGGACTTCTGCCTCGGCGAACCCGAGTTCGGCAAACTCCTTCCGGATTGTGGCCACGGTGCTCTCGGTCTGGCCGAAAAAGACGATCCGCTGCAGGCGACGCAGTCTCTGCGTCATGGCGACCGCCGCCGGCACCATCGCGTGGGCGACCTTGGTCAAGTCCTCGCCGAGAACTCCCGTCCCCAGCAACGGCATCCCGACTGCCGTGACCCCGGCATCGCTGGCCGCGGTCAAGGCCGCCCGGGTGGCCGTGATGATCGACGCCGCGGTGGCTTCCACGCCGCGATCGCTCCGAGCCGTCACCAGGATCGCCCTTCGCAACCAGCTTTCGCGGTGTAAGGGCAGGTCCGACACCACCGGGTTGGCGGCCGAGATCCCCAGATAGTTGATCTCATTCCACAGCGCGTCCGGGAATTCGGCCCGCACCGCCTCACCGAGGCTACCGAGGCCGCTGCCGACCGACAGTACGATGCCATCGATGTCCAGTTCCCACGGCCGGTCGGTTAGCGCGAACGCGAATTCGACGCCGTCGACAACGCCGACTCGATACTCCTGCCCAGCAGTGACCCCCGTCATGCCGGTGATTGTCGCAGGACCGCCGGCACGGCGTGGCCCTGGAAGTCCACCTGGCGCCAGTCGTCGCCGGTGATCACGCCACGGCAGGTCGCCGTCCCGCAGCGGCAGTCCATGCGGAACGCCGATTCCGTGGTCTGCGACGCGTAGTCCACGGTCAGCTCCGCGCCGATGGCCAGGTCACGGCGGGTGGCCAGGGTAGAGGCGTCGACGTGCCACATCGAGGGATCGCAGCTGTGGTTGCCGAAGTGGATGGGCTGGCCGGGCGGCAGGACGAGGTGCTGGTCGTCGTCGATCGCGATGGTGTCGACGTATTCCGTTGCGGAGTCAAGCAACCGCAGCAGCTCGGCGGTCGACACCAGTGTGCCGGTGAGGCGGGCGACGACCGTGCCGGCGGGAATGGGGCGGGTGGCGAACAGGCCGCTGCCCTCGATGGCCGAGCGCCGGACCTCGACGTCGGGGTGCAGCCAGCTCATCGGCGCCTCGGGAACGGGATCGTGGTCAGGTCGGCGGCCACGTGGATCTCGCCCTTGAACTCGAGTGCCGCCTCCTCGCGGAAGCGTTCGGCCTCGTCGTACGGGTAGCGCTGGGAGAAGTGAGTCAGCACCAGTTCCCGGGCTCCGGCCTCGGCGGCCAGGCGGCCGGCCTCGCGGGACGTGAGGTGGCGGTACATGTGGGCCAGTTCCCGGTCGGCGTCGAGAAAAGTCGACTCGGCGACAAGGAGATCCGCGCCCTGGGCCAAGGTCAGCGCGCCCGGACACATGCGGGTGTCCATGACGAAGGCGAAGACCTGGCCGGGGCGGAAGACGCTGACCTCGTCCACCGTCACCCGGCGGCCGTCGATCTCGATGACGCCGTCCCGCTGCAACTGGCTGACCTGCGGACCGCGAATGCCGAAGTGGGCCAACCGATCGGGGAGCATGCGGCGCCCATCCGGTTCGGCCAGGCGATAGCCGTAGCAGTCGATACGGTGATCCAGGGCCGCCACCGACAGCAGGGCGTCCACCGGACCGTCCACTTGCAACGGAACGGTGACCAGCGTTGCCCGCTCATGGAAGGAAGTCGCGTGCCGCAGGCGGTCGAAGTACACCTGCCCGGAGGCCGGGTAGTAGCAGCGCACCGGGTGCGGGACGTTGTCCAGGGAGAGCCGCTGGATGGTGCCGGCCAGGCCCAGGCTGTGGTCGCCGTGGAAGTGGGTGACGCAGATACGGGTGATCTCCGTGGCCGACCGGCCGGCCAGGATCATCTGCCGCTGCGTGCCCTCGCCCGGGTCGAACAGGACGCCCTCCGCGTCGAAACGCAGCAGGTAGCCGTTGTGGTTGCGGTGCCGGGTCGGCGTCTGGCTGGCCGAGCCGAGCACCACGAGTTCACGCTGGGACACCCACCCATCCTGGGCGATCAGCAGCAGTCGTCGCCACGCCAATTCTCGATGCCCTCGCGCACCGCCAGGCCGGCGACCAGCAGCGCCACCGCCGGGTCCAGCCACCACAGGCCGAACAGGGCGTTGCCCAGCAGGCCGAGCAGGACCGCCCCGGCGAGGTAGGCGCACAGCAGGTTCTGGCTTCCCTCCCCGCTGGTCGCCCCCGATTCCAGCTTCGCGCCCAGCCGCTTCTTGGCCACTCCCAGCACCGGCATCACGATCAGGCTGGCCACCGCCAGTCCGATGCCCACCCACGACGGCTCCGGCCGCCCGCCCAGCGCCACTTCCACCACGATGTACGGCGCGAGCAGGAAAAACGTCACCGCCACCGCCTTGCGGGCCCGCTGTTCGGCCGCCTCGGAGAACGTCCGGGCGCCGGTGAACCGCCAGATGACGATCACGCTGGCCAGGCCCTCGATCACCGAGTCCAGCCCGAATCCCAGCAGGGCCACGGAGTCGGCCGCCGTGCCGGCCCACAGCGCGACGCCGCCCTCGACGGCCATGTAGGCCAGGGAGATCCAGGAGAGCAGGCGGACTCGGGCGGCGAGCTTCAGTCGCAGGTCGGGCACAGGGCCACCGCGCTTCCGGTGTTCGCCAGCACCGACTCCGCCGTGGCCAGCAGCTGGATCAGCGAGGGCTGGGTCAGGCGGAACACCGAGGCCCGGCCGACCGCCTCCGAGTCCACGAGCTGGCAACCGCGCAGGCAGGCGAGGTGCTTGGACACCGTCGACTGGGCCAGGCCGAGGGCCGCGACCAGGTCGGTCACCCGGGCCGGGCCGAGGGCCAGGCGTCGCAGGATGGCCAGCCGCGCGGGGTCGCCGAGGGAGCGGAACAGGGCGGCCGCCGGCATCAGATCCACACGTGCCGATGTCATCGTCACATGGCGATGCTAACACCCGGGACTAGACCTCCAGCGTGATGGAGGTTCTACGGTGGGTGACATGGCTATCGAACTGAACCACACCATCGTCCCCGCCTCCGACCCGCACAAGTCGGCGACGTTCCTGGCCGAGGTTCTCGGCGTGGCCGCGCCGGTCACGTTCGGGCCGTTCCAGGTGGTCCAGCTGGACAACGGCATCAGCCTCGACTTCATGCACGCCGACGGCGACATCGCCCAGCTGCACTACGCGTTCAAGGTCGCCGACGACCAGTTCCAGCCGATCTTCGACCGGGTCCGCGCCGCCGGCCTGCCCTACTGGGCCGATCCGCACCGTCAGCGGGCCAACGAGATCAACACCAACGACGGCGGCCGGGGCTTCTACTTCCCGGACCCGGACGACCACAACCTGGAGGTCATCACCCGCGACTACGGCAGCGGCGCCTGACGCCATGAAGGGGGCATTCCTGGCGTCGAACGCCAGGAATGCCCCCTTCCAAGCTTCAAGGGGCGTGCCCCGGCCCTCCCCCGAGAAGGCCGGGATCCGTCGAACCTAGGCCGGCTCGCCGATGCGGGCGCGGAGCTGGCGGGTGTCGCGCGGGAGGTTCCAGCCGACGACCCCGGTGACCCGGCCGTCCTCCACGTACACGGCGGCGAAGCGGCCGGCGCCGACCTCGCCGGCGGCGACGGAAGGCACCGCGCCTTCGGGAAAGGTGCCGTAGGCCTGGATCTTCACGTCGTACTGGTCGGTCCAGAAGTACGGGATCGGCGCGTACGGCTCGCCCTTGCCGAGCAGGGTGCGCGCGGCGGCCATGCCCTGCTCGGTGGCGTTCATCCGATGCTCGACCCGGATCCGCCGGCCGTGCACGGGATGCGTCCACGACGCGACGTCACCGGCGGCGACGACGTTGGGGGCGGCCCGGCACAGCGAGTCGCAGTCGACGCCGTCGGTGAGTGACAGGCCGCTGCCGGCCAGCCACGAGGTGTTGGGCACGGAACCGATGGCCACCAGCACGACGTCGGCCGGCAGCACGGTGCCGTCGGCCAACTCCACGCCGTCGACCCGACCCTCGCCGCGAAGACCGGTGACACCGACGCCCAGCCGCATCCGCACCCCGTGATCGGCGTGCAGCTTGGCGACCAGGTCCCCGAGCCACGGCCCGAACTGGCGGATCATGGGCGCGGGCAAGGGATCCACCACGGTGACGTCCACGCCCATGCCCGACGCCACGGCGGCCACCTCGGAGCCCATGAAGCCGGCCCCGACGATCACCACCGATCGCGCCGAGGCCAGTTCCTCCTTGAACGCCACCGTGTCCGGCAGGGTCCGCAGCGTGTGCACGCCGGCCAGCTCCTGCCCGAACGGCAGCCGCCGCGGCGTGACCCCGGTGGCGACGACCAGCTTGTCGTAGGCCAGATCGTCCCCTGTGGACAGTGCCAGCCGACGTCCGGTCACGTCCAGCCCGACCGCCCGCACACCCAGCCGCCACTCCACACCGTCCACAGTGCACGGCAGGGAGATCTTCGACGGTTCCCAGTCCCCGGACAGGATCTGCTTGGACAGGGGCGGCCGGTCGTACGGCATCAGGTCCTCGTCGCCGATCACCGTCAGCGGGCCCTCGTAGCCCTCGCGCCGGAGCGTCTGCGCCGCGGTGAGCCCCGCGGCCGACGCCCCGACAACAGCGATCACGACTCGTCCAGCTCGATGGCCAGCGCCGGGCACACCCGGGCCGCCTGCCGCACGTCCTCGTGCAGCTCGGCCGGCGGGAACTCGTTGAGCAGCACCACGATGCCGTCCTCGTCCCGCTGGTCGAACACGTCCGGGACCAGCAGCACGCACTGCCCGGCGCCGACGCACTTGTCCTGATCGACGACAACCTTCATGACGAAAAGTCCTTACCAGGTAACGGGAAGCGAGTGGACGCCGTACACCAGCATGTCGTGCTTGAACCGGATGTCCTCAAACGGGACGGCCAGCTTCAGCGTCGGGATGCGGCGGTACAGCGTGTTGTAGACGACCTGGAGCTCCATGCGGGCCAGCGGCTGCCCGAGGCACTGGTGCACACCGAAGCCGAAGGCCACGTGGTGCCGCGCCTGGCGGTGGATGTCCAGCCGGTCCGGGTCCGGGAACTGGGCCTCGTCGCGGTTGCCGGCGTCGTTGGCCAGGATCACGCCCTCGCCGGCGCGGATCAGCTGCCCACCGACCTCGACGTCCTCGGTGGCCACGCGGCGGCGGCCGGAGTGCACGATGTTCAGGTACCGCAACAGCTCCTCGACCGCGTTGGCGACCAGCTTCGGGTCCTCGGTCTCCCGCAGCTCGGCCAGCTGCTCGGGGTTCTCCAGCAGCGCGAGCGTGCCCAGCCCGATCATGTTGGCGGTGGTCTCGTGCCCGGCCACCAGCATCAGCACGCCCATGTTGGCGGCCTCGACACGGGTCAGCTCGCCGGTCAGGACCTGGTCGCGGACCAGCCGCCCGAGCAGGTCGTCGGTGGGCGCCTTCTCCTTGGTCGCCACCAGGTTCTGCAGGTACTCGCGCAGGTCGTCACTGGCCTTGACGGCCTCGTCGACCGGCGTGTCACGGGCGATCAGCTTCTTGCTGCACGCCTGGAAGAAGTCGTGGTCGGCATACGGCACACCGAGCAGCTCGCAGATCACCAGCGACGGCACCGGCAGCGCGAAGGCGGTCACCAGGTCGGCCGGCTTGGGACCGGCCAGCATGTCGTCGATCAGGCCGTCCACGATCTCCTGGACGCGCGGCCGCATCGCCTCCACGCGCTTGATCATGAAGTTGCTGGTGAGCATCTTGCGCTGCTTGGCGTGCTCCGGGTCGTCCATGGAGATGAACGCCCGGTTGTGCTCGCGGCGGGCCAGCAGGCTCGCGGAGGTGGCCGGGAAGCCGGGCTTGCGGGTGTCCGCGCTGAAGCGCTGGTCGGACAGCACGGAGCGCTGCGCGTCGTAGTCGGTGATCAGCCACGGCGTGCTGCCGTCCCAGATCTTCACCCGACTGATCCGCTCCACCTCGCGCATCTGCGGCGGCGGGTCGAACGGGCACTTGTCCGCCCGGGCCATCGGGAAGGACGGCATGGCCTCGGTCACCGGCAGGGTTTCCGTCCCAGAGAGAGAATCGGTCACTGTGACCCCCAGTCACCAAACGATCGTTCACTGACTTGGCCAGCATAGCGCTACTTGGTTGTACTATCCAACTAGTAACCCGCCGCAAGTGACTGGGGTCACTCGGTGACGAGCCAGACCACCTCGTCGACGAAATCGAGGATCGCCTCGGCCTGGGCCGGGTCCTCGGAGGCGTGCCAGAGCGCGACCCGGCCGTGCGCGGCCACGAACACCACGATCGCCGCCCGCTGCGCCGGCACCCGCAGCCGCACGCCGGCCCGCTCGCAGCGCTCGAACGCCTTGACCACCTGGTGCACGATGTCGACCAGCGGCCCGGTGCGCGGCACGTCCACCGGGCGGTTGTTGATCATCAGGCGGTAGTGGCCGGGGCTGTCCAGCGCGAACTGGCAGTAGGCCCGCACCTGCGCCCGGACCCGGTCCAGCACCTCGTCTTCCGGACACGCCGCGTCGGCCTTGGCCATCGCCGCCGACAGGATCTCGTAGTCGTAGTCGAGCAGGCCCTTGACCAGGGCGGCCTTGTCGGCGAAGTGCTGGTAGATGCTGGCCGGCGCGATGCCCGCGGCCCGCGCCACGCCCCGGATCGTCAGCCCCTGCTCGCCGCCCAGCTCCGAGAGCAGGCGGGCCGCCGCCTCCAGGATCTCCAGGCGCAGCCGCTCACCCTGCCCCCACGGGTTGCGGACCCGCTGCGTCGTGTCGGCCACGAGGCACTGTAACCGCTACGGCCGGATCTGCCGCACGATCAGCGCCGCCTGCACCCGGTTCCGCACCCCGAGCTTGCCCAGCAGGGTGGACACGTGGCTCTTCACCGTCGCCTCGGTCAGCCCCAGCTCCTCGGCGATGGCCCCGTTGGAACGGCCGTCGGCCAACAGGTCGAGCACCTGACGCTCCCGTGTGGACAGTCCGCGCAGCAGGTCGTTGTCCGACAACGTAGTTCGGCGCAACCGGGGCAGCAGAGCGGCGGCCACCCGGGGATCGAACACCGCGCCGCCGGCGGCCAGGTCCAGCACCGCCCGGACCAGGCTCTCGGGCTCCGCGTCGGCCAGCAGAAAACCGACGGCGCCGAGATCGATCGCCCGCTGCACGTCATCGTCCACAGCGGACGACGCCAGCACCGCGACCGGCGGGCCGCCGGCCAGCCCGCGCACCGCCGACACGTCGCTGACCAGCACCACGTCCGGCCGCTGGATCCGCACCACCGCCGGCAGCCGCGGCCCGGGATCGACGTCGTCGATGACCTCGACCCGGCCGCCGGCCTCCAGCAGCAGCCGCAGGCCGGCCCGCAGCGCGGCGTCGGCCTCGGCGAGCACCACCCGCACCGCCATGCGCTACCCCTTGCGCGGCTTCTTCTCCCGCACCCGCACCGAGATCTGGATCGGCGTGCCGACGAAGCCGAACTGCTCGCGCAGCTTGCGCTCGATGAACCGGCGGTAGCCGGCCTCCAGGAAGCCGGTGGTGAACAGCACGATCGTCGGCGGCCGGGTCTGGGCCTGGGTGGCGAACAGGACCTTGGGCTGCTTGCCGCCGCGCACCGGCGGCGGCGTGGCGGCGATCAGGTCGGACAGCCACGAGTTCAGCACGCCGGTCGGGATCCGGGAGTCCCACGAGGTCAGCGCCGTGCGCAGGGCCGGGGCCAGCTTGCGCACCGAGCGGCCGGTCGCCGCCGAGACGTTGATCCGCTGCGCCCACGGCACCCGGACCAGGCCCCGCTCCAGCTCCTTCTCCAGCTCGTAGCGGCGGTCCTCGTCGACCAGGTCCCACTTGTTCATGGCCAGCACCAGGGCCTTGCCGGCCTCCACCACCATGGTCAGCACCCGCAGGTCCTGCTCGGCGATGGGCTCGCTGGCGTCCAGCAGCACGATCGCCACCTCGGCCGCGTCGATGGCGGCCTTGGTGCGCAGCGAGGCGTAGTACTCGGTGCCGCTGGCGAAGTTGACCCGCTTGCGCAGGCCGGCGGTGTCCACGAAGCGCCAGACCTCGTCGTCCAGCTCGACCA
This sequence comes from Kutzneria sp. CA-103260, assembly GCF_018263855.1. Taxonomy (GTDB): domain Bacteria; phylum Actinomycetota; class Actinomycetes; order Mycobacteriales; family Pseudonocardiaceae; genus Kutzneria. The sequence continues at coordinate 54,603 of NZ_CP073318.1, read as the reverse complement.
GCGAGTCCACCGGGTCCACGGTGGTGCCGGCGACCGAGTCGACCACCGCGCGCTGCTCGCCGCTCAACCGGTTGAGCAGGCTGGACTTGCCCACGTTGGGCTTGCCCACCAGGGCGACCCGGCGCGGGCCGCCGATGCGCTCCACGTAGTCGTCACGCGGCGTCTCGGGCAACGCCTCCAGGATCGCGTCCAGCAGGTCGCCGGAGCCGCGGCCGTGCAGGCCGCTGACCGGGTGCGGCTGGCCGAGGCCCAGCGACCACAGCGAGGCCACGTCGGCGGTCAGCCGGTCGTCGTCGACCTTGTTGGCCACCAGCAGCACCGGCCGCTTGGACCGGCGCAGCACCTTGGCCACGGCCTCGTCGGTGGCGGTCGCGCCGACCGAGGCGTCCACCACGACCAGGATCGTGTCGGCGGTCTGCATGGCCAACTCGGCCTGCTGGGCCACCGAGGCCTGCAGGCCGCTCGCGTCCGGCTCCCAGCCGCCGGTGTCGACCACGGTGAACTTCCGGCCGCTCCACAGGGCGTCGTAGGCGACCCGGTCCCTGGTCACGCCCGGGGTGTCCTGCACGACCGCCTCCCGGCGGCCCAGAATGCGGTTGACCAGCGTCGACTTGCCCACGTTGGGCCGGCCGACGACGGCCAGCACCGGCTGCGGCACCGCCCCCGCGTCCGCGTCCCGCTGCTCCGCGCCCCCGTCGACAGCGGCCCACTCGGCCTCGTCGGTCCAGGTGCCGTCCAACTCACTCACGCCTCGTGCTCCTTGCTTGTGCTCGCCGGCGGGCGACCTGCCCGCAGACGATCCAGTTCGGCCACGAGGTCGGCCAGCTCGACCCGAACCCGCTCGGTGGCGGCGGTCAGCGCGGCACGGCCCTTGTCGGCCGGAAGTTCGAACGGCTTGCCCACCAGCACGTCGACGTGCGGCCGGAAGCGGCGCTTCTTGGCGCCCTCGGGGCGCAGCGTGCCGCGGCAGGCCACCGGCAACACCACCGCGCCGGCGGTGCGGGCCAGCCAGGCGGCGCCGTTGTGCGCCTCGTCGACGTCACCGGCGCCGCGGGTGCCCTCGGGGAAGATGCCCACCATGCCGCCGGCCTTGAGCAGGCGGACCGCGGTCATCAGCGGGGCCCGGTCCGGCTCGCCGCGGGTGATGGCGATCTGGCCGATCTTCGGCAGCAGGAAACCCATCGGGCCCTTGAACATCTCCCGCTTGATCAGGAAGACCGGCCGCCGCGGCGACACCGCGAACAGCACCGGGCCGTCGACCATCGTGCTGTGGTTGGCGATCATCAGCACCGGGCCGGTGCTCGGCACGTTCTCCCGGCCGTGCACCCGCAGGCGGTAGAACGGCACGAAGACGAAGGTGCCCAGCCAACGGGCGAACTCGTGCAGCCGGGGCCATGAGCCCTCCGGCAGGTCAGTGTTCACGCGAGCTCCCGGTCGGGACCGCTCGCAGCCCGCGGTCCTCGACCATGGACAGCAGCTCGGCCAGCACGCCCGGCAGGTCGAGGTGCGTGGTGTCCAGCTCGACGGCGTCGTCCGCGGCCTTGGCCGGCGACGCCTTGCGCGTCGAGTCGTAGGTGTCGCGGCGGCGCACGTCGGCCAGCGTCGCGTCCACCGTCGCCTGCCGGCCGGCGGCCGCGTCCTGCTTGGTCCGGCGCTCGGCGCGGGCCCGCGCGTCGGCCGTCAGGTACACCTTGAGGCCGGCGTCCGGCGCGACCACCGTGCCGATGTCGCGGCCCTCGACCACGATGCCGCCCACCTCGGCCAGCGCCGTCGCGATGATCGACCGCTGCTGGGTCACCAGCTGGGACCGGACCTCGGAGACCGCCGACACCGGGGACACCGCCGTGGTGACCTCCTGGCCGCGGATCTCGGCGCTGACGTCGTCGCCGTCCAGGACCGTGGCCTGCGCCTGCGGGTCCGTGGTCACCGTGATCTCGGCCGCGGCGACCGTGTCGCGGACGCGGTCGGCGTCGGCCGGGTCCACGCCCGCCCGCAGCACCGCGACCGTGGCCGCCCGGTACATCGCGCCCGTGTCCAGGTAGCGTGCGCCTAGCTGGGTCGCGAGCCGTCGGGCGACGGTGGACTTGCCGGTGCCGGAGGGCCCGTCGAGGGCCACCACACCACGCAGCTCGCCGCGTTCCACCGTAACGCCTCCTGAAGTCGCCGACCGTCCAGCACCATTCTGCCTGGTGCTCGTGGTCGAGAACGAATCAGGTCAATGCGGAAGGTCAGTACGCAGGGCGGCGGCGCCGCGGAGATAGGCGTGCTTGATCTCGGCGCGTGTGAGGTCGGTCTCCACGTGGGCGAGCAGGCGGATCACCCGGGGCATGGCGCCGGCCACGTCGATCTCGGTCGCCGACAGCAGCGGCACGTCGGCCAGCCCGGCCATGCGCGCCGCGTACGCGGGGAACTCGCACTTGATGTCCGGCGTCGCCGTGAGCACCACACTGATCAGGTCGTCGGGCACCAGCCCGTTGCGCGCGAGCACTGCGTCGACCAGCTCGGCGGTCGCCTCCAGCAACTGCTCCCGCTCGTCGGCGTCGATCTGCGTCGCGCCCCGCACCGCCCGGACTGCCATGCCCCGACCCTAGCCGAAACCTCCGTCACAGCGCCGCGAGCAACAGCCCGCTGCGCGGCTTCGGCGTGAAGTACGTTGCCTTCCTGGGCATCCGACGGCCTTCGGCGTGCACCGCCAGCACGTCCTCGAACGGCACCGGGGCCAGCTGGATCAGGGCGTCCAGGCCCGGCGGCACCGGTCGTCCGGCCGGGAGCGTGCGAAGCGAGGGACCATCGGGATCGATGCCCAGCGCCTCCCTGACCAGGACCTGCTCCACCACGCCGTGATCGATCTGCGGCTTTTCCGCCCCGATGTCCGGCAGCGCGACCCGCAGCGCCTCGCCGCCGGCCAGCACCACCACCACGCCCGGGAACCGCGGCGGCGCCGGGTCGACGCCGCGCGTGACCACCAGCCCGATCTCCTGCCACCGCCGCTGCAACGTGTCGACGTCCAGGCCGGTGCCGGTCAGGACCCGGTGGATCGAGCCGATCTCCAGCCCCGGACCGGCGGTGATCAGCGCCAGCAGCGAGCCGGTCGACGCGGCCGCCGCCACCCGGTGGTTGCCGTCGGCGACCAGCAACGACTGCTCCTGGAGCAACTCCAGCAGCTCCGTCTGCCGGGAACCCTTGCCCAGCAGCCACATCCGGTGCCGACGCCCGCCCGAGTCCACATCGGACACCGCCGGTTCGGCCAGTTCGGCGCAGATGTCGCCGAGCAGCGAGGTCAGCACCGCGCCGTCGGACACCGGCACCAGCATGGCCGCGCTGGTCGCGCAGGCCAGCCCGGACAGCACCGCCGAGCGTTCCGCGACAACGTCCGGGAACACCTCCTCGGTGTGCGTGACCCGCCCCACCTCGGCCGGGTCGACCATGCACAGCACGCCGTGCGCGCAGCCGTCCGGGCCGTCCACCTGATACGGCGCGACCACGTCGTGCACCTGGCGATAGTGAATGGCCCGCAAGCGATCCAGCGCCGAACGGGCGATCGGCAGCGCGTCGGCGAGCCCCAGCCCGCCGGACAGCGCCTCGGGCGTGCGATGCGGGTGCTGCACGGCCAGCAGGGTGCCCGTCGAGGCGCCCTCGGCCCGCAGCGCGGCCGTGACCTGTTCGGGCTCGGCGAACTCGTCGACGTCCGGGCCCGGCACGAAGTCCCGCACCACCCAACCGGTTTTCACTGGACGCACCCAGCGGTTCATGACCACCATGATGAACCGTGCCCGTGTTGCAAACCACTAGTCCGCTGGAGGCGTCGGCGTGAAGCCGTTCCGCATTGAGGTCCCTGCCCGTGATCTGGACGACCTGCGCGACCGGCTGGCCCGCACCAGGTTCGCCCCCGCGCTGTCCGACGACTGGACGCACGGCACGCCCACGGCCTACCTGGCCGAACTGCTGGAGTACTGGCGGACCAAGTTCGACTGGCCGGCGGCCGAGGCCAAGCTGAACGAGATGCCCCAGTTCACCGCGACCGTGCGGGACTCGGATCTGCACTTCGTGCACGTCGAGGGCAAAGGCCCGAATCCGCTGCCGCTGCTGTTCACCCACGGCTGGCCCGGCTCGTTCTGGGAGGTCAGCAAGATCATCGGACCGCTGACCGACCCGGCGGCCCACGGCGGCGACCCGGCCGACGCGTTCACCGTGGTCGCGCCCAGCCTGCCCGGCTACGGCTTCTCCCCGCACCCCGGCACGCCCGGCGTCAGCCCGGCCGAGATCGCCGACCGCTTCCACGAGCTGATGACCGACGTGCTCGGCTACTCCCGCTACGCCGCGCAGGGCGGGGACTGGGGCAGCATCGTCACCACCTGCCTCGGCCGGGACCACGCCGACTCGCTGGCCGGCATCCACCTCAACATGATGGGCGCGCGGCCGGTCGTCGGCGAGCACTCCGAGCCGCTCACCGAAGCCGAGCAGGACTTCCAGGCCAACGGGGCCAAGTGGCGCGAGCAGGAGGCCGCCTACAGCCAGATCCAGGCCACCAAGCCGGGCACGCTCGGCGCGGGCCTGTCCGATTCGCCGGCCGGGCTGGCCGCCTGGATCGTGGAGAAGTTCCGCACCTGGAGCGACTGCGACGGCGACGTCGAATCGGTGTTCAGCAAGGACGACCTGCTGACCAACATCAGCATCTACTGGCTGACCAACTCGATCGCCACCTCGACCCGGCTCTACTACGAGGCCTGGCGTGACCAGCGCACCCCGATGCTCACCCCTGGCTTCATCGAGGCCCCGACCGGTTTCGCGGCGTTCCCCAAGGAGCTGTCCCGGCCGCCGCGCGAGTGGGTGGCCCGGGCCTACAACCTGCGGCGGTTCACCGAGTTCGAGCGGGGCGGGCACTTCGCCGCGATGGAGCAGCCGCAGGCTCTGGTCGCCGACGTCCGGGAGTTCTTCCGGCCGCTGCGTGGCTGAACGCGCCGCCGTTCCTGGCCACCCCTCCATGTCAGGACCGGCGACGCGTCCGGCCGCCAGTCTGCCTGACCAGGGTGTGCGAAAAATTGCGTTCCGCTTGAATCCGCAGGCCAGAGGCGTTATGCACGGTGCGTGACAGTACGGTTCGCGCTGTTGGGCGGGGTCGAGGCGCACGTCGACGGGCAGTCGGCGGACATCGGCCACGCCCGGCAGCGCTGCGTGCTGGCCGCCCTGCTGGTCGACGCCAACGCGGTCGTGCCGACCGGCCAGCTGGTCGACCGGGTGTGGGGCGACGACGCGCCCCAGCGGGCCACCGGCACCCTGCACAGCTACCTGACCCGGCTGCGGCGGGTCGAGGGCGTGACTATCGTGCGGCGGTCCGGCGGCTACTCGCTCCTCGTCGAGGATCCGCTGACCATCGACGTGCACGAGTTCCGTGACCTGGTCGGCCGGGCCCGGGACGCCGAGGACCCGGCGCTGTACGAGCAGGCGCTGGGGCTGTGGCGGGGCGAGGCGCTGGCCGGGTTGGAGTCCGTCTGGGCCGGGCAGGAGCGGGCGCGGCTGGGCCGGGAACGGCTGGCCGTCGAGCTGGACCACACCGACCTGCGGCTACGGCTGGGCCAGCACGCCGCGCTCGTGCCGGAACTGCTGGCCCGGGCCGGCGAGCACCCGCTCGACGAACGAGCCGCCGGACAGCTGATGTTGGCCCTGTACCGGACCGGGCGGCAGGCCGAGGCGCTGACCCGGTACGAGGACGTGCGGCGGCGACTGGCCGCCGACCTCGGCGCCGATCCCGGCCCTGAGCTGCGGGAACTGCACCAGCGGATACTCACCGCCGACCCGGCGCTGACCACCCGGCGGCCCGTGGTCGTGCCGCGGCAGCTGCCGGCCCCGCCCGCCTGGTTCGCCGGGCGGACCGCCGAACTGGAGGCGTTGTCACAGGCCTTGGCGGTCGGCGACACGGTGCCGGTGGCCACGGTCTGGGGCAACGGCGGCATCGGCAAGACCGCCCTGGCGCTGCGGTGGGCCCACCGGCACCTCGACGAATTCCCCGACGGTCAGCTGCACGTCAACCTGCGCGGCTTCGACGCCACCGCCGATCCCGTGCCACCTTCCGTTGCCCTGCGGGCGTTTCTGGAGGCGCTCGGGGTCGCCGGCGGGGACGTGCCGACCGATCTGGACGGACAGGCCGCGCTGTACCGGAGCCTGCTGGCCGACCGCCGGATGCTGGTGGTGCTGGACAACGCCGCCGACTCCGCGCAGGTCGGGCCGCTGCTGCCGGGCAGCCCGACGTGCGCGGTGATCGTGACCAGCCGGGACCGGCTGGCCGGGCTGGTGTCCAATCACGGCGCCCGTCCGCTGTCGGTCGGGCTGCTCGGCGACCGGATCGGCGCCGCGCTGGTGGCCGCCGAACCCGAGGCCGTCAGCGAGTTGTTGGCCTGCTGCGCCGGTTTTCCGTTGGCCCTGAGCCTGGTCGCCGGCCGGGCCCAGACCCGACCCGGCTTTCCGCTGGCCGCCCTGGCCGCCGAACTCCGTGACGCCACCACCCGGCTCGGTGTGCTCGACGAGGACGATCCCGGCGCCGGCGTCTCCGCCGTGCTTTCCTGTTCACACCGGGCTCTTCCGGCCGAGCAGGCCCGGGTTTTCGCCCTGCTCGGACTCTCCCCCGGGCCGGACATCAGCCTCGGGGCGGCCGCCGCCATCACCGGCCTGCCGCCGGCCCGGATCGCGCCGGTGCTCCGCGGGCTGGAGCGGCTTTCCCTGCTGCAGCAGGATGTTCCCGGCCGGTGGCGGATGCACGACCTGGTCCGCCTGTTCGCCGTGTCGCGGGTTGTGGACGCCCGGGAACCCGCCCTGCGCCGGCTCGTCGCGTTCTACATCCACTCCGGGGCGGCCGCCGACCGCGCGCTCGACGTCTTCTCCCAGGCCGTCGAGTACGTGCCGCTGCCGCCCGACTGCCAGCCCGACGAGCCCGCCGACGGCATGGGATGGTTCGACAGCGAACGCGCCTGCCTGCTCGCGGTTCAGCGGCTCGCCGTCGAACTCCGTTGGCACACCGAGGTGTGGCAGCTGGCCTGGGTCACGGTCGTCTACTGCTACCGACGCGGCCTGCACCTGGACAACCTCGCCTTCTGGGAGGCCTCGCTGCTGACATTGTCCCATGTGGACAGTGAGACCGCCGCCATCATCCACCGCATGGCCGGGCGTGCCTATTCTCGTGTGCAGCGCTTCCCCGAGTCGCTGGACCACCTCCAGAACGCGCTCGGGCTCATCGACCCGGACCGGGATCCCGTCAACCTCTGCCGCACCGAGCAGGCCATCGCCTTGGTGTACAAGCGACTCCACGAATGGCAGCCCGCGCTCGACCACCAACTGGCCGCTCTCGACGCCGCCCGCCGCACCGGCGAGCCGATCTGGGTCGGCGAGGCCCTGAACCTGGTCGCCACCTTCGCCGCCCGCCTCGGCCGCCACGACTGGGCCCGCACCCGCTGCGCGGAGGCGCTGGCGATTTTCCGGCAGCACAAGGACATCGAGAACGAGGCCGACGCCACCGACGTGCTCGGCGTGATCGCCGCCATGACCGGCGACCATGCCACCGCGGTCGGCCATCACCAGCGGGCCCTCGACCTCTACCGGCAGAGCGGCAACAACACCGTCATCGGCGCCACCCTCGCCGACCTCGGCCGGGCCCAGCTCGCCCTCGGGCAGCTCGACGCCGCCCGCGACGCCTTCCAGCAGGCCATCGCCGTCTACGACCGCCAGTCGCGCGATGCCGAGGCCGACGCCGTCCGCCAGGAACTGGCCAACCTCCTGGTTCCCTCCCAGCGCCGCTAAATCCCCTCGGCGTTCACGGCCTCCTGATCTACAGTCGGGTGGCGTGGCAGACGAAGGATTCACCCATCCCCGCTTGGCCGCGTGCTACGACGCGCACGAGGGCGACCGGTCCGATCTTGATCCCTACCTCGCGGTCGCCGCCGAGCTGTCGGCCCGTCAGGTGATCGACATCGGCTGCGGCACCGGGGTGTTGGCCCTGCTGCTGGCCGATCGGGGCATCGCCGTCACCGGCGTCGATCCGGCGCTGGCCTCCCTCGACGTCGCCCGGGCCAAGCCCGGCGCCTCCCGGGTGCGCTGGATCCACGGCACCGCAACGGATCTGCCCGCGCTCGGGGCCGATCTCGCCGTCATGACGGGCAATGTCGCGCAGGCCATCGTCGATCCCGCCGACTGGTCCGCCACCCTCGCCGGCGCCTCCGTCGCCCTTCGCCCCGGCGGCGTGCTGATGTTCGAGACCCGCATCCCGGCCCGAAAGGCCTGGCTGGGCTGGAACCGCGAGCAGACGCTCACCGTCGTCGACGGCGTGCAGACCTGGGTCGACCTGCTCGACGTCTGCGAGCCCCTGGTCACCTTCCGCTGGACCTGGATCTTCCCCGACGGCGAGCGGCTCACCTCCACCTCGACCCTCCGCTTCCGCGACCGCCCCGAGGTGGAGGCCGACCTGCGGGCCCACGGCTTCACCGTCACCGACCTCCGCGACGCCCCCGACCGCCCCGGCCGCGAATACGTGTTCCTGGCCAGCAAGTCTGCCTAGGCAGTCGGGCCAGGTCACGGCGACGTGGCGTCCAGTGGCGCAGCGCGAGCCAGGAATCGTGGGCCGGCACGGCTCGCCGTCGGGCCAGCGGCCCGCCGGAACCCTTGCGCCACCGGATTTCCAGGTTCGGCCATTCGCCGGTCCGGCCGGCAGCGCGCACCGGCGCGAAGATCTCGTCGCCCAGTTCCATGTCCACCCCTCCCCGAGAGTCCCGATCCTCGCACAACACAACCCCAAGAGGCCTAGGGGTTTTCGGCCGGCGGCGGCATACTGCACCGGTGGCGGATCGAGCTTCGGCCGGCGACGAGGCCGAGTCGACAGAGGCGTTCTCCGAGCTACAGAGCAACCTGGAGTACGCCCGGGACCTGGTGACCGGTGGTCAGTTCCTGGAAAGCCTCAAGGTGGGCGTCTTCGACGTGGCCGAGCTGTACCGGGCGGCCTGGGTGCAGGCGGTGTCGGCGCTGGACCACTGGGTGCACCGCGAGGTCTACGACCGGGCGCTCGCCTTCGCGCTGAACGTCGACCTGCCGCGGCCACGCCGGTTTCGGACGCTCGAGATCCCGATGGAGCTGTTCGAGGCCGTGCACCACCACGAGAAGCCGCTGCGCGAGGCGTTCACCGACCACTTACGTGCCCAGTTCGGCTATCTATCGTTCCAAGCGCCCGAAAAGATCAAGGACGCGCTGCGGTATGTCAGTGACGTCCCGCTGTGGCCGGCGGTGGCCAAGCGGATGAGCGAGGAAACCGGCCGGCCGACCAAGCACGAGGACGTGCAGGCCCTGCTCAAGGACATCGTCGGCCGACGCAACCGGATCGCCCACGAGGCCGACAGCGATCCGAGCCAGGTCCGCGCGAAACAGGTGATCACCGCCCAGGCCGCGTCCGAGGCCATCGAGAGCATCCACGACATCGCCACCGCGATCCGGCACGTCCTCGGGCCGCCCCCGGCGGCCGCCGTCTCGGCTCCGGTCCCCGTCGAGCGGCACCCGGAGCCGAAGACCGAGCTCTACCGCCAGTTCTGGACCAGGTTCCAGCCCTTCGTCCAGCGCCACGGCTGGAGCAACTCCGCCCCGCCGCCACAGCACTGGTGGGACCTGCCGGGCGGCGTCACCGGCACGTCATGGGTGGTCTCCTTCACCCAGTTCGGCTGCCGGTCCGAGCTCTACTTCAACCATCCCGACGCGGCCACCAACCTGGCCCGCTGGGAAGTGCTCGCCGTCCGCAGCGCCGACATCATCGAGCGCTTCGGCGACGACCTCATCTTCGACGAGCTGCCCGGACGGAAGGCCTGCCGCATCGAGACCCGGCTGATCGGCCCCACCGTCACCGACCAGGACCGCTGGCCCGACCTGCTGCGGTGGATGGAGGACACCCAGCTCCGCCTGCGCGCCGCCGTCGACGCCGTCGACGGCGTGCCCAAGGTGACCGCCTAGATCAGCGTTCGTAGACGCCGGTCAGCCGGCCGCGGCCGAGGACGGGAGCGGTGACGGCGGACAGGAGGGCGCGGGGTCGTTCCCGTTCGGCGTTGCCGCCCACGGGGTTTCCGAGGGCGAACAGCTGAAAGGTGTAGCGGTGCGGCCCGTGGCCCTTGATCGGCCCGGGACCGTGGTAGCCGCGGCCGATGCCGGACCTCAGCAGCCGCACCCCGGATCCGGGGTGTTTCCCGTTCAGGGCACCAGGTTCCAGCTGGCCGACCGCCGGGTCGAGCAGGGCCGCGCAGTGCACGACCGGCTTGGGCGTGGGGACGTCCAGGTCCTCCATGACCAGCAGCAGCTCCGCGGTGCCGGCGGGCGGTGGGGTCCAGGCCAGGTGCGGGGATTTGTCCTCGCCGCCAACGGTTTTCATGCAGCACACCAGCGGCATGGATCCGCCGTCGTCGAACTGCCGGCTGGTGACGGTCAGCGACTCGGAACCGTTGAGGTTGGGCCGGTTCCAGGCCGCGTGGGCCTCATCGGCCCGGCGGTTGATCAGGAGTCGGCCGAGCAGGGTCACCGGGCCGCCTTCTCGATGATCTCGTTCGTGGTGGCCGTTTCCCCGATCTTGGGGAACACACGCTCGATGCTGTGGCGGTGGGAGTCGATGTCGGGATCACTCACGGCGTCGGTGGCCACCACCACGTGGTAGCCGTGGTCGGAGGCCGAGCGTGCCGTCGACTCAACGCCTGAGCTCGTCGAGATACCGGCGAGCACGACCTGCGTGACGTTCAGGTCCCGCAGGAGGGTGTCGAGTCCCGTGTCGTGGAAGGCACTTCGCCGCCGCTTGGTGATCAGGTTATCCGTCGGCTGCACATCAAGCTCGTCGACCAGGTCCGCCCAGCCGGCCGGGAACGCCCCGCCGCCGCCCCACCTGGCCTCCGTGCGTCCCGGCGCGCGCCCGGTGACGTTCACCAGGACCACCGGCAGCCCGTACCGACGGAACTCCTTCGCCAGCTGCGCCGCCCGCTCGACGACTGCCGCGTCCGGGTGGGCGGACACGATGCCCTTCTGCAGGTCGATCACCACGAGCGCCGCCCCGGGATCGATCGTTGTCAGTGCCATTGTTCGCTTCTCCGTACGTCTCAGATGCTCTGGGCCAGCCGCTCCAACAGCGGCGCCGCCGCCGTGAGCTGCTCCAACTCCCCCGGCGTGAACGCCCCACTCGCCAACGCCTTCGCGATCAGCTCCGCCCGCGCGTTCCGCCTGTCCTTCAGGGCCTGCACCCCGGCCTCGGTCACCGTCAGCACCGCACGCCTCCGGTCCTCCGGATCCCGCCGCCGCTCGATCAGGCCCCGGCTCCCCAGCGCACCCAGCGTCTCCCCCATCGCCTGCGCCGTGACCTGCACCTCCCGCGCCAACGCCGCCGACGTCGTAGGCCCCGTCCGTTCCAGGCACGACAACGCCGTCCGCTCCGGCATCGTCAGCCCACCCCCGACAGGCACTTGGCGCACCCGCCGCACCAACACGCTGACCCCCGCCAGCAACGCCGCCGCCACTCCCCCGACGTCCAGCTCCTCACCCATACACTAAGGCTACCTTATCAGTTTCGCCTGACTATTTTTCGGGCGCGGCAGCACTCGGTCCAGGACAACGCTTGGTCAGCCGGCCCGTAGCGCGCCGAGCACGGCGGGGTCTCCCTCGCCGGCGAGCTCAAGACGACCCCAGAGCTGATAGAACAGCGAGGAGGCGGACGCCGTGAGCCGAGCGTCCGCCGCGGCGGCTTCCCGGCTCACCGCCGGCACCTCGCCGGGAGTGAAGCGGACCAGCCACGTCTCCGGGCCGTCGCCGCAACTGACCAGAGCCGTGCCACGAGCCCTGGATGGCACGTCACCAGTGGTGCGGGCCGCCAGAATCGTGCCGAGCACCTCATCCACCCCGTCGACGGCCTGGTCACGATCAGTCGGCACCAAGGCCACCAGCGCGGTCTGAGCGTCCCACCGACGCAGCGTCAGCTCATGGGCGATGCGGCGCAACCAGACCCAGGCGAGATCCGGCGCGGCCGGCGAGAACGTCCACACGGGACGGTTACGCGGCACGGTCGGCAGGATCTCCGCGGCCACGGCCAACTGCTCGTCGAGGTACGTCAACGGTTCGACCTCTGCGGGCGGCGCGAGCGGCGGCAGCGGCACGGTGCTGCCACTGGTCAGATATGCGGTCGTGGACTGGAGAAAGCGGCCGACGTGCAGGACCAGCTGAGCGAAGGTCCATCCCGGACAGGACGGCACCGGCGCGGTCGGCTCGGCGACGCCGACGGCAAGAACAAGGGCGACGGTGTCTACGTGCTGTCCTGGGACCCCGACGGACCTGGACAGAAACAGGGCACGATGGCGGTTGCCTTCGGCAACCCCGACACCGCCAAGAACGTCGCCGTCTGCGTTCCAGGCACGACCGCGACTCTCGGTGATGACGGTTTCGACCTCGACCGTGCGGCCAACCTCAAAGGCCAAATGGATTCCGGCGGCAGCGGCAACGCGGTGATCCAGTGGCTGGGCTACGACGCACCCGATTCCTTGTTGGGCAGCCAGGTCGTCAGCGCGAAGGACGCCGACGACGGCGCGCCTCGGCTCGTCGCCGACGTCGACGGCTACCGGGCCGCCGCCGAGCAGGCCGGCAACCACCAACATTTGACCGTGATCGGCCACAGCTACGGCAGCACCGTGGTTGGCAAGGCCGGCATGCACGGTCTGGCCGCCGACGACATCGTGTTCGTCGGTTCCCCCGGTGTCGGAGCCTCCAACGCCGACCAGCTCTCGGCCGGCGATGGGCACGTGTGGGCGGGCGCGACCCGGCACGATCCCGTGGTGCAAGCCACCCAAGGGAGTTGGTTCACTGAGGACGGCTCATCCCGCGGACCGTATGACAGCTCGTTCGGCGCACGACAGTTCGGCGCGGTCGACAACTCCTGGACCGGCAACGCGCACTCCGAGTACTACGAGCCCGGCTCGGAATCGCTGCGCAACCTCGGCGACATCGCCACCGGCCGCTACGGCCAGGTCTCCGAGCAGCACTGGCAGGACAACCCGCTGCCACCGGAAGCCGCCTCCAGCATCCCGGTCATCGGCAACACGGCCGGCACCCTCGTCAAGGACGGCGCCCGGACCGCCACCGACATCTACCACGGTGGCCAGCAGACGGTCAGCGACATCTCGCAGGGACATTGGGGCGACGCCGCAGAACACGCCGCCGGCACCTTGGGAACCGCGGCCGTGGACGTGGCCGAGACCGCCGCTGACGTCGTTGTCGACACGGCCGGCAGCGTCGTCGAGACGGGCAAGACCGTGGCCAGAGGCGTCGGCTGGGCCTGGGACCACACTCTCGGTTCGTGGTTCTAGCCGGTCACTCGGTGACAGTCGCTGACGGAGGGCTCGCGTAGCCGGTTCACGATCGGCGCCATCCGCTGAAGATAGGCACAATCCAGGAGGTCACCCTCGGCCACGCCGGCTGGCGCCTGATCACGGTCGATGCGCAGCCCACTCAAGGGCAGCTTCCGTGGCACCGTCAGATCACCGCTGACGTAATCCGCCAACAGGTCAGGCTCGCCGGCGCCCACTCGGGTCACTCGAACCTTGGCCCGGCCTTCAGTCACGACCGTGCCGCCGTACTGGATCCAGAGGTAGCCGCCGACCAGAGCGACGATCACCACGGGCAGCAGAATCAAGAACCAGCGAAGCGGCATATGCCCAGTATTCAGGACTCCCGGCGCAGCAGCGCGGCGGTCAGCAGGCCGGCGCTGGTGATCGAGATGACGGCGGCGAGCAGATACAGGCCGCTGTCGGTGGCGTGGGCGCCGAGACCCAGGCCGACGAGGGCGGCGGCGTACATGGCGGTCTGGTTCCAGTCGCCTTGTCAGCCGCACCCGACAAGTCCGGAGTGCGGACCCTAGTGACCCCGTTGTTGTGGGATGCCTGATGAATGATCCTGCCGTCCCTCATCGCGGGGCCGGGCAAGGTGATCTTGCAACAGCGCGTGCCGGAACTGGTAGACGCCACCGGCCTGACGCAAGATCCCGCGGCGGTGCGCGTCGTCCAGGAAGGCCATCAGCCGCCAGGGCAGCCGACCGCACAGCGCCAGCCAGGTCCGGTGCAGCAGAAAAACACCCCAGGCCCTGGACAGCACGCCGCCGTAGCCAATGGTCAGCGCGAACACCAGGCCATACACCAGCCCGAGCAGCGCGGGGTTCTTGATCGGCCCGGCATAGGCGGACGCGGCGGTGAGCCCGGCCACCAAGCCGCCAGTCAGGCCGTACAGCAGGCCGGCGGCCCGGCCATACTGCACGTAGCCCCACACGCCCATGGCCGCCGCGGCGGCGACGCCGGCCAGCGCGGCCTGCCCGGTACTCAGCGTGAGATTCGCCGCGAATCCGTATACCAGCCCGACGACGACACCGAAGGCTGCCCCCAGAATGGACCCGAAAGCGGCCGTGGCCAGCCGTTCGCGGCGCAGCACCGTGGCCGGGCTGGACACCTGGGTCACGTCGGTCGGAATACTCCACCAGGTGTAGGACGCCAGAGCGAACCCGGGAGCCAGCCCGGCAATCAGGGCCAGCGGATAGTCCAGCCCGTATGCGATGCCGAGCGTGAACCCAATCGCGAAGCCCACCGCGAATCGACGCAGGACCCGTCCCGCCGTCGCGTGAAAAGTCAGCTCGATGTGCAGCGGCCGGGGCACATACCCGCGGAGGAACACCACGAACGGGGCTAAGCCGAACCACAAGATGTAGCCGAGCACATCGAAGACGCCGTTGGCCGGTCCGTCGGCAAGAAATCCTGTGACCGCGGCGAGCAGGCTTGAGGTGAGGGCGGCGAGGAGTCCCCGGGTGCGCGACGACACCGCGTGTACCACCTCCCACCAGGCCAGGTCCCGAGTATGGAGTCGGTCGAGGTGCTCGGCCAGGAACCGCAGCCACTCTTGCGCCTGATCGGCCGGATACCGGCTGCGCCGCGACGACCAGGTGCGACCTGGCACCTCGGGCTGCTGGTGGTAGGCGGCCGACACGAACGAATCAAGCAGATGCCCTTCGATGGCCGTCTGTTCGGCGAACCGAGCCGGGTCCAACAGTTCAGCCGGGTCATGCTGGGGATCGGTGTACACCGTGCGGGCCAGCGCGACCATCAGTGGACTGGTCAGGGCGCGGGCCAACGGCGCGTCGGGCCGGGTGCGCAGCCGGTCCAGCACGGGCTGCCAGCGACGATGCGCGGACGGGCCAGCCGAGCCAAGGAAGCCGGTGACATCGACCGGATCGACAGGTGCGATCTCCACCACCGCGGCCCGGCTCAGCACAGTGCCACCAGCTTCCACGGCGGCCGCGTACTCCATGGTGCGGCAGGTCACCACCAGCGGATGGTTGCCGGCCGAGCCGCGATCGAGGGCATCGAGCGCCGCGGCGTGCGCTCCTTCCGGGGTCTCATCCAGGCCGTCGATGATCGGGATGATCCGGCCTTCGGTCACCAGCCGGATCGCCGCGTTCGGTCCGTAGGTGCGTTCGTCGGCCAATCCCGGGTACTCCTCGACCAGTCGGCGGACCAGCCAGGTGTGCAGGTGCTCCTCCTGCGGATTCCACGAGGAGGCGGTCATCAACACCGGCACCGGATCGTTGTCCGCCAGATCGTCGAGCAGGGCCAGGACAAGCAACAGGGCCAGCACCGTCTTGCCAGCGCCCGGGGCGCCGAGGATCACCAGCCGCCGGTGCGGCAGCGCCCGGAACATCTCGACCAGCTCATGTCGGTCACCGTGCTGCCGCACCGGCTGCTCGGAGAGCCCACCGAGCACCACCGGGCGATCAGTGGTCGACCACTGCAGCCGCAACGGATTCGGGCGCAGCAGGGAGCGGAACCCGGCCTCTTCGGTCCACTGGCGGCCCACCGACGTGGCCAGTCGCTGGGCCGCCAGGGTCAGCGGATCGGGGGCGACAGCCCGGCCATCGGCGTGGACGTGTAACTCGCGGATCATCCCCGCCTGTACGGCCGCGCCAGACACGGCGCCGCTCTCGTTGCGGACCTCTGCATCCTGCCAGCGGCGATCGCTATCGGGGTCCGTGCTGTCGTCGCGTTGATGCTCACCGGTCACTATCTCCCCCAGTCAGGAGGTACGCGTCCCGTGTCCAGGCCCTTACACTCAGTATGCAGACATCGCGGTCGGTGTGCCGGCATCGCGGCGTTACAAGCAGCCTTCCTCCAAAAGCTCGCGAAGGACCTGTGATCACCACGAGGTGCGAGGACGCCTTGTGACGCCGACGAGGCGGAAGACGGCAGCGGCCAGCAACAGCAGGCTGATCACGGAGATGACGGCGGCGAGCAGATGCAGGCCGCTGTCGGTGGCGTGGTCGCCGAGACCAAGGCCCACCAGTGCCGCGGCGAGGTTGGCGCCGACGTACTGGGAGGTGCGGTAGAGCCCGGAGGCGGTGCCGACCTGGCCGTCGGGGGCGGCGGCGTACATGGCGGTCTGGTTGCCCAAGCTGTTGAAGCCGTTGGGAATGCCCAGGACGGCGGACACGATCACGAGCAGCAGCACGGGAGTCGAGGCGCCGACGAGGAGCAGGGCGAGGCTGCCGACAAGAAGGCCGGCGGAGCCGATGACCAGCAGGGGCCACCGTGGCCGGCGGGTGGCGATGACGGTGGCGATGATGCCCATGCCGGCGATGGGCAGCACGACCAGCCCGGCTTCGGCGCTGCTGAGTTGGCGGCCCTGTTCGAGCCACTGGGGAACGCCGTAGAAGATCGTGTAGAAGACGACGTAGGTGACCGCCACCCGGGCATAGGTGCGACTGAGGGGGCGGTTGGCGCGGAGCATGCGGACGTCGACGAACGGCCGAGACACGCGAAGTTCCCACCACAACAGGACAATCCCCAGCACCACGGCAGCGGCCAGGTAGACCCACTGGAAATCGAGAAGGAACACGAGCAGGCCGACCATGGTGGCGGCGAAAAGCAGGATTCCCAACGGATCCAGACCGGCCGAAGTGGACCGTGGGGCTCGATCGCGGGGAATCCACAGCAGCACCAGGACCATGGACAGGGCGGCGATCGGCAGGTTGACCCAGAAGATCGACCGCCAGCCGGCGAGCAGCACCAGCACCCCGCCCAGCGGCGGGCCCAGCGCCACGGCCACCTGCCCCGCGGCGGAGACGGCCCCGAGCGCGTTGGTCGCCTCGCCGCTGATTCCCTGCCGCATCAGGGAAACCCCGGCGGGATAGGCCGCCGAGGTGCCGATTCCCAGCAGCACCCGGGCCGCGACCAGCCAGCCCAGGCTCGGCGCGAACGGCGCTCCGACGGCGGCGACCATGACGATCACCAGCCCCCAGCAGAACACCCGGCGTGCCCCGAAGCGGTCGGCCAGCCGCCCCATCGTCGGCTGGGCCACGGCGGTCGCCAGATAGAGGCCCGACACCAGCCAGACGACCTCCGCGCCAGCGTGGAACTCGTGCTGGATGTCGACCAGCGCCACCGCGATCATCGACGAGTTCACGGCGTTGAGCAGCGTGCCCAGCACCACCGGCAACACCAGCCGCAGCCCACCGGTCCGCGCGACAGTCGTCGTCGAGCCGCCGGTCATGTGGCCAGCACCTCCAGCAGCTTCGCCGCGGCCCGCAGGAACTCCTGCTCGATCGGCGTCAGGCGGTCGGCGATCACGTCGGCCAGCCAGGCGTCCCGCTGGGAGCGATCCTGCTCCAGCACGGCCCGGCCGGCGTCAGTGATGGTGACGAGGGTCTGCCGGCCGTCAGTGGGGTGCGGTTCACGAACGACCAGGCCGCGCTCGGTCAGCGTGGCGAGGGCCCGGGTCATCGACTGCGGCTGCACGTTCTCGGCGGCGGCCAGCGCGGAGGGGCTGGCCGGACCGAGCCGATAGAGCCTCGACAGCGCCGAGAGAGACGTGAGCCCCAGTTCGTGCGGCGGCCGCTCCTGACGCAGCCGGCGGGCCAGCCTCGACACCGCTTCCCGAACCTCGACCGCCAGCTCGTTGTCGTCCACAACTACTAAGCCTAGCTGATGACTTTCGCGCTACACGACTCCCCGACGTGGCGAAAGTCATCAGCTAGGGGAAGGAGTTAGCGGAACACAGGCCACGGCTTCGGAGTCGGGTTCAAAGGTTCGCTCACGCGTTCGATTCTACCATCTCGACCACGAAAACAGGCGCTCTTCCTGGGCAAAACCGACCGTCGCGACGAACCCGTCGACGGTCGAGACCAAGCGCCCCTCGCCCGCGCCCAATCGCAGCGGATGGCGACGACCGCTCCCTAAGCCAGGCTGATGTCACGGGGGCAGGAACTCCGACAGGGATCAGGCGGGGCGGAGCGTCCTTGCACCCGAAAGCCTCGAGATGGCGACAGGCCGGAGGGAACCCTGGCCACGGGTTCCCTCCGGCCTGATTTCGATCTGTACTGAAGCGATAGTGGTTACATGCCCACGGCGGCGTAGAGCTGGCCGACCTCGGCGCGGGTGAGGCGGCGCAGCGAGCCGGGGCGCTGGTTGCCCAGCTGGACGCCGGCGATCTCGGTGCGGACCAGGCGCAGCACGGGGTAGCCGACCTCGTCGAGCAGGCGGCGCACGATGTGCTTGCGGCCCTCGTGCAGCACGACCTCGACCATGGCCTTGCCGGGCAGCGAGTCGACCAGGCGGAACGCGTCCACCTTGATCGGCCCGTCCTCCAGCTCGACGCCGGCCTTGAGCCGCTTGCCGACGTCCTTGGCGACCGGCCCGGGCACCTCGGCCAGGTAGGTCTTGAGCACCCGGTACGAGGGGTGCATGAGGCGGTGGGCCAGCTCGCCGTCGTTGGTCAGCAGCAGCAGGCCCTCGGTCTCCACGTCGAGGCGGCCGACGTGGAACAGGCGGGCGCCGCCGGACTCGGCCCGCTCCCGCACATAGTCGCCGACGCAGGGCCGGCCCATCTCGTCGGACATCGTGGAGTGCACGCCCTGGGGCTTGTTCAGCGCCATGTGCAGCACGTCCTCGCGGACGATGACCCGGCTGCCGTCCACGTGGATCACGGCGGTGTCCGGGTCGACCCGCTTGCCCATCTCCCGGACGACCTTGCCGTCGACGCTGACCCGGCCCTCCGCGATCAGCTCCTCGGCCGCGCGCCGCGAGGCCACGCCCGCCTGGGAGAGCACCTTCTGCAGGCGCACACCGTCATCAGAGTTCTTAGCCGACATCGTCGATCGCATCCACTTCGGGCAGCAGCGGAGCGATCGGGGGCAGATCCCGCAGCGAGGACAGCCCCAACCGCTCCAGAAAGAGTTCGGTGGTCCGATACAGGATGCCACCCGTGTCCGGGTCGTTGCCCGTCTCCTCGATCAGACCCCGCGTCACCAGGGTCCGGATCACACCATCGACGTTCACGCCACGCACCGCCGCCACCCTCGATCGGGTGACTGGCTGCCGATAGGCGATCACCGCCAGGGTCTCCAGCGCGGCCCGGGTGAGCTTGGCCCGCTGGCCGTCGAGCAGCAGTTTCTCCACGTACGGGGCGTAGACGTCCCGGGTGTGCAGCCGCCAGCCGTCGCCGACCCGGCGCAGGTCGATGCCGCTGCCCGACTCGGTGTACCGGGCCGACAGCGCCTCCAGGGCCTCGCGGATCCGCTTCACCGGCTGTTCCAGGGCGGTGGCCAGCAGCTCGTCCTCGGCCGGCGAGTCGACGACCAGCAGCAGGGACTCCAGGGCCGCGTGTAGGACGGCGTCGTCGGTGAGGTCGGGCAGGGTGGAGCCGACCAGCACCTCGTCGTCCTCGGCCGACGGCTCGGGCTGCTGGGCCGCGGCCTCGTCGAGCACCGCGCCCATCACCGCGGCGACATCGACATCCTCACCCTCCTCGGCAGCCGGCTCCGACTCGGTCTCGGCCAGCTCGCCAGGCTCAGTCGGCTCCGACTCGGTCTCGACCGGCGCGTCAGGCTCGGCGGCCTCGGGCTCGATGTCCTCGACCGGCTCAGCGTTCGCCGTCACCGGCTCGGCCTCGACAGCTTCCGGCGCGGCCGGGGTGTCCTCGGGTTCCGTCACCCGTACTCCTCCTCGTCGGCGAACGCCCGGTCCACCTCGGCCGCCGCCTGTGCCTCCTCGACGCTGCCGCCGGACCAGCGCAGCGTCAGCTCCCCCAGCGCCTCGTCCTGCTCGAACAGCACGACGGTCTCGCGGTACAGCTCCAGCAGCGCCAGAAAGCGCGCCACCACCTCGATCGTGTTCTCGCAGTCGGCGACGAGCTCGCCGAACGTCGCCACGCCGGCCTCGGCCAGGCGCACCCGCAGCACGGCGGCGTGCGCGCGGACCGACACGGCGCCCATGTGCAGGTGGGCCAGGGAAACCGTGGGCGGCGGCTTGGGCCGGAACACGGCGGCGGCCAGCTCGGCGAAGCGCACCGGGCTCATGCCGATCATGACCTCGGGCAGCAGCGCGGTGTAGCGGTCCTCCAGCGACACCGACCGCGGATACCGCCGCAGGGCGCCGGCCTCCAGCTCGCCGAACAGGGCCGCGACCTGCTTGTACGCCCGGTACTGCAACAGCCGTGCGAACAGCAGGTCCCGGGCCTCCAGCAGGGCCAGGTCGTCCTCGTCCTCGACGTCGCCGGCCGGCAGCAGCCGGGCCGCCTTCAGGTCCAGCAGCGTCGCGGCGATCACCAGGAACTCGGTGGTCTCGTCCAGGTCCCACTGCTCGCCGAGCGTCTTGAGGTGCGCGATGAAGTCGTCGGTGACCCGGCTCAGCGCCACCTCGGTGACGTCCATCTGGTGCTGCGAGATCAGCTGCAGCAGCAGGTCGAACGGGCCCTCGAAGTTGTTCAGCCGG
This sequence comes from Kutzneria sp. CA-103260, assembly GCF_018263855.1. Taxonomy (GTDB): domain Bacteria; phylum Actinomycetota; class Actinomycetes; order Mycobacteriales; family Pseudonocardiaceae; genus Kutzneria. Next base: position 33,814 of record NZ_CP073318.1, on the reverse strand, counting down.
ACGGTGAACCTGCCACCCGCGGGGGACCCGGGGTCCACATCAGTCATCCCGGGCGATGCCCTTGACCAGCTGCGAGTCGGCGCCGTGGAGGGTGAAGTCGGCCAGCACGGCCGCGATGGCGGCGCGCACCACCCGGCCGCGGTCCACGGCGATGCCGTGCGCGGCGCGCAGCGCCAGCCGTGCGTGCTCCAACGCCAGCAGCTCCTCGTCGGACAGGTAGACCGTGATCTTCGCCTCGTGCTTGCGGCGACCGGTTCCCGCCGAGGATACGGCGTCGTCGGGGACGGGTGTCTCCCTGGGCACACCTGTCCTGGGCGTGCTGGTGGACCGGAACAACTCGGCCGCACCCGGAAGCTGGACGCGGCGAGTCACCTGGCGATCACCTCGCGAGCCAGCGCGCGGTAGGCCTTGGCGCCCGACGACCGCGGCGCCCACGTGGTGATCGGCTCGCCGGCGACGGTGGTCTCCGGGAAGCGCACGGTCCGGTTGATCACGGTGTCGAACACCGTCTCGCCGAACGCCTCGACGACGCGCGCCATCACCTCCCGCGAGTGCAGCGTGCGCGGGTCGTACATGGTGGCGAGGATGCCCGTGATCTCAAGCTTGGGGTTCAACCGTTCCTTGACCTTCTCGATGGTGTCGATCAGCAGCGCGACGCCGCGCAGGCTGAAGAACTCGCACTCCAGTGGGATTAACACGCCGTCGGCCGCGGCCAGCGCGTTGACGGTGAGCAGCCCGAGCGAGGGCTGGCAGTCCACGAGCACGTAGTCGTAGTGGTCCATCACGGGTCGCAGCGTGCGCACGAGGGTGTGCTCACGGCCGACCTCCGACACCAGCTGCACCTCGGCAGCGGAAAGGTCGATGTTGCTGGGGAGCAGGTCCATGTCCGGCACACAGGTCTGCATCACGACGTCCTCGATGCCGACCGTGCGCTCCATCAGCACGTTGTAGATGGTGCGGTCCAGCTGGTGCGGCTGGATGCCCAGCCCCACCGAGAGCGCGCCCTGCGGGTCGAAGTCCACCAGCAGCACGCGGCGGCCGTACTCGGTCAGCGCCGCGCCCAGGTTGATGGTGGAGGTGGTCTTGCCGACGCCGCCCTTCTGGTTGCAGACGGCCAGGATCGTGGCCGGCCCGTGCGCGCCGATCAGCGCGGGCTCGGGCACGTGGCGCACCGGCCGGCCGGTGGGACCGATCTCGCCGTTGGCGGCGACGTCCGGCTCCTCGGCCTCGGGACGGGCGTGCGGCGCCAGGCTGAGCTCGACGGAGGGTCCACGCACGAGCCGCTCCCCGGATTCCCCGGAAGGCTGCGGTGTCGACATGGCTCCAGTCTCCTCGTGGCCTGACTCTCCCTGAGCCGCAGCGTAAGGCGCTGGGGGGACCGCGGCAACGCGCCTCGCCGAGTGGACACCACTCGTTCGAGCTGCGCCGATTGCTGCGAATGGCCTAAATCAAGCCAGGGCGCGGGGGTGCGCGGTGGCGTAGACCTCACGCAATGTGGTCACTGTGACCAATGTGTACACCTGAGTCGTGGTCACCGAAGCGTGGCCCAGCAGCTCCTGCACGACCCGCACGTCCGCGCCGCCCTCCAGCAGGTGGGTGGCGAACGAGTGGCGCAGTGTGTGCGGCGAGACCTCGACGTCGATGCTTGCCCGATCGGCCGCCGTCTTCAGCGCCTGCCACGCGCTCTGCCGCGACAGCCGGCCACCACGTGAGTTCAGGAACACCGCCGGGGTACCACGTCCGTGCCGGGACAGCTCCGGCCGGGCCCGCACCAGATACGCGTCCACGGCGGCCAGCGCGGGTCGCCCGATCGGGACCAGGCGCTGCTTGCCGCCCTTGCCGTCCAACAACACTGTGCGCTCGCCGCGGTCGATGTCGTCCAGATCCAGGCCCACCGCCTCGGAAATGCGGGCCCCGGTCGAGTACAGCAGCTCCAGCAGCGCGCGGTCGCGCAGCGAACGGGGATCCTCGCCGGTGGCCGTGTCCAGCAGGCGCAGCACTTCCTGCACCGGCAACGCCTTCGGCAGCCGCCGCGGCGGCACCGGCGGGTGCACCTCGCGGGCCGGGTCCTGCTGTGCCAGGCCCTCGCGGAACGCGAACTTGTGCAGGCCCCGCACCGCCACCACCGCCCGCGCCGCCGACGACGCCGCCAGCGGCGGGTGGTCCGCGTCCCCCTCGCGCAGCGCTGCCAGGAACTCCGTGACGTGCCGCTCCGCCACCTCGGCCAGCGACCCCACGCCCCCACGGGCCAGGTGCTCGCCGTACCGCCGCAGGTCGCGGGCGTAGGAGTCGAGCGTGTTGCGGGCCGTCCCGCGCTCGACCGCCAGATGGTCCAGATAGCCCGCGGTGGCCTCGCGGAGGGCCACGGGCAGGTCCGTGACATGCGGCGCGCTCAGCGGGAGTTCACCTCATTCCTGGGCAGCTCACGCCGTAGCCTAGCCCGGCGATCAAGCCCCGGCCCGGCTAACGAACCGCAGGTGGCCGCCGACAACACGGGTGCGTACGAACACTGTCGGCGGCCACCGGATTCGAGTGACGCGCTCAGGGGGTTCAGCTGTCGCGGTTGCTCATGGCCGCTGCACCTCCCCTCGCTGATCCATCCAGGTCACGGTGGCTGACCTGGCTCGCTCGGTGTGCTTGGCTGACCGGGTCAGGTCAGTCACCGCAGGGAGTGCCGGAGCACGATTATGGACGACACCAGGCCGGGCGTTGGCTCGCCGGTGCACGTCCGTGACCTGCTGGTCACTCCCCGTCAATGGACACTGTGGCGGCAGCGCCCGCGGCTGGTCGTGTTCTGTCTGGTGGTCGAGGCGGTCGCGGTCGCTACTACGGTGCTGGCGGCCGGATGGGTTCAGCCGGGGCTGCGGGACGGGCTGGTGACGCTGGCGCTGGCGGCGCTGGGCGTCACGCAGGCGGAGCTGGGCCGGCAGGTGGAGCGGGTCCGTCGCCGGGTGAACGGCACGCCGCACATCAACATGACCTCGGTGTGGACGTTCGCCGGCGTGCTGCTGCTGCCGCCGGCGATGGTGGCGGTGCTGGTGGCGATCCTGTACGCGCACCTGGCCCTGCGCAGCTGGTACCGGCTGCAGCGGGTGCCGGCGTTCCGCAGCGTGATCAACGGGTCGGTGGTGGTGCTGACCTGCTACACGGCCCGGCTGGTGCTGGCGCTGTTCGGCGTGGACGGCATCGGCGACGCCCTGGCCCGCGGCTGGCTGGGCGTCGGCGCGATCACGGCGACGGTGGCGGCCTACTTCGTGGCCAACGCGCTGCTGATCCTGGGCGCCCTGAACATGACGAACCACTCCGTCCGCGAGCTGTTCGGCGGCTGGGCCGACAACCTGGTCGAGCTGGCCACCCTGTGCCTGGGCACGTTGACGGCACTGGCGGTGGCGACCCAGCCGCTGCTGGTGGTGATGGTGGTGCCGCCGCTGCTGGTGCTGCACCGCGGCGTGCTGGTCAAGCAGCTGGAAGTGGCGGCGACCAAGGACGAGAAGACCGGCCTGTTCAACACCCTGGGCTGGCACAACCTGGCCACCAACGAGCTGGCCCGGGCCGAGCGCACCCACCAGACGACCGGTGTGCTGATGGTCGACCTGGACCACTTCAAGCAGGTCAACGACACGTACGGGCACCTGGCCGGTGACCTGGCCCTGAAGGCGGTGGCCGACACCATCACCGCCCAGGTCCGCTCCTACGACTCGGTCGGCCGGTTCGGCGGCGAGGAGTTCGTGGTGCTGCTGCCCGGCGTCGGCCAGACGCAGGTGGTGGCGGTGGCCGAGCGCATCCGGCGGGCGGTGGGCGAGCTGACGGTGCCGATCGACTTCACCGACGACGGCCGGGTGATCAGGGACCTGTCGGTGTCGATCGGCGTGGCGATGTACCCGACGGCCGGCACGGTGGTGGACCGCCTGCTACACGCCGCCGACACGGCCCTGTACAGCGCCAAGAACACCGGCCGCAACCGAGTAGTCAGCTTCTGACTCCCGCGAGTCCCGCTCTCGGGCAGCCATGTGTCGAGTTCCGGAACTCGACATTCGCTTGCTCCAGAGCGGGACTCGCGGAGTGTCAGGCGGTGCGCTGTTCGTCGGGTTGGGCGGCGACGATGCGGGCGGCCATCACGGTGCGGTTGCGGCCCTGCTTCTTGGCCTGGAACAGGGCGCCGTCCACGGCCAGCAGCAGGTCGCTGAGCTCGACGGCGGTCCCGGGGAACAGGCCGGCGCCGACGGAGACGGTGAGCCCGGTGACGGTGACGTCCCGCCCCTCCAGGTCGTGCGTGTCGACGGCGAGCGTCTGCACGGCGGCCCGCACGCGTTCGGCGGCGGCGTGCAGCTCGTCGACGCCGACGGCGGGCACCAACACGGCGAACTCCTCGCCGCCCCACCGCCCGACCAGGTCCAGCGACCGCACGGAGTGCCGCACGCATTCGGCGACGGCGGTCAGCACCCGGTCGCCGGCGAGGTGCCCGTAGCGGTCGTTGACCTCTTTGAAGTGGTCCAGGTCGATCATCAGCACGCCCACGGTCCGGGCCAGCCGGCGTGCCCGGTCGAGCTGGTCGACGGCGCGGTCGGACCACCAGGCGGCGTCGACCAGGCCGGTCTTGGCATCGGTGTGGGCGGCGATCCGGAACTGCGGCAGCAGCAGGCCCATGTGCAGCGCGAGCACGGTGACCAGCAGGATCGGCATCGACCACGGCCGGTCCACGGTGAACACGCCGACGGCGTAGCCCAGGCCCACGCTGGCGGCGATGATCAGCTGGTCGGAGGCGTGGCCGAGGGCCTTGCGGGCCGGCTGCTCGGGGTTGGCGGCGACGATCGCGCCGATCACCAGCGCGTAGTTGACCAGCCGGTAGGCCAGCCCGGCGACGACCACCGCGAGCGCGCCCAGCGGCCCGTCCAGCACGGCGGCGTAGGGCGTGCCGATGCCCGGGAAGAACGCGGCGAAGGCCAGCTGGGCGGCCCCCACGGCCAGCACCACGGTGGCCGCGGAGAAGACCTTCCGGTAGGCGAAAGCCTGGCCGCGGAACACCCGGAACCACTCGTAGGTGAACGACAAAAAGATCAACGCGGCCAGCAGCGGCAGCGGCAACAACAGCACGCCGGCGAAATACCAGACGCTCTGCATATGTGTGTACGGGCTGCCCTCGGGGCCAGCTTCGCGAATACGTTCGATTCCCTGGGCGGCCTCGAAGTGAATCGCGGAAGCACCCAGCAGCAGGGTGAACCACAGCCACGCCGAGGACGTGATCGGGGTCAGTGAAGCGGTGGTGACCAGCATGAGTACGGTCGCCAACTCCACCGCGAGGACGTAAGCGAGTAGTCCACGTGGGAGGGACCATAGACGCCAGCGGCGTGGGTCCACTCGATTCACGTCGCTGCACCCCCATGGCCGGAAAACAGTCACTGTAATCAGGGATCGACACAGTGTCGTGCTCCGCTCGGGGGAAACGAATATCACGCACGACGCCCACACGGAGGCACATCATGATCAAGCGCAGCGAGTCCCCCCGCACCGGCCGTCCCACCGAGTGGCGTCGCGTCGGCCGTCCCACCGAGTGGCGCTGACGGCTCAGCCGGGGGCGGGCGTCGGCCGTGTCGAGGGCACGGCCGACGCGCTCCGCCACAGCAGTCCGACACCGACCGCGGCCAGCACCCCGACCACGCCGGCCAGCGCCACGGTGCCGTGCGGGGTGAGCCCCTCGGCGATCACGCCGGCGAGACCGACACCGACGCCCTGGGCCACCTTCAACGCCGTGACGGCCAGCCCGAACGCCTGCCCACGCCGGTCGTCGGGCACGTTCCGCATGAACGTCGTGCTGGCGGTGACCTGGTAGCCGCTGGCGACCCCGCTGAGCACGAACAGCAGCACCACGACCGGGGCCGGCGGATCGAGGAGGCACAGCACCAGCGGCAGGCAGGAGCACACCGCGAGCAGCGGCAGCAGCCGCAGCTGGGTCGGCGCGGACAGCCGGGCCAGCAGCAGCATGCCGGCGACCGCGCCGGCGGCGAACCCCGCGAACAGCAGGCCGACCAGCGTCGGTCCGCCGCCCAGCTCGGCGGCGTACGGGGCGGCCAGCGCCTCCCCGGCGATGTAGATGCCCGAGATACAGGCGTACGCGATCAACGCGCGCAGCCGGGGCGTCGTGGCGACCAGCCGGGCCCCGGCGAGGAGGTCACTCCCCCAGCTCCGCTTGGCCTCGGTGGTCGCCGCCGCATCGCGGTGCCGAATTCCCAGCAGCACCAGGGCCGCGGAGGCGGCGAACGTCGCGGCGTCGGCGAGCAGGACGCCACCCGTGCCGATCGCGACGATCAGCGCACCACCGCCGGCGAAGCCCGCCACCTGCGCCGCCTGCCCCGCCGACGACAGCCCGGCCTGACCTGCCGGGTAGTCGTCGCCGCCGAGGATCTGCGGCAGCAGCGCCCCACGGGCCGCGTTCGCCGGTGCCCCGGCCAGCTGGACGACCACCAGCAGTGCCGCGATCACCGGAAAGCCCACTCCCGGCAACGCCATCACCGCCACCAGCACCGCCCGCAGCACGTCGGCGGTGATCATCACCGTGCGCCGGGGCCGGCGGTCGGCCAGACCGGACAGCAGCGGCCCGCCGACGAGGTCCGGCAGGAACGTCAGGGCATAGGTCAGGGCGGTCAGCGCCGCCGACCCCGTGCGTTCGAAGATCAGCACGGACAGGGCCACCCGCGCGAACTGGTCGCCGGCCATGGAGATCGTGTACGCGGACAGCAGGGCCCGATACTCGCGGCTGGCGAACGCGGCCATGCGCACCTCCCGTGCCGGTGACCCAGGGCGGCAGGAATGTGACGCACGGTACACCACCCGGTCGGGTGGAAAAGGGGGGATGGATCCGGCCGCCGGGGGTGTTCGGTGTGATGTGACTGACTTCAACACGCAGGTGATCGAGGAGTTCCGGGCCAACGGCGGCAAGGTCGGCGGCAACTTCACCGGCGCCAGCCTGGTGCTCATGACCACGACCGGCGCGAAGAGCGGGGCCGAGCGGACGACCCCGGTGGTGTACTTCAAGGACGGCGACCGGGTGTACGTGATCGCCTCGGCCGCCGGGGCCGACAAGCACCCGGCCTGGTACCACAACCTCACCGCCAACCCCGAGCTCACGGTGGAGATCGGCGCCGAGAAGTACCGGGCGCGGGCCACCCAGGTCGCGGACGAGTCGGAGCGGGCCAAGCTCTACGCGCGGGCGGTGGAGCAGATGCCGGGCTTCGGCGACTACGAGCGCAAGACCAGCCGCGTCATCCCGGTCGTGCACCTGGACCGCGTCTAACAGTCCTCGTCTAACAGTCCTCGGCGTCGAAGCGCAGCCGGCCCTCGATCACGTCTTCGGCGATGTCGGCGAGGCCACGCCCGGTCAGGAAGGCGTGGCCTCGTAACCGGAGGAAGGCCTCGCTGAGGCCGCTGCGCAGCTGCACGGAGATGACGCCGGTGGCCTGGTGCACGAGGTCCCAGCGGCTGCCGAAGCCGCCGGCGAACAGGTTGTGCTCGGCGCTGCTGGGCACGTCGCCGACGTGCTCCAGCAGCAGGGACATGGCGGCGTCGGAGTAGAGCAGCGCGTCCCGGTACTCGACGGTGGTGAAGTCGCCGGGCACGGTGCGGTAGATCTCCAGCACGCCGACCGCGATCGAGCCCATCTGCAGCGGAAAAGCGAACACCGCTCGCACCCCGGCCTCGACCGCGGCCTGGGCGAACATCGGCCACGGCGACGGCATCGTCAGGTCGACGGCGATCATGGGACGTTCCTCGGTCAGGGTGTCCACCGCCGGCCCCTCGCCCAGGGTCACCTGGAGCTCGGCGATCTGCTCGGCGGCCAGGTCGGTGGCGTACACCGGCTCGCCCTGCCCCAGATCCGACACCACGTACTGGACGACGCCGACCGCCCGCATCCGCTCCGCGCAGGCACGGCACACATGGCGCACGGCGATCGGTGTGCCTTCGTCGCGCGCCTGCTTGTTGATGGACGCGGTGACCTCGCGCGCCCGGCCGTCCTCCACTGCCACCGTCCCGGCCTTCGGCCCCCCGCCGTGCAGCCGTATCACGCGGTGCGCCAGGCCGGGAGGGCATTTCGGCCTCGGTCGGTGAGACCGTAACAGCGGCCACTACACCGCCCAAGGCAACGTCGTTATCGTCGAAGTGCGTCGAGTCCCCGCGCGCTGGGTACCCCCTGTTCGGCGGAAGGGACACGATGCTGACCGGCGACCACACCTCGATCCGAGCGGTGCTTGCACACGCCTGCGCCAGAGTCGGGCTGGACGACACCGGGGCCCGCGTCGTGCGGTGCGTCAACAACGCCGTGTACCGCCTGGACCGACATCCGATCATCGCGCGAATCACGCTCACCCCCGGCCTGCGCCGGCGCGCGCTCGCCTCGGTCGAAGCCGCCCGGCTGCTGGACCGGCATCGGGTGCCCGCCGTGCAGCTGGCTCCGGGCGTGCAGCAGATCGTGCACGTCGAGGAGCACGCCGTCACCTTCTGGCGGCGCGCCGCCGACACCGGCCGCACCCCGACCGTCGCCGAGCTGGCCCGGCTGCTGCGGCGGCTGCACCGCGTGCCCTCGGCCGGGGCCGCCCTGCCGCGCTGGGATCCCGTCGCCGATCTGCGGACCCGTATCCACGACGCCCGCACTCGCGGCTGGCCCGCCGCCGACCTCGACCTGCTGGCCCGCCGCTGCGACGCCATCGAGGAGGCGCTGTCGACGATCAGCTACCAGCTGCCCGAATGCGTCATCCACGGCGACGCCCAGGTCGGCAACCTCATCGCCACCCCCGGCGGCGCCATCTGGTGCGACCTGGACACCGCCTGCGTCGGGCCGCGGGAGTGGGACCTCGTGCCGGTGGCCGTGCGGCAGCTGCGCTTCCAGCAACGCCGCGGCCATCGTCGGACCGACCAGCACCGGCAGCTGGCCGACGCCTACGGCTTCGACGTCACCCGCTGGTCCGGTTTCCCGGTGCTGCGCGAACTTCGTGAACTCAAGCTGGCCGCCGTCGGCATGCCCATCGCCCGCGACACCCAGTCCCACACCGAACTCCGCCGCCGCCTGCACTCCATCCGCACCGGCGACACCACCACCCAGTGGACCCCCTACTGACAGCCCACATGCAGCCAGCAGCACCGCCGACACGAGAAACCAGCACCGCCGGCACGGAAAAACAGAGCCGCCAACACCAGTCAGAACGCGAGTCCCGCTCTCGTGCAGGCGAGTCCCGTCCTCGGGCCCACCCACCCAGGCAACCACGCTGGAAACGGCCCGAGGGCGGGACTCGCTGTCACACGAGAGCGGGACTCGCGCTATCGGCAAAGCTCCCCACCCCGAAAAGACCCCGCCCCAGAACCGGTAGTTCAGTTGCCCGAGAGCGGGACTCGCCCAAATTCCGCAACTCGCCCTGACGCTAAGCGGGACTCGCCGGGGTTATCGGGCGGCGAACCTTGTCGGTCGGTCCTGCCAAGGCGTCTCCGCCGGCCGAGCTTCCGCCGCACCCGACAGCACCGCGTGCGCCGCCAGGATCCCGCTGACCGAAGCGCCGTTGACGATCTCGCCGGCCAGCGCCATCCGAACCGCCTCCGCCAACGGCACCTTCCGCGACACCAGGTCGGTTTCCTCGTCCCCGTCCGGGATTTCCCGCCCCACATCGGTCAGGTCCCGGGCCAGGAACACCCGGACCACCTCGTCGGTGAAGCCCGGGGAGGCGGCGACGTCGACCAGCGTCACCCAGGAAGCGGCCGCCAACCCCGTCTCCTCGGCCAGCTCACGCTGGGCGGCGAGCACGGGCTCCTCGCCGGCGACGTCCAGCAGCCCGGCGGGCAGCTCCCAGATCCGGTGGCCGAGCGGATGCCGGTACTGGTGGATGAGGGTCACCTGGTCGTCGGCGTCCAGGGCCAGCACGGCGACGGCGCCGAGGTGCTCGATGACCTCGCGCACGGCGGTCCCGCCGCCGGGCATCACCACGGAGTCGGAGCGCAGGGCGACGACCCGGCCGACGTAGATGTCCTTGCTGGAGGCCACTTCGAAGACGTGGCGCTGCTCCTCGCTCATGCCGTCACCTCGGCCAGCTCGACGGGGAGGCGCTCGGCGGCGACGTAGTCCAGGGAGGCCCGGATGAACGCCGCGAACAGCGGGTGTGGCCGGGTGGGCCGGGACTTCAGCTCGGGATGGGCCTGGGTGCCCACGAAGAACGGGTGCTTGTCGGCGGGCAGCTCGACGAACTCCACCAGGTGCCCGTCCGGCGACAGGCCGGAGAACACCAGGCCGGCCTTGCTCAGCCGGGCCCGGTAGGCGTTGTTCACCTCGTAGCGGTGCCGGTGCCGCTCGGACACCTCGGTGGTGCCGTACGCCTTCGCGGCCTGCGACCCCGGGGTCAGCTTGGCCGGGTACGCCCCGAGCCGCATGGTGCCGCCCATGTCCCGCTCGCCGGCGACCACGTCGGTCTGGTCGGCCATGGTGGAGATCACCGGGTTCTTGGTCGGCTCGCCGAACTCGTCGGAGTTGGCGTCCTCGATGCCGGCCAGCGAGCGGGCGGCGTCGATCACCATGCACTGCAGCCCCAGGCACAGGCCCAGCAGCGGGATGCCGCGGGTGCGGGCGTAGCGGATGGCGCCGATCTTGCCCTCGATGCCGCGCACGCCGAAGCCGCCGGGCACCAGCACACCGTCCACACCGGACAGCGCGTGGGCCGCGCCGGCCTCGGTCTCGCACTCGTCGGACGGGACCCACCTGATCTCGACCTTGGCCCGGTGCGCGAAGCCGCCGGCCCGCAGCGCCTCGGTCACCGACAGGTAGGCGTCGGGCAGGTCGACGTACTTGCCCACCAACGCGATCCGGCACCGCTCGCCCGGGTTGTGCACCCGGTCCAGCAGGTCGCCCCAGACCTTCCAGTCCACGTCCCGGAACGGCAGGTCCAGCCGCCGCACCACGTAGGCGTCCAGGCCCTCGGCGTGCAGCACCTTGGGGATGTCGTAGATCGACGGCGCGTCCGGGGCGGCCACCACGGCCTCGGTGTCCACGTCGCACATCAGGGCGATCTTGCGCTTGAGGCCGTCGGGGATCTCCCGGTCGGCCCGGCACACGATGGCGTCGGGCTGGATGCCGATGTTGCGCAGCGCGGCCACCGAGTGCTGGGTGGGCTTGGTCTTCAGCTCGCCGGACGGGGCCAGGTAGGGCACCAGCGAGACGTGCAGGAAGAAGCAGTTGTCCCGGCCGACGTCGTGGCGGACCTGGCGGGCGGCCTCCAGGAACGGCAGCGACTCGATGTCGCCGACGGTGCCGCCGACCTCGGTGATCACCACGTCCGGGGCGGTGCCGCTCTCGTCCGGCTCGGACATGGCCCGGATCCGGGACTTGATCTCGTCGGTGATGTGCGGGATGACCTGCACGGTGTCGCCGAGGTACTCGCCGCGGCGCTCCTTGGCGATCACCGCCGAGTAGACCTGGCCGGTGGTGACGTTGGCCGAGCCGGACAGGTCACGGTCCAGGAACCGCTCGTAGTGGCCGATGTCCAGGTCGGTCTCGGCGCCGTCCTCGGTGACGAAGACCTCGCCGTGCTGGAACGGGTTCATCGTGCCGGGGTCGACGTTGAGGTACGGGTCCAGCTTCTGCATGGTGACGCGAAGGCCACGAGCGGTGAGCAGCTGGCCGAGGCTGGAGGCGGTGAGCCCCTTGCCCAGCGAGGAGGCCACACCTCCCGTCACGAAGACGTGCTTGGTCATGCGTGCCCGCGAGAGGTGTGGCTGTGACAAGAGTGGCTCCCGTGGTGACTGGTCCGAACGTAGGCCGCCGGCTGGGCCGACCTGCCTTTCCACGGGATTTCACAGTAGCAGCTCACCCCGTCGCGGATGTCGGTGCCGGGGCCTGCGCGTTGCCGGCCGTGCCGTAGCTGCCGACCTTGCCGGCCGCAGCGTCACGCATCGTGAGCACGGTGACGACCTGGCCGGCGGGGCTGTCCACGTCGTCCACGGTGGACAGCACCGGCCCGTCGGCCCGGACCACGGACAGCGGGCCGAAGTTGTCGGCCGAGCCGGTGCGGCCGACCAGCACGGTGCCGGCGCCGGAGCGCTGCACCTGGGTGGCGAAGCGGGCGATGACCGCGGCCCGGTCGGCCGCCGCGTCGCCGCCGACGGAACCGCCGGTGATCACCAACGCCAGCTGCGCGGCGTGCAGGCCCTGGCCCTGGCGGACGTAGCCGCCGCTGGCCAGGCCGGTCAGCGCCGCGGCCGTCTCGTCGGGCGAGGCCTGCGGCTTGCCGGTGGTCTTGTCGAGCAGCAGCAGCGGCCCGATCAGCCCGCCGGCCAGGGTGCCCGGGTCGGCCGCGGTGGGCAGCTGCACGCCGGCCGGCAGCAGCCGGGTCACCAGCGACCGCAGCTGGTCGGACTTGGTCGGGTCGGTGAACGCGTCGGTGAGCTGGAGCTCGCCGGCGACGGTGGCGCCGGCCGCCCGCAGCAGGCCGGCGACGCCGTCCCGGTCGTTCGACTTGGCGTCGGCGGTGGTGATCAGCACCACCGACTTGCCGTCCAGCGCCCCGCGCACCGCCAGCGGGCCGGTGGCCAGCGCGTAGCGGTCGGCGTCGGTGAGCCGGCCGGACAGGTCGGTCTGCTTGGACTGGAGGTCGGCCACCTGCTTGCTGAGGTTGGCCCGGTCGTCGGCGAGGCCGCCGAGGACCCGGTTGCTCAGCGAGGTGGAGCCGAGCACGACGCCGACGGCGAGCGCCAGGAACACCGCGGCGATGGACACGACGTGATTGCGCAACGAGATCATCCGAACAGGCCCCCAAGCCAGCTGACGAAGTTGTGCCAGGCGCCGGTCAGCAGCGCCGGGTAGACGCTGCCGACGTCGGACACCAGCAGCGCGACCGCGACCGCCGCGGCCACGGCGAGCACCAGCAGCAGCACGGTGCCCGCGGACACCCGGGACCGGTGCAGCTCGGCGACCGCGTGCGAGTCGACCAGTTTGCTGCCCAGCTTCAGCCGGGTGAGGAAGGTGGACGGGATGGAGCCGCCGGTGCCGCGGTCCAGGAACTCCCGCAGGGTGGCCTGGAAGCCGACGGTGACGACCAGGCCGGCGCCGTGGGCCTCGGCCAGCAGCAGAGCCAGGTCCTCGGCGTTGGCCGTGGCCGGGAAGGTCACCGCGCCGATGCCGAGGTCCTGGATCCGCTCCAGACCGGGCGCGTGCCCGTCGGCCTGCGCCGGCAGCACCACCTCGGTGGCGGCGCGCAGCGCGTCGGTGCTGATGCCGTCCGGGTCGCCGACGATGACGTCGGGCGTGAGGCCGGCGTCCATCAGCGTGTCCGCGCCGGCGTCCACGCCGATCAGCACCGGCCGGAACTCCTTGATGTACTTGCGCACCCGGCGCAGGTCGTCGACGTGGCCGTAGCCCGGCGCGACGACCAGGGCCTGCCGGCCGCGCATCGGCACGTACAGCTCGGGCACGCCGTGGCCGTCCAGCACCAGGCCGCGTTCCCGGCGCAGGAACTCGATCGTGTTGGCGGAGAACGCCTCCAGCTGGGCCGACATCCCGGCCTTGGCCTCGATCAGCTGGTCGGCCACGGATTCCGGGGTCTGCGCCACGCCGCGGGCGAGCTCGCGCTCGTTGTGGAAGACGACGCCCTCGTGCAGCCGCAGCTTGGTGCCGTCCTTGATCGCGCTGAGCACGCCCGAGCCGACGTCGTCGATGAGCGGGATACCGGCGTGCAGCAGCGCCTCGGGGCCGAGATTGGGGAACCGCCCGGAGATGGACGGCGCCGAGTTGACCACGCCGACCACTTCGGCGGCGATCAGCGCCTCGGCGGTGCGGCGGTCGAGGTCGAGCGCGTCGAGCACGGCGATGTCGCCCGGCCCCACGCGGCGCAGCAGGTCGTCGGTGCGGCGGTCCACCCTGGCCACACCGGTGACCCCTGGCAGCACTTCATGTGTCCGCGACAGCAGTCCGGTGAGCTTCATGTCCTCGATGGTCACTCAGCCCAACGCGTTGACCCGTTCGCCACGCCGCGTTGGTGCCGGAAGGTCAACCGGTACGGGTGAGTTTTTCCTGTGCGGCACGCAAGTTGCACGCACGGCAACGGGCAGCGCCTGACAGAACCGGCGCCGGAGAACCCTCACATTCTCCTCACAGCGCAGGTCAGCCACATTGGACACAATGGCCGTTTCAAGATCACTCTTTCCGGCGGTACCAGAGTGGACGGTCCCCGATAGCGTCTTTTCCGTGGTGATCGGGACGCCGTTCGTCGGCCGTCGGCGCGAAGTGGATCTGTTGCGGGGCAAGCTGTTCGCCCCCGGTCTCGGCACCGCCCAGTTCGTCCGCCGGACCGGCGGGCCCGGCGTGGGCGAGACCCGCCCGCTGGCCGAGTTCGCCGCGCCGGCCCGGGACGGCGGTGTCACCATGGTGTCCGGGCGGGCCGGCGAGTACGAGCGGCACGTGGCGTTCGGCGTGCTGTCCGACGACGGTCTGTCCACCATGGACACTGAGGACGGCCAGGATGCCATCGATGTCGAGCGCGACCGGGCGAACCGGGCCCGCCATCTGGTCCGGCACCCGCCGCGGGCTCGGTACGACGCGACCGGCGGTGACCCGCTGTGTCTGGAAGCGCTTGCCCGCCACCCGGACGCGGACGGAAGCACGGCGCTGGCCGCGGAATTGGCCACGCTGAGCCACATTGACCTTCAGGTGGCCCGGCGGCCGCTGCCGGTCGGCCCGACCGAGGCGCATGCGTTGGCACTGGGTGAGCCGAATGGACTGTCCGATCCGGACAGCGCGAGGGCGCTGAGCCTGCTGCCCCACGCATAGACCCGGAACGCTCAGACCCCAGAACGATCAGACCCAAAACGTTGACATTGACGTTGCGTCAACTTCTACCGTGGTTTTCACACCGAACGAGATCAGGAGGGCAAGCGGTGGAGTGGTCGATCCAGGACATCGCCCGCTCGGCCGGCACCACCAGCCGGACCCTGCGTCACTACGGCGAGATCGGGCTGCTCAGCCCCAGCCGCGTCGGCAGCAACGGCTACCGCTACTACGACCAGGACGCGCTTGTCCGGTTGCAGCGGATCCTGCTGCTGCGGGAGCTGGGGCTGGGACTGCCGGCCATCGCCGAGGTGCTGGCCGGCCAGCGGGACACCGCCGCCGCGCTGCGCGCCCATCTCGACCTGCTGGAGCAGGAGCGGCAGCGGATCACCCGCCAGATCGCCTCGGTGCGGACCACGTTGGAGAAGACGGAAGGGGGCCAGCAGCTGATGGCCGAGGAGGTATTCGACGGCTTCGATCACACCCAGCACAAGGAGGAGGTGATCGAACGCTGGGGCAAGGACGCCTACGACAAGGGCGACCAGTGGTGGAGTTCGTTGTCCGAGGAGGACAAGCGGGCCCACCAGCAGCGGCAGCTGGACATCGCGGCCGACTACGGCCGGGCGCACCAGGCCGGGCTGGCCGCGGACAGCGAGGTCGTGCAGGCCATCACCAAGCGCCTGCGGGACTGGATCGGGGTGGCGGCCACCGTCACCAAGCCGTACTTCGTCGGGCTGGGCGAGATGTACGTGGCCGATCCCCGCTTCAGCCAGAACTACGACCGCCACGGCGCCGGCACCGCCGAGCTGGTGCGGGACGCCATGAAGGTCTACGCCGACCGCAACCTGTAGGCCAGCGCCTTCTTGTCGACCTTGCCGGCGGCGGTGAGCGGCAGTTCCGGCAGCACCGTCACGGTGGCGAGCTGCGGGCCCCGGGCCACCTGTGTGTGGACCAGGGCTCGCAGTTCGTCCGCCGTGACCTCGCGGCGCAGCACGACGAAGGCGTGGATCGCCTCGCCCGTCCGCTGGTCGGGCGCACCGACCACGGCCGCGTCGGCCACGGCGGGGTGCGTCGCCAGGCAGTCCTCGATCGGCGCGGCGTAGTGGTTCACGCCGTCGACGATGACCATGTCCTTCACCCGGCCCACGAGGTGGAGATAGCCGTCAGCGGTCAACCGTCCGAGGTCGCCGGTGCGCACGAAACCATCGTCGATGACATCGGCGGTGAGGTCGGGTCGACGCCAGTAGCCCGGCATCGCCGCGGCACTGCGAACCCAGATCTCGCCGATCTCACCACCGCGCACCTCCACCGTGACACCGGGCAGTGGACGTCCCACCGAGGCCAGCAGTTCGGGGCGTGACGTGACGCCCAGCGCGTGGTCCTCCGGTCCCAGCGCGGCGATGGCCGGCACCTCGGTGCTCGCATAGGTCTGGAGCATCATCGGGCCGAACTCGGCCACGGCCTGCCGCAGGCGTTCCGGCAGGATCGGCGCGCTGCCGTAGACCAGGAACTTCAGGCTCTCCAGGTGCTCCCCGGCGGCTTCGAGGTGGTCGAGCAGGCGGTAGATCCACGACGGGTACAGGTACGTCATGGCCAGCGGCGCGCGGCGCACCGCCTCGGCGAAGCCAGCCGGGTCGAAGCCGTCCAGCAGCTCCACGGTTCCGCCCGCGCGCAACAGGTTGAGCGCGATGTCCCCGGATCCCGCGGCGAGCGGCGACGCCAGCACCAGCCGCATTCCCGGCGGCAGAGCCCCGCTCGCCTCCCACGCACGCGTCGCGTCGCCGAGACCGCGACAGGTTGTCGGCACGCCCTTCGGCTGCCCGGTGGTGCCGCTGGTGTACTGCACCCGGCACACGTCGTCCTCGGTCGCTGCCGTCGGCATCGGGTCGGCGGATTCCTGCTGGGCCGTCGTGAGCAGTTCGTCGAGTTCGAGGATAACTCGGATACCTGCCGTCGCTGGTAGCGCGGCTTCGCACACCAGCGCCGTGGCGTCCACGTCGGCCAGGATGTGCTTGGCGGCCAACGGGTTCTCGACGGCCTCGGGCGTCAACGGCGTGACACGCAACCCGAGCAGGTACGCGGCGAGGCGAACCACCACGGCCGCCGGGGTGTTGCCGGCCACCACGACAATGCCGTCGCCATGACCCAGGCCGGCCCGGCGCAGCGCGCGGGCGACGCGGTACGTGTTGTCGCGCAGGTCGTCGTAGCTGACGGGGTTTCCCTTGTGCAGCAGGGCAATGTTCCCGGAGTGCTCGTTCAGGCGCTCGAAGGTGCTGGTGACGTACCAGGACATGGTTCGATTCCTTTCTTCAGTTCGCCAGAACGGCGCTCCTCGGGTCAGCGCCAACAACTGAGACGAGAGTATCAACAGAAATTCGAATCTCACAAGAGTGGCCCGTCTCACCCAAGCTGAGACTCGGGTGTCAAATGACACCGCCGACGGTAGGCTCCGACCATGCCGAGCACCGAGACCGACGAGCAGCCGCGACTGGGCCTGCGGGAACGCAAGAAGCTGATGGCCAAGCGCGCGCTGCGCACGGCCGCCCTCGAACTGTTCGCCACCCAGGGCTACGAGGCCACCACGGTCGACGACATCGCCGACCGCGCCGACGTGTCGCGGGCCAGCTTCTTCCGGTACTTCAACGCGAAGGAGGACGTGCTCACCGTCGACGACGAGGAGCGCCGCCGGTCGTTCCTGGCCGTGTTGGAGCAGCAGCGGGCCAAGTCGCCGGCCCGAGCCCTGCGCCAGGCCATCCTGACCCACGCCGCCGAGATGGACGAGAGCAGCCGCGAGGAGACGCTGGCCTACACGAAGATCATGCTGAGTTCCCGGGTCGTGCTGGGACAGGCCTACGAGAACCGCATCAAGTGGCTGCGCGACATCGAGCAGTTCATCCGGGGCCGCCTGGCCGACGACGCCGACGCCGACGTGATCGCCCCCCTCCTGGCCGACGCGGCCCTCGGCGTGCTGGAGACCGCCACCCGCCTCGCCGCCGAGAACCCCGAACGGTCTTTCGAGGAGGTCGTCGACGTTGGCTTCCGCATGATCCGCCACTGACCGCGCCGCCGGCCCAGCCCCACACCCGCCGCCCGCTAGGTTCGTATAGTGAACCTAACGGGGATAGACTTCGGCCCGTGGCGACAACACGGGACTACACCGCGGAGGACTGCTCGCTGGCGCGCAGTCTGGAGATCGTCGGCGAGCGCTGGACGCTGCTGATCGTGCGGGACGCCTTCTACGGTGTGCAGCGGTTCGCCGACTTCGCCGCGCACCTGAGGATTCCCCGCGCCATCCTGAGCGAACGGCTCTCCCTGCTCGTCCGGTCCGGCGTGCTGACCAAGTCTCCCGGCCCCGGCCGCCGTGAGCTGTATCGCCTGACCGACAAGGGAATCGAGCTCTTCCCGGTGCTGCGTACCCTGGTCGCCTGGGGTGACAAGCACTACGCCCCTCGGGGACCCCGCCGCCACTTCCGGCACGCCGACGACAACGGCGAGGTGAACCTGGCCGGTGTCTGCCAGGACTGCGGAAAGTCCTTGGCGGTCAGGGACTACCTGGTCACGACCGGTCCCGGTGCGGCCCCGCTGGACACCGACGCCGACGTGGTGACCCGAGCCCTGGCCCACCCCCACCGCCTGCTGGACCCCATCACCGGCTGAACGTCATGAAGGGCCCCTTCCTCTCGTTGAACGAGCGGATCGGAGCCTTGATCTTGAGGCTCGCCCCTTGAGGTGGGAGCGCTCCCGGGTGTGCGGTTGGCCATTGTGAGCAGGACGGGAGCGGCGCTGGCGGCGCTGGCGGTGAGCGCGTTTGCCATTGGCACCACGGAGTTCGTGATCGCGGGACTGCTGCCGGAACTGGCGGCGGAGCTGGGAGTGAGCGTTCCGACGGCGGGCCTGCTGGTGTCCGGCTACGCCCTGGGCGTGGTGGTGGGAGCGCCGCTGGTGACGATGGCGGTGCAGCGGATGCCGAGAAAGCAGGCGTTGCTGGGACTGCTGGTGTTGTTCATCGCGGGCAACGTGACGTCGGCGGTGGCGACGGGGTTCGGGGTGCTGCTGCTGGGCCGGGTGCTGGCGGCGTTGTGCCACGGGGCGTTCCTGGGTGTTGGCTCGCTGGCGGCGGCGGGTCTGGTGGACGAGAAGCGCCGGGCCCGGGCGATCGCGGCGATGTTCACCGGGCTGACACTGTCCACAGTGGTCGGTGTGCCGATGGGCACGTTCGTGGGCCAGCAGTGGGGTTGGCGGGTCACGTTCTGGGTGATCGCCGGCCTCGGGGTGGCCGGCATGGCGGGAATCGCGGCGCTGGTGCCACCAATGCCGGCCCTCGCGGCGAGCAGCGACGGGTCGGTGTTCCGCCGGCCGCAACTGTGGCTTGCGCTGGCGATGACGGCCCTCGGCTTCGGCGCGGTCTACGCCCCGTACACGTTCATCGCGCCGATCATGACCTCGCTGGCCGGCTACGCGCCGGGCGACCTGTCGTGGCTGCTGGTCGTGTTCGGCGTGGGACTGGTGATCGGCAACTGGCTGGGGGCCAGGGCGGCGGACTGGCGGCTGATGGGCACGATCATCACGCTGCTCACGATCCTGGCCGCGCTGCTGCTGGTCTTCGCCGAATTCCCTTCGGTGATAACACTTTTCCTGCTGGGGGTGGTGGCGTTCGCGACGGTGCCGGCGTTCACCAGCCGCGTGATCGCCACGGGCGGCGGCACCACGCTGGCGTCCTCGGCGGCGGTGGCGGCGTTCAACCTCGGCAACGCCTCGGGCGCCTACCTCGCCGGCCTCGCGGCGACCGCCGACGGCTATGTCGCCACGAGCTGGGTGGGCGCGGCGATGGCCGCCGGCGGGCTAGGCGTCGCCGTGTTGTCCGCTGCTCTCGCGCACCGTCAACGACACCGGCACCGTGACCCGGCGGCACTCGCGGGCTAGCACCATCCGCGCGGCCAGCGCGGCGTTCTCCTCCACGGTCTGCCGCACCGAGGTCAGGCCCGCGGACGCGGCGATGACTCCGTCGTCGAAGCCGACCACCGCCACGTCGTCGGGCACCCGCCGACCGCTCGCGGCCAACGCCCGCAGCGCACCGGCGGCGGTCATGTCGCAGGCGGCGAACACGGCGTCCACGTCGGGATGCTCGGCGATCAGCCGCCGCGTCGCCCGCTCCGCGGTGGCCATGGTGAAGTCCCCGGGCCACATCAACGGTTCCAGGCCGGCCTCCCGGATGGCACGAAGGCCGCCTTCGCCGCGGTCAACGGCACAAGGGTTGCTCTCCGGTCCGCCGATCACCGCGATCCGCCGGCGGCCGGCGCGGTAGAGATGGTCGACGGCCAGCCGCCCGCCGTCGGCGTTGTCGGGCTCGATGGACGACACCCGCGACGCGGACCGGCCCATCGACACCACCCAGCCGTAGCCGCGGCGGAGCTGTTGAGCGAGCTCGGGCGGAACGTTGACCAGCATGGCGCCGAGCCCGGTCCCGGCCGCTCCCGGCCAAGCCGTCGGCTTCAGCCGGATCTCCAGCCGAACGTCCTTGCCCGCCAACGCCTTCACCACACCGGCGATGACCCGGGCGTAATGCGGGTTGGCGCTCAACGCCTCCGGATCGTCATCCAGGATCACCAGGTCCAGGGTGTCGGCCCGGCCGGAGGCCAGCGCACGCGCCCCGAGGTGCGGGCGGTAGCCGAGCTCGACGATGGCCTCCTGCACCAGCCGCCGGTGCGCGGGCGCGACCCCGGGCTGGCGGTTGATCACCCGGGACACGGTCGACCGGGACAGCCCGGCCAGCCGGGCGACGTCCTCCAGGGTCGGCCGGGCCACGGTCAGGACCGGTGGCCGTAGAGGTCCCGCAGCAGCGCGGCCTCCGCGCCGTGGTGGATGAGCTCGTCCAGGATGTGCAGCACGAACGAGCGCCGGGTGTCGTTGGCGTAGAAGCCGGCCCGCGGCCCGATCGGCCGATCCAGCGACTCCTCGGTGCAGTTGGTCAACACCTTGCGCCACAACGCGTACGCCGCGTCGAGCTGGTCCAGCGTCTGCACGGCGTCCCGCGCCTCGGGCAGCTGGGTGGACGGCGGCGTCTGGTCCAGCCACACCGCGTTGCGGTCCGCCGACAGCAGGCTGGCGATGTGCTTGAGCCGCCACTCCAGCGAGATGTCCGGGTCCCCGGCCGCCGGCCGCCAGCGCAGCTCGGCGTCCATCAGGCCGGCCATCCGGTCCCGCAGGCGCTGCCACGCGTGGTCCGACAGCGAGACCAGGTCGTCGATGCTCCCCATGGTTCCCCCTTCACAGCAGCTACGACTTGGCCGCCTTCTTGCGCGACTTGCGCACCGGCTCGTCGGCCTTCTTGTCGGTGCGGGCGGCGTCCAGCAGCTCCTCGGCGTGGGCCCGGCCGGTGTAGGTGAAGTCCAGGCCGGCCAGCATCCGGGCCAGCTCCACCACCCGCTCCGACTCGTCCAGCACCTTGACGCCGCTGCTGGTCAGGCCGCCCTCGGCGACCTTGCTCACCACCATGTGCCGGTCGGCGTAGGCCGCGACCTGCGGCAGGTGGGTCACCACGATCACCTGGTGACTGCGGGCCAGCCGGGCCAGCCGGCGGCCGACCTCGACCGCGGCCCGGCCGCCGACCCCGGCGTCCACCTCGTCGAACACCAGCGTCGGCACCGGGTCGGCGTGCGAGAGCACGACCTCCAGCGCCAGCATCACCCGCGAGAGCTCGCCGCCGGACGCACCCTTGTTCACCGGCAGCGCCGGCGACCCCGGGTGCGGCATCAGCCGCAGCTCCACGTCGTCGACGCCCTCACGGCCGGCGTGCAGCCGCTGGCCGTCCACGTCGAGCGCCACCGCGTCGTCCGGCTCGGCCAGCCGCGGCAGCACCGCGACCTCCACCTTGGCCTGGGCCATGGCCAGGCCGGCGAGCTCCTCGGTGACGGCCTTGCCCAGGTCCTCGGCCGAAGCCGTACGCTCGGCGGTGACCTCCTTGGCCACCTCGGCCAGCTGCTTGGCCAGCTCGTCGCGACGGCGGGCCAGCTCGGCCAGCGCCTCTTCGGAGGTGTCCAGCCCGGCCAGCCGCTCCTGCGACACCCGGGCCCACTCCAGCACGCCGTCGATGTCGGCCGCGTACTTTCGGGTCAGCTGCTTGAGCTCCTGCTGCCGGGCCAGCACCTGCTCCAGTCGGGCCGGGTCGGCGTCCAGCGACTCCAGGTAGCCGACCAGCTCGGTGGCCACGTCGGTGAGCAGCACCGACGCCTCGGCCAGCCGGGGCTCCAGGTCCCGCAGCTTCGGGTCCTCGGTCCCCGAGAACCGGCGCCGCGCCTCGGCGATCATGCCCAGCGCGCCGACCGCCTCGACCTCCACCTCGGCCGCGCCGCTCAGCGAGTACTGCGCGCCCTGCGCGGCCTCGCGCAGCTGGTCCACGTCGGCGAGCCGGCGGGCCTCGGCGTGCAGCTCCTCGTCCTCGCCCGGCTTCGGGTCGACGGCCTCGATCTCGGCCAGGCCATGCTTGAGCAGGTCGGCCTCGCGGGCCATCTCCCGCGACTTCTCGGTGCGCTCGACCAGCTCGGTGGACACCGCCACCCACTGCTCGCGCAGCTGCTTGTACCGGCTCAGCGGATCGGCCACCGCGTCGCCGGCGAACCGGTCCAGCACGGCGCGCTGCTCGGTCGGCCGGGCCAGCCGCAGCTGGTCGTTCTGGCCGTGCACGGCGATCAGCTGCTCGGAGATCTCGGCGAGCACCCCGACCGGCACCGAGCGGCCGCCCAGGTGTGCGCGGGACCGGCCGTCGGTGCTGACCGTGCGCACCACGATCAGGCTGCCGTCCTCGTCGGGATCGGCCCCCGCGTTGGCCGCGACCTCCGCGGCCGGACTACCGGCCGGCGTGTGGAAGCGGCCCTCGACCACGGCCCGCTCCACCCCGGTGCGGACGCGCGAAGCCTCGCCGCGCCCGCCACTGAGCAGGTGCAGGCCCGTGACCACCATCGTCTTGCCGGCACCGGTCTCGCCCGTGACCACCGTCAAACCCCGGTGGAGTTCGATGCTGGCCTCATCGATCACGCCCAGACCCTGGATACGCATCTCGATCAGCACAGGTCGAACACTAGTGCCAACCCCTGACGTTCCACGACCGGGGCGGGCCAAACCGGTCAGCGCCGCCAGCCCGAACGGGCTGGTCAGTCGAGAACCGGGCCGCGCCATCCCTGCACCGGCAAGGCGAACTTGTTCACGAGTCGGTCCGAGAACGGGTCCTGCTTGAGCCGCACCAGCTTGACCGGGGTGCTGGAGTGGGCCACCTCGACGCGGGTGCCTGCGGGCAGCTCGACCAGCCGACGGCCGTCGCAGCACAGCACCGCGGGGTGCCCGTGCGGGTCGATCTCGAAGGCCACCACCGAGCTCGGCGACACCACGAACGGCCGGGCGAACAGGGCGTGCGCGTTGCTGGGCACCACCAGCAGGGCGTCCAGGTCCGGCCACACCACGGGACCGCCGGCCGAGAACGCGTAGGCCGTCGACCCGGTTGGTGTGGCACACAACACACCGTCGCAGCCGAAGGCCGACACCGGGCGGGCGTCGACCTCGACGACCACGTCCAGCACCCGCTCCCGGCTGCTCTTCTCCACGCTGGCCTCGTTGAGCGCCCAGGTGTGGGCGATGACCTCGCCCTGCACCTGCGCCGCCACGTCCAGCGTCATCCGCTCCTCGACGTGGTAGCTGCGGTCGATCACCCGCTGCACGGCCTCGTCCAGGTCGTCCATGTCGGCCTCGACCAGGAAGCCGACCCGGCCCAGGTTGACGCCCAGCACCGGGGTGCCGAACGGGCGGGCCAGTTCGGCGGCCCGCAGCAGCGTGCCGTCGCCGCCGAGGGCGAACACCAGCTCGGTGCCGACCGCGGCGGTGCTGGCCGGCGCGACCTCGGCGTAGCAGGAGCGGTCCAGGTCGGCGGCCTCGTCCTCGACGACGCGCAGCCGGATGCCGGCCTCGGCGAACTGGCCCGCGACCTTCTCGGCCAGCCGCAGGTTGGTCTGCCGGCCGGTCTTCACGACGAGCAGGATCTCCCGGTCGCCGTTCACGTTGAGCTGCGTCATTTCGGCCCCTCCCGGACCGCGGCGGCGACCAGTTCCGCGGCCTGCTCCTCGGGCAGCGGCTCACCGCGCCGCAGCCACACGAAGTACTCGACGTTGCCGGACGGGCCGGGCAGCGGGCTGGCCACCACGCCGTGCAGGCGCAGCCCCAGCTCGGCGGCCTCGCCGACCACGCCGAGCACGGCCTGGGCGCGCAGCCGGCCGCCGCGCACCACGCCGCCCGGGCCGACGTTGTCCTTGCCCACCTGGAACTGCGGTTTCACCATCGGCACGATGTCGCCGTCCTCGGTCGTGCAGGACAGCAGGGCGGGCAGCACCAGGCCGAGGGAGATGAAGGAGAGATCGGCGACCACGAGATCGACGACGCCACCGGTCAGCTCCGGGTTCAACGCCCGCACGTTCGTTTTGTCCAGAACCACGACCCGGTCGTCGGTCTGCAGCCGCCACAGCAGCAGGCCGCGGCCCACGTCGGCGGCGACCACCTCGCGGGCGCCGCGGCGCAGCAGCACGTCGGTGAAGCCGCCGGTGGACGCGCCCGCGTCCAGGCAGCGCCGGCCCTCGACCGGGATGTCGAACGCGTCCAGCGCGCCGACCAGCTTGTACGCGCCGCGCGAGGCCCAGTTCGGGTCGTCGTCGTCCTCGCGCACGATGACCGGCGTGTCGGCCTCGATAGCCGTCGCCGCCTTCGTCGCCACCGTGCCGCGCACGGTGACCCGGCCGTTGGCCACCAGTTCGGATGCGTGCGCCCGGGACCGGGCCAGTCCTCGGCGGACCAGCTCGGCGTCCAGCCGCGCCCTGCGGGTCACGGCGTCAGAACCCGTCGATGGCCGACAGCGCGTCGGTCAGCGTGGCGTGGACCGCCTCGAACCGCGCCGGGTGCTCGGCGACGTCGAGGGTGTCCAGTTCCGCGAGCCTCGCGACGGCGTAGTCGATCGTCGCCATAGGTGAGGACGGCGGCCCTGGAACTGGCGGCTGGGTCATCTCTTGCTCCCGGAAGGAGTAACTCGTGTGACTCTGTACAACGCTAGCCGATATTCAGGGCACCCAAGGCGGCCATCGAGGCGTCATCGCCGGCGCGCACGGTCACCGGGCCGCCGCCGGCCGGCCACCAGGTGGCGCACAGGGCGCGCAGCAGGGCCAGCGGATCGCCGGATCCGGTGACGGTCAGCTCGCCGTCGCCGACCGCGACGTCCCAGCCGGGCTGCTTGCCGATCTCCACCTCGGACAGCGGCAGCAGCAGGCCGGACAGGTCGGCCGACAGGTAGCGGGGCCGCAGTTCGGCCGGCGCCTGGAGCACCTGAGCCGGGGTCGCGACGCCGGTGAGCACCAGCAGCGCGTCCAGCTCGGCGGCGGTGGCCCCGGCGATGTCGGTGTCGAGTCGGTCGCCGACGACGAGCGGCTTGCTCGCGCCGGCGGACCGGATCGCCTGGTCCATCAGCGGCCGCGCCGGCTTGCCGGCCACAGCCGGCTCCACGTCGGTGGCGGTGCGCAGGGCGG
This sequence comes from Kutzneria sp. CA-103260, assembly GCF_018263855.1. GTDB lineage: Bacteria > Actinomycetota > Actinomycetes > Mycobacteriales > Pseudonocardiaceae > Kutzneria. The sequence goes on along the minus strand of NZ_CP073318.1, from coordinate 8,467 downwards.
CGACCATGGAACCGTTGCCCGGCAACAGGCCCCGCTCGGTCGGCAGGGTGGCGTCGATGTTGCACGCCACCCAGAACGCGCCGTTGCGGATGGCCATCGCCGCTTCCGCGAGGTCGCTCCAGCCGGTGTCGGGCGAATGGCCCTGCACGACCGCCGCCACCTCGGGCGCGAACGTCCGCGTCGTGGTGAGGCCGACGGCCGTGACCTCGTCGGCCAACGTCTGCGTGCCGATGATCAGCACGAGGGCGCCCGGGGCGACGTGCTCGGCCAGGACCGCCGCGGCGGCCTGGGAGCTGGTGCTGACCTCCTCGTCGGCGGCCTGGAAGCCCAGCTCGTTCAGGTGCGCCGCGACGCTCGCCGGCTTGCGCGAGGCGTTGTTGGTGACGTAGCGGATGCCGGCGCCCCGCTCGCGGCTGGCCTTGATGGCCTCGACCGCGCCGGGCACGGCCTCACCGCCGCGGTAGACGGTGCCGTCGAGGTCGAGCAGCAGCGCGTCGTACGTGGCCAGCAGATCCGCCTCGGTCACTCCTGCTCCTCGCCGCTCTCGCTCGACTCGTCCTGGCTCAGCTCGATGGCCCGCTCGGAGGCGTCGGTCTCCTCCTCGTCGTCGAACTCGGCGGCCTGCATGAACCAGCGGATGGCCTCTTCGGTGCGGCCGACCGCCGCGAGGTTGTCCGCGTAGGCGTAGAACAGGCGGGCGCTCCACGGCTCGTGCTTGGCCGGGTCGAGGTCGTCGCCCTGGAGCGCGACCACCGCCGCGTCGAGCTGGCCCATGTCACGGCGGGCTCCGGCGGCCACGATGCGCAGCTCGATCTGCTCGGCCTTGGTCAGCTGCTTGACGTCGGCTTCCTTGGCCAGGTCCAGCGCCCGCTCCGGGCGGCCCAGCGCCCGCTCGCAGTCCGCCATCACGGCCAGGTGCCCCGGACCGGCGCTCATCCGGCGCGCGGCCCGCAGCTCCGACAGCGCCTCGGCCCACTCGCCAGCGTGGTAGGCCGTCAGGCCCGCCGCCTCGCGCACCAGACCGACCCGGGCCGCCTTGGTGCGGGCGTACCGGGCGTGGGCCAGGGCCTCTTCGGGCTCCTCATCGACCAGCATGCCGGCCGCCACCAGATGCGCCCCGACCACGTCGGCCAGCGCCTTCGGCAGGCTGCGCAGCTCCATCCGGGCTTCGGGGTCCAGCGCCGAGGAGACGGCACCCTCCGGCAGCTCCGGCGCACCGTTGTGGTCGGTCCGCGGCCGGTCCTGGTCGTACTCGGCGCGGTCCCGGCTCTGGACGCGGTCGCTGTCCTGCTGCGCGCCCTCGTCGTCGGCCTCGTCCTGCTCGGCGCTGTCCTCGTCGTCGGCCTCGTCCTCAAGCTCCGACTCGTCAGTGTCAGCCTCGTCGGCCTCGCGCTCGGTCGCGTCGACCTTCGCGGTCTCGACCTCGGCGCGCTCCTGCGCCGCCGCGGCCTCTACGGCCTCGGCCTGCTCGGCGATCTCCAGCTCCTCGACCGGCTCGCCGTCAGCGACCGCGCGCAGCGGCGGACGCTCGTCGAAGTCGCGGGGCCGCTGGTGCCGCTGCTCACGCTGGACCTGTGCCGTGCGCGGCTTGCGCTCGCCGTCGAACCGCTTGGGACGGTCGAACTTGGACGGCCGCTGCGGCCGGCTGCTGGCGCCGTCACGAACGTCGTCCCGGTCCCGGTTGTTGATCCGGTCGTTGCCGTACCGGTCGCCGCCGCGGTCGTTGCTGAAGCGCCGGTCCCGATCGCCGTAGCTCGGGCGGTCGCCGCTGCGCTGGTTGTTGCGCTCGTTGTTGCTGTTGTTGTTGAAACGGGGGTGGCGGTCGCCGGAGCCGGCGCGGTCCGAGCGGTAGCCGCCGCCGGAGCGCTGGTTGTCCCGATCGCTGTTCCAGCGCGGACGGTCCCCGCCGCGCTGGTCGTTGCGGTCGTTGGACCGCGGCCGATCGCCGGAGCGCTCGCTGCGGTAGCCGCCACCGCGCTGGTCGCGGTCTCCACCGAAGCGGGGACGGTCGCCACCACGATCGTTGCTGTAGCGCGGGCGGTCGCCGCCACCACGCTGCTGGTCCCGATCCCCGAAGCGCGGCCGGTCGCCACTGTTGTTGTAGCGGGGGCGCTCGCCGTCGCGGTCGTTCTGGCGGGGACGGTCGCTGTTGTAGCGCGGCCGCTCGCTGTCCCGGTCGTTGTACCGAGGACGGTCGTTGCCGCGATCGCTGTTGAACCGCGGGCGGTCCCCACCCCGGTCATCGTTGTAGCGCGGGCGATCCCCACCACGGTCGTTGTTGTACCGGGGCCGGTCGCCACCGCGGTCATTGTTGAAGCGCGGGCGGTCGCCGCCACCGCGCTGGTCATTGCGGTCGCTGCCGAAACGCGGCCGGTCGCCACCGCGCTGGTCATTGTTGTAGCGAGGCCGGTCATTGCCGCGGTCGTTGTTGAAACGGGGCCGGTCGCCGCCACCACGCTGATCGTTGCGGTCGCTGTTGAAACGCGGGCGGTCGCCGCCGCGCTGGTCACCGCGGTCGCTGTTGTAGCGGGGGCGGTCACCCGAGCCGGAGCGGTAGCCGCCGCCGGAGCGCTGGTTGTCCCGATCGCTGTTCCAACGGGGCCGGTCGCCGCTGCTGTTGCCACCACGCTGGTCGTTGTTGCGGTCGCGGTAGCCGCCACCGGCGCCGCGGTTGCCGCCGCGGTCGGTGTTGTTGTCCCGGGACCAGCTGCCGCCACGGTCCTGGCGGGGCGCGCCCTGCTGACGGTCGCCGAACGACCGCCGCTCGCCGGCGCCGCGCTGCTGCCCCCGGCCTTCACCTGATCCATGGCCGCCGGTGCGCTGCTGACGGTCACGCTGACCGCCGTCACGATCGCCGGGACGCTGCCCGAACCTGGACACTACAAACCTCCTAGACACGACCGACCCCATAGACCGGTCCAATAACACGGTAGCCGCTACTCAGCGATCCGGGGGTCTGGGGACGGGCCGCGCCGGCCCCAGGTCGGGGGTGTGGGGACCGAAGTCCCCTATCGGGAACACAGCGAAACGCCCCTTGTCCGCGTTGCCGCAGACAAGGGGCGTCCCAAGTTAAGTTCGGCGGCGTCCTACTCTCCCACACCCTCACGAGTGCAGTACCATCGGCGCTGGAGGGCTTAGCTTCCGGGTTCGGAATGGGACCGGGCGTTTCCCCTCCGCTAACACCACCGAAACACTATGAAGAAAACCACCACACACCACCCAGAAACCCCTACGGGTCTCCCGGTCATGCCGGTTGGTTCCTTCAGAACCACACAGTGGATGCGAAGCGTCTTTGTAGACAAGCCCTCGGCCTATTAGTACCAGTCAACTCCACCCCTTACAGAGCTTCCATCTCTGGCCTATCAACCCCATCGTCTATAGGAGGCCTTACCCTCTCAAAGGAGGCAGGAGATCTCATCTTGGAACAAGCTTCCCGCTTAGATGCTTTCAGCGGTTATCTTTTCCGAACGTAGCCAACCAGCCATGCCCCTGGCGGGACAACTGGCACACCAGAGGTCCGTCCATCCCGGTCCTCTCGTACTAGGGACAGCCTTCCTCAAATCTCCAACGCGCACGGCGGATAGGGACCGAACTGTCTCACGACGTTCTAAACCCAGCTCGCGTACCGCTTTAATGGGCGAACAGCCCAACCCTTGGGACCTACTCCAGCCCCAGGATGCGACGAGCCGACATCGAGGTGCCAAACCATGCCGTCGATATGGACTCTTGGGCAAGATCAGCCTGTTATCCCCGGGGTACCTTTTATCCGTTGAGCGACCACGCTTCCACAAGCCATGGCCGGATCACTAGTTCCGACTTTCGTCCCTGCTCGACCCGTCAGTCTCACAGTCAAGCCCCCTTGTGCACTTGCACTCAACACCTGATTGCCAACCAGGCTGAGGGAACCTTTGAGCGCCTCCGTTACCCTTTGGGAGGCAACCGCCCCAGTTAAACTACCCACCAGGCACTGTCCCTGAACCGGATCACGGTCCGAGGTTAGACACCCAGAACGACCAGAGTGGTATTTCAACGACGACTCCACCAGCACTGGCGTGCCAGCTTCACAGTCTCCCACCTATCCTACACAAGCCGAACCGAGCACCAATACCAAGCTATAGTAAAGGTCCCGGGGTCTTTCCGTCCTGCCGCGCGAAACGAGCATCTTTACTCGTAATGCAATTTCACCGGGCCTGTGGTTGAGACAGTCGAGAAGTCGTTACGCCATTCGTGCAGGTCGGAACTTACCCGACAAGGAATTTCGCTACCTTAGGATGGTTATAGTTACCACCGCCGTTTACTGGCGCTTAAGTTCTCAGCTTCGCCCCAAAGGACTAACCGGTCCCCTTAACGTTCCAGCACCGGGCAGGCGTCAGTCCATATACATCGTCTTACGACTTCGCATGGACCTGTGTTTTTAGTAAACAGTCGCTTCTCGCTGCTCTCTGCGGCCGAAAAACCCTAGCCCGCAAGGGGCTTCAAGTCCCTCGGCCCCCCTTCTCCCGAAGTTACGGGGGCATTTTGCCGAGTTCCTTAACCACAGTTCACCCGAACGCCTCGGTATTCTCTACCTGACCACCTGTGTCGGTTTGGGGTACGGGCCGCATAAACACTCGCTAGAGGCTTTTCTCGACAGCATAGGATCACTCTACTTCGCCTCAATCGGCTACGCATCACGTCTCAGCCTACACATCAGGACGGATTTGCCTACCCTGACAGCCTACACGCTTACACCAGTATTACCACTGACTGGCGGAGCTACCTTCCTGCGTCACCCCATCGCTTGACTACTACTAGATCGGATCCCGCGCACTCCAGACTTCGCCCGAAGGCTCCATCTTTCGCGGGCGGTTAGCATCACTAGCCTCACCATGGACGCGTTTACACGGGTACGGGAATATCAACCCGTTGTCCATCGACTACGCCTGTCGGCCTCGCCTTAGGTCCCGACTTACCCTGGGCGGATTAGCCTGGCCCAGGAACCCTTGGTCATCCGGCGGACGAGTTTCTCACTCGTCATTCGCTACTCATGCCTGCATTCTCACTCGTGTAGTGTCCACGGCTAGGTTCCCCTGCCGCTTCATCCCCCACACGACGCTCCCCTACCCATCCACACAACTGGACCAAGACCGAAATCTTGGCCTGTCTCATGTGCGAATGACACAGCTTCGGCGGTGTGCTTAAGCCCCGCTACATTGTCGGCGCAGGACCACTTGACCAGTGAGCTATTACGCACTCTTTAAAGGGTGGCTGCTTCTAAGCCAACCTCCTGGTTGTCTGGGCGACCCCACATCCTTTCCCACTTAGCACACACTTTGGGGCCTTAGCTGGTGTTCTGGGCTGTTTCCCTCTCGACTACGAACCTTATCGCCCGCAGTCTCACTGCCGCGCTCTCACGTAATGGTATTCGGAGTTTGGTTGATTTCGGTAAGCTTGTAGGCCCCCTAGACCATCCAGTGCTCTACCCCCACCACGAAACACACGACGCTGCACCTAAATGCATTTCGGGGAGAACCAGCTATCACGGAGTTTGATTGGCCTTTCACCCCTAACCACAGCTCATCCCCCAGGTTTTCAACCCTGGTGGGTTCGGGCCTCCACACGGTCTTACCCGCGCTTCACCCTGGCCATGGCTAGATCACCCCGCTTCGGGTCTAGAGCACGCGACTAAAACGCCCTATTCGGACTCGCTTTCGCTACGGCTACCCCACACAGGTTAACCTCGCCACGTACCACTAACTCGCAGGCTCATTCTTCAAAAGGCACGCCATCACCCCTGCAAAGGAGGCTCTGACGGATTGTAAGCACACGGTTTCAGGTACTCTTTCACTCCCCTCCCGGGGTACTTTTCATCTTTCCCTCACGGTACTAGTCCGCTATCGGTCACCAGGGAGTATTTAGGCTTAGCGGGTGGTCCCGCCAGATTCACAGCAAATTCCACGAGCTCGCTGCTACTTGGGAACATCACAACAGAGACAGCATGTTTTCGCGTACGGGACTATCACCCTCTACGGTTGGGTTTCCCAAACCCATTCCACTAACACACTGTTTTCTGACTCTGCGCTTACATGGCAGCATAAGCAAGCAACGTCCCACGACCCCACAAACGCAACCCCTGCCAGGTATCACACGTCCATGGTTTAGCCTCATCCGCTTTCGCTCGCCACTACTCACGGAATCACGGTTGTTTTCTCTTCCTGTGGGTACTGAGATGTTTCACTTCCCCACGTTCCCTCCACACGCCCTATATATTCAGGCGCGGGTGACCCCACATGACTGAGGCCGGGTTTCCCCATTCGGACACCCTCGGATCACAGCTCGGTTGGCAGCTCCCCGAGGCTTTTCGCAGCCTCCTACGTCCTTCATCGGCTCCTGGTGCCAAGACATCCACCGTGTGCTCTTCACAACTTGACCACAAAGATGCTCGCATCCACTGTGTAGTTCTCAAAGAACAACCAGGAAGCCCAACCTATTCGCGAGGCACCTTGCTCCACCATGCTGGTGGCCGGTTTGCACTCAGGTCGAACCCTGTGGTTTGAAGCAACACCACGATCGCGTGTTCCCTCAGGACCCAACAGCGTACTGACAACCCCAACCTCACCATCCAGTGCCGCGTTCCACGCTCTTGCGAGCAGTACTAGCAGGCCCAGACCGCAGGTCCTGTTGCTTCTAGCCAGCATCCACATCTATGAGCAACCACCCCAAAGACGTTCGCTCTGGTTGGTGGTCCTCCGCAAGGTCCGAGACGAACCAAGCGTTGGGTGCTCCTTAGAAAGGAGGTGATCCAGCCGCACCTTCCGGTACGGCTACCTTGTTACGACTTCGTCCCAATCGCCAGTCCCACCTTCGACCGCTCCCTCCCTCACGGGTTGGGCCACGGGCTTCGGGTGTTACCGACTTTCGTGACGTGACGGGCGGTGTGTACAAGGCCCGGGAACGTATTCACCGCAGCGTTGCTGATCTGCGATTACTAGCGACTCCGACTTCACGGGGTCGAGTTGCAGACCCCGATCCGAACTGAGACCGGCTTTATGGGATTCGCTCCACCTCACGGCTTAGCAGCCCTTTGTACCGGCCATTGTAGCATGTGTGAAGCCCTGGACATAAGGGGCATGATGACTTGACGTCATCCCCACCTTCCTCCGAGTTGACCCCGGCAGTCTCCCATGAGTCCCCGCCATTACGCGCTGGCAACATGGAACGAGGGTTGCGCTCGTTGCGGGACTTAACCCAACATCTCACGACACGAGCTGACGACAGCCATGCACCACCTGTACACCGGCCACAAGGGGGCCAATATCTCTACTGGTTTCCAGTGCATGTCAAGCCCAGGTAAGGTTCTTCGCGTTGCATCGAATTAATCCACATGCTCCGCCGCTTGTGCGGGCCCCCGTCAATTCCTTTGAGTTTTAGCCTTGCGGCCGTACTCCCCAGGCGGGGAACTTAATGCGTTAGCTACGGCACGGAGGACGTGGAAGCCCCCCACACCTAGTTCCCACCGTTTACGGCGTGGACTACCAGGGTATCTAATCCTGTTCGCTCCCCACGCTTTCGCTCCTCAGCGTCAGTATCGGCCCAGAGACCCGCCTTCGCCACCGGTGTTCCTCCTGATATCTGCGCATTTCACCGCTACACCAGGAATTCCAGTCTCCCCTACCGAACTCAAGTCTGCCCGTATCGACTGCAAGCCCACAGTTAAGCTGTAGGTTTTCACAGTCGACGCGACAAACCGCCTACGAGCTCTTTACGCCCAATAATTCCGGACAACGCTCGCACCCTACGTATTACCGCGGCTGCTGGCACGTAGTTAGCCGGTGCTTCTTCTGCAGGTACCGTCACTCGCGCTTCGTCCCTGCTGAAAGAGGTTTACAACCCGAAGGCCGTCATCCCTCACGCGGCGTCGCTGCGTCAGGCTTTCGCCCATTGCGCAATATTCCCCACTGCTGCCTCCCGTAGGAGTCTGGGCCGTGTCTCAGTCCCAGTGTGGCCGGTCGCCCTCTCAGGCCGGCTACCCGTCGTCGCCTTGGTAGGCCACTACCCCACCAACAAGCTGATAGGCCGCGGGCCCATCCTGCACCGCCGGAACTTTCCACCACCGATCATGCGATCAGAGGTCATATCCGGTATTAGACCCAGTTTCCCGGGCTTATCCCAGAGTGCAGGGCAGGTTGCCCACGTGTTACTCACCCGTTCGCCGCTCGTGTACCCCGAAGGGCCTTACCGCTCGACTTGCATGTGTTAAGCACGCCGCCAGCGTTCGTCCTGAGCCAGGATCAAACTCTCCAATAAGGATTGTGTTGATCGAGACTAGTACAAACTGGCATCAATCCAGTTCAGTAACCATCTCAAAGGAACCCACTAAGGGGTTATTCATTGTTACTGGCTATTACAGTACGCTGTTGAGTTCTCAAAGAACACACGCACACCGTCACTAGGCTCTTTCAAGCCGCGTTCGGGGGCTTTGGTGTTT